>NZ_JAJITC010000001.1 GCF_020881035.1 Paraburkholderia translucens
GCGAACCGCCTCAACCTTGAATTCCAGCGTGTACCGCGCCCTCGGGTTACCCATTGCTCAATCCTCCGTCACTGAAGTTTTACACACTCTCAGTAACGGATACGTTTTTTGAGGGCAAGGTCATAGCTCGATTCATCTTTCGTTGGACAAACAATGTGTCTTAGTCCATATACACCTTCATGTTCGCGTGGAAACCATCCATAGTTGTCCGACACGATTTCTCCGCCGCATAGAAAGCATCGGTCCGGCCAGCCATGTGCTCGCCACCTAGCTAACACCTCGAAAGGTGCGCCGTGTGCGTGCGCGGTCCACTCCTTCCTTGAAAATCCCAACATCTCAACGACGGGAGGGTCGGCTGCGGTTAGCCTGTCCATGTACCAGTCATAGACTTGCTCTGCCTCGTCAGGCGTTAGCCGACGGGCGATCAGATCATCAAGCAGGTCGCGCTTTTTCAATTGATCACCGATTCAATCTTCTGCCTGGGACGGCAGGTTTATACAGGTCACCGGTAACAGGGTCTGCTGACCCTAAGTGACGTCCTCGTTTGTCATAGACTTCAATGTCGTTGTGAGTGTAGTCCCACTCGTAAAACCGAACGCCATCCGTTTTGACGCCATTCCCAGCAGGTCGCAAGTCCTGCCATACGGGACTATCCGCTTTCGAGGGATTCGACTGACGAGCGCTGTCGCCGTTTCCGCCAATCGCCGTAACGACATAGTCAACCAGCCCCTCAGCCACGTCCACAACCGGCGGCGTCTTGAAAATGTCGTCGATCACACTCGATCCCGAGGGCGTCGCTGTCGGCGTACCCGCCTTGATGGTCGGATCAAGCTCGGTGGCAGGATCGGCGATCACTCCATCGCCCTTGCTAGCCGTTTCGGCCCTGAAGCCAGCCAGCTTGCCAAGTGCCTCCAGCCACCCAGGCAATAGCGAAGTCGACGGGGCTACCACAGAGAACTGATTGTTTTCCCCTTCGATCTGCCCCGCACCAGTCGCCGTCGCCGCATTCGTCCCCGACGCCGTTGCTATCCCGGCAACCAGACTCGTCACCAGATTCTCGCGCGCCTGACGGTCTTCCGCCGACATCCCGTCTGTTGGCCCGAGCAACGTGCCGAGCAGCGAACTCGCCGCCGCCCCCATCGCGCCAGCACCGCAACTCTGGCTGCTCGCCGCGGCACCCGCGCAACCGACGATTGCATGCAGCGCAGCACGTGCTGTTTCGCCATCAACCGTGCTGTCCTTGGCCAGATAGTCCGCAATCTGCTTGACCCCGCCCGCACCGAGCTCCTGCAGATACGCCACCGTTGCACTCTGCGCAAACTGCCCGATACTACCGGTCACATTCCCACCCGCCGCCACACTCAGCGCCGTCAGCACCTGACGATACGGTCCACCCGGCCCCCACTCGGCATTGAGCTGATCGGCCTGCTGCTGCGCCGCCGCGCGCTGCTCCGGCGTCAGATTCGGATCGTTCGCGGCAGCCTTCGCCGCATCCGCTTCCTTCGCGCGATTCGTGACGAACGTCCCCACCTGATTGATGAACTGGCTCGTGATATCGAACCCGGCCTCGATCTTATCCTTATCGAAGATCGGTGCGACCGACCCCAACGTGTCCGACGTATCCCGGCTGATGCCGGCCACCGCTTCCTCGGCCGTCTGCCTGGTCAGCTGCTGCTGTTTCGCGCCATCGGTAATCGTGATCGCGCCGCCGCTGATCGCGCTCTTCGTCGTGCCGCTCGCGTCGCCGGAGGCGCTCATCACGATCGGCGGCGCCATCGAAAGGCCGCCGCTCTTCGGCAGCGTCGTGCCCGGCACCGGGTTGACGTTGTTGGCCGTCCCGCTCTGGCTCTTGCCGATGTCGCCACCATAGCCGCCGCTGATGCCCACCGACTGTCCGCTGTATTCAGCCGTATTCTCGATGTCGCTATGCGTAAGCGTCGCAGTCGTCAGACTGTTGACGCCGCTCTGGACCGCCGCATCGCTGCTGGAAATCACAGCGCCCTTGAGGTCCGTATTCCCCTTCACATTGATCTGGAACCCGCCGTCGCCCGCACCAATGCCGGATTGCTCGGTCACGCTCGCATAGTTGCTGTTCAGCTTCTGCTGGCTGACGCTGCCCGCCACGCTCGATGCGCCATAGCAGATCGGCGGCACGCACACGCTCACCGACACGCCGCCGCTCTGTTGTTTCGAGTTATAGGTGCTCGTGTCCTGCAGGCTCTCGATGTTCAGGTTCCCGCCAACGTTGGCCACCACCTGCTGGCCGTCAGCCGCCGCACCCTTCAGGTTGGTGTCTCCGCCCGATTGAAGCGTTAGCGTATTGCCCGCGGTGACGTGCGTGTTGGTCCACGTCGAATCGCTACCATTGTGATTGCCCTTCGTACCTGATACGCCGGCCTGGAACGAGATGCCATTCGATTTGCCAACACCGAACGTCACGCCGATACTCGCGCTCGATCCGCTGTTGCTACTCTGCTGGCTATCAGTGTTCTGCGCGGCCTGCAGGTTGATGGCGCCTTCGGCATTCAGGGTGGCGTTGTTGCCCGCACTGAGACTGCTACCAACGACGTTGACATCACTGGCCGCACCCGCGCCGGCTGCCGCGATGTTGAGGTTATGACCCGCCGATACCGTGCTGCCAACCGCGGTACTGGACGACGCAGTCGAACTGCTGTTGCTATGGCTCGTACCGAGCGACACGTTGATGCCAACGCCGCCGATCGCCGTCGGATCAGTCACGACTGCGTCATAGGCATTCTTCGCAGCAAGTCCCGTGGTCGCCGCAGCGAGCGCATCGAGCCGCGCGTCGCCGTTCGTCTGCTTCACGTCCTTGCGCATCTGATTGGCGGTCTGCACCGCCGCGATGACCGGATTGCCGATGCCCGCGGAAATTGCAGTCTGTTTGAACGACTGCTGCTCGTTCTGCGTGGCGGTGTCGTATGCGGCATCGATCGTTACGCTCTTGCCGGCGAGGTTCAGATCGTTGGCGGCATGCAGCGTGCTACCGGTCGCATGCAGGTCGTTGCCCGCCGTGATATTGAGGTTACCGGTCAGCGAGCCGACCATGCTGCCCGTGTTCGCCACCTGGCTTGCCTGCTGCGCGTCGGTGGTCGTGCGCGTGCCGATGGTGTACCCCTGCAAACCGCCGTCGAGCTGGTTCAAGGGATTGAGGCCCGACAGGAAGCCGTACTCCTTCTTCTGGGAACTGCTCTGCGACTGGAGGGTGTCCTGCGAGGTCGTGATGTTGACGTTGCCTGTCGCCGCAAGCGTCACGTCGTTTGTGCCGACCACATTGCTGCCCTGGATGGTCAGGTCGCGACCCGCCTTGACGGTCACCGTATCACCCGACACCACACTCGCCACGCCAATATTCGCCTGCGTGGCCTGCATCGTGTCGGTGGTCGAACCGCTGACGAAACTGCCGCGCTTCGATTGCACAGCCTGATAGCTGTCGTGTTCTTCGCGCGCCTCGTTGATCGTCACGTTGCCGGTGGCCGCGATCGTTGCCGTACCCGTGCCGTTATCCACGCCGTTCGTCATGCCCGCTGTCAGGCTCGATCCGGTGAGAGTTACATTACCGCTGCCCGCATTCGTGCTGACCGCGCCAAGCGTGGCGTTGCCGCCCGCTGTGAAGGTCGTGCCGACCGCGTGCTCGTCGTACGTATTGTCGACTTCCTTGCGGGTCTTGTCGTCAGTAGCGACGTTGTCGTAATTCGCGGTATCGGTGACAGTGGTCGCCGTCAGGTTGCCGCCCGCGACGACCGCCATGTCGCCGCCTGCCGTCACCGTCGCGCCCTTGAACACCGCATCGTTGCCGCTTTGCATGGCGAGGTCGCCGCCAGCGGTAATCGCGCTGGTCTCGTTGGTGAGGCTGTTCTCTTCCCAATGATGCTGATCATTCTGCGTCACCGATTGCAACGTGGCGGACTGCACCGCGTCGACGGTAATGTCATGGCCCGCGCTGATCTGCGCATTACCGCCCGCACTGATATTCGCACCACGCACCGTCAGGTCATTGCCCGCCGCAATCACCATCTCGCCGGTCGACGCGATCGTGCCCTGCGCACCGAGCAGGGTCTGACTGACCTTGCTGTCGCCAGCCGCCGAGCTGCTGACGCCGTTGACATCGACCAGCGTCGTATTGACGATGTCGTTGCCCGCCAGCACCGCGACGCGGTTTCCGCTGATCATGCCCGAGGCATTCACGACATCGTGCGCCGCGGAGAGAACCGTCGTTCCGTCCGCTTCGCTGCTGCCGATCGAGCCGCCACGGTTCAGGATGTCGGTGGCGCTCACCACCGTCTGCGCGCCGCCCTTGATCACACCCGAGTTGGCCGCACTGCCGGTAGCGTGAATCTGCACGTCATCCGCCGCAATCAGCGCACCGGTGGGTTGCAGGTCATTTGCGTGGGTCTGCGCGAGATAGACGACAGGCGCCAGCACCTGCTGTGTCGTACCATCGGGCAAGGTCACGGTCTGGTTCACCAGCCACACGATATCGCTCGTGAGCGCATCCATCTGCGCTGCCGTCAGCGCAATGCCAGGTTCCAGCCCGAACTGCTGCGCAACGTTCACGCCGTTCGTCATCAGCGCCCGGTATTCGTCGAGGTTGCTCGTGTAGCCCTGCAGATAGACGCGACCAGTCAACTGTGTGATCTGCTCACGCACGAGCTGCTCCTCATACATGCCGTCACCGAGCCGCTTCTCCACGGTCTGCGGATTGAGCCCAAGCTGCTGGAGCATGTAGTCGCTGGAGATGAAGCTCGTATAGCTCGTCAACCGCGGATCGGTCACGACCAGGTACGGCGCACCGGGCGCAGCCTGGTACGTGTACAGCCCGCTCGTTGGCAGTTTGATGTCGAGCGCGCCGTTGTTCGCGACGGTCTGCGGTGCGTCGACCTTTGTGCCCGTCATCAGCTGATTGGCGCCCAGCGTTCCGCCGGTCGCGCCGGTCGCGGAGTCTGCCGCCGCGACATTCGTGTTGTTGACGTTCGTCGCGCTGATCTGCACCGCGTTGTTCGCGATGATCGTGCCGCCCGTGCCGCCGATCGCCACGGGCGCGAGCACGACCGACGGCTCGACGACGGTGCCCACATCCTGCGTGATGTCCTCGTTCCACGCGTAGGTGGATACGATGTCCTGACGCTGGTACTGGTATAGCGTCTGCCCGGTGTTGTTGACCGTGGTGCCGCCGTAGTTGCCAGTCCCATTGCCGATTTCACCGTCCTGCTGGCTCGAGCCGATCTGGATCGAGCCGCCCGCTGCAATTGCGCTGTGGCTATTGTTGATCGTGCCGACATTCGCGAGCGTCATGTTGCCGCCCGCGAGCAGTTGCGCCTGCCGTGCCTGTCGTCCCGTCACCTGGTCCTGCTGCGTCGTGGTGGTCGTATCGCGCGCGATCTCGACGCGCTGATAGCCCTTATGCCCATCGCTGCGTGTCGCGTACTCGGTGGACGGGAGGTAATTGACGTTCGGGTTGTAGCCGTCCCAGTAGTTGACGGTGACCGATCCGTCGCTGTTCGTCGTCAGCGTGTTGTACCAGATCGTCTGCTGCTGGCCATTGACGCTGACGACCAGCACGTTGTCGGCCGCGTTCGGGCCGGCGGTCTGCGAGACGATCTGCGAGGCGGAATAGGTCGCGTCGATTGGCGCGCTGTAGCCGTTGTCCCACATCTGCTGCGTGCAGTACCCCTTGTCGCTATTGCCTGTCGCGCAGGCCATGTACTTGTCGCGCTTGGTCTGATGGACGGTCTCGACGCCGGTCGTCACGGTTTCGACGGTGGGAGCGGGGCGCGTGTTGGTCAGCGTCTGGGTGGCGACTTCGAGGTTGCCCTGGGCTTCGATGGTGGACTGGTCGTTGGTGACCGAATGGCTGCGGTTCGCGAGTAGCCCATTCGCATCGCGTGTCGTGTCGGCGGCGATGTGGATATCGCCAAGGCTGAACATGTTCGCGCCGGCCGAATTCGCAATGTCGCCGGGCGAGTAGAGGTTCAGGTCCGAGGCGGCGGCCATGATGGCGGCCGCGCCAGTGTTCACGATGGAGCGGCTCCCGGTCAGCGTGACCGTATTGCCGATGATCGCCGCGGTATTGGTCAGCGTCGCGCTATTCGTCGTGACGCTATCGCCTTCGATGCGGCCTTCGTTCGTGATGGCATTCGCTGCGTTCACGATAGTGCTAGCCGAGTTGAGGTCAGCGCCGGCCTGGTTGTCCACGTTTGCAGCGTTGACCGTCAGCGCATGGACGGCGCCGAGGCTGCCCTGATTCGTGAAGTTGCCGGTGGTGGTCAGCGTGAGGTCATGGTTCGCCTGAACCCGGGTTGCCGATCCTTGCAGGTAGTCGCCATTGACGGTGATCGCGCCATCGTTGCCCGCGACGATGCTACCGTCGCCGGTGAGCTGATTCGTCGTGACGCTCAGGTTCTGGTCACTGCCGATGGCGCCGCCCTGGTTCGCGAGCGTGCCTGCGGCGATCGCGACGCTGCCCCCGCTGCCCGCGTCGTTGCCGATACGGCCGGCCGCATTGTCGAGCGACGCGACATTCAGTGCGAGCCCGCCATTGGCATGCAGCGAACCGTTCTGATTGACAAGCACCGCGCCGGCCCCCTCGAACGTGAGGTCGTTCGCGCCCGAGAGCGAGCCGCCGCTGTTGTCGGCCGATTGCGCGACGTTCAGCTTCAGGTCATGCCCCGACACGATCTGCGCGCCGGCGGTGTTCGACAACGTTCGCGCATCGATCGTCACATCGCCATTGCCGCCGATCAGGCCCGCGCCGGCAACGCCAATCGTGTTGGCGTTCGTCACCGTCGTCGCATTGACGCTCGTCGCGCCGGTGCCGATGTTGGCGATGCGCCCGTTGGTGTTGTCGATCGATGCACCAGAGACGTTCAGTGTCGCCGCCGTGTCGTTCGCTTCGATCTGGCCGCCGGTATTGTCGAGCACGCCCTGTGCAAAAACGTTGACCGCGCTGTTGCCCTGGATGAATCCGGCGCGGTTGTCGAGCGACGCTACCGTGAGCGCGGCCGTGGACCGGCCCGCGAGCGTGCCGCCCCGGTTCGACACCGCAGCCGCGTGGATATCCAGCGCGCCGTTCGTCGCCAGCGTGCCGCCGCTGTTCGACAGCACGCCGGTGTCGACCGACAACGTGCCGTTGCCGGAGCTCGTGATCGTGCCGTGGTCGTTGATCAACGCGGCGGGGCCGAGCGCGAGATTCGCGCTATTGGTCTGGAGCTTGCCGCCCGTGTTGTCGAGTGTGCCGGAGACGTGGACGCTCGTCGCGCCCGTGCCGGTCTGCGTGATCGTGCCGTTGCGGTTCGTGAGATTTGCGGCCTCGATGCCGAGTTGAGCGGCGTCAAGCGTCGCGAAACCGGTGTCGAGCGTGCCTGCTGCGCGGGCCGTCAGCGCATTGCCGACTCGGATCTTCGCACCCGATGCATTCAGGTCGCCACCAGTCGCCGTCAGCGCGAGATCGCCATTCGCCGCCGTGCTGCTGCCCGCGAGACTGATCGCGGCGCCCCGAAGCGTAGCGTTGCCGCCGGCGGCATTGGCCCCGGTCGCCGACAACGTGCCTGTCGTACTCAGGTTCAGGTCTCCCGACTGGGCAATCGAACCATCACTGTTGATGCCCGCACCGAACGTTCCATTCGCCGCGATGCTGCCAGCGCTCACGTTCAGATTCTGCTGCGCCGCCAATGTGCCGCTATTGGTCAGCACCCCCGGCGTACTGACGGACACCGACTGCTGCGCATACGTTGTCCCGCTGTTATCGACACCGCCCGCCGCCGACACCGCCAGATTACCGCTCGCGCTCGTCTGTCCCGCGAGAACCAGCTTCCCCTGCGTGGTCAGGGTGAGATCGCCGGCTTGCGCCGCAATGACGCCCGCATTCGAAACGCCCACGCCGTTCTCGGTGCCGACGAGCTTGATCCGGTTCGCGTACATGCCGCCGAGCTGACTCACGTCGATCGACACGTCCGGCGCCGCGCCACTGCCCGCGATAGGTGTCGCGCCCAGGGTGTCATGGTCGACCTGGTTCGCACCCGCGACGACATCCAGCGTATTGGCATAGATGGATGCGTTCGCCTGCACCGCTCGCGCAATCAGATCGACCTGATCGACGTTGCTCGCGTTCAACCCCGCGCCCTGCACGGTGATGTTGCCGCCGGTGACGCTGAATCCCTTCAGATTGCCGCTCGCGTCGAGCAGGGGCGTGCCGGTGGTGAGGATGCCGCGCGTGGTGTTGATGAACCCGCCGCCATCCACCACGATTCCCGAACCATTGGAAAGCACGACCTCCGCCTTGCTGCCCGCCACCTCGAGATAGCCGCGCAGCTGGCTCGGTGAAATGCTGTTGACCTGGTTGAGAATGATCCGCGCGGATTGTCCCGGCGCGAGATTCGCATTGCCATCGATCATGCCCGCTTGCTGCGTCTGCACGATGGTCGGTGAATTGTTCAGGATGACACCGGGCGTCTGTACATCGAACTGCGAATACGTATTGACCGACACCCCCGCGCCGCTGGGGGTGTTGATGTTCACCTGAGGCAATCCATTGGCCGTACTGATGATATTGGGCGCGTGCGCACCGCCCCCGACCACCTGTGCATCGACGAGCGAAGGCACGACGCCGAGCGTCAGCAGGGCGGCAAAGGCCGCAGGTCGCATTGAAAACAGCGAGAGGAGGGTCGCGGAGCGCGAGGCAGTGGTCTCGCCCGCATTGTTTTTGCCTGTGGTGCTTGCGGTTTCCGCAACTGCAACGAGCATCTCGCGGCACCGGCTGTAGACCAGCCGGAACATCTTCGTATTCATTGTCCGTCGCGATGATTTTTTGATCGGACGGGAAGTTATCGCGGAAGAGAATTGGACAGGGTTAAATATTGTTAGCTTGATGCCGGGTCGCTACAGTAAAACGCAATTCGGATTGATCCGATAGACGGATATGTCTTCTTCAATACCACCGAAACGGGCGAGCACCACACGGCCGCGGCGTGCCGCGGTGGCTTGACAGACGAAACGTTGGGCAAGCGAATGGAAATCGTCGGGATGGCTAATGAAACGAACCGGACCGCATCGATTACAACGCCGTCGTACGCGACGGCGCAGGGCCAGTTGCTTACAGCGGCACGATTTTGACCGGCTCCGGATGGCAGACCGGAATGTAGACCGGCTCGCAGCCGTAATGTACCGGCTGGCAGGGGTTGTAGTACGGCGGGCTGCAAAGCGGCGGCTTGTCGCCGTAGCACGAAGGCGGGTGTTCGCGCCATCTTCATACCCGCAAACTGGTCGCCCTCAGCCAACTTGCGACAGACCGGTGTCGTTCACGCTCCAACACGTCGGCCGCTCAGCGCGTGACCCATCCCGCGAGCAATTCCGGTAACTCGGCCATCTCCCTGAACACATGCACCGCGCCCGCTCCATGCAACGCGGTCGCGCTGCTATGCCCGAGGTGGTGCGGGCAATAGCCGAACACGGTCGCGCCAGCCGCGACGCCCGCGGTCGCGCCGGTCACCGTGTCCTCGATCACCGCGCAGCGCGCCGGCGCGACGCCGAGTCCGGCGGCCGCAGCGAGGTAGACGTCGGGAAACGGTTTGCTCCGGGGCATCTCGTGGCCACTGAAGATCTGTCCGTCGAAGCAGTCGAGGATGCCCGCCTTCACGAGCTGCAATTCGATCTTCACGCGATCCGCGCCCGACGCCACCGCAATGCGTCCGTTCAACGTACGCTGCAGCGCGCGCACCGCGGCAGGCGCGCCGTCGATAGCGCATAACTCGTTGTCGAGCGCCACGTTGCGCCGCTCGCGGAATTGGGTCAGCCACTCGGCCGTGATCGCGAATCCGGTGCGTGCCTCGATCAGCGCAGCCTCGTCCTTGACCATCTTGCCGACGAAAATGCGCATCGTCTCTTCGACGCTCAAATGCCAGCCGAGCTCGCCGAGCATTTCGGTGAGCACGCGGTTCGTGATGGGTTCTGAATCGACGAGCACGCCGTCGCAGTCGAAGAGTACGGCGTCGAAAGGAAAATCGGCCATCGGGCAGGGTACAGAGGAGGTTCGCGAAGCGGGAAAGCATACCGCATCGTGCGGGTCCGTCGCCGGGCGGGTGAGCGGCAAGCTATTCTCGTGCTCATTTTTTTTGGAGCCAGCGACGGATTTTTCTCACTGCCGCGTTCAAGTGGAAACGGAGCCGTTCGTGGCTATGACCTGTTCCAGCTTTGAAAGGGAGAAAACCCACATGAACACCAACCGCATGATTCGACTACTGGGTCCCACGCTCGCTGCCGCCCTGTGTTGCGCGGGCACACTGACGGCCGTGCCCGCTGCCGCGCAAGTGATGATCGCGCCGATGGCGCCACCGCCGCCGCGCATCGAAGTCCTGCCCGCGCCGCGGGACGGCTATGTGTGGGATCAGGGCCGCTGGCGCTGGGATCACGGCCGCTACGAGTGGGTGCCGGGTCACTGGCAGCCGGTGCGCGTCGGTTATCACTGGGTGCCGGGGCATTGGGCGCAACGCGGGCCGCACTGGCGCTGGATCGAAGGACATTGGGCGTAAGCGAGGTTCGCCATGAAAACACTCGTGATGATCCTGCTGGCGGCATCGCTCGCCGGCTGTGTAGTCTATCCGGCACGTCCGGCCGTGTACCGCCCGGCGGTCGTCGTATATTGATCGCGCACGTGACCCCAGCCCGGGGCGAGGCGTAGCGGCACGAAACCATAACGACACAACGGTTTAAGGAGCGGTGGCGAGTGAACGATGTTGATCCCGTGATGCGGTCGTCACGCGCGCGTGCGATGTCGCAACGGAGCCGCGCGTCTTGAGCGAAGCCCCGCCCGATCCGGACGCCGAGCTGATCGCGCAGGTGGGCCGCGAGGAGCCCGGCGCGGTGCGCTCGCTGGTCGCGCGCAAGCTGCCGCGGCTGCTCGCACTCGCCACCCGCATGCTCGGCGATCGCATGGAAGCGGAGGACGTCGCGCAGGAGGTATTCGTGCGAATCTGGAAACAGGCGGCGCGCTGGCGTGAAGGCAAAGCAAAGTTCGACACGTGGATGCATCGGGTCGCGCTCAATCTTTGCTATGACCGTCTGCGCGGCCAGCGCGAAGACCCGTGCGACGAGCTGCCCGATTTCGTTGATCCCGCCGCGCCACCCGATGCGCGGCTCGAAGCAAGCGCCGAGCACGCGCGCGTGCGCGCGGCGCTCGCCGCATTGCCGGTGCGGCAGCGCGAAGCGCTCGTGCTGACCTATTACCAGGAGATGTCGAACCTCGACGCTGCCGCCTTGATGGGCGTCAGCGTCGATGCGCTGGAAAGTCTGCTGACCCGCGCGCGCCGCAGTCTGCGCGCTCAGCTGGCCGGCAGCGGCCTTAGCAAGGACAAGTCATGACGCCCGAAAGATTCCATCAGATCGTTGCAGCGTACGGCGCTGACGCGCGCCGCTGGCCGGAGCGGGAACGCGAGGCCGCGCAGGCATGGGCGCGCGCGCATCGCGTCGAAGCCGACGCGGTGCTGAGCGACGCGGCCGACCTCGACGCATGGCTCGGCGTTGATCATATCGAGCCGCCGAGCCTCGCACTGCAGCGCCGCATCATCGACGCCGCGCCGTCGCGGCGCCGGGCCGCGCGCTGGCGCCTGTGGTGGTCGGGCGCGGCGGTGGCGGGCGTCGGGCTGATCGGCGGCGTGGCCGGTGCGCTCGCGGTGTCGTTTTTCGTGCTGACCGAAACCGCGCCGGTCGTGCATGAACCCTCGTATCTGACATCGAGCTTCGGCGGCACCACCACCGATTGGAGCGGCGAATGAACGGACGGTCGTGGAAACTTGCGCTGCTGGGCTCCGCGGCGCTCAACGTGTTTCTGCTCGGCGGAATTGCCGGCGGCGCGTATCAATGGTTCGCCGCGCACGGCGCGAATCAGCCGGCAGCGGCGCAGGAGCAGCGCGCGCTGCGTTTCGCTGCGAAGCCACTGCCGGCCGAGCGGCAGCAGGCGTTTCTCGACGCCCTGAAGAACGCGCGTCGCGAAGGGCGGCAGTATGCGCGCGAGGGGCGCGAGGGGCGTCGCGAGGTGCTGCGTCTGCTGGCCGCGCCGCAGCTCGATCGCGCGGCGCTCGATGCCGCGCTCGCGCGCACGCGCGCGGCAGACAGCAGCCTGCGCGCGATGGTCGAAGCGAGCGTTGCCGATTTCGCGGCCACGTTGACGCCCGAAGAGCGCGTCGAGTTCGCCGACAGTCTGAAGCTGCGTGGGCAATGGCGCGAACCGCAGCCGGCGCCGAACGCGAAGACGCCGGCGGCGAATGCCGCATCGGGGGAATAAGACAATGCATGCGATTGCGACGGGTTCCGGCGTGTCGGCCGTTTAACGGATAGGCAGGCGTCTTACACGTCGACGAGGATCGTATGGCCAACTCTCCGAACTTGAATGCCGCGGCGGTCGCACTGAACCGCTTCGGTCTCGGCGCGCGCGCCGACGAGACGCCGCCCGCCGAGCCGAAGGGCTGGCTGCTCGCGCAATTCGAGCAGTACCAGCCGCGGCCGGCCGCGTGGGCGCACCAGCCCGATTCGATCGCGTTGTCGACCGAGCTTTTGCGGCAGCGCATGCAGATCGAGCAGCAGGCGAAACAGACGGCGGCCGAGGGGACCCACGCGGGCAGTGCCGCGATCGACACCGCAGCCGCCAGCCAGAGCGGCGCACAAGCTGCCAGACAATCCGAACGAAAGGCGCTGCGCGTCGAAATCCTCGACATGTACCGCTCGTCCGTCAATGCGCGCGTCGCCAGCGCGCTGACCACGCCGACGCCGTTCATCGAACGGCTCGTGCATTTCTGGGCAAATCACTTTGCGGTCTCGACCGAAAAGCCTGGCGTCGCGGCGCTCGCCGGGTCGTTCGAAGCGGAAGCGATTCGCCCGCACGTGCTCGGCCGTTTCGAGGACATGCTGGTGGCCGTCGAGCGTCATCCGGCGATGCAGTTGTTCCTCGACCAAACCCGCTCGGTCGGCCCCGACAGCATGGCCGCGCTGCGCGCCGCGCAACGCAATCCGGACAACCGACGCGGACTGAACGAGAACCTCGCGCGCGAGATCATGGAACTGCATACGCTCGGCGTGCGCAGCGGCTATAGGCAAAACGACGTGACCGAGTTCGCGCGCGCCCTGACCGGCTGGAGCCTCGTCGGCAATCCGGGCAGCGGCGGAGCCAACGCGAACCGCCGCGCGCTGGAGCAGACCGGCGAACCCGGCAGTTTCGTGTTTCGCCCCGCGCTGCACGAGCCCGGCTCGCGCACGATCATGGGACGCAGCTACGACGAAGCCGGGGAACAGCAGGCGCTCGCGATCCTGCACGACCTCGCGCACGCACCGGCCACCGCGCGGCACATCGGCACGAAGCTCGCCCGTCATTTCGTCGCCGACAATCCGCCGCCCGGTGTGAGCGATCGTCTCGCCGATGCGTTCGTGCGTAGTGACGGCGATCTGCCGGCCGTCTATCGCGCGTTGATCGACACGCCGCAAGCGTGGTCGCCGGGCGCGGTGAAGTTCAAGACACCGTGGGAGTGGACCATTTCGTCGATGCGCGGACTCGGCTGGCACGACCTCGGCAACCTGCAGAGCGCGCCGATTCTCACGCAACTCGGCCAGCCGGTCTGGCGTCCCGGTTCGCCCGCCGGCTACGACGATCTTGCCGCGAGCTGGGCCGCGCCCGACGCGCTCGTGCGCCGCGTCGAAGTCGCGCAGCGCTTCGCCGCGCGCGTCGGCGACCGGCTCGATGCGCGCTCGCTCGGCCAGACCTTGCTGGCAGGCTCGCTCAGCGAGCCGACGGCGACCGCGGTGTCGCGCGCGGAAAGCGCGTCGACGGCGATCGCGCTGCTGCTCGTATCGCCCGATTTCCAACGGAGATGAATGCCATGCTGTCACGCCGCCGGTTTCTGAGCGTCGCCGCCGCTGGCGCCGGCGCTCTGCTTGTGTCGCCGCGTATTGCGTTCGCGCACGTCGCGACCGACCGCCGCTTCGTGTTCGTGATCCAGCGTGGCGCGGCCGATGGCCTGAACATCGTCGTGCCGTACGCCGACCCAGCGTATGCGACGCTGCGCGGGCCGCTCACGATCGATGCCTCGGCCGCGCCGCATCTGGATGGCACGTTCGCGTTGCATCCCGCGCTCGCGCAAGTGGCGAAGCTGTACGCGGATCGCGAAGCGCTGTTCGTGCATGCGGTCGCCTCGCCCTACCGCGACCGCTCGCATTTCGACGGACAGAACGTGCTGGAAACGGGCGGGACGTCGCCGTATCAGATGCGGGACGGTTGGCTCAACCGGCTCGCCGCGCAACTGCCCGCCACCCGCGAGAACGCCATCGCGTTCGCGCCGACCGTGCCGATGGCGTTGCGCGGGCCGGCCGCGGTGACGTCGTATGCACCGTCGGCGTTGCCGCAGGCGCCTGACGATCTGCTCGCGCGCGTGTCGCAGTTGTACGAGCAGGATGCGCAGTTGCGTCCGCTGTGGGAATCGGCGATGGCGGCGCGCGGCCTCGCGGGCGATGCAGGCGCGCGTCAGGACCCGGCGAGCCTTGGCAAGCTCGCGGCGACTTTTATGGCGCGCGACGACGGTCCGCGTATCGCGATGATCGAAACGGGCGGGTGGGACACGCACAGTGGGCAGAACGCGCGGCTTGCCAATCAGCTGAAGGCGCTCGACACGATGCTCGCGGCGTTGCGCGACGGTATGGGGTCATCGTGGAGCAAGACCACAGTGCTGGTCGCGACGGAATTCGGCCGGACCGCGGCCGCGAACGGCACGGGCGGCACCGATCACGGCACCGGCTCGGTCGCGATGGTGCTCGGGGGCGCCGTGCAGGGTGGCCGCGTGATCGCGGATTGGCCGGGCCTCGCGCCGCATCAGCTTCACCAGTCGCGTGACCTGAAGCCGACCGCTTCGCTCGATGCGCTGATCTCCGGCACGGCGAGCGAAAGTCTCGGACTCGATCCCGAACGCACCGCGGCGGCGCTGTTTGGCCGGACCGCTGCTGGCAAGCCGATGAGTGGCGTCGTGCGAGCGTGATGCTCTAATCCCACGCAAGGGTGCGTACGCGCAGGTGTGCAGAGATGTGGTGGGATGGGGGCGGCGTCGAGGTGCATTGACGGGAGACGCCGCAAGTAGCGCATGTGCGCGGCGCTCCCTTAGCGAGCCAAAGGCCGACGTTCAGCCTCCTCCGCCTCCGCCGCCGGCCGGAACGACCAGCGTGAGCCTGTTGGTCACCGAGGTCACGCCCGGAACGCCTTTTGCGATGTCGGCCGCCTGCTGGATCATGCTGCCATCCGGCACCGAGCCCGTCAAAGTCACCGCGCCGCTGCGCGCCCGCACGAACACGTTCGACACGTTGAAGCCCTGCGCCCTCGCGAGCGCGCGCCGCACATCGCGGCCGAGCTTGCGATCCGCCGCGCGGTTCGACGTGGCATTCGTGGCTGGCGCGGCCGTCGTGGCGGCGGGCGCCTGATCATTGGTTGCCTGGGCATACGCGCTGGATGCGCTCGCCACGCACAAGGCAATACCGAGCGCCTTGAAAAGATTGAGTGTTTTCACGTTTTCACCATCCTCGAAAAGTTGATGTCGCTTCGTTGCATGTTAGAAACACCGCGCTTTGCCGAGCTGGCCTGGACTCTGGGAAGCGCGCGTCTTATTGGGGAGTTCGGGATTTGGCGCTTCCGGCGCGCTTAAACAATACTCCACGCGAGACGCGCATGCCAAAAATGGCGCGCGCCGCCAAACTGCTCAATGACGGATGGAGGTTCGCATTGCGCTGATTTGGTCACGGCGAGGCACTCGTGCGAGCGAGTGTATGACCCGGCCGGCTATAGGTGCGGGCGAGCGGCCACCAGCCTGTCCCACGTCGACGGAGGTAAGGGAACGCTCGAGTCTCCTTCACCGCCATCTCCGCTGGAAAATTCGACGGACGGACCGAGATAACGGGGCGGCGAATACGGACTCAGGGAATATCGCAGTCCCGTTGACCAGAAAAGATCGGGGACGGGTGTGCGAAAAGTGCGTTGTGCGAGCAGCTTCCCGGTCTTTCCATCGAATACTCGGCCGACATACTCAGCGCTTCCCCTGCCGGCCGGAATCCATCGCAACAGGCAAAGCTCTGCCGTGTAAGCGCCGTTGACAGGTGCCGATTTCCGACACTCGCTTCCTTGCGGGGTATGGTCGAACAGACCGCTATAAAACAAGGCGATGACGCCAACCAGCAATGCAACGCGCCAGGAGATTCGTTTCATAGGTAGAGCACGATCGGCGGAAAGAGGGGAACGAAACGACGGTCGGAGTAGATGATGAAGTCGCCGCCGCGCTGATGCTTAGCCGCCCAGCGTCGGAAGTCGCTGTTATGGATGGGATAGTAAACCTGTCCTTTGATAACCGGATCGCCAAGTGTAACCGGCGATTCCACGTAGGGAATGTAAGGGGATGCAGCCCCCACGCCATCAAGCGGCATTACGATCACGCCATTACCGCTCCAATGCCCCAGATACTGCGACCGTTCCGTGGGTTCATCGGTAAACGTGAAGTTATCTTTTACGTAAGTCCATACACCTGTCACCTCGGCAGTCGTCCTTTGCGTATCAAGGGGGTCTCTCGACAGGCGGACATGACCAACAGCGGCATAGATGACGAACGAGCCAAGCGCCGCAGTCAAATCGTCGGGGACACCTGTTCGCGCGACATCTGCCATCAGTTGCAGCTTGATTTTTTCCGCGAATGTACCGTCAACTTCGACATGTTGAAACTGGAAAAACCGATGCAGGCGTTGAGGGTCATCGCGACTGATATCGCGCGTTGATAGCTCGCTTCTGTGCTTGTAAAAGTGAAGCTTCTTGTGAAGTACCCGAAGTGCCGCGGGCGAGCGGATTGCGTCGTTGACCAGGTAGTCGTATTTGTGTCTGGCACGAGGGAACTTTAGTACCCAGTCCATTTTTACCGTGGTCGTGTCGTACATATCAGGTGGATATGGTTTGCCATGCTGATTGATTTCATTAAATTCGTCACTGGGGCTAGGCGAATAGTTCAAGCGGCCAGCAAACCATCGCTCCATTAGCTTCGCGCCGATAGGCATCATTTCCTTGCGGAGGGCGTTCGGAATTTCCTGGATATCGAATGGTGGCACTGTCTTTTTCGGGGCAGGGGACTTCGCCGGTTTGGTTAGCTTGGGCGGCGCTGGAGTGTCCAACCACTCCCTGAAACGGGAAACCGAATGAGCGACCTTGAGAAGGTCGTCAATCATTTTTACTGTTGGATCAGGTTTAGGAAGCTTGAGTGGGCTCGGGGCGGATTTCGCCGCGGCGACAGGCGCGGGCGGAAGCGGAGGCGGAGCGCTGTCCGTGGAAAGCGAGACCTCATGCACGGCACGAGCTCCATCCTGCTTCTTCCAACGCCATAGCAGCTTGTTGATCTTGAAATAAGCAAATTCGTCGTCGTGTTTCATGGGCGTTTGTGGCTAGTAAAGCGGGGCTCATGAGAACCTGCTCGCCTCAAACGTTCGAGTTCGAGCATTGGGAATCGAGCGTGGCCGCGATGCAGCCGATCCGCGCCACTATTATTCGCGAGTGAACTCGACGAGAAAGCCGGAGGATTCTGAAAACGAGGCTGTCGGGGCGTTCCGCTGTCCAGAGGCCAGCGCCGAGCGGCCTGCTGCATTGCGCGCGCCTTTTAGCCGGCGGCGAGTGCCAATCATGGCGATCAATGTGAGTGGGCCGTCGTTCAAGCTCTCGAACGAGTTTCTGCTCGAAGAGGTTTGGCCGCGCCTGATCGGCGTGGTCACAGAACAGGAAATCGCCTGTCGCATTGCGCGGCAGCGCGATTCATTTCTATCGCGCGCTCGGTCAGAACCACTGCGGCGCCATGCCGAACGTTGTATCGTCGAGCGTGCGCAACAGCGCCAGCATTGGCGGCACGCGCGGCAGCTCGCAACGGAAGAACCACTGGCACGCGTGCAGATTGCCGGGATAGAAATCCTCATCCGCCGCGCCGTTCGCGCGCGGCAGCGCGTCATTGACCACCAGCGCCTGCCGCAGCCAGGTCCACGCCAACACGACATGTCCTAATGCTTCGAGGAACACGTTCGCGTTGGCGAGCGTGCGGTCTTTATCGCTTGCGGGCGCGGGCAGCAGCGCTTCGAGCGTGCCGCTCAAATCGCGCCAGGCGGCGCTGAGCGCATCGGCGTGGGGCCTGTAGCGGTGCATACTCGCGCGCGGCGTCGATCGTTTGCAGCACCTTGCGGGGCAAGCAGCTTCAGCACCGCGCCCTGTTTCATCGTGACCTTGCGGCCGAGCCGGTCGATCGCCTGAATGCCGTGCGTGCCTTCGTGAATCATGTTCAGGGGATTGTCGCGATAGAACTGCTCGACCCGGATTCGCGCGTGTAGCCGAAGCCGTCGTGGATCTGGATCGCGAGGCTGTCTGCTTCGAGACACCATTGCGACGGCCACAACTTGACGACCGGCGTCAGCAGATCGAGCAGCAGCCAGCTTCGGCGCGCGCGCTGTCGCTTTCGACGGTGCTCTGTTCATCGACGAGCCGCGCCGTGCAAAAGCTCAACGCGCAAGCTCTTTCCACATAGGCCATTTGCGCGAGCAGCATGCGGCGCACGTGCGCATGCTCGATGATGATCAGGCGTCCTGCATCGATGAAAGCTCGTTTAAAGGTATGCCGCTGTGCACAATGGCATCGCGAAGCGCACCAGTTTATACCCGTGGTGTTCCTCGCGAGCGAGGCCGCCCGGCACATCACCGGTCAGTATCTGGCGGTGGATGGCGGTCGATCGTCGTCTGAGCCGGCAGCTTGTTCTGGCGCCGCGCCCAGCGTGAGCGGCTGTCCATAAACAGTATTGCTTCTCGCTCACCTCGCGCTTCCGGGCCTTTGGCTCCCGCGGCCGGATCGGTTACGCTTTGTCATCAGCAACGCGACCGGCAGGGCACGTGATCATGGCCACGAAGCACGAAGTCAGGCGTTACAAGGCAAATTTCTTCGACGAACTGCACAGCGCCGCCCTCTACGAGACGCTCGCGAGCGTCGAGAAAGACGAGACCCGCAAGCAGGTCTATCAGGACCTCGCGCAATCCGAACACAGTCACGCCCAGGTGTGGGCCGACAAGCTCAGGGCCAACGGTATCGAACCGAAGGGCCGTGGTCATGCGGTCAAAACGCGTCTGATGAAGGGGCTCGTGCGCCTGTGCGGCGCGGACTTCGTGCTGCCGACGCTGGCTGCCGCCGAATACGCGGACCGCAACAAATACCGGGGCCAACTCGACGCGGGCCGCATGTCCGCCGACGAACATCATCACGCGGCCGTCGTGCAGACGCTCGCAGGTACCCATGATTCGAACCTGTCGCCCGGCAGCCGTATCGCGGCCGCCGAGTCGTGGCACAAGGGCGCCGCGTCGGGCAACGATCTGCGCGCGGCCGTGCTCGGCGCGAACGATGGCCTCGTGTCCAACTTCTGTCTGATCATGGGCGTCGCCGGCGCGGGCACGGACAACAAGGCGATCCTGCTGACCGGCCTCGCCGGGTTGATCGCCGGGGCCTGTTCGATGGCGCTCGGCGAATGGCTGTCGGTCACCAATGCGCGCGAACTCGCCAGCACCCAGATCGCCAAGGAAGCCGAGGAAATCGAGGAGCAACCCGAAGCGGAAGAACACGAGCTTGCGCTGATCTACCGCGCGAAAGGCCTTGACGCGAACGAGGCGAAACGCGTCGCCGCGCAGATGATGCGCGACAAGGACAAGGCGCTCGACACCCTCACGCGCGAGGAGCTCGGTCTCGATCCGGCGGAGATGGGCGGCAATCCGTGGTCGGCGGCCGGCGTCTCGTTCTGTCTGTTCTCGGTCGGCGCGATCTTTCCGGTGATGCCTTTTCTGTGGACGAATGGCACCCGTGCGATCGTGCAGTGCGTCGTGCTGAGCATGCTCGCGCTCGCGTCGATCGGCGTGTTCACGTCGTTGTTCAACGGCCGCAGCGCGGGGTTTTCGGCGTTGCGCCAGATCGTCATCGGGCTGATCGCGGCGGGCTTTACGTTCGGCGTCGGGCGCTTGCTCGGCGTGTCGATTTCCTGAACGGACCGGTTCGCCAGCGCCGGGCGGCCGCGGCCGTTCGCCAGCGCCGCCTTCTCTGTCGCGCAGCCCGCCCGCGGCTTGATTCGCGCCAACCCTTTGTTCCGCAAGGCTTTTCTCGCCGCGTCGCGTGCTTACGGTGCACGCGGGTGTCGCATTTCCTCATGTGCTTGTCGGAATTAGTCGGCTAGCCGCACTTTTTTCTGGCAACTATGTAGGCACAGCGCGGACGGACGTCCGCACGCGAGGAGAGCATTCGATGAATTCCCCCAAGGTGGTGGTCGAAGGGCTGTGCAAGGTGTTCGGCAGCAACCCGAAACAGGCGCTCGCGATGCTGGCGAGCGGCGCCACGAAAGAGGAGGTGTTTGCCCGCACCGGTCAGATCGTCGGCGTGCACAACGCGTCGTTCGAGGTTCGGGAGGGCGAGATCTTCGTGCTGATGGGCCTGTCCGGCTCGGGCAAGTCGACGCTGATTCGCCTCATCAATCGGCTCGTCGAGCCAAGCGCCGGAAAGGTGCTGATCGACGGCCGCGATGTCGCGAGCGTGCCGCGCGCCGAGTTGACCGCGCTGCGCCGCAAGGACATGAGCATGGTGTTCCAGTCCTTCGCGCTGATGCCGCAGCGCAGCGTGCTGGCCAACGCGGCGTTCGGGCTCGAGGTCGCGGGCGTTGGCCGCAGGCAGCGCGAGGCGCGGGCGCTGACGGTGCTCGAACAGGTCGGCCTGGCACCGTTCGCGCAGAAACTGCCCGCCGAGCTGTCGGGCGGCATGCAGCAGCGCGTCGGGCTTGCGCGCGCGCTCGCGGTCAACCCATCGCTGATGATCATGGACGAGGCGTTCTCCGCGCTCGATCCGCTCAAGCGCAAGGAGATGCAGAACGTGCTGCTCGACCTGCAACGCGAGCAGCAGCGCACGATCCTGTTCGTGTCGCACGATCTGGAGGAGGCGATGCGCATCGGCACGCGCATCGCGATCATGGAAGGCGGCCGCGTCGTGCAGATCGGCACCCCGCAGGAAATCATCAAGAACCCGGCCGACGATTACGTGCGCGCGTTCTTCGACGGCATCGACACGAGCCGTTATCTGACGGCCGGCGACCTGATGCAAACCGACGACGTGCCGCTCATGCACGCGCCGCAGATCGACGCGTCGAGCGTGGCCGCGATGCTCAACGGCAGCGCCGACTACGCGTTCGTGCTCGACAGCGAGCGCCGGATTCGCGGCTTCGTGTGCCGCGACGCGACCGGCAGCGCCTCGCCGCAGCTCAACCAGATCGAATGCATTCGCCGCAGCACGCCGCTCAACGACGTGGTCGAGCGCGTGGTGGCGAGCCGCGCGCCGCTGCCGGTGGTCGAAGCGGACGGTTCCTACTGCGGTTCGGTCAACAAGACGAACGTGCTGAACGTTCTCACGCGCCATCGAGGTTCCCATGTCTGAAGTCATTCCACTTGGCGCCTGGGTCGATCACGGCGTTCACTATCTGCTCGATCACGACGCGAAGGCCTTCGACACGATCGGCAAGGTCATCGAGAGTTTCGCCGCGGCGGTCGAGCACGGCTTGCAGGCCGTGCCGATGTGGGCGCTGATGGCGTTTTTCGTCGGCATCGGCTTGTGGCGCGTCGGCTGGCGCTTCGCGGTGTTTACGCTGGCGGCGCTGCTGCTGATCTACGGCACCGGCTTCTGGGATCAGATGGTGATCACGCTCGGCCTCACGCTGTCGTCGACGGTGATCAGCCTCGTGCTCGGCGTGCCGCTCGGCATCTGGATGGCGAAGAGCCGCACCGTCGAGATGATCGTGCGCCCGGTGCTCGATCTGATGCAGACGATGCCCGCGTTCGTCTATCTGATTCCGGCCGCGATGCTGTTCGGTCTCGGCCGCGTGCCGGGCATCCTCTCGACGGTGATCTTCGCGATGCCGCCCGCTGTGCGCCTGACCGCGCTCGGCATCAAGCACGTGAATCACGAAATCGTCGAAGCGGGACAGGCGTTCGGCTGCACGCCGTGGCAACTGTTGTACAAGGTGCAGTTTCCGAATGCGCTGCCGTCGATCATGACCGGCGTGAATCAGACCATCATGATGGCGCTATCGATGGTGATCATCGCGTCGATGGTCGGCGCGGGCGGCCTCGGCAACGACGTGCTCGCCAGTATCCAGCGGCTCGATATCGGGCTCGGCTTCGAAAGCGGGATGTCGGTCGTGATGCTGGCGATCATTCTGGACCGCATCACGGAGAGCTTCGGCCGCGCGCCGGGCAAGGCACGCGCACCGCTGTTCGCGGGCTTGCGCCAGGCGATGAGAGTGCGTCGCGCGCCGGCGGCGCAACACGGCTGACCGATCGGCCCATGAAGCGTGACGCCATCGCCGCCCCCGAAGCCGATGCCCGGCTCGCCACCGTCGCGCACGTCGGCTTCCTGACGCTGCCGAACTTCTCGATGATCGCGTTCACGAGCGCGGTCGAGGTGCTGCGCATGGCGAACTACGTGGGCCGTGCACAGCACTACCGGTGGTCGGTGATCACGCCGGACGGCGAGCCCGCGCGCGCCAGCAACGGCATCGCGGTGAAGCCCACCACCACGCTCGCCGAGGCCGGTATGCCGGACCTGCTGTTCGTGTGCGCGGGCTGGCACGTGTGCGACTACGTGAACGACGAGGTCATCGCGCTGCTGCGCGAGGTGGCCGCCCAATGCGTACCGCTCGGCGGCATCTGCACGGGTCCGTACGCACTGCTCGCGGCCGGGCTGCTCGACGGCTATCGCGCGACCGTTCATTGGGAAGACATGTCGCCGTTGCATCGACGCTATCCGCACGTGCATTTCGACGACGAACTGTTCGTGATCGACCGCGACCGGCTGACCTGCACCGGCGGTACCGCGCCGCTCGATCTGATGCTGCACCTGGTCGGCCTGCGGCTCGGGGCGGCGGTGGCCGCGCAGGTGTCGGAGCAGTTCATCGTCGAGCGGATTCGCGGGTCAACCGACTACCAGCACATCCCGGTCGACGCGCGGGTCGGCCTGTCGCGCGCCGAACTGATCGAAGTGGTGCGGCTGATGGAAGCGAACATCGAGGAGCCGCTGTCGCTCGACGAACTCGCGCGGCTCGTCAAGCTGTCGCAGCGGCATTTGCAGCGAATGTTCAAGCTCTTCCTGAACGTGTCGCCGACGCATTACTACCTGAGCTTGCGGCTGCGCCGCGCGCGCGATCTGCTGCGCAATACCGACGCATCGATCGCGCTCGTCACCACGGTGTGCGGCTTTCACTCGCCGTGTCATTTCAGCAAGGCATATCGCGCGCAGTTCGGACATGCGCCGAGCGTCGAGCGTCGGCTGCCGGTGTAGCGGCCGAATTCAGACCGCCTGCGCGCGGCCCGGAAACGTTTCGTCGTAGCACGAGCCATCGTCGGCTTGCGCCGCCGTGCCGCGCTGCTCGCGATACATCATCGGCGGCAGGCCGAACTGCTTGCGAAATTCGCGTCCCAGGTGCGAGGCGTCGGAAAAGCCGCAACTCGATGCGATATCGGCGACGGTCTTGTCCGAACTCGTCAACAGCCACGCGGCGGTGCGCAGGCGCACCTGCTTCGCGTAGGCCTGCGGCGCCTTGCCGGTTTGCGCCTTGAAGAGCCGCTCGAGCTGACGCGGCGACAGATCGAGCTTGCGCGCCAGTTCGTCGAGCGGCAGTGCGCGTCCCACGTGCTGCTCCATCAGCAGGATCGCGCGCTTGACCTTCGGATGCGAGGCCGGAGCGAGTCCCGGCGGATGCGGCTGCGGCGCATTGCCTTTCTGCAGATCGTCGACGAGCAGGATGCGCAGCGCCTTCTGCACCGTGGCGGTTTCGAAATGACGCAGCAGGATCGCGGCGGCGACGTCGATCGATGCGCGCCCGCCCGAGCAGGTAATGCGCCGCCGGTCGATCACGAACAGCCGGTCGGCGACCAGCATCTCTTCGTCGACCGACGGAAAGCGCTCGATGAAGTCCCAGTAGTGAAACCAGCTCACGCAGATGCGATGGCCGTTGAGCACGCCCGCGCGCATCAGCGAGAACACGCCGGTACACATGCCGACCAGCGTCGCGTCGCTCGCTGCCGCGCGGCGGATGAACGCGAGCGTCGCCTCGCTCGCGGCCGGACCCGAGTGCAGCAGTCCGCCAACCACCACCACGTAGTCGAAGGCTTCCGCGGTCTCGAAGGTTTCCCACGGTGTGATCTGGATGCCGCAACTCGCGCGCACCGGAGCAAGGGTTTCCCCGATCACGCTCCACGAACAGCGCACCGGCTTGCTGAAGTCGCCTTCGTCGGCGGAAAGACGCAGCAGATCGACGAAACCCGAGAACGCCGTCAGCGTGAAGTTCGGCAGCAGGATGATGCCGAAGCGGATGCGCTGCCTGGCAGCTGCGTCGAGCGATGGAGGCGGAAGCGGTTCAGCGGAATTCATGCGCGCGGCAGGTAGGCGAAAAGAAACGGCGAAAGTAGAACGAACGTTGACCGCAAGGGTGAAAACAAGCATAGCACCGCGGCCCTTCAGCATCGCGGGTCACGTTCGCGGCGCTTGTCGCAAATGCGTCGGAAGTCATCGCAAATGCGTCGTGAGGCTTGTGGGGCGGGCCGTTTGCTGGCTCACTTGACGAAGGTATCCCACGGCGATGCCGTTTTTGTTCTATCGGTCTGGCCCGGCGTGCGGTGCAATAGGCGCACATTCCATCCCGGCCATCGCAACTCGCAAGGCACAACGCAGAAGGTACGCCATGAACGTCAGCGTCTTCGATCTGTTCAAGATCGGCATCGGTCCATCGAGTTCGCACACGGTCGGACCGATGATCGCCGCGTGCCGTTTCGCGTCGCATATCGAGGACGCGAATCTGCTCGGCTTCGTGCGTCGCGTGCGCGCCGAACTGTTCGGCTCGCTCGGCGCGACCGGCAAGGGTCACGGCACCGACAAGGCGGTGCTGCTCGGCCTCGAAGGCAATCTGCCCGACAGGCTCGATCCCGACCTGATCGAGCCGCGGCTGCGCGCGATTCGTGAGAGCAAACAGCTCGTGCTGCTCGGCAAGCACCCGGTCGCATTCGACGCGCGCGAACATCTCGGCTTCTTCCGCAAGCTGATGCCGGGTGCGCCGGGCTCGAGCGTCGTGCATCCGAACGGCATGCGCTTTCAGGCTTTCGACGAAAACGCGCAATTGCTCGTCGAGAAAGAGTATTACTCGATCGGCGGCGGCTTCGTCGTCAATCGCGAAGGCGATCGCGTGAACGGCCAGCGCGCGAGTGCGCAGGTGCCGTACCCGTTTCGCACCGGCGAGGATCTGATGCGCGTGTGCCGCGAAAGCGGTCTGTCGATCGCCGAAGTGACGTTGCGCAACGAATGCGCGACGCGGCCCGAGCACGAAGTGCGCGAAGGCCTGCTGGCGATCTGGCGCACCATGGCCGCGTGCGTCGACCGCGGCTGCAAGGAGCGCGGCGAATTGCCCGGCCCGATGCACGTGAAGCGCCGCGCGGCCGAGTTGTGCGAGCGTCTGCGGGCACGCTCGGAAGAGTCGCTGCGCGACCCGCTGTCGATGCTCGACTGGGTCAACCTGTACGCGATGGCGGTCAACGAGGAGAACGCGGCGGGCGGCCGGGTCGTCACCGCGCCGACCAACGGCGCGGCCGGCGTGATTCCGGCCGTGCTGCACTACTACGTGAAGTTCATGCATGCGGCGAACGATGCCGGCATCGTCGATTTTCTGCTGACCGCCGCGGCGATCGGCATCATCTACAAGGAAACCGCCTCGATTTCCGGCGCCGAAGTGGGCTGCCAGGGCGAAGTGGGCGTGGCCTGCTCGATGGCCGCCGCGGCGCTCGCAGCCGTGATGGGCGGCACACCTGCCCAGGTCGAGAACGCCGCCGAAATCGGCATGGAACACAACCTCGGCATGACGTGCGACCCGGTCGGCGGGCTCGTGCAGATTCCGTGCATCGAGCGCAACGCGATGGGCGCGATCAAGGCGATCAACGCGGCGCGCCTCGCGATGAAGGGCGACGGCAAGCACGTGGTCTCGCTCGACAGCGTGATCCGGACGATGCGCGAGACCGGCGCCGACATGAAGACGAAATACAAGGAGACGTCGCGCGGCGGACTGGCCGTGAACGTCATCGAGTGCTGAACCGCTGCACCGCACAGCAAAACCGCAAAGGACCGACGATGAGCCGCTATTCGATATTCAGCCTGCTGCGCAACGGGATGTCGTATCACGAGAACTGGGAGCGGCAATGGCGCAGCCCCGAGCCTAAGCGTGAGTACGACGTCGTGATCGTCGGCGGCGGCGGGCATGGTCTCGCGACCGCTTACTACCTCGCGAAGGAGCATGGCGTGCGCAACGTCGCCGTGCTCGAGAAGAACTGGATCGGCGGCGGCAATACGGCGCGCAATACGACGATCGTGCGTTCGAACTACCTGTGGGACGAATCGGCCGCGCTCTACGAAAAGGCGATGAAGCTGTGGGAAGGACTCGCGCAGGATCTGAACTACAACGTGATGTTCAGTCAGCGCGGCGTGATGAATCTCGCGCACACGCTGCAGGACGTGCGCGATACCGAACGCCGCGTGAACGCGAACCGCCTGAACGGCATCGACGCCGAATTCCTCACGCCCGCGCAGATCAAGGAACTCGAGCCGACCATCAATCTGAACAGCCGCTACCCGGTGCTCGGCGCATCGATCCAGCGGCGCGGCGGCGTGGCCCGGCACGATGCGGTGGCGTGGGGCTTCGCGCGTGGCGCGGATCAGGCGGGCGTCGATATCGTGCAGAACTGCCAGGTCGTCGGGATTCGCCGCAGCGGCAGTCAGGTGACGGGCGTCGACACGACCAAGGGCTTCATCAAGGCGAAGAAGGTCGCGGTGGTCGCGGCCGGCAATACGTCGACGCTCGCCGACATGGCCGGCGTGCGGCTGCCGCTCGAAAGCCACCCGTTGCAGGCGCTGGTGTCGGAGCCGATCAAGCCGGTCGTCAACACGGTCGTGATGTCGAACGCGGTGCACGCCTATATCAGCCAGTCCGACAAGGGCGATCTCGTGATCGGCGCGGGCGTCGATCAGTACACGGGCTTTGGGCAGCGCGGCAGCTTCCAGATCATCGAGGGCACGCTCGAGGCGATCGTCGAAATGTTCCCGGTGTTTTCTCGCGTGCGGATGAACCGGCAGTGGGGCGGCATCGTCGATGTGTCGCCGGACGCCTGCCCGATCATCGGCAAGACCGACGTGAAGGGGCTGTATTTCAACTGCGGTTGGGGCACGGGCGGCTTCAAGGCGACGCCCGGCTCGGGATGGGTCTTCGCGCACACGATCGCGCAGGACGAACCGCATCAATTGAATGCGCCGTTCTCGCTGGATCGGTTCTACACCGGTCGTCTGATCGATGAGCATGGCGCCGCCGCCGTGGCCCACTAGCCGACAAGGAGATACACATGCTGCTGATCGAATGCCCGTGGTGCGGTCCCCGCGCCGAAACCGAATTCTCCTGCGGCGGCGAAGCGGATATCGCCCGTCCGCTCGACACCGAATCGCTTACCGACAAGGAATGGGGCGACTACCTGTTCATGCGCAAGAACCCGCGCGGCGTGCATCACGAGCAATGGCTGCACGCGCAAGGCTGCCGCCGCTGGTTCAAGGCGCAGCGCGACACCGTCAGTTACGCGTTCCAGGGTTACGAAACGTTCGAGAGACCGCTGCTCGCGCTGGGCAGCAGCGACGCAGCGGCGGCCAACGCAACGACGGCACAGGCAAAGGCACGAGAGGGCAACGCATCATGAGCCAGAAAGACCGACTCCCGACCGGCGGACGCATCAACCGCGCGATCGCGCTCAACTTCACGTTCAACGGCGTGCAGTATCAGGGTTATCAGGGCGATACGCTCGCGTCCGCATTGCTCGCCAACGGCGTGCATTTCGTCGCGCGCAGCTGGAAATATCACCGGCCGCGCGGCATCGTGACGGCGGGCGTCGAAGAACCGAACGCGGTCGTGCAACTAGAGACGGGCGCCTACACGGTGCCGAACGCTCGGGCCACCGAAGTGGAGCTGTATCAGGGACTCGTCGCGGCGAGCGTGAACGCGAAGCCGAGCATCGAAAAGGACCGCATGGCGATCAACCAGAAGATCGCGCGCTTCATTCCTGCGGGCTTCTACTACAAGACTTTCATGTGGCCGCGCAAATTCTGGCCGAAGTACGAGGAAGCGATTCGCGATGCGGCCGGCCTCGGCACCGCGCCGCAACAGCGCGATGCGGACCGCTACGACAAGTGCTTCGCGCATTGCGACGTGCTGGTGGTCGGCGGCGGCCCGAGCGGGCTCGCGGCCGCGCATGCGGCCGCCTTGTCGGGGGCGCGCGTGACGCTCGTCGACGATCAGCCCGAGCTCGGCGGCTCGCTGCTGTCGTGTGACGCGCAGATCGACGGCAAGCCCGCGCTGCAATGGGTGCAGAAAATCGAGGACGAATTGCGGCAGTGGCCCGACGTAAAGATCCTGTGCCGCAGCACCGCGTTCGGCTACCAGGACCACAATCTCGTCACGGTCACGCAGCGCCTGACCGATCATCTGCCCGTGTCGCAACGCAAAGGCACGCGCGAACTGCTGTGGAAGATCCGGGCGAAACGCGTGATTCTGGCGACCGGCGCGCATGAACGCCCGATCGTGTTCGGCAATAACGATCTGCCCGGCGTGATGCTCGCGTCGGCGGTGTCGACCTATCTGCATCGTTATGCGGTGCTGCCGGGGCGCAACGCGGTCGTGTTCACGAACAACGACGACGGCTATCAATGCGCGCTCGACCTCAAAGCCGCCGGCGCGCAAGTCACCGTGATCGATCCGCGCACGGCTGAATCGACGGGGACGCTGCCCGCGCTCGCGCGTCGTCATGGCATAAAAATGATGAGCGGAACGGTCGTCACGGCGGCGCACGGCAAACTGCGCGTCGCGTCGGTGACGCTCGCCTCGTACGCGAAAGGGCAGGTCGGCGCGCAACAGGGGCAGTTGCCGTGTGATCTGCTCGCGATGTCGGGCGGCTGGAGCCCGGTGCTGCATCTGTTCGCGCAGTCGGGCGGCAAGGCGCACTGGCATGACGACAAGGCCTGCTTCGTGCCGGGCAAGGCGGTCCAGGCGGAGACCAGCGTCGGCGCGTGCGCGGGTGACTTCACGCTCGGGCAGGGGATCCGCTTTGCTGTGGATGCCGGTGTCGAAGCGGCCCGCGCGGCCGGGCACATCGTCGCGCGGCCTGCATCGCCGCAGGTCGCCGGCTTCAGCGAAACGAAGCTGGAGCCGCTGTGGCTCGTCGGCGGACGCGAGATGGCCACGCGCGGGCCCAAGCAGTTCGTCGATTTCCAGAACGACGTCGCCGCGGCAGATATTTTCCTCGCCGCACGCGAAGGCTTCGAATCGGTCGAACACGTGAAGCGCTACACCGCGATGGGCTTCGGCACCGACCAGGGCAAGCTCGGCAACATCAATGGCATGGCGATTCTCGCGCAGGCGCTCGGCAAGACCATTCCGGAGACCGGTACGACGACGTTCCGGCCGAACTACACGCCGGTCACGTTCGGCGCCTTCGCCGGCCGCGAACTCGGTGAATGGCTCGACCCGGTGCGCAAGACGGCGGTGCATGAATGGCACGTGGAACACGGCGCGGCATTCGAGGACGTCGGCAACTGGAAGCGTCCGTGGTACTACCCGAAGGCGGGCGAGGACATGCACGCGGCGGTCGCGCGCGAAGCGCTCGCGGTGCGCACGAGCGTCGGCATTCTCGATGCGTCGACGCTCGGCAAGATCGACATTCAGGGCCCCGATTCCGCCAAGCTGTTGAACTGGGTCTACACGAATCCGTGGACCAAGCTCGAAGTCGGCAAGTGCCGCTACGGCCTGATGCTCGATGAAAACGGCATGATCTTCGACGACGGCGTAACCGTGCGCCTCGCCGAGCACCACTACATGATGACGACCACGACCGGCGGTGCGGCGCGCGTGCTCACCTGGCTCGAACGCTGGCTGCAAACCGAATGGCCCGACCTGCGCGTGCGGCTTGCGTCGGTCACCGACCACTGGGCGACGTTCGCGGTGGTCGGTCCGATGAGCCGCAAGGTGCTGCAAAGGGTCTGCGACGACATCGACTTCGCCAACGCGGCGTTCCCGTTCATGACGTATCGCGAAGGCACGGTGGCGGGCGCGGCGGCGCGCGTGATGCGCATCAGCTTCTCGGGCGAACTCGCTTATGAGGTGAACGTGCCGGCGAACGTCGGGCGTGCGGTGTGGGAAGCGCTGATGGCCGCGGGCGCGGAGTTCGACATCACGCCGTACGGCACCGAGACGATGCATGTGCTGCGCGCGGAGAAGGGCTACATCATCGTCGGCCAGGATACGGACGGCTCGATGACGCCGCATGATATCGGCATGGGCGGGCTCGTCGCGAAGTCGAAGGACTTCCTCGGCAAGCGCTCGCTCGCCCGCTCGGACACCACGAAAGCCGGGCGCAAGCAACTGGTCGGGCTGCTTGCGGACGATGCGTCGTTCGTGATACCGGAGGGCTCGCAGATCGTCGCCGGTCCGTTCCAGGGGGACACCGCGCCGATGCTCGGGCACGTCACCTCGAGTTACTACAGCCCGATCCTACGGCGCTCGATCGCAATGGCGGTCATCAAGGGCGGTCTCGACAAGATCGGCACGCCCGTCACGATTCCGCTCGCGAGCGGCAAACAGATCGCGGCGAAGATCGCGAGTCCGGTGTTCTACGACAGCGAAGGAGCACGTCAACATGTGGAATGAAACAGGCGGAACGGTGTCGATCGTGGATCGCACGTTCGGGCGGCAAAGCGGCGCTTGGCAAGAGTCGCCGCTGGTCGGCGCTCAGGCGTTGCTCAAGCACCATCAGGCCAACGCAACGGCCGCGTTCCGGCTCGGCGAGCGGCCGTTTCTCGAACTCGTGAACGTGCGCGGCGATACGCGCGACGCGGCGTTCGTTCGCGCGGTGGAAGCCGTGATCGGCTGCAAGCCGCCGGAAAAGGCGAATACGGTCGCCCGCGGCAATGGCTACGACATGGCATGGCTCGGCCCGGACGAATGGCTCGTGCGCTCCGAGGCCGCTCACGACGCGACTCGCACGGCGCCGTTGCAGGCGAAGCTCGGCGCGGCGTTCACGGGCGTGTTCGCATCGGCGGTCGATGTCGGCAGCGGTTATACCGTGCTCGAAATCAGCGGCACGCGTGTGCGCGACGTGCTCGCGCGCGGCTGTCCGCTCGATCTGCATCCCAAACTATTCGGCGTGGGGCAATGCGCGCAGAGCCACTATTTCAAGGCGTCGATTGCGTTGCTGCCGACTGGCGCGGACAGCTTCGATATCGTCGTGCGCCGCAGCTTCGCGGATTATTTCGTCAGGATCATGCTCGACGCCGCCGAGCCGCTGATGTCCTGAGCGACGCGCGGTTTGCCTTGCTGACTTCATCATGACGTCGACACGTGCGGCCACCGCGCGTCTCACGGCGCGCGCATGCGACGAGCGCGACGCCAGCGCCGCACTCGCGCTGCTCGACCAAAGCATTGCGCTGCGTCACCGGCGTATTGCGCTGATCCGTTATCTGCTCGCGCGGCAGCTCGGCGCGCCGCTCGAAGCACGCCATCACGCCTACGTCGAAAAAATCGCGGCCCGCCTGAGCACGGATGCGCTCGTGCGCATCGCCGGCGCCGCGCGTGCCCGGCTCGGCCCATAACCGCACGGCGTATCAGTGGCCGCCGCCATCGAGCGCGGTGAGGATCTGATGCGCGGCGCTCACGCGCGCCTCGTTGGGGAAATTGCGGTTGGCGAGCATCACGATGCCGATGCGCTTTTGCGGCACGAACGCGACATACGCGCCGAAGCCGTTCGTCGAACCGGTTTTGTTGATCCAGACGTTCTGCTGCGGCGGCAGCGGCGGTTTGATTTCGGTCGCCGGCGTCCCGTTGAGGACCATCTCCGGCGAATTGCCCGCCTGCAACGTGCGCAATTCGACCGGATACGGGTACTGCTCCCAGATCAGATCCTGAGTCAGCACGCCGGCCTGGAAGTAGCCGGTATGCGTGTCCGTGATCGCGCGCTGGATCTGACTGTCGAGCGGAATCAGGTTCATGTTCGCCTGCACGTAACGCAGCATGTCGGCGGCGGTCGACTTCACCCCGTAGGCTTCGGCGGAAATCACGCCGCCCGTCAGGCGGATCGGCTCACCGTCTTTCGTATAGCCCTGCGCGTAGTCCGCCATTTTCGCGGCGGGGACCTGAATGTAGGTGCTCTTCATGCCGAGCGCCGGAAACACGCGTTGCTGCATCAGCGCGGTGAAGTCCTGTCCCATGGCCTTCGCGGTGATCAGGCCGAGCGTGCCGATACCGGGATTGGAGTAGGTGCGGAACGTGCCGGGCGCATGAGCGGGCTGCCAGTCGTGGAAGTACTGCAACAATTGCGCGTCGTTATGGATGTCGTCCGGCACCTGCAAGGGCAAACCGCCAGGCGTATGCGTGCCGAGGTTCAGCAAGCTGACTTTGCCGAACGGGCGGCCGCGCAGCGTCGGCAGATAGCGCTCCGTGCCGTCCGACAACGACAGCTTGCCGTCGAGCTGCGCATACGACGCGAGCGTCGCCGTGAAGGTCTTGCTGACCGAGCCGAGTTCGAACAGCGTATCGCTCGTGACCGGCTTGCCGGTTTGCGTCGACGCGACGCCGTAGTTGTACACGTAGGGCTTGCCGTCTTCGATCACCCCGACCGCCATCCCGGCGATATGGTACTTCGCCATCAGCGGCCGGATCGCGGCATCGACGGTGGGCTTGAGTTGCGCGGCGAGGGGCTCGGCCGCGTGGCTCGCGGGGGAGGTCGCACACAGCGTGAACAGTGCGAACGTGGCGGTTGAGACGAAATTGAGCGCGCGGGTTTTCATTGCAGACGGGTCCTGGGTTCTGGGTCGTGGTTCGGCGATCTGGCTGAGGCCGCCACTATCGGGCCTTTGCGAACGGCTCGCAAACGAGGATAAGTTGAGCGAGGGTAAAGAAAAAGTTGTGGGCGCCGACTCGCGCGAGGCCAATGTTGTCGGTTCAAGCCAAACGCGTGTCGCGTCCGGCACAGGTGCCGGTCCGGGCGGGCGCTACGCTCGTGGAACGGTGCGCCGCGCGGCGTGCATGGCGTGCCGCTCACGGACATGGAGACGAGACAATGAGCAGCAATCGCGGCGTCGTGTATCTGGGGCAGGGCAAGGTCGAAGTGCAGTCCATCGATTATCCGAAGATGGTCGATCCACGTGGCCGTTCGATCGGCCACGGCGTGATCCTGAAGGTGGTGAGCACGAATATTTGCGGCTCCGATCAGCACATGGTGCGCGGCCGCACGACGGCCGAGGTCGGCCTCGTGCTCGGTCACGAGATTACCGGAGAAGTCATCGAGGTGGGGCGCGACGTCGAAACCCTGCACGTCGGCGATCTGGTGTCGGTGCCGTTCAACGTCGCCTGTGGACGCTGTCCGACCTGCAAGGCGCAGCATACGGGAGTGTGTCTGAACGTTAATCCGTCGCGTGCGGGCGGCGCGTATGGCTATGTCGATATGGGCGGCTGGATCGGCGGCCAGGCCGAATACGTGATGGTGCCGTACGCGGACTTCAATCTGCTGAAATTTCCGGACCGCGCGCAGGCGATGGCGAAGATCCGCGACCTGACCTGCCTGTCCGACATTTTGCCGACCGGCTATCACGGCGCGGTGATGGCCGGCGTGAAGCCTGGCGCGACCGTTTATATCGCGGGCGCGGGACCAGTCGGCATGGCGGCGGCCGCATCGGCGCGCCTGCTCGGCGCGGCCTGCACGATCGTCGGCGACATGAACGAGGCGCGCCTCGCGCATGCGCGCAAGATGGGCTTTGAGACCATCGACCTGTCGAAAGACGCGACGCTCGGCGAGCAGATCGAGCAGATGCTCGGCAAGCCCGAAGTGGATTGCGCGGTGGATTGCGTCGGCTTCGAAGCGCACGGTCATGGCAGCAGCGGCTCGCATGAGGAAGCCCCTGCCACGGTGCTCAATTCGCTAATGGAAATCACCCGCGCGGCCGGCGCGATCGGTATTCCCGGTCTCTACGTGACTGACGATCCGGGCTCGGCCGATGCAGCCGCGCGCAAGGGTAGCCTCAGTCTGCGATTCGGGCTCGGGTGGGCCAAGTCGCATTCGTTCCATACCGGCCAGACGCCCGTCATGAAGTACAACCACAACCTGATGCAGGCGATTCTGTGGGATCGTCTACCGATCGCCGATATCGTCAACGTGACGGTGGTGTCGCTCGATGATGCGCCCGAGGGCTATCGGCAATTTGACGGCGGCGCGCCCAAGAAGTTTGTGATCGACCCGCATGGCTTGCTGAAGGCGGCCTGAGGTTCGTGGGCCGCTACGCGAGAGCGCTGTGTGCACTGCTGGGCACGCAGCGCGTGCGTGCATCGATCAAGCCGCCAGCACCGGCGCACTCGATAGTGAGGGCGCCTGGTTGCGACGCTCGCGCGTCGGCGCGGTGCCGAACGCGTCGCGATAGCTCTTCGAGAAGTGGCAGGCCGACTGGAAGCCGCACGCCATCGTGATGTGCATGATCGACATGTCGGTCTGCAACAGCAGCTCGCGCGCGCGCCGCAAGCGCAGTGTCAGATAGTAGTGCGTGGGCGTCATGCCCAGGTGCTCGCGAAAGAGCCGCTGCAACTGCCGTTGCGACATGCCGGCGAGCCGCGCGAGTTCTTCGCGCGACAGCGGCTCTTCGATGTTGTTCTCCATCAGCGAGATCACTTCGAACAGCGACTTGTTGGCCGAGCCGAGCCGCGCGACGAGCGGCATCTTCTGCTGCGCGGTGGTGTCGCGCACGTGTTCGACGATGAACTGCTCGGCGATCTGCGTGACGCGCGCGGTACCGACGCGCGGCCCGATCAGGTTCAGCATCATGTCGAGCGGCGCGACGCCGCCGGTACAGGTCACGCGGTCGCGATCGATCACGAACAGCTCTTTCAGAAAGCGCGTATCGGGAAACTCCTCCTTCAGCGCCGACATGTTTTCCCAATGAATCGCACATGCGTAACCGGCCAGCAGACCGGCGCGCGCGAGCGCATAGGTGCCCGTGCACAGACTGCCGAGCATGCAGCCCATGCGCGCGAAACGGCGCAGTGCGGACAGATGCTCGGCTGTGGTGGAACGCTGCACGTCGATGCCGCCGATCACGAACACGACATCCGGTTGACCGACGCATTCGACCGGGCCCGTATCGACGGACAACCCGTTGCTCGCCATGACCGGCCCGCCGGAGGGACTCACGATCGACCAGCGGTAAAGCGACTGGCCCGTCAGATAGTTCGCCATCCGTAGCACTTCGATCGCATTGCTGAAGGCGATCATCGTGAAGTTGGGGAGCGGCATGAATGCGAAGTGCGCCAGCGATGCCGTCCGATCGGTAGACATGAAAACCGCCATTTCTGAAATGAATTTCGCGCCGCTGTGAGGGAAGGCGGCACTGTTGATTCTGAAGATTAGGGCAACTACCGTGCCATCAGGCCAAACCCTTTGATGCTTCGCACAAAACCTGCAATAGCTGGAGCAATCGACTGATGAAAGGCTGCCCGCGCGGCACCATAACGGCGCCACCACGCCTGCGGCGCACCTGATCGGCGCAGAAAAACGGCCTGGTTGTGCAGCCCCGCGCGGACGAGCCAGGCCGACTTGTCGAAAAAGGACTCGCATGGCGGAAAAGGCAAAGAACGCGTCTGAATTGGTAAATCGACGCGCTGGCCGACCGTCAAGAATAGACGCAAGGCGAAGCGGTGGCGCTGCCCACCCCCGCAGGCCCCAGCGGCCTTCCCGTCAACGATCTCACGGACCTTCCATGTCGAACCCGAATCCATTTTTCGAAGACTCGCTAGCGGCGCGCGATCCGGCGGTGCGCGGCGCCATTCTGAAAGAACTCGAGCGCCAGCAGTCGCAAGTCGAGCTGATCGCGTCGGAAAACATCGTGTCGCGTGCGGTCCTCGACGCGCAGGGCTCCGTGCTGACCAACAAGTACGCGGAAGGCTATCCGGGCAAGCGCTACTACGGCGGCTGCGAATACGTCGATGCGATCGAGACGCTCGCGCTCGATCGCATCAAACAGCTTTTCAACGCGAACTTCGCCAACGTGCAGCCGCATTCCGGCGCGCAGGCCAACGGTGCGGTGATGCTCGCGCTGACCAGGCCGGGCGACACGGTGCTCGGCATGTCGCTCGACGCAGGCGGCCATCTGACCCACGGCGCGAAGCCGGCGCTGTCGGGCAAGTGGTTCAACGCAGTGCAGTACGGCGTGCGGCGCGACACGATGTTGATCGACTACGAGCAGATCGAGGAGTTGGCGCAACGACACAAGCCCACGCTGCTGATCGCCGGCTTTTCCGCCTATCCGCGCGCACTGGATTTCGCGCGGCTACGGGCGATCGCCGATGGCGCCGGTGCGAAGCTGATGGTGGACATGGCGCATATCGCGGGCGTGATCGCTGCGGGCCGTCATGACAATCCGGTCCCGCATGCGCACGTGGTCACGTCGACCACCCATAAGACCTTGCGCGGTCCGCGCGGCGGCTTCGTGCTGACGAACGACGAGGAGATCGCGAAGAAGATCAACTCCGCCGTGTTTCCGGGCTTGCAGGGCGGCCCGCTGATGCACGTGATCGCCGGCAAGGCGGTCGCGTTCGGCGAGGCGCTGCAGCCGGGCTTCCGAACTTATATCGACAACGTGCTGGCGAACGCGCGGGCGCTGGGCGAGGTGCTGAAAGCAGGCGGCGTCGACCTGGTGACGGGCGGCACCGACAACCATCTGCTGCTGGTCGATCTGCGGCCGAAGGGGCTCAAGGGCAACCAGGTGGAACAGGCGCTGGAGCGCGCGGGCATCACCTGCAACAAGAACGGCATTCCGTTCGACACGGAAAAGCCGACGGTCACCTCCGGCATTCGTCTCGGCACGCCGGCGGCCACCACACGCGGCTTCGGCGTCGGCGAGTTCCGCGAAGTCGGGCGGCTGATCGTCGAGGTGCTCGATGCGCTGCGCGCGTCTCCCGAGGGCGATGCCGCAACCGAACAACGCGTGCGCCGCGAGATTTTCGCGCTGTGCGAGCGCTTTCCCATCTATTGAGTACGCGCGGAGCAAACGATGAGTCAACTGCACGAGAACAGCATCATCATCGACGGGCTGAACATTTCGAAGTTCGAGCGCTCGGTGTTCGAGGACATGCGCCGGGGCGGCGTGACCGCGGTGAACTGCACGGTCTCGGTCTGGGAGAGCTTTCAGAAGACCGTCGACAACATCGCCGAAATGAAGCAGCAGATCCGCGAGTACAGCGAGATCCTCACGCTGGTGCGCACCACCGACGATATCTACCGCGCGAAGAAAGAGAACAGGACCGGCATCATCTTCGGCTTCCAGAACGCGCATGCATTCGAGGACAACCTCGGCTATATCGAAGCGTTCAAGGACCTCGGCGTCAACGTGGTGCAGCTTTGCTACAACACGCAGAACCTCGTCGGCACCGGTTGCTACGAGCGCGACGGCGGCCTGTCCGGCTATGGGCGCGAAGTGATTCAGGAGATGAACCGCGTCGGCATCATGGTCGACCTGTCGCATGTGGGCGGCAAGACTTCCTCGGAGGCGATCGCGGCGTCGAACAAGCCGGTCTGCTATTCGCATTGTTGCCCGTCCGGCCTCAAGGAGCATCCGCGCAACAAGACCGACGAGCAGTTGAAGGAGATCGCCGATGCAGGCGGCTTCGTCGGCGTGACGATGTTCGCGCCGTTTTTGAAGCGCGGCCCTGATGCGACCGTCGACGACTATATCGAGGCGATCGACTACGTGGTGAACCTGATCGGCGAGGACCAGGTGGGGATCGGCACGGATTTCACCCAAGGCTATAGCACCGAGTTCTTCGACTGGATCACGCACGACAAGGGCCGCTACCGCCAATTGACGAACTTCGGCAAGGTCGTGAATCCCGAAGGCATTCGCACGATCGGCGAGTTTCCGAACCTGACGGCCGCGATGGAACGCGCGGGCTGGAGCGAGACACGCATCCGCAAGATCATGGGCGAAAACTGGGTCCGGGTGTTCGGCGAAGTCTGGAAGGTGTGAGCGTTACCCCTGATTTTCATTGCGGATAAAAACGGAGCCTCTCCATGCAACCCCAACTGCCTATCGACGTGAATCCCGACACCGGCGTCTGGACGACCGACGCGCTGCCGATGCTCTACGTGCCGCGTCACTTCTTCACGAACAACCACGTCGCCGTCGAAGAAGCGCTCGGCCGCGACAGGTACGAAGAGATTCTCTACAAGGCCGGCTACAAGTCCGCGTATTTCTGGTGCGACAAGGAAGCGAAACAGCACGGCCTCGAAGGCATGGCGGTGTTCGAGCACTACCTGAACCGTCTGTCGCAGCGCGGCTGGGGGCTGTTCAGGATCATCGAAGCCGATCCCGCAAGTTCACATGCGCGCATCGAATTGCGTCATTCGTCGTTCGTGCTCGCGCAGCCAGGCAGGACCGGCAAGCTTTGCTACATGTTCGCAGGCTGGTTCGCGGGCGCGATGGACTGGGTCAACGATACCGCCGCCGACGGCGCGCGCAAGGGGCCGCCCTCGCAATCGGAAGAAGCGCGCTGCGCAGCGGAGGGGCACGAGCACTGCGTGTTCGAAGTCTCGCCGCAGCCGTCAAACTAATCCGGGCATTCTGAGGTCGATCGCAATGCGTTACCCGAACCTTTTCAAGCCGCTCACGTTGAACAAGCTGACGCTGCGCAACCGCATCGTCAGTACCGCGCATGCGGAGGTCTATGCGGAGCCGGGCGGGCTGCCCGGCGACCGTTATATCCGCTACTACGAAGAAAAGGCGAAGGGCGGCGTCGGGCTTGCCGTGTGCGGCGGTTCGAGCCCGGTGTCGATCGACAGTCCGCAAGGCTGGTGGAAATCGGTGAATCTCGCCACGGATCGAATCGTCGATCCGCTCGCACGGCTCGCCGAGGCGATGCACGCGCATGGCGCGAAGATCATGATTCAGGCCACTCACATGGGACGCCGCTCGGCGTTTCACGGCGAGCACTGGCCGCATCTGATGTCGCCGTCCGGCGTGCGCGAGCCGGTGCATCGCGGCAACGCGAAGATCATCGAGGTTGAAGAGATCAGCCGCATCATCGGCGACTTCGCGGCGGCCGCGAAGCGCGTGAAGGATGCGGGCATGGATGGTATCGAGATCTCGGCCGCGCACCAGCATCTGATCGATCAGTTCTGGAGCCCGCGCACCAACTTTCGCACGGACGAATGGGGCGGCTCGCTCGAAAACCGCCTGCGTTTCGGCATCGAAGTGTTGCAGGCGGTGCGCGCGGCGGTGGGCGCCGACTTCTGCGTCGGCCTGCGCATGTGCGGCGACGAGTTCCACGAAGACGGGCTCGATCACGAACAGCTGAAGGAAATCGCACAGGCGATGAGCGAGAGCGGCCTGATCGACTATCTCGGCGTGATCGGTTCCGGGGCGGACACCCACAATACGCTCGCCAACTGCATGCCGCCGATGGCGCTGCCGCCCGAGCCGTTCGTGCATCTCGCGGCGGGTATCAAGCAGGTCGTGAAAGTACCGGTGATGCACGCGCAAAGTATTCGCGACGCGGGCCAGGCCGAGCGGCTGCTCGCGAGCGGCATGGTCGACCTCGTGGGCATGACGCGCGCGCAGATCGCCGACCCGCATATGGTCATCAAGATCCGCGATGGACGCGAGGACGAAATCAAACAGTGCGTCGGCGCGAACTACTGCATCGACCGCCAGTACAACGGGCTCGACGTGCTGTGCGTGCAGAACGCGGCGACCTCGCGCGAAGCGACGATGCCGCACGTGATCGCGAAGTCGCGCGCACCGAAGCGTAAGGTCGTCGTGGTCGGCGCGGGTCCAGCGGGCCTCGAAGCGGCGCGCGTCGCCAGGTCGCGCGGTCATGACGTCGTGCTGTTCGAGAAGAACGACTACGTGGGCGGCCAGATCATGCTGGCGGCGAAGGCGCCGCAGCGCGAACAGATGGCGGGCATCGTGCGCTGGTTCGACATGGAGACGAAGCGCCTCGGCGTGGATCGCCGTCTCGGTGTCGCGGCCGACGAGCACGTCATCATGGCCGAGAAGCCGGACATCGTAGTGCTTGCCACGGGCGGTTCGGCCTTCACGTCGCAGGTTCCGGCGTGGGGTGTCGATACCGGGCTCGCGGTCAGTTCGTGGGACGTGCTCGCCGGCAAGGTCGAGCCCGGCAGGAACGTGCTCGTGTACGACGGCGTCAGCACGCATGCGGGCGCGGGCGTGGCCGATTTCCTTGCGAGCCGCGGCGCGAACGTGGAGATCGTCACGCCCGACGTGAAGGTCGCCGACGACGTCGGCGGCACGACCTTCCCGATCTTCTATCGCCGCCTCTACGCGCAAGGCGTGATCCACACGCCGAACTACTGGCTCGACAAGGTGTACGAAGAGGACGGCAAGAAGATCGCCGTGATCCGCAACGAGTACACGGAAGAGCAGGAAGAGCGCGCGGTCGATCAGGTGGTGATCGAAAACGGCAGTACGCCGAACGACCAGCTTTACTGGAAGTTGAAGCCGGAATCGGTCAATCGCGGCCAGGTGGACGTACACAAGCTGTTCGCAGCGCAACCGCAACCGTGTCTCGACGAGACACTCGGTAATGGCCGTTTTCTCCTGTTCAGGGTCGGCGACTGCATCTCGATGCACAACATTCACGGCGCGATCTACGACGCACTGCGCCTTTGCAAGGATTTCTGACGATGAGCCCCGTGTTTGTCATCACCGTCCTGCTGTGGGTGTCGGTGGCCGGTCTCGCGTTCGCGCTCGCGCGCCGCGCCGCCTACTGGCGCGAAGGCCGCGCGAGCACCGCGGGCGCTTATGGCTGGACCAATCTGCTCGCGATCCCAAAGCGTTACTTCGTCGACCTGCATCATGTGGTCGCACGCGATCCGTATATCGCTCGCACGCACGTGGCCACGGCTGGGGGCGCGATTCTCGCAATGGCCCTCGTGTTCATCAACTACGGGCTCGCGATTTACTCGCCGTGGCTGGACAAGCTGATTTTTCTCGCCGCGCTGGCAATGCTGATCGGCACGGTGTTCGTGTGGCGCCGCCGGCATGGCGCGAAGGCGGTTCCCGCACGGCTCTCGCGCGGACCGTGGGATCAGCTGCCGCTGCTGCTCGGCTCGTTCGCACTTGGTCTTCTGCTGTTCAGCGTGCTGCCCGCGACCGCAATGTCCGGTGCGCTCGCCGTGGCCGTCGCGCTGCTGATCGCGGCGGGCGCATTCGCCATGACGTTCGGCGCGGCGCGTGGCGGTCCGATGAAACATGCGTTGGCAGGGCTCCTGCATCTTGCGTTTCATCCGCGTCAGGAGCGCTTTGCCGATTTCGCCGCAACTCGCGACGCCGTGCCGCCCACCGCGCTGAATACGCCGCAGCTCGACGCGAAAGAATACGGTGTCGGCAAACCGGTCGAATTCCGCTGGAACCAGTTGCTGAGCTTCGACGCCTGCGTGCAATGCGGCAAGTGTGAAGCGGCGTGCCCCGCGTTCGCGGCCGGTCAGCCGCTCAATCCGAAGAAGCTGATTCAGGATCTCGTGACCGGCATGGTCGGCGGCAGCGACGCACACTACGCGGGCAGCCCGACGCCCGGCATTCCGGTGGGCACGCACGCGGGCGCGCCCGGCAAGCCGCTGGTCTCGACTCTGATCGAGGCGGACACGCTGTGGTCCTGCACGACCTGCCGCGCCTGTGTGCAGGAGTGCCCAATGCTGATCGAGCATGTCGACGCGATCGTGGACATGCGCCGCAATCAGACGCTCGTCGAAGGCCGCGTGCCGGGCAAGGGTCCGGCGACGCTCGCGAATCTGCGCGAAACCGGCAGCGTGAACGGTTACGACATCGGCGCGCGTTACGACTGGGCCGTCGATCTGCAGGTGCAGGTCGCGCAGCCGGGGCGTCACGTGGACGTGCTGCTGATCGCCGGCGAGGGCGCGTTCGACATGCGCTATCAGCGCACGCTGCGCGCGCTCGTCAAGGTACTGAACCGCGCTGGCGTCGATTACGCGGTGCTGGGCGCCGTCGAAACCGATACCGGCGACACCGCGCGGCGGCTCGGCGACGAAGCGACGTTCCAGCAACTCGCCCGCACGCTGATCGGCACGCTCGCGCAGTATTCGTTCACGCGTATCGTCACCGCCGATCCGCATGTGCTGCACAGTCTGCGCAACGAATATCGCGCGCTGGGCGGCTTCTATCAGGTGCAGCATCACACGGCCCTGATCGATGAGTTGATCGCGGGCGGCAAGCTGTCGCCGCGCGCGGCCGCCGCGCTCGCGGAGCGCGACATCACGTATCACGACCCGTGCTATCTGGGCCGCTACAACGGCGAGACGGAAGCGCCGCGCCGCGTGCTGAAGAGCATCGGCATCAAGGTGGTCGAGATGGAGCGTCACGGCTTGCGCGGGCGCTGCTGTGGCGGCGGCGGCGGCGCTCCGCTCACGGATATTCCCGGCAAACGGCGGATTCCCGACATCCGTATCGACGACGCGCGCGCGAGCGGCGCGGAGATCGTCGCGGTCGGCTGCCCGAATTGCACGGCGATGCTCGAAGGGGTAGTGGGGCCGCGTCCGGAAGTGCTGGACGTGGCCGAACTGGTCGCGGCGGCGCTGGAGTAACGCGATGACGGATACGCTCAAACGAATCGATCCGCGCCGCCCGTTCACGCTGACGGCGCAGGGACTCAAACGCATTACGCTCGGCGCCGTGCGGGATGTTGGCGAGGCGAACGCGGGCAGTGTCTTGCCATTGGATGCGCGTCACGCCGCGCGTCTCGATCAGCCAAAGCCGCGCCGCACGACGGCCACGCCGCACCATGTGCTGCTGGTCGCCGCCCATGCGGACCGCGGGGCACTCGATGACCACGCGCGCCAGACGCTGGCCGGCGCCGCGCTGATCGCGAACGCTGATACCGAGGTCGTGCTGCTCGTATTCGGCGAATTCACCGGCGATGCCGCCGCGCTCGGTGCCGACAAGCTGATCGAATTGCCGATGTTCGATCGGCTCACCTATGCGCCCGACGATGAACTGAACGCGCTGGCCGCCTGCGTCGCGGCCTACGCGCCAGCTCATGTCTTTCTGCCCGACAACGCGACGGGCGATGGCGAACTCGGCCGCCGCTATGCGGCGGCGGCCAATGCAAGCGTCGCGACGCATGTCGTCGAAATCGATGCCGCGCACGTCTGCTCCTATATTCGTGCGAACACGGCGCTGGCGAGCCGGACGCTGCCCGATGTCGTGCTGCTCGCGCCGAATGCGGTCGATCCAAAGCTGCCGTTCGTCGGCGCGGGCGAGCGGGTCGCCTGGCGCTTCGACCGCGAGGCCGACGGCACTGTTGCTCAAAGCGTGGTACGCGATCTCGGCATCGACGAAATCGACGCCGCGCGAGTCGCGCTGGAAGAAGCGGACTTCATCGTGTCGGCGGGCAACGGCGTGAGCGACGTGCCCGCGTTCGAGCTGCTCGCGGCCACGCTCGGCGCGGCGATCGGCGCGAGCCGGGTCGCCGTCGACGACGGCAAGTTCACGCGCGACAAACAGATCGGCGCGACCGGCAAGACCGTCGAGGCGAGTGTGTACATCGCGTTCGGCATTTCGGGCGCGGTGCAGCACTTGCAGGGCATCAAGGATTGCCGCCACGTGATCGCGGTGAATCTCGACGCGAGCGCGCCGATCGCCAGGCGCGCGAATCTGACCGTGGTCGCGGACGCGCAGGAAACCATCGCGGCGCTCAACGAAGCGGCGGCCGCGGCGCGCGCCTCGCGCGCCACTGCGGCCACGCTGTTGCAGCCGGGCAAGCTCGCCGAAGGAGTGCTCGCATGAAGATCGCCGTGCTGGTTTCGATCGGACGTCATCCGGTCAGTGGCGTCGCGCGCTACAGCCGCAACGACGCGGCCGCGTTGACGCTGGCGCTCCCGCTCGCCACAACGCATGGCGCGACGCTCGACGTGCTGCACGCGGGCGATCCGTCGAACGCCGCGTTGAAGGAGTATCTGGCGCTCGGCGCGCGTTCGGTCGAGGTGATCGACATGCCGCCCGACGCCGACCCGGCGCCGCAACTCGCCGCGCGTTTGCGTGGCTACGAACTGGTGCTGACCGGCACGCGTGGCGAAGGCGGTTTCGATAGCGGCATGCTGCCGTATTGCGTCGCGCACGCGCTGGGGGTGCCGCTCGTGAGCTCCGCCGTCGATCTGAGTCTGAGCGGTGCTTGCGCGCAGGTCCGGCAGTTCATGCCGAAGGGCCTGCGACGGCGCCTCGAAGTGCGGCTGCCCGCGTTGATCGCCGTGCATCCGCTCGCGAACGCTGCGACCTCGTACGCGTATGCGCGGCTGCGCGAAGGCACGATCGAGTGCGCCGCGCCAGCCGCGAACGGCCAGCACGGTACCGCTGCCGACCAGTCCGCATGGACCATCCGGCCCGCAACCGCCAAACCGGTGCGGCTCGCCGCGGCCGAAAAGCGCTCGGGCCACGCGCGCATGCTTTCGGCGACGACGACCGAGAGCCGCGGCGGCAGCGTCGTAATTGAAGGGAGTTCCGTCGAAAAAGCACAAGTGATCCTCGCGTATTTGCGCGAGCATCAACTGGTGGATTACTGAATTCCGGTTCGGGCCCGCATGCGACCAGGAGGACCTGGCGCGGCGCCAGACGTGATACGTAACGGAGCACACAATGAAAGTTTCCGCAGACGTTCGCACAATGATCGAACGCCGCAAGCCGAATTACACGCTCGAAGCGCCGTTCTATACGAGCGAGGAGATTTTCGCGCTCGACCTCGATGCGATTTTCCGCCGGCACTGGATTCAGGTCGCGGTCGAGCCCGATGTGCCCGAGCCCGGCGACTACGTGACGGTCGAGATCGGTAACGATTCGATCCTGATCGTGCGCGACGACGACATGCGCGTGCGCGCGTTTCACAACGTATGCCGCCATCGCGGCGCGCGTCTGTGCAATACGGGCAAGGGCTCGCTCGGCAATATCGTCTGTCCGTATCACAGCTGGACGTATAGCTTGAATGGCGACCTGATGTTCGCCGAGCACATGGGCGAACAGTTCGACCGCTGCAAGCATAGTCTGAAAGCCGTGCATGTCGAGAATCTTGCCGGGCTGATTTTCATCTGCCTCGCCGAGCAGCCGCCCGCCGATTTCTCCGTGATGCGCGCCGCGATGGAGCCGTATCTGTTGCCGCACGACCTGGCCGGCTGCAAGATCGCCGCGTCGATCGACATCATCGAAGAGGGCAACTGGAAGCTCACGATGGAGAACAATCGCGAGTGCTATCACTGCGTCGCGAACCATCCCGAGCTGACCATCTCGCTGTACGAATACGGCTTCGGCTATCAGCGCACGCCGGCGAACGAGGACGGCATGGCCGCGTTCGAGGCGACGGTCGCGCGCCGCACCGCGCAATGGGAGGCGATGCAGTTGCCGTCGGCCGAAATCGACCGGCTCGCCGATCTCGTCACCGGGTTTCGCACGCAGCGTCTGCCGCTCGATCGCGACGGCGAATCGCAGACGCTCGACGCCAAGGTCGCGTCGAAGAAACTGCTCGGCGGCTTCGAGCTGGCCGATCTCGGCGGACTGTCGTTCTGGACCCAGCCGAATTCGTGGCATCACTTCATGAGCGACCATATCGTCAGTTTCTCGGTGATTCCGCTGTCGGCCGGCAAGACGCTCGTGCGAACCAAATGGCTCGTGCACAAGGATGCGCGCGAGGGCATCGATTACGACCTCGACAATCTGACGGCCGTGTGGCGCGCGACGAACGACCAGGATCGCGCGCTCGTCGAATATTCGCAGCGCGGCGCGATGAGCAGCGCGTACGAGCCGGGTCCGTACTCGCCGTTCACCGAAGGGCTCGTCGAAAAGTTCTGCGAATGGTACATCGGCCGTCTCGCGGATTACGACGCGAACCCGCAGGCGCCACGCGGCGAGAAAGTCGTGTCGTTCGTGCGCTGAGCCCAACACCGCAATGAGGAGCGCGGAGACAACCATGATGCGCGATCAGGCCATGTTTCAGGCGGGCGTCGAGCAGCATTCCAGCGACGCGCCGAGCCGCGTCACGCAGCCGAGCTTCTGGGACGCGCTGCCCGCGCGCTGGAACAGCGACGCCGACGACACGCTGGTGTGCTGCCAGGTACGCAACGAAACGCACGACGTGAAGAGCTTTTTCTTTCGCGCGGGATCGGGCCGGGCGTTCGTGTTCGAGCCGGGGCAGTTCATCACGCTGGAGCTGGAGATCAACGGTGAGACGGTCAATCGCTGCTATACGATCTCGTCGCCGCCCACGCGGCCGCATACGATTTCGATTACGGTGAAGCGGGTGCCGGGCGGCACGGTGTCCAACTGGCTGCACGATCATCTGCATGCGGGCATGCTGGTGCGCGTGCTGGGCCCGGCCGGCGAATTCACCTGCGCGCGGCATCCGGCCCGCAAGTTTCTGTTTCTGTCGGCGGGGTCGGGCATCACGCCGCTGATGTCGATGAGCCGCGCGCATCACGAACTCGGCGAGGACAGCGACATCGTGTTCGTGCATAGCGCGCGCACGCCGGACGACATCATCTTCGCGCGCGAGCTCGATCTGATCGCGGCGAATCAGGCGCATTTTCGCACCGCGTTCGTCTGCGAGCGCGTGGGCGCGCGCACCAATTGGACTGGCATCACTGGTTTTCTGACTCTGCCGCTGCTAAGACTGATCGCGCCGGATTTCCTGGAGCGCGAGGTCTTTACCTGCGGCCCCGCGCCGTATATGCAGGCCGTGCGCAATCTGCTCGATGAGGGCGGTTTCGATCGCAAGCATTATCACGAGGAAAGCTTTTCGTTCGAGACCGTCAGCGAGGCGGCCGCGCCGGTCGAAACCGCAACGCGTTTCAAGGTGAGCTTTACCCGCAGTCATCGCGAGATCGAGTGCGGCGGCGCCCAACATGTGCTCGATGCCGCGAAGCAGGCAGGCGTGCGATTGCCTGCTTCGTGTACGCAAGGCATGTGCGGTACCTGCAAGGTGAAGCTCGTATCCGGTGAAGTGGCGATGAAGCACGCGGGCGGTATCCGTCAGCGCGAGATCGATCAGGGCATGGTGCTGCTGTGCTGTAGCAAGCCCCTGACCGATCTCGTCATCGAGAAGTAGCACTGCTGGTCACAACAAGAATGATGCATGCACTGGGCGGAATGACGTGGAAGTCGCTTCCGGACAACTGCATGTCGCAAAACGACGCGACCCGGCAATTCTGGTTGGCGATTCTGGATACGCGATGACCGCTTCGACGGCAAACGCGTCAATGGGCAAATGGATCAACGGGAGGACTGCGATGAGACTGATCGGAAGGTTAGTGGTGGCAAGCGCGTTGGGGGCGATGCTGGCGGCGGGCAGTGTGAGCGTGTCGGCCGATTCAAAGCCGACCATCAAGATCGGCTACGTGGAGGGCTGGGACGATAGCGTCGCGACCTCGAACGTGGCTGCCGAGGTGATCGAAAAACGCCTCGGTTATCAGGTGCAGCTGGTGCCGGTCGCGGCCGGCGTGATGTGGCAGGGCGTGGCGCGCGGCGATCTCGACGCGACGCTGTCCGCGTGGCTCCCCGTGACGCATGGCGCGTACTGGAACAACTTCAAGGACAAGGTGGTCGATCTCGGACCGAACTTCACCGACGCGAAGATCGGATTGATCGTGCCCGATAACGTGGACGTGAAGAGCGTCGGCGATCTGCAGGCGAAGAAGGCGGAATTCGGCGCGCGCATCGTCGGCATCGACGCCGGCGCGGGCGTGATGCAAAAAACCAGCGAGGCGATCAAGGCCTATGGACTCGACTATCAGCTGATGCCCAGTTCAGGCAGTGCGATGACCGCGGAACTGGCGCGCTCGGAGGCGGCCAGCAAGCCGATCATCGTGACCGGCTGGAAGCCGCACTGGATGTTCGCGAAGTACAAGCTGAAATTCCTCGACGATCCGAAGAAGGTATTCGGTGAGGCGGAGCACGTGGATAGCGTGGTGAATCCCGAGCTCGAGAAAAAGGCCCCGACGGTGGTCGCGTTTCTGAAGAAGTTTCAATGGAAGCCCGGCGAGATCGACACGGTGATGCTGGCCACGCAAAATGGCGAGAAGCCGGCCGCGGCCGCCGATGCGTGGGTCAGCGCGCATTCGGATCGCGTGGACAGTTGGGTGAAGTGAGTCGGCCTGCGTCGACGCAGCACGCGAAAACGCCGCTTTCGTGCGGCGTTTTTCTGTTTACCGCAGGATGAGCCTCTTGAGCGTATCGATCAGCGCGCGCACTTTTGCCGGCGGGTGGCTCGTGGGCGGAAACACGGCCTGGATGCTCGCGGGGGCGGTCGCCCACTGCGGCAGCAGCCGGATCAGCCGCCCGGCCTCGACGTCTTCGCCGATCGAAAACTCCGTCAACAGACCGATGCCGCCGCCGGCAAGCGTCGCCGAGCGGCAGGCATTGGCGGTGTCGACGCGCAATGCGGATGCGCAGCGCACACTGGCCGTGTTGCCATCGACGTGCCGCAGATCGAGCGTCAACGGATGCGGCAGCACCGACAACGCGCAATAGGGCAGCGCCGCCAACTCGGCCGGCGTGCGCGGCACGCCCCAGGTCCGGACGAACTCCGGACTCGCGACGACCCATTTGACGAAGCTCCCGAGCTTCACCGCGCGATAGTTGGAATCCGCGAGACGTCCAAGCCGGATCGCGACGTCGATGCCGTCGGCAATCAGATCGACGTACCGGTCACTGCTGAGCAGCTCGACGTCGAGCCGCGGATGCGTGCGGCGCAATTCGACCAGCGCGGGGGCGACGACGAGCGTCCCATAGTCGTTGGGCGCAGTGACGCGCAGCGTCCCGCTGACAGGCGACGCTTCCGCGCCGAGCGCGTTCAGCGCGTCTTCCGCGGCGCGCAGGATCTTCACGCTCGCCTCGTAGAACGCCCGTCCCGCTTCGGTGACGCTGAGCCGCCGCGTGGTGCGCACGAGCAGGCTCGCGCCGACCTCGGCCTCGAGCCGCTGGATGTGCGTGCTGACCATTGTTTTGGTGAGGCCGAGCCGCTCGGCGGCGGCGCTCAGCGAGCCCGCGTCGATGACCGCGACGAAGATCGCGAGGCGGTTCAGGTTCACGTTGCGCAGATCGGCCATGTTCGATTGTTCATCTTCGCTTGACTGTGTTTCCCGGATTATCAGGCTTCCGCGCGACAGTGCCTACGCCGTATTCTCGGCCTGTCCCTCATCGCAAACGGAGCCCGCCATGCCTGCCGCCAGACCCGCCGAGCCCATCAAGCTCTATACGACACTGTTCTCAGGCCACGGTCATCGCGTGAAGCTGTTTCTGACACTGCTCGATCTGCCGTTCGAAGTCATCGAGTTGAACATGTTGGCAGGAGAGAACCGCAAGCCTGAATATCTCGCGCTCAATCCGTTCGGCCAGGTGCCGACGATCCAGGACGGCGAACTGACGCTGTTCGATTCGAATGCGATTCTCGTCTATCTGGCGAAGCGCTATGGCGACGAGTCGTGGCTCCCGGAGGACCCGCGCGGCGCCGCGGCGGTGCAGCGCTGGCTGTCGCTCGCGGCTGGGCAGATCGCATACGGGCCGTGCGCGGCGCGGCTCGTCACCGTGTTCGGCGCGCCACTCCATCACGAGGACGCGAAGCGGATCGCCGTCAAGCTGTTCGACGTGATCGACGCGGAGCTCGCCGGCAAGCCGTTCGCCGCCGGCGCGCACGTGACGATCGCCGATATTGCCGCGCACACGTATATCGCTCACGCGCCCGAGGGTGGCGTGTCGTTGCAGCCTTATCCGAACATTCGCGCATGGCTGCGTCGCGTGGAGGCATTGCCGCGTTTCATCGCGATGCCTTCGACGAAGGCTGGCTTGCTGGCGGCCTGATTCGGATTTTGAGCCGGTAGATTTTGCATCGGAGTCCAACCATGTCTGAGTTCGTTTCACTGAACAACTGGGCGACCGGCGAGTCGCCGTTTCACGCCGGCGAGCAGGCCGTGCAGCAGCGCGCGGGTGTGCGTGAGGTGGCGGAATCGATGGGGCGTCGCGGGATTCGCCGCTTCATGCCGGAGCAGCATCGCGAATTTTTCTCGGCGCAGCCGTTCGTCGTGATCGGCGGCGTCGATGCGAGCGCTCAGCCATGGGCAACGCTGCGTGCGGGTGCGCCGGGTTTTGTCTCATCACCCGATGCGAAGACGCTGCGTATCGAAGATGGCGTGTTGGCCGGCGACCCGCTTGCCGCGGGTTGGCGCGAAGGCGCGCTACTCGGTGCGCTCGGCATCGAGCCGCGCACGCGGCGCCGCAATCGCGTCAATGGCGTCGTAAGGGCGGTGGAAGGCGAGACCTTGCAGATCGAAGTGATGCAGAGCTTCGGCAATTGCCCGAAGTACATACAGAGCCGCACGCCGTCTTTCATCGCGCGGGACGCGGCCGCGACGCGCGCGCAGCCCGAGATCGCCACGCATCTGGGCGCGGCCGAGCGCGACTTGCTCGCGAGCGCGGACACGTTCTTTATCGCCAGTGCGAATCTGAGCGAGGCGGCGGGGCCGGGGAGGGGCGTCGACGTTTCGCACCGCGGCGGTGCGGCCGGCTTCGTGCGCGTGGACGGCGCCAATACGCTGACCACGCCCGACTACAGCGGCAACCGTTTTTTCAACACGCTCGGCAATCTCGCACACGATCCACGCGCGGGACTGCTATTCATCGACTTCGCAAACGGTGATCTGCTCTATTTGGCGGTGCAAGCGGAGATCATCTGGGACGGCGGCGAAGTCGCGGCATTCGCAGGCGCGCAGCGGCTGGTGCGGTTCCATGTGAACCAGGTACGGCGCAGCCGCGGTGCGTTGCCGTTTCGATGGTCGGAAGTCGAACTGGCGCCGCAATTTCTGCCGAAAGTTCACGAACGCGCATGAGCCGGCGCGGATGCGCGCCCTTTAGCGCGGTACGGCCACCGCTCTAATGCGCATTCCTGCCGAGCCGATAAGACACGCCGAGCCGGGTAGCGAGTTGCCACACATACACCCGCGAATACGAAATACCGAACTGACGGCTTATCAGCTCGCGCATGCGTGTATTGCTCCAGCCGTCCGCGTCGAAGCCATAGTCGCGCGGCGAGGCCTTCAGCGCCTGCTCGAGCCAGTCGAGATCGGCCATGGCGAGCGCAGAATGTCGGCCGCCGACGCTCATGTTTCTGAGCGCGTCGAGCCCGCCTTGCTCCAATAGCCGTCGATATCGCTCGACTGTAGTCTTTGCCATGCCCATTTCTTTCGCGACCTCGGTTGCCGCGGCGCCGTCGAGAAGTTTCTTTCCCGCCGCGAGACGCCGTGCAACGGTCGGCAAATCGTCATTCGGTCGATGCATCGGAGAACTCCGTCGTAGGGTTCAATCACCGGACTGCAAGCAGTTACTGGGTAGACAGAGAACACGTACAACTTACAGATAATCGAAAATTCCTCATCCGTGTCCAAAAGAATAAAAAATCAATCACGTCTTCTATCTGATAGGAAAGAGGGGAACCTGCGAAAGTGGGTAATTCGACTTTTTCTTTCGAAAAATCAAGGATTTTCTTGCGATTGAATTTAACGTTTGCTAACCTGACTGAAACGATTTAAACGAAGGTATCAAACCCCGTCGGGCTTCAACAGGCAGCGTGACCCACGCGCCGAGGGCATTTCCAGGCATGGCTTCCAGTTTTGCGAATGTCTTTTAATGCATTTTCGATCGGCCCGCTAGCGTCGTCGGAAACCTGCGAAGCACTGGTGCACAGGACGGAAAATCATTTCGCATCGCTTTTTCAGCAGGATTATAGACAATCCTGGCATTCGTACAGGGTGTCGCCGGAAAATACTGCATTGGTTAACAATCTGCTTAGTCCGGTTTCGTCGTTTAACGCGCCGGTTTACCTCTGCACGGGCACTTTTTGATTCGATTCGCATAACAGCAATAAAAATGGCGCCACTTTTCCACGGTTGCCATTGCCCGCCGCGGGCGTTGCAAGTGGACGGTAAGGAGAGCGACATGGACACGAATAGAACCCGCCATATCGCCGCGATGCTAATGGACGCAGCGAGGCGCAAAAGGCTCGTCACGTACCAGGAACTGCATGCGCTTTTCGGCCGGGACGAACCGCTGCAAAGCCGCTATCGCGCGTTGGAGGACGCGGCGCGCTCGTTGAGTGATTGCGCCTCGCTCGACTATCGTTGCCTGATGAGTCTCGATAATGGTCTGCCTGGCGATGACTTCTTCAACCGTTTTCGGCACGGCAGGCCGCGTGAATACGAAGAGGTGATGGGCTTCGGCTCGGCGGGACGCTCGACGACCAGAAAACGGTTGATTGCGGACGCCGAGCGTCGCCGCGTGTTCGAACACGCTTCACAGATGGCGGCAAGTGGCAGCGCGACGGGCGCGGTGCGTCCTTACCGCCATGCCACGAGAGAAAGGCCGGTCACGAAAAATGCGCCGCAACGGCAATAACAATGTTGAATTCTCCGCGAGACTTATTGGCTGGGCATACGGAAGAAATTTAACGATCGGTAATTTCGGCACATGGCGTGCATGAATTTAACGGACAGGGAAAAACGGGGTGTAATACGCCACGGCTCGTAATTGAGTTGAGCCGCAATTGGTATTTAATTGTCCGGGCACTTTTCGTATTGATTACCGCGGAGGCCAGCGCTCGGTGTGAGCTGTGACAACGAAGGAAGCGCGGTTCGGGCAATGCGTGATCGCCACCGCATATCGGCGGACACCAGGACTAACAAGGGCTCGCGCGACAGATGCAAGGCCTTCGCGAGCGCTTGGATTCACACAGGGGCGCAATTCTGAAAAAATTCGGCATTTGACATAATGTAATTTATCACCCACTTGTATGTATGTAGATCCCAGCCCGCCCGTGATGCGCACTTTGCGCCGTGTTTCGCCACAAATCGACACGGTCTCGGCAATGTCAATCGACCCGTAAATTGTCTGCGAACGGTTGAAAGAAAATCGGCTTATGATTTGATGATCGGCTTCAATCGCCTGATCGCTCTATGTACGGTAGCGCACATTGCGTGTGACTCGTACAGCATATTTTTCTTTACGGTCGCAGAAGAAAAAAGCAATTGGAATTTGGGCTATGGGCACCCTGACAGACGTACGCGGGCATTCCGAGACTAATCGAATTCGAATCGACAAAAGTGTCGCTTTGAAGTCGTTCGATGACGTGGTTCCGCTGGAGACGATCAGCCAGATCAACCACCTGATCGATCAAATGTTCGGCGAGACGCCGCAGCGTTCGCTGTCCGGCGACAAGATCGCCGAGATACTGCGTCAAGGGGAGGCTTTTCGAGAGCTCGAGCGCTCGATCTGCGCGAACGCGCGGGCGATGGCTGCGAACTACGGCCTGACAAATCTACCGCCCGAGCCGTATCACGTACTGCGTTGTGCGAGCAGGTCGGCGCTGGTGGAGAGCCATTGCCGCCATTACGACTCGCATCTGCTGACGCTGCTGATTCCCCTGCAACTCGCACCCGATGGCGTTCACAACGGCGACCTCGTGATGTATCGCAAGCCGCGGCTGTCCGTGACCACGGTGAGCAACGTGATCTGCAAGCTCCGTCACGGCTTCCTGCACAGCCTGCCGCTTAGTTGGCGCAGCTGGCACACCTTGCATGATCTGCGCGTCGGCAACTGCAAGCGCATTCCCGTCAAACCCGGCAGCGTGTACGAATTCAACGGCTTCGCGCTCCAGCACGCGAATCTCGACGTACAGAACGGACAGCGGCGCACGCTACTGATTCACTACTACGACCCCGGCCACTCGCTCGGCCTGAGTGCGGTGCTGCGACGCGGGCGCAACGCCTGACCCCCGCCTTGCAAGCCTGAAACCGCTCCACTGTTCATTACCTTTTTCGCAAACGCACATTGCAAACCGTCCTGAATCGGACCGGATGCCTCGTGCGCGATCGCCATGCGCAAGGCAAGCAGATTTCACTTTGCCGTTGGTCCGGCATAGACTGAATTCAGACTTTTTCCGCTAGCCGCTTTTCCGCACCTGTCGTGACCCTTGCCGTGCGTGGCGGCGGACGTCTTTTTGTCGTGCTCCGCGAGCCGATGCCAGCCGTGCCGGTTCGTGCCTGATCACCATTCGAAAGGGACGACTCATCATGGCCGCGACCGGTTACATGGCACGCAAGACCGTTGCCGATATCGTCGGCAGCGCCGACGTCGAAGAAGGCCGCAAGCTGTCCAAAACGCTGGGCGCGACGAGTATCACCGCGATGGGCATCGGCGCGATCATCGGCGCCGGCATCTTCGTGCTGACCGGCACCGCCGCGGCGCGGTTCGCGGGACCGGCCATCACGCTGTCGTTCGTGCTGGGCGGCGTCGCGTGCGCGTTCGTCGGCCTGTGCTATTCGGAGCTCGCGGCAATGCTGCCCGTGTGCGGCAGCAGCTACACCTATACGTATGCGACGCTTGGTGAAATCTTCGCGTGGATCATCGGCTGGGACCTGATCCTCGAATACGCGATGGGCGCGGCGACCGTCGCGGTCGGCTGGTCCGGCTACATCGTGAGCCTGTTGCGCAATGCCGGCATCGAGATTCCCCCCACCCTCGCCGCCGCACCCGGCACCGTCGTCAAACTGCCCGATGGCTCGACGATCACTGGCGTCATCAACCTGCCAGCGGTGGTGATCGTTGCGATCCTGACCACGATGCTCGTGTTGGGTACGAAGGAATCGGCGCGTCTGAACAACGTAATGGTTGCGATCAAGCTGACCGTGGTCGTCGCGTTCATCGCCATCGGGATGTTTTTCATCAAGCCGGAACACTGGCATCCCTACCTGCCTGCCAACACCGGCCAGTTCGGCAGTTTCGGGATGAGCGGCATTCTGCGCGGCTCGGCCGTGGTGTTCTTCGCGTTCATCGGCTTCGATGCAGTGTCGACCGCCGCGCAGGAAGCGCGGCGGCCCCAGCGCGACATGCCGATCGGCATTCTCGGTTCGCTGATCATCTGTACGGTGCTGTATATCTTCGTCGCGGCCGTCCTGACCGGACTCGTTCCCTACACCGAGCTGAACGTCCCCGATCCGATCGCCAAAGGCGTCGACGCGATCGGGATGACCTGGTTCGCGATCCTGATCAAAATCGGCGCGCTGACGGGGCTGACCACCGTGATCCTCGTGCTGCTCTACGGACAAAGCCGCATTTTCTTCACGATGTCGCAGGACGGTTTGTTGCCGCCGATGTTCGCGCGTGTGCATTCCCGGCTGCACACGCCGTATCTGAGCCAGATGCTGATCGGCACCGTCGTCGCGATCGTCTCTGCGCTGACGCCGATCGGCGTGCTCGGCGAGATGGTCAGCATCGGCACGCTGTTCGCGTTCATCCTCGTGTGCGGCGCGGTGATCTATCTGCGGCGCAGCGACTCCGAAGCGTTGCGTCCGTTCCGCGCGCCCGGCGTGCCGGTCGTGCCGGTGCTCGGCATCCTGCTCTGCCTGCTGCTGATGCTTGGCTTGCCGCTCGTCACCTGGATGCGGCTCGTCGTCTGGCTCGTGATCGGCATGACAATCTATCTGTCGTACGGGCGCAATCATTCGGTATTGCGGCATCCGGAGTTGCGCAAGTGGTGAGTGAATCAAGGCCGCGCGATCGAGCGACTTCAGCGCCCGGCCCTTCCCGTTCGCGGGACACTGTATAGCGGATATGAAAGCTGCCCTTCGTGGCGGGTGACAGCCTGTGTCGTTCTTCTAGGTATCGAAGTACAGGTAAAACTCCCACGGATGCGGGCGCAGTTTGAGTGTGTCGACCTCTCGTTTTCGCTTGTATTCGATCCAGGTCTGGATCACGTCGTCGGTGAACACGTCGCCTTGACGCAGGAACGCGTGGTCGGCTTCGAGCGCGGCCAGCGCAGCTTCGAGGGAACCCGGCACCTGCCGTATGGCGCTGGCTTCTTCGGGCGGCAGGTCGTATATGTTGCGGTCAAGCGGATCGCCCGGGTCCATCTTGTTCTCGATGCCGTCGAGGCCCGCCATCATCATCGCCGCGAACGCCAGGTACGGATTCGCGGACGGGTCCGGACAGCGAAACTCGACGCGCCGCGCATTGGGCGAATCCGAATACATCGGGATGCGCGCCGCAGCCGAACGGTTGCGCTGGGACATCGCCAGATTGACGGGCGCCTCATACCCCGGCACCAAACGCTTGTAGGAATTCGTCGTCGGCGCGCAGAACGCCATGAGCGCGGGCGCATGCTGAAGCAGTCCGCCGATGTACCAGCGGCACAGGTCGGAAGTCAGGGCCCAGCCGCCCGCGTCGTAAAAGAGATTCAGGTCGTCTTTCCACAAACTCTGATGACAATGCATGCCGCTCGCGTTGTCGGCAAACAGCGGTTTCGGCATGAAGGTGGCCACCTTGCCGTGCCGGCGCGCGACGTTCTTGCAGATGTACTTGTAGATCATCACGTTGTCGGCCATGCGGTTGAGCGTCGCAAAGCGCATGTCGATCTCATTCTGTCCCGCGGTCGCGACTTCGTGGTGATGCACTTCGATCTGGACGCCCGCCTGCTGCAGCGTCAGCGCGATCTGCGAGCGGATCTCCTGCAGCGTGTCATGGGGCGGTACCGGGAAGTAGCCCTCCTTGTAGCGTTGCTTGTAGCCGAGATTGCCACCGCCGTATGCGCCGTCGTCCCGTCCGGTGGTCCAGTCGCCTTCGGCCGATTCGACATAGTAGTAGCCGCTGTGCTGGTCCTGTCCGAAGCGGATCGAATCGAATATGAAGAATTCCAGCTCCGGCCCGAAATAACAGGTGGTCGCGATGCCCGTCTGACGCAGATAGTTCTCAGCTTTCTTCGCGATGTAGCGCGGATCGCGCGAATACGGCTGCCGCAGTACCGGATCGACTACGTCGCAAATCATCGACAGGGTCGGGGTGTCACACACCGGGTCGACGAAGGCAGTTGCCGGGTCGGGCAGGAGCAGCATGTCGGACTCATGTATCTCCTGGAAGCCGCGGATCGACGAACCGTCGAAGCCGATGCCGGCGCTGAAGAGATCGTCGTGAACCTCGGGGAGCGTGATCGAGAAATGCTGCCAGAGTCCGGGCAAGTCGGTGAACTTCAGATCGACGATCTGGATGCCTTGCTTTTGCAGCAGGTCGGTCACGTCGCCTGCGTTTCGTGGGCGCGTGACGCGATAGCTGCCCGCCTCGACGGACACCGCAAACGGCGATCCGTTGGTTCCTTGCGCACTGGCCATAACTGTGTCCTCTTCCGCCCCTCGACGTATAGACCAACGTTAGTACGTCTACGTGCGAAAACAAGGCAGAAGTGAGCGGCTCTAGCGGTCTTCCGCCAGCGCCTTCAGATGGGCTTCCCCGGCATCTTTAGCAGCGGCGTGAGTCGCATATGTCTCGTCCGAAACGAGCGAGCGTTTGACCTCGCGAGCCCCGAAGTCGACGAGCGTGATTACCCAGACATGCTCGCCACCCTGCTCGGCCGTTTGCACGAACGCGCGCACGTCGCCCTTGTCGTCTGATTTCATCGTGACCTCCTTGTGGAAAAGTCGCGCGCGCAAGTGTTGCGCGATGACAAGCTGCTCGCGAGCCGGCGAGCCGGTGTCACCGAAACTGCTGCGCGCGTAAGTCGATCTTAGGCGATGGAATCGCACCAATGACGGTTTTCTCGTGCGAGAGCTGCCATGCCGGTGGCTTGGCACGAGAGTTGAAGCGTTCCCTTAGAGGTCTTGCAGTTTGCCGTTCACAATTAATTGTGAAATCAGACAGATCAATTTGATTTCAAAAAAACGAATGCGAATCGACTGTCAATTCCATTGAAATCGAAAGAAAACTCCGTTTGTCACCTGCCCCGGGCGAGGTCCCGTTAGGGCGTCCGCGGGCGCGTGCGCGCCATTGCGAGTCCATTCCACTCGCATCGGGCAGGAATGAATTGACAAGTCACCCAGACACGGTAGGATCAACGGAAATCTCTTCCGGGCATCATTCCGCCTCCCATTTCCAAATAGTTAAACCGACCGCAAACCGTTATACCGTCACTGATCTCGCGTGCAAAAAAGACTGCCTTGATCAAAGGAGTTTCTCTTGCCTAGCTCCGCATTCCGCCTGCGTAGTCGTGCCGCATCGCTGCTGATCATCGGTTTGCCGTTCCTGCTTGCCGCCTGCAACGAACGGCAGAACACGCCCACCGCCGCATCCATGCCGCCGGTTCCCGTGCTGGTCGAAACGGTTTCCACTACCGCTGTCGCCGATGTCGTCGAGTTGCCGGGCCGCATCGAGGCCGTGCGCAGCGCCGAGATTCGCGCGCGCGTCGATGGCATCGTCGAGCGCACGCTCTATCAGGAAGGCACGGATCTGCCGGCCAACGCCCCGCTCTTCCAGATCGACCCGCGCGACTATCGCGCACAGTTGGAGCAGGCCAAGGCGGCGCTGGCACGCGCGACCTCCGTGCGCGACAACGCGGCCTCGGTGGTGGACCGATTCAAGCCGCTCGTCGGCCGTCGCGCGGTCAGCGCTCAGGAATACGACGCCGCGCTCGCGACGATGCAGCAGGCCCAGGCCAACGTCGCCGACGCGCAGGCCGCCGTGTCACTCGCGCAACTGCGGCTCGATCGCTGCATCGTGCGCACGCCCATCGCCGGGCGCGCGGGCCGCGCGCTCGTCACTGAAGGCGCGCTCGTCAGCGCCGGCGCGGCGACGCTGCTCGCCCAGGTCAACCAGCTGACGCCCATCAACGCGGTGTTCACGCAGTCGAACACCGCGATGCTCGACATCGAGCAGCAGATCCAGTCGGGCACGCGCAAGCCGACCAGCATGAAGCACGTCGAGGTGCAGCTGATCCTCGCGAACGGCCAGCTCTACAACGAGCCGGGCTTTCTGGACTTCGCCGATCTCGTCGTCGATCCGTCCACCGGCACGCAGACGGTGCGCGCGCGGTTCGCGAATCCGGACCGCACGCTATTGCCGGGGCAGTTCGTGCGTGGGCGCATCATCGGGACGGGCAATCTGCAGGGCATTCGCATTCCCGAGCGGGCGGTGCAGATCGAGCACGGCGTAGCCAGCGTCGCGCTGGTCGCCGAGGACGGCACCGTGGTCCGCCGTAACATCGATCTCGGCGAACAGGGCGAAGGACGCTGGACCGTGCGCGCTGGTCTGAAGGCCGGTGAGCGGCTGATCGTCGATGGGTGGCAGAAAGTGCAGCCGGGTCAGCATGTCGACGCGAGGCCCGCGCCCAATGCGCCGCCGGCGGCGCAGCCGTCCGCCTCCCCCGCCACCGCATCGGCCGCGCACTGACGGGCTCGCCGATGAATCGATTCTTCGTCGCCCGGCCGGTTTTCGCGTGGGTCATTGCCCTTTTCATCGTGCTGTTCGGCGCGATCGCGCTTTCACTGCTGCCGGTCGAGCAGTATCCCGACGTCGCTCCGCCGTCGCTCAGCATCTCCGCAGTCTTCAGCGGCGCGGACGCGAGCACGCTCGAGCGCACCGTCACGTCGATCGTCGAAGACGAGATGAACGGCATCGAGAATTTCCTGTACATGTCGTCGGTGAGCCGCGCGAACGGCACGATGCAGATCACCGTGGTGCTGAAGCCCGGCACCAATCTCGACATCGCGCGCACCCAGGTGCAGGACCGGCTGAGCCGCGTCGAACCGCGCCTGCCGCTCGAAGTCCGCCAGATCGGCTTGAGCGTGACGAAGGCGTCGTCGGGCTTTCTGATGCTGGTTGCGCTGCAGGCGACCGACGCCACCACCAGCGCCGTCGCAATGGGCAACTTCGCGTCGAACAACATCATCAACGAACTGCGCCGTATCGACGGCGTCGGCGACGTGCAATTGTTCGGCTCGTCGTACGCGATGCGCATCTGGCTCGATCCGCGCAAGCTCGCGGGCTTCGGCCTGTCGGCGAGCGAGGTGCTGCAGGCGATCCAGGAGCAGAACAGTCAGACCGCGGGCGGCGGCCTCGGCGACCAGCCGATCGCGCCGGGCGCCGAATTCAATGCGCAGATCGTCACGCAAAGCCGCTTCTCGACGCCCGAGCAGTTCCGCGAAATCATCGTGCACGCGAATCCGGACGGCTCGACCGTGCGAGTCGGCGACGTCGCGCGAGTCGAGCTAGGCAACGACAGCTACGGCAACCGGCTGACCGTCAACGGCAAGGTGTCGGCCGGCATCGCGATCCAGCTCGCGAGCGGTGCGAACGCGCTCGCGGTCGCCAGGGCGGTACGCCAGCGAATGAACGAATTGCAGCCGATTTTCCCGCGCGGCGTCACATGGACCGTGCCGTTCGACACCACGCCGTTCATCACGACCTCGGTGAACGGTGTGCTCCGCACGATGGTCGAGGCGCTGCTGCTCGTGACCGTCGTGGTGTTCCTGTTCCTGCAGGACTGGCGCGCCACCGTGATTCCGACGATCGTCGTGCCGATCGCGCTGATCGGCACCTGTGCGGGGCTCTATCTGTTCGGGCTATCGATCAACATTCTGTCGCTGTTCGGCATGGTGGTCGCGATCGGTATTCTCAACGACGATGCGATCGTCGTCGTCGAAAACGTCGCGCGCGTCATGCGCGAGGACGGGCTCAGCGCGCCGCGCGCAACGGTCAAGGCGGTCGGGCAGATTTCGGGCGCGGCGATCGCGAGTACGCTGGTGCTCGTCGCGGTGTTCATTCCGATGGCGTTTTTCCCGGGATCGACGGGCGGCATCTACCGGCAGTTCTCGGTCACGCTGGCGGTGTCGATCACGCTGTCGACGCTGCTGGCGCTGACGCTCGGCGCGGCCATGTGCGCGGCGCTGTTGCGCAGCGAGGCGGCCGCCGGCGAGCGGCCGAAGAATGCGGCTTCGCGTCTGCTGCATCGCGTGTTCGACGGCTTCAATCGCGGGCTCGACGCGGGCACCACGCGCTATGTCGGCGGCGTCGACGCGATGTTGCGCTCGCCGTTGCGCTGGCTGCTGGTGTTCGTCGCGGCCTGCGCGATCACCGCGTTCTTCTTCCTGCGACTGCCGACCGGCTTTCTGCCGACCGAAGATCAGGGGCATATCTTCATCACGTACACGAGCGCGCCGGGTTCGACCGAACAGCGCACGCAGCACGCGATCGACCAGGTCGAGGCATTTCTGCGGCAGCAGCCGCAGGTGCGCAACATCGCGTCGGTAACGGGCTTCAGCTTCTTCGGCCAGGGACAATCGGCGGCACTGTCGTTCGTCGATCTGAAGCCGTGGGACGAGCGCCCGGGCGAGGCGAATTCGGCGAGCGCGCTGGTGCGTCGCGCGAACGGCGCATTCCAGCAGATTCCCGAGGCGTTCATTTTTGCGCTCGACCCGCCGGCGATTCCCTCGCTCGGTAACGCGACCGGCTTCACGATGAAGATCCAGGATCGCAGCGGCGTCGGTGGCGAAGCGCTTCAGCAGGCCGCGCGGCGCATGATGATCGAGGCGTCACAAAGTCCTGTGCTCGCTGGCGTGCGTGCCGAGGGCATGCCGGAGGCGCCGCAGCTCTACGTCGAGATCGACCGCGTGAAGGCCCGCGCGCTCGGCCTGCAGATCGGTCAGGTCAATCAGGCGCTGGCGTTGACGTTCGGCGCGAACTACGTGAACGACTTCGTGTTCGAGGGCAACGTGCTGCGTGTGCTACTGCAGGCGGATGCCGAACAGCGCATGCGCGCCGAGGACGTGACCTCGCTGCGCCTGCGCAACAACCGCGGCGAGATGGTGCCGTTCTCGACCTTCACGCGCGTGCGCTGGATTTCCGGGCCGCAGCAGCTCGAACGCTATAACGGCTTTCCGTCCGCGACGCTATCGGGCCAGGCCGCGCCCGGCCGCTCGAGCGGCGCGGCGATCGCCGAGATGGAGCGCATCGCGTCGCACGTGTTGACCGGCAACCTGAGCTACGAATGGACCGGCACCGCGCTCGAGGAAAAGCAGGCGGCCGGCCAGATCGGCTTGCTGCTGGGGCTGTCGCTCGTGGTCGTGTTCCTGCTGCTCGCGGCGCTGTACGAGAGCTGGGCGATTCCGGTGGCGGTGCTGCTGATCATTCCGTTCGGCGTGATCGGCGCGGTGGTGCTGACGATGCTGCGTGGACTGTCCGCGGACGTGTACTTCAACATCGGCCTCGTGACGATCATCGGCCTCGCGGCGAAAAACGCGATCCTGATCGTCGAGTTCGCGATCAAGGAGGAGTCGGAAGGAAAAGACGCGCTGGCCGCGGCGAGGAGCGGCGCGCAGCAGCGCCTGCGCCCTATTCTGATGACCAGCGTCACGTTCGTGTTGGGCATGATGCCGCTCGTGCTCGCAACCGGCGCGGGCGCCGCGAGCCGGCGCGCGGTCGGCACCGGCGTGATGGGCAGCATGCTGACCGCCACATTGTTCGGGATCTTCTTTACGCCGCTGTTCTACGTGGCCGCGCGGCGCTGGCTCAGCCGCAGGAAGCGCAGCGTCGATCTCGACGATGACGATTCGACGGCTGCGCCAGGGGAATTGGGTGGAGGACAGCGCGATGCGTAAGAGCCTGCTGTTGCCCCTCCTCTCGTGCTCGCTCGCTGCCTGCAATTTTGCGCCGAAGTATCAGCAGCCCCCACTGCCGATCGCCGATCGCTTCGACATGGCGGAGACGGCCAATCCGGCCACCGCGCGTCTGGCAAAGCAGGTCGACTGGCAGACGTTCTTCGCCGATCCGAAACTGAAGGCGCTCATCGAGAGGGCGCTCGAACACAACCGCGATCTCGCCGCGTCGATCGCGCGTATCGAGCAGGCACGCGCGTTTTATCGCATCCAGAACGCCGCGCGTTTGCCGCAGGTCAATGTGAACGGGAGCGCGACCCGCACGAAAACGCCGCTGGGTTCGATCGAACCCCAGTTCGAGAATACCGACGTCTCGGTCCAGTTCAACCAGTACAACGTGCAGGCCGCGGTGACGTCGTTCGAGCTCGACTTCTGGGGACGCGTGCGCAACGCCAGCGAAGCGGCGCGGCGCCGCTATCTCGCGAGCGTCGACGCACAGCATGCGTTCAGGTTGTCACTGATCGGCAATGTCGCGTCGAACTACTACGCGATCCGCTCGGGCGAGGAAGGCATCGAGCTCGCCCAACGGACGCTCGACAGCCGTCGCTACGCGCTCGAAGTCGCCAGGCTGCGGCTCGACGCGGGCGTCACCTCGACCGTCGATTACGACCAGGCCGCCATTCTTGTCACGCAGGCGCAGACGCAACTCGCGGAGCTGCAAAGGACTACCGCGCAGCAACGCCATCTGCTCGAAGTGCTGATCGGCGGGCCGCTGACCGAGCCGCTGACCGAGCCGCTACCGCAAGCGCCGCCGATCGCCGACGCCGCGCAGTTCCGCGAGCTCGATGCAGGCTTGCCCTCCGCGTTGCTGATCGATCGGCCGGACATCCAGCAGGCCGAGCAGCAGCTGCGCGCGGCCGATGCCGACATCGGCGTGGCGCGCGCGGACTTCTTTCCGCGCATCGCGCTGACGGGCAGCTTCGGTTATGTGTCGCCGGAACTCGGCGATCTGTTCGAGCCGGCCAAGCAGGCGTGGACGTTCGGCGCGCTGGTGGGCATGCCGATCTTCGATGCGGGTCAGCGCCGGGCGCAACTCGCCGCGACGCGCGCGCGGCGCGACGAACTGGTCGCCGATTATCAGCGCACCGTGCAGAACGCGTTTCGTGAGGTCTCCGATGCACTGGTCGCGCGGCAACGCTACAAGGAGCAGATCGCGGCCCAGGAACAGGCGGTGCAGGCGCAGCGGCAACTGGCCGAGACGGCCGAGCTGCGCTACGAAAACGGAATCTCGATCTATCTCGAGGTGGTGGATGCGCGACGCAATCAGTTTGCCGCCGAGCAGCAATTGATCCAGCTTCGGGCGACCGCGTTGCAAAACGGGGTGTCGCTTTACGTCGCGTTGGGGGGCGGCCCCGACGAACCGCAGGACGCTTCGCAAAGCACGTCGCAAGCGGAGCCGGGCCAGCCTTCCAACTGAGGCACGCGCGCTACATCAGCGCGCCGTGCCGGCCGCCGGCATTGCACCGGCGGGCTCAACTCATCAGCCAAGCGTCACGTTGACCGACGCTTGCGCACCATCGCGCACCACGGTGACGGACACGCTGTCGTCCGCCTGGGCGATCATGCGGCGCAGCTGCTCGACGCCGCGAACCACCTTGCCGTCGACGGCAACGATGATGTCGCCTGCCTGAATGCCGGCTTCGGCGGCCGGACCGGTGGCCTGCTGCACCACCACGCCGCCCGGCAACTGCGCTTCCTGCTGCTCGTCCTCGGTCAACGGACGCACGGCGACGCCGAGACGCGGTCGGTTTTGCTGCTGCGGCTGTTCCTGCTGCTGTTCACGCGGTTCAGCCGAGGCCAAATCCGACGCTTGCTGGCCGCCCACCGTCACCGTCAGCTTGCGCTCGCCGCCGTTACGCCACACGCTGATCGTCGCTTCACTGCCCGGCGAGAGCTGCGCGACCTGCCCGACCAGTTCGGCCGTATTGTTGATGTGCTTACCGTTCACGCCGACGATCACGTCACCCTGGCGCAGACCGGCCGCTTGCGCGGGGCCGCTCGGATCGACCGAGCCGACCAGTGCGCCGCCCGTCGAATCGAGGCCGAGCGCCTTCGCCTTGTCGGCGCTGAGCGGCTGCACGCCCACGCCGATGCGGCCTCGGCTCACGTGGCCCGTGCGCACGAGCTGATCTTTCACATGCATCGCCGCGTCGATCGGAATCGCGAACGACAGGCCCTGGAAGCCGCCGGTGCGCGAGTAGATCATCGAGTTGATGCCGATCACTTCGCCGTTCAGGTTGAACAGCGGACCACCCGAGTTGCCCGGGTTGACCGGCACGTCGGTCTGGATGAACGGGATCGGGCTGTCGTCGGACATCGAGCGCGATTTCGCGCTGATGATGCCCGAGGTCACCGTGCTGTCGAAGCCGTACGGCGAACCGATCGCCACGACCCATTCGCCGACCTTGCTGTTGTCCGGATTGCCGATCTTCACGGTCGGCAGATTCGTCGCGTCGATCTTCACGACGGCCACGTCGCTGGCCTTGTCCTTGCCGATCACGCGGGCGCGGAATTCGCGGCCGTCGGTGAGCTTCACACTCACGCTGGTCGCGCCGTCGACGACGTGATTGTTGGTCAGGATGTAACCGTCCTGGCTGATGATGAAGCCCGAGCCGAGTGCTTCGCCGCCGCTCTTGCGCTGACCGTTTTCATCGATGGAGGCGGCTTCTTTCACGCCGATATGCACGACCGCCGGGCCATAGCGCGACACGATGCCGGAGAAGTCCGGCGCCGACGAGCGCGAGCCGGCGATATCCGCCGTCGCGCGCAGTGCCGACGCCGGGCCCTGCGCGTCGTTCACGGACGCATCGGCATTGCGATGGCTGAGCGCGTACGCACCACCGATTGCGAGTGCAACGCAGATCGCAGCGCTACCGCGCCAATAGTTTTTCGTGGTCATAGTCCTATGGTGTTGCCGATGGTTACGTGATGGGTGCGTAATGTAGTGGCCTCCACTTAAAGCAGGCTTAAAGATGGTGTTCGATCAGGACAAGCGCGCGAGCCTTGATTGACGGGCTATCCGCGTGTCGGGCGCGGACGCGGCGACCGGTGCACGCGCATCTTTCGCGCGATCTGCGGATGAGTCGCGACCCGTAATTTCCCCAGGATTGACCTCACCGAACCCGGTTCCGATAATAACCATATGGTGGACTCAAAATCCACAATGTGGACATTCGGTTTTTTTCAGCACAATTATGCGAGGAATTTCCCATGCCCGCGGCCGATCAACCCGACCTGACGCCGTACCAGTTGCCGTTCCCCAAGGAAGCGCAAAAGGAAATCGTGGTGCCCTGCGCGATTCCGGCCGACGAGCGCCTGTGGGTTCCACAGGCCGAAAACGTGTCGTTCCGCCCGCTATGCCTGAATGTGTCGCAGGGATACTGGATGAATCTGCTGCGCGTGCGCCGCTCGGGCGTGCTGAGCCGGCACCGTCATCCGCAAGGCGTGCATGGCATGGTGCTCAAGGGCCGCTGGCGCTATCTCGAGCATGACTGGGTCGCAACCGAAGGCAGCTACGTCTACGAACCGCCCGGCGAAACGCATACGTTGTACGTGCCCGAAGACGTCGAGGAAATGATCACGTACTTTCAGGTCAACGGCGTGATGTTCTATTGCGATCCCTACGGCAACTACACCGGCTACGAAGATGTCTTCACGAAGATCGACATGTGCCGCAAGCACTACGTGGCGGTCGGCCTGGGCGAAGACTACGTCGAGCAGTTCATCCGGTAAAAGGCCGCAACCGGCCCCGCAAAACAACAGCGGCAACACCGCAATACCGAGAGGCACGGCAGCACCATTCCCACACCAGCAGGACACATTGCGCAGGAGACAAAACATGCTTCAGAAGTCGCAGCGTCTGAAACGTATCCAGGTGGTCGCCGTCGTCTTCCTGACGGTCGCGGGCATCGTCAACTATCTCGACCGCAGCACGTTGTCGATCGCGAATCATCTCGTCAGCGAGGAATTGCATCTATCGGCTTCGCAGATGGGGCTTCTGCTGTCCGCTTTCTCCCTGTCGTACGCGTTCGCGCAGTTGCCGGTCGGCGCGCTGCTCGACCGCTTCGGTTCGCGCGTGATGCTCGGGTTCGGCATGCTCGTATGGTCGATCGCGCAAGTTGCGGGCGGCTTCATCCAGACGCTCAATCAGTTTCTGAGCGCGCGCGTCGTGCTCGGCATCGCCGAGGCGCCGCTGTTTCCGGCCGGCGCAAAGGTCGTCAGCGAATGGTTCGCGGTACGCGAGCGCGGCACGCCGATCGGCACGTTCATCTCGTCATCGACCATCGCGCCGATGATCGCGCCGCCGCTGCTCACGGTGCTGATGCTTTCCTTCGGCTGGCGCACGATGTTCGTGATCATGGGCGTGATCGGCATCGCCGTCGCGCTCGCCTGGTACGTCGTTTACCGCAATCGCAGCGAAATCGCGCTGAGCGCGGAAGAAACCGCGCATCTGAACGAAGGCGCGACCACCCAGGAAAACCCGCCGGGCTTGAGCTTGTCCGAATGGGGCGCGCTGTTCAAGCTGCGTAACACGTGGGGCATGATTTTCGGCTTCATGGGCGTGATCTACATGGTGTGGCTCTATCTGACCTGGCTGCCCGGCTACCTGGAGCGCGAGCGTCATCTGAGCATCGCGCATACCGGCTGGGTCGTCGCGATTCCGTATGTGTTCGGTACGATCGGCATGGCGAGCAGCGGCCTGATCGCCGACTATCTGTTCAAGCGCGGCATGGCGCCGATCCGCAGCCGCAAGTGGCCGCTGTGTGTCGGCCTCGTCGGTGCGGCCGCGTTCACGGTGCCGGCCGCCTATACGCCGAGCACGACGCTCGCGATCGTCTATGTGTCGCTCGCGATGCTGTTCGTGAACCTCTCCAGCGGCAGTGCGTGGGCGCTCGTCAGCGTCGCCGCGCCTCGGCACCTGGTGGCGTCGCTCGGCAGCATGCAGAACTTCGGCGGCTATCTGGGCGGCTCGTTCGCGCCGGTCATCACCGGCATCGTGGTCGATCAGACGCATTCGTTCGTCGACGCGCTCCTGATCAGCGCCGCCGTCGCGTTCGCGGCGGCGCTCGTCTATCTGTTCGTCGTCAAGGAAGTGGCGCCCGCGCCGCTCGCGAGTTCGGTCGAGCCTCAACCCACCTGATGCGGTTTCCCCCATGACATTCCAGAACCAGCTACTCGAAGGCAAGGCCGCGCTCGTGACCGGCGGCTGGTCCGGGATCGGCGCGGCGATCGCCAACGCGCTCGCGCAACTCGGCGCGCACACGGTGGCGGCTGGCCTGCCGCTGCCCGAGGGCGCGCCTGATACGCTGAATCGCGAGATCCCGCGCGTCGTGCTCGATGTGCGTTCGGGCGACGCTGTCACCGCCGCGGTGAGCGCGTTCGAGCGTCTCGACATCGTGGTCAACTGCGCGGGCGTGATCAGCCGCGCCGAAGAGCACCGGCTCGACGTGTTCGAACGCGTGATGGATATCAACCTGAACGGCACGATGCGCGTGTGTGCGGCCGCGCGTTCCTTGCTGAAGGCGTCAGCGGGCTGCATCGTTAATACGGCGTCGATGCTGAGTTTTTTCGGCGGTGGTCTGGTGCCGGCGTATAGCGCGAGCAAGGGCGCGGTCGCGCAGTTGACGAAGTCGCTCGCGCTCGCGTACGCGGCCGACGGTGTTCGTGTCAATGCGATCGCCCCGGGCTGGATCGCGACGCCGCTCACGCAGGCGTTGCAGGATGACGATGACCGCTCGCAGGCGATTCTGAAGCGCACGCCCCTGCGCCGCTGGGGTACGCCCGAGGAAGTCGCGCAAGTCGCGGTGTTTCTGTGCACGCCGGCGGCATCGTTCATGACGGGCGCGATCGTGCCGGTCGACGGCGGGTATCTCGTCGCGTGATCGAGCCGCGTGAAGGCATAATTGCGTACCCCCTCCGCTGCCTCCATGTGATGTCGAGTTCCGCTTCCAAACCCGCTTCTCGCGCTCGCGCTGTTGGTGTCGGGCACACCGATCATAAAACCGGCAACAAGGCCGTCGCTGGCGCCGCCGCATTCTCGAAGTTCATCGCGGTACTGCAACTAATCGCCGATGCGCAAACGCCGCCCAACGTCGCGAAGCTGAGCGCGGCGAGCGGTTATCCGCGCCCGACCGTGCATCGCATCGTTGCCGCGTTACAAGCCGAAGGGCTGATCGTCGCAACCGGTGGCGGCAGCACCTTTGGCCTTGGGCCTCGGCTGATCAATCTCGCCAGTCATAGCTGGGAGCGTTCGGACCTGCGGCTCGCGGCCGTCGACGTCTTGCAGGAACTGCGCGACTTCACCTCGGAGACGATTCACCTCGCGGTGCCGAGCCAGGGCCAGATGGTCTACATCGAGAAGCTGGAGAGCCCGCACGCGGTGCGCATGGCCTCGCGCATCGGCACGCGGGTGTCGTTGACGTCGAGTTCGGTCGGCAAGGCGTATCTGGCGACGCTCACGGAGTCCGAGCGCGAGGCGCTGCTGAAGGACGCGCCGCTCGAACGTTTCACCGAGCACACATTGACCGATCTCGACGCCGTGCGCCGGGAACTCGAGGCGACCGCGCAACGCGGCCACGCGCAGGATCGCGAGGAGAACGAAGCATCGATCTGCTGCTACGGCGCGGCGATTCGCGGCGCGGACGGCCGGGCGGTCGGCTGCGTGAGCATCAGCATACCGACCTTCCGCCATCGCGACGATGTGCAAATCGCTTACATCGATCCGCTGCTGGCGGCGTGCCGCACGATCGCGGCGCGGCTCGGGCCAGCGAGCGAAAGATAGCGGAGAGTCCTGCCGCCGCGCGGCCGCGCGCGTCGATAAACTGCTATTCTTTCTGTCGCGCGGCCGCTCCTGCCGCGCGCCGCGTGCAAGCGGCAGACCCCGACAGCCTCCGGGCGGCGCTCACGCGCCCGACTACGCAAAGACAGGAATACGCATGTTCGGTTTTCTGCGCGGCTACTTTTCAAACGATCTCGCGATCGACCTCGGCACGTCGAACACGCTGATCTACATGCGCGGCAAGGGCATCGTGCTCGACGAGCCCTCGGTCGTGTCGATCCGCCAGGAAGGCGGCCCGAACGGCAAGAAGATCATTCTCGCCGTCGGCCGTGAAGCGAAGCAGATGCTCGGCAAGGTGCCGGGCAACATCGAAGCGATCCGCCCGATGAAAGACGGCGTGATCGCCGATTTCAACATCACCCAGCAGATGATCAAGCGCTTCATCCAGATGGCGCACGAGTCGCGGCTGTTCGCACCGTCGCCGCGCATCATCATCTGCGTGCCGTGCGGCTCGACCCAGGTCGAGCGCCGCGCGATCAAGGAAGCCGCGCATAGCGCGGGCGCCTCGCAGGTCTATCTGATCGAGGAACCGATGGCCGCCGCGACGGGCGCGGGCCTGCCGGTGTCGGAGGCGACGGGTTCGATGGTCGTCGATATCGGCGGCGGCACGACCGAGGTCGGCGTGGTCTCGCTCGGCGGGATCGTCTACAAGGGTTCGGTGCGCGTCGGCGGCGACAAGTTCGACGACGCGATCGTCAACTACATCCGCCGCAACTACGGCATGCTGATCGGCGAGCAGACAGCCGAGGCGATCAAGAAGGAAATCGGCTCCGCCTTTCCGGGCTCCGAGGTCATGGAGATGGAAGTGAAAGGCCGCAACATGTCCGAGGGCATTCCGCGCAGCTTTACGGTGTCGAGCAACGAGATCCTCGAAGCGCTGACCGATCCGCTGAACCAGATCGTGTCGTCGGTGAAGATCGCGCTCGAACAGACACCGCCCGAACTCGGCGCGGACATCGCCGAGCGCGGCATCATGCTCGCGGGCGGCGGCGCGCTGCTGCGCGATCTGGACCGCCTGCTGGCCGAAGAAACGGGTCTGCCGGTGTTCGTCGCCGAAGGGCCGCTCACCTGCGTCGTGCGCGGCTCGGGCATGGCGCTCGAGCGGATCGAAAAATTCGGCAGTTCGTTTTCCTACGACTGACGCGCGTGCCGAACACTGAGCGATGACGCCCCTGCCCGCCTACGAGCCGCCTCTCGATGAAACCGAGTTGCTGTTGAAATGGATCCGCCGCGCGCGCGAATCGCAGATGAGCCATTACGACATGGCGGACCTGCTGTCGGCGCGCGAGCGCGGCATGGGCTGGCTCGTGACCGCGCTGAGCGCGTTCGTCGGCACGGCGGTGTTCGCGTCGCTGAGCGCGGCACCGATATCGACCGAGATGCGGATTTTCGTTGGACTCGTCAGCGTGGCGGCGGCGCTATCGGCCGCGCTGCAGACGTTCCTGCGCTATGCCGAGCGTGCCGAGAAGCATCGCGCGGCCGGTGCGCGCTATGGCGCGGTGCGCCGGCGGCTCGAAGCGGTGTTTGCCGGCGACGCCGATGCGCGCGAAGCGCACTACCTCACCTCGATCCGCATCGAGCTCGACCGGCTCGCCGAAGACTCTCCGAACGTGCCGCCGCATATCTTCTATCGCACGCAGCGCAACCTGCGGGTCGACAGGCCACGCCGGCGGGATACGTAAACGAGCGGGCTGCCGATCACAAATCGTCCGTGCTGATCCCCAACTCTGTTGCCATGCGCCGCACGACGGCCTGCAGCCGCGTGAGTTCGTCGGCGAGACGCTTCTGCTCCGCTTTCAGCGCCTCGTATGCGGACGGCGGCACGCTGTCGTCGGAGGCGGCCGCGGACTGGGCCGTCTCGTTGATGCTGACCTCGCCGCACAGCAGATGCATCCAGCGAGGCTCGCGCTCGCCCGCCATGCGCGGCAGCCGGATGACGCGTGGCGGCTCGCTCGCGGCAAGCTCATCGAGAAACGCCTCGACCGACGAAATATCGGCGAATCCATGCAGGCGCGCGCTGTTCAGGCGCAATTCGGCGGCCGTTTGCGGGCCGCGCAACAGCAGCGTGGTCAACAGTGCGATCGACTGGGCCGGCAGGCCGAGCACGCGATTCATGTTGTGCTCGAAGCGCGGCACCCGGCTGCTGCTGCCTTCGAACACGAGGCTCAGGCGTTTCAATCCGTCGATCGCGGTCAGCACCTCGGCCTCGCTCGCGTTCATCACCGGCGAGCGGCCGGTCTTCTGATTGCAGCCGAGCGTCAGCGCGTTCAGCGACAACGGATAACTATCAGGCACGGTGTGCTGTTTCTCGACGAGCACGCCGAGAACACGTCCTTCGAGCACGGTCAGCGCGCGCAGCGAGGGTCGGGAAGGAGCGTCAGGAGTCGTATTCATGGGGCGGCCAGGTCTCGTGGAGAATGCGCGCGCCGTTCGCAGGAGAAGGCGCGTTCTGTCAGGTGGGCATTATGACAAACGTGGCAAGTTCTGCGCGGGGGGAATCCGCCCTCTCCCGGCTAGCGTTCACGCGGCCAAAATCCGCCGCATCTGGTAGTGTGAACGGATCAGCATTGCGTTTGCTGGGGGAACCCGTGGCATCCAGCCGCCTGACCGACACGCAGATCGCAGCCGAAGCGGCGCGCCGCCTTGCGTGGGACGCGGCCGTTCCGCCGGGCGCCGTGCGTGTGAAAGTCGCGCGGGGGCGCATCACGCTGTCGGGCGAGCTTCGGAGCGAAGCACAGCGCGCCGCGATGCTCGAAGACGTGACGCGGCTGTTCGGCGTGACCGGCGTCGCGGACCGCACTGTCGTGAGGATGGGCTGACGCGGTTCAGCCCAAGCCTGCCTGCTGCAGCAGCACCGGTGCGGAATTTCCCTTTCGTGTTCCTTGTCCCGGATCAATGGCCGCCATGTCGACATCGCCCCGTGCGCTCAAAGTGCTCAAGACTTTGGTCCTGACGTTCGTATTCCTTTGCCTGGGCATCGCCGTGCCAGTCGGCGTATTCGGGCTGCTCGTGAAGCTGTTCGGCCACGGTTAGCGCAGCGGCGTGGCTGCCCGTGTGCCGATGCTCGCGCCGCGCGATGTGTATGCCCGCGAGCTAATCGCCCCTCGCGCGACGCAACAGACTTTCCACGTCGATCGCCGCCAACTCGCCAATCCGCTCCACTGTCACGTCGGCGGGCGGATTGCTGGCGATTTCCTTCGGGTCCAAGGCATAGTGCCCCTGGCGCGGAAACACGGTCGTCAGCCGCGCGCCCCATGACTTCTTCATCGCGCTCAGAATCCGCAGCTTGTCGTCGACCATCACGTAATGGCGCGCCGGATAGCACTCCATCACCTGATCGAGCATCAACTCCTTGTGGATATAGATCAGCACGCGCCCGCCGACTTCGTCCCACAGACCCGAGCGCGAAATCTTGCGCGGCTGGAACACGACGTCGCCATCGGACAGGATCACCGTAGGCCCGTATTGGCCGACATGCCGCAGCGCGTCGAGCGCTCCCGGATAGAGCCGGTTCGCAAACGGATACCCGATCAGGAACGACGACATCAACAGCAGGCGCGTGTCGCGTGGATGCTCGGTCCGGTAGCGTTGCAGCGCGCCGAGGTAGTCGGCGTAGCCAAGCTCGACGCGCAGGTTCTCGAAGATTTCCCAGTAGCGCGCACTGTTCTCCTCGCCGAACTGGCCCATCATATGCGCGCGCAGATCCTGCAACACGTGATCATTGTCGAGCAGCGTGTTGTCGCAATCGAATAGAAACACGACGTCGTGCGGCGTGGCGGTGGTGTGTGGCATCGAAGCTCCTTAGGGCGGTTCGCGGGGACGATTCGCCGGACCGCCGGACCGGCGTGAAAACGGGCTTGGGCTCGCGGCTGGCCTGACCTGTTTCAGCCGCCGCCCGCCGCGGCCGGTTTTTCCGCGTGGCCGCCGAAATCGTGCCGCATCGCGGACAGCACGCGGTTCGCGAAATCGGCCTCGCCGCGCGAACTGAAGCGCGCGAACAACGCCGCGCTGAGCACGGGCGTCGGCACGCCTTCATCGATGGCCGCGGCGAGGGTCCAGCGGCCCTCGCCCGAATCCGACACGCGGCCCGTGTAGTCTTTCAATTCGGTGTCGCTGGCGAGCGACCCGGCAATCAGATCGAGCAGCCAGGAGCCGATCACGCTGCCGCGGCGCCACACCTCGGTGATATCGGCCAGGTTCAGATCGTACTGGTAGAACTCGGGACGCCGCAGGGGCGACGTTTCGGCATCGGCTGCGCGCCCGTGCTGACCGGCGTCGGCGTGGCGCAGCACGTTCAGACCCTCGGCATACGCGGCCATCAGGCCGTACTCGATGCCGTTATGGACCATCTTGACAAAGTGCCCCGCGCCTTGGGGGCCGCAGTGCAGAAAGCCCTGCTCGGCGGTACTCGCGCCCGCCGGGCGGCCCGGCGTCGCGCTCGCCGCGCCCGCACCCGGCGCGAGCGTCGAGAAGATCGGTTCGAGCCGTTTCACGACTTCGGCCTCGCCCCCGATCATCAAACAATAGCCGCGTTCGCGCCCCGCCACGCCGCCGCTCGTGCCCACGTCCACATAGTGAAGCTGACGCGCGCCGAGTTGCTGGCTGCGGCGGATGTCGTCGTGATAGTAGGAGTTGCCGCCGTCGATCACGATGTCGCCCGGTTCGAGCAGCGGCACGAGTTTGTCGAGCGTCGCGTCGACCACCGCCGCGGGCACCATCAGCCACACGGCGCGGGGCTTGTCGAGTTGCGCGACGAGGTCTTCGAGCGAACTCGCGCCGGCTATGCCCTCCTGCTTCAGCCGGTCGACCGCCGCGGGCTGCACGTCATACACGATGCATTGCTGAGCGCCTCTCGTCAGGCGCCGCACCATGTCGGCACCCATCCGTCCCAATCCAATCATCCCTAGCTGCATGGCTCGCTCCCGAAGATGCTGCGTTGCGCCGTCTGATTTTATGGTCGCCGTGTTGCGTGTGCGTGGCTGCCCTTAAGCATAGGCGCTGTGTCGAGAATTGCGCCGATGGGGTCGAACCGAGCCGCCTCTTTTTGCAGAGGCGGGGTACGGTTCGAAGTTTCGCGAGTTCCGCGCGGCTCCAAGGGCGGCGCGTACGGACGAACGGGAGCGCGACGGACTCCCCCGCTATTCGCTACGCTCCGTCACGCGCGCGCCGCGTCGCGCGGCCAGCTTCGCGTATTGCGCTGCCGCCAGTCGCTTCACCGCGCGCCACATCACCGGATAGCGATAGCCGGGCACCGCGAACAGTACCAGCGCGCCCAGCGCGAGCAGCCCGCAGACCAGGAACGTGCCGCGATAGCTGAACGCTTGCACGAGCAGCCCCGACAGCACGCCCGACAGGATCGAGCCGACCCGCGCCGCATTGAAGAACAGCGCGGTCGCGCGGCCGGGCGAATGCGGCATCAGATCCTGCACGTAGGTCATGCCGAGGCACGAGGTCACGGCGACCACGAACGCGTTGAGCATCTGCATCGGGATCAGCACGTTGACGGTGCCTGCCAGCGACATCGCGACGAAGTACACCGCATGCACGGCGGCGCACGCGGCCAGCCAGTTCGGTTTGTGCAGCGACGACGACTTCGCGCCGAGCGCGAGCATCATTGGGATTTCGGTCAGCGCGCCGAGGCCGAGCATCACCGACACATCGAGGTGTGTGCCGTTCAGCCCGTGCACGATGTAAAGCGGCAGCACGATCATCGTCGCGTTCGCGGCGAGGCCGAGCAGCGTCAGCGCGGTCACCGAGCGCAAGATGTCGTTCGCCGAGGCGCTCGGCAGTGTTTCGCGCGCGTCCTCGCTGGGCTGCCTCAGCGGCGGCACCGTGATCGACGCGGACGGCTCCGACGCGGTGTCCTCGACCGTGTGATCGCCGAGATGGCTGCGCGGCTCGCGCATGCGCCAGACGATGAAGCCGCAGATCGCGAAGCTCGTGGCCGCGAACAGGAACAAGCCCACGAAACTGCTGGCGGCGAGCACCAGCGCGCCGACCGACGGTCCGAACACCCACGCGGCAGACAGGATCGTACGCAGCGTCGCGCTCGCGAACGCGCGCTCGCCGGGGTCCGGCACCGGCAGCGCCGCGCGGCTGAACGAAAACACCATCGAGATCGCCGAGCCGCCCGCGCCGATGAAGACGATGCCGACCACCAGCAGCAGCCGGTAATCGCGCACCACGCACAGACACAGATAACCGAGCGCGGCCGCGATCAGCGTCGCGAGCAGCAACGGCCGATGCTGCCCGCTCCTGTCGCTCCAGCGCCCGGCGAGCGTACTCGCGAGCACGCCGCTCGCGGCGATCGAAGTCATGAACACGCCAAGCCGGAACGGCGTCATGCCGGCGCGTTCGATGCCGAACAAAGACAGATACGGTGCGGTGAAGGACATCGCCACACCGAGCATGAGGGTGGCGGCGGCAAGCGGCTTGAAGCCAGGAATGCGAAGCAGGTCGAAAAATCGCGCAGTTTTCAACACGGGGATGGTGGCTGGAGTGGAGCGGGCCTCGTTGCGCATGAATCCGCAGCAAGGCACGATAGTCGCCGGGAGTTCGGGGCCGGAACGACCGGGGCATTATCGACCTGTGGCGCGGCTCGCGCAAACCCGCGAAGGGTTGTCCCAAATCCGTGAGCGGCGCCGTGCGGGGCGGATGCGTACCGTTACATGCAGTGAGCATGAAACGCCGCCATGACCGCTTGAATTCATCTTCGATCAGACCACGACGTAGCCACGCTGTTCGAGCGTCCAGCGATGCCACCGGTTGCCATACACGCCGCAGGCGAGCGCGAACACGATCGACAGCGCGAATCCGATCAGATCGGCCGTCTCGCCCCACAGGCCGATGCCGAGCAGGATCACGTTGATGCCGAGCATCACGAACGCGGCGAACCACATTCTTTTCGACAGCGCCCAGATGAAGCCGAGCAGACACGCCCCCCAGCTGAAGCCGGTCGCAACCGCGACAGGTTCCTTGTATTGCGGATGTTGCAAATAGATTCGCGGGTTCATTTTTGCCAGGTTCTTTGCAATGACGCGACGCGTCGATCGGCCGGGCACGCGCGCACCGCTTTTTAACACATCGCGGCGAAACTGCGCGCGCGGCAGCGCACGACCGCCTCGCTGACGATCCGCGGCATAGCTGCTACCCTTTGCACATACACTCGCGACACGCCGCGACCAGCCGGCACGACGCGCGCGACCGTCCAATCAGCCGCGGAGCCCGCATGACCACCCCGACAGCTTATTCCCCGCAAGCGTTGACACGCGCCGAGCTCGACGCGCTGCCCGGCGTTACCATCGTCGAGTTCGGCACCAACTGGTGCAGCATTTGCCAAGGCGCGCAGGCGACGATCAGGCAAGCGCTCGCGCCCCACGCGGGCCTGCGGCATCTGAAGATCGAGGACGGCCCCGGCCGGCCGCTCGGCCGTTCGTTCAAGATCAAGCTGTGGCCGACGCTCGTGCTGATGCGCGACGGCGCCGAGCTCGCGCGCGTGGTGCGGCCACGCAGCGCCGAGGATATCGAGGATGCATTCGCGTCGCTCTGATTCGCGCCGCGCGTAGGCGCCCGTCATCCACTACCTCATCGCGCTACCCATCCGACATGCGCCAAGCCATCCATCACCTGAGCGTCCAGACCCGTGGCCGCGGTCTCGTCGAATTTACCGACGACGCGCGCCGCTTCGTCGATGACACGGACATCCGTACGGGTCTGCTCACCGTATTTTGCCGGCACACGTCGGCGTCTCTGTTGATTCAGGAGAACGCCGACCCGTCGGTGCGGCGCGATCTGGAGCGCTACTTCGAGAGCATCGCGCCCGAAGACGTCGAGCGCTACGAGCACGACACCGAAGGACCCGACGACATGCCCGCGCATCTGCGCGCGGCGCTCACGCAGGTGCAACTGTCGGTGCCTGTCGAACATGGAAGGATGCTGCTCGGCACCTGGCAGGGGCTGTATCTGTTTGAACATCGGCGCCACGCGCAGCCTCGCGATCTCGTGCTGCATCTGCTCGGCGACTGACGCCGCACCGTTTCATCCACCGTCACGCGAAGGAATCCGTCACCGGCATCTCTTTCACTCACCGCATCGAACGGAGCCTACCAAAGGGAGCGCACCTCATGGACACCCGTAGCGAGCTGCAAGTCACAATCAACGCGATGGTTCAACCCGGCAAGGGCCTTCTCGCCGCCGACGAAAGCGGCCCGACCATCGCCAAACGCTTCAAGACGATCGGCCTCGAATCGACCGAGGAAAACCGCCGCGCCTATCGCAACCTGCTGCTGACGACACCGGGTCTCGGCGAGTTCGTGAGCGGCGTGATCCTCTACGAGGAAACGCTTCGCCAGAAGGCCGACGACGGCACGCCGTTCCCGCAGGCGGCCGCCGCGAACGGCGTCGTACCCGGCATCAAGGTCGACCTCGGCAAGGTGCCCCTCGCGCTCGCTCCGGGTGACGAAATAACCGAAGGCCTCGACGGCCTCGCCAAACGCTTCGTCGATTACAAGCGGCTAGGGGCGCGCTTCGCGAAGTGGCGCGCGGTCTACAACATCACGGCAAGCCTGCCGAGCCGGCTCGCCATAGAGGCGAATGCCGATTCGCTCGCGCGCTACGCGGCGATCAGCCAGGAGGCCGGCATCGTGCCGATCGTCGAACCCGAAGTGCTGATGGACGGCGATCATACGATCGAGCGTTGCGCCGAAGTGACCGAGGCCGTGTTGCACGAGGTGTTTCATGCGCTGCATAGGCATCGCGTGGTGCTCGAACATATCCTGCTGAAACCGAGCATGGTGCTGCCCGGCTCCGAGCATCAGCAGCAGTCGAGCACGGCGCATATCGCGGCGGCGACCGTGCGGGTGCTGAAGCGGACGGTGCCGGCGGCGGTGCCCGGTCTCGTGTTTCTGTCGGGCGGGCAATCGCCTGAAGAGGCGACCGTCAATCTCAATGCGATGAACCGGCTCGGTGCGCTGCCCTGGAATTTGAGCTTTTCGTACGGGCGCGCGTTGCAGGAGCCGCCGTTGCAGGCGTGGCGCGGCCAGCCGGGAAACGTCAAGGAAGCGCAGCAGGCGTTGCTCAAGCGCGCGCGTTTGAATGGGGCGGCCGCGCTCGGCAAGTATGAGGCGGCGATGGAGAAGGATTAAAGCCGCGCGGGCGGCAGGTTATTCGGGCGGGGGGAACGGCCGAAACCAACGCGCCGGACAATGCCCGACGCGTGGCGCCAGCCGCCCTGCCGCCACGAAAAGCGGTGCTTACTGCCCCTTCGTGTCGCTGCTCGCGTCCGCGCCCGGCATGTTCGTCGTGTCGTTCATGGGCTTCTTCGCCTTCGAATGCTTCTTCATGTGGTGTTGGGTCGACTGTCCGGTCGTGCCGGTCGCCCCCGCGTCGCCGCCCTCGCGTGACGAGGTTGCGGCATTGGTATTCGGATCGTTGCCGGCCGGGCCGCCGCCTCCGCCGCCGCCCGCGCCTGCGGCCATTGCGAGAGACGAAGCCGCGAGCAAGGCGGAAATGAGCATTGCGTGTCTGATCTTCATGGCGATTTCTCCTGGCTGTCGAGAGTGTGGAAAGGACGCGGGCTCATGGTAGCCGCACGCCGATACCTCGCGCACTGTGCAGCAAGCGCTGTGCCGCAGCACAACACGGCTGGGAAAACGCCCTAAACGCGACGCGCAAAACGGCGCCGCGGCTTCAGGCCCCGCAAGCCACCAGCGCATGCAGTTCGTCGATATCGAAAGGCTTTGCAAGAATCGCGATCCCGAGGCGCCGCGCGCGCTCGAGTTCGTCGGCGTAACCGGTCATCAGCGCGATCTTCTGCGACGGCCACGCGCTGCGAACCTTTTCCGCAAGGTCGATACCGTTCAGCTTGCCCGGCATCTGGATATCAGAGAGCACCAGCTCGAAGCGCTCGCCGGCGCTCAGCACGTCGAACGCCTGGTCGGCGGTCGGCTCGTGACGCACCTCGCAGCCGAAGGTTTCGAGCACCGCGGTCACGCCGGCCGCGACGTCCTCGTTGTCCTCGACCAGCAGTACGGCCCCGGCCGCCGTCGGCACCGGCTGCCGCGCGTCCGCGCCGGCCTGTGCGTCGCGCTCACGATGGCGCGGCAGAAGGAGCCGCACCGTGGTGCCAGTGCCCGGCACGCTGTCGATCTTCGCGGTGCCGCCCGCCTGCTCGGCGATCGACAGCACCTGCGCGAGCCCGAGGCCGGTGCCCGAGCCGCGCAGCTTGGTCGTGAAGAACGGCTCGAACGCGCGCCGCGCGACTGCGTCAGACATCCCCTCGCCGTCGTCGGAGCAGGCGATCAGCACGTACTCGCCGTCCGGCAACAGCGTATCGCTGCCCGCCAGCCGATTGTTCTGGCAACGGATCACGAAGTGGCCGCCGCGCGGCATTGCATCGCGCGCATTCATCGCGACGTTTACGATCGCGAACTCGAGATCGGTCGGATCGGCGAACACCTGCCATAGATTCTCCTGGACGCGCAGCTCCAGCTCGATCGTGTCGCCGAGCGCCGCGTTGATCAGCGGCGCGGCGGCCGTCAGCCAGCGTGCGAGATCGACAGGCTCCTGCTTCAGCGGCCGCTTGCGCGCGACGCTCAACAGACGCCGCGTCAGCGCTTCGGCCTTGGCGGTGGCGCGCTCGACCGCGAGCACCTCCTTCTCGAGATCGTTGAAATGCTTGAGTCGCGCGAGCTCGGTGTTCGCCGACACCACCATCAGCAGGTTGTTGAAATCGTGCGCGACGTTGGCGACCAGATTGCCGAGCGCACCCATGCGCTGCAGTTGCCGGCTCGACGCCTCCGCCGACAGCCGCATTGCGACCTCGCCCTGCCAGCGCTCCCACGCCCGTCGCTCCGCTTCGAGCTGACGCAGCGAATACAGCACTAACCCCCAGATCGCGATGCAGGGCAAGGCGGTCAACGCCGCGATCATGAGGATGTGGGTGCGCCAGGCAGCCACGATCGACGACGTCGCGTACGCGCTCGTCACATACAACGGATAGTCGCCGACGCGGCGAAACGCGAGCAGCCGCTCGACGCCGTCGACGCTCAAATTCAGACGCACGTGCCCAAACAGCTGTTTGTCGCGCATTGCGGACGTCAACGCGTTGTCCATGGACGGGCGCGCGCCGGCCGGCCAAGGCGGATAGCGCACCAGCAGATTGCCGTCCTGCCGATACAGCGCGAGCGCGAGCGACGGGTCACCGTTGGTCAGCTCGCTGTAGAAGCGCGAAAAGTATGCGTTGCGCAGCGCCACTGTGACCACACCGAGAAACTGCCCGTCCGCACTCGAGCGGCCGATCGCGGTCGTGAACACGTCGGCCTTCGCCAGCGTGCCAAAGAAAGGCAGCGAGAAATACGGCTGCGGCCGCATCGCCTTCGCGGCAAGAAAGTCGTCGCGCCGACCGATCGACATTGCCGGAGCCGGATAGGCGAGACTCGACGCGAGCAGCTCGCCTTTCACGCCGACCAACGCGATCGACGCCACCTGCGGAAAATCGCCGCCGATATTGCGCAGGCGTTCGTGCAGTTCGCGTTCGCGCGCGCGGATCTGCGCATCGTCCGAATCGCCGAGCAGCTCGATCACGCGCGAGGCCATCTGCCGGTTCAAATCCAGCACCTTGACGGCCTGCTCCTCGGCCACGCGCGCGAGGCGGTCGATCATATCGCTCGCATCGGCGATACGACGCTGATAGTCGAAGTAGCCGTACAGCGCGAGGCAGGCCAACGGCAACGCAATCGACACGGCCAGCACGATCAGCAGCATGCGCCGCGTCGCCGCGAAGTTGCGCGACGGCATCGCCACATCGTCTGCGATACGTTCTGCACGCTGCACGCTCGCCCGCTCCCTGAAAGTTCCTTCTCGAAATTTACTGCAACTCGGCCTATCTTCCCAATTGGATTGGCAGCACTTGGCCCGCGCCTTCGGGCACATCGATTGCTGCGTATCACTGCCTGATTGCAAGCCCACCCCTGTCGCCGCTCGCGCCCCGTTGCCGCTCGCGCCGCGTGAGCGCTTCCTTTCGCGAGGCCTCACCATGTCCACGACTGCCCGCCGCGTCGCGCGGCTATCGGAAGTACCGGCCGAGCGCGCCGTGCGCGTGAGTGTCGACGACACGCCGATCCTGCTCGTGCGTGATGGCGACACCGTGCACGCATATTCGGCGAATTGCCCGCATGCGGGAGGCCCCCTCGAAGAGGGCGCGCTGTGCCACGGCCGCATCATCTGTCCATGGCACAAGGGCACGTTCGATGTCGCCACGGGAGACGTGCTGGAGCCGCCCGCGCTGCTGCCGCTCGATCGCTATCCCGTCACGCTGGACGGCGACGACGTGCTGGTGTCGGCGGAAAAAATCGCGCGGCCCGAGCCGGCGGCGCCCACGCCGCCTGGCGATGCCGCCGCTCAACCGAAGCACTACGCCGTGATCGGCGCGGGCGCGGCAGGCGCCGCCGCGTGCGCCGCATTGCGCGAGTGCGGCTTCGAGGGCCGCATTACGCTGATCGGCGACGAAGCGCAAGCGCCCTACGATCGCACGTCGCTGAGCAAGTTCGTCCCGTCGTTCGAGATGGCGCCCGCCGACGTGCCGCCATTGCTGCCGCCCGACTGGGCGCACGCGCATGGCATCGAGCGGATCGTTGCGAAGGTCGCGCGGCTCGATGTGCCCGCGCACACGATCCATTTCGAAAGCGGCGCGGGGGGCAGCGGCCAAAGCATCGAGCCGCTGAAATACGACACCGCGCTGCTCGCGACCGGCGGCGTACCGAGAGTGCCCGACATCCCCGGCTGCGACCTCGGCGGCGTGCTCGTGCTGCGGCATCTCGACGATGCCAGCGCGCTCGTCGATGCGCTCGGCGACGATGCGTCGCAAACCCGCGTCGCGATCATCGGCAGCGGCTTCATCGGCCTCGAAGTCGCGTCCGCATTGCGCCAGCACGGCGTGCCCGTCAGCGTGATTTCGCGGGACGAGGTGCCGTTCGCGAAGCAGTTCGGCGAGCGCGCGGGCCGGATGTTACGCGCGCTGCACGAAAGCCACGGCGTGAGGTTTTATCCCGGCGCGAAGGTCGCTTCGCTCGAGGGCGAGGAAGGCAACGTGCATACGGTGATGCTCGACAGCGGGCAAGCCATCGCCGCCGACGTCGTGTTGCTCGGCACGGGGGTTGCGCCCGCCACCGGTTTCGTCGAAGGACTGCCGTTGCAGAAGGACGGCGGGGTGATCGTCAATGCGGGGATGCAAGCCGCATGTGGTCTGTATGCGGCTGGCGACATCGCCGTGTTCCCGCTGCACGAGAACCAGGAGCCGGTGCGTATCGAACATTGGCGCGTCGCGCAGCAGCATGCGCGTATCGCCGCGCAGAACATGTGCGGCGCGCGCAATCGCTATGCCGATGTGCCGTTTTTCTGGACCTATCACTACGGCAAGAACTTCGAGTACCTCGGCCACGCGGATGAGTGGGACGAGATCTTCATCGATGGCGATATCGATCATCACCGGTTCATCGCGCTATACGTGCGCGACGGCAACGTCGACGCGGTACTCGCCTGCGAGCGCGAAGCGCTGACTGCACGGCTCTCGGATGCGATGCGCGGCGGGCTGTCGCGCGCCGACGCGCTCGCCATCATCGGTGCGACGGCGCCGGCGACGCCCTGACCCGTCGTAAGCCGCCTCGGCGTGTCGCTTACGCGCCTGACGCAGAGTCGGCTTCGTCGGAAGTCAGTTGCTCTTCGAGGCTGTCGAACACGCGCTGCGTCGCGCGGCTCGGCGCTTCGAGCGCGAACAGCAGCAGCGAGCGGCCCGTCACCTGATAGGCTTCGCCCGCGTTGAATTGCGGCAACTCGGCGCGCACCGGCATGTTGGTGTCGACGAGGCAAGTCCAGCGCTGGCCCTCGGGAATCTCGGGCAGCGTGAAATTGACGACGTCGTGATACGCGTTGAACACCAGCAGCAAGGTCGCGTCCGCCGCGAGACGGCGGATGCCGCTCGCCTGCGCGCGCCCGTCGATCAACAGGCCGAAGCAGCGCATCGCCGGATCGGCCCACTGTTCCTCCGTGATGTCCGTGCCGTCGGGAGAGAGCCAGCGCGTGTCGGTCACATCGAGCGTCTCGTTGTATTCGCCAGTCAGGAAACGGCCGCGCCGCAGCACCGGCAAGCGGTGGCGCAGCGTGGTCAGATTGCGCACGAACTCGATCAGAGCGCGCCCGTCGTTGTCGATCGCCTCCCAATCGACCCAACTGATCTCATTGTCCTGGCAATACGCGTTGTTGTTGCCCTGCTGCGTACGGCCGAATTCGTCGCCGCCGAGCAGCATCGGCGTGCCTTGGGACAGCAGCAGCGTCGCGAGCAGATTGCGTTTCTGGCGCTCCCGTTGCTGGCGGATGTCGACGTCGTCGGTCGGTCCTTCGACGCCCATGTTCCACGACCTGTTATCCGAATGGCCGTCGCGGTTGTCCTCACCATTTGCTTCGTTATGCTTGTCGTTGTACGAAACCAGATCGTTGAGCGTGAAGCCGTCGTGCGCGGCGATGAAGTTCACGCTCGCCCACGGCCGGCGGCCGCGATGATTGAACTTGTCACCCGATGCGGTGAGTCGCGTAGCGAGATCGGCGGCGGTGCCCTCGTCACCCTTCCAGTACGCGCGCACGGTGTCGCGGAAGCGATCGTTCCACTCGGCCCAGCCCGGTGGAAAGCCACCGACCTGATAGCCGCCCGGGCCGCAATCCCACGGCTCGGCGATCAGCCGCACGCTGGCCAGCACCGGGTCCTGACGGCAACTGTCGAGAAAGCCACCGCCTTCGTCGAAGCCATGATCTTCGCGGCCGAGGATCGTCGCGAGATCGAAGCGGAAGCCGTCCACTTTCATTTCAGTGACCCAGTAGCGCAGGCTGTCGGTCACCATCTGCAGCACGCGCGGATGCGACAGGTTCAGCGTATTGCCAGTGCCGGTGTCGTTGATGTAGTAGCGCGGCTCGTCGCGCATCAGCCGGTAGTACGACGCGTTGTCGATGCCCTTGAACGAGATCGTCGGGCCGCGTTCGTTGCCTTCGGCCGTGTGGTTGTACACGACGTCGAGTATCACTTCGAGACCGGCTTGATGAAAGCGGTCGACCATTTCCTTGAACTCGCCCACCGAATCGGTCGACGACGCGAAGAAGCGCGGATCGGCCGCGAAAAAGCCGATCGTGTTGTAGCCCCAGTAGTTGGTCAGCCCCTTGTCGAGCAGATGGCTGTCGTTGACGAAGGTCTGGACCGGCATCAGTTCGACCGACGTCACGCCCAGCCCGCGGATGTGGTCGAGCACCGGCTGCTGCCCAAGTCCCGCGAACGTGCCGCGCAGACGCTCGGGCACATCCGGATGACGCATGGTGAAGCCACGCACATGCGCCTCGTAGAGAATCACGCGTTCCCACGGCAGCGCGTTGCGCTCCGGATGACTCCAGGAAAAATTCGCGTCGACGACCTTGCACTTCGGCACGAAAGCCGCGCTGTCGCGTTCGTCGAACGACAGATCGGCCTGTTCCGAATCGAGCGTATAGCCGAAGATTTCCGGCGCCCATTTCAGCTCGCCGATATGCGCCTTCGCGTATGGATCGAGCAGCAGCTTGTTCGGATTGAAACGATGCCCCTTCTCAGGCTCGTACGGGCCATGCACGCGATATCCATAGACGTCGCCCGGTTTCAGATTCGGCACGAACACATGCCATACCTCGTCGGTGTATTCGGGCAATTCGATCCGTTCGAGTTCATGCCGTCCGGTTTCATCGAACAGACATAATTCGACTTTCGTCGCGTGGGCGGAGAACAGCGCGAAGTTGACGCCGTTGCCATTCCATGTCGCCCCGAGCGGAAAAGGCGTGCCTTCGGAAATGCGCGTCGCGTAGCTGGTTAGGGATGGCATAGGTATTCTCTGTGGACGCAAGGAAGTGAGTATTTCAGTGTCGTGCAGGTGTTTTTTTCAATTGCCTGCGCATTACCCGGATGCAGGAATTCACAGCGCGCGCCGGGGCACGTTTTCGCTAACCACATGATTCAGATGATAGCGCTGCGGCAGCCGCACTGTCTCAAGACGGTGCCGACGCAGGCAACGCCGCCGCCGATTCGAGCAGGCGCAATAGCCGCTCAGGTGTCAACGGCTTCGCGCAATGCGCGTCGAAGCCGGCGGCCTTCGCGAGCGCGCGATCCTCACGCGACGCAAACGCGGTGCATGCAACGAGCAGCATGTGCGAAGTCTGCGGATGCGCGCGCAAACGGCGCGCCAGTTCGAGCCCGTCGAGCCCGGGCATCTTGATGTCGAGCACCACCGCGAACGGCTGCCATTCGCGCGCGGTATCGCACACGGCGAACGGATCGTCGAGTGCGCGGCAATCGAAGCCGTCCGCGGCGAGTAACATTTGCAGCGCGTCGGCGGCTTCGCGGTAGTCGTCGACCACCAGCACCCGACGATGCGCGGCCATCGCATAGCGGATCGGTCGCCATACGAGCACGTCGTCGCTGCTGTCCACGTTGTCGTTGAATACAGTCACTTTTCTCGCCCTTTTCCATTCGCCCTGAAGGGCATCCCGCGCGACGCGCGCAAGATTCGATCCTCATTGCGTCGCGCATTCCAGTTTGCAATGACCTGAAATGCGCAGTTTGCTGGGCCCATTCTTCACGGCGTCTGAATGACGGCGCTGACGATGCGCGCGCTGCGCAACATCGATTGACGCTCTGTTCTTGCGCAGTCCGCCTCGCTCAGGGGCAGCGCCGCACGATATCGGTATTTCACGAATTGGGATAACCACGCAATGCATGCCGCTAGCGCTCTTAATGGCGCAAATCGAGAACGCGGTCATAACCACAGAATATGCGACGATGCCGATAAAAAAATGCTCGACACATTAGGGGTTTGCGCTCTGCGGGTTATCCCGCACGATCGCCGTTGAATCCTTTCAGCGACCCAATCGCTCGCTTGCGGCGCGGTTTGGGTTTGGTATGGCGGCTGATCCGTCGGCTGTCCTTATGAATAAAACGCGATCTTCCGGACACAGCAAAAAGCAAACTGCATGCCGCGCGACGGATGGCCTCGTTTCTGCTTACGGTATATAAAGCACACAGGCGTGACGAGAGGGGCTGCCACCCGGCATTGCCCGGCGCGCGCAGCGAGGCCCCATGCAGATCCTGCTCGACCAGCATGCGCTGTATATCGTCAAACATCCCGGCCGCTTCCTGTTGCAAACGCTGAAGGCGTTTCGCGCCAACCAGGGGCTGCTGCTTGCGGGCGCGGTCGCGTACTACGCGTTGCTGTCGATCGTGCCGCTCCTGATCCTGATCGTGATCGTGCTGTCGCGCGTGGTGCCGCAGCAGTTGGTGCTCGATGCACTCGCGCACCTGCTGCGCTGGCTCGTGCCAGGGCAATCGGCCGCGCTCGTCCACGAACTGTCGAACTTCCTCGAGCATCGCGCGGTGATCAGCTGGGTGCTGTTGGTGACAATGATCTTCTTCAGTTCGCTCGCGTTCACCGTGCTCGAAAATGCGATGTCGCTGATCTTCGTGCATCGCGTCGTCGTGAAGCGGCGCCACTTCCTGATCTCGGCGCTGCTGCCCTACTGCTATATCCTGTTTCTCGGCGTCGGCTTGCTGCTCGTCACGATCGTGTCGAGCGCGCTCGATGCGCTCGGTGCCGAAGGCCTCCGGCTGTTCGGCCTGCATGTGCCGTTGCGGGGGTTCATGCGCGTCGTGTTGTATCTGTTCGGGCTCGGCGGCGAAATCTTCGTGCTGACCTCGGTGTATCTCGTGATGCCGGTCGGGCGCCCGTCGATCAAACATGCGCTGATCGGTGGCGTGGTGGCCGGCGTGTTGTGGGAGATCACACGGCACGTGCTGGTCTGGTATTTCGCCACGCTGTCGCAGGTCAGCATCGTCTATGGCTCGCTGACGATGGCGATCGTCATCCTGCTGAGCTTCGAATGGCTCGCGACGTTGCTGCTGTTCGGCGCGCAGGTGATATCGCAATACGAGCGCTTCGGCCGCGAACCGCTCGACGCGACGCAGCCGACGGTCAAGACCGGATAGCGTGCCGCCCGCGGTTCGGCAGTGGACGTGGCTGTTAAAATGGCGCGCGCTCCATGCACGCTCGTTGGGCCTGATTCATCGCAGGCCATCACGTCATCACGCCGGCCGTTATTTCATGCTCATCCAGCTCATCGCCGTTTTCGCGGCTGACCCCGCTGCACCATTCGCGCCAGTCATACCATTCGCGCAGTCAGGCATGGACGCTCTCGCCCATGCTTGACGAAACCCGCATCGCACGCGCGTTGAGCTCGCGCGGCATCACGCCCGACGCGCGCCAGCGCGAGGCCATCAGCGCACTCGTCACATTGTTCGGCGGTCAGCAGCGCGCGCGGCACGCATGGTCCACCGCCGCGTTCGCCCCGCAAGGCGTCTACTGTCACGGACTGCCGGGGCGCGGCAAGAGCCTCGTCGTCGATACGATGTTCGAGCTCGCGCCATGCCGCAAACGGCGCCTGCACTTCCACGAATTCCTGCGCGAGATGAACCGCCGGCTCGTTCACGCGCCGCGTGGCGACGACCGGCTCGGCGCCGTATCGCGGCAATGGCTCGACGGTATCGAGCTGTTGTGTTTCGACGAATTCCACGTGCACGATATCGCCGACACGTTCCTGATGGGCCGTTTTCTCGACACTGCGATCAACCTCGGCACGCGCATCGTGCTGACCTCGAACTACGCCCCGGACGATCTGCTGCCCGACCCCGAGTTTCACGAGCGCTTTCTTCCGACCGTCGCGCAGATCAATCGCTGCTTCACGGTGATCCATTTCGACGGCGCGCGTGACTATCGCTTTGGCGGCGAGGCGGCCGAGGCGCCGCGCTTTTTCTCGCCGCTCGATGCGTCGAGCGAGGCGGCGTTGCGCGACATCTTCACGAGCCATGAACACGGCGCGAGCCTCGCGCCGGTCAGGCTGAGCGCGGCGGGCCGCCCGCTCGAAGCGCGCGCGGCCGGCCACGCGCTGCTATGGGCGGACTTCGAGCATTTGTGCGTCGCAAGCCGCTCGCACCTCGACTACCTCGATCTCGCCGAGCAATGGCAAGGCCTGATCGTCGATCGTCTGCATACGGCAGCGCTGCGGCAGGCTCCTACGCTGCAGCGTCTCGTATGGCTGATCGACATCTTCTACGATCGCAAGCGGGCCCTGTTCGTCGCATCCGATCAGCCGCTGGAGACCGCGTTGATCGGCCTCGAAGGCGCGCACGACCTCTCGCGTACGCTGAGCCGGCTCGCCGAGATGCAGTCGCCTGCGTATCGCGGCACGCTTGAACGCGGCGGCGAGGACAACCCGCGGCTTTGATCGATCTCCGGCGCGGCATACACTTGGCGAATGGGAAACGCCTTCCTCGGAGATCGACGCCATGCCTTTTCTCCAGCTTGATGTAAACGATCACTACTCCGTGGAGAGTAAGAGACTGCTTGCCGCGAAGATGTGCGAGACGTATGCGCGAATCATGTCTGTCGATGTCAGGCGAATCACGGTTGCCATACGCGAACTCGGTCAAGGTAGCGTCTGGCGCATTACGGAGCAGGAAGGCGAACCGGTGCCGGTTGCGTTGATGATGCTGGACATCCGCAGAGGGCGGCCGCCGGAGCTACGCCTGGAACTGGCCAAAGCCCTTTGTGCACTCAGCGTTGAGATTCTCGGCTTGCGCGAGGACCGGCTCAACGTGGAGTTCACCCAGCACTCGGGCGATGAGATGTATCACCCGGCGCTCGGAGGCTACAGCCCTGAATGGGAGCCCGGTCAGCAATGAGGGCGCGCGGCGGGCGAGGTCGGCCCGCCAGTCCCACCCCAATGACTCGAGCCATCAACTCAAGCCCCCTTCCCCTTCACCCGCTCGATCTGTTGCTTCGCCGCGTCATACACGCGCTCCGGCGTAAAGCCGAACTTCTTCTTCAGATCGGCAATCGGCGCCGACGCGCCGAACGTCCGCATGACCACCTGGGCGCCGAGCCGCCCCGTATAGCGATCCCATCCCAGCGACGCAGCCTGTTCGACCGCGACGCGCGCTTCGACGTCCGCGGGCAGCACCGACTCCTGATACGCGCTGTCCTCGCGCTCGAAGATGTCCCACGAGGGCATCGACACGACGCGCGCCGCGATGCCCTCGCTCTTCAGCTTCTCGTACACGTCGACGCAGATCGACAGCTCGCTGCCGGTCGCCATCAGGATCACCTGCGGCTTCTGGCCATCGGGCGCATCGGCGAGCACATACGCGCCGCGCTTCACGCCGCTCGCCGGCGCATAACGGTTACGGTCGAGCGTCGGCAGCGGCTGGCGCGACACGACGATGCACGCCGGCCGACGCGGCTGCGTCAGCGCAACGCGCCACGCCTCGGCCGCTTCGTTCGCGTCGCCGGGACGCAGCACCGTGAGGCCCGGAACGCCGCGCAACGACGCGAGTTGCTCGATTGGCTGATGCGTCGGGCCGTCTTCACCCAAACCGATCGAATCGTGCGAGAACACCCAGATGGCCGGCACTTCCATGATCGCGGACAGGCGAATCGGCGGCTTCATGTAGTCGCTGAAGATCAGGAACGTCGAGCCGTACGCGCGCAGGTTCGACAGCGCAAGACCGTTGACCACCGCGCCCATCCCATGTTCGCGAATGCCGAAGTGCAGATTGCGCCCGCCGTAATCGTCCGCTTCGAAACTGCCGGCGCCTTCGAATTTCAGGTTGGTTTTCGTCGAAGGCGACAGGTCCGCCGCGCCGCCGATCATCCACGGCACCCGCTGGGCAATTGCGTTGAGCACCTTGCCCGACGATTCGCGCGTCGCGATGCCCTTCGCGTCCGCCTCGAAACTCGGGATGCCGCTGTCCCAGCCCTGCGGTAATTCGTGTGCTTCGATCTGCGCGAACTCGCGCGCGAGCTCGGGGTACTGCTTCTGATAGTGGTCGAACTTCGCCTGCCATTGTTCGCGCGCCGCCTTGCCGCGCGCGCCGATGCCCTGCGCGAAGCGTTCATGCACACCGTCGGGCACGTAGAAGAACTTGTCCTCGGGCCAACCGTAGACCTTCTTGGTCAGCGCGACTTCCTCGACGCCGAGCGCTTCACCATGCGCGGACGCGCTGTCCTGCTTGTTCGGCGAGCCCCAGCCGATGATGCTACGGACCACGATCAGCGTCGGCCGGTCAGTGACGCTCTTCGCTTCGACCAGCGCCTTTTCGAGCGCGGCGGCATCGTTCGCATCGTCGACGTGCAGCGTATGCCAGTTGTAGCCGCGAAAGCGGCTTTCGACATCGTCGCTATATGCGAGGTCCGTATGACCTTCGATCGTCACGCGATTGCTGTCGTAAATCCAGATCAGGTTCGACAGCTTCAGATGACCCGCGAGCGAAGCCGCTTCGTGCGAAACGCCTTCCATCATGTCGCCGTCGCCGCATAGCGCGTAGACGCGATAGTCGAACAGCGGCGCGTCCGCGCGGTTGAAGCGGCTCTCGTACCAGCGCGCGGCCATCGCCATGCCGACGCTATTGCCGAGCCCTTGTCCAAGCGGTCCCGTGGTGGTTTCGACGCCGGTCGTGATCCGGTACTCGGGGTGGCCCGGCGTGTTGCTGTCGATCTGGCGGAAGTGCTCGATGTCGTCGAGCGATACGGCGGGTGCCCCGGTCGGCTTGCGGTGTTCGTCGACGGCCTTCACGTTGGCCAGATGCAGCAGCGAATACAGCAGCATCGACGCATGCCCGACCGACAGCACGAAGCGGTCGCGATTCGGCCACAACGGCTCGTCGGGGTCGTAGCGCAGATGGTTTTGCCAGAGGTGGTAAGCGAGCGGCGCGAGCGCCATCGGCGTGCCGGGGTGGCCGGAATTCGCTTTCTGCACAGCGTCCATCGACAGCGTGCGGATCGTGTTGATACACAGCTGGTCGAGGGCGGGATCGTTTTGCATGGAACCCTCCTTGTTCGGCAATTCGGAAGATGGCCGGCGCGCGGCAAGGCGCGCGCCGCTGGGCGCGGCGAAGCTCACAGATGATGCGCCTAACCGCGCAACTCTGCACGCGCCGCCGCGCAGGGGATCAGCCGCTTCGCGAACGACGAAGCTCAAGCCGCATGCAGCCAAAGCTCGGTCACGGGACCATGCTTGCCGTCGACCGGATCGAGCGGCGGAAACGGCAGCGCCAGCATGCCGGCGAGTTCCTGGGGCGTCAGCGCTTCGCGCCGGATGTCCCACTGCTGCCCCGACGGATAGCCCGCCACCACCTGAAAATGCCGCTCGAACGATTGCAGACAGTGGCCGGTGCCGGCCGGCAGCAGCAGCACGTCGCCCGCGTGCAGCGTCACCAGGCGTCCGCCCGGCCCGCCGACGATCACCTCGGCGCTCGCGTCGGTTACGCCGAGCACCTCGTGCGCCGTCGCGTGAAAGTGATGGAAGTCGAAGATGCCGTTGCGCCATTGCGCGGGCCATGCATGGTGCTCGAACAGGATCTCGAACGCGGCGGCCAGATTGCCGCTGCCGGGTGACAGTGCGCGCCGGTACAGCACGACGGGCAACCTGCGGTTGTTCGGCACCCAGTCGTGCGGCTCCAGCATGAACGCTTCATATTCGGTCTGCGCGGCGTCGAAGCCGTGCCTGTACTCATTGAACATGGTTGGCTCCTGGCTTGTCTGCGCTTGCCGCGATCGTGCGCGGCCCGGCACGCGAACGCTCACTGCTCGCCCGGCTGCTTGTGGTGCGACTCGCGCCCGCCGCCGCCCGACGGCTCCGCGTGCTCGCCGGTGCCGAGCGGCACTTCGGCCGTCTGCCGTGGCCGCTCGCTCGAACGTGGCGGATTGGTTGCCTGGTCGACACCGGTCTGCTCGACCGGTTCGATACCGAGCGGACTCGGCTCGACGTAGTGCGCGCCACTCGGCTTGTTGCGGGCTCTGACTTCGTCGGACATCGCGGGCGCACCGCGGTTGTCCGGCCCGGCGGACTTGTCGCCGCCAGGCGTTGCGCCCTGCGGCCGGTTGTCTGTCGATTCGCGATCCTGCATGACGCCCTCCTCGGTTGTTCTGCCGTCTGGTTCACGCAGCAACTACCGCGCCTCGTCCTTGCAGCGGAGACGCGGGGCAACGGGCACGGCCATTGCGGTGCGCAATGCAGCCACGCCGCACCGCAAACGGGAGGCCGCTGCCCGCTCAGCTTTCCGGCACTGCGCGGTCGGCCGCGACGATCACGCGGCCATACGCGATCGCGGCGCGGCGCGCCTCGTCGGCCGTCGCATAGGGACCGAGTTGCGGAGCGCCGTCGAACGGGAACAGGACCTTCCGGTCCGTTTTTCTCACTACCTTCAGTCCACCTATGTAACGGCCGTCGCCCGTTCCGTGATAGCTGGCGAAAATCTCGAAGTCGTCATCTGTGACGTCGGCCTTGTGTCGCGCCATTTGCGTTCCTCGTCCTGTGCTTTGCGTGTGCCACGACCAATGAGATTCCGGCGCGCAGGGTCATCGCAATGCGGCGCGCGTGCTGGCCTGCAGCAATTGACGTACCACGCAAACCACGATCGCCATGCTGCGGCATGCGGGTTGCGCACCTCTACGAAGAACTCTGTGGAGAGCTTGATGGAATTACCCGACACGAGCCGAAGGGCACGCCGCGGAATCGGCGCCTTCGACGGGGATGCGCCAATCCATGCTGCGATTTCGCTGGCGTCGCCGCCGCGACGTCTGCATGTGCCGACGCCGCCCGAAACCGATCCCGACAATACGCCGCCGTACCCGCCGTCGCCGAACATCGACCCCGATCCGATTCCCGACGATCCGCTCGATGATCCTCACGGACCACCTGAAGGCGATCCGCCAGCGGCGCCGCCGCCCATGCACGCACCGAGAACGATGCGGCGCTAGCCCGCGGACGCGCGCATCGTCGCAATCGGAGTCAGGAATTCGGACACGCCGGTCAGGATGATCTGCACGCCGATGCAAAGCAGCAGGAACGCCGACACCCGCAAAGCGACCTTGGTGCCCTCGACGCCGAGGTAGCGCGCGAGAACGCTCGCGCGACTGTAGATCAGATAGACGCAGAGGGCCACCGCGAACGTGATCGCGACCGACGCAATGCTCGATATCACGAACGCCGACAGCTTGTGCGTGCGATTCGCGGAGAGCGCGATCGCGGTCGCGATCGAGCCGGGCCCGGTGGTCAGCGGCACGGTCAGCGGAAAAAACGCGCGCGACTTCGCGGTCTCGGCGTCGACGCGCTTGACTTCGGTCTGCTCGGCAGCCGATGTCTCGGGCGCGTTGAGCATCTGCCAGCCGCCCACGGCGAGCGTGAGCCCACCGCCGATGCGCAGCGCCTCCATCGAGATGCCGAAGAAACGCAGGACTGGTGTGCCGATAAAGAACGCGACCAGCAGCACGCAGGCAGCATAGATCGCGATCTTGCGGGCGAGCGCCTGGCGCTCGTCGCTGGTCAAGGGCGCGGTACGGTCCAGAAAAACGAATGCGCCGCCGAACGGATTGATGATGCTGATCAAGCCGATAAAGCCAAACATGATGTCCGAGATCAGACTTTCGACCATGTGCGTGTCCGTGTGGGCGGTCCGGAAAATGCTGCAATGCTCGCAGATGTTGTCGCGGCGCGCCAGTCACGCCGCAAAAATTCCGCCCGGCCCCCTGCGCGCCGCCGCGCATCCCGCCGTGCAGCGCAGCAATCGATGCCGGAACGATGCGCTTGCAACGGACGGGAAACTCACATTTATTTTGACCGGCTTTACGGCATCGAAGTATCCGTCATACAGTCGTCGGCGAAGCCGGAGTTTCAACGACACATACCTACTGTTTCGAGGAGATGCCCACATGCTGCTTCGTGTCCTTGCCGCTCTGCCGTTCATCGGCATCCTGGTCGGCATTTCGTTTGTCAATCGGGTCGAGCCGCTGGTGCTCGGCATGCCGTTCGTGCTGGCCTGGATCGTCATGTGGGTGGTGTTGAGCGCGATCATCATGGCGATCGTCTATCACCTCGATCCGTCCAACCGGCGCGTTGCCGCCGATGGCGAGGAGGTTCGCCCATGAGCGCACTCGTCATCATCGCCGCCGTCACGCTGTTCGCGCTGTTCCTCGGCGTGCGGGCCAAGCGCGGCCACGACATGAACCTCGAGCAGTGGAGCGTGGGGGGCCGCAGCTTTGGCACCGCGTTCGTGTTTCTGCTGATGGCCGGCGAGATCTATACGACCTTCACATTCCTCGGCGGCAGCGGTTTCGCTTATGGCAAAGGCGCGCCGGTCTACTACATCCTCGCGTACGGGACGCTCGCGTACATCCTGTCATATTGGATGCTGCCGCCGATCTGGCGCTACGCCAAGACGCACCGCCTCGTGTCGCAGCCGCACTTCTTCGCGCGCAAATACGAGAGCCCGGCGCTCGGCACGCTGGTCGCGCTGGTCGGCGTGGCCGCGCTGATTCCGTATCTGGTGCTGCAATTGAAGGGCCTTGGCATCATCGTCTCGACCGCGTCGTATGGGGCGATCTCGTCGACGGCCGCGATCTGGATCGGCGCGATCGTCGTGACCTCTTACGTGATCGTGTCGGGCGTGCGCGGCTCAGCGTGGAACTCGGTGGTCAAGGACCTGCTGATCCTCGCGATCGTGCTGTTCCTCGGCATCTATCTGCCGCTGCACTACTACGGCGGCTTCGCCGAGATGTTCCGCGCGATCGACGCCGCCCGTCCCGGCTTCCTGACCTTCCCGGCGCACGGCTCGAGCGTCGTGTGGTTCCAGTCGACCGTGCTGCTGACCGCGCTCGGCTTCTTCATGTGGCCGCATACGTTCGGCTCGATCTTCACGGCAAAGGACGAGCGCATCTTCCGCCGCAATGCCGCGATCCTGCCGCTCTATCAGCTGATCCTGCTGTTCGTGTTCTTCGTCGGCTTCGCGGCGACGCTGCGCGTGCCGGGTCTGAAAGGCGCCGACATCGACCTGTCGCTGTTCCGCCTGTCGCTGCAGACGTTCGATCCGTGGTTCGTCGGCGTGATCGGCGCGGCCGGCATCCTGACCGCGCTGGTGCCAGGCTCGATGATCCTGACCTCGGCCTCGACACTGCTCGCCAACGACGTCTATCGCGGCATGGTGAACCGCGACGCGTCGGATGCGTCGGTCGCGACGATCGCGCGCGTTCTCGTGCCGGTCGTGGCGCTGGTCGCCGTCAACTTCACGCTGAACGGCGGCGAAACCATCGTCGCGCTGCTGCTGATGGGCTACAGCTTCGTCACGCAACTGTTCCCGGCCGTGATCTGCAGCCTGTTGCCGCACAATCGCGCGACGAAGCAAGGCGCGTTCTGCGGCATCATCGCGGGTGTCGCCGTGGTCGCGCTGAGCAACATGCTGCACTGGAGCGTCGGCCAGCTCATGCCGTTCCTGCCCGATGCGCTGAAGGACGTCAACATCGGCTTCCTCGCGCTCGCGGTGAACCTGATCGTGTTCGTGAGCGTGAGCGCGATGACCCAGCCGAGCGCGGCCGAACAGGAGAAGCATGCGTCGGTGCATTGACGGGATCGACCAACGCGCCACAAGGAACCGGGTGGCGCAACGACCATCAATGACGTTCATGCCGGCTCACAACGCCGCCGCCCTGCCCGTCTGCGCCGCGAATGCAAAGCCGTTCTTGCCGTCGCGCTTGACCCGATACATCGCGGCATCGGCCGCGGCGACCAGCCGGCGGTGATCGTCGACGTCGTCGGGATAGCTCGCAATGCCCACGCTCGCGCGCACCCGCCCGGTCCCCAGTTGCGCGTCGGTGTCGACCACGCAGGCGATCAATCGCCGCGCGATCTCGGCCAGCTCCTCATCGCCCGCAAAATTGCGCACCAGCACCGCGAACTCGTCGCCGCCGATCCGCGCGACCAGATCGCCTCTGCGCACCGACGCGCGAAACCGCGCGGACACCGCGGCGAGGAACTCGTCGCCGGCGCGATGCCCGAACAGATCGTTGACCTGCTTGAAGCCGTCGAGATCGATATAGAGCACGGCGAGGCGTTGCTCGACCATCGCGGTGCGCGCGCTCTTCGCGGCCGCCTCGAGCGCGGCCAGCAGCTTGCGGCGGTTCGACAGGCCGGTCAGCGAATCGTGCAGCGACGCGTGCTCGAACTCGTGCGACTGTCCCGCGAGTTGCAGGTTGCGCTTCGCGTACATGCCGAGCGCCGTGATCAGCAGGCAGAACAGCAGCGCGGCGAGCGCGATCAGCGTGCGCGCGACGTGCGCGACGCGCAGCCGCACGTCGGCGCTCGACGCGTCACGTTGCGCGCGCCAGTAAGCCGTCACACTGGCGAGCACCGTCGCGACGGCCTCGGGTGTGACCTGCGTCGCGGACATCGGCGCAATGGGCGGCGCCGGCGACGGGCTCGCATTGACGAGCGCCACGAGCGACGCGAAGCGCCGCGAGAATTCGGCGCGCGCCGCCTCATAGGCGGGGACGAACGCCGCGTCGCGACTCGCCGGGCTATCGGCCATCCGCTGCCACACGGCCAGTTGCTCACGCGCGCTGTCGACGCGCGCGGCCGCTTCGAGCACGAGGCCCGCGTACTCCTGCTTCAATTGATCTGAGAACACCGTGCGGATCTGTATCGCCACGTACAGCAGCCCGAACAGCAGAAACAGCAGCGCGGCCACGGCGATGCTCGCCGGCCCGAGCCGCAAGCGCCGCACCCGTAGGCGCGTGGTGCCGCGCAGCCCCGCTTGCCCGTCGATGGCGCTCTCAGGGATGGGAGTAGGGATCTTGCTGCTGCCGGCCGTTCTCATGTTGACGATAGCTCACGCGTCGAAAGAACTGCCCGATCCGCGCAAACAGATTGTCCTTGTGCTTCGGCGACGCGCGCCGTTCCTGCTGCGCGAGGCGCGTGTCCTTTGCGCCATGAGCGGCCGCGGGCCGCGCGTTGGACGCGGCGGTATTGGCGCCGTGCTTCGTGGAACGCGGGCGAGGCGCGGGAGCGATGGGCGCCGCGGGCGTATCGGCCGGCGGAACGATCGAAGCATCGGGTGGTGTGTCGGCCGAGGTATCGGCCAGCGTGGGGGAGAGACTCGGGTCCGGCGAACGCGGGAGGACCGGACCGAACCAGACTGTCGCGTTGTTGGCGTTGAAGCCGCGAAACGCGCTGGTCGCTTCGAGCGCGACTTCAGGCGCCGTGGGCTGCGTGGCAAACGGTGCGGGTGACTGAGCGACTGACTGAGCGGCGGGCTGAGAGGCTGATTGAGAAACTGCCTGTGAGACTGGCTGAGCGACTGACTGGTCCGGCGCGTGCGCGACCGCGACCGTCGGCGCCCCACGCGATGCCGGCGAGCCGAGCGCCTCGCGCGCACCCGCGATGGCCTCCGTGTACGTCTGCTGGTCCTCGTTGAACCAGACGCCGTACGCGACGGTGCCCACCACGCCGAAGGTCAGCGCGCCCGCCGCCGCGAGGCACAGCGCCAGGCGGCCGAAGCGCGGCGGGGACGCGCCCGATTCGACCGGGCCGTCACGATCGAAGCCGGAGTGCCGCCCGTCCGCTGCGGATTGACGCAAGTCGGTATCGTCGAGATCGGTAGCCATCGCAATACGCTCCGGATACGTGCCACTTCAGGCCGAAAAACTGGCGAGCCGACGCACTCACAAGCGAGCCGGCAAACGGCGCCTGCAAACAGCGTCCGCACGCCTTGTCCGAGGAATGTAATCCTGCCGCGAACGGCCGACAACACACCGGCGTTGCGTTTCCGCTGCGTCCCTATCGTGCATTGAACGATTGCTCCCGGGTCGCTTCGGCCCGCAAATAAAGCGTGCAAATCTGGTAAAAACTGCAACCGGTTTGCAACCCGCCAGGCCGCCAGGCGCCGGCGGGCGGCCGCTCCGCTTGATGCGACGGGGGGTCTGCGAAACGCGCCAGCGCGGTCGCCGTGCTGGACGCAACAACCAGGCCTGGCGGCCGGCTCGCGTGATGGTAAGGTCAGGTCCGCACGGGTCGCGAACGCAGCGCCGTGCCGGGCCCAACCTCACCGGTCAGCAATAAAGATCATGTCCAACCCGTATCAACACAAGCCACTCACGCCTTTTCGCCGGGCACTTGCGCGTTTTTCTCTTTCGGAGACCGCCAAATACGCGAAGCTGACGCTCGGCCTGTGGATCGGTTTCGGCATTCCGTACCTGCTCGGCTACCCCGACGCGGCCGTGCCTCTTGCGGGTTCGGCGATGCTGACGCTGGCGCTCGGAAGCTCGATTTCGGCGGCCCGAAGCTACTTCTACAAGCGGGTATTTTCGAATGTGGTGGCCATGCCGATCGCCACGCTGCTGATCTGGCTGACCGCGCCCGATCTGTGGCTCGCCGCGGCGCTGCTGCCGGTCGTGATCTTCAGCATCGTCGCGCTGCGGCCGTCGCTGTTCCAGATGACCAGCATCACGGTGCCGATTACGCTCGTGCTCTATACCGGTGAACATATTCCGCTGCTCGAACTGCGCCTCATCGGTGTGGTGCTAGGGATGTTGCTCGGCTTCATCATCCAGCAGATCGCGTTTCCGCCCGATCACGGCTACTGGGCGAACACGCTCGTCAACGAAGGCAACGAGCAGGCCACCGGCGTTGTCTCTCAACTGGCCGCGGGTCAGTTCGACAAAGCGCAGATCAAGCCGGCGGCCTCGACACTGCGCGCGCTGAGCACGAACCTCAAGCAGGCCCACCAACTGCTGAAGACCGACCTCGAGCAGGCGTGGATGTCGCCGCATCTGAAGCGCAACGCGGCGCGGCTGCCGGTGTTCGCGTGCTATCAGGAGACCTTCGATTCACTCGTCAACTTTCTCGAAACGATGGACACCTTTCACGACCAGTTCGCCGCGCTCGACGCCGCGTGGCGCGAAGCGTTTCACGCGCGGCTCGCGAGGCTCGTGGACGCGCACCGTCAATTGGCCGAGGCAGCGGACCTGCGTGTCGAGCGGGCGCCGCTCGCCGCCCCGCCGCTGCAGATGGAGGACCTGCGCCAGCTGACCGAGGACCTGCCCGCGTCGAACGTGTTTACGAGCGTGTACCTCGGGCATCTGACCGGCTATGGGATCTTGTTGTGCCGGTTGAGTCAGATGCATACCGCGTGAGCGGCGGGGGGCGTTGCACCGGTCATTGCACCGTAATGGTCGCCCTCATGTTCGGATGAATGCCGCAAAAGATCTTGTACACCCCAGGCTTATCAAACTTGAATTGAAAGGTGTCGTTCTGATCGAGGGCGCCCGAGCGGAACAGGCCCGCTTCGTTGACCACGGTGTGCGGCTCGCCGTCCAGATTTTTCCATGTGACCGTCGTGCCCGCCTTGACGGCTAGATCCGTCGGAGCGAACGCGAAGTTCTTCATTACCATCTCGTTAGGGGCCAACGCGACGGTCTGTTTCTGCACTTTCATGGGCATCTGCATCTGCATCTGCATCGTCGTTTGCGCGAAGCCGAGTTCCGCCGACACCGCCAGTATGGCGAGACTGGCGGGCAGAATCACGAGCGCGCGGCCGATCCTGTTCGTGAGCATGACTGATCTCCTCAAGCGTTAAACAGTGACGCGCCATCAGGCGAGCGTCGTGTCATCGAGTGTCGCCTTCAGCGGTTTGCGCGCGATGCTGACGCTCGTCACACCGAGCATCTTCGGCAACTGGTCGCTCGCGACCTTCAGCGGCCCCGGGCCGTCGCCGTTGCCGGCGGTCGGCTGCGGATAGGCGGTCGAGCGCGCGGTGTGGAACGTCACGTTGCCCTCGACCTTCGTGACGATCTGATGAATGTGACCGTTCAGCACCGTTACCGAACCGAAGCGCTGCAGATAGCTCATCGCCTGTCCCGCGTCGCCGGTGCCCCAACCCCACGGCGCGTAGATCGTCCACATCGGCATGTGCGCGAACACGACGATCGGTGTGCTCGCCGAGCGCCCCTTCAGATCGTTTTCGAGCCACTCGAGCTGCTCGTCGCCGAACCCGCCGAGGCCATTCGGCTTGAAATGCATCACGTTGACGAGAGCGACGAAGTGCACGCCCTGGTGATCGAAGCTGTAATAGCCGCGGTTATCCGACGCCTTGCCGAAGCGGTTGAAGTACTCGGTGCCGGGGCCGTCGGTGACGTCATGCTCGCCGGGCACCGTGTGCAGTTCGGTGATTTTCAGGCCCGACATCAGTTGCGCGGCGAGATCGAACTCCGAGGGTTTCGACAGGTGCGTGATGTCGCCGGTGTGAATCGCGAGCGGCGGCCTCGCCGGCATCGCGTTGACGTATTCGATCGTCTGTTTCAGCGTGCCCGCGACATCGGGATTCGCTTCCTTGTTGAAGCCGATATGCGTGTCACTGATCTGCAGGAACAGCGGCACGCCGCCCATGGGTTGCGCGGTGTTCGTGTCGGCTGCGAGCGCGAGCTCGACCGGCGTCAACACGCCGCCGGACAACATGAATACGGTGCCGAGGCCACCGTACGCAAGACATTTCAGCGCGCCGCGGCGCGCCGGATCGAATGAATGATGTGACGACATGATGACCTCACAATAAGGATTCGCGGAACCGAACCCGGTTCGTGAGGCATGACCGGCGGGTTGCGGGTTTTATTCCCGCGTCGTGAGGAGATGGTGGGGAACGGTACTTGTATGCGGATCGAAAGCGGAAAGTAATCGCCGCGACGGCCTGCTCGCCGGGTTGCGCACCACCTCAGCCGCTCACCGCCGCGATGATCCGCGCGCGCATCGCTTGATCGGGCAGCGGTCCCGAACCCGCGCGAACGTTGTCCGCCATGTATTGCGGCCGACCGGTGCCGGGAATCACCACCGTCACCGCCGGCTGCGCGAGCACGAACTTCAACAGAATCTGCGCCCAGCTCGTGCAGCCGATTTCCCCTGCCCATGCCGGCAGCGGCGTCTTCATCACGCGGGCGATCAGCCCGCCGCCGCCGAACGGCTGATTGATCACGACGCCGATGCCGAGATCGGCCGCGAGCGGCAGGATGCGCTGCTCGGCCGCGCGATCGTCGGCGGCGTAGTTGACCTGCACGAAGTCGGGCTTCTCGCTGCGCATCACCGCGGCCACTTCATCGAATGCGCTCGACGTGTAATGCGTGATGCCGAGATAGCGAATCCGGCCGTGCGCTTTCCAGTCGCGCAACGTCGCGAGTTGCGTACGCCAGTCGAGCAGATTGTGAATCTGCATCAGATCGACACGCGGCTGCTGAAAGCGCCGCAGCGATTCCTCCATCTGTGCGATGCCGGCTTCGCGTCCCTCGGTCCATACCTTGGTCGCGACGAATGCCTTGCGATGCGCGTCGAGCTGCGTGAGCAGCGCGCCCGCGACCGCTTCCGACGACCCGTACATCGGCGAAGAATCGATCACCGAGCCGCCGGCTTCAAAGAGGACGCGCAGCACGTCGGCGAGTTGCGCCCGTGCAGCGGGATCGTCGCCGACGTCGAACGTGCGCCACGTGCCGCAGCCGATCACCGGCAGCGCTTCGCCGGTCGATGGGATCGCGCGGCGGCTCATGCGGGGTAAGGCGGTCCCGGTTTGCGCGGCCGCGACGCGCGACAATGCCAGCGAAGCCGGCAGCCCCAGCGCCGCGCGCAGAAAACGGCGGCGGCGATCGTGGTTCGACGCAGCAGTCATAACCTGAGGCGCCCTCGCACGCGGAAGTTCGATCGGCATCGCAACGGCTAAAGCACGCCGCGCCGCGCGAGTTCAGCCGACAAGGCCGCCGCGTCGACGAACCGGTAGCCCTGCAAGCCAGCCGCGAGTGCGCCGTCCACGTTGGCCTGGGTGTCGTCGATGAACAGCGTGTCGACTGCGGCCGCGCCGAGGCGCTCGACGCAGCGCAAATAGGTTTGCCTGGCAGGCTTGGCCGCGCCGAACGCCGCCGACGAATAGACGTGCGGCCCGAACAGCCGCGCCACGGGCGGATTCAGATAACCGATGTGATCGGTCAGCAGGTGGCAGTTGTTCGTCAGGATCGCGATGCGGCAGCGATGCGCCGCGCGCGACGCCAGCGCGAGCGCCGGATCGTTCGGTGTGATCGACGCGAGCCGCGCGTCGAGCCATTCGGCGCGGCTCACCGGATAGTTCAGCAGTGCGCCCAGCTCGCGCAAATATTCGTCGTCGCTGATCTCGCCGCCGTCGGCGCGCGCCTCGAGTCCCGAGCCCCAGATCGCATCGTGCACGGTCTGCTCCGTGCAGCCCGCAATCGCCGCGAGCCGTTGGACGCGCGCGGCGCGATCGTAGTGCGACAGGACACCTTCCAGGTCGAACAGTAGCAGCGTGACGGGTTCGCTCATGCTGTCGGTCTCGCGTGTCGAAGTTGGAGCACAGAGGTGATGCGCCCGGGCCGAGTCTAGCGCGACGCGCCGCGCAATGGCCTGAAGAACTTGCGAATCTCGGCCGCGAGCAACGCGGGCTTTTCCATTGCCGCGAAGTGCCCGCCGCCTTGCATTTCACTCCACTGCACGACGTTGAAGGTTCTTTCGAGCCAGCTACGCGGCGGATGATTGATCTCCTTCGGAAACACCGCGAAGCCGAGTGGCGTGTCGATACGCTGAGCGTTGGAGAAACGGATCGGCTGCAGGCGGTTTTCCCAATACATCTGCATCGCCGGGCCAATGCACTGCGTGAACCAATACAGCGAAATATTCGTCAGCAGGTCGTCTTTCGAGAACACGCTTTCCACCTCGCCTCCGCAGTCGCTCCACGCGCGAAACTTCTCGCTGATCCACGCGGCGAGTCCTATCGGCGAATCGTTCAATGACGCGGCCACGGTCAACGGCTTCGTGGAATGCAGATGCGCGTAGCCGCCTTCGAGCGCAAACCAGTCGTTCTTCTCGCGCAGATAGTCCTGCTCGGCCGGCGTCAGCGGCTGCCGTGCCGCGCCGATCGCGGGTTCGTAGGAGCTTGGCAGGAAGTTCAGATGAATGCCATCGACCGCCCGCGGATGACGCGCGGCCAGCGCGATCGACACGCCCGCGCCGAGATCGCCGCCCTGCGCGCCGAAGCGCTCGTAGCCGAGCCGGCGCATCAGCGACACCCACAGGTCCGCCACCTGGAACGAGGACATGCCGGCCTGCGCGGGCGCCGGCGAAAACGCGAAGCCCGGCAGCGACGGCGCGACGACGTCGAACGCATCGGCGGGATCGGCGCCGAACGCGGCCGGATCGCACAGATGATCGAGCAGCGCGTGAAGCTCGAAGAACGAGCCGGGCCAGCCGTGCGTGATCACGAGCGGATAAGCTTTGAAGCCGGGTGCGACGCTGGCCGCGCGCCGATGCGCGAAGTGCACGGTCTGCCCGTTCACGTCGGCGAGAAACTGCGGCAGCTGGTTGAGTCTGTGTTCGGCCGCGCGCCAGTCGAAATGCCCGGCCCAATACGTCGCGAGTTCGCGCAGCCATGCCGGGTCGGCGCCCTGCTGCCATGCGGGTGATGACGTCGCGGGCGCCCAGCGGGTGGCGCGGATGCGAAAGCGTAGATCGTCGATGTCCTGATCGGGGATCGCAATCTCAAACGGGTCAATCTGCATGGCGGATCGTCCTGCATCGGTTGGCGGGTTTTCGTCATCGTACCCGCCTCGGACGAAAGCGACCTTCGCGCGGCTCGCCGCATCTTTGCGCAGAAGCTCATCAGGGACGCGGTCCCATCGGCTCGGGATTGCCGAACGCCGGGAAGGTGCCGTTCTCACGCGCGCGCTCGAGTTCGGCGCGGACCTCGGCGCGGGTCCTGGGAGCGTCGCTGGCGATCGACTCGGGCTCGGCTTGCGAGGCCGCTTCCGCGCGCGATACCGATGCCGGCGAGTCGACGCCTTGCGACCCCGGCCACGCCTCTGGCGCCACGCTTGCTGCCTTCTTCGCGGACCGCTCGCCAGTAGAACTGCTCCTGTGGCTGCCGCCGCGTGCATGACTCGTGCCCGATGTCGTAGCAGCGCCTTGCGCCGAGCGCGGCTTTTTTGTGCCGCCGGACACGCCTCGTGGGTGCTCGCCATGCACACCGCGGCCATGGGGCGCGTGTTGGGGATTCGTCGCCGGCGATGTCTGCGGCAGGCTCGAATTCGGCGCTGACTGCAACGGCGCGTTCGTCGGTTGCCACGGGTTCGTCAACAGCGGCTGGCTCGTCTGTTGCTCGTTCGTCACCCGCGCGTACTGTAGCGCCGCGATGGCCAGAGCGTCGCCCGCCTGTGCTCCAATCGAAAGGTTTGACTGAGCCCGCAAGGCGGCCACGTCGTCGCGCAGCGCTCTGCGGCGCATTGCCTGCGCGCTCGCCGCTTCGTGGGTGCGGTCGTCACTCGGCTCCGCCACCGCGCCCGTCGCGCTGACGCCACGCTCGGCGTCGGCAGTGAGGCTCGCATTCTGACCGGACGACCAGTCGTTATCGAGCTGCGACACATAGGCGCCAATCGTCACCGCGCCGAAGACGAGGCCCGTCAACACGATCATTCTCGGTTCGCTATCCACTGCACGCTCTCCCTTCCCGCAGACCGACCGACGAAGTCGACGCACGCGCAACCGATCCACCCTACCTCTCAGAGTGTGAGCGTTCCGGATGACAATGTTTTTCTTTTAGGGCCGACGACTGACGAATCGGCGGATAGGGTCGGGGATGTGTCCGAAATCGCCGGGGATTACAGTGTGCCGCGCTCTTGCACGGGCCGCGCTATCGGTACTCGTCGATGTCGATAGTGCCGCCTATCGCTTCCATCAATGCGCGAATATCGTGGGGAATATCAGGTATGCGGTTGCCGGCTTCATTGCCCCAATAGCACCAGAATCGGGCCGTCACCCCTTCACGCGCCAGCGTCTCCCGGAGATCCGTTCGCGTGAGATTGAGTCGCTCGATGAGAAATCGCAGGTGGGGTTCGAGCGCGTCGCTGACAACGCGCCCCTCGCTGCCGAAGCCCCATAGCCCCACGCGGCCCGGCGTCCGGCTTACTCGCCCGGAAGGCGTGATAAACGGTTGGCCCTTGACAATGGCAACGTCGGGCTCCACTTCGAAAAACCTGGTCCAGAAGGCGGGATCGACGGAATCGCCCATTACGTGAAACGTGGCATACGCCAACTGTTGTTCAGACATTGATAATGGTCCCATCAGTCTGCCCAATCATGAAAATTGGCAACGAAGTTTCCCCGGAAGTAGGCCAGCTCAATTTCTCCGTATTCCTCTCGCGTCAGTTTCTTGATCGCGCTGTGCCAACGGAGGGCTGCGGAAAATCCCGATGCCTCCTTTATGTACATAATGTTCCGGCTAAAAAACATCTGGACTCCGCTTCCTTAACCCTTGCACGCGAAGCCCGCATCCTGGCAGCTCATCAGCGCCCATGAGCCCACCGGAACCAATCTTTACAAATATTTGACATCACTTAGGAATACTCTTGTCCGCCTCCAAAAAACGAACGCGGCGCACCAGAAAATCCGGTGCGCCGCGTTCGAGATAGACAAGCCTTTTACCGGGCCGCTGGGTCAGTTTCTCAAATCAAAGAATCGCTCAACCCGTCGCTTCAACCCGCGAAAATCTCCGGATTATCCGCAAGCGGCAAGAACTTGCCGCTCTGCCCATCGAGCGCGAGCATCTCGCCGCTTTCGATATTGAAGATCCACCCATGCAGCCGCAGCGTCTTGTTCACGAGCCCGACCGCCACCGACGGATGCGTGCGGATATTGCCGAGCTGCGCGATCACGTTGTCCTTGACCAGTGCCTCCAGACGCTCCGCGTCCGAGCAGTAGTGACGCGACGCGTTGATCGCCTTCGCCGCATCCGCGTGACGCAGCCAGCTCGCGACCGCCGGCATGTGTTCGAGATTCGTGCAGGACGAAATCGCCGTCATGGCGCCGCAGTTCGAATGGCCGCAGATCACGATGTCGCTCACGCCGAGCACTGCGATCGCATATTCGACCGTGGCCGACACGCCGCCCGGCTCCGGGCCGTACGACGGCACGATGTTGCCCGCGTTGCGGATTACGAAGAGCGAGCCCGGCTCGGTCTGCGTCAGCAGCTCCGGCACCACGCGGCTGTCCGAACAGGTCACGAACAACGTGCTGGGGTTCTGCGCGGTCGACAAACGCTTGAAGAGCGCGCTTTGCTGTGGAAAGACTTCGCGTTGAAAACGGATCAATCCTTCGATGATTTCCTGCACGATATTCTCCAGAGAATCGTAGAGACGGATTTTTAGATTGCCGCGACTATACCGCAGCCCTTCAATCGTCGCGCGAATCACCGTGCTAATCGTCGTGCGCGCCTGCCGCGAATTGCCGGCAAAAGAATGCTGTGCCTGCACTCGCCATAAAAAACCCGGCTGCCGGCAGCCGGGTCCAACTCTCTCGCTGACGCACCGCAAGCGCTGCCTGCATCAGCGCTGCGTGCATCACTTCTGTAGCCGCGCCGGCGTCGCGGATACGGATGCCGCGATGCAAGAGTCCTATCCATCGCGCCCGCCATTGCCTGAACCGATGCAATCAGGCAGGTCACTCAATCGAAGTCGCGTGTTTCGAGTTCCACGGACCGCCCGCCGTTTCGTTCCAGCACCCGCCGCGTCGCATTTTCAATGCGCGCGCGATTCGCCTCGAACGTTCCCACCAGATCGTGAGCCGACGGGGCGCCGTTGCCGAGGCTGCCATTGCCAAAATGGTCATTGAGCGCATCGAGCGACACGCTGCACCATACGTCCTTCCCGTCCACATTGGCCTCGTAGGCGACGCGCGCAGCAGCCACCACCTCCCGGCGTCCGGTGAATTCGATTCTCATGATCGTCCTCCATGTGTCAAAGGGAAACTCGATACGCAGCGGTCGCGCCCAAACCAGTTGGCCTGGCGGTTGCTCAGGCGCGAGCACGCATACTCCGCAAGGTGCACACTCCTGTCCGGCCGCCACATGCGGCCGCGCCGACGCGTCGCAGCAAGGCCTCCTCGGGGCCGTCGACGCGCTCGACATATCGATACTACGCTCTTCCACTTCGCGCTTTGCCGCGAGGACGGCTGCCCGGCTCGCCCTGTGCCGTCAACCGCCCTTCGCGTACAGCGTCGAATCGGCGAAACCTTCCGCGGCCAGCACCTGCCCGACCAGAATCAGTGCGGTCCGCTCGATTGCGCTGCCCTGCACTTTCGCGACGATATCGTCGAGCGTGCCGGTGATCTTCTCTTCGTCGGGCCAGCTTGCCCGATAGATCACCGCAATCGGACATGCGCCGCCGTAATGCGGCCGCAATTCATCGACGATGCGTGCGAGGTGCCGCACGCCGAGGTGAATCGCCAGCGTCGCACGATGCCGCGCGAGATCGGCCAGCTGCTCGCCTTCGGGCATCGACGTTTTGCTCGCATAGCGCGTGAGGATCAGCGTTTGTGACACGCCAGGCAGCGTCAGCTCGCAACCGAGCGCCGCCGCGCACGCGGCCGTCGCGGTCACACCGGGCACGATTTCATACGGAATGCCCAGCTCGCGCAAACGGCGGATCTGCTCGCCGATCGCACCGTACAGCGACGGATCGCCCGAATGCACGCGTGCGACGTGCTGACCTTTGGCGTGCGCCGCCGCGAGCAGCGCGACGATCTGGTCGAGATCGAGCTCGGCGGTGTTGATCACCTGCTCGGCGCGATGGCCTTCGAGCACCGCGGCCGGCACAAGCGACCCCGCGTACAGGATCACCGGGCAATCGCGCACGAGGCGTTGCCCTTTCACCGTAATCAGCTCCGGGTCGCCGGGACCGGCGCCGATAAAAAACACTGTCATTCAGCACTCCACTATTGGCTCAATTAGCCGGATCGGCGGCCGCCTGCCCGGGCAACGCATCGAGAAGATCGGCCACGGTGGCGAACTCGCGATCGACACCGGGCAACACCGGCCGGCGCAGCATGATCACCGGCAAGCCACGTTCGCGCGCGACCTCGAGCTTCGCCTCGGTCGCGCCGCCGCCGCTGTTCTTGCTGACGACGACATCGAACGCCTGCAGCGCGAACAGCGCGCGTTCGCCGTCGAGCGTGAACGGTCCGCGCGCGGCGAGCACGCGCGAGCGCGCGGTGTCCGGATGCGAATCGAGCATCCGCACGGTCCAGAACTGATGCGGCGGGATTTCGTCGAGATGCGCGAGCGGCTCGCGTCCGAGCGTGAAAAGCGGCCGCCTGAACGGCGCCAGCGCCGCGATCAGTTCGTTCCAGTCGCCGGCCATGCGCCAGTCGTCGCCGGCTTGCGGTTGCCACGCCGGACGACGCAGCGCCCAGCACGGCACCTTCGCCACCCGGCACGCCGCTACGGCGTTCGCGCTGATTTGCGCCGCGTACGGATGCGTCGCGTCGATCACGACGCCGATCCGCTCGGCCGCGAGGTAGCGCGCTAGCCCCTCGCCGCCACCGAAGCCGCCGACGCGCACCGCGCACTTCAGGTCGTCGGGCACTTTGCCGAGTCCCGCGAGGCTGTACACGTGCGCGGGACCGAGTTGGCGCGCGATCTTCAGCGCGTCTCCGGTGCCGCCGAGCAGCAGCATGCGCATCATCGCGCGGCTCCGACGAGCTTGCCTTGCCGGTCGATCGCGAACATTTCGACGCGGACCGCCGGCGGCACGATGTCGCGCGCAACGGCCAACGCATGGGCGCAGACGATATCGCCGAGCGGCACCTGCTGCGCGTGCGCGAGCGCGAGCGCCTGCTGGCTCGTGTTCGCCGCTCGCATCGCCGCTTGCAGCGCGGCGTCGGCGCCATGCGCGGCTGCCCACGCGGCGAGTTGTTCGAGGTCGATGCTCGAATTGCGGCTATGCAGATCGAGATGACCGGCCGCGAGCTTGCTGAGCTTGCCAAAGCCGCCGCACATGCTCAGACGCTCGACCGGCGCGCGCTTCATATGCTTGAGCACCGCGCCCGCGAAATCGCCCATTTCGATCAGTGCGATATCGGGCAGGCCGTAATGTGCGCGCATTGCGTCCTCGCTCGCGTTGCCGGTGCAGGCGGCCAGATGCGTATAACCGTTCGCCCGCGCGACGTCGATGCCCTGATGGATCGACGCGATATACGCCGAGCAGGAAAACGGCCGCACGATGCCGGTGGTGCCGAGTATCGACAGTCCACCGACAATGCCGAGACGCGGGTTCATCGTTTTCAGCGCGAGCGCTTCGCCGCCTTCGACGCCGATCGTCACTTCGAAGCCGCCGCGATACGCGTGGCGTGCGGCGAGTTCGCCGAGGTGTTGCGTCATCATCTGGCGCGGAACCGGATTGATTGCGGGCTCGCCGACCGGCAGCGTGAGCCCCGCGCGCGTGACGGTGCCGACGCCCGGCCCCGCACGAAAAATCACACCCGGCTCGGGCATGAGGCGCACACGCGCAAACACGAGCGCGCCGTGCGTCACGTCGGGATCGTCGCCCGCATCCTTGATCGTGCCGGCTTCGGCGATCCTCTCGCCGTCGGCGGTGGCGAGACGGCAGAACACGAGCCGCATCGGCACAAGCTGACCCTTCGGCAACACGATCTGCGCGACCTCGCTGATCTCGCCCGCGAGCAGCAGCCGCGCGGCCGCCAACGACGTCGCGGTGGCGCAGCTGCCGGTCGTATAACCGCTGCGCAGCGGCGCCGGTTGTTCGGGGGTCTCGTCGCGCATCACGAGTCGGACGACGGCTGCGGGTGCTTCGTCACATCGAGCAACGTGATCGGCAATGCCTGCCGCCACGTATCGAAGCCGCCGAGCGGTTGGGCGTGCGCTAGCGCGATGCGCGTCAGCGTGCCGCCATGCCGCTCGCGCCACGCCGCGAGCACCGCCTCGCCTTGCAGCGTCACCGCGTTGGCGACGAGCCGGCCGCCGTCGCGCAACTGCGACCAACAGGTGTCGAGCACGCCGGGCTCGGTGACGCCACCGCCGATGAATACCGCATGCGGCGCCGGCAGCCCCCGCAACGCTTCGGGAGCGCGGCCCGCCACCAGTTGCAGGCCGGGCACGCCCAACGCATCGCGATTCTGTCCGATGAAACGCTGCCGCGCCTCGTGCGCTTCGATCGCGATCGCGCGACAGCTGGGATGCGCGCGCATCCATTCGATGCCGATCGAACCGCTACCGGCGCCGACGTCCCATAGCAATTCCCCGGGCGCGGGCGCGAGGCGCGCGAGCGTGATTGCGCGGACGTCGCGTTTGGTCAACTGGCCGTCGTGGATGAAGGCGTCATCTGGCAAGCCGCAGGTCAGCGGCAGACGCGGCGCTTGCGGCGACGCGCGGCAGTCGAGCGCGATCAGATTGAGCGCCGCCATCTCGCCGGCCGGCCATTGATCCGCGCGGCCGTCGACACGCCGTTCGAGTTCGCCGCCCAGATGTTCGAGCACGGTCATGCAAGTTGCGCCGAATCCGCGCGCGTCGAGCGACGCGGCCAGCGCCGCGGGCGTGCGCCCGTCGGCGCTCAGCACGAACAGGCGCGCACCATCATGCAGATGCGCATTCAGCGCGGCGAGCGGCCGGCCGACCAGCGACACCGTCGCGACCTCCTGCAACGGCCAGCCGAGCCGCGCGGCCGCGAGCGACAACGACGACGGCGCTGGCAGCACGCGCAATTCGCCAGCCGGCAACTGCCGCGCGAGCGTCGCGCCGACGCCGAACAGCATCGGGTCACCGCTCGCGAGCACGCACACCGCGTGCGGACGTTCGGCGAGCAACGGCGCGAGATCGAATGGACGCGGCCACGCGGCACGGCGCGCGGCGAGCCGCGCGGGCAGCATCGCCAGATGGCGCTCGCCGCCGTACACGACCGACGCGCTCAGCAACGCACGCCGCGCGGGCCGCCCCAAACCGGCGAAGCCGTCGTCGCCAATGCCCACTACAGTCAGCCATGCCGGCATGCATCCATCCTCATCAGTTGCATCGATTCTCTAGCGTTTTGCGCCGCCCCGCGTCATGCATCCGGCTGTGCGCGGGCTCGGACGGCGGCTTACGAAAGTCCGCATGATACCGCCGCCGTACGGCCCGCGGGTACGCGGCGTGGCGCCATACCGTCGGGCTCGGCGGCATGGCGCGATGGCCGACAAACCGGCACTGCGGCCACAGCGTAAAGATATAATGGCCGCTTTCATTGCTCACGGTCAGCCCGAAGCGCTGGTCCGGCCGTATGGTTCACGCCGGCCCCCATCGGGCAGGATGCAGCGAGGCCGCAGCCATGCCGTCGCGCGACGCTAAACCCGGTGCCCTCTTGAATCGAGCTTCGCCTCCCCCCGTTCTGTCCAACGCGATCACGACACCGCGGCCCTCGGCATGTCCCGGGCTGCTGCGCATCGTCCCCGCGCTCGACGGCGGCATCTGCCGCATCAAACTGCCCGGCGGCGTACTGAGCGCAACGCAGGCGCACGCGATCGCCGACGCGAGCACCCGGTACGCGAACGGCGTCGCCGAGCTGACCAATCGCGCGAACCTGCAGCTGCGCGGTGTGCATCGCGCACACGAAGCGGCCTTGAGCGAGGCGCTGATTCACGCGGGTCTCGGGCCCGATTCAGCGCTCAGTTCCGCCGACGACGTCCGCAACGTGATGATCAGCCCAGCCGCCGGCCGCGATCCGTATGCGCTGATCGACACGACGCCGCTGTGCGCAGAATTGCTCGCGCTGCTGCAAAGCGACGCGCGCTTCGCGGCGTTGTCGCCGAAATTCGCGCTGCTGCTCGATGGCGGAGAACGGCTCGCGCGAGTCGATCATCCGCATGATGTATGGCTCGCGGCGTCGCCTGACGAAGGCGGCGTGCGCTTCGTGTTCGGCCTCGCGGGATGCCCGGCTTCCGCCCACCTGAACGCAAACGCGAACACCGGCGGCCCTCGCGACGCCAACGGCACGGGCGCGCTCGCAGCCGTGCCGCCGTCGCGCGTGCCCGCGCTCGTGCGCGCGTTGTTGCTCACGTTCCTCGACCTGGCCGCCGCCGACGCAACCCGCATGCGCGACCTGCTCGCCACGCACTGCGCCGATGCGCTGCTGCGGCACGCGCAACGCTACGTCGATTTTCCGCTCGCGCGCGACGCGTCGCTCGGCCATTGGCAACGACACATTCCCGCCGACGCGTCGCTGCGGCTCGGCGCGCACGCGCAGCGCGGCGACGGCACATCGCACGTCGGCGGCCAGCCGCCGCTCGGCCGCATCGACGCGGCCACGCTGCGCGGCCTGGCCCATCTGGCGGACAAGCACGGCAACGGCATGCTGCACGCAACGCCGTGGCAAAGCGTGCTGCTGCCCGATATCGCGACGCAGGCCGTGGCCGCCGTGCTCGCAAAACTGACCGCGCTCGGCCTCGCCTGCGATCCCGCGCAAGCCATCACGCATGTCATCGCGTGCGCCGGATCGGCCGGCTGCGCGAAGGGCCAGGCCGACACCAAGACCGACGCGCTGCAACTGGCCGAGCGCTTGCCCCCCGGCGTCGACGTGCATCTGACGGGCTGCCCGCGCTCGTGCGCGGCCGCGCATTGCGCGCCCTATACGCTGCTCGCCGCCGCGCCCGGCCTCTATGACCTTTATCGACGCGACGGCCGTCCCGGCTTCGGCCAATGCGTCGCACCCCAACTGACGATCGACGAGGCCGCCGCACTGCTCGCGCGCCTCGCCCGGAGTACCCCTCATGCTTGATTACATTCGCGACGGTCAGGAGATCTATCGCCAATCGTTCGCGACGATCCGCGCGGAGGCCGACCTCGCGCGCATCCCCGCCGACCTCGAAAAACTCGCGGTGCGCGTGATCCACGCGTGCGGCATGATCGACGTGATCGAAGACCTCGCGTTCTCCAATGGCGCGGGCAGCGCGGGCCGCATCGCGCTCGCGCAGGGCGCGCCGATCCTGTGCGACGCGGGCATGGTCGCGCAGGGCATCACGCGTGCGCGCCTGCCGGCGAACAACCAAGTGATCTGCACGCTCACGCATGCGGACGTGCCCGCGCTCGCGCGCGAGATCCGCAACACGCGCTCGGCCGCCGCGCTCGAATTGTGGCGGCCTCATCTGGCGGGCAGCGTCGTCGTGATCGGCAATGCGCCGACCGCGCTGTTTCATCTGCTCGACATGCTCGACGCCGGCGCGCCGAAGCCCGCGCTGATTCTCGGCTTTCCGGTCGGCTTCGTCGGCGCGGCGGAATCGAAGGCGGCACTCGCGCAAGACAGCCGCGGCGTGCCCTACGTGGTCGTGCACGGCCGGCGCGGGGGCAGCGCGATGGCCGCCGCCGCGGTCAACGCGCTCGCGACGGAGGTCGAATAAATGGCGAACCAGCTGACCAGCCGCGGGCGGCTGTACGGCATCGGCGTGGGCCCCGGCGATCCTGAACTGATCACGGTGAAGGCGCTGCGGCTGCTGAAAGCGGCGCCGGTGGTCGCTTATTTCGTTGCGAAGGGCAAGAAAGGCAACGCGTTCGGCATCGTCGAAGCGCATCTGCACGACGCTCAGCAGCATCTGCCGCTCGTCTATCCGGTCACGACCGAAGCGCTCGAACCGCCGCTCTCATACGAAGCGGTCATCGCGGACTTCTACGATACCGCCGCCGAGATCGTCGCGAGCCATCTCGACGCGGGTCGCGACGTCGCCGTGATCTGCGAGGGCGATCCGTTCTTCTACGGCTCGTACATGTATCTGCACGACCGGCTCGCCGCGCGCTACGACAGTGAGGTGGTGCCGGGCGTGTGCTCGATGCTCGGCGGCGCGGCGGTCCTCGGCGCACCGCTCGTGTATCGCAACCAGAGCCTGTCGGTGCTCTCGGGCGTGCTGCCCGAGGATGAACTGCGCCGCCGTCTCGCCGATGCGGACGCCGCGGTCATCATGAAGCTCGGCCGCAACTTCGACAAGGTGCGGCGTGTGCTCGACCAACTCGGACTCGCGCAGCGCGCGCTCTACGTCGAACGCGCGACGATGCGCAGTCAGCGCATCGTGCCGCTCGCCGAAGTCGATCCGATGGCGTCGCCGTATTTCTCGTTGCTGGTCGTGCCGGGGCAGAAATGGCAAGGATGAACGCGCCCGCCATCGTGATTCTCGGCGCGGGTGCGCTCGCCACCGCGCGACGGATTCAGGCGCTGTATGCCGAGCGTGGCGCCCATGCCGAGCCTCAGGTTGCCGCGAATTGCCAGGTCCATGCGCTGCAGGGCCGCGTCGAGGCCGACGTTTCGTACACCGAGCTCGGCGCGCATCTGCGTGAGCTGTATGCGCGCGGCACGCCGATCGTCGCGCTGTGCGCGGCCGGCATCGTGATCCGCTGCCTCGCGCCGCTGCTGTCGAACAAAGGCGCCGAGCCGCCCGTGCTCGCGGTCGCCGAGGACGGCAGCGCGGTCGTGCCGCTGCTGGGCGGCCTCGCGGGCGTCAACGTGATGGCGCGCGATATCGCTGCCGCGTTGAGCGTGCAACCCGCGATCACGACGAGCGGCGAACTGCGCTTCGGCACCTGCGTGCTCAATCCGCCCGATGGCTATGCGCTCGCCGACCTGGGCCAAGGCAAGCGCTTCGTGTCGGATCTGCTCGCGGGCGAAAGCACGCGCATCGAAGGCGACGCACCGTGGCTCGACGACGCGCAACTGCCGCGCTCGGCGTCGGCGCGTCTCGCGATTCGCGTGACGCCGCGCGCATGGGATGGGCGTCATGATGAACTCGTGATTCATCCGCGCTGTGTCGTGGCGGCCGTGGTCAGCGAGCATGGGGGCGCGCATGCCGGTACCGGTACCGCCGACGCAACCGTCGCGCGCGTGCGCGCGGCACTGAACGCGCACGGTCTCGCTCCGCTTTCGCTCGCGGCCATGCTCGCGCCATCGGCAAGCATGGCCGACCCGGCGCTCGCGCAAGCGGCCATGCTGCTCGGCGTGCCGCTGCGCTTCGCCGATGCCAGCGCCGAACCGGGAGAGCCGGGCGCCAAGGCGCTGCTACGCGCGGTGCTGCGCATCCCGCACGAAACGCTGGCCGGCGACGCACACGCGAGCGTCGCGCTCGCCCTCTCCGCGCTCACCATCGACCCCGCGACGATCGGCCGTGCGCGCGGCCGTCTGACGGTAATCGGCCTCGGTCCCGGCCACGCCGACCTGATGGTCCCGGCCGCGCGCACCGCGTTGAACGAAGCGACCGACATTCTCGGCTACGACACCTACGTCAAGATGGCCGGCCCGTTGCGCCCCGGTCAACGCGTGCACGGCACCGACAATCGCGAGGAAATGCAGCGCGCGCGGCACGCGTTCGAGCTCGCGAGCGAAGGCCGCTCGGTCGTGATGGTGTCGTCGGGCGACCCCGGCGTGTTCGCGATGGCGGCCGCCGTGCTCGAAGCGCTCGAAGCTTCGCAAAACGAAGCATGGGCCGCGGTCGAACTGTCGATCGTACCGGGCGTTTCGGCGGCGCTCGCGACCGCCGCGCAGGCCGGCGCGCCGCTCGGCCACGACTTCTGCATGCTGTCGCTGTCGGACAACCTGAAGCCGTGGACCATCATCGAAACCCGCCTGCGCCATGCGGCGCAAGCCGACCTCGTAATGGCGTTCTACAACCCGGTTTCGCGCGCGCGTCCGTGGCAACTCGACAAGGCGCTCGACATCGTGCGGGAGTATCGTGCGCCATCGACCCTGGTGGTGCTGGGGCGCGATATCGGCCGGCCCGGCGGCACGCTGCGCACGCTGACGCTCGCCGAGCTGCGCTCGGCCGACGTGGATATGCGCACGATGGTGATCGTCGGATCGTCGTTGACGAGAAGATTCGCCTGCGGCGATAGCGGTGCGCAATGGGTGTACACGCCTCGGTGGTACGGGTGAGCGCGCGGTACCGGCCTGCCCCGCTCACGCCACCTTCAAATCCTCCACCGCCCGCTGCCTGACGCCGAGGTCGTCCCATAGCTCCGGGTGACACGTGAACACCAGGATCTGATGCCGCGTCGCCGCGTCGATCAATGCGCGCTTGAGCGCGTCGCGGCGTGCGGCATCGGTGTGGACCGCCGCGTCGTCGAGCATCAGCAGGGTCGGGCGGCCTGAGGCTTGCAGCAGGTCCGCGTAAGCCAGCCGCGTCAGGATGCCGAGTTGTTCGCGCGTGCCGAAGCTGAGCGCGTCGAGCAGTTCCGCGCGGCCGTCGCGATCGAGCATCGCCGGAATCAGATCGTCACCGAGCGCGAGACTCGACTGCGGAAAAATCCGCTTCAGATAGTGACCGAGCCGCTCGGTCAGCGGCGCGCGCAATTGCGCGAGCGCCGCGTCGCGTTCATCGACCAGCACTTCGTCGAGCAGACTCAGCGCGCTGGCGCGCAAGCTCAACTCGTCCTTGCGACGCATGGCCTGCTCGACCTGCGCTTCGAGCGCCGCCAGCCGTTCGCCGAGGCCCGATGCACCCATCGTTTCGAGCTGACTGCGCAGCTCCGCGATCCGCAGTTGGCGCTCGTGCTGCTCGCTGCGCGCGAGTTCCGCCGAGGCGCGATAGCGCTTCGCCTCCGCCACGGGATCGTCGAGGCGGGCCGCATCGAGTTCGCGTTCGCGCTCGCCGCGCTGGTTCTTCAACGCGTCGACCTTCACGCGCTGCTCGACGATGTGCGCCTGCCACTGCGCGCGGTTGCGCCGGAACGCTTCGTCGTTCAACTGCGCTTCCTTGCGCTGCAGTTGCGCCGCGAGCGAATCGGCCTGCGCGACGCCGGTGGATTGCGCGGCAGCCGCCTGCGCGAGCACCTTGCGCGCGGCCTCCAACGCGTCGCGCGCGACATCGGCGTGGCGGCGCGCGTCATCGAGCGGCGCAGCCCCCGACACATCGGGCAGGCTCGCGAGACGCTCGCGCGACGCCTGCAAGCGCGCCGCCGTCGATGCCAGCGCCGAGCGCAACGCATCGATGCCCTGCGGCGCATGCACCTCGACAATCCTCGCCTGGCTCTTCTGTTGCGCGACCAGCGTTCTCCATTGCTCGTGACGCGCCTGCGCATCGCCCACCGACGCGACGCCGAGCGCTTGCAGCAACTGCGCGTGCTTTGCTTCGAGTGCCGCAAGTTCCGAAATCTGTGCGGACAGATCCGAGACGCCCGGAATCACGCGCAACTCGCCGAGCTCGCCGAGGCTGATGTGCTTTTCTTCGTCGACGCGCAGCACCCCGGTTCCGCTGATCGTTTGATCGCCGACGCTCATCTCGCCGTTCAACCGGTACTCGATGCGTGTCATCGCCGCTTCGGTCCGCGCGCGCAGCACGGTCAATTCCCCGTCGAGCGCGACGAGGCGCTTTAACTGCGCATCGTCAAGTTCGAGCGCCGCCGCCTCTCGCGCGGCCTGCAACACAGCCGCGTTCGCCTTGTCCGCCTCGACGATCGACGCTTCGAGCCGCTGGCTCTCCGTCCGATAGAAATCGACCTGGCTGCGCAGATCGGCGGCGGTCACGGCTGCGTTCGCGAGTTCGAGCGCGCGGCTCGCCTCGGCCGATGCCTGCTCGCATTGCGCCACACGGCTTTGCGCCTGAGCATGCGCGGTCTGCGCCGCCGCGACCGCGGCGCGCGCCGCGTCGAGTTGCCCGCGTTCACGCGCGATGGCAGCCTCCAGGTCGAGGGCGTTCTGCTCCTGCTGCACGGACAGCGCGAGTTGCGCCTCGCCGATCTCCAACGACTGCGCGAGATCGCGCAGACCGCGCTCGAGCCCTTCGAGCGCCGCGGCGCGTTGCTGTGCAAGCGCGGCCTTCTGCTCGTGAAGCTCCCACGGCCGCTTGCGCTCGGCGTCGTCGAATGCCTGCTGTTGCGCGGCAAGGCGCGCAATGTTGTCGTCGAACTGCTGACGCTGCTGTTGCAGTTCGTCCCGGCTCGCGCTCAGCGCGGCGAGCTTCTGTTCGGCCTCGGCGAGAGGCCCGGTCGACTTCTGCGTACGCGCGGTCAGCAGTTGCCGCAGTTCGCGCTGCACGGCCGCGATCAGCGCGTCCTCGCCGCCCGCTTCGCGGCCGCCCGACAGTTGCGTGAGCGCGTCGCGCAGATACTGCGCCGCGTGCCCCGTCGAGTCACGCATCTCCTGCGTGCCGCCCTGCTGCACCCACAAGAGCCCCGGCACGCCGGCGTTCTCCGCTTTCATCGGCCCGCGCGCCGCGCGCGAGAATCCAAGCAGTGCCGCGAGTTTGTCTTCGGCCTCGTCCTCGCTATACACGGCCTGGCCGATCCGCAGCTCGCAGCGCTGGCGCGACACGAACTGTTTGGACAGACGGCACGCCACACCATCGAGTTCGAAGCTGACTTCGACCGACGGCTGCCCGCTCGCGAGCCCCCACGGCAGCAGGTCCTTCAGATGCGAGGCCTTGTAGCGTTCGAGAAATACCGTGCGCACCGCCTCGGCGATCGTGCTCTTGCCTGCCTCGTTCGGGCCGATGAACAGGTTGAGGCCGGGCTGCAGATCGTCGATCACGAGCTGCCCGTTGAACTGTCTGAATTCCCGAATCGCGATACGTTGCAGCTTCATGCGCAGGCTCCTTCGCGCGGCAGTTCAGGTTGTTGCCGGCCGCGCGCCTGCGCGGGAGGCGCGGCATTCGAATCGCGTTGCCGCTGTTCGCGCTGAAAACGCGCGAGCAGCAGCAACGCCTCCGCCGCGCGTCGAGCCTGCTGCGGATCGGCTTGCGCGTCTTCCTGCAAGCCCAGCAGCCGCGCGACCACCTTGGCGAGATAGCCGCTTTGCGCGCCGAGTTCGGCGAGATCGTCGGCGGTGGGGAGCACGTGCAGGGCGGCGAGATCGGCACGCAACGCGCGCACGCGGGCGCGGGCCTCTTCGACGGCGACATGCAGCGCCTCGGCATCGGCGAGCGCCGCCGTGCCGTCGACCTCGATGCGCAGCACGTCATTCGCGCCGAGCACGGCGAGGCGGGCTTTCAACGCATCGACGTCGGTCGGCACCGAGATCGTCTCATCCCAGCGATGCCACCGATATTGCCCGACCCGCACCGCTTCGACCGTCGGTACGGCGCCCGGCTCGCCGATGGTGACGTCGAGCACGAAGCCCGGTTCGTTCGCACGAAACCGGTCCTGCTCGTGCGTGCCCGCGTACCACGTGCGTTCGTCGACGCGCAGATGACCGTGCCAGTCGCCGAGCGCCAGATAGTCGAGCCGCGCGCTCGCGGCGCGCGTCGGCGCAATCGGATTCGACGAATCGATGCCTTCCTGCAGAATGCCGCCGACGCTGCCATGCGCAAGCCCCACGCGGTGATAGCCGGGCGGCGTGTCGGTGGTGTCGAAGAACGCGGTGGTGTCGTCGTAAGTGATGCGCTGCGTGAGCGGCGCGCACAGCAGCGCGCAGCGGCATGCGTCGAGCAGCACGACGCCGGGTTCCAGCACGAGGCGCACGTTCGGCGCGACGCAATTGAGCCGCTGCGCGCGCGTCCACACGCTTTCGACGAGCGCCGCATCGTGATTGCCCGGCAGCATGATCCACGGCCCGGGAAACGCTTGCAGCGCGGCAAACAGACGCCGGATCACGGTATCCGACACCGTCTGCAGATCGAACACGTCGCCCGCGACGAGCACCGCGTCGACCCTGCGCGCGCTCGCTTCTTCGGCGATGCGGCGCACCGTGTCGAAGCGCGCCTGCGCGAGATGCGCGGCCTCGTCCGGCTCGAACTGGCCGAATTGCGTGCCGATCTGCCAGTCCGCGGTGTGCAGAAACCTGATCACTGTGCCTCCATTGCGATTGCGTGGCGCGTATTGCGTTGTACGTGTTGCGTTGGGTTCGACGAAGAGCCCAACCGGGAATGTTACCTTGCCGAAGGGCCGGCGCGTATTGCTCCCGCGCGTATCGAGGCTGGACGTGCGCGCGGGCCGTATCGCATCATTGCAACCGGATCGACCGGCCCCTTCCACCCTTGAGCCGCCGCCCGACAGGATCAATCGCGCCGATGGACAAAACCACCGAACTGAAGAAGGCCAAGCGCACGCCTTTGCTGCTGCTCGCCGCGGCCGCCTGCGTTTTCGCCGTCACCGCGTTCCTGCCGCGCGGCCTGTGGGTCGACGGCATCAAGGCGGTCGCCGAGGCCGCGATGGTCGGCGCGCTCGCCGACTGGTTCGCGGTCGCCGCGCTGTTCCGCCGTGTGCCGATCCCGGTCGTCTCCGCCCATACCGCGATCATCCCGCGCAACAAGCACAAGATCGCCGACAATCTCGCGCACTTCGTGCAGGACAAGTTTCTCGACGTGCCTTCGCTGGTCGGCCTGATCCGCCGGCACGATCCGGCGCAGACCGTCACCGTGTGGCTCAGCGAGCCCGCGAACACCGCGCGCCTCGGCGACTACGTGGTGCGGCTCACCGGCGGCATTCTCGACGTGGCCGACGACGCGCGCATCCAGAGCTTCATCAAGGGCGCGTTGCGCGACGTGCTCGCGAAAGTCGATCTGTCGCAATCGCTCGGAGCGATTCTCGACACGCTCACGCGCGATGGCCGTCATCAGGAACTGCTCGACACCGCGATCGATCAGTTGACTGCGGTGCTGCGCGAGGCGCCGGCGCGTGAGTTCATCGCCGCTCGGATCGTCGATTGGGTGAAGAGCGAGTATCCGACGATGGAGAAGTTTCTGCCGTCAGCGTGGCTCGGCGACAAGGGCGCCGAAGCGATCGCGAGCGCCGCGAACCGTATGCTCGAGCAGATCGCGGAGAACCCCACGCACGAGCTGCGCGACAGGTTCGACCGGGTGGTGCAGAAGCTGATCGTGCGGTTGAAGACCGATCCCGTTTTCCTGCAGCAAGGCGAAGCGCTCAAGCGTTATCTGATCGAAGGCGAGGCGTTCAGCGGCTACGTGAAGGATATGTGGGGCGAACTGCGCGCGTGGCTCAAGCGCGATCTGACGAGCGCCGATTCGACGCTGCATGCGCGCGTCGCCGCGATGGGCGCGTGGGTGGGCCGCGAACTCGCGCGCGATCCGGCGCTGCGGCAATCGCTGAACGATCACCTCGAGGAAGCGGCGCGCGCGATGGCGCCGGACTTCGCGCAGTTCCTCACGCGCCATATCAGCGACACCGTGAAGAACTGGGACGCGCACGAGATGTCGCGCCAGGTCGAGATGAATATCGGCAAGGATCTGCAGTACATCCGTATCAACGGGACGATCGTCGGCGGGTTTATCGGCTTGTTGTTGTATCTGAGTTCGCGGATGCTGGAGATGCTGCGGGTGCATATGGGCTAGCTTGCGTGACCGACATCCCAGATTGGCCAGTCTGCGAAGACTTCCTGCCAAGGCCCGCAGACCGTCCGACAACGTCGTATCGGCCACTGAACCTTCCTGACCAGGCTCAGGTGCCGCGAGGGTTCCTCCAAACCGCCTACAATTCCGGCATGCCTCTTGCGGACGAGCTGCTCCGCCCAACCGTCAACCCGTCCCAACCAGAATTCCGTTCACATGAAAATATCGCTACCGCCGCCGCAAGGAAGGCCGAACCGCGTCTACCCGCCGGGCACGCCGGGCCTGCATGGGCTCGTCTCGCTGATCACCGGCGTCGTAGTCGTGTGCGGACTGTACTTCGGCCGGGAGGTACTGATTCCGATCACGTTGTCGGTGTTGCTGAGCTTCCTGCTCGCGCCGCTCGTGCAGATGCTGCGGCGTTTTCACATGGGTCAGTTGACGTCGATCTTCATCGCGGTGCTGTTCGCGCTCGCCTCGCTGCTCGCAGTCGGCGCGCTGATCGGCGCGCAACTCGTGCAGCTCGCGAACGCTCTGCCGCAGTATCAGGAAGCGATCGAGCAGAAGATCGAAACGGTGCAGGAAAAGACCGTCGGCCGCGCCGATTCGCTGATGACCAGCGCCGCCAGCGCGCTGCAGCGCATGGCGCCATCGCGCCCCGCGCCGCCGCACCCGACCGGCCGCGCCGCGCGCAATGCGCCGCAAGTGCCGCAACAGGTCGAGGTCCACGAGCCCGCGCCGACCCCGGTGCAGCTTGCGCAGCGCGCGCTGTCGCCGGCCATCGCGCCGATCGAGACGACCTTCATCGTGCTCGTCGTGACGATCTTCATTCTGTTGCAGCGTGAGGATTTGCGCGATCGCCTGATCAGCCTGTTCGGCTCGCGCGACCTGCACCGCACCACCACCGCGATCAACGACGCCGCCGGTCGCCTGTCGCGCTATTTCGTCGCGCAGCTCGGCGTGAACCTGAGCGTGGGCGGCATCATCGCGATTGGGCTCGCGATCATCGGCGTGCCCGGCGCGCTGCTGTTCGGCGTGATCGCCGCGCTGCTGCGCTTCGTGCCGTACATCGGCATCTGGATCGCGGCGCTCCTCGCGTTTTTGCTCGCGGCCGCGATCCAGCCGCAATGGACCATGGCCGTTCTGACGCTGGTCCTGTTCATCGTCGTCGACGTCGCCGCCGGGCAGATCGTCGAGCCGCTGCTGTACGGTCATCGCTCGGGCCTCTCGCCGCTCGCGGTGGTCGTCGCGGCGATTTTCTGGAGCTGGCTGTGGGGACCGGTCGGCCTCGTGCTGTCGACGCCGCTCACGCTGTGCGTCGTCACGCTCGGGCGCTACGCGGACCGGCTGAACTTCCTGACCGTGCTGCTCGGCGATCAGCCCGCGCTGACGCCCGCGCAGAACTTCTATCAGCGCCTGCTCGCCGACGATCCGGACGAGGCCATCGTGCAGGCCGAGCGGCTGTTGCGCGAGATGTCGCTGATCGACTACTACGACAAGGTCGCGCTCGAAGGCCTGCGCCTCGCGCGCAACGACGCGCTGCGCGGCGTGCTGATGCCCAACCAGTTGCAGCGGATCAACGACGCGCTCGTCGATATCGTCGAGAACCTCGAAATCGCCGAGGGGCTGCGCGATACGCTGTCGCCCGGCGTACCGGCGGACGCGGGTAGCACGCTGCGCGCCGCCACGTCGGATCTGGCGTCGCCGGATGCAGGCAGCGCGCGGCGCTACGGCAGCGACCTGCTCACACGCTCGCAACCGTCGGACGAAGCGGGCAAGACAGTGGTGCTGTGCGTGCCCGGCCGCGGCGCGTTCGACGAGGTGACCACCGCGATCGCGGTGCAACTGCTGAACCGCCAAGGCTTCGCGCCGCTGATGGCGACGCACTCGGGTTATCGCAGCGCGCATGCCGACGAGCCGAGTTTCAAGGACGCGTCGATCATCTGCATCGTGTCGCTCGACGCGCCCGAGTCGCCGGCGTATCTGCGCAACATGCTGCGCCGCACGCGCGAATGGCGGCCGCGCGCAACGCTCGTGGTCGGCGTCGGCGAGGCCCCGGAAACCGGCATCGAGCCCGATGCGGCCGGCGATCTGCACACGTCGCCAACGTTCCGGGCGATGATCGAGGCATGTCACGCGGCGAACGGCGCGCGGGCCGCGCGGCAGCCGCCGCAAGCGGCCGGCGCGGGCTGAAAATACGACGGCGGCTCGAGACGGGTTGGTTCGAAAAAACCGCGAGGACGCGCGACGGGCGAACATGAGCGGGTCCGCGCGCTCGAAACGGGGACACAGCTAGCGCTAAAACAATGGCTAGCCTTCCGCCGATTTATGCCTATATTCAACGTGAAGCCTGCGACGCTCTGACCTGAGCAGGATTGGCACCACCGTCGTTATCGTCGAAAACAAACGCGAGCGGGCCCATTGCGCCCTTCAACACGTCGACGCGGTCCGGTGCAATGCAGCCGTAATGACCGGGAGACGACGATGGCAACCCCAACCTGGAAGATCAGCGGTCAATACTACGAAACGTGCAGTTGCGATTTCGTGTGCCCATGCCTGCCCGGACAACTGGCCGTCAGACCGAGCAAGGGCTCATGCACGTTTGCCATGGCATTTCAGATCGAGCGCGGCCAGCACGAGGCGGTGTCCCTCGATGGCCTCGGATTCATCCTTCTCGGTGTGTCACCGGAAGCAATGGCAAAGGGGAACTGGTCCGTCGGCGTTATCGTCGATGAGCGTGCCAGCGAGGAGCAGCGCGACGCGATCAAGGCGATTACCAGCGGCACGGAAGGCGGACCGATGGCGGCTCTGTCGCCGCTCGTCAGTTCATTTGTCGGGGTGGAGTCCGCGGCGATTCGCTTCGAGCGCAATGGGCTGAAGTGGTCCGTGACCTCGCCGCAATTCGTCGACATGGCCGCTGAAGGTGCGATGGGCATCAATCCCAACGCGACCGAGCCGCTTCGTCTGGACAACACAGGTCATCCGGCCGCCGATTGCTTGACACTGGCTCATGCCTCGCGCAGTCACGTCCGCGCGCTCGGCTTCGAGTGGGATGACGTGAGTGGGCAGAACAACGGTCAATATGCGCCTTTTTCCTGGCAAGGTGCGTAACCTGGCTACCGCTTCTCGAGCACCCAATCCCGGTTCCGTCGCGAGCCTCTCGAGGCGCGAGCGCATTCTCATTCTGGGTTGCGTTGCCGCGGTCGTGACGCTGTCCTGGGCGTTTCTCTTCTATCTCGATCATCAGATGTCGTCGGCAAGACAGCACGACCAAATGATGATGGAGATGGGAATGTCGATGGCGGCACCATGGACGGCAGCCGACATCCTCTTCACGTTTGCAATGTGGGTCGTCATGATGGTCGGCATGATGACTGGATCGGCGATGCCCGTATTGCTTCTTTTCGCAAGGGCGCATACCGGACGGGGCGGAAGCAGGACGCCGTTTGTCGTCCTCGCGTTCGCGCTGGGCTATCTGGCGGTGTGGGTCGGCTTCAGCGCATGCGCGACGCTTGCGCAGTGGGCCCTCCACCAAGCCGCCCTGCTGTCACCGGAAATGGCTGCATCAAGCCCGCAGGTGGGCGGTGCGGTTCTTTGCGCCGCCGGCCTGTACCAATTGACACCGGCCAAGCGAGCATGTCTTACACACTGCCGAAGTCCGCTCGGGTTTCTCATGAGTCACTGGCGCGATGGGACGACGGGCGCATTGCAGATGGGAATGCGTCATGGTGCGTATTGCCTCGGGTGTTGCTGGGCGCTGATGTGTGTCCTGTTCGTAGTCGGTGTGATGAATCTTGTCTGGGTGGCGGCGCTAGCGCTATTTGTTTTTCTGGAGAAGGTCGGGCCAGCAGGCGTCGTTCTGGCGCGCGCGGCTGGGGCGGCGATGACTGCAGCCGGAATTCTGCTGTTTACCGGCGTTCTTTGAATTCTTCTTTTGAGTCGACGCACAGGACCGCAATTTTTTTGTCCGCCCTCCGCGCGTTCGCCCACCGGCGCAATGCTCGACCGCGCCGGCGTCGGTGCGAGCGAAGAGGTCCGCGCGGACTCGAAGTACCTCTGCGCCGCGACTGCGCAGACGCTCAGTTGAGCGGAAACAGCAGTCGCCCCGTCACGCTTGTGTACCGATATCCCGTGCCGCCGACCATGAAGCCGGACGCACGGTTGTTGGTCGTTTCAACGGCGATCTGCCACTGCACGGTCCGGCTGCGGTGATTCTGCAGGCCACCACGCACGCCCCAGATGTTGTCTGCCGCACCCGGCGTATTCTGACGCCCGGCGTCGGCGCTTACGAAAAACACCATCTTGTCGCTGAGCGCGGTCCGCCACGAGAGACCACCCGAATACTCATTCAGCCAGCGCGGAGAGTAGTAATTGCCTTGATTGGGGTTGCTATCGGAGTACGTCCGGGTCTTGATATACGCGTTCAGTCCGCTGTTCGCCACCAGTTCATAGTTCCATCGCGTGCGCAGGATCGGGCGCGTGTTGTCATCCGAGAACCGGAGCACACCAGCCACGGCCCCGACATTGAAACGCGGCGTGAACTGTTGTTCGAGCACGAGCATCAGGCTGTTGTAGGTGAGTCCCTTCTCGATGCCGACTATCGAGTCCACTACATCACGCTCGGCGCTCACGCCTAGCCCCGTGCTGGATGTGATGTGCCGCATGTAGTCCAATGCGCCCGTCACCGTCGTGTGACCATCGGTGTCCATCACGCCAAGCCGTGCGTCTGTGGTCTGCTGTGCGTTATGCTGGCGATATAACCCGTACCCACCGCGCCCTGTGGCTGCAAAGTCGGGCGCGCTGTAATGGGTGAGGCTTGCGCCCAATCCCCAGCCGTTGGCGAATAGATAGCCGAGGTTTCCCCGTTCTTCGTGGAAGTGGTCGCTGTCGTTGCTGTAGAGGATGTCGCCGATCAGCGCGCCGTACGCGCCCGGTCCATCATGAGATTGGGCGTGCGCAGGCGCGAGCGCGCTGATCGCAAGCATGACGAAGGCAGCGAGCGCGCGCCGGGGCAAGCGCACGTCCGCGCAGCAAGTTGAATGCATGAGGGGATTCCTTTCGTGATTGCGCGTTATCGGGTTACTTGGTGCCCCAGCGCTTGCTGCGTGTGATGAACTCCTGCACATACCCGACCACACAGGCGGGCTGCAGAATAAGTCCATAGAACAGGCTGTAGTAGATGAAGCCCAGCCAATTGCGGCGTACTTTCAGGCCCTGCTCGGTGAACATGCCGGACTGAATCCGGAACATGATTCCGTTGATGACTATCGCCATGGGAAGGACAAGCAGTGTCATCGGCCCCGCGATCCAGTAAATGCCGAACAGTGCCAACACCATTCCCGGGACGAAGGCGAACGTGTAGACCACATCCATGTACGGAAACAGCAGATTCCACCAGATGAATACCGTGGTCATGCGCGGCTTGAATAGCAACTGCCAATGCTCCTTGAAGGCCTCCATGAGGCCGCGAGACCATCGCTGGCGCTGCCGGATGAACTGCCGCAACGTCGTGGGTGCATTCGTGAACAGACAGGCGTTTTCCGCGAAGCCGACGCGATAGCCAGCTTTCAGGATGGCCCATGTCAGCACGATGTCTTCGCCGACCGAGTGAGGCCAGCCGCCGACTTGACGCAGCACGTCCGTGTCGTACACGGAGAAAGCGCCCTGCGCGACGAGTGTGCCCTGATAGAGACTCTGAATCCGCTTCGTGGCAGCGATGCCGTGGAAGTAGTCCCACTCCTGGATCCGCGTGACGAGATTGGCGCGCGAATTGCGCACGAGCACGGCGCCCGCGACCGCCCTCGTGTTCGGCGGATCGTTCACGTAGCGGCGCGTGAGGTTTTGCAGCGCATTGCGATACAGGTAGGAGTCGCCGTCCACCGTGACGGTCAGCGTGTGACGCACACGCTTCAAGCCCTCGTTGAGCGCGCGCGCCTTACCCATGTTCTTCGGAAGATGGACAACTTCGAGCCACGGATAGTCGAGGCGATCGAGCTCTGCAGCGGTGCCGTCAGAAGAACCATCATTGATCACGATGACCTGTAGCGCGCCGGCGTATGCCTGCCTGGCGATACTTTCGATCGTTTGCGCGATGTTGGCTTCTTCGTTGTACGCCGCCACCAGCACGCTGATGCCGGGCAACGGTTCGTTCGTTTCGCGCAATACCGGCCGGCGATCCATCAGCAGGCTCGACATCTGGAACGCGTTCATGAAACCCGGCACGATCGCGATGCCAAACAGGATCAGATAAGCCCAGACCGCGCCGAATACGTTACTCATCTCCGTCAGCCAGCGCTGACCCAAATAAAAAGAGAGCGCGCTCCAGATCGCAGCGAAAACGCACGCCAGCGCAAATTTGATTTTTACCGGCAAGTACCACCGTGAGTGGTTTCGGGTGGACGTAGCGCGGGCTGACGTCTCTAAGGCTCGCTCGCTGGTCAGCGGCAATGCGTCGGGATGTTCGCGGCTATTCACTTGATTTTAGGTTCTTATTTTCACGGGTCGCACATCAGGACTAGACCCTGGTTCGGTGCGACAAAGAACGCTCCCTGCCGCAGAAGAGCCCGAATTGTAAGAAATCGGCAATTAGTCTTGCAATATGTTTCTTGACGCAAACGTTAGCGTTGACGCTTATTTTCCACACATCCCTGCGGGGCAATTCGAGCGCTCGATATCAGCCAGAAAAGATGAGGTCGACCTGCCTTTGGAACGACCACGCGACTAAAGGTTGCTTCGGGTCCGTTTCGGTAGTGTTCCGAGAGAGTGCAGAAAGTCTGAAGGCAGGAAGAGTGCTCAAGGATAGGGTGGCCGTGGTGTAAGTTGATGAATGTCCAGTTCGTCAACCTGCCCGCGGGAGGGCTTACGCCATGGCCACGACCAAGCGTAGTACGAACCGGCCGCCAGCGGAAGCGCTGGTTGCCGGCGACCGAGACCTGCTGGAGCTCATGATCCAGGTCGGCCAGAACTACCAGCAGACCAATCGATGCGATCAGGAACTGTTCACGATGCTTGCGCTCGACGCGAAGGGGCTTACGAACCGCCAGTTGACACCGGAGAACGCGGCAGCCCTTCTCTCTAACGCTGCGCAAGGCGTGAACGCAAAGCTGGCGGCGATGGACGCTTCATGGACACAGCACTAACCGGCGTCGATCACTTACGGAAAAGCGGCTCAATGCCGCTTTTTTTTCGGGCGGTGACAGTAGAAAAATGCACCATAAATTGAGATAGGTAGAGCAATTGTGAAAATCTGTCGCGACAGTTTTATCTCAATTTAATGTCGTTGACCGTGTCGCGCCTTACATGGTTAATTCGTCGGGTGTGTTCTGAAAGAACAGAAGAGGTCAGATGGAACAACGGAAACAGAATGAAACTGTGGACAAGGAAGAGTGCGACCTTTGCCGTATCACTTATTCAATCTACTCCAAGTTCCCGCCAATGCCATCCGCAAAGGCACTGAACGCCGAAACCGGCGAATGGTTTCCGTTTGACAGGCTTCGGTCGTATTCAAACGGGTACCGAATGGCCGAGGCCCTAGGCTACGCATGGGCGTGTGATTGTCGCGGACGCTCAGAGAAGAGTTTCGACCAACATTTCCGGTTGACTGACCAAAGCACCGGAACGCCTTTGCAGGATATTCCGTATCGAATCATCAGCGAAAACGGAAGAAGTGTCGAACACAGAACAGACGCACAGGGCCGAACCGTTAAAGTATCAGGCGGACAAGACGAAGGCGTGACGCTCCACGTTTTTGAAGAACACGCCCCGATCGATCCAGAGTGGGACAAATATCTATGACCGTGACGCGCAAGGTAATCAAGAAGCACAACGCGAAACTTACTCCGAAATCGGATGCCACACCGGTGACGGTGCAGATCGACGGTTCGGCACGTCTACGCGAGATTCGGCAGTTGGTACGAGCGAACAACAAATCGACTCTCGATGACAATTTGATAATTTGCCAAATTTATATGGAATCACGCTTTGACTCTAGCGCTTCGCCTGCCGGTAGCACTGCAAAAGGCTTGATGCAGATGACGAAAGGCGCGGTGCAACAGGTCTATAAATATAGAGCACAAAAGACCTTGGGCCATATGCCGAGCGACGCGCAAACGCACCAGTTGTTCGCGGAGGCTGCAGCGGTACATGCTTCCTCTCAACTTGCTGACGATGCAACAAACATCGGATTAGGAACAGAGTACATGCAATACTGGATAGACAAGACGCATTCAGTTGATGCCGCGTATAAACTCTATCGCGGCCTGTCTAACGGCGTCTACTATAAGAAGATCAAAGAGTGCGCGGACAGTCTGAGCGCCGATCCCGAGTCAATGCAGCCCCTTCGGGACATGGTGAAATGAGAATAGCCGTTTTTATTGCGGTCCTATGTATTAGCTACGTCGCCGATGTGCAGTCCGCGATTGGAATGGAAACGGTTACGCGCTGCGAACTCGGGAGCGATCAAAGTCATACGCTCGCATTGCTGCGCGATCATCCTATAGATAGCACGGCTGTTTTCTATCTTAGCAAGGACAGCACCGAGCCAGTGCGTCTATATGCGGGGGACGAGGATCAATCGCGAGGCGATGAAATACAGGTGGCATGTATCGGTTCAACGGAGCGCGTATTCGTGATATCTGGCGAATTTACATCCAACTATCTCCAGGGCGTTGCGATCCGCTACAACACGAAAGCAGGGCGATGGGAGCGTGTCGATTTCGCCGAGCGCGAGCGCCCAGCCTCTGTCTATCTCGATCCGAAAGGGCTAGTCGTACTGATACCCAATAGCGGGCGGAACGAGTCTCCCGAGCGATACATTATTTACCGATATGACGCTGATGCCGGACGAGCGAAGCAAGCCTATTCCGACTATCTTCCGCATTCCGGGGTGATACAGATCCCTGCCCCAAAAAACCGACCAGAGTGACGACGACAAATACATTACATGGTTAATTCGTCGGGTGTGTTCTGAAGAACAGAAGAGGTCAGATGGAGCAACGGAAACAGGATGAAAGTGCGCACGTCAAGGTGGCGAACGATATCGAAATCCGCCTTGCGAACCAGGACCTGTGGCTGCGATTCATTGATCTGTAATCACACAGAGTCAGCCGTTGGATACAGAGCAGGCCCGCAGCCGAAGCGGGCCTTTCTACTCAGCGATCGGTCCGTTGGGGCGAGTCGTCACAACGCCACCTGCTTCGTTCTGCTGCGACTTCTGCTCGTTCAGTCGCGATCGTTGTCGTGAAGTCTCCGTATAGGAATGTCATTTCATGGACGCCCCAGGCGAGTGCAAGCGCCGGGGCATACTTCCACCGCAATTTCCCGCCCCACGACCTCACTGCTTCGGATACAACCCCAACGTACTCGCATGCAGCCGCGCAAGCCCGAGCAACGCATCCGTATAGGGCGTCGGCACGCGCGTGAGCTGCCCCAGTTCGCGCACCGCACCCACCAACGCATCGAGTTCGACCGCCTTGCCAGCCTGCACGTCCTGCAGCATCGAAGTCTTCATCGCACCGAGCTTCAGCGTGACCGCGTGACGGTCGTCTGGCGCCTGTTCGATCGGGATGCCAAAGCGCGCGCCGATTTCCTTCGCCTCCAGCATGACGTGGGTGACGAAGCCGCGCACGAGTTCGTCGCCGAGGATCCGGTCGGTCGTCGCGCCGGTGATCGCGCTGATCGGGTTCATCGTCATGTTGCCCCACAGCTTGAACCAGACGTCGCGCTGGATCTGCGCCGAGGGCGTTGCATGGAAGCCCGCCGCCTGCAACAGCGCGGCGAGCAGCTCGACGCGCTCGCTCGGCTTGCCCGACGCCTCGCCGACGATCAGCCCGTTGCCCTGGTGATGCCGGATCACACCGGGCGCATCGGTCAGGCAGCTTGCATGCACGACGCAGCCGACCGTCTGCGCAGTTGGGATCGCGGCGGCAATGGCGCCGTCGGCATCGATCGTCTTCAGGCGCTGGCCCGCCAGCTCTCCGCCGAGGCCGTCGCAGAACCACCACGGCACGCCGTTCATCGCCGTCAGCACGACGGTTTGCGGGCCGAGCAGCGGCTTGATATGCGCAGCTACCTCCGGCATCGCCGGCCCCTTCACCGCGATCACGACGAGCTCCTGGACGCCGAGTTCGGCTGGCTTGTCGCTTGCCTTCACCTGCTCGGCGTAAATCACGCCGCCTTCGATCAGCCGCAGACCATGCTGGCGTACAGCGTCGAGCGTCGCGCCGCGCGCGACCACGCTCACCTCGTGCCCCGCCTGCGCGAGCTTCACTCCTATCCATCCGCCGATCGCGCCGGCGCCATAGATCGCTGCTTTCATTGCCTGAGTCCTTACCTGTTGCTCCGTTGACTGCCGCGAGGCTTCGATCACTGCCGGTAGCTCGCATCGATCCGATCGAGCCGCCGCACCAGCGCATCGAGTGCGCGCCGCCCATCGGTGTTCACCGGGTACGGCGACAGCGGCCGGACCGCCGGACGATCTCAGGCGCCCGACACTACCGCCGCAATCGACGACGCGACATAGTCTGCGTTGCGCGCGTTCAGCCCCGCGACGCACATGCGTCCCGAGCGCAGCACGTATACCGCGTACTCGTTGCGCAGACGCTCGACCTGGCTTTCGGACAGGCCCGTGTAGGTGAACATGCCGCGCTGCGCGACATAGCGCGCGCGCATCACTTCATCGACGCGTCCCTCGAGCCCCGCGTGGATCACGTTGCGCATCGCCAGGATACGCTCGCGCATCGTGCCGAGTTCGGCTTCCCACGACGCGCGCAGCGTCGCGTCGGCGAGCACGTTGGCGACGAGGCGCGCGCCGTGCGTGGGCGGATTGCTGTAGTTCGCGCGCACCGCCGACATCAGCTGACCGGCCACGCGCGCGGCTTCGTCGGCGCTCTTGCAGACGACGCTCAACGCGCCGACGCGCTCGCCGTACAGCGAGAAATTCTTCGAGAACGAGTTCGCGACCATCAGCGGCACGTTCGCGTCGGCGAGCAGGCGCACGGGTGCGGCGTCTTCTTCGAGGCCCGCGCCGAAACCCTGGTAGGCCATGTCGACGAACGCGATCAGCTTGCGGCGCTGCAAAACCGGCACCAGTTCCGCCCATTGCGCCGGGCTCAGATCGACACCGGTCGGGTTATGGCAGCACGCGTGCAACAGCACGACGCTCTTTTCCGGGAGCGCGTCGATCGCGGCGAGCATCTCGGCGAAACGCAGGCCGCCCGTTTGCGCGTCGTAGTACGGATACGTGTTGACCGTGAGTCCCGCGCCTTCGAAGATGACGCGATGGTTTTCCCAGCTCGGGTCGCTGATCCACATCTGCGAGCCGGGGAAATAGCGCTTGAGGAAATCGGCCCCGACTTTCAGCGCGCCCGAGCCGCCGAGCGTTTGCAGCGTCGCGATCCGGCCTTCGGCGCGCGCCGCGCTGTTCGCGCCGAACACGAGCGCCTGCGCGGTGTCGCGATAGAGCGGCAGACCGGCCATCGGCAGATACGAGCGCGGGCCGATGGCGTCGAGCAGCGCGGTTTCGGCGCGGCGTACCGCGTCGATCACCGGCAGCTTGCCGGCGTCGTCGAAATAGATGCCGATGCTCAGGTTGACCTTGTTCGGCCGGGGGTCCAGCTGGAAGTCTTCGTTCAGGCTCAGAATCGGGTCGCCCGGATAGGCGGGAATGTGGTCGAACATGGCGGGTCCTTGATAGCGGCCTCTGGGGGCCTGTTGTAGCGGTCGTCCGCAGGGCGCTGGACGCGCCGGACGACCAGGCAAACCTCAAGTCTAAGCGGGTTTGCCGGGTCAAGTCGATCCGCGGAATGTCGATCGCGGGCGCGCGGGCTGCGGCGCATACGCGTCCAAGGCTGCATGCACAGCGCAAACCACGGCGTCGCCGTGTGATGGCAGCGTCGCTGCCTTCAGAACCGATAGTTGATCGACACGTCCGCGACGCCGGTCGCCCGGCTGCGGGTGATCGGACTGTTGCCCGCGCTGCCGACGAGCTGCTCGAACGCGCCGTCGGCGGTCGCGAACCAGTGCTTGCTGAACAGCCAGACCAAGCTGACGCCGAAGCCCACCGACTTGAAGCCCGCGCTCGCGTGATATTTCGGATACTGCGAGTGCGCCGCCTGCTCCTGATTGACGCCGAACCAGCTGTTCATGTAATCGGAGTCCGCGAACACCACGTTCGGGCCGGCGAACCAGAAGAACCGCTCGGTGCTCCCCGGCATAGGCATATAGGCGCCGAGATCGCCGATCCAGCCGTTCGATCCGCCGAAATAGCGGCGGATATCGGCGCGCAACACGAGCGGAAAATTCCTCGACACGACGTACTCGCCCGAGAGTTTCAGACCCGGCGCGGGGTTGATGTTGCCGAGGCCGTTGAGTTCCTGGGGATCGTCCTGGGCGCGTCGCCCAAGGTCGTAGACCGCGGCGAGACTCATGCGCCAGTTCTCGCCCTGGACGAAATTCACGCCGAAGCCTTCGCCGCTCGACAGAAAGAACAGATCTTTGTAACGCACGTCGATGCTGGGGCCGGCCACTACGTGATAGCGGTCGGAGCCCTCGAAGCGCGGCTGGAACGAGGCGGCCACGCCGAGGCGCACTTGCCAGTCGGGAAGATTCGGCTGCCACATCTTCTGCAGTGGAACACCCGCCGAGTATTGCCATTCGCCGAGCGGCGAAGGCGTTTGAGCGAAGGCCACGCCCGGCACGCAGGCCATCACGCCCAAGGACGCGGCGGCGAGCCAACTCGCCGCGATGCCGGTTTGTTGATGGCGAGGCATGGCGCCCCGCTTCTTTCTACGGCTATTCGACACCAGAAGCCTCCGATTCCGCTCGTCGCGAAGAGGTTGGGTTCTCGCCCGGGGTCCACGGCGGACCCAAAAGCCAGGACGACCGCCGCACTGCTACTTACGGCGTGTAATTTTTCCAGTCATCGCCGCGGGCTTTGCGATGCGCACGCGGCGTGGCGAGCCCGCGGAGCCCGCGCGGCCACGCTGCGGCGCAGGCAATGAGCAACGGCTCATCAGGTCGCAAGATATGCGCCAAGTCTGTGGAGGATTGATGACGGCAGCGGCGGAAAGAGTCACGGAGACCGGGTCGGGCGGGACGGCGGCGCTGCCTCGCGGCGCCGTCCGGGGGTTATTGCCTGGCTTCCACGAGCACCGGCTTATCGCGATACAGGGTGGGGAACAGGCGCTTCAGATTGGCGATTTTCGGCATGTCATTGAACACGATATAGGCCGAATCGGGATGCAGCGTCAGATAGTTCTGGTGATACGACTCGGCCGGATAGAAGCCCTTGTACGGTTCCGTCCTGGTGACGATCGGCGCGGGGAACACGTGCGACTTGTCGAGCTGCGCAATGTAGCTTTGCGCGACGCGCCGCTGCGCCTCGTTCAGCGGAAAGATCGCGGAGCGGTATTGCGTGCCAATGTCGGGGCCCTGGCGATTCAGCTCGGTCGGGTCCTGAACCACCGAGAAATACACCTGGAGCAACTGGCCGTACGTGACCTTGCCGGGATCGAACGTGACTTGCACCGATTCGGCGTGCCCCGTCTGGCCGCCGCTGACGGTCTCGTACTGGGCGGTCTCGCGTGAGCCGCCCGAGTAGCCGGACACCGCGCGCGTGACGCCGCGCACATGCTGAAACACGCCTTGCACGCCCCAGAAGCAGCCGCCCGCGAACACCGCTGTTTCCTCGTGCGCGGTGCTGGCCGCGATCGGTTCGTCGAGCGCGGGCGGCGCGATCACGACGGCGTTCTCCGCCGCTAACGCGACGCCTTGCGCGAGCATCAAGCCGAGCGCACCGGCGCCGAGCAGCAACGACAACGCAGCTGCGCGCGAGCGTTTCGAGGTGTCGTGCAACGACGTAAAGAACTGCCCTATGTTGCGAGTCATGATGGTCGCTCCGGAAAAGTGCCGACGCTCACCCGCGTGCGGCGCGCGGCTGCTTGCGCGGCACGCGGGTGCGCCGAAGCTTGGTCGGGCGAGCGCGGCATTTATGACAGCATGCGCGTTTTCGGCGCCGGCCGCGCGGCTCACAGCGGGGATTTCGTGGTCGAGAGGATGTCCTTCAGCACCATGAACGAGCGGCCGAAGGACATCGTGCTCGACGAGCGTTACGGCGGCCCGCAATACGGTCTGCCGAACGACGGCACGCTAGAGGCGATCCGGTTGTGCGGGCGGCTCGAAGGCATGCTGACCGATCCGGTGTACGAAGGCAAATCGATGCACGGCATGATCGACAAGGTCCGCAACGGCGAATTTCCGGCCGGCCCGCGGGTGCTGCATGCCCACCTGGGCGGCGTGCCCGCGCTGAGCGCGTATAGCTTCATCTTCCGCGACGGTTGACGGGGTTTCGCCGTCGGGCGCGGGCGGAGCGGCTTCAGGTCTGGCGTGAAGCCAGCAACCGCTTCTTCAGATGCTTACGCAAAAACTCGACGAATGCCCGGATCGTCGTCGAGCTTTGCCGATGCTGCGGGTACACCGCATAGACGCCCGTCGCCGTCGGCAGGAACGCTTCGAGCACGGGCACGAGCTGGCCGCTTGCCAGCGCATCGGCGACGATGAAATCCGGCAGCCGAACGATTCCGAGTCCCGCGACCGCCGCATCGCGAATCAGATCGCCGTTATTGGCTCGCAACGGCCCGTGCACCTCGACGCTCTTCACCGCGCCGTCAATGCTGAACTCCCAGCTTACCGCGCCACCGTGACCATACAGCAGGCAGTCATGCTTCGCGAGATCGGCCGGCACGGCTGGCGTGCCGCGCCGCCGCAGATAGCCTGGGCTGCTGCACGTGAGCATCCTCACGTCGATCAGCTTCTGCGCGATCAGCGACGAGTCCGCCAGCGTGCCGATGCGGATCGCCATGTCGAAGCCCTCGCCGATCACGTCGACCGCGCGGTCGCTCAACTCCATGTCGAAGCGCACCTCGCGATGCTCGCGCAGAAACGCCGCGACGAGCGGCGACAGATGCGTCATGCCGAACGACATCGGCGCGCTCACGCGTAGCAGCCCACGCGGCCCGGCGCGGCGCAGCGACATGGCCTGCTCGGCGTCCTCGACCTCGCCGAGAATGCGCTTGGCGCGCTCGTAGAATTCCTGCCCCAGATCGGTCACCGCCAGCTTGCGCGTATTGCGGATCAGCAGTTGGACACCGAGCGCTTCCTCGAGCGCCATCACCCGGCGGCTCACGAACTGCTTCGACAGCGACAGCCGGTTCGCCGCGGCGGTGAAATTGTGGGCGTCGACGGTCGCCACGAAGATCCGCATGTCATCGAGTTGCATCGATTGTCCACTCCACAGCGACAGTGTTTCCGGTTTGGTCGTGATTATACCGATCCAGATTGACCTACACTGTCGTTCATGGATCGCAGCCAAACAACTGGCCCGGATCACGCGACAAAACTCAAGGAGAAAACAGCATGCTCGAAATCAGACACGCCAACCAACGTGGCCGCGCGGAACACGGCTGGCTCAGCTCGCGTCATACGTTTTCTTTCGCGAACTATTACGACAAGGCGCAGAACGGCTTCTCCGACCTGCTCGTGATCAACGACGACCGCGTGGCGCCCGCGCAGGGCTTCGGCAAGCATCCGCATCGCGACATGGAGATCTTTTCGTACGTGCTCGAAGGCGCGCTCGAACACAAGGACACGATGGGCACGGGCTCGGTGATCGTGCCCGGCGACATCCAGTTGATGAGCGCGGGCACCGGTGTGGCGCACAGCGAATTCAACCATTCGAAGAGCGAGCCGGTGCACTTCCTGCAGATCTGGATCGCACCGGCCCAGCAAGGCACGAAGCCGCGCTATCAGCAACAGCACTTCGGCGCGGCCGACAAGCGCGGCGTGCTGCGGCTCGTGCTGTCGCCGGACGGCGCGAATGGTTCGCTGCAACTGCAACAGGATGCGCGCGTCTATGCCGGTCTGTTCGATGGCGACGAAACCGCGCGGCTCGAACTCGCGAAGGACCGCTATGCCTATGTTCATGTGGCGCGCGGCAGCGTCACGGTGAATGGCGTCGAGCTAAGCGAGGGTGACGGCGCGCGGGTGCGGGGCGAAGAGGCGCTGACGTTCACGCAGGGCCGCGACGCGGAAGTGCTCGTGTTCGACCTGCGCAATATCGAAACCTCGGCATTGTGGGCATAAGCGCTGCGCTTGCCACGTACCGCGCTCTAACGACAAAGGCCCGCACGAATGCGGGCCTTGTTGCATGCGCAAACTCAAACGGCGGCCCGCGGGCCGCCGTTTGGGTCTCTGAACTATCGAATCAAACTGTTGCCTCGGCTTCCGCTTCGCTGACGGCCGCGACTTCTTCGCTGTTCCGAATCAGGTGATCGAACGCCGACAGCGATGCCTTCGCGCCCTCGCCCACCGCGATCACGATCTGCTTGAACGGCACCGTGGTCACGTCGCCGGCGGCGAACACGCCCGGCACCGAGGTCGCGCCGCGCGCATCGACGACGATTTCGCCATGCTTCGACAGCTCGACCGTGCCCTTCAGCCACTCGGTGTTCGGCACGAGACCGATCTGCACGAACACGCCTTCGAGTTCGACCTTCTTCACTTCGCCCGAAGCCAGGTCCTTGTAGACCAGACCGTTGACCTTCTTGCCATCGCCGGTGATTTCCGTGGTCTGCGCCTGGGTGACGACCGTTACGTTCGGCAGGCTGCGCAGCTTGCGTTGCAGCACTTCGTCGGCGCGCAGCGCCGCGCCGAATTCGAGCAGCGTCACTTCGCGCACGAGACCCGCGAGGTCGATCGCCGCCTCGACGCCTGAGTTGCCGCCGCCGATCACCGCGACGCGCTTGCCCTTGAACAGCGGGCCGTCGCAGTGCGGGCAGTACGCGACGCCATGATTGCGATACTCGCGCTCGCCCGGCACGTTGATTTCGCGCCAGCGCGCGCCGGTCGCGAGAATGATCGTCTTCGCCTTCAGCACCGCGCCGTTGGCCAGACGCACTTCGTTGATGCGCCCCGGAATCAGCGCCTCGGCGCGCTGCACGTCCATGATGTCGACGTCATAGGCCTTCACGTGCTGTTCGAGCGCGGTCGCGAACTTCGGCCCTTCGGTTTCCGTCACGGAGACGAAGTTTTCGATCGCGAGCGTATCGAGCACCTGGCCGCCGAAACGCTCGGCCACCACGCCCGTCGCAATGCCCTTGCGCGCCGAGTAGATCGCGGCCGCCGCGCCCGCCGGGCCGCCGCCGACGATCAGCGTATCGAACACCGGCTTCTTCGCCAGTTCCTTCGCGGCGCGCTCACCCGCGTTGGTATCGAGCTTGGCGAGGATTTCCTTCACGCCGCTGCGGCCCTGGCCGAACACGTCGCCATTCAGGAACATCGTCGGTACCGCCATGATCTGGCGCGCTTCGACTTCGTTCTGGAACAACGCGCCGTCGATCGCGACGTGACGGATGCGCGGATTGATCAACGCCATCACGTTCAGCGCCTGCACGACTTCCGGGCAGTTCTGGCACGACAGCGAGAAATACGTTTCGAATCGATAGTCGCCGTCGAGGCTGCGGATCTGTTCGATCACCGCATCGTCGAGTTTGACCGGATGGCCGCCGACCTGCAGCAACGCGAGGACGAGCGACGTGAATTCATGCCCCATCGGAATGCCGGCGAAACGGATGCCGGTGTCCTTGCCCGCCTCGCCGATCGAAAACGAAGGCTTGCGCTCGCTGTCGCCGCGACGCTCGATCACCGTGACACGCTCCGACAACGTCGCGATATCGTTCAGCAGGGCGAGCAGCTCCTGGGACTTGGCGCTGTCGTCGACCGAGGCGATCAGCTCAATAGGCCTGCTAACTTTTTCGAGGTACGACTTCAGTTGCGTCTTGAGATTGGCGTCAAGCATGGCTTTGCGATTCCGTAGCGTGGGATGGGGTGCCCCGGCTCCGCACGCATCCGGATAGGACGTGTACAGCCCGGGGACACGCGAAGCGCCGTATCAGGCGGTTCGCGCGGTGATGCGCCGGGAGGACCCGGGAACTGCAGACTACGAATGCAGCGGGCGCTGCATGGACCTTAGATCTTGCCGATCAGGTCGAGCGACGGGGTCAGCGTTTCTGCGCCCGGCGTCCACTTGGCGGGGCACACTTCACCCGGATGCTTCGCGATGTATTGCGCAGCCTGAACCTTGCGCAGCAGTTCGCCAGCGTCACGGCCAATGCCGTTGTCGTGGATTTCGCACACCTTGATTTCGCCTTCCGGGTTGATCACGAACGTGCCGCGCAGCGCGAGGCCTTCTTCTTCGATCAGCACGTCGAAGTTGCGCGAGATAGCGAGCGTCGGGTCAGCCAGCATCGGGTACTTGATCTTCTGGATCGTGTCCGACGTGTCGTGCCAGGCCTTGTGCGTGAAGTGCGTATCGGTCGACACGCTGTAGATTTCCACGCCGAGCTTCTGGAACTCTTCGTAACGATCGGCCAGGTCGCCCAGTTCAGTCGGGCACACGAACGTGAAGTCGGCCGGATAGAACACGAAAACCGACCACTTGCCCTTCAGGTCTTCTTCAGTGACGGTCTTGAAGTCGCCATTGTGGTAAGCCTGCGCCTTGAACGGTTTGACTTGACTGTTGATGATCGGCATTTGCTGAATCCTCTCTCTGGGTGGTTGGAAAGTGGTGTCAGTATCTCAGACTGGACCTAATAGGTAAAGCGGATTGTGTCAATGACTTCAATAGTCTGACCCTATCTGTTTTTCCGGTTAGAACTATCGCGTTTCCAGGCGGGGCGTTCAGCCTTTCAGAAGCCGCCACAGCGTGGTTCGGCCGATGCCGAGCGCGCGGCTCGCGGCCGCTCGGTTGCCGCCCGATCGCTCGAGGGCGTGCAGCGCGTCCTCGCGGGTTGGCGTGGCGCGGGGCGCCGTGCGGCTGGACGGCGCGTCCTGCGGCGCGGGAGTCAGCCGCTCGACGCCGCGTGGTCCAATTCGCGCGAATTCGGGAAACACCGCCTGCCAGTCTGGCAAGGCGTTGGCGGGCAAGTTCCCGGACAGGTCGCCAGTCACCTCACCGACATGGATAGCCGCGCGCGCGAGCAGATTTTCCAGTTCGCGGACGTTGCCAGGCCACGCATAGTTCTCGAAAAGCGGATCGAGAAACGCGAGCACCCGTTCGAGCGCCGCCGGCGGCAGACCGTACTGCAGCGCGCTGCGCTCGAGCAGATGCCGCGCCAGCGGCGCGATGTCGGCGCGGCGTTCGCGCAGGGGCGGCAATTTTATCTGAAGCAGATTCAGCCGGAAATACAGGTCCGCGCGAAACGCGCCCTGCTCGACGAGCGCATGCAGGTCGCGGTGCGTCGCGGCGATCACGCGCACATCGACCGGTGTGGCACGGCCCGCGCCGAGCTTCATCACCTCGCGTTCCTGCAGCACGCGCAACAGCCGGCTTTGCAGCGCCGCCGGCATTTCGCCGATTTCATCGAGAAAGATTGTGCCGGTATGGGCGATTTCAAACAGCCCCGGCTTGCCACCGCGACGCGCGCCGGTGAACGCCCCCTCCTCGTGCCCGAACAGCTCGCTTTCGATCAGCCCCTCGGGCAGCGCCGCGCAGTTGAACGCGACGAACGGATTGCCGCGCCGCCGGCTCGCGTTGTGGATGCCCTGCGCGACCAGTTCCTTGCCGGTGCCGCTTTCGCCCGTCAGAAGCACGGTCGCGTCATGCGCGGCGCCCGCGCGCGCGAGCCGGCGCACGCGCTCGAGCGCCCCCGAATCGCCGATCAGATCGTCGAGCCGGTGCCGCGCGACCAGATGCCTCGGTCGCTGGCTGGTGCGCAGCGAACGGTCGATCCGTTGCGCGACGAGCGCATCCTGCGCGGTCACGACGAAACCCGAGCGCGTGCCCTGCTCGACGATCGGCACGCAGTTGACGATCAGCGCACGGCCGCCGAGCTGTTCGATGCGTTCGTCGACCGCCTGCCCGGCGGCGCGCGTCTCTCGCAACAGCGGCCCGAGCGCGCGCGCGACCCGCGCGGGGGTGTCCTCGTCGTCCTTCGGGAACGCCTGCGCGGCGCCGAGACCGAGCAGGTCGAGCATCGCCGGGTTGACGGCTTCGAGCTGGCCCGCTTCGTCGAACGCGGCGACGCCGTCGCGCAGATGCGCGACGATCGTATTCAGGCGTCCCCGCTTCGATTCCTTCTCGCGGCTCACACGCGCCAGTTCGACCGAGCGCTCGAACGCTTCTTCCACCGCGGCGAGCGAGTACAGGAACACGCTGTCCATGCCGGCCTGTTGCGCCAGATCGCAGGCCATGCCCGCCCCGACGACGACGCGGCAGCCTTGCGCGGCGAGCTGATCGACCGCGAGCCGCACTTCGTCGATCGAACGGTACGCGCGTTGCCGCAGATCGACGTTCAGCAGCGGGCCCAGGTCGGCCAGTTCCTGCGCGATCGCTTCATGCAGCACCAGTCCGATCCGCGCTTGCGGCCACGCGGCGGTGGCGCGCGTGATCGCGCTCAACACGTCGAAGCCGTTCACCTTGACCATCACGACCGGCACGCTGAGGTTTTCGCGCAGATACGCGCCGTTCGAGCCGGCGGACAGCACGACATCGACCGAACCCGCGTCCACATAGGCTTGCAGCGCGGCGACCGCCGCGCCGTAACCCTCCCGCACCGTGAAGAATTTCGCCCGGCCGGCATAGCGCGGCGCCACCGCCTCGCAAAGCGATTGCAGCCGGCTGATACTGACGAGTGCGACCCCGGGGCGGCCAGCATCGACCGTGGGACTCGGGATCGTGACGAATGGCGTGAACGTGGACACCGCGGCTCTCCCTCATCGAAACGTTTCGAGAAACGTTTCATGAAACGTTTCAGCGATTGTGCCACGAACCTCCCCGCCAGGCCCATTTCGCGCAAACCCTTGTTCCACAGGCGCGCGCCGCGAAACACCAGGCAATGGCACGCTTCCTGCAAAATGTCGCCCGCGTTCCACTACCGAATTCCCTTCTGGAGACCCGCATCATGACCACCACTTCCGCCACCCGCCGCGTAGCCTTCCGCGCCAAGGTCAACCAGCGCCAGGGCCTGCTCGTGCCCGGCGCATTCAATGCGATGAGCGCGCGCGTGATCGAAGACGCCGGCTTCGAGGCGGTCTATATCACCGGCGCGGGCGTCACCAACATGTCGCTCGGCCTGCCCGACCTCGGCTTTATCGGCCTCGCGGAAGTCGCCGAGCACACCGCGCGCATCCGCGACGCGGTCGCGCTGCCGCTGATCGTCGATGCCGACACGGGCTTCGGCAATGCGCTGAACGTGCGCCAGACCGTGCGCGTGCTAGAGCGCAGCGGCGCCGACGTGATCCAGTTCGAAGACCAGGTGATGCCGAAGAAATGCGGCCACTTCTCGGGCAAGGAAGTCGTCGCGGCGAGCGAGATGGTCGGCAAGATCCGCGCGGCGGTCGACGCGCGCGAAGACGCGAACCTGCAGATCATGGCGCGCACCGACGCGGCGGCGGTCCACGGCATCGAGGACGCGATCGAGCGCGGCCATCGCTTCATCGAGGCGGGCGCCGACATCCTGTTTATCGAGGCGACCGAATCGCTGGCCGACATCGAGCGCCTGCCCGGACTGTTCGACGTGCCGCAGCTGATCAACATCGTGATCGGCGGCAAAACGCCGGTGCAATCGCGCGACGCACTCGCGAAACTCGGCTACGGCATCGTGCTGTATGCGAACGCGGCGCTGCAAGGCGCGGTGCTCGGCATGCAGCGCGCGCTCGGCACGTTGCAAAGCAACGGCCGCCTCGACGAGGACGCGACGATCGTCGCGCCGTTCAGCGAGCGCCAGCGGCTCGTCAACAAGCCGCTGTATGACCGGCTGGACAAGGAGTACGCGGCGAAGGACTGAGGCACGGCCCGCGGCGCGCTGAGCGCTGCCGCGATATGCGGCCCTTTATTGCGCTAGGATTCAGGGTTGGCCGCCCCGGCCCCTGCGCCGGCCCGTTCTCGCGGATGCCGGCAGACACACGAAACGCAATCGAAAGGCAGTCGCAAACACCATGAAGTCACACTCTTCGCGCGCTTCGCGCCGGGCCGTCAATGGACTTTTCGCGCCCTTGCGCGCGGCACGGGAGATCGCGCGATGAGCAGCAGCGGTATCCGCAACGCGCACGTGGGCTGGCTGCCGTACATCGTCGCGGCCACCTTCTTCATGGAGTACCTCGACACCACGGTGATCGCCACCGCGCTGCCGCAGATGGCGCATTCTTTCGGCGTCGGCCCGAACAGCCTGAGCCTCGGCATGACCGCCTACATGCTGGCGCTCGCGATCTTCATCCCGGCGAGCGGCTGGGTCGCCGACCGCTGCGGCGCGCGCACCGTGTTCGTCAGCGCGATCGGCGTGTTCACGGTGGCTTCGGTGCTGTGCGGGCTGTCGCAGGACGTGCCTGAGTTCACGGCCGCGCGGCTGCTGCAAGGCATCGGCGGCGCGATGATGGTGCCGGTCGGCCGCCTGATCGTGGTCCGCAGCACCGAAAAAGCCCGCTTGATGCAGGCGATCTCGACCATCACGTGGCCCGCCATCGCCGCGCCGGTGGTCGGCCCGCCGATCGGCGGCTTCATCACGACGTACGCGTCGTGGCGCTGGATTTTCCTGCTGAACGTGCCGTTCGGCCTCGCGGCCATCGCCGTCGCGCTCGCCATCGTGCCGAACCTGCGCGGTACCGAACGCAAGCCGCTCGATGTCGTCGGTCTGCTGCTGAGCGGCGTCGCGCTCACCGCGATCCTGTACGGCGCGGAACTGGCGAGCCAGCCTGAGGCGAATCCGTGGCTCGCGGTCGCGCTCGTGGCGGGCGGCCTGGTAGCCGGCGCGATCGCGTTCCTGCACGCGAAGCACCATTCGCATCCGCTCGTCGACGTATCGACGCTGAAGGTGCCCACGTTCTCGGTGACGGTCATTACGGGGTCGTTCACGCGCATCGGCATCGGCGCGGTGCCTTATCTCATGCCGCTGCTGTTCCAGGTCGGCTTTGGTCTGTCGGCGTTCCGCTCGGGTCTGCTGCTGCTCGCGAGCGCGGTCGGCAACCTCGGCATGAAGGCGCTGACCACGCGCATCCTGCAGCGCTACGGCTTCCGGATGGTGTCGATCGTCGACGTGGCGGCGGCCGGCATTTTCATCATCGCGTGCGGACTGCTGACACCCGACGTCCCCCTCGCCGTCGTCCTGATCGTCGTATTCGTGTACGGGGTCACGCGCTCGATGCAGTTTTCGACGCTCGCGACCCTCGCCTACGCCGACATCCCGCAGCCGCAGATGAGCGCGGCCAGCACGTTGTGGAGCGCGGCCATGCAAATGACGATCGGTCTCGGCATCGCGTACGGCGCGGTGTCGCTGCGCATCGCGGCATTGTTCAATGGCGAGACGAGCGGCCACGTGTTCACGCTCGACGACTTCCGCCTCGCGTTCCTGTTCGCCGGCGTGCTGACGCTGCTGTCCGTGGTCGGCTATATCGGGCTCGCGCACGATGCCGGACAGAGCATCGGCGGGGGGGCGCGCGGCGCCGGGAATACGGCGAAGGGCTAGGCAGACGCAGTGGGCGAAAGGCTGACCGCACGCGCCTACTCGCGCCGCAACTGCCCGCGATAATGCAGCAGTCCCCGGCGCGCCTGCTGCCTGAGCATCCGCTGCACGAACGGCGACCAGCCGAACAGCGTGCCGCGCACGCCCATCGCCTGCCGCATCCACAGCCACAGATCGAAGCGGTCGCGATGCTCGACGATCAGCCCGTCGCGGAACACGAAGCGTGCGTCTATCCGGTTCACGACGTCGCGCCCCGTCTGGACGAAACGGTAGCGCGCCACCCACTGTGCGCGGCCGGTGCGGTCGTTCGCCTCGATGTCGCTGAAGGTCAGCGTGAAGTCCTGCGCGTGCTTGACGAGCATGCGCCACATATCGCGCACTTCGTCGCCGACCAGTTCCCCGAAGGCGGGGTCGCTGAAAACGGCGTCGTCGGCGTAACAGGCAACCATGGTCTCGGCGTCGCGCTGCTGGAAGGCGGTGTAGAAACGTTCGATCAGCTCGGTGTTGGGATGGCTCATTGATGTCGTGTGGTGTATTGCGGGAGCGCGTCGTGCGCGAGCATGAGACGCGCCGCGCTCCGAAAAAACAGCCCGCGCGCGGCAGGCCGCGGGCACGGCGCACACGATAACGGAAAACGCCGTGAATGGGGGACCGGCGCGAGGCGAGGACGGATCGCGGGACATAGCCGCACGCGCACGGGGAAAGTTGAATCAGACTTCGTCCGCATACGCGCGGCCGCGAATCTCGGCCAGCGACGAATCCACCAGCAGGCGGCCCGTGTCAAACACCGTCGCGAGCACTTCGTCCCACTCGCCCGCCACCGTTCGCTCGTCCCACATGACCGGCAACGTGACCGTCCGGTACTCGCCGGTGCGGCGATGGCGCAGCAGCGTGAGCCGGCCTTTCTTCGAGCGCTTGCCGTGATCCGTGACCGGGTCCTTCGACACATCGTGCCATGTGTCGCCAAGCCGGATCGCCGAACATTTCATCGCGAAACGCTGGGTATCGCGGTTGATCTGCTGCAATAGCGCGCCACCCATGCCGAATACGATGTTGTCGGCGGCGAAGCCGGCTTCGTCCATCGCGGCGAGAATCGCGCCGATCGCTTCCGGGTTCACGCTGTCGCCCTGAATCACGCGCACATGATTGAGCACGCGCCGCCCCTTGCTGTTCGTCTGCGTTCCGAACGACGCCTCCAGCGTGCGCAGCGTATGCAGCACGATCGTGCAAGGATCGCCCGAGTCCGGGCGAATCACGAGCGTGCCGCCGGAATCGAGCACCGCCTGCTTCAGCTCGGTGCACCATGCGTCGAGCGCGGCGAACAGGTCGTAGGAGTCGGACACCACCGAAACGATCGCGCCCGGCTTGCCGAAGCGCGCGATCATGTTGCGATACGCGTCGATCTCGCGCTCGCGGCCCCACGCCGTGATCGTGCTGTGCTCGGCCGCCGGCACCGAGAACGCGGCCATGCTGTCGTGGTAGTAGTGATTCGCCGCGAGCACGCCGAGCACCGTATCCGAGCCCATGAAGCTGACAAGATGCGCCGCGCCCCCGATCGCCGCCGACTCCGCGCTCGACACGCCGCGTGCGCCGAAATCGTGCAGCTTGAACGGCAGTTGCGAGAGATCGTCGCTGCTCTTTAGCAGGGCGGCGCGGATCGTCTGGCGCAGATGCCAGCTTTGCGTCGCGACCGTGATCGGATACCACACGCGCATCACCATCGTCTCCAGGTACGACGCGAGCCAGAACACGTGCGGATCGTCGCATTCGACGGTGACGAGCACGTTGTGCGTCGGCACGACCGAGCCTTCGGGCACCGCGCGAATCCGCACCGGCAGATAGCCGCCGTATTGCCGGACGACATAGCGCCAGCCCGCTTCGTTGAACGGCTCGCCGTGCGCGCTGAAGAAGGCGCGGGCCTGGTCGATCATCGCGCCCGTGACCGGCCGGCACAGGTACGACTTCAGCAGCATCTGCAAGCCGAAGAACAGCGTGCGGTCATACCGTCCGCCGCGCGATTCGATGTACGAGAACATCGCCGACGCATCGGGCGGATATTGCAGATAGTGTGATGCCTTGTACGAATCCGTATTCAGAATCGGATTGGACAGGATCGACACGAGGTCGGTCAAACCCTGCGCACGTTGCATGGACGGCTCGGCGCTCACGTGATTTTCTCGCTGGACTGGGCGGACCGCGCAAGCCGGTCCGGCGCCAAAACATGCCGGGACTCACCCGAAACTTCACCTTACTCCGGTACGCGCGGAAGTGCTCGTCGTCGAAATCAGGCAATGCACGCGCGTTCCATATGTCAGCAAACCTAGGCGCCAGGCTTCAATTGCGGCGGCAGGTCCGGCCCGGTCGCGGACAGCCGGACGAGCCTCCTGCGGCGCTCGGCACCCGGCGGCCATAGCATGTTCGCGAGCAGGCCGATGCCTTGCGCGAGCCCGCTGTCGCGCGCGGATGCTACGAGCGGCACGCCGCGGCGCAGCGCGTCGTCGACGCTCTGATCGTCGCGCGGCAGTTGATGCGCAACCTTCGCGCCGAGCGTGCGTTCGAGCATCGGCAGATTGATCTGCGCGTTCTTGTCGTACTGGTTGACGACGACCCGCACCTTGCTGGCCGGATGCCCCAACTCGCGAAAGATATCGAGCATGCGGCGCCCGCCATGCAGGTACAACGGATTCTGCCGCACGACCATAGAGATCGCGTCGCTATGGGCGAGCGCCCGGACGGTCGATGGATTCAGGCTCGTGCCGACGTCGATCAGCACGGCGTCGTAGCGCTCGCGCACGAGCGTCAGAATGCGTTCGAGTTGTGCGGGCGACAGTTCGGCGGCCTTCAGCGGATCGCCCGCGCCGGCGAGCAGATCGAGGTTCGCGCGCACTCGCATGGTGCACGCGTCGAACAGCGCCGCGTCGAATTGCTCGTTGCGCGAACACAGATCGGCGAGCGTCATCGGCGGCGGCCGATTCGCCATCAGCAGACTCGCGTCGGCGAATTGCTGGTTCAGATCGATCAGCAGCACGCGCCTGTCGCGCCGCGCGGCGAGCGCCCACGCGAGGTTGACCGCGATCAGCGTCGTTCCGCTGCCGCCCTTGCTCGACGCCAACGCCACGACACGTGCGCCGCGCCGCCCGGGCCCGCGGCGCTGCATGTCGATTTTCGCGAGCACGTCGCCGACGGCTTGATGATCGAGCGGCCACGACAGCACGCGCCGCACGCCGACGCGCAACGCCGCGCCGGTCAGCGCGGCGGACGGCCGCGGCGTCACCAGCATGCAATTGAGCGTCGGCGCGCTGGCGAGCGTTTGTCCGATGCCGTCGAGCGCCGGGGCGTTCAGATTGGCGTCGTCGACGATCAGCAGGTCCGCGCTGCGGACCATGCGCGCATGCATCGGCAATTGCCGGACCGACCCGTACGCGGTGCACAGCCGGTAACGCACGCCGCTCTCTTCGAGGCAAGCGACGATGCACTGCGCGTTTTCAATGCTGGCGGCAATCAGGAAGATGTCGATCATGTCAGCTCTGCGGCGCTCGGCGCGTCATGCATGAGTTCTTATTCAAGGCGTCTTTCGCGACTGACGACGCGGGCTACCGCGCGGGCGCGCTGCCGGTCAGCGATGACATGAAAACCATCAGCCGGCGGGTAGAGCGTCAAACGTCGCTGTCGTCGTCGGCGGCGCCGCTCCGCCGCGCCGCGTCGAGCGCATCGCGGCAGCGCCCCGGCCGTTGATCCAGGTCGCCGTGCCCGTGCCAACTCACGGACACGGCACCCGGTTCATCTCGTCCATTCGTCTCTCTGCGGAGACTATGGCCGCTCTCCCCGCTTCGTCGCGCCGGCTGGTCCCGGGCCGGCGCGGCCCCTACTGTTTCCCGGCGTGTCGCGCGCAATATTCGCCCGCGCCTTGCCTGTCGTTATCGCCATCCTTTTCGCGTCGCCAGGACAAAAAGTCGAAAAAGAAAAAACGGCGAAGCCGATGCCTTTGTCGTCCCGATTTGAATGGCCGTCATGCCGGTCCGCCACCCATCCGCTTTTGTGACGTATTTAAGAAGGCCCCGCCGCGCTCCCGCAAACACCCGATGTCTCCCCGAACTGCCTGCGAGCGACCTTTTCACCGCTGGTCTTTTCAAATCCCGTTTTCCCCATAACGTCGACCAGGCGGCAAACCGCATTTTTGTACCATCCTTATTGCAACGGTTATGCCAACATCCTTTCGAATCGGTGAGAAACCCGTCCAGGCTTCAGGCCATCGAAAAATCGGCCCGACTTTCGAGGCGGCGTAAGCCGCGCTGAAAGTGTGGCCCGGCGCGCATTGATTCGTTTGTGACACGCGCTTCGCCGCGCGCAGGCGGTTGTTGCGGCTGCGCGAGACCGACAAGGCGTCCTCTCGGCGCGGCAAAGCGCATTCGACGCGTGCTGTCCAATCTGTCGCAAGCATGAAACATGGCCGCTCACGTCCCGTCCGGTTTTTCCACGCCTTAACGCCCCGGCAAATGCCATGCAATGTGCGATGCCTCGCATAACCGGACTTGACGACTATTTCATTAGTGGTCCATGTGAATCCGAAAACCACGAAATGCGTCTTCGATCCATATTTCTTTGTGTGGCGCTTTCAGGCGCTTTCGCTTATCGTTAGACCATGCGCCAATCAGAGCGTCTGTATCAGACCAACGAGGCAAACCACAGCTCAATTGGTTTTCACGATTCGGGGATAAAGTCGCCGGGCAGTTTCAGCAATGAACGTAAGTACGCCGCCATTGCATGAAGCCGTCCGCCCTTCAGCGCGTTGCGCTTTACGCCGCGCTTTCGGTGGATCCCTTGTTCGTGATCGCTGCAGCCGTGAATGCGTCGCGGCCGGAATGCTGCCGGTGGCCGCCTGAATTTCCATGAGTCGCAGAGCAGTCCTGACGGACCGAACCCGGGGGTACCATGACTACGACTTGCACGCCAGCCGACACGGAACGCTCCGTTCTGTACGTGGCGAACGCGCCCGACCAGAAACTCGTCGAGTTTCTGGCCGCGTCGGGATGGCAAGCCGTGCACGCGAAAAGCCCGGCCGTTGCCGAACGCACGATCGAGCGCTGCAACATCAAGGTCGGTCTCATTCAGTTACCCGAAGATTGCACGTCACAGCAACTGTCCGCACTCGCGCTGTGCATGCGCCGCGTCGAAACCAACTGGGTCGCGCAGATCATGCCGGGCCAGGCCGACAACGAGCTCGTCAGCCGCTTCATCCTCGACTACTGCTTCGATTTCGTCACGCAACCGTGGCTCAACGAGCGGCTCGTGTTCGCGCTCGGCCATGCGCACGGGCTGTCGAGCCTGCGTCAGCCGCGCGACGCGCTGGAGCCTTCGCTCGGCCGCCACGGCATGGTCGGACAATGCGAGCCGATGCAGCAGCTCTACCGGCGCATCGACAAATGCGGCGTGACCGACGCGCCGGTGTTCATCGCGGGCGAATCGGGCACCGGCAAGGAGCTGACCGCGCGTGCTATTCACGATCGCTCGCCGCGCGCCGGCCGCCCGTTTGTCGCGATCAATTGCGCGGCGATCCCGCCAGGTTTGCTGCAAGCCGAACTGTTCGGCCATGAGCGCGGCGCATTTACGGGCGCGCTGCAACGCAAGATCGGCCGCATCGAGAGCGCGCACGAGGGCACGCTGTTTCTCGACGAAATCGGCGACATGCCGCACGAATGCCAGGCGGTGCTGCTGCGTTTCCTTCAGGAAGGCACGATCGAGCGGCTCGGCGGCAACGGTCCGATCAGCGTCGACGTGCGCGTGATCTCCGCGACCCACGTCGATCTGGAGCGCGCCGTCGAAGACGAGCGCTTCCGCTCCGACCTCTATCACCGGCTGTGCGTGCTGCGCCTCGTGGAGCCGCCGCTGCGCGAACGAGGCGGCGACATCAAGCTGCTCGCCAACTACGCGCTCAGCATGTACAAACAGGACGGTGCGCGCAAACTGCGCGGCCTGTCCAGCGACGCGATCGTCGCGATGTCGAACTATCCGTGGCCGGGCAACGTGCGCGAGCTGATCAACTGCGTGCGCCGCGCCGTCGTGATGAGCGAGGGCCGCTTCATCACCGCGAGCGACCTCGGCTTGCCGGAGGCCGACAACGGCCCGGCGGTCACGCTCGCTGAAATCCGCAGCAAAGCCGAAAAAGACGCGATCGAGAACGCGCTGCAGCGGCACGGTTACAAGCTGTCCGACGCGGCGGCCGAACTCGGCATTTCGCGCGCCACGCTGTACCGGCTGATGCACGCGAACCGGCTGCATCAGGAGCCGGCCGGACGCGGTGCAAGCGGCGGCCCGGATGGCGACGACGAAGCCGGGCGGCACACCTCGTCGGCGGCATGAGCAGCGATTCAAGCGGCTTTTCGTAGTGGATGCCGAGCGGCGCACGGCGCAGGCAATAGATCATCCGCCACGTAGCGCGCCCGGCGCGCGCCTGAACTAGTCGCCCGAGACCCTCCCGCACCTGCGCCAGAATTTTCACCACGAAGCGGGTCCATCCCTGCCCCGCCACACCGGCCCGGGCCGGCTTTCTGCTACCTTCGACAGGTCTGCCGGCCGTCATCGGCTATCCTGTCGCATCGACCGCACGCCCGGCCGGCATGCCTGCGCCGCAGGAACTTCAGCCCCGCAACCCGTGTCCGTCCCGGGTCGTCCGGCTGAAACCGGCCTCAGGTTCCGGCACAATCGCCCGCATTGGCTTCACCCCGCCTTACACCCTATGCAAAAATTTCTCAGAGTCTGCTTTTTCGTTTTACTGCTTACCGGCGCGGCACCCACCTTTGCCGCCGCGCCGCAGGCCACCCCCGCCGCCGCGCCCGCATCGGCCCCCGTCAGCCTGACGCCCCAGCAGGCCCGCAACGCGCTCGACGTCCTGAACGATCCGAAACGTCGCGCGCAACTCGCCGATACGCTGGAGGCGATCGCCGCCGCCGGCGCGTTGAGCGCCCCGGCAGCGTCGGCGCCCGCCGCGGCAAGCGGTCCGGCCGCGCTCGTGCCGGACGCGTTCAAATCCAATGGCCTCGCCTCGCAGCTCGCGCGCCAGGGTGCGCATTACGTCGCCCATCTCGCGACCTCGCTGCGCGACTCGATCGCCGCGCTGCTCGACATCGGGTCGGCGCGCGCGTGGTGGCACTGGCAGTTCACCGACCCGCACGCGCGGGCGGTGCTGTTCAAGGTGCTGGGGTCGCTGCTGGCCGCGCTGGTCCCTGCGCTCGTGCTCGAATGGCTGACACGGCGGCTGCTGCGGCGCGCCTATCGGGCGATCGCCGCGCGCCGCGAAGCCGCGTGGTTGGAGGAGAACGACGAGGCGCAGTTCGTCGCGACCGGCCCGACCGCGCCGTACGCCTCGCCTTCGGAAAAAGGCCGCGCGATCAAAGCCGAAGGCAAGCGCAGCGCGACGCACCACTGGACGCTGCTGCAACGTCTGCCGCGCGCGTTTCTGATCACGCTGGTGCGGCTCGTGCCGCTCGCGGTGTTCATCGGCGCGGCGAGCGGGCTCATGCCGATCGTCACCAGCAACGGCACCCCGCAGGACCGCGCGCTCGATTCGCTGATCGACGTCTATGTGGTGTGCCGCTGCGTCGCGATCCTCGGCGCGTTCTTCCTGCAACCGACCGCGCCGCGTCTGCGGCTGCTGCGCATGGGCGATGCGTGGGCCGCCTACGTGCTTGGCTGGATCGAGCGGATCGTCGCCGTTGTCGGGGCCGGCGTCGCGCTCGCCGGGCTTGCGCAGGCGCTCGGCCTGAACGACGCCGCGCGTCTCGCGCTGCTGAAAGTTGTCGCGCTCGTCGGTCACGTCATGATCTCGATCCTCGTGCTGCGCTGCGCGAAGCCGGTCGCCAACCGGATCCGCAAACGCTTCTCCGTGCACGAGTCGTTGGAGATGTTCGGCAACGCGCTCGCGGACGCGTGGGCCTGGGCCACCGTGGGCATCGTGATGGCGCTGTGGTTCGTGTGGGCCTTCGACGTGCAGAACGGCTATCACGCGCTCGTGAATATCGGTGGCATGACGCTCGCGATCCTGATCGGCGCGCGGCTCGTATCGATCGTGATCTTCGGCGCGCTCGCGCGCGTTTTTCATGTAGAGGACGAGGAGTCGCGCTCGCTCGTGCATGAGCACGCTCACCGCTATTACCCGCTGCTGCGGCGCGTGGTGAGCTGGATCATCGGCATCGTCACCGCGTTCGCACTGTTGCAGGCATGGGGCGTCGACGTTCTCGATCTGTTCCGCAGCGGCACGATCGGTCACCGGCTCGCCTCGGCGCTCGCAACGATCGCCGTGGCCGCGATCGTCGCGCTGGTGGTGTGGGAGGTCGTCAACGTCTCGGCCGAGCGGCGCCTCGACAACTGGACGAGCAGCGGCGATCTGGTGCGCGCGGCACGCCTGCGCACCCTGTTGCCGATGCTGCGCACCGCGCTCTTCTGCGTGATCGCGCTCGTCGTCGTGCTGACCGGCCTGAGCCAACTTGGCGTAAATATCGGCCCCCTGCTGGCGGGCGCGAGTATCTTCGGCGTTGCGCTCGGCTTCGGCTCACAGAAGCTCGTGCAGGACTTCATCACTGGCATCTTCCTGCTGATGGAAAACGCGATGCAGGTCGGTGACTGGGTCACGCTCGCGGGCGTGTCGGGCACCGTCGAATATCTGTCGATCCGCACCGTGCGGCTGCGTGGCAGCGACGGCTCGCTGTTCACGGTGCCGTTCAGCTCGGTGTCGACGGTGAACAACACGAATCGCGGGCTCGGCAACGCGGCGGTGCGCGTGAACATCGTGTTCGGTCAGGACGTCGAGCGCGCGATCGACACGCTGAAGGCAATCGGCGCCTCGCTGCGCGACGATGACAAGTTCAAGGAGGGCATCCTGTCGGACTTCTCGTTCTGGGGCGTCGATGCGGTCGACGGGTCGGCGATCACGCTGGCCGGTCAGATGCAATGCCGCGATACGTCGCGCTGGGGTGTGCAGCGCGAATTCAACCGGCGCATCGTCGAGCGCTTCAGCGAACTCGGCATCGAGATCGCAAATCCGCAGCGTCATCTGCTCACCTGGGATCCCGCGAGCAAGGCCAAGGTCGATACGGTCGTGCCGCGCTCGCGAGACGGCCACGTTCCGCACAAGGGCGACGCGCCGCTCGACGATCAGATTCCCGTCGATCCCAGTCCGGCCGGCGGCCCCGGCACACTCGGCAATCCTGGCGCGACCTCGCCGCATGCGTGACACGCCGCGCGCGTGAACGTGCGCTAGCGCCGCGCGGCGCTAGCGCACTTGCCACCAGCGCGGCAAGAGGCGCCGCACTTCCGGCCGGCGAAAGCGGTCGTCGATCAGATGCACGACGCCGCGGTCTTCCTCGGTGCGGATCACACGCCCCGCCGCCTGCACGACTTTCTGCAAACCCGGATACAGGTACATGTAGTCGTAGCCGTTGCCGAAGCGCGCGTCGAGCGTACGGCGCATCTGCTCGTTGACCTCGTTGATCTGTGGCAGGCCGAGGGTCGCGACGAACGCGCCAATCAGCTGCTGGCCGCTCAGATCGACGCCTTCCGAAAACGCTCCGCCGAGCACCGCGAAGCCGATGCCCCGATTCATCGTCCTGAAGCGCGCGAGAAATGCGTCGCGCGCGGCTTCGTCCATGCCGGGCTCCTGCGCCCACACCGGTAAGCCCGGATGCCGCTCGCGCAGCAGCGCGACCACGCGTTGCAGATAATCGAAACTGCTCAGGAAACCCAGGTAGTTGCCGGGCTGTGCATCGTACTGCTGCGCGATCAGCTCGACGATCGGCGCGAGCGAGCGCTCGCGGTCGCGCCAGCGCGTCGACACATGAGCGGCCACGTGCACCTGCAACTGGTCCGCGCGAAACGGCCCTTCCACGTCGAGCCACTGCGTGTCGTCGGCAAGCCCAAGTGTGTCGCGATAGAAATGCTGCGGGCTGAGCGTACCGGAGAACATCACCGTGGTACGCGCGGCCGCATAGCGCGGCGCGAGAAACGACGCGGGGATCACGTTGCGCACGCACAGCGTCGCGCTGGTTTTGTCGCGCGGCGAGTACCGGTCGGCGCTCAACGCCACGTCGAACATCGAATGCTCGCCGAACTGCTCGGCGAGCGCGACGAAGTGCATGGCGTCGAAGAAGGCCCGCAGCCCTTGTTCGTCGATCGACAACGGTGCGTCGGCAAGTTGATCCGTTACGGCGCCGATCAGATTCTGCGCGGCCGACAGCAGCTTGCCCGGCACCTCGGCATACACCTGATAGCTGGCCGTTTGCGCCCGCTTCACCGCGTTCCACTCGCGCTGCAAGCGCTCCAACGGTCTCTTCAGCGCCGCCGGCGCGCTCTTGCGCGCGAGCCGGAACGCGCTTTGATCGAGCGAGGCGGTGTACATGCGGCGCGCGCGTTCGAGCAGGTTGTGCGCTTCGTCGACCAGCACGCCGACGCGCCACTGGTTGAGCTGCGTAAGCGCATACAGCATCGCGCTCGTGTCGTAGTAGTAGTTGTAATCGCCGACGATCACATCGGCCCAGCGCGCAAGCTCCTGCGCCAGATAGTACGGACAGATGTCGTGCGCCAGCGCAGCCTCGCGCACGGCCGCGCGATCGAGCCGCGCCGTCGCCAGCGCGGCGGCGCGCCCCGCATCGAGACGATCGTAAAAGCCGCGTGCGAGCGGACAGGACTCGCCGTTGCAGGCTTTGTCCGGATGCTCGCAGGCTTTGTCGCGCGCGACGAGTTCGAGTGTTCTCAACGGCAACGGCGCTGCCCGGTGCAGCGAGTCGATCGCCTCGAGCGCAAGCGCGCGGCCCGGTGTTTTCGCGGTCAGAAAGAACACGCGATCGAGCCGCTCTTCGCCGCAAGCCTTCAACAATGGAAAAATCGTCGCCAGCGTTTTACCGATGCCGGTCGGCGCCTGCGCCATCAACGGCCTGCCGTCGCGTGCCGCACGATACACGGCCACCGCTAACTCGCGCTGCCCGCGGCGAAACTGCTTGTACGGAAACTGCAACGTGACGAGCGCCGCATTGCGCTCGGCCCGATGCGCGTCCTCCTGCACGGCCCAATCGAGAAATCGCTCGCACTGCTCGACAAAGAAGATTTCGAGTTCGCGAGCGCTGTGCTGCTGCGTCAATACCGTTTCCTTCTGACTGCCGATGTCGAAGTACACCAGCGCGACCGTCAGCTCGGCGAGCCGGCGCGCCTGGCACAGCAGGTGTCCATACACGAGCGCCTGCGCCCAATGCAGCACGCGATGGTTCGCAGGCATGCGCGCGAGATCGCCGCGATACGTCTTCACTTCTTCCAGCCGGTTCGCGATTGGGTCGTAGCCGTCCGCGCGGCCACGCACGGTCAGACTGCGATGCGTGCCCGTCAGCGCGAGTTCGGTCTCGTAGCCGCTTGCGCGCCGCCCCGCAACCATCTGATGCCCCGCGATGCCTTCGAGCGAGGTCGGCGCGGGCGTGAAGCGCAGATCGAGATCGCCGCGCCGCGCCGTGAATTCGCACATCGCTCGTACGGCCACTACATAGCTCATACGGCGCGCTCCGCTTCGCCGGGCCCTGCGATGTCTGCTTCGCTCTCCGCTTCTTGCCCGGCCCAGCGCACATCGACCACGCGCACCGGCATGCCGTGCCGGGCGCAATACGCGAGCCAGCGGATCTGGTTGTCCTGCAGACGATCGCCAGGGCCTTTCACCTCGATCAATTCATAGCGACGCTCGGCCGGCCAGAACCGGATCAGATCGGGCAAGCCCGAACGATTGCCGCGAATGTCGGAGAGCAGGCGCTCGAACCACAGCTTCAGATGCGCGGCGGGCAGACAGTCGAGCGCGAGTGCAATGAGTTCGGGCGTCAGCAGTCCCCAGAACACGAACGGCGACTGCACCCCGGCCTTGTCACGCAGATGGCGCAGAATCGTCTCGCGATAGACGCCGCTATCGAGTTGCGCGAAGCACGCGCCGAACTGCGCGGCGCGACGCGCGTGAAAATCCGGCGCGTACAGATCGGCCGGCCCGCGCTGGAACGGATGAAAAAACGCGCCGGGCAGCGCCGCGAAAACCGGCTCCCAGCACAGCAGGCCGAACAGCGAATTGATCAGCGCGTTCTCGACGTAATGCACCGGCGCGGCGTCGCTGCTCAAATGATCGCGCACCGCGTATTCGACGGCCACTGGCGCGTCAGGCTTCGGCAGCACCAGCGTGCCGCGCTCGACGGGCCGTGCCGCCGGTGCGCGCGGCACCGGCTCGCCGCACTTGCGCCGCAAACGCGGCAACATCCGCGCCACACGCTGCGCTTCTTCCTCGCTCTCGGGCGCGGCGTCAGCCTGCAAGGCCAGCGCGAGCGCTTCGGCGAAACGCTCGCCGCGCTCGAATACCCGCATGCGTCGATGACGCGCGCCCGGCCAGGCGCACGCGGCGTAGACCGCGAGCGCGGTGCCCCACTGCCCGCGCCGCTCGCAATCCTGGCCGATGCGGAACAGCAGTTTCGCGCGACGCGTTTCGAGCCATGGGTTCGCGGTCTCGATCGAATGGACGGCCGCGATCAGTTCCTCCAGTGCGCCCGCGTCGTTGTCGACCGGTAGCCGTTCGAGCGCTTCCCGGCACGCGTGAAGCGCGACGTAGACGTCGATATCCGCGCGTCGCTGGAATGCACGCGACGACGGCCCAAACGCGACCTTCTCGTACTGGAACACGCCAAGATCGGCGAGCACGAACTCCGACCAGTCTTGATGCAGATTACCGAAGAACATCAGGCGCAAGCGCTCGCACAACGGCGCGATCGCGACGTGCAGCACGCGGTCCGTCGTGGCGCCATGCCATCCGGCAAGCGGACGCGAAACGCACGCAGGCACGTCGTCGCCTTCGGCTTCGTAAAACGCGCGCAGCGCTTCGAGCAGATCCGGTTTGCGCAGCGCCTTCGCGCCGGGAATCCGGGCGATCGCGTCCGTGAAGATATCCAGCAATTGCGCGCGCGTGCTGAGCGCGAAAAGATCGTCGAGAGACAGTGGCGGATCGGTGACGATCCAGCGATGCAGCGCCATCGGCAGCGCGGCTTGCATCGGACAGCCGATTTCGTCATAAACCAGGCGGCTCGCCCGGAACAGCCGGCCTTTGCGCATCAGCATGCGCACCAGCAATGCACGCGAAGCCTGAGGCAATTGCGCGAAGCCGTCGAGAAATGCGTGTTCCTCGTCGTCGAGCAGATCGTCGTAACGCGCGCCGAGCCACGCGAGCGCGCGCTCGAAATTCAGCAGGTAGTAGGGGACGTCAGAACGGATCTCTGAGCGGGTAGCGGTTGCCACGGACTTTGTGCGGGACCTGTATGTTTATACAGTGATGATAGCAAAGTCCGGCGCGGCAACCGCCGCGCATCAGTTCGCGAGCCACACGACCGTCAGCGAGCGAACCCCCTGTGCGCCGCGAATCAGGACACCCTCGATATCGGCGGTTGCCGACGGGCCGGTAACGAGCGCCGCGTACCGCGCGCTGCGGAAATCGTCGCGACGGTAGACGTCCTGCAGTCCATCGAGCAATTGCGCGGGATCGAGCAACACGACCAGATGCTGGACGATATAGCCCAACGCATTGACCACATATTCCCGCTCGCTCAACCACACCGAGCCGGTTTCGGCGACGCCGAAGCGGGCCCGCACCACACCGACGTCGACATCCTGTAGCGATGCGGGGTCGGTGTGCGCCCCGATCGCCCGCGTGCCGGGCACTTCAGTGGTCGCCGATGCGATCGATGCCGCCGCGCCAAATCGCTCGCGAATCAGGTCGCTGACCTCGCCCGCGCTCGCCGCTTCGACGCAAGTCCCGCCCATCATCTGCAACGCGGCCGTGAAACGCGCGCGCAGATCTCCGCCGGGCGCATCGAACAGCGGCACGTCCTGACGCGGCCGCGCGGCCGGTTGCGCGGCGCGCACCTTGGCGAGAAAAGCCTCACGCGTTGTCATCGCCGCCTCCGCGATTCTTTTTGTACCACGCATGAAAAGTCATCTTCGGCGCTTCCGGCAATTCGCGCTGCCGTCCCCAGATGTTCAAAGGGTTATACAAGACGAAATTCGGCAGCCGCCGCAACGCGCTGCCCATCGATGACACCGTCGCGCGATACAAGGTCGGGCTCGATAGCAAACGCCCCGCCATCTTCAGTACCTCCTGTTTCACGAACGGCACTTCGTGCTGCTCGGCAATCACCGCGCGCCATTTGTAGATCTGCTCGTGAATGTTGATCTTCACCGGACATACGTTCGTGCAACTGCCGTTGAGCGTCGATGCGAACGGCAACGCGCTATACCGTTTCAGATCGAAGGTCGGATTGATGATCGCGCCGATCGGTCCCGAATAGGTGCCGCCGTATGACAGGCCGCCGCTGCGCCGATAGACCGGACACGTATTCATGCACGCGCCGCAGCGGATACATTTGAGCGAGTACCAGAAGTCCTCCATCGCGAGCCGCTCGGCTCGGCCATGATCGACGAGGATGAAATGCATTTCGGTGCCCGGCCGCGGCGCCCGAAAATGCGAGGTGTACTGCGTGATCGGTGAGCCCAATGCGCTGCGCGACAGCATACGGACGAACACGCCGAGGTCCGACACCTTCGGTATCAGCTTCTCGATTCCGATCGAGGCGATATGCAGCGGCGGCACGTTCGCCGACAGATCCGCATTCCCCTCGTTCGTGCAGACGACAACCGTTCCGGTTTCGGCCACCGCGAAATTGCAGCCGGTCATGCCCGCCGTCTTCTCGCGCACGAAATACGGTCGCGTATTCATGCGTTGACTTTCGGCCAGGTAGTGAATGTCGCTATTGGCCGGATCGGTGCCGATGGTGCGGCCGAACAATTCGGCCACGTCCGCGCGCAGCTTGTGCACCGCCGGCACGACCATATGACTCGGGTCCTGATGATCGAGCTGCTGAATGCGCTCGCCGAGGTCCGTCTCCATCACGGTAATGCCGCGCGGTTCGAGATAGTCGCGCATGCGGCATTCGTCGGTCAGCATCGACTTGCTCTTCACGAGCGTCGTCATGCCCCGCTCGGACATCAGCCTGTGGACGATCGCGTTGTGCTCGTCCGCTGTCGCGGCCCAATGCACGACTACGCCGTTGGCCTCGGCCGTCGCCGCGAACTGCTCAAGGTAGTCGGCCAGATGCGACAGCGTATGTTCCTTGATGCCCGACGCCAGCGTGCGCAACGTTTCCCATTCGGCAATGCCGTGCGCCTGCGCATCGCGCTTCTCGCGCAGGTCCCACAGACGCTTGTCGTGAAACGCGACGTGCTCGGTCTTGCCGATGAAAGAACCCGCCGCTCTCGCGTGGTCGACGCGATGCCCGTTGCGACTCATGCGCGCGCTCCATTGAGAACCTGTGCGATATGAATGAAGCGCGCGTCGGCCTTCATGCGTTCAGCACAACCTTGCTGGTGCATCAGGCACGACATGTCGCCCGAAACGATGTACTCGGCACCCGCATTCAGATGGTCGCGCACCTTGTCCTGCCCCATGCGCACCGATACCGCTTCTTCCGTGACCGAGAACGTGCCGCCAAAACCGCAGCATTCGTCCGGCCTTGCCGGCTTCACGAACTCGATTCCCCTTACGCCTTCGAGCAGCGTGCGCGGCTTCGAAAACGGCGTGCCGGCAATTTCGGATGCCGATGCCTGCTTCAGATGACGCAGCGCGCTGCAACTGGTGTGCAGACCGACGCGATGCGGAAACTCGGCCCACGGAAATTCGCGCGCGCCGACCACGTCGTGCAAAAACTCGACCAGTTCGTAAGCGCTCGCGCGCACTTTCTTCACTTCATCGGTCTGCTCTAGCGCGCTCAAATGCTCGCGCACGTGATGGACGCAGCTCGCGGACGGTCCGACGATGTAGTCGTAGCCCGCGAAATTGCGCGCGAACAGCCTCTCGGTGGCGGCGGCGTCCGCATGCGCGCCGCTATTGGCCATCGGCTGGCCGCAGCAGGTCTGCTGCGGCGGATAGTCGACCTCGATGCCGAAACGTTCGAGCAGCTCGAGCGTCGCGATGCCGACCTCGGGATAGAACGCGTCGATAAAGCACGGGATAAACAGCGCGACTTTCATAGGCTCTTCGGGAAATCCGGGGGACGGCGGCGGTTTGACCGATTCTGGCCGTCCGGCCAGTTTGGTCATGTTGGTCTGACCAAGACTATAGAAAAGACCGCGAGCGGTGTCAATTCTGGCGGCTACCCGGTGCGCAAATCCGCCAATCAGGAAATCACGGCAGCAGACGGCTTCGCCGCATCGTCCTTGTAAATCTCGCACACGAAGGCCAGATGCCGCTCGGCGGCCTTGCGCGCTTTGGGTGCATCGCGCGCGATCACGGCGTCGTAAATCGCCTGATGCTGGCTCATCAACTGCTTTTCCATCGCGTCGTCGTAATCGATCAACCGATGATACTGGCGCATACCCTCGCGAATCAGCGTATGAATGCCGTGCATCACATGCGCCAACGCGACGTTGTGCGTGGAGTCGGCGATCGCGAGATGAAACGCGGCATCGAGTTCGGCGAGATTCGCACGGTCGCGCGACAACGATGCGGCCTTCAACGCCTCGAACGCCGCACGGATTTTCTTCAGATCGGCCGCGGTCGCGCGCTGAGCGGCGTAGACCGTCGAAATCGCTTCGAGCCCCTGGCGCAACTCCAGAATGTCGGCACTGGTACGCGGATTCTGCAGCAGCAACTCGGCAAGCGGCCTGGAGATGATCGGCGCGGTGACGTCGACCACCGTGAAGCCGCCACGGCCGGACGTTTCAATGTAACCATCCGCCTCCAGCCGGATCAGCGCCTCGCGCAGCGAGGGCCGCGACACGCCGAGCTGCGCCGCGAGATCGCGCTCGGCCGGCAGACGGTCGCCGGGCATCAGCGTGCCCGCCGAGATCAATTGCTTGATCTGGTCGGACACCACGTCGGAAATGCGCTTGCGCGCGAAGGACGGGATCGGGGTGAATGGCATAGGCAGCAAACGATGAAGCCGGTTGACGGAGTGCGCGGCTACTCCACGGTGCGTGAAATTATACCGTCGACACCGTGCGCCGATTCGGCCGTCTCAACGCGGGTGCGCCGTATAAAAGCTCACGAGATCACGCTTCATCGCATGCAGCGCGGCATCGTCGAGATAGACCATGTGGCCGGTCGGATAGTAGGCGATGCGCACGTTCTCGCGCAGCGGGCCGTCGAGGCCGAGATGCGCAAGCGCGTATTCGGTCGCATAGAACGGCGTGGCGAGATCGAAATAGCCGTTCAGCGACAGCACCCGCAACTGCGGATTCTGCCGCATCGCTTCGGCCAGATCGCCGCCCGCGTACGGCAGTTCCAGCCGCTCGCCCCACCATTCGCGATGTTTCCAGTCCCATTGCCTCAGCGCATCGTCGCTGAACACGAGGTACCGGTCCGTTGGCGTGTAGTGAAGGTCTTCCGCCAGATGCTGATGAAGCGCCGCATTGAACGCATTCGACACGCTGCTCACCGAGGCATCGAAGTCGGGGTCCTCCGATGCATCGTCGTGATTGATCCCTTCGAAGCGCGCATCGTAGCGGCCCACGCTGCGCGACTCATTGCGCAGCAACTCGTTGCGAAAACGCCCTGGATAAAGACGCAGGCGGCTGCGCTTCACGAAGCCCGCGTCGAGACCGGTGAAGTACGCCACGCGCGCGGCGATCGCGTCGCGCTGATCGTCGGGCAGCGCATCGCCTTGCGCGAGCGCCTGGGCGTAGGGTCCGCGCGCGAACGCGCGCGCGTCGTCGAGAAAGGCCGGCAGGCTCGCGGGCTTCGGCGTGACCTTGTCGTGATACCACGCGATCGCCGCGAAGCTCGGCAGATAACTTTCGCTCCTGAAATCCAGACCCGGCGAGAACGCCGCGGAATTCAGCACCGACGACAGCAGGATCACGCCGTTCAGCGCGATATCGTTCTGCCCCAAGCGGTAGGCGAGCATCGCGGCGCGCGCGGTGCCATACGATTCGCCGAGCAGGTACTTCGGCGAATTCCAGCGCTGATTCACCGTCAGATAGCGGTCGATGAATTGCGCAAAAGCGTTGACGTCCTCATCGACACCCCAGAAGTCCTTGCCCGTGCCATGGCCGACCGGCCTCGACAGGCCCGCGCCGACCGCGTCGATAAACACGAGGTCGGTGGTGTCGAGCAGGCTGTCGGGGTTGTCGTCGAGCGTGTACGGCGCGGGCGGCGTGCTCGCTGGGCTCGCGGTGCGCACCCGCTTCGGGCCGACCGAGCCCATCATCAGGAACACGCTGCCGGCGCCGGGCCCGCCATTGAACAGAAACGTGATGGGCCGCGTCGCCGGCGTTCTGGTGGGCACCGTGTACGCGACATAGAACACGCTCGCGTTGGCCGCGCCATTCCTGTCGTGCAGCAGCAGATTGCCAGCGCTTGCCGTGTAGTCGAGCTTGCGGCCGTTCATGCGAAGCGCATGGGTGGTGACGCTCGCGGTCTCAGGCGGCACCGGGATGGCGGGCAGCGGCGCTTTGTCGTTGCGAGGCTTGCCCGCCGCATCGGTTGAGTCGGGCGCATTCCATTCAGCCTGCGTGTCGCCGCGCGAGGCGGCCCGCCTCGCGGGCGCGACGGGCGTGGATGCGACGGCGTCCGGACTCTCGGTCGTCTCCGTGCTTTGCGCGGCGCTCGACGCACCGATCTGCCCGGCCGCCATGCAGCGTTCACCGAACGGCGTCACACTGGCGACGCAAAGCGTGGCCGTCAGCGCGGCGGCCGGCAATCGCGCTGTCAGCGAGCGGCGCAACGAAGCAGAGAAGCGAAGGATCATGAAGTTGTCTGTCACGAGTCGAAACGCGCTGGAATCCCGCTGACCGGATTCGGGAGCGAACCCGGCGCTCGATTCTTGACGCAAGTTTGCGCGCCGTCAACCGTCGGCGTCACCGCACTGCCAACATTACAAACCGCTTGTTTCGCGACGTGGCGCACTCGTGCACAGTCATGGCAGAATCGTCAGCGCCTTCGTCGCCTAGTCGAGAATACCCAATGGACCAACTGGTACTGGATGCATTCGACGCTGCCTCGCTGATCCCCGGCTTCCGTGCGCCGCAACTGCCGCACGAACTGCCGGACCGCGCGACCCTGGACGCCGCCGACCACGCCATGCGGCATTGGACGAGCAAGGTCAGCGGCCCGCTGCCCCCCGGCTCGGACGTGCACCGGCGCGAGATGTGCCGCATGTTTCAGGAAACCTTCAATCCGTATCGCCCGTCCGTGCTCGCCTGGCCGCAGCTCGAAGCCGCGACGCTCAAGCGCATCGTCGAGCTGCCGATCTGGGACATCGCCGTGCAAACCGAAGGCAGGGCACGCCTGCGCATGGCCGCCTACGCGGCGACGCTCGACGAGCCGGACCTGCGCGACGCGCTCGCGCTGAACGCGTGGGAAGAAAATCGCCATAAGGAAGTATTGTCGCGGATGGTGCACGCGTATGGCATCGCGCTCGCGAGCGAGCCGCCCTATGTCTACCCGAAAGACACGGAACGCGCTTACCTCGTGACGGGCTATAGCGAATGTATCGACAGTTTCTTCGCCTTCGGCCTGTTCGAAGTCGCGCGGCGCTCGGGCCTCTTTCCGCCGGAACTCACCGAGACGTTCGAGCCGGTGATGCAGGAAGAGTGCCGCCATATCCTGCTGTTCGCGAACTGGGTCGCGTGGCATCGCGCGCAGCTTTCATGGTGGCAGCGCATCCGCTTCGAGATCAAGGTAGCGGGCGTGTGGGCGTTTCTCGTTTGGGAGCGCATCGGGCTCGCGCGTGCCATGGATGCCGAAGGCAACGTTCACGAGCACGACAACAACTTCACGGTCAACGGCGCGCAGTCGGTTACGGATGTCGATATCAGCGTGCCGGAATTGATGCAACTGTGCCTTCAGGAAAATGAACGGCGTTTCGCTGGGTATGACCCGCGCTTGCTGCGACCCGAAACGATCCCGTGGCTCGTGCGGTTCGGGTTGAAGTTCGTGCGCAAGAAGAAGTAAGCCGCGCCGTTGTTTCGAGAATTGCGAATCACAGATCGACGGTAGAAGTGACACTCCATGAAAGCGGCTGGCGCGGCAGTCATGTCCGCGTCAGGTTCACGCCATGTCGCTTGCGTAAGCTCGGAATCCGGGCGAATCAACGTCAAGGAGCGCGCAATGGAGTCCTTCCCGCTGTTCATCATTGGCTCACCGAGGTCCGGGACGACCTTTCTTTGTTCCGTGCTGAACGCGCATCCTCTGATACAGCTAACCAACGAGTGCCGCGTCTTTGCGTTGCTGAAGGACTTTCTGGAAGTCGGCTGCCATCGCCCCGATCTGCTCGGCGAAACCTTCCGTGAACGCCTGTGCGCATTCGGCCGCCGTACGCTGGGTGAGTGGGTGGAAGGCTTCTATCGGGAAGAGCTGAAGATCGGCGCGCCGATCTGGGGCGACAAGCATCCATCGTATGCCGACCCCACTGTGCTGTCGGGCCGAACGGGTTCGATCGAACGACTGCCGCGCTCGGGCTCGTGTCTGCACCTGATACGCGAATTGCTGCCTCAGGCGCGCTTCATTCATATTCATCGCGATCCTCGTCACGTGGCCAATTCGCTCATGCACAAGCATTGGACCGGATCGATCGAAGACGGCATCCGGGTGTGGGGGCAGTATGTCGGCGAGATCAACGCATTCTTCGAAGAGATACCGGCGGCTCAGGCACTCACCGTTTCGTACCGGCAGGTCATCGAGGAACCGCAGGCGACGGCGGCCGGCCTCGGGCAGTTTCTCGGCCTCGCGGATGCATCGCCGATCAGCGACTTCCTGATCTCACAACGCCATTCACCGACGCCGTTCAGCGATCCGGTGACCGATATCGGCGACCTGTACCTGATTCCCGATACGCCCGCGAGCGACGACACACTCCTCGCTCTCGCGGGAACGCAGGCGCGACTGCTTGGCTATGCAGCGGCGTGATTGCGCCCGCCATTCCTCACGCCTCCCTCTCAATCTTTGATCCCCTCCACAAATACCGCGATCCTCTCGCACGCCTCGATCAAGCGCTCCTCGCCCACCACCAGCCCCAACCTCACGAACCCCTGGGCCGTCTCCCCGAACGCACTGGCGTCGAGCACGGCCACGCCCTGCGCGCGAAATAGCTGCCAGGTGAACTCGGTCGTATCGAGCCCGGTCCCGCTGACGTCGACCATGATGAACATACCCGCTTCGGGCAACAGGCACCGCAAGCCCGGCACGCGATGCAAGCGCTCGAACACGACATCGCGCCGGCGCCGGTAGATCTCGCGGATATCGGCGACGATCTCCGCCCTGTTCTGCAAAGCCGTCAACGCGGCCTGCTGGATGAAGCCCGGCAGGCCGTACAGCATCGCGAGCGCGAGCCGCGTCATGTGCTCGATCAGCGCCGCCGGACCGATCGCCCAGCCGACGCGCCACCCCGCCATCGCGTGCGACTTCGACAGACTGCCGAGCGTGACGGTGCGCCCGGCCATGCCGGGCAGCGACGCAATGCTCACATGTTCGCGCTCGAACGTGAGCTCCGCATACACCTCGTCGGACAGCACCCACAGGTCATGCTCGCAGGCGAGCCGCGCGATGCGTTCGAGATCGGCGCGCTGCATGACGACGCCGGTCGGATTGCACGGCGTCGCGAAGAAGATCGCTTTCGTGCGCGGCGTGATCGCCGCTTCGAGCGCGTCGCAGTCGACGTGAAACGCGCGCGCCGGATCGACCGGCACCGCGACGAGCGTCGCGCCCGCCGCGCGCACGCAGGCCTCGTAAGTCAGATACATCGGCTCGGGAACGATCACTTCGTCGCCCGCTTCGAGCAGGCACAGCGACACTGCAAACACGCCGTTCTGCGCGCCGGCGGTCAGCACCACGTTGGCGACGCTCACTTCGCAGCCGGTCGTACGCGCGTGCCCGGCGGCGATCGCCGCGCGCAGAGGCTCGCGGCCGGCCATCGCCGTGTAGTGCGTATCGCCGGCGCGCAATGCGTCGATGGCGCATTCGACGATCGGCGCGGGTGTCGCGAACTCCGGATCGCCGACGCTCAGCACGATCACGTCTTCCCCCCGGGCCGCCGCCTGCTGCGCGACACGATGAATCTCCCACGCCGACGTACGCCGCCCTTGCAGACGCTCGACCAGGTTCGAATATTTCATTGCGCTCACCGTTGTTGTGCCGATCCGGTTTTGATCCTTTCCGGCCTCGGCTTGCATTCGACCCGCCAATGTAATCGCACGCCGGGGAAACGTCCAGATACGCAAAAGGGTCATGCGAGCGGACAACCTCGCATGACCCAGTGCGCAATGTGCTGCTGGTTGCGTGGCGGCCTGATCGTCGACCGCCACGAAAACTTCGACGGGTTTAAAACTGTCGGCGCAGCTCAGCCGGCGGCACCTTCATCAGATGCCGGTATTTCGCCACCGTGCGCCGCGCGACCAGCACCCCCTGATCCGCGAGCATCTTCGCGAGCGTCACGTCCGACAGCGGATCGCGCGTGTTCTCCGCGGCGATCATCTCCTTGAGCAGCGCCCGCACCGCGGCGGCGGAGCAGGTGCCGCCGCTTTCCGTGCCGAGTTCGCGCGGGAAGAAGTGCTTGAACTCGAAGATGCCGCGCGGCGTCGCCATGTATTTGTTGCCCGTGGCGCGCGAAATCGTCGATTCATGCAGGCCGAGCTCGTCGGCCACGTCGCGCAGCACCATCGGCTTGAGCGCAATCTCGCCGTACTGGAAGAAGGCCTTCTGATGCGCGACGATGCATTCGGCGACGCGTTGAATCGTATCGAAACGCTGTTGCGCGTTGCGAATCAGCCAGCGCGCTTCCTGCAACTGCTGCGCGAGCGGCGAATGGCTCGCGCCGGCCGACTCCGCGAAGAGCTGAGCATACATGCGATGGATGCGCGCCCTCGGCTGCACCGCCGGATTGATCGACACGACCCACTTGTTGCGCACCTGACGCACGATCACGTCCGGCACCACGTAGTTATCCTCGGCGCGCCCGTAGCAATTGCCCGGCTTCGGATCGAGCTTGCGCACCAGCGCGCAGGCCACGCGCAATTCCTCCGCGCTGCAGCCGAGCTGCTTTTGCAACTCGGCCTGCTCGCGGCGCGCGAGACGTTCCAGATGATGCGCGGCGAGTTGCCGCGCGACTTCGCGCCCGGGCGTATCGGCGGGAAGCGCATCGATCTGCAGGACCAGGCATTCTGACAGCGAGCGAGCGCCAAGCCCCGGACGATCGAGCGACTGCACGAGCCGCAACGCCACCAGCAGTTCCTCTTCGGTCAACGCGGGTTCGATATCGACGCTCGCGGCCAGGTCGGCAAGCGATTGACGCAGATAGCCGTCTTCGTCGAGCGCCTCGATGATGAAGCGGGCGACCGCGCGATCGTGGTCGTCGAGGCGATAGAGGCGCAGCGCGTCGTGCAGCTGCTCGCGCAGCGTGGGTTGCGAACGGGCCCATTCGGCCGGGTCGCTGCCGTCCCCGTCGCCGTTCTGGCGGGTCGAATTGCGCGAACCGTAGTCGCCGGAGAAGTCCGCCGGCACGTCGTCCTGGGCCGGACTTTCGAGGGAATTGCCCGCGGCGCTCTCCGCCGGCACTCCGTCCGGTTCGGCCGGGGCCAGCGAATTTGCGGCGGGCAGCGCGCTGGCTTCTTCGCCCGAATCCGGATCGGCGAGCGCGACGTCCTCGGTCTCCGAAGAGTCGTATTCGAGGAACGGATTGGTATCGAGTGCCGTGCGCAATTCCTGCTGGAAATCGAGCGCCGACAATTGCAGGAGGCGCACCGACTGCTGAAGACGAGGCGTCAGTGCAAGCGACTGCCTCGCGCGTAGTTCAATTGAAGGCATTGAAGTCGATTCCGTTCGTTGGTAGCCGAAGAATGAATCAGCCGGTTTGCCCACAGCCTTGCAAGCTCCGTACCAGCGCGCGCAAAGCGCTGTATCGATTACGGTTTGCTTCTTCAAGCGCACGGAATGCATGGGCCGCGCGCGCCGGTTTTTACAAATGGCAGGCAAATTCCGGTCCTCTTTTTCATACGTCGAGCCGCCTCGCCAGATACCGCGCCGCGGCCCGATTCGTCAGTCGAAAAACCCTCTTCGCGCGGGCTTGCGCGCAAGGCGCCGAGCGGCCCGAACCGGGCAGGCACGATCGTTGCGGGCCAATGGTGTGTGGACGGGCGCCGTCTTTCGCAAACATGCCGATCGGGCGTCGATGCGAACACCGCGTCCGGTGTCGGAAAACGGGCCCCGACGGTACCGTAGCGGCGACGCCCCCACGTGTGTCATCAGCGGCTTCGGCCGCGATCGGCCACCGGCAACAAGACCGCCATTTTCAACAACACCTGAAGGAAAGAACCATGAAGACGATCCAGCTTCTGAAGACCGCAGGCAGCATCGCCGCTGTCGCATTCGCGCTGAACGCGACCGCCCAGACGACCGCTCCGGCCCCGGCCACATCGTCGGAAAGCGTCGGCCAGCATATCGACGATGGCACCATCACGACCAAGGTCAAGGCAGACCTGCTTGCCGCGAAGAACGTCAAATCGACGCATATCCACGTCAAGACCCGCAAGGGCGTCGTGTGGCTCACGGGTTCGGTGCCTTCGGCTGAAGACAAGACCGCTGCGGAAGATGTCGTGCAAAACGTGAAGGGCGTGGAAAGCGTGAAGAACCATCTCAAGATCGTGGCCGACTGATCCCACTGGAGTGAGCGGAAAATGAAAGAGCCGGCATTTGAACTGCCGGCTCTTTCCATTCGGCTGGCGCTTCGATCAATGCTTCATCGCCGCATACCGATCGCGCAGATCGCGCACCCGATCATGCGTCTGTAGCACCGCCTGGTACTGCCGCTCGACGATCACGCGCACGTCGGGCGGCAAATCCTTTTCGAGTGCATCGTGATAGCGCCTTTTCGCGACGTCCTCGCCCTTTTCGCACTCGGCGAGAATCGCATGGTCGCTGCGATCGCCCACCGCCGATTTCACGTCGACCCAGCCGCGATGCAGCGCACCGCTCATGCTGCCGCCGGATTCGGGCTTGCCGCCCAATGTCTGAACGGCATCCTGCAACTCACGCGCGCCGCGCGAGCAGTCTTCGGCAGTCGAGCGAAACAGCGTCTTCAACTCTTCGTCGTGCGCATCCTGGGCTGCCTTCATGAATCCCTTTTCGCCATCCTTCGACGTTTCGACCAGAACGTTCAACACGGAAACAACGTTGGTAGCCATTTGATACCTCCAGGGGTTTCGTTGATTGCGAACTTCGCCGCGCGAGGTCTTTTGTCACCCCGCGATGAATCGCTCTCAGGCGCGGCTGGGTGCAGGGGCGAGCGCGCATCACGCGTGCCCGGCATATTGGGCATGTCCGCTCGGACCGGCACGCGCAAGCGCTACGCTACGCCGCCACGGTCCGGTGCCATGCCTTCCACTCTGAACAGTCCGCTATGTAGCACGACACCTTCTCCGCGGTTATGCTCGAGTGCTTCCGCGCAAACCGAGCGGATGCGCTCGCGGCCCTTGTCGAACGCGGCCAGCAACGCCGATTCCAGTGCGGATTCGGCGCCAAAATGATCTTCGAGCGCCTCGGCTGTAATCGCGCAAGTCACCGGCTCGCCATCCACGCGCGCGAGAAAGCGCACCGTCAGATTCGCGCCGTCGAAGGCCGGTTCGTCGTCGGGGAAGTGAATCTGCATCAGAGAGTCCTCCTACGCAGGCGTGGCAGGATCGCGTTCATGACTAGCCCTTCATCGTGCCGGCGAGTTGCTGCGCCATCTCGAGATGATGCTTGATGATCGGCAGCGCATTCGCAGCCGCCGCCTTCAGTTGCGCGTCGGTCCCGCTCTCGCTTTCCTGCTGGAACAGATCCACCGCGCGCTGATGCGCCTCCACGCCCACCTGCTCGACGTAGGCCTGGTCGAACTCGGTACCCTTCAACGTCTGCAGCTTGCCAACCAGTGCGGAATCCGCCGATGGGGTCGGCTTGAAGCCCTTCTTCGCGACCAGTTCCGCCATTGCGTGCGAGAGTTTCGTGTGGTCGGTGATCATCTGTTGCGCAAACTTCCTGACGTGCGGATCGTTCGAATTTTTCAGCGCGATCCTGCTGGCGGCAATTTCGGTGGAGTCCGACTTCGAGGCTTCCAGGACGAACTGCTGGTCGGCTGGCGACAGCGTCGTGCCGCCGGCCGGCGCGGCGCTCGCGGGCGCATCGCTCGCCTGCGCCCAGGCCGCGTCGATCGATGCCGCGCTCATGCCGAGCACGGCCAGCGCGCCAGTCATCACTTGTAGGGAATACCGGATCTTCATGCATTTCCTCCCTGTCGATGCATGTGAATAAGCGCAGCGCCTTGGTAAAGCGTGGGCGCGCAAAACACATGCCTGGTTAGAGCACCGTGTTCCGGTGAGTGCGTAGCGTTCTCGCTGCCTACATGAGCGGTTTCGCGAGCAAAAATGCCCTGTTCAGAGATCTGTTTCGTCATCGTCGGAACGCTCCTCGCCCGGCGGCACTTGCGGATCGACGAGGTGGTCCGTGCCGATGTCGCGGTCTGCTTGCAACGTCGAATCGCCATCGGCCGAAGCGCGTTCGCCTGTGCCTGAGCGATCGGTATCGCTGCCGAGTTCGGCGTCGCCCGTGCCGAGCGCGTGATTGTCGAGCTCCGTATCGACGTCGAAATCATGGCGCTTCGCGCCCGCGACGTCGCTGCCGCTATCGGACGAATCGCTCGGGCCGAGCGAACCGGTCGTGCCAGACGTCTGCTTGACGGTCTGCTGCGGCTCTTCGTCAGGATCGAGTGTGCTGCTCATGAAAGCTCTCCTTGCGGTTGATCACACCGTTTTTTTCCGCAAGGCGCGTTCCGCGCCCTGACGTTGTTGCGCTTGCCAATGGCATCCCCCTTGCTTGTCGCCGAGCACAACACGCACGCCGCCCGCAACGGGCGAGCCGATCCGAACCACGCTTGATAGTTCCGTTTGCGACGATGGCTACTGCGACTCCTTCCCCGCCCGCATCAAGCGACGCGACGGCCGCGAACGGCCATGCCGCAGCGCAGCCGCTCCCGCCAGGTCTGCGCCACACCGACGACACCCGGCCCGGTTTCACGCGCCAGCGCGACGGCAACGGCTTCGCCTATTTCGACGTGAACGGCGAGCGCATCGCCGACGAGGCCGTGATTCAACGTATCAACTCGCTCGCCATTCCCCCCGCCTATGAGGACGTGTGGATCTGCCCCGACCCGCGCGGTCATCTGCAGGCGACCGGCCGAGACGCGCGCGGCCGCAAGCAGTACCGTTATCATCCGCGCTGGCGTGAAACGCGCGATGCCGTCAAATACGAACGGATGGCCGAGTTCGGCCGCGCCCTGCCGAAAATCCGCGCCCGCGTCGCGCGCGATCTGAAGCTGCCGGGTATGCCTCTCGACAAGGTGGTCGCGGCGATCGTGCAATTGCTCGACACGACGTTGATCCGCATCGGCAGCGTCGAATACGCGCGCGAAAATCAGTCGTACGGACTAACGACGCTGCGCAAGAAGCACGTGAAGATCGAAGCGTCTCAATTGCGCTTCCGGTTTCGCGGCAAGAGCGGCATCGAGCACGACGTAAGCGTCGACGATCCGAACGTCCGGCACATCGTGCGGCGTTGCGCGGAGCTGCCGGGTCACGAGCTGTTCCAGTATCTCGACGAAGACGGCACGCATCACCCCGTCGGCTCGACCGATATCAACGACTACCTGAGGCGCGTAAGTGGTGCGGACTTCACCGCGAAGGACTACCGTACCTGGGCCGGCAGCGTGTACGCGCTTGCTGCGCTGCGTCGATCGATGTTTGGCAGCGCGGGCGAAGCGCACCGTCATCTCGTCGCGACCGTGAAAGAGGTCGCGACGCTGCTGCGCAATACGCCGGCCGTATGCCGGCGCTGCTATATTCATCCGGCGATCATCAGCGCGTTCGAAGCCGACGAATTGGGCAGCCTCGCGCCGGGGCAGTCACGCCGCGGACTCAGGATCGATGAACTGGCCTTCACGGTCCTGCTCTCTCGTGCGGAAAAACGCGCGGCGAAACTCGAGCGCGCGTCCCCGGCGAAAGGCCGCAAGGCGCGCCAGTCGCCGGTCGACGACAGCATCGACGCTTCGCTGACGAGTCTGCTGAAAAAATCGCGTGCGGTGCGCAAGTGAACCGTCGCTGCGAAAAACCATAGCGTGGCGACGCGGCCGTCACGAGCCGGACATCCATCGCGCTCGCCGTCGGCACGGACGCAATAATTTCAAACCTGCTCGCATCCTTTACGCGGACGGTGCATCGTCGCGCGAATCGGACGCGTGTCACCGAGTGCTGGCCTCGCGCGAGTCGATGGAACGGCCGTTGCTCAATGCCCCGGTACATTCCCCGTTCAAAGGAGACCCATCATGGTCATTCAGACTCAGACTCAAGGTGCGAACATCGTCGGCAAGGGCGCGGCGACCGCGGAAGGGCCGGGCCCCGATGTGATGGCCGCGGCGACGCTCGACGGCGACAAGGTCATCAGCAGCGACGGCGAGCATATCGGCAAGATCAAGGACATCATGCTCGACGTGCGTTCGGGCCGCGTCGCGTACGCAGTGCTGTCGAGCGGCGGCTTTCTCGGCATCGGCGACAAGCTGCTTGCGATTCCGTGGAGTGCCTTGACGCTCGATACACAGGAGAAATGCTTCGTGCTGAACATGACGGCCGAGCGCGTAAAGAACGCACCGGGATTTGATAAAGATCACTGGCCATCGATGGCGGATCAGACGTGGGCCACCACTATCCACCAGTACTACGGCAGCGAACCGTACTGGGGCGGCGACGTTTATAGGGGCCGCGGCGACCTCGATGTCACGGATATTCCTCCGGGATCGTCGGATGCCCCCGAGGCCGGCGGCGTGAAGCTCTGATCCGCGGGGCGCCCTTATCGGTGCGCGGGCGCCCCTACATCGCACCTCCTCAGCGCTGGCGCGAAGCGTTTGGACGCGAGCCGCGGCGAGGGTCTGGGGCGCCGTCGCAATCATGCGACGCGGCGCTTCAGTCTCCGCCAGGCTGAATGCCAAAGGCACTCTGCACGGCTTCGAATCGCGAATTGACGTTCAATTTTTCGAACACGTTCTTCATGTGCCATTTCACTGTCTCGGGCGCCAGTTTCAATGATCGGCCAATTTCCTTGTTCGACATCCCGCGAGCGACGTAGCCAAGTATCTGGAGCTCCCTCGCGCTCAGTGTGCCCGGCGCCATCTTCGAATCGGCATAGTTCGGCAATGGAGATGACATCTTGTTGACCTCGTCGAAAGCCGACAGCAACGTGTCGATATACGCGGCGTGCCGCGTCGAGATTTCCGATGGCATGCGGCGACAGTGTTCCAGCAACGCACGCATCGGCGCCCCTTCGTCCACGAAGCTATTGATCAAGCCCATCGCGCACCCGATCCGCAGCGCGTTTTCCAGCGCCCGGAGGGCCTTCTGCGAGGCACCGTTCTGCTCGTGCGCAAGCGCAAGCAACAACGAAACGACGGCCTCGGCATAGCGCCAGCCAAGCGCCACCAGGTCGTCGAGCGAGCGCGACAGAAAGCCAACGGCGTCATCCGCGGCATGTTCGGCGAGCAGAACGCGGGCTTGCAGCACACAGTAGCTCGCCCACGTTTCCATCGCCGAGCCCCGTCGCCCTTCGCACATCATCGGTACGCTCGCGCTCAGTTCGTCGGCGATCTGTCTCGCTTCGACCACGTTGCCGTCGGCAATAAGCTGTCTGACGGCCTCCGCGTCGCACGCGAGCTTCAGACGCAACCATCGACGTTTGATCCCGACTTGCCGACCATCTTCGAGAACGGCCAGCGCGGGCCCCTTTTTACCATCGCGCCACAGTACGCGCGACGCCGTAAGCAGGTAGCGCATCAATGCAGCGAGTGGCGACGTCTCCAACGCAATGGTCATGCGCCCCTCGATCAACTTGCGCGCTTTGGGTAACTCGTTGCATTCATAGCAAATCGATGCAAGGCAACCGGCCACCGCGGCCGTGCTCGCCGACCATTCCCCCAGCTTCTCCTCGGAGTACCGCATCGCCACTTCCATCACCCTTTTCGCATCAGGAAGTTCGCCGTGGATCAGCGCAGCTATGCCATACACCGCGTCGCGCAGCATATCCGCGCTGCTCGGCTTCCGGCTGATTCCCACCTGATCGACCCGCGCTCTCCACACGCGGGATATGTAGCTGAACTGCCCTCGATACATCAAGCCGAAGATTTCCGCGCTTTGCCCGTAATACCGTACCCATGGCTGCGCAGGCGCCTTCGACGCTTCAACGGCACGCCCCAGTTCGAGCGCATGTTCGCTGTCGTCACTCACGCAGGCGATCACCGCGCGGACCGCGTTGATTTCCGTCCGCGCGGCCTCGTCGGCCAGCGACTGATCATCGCGGGCCCTTCGCTCGAATTCGTCGGCGATCGCACTGATCTCCTTCGACGCGCGCGCGGTTTCAAGCGACATCGCGAGACTCCAGGCTTTCGCCAGGCGCAAACGTAATCGACCGGCGATCACATCCTGTGGAAGCTTGCCAATCCAGCCCGGCAGCATGAACGGGTCGCCGCGCTGAAGCATCTCCATCGCGCAGTTTTCGGCCCACTGCGCCGCCTGATCGTTATCGCCCGCGGCCAGCGCATGCCGCACGGCCTCGGGCCACAGGCGAGCCCGAGCGAACCAGAGGCTGGCCCGGCGATGCAGCAACGGAACCTGTCCGGGCGTCTGACGCACGAGACGGCGGCGCAGCGCATCGCTCAGCAATGCGTGATAGCGATACCAGTCTTGCGTTTCATCGAGCGGCCGGATGAACACGTTGTGCCGTTCGAGCCAGTCCAGTTTTTCTCCGCTCCCACCTTCACTGCCCATGACTTCGTCGCAGAGGGCCGCCGTGAGCCGCTCGAGAATCGACGTGTACAGCAGAAACGTCAGCATGTGCGGCGGCAAATGTGCAAACACCGTGTCGCTCAGATAGCGATCGATGCCGAACCGGGAACCGGCGAGATGACTGGCGAGCGCGGCGACGTCCTCGACGCGGGTCAGTCCGAGTGAGGCCAGTTGCAAACCGGCCACCCAGCCTTCGGTCGCGAGGTTCAACAATTCGACGCTGTTGCGATTGAGCGGCGCGTTGCCGGTGCGCTCGAAAAACGCCTGAGCATCGTCGAGCGAAAAACGCAGATCGTCGGCAGTCACGCGCGAGAGCTTTTCCGGCGATCGCAGCTCGCTGAGCGGCAGCGCCGGTTCGGCGCGTGCTCCGAGCAGAACGTGCAGGTTGTCGGGCGCGTAGCGCAAGAGGCGTGACACGATCGCGAGAACGGGCTTCGCACTCAGACGGTCGACGTCGTCGAGCACGAGAAATACCCCGCGGCCGTACGCGGCGATGCCATTCAGCAGCACGGAAATGACCGTTCTGACCGGCGTGTGTGCATCGTTGTCGAGAAGTTGCTGTGCCTGCCACGCGATCTCCTTCGACGCGCGAGAAAGCGCCGCCACCAGATAGGCGCCGAGTTGCTGCGGATCATCGTCCTCTTCATCGAGACTGAGCCACGCAACGGGCCGCTTCTTTCTCGCTTGCGCCTCGCTCCACGCGGCAAGCAAAGTCGTTTTGCCGAAGCCCGCGGGCGCGATCACGAGCGTCAGGTGACGCGGGTGCCGTTCATCGAGTCGCCGGAGCAATTCAGGCCTTTGCACGCATCCGGCGGGAATGCGCGGCGGCATCATTTTGGTCTGGATCAGCGAGACGATCCATTCGCGCTCGAAACTATCTGCGGGTGTGTTCATGAATGGTCCTCTCACCGGCTCTCCGTGAGAGGTATTGATGGGTCTTTGTGGATGGTTGTTCAAGATACGCTGAAGAGTCTGACGACTCAATGCGAAGCTGTGCGAGGCGCGGCGAGTGAATCTTCCGGCTCCGCATCCGCCGAAGCTAGCGCGTTTCCGCTACCGCGAGCGACCTCGTCGAGCCGGTATCCATGCGTATAGACAGTCGCCAAACGCACGCCATTCTCGGGACGCAGGACCAACTTGCGCCGCAGCCGGTAGATATGCGTGTCGATCGTGCGCGAAGTACTATCCAGTTCGCGGCCCCAGGCAAGCCTCGCCAGAAACCGTTTGGAGACAACCTGGCCGACGTTCGCGAAGAAATATGCCGCGACGGCGAATTCCTTGTCCGTGAGCGCGATCGCTTCGCGGTGCAGAAAGACGCGGCGCTGCGTGACGTCGAAGAAGTACGGACCAAAGGCGATTACGCATTCGGCCTTGATGCTGCGCTGGGCGCGACGCAGCAGTGCGCCGGCTCTGGCCATCAGTTCTTCAGTCCGCAGCGGCTTGAAGACGTAGTCATCCGCACCGGCGTCCAGCGCCTGCACGATGTCGACTTCCAGAAGCCGGCTGATCACGAACAGCACCGGTGGTTCGCGGCCCAGATGACGGCGTATCCAGTGCAGCACCTCGAAGCCGCTGACGCCCGGCGACTCCCAATCGAGCACCACGAGATCGACCTCGTTGCCCTGGAGAAAGGTGATTGCGTCCTCGCCTCGCTCGACCTTGCTGATCCGATGCCCCGACTGCCTGATCGCCCTCTCCACCGAATCCGTTTGCGCGGGATCGCTTTCCACCAGCAGGATATTCATTTATCACCTATTGCTTTCGCCCGGCCAACCGGAAATCCTGCTCCCCGACAAAGTCGGCGAAACCCGTGCGCATCCGGCCTTGCCCTCGCGCGCGCAACCACGTTGAACGGGACGAAAAAAACACCATAAAAATCGCGTACGGCACCGCGCCGGCATGCGCGGCATGCAACATCGGTCCCGTCTGATTTGTCAATTTCGGACAAAAGATAGAGCCTGTCGATTTTCAAATCCCCCCCTTTGAGGAGGGGGTATGGCGATTTTGAATGGGGGGGCGAATTCGGTAACCAGCCCCCTCTCCGCATTACGACGGAAGTGTCGGCATCACCACTGATATGCGCCCCCCACCACGCAGCCGTGGCGCTCGTTCGGACGCCACGCTTGATGGAAGCGCGACAGGCCGCGTGCGCTCTTCGGCACGATCTGGATCATGGTGGAAGCGCGCAGCGGAGCCGCTAGAATAGGTCACCATCATGCCCGCCGAGCCGCTCTCACCCGATGACTCCGTCCAACGATTCACGCCCCGCCTCGCGCACGCGCGCCGCGGATGCGCTGTTCGCTTTCCTGAAATCGCTGCCGCTCGGCGACAGGCTCATCGAAGGTGGCTTCATGGCCGTCCAGGCGGTCGCGGCCGCGAGTCTCGCGTTCGGCATCGGCCGCGCGCTGCATACCGAGCAGGCGTTCTGGGCCGCGATCACCGCGATTGCGGTCAGCCAGCATAGTTATATCGACACCCGCAAGCTGTCGCGCGACCAGTTCATCGGCGCGATGGTCGGTGGCATCTGCGGGCTGATCGGCACGCTCGCGGGCGGCGGGCATTTTGCCGCCTACGCGGCGACCGTGGCGGCTGCGATCATGATCTGCTGGGTCGTCAACGTCGGCAGCGCGGCGCGCCTCGGCGGCATCACCGCGACGATCATGCTGCTCGTGCCTGGGATCGGCCCCGCCTGGGACAAGGCGTTCCTGCGGCTCGGCGAAGTGACGCTCGGTACGGTCTGCGCGCTCGTGATCGCGCGGCTGATGGCGTCGCTCGAAAGACATGCGTTCGCCAAGGGCGAGCCGCCCAAATGAAATCGCGGCGCGCGTCGAGATTCTACTCAGCGATCCGACTCGTCGTCCGCTTGCGTGCGACGCCGGTAACGTCCCGGCGTCACGCCGACGCTTTGCGCAAACGCCTTGCCGAACGCCGCTTCCGATTGATAGCCGACCGCCTCGCCGATGTCCGCCGCGCTGCGTTGCGTGCGCAACAGCAGATCGCTGGCGATCGCCATGCGGAGCTGCGTGAGAAAGTCCATCACGGTCACGCCCGCGCGCTCGGTGAAGCGGCGTGCGTAAGTCGCACGAGACATCGCCGCGCGCTCCCCGAGTTCGGCGATCGTCCATGCGCGCTCGGGCGCGTCGAGCATGGCCTGCACCGAGGCGCCGAGACGTGAATCCGTCAGCAGCGCGAGCATGCCCGCGCTGTTCGCGTTGCGCTCCCCGTGCACGCGCAGCGCCATCGCGAACAGCGCGTGGCTCAAGGCGGTGACGATCGCGAGCGCGCCCGCCTGACGCCGCCGCGCTTCACCGCGCATCAGCGCGATCATCGTTTGCAGCGCATCGAGCGTTTGCGCGTCACCGAGCGACACATGCAGCGGATCGGGCAACGCATTGAGCAGCAGCGCCGGCGAGCCCGGGGCGTAGACGAAGCGGCCGCACAGCAGGTCGACGCCGGGATGAACCGAGGTGTCGCCGGATGCGTGGGCGAACTTTTCGCCCGGTTCATGGCCGTCGTTGCGTCGCACCGGCAGCATGCCGTCGTGCCCGAGCGTCACCGGCATGCCGCCCGCCGAGCGCTTCACGTCGCGCACGCGATGGGCGGCGCCGCGTGGAAACAGCATGAAATCGCCGGCTCGCAATTCGAGTTGCTCACCCGCGGTGGTTTCGATCACGCAGGCGCCGTCGAGCACCAGATGAAACGGCGCGACGCCCGCCTCCAGCGGCGCGTGATCGATATCGAATGCGCCTGACAGCAGGCAGCGAAGATCGAGGCTCGCCTGCAGCCGGGCAAGGTCGATCAGGCGACTGAGCATGTCCATGAGACGAGCGCGCTAAAAGTTAAGTCGAAGGAGTATTCGGGATATCGCCGTGCGACGCAATACTTGTATCCGACGACGCCGGCACTCGCCGGCGCGCAACGGACCAAGGAGCACTGCCATGTTGAACTGGATCGATTACCGCAAGGAACTGTTCGGCCGTATCGGCGAAATGTCGACGCTCGCGCCCGACAGTGTGAAGGCGTATCAGGCGATGTCGAACGCCGGTCAGAAGACCGACGTGCTCGGCGCGAAAACGCGCGAGCTGATTGCGCTCGCGGTCGCCGTGAGTGTGCGCTGTGATGGCTGTATCACGGTTCATACGGCCGAGGCGCTGAAGCACGGCGCGACGCGCGAGGAAATCGCCGAAGCGCTCGGCGTCGCAATGGCGGTCAACGCCGGGGCGACGCTGGTGTACTCGGCGCGCACGTTGGACGCGGTTGCCGCGCATGCGCAGGGATAAGTGGCGTCGCTCCGACAGGCGTCGCTGATCCTCTCTCAGAACTGGATCGTCGTGCGCAAGCCGAGAACCGCCTCGTCCTTGATGCGCCGGGACGAATCCGCCGGGTCCGGAATCCCGCCGCCCGGCCGCCAGAAGTACTGGAAGTCCGCTTGCAGCATCCACCACGGCGCGACCTCGTACTGATAGGTTGCCTCGAGCATCGTCTCCCCGCTGCGCGAAGGATAGCCGGGGGTGGACAGCGCCTGCGCGCTCGCGAGATCCTGCGCGTGCGCGCCGATCTTCGCGTAGCCGAGCGCGAGCCCGACCGCGTCGTTGTCGCGCCCTTTGAACGGCGCCTTGAGCGTGACACCCGCGTTCACGCTCAGGTCGACGAGATTGCGGTCGCCTGGCGCGCCCATGATGCGCGCGAACACACCGAGCGAGCGCGGGCTGTCGGGCTCCGGGCGCCACACCATCTGGTCGGCGACCGCGTAGATGCTGTAGTTGCCGCGATGACTCGTCGGTACGCCGTTGCTCGCCGGATTCGCGAGCGACAGTCCGCTAGTGTCGAAACCCTGATCCGCAAAGTGGTTGCTGTTGTACCAGAAGCCCAGCTTGTAGGTCCCCGGCAAGCCGGCCGGTTTCGGATCGGACGGGTTCGCCGACGGCTGGTTGATTGCGTATTGCAGTTCGCCGATCACGAGCGCGCCATTGCCGAGATTGAAGTTCGTACCGCTCGCGTTGAGCTTCTGGGGATCGCCGACGCCCGGGGCCGGATTGCCGTCGAAGACGCCGCCCAACACGGTCACTCCGTTCGCAAACGCCGCCCGCGCCCTCACGCCGAGCGACGACAGCGGATAAGCGGGTCCGCCCGCGGGCAGATCGGCGGACGGCAGCACTGGCCAGCCGAACGCCGCGTTCATGAAGGTTGCCGCGTACTGGCTGACCATGAACTCCTGATCGAGACTCTGCTGACCGATCTTCACGTCGACATTGCCAAGCGACTGCTGATACCACAGCTCCCACAAACGGGTCGCGGCCTCGGCTTCGATGCCGCTCGCGGTTTGCAGCGTTTGCAGATTTCTGGCGGTCAGGCTCGTGCCATGAATCTGCAAACCGGAAACGTTGAAAGTGCCGCCGGGCAATCCAAAGGCCTTCTGCGTATCGACCACGAGCCCGAACTGGGTCAAGCCTTGATAAGCGCCGCCACGATTCGTGCCGCCCGACACGTTGCCCATGTACTCGCTGGTCTCCTGCAGATTGAACGTCACACCATAGTTGCCGAGCCAGGGACGCAAGCCGCCCATGTCGCCGAGCAGGTTCGAGCGCTCCCACAATCCCGTCGGTGCGGCGGCGGCCTGATCGGCGGGCGCCGCATCGTCCTTGGTGCCGGGACCCGACGCGGACGGTGCAGTCGAGGGCACCGCCTGCGCCGTCGCACCTTCGCCGGCTGTCTGAGCGAACGCGCAAGGAACGAGGCCGAGAGCAAGAACGGCACTCACGGCGAGGGGGCCGCCGGAGTCCAACAGTCCGCGCTTGTGGATATTTTTCATCATGTATGGGTGGTTGAAGTTATAGGCGGATGATCCGTTGTTATTCGCACATGCGCATGGCAAACATACGTTCAATTCGCTGTCGGCATCGAGGCTTGCGCGAGCCAGCGCTGAAAGCGCCGCGGGCGCGGCGAGCGCAAGATGAAAGCGCAACTGCCCCTGCAAACAACCTTGCACATGACGATCAAAAGAGGAAGCGTGCTACAGAAAACCGGCAGCAAGGGGCCGGTCAGTATTGAAGCGCGCTAACCCGACTCGGGCGAGTTAGCGGCGAAGGAGCGAACCTGCGGCGGCTATCTCGCGGTTGTGTTGCCGGCGCTGGCCAGCACCGGACTTCCACTGCCTGAACATGCGTCCACGGACGACTCCTTCGATACGATGGGGCGGATTGTATTGACATCGCCCGCACAAGCGCAAGCAAAAAACGCATAAAGACAACACTGTGTTTCCGAACCGCACGCAACAACTTTCAAACTCTTTGCGCGAGACTTCATCGATTAACGTTGGCTCTGCTTACAGAATCTGGTTGACTTCCCGTTTTTACCGCGACTAGAATTCGCCGTCTTCTTAAATGGGGCTGACGCCTTGGACACTTGCAGTAGTCGATCTTCGAACAGTTTCACTGCCTGACCGGCAGAACGTCCGCGCCCCTTTCTCGCGCCGCCGTTCCGCCGACAGGCAGAACGGTGCGCGCAGCAGCAAAATTCCTTCGTGCATCTCGATCATGAGCGCCAAATGGACGCGGCCTTCGCTCGTCCACGCTGGCACGCTCTCGCAAACCTTCGGGATTGCGGCCGCCGTTCGCCCTTCGGGCTCAGGATCGCTGTTCCCTTAAGTTCTGCCAAGTTTCCGTCACGAATCAACGCCAGAATCGAAAGATTGTCGCGTCGATCCGTCGTGACCGTGCTTGCTGAACAAAACCTTTCATCAACTTGCGTTTCGTCATGTTCCAACCCAAAGATCCGTCGCGAAACGACGCACATGCCGCCGCTCGGTACGCCGTCACGATTTCGCTCCGCGCAAACGCTCATGGCCCCGGGGGTGACTGATGGAGTTCAGCTTCAACCTGAACCGCACCGCGAATGCGTCCGCCCGGCGGCTGCTGCCAAACGCATGGGACTTCATTGCGTTTCCGCTGATCATCTGTCTGATCGCCATGGCGTCCATCGGCTTTCAGCAGACGCTTGCGCCGATGTCGACATTGAAGACGCAGGCGATCTCGCTCGATCCGGCCAACCTGCCCGCCTATGCGTTGCGCACCACGTTGCGCATGCTCGCGGCGATGGTCGCCTCGCTGATCTTCACGCTCGGGTACGGCACGCTCGCCGCCAAGAGCCGCCGTGCCGAGAAGGTGCTGGTGCCGGTCCTCGACATCCTGCAGTCGGTGCCGGTGCTCGGCTACATCTCGTTTACGGTCACGTTCTTCCTCGCGCTGTTCCCGGGCCGCGTGCTCGGCGCCGAGCTCGCCGCGATCTTCGCGATCTTCACGAGCCAGGCGTGGAACATGACGTTCAGCTTCTATCAGTCGCTGCGCACGGTGCCGCGCGATCTCGACGAGGTGTCGCGCGGCTTTCATCTGACCTCATGGCAGCGCTTCTGGAAGCTCGAAGTGCCGTTCTCGATGCCGGGCCTGATCTGGAACATGATGATGTCGATGTCGGGCGGCTGGTTCTTCGTCGTGGCCTCCGAAGCGATTACGGTCGGCAACAACACGATTACGCTGCCGGGCATCGGCGCCTATCTGGCGCAGGCGATCAGCGACCAGAACCTGCACGCGATCGGCTGGGTGATCCTCGCGATGACGGTCGTGATTCTGGCCTACGACCAGTTGCTGTTCCGTCCGCTCGTCGCGTGGGCCGACAAGTTCCGCATGGAAACCACCAGTTCGGGCAACGCGCCGCAGTCCTGGGTGCTCGACATGATGCGGCGCACGCGCCTGATTCACGAGTTGCTGGCACCGGCGGGCGTGATGCTCGCGACGGCGGCGCGCATCCCGCTGCGCGTACCTTTCGCGAACTTCCGGCGCGCCGGGCAACCGCGTAGCGGGAAGTCGACGCGCGTGGGCGACATCGTGTGGGGCGTCCTCGTATCCGTGCTGACGGCGTACGTGATCTATCGCGTGGTCACCTATGTGCGCACCGGCGTGACGCTCGACGAGGTCGGTCACGTGTTCGTGCTCGGGCTGATCACGCTGCTGCGCGTGATGGTGCTGATCGCGCTCGCTTCCGTGATCTGGGTGCCGATCGGCGTGCTGATCGGCCTGCGCCCGGCGCTCGCGGAAAAGGTTCAGCCGCTCGCGCAGTTCCTCGCCGCGTTCCCGGCGAACCTGCTGTTCCCGGTGTTCGTGGTCGTGATCGTGCGCTTTCACCTGAACCCGGACATCTGGCTCTCGCCGCTGATCGTGCTCGGCACGCAGTGGTACATCCTGTTCAACGTGATAGCCGGCGCGACCGCTTATCCGAACGACTATCGCGAGGCGGCCACCAATTTCCGCATCCGCGGCTGGCAGTGGTGGCGTCAGATCATGTTGCCGGGCATCTTCCCGTACTACGTCACCGGCGCGATTACCGCGTCGGGCGGTGCCTGGAACGCGAGCATCGTGTCCGAGTTCGTGCAGTGGGGCGATACCAGGGTCGCCGCGCACGGTCTCGGCGCCTATATCGCCGAGACCACAGCCGCCGGCGATTTCCCGAAGATCATCCTTGGCGTCGCCGTGATGTCGCTGTTCGTCACGCTGTTCAACCGCACGCTGTGGCGCCCCCTGTATGCCTTTGCCGAATCCAGGCTGCGACTCGACTAGGAGTGAAACCATGCAAAACGCTATTCAGGCCATTCCGGCCGACCCACTCCAGTCGTCCGCGCACATGAGCGCGCAGGTGCTGAACATCGAGCACGTGTGCCGCGGTTTCGATAAAAACCAGAGCGAGCTGCTCGTCCTCGACGACGTCAACCTGACGCTGCACGAGGGAGAGATCGTCGGACTGCTCGGCCGCTCGGGCTCGGGCAAATCCACGCTGCTGCGCATCATCGCCGGTCTGATCCGGCCGACGAGCGGCAATGTGACATATCAGGGCAAGCCACTCAACGGTCCCGCCGAGGGCGTCGCGATGGTGTTCCAGACCTTCGCGCTGTTTCCGTGGCTCACGGTATTGCAGAACGTCGAAGCCGGACTCGAGGCGCTCGGCGTCAGCGTCGAAGATCGGCGCACACGCGCGCTCGCGGCGATCGACCTGATCGGCCTGGACGGCTTCGAAAACGCCTATCCGCGCGAACTGTCGGGCGGCATGCGCCAGCGCGTCGGCTTTGCGCGCGCGCTCGTCGTCGATCCGACCATCCTGCTGATGGACGAGCCGTTCTCCGCACTCGACGTGCTGACCGCCGAAACGCTGCGCACCGACCTGCTCGACCTGTGGAATCAGGACCGCATGCCGATCAAGGCGGTGCTGATCGTCACGCACAACATCGAGGAAGCGGTGTTCATGTGCGACCGCATTCTGGTGCTGTCGTCGAACCCCGGGCGGGTGGTGGCCGAAACCGTGGTGCCGTTCGCGCATCCGCGCAACCGGCTCGATCCGGAATTTCGCGCGCTCGTCGACGAGATCTACGCGAAGATGACCGCGCGCCCCACCGACGCCGCGGCCAAGCGCGAACTCCAGCCCGGCAGCTGGCTGCCCAATGTGTCGACGAACCTGATGGCCGGTCTGATCGAAACGCTCGCGGCCGCCCCCTACCACGGCCGCGCCGACATGCCGGAGATCGCGCGCACGCTGCAGCTGGAAGTGGACGATCTGTTCCCGATTGCGGAAATGCTCCAGTACCTGGGCTTTGCCGAAGTCAGCGAGGGCGACGTGTTCCTCACGCCACCCGCGCAACGATTCGCCGAGGGCAGCACACAGGAGCGCAAGATCATGTTCGCCGACCATCTGTTGCAGAGCGTGCCGCTTGCCGCGCGGATCAGGAAGGTGCTCAACGAGCGGCCCGGACATCGCGCGCCGCGCGTGCGCTTCGAGCAGGAACTCGAAGACTTCCTGTCGGACAGCGCAGCGGAAGAAACGCTCGACGCGGTGATCGACTGGGGCCGTTACGCGGAAATTTTTTCGTACAACGACAAGACGGAGATTTTCAGTCTCGCGGACGTGGAAACCTGACCGGGTCCTGAAGCACGATGGCCCGCAGAACGCCGGTTCCGTGGGCTGTGCCGTCTTGTTAGCGAGCCCCGGCTGCGCCCGCACCCTGCCCTGCGCGCAAACGCGCGGCGATGCGCCCGAACGCATACCATTGCTGCGCGATCAGCCCATCGCCATAGGAGCGCGCGGCACCCTGCGGCGCGGGCAACTGATCGCGGATGCCGGTCGGCTCGACCCGGCGCTCCCACGACGCAGTCCGGAACAGCATGTCCCACCACGGGAACAGAACGCCGAAATTGCAGCCGTAGCGCGTGCCTTCGTGGCCGTAGCCGATCGCGTGATGACGGCGATGAAACGCGGGACTCACGATCAAGCGTTCGAGCAGCCATCCATAGGTGAGACGCGCGTTCACGTGCTGCACACTCTGCATAAAATTGCCGACTGCGACGAGTACGACGAACTGGTTCGGCTGCACACCGATGAACAGCGAGATCGCCGCAAAAAACGCCGCCTGCAGGATCTCGTCGAGAAAGTGATTGCGGTCGTCGGTCCACAGCGACATCTGCCGCTGGCTATGATGAACCGCATGCAGCTCCCACCACACGCCGAACCGGTGCTGCCAGCGGTGATACCAGTAGCCGGCGAAGTCGAGCACGATCAGATAGATCAGAAACGACACGAGCGGCTGATCGGTGACGCCCGGCCATAGGCTATCGATGTTGATGCTGGGCACGCCGTGGATCGCCATCAGGCTCTGCCAATGGTTGAAAAACGGCTGCAGCAGAAAGAAGAACGCAATATTGATGATGCCGAGCTTGGCGATCCACGTGTAGATCACGTCCGCGCGCAACGCCTTGCGGTCGGTCCACGTCTCCACTGGGCGAAGCGCTTCGAGCGGCCGCAACGTCAGATACGAAACGGCTATCTGCAGCGCGCCGACGATCACCCAGTAGAGCGCATCGTAAGTGTCTTCGTCATAGCCCATCAGATTGAAGCGGTAGAAAATCGGCTGGACGACGTCGACGTACAGAAGCGTCTGCAGGGCGGAAACACCGTTGTCGAGTTCAGCGACGAGTTCGTGAATCATGCAAGGCCCTTCGGGTTGCCTCAGTCCGGATTGGGGGCGTAGACCGGTGCGCGGTTGGCGAAATACAGGCCGTGCGGCGAACGCCCCACGGCAATCGTATCGACCAGCCGGTGCGTGCCGAGGTCGATGACGCCGACATGCCTGGCGAAGCGGAACGTGACCCATAGATAGCGACGGTCCGCCGATAGTTCCATATCATCGGGGCCCGGCATCAGGCCGGTAATGTCGGCCACTTTTGTCAGCGTGTTGTAATCGAGAATGCTGATCGTGTTCTCCACTCGGTTCGACACGGCGATATGCTGGCGATCGTCGAGATCGCGGAAATTGTGCGCGCCGCGGCCCGTAGGGATCTTCTTCACGAGTTGCCGGTGTTTCCAGTCGACCACCGCGACATTGTCTTCGCCGGTCATGCCGACCAGCAGATAGCGGTCGCCCGGCGTCATCCAGAGTCCCGCAGGCGTCCTGCCTACGTGCAGCTTCCACAAGACTGACTGCGTCGGCAGATCGATCGCCGCGACCTCACCCGTGTCCTGCAGCGTCACGAACACGGTACGGTTATCGGAGGCAAAGGTCAGGTGGCTGGGCGTCTTCGCCAGAGGAATGCGCTTCGCGAGCGTCACGTTCCCGCCGTCGTAGTGATAGATGTCGACGCGATCGAGCCGCAATCCCGCGGTGACGAACCACTTGTGGTCAGGAGAAAAGCCCAGCTGATAAGGATCTTCGATAGCCTCGACACGGCGCTGCACACGGCCGCTGTGAGGATCGACAAACATCAGGTTGTTCGAGATCGAATCAGCGACGATGAGCGAGCGGCCATCGGGCGTGATCATCAGATGGTGCGGTTCCTTGCCGGTCGGCTCCGTGCCGATCACTCTGTGCGTGGCAGGATCGATCAGCGTGAGCTGCGCTTCGCCCGAATCGAGCACGATCACGTTGTCGGCCGCGAGGGCGAAACGGGACAATGTCAGCGAACAGCAAGCCAAAGCCCCCCAAAGGCTGGCTCTTGCGATTGAAGCCCACGAGACTGTCACGGACCGGATAGAAGTCTGAAAGATAAGGCGAGACATCGGCATGGTCGATGCGTTGAGGACCTACGGTGTGAAGTCTACGCGCAAAACGCATGGCCGATGCGATGATCGTCGGGCGGGGGGGATGAAATCCGCGCGGCGCGACGATGGCCATTCAGGATGCTTCGGCGTTCACGCGTGAGCCGCCGCGTTACCGTTGCACGGTGTGCCGCACCTCGGCCAGTTGCTGGCGGCGCTGCTCGCCCTGCCGCGCCAGCATCCAGCCCGGATACTCGGCCGGCAATTTGCTGACTTCGGCGAGCTTCGCAAGCTCATCGGCGGACAGCGCGACGTTGGTCGCTGCGATGTTGTCGTCGAGCTGCTCGATTTTCTTCGCGCCGACGATCACCGTGCTGACCACCCGCTGATGCAGCAGCCACGCCAGCGCGATCTGCGCGACCGACACGTCCTTCGCCGCGGCGATCTCGCGCATCACGTCGATGCAGTCATACGCACGCTCGCGATCGACCGGCGGAAAATCGAAACTCGTGCGACGGCTGCCTGCCTCGGCCTGTTGCTCGCGGCCATATTTGCCGCTCAGCAACCCGCCCGCGAGCGGACTCCACACCATCAGCCCGAGACCTTCGCTTTGCAGCATCGGCACGAGTTCGCGTTCCAGATCGCGGCCCGCGAGCGTGTAATACGCTTGCAGCGTTTCAAAGCGTGCGGCGCCGAGCCGCTCGGCGATGCCGAGCGCCTTCACGATCTGCCAGGCGGCCCAGTTCGATACGCCGACGTAGCGCACGTGGCCGTGCTGCACGAGCGTATCGAGCGCGCGCACGGTCTCCTCGATCGGCGTGGCCGGATCGAAACCGTGGATCTGATACACGTCGACGTGATCGAGCTGCAGACGCTTCAGGCTCGCCTTGATGCCATCGAGAATGTGATAGCGCGACGCGCCGCGCGCGTTCGCGAACTCGCCGGTCTGGCCGAACACCTTGGTCGCGATCACGACCTTGTCGCGCGGCACTTGCAGATTCTTCAGCGCCTGGCCGGTAATCTGCTCGGACAGGCCGCCTGCGTAGACGTCGGCCGTATCGATGAAATTGATGCCCGCGTCGAGCGCCCGGCCGACCAGCCGCTCCGCGTCGTTCTGCTGCAGATCGCCGATCTGCCGCCAGATGCCTTCGCCGCCGCCGAAGGTCATCGTGCCCAAACACAACTCTGAAACGAACACACCGGTACGGCCCAACTGGTTATATCGCATCGTCGAGGCTCCATCATGGGTGTAGGGAGAATTGCCAAGGGTACTGCAATTGGTGGAGGCTGGCAGGCGCCGCGCACTAGCGACGAAAACCTGCGAGACTGACCGCTATTGCCCGTCAGCGTGGAATGGTCCGCAACCGGCAAACCGGTCGATATCGGCGTGTCCGCCCTCCGCACCCGCTGGAGATCCCCCGCGCCGCCCTTACTTACACGAGCATGACTTCGGCCAAAACTACCGCCGCACTCGACGCGGCGCCCCGCTCCAGGAAGGCCCGCTCCACGGCGAGCGCGGCGCGGCCCGCCGCGCCTGCCGTGCCGCCGGCACAGCAGGCGCTCGACGGCTTTCACCCGGCCGTCGCCAACTGGTTCCGCAAGACCTTCGCTGCCCCGACCGACGCACAGGCCGCCGCGTGGCCGCAAATCCGCAGCGGCCGCTCGACGCTGGTCGCCGCGCCGACCGGCTCCGGCAAAACGCTGACCGCCTTCCTCTCCGCGCTGAACGACCTGGTGTCGCAAGGCGAAACGAACGGCGGCATCCTGCCCGACGAAACCCTGGTCGTCTACGTCTCGCCGCTCAAGGCGCTTTCCAACGACATTCGCCTGAATCTGCAACTGCCGCTGCAAGGCATCGCCGCCGAACTCGACGCGCTCGGCCTGCCGCCGCTCGACATCCGCACCGCGGTACGCACCGGCGATACCACGCCGCAGGAACGCAACGCGCTGAAAAAGCGCTCGCCGCACATCCTCGTGACGACGCCCGAATCGCTTTACGTGCTGCTCGGTTCGGACTCGGGCCGCCGTATGCTGGCGACCGTGCGCACGGTGATCGTCGATGAGATTCACGCGCTCGCCGGCAGCAAGCGCGGCAGTCATCTTGCGCTGAGCCTGGAGCGGCTCGATGCGCTGTGCGGTCGGCGCCTGCCGCGCATCGGGCTGTCCGCGACGCAAAAGCCGGTCAGCGCGGTCGCGCGGTTCCTGGTCGGCGGCGCGAGTCTCGACAGCGACACGCCGGCCGAGTGCGCGGTGATCGACGTCGGCCACGTCCGCGCGCGCGACCTCGCGCTCGAAATCCCGCCCGTGCCGCTCGAAGCGGTGATGGCCAACGAGGTGTGGGAGCGCGTCTACGACCGGCTCGCTGAATTGGTCGCGCAGCATCGCACGACGCTGATCTTCGTGAACACGCGCCGCATGGCCGAGCGCGCCGCGCGTCATCTGACCGAGCGGCTCGGCAAGGAGGCGGTCGCCGCGCATCACGGCAGCCTCGCGAAAGAACATCGTTTCGACGCCGAGCAGCGCTTGAAGCGCGGCGATCTGCGCGTGCTGATCGCGACCGCGTCGCTCGAACTCGGCATCGATATCGGCGACGTCGATCTCGTCTGTCAGATGGGTTCGCCGCGCGCGATCGCGCCGTTCCTGCAACGCGTCGGCCGCTCCGGGCACCATGTTGGCGGCATGCCGAAGGGGCGGCTGTTTCCGGCTTCGCGCGACGATCTGCTCGAATGCGCGGCGCTGCTCGATTGCGTGCGGCGCGGCGAACTCGACGCGCTGCGCATCCCGCGCGCGCCGCTCGACGTGCTCGCGCAGCAGATCGTCGCCGAAGTATCGAGCGCCGAGTGGAGCGAGGATGCGCTGTTCGACGTGCTGCGCCGCGCCGCGCCGTATGCGGATCTGCCGCGTGAGCAATACGACGCGGTGCTGCGCATGCTGGCCGAGGGCTACACGAGCCGCCACGGTCCGCGCGCGGCTTACGTGCATCGCGATGCGGTCAGCGGCACGCTGCGCGGCCGACGCGGCAGCAAGCTGGTCGCGCTCACCTCGGGCGGCACGATTCCCGAGAACGCGGACTACGCGGTCGTGCTGGAACCGCAGGCGCTGAACATCGGCACCGTCAACGAGGACTTCGCGGTCGAAAGCCTTGCTGGCGATGTGTTTCAGCTCGGCAACGCGTCGTACCGGATTCTGCGCATCGAGAGCGGCCGGGTGCGGGTCGAGGACGCACAGGGGCAACCGCCGAACATTCCGTTCTGGCTCGGCGAGGCGCCGGGGCGCAGCGACGAGTTGTCGTTCGCGGTCGCGAGATTGCGGGGGCAGGTCGAGGCGTTACTGGCCGGGCGCGAGACGCGAACCGCCACGGCGTCCGCAAGCGAAACCGGACCCGCCGCCGCGCGCCTCGAGCGCGCCATCAGCTGGCTCGTCGACAACCTCGCACTCGACGAGCCCGCCGCGCGCCAGATCGTCGAATACCTGGCGCGCGCCCGCGCGGCGCTCGGCGCGCTGCCGACCCAGAGCACGCTCGTGATGGAGCGTTTCTTCGACGAATCGGGCGGCACCCAGCTCGTCATCCACTCGCCGTTCGGCAGCCGCGTGAATCGCGCGTGGGGCCTCGCGTTACGCAAGCGCTTCTGCCGCAGCTTCAACTTCGAGCTTCAGGCCGCGGCGACCGAGGACGCGATCGTACTGTCGTTGACTGGCAGCCACTCGTTCGTGCTCGACGACGTCTGGCGCTATCTGCATTCGAACAGCGCCGAACATCTGCTGATCCAGGCGCTGCTCGATGCGCCGCTATTCGGTGTGCGCTGGCGCTGGAACGCGACGACCGCGCTTGGCCTGCCGCGCTATACGGGCGGTCGCAAGACCGCGCCGCAACTGCAGCGCATGCGCAGCGAGGATCTGCTCGCCAGCGTGTTTCCCGAGCAGGCCGCGTGCCTGGAGAATGTCGTCGGCGAACGCGAAGTGCCCCGCCACCCCCTGGTTGACCAGACCATTGACGACTGTCTACACGAGGCGATGGACAGCGAACGCTGGCTCGCGCTGCTGCGCCGCATCGAGCACGGCGAGCTTCGGCTCGTCGCGCGCGACCTGCCGGCGCCATCGCCGCTCGCCGCCGAAATCCTGACCGCGAAGCCCTACGCGTATCTGGACGACGCGCCGATCGAGGAGCGCCGCACCCAGGCGGTGCTGAACCGCCGCTGGACCGAGCCGGAAAGCGCCGACGACCTCGGCGCGCTCGACGCCGCGGCGATCGACGGCGTGCGCGACGAGGCTTGGCCGCAGGCGCGCAACGCCGACGAAATGCACGAAGCGCTGACGGGTCTCGCGTGCATCACCGAGGCCGAAGCGCGCGCTTATGAAGGCTGGCCGGCGCTGCTAGCCGCGTTGGCGAAAGCCGGCCGTGCGACGCGATTGCCTCTGGCAGCGAATGCCGATGCCAACGCCGATGCCGACGTCAGCACCGGCAACGACAACGCGCTTTGGCTGCCCGCCGAACGCCTCACCTGCTTCGAAGCGCTCTACCCCGGCATTCCGCGCAATCGCTACACACCGCCGCTGAGTGCCCCGAAGGGCTACACCGACAGCTGGAGCGCCGACGACGCGCTCGTCGACGTACTGCGCGCGCGTCTGACCGGCTTCGGCCCGCTCACGATCGAGGCGATCGCGCGCCCGCTCGGGTTGCCGGCTCACCGGGTCGAAGCGGCGCTGATCCGTCTCGAAGCCGAAGGCTATCTGCTGCGCGGCCGCTTCACGCCGCATACGAGCGCCGAGGAATGGTGCGAGCGGCACCTGCTCGCGCGTATCCATCGCTACACGGTGAAGCGGCTGCGGCGCGAGATCGAACCGGTCGAGCGGCATGACTTCATGCGCTTCCTGTTCGAATGGCAGCATCTGACGCCGGCCACGCGCGCCGAAGGCCGCGACGCGCTCGCCGCCGCGCTCGATCAGCTGGAAGGCTTCCAGGCCGCGGCAGGCGCGTGGGAGGAAGATCTGCTGCCGGCGCGCGTGCGCGCCTACGCCAGCAGTTCGCTCGATGAACTATGCCGCGCTGGCAAGATCGTCTGGACCCGTCTGACCGAGCGCGCGCGCGGCGCCACCGGTCCGGTGCGGAGCACGCCGATCGTGCTGCTGCCGCGCGCCCAGCTGCGTGCGTGGCGCGCGCTGCTCGACCCGGCCCGCCAGGTGGAGTTATCGGCGCTCGCGCAAAGCGTGCATGACACCCTCGCGCAACACGGCGCCATGTTCTTCGACGAACTCCTCGCCGAGGTGCGCGTGCTGCGCATGGAGCTCGAAAACGCGCTCGGCGAGCTGGTCGCGGCCGGCCTCGCCAACTCAGACAGCTTCGCGGGTCTGCGCGCACTGCTGAGGCCGGTCGCCAAACGCAACGTGTTTTCGAGCGGGCGGCGCGCCCGAGCGAGTGCGCTGATCGGCGGCATGGACGACGCGGGGCGGTGGTCGCTCGTGAGCCGCCCTTCCGCCACCGCGGCGGAAAATCGGCCCGAGGGGCGCCGCCAGTTGCCGCCCGAGGTGCTCGAACACGTCGCGATGACGTTGCTGCGCCGCTACGGCGTCGTGTTCTGGCGCGTGCTCGAACGCGAGGCGGAATGGCTGCCGCCGTGGCGCGATCTGCTGCGCGTGTTGCAACGGCTCGAAGCGCGCGGCGTGATTCGCGGCGGCCGCTTCGTCAACGGACTCGCCGGCGAGCAGTTCGCGCTACCCGAGGCGATCCCGCTGCTGCGCGAAGTCCGGCGGCATCCGAACGACGGTGCCTTTGTCTGCGTCGCGGCCACCGACCCGCTGAATCTCGTCGGCACGTTGCTGGTCGGCGACAAGGTCCCGGCCGTCGCCGGCAATCGCGTGCTGTATCGCGACGGCGTGGCGGCGGCCACGCTGGTGGCGGGCAAGTTCTGGTTCGACGCGGCGCTCGACGCCCATCCTGCCGAGCGGGAACGCGCCCGGGCGTTGCTGGCGCGCCGCTTCTAGCGGCGTCACGGTGCCGTCGCCTGGCGGCGGAATAATGCCGCCTCGCGTCGCGCCGCGTCGCGTCGTCGAGCCGAGCCAAACCAGGCCGCGCGCATGGTCCGCACAACGTTAATGATTCTTAGCTCGAACGGTAACGCTTCGATACAATGAGGCAGTTTCTAATTCGTATGACAAAGACTATCTGCCGCGCCCGCCTTGACAGGGACCGCCGGCAGGCTCCGGGGACTTCATGAGCGACGAGCTACACGACCAGGTGCTTTACGCGCGGTTCGGCACGAGCAGCCCTTTCTGGCGTCTATCGGCGGCCAGCGACACGCTGGAACTCGCGTCGGCGTACGGCCGCGCGGCTCCCAGCCTCGCGATTCCCCTTTCATCCTCTCAGGCCGCCGAGGTCCGCTCTCTCGGTGGCGTGACCTCGCACGTGGTCGCCGATGTGCAATTGGACGGCGCACCGCTGCGTCTGCATCTGGTCGGCAAGAAGCTCAACGGCCATCGCTGGGGCGGCAGCGCGTCTGCCCACGCCGACTCCGAATCGGTCGCGCGCGCACTACTGCACGGTCTGTCATTCGCCGAGCAGGTGGTCTCCGAGGTGAACTCGGTGGTCGTGATCGTCGACCGGCGCGGCCGGATACAGCGCTTCAACCGGCTCGCGGAAGAACTGACCGGGCTCAGGGAAGAGGACATCATCGGCCGCAGGGTTTCTACATTGTTCATGTCGTCCGACGGCGACGCGGTCTCGAACCGGGTCAGCGCCACCTTCTTCAATCGCGGCGAACCGTACGAGATCGAACGGCGCATCAAGACGGTGCAAGGCGAGCGGCTGTTCCTGTTTCGCAACAGGTTCGTGCGCAGCGGCGGCGGTATCGGCGTCGAAGACCAGTTCCTGATCTGCTCGGGCACCGACATCACCGAGCAACGGCTCGCCCAGGACCGCCTGATCGAGCAGGCCACCACCGACCCGCTCACCGGTCTCGCCAACCGCAACGCGATCCAGCAGCGCATCCAGATAGCGATCGAGCAGGCCGCGCCAGGCGAAACGGTCGGCGTGCTGTTTCTCGACCTCGACAATTTCAAGAAGGTCAACGATCACTACGGCCACGTGTTCGGCGACCGGCTGATCTGCGACGTGTCGGACGCGATCCGCAACTGCCTGAATCCGGGCGACTCGCTCGCGCGGCTAGGCGGCGACGAATTCATCGTGCTCGCGACGAAGGGCTCCGCGCATCAGCTCGAAAACACCGCGCAGCGCATCCTCGACCGTATGCGCATGCCGTTCGCGGTTGGGCTCGTGGAGGTCTACACCGGCTGTTCGATCGGCATCGCGCGCTGGCCGGAGCATGGCGACAGTCTCGAATCGCTGATCCGTTCCGCCGACACCGCGATGTACGTCGCCAAGGACGAAGGCAAGCGCACGCATCGCGTGTTCTCGCCGGACATGAACCGCCGCGTCGCCGAGTTCATGTGGCTCGACACGAATCTGCGCCGCGGACTCGAGGAAGGCCAGTTCGCGCTGCACTATCAGCCGAAACTGCACCTCGCCACGGGCGCCGTGCAAGGCGCGGAAGCGCTGGTGCGCTGGAATTCGCCGGAGCGCGGCCAGATCATGCCGGCCGAATTCATCCGTTATGCCGAGGAATCCGGACTGATCGGCGTGCTCGGACGCTGGGTGATGGAGAACGCCGCGAAGCAGGCGGCCCGCTGGAAAGCGGCCGGCTACGACCTGCGCGTCGCGATCAACCTGTCGGCGCGACAGCTCACGGATACTGCCGTGGTCCGCCATTTCACCGAGGCGCTGCAGCACGCGGGCCTCGATCCGTGCCTCGTCGACCTCGAACTGACCGAAAGCTGCCTGATCGAAAACGAAGCGGCCGCGATCGAACTGATCAAGCAGTTTCGCCGACTCGGCGCGCAAGTGCATCTGGACGACTTCGGCACCGGCTATTCGTCGCTGTCGCAACTCGGCCGTATTCCGCTCGACGTGATCAAGCTCGACCGCAGCTTCGTGCGCTCGATTCAGGCGGACACGAAGGCTCAAGCGCTGGTGCGCTCGATGGTTGCGGTCGCGCAGGAACTCGACTTCCAGGTGGTCGCCGAAGGGATCGAAACCGAGGCGGAAGAGGCCTTCATGAAGGGAATCGGCGTCGATTACGTGCAGGGCTTCCTGTACGCGAGGCCGATGCCCGCCATCGAATTCGAGCGCTGGCTGCTCGACCGGCGCAAGCTCAGGCTGATCGCCTGAGCCTCGCTCCCACGAGCCGCCGCACGCGCCCGAGCGAACCGAAAAGTCAAGGCGCCGCGGCGATCACCTCGGCAACCGCGGCCGTCAGCTTCTTGCCGAACGGCACGTGCAGGAACTCGTTCGGCCCGTGCGCGTTCGACTTCGGCCCGAGCACGCCGCACACCATGAACTGCGACTTCGGGAAGCCGGCCTTCAGCACGTTCATCAGCGGGATCGTGCCGCCGAGGCCCATGTAGGCAGCGTCGGCGCCGAAGTGTTGACGCGATGCGTCGTTGAGCGCGGTGGCGAGCCACGGCGCAACCTCCGGCGCGTTCCAGCCGCTCGCCGCCCCCGCATCCGGCTTGAACGTGACCTTCGCGTTGTACGGTGGATCGAATTCGAGCAACGCCTTCAGTTCGGCGACCGCCTTTTCCGCCTCGATGGTCGGCGGCAGACGCAGCGACAGCTTGAACGCCGTGCGCGGCCGCAGCACGTTGCCGGCGTCGGCGAGCGCGGGCAGGCCGGCCGCGCCGGTCACCGACAGCGATGGACGCCACGTCGAATTGAGCAGCGCTTCGCGCGGATCGGTCGTGGTGGGCAGCACCTGACGGCCATCCTGGCCGCAGGCCCACGGCATCTTCTTCCAGACGTCGTCGCCGAGAATCTTTGCGGCGGCCTCCGCTTCGCGCAGACGATCGGCCGGCACCGGGCAATGAAAGCCCTTCGGCAGCAGCGTGCCGTTGGCGGAGTCTTCGAGACGGTCGAACAGTTGCCGCATGATGCGGAAGCTCGACGGCGCGATGCCGCCGTACACGCCCGAGTGAATCCCTTCGTCGAGCACCTGCACTTCGAGATCGCCGCCGACGAGGCCGCGCAGCGACGTGGTCAGCCATAGTTGATCGTAATTGCCCGCGCCCGAATCGAGACAGACGACGAGCCCGACCTTGCCGAGCCGCTCACGCAGGGCGTCGACGTAAGGTAGCAGATCGTAGCTGCCCGACTCCTCGCAGGTTTCGATCAGTCCGACGCAGCGCGGACGCTCGACACCTTGCGCATCGAGCGCGGCGAGCGCCGTCAGGCTCGCGTAGATCGCGTAGCCGTCGTCCGCGCCGCCGCGACCGTAGAGCTTGCCGTCTTCGAGTTTCGGCGTCCAGGGACCCAGATCGTTGCGCCAGCCGTCGAATTCGGGCTGCTTGTCGAGGTGGCCGTAGAGCACGATGGTTTCGTCACTGCCCGAGCGGGTTGCGGCCGTTTCGAAGAAGATCACGGGCGTGCGGCCCGGCAAGCGGATCACCTCGAGCTTCAGGCCGCGCACCGGCTGCCGCTCGGCCCATTGCGCGGCGTCGGCGACCACGCGCTCCAGATAGCCGTGCCTGGCCCAGTCGGGATCGAACGCCGGGCTCTTGGCCGGCACCGCGATGTAGTCGGTCAGCGCCGGCACGATCTCGTCGTTCCACTTGCGCTCGACGTATTCTCGTAGCGTGTCCGGGTTCAGTTGGGCCTGCTGTGCCGTATCGTCGGTGATCATGGTCGGGTCCGTGGAGTACTGTTCGGTCGAAACGGACATCATAGTCCCGATGCGTGCGGGGCTGAACCCCTTGCCGCGTCCGCGTGCCGGGAATGCGCAGGTGCGGCGCGAAGCCGCCATTCGCGCGACAATCCTTACATGCCTCGTGCATCAGGAGCTTCTATGGGTGGCAACGTGGCCGTTCAGGTCATCGCCGCGGCGTTGGCGCTGGCGCTGTATTTTCTGCCGGCGATCATCGCGGACCGGCGCAAGCGCCGCGACGTGCTGACGCTCGCGCTCTTCAACGCCTGTCTCGGCTGGACCGTGCTTGGTTGGCTGCTGGCGATGTACTGGGCGTTGCAGCCGAACCCGCCGGAGACCCTCGCGGCCGACGTCGTCCAGACACGCAAGGCACTGAACCTGCGCGCGTTTTCGGCGGCGTTGATGGTGCGGGTGCGGCGACGCGAGGCCGCGCGCGATCGGGCCGAGCGCTGAATCGATTCGGGTGCCTCGAGCAATGCGAGCAGCAGGCGGGTAGCAAAACGGATTGGTCGACTTGCGTCACTCAGGCCATGCGCGCGACGCGATGCGACTGTACCGAGCCGGCCGGAATCGAGCGCGGTTCCGCGCGCACGTCTTGCGGTGCAAATCTTTCGTGGCGCAGTTCGCCGTGTTCGTCGAACCACTCGCAGATCAGCCAGTCGCCGGTGTTGAGCGCGACCGGACCTGCATACGTGACGGTCATGCGCGGGCCGCCCTTCTTCAATTTGACGACGTCGCCCGCGTTGAAGGGACTGGAGGTGGTCTGCAATGCGTCAATGGTAGCGGTCAGCATATTCGGTCCTCTATGTTGAGCGTTATTAAGTCATTGCGCCGGCTTTCTCGACTTCGACTTGCTGAATGAACACTCTAAAAGTCCAGAGAGATTAACAATCGAATTTAAATGCGGCAAGCTCTTTTTATTGATACCGTTTTCACTGAGGACCGGGTTCATGCTCGACGGATAAAGTTCCCCGCACTGCGGAAAATCTCGCGGCACACTGCGGATAACCCTATGTGCGCTACCGCACAAACGCAACACATACTGCAGGCCGTTTGCCGGCCGGTACAAAATGCAAAACCGCATTCGTCTGATTAGAAAACATGACTTGATGCCCGGTAGATATCATTCCGGACGCGCTGATTTGATCTAAATCAGAATTATCTGTGAACGGGCGCATCGCAGGTGAATATCGTGTTTTTCGTTATACCGCTTCGTTCAAAATCAACTATTTTTCCGGCAAGTCAACAAATGAAAACGATTACCTGGGAATTAAATTCAAGCCGCGTGCGCGAGTGAGCGCCGCACGCCTTGTTGATGACGCACGAGCAGTACGCTCAGGCCGATACACACGAACATCAGCACGGCATTGATACCGAGGCTCAACTGGAACGCGTGCGCATACGATCCAGGGGCCGCACTGCCGCCCAGCGCCCCGAAGAATGCGCCACTGATCGCCGCGGTACCGAAAGCGGAGCCGATCTGCAACGTCGACGACACCACGCCCGATGCAAGCCCGGCCTTCTCAGGCACCACCTCCTGCAGCACGATACGCACGATCGACGGCAACAGCAGGCCATGTCCGACGCCCGCGCAGACCAGCCCGCCATAGAACAGCAGATCGGGCGTCGCGGCCCGGGTCGCGGACCAGCCCGTCACGGCGAAGCCGAACGTCAACATCGAGAAACCGAGCGTCAGCACGTGGGCGCCGATGCGCTTGACCACGGCCGGCGACGTCAGCGGCCCGATCACGAAGCCGAGCGCGAACGGCATGATCGCGATGCCCGAGGCGAGCGGCGTCCAGTGCAGGCCGGTTTGCAGGAAGATGCCGTAAGTCAGGAAGAACGCACTATTGCAGTAGAACAGGAACGCAAGCACCAGACCCAGCGCGAACGCGCGATTGCGGAACAGTTGCAGATCGACGAGCGGATGGCCGCCGCCGCGCTCGACGCGCCGCTCGGTCGCGACGAATAGCGCGAACACCGGCACCGCGAGCGCGAACATCGCGAAAGTCCAAACGGGCCAACCGGCTTCGCGGCCATGCGTCAGCGGATAGATGACGAGCAGCAGCACCGCCGACAGCAGCGCGACGCCCTTCAGATCGACGCCCGTGTGCGTAGCCGGCTGGTTCTCGGGCACGAACTTCCACGTGCCGATGAAGGCCGCGATGCCGATCGGAATGTTGATGAGGAAGATCACGCGCCAGTCGAGCCCGAACGGGTGATACGTGATCAGCGCGCCGCCGCCGAGTTGCCCGACGATCGACGACAAGCCGAACACGAAGCCATACAGACTCATCACGCGCGTCTGCTGATGCAGCGGCACGACCGCGCGGATCGTCGCGAGCACCTGCGGCGCCATCACCGCGGCCGCGATGCCTTGCACGATGCGCGAAATCACGAGCATGTGGCCGCTCGTCGCGAAGCCGCACAGCGCCGATGCGACCACGAACGCCGCCATGCCCGTCATGAACATGCGGCGGCGGCCGAACAGATCGCCGAGCCGGCCGCCCGTGATCAACAGCACCGCGTAGGCCGACGCATACGCGGATACGACGAGCTGCAATTGCGCGTCGCTTGCATCGAGGCCCGTGTGAATCGACGGCAGCGCGAGATTGACGATGAAGTAATCCAGCGGCGCCAGAAAGGCGCCGACGAACAGCACGGCGAGCGCGAGCGTCTGGCGCCGTTTGCGCGGTGCCGCCGCATTGGCGGCGGCCGTCAGGCCTGCCAGCGCCGGGCCGGGACCCGTCACGGCCCCTGCCGCGCTCGCGGCGCAGCACGCCGATCCTCCAAACGCCGCCGGAGCGGACTTGATCGCTTCGCTTTTCATGACCGTTCGTTCAAAAATTAGTTAAAAAATTTTGCGCCCTCAGGCTCTAGACCAGCGCGCGCATCGCCACATCGACGATACCTGTCAGCGCATCTTCCCCCTGCGCGACCCGCCCCATGACCCGCAAGCCCTGCATCAGGCACAGCAGGAATTCGCCGGCGGCTTTTTCGTCGAGCGTCGAATCAAAGGCGCCGCTCGACTGACCGCGAATCACCGCGGCCGCGAGCAAGGTCGCCATGCGCCGCTGTATCGCGGCGACGCGCGCGCGCAGCTCTTCGTCGCCGGGCTGCATTTCGAGCGTCGTATTCGTAATCAGGCAACTGCGCTGTCCGCTCAGGGCGCACGCGACCCGCGCGTAATGCAGCAGCGCCTCGCGCAGCGCCTGCTCCGGCTCGACGGGTGCGCTCAAGCGCTGTGCGAGCCGCGCCACCGCGCCTTCCGAGTAATGGTCGAGCGCGGCGAGCATGATGCCGTGCTTGTCGCCGAACACGCCGTACAAACTGCCACGCAGCAGACCGGTCGCCTTGCACAGATCGTCGATGGTGGTCGCGTGGTAGCCGTGATCCCAGAACACCTGGCTCGCGCTGGCCAGCACGGTATCCGTGTCGAACTCGCGCGGACGGCCGCGCTGACCCGCTTCGCCGGCCTTTTTCGCGGTTTGCTTTGAATGGTCCAATTGCGATGACCTCGTTGCGTCGTTGGGTTGATATTATGACTGCATGTTCAATAAATCAAGGGCGGCTCTCCGTAGTCCTACTCGCCACAGGGTCTTGCGTCGATTCGGCGAGCACCATAGAAAAAGCCGGTGGCAGGCTTGGCCCGCCACCGGCTTTGCTGCCCGACTCCCGCAGCCGAGGCTCAGGTCTCCAGCTTCGCATCCATCGTGATCGTCGCGTTCAGCACCTTCGAGACCGGGCAACCGGCCTTCGCGTCCGCAGTGGCTTTGTCGAACGCAGCCTTGTCGCCACCAGGAATCTTCACGCTCACGTCGAGATGCACCGCGGTGATCGAGAAGCCGCCGCCGTCCTTGTCGAGCGTTACGGTGGCGGTGGTGCCGATCCGCTCCGGCGTGATGTTGGCCTTGCCCAGTTCCGCCGACAACGCCATCGAGAAACACCCCGCATGCGCAGCCGCGATCAGTTCCTCCGGATTCGTGCCGATGCCGTCCGCGAAGCGCGTCGCGAACGAGTACTGGGTGTCCTTGAGGACGCCGCTGTCGGTGGAAATCGAGCCCTTGCCGTTCTGCAGGCCGCCTTGCCAGACTGCCGATGCCTTGCGCTTCATTGCTCTCTCCTGTTTGTGCCTGGCCGCGCACGCCGATCGACCGAAGATGATGCCCGCCGCGGCGGTCCGCCCGGATGTGTCCGCGCTCGGGTATCGGTCGCAGGTGCTGCGCGGCTCGCAGGCGCGGGCGTGGACCGGACTTCATCATAGGCGCTTCCGGGTGTCGGCGCGGTGAAAGTGTCCGCGGTCGTCATTGCATCGGCTCTGATCGATGCGGCGGTCTCGTTCGCGCAGCAGGCAGACGCTCCGATCACGCGCGCTCAGGTCTTTCTTGACGCGCGCGAGCGCGGCGACGCGGCCGCGCGTTGACAAGAGCGCTATTCGGGAAACGGCAGGCTTTGCTGTCCGAGCGCGCGCATGTCGAACACGTTCAGCGTCATCGCGACCAGCGCATAGTAGCCGAGCAGACCGACCAGGTTGATCACGACCTGATGCCCGAAACGCTCGACCGCGCGCGCATACGTCGCGTCCGATACCCGCTTCGTCTCGTACAGTTCGTTCGCGAAGTCGTAGATCAGCGCGTCGTCGGCCTCGGCGAAATCGGGGCGCCGCCCCTGGCGGATCGTCTCGGCGTCCGCTTCGCCGACGCCCGCCTGCAACGCGATCGGATAGTGGATGTACCACTCCGCCTGCGCCTGCCAGCGTGAAGCGGTCACCAGAATCGCAAGTTCCGACAGACGCAGCGACAGGCCGGTCTGGTAACGGCAAAACGCGCCGAGGCGCTGGGCGTGCTGGGCGAGTTCCGGGCTGTGGATCCAGCCGAGGAACGGCCCGTTCAGGTTGCCGCGCGGGCCGGCCAGAATCTCGTCGAGCACCGCCTTCTGTTCAGGCGTGGCGGTGGACATATCGAAGTGAGGCAAGCGCTCGGTCATCATCGTTCTCGCAAAGGCGGTGGTTCGGATAGCTCAGACGGCTGCGAGGGACGCGCCGATCGCATCGCTCAGGCGGCTGACGATCTCGTCGATGTCGCGCTCCGTGCAGATGAACGGCGGCGCGAGCAGCACGTGATCGCCGCTCTTGCCATCGACGGTGCCGCCCATCGGATACACCATCAGGCCGCGCGCGAAGGCTTCTCGCTTGATCGTCGCGTGCAGTTTCAGTTTGGCCTCGAACGGCTCCTTGGTCGCGCGATCCTTCACGAGTTCGACGCCGACGAACAAGCCGCGCCCGCGCACGTCGCCGATATGCGGGTGCTGCGCATAGTGCTCGCGCAGCCGGCCGCGCAACTGCTCGCCGCGCGCCTGCACATTCGGCAGCAGTTTGTCCTGCGCGATCACCCGCTGCACTTCGAGCGCCGCCGCGCACGCGGTTGCGTGGCCGATATAAGTATGGCCATGCTGGAAGAACCCCGAGCCGCCGACGATCGTCTGATAGATGCGCTCGCTGACCAGCGTCGCGCCGATCGGCTGATAACCCGCCCCGAGACCCTTCGCGATGGTCAGCATATCGGGCGCGACACCGTCTTCCTCGCACGCGAACAGATAGCCGGTGCGGCCCATGCCCGACATGATTTCGTCGAGTATCAGCAAGACTCCATAGCGATCGCAGACCGCGCGGATCTTGCGGAAGTACTCGCGCACCGGCGGCACCGCGCCGGCCGTTGCGCCGACCACCGTCTCCGCGACGAACGCCGCCACCGTGTCCGCGCCGAGTTCGAGAATCTTCTGCTCGAGTTCATCGGCGAGACGCTGTGCGAATGCTTCTTCGGTTTCGTCCGCGCGTTGCTCGCGGTACGCGTAGCACGGGCTCACGTGATGCGCTTCGATCAGGATCGGCAGGAACGGCTCGCGGCGCCATGCGTTGCCGCCGATCGCGAGCGCCCCGAGCGTGTTGCCGTGATAGCTCTGCCGGCGCGCGATGAAATGACGCCGTTGCGTCTCACCCTTTTCGACGAAGTACTGGCGCGCGAGCTTCAGCGCCGCCTCGATCGCTTCCGAGCCGCCCGACACGAAGTACACGTGCTCGAGTCCGGCCGGCGCGCTCGCGACGAGCCGCTCGGCCAGCTCCTCGGCCGGCTCCGTCGTGAAGAACGACGTGTGCGCATACGGCAGGTGCTGCGCCTGCCGCTTGATCGCGTCGATCACGCGCTGGTTGCTGTGCCCGAGGCACGACACGGCGGCGCCGCCCGACGCGTCGATATAGCGCTTGCCCGTGGAGTCGATGATTTCGATGCCGTCGCCCGCAACGGCCACCGGCAAGGTCTGCTTCGGATAACGATGGAAAACGGTGGACATGGCGTTCGGTTCCTGGTGATGGTGGGGCGCGCCGGAACGCGGGCCGGCTTGGACGCCAAGGCTCGCGCCCACATTCAACAATCGGTACGCATTTATACGCCACCACAACATTTGTTGTCAAATGGTGTTGTGCGGCGCCAGATGGAGCGCGACGTGCAACCACCAGCGCTCAAGGCACGTACGCGCCCTTCGTGTGCAACGATTGTTCGGCGAGCGCAAGCTGCTCGACCGCGTCCGCGCCTTCGAGCGCGAGCAGATGCGCGACTAGCGCCTCGGCGATCGCGGTGGCGGCCACCAGCGACGGAAAGAACGACGGGCTTTCGTGCGAGAAGATCAACACCTTGTCGGCGTTCAGCGCGATCGGCGACACCGCGCTGTCGGTGATGGCGACCAGCCTGCTGCCCTTTTCGAGCGCGGCCTCGGCGACGCGCGCGGCTTCGACCGAATACGGCGCGAAGCTGATCACGACGGTCGCGCTGTCGTGCTCGATCGTGCGCAGTTGCATTTCGAGCGTGCCGGCCTCGCCGTTGAGCAGCGACACCGACGGACGAAACAGCCGGTAGCCGTAGACGAGACCGAACGCCACCGGGTAACACGAGCGGAAGCCCGCCACGTGCACGTGCGGCGCGCGCCGCAACACCTTTGCGGTCTCGACGATCACGCGGCTGTTATGCGCGGCGGTCGCTTCGAGATTGTGCTGCTGCGCAACGAGCAGATCGCTCGCAAGCGCATCTTTCGATTTGACCATCGAGCGCGCCCGGCTCGTCAATGGTTCTGGGCGCGTGCGCACGCGCGCGACGAACAGGTCGCGCAATTCGTTCCAGCCGGGAAAACCGAGTTGCTGTGACAGCCGCACGAGCGACGCGGGCTGCACCTGCGCGCGCTCGGCCACTTTGCGCATCGACAATACCGCGACCTCGTCGGGATGATCGAGCAGGAAGCCTGCTCCCATCTGAAACTGCGGGCTCAACTCGGGGAAGCGAGCCCGGATCAGGGCGACGAGCTGGTCGAAGCTGTCTGGCATGTTGAGGTGGGGCGACGCCGGAATGTGGATTGACAACAAATGTTACCACTGGGCAAGTGTGTTTCAACGGAATGAAAACGCTAACTGGAGCCCGCCCGCATCTCCGACTACTCGCAGAGTTCTTTGAGGAACCCGCCGTTCGAAAATATTCCGGTCGTACTCGTCACGGAGCGTTAGTCAACCTGCACAAGATCGCCCAAAAGCTGGGCGAGCTTTGCAGTTGAACGACAACGCCCTGTGGGAACCTGAACTCGAAAGCATGGCCAACCGTCGACGTGGAGCGGTTGGACATGTGGGTTACGCCCGGAAGCAGCCGAGGCCCAATGCGCGTCACTGACTCAACGCTGCGCTGGTCGCCAAATCGGGTTCCCCGGTTTGCGGAAGACCTTGTGATTTTTGGAAAGACTTCAACGCCCGGCGCGTGCGATTGCCCATCTGCCCATCGGGGGTGCCAACCGGAAAGCCCAACGCATTCAGCTTCGCCTGCATTTGGGCGACAGTCATGGCAGGTGCCCCAGGGGGAGCCGTTGGTATAGCGTCGGCCAGCGGTGTTGGCGCGCCGGGTATCTGGTTCCCCTTGGCGTACATGCATTGCATGTACGCATTGTTATATTGGTCTTGAATCGATGCCTGCGCGACTTGCGAGCCGGTCGCACCGGCAGCAGTGCCAGTCACCGCGCCCGCGGCCGCGCCGACCCCCGCCCCCTGGCTATCGCCCGTTGCCGCTCCAAGCGCTGTACCCAAAGCAACCCCAAGGAGCGCAGAGCCCACCGCACTCCTATTCGCTGATTCCGCCTCGCCGGCGACCTGGGATTGCGCGTACTGTTTGCATTCCTCCTGGTTCTGCTGGAACACCCGGAATGGTATGGCGGAGCCTGGCATAACTTGAACCGTCGGGCCCAGCGGCGTATCTGCGCAAGCACCAAGTACGAACAGCGGGAGCGCCACCGCGAAGATCGAGTAGTTTCTGGCTGCTTTGCGCGCCCCTAACGTCTTTCCGACGACGACTCCGGTCGCATGCGTAATCCGGCTCACGCCGCCGTTCTTTCCGACCACTGAAGACGCAGACCTCATAGGAGCCTCCACTGCCCAAATCCAATCGCCTCAAACTCGCGTGACCGTGGTCATTTTCGTGAACTACAGCGTCTTCACTGGTTCGCGACCGGCAAACAATTACGATCATCCTCGTGAGACAGGGGTGCACACGCGCAGCGCACAGCCATAAATACGAAAGAGCGACCTGCTTTTTTTAGTTCAGCCATCTGTTTTACCGGATCGGTACACCGGCGCATGTCCCCGGACGGTGGTTCAGGCATGCCGGAAACCCGTTCCCGACGGACAACGTAATGCCGCCCACGCGCGTCAAAACGCGCCGTTTCACGGTCAGCCCTCTACGACCTCGGATGTAGTTCGTTTGGCCGATTGGCGGGCGTTTTCCGGACTTCTACCCTGTGAGCGTCTCGAACGGTGCGCTGACTCGATCGTGCGTCCGCTTCGGAACATCCGGCTTGCCATGGGTTCGCAACGGATGGGCAGGCTGAACACAAATGGATCCACTCGAACCGGGCTCCGTCATGACCTTCCTCACACAGTTCCATCTCACCCAGTCGTTTGCCGACAGGCATTGCGATTCGTCCGTCACGATTCGCCCAATTATCTGTTCTTCGATCGCGAGGTGGCGACGCTGTATTGCCCTGATCGTTCCATACCGTGTCCGCGCCAGCGACGCTGCACAAGCGCAATCTCAGACACGTTGCTTCCCTGGTACTGGCCGGAGGACGTCATGGCCGCGTTGAGCTACCCAGAAGGCGCCGGGATCGATGATGACGCCGCGACACTAACCGATCTCTGGCATCGGCGCACCAGTCTTTCCGGCATGGAGATGGGCCGCATCTACACCCTCGTCCGGCGTGCGTTGCGTGGATACCATCCGTCCGAATTGCGCGCGCTTTCCGAAGACAAAGACGAACTCATCGCCCAATTCATCTTTTCGCGCGTGCTGAGACTGGATGCCGATCAAGAAGTACCGCACGAACCTACTACAAGCGCACCCTTCAGCGCCTACGCGATTTGCGCTTATTTCCGGCGTTACCTGATTGACTGTCTACGCAGTGCGAGACACCGGCGCAACATTTCGATCGAGATCGATGGCGTTTTCGCGGAACTCGATGCCCATGCGCTATCGCTCGACGATCCTGTCGAATCGGTTCTCGCAGAGTACGGTCTCAACGAATCCCGAACGCGGCAGGCCGCACGTGCATTCGTGCGCTCACTGGAGCAAGCAGATCGAATCATTCTTGTGGGCACCCTCGGGGCGTATCGCGGCGTCAAAGGCGGGCTCAAGGGCATCGCGGATCAGCATCGCCTGCCGTCCTATCACTACCATGCGCGAAAACTGGGCGTCACCATGAAGAAGTCGGCAAATCCCGAGGACTTCGCCAATACGAAGATCGGCAGCTGGATGAGAGATACGCTAGGCATCGAGATCATCGCCGAGAACCGGCCCGTCATTCTGATTGTCCTGAATCTGCTTGCTCTCGACGCGCACGAGTGACACTCAACGTCCCGGCAGCTGGAAGCGCACGACTTAATGCACCGCGTAACGGGCCGCTCACGGTCCACAAAACCGAAATCGAGGCTTGCGATGAAAACGGTTGAAGAGCAGTCCCTTCGTTATCAAGTCGACAAATGGCTCGCGCCGACGGCGACGCGAAGCGTGCATGTCATCCGCTTCAGCCGGACGTGTTCGGACAGAAGGCGCTATGTGTGTGTCGAATCCAGTCATCCGATGAACTCGCATGCGCTTTTCTTCTTTCGACATGACGACGGCTGCTGGAGAGTCTTTCCCGCGCTACCGGACAGGCCGCAGTTCAATGTAGAAGGTCTGCAGCATGAATGGACACGAACGTCCTTCGAGTCGACCGGTTTCGCACCGTCACGCAGCGGACAAGTCAGGCACCCGAATTCGAACCGAAGGTGAACAGCGTCATTCGCTCAGCGTGACTCGACGGTCGCGAACGTCACGTTCAATTTCAACCAGCCTGCTTCGATTTGTGAAGGCAGCGACGCGAGACGTATTGAGAGCGGACGTCTCTAGCGCTGTTTCATTCCGGCGCGCCTCGCCGGTCTACTGTCAGTCAAGGAGCACACAATCGTGGCTTATATTTCAGCGTCATTCGTGAACGGACACGGATCGAGCGCCCGTTATCAGATCTTCGATACTGCGCGCGACCCGTACTCACCGCCGACCGTCTATGACGACTTCCTCGACCCGGACACCTCCACCGGCTCCCTGCAGATCTATAGCGATGACGGCATCTACGGCAACGTGACGTATCTGCGCTCGGACGGCTACAGCCAGGTCGAGTCCAACATAACCGATGGCTCGGAAGTCCGGATGAAATAAAGCGAGTCGTTTGTAGGTCTGCCAATTCACTACCAGCAGAAACACCGATCAACCGGTACAGGAGTCGCTCATGGAAACGCTTGAAGGAATCGATATTGACAGTGCTGTCGCGCAGGCCCAATCCGGGGATCTCTCCGACATGCCCGTCTGGGATGTCTGCCTGACCTACAAGGGTGCATCGTACAAGACACTCCAGCTTGCCGCGCCCTCGCCCGAAGACGCGGCGACGACCATGGGCCAGATCGTCGCCCTGCTGAACCAACAGGCTCAGGCGAAGGGCTACGAGCCGGCATTCGGCTGGGCGATCGGCGTGTGCCCGGCCTGAGTCCCCAAGACCGGCGAGAGCATCACGACCGATGGCATCTACAAGGCGCGCTCGCGCATGAGGCCGACATGCGAAGGTGCAGGTATGCAGGGATCGCTCGGTGACAAGAACGATCTTTGCCCGAAATGGAATGCGCTGGAGTCCCCGGACTAGCAGTTTGCCGGGCGTCTAAGGTGCGGAAGGAAGATCCTCTACGTTGACTTCAGGCGGTTCCTGCGTCGGGGCAGGCGGCAAGCTTTCGACGTTGACCGGGCATTTCTCTTTCCGTTCCCTGTTACCGGCCTCTTCGCAACCGCGGTTTTGTTCTTCCATGCATTCGCCGGATTCCTTGGCTCCGTACATGCCACCCGCCACCGCCCCAATGCCCGCACCAATCGGCCCGGCAAATGCTCCGATTGTCGCGCCGATGCCGGCAATGCCAGCCCCAAGAATGGTGCACGCCGTGTTCGCCTTCGCTTGACAGCCTTTCACATCATTGTCTATCCGTTTGTTGCACGCCTCCGCCGTTTCGGACGAACTGTCGGAAGAGTCCTTCCTCGAGACGATTTCTGGCTGAACTTTCCCGTCGTTCATTCTCAACGATCTGCTTAAGACCCCAACGTCCGGGTTACGCCCAACTTCAGGAAAGCCCTGCTCCTGCGCTTCGACGCCCTTCCGGCGTAGTTCCTCCTCCCTTGCGCATTTGGGGCACTTTCGGTCGATCACTTTCGAGCCAACGAGCCGCAGCACGGTTTGATTGCCCAAGGTCCGTTGCAAACTCTGAATCCGGTCGATCGGCGAATGGCTGGATCGGGCTCCGGAACGGTTCGATGACATTTCGCGGCCGCGCCTGAGAGTCGAAAGCGAATCCTTTTCCGTATAAGCAAGCTTGGTTGACATGGGGCCACCTCATTAAATGGTTCAAGCTGACAGCTATCCGAGCGGTGATCTCTTATTCCCCATAGCAATCGGCGACGAGCGACGTTAGAAAATGAATCGGAAACCGCCTTCATATGGACGCCTTCCGATTGCAATCGTTCTCAGTGTGCCAACGGCAAGATCCGGTCGTAGCTCGGGACTTCGTTTCACCTTTCCAGCCGCACCGTGCAAAAATCACCTTCTACGCGACGTGTCCCATTCAGATTGGGATCACGCCGACGTGGTTCTTTCCGCAAACTCGTGAGCCTATATTGCTTCTATTCCTATACACGAGCCAACTTCCGGTTTGATAGAACCGTTGACACTCATCCGAGTGTGCACACATCGCCATCGTGGATACCGCTCTGCCGCCCGTTGCTGTTGACGCTGCCGTCACTGCTGGCGAACACCCAGTGCGACGAGCCGGTATCGTCCGAATCTGCCGCGATATCAATACCGATGCTCTCGTCCATATTAATTGGCACATTACTGGCCACTAGCTGGCCCGTGCGATCGTCCCATGCGTTGACGGTAACATCCGTCATCTGGTCGTTACGCAGACTAAAGTGAATTGTGCTTGCCATGACCGATCCTTTAAACAATGTTTGCATGGAGGCCGTCCGATCGGCGACTTGCGCGATGTGGCGATTCGCACGCGCCACCAGAGTCGTCTCGGCATTAGCGAAGCACTCTTTTGCCCAAGTTGCAGCTTTGATTTTTGGCGAGTGCTTCAGCGTATGATCGACACCTTTTGGTACAGCCACCTAAGCGTTGACCGTCCCTCCGAGATCGACGCCTTGGCCGTTTAGTTGAGCGACCACGAAATCAGGAACCTCGTTGCTAGCGAATAGTCCCTTCAGATCGTCCAATGCTACTGAACCCATGCAGGCAATGCACGCGCCGATGTAAACCCCAACCGCAACCGCCGCTACCTCGCCGAGCGTTGCCAGAACCGCTTCGTCGACCCCAGTGACTGCCCCAGCAGCCAATAGCGCACCGATGGTCACTTCGGCACCGCCGGAATTTTCCGAGGCATCGTGAAGTTTGTGCAAAAAATCAAGTGCCTCGTTTACGTCATCGACGGTTGGGACAGGGAATCCACTGCCTTGCATGCATTGGGACCAACGATCAGAAAATGCGCTCATCTCTACCTCCAATTTTCCTATGTTGCAACGAGTCACGCTGCGCCGGGCAGATTGACTGGACGAAACTGCAAAAGTACTTAACATCCGCGACTCTTTTGTACTTCCGAATGCGATGTTATCGACGATAAAGAAATACCTGATCGTCCTTACATTAACGATTGACGACTCCACATTTTTTACAGTGCCGAGGCAACGTTGTTTCGCATGCCGAAGCGTCGGCTTTGCATCGAACGGCACATAGGAAGGCAGACACAATCAAAGCGAGGGGTCCAGTGGCGTAATGCGGGCGAGCATCAGCGTATATTCCTCCGCGGCGACCTGACGGAACTTCATGTCCATCACGGCCATGCGCTGTTCGTCGACGATATCCGGAAAGAGCCGCTGCGCGGCATCTTTCAGCACGATGTCAGGACGCGCCACACGCGGCAGATCGTTCGACGCCGTCGAATCCAGAGCCTTCACCAGCAGATAGACCGGCACGACGTCCGCGAGGCCGATGGGAACCAACTTCATCGCAGCATCGCCGAAATGGCGCCGCACTATCGCCTGCGAGCCGAGCCGCAGCATGTAGCGAAACGGCATTCCCGTGCGGATCGAGAGCAACACGGGATCAACTGCAGCCACCTGTTCGACCGAATTCAGCCCCTCGGCCTCGAACGTCGCTACGATCGGCAAGGTCACGCCTTCGAGCGTGAGCAGCTTGTCGGGCGCGTTCTCCGTCTTCTCCGTTTCGGTGATTTGTGGAAAGCCGAACCGGCGTATCTGCTTGAGCAGGGCATCGACGGGAAAGGTACCCAGCGCGAAGGCCATCGCGGCGTGCGCGCCGTCGGATTGGGTAACGTTGTTGATGATCAGCGCGAGTGGAATCGCCAGAAAGATGCGCAGCGCGTACCAGTAGACATCGGCGACGTTGAGCGACTTGCGGCGGATGGCGAGCACCGAATCGCTCACGACGAACATGAACGAACCCGCGAACGACGCCATCAGCACGCGCTGGCTGATGCCGTAGATGCAGCCGGCGGCTTGGCTCGCGGCACACGGTCGGACATCGAAAAAGCTCGTGCCGACGAGTCCCGCGGCGGCATAGACGACCACGTGCAGGATGAACACGGCGGGCACGAACGGCGCCAATCCGTATTGCTCGTGATAGATGCGAGCGAAAAGGCGTTCGCAGATGTCGAGGCGCTCGTCGGCCACGCGCTGCCATTGCGCTGCTGCCGGCCGCGTTGCAGGCGGTGACGCCGGCAACGCGCCGCTATCCTCCAGCGCATAGATGAGACGCTGCGACCAGAAGCGTTGCAGATACGCCGAAAGCGCGCTGCCTTTCAGGCTGTTCTGGAACTCCCGATAGCGCGTGAACCAGACCAGGCTCAGAAAGACGATCAGCGGCGTGCCGGCCATCAGGGTCGTAAGCGCCCCGAGCGAGACGACGAGCCTGAGCGAAGCGCCTGTAGCATTCACGACGTAATGCATGAATGCCGCGCCGCCAACGTTAATGCCGATGAGGCCCACGCTCAACATGACCGCACGGCTCGCACCGGTGAGGTGGCGTTCGACGAGCGGGCTGGGTTTGCGCGAGGTCGATGAGCTCGGCAATGAGAGCGTTGCGGTGGACATGGTACGGCTCCTGATACAGCGAAAGCGCGGCTGTCGAAGCTGAACTCTCGCTTAACTTCGGATCGCGCGCGAACGAAAGCGGCGGCCGGACGCAGGTGCAAGGCGCGCCGCTCACCCGTCCAGCTCATTGTCGTGCGCGCGCGCAAGCATCTGCGCGCGCGGCGATCTGCCTGTCCAGTTCGCCCGACTGATCCAGCTGCATCACTGCGTGCGCCATTTGATCCGCTTCCACCTCATGCGGATCGCTCGGCTGGCTGACGGTCATCTTGCGCTGGACGCCGCCAGTCTGCTGCACGACATGCGTAAGCTCGTGCGCGAGAAGCTCGCGGCCCGCCGCCGTCCCCGGGTTATATTCGCCATGCCGGAAGTAGACATCCCGCCCGGTCGCGAACGCACGCGCCGAAAGCAACTCGCCCAGCTCGTCCGATTCCGAATCGTGATGAATGCGCACGCCCGAGAAGTCCGCGCCGAAGGCCGTCTCCATGCGACTACGCGTCGAATGATCCATACCACTGCCGCCTCCGCGCGAAGATTCTATAGAACGCTCAATCGCACTCCTGTCACCTGACTGGTCGTCACTGTTCGATGCACGGTCGATTACCCTTCCGACGAACTGATTGCCGTAACGCATTTGCAGTTTGAGCAGCGAGCGATGCGCCGATGCCGTGTCGATTTTCATCGAGCCGTTGATCGCGCCCGCTTGCTTTCCCGCACGGAACGCATTGACGATGCGGCAAGACAGGCCGCCGATCGCATCGCGCGCGATGACCGGACTCGGCGACAACGAATTGTCGCTACTCATCGTGCGTGCTTCATTGCGCCGCGCAATGCTCTCGCACTGCTTCTTATTGATCGATTCTCGGTCCATCATTTTGAACTCCCATTCAATGTTTTTTCGTTATTAGGCAAGTCAATGTGTCACATATCACATTTGATGCTGCGCTCGCTTGCGTAGCGGAGAATACCTGCTAAAACTCTATTCAAGAGCTCCTCTGGTGAAGACCCATCGGTATTGCAAATCATCTACGCATTACACCAACACCTCGCCGGATCTCGCTCTTCATCGGCCTCATAGAAAAGCCTCCTCACGCTAACCGGCCCTGTCACGCTCACTCGCATGCGCGTTGTTCGTGCAGTGAAATTCGATCCCATCCTCAACGATATGGAGTCCTAGATGGACAAAATCACATTCATGGCTGCGACGAGCAGTTCGGAAGCGGGCGCTGACCTCTGGCTCGACGCAGTGCAAACCGCGATGGAGCGTTTCGAGATCAACACGCCCGCGCGCCAGGCTGCCTTTCTCGCGCAAGTCGCGTACGAAAGTGGCCGGTTTCCGCCGCTGCCTGTGTCGGAGAACTTCAATTATTCGGTCGAAGGCCTGCAGGCAACTTTCCGCTCGCTCACGCCACAGCAATGTGCGAGCCTCGGACGGCAGCCGGGAGAGACGCACGTGCCGCCCGAGCGACAGCAGCAGATCGCCAACCTCGTCTACGGCGAGCACTATGGCAACGGCCCCGCCGCGACGAACGACGGCTGGAACTATCGCGGCTCGGGGCTCATCCAGTTGACGTTCAAGGAGAACTTCGCCCGCGCGGGTGAGGCGATCGGCGTGGATCTCGTCGGCAATCCCGATCTGGTGCGCAACGACGCCGCCACTGCCGCGCTGGTGTCCGCGTGGTACTGGCAGTCGCACGGCTGCAACGAACTCGCCGACGCGAACAACTTCTCTGCCATCACAGCGCAAATCAATCCGGCGCATGCGGGCGAGACCGGCCGTGAGGAAGCGTTCCAGCTTGCGAGCAATGCCCTCAACGCGATGCCCGGCACCGAGCAGAGCGGGATGGCCGTCGTGTGACTCGCAGGAGGCGGCGGCGCGCTTCATGATCGTGCCTATGTCAAGGTATGAGCGAACGCACCGTCGCCGACGAGCTTACCCATCTTCTGATACTCGCGCTGCGTCGCGGAGATCAGATGACACATGCGGATCATGTCGCCATCGTCCGCCGCGAGAAACGCGGCGGCCAGCGCCACGTTGCGAATGTTGCCGCCGCTGAGGTTGTAGCGGCGTGCCATCAGCGCGAGATCGACGCCCGGATCGCGCGGCGTGCGCTCGGGCAGAATCGCAATCCACATGCGATACCGATCGCTCTCGGTCGGCAGCGGAAAGTCCACGGTGAATTGCAGGCGGCGCACGAACGCCTCATCCATGTTGCGCCGGAAATTTGTCGCGAGAATCGCGATGCCCTGGTATTCTTCGATCCGCTGTAGAAGGTAGCCGACTTCGATGTTCGCGTAACGGTCGTGCGAGTCCTTCACGTCGCTGCGCTTGCCGAACAGCGAATCGGCTTCGTCGAAGAAAAGGATCGCGTTGGCGGTCTCAGCTTCGTCGAAGATGCGCGCGAGATTTTTTTCCGTCTCGCCGATGAACTTGCTGATGACGACCGACAAGTCGATCTTGTACAGATCGAGACCCAGTTCATTCGCAATGATGCCAGCCGCCATCGTCTTGCCCGTTCCCGACGGCCCCGCGAACAGGAACGTCAGCCCCTTACTCGATGCGAGCTTCTGCTCGAAGCCCCATTCGTTGAACACGCGATTGTGGTACTTGACGTGATTGCAGATTTCGCGCAACTGCGCGATGCGATCATCGGGCAGCACGATGTCCGTCCACGTGAAGCGTGGCGTGATTTTTTGTGCAAGCGCCGCGAGCGCGCGGTTCGAATTCAGTCGGCACGCGTCGTAGAGATCCTGCGACGTGATCTTTCTGCTTCCGTCTTCTGTGCCCTTCGCGTCCTTCGCACGCCAATTCGCAAGACTCATCGCCGAGCGCCATGAATCGTCAATCTGTCCCGGTGTGAAGCGGAACTTCGTGGCGACGCCCTCGACATCGAGCGTCTCAGGAGCGGCGCCGTGCGCGTGGGCAGTCTTGCGCCACAGATGCTCGCGCTCGCGAATATCCGGCCGCGCTAGCGGGACAGCGAAGAATCGCACGCGGCGCAATGCACTGCCCGGCAGCCAAAAGGCCTCGCCCGCGAGGAACGACAACGCGACTTTTTCGACTGCATCGAGGCACGCGCGCAAGGCCGCGTGCTGCTCATGCGCGAGCAGCGCATCGAAGCCGTCGATGTACAGGGCCGCACCCGTGAGGCGCGCTTCACGCGCGATCAGCGCGAATGGCATATCGCGGTTGATGTCAGCATCGGCGAGCAGCAGGCTCGCATCGACGCACAGGAACGGCGCGCCGCGTTCGCGGCAAACCGCGCGAGCGACCGTGAGCTTGCCGGCGCCCGCCGGCCCTTGCAGATGCACCGTGATCGCCATGTCATCGGTCTTCTCATGAGCCAGCGTCTTGAGACCGTGTAACGTCGATGCCGGAAGCACCAGTTCGTCCAGCCCGAGTTGCGGCGCTTCGCTTCGCAGATAAGGCGCGATGCGCGCATCCGGTGCATCGGACCCCAGCAAATACGACACGATGCGCTCATCGATGCGCAGCAGCTTGCCGATGAACGCCGGCTGCGGCCGCGCCGCATCCTCGAACACTTCGATGATCCGTGCGCGGCGCAATGGCGCATCGGCGGTGAAATGTTCACGGGCGGCAATACGCTGCAATGGGTCAGGAACGAGAAGCGCAAGCACCAGCTCGATGCTCGGTCGCGTGCGTGTCACGTCGTCCTGCAGATAGGCATAGAGCTTTTCGTATCGCGTGTCGAGCTCCGCCGCGAGGCAGACCAGCAAGATATCGATATCCAGCGGATCGAGCGAGAACATCATCCCCAGCCTGACGAGGCGCAGTTCGGTGCCTGCTTCGATCGTCGCGCTTTCGTGCTCGGAGATACGGCGCGCGATGGCTGTGTGATGCGCTGCATTGGGCGACGGATTCAGCAGCCACGCGGGCATCGCGAGCGGCGCGGCAAGCAGCGCGTCAACCTGCTGTTCGGAAACATAGAGGCCTCGGAATTGCTCGTCTTCCCGCTGCACGCATCGAAAACGCGCGACTTGCGAGCGGATCTGCAGGTCGATCTGCTCAAGTCGCGCAAGCAAATGCTCTAGCGAAGACTCGTAGCGGGACACAGCCATCACCCCTCGACCGTTGCGACATGCAACAGAGACGGGTCACATGTCACTTCGATTGCCACGAGCGAGACTCGCACATAAGCCTCGCTGCGAATCTCGATTGACAACGTCGACGTTTCCAGGTGCAAGTCGCCTTCCTTGATGTGCCAGGTCTCGTCATAAGGGCCGCTCTTGATCTCCTGTTTGAGGAGGCTCTTGGCAACGTGCTTGCGCGCATCCGCATCCCATCCGCCGAGAAACAGTTCGACCGACAGGCGCGCGTCGTTGATTTCGCCGGCAACGCGCAAGCGCAGCACGCGCGTGACGCTCGGCGCGAGTGAAATCGCCATTGTGCCGGCCGCACCTTTGTCGTTGGGCTTTTCATCGATCTCCCGATGCGCCCGCGCCTCGGTCGGACCGACACGAAATGGAGGCGGCGCAACTGCGTTTTCGGCTGGCAGAGGCGTCGGGCGAAACGGCATTCGCAGCCAGCCGCGCTTCAGATGCGCATCGAGGGAATCGGCGGTGACGGAGCACGGCGCGAGCAGCGTCTTCATGTGCCGGCGATTGGTCGTCTTGATGGCCTGCGCGCTCACATGGCTTTTGTCGTCGAGCACGATAGTCGCGAGAATCACCGCCGCCTCCACTGCGCCGGGCTCTACCGTCACCACGCCATAACACTTGCGCGTGTTGCGTTCGGCGTCGTCGTCACCGGCTGAAGCAACGTCGTCTTCCTCATAGTGAAGGCTCACGACGAGAACCGCGTTTGCTTCATTCGACGGCAACTGAAGCTTCTCCTCGTGCCTCAGATCAATTTCATGCCCGAGTCCGTCCACGGCGAAGCCCGGCGACACAACGATCTCATTGCCGCCCGCGTGTCTCACTTCCAGCCCATGCACTATGCCCCAGCCGTGCAAATTGAGGTTGTGACGATAGCGCGCGTTCGCGTGATAGCGCTGCTCGTCACGAAAGTCTTCCTCGTTCAGTAATTGACCCCGGTAGTACGCCGGTTTTTTGTGGATGAACTGTTTCTTGTGCATTTGATGTACCCCTCAGGCTTCAACCGGTTCCCGCCGATCGCGGGTCAGCACCAATTCGTATTCCGTATGTGCGGGTCGCGCGAATTCGACCACCGCGCGCACACGCTCCTCCAGATCATGCAGCGCGCCATGAACCCGGGCAAAAGCGCGCTCGCGTAGGCAGAACTCGACGCGAAACCGGTACGGTTCACGCACCGCGAGCTCCGTATCCACGCCGACATGCGAGCGCCCGATGACGAAACCGTGTACCGGGTTCTCGTCGATCGACGATTCACCGATTTCGCCGAAGCACAGAGCAAGCAGCTTTTCCATGTAATCGCGCGTGCCGCGTCTGCCGTAGAGCGGCACGATGCCGGCCACGATGTGCCGCAGCTCATCTGCCGAAAAATATCGATACGGCGTGAACGCGACCCACTGCGCGAGCCACGGCATGAAGCGATCGGGCGCGGGCGGGCGCGCTTCACTCTGGATGCTGGCGGGCCCGTTGATGGTTTGCCAAAGCGCGGCCGGTTTCACGCCGAGCGGTGCGAAAAGGCTCGGAATCGCATCGATCTCGTCGCCGACGGCGGGCGCGTTCGCGTTGCCGCTCGCGAGCAGCATGAGCTCGAACGCTGCGAGCAGCGCACGCAGCTGGTCGCCGCCGTCGGCGCGATAGATCGCGGGGAGCGCAGCCAGCAAGCGGCCGGCGGTGTCATTCATGATCACCTCCCCAATGACGCATCCGGCGCGCGCGATCATTCAGGCCGGCATCGATGAGTGCAACGTGGGCGCGCGACACCGTCAGCCGCAGTTGCTCCCAAGGCTTGAGCAACACCGACGCGAGCATGCCGCTGCTATCGCGCACGAAGCGCACGAACGTGTCTTCGGACAGATGCGCGGGCCCGCCGAGCACCGTGTCGACGCCGATCGTCGCCACCGTGCCGACCTGTACGCCGACGCCGCGCGCCTGCAGCTGAGGGTCGCTCGTCGCATCGAGCACGGTGACGGCCTCGACATAATCAATGCCGGGCGCAGCATCGATCGTCTTCGCGATCGACGCGAGCGAGAGTGTGCCGCCGAAGTTCACCGCATTCGCGTTACCGAAACGGTCCGCGAGGACGTCGTCGACGCTGGCAAGCGCCTCATCGAGCGATACGCCCGGCAACGGCGACACCGCGAAGGCGATCGATACATGCAGCACCGCTGGCGCGACGACCGAAAGATGCGTCGTCAAGAGGGAGCGGGACGCAAGATCGCGGCTCACTTTTTCGCGCACGTGCCTGGCGACGTCGTCGGGCACATCGGCGGGCAACGCCAGCACGACGCTGACATGGCCGCGCGCCTGCCTGGCGGCGTCGGGCCCATGTATACGCGCACCGCTCAGATTGACGTTCGCTATGCAGCGCACGCCGATCGCACGATCCGGCAACTCGCGCGCGGCCATCGCGCGGGCGAAGCACTCGAAGTCCGCGGGTGTGACCGCGCATTCCATCTGCGAGAGCCCGCTCACCGCATCGCCAATGGCACGCGAAAGTTCGGCGGCGAGATCGACCGCGCCGTCGGACTGTGTGACGAGCGGCACGATATCGTGATTCGGCGCGCCCTTCAGCAGCCGCAGGAATTGCAGCTTCGCGGCGGGCGTGACGCGGCCGATCCGATACAACAACGCATCGGTGAAATAAGCGAGCAGCTCGACCAGCGTGACACCCGGATCGGAGGGATTGTGGTCGGTCCACTCCGGCGCATGCGCCGGCACGAGCGCCATGCCTTCACGCACGAGCGTGTCGTAATCGCGCTCGACGACAATAGGCGCTTCCGGCGCACTGAAATGGGTGTCGACTGCGGGCGTGGACATGATCAGCGGCCCGCCAGGATGATATGACCGCCCGCGCAGATCAGGAAATCGCCGCGTGCCCGCACGCCCGGTGCGGGCTCGATGAAGCGCAGGCGCAGCGCGCGCACCGCCTCGATGCCATCGATCGCATCGAGGCAGGCGAGCAGATCGGAGGCGTGCGGCTCGACGCCGAAGCGCCAGCCGTGGCCCGCATCGCCACCGGTCAACGGATGCAAATATGCATCGAAGCGCGCCGCGCATGCGATGCGCAAGCGCTCCGGCGATGCATCCGCGGCGACGGCCAATTCCGCATCGACGCAGACTTGCACGTAAACCGGCCCCGCCAGAATCAGTTCGACGCCCGCCGGCGCACGCGCTTCCAGGTAGCGCTTCACCGCCGCGAGCAGCGCCAGCGTCGGCTGCGGTGCGCGATCCGTGCCGCACGGCACGACGGTGACGCTTACGACGCCGGGCGCCGCCTGGCCGCGCGCGTCGCCCGTCGACACGTCGCGCCCGCCGATGCATGCCGCGCGCGCGATTTCAGGCGACGCGCCCAGCGCGAGATCGGCGTAATCGTCGCGGCAAACCGCGCGGCCGCGATGACGCACGCGCGCGAGCGACGCGCGGCGCGCCGCGTGATCGTCGGGAGCGTCCTGTCCACCGCTCGCCCAATCGCAATTCTGCGCCGACGCGACATACGGCACCGTCGTGCGCAATTGCGTGATTGCGAGCGGCGGCTGATTGCCCTGCACACCTCCTCCCGCGCTGTAGCTGATGCGCACGTTGTTACCGCCGGCGGGGGGCATCCGAGCGCGCCGGCCATCACCGAACCGCAGGGTGCCCGTGGTCCTGTCCAGCACGAAGTCGCGCGCGTCGCGCGCGCTTGCTGCGAAATCGTCGACGCGGTTCCAGCGCACCCAGTCGCGCGCCGAGCCGGTATAGGCTTCGCGCACCTCGACGCGCACCTCGCCGACCACCGGAGCACGCGCGGTCCTGAACGTCTGCGCAGGGCGCTCCGTCGCCGAGCCGAGCAGTTCGTCTTCGAAGCGCAGCGCCTGCACGGCGGGGACCACGTTGAGCACGATCTGGCGGATCGGCGGCGCGTCGTCGGCGGTGTCGAACAGCACGCGCAGCCAGAGCAGCGCGTGATCCGCGTCGAGCAGCGTGTCGTGCCATGGCGCGATGCCGCCGTGCGCGATGGTCACCTGGACATAGCCCGGATGCCGAAAGCCACCTGTCATGTCGATGGATTCGCAGTCGCGCCAGCCCTCTCCGTTCGATACTTGCCAGCGTGGCTTGTCCCCGCCGTGGCCGGAAACATCATCGTCGCGATAGATCGCGCGCGCGCCGTGCTGCGCCATGCCGACATACAGGCTCAGATTGTGGCCGGCAAGCTGTTCAGGCAGCGCACGCAGTCCGATGTACAAAGCGCGCGCAGTCTGATCGAGCGATGGAAACGGCTGGAACGCAGCGCGCTCACCGGTTTCGTCCACAGCCAGGCGCTCCCACGTCAGTCCGTTCTCGACGATGATCTCTTGTGGCGCCAGCGGCCCTGCGTGCAGCGACATCGCAAGGCCGATGCGCGCGATCGAAGGCGGCGCGTCCATCGGCACGGCGAAGTTTTCCGCCGATGTCGCGCTCACGCGATAGTTGCCCGACGCGAGACGGGCGCGCAGCCAGCCCTCGGCGGCGCCGTTGATGGTCGCCGGAATCGCGTCGGCCGGCACCGCGAAACTGACCGTGCCGCTCTTCGTGAAGGCGTCCGTACCATCGTCGACGGAGACCGGGCGCCAGCCGCTTGCCGTGTGCGCTTCCCAACTCACGCGCGGCGCACCGTCGCGGCTCACTGGCGGAATCGGCGAGGCGCCGGGCGCGGCATCGGCTGGATTCGTCAGCTCGATCGTGAGCACGACGCGCGCGCCAGCCACGGCGAACGCCTTGGACGCCAGATAGAGCACGTCGTTAAAACGCGGCCGCTCCCCAAACGGATAAAAGTCGCGCGTCAGATCGACCGGCACGCGGTTCGACAGTGCAGTATCGAGCGTGGCTCCCGTAAGCGCGCGATCCGCGGAAATCGCGAGGCCGGTGATCGTCGAGCTGCCGATGCCGGGCGCGTTCGCACTGGCGCGCAAGCGGCACGTGAGCCAGCCGTTCTCGACGCCGTGCAGCTTGCTCGCCTGCCACGGCGACGGCACGCTGAAGACGACCGTTCCGCTCGTCGTAAAGCCGTGCGTCGTATCGCTCGACGGATCAAGCTGGACGAAACCATCTGGCCCGCACATGCCCCATTGCAGCGAAAGCGGTTCTATCGGCGCCTGAGCGCGCGCGATCCGCACATCGAGCGAGAAGCCGGCGAGATCGGGCGAGCAGAAGAATGCGCGATGCCCGATGTGCATCGCCCGCACGAAGGGCTGCCCATGGCTGCGGAGCGACTCGCCATCGCCCAGGCCTTGCGGCGAAACGACCGCGCTCGCATCGGCAAGCGTCCCCGCGTGCGCATCTACCCACATGGCGCGCACGGCCTCTGCACGCAGCACTTCGAGATCCGCCGTCGTCTGGAACACGACCGGCTGCGGCCGCCCGCCCGAGCCGGGCGCCGCGACTTCGGTGAACTTCGGCACCACGGGCACGGGCGCGCCCTCGCCCGCCTGCGCCGCCTTGAACGCGAGAGGCGCGTACGCGGGCGTGGCCGGCTCGCGCCCGTTTGGTCCCATGTCGAGCATCTCGACGAACGCGGCCAGATGCGCGACGGGCGCCGCATTCAGGCGCTCGGTCAACACCGCGCAGTAGTGCGTGAAGACGCGCGTGAGCGCATGCCGCAGCGGATCGGCGGCGCTCGCATCGGCCCCGGTGTCGCGAAGCTGGAGCGCGTCAGAGACCGCGGCGTCGATCGCGGCCGCCGTGCGTTCCTGCGTCACGAAAGGTGCATGGTCGAGCATCACGTGAGCGGCCTGTCGAGGTAGAACGGATAGACGAGGTTGAAGCGGTTGTCGGTTAGCCGCACGCGGTAGTCGATTTCGATCTGCAACTGCTCACCGTAGCCGCCCGCGCCCGATGCGTGCACCTGCATCACGTCGATGCGCGGCTCCCACTTCTCGAGCGCCTCGCGTACATGAAACTCCGCCATGCCCTGTGTGGATGGCCCATTCACGTTAAACACCAGGTCGTGCAGGCCGCAGCCGAAGTCCGGGCGCATCACCCGCTCGCCCTTCGCCGTCGAAAGAATGAGGAAGATCGATTGCCGCACGCACTCCTCGTAGCGCGCGACCCTGATGCGCTCGTCCTTTAGCGCCACGGGGAACTCCCAACCGACTCCAAGCACCTGCGCGGGCATATCCATTGCCTCCTTAGCTGTTGATCTTCACGAGCGCGCCGGAAATGCTCATCGGCCCGGTGGAGGTCATGTCGAGCGTGGACATCGCGCTGATCTTGACGTCCGCCTTCGAATCGATCTCGATGCCGACGCCTTGGAGCGTGAGTTTGCCCGTCGTCGAGCGGATCGAAATATCGCCCTGCGCCTCGATCGCGATGGTGTTGCCCGACGCGCAGATCGTGATCTTGTTGGTGCCCGTCTTGTCGATGATCTCGATCTTCTCGTCGCCCGCCGCATCAGACAGGCGCACGATGTGCCCGCTTCTCGACTTGAAGCCGCGGTTGTCGTTCTTGCCGTTGGTGTTCGATTCGTGTGCGACGTCCTTGCCGTTCCACAGCGAGCCGACCACGAACGGATGCTCGACGCTGCCATGCTCGAACGCGACCAGCACTTCGTCGTCAACTTCGGGCAGGAAGTACGCCCCACGCCCGTTGCCGGCCATCACCGTGGCGACTCGCGCCCAGTTGCTCTCGTCGTCTTGATTGAGCCACGGAAAGCGCACCTTGACGCGATGCATGCCGTCCGGATCCTGATTGTTCGTCACGACGCCGACCACCACGCCGTAATAGCGCCCTTCGGTGTCAGCGTGCGCGAGCAGGTTGTGCAGGAGCTGGTCGTGCATCATGTCGCGTTCCTCCGCGCGGCGAAGCGCACGCGATAGCCTTTCTGGAGCGAAAAGCGCTGCTCGGTGCTCGTCACGTAGTAGAGCCCGCTGAAGCGATCGCCGAGCCCTTCGATTTTCACGACGATGCCCGCGCGCATCCGCGGATCGCCGATACACACGCCATCGCCGCGGATATAGCCGAGCGCCATTTCGCCGAAGCGCTGCTTCGCCATGAGATCGGCATCGGCCTGGTTCTGCACAGGCGCGCATACGCTCGCGCCGCCCGATTTGCCGAAGATGCTTTCCACGCTCGACGGCCCCGATTTCTTGCCCGCCATCAGGCCGGCTTCGTCTCCCGCGCCCGAGCGGCCGACGATTTCTTTCTTGCTCTTCGGGTCCCAGCCTTTGACAAGCACTTCCTGCACCTGCCCCATCGTCGACATGCGCGGCCGGAATTCGAGCAGCTCGATCTCGGGCCGCAGCGTGAGCGTCTCGCTCGCATCGATCTTGCGCGGGCGGTAAATCAGCGAACGGTCGTCGACGACCACTTCGTAATGGATGCGTTTTGCGCGAGCGAGCAGGAATTCAAGGTCGGTCTGGCTGTGCTGGAAAACGTAGGGCAAGGTGACCTTCGAGTCCTCGACTTGCGGTTTCAGTCCAGCGCCGCCCGCAAGTTGGCTAGCGATGTCGCTGTCCTTCACGTTGGTGTACGAGCGCGTCTTGCGCTCGCGCATCAACCGATGGCGCCGGTCGTAGCCGCGCACGGTGAGCGTCGGAGGGGTGTTCTCGAGAAAGGCCGGCTCGAGCCCGGTGATCTCGCCGCTGAAGATCACCTGCCGGTCGTCGCGATAGCCCATCTCGATCTCGACGGGATTGCCCTCGCGGAAGATCGCTTCGTCGACCCACTTCACCTTCATCTGCACGGTGTCGTAGCAGGTCAGCGAAAACGTGAACATGCTCATGGCATCGACATCCTCGAGCACGCAGACGTCGATCAGGTCGGCCGTCGCAGCTTCCGGCAGCGGCGCGCCGTTGATCTTCAGCCCGAACTCGGGCGCGAGCGTATCGAAGCCGGTGCGCGCGTTCACAGGATGTCCTCGGCTCTCATGACACGCGAGGCGCTCGGGCGCACCGGCGGCAGCAGGATCGTCGAGCCTGGCGCGAGCGTGAGCGGGTCGTCTATGCCGTTGGCCGCCGCGATGTCACGCCAGCGACTCGCATCGGCATATTCCTGCGCGGCGATGCTGGCGAGCGTCTGCCCGCGCCTGACGGTCCAGACCTTGGCGACGTCAGCGGACATGAGATTCTGCTTCTTGCGATCGTCGATGTTCGAGCGCCATTGCTTGAAAGAGCATTTGAGCGTGGCGCGCACGGGCGTGCCGAGTTCGGTGAACAGCGTATAGTTCTGATCGATCTGCATGAGCACGCCCTGGAAGAACACCGCCTGTGTGCCCCATTGCAGCCGGCACACGGGCGGACGATGCTTGTCGCCCGCCACAGCCGCGAGCGCGAGCAGCTTCTTCGTTTCAGCGAACACGCTGTCCTTCTGGTCGATGGGTTTGTCCGAGTCGTAGGTGTCGAAGAACAGATCGACCGAGAGGGTCGCCGGGTCTGCGCTCGTGTATTGCAGCTCGGGGGCGTCGCGCTTGGCTGCCTTCTGACTTTGCCAGCTCACCGAGCGCGAGACCGACAGCGTCTTCGGGTTGAACTTCACCTCGATGTTGGTTTCGCTGTGCTCGTCGAAACGCACGTCCTTCTCGCCGTGGCCAACCTCGACCTGAATGACCATCTTCGCTAGGCCCATGATGAATACCCCCGGCGTTCCTGTTCGATGGCGAGCTTGTCGAGGATCAGCTGCCAGGCTTGTTCGGCGAGTTCGCTGGCGTCTACCCCTGTGTTCGCGGCTGAGCCTGCCTCTGGCGTTGCTCGTTTGCCGGCGGTGGCGCTCGTGGTCGGCGACGACGTGCTGGCGGTCGCTGTGGCGCCGGCGTCGCGCGTGACCTGCGTGCCCGGGGAAACGACGCCGTACTGCTCGGCGGCGCGGTCGACGAACGGGGGTTCATTTGTAGGGAGTGCCGGTGCAATCCCGCGCTCGGTCCATGCCGTGCCCGGTGCTCCATCGCGGTACGCTTCGCGTGGGTCACGCGGCTCGCTAGCATGACGCAGCGGTAAGCTGGCCGTCTGGCGCACGGAGGCTTGCGGCTTGACCGCGATACTCGTGGCGCGTGTGCGTTGCACGGCGTTCATCGCAGACCTGTGCGGTGATACGTTGTCGATCTGCGTGGGGATCGCGTGCGATGCGATACCAGGCGATGACGCGGCGTGTCGGGGCGGCTGCCGTCCGTGGTCGATCGAGCTCGCGTCCGTTGCCTCGGCGTGTGTGAGCGGCGGCTGCGTTTCCCGGCCGCTGGCGTTCGCGGCTTTTGCCTTGGCGTGCGTGAGCGGCAGTTGCAATTGGCCGTCGATCGCACTCGCCTCGTCAGTCGTCCCGTGCGCTGGCGGCTGTTGTGTTTGCCCGCCGACGGCGCTCGCCGGCATATCGACGAAACGGCCGATTGCGCTCGACGTCCGCCATGTGGTGTCACGAGCGGGCATCGATTGATGCGGGGAACGGCTGGCGTCGACGGCAAGGCGAATCGCGCTGGAAAGCAGGGTCTTTTTCAGGGTGATCGATGCCGATCCTGCGGGTTCGATCGATGGCGATCGATGGAAGCTGACGGCATCTCGCACCGCAAACGCCTTCGGTTCGAGGCGCGTCATGGCTTCATCTTCCATCGCCCCGCTGCGATCGGAGCGTTCGAATACGTGTGCCAGGGGTGTCGGCACCGTCGCGGTTTGAGCTGCGCTCGCGATCGAGACGCGCGACGGAGATGCCTCTGACGCATGGGATCGGGCCGAAGATCCGCGTGACACCTTCGATGCGTTCGACACATCAGGCACGCTCGTCACCGCGCCGTCCGCGCGTCGCAAAGCCAATGCCGTATGTTCGGGCATCGGCTCGGCAGCGCTGCGGGTCACGTGCGGCGTTGTCGGTTCTTGGGCCTGGTTCGAAGGCGCGCGTGCATCAGTCGACAGAATCTTCGACGCCGCGCGATGAGCGATGTAATTCGTCGCCGCAACAGCTTCGTGCGCGCGAACCAGCCGTTCCACGCTGGTAGATGGCGCCGATAACGAAGGCAGCGCTTGCTTCGAAGCCATTGAAACAGGCGAAAACCGACCCGCCGCGACAGGATGCGAGAAATCCGACGCGGACAGCACCGCGCGAGCGAGCGGCTGAGCCGCGAAGGGCGGCGCGGCCCGCTCGATCGAAGTACGGAACCGCGCAGCCGACGGCCCAGCGCCTTCGACGGGAACCCTACCTGTCGATCCACGCGCCAATGCGCCATTGCGTTCTGGCAAGATCGCGTAACTTGCCGCATGAGGTATGGGCGAAGCAATAGGTAGTTCGTGCGTGGCATTCGTAACCACTCGCCGCACGACTTGCGCATCCGGCAGACGATCCGTCGCGCCGTGTGCGGTGATGCCGGCCGCGCCGCCCGGCATCACCGGGCCGTATTGCATCTGCCCATCTCTGACACTATCCGCTTCAGCAGACACTGCGTCGTGAAGAACATGCATATCGGGCAAAGTTTCGACGCGCGCATGCGTGGGCGCATCTGAGCGCCCGGACAAATCATCCGCGGCAGGCAGTACTTTCGATGACCCGATGCGGGCTACGGGCGCGAGCGCGGCAGCAAGCGGCGTCGGCGATGATCGCTCGATGGAGTGCGGCTCACATGCTGACCGCATGACCATGGCGGCAGCCGGTATCGATCCGGATGAGGAAACCGGGACGCGCAGCACGAGCGATCCGGACACGACACGAGCGCTCGATGGGTCCGCATGGCCAGATGCATATCTGTCCGGTACTTCGGCGCCGCGCGCCGCCACTTCATGCGAAGCCGCAGGATCCGAACCATGCGCGGCATCGCTGCCCGATTCCCGCGCGCGTCTCGCCACGACAGCAGCCGCATCAGCCAGATGCTTCAATACCGCACGCTCGTCCTTCGCTGATCGGGTGTCCTGCCGCGCAGCCGCCGAGCCATCAGGAAACAACGGCACAGCAACTCCCGAGGCAGCATTCGTAGCCAGTTCGCCGGCCTCATCCACGACGGCAGACGCGCGCGCATCATCCCCGCCAGTGCCGGGAACCGAAGCCACTCGCCTCGCCACCACGAATGTGCGCTGTACGCCTGCGCCCTGCTCACGCCCGCCCGCGCGACGCATCAGCATCTGCGAGAACAGCATATGACGCGCATGAAGCTCCTCGCCGAACGATGCTCGCGCACCATTGCGCGCCTGCGCCGATAGCGCCGTCGTCGTGTGCTGACGCCACAGCGACGCGCCGAAGTTTTGGTCGTCGCTCATAGCATCAATCCCTGATGTACGAGTTCGACCGTCTCGAACGCCACTGCTGAGGTCGCCGCGCGCAGTTCGGGGCCGGTCCACTTCACCGGGCAAGCCTTGCGGAAGACCCAATGCGGAGCGTTATCGTCCCCGTGCGCGCCGTTGACGCAGTTGATCGTAAGCGTCACGTCGCGGCGCTGGATGGTGCCCTTCATCACACCGAGATACCATTTCCAGAGATACGGAATGTCGCCAAAGCCGCGCTTGAGCACGATGCGCGAGCTGTATTTGGTCGGACCAGCAAGTTGATGTTCGCCGTTGTTCCATCCGCCCTCGCGATACGTCTCGACTTCCGTCTCCATCGCAAGTCCCGACACTTCAGCGAAGCCGGCGACGGTTTTCTGATCGATCATCACCGAATACGCGAAGGCCAGATAGAAGTCATCAGGTGTGGTATTGCTGGTCAGCACGACGCTACTCCCATGGATCGCGCTCGCGGCGTTCGGCCTCGTCGTTGATCCGCTCGTTGATTTTGGCGACCTCGCTCACCCAGCGCCGGCGCTCGATATGATCGAGCGTCATCAGTTGCGCGTGGGGCCAGTGAACGTGATAGGCCAGGTAGGCTACCTCCTCGTACAACTGCTCCGGGCGGTAGCCTATCGCTCCCCCGTGGGGTCGACCTCCACCTCGAATCTCTTCTCGCAGCCCGGGCACACAACGGTCAGCCTGTCATGGCCCTGCGTGTTGATGCGCCGGTACAGATCTTCCAGATGCGCGAAGTCAGCGGCGAACAGCTCCTCGATCACACGCGGATTGACCTGCGGCAAGTCGCCCAGACGCTTCACTACACGCGAGAGCAGAATCACCGCGAGATATCCGGGATTACTCTGCACGCGTGGATCTTTCATCGGTGCGATTTCGTCACTGGCGGTGGCAAGGCGCATCACGCCCTCGCGATGCACGATACCGTCGGCATCCACGAAACCGTGCGGCAGCGTGAAGCTGAATTCGGTCTGCATGCTCATTTGGTGCGATCCAGTCCTTCGTGCGTGAGCTCGATGGTATCGATGGCGACCTCGTTCGCGGTGGCGTTGAAGCCCGGCCCGGTCCACTTGGTCGGCCATGCAGCGACGAAGTCCCATTGCGCGACGTCGTTGCCTTCATCGTCCATCAGGATGATGGAGCCGTTCTGGCGAGCTTCCTTGATCTTTCCGTCCATCACCTGCTTGCGCCATTTCCACAAGTCGAGATCATTGGTGATGCCGCGCTTCAACGTGATATTGGCGAACTTCTTGAGGCCCGGCAGCTTGTGTATCGTGAGCGTCTTGTCGTCCCCTTCGCGATAGTCGATGGAGTCCGTGGCCGCATCGAGCCCGCTCACTTCCCTGAAGCCTGCCCGCTGAATGCCGCCGATCTGCACACGAAACTTGAAGCCGCGAAACGGGTCTCTGCGTTCTCCGGTTGCCATGTTCCTCTCTCCTTCACACCACCTGCGTTGATTGAAAGCCCAACTGCCTCACACCTGCAACTCCGGTCCCGCGACGCTCACGCCATCGGCGCTCTGTGTGATGCGCACGGTGACGAACTCCGCGGGCGCCGCGGCCGCGAGCCCCGCTAGCGCGCTCACGCGACCCGCCAGGCGCTCCTCGGGAGGATTGGTTTCTGCGTCGCACTTTACGAAGTACGCCTCGGCCTGATCGCCGCCCTTGAGCGCGCCCGCACGAAACAGATCGCCGAAGTAGCCTTCGAGCCTCTCGGAAACGGATTTCCACAGCGTCGGTCCGTTCGGCTCGAACATCAGATCGCGCAGGTGATATTCGAGCTCGCGCCTGATCGCGAGCAGAAGCCGCGTGACGTTGACGTAGCGCAGCTCGGGCCGGTTGGAGAGCGTGCGCGCGCCCCACACGCGCAGACCCCAACCCGGCCGCTCGCGCAGGCAGTTGATGCCCACCTGATTGAGCGCGGCCTGATCGGTGTCCGCCAGATCGAATTCAAGATCGAGCGCGCCTTCGAGCACTTCGTTGGCTGGCGGCCGGAACACCCCCTCGCGCCGGTCGCAGCGCGCATAGACGCCCGCGATGTGCCCGCACGGCGGAACGCGCACGGTCGGGTGCCAATCCTTTATCGCCGCAATCGTCGCGATCGGCTTAATGTCGATCCACGGGAAATACAACGCGCCGTGCTCAGCGGGCAGCGTCTGCCATTGCTTGATGACGGCATCGAGCGAGGCGCGCTTGCGTTCATCCACGGCGATGTCGCCCGTCTCTTCGGCCGAGGGCATCGCATCGAGCACCGCGAATCGATTGCCCATGCGCGCGCAGTGCTCCATGGCGCTCGTCTGCACCGCGAGAGCCGCATCGCGCGCGCGGGGCGAATCGCCGAGCAGCGGCGACATTGCATCCGGCACGCAGACGAGATCGATCTCCTCGACGTCCTCGAGAAAGCCGCCGTTGTCGAGCGGCGCCGCAAGCAGGCGCGGAGCATCGTCGCCGCGCGCCGCCTGCACGGGCACGACGAGACAGCGTTCGCCGCCGTTCTCGAAAAAGCCGCGCACTGCGTGCATCAGGAACGTGCTCGCGCCGGCATCGGCGTTGAAGGTGCACGCGAAGCGTTCCCAGCGGTCGAACCAGAGCGCGCGCGGCGCATCTGCCGGAAACGCACCCGGTGCGACGAAGCCGATGAATACGGGCACGCCGCCGCTCAGCCCGTGCTGCCCCGCGAGCCCCCGCGAGCGCCACTCGATGTACAGGCCAGGCGTGCGCAGCGGCTGCGTGCCCTGCTCGACCAACGATTCAAACTTCATGACCAGTCCCGCCGTTCGTAGCCACGTGTTTTCGTCCCCGGGCTCACGACTGCCCGCTGCCGGTCGACTGCGTGATGCGGAAGATCACAAACTCCGCCGGCCGCACGATCGCCACGCCAATCTCCGTGATCACCTGCCCCACGTCGCGCACTTCGGGCGGATTCAGCTCGGCATCGCATTTGACGTAGAAGGCCTGGTCGGGCGTCGTGCCGAATAGCGCGCCCGTACGCCACACATTGGTGAGGAACGCGGTGATATTGAGGCGGATCTTGCCCCACAGTGCTTCGTCGTTCGGCTCAAAGACGATCCACTGTGTGCCCAGCTCAATCGACTTCTGCAGGAACAGGAAGAGCCGCCGCACGGGCACGTACTTCCATTCGCCGTTGGCGTCACCGCCAATCGTTCGGGCGCCCCACACGGTCACCGCGTTGTTCATGATTCGCAGCGCATTGACGCCTTGCGGATTGAGCTCTGACTGAATCGGTTTGCTGATGTAGTACTTCACCTCGAGCGCCCCGCGCACCACACAGTTGGCCGGCGCCTTATGCACACCGCGCTCCTCATCGGTGCGCGCATAGATACCGGCAATATGTCCACTCGGCGCGACATATGTGCGTCCGCGGTATTTCGGGCCGACCTTGCGCTGCGAATCGGAGTCCTGTAACTGTTTGGCCGGATCGACCACCTCGATGTGGGGAAAGTAGAACGCGGCGTTTTTGCTCGGGCGCGGCAAAACCGAATCGACACTCGAATACGACAGATTCTGCAGATAGAGGTCCTCGTCGTTGCCGTCGTTGACGACGTCTGGCGCATCGAGGATCGCAAAGCAGTTCTCCCGGTTCTCGGCGTGCGACATCAGCGCTTCCCAAGTGTCGGAATTGCGCGGCAGCCCCGGCGCGGTGATGATCGCGAGATCGTCGATCGACCTGAACTTCTCCAGCACCTTCTCCAGGTCCGCGGCATCCTCTATGCGCGCGACATACGCCTTCGTTCCGCCATTCTTGAAAAAACCGTTGACCGCGTGCGTCAGTGCGCTATGCCCCGGGAAATACGGGCTGAAAATCCACTTGTCCGGATTCGAATACGGCTGGTCGGGCACACCCTTGTACGCGGAGAACGTGCCGAAGCGCTGCGTGTATTCGGTGAAGTTGGTGCAGAACTTGGTTTCAAATGGATCGACATTGATTTCGAATTCCTGAAGAACGTAGGGCCTCAGAAACGAAGGCGCGATCATGACAGCATCGACGTCGTGATTCTCGAACGCTTCGTCGTCCAGTGGCGCCTCGATAGGCTCATCCACCGTCGCGCCGGGCGTCGATTGATCCCCAGGCGCGGGAGCGGAAGCCGGTGCCGACGCGGGTGTCGGCGCGGACGCCGCTTCGAACTCGGCGCGCGCCTCGTTCAGCGCCCTGGTCATGTTGTCGACGGACTTGCTGAGTGCGTCAGCCTTGTCGAGCGCTTTTTGATGCGCATCCTGGGCCCCGCTGCGCGCGCGATTGGCGTCGGTCGACGCCTGTCTGGCGTCCTTCTTGTCGCCGGTTGCGTTGTCGAGTGCCGTCTTTTTTTCTTCCGCGGCCGTATTGGCGGCGTCGAGCGCAGTTTTTGTCGTGGCGACCTCCGCCTCTGCCTCCGCCAGTTTGCGCTTCTCTTCGGCCAACTCGGCATCCTTGGCGTCGAGCGCGGTCTTCATGGCCTGGGTCGCCATATCTTGCTGAGGCTGGATCTGCGCCTCCGCCTTCGCATCGAGCTTGCCCGCCTTCTGCAACTGCGCACGCCGCTCGACGAGCGCCGCAATTGCGTGCGCGGCGCGCGCGACCACCGGATCGTAGTCCGGGTTTGGCACCGGAATATAGATCTTCCTCGGCATCACGCCAATGAAGCCGACCACGTTGGTTCCCACACCCGCGATCGGCTGCTGCGCGGATGGCACTTCCTCGACGTACACGCCCGGTGCTTGATAGGTAGAGCTTGACATGGAGCAGTCCTCTTTCAGTCAATACTGCAATCGACACTCGCCGATAACGGGAAGAACCTGAGATGAAGCGGATCGAAAGCCGTCCGCCGGAGTTCAGGGCGCGGGCGGCGACTCGCCGCGCATGCGGGGGTCGTAGTAGAACACCGGCTCCTTGACTAGCTGGATTTTCTCGACCTTACCCACATCGACTAACAACGTAACGGTGTAGTTGATCGCGGCCTTTGGCTTGCCGCCCATCGCCTGCCAGAACTCACCCAGGCTTTGCAGGCGCCCCGGCTGCAGGGCGCTGACAGGCAGCGGCATGTTGCTGCCCTTCAGGCTGCCGTGCAGCACCTCCTCCGGAAGCGCGCGGTGCCGCAACAGCACGCGCATCACTTCGCCAAGCAGGCGATGCTCGTCCTCCGCCGGACTCGCGAGACCTTCACGCGGCCACGCGGTAATCAGATACGAAGCGTCAACGCGAATGGGCGCCGCGGTGCGCAGCACGCTGCCGTCCTCGCTTCGATCGAATTGAAATTCGTGACTGCGCAACTCGGTGTTCTCTCGCACGTCGTAAAGAAACAGGTCGATGGCGGGTGTCGTGACCGATTGCGGTGGGAACCGATCGTCGGGTGCCTCAAAGCTCACCTGGATCTGATGCGCGAGGCCGGGAGACAGTTCGCTCTTCAGCAATGCCGCGAGTGTCTCGTCCAGATCGTCTAGCATGGTCATCTCTCGCTCGAGCTTCGGTCGGCGCTACACATCGTCATGACGTGTAGTACGGCTTCCTGACTTTCTGTTCAACACCAACCGGTGACGGACGATCACAGAGATAAATGACGCATCTTCGGATGCCAGGCAGTTGCGGATGCGTGGCTGGGATCGACGTATTGATGCCGGCAACCTTTATCCGATGTCCTCTATCTCTACCTGCGAGTCATGTTGGCAACCCGGCGCATCACGTTAGAGTGCGCCCTGTGTGTAAAACGCACGTAGAAGGCCGCAATTGAAAAACACGCCCCCAAGGATCGTTATGCATTGGCATGGTAGCGACCTGGAAATGGTAAGGGACACGCAAAAATCGAATGCTTTTTGCGCTGTCACGCAGTCTCGATCCGTTTGGCGCGCGGCATGAAAAGATCGCAGCGAGTGTTGAGTTAACCCAGCTACTCAATCAAACATCGCACGACTTCATCTGGACGCGGCCGTCCTGGCGTACCTCGGCACACACAGGCGCGAAGGCGTTGGCCTTGCGCGTCCGACTCATCCGCACCCCGGCTACGAGCGGAGGCATCGTGTCACATCGACGATTCAAATCGGCATTGCGCATGCTGCGCTCGGGCGCTTCCGGTCTCGCTCTTGCCCTCGTGACCGCCCCCGCGTGCGCCGCGCCTTTGCAAGCGGTCGCGGTCAGCCAGCCCGAACCGGGCAACGTCACGTTGACGGTGCTAGCGCCGGGCGCCGCGCCCGTAGCCGACGCCTTCACCCTGCAATTGCCGGGTGCGGACACGGCGCCGACCAAGGTTGCGGCGCAGTCCGTCGAACCGGCCAGTGTGCTGCCGCCCGATCTCGCCACCGCGGTGCTGCTGTGCGTGGACCGCAGCGGCTCGATGCATTCGGCGGTGCCGGCGATCAAGGCCGCGCTGAAGGACGTCCTTGCACGGCCGCGCCCGGACCTGCGCATCGCGTTGATGTCGTTCGGCTCCGATACGCCCGCGCCGACGCCTTTTTACAGCGAATCCGCGCCCATCCTCGAAGCTGTCGACGCAATCCGCGCCGAAATCGGACGCGACGGCAAGACACGCCTTTATGACGCGCTCAACATTGGCATGTCGACGCTCGCCAATGCGCCGCTGAGAGGGCCGAAGCGTCTTGTCGTCATCACCGATGGCAAGGACGAAGGCAGTCAGACGCGCTTCGACGTGCTCTCAGTGCTCATGCAGCGGCGCGGCCAACCGATGGATGCGATCGCCTTCGGGCAATCGGCGCAGAAGACATCGTCGGCACTCGCGACACTCGCCAACAGGAGCAGCGGTGCGTTCGTGCTCGCGACGAGTCCAACGAGTCTCGCAGAAGCGCTGCGCGACGATCTCGGCACCGCACCTGCATCGGCCTACGACGTGAGATTTCACTACGATGCGGCGCCGGGCCTGCCGCCGCTGCGATCGGCCCAGGTCATCTACGCGGCGGGCGCAGGCGCGCCGCCCGTGGTGATGTCGATTCGCGCCGGGCTTGCCGCACCCGCGCCGTCCGCCGCTCAACCGCCGCCGTCGCCGTCACCAACCGTTGCGTCGGCCGCGCTAGCCGGGCCCGCGAGTGGGCACCATGCAGAGTCGAAAACAGAATCCGCGAACCCGACATCCTCCGCGCACGGGAGCGCCATGACCATCGGCTCTGTCAAGATCAGCGTGAAGTTTGGCTTCAGCGTGCTGGTCGGGCTAGCGGCGACGCTCTCTGTGCTCGCCTACACGCTGCGCCGCAAGCATGTGTTCGTGCCGCCGCCTGACGAGCCACGTCCGCCCGAGCCGAAGCAACCACGCCAGGCCACCCATATCGGCGTGATGTTTCCGCCGCCCTCGCCCGGCCGCCCCGCCGCGCTACTCGTCAACGAAGGGTCGCGGGGCGCGACCCATTCGTATGCGATCGAAAAGTCCAATGTGCGAATCGGTGCGGACGAAGCGAATGATCTCATCGTGCGTGACTACTACGTGTCGCGCAAGCACGCCAACATTCGCTTCGAATCGGGGACGCTCTATCTCACGGATCTCGGCTCGAGCAACGGCACCTTTCTCAACGGCGCGCGCGTGAAGCAGGTGATGACGCTCTCGCCCGGCGACCAGATTCGCTTCGGCCATTCGACATGGGAGGTGCGTCGCGCGGCTGAGGCTAGCGTAGCCGGTCGCTCGCGCGAGCACTTCGAGCGGCCGGTGCCATGAACCGCGTTCGGGAACGTGCCGTGCACGAAGCGAGCGGCATCGAAGGCGCACACGCCGTCGACGCTCCCCGCACGCAGTCCGGCTCGACGCATGCCAATGCGAGCCTATGGTCGGTCGGACAACGCTCGGAGACGGGCTACGTGCGCAGTGAGAACCAGGATCGCATGAGCTGGATTCGCACAAGCGCGGCGGACATCTTCGTCGTCTCCGACGGCATGGGTGGCCATGCGGGCGGCGCCGCGGCGGCGAGCCTCACCGTGCAGGTGATGCAGGGCGAACTGCAAGGCCTGGGTTCCGTGCAGCGCGCGGGCGCGGCCCTCGAGCACGCGCTGCAGGCAGCCAACGCAGCGGTCTACGCGCGTGGACAAATGCCCAATCCTATGACGGCGGGCATGGGCGCAACCGTCGTCGCGCTGCTCGCCGCAGGCGAGCGGATCATGCTCGCGCACGTCGGCGACAGCCGCGCGTATCTGCTGGACCGGCGCGGCGTGCTGCGTCGGCTGACGAAGGATCACAGTGTCGTGCAGCGGATGATCGACGCGGGCGTGCTCACCGAGAGTGAAGCCGCGAATCATCCCGATGCGGGCGTGCTGGAACGCGCGCTCGGCCTGACACCGCGCGTGCCGGTCGACGTGAGCGGTTGGCTCACGCTGCGGCATGGCGAGCTTTGCATGCTGTGCTCCGACGGCTTGTGCGGATACGTCGCAGACGAGACGATCGCGGCGGCAATGCGCGAAGGCGGCGCGCCGCAGGCGATCGCCGACCGTCTGGTGCGGATCGCGCTCGAGCACAGCGGAGAAGACAACGTGACGGTGCAGGTGCTTCGCTGCGGCGAATCTCGCCGCACCTCCCTGCGGCGCTGGATTATGCGCAGCGCGCTCGCGCTGGCAACGCTCTGCGCGGCCGCGGCGATGGTGGTGGGGGCGAGATGGATCGGCGTGCATATCGGTGAACGTTCGGCTACCGGAGCCGCCGCGAACGGATCGGCGAAGGTGTCGAAGGCTTCGGAGGCTGACGCACCGGTTGCGGTGAGCGCGGTGATCGTGCCCGTTCCCCTCGCGACGGCGCTGGCATCGCTGGAAACGGAAATCGCCCGGCTCGAACGCGAGCAGCAGCAAGTCATCACGGACTACGAGCGGAAACGCGACACGCTCCATAAGAAGCGCGATGCGAAGCGCGCGCAGCACGCAGGCGCGCATGCCCCGCGGAAGAGCCCGCGTGCGGAGGAACCGGCCTCATCGTCCGAGGTAAGCACTGCTGGGCCACCACCCGGCGTGCGCGACGATGCCCTTCAGAGCGATATCGACCCGTCAGACCGTTAGACGGCCAGTCGGTCAGCCAGCGGAGATCAGCAATGAGCAACAAGCCATTCAGAAATATCTTCGGCCAGATCTGGGGAGGCGGCTTGTCCCCCGGCTCCGGCCGTTCGGAAACGGTGTGCCCGAACGGGCATCCGATGGATCCGAGCTGGACCCGCTGTCCGCGCTGCGACGCCGAAAACCGCGCAAACGAGCGCTCGAGCGAAGCCTCGTCCTCTTACACCTTCGACGATTCTGATAGCAGGGGCTCGACCATGTCATCGCACAAGCACACTGTCATCTCCGGCGAATCAACATCGTCCGACGCTTCCGCCACGCGCGAGGAAAACAGTTACGAAAGTTCGATGTCCAGTCCGTCGCCGAGTCCGCGCCGATCCTCGCGTCGCAAGATCACGGGCGTGCTCGTGACCTTCACGTGGGAGCGCCAGGGCGATCTCTTCGTGCTCTACGAAGGCCGCAACGTCATCGGCAAGGGCACCGTGGAAAGTGAAAATGGGCGGCCGTGCGACGTGCTGCTCCCGATTGACGCCACGATGTCCAACGAGCACGCGCTGATTCTCTGCCGCGCGGGGCGCTACGAGCTCTTCGACAACCGCAGCACCAACGGCACCTATGCGGACGACCAGTTCGTCGAAAGCGCGGGTGTGATGCTAAGAGACGGTGCGCGCATCAAGACAGGTGACACGGTATGGCTGTTCCGTCAGATCGATTCCGGGGACGCGCCCGCCCATCCCGGCCATGAGCGTGGTGAGGAGCCGCAGCAGCGAGAACCGCAGTCGCGCCGCGAGAACTCCCAATGGAACGAGGCGCGCGCACCGCATCGCCCGTCGCGTGACGACTCGCGAATCGAATAGCGACAGCCATGAGCTTTCGTCAGGGACAACGTGTCGGACCTTACGTGATCGAGCGCAAGCTGGGCGCGGGCGGCATGGCGAGCGTGTGGCTCGCCTGGGACGAGAGGCGCCGACAGAACGTGGCAGTCAAGGTGATGGCCGATGCGATCGAGTCCGAAAGCCAGATCGCCGCGCGCTTTCTCGACGAGATCCGCCATCACGCGGTACTGCGCCATCCGAGTATCGTCGCGGTGCGCGACGTATTCAGCACCGGCGGCCAGCCTTGCCTCGTGATGGATTTCGCCCCGGGAGGCTCGCTCGCCACTCTGCTCGACGAACGCCCGGGGCGGCGCCTGCCCGTGGCCGTCGCGCTGCCGCTCATCGGCGAAGTGCTGGACGCGCTCGACTACGCGCATCGCCAAGGCATGGTGCATCGCGATGTGAAGCCGTCGAACGTGTTGCTCGATGTCTCGAGGCAGCACGCGCTGCTGTCCGATTTCGGCATCGCGCTCGCAACGGGCGAGCGTCGGCGCACGCGCGCGGGGCAGTCGGTCGGGACGACCGCGTACATGAGCCCGGAGCAGATCCGCGCGACCGGCGCGATCGATTATCGCTCCGACGTCTATAGCGTCGGCTGCGTGCTCTACGAACTGCTCACCGGCAGACCGCCCTTCCTGGTCGAAAGCGGCCGGGACGCCAACGGCGACGACGACGCGACTGCGAGGACCACCGTGCTGAGCATGCACCTGAACAGCAAGCCGGTGGCGCCGCACAAGCGCGTGCGCGCGATTCCGCGGCACGTGAGCAATCTCGTTATGCGCGCGCTCGAGAAGGACCCGGCGCGGCGCGTGCCCGGCTGCGCGGAATTCAGGCGACTGCTTTTCGCGCCTCCCGGCTGGCGCGGCCACGTGCGGCAGTGGCTGCGCTCACCGGTCGCGATCGCGGCGGTGCTCGTGGTCGCCATGGCGGCAGTGCTGGGCGCGATGGCGATGAAGAGCGGCTAGCAGAGGCACCCAATGAAGAAGCTTCACCAGCAGTCGAATGTTCGATCAGTGATGCGCGGTTGTTTTCATCAAGCGCAGCGTCTTGCGTCAGGTAGTCCGGTTTAATTCGTAGGGGAACATCATGATCAGATCGTGCAGCATCGCTTTATTGGGCGCCCTCGTCGCGGGGTGCGCCACCACCGAACAGACTGCAGCGCTCGAATGCGGCGCGGGCGGCGCGGGCGGCGCGTTTCTGATCTGCAAGCTCGCGGGGGGCAGCGACGCGACCTGCGCGGCTGTAGGCGGCGGCGTCGGCGCGGTCGGCGCCGTGGGCTGCTATGCATGGTCGTCGAATCTGAAGAAGGAGCGCGAGGCACTCGCCGGACACGAGAACGATCTCGACGCGCGACTCGCGTATGCGAGGAGCGTCAACGACACCATGTCGAAGTACAACGATTCGCTGCGCCAGAAGGTCGCCGAGCTCTCGCAGCATTCCGCGGTCACCGCACGTCAGATCAGCGTGCAGACCAATGACGAGAGCCAGCTCACCAGTCAGCGCAGAAAAATCGACGAAACGCTGAAGGAGGCGAACGCCTCCATCGCCGAGCAAAAGCAGACCCTCGCCGACATGCACAACTTCCAGGCGCAACACGCGAGCCACTCGGAAAGCCTTGCCGCGGAAATCCGCCGTGAGGAAGCAAACCTGCAAGACACGCAGCGTCAAGCCACCGCGCTTGCCAACCTGAAGCAGAACGTCTGAGCCGGGAGCATTCTCGGTCTCTCGGGACCACGATCATGAAGAGTCCAATCGTTACGCGCGGTGCCCGCGCTGCGCTTTTCTTCGCTTTCCTGTGCGCGGCGGCCGGCTGCACCATCGCCGACCAGTACGCGGATATCAACGCGACCGATAGCCGGATCGCGATCAAGACGGATCAGCTCCAGCAGGAAGCCGACATGCAAAAGCAGTTCCAGACGCAGATGAAGCAACTGAGCGACGATCTCACCGATAAGAAGCTGACGAGCGATCAGCTCGACGCGCGTCTCGCGCAATTGCAGAGGCAGAACCGGCATCTCGCGAGCGACAACGCGAAAAAGCGCGCGCAGCGCGACGCGCTCGAGGCGGAGCTAGCGCAATACCGCTCGCAGGTGGCGGCGATCAAGGCGAGTGGCGCGACCGACGAGGCGGCCATGGAAGCGCAGAAACGGCAACTGGATCAGTTGAAGCAACAAATCCATAACCGTCTGCTCGCGCTCGCTCAGGCTGGCTGACGAAGCGATCAACATGACGACGCACTTCGCCCTGCCGCTCGCGTTGCCGATCGCCCTGCTGCTGGTCGGCGCGTGCGAGCCTGCGCGGAACTCCTCCGACGCGAGCGTGGCCTCGGCGGCGCCCGCGCCCGACCGTCTGACCAAGGCCTCGCGACTCTATGCCGACGCGCTCGACGTCATCACCGCGCGCTATCTGTTCGCGACGAACGATCCGGAACGCGTGACGCAGGACGCGCTTGACGCGTATCTCGCTTCACGCGACGCCTATTCAGGCCGCCTCACGCGCGACCAATACGCACGCTACCGCAAGGCGAACGAAGGTGGCTTCGGCGGCATCGGCATGGGGCTGGAGCGGCTGCGCGACGGCGCGACGATCTGCTACCCCGCTGCGCACGGCCCCGCCGAACGCGCTGGGGTCCATGACGGTGAGCGGCTCGTTTCGATCGATGGCGCCAGCGTGCGCGGAAAGCCGCTCCCGCTCGTCGCTGCGCTCGCGACCGGGCGCGAGGGCACGCCCGTGGAGCTCGTCGTCAGCGGCGCAGACGGCGCGCAGCGGGAGGTGCGCGTGGTGCGCACGCATCTGGACGAGCCGAGCGTCACGGAATACGACGAAGGCGTGCTCCACGTGCTCAAGATTCCGAGCTTCACGACCAGCACGAAGAGTCTTGTCGCGGCGGCGCTCGCTGGTTGGGACAAGGACAAGCCGATCGTCATCGATCTGCGCGGCAGCGGCGGCGGCAGCTTTTTCGGCGCGCTGGATACCGCGATGCTGTTTCTCAAACAGGGAGCACCGATCGTCACCGTTACCGGTCGCACGGGCGCCCACACCTATACGAGCACGCGCCTCACCGACTTCACGCCGCGCCCGGTCTTTCTCTGGCAGGACGCGCACACTGCGAGCGCCGCCGAGGTGCTGATCGCCGCGCTCGTCGACAACGGGCTCGCGCTATCGATCGGCGAGCCGAGCGCAGGAAAGGGCACGCGGCAGGACGTTGTCGAGCTGTCCGATGGTTCGGCGCTGATTCTCACCACTGGTTATCTGTCGACGCCGCGCGGCCTCGCGTTCGACCACCGCGGTCTCGCGCCGATGCGCGCGCTGCCGCCGTCGTCCGACACCGCCGCGTACGCGCGCGCCACGCTTGCGAGTCAATGACATGCTAGACACATGGAAAATCCGCGACATGACCGACGCGAGCCTCATCGGCAGAACGATTCGCGATCGCTATGTCATCGTCAGGCGGCTCGGCGAAGGCGGCATGGGGCGTGTCTATCTTGCCGAGCTTGCGGGCATGCGCGCCCGCCGGTTCGCCGTGAAGTTGCTGCGCCCCGAGCTCACGAACAACGCTCACTTTCAGCACCGCTTTCACGACGAAGCGAAGCATCAAGCGCAGCTCGATCACGAGAACATCGTCGAGATGGTCGATTATTTCGAGCTCGACGGCGACTACTTCCTGGTGCTCGATTTTGTCGACGGCCAGACCCTTTCCGATCTGCTCGACAGCCAGCCCGGCAAGAAGCTGCCGGAGAAGCAGGCGCTCTCGATCATCACGGGCGTGCTGGCCGGGCTCGACTGCGCGCATCAGAAAGGCATCGTGCATCGCGACGTGAAGCCGTCAAATGTGCTCGTCGACGTGCGCGGCCGCGTGCGTATCACCGATTTCGGGATCGCGTCCGATGCGGCCGGCCTCACGCGCAGCGGCGGGGGCCAGGTGATCGGCACGCCGGAATACATGAGCCCCGAGCAGTTGAGCGGCAGCGCAACCATCGATCATCGCTCGGATGTGTATTCGGCAGGCGTCGTGCTCTATCAGATGCTGACCGGCCAGTTGCCGTTTCAGGGCGACTCGTTCCAGTCGATCCAGGCGCAGCAGCTCGCGAGCGCCGTGCCGAACGCGCGGACGGCCAACCCCAAAATCCCGAAGCGGCTCGCGGAGATCGTGCGCCGCGCGATGCAGAAAAGCCCTGCCGACCGCTATCAGGGCGGCCTGCACTTCATCGCGGCGATCGACGCATATCGCCGGCGCAGCGCATGGAAGTACGTGATGCTGTCGGCGTGCATGCTAGTCGCGGCGGGCATCTACGTCGCGCAGTCAAGGATCGTGAACATGCAGGTGGTACGCGAGGCCGTGCGCACGGCGGCGCACGACTACAACAACCTGTGCCGCGAGCAGGGATTCAGGAAGAAGAATGAGGACGGTCTTGTCACCTCGCAAAAGGAAGGCGACTCCGATCTGATCGAGATGTTCAGGAACAACCTCGTGAAGAACGACGAGAACATGCAATTGAGCGCGCGCGAATACGGCGACGTGTTCCAGCGCATGACAAAGCTCGAGCAGCGGGCGGTGCGCCGCGCGCTCAACGAGGAAAGCGCGGATTCCAGCATGGCGGCCGTGCGCCGCGTGGTAGCAGCGGACTATGACGCGTACACCGCACACGGCGCCCTTCCCACTGTTCAGTCGATGGTGCCGCGCTGTGCCACGCTCGACTACAAGTACGAGCGGGCGAATGTCCCGCAGTGACGCTTTCGTTGTCGCGATTTCCTCAGGAGCTCGATCATGCCGCAGCAAGTGACGATGGGCGCGGTGCTTCAATGCTCGTTCGGGCTCACGCCCGCATCGCTGACCGTACTGCCCGTGAACCGGGTGATGGCCGAAGGGCCGCCCGCCGCGACCATTCAGGATCACGTGCCGCTCGTCAACATCGGCACGTTCGGCATGTGTTCGTCACCGGCGAACCCCGTCGTCATTTCGGCGACGGCGGCCAAGCTGGGCGTGTTCACGCCGATGCCCTGCATCCCCGCGACGACCACCCCTTGGGTCGCGGGCGCGCCGTCGGTGCTGATCGGCGGCATTCCGGCGCTCGACAATGTCTCGCAGTGCATGTGCATGTGGGGTGGCGTGGTCACGGTGATCGATCCGGCGACGGTGAAAACCAACGTCCAGTGAGGCGCGCGTTGCGTCGGATGATGGCTCGAGCGTTGGTTCGAATATCTGCAGGGAGGCACATCATGGCCCAGACTACCTTCGATCGGCTTAGGAATCTCCGCGCTGCGTCACTGCTGACGCTCGCGATGCTCTGCGGCGTGGCGCTGCAGGACGCGCAGGCCGCGTGTTCGCCGAATCAGATCAATTGCCATCAGCCTTCGGTGCCGCAGCAGCTCCATCCGGTGATACCGCCACAGCCGCGTCCGATCGTGCAGTCGCAGCAGCAGCCGCATCCGGTGATGACAGTTCGGCAACCCTCGATACTGACCTCTGTTGTGCAGATTCAGCATCCGTCGCCGGCGCCTACCCAACCGCAAGCCGCGGTGCCGGTCGCACACGCGCCGCAATCGCCCAACGCGGCGATCAGAAGCGAACAGGAGATGCCGCACGGCTCGACAGCCGTCCAGGCTCCCGCGGCTCATGCTCTCACGCATTCCGGCACGGCGCAGATTGCGCGGATACCGGTGCCCAGTCTGCGAGGGATGAGCACTAAGGCAGCCCAACTACTGCTCGAACATCAGCACCTCTCGCTGGCTGTGATGGATCAACCGGGCAAGGGCTTCTCGGACGAGATCATCGAACAAGTCCCATCTGCCGGTACGCCCGTCCCTCCCGGCACGCGCGTGTCGGTCCACCTGCGGCGGGTCGAGATGCGAGCGCCAGACAAGCCGGAGGTCGCTATCGCACCCGGACGACAGGCGCTCGGCAATGAACGGCTGGAGCGGCTGGAGCGGCTGCCCCACAGCCTGTCGCCGGGCATCGAGGCGGGTATCGCCGGCGCGGCGGGCGGTACGAGGCAGACGCTGCAATACAGCCTTCCGGAGAAGCGGTTAGCTCAGGCGGTGCCGCTGTCGCCCTCCACAAGCGTTGGTAAACCGGCACTGCAGAGCCCGAACCCCGGCAACGTGACGATCAACCCCGGCCCGAATCGCGTGGGCCCGTCGGTCGTCATTGGAATCCACCCGGCACCAGCGATGCCCGCGCCCGTCATCGTGGCGCCAATGCCTGCCGCGCCGCCCGCGGCACTTGCACCCGTCGCGCCGCCCGCACCGCCGGCCTGGGCCGCGTCGCCCGCGCCACCGGTCGCGGCAGACGCAGCGCCGGCTTCGCCCCGAGCCGGCACACCTTCCGGTGCTGATACCCAAAACGCAGCGATCATGGCTGCCGGTCCGGGACCCGCCGACGGCGAAGACGCGAATATTCCAGAAGCAGCCGGTGAAGCGCCGCCGATTGCCGACGCTCAGCCGCCCGTGCAAGGCGAAGTGCCAGGACCGCTGGCGGCCACCGAACCGGCGACCGCGGCGGACCTCGCGGTTGCGCCGCGACGGCCCGCGATCGCGCCGTCGATCGCCGCGCCATCCACTTCCACGGAAAACACCCGAGTGGCCGGCGACACCTCGACAGCGGATCGGCCGGAATCCACCGCGAAGAGCACCGCGAATACGCCCGCGCCACCTGCTGGCACGGGCGAAAACGTCGCGCAGCCCGACGACCGCACGCAGGCGGCTTTCGGGTCGGTCGACCGCGCGCTGGACTCGATGCCGCTTGCGACGGCTGTGTTCAATGTGCCAACCGACATCGACGTGGACGAGGATTGTCCCTGCCGCATCGACTTCGTCCTCGACGCGCGAGACAGCGCGGATGCGATCACGGCGCTCATCAAGCGTCTGAATCCCGCAGCGGCAAACTTCCAGCACGACCGCGTGCGCATCTACCCCGAGATGGAAGCAAGCCTGACGGCGCAGCCGGACGATTTCAGCATCGACCCCGGTCCGGAGAAGCCATACCGGCAAGCGGTCAGCGATACCAAGCCCACCACATGGACGTGGTACGTGACGCCGAAGAGATGGGGCGTGCATCGCATGCGACTCGCGCTCTATGCCCGGATTCCGATCGAAGGTAAACAGATGCCCGTGCTCGTCCAGACGTTCGACAAGAACATAATCGTGACGGTGACGCCATGGAGTCTCGTGCGACGCTTCGTCTTGGAGAACTGGAAATGGCTGTCGGTTACGCTGCTGATTCCGCTCGGGCAGTTCCTCTGGAAAAATCGTCGGCGTCTGCAACCGCGCGTGAACGCGGCGTCGGTCACGCCGCCCGGGCACCATCATCGGCATCATGCGCAGATGCATCGGCACGGCAGAAAGTGAGCTTTGCGATGCGCCGGGATCGCGCTTGGGCCCGTAAAGCCCCAGGACTGCGGTTAGGGGCGCCTCGATTTGTCAGCCTGGAGCCGGCTCGCGATCAACTGGATAAGATAAATAGCGAACTCGGGCTCCCGATAGTAGAAGCGGATAGCGTCGGGTGCGGAGACCGTCTTCATCTCGCAGTCGGTCTTGCATACGGCCGTGGACGTACGGCGATGCTCGGGCGAAAAGAGCCCGATTTCACCCAGCACCGTGCCCGCACCTATGTCGATGCCAAGTTCGCTCAACCTGACGGTGCCCTTCTCGACGTAGAAAAGCTCGGTGCTGGTGTCGCCCTTACGAAACAGTACCTGCCCCGAGCGGAAGTGCTGGCTTTTCATGTTGGCGAGCAGTCTGCCGACCGTGATGCGGCCGTTGATCGCCTTGTCGACCTGCGCGTCGCGGATCCTTTCCATGCGCGCCGCAACGATGCTCGCTTCACCACGGCTGGACACGTTCAGCGCTTTGAAAATCGTCGTGAGGTGCGTCTTGACGGTCGCTTCCGAGACATCGAGCTGTCGCGCGATCACCTTGTTGGAGCGCCCGCGCGTGAGCAGCGCCAGCACCTCGATTTGTCGCGGCGTAAGGTGCAGATGCGGATCAGGATAGGGCAGGCCTCGCAGGGCGTCGGCGTCGGCGTCGGCGTTGGGGTCGGCGTTGGCGTTGGCGTCAACGTCGGCCTCCGCGGCCGCGAACGGCTCGTGCAAGCTTGCAGCAACCAACGAGCGCGGAAGATAGACACCGCCCGCAAAGGCGAGGCGCAACGCGCTGAAAAGGAGTTCGGACGAGGCCGATTTCTCCACGCAACCTGAAACGCCCGCCGCGATCAGTTCGTCGACGTGCTGGCGTTGCGCGTTGCTCAAGAGGACGATTACGGGCGTGGTGCGAGAATGACGCCGTGCGGCCTCCAACTCATCGCTCGCCACGCGCAGACAGTCGCCGTCCATGACGACACAGTCCGGCTTGCGATTGTTTGGCCAACTGGTGGTCAGGCAATTCGAGGCGAGCACTTCGCCATCCTGAGCGAATCCGCGCAGCAGCGCCTCGACGCCTTCGCGAAAGAGTCCCGGCGGTCCGGTGAGCAAAATGTACATGCAGTTTAGTCTCGCAACTTTTCCGCCGCGCACGGCGACACGAGAAGATCCAGGAACGCCCTGCCAGGAATGAAAAAATAGCCGCCGCCGATCAGCCGGGTCAGATCCGGGAGTTCCGGCAGGCACACCGGTCCAGCCGGAGTCGGTATGGTGAAGCCCCGGTTTTCTCCATGCCCCACGATCGGATCGACCTCATCCTGCAATCCGTGCACGCTCGGGTTGAGCAGCCACGTCTTCTGGACAAACTCGAATTGCCGCTCGATATCGCCGTTGAGGCACATGAAGAACAGGCCCACTTCCTTCGTCGGGTCCACCTCCGTGGGGTTGAGCGGATTGAGTTTTCCGAAGACCCGTCCCACGCGCAGCAGGCGATGGCGATTGACCGAAGCGATTTCGTCCTTCGACCCGGGAAAGCGCGTGTCGCGCGGGTTTGCCCGGCGCACGTGGGAGCCGAAAGGACAGGCGCTGCCGTCTGGATCTTCGCCCATCATGAAGTCGTTGTCGGGCCGCCGAGGGGGCTTGTCGCCCGCCGTGGGCGGAGGCCTGTCATGCCGCACGAGCGAGGCGCCATCCTGCCAGCGGCCGAGCAACTTGGCGAAAAGGACCTCCTGGACTTTTTTCGTGTTGTCGGACCGCACCACGCAGGCGGGAAGGACGAAGGACTGGTGCCTCTCGGCCGCGGGGGCAGCGGCTTCCCCTTTCTCGCTGTCGCTGGCTTCACCACGCGTCGTCGTTCCCTCTGCGACACTCGGCGCACCGCCCCGAATGCCAGTGCGCCTGTACCAGGCGTCGAATGCATCGAGGTGTTGCAGGTACTGCCGCACGACGAGATACGTGCCGTTCGAGCCTATGTCGCGCCGGCCTTCTCCCTCATACGAGGCGAACTCCGGACGCTTGCGGAATGGATCGGACCCGATGTCGGGTAGCGTGCGATTCGGATCAAACGAAGCCTTGATGGAAGGCAACGGGCAGATCACGCCGAGATTATCGGGGTAGCCCAGAACGAACTCGCCGGCGTCCACCAGATCGTTGGGGGAATTCTTGCGAGTCCAGTGCGGCAGACCGCGAATGATCGGCTGCGACACACCGTCGGCGAACCCGAACGGTTCTTTCTGCGGGATGCCGCCATAACTCCGCCCATCCTTACTCTGCCGCAGCGTCATGCGCTGGTAGTAGACATCGCGGTGGCCGTTGGCGCGCATGCCGCGAGCGAGCTTTCGATACGTCCCGACGAAACTCGATCGATCGCGGGCGTAGATGAGCACCAGCAGATCGGCCTCCCGACCCAGCCCGCCCCACCGCCAGTTTTCCGGCGCGTTCTTGCCGAGATCGCCGAGCGCCCGTGATCGCTCCGGCGTGCGCATACCTTGATTGAACGCGGGCGGAAAGGTCTCGATCGCGTCATCGGGAATGCCCAAAGACTTGAGTCCTTGCGCCGCAAAACCCAGCACCAGCGCGACATCATGATGGTCCTGCGCTTCGCCGTACACTGCGAGATCGCGCATCGACCGGACGAAGTTCCGGCATTTCTCAACGTCCTCCTTGTTCAGGGAAATGAGCCAGCACGCCGAATAGCGCATGTCCGACATTCCGCCGAAGACAATGGTCGGCATTTCCGATATCTGCAACTCGCTGGCCGGCCGCGGTGAGGAGCCGAACAGCGCAAGCCAGTCCACGCAGTCCTGATACGACTCCGCCGTTGCGATGCCCTGCCGGATGGCGGCATTGGTGCGGATGCGCGCCGCGCTCAGATTGCGGTAGGCGCCATACCAGAAGAGCGTCGGCGTTTGCTGTCGGCGCGCCCATCGCACCGTGCGATCCCGGTCCGCCGCGCCGCCGCCGACCAGGCCATGCGTCCTCGGAAAGCCGACACAATTGCTCCAGATACCCGTGACACCCGTCGGCGCATCAGCAATGAAATCGGCGACATACGACTCCCATGTACCGTCATAGTTCGACCAGAACATCAACTGATCGGTACCCGGCAGGCGCATCCAGCGCGCGAAATGAATCACGCCGTTCTTGCCGAGAAAACCGGGGGTGCTGACGAAGCGTCCCGCACCCACCAGGATGAAGGCGAGCCGCAGCGTTGCGGTGCGTATCCAGCTTGGCTTGATGCGTGAAACAGAAGCGAGGTGGTTCTGTCCTCCGACGTTCTCGACCGCGAGCAACTGGGCGTCGTGCGCGGTCGATGGCGCACGCTCCTCGGCATAGTCGGTCTCTTCCAGTTCCCGAAGCTTTAAAAGCCCAAAGAAGAAGACGAGCCCGACGAGCAGAACGAACGCGGCCGTCACGGTGAGGCTCCACATCATTGCGACGATCAGGTTGTACTTTCCCCAGGCATAGCCAAACGTAATCACGAACAGGAGGAGAAACGGAACGTAAAGTGGCCACATGAACCGCTGGATGACCGTTCCCACCACCTTCCAGGCCTGCGGATTCTTGACCGATCGCGTTTTATCCGGATCCTGTCCGATCAGCGGCGCGGGATCAGGAACGAACGCCCATTTCCAGCTGCGCTCACCATCGGTCCACAGCAACTGGCGTAGTTGGTCGATCCGCTGATGCGGCGACTTCTCAGCCCAGCACGCGTTCCTGCTCCGCTTGTCGATCTCGACGCCCAGATGCGTGGCCAGCGCGTGTTCGTCGATGACCCGCTGCACTGTCATTCCCGGCGAGCCGCTGAATACCTGCCCTGCCGGGCCGCCCCACGTATCGCGGATCTTGACCGTTTTCCTGAGCAGATAGGCACGCAGCCTGTCGCGCGTCGTCTTGATGCCCGCCTGGTCGAGCACGCTCAGCAACGGCCCGTGGAAGTGCTCGACGAGATCCGTGAAGAGCGCCTGCGGCCCGTAGTCCGACGAGATCTCGATCACGAGATGAGAAGTCGTGCTCGTCGGCTTGAGCGGCGGCAAGTCCGGGGCCGCGTCGTACTCGGCCGGACATTTCGGTTTGGCTACGACGAGTGTCATGAAATGCAGGCCGCGAACCTTGGCCAGCGCATGGCAAATATCCTCTCGCGGATAATTACCCTCTTTAGTGAGAGCCTGAATCTTTTCGTTGACCGCACCGGAATGTGTGCAATCAAATGGAATGACGACGTTGATGAAAGCGTGTGCGTTCACAGCATCCTCACTTGAACTGGACGACCAGACTTTCTGGGAAAGTGGAGCCTGCGCGCCGTTTCATTTGCCCTTCGGGACCATTGGCGCGCCTGAGATCGCGACGCAGCAGCAAGGGCTTGAATGTATTGACCAGTTGCGCCCGCGCAATGAACGCCCCGACGCACCAGTGCATGCCGAAGCCGAATTGCATGTAATCGGATGCGGCCCGTCCCGGTATGAAGTCGAACGGACGCTCGACCTTTCGGCCGTCGAACATCGCCGATTCCGTGCAGGCCAGCACCCAGGTGTCTTTGCGGATGCGCCTCGCGCGCAGCGTGCCTTCGGCAAGCGTGTAGTCGACAGAGCATCGCCGGTACGGCCCGGAATTGATCGGCATGAAGCGAAGCGCTTCGAACAGGCAGCACGACAGCAGGATGTCGTCGCCCGCGAGCGCCGCCGCGCGCGTCGCCTCGAAAAAGCCTTGCCGGCTAAGAAGCATCTCGAGTATGTTGCCGCCCGCAAGCGTATTGGTCGGCACGAAGCCGACGATGAGCCCCATGAGTATGGCGCGAACATGGTCGGCGTCGACGCCTTTTGCGACTAGCCGGCCGATGACCGTACGATCGCCGCTCGGATAGGCTCGCTCCTTGCCGATCGCTTCTTCGACTACGTTGCGCACAATGGCCGCCATGTCGTCCACGAGGGGCTGCCTCTCGATCGGCGGTTTGCCGAAAAGATGCCCGCTCAGGACGATGACGGCGTTCGTGAAGGCCACGCGATCGGGAATCTCGACGCCCAGGTATTCGATGCAGATCTGGAGCGGAATCCTCGTGATCAACTGGCTGATCGCTTCGAGCCGGCCCTTCGAGCCTTCGATGACGGTCTGCGCATGGCGAGCCGCGATTTTGGCAACGCATTCGGCGTCGGAATACCGGAACGCCGCCATGACCGTCCTCAGTTGGTTGTCATGCGCCGGCTTGTTGTCCATGCCGAGTATGAATGGCGTGCCGCTCTCCGTCGCTCCGCCGTTGAGCCGCGCCATTTCGACACCGAACGGAACCACGAAGATGTCGTTGCGCGTCAGCACCTCCTCGACGTCATCGTGCAACAGGACGGTAGCACGGCCGAAGAAGCTCGAAATCGGCATCAGCGTGCGCCCCAGTCGCAGGACGATCTGTGTCCTCGGCACATATCGCTCCGGCCTCGAGCGCCACTGCGAACGGTCGGTGCTATCCGCGCGGGCGCCAAACCCAAGGTAGCGCATCCTTATCTCCTCTTCTTCAAGACGTTGTGAAGGAAACTGATGTCGTTGCCGATCAAAAGCTCGTGATGTCGCGCGTTCCTTCTACCGTGCTTTCAAGATCGCGCGGGCGCGGCGCAGATCGGGGCCATCGAACTTATCGCCGAACGAAGCGACAAGCGATCGAAGCGTCTGCACCGCTTCGGGCTGCGAATCTGCGCTGGCGTCGCGTGCCGCGAACAGTTCGCAGCGCGCGCGCAACTCCCACAGCCGCGCCCCCTGCACGACGGACACCGCGCACGCGCGCCGGAACTCATCCATGGCGGCGGCCTCGTCGCCTGCGGCGCGAAAGAGCACGCCTCTCACGCGATGCATCTCCGCTTCGTCCCAGCGCTGATTTGTGCTCTGCATGACCGCAAGACCTTCTTCGATGAGACGCATTGCCGTATCGATCTCGCCTGCCCAGCCGTATGCCTCGGCCGACATGCGCAGGAAGCCAGACAGGTAGAGAACGCTATCGGTGTTGCGGTACGCGGGTATGCCGCTTCCCAACAGATCGAGCGCACGCGCGTGCTCGCCGACCGCCGCAAGGCAATAGCCGCGAAAGATGGTCTCGACCGCGTTGTAATAGGCGATACCGCTGTCGGTGAGCGCCGTGGAAAGCTCGTCGAGCCGCTGCAGCCCGTCTTGCGGCGAAATGATCGTCAGCGCGACGAATGACGCACCGGTCAGCGCGTGGGCGAGCGTGTAGACATGCGCCATGCCCCGCGCCTCTGCGACGGCCCGATGGGTGTTACGGAGCGCCTCGCCGAGCCGGCCCGTGCACATCTGCGACCACGACATGTAGGTCAGCATGACGACGCGCGGATCGTCGACAGTCATCGACGCATAGAGCGCCTGCTGCGCGGGGTCGTACAAGGTGAGCCCGGTTTCCAGGTGGCGGATTGCGTCCGTAAATCGCCCTAGCGGATGGCAGGTCACGCCGCTGAACCGGTAGCCCATCAAACGCCAGAGCGGATCGTCGCGAGACTCGCCACGCTGCAGAATCTCCGTGGCCTGTTGCTGTGCCGAGTGGAAGTCGGCCCGCATCAGCGCGTGCGTCCACAGACCGTGAAGGACGGCCAGCAATGACGGTGGATCGCCGAGCGTCTCGCACAGCGCGCGCGCCCTTGCGAACGTCGTGCCCGTCCCCTTCACCGCGTACCCTTGCGTAGCGATCTGCGCCATGCCGACGCAGATCGTCAGCGCAAGTTCGGTCTGCAGACGCCACGGTGTGCGCTCCATCGGAGCGATCAACGCCAGTCCGCGATTGAGATGCTTGAGCGCCTCGACCATCGCCGAGCGGCGCAGCGCGTTGCGCCCTGCCGCCAGCCATTGGGCGACGGCTTTCTCGCCGACGCGCGCCTCCGTGTAGTGCCACGCGAGCATTTCGGGTTGATTCACGACTACGTCGGGAAAGTGCGCTTCGAGCGCCTGCGCGACCCTTTCGTGAAGCGAGCGCCGAGCGTCACGGCCAATGATCTCGTAGGCGACGTCGCGGATCAGCGCGTGCTTGAACGTAAAGGCAGGCTCGGGCGCGCCCCGCTTCAGCACGAGCCCGAAGTCGATCAGTCTGTCGAGGGCCGCAGCGAGATCCTTTTGCGGTCTCACGACGAGTTCGAGCAAATGCATCGAGAAATCCCGTCCGATGACGGCCGCGGCCTCGAGTACTTCGCGCGCGCTACCGAGCCGGTTGAGGCGCGACTGCAGCGAGGCGCGCAGCAGCATCGACAAGGGCTGCCCTTCGAGGCTTCCGACGGCGGATTCGAACCGCGTGACGTCGCCCACCGTCGCGCGCGTCACTTCCTCCAGGAAGAGCGGTATGCCGTCGGTTCGCAGGACGATGTCCTTGACCGTTCCGGCGGGCAGCGGCCGGTCGGCCGCGATATGCCGCACCAGCGCCGCACACACTGACGCGGGCAACGGAGCGAGCGGAAGATGCGTCACGCCAGCGTGATCGTCGAGGTCGGTGAATGTCGAAGGCCGCATCAGCACGACGAGCAGAACGGCCATTCGCGGAACGAGCGCGGCGATCATCAGCAGCAGCTCGCGCGACGTATCATCGATCCACTGAACGTCCTCGAACACAACAAGAGTCGGGTTGCGTTCCGACGCGCGTTCGAGCAGTTTCACGAGCGCCTTCATCGTGCGGCGACGTTTCGCGGCCGGGCTCAGCGATTTGAGGCTGTTCAAGGCTGGCGCCGGCAGATTCAGCAACTCGGCGATCAGCGTGCGATCGTCCACAGCCATGCCAGTGAGGATGGCCTCGAGCTTGCGGAGTTTCTCGTCGCCCAAATCGGAAACAGTGAATTCAGCGCTGCGTTCGAGCTGTTGAATGCACGGATAAAGCGGTGACGCCTGCCTGTACGGAAAGCAGAAATAACGGTAGATCTCGCTCGGTTCGCGCCGCGCATCGTCGAGCAGCGAAGCGGCAAGACGCGACTTGCCGATTCCCGCATCGCCCGTGACGAGCGCAATCTGTCCGCATCCCCTGCGCGCGGCCTGCCATAACTCCGACAGGATGCGGGATTCGTCGTCGCGCCCGAGCATCGGCGTGAGCGCCGGCGCACGGCGCGCCTCGAAGCGGCCCGCCGCGGGCGCGGCACCGGCGACGCGCCAGGCGCGCATCGGCGTTGCCAGACCCTTCACTTGCAGCGGACCCATGTCACGGAATTCGAACAACTCGCCGGCCAGCCGGCGAGTCGATTCGTCGACGATGATCGAATTCGGCTCGGCGCTGCCTTGCAGCCGCGATGACAGGTTGGGCGCATCGCCCATGGCCGCGAGGTCCTCGGAATCCTCGACCCCGCCCACCACCACGAGACCCGTGCAAATGCCGATGCGCACGGCAAGGCGGCGAAGCCCAGGCAGCGCGATCGAGCCCACGGCTTCAAGCGTTTTCAACGCCGCATAGACGGCCCGCTCTGCGTCGTCCTCGTGCGCTTCGGGATATCCGAAATAGACGAGCGTGCCGTCGCCGCGATAGCGTTCGACGCGCCCGCCGAACTGCGTCATGCTCTCGCTGACCGCGCGGCGATAGGCAATGATGATCTCCCTGTAGTCCTCAGGATCGAGTTCGTCGGACAGTGCGGTAGAGTCGACCAGATCGCAGAACACGAATGTGATCTGACGGCGCTCGACGGTTTCCTCGGAAGCCACCCGGCCCACATAGCTCGCACCGCATTGCGCGCAGAATTTTGCCTGGCGCGGACGTGCCGTTCCACAGCATGCGCATCGCGGAACGGTGGCGCGACGCGACGCCGCGGTGCAATCGCAACCGAACGAGGTCAATGCGCCTCCACACCAAGCGCACCTCATGAGAACTCCTCACACGCGGCGCTCGCCCTTGAGGAAGTGCCGCGAAGCAAGCGCAAACGTGAGACGAACGCCGGGTTCGACTACCGCACCACGACCCAGCCTTTCGAGCAAACCCGACTGCCCAGCCCCCTTCACTACGCGCGCCCCGTATTGCGCGGCTTGTTCTCTTCGTTCGCTGAGCGTAGTACAAAGCCCAGACCAAAACAATCGGCGGAGAGCGGGTGCGGCGCGCGACGCAGATCAGTCCAGCGGCACACGCGGCTTCATGCCGCGAGGTTCGGTGTCGCGCGCTTCACGCCAGGCTCTCATCGTGTCGAGCGCAACGGAATTCCGTATATAGCGATGCCAGAAGAACGCAAGATCGAACAGAATCACGCCGAGGCGCCACATATACAGCGATAGAAGCGCCGCCAGAACGACGGGCCAGATCGCAGCCGATGACGGTGCCTGAATCAGCCGATAGATGATCGCGACCGTCAGCACCAGCGTGCCACCGCCGACAAGAAAGCGACGGCCCATGTAGGGTTGGGGAGGCGCAACCCAGCCGCTTAGGCTCAGGATCGCCGCGCACAGCAAGACGATAAGGCTGCCGAACAATCCGCCCATCAGGGTGACGAAGGACGCGGGAATGAAAAGTACATAAAACAAAGCGCCAAAGAGATAAACGCCCAGACAGAGCTGCCGCCATCGCACGTCGTTCGAGTACACCAGCCTCGGTATGCGGCCCGCAATCGTGGCGCACATCAGGAGCACGCTCAGTACGAAAACGGACGACGTCACCCGAGGATAGGTATCGATTTGCAAATCGAGCGATGCCATCACGGCTCTGAAGAGCAGAAAAAGCGCGCCCATGTGAAGCAGGAAAGCGACTACATACGGAATCGCCGTGCTGACGACGCCGACGAACCGCTTGTTGTCCGGCGGCGGCGCCTTCGCACGAAAAGGCGCGTCGGGATAGGTCAGGACGACGTTTTCGATGAAATGCCCGAATACGGCATCGTCATTCCAGTAGCCGGAATGTGCCTTGCTGGGCAGCCAATAGCGGGAAAATCCGAAGTCATCGCGCGCGGTGAACTGAAATGCGCCGCATTGGTTTTCGCGCAGGAATTTGCGCGTCGTATCGAGCTGAAAGCCGATGGGATCGCCGAGATCGTAATAGTTTCGCCACTTGATCTGCTGAGGCAGGACCCATCGTTCATTTGACGCAGAATCGAGCATGACGACTTGGGCGTCCGCGGCCTGCGTCTCGAAGTCTTTGGACTTCAGCTTCAGCTTCAGGTCCAGCCAGAGCTTCGGCCACATCAACAGGTGCTTGTCGATGGGCGAGCCTATGGTCATGAAGCCGCGCACCGATTTGATCCAGTCGGTCGATATCTTCGTGTTCCTGTCGTCAGGGCATTCCACGGCATCGGCTGAAAGCGCCTGAAGCATCGCAATGAACGCGATCACGGTGCCTTCGCTGTGGGCAACGATATGGATTTCCGGATTGCCTTCAAATTTCGGGTAGGCGCTGCGAAACCGCGCCAGAATTTCCCGGATCACGTTGTGGAAGCGAAAAACTATCGTGCTCCGGTAATACCTGAATTCAGTCACCAGTTGCGCGTCGCCGAAATAGTCCCGCAGCAACGTCCCGAGGTCGAACTTGAACACGCCGGTCTTCGCCGTCACGGTCAAGAGGTTCTCTATGACGTAGACGGCTTCGACGATTTCGTCGATAACGCCCGCCGCAATTGAAAATGACTCGGGTGTGAGACACGCGCGCTTTCCGTGGGATTCGGCCGCACGTTCGACGCCTTCATAAAGCGCCCGCGCTCGTCCCGCCACTGTCTCGGCCCACGTCTTGATTTCCTCGAGCGTGTCACCCTGTTTGACCACCTCGCGCGGCACATCGGCCCAATAAACTTCGGCGAATCCGATGTGCGAGAGTTCGTCATCTGTGGGTACGTCGAGCCGGCTGAACCACACTTCACCAACGCCGCCGATATTGAAGAACCCGAGTGGCAGCACGGGCAACGGCGGTTCATTGCGCGCACCGAAGCGGCGCACTGCGGCGCGTACCGCGCTGCTTCGCGGCTGACGGCCGACACCGTGAATCGCCACCACGATCTTGTCGGGTGCCGGAAGCTCTCGAGTGCCCGCGGCCGGCGTGAAGACGTCGCTGCCGGTGTCTTGCGCAGCCGTGACCGAACACGACATCTCCTTGTTCTCCCGGAACGCTCGTCATAAGCATCGAGCGATCATTCCTTCATGTCGGGATTATGATAGGAGCATAAATCTCTGTTCTGCAAATACCGAATCTAGGCGCATTCAGCCAGTGACGTGGGTTGTCGGAAGTGTGCGAACGGTGTTTCCGACAATCGCTCTCAACGCATTCGACGTCATTTGCAAACGCTCACGCGCTTCTCCGGATCTCGCGCGCCGTCATCCGCGCGATGTCCCGCGACGGCATGTACTGCCAATACGGAGCGCTCGATTCACGGGATATTCCGGTGCCGGTCATGCACATCCTGAGCAAGCACATCGTCATTCAAGGATACGAACTGTTCGAGATTACCAGCGACGAAAAAAAGCTCGCGCAGGCCAAAGCGTTCATCTCCGAAGGGTTGTCTTCGAAAGCACTGCGTCCCGTCATCGACCGTGTATTCCGCTTCGATCAAATTGCCGACGCCCACCGATATATGGAAGCCGGCAACCGGGCCGGCAAGATCGTTGTAACGCTTTAAGCGAAGTTCGCAGCCACCAGGAATCCGGACCGTGCCGTTGATCGCTCACCCGCGTGGCCATACGGGCTATCTGCTCGGAGACGGCCTGGATTCGCTATCGGGTGGCTTGCGCGGTTAGTCCCCGAACGGGTTACCGATGTCTTTCACTTCGGTACTGAGGTTGTATTCCGCACGCACGGCCTTGAGCACGCCTTCGATGTCGCGCTCGAAACCGATCGCGTTGCCGAAGTGAGTCATGTTCCAGTTGCAGCCTGTCTTGTCAGGCTCTTGCAACTGCGGCCGCGGCACGCGAATCTTCACCCCATCCTCGACGACTTCCTGCAGTCGATGGATTCGCCGATTGACCTCCTGCTGTAGCTGCGAAGCATTGAGCGTCTTGCGTTTCATCGAGGTCTCCTTCCGGTCGCCGATGCCAATCTGGCGCGAATGCGGCGCGCAAAGATCGCACCGGCTCCGATCGCGACGAGCAGGGCTGCTATCAGACCGCCAGCCATGCCGCTCATGCTACGGGATTCGCTCACGCTGGAGGCCGCCGAGGCAGCCACGGGCGCCAAGGCCGGGGGCGCGACCGGCTGCGGCAGCGCCACGCCAGCGGCGCTGCCTTGACGTACAAGAGATGCCTCCGACGTCGGCAAGGCCGCAGCCGCCTGCGACTCTTCAGGCGCGGATGCAACAGGAGGCGCGCCCGGATTGGGTCCGACAGGCGCCATCGCTGTTTCCGCCGGCGCGGCCACGACAGGCGCGGGCGCGCGAGGAACGGCTTCGGCGGATCGGGCCATCGTCTTCCACTGAGCGAATACGCCATCCACGCAGTGCACATCGACACAGGCGTTTCGCGCGTGCCGCCACTGGGCCAACTGTGCGGACGACAGTCTCCCGCTGTTCAACAGAGCCTGTTGCTGCGCGAAGATGTCGTCGTACTCATTGTTCAGAATCGCGTGATCGCAGATGACGCGCTCAGCGAGTTGCTGTGTCGTTGCGCACTGAATGTCGGTCGCCCATGCATCGTTCGAACCCAACGCCGCGATGCCTAGCAGCAATACCCCAAGTCGTCGTGCTGGATGCACCCGTCCTCCCGGAATGTGAATGTCAAAGTTCAGGCGCGACGGATGAATCAGCGCGACTGGCGTAGGCGGCGTCAAAGCAACGCCACCACCCTGACATCCCCCTGCTCCGCCGACGCCACGACCTTCTCGCCGATCCGGCGAAACGTGATCGACACCGACGCATCGCCGACCCGCAGATCGCTGACTTCGAGCCAGTCGATACCTTCGGGCAGCATCGGCTGTTCGATCAGCACCTCGCGGCGCTCGGCGTCGATCGTGAGGCCGAGACACGCCTCCAGCATCATGAACGGCGAGCCCGCCGCCCAAGCCTGCGGCAGACACGCGACCGGATAGGCGGTGGGCGGCTCGCCGCGGCGTTGCGGGAAGCCGCAGAACAGTTCCGGCAATCGCATGTCGAAATTGACTGCCGCCTGGAACAGCGACTGCAGCAGCCTCACGGCCGAAGACTTGGCGCCATAGCGCGACAGCCCGCGCGCGCACAGCGCGCTGTCGTGCGGCCAGACCGAGCCGTTGTGATACGCCATCGGATTGAAGCGCGCCTGGCCTGCGGCCAGCGTGCGCACCCCCCAGCCGGTATGGAACAGCGCCGAGTCGAGCGCGCGCACCACCGCCTCGCCGCGCTCGCGCAGGGGCAGGCCGAACGCCAGCAGATGCCCCGCGTTCGATGCCATCACGCGACACAGTTCGCCATGACCGTCGAGCGCGATGCCGTAAAAGCCGACCTCGTCCATCCAGTACTTTTCCTCGACGCAGCGGCGGATCTTCTTCGCGCGCTCCGCATACTGCGCGGCCGCGTCGTGCAGGTCGCGCAGCCGCGCGAAATGAGCCATCGTGTCGAACGCTGCGCTCGCATAGGCTTGCACTTCGACGAGCGCGATCGGGCCGTCGGGGATGCGCCCGTCCGCATGGAACACCGAGTCGTGACTATCCTTCCAGCCCTGATTCGCGAGGCCGCCATCCGATTCGCGCTGGTAGTCGAGCAGCCCGAGGCGGTTCTTGTCGCATACGCCCGCGACCCATTGCGCCGCGCGTTCGAGCGCGGGCCATAGTTCGTCGATCAACGCGAGGTCGCCGGTGCGGGCCGCATAGGCGCCGGCCAGCACGATGAAAAGCGGCGTGGTGTCGACCCCGCCGTAGTACAGCGCGAACGGCACTTCGCCGGCTGCGGCCATTTCGCCCTTGCGCATCTCGTGCATGATCTTGCCCGGCGCGGCGTCGCGAAACGGCGAGTTCTCGCGCGCCTGGTGCTCGGCGAGAAAGCGCAGCACGCCCGCCGCGAGATGCGGCTGGAGCCACAGCGTCTGCAGCGACGTGATCACCGCATCGCGGCCGAAGGGGGTCGAAAACCATGGAATGCCCGCGTAAGGGTACGGGCCGGTCGAGAGATCCGTCGTCAGCAGGCTCAGGTCGGCGAACGAGCGGTCGATCCATGCGTTGAACAGCGGATTGCTCGAACGCACACGCGCACTCGCGAGGCGCCGCTCGCGCATCACCAGGTGCGCATCCACCGATGCCGCGCGTACCGCCGCACGGCCCACGCGCGGGCGCTCGGCGTCGATCTGCGACAGATGGGCCTCGCTCTGCGCATGCACCGGCTGCGACACCTCGGCGCCGAGCTTGCCGCTCATCGGCACGACCTGCACCGCCACCGACAGATAGATCGACGCGCACGCCTGCGCGGGCAGCTTGACGGTGTAGTCGGCGCGATCGGCGAACAGCTTGTCAGGCTGCGGCGAGAACGCGATCTGCACGTTGCGCGCGACGTCGTCGAGACCGATATAGCCGAGCAGCACCTCCTGATTCTCCACCCGGGCGGGCTGGATGCGCCCCTGTTTGTTGCGCTTCAGGCCGCGCACTTCGAACATATCGCGGAAATCGCTGGAAAACGAAATGGACAGCGGCACGGTGGCGTCGCTCGTGCCGTAGTTCGTCAGCTCGATCGCCTCGTTCAGCACGGTGCCCGACAGGACGCGCACGCGCTGGACGTGGATCACGCCTTCCGGTGTGCTCCTGCCGCCGAGCGGCGGCAGCGGGCGGTTGGTCAGATGCGCGGTGAAAGTGGCGTTGTCGCTGCTGACGCTGCCCGACAGCAGCGACGGGGCGCGGCCGCCGAAGGTCAGGCGCAGTTGCGACAGCACGCGCGTGTCGTTGACGAAGAGGCCATCGTCGAGGCCGGTGATATCGCCGAGCGGATCGTTGACGATGAAGGTGTCGCCCGACTTGAGCACGTGCTGCGTGGCGCTCGCGACGTTGAGGTTTTCCGTCGGGATGAAAATGCCGTCCTGCTCGGGCTCGCGATGGTCGACGCCGCCCGAGTGGGTCAGCCCGCCGAGAGCTTCTGGCTGCTGCATCAAGGTCGCTCCTATGGATTCGCTGCTGCGTTCAGTTGCACTTTGGGTCTCGCCCCAGATTTGCCGCCGGGTTGTCAGGGCGTTCGCTTGCCGGCCGCCCGGTTGCCGGTCGGCCATCGCATCCGATTGTAGAGGCTCTGTGCGCGTGAGACGAACTTATTGCGCCGGAGTTTCGGCTTGTTGCACCGTTTGCCGTTTGTTACGGCGTTTTTGGTGGCACAGGACGTGCAGGGAAATGAAAGAACCCACGGCCTCGCGAGCCGTGGGTCCGGGCGCTTGAAAGAGCGCTTTAACGCCTCGCGATCGGCTTCGCCTCGCGCGGCGCCTCGCCGATGAACAGTTGACGCGGACGGCCAATCTTCTGCTCGGGATCGGCGATCATTTCGTTCCACTGCGCAATCCAGCCGACCGTACGTGCCATCGCGAAGATGCACGTGAACATCGAGGTCGGAATGCCCAGCGCGCGCTGCACGATGCCCGAATAGAAGTCGACGTTCGGGTACAGCTTGCGCGACACGAAGTATTCGTCTTCGAGCGCGATCTTCTCCAGCGCCATCGCGAGCTTGAACAGCGGGTCGTCGTGCAGGCCCAGCTCTTCGAGCACTTCGTGGCAGGTTTCGCGCATCAGCTTCGCGCGCGGATCGTAGTTCTTGTACACCCGGTGACCGAAGCCCATCAGCTTCACGCCCGAGTTCTTGTCCTTCACCTGCTTGATGAACTCAGGAATGTTGTCGACCGAGCCGATTTCCTCCAGCATGTTCAGCGCGGCTTCGTTCGCACCGCCGTGCGCCGGGCCCCACAGACACGCGATACCCGCTGCGATACATGCAAACGGATTCGCGCCCGACGAACCGGCAAGACGCACGGTCGACGTCGAGGCGTTCTGCTCGTGGTCCGCGTGCAGGATGAGGATGCGGTCGAGCGCGCGCACCAGCACGTCGTTGACCTTGTACTCCTCGCACGGGTTCGAGAACATCATGCGCATGAAGTTCGCGCTGTACGACAGGTCGTTCTTCGGGTACACGAACGGCTGGCCGATGCTGTACTTGTACGCCATCGCCACCAGCGTGGGCAGCTTCGCGATCATGCGGATCGCCGACACTTCGCGGTGACGCGGGTTCGTGATGTCGAGCGAGTCGTGATAGAACGCGGACAGCGCGCCCACAGCGGCGACGAGAATCGCCATCGGGTGCGCGTCGCGACGGAAGCCGCGGAAGAAAAGCTGCATCTGCTCGTGCACCATCGTGTGCTGCGTGACGGTGTCGACGAATTCCTCCTTCTGCTGCGCGTTCGGCAGCTCGCCGTTCAGCAACAGGTAGCAGGTTTCGAGGAAGTCGGCGTTTTCCGCGAGGTTGTCGATCGCGTAGCCGCGGTACAGCAGTTCGCCCTTGTCGCCGTCGATATAAGTGATTTCGGAGTTGCACGACGCCGTCGACATGAAGCCCGGGTCGTACGTGAATTTGCCGGTCTGGCCGTACAGTTTGCGAATGTCGATCACGTCCGGGCCCAGCGTGCCCTGATAGATCGGCAGATCGATGGTCTGGTCGCTGTCCGAGAAGCTCAGCGTTGCGCGTGACTTCGAGTTCATCTACGTCTTCCTTTTGCTTGATACCGCACACGTGCCGTGCGTCCGCTCAGTTACGGCATGCTCGGGCTCTGCCCGGCATTCTAAAGGCCGCTGTGTCGTTGATTGCGTCGATTGGTCACAACACTGCATCTCGGCGTGCGCAACATTCGTTGCCGGTACGCGAGGCTGAGCGGGACGACTCGCTCGCGATCGGCGTGCATCTGTACTACCACGGGCTCGTCGGCGAGGCGGCCGAACGCGCGCTCGACAAGGACGCGCATCGCAAAGCCTGATGGGTACGAAGGGTGACCGGCGGCGTCCCGCGCAGGCCGGTCGCCCTTGTCGATTGCTTCGCCTCTTCAGCGCGCGCTGATCGCCTGAATGAACTCGTCGACGTAGCGATTGAACGCGGACGGATGGGCGAGGTTCATGCCGTGCGACGCACCGCGCACCGTTTCGCGCCGCGCATCCGGCAGCCATCCCTGCAACGCCGTCACGGTGCGGCGGAACATGTCAGGACTCTTCTCGCCGTCGATCAGCAGCACCGGGCAGCGCAGGTCGCGCGCATCCTCCGGGACGTACGCGGGCAGCGGGTCGCGGAATTGCCGCGCGAGCGTGTGTGCGTTGTCGGTCGCCATGCGACGAAAACCCGGCGTGCTCATCGCCCAGAAGCCGGGGCGGCTCACCGAATCGACGAACAGTTGCAACCCTGCTTCGACCTCGCCGCTTTCGATCAGCCCGGCCGCTTTCGCGCGCAATGCGTTGACCGTCTCCGGCAGCCGGGCGGGCGGGCGTCCGGCGATTTGCAGCGGGCCGCCGGGATCGGCGAGCGTGAGCGTGCGCACACGCTCGGGATGGCGTCGCGCGAAATGATAGGCGACGCAGCCGCCGCGCGAATGCCCGACCACATGCGCGGGCCCCGCGCCGAAACGATCGATGAACTCCGCCACTTCGTCCGCGTGGCCGCTCCAACTGAACGGCAGGTCCGCCGCGCTATCGGTCACCGGCCAGTAATGCGTGAGGCTGACCGCGACGCAGCGATAGCGCTTCGACAGACCGTCCATCTGCGGCTGCCAGTAGCGGTAATCGCACAGGGAGCCGTGTATGAACAGCAGCATCTCGCCGTCGCCGGCCGCGACGTAAGGCATGCGCAAGCCGCTGCGTAGTTCGATGAAGGATGGTGAGGACGGCAGGAGCGAGGCGGAAACAGATCGAGTCACGGATGATGTACGGGCAGCACGGCATCGGCACGCGAATGGCGCGCGGCCGGCAATCGAAGCCTTGGGAAATGAGCGTATGGGCGTCCCGGGAAATGGGACGCGACGCGTATTGTCACATAAGCATCAGCGACGCGCCGGGCGGCCGGCTGACGGGTGCCCCGAGCGGATGCCAAACCGCCGCTCACGCGTCCCCGAGTTCATCGAGCCACCCCGACGCGGCCGCGGCGCCCGCGCCACGCACCGCGCAGGTCAGCGGCTCGTCGGCAACGCGCACCTCGAGACCGACCTCCTCGCTCAAACGCCGCCCCAGATTGCGCAGCAGCGCGCCGCCACCGGTCAGCACGATGCCCCGGTACGCGATGTCCGTCACGAGTTCGGCGGGCGCCATTTCGAGCCCGCGCTTCACCGCGCCGATCACCTCGCGCAGCGGCGCTTCGATCGCTTCGGCGATATCGCGGTTGCTGAGTTGCACGGTACGCGGCAGGCCGTCGTCCACGCCGCGGCCGGTCGCGTTCATCTGCTCGAGCGGCACGTCGTGCACGGCGCTGCCGAGGTTTCTCTTGACGTGCTCGGCGGTCTGCTCGCCGAGCAACACACCGTACAGATTGCGCACATAGCTGATGATCGCCGCGTCGAAGTTGTCGCCGCCGACGCGTACCGAGTCGCTGTACGCGGTGCCGCCGAGCGCGATTACGCCGACCTCGGTGGTGCCGCCGCCGATGTCGACCACCATCGAGCCCGTCGCGTCACGGACCGGCAGGCCCGCGCCCAGCGCAGCCGCGAGCGATTCGCCGATCAGGCTGACCGTCCACGCGCCAGCCGCCTCGGCCGCTTCGCGGATCGCGCGGCGCTCGACGTGGGTCGCCGAGCCCGGCACGCACAGCGTGAATGCCGCGCGTCGGCTGAACAGCGAGCGCGGCCGCGCCATGTCGACGAATTGCTTGATCATGTGTTCGGCGGCGGAGAAATTGGCGATGACGCCGTGGCGCATCGGCCGCACCGTTTCGAGATTGAGCGGCGCGCGGCCGAGCAACTGGCGCGCCTCGGCGCCGATCGCGGCAATGCGTTTCGCCCCGTTGGCAGGCTGCGTCTCGAAGCACACCACGGACGGCTGGTTCAGCACGATGCCGCCGTCGTTGGTGTAGATAAGCGTGTTGGCCGTGCCGAGATCCACCGCTACGGAATGGCGAAACAGTCGCTCAAAGAGCGGGTAATGCGGCGTCGGTCTGGCCATAATCAGGCTCTGATATGTCGTTATCCGCCGTCTCGGACGGTCTTGAACTGCGCCCCCGGTACCCCGAAGCCGCGCGACACGCCCGGTTGGGCGTTGCGCGTTCCGCGCGGCGGGGTGATTTTCAATGTATTACCGCTTTGACGGCAAGCCCGTCAAAATCTTTAGCGCCACTTTCTTTTGGGGTTGTGTCAATCGCGCGACAGCGTGCCTAGCGCGCGGTCGAGCGCATCGCGGCCGAGCGCGACGCCGTCGGCGGTGATCGTGTGGCCCACGCCGGGCAGCACGTAGGCGTCGACCGGAAAGCCGGCCTCGCTGAGGGCGTGGGCCGCTGATTCGAGTTCGCGCACCGGGATCACCTCGTCGTCCTCGCCGTGGATCAGCGTGAGCGGTGTCGCCCGATTCGGCGACGTGAGCGGCGAGGCGAGCCGTCCCGAATACGCGACGACGCCCGCCGCGCCCTCCGTGCTCGACGCGACGTGATGGAGCGCCATGATCGAACCTTGTGAAAAGCCGACGAGCGCAAGCCGATCGAAAGACAACTGCCAATGCGCGAGCTCGGCGTCGAGCACGCGGCGCAGCGCCGGATAGGCGGCGGCGACGCGCGCCGCGCGGTTCGCCTCGTTGACGTCGCGCAGGCTGAACCACTGGCGGCCGCCGAAGCCGCCCTCGAACGGATCGGTGCCGTCGAGCGAAACGAACGCCGCGCCGGGCAGGTCCTCGCTCCAGATATCCGCAATCGGCGTCAGATCGCGCGCGTTGCTGCCGACGCCGTGCATGAGCACGACGAGGCTCGTCGCGCGTGCGTTGCGCGGCGCGCGCCGCCAGCCGTGTTCGAATTGCTGCCAGCTCATGGTGGTGTCCTTTTTTCCGTGGGTTAGTGTCGGCGGCTTTCGTCAACCGGCCTCAGCCGGGAGCATACGCCGCGCGCCGCCCTCGTGTCGGCGAACGCTGCATCGGCTGCGCCCGTGCCCGACGTCGGCCGGCGAATGCGGGTATGCTTTGGCGCATCGTGTGCCCTCGCCGTCCGGCCTGATCTCAGCAACACATCGGGAGAACACCGTTTGAGCCAGCCCAACGCCGCGCCCGCCTCCGCGCCGCCGCCTCGGCCACCTGCTCCGCCCGCGCCGCTCGAAGGGGGCCGGCTGGTTCTCGCGACGATCGCGGTCGCGCTCGCTACGTTCATGAATGTGCTCGACACCTCGATTGCGAACGTCGCGATTCCGACGATATCAGGCAATCTCGGCGTATCGGTCGACGAAGGCACGTGGGTCATCACCGTGTTCGCGGCCTCCAACGCGGTGTCGATTCCGCTGACCGGCTGGCTCACGCAGCGCATCGGCCAGGTCAGGCTGTTCGTCGGCGCGATCCTCTCGTTCACGCTCGCGTCATGGCTATGCGGCGTCGCACCGACGTTGCCGATCCTGCTGCTCGCGCGGGTCTTCCAGGGCGCGGTGGCCGGTCCGCTGATTCCGCTGTCGCAAGCGATCCTGCTCGGCTCCTATCCGAAAGAGAAATCGTCGACCGCGCTCGCGCTGTGGGCGATGACTGCCACCGTCGGCCCGATCGCGGGCCCGGCGCTCGGCGGCTGGATCACCGATAGCTACAGCTGGTCGTGGATCTTCTACATCAACATTCCGGTCGGCCTGTTCGCGGCCAGCGTCACGTGGATGATCTACCGCAACCGCGAATCGCCGACGCGCCGTCCGCCGATCGACGTGGTCGGCCTCGGTCTGCTCATCACCTGGGTCGCCTCGCTGCAGATCATGCTCGACAAGGGCAAGGACCTCGACTGGTTCGCATCGCCGGTGATCTCGATTCTCGGCATCGTCGCGCTCATCAGCTTCGCGTTCTTCCTCGTGTGGGAGTTGACCGAGGAGCATCCGATCGTCGATCTGCGCCTGTTTCAGCAGCGCAATTTTCTCGGCGGCACGATTGCGATTTCGATTGCGTACGGCGTGTTTTTCGGCAACCTCGTGCTGCTGCCGCAATGGATGCAGGAGTATCTGAACTACCGCTCGATCGACGCCGGTCTCGTCACCGCGCCGCTCGGCATCTTCGCGATCATTCTTGCGCCGGTGCTGGGCCGCGTGCTGCCGCGCTCGGATGCGCGCGTGATCTCGACGTTCGCGTTCGTCGGCTTCGCGATCGTGTTCTACATGCGCTCGAAGTACGTGATCGAGATCGACACGTGGCACCTCGTTTTGCCAACGCTGCTGCAAGGCATTCCGATGGCGCTGTTCTTCGTGCCGCTGACGGCGATCATCCTGTCGGGCCAGCCGCCGAGCCGGATTCCGGCGGCGGCGGGTCTGTCGAATTTCGTGCGGGTGTTCTGCGGGGCGGTCGGCACGTCGATCGCGGGCACCGCGTGGAACAACCGCACGATACTGCACCACGTGCGGCTCACCGAGCAGGCGTCGGTCAACAACCCGTTGTTCGCGCAGCAGCTCGACTCGACGCAGTCGCTGCTGCATCTGAATCCGCAATCGGCAGATGCGCTGTTCGATTTCACCGTCAACACGCAGGCCGCGATGATGGGCCTCAACGACATCTTCTTTGTCTCGGCGATCATCTTTCTGCTGATCATCCCGCTGATCTGGATCACGCGGCCAGCCAAGGGCGGCGGCGGCCCCGACGCGGCGGGCGCGCACTGAGGCGGTCTGGTTCTCGCGCGAGGCTGATGGCCGCGCGGTGGCCACGCCGTTGCGTCAGCGGAAATAGCGCGCGGGGGTGTCTCCGAATGCATCGCGAAACACCGCGATAAACGACGACACGTCGCTATAGCCGACTTCGAGTGCCACCTGCGTGACACTCTCGCCGGCGCCGAGATGTTCGAGCGCGGCCAGCAAACGCAATTGCTGGCGCCATTGACCGAAGGTCTGCCCTGTTTCCTTCGCGAATAGACGCGCAGCCGTGCGCGCGGTCACGCCGGCCGCCGCGGCGAGTTCCTCGAGTACCAGCGATTGCGCGGGATTCGCGCTGAGCGCCTCGGCGATGCGCTGCGCGCGCGGATCGTCCGGCCAGTTCAGGCCGAGCGGCGCGGCAGGCAGGTCCGCGACGCGATCCAGCAACACCTGAAGGAGACGGCGGGCGGGTTCGCCGGGCGGGCGGTCGTGCGGCAGATCGGCCGCGGTGGCGAGCAGCGCCTGCACGAGCGCGTCGGGAACCAGTGCGCCGCTTTGCGCGGGCAGCGGCTCGGCGTCGGGAGCGGGGTCGGCGGCGGGATCCGATGCGGAATCAGTCGCGACGTAGAGCGAATACAAGTGCACGGGGCGCGTCGCGTGCAGGCAGTACAGCGTATTAGCAACGATCCACAGCGCGCGGGCGGGCGGCACGACCCAGCGGCCGGATTCGGTGTGCACCGTCAGCACGCCTTCGTTCACGTGAATCAACCGCGCGCGCCGCTCGGCGCGCCACGGCTCGTCGAGCGAGGCATGGCGCTCGCCGATCACGAAGACCGCTTGCTCGATGCCGTGCGGATCGAAGACTTCCGTCATGGTGTCTGCTCCGAGGCGGGCAGTCCGCGAAGCGAGCAAGATAGCACGCGCTCGGCTGCAACGTGGTGTTGCTGGCAATTGCCCGAGTGTTCCTGCTCTTTCTAACCGGACGCCGGGAGCAAGACTGATCGCCCGGATTTCCGGGCAACAGTCACGCGGTGTGATAACGCAGCCAGAAAGTCTCGCGGCACACGTTGTCGAATCTCTGAGTCGCGGGATTGATGCTGAGGCCGGCGGGATGCTCGATCACTTCATAGTCGATCCAGCATTCGGCGCAGAGCGCATCGGAGCTGACCTGATCCCACTCGATGGATCGGCGAATCACCGCGCCGTTGTCGAAAACGAACGTGATTTCCTGCTTGTGAACTTCGATGTCCTGTTCGCGCCAGGTCTCGGTTGAAACGTCCTGACGCACGATCGTCGCAGGGCCGGGCAGCCCGTGGATCGCGCTGACATAAGAAACGAGTTTATTCATGCTTGACGAACCGAAGCTCTCGCGTACCGCGCCACAAAGCGGACAAGTATACATGCGGCTGCGCGACAGCTTCGTTCGCACCGAGCCGCGCCCCTTTCGGGGCGAGCCACGGCGATCACGTCTGTTCGAGGAACGGGCCGATTCGTGCCGCGATCGCTTCTGGCGCATCCTCCAGACTGTAATGACCGACGCCGGCAAGCTTGTGTATCGCCGCTTGCGGAAACAGCTCGCTAAAGAGCGGAAGCAGATGTTGCGCATGGAGCGTGCGGTCGGCGCTACCCCAGATCGCCAGTGCGGGCTTCGTCGCGATGGTTCGACGGGTGGCCGCGTCCGGCACTTCGAAGCGGTGCGCGTCGATGGCGAATCCCCTCGCCCAGCCGATTGCCCCCGCGCAGTCGGCTGGTGTCGCGAAGCGGGAACCGTACGCGCGCAGCCACGTATCGTTGATCAAGCTGTTGTCTTCGAAACCGTTGAGCTTCAATGTACTCAGAATATTGAAGCCGAGTTCGCTCAACACGGCATCGAGACGCCCTTCAGCCTCGGCGCTCAATATCCACTGAAACCACGGGGAAACCTTGGCGTTCGCGCGCCAACGATCAGCCAGCGTTGCCTGGCCGAACGGCGTCGGCCCGTTGACGCTAATGATGCGCCGGATGCGATCTGGATGGCGAGACGCGAGACCCATACCCACCGGCCCGCCGAAATCATGCATGACGAGCGTTATGTCCCGCAGATCGAGTGCGAGCACGAAGCGCTCGAGATTGTCGATGTGATCCTGCAGCCAGTAATTGCGGGACGACGGCGTATCGCTCCTGCCGAATCCCATCTGGTCAGGCACCACGACCCGATATGTGCCACGCAGTGCGCCAATCAGCTGTCTGAAGAGGAAACCCCAGGTCGGCTCACCGTGCAGGCACAGCACGACCTGACCGTCGCGAGGCCCTTCATCCACGTAGTGCATTCGAAACCCCGCTGCCTCAGTGAACTGTGGCGCATAGGGGTACGTCCCGTCGAACGTATCAACGAATCGGTCCATGGCGTGCTTCCTTCCGAAAAGATGGCGCCGTACATGCCGGCAATGATGGTTTCATAACGAAACCACTTGCGTTATAGCAAAGCGGGTTTTATATTGCAACCACATTTGTTGTGACTGGGAAGCCGGTTTTGTTCCGGCGCGCACAATATTCAGGCTGCGAGGAAGAAGTCATGGTTAAACGAACCACCCACGCCGACTCTCTGTGCGGTGTAGCCCGGCCGCTGGATGCCATTGGCGACTGGTGGTCTTTGCTGATCGTCCGCGACGCGTTCGACGGGGCGCGCCGCTTCGGGGAGTTTCAGCGGAGCCTGGGACTCGCGAAGAACATCCTCGCCGTCCGGTTACGCAATCTCGTCACTCACGGCATCCTGCGCATGGAGCCTGCGTCCGACGGCAGCGCATATCAGGAATACGTACTCACGGAAAAAGGGCGCGGACTATTCCCGCTGCTTGTCGCGCTGCGGCAATGGGGCGAGGAGTACTGTTTCGAACCGGACGAGGCGCACGTCGTCCTTGTGGAGAAGAAAACGGGTTTTCCCGTCCGGAAGCTCGAGCTGCGCTCCCACGCCGGGCGCAGGTTGGCACCGGAAGACACGATTGTTCTTCAACCGCCGCAGGCAACTGCGAGCAAACGCAGAGGAGGTGCAAACACCCGGGGAAAAGGCGACGTAAAGCCGTGACCAGGAAAAGACGAATGCGGGAGGCCTGGCTTCGCAGAGAGCGCCGCTCGCCCTCCAAGTGACTTGCGCCGCGATCATCGAATCACACAACGCGACGGCTTGCTCTGATCGGCGTCATTCGTGAACCGCTCACGATTGCGTATCGACCCATGACTCACAAAAAAGAGTTTGACAGACTATCTTTAGATATATATCTTAAGATGCATCTTACGACACTCAGCGGAGGTCCCAGATGCGTCATCCTCATGGTTTTTCCGGCCCGCACAGCTTGCCCAACCGTTTTCGCGCCGGTTGCGGCCTTCCGTCGCCCCAGGCGAGCGAAGTCGCGGGCCGCGGCTCACGCTTCGGCGGCGGTTTCGGCGGCCCGGGCGGCCCGGGCGGCTTCGGTGGTTTCGGCGGCGGCCCGGGCGGCTTCGACGGCGAAGGCTTCCCGCGCGGCCGTAAATTCAGCTCGGACGATCTGCAACTGATGCTGCTGTCGCTGATCGACACGCAGCCGAGCCACGGCTACGAACTCATCAAGGCGCTCGAAACGCGCTCGAACGGCTTCTACAGCCCGAGCCCCGGCATGGTCTATCCGGCGCTGACCTATCTCGAGGAGCTCGGCTATGTCATCGTGCAACTCGAAGGCAATCGCAAGCGCTATGAACTGGCCGATGCGGGCCGCGAATATCTCGCCGCGAACCGCGAGCGCGTCGAGCTGATGCTCGCCAAGCTCTCGCATATCGCCCGCAAGATGGATTCGGTGCGCCGCGCATTTGCCGGCGAGGAACCGGCCGACGTCAGCGAAGGCGGCTGGGTGCCCGAGCTGAACGAAGCGCGCCGCACGCTGAAGAACGCGCTGCTGCGCCGCGACAACGCGCCGGCCCGCGAACAGCGCCGCATCGCCGCGATACTGATGCGCGCCGCCAAAGAAATCGAAGGCGGCAACGGCAACGAGCCGACTGTCTGACTGCGCGCGCCTCTCCCCAATCCCGCCCGCGCATCCTCTCGAACCGAACAGGAACACCACCTTTATGCAAGACCAACCCACTCGCGCCGATCTCGCCGTGTATCGCGTGAGGCATCCGTTGAAGTTTCGTCTGCTGCAGGTCAAGCAGGTGCGCGCGCTAACGCCGCACCTGATTCGCGTGACCTTTACCGGTGACGATTTGCACGACTTCGTGTCCGCCTCGTTCGACGACCACATCAAGGTCTTTTTCCCCGAACCGGACGCCGACAAACCGACGCTACCGCAAGCCGGCCCCGACGGCCCGGTGTTCCCCGACGGCAAGCGGCCGACCGCGCGCGATTTCACGCCGCGCCGTTTCGACCGCGATGCGCGCGAGCTCGACATCGAGTTCGCGATGCACGACGCGGGCCCCGCCGCGACATGGGCCGCCCAGGCGAAGGTTGGCCAGTATCTGGGCATCGGCGGCCCGCGCGGCTCGCTGGTGATTCCGACCGGCTTCGACTGGCATCTGCTGATCGGCGACGACACCGCGCTGCCCGCGATCGCGCGCCGTCTCGAAGAACTGCCGGCCGGTGCGCGCGTCGCCGCGGTGATCGAAGTCGCCGATCCGTCGGCGCGCATCGAATTCGCGACGCAGGCCGAACTGCACCTCGTCTGGTGCTATCGCAGCGACGCCGACACGCAAACCGTCCCGCGCGGCGAAGCGCTGTTGGACGCAGTGCACGATCTCTATCTCCCGGAGCAAGGTGAAGGCTACGTGTGGGCCGCCGGGGAAGCGGCAATGATCCGCGCGGTGCGCCAGCATCTGTGCGCAGAACGCGGCGTCGACAAAACGCGGATTCGCGCGGCCAGCTACTGGAAGCTGGGTGCGGTCGCAGTCCACGAAACGCTCGACGACTAAGCATGCGCAACTGGCGCACGCGGGCGGTCTTTTTGCAATGATGTTTCCCGATTCGCTCGATCACCTCGGTGAGGAATCGAAGCATTTGGGGAATGCAAGAACCTTTGTCGAGCATCACGCACTCGGCGCGGCGGCCCATCGCTACACGTTCACGCACTGCATGCAGCCTTGCAATCTCAACCGGTCGTCGCCGCGTTCACCTGCTCGATGCAACACGGTTACGGTTGACCTGCACGAAGGGAAAGCTGGCAAAGTACTCACCCACAGGCGGTCCAACCGGGTTCGTTCATGTCATGAAATCGGCTCAGAAAGTGGCAAGCTCTGAGTGCCCGAGGCCCTGCTTCGCGTCAGGCGGGCAAACCGCCGGCTGTGTGCGGCGACTGGGTCTGCTCATCCGGCACGAAGGCGATCCCGTCCTCCCGACATATGCGGCGCACCGCTCGCCGCGCGGTGATGAGGCCGGACGGCAGACCCCCGCCGGGCATGACCCACTGGCCAATCATCATGAATCGCCGCAAGCCGGGCAACATCGACGGCAGAGGACGTAGACCTGTCTGCGCCGTGAGCAGCCAGCCTTCCATGCTCCCGTGCCAATTGCGCGTGCAGCGGACTACGGTGGCGGGCGTCGACACATCGATCACTTCGATCGCGTCGCGCTCACAGGGCGTGCGCTCGTCGAATATAGCGATCACGCTGTTCGCCACGCGCTGCTTCTCCGCTTCATATTGCTGCGGGTCGAACTCGCTCAACCGCGACCAGTACGCCACGTTGCGCGTGGGCAGCACGCACGTCACGGCGGTCTTGCCGGCTGGCGCGAACGTCGGATCATAGTGGAACAGCCGGAAGGCGATCTGACGTAGCTCTGTCTGCGGATCGACCGTGAGCGGCTTGTCGAGCAGGTGCATCATGCATCCGCACTTCTGCGAGAGATCGCGTGCCACGCCGAGGCTCACGTGCAGGAACGACGGGAAAGGCTTATACGTGCGATACGCGTGATCGATGCGCGCTCCGACATACCGCCCGTCAAGCAGATCGAAGATGGTCGTGTGCCCGTCAGCGGCGGAGACGACCCAGTCGGCGTCGATGCGCTCGCCGTCATCGAGCTGTACGCCCACCGCCGTATCGTCCTCCACGAGAATCCGTTCCACGCTCACGCCCGTGCGCAACACGCCGCCGAGTCGCTGCAAGTTCTGCTCGATCGCACCGATCACCGCCCGCGAGCCGCCCGTCGGATAGCCTGCATTGCGGTTGCCGACCCATGCGAGCGCGAAAACGAGCGCGATCACCGCGAGTTGCGCGTTCTCTCCTTCGCCGAACAAGCCTCGCAGCAACGGGTCGTCGAACCGCTTGCCGTAGTCTTCTGATGTGACTTGCGAAAGACTTTGCAGAAGAGGCATGCGGCGAAGCAATTGCAGCCCCGTCGTCAGACGGTCCTGCCAGGCACTGCTCGACGACGGCAGCGGACAGTGACTGAGGCTGCGCACCGCATGCACGAACTTGCGGATCTGCGCTTCGTCCTGCGGTGCATGCCGCAGCAATTCCGCCTCGAGCCGTTCGAGGTCGGAGTAAATGGAGAGGTGCTGACCGTCCGCGCCTTCTATGCGCATCCATTCTTCGGGATAGACGAAGTGCAGACGGTCGATGTCAAACACTTCGCGCCATAGTGCATGCATGGAGTCGTGCGGATTCGAGCCGAGCAGCCAGTGCAGACATGCCTCGAACGTATAGCCTCCGCGTTGCCAGCTGGTGGCGAGTCCGCCAGGACGTTCGTGTTGCTCGAGCACGGTGACGGCATATCCGCACTTGCGCGCGTGAACGGCAGCGCACAGGCCAGCAATGCCAGCACCGATGATGACGACTTTTCGGGGACGGTTCATTTGCGGCTCCAACGGGATCGAACTGCGTATGGCACAGATCACGACGAGCGCGAGGCGTCGCGCGCGCGGGGGTTCGCGGGGATACTTGTGCACGTTCGACGGACGCGCCCAACACATCGACTAATGTGCCGTGTTGCGCGGGACGATGATTGATCTGTATCAATCCATTGGACGAAGCCGGTACTACCGTGATCATTGTTCGGACAGGACTCCGCGAAGCCTGCCGTTGCCTCCCTCGCGACGGGCGGCCCATCTGTGCTTATTTGAACGGAGCCTTGTCCGGTTCGGCTGCATACTTGTCCCGGATCGCGTTCACGCAGTTCGTGAACCGCGTGCGGAAACCGACGGGATCGGCGCTCGGCGGTGTGAGTCCTTCCGAAGTCACGTTCCAGCCGTTGGGTGTACGGGTGACATCAAGATCGAAGGCGGTGCCCTGCTCGTCCTCGAAAATCACCGTCTCGCGCACCTCGCCGCCCCTGGTGTGGATGATCGCCTGGCATCCCTGGTGAAGCCCGCCAGAGATATGAGGGTTGCCGCTGCCCGGGGCGATGTTGTCCGGCGCGGCGCCGTACATCCGTAGCGATTCGAATTGGGGCGGCGTCCCTGCGGTAACGAATGCGACGTCGGCCTCTGATATCCCGTCGCCACAGCCGGTTAGCAGGCAGCAGATCGCGGCAAACATGATGCCGGTGAAAGCGTGTCGAAGACTCGAGGTGTCGTGGCGTAGCATGATTGTTTTAGGAATTCTGGGTGCGCGGGTACGAAGCAGGGTTCGGTCATCGGAGCCGCGCCTAACCTCCAAGCCAGGGTGGGTCTGTGTGTGCAAATCGGTGTCCGACTACGCGCGCGCAACCGCCTTGCAGTGGAACGCTATCCGCCGAAAAGAGTTGTGCTTGCGCTGACGATAAGAATCGCGAGTAGTCGTCTCTGCATTCGGGTGTTCCGGCCGATGAAATCGATTTGTCGAATGGAATTACAGACTCTTTATCGGCATGAGATTGTCAAACTTGAGCAACTCACTGAGCCCCTATCCGGCCGTACGGACAGGTGTTGCGCACCACCCGTCATGGTTTGCCGTCCGACGCAGGCAGATCCTTTCAGCTACGCGTATTTGTCGCCTACCGTACTGCGAATCGGATGGGTATCGTAGACGATGATCATCCGCTCGATGAGTCCGTTGTCGTCGAATTCGAAAACATCGACGCACTCGAAACGCACCGCGGACCCATCTTTGAGCCCCCAGTCATAGACGAAGTAACCGGTCGCACGTCGGGCCCCCATCGTGCTAACGCAGATGTCGATAGGCGTTATTCTGCTTTCACCCGACGCTGCATTGACCTTCGCAAAGAATGGCGCGGGGCGCATCCAGCCGAGAAACGGCGAGAAGATCTGGGCGTCCGGCGTGAACAACGCACAGATCGCCGCGACATCGCCGCGCTCCAACTCCGTGAGATAGTTGCGAACCTGCCGCGTGTATAGTGCTTCCGACGATGAGGCCATCTTCATTCTCCGATCATGCGTTGACAACTCCGCGCGTTCGAACGGACCGCGCATCCGATACAGGCACGATAGCGATGCACCGATGACCGAGCAATCGAAAAATCCGCAACCCGGGTATGCAACCCATGCATACCCATTGGCCGACCTTACGCGGGGGCTGCCGCCGCTGACAGCGTTCCAGTCATTCGTCGCCGCGGCGCAACTCGGGAGCATCAGCAAAGCCGCTGACCATCTGTGTCGAACGCAGGGCGCGGTGAGCCGTCAGGTCCAGCAACTCGAAGCGCACTACCGGTGCGCGCTTTTCGTGCGCCATGCGTCGGGGCTGACGCTGACGGCGGAAGGAAGCGAACTGTTGACCGTGGCCGTAAGCGTACTCACGCAACTGGTTCGACACGCAGACACTCAAGCTAAGACAGCGTCTATCGTCACCCTGCGGTTGCCATCCACGTTCGCGATTCGCTGGTTGCTCCCACGGCTGGCGGGCATCAATCACGCGTTGCCTGGAACGGAACTCCGCATCTCCACATCGGCGGACGACACACCGGATTTCACTGCGCCCGACGTCGACGCCATCGTTGTTCGTGGAACCGGGCAGTGGCCGGGTATGGACGCGGTTCCGTTGTTTGCCGAGCAACTCACACCGATGTGCACAAGCGAAATGGCCGCAACACTTAGGTCGGCAGCCGACCTTGCCGATGTCACATTGCTCCATCCCGGGCACGGCCATGAGGAGTGGCGATGCTGGCTGGAAAGCGTTGGGGCACGGCACATCGACGCGAACCGTGGTCTCGTTTTCGATACCCTCGAATTGACGCTCACCGCTGCGGCGGAAGGGCACGGAGTTGCAATAGGCGATCTCCGGATGGCGAGGGACCGCCTGCGGGCGGGGACACTAGTGACGCCTTTTACCGACGTGGCGCAAAACGGCTTGTCGTACTTCGTCGTCTATCCATCCCAACGAGCCGCACAGTCCAAGATTCGCGCCCTCGCTGACGTCTTGTTTCGGCTTGCGCAGGAAGACTGATTGCTAGCGAGGAAAGCAGTCCTGTACTGGCCGACTATTGCCCGACGCGGTTGGTAACACCCCGAACCATTCGACCGACCGGATCTCCATAAAGTAGACGTCCAGGTGCCTGGCGCGGAGAACTAGCAGCCCTTCTGCATGCTCATGGACGCGATTGCCTTCGGTTGCTACCGGATGAACAACTTATGGCTGACTGATGGCGGGTACCGGCGACCTCGTGGTATGGGCGTCGGGGCGGGACGCTCGGGGCGCCGCCCACTTCTGCCCATCCCGTGTGAAGCGAGCCTGCCTATCGTCAGGTACGGTCACGGCGCTTGCAGCTGGAAGATCAGGCGCCACACGACATCCGCAATCAGACCGTCCCGTACATGGTGCGACGCGTTTGACTGCATCCATTACCTGATGATCGTGTTGTGCCTCGCGGCTGTTGTCCGGGCCTCGCCCGCAATGGCCCAGGCATGGCGCGATCTCGCGCCTGAAGCCACGCCGCAGCCACCGCGCAGCGAACAGCCTGAACCGCCACCGCCGGCGCAGGCCGACGCTGCACGGATCGCGGTCGAACGGCTCGCCGGCCTGGTGTTCGAACCCGCAGGCGCGTCCGCGGCGCTCGCGCCGGACCGGCAGCAACGCATCGTCGCGAAAGGACTGCCCGTTCTCGACGCGAGCTTCCTGCGAATCTTCGAGCCGGACCTCGATAAGCCCCTGACTTTCGGACGGCTGGCCGAGATACGCCGCGCCGTCGTCGAGCATTATCGGGCAGCGGGAAAGCCGCTCGTCGACGTGTACGTGCCGGAACAGGATGTCAGTTCGGGCGTCGTGCATATCGACGTCGCCGAGTTCAGGCTGGGCCGGGTTCGAGCCAGCGGCAACCGGTATTTTTCGAGCGGACTGCTCGAGCGTCAAATGCCGCTCGAGCCCGGCGGACCGATTCCACAATCGGCGGTGTCGCGAGGACTCGCCGTGCTCAACGCGAATCCGTATCGGCGGGTCGATGCGGTCTTCGCCCCGGGCGAAGCAGCGAACACGACCGACGTCGTGCTGCAGACGGAGGACCGGCTGCCATTTCGCGCCAGCGCCGGTTACGACAATGCGGGCGTGCCTGACCTTGGGCGTGACCGATTTTTTGCGGGCCTTGGTTTCGGCAACCTGTTCGGTCTCGATCAACAGCTCGCTTATCAATTCACGGCCAGCAACGATTTTTTCAGCGGCAATCCGGACATCGAAGGCCGCCCGAACCGTGCGCGCTTGATGGCGCACGCAGTCAGCTACACCGCCCCGCTGCCCTGGCTCGACAGTATCGAGTTGTTCGGCGTCTACGCGCAGAGCACTCCACGGCTGCCCGAGGCGTATGGTCAGACTGGCATTTCCGCGCAGCTGAGTGTCCGCTACGACTGGCGTCTGCCGACCATCAAGGACATGACACAGATGGTCCAGTTCGGATACGACTTCAAGCGGAGCAACAACGATCTGGAATTCGGCGGCTCGCAGGTTTTCAATTCGAATACGCATATCCACCAGTTCCTGCTGCTCTACGACATCAGCAAGCCAAGCGACGCGGGGACGGCGCACGCGTCGGCGACACTCGTCGCGAGTCCGCGCGGCCTGGACGGCAATAACAACGACGCCGCATTCAACGCGGCGCGACAGGGCGCGACGGCCCGCTATGTATATACGCAACTGACCGCGTCGCGCGCATTCGCGCTCGGCGGCGGCTTCACGTTGATGGTCGACGGGACGTTCCAGTGGACCCCGAACACCTTGTTGCCGAGCGAGGAGATGGGGCTTGGCGGAGAGTCGAGCGTGCGCGGCTACGCCCCCTACGTCGTGCTCGGTGATCGAGGCTGGAACGTGCAGACCGAGCTGCGCACCCCGGCGATCGCATTCGGCGCGAGCAATGCGCTCGTGCAACCTTTCGTCTTTTTCGATGCCGGACATGTGTGGACTCGGATCGACCAGCCCGCCGAGAACAACCCGGGCCTGCTGGCCGCGATCGGCGCAGGCGTGCGCTTTCAATGGTCGCGGTTCGTCGATTTTCGCTGCACCTATGGCGCGCCTTTACGCGCAGCGACGCCGAACGGCTCAAAGGCGCCGACGGTGCTTTTGTACGTGTCGATCGGCACGTGAATTGCCGGGCAGGAGTGAAAGGACATCAATTGCACGCAGGTTGGCGGCGGCAGCCCGATTCGCGCAGTGCAACCGCCGTGACCTCATTGACCTGAATCAACCTTTCCGATTCGCACGACGTTTAATCTAAGGTCGTTCGCCGCAAGACCCTGTTCGCCCCTAACCCTTCGCCCCGATCAACCCTCGTTGCATCGCTGACCTTGCGAAAACGTGCGTCGATGACGACGGCTCAACCGGCATCGCCCCCATGCGAAAGTCAATTGCGTGCCTCGCGGCCTTCGCCGCTAGCCTGACAGGCTGCGTGCACGTGCCAGCGGCTGCCCCAGACCCGCCCGCGCCCCATACAGCGTGCGTCGCGGGTCCGCCCATCGACCTGCAACGCTATATGGGCAAGTGGTTCGTGATCGCGGAAACACCGTATCTTGGCGATGCCGAGTACGTCGGCAGCTACGACGAGTGGACGTTGCGCGCCGATGGAAAAATCTCCGACGATTACCTCGGCCAGCGCCAGTCCTTCGATCAGCCAGTCACCGGAAGCCACTTCGTCGCAAAGATCGTGCGTGGGACGGGCAATACCACCTGGCGAGTTGGGCTCATCTGGCCATTCGAAGTGCGGGTTGTCACTGCGTACGTGGATCCTGACTATCAGTACACGATCCGCTGCATGGTCGACAGCAACATGGTGTGGATACTTTCGCGTAGTCCAACGATGGACGAAGCGACCTATCTGAACTTGATTGCCAGGTTAGCCGGTATGGGTTTCAACATCGGGCGCATACGTCGGGTTCCCCAAAAGACTGGACGAATCGAGCCGCCGCGTTCTGAATGAAATCGGTGGCCGCTTCAGCCGATCCGCGCGGATCGGGCCAGATGGCTCCAATGCTGCATCGTTGATACATGTCAACGCGTGTGTATCGCAGTCGTTCATTCTTTTCCTTGAGCGTCACCCCTGCATTGCGACGCTGGCAACCGCCTCGCGATCACGGCCTTGGGAGGCATTCATGATGACCCAATCCACTGCATTCAACGTGCCCGAGTTCTGGGCGTCCTTTACCCGCGCGCAGACGCAAGCCTGCGTCGATTGGCTGGCGCTGACGCAGGAGACGTGGGCGCGTTGCGCGCTCACACGCAATCCGCTCGAATGCATGTCGACTTCGAGCCTGATGCTGCCCGCGTACCTATCCAGCGCGATGCGGTACTGCAAGAACGTCTCGGACATCGTTGCGGCCTGTCGGGATTCCGGCGGCAAAGATGGCCCAGCCCCCGCTGCGGGGACAACGACTGCCGCGCCCCCCGCTGCGGCCGGGCCAGTTGGCGTCGCACCCGGGACGGCGGCGCACCATCCAGTGCGCTCACGAACGCCGGAAGTGCCGCCCTCGGCGCCCTTTGCGGGCGGGAAAACGCCCGCTTCAACGGCTTACGCGATACGCGGCACCCAATGACCGGCGCTGCGTGTCAAGGTACGTAGCGCGCCGCAGCGCTCGAACTGGGCCGCTTACCAGCCTGCAACGGAACTCGTGGAGAGGCATGATGAAACGCGGATGGCAAAGTAGACTGCTGACCACCGTCGCGGCGCTTGCAATCGGCGCGGCGCCCGCCTACGCGGCAGCGGACGGTGAAGCGGCGACGAAGCCGGCCCCGGACAACGAGTATTCGGGCGCGAGTGTCGCGCATGCGAACGCGGTCGTCTTCGCCCTTGATACCGGGCGCAACAGCATGACGCTGCTTGAGGACAACGGCGAACCCGTGGACGTGGTAGTCGACCCGAGTGTCGGCGACGTCGGCAAACTGCGGCTCGGCGATACCGTCGCCGTCACGTTCAACCGTGCGTTGCTGCTGCGCGCCGACAAATCCAACGAGAGCGGTATACGCGAGCGCGTCGACAGGGAATTCACGACCGGCGCATCGCTCGGCTCGTCCCTCGCCATGCACCGTGTCGAGGCGGTCGCCACCGTCGTGCAGATCGATCGCGACAAGCGTGAGCTGACGTTGCGCGGCCTGACGCGCAACGTGGTCCTGCAGGCGTCGTCGGACAGTCTGCTCGACAGTCTCGAAGCAGGCGACAGCGTGCGAGTCGACTATGTCGAGGCGATCGCGGTTCAGATCACGCGAGACGGCGTGCCGCTGCGCTGAGCCGTCCTGCCCTTGGGTCCATGCCGCACTGGTTCAGCCGGCATCGGCAAACATTCCGCGATTCGCGCGCACCCGCTATTCGTCCCGCGCGATGCGCTGCCCGTTCGCGCGGCCTTCATCGCGCCGCCCCCTCTCCTTCCACGCTTTCGATGTGATCGCCCGCGCCGTGTCAAACACGTGAGCGGCACTATCGGCGCAAGCGCTGCCGTCAAGCGCGGTTTTTTTGCTCGATGTGAGACTGGCGGCCTGTGACGAGCCAAAGCTCCGACACAAGTTTGGACACCGCTTCGAGCAGATCGTCGAGCGAGACGATGCCGGCCAGGGCTCCCTCGGTATCGACGACAGGCAGGCGCCGCACACCGTTCAGACGCATTCGCGAGGCGGCGAGCCAAAGATCATCACCCTCGTTGACGAGCGCGGGCGGCGACGACATCACGTCGTTCACAAAGATCTTTTCGGGGTTGGCCTGTTTCGCCACGATCGCCAACACGATGTCGCGATCGGTCAGCATCCCTATGGGGACACGACGCCCGCCGATCGTCTCGACCACCACGAGGTCGCCGACATGCTGCTCGCGCATGAGCTGCGCGGCTTCGAGAATGCTCGCTTGCGGCCCGCAGACCGTGACGTCCCGCGTACAGATGGATCCGGTGTTCACGATAAATTCTCCATGTTCGACGCGGCCCGCCGCCGTCATCCGCCCGAGTCCGGGGGCGACTCGTGCTCCGAACCGCGCGCGGCCGCGAGACACGCGTGGACTTCTTCATCGGTCGTCTGGCCGAATTTCATGTAGAACTGGCTGATGCCGGCGAACCAGGCCGGCTGCAGTACGCTCACGAACGCGTCGGCGATGCCTTCGAATGCCGTCTGCGCGCCGGCCGGCGACACCGGGACCGCCACGACGATGCGAGCGGGATGCCGGCTGCGGAGCGCCTCGAGCGCCGCCTGCATCGACGCCCCCGTCGCAATGCCGTCGTCGACCACGATCACCGTCTTGCCCTCGACGGGCACCGGAGGGCTTTCCCCACGGTAGGCGAGTTCCCTGCGCGCGAGTTCGGCTTTCTCGCGCGCGATCACATCGGCCAGCTGAGCGTCACTGACACCCAGTTGGCGCAGCACCGACCTTTCCAGATGAAGGGCGCCACCGGTCGCTATCGCGCCCATCGCCAATTCCTCGTCGCCCGGCGCACCGAGCTTTCTGACGATGAGGACATCGAGCTTCGCATGCAATGCCCTCGCGACCTCGAACGCGACAGGGACGCCGCCGCGCGGCAACGCCAACACCACCAGATCGTCGCGTCCCTGATAGTCGAGGAGTGCATCGGCCAGCCGCCGGCCCGCATCGGCGCGGTCGCGAAACATATTACCCATCGCTCTTTCTCTCCAGAAACGTCCATGCCACCGATCGGCTCTAGCGGGGCCGCCTCAAGACTCGCAGACGATATCGGCGCCCGCGAGCTTGCGGTAAATCCGCTCGATCTGCTCACGCTCGCACAGTCTGGTGCCCTCCGCAAGCAGGGACGCTGAAGCGGCCGCCACCGCGTAGCGCAGGGTTTCGTCGAACCCCATGTCGCGGTTGATCGCCCACACCATTGCGGCGAGGAAGCTGTCCCCCGCGCCGATCGAACTCGCCACCGGCACGACGAATCCGGGCACGCGCACCGCGCGCTCGGCGGTGACGACGAGCGCGCCCTGTTCGCCGAGCGTCAGCGCCACGATCGCCGCGCCGCCGTCGCGCACGATCTTGCGCGCCGCGTCGAGCCGCTGTGCGTCGTCTAGCAGTTCGCGGCCGGCCAACGCGCTGAGTTCCGAGAGGCTCGGTTTGACCAGAAAGACCCCAGCCGCGAGCGCCTCGGCAAGCGGCGCACCCGAGGTGTCGAGGACGACGCGGCTGTCGTGTTGCCGTGCAATCCTTACGATGCGGGCGTAGATGTCGTCGGGAACGCCCGGCGGCACGCTGCCGCTCAGCACGAGGTAGCGCGGCGCGACGGCGCGCTCGCCGATGTGGCGCAGGCATGCCTGCCATTCCGCCTCGGCGAGCATGGGACCGGGCAACACGAAGCGGAACTCGCGTCCGCTCGACCTCTCCCGAACCGAGAAGTTTTCACGGGTCTCGCCGGCAATGCCGATACAGGTGGCATGCACCCCTTCCGCTTCGATCATCGCGCTTAGCATCAGGCCGGGTACACCGCCCGCCATATAGAGCGCCTCGCAGTCGCCGCCGAGACGATGGATGACTCGCGCGACGTTGATCCCGCCGCCGCCGGGGTCGCGCCGCGCCGCGCCGCAGCGAAGCTTGCGCGTATCGACGATCTGGTCGACCGATGTCGCGACGTCGACCGCGGGGTTCAGTGTCAGAGTCAGGATCTCGGCCATGTGCATCTCCGGTCGCGCAGGAGCGCTTGCAACCGGCTCAGACCGTCGCCGCGCGCGACGCGAGACGAGCTTCCGCGCTCGCCACCTCGCGCTTCACGGCGATGAAGCTGTCCGGGCTCACCGACATCGAATCGATCGCACACTCGACGAGAAATGCCGCGAATTCCGGGTGATCGCTTGGCGCCTGCCCGCACAGGCCGACCTTCGCGCCCGCCCGATGCGCCTGCTCGATCACGTGGCCGATCAACCATCTGACGGCTTCGTCCTGCTCATCGAACAGTTGCGCCAGTTCCGCCGAGTCCCGATCGACGCCGAGCGTCAACTGCGTGAGATCGTTGCTGCCGATCGAAAAGCCGTCGAAACGCTGCGCGAATTGGCGCGCAAGTATCACGTTCGACGGGATCTCGCACATCACGTAGACCTGCAGTCCGTCCTGCCCGCGCCGCAAGCCGTTTTGCGCCATCACTTCCAGCACCTGATCGGCTTCGCAAACCGTGCGGCAGAACGGAATCATCACGACGACGTTGCGCAGGCCCATTTCCTCGCGCAGCCGCCGGATCGCCCTGCACTCCAGCGCAAAGCCGTCGCGATAGCGCGGCGAGTAGTACCGCGAAGCGCCGCGGAACCCCAGCATCGGGTTTTCCTCATGAGGCTCGAAAGCCTGGCCGCCGATCAGGTGCGCGTATTCGTTGGTCTTGAAGTCGCTCATGCGGATGATCGCGGGCCGCGGGTACTGCACGGCGGCAATGCGGCCCAGTCCCCGCGCGAGCCGGTCGACGAAATACTCCGCTTTGTCCGCGTACCCCGCCGTCAACTCCTCGATGCGCTGCTTGACGCCCGCGTCCTCGAGTTCGCGGAAACGCACGAGCGCCATCGGATGAATCTTGATGTCGTGGCTCACGACGAACTCCATGCGCACGAGCCCCACACCGTCAGCCGGCAAGCGCCACCAGCGGAAGGCGGCCGCCGGATTGGCGAGATTCAGCATCACGTGAGTACGCGTTGTCGGGATCGCGCGGAAATCGATTTCCTCGACATCGAACGCGGCCGTGCCTTCGTACACGAAGCCTTCGTCGCCTTCGGCGCACGAGACGGTCACTTCCTGTTCGTCGTGCAACAGATGCGTGGCGTTGCCGGTGCCGACGATCGCGGGCAGCCCTAGTTCGCGGCTCACGATGGCCGCGTGGGAAGTGCGTCCGCCGTGGTCCGTGATGATCGCGGCGGCGCGGCGCATCACCGGCACCCAGTCGGGATCGGTCGTGGACGTCACCAGAACCGCGCCGTCGACGAAGCGGTGCATGTCGCGCGGATGCTCGATCACGCAGACCGCGCCGGCCGCGATCGCTTCGCCCACGCTGACGCCGCTCAGAAGACGCCGCCCCTTCTCTTTCAGCCGGTAACTCCTGACCGAGCTGGCTTCCCGGCGCGACTGAACGGTTTCAGGCCGGGCCTGAACGATGAACATCTCGCCGGTCGCGCCGTCTTTCGCCCATTCGATGTCCATCGGCTGGCCGTAGTGAGCCTCGATCGCGCAGGCCGAGCGTGACAGGGACAGTATCTCGGCGTCGTCGAGCACGAATGCCGCGCGTTCGGCTTTGGACGTGGGCACGTTTTTCGTGGGATGTGGGCCGCTTTTCGCGTAGACCATCTTGTGGGCTTTTTCCCCGCGCTTCTTGCCGACGATCGGCGAGACCCCTGGCTGCGCGAGCAGCGGCTTGAACACCTCGTACTCGTCCGGGTCCACGGCGCCCTGCACGACGTTCTCGCCGAGGCCCCAGGCCGCATTGATCAGCACGATCCTGTCGAAACCGGTTTCCGTGTCGAGCGAAAACATCACGCCGGCGCCGCCGAGATCCGAGCGCACCATCCGTTGCACACCGATCGACAGCGCCACCTGCATATGATCGAAACCTCTCGCCGTTCGATAGGCGATGGCCCGGTCGGTAAACAGCGACGCGTAGCAGCGCCGGCAGGCATCGAGCAGCGCCCGCTCGCCGCGCACGTTGAGGAAACTCTCCTGCTGACCGGCGAAGCTCGCATCAGGAAGGTCTTCGGCGGTGGCGCTCGAGCGGACCGCGACATCGGCATCGGCGCCGCCGCAGCGCTCGCCGAGCGCCCGATAGGCGGCACAGACAGCCTGGGCGAGTTCGGGCGGCCAATCGCCGTGCACGATGGCTGCCCGGATCGCCTCGCCCGCTTCGGCCAGCGTGAGACGGCCCTTTTCGAGGTCGTCGAGATACGCCGAAATGCGCTCGCGCAGACTATTGGCGTCGATAAAGCGCCAGTAGGCCTGCGCCGTGGTCGCAAATCCTGGCGGAACCCGAACGCCCCGCCCGTCGAGTTGGGACAACAGTTCGCCAAGCGAAGCGTTTTTACCTCCGACGCGTGCGACGTCCTCGCGCCGCAAGTCGTCGAACCAGATCACCTGCGCGAGAGCCTGATCCATGTTGTGCTCCTTACCCGGGCTACGTGCCGCGCCGGCCGCACGCGCGCAAAGGCTCCGCGCGAGGTCCCGCATGCGGCATGGCCCTAACTAGATGCTGATATAGCCCTGGAAGGTCCACGGCAACTGCATGTGTTCCTGCGTCGCCGGGCCGCCGCTTTCGATGCAGGTGCCCGAGAACCCCGGGGCGCCGTCCGCCGAAAAGACCGGCACGAAAGCAAATTCGTCGTTGACCGTAATCAGAAAATCGCGGTTGTAGCGCGACGGCGCGAAGATCGTCACCGAGCGGAAGAACCGCGATGTCCGCGACGGCCGTTCGAGGTCGAGCGCATGCGCTGCGGACACGCGCTCCAGATCGAACCGCGCGGGAAGCTCGTATTCGAGGCCGCCCCGCTCGATCCGCTCACCGGGCGTGAACACGAGCGTCGCGCCGGGATAGGGAAGAGCGTGCACCGTCTGGGTGGCCGGGCCCTCGGGTCCGAGAATCAGTGGCGGATACGCCCACATCGACAGACACAGCGATGCTGTCTTCTGCGAAAAGTATTCTGCAAGCCAGTTCATGCGATCCTCCACCGTGATCTTGTAAGGACCTCCGACCATCGGAAGCCATGCCATGCAGCTGCCGGCAGCATTGCTGCATCCATTCAGGCTCACTGTAGGCGGCCCGGCGCATCGCTCATTGACGTGGGTCAATCGCACGCGGTCCACCGCGCGACGTGATGCCAGCCACCAAAGCGCATTTCGATTGACATAGGTCAGTGATCGATCCGCAACGGCTGCCCATCATGAGAACCGACAACACCCGAAACGCGGAGGTCGACGATGTTCTCCAATATTCTGGTCGCGGTGGATGGCAGCGAGACCGCCGCTCATGCGTTCGAGACAGCGCTGCAGGTGGCCTGTGAAACCGGCGCGCGCCTGCATCCGCTGTACGTGATCGATTTGCCGCTCATGATTCCCGAAGTGCCCGGCGTCGACCCGGTGGTCATGCGCCAGGCGCTCGAGCAGGACGGTGAACGGGTCATGCGACACTGCGTCGGTTCCATGGCGCGGCTTGGCGTGCAGGGCATGCCGGAAATCGACGATCTGAAGCGTCCCGAGGAGGACGTCGCGCATCGCATCGATGCCGCGGCGGCGCGGCGGCACGCCGATCTCATCGTGATCGGTACGCACGGCCGGCATGGAACTCACCACGCATCGTTGGGTAGCGTGGCCGAACAGGTGCTGCGCGGCGCCTCCTGCCCTGTGCTGGCGGTCCCCGCGAGCCGGGAAGCGGCCTCGAAGGAGCGGCTGGCCGGCGAACCCTCGGCGGATCGCTCGCGTCGAACGCCAGAAGAATGCGTGAATACATAGACCACGCGGTTCAACGCTTCACCTGGCTGCCCGTTTGCTGACGACCTCGTAGCCGTCGGCGGCGACCTTCCACAGCGTCACGCGCTGCAATCTTTCGAAACGATGGATCGCGCCGCAAACCGCAGCCGCGTCCTGCGCGCCGTCACAGCACACGCGCATGACCTCGCAGCGGTGCGGAAAGCCGCGGTGATCGAGGATCTCCTTGTAAAACACGACTTCGACGCCCGGCAGCTTCGCGACCGCGGCGCCCCTTGACGGCGGCGATACGGTGCGCGAGGGAGCGTCGCTTCGAAGCGCGCGCCTGTTCCTGCCGTTACGCGCCGAATCGGCCTCGCACCGCACAGCACAACCGGCAAGCTTGCGATTGACACGCCGTTCAAGATTCTTCGACATGGCAGGGCTCCCCATTTCCCAGCGGCTCGCCACAGCGAACCCGCATTGCGCGTAAAGTGCGTCCCGATACAAAACAGATTAGCCGCCCCATTCGACGTACCGTTGACGCACGTCAACCGGATCGAAGCAGCGAGCCAGCGCTTTTACAGAGTTCACCGGAGTGCTGCCAGTCCTATCGCAGCAACCAATTCAAGGTCGCGTGGCGGGCGCAAAAATTGCATTCGCCGCTCGTTCAGACCGGTAATAGCTGCTATAAAGTGAATTGAGCTTCGCATGCTCGCGGGCGGTACTCTTCGAACAGACGGAGATTGAATGGAGCCGAGGCAGCACTTAAGTAACCCCACGCACGAGCTGTTTCGCCAGGTCGTCGAAGCAGCCCCCAACGCAATGGTCATGGCCGACGGGGACGGCCGGATCGTACTCGTCAACGCGCAGGCAGAGAAGTTGTTTGGGTATCTGCGCGACGAACTGGTCGGCCACAGCGTCGATATGCTCGTGCCCGAGCGTTTTCGTTCGGCGCATCCTGAATATCGCCACATGTACTACGGCAACCTGAGCAGCAGGCCGATGGGCACTGGCCGCGATCTCTTCGCGCTCAGAAAGGATGGCTCCGAAGTCCTGGTGGAGATCGGACTCAATCCGGTCACGACTTCGGAGGAAGTCTTCGTGCTCGCCGCGATCGTCGATATCACCGAACGCAAGCGCGCCGAGCAGGAACTCATCAAACGCACTGAAGAACTCGCGCGTTCCAACCACGATCTCGAGCAATTCGCCTATGTCGCCTCGCACGACCTGCAGGAACCGTTGCGCGCCGTCGCCGGGCCTCTCCAACTGCTGCAGCGCCGCTATCACGGGCAACTCGATGCCCGCGCGGACGAATTCATTGCGCATGCGGTAGATGGCGCGACGCGCATGCAGAAGCTCATCGAGGATCTGCTTGCCTACTCGCGCGTCGGCAGATCAGGCGCCGCGCAGGAACCGGCCGACTGCGCGGCGGCGCTCGACCAGGCGCTAAAAAGCCTCAGCGTCGTGCTGCAGGAATCGAACGCACAGATCAATCGCGAAGCGCTCCCCGTCGTCATCGGCATTCCGACGCAGCTCGCCCTCCTTTTTCAGAACCTCATCGGCAATGCGATCAAATTCCGGCGAGCCGATCAACCGGTGCGAATCGACATCGGCGCCCGTCGCCAGGGCGACGAATGGATCATTTCGGTCAAGGACAATGGAATCGGTATCGAGTCACAGTACTTCGAGCGCATTTTCATGATTTTCCAACGCCTGCATTCGCGCGCCGAATACCCCGGCACGGGAATCGGCCTCGCGCTATGCAAGCGCATCGTCGAACAGCATGGCGGCCGCATCTGGGTGGAATCTGCGCCAGACGGCGGATCGATCTTTTCTTTTACGCTGAACGCGAGATTGGATCGCAGCGCCCGAACATAATATCCGCCCGAGGAGTCGTTGATGCTGTCACAGGTTACGAGCAATCCCGTTCACATACTTCTTGTCGAAGACAGTCCGACCGACGTGTTGATGACACGCGAGGCCTTCGAGTACTACGAGGTGCTCAATCCCTTGCACGTCGCGCAGGACGGCGTCGAAGCCCTGGATTTCCTGCGCCGCAAAGGACGGCATCTCGACGCGCCCCGTCCCGGTCTGATCATTCTCGATCTCAATCTGCCGAAAAAGAGCGGCCGCGAAGTACTTCAGGAACTGAAAGCCGACCCCGACCTGATGAGCATTCCCGTCGTCGTGCTCACCACCTCGAAATCCGAGGAAGACGTCGCAAGAACGTACGGACTGCACGCGAATTGCTACGTCACCAAGCCGGTCGACTTCACGCTGTTCGTCGATGTCCTGCACAGAATCAACGACTTCTGGTTCAACGTCGTGACCTTACCGCCGGCGAGGCCATGAACGCGCCCCAGCACCTGCGGATCCTGCTCGTCGAGGACAGCCCGACCGATGCGCTGCTGATCCGGGAGGCGCTTGCCGAAGTGGACGATTTCGGGCACGACCTCGTGCAAGCGGAACGCCTTGCCGACGCCATTTCCCGCTGCGCGGCGGCCCGTTTCGACATCGTTCTTCTCGATCTGGGTTTGCCCGACGCGCACGGAATCTCCACATTCCGGATCTTTCGCGATCGGGTACCGGAGCTGCCCGTGCTGGTATTCACCGGTCTCGACGACAAGTCGGTCGGCCTCCAGGCGATCCAGGACGGCGCACAGGATTATCTCGTCAAACGCAGCCTCGACCCGTCCGAATTGAGCCGGGCGATCCGCTACGCGATCGAACGTCATCGCATCGCGCGGGCGCTCGAGGAGAGCGAAGAGCGGTTTGAACTGGCCGTGCGCGGCGCAAGCGCGGGCTTGTGGGACTGGAATCCGCAATCGGGCGCGATCTGGCTTTCCCCTTACTTCAAGAAGATCCTCGGTTACGAGCCGGACGAATTTCCCGACGATACCGCGGCTGTTCGCGAAGCCACTCATCCGGCTGACATCGAACGCGTCGACGCGTGTCTCGCCGCGCATCTCGAACAGATGCGCCCTTACGACATCGAATACCGCATGCGGACCAAATCCGGCGCCTACTGCTGGGTCCATGCGCGAGCGCAGGCGCTGTGGAACCAGTTCGGTCAACCGAATCGCATGCTGGGCTGGATCATCGACGTCACGGAACGCAGGCTCGCCGAGGAGGCGCTGCGTGCCTCGCGCGAAGAACTCCAGCGACTGTCGGCGGGCATCGAGCAGGCGCGCGAGGAGGAGAAGACCCGGATCGCGCGGGAATTGCACGACGATTTCGGCCAGCAGCTCGTCGCGTTGAAGATCGCCTGCGCAAGGCTCGATACGCTGGTCAGCAGCAGCGATAGCCCAGAAGGGAAAGCCGACCTCGAAAACGTCTACAGGCTGATCGATCAGCTCGTGGTGTCCGTGCGGCGCATCGCCACCGATCTGCGTCCGGCGATGCTCGACGATCTGGGCCTGATTCCGGCCCTCGAATGGCTCGTCAACCGGTTTTCGGAGCGGCACGGCGTGCGCGTGACTCGTCGCATCGCCGAAGACATCGATTTCAACGATGACAGCGCCACCGCTGTATTCCGGATCGTTCAGGAAGCGCTGACGAATGTCGCCCGCCATGCGCAAGCAACCGAGGTGCTGCTTGAAATCGTGCGCAAGGAACCGTATTGCGTCGTTCGCATTTCCGACAACGGCCGCGGCAGCGCGCCGGACCAGCGACCCGCGGCGGACTCGTTCGGTCTGTTGGGAATCCGCGAGCGCGCGTGGGCCTTGCGCGGCGACCTGCAAATCCAGACCGCGCCCGGCCGGGGCTTTGCAATAACCGTCTCGTTGCCGCTCGACACCATCGAAGCACGCATCGACAGCGCGGACCACGACCGCTCGGACCCTGCGCGCTAGCTCCGGCGCGCCGCCGCCGCGTTGCGCATCAAGCCGCCGCTGCTCACGGTGCGCGGCGGTGCGCGCACCGCGCGCGTCACATCGGCGCAAAGACGACCGGATACTCCAGATGATCCTTCACCGCTTTCACGCCCGGCGTGCGCGCGGCGGCAGCGAGGATCACCTGACGCTCTTCCTCGGAGCGCACCACACCCCAGCAATGCGCGACACCCTCCGTGACGATCAGGCCGTCGGCGGCCATCGCCCAGCGGTGTCCTTCGAGTTCCTTCGTGATCGCGGCGCGGACCTGCTCGTCCGACGGTTGCGCATCGAGCTGCGCGGGCGCGCAGCTCGCGAGCGCGCGCACGAGGTTGGACCGGCTGACGATGCCGACGAGCTTACCCTTGCGCATGACCGGTAGCCGCTTGATGTGCTTGCGTCCGAGCAATCCGGCGACCTCGGTGAGCGGCGCGGATTCATCGACGGTGACGGCAGGCGCGCTCATCACGTCACGCACCTGAATCGACCGCTCCTTCAGATATTCGGCCGCGAGCTGACGCGTGGGCGCGAGGAACTCCGCAAGCCATGAGCGGCGCGGCGTTTCGGTGCCGGTTTCGACACGCCGGAGCAGGTCGCCCTCGCTGACGATGCCGATTACACTGCCCGCGTCATCGACGACCGGCATGCCACTGATCCGGTTCTCGGCAAGCAGCTTTGCCGCGTCATAGACCGAGCTGTCCGGCGTGATTGAAACGACCTGCGTCGTCATGATGTCCGAGGCTTGCATGGTGATCTCCATATCGGGTGACGGGTGATGGCAAGACGAGACACGGGTTCGCTCGCCTGCGCAAGTACACCCCCATGATCGATGCGCGGCGCCTGACCGTTGTTGATTTGCATCAAGCCGGCGGGGACGACGCAGATGCCGGTGTACCGTAAAACGTCGCGCTGTATTGCGCGTCCGAGAGGCTCTGCAACGTGGTGCGCGGCTGGATCGATCATCGGCTGCTCGCCGGCGCACTCAGGCTGAACGAAGACGAATTGCCGTACCTCGCGCAGACGGTCGGCGCGCCCGGCACGAAGCTCTGCGCTCTCGCGGATTGAGCCAGGAGGTCGCCAAACAAAAGGCGCGCCGGTGAGGGCGCGCCATAGGTGCTCGTCCAGTTCTGGCTGCTGGCTTCTAGTCGATCGACAGGCGCTTGTGATCGCCCGGCGCTTTTTTCGGCAGGCTCAACGACAGCACGCCGTCCTTGTATTCGGCTTTCGCATTGACCTCGTCGACCTCGCCGCCGAGCGCGAACGAGCGGCTGAACGCGCCGGAATAACGCTCGCGGCGGATCACGCGCTCGCCTTCCTTCTCCTCCTTGTTGCGCTCGACCTTCGCGTTGATCGAAACGACGCGCCCGTCGATCTGTACGTCGATATCCTTCTTGTCCACCCCCGGCAGCTCGGCTTTCACCGAATAGCCCCCGTCGTTTTCCGTCACGTCGATCTTCATCGATGCGAGTTCGGTGTCCTGGGTCGACAGCATCGAGCGCATCGGCCGGAAAAATCCCTGGAACAGTTCCGAAACCGGGTCCATCGAAAGCGGATCAAAACGCGTCAGATTGCTCATTGCCTCTCTCCTTCAGATAAGCAGGCCATGAATTGGCCCGATTGACCGACTGCAAGCCGGCTTGCAGCGTCGCCGGATGGCGCGAGGCGCCGGGCGAAACCGATGCCGCCGCCATCTCGCGCATTCCCGTTCACGATCATCCTCACCGTGAAACCGCACCTTCAGCGTAGCCGCGCACGGCTTCGCGTCGTTGATCCACATCAAGCGCGCTTGTGGGCACCGGCTCGTCTTCGATCGCCTTTCGCGGTTGGTCGTGGTCGAGCATCCCGCTTGAGCGTCGCGCGGATTCCGGTCGGATTCGTCACCCCTCACCCGCCTCGTTGACACAGATCAGCCTGCTCGCCATACCCGATGGCTTGAATAAGCAGACAATGTCGGCTCGCGCCCAAGGCGGGCGCCGGCTGTTTCACCACACGGAGGTCGACCGTGTCGAACTCGAGCCGCAAGCATCGCGCACGCCGCGCAGATGCCGCCGTTCGCGGCACCCAGCATCTCGCCAACCGGCTGCGCGCCGCGCGCCGCAGCGTGCGCGGGCTCGACGCGACGCTGCGCAGGCCGCAGACGTACCCGCATCCGGCGGGCAGGATCGTGAGGATCGAAACGCATATCTCCGTCGTCTACCTCGCCGGGCGCTTCGCATACAAGATCATCAAACCCGTCGCACCCGGTTTCGCGGACTTTACCGCCACCGCGACACGCGCGCGCTGCTGCGAAGCGCAGCTGCGCCTGAACCGGCCACTCGCGCAAGGTCTTTACGCCGATGTGCTGCCGATTGCGCGCCACGCCGGCGTGCTGCGGCTCGGGGGCGGCGGCCCGGCCGTCGAGCACGCGGTCAAAATGCGCCGTTTCGACGAGGCGATGCTCTTTTCGAGTCTCGCGGCAAACGGCGCGCTGACGCCGGGCGACATCGACGGCGCGGCGAGGCGGCTCGCCGGCTATCACCTGAGGGCACCCCGCAACGCGCCCTCGTCTCGCTACGGCGGCGCCGCGGTGGCGCGCACGCAGATCGAAACGATCATCGCCGCACTGCGGACGAATTGCAGCGATCCCGCGGTGCCCGGCATCGCCGCGTGGTGCGCACGGCAGCTCGACGCACTGGCGCCGGTGATCGAGCGGCGCCGCACCGAGGGTTTCGTGCGCGGCTGCCACGGCGATCTGCATCTGGACAACGTCGTACGCTGGCGCGGCGACATCGCGATGTTCGACTGTATCGACTTCGACGATGCGCTACGCTGGATCGACGTCGCGGCGGACGTCGCGTTTCTCGTGATGGATCTGTGTGCGCGAGCGGAACCGCGTCTGGCCAATCGCCTGTTGAACCGTTGGCTGGAGACATCGGGCGACTATGCGGCGCTTTCGGTGATGCCGTTGTACATCGCCTATCGCGCCCTGGTGCGGGCGTGGGTTGCATGCCTGAAAGCGGGACACCTGGCGGGCAGCGACGTCACCGTTCCGCAGCGGGCCCTGCGTTACATCGAGGTCGCGCGAGCACAAACGCAGAAGCCGGGAGCGGTTCTGCTGCTATGTCATGGTTATTCCGGGTCGGGGAAATCGGTCGCGAGCCGGGCTCTCGCGGACCTGTGCGGCGCGGTGCGCGTGTCGAGCGACGCCGAGCGCAAGCGCCCGCGACCGGCGCCCGACGCGCCAACGGCGCTTGGCGCCGAGCACTACACGCCCGGAGCGCGTCACGCTATCTACGAACACCTTCTTCAGCTAGCGTGCGGCGTGCTGCAAAGCAGCCACAGCGTGATCGTCGATGCGACCTTTCTTGAGCGCCATCACCGAGGCACGTTCTTCGCGCTTGCCGAGCGGCTCGGCGTGCCGGTCCGGATTCTCGACTTTCGCGCCGAGCGAGCGGTGCTCGAACAGCGAATCGAAGCGCGCCAGAAAGGCCCGCGCGACCTGTCCGACGCCGACACCGCCACGCTCGCGCGTCAACTCGCGAGCGCCGACGCGCTGACTCCGGCGGAGCAAGCACTGACCTTGTCTTTCGACACCGCGGTGCCGATGGCGGCGTTCGAATCTGCCGCCTTCTGGCGCCCGGTGCTTGAATTGATGCAGCCGCGTATGGACGCTGGCGCGGCGGCCTCGCCCGCTACGTGCAAAACCTGAAAAACCCGCTGTGCAGCAGCACGGGTTTGGCGCCGACCTCCTCGAGCAGACGCTGCGCGGCCTGTTCGATCTGAAAACGATGCGCGAGGAACGCCTCGACCAGATCGTCTTCGCGTAGCGAGCTCGCGCCGAAGTGATCTTCGAGCGCTTCGGCCGTGATCGCGCATTGCACCGGCTGATCGTCGACGAGCGCCGGGAACGCGAGCACCAGATCGCGAGCGCAGTACTCGGGCGGGCTGGATGGAAAGGAAATATGCATGGTGACGACCCCTTCGGGCATGAAATGTCGCATCGGCAGATCCTCGACGCTTTGGCCGCCGCGTGATTGTCCAGCTTAGCCACACGATACGCGGCGGATTTGATGCACGCAACGCGGCGGACCACAGCGGCGAGCGGCACGACGCGCACGCCGAGCGCTCGGCACGCGATACGTCGCGTGTCTGGCCGCCACCGGTCAGTGCTCGCGCGTTCGCGCCGTGATCGTTTCGAGTTCGTGTTCCGCGAGATCGAACGCGCCGCGAATCGCCGTCTCGGCGTCGTCACCGGCGCAATGAGCGATAGGCTTGAATTCGTGCGCGGGCGTGATCAGATCGAGCCTCACGTCGTAATGCGGGCCGGCGTGGCCCGGACGCATCGCCTCGATCGCCAGATGGCAGGTCGACACGAGCGCGCCGAACCGGGCAAGACGCACCAGTTGGACCCCCGCCTCCGCTTCGAGCTGTGCCGCCCCCGGGAAGCCGAGATAGACGATCTGCATCCCGATGCCCATCCTCTCCTCCCGCCTCGAATCTCGTCCGCACGCTCTGCGAATCATCCGCGCGCGCCAGCGTGCATGCGCGCAAGTTCGTGTCCGGCCCTACGCGAGCCACTCCGTCTCCCGATGCGCCGCCATTCTTTGCCTGATGGTGTGCTCGAACGCGTCGCGCTTTTTGCCGTCGCGGCGTCCTAGCAGATCGCGGCCGGTAATCACGCAGGTTGCAAGCGGCGCCTTGCCCGCCGCTTCGGACATCTGCTTGAACGCCGTTGCGCTGCCGCGCGCACCCTCGCAGCAGAACAGCGCGAGGTGCCGGATCCGTTCGCCGTGCAGCGTCAGCCATGCCACCACCGGCGCGCACGCACCGCCTGCCCAGACAGGCCCGCCGACGACCACCACGTCGTACGCCGACACGTCGAGCAGCGCCGGCATGACCTCGGCGCGCCGATGGCGCAGCGCATCGATCAACGATCGAAGATAGCCGCTCGCACCATTGCGCGCTTCGGGACCATCGCATTCGCGGACCGCTTCGATGTCGGCGTCCAGCTCGGACGCGAGCAACTGGGCAACGCGACGTGTCGTGCCGGTGCGCGAGTAGTAGACGACGAGAATCCTGAAGGGCTCAAACATGATCCGTTCTCCGGTGGCGCACGTTAAACACGACGTTCGCCCATTTCGCCTCACGGCCTGCAACCATCGCGAAGCGTATATCCAGTGCAGTCACTGTATAAGCGCGCGGCGCGCGGCGATTGACCTGCATCAACGGGCGTGCAGCATGAGCGCGCTTGATCTGCGTCAACAGCCGCGCTCACCCGGCCCCTAGACTCGATCTCAGCACGGGTGGCCGCCCGTCCCTTCACGTCCTGTCACGGAGCCCCGGCGATGAGCTACAAAAGCATTCTCGTTCACCTCGATACCAGCGTTCGCGCACATTCTCGGCTCGAGATCGCCTTGCAGCTCGCGCATCGATTTCATGCGAGGCTGACCGGCCTGTTTTCGACCTACGTGCCGCCGCGCCACGCGTTCTTCGTGATGGCCGGCACCGCCGAGTACTACGCGGAACACGAGCGCCTGCGCCACGAGCGCGCCGGCGCGCTCGAGCGGCAGTTTCATGCGGAGCTCGCGCGCGCGAACGTCGAAGGTCAGTGGATCGCCACGGACGGCTATGCGAACGACGTCGTGCCGCCGTATGCGCGTCTCGCCGATCTGGTCGTGCTCGGGCAGGCAGACCCGCTCGACCCCGAGGCCTTCGTCGCCGAACAGTTCGTCGAGCACGTCATGCTGTCGGCGGGACGGCCGGTGTTGCTGGTGCCGTCGGCAGGCACCATCGCGGCGCCCGGGCGGCACGCGCTGATCGCATGGGACAGCAGCCGCGAAGCCACGCGCGCGGTTCACGACGCGCTGCCGTTCCTCGCGCATGCCGCGAAAGTGTCGCTGCTGACGGTCCATTCGCCGAGCGATCAACCGCCGCGCGACCGGATTCCCGGCGCCGACATCGCACTGACCCTCGCGCGCCACGGCGTGAAGATCGACGTGCGCGAGGCCAGCGTCGATGCCGGCACGCCGGTCGGAGACGCGCTGCTGTCGCAGGCTTCGGATCTCGGCTGCGACTTGATCGTGATGGGTGCGTACGCGCACTCGCGTCTGCACGAAGTCGTGCTGGGCGGCGCGACGCGCACGCTGCTGCAGTCGATGACCGTGCCTGTGCTGATGTCGCACTGAAGCTCGCGCGCAAGGAGACCGCCATGTTTCACCGCCTACTCGTCGCGCTCGATGGCAGCGACACCGCCTCCCGTGCATTCGATGCCGCCTTGACCCTCGCCGCCGAATCCGGCGCCGAGCTGATGCCGCTCCATGTGGTCGACGTGCCCGTCATCGCCTACGACGCGCCCGGATTCGACCCTTGCGTGATCCAGGACGCCTTCACCGAGGAAGGCAAGCGGATCGCGGCCGACGCGCAGAGCCGGATGGCCGCGTGCGGCGTCAAGGGCACGCCGCGCATCGTGGACGCAACGATTCCCGGCGAAGACGTCGCCCGGCGCATCGCCGCGGCGGCGCGCGAATGGCACGCCGACGCGATCGTGCTGGGCACGCACGGGCGCCGCGGCTTCCAGCGACTGATGCTCGGCAGCGTCGCCGAGCGCGTGTTGCGCCACGCCCGCTGCCCGGTCCTCCTGATCCCGGCCGCCGCGAGCGGTGCGGCCGCCGGCCAGGCTGTGCCGACCTCTGCCGAAAAGGAGCTGACATGAGCTACAAGACTCTGCTCGTCCACATCGACGACAGCCGCCGCAGCGACACACGCGTCGCGGTCGCGCTCGATCTCGCGCAGCGTTGGGATGCGCACCTGATCGGCTTGTATGCCGTCAGCGGGGATTTCGATAGGCCGTTTTTCCGCACCCACGAAGACATCGCCGCCCTGCTCGCCGCGCAGGCGGAGGTACGGCGGCAAAGGGCGCGAGATACGTTTCTCGTTGCGGGGGAGCGCGCCGGCCGCGCGGTGGAATGGCGCGCTCCGGCAGGCCCGCCGGTCGGCATCACGACGCTGCATGCGCGGCACGCCGATCTGCTGGTGCTCGGCCAGCCCGACCCGCTCGACGCCGCAGCCTATGTCGACGAGCACTTCGTCGGCGACGTCGTGCTCGGCGCGGGCCGGCCCGCGCTCGTGATTCCGCGTGCGGGCGCCGTGCCGACACTCGGAGAAAACGTGCTGATCGCGTGGGACGGCAGCCGCGAGGCCTCGCGTGCGATCGCCGACGCGCTGCCGCTGCTCCAGCGCGCACGCTTCGTCGGCATCGACGTCGTCAAGAGCACGGATGACGAGAACACGGGACCCGGCGCAATCGACGTCGCCGCGTGGCTCGCCGCGCACGGCATCCGCGCTTCGTTCTCGACGACGGCGCGTCACGGCATCGCCGGCGCGGGCGCGACGCTGCTGAACCGGGTATCGGATCTGCACGCCGATCTGCTCGTGCTGGGCGCATACGGGCATTCGCGCGTGCGCGAGCGCGTGTGGGGCGGCGTCACGCGGACGATGCTCGAATCGATGACGGTGCCCGTCCTGATGGGACACTGAGCGGCCGCCGGCCTGCGCGAGCGGCCGCCGGCCTGCGCCCGCAACGGATACTGCGCACAAACGGCCCGCACTGTCCGCGCGGATGGCCGATAATGGGTGGGGAGTCAATTCAGGAAGACATCGACCCATGATCAAGGTGCTGCTGGCCGACGACCATACGCTCGTGCGCGACGGGCTGCGCCATATCCTGCAGAAAGCGAGCGGCTTCGACGTAACCGGCGAAGCGTGCGACAGCGCGACGACGCTCGCGCTGATCCGCTCGACGCACGCCCATGTGCTCGTGCTCGATCTGTCGATGCCAGGGCGTAATGGCATCGAGCTGATCAAGCAGATCAAGGACGAAAAACCCGACCTGCGAATTCTCGTGCTGACCATGCACGCCGAGCAGCAATACGCGGTGCGCGCGTTCAAGGCGGGCGCCTCGGGCTACCTGACCAAGGAGAGCGCGAGCGCGGAGCTGGTCGGCGCGGTGACGAAAGTCGCCTCGGGCGGCGTCTACGTGAGCCTGGCGATGGCCGAGCGCTTCGCGCAGCATCTGAACGAACCTGCCGACGCCCTGCCGCACCAGCGGCTGTCCGATCGGGAATTCGACGTGTTCCGGCGCCTCGTCGAAGGCCAGAGCATCAGCGAGATCGCCAACCAGCTATGCGTCAGCGTGAAGACGATCAGCACCCACAAGACGCGCATCCTCGAAAAAATGGAGATGCCGAACGAGAACGGGCTCGTTCGCTACGCGATCCGCCATAAGCTGTTCGACGACGACAGCGACCTGTAGCGGTTGCCAGGTTCCGAGCGCAGCCATACCCGCGCAACGCGAACGCGAGACATCCGGATCGTTGACCTGCCTCAAACCCGCCACGGCGCCGGGTGACACGATAACGACAAGAACCGCGCGCTCGCGGTCACGACCCGACAGGAGACTTCGAGATGAACGATGGCGCTCGACAAAATGCCTGGGAAATCAGCGAACCGCACTTCAGCGCGTCCACGCCACTGGAACAACAGTTGCGTTTTGCGCTGCGCTATGCCGTGCTCGCACCGTCGAATCACAACACCCAGCCGTGGCGGTTCATCGTCGACGGCGAGACCGTGCAGCTCTGTGCCGACCGCATGCGCGCGCTCCCGGTGGTCGATCCTTTCGATCGCGAACTTCTGATGAGCTGCGGCGCGGCGTTGTTCAATTTTCGCGTGGCGCTGTGCCGTCTCGGTCTCGCTTATGCGATCACGCTGTTTCCGTCGGAGGCGGACCCTGACATCGTTGCGCAAATACGGGTGTCGCGCGATGGGCCGCGCGACCCGCAGTTGCACGATCTCTTCGATGCGCTGACGGCGCGCGTGACCACGCGTGCGCCGTTCGAGGATCAGCCCGTTCCCGTGGCTCTGCAACGCAAGTTGGGCGACGCCTGCGACGACGAGGGGGCGATTGCCTGTTGTGTGGAGCAAAAGCCCGCGCGCGACGCGCTCGCGCAACTGATCGCCGACGCCGATCATGCGCAGTTCGCGGACCCGCGTTTCAGGCGCGAGCTTGCCAGCTGGATCCATCCGCAGCGACGCGACGACGGGATGCCCGCGTACGGAACGGCTGTCGGCGCGCTGCTCGATTTCGCGGCGCCGCTCGTCACCCTGGCTGTCCGCGTGTTCGATGCGGGGACCGGACAGGCTGCCACGCATCAGCGCCTCGTGGACGGCTCGCCGCTGATGGTCGGCATTGCCACGATGCGCGACGACCGCGAGGCATGGCTCGCGGCCGGACAGGCGCTCGAACGGATGCTGCTGGTCGCGGCGTCGGCGGGACTGACCGCGTCCTATCTGAACCAGCCGATCGAAGTGGCCCCGCTGCGTGAGCGGCTCCGGACGCTGCTGCGCACGGACGCGGTCCCGCAGCTTCTGCTTCGCGTGGGACGCGGCCCGCGCGTGAATCATTCGCCGCGGCGGCCGCTGGCCGATGTCGTGACCTGACACGCGAGAGTTCGGGCAGGTGTGGGCGGCGTGACGATGGGTATGTCCGCGGCGGCGCCCCATGTGCGGCGTGAGGCGCGCCAGCAACTCGCCGCCGCACGCCGGTGACTGTTTGATCGAGGTCAACCAGGACCGATTCCCCGTCCGTACACTGATCTAATTTCTGATGCGGGAGCATTGCCGTGATCTTGCGAATCCGAAATCGTCTACTCGTATGCGCGGCGCTTGCGCTGGCGGCTGACTTCGCCTATGGCGAACCCGAGCCGAGCGCGCTCGTCGACCAGCAGCACTGCATGTTTTGCCATACCCGCGATGCGCCGTTTCTCGCGCCGTCGTTCCAGCAGATCGCCGAGCGCTATCGCAACGTGCCCGACGCGCATGTGATGCTCGAGCAGAAGCTGCGGCTGGGCGGCAAGGCGCACTGGGGTGATATGGCGATGCCGCCGGCGGTCGAGCGCGGCGGCCCGCTGTCGGCCGAGGACGCGCACACGCTCGTGCAATGGGTACTCAGCCAATGATCCCCGATGGCAACGTCACATAAAGGTCGTGCCTCGATCGGATTTGTTCTCCGCCCAAGGCTGCGCGCCATGCTCAGCGAGGATGCGTCTGCTGACCGAGAGCCACCATCAGCCGAGCGTGCCCGAACGCAAGTCAAGGTTGTTGAATGGTTATAGTCAAAGCCGATGGTGTGCTTCGGCTGATGCACGTTGGGCGGCGCGACAGGCCGTGCCGTTTAGCGCGAACCTGCGGAGCAATATGGCTCATTGAAACTCGGCGCCCAAAAAGAAAAGTGGGAGGAATCCATGTGGATGAGCTGGCTTTTGGTCTTCGTTCCGATAGCAGTTGCGCTGGAATTTTTCGCTTCCCATCAATATCTGCTGATTTTCGTCGCGTCCTCTTTAGCCATCCTGCCGCTTGCCGGATGGATGGGACACGCCACCGAGCAATTGGCCGATCGCATGGGTGAAGGCGTCGGAGGCCTGCTCAACGCGACGTTCGGTAACGCCGCCGAACTGATCATCGCGTTCGTCGCATTGCATGCGGGGCTCCATCAGGTCGTCGAGGCATCCATCATCGGGTCTGTGGTCGGCAACATGCTGCTCGTGCTAGGCGCCGCCATGCTTGCCGGAGGCATACGCTATCCCGAGCAGCGCTTCAATCCGCTCGGCGCGCGTTCGCAAGCGACGATGCTCATGCTCGCGGCCGTCGCGCTGATTCTTCCCGCCGCATTCCAGGAGGCAGAGGGCGCCACTGCGGCAATGGTTCACCGGCTCAGCGTCTCATTTTGCGTGGTGCTGCTCCTCATCTACGCGTTGTACCTGATGTTCTCGCTGGTCACGCATCCTGGGCAGTTTCGCAGTTCGGCCACGACGGAGAACGACGCGCCAGCACAGCACGAGGGAAATGCTCCGCAACCGTTATGGCGTTCGTTAACGATCCTGGCCGCCGCCACTGCCGGGACGGCGTGGATAAGCGAGATCATGGTGGGTTCGATCGAACCGATGGTGCACCAGTTTGGGTTCAGCGGCGTCTTCGTCGGTGCCTTCGTAGTCGCGATATTGGGAAACGCCGCCGAGCATGCGACGGCGATCACCGCGGCATTGAACAACCGGCTGGACCTGTCGTTTTCCATATCGCTCGGTTCGAGCGTGCAAGTCGCGCTATTCGTTGCGCCCGTCCTCATCCTCGCGAGCCATTTCGTTGGTCAGGCTCCAATGGATCTGGCGTTTCGGCCCGATCTCGTTCTCATCGTAGTGATGTCCGGCCTGGTCACGGCGCAGGTAGCGGGCGACGGACGCTCCGATTGGTTCAAGGGAGTGCAACTCCTGGTCGTTTATTTCGCCATGGCTCTTACCTTCTTTTTCCTGCCTGCATGAATTCGGAGGGTGGCCGCGCTGAAAACTCGCGGCGTTGTTCCGTCACAGCGCGCGCATCGCGGCGTCGATATGTAATCCGGCTGGCAGCAGCTCCGCGCGTGGATAACGCACGAGTGCGAATGCGCGCATCCGGGGCGGATCGCCTGGAATGCGCGCAACTCGAAACTCGATCTCGTGGCTCGCCTGGGTATCGTCCTGTCTGATCACGTTCATGAGATCCAGACGAATGCTGCGTCTTTCGACATACAAGTGGTCGGTGGGATGGGAATACACGTCGCAAACCCGATCGAGTTCAAGTTCGACCGCCTCGGTTGGAACACGAAGCGCAGCCAGGTTGCGGGCGTTGTCTTCGATCTGAACCTTTAGCCGGGCCAGTTCGTCAGCGTCGGCGTCCGGTCGATCGCCGAGCACCGAGCGCATGCCCACGCCCTGGCGTTCGAGCAAAGCCACGCGCGCTTCAAGAAGCTCGCGTCCTTTTGCGACGAGGTCACGCCGGTCTGCGGCAAGTCGCGCTAGCCCTTCGAGCGCCAGTTGGTCCACCAGCCGCCGCGCGATTTCGGCGCGCAGGTCGCTCTCCGTTCCACCACAGATGATGACCCGATGGTCGCTGAAGCACAGCTTGGTCTGCACGACGTCATGGCGCACCAGCTCGCCTTCGAGCGCTACGCCGAGTACCCGTCGCTCGTACATCGCCATGCCGAGCGTCGCGTAGGCGTGCGTGTGGTCGGCGTTTCGCGCGAAGAAACCGCGCAGTTCTTCCGAACGGCTGAAAATTTTGGTCAGATCATCAGGCGTGGCGAAGAATGCGCGAATGAATGGATCAGTGGACCAGGCAGCCGCATTGGCCTCATGCGAGGCGGGCAACGAGGCTGTCAATTTGTCGATGTAGCCGAGCGAAATGGCCACTGCGTGGCCGAGCCGTTCCTTGTGGCGCTGCGCCAATCGCAGACGCGGGTTGACCGCGATGGCGCGATCGATCATTTCATCGAGGCGCTCAGTCTCGCTTTGCGTGTGTTGCGCGTGCTTTTGGCCCGATAGCCAGGCAAGGAAGCCCATATCTCACCTGTCATGAGGAAATTGCGTTGCCCGCTGCGGATGCGTCGCGGGCGACAGGGTTAGCCGCCACAGTCGAGAATGACTTTAATGCGCCGCGGCCGCATCGATTTGATTTGCGTCAACAAGACGCTATGCGCCTTTCAATGTAGTAATTGGTTTGCCTGTGGACCAGCTGAAAACAATGCGCCAATGTGGCGTCGGTAACGTTCAGTGCGCGTTCGCTGTGACTTACTGATCAGGATCAACTCGCAGACCGTGCGGAGGTCTTAACTAGATCAACTCTCGCGCTGGATCGAGCCGGGACATCAAACGGCATTTTCAGGGGACGAACTCATGAGCCATGCGGCCCGAATCGTCTGCACGATACTGCTCGGCGTGTTGCTCGCCTTGACAGGCGCTCTGCCGGATGCGGAAGCGGCGGATGGCGAGACCCTGACCAACGTGAAGGCGCGTGGCGTACTGCGTTGCGGCGTGAGCGAGGGCATTACCGGCTTCTCGTCCCGGGACACCGCCGGTCAATGGGCCGGTATCGATGTCGATTTCTGCCGCGCGTTGGCCGCGGCGGCGCTTGGCGACAGGAACAAGGTCGAGTTCGTTCCGCTCAAGGCGTCCGCGCGATTTCCAGCGCTTCAGACAGGCCAGATCGATGTGCTCTCGCGCAATACGACCTGGACATTGCTTCGTGAGGGCGCATTGAAGGTGCAGTTCGCGGGCGTGCTGTTTTACGACAGCCAGGCCTTCATGGTTCCAGGCCAAGGTCAAAAGCAGTCGGTTGCGTCGCTCGCCGGGAGCACGGTGTGCGTGCAGAAGGACACCTCCACACTCGATCATCTGATCGCTTATTCGAGCGCGAATGGATTGAATCTCAAGCCGCTCGTGATGGATTCCGCCAGCGACACGAGCCGCGCATTCTTCGCGGGCCGCTGTGCGGCGTACTCGGCGGACTCGTCTTACCTGCAAGCGCTGCTCCTGCACGCACCCGGTGGTGCAGCGGCCTTTGCGATTCTTCCGGACAGGATTGCCAAAGAGCCGCTTGGACCCGTGGTGCGTGGCGGTGATGAACCATGGCTTACGCTCGTGCGGTGGGTGCTCCTGACGCTGATAGAAGCCGAAGAGCTTGGCGTGACGCGGGCAAACCTTCAGGTGCGCATGCGTGAGCCGGCCGTTCGGCAGGCGCTCGTGCCCGACGACCCGGTCGCCCGGACGATCGGCGTCGAACCCGGCTGGACGCTACGGGCTCTGCAGAGCGCGGGCAACTATGGAGAGATGTTCGACCGCAACGTCGGCGTGCACAGTGCTCTGCGCCTCGAGCGCGGAACCAACGCGTTGTGGACGCATGGTGGCCTGATGTACGCGCCGCCAGTTCGATAAATCACGCGAGGCCCGCATGAGCGATCTACAGGTCTATATCGTCGTCGGGGTATTCTCGGCCGTCATCCTCGCGATCGCTTTCAATGTGATCGACATGGCCGTGGCGGCGCTGGTCGGCATGTGCGTGCTGATTGCACTGAACATACTCGACGAGCAGGATCTTCTCGCCGCGGCCCGAATCGCGGCGGGACCGATCAGCCTGCTGTTCGGCGGCATGGTGGTCGCCCGCATCCTGTCGACAACGGGTCTCTTCGAGGTAATCGGCGACTTCTACCTGCGGGCCACGGGCGGCAGTGGCAGACGCTTCCTGCTTCTGCTGATCGTGATTGTCGCGCCGTTGTGCGCATTCTTGCCGAATGCGACCACGGTCATCCTGATCGCGCCAATTATCATCCGGGTGGCGGTGGCCCTCGACGTGGACATCGTTCCGCCGATGATACTGACCGCGATCGTCAGCAATGCAGCCGGGCTGCTGACGCTGGTCGGCGATCCGGCAACGTTCCTCGTCGGCAGCTCGATCGGCATGACGTTCGGCGAATATCTGAGCCGCGTCAGTGCAGGCGGACTGCTGGCGCTGCTTGTGGTCGTGCCGTTGCTGCCTTTCCTGATGCGCGAGATCTGGAAAGTCCGCAGGAGCCTGCCGCCCGCCGCGCACGTTGCGCGCATCACACGACCCGTGTACGCCGCGGTTTCACTTGCGGTGCTGGCCGCCATGATGGTGCTGTTCGTGTTCGGCGAAAATCTGCCCACGCGCATCGTGCCGCCCGTGGTCGCGCTGATTGCCGCTGCGCTGGCGCTGCTGGTCGGCTACGCGGCGAGGATCGAGCCGACCGAGAACGTGCTGCGCGACGTCGACTGGAAGACTCTGCTGTTTCTCGCATGCATCTTCTGTCTGGTTCAGGCGATGGTGAAGACAGGTCTTCTTCAGGCCATGTCGCTCTCGCTCTATCAGGTGTTCGGCACGCAACTGTCGCTCGTCGCACTGGCGATGATCGCGGGGATCGGCGTGCTCTCTTCACTGCTTGCCAATGTGCCCGTAGCCGCCGCGTCGATCGTGATGGTGAAGGGTTACCTGGTGACGGCGCAGTTGGTGCCCGAGGTGGCGCTGTCGGACCAGTTCACGCAATGGCCCGCGGCGGCTATTCCGGTGTTCGTCGCCATGATGTTCGGCGCGACGCTCGGCGGAAATGCCACGCTCGTTGGTGCTGCGGCGAACATCGTGTCAGCGGGAATCTGCGCCCGCGAAGGCAAGCCGGTCACGTTTGTGCGGTTCCTTCGCTACGGGCTGCCGATGACGATCGCGCAGCTCGCGGTATCGGCCGTCTACGTGCTCGCGCTTGCCCGTTTCGTGCGGTAGAGCCAACCTGCGCCTGACCCGTGCAGGTGGTGCGCGAAGCGACGATGCCGCGCGCCTTGCGCTATGCCTCGTCGTCGGTCCTGCCCGTCAGCGCGTGCCGCGCGGCGTCACCCTGCTCGTGCGACGCCGCGTAGAACACCTGCGCCCGGCTGACCACGATTTTCAGCGCGGCGATCACCGGCACCGCGAGAAAAATCCCCGCGACGCCGCCAAGCTGATCGCCCGCGAGCAGCCCGACGATCACCAGAAACGGACTGACCTCGACGCCCTCGCTCATCAGATACGGATTGAGCACGTAGTCCTGAAACAGCCGATACAGCCCGATGAAAAGCAGCAGCCAGAAGGGATGCGGAAAGCCGCTGAACACCGCGACCACCAGCGTGATCGCGATCGCGGCAAGCGGTCCCGCGAACGGCACGAATTCGAGCAGCGCCGCGCTGACCGCGAGCAGAAACGCGTACGGCACGCCGAACAACGAGAACGCGATGCCGTAGCACAGCAGCGTAGCGAGCGACAGAAACAGCAGCGCGCGCACGTACCTCGACAGCAGCACGTTCACATCGTCGACGATCCCGACCCATAGCGTGCGATGCGGCCGGTTCAGCAGCGCGAGAAACGCCTTGCGCATCTTCTCGCCGTCCTTGATCAGCAGGAAGCTCAGGATCGGAACGAGCACCAGATAGATCACGTTGCCCGCCGCATGCACGACGCCGACCCCGAGGCTGCGCGCGAGCGGTACTGCCTTGTCCGAGCCGGTCTCGATCTGGCTGCGCACGAATTCGAGGATCCGCTCACGCAATGGTTCGAGAAAATGCGGCAGCGGCAGGCGGTTCTGCACGTCAGTGCGCAGCAGCGCGGGCAGTTGCTTGACGAGGCGCGACGCCTGATCCTGCAACTCCACGCCGAACAGCGAACCCACCACCGCGAGCAGCGCGACCACGACGACGAATACGATTGCGATCGACGCGACGCGCGGCACGCGGCGCGGCCTCACGCGTTCGACCAGCGCCACCATGGGGTAGATCAGATAGCTGAAGAACACCGCGAAGACGACGACGAGCACCGTCGTCGACGCGATGTAGATGATGAAAAGCAGCAGACCGATCAGAAACGCGGTCCAGACTTTCCGGGCCGCGCCGACGTCGAATCCCAGCATGAGGCGTCCTCGAATGGGCGATGCGAGTCCGGCGCGATGCGGCGCGCACCGGCCGCGTGCGAAACGTTATGCACGGGGTGCGTCAGCGCACGGCTTGCGTGCTGACGCGATGCGCCCCAATCCGGGTCGGTGAAGCTGCGGCGCGCGCTAGCTCTTTACGCGCTCCTGCAGTTCATCGGCCTCTTCGCCGATTCTGGCCTGCATACGCCCGGCAATTTTTTCGGCCGCTCCTTCGGCCTGCTTCGCACGATTGCCGGTCACCTTGCCGATCGCTTCCTTGACCGACCCCTTCAGTTCCTTCGCTGTACCTTCTGCACGATCCCTGTTCATGATGCCTTCCTGCGGGTTTCGACTGTGGAGTTGCCTGGTGGCGTTGCAACGAAACAGCCAATGTGCGGCATGACGCACCGCGTTATGGCGCGCATCGCATCACGTGAGGCGATCCGCGTCGGAGCAACCCTGGACCTTTAGCATGCATCGTACCCGGCGCGCGCGGGGCCGCGCAGGACCGCCTGACTTCGGCCTTCAGGAGGTCCTCTGGTACCGCATAGTAGATCCGATCAGCCGACCTCAGATATAGCCGCAATTGCAATACTTCGTAACTGCGCCCGGCTGACAGGTGGAGCGCGGGACGGGCAGGATGCCTAGCAGACCTAACGGCGAGCGGACTTTGGCCGGGCGCGCGCCTGGGCGCCGCGCGCGTTGAATTCGTTGTGCGAATTCAACGCGTGTCATTCCGCCCCGCGCCGTGCCCCCTGCGATAGCGAGGCATCAGGACCGTCAACCCAGATCGGGAAAATCCTCTTCCCAGTACTCGCCGGGCAGACGAGCGGGTTCGGCCGCGCGCTCCATTTCGCGGCGCCGCAACTCGACGCGGCGGATCTTGCCGGAGATCGTCTTCGGCAGCTCGCTGAATTGCAGGCGGCGAATCCGCTTGTACGGCGCGAGTTTTTCGCGTGAGAACGCGAACACCGCGCGCGCGAGCTCGGGACCGGCCTCGTAGCCGTGGCGCACGGTGACGAACGCCTTCGGCACCGACAGACGCAACGCGTCCACGCTCGGCACGACGGCCGCCTCGCCGATCGCCTCGTGTTCGATCAGCACGCTTTCGAGTTCGAACGGACTCAGGCGATAGTCGGACGACTTGAACACGTCGTCCAGGCGGCCGACGTACACGTAGTAGCCGTCGTCACGACGCAGCGCAACATCCGAGGTTCGATAGAAGCCATTGCGCATCGCCTGCGCGGTCGCCGTCGGATTGTTTGCGTAGCCGGTCATCAGGCCGAGCGGCCGTGCGGCGAGCGGCAGCGCGATTTCGCCTTCGCCGGCGGGGTGATCGTCGGCGTCGAGCAGTTCGACCTGGTAGCCCGGCAGCGGACGCCCCATCGAGCCGGGCACGACCGGCTGGCCCGGGGAATTGCCGATCTGGCAGGTCGTTTCGGTCTGGCCGTAACCATCGCGAATCGTAATGCCCCACGCGTGCTTCACGCGCTCGATGACCTCCGGGTTGAGCGGCTCGCCCGCGCCGACGATCTCGCGCAGCTTCACCGGATAATCGCCGAGCCGCTCCTGCACGAGCATGCGCCAGACTGTCGGCGGCGCGCACAGCGTGGTGACTTCGAAGCGCACGAGCGCGGCAAGCGCGTCCTTCGGTACGAAGCGCGCGAAATTGAACACGAACACGCAGGCCTGCGCGTTCCACGGCGCGAAAAAGCAGCTCCACGCGTGCTTGGCCCAGCCCGGCGAGCTGATGTTCCAATGGATGTCGCCGGGTTGCAGGCCGATCCAGTACATCGTCGACAGATGCCCGACCGGATAGCTCTGATGCGTATGCTCGACGAGCTTCGGCTTCGATGTGGTGCCGGACGTGAAGTACAGCAGCAGCGGATCGCTGGCGTGCGTGACGCCGTCCGGCGTGAAATGCGGCGAGGCCTCGTATGCGGCGGCGACATCGATCCAGCCGTCGCGCGGCGTGCCGACCGAGAAGCGCGTGAGCGGCACGTCGAGCGTATCGAATTTGCCCAGCTCCGCGCTGTCGACCACGGCGCACTTCGCGCCGCCGATCTGCACGCGCTCGCGCACGTCGTCGGCGGATAGCTGGGTGGTGGCGGGCAGGACGATCGCGCCGAGCTTCATCGCGGCGAGCATCACGTCCCATAGCTCGACGCGGTTCGGCAGCATCAGCAGCACGCGGTCGCCGCGCCCAACGCCCGCGCCGCGCAGAAAATTCGCCATGCGCGACGAGCGCTCCGACATCTGCGCGTATGACAGACGCAGGCCGGCGCTTTCGGGATCGTCGGCGATCCACAGCGCGGGGTTGTCGTTATCGCGCGCGATTGCGTCGAAGTAGTCGAGCGCCCAGTTGAACTCACCGAGCGCCGGCCATGCGAACTCGCGGTAGGCGCGCTCGTAGTCGGTGCGATGGCGCACCAGCAGATCGCGCGCTTCGAGAAAGGCTTTCGCTGCTGTCATCGTCGTCTCCTGTTTTGCCCGCTCTCGTTGTTGCGGCCGCGGCCTCGACGAAGCGCCGGCGGCGAGGCTATTGTGCGCTCAAACGGCACGCGCAGACCTGGCTGTTGATGACCGCGGCGCATCTCACGCGACGCGCCGAATCGGACTAAGCTGTAAGCGGCAACAGGCCAGCCTTGATCGAGGTATCGGCCCGCACCACCGGTTTGCACCGGCAGGCGCGGCGGCCGTCAGCGATGAACAAGATTACCCATCTCCCGCTCCGGCAATCCGGTCCGCGCACGCCGCTGATCCGCGGCGGCATCGTGGATCAACTGATGCGCGGCATCGCCGTGCTCGGCGCGCTATGCGCGATCGGTTTCGCGGCCCGCGAAGCGCTGGCGCCGGCGCAAGCGGCCAACGCGGCGAGCTTCGCCGCCGCGACCACGAACAGCGTCATCGTGATTCCGGTCAACGGCGCGATCGGGCCGGGCAGCGCCGATTTCATCGTGCGCGGTTTGCAGCGCGCCGCGACCCAGCGCGCGCAACTGGCTGTCCTGCAACTCGATACGCCCGGGGGCCTCGATACCTCGATGCGACAGATCATCAAGGCGATCCTCGCCTCGCCCGTGCCCGTGGCGACCTTCATCGCACCGAGCGGCGCGCGCGCCGCCAGCGCCGGCACCTACATCGTCTACGCGAGCCATATCGCGGCGATGGCGCCGGGTACCAACCTCGGCGCGGCGACACCGATCGAGATGGGCATCGGCGGCAACGAGCCGCCCGCGGGTGGCGGCACGCCGGGCACGCCGGGACTGCCGGACATGCACACGCTGCCCGGCAGCGCGTCCGCGCCCGCCGCTTCGTCACCCGGCGCGTCATCCGGCGCGTCACCCAATGCGTCGTCCCAGGCCGCCGCCGCCCTGCCGCTCGACAGCCAATCGACCGAGCTGCGCAAGCAGGTCCACGATGCCGCCGCCTACATCCGCGGCCTTGCGCAGATGCGCGGCCGCAACGCCGACTGGGCCGAGCGCGCGGTCCGCGAAGCGGTGAGCCTGTCCGATGAAGAAGCGCTCGCGCAGCACGTCATCGATATCGTCGCGCGCGACGAGCCCGACCTGCTGCGCCAGTTGAACGGCCGCACGATCGTCACGAGCACCGGCAACGTCACGCTGCACACCGCACATGCGCCGCTCGTCACGCTGGAGCCCGACTGGCGCAGCCGCTTTCTCGCCGTGATCACCGATCCGAGCGTCGCGCTGGTTCTGCTGATGCTCGGCATGTACGGCCTCTTTTTCGAATTCGCGAATCCGGGCTTCGTGCTGCCCGGCGTGGTCGGCGCGATCAGCCTGCTGCTCGGCCTGTTCGCGATGCAGATGCTGCCGATCAGCTACGTCGGCCTCGGGCTGATCTTTCTAGGTATCGCCTTTCTGATCGGCGAGGCGTTTCTGCCGACCTTCGGCTCGCTCGGCTTCGGCGGCATCGTCGCGTTCGTGGTCGGCGCAATGATGCTGATGGACACCGACGTGCCCGGCTACGGCATTCCCCTGCCGTTGATCGCGGCGGTCGTCGTGTTCAGCGCCGCGTTCGTGTTCGGCGTGGCGCAGCTCGCGCTGCGCGCGCGGCGGCGGCCGGTGGTGACGGGTTCCGAGGCTTTGATCGGCTGCGTCGGGGTGGTGCTGGACGGGGGCCTGCTGCCCGAACCCGAGCACGTTTCAGGCGGCACGCTGGCCGGCTGGGCGCGCGTGCACGGCGAGCGCTGGCGCGTGTCGAGCACGACGCCGGCCGCGCCGGGGCAAAGCGTGCGCGTCACGGCGCGCAACGGCCTCACGCTGACCGTGGTGCCCGTCACCTCGGCCGAAGCCATACAACAAGGAGAACGCACATGATCGGTTTCACATTCGGCTTCAGCAGCATCCTGCTCCTGCTCGTGGCCGCGCTGATTGCGTCGTCGGTGCGGATCTTTCGCGAGTACGAGCGCGGCGTCGTGTTCATGCTCGGCCGCTTCTGGAAGGTCAAGGGGCCCGGGCTCGTGCTGATCATTCCGATCGTGCAGCAGGCGGTGCGCATGGATCTGCGCACCATCGTGTTCGATGTGCCGACCCAGGACGTGATCACGCGCGACAACGTCTCGGTGAAAGTCAATGCGGTCGTGTATTTCCGCGTGGTCGATCCGGAGAAGGCGGTGATCCAGGTCGCGCGCTACTTCGAGGCAACCAGCCAGCTGTCGCAGACGACGCTGCGCGCGGTGCTCGGCAAGCACGACCTCGACCAGTTGCTGTCGGAGCGTGAGCAGCTGAATACGGACATCCAGAAGGTGCTCGATGCGCAAACCGACGCGTGGGGGATCAAGGTGTCGATCGTCGAGATCAAGCATGTCGATATCAACGAAACGATGATCCGCGCGATCGCGCGTCAGGCCGAAGCCGAACGCGAGCGGCGCGCGAAGGTGATTCACGCGGAAGGCGAATTGCAGGCGTCGAGGCAGTTGCTCGAAGCGGCGCAGACGCTCGCGCGGCAGCCGCAGGCGATGCAGTTGCGCTATCTGCAGACGCTGACGACGATCGCCGCCGACAAGAACTCGACGATCGTGTTTCCGCTGCCGATCGACCTGGTGAGCGCGGTAATGGAACGGTTCAACAAGCCTTCGGCACCCTAGATCCCGGCGCGCACCGGAAAACCGGAGCGTCCGGACGTTTTTCCGCTCGTGAGGAGGAACTCATCATGCAGATGTTTTTCCGCATCGGACTCGGCGCGCTGTTGGCCGCCGGGAGTATCAGTACCGTCTACGCGCAAGCGGTGACGCAGCCCGCCGACCCGTCGGCGCCAAAAACCCGCGCCCAGGTGCGCGCCGACCTCGTCGAATGGCTTGCTGCCGGGTACGACCCGAACGACTGGGTCAACTACCCCGAAAACGCGCAGCGCGCAGGCCGCATCGTCGCGCAACGGCGCGCCCAGCAAGGCAACGCCCCGACGACCGCGCAGTGACGGGCTCGCGGCTTCCTGACTCGCCGCGGCCTGAATACCGCCCGCCGCGGGCGGCAGGGGAACGGCTTGCGCCACGGCAAGGTATCGTTTCGTCCCGCCAGCCGCCGCGCCGTGTTTACAGTTCCGCCGTAACGCCGCCGCATGGCCCGCTTTGCCCGGACGCGCGGCGACTGCCCGAATCGCAAATAGTGACTTTCTGACCGACCACAGAGAAAAAGACCCGCCACATGGACTCGATCAAACGCTACTTCGGCTTCGACGCCATCGGCACCAACCTGCGCACCGAAGTGCTGGCCGGCGTGACCACCTTCCTGACGATGGCGTACATCATCTTCGTGAACCCGGCGATTCTCGGCGACGCCGGCATGCCGAAGAACGCGGTGTTCGTCGCGACCTGCATCGTGGCCGCGCTCGCGTCGCTGATCATGGGTCTGTATGCGAATTACCCGATCGCGCTCGCGCCCGGCATGGGCCTGAACGCGTACTTCGCGTACACGGTCGTCAAGGGCATGGGTTATACGTGGCAGGCCGCGCTCGGCGCGGTGTTCATCTCCGGCTGCCTGTTCCTGATCGTCACGCTGTTCCGCGTGCGCGAGGTCATCGTCAAGGGCATTCCGCATTCGATCCGGATCTCGATCACCGGCGGCATCGGCCTCTTCCTGGCGATCATTTCGTTGAAGTCGGCCGGCATCGTGGTCGGCAATCCGGCCACGCTCGTCACGCTCGGCAATCTGCATGACCCGCACGTCGTGCTCGCCGCGATCGGCTTCTTCGGCATCGTCACGCTCGATCATCTGCGCGTGCGCGGTTCGATCCTGATCGGAATCGTCGGCGTGACGATCCTGAGCTTTTTCTTCGGCGGCAACCAGTTTCACGGCATCCTGTCCATGCCGCCGTCGATCGCGCCGACGCTGTTTCAACTCGATATCCACAGCGCGTTGGCGAGCGGCGTGCTGAACGTGGTGCTGGTGTTCTTCCTCGTCGAGCTGTTCGATGCGACCGGCACGCTGATGGGCGTGGCGAACCGCGCGGGGCTGCTCGTCGAAGGCCAGATGCATCGGCTGAACCGCGCGCTGCTTGCCGACAGCACCGCGATCCTCGCCGGCTCGATGCTCGGCACGTCGTCGACGACGGCCTATATCGAAAGCGCTTCGGGGGTGCAGGCCGGTGGCCGCACCGGCGCGACCGCGATCACGGTCGCCGTGCTGTTTGTCGCGGCACTGTTTTTCGCGCCGCTCGCTGAAGTGGTGCCGCCGTATGCGACCGCGCCCGCGCTGCTGTACGTATCGTGCCTGATGCTGCGCGAAATGCTCGACCTGCCGTGGGACGATGCGACCGAAGTCGTGCCGGCCGCGCTGACCGCGCTGCTGATGCCGTTCACTTACTCGATCGCAAACGGCGTCGCGTTCGGCTTCATTTCGTACGCGGCGCTCAAGCTGCTGACGGGCCAGGCGCGCCAGGTGAAGCTGGTCGTGTGGATCATCGCGGCGATCTTCCTGTTCCGGTATTTCTATCTCGGCAGCGAGTGAGAACGGAAGTCGCCCGCTCGGTCAGTTACGCCAGTTCGCCTCATAAAAGCGCACGTACCCGCTTCTGAGCACGAGGCACTGCGCGCGCGTTTCCGACAAGAGCCGGCGGGTGGCCGCCTCGATGCGGGGCCGGTGCGCGTCGAACGCGACGATCATGTCCTCCTGCCGCGGCGACGCGGCACCGAAGTGATCTTCGAGCGCTTCCGCGGTGATCATGCACTCCACCCTCTGCCCATCGACCATTGCCGGAAACGCCAAAGTAAGTTCGCGACCTGAATATTCAGGGGCTTCGTTCGGAAATTGGATCTGCATGGGAGTCACCTGGAAGAGTGCGCGTGCGATGCGCTCGGGGTAATGCACGCGCGGGTTGCCTGCTGTCGTGCCGACCGCTCGTTCCTCCTTGTCCTATGCGATCGACGCGGGCCCTCACCTCGGCGCGGTAGCGTCGGTTCGCGCCGCGCGGAGGTGAATTGATTCACTTTAGACGAGTTCACGCCAGGTGCAAGATTTCCCGGTGTTTTTCCTGAACATGGGACAGAATGCCCATGTTGCGGCGCGGCATAAAGGGGCGTCCGATCCCATGTAAAGTGTCGCGCACCCAGCCATTGAACCGTACGATGTCCGCCCCCGACCGCCCGCCTGTGATTCGCGTCGAGCCGCTTGGCGCGAGCTTCGAAGCACCCGATTCGCTGACGATTCTCGAAGCCGCCGCTTTTGCGAACCTGCGTTTGCCGCGTTCGTGCCGCAACGGCACGTGCAGGGCATGCCTGTGCCGGATCAAGTCAGGGCAGGTGCGTTACTCGATCGAATGGCCCGGCGTGAGCCGCGAGGAAAAGGCTGAAGGCTATATCCTGCCGTGCGTGGCCATCGCGGAAACCGACCTGGTGATCGAAGTGCCGGATGCGGTCTTGCTACCGGCGCGCTGAGTAGCATGGAAGCGCGAGCGTGAGGTCGAGCGGCGCAAAGCGCGCCACCTTCAGCCGCCCTCTTTCATCTGCTTCAGGATCTTGTAGACGGTCGCACGGCCCATCGTCAGCACCGCGGCCACGTAGTTCGCCGAGCTGCGGCCGCGAAACGCGCCCTGCGCGTGCAGCGCCTCGACGATTTCACGCTTGTGCTCGCGCGTCAGCGCATTGATGCCGATCTGCCGGTCGCGCAACCACGTGTGCAGATACGTATTGATGCGGTCCTGCCAGTCGTCGCGGAACAGATCGTCGGCGGGTGCGTCAGTCATCGTGCCGCCCTTGATGAACAGATCGAGCGTCGAGCGCACGTCCTCGAACACCGCGATGTTGAAGTTCACGCACAGGATGCCCGCGGGCTTGCCGTCGTCGTCGAACAGGATGTTGCTCACACAGCGCATGCGGCGGCCGTCCCAGTTCAGTTTTTCGTAGGGACCGATGGTCTGGCCGCGCGCCGCGAAATGAGCGTCGTCGAGCACCGACGGAGCGCCCACTTCGAGCCGCGAAAGATTGTTCGCCAGATACGCGATGGTCTGATCACGCAGATCGTGAATCACCACTTCGGCACACGGATAGAGCAGCGCGGCGATGCCGTCGGCGATCGGCGCGTAACGCTTCAGCAGCAGGTCTTTGACAGAAGACACGTTCGGGTTGCGCATGGGAAAGACGCGAGGTTCGAAGGAGGCGAGGCGCGGTATCGGGCAACGACGGCGTGAGGTGCCCGCAGCAGCCCCCGTCGCGCGCGCACCGCCCGCATTCAGGACTCGCCATTGTAGCGGCCTGGCACCGGGCGTCGCGAATCAACACTGCGCAGCAATTTTGTCCGCCTCGCGAGCGCATTTTTTTCGTGCGATAAACGCTGATTCAACCGAAAACCACTGAACGGAGCAAACCGATGGCCACACTCGAAGCGTTTCGCGACGTGCTCGACGACAAGCGCACGCCGGAGATCATCCGCAACCACATCATCGATTCGCTGCAATACGCACTGCGCAACTTCGGTCAGGTCTTCACGGCGAAGGAACTCGAATGGCTGGCCCGCTGGGACGATGCACGCCTGCCGCTGGCGGCCACGCGTGAATTGCACAAGCGCCTCGCCGAGACGTCGCGCTGACGCGTTCAGACCCCGCACCCTGCGTTCGCCGCTCGCGCGCCCCACGCCCGCCACAGAGCTGACACGCCCTCGCCAGTCGCTCGCGAAGCCCCGCCAGACGGTCGTTCCGGCCGTGCGCCGAAGTTTGCACTATCCAATCAGCCCCGTTTCAGGCATCATATTGAAATAGTTGCACCTCGCACCCATATAGCACTGGCAGCACCAGGCAGTCTCAAACCGGCATCTCCGCACCACCCCCGACTGTTCGACCGCCGCTCGCCGGCGATCCCGTCATTCCGGCAATGCACCGCCTGCATTCGCCGTCGCGAGAAGTACACCGAGCGGTTCAGCATCATGCGTACGGCGCGTCAATGAGCGTCGCTTCAGCGTTTTTCCGGTCGAATCCGCGCTTTCGCGCGACCGCTCGAGCCATTGTCATTGAGGCCGCCGGGTCTAGCAGGCCTGTGCAAACCATTTTTATCGCGGCGCGCCCATCGGTGCTGCGCCGCCGGTTCGCGTCGCGACGCGTCAGAAAGAGGCGCTGCCGCAAGAGCGCCCACGAGCGCGGCTCGCGAACCAGGCAATACAGGACACGTTCATGAATCCAGCAGTCAAGACCTATAAAGGTTACGAAATCCACCCGCTCGTTTATCCGCGCCGCCCCGCGGGCGCGCAGGCAGGCCGCGACCCGGCCGCCGGTTACGACGCATCGGTGCGCATCTGCCGCGTCGGCGCCAATCCGGCGGCCGACGGCCGGGTGTTCCGCCTGCAGTATCTGTTTCCGTTCGACGGCATGGGCAAGGCGCGCATCGCATGCATGGCGCATGCGCAACGCTTGATCGACGGCCAGGTGAGTGGCCAGTCGGTCGCCGACCTTTGAGCGGCGTCATCGGCGCGTCACTCACGTCGCGCAGCGTGCCTTCGGGCACCGCTGCTTTTCCAATCAATCCCAGCCGCGCCGCTTGCAATGCCCGCGGCCGGCTTTCCCTTTATCCCATCGACCAGGAGTAATGCATGGCGAAAGAAGAACTGATTGAACTTGACGGTATCGTCGACGAAGTCCTTCCGGACAGCCGCTACCGCGTGACCCTCGACAACGGCGTCGTGGTCGGCGCCTATGCGTCCGGACGCATGCGCAAGAACCATATCCGTATTCTCGCGGGCGATCGCGTGACGCTCGAAATGTCGGTCTACGACCTGACCAAGGGGCGGATCAATTTCCGTCACAAGGACGAACGCCCGAGCGGCGGCGGTGCGCCGCGGCCTGCTTCGCAGGGAGCGCGGCGGCGGTAAGATGCGCCGCTTCGGTGCAACGGGCGTGCGCGGTCCCGCATGCCCCGCGCCGGTGCAGCACGACCTGTGTGGTCGCGCCGCCTCGCTCCCGGGCGCTTCGCTAGCCAGCGCCCGAAAAATTCCCCAACGGCCCGCCCCATTCGCGGGCGCCAACCCACGCGCATCTCGGCAACTCCCGCAGCATAACGACTGGCATAGCTATTGCTTTACCAGTGGTCGGTTGTCCCTTCCAACGACTCCATGCTGCGTGTTCTCCTTGTCACCGACACCGACAAACCGATCGGCGATCTGCGCGATGCGCTCGCCTGCCTGGGCTGCGAAATGCTCGCCGGCACCGCGACACCGCAGGCGCTGCATCGCGCGGTGCAGGACGAGCGGCCCGACGTCATCATCATCGATACGGAGTCGCCGTCGCGCGATACGCTCGAACAGCTCGCCGTGATGCACGCAACCGCGCCGCGCCCCGTGCTGATGTTTAGCCACGACGCGAATCAGCAACTGATCCGCGAAGCGGTGAACGCGGGCGTCACCGCGTACCTGGTCGAAGGTCTCGCGACCGAACGGCTTGCGCCGATCCTCGAAGTCGCGCTCGCGCGTTTCGCGCAGGAGTCGCAATTGCGCGAGCGGCTCGCGCAGGCCGAGAACGAATTGGCCGAGCGCAAGCTGATCGATCGCGCGAAACGCCTGCTGATGGATCGGCAGAAACTCTCCGAACCGGCCGCCTACGCAAGTCTGCGCACACGCGCGATGAACCAGGGCGTCAAACTCGCCGAGGTCGCGCGCGAGGTCGTCGCGTCGACCGGCTCGCTCAAATGATGCGCTCATGAATCCAGCCACTTCCGTCACCGCGGCGGCCTTTGCGCAGCCGCCCGAAAAGACCCATTTGCGGCTCGGCTTCGTCGCGTTGTCCGACGCGGCGCCGCTCATCGCCGCGAAGCTGCTCGAGTTCGGCCATGCGCACGGGCTCACGCTCGAACTGTGCCGCCAGCCGTCGTGGGCGGCCGTGCGCGACAAGCTGCTGTCGGGTGATCTCGACGCCGCGCACACGCTCTACGGCCTCGTGTATGGCGTGCAGCTCGGCCTCGGCGGCCCGCGCACCGACATGGCCGTGTTGATGGTGCTGAACCGCAACGGTCAGGCGATCACCCTATCGAACCGTCTCGCCGATTTGCGCGAGAAACATGGCACGTTGAGCGACGCGCTCGCGGCGCTCGGCCGCAAGCCGGTGTTCGCGCAGACCTTCCCGACGGGCACCCATGCCATGTGGCTGTACTACTGGCTCGCGGCGCAAGGCGTCGATCCGTTGCGCGACATCGACAGCGTGGCGATTCCGCCGCCGCAGATGGTCGCCGCGCTCGCCGGCGAGCGGCTCGATGGTCTCTGCGTCGGCGAGCCGTGGAATGCCATGGCCGAAGCCCACGGCGTCGGCAGAACGATCGCTTATACGAGCGAGGTATGGCCCGAGCATCCCGAGAAAGTGCTCGCCTGCCGGCGCGATTTCGTCGACGCGCATCCGCGCACGACGCGCGCGCTCGTGCAGACCGTGCTCGAAGCCTGCCGCTGGCTCGACGGCGCCGGGCATCGCGACGAGATCGCGCGTTGGCTCGCGCGGCCCGAATACATCGGTATTGACGAGACGCTGATCGCGGCGCGCTTGGCCGATCACATCGACCCCGCGAACGCGCGCCGCCTGCCGATGCGTTTCTTCGACGACGGCGCGGTCAACTATCCGCATCCATTCGAAGGCGCATGGTTCCTCACGCAGTTCGAGCGCTGGGGGATGATCGACGCACGCAACGACTACGATGCGATCGCCGAGGGCATCAACCAGACGCAGCTATATCGCGAGGCCGCCGCGCGCGTGAACGTGGCGGTGCCTGGCGAGAACGTGACACGGGTATTGATCGATGGCGAGGTGTGGTCAAACGGCTCGCCATCCGCCGCCTATGCGCGGCGCTTTGCGATCCGCCGCTGAAGCGGACCGCACGCGAAGGCTCGAAACAACGCTCAGAAGTTGTACTTGTCGATATTGCTCGCATCGAACGTGGTCGGCGGCCCGAGAATGATTTCGCCTTGCGCGCCGATCGTGCGCTTGCCGAGCTTGCCGGCGTCGAACGTTTCGCCTTCCTTGCCCGAGATATGGCCCGACGCAAGCGCCGCCGCCGCGTACGCGGCCAGATAGCCGAGCTGGTTCGGATCCCACAACTGGAACGCCTGCACGGTGCCGTTCTTCACGAACGCGCGCATCTGGTTCGGCGTGCCGAGACCCGTCACCACCACCTTGCCCTTGCTCGACGATGACGAGATATAGCGCGCCGCCGCCGCGATACCGACCGTCGTCGGCGCAACGATGGCCTTCAGATTCGGATACGCCTGCAGCAAACCCTGCGTTTCGACGAAGGACTTCTGATCGTCATCGTTGCCGTACGCAATCTTGACCAGCTTGATCTTCGCGTACTCCGGCTTCTTCAGCTCCTCCTGCATCCACTTGATCCAGGTGTTCTGGTTCGTCGCGTTCGGCGTCGCCGACAGGATCGCGAACTCGCCCTCCCCGCCCATCAGCTTCGAAACCAGTTGCACCTGGCCCCGGCCGATACCCTCCGCGTTCGCCTGATTGACGAATAGCTGCCGCCCTTCGGGCGCAGTATCGGAGTCGAAGGTGACGACCTTGATGCCCTGGCCCATCGCTTTCTTCAGATACGGCACGAGCGCGTTCGCATCGTTCGCGGCAATCACGATCGCGTCCTGGTGCTGCGTGATCAGCGTGTTGATGTATGACACCTGCGAGGACGCACCTGCATCCGACGGTCCCACCGCCTTGCCCACACCGCCGAACTCCTTGATCGCGGCGAGGCCGCCGTCGTCGGCGATCACTTCGTACGGGTTGTTGATCTGCTTCGGCACGAACGCGATTTTCAGCCCGCTCTTCAGGTCCGCCGCGAACGCGCCGCCGCAGCTGATCGCGAGCAACGCGGCGCATAGCGCGGCCATGCCGGTGTGACGTAGAGGTTTGAACATGGAATGTCTCCTGCGTTGTTGTCGACTAGGATGAGGATGAACCAGACGCGGCGGCTGACTTCGCGATGAAACGCCGGTCGCGCGCCGCCCGCCAGCGCGCGACGAGGTTCGGAATCAGCACCGATGCGAGCAGCAGCACGCCGGTCACGATGGTCAGCGTTTCGCTCGATACGTCATCGAGCGTCAACGCGTTCTTCAGCACGCCGATGATCAACAGCGACAACAGCACGCCGACCATCGAGCCGCGTCCGCCGAAAATGCTGACGCCGCCGAACAGCACTGCCGCGATCACCGACAGTTCGAAGCCCTCTCCGTTATCGCCGCGCGCACTCGTGAAACGCAGCGTATAGACGATGCCCGCGAGCGCACTGACGAGGCCCGACAGCACGAACAGGCGCAAGCGGATCGTCGCGACCTCGATGCCGGAAAAGGCGGCGGCAGTCGGATTCGCGCCGATCGCATAGAGACTGCGGCCGAACGCGGTGGCTTGCAGCAGCACGGTGAACAGCACCGCGGCGACGATCACGATCATGAACGGCCACGGAATGAAAGTCGCGCCAAGCGTGTTCATGCCAAACGCCGTATAGGCGGCCGGAAAATCCGCCACCGCCTGATCGCCGAGCAGCACGTAGGCGAGACCGCGAAACAGCGCGAGCGTACCGATCGTGACCGCGAGCGACGGAAGATTCAGCTTGACGATCACGAGGCCGTTCAATAGCCCCGCCAACGCGCCGGCGATCAGCACGAGAACGATCACGACCGGCATCGGCAAGCCCATGTGCCACAGCACGCCCATCAACGCGCTCGATGCGCCCAGCACCGACGCGACCGACAGATCGATCTCGGCGGCGACGATGATCAGCGTCATTGGCAACGCCATCAACGCGGTTTCGGTCAGATCGGCGAGCACGTTGCTCAGGTTCGCACCGGTCAGAAACACCGGCGACAACCAGCGCCCCAGCCCGAGCGACACGATCAGCACGAACGCCAGCAACACTTCCCATGGCAGCGGCGTTTCGCGTTTGCGCGTGAGCAGCGCGGAATCGGGTTTAGCCATGATCGCGTCTCCTCATCATGCGCTTGGCGACGGAGCGGGCCAGCAAAGTATCGGCCGCGATCGCCGCGACGATCAGCGCGCCCTGGATCGCCTGCTCCCAGAACGGCGAGACGTGCAGCACGACGAGCGCGATGCTGATCACGCCGAGCACGAGCGCGCCGAGCGTGGCGCCGAGGATCGTACCGACGCCGCCCGTAATCGCAACGCTGCCGACCACCGCGGCCGCGACGACCTGCAATTCGATGCCTTGCGCCGTGCTCGCATCGACGGTGCCGAAGCGCGCGAGCCACAACGCGCCCGCAAAGCCCGCGATCGCCCCGGACAGCAGAAATCCCGACATCACGCGGCGCTCGACGTTCACGCCCGCGAGCCGCGCGGCCTCCGGATTCGAGCCGATCGCATAGTGCTCGCGGCCGCCGCGAAACTGCTTCAGATACACGGACAGGCCGGCCAGTACGACGGCTGCGATTAGCGCGAGCGTCGGGATGCCGAACAGCGTGCCGGTCGCGAGCCGCGAATACGCGTCGGGCAGACTGGTCGCATTGATCTGGCCGCCGTGCACCCATGCGTAATCGGCGCCGCGAAAGATGTACAGCGTCGATAGCGTCGCCACGAGCGAAGGCACACGCCCCACGGCGACGAGCAGCGCATTGATGCCGCCCGCGACGAGCCCGATCACGAGCCCCGCGGCGAGAGCGGCGAGCACCGGCATATGCGGGAACGCAACGTACAGACTGCCCACTGCGTAGGCGCTGATACCCACTGTCGAGCCGACCGACAGATCGATATGCCGCATCAGGATCACGACGGTCATGCCGGCGGTCAGCAGACCGATGATCGACACGTTCAGCAGCACATCGCGCAGATTCTGCAGATTCAGGAACTGCGGCTTCGCGATCCCGGTTCCAACAATCAGCAGAATCAGTACGACGAACAAAGTGGTTTCGCGGCTCTTCGCGATGCTCGCGACGAGCCCGCCCGGCGCAGCGGCGGAACGCTTCGGCAGCGACTGTTGCACCGGCGCGGGATGGGTCGAATGGCGCATCATGCTGCACGTCCCATTGCTGAAGGCCCCTGGCCGAGCGCGGCGCCCATGATGCGCTCCTCGTTCGCGTCGGCGCGCGCGATCTCCGCGCTGATGCGGCCTTCGTGCATCACGAGCACGCGATCGGCCATGCCGAGCACTTCGGGCAGCTCGCTCGAAATCATCAGCACGGCCATGCCGTCGCGCACGAGTTCGGCCAGCGCGCCATACACCTCGGCTTTCGCGCCGACGTCGATGCCGCGAGTCGGTTCGTCGATGATCAGCACTTTCGGGCCGGTCGCGAGCCACTTGCCGAGCACGACCTTCTGCTGGTTGCCGCCCGACAGCGTGCCGACTGGGGCATTCGGATCGCCCGCCTTGAGGCGCAGGCGCGTACCCCACCTGGCCGCGAGCTGCGTTTCGCTGCGCGCCGAAATGAGACCATGCCGCACAAGCCGGCCGAGCACCGTCATCGACGCATTGCGCGCGATGCTCAATTCCAGCGCAAGCCCTTGCTGCCGACGATCCTCCGGCACGAGTGCGAGGCCCGCGCGCACCGCAGCCGCGGGCTTGCCGGTGTCGAGCCGCTTGCCGGCGAGCCACACCTCGCCCGCGTCGAGCGGATCGATACCGAAGATCGCGCGCGCGACCTCGCTGCGTCCCGCTCCAACGAGACCCGCGAGCGCGACGATCTCGCCCGCGCGCACGTCGAACGAGACGTCCTTGAACACGCCGATGCGTGTGAGGCCACGCACCGACAGACGCACGTCGCCGGGCGTGCAGTCGGCCTTCGGGTAGAACGTTTCCAGATCGCGGCCGACCATCTTCGCGACGATCGCGTCGGTGCTCAGATCGGCGGTCAGGGCGTCGAACACCTTCGCGCCGTCGCGCATGATCGTCACGCGCTGCGTCAGCGCGAACACTTCGTCGAGCCGGTGCGTGATGAACAGGATGGCGACATCGCGTTCGCGCAGCTTGCGCACGATCGCGAAGAGCCGCTCGACCTCGGGCAGCGACAATGCGGCGGTCGGTTCATCCATGATCAGCACGCTCGCGTTCAGCGACAACGCCTTCGCGATTTCAATCACCTGCTGGTCCGCGATCGACAGACCGCGCACCAGTTGATCCGCGCGCAGCTCGACGCCGAGCGACGCGAGCAGCCCGTTCACCTCGCGATGCATCGCGTCGTACTGGATGCGGCCGAAGCGGCCGACCGGCTGCCTGCCCATGAAGATGTTCTCCGCGATCGACAGATCGAAGAACAGCGTCGGTTCCTGATAGATGACCGCGAGCCCGGCGTCGCGTGCTTCGGCGGGCGTCGCGAAGCGGCGCGGCTCGCCGTTCACGAGCAGTTCGCCAGCGTCGGGCTGATGCACGCCCGCGAGGATTTTCACGACCGTCGATTTGCCCGCGCCGTTCTCGCCGAGCAGCGCATGCACCTCGCCGGGCCACAGCACGAGGTCGCCGTCGGACAGCGCGCGCACCCGGCCGAAGGATTTGCTCGCGTGCCGCAATTCGAGTCGCGGCACCGCGGATAAGGATGGCTGCACTGCGTTGTCTCCTGAGCGGTTGCTCGTGCGGTTTTTCGTTCGTGCGCGCGATGCGTCAAATCCGGTAGTAGCGTTCGGCGTTGCGCCGAAACAGCGCATCTTTCTCGGCTTCGCTCGCATCCGCGACGATCGCCGCGTACGCGCGCCACAAATCCGTGTACGAGCCGAACAGCCGATCGACCGGAAAGTTCGACGCGAACATCGCGCGTTCGACACCGAACGTATCGATCGTTTCCAGCACGTAGGGCCGCAGGCTCTCGACGCTCCAGTGATGATCGAACATGGCAAGCCCGCTGATCTTCACCGCGATGTTCGGACACGCCGCCAGCGAGCGCATGCCATCGCGCCACGCGCGATAACCCGCCACGCTATTGCGATCGACGAACATGCCCGCATGATTGACGAGCAAAAGCGTGTCCGCATGCGCGCGCGCGAGCGCGGCCGCCTCCTCCATTTGCGACGGATAGATCTGCAGATCGAACGACAGACCATGACGGCGCAGCAACGCGAAATGCTCGCGCCACTGCGGCTCGCGCATGTAATGACGGCCGACGTAATCGAACAGCTTGTTGTCGTGCACGTTGAGAATCTGCCGGATGCCGCGCGTATTGGCGAACGAAGCATGCGCTTCGAGCAACGCGGGCGCGTTCTGCGCGGAAAGATCGACCGCGGCGACGATCGCGTTCGGCATGCCGCGCGACGCCTCGCGATCCGCGATGGACTGTAGCCAGCGCGTTTCTTCGACGGGATCGGCCGGATCGTGATTCGCCTCGATGTGCACGATCTTCAGCACGTCGATGTCGCCCGCTTCACCGAGCAGATCGTCGAGCAGATAGTCGTGCTTCAGATCGCGCGCATCGCCGACGAACGACACGCCCGGGTTCTCCAGCCACGGATAGCGATGCGTCTTCAGATCCCACAGATGGATGTGCGAATCGACAACCTGCATGCGGCACCTTGGTCGGATGAAAAGCGTTTCGAGGTTCGTACGTCGTTGCGGGTTCAGCCGTATTCAGCGTTACTCAATGACCGAGCTGCAAGACCGGTTCGAGCGCTCGCGACAGCGGCATACGATCCGGCGCGGCCTGTCTCCTGTCGCCCCTTCGAACGACTATAATTCCTGCACCGATAGCCTCTCAATCCGTTCTTGGGATTGGGCGATCCATAATCCGAATCGCACGGGCACCAACACTGGCACCATGAGCCAACATTCCGCCGCCGTCGCACTCGTCAATCGTCTCAAGTACAAGCATCTCGCCCTGCTCGTCGCGCTCGACGACACCCGCAACCTGCACCAGGCAGCCGAGGCCGTCAATGTCGCGCAACCGAGTGCGAGCCGCATGCTCGGCGACATCGAGGAAGCGTTCGGCTTCCTGCTGTTCGAGCGCAACGCGCGCGGCATGACGCCGACGCCGCTCGGCGTCGTCACGCTCGCTTACGCGCGCCGCGCCCTTGCCGAGCTCACGCGCTTCGCCGAAGACCTCGACGTCAAACGCCGCGGCGGTCACGGACAATTGACCGTCGGCGCGATCATGGGCGCCGCGCCTGACCTGCTGGCGATGTCGGTCGCCGCGCTGAAGACCGAAAGCCCGCTGCTCAACGTGCGCATCCTCGGGGAAACGAGCGACCAGGTCGTGCAATTGCTGCATCGCCGCGAGATCGACCTCGCCTTGGGGCGGCTTACCAGTCCATTGCAGCACAACGACTTCAGCTTCGAGCCGCTCGCGCGCGAAACGCTGCTGCTCGTCGTGCGCGCCGTGCATCCGCTTGCGCGGCGCACGCGCATCACGTTGGGCGAACTCGTTGCGTGGCCGTGGGTCGCCCAGCCGGTCACGAGTCCGGCGCGCGTGCTGTTCGAAGAAGAACTCGCGCGCGCGGGGCTCGCCACGCCAGTCAATCTGACCGAGTGCGCGTCCATCTTCGCGACGCTGCAATTGCTCGAGAACTACGATGCCGTCGCGATGCTGCCGGAGTCGGTCGTGCGTGATCATGTACGCGGCGGACTGCTCGTGGCGCTGCCGCTCGAAATCGGCAAGAGCCTCGCGGGCTTCGGCATTCTGACCCGCAAGGAAGAACCGCTCGCCGAGCCGGCGCTGCGCTTCATCGAACTGCTGCGCGGCTTCTCGCGCAACCTCGCGCGCGACGCCACGGCCGACGCGCCCGGCGCGCTGAATACACCTGCCACGGTCAATTGACGCCTGCATCGCGCGCCGCTCATTGCAGGTTGACGAACAGACCGCCGTCGACGAGCAGCGCGGCGCCCGTCACATAGCGCGCGCGGTCCGACGCAAGAAACACCACGCAATCGGCGACGTCGTCGGGATGCCCCAGGCGACCGAGCGGAATGCGCTTCTCGAAGTAAGCCTTCTTCGCTTCGTCGGCGAGATCTTCGGCGTTGAGATCGGTGGCGATCGTGCCCGGCATCACCGAGTTGCAGCGGATGCCGAACGGTCCCAACGCGATCGCGCACGACTGCATCAGCGAATGCACGCCAGCCTTGGTCGGCGTGTAATGCGTCTGCATGCCGCCGCCTACTAATGCGCTGATCGAACTCGTCGCGACGATGGCGCCACCGGTGCCCTGCTTTTTCATCTGCTGCGCGGCGGCCTGCGTGACGTAGAACGCGCCGTTCAGGTTGACCGCGACCGTCGCTTCGAGCACGTCCGGCGGCATGTCGAGAAACGCGTGGAACGGGCAGATGCCGGCATTGCTCGCGAGCACGTCGAGTTTGCCGAACGCCTCGACCGTGCGGCGCACCAGCTGCCGGCCCGTGTCGCGGGCCGCAATGTTGCCTTCCACCGCGATCACGCGCCGCCCCAATGCCTCGATTTCGCCGAGCGCTTCCGCGACCGCCGAGCCGCGGCCATACGATGCGTCGTTCTCGCCCCAGTAGTTGATCGCCACGTCCGCGCCTTCGCGGGCGCAGGCCACCGCGATCGCGCGTCCGATGCCGCGCGATCCACCCGTCACGATCACGACCTTGTCCTTGAGCAGCACGCTAATCTCCTTAGCCGGGGTTCGCCGGTCGACCGATGTTCACCACCTTCAATGCTGATAAGGCCGCGTCAGCGCACATTCCGGATTGAGCCGCACTCCGAAGCCCGGCGTGTCCGGCACCTTCATGCGACCATTGACCGGCACCGGTTCGTCGAGCAGCAGCGGGTTGAACATCGGCACGACTGCGTCGGCTTTCGGCGCCATCATCAGGAACTCGGAGAACGGCGAGTTATGGCGCGTGACGACGAAGTGATAGCTGTACACCGACGATCCATGCGGCACCACCATCACGTTGTGCGCATCGGCGAGCGCGGAAATCTTGATCAGCTCGGTGATGCCGCCGCACCAGCCGACATCGGGCTGTATCAGATCGCAGCACTGCATTTCAAGCAGCATCCGGAAGCCCCAGCGCGTCGCCTCGTGCTCGCCGGTCGACACCATCATGCCGCGCGGCACGTTACGGCGCAGTTCGGCGTAACCCCAGTAATCGTCAGGCGGAAGGCATTCTTCGAGCCATTTGAGGCCGTATTCGTGCGCGCCTCGCGCGAGCCGGGTCGCGTAGCGCAGGTCGAGGCTCATCCAGCAGTCGTACATCAGCCAGAAGTCGTCGCCGACGCGCGTGCGCATGTCGGCGAGCTTGTCGAGGTTCTGCTTAAGGCCCGCTTCGCCTTCCGCGGGACCATGCTGCAGCGGCAGCTTGCCGCCGATGAAGCCCATCTGTTTCGCGAGATCGGGGCGCGCGCCGGTCGCGTAGAACACCAGTTCGTCGCGCACGGGACCGCCCAGGAGTTGATACACGGGTTCATTGCGAATCTTCGCGAGCAGGTCCCACAGCGCCAGATCGACGCCGGAGATCGTATTGAGCACGATGCCCTTGCGCCCGTAGTACAGCGTCGCGAAGTACATCTGATCCCACATCTTCTCGATGTCGGTCACGAGCTGCCCTTCGAGAAAACGCGCGAGATGCTTCTCGACGATGAACGCGCCGATCTCGCCGCCCGTCGTCACCGCGAAGCCAACCGTGCCGTCGCTCGCCTCGATCTCGACGACCAGCGTGCCGAGCACGTTGATGCCGAACGACTGGCGGCTCTCGCGATACTCGGGATAACGCGCCATCGGCGTCGCGATGTGATCGTCGATCCAGTGTCCGCCGGCCTGATCGTGATAGTCCGCGCCGCCGCCGCGAACGATGAAGGCACGCACGTGCCGGATGGTAGGCATGGCCATGAAAGGGCTCCGTGAGAGAGGCGTCGAAGCAGCTCGACAATGCGGGCTCGACGCGTGTGTAAGACGCGCGCAACAGGCGTGCAATTTGTGAGCGGCGCGCTCAGTAGGTGGCGCGGCCGCCGGACAGGTCGAACACCGAGCCGGTGCTGAACGCGCAGTCTTCGGAAGACAGCCACAGGATCAGCGACGCCGCTTCTTCTGGCAGCAGGAAACGGTTCATCGGAATCTTCGACAGCATGTAGTCGATGTGCTGCTGCGACATCGAATTGAAGATCTCGGTTTTTGCGGCAGCCGGAGTGACCGCATTGACGAGGATGTTTCGGGTCGCGAGTTCCTTGCCGAGCGACTTGGTGAAGCCGATCAACCCCGCTTTCGACGCGCTGTAGTGTGAAGCATTCGGATTACCCTCCTTGCCCGCCACCGACGCGATATTGACGATGCGCCCATAGCCCTGCTTCAGCATTTGCGGCACGACGGCGCGGCAGGTCAGATACGGCCCGATCAGGTTCACTTCGATCACGCGGCGCCACACGTCGGGCGCAAGCTCCCACGTCGTACCGATGCCACCGGTGATGCCCGCGGAGTTGATGAGCACGTCGATCGAGCCATGTTCGGCGACCGTCTGCGCCGTAGCCTGTTCCACCGCGGCCTGGTCGGTCAGCTCGACCGTGACGGCGCTGACCTTGCCGAGCTCGCCCAGCTCGCGCTCGCTGCGCGCGAGGCGTTCGCCATCGACGTCCCACAACGCGACCGACGCGCCCGACTGCAGCGCCCGCTGCGCGACCGCGTAGCCGATGCCGCGTGCGCCTCCGGTGATGACGACCGCACGCCCCTCCAGATCGATCCGATTCATTGCTTTGCTCCTATGGGCCGCCGTGCGGCGTGCCATCGAGTTGTCGTATATCGCTGCGGTCAATATACGGGCGGAGCGATCCGCGAACAATTCGACTATTGGAGGGGGCGATAGCAAAAGTGGATCGGCAGCGCGAAGCCCCAAGGTCTGTTTCCATATGGACCGCACGCACGTTCCCGATGTAGGCAGATCCTAGTCACCCGCCGCGACGAAAAGCATGGAAACATAAAGAATGGTCGACACGGCGATGATGCCGACGCCGACCAGCACCTTGGTCTGGTCGAAGTTGATACCGCCGATGATCGCTATGCCGATTCCGAAGACCGACGACAAGGTGCCGACCGCCGCGAGGCCGACATGGATCTTGCTGCGGATCAGCCTTTTGCGCTCCGATTCGGCGGCGGATTCCGATTCGCTCTCTTCCATTGCCTGCTCCTTCGCGCGCGGCATCGAACCCCGGGCGCCGTTCGTCGTCGCGTGCCTCGATACGTTTGAAGCGTAGTTGATTTGCGGCTTCTTAACTAATCGCCGTTACCTGACTTCCGCGCCATCGCGCGACACTTTCGCGGCGACGGCCGACAGGAACACCGCGCGTACGGAATCGCCGACCTTCAGTTTCTCGAGCGGAATGTCCGGCGACACATCGAGCGTTTCAGTGCGTTTTGCCCCGCGCAGCGTGATCGTGCGATGCTTGAGATCGATCTTGCGCACCGTCGCCACGACCTCGACACGCCGCGCCGACGCCACGACGCCATTGGCCGCCGGCTGCGTGACCTCGGTATCGATGCGCTGGCGAATACCGCCCGGCGCCAGCTTGTCGACGCCGACCAGCATCGCTTTCTTGTACGCAATCGTCACGATGTCGCCGACATGCAGCTTGCTCACGTCGGCGGCTTGCGGATTCACGTCGAAGGTTTCCTCGCCGCCTTGTGGGCCGCGCAGCGTCACGCTGTTCGTCGCGGGATCGATCGCGACGACTCGCGCCTGAACGTGCACCAGCGCCGCCGCGCCGATTGCCTGCTGTTCCGGCGCGGGCGCCGACGCGTTGTCCTGCGCGAAGGCCGGACCCGCCGCGGCGACAGGAATCGCCAGCGCCACCATGATCGCATTCACTCGCGCGTGCCACGTACCCGTTGTCTTGCAAGCCATGAAATGCTCCTTTTGATTGCGTCGTCATGACGGTCAATGCACTTGTCGCAAATCGTGTACTGCTCGCCGGCGCCGCAAGCGCGAACGCATCGAATAAAAGAAACGGGACTAATAAACACTGCTATCGAACCGGGGCCGCTTTTGAAACTCAAGGCGGTTCGGTTCAAATTCGGCGATTTGTCAACAAGGCCTGATTGCGAAAAGCGCGTGCTTCTCTATGCGATGAAATTGTGATGCGGAGTTGTTGCGGATGAGCCAGCACAAGCAGCCGCGCGGCTTTGCGCGCGTTCCCGCGAATGTCAGTGGCTGGGTGGAGGACTAGTCATAACATACTCCTCGCAACGAGATGGACTACCGGGCGACCCAACGCAAATTGGATCTGGAAATTGCCGGGCGTTATGACTATTTCAAACTGTCCAAGGATGCTAGCAAACGGGTAAAGGAATGGCAATCGACTGGGATCGCTGTGCGTCGTTGTTCGCGGCATGTTGGCGGCGAGTCGCGAGCCCGCAAAAACCCTTACTGGTTGATACTTAGACTGATCCGCATCGCGCATCGATAAGTACAAAAAACTGTCGTCAATCATTGGAATACTGCTAATAACGCTTGATTGGTCAAGCGCAATTTAACGTCAAACCAACGTGAAAGGACGCCAGAGCCGGTGCGCACAAGGTGCGCAATTGCAGGCACAGCGTTTGCTCGAATTCGAGCAGGCGTTTAACGCACCTCGTTGGTTCATCGAAAGGACCTTTTACATGGCCACGATCCGCCCCTGCACCGCCGCCTGCGTCATCGACGGCCGCCTCGTCATGCTGACTTTCTATCCGGGCAGCGGCGTGTTGCGTATCGCCGATTCGTCCGGCGTCTGCCTCAGTGAAACGCGCTGGGGTGCATCATGGCGCGCTCTGCTCGATGAGTTCCGCGGCTACTACGAAGCAGCGGAACACGGCAATACCGCGCGCGGCATCGACGATATCGTCGCGCGCCTCGGCGAACGCGCCCAACACATCCCAACGCAATCGGCTCTCGCGTGAAAATGCGGGCGCTCGCGAGCGGGTCATTGACCGAAATAAGTCTTGCACTCCGTACCGAACGAACAGGACTGGCTGCGCCGGCTTCCGGCTTGCGACTCGCCCGCCGGTACGCCGCCATATGACGCGTTGCGCATGCCCTGCTGCGAATCCCAGTCCTGACCGAACGACATATCGGTCGTCGCCTGCGCCGACTCGTCCGCATCGTGTTGCATCATCGCGCGCCCCGATGCACCGGGGTCCAGCTGGCCGCTCAATTCCGCCGCACTGACCGTGCTCGGCACGAGAAACAGAACCGCGACTGCGGCAATCATCAATAAACGTACTCTCATTTCCGGACTCCTCGAACCCGGCGCAGCAGTGCGCGTCCTCCACAAGAAGAATGGGTCCGTGAAACCTCAACCTGCCCAAACGGGCCGAGGGACGGGTCGATGCCGATGCGCTGCTTGCGACGGGTCATCGAACTAAGCGTATGTAGAATTGCCGCGCCTGCAAGCGCTCCATGACGCTTTCCCACACGTCGGCGGAATCGGCGCATACAGGCTGGCTGTAAGTCTGCATTGCACAGTTCTTCGTCCTTCTTTTATAGTTCGCGCCCCCCGGAATTCAATCCCGTGGCCTGCACCAGCATGGTCAATTGTCCACAGCGTTAGATAAACCGCATTCTCCGGGAAAATCAACGTGAACAAGGCGTGCCTTGCGCCCGCATTGCGTTATGATATTGCTATAAGGCAGGACAAAAGGCGGCGCCCGCACGTCAATGAAAGTCCGGTGAAAGACGGACAGCGTGGAGTAGTTCCACCCATTCGCAATCATTGCATCGAGACTCAGAGTTTTTCTTCGCGAACGGCAGGCTTACCGGCCTCGTTCGCCGCGCTGCGACATGCTGAAATATTTGCTGATTGAGACTCTCAGTTCGAGGGTCGGTTGTTCCGGCGGCCATGTCCTGTCACAGGCCGTATTGCAATTCAGGGAGCAACGTTTTTTAACCCGGCACATGGCATTTCCTTCAATCGACAACCCCCGCGGGGCGGCCCAATCGAGTCGGGCCCGACGCTGCACAGCTTTATTCCCCGCACACTATCTTTGACAGTACGCTGCACGTTTAAGAAGGACGAATATCCTATGGACGAAAGGAAGCGAGATAGCATGATTGCGTATCTCCGCCATCGTATGGACGAGTTTGGTATCAGACCAGAAGACCTTGCTGCCGCGCTGGCGACCGAGTCATTGGCGAAAAAGGCAGCGCGCTATCGCAATGCCACTGGAGACAGCTGGGACGGCAACGGCGAAATGCCGCAATGGCTCAAGCAGGCTATTAGCGCCGGCCAAAGCATCGAGCATTTCGAATTGTCGGAGAATCCGGCGCCCGCCCCCCAACCGAAAAAGCAGGTCGACTGGTCGAATGACCCGTTCGCCGGCACGCGGCTCGCGCGCCAGAATAGCCGCTAGGTGCAAGCCGCCGCACTCGAAGACACGGGCGTAATCGCCGCGGCTTCGAAATGAACCGCCGTGCCGCGCACCGGTTTGGCGCTACCGCTTGCCACATCCACGGCATTCGCGGTATTCCCGGAATTGATGGCATTCACCGCGTCGGTACTATTCGCACGATTTGAGGCAGGCTGCGCGTATTGCGGCAGCGCTATGAACGCGCTGACCTGACGCACGATCCGCCAGAACGTCTTGTCGACGAGACGGGCCTGCTCGTCAGCGGACACCTGACCGCCCGCGAGCGGATCGGCAATCGTCCAATCCACACACGCCGGAGCGCCCGGAAATACCGGCGCATGCAGTCCGCCGACGAATGCGTCGAGCACAATCACGACATCCATGCGCGGCGCCCATTCGCCAGTAAATTCGAGCCAGCTTTTCGGGCTCAGCACCGCGCGTCCCGAAATGCCCGGCCGCAATTGCGCGATCGCAAGGGGATGAACACGCGCGGCCGGCTCAGGGCCCGCGCTGAACGCCTCGAACCGATGCCCGGCCAGTTCGCGCAGTAATGCTTCGGCAATGATGCTGCGGATCGAATTATCGCGGCAGAGAAACAAAACCTTATATTTTCTGGACACGCTTACCCCGTACCGTTGTTCTTTTATGGGCCTCTGGGCGGAATTGTGCCGCTCCAGTCTTGCGCCCCCGTGACACTATGGCGCCTTTATTATTTGCGCCACGGGATTCGCACCAGGTATCTCGATTCTCGGGCACAGAGCACAACTCAGCGAACGCTGTGCAGTGTACCAGCGTCCGGCCCCCATTTTCAGCACTCCGTCAATATTCGCATCAACAAATGATGGCGATGGCGGGCGGGCGCGCGGCGATACGTCAGAACTTCAAGCCATTGAGGAATTGGAACCAAAGATTGCCGAGCGCGCTGACCGGATGCGCGTCGCTGGCGGATTCGTCGCGCCTCGCGTGGTTCGCGCGGTTGGTGTCCGGGGCGTCGTGCGCGGCGGCTGGTTCTTCGGCTCGACCCGTGCTTCGCTCCGACGCAGTCGCCGCCGCGCTCGTTTCCTGCGCGGTTCCCCCCGGTTCCCGTTCGTCCGCTCCAGCCTCTACCTCTTGCGCTCGCTTCGCAGTCTTGCTGGTGCGCTGCGCATTTTGCGCGGCGTGCGCCTCGTCGCGCCGCGCCGCCTGCAATGCCGCGACGCTGTCGGCAATCTGCGCGGCGCGCTGCGCCTCGCATTGCCGCCCAAGCAGCACGCCGAACAGCACGTCGCGATTGTGGCCCTGGTCGGCGAAGCGGATCGCGATCGACACCATCGCCGCATACGCGGCTTCGTCGGCTGCGCGCGCCGCCGCCTCTCGCTCCGCCTGCGCGCGTTGGCGGCGCATGTGCTCCGCCTCCCACTCGCGCATCTGTTCGGCATAAACCGTGTCGTAGACCTTGCGTTGCCCCGCATCGGACAGGATCGCGTACGCGTCCTTGATTTCCTGAAACGCGGCGCGCGCAATGTCCTCGGCGCCGTGGTTGCGGTCCGGATGCCATTTCATGGCGGCTTTCCGGTAAGCCCGCTTGATTTCGTCGTCGGTGGCGTGTGCGGGCACGCCGAGCGTGTCATACAGGGTTGCCATGCTGGGCTCGACCTCGCGGGGAATCCAAGCGGGCATCGTAGCATGCAAAAAACGGCGCGATCGTGAAGCGGCCTCGTTGCGCACACGCGCGTGCGGGCACTGCGGCGCGGCTCGGCGGCTTGCGGCGGGATGGTTATATCGTTAGAACAAAATGTCGCTTAGCGGCGCGGCGGCCGCTCATTAAGATGACGCTTCAAAGTCCGGTTTGCCCCGGCTGGTCCGTTTCCGGCCGTAGGCCTGCCTTGCGGGCGCCGCATGCGTTTTGCATGGACTGCACCATCAGCCGCACCGTGAACCGCAATCGAAGGAGTATTTCATTGAGCAGATCTGATCATTCCCGCCCGCCGCTCGTCGTCGGCATTGGCGGCACGACGCGCGCGGCCTCCTCGACCGAGCGCGCGCTCGCCTTCGCGTTGCGCGGCGCCGAAGCCGCGGGGGCGCAGACCCGCCTGTTCGGCGGCGCCTTTCTGCACAGCCTGCCGCACTACGCGCCGGAACAGCCCGCGCGCACCGGCGAACAACTGGAACTGATCGAGGCCGTGCGCCGCGCGGACGCGGTGATCATCGCGACGCCGGGCTATCACGGCGGCGTGTCCGGGCTCGTGAAGAACGCGCTCGATACGCTCGAGGAATTGCGCGCCGACGAGCGCCCATATCTGGACGGCCGCGCGGTAGGCTGCATCGTTACCGCATACGGCTGGCAGGCGGCCGGCTCCGTGCTGACGTCGCTGCGCTCGATCGCGCACGCGCTGCGTGGCTGGCCGACGCCGTTCGGTGCGGGCATCAACACGCTGGAGACGCGCTTCGATAGCGTGGACAGTTGCTCCGATCCGAAGGTCGCCGAGCAACTCGCGACCGTCGGCCGGCAGGCCGCGCAGTTCGCGCTCGCCTTCAATGCATTGCGAGCGCATGACGGACCTGGTGCACCGAGCCATTCGGCCGTGAGCCTCGCGTCCGCGCCCAACATGACCGCCATCCCCACGGACAGCCGCGCGGCGCGTGTTCTTCACGCGGTCTGAAGCGCTGCCCGCCACACCATGACGCCGCCGCGATCGCGCGTGGCGCCACGCTTTGCGTCGAGCGACCGTGCGCCACATAACAGACACCGCACGGCTGCGCGGATAGTGTGTTCCAACACAGCGGCTTTGATCCAATCCGGGCTTTTTTGATTACCACTCCTGCCTCGCGCTGATTTGCTTTCGACGAAAGATTGGTTCACCCGCTGCGCAGCGCGCCCTACGCTTGACCCTGCCCGCCGCTTCCCAGACCTTCGGCACGACAGGGCCGCGCCGCACGCATTGGTATTCCGCACAAGAATCGCGGACACACTGACAAGTCACGATCATGAACTCACACATCCGCTACAAGGGCTACGAGGTCGAAGCGGCAACGCAACTGCTTCCCAACGGATTGTTCGCCGCCAACCTGAAGATCGAGCAGCGCGACGAGAGCAAGCGCAAGGCGTATTCGTTCGACGCGCTCGACTACTTCTTCGACGAGGAGCACGCGCTCGCTTATGCGTCTAACTGGGGGCGTATGTGGATCGACAATCACCAGTAAGTGGATCGTAGCGCGCATCGGTGCCGATGACGGCAAGCACAGTGCCCGCTGTGCACCACCGGACATCGGCTTCCTGGCGGATGTGCAAGAATAGGCGAACCCTTGCGTTCGCCGTTCGCACGCGTGAGCTGCCCGCCATATCGGCGGATGCCGCCGAAACTCACGCACCCTCTCCCCGGATTTCGCGCTGCCCACGCCGCGAACTCGCGTGAAGGCAAGCCGCACACTCGCATTCGCAGCGCGCCGCCGGCGACGCAGCCATCCCTACGGAGACGCCGGTCATGACATGGACCGTCGACGCACAACTCGCGCTGAGCGCGACACAAGCGGTCGAGGCGTTGCAGTCCGGCCGCCTCAAGGCCGCCGACTACGTCGCCACCCTGCTCGCGCGCGCCGCTGCGCTCACGCACCTGAACGCGCTCACCACGCTCGACTTCCACGGCGCGCTCGCCGCCGCGCAGCGCATCGACGCATTGTCGCCGGCCGAGCGGGCCCGTCTGCCGCTCGCCGGTTTGCCGATCGTCGTCAAGGACAATATCAACACCGCAGGCCTGCCGACCTCGGCCGGCACGCCCGCGCTCGCGGGCTTCGTGCCGAAGACCAACGCGCCATCGGTGCAACGTCTCGTCGATGCGGGCGCGATCGTGCTCGGCAAGGCCAACATGCACGAACTCGCGTTCGGCATCACGAGCACGAACCTCTCCGCCCATGCGGGGCCCGTGCGCAACCCGTACGATCCGTCGCTGATGCCCGGTGGCTCGTCGGGTGGCACCGCCGTGGCCATCGCCGCGCGCATCGCGCCAGCCGGACTCGGCACCGACACCGGCGGCTCGACCCGCATCCCGGCCGCGCTGACCGGCACCGCGGGGTTGCGTCCATCGGTCGGCAATGGCGGTGCCGAGCGGCGCTATCACGACCCCGATGCGGTCGTGCCGATCAGCCATACGCGCGACACCGTTGGGCCGATGGCGCGCAGCGTCGCCGACCTGGCGCTGCTCGACCGCGTGATCACCGGCGACGCTGCCCTGCCCACGATTGCGCTCGATCGCTTGCGCATCGGTCTGCCCGCGCCGCTGTGGGAAGCTCTCGAGCTTCAGGTCGAAGACGTCGCGCGCGCCGCGCTACAGAAGCTGGAAGCCGCTGGCGTCACGTTCGTGCCGGTCGCGATGAGTGAGCTCGAGCATCTGAATGGCATGGTCGGCGGTCCGGTCGCCATTCACGAAGCGCGCGAGGACGTGCTCGCGTGGCTGGTCGCGAATCAGGCACCGGTGCAAACCGTCGCCGAACTGGCCGTGCGCATTGCAAGCCCCGACGTGCGCGCAATCTACGACGACGTACTCGCCGACGTGCTGGGCTCGCACTACACGGCGGCGCTCAACTACTGGCGACCGCGGTTGCAAAGCTACATGGCCGCGACCTTCGCGAATGCCGCGCTCGATGCGTTGCTGTGTCCGACTACGCGGCTCGTCGCGGTCCCGATCGACGATCTGAACGGTTCGTCGACGGTCACGATCGATGGCGGCCCGCCGATCGACACGATGGAAGCGTTCCTGCGCAATACCGATCCGGCCAGCACCTCAGGCATTCCAGGGCTGTCGCTGCCGGCGGGGATGAGCGCGAGTGGCCTGCCTGTCGGTATCGAACTGGATGGCCCGCTCGGCTCGGACAGACGGCTGCTCGCCATCGGCATCGCGATCGAACAGGTACTGGGGGCGCTGCCGCCGCCCGTGCTTTGAGGTTTGTGTTTTAATGCCTGCGCGTTGTTGCCCGCATTCATACGCTTTGCCTGCCCGAACCTCAACCTAAGCGACGATGACGATATCCGCCACCGCCCTCCCATTTCGCGGCCTCGTGCGCCGCGTCGTTCACCTGAGCGCGCTCCTCGCGCTCGCCTTCAATATCGGCGCGTGCGCGCGCCTCTCGACGGTCGATTCCAACGCGCTGTGGAAAATCGTCGACATTCGCTGCGTGCCATCGCAGGAGGCCACCGGAACGCCGGGCCAATGCACGGTCGTCAACCTCGACAAACGCTACGCCGTCCTGAAGGATATTTTCGGCCGCTCGCAGTTTCTGCTGATGCCGACCGATCGCATCACCGGCATCGAAAGTCCGCTGATTCTCGCGCCCGATGCCATGGACTACTGGAGCGACGCGTGGGATTCGCGCCACTACGTGCAGGAAGCGGTCAAACGCGATCTGCCCGACGATCAGCTCGGCCTCGAAATCAACTCCGAATATCGTCGCTCGCAAAACCAGCTGCATATCCATATCGATTGCATGCGGCGCGAAATCAGCGCCGCGCTCGCGAGTCACGCACATGACACGCCCGGCGAATGGCGCTGGGACACGCTCAACGGCGAACGCTACCGCATCATGCGCGTGACCTCGCTGAGCGGCGCCGACGACCCGTTCCGGATCGTCGCGCGCGACAATCCGGACCCGGCGACCATGGCCACGCAAACGATCCTCGTTACCGGCGCGGGACCGTCCGCGGATCGGGATGGCTGGCTGATCGTGAATAGCGGTGTCGACGTCGATGGCGGCACCGGATCGGCCGAAGCGCTGCTCGATCACGCGTGCCGCATAGCCGACGGTCATTGAGCGCTAACCTGCACGCGCTTTGCGCGCCCGCTTTACCACGATTGCGCAGATGCATTGCTCAATAAAATGGTTCGGGCGCACCGCATTGCCTCGTACGATCGGTCTGCACCTGAAACAATACCGCGGGTGCAATCATGCATTCGGACCGATTCAACGATGGCCACCTATCTCGACGACACCCAGCGCAAGCACATCGATCGTCTGGCCGCCAACTGGACCTGGCGCACGCAATGGCCGACGTGGGTGCTGACCGTCGCGATCTACGGTGGCTGGTTCGGCGTCGCCACGCATGCGCTTTTGCTAGGCCTGCCGCTGACGGCGGCGCTGCTGGCCGTCTTCGGCGCGTGGTACATGTCGTTGCAACACGAACTGGTGCATGGCCATCCGACGCGCTCACGATTCGTCAACGCGCTGTTCGGTTTCGCGCCGCTCGCGGTGTGGTTTCCCTATCACGTGTATCGCGACTCGCATCTGCGGCATCACGACGACGCGCGCCTGACCGAGCCTGGCAGCGATCCGGAAAGCTATTTCGTCAGCGCATCGGAGTGGCAACGCGCAGGGACCGCGATGCGTGCGCTGCTGGTTTTGCGCAATACGTTGACCGGCCGATTGCTGGTGGGGCCAGCGTTTTCGATTGCCGCGACGGGTGCGCAAGCGCTCGGCAAGATCCACGACGGCGACTGGCGCGACGTGCCCGGATGGCTCGCGCATCTCGCCGCGCTGGTTGGGCTCACTACGTGGTTGCAACAGGTATGCGGGATACCGGCGTGGGTGTTTATCGTCGGTGTGGGGTATGGCTCGCTCGCGCTTGCATCGGTGCGCTCGTTTCACGAGCATCGGGTGGCGCAGGAGCCCGCGCATCGCACGGTAATCAATGAAGCGGGATGGTTGTGGCGGTTGCTGTTTCTAAACAACAACTATCATCTGGTTCATCACGATTTGCCGCATGTGCCGTGGTTTGCACTTCGGGTGGTCTATGAAGCGTCGCGCCAGCACTACGTCGAGCGCTCCGGAGGCTTTCTGGTAAAGGGTTTTGGCGAATGGTTCAGACGTTATGGACTCGCGGCGGTCGCGCATCCGGTGGCGGTCGATGCGTCCGACGTAGATTCAGGAAATCCGGCGGCGTCCGCCGGTCTTGCGGGTAAATTGCGTGTGAAACTTACGGGAGCTGTCCTTCAAGGAGATGCAGCGATAATGCTTGCCGATCACCACATCAGTGGCATGCCTGTGGTGGACACCGAGGGCAAACTGGTTACGAGCGACGAAGAACGCAAGGCGATCTGCGTCACTGCCGCGAACGTTCGACGGGCCAAAGAGGTGCAGAGTCACCTCGAATATCCGTCCATCCCACTCTACCAGGAAGGCAGGCCATAGCGGGCTGTCCCTGCCCTATGGCGACGTTTGCAGGTCACATCTTCTCCTTCACGCCATGCCTGATGAGCCAATAATTCACCGGATAGGTCGTGATGAAACCCGCCACCATCGCGATTTGCATGCGCACCCAGTACGCCGCGTCCGTCGGTTTGAGGGGTGTGGCGAGTTTGGCAAATGCGATCATGCAACCGAACATGCCGATCTGATAAGCAAGCAGCGAAAGCGTGTCCGCCTTCACCGCTGCGACGATGCCCTGTCGGAGCCCCAGGCCGCGCATCGGTGCAATTGAAAAATACTGGAAGGCCACGCCGATAACATAGGCCAGAACGAACGCCAGTAGTAACCGGCCGGTGAGCGCCGAGCCCGCAATCGTCAGCGACGAAGCGAAGGCCAGCCATTCGCCGATGAAATCGCCCAACGCGCATCCGGCGCCGCAGTGGGTCGCGCCAAGGAAAGTGGCCTGCCACATGGGCGGTTCGCGTTTGGGCGCACCCGGCGTCGAGCGACCGAACCAGAAGTAAAAGACCAAACCTGCCGGCCCCCAATAGAGCATCGTGATTGGCCACACGATCGACATAATGACCATCGGTTGCCGATGCCCGGCCACCCACATGTCCCACACGACGACGCAGGCCGAAAGCACAGACAGCGTAAGCCATACCGCCGGCGCGGCGGTTGACCAGGGTGGCGACATCGCGGATTCTCCCGCAGCGGTAATCCGACAAGAGATGACAATTACGTGTGTCCCCGCACGTCTCACGCAAGATCGGCGGCAAGGGCGCACAAATGCAGCAATCGCTGTTCCCCACTACCTTCCGAACGCTCTGCGCCGGTAACTCGAAAGCGCCTCCGCCGAGGATGCACTCAGAAACTGGCCTTTGTCCGGTTGGTGTCGGTCTGTAGCGGCAGGCGAACGGGTTGCTGGAACTGATCTGTCACTCTGTTACTATGGAAGCAGGCCGATGGACGAAAGCCAATCCTTTTCCGCCATTCGAGAAAGAGATCTGAACTCATGAACCAGCGAAAGGGTCGCGCTCAAAGCGGCCTGATCACAAAGCAAGATTTGGAGTCTATGTCGAACTTCCGCTATCAGCTTCGGAAGTTTCTCCGATACTCCGAAGAAGTCACGCATGCCGCCGGGATTACTCCCCTTCAATATCAGTTGCTGTTGCACGTGAGGGGCGTTCCGGGCAAGACCTGGGCGACTGTCGGCGAACTCGCTGAACGCCTCCAGGCAGCGCCTAATGGTACGGCTGCATTGGTCAACCGGTGCGAGGCCGCGGGACTTGTCGTGCGCAAATCCGGTGAAACCGACCGCCGCCTCGTCGAAGTCCATCTGACATCGAAAGGCGAACGATGCCTGCTCAGCCTGGCCGCCCTCCATCTTGCTGAATACCGGGCGTTCGGCTGGCTGGCCAGTAGCATTGACGTGCAAGGTCAGTGAGACGAGCAAATGTCCCTGCAGCTGGGGAAACCTTTCCGCACACGGTAGCAGCCGATCCGATTCTCGAGTCCTCGTCGATTCGCCGACGGCCTCCTTTCACATCCCGACACACCTGCCTGATTGAAGCCAGTCTCAGCCGGCTCACGCGTCAGTATTTGACGCTCGCACTGCGCATCCGGGCCACGCAAGAAACGGCATACCGATTGCGGTGATGTTGCGCCAGCTTGGCCAATGCCGCTCCAGGCGCAGTGTCCGCCGAATTCATTGGGAGCGATGCCAGGCTCATTACCCGTGCACGTCGAAAAAGCAGGGAGACGACCGAATGCTGAATGCAGTAGCAGGGCTTCTGGTCACGGCCGCCGTGTTTGCGTACCTCAATACGCGCTTTCTTCGTCTACCAATGACGATCGGAATTGCCGGCCTTGCACCTGGTTGTTCGCTGTTTCTGGTCGCGGCCAGTCACCTCGGCGCGCCGGCGCTGCGTACAGCTGCCATTGCGTGGTCGCGACACCTGGCGTTCAGCCAGTTGACCCTTCAGGGAATGCTTTCTCTGCTGCTCTTTGCCGGTGCACTGGATTTGAATGCAAACGTCCTTCGCCGATATACGCTGCAGGTGGCGTTTCTCTCCGTCATCTCGACCGTCCTGTCGGCATGTCTTGTTGGAGCCGGGATGTACTGGGTGCTAAAAATCGGTCGAACGCCGCTGCCAGTCGCGTGGTGCATGGCCTTTGGCGCGCTGATCGCACCGACCGATGCCGTCGCGGTCATCGGTGCGCAGCGTCGACAGCTTTTGGGAACTGGTTGACGCGATATTAAATGCAGTTCTCTTTGCGATGATCGGGCTGGAGGCCGTCACGATTTCTGCACCATTGAGTTCCTGGACGGCGGCGCTGGCCGCCATAGCGCTTACCCTGCTTGCGCGCGTGGCAACGGTCGGTCTGCCGGTAATGGCGTTTCCGGGGTTGTTGCGCCTGCCGGCCGCCTCAGCGCCTCTGCTTGTGCTGGGGGGCCTGCGCGGCGGTATATCTATCGCACTAGCGCTCTCGCTACCAGCTGATTCCGCGCGACAGACGATCGTCATGCTCACTGATCGCAATCGAGCGTAATACTCGCAACGGCGCAAGTAAGCGGGAGGGGTGAACCCCGAATTGCCGTGTCAACCCCGAAGGACCGCGATATTCTCAGGAGTAGCCAGTCCGAAATGGGGATGGCGCTTCACGTCACCATTGTCGCCGTTCTGAAGCCGCGCTACCGCCCAATGCGCTAAGCGCGAAGCTACCCGCACCGAAAGCGGTGTAGCGCTTTGCTTCGCGCGACTTCTCCAGTCGATAGTTCCGCGCGCGAGACCGACGAATCCGCAATTGCACGGAGGGCGACCGGCATGGCTCCATCGGCGTATTTGGCGACCAACATACCGCACGCGGCAATCGCGGCCGAACGCCCTGACGAAAGTCTCGCCTTTGGCCACGAGCCCGCTGTATCCATGGCAACCGGGTCGTCAATAGCTCGATCGGCCGCGGTACCGACGCTCCCGCAAAGAGCTGTGACGGCGACTAGTATTGTCTTCGTCAACTTACAGAAAAGACTGATGGGTGGAAGCATATCCATATCGAGCCTCAAGCTACCATCGATAGCATCTTGAGCGCGGGATACACCACGGAAACGTGCGCTTCGTCCGACAACATCCGTCGCGCCTCCGCATAGCCGCTGCCGAAAGTATGTGCATTCGAACAGAACAACGCCGCCGCGGCGCCCGTAACCGCGCCAAGTAACGCGTACAGGATCAGCGTCAAGGCACTACCAGGCTGATTGGGAATCGCCCCCAACTGCGCGGGCACAAAGAACGCAGGCGCCGCGCCGAAAAAGAGCCGGCCGATGAATGTCGCCGTGCCCGTTGCAATCGCGACGGGCAGGAATGTGTTGACGCTGATCTCCGGCATCATCAATTCCGTCGCGAACAGCACACCGCCAATCGGCGTATTGAACGTCGCGGCGATGCCAGCGCCGGCCCCTGCCGCCACAAGGGTAATACGCTGGCCCGCAGTCATCCGGACCACCTGCCCGAGTGTCGAACCGAGCGCGGAACCGATCTGACTGATGGGCCCCTCACGCCCGACAGCCGCTCCGGAACCGATCGCCAGCGCCGACGCGAGCGATTTCACCACTGCCACCACCGGACGGATCTGGCCACGCCCGTAATAGATCGCATCCATGACCTCCGGTACGCCGTGACCACGCGCCTCGGGAGCAAACGTACTCACGAGCCACGTAACCCCAAGTCCGCCAACCACCGGCACGAGAATCACCAGCACGCCCCACGGCGCCGCGGATGTGAAGTGGCTGGCGTCGTACGCAAACGACAGACGTCCGAGGAAGAATGCGTTATGTACAAGGCCAATCAGGTCTCTGAACACGACTGCCCCCAGGCCGGTGACGATCCTCACGACGAGCGCAAGAGAACACAGCCAGTAGAGCCGCACAGGCACCACGGAGTCCTCGTCGACGTGCGTCACAGCACTCGGTTGTAGCGCAGCGACCTTCACGTGACGCATGTCGCTTTCCGGCTGGCCCGATGGACCGGGATCCCCCGTCATGGCGCCGTCCTTATGGGGAGTAATGTTTAACTTCGCTTATTCATCCTACTCTCCCCCGCGCACTTCGTCTGTCTTTCCGACGTCATGAGGCACCCGCACGCTGTCGCCCCGATACCGGCCCGTCCCCCTGCGTCCCTCGGGACATCGCCACCGTCAGCTGGTCCGGTCCATGCGTTCCATCATGGTCGCCGTTTCGTCCGGTCGGAGCGCACAACGCATGGCGAATGCCATGACGACCGCGCTCCACATTGAAACCAGCAGGATGTCCCACCCAAAACCAATCACATTGCGACCGCCTCCGATGTTACTGAGCCACGACAGCACCCAGATTCCCCCAAACCACGGCAGCAACCAGGAAATGTGCTTCCAACCAAACGCGCTGCCCAGTTTGCGCGCGACAAGATGCTAGTACAGGGCGTAAAGGACGAAGCCGATCGCCATCAGTGAAAAGAGGAACGTGTTGGTCTTGAAGCCGGTCCAGTAGATCACCAGGTTGCTATAGATGAAAGCGAGGGGCGCCAGTACCGATGCACCGCCTACGTGAAATGGTCGCTTAGTACTACAGCCCGTGGATATGGTGGCGTGCCTCCATCATATCCACGGTTGTAGTACTAATAGCGAAAAATTTGAGATCGTTCCACTTTGAAGATCAGCGACAAATATGTCCAGCTGACCAGCCGGTAATTGCGCTCCTCCAGATAGCGAAATATGGCGGAATCTATGACTTCTCTTATTGAACCCAGCGTAGATTCGACAATAATGATCTTTGGTTTATATCTGTCTATATCGATCGATCGCAAGACCTCGTAATCGTGACCTTCCACGTCGATGGAAAGCAGATCGATCTCCTGACCGGCGTATCGGCTGTGCTCGAGAACGTCGTTCAATGTGGTGGTTTCGACGGTCCGGATGGAGACAGGTTTCTGGAGTTCGGCTGCCGCCACTACGGGATCTAAAGTCGAAGTGAGCCCATAATTCGAGAAGTTATAAACTTCCTTGAGCTGTTTCTCGCTGGAGATGGCTGCGCATACATTGACATCATCAGACCGGGCAAGAGAAAACGCTTCAATTTTTACCGGATCCATGTCTATGTTGATGCCGCGCCAACCACGCTTATACAGTGCGTGTGTGTTCGAGAACTTCACTGGGTGGTATGCCCCCACGTCCACGTAAATCCCCTTATTGCACTGGGGACTGATTATCTCGCGCAGCACTGCGTCTTCTCCGAACTGAGAGTAGTACAAACGCGGGCCACGCGTTATCCATGTCTTGCGGACGAGCCAAAGGAAGTGTCCGAACGTCTTGAAGGTCACCATAGCCGCTCCGCGAATGAGTTTCATGCCCGAATAGTCGTTCAGATTTACATCTGCAGATTACTCGATGGTTAGCTGGCCATTCAGCGAAAGTCATAAAACTGTGTATCTTTGGCCGAAACCGTCGAGTGATGCAAAAATTATGCCTTTCTAACACAAAGCGCCTCCCAAAGCGGCCAATAGCGAAGCGCCAGGTCCTTCATCTCGACTCCTGACGACGAACAATCTCTCCTGCTGTCGGCCCTCTATATCCCTGCCGGCCGCAGCTTGAACAAATGCCTCTCGGCTGCATCGGTTCTGCTGCGCTCATGTCTTAAGCCTCCTTTAATTTTGACTACCTACGTTGATTACATCGGATTGGGGAACGGCTGTGCATCGTGCCTTCAATTCCGGGGTGAATTCCGCACAGGGCGAATGTTGCAGTCGCGGGAGAAGTCATGCACTTCGAAAAGTTGAGACACGTTCGGGTGACGGCATGCATGGCAGCGGTAGTTTCCGCAGGCTGTACCAGCGGATCGTCGGCGTCCAGATCGATACCTGACTCTTCGCCTGCCACAGATCCCCCGAGTTCCGGAACGGGGCCCGCCAAAGGCATCGTTCAAGCGTTCTCCACGCTCGCCCAGCAGCACGGCCCCGCCGTGGTCCACACCCGTTCGACGCCGAAAGAGCAGATCGCCACTTCAAATTTCTTTTCGCCTCCGGACGCCGCCGAGGGTGAACGCCGGCAATGCCATTGCATTACCGGGACTGCACGATGGCCACCGGATGTTTGTGCCGCTCGATCTGGGCTCACCCTGTTTTGCGTTGCATCGGCTGTTCAATCCTGAAACGGTCAATGGAGGTTGAAATGAAGTCACAATCTTTTCGGCTACGCGCGTCGGTGGTTGTACTGGCAGCCTGCGGCAGCCAGTACGCGCTCGCGGCCGATATGTCCACTCTCCCCCCTGCCCATACGGACGGAGCCGTCACATACCTGTCTGGGGGAATCGGAAGCGACCAGTCCGCCGCGTTCAAGAGCGCGATGCATAACTACCCTCTTGCTCTTGAGTTCGTCGGCACGACAGCTTCCGGCAATGACTATCTTGCGGATGTGCCAGTGACGATTTCTGACTCACACGGCAAGCACCTGCTGAGCACAAGATCGGACGGCCCGTTCATGCTGGTGTCATTGCCGAGCGGACGGTATGACTTGACCGCTACATATCACGGTAAAACCGAACGCCGGGAAGTCAGCGTTTCGGACGCGACTCACGCTCGCGAGATGTTCGCTTGGCCAATGTAGGCTAAAGCACATTCAATGCGATAGCGGTCAGGGATGTTGATTCCGATGACGGTCGATTACGTCGTTTGGGAAACGCGCAGCTCGGCCGTGCGTTCGACGATGATGGGCACATCATGACAGAACCCAACGCGCGGCTGACACAGGACGAAACGAATGGTCCCGCGGCGCAGGCCAACGATCCATCAGATCAGCCACGCCCCGTGTCTAGTCGCCCCCAGTCTCCGGGTTCGACATCCCGGAGACTCCGGACGCTTCCGGTCCTTCTGCTGACGCTTGTACTCACTATTGCCATCTTGACAGTTGGTATCGGTATTTTTGGCGCCATAGTTCTGCTCTTCTCTCGCGTTATCCACGCGCTCTAGTCTGTGCGGTTTGTGGCAAAAGAATCCGACACGACACTCGTTCAAAACGGCGCTCGGGAGGAAGTTGTTTTAGAGTCGTCCGGCTCCGTGAGCTTCGAAAACTGCAGCGGCTGGTAAGTGGAAGAACTCGAACCCGACATCGATCCTGTTCAGCGCGCAGCCGTAAGACAAGCCTTGCTGCCTGGCGGCGCAAACCGGCTGCTGTCACAGTGTGCATATGTCATTCTGTGCCTTAATATGAATTGCGAAGATGTAGAAGAATTCCTTACATTCAGATGGCTCTACGGCAGGTAACCAGGCTGCGAGCAGGCAAACATTTTTCACGATGTTCAAGAACGAGCTTATCGTTCTGGAATCAAATGAATGCAGACCTGATAACGTGTGGAGTGCGAAGTGGAGTATAGCGAGCAGGATCTCACGGACGGACGTCGTCGGAGGTGGCTGATCGCAACCTCGATTGCCGGAGGTATCGGTGGCGTTGCCACGCTTGTTCCGTTCATTGAGTCATTCGCGCCATCGGCGAAGGCTCGCGCGGCAGGTGCTCCCGTCGCGGCTGACATAGGCAGGTTGGAACCGGGTGACATGATGACCGTTGCGTGGCGTGGCATTCCTGTATTTCTCGTTAACCGGACGCAGCAAATGCTCAAGGACGTGGTGGCAGCAAACCCCATGGTCGCCGATCCCGACACCAAGCATCCGTTTTCCATGCCACTGCCGGATTACTGCAAGAATCAATACCGTTCACGTGCACAGCACCAGCACATTCTCGTGGTAGTGGGAGTCTGCACCCATCTCGGATGTACACCCCGGCCACGGTTTCAGTCAGGTCCGCAGGCAAATCTTCCAGACAACTGGCCGGGTGGATTTCTTTGCCCTTGCCATGGGTCCACCTACGATCTCGCCGGCAGGGTTTTCAAGGACAAGCCTGCACCGCAAAACCTGGACGTGCCGCGCTACATGTCCGAGTCGCCCACAAGCGTTCTGATTGGGCAGGATGAACATGGAGAAGCGTGACCCCACCGCAGGTTTCATGTCGACAGCGAACCGCTGTTGACGGTCGTTATGAAACAGGCGGCTATTGACTGCAATACTCAGGCCGAATCTGTCCCGGACGGCTGGAACCACAGCAAGCCTGCATGACCCCTTTTATGGGTGGCCGCAGCTCCGACCGCAGACTTCCAAAAGTCCTCTTTGATTTAGGCATACTGTGACACAACATACCGTTAACTCGGACATAAGTTTCACCCTCCAGAATCAAGGTGCAGATTTCCCAATCAACCTACCGACTGGAGGACAAAATGAAGACGACCATCATTGGGATCGCCGGCATCGGCATGCTGGTCGCCCCGGTTCTTTCTTTTGCTCAAACGAGCAACCATCCTACGCGCGCAGAAGTACGTTCGGAACTCGTCCAACTCGAAAAAGCCGGCTACAACCCCGCCAGGCGCGACGACGCAACCTACCCACGTGACATTCAGTCTGCCGAAGCGCGCGTTGCGGCCAATGAACCGCGGGCAGACCTATCGGCATCCGGAATGGGCGGGAGTACCAGTCTCACTTCACAGTCGGGAGGGGGCAGCACCGCGCACCACAACACCTCGAAGCTGTACGCACACCATTAATGAAATTACATCAGGGTCCGCGGTGGCGCGGTGTCGGCATCGGGACGACCCGCGTTAACCGCGCCTTAAGGTTTCTGACTCAATCTTTAGCCGGAGGAGATCGCGATCTCCCCGGCATTTCAGAAAGGATCATCGGGAGGTAATCGTCATGAAAACGCTTTTAGGGGCACTCGCCGTTTCGCTCGCTGTTACCGTACCAGCAATTTCCGTCGCGCAGACATCACACGATCCTGTGACCCGTGCGCAGGTCCGCGCTCAACTGGTGCAGCTCGAGCATGCCGGCTACCAATCCAGCAAAACGCACTACCCCGCCGGCATTCAGGCTGCGGAAGCTCGTGTTGCCGCGCAGAACCCTGCCGCAAGCAACGCAACCGCAGCTTACGGCGGTACGACCGTGGGTGCGTCGGAGGCGGGCCATCGCATCTCGAAGGGGACGTGGGACTCGCTGTACGGCCATCCCTAACGCCGGAAAGGATCGAGCGATTCGATGCGGATACTTCTCGTAGAGGACGCCGCACTGATTGGCAGCGGACTGCAGGAGGGACTGCGACGTAAAGGGTTCGCCGCGGACTGGATCCAATCAGGCGACGCCGCGGCACTCGCGTTGCGTACAACGCCGTATGGGCTCGTCCTGCTCGATCTGGGACTGCCAGGCGAGGACGGGCTCACGCTGCTCGCGCGACTACGCCAGCGCAACGATGACACACCGGTGATTATCATCACCGCCCGCGACGCCGTAGCGGACCGCGTCGCAGGCCTTGACGGCGGTGCCGACGACTACATGGTGAAACCGTTCGCGCTCGATGAACTGCTCGCGCGCATGCGTGTAGTACGTCGACGAGAGGGAGGGCGTTCGCGGACAACCCTACAGGTCGGCCCATTGAGACTCGACCCCGCGCAGCACCGGGCGTGGCTGCGCGAGGCCGAAGTATTGATGACGACACGTGAGTTCGCGCTGCTGCACGAACTGATGCACGATCCCGAGGTAGTCGTCTCACGCGAGCAGCTAGAAGAGCGCCTGTACGGCTGGAACGAGGAGGTCGAGAGCAACACGATTCAGGTTCATATTCATAACCTGCGCCGCAAACTCGGCGCACAGGCGATCCGGACCATTCGTGGAGTCGGCTACCAGATGGGAGAGATCGGGTGAAATCGCTTCGCCGGCGCCTGCTCTGGTGGCTGCTCCCGGCGACGTTGCTCACCGGATTACTTGCGAGCGCGGCTACCTACCGAGGAGCGCTGGCGGAGATCGACGAACTACTCAACGACCAGCTCAAGGCAGTGGCACAGCACGTCGTCGTGGAGCCAAATGGACATCTGTCACTGCGAGGGATGCAGGGCGCCAATGAAGACCGGCTTTCGGGAGAACAGTCGCACGATGTGCTGCTCCAGGTCTGGCGGGGCACGAGGCCGGTATTCAGCACGGACATTGACTCGCCTCTCCCGCCACCCTCCGGCGTCGGATTCGCAGATATCGTTGTCGGGGGACAGCTCTGGCACACCTATGTCACACGCGACGGCGGCATGCTCGTTCGCGTCGCGCAAGCAAGGCGTGCGCGCGGGGAAGCAGTGGCCGAAATTGCTATGCACCTCTTCTGGCCAGTTTTGTCGCTGGTCCCCGTTCTTGCCCTCTTCCTGTGGTTCGGGGTCGGCTATGGCTTGAGGCCGCTGACGGATATCGCTGCAAACCTCAAGCAACGGGACGCGAACAACATGCAGACGATCGACACCACGGCGATGCCCGGTGAAGTGAAACCGCTCGTCGATGCTCTGAACGATCTGCTGCTACGCCTCGATGAGGCATTCAAGGCCCAACGCGATTTCATTGCAGACGCGGCGCACGAACTTCGCACGCCGATCATGGGGCTCGGGCTGCAGGCGGAGCTGCTGCCCAAGGCGCTCGACGCAGCGGAACGTGACCTCGTCACCGCACAGATTTGCACAGGCACTGCACGCCTCGCGCATCTCGCCGAGCAACTCCTCACGCTGGCACGGCTCGGTCCCGATTCAATGCCGCCCGCCATGAGCGATCTGGATCTCACTTCACTGGCGCGCTCGGTCGTTGGCGAGCGGGCGCGCCTCGCGCAGGCGAATGCAATCGACCTTGGACTCGTCGCCACTGCAGCGGTCAAGATTCGTGGCAACGAGGACAGTCTGCGTATCCTGCTTAATAACCTCATCGACAACGCCATCCGGTATGCCGGCCCGCATTCGCGCGTCGATGTCGTCGCCAAGGTCGAGGACGGTTCACCAACCCTGATGGTACGCGATACAGGACCAGGCATTGCCGAAGAGGAGCGCGAGCGAGTATGGGAGCGCTTTTATCGCGGAAGCGGACATGCGGCGAGCGGAAGTGGTCTTGGGCTGTCAATAGTGAAGCGCATTGCCGAACAACATCAGGCCGTCGTAGCTCTCGGCAACGGTATCGACGGCTGTGGACTTGCAGTGCGGATTGGTTTTCCCGGGTGTCTTCCGCAGGAGCGAAGCGGCCAGAAAGCATCGACCGTGAATCGTGCCGCGGCGCCCGCTGCCACCGCGCGACATCTCGCCTGAGCACGGCCTCGGAGAATCTCAACCAAGTCGTGCGCAAAAGCTCCTGATTTCAACCGCTTCGGCAGCGCACGTCCGTCATCGCGGCCCGCGACGAGCGGGTACGGCCGTTGCTCGCCCCAGCCAGCATGAAACCCGCGAACAAACCGTTGCCGCCGATGTAGACAAGCGCAACGCCATCACCGAACAGGAGAGTCGCATCATGGCCGAGAATCATCGCCCCACCACACCGATGCCGGAACAACAGCAGCACGTCACACCAGGCCGGACCGCGCCGCTCGATCCGCAGCCGGATCACGGCGAACAGAGTTACCGCGGGTCGGGCCGGCTGGCCGGCAAGGCTGCGATCGTCACGGGCGGCGACAGCGGGATCGGACGCGCGGTGGCGATCGCGTTCGCGCGCGAAGGCGCCGATGTGCTGATCTCCTACCTCGACGAGCACGACGACGCCCGCGAGACCGCGCGCTGGGTGGAAGCCGCGGGCAGGCGGGCAGTCCTGGTGCCCGGCGACATCGCCGACCGTGCGCATTGCCGCGCCATTGTCGAGCGGGCTGTCGAGGCATTTTCGAAACTCGATATTCTCGTCAACAACGCGGCGTTTCAGATGTCGCACACGTCGGTCGACGAGTTCACCGACGACGAGTGGGACCACACCTTCGATACGAACATCGGCGCCATGTTCCGGATCACGAAGGCGGCGCTGGCGCACATGAAAGCGGGCGGCTCGATCATCAACACGACCTCCATCAATGCGGACCGGCCGCGTCCGACGCTGCTAGCGTATGCGGCCACCAAAGGCGCCATCCAGAACTTCACGGGCGGCCTCGCGCAATTGCTGGCCGAGCGCGGCATTCGCGCGAATTGCGTCGCGCCGGGGCCGATCTGGACGCCGCTGATTCCGTCGACGATGCCGCCTGAAGCCGTCAAGGAATTCGGCGCATCGGTGCCGATGAAGCGGCCGGGCCAGCCGGCGGAGCTGGCGCCCGCCTATGTGATGCTGGCGTCGGACGAAGCGAGCTACATCTCGGGCGCGACCATCGCCGTGACGGGCGGTATGCCGGTGATTTGAGCGCGCGTCGGGGATCGGGTTCGTCGCGGCATCGGCAGGCCGTCCGGACTGTCCGTCGTCTGCCCGCATCTCGACGATGAAGCTGTCAAAGGCAAAACGCGCATCGCATTATTCGTCATCCTACAGATTCTACTGACCGATATGCCGATACCCATCAGCGTCGAAGGATGGTACGCGGCTTGCGGCATTGCAGGAGCCGTAACCGTAATCGTAACTACTAGCGAAGGAGGAAAATCATGGGCTCGATCAATCCGCAGGGCGACCACGCAAGCGGCGCCAGGATCGTTGGCGGCGGCCGGGGCGAAGGCCCGGGTCCGGAGGTGATGGCGGCTGCGACACTCGACGGCGACAAGGTAGTGTCTTCCGACGGCGAACACGTGGGCAAGATCTCGGACATCATGCTGGACGTCCGTTCTGGCCGCATCGCTTACGCGGTGCTATCCGAGGGCGGCTTTCTGGGCATGGGCGCGACGCTTCACGCCATTCCATGGAACGCGCTGACGCTCGATACTGCGGAGAAATCCTTCCGCGTGGATATCACGGCGCAGCGGCTAAAAGACGATCCGGGCTTCGACAAGGATCACTGGCCGTCCATGGCAGATCGGGATTGGGCAACGTCTCTCCACTCCTACTACAGCCGCGATCCGTACTGGATCGGGGCGCGCGAAGCGGAAGGGGACATGACGACGCTCCGCACCGACCTTCCGCCCGAGCACTGAAGGAAGCGGGACTTGAACCCCAGCGCGGTGCCCGCAAGGCCGCATCGCCCCGAGCACCGGCGCGGGGGTCACGCTTCCGGAGACGGACATGAACACACTCGAAATAGAACGGCTCCGCCCCACGCAGGTCACTCACGGCATGCGTGAGATTCGGGACAAGACCGCGATGTACAAGGCGTTGAATGGGCACCGCCTCGAGATGGCAATTGCCGACAAGCCGATTCCTGTCGTCTACGGTCCGCGCGGCGCGCCGTACGCAATCGACCACCACCACGTCGCGACGGCGCTCTGGTTCGCCGGCATCAAAAGCGTACCGTTCGTCCTCGTCAGCGATCTTTCGTCACTCCTGGCAGCCGAGTTCTGGCTGACGATGGAAAACAGGCGATGGACATATCCGTACGACGCGCAGGGCCAGCGCGTCGCCTTCGCCGACATGCGGCAGCACGTGTGGGAGTTGGCCGACGATGAATATCGCAGCCTGGCGGCCTCGGTTCGCGACGCGGGCGGATATGAGAAGACGGGTGTTCCACTCGAAGAATTCCGCTGGTCTGACTTCTTCAGACACACTTTGCCGCGGCCGAAAGGCGACGCCGAATTCGAGGCGCTGGTCAAGCAAGCGACGAAGCTCGCAACAAGCCGATCCGCGCTCGGCCTCCCGGGCTACCTGGGACCCCGGGGCTGACAGTGCCACTCGGTTTCACCGCCACCTTCGCCCAAGCGTCGCCATGCCCGTCTCTCCTGCCGTTTTTGCAATGGGTTGCACGTTTTACGCATCTTCCTTCGGCCCAGCAGTCAATTTGATTAGGAATACAGGACAGGTAGCCCGAGCCGGTTCGCATGTCCGAGGTGCCGCTCACTGAACGGTCGCCGTGGCCGCTGGACGCGGCATCGCGAGTGCCGCGCTTAACGCCGCGCCGCGCGTGCCCAGGCCCTCAGCGTGTCGCCGAAACCGCCGCGCACGCGCGCCGCGGTGCGAGCGCTCGTGACGACGCGCGGTGCTGCGCTCCAGATCACACTGGCGCCGACCGCGACAAGCCGCTCGACGAGTGCGACGTCTTCGCTGCAAGCGAGCGGCGGAAAGCCTCCGGCGCGCCGGTATGCCGACGCGCACACGCCGAGATTCGCACCGTGCACGTGGCCGTGGCCGTCGGCGTCGCGATAGACGCTGGCGAAAATCTCCCGCACCGCCGGCGGCTGCGGGCTCCAGTCGTCGACGCACACCGAGCCGCACACCGCCTCCCCGCCGAGCGATAGCTGCACGGCGAGCCAATCCGGCGACACGCGGCTGTCGGCGTCGGTGAATGCCAGCCAGCGCGCGCCGGCCGCGAGCAGCAGCGCGGCGCCGGCTGCGCGCGCGACGCCGACGTTGCGGGCCGCAACGCTCAGCACCTCGACGCCCGCGGCGCAGGCGATCGCATGGCTGCGGTCCGTGCAGGCGTCAAGGACCACGACGATGCGCACGGTCTCGCCGCCCAGCGCGGCATGGCGGGCGGCGGCCGCGAGCGCGGCAAGGCAGTAGCCGAGGAGTTCCTCCTCGTTGTGCGCGGGGACGACGGCGCCGATCATGCGAGCCACTCGCCTTGAGCGACGGAACGCCCGTCGCGAGTCCAGACGTCGATCAGCACATCCGCCTCCCGATGGTGCGCCACATGCAGAACGCCGCAGCGCGATGCGAAGCAGGCGTGTACCGCCTCCGTCGAGACCTGCCGTCCGTCGAACCGATGCCGCCAATCGCAGGCGAGCAGGCAGCCGTCGCCGTCCAGCGAACCGTCGATGCGCGCGGCAAGTCGCCGTAGATCGTCGAGGCCGAGGTAATAGGCGAATTCGCTGACCACGATCAGGTCGAACGGCGCGGCCGTCGCGGGCCAGTCGCGCGGCAGCGTGCGCCTCTCGACGCGCGCGTGCGGCCATGGCGCGAGCCGTTCGCGAGCCGCGCGTACGGCTCGCGCGTGCAGGTCGACGGCAAGCAAGGCGTCGCAGCGCGGCGCGAGCATCGCGCTCAGCTCGCCGTTCGCGCAGCCGGGCTCGAAGACGTTGCGGTAGCGCTCGCGCGGCAGCATCGCGAGGGTGAGCGCGCGCTTGCGCCGCTCGTACCAACGCTCGCGCAACTGCCACGGATCGTCGCCGCGCGCATACAGCGCATCGAAATAGCGCTGCGTCTCGCCGTCTGCCGCCTCGTCGGAAGGTGGCGACAACGCACGAGTGCGGCATCTCACAGTGTCCATCGAAGCTCTCCTTCGGGCGAAGCCGCGTCGCGCGCCAGCGCTTCGCCGAGCGCGGCAAGGTCGTGCTCGGCATGGCTTTGCCTGACGAACACTGGCAGATCGGCCAGCGCGCGTGCGAACCCAACGTCGCGGCAATATGGCGCCGCGCCGAGCGCGCGCCCCACCGCACTTAGTACGGTATCCACCGCGGCTTCGACGCCGAGCCGTGCTCGCAGCGCGGCGGCCTGTTGATCGGTGTGTGCGGCCTGCGGATCGGCGTCGATGAGCCGCGCCGTCTCGCGCAGCAGCGCCGCCGCGCCCGCCAGGGCCACGTCGGCTGCCCCCAGATGGGCGAGCCGATACGGATCGGGACGCGCCGCCGTGGCGTCGCGCAAGCGCCGCGCGAGACCGGCCGCGGCGCCGAACCAGCAGGCGCCAATGCCTGCCCCGCCCTGCCAGAAGCCTGGGCGGCGCACGTAGGCGTGCGGCGTGCCGACCAGCACTGCAGGCGCGCGCTCGAAACGCACGTCGCCGCTCGCGGTCGCACGCATGCCCACTGCGTGCCAGTGTTCGGTGCTTCGCACCATATGGGTCTCCCCGATCGGCACGGCAGTAAGCTGGGGCTCGCCGTCAAGCCACGCGACGACGAGCGCGTCGGTCACCGCATGCGCGCCGGAACACCACGTCTGCACGCCCGACAGCAGCACGCGCGCGCCATCGAGACGCTCCGCCTCGACGCGCGCGTCGCGTGCCTGGGCGGCCCATACGGCCCAGCGGCTGCCTCGGCGCGCAGGCGGCCCTCCGAGCTCGGCCAGAATGGCGAGCGCATCGGCGTGCCCTTCAAAGAGCTTGACCAGACCGAGATCGCGCGCCGCGACCGCGGCCAGCGCGCGCCAGCGCTCGAGCGTCGCCCCGTGGCCTGGCAACGGCAGACGATCGAAGCCGCCGTCGACCAGCCGGGCAAAGGCGCCGCTCAGCTCGCGCGGGTCGTCGGCATCGAAGCGCAGCGCCGCGAGACGGGCGTCCAGACCAGAGCCTTTCGCGCCCGGTGCTTGCGACGCTGAGTGAGGCTTCAAATGGCTGGCCATATGAACGTTCCTGGACGGTTTGACGATATGGCAGGCAAATCAGCAAGCCATGTTCCAATCCTGCGCCGCTTCGGTCGCGGTACGGCACTTGCTGCGTCCTCCGCAAACGACGCAAGGAGCAACGCCATGAACCGCAATCCCTCCGACACCACACATTCGCAGCAGTCCGACCTCGAACATCCGCGACCCGCGAAGCACAACGACGACGAGCGCAGCCGCATGCCGGATCGCCCTGACAAAACGCGCAAGCAGTCGCCTGCGGACCAGCCCGGCAAGAAACCGGGCGAAGGCGAGACGCCGGTCGGTTAGCCGGAATCCTTTTTCTTCTTCGCGGAGCAAACCATGGACGAAACGCATAGCGCCACCGCAGTTCATCATTCCGCCTTTACCGCCGATCCGGCAGACGCTGCGCCGCATGACCGGCTGTCGAGCGCGGTTTCGTGGGGCGCGATCCTCGCGGGCGCGACGGGAGCCGCGGCTTTTTCGCTGATCCTGCTGGCGCTTGGCACCGGGCTTGGGCTGTCGACGCTTTCGCCGTGGACTTCGCCCGGCGGCGGCTCGGGCAAAGCATTCGGGGTTGCCGCCATCGTATGGATCTGCGTGACGCAGATTCTGACTTCAGGCCTCGGCGGCTATCTCGCCGGCCGCCTCAGGCGGCGATGGATCGCGGCCGACGCGGACGAGATTCATTTCCGCGACACGGCGCACGGTTTCCTGAGCTGGGCGGCGGCCACGCTGTTCACTGCGGCGGTGTTGACGACGGCGCTGGCCGGGTTGGTTCACGCGGGCTCGCAAGCGAGTGCGCCCGCTGCGAATCGCGCGGCCTCACTCGGTGAGCCGCTCGCCCTTCAGCGCGGCGACGCTGCCGCTGCCGACCGGGTCTGGCCGGTCGGCTATTTCGTCGACTCGCTGTTCCGGCAGCCCTCCGCGGCTGCGGCGAGCGCCGCGCCGCCGGTCGCGGCCGCCGACGCCCCGCGCGTCGAGGTCACGCGGATCTTCCTCAACAGCGTGGCGGCTCACGCACCATTGGCTCGCGAGGACAGCGCCTATGTGGGCCGTTTGATCGCGCGGCAAACCGGACTCGCTCCGCAAGCCGCGCAAGCACGCGTCGATGCGACCTATGAGCAGCTTCAGCAGAAGCTCGACCAGCTCGATGACGCCGCGCGAGCTGCGGCCGACAAGGCGCGCAAGGCCGCGATCTACGCATCGCTGTGGCTATTCGTGTCGCTGCTGATGGGGGCGTTCAGCGCCAGCCTGGCAGCGGCGTGGGGTGGCCGCCAGCGCGATCTCTAACATTCCTGTCCATTGCATTCCAAAGGAGGAGCCGGCCATGCGTTCGATTCTGCTATATCTGCTTGGCGTACCTATTCCGATCATCATCCTGATCGCACTGCTATGGCATTAGGAGCAGCGCCGCGTCATGCGTCTTCAGGGGCGTCTATCCGCGTCGTGATCGACGAAAGTCTATTGCCGCGCGGATGCAGGGCGCCCCCCTTGCGCGAGTCGTTCGATTGTCGTGACCGATGTGCAGACGTTACGTCACGCCGCTGACGGATGCTGTCCCGCGCTAAACGCGGCCCGAACTTCGTTCACCGTCTGTTCAGGCGCCTGCAGATGCGGAAAGTGGCCGAGTTTGGGGAGAATCGAAAGCTCCGCACCGCTACGGTTCGCGTACTCGATACCCATTTCCTTTTTTATATAGATGTCCTGCTCGCCCCACACCACCTTCACGGGGACTTTCAGATTTGCGACATTGGTTTCGAAGTACTCCTGGTCGCGGGTGAAGCAGGAGTAGTAGTGAAAGAAGGCGTCTGCTGACGTGAGATCACCGCCCCACCCTTTCGCCATATCGTCTCTGAACGCCTGGGACAATGGGTAGCGCTCCTCCTCGGACATCCCGCGGAAGAATGTGTTTGCCAGAATTTCGTCACGGTTCCTGTTCATCGCGGCACGCACGGCGTCAGACGAAGGCTTCGACTTCAGGCCTTGCAGGCTTTCGTACATGTACTGCGGGCGGTCGAATGGGGCAAAGTCGCCGACGATGATCTTCCTCGCGATATCCGGTCGCTCCAATGCTGCCAGCAGCGCGGGCAAGGCCCCGATATCGGTGGCATAAATCACCAGCTTCGAACTGTCGATGCCAGACGTGCGGATATAGGCTTGCAGCACCTGGGCATAGTCCTTCGGCGCGTAGGAGAAGCGATCGACGTCTGGACGCGAGGATTGTCCGTAGCCCGGCCAGTCAAACGCGTGCACCTCGTATTCGCAGGACAGAGATTCGGCGATCGCCTTCCACGCATACATCGTCTCCGGGAAGCCGTGCAGGAATAATACCGAACCCTTTGAATGTGCCGGCCGATAGACCATTTGACGCAGCCTGATGTCAGGGTTGATCTGCACCTCCCCGACTTCGATCTTCGGCGCCGATGAGGGTGACGCCGGCACGATCTCACATGGGGAAATGCTTACAGCTACTGCGGAGAAAACTGTCGCCTTCGTTTCAAGGTTGAACATGATCGTTGTTCCCGTTCAATGCGAAAGTGCACCAATTAAATTGCCAAAAGCAATGCGCCAGCCCCTTTGCCCAACGTCGCAACTGATGCGGCGCAGTCCCAGACGACTCACGCATTTCGAAGAAGCCCGCCGGCACAGCGCTTTTTACTGGCACCTCGAACATCGGCTGCGAGTGCAGTCTTCGGATACCGTATTCAGCGCCGCTGCTTCCTGTTCCGTGAGATAACAATCTCGGAAGCGCTCGTCGACGCGCTCCCACATCAGTCTCGAGAACAGCAGCGCCGCATTGAGCGGGCGATGATTGATGACGACGGAATCCGTCTCGCCCTTCTGGTTCAGATGCGCGACGACCACCGTCTCGATCGGCATGCCCTGGATCTGCGAACGATAGGACTCCATGTACAAACCGTCGCCACGCTTGCCCTTGTAGCTGTGATGCTGGAATTCGTAGAGCGAGATCGCATGTTTGATGACGGAGAGAATGTCGGCTCGTCCTTCGATCGGACGCTTCAGGACGGTGGCTTCGAGCGTCGCGTTTTCAGCGAGGCTCGTCAGCCAGAGCGGCGCACCGCGAGCGGGTGCCATCACGGGGGCTGTGTCGTTGAACTTCATGGTGCTGCTCCTGCTTTCAGGTCATCGGATGCGGCCATGATGGGGCTTTACTCGTAACGCGGAAAGTGGCAGCATCGCCATTATTCGTGGAATTTCAGACACGAAATGGCCATCGTCCGCATCTGGGTCTATGACGGAATCCTCGCGTCCGGCGTCGCGGGCCCGGTCGACGTATTCAGCGCGGCCAATCAGTTCCATGCGCGCAAGGCCGCACCCGCAGCGACATCGGCGCCCGTGTTTGCATGGCGCGTGGAGTCTCTCGACGGGCGTCCCGTCACGGCTGCGTCAGGCCAGATCATTCCCGTCGACGGCAAGATCGATCCGCGCAAACGGGCGGACGCCGTTCTGCTGACGGCACCGTTTTTCTCGAACATCGACGAGTTCCTTGGGCGCCGCGAGCAGTTGAACGAACTCTCTGCCGCGCTGCGGCGCCAACGCAAGGCAGGCGCCGTGTTGGCGGCTTATTGCACGGCCAACTACCTGCTCGCCGAGGCGGGCCTGCTGGATGGCCGCGCCGCAACGACGCACTGGGCGAGGGCCGCGGACTTCGCGCGCCGCTATCCGCGTGTGGAAGTCCGCGCACAGGAAGTGCTGATCGCGCAGGACGGCATCATCTCGGGCGGTTCCGTGACGTCGTATCTGAATCTCGCTGTTCGGCTCGTCGAAACTTTCGCCGGCGAAAAACTCGCCGCGATGACCGCGAAAGCCCTGCTGATCGACATGAACCGGACGTCGCAGGCATCTTTTGCAACGCTTCTCGACGAACATGGGCATACCGACACGCTCGTCGCGCGCGCCCAGCAGCAGATGGAGGCGACCTTGCAGCAGGGCTTCCGGCTGGGCGATCTGGCGGCGTCGCTGGCTGTCAGCGAACGCACGCTCAATCGCCGTTTCAAGGCAGCCGTCGGGCTCGCACCGTTGACGTATCTGCAGAATCTGCGCATCGAGGTCGCGAAAAGGCTGCTGGAAACGCGGCCAATCGGGCTCGAGGCGGTGAGTCAGCGAGTTGGTTATGGCGATACCAGCACGTTCCGGCAATTATTCAAGCGCAAGACCGGGTTGTCACCGAGCGAATATCAAATGCGATTCTCGCGTGCCACGGCGGAGAATATGGAAGCCGGGTCAGGGCGCAACGGCGGCTAGGGCTTCACGAGATCATCACGTCATGGCCCGCTTCATATCTGTCCCATTTCCCCGCACTGTTCTGTTGTATCTCAACGTATCTGCAGGAGCCAAGGATACGCACGCATACGCAAAACCCGTTTTCGGACATGAGCGGGATACGTTCATCCGCTCAAATACGCCGATCGCGACCGGACCGCGGAGACTGTACATCGCGGACATCACGCGCAACGCAATACGCTGATCCAAGACTGGAAACCAATCTCATGTCAAAAGACACGCCCCAATCCTCATCGCGCCGGTACTTCGTCGGTATGGCCGCAGCGGCACTCGCCGCAGGCTCGCTGGGCCGCCTCGCCTTCGCGGAAACGAGCCCGTCAACCGGCAACGTCACCGAGCCCGCGAACGGCCACAAGACGGCGATCCGGCCGTTCCGCGTTCATGTTCCCGAGTCGCAGCTCGTCGACCTGCGGCGCCGCATCAAGGCCGCGCGCTGGCCCGATCGCGAGACGGTAACCGACGAATCGCAGGGCATCCAGCTCGCCACCATTCAGGGACTCGCGCAATATTGGGCAACTGGCTACGACTGGCGCAAATGCGAAGCGCGGCTCAATTCGTATCCGCAGTTCATCACTGAGATCGACGGACTCGATATTCATTTCATCCATGTGCGATCGAAGCATGAAAACGCGATGCCATTGATCGTGACGCACGGCTGGCCCGGCTCGGTCATCGAGCAGTTCAAGATCATCGATCCGCTCGTCAACCCGACTGCGTACGGTGCGCCGGCTTCGGATGCTTTTCATCTCGTGATTCCATCATTGCCCGGTTACGGGTTTTCGGCGAGACCGACCACAACGGGCTGGGGACCGGAACGCACGGCCCGCGCGTGGGTCATGTTGATGAAACGCCTCGGCTACGAGCGCTTTGCATCGCAGGGCGGCGATCTCGGCGGGATTGTCACGAACATCATGGCCAAACAGGCGCCGCCCGAACTGATCGGCATTCATGTGAACTTTCCTGCCTCGGTTCCGGCTGACATTCTCAAATCGCTCGCTGCGGGCGACGCGATGCCTGCCAACTTATCGGCCGAGGAGCAGCACGCGTATGAACAGTTGAGCGCCAACTTCAAGAAGAAGCGCGGCTACGCTTTGGAAATGGGCACGCGCCCGCAGACGCTGTACGGACTCGCCGATTCACCCGTCGCGCTGGCTTCCTGGCTACTCGACCACGGCGACGGCTACGGCCAGCCCGCGGCGGCGTTGAGCGCAGCCGTGCTCGGTCGTCCCGTCAACGGTCATTCAGCAGGCGCGCTGACGCGAGACGACATACTCGACGACATCACGCTGTACTGGCTGACCAACACTGGCATCTCGGCGGCGCGCTTCTATTGGGAGTCGCACGCGAATTTCTTCCTCGCGGCCGACATCAACGTGCCTGCCGCCGTGAGCGCTTTTCCGGGAGAAAACTACCAGGCGCCGAAGAGCTGGACCGAAAAGGCCTATCACAACCTGATCTACTTCAACAAACCCGAAACGGGCGGCCACTTCGCGGCATGGGAAGAACCGATTATCTTCGCGCATGAAGTGCGTACGGGCTTGAGGTCCCTGCGCGCGTGAAAGCCGGGCCGGCCACCTGGTCAGCACACGATGCTTGCCCAGGTGGTCAGAGTTCAACACCACGTATTCGCCGGTTGGCCGGAGTGCAGGCAGACAGTGGCGTTCACGTTGCGCACCGCTTCCTCCCTTGCATACTGCTATGGCTGGGCAAACACGTCCGTGCGATTGGAAAGATCTCCTGAGTTTGTTTGCACGAAGAACGGCACGAACGTCGAGCCGATCGAGATCAACCCTTGATAGTCCCCGACGAAGAAGCCCTCGGCATTCGGCGCGGTCTTGAGGTCGAACGCCCCTGCGAGATGTGTTTCGTTGGCGAACGTCGTTCCCTTGTCCGTCGATGTCGTCTGCCAGATATCCGTTGGAAGTGTCGCTATGTTGCCATCCGCCAGATTGCGGAAATCGTAGTACGTCACCGCAACGGTCCCCGACGAATTGACGTTGATGCCTGGATTAAATGCCGGCCGCCCCGTAGGTGTATTGACCCGGATCGGTGTGCTCCAGGTGCTGCCGCCGTCTTTTGAAGTCGAGAGCGCGATCTCATCGTAGAGCCCGCCATTGAAGCGCGAATCCTGCCATACGGCATAGAGCTGGCCGGTCTTGGGATCGATCGCGGGCTCCGGAATAATGTCCCCTGAACGCACCGCTTCGCCGGTGTTCGGATCAAACACCGAGACGGTCTGCAAACCCGAGATAACCTTCGGCTGCGTCCACGTCGCCCCGTCATCGGTCGATTTGATGAACGCCACCTTGCCGGCCGCTTTCGAGAACGGCGGAGAGATCAGGTCGAAGAAGTCATAGAGCGTTCCGTCCTGCGAGTTGACCACAATCTGGTTGCCGATCGTCTGCTGCCGCGATGGCACCGACACGATAACGGATGGCGGACTCCATGTCGTGCCACCGTCGATCGTCCTTGAGAACATCGATGGTCCCCGGAAGGCGGCCGTATGCGTGTTCGCATAAGGATTGCCGTTCGGCAGTTCCAGCCGGTCCCACACTGCATAGGCGACGCCTGCCTTGATAGGGTTGGCGGTCACCGATTCCTTGTCGTTGAAGAATTGCAGCGTTGGTTCGTTGTTGGCGATGATGGTCTTCGGCTGCGCCCACGTCTGGCCGCCGTCTTTCGAAACCGAAGCGAGCACCCCATTGCTGTTGTTGGATTGATTGAAGGAGATCGACACGGCGTACGCCGTTCCATCGGGGCCGATCGACACCCATGGGTCGGACGCGCGCTCGTAGGCTGTCCCGCCCGCGCATGCACTGAAAGGCAGTTTAGCCGGCTTGCCCCACGTAAAACCGCCATCGAATGACGAGCTCACAGCCAGGCCGTGCGCGCCGCCGTTGTCCCATCGGTCCTGCTGCCATACGCCGATAAGGTTCGAGGGATTATGCGGGTTCGTGGCGAGCCAAGGCTCGACTTCGGCGTTCACATAGCTTGTGCCGGGGCCGCCGATGGCGCAAGTGGCAAAGGGGTTGAAATTGGAGACCAGGACGGGCGCAGCCCGGCTGGCTGTCATGCTGGTTGCGAGGACAACAGCGAGCGGAATGCCGCTCAAAAGTACACGAGACTTGTTGCTGCGCATGGATGGCTCCTTCTCCATTGCAGCCCGAGCAGTCCAAGGTAGCCTGCTGGCAATTGCGAAAGCATTGGAACAGCGTTGCACCCATGCCTGATGTCTCAACGATGGCATCGTCGGCGCGCCTTGTTTCCATCATATTCGCCCGCCACACTCACTACCGCTTCAACTGCACAGACTGCGAACGCTGAACACCGTCAGCGCGTCGGTTGCGACTTCAGTACCAAGTACCCATCAGTCTCGCGTGTCGGAAATCCGGCACACACCGATCGGACTCTTTGCAATGACCACTACTTGTCAGATGCGTGTAATGGACTTTAGATTGTGGCAAAAGGCGCTGCGCGAATTTATTGTAACAATCGCGAGCGATGCACGCTTTTATTCAAGACGGATAGAAGCGATAAGCGCGACAGACGCGGCTGCTGTAAAAGAGCTTGACGGGTTGATTTATGTATTTTGGATATTCGTTGGGTCAGCAACCGATCGAAGCCGTCGTTGTTTGGTCCCACGGTGTCGGCAAACACGCCGTCGATCACCACGTTCGTGCAGCTTCGTGAGCAATGTGAGCGGCATCGAGCTGAGCAACGTGGCGATCGCGGGCACCACATACGACACCTCGCTGTGCGCACCGCCGACCTGATGCGGGCGCAAGGACGCGGGCAACCGCGTCCTTTCCCGTTTAGCCGCCGCGCCGCCTCGTGAGCCGCTTGAGCCAGCCGCCACGTCCGAAGTCGGTCTGCTGCAGGAACACGGCAATCACGATGATCAGGCCTTTGAGCACAAGCTGGGTATTGCTGTCGATGTCGTTCAGCAACAGCATATTGCCGAGAAAGCCGAAGATGAGCACGCCCGCCACCGTGCCCGATATGCGTCCTGTGCGCGCGGTGCCTCGTCCGCGCCGCGCTCCGGCGGCGCGAAGTCCTTGCCGATCATCATCGAGACGAGCGCCGTCGAGGATTCGACCTGCGCGACCGGCAACGTCGAAATGTGCCTGCCGTCGCGCAGCACGGTCACGCGGTCGGCCACCGCAAAGACTTCGCCCAGCCGGTGGCTGATCAACACGATGCCCATGCCGCGCTCGCGCAACTGCCTCGCGAGCCCGAGGAGCGCCTGGGTCTCCACGTCGGACAGCGCCGAAGTCGGCTCGTCCATGATCAGGACCTTCGCGTCGGCCGCCAGCGATTTGGCGATTTCCATCAGCTGCTTTTCGCCGACCCTCAACGCAGCCACGCGCGTTTCTGGATCTGCGCGAAAGCCCAGTTGATCGAGCACGCTGCGCGCCGCCCGCCGCATCGCGCGCCGATCGGGAAAGCCGAGGCGTGTGCTTTTGTCATGCCGCGCGCGGCGGCGTCACCGTGGCCCATCGCTCCACGATCCGGCGATTCGCAAACCGCCACAGCACAAAGCCGTGGAACTCGATCTTCTGTCCGGAGACTGCGTCGGTCGCGCGCCAGGTGTTTCGGACCATCACCTTGTCCCGCTCGGCGATGATGTCTTCGACGGTGACATGCAGGTCCGGCCATTTCTCGTAGAGTCCCGTCATCATCGCAATCGCGGCTTCGGGGCCGACCTGAGGGCCTGAAGGTTCGTCATGGTCCAAAAAATCGGCGCTCAGGTTCTGCCGCGCGACTTCAGCTTTCTTCCGGTTCACGAAGTTCTCGAAGTGTTCGATGACGAATTGCTTCATTTCTTCGAGACTGAAACCCGGATCACCTTCCGGTGGCACTGCAAACGTCTGCATGGTTCACCCCTCTTTGGTCAGGAGCTTGAACGCATGCTGCCATTCGTTGCGCAGGAAGCCCGGCAGACACCACAACATGCACAGCGGTTCAAGCGCGCGTGCCGAGACGATGCTTCCGCAGTCGTAAGGCTCCCAGCCGAACTCGCGGATGATCCCGGCGACGCTTGCCTTCGCCTGCTCGTCGTTGCCGCACAGGAACATGGTCGGCGTGCCTTGCGCAAACTGCGGATCCACCATCAGCGCATTGCCGACGCTGTTGAATGCCTTGACTACGTGGGTACGGGGAATCTGAGCTTGAATCTGCTCACCCGCTGATTCGTTCGGACCGGTCGTATATTTCAGCACGCCGTTGACCGGCGGCTCATCGGCGAGCGGATTGGTGGCGTCGATCAGCGTCTTGCCGGCAAGATTGTCCGCTCCCGCCAGCTCGATCACGTTTGCCGCGATGCGGCCGAGGACTGCCAGCGCCACGATGTCGCCGAAGCGGGCCGCCTCGTCGAACGTACCGGTCCTCGCGCCAGCATGATTGCGCGCCCATTCCTGCACGTCGGCCTTGTCGGGACTGCGCGTACCCAGCATCGCTTCGTGACCGTGCTTGAGGAAGCCTGCCGCCAGCGCGCGGCCGACGTCACCTGAACCCAATACGCCAACTTTCATTTCATCCTCTCCTTCGCCGGCGATCGCCAGCGCCAATTTCGCGAGCAGGATCACACGCCGTCGGTAGGGTTTCCTGCTGGGTCGCGCAATAACGAGAAGCCGATTCGCGTGCCAAACCCGCATGTGTAAGCGAGTTGTACGAGTAGCATGGCTGCAGGTTCAGTGTAGCGCGCAAGCGTGATGGGACCGGCGTCGATCCGCTCGGCGCCGATGTCGTCGACCAGTTGACCGACGATCATCCGCGCATTCGCGTCGTCGCCGCAGACGAAGACGGCCGCACGTTTGCCGCCGACATGCACGTCCGGCGAGTGCAGCAGCTCAGCAAACGGCGGGATGGCCTTCACCACGGTTGCCCAGGGAGCCAGCTTCGCGATCTCTTCCGCGCCGGAGGTCGTCGTGCCGACAAGCAGGCCGCTCATGTCGGGCTTCAACGCATTCGTGCAGTCCCATAGGACCTTTCGTCCGGGTGGCGTGCCGGCTTGCGAGAGCGCCTCAGCCGCGGCGGTCCAGGGCGTCGCCAGCACCGCGACGTCCGCGAATCGCACCGCTTCGGCGACGCTGCCGGTCTGCGCACCCAGCGCTGCTGCCGTCGCCCGGAGCTTCGCCATGTCGAGACTGAAGCTCAGCATCACTGAATGCCCCTTGGCTACCAGATGCTTCGCGAGGCCCGTTCCGACATTCCCGGCCCCGATGATTCCGATTTTCATGGTCAAGCCTCCTCATGTAGCGTCAGGCCTGCGCGATGTTTGCCCAGATGGTCTTGTATTGCGTATAGCTCTCGAGCGCTTCGGCACCTTGCTCGCGTCCGTAGCCGGACATCTTGTAGCCGCCGAACGGTCCGTTCGGGTGGTACTTGTGCCACGTGTTGATCCAGACCGTGCCCGCGTCGATGCGATCGGCGAGCCGCAACGCGCGCGCCAGATCGCGCGTCTGAATGCCCGAGGCGAGACCGTACGGTGTGTCGTTAGCGATGCGCACGGCCTCCTCCTCGCCCTCGAACGGAATGATGGGCAGCACCGGACCGAAGATCTCCTCGCGGCTGATGACCAGATCGCTTGTCGCATCCGCGAACACCGTGGGTTCGATGAAGAGTCCTTTACCGTCGATACTGCGGGTGCCGCCACCGGCCACGAGGCGGGCTTTCGATGACTTGCCGGCGTCGATGTACCGCTGCACCTTGTCGAATTCCGCTCTCGACGCAATCGGCCCGACCTGGGTGCGCGGATCGAGCGGATCGCCCAGCACGGCGGCCTGCGCCATTCGCGCGAGCTTTTCGACGACCTCGTCGTAGACCGGCCGCTCCACGAGCAGCCGCGAACCGGCCACGCAGACTTCACCCTTGTTCCAGAAGATGCCCCAGAAGGCCGTCCGGACCGCCGCGTCCACATCGGCGTCAGCGAAGACGAGGTTCGGCGACTTGCCGCCGAGCTCCATCGTCGTGTGCTTGAGCGTGTCCGCGCCGTTGCGCATGATCGTCTGGCCGACGGCGGTCGAGCCGGTAAAGGCGATCTTGTCGACCAGAGGATGCTTCACCAGCGCGTCGCCGAGCGATCCCCCGGGTCCCGTGATCAGGTTATAGACGCCTTCCGGCACCCCGGCATCGAGCATCACCTGGGCGAGCGCGAGCGCGGTGAGCGGTGTATCGGACGCCGGCTTGTGCACGACGGTGTTACCGGCTGCCAATGCCGGTGCGACCTTCGAACAGGTGAGCGCCAGCGGAAAATTGAAGGGCGTGATCGCTGCCACCACGCCAAGCGGTTCACGACGCGTGAGGATCCGCAGGTGCGGTTCGTATGACGTGCGATAGGCGCCTCCCATCGCATGCATCGCGCTTGCGCCGAAGAAGCGGAACAGCCCCGCGCAGTGGGGCATGATGATGTCGAGGAAATCACGGTACGGCATGCCCATATCCATCGATTCACGCAGCGCAAAATCTTCCGCGCGCTCTTCAAGCAGGTCGGCCACACGGAAGAGGATCTTTGCGCGCGCTTCATGATGCATGCGCGGCCAGGCGCCCGTTTCGAATGCCCTGCGTGCTGATTCGACCGCGGCGAAGGCGTCTGCCACAGTCGCCTTCGCGAACTCCGTGACCGTTTCTTCGGTGGTCGGATCGACACTCGAAAGCGTCGATCCATCGGATGCATCGCGCCACGTGCCGCCGATGAGAAGCTGACCGCGTGGCATGCGCTTGCGCCGCGGGAGCGTCGCCGATTCCTGGATCATGATCGACCTCCTGACTATTGCCCGGTGGAGGCCATTCTCGGCGCCGAGGCGGAGCTCGTCTACGCTATCTGACGATGAAACAGTTGTGAGCGGAGGTGGAAGATGAAAGCGGACGCAGCCGGTTCGATCGACCTCTTGAGGTCATTGAAAACATTTGCGGCGACAGTCGAGCTGGCGAATTTTTCGGCCGCCGGCCGCCAGCTCGGGATCACACCCGGTGCGGTGAGCAAACAGGTCGGCATGCTCGAGGCGCGCGTCGGCTGCCGGCTGTTCCAGCGCAGTACGCGGCACCTGTCGGTAACCGAGCAAGGCAGGCGGCTCTACGCGATGGTGCTGCAGCCGACGCAACAGATCGAGGCAGCAATCGCGACGCTGTCGGCCGACGAGACGCAGTTGAGCGGACCCGTGAAGGTATCGCTGCCGATCGCATTCAGTCGCGTTGCGCTACTGCCCGTGCTGGGTCGGTTCAGAGAGCGCTTTCCCCAGATCGAGCTCGACCTGCGTTTCGAGAATCGCCGCGTGGATCTGATTTCGGAAGGCTATGACTGTGCGATCGGTCAGCTCAAGGATACGGATTCGAGTGTCGTCGCCAGAACGCTCGCGCCGTTGACGCTGATTCTGTGCGCGGCACCGGCATACCTCGAACGGCAAGGCACCCCCGCCTCAGTCAAAGAGCTGGAGCACCACGAAGTCATTTCGTTTCGTTCACCGAATTCCGGCCGAATCCAGATCTGGAAGTTTCAGGTGCGCAACAGGGAAGTCGTCTTTCAGCCTCACTCCCAGCTTGTGGTGACGGATACCGAGGCCTTGACCGAACTCGCCGTTGCGGGTTGTGGCATCGCGCTGTTGGGCGCACATCACGCCGCTCCGTTGATCGACGCCGGCAGACTGAAGCACGTGCTGCCGGGATGCGCCGAGCGACGCAGCGACATCTGCATCTATTACCCCGCGCGCAGGCATTTGCCGCCGCGAGTCTCGGCATTCGTCGAGTTCGTCGTGACGCAAGTGCGGGACAGCGAAACAGTCAAGCGCGCGATGGCGATCGGACGGCGGCGGCGGCTGGCCCCACAGGCGGGAACACAGGCCGGCGGGTAGGTCGCCGCGTCGGTTGCGGACCGCGGGAGCAGGATGACGTATGCCGTACGCGCGTCGGCCGCTATCGGATCGGCCGCCAGCCGCACGTGGCGATGCTCCGCCCAACCCAACGACTGCGAACATTCGCGCGCCTCGGCATACCGCGTGAAGCAGATCGACACGTCATTGCGCCCTTCAGACTCGCCCGGCTCACGAGGTCGAGGCAGACTTTTTGGAGTCGAACGGGAATATTCGAAGCGCACCGGTCGTTTAGCCTGCGGCGGTTTTTCGCCAGTCAGCCGAGGAGGGAAGTTATGTCTCAGATCTCGTGGGGTCTCAAAGCGGCAGCCGTGATTGTCCTCGCCGCCAATTTCACAATCGGGCATGCCGCAGCCGAGGATGCTTACGTTGTCAAACCACTCGTGTCCAACGTGGCAGGCGCTGCCCCGAAGGTCGACGGGGTACTGCAGAACGCCTGGGGTATTGCCTTTAGTCCGGCAGGCAGTCCATTCTGGGTCAACGATAATGCAGCGGGCTGCTCTACGCTGTATGACGGCGAGGGGACAAAGGTGGCGCTGCAGGTCTCCATTCCGCTACCGGGCAACGTCATACCGGCCGGCGCCTGTCGTCCCGTTTATCCTAACAATCCACCGAATCCCACGCCCGCAGCGCCGACCGGGATCGTATGGAATCCATCGTCAGCCTTTCTCGTGCCAGGTACGAAGATCCCGGCGCTATTCATCTTCGCCACCGAAGACGGCACGATTTCCGCTTGGGCCATCGGATTGAATCCGGCGAACAACGCCGTGATGGCAGTCGATAACTCGTCCAATCCCTCCGCCGTCAACGGGGCCGTCTATAAGGGCCTGGTCTTCGGAGTGAACGCGAAAGGAGGATTCCTGTTTGCGACGAACTTCCGCTCGGGCCAGATCGACGTATTCGGGCCGAACGGTTCGAACGGCATGTTCACGCCCGCGACGACGGATGGCGGCTTCGCCGACCCGAACATCCCAGCCGGCTACGCCCCGTTCGGTATCGCGAACATCGATGGGGACCTGTTCGTCACCTATGCGCAGCAGGACAGTAAGAAGCACGACGATGTTGCAGGCCGCGGTCATGGATTCGTCGATGTATTCGATACCGACGGCCACCTGCTGCGCCGCTTTGCGAGCCAGGGACCGCTCGACTCGCCGTGGGGCGTCACGCGCGCATCGTTTGCGTTCGGGCGCTTCAGCGGCAAGATCCTCGTAGGCAACTTCGGCAATGGCCGGATCAATGTCTTCGACAATGACGGCAGGTTCGTCGATCAACTGGAGAATGAGTCCGGCAATCCACTGGCTATCGACGGCCTGTGGACTCTGACACTGGGTGGCGGCCGCAATTCGAGTCCGGACACGCTGTACTTCTCGGCAGGTCCTAACAAGGAGACCAACGGGCTCTTCGGCATCATCGCTCCAGTCAAGTGACTGCTGGCGGCGAGCGTCGGCTCAGAACGTGCTATAGCCGCCAGCAGGCCCCCACCGCAGCCGGTCGCGAAACCCGCCAGACGCGACCGGCTCCCGGCGGGCGCCGCATCTGGGGGCTGGGGCATTGTCGCGTGACGTCGCTTAACGGCTGTTTCGCAAGCTCAACTGATTCGACACCGACCGGACTCCGCGCACTGAACTTGCCGCGTCGCCAGCGAGCGCGATCTGCCTGCGCTCCGGTACCCATCCCGTGAGCGTAACGACGCCGAGGCGCGCTCTGACGCGAATCCCGGAAGCATCCAGATTCGGCGTGCGCCTGAGGGCGCTGCGCACGTCACGGGTTACCGCGCCATCCGGCCTGTTCTGAAGCCGCGATGTCGAGTCAGCCACCCTTTGCACAGTCGCGCCGGCCTCGGTGTCCACGTCCGTTTGCGCGCTTGCATGGATCGAGCCACTACTGATGATGACCAGAGCCAGGATCGCGCCGGTTTTATTGCTCGCACCGTTCACGTTCATGCTCCCCCTCTGCAAAGGACGAAAGACCGATCGGTTCGCCATCGCGAACGAGCGCCCCCCGGGACGCGCAACGGCGCAACGCCTGCGCCCAGGAGCAGCGAGCGCAGGCGGAGAAAGCCTGAATCATGGCGGCAAGAATCGATCCAATACCGATTCACCCTCATTGAATTTTGCCCCGCTGCGAACGTGGCCGGGCCGCAGCGACTTCTTCGTGGCCGCAAGGTGATCCGCCAGTTTACGCCCCCCATCGAGTGTGCAAGTATCCTTGCCAAGGTGTATCCCGCCCATCCTTGCGAGGTCCCACATGGCCTGGAAACTTTGGAAAACCGAGAAGCGGCAGGACGATACGCGCAACTGGCCGAGCGGCACGTACGAGTCGTTGAAACAGCTGCTGGATATGTACCTGAGCAGCGACTCTGCACCATTTGCGAACTGGGCCGCCCCCGGCATTACCTTCCCCGCCGAAGTCGAAGCGCTTGCCCGAAACGGGGTCCGGGGATATCAGCTTGCCCTCTGGTTCTGGCTTTTTGCTGAGAAGCACGGCTCTATCGCGGCAAAAATGGCGCGTGAATCTTTTTGCCTGCTGGCGGACGCCGTGCAGGCATCATCCGGCGACAGGATCGACGCGCTCCTCGAACTCGAAAACCGCCTCGCGCATTCTCTCGAAGCGCTTTCCGCTCAACAGTGCACGTTTCGGCTAGAAGGTCTGTCCGTGGAGCTACCGACTGAGTTTTTCCTGGCTACGGGTCTGCTACGGCTCGCACCGGACTCGCCTTATGCCGGAAACGAGAGCGCCGGTCTGCAAGGTAACGACTTCAAGCTGGCCGATTGTTTTCGCCATGCAACCGAGGAGGGACTGTCGATCTTCCGGCCGATGATCGACGCGGTCGACTTCGACGCAAAATCGCTGCCCAACTGGAAGTGGAGCGCTCATCCTGGCGCAGCCGAGCGGCATCTGCAACGACGTCACAACAATCCGCTGTTTCCCCTGCATCGCCAGCTGGTGACGGCCCACGAGGTCTTTGAAGCACGTCTTGCCGACGCCCAGTCGCTTCAGGACATCCGCAGCGCGCTCAATGAAACTAGCCGCTCGTTCTCCGCGACGACCGAACTGCCATTGAACTGGCAGTCCTTCCTCGAAGGATACCGGGACCACGTGGACAGACTGGATGAGCGTCGCCTCGTCGCGGGCGGACAGAGCACGTCCCTCGCAGAGGCAATCGGAAAATTGCGCAGCGACATTCTCACGACCTGGCGTGCTTCGATTCACAAGAACCCGCACAGTCTCGCCACGCTGGAGCAGGAAGAAGCGAAACGGGCCGCGCGCCGGACGTTGCTGTATGAATGCCACTGGACCGCACAGCTATTGGGTCACGGGTCCGCAATTCCGCCGGAAGAGATCGTTCCCGCCCTGCTGAGCGAGTCCGTCCCCGAACTGGAAAAGGCAGTGGCCGGCTTGCAAAGCGAACCGCGGCTGCACGAGACGCTGGCGCAGTGTCGCGCAACCGCGCATCGGCTTGTCAACGAGCTTCGCGCGGCGGGTCACCCTCTTCCCGAGATCGACGACAAGCTCCGCATTCTGGATGGTGCGCCCGGGAAGTTACCGGACTGATCATCTTCGCGGTGTCCCAGGTCTTGTCACCTTTGCCTTGCACGACTACAAAGGCCACTTATGAATTCATCCTCTCGCGATCCTCTCGATCCTGCCGCAGCGGCGGCGTCGACGCTGTCAGAATATCTGGAGCTTTCGCTAGACCAGGGAAAGAGCCTGATTCTGGTTCGCTCTCAAGGCGGAAAGAGCGATGTCTACCTCGGTGAGCCCGGCGAGCCGGATGCAGGCTTGACAAGCTGCGCGGCAATTCAGAACGCGGTGGTCCACGCGATCCTGGAGTCCACGCGGTCGGGAATGAACGAACTGGTCATTGACGGACAGACCTACCGTTTCGTTCGGACCTTCGCACAAGTTGCCGAGCACGGCGCCATCGTTTTTACGCCTGCGTAGACAGCCGGAACATGAGTCAACGCCAGGCCTGCGTGAACTCACCGATCACGCGCGCAAGATGCGCCTGCATCGCCGTGCGCGCAGCGCTCGCATCGCGGGTCATGATCGCCGCAAAGATGCGCTGATGGTCGTTCTGCGAAGCCGCCCGCAACGCGGGGGTATGGAAGTGCTCCTCGATCTTTTTCCACAGCGGGTCGGCGCGGGAGTTGTCCCACATCGCTGTCACTACGAGCACGAGCATTTCGTTTCCCGTCGCGCGTGCAATCGCCAGATGAAAATCTCGGTCGGCGGCCTCGTTCGCGGCCTTGTCGTCCATGTTTTCGCACATCGCGCGCAACGCGCCGAAGAGCCGGTCGAGGTCCGAATCCTTGCGTTCGGCAGCGGCGAGCGCCGCGATCCCGCTTTCGATGACCGAGCGCGCGCGCAGCGTCTCGATCGGGCCCGGTCCGCGCGGCAGTTTGAACATGGCGGCGCTCGCCTGCGCTGCTTGGGCCACATAGATGCCAGACCCGACACGGACCTCAACCACGCCCTGCACTTCAAGCGCGATGATCGCCTCCCTGACCTGCGTGCGGCTCACGCCAAAACGCTCGGCGAGCGTGCGCTCGGAAGGCAGGCGCGCACCCGGCCCGACGTCGCCGGCCGCGATTAGCTTGTGGATCTGTTTCGCGAGCCCGACGTAGGAACGGTCGGTCGTGTCCGCATCGGCGGCGCGGCCGGCTAACGTGTGCGAAAGATCGGTCATCGAGGATTCCCGAAAGCGTCGAAGCCGCCCCGGAGCGGCGCCTCGAGTTCGCCAGAATGGTACACCACTTGCCAGGTCACGCCGCCCCGCTCCGGCGCCGCCCGTCTTTCGCCATCGAGCCGGCACGGCCGGGGTTTCAGCCCGCTCGCGGCCGCCCGTGACGCCGTGGTAAACCACTATCGCGCACACATTGGTATGCCAGTACTGTCAGACGTGAAGACGTTCGCACAGGCGCTTGCTTTGGCTTGCGGGCGGCGCCTTTGAAGAAGTCATTCCACTGCTTCGGCGAGTCCGAGCCAGTCCCGCTGCAGCACATTCCGCAAGATTCCCTGCTTCACGCACAGATCTCGGTGATCCACCACCGCCATGTGCGCCGGCAATCGGTGAGTTCAATCCAACAAAAAGGAGACGACATGCTTTCAGGAATCCAGATGCTTCGAGCGGCGGCGGCCACGGCATTGGCGCTGTGCGCAAGCGCGGCTTTCGCGCAGGTTTCGATCGTTTCCGGGCCGTCCAGCGATCCCAAATGCATGGTCCCCTGGAAGAGCGACACGAAGTTCATCAAGTATCCGAAGAAGAACGGGCCCTACCGGATCGCGCTCGTGAACGGCTACATCGCGAACACCTGGCGTATCCAGATGATCAAGACGGCCAAGGCTTATACGGCTCAACCGGCCATCGCCGCCAAGCTCAAGGAATTCAAGGTCGTCTCGACCGGCGAGGACGTGCCGGCGCAGATCTCGGCCGTCAACAACTTCATCGACGCAGGCTATGACGCGGTCATCGTCGACGCGCAAAACCCCGCCTCGTTCGGCCCCGCGATCCGCCGCGCGAAGAAGGCCGGCGTCGTGCTGATCGCGTTCGACAACATCCTCGACAGCGAAGACGCGATCAACGTCAACGTCGACCAGTACGGGCTCGGCGTGCTGTGGGCCAAGTGGCTCGCGAACCACCTGTCGAACGGCGGCAAGGTGCTCGAGGTTCGCGGGGTGGCGGGCACGTCGGTCGACACTGACCGTCACAACGGTTTCATGAAAACGCTGGACGACACCGGCAAGAAGTGGAACGTCGTCCAGGTCTACGGCAAATGGGACGACGGGGTCGCGCAAAAGGCCACCGCCGACGCGATTGCCGTGCAGGGCCATTTCGACGGAATTTCGGCGCAAGGCGGCGACACCGGAGTCGTGCGCGCGATGATCGATGCGAAACATCCGTTCGTGCCGTTCGGCGGCGAGACGGAGAACGGCTTTCGCAAGTTCTGCGCGCAGTATGGGAGCCAAGGCCTGAAGTGCACCTCGGCGGGCACCGGTCCCGCGCAGGTGGCCGTCGCGATCAAGACGGCGCTTGCCGCGCTGGACGGCGAGACGATCCCGGTTTCGATCAAGCTGCCGCTCGACGTCACCGACGATTCGATGCTGAAGGCAGGCGTCAACTATTTCCCGAACGACTCCGACAACTTCTTCGTCGGCAACTCGTTTCCGACTTGCGGCATCAATTTCTCTGCGCAGGAAATCATGAAGCAGAGCCAGGGCAACCAGTGACCGGACGATGGCCGGCGCTGTGACCGGAGACAAAGCATGCTGCAGGATGCAGAGCAGCCGTTCTTTCAGATGTCCGGCGTGTCCAAGAGCTTCGGCGGCGCGGTTGCGCTGGATCACGCCGAGCTCACGGTGCGCCGGGGCCGCATTCACGCGATCCTCGGCGAGAACGGCGCGGGCAAGTCCACGTTACTGAAGGTGATGTCGGGCGTCGTGCAGCCGGACGAGGGCACGATGCACTTCGATGGGCGGGAAGTGTCGTTCGCGTCGCCGGCCGAAGCGAACGCGGCCGGCATCGTCTGCGTGTATCAGGAACTGTCGCTGATTCCCGACTTGAGCGTGGCGGACAACATCTTCGCTTCGAATCCGCCGCGCCGTTTCGGAATGATCGACCGGCGGGCCCAGCGCCGTCAGGCCGAGGAGGCGCTCGCGCGAGCGGGCGCCGCCGACATCAATCCGCTCGCGAAAGTCCGCGACCTGCCGCTGTCGCGCCAGCAGATGGTCGAACTCGCGAAGGGGCTGGCACACGCGCCGCGCATTCTGATTCTCGACGAAGCCACGTCGGCGCTGACCGCCGCCGACGTCGCGCGCGTGATCGAGGTGCTCAAGCGCCTGCGCGAAGAGGGGCTCGCGCTGCTGTTCATTTCGCACCGCATGCACGAAGTGAAAGCGCTCGCGGACGAATGCACGGTCTACCGCAACGGTCGTCATGTGATGAGCTTCGAGGCTGGCACGCGCTCCGACAATGAGGTCGTCGAAATGATGATCGGCCGGAAGTACCAGCATGCTTTTCCAGCCAAACCCGCTGCCAGGCCCGCGCACGGCCCCCCGGCTGCACCGGTTCTCGCCTGTCACGATCTCGCGTGGAGCGACACGCTGCGGGGCATCAGCTTTTCGTTGCAGCCCGGTGAAATCCTCGGGCTGGGCGGCCTCGACGGACAAGGCCAGCGCGAACTGCTGCTCGCGCTGTTCGGTGTGTTGCGCGGTTGCGCGGGCAAGATCGAGATCGACGGCAAAGCCGTGTCGATCGGCAGCCCGACGGCCGCGCGCGCCAACGGAATCGGCATGGCGCTGATACCGGAGGACCGCAAGACCGAAGGCTTGATGCTGCCGATGTCGCTACGCGAGAATCTGTCGTTCGCCGCGCTCGATCGCATGTCCACCGCCGGCGTCATCGATCGCGACCGCCAGCAGTCGCTCGTCGACCGGATGATGGAACTGCTGGCGATCAAGTCATTCAGCCTCGACGCGCCCGTGGGCTCGCTTTCGGGCGGCAACCAGCAGAAGGTGGTCATTGCGAAGTGGCTGATCCGGCAGCCAAGGATCCTGCTGCTCAGCGACCCGACGCGCGGTATCGACGTCGGCACCAAGCAGGAGCTTTATCAACTGCTCAGGCGCCTCGCCGATGAAGGCGCCGCGGTTCTATTCTATTCGACCGACTATGACGAGCTGATCGGCTGCTGCGACCGCGTGCTCGTGCTGTACGAAGGCAGGATCAAGAAGGAACTCGTCGGCTCGGCGATCACCGAGCAGAACCTGATTGCCAGTGCTCTGGACCTGCCCGTCGGACAGGTTTCGCCTTCCACGGGAGTCGCGCTATGAGCGGGCTGCGTTACTGGTATGCGGAGAATCGCGGAGCGGTGTTCGCGTTCGGCCTGTTCGTGCTGATGTTCGCGATCTATCTCGTCAACTATCCGTCGGCGTTGTCGTCCAACGTGTTCCAGACGGCAGCGAACAAAGCGGTACTGCTCGCGCTCGTCTCGATGGCGCAGGCGCTCGTCGTGCTGACGGCCGGCATCGACCTGTCGATCGGCATGACGCTGGTGCTGACGAACTGCCTCGGATCGTGGGTCGTCACGGGCGGCTCGCTGCACAGCGCGCTCGGCATCGCCGCTGTGCTCGCGGTGGGCGCGCTGTGCGGCGCGCTGAACGGCGTGATCATCATTTTCGGCCGGCTGCAGCCGATCGTGACCACGATCGCGACGGGCGCCGTCTACTACGGACTCGCGCTGCTGCTGCGCCCCGTGCCCGGCGGATCGATCAACGAGGATCTCGCCGACGCACTGACGGGCAAAGTCGCCGGTGTCCTGCCGGCGAGCTTGCTGATTCTGCTCGCGGCGATCGCGATCATCTGGATTCCTTTCAAACGCTCGGCGCTCGGGCGGGCGGCGTACGCGACCGGATCGTCCGAGCCCGCGGCTTTCCTGTCCGGCATGCCGATCCGCCGCGCGAAGTTCGCGAGCTATACGCTGGCCGGCCTGCTCGCCGCCGTCGGCGGCCTGTTTCTGACGTTCTTCACGGACACCGGCGAAGCGAGCCTCGGCAGCGCGAACTCGTACACGCTGTTTTCGATCGCCGCGGTCGTGATCGGCGGCGTGTCGCTGCTCGGCGGCAAGGGCAGCGCGATCGGCGCGGTCTTCGGCGCATTCGCGTTCCGCTCCATCGGCGATCTGCTGTTCGTGTTCAACGTCGATGCGCTGTGGCAGCCGCTGTTCCAGGGCGTGATTCTTCTGCTTGCCGTCGCGATCGGCGCGGCCGGATTGTTCAGGGTGCGCAACCGTCTGGAGTGGTTTCAATGAGCCACCTCTCCGCAAGCGGCCGGACCACGTTCGTGTCGAGACTCACGCGCAGGATCGACAAACCGATCGCGATCGCGTTCGCGTGCATCGTCGCGCTGCTGCTCGTCGGCGGGATGTTTTCGCGCAACTTCACGTCGCCGGAATACATCCTGCTGCAACTGAAAGTCGGCGCATTCCTCGGCATCATTGCAACCGGCCTGATGATGGTGATTCTGCTCGGCCACATCGACCTGTCGCTGCCGTGGACGATCACCGTCGGCGCGATGATGGCGTGCGCGGTCGCGGGGCACGGCGAACTCGGGCGCATCCTCGCGATTCCGGTCGGGATCGGTTGCGGCGTGCTGATCGGCCTGGTCAACGGCACGCTCGTCGCGCTGCTGCGCATCCCGTCGATGATCGCGACGCTCGCGACCAATGCGGTCGCGCAGGGCCTCATGATCGTCTATACCGGAGGATCGTCGCCGCAGGACTCCGCGCCCGAGGTGATGCGCTGGCTCGCGGCGGGCTGGCTCGTACCGGGCGTGCCGAACGCCGTCGCGCTGTGGGTGGTGATCGGCGGCGCTACGATACTCCTGCTGTCGCGCACGACTTTCGGCCGCACGCTGTACGCGATCGGCAACACCGAACGCGCGGCGTATCTTTCCGGCATCAATACGCGACTCGTCACTGTGGCCGCGTTTGCCGTTTGCAGCGCGTTCGCCGCGTTCGGCGGCGTATTGCTCGCGGGCTATGCGTCGAAAGCGGCGCAGTCGATGGGCGATGCCTACCTGTTGCCGGCGATCGCGGCAGTCGTACTCGGCGGCACGTCGATTCTGGGCGGACGGGGTTCGTACCTCGGCACCGTCGCCGGCGCGATCCTCATCACGCTGCTGCAGTCGATCCTCTCGGTCGCGCAGATGCCGGAGGCGGGGCGTCAGATCATCTACGGCGTGGTGATCGCGGCGATGCTGCTGCTGTATGGGCGCAGCAAGCGGGAGACGTAGGTTTCGAGGCCGCCCGTTCGGAGTGGATCGTTGAAACGGATACTGATCATCGGCATAGGCGCGGGAAACCCCGAGTACGTGACCATTCAGGCGGTCAATGCGCTCAATCAGGCCGACGTCTTTTTCGTCATGGACAAAGGCCCGCCGAAACACAAGCTCGTTGCATTGCGCACGGAAATCATCGAGCGTTATGTGAAGGACCGGGCCTACCGGATCGTGCAGACCTCCAGTCCCGAACGCAAACGCGACGAGCTGAATTACGTTGCGGCCGTGCGCGAACTCAATGAGGAAAAGCAGCGGGTCTTCGAGCGTCTGATTGGGCAAGAGCTGTCAGACGGCGAATGCGGCGCTTTTCTCGTGTGGGGCGATCCCTCGCTCTACGACAGCACGACGCGGATCATCGGTGCGATCTCGCGCAGCGGCCGCCACGAGTTCGAGTACGAGGTCATTCCGGGAATCAGCAGCGTCCAGGCGCTTGCCGCGAAACACCGGATTGCGTTGAACGAGATCGGCCAGTCGATCGGGATCACGAACGGACGGCGCCTCGCGGAGGGCTTCCCCCACGATGTGGATAGCGTCGTCGTCATGCTCGATGCGCAGAACGCATTCCGGCAGGTCTGCAACGAGGATCTCGACATTTACTGGGGCGCGTATGTCGGCACGCCGGACGAAATCCTCGTGGCGGGCAAACTGTGTGACGTGGTGGATGAAATCGAGCGTATCCGCGCCGATGCGCGCGAGCGGCATGGCTGGATCATGGATACGTATCTGCTCAAACGACGGCGCAAAGCGCAACAATAGTCCTCGCGCCCGCCGGTGCACGCTGAGCGAGCGCCGGCTCGGCACGTCGATGCGGCGACTCAGGCCGGCAAGCCTACCGGGATGAGATAGACGACGGTCTGGGCGGCAGGCAGGGCAAGCGTGCGTGCCGCCGGCGGTCCGTCGACGGCGGCAACGGGCACGGCCGCAAGCCCGAGAACGGTGGCCTGAAGCAGTATGTTCTGGGCCGCGTGCCCGACCTCGTGGTCGGTATACGGCCTGGCTCTCGCGCCGTACCGCTCGGAGAGCCGGCCCGCATCGGCGGCGATCACGATGAGGGCCGGAGCCGACCCGACAGACTCTTGCCCGACTGCGAGGGCCTGCAGTTTCGGACGCAGGTCGGGCGAGTCGCGCGTCTCGGCTCTGTGACCTTGAGGCAGGTAGTGCATGACCTGCGCCGGGGTCACCACGTAAAGTTCGAGCGGGTACAAAGCACCGGCCGACGGAGCCGCGCGAAAGCGGCCGGTGCCGGTGATGCCCTGCCCGGCCCACAACAACTGGCCGATGGTATCGACAGGCAGCGGGTCCGGCGCGAACCTGCGCACCGACCTGCGCCGCTCGATGGCTTCCTCCAGCGAGACCGAGCCGGAGAGCTTGGGCTTCGGCAACTCGGTCTCGTGGGTGAATTGCGCAGGGCTCGCCTGCGCGAGGCTCGCGGTTCCTTCGGCGATCGCGCCTGCGGCCAGCGCAACCAGCAGTTCACGGCGTTTCATTGGGCACCTCCAGTGTCACGTCACGGAACAACCACCAACGCGGCTAGCCGACGGGACCCGCGACCGGCGTGCGCCGCTATGGTGATACGCACGGCGCGTCACTGTCCATCTGATCCGCAGTCCTGCGTGATCCGCCGCCGTGCGGCAACGCTTCGCACAGTACTCCGGCGTCGAAGGCACAATGCTTGCGGTCGTACCGTCGTCTCTGCTGCCGAGCATTGACATACATCATCCCTGGCCGGCTCGCTCAAATATATGATGCCGGTCGCGGCGATGCCACCCGTCGCGAGATTCACCCGCAGCGGGCAGCCGGTCGCATAGGGTTGCCATGCGCAACCGACAGGAGACCTATCATGTGCCGCTGGCTCGCTTATACCGGCAATCCGCTTCGGCTCGAAACCGTGCTGTTCAACGCCCGGCATTGGCTGATCCATCAGAGCCTGCATTCGCGGCTCGGGCACACGACCACCAATGGCGACGGTGCGCGGTCCCGAGCGCGGACCGCGCGCGTGATCTGAAGCGTCCGTTGACTGCATCGGGCCCGCATCTTGCTGTGTGTTGCCGCGAGGTGACACACATGAGCGACGAAAAATGGATCGAGCCCGAATCCGAGGTTCGCGATCCCGTCGAGCGGTCCTGGATCAGGCGGTTGGGTCCGGGATTGGTCACGGGCGCCGCGGATGACGATCCGTCGGGAATCGGCACGTATTCGCAAGCTGGCGCGAAGTTCGGCTTCGCGCTGCTGTGGGTGGTCCTGCTCGCCTATCCATTGATGACGGCCATCCAGCTGGTGAGCGCGCGAATCGGCCGGGTCACCGGCAAGGGCCTCGCGTCGAACATGCGGGCGCATTATCCGCCGTGGCTGCTATACAGCGCGGTCGCCCTGCTCGTCATCGCCAATGTCATCAACATCGCCGCCGACCTGGCGGCGATGGGCGCCGCTGTCGGATTGCTGGTGCGCGGCCCGCAGCACCTTTACGTCGTCGCCCTCGGGGTGTTCTCCGTCGTCCTGCAGATTTTTGTCCCCTACGATCGTTATGCGCGCATTCTGAAGTGGAGCGCCCTATCGTTGCTTGCGTACGTCGCGGTCGCCTTCATCGTTCCGGTCCCGTGGGGTGAAGTCGCACGCGCGGTCGTGTTGCCGCGCATCTCGCTCACGTCGGACTATCTGACCATGATCGTCGCTGTACTTGGCACGACGATCAGTCCGTATCTGTTCTTCTGGCAGGCGTCGCAGGAAGTGGAGGAAATGCGCGCGCCGCCAGTTCAGGCTCCGTTGCGCCGCGTACCGCGAGAGGCGCCCGCGCAGTTGCGCAGGATCAGTTTCGATACGTGGGTCGGCATGGGAGTGTCCAACGGCGTTGCCTTCTTCATCATGTTGACGGCGGCGGCCACGCTCCATCTGCATCATATCGATGTCAAAACGTCGGCTGATGCCGCGCGCGCGCTCGAGCCTTTTGCCGGGCGTTTTGCTTACGTGCTGTTTACGCTCGGCATCGTCGGAACCGGCCTGCTCGCACTGCCGGTCCTCGCCGGATCGGCCGCCTACGCCGCCGCGGGCAGCCTTCGCTGGCGCAGCGGGCTTGCCTTGCATCTCACACTCGCGCGCGAATTCTATGCGGTGATCGCACTGGCGATCCTCGGTGGTGTGTCCATCACCTTCATGCATTTCGACCCGATCCGCGCGCTGTACTGGAGTGCGGTGATCAATGGCGTCACCGCAGTGCCGATCATGATCGTCATGATGCTGATGTCTCGAAGCCGGCGTGTCATGGGACAGTTCGCCGTCAGGGGCGTGCTGGCGTGGGGAGGATGGCTGGCCACGGGCGTGATGGCGGTGGCGGCAATCGGCGTGTTCGTGCCGGCCTGAGAGGCGTGCGCCGCTGCGAAACCGGCCTGCTTTTTTTGCAGTCAGCGGCGCCCCGATCCACGCGCCGATCCGGATGCAGAAAGCCAGCCGGATCTGAACTTCCTCGAGCTGTGTTCGTCTGAACGGTGCATCTGGCCAGGCACGGCGCCGTCGCATCCTGTGAGTTTGCCGACGGCCGCGTGGCCGCTCTCGATTGACCATCAGGGAGAATTGGACATGCCCAAAAAGCGTTCAAACGAAGCCGCGCGCGGCAACCGCAATGGCAGGGTGCTCGCGGCACCGGTCTTCTCGCAGCCGCAGCCCACGCCGGATCCGCAAACGTTCGTGGTCAGGCATGCGTCCGATGCCGCGGCCTACAAGGTCATCGACGAACTGAACCGCGAGCACAAGCTGACGGCGCTGCCGTTTCCCGCGCCGCGCGGCGGCACCGAGCCCCGCCTTACGTTTGCGGAGGTGGTCAACCACAACCAGACGCTCCTCGAAAGCATCAGCACAAGCGGACAGCTCGTCTTTCATGCCACCGGCGATTGCGGCAGCACGAAAGGCCCTGCTACCCAGAATGAAGTGTCGGACAAGATGGTCAGCGATTTCGACGAAGCAGATCCCGCGGAAGTGCCGCAATTCAATTTTCTGCTTGGCGACATCGTCTACAGCTTCGGCGAAGCGCAGTACTACTACGATCAGTTCTATGAGCCGTACCGCGACTACCACGCGCCGATTCTCGCCGTTGCCGGCAATCACGACGGAATGGTTTCGCCGTTGCAGCATGAGAAAAGCCTGCAGGCGTTTCTGAGGAACTTCTGCTCCGACTGCTTCCAGGTCTCCCCCGATGCGGGCAAGCTCTCACGCACGGCACAAATCCAGCCGGGCGTTTTCTTCACGTTCGAGGCGCCGTTTGTGCGCATCATTGCGCTCTATAGCAATACGCTCGAAGATCCCGGCGTGATTGCGGACCCTCTCATCGGCAACAGCCAGTTGAAGTTCCTGAAGGCGGCCTTAATGCGGGTAAAGAAGGAAAACTACCGAGGCGCGCTGCTGTTCGCGCATCACCATCCCCCCTATGTGGCGCGCGGCCGGCACGGCTGGAGCGTCGACATGCAACAGCAGATCGATACGATCTGCAATGAAGTCGGCGTATGGCCACATGCCGACCTCGCAGGACACGCCCACAACTATCAACGCTTTACGCGAACCCGTCCCGATGGCACCCACATCCCCTACATCGTCTGCGGCAACGGCGGCCACAACGTGCAGCGGCTCACCACCAACGGACAACCGCCACTTCGCGCGCCGCAGTTGATCCAGGCTGCGTCGAGCGATACGGATGCAGTCGTCCTGGAAAACTACGACGACCGGAACTACGGTTATTTGCGGCTGATCGCCAACGCGAGGCAATTGCGCATCGAATACCATCCCGCAGTCGACGGACCCAACACGAAAGCCCCCGACGATCAGGTCACGATCGATCTGGCCACCCGCCAGGTGACTCATTACGTTGCCCGCGACTCGGGCATACCCGCTCTTGCCGAGCGCATCCGGCAGTTCGCGCAAGACCAGCCTCCTAAAGGCTGAGGGGCGCCGCGCAGTCCCCGGTCAGGTCTCCACTAAAGATTCGTCAATCCGTACCGTAATAGCGAAGATAAGGCGGCAGCTAGAACGAGTAGTTGGAGACCAGCGTGAAATCCAAAGCGGCATCGTGTCCTGAAAAAGTCAAGCCGATTCGGTCTGGGGCCGATACTGACACACACACCGATGGCCGGTCAGCCCGGAACCAGCGGAACCAGCAATTCCTTGCCTATTTCCTCTCCCGGTATGGCCGACAGAGGACCATACCGCTAACGAGCTTCCTCATTGCCATTACCGCCGGCGTTGGCATGGCCTCTCTTGTGCACCAGGCAGCCAGTGAAGCCGCGCTCGCTTTACGCCTTGCATTGTCGATCGCGGCAGGCGTCGCCGGCCTCGTGGCCGTGCGCCGGAAACTCGGCGTCGACCACGCCCGGCAGACTGCCGCTACCGCGTTGGCGAGCGGGCTTCTGCATGCGAATCGCGACTGTCTGAAGATGCTGGCGACCGACGGGAAAATGCTGCGGGTGTCGGAGCATGGCGCCAGGTTGATGGAGGCGGAGTCACCGGAGCAACTCTGCGGCGCGGACTGGCTCGGCTTCTGGAGCGGCGACGATCGCACAGCGGCCGAGACGGCCCTGGCGGGCGCTCTTTCGGGGACGAGCACCTCTTTTACGGGAAGCTGCCCGACGACCAAGGGGCGAACCAAATGGTGGAATTCCACGCTCACGCCGGTGACAGGCGACGACGGCGCCGTCGCCGCGCTCCTTTGCGCGTCCGAGGATGTCACTCAACAATGCGAGTTGTTGAAAGCACTTCGAGAACGCAATGAGCTCATGCATGAGATGGAGTCCCATGTCGGCCTGGTGTTCTATTCGGCCGACTCGAATTTTGAACGCTTTCATCATGTCAGCGCGGGTGTCGAGACCGTGTTCGGCCTGACGTCTGAAGAGCTCGCCAGCCGGCCTTCCGCATGGCTCGATCTCGTGGTTCCCGAGGACATCGAGCCTTTGCTCGCCGAAATGAACCGCGTCGCTTCCGAAGCGACAGAAGGCCGCTTCGAATACCGCATCCGCCGCCCGGATGGTTTCCAGCGCTGGATCAGAAGCACGGCCTACCCCGTGCGCGATGGCGGCACAAACGTGGCACGCATTGTCGGTGTCAGCGAGGACATCACGCTGGAGCAGGAACGGCTCGCGGCGCTTGACCGGCTGGCCTACACCGACGGGCTGACGGGGTTGGCTAACCGCGCCGCCCTGGTGCGCCGCATGAAGACGCTTTGCCGGCAGAACGTCGCCTTCGGTCTCATGTTCGTCGACCTCGACCGCTTCAAAGTCCTCAACGATACGCTCGGCCATACAGCCGCCGATCGCCTGTTGAAGAACATCGCGAAAGTCATACAGGGCGCACTTCCTCCAGATGCATGCGTGGCGCGCCTCGGCGGAGACGAGTTCGCGGTCATCGTCACGGGCGAGAGCGACAAGGCCAACCTGGCCACGTTGGCACAGTCTCTTCTCAACCTGTTCTCAAACGACGTTCGGAAGGACCACGCTGCGCCATTCGTCACGGCGTCGATCGGCATATCGATCTCTCCTGAACACGGTCGAGATCACGAGGCGCTCCTGACAAGCGCGGATATCGCCATGTATGCGGCGAAAAAAGGTGGCCGCAACGGCTTCCGGTTTGCCGACAAAGCGTCCAGCGAACTACTCGGAGATTTCGAACTGGAGCGCGATCTGCCGACGGCGCTGGCTTCGAACCAGTTCGTCCTCCATTTCCAGGGTATTCACGAGACAGCCTCCCTCACGGTGAAAGGCGTCGAAGCACTCGTTCGATGGAATCATCCGGCGCGCGGGCTGGTGGGTCCCGCCAGCTTCATCCCCATACTGGAAGAAAGCGGGTTCATCGTCGAAGTCGGGGCGTGGGTCATGGACGCGGCCCTCGCGCAACTCGCCATCTGGCAGCGCGCCGGAAGACAAGGGCTTTCCATGTCGGTGAACGTGTCTGCGCGTCAGCTCAGGGACGACTCCCTTGTCGCCATAGTCGAAGAAGCGCTGCGAAAACACCAGGTGTCGCCGGCCCTGCTGGAAATCGAACTCACCGAAAGCGCGTTGATGGAAAACTCATCACTCGCTCAGGCGACCTTGCTGGCGCTCAAGCGCCTTGGCGTACGCATCGCAATCGACGATTTCGGCACGGGGTACTCCAGCCTGCGCTATCTGGCTGATTTCTCGCCTGACATCGTCAAGATCGACCGTTCATTTACGGCGAGGCTCGGCAGCGACGCGGCGGCCACCTCGATCGTCCGCGGCATCATTCAGATGTCGCACGAACTCGGCATCAAGGTGACGGCTGAAGGCGTCGAAACGAATCAACAGTTTCATGCCTTGCGCGAAGCGGGCTGCGACTATGTGCAAGGGTTCTGTTTGTCCAGGCCGACCGATGCGGCGAACCTTCTGCGCTGCGAAGCTTCGGCATCGCCGTGCGCAGCGGGAAAAACTAGCTGCTGCGGCTGAGAAACAGGTCGGCTACGACCGAGCGCAGCCAGCGATTACCGGCCTCGTCGTGGTACTTCGCGTGCCAATGCTGTCGCACGGCAAACCTGTCCACCGGGAAAGGACACGAATGGACCGCGACATCATTGGTCCGCGCCAGCGTTTCGCCAATATGCCGGGGCAAGGTCGCGATGAGATCGGTCGACTTGATGATGGACCCGAGCCCGAGAAACCCGGGCAGTTCAAGCACCACGTCGCGTTCGATGTGCTCGCGCAACAACGCCTGTTCGAGCAGTTGCGCTCCAGTGCCCGCTGCAATGACGACGTGCCCCTCCCCGCAGTATTGTTTCAAACTCATCCGCGCACGTATGCGTGGATGATTCCGATTGGCGAGGCACACCCAGTCCTGCATATAAAGCTGTTGTTGATACATGCCGCCCCCGAGCCACGGCACGTGCCCGATCGCAAGATCCGCCTCGCCGGATTCGAGCGCCCGCTCCGTATTGCCGTCGATCCTCGCCGCCTCCAGCCGGATGCCGGGTGCCTGAGCCCGCACATGCGCCAGCATTCGGGGCAAAAGCGTGATGTGGCTCGCGTCGGTCATGCAGATGCGAAACCGTCGCTTGGCCGTGGCGGGATCGAAAGCGATTTCCCACGCAGCAAACCGGCGCAGCGACTCCAGAATCTCCCTGCACGGCCCGATCAGGGCGTCCGCCTGCGGCGTGGGAGTCATGCCGCCCGGCGTGCGGACGAACAGCGGGTCCTGCAAATGATCGCGCAAGCGGCCCAACCAGATACTGACCGTCGGCTGACTTTGTCCGAGCTGTTCAGCGGCGCGCGTGACGCTGCGCAAGTCGTAAAGCAGGTCGAAAAGCTGAAGCAGCTTGAGGTCCGGAAGGTCGGTTGTACTCATGGCGGTATTGTCGGTCGCAATACCGGAATTGTACCCATTGCATTGAGCCCGTTGACCGGCGTCACTTGAGCGGAACGGTCAACCGGTCGATAACCGCTTGCGTCCGCGGACGAACACCGCGCCACCATTCGAACGCCTCGGCCGCCTGCTCGACGAGCATGCCGACGCCGTCGGCGACACCCTGCACACCAGCGTTGCGCGCGAGCCGCAGAAACGGCGTGAGCCCTTTGCCATACGCGAGCTCGTACGCGGCCCCGCGCGGGCTGAACACGCTCGGCGCAACGGGAGGCAACTGACCGGTGAGGCTCGCCGAGGTCGCGTTCACGACGAGGTCGAACTGCCCCATCGTCTCGAGTTCCCGGTAGCCGCATGCAATCAGTCGGCTGCTGCTTGCGACTTGCGCTACCACCGCCTCGGCCTTCGGCACATGCCGGTTCGCGACGACCAGTTCCGCCGGCCGCGCGGCAATAAACGGCAACAACGCGCCTCGCACCGCTCCCCCCGCGCCGAGCACGAGCACGCGCTTGCCCGCCAGCGGTTGATTCAGGTTGACTTCGATGTCACGCACGAGGCCGACGCCGTCGAAATTCTCGGCAATGATCCGGCCGTTTTCGAACTTCATCGCATTCACGGCACCGGCGAGCGCCGCCCGTTCGCTGCGCTCATCGGCGATCGCGAACGCCTGCAACTTGAAAGGCGCCGTGACGTTCATGCCCCTGCCACCCGCGGCGATGAACCTCCTGACCGTCGCGGCGAACGCGTCGGCCGGCTCGGTTGGAGCTTCCATCCCCGTGTAGGTGATGTCCTGCCCGGTCTCCTTCGCGAACAGACGATGAATCAGCGGGGATTTCGTGTGTCCGATCGGATTGCCGATCACAGCGTATTGGTCAGTCATCACGCACCTCGCTTTGAATACAACACGCCCTCGGTCTGCATCGCGTCGATCTCCGCGGCGTCGAAGCCCAACGACCGTGCAACTTCCGCGTTGTGCTGACCGAGGTCCGGTCCGACTTCGCGGATCGACGTGTCGCAGTCGGAAAAGCGGAACGGCAGGTTCGGCAGCCGCAGTTTTCCAAAGCGCGGATGATCCTGCTCGATCACCATGCCGCGCGCGACGATCTGCGGATCGGCGACGACTTCGTCGATGCGCTGGACTTTCGCGCACGGCACGTCGATACCATCGAGCAGCGCCAGCACTTCAGCGACCGGCCGTGCGGCAACCCACGGCTTGACGACGGCGAGGACTTCCTCGCGATGGGCGTTGCGACCGTTCGGGCTGTGGAATCTCGCGTCGGCGCCGAAGCCGGCCGGACCGCCGTTCTTTTCGACGAGCGAAGCGAACCGCTTCCACGAATCATCGACTTGCGCGGCGATCACCAGATCGCCATCGGCCGCGCGAAACACGCCATACAGCGTCGACGTGGGCATATCGTGACCCGTTTGCTCGGGCAGCACGCCTTGCGTCGTGTAACACTGCACCGCGTATTCATGCATCGACACCAGCGTGTCGTACAACGCCATGTCGATATGCTGGCCGCGACCGCTCTTCACGCGGCCGAGCAATGCGGCGTTGATCGCGGCGACCGCATGAATGCCCGTGTACATATCGCCGAGCGAGATGCGCATCAGCGGGGGCGGTTCGCCCGGATTGCCGATCATCTGCATGATGCCGCTCTTCGCTTCGGCGATCAGGCCGAAGCCCGCGCGATGCGCGTCGGGTCCGGTATGGCCGTATGCCGAGATCGAGCAGTACACAAGCCCCGGGTTGCGTTCGGACAAGGCGGCATACCCGAGGCCCAGCTTGTCCAGCGCGCCAGGCCGATAGTTTTCGATGAACACATCGGCCGAATCGCACAAACGTCGCATGAACTCCTTGCCGCGCGCATCTTTCATGTCGACGCTGACGCCGCGTTTGCCCATGTTGAGCTGCAGGAAGTAGGCGCTTTGCTGGTCGTCGAGAATGGTTGCATGCTGCCGGCCGGCGTCGCCGCTGCCGGGCCGCTCGACCTTGATCACTTCGGCGCCGAGCGCCGCGAGGCAGCGGCCCACATAGGGACCGGCGAGAAAATGGCTGTAATCGACGACGCGAATACCTTCGAGGGGGCGCGCTTGCATCAGTTCGCTCCCGGACGGCGCGGCACCATCAGCCGATGTTCGCCGCGCTGGACGACCTGACCATCCTGATTGATCAACGCCGACGGCAGCACGACGATGCCCCACTGCGGACGGCTATTGCTCGCGCGCATGCTGCCCACGCGAAACTCGACGTGAAGCACGTCGTCGACCCTGATCGGCAGCAGGAAATCCCATGTCCAGCCAAGCGACATGCCGGGCAGGAAGCGATAGTCGCTCTGCGACTTCAGGCCGTCCGCGATCGACAAACCGAACAGCCCGTGCGCGACGATCGACCCGAAATGGCTCGCCTTCGCGTATTCCTCGTCGACGTGCACCGGCGTGTGATCGCCGGTGAGATCGGCATAAGCGAGAATGCGCTCTTTCGTGACCGTATAGCTCGGGCTCACGCAGGCGTCGCCTTCTTTCGCGTCGTCCCAGTACTTTTCGATGATCGTGCTCATTTTTAAGCCTCGGCGCGTGGATTGATCGCCAGCGCCTGCGCCACGCACACGGCAGGTTTGGCCTGAATGAGTTCGACCGCGAGTCCGTCAGGCAAACGCAGCCAGTTGCGCCCCTGCTGCATGGCGGTCACGCCGAATGCTTGCGCCGCGGCTAGTGCGGCCTCGAGGTCCTCGCACATCACGCCGAGATGCGCGAGCCGGCCCTCGGGACCTTCGTAATGGGGATCATTGATGAACTGCAGGCCGCCGAGCGTCCAGTACTGACGCGGCTCGTCGCGGGTGCCGTCGATTTCGCGCATGGTCATGCCGAGGACTTCCTCGAAGAAGCGGATATGCCAGCGGATATCCTTGACCCAGATGGCCACGTGTTCCACGTATGCTTTGGAGCCGCTCATGCTGGGGCTCCTTCTTTCTGACGGTCCATCAGGGCACGCTCGATGCCCTTGATGCATGCGACGAGCGTCGAATTGACCGGGGTCGGGACGCCGAGGCGTTCACCCCAACGCACGACGGCTCCGTTGATGAAGTCGATTTCGGTGACCGAGCCTTTTTCCAGGCTCTGCAGCATCGAGGTCTTGAATGCGGGCGACAGGCCTTCAGCCGCCATCGTCCAGGCTTGCTCGGCCTGGTTGATCGACAGGCGGATGCCGGCGGCCTTCGCGGCGGCCATCGCTTCTTCGATCGCCGCCAACGCGGTGGCCTTCAGTACGGCCTCTTCGTACAGTTGCCCGTACGTCAGACCGGTGATGCCGGTGATCGCGCCCGTCGCGACGTTGATCAGCAACTTGTCCCACATGGTGCCGAGGATGTTGTCGCTGACCGTGGTCGCCAGCCCCGAGCCGGTGAATGCGTCGGCGATTGCGCGGACCCGCTCGGTCGCCCGGCCGTCGAGCTCGCCGATGATCGTCAGTTTTCCGCTTACGCCCGACTGGATGTGTCCGGGCGCCTTCAGGACGCCGCCGACATAGGTTTTGCCCGCCAGAACGCGCTCCCGACCGACGATTTCGCTGAGCACGTCTTCGTGGCCGAGGCCGTTTTGCAACGACAACACCAGCGTGTCGGGTCCGACGAGGTCGAGCGCGCCGCGCATCGCCGAATCGGTGTGAAAGGACTTGACCAGAACGATGACGAGGTCCGCCGCTCCGACTTCGGCGGGATTCATCGTGGCGCGGACTTTCACGCGGCGCGAGCCGTTGGCATCGTCGACTTGCAAGCCGTCGCGGCGCATGGACTCGACGTGCGCAGCAAAGCGGTCGACCAGCCACGTCTCATGACCACCTTCGGTCAGCGCGGAGCCGATCGCGCAACCCAACGCGCCGGCTCCCAGGAATGCGATCTTCATAGGTGTCTCCGTGATATGGAGTCGAAGATACGATTCCAGACTTATGCTGGCAATGCAATGAATGCAATACGACCATTGCGTATGGCAATGTGTTTGGCTGTCGCATCACCAGAACGATGCGCCTGCGGCTTGTTCCGGTTCCCGCCTTTCGGTTCAATGCATCTGCATCTGTGGACCGCTTTGCCCCGCGTTCGCCGCCGCGCTTCTTTCCGCTCTATGCATGGCCGCCACCTTCGCTTCCGCTGCCTGAATATCGGCGGGATACGAACCATCGTCGCCCTGCGATGGGTTGTACCCCGCCGCTTCCAGTTCCTCGAGTTCGTGCACGACCTCCGCGCGGGTGACTTGATGGGGCTCAGGCCGCGACACGGTTTGCGCATACAGGCTCGCCGAACTCGCCATCGCCATGACACCAGCGATCGCGATCTTGCATAGCGAAAGACTCGAGTACTGACTCACCGATTCCGATTTCATGATGCACTCCTGTTTACCTGAAGGTGTATTTGCACACCGGCACTCGCTCTGATCGCCAGAGTTGCGCGATGTACATCAGGTAGACGCGGATTGCCCCCTGGATATTCCAGGGTCCTGAATCGCGCGAATTTCGCACGAGGTAGTCACGGTGTCACGAATTCACCGGACGCTCGCGCAATCTTCGGCGTTCGAGCACGTTGCGCAGTTGACCTGCGACGAACGCGGCGACGATCAGAGACAGGTACAAAGCCACGAGATCATGACGCCAGGCATTGAGCGCGAGCTGATGCGCACCCAGTTTCGGATCGGGAGCAGCGAGGATTGCGCTCTTCGCCTCGACCGTTCTCATCATCCGTGTAAAGCCTGCCGCGGATAGCAATGGCAACAGAATGACCCACATCAACAGCACGGGCTTCAGGCGGGGCGCCCACGGCAAATGACGCAAGCGGAACCAGACTCCAAGGCACCCGTGGATCCATCCGGGCGCGAGCAGCGCGAGCTGCAAACCTTGCGTACCACTCGTGAGCAGTTGGACGACGACGCGCTCATAGTCAGGTTCGAAGCCATAGAGCGAGGATGCTAGCCGGGTCGTCACCGCATGGCGGATCAGGAGCAGGGGCAGGCTCAGCCCCGCCCACAGACGCACCCATTCAGCCAGAGGCAATGCCCAGTGACGGCGCGCGTAAATCGTTCGCAGGGCCAACGCAAAATGAAGCGCGGCCGCACCATACAAGGCGATGGTCCCGGGTGCGCTGCGCCAGAGCCACAGCGCCAGCATCAGACCGCGCCCGGCAAGTTCGAGCGACCAGATGCCGAGCGCATGATTGAGCAGATGGAGAAAAAGATAGACCAGCAGCACCAGGCCGGAGCCGAATTGCAGCCGGCGCAGAACGGCTTGCATCGGCACCGTCATGCGAACGTCCCGCTGGTGTCGTGCGTCGCACGAGGGCCAAACGCCGTCTTGATGACGCTCCTTCGCGATGCACGGGCCGTGCCGACGATGTTCATTGGGTCCCCCATCTGACGTCAGTCTCACCTGCAAGACCGTGCGGATGCGATGGTTATTCCCGGATTGGCATGGGCTGCGCGATCAACCGCCGGATGCTCGCGCAGGCGATGTCGCTGAAGACGCCCGGCGGCGCTCCGCTCGATTGCGCGCCACAGTCTGCGCAGCGCCGGGGCGTTTGCATTTACAAGACGGATACCGGGACAAGGATGGTCCGCGCAATGCGGTTGCGACATTTGTTCACAATTGCTCGCCGGATAATGTCTATAGTGAGATAAGTCGATCACGGGTCCGATCGACCTTCCCCGACAGACAGGGAGTCTGTCTTTCAGCCCCGCTCGCTCCGCGCGTTCGGGGCTTTTTTATTGAGACTCGTCTATGAGGATTAAGACCGAAGCGCAATAGATGTCAAAATTTGTTATATCCGGCGCGATCTTCGGCCATAGCGAAACGTCTCAAAAAAAATATTCCCGACTCAAAAATAAAGACTGGAACTCGCCCTGTGCCTCAGTAGTCCGAATACTGCCATGACCCGTCATGGCACCCCACTGGCGAAGCGCGCCCCGTCCGGCTCGCCGTCATCCGCTCGTAGCCTCCATCCGAAGCGAATAGGCTACGGTTCGATAGAAATTACGCTGCGACGATCGTGTTATTACAGATCGCCGCTTGCTTATCAAAGCAAATAAATTTGAATAAGGAATTGCTGTGAAAAATCCCGCTGGTGCAATGTCGCAATCGCGGCAGTTGTTTCTTCTCCCTTTTCTTGTGCCTGGTTGCGCGAGCCACTCCGGTGTCACTGTGTCCGCGCGTTTGAACCGTTCCGAGCTGGCGGAGCGCGCAAGATGAGCGTTTTCCAGATTGCCGGTGCGGTATTCACCATCGTCGCGCTGTTCGGCGTCCTCAATTACCGGTTCATCAAATTGCCCGACACGCTTGGCATTACCGCGGTCGGGCTCGTGGTCTGCGTCGGCATTTCAGCGCTCGGCTTCTATTATCCGGCCATGGCGATCGCCGCGCGCAAGATCGTCGTGCAGATCGATTTCGCCGACATCGTGTTTCACGGCCTGCTAAGCCTGCTGCTGTTCGCCGGCGCGCTGCACGTCGATCTGTCGAAGATGCGCACGCAGCGGGGCGCGGTGCTGATGCTCGCAACGATCGGCGTATTGATCTCGATGGCGGTGGTCGGCTTCGGCATTTACCATGCGGCACAATGGCTCGGCCATCCGGTCAGCCTGCTCTGGTGTCTCGTGTTCGGCGCGCTGATCTCGCCGACCGATCCGATCGCGGTGCTGAGTGTGCTCAAGCGCGCGGCGGCGCCCGAAAGCCTCGAAACCAAGATCACTGGCGAATCGCTGTTCAACGACGGCACCGCCGTCGTCGCGTTCCTTACGCTGGTCGGACTCGCGACCGGCGCGAACGAGTTCTCCGCCGGCGCGATCGCGCTCGATCTGCTGCGCGAAGTCGCCGGCGCGCTCGCGCTAGGCGCGGCGCTCGGCTTTGGTGCCTCGCTTCTGCTGCGAGGCATCGACAGCTATCCGGTCGAGATCCTCATCACGCTCGCGCTCGCGACCGGTGGCTATAGTCTCGCCGAAGCGCTGCACGTGTCGGCGCCGCTTGCAGTCGTGATCATGGGGCTCGTGATCGGCAATCACGGCGCGGCGACGTCGATGTCGGAAAAGACCCGTGAGCATTTGTTCAACTTCTGGGACCTGCTCGACGAACTGCTCAATCTCGTGCTGTTCGGGCTGATCGGCCTCGAGATCATTGCGCTGTCGCTGCGCGTCGAGATCGTCTGGCTCGGGCTCGCGGCCATTCCGGTGGTGCTGTTCGCGCGCGGCGTCAGCGTCGCGATTCCGCTGCTCGCGTTGCAGAATTTCCGGCGCCTGAACCGGCATTCGGCTGTCGTGCTGACCTGGGGCGGCCTGCGCGGCGGCATCTCGATCGCGCTCGCGCTGTCGCTGCCGGAGTTTCACGGGCGCGAAATGTTTATCGGCGTCACCTATGTGGTCGTCGTGTTCAGCCTGCTGATTCAGGCGACGACACTCGGCCCGCTGATCCGCCGGCTCAATATCTCGGGCTGATCGTCTGCACGAAATTCGGGTTGATCGTAAAGTGGAGACCTGCGCCGATCGGCAGCAGGATCGCGCTCGCAAACGGAACATGCGCGGGAACGGCGGGCGAGCAGTTCGCCCGTCGACTCCATCAGATTTAAGCGCTTTCCGAACAGTGCCCGCCGCGGTAACGCCGCGGCACCGGGCGTTTGGCCGTCAATGCCGGTTCTCCCACATACCTGGCAGGCGCGGTTTGTCATCCTGTCGATTCAGGCGTTCGAAGGAGTTCGCCATGTCAGTCTATGTCGATGAAGGGTTTCGGCCCTGCGTGACGGAATGCGCGACGGTCGCGTTCCGCGTGTGCTGCGATGATCGCGCACAGATTTTCGAAGTCAGCGCCGACGCGCTGGTGGAGTTCTGCGGCGCCGCGAGCCGTCGCAAGCAGGACCTGCTGGTCGCGTTCGAGGATGCGCAGGATGAGATCCTCTCCGTTGCCGCCCAGCGATGGCAGTTCACGCCGAGCGAGCCGGTGCGGCTCGGTCTCGACGAATTCAAACTGGTCAGACATTAGGCATACTAGAAACGCCTTCATGCGCTGGATCGCCGCCCTGCCGATGTACAACGTGACACCCGCACTCGGCCTCGAATGGCGCGGGTGGCTCGACGACGTGCTGCGCCGGGTCAAGCCCGCCTGCCGCATCGTCGAACCGGACGAGGAGCTGCACGGATTCTGGCGGCGCCCGAATCTGCTGATCTCGCAGACCTGCGGTTATCCGCTGACGCATGGCCTGCACAAGCAGGTCCAGTTGATCGCGACCCCCTGCTTCGATGCGCCCGGCTGCGACGGCGCACATTACTCGAGCGTACTGGTCACGCGCGCCGACGCGCGCTTCGACACGCTCGCATCGTGCCGCGGCGCGCGCGCCGCTTACAACCAGGACGATTCGAACAGCGGCATGAACGCGTTTCGGCACGCGGTCGCGCCGCTCGCGCACGCCGGCATGTTCTTCGGCGCGGTGCTGCGCACGGGCTCGCATCTGGACTCGCTGCGCGCGGTCGCCGAGAACCGCGCGGACGTCGCCGCGATCGATTGCGTGACCTTCGCCTTCGTGAGCGACCTGCTGCCCGAACTGGCGCGGCGCGTGCGCGCGATCGGCATGACCGCCGCGTCGCCGGGCTTGCCTCTGATCGCCGCGGCCAATGTGTCGCGGGCGACGATCGCCGCGTTGCGCGACGCGCTGAACGAGACCCTCGCGAGCCGACCCGAGCGCGCAAAACGCCTGCGCTTAAGGGGCTTTTCAACGCTCCCACTGACCGACTACGCGCGCATCGACGAGCTTGAAAGGGAGGCGCGCGCCGCGGGCTACGCGCGGCTCGGCTGAGCGGTACCGTCGCTCATTGACTCGCTCATCGACTCGCTCATTGACTCGCCTGCTGCACATCCAGCACCAGCAGTTGCGCGCCGTCGGCGACCTGATCGCCGACCGCATACAGCACCTCCGCGACAGTGCCGGCCGCCGGCGCGCCGATCGTATGCTCCATCTTCATCGCCTCCATCACGATCAGCGGCGCGCCTTTCTCGACCACCGCGCCCGGCTCGACCAGCACCGCGATCACCTTGCCCGGCATCGGCGCGGTAAGACGGCCTTCGCCGTGCTCGGCGTCCGCTGCATGCGCGAGCAGGTTCTGCCATTCGAATGCAAGCGTCTCGCCGAGGCAGAACACGTGGAACCTGTCGCCATCGACGAACACGCGTCCCGTCGCACGCGCATCGCCGATCGTTGCGCGGAATTCGTGGTCGCCTGCGCCGAGCGACCATGTGAAGGGCTCACGCACGCCGTCGTGTTCGAGCGTTTGAACCAGCGCTTGCGTTTCGCCGTTGCGCGCGAACACGACCGTGAACGGGGCGTCGCTGTGGTCGTCGGCACCGTCGCCGATCATGCGCCAGCCGAGCGTTTGCGTGTAACCGCTGTTGAGCCGCCAGTGCGAGAGCGCATCCCACGGCGACGCGCCGTGCGCGGTACCGCCCTCGCGCGTCAGCAGCGCGGCGCACGCGAGCGCGAGCGCTTCCTTGAACGGCTTCTTCGCCGGCGCGAACAGGGCGTCGTGATGCCGTTCGATCAAACCCGTGTCGAGATCGCCGCTCGCGAACGGTTCGCTCGCGACGACGCGCCGCAGAAACTCGACGTTCGTATGCGGCCCGACGACCTCGCACGCATGCAGCGCGCGCGTGAGCCGCGCCAACGCCTCCTCGCGCGTCGCACCATGGACGATCAACTTGGCGATCATCGGATCGTAGAACGGCGTGATCGTGTCGCCCTCGCGCACGCCACTGTCGATGCGCACGGGCGCCTTGCGTCCCGGCTCGCCGAGTCCAGCCGCGTCGATCGCGAACTCGACGCCCGCGGGCATGCGCAAATGCTTGAGCGTCCCCGTGGACGGCAGGAAACCGCGCGCCGGATGCTCGGCGTAAATGCGCGCCTCGATTGCATGGCCGTCGAGCTTCAGTTGCTGCTGCGTGAGCGGCAGCGCCTCGCCCGCGGCGACGCGCAACTGCCATTCGACGAGGTCTTGTCCCGTCACCATCTCGGTGACGGGATGCTCGACTTGCAGCCGCGTGTTCATTTCCATGAAATAGAACTCGCCGCCCGGCGTCATGATGAACTCGACAGTGCCCGCGCCGACATAGTGGACCGCGCGCGCGGCGGCCACGGCCGCTTCGCCCATCGCGCGCTTCAGTTCGGCGGACAGCCCCGGCGCGGGTGCTTCCTCGAGCACCTTCTGATGACGCCGCTGCACCGAGCAGTCACGGTCGAACAGATAGACCGCGCCGCCGTGCTGATCGGCGAACACCTGGACCTCGACGTGACGCGGCCGCGTCAGGTATTTTTCGATCAGCACGCGATCGTTGCCGAAGCTGCTCGCCGCCTCGCGCTGGCATGACAGCAGCGCGGCCGCGAAGTCCGCGCTACGCTCGACCACGCGCATGCCCTTGCCGCCCCCGCCCGCACTCGCCTTCAGCAACACCGGATAGCCGATCGCGTCCGCCTCGCGCTGCAACAGCTGCGGGTTCTGGTCGTCGCCGTGATAGCCGGGCACGAGCGGCACCGCGGCCGCGTGCATCAGCGCTTTCGCGGCGGCCTTCGAGCCCATCGCGGCAATCGCCCCGACCGGCGGTCCGATAAAGACGATGCCGGCCGCCTCGCACGCATGCGCGAAATCTTCGTTCTCCGACAAAAATCCGTAGCCCGGATGCACGGCCTGCGCGCCGGTCGCGCGCGCCGCTTCGATGATGCGCTCGATGCGCAGATAGCTCTGCGCCGCCGCCGGGGCGCCGATATGCACCGCTTCGTCGCAGGCAGCAACATGTTTGGCGTCGGCGTCCGCGTCGGAATAGACGGCCACGCTCGCGATGCCGAGCCGCTTGCAGGTCGCGGCGACGCGGCACGCAATCTCGCCCCGGTTGGCGATCAGGATCTTGTTGAACATGAGTGTCTCGATGAAATAGGCGCTACGGGGCGGTGGTTGTTAGCGGGGCATCTCAGTTGCGCCAGCCGGGCGCGCGTTTTTCGAGGAACGACGCGACGCCTTCGCGGCCTTCGGCGCCAGCGCGCGTTTTCGCAATACGTGCGGCCGTGTCCTCGATCAGCGCGTCGCTCAGTTCGCGGCCCGCGATGTCCTGCACGAGCCGCTTGCACGCGCGCACCGCTTGCGGACCGTTCGCGCACAAGGTCTGCGCGAGTTGCGCGACCGTTGCATCGAGTTGCTCGGCGCTCACCGCCTCGCTGACCAAACCCAGACGCAACGCGCTCGCGCAGTCGAACGCCTCGGCGGTGACGAAGTAGCGCCGCGACGCCTGCTCGCCGAGCGCGCGAATCACGTAAGGCGCGATCGTCGCGGGAATCAGCCCGAGCCGGGCTTCGGACAGGCAGAAGCGTGCGCTGTCGACCGCGACGACGATATCGCACGCGGCAATCAGGCCCATGCCGCCCGCGTACGCGTCGCCGTTCACGCGCGCGATCACCGGCTTGTTGCAGCGATACACGGCAGACAGCATGCCCGCGAGCCGCATCGCATCGGCGCGGTTCTCGTCGTCCGAGTAGCCGGCCATTTTTTTCATCCAGTTCAGGTCGGCGCCCGCGCAGAATGCCTTGCCGTTCGCGGCGAGCACGACCGCGCGCACGTCGTCGCGCGCATCGAGCATGGTGAACGCGGCGGTCAACTCGGCGATCATCGTTTCGTTGAACGCGTTGCGCACATCCGGACGATTCAGTGTGACCGTCGCGATCGCGCCGGCAACCTCGACCTTCAGCGTTTCGTATTGCATGCGCAGCACTCCTTTGCCTTGCTTGATCGCTTCGTGAAACCGCGCGCCATCACATTCTGAACACGCCGAAGCGTGTCTCTTCGATCGGCGCGTTCATTGCCACCGACAGGCCGAGACCGAGCACGTCACGGGTTTGCGCGGGGTCGATCACGCCGTCGTCCCACAGACGCGCGCTCGCGTAGTAAGGATGACCCTGTTGCTCGTATTGCTCGCGAATCGGCTGCTTGAACGCCTCCTCTTCCTCCGCGCTCCAGTTGCCGCCCTTCGCTTCGATGCCGTCGCGCTTGACGGTGGCGAGCACCGATGCCGCCTGCTCGCCGCCCATCACCGAGATGCGCGCGTTCGGCCACATCCACAGGAAGCGCGGTGAATACGCGCGGCCGCACATGCCGTAGTTGCCCGCGCCGAACGAGCCCCCGATGATCACCGTGAACTTCGGCACCTTCGCGGTCGCAACGGCCGTCACCATCTTCGCGCCGTTGCGCGCGATGCCTTCGTTCTCATACTTGCGGCCAACCATGAAGCCCGTGATGTTCTGCAGAAACACGAGCGGAATCTTGCGCTGGCAACACAGCTCGATGAAGTGCGTGCCCTTCAACGCCGACTCCGAAAACAGAATGCCGTTGTTCGCGACGATGCCGACCGGGTGCCCCCAGATATGCGCAAAGCCACATACGAGCGTCGTGCCGTAGCGCGCCTTGAATTCATCAAACGCGGAATCGTCGACGATGCGCGCGATTACCTCGCGGATATCGAACGGCTTGCGCGTATCGACGGGAATCACGCCGTAGATGCTCTGCGTGTCGTAGCGCGGCGGCTTCGGCTCCTGCAGCACGAGCGGCGCGGGCTTCACGCGGTTCAGATTGCCGACGATGCTGCGCGCAATCCCGAGCGCGTGCGCATCGTTCTGCGCGAGATGATCGACGACGCCCGACAGACGCGTGTGCACGTCGCCGCCGCCGAGGTCTTCGGCGCTCACCACTTCACCGGTCGCGGCTTTGACGAGCGGCGGACCGCCGAGAAAAATCGTCCCCTGGTTCTTCACGATGATCGACTCGTCGCTCATGGCCGGCACATACGCGCCGCCCGCGGTGCACGAGCCCATCACGACCGCGATCTGCGGGATGCCCGCCGCCGACAGATTCGCCTGGTTGTAGAAGATGCGGCCGAAGTGATCGCGATCGGGAAACACCTCGTCCTGGTTCGGCAGGTTCGCGCCGCCCGAGTCGACGAGGTACACGCACGGCAAGCGGTTTTCGCCGGCGATTTCCTGCGCGCGCACGTGCTTCTTCACGGTGACCGGATAGTAGGTGCCGCCTTTGACCGTCGCGTCGTTGCAGACGATCATGCACTCCTGCCCCGCGATGCGGCCGATACCGGTGATGAGGCCGGCGCCCGGCGCGTCGTCGTTATACATGCCGTACGCGGCAAGCTGCGACAGTTCGAGAAACGGCGTGCCCGGATCGAGCAGTTGCGCGATGCGCTCGCGCGGCAGCAGTTTGCCGCGGCTCGTGTGCTTGTCGCGCGCGGCCTGGCCGCCGCCTTGCGCGAGTTGCTCGACCTTTGCGCGCAGATCGGCGACGAGCGCTTCGAGCGCCGCGGCGTTCGCGCGGAAATCGTCCGAGCGCGGGTTCAGTTTTGATTCGATGATCGGCATGACGTGGCTTCTCCGGAGGGCCGCTTATTCATGGGGCTCGCGCGCCCTCGGATCACAGCGTTTCTGCGAATAGCTCCCGGCCGATCAGCATGCGGCGAATCTCGCTCGTGCCCGCGCCGATTTCGTAAAGCTTCGCATCGCGCCACAGTCGCCCGACCGGATACTCGTTGATGTAGCCATTGCCGCCGAGAATCTGGATCGCCTCGCCAGCCATCCACGTCGCCTTTTCGGCCGTGTACAGAATCACGCCCGCGCAGTCCTTGCGCACCTGGCGCACGTGCTCGTTGCCGAGCGTGTCGAGCTGGCGGCCCACCGCGTACAGATATGCGCGGCATGCCTGCAAGGTCGTGTACAGATCGGCGACCTTGCCCTGGATCAGCTGGAATTCGCCGATCGGCTGGCCGAACTGCTTGCGATCGTGGATGTACGGCACGACCGCGTCCATCACCGCGACCATGATGCCGGTCGGGCCGCCCGCGAGCACCGCGCGCTCGTAATCGAGACCGCTCATCAGCACTTTGGCGCCGCCGTTCAATGTCCCGAGGATGTTTTCCTCCGGCACCTCGACGTCCTGAAACACGAGTTCGCCGGTATGCGAGCCGCGCATGCCGAGCTTGTCGAGCTTCTGCGCGACCGAGAAACCCTTCATGCCCTTCTCGACGATGAAGGCCGTAATGCCGCGCGAATTCGCTTCGGGATCGGTCTTCGCATAGACGACCAGCGTGTCGCAATCGGGGCCGTTGGTGATCCACATCTTGGTGCCGTTCAGCACGTAGCGCTCGCCCTTCTTCTCGGCGCGCAGCTTCATGCTGACCACGTCAGAGCCCGCGTTCGGTTCGCTCATCGCGAGCGCGCCGACGTGCTCGCCCGACACGAGCTTCGGCAGATACTTGCGCTTCTGCGCCTCGGTGCCGTTGCGATGGATCTGGTTCACGCACAGGTTCGAATGCGCGCCATACGAGAGGCCGACCGATGCCGACGCGCGCGAGATTTCTTCCATCGCGACCATGTGCGCCGTGTAGCCCATGTTCGCGCCGCCGTATTCTTCGGAGACCGTCATGCCGAGCACGCCGAGATCGCCGAACTTGCGCCAGAGGTCCATCGGAAACTGATCGGTGCGATCGATTTCTCCCGCGCGCGGCGCGATTTCTTTGGCGGCGAACGACGCAATGCTGTCGCGCAGCATTTCGATTTCTTCGCCAAGCGGGAACTGCAAACCGGGCAGATTGGGCATTGCGGTGTCTCCTGGGTTCGTGGGCGGCCGTTCATGCAACGCGAAGCGGCGCGCGAAAGCATATCAAGGGGCATTTCACGCCAGATTGACGTAAGCGTCAAGCGGTATTTTTGAGTGTTACTCAGAAAACTGACAAAACCGCGCCAACGCACGAATTCGGCGCTATCATCGCGCTCATCTGGCATATGAGCGGCGTGCACATGCCGCGTTGAGCCTCCATCTTCATCAAAAATCTGAATCTGACTCATATGACGGTTGCCGAGAAGGCCGGATTACCTGTCTCGCGTCGCAAGCCGGCCGGGCGCAAGTCGCAGCAGCGCGTGAAGGAGATTCTTCAGGCGGGCCGGGACGTGTTCTCCGAACGGGGCTACGAACGCGCGACGACCGCGGAAATCGCGCAGCGCCTCGGCATTTCCGAGGCGACGGTGTTCAGCTACTTTCGCGGCAAGCGCGAACTGTGCGCTCGTGTCATCGGCGACTGGTACGACGAGATCATCGACGCGATCGAAGCGGGCCTGCCGCGCGACGGTAGCGTGCGCCAGCAGTTCGCGTTCATCGTGCGCATGCATCTGCGGCTGATGCTCGTCAACGGCACCGACCTGTGCGCGCTGGTGCTGTCCGAGGGCCGCGCGCGGCATCACGAACTGAGCGAGGCGCTGACCGAACTGCAGCGCCGCTACACCGCGCCGTTGATGCGCGTGCTCGCGCAGGGCCAGCAAAGCGGCGAGATACGCGCCGACGTGCCGCTGCGCCTGTTGCGCTCGATGGTGTTCGGGCCGATGGAGCACGTGCTATGGGACGCGACGCTGACCAACCGCCAGATCGATATCGACGCGACCGCCGACCAGCTGATCGACGTGCTGTGGGCCGCGCTGACGCCGCCTGATCTGGCGCTGAGTGCATTGCAGCGCTTTCGCATGGATGTGGCCGAAGCGAGCCGCCGGTTCGACGAAGCCAGCGCCGCGCGCCGCGAGAAAAACGACTAATCTACGAGCTTTCCCGCCGCAGCGAAGGAGAGCCCCAGTGCCCGTAGCGAAAAGCGCGAAGGAAAGCAGCCAGCCCCGCGCCACCAGAAAAGCGCCGGCGAAGACCCCGTCACGATCCGGCTCCTCGGCACGCATCCGCATCGGCATCGGCGGGTGGACCTACGCGCCGTGGCGCGGGCCGTTTTATCCGGAGAACCTCCCGCAGAGCCGCGAGCTCGAATATGCGAGCCGGCATCTGACATCGATCGAAATCAACGGCACGTTCTACGGTTTGCAGAAACCGGCCAGCTACGAGAAGTGGTATCAGGAAACGCCCGACGATTTCGTGTTCTCACTGAAGGCGCCGCGCTATGCGACCAACCGCAAGGTGCTCGCCGAAGCGGGCGAAACGATCGAGCGCTTCTTCGCTAGCGGCGTGCTACTGCTCAAACAGAAACTTGGGCCGATCAACTGGCAGTTCGCGCCCACCAAGAAATTCGACCGCGACGATTTCGAGGCCTTTCTGAAGCTGTTGCCCGCGAGCATCGAAGGACAGGCGCTGCGGCATGCAGTCGAGGTCCGTCACGACTCCTTCAGGACGCCGGAATTCATCGCGCTCGCGCGCCGGCACAAGGTCGCGGTCGTGCTTGCGGCAGACAGCGAGTATCCGCAGATCGCCGATCTCACCGCACCGTTCGTCTACGCGCGCATCATGGGCACGCGCGACACCCACGCCAAAGGCTATTCGACGAAAGCGCTCGGCGCATGGGCCGAGCGCGTGCGCCAGCTCGCCGCCGGCACCACGCCGGACGATCTCGAAACCTGCGCGGAGCCGGCCGCGAACGCCGCCGCGCGCGACGTCTACCTGTACGTGATCAGCGGTTTCAAGGAGCGCAATCCGGCCGCCGCGATGGCGTTGATCCAGAAGCTCTGAATCCGCCGCGGCGCCTGCCCGCATGCCTGCGGACCGGCGCGGGTGTCATAATCGCGCCAGCGCAACCGTGCGCGGTCGCGTCGGCTTTGCGTCAATCCTCGCCCGAGGCCTGACGCGACCCGCCCCGCACGGTCCACGTCAAACCCACGCAGCGCCCGCGGCCTCGTCGCGGCGACGCTCGCATATTCAGGCGGCGAGACCGCCTCACCAACCGATTGCGGAGTACATCTTGAGCGCCCTCGACAACCCCCTGCACGATCAGGAAGTCGGCTCGGCCGACGCCACCCAGGACACCACGCGCATCGACGACACGCGCATCGGCGCGGTTCGTCCGCTGATTTCACCCGCGCTGCTGCAGGACGAACTGCCGGTGCCGCCCACGGTGCAGACGCTGGTCGAGAAGACTCGCGTCGAAATCGCCGACATTCTGCACGGCCGCGACGACCGGCTCGTGCTGATCACCGGTCCCTGCTCGATCCACGATCACGATCAGGCGATCGAATACGCGCGCAAGCTGAAAGCCGCCGCCGATCATTACAAAGACGACCTGCTGATCGTGATGCGCGTGTACTTCGAGAAGCCGCGCACGACGGTCGGCTGGAAGGGCTATATCAACGATCCACGGCTCGACGGCAGCTTCCGGATCAACGAAGGCCTGCGTCTCGCGCGGCAGTTGCTGCTCGACATCAACGGCCTGGGCTTGCCGACCGCGACCGAATTCCTCGACCTGCTGAGCCCGCAATACATCGCCGATCTGATCGCGTGGGGTGCGATCGGCGCGCGCACGACCGAGAGCCAAAGCCATCGGCAGCTCGCGTCGGGATTGAGCTGCCCGATCGGCTTCAAGAACGGCACCGACGGCGGCGTGCAGATCGCCGCCGACGCGATCGTCGCGGCGCGCGCGAGCCACGCGTTCATGGGCATGACGAAAATGGGCATGGCCGCGATCTTCGAGACGCGCGGCAATGATGACGCACACGTGATTCTGCGCGGCGGCAAGAAGGGGCCAAACTACGACAGCGCGTCGGTCCAGGCGACGTGCGAAGCGCTGCGTTCAGCCGGTCTGCGCGAGCAGGTCATGATCGACTGCTCGCATGCGAACTCGAACAAGTCGCACCTCAGGCAGATCGAAGTCGCGGACGATATCGCGCGGCAACTGTCGGCGCGCGAGAGCCGCATCATGGGCGTGATGCTCGAAAGTCATCTGGAAGAAGGCCGTCAGGATCTGAAGGCCGGTGTGCCGCTGCGTTACGGCGTGTCGATTACGGATGCCTGCGTGAGCTGGGCGCAAACCGAACCGGTGCTCGCCACGCTCGCCGCGGCGACCCGCACGCGTCGCGCGGGCTGACAGCGCGACGCACGGACCACGAGACCGCGATCCGGCTGCGGGTCCGCTCGCAACCCGATCAAAACCGATCGAGCCCGGGAACGCCTGGCCCCAAGTGCCAGGCACACGCGCCGCGCCAGCCTCCAGGCGAACCGCCTGGCCGGCGGGCAGCGCGTGATCCTCACGCCCGACGCATCATGCAGGCGCGCGCCTCACAGCAGGGCTGCGGAGCGCACCGGGAATGCTCCGGCGTGAAGCGCGTAACTTACGACGCGTTGACGGCTTCCTTGAACGCCTTGCCTGCGGTGAACTTCACCGTCTTGGCCGCGGCGATCTGGATTTCCTCGCCCGTCGACGGATTGCGGCCCACGCGCGCTGCGCGCGCGCCGGTCGAGAACGAACCGAAACCGACCAGTTGCACCGTGTCGCCGCTCACCACGGCCTTGGTCACTGCCTCGACGATCGCGTCGATGGTCTGGCCGGTTGCCGCTTTGCTTTCGCCCGTCGTTGCGGCGACTGCATCAATCAGTTCCTGTTTGTTCATAGCACTTCCCGTATGGTAATCATGGAATCGGCGCCCTTCTGAGGCGCCGGGACCGACACACTAACGCATAGGCGCACTTTCGCGCAAACCCTTGGTGTAAGGCTTGTATCAACGCAGAGGCGGGAATCTGGCGGTTTTCCGCCCCAAACTGCCATAAGAATCGAGGGCTTATGCGTGCGCGCCGCCTCGGGTGCCATCCTCGCGCATCACAATCCGTTGCAATTTCAGTGCTTTAGCGCGCGGCCAACGAGCGTGGGCGCGCTTGCCCTCACGATTGCTAACCTGGCGAAGCGCGGGCGGGTCGTTCTGGCAGGCGTTGCAAATTAACCATCGGCGAGAACCCGGAATCCGGCACAAACGCCTGGCTCCAGCGCCACGAACGCATGCCGCCAGGTAGTACTTACCGCCTTTGATTCCTCCGCGTGCAGCCGGATTCCCAACCTTTGGGTTTAATGCTTTTTCTCCCGGCAAAGCGCTCAAGTTAAGCGGCATCTCGCCGATATACACAGCTGCGTTTAGCGCGCAAACGTTAAAGGGATGGGAATGGTTCGGCTTGCGAGATTGAAGAAGATGCTATCGGTCGTCGAAGGCGACCGGGAGCTCATGCATGCCCAGTTGCATGCGTTCAGCCGCCAGATACCGCTTCTCTACTTCATTCTGCTCGTCAACACGGCGGCGGTCGCGGCGACGCATCTGGGTAGCGCGCCGGACTGGCTGTGCCTGTACATCCCCGCGGCGCTCGGCGTGCTGTGCCTGCTTCGCTGCGTGCGCTGGTGGCGCAGGCGCAACCGTACGATGACCGACGCGCAGGCGGTCCGCGAATTGCGCGCGGTGACGTGGCTGGTCGGCCTGTTCGGCGTGGCGTTCACCAGCTGGTCGCTGCTGCTGTTCCCGTACGGCACCGCATCCCAACAGGCGCAGGTCGCGTTCTATATGGCCACGACGCTGGTCGGCAGCATGTTCTGCCTGATCCATCTTCGCAAGCCCGCGCTTCTGCTGCTTTGCCTCGTCATCCTCGGTTTCTCCGGGTTCCTCGTCTCGAGCGGCTCGTCGGTGTTCTTCGCGATGGCCATCGACATGACGCTGGTCGGCGTCGCGCTCGCGGTGGTCATCCAGCTTTACTGGCGCACGTTCGCGGATGCGGTGAACGCGCAACGCGAACTGCGGGCGAGCCAGAAAAACACCCAACGGCTCAGCGACGACAATTACCGGCTCGCGAACCTCGACAGTCTGACCGGCCTGCCGAACCGGCGCAGTTTCTTCTCGACGCTGCACGCGATAGCGGAGCAGGCGCTCGAAAACGGCGGCGGCTTCAACGTCGGGCTCATCGATCTGGACGGCTTCAAGCAGGTCAACGACATCTACGGTCACGCGAGCGGCGATCTCGTGTTGCAGGAAGTCGGCACGCGACTTCTGTCGATCGCCGAAACGGGCCTGATGTTCGCCCGTCTGGGCGGCGATGAATTCGGGGCGATCGTGCGTCACAAGCTGTCGAACGAGGCGCTGGTCGAGCTGGGGCAGCGTATCTGCGACGCGCTCAGTCAGCCGTATCAGGTCGCAGACAATGTCGCGGAACTGTCGGGCACGATCGGCTGGGCCGCGTTTCCCGAAGCGGGCTCGACGGTCGCGCAGGTGTTCGAGCGCGCCGATGCCGCGCTCTACGTCGGCAAGGAAAACCGCCGCGGCATGCCGGTGATCTTCTCGACCGAACACGAAACGCGGATGCGGCGTCTGAGCCTCGTCACGCAGGAACTGCGCCACGCGGACCTCGAAGCAGAACTATTTCTCGAGTTCCAGCCGATCTACGATCTGCTCACGCGCCAGCCGATCGGACTCGAAGCGCTCGGCCGCTGGCACAACGCGCGGATCGGCATGGTCAGGCCGGAGGAATTCATTCGGATCGCAGAACGTACCGAGCTGATTCTCGGCATCACCGACGTGCTGCTACGCCAGGCGCTCGCCGAGGTCGCGCAATGGCCGGCCGATCTGTATCTGTCGTTCAACCTGTCCGCGATCGATATCTCGACGTCGGCGCGCGCGCGTCGCCTGATCGACATCGTCGCGGCGAGCGGCGTGTCGCCGCATCGTGTGACGTTCGAAATCACCGAAACCGCGTTGACGCGCGATTTCGAGCAGGCGCATAGCGCGATGACGATGCTCAAGCAGGCCGGCTGCCGGATGTCGCTCGACGATTTCGGCACCGGCTATTCGAGCCTCAGCTACGTGCATCGGCTGCCGTTCGACACCATCAAGATCGACCGCAGCTTCGTGACCGACGTCGATATCAACAGCGCGTCGAAGAAGATCGTCAAATCCGTGATCGACCTGTGCCGCAACCTCGGACTCGAATGCGTGGTGGAAGGACTCGAAACGCCGTTGCAGGCCGAGGTCGTGAAGGCGCTCGGCGCGCGCGCGGTGCAAGGCTACCTTTTCAGCCTGCCGATGCGGGCGAGCGCGGTCGGCACGTTTTTATTGACCGCGCTCGCGCAGCGCCGCGCGACGCAGACGCAGACGTAGCTTTCAAGCGCTCGACAGCGGCGCCGGTCAATACGTCAGCTTCGGATACCAGTTGGTGCCGCGGCCACCGGGCGTCATGTCGAGGATCGTCCAAAGCGGCATCAGATCGGGCGCGCCGCGCGCATCCTGACGGGGGTCCGCAGTCTCCGGCCCCATCTCGCCGGCCCAGAAATGCCGCACGACGCCGCCCGTATTCGTGAACACATTGAGTGCGGGAACATCGTCGCCAGCGGGATCTTCGAAGCCGTAGACGCGATTGAACGTGTTGCCGCCCGATGAATAGAGCCGCAGATGCCGCCAGCCGCGCTCGCGTTTGAACGCGACGAGCCGCTCGATCGGCGAGCGGGCGACCACCGCGAACGCGACGCGCTGCAGGATATCGGGCATTTCGCCGTCCCACGCGCTCAGCAGCGACGTGCACATCGGACACGGCCGCTCGCGTTGCGGCCCGAACATCCAGTTGTAGATGACGAGCGTGTCGTGCTGGCCGAACAGTTGCGACAGCGTCACCGGGCCCGCTTCGCCCTCGAAGCGATAATCCTCGGGCACGATCCCGCCCGGCGGCAGGGCGCGGCGTTGCGCGGCGACGCGCTCGATCATGCGGCGCAGTTCGATCTCCTCGGCCAGCAACGCATTGCGCGCGCGTCGATACTCGGCGCTCTCGCCGGGAAAGCGCGGGGGCAGGTCAGCCAGTTCGCGCGCCGGTTTCAGCGTTTGCATTGAGGCGTTTACGTCGTTCATCAGCCATCTCCTTGTGAGAAATCGTGAGAAAAACGGACGGAAGGCCACCGAGCGTCCGGCTTGCCGTCCCTCCTGTAGCGACGACGAATCAGACTGCGGAAAATCGACGGGCCTGGCGACGTTTTTCCGAAGTGATGGTTCGCGGCGGTTGTGGCGGCCGTTTGGCGGCGCCCTCGTCACGCGTCACCGCGCGGTATGCTTGCGCCACATGACACGCGCGCCGCGCACGACGTGGCCGCCCTGGGGAACGCACATGCCGCTTCGTCTGCCACCCCTGCCCGCGCTTCGCTTTTTCGAAGCGGCCGGCAGGCATCAAAGTTTCAAGCTCGCCGCCGCCGAGCTGAACGTCACGCCGAGCGCGATCGGCACGCAGCGTCTGCCCAATCATCGCGCGGATCGGCCGATCGCAAACGGCCAACCGCGATTGCGCAGCACCTTCAGTTGCGGCTACTTGTTCGGCGCGTGCGCCGCAGCTTTCGGCACACGGCCCATCAGATAGAACTCGTCGTTCGGACGCATCGAGATCACGTTCGCCATCCGGTTCGATAGCCCGAAAAACGCCGTGATTGCCGCGATGTCCCAGATGTCTGCGTCGGTAAAGCCGTGGCCGCGCAGCGTCTGGAAGTCGTCTTCGTCGACCGTGCCCGACGCCCGGCATACCTTCAGCGCGAAATCGAGCATCGCCTTCTGGCGCTCGGTGATGTCGGCCTTGCGATGATTGACCGCGACCTGATCGGCGAGCAACGGCGCTTTTTCGTAGATGCGCAGAATCGCGCCGTGCGCGACCACGCAGTAAAGACAATCGTTGACCGCGCTCGTCGCGACCACGATCATCTCGCGCTCACCCTTCGTGAGACCGCCTTCCTTCAGCATCAACGCATCGTGATAGGCGAAAAACGCGCGGAATTCGTCGGGCCGATGCGCGAGCGTCAGAAACACGTTCGGCACGAAGCCCGCTTTCTCCTGCACTTCGAGAATGCGGGCGCGGATGTCTTCGGGCCACTCGCCCGGCTCGGGAACCGGGTAGCGGCTGATGGGCTCGAGCGTGGCCATGAGTGGTCTCCGTGATTTCTGCCAAGGTATGCCAGTCATTTTAGCCATGCGCTTTGGCGGCCGCTCGCGTCCGACATGTCCGCTCGATCCCGTCCGACATTGCCGCCCGGATCGTCTAGACTTTCAGTTCGGCATGCGTGAAGCCGCCCCGCACGGCGGCGACGAAAGGAGCGACCATGTCAAACACGACGCACGATGCACGGGCCCCTGTCGTCAAGGTGCGCCCGGACCAGGCAATGGCGACGGCCCAGCGGCTGCCCTATTTCGTCGGTATTTCGGCTGGCACCGCAGGCACGACCGGCCTGTCGATGTATATGGTCGTGGTGCCGCCGGGCGGCCATGCGGAGCCGCACTATCACGCCGACTACGAGACTGCGATCTATATGCTCGAAGGCCGGATCGAGACGCGCTATGGTCCTGGCTTGCGTGAGTCGGTCATTACCGAGCCGGGCGACTTCCTGTTCATTCCGCCGGGCGTGCCGCATCAGCCGTTCAATCTCGACGCAAGCGTCGCGGCCCGGGCGATCGTCGCGCGCAATCATGCGGACGAGCATGAACAGGTGGTGCCCTATGATCCGTCCGGGGATGCGTGAGCCGCCCCGCACCGTCTGGACGCGCGCTGTAGGGCGGCTTCGATGCCGCATCGACGGTTTCTAAAAATGAATTGACGGCATCTTTAGCTCGTATATGCTTGCCATAGGGCGATCGCGAGTCGGCGTTCGAAAATTGGTGAGTACTGTTTAGCAGCGCTTTCTGTCGATCAACCCGTCCGAAACAGATCGTTTCCATACCCTCAACTACGCCAGTCGAGTGTCATCGTGAGAGTCCGAGGCCCTTTGGTGAATTGGAATCGCAGTCAGGCGCGCGGCATTTGCGCTGACGGCGCCATCGCCGACGGCAGCAACGGCAGCCTTGCGTTACGTCGCTTTCTGTCCGTCATCACCGTCCTGTCGCGTCGTTGCGTTCGACGTCGCAACGTCCTCTCCGCGCGTGCGTTCATAGCCGTGCGCACAGACGAAGTCGCTTCGCTGCTGCCGTAGCGCCTCTCTCCCTTCGTCTCTTTCCACAGCCCGATTCATTCGTTTGCACGCGCTTTTCGCGAGCTGCTTGCTTGCGTCCGCGCGGCGCTGACTGATTACCGCGCATCGCGAGGGCTTCAATCGAACCGCATGATCCTCTGAATGGAGGCGTGGGATCGACACGTCTATCCGTTATGCAAAACGAACCCGAAACAGAGAGAACCATCATGCATGACATCGACGACTTTCTGAAAAAGCATCACGTCACCGAAATCGAAGCGATCATTCCTGACATGGCCGGCATCGCGCGCGGCAAGATCATCCCGCGCAGCAAGTTCGAATCCGGCGAGTCGATGCGCCTGCCGCAGGCGGTGATGACTCAGACCGTGACCGGCGACTACCCGAAAATCGATGCGCTGACCGGCGTCACCGACCCCGACATGGTGTGCGTGCCCGACGCGAGCACGATCAGGATGATTCCGTGGGCGGTCGATCCGACCGCGCAGGTCATACACGATTGCGTTCATTTCGACGGCACGCCCGTCAACATCTCGCCGCGCTGCGTATTGCGCCGCGTTCTCGATCTGTACAGGGCACGCGGCTGGAAGCCCGTGATCGCGCCCGAGCTTGAGTTCTATCTGGTCGACATGAATCGCGACCCCGACCTGCCGTTGCAGCCGCCGGTCGGGCGCACGGGTCGCGCGGAAACTGGCCGCCAGGCGTATTCGATCGAAGCGGTCAACGAGTTCGATCCGCTATTCGAAGACATTTACGAGTACTGCGACATGCAGGAGCTCGAAGTCGACACACTGATTCACGAAGTCGGCGCCGCGCAGATGGAAATCAACTTCATGCATGGCGATCCGCTCAGACTCGCCGACAGCGTGTTTCTATTCAAGCGCACCGTGCGCGAAGCGACATTGCGTCACAAGATGTACGCCACTTTCATGGCGAAGCCGATGGAGGGCGAACCGGGCTCGGCGATGCACATGCACATGCACATGCACATGCACATGCACATGCACATGCACCAAAGTCTCGTCGACATGGAGACCGGCCGCAACCTGTTCGCCGCCGCGGATGGCGAACCAACGGCCCTTTTCAGCGGCTATATCGCCGGCCTGCAGAAATACACGCCGGCGCTGATGCCGATCTTCGCGCCTTACATCAACTCGTACCGGCGGCTGTCGCGTTTCATGGCCGCGCCGATCAACGTCGCGTGGGGTTACGACAATCGCACGGTGGGCTTCCGCGTGCCGCATTCCGCGCCGGTTGCGCGCCGCATCGAGAACCGCATTCCGGGGGTCGATTGCAATCCGTATCTGGCGATTGCCGCGACTTTGGCGGCGGGTTATCTCGGCATGACGCAGCGGCTCGCCGCAACTGAACCGTTGGCGAGCGACGGCTATGCGTTGCCCTATCAATTGCCGCGCAATCTCGAAGAAGGCCTGACGTTGATGAGCGCGTGCGAGCCGATCGCCGAAGTGCTCGGCGAGCAGTTCGTCCGCGCGTATCTCGCACTGAAAGAGACCGAATACGAAGCGTTCTTCCGCGTGATCAGTTCGTGGGAACGCCGGCACTTGCTGCTGCACGTCTGAGTGCTGGCACCCAATCGGTCAACAGAAACCTTGAAAAGACGGAGGCACCATGAGCTATAAAACTGAAGACGCGATCGATGAGGAAAAGCCCGACGTCAGCGTCAGCGGTACCGGCAGGAACGACGCACTTGCATGGGCAGCGCCCTCACGCAGCACCGCCGATTACCGTGCGCTCGATGCCGCGCATCACATTCATCCGTTCTCGGATATGGGCTCGCTCAATCGCGCGGGCTCTCGCGTGATCGTCAAGGCTCGAGGCGTGTACCTGTCGGACTCGGACGGCAACAGGATCATCGACGGCATGGCGGGACTCTGGTGCGTGAATGTCGGCTACGGCCGCAAGGAACTGGCCGACGCCGCCTACCGGCAAATGCGGGAACTGCCCTACTACAACACGTTCTTCAGAACGACGCATCCGCCGGTGATAGAACTGTCCGCCCTGCTGGCCGAACTGACACCGCAGCCGTTCACGCACTTCTTCTACTGCAACAGCGGCTCGGAAGGCAACGACACCGTGCTGCGCATCGTCCATCAATATTGGGCGGCGCAACGCAAACCGAGGAAGTTCGTGATCGCGCGCAAGAACGCTTACCACGGCTCGACGATCGCTGGCGCCACGCTCGGCGGCATGGCCTATATGCATGAACAGATGCCGTCGAAAGTCGAGAACATCGTGCATATCGATCAGCCTTATTTCTTTGGCGAAGCGGCAAGCGACCAGACACCGGAAGAATTCGCACTGGCCCGCGCGCAGCAACTGGAAGCGAAAATTCTCGATCTCGGCGCGGACAATGTCGCCGCGTTTATCGGTGAGCCTTTCCAGGGAGCGGGCGGCGTGATCTTTCCGGCCGCGACTTATTGGCCCGAAATCCAGCGCATTTGCCGCAAGTACGAGGTGCTGCTCGTCGCGGATGAGGTGATCGGCGGCTTCGGCCGAACCGGCGAATGGTTCGCGCATCAGTACTTCGGCTTCGAGCCGGATCTGATCACGCTCGCGAAGGGACTGACGAGCGGTTATGTGCCGATGGGTGCCGTCGGCTTGCATGATCGCGTCGCTCGCGCGCTGATCGGCAACGGCGACTTCAATCATGGCTTCACCTACTCGGGGCATCCGGTCGCCGCAGCCGTCGCGCTCGCCAATCTGAAGCTGCTGCGCGACGAGCGGATCGTCGAGCGCGTCAAAGCGGATACAGGTCCGTACTTTCAGCGGAAGCTGCGCCAGACTTTCGCCGGTCATCCGATCGTTGGCGAAATCAGCGGCGCGGGTCTCGTTGCGGGAGTGCAACTCGCTGAGGAGCCGCTTCGGCGCAAGCGCTTTGCGAACGGCGGCGATGTCGGTGCCATGTGCCGCGATTTCTGCTTCAACGGCAATCTGATCATGCGCGCGAGCGACGACCGGATGCTGCTGTCGCCGCCGCTCGTCATCAGCCGGCTGGAGATCGACGAAATCGTTTCGAAAGCCAAAACCGCGATCGATGCAACCGCGCGGGAGCTTGGCGCGCTATAGCGGTGTGCGGTTGCGCCTGTGCTGCCAATTCACTCATTACGTTGGTCTTCCGGACGTTCAAAGCATGCCGGATCGGTCGATATTTTCCACGCGCGCCGTTACTATTCGACGATGGCGCCGCATTGGGCGCCGCTTCTTTTATCCGTCTGGCGCATCACAGGACCACCCATGACCTCACAAATCGTTTTACTTCCTGGCCTGCTCTGCGACGACGCAGTGTGGGCCGACCAGCGCGGCGCGCTCGGCGCGTGCTTCGTGGCCGACTATGGCACGCGCGACTCGCTCGGCGCGATGGCCGATTATGTGCTCGAGTCGGCGGAGGGAGACCGTCTGCTGGTCGCGGGTCATTCGATGGGAGGACGGGTCGCGCTCGAAGTGTTTCGACGCGCACCGGAGCGCGTCGCCGGACTCGCGTTGCTCGACACCGGCTATACGGCGCGCGCCGCCGGCGAGGCCGGCGAAAACGAGTGCGCGCAACGACTGAGACTGCTCGAGATCGCACGCACGAAAGGCATGCGCGCAATGGGCAAAGAGTGGGCCCCAGGCATGGTCAACGCCGATCGCCACGATTCCGAAGTCTACGAGGCGGTGCTCGACATGATCGAGCGAAGCACGCCGGACCAATTCGCAGCGCAAATCCGCGCCTTGCTCGATCGTCCCGATGCGACTGCCCTGCTTCGCGACATCGAGTGCCCGACGATGATCGTGTGCGGCCGCGATGACCAATGGAGTCCCCTCGCCCGTCATGAGGAGATGCACGCGCGGATTCGCGGCTCGAAGTTGCGCGTGATCGAACGAAGCGGTCACATGTGCACGATGGAGCGGCCCGACGATGTGACCGAGGTGCTAGTCGAATGGGCGCGCTGGGCGACCGGTTCTGGATCGGCTCGCTGATCTGCGCGAGGTTCGCGTGGCCTTCGCCGGCGAAGGCCGCCTGCATGGCTTACCGGTTTGCGGCTTTGCGGGGTCTCGAGCCGTTGGCATGCGATGTCGGCAATGCACCGGCTGCCTGGACGTGAGTCGCTTTCCGCTGATCAACTTTCGCACGAGGTCCTTCAGCTATGAACGAATACTGCATGTTCAAGGGAAATCTGCTGCGCGCAGCGCCTTTCAAGGATTCTTATGTGGGCAGTCCGCACTATGTGATTACAGTGTCCGGCACCGACGATACGCCGTTCAATATCGTCGTCAATTCGGCTTCGACGCAACCGGACGCAAGCGGTAACGACGACGTCTACTTCTATGCCGATCTGAACTTTGCCGATCCGCTAACCGCCAAACTTCAAGCATTGAAGCCTGGTCTCTACACCAGCGGCTTTCCGCGGCTCGATTACTTCCAGGACAGCAGCCTGCTCGACATCCACCGGATGCGGCCCATTCCCTACGAGGATCAAAACGGCAATCGCGCCGACGTCAACGACATCATCGACGAAATCCTGACCATCGACGAAACCCAACCGTCGCAAAGCCTGCCTTTCGACAACGGCAGCGGTCAGTTGCATAACCGCGACTTCTGGACACCGAGTTCGCCCGGCATCGTGGTCTATGGATTCGGCTTTCTGTTTCTGCCGAAAAAGGACGGACTTCACGAGACCCACATGAATCAGGGCAATCCGCCCGGGCCGCATTACGCCGAAAACGGCGCATTTCAGGACGGCGCGGTGATCGTGCAGCGCGCCGATGGATTTGCCGCCATATTTACCGCGTTTCAGACGCAGTATCTGCCGACCAATGCAAGCGGGGATCCGGTTGCGAACGCAGTGGCGTTGCCGGATTACATTCTGGGGAAGTAAAGGCGCGGCTCATTGGCGGCTCATGGCGGCCTCGCCCGGCCGCCTTCTTCACGTTTACCCGATGATTAGAATTTAACGGCTATTTATCAATAAATTCTCATGCTAGATTCCGTCGCGATGCGTGCTGCGTCGTGACGCAGTCATTGCATGCAAGGTCGTCTGGAGAACGAAACAAGGAGAGCCGCATGTGGGTTTTGATGGGCGTGCCGATCGTAGTGCTCGGCTTCGCATTGCGCTTCAACGCGCTGCTGGTGGTCACGGTCGCGGGCGTCGCCACCGGCATGGCCGGCGGCTTGCACACAGTGGAGATCGTGAGCGCCTTCGGCAAGGCGTTCGCGGATAACCGCTACATGGGCCTGATCTGGCTCACGCTGCCGGTGATCGCGCTGCTCGAACGCAACGGTCTAAAGGAACAGGCGCGGAATCTGATCTCGCGCCTGCATGCGGCCACCGCCGGCCGCGTGCTGATGCTCTACTTCGTCATCCGCCAGGTGACGGCCGCGCTCGGCCTCACCTCGCTAGGCGGTCATGCGCAGATGGTGCGTCCGCTGATCGCGCCGATGGCCGAAGCGGCCGCCGCCAACCGCCACGGCGACTTACCCGATCAGGTTCGTCAGCAGATTCGCGCGAACGCGTCGGCGGTCGACAACATCGCCGTGTTCTTCGGCGAGGACATCTTCATCGCGATCCAGTCGATCCTGCTCATCAAGGGCTTTCTCGAACAGAACGGCGTCGCGGTCGAGCCGCTGCACGTGTCAGTGTGGGCGATTCCGACCGCAATCGCCGCGCTCCTGATTCACATGACCCGGCTGATCCTGCTCGACCGCAACCTGTCGCACAAGATGAGCGCGTTCAGACTGAGTGCGGCGCGATCATGATCAAGCTCGAATCACTCTATGTACTCGCCGGCCTGATGTTCGCCGCGTTCGCGCTGTTCAATCTGCAGGACCGTACGAACCCGCGGCGCGTCGTCAACTTTCTGTTCTGGGGAATTTACGCGGTCACGTTCCTGCTCGGCGGAGAGCTGCCGCACTTCGTGACGGGGTGCCTCGCCATCGCGCTCGCGTTGATCGCGGGCTCCGGCAAGCTCGGCAAAGACCGCAACGACAGCAACGGCGAGGCAACCGCCTCGCGGCGCGAAGCGAACGTGCAGCGCTTCGGCAACCGGCTGTTCATTCCGGCACTGCTGATTCCGGTCATCACGCTGGCCGGTACGCTGACGCTCAGATACGCGCCCTTTATAGAACCGAAGAACGTCACGCTGATTTCGCTCGTTCTCGGCACGGTGGTCGCGTTCGGCGCGGCGCTTTTCATGTTGCGCGACTCGCCCGTGCATGCGCTGAAGGACGCCCGGCAAACCATGGATACGGTGGGCTGGGCCGCGATTCTGCCGCAAATGCTCGCCGCGCTCGGCGCGCTGTTCGCGGTCGCGGGCGTCGGTCACGTGGTGTCGGATCTCGTGAAAGCGTGGATACCGGCCGACTCCGCATTCGCGGTCGTGGCGGCCTACACGTTCGGCATGGCGATCTTCACGATGATCATGGGCAATGCGTTCGCCGCGTTTCCGGTGATGACGGCCGGCATCGGCCTGCCCTTGATCGTGCATCAGTTCAACGGCAATCCCGCGATTCTCGGCGCGATCGGCATGCTGTGCGGTTTTTGCGGCACGTTGATGACGCCGATGGCCGCGAACTTCAACATCGTCCCCGCCGCGCTGCTCGAACTGAAGGACCAGAACGGCGTGATCAAGGCGCAATGGCCGACCGCTTTACTATTGCTGATGGTCAACACCATACTGTTGTACGTGTTCGCATTCCGCTTCTGAGGAGCCGCCGATGACCACCCAGCTCACCCTCGAACTCGCGTCGAAATTCGCCAAAGTCGCGCTCGGCCACCTCACTCGCGAATACCCGAACAAGCTCACGCACGCGCTCGCCGGGCCGCAGGACGTGCAGGGTCCGCGCGCATTGCATCCGATCTTTTACGGCAGCTACGACTGGCATTCGTGCGTGCACGGCTACTGGCTGATCCTGTATCTGCTCGAACGCTTCCCCAACTTGCCCGAGGCCGCCCGCATCGTCGCGGTGGTCGACGAGCATTTCACCGGGGCGAACGTCGCCGGCGAACTCGCGTATCTGGACCTGCCGCACAATCGCGGCTTCGAGCGGCCGTATGGGTGGGCGTGGCTGCTCGCGCTAGGCGCGCAGCTGCAGTCGCTGAAGATTTCCGACGCGGCGCGCTGGGCGAAGGCGTTCGCGCCGCTCACCGAGGCGTTCGTCGGCCGCTTCGAGGAGTTCCTGCCGAAGGCGACCTACCCGCTGCGCGTGGGCACGCACTTCAACATGGCGTTCGCGCTCGCGTTGACACTCGATTTCGCGCGGCAAACCTCGCGCGAATCGCTCGAGGCGCTGATCGTCAGCACCGCGGAGCGCTGGTATCTGGACGACGTCGCGTGTCAGGCGTGGGAGCCGGCCGGCGACGAGTTCCTGTCGCCCGCGCTGATGGAAGCGGAGTTGATGCGGCGCGTGCTGCCGTCTGCGCAGTTCACCGACTGGTTTGGGCGCTTCCTGCCGGACCTCGGCGCGAAAAAGCCGGCGACGTTGTTCGAGCCTGTCACCGTGACTGACCGCAGCGACGGCAAGATCGCGCATCTGGACGGCCTCAATCTGAGCCGCGCCTGGTGCCAGCGTTCGCTCGCGCGTGCGCTGCCCGCGGGCGACGTGCGTCGCACCGTGCTGTTCGATGCGGCCGAGCGTCATCTGCACTGCGCGCTGCCGCACGTGGCCGGCGATTACATGGGCGAACACTGGCTCGCCACATTCGCGACACTGGCGCTCGAAGCCTGAGCGAAATGAACGATCTTTGAAGAAGCAATGCCGTGGTGGTTGGGGCGCTTCGCTACGAAGCGCCTTTTCATTGCCCGCTCAACAGCCCCTTCCCGCGGCGGTAAAATCGCGCAAGGCGATTGCGCCGCTTAAAAGGTGGAAGTTTGACTGAGTTCGAGCAGGGTTTCATTTTGACCCGACATTGGCGGGACACCCCGGCTGGCACGGAAATCGAGTTCTGGCTGGCCACAGACCACGGGCCGCGTCACCTGCGCCTGCGCCCTCAGCCGTCCGTCGCCTTTATCCCGACCGAACATCGCGGGCGCGCCGAGACGATCCTGCGCCGCGACGCGCCGCTCGACCTGCGGCCGCTCGAATTGTGCGATTTCCAGCATCGGCCGGTCAGCGGCCTTTACTGTTCACAATACCGGCAATTGAAGGGCTTCGAGAAGCGCCTGCGAGAAGGCGGCGTGGATGTCTACGAAGCGGATATCCAGCCGCCCGAGCGCTACATGATGGAGCGCTTCATCACCGCGCCGGTATGGTTCAGCGCTGAGCCTCAGCACAATGGCCCGTGGCTGAACGGCGAACTGAAACCGGCCAACGATTATCGTCCGCCGCTCAAACTCGTGTCGCTCGACATCGAAACGAGCGCGCATGCCGAGCTGTATTCGATCGCGCTCGAAGGCTGCGGCGAGCGCCAGGTGTATATGCTCGGGCCGCCCAATGGCAACCTGACCGACCCGAGCGCGCTCGGCTTCCGGCTCGAATACTGCGAAACTCGCGCACAGCTGCTCGAAAGTCTGATCGCGTGGATGGAACGACATGATCCCGACGCAATCATCGGATGGAATGTCGTGCAGTTCGATCTGAAGGTACTGCAACAACATGCCGAGCAGTATGGGGTGCCGCTGCGCATCGGCCGAGGTGGCGCGGTGATGGAGTGGCGCGAGCACGGCACCACGCGCAATCATTTTTTTGCGGGCGTCGCGGGTCGTTGGGTGATCGACGGCATCGAGGCATTGCGTTCGGCGACGTGGAGCTTCCCGTCGTTCAGCCTCGAATACGTGTCGCGCTCGGTGCTCGGCGAGGGTAAGGCGATCGACAATCCCTACCAGCGCATGGACGAAATCCAGCGCCGCTTCGCCGAAGACAAGCCCGAGCTCGCGCGCTACAACCTGAAGGACTGCGAGCTCGTCACGCGCATCTTCGCGAAGACCGACCTGCCGCCGTTCCTGCTCGAACGCGCGACCGTGACCGGCCTGCCCGCCGATCGCAGCGGCGGTTCGGTCGCGGCATTCACGCATCTGTACATGCCGCGCATGCATCGGCAGGGCTATGTCGCGCCGAATCTCGGCGACGTGCCGGGCGCCGCGAGCCCCGGCGGCTTCGTGATGGATTCGCGGCCGGGCCTCTACGATTCGGTACTCGTGCTCGACTACAAGAGCCTCTATCCATCGATCATCCGCACGTTTCTGATCGACCCGCTCGGTCTCGTCGAAGGCATGCTGCATCCCGACGATGAGCATTCGGTGCCCGGCTTTCTCGGCGCGCGCTTCTCGCGCACGCGTCACTGTCTGCCGTCGATCGTCGCGCAGGTGTGGCAGGCACGCGAAGCGGCCAAGCGCGAACACAACAAGCCGCTATCGCAGGCGCTCAAGATCATCATGAACGCGTTTTATGGCGTGCTCGGCTCGACCGGCTGCCGCTTCTTCGATCCGCGGCTCGCGTCGTCGATCACGATGCGTGGCCACGAGATCATGCACACGACGCGTGAGCTGATCGAAGCGCAAGGCTACGAAGTGATTTACGGCGACACCGATTCGACCTTCGTATGGCTCAAGCACGCGCATGACGAGGAGGACGCCGCGCGCATCGGCCGGGCGCTCGTCGAACGTATCAACGCGGCGTGGCGGCAGAATCTGCAGGAACGCTTCGGCATCGACAGCGCGTTGGAGCTGCAATTCGAGCGGCACTATCGGCGCTTTTTCATGCCGACGGTGCGCGGCGCAGAGGAAGGCAGCAAGAAACGCTATGCAGGTCTAACCATCTTGCCGGACGGCCGCGAAGACGTGGTCTACAAAGGCCTGGAAACCGTGCGCACCGATTGGACGCCGCTTGCCCAGCAGTTTCAGCAGGAGCTATACCGGCGCATCTTCAAGCAGCAGCCGTATCAGGATTATGTGCGCGACTATGTGCGCGATACGCTCGCGGGCCGGCTCGACGATCAACTCGTCTATCGCAAGCAGTTGCGCAGACCGATCGACGCTTACGAGCGCAACGTGCCTCCGCACGTGCGCGCGGCACGCGTCGCCGATGCGTTCAATCGCCAGCAGGGACGGCCGCTGCAATATCAGAACGGCGGCTGGATCAGCTACGTGATGACGGTGGCCGGCCCCGAACCGCTCGAAACGCTGCGCTCGGCAATCGACTACGAACACTATTTGACGCGGCAATTGCAGCCGGTAGCCGACGCGATTCTGCCGTTGCTGCGCGACGATTTCACGACGCTGATGTCGGGGCAGAAGCAGTTGTTTTGATCTGAATAGATTGCAGGTACCAATACGACGCACTCTCAATTCGACCACGCTTAGCACCACCTATGAATCCGCCGCTGCTTCATATACAGAGGTTGCGTGCGATCCCGACGGCCGCTGTACCGTGGGAGGCCGCGTCCAGACGGACGGCGGGAGACCCGTATGACGGGGGCACTAGTCGCCGTTGGCATCGACGGGGAGAGCTTCGTGTATTGCACAGATAAGACGAACCGGGCCGGACATGCCGTGCAGCATGCGTTCACGATTCACGAGGTTTCGCGACCATAGGCGGTGGTTTGCCTGATTCATGATATGGCGGCAGGCCCATTCCGGCCTGACGCGCTGGCAGACATTGCCCGCCCCGCGCGATGCGCACTGGTAGTTTCAGTGCCGCTAGGGCAGGAGTAGGTTCAACCGATGGCGGTCAAATGCGATCCACATAGCCAGGATCGGTTAAATTTTTCTGTCTTGACCTGACCGGTGGCAGACAGTGATTCGACCTCGTGATCGCCGAAGCCGCCCCTATGTCATCACTCCAGGCGACTATGGACGAATTGCCTACTTCACCACGGCCGACGACACATCCGCTTGGTCAGACTGCGTCATATGCACGGCGAAGGTGCATCCGGGTCGATGCGGGATGGCTGATCATGTCGAACACGAAGAGGTAACCCATGGTTGACGGTGAAGAGCACCTGATTCTGATTCTTGATTTGAAATCCGGCCAACACCATTCGAACACTGTCCTCTCTGACGCATTCTAAAAATCGCGGGTTGTCCACGCGATTGGCGGCGTCTGCATCGGCACTTGACCTCACCCTTTATTGTCCTATAGTGCCATTTGATCCGCCTTGCAAAGATGGTGGCGGCGTTGTGCGATATCCCTGAATCTATACCCCAACAATCTGCAACGACAGGAGAAGATGCATGAAAGCAATCCACGCCGTCAGACTGGTCAGCGCCGCCCTTCTGATTACGGGTTCAATTCATGCCTATGCACAGGCGAGCGAGGCTGCTCCGGCTACTGCCCCGACCACAACGTCCGAAGCCCGAGCGCATTACAGGTCAATGAAAGCAGCGAACCGGGCGCTCCAACGTCAGGTTCGTTCGGCACTGGTGAAAGATAGGAGCATCTCAACGTCGAATATCACGGTTCGCGCCCGTGATGGTGCGGTCACGCTCCAGGGCAGCGTACCGGTTCAGGCACAAAGCGACCGGGCGACCGAGGTGGCGAAAGGCGTACCTGGCGTAACTTCCGTCAAGAACGCGCTATCGATCCGCCCTGTCGGGACCTGACGCAGTGCAAGACCAGACTGTACGGGAAGGCCGATGGTCTGCCTGTGCGTCACATCGATGGCCTAGGCATTCCGTGCTCGACTGGCGATCATGAATGCCTCTCGTGGCGACGCGCCGGCTGACAAGTCGGCCGTCGCTATGTAGAAATCTTCTCGAGTTCAAGCTCTTTCGTCTTCGATTCCATCAAGCCGATCGCCAGCCTCACGACGATCACCCTTTTGTGTTCGAAGCGGTCGCTGATAGCGGGCACGATGATCGGATGGAGCGGCGCGATCACGCTCGAATCCGGCAGCTTCGTCGTAAACGCATCTTTCCGACAATGCGACTCGACAAAGAGGCTGCATTGCACCGCCTCTTCTCCACGATGAAAACAACATGCACGGACCTGCCGCACACGCCGACGGTACAGGTCCGACAGCGCAATGAGGCAAGTCGCTTGCTGATTACCAGCTGAACCGGTACCCGGCATTGCCATTAAAACCGTGGGCAGTCTGTCCACCGAGGCTATGACCGTAGTTGATGGCGGCGTAGAACTTGCCCCGCTTGCCAAACGTCGCAGTGAGGCCAAGGCCAGCCTCAATCCAGGTACGGGCAAAGTTCACGCTGAACGGTGTCTCACCTACCGTGGTTTGCCCCGGAGCGAGGAAATCATGCAGCAGATTGGCGGTGAAATAGGGCCTCGCCTTACTCGTACCGCTCGCGTTTTCCATGTCATCCGTGATGATGCGAAATCCGACCCGTCCACGCAGCGCGTTTGTCACCGTTGATGAAATCGCGGAAACGTTGTCGTTGAATGCGCCGAGGTTCATGTACTGGTACACGAGTTGCGCCTGCGGCTCGAACGCCACTGGCAAGCTGGCCATCTGGAATGGCCTGCCGATCTCCTCGGAGACCGCCAAGGAATAACCGTCCTGGCCCGGTGTATTGCCACCGTTGTCGTTGTACCGGTTGTGATAGTGCGCAACCTGCGCAACGCTGTCCGAATAGGCCCCGTTCGCCAGATAGCGGGTGAAGTAACCACCAAGCGCCTGAATCTGCGTCTGCGCGGAGCCTGTCGCCGTATTCAAGCCCGCTTCGCCGCGCGGCGCATCGGAGAACTGTGTGGATGCATTGCCAAAGGTAGCCGTGATACCGGCATGCGTGCTGTCTCCGATCGAAGAAGCACTCAAGGTCCAGTCCCTGCCGAACTGCGCAAAGACGCTCCGTTCGTCGGCCGAGAAACGGCTCAATGCGTTCGTCTCCGTACTCCATGCGTAAATGCGCCCCCACACGCCGTTGGCATTAACATTCCCACCAGACGGGCGCACGCTATCTGGCACATCGCCGACGCGCTGATGGAGCCGACCCAGCATCGCGAAACCGTAGTTCACGTTGAGCCGCGGCGTCATGACGTAACCCACCGTTCCCGGACGGTAAGCGACAGGCGCATCGATAGCAGGCGCTGCCGGACCGTCCTCCCCGACGTGCGAATGAGACGGATCACTTTCGTCATCAGCCTGGGACGGCGGCGGACTCTCGAGGGTCGACCGCAGATACCAGTTCCCGCTGGATGCATCCGCGTTCACGCCGCCCTTGTACAGGGTGTACTGGTACGCTCCCGCCTGAATTTCTCCGACCTGGCTGAACTGGCCGTTTGATGCACCGTCAACCTGGATGACCTTGATACCGTCGCCCGTGGTCTGTGCACCCAGGCCACCTGCGTTGGTAACCTGCACGCCGGTACTGCCGGAAGTCGAACCCGCGACATGCAAGAGGTCCGTCAGCGAAGACGAATCGCCCAGCTCCGTATTCATTGCCAGCAAGCCGCCATTGCCCGCATAGTCGCCGGTCACGTTCAGGGTTGTTCCAGCCGTCTGGCCGAACCGGATCGTCCCGCCATTGCCGAGCCCAGCAACCGTCTGGCCAAACCCGTTCAGGTCCAGCACCGCGCCGCTATTGACGTTAAAGCTCGATGCAGGACTGAAGACGTTTGCCGCTCCCGCCTGGAGAATGCCCGCGTTGACGCCTGTTGCACCCAGGTAGGTGCCCGCACCCGTGAGGGTCAATGTCCCGCTGCCAGTCTTGGTCAGCGATCCGGGTCCGCTCAGCGGGGCATCGAACGCCGCGGCAAAGCCGTTCGTGTCGAATGTACCGCCGCCAGCCAGCACCGCACTGTCGGCGTTGACCTGCGCGGGCGACAGGAAACGAACGGTCCCGCTGTCCAGTGTGAGAGAGGTCAGGTTCGACGGGCCGGTCACGTTCCAGACCGAGCCGTTCTGCAGCGTGGCGTTGAGCGTCGAGGTGGAATCGGCATGGGTCGTACCGTTCAGGGTCGAGGCATCCGCGACGACATTCAGGACACCGTCATTCACGGCCTCCAGTGCGCTTTTCCCTGCCGTCACGGTCGAACCGGTCAGCGTCGCGTCCAGCGTCGCATCGGCCACAAGCAATCCGTCACGCTGCGTCGATGTCAGCGTGCTGTCGATAATGTTCGCGATGGCCGGGGCGGTCGTGTCGAGATAGGTCACATCGAGTGCATCGGAATCTGCGCCGCTTGCCGACAGGGTGCCGTTCGAGAACGACAGGCTGGCACCGCCCGCGAGATAGGCAGCCGGCGCATTCGCGCCGCTGGTACCCACGTCCAGTCCGCTCGCGACAATGGTCGGGGCATTCGTGCCAGGATCGCCGGAAGTCGCGGACATACCCGCCACCAGCAGGCCGGCAGACTGATCCCCCGCTGTTCTGATGGAGCCGCCCTGTACGCCGATCTGCGCGCCAAAGGCCGATTCCGCACCGAAACTCCCTGCGCCCGTCGTGCTGACGGTGACATTCGTCGCGTTCAGCGTCGCATTGTTCGATGCGAGCAATCCAAACGAACGGTCGCCCAGCGTGGTCACCGAGCTGTTCGATATGAGCGTGGTATCGGAGGTCGATCCATCGCCAATGACGCCCCGCGAACCGATCTGCACACCGTGGGAACCATTACCGGTGGTGGTGATCGAGACGTCATCCAGGGTCATCAGGCCGCCCGCCTGATTGTAGGCGCCTGCGCTCGCGGCCCCCGAGGTTAGAACCACGGTGCCGCTTGCTGACAGATCGGCGCCCGATCCGATGTTGTAGAGCCCGTAGGCATTCGACCCGGTGGTGGTCACGCTGCCGCCCTTGACCGTCACGGTGCTGTCGTTATTGGCCTGGACGCCCGCAGCCCAGTTGCCCTCTGTGTGTACCGATGTGTTCTCGAGCGACAGGACTGCATTGCGTGCGAAAGCGAAGGCGCCGTTTGCCTGATCGCCCGTGGTACTGATAACGCTGTCAGTCAGAGAAACGTTCCCACCGTCGGATGCATAGACTCCATGCGCCCCTCGTCCGGCTGTGAACAGCGTCACCTTTGATCCGTTCACGACACTGCGGTTGCTTACAAGCACTGCATGCTGGTTCGCGCCCGATGTCGTGTAAGTCCCGGAAATGGCCTGTGTTGAACCGTCACTGACCGAAAGCGCCTGTGCATGGGCAAATGGGGAAATCAGCAGCGCTACGGCGACGGCAGTGCTGCGCCGGGGAAAAGGCGCTCGCACCAGATGCATAGCATGACTAAGCGACAGGCGTGCTGCAGGGTAATCTTTATTGCTCATTTTCTTCTTCATCTCTATTTATGATCCGGAAAACTTGAGTCCAGAACCAGGCCGAACCGCGGCCTATTTCATCGTCCCCGGAGAGGAGAATCACCGGGCAGGGCGGCGCGGAAAAGCCGAGCCACCCTGCCCACGATTCTTCAGCTTTTCTTTCGAGATACAATCAGACGATGCCGATTGTCACTTGCGGAACATCATGGGTACTTCGCGCCGTCGGTTATCGGCAAGTGAAGTTCTCGCTCCCGCCTTGCGCGGCGTCAGCGAGAAGCGCTGAGGCGTCAGTAGGAGGAGCGTCCCTCACAGCGCATCGTGAAAGATGATGCCAACCGTGTGCCGATGTCCCGAGCGCAAGCGGCTCACGCCATGCCGCAGATTCACGCGATACGGCCCGCGCGTGCCCTGCACGGGGCGGCTGTTCACCGTGAACACGACCGCGTCGCCCTTCGCGAGCGGCACGACTTCGGCGCGCGACTGCATGCGCGGACGCTGCTCGGTCATCACGAACTCGCCGCCGGTAAAGTCGCGTCCCGGCTCCGACAGCAGCACTGCAACCTGAAGCGGGAACACGTGCTCGCCGTACAGGTCCTGATGCAGGCAGTTGTAGTCGCCCTCGCCGTATTGGAGGATCAGCGGCGTCGGACGCATCTGGCCGGCGTCATGGCAGCGTCGAATGAAATCCGCGTGCTTCGGCGGATAACGCACGTCGATGCCCATCGCCTGGTTCCAGCGGTTCGCGACCGGCACGAGGTGCGGATACAGGGCGCCGCGCATAGCGCCGACGAGCGGCGGCAACGGATACGCGAAGTACTTGTATTCGCCGCGGCCGAAGCCGTGGCGCGCCATGACGATTCGGCTGCGATAAAGCTCGTCATGTGAATAGAGCGCGCTCAGCGCGTCGCATTCGTGCGCTGTCAATAGTTGCGGCACGGCGGCGCAGCCGTACTGATCGAGTTCTCGTTCGACCTGTGACCAGTCGAGTGCGTCGATGCGCTGTTCGATCGTTTGCGTGGAGGTGGTTGCGGGCAGCGCCGCTTCATATGCGTTCATCGTCGATGAGGGGCGGACAGGCCCGCTGCCCGCACCATGAAAGTATCTCCATGACGTTAGTGTACGAGGGCAGTAACGGCAAAACACTCCGGGTCTTGCGGTCAAATTCGGCGGGGCTGCGCGGATGGACGATTCACGCTACGCTGTGGGTCTCGTTGCGGCCGCATTTGCCAGGCCCATCGCACTTCATTTCGCCAGGGACAACCATGAAACAGCAGCTCACCATCGATTTTGTTTCCGACATCGCCTGCCCGTGGTGCGCGATCGGCCTGTCATCGCTGCAGCTTGCGCTCGCGCGGCTTGAGGACAAGATCGACGCACGCATCGTCATACATCCGTTCGAACTGAATCCGCAGATGGGACCGGACGGCGAGGATATCGTCGAGTATCTCGGCAAGAAATACGGGCGCACGGCCGCGCAGATTGCCGAAACGCAGGCGATGATCCGCGAACGCGGCGCGAGCGTCGGCTTCGATTTCGGTCAGCGCACGCGCACCTACAACACGTTCGACGCACACCGCCTGCTGCATTGGGCCGGCCTGAAGGGCCAGCAGTTGCCGCTGAAGCTCGCGCTATTGCGCGCGTATCACTCCGACGGCAAGAATCCGGGCAATCATGACGTGCTCGTCGAAGCGGCACAATCGGTCGGGCTCGACGCCAGCGAAGCGCGCGACGTGCTGGAGAGCGGCGCGTACGCCAGTGAGGTGCGCGAAGCGGAAAAGAACAATCAGGAAATGGGCATTCAGTCGGTGCCGTCGATCATTTTCGACCGTCGCTATCTCGTGACGGGCGGACAACCTGTCGAGCAATTCGTGCAGGTGATCGAGGAGATCATGGCGAAACAGGCGGCGTAGGAACCCACCCATTGGAGCGAAGACAGCCTGGGCTCAGTGCTCAGGCCGTTGCCGGCGCGTGCAACAGGTTTTTCTAATCCGATCGCACGCGCCTTAAGAACGGCTTACAAGTAGCTGCAAACGTAGTCGAGCGTCTCGACCACGTCGATGTCGAAGCGGCTCTTGCCCGGCACCGAGAACGATTCGCCCGCGCCATAGGTCTTCCACTCGTCGCTGCCGTCGAGCCGAATGCGGCACTGGCCTGCCTGCACTTCCATCAGTTCCGGCGCGTCGGTGCCGAAGTTGAGCGTGCCGGGCAGGATCACGCCGAGCGTCTTGCGCGTGCCGTCGGCGAACAGGACGGTGTGCGAGACGCACTTGCCGTCGAAGTACACGTTGGCTCGTTTGACAACAGAAACCTGGTCGAATTGCGTTGCAGCCGTCATGGCGGTCTTCCTCTGGGTCATCGTGAATGGAAACGTGGCGGCCCGGTGGGCGCGGCAGACGGCGCGATGCGCGCATGCCGCCCGCGCGGGGCTCCGGTCCGGGCGCGAGCCCGCCATCATACAGGCTATTGATGGCGGCAATACGGTAAACCCCGCCAGAACCCTATCGGCATTCAAGAATGCTGTACTACTCCCGATCGTGCTTTTTCCATAGTCCGCCAGGGAAAGGAGGGTGTGTGAGAAGAGACCGTGCGAGCAGAATAATCGGCGCAATTGCCGCGGCAGTGATCGCAACCGGCGCGGCGACCTGCGCGAATGCGCAAACCGGCGGCGGCATGCCGAACGGCGCATCCGCGCAAAGTCAGTCCATCTCGGCGTCACCGCCTCGCAATAGACCTGATAGCGAACTCGCGCGTGACGTGCGGCGCGCACTGTCCCGCGCACCGAATCTGCATTCAACGGGGATCCACGTGCAGGCGCGCCACGGCGTCGTGACGCTGACCGGTTGGGTACCGCAGCGCCAACAGGTGCAACGCGCCGGTAGTGTCGCGAGATCGGTGCGCGGAGTCAGACGGGTGAATAACCACCTGAATGTGCGCACAAGAGGCGCCAGCGGCCATTAGCGCAAAGCGATTGAGAAAAAGCACTCAGTTTGACGCGAATGGGCCAGGCTGAGTACTTTCCATCGACCATTCAAATCATGCGCGCGAGCATTCGCCGCGGCGCGCTATTCTTGCGAAACGCCGCCACGACTCGTCGCAATACCTCAACGCCACATCCGATAGCCGTAGACCGGAGCACGATACGCGTATACGCGAGGCTGCGCCCAATAGACCGGCGGACGATAAACCTGATAAGCGACAGGCGCCGCCGGTTGAATTACGGTTTCAACGACCGGCGGCATTTCCTCGTATTGCGGCTGCGGATAAACCGGCACGTACTGCACGGGCGGTTGCGGATAGTCCTGCCGCACGTAGAGCGGCTGGTTGTCCGCATAGACGGGTTGCATCTGCGCGTAGGCCGGCGCCTGCTGGTATTGCATTGGCGGCGGCGCGTATTGCGGCTGCTGGTAAGCCTGCTGGTATTGCTGTTGCGGCGGCTGTTGCGGCACCTGGCGTTGCGCGTACTGCGCCGGCTGCGTCCGCTGAGGCTGCGGCGGAATGCTCGTGTACTTCGAGTTATCGTCTTCGGGGACGCCTGGCGGCAGCGGCGGCACATCGACCCGCGCGACGTCGGTCCTGGCGGGCTTGCGCTGACCGTGATTGTGCGCGTCGATCATTGCCTCGTAGTCGGCCTGATCCTGTTTGCCGCGATTGATATAGCCGTTGCGATACGCGCGGGCCACGTCCGACATCTTCGCATTCGGATCTTCCTTCATGCCGTCGGCGTTCACCTTGTACTCGTTCGGACTGAGCGAGCCGGGCGGCACCTCTTCTTCGGACGCATACGCCGCTTCGGGTCCGTCGGCCCACGCTGGATAACACTGCAGCGTCAGCGCCGAAGCGACCGTCGTCACCCCGAGCCCCCAAAGCGTCGTTGTTCTCATGATCCACCTCGCGGCCGATTAAGAGTATTGAAAGCCGAAATATTTACTTGCACGACTGGCTATTTCTCCGCGCGCGCAATTGTTATTTTCTAGCACATTCTTTTGACGTCGGCATCATTTTTTCTTTGAAGATGAGCGGTGTAGCGCACGAGTGCCACTGCCGGTCCCGCCAGGATATGGGAGAAACCCTGAGAGTCAATCTTGCCGAACTGGATCGCCCCGCACGCCGGCATCGCAAGCGCGGTGGGCCGATTATTTTCGCCCTGAATGACGCGGTACCGTGGCAGCGTTTAACGCGTGCAGCCGTGCCAAGCGCTGCGCGACAACTCGGCTTTCCCTATTGCGCAAGCCGCCGATCTCTGCTCGTGCGAAAGCCAAACAATTCGCATAATTGGCGGCCCGCAATTAACCGGAATAGCTTTTGAAAGTTTCGCGAGTTTCAATCCGCTTTTACGCGCGGCACCCGCTTTTCTGAATACGCCCAGTTCAATCCGGTACCGGAGACAGCCAATCAAGGCGCGTGGGCAACGCGGATGATCGCAGGCACCGTTCGGCTAGCCCGCGAAGGCCGGCCAAGCGCACTGACCGTCCGCCTGGCGCGCCCCGGGAACGCGCCATGCTAGTGAAGAACAACGGGCTAGCGCGCGCCAGCGCGTCTGCCGTGCTTTTGCGCGTCCAACGGCGCCGGGGAGTCGAGGTGATGATCGGTCAAACCTCATTCGCAACGCACTGCCCGCCTGAAACCGGACAGCCGATGGAGAACGTCGCATGACGATCGGCTGCCCGGAATGTGGCGCGCTAGAAGACATCCCGCCGCTCACCGCACATACCTACGCCCGTTGCCGAACCTGCCACTTTCCGCTCGAGCGGCGTAGCGGCCGTAGTCAGTCCGCGGCACTCGCCTGCGCGACGGCGACCTTCGTGTTGCTGTTTCCCGCCAATCTCGCGCCGCTGATGTACGTCCACATGCTCGGCGTCGAGCGCTCGTCGCTGCTGTCGTCGGGCATCGTGGCGATGTGGAACGACGGGTGGTTCATTCTCGCACTGATGCTCGGCACGTTCGGCATCGTGCTGCCGTTCATCCGTTTTGGCGGACTCGTGATCGTCCTCGTCGCACTGCGGCTCGGCTGGCGTACCAGCCGAATCGGCGCGCTGTTTCGCTGGACCACCTCGCTCGATATCTGGACCATGCCGGATGTGTATCTGGTCGGCTGCTTCGTCGGCTATGCGCGCGTGACGCAGAATCTGACCGGCACGATCGCCCCGGGCGGCTACTGCTTCATCGCCGCGGCGCTGCTGTCGATGCTCACGCGCGCCGCGCTCGATCGACGCACCGTATGGCGCGCAATCGCCGCGGAAAACGAGTTGCCGGAAGATGAAGCGTCGCTGTCCTGTACGGTATGCGATCTGGTCGCGCCGATATCGCAAGAGGGGCATGCCTGCCCGCGCTGCGGACTGACGCTGCGCGCACGCAAAGCCGACGCCGTCGTGCGCGCGGCTGCGCTGTCGCTCGCGGCGCTGGTTCTGACGATCCCGGCCAACTTCTTTCCGATGACCACTTCGATGCAACTCGGGCGCCCCCAGTCGCACCGGATCATCGACGGCGTCTACCAGCTGTTTCATGCGGGTCTGTGGCCGCTCGGCATTCTGATCATCTGTACGAGCATCCTCATTCCGGTGGCGAAGATTCTCGGCATGGCGTGGTTCGTCTTCTCCGTTCAGCGGCGTTCGCGCCGGCATCTGCGGATCAAGGCGCATCTGTATCGCCTGATCGACGAGCTCGGCCGGTGGTCATTCGTCGACGTGTTCACGATCGCGGCATTCGTGCCGCTGATTCAGTTCGACGGCATCGCCTCGACCAGACCCGCAACCGGCGCAACCGCATTCGCGATGGTCGTGTTCCTGACGATGACCGCATCGCGCGCGTTCGACCCGCGCCTGATGTGGGACGTGCGCTTGAGGAGCGAGCGATGAGCGGCGCGCGTCCCCCTCGTTCGCTGGCTCAGGTGAGGCGCAGCGCAGGGCCCGGCTGGATCTGGGCGGTGCCGATCGCCGCCTTCGCCATCGCTGGATGGCTCGGCATTCGCGCCTGGATGAACCGGGGTGAGACCGTCACTGTAACGTTCGACAACGCCTACGGCATGAAGCCCGACGACACGATCGTCACGCTGCGCGGCGTCAAGGTCGGCGCCGTTTCCGCGATCAAGCTCACATCCGATGGGCAGCATGTGCAAACCGAACTCAAGATAGATCGCGCCGAAAAAAAGTATCTGCGCAGCGAGACGAAGTTTTTCCTGCGCGGCGCCCACGTGAATCTCAACGATCCAGCGTCGATAAAGGGCGTGCTGTCCGGCCCCGAGATCGTGATGCAGCCAGGCGCCGGTCAGCCCGCTTCGCAATTCGAGGGAACAGATCGCCGCCCCGCGCTCGCGCCGGGGCATGGTCCGGTCGTCACTTATCTCGTGCGATTCGACGGCGCCGTCGGCGAACTGAAGACTGGTGCCGATGTGCAATTGCGCGGTTTCGACGTGGGCACCGTCACCGGCGTGCATCTGAACTACGATGCCCGCACCGGCGCGCTGAGCACTCCGGTAGAGATCGCGCTGAACCCGTCACAACTTGGCATCGTCGGCGTGCCGCCGCCGGCCAACGGCGATTGGCGTCCGCTCGTCGACGGCATGCTCGCTCACCTCGTCGCCACGGGCTTGCGCGCGAGGTTGTCGCAAGATCCGCCGCTCGTCGGAGCGGACAAGATCAGGCTCGACTTCGTGGCAAGCGCAGCGGGTGCGCCGGGCGCACCGGTCGCCAGGCTCGCCAGCGAGGACGGCTTGCCCGTGATTCCCAGTGTCGCTGCCGCGAACCTCGATACGACGATGGCCAAGGCCAACGAGGTGATCCAGAAGATCGACGATCTGCCGATCAGGCAAACCGGCGAACAGGTCCGCAGTATCGCCGCACACATCAACACGCTCAGCTCCTCGCCGCTGATCAAGGACAGCTTGACCCACATCGACCACTCCGTCGCCCAGATCGATCACACCTTGCAGCAGGTCTCGCCGCAAATCGGTCCGCTCGTCGCGCAGCTGCGCGAGACCGCGAACTCGGCCGATCGCACCGTTGTTGCGGCAAGCCGAACGCTCGGCGCCGATGCGTCGAGTCAGAACGACCTGCCCGCCGCCTTGCAGGAACTGACCGACACCGCGCGCTCGATTCGGGCGCTGGCCGACTATCTCGATCGCCATCCCGAAGCGATGATCCGGGGACGGCAGCAGGAGGGGCAATGATGACGAGGTCCGTGCTCTGCGCCAGACGGCCCGTCGCGACATCGGTCGCGACGCATGTCAGGACGGCGGCATGTGCCGCATCCATCGTGGCGATGACGCTCGCCGGATGCGCGCACAGCGTGCCCACGCACTACGTAACGTTGAACGCGATGCCCGCCGACCCGCCGCCAGCCACCGCGCCGATCACACCGATTCAACTGACTGCCGTGCATATTCCCGCGGTACTCGATCGGCTCGAAGTCGTCACGCTGACTTCGCAAAACCGTCTGACGATCGACGAGAACGACCGCTGGGGCGCACCACTCGCCCAGATGATGCGCCGCACGCTTGCGCAGGATTTGCTCACGCGCCTGCCCGCCGGGTCGTTCGTCGATCCGGATGCGCCCGCGCCGCCCGGCACGCGCAAGCTGGTCGTCACCGTGCTGGACGCCACGGCCGACACAAGCGGCATGTTGACGCTAGAGGCGGAGTGGACGTTGCTGACCGGGCACCCGGATCAGGCGCCGCTGCGGCAGCAGGTGAGGCTCGACTCCGCGATCAGCGGACACGATGCGCCCGCGCAAGCCGCCGCGTTGAGCCGCGTTCTCGGCGATCTGGCCGACCGGATCGCAGCGTCAGTCGGCGCGCACTGAGCGAACAGACCGAGTTTCCTCTCAGCCGATCATGCAGGCGCGCCACCGCCTTTCCTGGCTGAAGGCCGGTCAAAGCGCTGCTCGACGACGCGCGTTCCCCATTGCGCGCCTTCCGATTCTTCGCTCAGCCGAAAGCCGAATGACTCGTATAGATGGCGCGCAGCGTCGAGCCCCTTGAAAGTCCACAGATAGGTTTCGTTGAACCGCTCGTCGACGAAGCGCATGGCTTGCGACAGCAATTGCCGTCCCATTCCGGAGCCACGCAAAGAATCGTCGACGATGAACCAGCGCAAATGCGCGACGCCCGTTTCGTCATCGCCGTCGATGACGACAGAACCAAGCGTGCGACCGTTTTCCACGTAGAGCCAAAGCCCGTTCCCTTCGGCCGGCAATGCGCCTGCGAACGCGGCCAGTTCCGTCGCGACCTTCTTTTCGAAGAATGCGCCGAAGCCCCAGTGCTCGGCGTAATAGCGCCCATGCAAACTCGTGATGTCGCCGATGCAGCCAGGTTGATAGCCCTCCACGATTTCCCCGGGTCCGGCTTGCGGCGCGGCAATCTTGCTGACGTCACCGTGCGCGAGAGCGTCCGCATACAGCGCGAGAGAACGGACCAGCGCCTGCTGGTCGGCGGGAACCATGCGCCGCAGCGCGTTGGACACGCGATCGGTCGCGAACCGGTCGATCTTTTTGCGCAGCTTCTGCCCTTCGGCCGTCAGATACAACTCGGAAGCACGGGCATCGTCGAGGCTGACGGCGCGCTCGACGAGTCCGCTCGCTTCGAGCTTCGCGACCTGCCGGCTCGTATTCGATTTGTCGAGCCGCAGGATGGTCGCGAGCTCTTTCGCGCTGATGCCCGGTGACATGCCGATTTCGAGCACCGCATGCACCGCCGAGGGCGCCAGATCGCTGTCGGCGATCGTCGTGCGCATGAAGCCGAGTTCGCGAACCAGCCGGCGGGAAAATTCGCGCAGCTCGAGAATGGTCGCTTCGCGGGACTTGGCGGGGGCGTCGATCAGGTCCATGATGGGCTCGCTCATCAGTTGCGATGCGCAATCAATATAGTTGCGGGTCGCAACTTAAGCAAGGACAGAGTTGTGGCCGAGAATCGCCTCCGCGCCATGTTTAAATGCGAGCCACCCGTGGTCTCCTCTCAGTGGACTACACATCGAACCAGCCCCACGGACGGTGCCGCTTCGCGCGTGCGTTCCGGCCGGCCGTTAAACCGCCTCAGGCACCTTCCGGGTCTTCAGAAACTCCTCGAGGGTTTCGCCGCGCATGCTCGCGTACACGCCGAGATTCGTGATCTTCACGACGCGCGCGAACTTCTCCAGCACGAAGAAAGACACCCCGTAACGGATCATGCCGATCCAGTCCGTGTTGTCGACCAGCGTGCGCTCTTGCGGCGTGAGCCCGGCCGCATCGTAAGAAGCGGTGCGGTTTTCGAGCCACAGCGCACGCGCCGGCGCTTCGCGCATCTGCCAGAAAAAGCGGTTCAGGCGCATCGCCTTCATGCTCTGGCGAATATCGAACGGATATGTGCCGGTCAGTTCTTCGACGCCAATCAGTTGCGGATTCATTACGCCACCTCTTCTTCGTAGATCGTCACGGCCATTGCGGTACTGGTCGCGAGATAGTAATTGCGATGCAGTTCGCGGACCTTCTTGCCGAGCGCGCCGCGCATCGCGAGCCACATGATCGTCTCGACGCTTTCCGCGCCGCCGAGGCGCACGTAGTCGACGTGCTTCATCGCGGCAAGGCGCTCGGGATCGTTGACGATCAGGTCGAGGAATTCCATGTCCCATTCGGTATTGTTGAAACCACTGCGCTCGCCGTGCACCTGGTGCGAGAGCCCGCCCGTGCCGACCACCACGACCTTCAGATCCTGCTCGAACGATTCGATCGCGCGACGCAGCGCCTGGCCGAGCCGGTAACAGCGATTCGCGGTCGGCAGCGGATACTGCAGCACGTTGACTTCGAGCGGCACCAGCGACAGCGGCCAGCCGCCCTGATGCGGCAGCATCAGCGACAGCGGCGAATTGACGCCGTGATCGAGCGGGCGGTCCTGAAAGACGGTCAGATCGAACTCGTCGTTGACCAATTGCTCGACGATATGAATCGCGAGATCAGGATGGCCGGCGATGTCCGGCAGCGGGCGCTTGCCCGCGCCTTCATCGGCGAATTCGTGGTTGGGCGACACGCCGAGCGCAAATGTGGGGTAGCAGTCGAAGAAAAAGCTGTTCGCGTGGTCGTTGTAGAACATCACCATCACGTCGGGCTTCTGCTCGGCCAGCCACTTCGCCACCGGTTCATAGCCCTTGAACAGCGGCGCCCATGCGGGCTCGTTCTGCTTGCCCTTGTCGTACGCCAAGCCGATCGTGGGCACATGCGACGTGCCGATACCACCAATGATCCTTGCCATTTCGTGCTCTTCCGTTACTTCGTGTTGCTGCCAATCGGATAGGTGGCCGGATTCACCGCGTTGGTCAACCCGACCGTCTTGGGATACAAAGATAAGAAGCGTGCCGTCAATCGAGTAGTACGGGTATACCTCAGGCGGCGCTGGATTGATCGTAAGATCCCCGGTAATCTGGGGCTGAGCGAGCCGGCGAAGCGCGCCGCGACCCATGCCGCGACGGGCTTTCTCGGTATCCCAAGCCCGCGCGGCAAGCCTTCGGCCGTGCTCTCACGGCTCAACGTTCGATAAATAAAACAGATGGGCCAGAAAACAACTCGCAACGCCCTTTTACGAGGCTTGGATCGAGGCAACACGCGTGGCTATACTCCGATGCTTCCGACGAGTGACGAAACGATGAACGAGACGACCCAGCAAGCGATTGTCCAGACACTTCGCGAACAGATCCTCTCGGGCGAACTGTCGCCCGGTCAGCGGCTCGTCGAAGCGCAGCTCGCGCAATGGCTCGGCGTATCGCGCACCCCGCTGCGTTACGCGTTGAGCGTACTGTCGTCGGAAGGCCTGCTCGATCGTTGCGGCACGCGCGGCTACATCGTGCGCCGCTTCAGCGTGCGCGACGTCCTCAACGCGATCGACGTGCGCGGCGTGCTCGAAGGACTCGCCGCCCGCACGGTCGCCGAAAGCGGCGTGAGCCCCGCGCTCGCCGCCGCGCTCGACGATTGCCTGCGCGAAGGCGACGAGATCTTCGGGCAAAAGCGTCTGCGGCCTGGCGACGACGTGCGTTACGCGCAGATGAACGGCCGCTTCCACGCGCTGATCGTCGACGCGGCGCAAAACCAGGCGGTCACGGCCGCGCTCAGTCTGAACGACAAGGTGCCATTCGTATCGCCATTCACGATCGCATTCGACGAATCCGCGCGCGAGCGTCAATTCATGATGCTGATGTACGCACATCGCCAGCATCATGCGATCGTCGACGCCCTCAAAAAAGGCGAAGGCGCGCGCGTCGAAGCGTTGATGAAGGAGCACACGCATATCTCGAAGGAAAGTCTGAATCTGTCGCTGCCGTCGTTGCACCTGATCGCGGGCGCGGCATGAGCAACGACACTCTTTCCGCCGAAAGCACCCTGGCAGCCGCGAAAGCGCCGCTGTCGGCGACCAGCAAGGACTTGCTCAATCTCGCGCAACTGCGCGCATTCCGGCTCGTCGCCGAGCTGGGCAGCGCGACGCGCGCGGCGGCCGCGCTGTTTCGCGCGCAGTCGGCCGTCACGCGCTCCGTGCAGGAACTCGAGTTGGGGCTCGACATACCGCTGTTCGATCGCGGTCCTTCGGGCATGCTGCCGACGCCTGTCGGCCGCGCGGTGCTGCATCGCTGCGAACGGATCTTCGCGGAACTCGAAGAGCTCGCGCAATGGTGCGCCGCGCGACAAACCCGTCGCCGGGCCGTCGCGGAAGGCGCGTTGCCCGCCTATCTGCTCAACACGCGGCGGCTGCAACTGTTTGCGGCGCTCGCGCGGCATCGCCACATGCCAAGCGCGGCGAAGACCTTCGGCATTAGTCAGCCTGCGGTGAGCACCGCGATTCGCGTGCTCGAAAGCGGCTCGGGTCTGAGCCTGTTCCATCGCAGCCCGCGCGGAATCCTGCTGACGGCCGAGGGCGAAACGTTCCTGCTGCACGTACGCCGCGCGCTGAACGAACTGCGGCATATCCCCGACGATATCGCCGCCTTGCACGGCAAGATTCAAGGTTCGGTCACGGTCGGTGCATTGCCGCTCGGACGCACGCTGATTTTGCCGAAGGCGATCGCGCGGATGACCTCGGAGAATCCGGGCGTGCGCGTGGTCACCGACGAAAGCGCGTACGAAACGCTCGTGGCCAGTCTGCGTGCGGGCGACATCGACTTCATACTCGGCGCGCTGCGCGACAACGACGCGACCAGCGGCCTGAAAAACGAACGGCTGATGTCGGAAGACATGGTCGTACTGGTGCGCCGCGATCACCCGCTGACCCGCGCGCGCAATCTGAGCATCATGCGTCTGCGTGACGCGCAGTGGATTCTGCCGCGCAGCAATGCACCGGCGCGTGGGCTGTTCGAGGCGCAATTCAAGCGGCTGAAGGTCAAGCCGCCGCTGCCGACCGTCGAGACCGCCGACCTCGCGGTGATTCGCGGCCTGCTGCTCGGCACCGACATGGTGGCGGCATTGTCGGCGCAGCAGTTGCATCACGAGATTCAATCGGGGCAACTGGTAGTGCTCGACGTACCGCTGCACAACACCCGGCGCGACATCGGCCTGACGATGCGTGCAGCGGGCACGCCGTCGCCGGCCGCACGCGCGTTGATCGACGCGATCCGGCTGTCGGTCGTCGATGTGACGCGCACGGTCAGCCTTGGCGCGGCCTGAACGCCGCGCGTGCCTGGTTCGCTAACGATTTCCGCCGCAGCTCGAACATCGATACCTGCACGCCCTTCGCGCCCAGCGCCGAACCGGGTATTCCGCCCGCTTCGGCGCGCAGCACATGTGAAAAAAGCATAGCGATTGACGCGCAAATGAAGCATCGCGATATCACCTGCCACGACAATTCTCCGACAATAGAGGGCGGGCGAGCCCTGCCAGGCCACGCCTCAACGACGCCCGGAGCCAATTCGATGAACAAACGCCAGTTCCTGACCAGCGCCGCGGTGCTGGGCGCGGCAGCCGCGCCCGCATTCGGCGCGAAGCGCGAGCATGCCGAATGCGCTGCATCTCCAGTTGTCCTGACGATTTCCGGCGCGATCAAGCACAGCAATCGCGGTGCGCTCGATCCGGCTTTCGATCAGTTGCTCGCGAAACATCAAGTCAAGTTTTCGCAAGCGTATGGCGTCGACCTGGCATTGCTCGCGAGCATGAAGACCGTGACGATCCATCCGACCGTCGAATACGACTCGCACCTGCATGCGTTCAGCGGACCGCTGCTCACCGACGTGCTCGCGCATGTCGGCGCGCCCGAAGGCGGCGACACGCAAATCGTCATGCATGCGGTCGATGGCTATGCGGTGATGACGACGCTCGACAAGGTACGTGAGTATCGCTTCATCGTCGCGACGCAGATGGACGGCAAACCGCTGCCGCTCGGCGGCGTGGGGCCGCTATGGGCGATCTTCGACGCGGACCAGATTCCCGAGCTCGCGGCCAAGCCGCTGAAGCAGCGCTTCGAATTGTCGCCGTGGGGCCTGTATCACATGCAACTCACGCAGGCGTCATAGCGCGCCGCCGAATCTTTCGACGCACGCCTGCCGCACGCGCTCGACCGAGCTCGCCCAATCCTCGCCCCGTTCGCGCCGGAACAGACGCAGCGTGTGCGGATACCACGGCGAATCGTCGCGCTCATGCATCCAGCGCCAATCGACGTCTCTTTCGGGTAGCATCACCCAGCACGGCTTGCCGAGCGACGCGGCCAGATGCGCGATCGACGTATCGACGCAGATCACCAGAGCGAGTTGCGCGACGATCGCCGCACTGTCCGCGAAGTCGCCCACGCGCGTGCCGAGATCGAGCAGCGGCTGCGCGAGCGGCGGATTGCGCGCTTCGTCCTCGCCCTGCCCCTTCTGCAAGCTGACGAAGTTGAGGCCCGGCACGCCCCATAGCGGCGCGAGCGTGGCGAGCGACGGTATCGAGCGATTCGCGTCGTTATGGTGCTTCGGATTGCCCTTCCAGACCAGACCGATTCGGCGGCCGGGCGGCAACGAGTCGAGCACAGGCCGCCAGTATTCGGCGAGCGCGGGATCGATGCGCAAACGCGCCGGACGAGGAATCGAATCGGCTGTCGTGCGCAGATGGAGCGGCACGCTCAGCAGACTGGTCCAGCAGTCGTACTTCGCGATCTGCGCGAGCGCGCCATGATGCTCGAGCACCGCATCGACGCCGTCAACGCCCGCGATCAGCCGATGCAATGCCGGCGCGCACGCAAACGCGATATGGGCCGCCCCGAGCGCCTTCAGCGACGGAATATAGCGGCCGAATTGCAGCATGTCGCCGAGACCGTCCTCCTGCCACACCAGCACGGACTTGCCGGCGAGCGGCTCACCCGACCATTGCGGACAATTGAGCATTTCCCGCGTCTTTCGATGGATGAAATTGGGCTGTTCATAGCGGCACTCGTAAAGCGGCCAGCCCTCCTCGAAACGGCCGAGGCCGAGCAGCAACACGGCGAGACCGAAACGCGCCTCGCCATATTCGGGCTTCAAAGCCACCGCGCGCCGATACGCGTTTTCGGCCTCGGCAAAGCGCCTCAGTTGCGTCAGCGCACTGGCAATGTTCGCATGCGCCTCGGCGAGGTTCGGCAACACCGCGAGCGCCTCGCGGAACGCGTCGAGCGCTTCCGGAAGGCGCTCGAGCAAACGCAGCACGCAACCGAGATTGTTGTGGGCACGCGCAAGCCCCGGCTGACAGCGAATTGCATCGCGGTAAGCCTGCTCGGCTTGCGCAAAGCGCTCCTGCTTGAATAGCGCCACGCCGAGGTTGTAATACGCTTCAGCGTAGTCCGCCCGATGCACGAGCGCTTCACGGTACGCTGCCTCGGCTTCGCTCACCCGACCGAGATCGAAGAGCACCGCGCCGAGATTGAGGTGCGCTTCCGCGTACTCGGGCTGGATAGCCAGCGCGAGCCGGCAGGCCAGTTCTGCTTCAGCGAATCGCTGGGTCGCCTTCAGCACACCGCCAAGATTGTTGAGCGCTTCAGGATATTGCGGCTTGAGCGTCAGGGCCTGCCGATAGGCGGCGTCCGCTTCCGCGAGACGCCCGAGATCCATCAACACAATGCCGAGGTTGTTGTGCAGTTCGGCGCGGCCATGCAAGCCGCGCAGCGCATGACGATAAGCCACTTCCGCTTCCTGCGGGCGTTGCAGCTCCCGCAACACGATGCCGTGGTTGTGATGCGCTTCGGCGCAATCGGGACGAATCGTCACCGCCTGGCGATACGCCGCCTCCGCCTCGGCGCGATGGCCGAGCCCGTACAGCACGTTGCCGAGTTGAAGATGCGCGTTCGCGTCGAGCGGGCGCAGCGACAGCAGTTGCCGATACGTCGATTTCGCGGCCGACAGGCGGCCAAGCGATATGAAGAGTGCGCCGAGATTCGAGTAGACGTCCGCGCAATCGGGCTTCAGATACAGGCACTGACGCCAGAAGTGCTCCGCGTCCGCCCAGCGGCACAGCGCGAACGAACACGCGCCGGCGATCTTCAAGGCATCGGCCCGCTCATCGTCGGGCAGGGTGGAATCTTCGAGCAGCGGCATGACGAGCGGCAAGGCGTCGGCGAACTGTCCCGCCGAACATAACGACACGGCCCTCTGGTTGATGTTGGCAATCGGAGCGGCAGGCGTCTGCGTGAATGTCATGAGTCGTGGCGATGTTTCAGCGGCATGGTCGCGCCGTGGGTGCGCTGCTGTTGCGCTTTCGTTTCAGTACCGGCACCTGCCGCGATTGCACAGCATAAGTGATCCGCTTCGGCCTCAAAGCCCTGAAAAAAGCGCATTTTTACCGCCTGATCCGCCGCTCTGCCCGTCAAGACGAATGAACGGTTTTCGACCGGCGAGCGCGAGTCAGGGCGAGCCGCATCGGGCTGCTTGCGCCCGACGATCGTTTACCATACATTTTGCTCGTTTATGATCGTTTCACCCGGAAACGGAGGCGGAATCATGCAGCGAACGCGAGAAGAAGCGATCAACGGGCTGCTGCCCGAGCAGCGCGAGGCATTGATTCTGGAGCGGTTGCGCACGCATGGCCGCGTGCTCGCGGCCGAGCTTGCCGCCGAGCTGCAAACCTCTGAGCACACGGTGCGCCGCCATCTGCGCGATCTCGCGGATCAGGGCCACTGCAAACGCGTGTACGGCGGTGCGCTGCTGATGTCGCCCGCCGGTAAACCGGCGGCGCTTCGCATGCACGAAGCCGTCGATCGCAAGGCGCGCCTTGCCGCGGCGGCCGTCTCGATCGTTCGTCCAAAGCAGATCGTGCTGCTCGACGCCGGTTCGACCAACGTCGCGATTGCGGCGGCGCTGCCCGAGAACGCCGGGCTGACCGTCGTCACCAACTCGCCCGAGGCCTGCACTCGCCTGCTGGAGCGGCCGGGGTTCGACGTGATACTGGTCGGCGGCCGCATCGCGCCTGGTGCAGCCGGTTCGCTCGGCGCGACCGCGCTGCTGCAGATCCAGCAGATCCGCGCGGACCTCTGTTTTCTCGGCGCCTGCGCATTCGAACCCGACGAAGGGGTGGCCGCGTTCGACGCAGAGGATGCGGCACTGAAGCGAGCGATGGTCAAAGCGAGCGGCCAGATCGCCATCGCGCTGACCTCTGAGAAACTGATGACAGCGGCGCCGTTTTCGGTAGCCCCTGCGTCGGCGGTCGATTATCTGTTCGTCGAAGCGGACGTGCCGGCTGCGCGCGTCGCGAGCCTCGAGAGCGTCTGCGACAACGTGATGGCGGCCCGCCCATGAACCCGCTCGTCAGAGAACGTGTCGCGACGCTTGCCGTTTTTCTCGCCAACGGTTTCGGCATCGGCGCATGGGCAGTCGAGGTGCCGCGTATCAAGGAAAGCCTTTCGCTCAGCGACACCTCGCTGGGCATTGCGCTGTTCTGCTTCGCGCTCGGCGCCATCGTCGCGATGCCGCTCGCGGGACAGCTCGCGCCGCGCGTGGGCAGCGGCCGCGCCACCGCGCTGCTCGGCGCGGCATTTGCGATCGCGCTGCCGTTGCCCGCCATTGCGCCCGGCATGCTCACCTTATGCGTGGTGCTGTTTGCGCTCGGCGCGTCCAACGGTGCGCTCGACGTGTCGATGAACGGGCACGCGAGTGCGATCGAAACGCGCTGGCGCGCGCCGATCATGTCGTCGTTTCATGCCGCGTGGAGTGCGGGCGGTCTGCTTGGCGCGGCGAGCGGCGCGCTGTTGCAGAAGGCTGGCGTCGGCGTAGTGGGCGGCCTGCTCGCACCCGATGTGTTCATCGCCATCCTGATTGTTTTCGCGGCCTCGTTTGCGTTGCGCGATATCGGTCCGCGCACGGCGGTCGCGTCGAGCGGCTTCGCGTGGCCCGACAGCAGCGTGATGAAACTGGCGATGCTCGCCTTTCTGTGCATGCTCGTCGAAGGCGCGGTGGCCGACTGGAGCGCGGTGTACCTGCGCTCCACCTTGAACCAGGAAGCGAGCGTCGCCGCGATTGGTTACTCCGCGTTCGCGTTTTCGATGGCGGCCTGCCGGATCGCCGGCGATGCGTCGGTGAGACGTTTCGGTTCGAGCAAGGTCGTCGCGCTCGGCGGTCTGATCGCACTCGCCGGACTTGCACTTGTGCTGACCCTGCCCACGGTGCTGACCGCGTGCGTCGGCTTCGCGATGGTCGGCATCGGTCTCGCGAATATCGTTCCGGTGATTTTCAGCGCAGCGGGCCGCTCGAGCGCCACGCCCGCGATCGGCGTATCGATGGCGGCCACGTTCGGCTATGCGGGCTTTCTGGTTGGGCCGCCGCTGATCGGCTTCGGTGCGGGCGTGCTGGGCTTGCGCGCGGCGTTGTGCGTGCTCGTGATGGCCACGCTCACCGTGTCGCTGCTGGGCGGCAAAGCGGTGCGTAGCGCACAACTCGCGTAGTCAGCGCGATTTCGCTTGCTTGTCGAGGACAGCAACCGGCTTACGGGCGGGCACCGCATCGCGTCCCGGGTGCCGCCCGAATGGCCAACTGAGCGCGCCGAGCAGCGAACGCGGTTGCGCGCCGTCATCGAGACCGGTGGCGGGCCATTCGTGTTTGGCGGGCACCCAGCGCGTGCCGAATACGTGATCCCACATCGGCAATAGCTGCGTGAAGTTGTGATTGAAGTGCTCGGCGCGAATCGAGTGATGCAGACGGTGATACTGCGGATTGATGACCCACGTGACGTAGCGGCCGAGGTCCACGCGCAGGTTCAGATGTGCGAAGTAGTTGCCGAACATGAACACGACCGAGGTCGCACCGACGATCCACGGCTCCACCTTGAACATCACGCCGACGAGGGGGTACAGCAGGGAGCCCTTGATCAGCACTTCCAGCCAGTGATGCCGCAGCGTGATCGTCACGTTGAAATCCACCGCGCTGTGGTGCAGCGAATGCAGCTTCCACAAGATAGGCCAGGAGTGCTGTAACCGATGAAACGCGTATTCGAGGAAATCGATCGTCAGCAGCACGATCACGAACGAAGCGAGCGCGCCCCACCCGCGCGATACCAGCACCACCATCCCGCCGCCGAGTGCGTTCACGATTGCGACGCTCGCGGCCGCGGTAAGCGGCTTGGTGGCCTCCACGAGCGCCAGGTACAGACCCGCATACGCGATATTCAAACGCTGTCCCGCGCGCGACTGCAGCAATGCGGCCGGCCAGTGGCGTTCGAGCAATGCGCCGAGCCCCATCATGACCAGCACGAGCGCATAGCCTCGCAGCCACAGGCTCGCGTGGTGCAGCAAGGCGGGAAACGGGCTCGACGCCAACATGGAATATCCTGGTGCGGCGAATGCGTACCGCGTCTAGCGTGATCTTCGCAGTCCGTTGGCCGGCGCGCAAGCGCCCTTTTTGCAGCGAAACTGGCGCGAAGTCAGACGGCCGGCAAGCGCGGGCACGGTTCGGGGGAATTCGACGCAGCCGCGCGAACGCTGCCTTGGTTAAGACAACGAAGCAAGCATGTTCGACAGACGCCGGACGTGGGCCTTGAATGCGTCGCTTGTTTCGCGGTTCGTGGTCGGATCCAGATGCGAGCTTTCGGCGAGTTGCGCCTGTTCGTGAAAGTCGTTGGCGATCCTGCGCTTGATGTCCTCAGGCAGTGACCGCACGATGGAAACGAGCAATGCCTCTTCGGCATGCAGCATGCCGAGAATCGAATGTGTGTCCATACGAGAACCTCCGGTGGGAACATCGTCGGTACAGGCCGGCCCTGGCACCGATGCTACTCATGTTACCCCGTTGGTTCCGCGTCGTTACTCCGCAATCGAATAACGTGACGGACGAACGCGCGGGTGTTGCGCCTTACGCTCGACGCGCGGACTCGCCCCGCGGATAAACAGGACCGCGCAAAACGCGACCATGGCCCAAATGCAAAGAACGATCGTCAAAGTGCTCACGTCAGTTTCCGGAACGTTGGGACTATAGGTCAAGGTCTGTCAATGCAGCGTGGACTGCTCGGGTGCACCGAACAGCAGTTCGTCGATCAGACCGATGGTGAAGGTCAGCTCCGTCTCGATCGATTGGCGCGCGGCTTGCGCGCCCGCTGCGTCGCTACGAGCGACGGCCGCGTGTGCCTCGGTGGCGAGACGCAGGATGGCTTCGGAACCGCGTTGCAGTTTGCGCATCGCATCGTCTTGCGGACCCGGTGCCGGCTGGTCCCATTCCGAAGTGTTGGGTTGCGGCTGGCCGGCGTCGAACCGGCGGGGTTTGTTGTGACGGGAAGACATCCGGGGCTCCTGACGGAAGGCGCGATATGCGCGATGGGACGAACTCAGTGTGCGCCGGGCCCATGCGTTTCAAATTGTCGAACAGAAGCCGAATCCGAAGCCAATCCGAGGACTTCGGCAAAACCAGGGGTTTGTACGGAGCAGTCAGCGGTAGTGGAACCGCAAATCCGGTCGCGGGGTGCGGCGGGATTCGCGGCAGAGGCAGGAAAACGTCTAACCTGCAGGAACGGGACAAGACCTTGCGCGGCCTTAAGCCGCCGGTACGACCTCGATGCGCAATGCCTCGGCACCGGCGGCAATCGCCAGCAGATGGTCGACGTTCGGATGCGCGCCCGGACGGTTGCGCGCGTCGGCCGTATGCTCGGCGAACAACGCAAGGCCGTGTTCGGCCGCCTTCGCGCCGAGCGTGCCGAACTCGCCGCGCAGGTAGTTGTACACCGCGAGCGAGCCCTGCTTGCCCGGCTTGTTCTCGATGCTCGCGACCACAGCACCGCTGCCGTTGACGAGATCGATGCGCTCGATGCCGTCGATCGCCGGCATTCTGGCGAGATTTTCCTTAAAAACGTTGCTCGGCTCGATCATTGAAACCACTCCTTCCGTTCTAAAAAATACATGGCGGCCCGTATCTTATCCGATGGGTGGTAAGCGTGCGAATCGGCGCGCTCAACGGTCCGGCGCACGCGCCAACTCACTAGGATTGCCTGGCAATTTTCCACGCGGGCAATCGCCTCTTCAGGACAGAGAAAACGTTTGACTGGAGCGACTCCGGGACCACGAAACGGCCTTCCGTGTAATCGCTTTCGAAGGAAGACAGCAGAGAGGCGAAAGCGATGGATCAACTTCGCGACGAGCCAATGCTTTGGTTACCTAACTACATTTCCAGAAATTAATTGGCTCGATAATCCACAACCAATCAGACCTTAAATCGCACTTCAATAAATATCTGAAAGCGGATCACCCGATGGAATATCCCGGTTCTCCGCACTACAGGCTGATGCCATCTCCGCTCGCCGCCGTCTCACCCGCTTGCAATCTGCTTTGAGATATGATCTCCTACGTCTTACAGAATATTGATGTAACACAGATGGCGAGTGGTTGTAATCGTTTCGCTGCGTCGCAGTGACACTCGATTGAGGAGACAGCCAGTCCACACGCGGTAGCAGGCCAGAGTGCCACGAGCGACGAGAGCAGTCATTTCCCGCTGCGGATCGTTTTGTCGACCATTATGTTATACGACGACTGATGTGTAGTCGAGGCTTTGCAGCTTTTGCGGACAACCGGATGACCTGGCTCATTAATCCATTAAAGGAGATAAACCCATAACCAATCCATATCGAAAAAGTTGATCACAACACCATTCAATTAAAATCAGGAGACGAAATGCTTTCCACCAAAAAAACTACGCTTGGTCTTGCCCTCAGCGTTGCCACGGCGCTGTTATTCAGCGCCTGTGGCGGCGGTGTGAATAACGATTCACCCTCGTCGACCGCGTCCACGAGCACGCCCGATCCGTCGAAAAACGGCGCTATTTCGCTGCATGGAGTCGTCTATGGCGCCGCCGACACCAGCGTGCCGGCGGGCGCCGGCGTTCCGATCACGATGATGGGGCAAATGCGGGCGCTGTTCGATCTGATCAGAAAATCGTCGGACTTCACCCAGGTCGTGATGGATCTCGGCGACGGCAACCCGGTCCACGTGCTCGATACGAACACCGGTGACAAATTCCTGCCCGGCAAGCTCGCGCTCGGCCTGTCGTGGATCCTGATCGACATGAAAACGAAAGGCGATCCGGCCTACGCCGATTATCTGGCGACCTACCAGAAAATCACCACCGCGATGATGACGCAGATGACCGGCTCCAATTACACGTATGCGAATACGTCCTGGGGCGAGTACTACTACCTGGTGGCGCTCAACAACTTCCAGTCGCACGGCATGCTCAACGAGGTATTCAGCGACTCGATGCTGCAGACGCTGCAATCACGCCTGAACTTCTGCGATATGTTCGGCGCGGATGCCAGCGGCAAGACCAACACCTGCCCCGCCGCCGGCACTCCGATCGACGTCGCGTCGCTCAATACCGCGCAGAACTACTACGCGGTATCGTATGGCATCGCCGGGCTGCGGCAGAAGCTCGGCTGGAGCAATCCGACGTTCTCGTCGACCACAGACGCGACCGTGGCCACGATGAACGCGCGCGACGCGCTGCTGTACACACTCACGAAGCACATTCGCAACGATTCGTCGGGCGGCTTTTCCGACGAAGCGTCGAACACCCACACGACCTATTACGACCAGGCGCGATATGACCGTTACAGCACGCTGCTGATCGGCGAAGTGACCGAGCGCACCCTGGAAATGGGCAACCAGGCGAACCTGACGCCGGAACTGAAATCGTATCTTCGCAATTCGGTCAACCTGATCCTTCCGCAGCTCAATACCAACGGCCAGGGCTTCAACTATGGCCGCTCGATCGGCCCGTACGGCGATTCGGCCTTCATGGAAGTGCTGACCGCCGCGGCCAATGCCGGTATCCTGACCGATCAGGAAATGAAGGTTGCCTATACGTACATCTACAAGTCGGCGCTGCGGTTCAGCAACTTCTGGTACGACCCGACGCTGCCGACGCCGTCCGTCAACATGTGGGTCAAGGGGCGCGGCACCGACTCGTATCGCGGCAAGCCGCGCGTGATGGGCGAAAATTTCAGTTTGCTGCATCAGTACATGTACGTGAACGCGTGGTGGGACAAGCTCGGCTTCAACGGCAAGGCGCCGCTGTCCGATACCGACATGCAGGCCTACCTCGACGCGATTCCGCACTACTCGCTGACCTGGTACAACCAGCCGACCGATACCGCGCATCCGTATAGCGCCGCGCTCATCACCGTGCGCGACGGCAAGCGCGTGATCAACCTGAACCTGAGTCAGGCGCCCGACTACAACTCGTACACGCCGTACTATCCGACGCCTTTTTCGGACAATCTCGCGTACGGCACGACGGACCTCAGCTACGCGCTGCTGATTCCGCAGGTCACGTACAACGGCAGCACCTATCTTCCGGTCACGTACTACAAGAATCTGAACGTGCAGGAAACCAATGGTCAGGTGGTCGTCACGTTCGACACCACGAAGTTCAGACAAGCGGCCAAGAACGCCTTGTACACGACGGATCTTGACCTGCAGCTGCATACGGTGATGACGTTCGGCAAGGGCACGATAACGCGCACCGATACGCTGAGCTCGGGAACGTTGACGGGTAATCTCGCTGTGGAAACGGACTACACGTCGTTCGCGGACTTCCAGAACACGACGGCGAATGGTGACGGCTACTCGGTCAGCTACAGGAATAGCCCCGCGACGGACTACGCCGTGATGGGTTTCGATAGTTGCGCGCTGTCGCAGTTCGATACGGTCAACGGTGCGACGAACCCATTGTCGACCACGCCGATCGGACAGTTGCACTCCAACTTCGCTTGCACGACCAACCCGTTCGCGTTGACGGGCGGCGCCAGCCGTAAGCTGACGTGGACGCTGAAGTACGCTGATCCAGCCTGAACGAGCGGCAAACCGCCTTCCTCCCTCCTTTCAGAGAGAGGAAGGCGTCACTTGCAGGCTGATGGAGATAACGGCCATACCCAGTAGGAGAAGTTGCCTTGTTAAGGCATTGCAGCATCGGAACAATGCTGCATCGACGCGACGGATCCGCTCGATAGCGCAAGTGCAGCGTTGAATGCCGCGATGAACAGCATCACCCCTTCGTCGCGCCAAACGTCAGGCCCGCGACAAAGTGCTTCTGCATCGCAAAGAACATCACGACCGACGGCAGCGCCGCCAGAATCGATCCCGCCGAAACGAGATTCCACGCGGTCGTCCACTGCCCTTTCAGCGCCGCTACGCCAACGGTGATCGGCGCGGCGTCGTCGCCTTGCGTCAAGCACAAAGCCCAGAAATAGTCGTTCCAGACGAACGTAAACACGAGGATCGCCAACGCCGCGAGCGCGGGACGAATGAGCGGCAGCACGATCCTGAAGAACACGGTCCACTCGTTCGCCCCTTCGATGCGCGCCGCCTCCACCAGTTCGAACGGCAACTGCTTGATGAAGTTGCGCAGAAACAGCGCACAGAAACCGGTCTGGAACGACACATGAAACAGAATCAGCGCACTCACGGTATTGAACAACCCGAGTTGCAGCGACAGGTCGCGCACCGGAATCATCAGCACCTGGATCGGAACGAAATTGCCCGCGACGAAAGTGGCGAACAGCGTCGAATTACCGCGAAAACGATAGATTGCCAACGCAAAGCCTGCCATCGCCGCGAGGGCAATCGAAGCCGCTACCGCCGGCAACGTGATCAGCACGCTATTCCAGAAGTAATGCAGCATCGGCGACGTGGTCAAGGCCTCGCGATAGTTCTCGAAGAACGCGAAGTGCTTCGGCCATCCCCAGTAGTTGCCCTCGCTCAGTTCTTCGGTTGAACGCACCGACGTGACCAGCACTGCGATCATCGGCAGCAGCCAGATCACGAGTGCAATCGGCAACGTCACTTTGTACGCGCGGCGCGTGGCCGGCTTCCATTTGTCGATCGGAATCGGAAACATCAGCGGCTCCTTATTGCTCGGCGCGCAGCATCCGCCGCAGGTGATAGACGATGTAGACGAGCATGATGCCGAACAGCACCACCGCGATCGCCGCGGAATAGCCGATGCGGTAGTACTTGATCGCCTGGTCGTACATGAAATAGGCGAGCACCGTCGAGCTTTCGAACGGACCGCCGCCCGTCATCACCGAGATCAGATCGAAGCTGCGCAGCGCGCCGATGATCGTCACGACGATCGCCATGAACGTCGTGGGCCGCAATTGCGGCAGGATCACATGCCACAGCATCGACCAGCCGTGCGCCCCTTCCATTCGTGCGGCTTCGATCTGCTCCGCGTTCAACGTGGTCAAGCCGGTCAGATAAAGAATCATGCAGTACGCGGTTTGCGGCCACAGTGCCGCGAACACGATGCCGAACGTCGCGTAGCGCGGATCGCCGAGCACCGGCACGCCGTGGCCGAGCATCATCGCGAGCAGGCCGAAGGTCGGATCGTAGAACCAGGAAAAGATCAGCCCGACCACGACACCCGATAACACGAACGGCGCGAAGAACAGCGATTTGACGATGCGGATGCCCGCCACCGCCTGGTTCAGATACAGCGCGACCGCGAGGCCCATCGGCGGCGCGAACAGAAACAGCACGAGCCAGATCAGGTTGTTCTTCAGCGCCGTATAGAAGGTCGGCGTATGGACCAGCTCGATATAGTTGGCGAGGCCGACGAAGGTCGGCTCGGTCATCCCATCCCAGTTGAAGAAGCTCAGGCGGATCGTCGAGAGGATCGGCCACACGACGTACACGGCCACCATGAAACAGGCCGGCGCGAGAAACAGGAACGCGGCGCGGCGCTGCCGCCGCGCGGTCGGCGACGGCCCGCGCCGGCGCGGCGCCGCTGATGCGCCGCCCAGCGCGCCGCCGGACGCCGGCAAGCCCGGCCCGCCGGTTTCAACAGGAGCGCCGACGCTATGACGGCTGACGGAATGCGACACGATCAATCTCCCGATCCAATCTGATGCATCGGACAGCGGCCTCGCGGCCGCCGCCGCTCACTTCTTGTAGATACGCTGACGCGTCTGCTCGAGCTGCGCGAGGATGTCGTCGAGCTTCGACGGATCGGAGATGAACTGCTGCATGCCCTTCATCCCTTCGTCAGCCATTTCCTTCGTCATGTCGCGATCGTAGAATTGGGCGATACCGCCCTTCGTATTCGACAGGATCTGGAAACCGATCTTCGAAATCGGATCTTCGGGCTCCGGCGATTTGCTGTTCGCCGACAAGGAGCCGAGTCCCTTTGCGAGTTGCGCTCCGATCTCAGGCGTCTCGACGAATGCGAGGAACGTGTGCGCATCGGTCTTGTTCTTCGCCTTCGACGGAATATGCAGCGATTCGACCGGCCCGTCTTCGGCGGTCGGCACCTTCGGGTCGATGATCGGGAACTGGAAGTAGCCCATCTGCGGCTTCACGTTGTCCGGGAAACCGGCCGCGATGAACGTACCCATCAGCATCATGGCGGCCTTGCCCTGGAACAGGAACGGCTGCACCGCGTCGAGATCGTAGGACAGCGAATTGTTGATGAAGTAGCCGTCGTCGATCAACTGCTTCCACGTCGTATAGACCTTCTTCACGCGCGGATCGGTGTACGGAATCTCGCCGGCCATCAACTTCTGATGGAACGCGTTGCCGTTCAGGCGCAGATCGAGATAATCGAACCAGCCAGCGAGCGTCCAGGCGTCGCGCCCGGCCACCGCGATCGGCGTGATGCCGGCGGCCTTGAGCTTTTTGGCGGCATCGAGAAACTCGTCCCATGTTTTCGGCTCGCCCTTGATGCCGGCCTTCTCGAACAGATCCTTGCGATAGAACATCCCCCACGAGTAGTACACGGTCGGCGCGGCATACTGCTTGCCCTTGTACGACGATGCTTCCTTGGTCGACGCATACATGTCGTTCCAACCGTTCTTCTTCCAGTCGCCGGTCTGATCGTCGAACAGGCCGCGCTGCGCGTAATACGCCATCCGTTCGCCGTCGTGCCAGTTGACGATATCCGGGGCGACAGTCGAAAGCCAGCCCGGCAACTGAACCTTGTAGGCCTCCTCGTCGATGAACGACACCTTCACGTCGATATCGGGATGCGCCTTCTTGAACTCGTCGATCACCTGCTGCCAGACCGCGCGCTGGCTCGCGCCCTTGTACGCGATGTTCAGCGCGAGCGTGCCCGCCTGTGCGGTGCTGACGACGGAGCTCCCCGCCGCGGCCGCGGCCAGCGCGAGCGCCAGCAGAATCTTGCGTGGTTTCAGTTTCATTCTGACTGTCTCCTTTATTCCAAGGTTTTTGCGACGTTGTCGCTTCTGTTTTGAACGACTGCGTGGAGTTGCTACGGCCGGACTTCTATTACGAGCGATAGATCGCTACACCTTGCGGCGCCACCTCGCGAGAACCTATCACGAATGCGTCGTCGGGAATGTTGTCGAGCGTGTGGTCTTGATCGCCATAGTTGAACACGTAGGTCAGCGCGCCGCGCCGGCTGATGCGCACGCTGTCGCCGAGCGCCTGGGTTTCGAGGCCCGCTTCCCGTGCGATTCGCGCGAACAGATGCACCGTCAGCGCGTCGTCGAACAGGCTCGCGAAGTAGTGGAACGCGCCGCTTTGCACGTATGCCGGATGACCGTCCGCGAAACGCGCGCGCACTTCGAGCGCCGGCGACGCATCGCTGTCGATCAGATCGCGCCAGTGACGGGCGACACCATCGGCCGCACCGCTTTTCTGATCGAGCACCACCGCCTCCGTCACGTTCGGCCGCAGCGACTCGACGCGCCACACGCGCAGCGGTAGCACCGACGTCAACGCGCCAGGCGGCAGATTCGCCGGAATCCGCAGGTCGCGCGTCTTCGATCCGGTACGCGGACCGAACACCACCTGCGCGCCCGAGCGTGCGAGGCGCCCGGCGAAGTCGTCGGGCACGACCGGCAGCGGCGGCACGACGACGAGGCTATAGCCATCGAACGATGCGTCGGCCGGCACGACGTCGACGTCCAGTCCGAGCGCGCGCAACGCCGAGTAGTACTCGAACGCGAAACGCGGATAGTGAAAGTCCGCGCCCTGCGGATGAATCTCGAACAACCACTTCGCTTCGTAGTCGTAGACGAGCGCGACTTTCGAGCGGATGGCCGCATTCGCGCCGGCATCGGCGGCGAGCACCGTGCGAATGTCGGACGCCACCTGCGAGGCCTCCTTTCCGCCGACATCGAGCCGGTTGTCGGGCGTATTGAGGCCCGCATGCATCTGCTCCTGCGCGAACGGCGCCTGGCGCCAGCGGAAATACGACACACAGCCCGCGCCGTGAGCGAACGCCTCCCAACTCCACAGCCGCACCATGCCCGGCAGCGGCGCGGGATTCCACTGCGCCCAGTTCACCGGTCCCGGCTGCTGCTCCATGACCCAGAACGGCAGCTTCGACATGCCGCGGTACACGTCGTGATTGAACGACGCGAAATCCGGATGACCGCTGCGCAACCAGCGCGCCTTGATGTCCGGCGCGAACCACTGCTCTTCGAGCGCGCCGAGCGGATAGCTGTCCCACGCCGCGACGTCGAGATCGGTCGCGACCTTGTAATGATCGAACTCGGTGAACAGCTGCATGAAGTTGTGCGCGACGGGCCGCCCCGGCGAATGTGCGCGGATGATCTCGACCTGCATGCGGTTGTAGCGCGCCACTTCGTCGGACGCGAAGCGCCGGTAATCGAGCCGATGCGACGGATGCGCTTCGGTCACGGTGCCGACGGGGGCGTCGATTTCGTCGAAGCTGCGATACTCCATGCTCCAGAATACGGTGCCCCAGGCCTCGTTGAGCGCCTGGATCGTGTGATAACGCGCCTTGAGCCACTCGCGAAACCGCACGAGCGCCGCGGGCGAATAGCTGACCACCGTGTGGTGGCAGCCGAATTCGTTATCGGTCTGCCAGTACGCGACCGCCGGATGCTTGCCGTAGCGCTCGGCCACCGCGGCGCAGATGCGCCTCGATGCTTCGAAATATGCGGGTGACGAGAAGTCGTAATGACGCCGCGAGCCGAACCCGCGCGGACGTCCATCGGCGCCGACCGCGAGGATGTCCGGATGACGATCGATCAGCCACTTCGGCGGCGTCGCGGTCGGCGTGCACATGACCACCGCGAGGCCAGCCGCGCCGAGTACATCGACTGCGCGATCGAGCCAGCCCCAATCGTATTCGCCGGGCGTCGGCTCGATCCGGCTCCAGGCGAATTCCGCGATCCGCACCTGCTCGATGCCGAGTGTCTTCATTCGGCGCGCGTCGTCTTCCCACATCGACTCGGGCCAGTGCTCCGGGTAATAACAGACTCCAATACGCATCCCTATGTCCCCAATGTTCTTCAAGCGTAGTGTTCGACGGATTCGAGCGACGCGGCCGCAAAGCCGTCTTCGGTAAACAGATGGCAGGCCGTGCGCGGCACCCGCAGGCTCGCGCGATCACCAGGCGCGAGGCGGGTGTTGCCCGGCGCCTTGGCGATCAGCGCGGCGCCGCCGGGTTGATCGAGGTGCACGTAGCTGTGTTCGCCAAGCTGCTCGACGAGCGAGACGGTGCGTGCGAGCACGCCGTCCTGTGAACTCGCCGCGTGCGTGGTTGCCGATGCATCGGCGAACTCGAGATGCTCGGGACGCACGCCGAGCGTGACCGGCTGCGCAGACTGCAACCCCGCGCCGCTCACCGGTACGCGCACGTTTTCGCCGGTGTGATCGAGCGTGACGAGCACGCCCTGGGCATCGAGTGAGGCCACCTTTCCCGGCAGGAAATTCATTCGCGGCGAGCCGATGAAGCCCGCCACGAAGCGGCTCTTCGGGCGGTGATACAGATCGAGCGGCGCGCCGATCTGCGCGATGCTGCCGTAGCGCTCGGTATCCTTGCCCGCATGCAGCAGCACGATCTTGTCGGCGAGCGTCATCGCTTCGATCTGATCGTGCGTCACGTAGACCACGCTCGCTTTCGCAAACTGCTTATGCAGGCGCGCGATTTCCACGCGCGTCTGTCCGCGCAAGGTTGCATCGAGATTGGACAGCGGTTCGTCGAACAGAAACACGCCGGGCTCGCGCACGATGGCGCGGCCGATTGCGACGCGCTGCCGTTGCCCGCCCGACAGCGCCTTCGGTTTGCGTTCGAGCAGTGCCTCGAGTTGCAGGATGCGCGCGGCTTCACGCACCTTGCGATCGATTTCATCCTTCGGCGTCTTCGCGAGTTTCAGGCCGAACGCCATGTTCTCGAACACGCTCATGTGCGGAAACAACGCATAGCTCTGGAACACCATCGCGACGCCGCGTTGCGCGGCCGGCACGTCGTTGACGATCTTGCCGCCGATCGACAGGTCGCCGTCGGTCAGATCCTCCAGCCCGGCGATCATGCGCAGCAGCGTGGACTTGCCGCAACCCGACGGTCCGAGAAATACACAGAACTCGTTCTCGCCAATCTCCAGATCGACGTTGCGAATCACCGGCGCACCATCGCCGTACGCCTTCTGCACGCCTCGTAATGAAATGCTCGCCATTGCATCGACTCCGTGATTTAATCGGCGAAGTCGGAGATTAAGCGCTTAATCAGCGCGACCGAAAAAATCGATCGCAAGGCGATCGTTGGGTCTGTCTCCGATATCGTTTTGTACGTTGGTTCGACGACAGATCTTGCCGCGCCTCGCGCCGCGATGCAAATGCCGGACAGCCATCCCAAATATTGGCCATCTCATGCCCACACTCAGCGAAGTAGCACGTCACGCAGGCGTCACTCCAGCCACGGTGTCCAACGTGCTGCGCAAGCGCGGCCGCGTTGGCGAAACGACCCGGCAACGCGTGCTCGACGCGGTCGCGGCGCTCGGCTACCGCCCCCACCTCGCCGCGCGCGCACTCGCCGAGGGTCGCGCGCCGACGCTCGCGCTGATGGTGTCGAGCATCGCGAATCCGTTCTATCCGGAGTTCGCACTCGCGGTCGAACGCGCTGCCCGCGCGAGCGGACACTTCGTGATCATCTGCAACACGAACGAAGATCCGCTGACCGGCCGCGCGTACCTCGACCAGATCGCCGGCACCTTGTCCGAAGGCGTGCTCGTGACGAACGCGAACCTCGATTTCGCCGACCTGCGCAAGACCGAAGCGCGCGGCACGCCAGTCGTGCTGTGCATGTGGGAGCGGCCCACCGAACCACCGGGGCTGCCGTGCGTCGCAGTCGATTTCCGGCTGGCCGGCAAACTGGCCGGCGAGCACCTGCTCGAACTCGGGCATCGGCGCTTTGGCGCGATCGTCGGCAGCAAGGCGTCGGGCATTCACGCGGCGCGCTACGAAGGTTTCGTCGACGCATTGCGCGCGGCCGGCGTGACGAAGAATCGCGTGCGGCATGCGGCCGACACGATCCAGGGCGGCTATCTCGCGGCGCGCGCGCTGCTTGAAGCCGATCCGCAACCGAGCGCGATCTTCGCCACCAACGACTTGCCCGCGCTAGGCGCGATGCACGCGATCGCGGACCTCGGCCTGCGCGTGCCGGACGATCTGTCCGTGATCGGCATCACCGACATCCAGCTCGCGCGAGAGTCACGCCCCGCGCTGACGACGGTGGCGGTGCCGACGGTCGAGGTCGCCGGGCTTGCCGTGGAACTGCTGCGCGAGTTGATCGAGACGTCGTACGGACAGGCGGGACGGGACGTGCGGGACGTGACGGCTCCCGTGCCGATGCGGGTTTCGTCCGAACCGAAACTGGTCGTGCGGGCTTCGACCGCGGCGCCGCGTTCGCGTTGATGTCCTGCGAACCGACTGCAGGGAAAACGGGTTTGCAGAGAATGCGGAGTACGTCACTAACGTTGAGAACTTCAATGAGAAACGCTTGGGCACCGGTTGCAGTCACCTTCTGGACTGCTTCCACCAGAAAGACTGACGTTGCATTCCGTCGCGAATTGGATGGCGCCTGTAAAATCGCCAAGATAGTTGACACCCTGCCGAGCCGAACGGATTTCCTGAAAATCCGTTCGGCGTTGCTGCATACCCATACTATTCCTGCCGGCTGTTCGGGACTTAACGCATACGGAACAATTGAGGTCATCACGAATGGCAACACCTGCCCGTAGTCTATTCAAGGCCGCGCTGTTTATCGGGTTGTGTCTCGTGTCAGTTCGCTATCTGCCGCTATCCAATGAGTGGACCGCAGGCGAAGCGCGTGCATGGTGGCGTGCTTCGGATTGGCTCGGTGTCCCCGATCCGGACGACTTGTATTTCGTGATGTGGCTGACTGTCGAACTGTTCGTCGCGGCGCTTGCCTATGCGGTGATCGTGAGGCTATGGCGGCATTACCAACGCAAAAAAACACGTGCTTGACGAGCAGCGATCCAGGCCGCATTCATTCCGATGCGGTCTTATTTGACCAGAGCGATGACATGCAAACGTACGCACCTCTCCGTCAGGTTCGCGTTCCGTCAAGTCGAGCGAGCACTGTTCCGCAACGCGCTGGTACGTGTCGCGAATTGCGCCCAAAAACTCATCGTTTAAGTTTCAAATAACTTACATCCGAGCCAGGACTTTCCCCAACCCGAGGCAAGTCGGCACGCACCGCAACACGGCATCAAAGCCTTATCCCACAAGCCTCCCGGCCTCGCCCCGCCACTTGCGCGGCAATTTTTTCGCTGTTCACATTCCCTTGACGAGCGGCCACGCGCCTGCTGTACTAAATCAACCAAAGTGATTTAGGCGATTCCCTTCGCGCCACATCGGATCGAAGCGTCATCGCCAAACGTCGAGCCCGCAGCCTCGCAGTCGCCATTCATCTGCAGTCCCAACGTCGTTGCAAAATAACCGGAGGAGCGTCCCATGAATCTGAATTCCCGCAGGCGTCCTGTCGCCAGGGCAATCGTGTCGATGTGCGCCGCGACAGCGGCGGTGTGGTGCGCGAGCGCCAGTCATGCCGCCGACCAGCCCGTCATCGGCCTGATCACGAAGACCGATACGAATCCCTTCTTCGTCAAGATGCGTCAGGGCGCGGATGGGGCTGCGTCGAAAGACGGCGCCAAGCTGATCACGGCCGCCGGCAAGTTCGACGGCGACAACGCGAGCCAGGTGACCGCAATCGAGAACATGATGACGGCCGGCGCGAAAGCGATTCTGATCACGCCGAGCGACACCAAGGCGATCGTGCCGAGCATCAAGAAGGCGCGCGCGGCCGGCGTGATGGTCGTCGCCCTCGATACGCCGACCGATCCGCAAGACGCGACCGACGCCCTGTTCGCCACCGACAACTTCAAGGCCGGCGTGCTGATCGGCAAATACGCCAAGGCCGCGATGAACGGCAAGCCCGCGAAGATCGCCACGCTCGATCTCGCGCCGGGCGTGTCGGTCGGCGTGTTGCGTCACAACGGCTTCCTCGAGGGCTTCGGCGTGAAGGAGGGCGATCCGTCGATCGTCTGCAGCCAGGACACGCGCGGCGATCAGGCGAAAGGCCAGACGGCGATGGAGAACTGCCTGCAGAAAGCGCCCGATATCAACGTGGTCTACACGATCAACGAACCGGCCGCGGCCGGCGCGTATCGCGCGCTGAAGGCAGCGGGCAAGGACAAGGGCGTGATGATCGTGTCGATCGACGGCGGTTGCGAAGGCGTGCGCAACGTGCAGGCCGGCGCGATCGCGGCGACCTCGCAGCAGTATCCGCTGAAGATGGCCGCGCTCGGCGTCACGGCGGGCGTCGACTACGCGAAAACCGGCAAGAAGGTCTCCGGCTATCACGACACCGGCGTCACGCTGATCACCGACAAGCCGATGTCCGGCGTCGACAGCAAGGATACGAAGTTCGGCCTCGACAACTGCTGGGGCAAGTAACGCGCATCGCACAGCGGCCCGTTGCGCATCGTACCGGGCCGCCATCTGAATTGCCGCGTGACCTTCACGTCACGCTCATGTATCGAGGACTGCCATCATGTCGACTCCCTCCGCGCCCGCCGGCCGCCCGCGCCCTTCTTTCACCGAGCACCTGCCGTCGCTGTCCGAAGCCGGACCGCTGATCGCGCTGGTACTGGCCTGCGCTTTCTTTATCTCGCAGAGCAATCGCTTTCTATCGTTCCAGAATCTGTCGCTGATCCTGCAACAGACGATGGTCGTCGCGGTCATCGCGATCGGCCAGACACTGATCGTGCTCACCGGTGGCATCGATCTGTCCTGCGGCATGGTGATGGCCTTCGGCTCGATCATCATGACCAAGTTCGCGGTGGTGCTCGGCGTGCCCCCGGTCCTCGCGATTCTTTGCGGCGTCGGCGCGAGCACTTTGTTCGGGCTACTGAACGGTCTGCTTATCACGCGTATCAAACTGCCCGCGTTCATCGTCACGCTCGGCACGCTGAACATCGCATTTGCGCTCACGCAGATCTACTCGAACGCGGAAAGCGTGTCGAACCTGCCCGACGCGATCATGTTCTTCGGCAACACGTTCAGCATCGGACCGGCGGAAGTCACCTACGGCACCGTGCTGACGCTGCTGATGTATCTGGCCACGTGGTTCGTGCTGCGCGACACGGTGCCGGGCCGCCATCTGTACGCGCTCGGCAACAACGCCGAAGCCGCGCGGCTCATGGGCCTGTCGTCGCAGCGGATTCTGCTGACCGTCTACACGCTCGCCGGCGCGATCTATGGCATCGCTGCGCTGTTGTCGGTGGCCCGCACCGGCGTCGGCGATCCGCAGGCCGGGCAGACCGAGAACCTCGACAGCATCACCGCGGTCGTGCTCGGCGGCACGAGTCTGTTCGGCGGACGTGGATCGATCGTCGGCACTTTACTCGGCGCGCTGATCGTCGGCGTATTCCGCAACGGCCTCACACTGATCGGCGTCTCCTCGGTCTACCAGGTATTGATCACCGGCATACTCGTGATTCTCGCGGTCGCCGCCGATAAACTCTCGCATCGCGGCCGTTGAGCCCGCACAGGAGCCTTGTCATGTCGACCTCGACTTCCACCTCCTCTACCCCCGCCATGCCGGTTCTGCAGGCGCGCGGACTCACCAAACGTTATGGCAACGTGACCGCGCTCGACGGTTGCGACTTCGAAGTGCTGCCCGGCGAAATCCTCGCGGTGATCGGCGACAACGGCGCGGGCAAATCGTCGTTGATCAAGGCGCTCTCGGGCGCGACGGTGCCCGACGAAGGCGAGATTCTGCTCGACGGCAAGCCGGTCAAGTTCCGCAGTCCGCTCGATGCGCGCGCGCATGGCATCGAGACCGTGTACCAGGAGCTCGCGGTCGCGCCGGCGATGAGCATCGCCGAAAACCTGTTTCTTGCCCGCGAATTGCTGAAGCCGGGCTGGCGTGGCTCGCTCTTCAAGATGATCGACAAGCGCCGCATGCTGGAGGAGGCGACCGCGGCCATGAAGGACCTGCAGATCGGCATCCGCTCGATGCGTCAGGCAGTGGAGACGTTGTCCGGCGGCCAGCGCCAGGGCGTCGCCGTGGCACGCAGCGCGGCGTTCGCGCGCCATGTGGTGATTCTGGACGAACCCACCGCCGCGCTCGGCGTGAAGGAAGGCAACATGGTGCTCGAGTTGATCCGGCGCGTGCGCGACCGCGGCCTGCCGGTGATTCTCATCAGCCACAACATGCCGCACGTGTTCGAGGTCGCCGACCGCATTCATATCCAGCGGCTCGGCAGGCGCGCGGCGCTCGTCAAGACGAAGGACGTGCACATGTCGGAAGCCGTCGCCATCATGACCGGCGCGAAGGAAGCCGACGTGAAGGCGATCGCATGACGCGCCGCTCAATCCGCTGAGTCACGAGGCCGATAAACGACGATGGACACCTCCAGCATCAGCCCGCGCGCGCCCGTCAAGCGCACGGTCGGCTCGAACCAGGTCGGCATGCGGCAATTCAACGAGCGCATCGTGCTGCAGACGATCCGCCTGCATGGACCGCTGCCCAAGGCCGAAGTCGGCCGTCTCACGCGTCTTTCGATGCAGACGGTGTCGATGATCGTCGACCGGCTGATCGCCGACGGTCTGCTCGAAAAGCAGGCGCGCGTGCGCGGCCGGATCGGCCAGCCGTCGGTGCCGATCGCGTTGTGCGCGGACGGCGCCTACACGATCGGCATCAAGGTCGGACGCCGCAGTCTCGACGTGCTCGCGATGGACTTCGGCGGGCGTGTCGTGTGCCGCGACGTGTTCGAGTACGCGTATCCCGATCCGCGTACGCTGTTTCCCGCGCTCGAAAGCAAACTCGCGCGCGTGAACGAGACGCTCGGCGCGAAGGCCGGCAAGCTGGTCGGCGTGGGGGTCGCGGCGCCGCTGTGGCTCGGCGGCTGGCGCGATTTTCTCGGCGCGCCGCCCGACGCGCTCGACGCATGGAACGACATCGATCTGCGCGCGCGCATCGCGACGATGACCGGCCTGCCCGTCGAGTTCGCCAAAGACACCACGGCCGCTTGCGCGGCTGAACTCGTCATGGGCCAGGGCCGTGGCATTCACAACTTCCTGTATCTGTTCGTCGGCACGTTCATCGGCGGAGGTCTCGTGATCGACGGCCGCCTGCATGGGGGTCCGCACGACAACGCGGGCGCAGTCGGTTCTATTCCGCTGCGCGAAGGCAGCGCGCGCAAACCCGCGCGGCAGCTACTGCACGCGGCATCGGGCTTCGTCCTGGAGCAGCTTTTCAGCGATGCGCACGCACCGGCCGCCGCCGCGCACGATCATCGCGCGCTGTCGCCCGAATTGTGGCGGCATACCGAGCAATGGCTCGACAGCGCGTGCCCCGCGATCGCCAACGCGCTAACGAATGCAGCCGCGTTGCTCGATCTCGAAGCTGTCGTGATCGACGGCGAGTTCGACCGGATGTTGCTGCGCGAGATCATCCGCCGCACCGAGCGCGTGCTCGACCGTTTCGAATGGGAAGGCATGGTGCGACCGCAATTGCTCGAAGGGGCGATCGGCGCCGATGCCCGCGCGATGGGCGGTGCGATTCTGCCGCTGTATGCGCATTTCGCGCCGGTCCATGAGCTGTTTCTGAAGCCGGCGGCGGAGGCGGGTTATGACGGGCGGTGAGCGTGCAACTTGCGATGTTGGAAATACATCGATTCACTTCGCGGCGGCAACCTTCGTCGCCACGGGCTTCGATTCCGCCGGCACCGCCACGGTGTTCTCGACCGGCTTATCGAGCAACGGCTGCAACGCCGGGGCCATCGACTTCAGCAACTGCACCGCCAGCGCACTCGTGAAGTCGTAACGCGCGGCATACGGCTCATGCACCCATGCGGTCAGCGTGCCGTAGAAGCGGTCGCCGAGCGCGAACACGAAGGTCGCGCTGCGATTCACCTTGCGTGACTCGATCAGGCGCGCGCCCTTCGCGTACACGTTCAGGCGCTGATCGCCGGTGCCGGTCTTGCCGTAGACGGTGAGCGTTTCGCCGTTCGGGAACGTCACGCCTTGCGCGAGACGCCTCGCGGTGCCGCCCGTCACGACGTCGCGCAACAGCATCTTCACTTCACCGGCGATTTCCGGCGACACCTGCTGCTGCGGCGCGACCACCGCGCGTCTGAAATGGGTTTCGTACGGCGTGTCTTTCGCAAAGTCGATTTGCGTCAGCGTTTCGGTCGGGACCTTGTTGCCGCCGTTCGCGATCACGCCGATCAGTTGCGCGAGCGCCGCCGGACGATCACCCGAGGCACCGATCGCCGCCGCATACGACGGCGTCAGCGACGCGAACGGATAGCCGAGCGCCTGCCACGATTTTCCGATTGCATCGAAGGCGCGCAGTTCGACCATGCGTTTGATGCGGTGATCCTGAGTGACGTGATAGCGCGTCTTGAAGAGCCACGAGTAGGTGGACAGGCGCACGTCCTGGCTTGCGCTTTCGATCTGCGCGAGCGTCGGGTCGGGATGCGAGCGCAGATAGTTCAGCGTCCACAGTTCGAGCGGATGCACGCCCGAGATGTAGCCCCGGTCGTTCAGGTTGAAGCGGTTGATGCCGTACTTGTCGTACAGATTCGCCAGGTCCTGGTCGTCGAGCATCGTATTGGCCGGCGTGTTCTTCAGCGCCGCGTACATCAACTTGTTGAACCAGGCGTTCGAACCATCCGGCGCGACGCTGCGCAACGCGGTCGCCACTTTCGGCGGTGTCTTGCGCACGCCGAGCAGCAATAGCGTGATCTGCTGATCGGGCGTCTTGCCGTGGTACTTCGTGTAGAAGCGCTTCATGTACACGCGGCTTTCCTGATCGGCGAAACGCGTCAGGTACATCTTGCGGATCGCCGGATCGCCGAGCCATTGCGACGACGGCCCGGTGGTCTGCACCATTTCATAGTGCACGATGTCGCGCATCAACCGCACGAACACGAGGTTCACCGAATGCTGGAACGCGCGATGCACGGTCAGGATGCGGCTGTTGTCGTCGGACTCGAAGTTCGTGAAGGTCTGCGCGCCGCCGCCCGTATAGAACGTCTCGCCCGGGCTTGCGGAGTATTTACGCTCGATGGCCGCATCGAGCATCGGCTGGAGCGAATGATCGCGCGTATGCAGCAGATAGTCGATCGCCCAGTGCGTCAGCTGATCGTTTGGATCGGGCGTGATCGCCTTCAGCTCGGCATTGCTTAGGGAGGCGTAACGGGTGTGCAGGTCGGTGATGATTTGCAGATACGTGATGACGGTGCGCAGTTTCGCGGTCGAGCCGAGATTCAGGCGCGCGCCCGAATTGATGTCGAACGGCTGGTTCACGCTGTCGGTCTGCACGCGCATGAGGTTCGCGTCGCCGCGCCGCTCGAACAGCGTGAAGCTGTACGCGATATGCGACGGATCGTCGGAGCCGCGCAGCATTTCGTAACCGACGATGCCCGCCGCCTTCGCACCGTCTTTCGTCGCGGCGGCCGCGAGCCGCTCGGCAACGGCCTGTTGCACGTCATTGTTCAGCGTGCCTTGCGCCTGCACGTCGAGGCGGTCCAGTTCATAGAAGCTGCGCACGCCGAGCGCGGCGAGCAGATGCGAGCGCATCGACGTGACGGCCTTGCGTGACACGAACGAAGCGATTTCCGGGGTGCTGCGCGGCGCGCGATACAGCTCGACACGGGCCGCAAGCGCAGCATCGCGCAACTGTGCCGAAATCACCCCGCCGCTCGCAAGCAGCCGCGTGTAGCTGTCGGTCAGCCGTTCCAGTTCGGGATAGCCGCGCTGCAAAAAAAATGACGGCGCGCGCTGCGCGATCATCAGCGACAGCACTTCCCGAAACGCGACACCCTGCTCGGCCAGATTCGCCTCGGTGGACGGCGCCTTCAGCAACCGGTTGGTCTCGCGGAAATCGCGCCCGTACCAGGCGGCAAGACCATCGCCGATCCCGTTGATCTCGCCCACGCCCGGCTGGGCGGCGAGCGGCACCGAGTTCAGATAGTGGACCACGATCTGTTCGCGTGCGGCCAGCGTCTGCGGTCCGTTCAGATATGCGCGCACCGATGCGGACGCGATTTGCCGCAGCTTTTCCGGCGGCGTCGCGGTGCGGCCGCCCGCGGAGTGACGGAATTTTTCGATCTGCGTCGCGAGCGTGCTGCCGCCCGGCGTCTGCTGATGACGGTTGAATACGCGCGCACCCTGGTCGACGAGCGCGCGGCTGAAGCGCCCCCAGTCGATCGCCGGATTGCGGTTGGGCTGATTCGGATCGAGCAGATAGCGGTCTTCGATGAACAGCAGAGAATTCACGATGAGCGGCGGAATCGCGTCGAAGCTGTCATATACACGGCCCGGAAACCGCGCGCTGTAAAGCGGCGCGCCGGTGCCGTCGAAAAGTTTCAGGCCCGCTGTGTCTTTCTCGTCGTAAGGCAGAAACAGGCCGTCATCGGCGAGGGATAGCATCCTTTCAGAATCGCGCGCCTGCGAGCTGATTTCGAAACCGCGCTGCAACAGACGCTGCTGGATAGCAGGCAACAGCGCGTAGCCGAGGCGGGCGTCGTACGGACCCTTGTCGGCTTGCGGGAAACGGATGGAAGGGCTGGGGCCGTCGGCGACGGAAAAACCGACGTCGCGGGTCAGTTCGGAAAGGTAGTGCGCCTGCAGCCGCGAAGTCTCGATTTCGATTTGCACGAGGCGCGCGACCAGCGCCACCGCGAGCAGCACGAGCGCGGCCAGCCCCCATTTGAGCCAACGCCAGCTCCGCACAGGCACGGTGCTGGTCGCGCGAAGCGGAAACCGAAGCGGTGGCCGATTCATGGTGCTCTCCCCGAGCGATGGCCAGGGTGCGGGACCTGGCTCACTTCATTCGAAGTAGTGTAGCTCGGAACGGGAAGCCGTCATCGGTCCAGATGCGCCCGCCAGTGTCGCGGCTACAACACCTGCCGGCGTCGGATGACAAAACGCGAACTGGCGTGAGATATTGAACGCTTTTCGCACGAAGACATAACCGCCGATTCCGGCGGTTTTGGCGTTTCTGGCATGTATTGTCGCAGTTCAGGCACCGATTTGCTGGAGTTTTTGCCGGCAATCGGATGGATTGCGTTTCAAGTGAGTCCACGCACGTTTGAGTGCACGCTTTTCGCCTAGTCCCTCTGTGCTTGCGCGCTCAACAGCGAAATGAACCGTTCGGCCGGAGGCGACAGCACGCCGCCCTTGCGCGTCACGATGCCGAAAGTCTGCGATGGTGATTTGAGCCTGACCGGCACGATGCGCAGCATCCTGTGCCGCACGAACGGCTCCGCAATCGCGCTCGGCAGCAGGGAGACGAGCCCCGCGCCGCTTTGCAGCAGCGCGACCGTCACGAACGTGGAAGCCGTTGAAATCGGATTGTCGGGCATCTCGAGACCGGCGAGATCCATCTCGCGTTCGAGCAGCGCATGCAGCGGCATATGTGACGGATACATGACCCAGCGATGTCCGGCGAGGTCGCGCAGCGTCATCTCGCGGCGCGGCAACGGTGCATGCTGATAGCCGACCACCACCGCCAGCGGCTCGTCTCCGAGCGGACGATAGTGATACTTCGACGGATCGGCCGCGACCGCCGCGCGGCCCACCACCAGATCGAGCCGGCCGTCGTCGAGCTGCGCGAGCATCCGCGCGCTGGTGTCTTCCACCACTTCGATCGCCAGGCCCGGTTGCGCCGCATGCAGCTGATTCAGCGCGGGCACCACGCAGTCGGGAATCGCGCCCATGATCGCGCCGAGCGCGAGGCGCCCGCCGCGCCCCGAACGTATTTCGGCGACGTCCTGACAAAGCGCGGTGAGGTCTGACGTCACGACGCGCGCATAACGGATCACGCAATGGCCGAGCTGGTTCGGGATCATGCCGCTTTTCGAGCGCTCGAAAAGCGGCGCGTCGAGCATCGATTCGAGTTCCTGCAGCGCCTTGCTTGCCGCCGATTGCGTCATCGCCATCACGCCGGCGGCCTTGTGCAGCGATTTATGATCGTCGAGCGCGATCAGCAAGTGCAGCTGCTTCATCCGCAGCTTCGATAGCAGGACGTTGAGCGTGTCTTTCATTGGGTCAGGTGAGTCGCAAAAGCGATCACGATATGGAAACAATTCAATATACCAATGAGGCCTCGCGCCGTATAGTCAGCAGCAACCCGCCATCCCAGCGCGGACACAACGACATCGCCATGACCCAACCGTCACTTTCCCCCGCCCTGCGTGGCGTCTTCCCCGTCGTGCCGACCATCTTCGACGACGCCGGCCGCCTCGACCTCGAAGGCCAGAAGCGCTGCCTCGATTTCATGATCGATGCCGGCTCGAATGGTTTGTGCATTCTCGCGAACTTCTCCGAGCAGTTCGCGCTGTCCGACGACGAGCGCAACACGCTGATGCACCTCGCGCTCGAACACGTCGCGGGCCGCGTGCCGGTGATCGTCACGACCACTCACTTCAGCTCGTACCAGTGCGCGGAGCGCAGCCGCGCCGCGCAGGCCGCTGGCGCCGCGATGGTGATGGTCATGCCGCCGTATCACGGCGCGACGATCCGCATCGGCGAGCGCGGCATCTATGAGTTCTATCGTACGGTGTCCGATGCCATCCGGATTCCGATCATGATCCAGGACGCGCCCGTCAGCGGTACGCCGTTGTCCGCGCCGTTCCTCGCCCGCATGGCACGCGAGATCGACAACGTGTCGTACTTCAAGATCGAAACGCCGCAGGCGGCGAACAAGCTGCGCGAGCTGATCGAACTCGGCGGCGACGCGATCATCGGCCCTTGGGACGGTGAAGAAGCGATCACGCTGATGGCCGATCTCGATGCGGGCGCGACCGGCTCGATGACGGGCGGCGGGTATGCGGACGGCATCCGCCTCATCGTCGATGCTTACGCGGCCGGCGATACCGAGGGCGCCGCCGCGCACTATCAGCAGTGGCTGCCGCTGATCAACTACGAGAATCGCCAGGGCGGCCTCGCATCGTGCAAGGCGCTGATGAAGGAAGGCGGCGTGATCCGCTCGGACGCGGTGCGTCATCCGCTGCCGCAGATGCATCCGGCGACACGCGAAGGGTTGTTGAAGATCGCGCGCCGGCTCGATCCGCTCGTGTTGCGCTGGGGCCGATAAGCACCTCGAAGCGCAGCGGAGCGCCAGCCGGCGTGCCGACGCACGCCGGCTGGACGGCGGCACACGATTGCCGCTACGCTAGGGCCAGTCCATAGGCCCGCGCCCCATGCAAAGCTTCTACGAAGCCACCGTCACCCGCTCCTCCACCTACGTGCCGCTCAGCGGCCGGCGCAGCGCGCACGTCTGCATCATCGGCGGCGGGCTCGCGGGACTGTCCACCGCGTTGGGACTTGCCGAGCGCGGTGTCGAAGACGTGGTCGTGCTCGAAGCGCAGCAGGTCGGCTTCGGTGCATCGGGCCGCAACGGCGGCTTCGTGTTCGGCGGCTACAGCCTCGATTGCGCGGACCTGCTGAAAACGCTCGGTCCGACTCGCGCGCGCGAACTCTATACGCTGACCACCGACGCCGTCGACCTGATGCGCAAGCGCATTGCGCGCTACCGGATCGATTGCGACGCGACCGACGCCGGCGTGATTCTCGCGAACTGGTTCGACGAACCCGCGCGTCTCGAAGCACAACGCCGTCTGATGCGCGATTCGTTCGGCGTGGACTGGGAACCGATCGCGGCCGATGCACTCGCCGCGCAACTGAAGACGAGCCGCTATCACGGTGGACTGTTCGAGCGCAACGCGTTCCATTTTCATCCGCTCAAATACGTTGTCGGCGTCGCCGCGGCGGCTGCGCAGGCCGGCGTGACGATACACGAGCGTTCGCCGGTCGTGAGCTTGCGGAGCAACGGCGCGGGCTTCGTCGCCGAAACACCGCAGGGTGCGCTCGACGCGCGCCACGTCGTAATGGCCGGCGGCGGCTATGCACGCAACGTGTACGCGCGCGTCGAGCGCGCGGTGCTGCCGATCGCCACCTACGTGATGGCGACCGAGCCGCTCGGCGACCGCTTGCACGACGTCATTGCCACGCGCGCCGCGATCTACGACACCCGCTTCGCGTTCGACTACTACCGGCCGCTGCCGGACACGCGCATCCTGTGGGGCGGGCGCATCTCGGTGCGCGAGCGCGAGCCAGAAGCGATCGCACGTTTGTTGCGACACGACCTGCTGAGGGTCTATCCGCAATTGCGTGACATCCGCATCGGGCACGCATGGGGCGGCCTGATGAGCTACGCGCGGCACAAAATGCCGCAGATCGGCCGCAGCGAGGACGGCGTCTGGTACGCGGTCGGTTTCGGCGGACACGGCATGGCGCCGACCACGGTGTCGGGGGAACTGCTGGCCGCGGCGATCTCCGGTGAACGACCCGTGCCCGACGCATTCGCAACCTTCGGCCTCACGCGCACCTACGGCGCGCTCGGCCTCGCGGCTGCGCAACTCACGTACACCGCGATGCAAACACGCGACGCGCTCGCCACGCGCCGCCGGCCCGCACGCCCGGTGGCGTAAGCGTCGCGCGAGTCCCGTCGAATGCCTTCACCGACGCCTGAGACCCGCGCCAGAGGCCCATTTCGCCATGCTAGAATGCGCCGTCACTGGCGCTCGAAACCACAATGAAAAAGGGAAGCAAGGCCGCCGAGCCTGATACCAACGGCACCATGTCCGGCGCGCCGCGCGCCGATGCCCATGCCGATTCCCGGCGTGCGGACGCCCCGCGCAAATACGATCCCGAGCAGACGAAGCGCAACATTCTCGACGTCGCGACCCAGGAGTTCTCCGCAATGGGACTGACGGGCGCGCGCGTCGACGCGATCGCGGAACGCACGAACACCACGAAGCGCATGCTGTACTACTACTTCGGCAGCAAGGAAGGGTTGTACCAGGCGGTGTTGGAGAAGGTGTACGGAGACATTCGCGCGCTCGAACAGGACCTTCATATCAGCGAACTCGATCCGGTCGAAGGCATGCGCGCGCTGGTCGAATTCACGTTCGACTACCACGACCGCCAGCGCGACTTCGTGCGCCTCGTGACGATCGAAAACATTCACGGCGCGAAGTACGTCGAGCAGGTCAAGACGTTCAAGGGGCGTAACGTTACCGTGATTCACACGATCGAGGATCTGCTCGCGCGCGGCATCGCGGCGGGCCAGTTCCGCAGCGACATCGATCCGATCGATCTGCATTTGATGATCAGTTCGCTGTGCTTTCATCGCGTGGGTAACCGGCATACGTTCGGCACCGCGTTCGGGCGCGATCCGTCGCATCCGCGACTGCGGGCGCGACATCGGGCGATGATCGTCGATGCGATTTTGCGGTTCGTGAAGAAGGACGATTGAGGCTGGTTGCGTAGCATCAGGCCGAAATGGAAACGGGATGTGGTGAAAGCCACATCCCGTTTTTTATCGCTTCACCAAACGCAAAAATCCCCGGTTGCCGCCGCACTGCGATGACGACCGGGGATGCGAAGGGAATAGCGGCCGTTACATGAAACGACGGCTCAGAAAGGCTCAATCCGCCAGCACGATCCGCTTGATATCGCCGACGATGAAGATGTACGACAGCGCGCCGATCAGAGCGATGACACCGATAAACACCAGCGCGCCCACGAACGAGCCGGTCGCAGCGACGATCAGGCCGACCACGAGCGGCGTCACGATACCCGCCAGATTGGCGGCGAAGTTGAAGATGCCGCCGGTCACGCCGAGCAGGCCTTCAGGCGCGATATCCGACACGAGCGTCCAGCCGAGCGCGGCCATCCCCTGCGCGAAGAACGCCACCGACAGAATCGCGATCACGACCACGTTGCTCTCGACATAGTTGGCGAGGATGATCGTCGAGGCGAGCAGCAGGCCGGCGATGATCGGCAGCTTGCGCGCGACGTTCGGCGACTTGCCACGGCGCAGCAGCCAGTCGGAGAACACGCCGCCGAACATCACGCCGATCGACGCCGCAACGAACGGCATGATCGCGAAGAAGCCGATCTTCAGCCACGCCATGTGACGCTCGGTGGCCAGATACGTCGGGAACCACGTGAGGAAGAACACCAGCGTCGAATTGCCCGCGAACTGGCCGAGGCAGATGCCAGTGAGCTGACGATGCTTGAGCAGGCGGCCGATCGTGCGCCATTCGAAGCCGCTTTTCTTCGACGCCGCCGCATCGGCTGCGCTCGCGGCTTCCTTGTTGCGTTGCGTGAGACCACCGCCCGCCTCGATATAGTCGAGCTCTTCCTGATTCGCCGACGGATGATCGCGCGGCTCGCGATACAGCAGCCACCACACCACGCCGAACGCGATACCGACGCCGCCGACCACGAGGAACAGCGAGCGCCAGCCGAACGCGCCCATCAGCATGAACAGGAACGGGCTGAAAAACGCGAGGCCGATGTATTCGCCGACCGTGTAGGTAGCGGTCGCCATCGCGCGTTCGCTTTGGGGAAACCACGTGGCGACCACGCGGCTATTGGTCGGAAAGCACGGCGCTTCCGAAACGCCCAGGCCGAGACGGAATGCAAACAGCCCGCCGATGCCGCTGACGAGCCCTTGAGCGAGCGTGCACAGCGACCAGAACGTCATCGACAGGAAGTACGTGACCTTGCTGCCGAAGCGGTCGAGAAACAGGCCGCCCGGAATCTGCGAGGCCGCGTAGCTCCACGAAAACAGGGAGAACAGCAGGCCCATCAGCGCGGCGTTGATGCCGAGCTCCTTCGTCAACTGCGGCGCCGCGATGCCGAGAATGGTGCGGTCGAGATAGTTGATCATCGTGCCGACTGCGAGCAGCGCGAGGATCTGATAGCGGGCTTTCGAACGGCGTGCGGTGCTCGCCGTTTGGCTCTGCGCGGGCGAGCCCGCGGAACTGGATTGGAACGATTGCGGCATGTCGTGTTTGTCTCCTCGGTCAGCTTGTGTGCCGGTCTCTACGCGGCCGGTCAACGTTGCAACAGTGATTGAAAGTGGGTGTAGACGCGCTCGGGGTCCGGCTCGAGGCCCGTGAATATCCGCATGGCATCGACCGCCTGATAGACCGCCATGCCTCCGCCGCTCAACGTGCGGCAGCCGAGCGCTTCGGCCGCCTGCAACAGCGCCGTGCGGATTGGGAAATAGACGATGTCGGCGACCCACAGGTCGCGGCGCAGCAATTCGGCCGGCAGCGGCAGGCCCGGCATTTTGGCCATGCCGGTCGGCGTCGCGTGAATCAGCCCTTGCGCAGCCGCCAGCGATTGCTCGAGCGACGTGCCCGCGCTGACCTTGGCGGCCGGAAAGCGCTTCTGCAACTCGCCGGCGAGCGACTGCGCGCGGGCGGCGTCGACGTCGAACAGGGTCAGCGACTGCGCGCCCATGTTCAGCGCCGCGTGCGCGACCGCCGCGCCCGCCCCCCCGGCGCCCAGTTGCACGACGCGTTCCAGCGACACGTCCGGCAGGCCACGCTGGAACGCGCGCGCGAAGCCCGACCAGTCGGTGTTGTGGCCGATACGCTTGCCGTCCTTGAACAGCACGGTGTTGACCGCGCCGAGCGCTCGGGCGTCGTCGGAGAGTTCGTCGAGCAGCGGAATCACCGCCTGCTTGCACGGATAGGTAATGTTCAGACCGTTGTAGCCCATCCGTTCGGCCGCGGTCAGCAGCTCCGGCAGCGCGGCTGTGTCGAGCTTGTGCGCATCGAGATCGATACGCCGGTAGACATAGTGCAGACCGAGCTTGGCACCCTCTTCCTCGTGCATCGCGGGCGTGAGCGAGCCGCCGATGCCCGAGCCGATCAGGCCGACCAGAAACGAACGTGGCGTGGCCCGCAAGCTCGCCTGCGCATTCGCCAGCGCGGCGATCTGCGCATCGCTGCGGCCATGTGCTTGCGTGTTCATTTCGCCGCCCTATTCTTAAGGATCGCCGCCATCCGTTCCAGCGCGAGCACATACCCCTGCGTGCCGCAGCCGATGATGACCGCCTCCGCCACCGCCGACACATACGAGTGATGGCGGAACGCCTCGCGTCGATGCACGTTCGAGATATGCACCTCGATGACGGGCTTCGCGATCGCGCTCAGCGCGTCGGCTATCGCGACCGACGTATGCGTGTACGCGGCCGGATTGATCACGATGCCGTCCACCTTGGTGCGTGCCGCGTGCAGCCAGTCGATCAGCTGATGCTCGGCGTTCGACTGGCAGAAATCGACCACGAGGTCGAGGCGCTCGCCCGCGTCGCGGCATAGCTTTGCGACGTCGTCGAGCGTTTCCGAGCCATAGATGGCCGGCTCGCGCGTGCCTAGCAGATTGAGATTCGGTCCGTTCAGGACCAGTACGGAGGCAAAGCTCATGACGACGACTCCTGCAATGTAAGGCGCGACCCCAACCGCGGCACTCGCGGCGGTTTTTCGACGCGTAGCGAAGTATGCGCGCATCCGTTGCCATCGTCATTCGGGGTTTCCACGAATTTGTACCATCTAGTTAGTTTGTATAAGCTATCGAAAGTCCGGGCTAATATGGGGAAACTGGCCCGTGCCTTGCTACACTGCGTAACGAACTGGCCCATATTGCGCATTGCAGCAAGACTCCGCAGGTCGTGATTGCAGGCGCGCCGGCGCGGTCGGTTCGGTCATTTTTCCCGTCGTTTGTCCGTTTTTGCAGGAGCCGTTCATGCAACGTTCGATTGCCACCGTGTCGATTAGCGGCACCCTCGTCGAAAAGCTGAGCGCGATCCGCGCGGCGGGCTTCGAAGGCGTCGAAATCTTCGAGAACGACCTGCTGTATTTCGACGGCTCGCCCGCCGACGTGCGTCGCATCGCCGCCGACCTCGGCCTGAAGATCATGCTGTTCCAGCCGTTTCGCGATTTCGACGGCGTCAGTCCCGAGAGGCTCGAGCGCAATCTCGACCGCGCGAAGCGCAAGTTCGACGTGATGCACGAGCTCGGCACCGACCGCATCCTCGTGTGCAGCAACGTGTCGCCGGACACGATCTGCGACGACTCGCTGATGATCGACCAGCTCGGCGCGCTCGCGCGCGCGGCAGAGGCGGCCGGCGTGATCGCCGGTTACGAGGCGCTCGCGTGGGGCAAGCACGTGAAGACCTACCGTCATGCGTGGAAGCTCGTCGACGCAGTGAACCATCCGAGCCTCGGGCTCGTGCTCGACAGCTTCCACACGCTGTCGCTGAACGACACGCCCGACGCAATCGCCGATATTCCAGGCGAGCGCATCGCGTTCGTGCAGATCGCGGACGCGCCGAAGCTCGCGATGGACGTGCTCGAATGGAGCCGCCACTACCGCTGCTTCCCCGGTCAGGGCGACTTCGATCTCGCGAACTTCACCGCGCAGGTCGTCAAAGCCGGCTACAAGGGCCCGCTTTCGCTGGAAATCTTCAATGACGGCTTTCGCGCCGCCCCTACCACGATCACGGCCGCCGACGGCCATCGCTCGCTGCTGTTCCTCGAAGAGCAAACCCGTGCGCTGCTCGAAACGCAACAGCAGCCGCAGAAGACCACGAGCAACCTGTACCGCTCGCCCGCAGTGCCCGCGCACGTTGGCTATCAGTTCCTCGAGTTCGCGGTCGATCACACAACCCGCGCGCAGCTCGCCGACTGGCTCGGCAAGCTGCGTTTTCGCCAGGCCGGCCAGCATCGCTCGAAGGACGTGACGCTGTACCAGCACGGCGCGGCATCGATCGTGCTGAACGCCGAGCCCGATTCGTTCGCGAACGCGTTTTTCCAGCAGCATGGTTTGTCGCTGTGCGCATCGGCATTTCGTGTCGACGACGCGAGCCAGGCTTTCGAGCGCGCCGCCGGCTTCGGCTACGCGCCGTTCTCCGGCCAGATCGGGCCGAACGAGCGCGTGCTGCCCGCCGTGCAGGCGCCGGACGGCAGCCTCAACTATTTCGTCGACGAAAGGCCCGAGCAGCCCACGCTATTCGAAGCCGATTTCGTGCTCACCGACGTCAACGGGCCGACCGAGGTGGGACCGCTCGAGCGCATCGATCACGTGTGCCTGTCGGTGCCGGCAAACGCGCTCGATACGTGGGTGCTGTTTCTGCGTACCGCGCTGGGTTTCCTGGCCGAGCCCGGCGTGCTCGTGCCCGATCCGTACGGCCTCGTGCGCAGCCGCGCGCTGCGCAGCGCCGACGGCTCGGTGCGGATCGCGCTGAACGCATCCGTGGATCGTCATACGGCGGTCGCCGAGGCGCTGCACACGTATCACGGCTCCGGCCTGAACCATGTCGCGTTCAGCACCGGCGACATCTTCAGCGCGATCCCCGAATTCGTCGCCGACGGCGTACCGATCCTGCGCATTCCGCGCAATTACTACGACGACCTCGCAGCCCGCTACGCGCTGTCCGACACGCTGCTCGAAGCGCTGCGCGCGAACAATATCCTGTACGACCGCGATGAACGCGGCGGCGAGTTTTTCCATGCTTATACGGAGCAACTCGACCAACGCTTCTTCCTCGAGATCGTCGAGCGGCGCGGCGGTTATGACGGCTATGGCGCAGCCAATGCGGCGGTGCGGCTCGCGGCGCAGGCACAACGGCGCAAATAGCCCGCACCCTGCGTCCCCGATAGGCAGGTTCGCCCTCTCGATATAATGGCGTCTGTGTTTGCCGAATCGCCGAATCAACGCCAGGAGACATATGAAGAAGTTCGCAGCAGTCCTGTCCCTATCGCTCATGCTCAGCGCTTGCGCCTATTTCCAGAAAGACCCGGATTCCGGCGAGCCCGTCACGGATACGACAACGCAGCGCTCCGTCGACGACGTGGTCGCCTGTCTGACGCAGATGGCCAATCATCACAACGCCGCATTCAAGTCGACCGCGATCCCGCAAGGTCAGATGCTCGACTTCGGCGACTCGAACATCGTCAAGGTACGCAGCGACAACGGCGCGACAACTTACCGTTTCTATGCGGGCAAGCGTCATGTAAGCAATCTGTGGATCGAATCGGCAGGCAAAACCTGCGCGCCGTAAGGCGTTGTGCCACATAAAGGCGAAGTTCCGCGCGCCGGAATTTGATCCATTGCAATGTTCATGTCACAGTGTTACAGGACAATAGAGTCTTAAGAATCGTTTAAGACTTCGTCCGCATGATCCCTCGGACAAGTCCCTGCACGAGGTGTGCTTCATGAACCAGCTCGAACCGAACACCAACGAAACACCGGCCAAGCGGCCTACTATCCTGCGCCGTCTGCTGAGCCATCACGAACTCGCGACCCTGCTGCTGTTGCTGCACGCACCGATCGATGCGTCCGCGAAACCTGAAATTCCGCAGCTTTACGAAGCGGGTCTCGTCGAGACCGTTTCGAACGATGCGGGCACGCCGCATATCCGTCTGACGTCCAAGGGCGATGCGGTGTTGCGGGGGCTTGGGGTCAAGTAACGCCTTCACCCCACGAATCGGTTATCTGAGGCCGCGTCAACGCAAAGCGTTGACGCGGCTTTTTTTTCAGTTGGGACACAGTCAATTTCGCGCGGCCTATTTATTTGGCGATGTTTCAGACCGCCGCGCTTTCGCTAACAGTTTCGTCGATATCCGAGGCAGATTTAAGAGCGCTCCGATTGTGGGGCTCAGACTGGACAGGCAATAGTCATTGCTCCGCCACCTCAGGGAATTTTGGAGCAAAAGACGATGACTGTAAGCTGCACTTTCGCGCTCAATCGGAAATACTTTGGAAGTAGTGATCGGCACAAGTGGTTGACGCCGTGGAACCCGCACGGCGGCGATCCGTCAGTTCCCGCCAACGCTGCCAATTCCAGGAAGTGATATGCGAGCTTATGGGCGAGTACAGGTTCTATGACGCACGACCGTTTTTTTTGGCGGTGCGTCAATGCGCCTGTTATCTGGCTCGCGCTGGGAACCGCTCTCGCATGGGGTTCGCAACGACTATTGTTCGAGATACCGTTATGGTTTGCCGATTTCATTCGATGGCTACTACGTTGTCTATATCCCGATTGGATGCCCGACGCCTACGATGTGGAAGCGTGGAGCAACTTTGCGTTGATCGTTTCGGCGTATATCGTCGCTGCCTCGATCATCGCGCCGGTAAGCGTCATCGCGTCGCGGCGAGCACGGTGAGCACCCTCAACCCGATGAAATCCGGCGGCTTCAACCCGCTCAAGCCTGCCACACCCCATACCCCGCTTCACGCAACCCGATCGCCAGTTCCACTTCCATAAGCGGGATTCGCGCGACGAAAGCGCGCCTCGTTCCATACTTTGTCGTCGAGTGCGACGACGTACACGTAGTAGTGATGCGCTCGACCCGCCATGAAATGTGCAATGCCGCTCAGTTGCGCAGCGTCCCGTGCAGCAGCATCCGGTACTCGGTAGGCGTGATGCCGACGGTTGCCTTGAATTGCCGCGTGAACGCGCTGTGATCGGTGTAGCCGCAACGCGCGGCGACGTCGGTGACCTTGTCGTGCGATACCAGCAGAGCGGTCGCCGCATCGAGTCGCGTCTTCAGCAACACCTGGCGCGGCGTCAAATGAAACACCTTGTGGAAATAGCGCTCCAGTTGCGCGACGGACATGTCCGCCATCGCCGCAAGCTGCTTCAGGTTCAGTGGCTGCACATAGTTTTCCTGGATCGACTGCACGACGGCGGCGAGCCGGCTGTAGGCCGGATGGCTGCTTTCATCGGCCTTCAGATCACGGGAGATGCCGGCGAGACCGACCACCTTGCCGGCCGCATCGCGTAACGGCTGTTTGCATGTCAGGCACCAGCCCGGCTGACGGCCCGGATACAAATGCAGTTCGAGCTGATCGAGCATCTGATTGCCGACGCCGATGATCGCCTTGTCCTGTGCCGTATAGATGCGCCCGAAGCGGCGCGGAAACACATCTTCGGCAGTTTTCCCGAGCAACGCCGCCTTTTCCTTGAAACCGCAGCGCGAAGCGAGCGTGCGGTTGACGAGCACATAACGCGCGTCGGCGTCCTTCACGAAGAACACGACGTCCGGCATCGCGTCGAACACCGGCTCGAGCAGCCTGAAATGTGACAGCATGCCGGACAAGGTCATATCGTCCGTTTCGAGCGGTTGGGCCAGCGTATTCATCGTGCGTGTTCCGTTGGAGCGTGCCAGGTTGAATGCGTCGGGTTGCGTTCGCGGATCGCTGCTCCGGTGCGGCTGGGCAGCCTGCATGAGGCGGTCGATTGCGGTCGATTATAGAACCGCGCGGCGCCCGACAATATCCACCAGGGGTAAGCGCGGAGCGGTCATCTCGCCGCCGTCGGCGGTTCGGCCGCGCCGATCAGCGTGCCGATTTGCGCCGGGCTGAACGGCGGACGCGCCGTGGCGGCCGGCCAGCCGAAGTACAGGTTCGCGGCCGCGCCGCAGATGCGCCCCTGACAAGGGCCCATGCCGCAGCGCGTCTGCAGCTTGGCATCGCGCCAGTCGGCGCAGCGGCGCACCTCGCCGACGCTCACATCCTCGCACCGGCACAGCAGCGTCGAGTCGGGGGGCGGCGTGCGCGCGGCCTCGCCCAATGCGAACGAAGTCGCGACGCGCGCGCCGAAGCTGCGCCAGCGCGCGCGGTGCGCGACGAGTGCCTGCAGCGCGGCGCGTTGCGTGGCGCCCGCGCCGCTCGCCACGAGACCGGCGATCTCGCCTTCCGCGCAAGCCAGCTCCGCGCCACCGACTCCCGTGCACTCGCCCGCCGCATAAATGCGCTCGAGCGAGGTGCGCTGCTCAGCGTCGACGACAATCTCGCCCGCCTCGTTGACAGCGCAGCCGAGCGCCTGTGCGAGCGTGACGTTCGGCAGCAATCCGTAGCCGCACGCGACACGGTCGCAATCGAGCGTCACATCTCGCCCGCCGCGCCGGATCGTCACCTGCCGCACGCGCCCCGCACCGCGCGCCTCGCGCACGACGCTGCCGGTCCAGTAGCGCAGTCCCACGAACCCGCGCGTGAGCATGAACGCCTGATGCAGCTTCGCGGGCTCGCGCAGAAGCGACACACCGAACCGCGCAACGTCGGCCGCCGACGCCTGCTCGACCACGGCGATCACGCGCGCGCCAGCCTGCCTCGCGGTGCCGAGCGCGGCCATCAACAGCGGCCCGCTGCCGGCGATCACGATCCGTTCGTCGCGCACCGGCAGGCCGCCTTTTATCAGCGCCTGCAGCGCGCCCGCGCCGCTGACGCCGGGCAAGGTCCAGCCGGGGAACGGCAGAAGACGCTCGCGCGCGCCGGTGGCGAGAATCAGCCGGTCGTAGGTGATCGACATGCCGCCGCGTTCGGCGGATTCGAGCAGCAAGCCCTGCGCGCCGAGCGGCGCGATCACGCGGGTCGATGGCTCGTAGGTGAAGTTTTGCCGCGATCGCAGCGCCAGGAGCAACGCATGCAGCGGCGCTTGCGGCGCATGGGCGGGCCCCTGACGCCAGATCTGGCCGCCCGCGCGCGGATTGTCGTCGATCTGCGCGACCGTCGCCCCCGCCTGCACCGCCGCGCGCGCGGCATTGAGCCCAGCCGGACCACCGCCGACCACCACGATGTCGAAGTGCTGCGTCATGCGCGCACTGCCCCGTTTCGCGTCTTCACGCGCTGGCCGTCGCGGCACAGCGTCTGGCATGCGAGCGCGTGTGTGCGGTCGTCGATCGTGACGCGGCACTCCTGGCACACGCCCATGCCGCACAATGCTTCGCGCGGCTCGCCTTTGACCGACAGCCGTGAGCCGCTCACGCGCGCGATCGCGAGCGCCGCGGCCACGGTCGTGCCGGGTTCGACTTCGACGGCGCGGCCATCGACCGTCATACGGATGCGCGTCGTGTCAGCGTCAGTCATGGGCCACCTGTTCCTGTTGGACAAAACGGACCGGCAGATAAGGTTCGAGCGGAATCGGCGCGGCTTGGCCTGCGATCTGCGCTGCGAGCAGCTTCGCGGTCGCGAGCGAGGTCGTCACGCCCAAGCCTTCATGACCGACCGCGAGCCACACGCGGGACGCGGAACCTGACGCAGCGTCAGCGGCAAATTCGCCGGCCGGTCCGATCAGCGGCAGGCCGTCCGGCGACGCCGCGCGAAACCCCGTCCATGCGCGGATGCCGCTGAGCGCCGGCAACGCGGGCAAATAATGCGCGGCGCGTTGCAACATGCGCGCGAGCACCGGCATCTCGACGGCGGGATCGGTCGTTTCGAACTGGCGCGACGAGCCGATCAGCAGTTGCCCGGTCGGACGCGGCTGCGCATTGAACGCAACCGACGTGCCGCTCGCGTGATGCGCGCTCTTGATATAGCCCAGTTCGAGCAGCTGATGACGGATCAGTCCCGGGTAGCGGTCGGTGATCAGCAAGTGGCCTTTCTTCGGCCGCAACGGCAGCGACGGCAGCAATTGCGCCGCACCGAGGCCGTTCGCGACGATCACGTGCGCCGCGCCGATGCGCTCGCCACTTGCCAGCGTGACGCCACCCGCACCGATCGACGCGACCGGCGCACCGAGCCGCACGCGGATACGCGCCGCATGCGGCGACTGCGTGAGCAGCCATTCGGCGGCGGTCGGCGCATAGACGATGCTGTCGTGCTCGACGCGCAAGCCGCCCGTCATTGATTCCGCAAGCGCCGGCTCGCAGTCGCGCAGTTCGGCCACATCGAGCAGTTGCGCGGCGACGCCTTGCGCGCCAAACGCCACATGCATCGCGCGCGCGGCTTGCCATTCTTCGTCGTCGGACGCGACCCACAGCGTGCCGCAGCGCGCGAACGCGTCGCGCGTGCGCAGCTGCGGCGCGAGTTCCAGCCATAGGCCGCGCGAATAACGGCTCAGCGCGAATTCGGCGGGCGAGTCGTTCATCACGACGATATGACCCATGCCAGCAGCCGTCGCGCCGCCACCGATGCGCTCCGCGTCGAGCACGTCGACTCGCATGCCGAGTGTGGCCAATTCCGCCGCGCACGCGGCACCGACGATGCCCGCTCCGACGATCAGCGCGTCCGGGCTCATACGGTCCGAATACCCCAGGCGAACGGGTCGCGCTCGTCGAAACACAGACGCCCTTCGGCCATGATGTGCGCCTGACCGGTGATGGTCGGAATCACGTGAACGCCGTCGCCCGCGGCGCGATAGCTCGCCTCGAACACACTGCCGATGATGCTCTCCTGACGCCACACCACGCCTTCGGCAAGCTTGCCGTCGGCCGCGAGACACGCGACTTTCGCGCTCGTGCCGGTGCCACACGGCGAGCGGTCGTATGCATTGCCGGGGCACAGCACGAAGCTGCGGCTGTCGAGGCCGGCACGCGAGCCCGGGCCGAACAGCTCGATATGGTCGATCAGCGCGCCATTCGCGCCGGTGATGTCTTGTGCGATGAGCGCGTCGCGAATCGCCGAGCTGAATTCGGTCAGGCTCGCAATGTTCGCGGCTTCGAGCCCCTGCCCATGCTCGGCGACGAGGAAAAACCAGTTGCCGCCCCAGCCGATGTCGCCGGTCAGCCCGCCATAGCCCGGCACGTCGACATGCACCGCCTTGCGGTAGCGATACGCGGGCACGTTGCGCACCGCGACACTGCCGTCTTCGTTCAACGTCGCCTCGACCACGCCGACCGGCGTCTCGATGCGATGACGCCCTGCCGCGATCCGCCCCATGTATGCAAGCGACACGATGAGCCCGATCGTGCCGTGCCCGCACATGCCGAGATAGCCGACGTTGTTGAAGAAGATCACGCCGGCCGCGCAGGCCGGATCGTCGGGCTCGCAGAGCAGCGCGCCGACCACAACGTCCGAGCCGCGCGGTTCGGTGACGATGCCTGCGCGCCAGTCGTCGAAGCGCGTGCGGAAAACATCGAGCCGTTGCGCGAGCGTGCCACCGCCAAGGTCCGGGCCACCCGACACCACGAGGCGGGTGGGCTCACCGCCGGTGTGCGAGTCGATGATGTTGAGGGTTTTCATGTCGCCCATGGTAGAAACCGCAGGCGGGCGGGTCTTGGTGCGCGTGCGCGCGGATTGGGACGATTTCGGCATAGCCATGAAGTGCTTCGTCCGTCGCGGACGATTCACGCAAGACGTTCCGATATTCGGTACCTGCGCCAGCAGGCACCCCTACCCACACGGAAAGCTGAACTGACCGGTCCAGACTCGCGCGGACAATGCCCACCGCCGGCAATCGAGACATGCGGAGACGCGGATTTCAGCACATGTCGAGCCGCAGCAACCGGTAGCCACTCCTGTACACCGGCTGCAGCCGGAAACCATTGTGCGGCTCGATTTCGAGCAGCACACGCAGCCGCGACACGTGACTGTCGATCGTCCGCGTGAACTCGCGCAGTTCGCGGCCCCACACCGTCGCGAAGATATGGTCGCGCGACAGGACGCGATCGATGTTGGAAAAGAACAGCGCTGCGATCCGGTACTGCGTGGGCGACAGCGGCATCCGCTTACCGCGCAGCGTGACCGCCTGGCTGACCGTGTCGAAACGATAGGGACCGGTCTCGAAACAGCTCGCGGCGCTAAACCGCTCGGGATATGCGCGCCGCAACAGCGCGGCGACGCGTGCACCAAACTCGGCGTCGCGCAGCGGCAAAGCCAGATAATCGTCGGCGCCGCAGGCGAGCGCGCGCACCATGCTTTGCTCCGACCCGTCGTTCGACACGAACATGATCGGCAAGCGCTCGCCCGCTGCCCGGCGCACCGAGCGCAACAGTTCGACGCCGGCGGGCCGCGCATCCTGCCAGTCGAGCACCAGCAGATCCACGGTGGAGCGCCCGAGCGACCTCGACATCGCGAGGCCGTCCTCATAGGACGAGCAGAAATGGCCGGCTCTCACCAGAACTTGTTCAATCGACTGACGCATGACCGGGTCACGCTGAAGAACAGCAACGCGCATGGGATGGACTCTCGAGGAAGACATGCAGATCATTCTCCGAGGCGCACCCCGGTCTCTCCCATCGGAGCACTCCTAATTTCCGCGGCTTTCCTCGATGCCGCCCGACGCTACGGCGGGGCTCCGTCTTTCATCCTGTAAAATCCGCGCCGGCCTCTGTCGTCAGCGCGCCGCCCTATCCGGACGGCGCGCCGGTGTCCCGTGCTCTACCCAGCGCCTGCCACACTTCCCGCCCGACGACCGCCGCAAGTCCACGCGTCACCCGCGTGGCTCCCCATTCTTCCAAACGACATGGCAATGCAAGCGACAAATCTGGGTGGAGCGCAGGCTGTCACCCCCCGCCCGCTTGGGCACAGCGATTACAAGACGCTCGGTCTCGCCGCGCTCGGCGGAGCGCTCGAGTTCTACGATTTCATCATCTTTGTTTTCTTCGCCCCGGCGATCGGCCAGCTGTTCTTCCCGGCGGCGATGCCGGACTGGCTGCGTCAGGTGCAAACCTTCGGCATCTTCGCAGCCGGCTATCTGGCGCGACCGCTCGGCGGCATCATCATGGCGCACTTCGGCGACCTGTTCGGCCGCAAGCGCATGTTCACGCTGAGCGTGCTGCTGATGTCGGTGCCGACGCTGCTGATGGGTCTGATGCCCACCTACGCGAGCATCGGCGTGCTCGCGCCGGTGCTGCTGCTCGTGTTCCGCGTGATGCAGGGCGCGGCGGTCGGCGGCGAGGTGCCGGGCGCGTGGGTGTTCGTGTCCGAGCATGTGCCCTCACGGCACGTCGGCTATGCGTGCGGCACGCTGACGGCCGGTCTCACCGCGGGCATTCTGCTCGGCTCGCTGATCGCATCGGCGGTCAATCGCCATTTCACGCCGGCCGATATTTCCGCCTATGCGTGGCGTATCCCGTTCCTCGTCGGCGGCGTGTTCGGCATGTTCTCGGTGTATCTGCGCCGCTGGCTGCACGAGACGCCGGTGTTCGCCGAGCTGAAGCAGCGCAAGGCGATCGCCGCCGAGGTGCCGCTCAAGGCCGTGCTGCGCGATCACGGCCGCGCAGTGATCGTGTCGATGCTGCTCACGTGGATGTTGTCGGCGGCCATCGTCGTCGTGATCCTGATGACGCCCACGCTGCTGCAAAAGCAATTCCACATCGAGCCGGCCACCGCGCTGCTGGCGAACTGCGTGGCGACGCTGTGCCTGACGATCGGCTGCGTGATGGCGGGTTCGCTCGCCGGACGCATCGGTGCGGGCCGCACGATTTTCGTGGGCGGTCTCGCGCTCGCGCTCACCTACTACGCGATGTTCCGCCAGCTGGCCGTCGATACGTCCATGCTCGTGCCGCTGTATGCACTGGCCGGGCTTTTCGTCGGCGTGATCGGCGCGATTCCGCTCGTGATGGTCCGAGGGTTCCCGCCGGTGGTGCGCTTCTCCGGCATCTCGTTCTCGTACAACGTCGCGTATGCCGTGTTCGGCGGTCTGACGCCGATCGTCGTCTCGCTGATGATGAAGTCGAACCCGCTCGCCGCGCCGCTGTATGTCGCCGCAATCTGCGTGCTGGGCGCGCTGACCACGCTGTTCATCAAGGATGCGCCGCGAGCGCGTTGATTCGATGGCATTCGCGTCGGCTCGCGTGTAGCGAGGCGACGCGCCATCGCTCGCACAGCGACATCCACACTTCACACCACAGCGAAACGTGGCGCGCTGCATCGTGTCTACGATGTAGTCATGAACTCATCAACACCCTCCTTTTCGCCCGCTCTCGGCCGCATCCTTGCGACCGTCAGCGTCGGCTTCGTGGTCACGCAACTCGACGTGACCATCGTCAACATTGCACTGCCACGAATCGGCGCCGACCTGCACGCGAACGTCGCGGGCCTGCAATGGGTCGTCGATGCATACACGCTCGCCTTCGCGGTACTGATGCTGTCGGCCGGCGCGCTCGGCGATCGCTTCGGCGCGCGGCGCCTGTACGCGTGCGGGATCGTGCTGTTCGCGCTCGCTTCGCTGGCTTGCGGACTCGCGCTCGACACCCCGATGCTGATCGCCGCGCGCGCGCTGCAAGGCACCGGCGCGGCCGCGATGCTGCCCAACTCCCTTGCACTGCTCAATCAGTCGTTCGGCCACGAGCCGAAGCTGCGGGCACGCGCGGTCGGCCTGTGGACCGCGTCCGGCGCCATTTCGATCGCGGCCGGCCCGGTGGCCGGCGGTTTGCTGATCGCCGCGTTCGGCTGGCGCAGCATTTTCCTCGTCAATCTGCCGATCTGCGCCGCCGGCCTGCTCGCGACGCTGCTGTGGATACCGCGTCCGCGCCCCGCGCAGCGCGGCGCCCCGGCCACCGGGCGCGGCCACACTGCGGCGCGGCCGGGCGGCCTCGATCCCGTCGGTCAATGCCTCGCGATCGTCGCGCTGACCGCGTTCGTCGCCGCGGTGATCGAATGGCGGCCGCTTGGGCTCGCGCATCCGGTGGTCGCCGGCGGCCTGGTGCTCGCGTTGCTGGCGGCGGTCGGTTTCGTGTTCGTCGAAGCGCGGGTTGCGCGGCCGATGCTGCCGCTCTCGCTGTTCGGCGCGCGCACGTTCAGCGCGGCAGTGCTGTTCGGCATCTGCGTAAACCTGACGTACTACGGCATGGTGTTCGTGCTGAGCCTCTACCTGCAGCGCGTGCGCGGCTACACGCCGTTGCAGGCGGGTCTCGCGTTCCTGCCGCTGACGGGCGGCTTCCTGATCTCGAACGTCGCGAGCGGCTGGGTGGTCGGCCGCTTCGGGGTGCGCGTGCCGATGATCGTTGGCGCGATCACCGCGGGCCTCGGCTACGGCCTGCTGCATCTCGTCGACGCCGGCACGCCGCTCGTCGGCCTGCTGCTGCCGTTCCTGCTGATTCCGTCGGGCATGGGACTCGCCGTGCCGGCGATGACCACGGCGGTGCTTGCATCGACCGAAGCACGGCGTGCGGGCACGGCGTCGGCGATACTGAACACGGCGCGCCAGGCGGGCGGCGCGGTGGGCGTGGCGGCCTTCGGCGCGCTCGCGGGCGGCGCGGCCGCAACGCAGATCGTGCCGGGGATGCAAGCCGCGACGGCTATTTCGGTGGGAATGCTGGCGCTGGGACTGGTGTTCGCGTGCTTCGTGCATCCGGAGCCGCACGCGGCGGCATCGGCCGCGCGCCGGGCAAGCGCCGCAAGCAAGTGAGCGAAGGCTGCAGGAGTGCAGGATTCGCTTACAGCGACGCCTCCTGAATCGCGCCAGTGTCGACCGCGCGTTCGATCAGGCCCTCGTTACACGCCTTGGCGATCGCATCGGCGATAAGTTTCTCCGGATCCTCGATCTCGGCCTTCAGCGTGCCGAGGAATCCGGACGCATCCAGAACCACCAGCGTCTTCGCCGAATCGGCGAGGCTGATGATGACGCGATGCGGCGTCGGCCCTTCGCCGAGACTCGCGCACAATTGCGTAACCTTGCCGCCGATCATTTGCTCGAAGTTCTGAATCATCATCTGCTCCCGTGATTGCCGCGTATCGGATAGCAGGCTGCGCAGCAGGAAGCGGGCCGCGTGGACTGCTCGCGCCTCACAGGCCGCCGAGACCGCCGCGTGGCGCGCGCGCGTTGTCGATGCTCAGACGCCCCGCGCCGGTCACGAACAGCAGCAGGAAGCCACCTGCGATACCGATGTTCTTCCAGAAGTGGATCACCATGTCGTGCTGCACGGCCGGGTCGGTGACATTCCAGAAGTCGTGGCCGAGCACCGCCGTCGCGACCGTATACACGGCCATGACCAGCGCAAGCGGCCGCACCTTGAAGCCGACTACGAGCAGCAGGCCGCCGAGCACCTCGACCGCGGTCGCGATCGGCGCGGCGATCTGCACGAACGGTACGCCCTTCGAATGCAGGTAGCCGACGAAGCCCGCATAGCCCACCAGTTTCATCACCCCGCTCCACAGGAACAACACGGAAAGCGCAAGACGGGCAATGAAAATAATGCCGTAATCGACGGGACGCGACATGGCGGGCTCCTGTAATTAATTAAGCAGCAGACCCGAACAGGCGGCCGCAGTTCCCCGCCTCGCCCCTGAGCATATGTGCAACCGCGGCGATTTCCAAGCCCGCTCACGCAGGCGGATACGTGGCGACCTCGATCAGGTTGCCGTCCGGATCACGGCAATACACCGATGTCATCTTGCCGCGCGCGCCGTCGCGCTCCACCGGACCCGCCTCGATCGCGACGCCTTGCGCGACCCAGTGCGCCTTGACGTCGTCCGGACTCGCGGTGGTCACGAAGCAAAGGTCCGCCGTACCCGGCACCGCTTCGCGCGACGTGAACCACGCGACCGTATCGGCCGATGCGGGACGCAGGTTGATCTTCTGATTGCCGTAGGTCATCGCCACCCGCGTGCCGGTGCGCGACGCGAACTCGGTGCGTCGCATACCGAGCATGCGTGCGTACCACGCCGCGCTGACTTCGACGTCGGCAACGTTCAGAACGAGGTGATCGAGACCGTCCAGTTGGAAGCTCATGGGTTTGTCGCGATGAATTCGAGCAGGCGACGGCGATGGCGACTATGCGCGCGGCGCGTCCGGTGCAAGCAGCACGCCCTTGGTGAACACGAAGCAACCGTAGCCGCGGTCCTCGCCGGTCGCGATCACGCAATACGCGCGGCGCGCACGCTCGTAAAACGCGAATCGCTCGATCGACACGAATGGCACGTCGCGGCGCTCCGCCGCATTCACCTCGGCTTGCGCCTCGCGTTGCACCGCGGGAATCGTGTGCGGCTCCCCGACCACTTCCATGCGCGACGCGGGATGCTCGACGAAAGTGTCGAGCGGCAGCACCGACAGCACCGCGCGGACCGCGCGCGGCGAACTGACGCCGTCGAGACGCAGCGGCTTGCCGAGCACGGTATCGCGTGCCACCGCGTCGGCCGGAAAATTAGCGTCGCAGATCACCAGTTCGTCGCCGTGGCCCATCGAGCGCAGCGCGTGCAGGATATCGGCGTTCAGTAGCGGGTCCAGATTTTTCAGCACGGAGTCTCCTGATCGTTGGATTGGGAATTTGCCGCATGGGTAGGCGCGCGCGTGTTCCGCCAGACGATCGCGTCACGCGTCGGCCGCGCGTCCTCCGCACGACGATCGATTGTAGCAAGCCGTAGCGTTCGCACCGCATTGCCAGCGCAGCCATCCGATCACTGCCAGCAGCACGAGGCCCGCGCCGCCGAGCACCGGTTCGCGCCAGCCGAGCAGCGCGATGAACATGAACGCCCGCGCGCCGGCGAGCAGCGCAAAACCCACGATCGCGCTCGATAACGCGTCGATGGCGGCCGCACCGCGCATCAACGCGAGATGGATTTGTGCAGGCGAGGCAGCGGCGGGCTCGTGCATGATCGTCTCCTTGAAAAAACGCGTCAGGCGGCGCCGGGAGCTTCGTCGAGGAAACCGGTGACCGCTTGCAGGCGCCCATGGGCGTCCACCACGCCGAAGTCGGAGCCCTTGACGATCGCCTCGCCAGCGGGCGTCGTCAGTGCCCACGAGAACCGCAGGCGATTCGCGAAGCCGTCGACGTCGGTCGTGCGGCGAAACGTGTGATGCGGAAAACGCTCATGCACCGCCCGGATCATCGCGTCGATGCCATCGTGGCCGGCACCTGCCAGCAGCGGGTCGCGATACTCGGCATCGGCGCTCCACGTTGCTGCGATCAGCTCGCGACGCCGCGCGGCATCGGTTTCGTTCCAGGCATCGAAATAACGGTCGATCAGATCGGTATGCGCATTCATCTCTAGCTCCTTGATTGGCTGGACTGAGCACTTCGCTCGGCATACGCATCGCATGCGGCGGGCTCGGAATGAAGATTGACCGTTCGCGTGCGGTGCGTCGATTACGCGTGAGGTAATGTCCACCGAACACAGGAACCTTCAATTGACTCGGCCGGTTACAGCGAATGACCCGAAATACCCTCGACGAGGCTCGCTCGATGGCCGCTGATGACGTGGGTCTCGTCGATTGAGATGGGCGGAGCATTACCTCTCAAGTAATCGATTGCTCGCGCGCTTCGACTATGATCGGTGGCATGAACACACTCTCTATTGCACAAACCGCTCCGTCACCCGGGCGGATGGCCACTCGCACGGTCGGCGAGCTTCTCCGCGAATGGCGGCAGCGGCGGCGCATGAGTCAGTTGCTGCTCGCCACCGAGGCCGACATTTCGACGCGCCATCTGAGCTTCGTCGAATCGGGCCGCGCGCTGCCGAGTCGCGAAATGGTCATGCATCTCGCCGAGCGACTCGACGTGCCGCTGCGCGCGCGCAATGCCCTGCTCGTCGCGGCCGGTTATGCGCCGCTGTTTCGCGAACGTCCGCTCTCCGACCCGCAGCTCGCCGCCGCGCGCGAAGCCGTCGAACTGGTGCTCAAAGGACACGAGCCCTACCCCGCCCTGGCGATCGACAGGCACTGGACCATCGTCGCGACCAACAATGCCCTCACGCCTCTATTGAGCGGCGCGAGTCCCGAACTGCTGCAGCCGCCGGTCAATGCGCTGCGCCTGAGTTTGCATCCGCAGGGCATTGCGGCGTCGATCATCAACTGGCATGCGTGGCGCGAGCATGCGCTGGCCCGGCTGCAAAGGCAGATCGACGTCAGCGGCGACGACACGCTGAGCGCACTGCGCGACGAACTGGCCGCCTATCCCGCACCGCCCGATGCGGACACTACAGCGCCGGACGATGCAAGCCTCAGCCAGATCGCCGTGCCGTTGAGACTGCGCACGCCGCTTGGGGTGTTGTCGTTCTTCAGCACCACGACGGTGTTCGGCACGCCAGTGGACGTTACGCTGTCGGAACTCGCAATCGAGGCATTCTTTCCGGCCGATCCGCAAACCGCGGCGGCGCTGCGCGAGTTTGCCGAACACCAAGGCGGCTAGCCGCTCGCGTTCTTCGTCCGCTCGACTCAACACGAACAAGCGCTATGTCCGTCAACGCCGACACTCTACTCATTCGCCAACTCGGTCTCGCTGACCGGGATGCCTATTTCCAGCTCCGCCTGCGCGGGCTGAAGGCGCATCCCGCTTCATTCGGACAAAGCTACGACGAAGCGGTGGCCAAAGGCGCCGCGCAGTATGACGCAACCTTGCAGGGTTCAGCGGCGGAAGGCACGTTCCTGCTTGGCGCCTTCGCGTCGGCGGATGCTCCGCTGATCGGCGTGGTCGGTCTGCTGCGCAACAAAGCCGACAAGGAGCGTCACAAGGCGAACGTGGTCGGCATGTATGTCGCGCACGAAGCGGCTGGCCGTGGGATCGGGCGTGCGCTACTGAGCGAGTTGTTGACGCGTGCGGCGCGCGTCGACGGCTTGCGACAGCTGCAGTTGACCGTGGGTAGCCGCAACGACGCGGCGCGCAAGCTGTATGAATCGCTCGGCTTTCGCAAATACGGGTGTGAGCCCGGCGCATTGAACGTCGATGGCGTGTTCCACGACGAGGACCTGATGGCGCGATTCCTGTCATAACGACCCGGTCCATTCTTACTGGATCCCCGGTTGATCGGCCTTTCACCTGCTCGAAACCACGAACCATGATATGTTTTCGCGTTTCCCCGTTCTCGCCGCACTCACCTGGAACCGCGTTTCCCGCCGCCGAGCGGCGTTGATTCGCGGCTCGTGTTGGGCGGCCTGCCAGTCAATTCGTCCATGTCCGATCTCTCCACTTCGCTTCCGCGCGTGCCGCGCCGTTTCGACATCAATGCGAAACCGCTCGGCGTTGCGCTCGTCCTCATCGCGCTTGGCGCTCTTTATCTGGCGCAAGCCGTCAGCGGCCGTCAGGCAGCGCTCTATGTCGTCGGCGCGCTGCTCGGCATGTCGCTTTATCACGCGGCATTCGGATTCACGTCGGCCTGGCGAGTTTTCATCGCCGACGGCCGCGGCGCAGGTCTGCGCGCACAGATGCTGATGCTTGCGCTCGGCGTGCTGCTGTTCTTTCCGGCACTCGCGGCGGGCACGCTGTTCGGCCATCCAGTCACCGGGCTCGTCGCGCCGGCCGGCACGTCCGTGCTCGTCGGGGCGTTCATGTTTGGCATCGGGATGCAGTTGGGCGGCGGCTGCGCGTCGGGCACGCTGTACACGGTGGGCGGCGGCAGTACCCGCATGCTGGTCACGCTCGCCGCGTTCATCGTCGGTTCGGTGGTCGCTACCGCGCATATGCCGTTCTGGAGCGCGCTGCCGTCGCTCAAGCCGCTTTCGATGGTGAAGACGCTCGGCGCGGTCTGGGCGATCGTGTTGAATCTCGTCATATTTGCCGCGATCGCCGCGCTGACCGTGCTGGTCGAACGGCGCCGCCACGGACGCCTCGTCGACGAGCCGCTGCGCCGGCCGCATGCGTCTCCATGGCTGCACGGTCCGTGGCCGCTCTTCGTCGGCGCGATCGCGCTGGTCGTGCTCAATTTCGCGACGCTCGCGCTGTCGGGCCGCCCCTGGGGGGTGACCTCGGCGTTCGCACTGTGGGGCGCGAAAATCTTCGCCGCGCTTGGCATCGACGTCGCCAGCTGGCCGTATTGGGCCACACAAGCAAACGCAGGCTCGCTCGCCGCACCGGTTACCCACGACGTCACGTCGGTGATGGACTTTGGAATCGTGCTCGGCGCGATGGCAGCCGCAGGGCTCGCCGGCCGTTACGCGCCTGTGTGGAAGGTGCCGGCGCGCTCGCTGATTGCGGCAGTGGTCGGCGGTCTGATGCTCGGGTATGGCGCGCGGCTCGCCTATGGTTGTAACATCGGCGCCTACTTCAGCGGCATCGTGTCAGGCAGCTTGCACGGCTGGCTCTGGCTCATCGCAGCCTTCGCCGGCAACGTGATCGGCACGCGTCTGCGACCGCTGTTCGGCCTCGAAGTCGAGCGTATCCGCCCGACGGGGTGCTAATCTCTGCCTCGCGGTTACAAGTCCAGCCCCAGTTTGCATAGTTTGTAACTGGGGTGGCATCTCTCCGTTACATCCCCGATCGGACCCTGCACACCTTCATGGGCGAGTATTTATTACTGCCCATATCCAGCCCTTTCTATTACCTTTCCGATTCACAGCGAATCCCACAATCGTTGACCGGTGTCGGTCCTGTGCATGCTTAATTGAGCCAAACGACCGCGCGACAAGGGTTTCAACCGATTAGAGTCGACTCTCTAAACGCTTAAGATCCGCTTGGCATCACTGATTACAATGGCGTGAAAAAGTTACCGGAAAATGTCGCATTTTTTGAGATATTTTTCCAACAGGGCATTGCTTTCTTGTTTCGGCCTTCATACAATTCGTCGCAGCTGTTACGAAATGTAACGCCTTGTATCAGAAATTGGCTGTCTGTATCAGGTCGCAACATGTAGCCGGAGGCCGCGTTTCCGGCGAGGCAGAAAAGACATAACGGCGCAAAGCCGACATAGTAATTCGGGGCTTCGGAAACAGAAAAAAATGGACCGTAGCAGCGAGACGCTGGATTCAATCCGCGAGATCAACTTGTCTTACATCATGCTTGCGCAACGCATGTTGCGCGAGGACAAACCGGTCGGGATGTTTCGGCTGGGACTGTCGTCGGAACTGGCCGACTTGCTTGCCGGGCTGTCGCTCGCGCAGATCGTCAAGCTTGCCGCGTCCGACCAGCTTTTGTGCTTTTTCCGCTTCACCGACCACTCGATGCTGTCGGCGTTGACGCAAACGACGAAGCACGCCGCAGTTGCACCGACCCATACGGCGATCCTGCTTGCAGGCCAGCCCGCCGAGCAATTTGCCTGATCGAGGTGACTGCAATGCTCAAGCGAAGCCTGACCGAAGATGCACAGGAAGTATTCCGCGCAATCGCGTTGATCGAGCTTGGCGCCCGCATGCAGGTGCTCGAAAGCGAACTGACGCTGTCGCGCGACCGCATGATCCGTTTGTATCGCGAAGTCAAAGGCGTATCGCCGCCCAAGGGCATGCTGCCGTTCTCGGCAGACTGGTACATGACGTGGCTCGCGAACATTCACGCGTCGCTGTTCTACAACACGTACCTGTTCCTGAAGAACGAGGCGCGCTGCTCGCATCTGGATGCGCTGACCAAGGGATATCGGCTCTACCTCGAACATTGTCAGCACAGCGAAACCGAACCGGTACTCGACCTGACGCGCGCGTGGACGCTGGTGCGTTTCTTCGACGCCGACATCCTGCAGCTCACCAAATGCTGCCGCTGTAGCGGCAAGTTCGTCGCGCACAAGCACGACCTGCAGCACAACGTCGTGTGCGGCGCGTGCCAGCCCCCGTCGCGTGCCGGCAAGACGAAGAAGGCGGCTGCCGCCCGTCAGGAAGCGCTCAGCGGGGCGCGGGTCGCGCAGGCCGCCTGACCGGTCGATTCGCTCGCCGCGACACGGCGGCCAACCGATTCAATCCGAAGCTCATGGGTGTCCGCGCAGCGAACGAACTGCGCGGATTCTATTCGCCCAGGCGTCGGGCAAACGAGCAAACCGACGCGCGGCAATCTCTGGAGCGGGACCGGCGCGGCGCCGCGCCTGGGCGCCGCGAACCGCCTCAAGTGTAGAGAGAAACCTCCGGCAAAATCCCGCTGAGCGCGTAGCGGCCGACGTCGCGCACGCGGTAATCGAGCGGATCGTGCAGCGTGTGCACGCGTGCGTTGCGCCAGAAACGATCGAGCGCGAGCGGTGCATGAGTCGCGCGGGCGCCGCACGCGTCGAAGAGTTTTTCGCCGATGTCGAGCGCCGCCCGGTGCGCGACGATTTTCGCTTCCGAGGTCGCCAGCGCGACGCGGGCACGGGTCTCGGCATCGAGCGTTGCGCGCAATTGCCACGCGTCGTCGAGCGCGTTGGCGGCGCGCGCGGCCAGCGCTGCGGCGCTGACCGTCTGAATATGCATTTCGCCGAAGCGCTGGATCAGGTAGGGATCGTCGGTGGCTTTGGCGACACCGGACGCAATCCACGGCCGGCCATGTTCGTGGACGTATGCGCGCGCTTCTTCGAGGCCGCCCTGCGCAATGCCGACGAACAGATTGGTCAGCACCTGTTGCGAGACCAGTGTGCGCAGGCTCGCGTGCGGCGTGTCGGGCCGCTCGAGCACTTCATGCGGCTCCACCCTGACCCGCGCGAACGACACGCTGCCGCTGTCGGTCTGCCGCTGGCCGATCGGGTTCCAGTCGTCGTGAACGGTGATGCCTTCGCGCGTGGTCGGTACGGCCGCGAACAGGGGTTTGCCGGTCGATGGGTCGTGGGCGGACACGGTCATCATCTGCGAGCCGCGCGTGCCGGAACAGAAGCCTTTCTGGCCGTCGAGCAGATAGCCGCCGTCGCTCGCCGCAGTTGCAATGAGCCGCGTGTCCAGCGGATTCACCGCATTGCCCCACCACCAACGGTGCTCGACGGTGCCGCGCAGATAACGCTCGCGTTGCCGCGGATTCCCCCACAGGTCGATGCTGACCACCTGCAGGCAGGTGAAGCCGAACAGATGCGCGAGCGCGCTGTCGACGCGTGCGAGTTCGCGCACCACGTCGAAGATCGCGGACCAGCGCTCGCCAGCGCCGCCGAATTCGCGCGGCACTGCCAGCGCCAGCAGTCCTGCGTCGGCGATCCACTGCTTCTCCTGCGCGGCGTGACCGCCTTCACGATCGCGTTGCGCCGCGCTCGCGCGCAGGGCGGCGAGCAGTGTGGTGAGATCGCGGGCGGGATGCATGTGCCGCTGCTCGCGAATGTGCTCGATGCCGTCATGCACGAAAGTCACTTGCTTGCCCCTGGGTCGTCGTTGGCCGGATCGACGATGATAAAGAGCGGCGCGCACAGGGTCTACCAAGCGATTTGCACAAGGAAAGCGCGAAAAAAGATTTGCAGGAAAAACGCCGGGCGGCGCTTGCGCGTCGCCCGGCGTGGGGATGAAGCTCGTGAAACGCTCGCCAGCAAGGTCAGCCATTCAGCGCTTCGCCACCTGCTGTTGCGTAGAAACGGATACGGCCGCAGCCGTGGCGCCGTGAGCATCAACCGGCACCGCCGCCGCCCCCACCGTCGTCTGTCCCGCCGTCACATCGCCCCAACCGCCACCGAGCGCACGAATCAGATTCACGGTCGCGACGGCCTGCGTACCCGTCAGATGGCTCGCCTGCAATTGCGACTGCAGCACCTGCCGCTCGGCATCGATCACGTCGAGATAGCTGACCGCGCCCTCCGTGTACTGCGTGCTCGACAGATGCGCGGCGCGCTGCGACGCGCCGACTGCGTCGTTCTGCTCGCGAATCTGATCGTCGAGCAAGCGCAGATCGGCAAGGTTGTCCTCGACTTCACGGAACGCCACGAGCACCTGCTGACGATACTGCGCGACGTCCTCGTCGTACTTCGAACGCGCCTGCGCGAGATTGGCCTGGAGTTGACCGCCATGGAAAATCGGCACCGTCAGCGCAGTGCCCGCAAACGGACCGAGGATGAACGCCCGGCTCGACCACATGAACAGATTGCCGAGCGTCGCCGATTCAAAGCCGAACGTGCCGGTGATGTCGAGCTTCGGGAAGAACGCCGACTTGGCGAGCCCGACGCGCGCATTCGCTGCCTGCATCGCGCGTTCGGCCGCCGCGATGTCCGGCCGGCGTTCGAGCAGTGCCGACGGCAGTCCCGGGGGCACGCGCACCGTCACGGGCGCAAGCGGCGCTTCCGCGAACGTGAAATCCGCGGGCGGCTTGCCGAGCAGAATCGCGAGACCATGCTCCGAGGCCGCCCGTTGCCGCGCGACGCCTACCGCATCGGCACGCGCGCTCGCGAGCTCGTTACGCGAGCGCGACAGATCCAGCTCGCTGACTTCGCCTTCCCTGAAGCGCCGCTCGACGAGCTTCAGCGAGTCCTCGCGCAATGCGACGGTGCGGCGATACAGGTCCTGGTCCGTGTCGAGCTCGCGCAACTGGAAGTAGTTCTGCGCGACATCCGCCTGCAACGACAACTGAACCGAACGGAACAGCGCTTCGCTCTGCTGCTCGTCCGAGCGCGCCGCGTTGACGTTCGAGCTGACCCGCCCGAACAGATCCGCTTCGTACGACGCACCGACCTGCGCGCGCCAGATCGTGCCCGTCGTGCCACCCGCGCTATCCGGCAGGAATTGCGACGCCGCCGAGGCGCGCTCGCGCGTCGGGCCGAAGCCCGCGTCGAACTTCGGGAACCAGTCGGACTTCGCCGCCTGCGTGACCGCGCGTGCCTGCTGCACACGGGCGGCCGCTGCCTTCAGGTCCTGGTTCGCGGCGGCGGCCTGCTCTTCGAGCGCGTCGAGCTGCGGGTCGCCGAACACCTTCCACCATTCGCCGCGCAGCGCATCGTCGGCGGGCTGCGCCGGTTTCCACGTGCCGGTGTTTTCTACCGATGCAGCCGAACCCGTCGCCGCCGCAGGCGCTTCCTTGAACGCCGCAGGCGTCTCGACGTCGGGCCGCTTATACGCCGGCTCCACCGAACATGCGGCCAGCAGTGCGATCAGCAGACCGCTTGCGGCCGCGCGGCCCCATCCGCGCAAAGAGTCAAAGCGAGATTCAAACCGTTTCATTGTTGTTTTCTCCTCAGGCGTCCGTAACGGGCGCGCCATAGCGCGGCGCATCCTTCTGCGCGACGTGAACCGTCCCGCCCGCGAGCGAACGCAGCACCACGTAGAACACCGGCGTCAGCATCAGGCCGAACAGCGTCACCCCGAGCATGCCGAAGAACACTGCGACGCCCATCGCGTGACGCATCTCCGAGCCGGCGCCGCTCGACAGCACCAGCGGCACCACGCCCATGATGAATGCGATCGACGTCATCAGAATCGGCCGCAGACGCATGCGGCTCGCCTCGATTGCGGCCTGCAGCGGCGTGCGCCCGTCGTGTTCGAGCTCACGCGCGAATTCGACGATCAGGATCGCGTTCTTCGCCGACAGCCCCACCAGCACCATCAAACCGATCTGCGTGAAGATGTTGTTGTCGCCGCCAGTGAGCCACACGCCAGTCAGCGCGGACAGCACGCTCATCGGCACGATCAGGATCACCGCGAGCGGCAGCGTCAGGCTTTCGTACAATGCGGCCAGCACGAGGAACACGAGCAGCACGCTGATCGGGAATACCCACAAGCCCGCGTTGCCGGCGAGGATCTGCTGATAGGTCAGGTCCGTCCATTCGAGCTTCACGCCACGCGGCAGCACCTGGGCGGCCACGCGCTCCGCCGCGGCCTGCGCCTGTCCCGAGGAATAGCCGGGGGCCGGGCCGCCGTTGATGTCGGCCGCCGTGTAGCCGTTGTAGCGCACCACCATCTCCGGTCCGTACGTCGGAGTTACCGTGACGAGCGACGACAACGGCACCATCTCGCCTGCCGCATTGCGCGTCTTTAGTTGCAGGATGTCGTCGGCGCGTTGGCGGAACGGCGCATCCGCCTGCACGCGCACCTGATACACGCGGCCGAAGCGATTGAAGTCGTTCACATACAGCGAGCCCAGATAGATCTGCATCGTGTCGAACACGTCGGTAACCGGCACGCCGAGCTGCTTCGCCTTCACGCGATCGAGATCGACGTTCAGTTGCGGCACGTTGATCTGATAGCTGGAGAAGGTCGGCCCTAGTTCAGTCGTTTGCGCCGCGCGCTTCACGAATGCTTCGGCAGCCTTATTGAGTTCGGCGTAACCGAGCGCGCCGTGATCTTCGAGCTGCATCTTGAAGCCGCCAAGCGTGCCGAGGCCGAGCACCGGCGGCGGCGGAAACACCGCGACGAACGAGTCCTTGATCGCGCCGTACTGCTGATTCAACGCACCGGCGATCGCGCCCGCCGAGAGCTTTCTGTCGCCGCGCTCCTTGAACGGCTTCAGCGTGACGAACACGATGCCCGCGCTCGAACTATTCGTGAAGCCATTCACCGACAAACCAGGGAACGCCACCGCGCTTTCGACGCCCGGCTGCTTCAGCGCGATCGCGCTCATATCGCGGATCACCTTCTCCGTGCGATCGAGCGACGCACCGTTCGGCAACTGCGCGAACGCGATCAGATACTCCTTGTCCTGCGCGGGCACGAAGCCGCCCGGCACGATCCGCGCAACCAGCACCGTCGCGCCGACGAGAATCGCGTACACCGCGAGCATCGCGCCCTTGCGACGCAGCACGCCGGTCACGCCACGACCGTAGGCTTCCGAACCGCGATGAAAGACCTTGTTGAAACGCTTGAAGAAGCCACCGAGCACACGGTTCATCACGCGCGTCAGCCAGTCCTCCTTCTCGCCATGGCTGCGCAACAGCAATGCGGACAACGCCGGCGACAGGGTCAGCGAGTTGAACGCGGAGATCACCGTCGAGATCGCGATGGTCATCGCGAACTGCTTGTAGAACTGACCCGTGAGACCGGTCATGAACGCAAGCGGCACGAACACGGCGACGAGCGTGAGCGCAATCGCGATGATCGGCCCGCTCACTTCGCGCATCGCCTTATAGGTCGCATCCCTCGCACTGAGCCCGCTTTCGATGTTGCGCTCGACGTTCTCCACCACGACGATCGCATCGTCGACGACGATACCGATCGCGAGCACCATCCCGAACAGCGACAATGCGTTGATCGAAAAGCCGAACGCAAGCAGCAGCGAGAACGTACCGACGATCGACACCGGCACCGCGATCAACGGAATGATCGACGCACGCCACGTCTGCAGGAACACGATCACGACGAGCACCACGAGCGCAATCGCTTCGAGCAGCGTATGGATGACCGCCTCGATACTCGAGCGCACGAACTGCGTCGGATCGTAGACGATCCGGTATTCGACGCCGGCCGGCATGTCTTCGGCGAGCTCCTTCATCGCCGCGCGCACCTGCTCGGAAATGGCGAGCGAGTTCGCACCTGGCGCCTGATTGATCGCAAGCGCAACCGCGGGTTTGTTATCGAGCAACGAACGCAGGCCATATTCCGACGCCGCGAGCTCGATACGCGCGATGTCGCGCAGATAGGTCACACCGCCATCCGGCGCGGTCTTCACGATGATGTCGCCGAATTCGCTCTCGGTCTTCAGACGGCCGCGCGCATTCACCGACAACTGCAACTGCGTGCCCGGCACCGACGGCGATGCACCGATCACACCGGCCGCGACCTGAATGTTCTGCTCGCGGATCGCGTTGACGACTTCAGTGGCAGTCAATCCGCGTTGCGCGACCTTCTGCGGGTCGAGCCAGATACGCATCGCGTAATCGCCCGAGCCCCACAACTGCACTTCGCCGACGCCCTGAATCCGCGCGAGCCGATCCTTCACGTTGAGCAGCGCGTAATTGCGCAGGTACGTCATGTCGTAGCGATCGTTCGGCGAGATCAGGTGCACGACCATCGTCAGCGTCGGCGAACTCTTGATCGTCGTCACGCCGAGCCGCTGCACGTCTTCCGGCAGACGCGGCAGCGCCTGATTGACGCGGTTCTGCACGAGTTGCGTTGCGAGGTCCGGATCGGTGCCTAGCTTGAACGTGACCGTGAGCGTCAGATTGCCGTCGCTATTCGCCTGCGACTGCATGTACAGCATGTTCTCGACGCCGTTGATCTGCTCTTCGAGCGGCGCGGCGACCGCCTCGGCGATCACCTTCGGATTCGCGCCCGGATACTGCGCGTGAACCACCACCGAAGGCGGCACCACTTCCGGATACTCCGAAATGGGCAGCTTGAACAGCGAGATGATGCCCCCGAGCAGGATCAAAACCGATAGCACGCCTGCAAAGATCGGGCGATCGATGAAGAATTTGGATATGTTCATTGGAAGCTCTTAACTTGGAGCGTGCGGTTGGAGCATGCGGCTCACGAATTGCCCTTCGCGCCGGCGTCCGCCTTGGCGCGCGACTGCGCGAGCGGCGCGCTGTTCGGATCGTCGTCGGTCGTCATCGGCACCATGTGAGCGCGCACCGCATCACCGGGACGCACGCGCTGGATGCCGTTGACGACGATGCGCTCGCCCGGCTTCAATCCGTCCTTGACGACGCGCAGATTGCCTTGCATCGCGCCTGTCGATATCTCGCGATAGACGGCGTGGTTGCCCTGATCGACGACCAGCACGAACTTCTTGTCCTGGTCGGTGCCGATCGCGGCATCATCGATCAATAGCGCCGGATGCGGGGCGCTGCCGCCTACCTTCACGCGCGCGTAGAGGCCAGGAATCAGTGAGCCGTCGGCGTTGTCGAACTTCGCGCGCACGCGGATGGTGCCCGACGATGTATCGAGCCGGTTGTCGACCGACTCGATGGTGCCGCTGCGCGAGTAGCCGGATTCATCGGCGAGACCGAGTTCGACCGGCACCTTGGCGCCGTCCTTCGCGCGGCTCAGGTATTGCAGGTAGGTCTGCTCGTCCGCGTCGAACGACGCGTAGATCGGCGACACCGAGACGAGCGTCGTCAGCGGTGCCGAGTTCGCGCCCGCCGACACGACATTGCCCACCGTGATCTCCGCGCGTGACACGCGGCCCGACACCGGCGCGACGATCTTCGTGTAGCCGAGATTGATGCGCGCGGTTTCCAGCGCGGCTTGGGCGGCCTTCAGGTTCGCGCTCGCCTCGCGCGCGGCGTTCTGCTTCTCGTCGTAGTCGCGTTTGGCGATCGCGTTGTCGACGATGAGCCGCTGCGCGCGTTCCCAGTCGCTTTGCGTGTAGCCGGTGCGCGCCTGCGCGGCCGCCAGCTGCGCCTCCGCGCGATCGACTTCGGCCACGTACGGACGCGGATCGATCACGAACAGCGTGTCGCCCTGCTTGACGAGCGCGCCGTCCTTGAAGTTGACCGACACGATCGTGCCCGGCACCTGCGAACGCACGTCCACTTTCTGGACGGCTTCGAGCCGGCCCGAGTAGGACTGCCAGTCGGTGATGGTCTTCTGCACCACAGTGGCGACGTCGACTTCCGGCACGATGGTGGGTGCGGCCGGCGAGCTTGCATCCACACGAATCGCGCCGAATGTGCCAAGCCCGGCAAGAACGACGACGACCACGGCGGCTAACGCAACGCGGCGGCGGGAAAGAGGAAGGATAGTCATGTGTAGCTCCCGGTATCGTTGATTGAATTCCTGTTTATCGATGAGCGCGCGCGTCGAAACGCCACTGAAAAAAGCGCACCGCTTCCTGCAACGCGGGCGGATGATCGGCGAGCGCCGCGTGAGAGACGCTCGGATAGCGCACCACCTGGGTATGCACGCCCGCGTCGATCAGGTTGCTTGCATACTTCTCGGCCTCGACATGCAGCACGTCGTTCTGCGCGGTCGCGATCAGCGTGGCCGGCAAGCCGGCGAGCCGCGACGATTCCAGCGGCGCCGCATACGGATGCATGCGCTGCGAGGCTTGCGGCAGGTACGCGCGATAACACGCGGCGCACTCGCGCGCCGTGATGTCCGAGCCGAGCCGCCGCTCGTCGCCGAGCCGCGTCAGGCTCGGATCGAGCATCGGCCCGAACAGCGCCTGCGCGCTGATCTGCACGTCGCCACGATCGCGTCCGATGAACGCGAGACAGTTGGCGAGTTGGCCGCCCGCGTCATGCCCCGCCACGCCGATCTTTCTGCTATTGCCACCAAATGCGCGTGCTCGCGTCTGGACCCACAGCGCCGCGCGATGCGCGTCTTCAGGCGCTGCCGGAAACGGGAACCGCGGCGCGAGCGAGTAGCCGACCGACACGACGAGCGCCGGTAAGTGCTCTGCGAAATACCGCGCGGCGAAGTCGGCGTATTCGATAGAGCCCTTCGTGAAGCCGCCGCCGTGAAAATAAAGCAATACCGGCAATCCGGTCTTTTTCGTCAGCCGGTAAAGACGCAACGTAATGGGCTGAGCGTAGCCGCCGATTTGCACGTCGGTGACTTCCAGTGTTGCGCCATTGGCCTGCGCGCCAGTGTCTTCGGCGCAATCGCCGGTGGAAACAGGCGGGTAAGGCGATTTGAATGCATCCATGTCGTGCCGCGCAAATACGCATAGAACCTCGATGGTGCGAATTGTGGGTTCGGCAGACTCGCAAATAAATGCCTATAATCCGGCAACACAATTCGGTGCGTTTGAACAATCAGCTTCCGATTGTTTTTGCGGACTCCATTCCCGCCTGCGCACGCGCCCCTTCTGGAGGTTTGCAATGGACCGGCTTCAGGCCATGCAAGTGTTCACACGTGTCGTCGACACCAACAGCTTTACCCGTGCGGCGGAAACGCTCGATCTGCCGCGCGCATCGGTTACTACGATTATTCAGAACCTCGAAGCGTTTCTCGGCACGCGGCTGATGCACCGGACCACCCGGCGCCTGTCGCTGACGCCCGACGGCGCCGCGTACTACGAGCGCTGCGTGCGCATTCTCGCGGACGTCGAAGAGACCGAGGCGAGCTTTCAGAGCGGTAACAAGAAACCGCACGGCAAGTTGCGCATCGACATGCCGGGCGCGATTGGCCGCCTGCTCGTGATTCCCGCGCTGTGCGAATTCCACACGCGCTATCCGGACATCGATCTGCAACTGGGCCTGACCGACCGCCCCGTCGATCTGCTGCAGGAAGGTGTCGATTGCGTCGTACGCGTCGGCGCGCTACAGGATTCCTCGCTGGTCGCGCGGCGCATCGGTCTGTTCGAGGGCGTGACCTGCGCGGCACCCGAGTACATCAAGCGCGCGGGCATGCCCACTTCGCTCGAAGATCTCGACAATCACAAAGCCGTCAACTACTTCTCGAGCCGTACGGGACGCACGATCGATTGGGCGTTCCTGGTGAACGGCAACGAGGTGGAAGTGAAGATGAAGAGCATCGTGTCGGTCAATGACGCCGATGCCTACGTGACCTGCGGACTCGAAGGCTTCGGCCTGATTCAGCCAGCGCTCTTCATGGTGCTGCCGCATCTGCGTTCGGGTCAACTCGTCGAAGTGCTGCCGGAACTGAAACCACTGCCGATGCCAATTTCGGCAGTCTATCCGCACAGTCGTCATCTGTCGCCGAAAGTCCGTGTTTTCGTAGACTGGATTGCAGAGTTGTTCGATCGTTGCCCATTGCTGAGCGGACGCGGCAGCCTCGACGCAACCTGCACGAAGCGCACGTTCGAGCAGCGTGAGTCCGCGCCGGCACTCGACACACCGGTGATCAACGAATGGGTCGCATGAAGTACGGGAAGTGAAACATTGAATTCCAGCCGCGGCGCCAATGCCGCGGCACCGGTGCAATCACGCTGCTTCTTCAAGCCATTCCGCGATTGTTCCTGAATCGCGACTATTCATTTCGCAAAACCACGATTTATCCGTACCGCATCGACGTCTACATTTCACCCTGTCGCAGCGCCATAGCGCTGCAATTGAATCGACAGGAGTGGATCATGAAACGCAATCTGCTGGCAGGCCTCGCTCTTTCGCTGCTGGTCAGTGTTCCGGCATTCGCGCAAGGCGGTGGCGGCATCGGCCGTGCGGGAACGTATGACACGCAACCGGCGCCAAGCGCAAGCACGAAGACTCGCGCGGAGGTCAAGGCCGAACTGGTCGCCGCGTATCGCGATGGCTCTTTGCCCTCGCTCAATCGCACCTCGTATCCGGACAAAGGCCTGATCGGCCAGACGCAAGCGGCGCGCATTGCGCTGCAGGAAGGTAGGAACGGCGAAGTGACGCGCGTCGCGAAAGGCCAGTAACGAGTTGGAAAGCCTTAGACAAGGAGAACATCATGACACCATCTGAACTCGATGAATGGGATAACAACACGCCCGTGTGGACTCCGTATCGTCCAGTCCAGCATTGAGCGTTAGCCCGTCGTTCACGGCACTCGCCGTCATGCGCCCGCGGAGTGGCTTCGCGGGCGTATTGCCATTGAGACTGCCGAAAGCCAATGCGTCAGCGAGATCGCGAAGGAGCGCGGCGTGCCGCGCGCGCAGGTCGCGTTAGCGTGGGTGCTGCAGAAGAAGCCTTACTGGCGCCGCACGTCCGGCTCAAAGAATACCCAGCGCACCTGCGGAAACGTGGCCTGCAGATCGGCCTCGACGATGTTGATCGCATCGACCATCGCGCGGCCGCTCGGATAGTCGATCATTTCCGCCTGCACCGCCACCACCACGTGACGCCCCCACTGCAACGTGATCATGTTGATGATGTCGCGAATCTCGGGACGCGCGCGCAGATGTGCGTCGATCGCGCTGCGCACTTCCGGGCTCGCCGATTCACCGACGATCATCGACTTCACTTCACGCGCGATCAGCCACGCGATGGTCATGAGCAGAAGACCAACCCCTACCGAGCCGAGCGCGTCATACACAGGGTTGCCGGTCACCATCGTCGATAGCACGGCGACGAATGCGATCGCGAGACCGAATAGCGCGGCGATGTCCTCGCCCGCCACGACCAGCAGATCCGATTCGCGCGTCTCGCGAAACCAGCGCCACAAATCTTTATCCGGATGCGACTTGCGAATCTCCTTGACCGCGCCCCACAACGACAGCGATTCGAGCACCACCGACACGCCGAGCACCACCAACGCGACGAACGCGTATTGCAACGGCTCGCGCGCAATCAGCCGATGAACGCCCTCGTACACCGAAAACGCGCCGCCGACGAAAAACAGCAGCAACGCAACCAGCAGCGAATAGAAGTTGATCTCGCGGCCGCTGCCCATCGGATGCAAAGGGCTTACCGGCTTGCGCGCTTCGCGCAGCCCGAATAGCAGGAGCAATTGATTGCCGCAGTCGGCAGTGGAGTGAATTGCTTCGGCGAACATGGAGCCGGACCCGGTGAACGCCGCCGCGGCGAACTTGCAAGCGGCGATGCCGACGTTGGCTGCGAGTGCGTAGAAAATGGCTTTCGGTGATTCTTCTTTCATCTGCTGGCGGGCGTCCGTGAGTGTGCTGGATACCGCACGATCGAAACGATCGGCAAGTACCCGATATTATGGACGACAACGACGCATCGGCTCGCACCGATCAGACCTGGTGCGCCGCCGCACCGCCAGTTCCCAAGTCGTCGTTTACGCCATTCGCTCTACTCACGCCCTCTCGAGCGCCGCCATCTCCCGCACGACCACCAGCAGCACCGACAGGCTCGCGCCGCCCGTCGCGCGCAGTTCGGTCAGCAAACGCGTATAGCGCTCGAGCGGAACCGCGCGTGCGTCGCGCCACCTTTGCACGAGCGACTCCGGCGTCGATGCATCGGTCGCGCCGGCCAGTGCGCTGGTGGTCAGCGCGCGCTTGAGCCGTGCGAGTTCGGCGAGCGCCGATGCGCGCGCAAGCATGTCCCAATGCGTCGGCGCCGGCAATGAGGCGGCACGTTGGCTGATCCAACTGTAGTTCAGCAGAGTGCCGAGCGCGAGGTAGACGCCCGCGACCTGTTCGAGATTGCGCCCGCACGTCGACGCGACTTCGGCGATATCGAGCAAAGCGGCCGACACCTCGCCGCTCGCGATACGCACCGCGAGATCGCTATCGACACCGGCGTCGACGTATGCGCGTTGCCGCTCCGACAACGCTTCGAGATCCGCGCCCGGCAACAGCGCCGGCCATTGCGGCGCGAGACGCTGCGCGGCATCGCGACAGCGTGCGAGCAGGCCGCTCACGTCGTCGTCCGCCACACCCGAATGCAAATGCCGCAGGAACCACAGCGCCGAGCGTTCGACGAGCCGCGCGACGTCGGCGAACATCCGTGCCTGCACGTCGTCGGCGACGCGGTTATCGAGCGCGTCGATGCTGCGCCAGATCTGTTCGAGATCGAATACGTCGCGCGCCATGATGCACGCACGCACGATATCGCCGGGCTGCGCATCGGTTTCCTCCATCAGCCGATGCACGAACTCGCAGCCGACCCGGTTCACGAGCGCATTGGTCAGATGCGTCGCGAGAATTTCGCGGCGCAGCGGATGGCGCTGCATCGGTTCGCGGAAACGCTGCCGTAGGGGCTTCGGAAAGTACTCGATCAACATGTCGCTGACGAGCGGGTCTTCCGGCATCGACGATTCGAGCAGCGCGTCATACAGCCACATCTTGCTGTACGCAAGCAGTACCGCACGCTCGGGGGTCGTCAGGCCCTGCTTCGCCGCGATGCGCTCGGCGATGTCCTCGTCGGTGGGCAAAAATTCGATCCCGCGATTGAGCCGCCCCGCCTTCTCCAGATAGCGCATCAAACGCGCCTCGGCATCGAGCAGTTCCACGCCAAAACGGCCCGCAACCGACAAAGCCTGCGTCTGATAGTAGTTGTCCGTCAGCACGAGCAGACCGACTTCATCGGTCATTTCGGCAAGCAATGTATTGCGCTGCTTCTGCGTCATCTCGCCATCGGCGACGACGAGGCCGAGCAGAATCTTGATGTTGACTTCGTGGTCGGAACAATCGACTCCCGCCGAGTTGTCGATCGCATCGGTATTGATGCGGCCGCCGTGCTGCGCGAACTCGATGCGCCCGAGTTGCGTCAAGCCGAGATTGCCGCCCTCGGCCACCACCTTGCAGCGCAGATCGGCGCCGTTCACGCGGATCGCGTCGTTCGCACGATCACCCGCCTGCTGATTCGTTTCGCGGCTCGCCTTCACATAGGTGCCGATGCCGCCGTTATAAAGCAGATCGACGGGCGCCTGCAGAATCGCGCGCATCAGCTCGGCCGGCGAGAGCGCCGTGGCGCTGATGCCGAGCACCGACTGCACCGCCGCCGACAGCGGTATCGTCTTCGCGCTGCGCGGAAATACGCCACCGCCCGCCGAGATCAGCGACGGATCGTAATCGGCCCAACTCGAACGTTCGAGCATGAAGAGCCGCGCGCGCTCCGCCATGCTCGCGGCCGGATCGGGATTCGGATCGAGAAAGATATGCCGGTGATCGAACGCGGCGAGCAGCTTGATATGCGGCGACAACAGCATGCCGTTGCCGAACACGTCGCCCGACATATCGCCGATACCGACCACCGTGAAGTCCTGGCTCTGCGTGTCGACGCCCATCTCGCGGAAGTGTCGCTTGACCGACTCCCACGCGCCGCGCGCGGTGATGCCCATTTTCTTGTGGTCGTAGCCGACCGAGCCGCCCGACGCGAAAGCGTCGTCGAGCCAGAAGCCGTATTCCTGCGAGATCGCGTTCGCGTAGTCGGAGAACGTGGCCGTGCCCTTGTCGGCGGCGACCACCAGATACGGGTCGTCGGGATCGTGACGCACCACGTCGGGCGGTGGCACGACGTCCGTTCCCGCGAGATTGTCGGTGACGTCGAGCAAGCCGCGCAGGAAGGTCTGATAGCAGGCGACACCTTCGCGCATCCACGCATCGCGCTCGCTCGGCGGCGGGGGATTCTTGACGACGAAGCCGCCCTTCGAGCCGACCGGCACGATCACGACGTTCTTCACCATCTGCGCCTTCATCAGGCCGAGCACTTCCGTGCGGAAATCTTCGCGCCGATCCGACCAGCGCAAGCCGCCGCGCGCGACGCGCCCGCCCCGCAGGTGCACGCCCTCGACGCGCGGCGAATAGACCCAGATCTCGAACATCGGCTTCGGCTCGGGCAAGCCGGGCACTTGCGCGGGATCGAACTTGAACGACAGGTACGGCTTCGGTTGCCCCTGGGCGTCATAGCGGTAGTAGTTGGTGCGCTTGGTCGCCTTGATGACGCCGAGAAACTGTCGCAGGATGCGGTCCTCGTCGAGATTCGGCACCTGGTCGAGCGCGCTCTCGATCGTCTGGAGACAACTATCGACGCGAGCCTCGCGCACGTCGCCGAGAGCCGGATCGAAGCGCGCGATGAACAGCTCGACGAGCATGCGCGCAATCGCCGGGTTGCCGGTCACCGCGCGTTCGATATACGCGTCGCTGAACGTCGAACCGACCTGCCGCAAGTACTTCGCGTACGCTCGCAGAATCGTCACCTCGCGCGCATTGAGGTGCGCGCGCAACACGAGACGATTGAAGTCGTCGCTCTCTATCGCGCCAGTCCAAACCTGCTCGAACGCCTGCTCGAACAGATCTTTCACCCGCTCGATATCGAACTCGGCATCGTCGGCCAGTTCGAGACCGAAGTCGTGAATCCAGGCGGGCGTCGCGCCCAACGCTTCGATCAGATAAGGCCGCTCTTCATCGACACGCACGCCGAGATGTTCGAGCATCGGCAGGCTGCGCGACAGCGCGATCGGCAAGCCCGCGCGATACACCTTGAAGCGGAACGCGCGCGGTCCTGATTCGATCGGCCTGTACAGGTTCATCGCGAGCCGCTCGCTGCCCTGCACGCGCTCGATCAGTTCGATGTCGCGCACGGCCGTGCGCGCCGGATAGTCGTCGCGATAGCCAGCGGGAAACGAAGCGCCGTAATGCTGCAGCAAACGGTTGCCGTGCTCTTCGCCGTACGCGTCGAGCAAGGCGTCGGCCAGATCGTCCTGCCAGCGGCGCGCGACCTGCACGAGGCGCGCTTCGAGCTCACGCGTATCGACTTCGGGCATGCCGCCCGGTTTGGCATGGACGACGAAATGAATCCGCGCGAGCGTCGACTCCGACAGCAGCGGCGTGAATTCGACGTTCTCGCCATTGAATGCCTCAGCGAGCAGGTTGGCGGTGCGTTGCCGCAGATCGGTGTTGTACTTGTCGCGCGACACGAACACGAGGCACGACACGAAGCGATCGAAGCGATCGCGCCGAACGAACAGCCGCGTGCGCTGATGCTCCTGCAACCGCAGCACGCCGAGCGCGATGTCGTACAGCTGATCCTCGTCGGCCTGGAACAGTTCGTCGCGCGGATAGGTTTCGAGCACCGTCACCAGCGACTTCGCCAGATGACCCTTCGGCAAGAAGGCGGCCCGTCTCACGATATTCGCGCATTTGCGCCGCACGATCGGAATCTCCGCGGCCGACACGAAATAAGCGGTCGATGTGTACAGGCCGATGAACCGTCTTTCGCCCGTCACCTTGCCATCCGCGCCGCTCAGCTTGATGCCGACATAGTCGAGATAGCCGGGCCGGTGCACCGTCGCGCGCGAATTGGCCTTGGTCAGAAAGATCGGCGACGACCCGGTGACAATCTCCGCGGCCGCCGGGGGCAACGGCGTGACTTCCGCCGCGCCAGCCGGGCGCGGCGCATCGCGCAGAATGCCGAGGCCGGAGCCCGCGACCGCCCGCAAACCGTAGCCGCCGTCCTGCTCGACCAGTTCGTAGTCACGTTGGCCGAGGAACGTGAAATGATCGGCGACCATCCATTCGACGAACGCGCGCGCTTCGACGCCCTCGGGACTGGTCTCGCGCACCTTCATATCCTGAATCGTCTGCCTGGCGCGCTCGACGATCTTTGGCCAGTCCTCCACCGCCGCGCGCACGTCGCCGAGCACGCGCGCGATGTCGTCGCGCAGCGCGTCGAGTTTTGCGGCATCGCCACAACGATCGACCTCGAAATGGATGCACGAAGTCAGATGGGAGCGCGTATCGCCGGCATCTTCGGCGCCCTGGCTCACGCGCGCGATGCTGCCGTCCGGCGCGCGCCAGATGCGAAACACCGGATGCACGACCGAATGCAGCGCGAGCCCATGCCGGTTGACCGCCATCGAAACCGAGTCGACGAGGAACGGCATGTCGTCGTTGGCGAGCTCGATCACCGTGTGATCGGAATGCCAGCCATGCTGTTCGAGGATCGGGTTATAGACGCGCAGGCGCTGCTCTCCCGGCACGAAGCGCTGCGCAGTTTGCCAGTGCGCGAGCGCCGCGCCGTAGAGATCGGCGATCGAGCGGCTTTGCAGATCGCCCGCGTCGACGAAATCGTAGTAATGCCGCAGGAACGGTTCGACGATGCTGAAGGTCGGCTCGGGCAATCGCCCCCGGGCAAATTCGACGACATCGTTCAGCAGGTGCGTGACGGCCTCTTCGTTCTTTGCTTGCATGATCGACTCCCCTGGCTGGCGGCAATGGTGAGTGTCGCGTGATTCGCAGGCAACGGCTGAACAGGAATTATGCGCCTGCCGTACGCGATACGGCCGATGCCCGCGGTCAGGTAATACCCGCTGACGGCTCGTCGAAGATGCGCGAAAGCGCCGCGGAAAGACGCGCCGTCGCTGCGTCGCGGCAATGCCGTGCGCGGCTCAACGCGCGGGCCTGGCGGCCCCCGGTGCCGGCGCGGCCGCATCCCCTGTTTCGGCTGGCTGGGCGAGCCACGCGCGAATCTGCGCGGCGGTCCACGCGGGATCGTCGTGCGGCAGATCGTGGCCGGCCCACGGATGCTCGCGATGCGGCGCGCCCCACGCCGCTGCGAGCTTCGCCGAGCAAATGGGGTCCACGAGCCCATCGGCCTGCGAAGACAGAATCAGAAGCGCACAGCCCGGCGCGGCAGGCGCGGCGCGGAAACGCGCGGCCGCCCACAATTGCCGCAACGCATTGGCGGGGCTCACCGGTGCGCTGCGGCGAATGGCGGTCCACGCATCGAGATCCGCGCCGAAGGTGTCGACGTTATTGCACGTCAGCCGATGGATGCCGCGCTCCGCCTCGGCCGCATCGCTCCAATGCGCGGCGACGCGAAGCAGGCCCGGCCACGCCGACAGCCGCAGCCGCTCGTGCGCGCGGCTGAATGGCCGCATACTCGTATTGATCAGCACGAGCCGTTCGATTTCGCCGGGATGACGCTGCGCCCAGTGGGTCGCGACCATCCCGCCAAGTGACATCGCGACCATGCTGTAGGGGCCCGGCGCGCCGCTTTGCAGCGCCGCCTGCCGCACGCATGCGACCATTCCCGCGACGCTCGCCGGTGCGCGCCGCCGCGCGAACTCGCCGTTGCCGGGCAGATCGAGCAGCAGCAAACGCAGGCCCGTTGCGCCCGCCGCTGCATCGCGCGAGCAATTGGCCGAGGTCTCACCCAGACTCTCGCGCAAGGCAGCCGGCAAATGCCCCCAATGCCGAGTTTCGCGCGTGAGTCCGCGCAGCAGAATCCACGTGCTCATTCGCTATCCGTTCTGTACCAATGGTCGAGCGCGCATTGCAGCAACTGCTCGCGGCGGCTGCCTTGCGGCAGCCAGCGCTGCGACGAAAACGCCGCGCGCGCGAGGAAGTCGAACAGGTTCGCATGGCGCCGCAGCACGCGTGCGGTGCGATGCTCCATGACCGGATTGAACATGTCCTGCCGCGAAAACAGCTGACGCGGATTCTTCTTGATCCACAGCCACGAGCCGAGTTCGAGCGTCATCGGCAGGAAGATGTTCGGCACCGGCGTGCGGTCGTACGCGTAGTCCCATAGATCGCCGTGCACCAGATACTGGTGGCTTTGCGGCTCGAACGTGTAGCCGTGGTGCGGATGCGCGTGTTCGAACATGCTCTTCAATACGTACATTTCGGGCAGATGCCGCATCTGCTTGCGGGTTCGCGCGTACGGAAACCAGATGCTGTCGCTCCAGCCGTAGCCGGAATGGCAATCGAGCGCGATACTCAGCGGCCGCGTGGCGAGCTGCGCTCCGACCACTTGCAGCAGCGCGGCCGCCTCGGGCTCCATCGGCTCGCCCGCGCGGCCGCGATACCAGGGCAGCCACGCGCCGACGCGCTGCCCGCCCGCAAGCAGCGGCACCCGCGCGTCGGCGTTCTGCGGCGCGTTGCGCATCAGGTCGACGCCATGCGGATTCGCACGCGTGGATGCCCACATGCCGCCGGGATTCGCGATCGGCAAAAAAATCAGTCGGATGGACTGCAATTGCCGCACCAGCAGTTCGTCCCATTCGAGCCGCGCGAGCAGCGCGCGCATGTAGTCGAGCACGAGTTGCGAGCCGATTCGCTCGAGCCCATGAATGCCGCCGAAAAAACCAATGGCCGGCGCGAGCGGATCGGATGAACCGATGCTCGCGGTGTAGACGGAAAAGCGCCGCCCGCGCACGGCGGTCTCGCAGACGGCGCGAATTTCAAAGCTTGCGCTGCCCTGGTCGAGTATCGACTTGAGATCTTCATATTCGGCAAAGCTGTCCGGAAGAAAGCTCAATGGAGTCGGCATGACGGCGTGACCGGGGTGTCGGGATTATTAGGGGCGGCCGGAAGACGAACTATAGCCTGGCCAGGTGTCAGCGCGCGCGAGCGCGTGCGTGCGTGAACGCGAATCGTGTCATGCGTATGTCACTTTCCGTGCGAATCGCTGACTTTAGGCTGACTTCGTTTTGCCATCCTGACGACACATGACACAACGAGAAAAGTCGCACATAAAGATGTAGTCGTCTAGACGTTGCAATGCCTTCACTCAACCGTCACAGTCGCTTTCTAGAATGAGCCCCACCTATGCCGGCACTGTCCGGATGCATCGAGGGAGTGGAGATGGAAGCGATCCGCGAAGCTATTCGAATCGAACGATTGAGCAAGACGTTCGGCAACGGCCGCAAAGCGCTCGACGAAATCGATTTGCGCGTCGCACCCGGTGAAATGGTCGCGCTGATCGGCGCATCGGGCTCGGGAAAATCGACGTTGCTACGGCATATCGCGGGCTTTACCGCGTCGGACGCGCAGCCGTCGCAGATCGAGATTCTCGGTCGGCCGATCCAGCAAAACGGCCGCATCGTGCGCGAAGTGCGCAGCATTCGCCGCGACATCGGCTTCGTGTTCCAGCAGTTCAACCTGGTGAACCGGCTGTCGGTCGAAACCAACGTGCTGATCGGAGCGCTCGCCCGCCTGTCGTGGTGGCGACGCCTGTGCGGCCGCTTCCCACGCGCGGAACGCGCACTGTCGCGCGCCGCGCTGCAAGAGGTCGGGATCGCCGAACATGCGCGCGAGCGCGCCGCCAACCTGTCGGGCGGTCAGCAGCAACGCGCCGCGCTCGCGCGGGCGCTCGTGCAGCGTGCGCAAATCGTGCTCGCCGACGAGCCGATTGCCTCACTCGATCCCGAATCGTCGCGCCGCGTGATGGACATGTTGCGCGCGCTGAACGTCGAGCATCGGATCACCGTGCTGGTGTCGCTGCATCAGGTCGACATCGCGATGCAGTACTGCCCGCGCACGATCGCGTTGCGTCGCGGCAAGGTGGTCTACGACGGCCCTTCCAGCGCGCTGACGCCGGTGTTGCTCAAGAAGCTCTACGGCGACGACGCGTCCGGGCTCCTCGACGACACGACGCGCGGCGCGGACGAAACACGCGATGCACATGACGCTCCGGCTCGCGCGAACACCGGCCCCACGTCGGCATGCCATGCGTTCGCGTTGAGCATCGCGCCGTCGAACTGAACACGTCCGCGCTGTCGCGCGCTTTTGATTCTTTACGTCCACCCAACCGGATCCAAACCGATGAGATTCCTGCGCTCCCTGATCGCGCTCGCAGCCGGCGCTGCCGCCTTCGCCTGTGTCGCCGCGGCCCATGCCGAAGACATCAACCTCGGCATCATCTCGACCGATTCGTCGGCGGTGCTCAAGCAGCGCTGGGAACCGCTGATCGAAGACATGAAGAAGCAGACCGGCCTCAACGTGAAGGCGTTCTTCGCGACCGACTACGCCGGCATCATCGAAGGCATGCGCTTCAACAAGGTGCAGGTCGGCTATTTCGGCAATGCGTCGGCGATCGAAGCCGTCGATCGTTCAAACGGCGAAGTATTTGCCAAGGCGCAACACGCGAACGGCGACAGCGGCTACTACTCGCTGCTCATTACGAACGTGAACAGCCGCTTCAAGACGCTCGACGACGTGTTCAGGAACACGAAGGACGTGACGCTCGGCTTCGGCGACCCGAACTCGACGTCGGGCACGCTGGTGCCGGGCTACTATCTGTTTGCGAAGCACAACGCGCCGGTCAATTCGTCGTTCAGGAGCGTTCTACCGTCGAGCCATGAGGCGAATCTACTGGCGGTCGTCAACAACAAGATCGACATCGCGACCAATAACAGCATGATGATGGAAACGCTCAAGCGCGAGCATCCGGACAAGTTCGCGCAGGTGCGTGTGTTGTGGACCTCGCCGCTGATTCCATCGGACCCGCTCGTATGGCGCAAGGACTTGCCGCAAGCGACGAAGGACAAGCTGCGCCAGTTCTTCCTGAACTACGCGAAGACCGATCCGCACGAAAAGGCGGTGATGGCCCGCATCACCGAATACAGCGGCTTCGAAGCATCGTCGGACCAGCAACTGCTGCCGATTCGCGAGATCGTGCTGTTCCAGCAGAAGCAGAAGATCGAGAGCGATGCGCATCTGTCCGATAGCGATCGCAAGTCGCAACTGGCCGCGCTCGACGCGAAGCTGAATGCGCTCAGCAGCGCCCAGTCAAAGCAATGAACGCGGCCGATCTGGTCACGTCCCCGGCGCAGGCCGAGCAAGCGCAACAGCAAGCCGGCAAGCGCGGCTGGCGGTCGCTGCTCGGCTGGATCGCGGTGCTCGCCGTTCTCGGCGGCGCGTGGCACGGCGCCGACATGCGTCCGCTCGATCTGCTCAGCGACTCCGCGAACATGGGTCAGTTTGCGAAAGATTTTTTTCCGCCCGATTTCACCGAATGGCGCAGCTATGCGCATGAGATGTACGTCACGCTATCGGTCGCGATCTGGGGTACCGCGCTCTCGCTCGTCTGCGCGGTGCCGTGCGGCCTGATGTCCGCGCACAATCTCGCGCCGCAGTGGATCGTGCAACCGATGCGCCGTCTGATGGACGCATGCCGCGCGATCAACGAAATGGTCTTCGCGATGCTGTTCATCGTCGCGGTCGGACTTGGGCCGTTCGCCGGCGTGCTCGCTCTGTGGGTGCATACGACGGGCGTGCTCGCGAAGCTGTTCGCCGAAGCGGTCGAGGCGATCGATCCGCGCCCGGCCGAAGGCGTGCGCGCGACCGGCGCGACGCGCCTAGACGAAATCGTCTATGCGGTGCTGCCGCAGGTGCTGCCGCTGTGGATCTCCTACGCCCTGTATCGCTTCGAGTCGAACGTGCGCTCGGCGATGGTGGTCGGCATGGTCGGCGCAGGCGGCATCGGTGTCGTGCTGTACGAAGCGATCCGATCGTTCAATTATGCGCAGACGGCCGCGGTGATGATCATGGTGATCGTCGTCGTGACGCTGATCGATCTGGCGTCTGCCTGGTTGCGCGAGCGCGTGATCTGACGCCGGCAATCCGGACCGCCGGCGTCGCCCCGCTTGCTTGAGCAAGTCAATCTCACAGACCGGGAATGGAAGAAAGGCAACGGTCCGAGGGCATTTCGCACGAGCAATGTGCGGTAGATCGCAGACGCTCGAACGCGCGTTGAGCCCTGCGAGATGTCACCTGGACGTGTCGAGGCTGCGGGGTGTAAAACTCGGCAAACCGTTATTCATCGGGTCGAAAGGCGCGTTGAGCGAACCGGGCTTGGCCGGTCTGGAAGCGCCATTCATACTCGATGTATTGTGATGCACCGGTGGAAGATAGACGAACTGCCAGTCCGCGTAACTCTGCTGCCCTTCGAAGTTCTCATATTGCTGAGGAAAACGCGCGATCTTGATCGGCACATCGGTCGAACTGCTGTGTAGTCCTCCAATTCGCCCCGCCTGATAGATGAGCACCCAATCGTTCTGGCCGGTGACAGGGTCGGCATAGGCGCGCCGCAGATGATGCAGCGGCACAGGAACACGCGTGTCGTTGAGCAGATCGTCGATCGACGCGGGCAGCGCACGTCCTGCGCGGTAATAGCGCAGTATCGCGAGCCGATATTGATCGCCGACGAACAGCAGTTGCAGCTCGGCTTCGCGTTTGCGCTGAAGCGACCAGACGTCGAGCGCGCCCATCAGCGCAATCGACAGCAGCAGGAGCGCGATCAGCAACGTCAGCATCACGAGACCGCGTTCGCGCGTCGAGCGAATTGCCATCCGTTTCACGCAGCGAATACGTGACCCAGCAATGGTCATCTGCCGTCTCCCACTGCCGCATCCGACGCGCTCGCCTGCGGGCTGCTCGCGGGCACGATGTCATAGACGCCGGGCTTCGTCTCGTCCGGCGAAGCGACCACGGCCCACTTGTCGTCGCCATTCACGGGGTCGAGAGGAATCGAGCGCAGATAGCGACGCGTCACGAGCACGTCGAGCGTCTCAGGATACACGCCGTTATCGCCGTAGTACTTGTCGATCGCATCACGCATCACAGCGAGGTTCTGCGCACGCACCTGTTCCTTGCCCCGGTCGATGCTGTGCATATAGCGCGGCAGCGCGATCGACAGCAGCAATCCGATGATCGCCATCACGACGATCAGTTCGATCAGCGTGAAGCCAGCGCAGCGCTGGCGTGTATGGGCACTTATCATGGCCGCGCTCACTCTGTCCTCACCACAGACGATAAGGAATGCCGTTGATGCCGACGCGATCCGACTTCGACGTCACGTCGAACACGTCTTTGCCCGCCACGTTCGGTCCCGAAGAATCGCTGCTACTGCTGTTGGTCTCGCTGTCGGTGCCGCCGGAATCAGCGTGCGCAGGAGGTTCGCCAAATGCTCGCACGTTCCAGGTGTCTTCGGGCGGCGTGTCGGGATCTCCCGGGAAAAACGGATCGCGCGGCACGCGGCGCAGGAACATCAGCAAGCCACCCTTCGGGTCCTTCGCATTCTTCACGCCGTCCACCAGCACCGTGAGCGACGGCGGATAGCCGGACGCGTCCGCCGCACGGTCGATCAGACCGACGTCGCTGGCTTCCTTGTACGCATCGAGTGCCGTACGGATCTCGCGCAACGCGACGCTCAGTTGCTGTTCTTTCTCGCGCTGCACGATCAACTGGGAAAATGGCACGACGGCGAGCGCCAGAATACCGACGAGCGCCAGCGTGACCACGAGCTCGATCAGCGTAAAGCCGCGCGATGCCGCGTGGCGCGCGTGGCGCATGCGGTCGAAGTCTTGATCGAAGTACGCGAGGCCGAACATGGTCTAGTACCCGCCGTTCTGGACCGGGTGAAGCGGGTTGTCGCTGGACATGTCGCCAGGCGGCATCACGAGGATCGGCGGCGGCGTGGTGGGTGCGGCAGGCGCCGCGGGCTCTGGCGGCGTTGTGGAAACCGCCGCTTGCGCCGCGGGCGCTGCGCTGCTGTTCTGCGCCGCGCCGCCGTTGGCATTGGCATTGGCACTATCGCTGCCTGACGGCGCTTCGGCCGCACCCTGACCGGCGGGCGGCTGAGGGCCGTTCGTGGCAGGCGCCGGCAGCGCGGGCAAGGTCGAATACCGGCCGCCAAATGGCTGGGGCGGCGGCGTCGTGCGCGGCTGCGCGGGCGGCTGGCCGAACGCGCTCTCGGGCGGCGAAGTCGCCGGCCTGCTCTGGGTGCTGCTGTGCGGCGTGGCGGCCGGCGCGCCTTCTGTGGTGCCGCCGCCCACGCTGCCCGGCCTGCGGACCACGGGATGAGGCGTCGTCGGCTCCAGTTCCGCGACGACCGGATCGAGCCGCAACTGGTCCGCGTGGACGTTGACGTCGGTGCCCGACCAGACTTCCTGCGTATCCGCATCGGCGCTCGTCTGCGCACGCACGATATGCGGTGTGATCTGCAGCACGATCTCGGTCTTCACATGATCGTTGTTGTGATTGGAGAACAGCCGTCCGAGCACGGGCAACTGGCCAAGACCCGGCACCTTGTCGGCCGACGCCCGGTCATTATCGGAAATCAACCCGCCGAGAATCTGCGTCTCGCCGTCGCGCAAGCGCAGACTCGTCGACGCGTTGCGGGTGCCGATCTGATACGCCAGCGTCGTCAGTCCGCCCGAGGAACTGCCGCCGGTCTGAATCGTATTGGTGATATTGCTCACTTCGAGGCTCAGCTTCATGCCCACGTCGCCGTCCCGATAGACCTGCGGCTCGATTTCGAGCTTGATGCCGACGTCGAGATACTGCACCGTCTGCGTATAGGACGGCCCGCTCGTGCTCGGCGTGCTCGAACTCGAAATCACCGGCACCTTGTCGCCGATCAGAATGCGCGCCTTTTCCTTGTTGCGCGCGCGTATGCGCGGACTGGCAAGCAGGTTGGCGTCGGTATCGGTCAACTTGAAGTTGGCGGTCGCCGACAGCCCGCTCACGTTCAGCGCGTTGATGGGCAAGTGATGCAGATCGCCCCAGGTACTGGCGGTGGACGGCGTGGACATGGTGAACGAGTTCGGCCATTCGATGCCGAGATCGGTTAGGCGCTCGTGCGACACTTCGAGCACCTGCACTTCCATCATCACCTCGGGCTCGGGAATATCCTGCGCGGCGATCATTTCCTCGGCCACGCGGATCGTATCGGGGGTGCCGCGGATCGTAACGGTATTCGCATGCTCGTCGACCACCACTTCCTTGAGCTTGAGCAGGCTCTTCAACAAGCCCTGGATCTGCTTGGCATCGACATTCGAGAGCTGGAACGTACGCACCTTCAGTTCCTGATACTCCAGTTCCTTTGCCGGCGTGGCCGGGTAGATGAAGAGCGTACTCGCGTTCAGTTGCTTCTTGTCGAGCTGGCTCTGCATCAGGATCATGTCGACGGTGTCCTGCAGCGTCGCGTTCGTGACGAAGATCGTCGTCTTCAGATCGGCGCGCACGTCGCGATCGAAAATCACATTGAGTCCCGTCGTTTTCGACAGCGCTTCGAACACCATGCGCACGTTGGCATCGCGAAACTGCAGCGAGACGGGCGTGTGCATGATCGACGAGGCGGCGACCTTCTCCTCCTTCAGGGCACGCTGCTGATTGCGTTTGTCCTGAATCTCCCGGAGCATCTGCTGCGCGAGCGGGTTGGTCGGATTCTGCACCAACACGCGATGCACCCGTTCTTCAGCGAGCGCATACGAGCCGCGCTGCATCATGCGGTCGGCTTCCTGCAAGGAAGTGAGGTCGCGCCGGTCGCGGTCGAGCCGCGCGCCGATCTTGCGGCCGCGCTCGCTCGTCGGATCGATCTGGTAGGCCCGGATGAGGACCTGAACCGCGAGATCATACTGGTAGCTTGCGATGTACGCTTCCGCTTCGTCGAGCAGCGCATTCATGCGCTCATCGCGATCGCGCAGATAATCGACCTGCAATTGCGCGTTGGTGGGCTCGGTCTGACGCGTAGGTGCCGCGCAACCGCCTAGCGCGAGCACGGCCAATGCGATGTACGCGGCCACGCGCTTCGTGAGCGGCATGTCGGTGGAGCGGCGCCTGCGGGGCGTCGAAGCGCGCGGATCACACCCAGGCGAGCCGCCGCCCCCGACGCGGCACTGATCGTGGCTGCATGCGGTTTTCATTTATTTTCCTTCGCTTCGCATGGAGATGACCTGCCGCTGGTTCAAAGGCAGATAGGTCAGCACGATGTCGGTATCAGAGATCGACTCGACGCGATACTGTCCATCGACGACTTCACCCTGAGACACGATCAGCAACTGATCGCCGCTGCTGAGAAAGACGCGCGGCTTGAGCGCCGAGCCATCCATCTTGCCGAGATACACATAGGGCAACGGCGGTGCGATTGGCGGCGGCGGCGGTTCGGGCGGGGCCTGCACCACCGGGGGCGGCGGCGGCAGCCACGACGACGCGGCAAACGGGTTGTTGCGCGATTCGAGCGACATTGGCTTGCGCAGGGCCGCGAGTTTGTCGCTGGCCGTGTTCGCTTCGTCCGGCGGGTTCGGCGTCCTGGGAGCGCTCGCGCTCGCAGTCTGTGCTGGCTGCTTCGGCCGCTCCACACTCCCATGGTCCGCCGCAGCATCTCGCGCGGCGGAAGCCGGCAGCGCGCTACCCGGACGATTGAGGTTCACCGCCGCCAACGCGGTGGACGTCCAGCGCGAGACATGCCATTGCTTCACCGACAGCGCGATCGTCGCGACCAGGCACAGGCCGAGCACGGTGCGGCGAATGAAAGCGCTTTTCATGGCCGTGCGGACCGATAGACGAGCTCGAAGCGAACCCGCGCATCCAGCACATTGCCGTCGACAGCCGGCCGCTCGACATGAATCTCGCGCAACGCGGCATTCGGTACCGTGTTCAACACCGAGGCAAGGAAGCGGCGGATCGTGCCGTACTGATCCTTGACGGGCAGCAGCATCTGATAGCGCATGTAAGGTCCGCCGGAATCGGCGACCACCAGATAGTCGGCGGAACCGATTGCCAGATCGCTTTCGCGAGCATGCGCGAGGATCACGGCGATATCGTCCGCACTGCGCGCGAAGCGCGGAAACAGTTCGGGCAACGTCTCCAGCATCGCGGCGTCGGGGCGCGGACCAGCGTTGTCGGTCGCGTGGGGCTTCTTCGCGGCATGCGTGGGCCGCGCGTCATTCGAGAGTTCACGTGTCTCGTTGCGCATACGCACCGTGCTGTCCACCATGACGGCGGCCACACACAGCAACAGGACAGCCACGAGGCCGGGCAAACCGAGGCGGCGTGTCAGTTCGAAGCGCAAGGTCACAAGGTGTTCACGCAGCGCGCCGGGATTCATGATCGGCTCCAGACAGCGGTGATCTGAAAGCGCACGGGCGTGCCCGGCACATTCGCTTCGATCTGTTGATCGTTGAGTACCGCCTCGCGCAGCAGCTTGCTCGATTGCAGATAGCGCAGATATGCAATCATCGAGTCGAAGTCCTTCGCCTCTGCCGTGATGCGGACCTGGCTCTGCACCGGGTTCTGGTCGATACCGATCAGCGCGACATCATGCTCCGGATAGTCTTCGACGATCGACAGCAAGTCTTGCCACGGCACGGTCAATTCCCGCAGCACCGCGAGATTTTGCTTTTCGGCGAGCAACGCGGCGGGTGTCGCCTGCACCTTGACAGGATGGGACTTCGAGAGCGAACGGTGGCGTTCTTCGTCAACTCGCGCTTGCATCTGGAGGTTCTCGTCATAGCCTTGCCATAGACGCGCACCGCTGACGAGCACCAGCGTCAGCGCAACGCATAGCAGGACCAGACCGGCCGGTGCGATACGCGGCCGGTTGCGGGCGAAGTCGATATCGAGCGCGCGGCTCATTGCGCGTACTCCAGCAGACGGCGCGCGAAACTCTCACCCGTGTCGTCATCCATCTTGCCAACCGGCGAGGCGAGCGCCGTTACGCTCGCGAAGCGCGCGTTCAGCGGTGCAGGATCGATATCGAAGCCGTACAGGGTGAGCCCGCACTCGTCGCGTCTAACTGTCGTCCCTTCCGCGCAGCGCTCGAGAGCCTGCTCCGCGAGTACGGCGACCTGTTGCGGATCACATGCGTCGCCGGCGAACAGCCGTTGCGCGTCATAACCGACCCAGCCCTTAGGCTCGACCAAGACGGCTTGCATCAGTGCATCCGTGGCGAAGATCAGCATCGCGCTCGCCCGAGGCATCTTGTCGAGCGCGCGATTGAGCATTTCAGGCAGACACAGTTTCAGCGTCCGCACGCCGACGCCGGCCGACGCACCCGCCTCGCGGATGCCGTCCGCCAGCGTACGCGGCAGCGCACTCGCGAAGACCGCGCGGCCGCCGCGCTGCACGCACGCGCGCACCATGACCGCTTCGGCGTCGATACCGTAGGCGTCCGCGAAATGAGCGAGCGCGACCTCGTCAACCTCTCTTGTGCGCAACGAGCGGAAGTCGCCGCGCAGTATCGCGTGATTGCCCCAGAAGTCGTCGAGCACGATATGTGCGCCACGGATGTGCGCAGGCGTTCGCTTTTCAGGTGCCGCCTCGCTGTCCGGCGCTGGGTCCAGCGCGGCTCGCAATCCATTGAACACGCCTGTTTCGGTAAAGCATTGTTCCTCAGGCATCGGCACGCAGAACGGTTCTGACGGGGGCGTGGATTTGCGCATCCAAGTCCAGCGTGACGCACGCGGTCCCACGGCAATCTCGCGCGTACCGATACCGATGTTGATACGCGCGCCCGACGATTCATTCGACCATGGTGACACGATTGATCTCCTCCAGGGTCGTTTCGCCCTGCCGCACAAGCCTGATCGCCGAGCCGCGCAGCGTCTTCATACCCTGACGCATCGCGGCCGCCTTGATCTGCGTGAGCGGTGCGCGTTCCGACAGCAACTGCCGTAACTCGTCGTCCATCCGCAAAGCCTCGGCGATTGCACGACGTCCGCGATAGCCGCTGCCGCGGCATGCGGCACAACCTGTGCCGTGCCGGAACAGATACTCGCCCGCCGTATCGGGATCGATGGCCGAGCGCCGCAAGGTATCAGCGTCGATGGTGTCTTCAGTGACGCAATCGGGACAACACTGCCTCAATAGGCGCTGCGCGACGACACCGTTCAGCGCGGAAACGAAGCTGTACGGATCGACTTCCATATTCGTGAAGCGCCCGATCACGTCGAACACGTTGTTCGCGTGAACGGTGGTGAAGACCTGGTGACCCGTCAATGCGGCTTGTACGGCGATTTGCGCCGTCTCCGGATCGCGGATTTCGCCGACCATGATCTTGTCCGGGTCGTGACGCAAGATCGAGCGAAGCCCGCGCGCGAAGGTCAGCCCCTTCGCCTCGTTGACGGGAATCTGCAGGATGTCGCCCAACTGATACTCGACGGGATCTTCGATGGTCACGATCTTTTCGAGGCCGTCATTGATTTCGGTGAGGATCGCGTAGAGCGTCGTGGTCTTGCCGCTGCCCGTCGGTCCCGTAACGAGCAGCATGCCGTACGGCATCGCGGCGACCGTGCGCATGAAGCGCGCGTCTTCCTGCTGAAAACCCAACGCTTCGAGCGTCAACCCGCCGGACGCCTGCGACAGCTGATACCGGTCGAGAATCCGCAGCACCGCGTCTTCGCCGAACTGGTTGGGCATGATCGACACACGAAAATCGATTTCGCGGCCTGCGTAGACCGCCTTGAAGCGGCCGTCCTGCGGCACGCGCCGCTCGGCAATATCCAGTTCGGAAATGACCTTCACGCGCGACAGCACCTGATCGGCGACGTCGCGCCCTTCGGCGCGCCCCACCACGGTCAGCACGCCGTCCACGCGGCATTTGATCATCAAGCCATTGGCGCGGCATTCGAGGTGAATGTCGCTCGCCATCATCTTGAGCGCGTCGTAGATGGTCGAATTGAGCAGGCGCACGACCGCGCTGTCGTCGTTGCTGATACCTTGCAAGGTGAGCGCGAGCGATGTTGGGTCGCCGGCGTGCTGGCTCGTCTGCTCGAGCGCTAGCGAGTCCATCGCGCGCACGTCTTTTTCGCGCACCGCGAGCCAGGCAGTGATATCGCCGACGCTCGCGAGCGCCCATCGGTAAGGCACCGTGGGCCGCGCGCGCATGCGCTGCTCGATGCTGCCGCGCGTGCGCCGGTCGAGCGGATCGGCGATCACGAACAGCAGGCCACGCTCCTCGTCCGGATCGCGAAAGCAGATGGACAGACGCGCCGCCGCCTCGACGAACGGCACGATCTCGAAGTCCGGCTCCAGACCGTTCAACTGCCGCATCGTGAAGGGCCGCAGGTGAAACTGCGCGGCGAGTTGCGCGAGCACTTCGTCGGGGCCGGCGGGCGTTTGCGCGTACAGGTTTTCGAGCGCGCGTATGCCGGACCCGTGCCGTTCGGCGAGTGCGCGCAGCGCGTCGCGCAGATCGACGCTGTCCGTGCCATCGATGCTTTTCGCCATGCTCCCCGTGTCCATGACACCCTCGCCGGCTATTGAACGCTCGAAGCGATTTCGAAGATCGGCATATACATCAGCACGACGATGCCGCCGATCACGACGCCGATGAAGATCATCATCGCCGGCTCGATCAGCCGTGAGATCAGATCGATTGCGCGCGCGACCTGCGCCTCCTGAAACGCCGCGATCCGGTCGAGCACGGGGCCGAGTCCGCCCGTCTTTTCGGCAACGGTCAACAGCCGATAGGTAATGGCATCTGCAAGCGACACCTGCTGGAACGCATCGGAAATCTTCGCGCCGTTGCGCACCTGGTCGAGCGCGCGGCCAAGGGCAGCCTGATCGGAACGGCCCACGAGGCCCCGGGCAAGATCGAACGCGCGCAGGGCGGGAATGCCGCCGTCGACGAGCATCGCTGTCGTACGATAGAACTGCGATTGACGAAACACGCGAACATACTGGCCGACGCCCGGCAAAGCGAGAATGCGATCGGCGATCCATTCGCGCGCGGACGGGCGGCGCAGCATGATGGCTGCCGCGAGCACCAGCACTGCGAAAGCGACGGCGAGTTCCCGGCCATGCGCGTGAACCATGCCGCCCCACGCGATCAGCCATTGAGAAAGCAGCGGAAGTTCGCGTCCGCTATGCTCGAGCAGTGTCGCGAAGCGCGGGACGACGAAGCCCAACAGAAAGATCACGACTACCGCGCCCACCACGAGCAGGACTGTCGGATAGATCGCGGCCGACACCACGCGGCCGCGCAGCTCATGCAACATCGCGCTGTTGCGCGAATAGCGCGTGAGACTGTCCGCGAGACCGCCCGTCTGCTCGCTCGCTTTCACGCAGGCCACGAGCACGGGTGGAAAGACATCGCTGGCCTGTTCGAGCGCCGCGGACAACGACTGCCCCTCTTCGAGCCGCCGCAACAGTCCGCGATAAACGGCGGCGGAACCCTCGCGCCGCTCGTTGCTCGCGAGGGTACGCAACGCATCGACGACACCGACGCCCGCCGCCAGCAGCGCCGCGAGTTCGCGTGCAAAGAGCTCGACGTTGAACTTGCCGCGTGCGATCGCGGGTGCGCGCAGGCGCATCCGCGCGGCTGCGCGCTCGCCGCGCACCGACACCACGCGCCAGCCGCGTGCTCGCGCGATCGCTGCCGCTGCCGTCGTCGAATCGCTTTCGACGCGCACCGTCTGCACCGATCCATGGGTATCGAAGACACGCAGCACATACTTCACGTCGTTTCTCCTTGCCTGGCTTGCGGTTCCGTTCTCGCAGCGCTCACCACGACGACACGGTCGCGTTCTCGCCCGAACCGCCGGGCTGACCGCCCTTGCCGTACGTGTACAGGTCGTAATCGCCATGCTCGCCGGGCGAGCGGTATTGATAGGGGCGATCCCACGGATCGAGCGGCACGGCCTTCTGCAGATAAGGGCCGCTCCAGTGCGGCGCGTCCTGCGGCTTCGTCATCAGCGCCTGCAAGCCCTCTTCCGTGGTCGGGTACTGGCCGACGTCGAGCCGGTATTGATCGAGAGCCTTGCCGAGCGAATCGATCTGCGCATGGGCGATCTTCGTATTCGACTTGCCAATCTGCTCGAAGTAGCGAGGCGCGACCAGACCAGCCAGCAGTCCGATGATGACCATCACCACCAGCAGTTCGAGCAGCGTAAAGCCGCGTTGGTGTGTGAGCTTCCGTAGACGGGTATCGACGTCGCTGCTGGACGGGGACATGAACCGGATGTCGCTCATGTTGTTGTCCTCCCTGTGGACTGCTGCGCCTTGAACCGCCGCGACGCTAGGTGCATTCTTGTTCACACCGGCATGCCCGCTAAGTAGGGAGACTCGTGCAATCGGATGGGTAAAGACCCTCCAGTTTTTCGGGGCTCAGATGAAGTGCTTCAACCCATCTGTGGCGTCGTCGGGTAACGCGAGCACGCCAAGATCGAGGGCCGCGTGCACGAGTCCCGTCGCATTCGACACGCCGAGCTTGCGCATCAGGCTTGCACGATGTTTTTCAATGGTTTTCGGGCTCAGATGCAACTGCTCGCCTACCTCGCGGTTCGTGCATCCTTCCGCGACGAGGCGCAGCACGGTGCGCTCGCGGCACGTCAGCGAGCTCCAGGTCTGCGTATGCCGCATGTTCGACGCAAGATCGGGTGCTTCGTCGTGCCGCGCGCCGTATGCGTCGAGGGTCGCGTTGCGCTGGCCGAGCATGACGAGCCGCATCGCTTCGACAAGTTCGTCGAACGACGCATCCTTGAGGACATAGCCGTCGACGCCTGCGGCCAGCGCCTTGCGCATATGAAAGTCGCTCGAATGAATGGTCAGGGCGATGATCCGTATCTGCGGAAGATGCCTCTTGATATGCGCGATCGCTTCGACGCCGCTTTTGCCGGGCATCGACAGATCCATCAGGATCAGATCGGGCAGCAGCGTCGCGGCAAGACTGCATGCCGCGATGCCGTCGCCCGCCTCGCCCGCCACGCTATAGAGCGGCAGCGCGCGCACCATTGAACAGAGGCCACCGCGCAGCAGCGGCTGATCGTCGACGATCAGCACCCGGTGGATCTTCGCCACTTTGCCAGCTCCGCGCGCTGCGTTCACGATCCGTTGCGGGCGACGACTTCGTGATACGCGCTGAGCAGTTCGCCAGGTGTCGCGGGACCGTCCAGACGCAGCCACGGCTTGCCCGGCGCGGCGCGCAGGAATGCGACGGCAGTGTGATTCATCTTGTCGCCGCGATAGACGTTGAATGCGCGCTGCGCGGCGATGCTCGCATCGACGGTGCCGGTGTAGTACTGCCATTGCGGGCCTGCGCCGAAGCGTTCCGCATAGGCTCTCAAACGGGCGGGCGTGTCCTGTTCCGGATCGATCGAGATCGACACGAAATGCACCTTGTCGCGCTCGCTGCCCAGTTCTTCCTGCAACTGTTCGAAGGTTTGGCTGACCATCGGGCAGATCGTCGTGCACGACGTGTAGATGAACGTCAGGACGACGGGGCGGCCATCGTTCAGTTCATCCACGAGCGAAACGGACTTGCCGTCGGCGCGCACGAGCGTCACCGGCGGCAACGTGTAGTCGGCTGTGGTGCGGGTCGTGCCCGGCGCCATGTTGTGATGATGCGCGTGCATGTCCTGCTCGCCGGACATGGAGTGGAGTTTGTCCGAGGTGTCCTCGGCGCCGATGTCCTGAGCCGGCTTCGCGTCGTGCGCAGCGGCTGCGTCGCGGGTTGGCGGCGTCGACATGTCGTCCATCGGCATATTCATTTGCATCGCGTGGGCGTTTTGTGCTGTCGCGTCGGCCGCGAGCATCGGTTCCGCCCCGGCGCTCAGCGCCGTTCGGGCGGTCAGTCCCGCGCCCGTCAGGATAAGCGCAGCAACGACGAGCTTTGGAGTTTTCATCGCGACCTCCTCATGACGCAACAGGCTGCGGCCTGGCACGGCCCGCCTCTCGCCTTTGCTCACCCAGTCTCGTCAATCGCGTCCAAGGTGTCACTGGATGAAGCCCCCCAAAGCACGGTAGGACACCTCCACCTACGTGATGCCCCGCCGTTCGCAGTACGAGTGTTCCCCGTGCGTAATGCTGCATATGCCCCGTTGTGGCGCACCCATGTCGCGGCTTACAATCCGCCAAAGGCTTGGGAATTTCGCGGCTCAACCAGTCTGGAGCACCCATGCATGCCATTCCGCCGCCTGAACCACCTCTGAGGCTGCGCGATCTCATCGACGCAATGCGCAAGCTGGGCCACGCGGTACGGCAACTGCAGCCGCCGGCCCACGTCAGTGACGCACGCGGCGCGGCGCTTGCAGTGACGACGTGCGAGGGTGCCATCGTCAGTGTGAATCGCAGCGCCGCGGGGCTGCTCGGCTATGCGAGCGCGGATCTCGTCGGCAAACAACTGGCCGACTTCGCACATGATGAAGACCGCGCTGCCTTCGAAAAGCCCCTATGCAGCGGCACTGACGATGCGTTCCGTTCGTTCGATGTAATGCTCGCCGGCAGGACCGGCCGTCGCATGTCGTTTCACGTGTATCAGCAGACCTTCGCATCGGGCGACCCAGGCAGACGACTGCGACTGATGCTGTTTGTCGAGCCTGTTGTAGGGACCGCTGCGGAACTTGCGCCAGCGGCTGCCCATACGGAATTGCATGAAGATGCCCAACACCGGCGAGCGGCCTGGCTGAGCATGGGCCAGCAGCGTGAACGCCAGCGCCTGGCCGCTGAACTTCACGATGGCATGGGCCAGGCACTCACGTTGATCAAACTGATGGTCGAAGATGCGCGCATGCGCTTGCGTCGCGGCCAAGCCGACGACGCCGCGCAACTGCTCGATGCGACCGTTCTGCAGATCCGCGACACGATCGGCGAGATGCGGCAGATCTGCGGAGAATTGCGGCCGCTCGCGCTGCAAAGGCTTGGGCTGCCCGCCGCGTTGAGCACGCTGTGCAGGCGTGTGGAGCAAAGCAGTGAACGGTTGCGGGTCGTATTCGCTTGCGGCATCAACGACGGGAACATCCCCGATCACCTGAAAGCGGACATCTTTCGGGTCGTGCAGGAAGCGCTCAATAACATCGTCAGCCATGCGGCTGCGTCGGAGATTCACGTCGAACTGCAAGGCGATGCAACGACGCTGCTGCTGTCGATTCGCGATGACGGAAGCGGGTATGACATGCATCCGCTCACTGGCGGCGCTGCCCACTCGAACGGGCTCGGCCTGATCGGCATGCAAAATCGCGTCGAAGCACACGGCGGTGCGTTCACGGTCAGCTCGCGCAGCGAAGGCGGCACTGAAGTCGCGGCCAGTTGGCGCCTCTAGTTCCCGTCATTGTTCGTCCTCCACTAGCCCGCCTTGGTACTGCTCAAACGCGGCAGTTCATCGTTGTGGACCTCGCCTGAATCGCCTTGCATCTGAACACCGGCAACCGGCAAGTGCGGCAGTTTGCCGTCGCTCTCCGACTCCGCGCATTTCGAAGCCAGCGTCGTCAGCAATCCCATGCTGATCGCCGCAAGCACCAGTTCCGTGACGTTCTCGATTGCGAGCTTGTGCATCACGCGCGCGCGGTACTTTTCGATCGTCTTCGGGCTCAGGTTCAGATACTGCCCAACCTGCCGATTGGTGCGCCCTTCCGCGATCAGCTTCAACACGCTGCGCTCGCGTGCGGTCAACACGCTCCATGCTTTCTTCGGCGCGGTGGTCTCGTGCCCCGTGACGAACGGCTCAACCATGAAGCCGTAGACGTCCGCGCTCAGATGTTTCTTGCCCAGCATGACCGTGCGCATCGCGAAGAGCAGTTCGTCGAACGACACATCTTTCAGCACATACCCGTCGACGCCCGCACGCAACGCTTCGCGCACGTAATCCTCGCTCTGATGCACGGTCAACGCGATGACGCGCACGAGCGGCGTGCGCCGTTTGATGGCCACCGTTGCGTCGATGCCGTTCATGCCTCGCATCGACAGGTCCATCAGGATCAAATCGGGTGCTAGAGACATCGCCATCTGACATGCCTCCTTGCCATCGCGCGCTTCGCCCACCACCTCGTAGTCGTTTTGCGCCGAGAGCATCGAACGCAACCCGTTGCGCAGCAGGTCGTGATCATCGGCGATGATCACCCGGTATTTGATGTTCACGATCGGCTCCTCGTTCGCGAAGTGGTGTGCGCCCGTTCATCAGCAGGCGCAAAATTCTTCTTTTCTCGATTATTACTTTCGACCTAATTTCTTTAATATTCCAATTTGCTGACATTACCCGGAAATCCCAGCCCAACACGCGTTTGCGTGCGAACAAGCAAAGATCTTGCCAATTGGTCAAACCCAACGTCCGTACCCAATCGCTCAAAAATCGTTGGTGATCGGTAAAAAGTGCATGTCTAAATGTTTCATTCTCGATCAATTTATTACCGCCCTCTCGCACGGTAATAATTTTGGAGAATTTGGTTCTACGCAGAAATCGGTTTTAGGGGGCGATTCTCACTCCGGCAGCGTCATTTCTGATGGTTCCGCTTCGTCGCCCGTAGCCGGACCATTGGGGGAGCAACGACGCGAGGCTGCGCGGCTGTAACATTTCTGTACATTGGGTGAACGCCCGCCGTGCGCGCCCCTGAAAATGGGGAACCCGCCCCATTGCTTCCCGCTAGCCGCCACACCACAATCAATGGCACCAGTGGAGATCCAGCATGCGCGGGCATCCAGCGAGACGACCGGCTCACTCACTATCCGCGTCATCGCTCGTACCCGGGATCGTTCTCAGCGTGGCCTTCGCGCAGCCCGCGTGGGCCGATATCTTCGGCCAGGTTGATAGCTCGGGCGCGGTCGTGCTGACCGACACGCCAGGCAAGCCGGGGATGTCCGTCATCGTCGCCGCGCCGCCGTCTGCTTCGCCCGGCCGCGCGAAGCAATCCGGCACGGCGCCGTCCGCACATGCCGATGCCGCCCGGTACCGGAACGTCATCGCGGAGGCGAGCCGGGCCTTCCACCTGCAACCCGAACTCCTGCACGCCGTCATCGACGTGGAATCGCGCTACAACCCGAATGCCGTCTCCGACAAAGGCGCCTTGGGTCTCATGCAGTTGATGCCCGACACCGCGCGCCGTTTCTCGAATGGCGACATGTTCAATCCGCGCGAGAACGTGCTGGCGGGCGCGCGTTATCTCCGCTTTCTGCTCGATCTGTTTCAGGACGATATGGAACTGGCGCTCGCCGCGTACAACGCCGGTGAGAACGCTGTGATTCGCGCGGGGTACCACATTCCTTCGATTCCCGAGACGCGCTCATACGTGCCGCGCGTGCTCGAAAAATACCGGCAACTGCTGCCTGCGAACAGTTGATTACGTTGCTTCGATTACGGCACGATCCAGTCGCTATCCGCAACGACGCGCATCCGGTCGGGCTCCGCGAAACGCACGATGTAGCCGCCCTTCGACGCGAAACGCTGACCCGGCGCCAGCGTGAGGCGTGGATAGTAGCCGGTGAGAATGCGGTGCTCGAGCATGTCGTCGATACGCTCGACCAGATAGTCGCGCACGAACGCATCGACCATATGACTGAGGGTCTCCGCCAGCAGTCCGCAGGCGAGATAGGTATCGGCCTGCACACGTTCATCGAGGACAGGAATATGGCGTATCGCGAACCAGCCGAACGCATAGTCGAGGCGCACGCGCCGTCCTTGAGGCAGATCGATGGGATAGGCGAGGCGCGCGCTGTCGCGCCATCGAGCGGGCATCGGCGCACGATCGAGCCCGCCCATGAGCCCGGATACATACACCGTCGCCGATCCGGGAGGCGCGTCGCCGAGTGTGGCAAGGTCCGGCGGCCGCAGCCACAGCACGATTGCATCTTCATGTGATGCGCCACGCAGCGCCGTGGCGACATGCGCGCTCGCCGGCAACGCGCGGTTCCGGACCTCGATGCGGCTCCTGCTCAAATCCGCGGCGAGCGCTTGCGCCGCCGCTTCGCCGCTGTCACCCGCGCGATACACCTGCACCACCCTCCTGACCGGCTGCCCCGAGCCAGCCGGCTCCTGTAGCCGCTTTGCGATCAGCGCTGCTTCAAGCAACACCCCACGCGAGAAATACATCGAGTACACATCGTGCTCGCCTTCGACTGGCACTTCCACATTCGGAAACAGACACGGCACCTGTTCGTGTTCGCAGAAGTCATGCACCGGAGCCCAGTTCCGTCCACCCAGGCCCGACAGCACCGCGAACACTGGCTGTTGCGCAAGCTGCTGCTTCAACTGCGCTTCCCATGTATCCGGCGCGCCGTGCAGCTCCCACACATGCAGTTCCCAGCGCCGGTTGACCATGAACATCATCTTGCGCGACGAGCGCAGCGCGGGCGTCGCGCCGAGCGGCGCGGCATTCTTGTCGGCGAAGTAGTGATTGAGCACATCGAGCATGCCCTGCTTCCTGACGGGATCGGCATCGGGCGTGATGATCGTCGCGAAGTGCAGCACCGTATCGGTGACCCCAGGCGCCCGGCGTTGGTCGAGCGTCTTCAGATACGCGACGAGTGCCTGCATATCCGCGTCGTTGAGCGCGAACTGCGGCATCAGATAGTCGAGTGGTCTGCCTTCGGAATCGAGACCTTCGCGAATCGCGCGCGCGAGCGTCGCCTCCGTATAGGGCTCGCGATTCGTCCGCATGCCGTCGACGAACGGCACCGTGACTTCGTCGGGGCTCTGCGCGCGCGGAAGAAAGAGATACTGCGCAGCGATAGGCGGAATTGTCGTGTTGCCTTCCTTCGAGCCGAGGCCGCTGCGCCTATGGCAGTTCATGCAGGCGGCCGCGGCGCCCTTCATTGCAAGCTGGCCCTGATGCGTGGCTTCGACAGGGCGGCCATCTCCTGCGATGCCATTGCGGAAGATCGCTTCGCCGACTTCGACGGGCGGCGCACCGCGCGCGCACTGCGCGGCGGCAAACAACGCGCAGCACAGCGCGCCTGTCCACATGATCCGCACGGCCAAAATATAGGCCCATGCATGGAACCGGTCCTTCATCATGATCAGGGCATCTGCCGGAATGCGGAACGCGGCGGCGGCGCCCCCTCCACGCCCACCGTCACCGATCCACGCCGCCCCGCTATCGCGGGCTTGACGAACATGCCGTCGTTGAACGGCGGATTGATCGACACCCTGTCGATCACGAGCTTGTCCTTCTTCGGCATACCCACGACACCGCTTTCGATCGTGTACGGCAGCTTCAGGCCGTCCACGTCGCGGAAGTCGCGGTAGCTCACTTCGACCGTCACCGGCTTGCCCGTCAGACTCGGCGCTTCACGGTCGTACTTGACGTCGAGGAACGATTGGGCATCGACCCACACATGACGATGCGCGCCCGAAGGCAAGGTCACGAGCAGCCGGTACGCCTTTCTGTCGTCGATCACGTCATTGCCGTCGAGCGACACCGCTATGCCCTTCGCGGCGTGATCGAGCAGCGGCCCGTCGATCACCTGCTCTTCGCTTGCATAGCGCACCTCCGCGGGCGAATAGGCCTGCACGTCCGGCATGCCGCCCGAAGATGGCCGAATTTTCCAGCCCTCCTTGCCGTCGAACATGCGCAGAACGCGCTGGTTCATCGCGGTCATTTCGAAGCGCGTGCTGCTGGGGCGCTTGAGCGCGAGCACGAAAGGCACGCTCGGGGTCGGCGCATTGGCGCTGTCGATGTGTCCCGCCCACATCATCGCCTGGACCTTGCGCCATGCGTCGTCGCCGCCGCGCGCGGCTGCGTTCCTCGCGACGATTTCGTCCACCGTGAGCGTCTGCTCGGCGGCAGGCATCTGCATCCACGCAACCGCCAGCGCAGACGCACAGCCCGCCAGTAACCATGGTCTGATGCGTTTCATGATCGTCACCTCATCGAGCGCAGGAGCGTCATTTCGCGGCGACCCTGGCCGCCGGCGCGTGGGGTTGCGTTTGCGGTTGCGCGGGCAACTGCGGTTTCGCGAAGAGCGCATCGTCGGCAGGCTGATTCACGGTGACGTGCTGGATCGTCATCTGATGCGTCTGCTTCACGCCCGCAACCGTGGTTTCGAGCACGTGCGGGATCATCAGACCGTCCTCGCGCCGGTAGTCGCGGTAGTACACGGCGACGTCATGCATGCGGCCATCGAGCTTGCGCGGGTCGCCCTCGACCTTCAATTCCAGAAAGCTCGATGCGTCGATCCACACCTGCCGTTGCACGTGATCCTTCGTGGTCAGCAGAAGCCTGTACGCACGGTGGCCCTCGATGGTATCCGTCCCCTGCAACTCCACCTGACTGCCCTTGGCCGCATAGTCGATCAGCGGTCCGTCGAGGTCAGCCGTTTGCGCCGCCGATTTCGCTTCGACCGGCGTATAAGGCTCGGCTTCATTGCGTCCAAGGAAGGGCCGCACCTTCCAACCCTGAGTGCCGTCATACGCCTGGTACGCGATCTGGTTGTCGAAATTCACTTCGAAGCGGCTCTTGTGCGGCCGCTTCATCGTCATGATGAACGGCAGCTTGACGGGCTTCGTGCCTCCCACGTCGATCTGTCCGCTCAGCGACAGCGTATTGACGGCGCGCCACGCCTGCAAGCCGCCGCGCGCCGCGACATTGCGCTCGACGATCTGTGCCGCGCTCATGCCGCCGCCTGATGCAGCCAGCGCACCCAGCGAAGCGAAGCCCGCGGCCACCGCGGCCGACATCGAAATTGCGCTCAGTAATCCCCGGGTCATGTCGATCTCCTCTGTGTGATGCCGCACACTGCGTTCTATTCGACCACCAGCCCATCGATGTGGAGCGAACCGATCAATACGCTGACGCGGTCCCCCGCCTTCACCAGATTGCCCTTGTTCGAAAACACCATCCAGTATTCCTGCCCGGCGTCCAGTTGGCCCGTCTGCCGCAACTGGCCGATGTTGTCCATCACGGGTATTTCAAGCAGCACGTGATTCGCCGTGCCGTACAGATAAGGCGTCGCGTTCTTGTCGCCGAGCAGTTTCGCCTGCGCCGGGTCCGTCACGCGATAGCTGAAGCGCAACAGGTTGCCCGACGCCGTGCGGCGGACGTGCATGTGGTCGATGCCCCCAGTCGACTGATAGAACTCGCGCTCATGCAGGGTCAGCTTCATCGGTTCGTAGCGCGACACATGCTGCGACACCGTTTGAGCCTGCTGGGCCGCCGCCGGCATCGCTGGCAGTGCGGCACAGCAGGCCCACGCGACGATCGTCGTGCGTCTCATTGCAGCACTCCGGAGAGCGGTCCGTACAGTTGTAGCAGCAGCTGCGCCAGGTTACCCGTTCCGTTGCCGTTGCCGTTGCCGTTGCCGTTGCCGTTGCCGTTGCCGTTGCCGTTGCCGTTCCCGTTGCCATTGCCCGCAGATTTACTTTGCAGGAGTTCGACTGCACCGATGTCGTAGCCTCCGTTCTGCGGTCTCGCCGTGCCGAAGAAGTCATGATCCGGCGCGCCCGCACCCGTAGCCGCATTGAGAGCCGGCGAAGTCGACCGGATCGAGTAGTTGCCGAGCGGTAGACCGTAACCCGTGCTGCCTGAACCCAACGTCATGTTGAACAGCGAAAGCGGCCCATACGACATGTTGATCCACTGGTTGCCTTCGTCCGGTGTGGCCGACGGCAGCAGGCTGAACAGCGGGTTAGGCAGCACGGTATCCGCAATGCCGGGCGGCACCGCGAAGCCCGCGAAGGCATTGGCACCGGCGGTAACGGCTTCGGGCGGCACGCGCGAGCCGTTGCAGTATTGGCTCGTCACGAGCGGATTCGCTCCGCTGTTATGCGCGGACGCACTGTTGTAGTCCGTGATGTCTGTGATGATCGAATACTGCGGCGACAGCGTCACGCCCGACGAGTGATTCGCCGGTCCCGTATCGCCGTACGCGCCGATATCCCAGTACACGGCGGCCGGATCGCAATAGCCGGTCGCATGTCCCGCCTGGTTCAACGTCGGGTTCAGCGTCACGAGGTTCTGCACGCCCGGAATACTCGTGTTCTGGCCGGCCACGGTGATGTGGAACGTGCGGTTCTGCCAGAACACGTCGTTGGTGAGCACAGGTATCGAGAAATGGCTGCAGTCCTGTCCGGCCGGGCAACCCGCGTTTCCTTGCGTGAACGCCGCCAGGAAGTTCTGCGTATGCCTTGCGGTCTCGAGTCCCGACGGCTGATTCGTCGACGTCGTGATCGGGCTGCACGTCGTTTCCGACCCAACGGTCGTGCAGTTCGGCGGACCGACGTTGGCCTGCGCGGCGAGTGCCGTGTTGAACAGCACGCCGGCGGAAGCCGTCGAGTCGTTCGAGATCACGGTATTGTTGATGAAGCTCACCCGCACCGCGTCCTGCAGCGACACGCCGCCACCAGACCAGCCCGCTACGTTGTTCGCGATGATGTTGTTGATCACGCTCACCGCGTACCAGCGGTCCGGCTTGTCCGGGCTGCGCTGCACGTCCATGCCGTTGATGTTCTGCAGCCGCAGGCCACCGCCCTTGCCGCTTTCAGCCGTATTGCCGAGAATCAGATTGCCGTCGATCACCAGACCCGGCCCGACGCCATCGGGAAGCTCCGGCGCGCAGTCGAGATCAACCGGCGAGTTCTCGCAGAACGTGCCGTCGGGCGGAACGCCCTGGGCGATCAACCCGCCACCGTAGGTCGGCAGTGTCGGGTTGTTGCTCTGGTTGAACAGGATCCAGTTGTGCGACAGATCGCCGTTGTAGCTGAAGCCGAAGTGCGCGACACCGCCGCCGTCGCCGCTGCTGATGTTGCCGCAGACCCAGTTGTTGTTGAAGTGGTAGTAGTCTGCTCCCGAGCAGAATGTCACACCCGCTGCCGACGAAGGCGTCGTCGAGTTGATCTCGTCGCCGTACGATGCGTTCGATGTCACCGAATTGTGATGCACGTTGACATACGTGTTGTACAGGAAGGGCAACTGGGTATAGCCGTTGGCCGCGATCGTGCCGTCGGGCACTTCCACCTGGCCCACAGTGATCCCGCCGGTCAGCGTACCCGCGTTGCTGAACACGCGGTTGTTCGACACCTCCGTATAGTGGTTCCAGCCGTGCAGGAAGATGCCGCCGCCGCCCTGGGAGCTGTTCGTGATCGTGAGGCCGTCGATACGCGACGGATTGCACAGGAAATTGCTCGGGTACGCGGTGCAATCCGACTTGCTGCTCGTGAGCGGGGTGCAGATGCCGTTCGCGGTACAGTTCGCGTCGGCCTGCCCGTTCACATCGCGCACGCCCTTGGCGAGCACCGTGATGCCGGCGCCTTCGTACGCACCCATCAGCGACGGTTCCTGCAGCAGTTCTCCCAGGTTGCCGTTGAGCGTGTTGTCCCAGCCGACGGTCGGTTCAAGCGGAATTGCGTCCACCTTGCGTTGCATCGCTGTGGAGCACTTGTACGTGCCGGTGGGATCATACGGGTTGCTCGACGAGATCGGGGTGCCGTTCAGCGCGATGCCGAACAGGCAGTCGACCTGTCTGCGCCATGGGTCCATCTTGCCCGACGGATGCGTGTTCGCGTTCACGACCACCGAAGGCGCACCCACGCCCTGCAGACGCACCGGCTTCCACATCAGCACCATTTCGTTGTAGGTGCCTGGACCGACGATGATGAGGTCGCCCGGCGTGGCATTGTCGATAGCTGTCTGGATCGCGTTATTGGTCGCGTTCTCGCCGCCGACATAGCTCGGCGCCTTGCCGCCGATCGTGACCGTGACGGCATCGATCGACTGCTTGCCGTTTGCCGCCGTGACGACCAGTTCACCGCACCTCGTCTGTGGAGCGCCGCTCTGCGGGATCGTGCAGCTCGACTGGTTCGCATTGAGCGACGGCGTGTCGACGACGATCTGCGTATCCGACCACGACCGGACGTTCGCACTCACCCCGCCAATCGTTACGCTGCCTTGCGACGCCCCGAAACCGTAGTGCCGCGTGATGAACTTCTTGTTGTACGGATCCGCCGTCGCCGACGGTCCACCGTACGCGTGGTTCAGCACGGTCTGGTCGCCGAGCGCCTTGATGGTCAGCTGATGCGTGCTGCCCTTGTTCGGCGTCGCGTCACTCACCCACGGACCCGCACCGCCGCCGCTCGCATCGCCCGTCACCGACGAGATCGCCGGCGTACCGTCCGGATACGCGCAATCGGGCGGGTTATAGCCATCGGCGAAGGCCGATACGGGCACGACAGGCGTGTCCATGTATTGCGTCTGACCCGGCATGAACGGAATCTCGTAGCAGAACTGGCTGTACATAGGGTTGAAGAGCGGATCGCGGATCGTCTGCCCCGGATGCGCGGGGTCCGGCTTGTCGGGGTCGTTCATGCAGGCGACCATCATCGTCGGCGCGTAGCCCGTCGGGTTCGGCGGGTTCACTTCCCACGTCGAATAGTTCAGGCCGTTGAAGATGCCCCACGAATCCGAATACACGCGGCTCACTTCGTTGCCCGCAAAGTCCTTGAGCGAGACAGGCACGTTCGGCACCGCGAACTTTTCGCCGAATTGCGGCGAGTACGGATCGAACTCCGACGAGAAGTCATCGAGCATGAAGCCCGTGAAATGCGCGGCCACGTGCGTCGAACTGAAGATCCAGAACTTGGCGCGCGCCGTCATCTGATCGCTCAGCGTGACTTCCTTGCGATCGCACAGATGGCGCGATGCACCCGCGAACGGCGCGACTTCCTGCGACCTGGGGAACAGGCTGATGTAGTCCGGCACGACGCGCAACGCGCCCACGCACGGCCACAGCTGTTCATCGCCCTGCTTGCCTTCGTCGGTGCGCGGCGGCGAGCCCAGATCGGTGGTCGAGTTCACCGCGTTGTTCTTGTTGTACGTCGCGTTCACTGCTGCCTGGTCGGGCAGGATGAAAATGTTGCCGAGCGAGCCGAACTGCTGCGTGACGGGCGCGATGTAGTTGTCGCCGATCAGGATGTTCTTGTCCTCCTCCTTCACGAGTTCATAGCCCGGCGGCACGATGATCTCGACCACGTACTTGCCAGGAGGCAGCATCTTCGAGTTGTACCTGGTATCCGTAGGGTTCGCCACGCAGACGGTGCAGTTCGTGCCCGTCACTTTGCCCGCCGAATCACGGCCCGTTACGCTCGGGAACTGGTACATGCCGTCGTACGGTGCAGGCTGCAACTGATTGAAAGCATGCATGCCGTCATAGCACTTGAACTGCGAGTTATTCGGCAGCGTGCGCTTCTGCGGATCGAGCCATTGCGTGGAGTTTTTCAGCGTGAAGAAGAACGGATCCTTGGTAGGCCCGGTATCGGCTTCCTGGCCCGGGCAGTTCATGTTCGGCGTTTTGCCGTCCGGACGGAAGCCCTGCGCCCAGTCGTCCCAGCTGCTGGTCTTCGTCGTATCGACGAGCGTCAGGCTCTGCGTACCGTCGGGCGCCGTGCCCTCCTGATACAGATTGACCGTCACACCCGGAACGTTCGGTGTCCAGCTGGCGTGAACGAGCAGGGTCGGGTCATCGAACGGGCGCGTCGACGCGTACACCACCTCGCCGACAATTCCGCCGTTCTCGCCGGTGGCGAACGGCGCCTTGCCGAACTCGAGGAACGAGCTCTGCCCCGAGAATCCCTGCCAGCCTTCCGTCGTGACCCATGGCGGGTCGATGCGGCCCGTGGACGGATTGGTCCCTGAGCGGTCGTTGCAGTCCGCGTCATTACAGTAGATCGCGCCCGGCACGCGCAGATTGGTCGGCAGGTGCGCCGTCGCCGATTCCTGCGTGTTCGCGTAATGCGCGGCGATCGTCGAGCCGCCGCCGCCCGGCGTGCCATCCGGCGGCCCGCCCGCGTCATAGACGGCATGCACGCCGGTCTGCTTGTAGCGCGTCGTGTCGGCCTCTACGACGTACCAGTTGAAGAGCGGGAACACTTCGTTGAACGACGCATAGCCGTTCAGGTCGGTGGTGTTGAAGTTCGAATAGCTGCCGTCGCGGAAGCGGACGTTGGTCGGCACGAGCGCAAGCCCCGCCTCGCCGTCCTTCGACACGCCGGTATTGCTCGAATCGAGATACGTCCGCGTGTACAGGTTCGTGTGCCATTGCAGCACGGCAAGCTGGCCGACATCCGCCGTCTGCCCGCCCTTGACCTGCACCGCCGTCGCGAGACCATCGACGATCTGGTCGTTCCACTGGTCGAACACGGTGATACGGAACGTGCCGTCCGGCAGTCCGCCGATGCTGAACGTACCGTCCGCATTGCACCTCGTGAACGCGATATCTTCGCCATCAGGATCGCCGACGCTCACGTAGCACTGCGTGAAGCTCAGCGACTGGCGCGAACCGCTGCTGTACAGGTTCTCGTTGGGCGGACGGCTGTAGTGCAGGTTCGTGATCATGCCTTTGATGCCATTGTTGCAGGTCACGCCCTGGCAGTAGCCCGGCAGCCGGCCGTTGATGATCTTCGGGTTGGCGAAGCCGATCGTCACATGGAACCCCGCCGGACCAAACTCCTGGAAGTACGCGGGACCGCCGACCTTGATGAACGCGTCATGCGCCTTCTGGCCGTCCAGCGTGTTGGTTTGCAGCCATTCCTCGCCGCGTCCGATACGATCGGCACCCGGCGTGGCGACGACGCCATAGCGGCCCGGCATCAGGTTCGCGATGACCGCCTGGCCGACCAGCGGCGAAAGCGTCTTGCCGTCGGACTCGAACTTCGGGCAGGTCGGAATCATGCCGACGAGACCACCGTTCGTGGTCGTCGAGATCGGGCACGCGTTGAGGCCCGTGCTCGGGTCGATCATGCCGTTCAGCGAGTTCGAGAGCGGCATGTTGAACATGTCGTACGTCATCTGGCCGGTGGCATCGCCCGTGCCGCCCGCATCGTCGAAGAGCTTGATTTCGAAGCCGCCCAGGCCCGGCTCGCGGGCGGTGCCGAATGCATCGGTGCCACCGCTCACATCCACTTCTCCATTGACGGGCGCATCGTCTTCGAAGACGAACACGGAGATCTTCGCGGTCTGCAACGGCGTCTGCTGCAGCGCCACGTTGACGCTTGTCTGCGCGGGTGCGATCGGCGCACCACCCATAGCGTGACCACATTTACCCGTGCCGGGAGCGAAGTCCGCGCCGCCCGGACCCGACGGACAATCCTTCGCGATATCGAACTGCCGCTGCGCACCGGTCGGGTTCTTCGGGTTCACGGGCTGTGGCGCGCCCGCGCCGTTCGAGAAGGTGTTACCCGCGTCGCCCGGCAGGATCGACAGGTAGTAGTGCTTGGTCGGATCGAGCGCGACCTGTGACGGATCGACGGGAGTCTGTTGGGCGGTGCCATCCGTGCGGCACTGGCCATCGCCGATGTCGCACACCGTGCTCACGTGGGAGTTCGTGGCCGGGTTGAACACCGTCTGACCGGACTCGCACGAGACCGTGCCGACGCATCCCGCCGCGACAACGGGCATATAGCTCGTATGGAAATTGGTGCCGAGGCTCGGTACGGGAAGCGGCGGACAATTCGACGGACGTGTCGACGAATTCACCTGGCACGCCGGGTCGATCTGGAACGTGCGGTCTTCCTCGATGATCCAGCGGTAATCGGTGAGCTGAACAGGGGTCTTTCCCGGCGCGGTGCTCGGTGCATCCAGCACCTTCACAGCGAGCCCGCTGCCGCCCTTGAAGGTGACGGTGACCTTGGCCGTATTGCTCGACGTGTTTTGCGAATTGACGGCCTTGTACTGGAACGTGACCGTTGCGGTCGCGCTGCCTTTGGGCGGCGTCGACGGCACGGCATTGAACGAGCCGTCCGCGTTGAGCGTCACCGTGCCGCCCGTCGCGCTGCCGACGATCGACGCCGTGAGCGGCAGACCTGACGGATCGTGGTCGGGAAGCAGCACACCGGGCGCGCCGAGATGATATTGCGACGCGATGTAGCTCGTATAGGCGCCATCCACTGCAACAGGCGCACTCGACAGGCACTTCGCCGCCGTCGTGCAGGGCGCGAGCGTTACCGTCGCGGTGATCGCCGGATTGCCGTTGGCCTGATAGACGAAGCTGTCCGAGGTTGCGCCGGCTTTCGGTACATAGGTGAACGTGCCATTGGCATTGAGCGTGAGCGTGCCGTTCTTCGGCGGGGTCTTGAGCTGCACGCCATAGACGCCCACGTCGTTCGCGATCACGCCCTTCGCCGGGTCCGAGACCGTGAGCGTATTGCCGGCGACGAGGAAGTACGAGTCAGGATTGGCAACCGCATTCGCACTGCCGGCAGCCGATGTCGGTACGGCGCCGTTGTTCACGGCGATATAGCCCTGCATGCCGCCGTCGCGCTGGTTGTTCGCCGACAGGCTCAGTTGACGGTCGAACACCGGCAGGGCGAGCGAGCCCGTTGCGGGTGCGTTGATCATGACGTCAGTGGTTTTTCCCGCGGCAAGAAACACGGCCGACTGAATGCGCGGATTGCCGGGTAGCACGTTGCCGTCCTCGGCCATTAGCGAGAAGCCGGATGCGGATGCAGTACCCGTTTGCGCGCCGACGATGGACGGGACATGCATGCGCAAACCCGCGTTCACGAAGCGCACCAGCACCTGGCCATTGGCGGCGGGTGCCGTCGCGGGGAACGCCGAAACGGTCGGGTTCGTCCGATCGAATGAAAGGCCGTTGATCAGGTAGTAGCGCGGGTCGTAGTTCACCGCGGGCGGATAGCAGGTGTTGTACGTCGTCGAAGCGGGATCGCCGCATTGGCCCGCGAGGCCGGACCACACGCGGGTCTCGCTGAAGCCGGGGGTGGCGACGGCCGTTGCGACCGACTGGTTCTGCACGGGGTCGATCTCGCTCAGCACGAGGGGCACGTCCGCGTCATAGTTGATGCCCGGATAGGCCACTCCTTGCGTGCCGGTACCGGGGGGCGTCGTGACGACGAGCACGCCGTAAAGGCCCATCGGCCCCTGAATCGACGGATGCGTGCCCGATTCGATCAGGTAGGTGCCGGGGCTCAGATTGTTCCAGGTCATCGACACGGGCATGGTATTGCCGTTCGGCACTTCCGTCGCGAACGACTGCACGCGCGGCCCCTGCGCCGGGGGCGTGAAGGTCGCGCTCGTGCTCGTGCTGGCCAAGGGCCAGGTCGAAGTCTGCGTCGCGTGAACAGGGCTCGGCGTCGACGTGGCGGTGCTGCCGAGACCGCCGCCCAGTTGCCCGACGATCACGAGTGACGTCGGCACCCGTGCAGGCAGGTTGTTCGTGAGGTTGATGGTCAGCGAGCCGGGCAGCGACGTGATCAGGATGGGCGACCAGTTCGTGCCCGCGCTCGGGTTCGCCGTTGCACAGGTTGCCGCGCCGGTAGGCGTACCGGTGCATGTGTAGCCCCACATCGGCACGGTTTGCCCATCAGGGAGCGTGACCGTCTGCGCCTTGGCGATCAGGTTCACGCTATGTGCGGACACCATCGCGCTCGCCGTCATCAGCAACGACGCCACGACGCCCGTTTTCACGACGCGTGCAAGCGTCCTTTTGAAATCGTCGGCTCTCATCGCGGTTCTCCCCGTATTCCTAGTAGCCTTCGTTGATCGTGAACGCCTGAGGATCGACGAGCATCATCATCATCATCCCGCCGGGGAACGTGTTGTTCGTCGTGATCTCACGTTCATTGTGCGAATGCCACATGTAGGCGAATCCGGCTTCCCCTGTCGGCGAATTCGCGACCGTGCCGCTCGGCGGCGTCGTACCCGTATATGACGTGGCTCGCATCGTCGCGTCGGGACCGAGATAGGGACTGCCGCCGAACCAGGTGCCATTCGTCACAATGCGCGCGTCGGGCAGCGTCACAGGACCGCCGCTGGCGACGTTGCCGAACGGATGCGCTTCGAGCGGCTTGTCGTGATCGGCGCACCACTCGTAATAGTTGGGCGCGGTCGGATCGGCCGTGTAGTAGCCGTTTGCATCGGGAATGCACACGCTGCCGTCGCCCGGTTTGTGGCCATACACGTCCCAGTTCAGCCCTTTACCCGTCCAGTAGAAGATGCCGTCCATCGCGAGACCGGGCGTCGTGGTCGTCGTGAAGAGCAGCGGTCCGGCGAGCTTCGTCGAGTCCGTCTTGCTCAGCAAAAGGTTGCCGTCGCGCGCGAGAACACGCACATGATTGCCGTGCTCGTGAAACGGATGCTGCCAGCGGCCCAGGCCAATTACGCGCAGCAGCACGAGTTCGCCCGGATGCATGTGTGGATTGCCGTTATACGGCTGGTGCGGGTACTGCTGCGAGTAGTTCGGATCCATGTCGTCGGGCATCGAGCGGCCGTTGATCATGAAATACGCGGGGTGATACGGCTCTGTCTCGACAGTCATGCAACCCGTCTGACGCGTGCATGGCTTGCTCGCTTCCTGTTCGGCCTCGCTATGAATGCGCGAGTCCATCTCCGAGAACTGGAACAGGTACTCGCGGTCGTAGCACGTCGCCGGATGGTCGTACGCCGCAGCGGCGTTGCGATAGTCTGGCTGTCCGTCGGGCAGATTTGACTGAACGGTGCGGCAACCGCTCGGCACCGTGTTCGGCAGCACGATGATCGCGCCCGACAGGCCCATCTCGACCTGCAGGTCGCCCTGTGTCCCGCTGTAGTAGGTATGCGTGCCCGGCGTCGTCGCGACGAAGCTGTAGGTCACGGTGTTGCCGTGCGTCGCCTCGCGCGTCAAGAGGCCCGGCACGCCCGTGAGGGTCGAAGGGCACGTGCCGTCCGCATTGAGCACGGCGGCGCAAACCTGGAAGCCCGGAAAGAGAATCGAGGTATTGCCTGCCGCGACCGGCAGGTTGTTGGTCAGCGTGATGGTGACGACGGCGCCCTCCTTCACGATCAGCGTGGGCCCCGGCACCTGCATGCTCGGACAGGTCGCGTTCGTGATGTTCGCGGGCAAGAAGCCTGACGGGGCCGTGCTGCAGCCATAGCCCCACGCGTAAACGCTCGACCCGTCAGGCTGGCTGATGCGGTTGGCTTCCGCGCTCAGCCTGAATGACGTCCCCGTAATGCCGGGCGCGGCGGCTTGCGCGTTCACGCAGTGAATGAGCGCAATGACGATCGCATAGAACAGCGCGAGACGCACGGCGGATCCGCGGCGCACAAGCGTATTGCGCCGGAAGTTGTCGATGATGTTGCCCACGGCTCATCTCCTAGGTACAGGACTTCGTGGTCGGGTCCACCGAATTGCAGATGTGAACCTCGGTCATCAAACCGCCGAAGTTCTCGGCATCGTTCGACAGGTGATCGAGGTTCGGTGTGTACAGGTAGAAGATCGAGCCCGCCGTATATCGAGTCGTGTCGCTTGCATCGAGAATCACGTCGACCGATTCGCCGCCGCCGAGCGTCACCGAGTTGGTCAGGTACGTCATGTCGTTGCCCGCCATGTCACGCAGCAGGCGCGCGTTGACGCCTATCACGTGCATAGGAATGCCCAGCGAGGCGAGCGTCTGGAACTCCGTGACGTCGAGATCCGAAATGCGCAGCAATGCCTTGCCACCCGCCGGAATGTTGATGAGCGCAGGCAGCGGCTGCGAATAGTGCAGCGTGCCGTCGGCAACCGGCGTTTGCATCGGGCCGGGCGTGACGGTGTCCGGGTAGCTGCGTCCGTTGAGCAGGAAGTACTTGTCCTTCATGTCGACGAACGGCTCGGGGTTGAACGTCATGCCCACGAAGTGGAAGTTCGGATCGAAGCCGTGTATCTGCACGGGATACTCGACGTCGTAGGCCGTCGATCCGTCGCCGTCGTTGTACGCGTACAGCGTCGGCTTGCCGCTCTTGTTGTTCACGTGAAGCACGCTGTTTGACGGCGGTATCGGCGTCGAGCAGAGAATGTCGGTGCCGCATGCCGTGCGCGGATCCTTCTGCTGTTGCATCAGTGCGTTGTACAGCGAGGCGCCGCCCGGCACACGATCCTGGCGCGGTCGAACGTAAATCTGGCCAACCATGCCCATTTGCAGGTGCTCCGGCGGCGTGATGTGGCAGTGCCAGAAGTAGGTGCCGGCATCGGGCGCGACGTAGTAGTACGTGAAGCTCCCGCCGATGTTGATCGCCACCGAGGCATCCGGCACCCCGTCATAGAACGACGACGCATTCGGATAACCGTGGAAGTGCACGGTGTGCTGCTCGAACAGGTCGGGGCGCATGATCATCCCGACGTTGGTCAGCGTGAGGAAGAACTCATCGTCTTCGTCGATGGCCATCGTCGGCGCGGGGATGTTGCCGTTCATCACGCCCGTCTGCATGATCTGCCGGGGATCGACGTGGCCGGTTGTCAGCGAACCGGGCGGCGTCGATTCAGGATCGGGTACGAGTCCGATCGCTCCGTTGTAGTTCGGATCGGCGGACGTGCCCTTGACGTTGAACACCGACGCGAATTCGGTGCCGGGCTGACCATTGCGAATATCCGCGAGGCCGGACAATGGGCCGAACGAGAACAGGTAAGTCTGTGTCCCGTCGCCCATCGTTGCGTAGCCGTCGCCGCCCGAGATCTGCTGGCACTTGATGGCGCCGTTGACGACGCCGGTCGACTGCGAATTCTGTCCGGTCACAGATGGACCCGTATACGCAGGCTCGCCAGCGCCTGCCGGCAGCGCGTTCGGATGCAGGGTGGTCGTCGGCGGGCATTGCACCCGGAACGACTGCGCGAGTGACGGCAACGCGAACAACAGCAGCAACAGTGCCGCCACGCCGTTGCGGTAGGCGAGGGTGCTGAACATAGGACCTCCGCTGAGGTGTCCGACAGCGCCGGAAGTGTGCTGCCGTCAAGCTCTGCGATCACGAGACCGGGTGCATCGTTGCGAACCCCGTATCTGGATTCTGCAGATCGCCTGTGTGGGAGGAAATGGGGCACCTCCCTACACTTGCGGGAGGATTGACCCAACGGGCAAGGGGAACCGTGGTATCGTGCGATGGGCTCGGCGCAGTGACGAAAGCTGCGGGTTTTAGGACGCGGGTCGGGGCTGACAAGCGGTACGATCCGCTACGATCCGCCGCGACCAGCGCATTCGATCGAGGAGAAACCTGCTCATGTCGCATCCCGTTGCCCTGCCCTCCTACCGCGACAGCGTGCGCGCCGAATGGGTCGACTACAACGGCCACATGCGCGACGCCTTCTACATGCTGATCTTCAGTCTCGCGGCCGACGTGCTGATCGATCTCATTGGCCTGCCCGACGCGGTGCGCAAGGAGCGGCATCGTTCGATCTATACCCTCGAAGCGCACCTCAACTATCTTCACGAAATCAAACAAGGCACGCAGCTTCGCGTCGACATGAGGGTGCTTGGGCACGATGCGAAACGAATGCATCTGTACTTCGAAATGTTTTCGCTGGACCCGACGCCGAACCAGCACAACGGCCCGGTCGCCGCGGGCGAGCAGATGCTGCTGCACGTCGATACCAGCGGCCCGCGTGGCGTCGCTTTCGACCCGGACGTCAAAGCGCGCATACACGAGCTCGCGCAAGCGCACGCGGCGTTGCCGCCGGCGCGATTCGCCGGACGTGTGATCGCTCTGCCGTGCGCCGCGCAACCCGAAACACAAGCCGAACGGAGTGGCCATGCTTGAGCCGCAAATCGCCGCCTTTATCGAACGGGCCAGCGCGCTCTATCCGTCGCATCACGCGGCGATGACGCCGCGCGAGCAGCGCGATCTGTACGACCGCTATGCCGCATCGTTGACGCCGCCGCTGCCCAGCGAACTGATCACACAGGACGCGAGCTTGCACATCGACACGGGCCATGCGATCCCGCTGCGGCTCTACCGGCATCCGGCGAAGGCGCGCGAAAACGGCGGAATCCGCGGCACGGTGCTGTATTTCCACGGCGGCGGCTTCGTGCTCGGCTCGCTGAACAGTCACCAGATGATCACCGCGCGGCTCGCCGCCGATACCGGCCTTGACGTGATCGCGGTCGACTACCGGCTCGCGCCCGAGCATCGGGCGCCGGCCGCGCACGAGGACTGCCTCGCCGTCACCCGTGCCGCGTTGACCCACCGCCTGCCGTTCGACCTGCCCGACAACGGCGCATTGCAACTCGCAGGCGACAGCGCCGGCGGCACGCTCGCGGCAAGCATCGCGCTGCGCTTGCGCGACGACGGCGTGAGCGGGGTGCGCGGCATCGCGCTCGTTTATCCGATGCTCGGCACCGAGCCGCAATGGCCCGCGCGCGACACGGAGGCTCATGCGCCGATGCTGACGCTCGCGGACGTGCATCAGTTTCGCGACGCTTACTGGGGAAAAAGTGAGGATGGAGGCGAAGCCGCGCCCGGTCCTGCATGGACGATCCCGCTCGCCGCCACCCGCTTCGACGGACTGCCACCGACGCTCGCCATCGGCGCCGAGCACGACCCGCTACGCGACGACGCGCGCGTGTTCGTCGAACGGATTCGCGCGGCAGGTGGAGATGCCCGGCTCCTGATCGGTGCGGGGCTCGTACATGGATGCTGGCGTGCGCTCGAAACGAGCCCGGGCGTGCAGGCCATGCACCGGGCCGTATGCGATTTTCTCCGCGAACACGCACGCGACTAGCGCACCGGCACGAACCGCCGCGCCCGACGCGTGAGGGCAGATCAGCGATTGCGCTCGCTACGCCACTGCGCGAACGTCACGAGATCGAGGCCGACCTCGGCCAGCTCGATGCGGGTCCAGCCGAAGAACGCGTCGTCCCAGCCGGGGATGCTTTGCGGCGCCAGCGAACGGAACTTCATGCCGGAGCGATACGCGAGGTCAGGCCAGAACAGCGGCATCACCTCGCGCACGGCGAGCTGCCGCAGCAGGTCGGATGGCCCGCCCTCGTCAGCGACGATCTCACCCTGCGAGATCCAGTCGTTCTCGGCCCACGCGACGAACACGCTGGGGTTGCCCGCGCCGTCGAACATCAGGATCACGTTCTGCTCGGGCCGCCAGTAATATTCGACGATGCCATGCGCGGTCACCACTTCGTCGATCACCTTGCGCGTGCGCGGATCGCAGTACGTCATGCCGTTTTCGCCGAGCGCGAGCCAGCCCGACTCCGCGCAATGACGGCTCTTCGCGTCCTTGAGGAAATGCGTGAGGCGATTGGCCGAGTCCGGGTCGGTCTTGCGCAGGTACAGATCGACGATGCCGGCGTTGAACGCCTTCACCGCGACGGTTTCATCGGCGACTCCGGTGAGCAACACCTTCGCGCAACGCAAATGCGAGATCGACGACAGAAATTCGACGCCGCCGATGCCCGGCATGTCGTAGTCGACGACGACCGCCGCCACCTCCTCGAAGCGCGACGGCCGCGCGACGATGTCACGCTCCGCCGACGTCTCGACGAAGCGCTCGACACCCGGCTCGCTCAGACACGCCGACCCCGCCGCGAACTCCAGCGCATTCTCGCGCGCGTGCTGGCGGATGTAGTTGAGCGCCGCTTGCGGACGCGTGAAAAAGAGGTTCGTGTAGGTGCCGGGGAAAAACCGGCGCAGCGCATCGAGGTAGCTGTCGTTGTCGTCGACGAATACCACCGTGGACGGATAAAAAACGGGAGGTCGAATAAAGTTGTTCATATCTTCACGTGTTTCTCACGCTCTCACGCCGCCGCTGCAAGCGCCCCGGACCAACCGGCCAGGATGGCGTCTCGCAATGCGACTGCCCAAGGTATGCCGGGCGATGTCTCGCCCGCGGGTCCGCATGATCATTGGGTTGTTGCCGCTACTTCCGGTCACCGCCTGCCGTCGCCACCGCTAGCAATGCTGTTCGCGCATGCCGGGTGGCGCAGTATGGCGGGCCTCCCGTGTGCATTGTGAGCGAGTCGTGGCAAGTCACCTCTGCACGCCGGATAATCGAACGGTGGCTGCCGGTCGTCTCCAACGGTTCGTATAGTACAGGGTCCGTGCATTGGCGGTCCAACTCATATCGTATTGCCGCCTATTCCTGCCGCGCGAATGCGGCGACATTAATCGAGTCAAAAAAGAAAATCGCTGCACGCGGAAAAATATCTATTTTCCATATTACATGCGAGTCGCCATATAGGCAGGCATGCTCCCTTTTGGTGCCTGGCCGATTCGGACATCGACCATCGAGAAGCGTCGCGAAATACAGGGCGGGAAGCCTCGGTGGCGGAGCTGTCGTTTATCATCCATTCATCACCGTTGTTGAATGGTAGTTGCTTAGATATGACGAATACCGGCAAGTTGTTGATAGTCGGGCTGCTCGTGGTCGACGCGGGCGTCGCCGGTTATCTGCTTTACCCGAGGGACGATCAGTTGCCGGCCGTGACCGGCACAGTGACTCGTGGCGCCACCGGCGCGGCTGACCAGCAACCTCAGACCGACACGACGCGCGCGGCCGGCGGCAGGATGATGCCGGCGGAACCGGCGAGCCCGGCGCCGCCGCATATGGGTATCGCGAATAACGTCGTGATCGCGCCACAAGCCGCGCTTCCGCGGACGGATTCCGCCGCACCGGCTCCGGCTGCGCCCCCTTTGGCGAACCCGGCCGAAGTCGCGCATGCACGCTCGAAGCCGCAGCCGTACGCACAGCAATCAGCCCAAGCGAGGCCGCAGTCGGGACCGCGCGTCGATCAGACCCAAGCCCGCCGGCGCGAGAACACGCAGCCGAACGGTGCGAATTCCGTTGCCGCGATGCTGACGAACGAACTGGTCAGGGAATCGGCCAAGCCTGACCCGTCGCTGCCGATGCCGTCGGGCTTCACCGTCCCGATGCCGGCTGGCACCGACGCTGGCAATGGCGCTGCCACCGGCCGCGGCTCGAATCCGGTCGCCTCGGCGATGACCGACCAGCTCGTGCGGGAATCGTCGAAATTGACGCCGACGCGCCCTGCGTCGGAGCCGCCGCCCCTCAACAAGCCCTGATCACCGCTGGCCTCACGGCCGCGACGCTACTTCGTCGAGATGCGCGAGCAGATCGGCGGGATCGTCGTAGACGCGCAACGCCCCCGCGCGCTCCAGTTCCTCGCTGCCGTAGCCACCCGAGAGCAGGCCGACGCCGAGCGAACGGCAGCGGCGCGCGGCAAGCATGTCCCAGATGCTGTCGCCGACCACGACCGTGTGCTCGATCGGCACGCCGAGCCGCGCGGCCGCGGCGAGGAACAGATCCGGATCGGGCTTCGCGTATTTGACGTCGTCGCGCGTGACCACGACCGCCTTCGCCGGATCGACGCCGAGCGCCGCCAGATTCACCGCGGCGGTCTCCATCCGCCCGCTCGTCGCGATGGCCCACGGGGTGCCGGCTTGCGTCAGGGCGTCGAGCAGTGCGCGCGCGCCCGGCAGCGGACAGACCTGAGCGCGCATCCGCTGATAGGCGGCCGTATGTGCGAGCCGCAGCCGGTCGGCGCGTTCGACGCTGATCTCGCCGTGCGTCTCACGCAGCAACTGGTCCGTGAACAGCCCGCCGCTCATGCCGATCTTGCGATGAATGCGCCACACTGACAGCGCAATCCCTTCGCTGTCGAGCGCCTCTTTCCACGCCAGCACGTGCTGATAAACGCTGTCGACGAGCGTGCCGTCGAGATCGAAAAGAAAGGATGTCTGGATACGCATGCCGGCCTCCGGTGATGATGGATTCAATCACAATGCCACGTGCCGATGAAGCCGCCAGGGCAAACCGCACGCCCTGAAACCGCTCATCGCGTCTACAAGATGGTGCGGATCCGCGCAAACCCGGACCGAGTTGCCCCGATTTCGCTCGCCCCGCTCCGGGCGCGCACCGGAACGGGGTACGCTCGCTCCCTTCGTCGTTTGCGTCGTCAACCGCTTTTCGTTCAGTCCCTGCCTTATTCGCCGCGAGACGGCCGGAGCGTAAGCTCCACGCTCCGCGCCATACGTTGGCACGCCGCTTGCTTTCGACTGGTTCGCCAAATTATCCGAGCACCGGCTCGCTGGCCGCGTGCAAAGACATTGGTACGCCGTTGTTCGCAATAAAAAGCGAGGAAACAACCGACATTTTTCGATTATCACAATAGCTCGATATCACACGCTGAATGCACGCGCGACAGCATCCCGCGAATCGCGCAACGGGCTCAATTCAATCGAAAACACGTTTGTAAATCAAAAGGAACCCGCTATGAAAAAGACCCTACTCGCCGCCGCGCTGTGCGGCGCTTTCACCATGTCCGTGCACGCTGAAAGCAGCGTGACGCTGTACGGCCTGTTGGACACCGGCCTCGTCTACACGAATAACCAGCTCGGCCACAGCAACTGGCAGCTCGCGAGCGGCACCACGCAAAACACGGTGTTCGGCCTGAAGGGTACGGAAGACCTCGGCGCGGATCTGCACGCTGTCTTCAAGCTCGAGCAGGGCTTTCTGATGAACAACGGCGCGCAGGCGTTCGCCGGCAGCGCGTTCGGCTCGCAGGTATGGGCCGGGCTGCAAAGCGATCCGTACGGCACCTTGACGTTCGGCCGCCAGTTCGACGTGATGAACGACGCCGTCGGTCCGCTGACGGCCGGCTTCAACACCTGGGGCGGCAGCATCGCCGCACATCCGTTCGACAACGACAACCTCGCCGCGAACTCGGTCGTGATCAACAACTCGGTCAAGTACGCGAGCCCGGCGTTCCACGGCGTCACGTTCGAAACGATGTACTCGTTCAGCAACAAGGCCGGCGCCTTCGCGAACAACCGCTCGTACGGCTTCAGCCTCGCGTACGCGCAGGGCCCGCTGAACCTGGCGGCCGGCTACCTGCAGTTCAACAACGCGGGCAACGGCAGCGGCGCCGTGACCACCGCCGACACGAGCGCGAACTTCATCGCCGAACGCCAGCGCATATGGTCGCTCGGCGGCAACTACACGTTCGGAGCGGCGACCGTCGGCCTCGTCTGGAGCCACACGCAGATCGACAACGTCGCGGGCGTGTTCTCGTTCGGCACCGGCACTTATCTCGGCGCGGCCGGCGACGCCACCGGCACGCTCGGCGGATCGCTGCGCCTCGACAACTACGAGGTCAACGCGAAGTACGCGCTGACGCCGGCATTGAGCGTATCGGGCGCGTACACGTTCACGCATGGCGCTTATAACGGCTCGTCGCCGGCATGGAACAGCGCGATGCTGCAGACCGACTACGCACTCAGCAAGCGCACCGACATCTACCTCGAAGGCGTGTACCAGAATGCGCACGGCGCGCCCGCGGACTCGGTGTTGTCGCACGCGATGCTCAACACGCTGTCGCCGTCGTCGACGAGCACGCAGGTCGCGGTGACGGTCGGCATGCGTCACGCATTCTGATGCAGCGCGGCGCGGGCGTGGCGGCGCGATGCCGTCACGACTGCGCCGCCGCGATCAGCTGCGACACGAGCGCATGATGCTGGCCGCGTCGCGAGCGGATCGCGTGAATCTCCTCGATCACGCCGTCCGCGGCCGAGCCAGCGCAAGCCCCTCGATAACGCGAGATCTTCGGCGCCGAGTTCCGCGAGTGGAAAGGCCTCGCTGAAAGATCTGCTCCGCGCGATTCGTTCAGGTTATCACTGGTTCATCCGAACCCCGAACGGGCCCATGATGGCGGTTCCGCCGCCCACGGCACAACCGGTTACGCCACGTCATGGACTCCCTGCTCGCACTCGTTGCCGATCCCGCCGCCTGGGCTGCGCTCGTCACACTGATCGTGATGGAAGTCGTGCTCGGCATCGACAACCTGATCTTCATTTCGATCCTCAGCAACCGCTTGCCGGAAGCCCACCGCGCGCGCACGCAGCGCATCGGGCTGCTGCTCGCGCTGGTCATGCGGCTGGTCCTGCTCAGTACAATCGCGTGGATCGCCAAGCTGACCTCGGTCGCGTTCGAGCTGTTCGGTCATGGCTTTTCCTGGCGCGATCTGATCCTCGTCGCCGGCGGCCTGTTCCTCGTGTGGAAGGCGACCAGCGAAATCCGCCAGCACGTAACCGCCGACGACGAAGCCGCCGCGAGCGTCAGCTCGACCGTGCCGTTGAGCGTGGCGGCCGCAATCGGCCAGATCATCGTGCTCGACCTCGTGTTTTCGGTCGACAGCATCATCACCGCCGTCGGCATGACCGAACATTTGCCGATCATGTTCGCCGCGGTCATCGTGTCGATCATGGTGATGCTGTTCGCCGCGCCGCCGCTCGCGCGCTTCATCGACCGCAATCCGACCATCGTGATGCTGGCGCTGAGCTTCCTGCTCGTGATCGGCGTGACACTGATCGCCGATGGCTTCGGCTCGCATGTGCCGAAGGCCTATATCTATGCGGCGATGGCGTTCTCCGCGTTCGTCGAGTCGATGAACATGCTGGCGCGGCGCGCCAAAAGGCAACGTGCGGCAAGCCGCCCTTAACGCGTTTTCTTGCGAGCGCCCTTGCCGCTGGCCGCGGCGCGCGGCGCCTCCTTCTCGAGCGGCGCGCCGCCGTTCATCTGCTCGAACCACGACAGCGTATCGACATACGACAGGAACTGCTTCAGATAGCCCGGCGACAGCTCACGCATCAACGACAGCGCGCGATGCACGAGCGTGCTCGAATTGAGCGGCCCCGCGTTGCCGGGCACCTGCGCGAGCGACTGGCGCAGCTGCTTTTCGGTGCGGACTTTGGACCAGACTTCACGGAAGTACTCGAGTGCGGGGAGTTCGGGGTACGCCTCGGCGTGCGGTGCATCGGCGCTCGCGTGGTGACGGGCAAGGTGTTCGAGCAGCGCCGCAAGCGTGGCGTCGTTGGCTTCGTTAGCTTCGATGACGGTGGATGGCGACGCCCCCGCATCCGCAGTCGCGCGCTCGACCTCCGCCGTATATTCGTCCAGCAATACTGACAACCGGTGTTCGAGCACGCGTCGCGCCTCACCGCTGTGCTGCGCCGCGCGCCGCGCAAACGCCTCGAGCAGATGAAAGCGCACGGGATCGAGCCGATCCGCACCGCGCGCGCGCCATGCATCGAGCGTTACGCGAGCCGCGTCGATCACGCCGTCGGCGGTCATGGCGTTGCCGTTACGCGCGCCGTCAAGCACCGGACTTCTCCGCTGCCGCTGCGCTCGACAGCCGCGGCACCGGCGCGATTTCGACGCGGCGGTTTTTCGCGCGGCCCGCTTCGTCGCTGTTCGAACTGACCGGCTGCTCGGAGCCGAACGCAGCCGCAAACACCGACGACGCCGGTACACCCTCGTCGATCAGCGCGCGCGTGACCGTCAACGCGCGTTGTGCCGACAACTCCCAGTTGTCGGCGAAACGCCGGTTGCCTTCGCGCAGGCGTTGATCGTCGGTGAAGCCGCTGACCATCAGGATCTGGTCGCTCGCGCGCAGATACGCGGACAGCGGCCCGGCGAGACTCTTCAGCAGCGCGCGGCCCTCGGGCTGCAACTGGGCGGAGTTCAGCGCGAACAGCACGTTGCCGCTAATCCCGATGCGGCCGTTGACGAGCGTTACACGCCCCGCCGCCAGCGGTCCGGCGAGCGCCTGTTCGAGCGTCTTGCGACGCTGCGTTTCGGCCTGACGTTGCTTGACCTCCTGCTCGAGCTGGTTCGACAGTTCGAGTTGCACGCCTATCACGCTCACCAGAATCAGCACGAAGGCGCCGAGCAACACCGACATCAGATCGCCGAACGCGGCCCAGATCGGCGCGGACGTTTCCACGCCGCCGTCGATGTCCTCGCTCATACCGCATCGGCTCCGGCGGTCGCGCGCTGCGCGGCCAGCGACTGCAGATCCTCGACGATCTGCTTCTGCGACATCACACTGAGGTCAACCACGTCACGCGCCTGCGCGACGTAGTAGGCGAGCTGTTCGTCGCTGCGGGCGAGCGATTTGTCGAGCGCCGCTTCGATGCGTTCGAGATGCGTGAGGAGCTTGTCGTTCGCTTCGCCGAACAGGCGCACGGCCGCGCCGAACGCTTCGCCGAGGCTCGCGACCTCGACCGCACTGCCCGTGACCTGCGCGGCGACCGAGCCGAGCTTGCCGGTCTCGCGCTCCAGATGCTCCGTGAAGCGGTTGCCGACGCGTTCGAGCAGATCCGCCGACGTCGCGACGAGGGCATCGACGGCCGTGCGCTGTTCGGTCGACGCGTGGTTGACCGCGTCGAGCAACGTCTCCAGCGTGGCGAGCAGACGGCTGCGCTCGTCGAGCATCGCGGTATCGCGGACCATGCTGTCGGAGAGCTTCTGCCGCAGCTCCGCGACGACTTCGGCAGCGGCCTTCGGTGCTTCCGACGCCGCCTGCACGAGGCGCTCGATTTCGGCGATCGTCGCGTTGGCATGCGCTTGCGTCTGCGCAGAGATATCGCGGGCGGTGCGCGCAAGCGCGTCGCAGATCTCTTGCTGATGGCTCGCGGCTTGCGCACCCGTCCGTTGCCACTGTTCGCTCAGCTTCGCACCGAGTGCGTCGAGCGTCTCGGCCCAGACGCTCAGACGCTGCTCGTCGCGCACGGTCAGTTCCGTCTGCAAGTCCGCATGCGAGCTGCCGACCGCGCTCAGCAACGCCGCAGCATGCTGCTCGAACGTCGCGGCGGCGCGCGCCAGCGCCTGTTCGTTGTCAGCGGCGAGCTTCTCGCCCGCGCTCTGCTGCCGCGCCAAGGCGTCGCGCCAGGCCTGCGAGATGCCGCTCGCCGTCGCTTCGAACCGCGCGGACACGCCGTCGAGCAACGCGGCGGAGCGCTGTTCGAACAGTTCGGCGACGCGCTCGATCGACGCGCGCTGCTGCGCAGCCAGCTCGTCGCTCGCGTCTCGATGACCGGCAAGCGCGTTATTGCAGATTTCGGCAACGTTCGCGCTGGTCGCCGCGAAGCCGCTCGACATGCCGTCGAGCTGGCGCTGCACGGCCTGCGTCACGGCGGCGTGCAACGCCGCGGTTTCGCGCGCAACACCCGCCATCGTCGCTTCGACGACCGGTTGCAGCGCTTGGCCCGCGGCCTGCGCGCTGCCGGCCACGCTATCCTTCAGCGATTGCTCGATCACGCCGGCCAGGCGCAGATACGCAGCCTCCGTGCGGCCGTAAAACGCGTCGAGGCTCGCAATCTGCCGCTCGTTCGACGCCACGCTCTGCTGTTCGAGCGCGCTCATCATCGTCTGCAGACGTTCGACCAGCAGCGGCATCGCCTCGGCCTGGCGTTGCAGCAGCCGGAAGCTCTCCTCACGCTGATGGCTCTGCGAGTAGACGCGCAAGGTCGTCGCGATCTTCACGTCGAGCTGTTGCGCTGCTTCGAGCCGCTCGCGGCGGCACAGCGCGGACAGCAGCCCGAGCATCGCCGACGTCGCGACACCCGCGATCGAGGTGCCGAACGCGAAGCCCAGCCCCTTGACCGGCGCGGCCAGCGACGCGCGAATCGCCTGCAGGTCGCTCGCGCTTTCCAGCGCGAGGCCGGTGCCGCGCAGCGTCATCACCATGCCGAGCAAAGTGCCGAGCATGCCGAGCAGCACCAGCAGGCCGACCAGATACGGCGTCAGCGCGGGTCCCGGCAACGCGATGCGCTCGCCTTCGACGCGCAGCCGCACGCTATTGCGCAAGCTCGGATGCACCGGTTCGAGAAACGCAGCGAGGCTCGGCGGCGGTCCCGACTGCGCGGCGAGCGCGCCCGTCAGCGTGGCGCTCGCCTGGCTGTAGCGGCGCAATTCGAGCGCGCCCAGCACGTAGAAGACGCCGATCAGCAGCGTAACGGCGAACGCGAGTGGATTGGAGACGGCATAACCAGCGGCGATCCAGCACGCCGCGGCGAGCCCCGCGAGAAACACAACGAGTTCGATACGATATCTGGACATGGGGTCCCAGTTAGCAGGCGCGAAGAGCCGCGAGCAGCCCTTCGACCGGTTGAAAACGAACATCCAGTTCGGCCAGCAAAACGCTCTGCATGTCCTTGCGAAATGCGTCGAGCCATGCTCCGGACGCGGCGGCGTTGGCCTGGACCGAGGCGACCTCGAGTTGAATGTCTACGCTTGGGGTGGTGTTTGCCGCTTCAGCGCCGGCTCTCGAGCGCTCGAAGTGTGCGCCGAGCAACCCGGGGACCGCGCCGAGCAAAGTCCGCTCGCGCTCGCCGAGTGCACGCTCCATCACCGCATCGACGACCGCGAGCCGCGCGAGTGCAGGCGCTTGCGTCGCCAGCAGCGCGCGCAGGCGGCCGCGCAACGTGCCGATCGCCGTTTCCATCGACTGCTGAAGCGCGAGATAGCGCTGCCGGAACACCGCATAGTCGGCTTGCGTGCCGATGGCCGCGTGCGCCGACATCCGGGCGGACGACGCCGCCGATCCACGCCGCCGCGAGCCGGCGAGCACGCTGTCGCTGGCGATCGCGTTCACCAGCGAGCGGCGCACGCGCGTGCATTCGTCCTCTTCCGCTTGGCCGAACGCGCGCGCACCAGCGGCGACGGCCGGCGGCTTGGCGTTCAGCGCCGAAGACAGCGCGATCGCATCGGTCCAGCCGAGCCACTGGCTCAGCCGATCCGCCAGCGATTGCCGCGATTCGGCGACGTCGGCCTCGGCGAGACGGGCCAGTAAGCGAACGAGCGCGGGCCCGCTGAGGGCGCTACGCTGAGGGGCTTGCAACATACCACCGGAGGCAAAAAAGTCAGCAGTTTACACGCTGAGGCCAGCGAGTCCGAAGTCGTCCGCTCGAACGCGGGATTAAAGACAGCATTTCGTCCGAGCGAGCAGAACATTCGCGCGTTTTTCCGGGCGCGGCATTTGCCAATGGCGAAGCGAGCCGGTCCCCGTATAAGATGAAAGCACGCACTTCGCCGCCCGCTGGCACACGGCGCAGCGTCGACAACACAGAACACACGCAAGGCGGACAGAAAGAATGAAATTCGATACCGTGGTGCTCGGCGCCGGCATTGTCGGTGTGAGCGTCGCAGTGCATCTGCAGAAGCGCGGGCGAGCGGTCGCGCTGATCGATCGCAAGCCGCCGGGCAACGAGACCTCGTTCGGCAACGCCGGGCTGATCCAGCGCGAGGGCGTTTACCCATACGCATTTCCGCGCGGGCTCGGCACCCTGCTGCGCTACGCGCGCAACCAGTCGCCCGACGTGCGCTATCACGCCGACGCCATACTCGAAGTCGCGCCGTTTCTGTGGCGCTATTGGCGCAATTCGCATCCGGCAAAGCACGCGGAAATCGCGAAGTCGTACGCGACGTTGATCGAGCATTGCGTCAGCGAACATCGCGCGCTGGCCGCGCAAGCCGGCGCGAGCGCGCTGCTGCGGCCGATCGGCTGGATCAAGGTATTTCGCCATGCCGCCGCGCGCGACGCCGAAACCACGATCGCTGAACGATGGCATCGCGAGTACGGCGTCGAGTTCGAGACGCTCGACGCGCCGCGCCTCCAACAGCTCGAACCCGATCTCGACAAGCGTTTGCAAGGCGGACTGCGCTATCCGCAATCCGATTCGGTCAGCGATCCGAATGCGCTCGTCACCGCGTACGCGCGCTACTTCGAAGCGCTCGGCGGACGGTTCTTCATCGGCGACGCCGATACGCTGCGCGAAGGCTGGCAAGTCGATACGCGCGAAGGGGCGATCACGGCCGCGTCGGCGGTGATCGCGCTCGGACCGTGGTCGGATCGCGCGAGCACGCGGCTCGGGTATCGGCTGCCGCTCGCGGTCAAGCGCGGCTATCACATGCACTACGCGCCGCGTCAGGCCGCGCGGCTCAATCATCCGATTCTCGATGTCGAACACGGCTATCTGCTCGCGCCGATGGCGCGCGGCATCCGGCTGACGACGGGCGCTGAAATTGCGCGAGCCGATGCGGCCAGGACGCCGGTACAGCTCGACGCGGCCGAGCCGATCGCGCGCACCCTGTTTCCGCTCGGCGAGCGTCTGGACGCCGAGCCGTGGATGGGACGCCGCCCGTGCACGCCGGACATGATGCCGATCATCGGGCCCGCGAAAAAACATCAGGGACTGTGGTTCGCATTCGGCCATGCGCATCATGGCCTGACGCTCGGACCGATTACGGGGCGGCTGATCGCCGAGATGATGACGGGCGAGCAGACGCTGGTCGATCCGCGGCCGTTTCGGGTCGAGCGGTTTTAGCGGAACGATCTGTTAGGTCGCTGGCCCGATGCCTGAAGCCGGCGAAAGACTCCGAAGAAAATAAAAAACGCCGCGGGCCGGCAGCCCCGCGGCGTTCTTCATCGAGCCGGACGAACGTCGATCAGGCCGGCACGACAGCCCGTCGCGGCGCTACCGCCGACACCGCGAAGCTCACGACGATATTGGCAGCCAGTGCGATCAGGCCGATATACAGCGGATAGTTCTCGTGGCCGAAATGCAGCCCATACACCGGCTTGAGCCCTTGCGAAATCGCGAGGCCCGTGCCGAGCGCGATACCGACGAGCCAGCCGACGAACAGACCCTGCGTGTTCAGACGACGCGTGTACAGCGAGAACACGACGGCCGGGAAAATCTGCAGAATCCACACGCCGCCGAGCAGTTGCAGATCGATCGCGTACTGCGTCGGCAGGAACACGATGAACAGCAGCGCACCGAACTTGACGACCAGCGAGACGATCTTCGCATTGGCCGCTTCCGCTTGCGGCGTGATGTTCGGCGACACCAGCGGACGCCACAGATTACGCGTGAACAGATTCGCCGCGCCGATCGACATGATCGCGGCCGGCACCAGCGCGCTGATCGCAATCGCGGCGGCAGCGAAGCCGACGAACCACGACGGGAACAGCGTGTTGAACAGGGCCGGCACCACGTCGCTCGGCGACTTCACGTTCACGCCTGCTGCGATCGCCATATAGCCGAGCAGCGCGATCAGGCCAAGCAGCACCGTGTAGGCGGGCAGGAAGATCGCGTTTTTGCGCACCGTCTTCGCCGACGCCGAGGACAGCACCGCCGTCATCGTATGCGGATACATGAACGCGGCGAGCGCCGAGCCGAGCGCGAGCGATGCGAACGCGGTGTACTGGGTCGGCTTCAGCAGGATGCCGGTCGCGCCGCCCTTCGCCTGGAAGTGCGCATCCGCCAGTTCAAACACGTGCCCATAGCCGCCGAGTTTCACCGGAATCAGCCATACCGCCGCGATCACCACGATATAGATCATGATGTCCTTGACGAACGCGATCATCGCCGGGGCGCGCAGGCCGCTCGCGTACGTGTACAGCGCGAGGATCACGAACGCGACGATCAGCGGCGTTTCGCCGCTCACGCCGAGCCCCTTGATCACGACCTGCATGCCGACCAGTTGCAGCGCGATATACGGCATCGTCGCGACGATACCGGTCAGCGCGACGGCCGCCGGGAACCACTTGCCGCCGTACTCGCCATGCACATAGTCCGCCGCCGTGATGTGGTTGCGCGCATGCGCGACCTTCCACAGTTTCGGCATCACCGCGAACACGAACGGATAAACGATGATCGTGTACGGCAGCGCGAAGAAGCCATACGCGCCCACCGAATAAACGAGCGCGGGCACCGCGATTACCGTATACGCGGTGTAGAAATCGCCGCCGACGAGGAACCACGAAATGACCGTGCCGAACTGCCGGCCGCCCAGGCCCCACTCGTGCAACTGCGTCAGATCGCCGCGCTTCCAGCGCGCGGCAAAAAAGCCGATCACCGTGACGAGCACGAAGAACGCGATGAAAACCGTCATCGCAACCGGGTTCACAGGATTGAGTTCGCTCATTTGAGACCTCGATACACGATGTAAATCAGCAAAGAGGTCAACGGCACCCACAGAAACTGATACCAGTAGAAGAAAGGAAAGCCCGCGAGCGGCGGATGCGTGTCGTTATAGAACGGCAGCCACAGCAGCGCGATATAAGGGATCAGCAAAATGAGCCAGAGCCATGAACGGCCGGCCGGGGGGGAGGTCTCCACGAACGTCTCCTGAGTAATTATCGACAGCACGCGCGATGGCTCGTGGCCCGGCGCGCGGATGCCCGGTTGCCTGAGATCAGGCGGGAAAACGGGGAACGCCGCATACTTGCCCGCCAGGCGCAGCGCAGCGCGGTATACGACGGGCATGTAGTATTCGCCTTCACGCGTTTCCTTACAAGCGCGCAACTACGTAAGCCGGCTACGTAATAATACGTAGCCTGTCAGCCGGTTTTCGACGATGAAACTCAAAGCAAAGATTGTGTTGCTCGCGATCGTGCCCTTCCTGGTCTCGATCGTCAGCATCGAGACGGGCGTGCGCCGCGAAGCCACGGCGCTCGCCGAGCGGCAGCACGCGACCACCCAGGCCGCGTACATGGCGAGCAAGGAGATCGAGCTCAAGCACTATGTCGAACTGGCTACCACCGCGATCGCGCCGCTCTACGAAGCGGGCCGCGAGAATGCGCGCGACGACGCGCTGTTGCGCACGCGCGCCCTCGATATGCTCGAAAAAATGAATTTCGGCAAGGACGGTTATTTCTTCGTCTATGACATGCACGGCCGCTCGCTGATGCATCCGCGCGAGCCGGATCTGGTGGGCCGCGATCTGTGGTCGTTGCGCGATAGCCAGGGCACGCCGACGATCCAGCGACTGCTCGCCGCGGCCGCGCGCGGCGGCGGCTCCGTGCGCTACCTGTGGCATCGTCCGTCGACCGGCAAGGTCGAGTCGAAACTCGGCTACGTGGTGCCGCTCGAGCGCTGGGGCTGGATGCTCGGCACCGGCATCTATCTCGACGACGTCGACACCGCGCTCGCGCATATCGACGCCGAGGCCGCGGCCAATATCGATCGAACGATGCGGTGGATCGACGCGATCGCGTTGGCCGGCCTCGCGGTGATCGCGCTGTGCGCGCTCGTGCTGAACGTCACCGAATATCGCAGCGCCGACGCGAAACTGAAGCGGCTCGCGCAGCAGGTCGTCGAATCGCAGGAAAACGAACGCGCGCGCCTGTCGCGCGAATTGCATGACGGCATCAGCCAGATGATGGTGTCCGTGAAGCTGCTGCTCGAATCGGCGCTCGCGCGACTCGAACGCGGCGAGGCGCGCGAGCCCGCCGCCGAAGCCGCATTGTCCACCGGACTCGCGCGGCTCGGCGAGACGCTGCGCGAAGTCCGGCGCATCTCTCACGCGCTGCGTCCGTCGATGCTCGACGATCTCGGCGTCGCGGCCGCCCTCGAACAGCTAACGCGCGAACTCAGCGACGAGTCCGGCATCACGATCGGCTTCACGCAGGTCGCGCACACTCATGCGGCCACGTTGCCCGAGGGGGTCAACACCGTGCTGTTTCGCATCGCGCAGGAAGCGCTGACGAACATCGTGCGGCACGCGCAGGCGTCGAGCGCGGCGCTGGCGCTCGAAGTATCGCGCGATGCCGTCATGCTGACGATTTCCGACAACGGCCGCGGCTTCGACGCGACCGACGCATTCGTCGGCGGACGCGAAGGTGTCGGGCTGCGCAACATGCGCGAACGGCTGGAAGCACTCGGCGGCACGCTGTCGTTGAGCTCGCAGCCTGGCCACACCGTCGTCACCGCGCGCGTGCCGCTGCAAACGACGCACGCATCGGCGCCGTCCCTGCAGGAAATCTCTTCATGAACGACACGTCCTCTTCTTCCATTGCGCGTCTGCTGCTCGTCGACGATCATCCGCTCGTGCGCGACGGGCTGCGTGCACGCCTCGAAGCAGTGCGCCATTTCGAAGTGGTCGGCGAAGCGGGCGACGCGCAGGAAGCGCTCGCGCTCGCCGAACGGCAGTCGCCGCATCTGGCGCTGATGGATGTCGGCATGAAAAGCGGCATGAACGGCATCGCGCTGGCAGGCCTTTTTCACGAGCGTTTCCCGGCGATTCGCGTGCTGATGCTCTCGATGCACGACAACCTCGAATACGTCACACAGGCGGTGCGCGCGGGCGCGAGCGGCTATGTGCTGAAAGATTCGCCCGCGCTCGAAATCATTCAGGCGATCGGCGCGGTGCTCGACGGCAAGACGTTCTTCAGCGCGGAGATCAGCGCGCGGCTGATCCAGGCGTCGGCGACGCAATCGCCGGTCGAACGTTTGACGCCGCGCGAGCGCGATATTCTCGATGCGCTTGCCGAAGGGCTGTCGAGCAAGCAGATCGCGCAGCGCAACGATCTGTCGGTGCGGACCGTGGAAACGCATCGGCTGAATCTGAAGCGCAAGCTCGATATTGAAGGGCAGGCGGAGTTGATCAAGTTCGCGGTCGAGAATCGGCGCAACAAGCGCTGAGCGGTGGGGCCGCGCGATAATAGGCGCTCCACGCCCGGAGCGACGACACCATGAAACGCGTGTTGGAACTGAGCCTCGCCGGCCTGGTGCTTTGCACGGCCACGGCTTACGTTTATGGCGAACCGGCGCGCGTCAATCGCGGCCACGATCCGTTCATGCAAATCTCCAAAGCAATCGCCGATTGCCCAACGCCGCTCGGTCCATTCGAAACCGAAAAGGAATGGCTCGCTGACAGCCATTACCGGATCGAGCGCGGCAATAGCTGTTGGATCGAAGGACGTTGCCGTTTGCCGAACGCGTATCAGTACGACGCGGAAATCGCCGGGAGCGTGCAACGGCGTCTCGCGAACCTGAACGCCGCGACGCACTGGCGCGAACAGTCGACACTATGGCTCACGCTGCAACGCCGCTTCATTTACGTCGAGGGCTGCGTCGCGCCAGGCTTCGACAAAAAAACCTTCCTTACCGAACTCGCGAAGACGGCGGACGTCGAGCGCGTGATCGACAATATGATCAGCGATCCGCATGCCGCGCAACTGCCCTACCGCACGCAGGCGGACCCCGATAAGCCCGTGCTGAACCCCGGCAATTGATGCGGTGCGCGACGGCATCTTGCCAATGCGATCTATATCGACAAAGGTCGATAGCAACGCAGAAATCGTTCGTTTGGCCTTGGCGACGTCATTGCTAACATCGGCGGCCCAACCATACGGTTCGCAATAACAATGACGACATTCCGATTTCGCCGTCCCGACTTTCGCCCTTCATTTCGCGTTGGCTTGATCGGCGCCGCCGTCGCGAGCTTCGTCATGCTCGCCTCGTGCGGCAGCGACAATCTGGCCGACCCGACACCGACCCCTGTCGTCGCGCAGAAGCGGCCCAACATTCTCTACATCATGGCCGACGATCTCGGCTACTCCGACATCCACGCGTTCGGCGGCGAAATCAACACGCCCAACCTCGATGCGCTCGTACAGACCGGCCGCATCCTGACGAATCACCACGTGGGCACCGTCTGCGCGATTACACGTTCGATGCTCATCTCTGGCACCGACCACCACCTGGTCGGCGAAGGCACGATGGGCGTGCCGACCGACGAGCGCAAAGGACTGCCCGGCTATGAAGGCTATCTGAACGACCGCGCGCTATCGGTCGCGCAATTGCTGAAGGACGGCGGCTATCACACCTACATGGCCGGCAAGTGGCACATCGGCTCGGGCATCGTCGGCAGCGCGACAGGCAGTGGGCAGACGCCGGACCAATGGGGCTTCGAGCACAGCTACGCGCTGCTCGGCGGCGCCGCGACCAATCACTTCGCGCACGAGCCGGCCGGCTCGAAGAACTACACCCAAGACGGTAAGTACGTGCAGCCGGGCCAGCCGGGACAACCGGGCGGCACGGGCGGCAGCCCGGCGGTGTTCTATTCGACCGACTTCTACACGCAGCGGCTGATCTCGTACATCGATTCGAACAAGGGCGACGGCAAGCCGTTCTTCGCGTACGCGGCCTATACATCGCCGCACTGGCCTCTGCAGGTGCCCGAACCCTATCTGCACAACTACGTCGGCAAATACGATGCCGGCTACGATGCGATCCGGGATGCGCGTGTCGCGCGGCAGAAAGCGCTCGGCATCATTCCACAGGACTTCGTGCCATACGGCGGCGCCTCCGAAACGCTGGCGGCGAGTCCGGCCACCGCGAACAACGGAACCGCGAACGCGAAATACGTGAGCGCCGTGCACAGCGCCGCGCAGGGCTACAGCGATTACGGCCCCGGCTATGTGAGCAAGAAGTGGGACAGCCTGTCACCGGCCGAGAAGAAAGCGCAGGCGCGCTACATGGAAATCTACGCGGGCATGGTCGAGAACCTCGATCACAACATTGGTCTGCTAATCCAGCATCTGAAGGACATCGGCGAATACGACAACACGTTCATCATGTTCCAGTCGGATAACGGCGCCGAAGGCTGGCCGATCGATTCCGGCGCCGACCCCACAGCCACCGATACCGCAAACGCGACCGATCCGACCTACTCGCAACTCGGCACGGACAACGGCAAGCAAAACGCGCAACGTCTGCAATACGGCTTGCGCTGGGCCGAAGTCAGCGCGACGCCGTTCCGCCTGACCAAGGGTTATTCGGGCGAGGGCGGCGTGTCGGCGCCGTTGATCGTGCATCTGCCGGGACAGACTGAGCAAAAGCCGACCCTGCGCGAATTCACGCACGTGACGGACAACACCGCGACATTCCTCGCGATTGCGCAGATTGCGCCGCCGACCACACCGGCCCCCGCCCTGATCAATACCCTGACCGGCGTCGATCAGAACAAGGGCAAGGTGGTCTACAACAACCGCTACGTATATCCGATCACCGGGCAATCGCTGCTGCCGCTGCTTAAAGATCAGAGCACGGCACCGGTGCATAGCGCGTCGTTCGGCGACGAAGCGTACGGTCGCGGCTACCTGCGCAGCGCCGACGGACGCTGGAAAGCATTGTGGACGGAACCGCCGCTCGGTCCTGTCGACGGGCACTGGGAACTGTATGACATGAGCGCCGATCGCGGCGAAACGCAGGACGTGTCCACGCAGAACCAGTCGATCATCGACGGTCTCGTTCAACAGTGGAACGACTATATGACGAGCGTGGGCGGCGTCGAGCCGCTGCGTCCGAAGGGCTATTACTGAGCACACGATGGCGTTTTCATTCAAGCTCAAGGGCGGCGTGGCGCTGTATGCCGCGTACGCCGCGATCGCGGCGGCTGCGTTCGCCGTCGCGTTTGCCGCGCCTTCCATCAGCGCGGTGAGCGCAGCCGTCTTTGGCGAACGTCCGTCCAGCGCATTCGACAACCTCAATCGCTCGCGTCCCCTCGCCGCGCTCGGCTCCGAACAGCAATGCGAGCGTTACTCGGGCTTGCCCGCGGGCTGGCGCGACGATCCGCAGGCCGGCATGGTACATCTGCATGGCGGCGACTTCGTGTTCGGCAGCAAGCTCGGCTACGAAGACGAACGTCCAGCCGGTGACGGCAAGACACATGTCAACGGTTTCTGGATCGACCAGACCGACGTCACGAATGCGCAGTTCGCCGCGTTCGTGCGCGCGACGGGCTACGTCAGCGATGCGGAGCGCCAGGGCGGCGCGGTGGTATTTCACACGCCGACGCACGATGAGATGGACGCGCGCGATCTCGCGTGGTGGAGCTGGGTCAAAGGCGCCGCGTGGAATCATCCGACGGGTCCCGGCAGCAATCTCGACGGCCTCATGAATCAACCGGTGACCATGGTCACGCAGGCCGATGCGCTCGCGTACGCGCACTGGCTGGGCCGCGATCTGCCGACCGAAGCCGAATGGGAATACGCGGGCAAAGCCGGCCATGAAGGCGCGGATCTCGACACCGCGCCGCGCGACGCGCACGGCAAGCCGAGCGCGAACTACTGGCAAGGCGTGTTTCCGGTGCTCAACACCGGCGAGGATGGTCACGTCGGCATCGCGCCCGTCGGGTGTTATGCGGCGAACGACTTCAAGCTCTACGACATGATCGGCAATGTGTGGGAATGGACCAAGGACGCGTATACCGGTCCGCATCAGTCACATACGAACGGCGATACCGCGGCCGTCGCGCCGCTCAGCCGCCGGCACGATACGCCGATGGTCATAAAAGGCGGCTCGTTCCTGTGCTCGCGTGACTATTGCGTCAGGTATCGCGCGGCGTCGCGCGAACAGCAGGAAGCGGACTTGCCGGCTTCGCACATTGGTTTTCGCACGGTGTCGAGGGATCCATCATGAAGCGACTGATCGTTGCCGCGCTTGCGCTCGCGGTGTTGCCTGCTTTGCTGCCTGAACGCCCGCACGCCGCATCGCGGCCGATCAGGGTCGGCGTGAGTTCGGGCGCGCAAGCGGAGATCATGAACGAAGTGCGCCGCGTCGCCGCGACCGAGGGCCTCGCGCTCGATGTCGTCGTATTCGATCAGCCTTCGCGGATCGACGCCGCGCTGGTCACGAAACAGATCGACGTCGCGAGCTTCGAAGACGAACCGGCACTCGAGGCGCAGCGCAAACGGCATGGCTATGCGCTGACAAGCGTGGCGACGACGATCACGTTTCCGGTCGCGCTGTACTCGCGCAAACTGAGGAACCTCGCGCAACTGGAACGCGGCGCGACGATCGCGATTCCCGACGACCCCGCAGGCACCGCACGCGCGCTGATCCTGCTGCAAAACGAAACGCTGTTGACGTTCCGCGACAGCGCCGGTCTGCATGCGACGCTCGCCGACATCACGAGCAACCGGCTCCGTCTGAAGATTCGCCAGGTGCCGCGCGCGCGTCTATACGACACGCTGAACAGCGTCGCATTCGCAGTGATCGACAGCGACACGGCGGCGCGCTCGGGTCTTCACCCGGCACGCGATGGCCTCAGTCTCGAAGACGCGCGCTCGCCGTATGCGAACGTACTGACCGTGCGCGACAGCGCTCGCCAGGATGCATGGGTCGGGCAACTGGTCGCCGCCTATCATTCGAACGAAGTCGCGCATTTCATTCTCACGCGATATCAGGACTCGGTGCGTCGGCCGTGGTGAACACGTTTTCGTTTTCCTGCTCCGCGTGCGGTCGATGCTGCAACAGCCCGCCGTCGATGACGCTGGCGGAACTGTTCCGTCATCCTGACCGGTTTATCGGTTGCATCGCAATTGGACGAGTCGCGCGCAGGCGGCCCGGTGAACGGCTGCGCGTCGGCCGACATGAAGCGTTGCTCGACGAAGCCGACTGCGCGGCGTTCGACGGGCTCGCCGAGACGCTGCTGTATCGCCCGGGCGATACCTTCAGCATCGTCGCGCAGGGCTTCGACTATCCGTCGCTTGCCCGCTGCCCTGCTCTCGCGGACGACGGACGCTGCGCGATTCATCTGAAAGGCAAGCCGTTGACGTGCGAAGTGGTGCCGCTCGATCCGCTCGTGCCGGACCACCTGCAACACCTGGTACTGGCAGAACGCGGCGACAGTGCCGTCTATGCCGGCAGTGCCTGCATTCAGGAAGGTACGCGTGACGATCTGGCGTTGCTGGTCGACGAAGGCCGCATTGCCGATCTGCATGCGCAACATGCGCTCGCGCGACGGCGGCGCGCGCTCGAAGAAGAGCGTTCAATCTGGACGCAGGCCGTATTCGACGCATTGCGCGCCGAGCTATTTGACTCGCCCGCCGCGCTTGCACGCATTCCCCCGGGCGGCTTTCTGACGATCTCGCTCGTACCCGCGCTGCTGAGCGTCGCGGCGGCATCCGCGCGCTGTCGCGCGCTGTGTATCGACTATATCGACAGCCAGTTGGCATTGATCGAACGCTGCATCGCGCAGGCGCTCACGCGGCGCAGGCTCGACGATCGTCCGGTTACGCAGCAACTGCGTGGTTTTGCCAATGCGTATCGGCACGCAAAAGCGCGCCTCTTCGATGCGGGCACCCTTGAAAAGGACCACGGCGAACCCGCCGCGCGCCCCGACATCGAAGCGTATCTGAGCAGCGCCGTTCAGTGATCCGTCGGCGCCCCTCACGCAATCCGCACTGGCTTTCAAAGCTGCGGGTCCAGCACGCGCACGAACTTTTCGATCATTTTTTCGGTGAGCGAGCGCTGCGTCCAGGCTTCGAGCGTGACGCGCTTTGACTTCGCGATGTCTTCGGCGAACGTGGCGGTCTGCTGCTTCGCGAAATCGCCGTCGTAGATGTTCAGGTTCGCTTCGTCGTTCAGCTTGAAGGAGCGGCTATCGAAGTTCGTCGAGCCGACCGACACCAGGTATTCGTCGACCACCAGCAATTTGCAATGGAACATGGTCGGCTGGTACTCGTAGATCTCGACGCCCGCTTTCAACAGATCGCCCCAGCATGCACGCGATGCTTCGCGCACCGTGTGGGTGTCGATGCGTTTGCCCGGCGTGACGATCTGTACTTTCACACCGCGTTTCGCGGCTTCGACGATCGCATTGATGGTGAGCTTGTCGGGCACGAAGTACGCGCTCGCAAGATGCAGACTGCGCGTGGCCGCAGTGATGGCCATCAGATACATCAACTGCATGTCGTCGCTGCCGCCCGATGGCGAACTGCTGAACATATGCGCGAGACCCTCGCCCTCTCCTTTAGGCTCGGCGCCAATGCTCGGAAAATACTCGGGACCGTGCAAAACGTTGCCGGTCGCCTTGATCCAGTTGTCCATGAACACGGCTTGCATATGGCCGACCACCGGACCTGTCACGCGAAAATGCGTATCGCGCCAGTGCCTTTCGTCCTGCGCATTACCGGTCCACTCCGGCGCAATCCCGACCCCGCCTGTAAAACCGATCCGGCCGTCGATCACCAATAGTTTGCGGTGGGTCCGATCGTTCATACGACCGAGTCCGGTCCAATGCGGCTTGTGAAACTTGACGACTTGAGCACCGGCCTCGCGCAGCAGTTGCAGATAGCGCCGATCCATTTTCGACGAACCGATCCAGTCGAGCAGTACATGCACGGCGACGCCTTCGCGCGCCTTATCCGCAAGCGCGTGCGCAATCTGCTCACCGATCTCGCCGGACCAGTAAATGAACGTTTCAAACGTGATGGTTTCGCGCGCCGAGCGGATGCCTTCGAGCATCGAAGGAAAGATGCGGTCGCCATTGAGCAGCATCTCGAAGCGATTGCCCGGCACCACGGGCGGTCCGAGCAATAGGCCCATCGAGCGAAGGAATTGCGGATCTTCGCTCTTATATAGACGCTCGATCTTGTGTTCTATCTTCTTCTCGCCACTCGACAGATTGGCGATCACAAGAACGATCAGGAGCGTGACGAACGCGGTAATGACAATAGTCAGCATGCGTGGCCTCGATGCCCGGCGACAGGACAGGCCATGCACAGCGCGTGCCCGAATCGGGACCGCACCTTGCTAGATACTTGTAATGCTTCATCTGACCAACGCAAATGCCTCGCGACTGGCTATTTCGCCCGCGCCGAAAACACCGATGATCGTATAGTCGGACGCCACGCATTCGAACGTCGACGCCTGAAACGTGATGACGAAATGCCGCCGCGCAGGAGCCGCGGGACCGGTGGCCATCGAGCCTGCCGCCACCGTGGCAATCTCAGCGCACAACGACGAATTGACGACTTCGTGCACCGCAGAGCCGATCAGGCCTTGCGCCGCGAGCGGATGAATGGACAAATCGGCATCGCCCGGCGGCCCGAGTCGATGAAAGACGGCGTCGGCAAACAATACCGCGCAAAAAGGATCGTCGTCGGGATCGAATGGGCCGAACCGTTCAAAGTCCGACTCCGCGATCGGATAAGTCAGGATGACTCGGCCATCGCTCGCGACGATGAAAGGCTCGGCGGTATCGGCTGCCGGACGAGGAGCGGCGTCCAGCAGGACGACCCGGTCTTCCTGCTGGGATGCGTCGAGCGGGCTAGCCATCTACTTCACGATTCCGCGGTCATTACGCGCTTGCTTGCGCCTCGGGCGTTTGCTGAGCTGCCGCGACGGGCGCCGCCGTGCTCGTTGCAGCAGCCTTGCGTGCCGGTGCTTTTCTTGCCGTCTTGACAGCGCTCTTGCGGCCGGCGGTTTTCTTGACCGTGGCTTTCCGGCTTGCCGGGGTCGCCTTGGTGGCCGCGGCCTTCTTCACCGCTGTCTTGCCCGCTGCCTTTTTCGCCGTTGCTTTTTTCGCCGTGGTCTTTTTGCCTACCGCGCTCGCGGTCGCTTTCGCCTGGCCGCCTTTTGCCGCCGCTTTTGCCGCCTTCGGAGCGGAGGTCGCCGCGCCTTCAATCAGGAATTTGCTGCGGTCCTTGACCGAAGCAAGCCAGGCCGGCGCCGGACCGCGGCCGCTCCAGGTCGCGCCGGTTTTCGGATTCAGGTACTTCGCCGGCTGCGCGCCTTTCGGCTGACCCTTGCCGCGCTTCGCGGCGGGCACAGCCGCGGATTTGTGTTCGCTCGCGGCATTGATCAGGAACGCCGTGCGGTCCTTCACGCCCGCTATCCAGCCAGGCGCGCGGCCGTGACCCGTCCATGTCGCGCCGGTTTTATGGTCGCGGTACTTCGCCGGCGTTGCCGATTTGGCGACTTTGCTCGGGCCCGCGGGTCTTCCCCGACCCTTGCTTACGCTGCCATTCTGACCTTTCGCGGCCCGTCGTGCTTTCGCCTGAGCTTCGATATCGGCAGTCGTGAGACCGTGCTTGAGCATCAACTCGCGAATCTGATCGACTGCGGCTTGTGCCTTTCGGGCAATGAGAACGTCAGCCTGGGCCTGGAGCTTCTTAAGCTTTGCTTGGATTTGCTCTAACGAAGGCATTTGATTGCTCCTTATGTGGTAATCGTCGAACTATGCCATGAATGACGGAAGAAAGGCAGTCTATTTACCTATCCTGATCTTCAATTCATCGATACGAGCGCTGAAGCAGCGTTCAAATAACAAAACTTTCAGGTCTTCTACCCCACTCATCGAAGCTTTCTTCCTTTTCCTTTCCCCCGGGAATTCTACTTTTCAATTTGGGTTCCACCACTCAGATAGGCGTAAAAACGACGACCTGGCGATCGGCAATGTACCTCACACTCCGTATAAAGCGGTAGTGCTGACCATCCGCCGTTATCCGGTTCAAGCCAAGGCGGGTCAGGACCAGCATTTCATCTGCCTGAAATGCGTCGACGACGCCAGAATCCGTTAAATCTTCCAATGCACCGGATGGATTTCCGACATAGACGTTGCGCAGTTGCATACCGATCCGCATGACGACGACGCTTGTTCCCTCGTCGAGCGCCAACTCGAGAAAGCTCGCGAGCGTGCGCAACGACTCCGGCGTGCTAGTTCTGGTCTGATAGATCGCTGCGTCCGATGGCGTCATTTCTGTTTCCCCGTCATCCGCACCGGCGGCAAAAAAGGGCGCCGCCGTGCTTGCTGGCATTAGTCGCTTCTACTATAGGCAAGCATTTGAATATTCAAAGTAGAGCAGTCCACTTTTTATTTGAAAACGGTCGTTTTTCGCGGGCCAGCTATAGTGCACGGATTGCAGCGTGCACGAAACGCTAGCGGCGATCAGGCAAAGACACGACCGCTGCTCCCGTAACGGGCCGTTACCGATCTTGCAGCATCTGTTGCGCCCGTACCGGCATCGTCCATTTACACTACGTGACCGTGCCCGGCAACGGATGTTGGGCCAATAGAGCGTCTTTGCGAGCCAGCGTGCTCGTGGCGGCTATTGAAAAAGACGCCGGGCCACCCTATTTTCGATCCACTCAAACACGATGGTACTCACCATGAAAGCTGGTTTTATTCGGACCGCCCTCGGGGCAATCGCAGTCTCCCTGGCAATGGCCGGCACCGCGAATGCGGCCGGTTGCCTGAAAGGAGCGGTCGTAGGTGGCGTCGCCGGGCACTATGCGGGTCATCATGCGGTGGTCGGCGCAGTCGGCGGCTGTATCGTCGGACGACATATCGCTAAAAAGCACGCCCAGGAGCAGCAGGCGGCGGTTCAGGCTGCGCCACATCAGCAGGCCACAGCGCAGTAACCGAAGCCAATGCGGGCGCCGCCGAAAGCATTCGCGCAAGCGGCGCGGCAATGATGTTCGGTTTCCCGTTCGCGGCAGGGCGCTCCGCTCCGATCAGTCACGCAATGCGTAGTCCGCGAGCGGGCAAGATCTCCTGAGTGGTCACGTAACGGTGCTGTTTGACCGCGTCGTGAAAAAGGCGATAGTCGCTATTCTCGAAGGCGTTGGTCCATACCGGTCTGTCCCCGGTGTCGTCATCGCACAACAATCCGGTGGCCTGGTGCTTCCATGAACCGGGTCCTTTGGCGACATAGTCGGGCACGGGCTCTTTCAAACCCGGAATACGACCGGCTTTCACCCAATTGCAGACGGTTCGCAGACGCAGGTGATCGTCGGGATTGCGGTTCGTATCGAGCAGATCGGTCAATGCGTCCTTGACGTCGTCCGGCATGCCGGCCTGGGTTTCGAAATCTTCGCGTCCTGCCAGATAAGCTCGCACGACGCGGCAACTCATGTCCGCCGCCTGCACGAAATCGGGCAAATTATGTCGCGAGATGAAGTGATTGCGGCCGTCGATGTAATGCCACCGAGCCCACGGCTGGTCAGGGTAGTGCAATGCAGCGCCGTGACCGACCGGCAAAGCGATCGTCAGAACGTCCTCCTCGACATGCTGGATTAGATGCGCGACGGCGAGTTCGAGGTTCGCGAGCCAACCTTTGCGCGTGCAATCCTGCGCTTCCAGAAGATGCACGCGATTCCACGGGCTTTCGATGCCCGCGAACCCCTGGTGCGCCCAGGTATCGACATAGGTATGAAGCGTCACGCCGAGCCGGTGCAACGCAGTCTCCGAATCGCGCTGCCGGATTGCGCGACGCACCACTTCGCGCGCGACTTCACTGTCGGGGCGACAGATCGCCTTCTCTTCGAGGCTCTCACCAACGCCTGCCGGCAGAAAATGGAACGGCGTCCACACGAGCCGATTCTGGTCGTTCTCGGTATTGGCGTAATCGAATAACTTGTGCGCGGTCGCGAAACGCTCGAATGTCTCTCCGCCTTTGAACCGCAGTATTCCGCTCGTCGTGGCGTCGTCCACATATTGGCAGGCATGCGCGACGGTTTGCGCGTCACCAGCCGTCATGCCGCCGACGCGCGCGGCAATATAGACCACGCCGTAATGGAAGTCGATGTTCATGGCAGGCGCTCCTCGCGCGCGTAATCACGAGCGGTCTGTTGCCGCCGGTAGGGCAAGACGAATACACGGAGCTGCGGGTGAGTAGATAGTAGACGAGCGAACGGAACGCACCTTGAAAAAACCCGCATTTGAGGCGTGCTTTTCCAAGTTCGCGCTAGCCAAACGTTCGGGCTACTGAAGGACGTAATGGCCAAGCCGGCCGCGGTGCAAGCTGCCGGCACGGAATACCGCCCGGCAATCAGGGAATAAAGCGTCAGCCGGCCCGCGCCGTTCAGGTCAGGTGCGTAACGGCCAGACGACTATTCCATTGCTGGTTCAGATATTCGAGCGCGAACATCCTGTGACAATGATGTGGTAAATGTTCACTGCAAAGCAGGCACCCGGACTCGAATAGCGCGATATCCAGATTACTTTCCACGCGGCGGCGCGCAATGAGGTCGCAATATTCCTCGCGAAAGTTTTCCCAGCTCAATTGCTTGCCCTGGTAGCGCTTGAGCAGCTCCGGCTCAGGAGCGAGTTCAGGTATTTCCACGTACGCCGCATCGCACAACTGCTCGAGAAAGTAAGGCAGGTCCTGCTTTTTTGCAAAGCCGGCAAGTTGCGACGTGTTATTGAGGCGAATGTCGAGCACCGTGCGTACATGGGCGTCCTTCAACAAGCCGAAGAATTTCTCCGCGCTCTTGCCGGTAAAACCGATGCTCGCTACCTGAACGGCACTTTTGTCGCGTTTCATGGTGAATCCCTTGTTGGACCATCTTGCGCCCGCAAAAAAGCCTCGCTGCGATGGGCGCAGCGAGGCCCGGGTCTCAGTGCATCTTTAGCGCCGCCCGCGCGCCTTTACTTGACGATGCTGACCAGTTCGACTTCGAAGGTCAGATCGGTGTTCGGCGGAATCGGGCCGACGCCGCGATCTCCATATGCGGTTGCCGCCGGGCATGTGAGCCGCGCCTTGCCGCCAACTTTCATCTTCTGCACGCCTTGGGTCCAGCATGGAATCACGCGATTGAGCGGGAAGGTGGCGGGGCCGCCATGCTTGGCCGAGCTGTCGAATTCGGTGCCGTTGGGCAGCGTGCCGCGATAGTTGACCTTCACGACGTCGTCCGCCGACGGTTGCGGGCCCGTGCCTTGCGTCAGATGTTCGACGATGACGCCGGACGGCAGCTTCTCCGTGGTCGGGCCGGCGGCCATCGCGGTCGAGGACAGAACGGCTGCGGCCAGCAAAGCAACGAGTGATTTCAAAGCGAGTCTCCAGTGAGGTAATCCGGCCGATTGTAACGGATCGGATGTCGGCCGAGGCGGCCAGGTATTGTTCGATGCCGCCGGTCGTTGCACGCCGTTCGGGCACGTTGCTGAACCGCCACGCGGCCAAAGGCGTTCGGCGTGCTGGTGCTGCATCTCGTCACCATTGCGATTGGCCGTGGTTTCGTTGCATACGAGCTGCACGATTAAGTTCTGCATACCTATGCATAGCGCGATCCGGCCATGCTCGGCGCAATGCTCCTGGCACGCTTTCCATTTCGCTGTACGACTACGATTCTGGATCTCTGTGCGCGCAGGCATTCGATTGGGACGCGCGATTACAGAATGACCTGCCTTCCCCCAAAGAACTCGATCACGATATTCTCGCGAGTTTCGATTCGTCCGAGCTCTCGCTGCGCCGTTTTCGGGCGATTGCGCCCGTGTCAAGACTCGTGTTTAGGGTGCATCCCGGACGGAGGAAACCGCGAAGCAATTGCAGATATCGCCAGGCTCGCCTATGAGACCTTTCGTCGGCACGATCGCGGCAATCTTCTGCTCGGCCAGGTCGCTACCGAAGTACTGCTGCCGGAACTTGAAGTGCAACGCATTTGTACCCTGCTCGAACCAATGCACGCTAGCCGCGTCGTCGTTACGCGGAGCAGGATGCCGACACGGTTCGCGTTTGCGTTTGCGTTTGCGTTGATCGCCGGACGGTTCGTCGAAGGCGACCACGATCGGCGTGCGGGCGCGTTGCCGCAGACGTCGGATGTCGAAGCCGTGCGCGAGCCGTGCTTCGCTTTGGAATCGATTGTGGGGTGCTGCCGGTGTTTGGAAGTTTCACGAGGCTGCGCGTGAGACGGGCCGCGTTGCGGGGCAGTGGGTTCTTCCGGTGGTGCACCAGAGAGTGATCGAGTCGCGGAATTGATCGGACCGTGGGGGCCGTTTATCGGGTGGCCTGGTTGGTTTCCTCGCTGGCTTGTTGGCTGCCAGTTTCATGTGACGCTCGATCGTGTTCGGTATGGAGGTCGGGCGGCGCCGGCCCCACGCTTGATGGGAGTCCCGCAAGCTTCGCGGGACTCCTGCGACTGGTTAGTGGTTACCGCCGCCGTGGCCGCCATTGCCGGAGCCACCACCGCCGTAGCCGCCGTGGGAGCCGCCCTTGCCTTCGCCACCACTGTTGCTGGCCGGGCCACTACTGCTACCGTGGCCGCTGGCGCCACGACCGCTTTCACCATGGCTGCCATCGCCTCGACCGCCGTCGCCATGGCTGCCGTCACCACGACCGCCGTCGCCATGGCCGCCGTCACCACGGCCGCCGTCACCATGGCCGCTGGCGCCACGACCGCCGTCACCATGGCTGCCATCGCCTCGACCGCCGTCGCCTCGACCGCCGTCACCATGACTGCCGTCACCACGGCCGCCGTCACCATGGCTGCCATCGCCTCGACCGCCGTCGCCATGGCTGCCATCGCCTCGACCGCCGTCGCCTCGACCGCCGTCACCATGACCGCCGTCACCACGGCCGCCGTCACCATGGCCGCTGGCGCCTCGACCGCCGTCACCATGACCGCCGTCACCACGGCCGCCGTCACCATGGCCGCTGGCGCCTCGACCGCCGTCACCATGGCTGCCATCGCCTCGACCGCCGTCGCCATGGGTGCCATCGCCACGGCCGCCGTCGCCATGGCTACCATCGCCACGACCGCCGTCACCATGACTACCATCGCCACGACCGCCGTCACCGTGGCTGCCATCGCCTCGACCGCCGTCACCATGGCTGCCATCGCCTCGACCGCCGTCACCATGGCTGCCATCGCCTCGGCCGCCGTCACCATGGCTGCCATCGCCTCGGCCGCCGTCACCATGGCTGCCGTCACCATGGCTGCCATCGCCATGGCTGCCATCGCCACGACCGCCGTCACCATGGCTGCCATCGCCTCGGCCGCCGTCACCATGGCTGCCGTCACCATGGCTGCCGTCGCCATGGCGGCCATCGCCACGGCCGCCGTCGCCATGACCGCGATCACCATGACCACCATCGCCATGACCGTGACCGCCATCGCCATCGCCACCATGGCCATGCCCATGACCGCCATCGCCATCACCACTGTGGCCATGACCATGACCGCCGTCGCCGCCACCATCACCACCGTGGCCATGCCCATGACCGCCGTCGCCGTCACCATCACCACTGTGGCCATGACTATGACCGCCGTCGCCGTCACCATCACCACCGTGGCCAAGTCCATGACCGCCGTCGCCGTCGCTATCGCCGCCACCATCGCCACCGTGGCCGTGGCCCTGCCCATGGCCACCATCCCCGCCGTTATTCCCTCCGCCATCGCCACCGGTACCGCCAGTGCCGCCAGTTCCCGATCCATCGCCACCACTACCAGCACCGCCGCTACCATTGTTGCCAAAACCGCTGCTGCCGCCGCCCGCCGACGACCCGGTGGACGACGTCGAACCCGATTTCGCCGCCGCGACGCCGAAGCCGCCCACCCCAGTCTGGCCGCCTGCTCGCAATGTGCATCCCGGCCCGGCTCCCGGCGGACATACGCCGTGCGCACCCATCTCGGCGGGCATCACCATTTCTGAATTCGTTGCCGGCGCCGCGGAACTGACAGAATTCGTCTGCCCACCCGCCATCGCCGCATAAAGACTGACCGCCGCTGCAAAGGCCGCCCGTCGCGTCCCCAATGTCCACGCGTCCCCGTTTTGCCTTTTCATTTCACTCTCCTAATTATTTTCCCCAGAATGACCGGCCCAATTAACGATTCAATCTCCGCTCAATAGGAAAAAACGGAAATTCAAAGCCTCCGCCCTTCGCTTTATGCGAATTAAAAATGCGCCCGCACTGAACATTTCTCCCACGGAAAATCCCCGGCCGGATTTGGCGCGTTTCGAGAGAATGGGCTGGCCATGCGCGCACAACATCGTGCAAACCGCACAGCGAGGCTTGATGGACGTTGAAGTTATTCGTAGCGCGATCGCGCGACCGTGCGTTAGGGCACGCAATGCGATATTGCCGATTCAGCCTACGAGGCGGCGTCAATCGACCAACCGCCCGCCAATGCCGGCAATACAGACTCTTCAGACAGGGAGTGAAACCTTATTGCCATCGATGCAATCCGATCGACGCACGAAAATCAGTTCAGGGTTTTCTCGGACAAACTCGGGCTATTTACATACCGGTCGTTTTATTCATGTGTTTGTCCGCACACAAAAATAAAAATGCGAAAAGCCAAATGAGCGCAATCCCATAGACAGCGCAATGAAAATGATCGAAACGCGCGCGCGAAACATCGTGCGTCGCGACGCTGCTCGTGCGCGGCGAAATCGCTGTCGCAATGTACGTTGCCTCTCACTTCGTCGAACGCGTGCCTCAGGCGCCGGCAACCGCAACCAACCCCAAAATCCAACGTGTCGCGGCATAACCACCACCGCATCAGAAAACCAACACATCAGCGCGCCCGGTTTTCGCGGAGCATTTCCATCATCTCCGCCGGTGCAGCTTCGCAGCGCCGCCGCTGAGTTCGCAAAAGCCTGTCCCGCGAGCGACAGCGCGGGATCGCCTCGAGGCGCGGGTAAACCTTTGTTTGACTTCGACACGCCACCCCGTTTACTGCACGCAGCCGAACCTCTCAATTCGCTTTCATTCCCCGCCCGCACTTCGTTTGGTCTGCTGAGCAGTGTTCTGCGAGCGCCTTCCTCTCTCTGACGAGGTACATCATGGTTTCTATCTCCAGCAGCGCGGTAGACGAATTCAAATCCGGCCTACGCGGCCAGCTTCTGCTGTCCGACTCGCCGGGCTTCGACGAGGCGCGCAGCATCTGGAACGCGATGATCGACCGTTGTCCCGCGATGATCCTGCGTTGCGCAGGCGTCGCCGACATTCGCCGCGGCGTTGCGTTCGCGCGCGACAACGGCCTGCCCCTCGCGATTCGAGGCGGCGGACACAACATTGCTGGCAGCGCGCTGTGCGACGACGGCCTCGTCCTCGATCTGTCGGCGATGAAATCGGTTCGCATCGACCCGGAAGCGCAGCGCGCGTATGTCGAGCCTGGCGCCACGCTGCACGATGTCGATCACGAAGCGCAGGCATTCGGACTCGCGACCCCGCTCGGCATCAACTCGACGACCGGCGTCGCGGGTCTGACGCTCGGCGGCGGCTTCGGCTGGCTGAGCCGCCGCTACGGCATGACGATCGACAACCTCCTCGCGGCGGACATCGTCACCGCGGACGGCGCATTGCGCCATGTGAGCGCCACCGAAAACGACGATCTGTTCTGGGCGATTCGCGGCGGCGGCGGCAATTTCGGCGTCGTGACGCTATTCGAGTTCGCGCTCCACGCGGTCGGCCCGACCGTGTACGGCGGCCTCGTCGTATTGCCGCTCGCCGGGGCGAAGGACGCACTGATCCAATACCGCAATGCCGCGCCCGCGATGCCCGACGAACTGGCCGTGTGGGCCGTCGCGCGGCTCGCCCCGCCGCTGCCGTTCCTGTCGCCCGACGTGCACGGCAAGCCCGTACTCGTGTTCGCGATGTGCTACAACGGGCCGGTCGAAGACGGCCCAGCGGCGGTTGAAGCGGTGCGGGGCTTCGGCACGCCGCTCGGCGAACATCTTGGTCCGATGCCCTATGAAAACTGGCAACAGGCCTTCGACCCGCTGCTCGCCCCAGGGGCGCGCAACTACTGGAAGTCGCACAATCTCGCGACGATCGACGATGGTCTGATCGACGCGCTGATCCATGCGATCGACGTGCTGCCGTCCCCGCAATGCGAGATCTTCTTCGGACTGATCGGCGCGCAAACGCAGCGCGTGGCGGTCGACGCGACCGCCTACCCGGCCCGCGAGACGCTATACGCGATGAACGTGCACGGCCGCTGGGACGATGCGCGCGACGACGAGCGCTGCATCGCATGGGCGCGTGAGTTTTTCGACGCGTCACGGCCCTTTGCGCTCGGCAGCGTCTACGTCAATTTCATGACGCAGGAAGAAGGCGGCCGCATCGCGGACGCCTATGGGCCGAACTATGATCGTCTCGTCGATGTGAAGAACCGCTACGACCCGCACAACCTGTTCCGCCAGAACCAGAACATTCGCCCGACGGTGTAGCGACGAAGCGTGACGCACGGCGGCGCGGCGCTTCGGCACGCTCCCTGCTAGTCTTGCAATGGATGCCCGCCATGCGGGCGTCGCGGCACGCCTGCGCCGCCACGGCAACCGCGCGCACGGAACCTCCTGCGCGCAAATGAGAACAAAGCAAGCGGGCGACTCGTCGCACACTCCCATAACGAACGAAACGCGTGAGAAACGCAAAGGAAAACAGTCATGCGCAGACGACAATTCATCATGACCGGCAGCGCTGCATTGGCCGTCGCAGGCCTGAGCCTCACCGGTTGCACGACGACTTCGCCGTCCTCGGACGCATCGCCATCGGCCAACGCCAGCAAGCGCGACACCATCAACGCCGGCGTCGATCTGACGCTCGCGCGTCTCTATGAAAACGTCGATGGTTCGCGCGAGCTCGTGTCCAAAGCGCGCGGCGTGCTGGTGTTTCCATCAGTGATCGCAGCCGGCTTCTGGATCGGCGGACAGTACGGGCAAGGGGCGCTGCGCGTCGGCGGCCGCACGGTCGGTTACTACAGCACGACCGCGGGCTCGTTCGGATTGCAGATCGGCGCGCAATCGAAGGCGCTCGTGTTCCTGTTCATGACGCAGGAAGCGCTCGACGAATTCCTGCACAGCCAGGGTTGGGCAGTCGGCGCGAATGCGACCGTCGCCGTGCTGAAGGTCGGGGCGAACGGCGCGGTCGATTCGTCGACCGCGACGAGCCCCGTGCAGGCTTTCGTGCTGACCAACGGCGGCCTGATGGCCGGTGTGTCGCTCGAAGGCACGAAGGTGTCACGGCTGATCATCTGAGGGGAGCTTTTATCCGGCAGCGGGCAGCGGGCTGCGCGCGAGCCATGCTGCTACCGCTGCTTCGGCAACGTAAACACCGCAATGGCCGCCGACAACTGCCCGGTCTGCGTCTTCAGCACGTCGGCAGCCGCGCTCGCTTCCTCGACGAGCGCCGCGTTCTGCTGCGTCGCCTGGTCCATGCTCGTGACCGCGACATTGACCTGCTCGATGCCCGAAGTCTGCTCGGCCGACGCCGCGCTGATTTCGCCCATGATGTCGTTCACGCGACGCACCGCCTGGACGACCTCCTGCATCGTCTCGCCCGCGCGCCCCACATACTCCGAGCCACCCGCGATCTGCGCGGCCGATTCCTCGATCAGTACCTTGATCTCCTTCGCGGCCGCGGCGCTGCGTTGCGCGAGCGTGCGCACTTCGCCCGCGACCACCGCGAAACCACGGCCCTCCTCGCCCGCGCGCGCCGCCTCGACGGCCGCGTTCAACGCGAGAATGTTGGTCTGAAACGCGATCCCCTCGATCACACCGATGATGTCGCCGATCCGGTGCGACGACTGCGAGATCCCGCGCATGGTCTCGATCACCTGGCCGACCACGTCGCCACCGCGCGCCGCAGTGTCCGAGGCGTTGTGCGCGATTTGGCTCGCCTGCTTCGCGTTGTCGGCGTTCTGGCGCACGGTCGCGGTGATCTGCTCCATGCTCGATGCGGTCTCGCCGAGCGCGGCCGCCTGCTGCTCGGTGCGGCGCGACAGGTCCGCGTTGCCCGCGGCAATCTCGTTCGATACCGAGGAAATCAGCGCCGCGCCGCCGCGAATCTGCTCGATCGCCTGGGCGAGGCGCTGCTGCATGCGCTGCATCGCCGCGAGCAGGCTCGTGCCGTCGCCGGCCTTCGTGTCGACGACCACATCGAGATCGCCGTCCGCGATACGCGACGCGATCTGCACCGCGTACGCCGGTTCGCCGCCAAGTTGGCGCAGGATGCTGCGCAGGATCACGCCGATCACCACCGACACGAGCGCGCACAAAACCAGCGCCGCAATCACGTATTGCACGAGGGTGCGGTAGAACACGGCATCGATGTCGTCAGTGAAGACGCCGGTGACGATCGTCCAGTCCCACGGCTTGTAGAGCCGCATGTAGTTGCTTTTCGGCGCGAGCTTGCCGGTGCCGGGCTTCAGGAACTGCAGATGGACGAATGCCTCGCCCTCCCGCTGCGTTTGCTCGGAACCTTCCTTGAACACATGACGGCCGTCCGGATCCGTGACGGTGGTCATGTCCTTGCCGACGAGGTCGGCGCGCGTGGGGTGCATCAGCACGTGCGCACGGCTGTCTTCGAGCACGACGTAGCCGCCGGCGCCGTCGTAGCGCATCGCACGCAGGTCGTCCATCGCGGCGCGCTGCGCGTCCGCGAGCGGCATCGTGCCGGCCGCGACGAGCGCGTTGTAACGATCGAGCACGCTGTATGCGATGCTGACCACGCTTTTCAGCTCGCCCTCGCGATCGGCGATCATCGTGTCGCGCGTCTTGAACGCACCCCACAGACCGATCGCCAGAATGCCCATGCACATCACCGCGAGCGCGAGCCACAGCCGCACCTTCAGGCGAAACCGTTCCATCTTCCGTATCCCTTGTAGTGGTCGGCGGCTGTCCGCGCAAACGGACGCCGCAAACGTTTGTCGTTCTCGGGATTAACGGCGCGACGGCGGAAAACTTCAGTGTGGCTTCAGGGTTGCGGGCTTGACTCCGCCGCCAGCGTCAAGGCGGCGACCTCGCAGCGCGGCCACTGCCGCAGCACGTCCGGCGCGAGCAGCAGCTTCGCCGCGCGCACGCCGGCGCCCATTACGATCTGCGCGCGCTCCATCACCGCGGCGTCGACGAGGACTCGCCAGTCGGCCGGCAGCCCGAACGCAGTAATGCCGCCGAACTCCATCTGGCTATGCTCGACCGCCGCCTCGCGCTTGGCGAACGACAGCCGCTGCGCGCCGAGCGCCGCCTTGACGGCGCCGTTGATGTCGAGCCGCCGCGAGCCGAGCGAGACCAGCGCCGCATAGTGCTCGCCGCCGTCTTTCTTGTAGCGGACCACGATGGTGTTCGCGCAGTCTTCGAGACCGAAGCCGTAGCGCGCGCTGAATGCGGCGGTGTCCGAGGCGTCGTCGGTGACGGCGAACACCGTGATTCCCTGCGCCGGCAATTGGTCGACGACGTGCGCGGGCAAATGCGCACCCCACCGGTCGCGGTCGATAACGTCTAGTTGCCGTACGAGTTCGTGCGAATGCATGATGAGCGCAAATGTGAGGATAACCCGCTGCATTCTAGCGGCACGGCCCCCCAGTCGCGACGTGCCCCGCCTGGCTATAGTGAGGGGCACAAACTATGCGTCCGGCAACGAAGCCAACAACGTGAAGGCGCCGGCCCGATTCGAAGGCGATCATGGACATCGACACCCTTTCTCGCGAGAACCTGCAGCAGGCCGCGCGTCAGCATGCCAACTGGGCGATCGGCGCCCTGCGCCAGTTTTCGGACAACCGCTGCCCGGCGATGGCGGCGAGCATCGCGTTTTATGCAGCGTTCTCGCTTGCGCCGACGCTCGTGATGGTGCTCGCGGTGGCCGGCTGGTTCTTCGGCCCGGCAGCCGCGCGCGGCGAACTGTACGGCCACATCAACGGACTGATCGGCGACCAGGCCGCGGCCGGCGTGCAGACGATCGTCGAGAACGCGCATCACGCGGGCGCCAAAGGCGGCATCGCGACGATCATTTCAGTTTCGCTGCTGGCGATCGGCGCGTCGGCGACGTTCTCGTCGCTGAACAGCGCGCTCAACATCGTGTGGCCGTACAGCGGCCAGCGCACGTCGAGCGTGCTCGCGCTGGTGCGCGTGCGGCTGATTTCGTTCGGGCTCGTGCTCGGCGTCGCGTTCCTGCTGATCGTGTCGCTCGTGCTCGACACGGTGATCGTGTTCGTCGGCGACTGGCTGTGGGGCAGTTCGCGATACGCGATGATCGGCAATCTGCTGCAACTCGGCGTCGGGCTCTTCGTGCTGATGTTCGCATTCGCCGCGCTGCTCAAGTTCCTGCCCGACGCGCCCGTGCGGTGGCGCGATGCGCTGGTGGGCGGTGTCGTCGCGGCCGTGTTGTTTACAGGCGGCAAGAAGCTGTTCGCGCTCTATCTCGCGCATGCGGGAATGGCCAGCTCGTTCGGCGCGGCCGGCTCGCTGGCGGTGCTGATGATGTGGCTGTACTTCTCGGCGGCGGTGCTGCTGCTCGGCGCGGAGTTCTCGGCGGCGCGCGGCCGCCTGCACGATCCGCGTGGCGGCTGGGGCCTCCAGAGCGAGCCGCCGCCGGGCAGCCGCGCAAAGCTCGCGTCGGTGCTGGCGGCATCGACCTTCCCGGCGGCGCCGTTGGCTCCCGCGGCTGCGAGCGCCGCTCGCCAGTCGAGCGCGGCGCCGGCGGCAGGAACAGGGGGAAGCGCGTATGAAACCGCGGCGGACGTCGCACGCAAGGTACTCGACGCCGAAGCGCAAGCCACCCGTCTCGCGGCATCGGCGCTGCTCGAAGCGCGCCGCCAGGCGACGGCCGCGGACCGCTACGTGCGACGCAACCCGTGGACCTCGGTGCTGCTGGCCGCCGCCGCGGGGCTCACCGCCGCGGCCCTGGCGCGTCGTGTCGCCAGCGAGCGCTGATGCGGATGCTGCAGGCTGCCCTCCTCGTGCCGATGTCGTTGTAGACGCGCCGCAGTTGCAACTGACGGCCGACCGATGATGCCTGTGCACAACGCGCCGATTCCGTCCAGCCTGTCTAGTCGATTCGTCGGCCGAAGTCTCATGCCGTCGTTGCAGAGTCAGGCGGTCGTATAGACGACCAAATTACATTGCGCATTCAAATCGATGCCGATTGCAGGCTCTGTGACTTGGTCACTATCAACGAATCAACAATAATGCACATCCGGCCAATAAATATTGCGCAAATAGAAACAATAGCAACTAGGCCGTAAATACAAGGGTTTGCGCCGATTGTCGGTTTTTGGCGACACTCTTTTTTTTCCGTTTCTACCCCGTAGACCGGGTGAGCTATTCTCCTTCCCGAAACAACGACCAATCCAACAAACAATCATCTGCGTGGAGAATTGGATGAAACGAATTGCACTGTCTTCCCTCTCGCTGGCTCTCTTCGGCGTCGTTGGTGTCGCTCATGCGCAAAGCAGCGTGACCCTCTACGGCGTGCTGGATAACTCGATCCAGTACGTGAACAACGCTACGCCCGCTGGCGGCCATGTGTTCCAAATGTTTGGCGGCAACCTGCAAGGTAACCGTTTCGGCCTGAAGGGCACGGAAGACCTCGGCGGCGGCCTGAAGGCAATTTTCCAGTTGGAAAACGGCTTTGACATCAACAGCGGCAAGCTCGGTCAGGGCGGCCTGATGTTCGGTCGTCAGGCGTACGTCGGTCTGACGGGCGACGCTTGGGGCACGTTCACGGCTGGCCGTCAATACGACCCGCTGGTCGACATGATCCAGCCGCTGACGGGCGACAACTACTTCGGCAGCACGTTCGCTACGCCGGGTGACGTCGACAACAACGACAACAGCTTCCGCGTGAACAACGCGCTCAAGTACGTGTCGCCGGTGTGGGCGGGCTTCCAGTTCGAAGGTTTGTACGCTCTGGGCGGCGTCGCGGGCGCAACGGGTTCGGGTCAAACGTGGGCGGGCGCGGCAACGTACGCAACGGGTCCGTTCAGCCTCGCGGCTGGCTACCTGCGTGCTGACAATGCAAGCACCACTCTTCCTGTGCGCCCGGCCCCGGGTTGGAACAGCTCGACGGTCCCCGGCGCTACGTTCGACACCAACTTCCCGAACAACGCAGGCATCAACCAGGCTTACGCCACCTCGAAGTCGATCAGTATTGCTTCGGCAGCTGCTCAGTACGTGACGGGCCCGTTCACGGCCAACCTGTCGTACAGCAACGCGCGCTACAAGCCGGACGCGCAATCGACGTTCACGTCGACGCAGGTGTTCAACGTCGGCCGCGCGTACCTCGGCTACCAGATCACGCCGGCGGCGCTGCTGGGTCTCGGCTATGCGTACACGCACGGCTCGGGCGACGCCAAAGCGACGTACAACCAGGTTTCGCTGGGCGCGGATTACTCGCTGTCCAAGCGCACGGACGTCTATACGGTTGGCGCATGGCAGCACGCGAGCGGCAACCAGCGTGTTCCTGTTGTCAACGGCGTTGGCGGCGGCCTCGTGTCGTCCACGGCTTCGATCGGTTCGTACGGCAACCAGTCGAGCACCGACAACCAGGTCATGGTCAGCGTCGGTATCCGTCACAAGTTCTAATCGGACTTCAAGCCGGACCTGCTACGCGGCTGACGAGTTGCGTAGCCAAACAACCAGCCAAAGGCTTTGCCGATGGCTGGTTTTTTTCGTCCTGAGTGTGGTGGCCGAGCCGGGCGGGCTGGATGCCCGCTTCGAAGCGAAGGCAGCTAGCGCCGCTGCGCCTTCCCCTTGTCGGCCTGCGCGAGTATCTGCGCAGGCGGCACGTCCTGCTCGTGCTCGATGCCATCGGCGCCGACCGGGGCACGATACATCACGAGCGCCCGCTCCGAGTGCGGCGACGGCGCATCTGGCGACTGCTGCCAGTCCGGATTGGGAATCTCGGCGAACACCTGCCGCAGACGCTCGCCCCACGTGCGGTGAATCATGTCGAAGTACGCGTTATCGCGGTCGATCGACACGAACCGCGTGACGCGCAGCGCATCCTTCTCGTACACGAGCAGATCGAGCGGCAACCCCACCGACAGGTTCGAGCGCAGCGTCGAGTCCATCGAGATGAGCGCGGACTTGGCGGCTTCGTCGAGCGGCGTGGACGGCGTCAGCACCCGGTCGATGATCGGCTTGCCGTACTTCGACTCGCCGATCTGGAAATACGGATTCACGCTCGACGTCTCGATGAAATTGCCCGCCGCGTAGATCATGAACAGGCGCATCCGGTTGCCCGCGATCTGCCCGCCGAGGATGAAGCTGCAATTGAAGTCGACGCCGAACTTCTGCAGCGCCTCGGCGTCGCGCTGATGCACGCGACGCACCGCGCTGCCGACCACGCGCGCCGCGTCAGCCATCGTCGGCACGGTCCAAAGCGTGGGCTCGCTGGCACCGGCGGGCTCGGACAGTTCGTGCAGCACCGCCTGCGTGAGTGAAAGATTGCCGGCGCCAAGCAGCACCAGCAGGCGTTCGCCGGGTTGTTCGAACACCGACATCTTGCGCGCGGTACTGACGTGATCGACGCCGGCATTGGTACGCGTGTCGGACAGGAATACGAGGCCGTCGTTGACGGCCATCGCTACGCAATAGGTCATGAGGAATCCGCAAAGGGCAAATGGACGGCGCCAACTATTGTAATGCCGTACACAGGTGCCCCTTATCTGTATTTACGGCGCTTTTCGCAGCCGGTTCGCGGCCGATTCTGAACATTTGCCAGCAATGTCCAATACCGCCACGCACGGATGGCACAGGCACATCGTCGCGAAACTTTGGGCGCGTTCGCGTTGCAACGCGGCTACTGCGAGCTCTGCGTGCTGACCGTCACCGCCACGTCCAGCTGCTCTTCGAGCCCGCCGATACGTCGGCCGCGCACCGGCGCCGCCGCTTCGTAGTCGCGGGCGACCGCGAGCCGGCAGTAGATCTCGCTCGCAAACACGGCATGCGTGACGTCGATCGAAATCCAGCCCTTGCCGGCGAGCCATACGTCGACCCAAGCGTGACTCGCGCCCTGCGGCACGTCGCCCGGTTCGATATAACCGCTCACGTAGCGCGCCGGCACGCCGCGCGCGCGGCAGCATGCGAGCATCAGATGCGCATGGTCCTGGCACACGCCGTTGCCAAGCGCGAGCGCCTCGGCCGCCGTGCTCGTGACCGCAGTCACGCCGGGCTGATATTGCACGCGCTGCACGATCTGCTCGCACAGCGTAATCAGGCTCGCCGGGCTTGCCAGATTCGGCACCGACGCGGCCAGTTCGCGGATCGCGCCGTCGGCTTCGGTCAGGCGAGTCGCGCAGGTGAAATGTTCGAGCGGGATCGGGCCCGGCGGATCGCGCAGCACGCCGTCGACGAGCGGTATCGTGTCCACCTCGCCCGACACGTGCAGATGGATCTCGTCGTGCGGCTTGTTGATGACGAGCGTATGCAGCACGTTGCCGTATGCGTCGAGCGTGGCGTCGAGCTTGCCCGGCGCGTCGATGCTCCAGCGCCGCACCGTCTGCGCGGCGCCGCTCGCGGGCGTCAGGCGCAACTGCTGGATCGAATAGTGAACCGTCGCTTCGTAGCGGTAAGAGGTGTCGTGGCGGATCGTCAGGTCCATGAGAAAACTCCGTCAGGCCACTGGCAGCATCAGATAGGTGCGCGCGACCAGATTGCCCAGCTCGAACACGCGCGCGAGGAACTGGGTCAGATAGCCGTGCAGACCGCTCTCCAGAATCTGCCGGATGTCGGCATACAGCAGTTCGGCGCGCAGCTTGCCGGCGAAGCGTTCGCACTGGTTCGAGCCCGAGGTGCGCAGCATCGCGAGATTGGAGCAGACTCCATCGAGCGAGGCGAGCAGCGAGCGCGGCATCTGCTGATTGAGGACCATGAGCTCGACCACGCGCGCGGGCGTCACGACGTCGCGATACACCTTGCGATAGATCTCGAGCGCCGATACCGAACCGAGGATCGAGGTCCAGTAATAGAAATCCTCGAGCTGGCGCGCGGCGTCGCGCGAGTTCGGTTCGACATTCGCGAAACGCACGTCGAGAATCCGCGCGGTGTTGTCGGCACGCTCCAGATACGTGCCTAGCTGCGTGAAGAAGAACGCGTCGTCCTGCAGCGCGGTGCCGATCGTCACGCCACGCGACAGATGCGAGCGGAATTTGACCCACTCGAACAGCGCGCCTGGATTGCTCGCGGCCTGGCCGCTCGAGAGCCGCTCGTTGAATTCGAGCCACGTGTCATTGATGGTTTCCCACCACTCGGTCGTCAGCGTGCCGCGCACCGCGCGAGCGTTTTCGCGGGCGGCCTGCAGGCACGAATGAATGCTCGACGGATTGCTCGCGTCGGCAACCATGAAATCGAGCACGTGCTCGCGCGTCGGTTCGTCGTAGCGCTGCTCGAAGGCGCTTTCGAGTTCGGAGATGAGCAGCACCGAGCGCTGCGCGCGGGCCTCCTGTTCGGGCGTCTGCGGCAGCAGTTGCGCCTTCAGGTTGATGTCGAGCATGCGGGCGGTGTTCTCCGCGCGCTCCATGTAGCGGGCCATCCAGAAGAGGTGATCGGCGGTTCGGCTAAGCATGACGGCGTTCCATGGCTGAGATCTGAACGCGCGAGGCCATCGTCAGCGACGAAGGTCCGCGCCGGTTATCCGTTGAGCGCCAGCGGCGCATCAGGTTGCAAGCGTCGCGCCCTGCTTTGCCCTGTTGCGAGCGAGGCGGGAAACGCGGCGGCAATCGCGTCAGTCGACCATCCAGGTATCCTTGGTCCCGCCTCCCTGCGATGAATTGACGACGAGCGAGCCCTCCTGCAACGCGACGCGCGTGAGGCCGCCCGCCACCATCGTGGTGGTCTTGCCCGACAGTACGAACGGCCGCAGGTCGATATGGCGCGGCGCAATACCCGATTCGACGAAGGTCGGACACGCGGACAAGGCCAGCGTGGGCTGCGCGATATACCCGGCCGGACGCGCGATCAGCCGCTCGCGGAAGGCCTCGATCTCGGCCTTGGTCGACGCTGGGCCGACCAGCATCCCGTAGCCGCCCGCGCCGTGCACTTCCTTGACCACCAGCTCCGGCAGATGGGCGAGCGTGTAGGCGAGATCGTCGGGCTTGCGGCACTGATAGGTCGGCACGTTGTTCAGAATCGGCTTTTCGCCGAGATAGAACTCGATCATGTTCGGCACATACGGATAGATCGATTTGTCGTCGGCGATGCCGGTGCCCATTGCGTTCGCGAGCGCGACGCGCCCAGCGCGATAGGCGGTGAGCAGACCCGGCACGCCAAGCGCCGAGTCGGGGCGGAACGCTAGCGGGTCGAGAAAGTCGTCGTCGACGCGCCGGTAGATCACGTCGACGCGCTTCGGCCCCTGCGTGGTGCGCATGAACACGTAGTTGTCGTCGACGAACAGATCCTTGCCTTCGACAAGCTCGACGCCCATCTGCTGCGCGAGGAACGTATGCTCGAAATAGGCGGAGTTGTACATACCCGGCGTCAGCACGACGACGACCGGATCGTCCACGCCTTCGGGCGCGACCGAGCGCAGCGTATCGAGCAGCAGATCGGGATAGTGCGCCACCGGCGCGATGCGGTTCTGCACGAACAGCTCGGGGAAGAGCCGCATCATCATCTTGCGGTTTTCGAGCATGTACGACACGCCCGACGGCACCCGCAGGTTGTCTTCGAGCACGTAGAACTCGCCTTCGTCGCCGGCGCGCACCACGTCGACGCCCGCGATGTGGGCATACACACCGAGCGGCACGTCGACACCCTGCATCTCGGGGCGATACTGCGCATTGGTATAGACCTGGTCAGCCGGCACGATGCCCGCACGCACGATCTTGCGATCGTGATAGACGTCGTGGATGAACAGGTTGAGCGCCTGCACGCGCTGCCGCAAACCCGCTTCGAGCGTCTGCCATTCGCTGCGCGGAATGATGCGCGGAATCAGATCGAATGGAATCAGCCGTTCGGTGCCAGACAGGTCCCCGTTCACCGCGAAGGTGATGCCGACACGCCGGAACAGCAGGTCCGCTTCCGCACGCTTGCGCGCGATCGCTTCATTACCCTGACTGTCCAGCCATCGCTCAAAGCGCGCGTAATGCGGGCGTACGCCATCGTGGTGATGACGCATCTCATCATAGCATCGCATGTCAGCCCCTGTCTTGTTGTCAAATAGAAGGCGAATGCGCTGCGCATTCGGTACCAGACCTTCGATCAAGCAAGCGCTATGCCATTGAATTTGTCGTGATAGAGCGTGTTGGCATGCACGCTTGCGGCGCATCCGCCGGGCAGTGTCATGACTGGATCGTACTGCCGTGGATCATGATGCGCCAATCAGGTGCGCACGCGCTGTTCGAAAGCGCACTATGTGGCACGCGACTGCTGTTTGCCAATGGTTTCGGCGAGCCCGACGAAGCGTGCGCATAAAAAAGTCCCCGTGGATTCGCATCCACGGGGACTCCGATTACCTGCATGCAGGCGCTGATTCAGGCAACGCGCTTACGCAGCCGCTGCGTCCTTCAGCTTCTTCAGCGCGCGCGCCTTGATGCGCACGCTTGCCGGCTTGGCCGGGAACCAGCGCTCTTCACCCGTGAACGGGTCCTTGCCGAAGCGCTTTTTCTTCGCCGGCACAGCCTGCACGACGATCTTCAGCAGACCCGACAGCGTGAATTCGCCAGCGCCCTTCTTGTGCACCGAGCCGAGGATCGTGTCTTCGAGCGCGGCCAGCACGGCCTTGGCGGTCTTCGGTTCCACTGCAGCGCGCTCAGCGATGTGAGCTGCCAACGAGGCCTTCGTGAAGGTGTCTTTGATCGGCGACGGTGCGCCAGACGCCTTCACGGCGACCTTCTTGGCTGCGACGGCTTTCTTCGCAGGGGCATTCTTTGCAGCAACCTTCTTGGTCGGTACCGGGGCAGCAGCCTTCTTGGCCACCTTTTTTGCGGAAGTCGGCATGTTTCTCCTACCTGTTGTGGTCAGTGAATTGCTCGAAGCGCACACCGCATGTGCACGCTTCAACGCCGGATTCTACAAGCGCTCAAGCGATTTGCGCGACTCTTTTATGTATCGCGATGAAGTTTTTTGCGCGGCACCGACACTGCCATACGTTTTAGCACCTGTTTTAGCGGGTAAAACGCACGCGGCGGGGTACTCGATATCCATGCGTCACGCACGTTACAGTTGGTTTCGGCGGCGCGTTCAACGTGGTTGCCGCGGGGCGGCCCGGCATTTTCGCCCCTTGAATCAAGGCATTTTCTTCGTTTGACGCGTCAAACGACGCATGCCGCGCATCGCTTCGTTTCAGCGTGCAATGCGCTGCAGGATGCCGGCGAGCGTCGTCAGGGCCGAGTCGATATGCTCGGCCGCGATGCTGCCATAGCCGAAGATCAGCCCAGGCTGAGGCGTCACGCGATGGTGAAAAGGCGCGAGTCCGTAGAGGCCGATCGACGCTTGACGCGCCGCGGCGATGAGCGCCGCCTCGCCGAGCGAGGCCAACGGCCCCTTCAGCCGCGCGGCCAGGTGGATCCCGGCGGTCGGCACGATCGGTTCGAACCAGCGCGCGAGGCCCCCTTGCAGATGCTCGAGCAGCACGGCGCGGCGCGCCGCATAAGCCTTGTGCGCGCGCCGCAGATGGCGCGCGAAATCGCCGTTGAGCATGAACGACGCGAGCGCCGTTTGCGTGAGCGTGCAGCCATGACAATCAGCGATCTGCCGCGCCTTCAGCAGCGGACCGCGCAACGACGCCGGCGGCACCAGGTAGCCGATCCGCAGCTCGGGGAAGATCGTCTTCGAAAAGGTACCCACGTACGCGACGAGACCGGCGCGATCGAGGCTCTTCAACGGCTCCATCGGCCGGCCTTCGAAACGGTACTCGCAGTCGTAGTCGTCTTCGATGATGACCGCACCGCGCTTTTGCGCCCATTCGAGCAGTTCGACGCGACGCTCGAGGCTCATCGGCATGCCGAGCGGAAACTGATGCGAAGGCGTCACATAGACGAGCCGCGCCTTGTCCGGCAGCTTACCGACGATCAGGCCTTCACGATCGACCGGAACCGGCACCACCCGCGCGCCCGTCACCGTGAAGCATGCATGTGCGGGCGGGTAGCCGGGGTCTTCGATCGCCGCGATTGCGCCCGGCCGCAGCATGATGCGCGCCATCAGATCGAGCGCGTGCTGCGCGCCCTGCGTGACAATCACGTCTTCCCAATTGCTCGACACCGCGCGGTTGAAGGCGAGGTAACGCGAGATTGCGAGGCGCAGTTGCTGGTCGCCGGCCGCCTCGCGATAAGTGCCGGGGCTGCGCGCCTGGCCGCGCAGTGCATGATTCACGCAGCGGCGCCAGACGTCGAACGGAAACAGCGTCTTGTCGACGGCACCACCGATGAAGTCGAGCGGCGACGGCACCGACGGCCGCGGCAACGGCAAGCTGTCGGGCATCTGCTCCCACAACGGCTGCGCACGCGCAGCGGCCTTCGCTTGCGCCGCGGCCCGCTCGCGCGTGCGATCCACTGCGCGCGCCTGCGCGGAGCGCTTCTCGGGCAGACGTTCGAGCCCGTCGGCGACGAAAGTGCCCGAGCCGGCCCGGGCGCTCAAATATCCTTCGGAGAGCAGGCGCTCGAACACGTCCAGCGTGGTCTTGCGCGATACGCCTAGCTGCGTCGCGAGATCGCGCGTGGACGGCAGACGCGTGCCGCCGGCCAGGCGTCCTTCGAGGATGCCCGCGCGCAATTGCCGATAAATCTGTCCGGACAGATCGTGATGACCTTCTACCGCGATGTGGATGTCCATTCGGGTGGTTACCTCAAATAACGGCAAAATGGTTATTTCTAACGACCAGTCGAGAACGTAAGCTTACCTCCGTGGACGCCGTTCCGGGCGCCCCCGACATTCACGAGGACTCTTCAATGCAAGCACGTCTCGATTTCTACAAGGCCTGCCCCGGCGGGACCCGCGCGATGCTCGCGCTCGAGGAAACGATCGGTAAAAGCACGATCGACAAGACGCTCGCGGAGCTCGTACGGATTCGCGCGTCGCAGTTGAACGGCTGCGCGTTCTGCCTCGACATGCACGTGAGCGACGCGCGCAAGCACGGCGAAACCGAGCGGCGTCTCGCGACGGTCGCCGCGTGGCGCGAAGCGCCGTTTTTCAGCGCGCGCGAACGCGCGGCGCTCGAATGGACGGAAGCGGTGACGCTGATCGCGCAAACGCGCGTACCGGACGAGGTATGGGAAGCGGTGAAGCCGCATTTCAGCGAGCAGGAAATCAGCGACTTGACGCTGCTGATCGTCGCGATCAACGGCTGGAACCGGATTGCGGTGTCGTTCAGGAAGATGCCGGAGTAAGCCGCGCGCGCCTTCGCGGCAGCGTCAGAAGATCACGGAGACTGCCACCGCGAGCCAGATGGCGGTCACGCCCGTGAGAAACAGATGCCGGGCGATGCGCACTCGCGAATCGCTGTTCTCCGGCTCGACGGGACTCGTCGCCATCCACGGCACGAGGCCGAGGCACGCGAAGCCGGCCAGCGCGAGCACGAACACCACGACGTCGGCCTTGTGCCAGGCGGTCGGTTCGTACATGCCCCAGTAGCCGAGAAACACGATGCCGATCGAGAACACGGTCGCCGAAGCGGCGCTGAGCGCGGGCACCGAACCAGTGGGAGTAGGCATGCTTGATCTCCGATCGTCAGCTTGCGGCGGCGCTCCATCGGCCCGATCCGCGTTCGCGCCGGCCGCGGCGAGCCGTGACGGCGAGCCGTGACGGCGAGCCGTCAGTAAGTGCGGGTTTGGCGCGCTTCGTACGTCTTCAGATGACTGTAGGCGATGCGCAGCAGCGACAGGCTGTGCTCGCCCTTCTGCGCGTCGCCCCCGCGCGCGATCAGGTCGCCGAGAATATGATCCGCCTCGGTATGCGAGTGGTTCTCGACGTCGCGCAGCATCGACGCGGTCAGCGGCGACGGCGTCAGCAACACCTGGGTGGCGCGGGCGTCGAAGTCCGCGTCCATCGGGAAGCCGTTTTGCTCGGCCACCGCGCGGCATTCGCCGAGCAGATTCTCCATCGCGCGCCTGCCGTCGGGCGCAGCCAGAATATCGCCGACCGAACCGCGCATCAAGCACGTACTCCCGGCCAATGTCGCCAGGAACACCCATTTCTCCCACATGCGCAGCAGAATGTTGTCGCTGACCGCGACGTCGAAGGTCGCGCCGGACATCTCATCGGCGATCGCCTCGGTCCGCTCCGACGTGCCGCCGACGAGTTCGCCGAACGTCATGGCATGCATGTCGTTCAGATGCACGACGTGCTGCTCGGCATTGAGCGTCGCGGCGATCACGCACTGGCCGCCGAGCACGCGCTCCTTGCCGAAGCGTGCGGTCAGCACGTCGATATGGCGCATACCGTTGAGCATTGGCAGGATCAGCGTCTCTTCGCCGACGAACGGCGTGAACGAATCGATCGCGTCGTCGAGACTGTAGGCCTTGCAGCTGAGCAGCACGAGGTCGAACGGTTCGGCTGCGACACCGGCGAGAATCGTCTTCACGTCGCGCAACTCGAGGTTGCCGCGCGGGCTCCTGATGACGAGGCCATCGCGCTGCAGCTTTTCCGCACGACCGGCGCGCACGAGGAAGGTCACGTCCTGCCCCGCCTCCGCCAGGCGTCCCCCGAAATAGCCGCCTACCGCCCCCGCTCCGACTACCAGAATTCGCATCTTGAGCCTCGAAAGATTTCAATGTTGGCGATCATGGGCGTCGCTGGCGGACGCATCCCGATGGCGCCGCGTACGCGGCGCCTGTGCAGGAATGTAGCAAAGATTGCGGATCGGTTCCTGCCAGGTTCCACTAGTTGGCGCCCATGCGATCGACGCCGCATGCCGTGTTTGCCTCACTGCCCCGCCGCCACGGTTTCCCGCTGATCCCAGCCGCCGCCGAGCGACCTGTACAACGCAATCGCGGATAGCGCGTGCTCGCGCCGGGCCTGGTTCAGCGACTCCGAGTCGCGCAGATACGCTTCCTGCGCGTCGAGCACATCGAGGAAGCTCGACGCACCACCCTTGTACAGCTCGGTCGACAAACGCAGCGCGTGGTTCGACGCATCGAGCGCACCGCCCAAACGCTGCACCTGCGCCGCGCCGCTGACAAGATCGCTGCGGTTGTCCTCGATTTCCTTTAGCGCCTGCAACATCGTCTGCTGCAAGCCGAGCTGCGATTCGCGCATCCGGCTCTCGCTCGCGTCGATGTTCGCGGTAATGCGTCCGGCGTTGAAGATCGGGCTCGTGGCATTCAGCGCGGCGCTGAACAGGTTGTCGGTCATGGTCGGCAAACCGAGGTACGACGACGCGAGCAGCCCATTCGTCAGATTGATCTTGAACTGAGGATAGCGCTGCGCTTTCGATACCCCCACTTCCGCCGCGCGCTGCTCGACGAGCGCATATGCGGTGCGCACATCGGGCCGATGCAGCAACGCGTCGGACGGCAACACCAGCGGCGCGCTTTGCGCGGGCACCGGAATCTCGCGCGCGTCGGACAGCACGAGCGTATCGACGCTTTCCGGCGTACGCCCCGAATACACGGCGATCAGACTCAGTTGATGCTGCACCGCCGATTGCATGCGCGGAATCTGCGCCTGCAAATCCTGCAACTGATTCAGCGCGCGGGAGACGTCGAGCTGCGTCGACAGGCCGTAATGCAGACGCTCCTGCGTGAGCTTCAGCGCGCGGCTGCGAATCTGCTCGTTGTCGTCGAGGATCTGCAATTGCGCCTGCGCCCAGCGCAGATCGATATACGCGGCCGCCGCGTTCGCGGCGAGCGCGAGCCGCAACTGGTTCAACGCCGCGACGCTACCCGACTCCTGCGCCTGCGAGGCCAGCACCGCGAGCCGTTCGCCGCCGAACACGTCGGGAGTCCAGCTTGCGGCGAGGCCGATACCGGCCTGCCGCACATAGCCGAGTGGCGGCGGCGTGTTCTGCCGCTCGGTCGACGCGCGCGCGTTCGCATTCAGCTCCGGCACGAGCGCCGCGCGATTCTGTGTCACCAGATCCTGCGCCTGCTTCACGCGCTCGGCCGCGGCCTGCACGTCGAGATTGCCCGTCAACACCGACTCGATCAGTTGATGCATGATCGGGTCGCCGAATTGCGCCCACCACGCGTCGGTAGTCACGCTGTCTTGCGGCGCGTCGACACTCCACGCGGCCGGCGCGAGCGTATGCACCGCATGCGGCAAATCCGCGTGCGTCGCCGGTTGCACCGCGCAGGCGGCGAGCGTCAGCAACGCCGCGCTCGACAGTAATTTCATCGCGATTCGTTTCATGTTGGTCTCCTAGTGGGCATCGGGCGGCGGGGCGGTATTGCCGAACGGGCGCGAGAACAGCACGCTCAACAAGCCCACCACGAAGCACAGGGCAACCGCCAGAAAGGCGTCTGAGAATGCCTGCACCAGCGCTTCGCGCATCAATACCGCGTGCAATTCGGCGAGCCCCGCATTGGCGGCGTTCAGGACATCGCCACCCACGGCCGACAGGTACTCGGCCTGCTTCTGCAAGATCGATTCGACGACCGGACGGCCCGCATTCAGATGTTCGTCGAGCCGCTCGTAGTGGAGGTTCAAACGGTCGTTCAACATCGTGCTGCTGACCGCAATGCCAATCGCACCGCCGAGGTTGCGCATCAGATTGAACAGCCCGCTCGCGGAGCGCAGCCGCGACGGCGGCAACGCGCCGAGCGCCATCGTCACGATCGGCGGAATACAGAACTGCTGGCCGATACCGCGCAGCGCCTGCGGAATCAGTAACTGCTGCCAGCCCCATTGGTTCGTCAACGGCACGTACAGATAGCAGCCGATGCCAAACAGCGCGAGTCCGAACACCATCAGCATGCGCATATCGACGAAGCGCGCGAGCGTCGAGTATGCGGCGAGCGCGAGCAACTGGAAGCAGCCGACGGACAGCAACGCGAGGCCGATCTGCAACGAATCGAAGCCGCGCACGCGCGCGAGGAACACCGGCGTCAGAAACACGGTGCAGAAGATGCCGATTCCGGTGATGAACGACAGCAGACTGCCGATCCCGAAGTTGCGCAGCGCCAGCGCGCGCAGGTCGACGATCGGTTCCTTCGCGGTGAACGCATGCACGATGAACAGAAACCCGCAGATCGCCGCGACCCACGCGCACAGCACGATCACGTCGTCGCCGAACCAGTTCTTGCGCGGCCCTTCTTCGAGCACGTATTCGAGGCAGCCGAGAAAGCCCGACATCAGCAGAATGCCGAGATAATCCCCCTTCTTCAGCAGCGACAGGTCGGCCCTGTCGATGTTCACGTACTTCGGCACCAGCAGCGTGACGGCAATGCCCGGCACGAGGTTCAGATAGAACAGCCAGTGCCACGACCATTGCGACGTGATCCAGCCGCCGATCACCGGCCCGATCGTCGGCGCAAGCGAGGCGAGCGCACCGATCGTCGTCGATGCGATGAGGCGCTGCTTGCCGGGAAACAGCACGAACGCGGTCGTGAACACGGTCGGGATCATCGCGGCACCGAGCGCGCCTTGCAGACCGCGAAACAGGATCATCGAGTTGATGTCCCAGGCGAGGCCGCACAGCATGCTGGTGAGCGTGAAGCCGAAGGCCGAGAACGTGAAGACCCAACGCGTCGAGAACACGCGCGTGAGCCACCCCGACATCGGAATCACGATGATCTCCGCAATCAGATAGGAAGTCTGCACCCAGGAGAGTTCGTCCTGACTCGCGGACAGTCCCCCGCCGATATCGCGCAGCGACGATGCGACGATCTGGATATCGAGCGTCGCCATGAAAAAGCCGACGCACATCAGCGCGAATGCGAAGACCTTGGTGCGGGTCGGCTGGTCGGCCGGGTTGTCAAAAGCGTGAGTCATGATCGGATCACCCCTGCGCGGCCGGATGGCCCGCACCGACGTGCACTTTCACGGTCGCCGAGAGGCCCGGACGCAGTACGCCCTGCATGTCCTTCGGCACATCGAGGCGCACGCGCACCGGCACGCGCTGCACGATCTTCGTAAAGTTGCCGGTGGCGTTTTCCGCGGGCAACACGCTGAAGGTCGCGCCGGTCGCCGGTGCAAGACTGTCGACCACGCCGTGCAGCCTGGTGCTCGACGCGTCGAGTTCGATATCGACGCTGTCGCCCGCGTGCATTTTGCGCAATTGATCTTCCTTGAAGTTTGCGTCGATCCAGAGACCGCTCGCCGGCACGACCGTCAACAGCGACACGCCGGTGTTGGCGAGCAGCCCGACACGAGCGGTGCGATTGCCGACATAGCCATCGATCGGCGAGCGGATCGTCGTGTACTCGACGTTCAACGCTGCGACGCGCTGCGCGGCCTGCGCGGTCGCGATACGCGCTTTCGCGTCGCCGATCTGCGCGTCGAGCACCGCAATCTCGCGTTGCGCAGCAAGCAGCGCCGCGCTGCTGCGATCGACCGCGGCGCGCGCTTTGGCCAGATCGGCGTCGGCCTTCTCGACGACCTGGTTCGACACCGCGTCGTCTTTCACGAGCTCGCGGTAGCGCGTCTGGTCGGCTGCGCTGCGCGTCAACTCCGCGCCGGACGCACGGACCTCGGCGGCCTGCTCGCTGATCGCCGCGAGCTGCAGTGATTTTTTCGCTTCGAGTTCGGTGACGGCGGCCTGCGCGCTCTCCACTTCGGCGTTGGCCTGAGCGAGACGTGCGTCGTAATCGCGGGCATCGAGACGCACCAGCACCTGATTGGCGTGCACGAACTCGTTGTCGTGCACGAGCACGTCGGTAACGAAGCCGTTGACCTTCGGCGCCATCACCGTGACGTCACCGCCGACGTAGGCATCATCGGTACTCTCGACGAAGCGGCCGACGAAGAACCAGTACGAAGCGGCCAGCGCCAGCACGACGAGAACGGAGAGGATCGCGAGCGGCATCCACGGAATGCGCCGCGCCGGCCTGGCGGGTTGTATCACGCTCGGCGGCGCGACGGTCGAAGGAGTGGTGGACATGATGTCGATATGTGCGTATGCACTCTCAAGATTGAAAAAAACGGCGCGGTGCGCCGGCCTCCGCCATCTTCAGCGTTTACGTCAAAGCGTATCCTGGGTGATCGCAAACAGCTCGGTGCGCAATGCAGCCGCACGCTCCTCGCCGAAGCGGTGTTCGAACTCGGCCTGCGCGGCATACCAGTGCGCGCGGCCCGCGGCCAACCGCGATTGGCCTTCGGCGGTCAGGGAGATCAGCAGCGCGCGCGCATCCGCGCCCATCGTCTCGCTCGCCACCAGCCCGTCGCGTCGCAGCGGCTGGATCGTGCGGACCAGTGTGGTGCGCTGCATTCGCATGACCTCGGCGAGCTGCTTCATCGTCATCGGACCGCTGCGCTTCAGGCGCCCCAGCAGCGAAAACTGCGTGATGGTCAGCCCGACATGCGACAGATGCCGGTCGTAGATCTGCGATACGTGGCGCGCGGCCTGGCGGATCGCAAAACAATCGTCGTCTATGAGCGCTTCCATTCGCCGTACTTCCCTGTTCTTTAGTGCATATGCACATTAAGCGTCGCAACAAACCCGCCGAAGCGGGTTACTCAAGTTGATCTAGTCGGTGATGCTGAACAGCTCGGCGCGCAGGGTCTTTGCACGGGCGCGGCCGAACTTCTTTTCGAATTCGTCCTGCGCGGCGCGCCAGGCGACCGCAGCCTGATCGAACGTGGTCTCGCCCTTTTCCGTGAGGCTGAACAGCAACGTGCGGTTGTCATGGTCCGCCGGTTCGGCCAACACGAGGCCGTCGCGCTGCAACGGCTTCATCGCGCGGACCAGTGTGGTGCGCTCCATGACCATCGCGTCCGCTAGCTCCGCCATTGGCAGGCGCGGCGTGCGCGCGAGCTTCGCCAGGATCGTGAACTGCGCAGCCGTCAACCCGACGCCGGCGAGATGGCGCTCGTAGATTTGCGTGACGTGCCGCGCTGCCTGGCGCAGCGCGAAGCAGTTGCATTCGTCGTAGGAGATGGGACGGTTCATGCAGCGAAGTTTATGTGTGCATATGCACGGTGTCAAGTTTTTCGATGGACCGCAGGTCGATGTCTCGCCGGTTGCGCTTCGACGACGGACAGTTCGCGGCGGCTTCGGCAGCCGCCAACACCGCCGCCCGCTCGATCTCGCAACCGCTACCGTCTCTCCCGGACGAGTTGCGCGGGCGAGCCTATCAAACCGTAGCGACCGCACGCTTCACGATCCACGTAGACGGCTCGGTCGACGTCGAACTCATTCAGGCAACGCCGATCCCCCGCCTCAATCAGATGCTGCTCGACACCTTGCGGCGCTGGCGCTTTTTCCCCGCGCTGCGCGATGGCCGGCCCGTCGAAAGCACGCAGGACATCCGTGTGCATTTCAACGTCAGCTGAGCCGCGCCCACTGGCTTGCGCGCTTGAAATACGCGCGCTGCAAGCCTTCAGCGCAAGCCGAGGCAATACTCGACGCGTTGCCGCTCGTGGCTGACGGGCTGACGAAGTACGAGTACCAGCCGGTGGGACCGCTCGTGCCGCCAACGTGGTTGGCGGCACGTTTCAAGACTTACTGCCCCACCTTCTCCGATTCAACGACCAGGTCCAGCACATAAGCGACCGAGGCCCCGTCTGCAGGCGGGTTTTTGATCGCGAAACGCTTCACGCGCAGCACGTTACGGATACCCGGCGTGTGCGCATAACCTTCGATAGCCTGATTCAACGGTTGCCATGGCCCAGGCGTGCCGGTCGCCAGACCCTGCTCGTCGAAGAAGCGTTCGCGCACGAGCAGACATTCCCCGTTGGGCATCGCCGGATGGTTGCACGGCACGGGCTGCGGCGCCACTTCAAGAAACGCTAGCTGACCGGGGGCGCCATAGCGCGTCTCGGCCGTCGGAAAGCCGGTGAAGCTCAGCGTATCGCCGCTATCCGTGATCAGTTGCAGGCTCGGCGCGTCGTCACGCACAAGCAGGTTCACGTTGACGCTCCCGCGCACGCGCTGCGAGATCGCATCGTCGAGTGCGGCAAGCGCGGGATCGGGGCAGGCCATCATCGTGCTGACCATCGGGCCGATCTGCAAATACCCTTTCCTGACGGTGTAACCCGCTCCCATGCTGTTGCAGCCATTGACGACAGTGATGCGGTACGGACTGAAGTCGAGTTGCAGGGGCTTGTCCGGGCGGACGAACAGCGCATCGAGGTGCGTGCCATTGCGATCGATCGCGTTGTTCAGTTGCCAGTGGTACCGGGTCAACAGATCGGTGCCGCTCGGCGATACCGGGTTCGCGGCGGCCGTGCTTGCCGGTGGCACCGGCGCTGTCACTTCGGGTGTCTGTGCACAGGCGGCGAGGACGAGCGGCAGCAATAGGATGCGATATTTCATGTCGGCACCTCGCTGAGTTCGGTGATTGTTCCGGGGCGTCTGCTCGCGTCGCCGGGGCGAAGGGACGCGAGAATCAGGTCGCATGCGCGAAAGCCGGAAGTGCCGTTGAAGGTACCACCCGGCCGCATCAGGCCGGGTTTGCGCACCTGCTTCATTCAGGCCGCGAGCATCGACTCGACGACCGACAGCATAACGCAGGTGGAAGGCGTAAAAACGTCACTCGATGTTGTTCGGATGCTTCGTTAGGTGATCGAACCGCGGCCGGTGAAGCAGGCTACGCCTGGGAAATGTCCCGGCCGACGGACGGAACGGCGTGAAGCCGCTTCAGCCGAGGGCGCAACATCAGATAGAAGGCGGCAACGTGCGTGATCGCCAGCGTCGGCACATAGATGATCGGAATCGCGTACAAGGCGCCCAGTTCTCCTGAATGTGCGGGCAGATCGGACGCCACCGCGCGGTAGTAGTCGACGATCAGATCGGCCATACCAACCAGATTGAAAGCAACGACGAACGACCAGAAAAGCGGACGTATGCGAGCCGTCAGCAACGCCAGCATGGCCAGCACGCCCGTGGCGAAATCTCCATAGGCAGCAAACGCGGCGAAACTCGCGGACAGCTGCGGACTGACGACCCCGGGCAACAGAAAGGCGAGCCCGAAGAAGCGGAAGCTGTGCAACGTGGCGATCGCGCGTTGCGCGTCGAATGGAGCCATCGACTTGAGCTTCGGCCACACGTAGGTGCCGAAGCACAGCAGCCAGGCGACATAGCCAAAAACGAGGTGTAACTGGAACAGAAGCCGCGGTGACATGGTGCCTCCTTGTCAAAGGTTGGACGTCCAGGTGTTAGGTGTACCATCGTCTCGCGCGAGTGACTATTCCTCACAATGTTGACAGGCTATGAAGCAGAACTTCACGGTCAGGCAGGGCGCGCTCGATGGTGTCGAGGTCTTCCTCAGCGTCGCCGAGCAGCGCAGTTTTCGCGGCGCCGCCGCGCAACTCGGCGTGACGCCGTCCGCCGTCAGTCAGGCGGTGCGTGTGCTCGAAGCCCGCATCGGCGCGACCCTGTTCATCCGCACTACGCGCAGCGTCGGTTTGACCGAGGCCGGCGAGCGCTTTCTGGCTCGCGCCAAGCCGGCTTTCGAGGAACTCGTCGCCGCTAGCGAGGTGGCGCGCGGACTGGGCGAACGACCTTCCGGCCTGTTGCGTCTTTCCGTACCGCGTGCGGTCGTGCCGATCCTGCTGGAGCCGCTGATCGCGTCGTTCTGCAAGGCCAATCCCGAGGTCGAGGTGGAGGTCGCGGCGAGCAAGGAACTGATCGATCTCGCGACGGAAGGCTTCGACGCCGGCATCCGGCTGGGTCAGTTCGTCGCCGCCGACATGGTCGCGGTGCCGCTTTCGGCGCCGTTCCGCTTTGTCGTGGTAGGCAGTCCCGGCTATTTCGCGTCCCGCAGCCGCCCCGAGCACCTGGACGATCTGCGCGAGCATGCATGCCTTCGCTGGCGGCGCTCCAGCGGCGCGCTCGCGTCGTGGACGTTCAACGTCAACGGCCAGCCGATAGAGATCGCGGTCTCCGGTCCTTTCATCGCTAGCGATTTTCCGGGCATGCTGGGCGCGGCGATCGAAGGCATTGGCCTTGCGCAGCTACCCGAGCCGATGGCCGCCGAGGGGTTGCGAACGGGAAAGCTGGTGCAGGTTCTGGATGCGTACGCGCCGATGGTCCCGGGCGTGTTTCTCTACTATCCGAGCCGCCGCCAGATCATGCCGAAGCTGCGTGCGTTCATCGATCATGTGAAGAGCCGCACGATGCGATCGATGCCTATCGATAGTTGACGAAGTTGATGATGTCGTTGAGGAACCACGGCAGAATCAGTTGCGTGTCGGGATAGCTGGTGCCGACGGTGAGTCTCGGTGGTTTCGATGCGGCGGCGGGAGCGTGCAGCATGTAGGTGTTCGAATCGTACGCCGTCTGAGGGTTCGCCGGCGACGAGGTCGAAGCGCAGCCGGCAGTGAGAACGACGAGAGCTGCTGCGAAGCAGAGTGACTTCATGGCGGGGTGAACTCCGGCGACGTTTCCGACATTATGGCCGAACTACGTCGAATTCCGCGAATGGACCGCACCCGCCGTCACAACTCCAGCACCGTCACACCCACTTCCATCCGATGCGCGCCGCCGCCAAGAATCGTCCCGCGCAGCAGCGACACATCGCTGTAATCGCGCCCGATCGCAAGCGTCACATGATCGACATCGGCGAGCACGTCGTTGGTCGGATCGAGATCGATCCAGCCGCTCGCCGGACAATGCACCGACACCCACGCATGCGAGGCATCCGCGCCAATCAGCCGTGGCTGGCCCGGCGGCGGATCGTTGCGCAGATAGCCGCTCACGTAGCGCGCGGGCAAACCGAGCGAACGCAAACAGCCGATCATCACCTGCGCGAAATCCTGACACACGCCGCTCTTCAGCTCGAACGCGCGTTCGGCCGGCGTATCGAACAGCGTTGCCGACGGCTTGTACGCGAAGTCCTCGTGAATCCGATGCATCAGATCGATCGCGCCCGCGACGAGCGGCCGGCCGCGCGTGAAGCTCGGCAACGCATAGGCGCGCAGCGCCGGCCGCAGCGTGATATTCGGCGACGCGAAACAATACTCCGCTTCCGGTCGGAACGCGCCGCCCACGCAAAAACGCAGTGCCTCGGCCACGCTTTCCCAGTCGGGAGTCGCCTCGGCATCGAGGTCGGTCCAACGCGGCGTCAGCGCGACCGTGGTTTCGCTGACGAGCTGCAGGCGCTCGTGCGGTGTATCGAGCGCGAAGTACAGCACGTCGTTGCCGAACGCGTCGATACGGCTATGCTGATACGACGGCTTCGGCTCGATCCGCTCGCTGCGCGAGATCACCCGCTGCCACGGGCACGCGAGCGGCCGGATCGTCGCCAGATGCTGCGCTGTTTCGACATACGTCGAGTAATGGTAAGTCGTGCGATGTGAGACCGACAGCACGGTCGGCGCCTTCTTCATACCCATACCTGCGAGGCGACCGTGGTTGCGTGACTGAAATAGCGCGCGCTGATCTCATGCGCGGCCGCGTTGGCCAAGCCGCCGATCTGATCGCACAGCGCGATCAGCGTGGCATGCGATCCGTTTTCGTCGACCTCGCACAGCGATTCGAGCGACGGCAGCATCTCGACGGGCGGCAGCAGCTCCGCAAACGGCCGATGCCGCAGGCTGCCCGCCGCGACGGCGATTTCGTCGAGCTTGTTGCGCAGCCGCTCGTACACGCCATAAATGCCGCGCGGATTGTGCGGTTCGATCACGAGCAGATCGAGCAGCGCGGGCACTTCGAATCGCCCCGGGTACAGCGATCGATACGTGAGCGTGCTGTCGAACATTTGCAGCAACAGATCGAAGCCGGCGGGCGTCGCGAGCTGGCCGTTCGCGGCGACGACGCGCATGAACGCGGCCATGCTCGCCACGCGTTCGATATGACGCCCGACGAACAGCAGCCGCCACGCTTCGTCGCGCGTCATGCGGTCACCCTGCGCGCCGCTGATTGCCGATAGCTGCACCGACAGATGCTCGAGCGCATTCGCAAGCGTCACGCGATCGTAACGATCGAACGCACTACCGCTATTCGTGCTGCCATTGCCCGCGCCCACGGCCGGCAGCAATACCTGCAACGCGTCTTCAAAGTCATTGCGCGCCGCGAGGATCATGCGCCAATGATCATTCGACAAGCGGCCACGCACCTCGCCGTTCGCGCGGGCCTGGCAATTCAGGTTCTGGCTGATGCTCACGCTCCCCGCGCTCCCGCCGAGATTCGCGACGAGCGCGCGCTCGAACGTCTGCGGCGACACCGGCGCGTGCGGCGCCGCCATGTCGCCCGCCTGCACGAGGCCGCACCACGTCGCAAGTTCGAGCAGCGTCGCGAACATCGCATCGGCGTCGTTGCCTTCGAGCGAGCCGAGAATCAGCCGCAGCAGCCGCACGTTGTTTTCCGCGCGCTCGCCGTAGCGGCCCGCCCAGAACAGATTTTCCGCGGCGCGGCTCGACACCGTGCGATGCTTGCGCGTGAGGTCGGCGGGCTGCAGCGGCGAAGGCAGCAGCGTAAACGTCGAGGTCGGCTGGCTCGACAGCACCCATGTATCGACACTGCTGCCGCCGTACTGCATCGATACCGTGGTCTGCCGCTCGGCGGCCATGCGCGTGAAGCCGCCCGGCATCACGTGCCAGCCGCCGTTGACGTCGGCGATCGCATAGACGCGCAGCACCGACGCCCGGCCGCCGACCGTGCCCTCCTCGTAGCGCGGCGTGCAGGAAAAGCGCTGCTCCTGCTGGATCGTGAACGCGTCGGGCACCGCCTCGATGCGCTCGCGCCATGCCGCGAGCGGCTGCCTGCCGCGCTCGATGCCCGGCGGCGCGTCGCGTCCGGAGACCGGCCAGGTCGGCACGATGAACGCCTCGTCGAGATGCGCGAACGCATGCTCGCGCGCGGCTTGCTCGCCGCACCACCAGGTCGGCACGCCGGGCAGCAGCAATTCCGCGCCGAGCAAGGCCTCGGCGATTCCCGGCAAGAAACCGTGCAGCGCCGGCGATTCGGCGAATCCCGAGCCCGGCACGTTCGACACGATCACATTGCCTGCGCGCATCACCTGCAACAGCCCTGGCACGCCGATCGTCGAATCGGCGCGCAGTTCGACCGGGTCGCAGAACGCGTCGTCGAGACGGCGCAGTACGACGTGCACGCGTTCGAGCCCGGCCAGGGTCTTCAGATAGAGCCTGTCGCCCCGCACGGTCAGATCCTTGCCTTCGACGAGCGTGACACCGAGATAGCGCGCAAGGAACACGTGCTCGAAATAAGTTTCGCTATACGGCCCCGGCGTGAGCAGCGCGATATGCGGCGACGCGTCGGCGCTTTCACCGTCGCGCATCGTCGCATGGGCGGCCTGCACGTGTGTGGCGATCAGTTGCGAATAGAGCGGCGCGAGGCGGCTCACGCGCAGCGAGCGGAATGGCTCGGCGAGCAGCGTCGAGATGATCAGGCGGTTCTCGAGCGCGTAGCCGAGGCCGGACGGCGCCTCGGTGCGATGCGCGATCACGCTCCACTCGCCGCCCGGCGTGCGCGCGAGATCGAGCGCGACGACCTGCAGATACTGGCCACCCGGCGGCGTGAAGCCCTTCACCGAGCGCAGATAGCCCGGATGACCGAACACCAGCGCGGGCGGCAGTTGCCCACGTTCGAGCAGGGTCTGCGGTCCGTAGATATCGGCGACGATCGCGTTGAGCAGATGCGCGCGCTGCGCGACGCCGCGCTCGATTTGCGCCCACTCGGCCTCGCTGATCAGGAACGGCAGCAGGTCGAGCGCCCAGGGCCGCGACTTGCCGTTGTCCGCGTAGACGTTGTAGCTGATGTCGTTGTCGCGGATCTGCTGCGCGATCGACGCGTGATGGTCCGCGAGCCGCGCGACGCCGCCTTCGCCAAGCAGCGCGAAGAACTGCCGCCACGGTTCGCGCAGCGCGCCGGAGGCGTCGCGCAACTCGTCCCAATGTCCGTCATGACCCGGCAGCAACCGCAACATGGACGAAGCGTCCGCCGGCAGCGCGGACGCTTCAAAGGGCAAAGTCGATTGAAAGGCCAAGATCGTGTGGTGTCAGCGATGCATGTTGTTCAACTGTGCCGCAAATCGAGCGTGAACGGAAACTCGAGACTGCGCTGCGGCGTGCCCACGGCGAGCGGCCCCGGCGTATGGCCCGACGCGAAGAAACGCGCGCGCCGCCGGCTTTCCGCCTCGTAGGCGTTGACCGGGAAGGTCTGATAGTTGCGCCCGCCCGGATGAGCGACATGATACTGGCACCCGCCGAGCGAGCGGCCGCTCCAGGTGTCGACGAGGTCGAACGTGAGCGGCGCATGCACGCCGATCGTCGGATGCAGCGCCGACGCCTGCGACCACGCGCGAAAACGCACGCCGGCCACGTACTCGCTGACACGGCCGGTGGGCTGCAACGGCACCGGCACACCGTTGACGCTCAGCACGTGGCGATTGCCGTTCAAGCCCAGCGCACGCACCTCCAGCCGCTCGACCGATGAATCGACATAACGCACCGTGCCGCCCGCGGCGCCCTCCTCGCCCATCACGTGCCACGGTTCGAGTGCATTGCGAATCGTCAGATCGATGCCGCTCAGTGTCATCTCGCCGACGAGCGGAAAGCGGAATTCGAAGTGCGGCGCGAACCACGCGCTGTCGAATGCGAAGCCCGCTTCGCGCAGCTCGGCGAGCACGTCGTCGAAATCCATTTTCACGAAGGTGCCGAGCAGGAAGCGGTCGTGCAGCTCCGTGCCCCAACGCGTGAGGCGCTGCGTGTACGGCGTGCGCCAGAATCGCGCGACCAGTGCGCGCAGCAGCAGTTGCTGCACCAGACTCATGCGTGCATGCGGCGGCATCTCGAAGCCGCGCAGTTCCAGCAGGCCGAGGCGGCCGGCCGGCCCGTCGGGCGAATAGAGCTTGTCGATGCAGAACTCGGCGCGGTGCGTGTTGCCGGTCACGTCGATCAGGATGTTGCGCAGCGCCCGATCGATCATCCAGGGCGGCAGGTTGCCGCTGTCGCGGCCGCCGAGCAGATCAACTTGCCGTTGCAGTTCGGCGAGCGCGATTTCAAGTTCGTAGACCTGATCGTTGCGGGCTTCGTCGACACGTGGCGCCTGGCTCGTCGGCCCGATGAACAGCCCCGAGAACAGATACGACAGAGACGGATGGTTGTGCCAATACGCGATCAGGCTCGCGAGCAGATCGGGCCGCCGCAGGAACGGGCTGTCGGCCGGTGTCGCGCCGCCGAGCACGAAGTGATTGCCGCCGCCGGTGCCGGTGTGGCGCCCGTCGAGCATGAATTTCTCGCTGCTCAGGTAGCTGTGCGCCGCCGACTGGTACAGGTACTCGGTGTGATCGACGAGCTCGTCCCAGTTCGCGGCCGGATGAATGTTGACTTCGATCACGCCGGGGTCCGGCGTGAGCTGCAGCACTTTCAGGCGCGCGTCGCGAGGCGGCGGATAGCCTTCGAGCACGATCTGCATCTTCAGTTCATCGGCCGTCGCTTCGACCGCGGCGAGCAGGTCGAGATAATCGTCGAGATCAGTCAGCGGCGGCATGAACACGTGCAGCAGCGTGCGGCCGCTGCCGAACGAATGTGCCTCGGCTGTGGGGCCTGCCGCGCGTTTCGGGTCGCGCGCCTCGACGCACACCGCCGTGCGCAACGTGTCCTTCGACGACTGCCCACGTGCCGGCGCCGACTCGTCATGGCGCGGCGGCGCATATGCGAGCACCCCGCCGTGAGGCATTCCGCTCAGCAGATCGGCGGCCGACAGCGATAGCGCGGCCGCCTGCCGTGCGCTGGCCGCTTCGTCAGCGATCTGCCGGCCCTCGCGCCCGCCCTCGTACTGAACGCGCAACTGCGCGGCCGTACGCAGCGGCTGCGGCGGCGCGAACGGATCGTGCGCATGCTGATACGGATAGTCGGTCTTCGACACCCACGGCAGCGAATCGAGCGGCAGCCGGTAGCCCATCGGCGAATCGCCGGGGATCAGATACATGCGTTCATCGCGGAAGAACCAGCGGCCCGTGATCCACGTTGGTGCGATGCCGGGCGCGCCGCGCTCGCGGCCGATCGGCAACACATAGCCCGACGGGCTCGCGAGCCCCGCGTCGAACACGCGCCGCAGCCGCACGCGTTCGAGTTCGTCGTCGAGGCGCGCGTCGAACGGATCGACGTTGACCGGCAGACGGCGCTCGCGCCACAGGTAGTACCAGGCGTCTTCGTAGCCGGGCTGAATGCAGTCCGCGTCGAGAGACAGCTTTGCGGCCAGATGCGCGATGAAGCGTTGCGCGTCCCCGGCCGTGTAGCGGCCCGGCTCGCGTTCGTCGGCGAACAGCGCCGGGTTGTGCCAGCACGGCTCGCCGTCGGCGCGCCAGTACAGCGACATCGCCCAGCGCGGCAGTTGCTCGCCCGGATACCACTTGCCCTGGCCGGTATGCAGGAAGCCGTTCGCGCCGTAGCGCTGGCGCAGCCGGTCCATCAGCGCGACCGCATAGCCGCGCTTGGTCGGTCCGAGCGCATCGGTGTTCCATTCGGCGGCGTCGCGATCGCGCACCGACACGAAGGTCGGCTCGCCGCCCATCGTCAGTCGCACATCCATCTCGGCGAGGTCGTCGTCGACTCGCGCGCCCATCTTCAGCACCTCGCCCCATGCGGCTTCGCTATACGGCTTCGTGACGCGCGGCGACTCCAGCAAGCGTTCGATCGACATTTCGTGCTCGAACTCGACCTCGCATTCGTCGACCGCGCCCGAGATCGGCGCCGCGCTGCCCGGCTCCGGCGTACAAGCAACCGGAATATGCCCTTCGCCCGCGAGCAGCCCCGAGGTCGGATCGAGCCCGATCCAGCCCGCGCCGGGCAGATAGACCTCGCACCACGCGTGCAGGTCGGTGAAGTCGACCTCGGTGCCGCTCGGGCCGTCGATCGATCTGACGTCGGGCGCAAGCTGTAGCAGATAGCCGGACACGAAGCGCGCGGCGAAGCCGAGTTGCCGCAGCGTCTCCACGAGCAGCCAGCCCGAATCGCGGCACGAGCCCGAGGCGTTGGTCAAGGTCTCCTCTGGCGTCTGCACGCCCGGCTCCATGCGGATCAGATAGCGGACCTCGCGTTGCAGCCGCTGGTTCAGCGCGACGAGAAAGTTCGCGGTGCCGGCCGGCGTGCGGTCGATGCTCGCGACGAACTCCGCAAAGCGCGGCGTCATCGGCCGCTTCACGCAGTAAGGCGCGAGCTCGGCCGCCAGTTCCGGCGCGTACTCGAACGGAAACTGCTCCGCCGACGGTTCGAGAAAGAAGTCGAACGGGTTGTAGACGGCCATTTCGGCGACCAGATCGACACTCACCTTGAACTCGCGCGTCGGCTCGGGAAATACGAGCCGCGCCTGGTAGTTGGCGAACGCGTCCTGCTGCCAGTTGATAAAGTGCCTCGCGGGCTCGACGCGCATCGAGTACGACAGGATCGGCGTACGACAATGCGGCGCGGGCCGTAGCCGCACGACCTGAGGCGAAAGCGACACCAGCCTGTCGTAGCGGTAATGAGTAACGTGATGCAACGCGACGCGTATGGACACTCCGGACTCCTCGACGAAAGGGGCAGCCCGCCAAAAAAGCAAGCTCTATGCCGTTGTTGGACAAACTCGAATGAACCGCCTGATGTTGCCTGACCTGCGTGTGCGTTTTGCGTACCGCTCACCTTCCCGCTGGTCCGCGCCGAAGCATGCACCAAAACGGAGCAGCGCCGTTGCACGAACATGACCGTACTGTGCGTTAAAGCGGTGAGGTCTGGCAATCCCGGCATGAAGATTGCGGCCCGCTTTCGCCGACTGGCGCGCTGACTACGGCGCTCAACATGACTCGTCACAACACTCATCACGAGGCCCGCCCGATGAAAATCTTTCACTGCAATCGCTGCGCGCAACTCCTGTTCTATGAGAACGTCCGCTGCGAGCGCTGCGACTCGCTGCTCGGCTATGTGCCTGAACAGCGGGAAATCAGCGCCTTCGAAGACGCTGGCGACGGCTGCTGGCGCAGCCTGCACCCCGAGGCGAACGGCGCGCTGTTCCGGCAATGCCACAACTACGCGGTCGAGAATGTCTGCAATTGGATGATTCCCGCCGATTCGCCCGACACGCTGTGCCGGTCCTGCCAGCTGACCCGCACGATTCCGAACCTGAGCGAACCGGAAAACCGGCTCTACTGGTACCGGCTCGAAGTGGCGAAACGGCGTCTGCTCTACACGCTGGCCGGGCTTGACCTCGACGTGCCATCGCGCGAAGCGGACCCCGAGCACGGTCTCGCCTTCGAATTTCTCGCCGACGGCAGCGACGGCGAGCGCGTCATGACCGGTCACGACAACGGACTGATCACGCTGAACATCGCCGAGGCCGACGACGCGCATCGCGAGAAGGTCCGCACCGCGATGGGCGAACCATACCGCACGCTGCTCGGCCACTTCCGCCATGAGACGGGCCACTACTTCTTCAGCCAGCTGATCGAAACCGAGCCGCGCTGGCTCGAACCGTTTCGCGGGCTGTTCGGCGACGAGCGGGCCGATTACGGCGAAGCGCTCGAAGCCTACTATCGCGAGGGCGCGCCGGCCGACTGGCAGGCATCGTACATCAGTGCGTACGCGACGATGCATCCGTGGGAAGACTGGGCGGAGACCTGGGCGCACTACCTGTTGATCGTCGATGTGCTCGATACCTCGACGTCGTACGGGCTCGCGCTGGTGCCCGACGATCCGCGCGAGCCGACGCTGACCGACCGCACGCCGGTCGAGGATGCGAGCTTCGGCAATCTGATGAAGCGCTGGTTTCCGCTGACGTACGCGCTGAACAGTCTGAACCGCAGTCTCGGCATGCCCGACGGCTATCCGTTCACGCTCGCCGCGCCGGTGGTCGAGAAGCTGCGCTTCGTGCATCGCGTGATCGCGGCGGCGGGAGACAGGAGCGCAGGGAAACGCTCGCCATCGGCCCACCAGCAAAGCCCTGCGCAAGCTCAGTAAGCCACGTAAGACCCCGTCCCGCCCGGCGTTGCCTGCTGCGCGATAACGGGCGTGTGTCAGCTACCGCACGGACGCAACCCGCCTGAAGCCTCAAATTTCCGCCAACCGCGGATTCGCACCGGGTAGCCCGTATGGCGAACGGTGCCGATCGATACCACAAGGACAGCGGCGACACGAACCACTTGAGACCAGCCTGAGCGACGCCATGCAGCGATTTGAAGACAACGTGTGCAACCAGCAATCCGGCCTTGAAATCATTACTGATCCCGACGCTTTCCTCGCGCTTCGACACGCATGGAACGCGCTCTGGTCGAAAGCCGACGGACGCCACCACGAGGCATTCGATGTCTGCTGGTTGTGCTGGACTCAGGTGGCGAAGCCGCGCGGTCGCCGGCTGCATTGCATCGTGTATCGGGAAAACGGTGAACTCGTGCTGGTCTGGCCGCTCGTGAGCCGCCGGCGGTTCTTCTGGACCGTGCTCGAACCGCTTACGCCCGGTACCGCTGAATACACCAGCATTCTCAGCGCCCCCGGTGCGAGCGTGGCGATCGAGGCAGCTTGGCGCGCCGCGACCCGATACTCTCAAGCCGATATCTTCAATATTCCGTACGTAGTCAAGAACGCGCCGTTCTACGATCTCGCATCGCGACACACGGGCCTCGTCGCGACGACGCAGCATGTCTCCGCGATGGCGTTTCTGCGCAATGAGCCGGATTGGACGGCTTACTGCAGCACGCTGGGGACGTTGTCGAAGAAAAAGCCTGGCGCGCGCGAAAAGCGCTTCCAAAAGGAAGGCACGTTGGAAATCCGCGCTCTCGACGCCAAGGACACGCACGCGCACGCCCAATGGGTGGACTGGATGCTCGCGCGCAAACGCGAGTGGGCGGAACGCGTCGAAAAACAAGGGCCTTGGCTCGATTCGCGCGAGTACCGGGACTTTCTGGTCAACCTCGTCGACGGCACGCACACGCAGCCGATGGGAATACTTTTTGTGATGACGCTCGACGGCGCGCCGGTCGCGGCAAGCCTCATAGGCTTGGGGCATACGTGCATCAACGGTCTGATCGCTGGCTTCGACCCGAAGTTTTCGAGGTTCGCCCCCGGTTCGATCATGATGGAGCGTTGCATCAAATGGGCCTGGGAAAATCGTATGGATGTCGACTTCGGCATCGGCACGGAGGATTTCAAGGCGTACTGGAGCCGCGGCAACATACTGCCGAACACGAGCTTTCAGATTGCTACCACGCGCTGGGGAAAAATGGCGTTTTACGCCAGGGGTCTCGCGAAAAGATTGGCGGATAGGCGCGCCGCCGGAGCACGCGCCAATGCCGGCAAAGCCACGATGACCGCCTAGTGCGGCCAACTTCCGGTATCACGCAGCCGCTGGAAGTTGAAGTAAGCAATGCGCTTCCCGAATGGTCGCGGCTCTCTCGCGGAAAATCCAAGCCAGAGGGAACCAGCAGATACCGCTTCGGGATATAACGACCCTGACTTCGAAGAAGCGGTGGCCTTCGCAATCGAAGTCGAACGCGAGCGCCAGATGCCCTACCCGCATGAGTGGGAATAACGCCGCGAAGGGCTTGTCGGCCCTCCGCGGTATCGATCGTTTGAAACGCCTCGCCTGCGTTACTGTTACTTCTTCTGCTGTAGAAGCGACTTCAGCTCCTGCACGTTCTCCTCGACGCGTTTGGCGATTACCGCATACGACTCCGCCTGCGTCTGATACGCCGCTTGCGCGAGTTGCTGCATGTCGGCAAGCGCCTTATGCAGACTCTGCTGGATCAGCTCCGCGGTTTTGCTCGACGGCGTAACGCCGGCCGCGGTGAGCTGCGTCGTCAGCGACTGTAGCTCGCCCAGCGTGGCGCGCAGCATCTCAGCCTGTTTCTGCGCGAGCGACTGCATCCCCTGGAATGCGGTCTGATTCGCCTGAACCAGCGCTTCCATGTCCTTGCGGCGCGCTTCCATGATGGCGGGCACGTCGAAGCCGGGGAGCTTGAACTGCTCCAGCATTTTGGTGAAATCGCCAAACGGATTGGCTGCTTCGGGTCGGTCCATGCGAAATCCTCCTTGCGGTTGAAGACTCATCGCCTTTGCGCCGCCGGGTGAGGCGCGACGCCGATGCCGGCGGCGGCGCGTGCCGCGCGTGCCGCGACGGCGAAATGGTTTTGGGGTCGCACGGCACGTCGCAGCAATCATGCGCTATCCGGCTTCGTTGCGCCAGTGGGCCCGCCCTGGCGTGAACCCACTGCGCTGACGGGCGCCGTGAATGGTCCGAAAGGTGGGCCAGGCGCTTGCGCTCGCGGACCACTGAAGCGCTCCCACCATCCGCCCCGCGCGGCTTTTCGGATTGCGTGGGCTGTCCCACATTGGCGCTTCACTGGCGCTTTTCATCTTCCGTCAGGAGATTACGATAGGGACTTCGCAACATCAGGCGAGGGTGAAGGAATGCGCTATCCGCTGGACGTGGCCATCGCCGCCGCCCTGCTCGTGTTGGTCCTGTGTTGCATCGTCGGGCTCGCTCTGAACTGATCGGCGGCCGACGTTCGCCTGTTCTCGCCCACGCCCTCTGCTTCGTCCATTCCCTCGCTGCTTCGCAGCGCATGGCACCGCGCGCGCCCGTGCTTCGCGCCTTCATTTCGCCGTGACATCACTCGAAATAATTGTTGAATAGAGTTCGGCGGACGACTCCCCCATACTTCGTTCGCTGCCGGTGCGTCACGAAACACAGACGCATGAGATCGAAAGGCTTTACGTGCGAATCCCTTCGCCGATGATCGACGATCCCACGGTTGCCCGATCATCGGCGACGGACTCGAACAGACCGGCACCGCGTGCCGACACCAGGATCATCATGTCGACTTCAGTGAACTTCATCAACAAGAACGCCGCCCGTTTCACCTGCATCGCACTCGTCTGCGGCAGCGCGCTGCTGAGCGGCTGCGCTGGCGCCAGCGTCACGAATCTGAGCGCGGCGAGCACGTCCGTGACCGCCGACGCAGGCACGCAGTCGACGATGCATCCGGACACGATCTACGTGTACACGTTCGATGCCGATCCGCAGCAGGTCAAGCTCGACAGCGGCGGCATGCTGCACAGGCTGAAGACGCAGATGTCGGGTTCGTCGGACGCGCAGAAGCAGGTCGCGGATGCGGCCCAGGTGCGCGAGCAGGTCGCCGACGAGATCGTCCATCAGCTACAGGCGATGGGTCTGCATGCGATGCGCACCGACGCGCCGGTGCCCGCCGACCAGAACGCGCTGCTCGTGCAAGGCAGCTTCGGGACGATCGACGCCGGCAATCGCCGCCGTCGCACGCTGATCGGCTTGGGCGCGGGCAAGAGCGAGGTGAGCAGCGTGGTGCAGCTCGTCTACCAGCCTGCGGGCGGCGCGCCGCGCGTCGTGCAGAGCTTCACGGCCAACGCGGACAGCGGCAAGATGCCGGGCATGGCGGAAACCGCCGGGGTCGGCGCGGCGGCCGGCACCGTCGCGACCGCGGCCGCGGCGGGCGCGGGCTTGCATGGCGTGAGCGAAACGAAACGCGCGGGCGTGTCGGACGATGCAAAGCGCCTCGCCGATGCAGTCGCGAAGCAGATCGCGCGGTTTGGCGTCGAAGCCGGCTGGATGCAGGCCGCGCAAAAGAGCTGAGCGATCGACCGCGGCCGGCTGCGAGCCTGGGCCAGATAGTGCGGCGGGGTACAAACGGCCCGCGCGCCGCTTGGCGTCACTCGACAGGCGGCTCGCCTTCGGGCTTTTTCTTCAGCCGCTGCGCATCATCGTCGCGCGGCGGCAGCTTGCTTTTTTCGTTATCGCTGTGCCTGGCGGGCTGGGGATGCCTGAGTTGCTCCTCGACGTCTTTCATGTGTGCCTCCCGGCGAACGCAACACAACACAAACACGACGCTCATGAATGTTCGGCGGACCGCGCGGTCTCGCCGGTGCCCGTCACCACGGCTGGCGCATCGGCTGCCGCGCCGATCGTCACGAGCACGCTGCATGTGACGCGGTCGAGCAGCAGCGCGTCGTGGCGGCCGCCCCACCAGCGCGCGAGCCCATGACTGCGACGATGCCCGACGACGACCAGATCGGCCTTCAGATCGTTGGCGAAGAACGAAATCTCGTCGAGCGGTTCGCCGATTGCGAGATGACCTGTCGCGCGAATACCGCGTGCGGCGAGTTTCTGCAAGCCCTCGTCGAGCACCGCTTTGGCGGATTCGTTGATGAAATCGATTGGCACCGCGGAGGTGATGTCCGCGCCCTGCATCCAGGCCGTATTGTTGAGCACGGAAAGCAGGTGCACTTCTGCTTGCAGATCTTGCGCGAGAGCGGCACCGTCCTTCAACGCGTGTTGTCCTTCGCGTGTTCCGTCGTAACAGAGAAGAATGCGCTTGAAGCTCGACATGGGAACCTCCTTGCGCCGCGTGCGCGCCACATCCTCATGAAAATTATATGTCAATTGGCGACATACACTGCGCCGCGTCAGGCATGCAAATATCCACGGAAACGCCGCGAAAAAGCACTATTCGCGAGATTCGGCGCTCGCCGCATCTCCGCGTCGCGCCTGTCTGGAACGCTGCGCTACGACTCCGGCCACAGGAAGAAAACATGCGCCGCGTTTGCCGCGGGATCGACGGGCAAACCATAGCCACGCGAATGAGCGGTCCATCTTTCGTGCGGCGAACCGTTCGGCCATTTCACGAGCACTACGGCTCCGCTGGACAACTGGTCGACAACGGTGCCGCCAAACACGCCGATCACACTGCCCCGCACCCCGGCATCGCGCGCCGCGGTGCACGAGTCATGCGTCGTCGGCTGATATCGATCGGTTTCCCGCGCGGGGGAGAAAGCGTAGGCGTAGGTGGTAAGCGGAACGGCGCAAACTGAAATCAGCAGGATTGCCAAACGTCGCCGCGACACACGTCGTTTCATCGCAACTCCTTCGACGAACTACAGCCCCCAGATAATGTCCGCGTCCGAGGCGCGCGCCGCGCGCATCATGTGCAGAAACGGCCATGCCCGCTGCGACAGCCGGTTGGGCGAATCGCGCTGATTGCTGGGCGAGCAGTGCAATGCTTCGAGCATCGTCTCCGCGGCCGCGTCTTCGGTAATGGCGGCTTCGAGCCTATCGATCGCGTGCGGCAACTCATCATGGCTGATGACGCCTCGCTCGCCGAGCCGCTTGCCGATCAGACCGAGCAGGTATTGCGCAAGATCCCTGAGCATGACGACATCCGGCGACGCCGTCGATTGAAATGTGATCATCATGATGGCTCCCTTATAGAACTATCAGATAACGGGCCAACAAATCCCTGTCACCATTTTACATCACGTCATGACAGAAAAGAGCGCATGAAAGCCCATCGCGGTGGCGTGTTGGACGACGTGGGCCGCGGTGCCGACTCTCTACGATTGCCAACAGATTGCCCGCGCCGGGAGCCGGGTCTGGAACTTTTTATATCATATTGAAATATAATCATGACCAGACTGTATTCGCGTTGCCAGGGTTCCCCCGGTAATGTCGGGCCCGGCATCATCGACTACTTTCCGCTCCCATCTTGTCCCGCACATCTGTTTCCGGCTGGCTTGCCAGCTTTCTCCCTGCTCCGGTCACCGTGAAATGGCACGAGCGTGCGCGCTCTTGCCTCGGCGCGTTGCTCGGCATCGTGTTCACCGGCGGCCTGATGCTTCTGCTGTTCGGTCCCGCGGCGAACATTCCGCTGCTCGTCGCGCCGATGGGCGCGTCCACCGTCCTGCTGTTCGCGGTACCCGCGAGCCCGCTCGCGCAGCCATGGTCGATCATCGGCGGCAACCTCGTGTCGGCGACGATCGGCGTGACCTGCGCAATGCTGATCGGCGATCCGACGCTCGCGGCCGCGCTCGCGGTGTCGCTGTCGATCTGCGGCATGTTCGCGCTGCGCTGCGTCCACCCGCCGTCGGGCGCGGTCGCATTGACCGCGGTGCTGGGCGGCCCGGTCATTCACGCACTCGGCTATCGCTTCGTGCTCGAACCGATAGCGATCCAGTCTGCCGCGCTGCTGTTCGCGGCGCTCGTCTATCACGCGGCGACCGGCCACCGCTATCCGCACGCGGGCCGCCAGGATCGCGCGACGCCGAGTCAGGCCGCCGACGAAGCCGCACGTGTCGGCTTCACGCGCGACGATGTGAAGGCCGTGCTCGCACGCCGCGATGAAATGCTCGACATCGACACCGACGACCTCTATTCGCTGCTGCGCGAAACGCAGCTTCAGGCGTTCTCCCGCAGTTTCAACGAACTGCGCTGCGAGGACGTGATGTCGCGCCACGTCGTATCGGTCTCGCCGGGCACGCGCGCGGCGGCCGCATGGCAGCTGTTCAAACGCCACAACGTGAAGGCGTTGCCGGTCGTCGATGCGGCGCAGAAATTGGTCGGCATCGTTACGCGCGCCGATTTCGTCGAGAGGAAAAGATTCGGTGCGCTGGCGCCGATCCTCGACTACTTCGACGGCTGGCTGCGCGGCGATGCGCTTCGTATTCCGAACGTAGGCAGCGTGATGACCACCGACGTTTGCAGCGTCGCCGCAAACGCGCCTATCACCGAACTGGTGCCGATGTTCGCGAATTTCGGCCATCACCACGTCCCGGTGCTCGATCACGCGGAGCGCGTGGTCGGCATGATCACGCAGGTAGACCTGATCTCGGGCCTGTATCGACAAACCGCCACCCGAGCCCGCGAGGCGGCCTGATTTCAATTAAAAGAGCCAGGAGACCGGGCGCGCAATGCGGTAGTGAAGGCCGCAACTCACCGAAATACATCATGAAATGATATATTTCAGGCTTCTTCGAATCGGCAGATACCCTATGAAAGTACGGACTCGCAAGCTCGTCAAGAGCGATTTCGAGCAGCTATCGAACTTTCGCTACCAGATGCGGCGCTTCGAGCGCTTCTCGGAGCAGGCCGCGCAAAACGAGGGCATCACGCCGTTGCAATACCTGTTGCTGCTGCATATCAAGGGCTATCCGGAGCGCGAGTGGGCCACCGTCGGCGAACTCGCGGAGCGGCTGCAGGCGCAGCATCACGGCGTCGTCGCACTGGTCTCGCGCTGCGAAGCACTGAATCTGGTGCGCCGCCAGGTCAGCGAAACCGATCGCCGCCAGGTCGAAGTACACCTTGAAAAAGCGGGGGAACGGGTGCTCGAGCGGCTCGCGGAACTGCACCGCGCCGAATTGAGATCACTCGAAGGCTCCTTCCAGGTTCCACAGATCGATCTCGACTAACCATGAGCATGGATTCCCACAAACGCGACTTTGCGGCGAATGCACGACTTCCCGGCATTTTTGCGCTCGCCGCGTGCATCGGCGTCGTCAGCACATTTGCCGCCTTTGCTTTGCTGAATCTGATTCGCCTCTTCACCAATCTGTTCTTCTTCGGCATGCTGTCGTTCGCCGACCGCTCGCCCGCCACCAACACGCTCGGCGTGTGGGTAATCGGCGTGCCGGTGATCGGCGGCCTGATCGTCGGGTTGATGGCGCGCTTCGGCTCCGAGAAGATTCGCGGCCACGGCATTCCCGAGGCGATCGAAGCGATCCTGTTCGGCAAGAGCAGGATGTCGCCGAAAGTGGCGGTGCTCAAGCCGCTCTCGTCGGGCATCGTGATCGGCAGCGGCGGGCCGTTCGGCGCCGAAGGCCCGATCATCATGACCGGCGGCGCGCTCGGCTCGCTGATCGCGCAGTGCGTGAAGCTCACTTCGGCTGAACGCAAGACGCTGCTCGTGGCCGGCGCCGCGGCCGGCATGACCGCGGTGTTCGGCACGCCGCTCGCGGCCGTGCTGCTGGCGGTCGAACTGCTCCTGTTCGAATGGCGGCCGCGCAGTTTTCTGCCGGTCGCGGTGGCTTGTGCGGTCGCCGGTTTCGCCCGCGCGATTTTCTTCGGTACAGGTCCGCTGTTTCCGCTGCAGACTGCCGCGCCCAATGGCTGGTCGCTGCTGTCGTGCGCGGTCGCCGGCGTATTGTCGGGCGCGCTGGCGTCGGGCCTATCCGCCGCGCTCTACAAGGTGGAAGACCTGTTCGGCAAACTGCCGATCCACTGGATGTGGTGGCCGGCCCTCGGCGGCATCGTGGTGGGCATTGGCGGCTGGCTCGAACCGCGCGCGCTCGGCGTCGGTTACGACGTGATTGGCGATCTGCTGCATCAGAATATTGCGGTGCAGGTCGCGCTCGTGCTGCTCGCCGTGAAGGCAGCGATGTGGGTCGTCGCGCTCGGCTCGGGCACGTCGGGCGGCGTGCTCGCACCGCTGCTCATGCTCGGCGCCGGGCTCGGCACGGTGCTCGCGCACTGGCTGCCTGGCGGCGAACCGGCCCTGTGGCCGCTCGTCTGCATGGCCGCAACGCTCGGCGCCACGCTCGGCGCGCCGCTGACGGCCATCGTATTCGCCTTCGGTCTCACGCACGATGCCAATGCGCTGCTGCCGCTGCTGGCGGCAACGCTGATCGCGCACGGTTTCGCCGTGCTCGCGATGCGGCGCTCGATCATGACCGAGAAAATCGCGCGGCGCGGTTATCACATCTATCGCGAGTACGGCGTCGATCCGCTAGAGCGTCACTATGTCGACGAAGTGATGACCGGCTCGGTCGAATCGGTCGATGCCGCCGCGACGGTCGGCGCGACACTGCAGACTCGGTTCGGCGCGAACCAGTCGCGCCGCGCCTATCCGGTGGTACGCGACGGCGTGGTAATCGGCGTGGCCGAGCGCACGTCGCTCGAACGCTTCTGCGCCGAAGACTCGGAGCGCAAGCGCACAATGACGCTCGCCGACGTATTCGCGCAGCACAACACCGCCTTCGCCTTGCCCTCCGAAACATGCCGGCTCGTGGCGACGCGGCTTGCCGTGCTGGGTCTCGAACGCTTGCCTGTGGTCGCCGATAGGAACAGCATGCGTCTGGTCGGAATCGTATCGCGCAGCGATCTGGTCAAGCCGTCGCTGGCTCACTTCGAAGAAGAACACAAGCGGGAGCGCTTCCGTCGCATCGGACCGCCGCTGGGCAAGCGGCGCTTTACGCCGGTTCGTAAAACCGGCTAAAGGAAACAGCGATGATCGATACAAGGCCGAGGCCCGTTCGGGACTCGGCCTTTCTACTTGCACAGCCGGTCATTTGCCCGCACCGCGCGACTCGGCGCAACCCAGCACGAGCGTATCGCCCGATTTCACGCCGGGACTCAGCGCTGCTGTGTGAAAGTCCGCGTGGTCGCAATGCCATTCGGCGCTGAAGTTGCTCGCGCACGTCATCGTCGTGCCGTTCAGGTGCAGGCCGGGCATCGCGTAATCACACGTCTGCCGTCCGTTGCAATGACGCGCGAGCTCGCGAGTCAGATTGCCGTGCGGCGCGCCGCAATTCTCGCCAAAGCTGCCCGAGACGATCGTGATGACGCGCATCTGGGCGCCACTGTTCGCAGACGCCATGAAAATGCCCGCCAGCACGAGCGCACCGCTGAGAACTCCTCTGAGAAAAACTCTTTTGTCCCGCGAACGCTCTATCGGCCTCATCACTTTGCACCTCCTTCCTGCGATCCGGCGACGCATTCAACCGCAACGCGTCGCCTGTTCCAGGTATAGAGGGAAAAACAATGCCACGCCACTGCGAAACGCACGCAATGGGCGCGATCAACGCCGCTATTCAAGCGCCTTGTCGTTCGGCTTTGCGTAAAGCTGCTTGAGCGAATCGCTCATCGGAAAGTCGAAGCTGATGTTCTTCGGCGGCACGGGCTTGACGAACCATCTGTCGTACATCGTGTGGATTTCCGATCCTTTCATCGTCTGTTCGAGCGTGTCGTCGACGAGTTTTCTGAACTCGGGATCCTCGCGGCGCATCATGAAGCCATACGCTTCCGACGATTGCGGCGTGCCCGTGATGATCCAGTCCGACGGGTTCGCGGTCAGCGTGCGTGTGCCGGCAAGCAACACGTCATCCATCATGTACGCGACGGCACGGCCGCTCTCGAGCGTGAGGCGCCCTTCGCCGTAATCCTTCGCGCTGATGATCTGCATGTTCATCTTTTTGTCTTCATTCATCTTGCGCAGGATGCGCTCGGACGTCGTGCCCTGATTCGTCACCACCGTCTTGCCCGCGAGATCCGGGAAGTCCTTGATGCCCGAATCCTTGCGCGTCAGAAGACGCGTCGTCGCGACGAAGAACGTGTCGGCAAACGTCACCTGGCTTTGGCGCGCGGCGAGATTGGTCGTCACGCCGCATTCGAGATCGACCGTGCCGTTCTGCACGAGCGGAATGCGGTTCTGCGAGGTGACAGGTATGAAGCGCACCTTGAGGTCCGCACGCTTCGTTTTCACCTTCACCGCATCGATAACCTTGTTGCACAGGTCCTGCGAAAAGCCGATCACCTGGTTGTTCGCGTCGACATACGAGAACGGCACCGACGTCTCGCGGTGGCCAATCGCGATCACGCCGCTTTGCTGGATTTTCGCGAGGGTGGACGTCACGTCCTGCGCGAATGCGCCCGGACTCGCCGAGGTTGCCGCCACGAGTGCGGCAACTGCAGACCAATTCATCACTTTCATGGCTATCTCCAATCGTGCGGTAGGTTCCTGATGGATGGCGGGCTTCTTCCGGGCCAGTCCTCTACATATGTTGCCACTAAAATAATAATTGCAACATATGTTAACTACCGAGTATTGAAACGCCACATGAGCCAGTGCTTGCTGTCCACTCGGTCACCGGCAATCCGTACCGGGGACCATTCTCAAAACCGTACAGGTACTGTACCGGGCGCTGTCGCTAGAATGAGCTTCACCGTTTTCTATTGGCGACACCGGAGCCCCCATGTCTTTCGTCACTCTCAGCGCGCTGCCGGCCGGCATTCTGTTCGCGCTCGTCACCTCGATCACACCCGGTCCGAACAACACGATGCTGCTCGCGTCGGGCGTCAATTTCGGCTTTCGCCGCACGCTGCCGCATCTGTCCGGCATCAGTGCCGGCGTGGTGCTGTTGATGCTGTCGGTCGGTATCGGTCTCGGCGAAGCGTTCGCGCACTTCCCTGTCCTGTACACCGTGCTCGAAGTCGTCAGCGTCGCTTATCTGCTGTATCTGGCGTGGAAAATCGGCACGTCGGGCGAGCTAAAGCTCAGGAACGGCGAGCGCCGGCCGATGCGCTTCCATGAAGCGATCGCGTTTCAGTGGGTCAATCCGAAGGCATGGATGATGGTGCTGACCGCGGCGACGACGATCCATCTGAGCAACAGCTTCGGCATCAACGCGGTCGCGATGGCGGCGGTGTTCTATGTAATCGGCTTTCCGTGCATCTGCATATGGGCGGGTTTCGGCACGGCGATGCGCGAGGTGCTGTCGAATCCGAAGCGGCTGCGCGTCTTCAACATCGCGATGGCGCTCCTGCTCGTGGCGTCGCTGTATCCGATCGTGCTCAAGCTGGTTGGGCTGGGCGGCTGAGCGCACGCGAAGCGGCGCCTACCACGTCCTTTGCCCGACCCGCTCGATGAAGCGCCATAACGCGTCGTCGGTCGAATACGGCGCGTTGAAGCGGAACCAGCTGCTCGGCGCGTCATCGGGACGGAAGTACGATCCCGGCGCGAGCCAGATGCCGTGCCCGAGCGCGGCAGTCGCGACCTCGGCGGCGCGCTCTGCTTCGATCGGCAGGCGCGCCAGCATGAACAGTCCCGCGCGCGGCCGGTGAAAGACTTCGAGCCCAAGCGCGTCGAGCCGTTCTTCGAGCGCCGTGTGCGCGAGCTTCAGCCGTTCGTTGACCGTCTCGACATGGTGCGCGTAACGCCCTTCCACCAGCACTTTGTCGACGATCCGCTCGATCGTTTCCGACGACGTGAGCCCCACCGCCATCTTCGTGCGTGCAAGCTCGCGCAGCACCGCCTGTTCGGCGACCACGTAGCCGCAGCGCAGCGCGGGCGTCACCGTCTTCGAAAAACCGCCGACGTACAGCACGCGCTGCAGGCCTTCCATCGCCGCGAAGAGCGGCGCGCCGGCCGGCGCGAGTTCGCGGCTCACGTCGTCCTCGATCACCCAGAGGCGCTCGCGCTCGGCGATCTGCAGCAAGCGGAACGCGGCCGACATGCCGTACGTCGCGCCGGTCGGATTCTGCAGCGTCGTATTGACGAAGATGGCCTTCGGCTTGTGCCGCTCGACCAGCGTGGCGAGCACGTCCGTATCGACGCCGGCCGGTGTGCGCGGCACGCCATGCACGACGAGCCCGGCGAGCTTCAGGATTTGCAGCAGGTTGCAGTAACCGGGATCCTCGACGATCACCGCATCGCCCGCGCGCAGCAGCGTACGCACGATCAGATCCAGCCCCTGCGTCGCGCCCTGCGTGAGCAGCACGTTCGCAACGTCGACGGGCAGGCCGCGCCGGTCGAGCTGTTCGGCGATACGCTCGCGCAGCGGCGCGAAGCCGTACGGATGGCCGTAGTCGCCAATGCGCGCGGCCGGCACCCGGCTCAGCGCGCGCAACGCGTGTTGCAGGCCGCTCTCGTTGATCCATTCGCTCGGCAGCCAGCCGCAGCCGGCCTTGATCGGCACCGAATGATCGGCGAACACGTCGGACAGCAGCCACGTCGCGGTCAGGCTCGGCGGCTGCCAGTCGGCAACGGCCGCGCGCGTGGCCACGAGGCGCGCCGCCACGCGGTAGCCGGAGCCGCGCCGCGCGACCACGAGCCCCATCGACACGAGCCGGCTATACGCCTCCGTCACCGTGAAGGTGCTCAGCGCGTGGCTTTGCGCGAGCTGGCGCACTGATGGCAGCAGCGCGCCGGCGCGCAGCGATTGCGCGTCGATCGCGCGCGCGAAGCCTTGCACGATCTGTTCGACGAGCGTTGGCGCAGCGCGCCGGTCGCGTTGAAGGTCCAGTTCAATCATGATGCGGGCAAAAAGACCAGCGGCCAAAAAAGCGAAACGCGGACCGCCCGCTAACCTTCACAGTTCGCGCGAATCCGCCAGCACAGTTGGCATCACACCTGGTCAACTGTTTATGCCGCCATTAAACCTCGGGCGCTACAGTTTGGCTACGCCCCAAGCCCCCGACCGACACTCACTTCGAGGAAATGCCATGACTTCGCGCCCCGTCATCGACGATCTGTCGTCATTCTGGATGCCGTTCACCGCCAATCGCCAGTTCAAGGCCGCGCCGCGCCTGCTGGAATCGGCGAAGGGCATGTACTACCGCAGCACCGACGGCCGCGAGATTCTCGACGGCTGCGCCGGGCTGTGGTGCGTGAATGCCGGCCATAGCCGCGACGAGATCGTCGCCGCGATCACGCAGCAACTCTCGACGCTCGACTTCGCGCCAACGTTCCAGATGGGTCATCCGCTCGCGTTCGAAGCGGCGGCGAAGGTTGCGGAACTGATGCCCACCGGGCTCGACCGCATCTTCTTCACGAACTCGGGCTCCGAATCGGTCGACACCGCGCTGAAAATCGCGCTCGCCTACCATCGCGCGCGCGGCGAAGGTCAGCGCACGCGTCTGATCGGCCGCGAGCGCGGTTATCACGGTGTCGGTTTCGGCGGCATTTCGGTCGGCGGCATCGCGCCGAATCGCAAGACGTTTTCGGGTGCGCTGCTGCCGGCGGTCGATCATCTGCCGCACACGCACAATCTCGAACACAACGCGTTCTCGAAGGGCCAGCCCGCGTGGGGCGCGCATCTGGCCGAGGAACTGGAGCGCATCGTCACGCTGCACGATGCGTCGACGATCGCCGCGGTGATCGTCGAGCCGGTGGCCGGCTCGACCGGCGTGCTGATTCCGCCGCAAGGCTATCTGCAGAAGCTGCGCGAGATCTGCACGAAGCACGGCATCCTGCTGATCTTCGACGAGGTGATCACGGGTTTCGGCCGCCTCGGCAAGGCGACCGCGAGCGAATACTTCGGCGTCACGCCGGACCTCATTACGCTGGCGAAGGCGATCAACAACGCGTCGATTCCGATGGGCGCGGTCGCGGCGAGCCGAGCGATTCACGACACCGTCGTGGGCAGCGGCGCGCCGGGCGCGATCGAGCTGTTCCATGGCTACACCTACTCGGCGCATCCGGCGGCGGCCGCGGCCGCGATCGCCACGTTGGATCTGTATCGCCGCGACCATCTGTTCGAGCGCGCGGCCAGCCTCGCACCGAGGTTCGAAGCGGCCGCGCATGCGCTGCGCGACGCGAAACACGTGAAGGACGTGCGCAACCTCGGCCTCGTCGCCGGCATCGAGCTCGAAGCGCGCGACGGCGCGCCGGGCGCGCGCGCTTACGAGGCGTTCGTCAAATGCTTCGAGGCGGGCGTGCTGATCCGCTTCACCGGCGATATTCTTGCGTTCTCGCCGCCGCTGATCGTCGACGAAGAGCAGATCGCGCGGATTTTCCAGACGGTCGGCGAGGTGCTGGCGACCGTGCAGTAAGAACGCGCGCAATCGGCGACAACCATCGCGCGGCGGCACCCGCAAGGGTGCGCGCCAGGCGTGTCAGTGATGCGCGCGCGACGCCCGCGTATGCGCAGCCTTCTTCGCGGCGGCGGAGCGTGCGGCCGCGCCCTTCGTCGCAGCGCCTTTCTTCGCCGCTGCCGAGCGGCTCGCCGCAGGCCGCCTGGCAGCCGCCGACTTGGCCTGCTTCGACATCGCCGCCGGCGACGCCCCGGCCTTGCTCTCGCGCTTGAGCACGCCGGTCGTCACGCGCGAGCGCTTCGCGCTCGACTCCTTGCTTGCGCTCTTCTTCGCGGCGCCTTCGCGCTTGCCCGCCGCGCTGTCCTTCTGCGCTTTCTTGCGGGTCGCCTCGCTCGCCGCGCCCTGCTTCGGCGGCTTCAGGTCGACGCCCGCGCGGCGCGCCTGCGACAGTCCGATCGCAATGGCCTGCTTCGCCGAACGCACGCCGTGCTTGCCGGCGCGCACCTTGTCCACCTGTTCCTTGACGAACTCTCCTGCTTGAGTGCTCGCTGATTTGCCGGCGCGTTTATCGGCCGCGGCACGTTTCAAGGTTTTCTGCTCTGGCATGATGGTCCTCCGGTTGTGGGTGGCACTTCGACGTTCAGCAACGAACGTGCCGGAGCGCCCGCGCCAGTCAACGTTCAGCGCGCGACGCGGGGGACTCGCGTGCATAGGCAGGACGGCGTATGGTGGTGGACAAGGGGCGGCACAGGGTCTGCTCCGACGGCATTGCTTGCTGTGCAGGGAGACAGCCATGAAGACCGCTACCGTTCGCGCCGGCGCGCACATCGAGGGCGTTCACTGGATCGCCGAGTACGCCGAAGACGTCCACGAGATCCGCGTGTTTCGCGAGGGGCAGGAAGTGGACGTGCACGACGCGCCGTCCACACTGTTCGGCGATGAAGAGAACGCGGGCTCGAAAAACACCGCCGATCATCGCGCGATGGAAGCGGCCGTGCTCGCCTATCTGAAGCGCTTCGTCACCGAGCACGACGCGGAAGAGTAGTTTTCCGACCCGCCAGCAGCCAACGCCATCGCGCGGCAGTCACCACGGACCGCCGCGCACCACGTCCTCAATCCGCCGGCCGCAGCTTCTTCACTTCGGCATCCGACGGCTGCACGCTCGCGCCATCCACGTACCGGTACGACGTCATCACCCCCTTGCCATCTTTCAAGCCGGTCACCCCGACATACGCGCCCATCGTCGACTGGTTGTCCTGCGCGCGGTACGTGATCGGCCCGAACGGCGTCTGCACGTTGAGCCCCTTGAACGCGGCGGCGAGCTTGTCCGGGTCGGTCGAACCAGCTTTCCTGATCCCCTCCGCGATCGACATCAGCGCCGAATAGCCGACGACCGAGCCTAGCCGCGGATAGTCGTGATACTTCGCCTGATAGGCGTCGACGAATTTCCTGTTCGCGGCCGTATCGATCGAATACCACGGATAGCCGGTCACGATCCAGCCGCTCGGCGCTTCGGCGCCGAGCGGATCGAGGTAGTCGGGCTCGCCGGTGAGGAGCGACACCACCGCGCGATCCTTGAAGAGCCCGCGCGTATTGCCCTCGCGCACGAACTTGCCGAGGTCGGCGCCGAACAGCACGTTGAAGATCGCATCGGGTTTCGCATCGGCGATCGCCTGGCTCACCGCGCCCGCGTCGACGTTGCCGAGCGGCGTCGCCTGCTCGACGACGAACTGCACGTCCGGCTGAACGGCGCTCAGCAGCTTCTTGAACGTCGCCACTGCCGATTGCCCGTACTCGTAGTTCGGATACACGATCGCCCAGCGCTTTTTCTTCAGCTTCGCGGCCTCGGGCACCAGCATCGCCACCTGCATGTAAGTCGAAGGACGCAGACGGTACGTATATTTGTTGCCGTCGGCCCAGACGATCTTGTCGGTCAGCGGTTCGGCCGCGAGGAAGAAGATCTTCTTCTGCTTCGCGAAGTCGGCGAGCGCGAGGCCGGTGTTCGACAGGTAGCCGCCGAACAGCAGCTGCACCTGCTCCCGCGCAATCAGCTCCTGGGCGACGCGAATCGTGTCGCCGGGGTTGGCGTTATCGTCGCGCGAGACCACTTCGAGCTGCTTGCCGAGCACGCCGCCCGCCGCGTTCACCTGGTCGAGCGCGAGATTCCAGCCCTGTTTGTAAGGCCCGAGAAAGGCGGGCTGCGCCTTGTAGCTATTGATTTCGCCGATCTTGATGGTCTGCTGGGCGCTCGCGCCGAGCGCGGCGAACGAGCACGCGGTCGTCACCATAAGGCGAGAGAGCCATCCTGCGCGTGTGGTCATGCGTTTCTCCGTTATCAGTAGAAATGGTGATTTTTATCAGACGTGTGAGCGTGCAAGCGTTCGGACGGACGATGGGCGGCTCATTGCTCGCGCGGTTGCGGGCGAATTCTGGCCATACTCGCAGCCACGTCCTGCCATGCCTGCTTGCCGCCCGCGAACCGCGTGCGCGGATACGACACGAGTTCGGCGATTGGGGCGTCGTTGAAGCTGTCGCGGTAAGGCGGCATCGTACCGACTTCGGGCCGGGCAGGCGAGCCGACGCCGTCGAGAATCACGCGCATCAGGTGGTCCGGCGTCGCGCCGTCCAGGTTCTTGTTCAATGCGAGCGACGCATGCGCACCAAACAGGTGCGGCCCGCCGCCGGCTTTCGCCCGGATTTCCGGATCGATTCACACGCTCAGATAAGCGCGCCTCACGGTTTCGTTCCGTGCGAGTTCGCCAATCGTGCCGCTGAAACGGATCTGCCCTTTTTCGAGCACATACGCGCGGTCGCTGACCAGCCCGGCGAAGTGCAGATTCTGTTCAGATAGCAGAATGGACAGCCCTTCGCGCTTCAGTTCGAGAATCATGTTCGCCATCTGCTCGACGATCACGGGCGCGACGCCTTCGGACGGTTCATCGAGCAGCACCAGATACGGATTGCCCATCAGCGTGCGCGAGACGGTCAGCATCTGCTGCTCGCCGCCGCTCATCTGGCCGCCGGGCCGATTGGGCATTTCGCCGAGATTCGGGAACAGGCGGAACAGCTTTTCGGGCGTCCATTGCGGTGCGCCTTCGCGCGGCGGCTGACGGCCCGTGTCGAGGTTCTCCAGCACAGTCAGGTCCGCGAACACGCGGCGGTCCTCAGGCACGAAACCGGCGCCCATGCGCGCGATCTTGTACGGCGCGAGCGCGCTGATGTTCTGGCCGCGAAACGTCACTTCGCCGCGGCGGCGCGGCAGCAGTCCCATCACCGCTTTCATCGTCGTCGATTTGCCGGCGCCGTTGCGGCCCATCAACGCGACTACTTCGCCACGGCCGACTTCGAGTGCGACGTCGAACAGGATTTGAGCACGACCGTAGAACGCGTTGAGGCCGGAGACTTTCAGCATCGGTTCGCTCATTGCTGCGTCCCCCGCCCGTTTTGCGCGTTGTCCGCGGAGTTTCGTAGCGGCGCGTGCGGGCGGAACGTCTTCCCCGTGCCGAAATAGACTTCCTGCACGCGCGCGTCGTTGCGGATCGTGTCGGCGTCGCCCTCGGCGATCAGCTTGCCGCGCGCAAGCACGATCATCCGGTCGGCGTACGCGAATACGACGTCCATGCTGTGTTCTGTGAACAGCACGCCGATCTTGTGTTCCGTCACGAGACGTTTGGTCAATGCCATCAGTTCGTTGCGCTCCTTCGGCGCCATCCCGGCGGTCGGCTCGTCCATCAACAGCAGCTTTGGCCGGTTTGCAAGCGCGATCGCGAGTTCCACGCGCTTTACGTCGCCATACGCGAGCACGCCGCACGCGCGCTTCGCATGCTCGCTCATGCCGACCTGTTCGAGCAGCGCGAACGCTTCGTCGGCAAAGTGCGAGCCTGCCGGCTTCCACAGGCCGAAAGTCTTTTTCTCGCGCGACACCAGCGCCATCTGCACGTTTTCGAGCACCGTCATGGAGTTGAACGTCGCGGCGATCTGGAACGTGCGGCCGACGCCACGTCGCCAGATATCGCGCGGCCGCATGCCGACGAGTTCATGACCATCGAGCAGGATCGACCCCGCCGACGGCTGCAACTGCCCGTTGACCATGTTGAAACAGGTGGACTTGCCCGCGCCGTTGGGACCCAGCAGTGCCAGCAGTTGCCCGGCTTCGAGCTCGAATGAAACGTCGTCAACAGCCTTCACTCCGCCGAACGACCGCGACAGACCGCTCACGCGCAACAGGCTCATAGGCCCTCCTTGACCGCGGCGGTCCGTTGTGACGGCGACGCGGCGCCGCCGTTGGTCTTGTCTGCCTGATCGTCGTTGGCATCGCCGAAACGCTCGCGAATGAAGCCGACGATACCCTGCGGAAACGCGATCACCAGCAGCAGGATCGCGAAACCGAGCAGCGCCTGCCAGTAGTCGGTCTGGCGCGCGACCGTATCCTGCAGCCAGGTGAACACGGCCGCGCCGACGATCGGCCCGCTCAACGTTTGCAAGCCGCCGAGCAGCACCATCACGAGGCCATCGACCGAACGGCTCACGCTGATCACTTCGGGCGAGATATTGCCCTTCGAAAACGCGTACAGCGATCCGGCGAGTCCGCAGAACAGCGCGGCGATCACGAACGACGCCCACTGCACCCGCTTCACGTCGATGCCTATCGCCTCGGCACGCAGCGCGGAATCGCGCGACGCGCGCATCGCGTAACCGAGCGGCGAGAACAGCATGCGGCGCAACAGCCACACACCGAGCACCGCGCACGCGAGCGTCAGGTAGTAGAACGCGACCGGCGAGGACAGCCAGTTCGACGGCCACAGGCCGAGGATGCCGTTGCTGCCGCCGGTCACGTCGTCCCACTGGAACACGACCGACCAGACGATCTGCGCGAACGCGAGCGTCAGCATCGCGAGATAGACGCCGGAGAGGCGCACGCAGAACCAGCCGAACACGAGTGCGCCGACCACGGCGAGCAGCGGCCCGAGCAGAAGCGCGCCTTCCATCGGCAGGTTCAGCACCTTGAGGAACAGCGCCGCGCCGTATGCGCCGAGTCCAAAGTACGCGGCATGGCCAAACGAATGCAGGCCGCCCGGACCCATGATGAAATGCAGGCTCGTCGCGAACAGCACTGCGATCAGGATTTCGACGAGCAGCACCGGCATATACGGAAACACGCTGGCCGCGAGCGGCGCGAGTATGAGCACCAGCAACACGAAGGCGACGAGCCACTTCAGACGCTTGCCCGCCGGGCGCAACGGCGTTTCCGGCGCGCCCATCGCGCGCACCGCGGCGCTCGCGCGGCCGAGCAAACCCCATGGCCGCACCACCAGCACGACCGCCATCACGACGAATTCGGCCACCAGCGTGAAGCGGCTCAGCGACAAACCGATACCGAAGATCGTCACGTGTCCGATGCCGATGCACAGCGCCTTGATCTCGGCGATCAGCAACGCCGCGACGAACGCGCCAGGAATCGAACCCATCCCGCCGACCACGACGACCACGAACGCATTGCCGATCGTCTCGAGATCGAGCGACAGGTTCGCCGACATGCGCGGTCCTTGCAGCGCGCCACCGAGTCCCGCGAGAAACGCGCCGGCGAAGAATACCCCGGTAAAGAGCCATGCCTGATTGATGCCGAGCGCGCCGAGCATCTCGCGATCCTGAGTCGCGGCGCGCACCAGCGTGCCCCAGCGCGTGCGCGTCAACGCGTACCACAGCAGCAGCAGTACGGCCGGGCCGATCACGATCAGCGCGATATCGTAAGCGGGCAGCGGATGACCGAGAAAATCGACCGCGCCCGCGAGATGCGGAGCGCGTGGACCGAACAGATCGTCGGGGCCCCATAGCCATAGCGCGGTATCGCGAAAGATCAGCACGAGCGCGAAAGTGGCGAGCAGATGGAACAACTCTGGCGCCTGATAGATCCGCCGCAGCACGACGATTTCGACGAGCGCGCCGAGCACGGCGACCGCGAGCGCGGCGGCCAGCACCGACAACCAGAAGCCGGCCGCCGTGTGGCCGAAGCGGCTCGCCATGCTATACGCGACGTAGATGCCGAACATATAGAACGAGCCGTGCGCAAAGTTGACGATGCGCGTCACGCCGAAGATCAACGACAAACCGGCGGCGACCAGAAACAGCGTCGACGCGTCGGCGAGTCCATTGACCAGTTGTACGAGCAGATTCGAAAACATCGCGACCCTCGGAAGCTCGCCGAACGACGCTTGCGCAACGCGCGCAGCGCCCCGATCGGCGGACGTTGCAGCGCGGGCGGCACCATGCGCGCCCGCGTCAACGGCAGGACACTACCAGTGAAACAACCCAGGCAACAAGCGAAGGTAACAAAGCGGCGGAAAAAGCGCCCGCTCAGCGCAAACCGTCCTCGCCCTTGATCTCGCTCGCCTGCAGGCCGCCGATGCGCGGCAGCGGCCGGCCCGACGCGGTCACTGCAACCGCCACGACGATTTCGCTGGCGCGCGGCTCGTCGGCCACGCGCGTCTTGATCGCGTCGAAATGGCTGCGCACGTCGGCGGCGTCCTTGTGGCCGAGCGGCACGTCGATCGCGGTGCCGAGGGTGCCGATCTTCTTCTCCGACGGCACCATTGCGGCGCCCTTCCCGACCGCCGCGCGCAGCGGCGCGTCGGGCTTCGCCTCATAGCGGCCCGCATACGGATTATCAATCGCCGCGATCGCGACCGCGCGGCGCGCGGGCGGCTCGACGGCCTCTCCCATTTCGATGCGTGTTTCGTCGACCTGCACGGCCAGGTTGCGAAGCCTGATTGCCATCTTTCGAGGTGCGCGACGTATACCTGATGATCGCGTCGCTCGGCTATTTCTATAACGCCAATCAGTACACGCTCGGCGCTTTTCTCGGCGAACCGCTGATGGACGAGGCGGCACTCGCGCAGTGGCGCGAGGTGATCAAGGAGACGGTGCTGCGCGCACTGTGTGTGCAGGTGCCGGTAAGCGTTGTGGCGACGACTACCGCATAAAAAATATCGGCGCGCGCCGAATTCGCGAATGCCGTGCGGATTCCTTCTATACCAATCCTGAACGGCGGTCATTCCTTCACAACCGTAACAGGTGGTTTCGTTTTGCGGCTTTCGTTTGTTGCGGTTTTCGTGGCTTGAGGCTTCACTGCGCCGACGTTCCTAACGTCCGGCTTTTTGCACATCTGGACTTTTATCGTTTTGTTCGTTGCGACTGCATTCTCCGCGTTCCCTTTTTGTTGCTTGGATTCGCATTCTTTACATTGCGTTGCGCCGCACCGTGCGGCGTGACTTCGCGCTCCTGATGAATAGTCCGTTTTTCAAGCACAAACGCGCAAAAATCATAGGTGTGATTTTGTACGTTTTACCCGGTGCATCTGGACCGCGGGGTGGCCTTGGGGCGTCACACACACTACAGGGGGTACTCGCAACCTGGGCCATTTTTCGCCGTATGCCCAAACGGTTGATTTCGGTACAGTGCGTGTCCGCTGACGCTCGCGTCCAACAGCGCGATGCAGGAGCGCAGGTGAACCATTTTCACATATCTTAAAAATTGTTCTCGACAGGATGATCTGGTGTAATCGTTGATTCGTAAAACCAACGAGGAAAAAACCAATGGCGTGGATTTACAGACACAGCAGCGGCCTCCTGTATCACGACACGATGCTCGTATACACAGGTGGGTATTCCGGTCGCGGCAAAGGGAAGGATAATCACGACATGCAATATGTACGCGACATCGGGCCCATCCCCGTTGGCGAGTACACCATCGGGGCGCCGTTCAGGCATGACCATACAGGACCGTATTCGATGCGGCTCACTCCCATCAACGGGACGAATACACACGGGCGTGCTGGCTTCATGATCCATGGCGACAGCATAAAAGAACCCGGCAACGCGTCAAACGGCTGCATCGTTTTGGACCCCACTATACGGATGAGAATCTGGAACAGTGGAGACAGACTGCTAAAGGTGGTGCATCCATGAAACGTTCTGTTGCAATCCTGCTGTTATCACTTTCCGCGGTGTGTCTGGCGAAACCCCCACCCTGCGACAGATGGCCAACCAACGTAGCAGAAGGCAGACTGAGAAACGAGGGCATCATTGACCCGACGAAGATCGATCATTCCAAAACCATGGCCGTACGACTTGCCTCGGAGAAGATCGGCAAAGACCGGTTCTACGGCAAGGACCTGTACCGTGAGGTCTATCACATTACCTACTACGAAAATAGCGGAAAGCAGGTAAGCGTTATTACTGTGAACGACGCCGGATGGTCAGAATGTTCGATGAGTGGTGTCGAGGTTTTTCTTGTGTCGCAACACATGGGACCAGTCGAACCGCTGATTAAAGAGCTAAAGTAGCTTTTCACGCGCGCCTTCCGACAAGCATGCGAAACTGACCGTGAAACGACAGGCGGTGCAGTCACAAAGGGAGCCAGTCACGTTTCGGTATGGTTGTCGTTACCAGTCAAAGATCGAGGTGTGCGTGGGCTCCCTTTCCATATTGCACTGGTTGATCGTTGTTGTTTTTTATCACCATCGTGGAGGTCATCCCTCTATGGCTGATCCTGAAAAAGGCGGGATATCCGGGAGCATGGTCGCTGTTGGCCTTCATCCCGGTGGTGAACATCATCCTGCTGTGGTTCAATGCTCTGGCCCGCTGGCCTGCGCCGAACACAGGACGACCCTGACTGGTGAGGGCCAGTCGGAATCAACGAACTGAAATGGCCGGCCGCTACCGCAACCTTTCCTACTGCCAGTTCGGCTATTTCTATAACGCCAGTCAGTACACGCTCGGCGCTTTTCTCGGCGAACCGCTGATGGACGAGGCGGCACTCGCGCATTGGCGCGAGGTGATCAAGGAGACGGTGCTGCGCGCACTGTGTGTGCAGGTGCCGGCGAGCGTTGTGGCGACGACTACCGCATAAGTAATATTGGGCGCGCGGAATCGCGCAAGCCGTGGGGATTGCTTCGGTACCGTCAATCGTTGCGGCGTGGTTCTCTTTTCCCCTCGAATACAGCGCCTTTCAAGAACGGATTTGAATAGTCACGCCGTTTGGTTCCGCGCGTTCGCCCCCCGGATTGGACTGCGGGAGCGCTGTGGGGGCGTCACAGGAGATATCGGTGGTACGCGCAATCCGTACTCATATTTGCCGTGATCCCTCGCGATCCATGCGCTCGCCTCTGTCCGCTCAATACGGCATCCAGATGAAACTGACGCCTATCTTAAAAATTGTGCGCCGCTGAATGGTCTGATTTAATCGTTGGTTCGTACAACCAATATGGAAAAAGGACGATGGTTTGGATTTACAGGCATGAAAGCCGCTTGTTGTATCACGACGACGAATACATCACAAATACCGGATATTCCGGCAAGGGCGAGCACAAGGACAGACACAGCAGCCAGTATGTCCACGACAAAGGACCGATCCCTGTCGGCCTGTATGAAATTACGGTACCGTTTCCGCACCCCAAAACCGGGGGGATTCAATGCGGCTCAACCCCGTTGCGGGAAGGAGCCTAGGCGGACGCGACGGCTTCATGATCCACGGCGACAGCATGAAAGAACCCGGCAACGCGTCAAATGGGTGTATCGTTCTGCGCTTGCCATTTCGGGAGAAAATCTGGAACAGTGGGGACAGAATGCTTAGGGTGGAACATCCATGAAATGCGCTCTTCCAGTCCTGCTGCTATTCCTTCCCGCACTATGCTTGGCGCAAGGCAGACCGAATCCACCATGCGACAGGTGGCCGACCAACATCGCCGAAAACAGCCTAAGAGACACAGGCATGCTTGGCAATATCGACTATACAAAAACCCAAGCCGTGCAACTGGCGTCCGAAAAAATAGGAAAATATGAGGATGGCGAACAGTTGTGGCGTGAGGTCTATCACATTACCTTCCATGAGAAAAACGGAAATAAGATCAAGGTGATTACTGTGAACGACGCTGGCGAATTCGAATGCTTGATCAGTTCCGTGGAGGTCTTTGTCGTTTCGAGGCATTTGCTGCCAGGAGTCGAGAACGACAGAATGTTCAAGCAGATAGAGTGAGGCCCTTTGAATCCATGAAACACGCTTTTGCAGTCCCGCTGCTATCCCTTCCCGCGTTATGTCTGGCGGAACCCGGATCATACCCGCCATGCGGCGACCGGTTTCCGGCCTATGTGGCCGAGATGGCGGTGAGAAAAACTGACATCCTCTCGCTGGATTTTGACCGTACGAAAACAAGGGCGGTGCGACTGGCGTCCGAGAAGATCGGTATATATGAGGATGGCGAACCAATGTGGCGCGGGGTCTATCAGATTACCTTTGAGGAACGAAACGGAAATAAGATCAAGGTGGTTGCTGTGTACGGGATAGGCGAATCGGAGTGTACGATTCGTGACGAACCGTTTCGTATCGTTTCCAAATAGTTGCAGCTTGTCAGGGGGGACACTCGGTACAGGCAGATCGAGTGAACCGCGCCGGTCTAGACCCGGACCCGCATCGCGCGGCCTCAGCGCGACGAAGACGTCCGTCGCGCTGTGGCTGATGAAGCGGAAGACCAAGTGCCCAGTCTTTAAGGCTTCGCCGCCGCGGCCGCCGCATCGTCCTCGCGGAACAGCTTGTCGGCCAGGTGGAACGCTGAGTTAGCCGCCGGCACGCCGCAGTAAATCGCGGTCTGCATCAGCACTTCCTTGATCTGCTCGCGCGACACGCCGTTGTTCTTCGCGGCGCGCAGGTGCAGCGCGAGTTCTTCGCTGCGGTTCAACGCAACCATCATCGCGATCGTCAGCAGGCTGCGCGTATGACGCGGCAGACCTTCACGCGTCCAGATCTCGCCCCACGCATAGCGCGTGATCAGGTTCTGGAACTCCTCGGTCAGCTCGGTGCGGTTCGCGAGCGAACGGTCCACGTGCGCGTCGCCCAGCACCGCGCGACGCACCCCCATGCCGGCTTCGTAACGGTCTTCGTCGTTCATTTTGTATCCGTCAGAAAGTCGAGCACGGTTTTCGTGAACTCGTCGACCTTCTCGATGTTAGAAATATGCGAGGCGTTGAGCTCGACGTAACGTGCGCCCGGAATCGCCTGCGCGAGTTCGCGCCCCTGCGCGGGGGTCGCGGCCAGATCGTGCGTGCCACTGATCACGAGCGTCGGCAGCTTGATGCCCGGCACTTCAGGGCGCAGATCGGCCGCGTCGATCGCGTCGCAGTTCGACGCGTAGCCTTCCTTGTCGGTATGCACGAACACGTCGCGGATCATCGCCAGAACGACCGGCTCGCGCTCGATGAAGTCTGCCGTGAACCAGCGCGGCAGCACCGCGTCGGCAAGCGCGAACATGCCTTCGTGGCGCGCCTTCGCGGCACGCGGCACCCACACTTCCGGCGAGCCGATGCGCGCGGCGGTGTTGGACAGCACGACGCGCTCGAAGCGGTCGCCGTGACGCGCGGCAAGCGCGATGCCGGTCAGGCCGCCCATCGAGATGCCGCAGAAGTTCGCGCGCGCGATCTTCAGCGTGTCCATCAGGCCGAGCACGTCGCCGCTCAGCTGTTCGATCGTGTAGGGCCCCTTCGGTGCTTCCGAATGACCGTGGCCGCGCGTGTCGTACCGCAGCACGCGGAAGTGCTTCGACAACGCCGCGACCTGCGACGACCACATGGACATATCGGTGCCGAGCGAATTCGACAGCACGAGCCACGGCGCATGGCCATGACGATCGCCGTCGATACGATAGTGAAGCTCGGTGCCGTTGACTGCGGCGTAAGGCATGCCGGTTACTCCTTGGAATGGGCGCGCTGCGCGCGCGAGGTGTGAAGCGCCAGCGCGGCGTCGACATATGCGTGCGCCTGGCCGACGTATTGAGCGGGATCGAGCAGCCGCTTCAGGCGCTCGAGCGAAAGATGTTCGGTGACGACCGGGTCGGCGGCGAGCACGTCGTACAGCGTCTTGCCGTCGCGGATCGCCGCCTTCGACGCGCGCTCGACCAGATGATGCGCGTCGAGCCGGCCGATGGAATCGCCGAGCGCGAGCATCACCGCTTCGCCGAGGATCAGGCCGTGCGTAACGCCGAGATTCGCGGCGAGGCGCGCTTCGTTGACGTTCAGGCCGGACGCGATCTGCTCGATGTTCGCGAGCGCGCCGCCCGCGAGGCGCGCGAGATCCGGCAGCGCGTCCCATTCGGCCTGCCAGCCGCCGAGCGCGCGCTCGTGCTCCTGCACCATGCCGGCAAATACGGTTGCCACCAGGCCGGGCGCGCGCGTCGCGGCGGTCAGCACTGCTGCGCAGCCGACCGGGTTGCGCTTGTGCGGCATCGTCGATGAACCGCCCTTGCCGGCCGCGGCCGGCTCGGCGAGTTCGTCGATTTCGGTTTGCATCTGCAGCGAAACATCGCGCGCGATCTTGCCGAGCGTGCCGATCAGCATGCCGAACAGCGACGCCGTTTCGGCGATGCGATCGCGCTGCGTGTGCCACGGCAAGGTCGGCACCGCGAGGCCGAGTTCTTTGGCTAGCGACTGCGTGACCTGCGGCGCCGCTTCGCGCAGACTCGCGAGCGTGCCGGCCGCGCCGCCGAATTGCAGCACGAGCACGCGCTCGCGCAGCGCATCGAGCCGCTCGCGATGACGCAACAGCGCGTCGAGCCATTGTGCGAATTTGAGGCCAAGCGTAATCGGCAGCGCCTGTTGCAGCCACGTGCGGCCGATCATCGGCGTCGCGCGATGGGTGGCCGCGAGTTTCGCGATCGCGTCGCAGGTGGATTGCAGGCCGCTATCGAGCAGCTCGAAAGTGTCGCGCAGTTGCAGCACCGTCGCCGTATCGATGATGTCCTGGCTCGTCGCGCCCCAATGCACGTATTTGCCCGCTTCGGCATCGGCGGCCTTGACGCGCGCGGTCAGTTGCTTGACGAGCGGTATCGCGAGATTGCCGCCGAGCGCCGCATCGCGTGCGAGCGCGTCGGCGTCGAGTTGATCGGCCTGGCAGGCGGCTTCGATCGCGGGGACGGCGGATTCAGGAATGACTTGATGGGCGGCCGAAGCGCGCGCGAGCGCGGCTTCGACGTCGAGCATCCGTTGCAGCGTGGCACGCGGCGCCCAGATGTCGTTCATCGGCTGCGTGCCGCAAAGAAGGCCAGTCAGACGGGCGCTGGAGTCGAGCATGGTGGCGTCGATGTTCGAGGGAATCGGAAAGGAAGTAGCGGCGCGCGGCGGCTCGAAGCAGGCGCGGCGACTGCGCGATGCCGTGCGTGGGTGGCGGCATGTGCTGCGTATTGTGCGCCAAACGCCGCCGGCACGTCGCCGAAGTCGCCAGGCGAGCGCTGTCGAGGAATCTGCCTTGCCAGCGCCGGCCCATTCGCGCAATGATGCGCACTGCATGGATGCGACGCAGCGCGTCGTGCAGACGAGGCGCCACGGGTGCGGCCGTCGAACTGCCCGCCGCCGTGACGCCTCAGCCAACCATCAGGCCGCGTGCGCGGCCTGCGTGCCGTCGGTCATTGGCACGCCGGTCAGCTTCAGCAGTTCGTCGAAGCCGATGTCCGTGAAAATCTCGCGCACGACGAGACCTTCCTTCGTAACGTCGATCATCGCGAGGTCCGTATAGATACGGGTCACGCAACCGATACCGGTGACCGGGTACGAGCACTCGGTGGTGATCTTGCTTTCGCCCTGCTTGGTCAGGTGTTCCATCATCACGTAGACCTGCTTCGCGCCGATCGCGAGGTCCATCGCGCCGCCGACCGCCGGAATCGCGTCGGGCGCGCCCGTGTGCCAGTTCGCGAGGTCGCCCTTCGCCGACACCTGGAACGCGCCGAGCACGCAGAAGTCCAGATGGCCGCCGCGCATCATCGCGAACGAATCCGCGTGATGGAAGTAGGCGCCGCCCGTCAACAGCGTGACGTGCTGCTTGCCGGCGTTGATCAGTTCGTCGTCTTCTTCGCCCTTCGCCGGTGCCGGGCCCATGCCGAGCAGACCGTTTTCGCTGTGCAGGAAAATTTCCTTGTCGGCGGCGAGGTGGTTCGCCACCAGCGTCGGCACGCCGATGCCGAGGTTCACGTAAGCGCCTTCAGGGATGTCCTGGGCAACGCGCTTGGCCATTTCATCGCGGGTCAGTTTCTTCATCTCGGTCTCCGGTTCAGGCAGCAGCGTCGTGAGGATTGGGCGTCGGGGCATGCGCTGCTTGCGGCACCGCGATCACGCGTTGCACGAAAATGCCGGGCGTGACGATTTCTTCCGGATCGAGGCCGCCGAGCGGCACCACTTCCGACACCTGCACGATCGCGGTCTTCGCCGCGGTTGCCATGATCGGCCCGAAGTTACGCGCGGTCTTGCGATAGATCAGGTTGCCCCAGCGGTCGCCCTTGTACGCCTTGATCAGCGCGAAGTCGGCATGCAGCGGCGACTCGAGCACGTAGTGACGGCCGTCGATCAGGCGGGTTTCCTTGCCTTCGGCGAGCTTGGTGCCGTATGCGGTCGGCGTGAAGAAGCCGCCGATGCCCGCGCCCGCGGCGCGGATGCGCTCGGCGAGGTTGCCTTGCGGCACGAGTTCGAGTTCGATTTCGCCGGCGCGATAGAGTGCGTCGAACACATAGGAGTCGGTTTGGCGCGGGAACGAGCAGATGATCTTGCGCACGCGTTTGGCCTTCAGCAGCGCTGCGAGGCCGATATCGCCGTTACCTGCATTGTTGTTGACGATGGTCAGGTCGCGCGCGCCCTGCTCGATCAGCGCGTCGATCAGCTCGGACGGCATGCCGGCCGTGCCGAAGCCGCCGATCATCACGGTCGCGCCGTCGTGCACATCGGCAACCGCCGATTGAAGTGTCTCGAAAATCTTGTTGATCATGTCGAATTTCCTTTGGGGGCGCTACGTGCCGCTGGGTTGACAGCCCTACGGGAAGGTTCGCGGCAAGGCTCGCGCGGAAACAGTCTGCGGGCATGCTGGCGACGGCTCCGGCAAGCGCCTTCGATGGGTTCGCGGCAAATTGTTCGCCCTGAGAACAGTGATTCGTTTAGCGAACGCCCGGGGATTATGGTTGTCGTTTGGGCGGGTTGTCAAGGCGTGGAAATCCCCTTCATCATAGGTCGCTCTGCGCGGTTGCGACGGCCTGCGTCGCGCCTGGCCTGCGCGTGAGAAGTTCGTGTGTATATCGAAAGGCGTGGAGTCAACACCGCGCTCGACGCGATGCCGCGCATCGAGAAAGGCATGCGCGACGTGCAGGACTTCGATCCGGCGACGAGCACACACACATTCTCGATCGCGCTGTCCGAGGTCGGCGAGACCTCGAAAAGAAGCGCATCAGGCGGGGCGCCGTGCCTGAAACGCCGCATTTCACGAGTCTGCTGTTCATCCTTGCGCGTACCGATCTGCTTGCGACCGTGCCACAAGGGGCATTGGCACCTTCGGGCGCAAAACATGGAACAATGGCCTCAGTTACTGACCCCGCGCGTCCCACCGCGTCGACGCGCGCTCCAGGAGGGCGACGCATGACCAGCAGCAAGGCAAAGAAGACCAAACCCGCAGCGGCAGTCGAACGTCCAAGCCGCGAAGAAGCTGAAGCAGCCGTGCGCGTGATGCTGCGCTGGGCCGGCGACGATCCCAGCCGTGAAGGCCTCATCGACACGCCGGCGCGCGTAGTGCGCGCTTACGAGGAGTTCTTCGCCGGCTATCAGGTCGATCCGCGCGACATCCTCGCGCGCACCTTCTCCGAAGTGGACGGCTACGACGAAATGATCGTGCTGAAAGACATCCGCTTCGAAAGCTATTGCGAGCACCATATGGTGCCGATCATCGGACGCGCGCACGTCGCGTATCTGCCGAATCATCGCGTGGTCGGCATTTCGAAGCTCGCGCGTCTCGTCGACGCGTTCGCGAAACGGCTGCAGATCCAGGAAAAGATGACGGTGCAAATCGCCGATACGCTGAACGACGTGCTGCAGCCGGCCGGCGTCGGCGTGATTCTCGAAGCCGCGCATCAGTGCATGTCGACACGCGGCGTGCATAAGGCCGGCGTCACGATGGTCACGTCGCGTATGCTCGGCACGTTCCGCACCGACCCATCGACGCGGCGGGAGTTTCTGGCGATCGTCGGAAATCCGGGGGTAGTCGCGATGCCGAATGCCTGAAGGAGTGAACATCGGCGGGGGCAGTTTGCGGTTCGTTCGCCGACGATGCCGCCTCCGCCCTTGCGAATCGGCCTCGCCCTTCGCGCGCACTCTGGTCGAGCACACGGGTAATGTCGCGGTGAGCATGCGGGGTTGGCCGTTAGTTGCGTATTTGCAGGCATACCGGCTCAACAGCATCGACAGGAGCGCCTCAATTGGTCCAGTTTCCGTTGTCCGCGGTTTCAACCTGGGGCAGCGCGATCGTGTTCGTCAACGTCCTGCTGACGCGCCTCGGCGTACCGATTCCGGCTGTGCCGATGCTGCTGTTCGCGGGCTCGGCGATCGCCGCGGGCACCCTGTCGTTCTGGCCGATCCTCGGCGCGGCGGTGCTGGCCTCATTGATCGGCGACGGCACCTGGTTCGCGGCCGGCCGCCTCTACGGCCGCAAGCTGCTCGCGTGGCTCGGCCGCCTGTCGCCCGCCGTCGATGCGAGGCTCGAAACGGCGCGCGCGCTGTTCGAACGCTATGGCATGCCCCTCGTGTCGATTTCGAAGTTCGTGCCCGGGCTCGGGCTGATCACCCCGCCGCTGATGGGCACCACGGCCGTCGATATCCGCATCTACGTGCTGTGGGATCTGGCGAGCGTGGTCGCGTGGGCGGCGTTCTGGCTGCTCGGCGGCGCGGCGGTGGAACGCCAACTGCACATGCTGCGCGCGTTCGCCGAGCGGCGCGGCGGCACGTTCGCCGACATGCTTCTTGCCGTGGCGCTCGTCTATCTGTTCTACAGGCTGCATCTGCGCTATCGCGAACGGCGTCGCTTCGCGCGAGCCGCGTCGGGCCCAGCCACGCCGGCGCCGGACCTGCCGACCCGCGCCTCACCGCCGAGCGCCGCGTCGAGGATGTCGTGGCGCTGGCGACGCCTCGGCCGGACGAGCCGCATGGCGCAGTCCCGTGTGTTCGATGCCCGGCCCGGCGCCCCGCTGCCCGACCTGCAATGTCGGATCCCCAATGCGCTTGCGCTCGATCCGCATTCGCCCGAACAGATCGACGGCGCACTGCGCGCGCACGACATGGTGATCTATTGCATCTGCCCGGACAGCGCGACTGCGCTCGCGGTCTCGCAACACATGCGCAGCCACGGCTATACGCGCATTCGCGCGCTGCGCGGCGGACTCGATGCCTGGCAGCGGCGCGGCTTTCCGGTGGCGTTGCTGGCGAATGCGGACGCTTCGGCTGCTGATGCGCAGCCCCCGGCGTCGCGCGACGAGACGTCAGCGGCGGTGACGTTGCGCGGATTCGCGCCATCTGGCGCGCAACGCGCCTGAATCACGCTGCACCGCGACAGCTCGGCCCCGGCAAAGCGCGCCCGCCCCCGGAGCGCGCAGCGTTAAAGCCCGGCCCCCGCACGAGAACCCGCCTGCGCCGCCGCCCCCTCTTTCCACTGCGCCGAACAGGTGCGATTGCGCCCCTGATGCTTCGCCACATACAGCTGTTGATCGGCGGCGGCCAGCAGATCGAGCCCGTTCGCGACATCGGTCGACGGCGGCAGCGCCGTCGCGCAGCCGACGCTCACCGTCACCCCGCGCGGCGCCCCCTGTTCCGGCACGATGACCTGGCTTTCCACCTTGCGGCGAATCTGCTCCGCGACCGCGAACGCACCTTCCGCCGTGGTATCCGGCAGCACCACCGCGAACTCTTCGCCGCCGTAGCGCGCGACCAGATCGCTCGAGCGTCGCGCCACCGACGCGATGCAATCGGCCACCGCGATCAATACCTCGTCGCCGCTGTCATGGCCGTAGGTGTCGTTGAAGGTCTTGAAGTGATCGATATCGATGAACAGCACCGAAAGCGGCTTCCTCTCGCGTTGCGCGCGCCGCCATTCGTCGTCGAGCCGTTTGTCGAGCACGCGGCGATTGTCGAGCCTCGTCAGTGGATCGGTCGTGGCCAGACGCTGCAGCGCAGCCTGCGCACGCTGCTTGTCGCGCAGCGCGAACGCGAGCAGCCATGATACGAACACGAACACCGCGCCGAACCCGATGGTCAGCGCAGCGGCGACATGACTGCGATGCTGCCACGGCGCGAGCACGTCGTCGACGGCGGGCGCGACCACCGCGATCAGCGGCGTGCCCGGCACATGGGTGTACGTGTAGATGCGACGCACGCCGTCGATCGTCGCGATCGCCTCATAGGTGCCAGAGCCGTGCGTGTCCATTTCGCGAAAACGCGGCGGCATCGCGATGTTCGAGCCGATCTCGGGCGCGGCAAGCGGCTTACGCGCAAGCAGCGTGCCGTCCGTCATCACGATGAAGACAGAGCCTTGGGCACCGGTATCGATCCGGTCGAGCAGGTGCTGGAAGTACTCGATGCGGATCGCGAGCAGCGCGATGCCGGCAAAGCGGCCTTGCGCGTCGTCGATGCGCCGCGTGAGCGCGATCGACAGTTCGCCGCCGCGCAGCCGCGAAGTGTACGGATGCGAGAAACACAGGCCCGCCGCAGGATTGCGCTGGTGCACCTGAAAGTATTCGCGGTCGTCGAGACGGATGGTGGTGTTGGCGTCTTCATACTGCGCGGCGGCCACCTGGCCGTTGGCGTCCACTACGTAAGCGCCGCCGAGATAGGCCGCGGTCGTGACGCGATCGAACAGCATCGCCTGGCGCTCGGGAGCCGGCAGCGTCCAGGTGAGCGGATCGCGGGCGACATCCGCCATCGCTTGCAGAGACAGACTATAAATCTCGACGTTGCGCTCGAGATCCGCGGAAATGATCGACACGAGGTTTTGCGAGGTCTGGCGAGCATGATCGAGCGTCTCGCTGCGGCCCGCGCCGACCTCCAGCGCGATCAGAATCGACATGGCCAACGCGACCAGCGTGCCAGCGATGCCAGCCACCCAAGGGCGGTTGCCCACATAGCGTGTCATCCCCACCCGGACGAAACGCCACGTGTGTCGCAGCCGATGACGCAGCGAAAGCGCTTGCCGTGCCACGCTCATCGCCTCCTTTTACGGACTATCCCCGCGCACCGGCAACACGGTGCGCCTTGCAGATCTGACGTCACTCCAGCGTAGCAAAGATAATCCTCACCCGCGATTCGCGGGCGATTCGCGGGCGATTCGCGGGGGCTTCGCGCCGCATGTCCGCCGCTTTGCCAATCGCGCGATGGCGGGCCGCCTCGCCAGCGTCTATCCTCGACCCGTAGGGCCGCGCGCATTGCATGGCTCGACGATGCAGTGTGCAGCGCGGCAAACACGGCAAACCAATCCCGGGAGGATGTATGCGCATACTTGTTGTCGGTGCGACCGGCTTGCTCGGCTCGCACATCGTGCGGCTGCTCGCCGCCGAGCATGACGTGGTCGGCGCAAGCCGCAAGGGCTCCGAATTACATGTCGACCTGTCGGACAAGCGCAGCATCGAAGCGATGTATGCGCAAGGTGGCAGCTTCGATGCGATCGTTTGCGCGGCCGGCTCGGCAAAATTCGCGCCGCTTGCATCGCTCGCCGACGAAGACTTTTCGTTCAGTCTTGCCAACAAGCTGATGGGCCAGGTCAACCTGGTGCGCTGCGGCACGGCGCATGTCTCCCAAGGCGGCTCGTTCACTCTGACGAGCGGCGTGCTCGCGCAACAGCCGATGGAAGGCAGCGCAGCGGTCAGCATCGTGAATGCGGGTGTCGAAGCGTTTGCGCGCTCGGCCGCGCTCGAGTTGCGCGGCAAGGCACGCGTCAATGTGGTGAGCCCGGGCTGGGTCGCCGAGACGCTCGAATCGATGGGCCGTGATCCGTCGCAAGGGGTGCCGGCCGAAATCGTCGCGCAGGCTTATAAACGCAGCCTCGGCGGCAGCGCGAGCGGGGAAGTGATAAGCGCATCGTAAGCGTAACTTCCGGGCGTTCGTCGCCTCGTTTTCGTTCGCCATTTGCTTACCGTTCGATTCGGACATCCTGCTAGCCCGATCCGCCATGCGCCGCGGTAATTACCGGTGTAAGCCGGGCAGGATAGGCCGAATCGCGTCTGTTTTTCCGTACCCCATTGGCGTCACGCAGCCGTCATCATTGCGACACACAGCGAAAGCAGCATCGAGAACTCTGCGACTACACTTTTGGGGCTCACGTCATGCCGGAACTTTCGTATCCGCAACCGGGCGCCGCCAGCGGCAAAGGCCGTAGCGCGGGCCTGGTTATTTTCGTCGCCCTGCTCATTGCCGGCGCCGTGTACTGCGCCGTGCATCTGATAGACGATTTGCAGCCCGTGCGCGAAAGTTCTGTGATGCCGTATTTTCTGCTCGGCGTCGCACTGCTGATCGCGCTCGGCTTCGAGTTCGTCAACGGCTTTCACGACACGGCGAACGCGGTCGCCACGGTTATCTACACGCACTCGCTGACGCCGAATCTCGCGGTCGTCTGGTCCGGCGCGTGGAATTTTCTCGGCGTGCTGACGTCGAGCGGGGCGGTCGCTTTCGGCGTGCTGCAACTCCTGCCGGTCGAGCTGATTCTGCAAGTCGGCAGCAGCGCCGGCTTCGCGATGGTGTTCGCGCTGCTGATCGCCGCCATCATCTGGAACCTCGGCACCTGGTCTTTCGGCCTGCCCTCGTCGAGCTCGCACACGCTGATCGGCTCGATCATCGGCGTGGGTCTGATGAATCAGTTGATGCACGGCACGAACGGCACGAGCGGCGTCGACTGGAATCAGGCGCTCGGCGTCGGCAAATCGCTGCTGTTTTCGCCGATCGTGGGCTTTCTGCTCGCGGGGCTGCTGCTGCTGATCCTGAAGGCCGTCGTGCGCGTACCTGCGCTGTATGCCGAGCCGAAAGGCAAGGAGCCGCCGCCGTTCTGGATTCGCTGCCTGCTGATTCTGACCTGCACGGGCGTGTCGTTCGCGCACGGCTCGAACGACGGCCAGAAAGGCATGGGCCTGATCATGCTGATCCTGATCGGCACGGTGCCCACCGCCTACGCGCTGAACAAGGCGGTCACACCGGCGCAAACGCAGACCTTCGTCGCGGTCGCGCATCAAACCGCGGCGATGCTGTCGCGCTACACGCAGGGCGCGGCGCCTTCCGCGGATCCGCGCGCCGACGTCGAGGCATTCGTGCGCACCCGTACGCTGACGCCCGCTACGCTGCCGGCGCTGCAGCAACTGACCGAGCAGATCGGCCGCCAGGTCGGCGAATCGGGCTCGATGGCCGCGGTCCCGCAAGGCATCGTCGATAACGTGCGCAACAACATGTATGTCACGTCCGAGGCGATCCGTCTGATGCAGAAAGCCAATCAGCCGCAGTTCTCGCCCGAGGACGCGAAGATCCTCGCCAACTTCAGAACGCAGATCGATCACGCAACCAAATTCATTCCGCCGTGGGTCAAGGTGGCGGTCGCGATCGCGCTGGGGCTCGGCACGATGGTCGGCTGGAAGCGCATCGTCGTCACGGTGGGCGAGAAGATCGGCAAGCAGCATCTGACGTACGGCCAGGGCGCGGCGGCTGAGGTCGTAGCGATGGTCACGATCGGCGCCGCCGACGTCTACGGTCTGCCGGTGTCGACGACCCACGTGCTCTCTTCCGGCGTGGCCGGCACGATGGCGGCCAACGGCTCGGGTCTGCAATGGGCCACCGTGCGCAGCCTCGTGCTCGCCTGGGTGTTGACGCTACCCGCGTCGATCGCGCTTGCGGGCGGCTTGTACTGGCTATTCCGTTCGGTGTTCTGAGTCCGCCCCGCTCCTCAATACACCTCGGGCACGATCATCGACTGAGGCACCGGCTGACGGCTATAGTCTTCGTGATAGACCCGCGGCGGCAACTCGATATGCGGATGCTCGATCTCGTGATACGGCACCTGGCTCAGCAGATGCTGGATGCAGTTCAGACGCGCGCGTTTCTTGTCGACGGCCTGCACGACCCACCACGGCGCTTCGGGAATGTGCGAGCGCTGCAGCATCACTTCCTTCGCCTGCGTATAAGCTTCCCAGCGGCGCCGGCTCTCCAGATCCATCGGGCTCAGCTTCCACTGCTTGAGCGGATCATGAATGCGGTTCTGGAAGCGGAGCTCCTGTTCTTCGTCGGTAATCGAAAACCAGTACTAGAGGATCTGCACGCCGCTGCGCACCAGCATCTTTTCGAACTCCGGCACCGAGCGGAAAAACTCCTCGTACTCGTCGTCAGTGCAGAAGTTCATCACTCGCTCGACGCCCGCGCGGTTATACCAGCTGCGATCGAATAGCACCATCTCGCCGCCCGCCGGCAGATGCGATACATAGCGCTGGAAATACCATTGGGTGCGCTCGCGGTTGTTCGGCGCGGGCAACGCGGCCACGCGGCACACGCGCGGATTGAGGCGCTGCGTGATGCGCTTGATCGCGCCGCCTTTGCCGGCCGCGTCGCGTCCCTCGAAGATGACGACCAGCCGATGCCCCGTCGCGACGATCCAGTCCTGCAGCTTGACCAGTTCTCCCTGCAGCCGGAACAGTTCGCGGAAGTAATGTTTGCGCGCCTCACGACGCTCGGGCGTAAAAGCGGCCGCGCCGTCGATGATGCGGTCATCGACTTCCATTTCGAGTTCTTCGTCGTAGGCGTCGATGAGGTCTTCCTCGAACCGGCGTTGCCGCTCCGCCATCAGTTCGGTATGAGATCTCGAATCCGGCTCTTTCATTGCGGCTCCTCGCAACTGGAATGGGTTGGCGCGCGGCGGCCAGCAACGCGGACGCGCTCGATTATCGAAGCACGAGGTGTCAGCCGTGTTACCGCGTGGGCGGGCGCTGCACAACCGGGGAAACACTCATGATAGCGAGATTTGCGCCAACCCTAACGCAGCGGTCGCGCAAAGCTCAATTCATGGCCGTCCGGATCGGTGATATGAAAATAGCGCTCGCCCCACGGCGCATCCGACGGCGCGAACGACGGTTGCAGACCCGCCGCCAGTGCCTTGTCGTAGATCGCATCGACGTCCGACACGTAGATGATCACGCGCCCCCACCAGTTGACCGGCGCGCGCGGATCGGCGATCAGGTTCAGATACGAGCCGCCGAACCCGAACGACGTGAACGCCTCGCGCGCACCGCCGTACCTGAGCGGGAAGCCGAGCGCTTCGTAGAACGCGACGGCGCGCTGCATGTCGCCGGTAGCGAGCGTGATCGCGCTGAGCGACTCGATGCGTGGATCCGGCTGCGGGGAAGGCGGCGCTGAAGCGGTCGATGCGGACATGAAGGGGATCTCCGTGGCGCGTGGGTAGCGGCGTGCGGCGGCGCGCTCGGGAAAGTGTCTCACACGCGGCGGCAGTCAGCCTCGCGCCGCGCCCCGCGGGCTCCCGGATGCCCTTGAAAACCCCAGAGACGCCCCGCATCTCGCAGCCCGTCTATCCGGAGCATCGTTATGGGAAGCCGCCCACGCTTCATCGATGACCTGTCGAGCGCCGCATCCGACGCCCCCGGGCCGCAATCCACCGACCTTTTGACTCACAACGACGACGCACTGCTCGACGCCTACTCCCGCACCGTGATCGGCGCACTGGAGCGCGTGCAGCAGGCGGTCGCGTTTATTGCCGTCGAACACCAGCTGCCGGGCGAGACGTCCGCGCATCCACGGCGCGGCCCGCGCGGCGGCACCGGCTCGGGCTTTCTGTTCACGCCCGACGGCTACCTGCTGACCAATAGCCACGTCGTGCATGGCGCGACGAATATCCAGGTGACGCTAGCCGACGGCGCGAAGTTCGACGCCGACCTGGTCGGCGACGATCCCGGCAGCGATCTCGCGGTGCTGCGCATCGGCTCACCGGAGGCGCTGCCGCACGTGGAGCTCGGCGAATCGTCGAAGCTGCGCGTCGGGCAGATCGCGATTGCGGTCGGCAATCCGCTCGGGCTGCAGCAGACGGTGACGACCGGCGTCATTTCGGCGCTCGGCCGTTCGCTGCGCTCGAATTCCGGCCGCATGATCTACGACGTGATCCAGACCGACGCGGCGCTGAATCCGGGCAACTCGGGCGGACCGCTGATCAATTCGGCAGGCCAGGTGATCGGCGTGAATACCGCGATCATTCCGGGCGCGCAGGCTATCTGCTTTGCGACCGCGATCGATACCGCGAAGTGGGTCATCATGCAGATCTTCGCGCACGGCCGCGTGCGGCGAGCGTATATCGGCGTGGCCGGCACGACGACGCCGCTGTCGCGGCGCGTGCAACGCTACTTCGGGCTCAGCGCGCAAAGCGGCGTGCATGTGATGGAGATCGTCAAAGGCAGTCCGGCCGCGCTCGGCGGCTTGCGTACCGACGACACGATCGTCGCCATCGACGCGCAACCGGTGCAGGATGTGGATGGCCTGCAACGCACGCTCGACGCCTCGCGTATCGACAGACCGGTCAGCGTGACGGTGCTGCGCGGCGCGCAGCGGGTGGAGCTGACGGTGACGCCGGTGGAGCAGGCGGGGTGATAGCAATAGCGCGGGATAGGCAGCGAGGCGTGCTCACGCGCGCCCGCGGCTGCCGCGCGCGATCTCGTCACCTGCGTCCCTCGGCAGACGCCGTGTAATCGGAATCGACAGACATGAGAACAGACCGACGACGAGAAACGCCGGCCAGAAATCGGAGAACACGATCTTCGGATGCCCTTGCAGGCGATGCGAAATCTGCAGCACGATGCCCGAGATCGTCACGCCGAGGCCGAGCGACATCTGCTGGATGACGCTTGCCACGCTCGTCGCGCGGCCGACCTCGCTGCTCGGTATGTCCGCATAAGCAAGCGTATTGAGCGACGTGAATTGCAGCGACGGAAAAAAGCCGCCCGCCAGCACGATGCACCAGATCACCCAATGCGGCGTGCCGGGAAAGAACAGCCCATACACGGCGATCGCAAGACCGGCGCACGCGGCGTTGACCATCAGCACGGTGCGAAAGCCGAAACGTTCGAGAATGCGCGACGCCATCGTCTTCATGAAGATCGAGCCGAACGCGGACGCGCAGGTGATCGCGCCGGCTCTGAACGCGGTCATGCCGAGCCCTTCCTGCAATGCGAGCGGCAACAGGAACGGCACCGCGCCAAGACCGATGCGAAACAGCGAACCGCCGATCACGCTCGCATGGAAACTCGGAATGCGCAGCAGACGGAGATCGAGCACCGGCAGCGCCACGCGCCTCGCATACAGCACATAGGCCAGCAGCAGTGCCATGCCGATCACGCACATGCCGGCCGACTCGCGCGTCGATACCAGCTCGCCGCCGACCAGCGAGAGCCCGAGCATGAACAGCGATGCCCCGCTCGCCGACAGCACGAAGCCGAGCCAGTCGAGCCGGCCGGGATGCGGCTCGCGCGTATTGGCGATGTATTTGTTGGTGAGCCAGATGCCGAACAGCCCGATCGGGACGTTGATCACGAAAATCAACCGCCAGTGCAGATAGGTCGTGATAAAGCCGCCGAGCGGCGGCCCGACCACCGGACCGAGCAGCGCCGGCACCGTCAGATAGTTCATCGCACGAATGAACTCCGACTTCGGCACCGACCGGAAGATGATGATGCGGCCCACCGGCACCATCAGCGCGCCGCCGATGCCCTGCACGAAGCGCGCGAGCACGAAGGTATCGAGCGAAGTGGAGGCCGCGCACAGCAGGGAGCCCGCCATGAAGATGCCGATTGCGGTGCGAAACACGTTGCGCGAACCGAAGCGGTCGGCGACCCAGCCGCAGATCGGGATAAAGACGCCAAGACCGATCACATACGCGGTGACGGCTAGCTTCAGCGTGATCGGATCGTGGCCGAGGTCGCGCGCCAGAACCGGCAGCGACGTCACGATCACCGTGCCGTCCACGTTTTCCATGAACATCGCGCATGCGACGATCAGCGGGACGATGAAAGCGCCTAAAGCACGCAGCATTGTCGTGGCGACGGGGCGGCCAGCCATCTATGGAAAGCGTCGATTATGGCATCGCGGCCGCAACAGATGTTGTTGCGGGCAGGCATTTTGCCGCGCGCCGCCGTGCATCATCGCGCGCGGCACGGGCGCCCATGCCCATGTCAATGCCCAGGAATGGCATCGCCGTGACGAGCGCATCGCAGGCGAGATCGTAAAAATGACCGATCCCGCTCGCCTTGCCGCCGATTCGCGCGGGTTCGCGGTCCGCATGATCGACGAAGCTCGACAGGACGATCAGCAGCGCGCCCGCATGGGCCATGCGAATCTGCCATGCGCAAGGCACAACGCGCCTGCGATTCCGATCGGCAGGCGCAGTGTGGTCAAATGGCTCGGCGTGACGCGTGGGCCCGTCGCGAAGAAAGCGCAATTCGCCGAATCGCGATAAAGTGCGAATCCAGTTGTGCCTGTCATGCGCAATTCGATCGATGCGCAGCACCGTTCGTGTCCTCACTGGGATGGCGCGGCCGTTGCTGGCCCGGGGCATCGACTGTAGACGAGCGCCTACACTCATGAACCGTCTTCTTGTCCTTCTGCTGGTTGCCGCGGCGGCCGCGCTGCCGCTCCCTTCATTCGCCGTGGAGCTGGATGGGCCACTGGTGTGCAATGAGACCGGCCACCAGTTCATTGCTGATCTCATGCAGCAGCAGTTGATCAACCCTAAGCCGACGCATGTCGAAAGCAACTCGATCAACGCGTTCGCGCTGATGCCCAATGTGCATCTGAGCGCGTTTGGCTTCCACGTGTTCGCGGTGGTCGGCTTCGAAAAAGACGACCCGATGTTCCAGGTCGGCGACGGCGAGCCGGTCGCGCAGTCCGCGTACGGCGTCGTCGTGTTCGGCAGCGACGACAAGGTGAAAAGCGCGCTTGAGAACGCCGGCAGCACGGCGATCGTGCATCACGTCGCACCGTTCATCACCGCGATTTTTTGCAAGCGCAGTTAGGGGTTGGTGACACCCGCGCCGCATGCGGCCATCGCTACGCAACGGCACCCACCAGCGTCGCTCACCCCGGCCGACGAAACTCGTTTGCGACCCACGCCGCGGCGCTCGCCTTGCTGAGCTTGAAGGTCGGCGCAACCTGGACCTGCGCGATCTGCTCGCCGAAGACATCGAGCGCGCTCAGCAGGGCATACGGTTCGTCTTCGTCGGGGACGATATCGAGCGTGATGTCGAGTTCGCCGTTGCCGTCCGCACTCGGCACGCGCACCGCCTTGTGCAGTTGCGCGCGCAGCTGCTGCTCGTGACGACGCAGCACTTCCGACGCCGTTTTGACGAGCGTGTTGAACGCCGATGCGTCGAGCGGCTTCGGATCCTTCTTGTTGCGGCCCATCGTCCACGGACCAACGAGCGCGGGCTCCGCCTCGCCGTCCTTGATCATTTCGACGGCCCAGCCTTCGTCGTCTTCGTTCTTGATGATGCGCGCGGTCCAGCCGCTGTCGCGCCACAACCGCTCTTCGTGCACGCTATCGTCCGCTCCCGACGAGTTGTCGGCCAGAACCTCGGCATTCGTGTCGGACGGGGGAAAGGGCGTGTCGTTCATCACAGGATTACTCACTTCGCGAGGCGCAAAACAGATTTCGAGCCCGCGATTCTACCTGCCCGGCCGCCCCAACGATCGAAACTTCTATTTCCCTCGACGCGGCAACGTATGCATCAGCGTTAGAAATTGCATAAAAAAACGCGGCCCGAAGGCCGCGAGTAAAAATGAAAAAGACACCCTTTGGTCGAAGGGGTCGCCGAATATTATAAATGGCATCCCACCTGGATTTAAGGCTTCCTTCGGAAGACTGCATTGCGCAAATCAACCGGAATCAGCGGACACGGCACCATCCGGGTTTTCCGCCCGGATCCTCGCTCCGTATCCATCTGAGGACATCGTGGCGCTTGACGGCAAATCCGCCACTCAGCGCTACAAATGGCGCCGTTTTGCGAATCCTCGGTGATGCGATTAATTAACATATTCCCGGATTCGAGGCCGAGTTATTGTAAGACGTGTAAGTAATTGTCCCGCATAACGCAATTACCCTATAAGCGCACGGCCGCACTAGTGACGATGTCAATGGATGCTCGCTATACTGCCCCGGCTGCCGTGCGACATTGCGAGACCGCGACGCCTGCACAGCGGCTTCGTCGCGAAGCATCGTGTTGTGCGCCAACGCACCTCGCTTCGCCCGCGCCTCACTTTCCCATGCATGAACGGGAACGCCGCCGATCGGACCATGAAGAGACTTCTCCTGCTTGCCCCCGCTGTCGCCCTCACTGCCACCCTCGCCGCTTGCGGTTCGTCGAGCGGCCCCGCGCGCGATGCATCCGCGCCGCTCGTGTACGTGTCGTCCTCACGCACGCCTGCGTCTATCGCGGCCTGCCTCGACGAGCGTCTGTCGCGCGTGCGTGCCTCGCACGCCGGCGGCGTGACCGAACTCGCGGTCGGCGCCGATTCGAACAACTCGTACTTCATCACGTTGACGCCGCTCAACGGCTCGACGGTGATCAAGGTCATGCATCCGGCCAACGCGCCCGACGATCCACCCGAAGCGGAAATGCGCTTCGCCATTGCGCGCTGCGCGACCTGAGCGGCGCGTCGCACGTGAAGGTCGTGCGCTACCGGCCGTTGCGCGGATTTTTGTCTCGCGCATCGGCTATTTTTTTATCCGCTCATCTGCGAACATAGCCGCCCTTTGTTTTTCGCGCGGCACGCGTGCCGCGAGCTTCAATGGCATCCAGCAAAGCGCATCATGCGACCGGTTTCGCGGCCGGGGTCATCGCGGCGGCGATCGTCGCGCGCAACGGCGGCGGTCCGTTTCATCCGGGCGTGCTGCTGAGCTTCATCGCCGGCGTGGCCGGCAGTACCGCGCCGGACTGGCTCGAAGTCGCATGGTGGTCGCGCGCGCGGCGGCTGTGGATCACGCATCGGACCTTGACGCATTGGGGCGTCGGCTGGCTCGCGTTGCTCGCCGTGTCATACCACGCGCTCGGGCATTCGATCTACGCGGCGCCGGCGTTCGGCTTCGCGTGCGGCGGCCTGATGCATCTGTTCGCCGACTGGCCGAATCCGCTCGGCGTGCCGTGGATCGCAGGGCGGCATTCGTTGAATCTATGGAATAGCGGGCACTGCGATCTGATCGTCGTCGCGGCGTCGTGGGCGGCCGCGTGGTTTATCGGCGAGCATGTGTGGCTGCATGGCGTGCATGCGTTGCCGTGGTTGCGGCATTGGCGAATGAGCTAGGCGCTGCGTCACTGCCGCCCGTTGTCGTTGCGCTCTCCTTCGCGCACCCTGCCTTGCGACACGCTGCTGCCCGGCGGCACGCTATGCGTGAGCCACACGTTGCCGCCGATCACCGAGCCGCGCCCGATCGTCACGCGTCCGAGAATCGTCGCGCCCGCGTAGATCACGACGTCGTCCTCGACGATCGGATGGCGCGCGTTGCCCTTGATCAGGGTGCCGTCCTCGTCGGCCGCGAAACTCTTCGCGCCGAGCGTGACCGCCTGGTACAGACGCACGCGCTCGCCGATGATCGCGGTCTCGCCGATCACCACGCCGGTGCCGTGATCGATGAAGAAGCTGCGCCCGATCGTGGCGCCCGGGTGAATGTCGATGCCCGTCGCCGAGTGCGCGATTTCGTTGATGAAGCGCGCGAGCAGCGGCACGCCGAGCCGATGCAGCGCATGCGCGATCCGGTGATGCGTCATCGCCCAGACGCCCGGATAGCACAGCAGGATTTCGGTGATGTGCTGTGCGGCGGGGTCGCCGGTGAAGGCAGCCTGGATGTCGCTGACGAGCACCGCGCGTATGTCCGCCAGTTGCGTCGCGAACTCGCGCGCCACCGTGAACGCGCGCTCCTGCAACTGCGCGTCAGGCGTCGCGCCGTACTCGGGCAGGTAGCGCAGCGCGCGGCGAATCTGTTCGGCCAGCAGCCGCAATGTGCTTTCGAGCGTGTGGCCGACGTAGTAGTCGACGGTCTCGTCGGTCAAATCGGGCGCGCCGTAATGCGTCGGAAACATCGCGGCGCGCAGGCCCGTCACGATGTTGACCACCGCTTCGCGCGAGGGCAACTCGCGAATGCCGAGCGGATGGCGCGTGCGATGCAGCTGTTCGCGCGAGGCGCGCAAGTCGGCGACGATCTGTTCGAGGCCCCAGTTGTGGGAAGGCGCGTTGGACATAAGGGAAGGCGGCGCGCGGCGCGCACGGTGTGAAGTGGTTATGCAGCAGAGATTACCGCGTTTTAACGCCGCCCGCGCGGCACCGTGCAGGGCGGCTCGGCTTGACAGCGTCGACTTGCATTGGCGCGCAGCGACGCACGCGCACCGTTTCCTGTCGTCAGATGGTCAAGCTGCTCGCGTCGATCCAGCGCACGGCCCAATCGCGCGCATGCGCGATTGCGGCGGCTTCGTCGGAGAAGCGCAGTTCGGTGGGGAAGAAACGGTTGGCGACCAGTTCGCCGTCGCTCGAGCGCGAGATGACTACATACGGTTGCCAGGAGCCGTCGCCTGCGCGCGCCGGTTCGCAATTCAACAGATAGCCGCGATGTGTAAATGCAGCATCGAAGTGCATGAGTCATCCGCCCCTGAAGCCCCGGAACATGTTTTCAGTCGCGCGGCCATTTGCTTGTTCGTTGTATACGACCATGATGGAACAGCCGGAGCATCTCGTCAATTTCACCGCGCATCGCTCGCCGGAGTAAAATCATACTCTGTAGAAAATGCGCGTTCATTAAAAAAAACGAAAAGGATCGCGGACGTCATACGTACCGCAAGTCTCGCGCATCGCGGCGCCGTCTCGGTCGGAACGGCTTTTGCTCACTTCTTCGACGAAGCCCTCTTCAGGAGAATGCACGATGAACAGCGCGATCAGCAAACCCGAAAACGCCGGCACGAAACCGGACCCGAAGGACCCGCGAACCACGGACATGCACAACGACCGCACGCACGACAGCTCGGTCGACACCGACGGCAAAAACCACGAAGCAGCGCTTCTCGCGGGCCACGGCGCGATCTCTCCCGACGCCATCACGACCAGCAACGCGACGCTCGACAACAGCGTGCCCGAGTCGCTCGACGGCATGGCCGGCTTCGACAGCAGGGTCGGCGGCAATCATCTGCTGCTCGCGCTCGAGCCGGGCTATACGGTGATAGACAAAGGCATGGCCGAGCCGCTCGCCGCTTACTCGGCTGACCTTCAGTACAACGACCCGCGTCCGGTCGGACAGCGTCAGGACCGCGGCCGCATTCATTACGCGCTCAATCATTTGCGACCCGCGCGCGTGATCGAATTGCAGCGGCTGAAATAAGCGGGCGCGCGCGTATCATCCCTTTATGCGCGCGCGTTTGAATCAAACCATTCATTGCTATTGATCAGGCAGTAACGCGGCACGCGCAGTTAATTCTGGTGCGTGCTTTGCTTTGTTTTACGTCGATTCGTTGAGCGGGGTCGCGGATGAAAAGAATCGTCGTCATCGGTGCCACGGGCACGCTGGGTCAGGCCATCAGCGCGGAGCTGAAGGCGCGTCACGAAGTGATCGAGGTGGGCGCGACGCGCGGGCAATATCACGTCGACAGCACGGACCCGGCGAGCGTGGAGCGGCTGTTTCGCGACATCGGCAAGGTGGACGGCGTCGTCACCGCGACCGGCAAGGTGCATTTCGGACCGCTGGCGCAGATGAGCGTCGAGCAGTTCTGGGTCGGGCTGCGCGACAAGCTGATGGGTCAGATCAATGTCGTGTTCGCGGCGCTGCCCTACGTGAATGACGGCGGTTCGTTCACGCTGACGAGCGGCATTCTTGGCGACGAGCCGATCCTCCAGGGTGCGAGCGCGACGACCGTCAATCTCGCGCTCGGAGGCTTCGTGCGCGGCGCGGCGATCGAACTGCCGCGCGGGCTGCGCATCAACGTCGTGAGTCCGACCGTGCTGACCGAGGCGATGGAGGCCTACGCGCCGTTCTTTCGCGGCTTCGAGCCGGTCAGCGCGCAACGCGCGGCGCTCGCTTATCTGCGCAGCGTGGAAGGTGCGCAGACGGGGCGCGTGTATCGCGTGGGGTATTGAGTCTCAGTGAATCTCCGGCTCGGCCGAACTGTCGCGCCTCGCGCCGCCGCGCTGCAGGAAGTCGAAGTCGCAGCCTTGATCCGCCTGCACCACGTGGGCCTGATGCAGCGCGCCGTAGCCGCGCTCGAACCGCGCCGCCGGTCTGACCCACGCAGCCTTGCGGCGAGCGAGCTCTTCATCCGATACCAGCAGATTCAGCCTGCGGCGCGGCACGTCGAGTTCGATCAGATCGCCGCTTCGCACCAGGGCCAGCGGCCCGCCGACGAACGACTCGGGCGCCACGTGCAGCACGCACGCGCCATAGCTCGTGCCGCTCATCCGCGCATCGGAAATGCGCACCATGTCGCGCACACCTTTTTGCAGCAGCTTGCGCGGAATCGGCAACTGCCCCCACTCGGGCATCCCCGCGCCAACGGGCCCCGCATGCTGCAGCACGAGCACGCAGCTTTCGTCGATGTCGAGCCTGTCGTCATCGATGTGCGCGGCCATCTCGTTGTAGTCGCCGAACACGACCGCGCGTCCCGTGTGCACGAGCAGATGCGGCTCCGCCGCGCCGGGCTTGATCACGGCGCCGCCGGGTGCGAGATTGCCGCGCAGCACCGCGAGGCTGCTGTCGCGCAGTAGCGGATTGCCACGGCGGCGGATCACGTCGTCGTTGAAAATGCGCGCGCCTGCGAGGTTCTCTCCGAGCGTGCGGCCGTTCACGGTTTTCTGCGAGCCGTCGATCAATTCACCCAATTCCGCCAGCAACGCGCGCAAACCGCCGGCGTAGAAAAAGTCCTCCATCAGATACGCGCCGGTCGGCCGGATGTTCGCGAGCACCGGCGTACGGCGCGCGATTTCGTCGAAGCGATCGAGCGTCAATTCGATGCCCGCGCGCCGCGCAAGCGCGATCATATGCACGACCGAATTGGTCGAGCCGGACAGCGCGACGCACGTCGTCACCGCGTTATCGACCGACGCCGCCGTAATCAGGTCAGACGGCTTCAGATCCTCCCACACCATCTCGACTATACGCATGCCGGTTTTCGCGGCCATCTGCGCATGACGCGAATCGGGCGCGGGAATCGACGCGAAGCCGGGCAACGTGAAACCTAGCGCTTCCACGGCGCTCGTCATCGTCGAAGCGGTGCCCATCGTCATGCAGTGCCCGGGCGAACGCGCAATGCCGGCCTCGACGCCCTGCCAGTCCTCGGGCGTCAGCGCGCCCGCGCGCAGCTCGGCCCAGTACCGCCATGAATCGGACCCGGAGCCGAGCGTCACGCCGTTCCAGTTGCCGCGCAGCATCGGGCCCGCGGGCAGGAAGATGGCCGGCAAATCCATCGAGATCGCGCCCATCATCAGCGCGGGTGTGGTCTTGTCGCAACCGCCCATCAACACGACACCGTCGGCCGGATACGAGCGCAGCATCTCCTCGGCTTCCATCGCGAGGAAATTGCGGTACAGCATCGTGGTGGGCTTCTGGAATGGCTCGGCCAGCGTCTGCACCGGCAGTTCGATCGGGAAACCGCCGGCCTGCCAGATGCCGCGCTTCACTTCCTCGACGCGCTGGCTGAAATGCGTGTGGCAAGGATTGATCTCGCTCCACGTGTTCAGAATCGCGATGACCGGCTTACCCGCATATTCGTCGCGGTTGTAGCCCATCTGCGCGGTACGTGAGCGATGACCGAACGAACGCAGATCGTTCGCGCCGTACCAGCGATGACTGCGCAACTCCTCGGGGGTCTTTCTCTTCGTCAACGTCTACTCCACGATTGCCGCCGACCATGCGTCAGCGCCTCTGCTCTTTCACGCGAGAGACGATCTGCGTCGGGCTCACGAATTGTAGGGCGATCAGCACCCAGATCAACGTGATCGCCATATAGATCATCGCCATCGCATCGATCGATTGCGGCGCGCGCACGCCGGTCGAAAACACAGCGTAGTACAGCGCGACCACCAGCGTTTGCGTCGCCGGACCGGCCGTAAAAAACGTCAGCTCGAACATGCCGATCGTGCGCACCAGCACGAGCAGCCCTGCCGCCAGCATGCCCGGCACGAGCAGCGGCAGCAGCACGAAACGGAAATAGCGGAACGTGTTCGCGCCGAAAACGCGCGCGGCCGCCTCGAGGTTCGGATCGATCTGCTCGATGAAAGGCGTCATTACGAGAATCACGAACGGCAGCGCCGGAACGAGGTTCGCAAGAATCACGCCCCAGAGCGTGCCGGCAAGTCCGACCTTGTACATCGCGGTCGCCATCGGAATGCCGTAGGTGACGGGCGGCACCATCAGCGGCAGCAGGAAGATCAGCATGGCAAGGCGCTTGCCGCGGAATTGCACGCGAGCGAGCGCATAGGCGGCCGGCACACCGAGCAGCACCGACAGCAGCACGACCGCGCCGACCACCTGCACGGTCACCCACAGCACGCTCGCGAGCTGGAAGTCCCGCCACGCCTGCGCATACCAGTGCAGCGTGAAGCCTTGCGGCAACGCGGTGCCGAACCAGCGCGTCGCGATCGAATTGACGGCGACGGTCGCGATCAGCAGCACGACGTTGATCAGGAAGAACGCCATCACCGCCCACACCAGCGCCTGCCAGACGAGGGCCGGCAGGTTCGCGCGCTGACGCGCGTGTTGCGCGGGCTCGCGGGCACCATCGCCCGGCTGTTGCGATGCGGACGCGGGCCCGGACCAGTCGGGCTGCGCCGCGCGACGATCGGCCGTCATCAGCCTTTGCCTCCGGTTGCGGGACCACGATAGAACCAGCGACGCGCGCCGAGCAGCGCGGCAACCACCAGCAGTTGCACGAAGCCCATCACCATCGCGATCGCCGACGCGAGCGAATAGTCGTAACTCTCGAACGCGGCTTCGGCCGCGGCAATCGACATCACGCGCGTCGGACCCGCGGGCGCGCCGAGCAGCACCGCCGACGGAAACACCGAGAACGCCTGCACGAACGACAGACACGCGGCCATCGTCAACCCCGGCACGAGCAGCGGCAGATAGATGCGGCGAAACTGCTGCCACGGATTCGCGCCGAGCGTCGCGGCCGCGCTCGCGAGCGTCGGGTCGATGCCGGTCACGTAAGACAGCGTCAGCAGAAATGCGAACGGGAACCCCGACACGATCAGCGACAGCAGCACGCCCGTGAAGTTATGCGTGAGCCGCACTTCTTGTGTATACAGATGCAGCGCCTGCAACGCCTGCGGCAGCCAGCCATGCGGACCGAAGTACGTGAGCATGCCGTCGGCGATCAGCACGGTGCCGAGCGTCACCGGGATCACCAGCAGAGTCGTGACGATTTTCTGATAACGCGAGTAGCGGCGCAGCGCGAACGCGACCGGCACCGACACGCCGACATTGATGAGCGTGGCCGGCACCGCGAGCTTCAGCGTGACGAGGATCGTCGGCCACATCGACGTGTCGGTGAAGAACGTCAGATAGTTGGCCCACACGCTGCCGCCGTTCATCGGCTGAAACGACAGCGCAAGACCATACGCGAACGGATAGATGAACAGCGCGGCGATGAAGAGCAGCGCGGGCGCGACGAGCCACGCCTTGGGGTCGCGCGGCGTGCGTGACGCAAGCGGCGGCGACAGGGTTGGCGTGCTCATGCGGCCTCGGCTGCGTAGACGAGCACGCAAGACGGCCGCACGCGCAGCGTGATGCGATCGCCCTCAGCGCATTCGCCGGTCACGCGCGCCCACACGTCGCCGAACGCCGTCTTCGCGCGCAGCAGCGAATCGTGGCCGCCGTATTCGACCGCCTCGATCAGCGCATCGAACGCGTTGTCGGCGCCGGGCTCGGCGCGCTCCATGTCTTCGGGACGCAGCGCGACGCTCACGCGCTTGCCGTCGAAGCCCGCCATCGGCGTGCCGACGAGCCGCACGCCGTTCGCACTGACCACGACGCCATCGCCGTGCATGCCCTCCAGCGTGAATTCGGCGACATTGCGATAGCCCATGAAGCGCGCGACATGCAGGTTGCGCGGCCGCGTATAGACTTCCTTCGGCGTTGCGACCTGCTGCACGACGCCCTCCTTCATCACGACGATGCGATCCGCCATCGACAGCGCTTCGTCCTGATCGTGCGTCACGTACAGCGTCGCGCGTTCGAGCTGCGTATGGATGCGGCGAATCTCCGCGCGCATTTCGATGCGCAGCTTCGTATCGAGATTCGACAGCGGCTCGTCCATCAGGATCAGCGGCGGCTCGATCACGATCGCCCGCGCGATCGCCACGCGCTGCTGCTGGCCGCCGGACAACTGACCGGGCAATTTCTGCTCATGACCGGTCAGTTGCACGAGTTGCAAGGCCTCGCGCGCGCGCCGCGCGATCTCGCTCCTGCCGACGCCGCGCATCTTCAGTCCAAAACCGACGTTCTCGAGCACGCTCATATGCGGAAACAGCGCGTAGTTCTGAAACACCATGCCGAAGCCGCGCTTTTCGGGCGGCAGCACGTCGATGCGCCGCTCGTCGAGCCAGATGCCGCCGCCAGTGAGCGGCTGCAATCCGGCGATGCAGTTCAGCGCCGTCGATTTGCCACACCCCGACGGCCCCAGCAGCGCAATGAACTCGCCGCGCCGGATCGTCAGATCGAGCCCCTGCAGCGCGGCGATCGCGTGGCCTTGCGCGTTCATGAAACTGCGGCTCACCGAATCGAGCCGCAACTGCTCAAAGTGATGCTTCATAGCGGTTCCCTGATCCGCGTGAGTGACCACCGCGCTGCGTTTCGACCCATTTCCCGTCGCATCGGCGAAGGCCTAACGGGTCTTCTGCGCGCCGACGTCGCTATCCCACTTCTTGAAGGCCGCCACCATCGCCGCCGCATTCAGCGGCAACGTGTGCGGATGATCGGTCAACATCTTCGCGTACTCCGGGCGGCCATACTTTTGCAATACTTCCTGGCTATGCGCGGGCGCCTGCTCGACGGTGACCCCCTTGATCGCCGGGCCCGGATAGAAATAGCCGTCGTCGTAAGTCAGCGCCTGCTGCGCGGGCTCGATCATGAAGTTCATCATCTTGTACAGCACGTCGAGCTTTTCCTTCGGCACGCCCTTCGGAATCACCATGTAGTGCGCGTCGTTGACCCATGTCATGTTGTCGAACGGCTGCACGCGGAATTCGGCCGGCACGATGCCGAGTGCGCGCGGATTGATATCCCAGCCGGTCACGGTCACGGTCATGTCGCGCGTGCCCTCGCCCAGTTCCTTCATCACCGCCGAGGTGCCGCCCGGATAGTAGGGAATGCAGTCGTTCAACTGCTTGAGGAACGCCCACGTCTTGTCCCAGCCGTGCACCGGGTCCTGCGGGTCCTTGTCGCCGAGCACGTAGGGCAAGCCCATCAGGAACGTGCGGCCAGGACCCGAATTCGCCGGCCGCGCGTAGATGAGCTTGTCGGGGTGAGCCTTGCACCATTGCAGCAGTTGCTCGGGCGTCTTCGGCGGATCGCTGACCTTGGCGGGGTTGTATTCGATCAACGGACCGGCCGGCATGTACGCAACTTCGAGGCCGTAGCCTTGCGCGAGGTCCTGCATCTTGCGCGGGCCCGGTGCGTACCTGTCGAGTACGCCGGGGAACTGCGCCGCGTTGTCGGGCAGCAGCTTGATCCACAGGTTCTGTTCGATGCCGGCCGCGAGCGCGTCGGTGCCCGTCAGCACGAGGTCGATGTCGGAGCGGCCCGCGGCCTGCATCGCCTTGATCTTGCCGGGCAATTGCGGTGCGGGCGCGTTCGTGTACGTGATGTTCGCGACGAGATTCGGATACTTCGCCTTGAACGCCTCGAAGCCCTTCTGCGTGAGTTGAAGATCGCCGGCCACGTCGACGATATTGATCGTGACCGGATCGGCCGCACGCGCGGCAGGAGTGAAGGCGGCGCCCGTGGCGATACAGAGAGATACCAGCTTGAGCGACAACCTGTGCGATACAGTCATTGCGTCTCCTCGCTTCTTGGTATGGAAGCCCGCCGGTCGGTGGGTGGCGGGCGTTGTCTTTCTCTCAATGGAACATAACGAAGCGCAACAGCCGATGTCAAGCAAATAGTCATGGCGGCGCAAGCCGCGCGCAAACGGCCACTATGACGTGCAATGCTTGCCAGTCAAGGTCCGGCGACGCGTGTTAAGGGCAAACCGAGCAGCCGCTGCGGCTGCAGTACGTGTTGTCTGGTAAGCGGACAACTGCTCAGCCGCCGCGCACACCCTGCGTGTTCACGAACAGCGCGTACAACCCGTGGCTCGCCGCCATGAACAGACGGTTTCGATGGCGTCCGCCGAAACACACGTTCGCGCAACGCTCCGGCAACGCGATATGGCCGAGCGGTTCGCCTTGCGCGGTGAACACGCGCACGCCGTCGAGCTCGTCGGTGCCCATGCCCCAACCGCACCACAGGTTGCCGTGTACGTCGACACGAAAACCGTCGGGCGTGCCCGGGCCTGCGTCGATCAGCACGCGATTGTTCGAGAGCCTCGTGCCTTTCCCATTGGCGTCGACGTCGAACACGCGGATCTTGCGCGGTTCGCCGCGCGATTGGACGACGTAAAGCAGCGATTCGTCCGGCGAAAACGCGAGACCGTTCGGAGCCAGCACATCGTCGATGACCATCGACACCTCGCCCGACTGACCGTCGATCCGATACACGCTCGCCTTCAACTCGGACTGCTGCAGTTCGCCCTCGTAGAAACCCTCGATGCCGAAGGTCGGGTCGGTGAACCAGATCGAGCCGTCCGACTTGACGACCACGTCGTTCGGCGAATTGAAGCGCTTGCCCTGATAACGATCGGCGAGCACGGTGATCGAGCCGTCGTATTCGGTGCGCGTCACGCGCCGCGTCAAGTGCTCGCAACTGACGAGACGCCCTTCGCGATCACGCGTATGGCCGTTCGCGTTGTTCGACGATTGACGGAAAGTGCTGACCGCGCCCGTCGTTTCGTCCCAGCGCAGGATGCGGTCGTTCGGAATGTCGCTCCACAGCAAATAACGGCCGTCGCCGAACCACACCGGCCCCTCGGACCAGCGCGTGCCCTGATACAAACATTCGACCGACGCAGACGCGAGAATCAGCGACTTGAAACGCGGGTCAAACACGCGGATGGAGGGATCGGGATAGCGTCGGCTGTTGTCGGTCATAGGGTTGCCTTCGGGTCGGAGCGGTTTGGGTGGGTTGAGGCGAACTCGCGCTCGAGGGCGAGCAGCGTGTGCGCGGTCTGCGTGATCTTCGCATGATGCTCGCGCGGCGTCGAACTGAGCAGCGGCAGCAGCGGCCCCATGTCGGCGAGGCCCGTGAGCGTGATCGCGTCGTGCAGCACGTGGATCAGCGAGAGGTCGTTGCGCAACGTTTCGAGCGGCAGGAATGCATCGTACCGACGTTCGGCGATGGCGTGGTCGGCGTGATCGGGGCCCGCGGCGCTGCGGCCGCTCTGCACGGCGCGCAGTAGCGCCATCGCCATGCGCGGCGCAATGCAGCCGGAGCCGGTCGTCCAGGCGGCGAGCCCGAACTCGCGCAGATGCACGAGCGCCGGCCGCTTGCCCATGCCCGACACGGTCCTCGCGGCCGGCACGTTTTGCAGCAGCGCGCGGGTTCGACGGTAGCATCGGCCTCGCAATGTTGTCAAACAACCCGCGCCCGAGATCGCCTGAGCATTTTGCCCGCGCCGGACCGTCCGGATCGAATTCACAAAATTCGCTTTTGTACGACAATGGAGCTACCGGCAAGCCGGGTAGCATCGCCGCAGGCTCTTTTTTGCAGGCCCGCAGCGGCGAGCAATATCCGGTTTCCCAGATAATCGGATAAATGCGGTTGATTTTAGAGCCCAGCGGATTTAATGCGGCCAAAGACTCGCATTAAAAACCTGTCACCGGGAACCGATTGGTCGCGTTGATCACTTGCAAATCTGGGGCGGGGCAAAGGTTTATTTCAATCAGCATGATGAATGACGACGTCGCCCCGGCTACCGCGGGGTGCCATCGTTTGCCTCGCAGAAGATCTGCGCAATGCTTTTCATTTTTTAGTGATAGATTATGCGGGCCAAAAGAGGGGACGAAGTTTGGCCGCCATTAACCGCGAATGAGATGTTTTGCGAGCCTGAGAGAGTCAATAAATTGTCGCTACACTTTATCGAGCAGATGGCACCGCTACTGGACGCCGCCAACGAGGCGGAATGGTTCGGCGCAATTACGGGCCTCGCCGAAACGTGGGGCTTTGACAGGATTCTGGTCGCGATGCTGCCGCGGCCAACCATCCGTCTGGAGGACGCCTACCTGCGTAGCACTTACGCACCGGCATGGCGCCGGACGTATGACGAACAAGGCATGGTTCATTTCGACCCGACGGTCACGCACAGCCTGTCACGCTCCGCGCCGCTCATCTGGACACCGGAGATTTTCGCCTCCCCGGCGCAGCAATCGCTCTATGAGGAAGCGCGATCGTACGGTCTGGGCGCCGGCGTGACACTACCGATTCATGGGCCGAACCAGGAAGCCGGCATGATGTGTTTCGTCAACGACGACAAGCCATCAGACGACTTTCGGCGCCATGTGAACGCCGCATTGCCGAATCTCGTGCTGTTGCGCGACCTGGTGATTGACACCAGCAAGCAGCATCTGAATTCGCATGCGCAGGCCTTGCTGCCCAAGCTCACGCCGCGCGAGCGTGAATGTCTGAAATGGACTGCACGCGGAAAATCCACTTGGGAGATATCCCACATCCTGAGTTGCTCGGAAGCCGTGGTGAACTTCCACATGAAAAACATCAGGATGAAATTCGGCGTGAATTCGCGGCGTGCGGCAGCCGTGATTGCCGCGCAGCTCGGGCTTATTGACCCGGGTTGAGCAGCGCGGCGGCGTCGGGGCTGTACATCACGCGTTCGGCGCGGCCCAGATCGGCGTCCGACACGGTTTTCATGAAATACAGACCCAGCAGGATCGACACGGGCGCCGGAATCTCCGCGCCGGATTCGAAGCGGCTGCCGCGCGATTGCGTGACGCCAAAGCGAGCCCAGAAACGGCGTTGGCTCTCTTTTTTCTTCTTGCGGTAGGCAATGATCAGAACGCGATCCACTGTCGAAGACACCTCCGGGGGACGCGCCTGGAGATGGGTTTGCGGTTGCCAGTGATTGTCGAGCAGTTCCATTTTAGAGCCTTGTAGGTTGTGGTCGGATACGTGTCTGAATTCTGCGATACCCGATAAGCATGCACACCTATCCAGGTAGGTAGGTGGCGCAAAGATTCAGAATGCATAAGTTTTCCTGCGTATTTGGCACTCGCCCAACACGTACAGGAGAAGGTCATGCAAACCACGATCCGAATCGGAATGCGTCAGGAATTCGACAACGAGCTGATCAACGAGATGTACCGACTGCGAGCCCGGGTCTTTCACGGCCGCCTCGGTTGGGAAATTCCCACCATCGCGGGAATGGAGATAGACGGCTACGACGCGCTCGGGCCTTACTACATGCTGATTCAGGGCGAAGACCAACAGCTGCGCGGCTGTTGGCGCCTGATGCCGACCGAGGGTCCCAACATGCTGAAGGACACGTTCCCGCAGCTGCTGCATGGCGCGGCGGCGCCGGTCGGACGGCACATCTGGGAGCTGAGCCGTTGGGCGATCGAAACCGGAGGTGAAGTACAGTCTTTTGGTTTCACGGATATGACGATCCGTGCGATCCAGGAAGTGATGCGCTTCGCGCAGCGCATGGGAATCACGCAATACGTCACGGTGACCACCACGCCGATCGAACGCATGCTGCGCCGCGCCGGGCTCGATATCAGCCGGCTTGGTGCACCGCTGCAGATCGGCGTCGAGCGGGCCGTTGCGCTCAACGTGGCGGTGAACGAGAAAACGCTGACCTCGCTGTTCGGGCCGGTTGCTGCCGCGGCCTGAGCCGCGCCCGAAGCCGACCTCACGAAAGTCGCGACGCCCTCACCCGCGCGCGCAGACTCAGGAACCGAACATCCGTTCGAGCGCGTTCTCGAGATGCGCGCGCATCGCCGCGCCCGCGCCCGCCGCGTCCTTGCGGCGGATCGCGTCGAGCACCGCCATGTGCTCGGCCTGCACGAGCCGCTGTCGCTCGACCGTTTTGACGAGCGACAGATTGCGCGACAGGTTCATGCTGAACAGGATCTGTTCCTCGATGAACGACATCACCGTGATGAAAAACGGGTTCTTCGACGCGCGCGCGACTGCCTGATGGAACAGGAAGTCGTCCTTCGCGCCGATCCCTTGCGCCTCGATGACGCGCTCGAGTTCGTCCCACGCATGCTGGATCGCGGCGAGGTCGTCGGCGTCGGCCTTCAACGCCGCGTGCGCGGCAGCGCCCGCCTCGGTCACGATGCGAAATTCATAGCAGCGGCGGATATCGGAGAGCGTCTCGAGCGGTGCGAAGCGGCGCACGTCCGGGTCGGGCCGCCGCGCGACGGTCGTGCCCGAGCCGTGCCGCGTCGAGATGATGCCGTCGGCCCGCAACCGCGCAAGCGCCTCGCGCACGGTCGGCCTGGATGTGGAGAAACGCTCAGCCAGCGCGTGCTCGGTTGGCAATCGGTCGCCTTCCTTGTACTCGCCTTCGAGAATGCGGTTGAGAATGTCGCCGTAGATCTGGTCGGGCAAGCCCTTGGTTTTTCGATCGTTCATCAGCGGACGGGGCAACTTGTCTAAATATGGCCCGATTGTAAGGCCAACCCTATTCCGGCTTCACGAAACTTACGCGGCCTGTGTACACGGGAGGCCGCGCGCGCGCGCCGCGGCGCCCCAACGATGTCCGTTCGACGCTCCAGATATTTGGCAAATGTTTGATTTACATCCAGGTCGGGTGCATCTTTTACGTCAATCAACTAAGCTTCATTGGTATAAAAGACCGACAAACTCTGCCTCGACAAGCATCGCGGCAGACGCATCCTTGACGCGGAGCCGATATGTACACACGCATCCTTGTAGCGGTCGACGGCAGCAATACCTCGCGCCGTGCGTTCGAAGCGGCGCTCGATCTCGCCAAATCGAATGGCGCGGTGTTGCGGCCGTTTTATGTCGTCGAAAACACGCCGATGTACTTCGAGGCGCCCGGCTACGACCCGTCGATCCTGCGCGACCGTCTGATCGAGGAAGGCCAGGAGCTGCATGCCGAGTTTTCGAAGGCGATGGCCGAGCAAGGCGTGAAGGGCGACCCGGCGGTCTCCGAGGCTTCATCGCTCGGCGATGTCGCCGAGATCGTGCTGCAGGCCGCGGCCGAGTTCAACGCCGATCTGCTCGTGATGGGCACGCACGGCCGGCGTGGCTTCCAGCGGCTGATTCTCGGCAGCGTCGCCGAACGCTGCGTGCGCCAGGCCAAGCTGCCCGTTCTGCTGATACCGTCCGCCGCGGGCGCCGACAAGGAAGCCGCCTGACTCTCTCATCGCTCGCAAGGCGGCGCTCCACGCTTGCCTGCCGGAACCGAGCCGCGATACCTGTCGATGCGTGCCGTCGGCATAACCCGCTTCGGTTCGCCTTCCCGCTTTTGCAGGCGCACACGCAATGGCTGCGGACATCCGAGCAGCGCACGCGTCGCTGTGTCGCCGGCTGCACGGCATAGCGGGTGGGACAATTTCACTACCCATAAAATCACGCCCACGACATGCTGAATCCCACTGCTGTGACCCGTTCCTCGAACCGCTCCGCTGGCAACGCCGAGCGCGCCGCCGGATTTCCTGCACGCGGCAACCGCGGGGCCGTCACGGTGCGCGAAGCCGCGCGCACCGCCGCGCGCTGTTCGAGCTGCTCGATGCGCCAGATCTGCATGCCGCAAGGGCTGTCGGCGCAAGAACTGCCGAAGCTCGAAACGCTGATCTGCTCGGCGCGCTCCGTGCCGCGCGGCGAAGCGCTGTATCGCAGCGGCGACCGCTTCGACAGCATCTACGCGCTGCGTTCCGGTTCGATGAAGACCGTGATGGTCCATCGCGACGGCCGTGAACAGGTCACCGGCCTGCGGCTCGCCGGCGAGCCGCTCGGGCTCGACGGCATCAGCGCGGACGTGCATGCGTGCAGCGCCGTGGCACTCGAAGACAGCACGGTCTGCATCGTTCCCTATGGTGCGCTGAAGCTGCTGTGCCGCGAGATCGGTTCGATTCAGGAGCGCATGCACAAGCTGCTGGGCGCGCAAATCGTCACCGAGGCCGCGCAGATGATGGTGCTCGGCTCGCTGTCCGCCGACGAACGCGTCGCCGCCTTCCTGCTCGACGTGTCGCAGCGCAATGCGCAGCGCGGCTACTCGTGGTCCGAATTCAATCTGCGCATGACGCGCGAGGATATGGGCAGCTACCTTGGCATGACCCTCGAAACGGTCAGCCGTACGCTGTCAAGATTTCAAAAGCGCGGCCTGATCGACACACAGGGCAAGCACGTTCGGATCGTCGATCTCGAAGGGTTGCGGCAGGTCTGAGCGGCCGCGCAACGTCGAACGGACGCGCTTTTCGCCTTGGCACGCCGCCTGCAAGCGGGTAGAGTTTTCAGACCGTCCCCTCACGGCAACCGTGTTGCATGGAGACCCGGCGAAATGAATCGCGCCCCTGCCCCACATCACCCGCTCGTGCAGCGCCTGATCGACGCGCGTCAAGTGACCGACGCCCTGTTTGCAATAGTCAAACCCGACTATCTGTACGAACGGCCGATCCGCGAGCGTCACCGCATTGTGTTCTACATCGGCCATCTCGAAGCCTTCGATCGCAATCTGCTCGACCAGCGTCTGTTCGATCTGCCGGCGTTCGCGCCGGAACTCGATCAATTGTTCGCATTCGGTATCGATCCCGTAGACGGCGGCTTTCCTACCGATCAACCCGGAGATTGGCCATCGCTTGACAGCGTGCGCGAGTATGCGACGCGCGCTCGCCGGCAGATCGACGCCGCGCTTGACGAGGCTGGCAATCCGGCACGCGACGAGGCGGCCACGCAGTTGTTGAACGTCGCGATCGAGCATCGCTTGATGCATGCGGAAACGCTCGCGTACATGCTGCATCAATTGCCGCTCGCGCAGAAGAACACCGCGCTGCGCGAGCCGGTGGTGACGCGCACGGAGCGGCGCCATGCGTTGTCGTCGATGGTCAGCGTGCCTGCCGGCACGGCCGTGCTCGGGATGTCGCGCGAGGCTGGCCGTTTCGGCTGGGACAACGAGTTCGGCGAAATGAGCGTGGACGTACCCGCGTTCGAGATAGACCGGTACATGGTCACCAACGGTGCGTTCCTCGAGTTCCTCGAGGACGGCGGTTATCGCGAGCCGAAATGGTGGTCGCCGAAGGACTGGGCGTGGAAGGAAGCGGAGCACATCCGGCATCCCGCGGGCTGGTCGCAACGCACGGTGCACGACGGCCGCGCCACGTGGACGCTGCGCACGATGTTCGACGACGTGCCCTTGCCGCTCGACTGGCCTGTCTATGTGAGCCACGCCGAAGCGAGCGCCTACGCTCGCTGGGCCGGCAAAGCCTTGCCGACGGAGGCGCAATGGCAACGTGCGGCGCACGGGGTGCCGCAAGCGGTGTCGGGCAACTTCGATTTCCGGAACTGGGACCCGCGGCCCGTCGATGAGCATCCGGACAACGTCAGCGTGTTCGGCGCGCAAGGGCAGTTCGGCAATGGCTGGGAGTGGACTTCGACACTATTCGATGCGCTGCCGGGCTTCGAAGCGTTTCCGTTCTATCCCGGCTATTCGGCCAACTTTTTCGATGGCCAGCACTACGTGTTGAAGGGCGGCTCGGCGCGAACCGCGCGGTGCATGCTGCGGCCGGAATTTCGCAACTGGTTTCAGCCGCATTATCAGTATGTGTATGCGGGGTTTCGGTGTGTGCGAGGTTGACTAATAAAGCGGAAGCTGCAATTTGTTTTCAACTTCCGCTTGATTAATCACTCCATTCGCCACAGCGATCTGCTGGCCGCCTTTCCACGGCGCTTCGCTGGACGCCTTACGAACCAGCCGAGTTTTCTGTCTAGCGAAGACAATCGCTGCTGCGCAACCGATTCCAGAAAGCGCACCCGTCACAAGTACTACGAGCGAATCATTGATTTTCCGGCTCCTTTGGCAACAAAGATTCTGAGTGATGCGAGCCACGAAACGGTACAAATTGCGCCACGTGGCTCGTATTGCGTTACGCGCTATAGCCGCCGTCAACGGGAATGATCGCGCCAGTAATGAAGCTCGCCGCGGGGCTGGCGACGAAGGCGACCACAGAGGCGATCTCTTCAGGCCGACCGAAGCGTCCGAGTGCAGTGGCGGCTGCCTGCGCCTCGGCAAAGGGGCTGTTATCAGGATTCATCTCGGTATTCGTCGAACCGGTGCCGATAACGTTCACGGTAATACCCTTCGGGCCCAGATCACGCGCAGCACCTTTGCTGTAACCCTCAATCGCGCGCTTCGTTGCGCTGTAGTCAGCAAGGCCGGGCCAGGTCGATCGCCAGGCGAGGGCCGACGAAATCGAGATAATCCTGCCGCCGCTCTCCATCACCCGCGAGGCTTCTCGAATTGCGGTTACCACGGCTTCGTAATTGATCTTCTGTTGTCGCTCAAAGCCCGATGTATCTGTGGTCTCGTCCACCGTGCCTGTCACGAAAACGGCGGCGTTGTTGACCAGGATGTCGATCCGCCCCAACCGCTCGACAACTTCCGCAATCAATGCTTTAACCGCTGTTGCGTCCGCCTGGTCGGCCTTCAGGGCAATAGCCTTACCACCGGACGCTTCGATCGTTGCAATGACCTCTCTGGCTGCGGTCTCGCTGCTGGAATAACTTAGCGCTACGGTGGCGCCTTCCGCAGCGAGCTGGATGGCGGTTGCGGCGCCGATACCGCGAGAGCCGCCGGTCACAAGAGCAATCTTTCCTTGAAGAGTACTTGCCATGATTCCGTCCATTAAGTAGAGGGTGAGTCGCGGGCACATAGATCGCCCGGATGCTTTCGAACGCTAGAAGTGCGAGTTGAAACTTTGTTGCGCGGGAGTTCGTTACAGACGACTGCCGGAAATTACAGAGTGACTACGATCCTGCCGATATGCTGGTTCTTCTCCAGCTCGCGATGCGCTTCGACGATCTGTTCGAACCGGAAGTACTTCGAGATGGTTGCCTTCAGCTTGCCCGCTTCGAGATTGTCATAAACGAATCGGGCAACTTTGGCCTGACGGGATGGGGTGGTCGTAATCGAAAACAGGTTATAGCCCCGGATCACGACCTCCTTTGCGAGCGTCCGGAGCATCGGAAGCGGTGTCACTTCGTCGCTCAACGCGCCATAGATCATCACGGTGCCGCCCGGCGCCAGGGCGTCGATAAGCTTCGGGAAAGTGGGCCCACCGATCGGATCGAACGCGACAGTTGCACCCGCGCCGTGGGTTATCCGCTCGACCTCGACTACCAGACCCTCTTCGTCGGTGACGATCACATGGTCTGCGCCCGCCATTCTGATTTGCGAGACCTTTTCCCTGGTGCGCGTAGTTGCGATCACCTTCGCGCCCGCAAGCTTCGCCACCTGGATCGCACCGATGCCCACGCTGCTCGAACCGGCAGTGATAATCACGGTATCTTTATCCGTGACGATGCCGCTTTCGATGAACGCTCCCCACGGCGTGATGAAGGGATTCCAGATCGAAACCGCTTCTTCGAACGAGATTGACGTTGGCTTCTTGACCGCCGCACTTGCCGGAGCCAGCACATGATCGCCGTACAGACCGTAATCGTTCATCGAGAAGGCCGGCATGGTGGTAACCTCATCGCCCACCGCGAGGTGCGTGACGTTTTCTCCCACGGCCTCTACGACGCCCGCGGACTCATAGCCCAGCCGACCGGGGAGATTGACCGGTTCAACATAGACGCCCGTGCGCCACATCGATTCCGCGCGGTTCAATCCGATCGCCTTGACGCCGATGCGGATCTCATCCGGTCCCGGCTCCGGCAATGCGACTTCCTTGATCTTCAGAACATCGGGGGCGCCATATTCGGCAAAGGTGACGATGCGTGCCATGATGAAATCCTTTATCGAAGAATGAAATCAGACGACCGCGCTGGGCTCGGCCGGAAAGAAACGGTTGGAAGGCCGCGAAAGGCGAGATGCTCCCTCAATGTGCGCCCTTCATATTCGCGTCTGAACAGACCGCGCCGCTGGAGCTCCGGGACGAGCTTGTCGACCATCTCGTCGAGGCCACCCGGAATCCAGGGAAACATGACGTTGAAACCGTCGGAGGCCTCAGTCTCCAGCCACTCCTGCATCTCATCGGCGATCGATGTTGCGGTGCCGACGAAGGCGAAACCCGAATAGCTGCCAGCGGCTCGCGCGAGCTCCCGGATCGTCAGACCTTTCTTCCGGGCGAGATTGACCATGCGCTCGCGCTGGGAGCGACCCGCCTCAGTTTCCGGAATCTCCGGCAACGGTCCATCGGGATCATGGCCGGAAACGTCGAATCCAAGCATCGAGTTCAGCGAGCCGATGCCACTGTCGTAGTGGACGAGACTGTCGAGCGTCGCCCGGCGCTCGAGCGCCTCATCCATGCTCTCTGCTACGACGACAAAAGCGCCAGGCAGGTAACGCAGCGTGTCGGGTGTGCGGCCGATCGCGGCCATGCGCGAACGGACATCAGCATTGAAGCTTCGTGCAGCCTCTATCGTCGGCGGAGCGCCAAAGATGACCTCGGCGGTTTCCGCCGCGAGCTGGCGGCCTGCCGGTGACGCCCCGGCCTGAACAATCACGGGCCAGCCCTGCGGAGGCCGAGCGATATTGAGCGGGCCGCGTACTTTCAGTGAGGGGTCCAGCGACGCAAACCGCCTGGCAATGTGGTAAGGCGCATCGAAGGTGGTCGAGGCTGTTGCGATGAGCCCGATCCGTTCAGTCACCGTCGACAGCGCCGAGAGCAGCGTGAAGGGCTCAAATGACGTCACCGTGTGGCTCCTCATGAGCGCCGCGATCGGCATATTCAATAACGCCAGGTGGTCGGCCATGAAGAAGGCATCGAACTTCGCCTCTTCCAGCCGCCGGATCGAGCGACGCATTTGTTCGAGGCTGAAATTCGCATGCGGGTCGGCGCCCGGATAGCGCCACGCGCCCGTGTGGATGGCCGCTGGCCGCATGAATGCACCGAGGTGGAGTTGGCGATGACGAGCCATCTGTCGTTCTGTCCTGTCAGGTGCCGCTGGCCCGATTGATGGGTCAGCGGCTGATTTCAGGCGTCGAGGAAGGTCGTCGCGTTGGCGACGAACGTCTCCGGATACTGATAGATCGACCCGTGATTGGAGTCCGGATAGACGATCAACTGCGCGTTCGGCAGATGCTGCTGGAGCGTGAACGAATGCCTCGTCGGAATAATGACGTCATTGCTGCCCTGAACGACCAGCACGGGCTGCCGGATCGATTTCAGATACTCCAGCGCGCTATCGTTCGGCACATGCCACTTGCCGATCGCCTCGTCTTGGGCGGCAATGGTTTGCGCGCTCACTTGCGGATCGCGATCCTGACGACGCAGCTTGCGTTCGAGGAAAGCAAGGCCGGCCTTCTGGCTGGCTTCGGAAGGTCCGAAATGGACGGAAAGCCACAAATGCTCGGGCGGATCATAGGTGGCCGAGAAGAGCTCTGCCGAGCGGCTTTCCGACATGTCCTGCGAACGATGCCCGGTGCCGACGAGGATGATCTTGCGGACAAGGTCGCCGCCCTGCAGCGCGATCTCCTGCGCAACAAAACCGCCAATCGAGATGCCAAGCACGTCGACCTGGGTCAGACCCAGCGCGCGAATGAAGGCAATCGCATTGGCGCCCATTTCCTGGAAACTCGTCGGGGTCTCGCCCGAAGAGCTGGAGACGCCAGCGTTATTGAAAAGGATCACTTCCCGGTCCTTTGCAAAGCCATCGGTTACTGCCGGGTCCCAGTGGTCCAAGGTGCCGGTGTAGTGCTGATTGAAGACAAGCGGCACGCCGCCCTGCTTGCCGAAGCGGCGGTAGGCGAAGCGGATGCCGTTGGCCTCGACGAATTGGGTCGGCGCTGTATCGTGATTGATGCTGTTCATGGTTCAATCCTCTGTGGGCTGGGGTGAAATGCTCTAACTCGTGCATGCATAGTAGCGTTCCAGCTCGCAGCGGAAAAAGACTTTCGAGGCTCCCCCGCATGCCTGGGAAGCATGGCCCGACGTCGGGAATAGTGGGAAAGCATGACTACCCGCTCACGCTAACGCTTCGTCGCCCCGGGTCGCGACCAGCACCTCCGCCTTCGCTCTCCATAGCTCAGGCAGACCGCCGGCAAGATGATCGCATCGACGTGATGACGTCGCCGCGAGTTCACTAAAACGTTGAGCGAGCGGGATGGCTCGCGCATATTCACCGTTCAGGTAGTGGCACATCCAGCGTCCCCACATGCCCGAGAGTTGATAGTCCGGGTTTCCGACACGAGCCGCAATGTCGACGACCGATTCGAAGTCATCGCTGGTGCTGGTTGCGACAGTATGGCAAAGCAGACACATCCCTCGTGCCGCATGGTGCTTCATATGCCGCTCGAATTCGCGGCTTGCGGAAACAGTTCTGCGATGAACTGATATCCACGCCCCGTCACCGTACGTATTGCCGCGCGGTCGTCTCCGAGAGCGCGGCGAAGTGCGGACACCTGAGCTTCGACGGCATTGCTTTCGACGACCCGGTCGTGCCACACGCTCGCGATGATCTCCGGCTTACTCAGAACGGAACCGCGCGATTCCGCGAGAAGAAGAAGCAGGTCGAACGCCCGATCTCCTATGTCGACTCTGATTCCACGATGCAGTACCTCCCGGCGGCGCGCCGCGACGACCGTTGCTCCGAAAGCGAAGTCACCGTGATGCAGCATGCACACGTCCATTCGGACCTCCTCGTGACGAAGCGAAAACAGCGGGGGGCCTCTCTGCTTTTCAGTACCAGGAAAGAGGGTGCGCGGTTCGAGCGTGCATCGGATCGTACCGCCGGGCGGCGACGAAACGATGGGTCATACTGGACTCAGCTTATTGGTTTGACATGAACCGGCGAGAATCAGCCTCTTTCAGTACGTTTCAGCGTGCGCCGAACTGCGTCCCGTGCAGGTCGGAGTTTTCTAACGTACTACCAACGGCGGCGTCCAACTTATTGCTTGATCTGGTCGAGGCGCGACAGAAACGTCGACAGGATCGCCGAGCGGTTGTTCCGGTTATAGCCGACCACAAGCTCGATTCTCGGCGGTTCGCCCTTGAGTGGTCGGCTTGTCACCGACCAGGGCAGCAGTTTCTCGGCATAGGCGGGCAGCAGTGCGACGCCTCTCGTCGAGGCGATCAGCGACATTGCCATCGTCAGGTTGTGGACGCGATGCGCGGGTTCGATGACGAGATCGTTTGTCGCCAGATAGTTTTCGATCGCACCGCGCATGGGACCGGCTACGTCCGAACCGCTGATGAAAAGTTCACTCGCCAGTTCGTGCACGTCGATCTCATCGAAGGCCGCAAGGCGATGGTCGCTCGGCATCAGTACGACGAAAGGCTCGCGTGCGATTGTCACGTATTCGAGGTCGGGTCGGTTGGCTTCCGCACGCATGAAGGCGACGTCCAGCCGTCCCGTCGACAATCCCTCTGCGAGATCAGGGGAGTGCTCGCTCGATACCGTCATCTCGATGTTATGCAGATCGCTCGCGAGCACACGAGTCGCTTCGCCGAGCCAGGTCACTTCCTGCCCGCTCAGGAAGCCCACGGCAAACGTCGGCTTCGACGGGCGCGCCGCCCGCCGCGCCGCCTCGCACGCCGCATCGACCTGCGCAAGGGCCAGCCGTGCATGGTCCAGAAATGCCTTGCCGGCATCGGTCAGCTCGATGCCGCGCGCGCTGCGTACGAACAGTTGCGCACCCACTTCGTACTCGAGGTCCCTGATCTGCCGGCTCAGAGACGGCTGGGACGTGTATAGCCGACGTTCCGCCGCGACGGTCAGGCTGCCCTCTTCGGCCACAGCGACGAAATAACGAAGATGACGCAGTTCCATACACGCGTTCCTTTCAGTCATGCCTGACAGGTATGGGGGTCAGCTTACAAAGTCTTTTTCTCGCGGACAAGTGCCGACTATCGTTCGATCACATCAGCCAGACGAAATCCCCCCTCGCCTCAACGTCAGTTATCTGCTGGAAGCACGATCATGAACCCCCTGACAGGAAAGACCGCGCTCGTCACCGGCGCTTCCCGTGGCATCGGGCGCGCTACAGCGCTTGCGCTCGGGCAGGCTGGCGCTCAGATCATCGTTCACTATGGCCGCAGTGCATCTGAGGCCAAGGCCGTCGCCGCCGAAATCACTGCGGCGGGCAGCCGTGCCCGATGCCTTCAGGCCGATCTGGCCGAATCCGATGGGCCGCACCGGCTCGCGCGCCATGTCCGGGCAATTGTCGGCGAACGGCTCGACATCCTCGTTGCCAACGCAGCCATCGCGAAGGGAGCCACGCTGGAGGAAACAGGCGTGGAGGATTTCGATGAACTGTTCGCAGTCAACGTGCGCGCTCCGTATTTTCTTGTGCAGCAATTGCTGCCGATCATGTGCAAGGGCAGCAGCGTCACGCTGCTTTCCTCGCTCGCGGCGCACGCAGCCATCGGTGAGCTGTCGGCCTACTCCGCGACGAAAGGTGCCGTCGATACGCTCGTACGCCATTTGGCGGCTGACCTCGGACCACGCGGTATCCGCGTGAACGCGGTCGCGCCCGGCGTGGTTCAAACCGACATGTCGAGTTTCACCCGCACAGACGAAGGCCGCGACGTGACGCTCGGCCTGCAGGCCATCAAACGGCTCGCAGAACCCGAGGACGTCGCCGCTGCGATCACCTTTCTCGCCTCCGATCAGGCCAGATGGACGACCGGCGCGACGCTGCATGTTGACGGCGGCTCGAAGCTCTAGGCGCGTCAAGCGCAACGCTGTCATTTCAGCAACCAACACGATTCACGCACCGGAACACATGATGACTCAAACCACCTCAATCCAGCCCCGGCGCACGCGAGACTGGCTCGCTGTTCTTTCGGTCGCACTCAGCGCGACCGTGTTCTGCACGACTGAATTCCTCCCCGTCGGGCTACTGCGCTATATCAGCCAGGGACTGGGCATCAGCGAAGGGACCGCCGGTATCATGGTCACGGCGCCCGGGCTGCTGGCCGCCATCGCCGCACCGTTTCTTACGATAGCGGTTGGACGTTTCGACCGTCGTCGCGTACTGCTGGGCTTGGGTCTGCTGCTCGTGATCTCGAATCTCACGGCCATGCTGGCGCCGAACTTCGCGGTTCTCGTCGTGGCTCGCGCGCTGTTCGGATCCGGAATCGGCGGATTCTGGGCGATCAGCGTGGGGCTCGGCGCCCGACTCGTGCAGCAGGAGCATGTCGGCCGGGCGACATCGTTGATCTTCGCGGGCGTCTCGCTCGGAATGCTGATCGGCGGCCCGGCCGGGGCACTGATCGGGGACCTGGCTGGTTGGCGTGCAGCATTTGGCGCAGCGCTCGCGCTCTCTGTTGCGGCGCTGCTGGCCCAGTGGGTTTCGTTGCCGTCGCTGCACGTAGCGCATCGGGTCCATACACGCGATCTGCTCGGCATCTTCGCTACTCGACCGGCGCGCATCGGGCTGATCGCGATGACGCTTGCGCTATGCGGACAGTTTGCGACCTATACGTATATCACCCCGTTCCTCGCGACGGTGTCCGGCTTTGGCGGCAGGGTCATCTCGTCGCTGCTGCTCGGTTACACGTTCATCGGTCTGGCCGGTAATTTCATCGGTGGCTCCGCCGCGCAACGCAACGTCAAGACGACATTGATTGCAAGCATCCTGTTTATCGCGGTGCCGCTCGCCACGCTGCCCGTACTCGGCACCAGCCGGTCGTGGGTGCTGGCCGCGCTGGCCGCATGGGGGACCGCGTATGGCGCGCTGCCGGTCGCACTGCAGATGTGGATGGCGCAGGCAACCCGCGAAGTCCGCGAAGGCGGCATGGCGCTGTTCGTCGCCAACTTCCAGATCTCGATTGCACTGGGTTCGTTCGTCGGAGGCCGGATCGTCGACGGCTTCGGTCTCTTCAACGCAATGTACTTCGGCATGGGACTCGCCATGGTCTCGATCCTGACGCTCTCGCTGACCGGCGGGCGTCCTCGCAGGATCGACGAGCCCGCCACCACCTGAACGTAATCCGGCGGGCTGCCTTTCGCGCGGCCCGCTGCCCTCCGCTTTTCCACAAGGAGTTGATCATGTCCACCACGCATCCGCACGACAAACCCGTCAAGATTCCGGGCCTCGACCATCCGATCACGATCGAGCGTCATCCGTCGAGGATCGTCGTCAAGGCCGGCGGCAAGGTGATTGCCGATACCCGCGAGGCGCTGACGCTGCGCGAGGCACGTTACCCGGCTGTGATCTACGTCCCGCGCAAAGACGTCGACATGACGCTGCTCGAGCGGACCGGCCACGCCACCTACTGCCCATACAAGGGCGACTGTGCTTACTTCTCTATCCCGTCCGCTGGCGAACGAGGCATCAATGCTGTCTGGACCTATCAGCAGCCTTACGGGGCCGTTGCACCGATCCGCGAGCATCTGGCTTTCTACCCCGACCGGATCGACGCGATCGAGGAACTGCCTGCCGACGCAATTTCCGGTTGATCCGGTTCTCTGCGTAGAACTCCATGAGAGAGGAGAAGCAATATGAACAACGCACCCGTCGTACTGATCACCGGCGCACTGTCCGGTATTGGCCGCGCCACCGCCTTCGCCTTCGCCCGCGATAAGGCCCGTGTCGTGCTTGCCAGCCGCAGGGCTGAAGTCGGCGAGAAGCTCGCCGAAGAACTGCGCGCAACCGGCATCGAAGCCGAATTCATCCAGGCAGACGTTCGCCATGAAGAGGAGGTCGAAGCGCTCGTCCAGGGAACCGTCGCCCGCTTCGGTCAACTCGACATCGCCGTCAACGCGGCGGGTGTCGAAGGTGAGACAGGCCCGGTCACAGAGCAAACGCCCGCACGGTACGCCGCCGTCTTCGACGCCAACGTGCTCGGCACCCTGCTCGCGATGAAGCACGAGTTGCGCGTGATGACGGCCCAGCAGCGCGGCAGCATCGTCAACGTGTCATCGACGATGGGCCTGCGCGGCGCTGCTGGCATGTCTATCTACACGGCGAGCAAGCATGCAGTCGAAGGCCTCACGAAATCTGCGGCACTGGAAGCGGCCGCATCGGGCGTGCGCGTGAATGCCGTCGCGCCCGGTCCCATCGATACGGAGATGCTTACCCGGCTGACCGGCTCCAGCGAGCGCAAGGCCGCCATGCTGTCGAGCGTTCCGCTCGGACGCGCCGGAACGCCCGAGGAAATCGCCGAGGCCATTGTCTTTGTCGGATCGGACAAGGCCAGCTATATGACCGGCGAAATCCTGCGCGTCAACGGCGGCAGGACCGCCTGAACCCGTCGGAGCAGCGTATTCGAAGTGCTCTGATAGCCACTGGAGAACGACATGACCACGACCACCCCCGCACAAAACAAGGCGCTACTGCTCGAGGCCTTCAATACGCTCTTCAACCAGCGCGACTACGCCGCAGCAGAGCGCTTCTGGTCCGACAACTATATCCAGCACAGCGTGCACATTGCTCCCGGACGTGAAGGCCTGTTTGACCTGATCCGCACCTTGCCCGACACGTTGCGTTACGAGAATCAGCTCGTGGTGGCAGAAGGCGATTACGTGATCGCGCATGGCCGGTTTTCCGGTAATGGCAGGCCCCATGCCTGGATTGCCGCCGACATCGTGCGATTCGAGAATGGCAAGCTGGCAGAGCATTGGGACGTGCTCCAGGACGAGGCCAGCGCGGCGCAGTCCGTCAGCGGCCTGCCGATGTTCGGCGAACGTTTTCCGTCCTGATTCGCGTAGAGCGCCGGCAGCCATGCATGTCCCATACGTGCCAGGCATGGCCGCCTGCTTACAAAGGCTGCCCAACTGATCATCTATCCGGACGCCAATCACGGCTCGCTCCATCAATACCCGGAGCGCTTCGTGGAAGACGTTTCCAGATTCCTTTCCTGAGCCGTTAGTCGCCACACCCGAATTTTCGACGTGTAATTCAAGGAGAATTAATTGTGAGTACTGATCTTGATGGCAAGACCGCCCTCGTCACGGGCGCTTCGAGCGGCATCGGCCGTGCAACCGCTTTGGCCCTGGCCGCAGCAGGCGCGCGCGTGCTGGTGCATTTCGGCAGCGACGAACCGGCTGCGAATTCGGTGGTCGAGACGATCCGTGCATCGGGCGGCGCGGCCGACAAAGTCGCTGCAGACCTGAGCACCGCAAACGGCCCCCACGAACTGGCCCGCCAGGTGCGCACGCTGGTCGGCGACCGCCTCGACATTCTTGTTGCGAATGCCGGTATCGCGAAGAACGCGCCCATCGAGGAAACGACGATCGAAGACTTCGACCGCCTGTTCGCCGTCAACGTACGCGCACCGTACTTCCTCGTCCAGCAACTGCTGCCCGTCCTGGGCGTTGGCAGCAGCGTGGTCCTGCTGTCCTCGCTTGCTGCCCGCAGCGCGGTTGGCAACCTGTCCGCCTACGCCGCGACCAAGGGCGCGATCGATACGCTGGTCACGCACTTCGCCGCGGCGCTCGGCGAGCGCGGTATCCGCGTGAACGCCATCGCGCCGGGTGTCGTCGAGACCGATATGTCGAATTTCGCCAGAACCGACGCCGGACGCGAGTTCACACTCAGCTTGCAAGCGCTCAAGCGCGTGGCGCAACCCGACGACATCGCAAGCGCGGCGCTGTTCCTTGCCTCCGACGCAGCGCGCTGGGTGACAGGTGACACGCTGCGTGTCGACGGCGGCTCGAAGCTCTGACACGCTGGGAGACGACCATGCGCCATGCAGTCTGCCGGTCCGTCCCCACGAATCAAGGTGGAGGAACCCGTCGATACACGCGAGTCGCGCTCGACCGCCGGGCCTGCTTCTGGGTTTCGGCCGGCGTGGTCGCGCATGTCCTCTGGACCAGCGCGGCGCCAGCCATGACGTACCGGCTATACGCAAGCGAATGGCATCTCACATCGACGACTACGGCCGCAATTTTCGCCATCTACCCGGTCGTGGTCGTCGGGGTCCTGATCCTGTTCGGCGGACTGTCCGACAAAATCGGCCGGCGCGCGACGATGTTGCTGGGCCTCGGGGCATCGTTCCTCGGTGCGCTGATCCTCGCACTCGCCCCGGATGTGTCATGGCTTTTCGTGGCCCCTGCATTCATGGGCGTGGGCGTCGGTCTGACCGCCGGACCATCGACGGCGGCGATGGTCGAATTCAATGAAGGCAGTTCGCCCCGGCGAGCCTCCGTGGTAGCAACTGCCGCCCAGGCCGCAGGCTTCGCGGCAGCGCTTATCGTAGGCGGCGCACTGACGCAATACGAAGCCATCGCTCGTGCGCTGGAATAGCGTATGCCCAAGCGCTTCCTCGAGCGCACGCAACCTGCGACCCATGGTGGGCTGGGTCTGGCCCACGCGCTTCGCTGCCGCCCCCAGCGTGCCGCAGCGGGCAATCGCCAGAAAGATCCGGACATCGCCCCAATCCAAGGGGGCATTCATTTTTGCATGGCTCATGCGCAGGAACATTGATTTACATGCGTTCTAGCATAGACCATGATGACAGACGTCGACCCATTCGCTCGACGGGAAAGCAACCCGATAGGGACCCACCATGACCATGCAGGCGCTCGTCCTCAACCGCTACAACGGCCCGCTCGAATTGACCGAAGTCTCAATGCCGGAACCCGCACGCGGCCAGGTACGCGTGCGCATTGCCGCAAGCGGTCTCAATCCGCTCGACACCAAGATCCGCGCTGGTAGCGCAGCGCATGCGAAGCATCCGCTCCCGCTGGTGCTCGGCATCGATATGGCTGGCGTGGTCGATGCCGTTGGGCCGGGCGTGACCGCTTTCCATGTCGGCGACGAGGTCTACGGAATGACGGGCGGCGTCGGTGGCATTCAGGGCTCGCTGGCCCAGTATGCGGCAGTCGATGCCGACCTGCTTGCGATCAAGCCGGCCAACCTGTCGATGCGTGAATCCGCGGCGCTGCCCCTCGCGTTCATCACCTCCTATTCCGGCATTGTCGACCGCGCCCATCTGAAAGCGGGCCAAACTGTGCTGGTGCAAGGCGGAGCAGGCGGTGTCGGGCATGTCTCGGTGCAACTGGCGCGTGCACTCGGCGCCCAAGTCTTCGCAACAGCGAGTTCACGCGACCACGATCTCGTTGCGCGTCTGGGCGCTACGCCCATCGACTACCGGTCGCAATCGGTCGAGCAGTATGTTGCTTCGTTGACGCAAGACACAGGCTTCGACGTTGTGGTCGACACCGTCGGCGGCCCTTCGCTCGATGCGTCGTTTGCGGCAGTCAAGCATTTTGGCCATGTCGTCAGCGCATTGGGCTGGGGTACGCATGCGCTGGCTCCCTTGTCGTTTCGAGAAGCGACGTACTCAGGAGTCTTCACCCTCTATCCGCTCCTGACGGGCATGCATCGCGCGCATCACGGAGAGATGCTGCGCGAGGCCACGCGGTTGATCGAAGCCGGCAAGCTCGCGCCGAATCTCGATCCTCGCCGGTTCGACCTGAGATCCGCAGAAAGCGCCTACGACGCCATCACGAACGCCACCGCACACGGGAAAATCGTGGTGGACGTCGCGTGAGATCGAACGCGCCAGCTTCGCTGTGTCGATTCACGACTGGCCGACGGGACGTATGCTGGCGGCCTTCAATCTACCCGTAAGCAAAAGGTCGCTATCCGAATGGACCGGACATTCGAGTGTCCGTCGCAGTGAGCGAGCGAATGACTAAATCTGGCCGATAGTACGCCTCCACGCAGTTCGTCCGAAAGCTGCCGGCGAGGATTCCACCGTTCGCTCTGTGGGACGCGCATCGAACTGGTGCTCTCGGCCAACCCCGGTCGTTCGCCCTCGTCCTTACACGGCCATTAGTGGACCGTTCCGGCCAGATAACGAACCTTCACGCTGGCACACGGTCGAGCAGCTCAAGCTGCGTGAGCCGCTAACGGCGGGTGTCACCGTATAGCGCCTGCACGCCGGCGAGCCGTCGCTCGACGGCATCGAGATCATGTTCAAGGGCGGCCAAATGGTCGACGCCGATGTGCTCGAAAGCCTGATTACATGCTGAGATCGACAATTCCCGCACAGCGGATTTACCTGCATCATCACGGTTGACATCCTGCTCATCCAAGGGAGGACGCCATGCGTGAAGTGAAGGTAAACGCGGAACGGCTAACCGCGTTTTCCGATGCGGTCTTCGCGGTGATCGTGACGATCATGGTGCTGGAAATCAAGGCACCGGAACGCCCGGAATTGCCGGACCTCTTGCCTTTGTGGCCGATGGCCGTCAGCTATGCGGTGAGCTATGTGTTCATCGTCATCATCTGGATCAACCATCATCATCTGATGCGCTTCGTCAGGCCACCGACGCTCGGACTGATATGGATCAACTTCATCCATCTGTTCCTGGTCTCGCTCCTGCCTTTCGCCACCGACCGGGTGGCGAGCACGAAGCTCGCGTCGTCCCCCGTCGTGCTGTATGCGGGGCTCTTCGTCTGCATCGACATCGCGTACAACGTCTTCGGGTATCAGGTATTTGCCCACGCGAACACCGCCCAGGTGCCCATGCGAATGCGACGGATGGCGAGGTCGCGCTCGCCCGTCGTGCTTGCCGCTTTCGTGATCGCGATGCTGGTTGCGCTCCTTGCGCCGCGCTTTGGCTTTGCGTTGATCTGCGCGGCGCTGATGCTTCACTTGTGGCCGGACGTGTCGGGCAATGGGTCGTGACGGTTTTGCCTTGCCTATCGAATCGCGTCTCGGTTAAAGATCGACGACGATGTCGCGAACCGGCTGCGAGCAGCAGACGAGGAGGTTGCCTTCGGCGGGCTTGTCGAGCGGCTCCGGCCCGTAGGCCACCGCGCCCGAAACCAGACCGCTTTCGCAGTTGTGGCAGACGCCCGTGCGGCACGACCAGCGAACGGGAACGTCGCAGGCTTCCGCCAGTTCAAGAACGCTCTGGTAGACAGACGGATTCCAGTGCGCGGCGATGCCGCTGCGCGCGAACGACACCAGCGGCCCCGTGTTCGCGTCGTCTTTCGGCAGATGCGGACTACGCCTGTCCGTCCCGACGATGCCCGGATTCAGCGACTCGCCGCCGTTGAAGATCTCGGCGTGAATCCGTTCCGGCGCGACGCCCAGGCCGGCGAGCGCCGCTTTCATGTCGTCCATGAAGCGCGTGGGTCCGCAGAGATAGATGTCCGCGTCGCGCGTCACACCGGCCTCGTGCAGAACCGCTTGCGACAGGCGGCCCGTCGCGTCGAAATCCACGCCCTTACGGTCGCGCGTGTCCGGTGTGCTGTAACAGACGTAGCTACGTCCATGAGCGAGCATGGGCATCAGACGGCGAGCTTCGGCGGCGAACGGATGATGCTGTCCATCGTGCGCCGCGTGCAGCCACAAGACCTGCCGCGTCGAGCGCGCCGCCGACAGCGCGTGCAGCATCGACAGAACCGGCGTCGCGCCGATCCCCGCGCTGAGCAGCACCACGGGTCCGTCGCCAGGCTGTAGAACGAAGCTGCCGCGCGGTGAGCTAACGTCGATCGTGTCGCCCACCCGCACGTGCTGCTCAAGGTAAGTCCCGGCCGCGCCATTCGGCTCGATCTTCACGCTGATCCGGTAGCTTTCCGGCGAACGCCCGCCTGAAATCGAATAGCTGCGGAAAAGCGGCTGTCCGCCCGCCGTTCGCTGCAGACGCAACACCACGTATTGGCCCGGCAGAGCGGGTTGCAGCGGCTGACCATCCGCGCTCTTGAAGCTGAGTGAGAGCACGTCTGCGGATTCAGGCTCGATCGCCGTCACCGTGAGTGGCCGGAAACCCGGTGCAGCGGGATTCGCTGCCGCTGCGGGGGCGAGCCCGGCATTTCCCCCCTTCGCGCTGCTCTTCAATAGCGCCTCGAATGACCATCGCCAGCCTGGCGACAGCGCTTCGATCCGCAACGCTCGCTCCAGTTGATCGCGAGGATGATGAGCCGAGTACAGCAGCGCATTGACCTGCGCGACGGTCATGCGCTCTTTGGCCTCGCCGACCTTTACTATCTCGTCGCCCGCTCCGACCTCGCCTTCCCGGAGGACGCGGAAGTAGAAGCCGGGCCGTCCGCTCGATGTCAGCAGGGCGGGCATCCGGGGTTCGTTCATGCGGATGCCGACGCGATAGCAGGTGACGCGGGGCTGCGTCACCTCGAACAGCGCGTCGCCGATCCGATAGCGGTCGCCGATGCACACGTCAGAATCGGGCAGTCCTTCGATGGTGAAGTTTTCGCCGAACTGTCCGTAGGCAAGATCGTGCCTCTTCAATTCCACCTGCCAGTAGCGCGACGATTCGATCTGGTAGACGAATACGGCCCGCTGCTCGCCGCCGTGCCCTGCCAGATCGCCTTGACCGTCGCCGTCGAGGTTCAGCCGCCCGGCGCGGCATCGGCCCCGCACGGGGTCTTTCCAGATCCCGGTATGTACCGTGCGGCCTTTCCATTCGATGTCGCGCGGCAGTCCGACATTCACCGATAGCAGTCGCGCCATGGCCGTCACCGCTTGTGCGACAGCGACACTTCGGCGATGGTCAGCTCGCGATCGACGCCGTGCGGAATCACCGTCTGCCCGGGTCCGAGAGGAAGCTGCCTGCCGTCGAGATGCACTGAAATCTTGTCCGGCTCGAACGACATGAAATCCGAGATGCGCCCCACCTCGGTATACGCCTCCGGATACGACCATGCCGCCAGACGCGCGTCGCCGATGTTGTAGTAGCTGCAATTGCCCTCGTACGGGCAGAACGTCTGAGTCTCGCGCGCCAGGCGAAGGCGACCCGTCCTTGCAGTTCGCTCGGGTGGGCGGGCAGGCCGATGGGCGGGCGGGCCGATGTGCTGCCACGCGCCGCGCGGCGCGGTCTGATCGCCGGCGCGGCCGGCAAACGACGATGTGGTCCCGAGGTCGGCATGCTGGGTGGGATGGTCGATGCATTCGAGCGCAGCGGGAACGATGTCACCTTCCGGAAAGTAGCCGACGGGATAACGTGCCGGCTCGAACGGGAGCACGACTTCCTCGCTATCGGCGATCCAGTTGCCGCCGAAGCGCACGCGCATTCGCCGGCGCAGCTGCTCGGCGTACAACAGTCTCTTCGGCAGCGGCCCGGGTACGCGAAACCGGCCGATTGCGCCCGCCGAAAGCGGACCTTGTTGCCACGACAGTCCCATTGCTGTTCTCCCGCTGTCAGGATCGACCGCCTGGAATCGCGCACGTCAGACCAACGTGCCTCCCGGACCTTGCGCCGAAGTTCCAGAGTGAATGATGAGACAGACACAGCGTGCGCCGCACCCGTCAACGGACCCGCGGCCCAAGGTCCGCCTAGTTTAAACGCCCTCGCGCGAGAGCGTCGCGGCATCTTTGATCGGATAAATGATGCCTTCCCGATGGCCGCCAGAGCATCGGGATTGCGTTAGTAGAAGAACGCATAGAGACCCGTCCATCTTTTACCCGGCAGCGATGCACTCGGCCTGGTGCGAGGCAAGTTGTCGGCACTCGAAGACGAGATCCGGGGGTGGGAGACCGTCACGGTCTCGACGGATGGCTGAGTAGCGCGGAAGGCGGAAGGGATGTCCCCATGCGGCAACGGGGCAAAAAACTGCGGGCGACCGTAATGCGATAGTCCGCATGTCAATGCACAGCGGACGCTCAAGTATCTCTGGCCACCGTCTGAAACGGGCCGATAGCGCATGCAAATAGACCGGTTGAATCCGTCCTCCCGAACGGCAGTAGAACCGACCGTCTATGGCCCTTCAGGACGCGTTCGCTCCTTTACCAATCATCGCGTAGAAGTTATATCCGGCAAAGAATGTGCCGTCTTCGCTCGCCTTCATTTGTCGGGCGACGAAATCCTGCATGTCTTCCGCCGTCGCGACACCCGTCTTCGGTACGAGAATGCTGAACGAATTCAGAGCAGCGACAAAAAAGTCGGCACGGCCAATCTCTGTCATCAGCCATCCGCGACTATCAATCAGTTCCAGTCCGACATGGCGAAACAGCTGTGGCATCGCCCGCATCACTCGCGGATTTGCGATCACGGCAGAGATGATCTTTTCGTCCATCTCGCGGTCGGCGCCAAAGGTCATCGTCGCGTAGTCGCCGTCGAACACGGCGACTGTGCCGCTGCCGCGCACAAGCCGCGCTGCTTCGCGCACGACTTCGACAGGCCGCGGCACATGACTCACCAGTGTATGCGCGATCACAACGTCGAAGCCCCCGTCTGGCAGCGTCACGTTCTGCGCATCCTGAACTTGCCAATCGATGCGGTTTGCGAAATCCTCGTGAGCGGCGAGCTGCCGTCCTCTTTGAAGCAGATCAGCGCTTATATCCGTGGCTGTTACCTTGCCCCGGAACTCCGATCGTCCGAGGAGCTGACGCACTTCGACGCCAGTTCCACAACCGAGCACAAGCACGTCTTTTGCTTTTGCGAGGTCGAGCAAAGCAAGATACTCGTGCAGCATGGCGATGTACTTCGCGTTTCCCGAGCGAGCTTCCAGCCGGGTCGCGATTGCATCAATGAATTGAGCGTCAAGTTCGTGGGTCCGGCCATAAACATCGAGAATGGACATCAACAGCTCCTCAAAAGTTTGCATCCGACAAAGCGGCCATTCGACTATAGTCTCTCAACAGGTCGATACGACGAGCCAGATTATCGGGGCACCGAGCGATCCGTTCTCGCAACTGATTTCCCAGCAAACCGCGACTGCGACATCGTCACCGGTGTGCAGAAGAGTTCTTGCGTCGCGCTGGCTCAATCGGCGGGTGCGCCCGGATCTCGGAGAGTCATGGCGTGACCAGGTGCGGCGACGTCCCGAACGCCGTACAAACGCACAAGCGGACGCATGCCGGGAATGCGTGGCGCGTCAACTTTTTGCGGACCGTTAAGGCGACTCGAGCTGGTCGCAGTCGGATTGTGTACAGCCGTCAGACCCTGACGAGCCAGGCACGTTACCCGGATCGTCGACGCGGTGTCGGGCGGCCCATCAGCGGTCAATTACCGAAGAAAAGGTTGCAGTAACTCGCGGGACCAGTGCACGAAGATGGCGAGGGCTTCGACACATGCTGGGCACTGCCGGAAGCTGAGGCGCCAGCGGTCGTGCCGCCGACGTCATTGCTGCGCGCCTGCTGGCTCGCCTGTGCAGCGCCGTTGGTCGTCGCGCCGCCAACGTCACTGTTGGCCTCCTGCTGGCTGTCCTGTGCAGCGATCTTCACTTCGGCAGCCTGAATGTCACGCGTGACCGGCTGTTTCGATTGCGCGAAAGACACGATCGGCGCGGCGATCGCGGCCGCAAGCGCAACTGCCTGGATAAGCGACTTCATGATGCACCTCCTCATAGTTGTCTATCCGGCACCCTGGCGATACGAGTGCACATAGACGTTGCCCAGAAAATCAAGAACGTCCCTTCTCAGGAAAGGCCCCGGCCCGGCGCTACTGACGAAAATCGGTTCTGGCGACCAAGCGTGTGCTGGACCGACGTAATTCGCCAGACTGACTCCCGGCAGCACCGCGACGAGCGTGAGTGCAACCACGGGTTTGCACTTGCGCATACGACCTCCTCACGAACGCACGTAACCGTTCCCGGCCGTAGCGTGCTTCGGAAAGATCTGGTCGGCGTGCCGATTTTCTTCGAGTGCTGCCTCGAGCACATCAACCTCCTCGATACATCGGATCGATGGAGTCGCCCCCGGGGACGCGTTTGCCGGACCGCGACGGGCTCGGCACGCCGCCGTTGACGCCGCCATTGTTCTTGTGAACCACGCTGGCGTGGTGCAACGGCATCGTTTTACCGCTTTGCGTTGCTGTCGCTCCGCTGTCTGTGCGACAAGGTACGTAGGCGCCTGCAAAAGCAAGGGCAGCCAGCGATGCCAGGCATGCGACCAAAAGATAAGCGACAGTTTTCGCAACTGCCTGGTTAGGCGACTTCATGATGGCACCCTCCTGGTGGTCTATCCGGCACTGCGGCAATCCGCCTGCTCATAGGCGATAGACGATATACGGTGCCAAAAAATGCAAAACGCGCGTCACGAGAACAAGCCCAGCGCGGCGCTACGCCACGAAAAGTCGACTTGGTGGCCAGCCGGATTGACATACGGTGAACCGCGGGCGCTGGGAGACGGCTCAGGTCGGGTCCAGCCGATCGCAGTTACCCGTGCTCGTCGCCCCCGTTTGCAAACCGCATCCGGCGGCACGCGGCCATCTAGCCCCTCGCTGCGCGCTAGAATGGATATTCCAGCGCCTGCTTTACCCAGATTGCGGACCGATCATGAGGCCGCACAATTTTCGTTGCCCTTACTTAATCAATACCGACGCACGCGCCTGCCGTGCCAGGCGTCTTGTCCAGCAGTCGTTTGGAGTGGAGGTGAAGGCGCATGAAGAAGTTGCGTTACGTCGCCGAACATAGTCCTGGACGGTAGACGAGAGGTCCAGCAATGACGACCGACGATCTGGCGACGTGGCTGGGGCAGATCGGCCTCGGTAGGCACGCTGCGAAGTTCGCCTCGCAAGGGATCGACTGGGACGTGCTTGGCGACCTTTCCGATGAGGACCTGAAGGAACTCGGCCTGACGCTCGGTGACCGCAAGCGGCTCGCGAAAGGAATTGCTGCACGAACGGGAGTTGACGCGCGATCGCCCGAACGAGCGAAGGAACGAGGGGAATCGTCTTCGACGCCTGTGTATGGAACCGAAGAAGCCGAGAGGCGGCAACTTACGGTGATGTTCGTCGATCTCATTGATTCAACAGCGCTCGCAGAGCGATTCGATCCCGAGGACATGCGACGCCTACTAGGGCGCTACCATGAAGTCTGCGCCAGCGCGATCGAATCGCATGAAGGTCACATCGCGCTTTACCTCGGTGACGGGCTGCTCGTTTATTTCGGCTACCCGGATGCACACGAAGACGATGCCGTGCGCGCGGTACTTTCCGCTCTCGCCGTGGTGTCGGCGCTTCGCGAGGCCAACGATCGCATTGAAATCGAGCAAGGTGTACGGCTGCAAGTGCGTATCGGGATCGAAACGGGACTGGTCGTCGCCGGCGCGATTGGCGCTGGATCTTCGCTGGATCGCCAGGCGATCGTCGGAGAGGCACCAATCTTCGCCGCAAGGCTGCAGGCACTCGCGCCGCCCGACGGCATTGTCGTGGGCCCGGCAACGCAACGTCTGATCGAAGGATCGTTTCTGCTTCAAGACCTCGGTTTGCAAGAACTGAAAGGCGTCTCCGGTCCGATTCGGGTGCAACGCGTGCTCGCGCAAACGGATGCGATCGACCGCTTCGAAATCAGGGCGGCCCACGGCATAACGCCGCTCATCGGACGAACCGCGGAACTCGACATGATCCGGCAGCGCTGGAAGCAGAGCACAGACGGCGAGATGCGCTGCGTGATGTTGATCGGCGAGCCGGGCATCGGGAAATCCCGCCTGCTGCGAGCATTCGGCGACAGCATCCGCGCGGACCCCCATGTGGTCGTTTCGCTCCACTGTTCCCCGTACCATCGCAACAGCCCTTTTTGGCCTGTGCTGCGCTGGCTACGACATGTCTTTGGGCTCGGACTCGACCCGCCCGGCGATTCGGATCTCGAACTGCTGGAGACTGGAATTGCAAGACTCGGATTCGATTTCGACGAAGCGGTTCTTGTCCTCTCAACCTTGCTGGGAATTCCGGCGTCCGAGCGCCACCAGGCGATTGACGTGTCTTCTCCTGCTTTCAGGCGACGAACGCTCGACATGCTCGTCACCATCGTCGAAAGGTCGACGCGGGTTCAGCCGGTGCTCGTCGTTGTCGAGGACGCGCACTGGATTGATCCGTCTTCACAGGAGTTCGTCCGGCTCGTGATCGAACGACTGGTGACCGCCCCGTTGCTTGTTCTGCTCACGGCGCGGCCCGAGTTCGAACCAGGGTGGGCTTACCCTCATCTCGTACAGCTCAATCTCGATCGGCTGTCGCGTCGCGATTGCATCGCGATGATCGGACGGCTGACCGATGGAAAGCGGCTTCCCGGTCTGGTGCTCAATCAGATTGTCTCCAAGACGGACGGCGTGCCGCTTTTCGTCGAGGAACTGACGAAGACCATCCTGCAGGGCGATTTGTTGCAGGACGCAGGCGTCAGCTACGAGTTGAAAGGACCGCCGCAGATCATTGCGATTCCTGACACGCTCCAAGGCTCCCTGCTATCGCGGCTCGACCAGCTGGAGCCGGCCGTCAAGGAGACCGCCCAGATCGCGGCCACGGTGGGGCGGGAGTTCGGCAGGAAACTGCTTCGCCTCATTGCGTCGAAATCAGAGACTGAGCTGCAGAAAACGCTCGACCGCCTCGTCGCAGCGGAAATCGTCGTTCCCGCTTCCGGTACGCCAGCGGAGGGTGACACGTATCAGTTCCGGCATGCGTTGATCCAGGAGATCGCGTACCAATCGCTGTTGCATACGCGCCGCCGCCAATACCATGCGCTGATCGCCGCCGCTCTCGAGGACCACTATCCGGAAATCGCGGAGCGGCAACCTGAACTGATCGCGCAGAACTTCGCCGCGGCCGACTTGCCGGAGCGCGCGATCGGCTACTGGCAGCGAGCCGGCGAACAGGCACTGGCCGGCGCGGCCTACGAGGAGGCTATCGCACATGCGCAACGCGGGCTTGAACTGCTAAACCGATGCTCCTACGGTGATCAGGATCGGGCCACCCACCTGTTGCCTCTGCTGCTGACAAGAGGCGGAGCGGAGCTCAGATTGGGCCGGCGCGAAGCGGTGACGACCTTCGGGCAGGCGGCGCAAATTGCCCGCGAACAGAAGCTTACGTCGTTTCTCGTGCAGGCGGCCCTGGGATTCGACACTGCGGAGACGTTCCTCGAAGGCTCCGGCAAAGCATCGCTCTCCTTGCTCGAAGGGGCGCTTGCCTTGATCGGAACCGACGAGTCGATCGAGCGTTGTCGTCTGTTGAGTCGACTAGTCCGCACCCACCACATGACGGGCGCGCGAGAACCAACTGGCGAAGTGGCACTGGAGGCAGTCACCCTCGCGAGACGCCTGAACGACCTGCCGAGCCTGTTCGATGCATTGGTGTGCGAGGTAATGCATGTCGGGGCCCGCCCTTTGCTCGCGGACGCGTTCCCGGAGCGTATAAGCATGTTGCAGGAGTTGAGCCAGATTGCAGAAGATCTCGGTGATGCGAGCACCATAGGTCACGCATGTGCTCGATGTCTTGCCGGCTACCTGGAGGTTGGCGAGGTGGAACGCTTCGAGAGCGCCCTGGAGAGGTATCGGGAAATTGCCACCAGTGAACAGCACTTCGTCGACAGATGGTGTGTCACGGGTGCGCAGGCGATGCGTGCCATACTCGTCGGGGACTTCGCCGAGGCGGAGCACAAGGCGCGAGAGTCGTTCCAGATGGCGCAGAGCGTCGACGCGAAACTCGCAACGGGCATCTACGGCATGCAGATGTTCACAATACGCCGCGAACAAGGCCGGCTCGCCGAGGTCGCATCGCTGTTCAAGCGGTTCGTCGATGAGCATTCCGAAGACTCCACGTGGCGGCCCGGGCTCATGCTGATCTGCAGCGATCTCGGCTTTGAACCGCAGGCCCGTGACAATCTTGATCGGCTCACGGCCACCGAATCGGGCATCCCCACTGACAGCAAGCGTCTCGTCACGTTGACGTATCTGGCGGAAGTTGCTGCGCGGCTCCGGGACGTCGAGCGTGCCAAACACGTTTACGCACTTCTTCTGCCGTTCCGGGATCAGGTCGTGACCGTGCCTGTGTTTACACTGTGCTGCGGATCTGCGGCACGGTATCTGGGTATGCTCGCTCACGCTCTCGGCGACTGGACTGCCGCGGAGGAGCATTTCCAACACGCGCTAAGTATTGACGGGCGTTTGCGGGCGTACCCCTGGCTCGCGCATGACCGGCACGAATTCGCCCTCATGCTGGCAGCGCGCAATCGCATCGAAGATAGAGCACGAGCGCAGAATCTGCTTGCCACAGCGGCCGCCGCCGCCAAAGAACTGAAGATGTTCGCTCTCGTCGAGCGCATCGGTGGCGCACAGACAGGCACAAGGCTCGGAAATTAGAACAGGCTGTCGCTCAGTTTGAGCGGCAACCTGCAGCCACTACTCAAGGAGAATCACATGCCGCGTTTCATGATTGAACGAAACTTCGCAGAACAACTCGAGGTTACCGGCGAAAGTGCAGCCGCTGTGAAGCGAATCAACGACGAGGAGGGCGTCGAGTGGCTCTTCTCGTTTCTTAGCGCGGACAGGAAGAAGACTTATTGCCTGTATGAGGCGCCTGACGCCGAAGCCATCCGCGCCGCCGCACGCCGGGCGAACCTGCCGGCCGATGTGATTATCGAGGTGAGCGACTTGCGGCCGGAGATGTTCGCTTTAATGGGGCCGGGACCTGCCGGCAGTTGAGGAGGTGCGGATGACCGTCGTACATGGCGGATTCAACCGGTCGATGCAACACAATGAACGTCGCATGAGCGGCGGGAGTGTTGCAAATGAAACAGAGGCGCCGGATCTATTACAGCGAAAGCCAGAAGGCGTTGATGTGGGAACGCT
>NZ_JAJITC010000010.1 GCF_020881035.1 Paraburkholderia translucens
GATGGGCGTGCCGACCGCGATGTTCACGCCGCTGTTCGTGATCTCGCGTACGGCCGGCTGGAGCGCGCACATCATCGAGCAGCGCGTCGACAACAAGATCATTCGGCCGAGCGCGAACTACACGGGTCCGGACGATCTGCCGTTCGTGCCGCTGGCGAAGCGCGTTTGAGGCGAGCCGCGAGCTAAACTCACCGCACTGTCCGACCGGCCGCGCGAGCGAAGCGCCGCCGCCGGCCTCCGGCATCCTGTCCGGCGGCCGATAACCGTCCTGTTCCTACGTCATGAATACTGCCAACCGCAAACGCCTTCCTGGCACCGAGCTCGACTTCTTCGATACGCGTGCCGCGGTCGACGCCATCGAGCCCGGCGCCTACGACAAGCTGCCGTACACGTCGCGCGTGCTCGCCGAAAACCTGGTGCGCCGCTGCGATCCGGTGACGCTCACCGCTTCGCTGAAACAGATCATCGAGCGCAAGCGCGAACTGGATTTTCCCTGGTTCCCGGCGCGCGTCGTCTGTCACGACATTCTCGGCCAGACCGCGCTCGTCGATCTGGCGGGTCTGCGCGATGCGATCGCCGCGCAAGGCGGCGATCCGGCGCTCGTGAATCCCGTGGTGCCGACGCAGCTCGTCGTCGATCACTCGCTGGCCGTTGAATGCGGCGGTTTCGATCCGGATGCGTTCGCGAAGAATCGCGCGATCGAGGACCGGCGCAACGAAGACCGCTTCGATTTCATCAACTGGACCAAGCGCGCGTTCCGCAACGTCGACGTGATCCCGCCGGGCAACGGCATCCTGCATCAGATCAACCTCGAACGCATGAGCCCGGTCGTGCAGGTGAAGGACGGCGTCGCGTTTCCCGACACGCTGGTCGGCACCGACTCGCATACGCCGATGGTCGACGCGCTCGGCGTGATCGCGATCGGCGTCGGCGGCCTCGAAGCGGAAAGCGTGATGCTCGGCCGCGCGTCATATATGCGGTTGCCGGACATCGTCGGTGTGGAGCTTTCCGGCAAGCCGGGCGAGGGCATCACCGCGACCGACGTGGTGCTGTCGCTGACCGAATTCTTGCGCAAGGAGAAGGTCGTCGGCGCGTACCTGGAGTTCTATGGCGAAGGCGCGGCGAACCTGACCTTGGGCGATCGCGCGACGATCGCGAACATGGCGCCTGAGTTCGGCGCGACCGCCGCGATGTTCTATATCGACGAGCAGACGATCCGCTATCTGAAGCTGACAGGCCGCGACGACGAACTCGTCAGACTCGTCGAAACGTATGCGAAGCACACCGGCTTGTGGGCCGATACGCTGAAGCACGCCGAGTACGAGCGCGTGCTGAAGTTCGATCTGTCGAGCGTGGTGCGCACGCTCGCGGGGCCGTCGAATCCGCATCGGCGCCTGCCGGTGTCGGAGCTGGCCGCGCGCGGCGTGTGCGGCAAGGTCGAGAGCGAGCCTGGTCTGATGCCCGATGGCGCGGTGATCATCGCCGCGATCACGAGCTGCACGAATACGAACAATCCGCGCAACATGATCGCGGCGGGGTTGGTCGCACGCAATGCGAACCGGCGCGGACTCGTGCGCAAGCCGTGGGTCAAGAGTTCGCTCGCGCCGGGCTCGAAGGCCGTCACGCTCTATCTGGAAGAGGCAGGGCTCTTGCCTGAACTCGAACGGCTCGGCTTCGGCGTGGTCGCGTATGCGTGCACCTCGTGCAACGGCATGTCCGGTGCGCTCGACCCGGTGATCCAGAAGGAAGTGATCGAACGCGACCTCTACGCGACCGCCGTGCTGTCGGGCAACCGCAACTTCGACGGCCGGATCCATCCGTACGCGAAGCAGGCGTTTCTCGCCTCGCCGCCGCTGGTGGTCGCCTATGCGATCGCGGGCACGATCCGCTTCGACATCGAGAAGGACGTACTAGGCGTCGATGCCAACGGTCATGCGGTCACGCTGAAAGACCTGTGGCCGTCGGATGCGGAGATCGATGCGATCGTCGCGGCGAGCGTGAAGCCGGAACAGTTCCGCAAGGTGTATGAACCGATGTTCGCGGTGCACGCCGACACCGGCGCGAAAGCCGATCCGCTGTACGACTGGCGCGAGCAAAGCACCTATATTCGCCGTCCGCCGTACTGGGAAGGCGCGCTGGCCGGCGAGCGCACGCTCAAGGGCATGCGGGCGTTGGCCGTGCTCGGCGACAACATCACGACGGACCATCTGTCGCCGTCGAACGCGATTCTGCCCGATAGCGCGGCCGGCGAGTACCTCGCGAAAATGGGCCTGCCCGAAGAGGACTTCAACTCGTACGCGACGCACCGCGGCGATCACTTGACCGCGCAGCGCGCGACCTTCGCGAACCCGACTCTGAAGAACGAGATGGTGCTCGAGAACGGCCAGGTGAAGGCCGGGTCGCTTGCGCGCATCGAGCCCGAGGGCAAGGTCACCCGCATGTGGGAAGCGATCGAGACGTATATGGAGCGCAAGCAACCCCTGATCGTGATTGCAGGTGCCGATTACGGGCAGGGCTCGTCGCGCGACTGGGCGGCGAAGGGCGTGCGGCTGGCGGGCACCGAAGCGATCGTCGCGGAAGGCTTCGAGCGCATTCACCGCACGAACCTCGTCGGCATGGGCGTGTTGCCGCTCGAATTCAAGCCGGGTGTGAACCGCCTGACACTGGGCATCGACGGCACCGAGACGTTCGACGTGATCGGCGAGCGCAAGCCGCGCACCGATCTGACTCTGGTGATTCATCGTCGCAATGGCGAGCGCGTCGAAGTGCCGGTGACATGCCGGCTCGATACGGCCGAAGAAGTGTCGATCTATGAAGCCGGTGGGGTGCTGCAGCGTTTCGCGCAGGACTTTCTCGAATCGACCAGGGCGGCGGCTTGATGAATTGACGCACGTTTCGCAGTGAGCGTCACAACAGACGAGGGCGATGCAGCTTGACTGGCCGCATCGCCCTTCATCAAGATCACGTCATCTCAGGACACTTTCATGCACTTACCCCAGATCAGGATTCCGGCCACCTATATGCGCGGCGGCACCAGCAAGGGCGTGTTTTTCCGCCTGCAGGATTTGCCCGAGGACGCCCAATCTCCGGGCGCCGCGCGCGATGCGCTGCTGATGCGCGTGATCGGCAGTCCCGATCCGTATGGCAAGCAGATCGACGGCATGGGCGGCGCGACGTCCAGCACCAGCAAGACCGTGATCATTTCACGCAGCAACCGGCCCGATCACGACGTCGACTATCTGTTCGGTCAAGTGTCGATCGACAAGGCGTTCGTCGACTGGAGCGGCAATTGCGGCAACCTGTCGGCCGCGGTCGGGCCGTTCGCGATCAGCGCGGGCCTCGTCGATGCGAGCCGCGTACCGCGCGATGGCGTCGCGATCGTGCGCATCTGGCAGGCCAATATCGGCAAGACGATCATCGCGCACGTGCCGATGACCGGCGGCGCGGTTCAGGAGACCGGCGACTTCGAACTCGACGGCGTGACCTTTCCGGCCGCCGAAGTGCCGCTCGAATTCCTGGACCCGGCCGCCGACGAAGACGGCGCGGGCGGCGCGATGTTCCCGACCGGCAATCTCGTCGACGACCTGGAGGTGCCTGGCGTGGGCACGTTGAAGGCGACGATGATCAACGCGGGCATTCCGACGATCTTCGTCGAGGCCGAAGCGATCGGCTACAAGGGCACCGAGTTGCAGGACGCGATCAATAGCGACGCGAAGGCGCTCGCGATGTTCGAGACGATTCGCGCGCATGGCGCGCTGCGCATGGGGCTCATCAAACATCTCGACGAGATCGCGACGCGGCAGCATACGCCGAAGGTCGCATTCGTGGCGAAGCCCCAGGACTACGTCGCGTCGAGCGGCAAGCCGGTGCGCGCGGCCGACGTCGATTTGCTGGTGCGCGCGATGTCGATGGGCAAGCTGCATCACGCGATGATGGGCACGGCGGCGGTCGCGATCGGCACCGCGGCGGCGATCGCGGGCACGCTCGTCAATCAGGCGGCGGGCGGCGGCGAACGCGAGGCGGTGCGCTTCGGGCATCCGTCGGGCACGCTGCGCGTCGGCGCGCAGGCGAGTCTGAAAGACGGCGAATGGGTGGTCACGAAGGCGATGATGAGCCGCAGCGCGCGCGTGTTGATGGAGGGTTGGGTGAGGGTGCCGCAGCAAGGCTGAGGCGCTGCCGATGCCGGCGGATGCGGGCCGACGCCGGCGGCACGCAAGGCTGGGCGAATCAGGCGAAAGCTCCAATGGCGGTTCGAAACGGGCCGCTTTTCCTCAAGCGGATCCAATCCGATGCCACGCCTATAATGAATCGCGACCGGTTGACCAATCGAGCATCATCAGCATCACTTACGCAACGAGGCTGACAGCATGTACATCGCGATGAACCGCTTCAAAGTGGCACCCGGCTCCGAGGCCGCCTTCGAACATCTGTGGACCACGCGCGACACCCATCTGAAAGAGGTGCCGGGCTTCATCGAATTCCATTTGCTGAAGGGACCGCGCAAAGACGATCACGTGCTCTATTCGAGCCACACTATCTGGCGCGACTACGCATCTTTCGAAGCATGGACGAAGTCCGACGCTTTTCGCGCTGCGCATCGCAGCGCCGGCAACGAAAACCGCGTGCTGTATCTCGGCCACCCGGAATTCGAAGGCTTCGAAGTGATCCAGACCGTTAGATAACGCGCCACTCACCGAGGAACGAAAACATGAAAGCCGTCAGAATCGGTTCGCCCGCCACCGTCGATAGTTTGCGGGTCGTCGATCTCGCCGATCCCGGGCAGCCCGCGGCCGGGCAGATTCGCGTGCGGATTCGCGCGAGTTCGCTGAACTACCACGACTACGGTGTCGTCTCCGGCAATTTGCCCGCCGAAGCGGGCCGCATCCCGATGGCCGATGGCGCGGGCGTCGTCGAAGCGGTCGGCGCGGGCGTGAGCCAATTCAAGGCCGGCGATCACGTCGTGTCGTGCTTCTTCCCGTTGTGGGAGAACGGCTCGCCCGAGATCGGCGATTTTTCGACCACCCCCGGCGACGGCGTCGACGGTTACGCGCGCGAAGCCGTGGTGCTGCCGAGCCACTACTTCACGCATGCGCCGGCGGGCTATAGCCATGCCGAAGCCGCCACGCTGACCACGGCGGGATTGACCGCGTGGCGCGCGCTCGTCGTCGACGGTCAGCTGAAGGCAGGCAGCACGGTGCTCGTGCTGGGTACCGGCGGCGTGTCGATCTTTGGTCTGCAGATGGCGAAGGCGATGGGGGCGTCGGTGATCGCGACCTCGTCGTCGGATGCGAAGCTCGCGAAGCTGCGCGACCTCGGCGCCGACCATGCGATCAACTATCGTGACAATCCCGAGTGGGGCAAAGAGGTGCGTCACCTGACGAATGGACGCGGCGTGGACCACGTGATCGAGGTCGGTGGGCCCGGTACTTTGCCGCAGTCGATCACCGCGTGCCGCATCGGCGGGCATATCGCGCTGATCGGCGTCTTGACCGGTCGCGCCGGACCGGTGCCGACCGCGCATCTGATGGTGCGGCAGCAGCGCCTGCAAGGGCTGATCGTCGGCAGCCGGCAGGATCAGATCGAGATGGTGCGCGCGCTGGAGACGACCGGCATCAAGCCCGTGATCGACAGCACGTTCGAGCTCGACAAGCTCGCCGATGCGTTCCGGCACGAGGCATCAGGTGCGCACTTCGGCAAGATCTGCGTGGCGATCTGAGTCAGGTACCCCGCGCGAGGTCCGCGAAACACACACGCGTCGCCTCGCAGGCCTGGGTGAATCCTTCGTCGTAGCTCGTGAAAAATACCGTGGGCGTGGCGCCGAGCGTTCTGAACAGATCGGCGAGCACCGAGCGCGCGGACGCGTCGAGTCCTCCGGCGGGTTCGTCGGCGATCAGCACACGGGTCTCGCCAAGCGCGGCCGCCGTCAGGAACACTTTTTTGCGGCTTCCCAATCGCCAATTGACACCGGAGGATGCGGCAGCCCTTCTCGCTGACGCTGCGCAGGGCGTGAACGCAAAGCTGGCGGCCATGGACGCTTCATGGACGAAGCACTGACCGGCTTGGATCTCTGACAATAAAGGCGGCGCAATGCCGCCTTTTTGTTGAGCTGCAATATCGACAAAACGCGATTGAAAATGAGATGTCTGGAACTATTGTGAATATTTGTCAAATCGGCTCTATCCCGAATTAAAGCTGTTGACCATGACCCGTTTAGGTGGTCAATTTATCGGGTATTTCTTAAATCATAAGAGGTCGAATGAAACAACAAGCGCAGGAAGGCGCCTGGGAACTTATGACGGACGAGGAAGAATGTCTTGCTGCCGCATAACCTATTCAATATATTCCAAGTTCCCGCCAATGTCGTCCGCAATGGCACTGAACGTCGAAACCGGCGAATGGTTTCCGTTTGACAGGCTTCGGTCGTACTCAACGGGGTACCAAATGGCCGACGCTTTGGGCTACGCATGGGCCTGCAATTGTCGCGGACGCGCGCAACAACCGGACGTGCCGCAGAATCTCGGTAATGCACATGCGTTTAAATACAGCGGGGGTAACCTCCCGTATGCTGGCGAAGTGGAGGAACTAGCTGGAACGACAAATGAAAAATACGCCGGAAAATGTTTGGTTACGATCGTTCCACGTTCCGTGAAATGATCCACAGATTCAAGAAGAGAAATGGCATCGGGCCCGCTGACAATCTTGAGTTTGAAGAGAATGGAGACGTGTATTTCCGGGAAATCTACATTGACAATTTTCACGACTACGGCAATTAAGGGGCGGGAATGACGGACAGACTTGTTGCATCAGCGAGTTTCACGATAACGGGCGATCATGTCGTGCCAGAGTGGTGGACACAGTATTTTGGTGTGGCGCCGGATGTGGCGGTAACCAAGGGGGAGCCGCTTCGTGATCGGACTGGACAGGGCCGCACCTTGGCACGACGAACGGGCGTGTGGGGACTTGATAGCGAAAAGACAGTGCGTAGTGAGCGCTTGGAGCCGCATCTGCGCTACCTGATACAGCGATTGGCACTGCCCCGGGCGGATTTGAAACAGCGCGTTGAAGGCGTGGGCGCGAAAATGCGGTTTTTCTGTTACTGGGTCAACGAGTCGGGAGATCGAGTCCCAGATATTCCAGAGGATATTCGCACGATGATGGAATCCCTTGGCGGAACCATCGAGATTGACGAATACCGCGATTAACTCGAAACTAGGTATTTAGCCTATATATATGCATTTATCTATGGCCTGCCATACGACATCTGTTCGAAGCGTTTGTCCAGATGTGGCGTGAGGCCGAAGCGTTCGGCGAGCGCGAGCGCGTCATCGGTGAGCGCGCTGTGTCGCGCCGCAGCGCAGATAGTCGCGGCCGGTCTGATCGGGCCAGTTGATGCTGTCTTCCGCTACTTACGTGAGCAGTGCTTGCGCGGCATGCGCGGCGGTGCGCAGCGAATGACCGTCGAGCCATACGTCTCCGGTATCGGCTTCGAGCGCGCCGGCGAGGATGGCGAGCAACGTCGACTTGCCGCTGCCGGATTCATCGTTTAGCGCAACGCAGCCGGACGTCGCGTCAAAGTGCAGTCCTTCGAACAGGGCGCGGTCGCTATAGCGCCTGCTGAGGTTGTCGAATCGAAGGATCGGTTGGCGCGCGAAGGGCGATAAGTACGCGCGCAGGATTGCACCGCAGCTCGTGCGAAATCTTCTGCACGGTCATGTCGTGCCAGTCTAGCGCCGCGCCGGCTGCTTCCGCGCGGTTACAGCGGCGCCACCGTCTCCAGAAAAAACTCCACCATCCGGTCACATACGCACTCGAACATTTGCGTGCCCGTCACGGTCCGGCACCCGCGCGCGTGTGCCGCTTCGATCAGCGGCGTGAGCGGCGGCTTCGTGACGACGTCGCCGACAAAAGTTGTGCCCCGCAAGCGCGCGGCGTCGATCGGCAACGGATCACCCGTGCGCATGCCAAGCGGCGACGCATTGACGATCACGTCGTACCTGCTCAAGTCGAGTTCGGCCGCCACGCCGCGCGCTTCGCCTCGCCCAAGCGCATTGAGCCGCGCGCTCAGCGAGCCGGTGCGTTCCGCGTCGTTGTCGCGCACGTCGAGCGAGCCAATGCCGCGCTGAATCAGCGCATGGCCGATCGCCGAGCCCGCGCCCCCCGCGCCAACCAGCAGCGCGCGCCTGCCCTGTAACTCGCAGCCCGCGGCGACGAGCGCCGCGACGAAGCCGGTGCCGTCGAACATCCCGCCGTGCCAGGTGCCGTCGGCGTTGCGGCGCAGCGTGTTGACCGCGCCGAGGAACGCCGCTGCTTCGGCAAGCGTCGCGCAATAGCTCGCGGCGCTGAATTTGTGCGGCACCGTGATGATCACGCCGTCGACGTTGCGCATCGCCGCGATGCACGTGAAGAACGCGGGCAAATCAGCGGGCGCGACGTGCGCGGGCACCACCAGCGCATCGCGGCCAGCCGCGCGCAACGCGGCGGTCACACCCGACGGCGAGCGCACCTGCGCAATCGGATCGCCGACGATGAAATACACGCGCGTCGCGCCGCTCAGACCCGCGTCGAGCGACACCGGAAATGAAGGGGTATCTCCCGCCTGCTGCATGGTCGAATCTCCTGAAAGGGCTGTGCGTTTGCACTTTCGATGGCGGCGCGTCGATCACGTGACCGACCCGCTGGCGCCACGCAAGAAACTGTTCGCCGGGTGCGCGCCCTTTCGTGCCAAAGCGGCTGCACGACACGACCGTGCGCGAATCGTCCGCGGCGCGGGCGGCGAGGTGGGGCGGCAACGGAGACTGGCTCATGAAATGACCGCTATTGCGTGCATGGACGGATTGACGGGGCAAGGCGGGGCCGAACCAGCCAGCTTTCCTCGCGCCCGCGCCCTTTTTGAGACACATGGTCAAGCCGCGTCCAGAAACAACGCTATCGTCACACGATACGATTGCGGTTGGCTTTCGATCGAGAGTTGATGCATCGGGTACCGGGATAGTGCAGTGCAGGGCAGAATAGTTGATGCCGCCCGGCATCGGCGCCAATAACGTGGAACCTGAGAGAAAGTGGCGATGACGCGAACGGACCCGTAGAGGCCCGTCGCTCATCCGCCCGCCTTCACCGTCATACCGTGGCGTTGGCATTCGTATCCGGCAATTTGATTCGATTTTTCAGGCGGCATCGGAAGCCACGTTCCCGGCCGCTTCCCGTACCGGTTCGTCGCGTGCCTTCACCCGCAAAATCGGCGCTTCGATAAATCGCCACGACAGCAGCGCAATGCCAAGCGAAATCGCAAATGACGCGAAGATACCAAGCGCATGCGCCCACATCGGCACGTTGCCTCCAAATAGCGCTTCGGCGTGCCGGTTACGCGTGAGGTCGGGGATCAGGTTGTGATACAGGTAGAAGCCATAGCTGATACGCCCAAGCCCGGCGAGCCAACGAGTCTGCAACAGAGCCATCACGACAGCGTTGCGGCAACACGCAATCGAAGCGACCAGCGCCGCAATGCCGGCCCCGTACACGGCGCTGATCGCGGTCAACGGCAACGGATTGCCGAGTGTGTCCCACACCGGCTCCGCCGCGCACAAACCGATTACGACGAGACTGAGCGCGAACAGCGTCAGACCATGACCGAGCCATGCACGCGCGCGGCCGCGATCGTTCGCGATCACCAGAGCGCCGACGCCGCCTAACGCCAGCAGCCAGACATTGCTCAACGGGTGCGTGTAGATCGCGATCTCGTCCCAGTGCGCGGCGTGCATCGCGAACAACGAAGCAAGGCCGAGCGCCACGATCGCCCAACATGCCGCGCGGTGCCGCCGCGTGGCAAGCAGCAGCAAAAGCGGCGCAACCACGAGATAGAACTGCTCCTCGATCGCGAGGCTCCACAAGTGCGAATAGCGGCCCGGCCAGTAACGCAGCACCGAGCCGATCCAGAAGTTCGACAGATACGCGAAGTGAAACGGCATGCCGCCCGCGAGTTCCGGATTTGCCAAGCCCAACGCCATCAGCACGCACATCACGACGAGCATCAGGTAATAAATCGGAAAGATGCGCACGGTGCGGCGAAACAGGAAGCGCCCGAGTTCGGCGCGGAAGCGACTGTCGCCCGATTCGATGCGCGCGCGCTGCGACGACAGAATGCCGATGATCAGAAAGCCGCTCAGCGCAAAGAAGATCCACACACCGAGATGCCCGATTTCGCCAATGTCGCCGAACAGTCGATGCTGCAAAAACACCATCAGCACGGCGATCGCGCGCAATCCGTCGAAGCCGGCAATTCTGTTTTTCATAAAGCTGTATACGCAAAACGGCGGAAAGCATGAAAACATCGTACGGAGAAAAAAGAGCGAAAAAAATCGTGCTGTGTGTTTGTTTATTTATTTTTGAGTGCTGCACCATCCCAACTTACCGATGCCCCCGTTTCGGGTGTGAAAAGCCGCAAATCTTTCCGTCGATTCGCTAAAGACGTACCCAGTATTACGAGTCACCAACGCGTCCATTTCAGAATGCCGTTGTGAAAGCGAAAATGAAAGGCGGCCTGTCAGTGCGCATTCTTCGAGAAGACGAATGAAAAACTCTGACCTTGTTCGTGGACGATCGGTCGAAGTCGATTTCTTTCGTGGCGTGGTGCTGATCGTCATCGTGCTCGATCACATGCCCAGCAGCACGCTATCGCATCTGATGCTGCACGCGTATGCACTGTGCGACTCGGCCGAGGTGTTCGTGTTTCTCGGCGGCTATGCATCAGCGGCGGCTTATACGGCGGTGCTCGCGCATCGTGGCGAACACGCGGCGACGCTGCGCTTTTTCAAGCGCTGTTGGGAGATCTATCGCGCGTATCTGTTGACCGCCATGTTGACGCTCGTGTCCGGCGCGATTCTTGCGGTGCTGAATCTGAACCGGCCGATGGTCGAGCTGAGCGGCTGGCCGCCGTTCGCATCGCAGCCGTGGCGCGAAGCCTTCGATATCGCGCTATTGCGCCGGCAACCCTATCTATCCAGCGTGCTGCCGATGTACACGCTGTTTGCGCTATACGTGCCCGTCATGGTGCCGCTCGCGCGCCGCTCGACATCGCTCGCACTGGCCGTGAGCCTCGCGGTGTGGGCGGCCGCGCGGCCGCTTGCCGCGTTATTCAGCATTGACGATGTCGCCGGCTGGGCATTTAATCCGTTTGCGTGGCAGTTGATGTTCGTGCTCGGCATGCTATGCAGGGTGCAGCCGATCAGCGAACGCTTTCATGCGAGCCACGCCGCGCACTGGTTCACGCGCGTCGCGGTGGCCGCGGTGCTTGGCTTCGCCATCATCAAACTCTTCGTGCTGACGCAACCTGTGCCCGGCACGCACAAGCAGAACCTTTCCGTGGAACGTGTGATCAATTTCATCGTCATCGCGTGGCTTGCCGCCCAGTTCGTGCGGATGGGCAGCATCGCATGGCTCGCGAGGCGGCTCCCCGCCGTCGTGACGGTCGGACGCACCGGGCTCGTGTGCTTCATTGCTGGCACGCTCGTGTCGTTGATCGTCGATACGGCGACGCCGCACACGTTTCACGGCTTTCGCGGCGTGCTGGTCGGACTCGGCGGCGATCTGGCCGCGATCGGCGCGCTGCTCACCATCGCGCGCGGCTGGAGCGGCTGGAAGGGACCGCAGCCGGGTGCGCATGCGAATGGCGCGCGCTACGGATGACGCGGCGCGAGCACCGCGGGCGCATCACGCCCACGATGCGCACGAAGCGCAGGCTCGTAGGGCGCGCGAGTGTCGTGAGTGTCGTGAGCGTCGTCGTGACCGCGTGGCTCGCGATGCACCGCACGGCCGCGTTGGCCGAAGAAACACCGCTCGCGATGCGCTGCGCTCAGTTCGCGGGCGCGGCGGTGTCGCCCGAACTGATCGCGATGCCGACGGCAGGCGCGCAGATCGAAAGCGCGGGCATGATCGGCGCGACCGCGCCGGGCAATCAGCAAGGCGGTGAATATTGCCGCATCACAGGCCGCATCAAGGCGCTGAATCCGACGACGCCCGACATCCGCTTTGATCTGAATCTGCCGCGTCACTGGAATGGGCGCGCATTGCAGATTGGCGGCGGCGGGTATGACGGGGAGGTCGTCAGCGGCATCGGTGTGATGCCGTTTTCCCCGGATCGCGCGCCGCTCGCGCAAGGCTATGCGACGTTCGGCGACGACTCGGGGCATGTCGGCAATGCGTCGCTCGCGATATTTGGTCTCGTCGATGAAGCCGTGACGAACTTCGGTTACGCGCATCTGAAGAAGACGCACGACGCCGCGCTCGCGCTGATCGCGCGCGCTTACGGCAGGCCGCCGCAGCGCATGTATTTTGCTGGTGGCTCGACGGGCGGCCGTGAAGGCTACACGGTGATGCTGCGCTTTCCCGAGGACTACGACGGCGTAATCGCCAATTCGCCCGCGCTCAATTTTTCCGGCGTGCGGCTGATCGGCGTGAAGCTCGGCCAGGCCGAGTACGCTTCACCGGGCGGCTTCGTGCCGCCGCCGCTGCTCGAGCGCGTGTATCAACGCACGCTCGAGGTATGCGACCGGCTCGACGGCGCGGCGGACGGCATCGTGAGCGACGTCCAGGCATGTCGCGAGCACGAAGCGCAAATTATCGATTCACTGCGTTGCGCGGTTCATCCCGAATCGCACGATGCCTGTCTGACCGACGCGCAATTGGCCACCTTGCTGGTGATGCGCAACGGCCTATCGCTGCCGTATCGGCTCGCGTGGGACGTGGCCGGCTATCGCGGCTACAACGTGTTCCAGGGCACGCAACTGACGGGCGCGCTCGGGCTTGCGCATCAACCGTGGCGCCAGCCGGTGCCGGCCTTCTATGCGAACGGCTATCTGTTCGCGCAAGGCGACGGCTACCTACGCTACTTCATCGCGCGCGATGCGGACTTCGATTCGCTGACGTTCGATCCGCAACGGCCCGGCAAATACCGGGCGCAAATGATCGCGCTGTCGGCCACGATCGGCTCGATGAATCCCGACCTGTCGCGCTATATCGCTCACGGCGGCAAGCTGATCACGCTGCAGGGCCTCGCCGACGAAGTGATCAGCCCGAATCAGACGATCGCGTATCACGACGCGCTCATCGCGCGCTTCGGCAAGGACGAGGTCGATCGTTTCATGCGGCTCTACATGGTGCCGGGTTTTCAGCATGGCAACGGCGTGTTCATTCCATCGGTGGATCTGCTCGGCGCGCTCGACGCGTGGGTCACGCGCGGCGTCGCGCCCGAAACGCTGACAGCCACCGATCTCGCCGCGGCGACGAATGGGCGCTCGCGGCCGCTGTGCCGCTATCCCGGGTTCCCGCGCTATGTCGGCAAAGGCAATGTCAATCTGGCGAGCAGTTTCGTCTGTGCGCTGCCGCCAGGCGACCGCTGACGCGCTGCACGCTTTCGCGCTTTCCATTACATTGCGGAAGCGGCGCGCCAGTGGGCGCCGTTCCCTCTCATTCAACAGCGGTGTCTGCCCCTAGAGTCCATGCAGCCAATCGTTTCAATCACGAACCTGTCGAAAACCTATGCCAGCGGTTTTCAGGCACTGAAGAACATCAATCTGGCAATCGACCGTGGAGAAATCTTCGCACTGCTCGGGCCGAACGGCGCGGGCAAGACCACGCTCATCAGCATCATCTGCGGCATCGTCAACGCGAGCGCGGGCAGCGTGACGGTAGACGGCCACGACATCGGCGCTAACTATCGCGCGGCCCGCTCGCTGATCGGCCTCGTACCGCAGGAGCTGACTACCGACGCGTTCGAAACCGTGTGGGCCACCGTGTCGTTCAGCCGCGGCCTGTTCGGCAAGCCGAAGAACCCCGCTTACCTCGAGAAGGTGTTGCGCGACCTGTCGCTATGGGAGAAGCGCAACAACAAGATCATCACGCTGTCGGGCGGCATGAAGCGGCGGGTGCTCATCGCGAAGGCGCTGTCGCACGAGCCTCGCGTGCTGTTTCTCGACGAACCGACCGCCGGGGTCGACGTCGAGCTGCGTCGCGACATGTGGAAGCTCGTGCGCTCGCTCGCGGCGAGCGGCGTGACGATCATCCTGACCACGCATTACATCGACGAAGCCGAGGAAATGGCCGACCGCATCGGCGTCATCAACGCGGGCGAGATCATGCTCGTCGAAGAGAAGGCGGAGCTCATGCGCAAGCTCGGCAAGAAGCAGTTGACGCTGCAACTCGAGAGTCCGCTCGTCGAGGTGCCGGCTTCGCTTGCAGGCTACGGGCTCGCGGTCGTGAACGGCGGCAACGAACTGACCTACACCTACGAAGGCGAGGGCGGGCGTACCGACATCATCGCGCTGCTGAAATCGCTCGACGACGCCGGTATCTGCTTCAAGGACCTGCACACCACGCAGAGTTCGCTCGAAGACATCTTCGTCAGCCTGCTGCGGGGGAACCAATGAACATCTACGCAATGCGCGCGATCTACAGGTTCGAAATGGCGCGCACGTGGCGCACGCTGATGCAAAGCATCATCGCGCCGGTGATTTCCACTTCGCTGTACTTCGTCGTGTTCGGCTCGGCGATCGGCTCGCGCATCAAGGAAGTGGAGGGCATCAGCTACGGCGCGTTCATCGTGCCGGGGCTGATCATGCTGTCGTTGCTGTCGCAGAGCATCGCGAACGCGTCGTTCGGGATTTACTTTCCGCGCTTCACCGGCACGATCTACGAGCTGCTGTCGGCGCCCGTGTCGTATCTGGAGATCGTCGTCAGCTATGTGGGTGCGGCGGCCACCAAGTCGATCCTGCTCGGGCTCATCATTCTCGCGACCGCTTCGCTGTTCGTGCCGTTGCAGATCATGCATCCGCTCTGGATGGTGCTGTTTCTCGTGTTGACGGCGATTACGTTCAGTCTGCTCGGATTCATCATCGGCATCTGGGCGGACAACTTCGAGAAGCTCCAACTGGTGCCGCTGCTGATCGTGACGCCGCTCACGTTTCTCGGCGGCAGCTTCTATTCGGTGAACATGCTGCCGCCGTTCTGGCGCAGCGTCACGCTGTTCAATCCGATCGTTTATCTGGTCAGCGGTTTCCGCTGGAGCTTCTTCGAGCTGGGCGACGTCGACGTGGGCCTGAGTCTCGGCATGACACTGCTGTTTCTCGCGGTGTTCCTCGTGATAGTCGGCTGGATCTTCAGGACCGGCTATCGGTTGAAAAGTTGACAGGGCGCGACGGCGAGAAGCCGTCACGCCCTGCTCATCGATACGCGGCGACGCAGCCCAACTATGACAGATAAGCCTGCGCGACATTGATCAACTGCACGCGATTGCGCACGTTGAACAGCTGGCGCAAGCGCCGCAGATGGTAGTCGACGTTGTGCGGCGACAGCCCGAGGAAATACGCGATTTCCTTGTCGCGCTGTCCCTGCACGACCGCTTTCAGCACCGCATGCTGCAACGTGCTCAGCGCGACGCGCTGCTGCTGCGCGGGCGCGATGCCGATCACGCTCTTTGCGTGCGTCCAGATGAACTCGTGAATCGTGTGCGCGAACATCAGTGTTTCCGCGACGATCGATTCGGTCATCCAGCGCGGGTTGCCGATCTCCGAGTTGAAGCACAGGCTCGCGCTCAGATCCGGCTCGGGCAGCGGCATCTGCGTGAGAATGCCGCTTTTGCGTCCGGCCGCCTCGAGCATGTCGATCAGATCACCGAGCCGTTCGCTGCGCGACTGGGCGCGCGGCAGATCGGCGCGCATGTCAGCGGTATTCCACAGAAACGGCATGCCAGTCGGCGACGCGTGCGCGACGCGCGGATCGAGCTCGAAATAGCGCTCGCGGAAATAGCGCGTGAGCCACGCCTGCGACTCGTAGCTCGTCAATACGAACATCGTCTTGTGATGTGACGATGTGCGCGTGGCGGCATAGCTAAACGAGTCGAAGCCCAATTGCCTGATGCGCTGGCGCACGAACTCCATGCGGTCCTGCACGCTGCCGAACCGTCCGAGCGGACTGATCAGCGGCCCGGCGCGGCGCCCCACAGGCGGCGGCATGCCAATCTCCTCCTCGGTGAACAGAGTCAGGAAGCTACTGCGCGTCGCGCCATTGGCGGCGCGGGGAGACGTCTTCGATGCTTCAGCCGCGTGGGCTGAATTTGCGGCGTGCTGCGCACCGGCCGGGTAGGCCGGTTGGGCGGACGCCGCTCTCGGGTTTGCTGCCGACGCGTGCCCGGCTTCGCCTTGTGGCGAGCCGGTCAGCCATTGCGGCAGCGTATCGCATTCATGTTCCATGAAACGGTAGCTCCGGCGTTCTAAACGCGTGAAAGACGACAAACTCAATGATTAGCGATTTCGTGAATTAGCGGTAGCCGGTTCGTTGCTATCATTTTTGTGACCTTGCCGTGACAGTGGACCGGCAATCCGGGTACGGCGGCGCTTCCCCTTGCATACGGCACCTCCTTTGAAGGGTGTGATGGCACGAATTCCCCAGCTCACGACGACGCCCGCTCGCGACCGCTACATGGCCGGCCAACGACTCGTGGGGAGCGTGGCTCGCGCACGGTGGCATCGGGCGCTGCGCTCGTATCTCGAGCCGGTGCGGCAATACCTGCTCGAAGCGCCCGGTTTGCGCGACTTCACGCTGATGAGGCTCGCGAGCGGCGCCGAGCACCTCGACCGCAACCTCGGCAGACACTGGAAAAGCGCCGGCATGCGCGTGAACGACCTGTGGTTCGTGCATTCGATCAGCGACGAGCCGCTCTCGACCATGCACGTGTACATCAAGCGCGGTTTGATCGATAGCGTCGCGCAACAGATGGGGCTCGACGCGGGCCGAACGGCCGGCGCCGCGCCGGATCCGGCGGGTGACAGACTACATCCGCGCCAAGCTCGCCGAAAATCTGGCCATCGTCGAACTGACCGGACAGGCCGGGCTAAGCACTTTTCATTTTGCCCGGGTGTTTCGCCGCGAGACGGTCGAGACGCCGCTCGCCTGCCGCTTGCGCTGGGATGCGCGCCAGCCGTAACGGCGAGCCGTGAGGCGAGCCTTTCTCCAGCCAAAATCACGCACCTGCGAAGTGTGCGTTGCATTGCGCAGCTTGCAAACTACGAACTTTCGTGGCGGCGCGCAGTGCAAACTGGCACGGCAGGCTGCGCAAGGCTTCGCGGCACGTCATTCGCAAGCAACCTCGTGCGGTCTAACTGGCCTGACCGGTGCCCGGGCAACTGTACCTGTCGAAACCTTGCATAGGACGAGAGAATCGAAGCGCCTTTCAACCTCACTGACCGGATGACCTGCGATGACCCGACTCACCATGACCGCCTGCGGTCACACCTTTATCGCCGAGACCCATCCTGATGCGCCGCGGACCGTGGCCGCATTCCTGAAGCTGTTGCCGTACCGGCAGAAGCTGATCCACGTGCGCTGGAGCGGCGAAGGCTGCTGGGTGCCGCTCGGGGAGTTCAAGCTGGAGAACGACGGCATCGCGGTCGGCTTCGAAAATCACACGAGCCATCCATCGGTCGGCGACGTTCTGTTCTATCCGGGCGGTTACAGCGAGACCGAAATCATCCTTGCGTATGGCGCGTGCTGTTTCGCGAGCAAGATGGGCCAGCTCGCGGGCAATCATTTTCTGACGATCGTCGAAGGCAAGGAGAAACTGCGCGAGCTTGGCACGAAGGTGCTGTGGGAAGGCGCGCAGGAGGTGGTGTTCGACAAGATCTGATTGGGGGTAGCTCCTTGCCGGGCACACGCGATGCTGGTTCGCAGAGTCGCTAGCGTTCAGGTCCCGGTTCCGTCTGACCTGCGCGGCAAGGAGGACGAAATGCAAGGAATAAATGACAAGCTCCGCGCTGCAGTTTTTGCCATATCAGCCGTGTTGCTCTTCGCATGCGGCGGGGGCGGCGGGGGCGGCAGCGGCGGCTCGGGTAGCGGCAGCAGCACCGCGGCGGGGCCGGCCGGCGGCGTCACCCTGCAAGTGGTGTCGTTTGGCGACAGCCTGTCGGACGTCGGCACATATGCGCCGCTCGCGAGCGCGGTGGGCGGCGGACGTTTCACGACCAATCCCGGCCAGGTGTGGACCCAGGACGTCGCGCAATACTACGGCGATACGCTCAGCGCTGCGTACACGATCGACATCACTCACAAGCTGAGCGCGCACGGCGGCCTTGGTTATGCCGAAGGCGGCTCGACGGTGGCGACGCCCGCGAACCAGTACGACTTCCTGAGCGATGTCATCGGCAACATCGAAATGCCGGTGAATCAGCAGGTGTCGAGCTATTTGAGCGCCCACGGCAGTTTCAACGCCAATCAGCTCGTGCTTGTGTGGGCGGGCGCGAACGATGTGCTGCGCGCCGGCAACCTGCCCGCCGCGGCCCCGATTGTCCAGACGGCGGCCACCACGCTCGCCCAGCTCGTCGGGCAGATCGTGCAGAACGGCGGCGCGCACGTGGTAGTGGTCAATCTGCCGAATATCGGGCTATCGCCGAAAGGACTCGCTTCGGCCGATGGTGGCGCGAACCTCACGCAGTTGTCGCAGCTTTTCAACAATACGTTGAACGCCGCGCTACAAACCGATGGGCTGCAGTCGAAGGTGATCGAGGTCGACTCGTACACGTGGACCAATCAGGTCATCGCGAACTTTCGGGCGAACGGTTTCGCCGTGTCGAATACGGCGCAGGCCTGCGATCCGGGCAAAACGCCCGATGACACCTCGCTGCTATGTTCGGGTGCGACCTATGTGAGCGCCAATGCGGACCAGACTTACATGTTCGCCGATGATCTTCATCCGACGACGCATATGCATGCGCTGTTTGCGCAGTTCGTCGAGCAGCAGATTGCTCGCAGCGGGTTCGGGCGGTGATGGGGTGTCGTGACTAGCCGGCAGCAGGCGCGGCCCGGGATCCGCACCCCGCCCTCGACAGGGCAGGGGTGCGCGAGACATCACTTCATCAATTGAACAACTTCATCGCCTGCGACAGTGTATTGAACACGCCCCATGCAAGCGGAACCATCACATACAGCCAGAACACCACGAGCATCGTCTTGTTGGTCGGATGTGCGGTTTGAACGGTCGGCATACGGATCTCCTCACGCGCCCTTGGCGACTTGTGCATCGGTCATGTGGTGCTTGGCATCCACGCGCTTGACCAGCAGGTTGCAGATAAAGCCGATTACCAGCAGCACGGCCATGATGTGCACGGTCATCGTGTAGGCGTCCGCTTTCGCGACGCCGCTCGCGACTTCATACGCGCGGATGTAATTGACGAGCACCGGACCCGCGACGCCCGCCGCGGCCCAAGCGGTCAGCAGACGTCCATGAATGCCGCCGACGAATGTCGTGCCGAACATGTCGGCCAGATAGGCGGGCACCGTCGAGAAGCCGCCGCCGTACATCGACAGGATGATGCAGTACGTCAGCACGAACAGTGCGATCTGCCCGTTGGCGGCAAAGCTCGGCACGAGGTAGTAGAGCACCGCGCCAAGCGCGAAGAAGATGAAGTAGGTGTTCTTGCGCCCGACCCAGTCCGACGCCGACGCCCACACGAAACGTCCACCCATGTTGAACAGCGACAGCAGCCCGACGAAGCCGGCCGCCGCCGCCGCCGTCACCGTGTTCTTGAAGCTCTCCTGAATCATCACCGAGGCCTGGCCGAGAATGCCGATGCCAGCCGTCACGTTGAGGAACAGCACGAGCCAGATCAGATAGAACTGCGGAGTCTTCAGCGCCTGATCGATATGCACGTGATTGTTCGTGATCAGCCGGTGCTGGGTCGCCGCGGGCCGCGTCCAGCCGGCCGGCTTCCAGTCCGCCGGCGGCACGCGGATCGCGAGCGAGCCGATCGTCATCGAGATGAAATAGACGATGCCGAGCACGACGAAGGTCTCCGCGACGCCGACGCTCGTCGCGCTATGGAAGTGGTTCATCAGCGCTACGGACAACGGCGCCGCGATCATCGCGCCGCCGCCGAAGCCCATGATCGCCATGCCGGTCGCCATGCCGCGGCGGTCCGGAAACCAGCGGATCAGCGTCGACACCGGCGACACGTAACCGAGCCCCAGCCCGATGCCACCGATCACGCCATAGCCGAGATACAGCAGCACGATCTGATGCAGATACACACCGAGCGCGGACACGAGGAAGCCGCCGCCAAAACAACATGCGGCGGTGAACATCGTGCGGCGCGGGCCGACGTGTTCGAGCCATTTGCCCGCGAATGCCGCCGACAAACCGAGGAACACGATTGCAAGCGAGAAGATCCAGCCGAGCGCGGTCAGCGACCAGTCATCGGGGGCGGACTGCGTGATGCCGATTACTTTCGTTAGCGGTCCGTTGAAGACCGAGAACGCGTAAGCCTGGCCAATGCACAAGTGCACGGCAAGCGCGGCGGGCGGCACCATCCAGCGCGAAAAACCGGGCTGCGCGATGGTGGCCTGTTTGGAAAAAAATGGGGCGGAACCTCGCTGGGTGCCCGGTTCGCTGATGCTGCTCATATAGGTGGGTCTCCTTCCGGTTGGTCCGTTGCCGGCGGGTTGTGGATTTTTAGGGGACGGACCAGTGTACCGCGTGTAGGCCGCCTCGTCATCGCTATATGCAATTTTATTTCATATGTCCCGTTTTCAGGCACCGGGATTCGTTCCAGGATGGACAATAGGACGAGCACGACGGCTTCGCAATATGAAGTGAGCCGACATAAGGCGTGATCTTTATGAAACGGGCTGTTTTCCGCGTGCGTCGCTCCGAAGGTTGAACTCGAAGGGCCATGGGAAGACAGCAAGAACAAGCCGCGCAAAAGAGAACTCGCGCGGCATGTGCAGGTTCGCGGTGCAGCAGTTCAGCGCGAATGCGTTATGAATAGGCGGCGAACATGGATACCTCATCCGCGCTGAACCAGTAGAAAACTCACGCCGATCGCCGCCAGAAATCCGCCGCAGCAGCGATTGAACCAGCGGCGGATCTTCGCGCGCATGAGCCATTTGCCGAGATGCATGCCGGCCCAGGAATACAGCGCAATTGCGACCCATTCGAGTACCAGAAAGCTCGCGCCGAGCGCGGCGAATTGCGGCAAGATCGGCTGCGCGACATCGACGAATTGCGGCAGGAACGCGGTGAAGACCAGAATCGCCTTCGGATTGCCCGCAGCCACGAAGAACTCGTGCCGCGCAATGCGCGTGAGCGCGGCTTCCTGCGGTTGCGACGTATCGATGGCGGGGGCGTCGCTGCGCCACAACTGGATCGCGAGCCAGATCAGATAAGCGGCGCCCGCGAGTTTGATCGCGAGAAAGATCCATTCAGACGCATGCAGCACGACGGCGAGACCGGTCGCGGCGAGCGCGAGCATCATCGCGAAGGCTAACAGCCGGCCAGTGCCGCCGACGAAGGCCTTCATGAAGCCATGACGCGCGGCGACATTGATCGACAGCAGATTATTGGGCCCGGGTGCGAGATTGATGGCGAAGCAGGCGGGCAAAAAGAACAGCCAGGCGGTAAGGGACATGATCGGGCACATTCCGAACGGGAGATCAGGCTGCATCGCGTGGCGGATTGCACGCGATGCAGCACATGGATTGTAGCGAAACCGGACCGCGCATCGGCCGACCGCGCGTTCAGTTCACCGCCTTGATAAAGCCGGGATCGTCGATCAATGCATCGACGCTGAGCTTGACCGTGTTGTCGATCGCGATCGTATCGTTGGTGAATTTCGGCGACTTCTGCTTCACGGTGCGCGTGGTCGAGAACATCACTTTCTGCGTCGACGCGTCGGTGACCACATAGTGCATCTTCAGCGTCCACAGTGCTGGCGAGCGCGTGTCGTCCACCGTGAATGTTTCGATGCTGCCGCTGAGCACGTGTTTGTGGTCGTCGACACGAAAGCCGGCCACGCGCAGGCTATGCTCGACGTCATTGCGCACGAGGAAGCTGATGTCGTCCTTCATGACCAGCGCGGTCATCGCGGTATTTTCGATGCGGTTCGGCGAAATGTGATCGTCGCGCGCGGGCAGATACGCGAAGCCGCTCGCAGGTGCGACGCTGAGCGAGCCGGTGCCGTGGTGCTTCGCGTGCGTCGTGCTGGCGTGGCTATTGAGGCCGAACCATGACCACGAGCACGCGGACAGCAGCATGGGCAGCAATACGGCGCCGCAGCCCTTGAGCACGACGGATCTCAACGGCCAACACGCGGCAGCCATGCGGGAGAAAGCGGCGGTCGAAGTCAGAGGAAGTGCCCTTTTAAGTAGAGTCGTCCTGGTAGAGAACAGCATGGTAGCAGCGAATCGGAGCGTCACCCCTTGGTGCGGCGCGACGGATACCCGCCGATCCGGGCCGAGAGGCGCGCATCGGGGTGGCTAGATCGCGCATCATATGGGCCCTCGGTGGCGACGGATATTGGGGCTAAGCCCAAAGCGCATGCCGGGCAGGCTTGCACGCGCAACGATAGTCGCGGCGGATGGGAACGAGGTGAAAATGGATTGCACGCACCGCGTGTTCGCGCTGTTCCTGATCTGGTCAGAAAAAGCCGGCTTTTCCCTGCGTGATATCGATCAGCGTTCGTTTGGCATCGTCGAGAGCGTTGGCGGGCACGCGCATCGTCATCCTCACGAGCATGCCGTAGGCGCTGTCCACGAGCGGATAGCCTTCGGCGTCCATCCATCGGCGGATTTTGGCTTCGTCGGCATAACTCACTTCGACGCCCAGCAAGACCTGTGCAATCCTCTCGACGCGCTGCGCGCCGAGCAGGGCGGAGGCGATCGCATCGGTATAGGCACGCACCAGACCGCCCGCGCCGAGCTTCACGCCGCCGTAATAGCGCACGACGGCCGCGAGCACGCCATCCAGATCATGGTGCCGCAGCACTTCGAGAATCGGCCGGCCCGCGGTGCCGGACGGCTCGCCGTCGTCGGACATGCCGGACTGGCCGCCCGCGAGCAGCGCCCAGCACACATGCGTCGCGGCCGGATGTCGTTCGCGCAGGCGTTGCAATTCGGCCATCGCGGCATCGCGGTCGGCGACCGGGATCGCATACGCGATGAAGCGGCTCTTGCGAATCTCGAGTTCTGCGCTCAGCGGCGCGGGTAGGGTATAGGTCGGCAATGTGGAAACGGCAATGGATGAAAAGAAGACGCAGTACGCGGCGCAACGTCCGTCATGGTAACGAATTGTCCGTGCCTGAGGCCCGCGCACGTAGGTCTCGTGCCTTCGTCTACAATGATCCGCACAACGCGCACCGCTGGCCTCGCTCCCGCGCGTCGCAAGGAGACGACATGCTTGATCTATCCACGTTGGGGACTTTCGTCGCCGTCGTGCTCGGCCTCTTTCTGATTCCGGGCCCGGCCGTGCTGCTGGTTTTGACGCGCACCATGCACGGCGGACGCAAGGCCGGCATTCTGACCGGCCTCGGCATCGCTGCCGGCGACTTCGTGCATACCTTGGGCGCCGCCGTGGGCCTCTCCGCGCTGCTGATGACATCCGCGCTGGCCTTCAACGCGGTGAAATTTATCGGTGCCGCGTATCTCGTCTATCTGGGTATTCGCGCACTGCGCGAGAAGCAAGTGAGCGCGCATCTGCCGGTCGTCGCGCCGGTGTCCGGTTCGAAAGCGTTCTTGCAGGCGATTCCCGCCGAAGTGCTGAACCCGAAAACCGCGCTGTTTTTCCTCGCGTTTCTCCCGCAATTCGTGCGCCCCGAACATGGCTCGACGTTTCTGCAGTTCGCGACACTCGGTCTGATTTTCGTCGCGATGAGCGCGCTGTACACGACGCTGATCGTGTTGACGATGCGGCCGTTGGGCAAGCTCGTGAAGCGTTTGACGTGGCTGACGCGCTGGCAGAACAAGATCATCGGAGTGGTATTCATTTCGCTCGGTCTGCGCGTGGCCGTTCAGACGCGCTGAGTCATAGAGGGGACAGCGATGAATGACGACGCGACTTCGCCCGCGCGCGCAATCGAGTTCTGGTTCGACTTCGGCAGCAACTACAGCTATCTGAGCATGATGCGTATCGAAGCGTTGGCGGCAGCGCGCAACGTGACGATCGTCTGGCGGCCATTTCTGCTCGGTCCGGTATTTCGTCAGCTCGGTTTCGAGAACTCGCCCTTCGTACTGCAGAAAGAAAAAGGCGCGTACGTCTGGAAAGACATGGAGCGTCAATGCCGCAAATACGGCATTGCACTCACCCGTCCCAGCACGTTTCCGCGCGCGGCCGTTCTGGCGATGCGCGTCGCGGTGCTCGGTGCGAACGAGCCGTGGATCGGTGCCTGGTGCCGCAAGATCATGCAGTTGAACTTCGCCGACGACCGCGACATCGGTTCAATCGATGTCGTGAGCGAAGCGCTCGACTCCCTCGGCCTACCCGCGCAAAGCGTGATCGACGCCGCACTAAGCGACGCGAACAAACTGCGCCTGCGCGAGCAGACCGAAGTGGCCATCCATCGAGGGATCTTCGGTGCGCCGACGTTTTTTGTCGGCGGCGAGATGTTCTGGGGTAATGACAGGCTGGAGGATGCGTTGGATTACTGCGACGCGATCGCGGCGCGCCAGTGAGCGTGGAATAGAACGCTCAGTCAGCCTGCTGACAGAAGCGCCGCCCCGGTACGTGAGAGACCACGGCCTGGGCGATTTCGAGCGGAGTACTTTCGGCGGGAACGACGCGACGGATCGATTCGGGCATGTGCTTCATCGTCCATTCGACGAGCCGGTATGAACGGCCCCAAGGCGGTTGCAGCGGATCGGAAACCTTGCAGGAATGAATCTGGTGAGTCCATTCATGGCCGGGCATCGCATGCAGGTGTTCGACGACCATCTCTTCAACCATGACTTGCCTCCTTCTTTTCGTGCGTGTGACCCGTTTTCAGTAGCGTTACTGGCAGCCCCAGAGAAAAAGCGCCGCCGATGTTCTGGCGGCTCAACAGGGGATTTGCGACATGTTTGCAGGGAACAATTAACCGAAACTTAAGAAAAACAATCATTGCGCAGCCCAAATCTCAAGACATGTAAGCAAGTGCAAGTGAATGCAAGCGCGGTCTGACCACCCGCCGCGACGCCGCCCTCCAGACCTCGGCGGGCGGCCTCCGTGCGGCAGCAGGTGCGGCTCGGTGATCCCGTCGCGCGATATGGCGGCGAGGAATTCGCCGCGCTGCTGCAAGGCGATCGCGCAGATCGACGCCGCCAGCGAGCCGGATTGATCGCTCGCCACAGACGCAACCCGACACAACCCGTTACACTCCGGCCGCATCCGGCGGCACCCCTAGCAACTGCAAAGCGCCGCCCGTCACGCCGCTGAACACCGGTCCAGCGACCGTGCCGCCATAAAACGTCTTGCCGGCCGGGTCGTCGATCATCACGGCGACGATCAGGCGCGGATCGCTCATTGGCGCCATGCCGACGAACAGCGCGCGGTAACGGTTCTTCGCGTAGCGCGCGCCGATCTGCTTGCGTGCGGTGCCGGTCTTGCCGCCGACGCGGTAGCCCGCCACCGTCGCCGCGCGTCCCGTGCCGCCTTCGCCAGTGGCCATTTCGAGCATGTTGCGGATCGCGCGCGCGGTGCCGGGCGTCGTGACCGGCGCGCTGCGATCGGCGAATGACGCGGGGGCGTCCGCATCGAGCGGCTCGCGCAGCAGGCTCACGCGCTGCATCGCGCCGTCGCCCGCATAGGCGGTGTAGACCTGCGCGATCTGCAGCAGCGATACCGAGAGGCCGTAGCCATAGGCCATCGTCGCCTGCTCGATCGGGCGCCAGCGTTTGTACGGCCGCAGCTTGCCCGCGGCCACGCCGGGGAAGGGCAGCTCGGGCTTCATGCCGAGTCCGTATTGTCGATACTTGGTCCAGATCGTCTCGGCCGGCAGATTCAGCGAGAGCTTGGCGAGCGCGATATTGCTCGACTTCTGCACCGCCTCGGCGACCGTCATCGCGCCGTGATTCGACGTGTCGTGGATCACGGCCGGGCCGATCCGATACGAGCCGGGCGCGGTATCGATGATGCTTTGAGGCCGCACCTTGCCTTCGTCGATCGACAGCGCCACGACGAGCGGCTTGATCGTCGAGCCCGGTTCGAACGTGTCGATCACGGCGCGGTTGCGAAGCTGCCGGCCGGAGAGGCGCGTGCGGTCGTTCGGATCGAAGCTTGGGTAGTTGGCGAGCGCGAGGATCTCTCCATTGCGCGCGTCGAGCACGACCACGCTGCCGGCTTCGGCCTGGTGCCGGGCGACGGCTGCTTTGAGTTGCGTGTACGCAAGTTGCTGGATGCGCCGGTCGATCGTCAGCTGGATCGTCGCGCCGTTGCGCGCGGGCACGAGCGGCCGCGTCTCCGAGATCACACGGCCGAGCCGGTCGCGGATTACTTCGCGCTCGCCGGGCACGCCTTGCAGCTGCGCATTGGCAGCGAGCTCGACGCCTTCCTGGCCGTTGTCCTCGATGTCCGTGAAGCCGACCACGTGCGCGGCCGACTCGCCCTCGGGATAAAAGCGTTTGCTGTCGGCGATCTGCGTGATGCCGGCAAAGCCGAGGCGCGACAAATGCGCGGCAGTGTCGGCATCGACCTGGCGCTTGAGCAGCACGAAGCTGCGCTCACCGCTCAGGCGCCGGCGCAGTTCCGCCAGTGGCAGATCGAGCAGTCTTGCGAGCGGCGCGATTGCGCTTTCGTCGACCAGCTTCGGCGAAGCCCAGATTTCGTAGGTCCCGAGGCTGACCGCAAGCATGGAACCATTGCGATCGACGATCCGGCCGCGCGTCGCGTCCAGTTCGAGCAGACGCTGATAGCGCTTCTGCCCCTGGTCGACGTAGAACGCCTGATTCACGACCTGCACCCAGAACGCGCGGGCCGCGAGCATGGCGAACGCGCCGAACGCGAGCATCACGACGAACGTCGAGCGCCATGCGGGCAGGCGCGCGCCGAGCAGCGGGTTCTTCGCGGCGGTGCACGGATCGTGCGATGACGGTTTTTTCTGGCGGATCATGGGCGGCGGGCAACGACCGTTGCGAAGGGTAGCGGAAAGGACCTGCGTGAGGCCGATTGTAAATAAAACGTAATCTAAGCGCGAGGATCGTGAAAGGTGTTGGGGAAAACGAAAAGCCGCGCGGACTTGGAAAATCCGCGCGGCCGATTCGTTCGATTGATGCGTCGACTCCGACGCGGCGTGTTGAAGGGGCGCTCCCAGCCTGGGGAGCGCCTCCTTTTTGTCGCGCCCGTTGCGGGCGCGGTGCTACAAGCTCAGGCCGGCAGCGCGAAACTCGCAATTGCCTCGCGCAACACGCCGACCTGATCCTTCAGCGAATGCGCGGCGGCTGCCGCTTCTTCGACCAGCGCAGCATTTTGCTGCGTGACCTGATCCATCTCACCGACCGCGCGATTGACCTGCTCGATGCCCGCGCTCTGCTCGCGCGACGCGTGGCTGATCTCTTCGAGAATCTCGTTGACGCGCCGCACGGACTGCACGATTTCGCCCATCGTCGCGCCCGCGTTGGCGACCAGCGACGCGCCGGTCTCGACCGTATCGGTCGAGGTTTCGATCAGCGCCTTGATCTCCTTGGCGGCCGTCGCCGAGCGCTGCGCGAGGCTGCGCACTTCGGAGGCGACCACCGCGAAGCCGCGGCCCTGTTCGCCGGCGCGGGCCGCTTCGACGGCGGCGTTCAGCGCGAGGATGTTAGTCTGGAACGCGATGCCGTCGATCACGCCGATGATGTCGCCGATTTGCCGCGAGCTCGCGGTGATCTCGCCCATCGTGCGTACGACGTCGTCGACCACGCGGCTGCCGCGCGTCGCGACGTTCGCCGCGTCGCTGGCGAGTTGCGCGGCCTGGGTAGCGCTGTCCGCGTTCTGCTTCACGTTGACCGTCATCTGATCCATGCTCGACGCGGTTTGTACTAGCGCCGCCGCCTGCTCCTCGGTGCGTTGCGACAGGTCGGTGTTGCCCGCCGCGATTTCGTTCGCGCCGACGTTGATGTTTTCGGTGCCCTGACGCACGCGCGAGACGGTGTCCACGAGCCCCGCCTGCATGGTATGCAGCGCATGGAGCAGGCTGCTGCTGTCGTGCGGGTCGATCGGCACCGGCGTCGCGAGATTGCCTTGCGCCATCAGCCGCGCGTGCTTGACCGCCACTTCGAGCGCGCCGCCGAGCGAGCGGCGGATGCTGCGCAGCACGGCCAGCATCACGATCGTGGAGAGCGCGCCGAGCGTCACCGTGATCGCGAGCCAGCGCAGCAGGTTGCGGTAGAACGCGCTTTGCACGTCGTCCATATACATGCCGGTCACGAGGTACCAGTCCCACGGCGCGAAGTGCATCGAGTAGCTGGTCTTCGCGACCGGCTGCTCGCTGCCCGGCTTGGCCCACAGATAATCGACGAAGCCGCCGCCGTCGTGGTTGCCCGCGTTGACGATATCGATGAACAGATGATTGCCCGCCGGATCGGTGAACTGCGCGAGGTTCTTGCCGATGAGTGCGGGCTTGATCGGATGCATCAGCATGACCGGTTGCGAGTCGTTGATCGACAGGTAGCCGTCCGTGCCGTAGCGCATCGCGCCAAGCGTCGCGAGCGCCTGTTTCTTCGCGTCGTCCTCGGATAACGCGTGCTGCTGCACGAGCGCGTAGTAGTGACCGACGACGTGGTTCGCTTCCTCGATCAGCGAGCGCAGTTGTTCGCGCCGGTCCGAGATCATCGACGCGCGGCTTTGCCACGCGCCGAAGCCCCCGATCAGGATCAGGCCGACCCACAGAACAGCGATCATCGACGCCAGTTTTCGGTTCAAAGTCATAGCGATGGGAATAGGCTTTGGGCCAGTAAAGTCCGGGGGATGGCGGCAAGGTGCCGCTCGCTGTGTTTACGGCGCGAAATCGCGTTGATCGAGGCAGGGGAAACCCGTTGTTTCGCATCGCTATCGGATTGACAGGCTCTGTGCCATCGCAAGGGCGAGTTTTTCCATCTCGCCGTCGAAAACGGCGTGTGCGGCGAGCGCATCGCTCGCGGCCCCCTCACACTGGATCTTTATCCGGCGGTCCCTCAGGCCGCTGCGGCTCCTCGACGTGATGCCCCGGCGACGGCGGCACGAGCGGGTCGGCTTCCGGGTCGCGGTTGGGATCGGCATTCGGGTCGGGAATCGGGCTGGTGTGCATGTCGTAGCTCATTGCGTCACCTTTGCGGATGAAATGCGCGAGTCAGGCGTGGCTGGCTTTTACCGCCGATGCGCGCCGTCATATCGGTAATCCGTTCTCAAGCGTAGGCGTTCGCCGCGCTTCCTGCGCGCTCCTTTTCCCTACTTTCTCGCGCGTTTACGGCCGGCGCTCAACTGCCAGTAGCGCTCGGTCGCGAACACATCGTCGTAATTGCCTGGCCCGAAAGCGCGCAACTGGCTCGCGTACGCGTTGACCGCTTCGCGCTTCAGATGCGCCTGGCGCTGCATGTCGATCGTATTGCTCATGCTCGGCGTTGCGGGTGTCGCGACGATGCCGCGTTGCGCGAGATCCGCGAGCCGCGCCTGTACCACGCCCGGTGTGAGCCGGTGAATCGCTTCCTCGTAGCCGAACCAGTTCAGGTGCGTGAGCCGCGGCAGGATTTCGCAGCATGCTTCGAACACCCGCACATGATCGTCGCGATCGAGGCCGAGCGGCATCAGCAGCGTGTTCGCGGTCGTGCGGTAGATCGTTTCTTCCAGCGCGGCCGCCATCTGGCCGATCGACGGCGAATCGCCGTACTGGCTGTCGCGAAACGGCATGCGCAGCGGAATCGCGTCGAGCACTTCGAGCGCGCGGTTGTCTTCGATCGTGCGTTCGCGGATCGCTTCACGAGCGTTCGCGAAACCCGCTTTTTCGTCCCACTCCGTGTGCATCTCGTGTTCGGGGGGCGCAGCGAATACGGTGCAGACGGCGGCGTCGGGGTGGGCCGCGAGCAACGCGCCGCAACTGAAAACGGCGTCGTCGAAATGGGGCGAGACGATGAAAAGGCGCGGGCTGGTTTCGCTCATGGGCTTGCGTGCGGCGTTCGAGGCGAGGCGGACTGGACGTCGAGGCTGACGAGCGCCCAGGCGCCGCACCCGAAAAAACGTGGCGTCACCACAGCTTAGGCGTAATCGGCGCGGCTTGCGCGCGAAACTAGCGTCGCGCAAAGTGCGTGCCTGCTAGCTGGGATGTCGCACATGGTCGAGCAGCGCGCCGATGTCAACATGCTTTAGAGCCTGCGCAAATCGTCCGGCGTATCGACGTCGCGCAAGATGCCCGGGTCGTCGACGTCGATGCGCGTCAGCGCGTGTGACATCAGCAGCGCTTTCGCGCCACTGTCACCGTCCAGCGCGAGCAGCGCGTCGCGGTGCTCGATGCCGAAGCCGACCGGATGGCCGCGCTGGCCTTCGTAGAACGGCGCGACGAGCGGCGCGCCGTTGTCGAGCGCGCGGGCTACCGCTTCGATCGTCGCAAGCGCGATGCGCGGCATGTCGGCCAGCGCGACGAGCCAGCCTTCGGCCTCGTCGCTCGCCGCGATGCCCGCGGCGAGACTTGCGCCCATGCCGCGCTCGGCGCTCGCCGCAAACACCACATCGCAGCCGGCGTCGTTCAGCACACGGGCGAGCGCGTCGGAGCCCGGCCGCACCACGGCGACCACGCGCGGCACGACCCGTAGCAGCCGATGCGCGGCTTCATGCGCGACCGGCGTGCCGTCGGGCATGTGCGCGAGCAGTTTGTTGTGCAGCCCGTTCGGATCGAAGCGCGAGCCGAAACCGGCGGCGAGCAACACGCCAGTGGCGAGCGAGGCATAGGCCATCGGCGAATACTGGTAGTCAGGAATGCCCCGATTGTGCGGTGCGACGGGGTCAGAGGCAAGCGGCGATGCGAACCGCCTGCCGTTGCGTGCCCCGTGGCGTGCGCCGCGCACCATCGCCCGTTCAGGTCTGCATCACCTTGTCCAGCGTGATCGGCAAGTCGCGCACCCGCACGCCGGTCGCGTGATACACCGCGTTAGCGACCGCCGCCACCACGGCCGTGATGCCGATCTCGCCGACACCGCGCACGCCGAGCGAGTTGATATACGGATCGGGCCGGTCGAGAAACGTAATGTCGATCGTGCCGATATCGGCATTGACCGGCACGTGGTACTCGGCGAGGTTCGCGTTGGTGAAGCGCCCAAAGCGCTCATCGAGCGTGCTTTGCTCCTGCAGCGCCGCGCCGATGCCCCACACGATGCCGCCGAGCATCTGGCTGCGCGCGGTCTTCTCGTTCAGCACGCGGCCGACGTCGTACACCGCGACCACGCGCGGCACGCGGATCGTGCCGAGCTCCGCATCGACGTGGACCTCGGCGAACACTGCGCCGAACGAGTGGAACGAGTACTTCTGCTTCTCGTCGCCGGGCTTGACGGTCGCGCTTGCCTCGATCGGCTTGCCGCCCGAGCGCGCGATGATCGCGGCGGCCGGATCGCGTTTGCCGGGTTGTGAGCGGCTCACCACCCAGCCGCTTTCGACGGTGACGTCCTCGAGCGGCAGGCCATGAACGGGCGAGGCCGCGTCGGCGAGCGCCAGCGCGATCAACTGGCCGCGCGCCTGGCTTGCCGCGTCGCGCACCGCGGGCGATACGCTCGCCGCCGACTGCGATCCGCCCGAGACCGGCGCGTGCGGCAGCGTCGAATCGCCGAGCGCGAAGCGGATTTGCTCGGGCGTGAAGCCGAGCGCATCGGCGGCGACCTGGGTCATCACGGTATAGGTTCCGGTGCCGATATCCTGGGTGCCTGATGCAACCACCGCGCTGCCGTCCGGCAGAATCTGCGCGAGCGCCGATGCCTCGCTGCGGTTGGCCGGATAGGTCGCGGTCCCCATGCCGTAGCCAATCAATGTGTTGCCTTCGCGCATCGAGCGTGGCGCCTGTGGCCGGCGCGACCAGCCGAACTTCTCGGCGCCGATCTGGTAGCACTCGAGCAGCGACTTCCCCGACCACGGCTTGAACTCCTGCGGATCGCTCTGCGCATAGTTCTTCAGGCGCAGTGCGAGCGGGTCCATCTTCAGCGCGACGGCGAGTTCATCCATCGCCGATTCGAGCGCGAACGAGCCGGTGGTTTCGCCCGGCGCGCGCATGAAGGTCGGCGTGCCGACATTCAGTTGCACGAGACGGTGCGTCGTGATCTGGTTGGGCACCGCGTACAGCATGCGCGTGACCATGCAGCAGGTCTCGGTCCAGTCTTCGATCATCGACGTGTTCGAGATGCTGTCGTGACGCATCGCCGTCAGCGTGCCGTCATGCCGCGCGGCGATCACGAAATGTTGTTCGGTGCGCGGCCGTGCGCCGACCGGGCCGAACATCTGCGGACGTTCGAGCGCGAGCCGCACCGGCCGCCCGGTTTGCCGCGCGGCCATCGCGCACAGCGACACGTGCGACCACGACGAGCCCTTGCAGCCGAAACCGCCGCCGATCAGCGGCGAGATCACGCGCACGTCGGACACCGGAATGCCGAACGTCTTCGCGAGCACCTGCGCGGTGCCGCTCACGCCCTGGGTCGAATCGTAGACGGTCAGTTGCGGGCCGTCCCAGTGCGCCATCGTCGCGTGCGGCTCCATCGGGTTGTGATGCTCGATCGGCGTCGTGTAGGTGGCCTCGATATGCACCTCGGCGCTTTGCATGCCGTCCTCGAAGCTGCCCCGCTGGGTATCGGTCTGGCGGCCCTGCGGCCTGTCCGGCGCATGCGCGTGCGCCTTTGCCTGCGTGAAATCGAGCGCCGCGGTGCCCGGCTGATAGACGATGCGCAACTGGCGCGCGGCGTCGGCCGCATGTTCGAGCGTATCGGCGACGACCACCGCGACCGGCTCGTTGCTGTAATGCACTTCGTTATCCTGCAGAAGCGACAGACGCCTGCCCGCGGGCGGCGCGAGCGCGGGCTTGCCGCCATTGGGCAGGCGCGGCGCGTTCTGATAGGTCATCACGAGCAGGACGCCCGGTACCGCCTCGGCGCGGCTCGCATCGACCGACGCGATCGTGCCGGCGGCGATCGTGCTCGTCACGAGCACCGCATGCGCGAGTCGCGCGGCGGGAAATTCGGCTGCATATCGCGCGTCGCCGGTTACCTTCAACAGACCGTCGACGCGATCGAGCGGTTGTCCGGTCAGATTCATGCGACACCTCCCGCGTAACCGGCGGCCTGATTGACCGCGCGCACGATCGCGCGTTGCGCGAGCTGGACCTTGAAAGCGTTGTCGTGGCGCGGCTGCGCGCCGCTCAGCGCGGCCGCGGCAGCCTGCTTCAGCGTGGCCTGACTGAGCGGCTGGCCGCTCAGCATCTGCTCGGCCGCGTGCGCGCGCCACGGTTTGTGCGCGACGCCGCCGAGCGCGATGCGTGCGCTCCGCACGCGCTCGCCGTCCATCTGCAATGCGGCCGCGACCGATACGAGTGCAAACGCGTAACTGGCGCGGTCACGCACTTTCAGGTAGTGCGAATGCGCGCTGAAAAGCGGGGGCGGCAGATCGACCGCGGTGATCAACTCGCCGGGCTGCAAGGTGGTATCGACGTCGGGACGGTCGCCCGGCAGGCGATGGAAATCGGCGAAGGCGATCGTGCGCTCGCCGTCAGGTCCGCTCACGCGCACCAGCGCATCGAGTGCGGCCAGCGCGACGCTCATATCGGACGGATTGACCGCGATGCATTGCGGACTTGCGCCGAGGATCGCGTGCATGCGGTTGTGGCCGTCGAGCGCCGCGCAGCCGCTGCCGGGCATGCGCTTGTTGCATTGCGTGAACGCGGTGTCGTAGAAGTAGCCGCAGCGGGTGCGTTGCAGCAGATTGCCGCCGACCGTCGCCATGTTGCGCAACTGCGCCGACGCGCCCGCGAGCAGCGCCTGCGAGAGCAGCGGGTATTGCTCGCGCACCAGCGCGTGATTCGCCGCGTCGCTATTGCGTACCAGCGCGCCGATGCGGATGCCGCCGCCGGGCAGCGTCGTCACCGAGTCGAGGCCGCTGATATGCGTGATATCGATGAGCCGCACCGGCCGCGCGACGCCACCCTTCATCAGATCGAGCAGATTCGTGCCGCCGCCGATAAACACCGCGCCCGGCTGCTGCGCCGCGCGCACCGCGCCGGCGACGTCGCCGGCGCGTTCGTAGGAGATCGCATCCATGTCGGTCTCCGTCAGGCGTTGTCGTGCGCGGCGCGCACCGCGGCGACGATGTTCACGTACGCGCCGCAGCGGCAGATGTTGCCGCTCATGCGTTCGCGGATTTCATCGTCGCTCAGCACGGCGGGACGCGCGCGCACGTCGGCGGTCACGGTGCTGGCCGTGCCGCTGCGGAATTCGCTGAGCAGGGCCGTCGCCGAACACAATTGCCCCGGCGTACAGTAGCCGCACTGGAATGCATCGTGTTCGATGAACGCGCGCTGCACCGGACTCAACGCACCGTTGCTCGCGAGCCCTTCGACGGTCGTAATGGTTTCGCCCTCATGCATGACCGCGAGCGTCAGGCACGAGTTGATGCGGCGGCCGTCGATGAGCACCGTGCAGGCGCCGCATTGACCGCGGTCGCAGCCCTTCTTCGTGCCCATCAGTCCCGCGTATTCGCGCAACGCGTCGAGCAGCGTCACGCGCGGCTCCAGTTGCAGCGTGTAGGCGCGGCCGTTGACGGTCAGCGTGACGGGGCGTGGCGGCACCACGGGGTTGCCTGGCGGCGCGGCTGAGGCGGGGGCCGGCGCTTGCGTTTGCGCGCGCAGATGGGGCGCCGCGCCGATCGTCGCGGCGGCCGCCGCCGATTGCAGGAAGCGGCGGCGCGAGGGCTGTGAAAGTGTGGTGGCGGGTTCGCGGGAGAGGTCCGGAGCGGCGTCGCCGTCGCAATCCTGACATTCTGTATGCGTGGTCATGACGATCTGTTGACTCCATTGAAAGGTCAATGCAGGCTCACGACGCGTCGTTGTTCAACGCATCGCGTTGAAGCAAAACCATTGCGCAGCAACTTCAATGCCGCTACAGGTACCACGGTATTAAAAACGCGCTCCAGGCACAAAGCCGTTCTGCGCAATAAAGGCAGGCTAATTTGCGCAACAAAAGCCGCCTCGTGCTCGCCGCAATCACGCCATCTGGCTACGCGTCTTGCGAATGCGCATGCGGGAACGCGAACAGCACGCCGCCCGGATGCAGTTTCTGCCGTGAAGGCCTGGATCATGCGCGTGGCGTCCACGTTGAGCCGTACCTCGGCGGCGCGGCCCGCGAGTACGTCGCGCTGCAGGTTGGGCGGAATGTTGGGCACGAAGATGTAGCGGCCCGCGTCCCTGCCCGCGGGCCTCGGCTGGCGTGACGTCCCGCGGGGCGAGAAAGTGCGGCGGGAAGAATGCCTGGATGATGCGCTGCGAGAGCGGCGAGACGTCGTGGTCGATCACGGCGATGGGCGCCATGTTCAGCGATTCGGGCCGCGCGGTCGCTGACGAATAGATCATCGCCGTGAACGGGAATACGATCAGCAGCGGTAGCATGGGGTCGCGCGCAAGGCTCCGTCGTTCCTTGACGCCGAGGCGGTAGATGTTTGCCAGATGCATAACGAAGCCCCGGGGATAACCGAACCAGGCCGCATGGGAGGCTCGATCGTGACGAAGCTGCGGATTGCGACGTTCAACGTCAACGGGTTGCGCCCGCGCCTCGCGGCGCTATTGCAATGGCTCGAGCGCGAGGCGCCGGACGTTGTCTGCCTGCAGGAACTGAAGGCGGTGGATAGCGCCTTTCCGGTCGACACATTGCGTGACGCCGGTTATGGGGCCGTGTGGCAGGGCCAGAGCGCATGGAACGGGGTGGCGATTCTCGCCAAAGGCGACGCCCCGCTCGAGCAGCGGCGCGGCCTGCCCGGTTTCGAAGCGGACACGCACAGCCGTTATATCGAGGCCGCGGTCCGCGGCGTGCTGATCGGGTGTCTGTACTTGCCGAACGGCAATCCGCAGCCGGGACCCAAGTTCGACTACAAGCTCGAGTGGTTCGATCATCTGATCGCGCACGCGGCGCAACTCTACAGGAGCGGCCACCCTGTCGTGCTCGCTGGCGACTTCAATGTCGTGCCGACCGACGAAGACATCTACAACCCGCGCTCATGGCTCAAGGACGCGCTGTTGCAGCCGCAGAGCCGCGAGCGGTATCGCAAGTTGCTCGCGCAAGGCTGGACCGATGCGCTGCGCACGCATTTCGGCGACGCGCGGGTCTACACGTTCTGGGATTATTTCCGCCGCCATTGGGACACGAACTCGGGCCTGCGCATCGATCATCTGCTGCTCAGCGCCGATCTCGCGCCGCGTCTGCGCAATGCGGGCGTGGACCGCTGGGTGCGCGGCGAACCGCATGCGAGCGACCACGCGCCGGCCTGGATCGAACTGGAAATGGGCGCGGGTCGCAAGAAGAAGAGTGGCTGAGTTAGTCGCTGCCGCGACCGCCGCGCGACCACAGCGCGCCCATCACGAACCCGGCGAGCGCGACGACGGCGAGCGTCGCGAACGGGCTCTCTGCTGTCGTATCGCGCAGCAGGCTCGTCGTGTTCGCGCACAGCTCCTGCGCCTTGCCGCTCAATTCGCGCGCCTTGCCCGCTACCTGCGCACTGGTGTCGCCGAGTGCGTCGCCGACGGCGCTTTGCACTTTGCCCGCGGCTTCCTTCACCGTGCCTTCCACTGAATTCGTGTCCATCTGCGTCGCTCCTGTTGTCAGATTTACGTGTAAGCCCGCTGCAATTGCAGCGGCGTGGTACGAGCGGGTCGCGCACGCCGCGCCGGGGCGGCGCGGGCCCGCGTCGGCAGCCAAACCGCGCAAGAAGTGCGCCCGGCAACGAGGCGCAATGCGCGCGGCGAAACCGCAACGCGCGGCAACGTCAGCGCCGACGCCTGAAATTGATCCCGGCGAACACGGCCAGCAGCATCAGAAAACCACCGAACAGCAGCGCGGAATTGACGAGGACCTGGCGCAGCCCCAGCACTTCGACGTTGATGAACGGATAGGGATAAAAGTCGGACAGGGTGCCGCGCCAGAACGTGACGCCGAGATAGGTGAGCGGGTAGACGAGCCACAGCAGACAGTGGCGCAACCGCAGATGGAAGCGCGGCACGAACAGCATCCAGTAGAGCGCGGCGAGCGTCGGCAGCAGGCTGTGCAGCGACTCGTTGAGCAGCCGCCGGTAGGGCGACAGCGGCCACAGCCCGCGCAACAGCAGGTGATACGCGATGCCGACGAACACCATGTACGCGACCACCGCGGTCACGGCGGTCGGCCGCCGGAAAAAGCGCGCGAGCGGCGAGCCGTGCTTCCACAGCGCGATGGAGGTGAAGCAGAGCGCGCAGGCGAGCACCGTCAGATTGGTCAGGTAGCTGCTCATGCGCGCGAGCGCGTCGAACACGGTGAGCCCGCGCGCAAGCGTGCGATCGATCGTCAGGTCGGCTTGCGCGAGGATTGCTATCCACGCGATGACGGCTATGACCGCCGCGAGCGTCAGCGACGCCACGCTGGGTGTCTGCAGCGGCAGTTCGGGCTCGCGCTGCGCAACGGGGCTAGGGTGCATGCGAACGATTCTACGCGGGGCAGCAGCACCGCGAGAATCAGCGACTGGCCGTCGACGGTCTGCCGCCTTCCTCCGTATCCGGATGGTCGTGAATCGTGCGCGATGCGCAACCGCGAACGCTACCATTGTTGCTCCCGGCGATCCTTGCTTTGCGAAAGCACGCTGAAAGACGTCGCGCGGTTTGCGATCGCCTATGCGTTGTTGTAAGGTGCCGGGCGAAAAGAAGGGCGCCTTAACCTTACATAACAGGAGATGCAGGATGTCGGAAACTGGAACCGGAAAAGTGGCGCTGGTGACGGGCGCGGGCAGCGGCATCGGCCGCGCGTGCGCGCTGAAGCTCGCGGAGCATGGCTATAGCGTGGTGCTCGCCGGACGCCGCCAGGCCGCGCTCGATGCGGTCGCGCAAGAAGCAGAGGGGCTGCGCGGCGACGCGCTAGCGGTGCCGTGCGACGTGACCGACGCCGCCAGCGTGGCCGCGCTGTTCGATACGATCCGCGCGCGCTTCGGCCGGCTCGACGTGCTATTCAACAACGCCGGACGCAGCGGCTCGCCCGTCGATCTCGACGAAGTGAGCATCGACGAATGGCGCTCGATCGTCGACACCAATCTGAACGGCGTGTTCCTCTGCACGCGCGCGGCGTTCGGCCTGATGAAGACGCAGAACCCGCGCGGCGGCCGCATCATCAACAACGGCTCGATCTCCGCACACGCGCCGCGGCCGAATAGCGCCGCGTACACGGCGACCAAGCACGCCATTACCGGATTCACGAAAGCGGTGTCGCTCGATGGCCGCAAATACGACATCGTGTGCGGGCAGATCGATATCGGCAACGCTCAGACCGAGATGGCTGCCCGGATGGCGCGCGGCGTGCCGCAAGCGAACGGCGAGATCGCGGTCGAGCCGCTGATGGACGTGCAGCACGTCGCCGACGCGGTGCTGCATATGGCGAGCCTGCCGCTCTCGGCGAACGTGCAGTTCATGACGATCATGGCGAGCAAGATGCCATTCGTCGGGCGCGGTTGAGCGGCGCACGCCACGCCATGCAACAACTGGGGGCGGGGACGGGGCGAGCGCGTTCAACTTATACTGGGCGCTCCGCCGCCCTGCCACGCAAAAGCGCCGTGCCCCGAGCCACACCCAGCGACGACCCGCCGCCGCAGCCGCCCGTGCGGCCCGCTCTCGACGACTGTTGTCACAGCGGCTGCACGCAGTGTGTGTTCGATCTGTACGACGAAGCGCTCGAGCGCTACGAGGTCGCGCTGAGTGCGTGGCGAGCGCGGCAGGCTCGGCCTCCGCAAAAGCAAGGCGCGAAGCTGAAACCGCAAGCCGACCCGCCTCGCTCGGCACCATCGCGCGCCAAACCGCGCCCACGCCGCTGATCCGCACGCACTTGCACCGTCCCCGTCATGACCGACCTTCAGTTCACGCCGACCGAACCACTTGCCGCCTCGCACACGCTCGACGAGCTGCATCGCTTCGTGCAGCGTCATCCGCGCCTGTTCGTGCTGAGCGGCGCGGGCATCAGCACCGACTCCGGCATCTCCGGCTATCGCGACGACAACGGCGCATGGAAGCGCTCGCCACCCATCACGCTGCAGGAGTTTCTTGGCACGCTCGCGATGCGTCAGCGCTACTGGGCGCGCAGCATGGTCGGCTGGCCGCTCGTTGCGCGCGCGCAGCCGAATGCCGCGCATGTCGCGCTTGCGCGGCTCGAAGTGGCGGGTCACGTGCCGACGCTGGTCACGCAGAACGTCGACGGTTTACATCAGCGCGCGGGCAGCCGCGACGTGATCGAGCTGCATGGCGGCATCGACGGCGTGAGCTGTCTCGACTGCGGGATGCAGCATTCGCGCGCCTCGATCCAGCAGACGCTCGAAGCCGATAATCCCGCGCTGCTCGACGTCACGGCCGAAGCGGCCGCCGATGGCGATGCGCATCTCGAGTGGCACGATCTCGGCGGCTTTCGCGTGCCGGCATGCTCGAATTGCGGCGGGCTGCTGAAGCCGTCGGTGGTGTTCTTCGGCGAGAACGTGCCGAAAGCGCGTGTCGAAGCGGCGTCGCATGCGCTCGAGGCGGCCGACGCGGTGCTCGTGGTCGGTTCCTCGTTGATGGTGTATTCCGGCTACCGCTTCTGCCTGTGGGCACAGCGCCAGGGCAAGCCGATCGCGGCGATCAACCTCGGCCGCACGCGCGCCGATCCGCTGCTGTCGCTGAAGATGGCCGCGCCGTGCGGCGATACGTTGAGCGCGCTTGCCGGACTGCTGGCTGGCGATTGAAAACGAGTCCATATCCCCATCACATGACCGACCCCCGGCAACATTCACCTTCCGCCGAACGCAATCGCGAACCGATTCTCGCCGTACTGCGCGATGCGCTGCCGGCGAGCGGCCGCGTGCTCGAAATCGCGAGCGGCACCGGCGAGCACGCGATCTGGTTCGCCAGTGCGCTGCCCGGCCTTGACTGGCAGCCGAGCGATGCCGATGAGGAGGCGCGCGAGTCGATTGCCGCGTGGTGCGCGCACGCAGGGGTCGCGAACGTACGCGCGCCACTCGCGCTCGACGTGCATCAGCCCGACTGGGGCATCGACGCGCTCGATGCGGTGGTCTGCATCAACATGATCCACATCTCGCCGTGGAGCGCGGCGCGGGCACTGTTCGACGGCGCCGGGCGGCGGCTCGTCGACGGCGGCGTGCTGTATCTGTACGGTCCTTACCGGCGCGGCGGCGCGCATACGGCGCCGAGCAACGAAGCGTTCGATCAATGGTTGAAAAGTCGCGATCCCGCATGGGGCGTGCGCGACCTGGAAGCGGTCGTCGCGCTCGGCGACGCGGCCGGGCTTACCTGCGAGCAGGTGGTCGAGATGCCCGCGAACAATCTCAGTCTGGTATTCAGGAAGCGGGCAGGCTAGCTGGCAGACCGGCGGATCATCCATTCGCCCGCGCCTTTCGCCAAATCTCAGCCCGATTCGAAACTCGACCCGCCGCCCACGCGCCGGCGCGCGCACAATACCTGTCGGCACGCGCAAACACGAGCCCGCCAGCCGCACGGACCACTGGCGTCCTTGCTCGCCACCAAGCGGCAAGCGCGCATTTCTTTTATCCTTTCACCCTCGGCGCCGCGCCGGTGTTTTTGCAGCGCGGCGACACGATATTTTTTTGGACTCTGGAGAATTCACATGGGCAAACAGGCAATCGGCGTGGTGGGGCTGGCGGTCATGGGCCGCAATCTGGCGCTCAACATCGAGAGCCGCGGCCACGCGGTGTCGGTCTACAACCGTACCCGCGAGAAAACCGACGAACTCATCGCCGAATATCCGGATCGCAAACTGGTTCCGGCTTTTACGCTGGAAGAGTTCGTCGAGTCGCTCGAAAAGCCGCGCCGCATTCTGCTGATGGTCAAGGCCGGCGAGCCGACCGACGCGACCATTGCCTCGCTCAAGCCGCTGCTCGACAAGGGCGACATCCTGATCGACGGCGGCAACACGCATTTCACCGACACGATCCGCCGCAATCAGGAACTCGCGAAGGCGGGTCTGCACTTCATCGGCACGGGGGTGTCGGGCGGCGAGGAAGGCGCGCTGAAAGGCCCGTCGATCATGCCGGGCGGTCAGCGCGACGCGTACGACCTCGTCGCACCGATCCTCACCGAGATCGCCGCGAAAGCGCCGGACGGCGAGCCCTGCGTCGCCTACATGGGACCGGACGGCGCGGGCCACTTCGTGAAGATGGTGCACAACGGTATCGAGTACGGCGACATGCAGTTGATCGCCGAAAGCTATGCGGTGCTCAAGCAGGTCGTCGGCCTGTCGAACGAGGAGCTCGGCAAGGTCTATACCGAGTGGAACCAGGGGGAACTCGACAGCTATCTGATCGAAATCACCTCGAAGATCTTCGGCAAGAAGGACGACGAAACCGGCAAGGACCTCGTCGACGTGATTCTCGACCGGGCCGCGCAGAAGGGCACCGGCAAGTGGACCAGCCAGAACGCGCTCGATCTCGGCGCGCCGTTGCCGCTGATTACCGAGGCGGTGTTCGCGCGCGTGCTGTCGTCGCTGAAGACGCAGCGCGTGGCCGCGAGCAAGGTGCTCGAAGGTCCGCAGGCGAGGCCGCTCGAAGGCGCGAGGGACGCGTTCATCGAATCGGTGCGTCGCGCGTTGTACTTCAGCAAGGTGATCTCGTACGCGCAGGGCTTCGCGCAACTGCGCGCGGCGTCGGAAGAGTACAAGTGGGATCTCGACTACGGCACGATCGCGAAGATTTTCCGCGCGGGCTGCATCATCCGCGCACGCTTCCTGCAGAAGATCACCGACGCCTACTCGAAGGACAAGGCCCTCGCGAATCTGCTGCTCGATCCGTATTTCCGCGACATTGCCGGGAATTACCAGGCGGCGCTGCGCGAAGTCGTGGTGGCCGCGGTCAACGCCGGTGTGCCGGTACCGGCGTTCGCTTCGGCGATCGCGTATTTCGACGCCTACCGCTCGGAACGTCTGCCCGCGAACCTCGTGCAGGCACAGCGCGACTTCTTCGGCGCGCACACGTTCGAACGGATCGACAAGCCGGGCAGCTTCCACGCGCAGTGGAGCTGACCGTTTGAAAGACGGCCCGGCGCGCGGTGGTCATACGGCGTGCCGGGCCGTTGGTCGGTCTGGATTCGCAAAGAGGGGGATTGTTGCTTAACATGACGCCGCGTTGGTATTGGCACGGAGATCGCGAAATTATTATTGCGACCAAGGCAATAGACTTTCGTCGTCTTAGGTGTTTACCCTAGGTATCGACGCCTCTAGACTTGATATCAACCGCTAAGGGAGAAGCAGAAACCCGAAGCGCAGCAGACAACAAGTCCTTTGGAGGTTGATGATGAAAACTCTGATTTCCGCGGTTGCAATCGCCGCCGCCCTCGTTGTTCCGGTGGCTTCTTTTGCTCAAGCCAGCCAGCCGATGACCCGCGCTCAGGTTCGTGCTGAACTGGTTCAACTCGAAAAGGCCGGCTACACCCCGGTTGGCGACTACGCGAACTACCCGGCAGACATCCAGAAGGCGCAAGCTCGCCTCGATGCGCAACACGGCTTGGCCACCGCGGACACCAGCGGTTATGGCGCTCCGGCTGCCGGTACGTCGCAGGCTGGCCGCGGCCACGCTGTCCTGCCGGCGAAGGCCGATCGTAACTCGGTGTACTTCGGCGGCTAATTGCCCGTAAGGGTTGCGCTGAAGTTCGATGGGGAAGTCTGCGGCAGCAGTGTGCGGTAGCCGCCGCGTCGCGCAATAGCGAACGCGGCGGCCAAGAAAAAACGCCATCCAGTTCGATCGGAAGGCGTTTTGTCGTTTACGGCGTCGCGGTGCGGCGGGCTTGCGTCAATGCAGCGTGCGATGCCGCCGGCTGATCTCATCGAAGAGCGCGCGGCTCGGCTCCAGCGCCAGCAGCCACGATTCGTCGTAGCCGCTGAGGTTGTCGAGCGCCTCGCGCAGCCGCTCGACGGCCACCGCCGGCAACTCGACGCTCGCCTCGACCCCGCTCGACAGCCCCGCGATGCTCGCCAGTTGCACGAGCGCATCGGCGGCCTCGGCGACGTCGGCGGCGAAAACCAGATGCGTGTTCAGCAGTTCGACGAGGCCGGGAGACGCCGCCACATCGTCGACGTTGAGTTGCACGGACAGAAAGGTCGCTTTGTTCATCCTCGATTCCTCCCAGAATCGCAACGGTGTCGTGAGCGGCTCCGCGCGGCTTGAGTGAGTATAGGCGATGCCCGATCGCCTGCAATGATAGGACGGATCGGCAGCGCCGACCTGGCTTGCGAGGTGGCGCGTGCCGCCAGACCTATAATAGGGCCAGTCGCGCCAGTGCCGTCGCTCGCGCCTGCCGCGCATAATAGCCAGGCGACGGCAAGACGGTCGCGACAGCCGCGCGAGCGAGGCGGCACGGCAATTGCAAGGGCGTCGATTGAATCGGATTGACGCACACGTCGAGGAAAATCAGATGACAGAACAACCGACGGAGATCCGCCTCCTGATGGCGGCGGCGCTTGTCGTGATGGTCGCCGGTTGCACGACGATGCCGTGGGAAAGCACGCCGTTCTACAGCAGCGCGCCGACCACGACGACCCTGGCGACGGTGCCGGTGCCCGCCGGCTACTACCGCGTCAATCCGGGCGATACGCTGGCCGGCATTGCCACGGCCTATGGACGCACGCCGCAGGAAATTGCTGCGTGGAACGGCGTGCCGATCAACGCGGCGGTCGCGCCCGGCCAGGTGCTGCGCGTGTCGCCGCCGATGGTCTCTGGCAGTGTAGTCGCGCCGCCGGTTGCGGTGGCACCGGGTGCCGCAGCCACGCCGGTCGCGCCTGGCGCGGCGGCGAATGTGGCGCCCGCCGCCGCGGCCGCGCCACAGCCGGGTGTGTTGCAATGGCCGTTGCGCGGACCGGTCCTGCGGGCGTTTGCGCCAGGTAAATCCAACGGCATCGTAATCGGCGGGCAACCGGGCGATCCGGTGAAGGCCGCGGCGACCGGCCGGGTGGTCTATGCGGGCACCGGCATCGAAGCCTATGGCCCGCTGATCATCATCAAGCACAACGACTCGCTGATTACCGCGTATGGGCAGAACAGCCAGTTGCTCGTCAAGGAAGGCGACGCGGTGGCGCAAGGGCAGACGATCGGCGAAGTCGGTGTCGACAGCCACGGCGTCGCGTCGATCCAGTTCGAAGTGCGTCAGAACGGCCAGCCCGTCGATCCGCTCCAGTGGCTGCCGAAGCCGGGCGGCTGAGCATTCCCCTCCTGGTTGTCACTCCTCGCGGCCGGATCGGTGCGCCTCCCGGGTGCGGCGATTTTCAGCGCTGCGTGAATTGAATACACTGTGTCGCTCGATTGCCGGCGCCTGCGCTTTCCTTGCGGAACGTACGCGCGGCCGGTCGACGTAGGCTGTCATTCATGGACGCACAGGGACACACAATGATCGATTTGCGCAGCGATACCGTTACCCGTCCGACTCCGCCGATGCTCGCGGCGATGTCGGCGGCCGAAGTCGGCGACGACGTCTGGGGCGACGACCCCACCGTACTGCGTCTGCAGTCCACGCTGGCCGAGCGCACCGGCAAGGAAGCGGGGCTGTTCTTTCCGAGCGGCACGCAAAGCAACCTCGCCGCGTTGATGGCGCACTGCGCACGCGGCGACGAATACATCGTCGGCCAGCTCGCGCACACCTACAAATACGAGGGCGGCGGCGCGGCGGTGCTCGGCAGCATCCAGCCGCAACCGCTCGAAAACGCCGCCGACGGCTCGATCCCGCTCGAGAAGATCGCTGCCGCGATCAAGCCGATCGACGATCACTTCGCGCGCACCCGGCTGCTCGCGTTGGAAAACACGATCGGCGGCAAGGTGCTGCCGGCGCAGTACGTCGCCGAGGCGACGCAACTCGCGCACGAGCGCGGCCTCGCAACGCACCTCGACGGCGCGCGCGTGTTCAACGCGGCGGTCGCGTCGGGCAAGCCGGTCGCGGCCCTGACCGAGCCGTTCGATTCGGTGTCGATCTGCTTTTCGAAGGGACTGGGCGCGCCGGTCGGCTCGGTGCTGGTCGGCAGCCGCGCGCTGATCGACGTGGCGCATCGCTGGCGCAAGGTGCTCGGCGGCGGCATGCGCCAGGCCGGCGTGCTCGCGGCGGCGTGCCTCTACGCGCTCGATCACAACGTCGAGCGTCTCGCCGACGACCACGCGAACGCCGCGCATCTGGCAGCAGGGCTGGAGACGATCGAGCAGGTGAAGGTGCAATCGGTCGCGACGAACATGGTGTTCGCGCAGTTTCCGCAGCAGCATTGCGCGCCGCTCGAGGCGTGGCTCAAGGAGCGCGGCATCCTCACCCAGATGCTGTATGCCTCGCGCTTCGTCACGCACAAGGATGTGTCGCGCGACGATATCGATACGTTTGTTGCCACGGTGAAGGGGTATTTCGCGGGGCGTTGACACGATCGCGCAGAGCGGCGGGGAAAGGGGGCTTGGGATTTCGCGTTTGGGATTTTTGGGTAACGCAACTAACCGTCAATGCCGCCCCGCGTCTGCGCGTTGACGCGCGGCCGGTATTAAATCCAGCCTGTATGGGCTAAAACCGTCCAGCAGAACGAACTGCCCGATTCGATCACGCCCGGAGCAACGCCGGGCTTCATTCGCCCGTCACGCATCGAAAAAATAATCGATGTGCAGCGCAAGGGCACGGTCTCGGCGTACCAGCTTGGCCAACCGCATCCCACCGCGATTCGCGCCCGCCGATGCACACTCCGAGTGCCGCCGCCACGCGGCCTTGCACCGCATCCGGGCGCTTGCCGCGGCGCCTTCCCGTGGCGCCGGGCTGGCGCGCTGGGCATGGCACATGCGTCACCGTCCGTTCGCGCGCCGGCGCGCGCGATCTCCAAAATGTCCTACTCTGTTTCTTTAAACCGCTCCGACAGGCACGCGCCTCCCGTTCGTCTTGAGTGCGGTTCGCGTCTGCCGTGTCGAACTCCCCGGAGGCTTCGATGACAACCGTCGATCTGGAATTCGACCAGCTCCACAGTACCGTCGACGCGCTACGGCGCTCAATTTCGAATCGCATGATGTATGGCGTCGGCAAGGACGCCATCACCGCACACCCGCACGACTGGCTGCACGCTGCCGCGTTGACCGTGCGGGACCGGCTCGTCGCGCGCTGGATGAAGACCACGCGCCTGCAATACGAGCAGGACGTGAAGCGCGTTTACTACCTGTCGATGGAGTTCCTGATCGGCCGGACTTTTACCAACGCGCTGCTCGCGCTCGGCATTCACGATCAGATGAAGGAGGCGCTCGCGAGCCTCGGCGTCGACATGGACGCGCTGATCGAAATCGAACCCGACGCCGCGCTCGGCAACGGCGGCCTTGGCCGGCTCGCCGCGTGCTTTCTCGACTCGATGGCAACGCTTGGCATTCCGGGCTTCGGCTATGGCATCCGCTACCAGTACGGCATGTTCCGTCAGGAGATCGTCGACGGCGAGCAGGTCGAGGCGCCTGATTACTGGCTGCGCGCGGGCAACCCGTGGGAATTTCCGCGGCCCGAAATCAAGTACATGGTGCACTTCGGCGGCCGCACGGTGCAGCGTGGCGAGAAGACCGAATGGATCGACACCGAGCACGTGAACGCGACCGCGTACGACACCGTGATCCCCGGCTACGCGACCGACGCGACCAACACGCTGCGCCTGTGGTCCGCGCGTGCGACGGAAGAGCTCGACCTCGGCGCATTCAATCGCGGCGACTACCGCAACGCGGTCGACACGAAGAACATGTCCGAGAACGTGTCGCGGCTGCTCTATCCGGACGACTCGACGTCCGCCGGCCGCGAGTTGCGGCTGCGCCAGGAGTACTTCTTCGTGTCGGCGACGATGCAGGATCTGATCCGCCGCTATCAGCGCACGCACAGCACGTTCGGGCGCTTCTCGGAGAAGGTCGCGGTGCATCTGAACGACACGCACCCGGTGCTAGCGATTCCCGAGTTGATGCGCCTGCTCGTCGACGAGCATCAGGTGCCGTGGGACAAGGCGTGGAAACACGTGACGCAGATCTTCTCGTACACGAATCACACGCTGATGCCCGAGGCGCTCGAAACCTGGGATGTTGAAATGTTGTCGCGCCTGCTGCCGCGGCATCTCGAGATCATCTTCGAAATCAACGCGCAGTTTCTGAAGCACGTCAGCGAGCAGTCGGGCCACGATGCCGAGATGATCCGGCGCATTTCGCTCGTCGACGAATATGGGCAGCGGCGCGTGCGCATGGCGTATCTGGCGATCGTCGCGAGTCATAAGGTCAACGGCGTGTCGAAGCTGCATTCGCAACTGATGACACGCGACATCTTCGCCGACTTCGCGCGGATCTATCCGGACCGCTTCACCAACGTGACCAACGGCATTACGCCGCGCCGGTGGCTCGCCCAGGCGAGTCCGTCGCTGTCGTCGCTGATCGACTCGCGCATCGGCAAGCACTGGCGCAGCAATCTGTTCGAGCTGGAGCAGCTGCGCAATCTGCGCAAGGACGGCGAGTTTGTCGAAGCATTTCGCGAGGCCAAGCGACAGAGCAAGCTGCGGCTCGTGCAGCGGCTCGCGCATCACACGAAGATGCACTTCAGTCCGGATGCGCTATTCGATCTGCAGGTCAAGCGCATTCACGAATACAAGCGTCAACTGCTGAACGTGCTGCACGTAATCGTGCGCTACAACGAGATTCGCGCCAATCCGGAGCGTGACTGGGTGCCGCGCGTCGTGCTGTTCGCGGGCAAGGCCGCGTCCGCGTACCGGATGGCGAAGACGATCATCAAGCTGATCGGCGACGTGAGCGAGAAGGTCAATCGCGATCCGCTGATCGGCGATCGGTTGAAGGTCGTCTTCGTGCCGAACTACGGTGTGAGCGTGGCCGAACTGATCATTCCGGCGGCCGACCTGTCGGAGCAGATCTCGATGGCCGGCACCGAGGCGTCGGGCACCGGCAACATGAAGCTCGCGCTGAACGGGGCGTTGACGATCGGCACGATGGACGGCGCGAACGTCGAAATTTGCGACGCAGTGGGGCGCGAGAACATTTTCATCTTCGGCCACTCCGCCGACGAAGTGGACGACCTGCGCGCGAGCGGCTACCGGCCGCGGCATATCTACGAGGAGAACGAAGCATTACGCACCGCGCTCGATCAGATCCGCTCGGGCTTCTTCTCGCCGGACGATCCGCTGCGCTTTTCGGATATCTTTCACACGCTGGTCGACTGGGGCGATCACTACATGGTGCTCGCCGATTTCGACGCGTTCGCAAAGGCGCAGAACGAGGTGGATGTGCGCTTCGTCGACCGGCGCGCGTGGGCCGAAAGCGCGATCGAGAACGTCGCGGGCATGGGGCAGTTTTCGTCGGATCGCACGATCGGCGAGTATGCGCGCAATATCTGGCGAGTGAGCCCGCTCGATCTCGAGTCAGCGTGACATGAGGTCAACGTAGTCGTTTCGTTCGAGCAGGCAGATGTAAAGCCGTGCGGGGCTGGCGCTGACTGGTCGCGCACGGCTTTGTCATAACTGAATGTCGATTCGCGTCAGGCCTTCGCCGCTGCCGCGGCCGCCTTCGCCCGATGCACGGCCTCGCCGACGCGTTCGACGAACTCGCGATCCGTGCTCATCAGCGCCTCGCGTTCGCCGTCGGGCGTCTTGACCATCAACCGATGCGTGACGTCCTGGCTCACCCAGGTGAGCCAGCCGACCACGATCAGCATCACCCCGCATACGAGCCCCGCCGGCGAATGCAGCAGTCCCCCGGCGATCGCGCCGATCAATCCGGCCACCGAGATCGCGAGCGGCACGAGCCTGTTCCTCTGCACGGTGACGACCTGCACGTCGACGATATCGCGCAGCGGGAAGACCTGACCCGCTGACGAGAGGGCGTTGCGCGTGACCGACACGCCGCGATCGTTGAAAGGGGTTTCCATCGGTTCGATGCAAGGGTGGTGAAGCGCGCAGCGTAGCAGACTTCGCCGTCGTGGAGTGACGCGATGTCATCCGCCGATTGCATTGCATCAAGGAAATTCCTACTTTGCCCGGACGGATTGGCTAAGATGTCGCAGGCTCGCGCACTACTGCGACTTGATCCCGCCCGGAGGCCATTCATGACTATTGGCTTATATGCCACGCTGGTCGCGACATCGCTCGTGCTGCTGCTCGGCGAAAAGCTCGTGCAATGGGTCGGCGTGCTGCGGACCTATTCGATTCCGGCGCCGGTGGCGGGCGGGCTCATCGTCGCGATCGGCGTGCTGATCACGCGCCTCACGACCCACGTCGAGGTCAAATTCGATTCGACGCTGCAGGCGCCGCTGATGCTCGCGTTCTTCTCGACGATCGGCCTGAACGCGCATCTATCGAGCCTGAAGGCGGGCGGGCCGGTGCTGGTCCGCTTTCTCGCGCTGGTCAGCGGTCTGCTGATCCTGCAGAACGTGCTCGGCCTGCTGCTGGCGTTCGCGCTTGGCGTCGATCCGCTGCTCGGCATTCTGGGCGGCTCGGTCACGCTGTCGGGCGGTCACGGCACGGGCGCCGCGTGGAGCCAGGTCTTCACCGAGCGTCACGGGCTGGAGTCGGCGACCGAGATCGCGATCGGCTGCGCGACGTTCGGGCTCGTGATAGGCGGCGTGCTGGGCGGCCCGCTCGCACGCCTGCTGCTGCGGCGGATCAGTGCCGAAGAACTGCGGCGCGTCAAGCAGCGCGAAGAAGAGACGCTGGTCTTCGAAGAACCGGAGGCGCAGCAGGCCACCACGCCCGCCGCGATCATCACGACGCTCGCGCTGATCTCGATCTGCCTCGCCGGCGGCGAACTGTTCGCCGACTGGATCGCGAACACTCCATTCGAGTTGCCGACTTTCGTTTGTGTGCTGTTCATCGGCGTGATCCTGAACAACGCGCTCTCGCTCGCACGTGTGCAAATCGACCAGCATGCGGTCGCGCTCGTCGGCAACGTGGCGCTCGCGCTCTTTCTCGCCATGGCGCTGATGCGTCTCGATCTATGGGAGCTTGCCGCGCTCGCCGTGCCGATCATCTCGATCCTCGTCGCGCAGACTGTTCTGACGGCGCTCTATGTGAGCTTCATCACATTCCGGGTGATGGGCCGCAACTACGACGCGGTCGTGTTGTGCGCGGCACAATGCGGGCTCGGCATGGGCGCGACGCCAACCGCGATCGCGAACATGCAGGCGATCACGAGCCGCTTCGGACATTCCCATGTCGCGTTCCTGATCGTGCCGATGACGGGCGCGTTTTTCATGGACATCGTCAACGCGATCGTCATCAAACTGTTTCTCGCGCTGCCGTTATTTCATTGAGCCGCGTTGGCATGGCCAGATCAACCTCACCAGCACATATCATGAGCGATCAACCCAGCAAAAAACCGGTCGGTTTCGGCAAAGGCCTGACCAACTACGGCGACCGCGATTTCAGCGTCTACCTGCGCCGCACGTTCGCGAGTTCGATGGGCTATAGCCGCGAGATGCTGGACCGCCCGATCGTCGGCATCGCGCATTCGGCAAGCGGTTTCAATAACTGCCACCGGCATTTCCCGGAGATGATCGAAGCGGTCAAGCGCGGCGTGCTCGCGGCCGGCGGTCTGCCGATCGAGTTTCCGACCATCTCGCTCGGCGAGACTTTTCTGAGCCCGACGAGCCTGAAGTTCCGCAACCTGATGTCGATGGACGTCGAGGAAATGACGCGCGCGCAGCCGATGGATTCGGTCGTGCTGCTCGGCGGCTGCGACAAGACAGTGCCCGCGCAGCTGATGGGCGCGGCGTCCGCGAATCTGCCCGCGGTGCAACTGGTCGCGGGGCCGATGTCGACGAGCCGGCATCGCGGCGAGCGCCTCGGGGCCTGCACCGACTGCCGGCGCTTCTGGGCGAGGTTCCGCGCGAGCGAAATCGACGCGCAGGAAATCGGCATCGTCGAACGGCGGCTCGCGTCGACCGCGGGCACCTGCGCGGTGATGGGCACGGCGAGCACGATGGCGATCATCGCCGAAACGCTCGGCATGATGCCCGCGCACAGCGCCGCTTGTCCGGCTGTCGATGCGGACCGGCTGCGCATCGCGGAAGAAACGGGACGCGTCGCGTTCGATCTGATCGCGAAGCCGATCCTGCCGAGCGAGATCATTACGGCGCAGTCGGTCGAGAATGCGTTGCGCGTGCTGCTCGCGATCGGCGGCTCGACCAACGCGATGATTCATCTGACCGCGATCGCCGGCCGCGTCGGCGTGAAGGTCGATCTGCAGCGGCTGAACGAACTGAGCGATACCACGCCGGTGCTCGTCAACCTGAAGCCGACCGGCGATCACTATATGGAAGACCTGTACGCAGCGGGTGGCGTGCCGGCGATCCTGCGCGAGATCAAACACCTGCTGCATCTCGACTGCCGTACCGTGACCGGCGAAACGCTCGGCGAGCGGTTGCACGACGTGAGCTGGGTCGATCACTCGGTGGTGCGGCCGTACGCGCAGCCGGTGCGCGAGAACGGCGGCCTCGTCGCGCTGTTCGGCAATCTTGCGCCGCGCGGCGCGATCCTGAAGCGTTCGGCGGCGGATCCAAAGCTGTTCGAGAAGGAAGGGCGCGCGGTCGTGTTCGAATCGCTCGAAGACCTGGCGAACCGCGTCGACAGCGACGAGCTCGACGTCAGCGCCGACGATTTTCTGGTGCTGCAAAACGCGGGCCCCACCAGTGAATCGGCGATGCCTGAAGCCGGCTATCTGCCAATCCCGGCGAAGCTCGCGCGCGCCGGCGTGAAGGACATGGTGCGCATGTCGGACGCGCGCATGAGCGGTACCGCGTACGGCACGATCGTGCTGCACATCACGCCCGATTCGGCGTCAGGCGGGCCGCTCGGTCTGGTGCGCAACGGCGATCGGATTCGCTTGAGCGTCGCGAATCGCTCGCTCGAATTACTCGTCCCGGATGAAGAACTCGATCGGCGCCGCGCCGCGTTGCCGCCGCGAACGCAAGCACCGGTCAAACGCGGCTATGCGAAGCTGTACGAGCAGGAAATTCTTCAAGCCGACGAAGGTTGCGATTTCCGTTTTCTCAAGTAATTGAGCGGGCAACACTGAATGAAAAGGATTGACATAGTGATGAGCGAACAACGACAGGCAGCACCCGACAGCACCGCCGCGCGCGTCGCCCTATGGCGTGCGCTGCACGTGCTGGCCGACCCGGCGCCGCATGTGTTCGAAGACGAAGTCGGCCTGCAATTGCTGGCCCCCGCCGAAGACTGGCGCAGCCGCGGCGACATGGACCCGCAGTTCACGCGGCCATTTCGCGCGTCGATCGTCGCGCGCGCACGCTTTATCGAGGATCTGGTCGTCGAGCAGGCCGGGCGCGGCGTCGATCAGTATGTGATTCTCGGGGCCGGTCTCGACAGCTTCGCGCAACGCCGGCCCGACATCGCATCGCGGCTCACCGTGTTCGAGGTCGATCCGCCGGGACCGCAAACGTGGAAGCGTCAACGCCTGGGCGAGCTGGGTTTCGGCGTGCCGGACTGGCTGCGTTTCGTGCCGGTCGACTTCGAAGCGGGCGACATCTGGCGGCAGCGTCTCGTTGCCGAAGGTTTCGACGAGAGCAGGCCGGCCGTCGTCGTGTCGACCGGCGTCAGCATGTATCTGACGAAGGAGGCGAACGCGGCGACGCTGCGCGAAGTGGCCGGGCTTGCGCGTGGCTCGACGTTCGCGATGACGTTTCTATTGCCGCTCGAGATGGCGGACCCGGATGTGCGTCCCGGACTGGAAATGGCGGAGAAGGGCGCGCGTGCCAGCGGGACGCCGTTCATCAGCTTCTTCACGCCGCAGCAGATGATCGCCATGGCGCGCGACGCGGGATTCGACGAGGCGCGGCATGTGTCTGCCGCCGATCTGACGCAGCGGTATTTCGCGGGTAGGACGGATGCGCTGCGTCCGCCGGAGAATGCGGAGGAATTGCTGGTGGCAAAAACGTAGCGGTTGTGGCTCGCTTCCCCGAGACGGCTATAATCGCGCTCGAATATGGCCTCCGAAGTCTACTCATGAAAAGAATTGCAGCCTTCGCACTCGTCGCGTGCGCACTCGCCGCCTGCTCGTCCCCGGAAAAGCAGGCGCAGCGCGCCCAGCAGGAAATCCTTCATAGCGAACCGAACCTCCTCGCCGCGCAACGCAACGCGGTGATCGATTGCGCGCCGGCGAATTGCGATGCCGCCTGGGCGGCGACGAAGCGCTATATCGAGCAGCATTCCGACATGCACGTGATCCGTGCGGATGCGATCGCGATCGATACCGACGTGCCCGACGATTCGGGCAAAGCCGCTTTTTCAGCGACGCGCGCGGACAAGAGCACGGGCGGCGCGACCCTCACGCTGTTCGCGCAGTGCCGCGGCATGTATGGTCCGGACAGCGCAAAGGGCTCGGACTATGACGAGTGCGCCGACAAGATCCTGAAAACGCAGAACGGGTACGTGCCGTACCTGCGCTCGCACGCGTCGGCGCAGTAGGCGGCACGCCATCGCGGCGCGCCGGGCGCGGCACTCAAATTGCGATCCGCTGAACCATCGCCATGAGGCGGCGGGAGGCGCTATGCTGATGCGTCTTCGCCTCGCGGATCCACATCATGCACGCACCCGGCGCAACCGTGCCGATCTCGCTAGTCAATGGTTTCCTCGGCAGCGTCGGGACGCAGCCGGCGATCGTCGACCGGCATCTGTCGGCCGCGAACATCCCTCGTGCGCTTCTGGACCAGCCTGGGGCGCGCGTCACCGAGGAACAGTTCTCGACGCTCTACCGCGCGCTCGCGATCGAACTCGACGATGAAATGCCCGGCGTATTCTCGCGCCCGCTACGCAGCGGCGCGCTGAAGTTTCTGTGCCTGAGCCTGCTGGATGCGCCCAACCTCGAAACCGCGATGCACCGGTTCGGCCAGTTCTTCCATCTCGTGCTCGACGACTTCCGCTTCGAGTCGCGCCGCGGCGAATTCGTCGCGAGCCTGACGCTGAATCCGGGAAGCACGGGCGCGCAACCCGGCATTCTGGGTCAGGAACTGATGCTGAAGCTGGCGCATGGGATTGCGTCGTGGCTCATCGGGCAGCGAATTGCGTTGTTGCAGGTGCAGTTCGCATTTCCCCGTCCGCCTCACGCGCTCGAGTATCTCTATCTGTTTCCCGGGCCGGCCAAATTCGACTGCGCCCGGACCTCGATGCAATTCAGCAGTGCCTATTTCGACATGCCCGTGCGTCAGCGCAAGGCGAATCTGCGCAGGTTTCTCGCTCGCGCGCCGGAAGACTGGATCTTCGTTTCGTTTAACGAACAGCTTTTCAGTCATCGCGTGCGGGAATATCTGGCGACCCGGCTTCCCGACGTTCCGACCATCGAAGAAGCAGCGGACGGCCTGCATTGTTCGGTCAGAACGCTGTGCCGTCATCTGGCCGCCGAGGGCACCACGTTTCAGGTGCTCAAGGACGAACTGCGGCGCGACATCGCGATACAGCGTCTGACAGGCACGCTCGAGCCCATCGCCATCATTGCCGGCGATGTCGGCTTCGGCGACCCCACCGCGTTCCACAGAGCGTTCCGTCACTGGACGGGCAGCACGCCGGCGGCCTATCGCCGGGGTGGCTGATTTCGCCATATTGAAGCGTCGGCTACACAGGCCGACGCCAGTCCGGCGCGGCATTCAGCCTCTTCGGCCTGGCCAGGTATGTCAATAGATCGTCCGGTTTGGACAACCGGGCAGAGCCTGTGCGGCGCTACGATTCAGCCATACGTTACCCCGGCCGCAGCGCCGCCAGACGGGTGACATTCCCCACGGACCATCTGATCGGAAGAACGGCAATGAGCTACGTCGCGCCTCTCAAGGACATGTTGTTTGCAATCACGGAACTGGCCGGAATCGACCGCCTGTCGGCCTTGCCCGGCTGTGAGGACGCGACCGCCGACACCGCCCGGGCCGTGCTCGAAGAGGCCGCGCGGCTGCACGAGGGTGTACTTGCGCCGCTGAACTTAGACGGCGACCGCTGTCCGAGCACCTGGAAGGACGGCGCGGTGAGCGCCACGTCCGGTTTCAGGGAGGCGTTTCGTCAGTTCACCGAAGGCGGTTGGCAGGGTTTGCAACATCCGTCTGAGTACGGCGGTCAGGATCTGCCCAAACTGCTGTCGACGCCCTGCATCGAAATGCTCAATGCCGCCAACCTGTCGCTGGGACTGTGTCCGCTTCTGACCGACGGCGCAATCGAAGCGCTACTGACAGCGGGCAGCGAAGAGCAGAAGCAACGCTTCGTGCCGAAGCTGATCTCAGGCGAATGGACCGGCACGATGAACCTGACCGAACCGCAAGCCGGCTCCGATCTGGCGCTCGTGCGCACCCGCGCCGAGCCGCAGGGCGACGGTTCGTTCAAGCTGTTCGGCACGAAGATTTTCATTACGTGGGGCGAGCACGATATGACCGAAAACATCGTGCATCTCGTGCTCGCGCGCACGCCGAACGCGCCCGAAGGCGTAAAGGGCATTTCGCTGTTTCTCGTGCCGAAGTTCCTCGTCAACGAGGACGGCTCGCTCGGCGAGCGCAACGACGTTCATTGCGTGTCGATCGAGCATAAGCTCGGCATCAAGGCGAGCCCGACCGCGGTGCTGCAGTTCGGCGATCACGGCGGCGCGATCGGTCAGCTGATCGGCGAAGAAAACCGCGGTCTCGAGTACATGTTCATCATGATGAACGCCGCGCGCTTCGCGGTCGGGGTGCAGGGCGTGGCGATCTCGGATCGTGCGTACCAGAAGGCCGTCGCGTATGCGAAGGAGCGGGTGCAGAGCCGTCCCGTGGATGGTTCCGCGAAGCAGGCGGTGCCGATCATCCAGCACCCGGACGTCCGCCGCATGCTCTCGACGATGCGCGCGTTGACCGAAGGCGCTCGCGCGCTGGCGTATGTCGCGGCATCGCATTGCGACCTCGCGCATCGTCATCCGGACGATATGACGCGAGCGAAGCATCAGGCGATCTACGAATACCTGGTGCCGGTCGTGAAGGGCTGGAGCACGGAGCTGTCGCTGGAGGTGACGAGTCTCGGCGTGCAGGTGCACGGCGGCATGGGCTTCATCGAGGAAACCGGCGCTGCTCAGTACTACCGCGATGCGCGCATCCTGCCGATCTACGAAGGCACGACGGCGATCCAGGCGAACGATCTCGTCGGCCGCAAGACCGTGCGCGACAACGGCGAAGTGGCCGTGATGCTGCTCACGCAGATCGACGCGACACTGAACGCGCTGCGATCGCACGCGTCGTATCGTACGAGCCCGACCTTTCAGGCGATGGTCCGGCATCTTTCCGCCGGCCGTGACGCCTTCTACAGCGCGGTGCGCTACGTTGTCGAGCGGGTCAAGAGCGATCCGAACGCGGTGTTCGCGGGCAGTGTCTCCTATCTGATGCTCGCGGGCACCGTGCTCGCGGGTTGGCAAACCGCACGATCGCTCGTGCTCGCAACCGACAAGCGCGACGAAGATCCGGCCTTTTACGACGCCAAGATCGCGACGGCGCACACCTACGCAACCCAGGTGCTGCCTCGTGCAGTCGCGTTCGAAGCGGCGATTCGCGGCGCTCGCGATGGCGAAGGCGCGTTGGCGCTGCGCGAAGACCAGTTTTGATGTCATCAATCAACGTGACGTGTCATTCGAAACGATAGGGCCCGGCCTTATCGGTGTGGGAAGGAGAGTGTTGTGAGAGTTCTGGTAGCCGTGAAGCGGGTGGTCGACTACAACGTGAAGGTCCGTGTGAAGTCGGATAACACGGGAGTCGATATCGCCAACGTGAAGATGTCGATGAACCCGTTCGATGAAATCGCGGTGGAAGAAGCCGTGCGTCTGAAGGAAGCGGGCGTCGCGACCGAAGTGATCGCCGTGTCGGCCGGTGTGACGCAGGCGCAGGAAACGCTGCGCACCGCGCTCGCGATCGGTGCGGATCGCGCGATCCTGGTCGAATCGAACGAAGACCTGCAGCCGCTCGCAGTCGCCAAGCTGCTCAAGGCGCTCGTCGAGAAGGAACAGCCTTCGCTCGTCATTCTGGGCAAGCAGGCGATCGACGACGACTCCAACCAGACCGGCCAGATGCTGGCTGCGCTGGCCGGCTTGCCGCAGGCCACCTTTGCCTCGAAAGTGGTGGTAGCCGATGGCAAGGCGACCGTCTCGCGTGAAGTGGACGGCGGCGCGGAAACGCTGTCGCTGACGCTGCCCGCGGTGGTGACGACCGATCTGCGCCTGAACGAGCCGCGGTACGTGACGCTGCCCAACATCATGAAGGCGAAGAAGAAGCCGCTGGAAACTGTGAAGCCCGAAGATCTCGGCGTCGATGTCACGCCGCGTCTGAAGACGCTGAAGGTCGCCGAGCCGCCCAAGCGCTCCGCCGGTGTGAAGGTGCCGGACGTGAAGACGCTGGTCGAGAAGCTGAAGACCGAAGCCAAGGTGCTGTGAGGAGACGCAAGAAATGACGAACCTGGTAATTGCAGAATTCGACGCCCCGAAGGAAGCCCCCTTGGGGGGCAATGCGTCGATCAAGGCCGCGACGCTGAACACGATCGCAGCGGCACAGAAAATCGGCGGTGACATTCACGTGCTGGTCGCGGGCCACAATGCGCAGGCCGCAGCCGAGGCGGCCGCGAAGATCGCGGGCGTGAGCAAGGTACTGCTGGCCGACGCGCCGCAACTGGCAGAGGGCCTTGCGGAAAACGTCGAAGCCACGGTGCTGGGCATCGCTCAGCACTACACGCACATCCTCGCCCCGGCCACCGCCTACGGCAAGAACATCGCGCCGCGCATTGCCGCGAAGCTCGACGTCGCGCAGATCAGCGACATCACCGCAGTCGATAGCGCCGACACGTTCGAGCGTCCGATCTACGCGGGCAACGCGATCGCGACGGTGCAATCGGCTGACCCGGTCAAGGTCATCACGGTGCGCTCGACCGGTTTCGACGCGGTCGCGGCCGAGGGCGGCAGCGCGGCGGTGGAGAAGATCGAAGCGGCCGCCGACGCCGGCATCTCGCAGTTCGTGAGCCGCGAAGTCACGAAGCTCGACCGTCCGGAACTCACGAGCGCGAAGATCATCGTCTCAGGTGGCCGGGGTCTCGGCAACGGCGAGAACTACGCGAAGATTCTGGAGCCGCTCGCCGACAAGCTCGGCGCGGCGCTGGGCGCCTCGCGCGCGGCGGTCGACGCGGGCTTCGTGCCGAATGACTATCAGGTCGGCCAGACCGGCAAGATCGTCGCGCCGCAACTGTACGTGGCAGTGGGCATCTCGGGCGCGATCCAGCACCTGGCGGGCATGAAGGACTCGAAGGTCATCGTCGCGATCAACAAGGACGAGGAAGCGCCGATTTTCAGCGTGGCGGATTATGGTCTGGTCGGTGATCTCTTCACCGTCGTGCCGGAACTCGAGCAGGCTCTGCGCTAACCGCATCCGGCGCTTCGCGCCCGTCCCAACACGCAGTACGCACCGAGCAAAGGGCCAATGCCCGCCAAGCAAGCGGAATAATCATGAATGAGCTTAACGGATACGATTTCGAAGACCTGCGACCAGGCATGAGCGCCCACTTCGCCAAGACCATCACGGAGGCGGACATCGTGCTTTTCGCGGGCGCGTCGGGAGACATCAACGCGGTTCACATCAACGAGCAGTTCGCGCAAACGACAGCTTTCAAAGGGCGCGTCGCTCACGGGATGCTGAGCGCGAGCATCATTTCCGCGGCCATCGCGGGGCGGCTGCCCGGCCCGGGCACGATCTACCTCGGCCAGAACCTGCGCTTCAAGGCGCCGGTTCGACCCGGCGACACCGTTCGGGCCGAAGTAACCGTCAAGGAACTGATTCGCGACAAGCGCCGCGTCGTCCTGTCCACCGTTTGCACGGTCAGCGGCAGGGTGGTGATAGAGGGCGACGCCCTGGTCCTGCCGACATCGTGCCGCGATCGTGCCGATGCAGACGCGGTTTGCGCCGTCAGCAACGCATGACAGCGAGTCCCCGCCATGAGAATGCCATTCAACATCCCACAGGCGAGCGCCCACTACCTGCACCAGCACGCGCAACTGTGGGGCGACACGGTAGCCGGATTGATCTGCGCGCGGACGGCGTTGAAGCCGGTCGCCGAGCCCGAGCACGGAGACCGGCGGTTTCACGCCGATGACTGGTCCAGCAACGGCTGGTACAGCCTTCTGAAGCAGAGCTATCTGATCAATGCACGGGCGCTCGCAGAGCTCGTCGAGGCAAGCACGCTCGATGAAAAGTACAAGCACAGGCTGCGCTTTTTCACGCGTCAGTTCATCGACTTCGCCAGCCCCGCGAACTTCGCCGCGACGAATCCCGAGGTTGTCCGCACAGCGGTGGAATCGGGCGGATCGAGTCTGCTCACGGGCTTGACGCATCTGCTCGACGATCTGGGCAACGGTTCGATCTCGATCACCGATCGAAGCGCGTTCGAAGTGGGCAAAAGCGTCGCCACATCGAGCGGCGCGGTGGTGTATGAAAACGATCTGTTCCAGTTGATTCAGTACGCGCCGCTGACGCCTAAGGTCGCGGCACGGCCGCTCGTGATCGTTCCTCCGTGCATCAACAAGTTCTACATCCTGGATCTTCAGCCGGAGAATTCCTTCGTGCGCTTCGCCTGCGAGCAGGGGCTGACGGTGTTCGTCGTGTCCTGGCGCAATCCGCAGCAGGACATGGCGGATACCACATGGGACGCCTATCTCGAGGATGGCGTGATGCAGGCACTCAGCGTCGCACGTGCCATCAGCCGGGCCGACAAGGTCAACGCATTGGGCTGGTGCGTGGGCGGCACACTGCTTTCGTCGGCGCTTGCGATCATGCGTGCAAACGGCGACGACTCCGTCGCGAGCCTGACGCTGCTCACGGCGTTGCTCGACTTCAGCGAACCGGGCGATCTCGGCGTGTTCATCGACGAGCAGGGCGTGCAGATGCGCGAGCATACGATCGGTCGCGGCGGCCTGTATCCCGGGCGCGAACTCGGCTTCGTCTTCCAAGCGCTACGCGCCAACGATCTGATCTGGCCGTACGTCGTGAACAACTACCTGAAAGGCCAAACCCCGGCCGCGTTCGACCTGCTGTACTGGAACGCGGACACGACCAATCTGCCCGGCCCGATGTACAGCTTCTATCTGCGCAACATGTACCTCGACAACAGTCTGCGCGTGCCGAACAAACTGACGTTCTGCGGTACGCCCGTCGATCTCGGCAACATCGATATGCCGAGCTACCTGATGGCGGCCGAGGAAGACCACATCGTGCCGTGGCGATCCGCCTATCGATCGACGCAGTTACTGGGCGGCCAAACCGAATTCGTGCTGGGGGCGAGCGGCCATATCGCGGGGGTGATCAATCCGGCGTCGAAGAACAAACGCAGCTATTGGACCAACGAGAGTTGCGACGAAAATGCCGACGACTGGCGCGCAACGGCGGTAGAGCGGCGCGGCAGCTGGTGGAATCACTGGATCGGCTGGGTGAGGAAACATTCGGGTGAGCAGGTCGAGGCGCGCACGACGCTCGGCAACAGGAAGTACAAGGTGATCGAGAGCGCACCGGGCCGGTATGTGAAGCTTCGCGCCGAATGAGAGGGCGACGTATGCGCATGGCGTGTCAAAAGAGAATTGCCCAACGCCGTGCAGCGTCGCCGCGCAGCAGTACACGCAGCGCTTCCCCCAACTATTGCTTGACCGTGTCCCTTTCCCTTTTTCTCTAAACCTTGTAGGGCACTCGCACGCCCGGTTCATCCGCTGGAAAATCCTTCGTATTGCGAGAAACCAGGAGCAGCGAATTAACTTGTGCGGATGCCCAAACTATCGCATCAGGCAATCTGATTCGTCTTTGCTTGCGAATCTCCACTGCGCGATTTGCGATGGCACTGTCCAACACGATGAGTTCAAAGGAACCGAGCCATGCACGAATCGTCGCTTCATCTTCCGCCGTCGTGCCGACAAGAACTTCCATCCAGGTAATTGTGCTGATCGCTCCATACTCGTAGCGCGAGAGTTCTTTCTTCGCTGCGGTGACACCGCTGAGGTAGTCGATCAATATGTTCGTATCGAAAAGTGCTCTTACCATTCCGAGCGAAGCTCCTGCTGATATTCAAGGCCGTCTATTTTCCTGTTCTTCCACAGCCCGAAAACTTCAGCTCCGCGCGCTTGCTTGTGATTCGCGATATACGCCTCGATCGCGTCACGGATCACAGCGGCACGGGGGCGGTGCTCCATCTCCACGAGCACCGCCAACTCTTCGATCTGCGCATCGGGCAAATCAATCAAAATCCGACTCATTACCGCCTCCGTGTCATGATATACATATCATATATCATATGCGCCAGCTATGCAAAAGTTGACGGGCTTCGCAGATGGCTTCAAGTGCGCCCCCATCATTTCGAATGGCTCGCCCGCCAGTCACGCGGCGTCATATGGAATCGCGACACGAACCAGTTCGTGAACGATCCCTGTTGCGCGTAGCCGAGAAGCGCCGAGACCCGTCCGATCGGATAGGTGGGGTTGCTCATGTAGCGCACGGCGAGTTCTTCGCGTACGTGCTCCACCTGATCCGAAAAGCTGGTGCCGGCCGAATTCAACTGGCGTTGCATGGTGCGCACGCTCAGGTGCAGATGACGCGCCACCAGTTCCGCGTTGGCCTGTTCGAGCGGCAGCAGCAGGTAGATCGCCTTGCGCACTTCCAGCGCGGCCGATTCCGCCGCGCTCGCGTTCAGCGGAGTGGCGAGACTCTCCGCATAGCGCACGAGTTCAGGGTCGGCTAGCGGATTCGGGTAGTCGAGATCGGCGCTCGCGCAGACGAAGCCGTTGAAGTCGCTGCCGAACTCCAGCGGACAATTGAAAAAGTGCCGGTGAAACGTCAGGTCCGCAGGCGCCGCGTGAGTGAAGTGGACTTCGCGCGGTTTCCAGAACTTGCCGAGCAGCGCGCTGGAGTGTCTCGCGAGAACACCGAGCGCCAGTTCGATGGCCTGCCTCGTGGGTGTACCCGGTTCGACGACGAGTTCTTCACGAATGGTGACCGTCTTGTCAGCATCCTCGACGTGGACCGCCAGTGCTTCATTCAGCAGATGACGGTATTCGGCTGCGGCCAGCAGCACTTCACGCAGCGTCCGTTTGTGCGCGAGCAGGACATTGACCACACCGCTGCCGAACGTCTGCCGCGTTTCCGCCATTTGCAGCGCGAAGGTTGGGCACGACGCCTTGCTGGCCGTCATTTCCAGTAGCCGACAGCAGGCGGCAGCCGGTACGCGATCGCCCGGATTCGCGAGCGCAGCGGGATCGACGCCGGCCTCTCTGGCGAGCTCGACCGGATTCAGTCCAAGCCGTCGCGTCACTTCGAAATAGCCACTCATGGCTACCGACGTCAACATCGTTTCCATCGTAGTTTCTCCGGACGATTCGCCCGCGGGGCAATTTTCAGGTCATTAAACGCTTGCTTCGCGCAATGATCGGTGTTAACGCGCAGTGGCACGAATGGCTAAAAGCATGGCGCCCAATCATAAAAGTGTACTGCGTGATTGCCGTATCTTTTGCCCATGACGTTAGAAATGTTCCAGCAAATTTCCCCGCGGCTTGGCGAGATCGGAACAGCGTCACCCCAAACTCGATGGAGGCAGACAATGCAGTTTCTCGACGATTCGTTGCACCCGGAGAATCAGGACAAGGTAGTCATCACCACCGCGCCGTACGGCCCGGAATGGATGCCCGAGGATTTCCCGGAAGACATCCCCGTGACAATGGACGAGCAGATCCAGAAGGCGGTCGATTGCTACAACGCCGGCGCCACCGTGCTGCACCTGCACGTGCGCGAACTCGACGGCAAGGGCTCGAAGCGCCTGTCGAAGTTCAATGAACTGATCGCGGGTGTGCGTGCCGCCGTGCCCGACATGATCATCCAGGTGGGCGGCTCGATTTCGTTCGCACCGGAAGACGATGGGCAGGCCGCGAAGTGGCTGTCCGACGACACGCGCCATATGCTGGCCGATCTCGAACCGAAGCCCGATCAGGTGACGGTCGCGATCAACACCACGCAGATGAACATCATGGAGTTGCTCTATCCGGAGTATCTCGCAGGCACCTCGCTTTCGAACCCTGCGTTCATGGCCGCCTATAGTGAAATGACGGTTCCGGCTGGCCCCGCGTGGGTCGAGGAGCACCTGCGCCGCCTGCAGGCTTCGGGCATCCAGCCGCACTTCCAGCTCACAGGCATTCATGCGCTCGAAACGCTCGAGCGCCTCGTGCGCAAGGGCGTCTACAAGGGCCCCCTGAATCTCACGTGGATCGGCATCGGTGGCGGCTTCGACGGCCCGAATCCGTTCAATTTCTTCAACTTCGTGCATCGCGCGCCGGATGGCTGCACGCTCACCGCCGAGTCTCTGCTGAAGAATGTGCTGCCGTTCAACATGATGGCGATGTCGATGGGCCTGCATCCGCGCTGCGGCATCGAGGACACGATCATCGACCAGCACGGTAAGCGCTTCACGTCGGTGCAGCAGATCGAGCAGTGCGTGCGCGTCGCGCGTGAACTGGGGCGTGAAATTGCCACCGGCAAGGAAGCGCGCGAGATCTATCGTATTGGTGTGCAGTACGAGACGATCGACGAGACGCTTCTCGCCAACGATATGGCGCCGAACCGCCAGGCCGGCGTCAGGAACGTGCCGCTGCGGGCGGCGTGAGCGCCGAAAATCAGCCTCGAAGGAGACGGAACCATGCTTGTACAGCATGCTGGGCCCACGACGGGCGATCTATCGGCATCTCAGACAGACGTGCGCGCTTATGCGTGGGTGGTATTTGCATTGACGGTCGGATTGCTGCTTTCCGACTACATGTCGCGGCAGGTGTTGAACGCCGTATTTCCGCCGCTCAAGGCGGCATGGCACCTGTCCGACGCGCAGCTGGGCTCGCTCAGCAGCGTGGTGGCGCTGATGGTTGGCGTGCTCACGTTTCCGCTGTCGGTGCTCGCTGACCGTTGGGGGCGCGTGAAGAGCATCGTGCTGATGGCGGGAATGTGGAGTCTCGCGACGGCAGGCTGCGCGATCTCGGCGAGCTATGGCCAGTTGCTGCTTGCGCGTGCCTTCGTCGGGATCGGTGAAGCGGCCTACGGCAGTGTCGGAATCGCAGTTGTCCTGAGCATATTTCCGGTGCGGCTGCGCTCCACGCTGACCGGCACCTTCATGGCGGGCGGCGCGTTCGGTTCGGTGCTGGGCATGGCGCTCGGCGGCGCGGTGGCGGCTCACCTCGGCTGGCGATCGGCATTCGGTGCGATGGCGGCGATGGGGCTCGTGCTGGTCGTGATCTACCGGCTGGTCGTCACCGAACAGCGTCTGGTGCCGCTGCAGCCGGCAAGCGTGACCAGGCAGGCACAAACGCGCAGCGTGTGCATGAGCCTGCGCGCGCTGATGAAGGGACTGTTCTCGACGAAGTCCGTGGTATGCGCCTATGTCGGCAGCGGCCTGCATCTGCTGGTTCCCGCCGCGGTGTGGGCGTGGATGCCGAGCTTCCTGAATCGCTACTACGGTATGGCTACCGGTAAGGCCGCGATGTGTGCAGCGGTGTTCGTGCTGGTGACGGGGGTGGGCATGGTGGTGTGCGGAAACCTCGCTGACCGGCTCAGCAAGCACGCACGGGAACGGAAGTGGTTCGCCGCGATCGCCTTCTGCCTCGCCTGTTTCGTTCTGCTCGGGATTGGCTTGCGGATGCCCGCGGGGCCGTGGCAGCTCGTCGTGATCGGTGCCGGCATGTTCTTTTGCGCCGGTGCGAGCGGCCCGTCGGGGGCGATGGTGGCGAACCTCACGCCGTCGTCGATTCACGCCTCGGCGTTCGCGACCCTGACGCTCGCGAACAACCTGCTGGGCCTCGCGCCGGCGGCCGTCCTCACGGGGATCATCGCCGATCGGATCGGGCTGCTGGGCGCGCTGCAACTGGTGCCGCTCGCGCCGCTAGCCGCGGCTGCCGCATTCATGATCGGCAAACGGAATTACTCGGCCGATCTGGATCGTCTGAACACCCTGCGTGAGCAGGCCGCAGGCTGACATTGCATCGCGCCACGCGGACGGCGCGTAACACAGGCTCCGCGACTGCGCCACGGGCGCAAAGCATTTCGCAGATTGCAGATTGGGAAGAATTGGAGATTCGACATGGCAAAGGCAGTGCGCTTTCATGAAACCGGTGGTCCCGACGTCTTGCGCTACGAGGACGTCGAAGTGGGCAACCCCGGCCCCGGTCAGGTCCGCCTGCGCCATCAGGCAGTGGGCCTCAATTTCGCCGACACCTACTTCCGCAGCGGCCTGTATCCGGTTCCGCTGCCCGCCGGGATGGGCGTCGAGGCCGCAGGCGTGGTCGAAGCCGTTGGTCCGGACGTGACGAACGTCGCGGTGGGCGATCGTGTGACCTATACGGGCTTTATCAACACGCTCGGCGCGTACAGCACCGAACGCCTGATTCCGGCTGCCCCGTTGATCCGGCTGCCCGATGCGATCCACTGCGAAACGGCCGCCGGCATGACCATGCGCGGTCTGACCGCCGCGTATCTGATGCGCCGCATTCACGACTTCAAGGTCGGCGACACGATCCTTCTGCATGCCGCCGCTGGCGGCGTCGGCCTGATCGTTTCGCAATGGGCGAAGCTGCTGGGTCTGACCGTGATCGGCACGGTTTCGACCGAAGCCAAGGGCGAGGTGGCCCGCGCGCACGGCTGCGACCACGTCATCAACTACAGCCGCGAAGACGTCGCCAGGCGCGTGCGCGAACTGACCGATGGCGTCGGCGTGAACGTGGTGTTCGACAGCGTCGGCAAGGATACCTTCGAGGCCTCGCTCGATTCGTTGAAGCGCCGCGGTCTGATGGTTTGCGTCGGCACGGCTTCCGGCCCGATTCCGCCGTTCAATCCGCAACTGCTGGCGATGAAGGGCTCGCTCTATCTGACCCGCCCGGCGCTTGCGGACTATATCGCCGATCCGGCCGAGAAGAATGAACTCGCCGGCGAAATCTTCGGGCTGATCGCTTCGGGACGCATCAGGATCGAGGTCAATCAGCGCTATGCGCTCGAAGATGCGGCGCAAGCCCATCGGGATCTGGAATCGCGCAAGACGACGGGGTCGTCGGTCTTCGTCATCTGAGGAGCGAGTCATGCGAATCGAACAACTGACGTATGCGATCGGTGCCGAGCTGATCGGGGTGAATGTCGCTCACGCGATCAACGACGATGGCCTGTTTGCCGAGATCCGCTCGGCGCTGCTGAAGCACCGGGTTCTGTTCCTGCGCGACCAGCACATCACGCGCGCCGAGCACGTGGCGTTTGCGCGCCGCTTCGGCGAGCTCGAAGACCATCCGGTCGCGGGCAGCGATCCGGAGTACCCGGGCCTCGTGCGCATCTACAAGACCCCGGATCAGCCCAACGACCGCTATGAAAACGCGTGGCACGCCGACGCCACCTGGCGCGAAGCGCCGCAGTTCGGTGCCGTGCTGCGCTGCGTGGAGTGTCCGCCCGTCGGTGGCGACACGATGTGGGCGAACATGGTCCTCGCGTACGAGAATCTGCCGGCATATGTGAAGACGCAGATCGCGGATCTGCGCGCCCGCCACAGCATCGAGGCGAGCTTCGGCGCTGCGATGCCGATCGAAAAGCGTCTCGCGCTGAAAGCACAGTTTCCGGACGCGGAGCATCCGGTGGTGCGCACGCATCCGGAGACGGGCGAGAAGGTGCTATTCGTGAATGCCTTCACCAGTCATTTCACGAACTTTCACACGCCGGAACGCGTGCGTTTTGGGCAGGACGCGAATCCGGGCGCGGGCGATCTGCTGCGCTACCTGATCAGCCAGGCGTACATCCCCGAGTATCAGGTGCGCTGGCGCTGGGAGAAAAACAGCATCGCGATCTGGGACAACCGCAGCACGCAGCACTACGCGGTGATGGACTACCCGCCGTGCCATCGCAAGATGGAACGCGCCGGCATTATCGGCGACAAGCCGTACTGAACCAGCAAGTCACTTCCGATGAATTACGAACTGACACCGACCATCTTGATGGTCCCGGGTCTGCGCGACCATGTCCCGGAGCATTGGCAAACCTTGCTGGAGCAAAGGCTGCCGAAGGCACGTTCGGTGCCGCCGCTCGAGCACGACAAGCTCAGTTGCGGCGCGCGCGTCGCGGCGCTCGATGCCGCGCTGGCGAGGATCAGCGGCCCGGTGATTCTGGTCGCGCATAGCGCGGGCGTGATGATCACCGTGCATTGGGCGGCGCAGCACAAGCGCCAGATTCACGGTGCGCTGCTCGCGGCGCCCGCGGACATCGAAACGCCGCTGCCGCCAGGTTATCCGGAGCGGCAGACGCTCGAGCAGAACGGCTGGCTGCCGATTCCGCGCCAGCGTCTGCCGTTCCCGAGCATCGTCGGCGCGAGCCGCAACGATCCGCTTGCGCGGTTCGAGCGTGTGCAGGACATGGCGCAGGACTGGGGCAGCCGCTTCGTCGACCTCGGCGAAGTGGGGCACCTCAACCCCCCTGCCGGCTTCGGCGAGTGGCCGATGGCCGAGACGTTGATTCGCCGCCTGGTGCTGATGTGATGCGGCCCGAGGCGGATCGCAAGGCTTCCGGGATGCCACGTCGGATCGTGGTGGGTGTCGCCGGCGAGCTCGCGCCGGGCGAGCGCAAGCTGGCTTTCATCGATGGCCGCAGCATCGTGCTGTTCAACCTCGACGGCACGCTCCACGCCATCGACAACGCGTGTCCGCACAACGGAGCCGCGCTCGCGGGCGGCCGGCTGGAAGGCTGCATGTTGCGCTGCCCGGCGCACGGTCTGCGCTTCGACGTGCGCACGGGCTGCATGGCGGGGCGAGGCGGATTGAAGGTGACGACCTTCACGGTCGCCATAGTGGATTCAAAGGTGGTGGTGAGTCTCGACGAGCCGCACGCGCCGACTGAGCAGGCGCGAGACGCCACACCCTATCAGGAGACGGAAAGATGCAAGGCTTGATGATGCAGCAACCGCTGCTGGTCGCTGCGCTGCTCACGCACGCGGAGCGCCATCACGGCGAACAGGAAATCGTGTCGCGACGCGTGGAGGGAGACATCCATCGCTATTCGTATCGGCACCTCGCGCAGCGCGCGCGCCAGATGGCCAACGCGCTGTCGACGCTCGGCGTCGGTCAGGGCGAGCGCGTCGCGACGCTCGCGTGGAACGGCTATCGGCACATGGAGCTGTATTTCGCCGTGTCGGGTTCCGGGTCGGTGCTGCATACGCTGAACCCGCGGCTGCACGTCGACCAGCTGGCGTACATCATCGAGCATGCGGAAGATCGTGTGGTGTTCTTCGACCTGAGCTTTTTGCCGCTGATCGAGAGCGTCGCGCCACGGGTGAAGAGCCCGAAGGTATTCGTGGCCATGACCGATCGCGCGCACATGCCGCAAGCGGACGACCTCGGCGGCTTGCTGATCTGCTACGAGGATCTGCTCGATCTTCACGACGACGTTTTCGAATGGCCGCTGCTCGACGAGAACAGCGCGTCGTCGCTGTGCTACACCTCGGGCACCACCGGCAATCCGAAGGGCGTGCTGTATAGCCACCGCTCGACGGTGCTGCACACCTACGCGGCGGCGCTGCCCGATTCGCTGAACTGCTCCGCGCGCGACGTGATCCTGCCGGTCGTGCCGATGTTCCATGTGAACGCGTGGGGACTGCCCTACATCGCCTGCATGGTCGGCGCGAAGCTGGTGTTTCCGGGCCCGGCGCTCGACGGCAAGTCGCTCTACGAATTGATCGAAACGGAACACGTGACGTTGTCGGCCGGCGTACCGACCGTGTGGCAGGGATTGCTCGCGCATGTGGATGCACTGGGCGGGTCCTTTTCCTCGATGCGGCGCACCGTGATCGGCGGCGCGCCGTGTCCGACCGCGATGACCGAGGCGTTCCAGAAGCGCCATCGGGTCGAGGTGCTGCACGCGTGGGGCATGACCGAATTGAGCCCGATGGGTACGGTCTGCAGCTTCAAGGCGCATCACCAGTCGCTGCCGATGGCGGAGCAGTACAAGGTTCAGGCGAAACAGGGACGGGCGCTGTTCGGCATCGACATGAGAATCGTCGGCTCACAGGGCCATGAATTGCCGTGGGACGGCGAGACGGCTGGCGATTTGCAGGTGCGCGGTCACTGGGTCACGCAGCAATACTTCGGCGCCGACGTTGAGTCGCCGCTCAGCGACGGCTGGTTTCCGACCGGCGACATCGCCACGATCGACCGGCACGGCTTCATGCAGATCACCGATCGCAGCAAGGACGTGATCAAGTCCGGCGGCGAATGGATCAGTTCGGCGGCTATCGAAAACGTGGCGTATCTGCATCCGGAAGTCTCGACCGCCGTCTGTATCGCCGCACGGCACCCGAAGTGGGACGAACGGCCGCTTCTGCTGGTCGTGAAGAAGCCCGGCAGCGATCTGGCGAGCGAAGAACTGCTGTCCTTCTTCAACGGCCGGGTCGCGCGCTGGTGGACGCCCGATGCAGTGGTGTTCGTCGACACGGTTCCTCTCGGCGCGACGGGCAAGGTACTCAAGAACCAGTTACGCGATCAATTCGGGCGTTACTACCTGCCGGCGTGATCCGCCGCTTTCGCAGCATCGCATTTCGATTCACGCAACGAAGCGACCGGGTGAATCCGGCGCTCACATAAACACCAACCAACTTGAAGCGACCGCAGCATGGGCATTGGCACCCACGCCGGTACGCGGAGGAGACGCAATGAAGTTGAAGTCAGGGAGCGCGATCGTGCTGGCTATCTTTGCTACGGCAGCGCACGCGCAATCATCAGTGACGCTCTACGGCGTAGTCGATACAGGGCTGCTGTATCAGAACACTTCGGCGGCTACCTTTTTGCCGCATGCGCCGAACACGGGCAGCGTTTTTCAGTTGAAGGACGGCGGCATCTATGCGAGCTACTGGGGTATGAAGGGTGCCGAAGACATCGGCGGCGGCTACAAGATTAACTTCAAGCTGCAAGGTACATTCAATACTACGAACGGCAAGTTCGGTTTGTCCGACACGCCGGGCGTCACCGCGATTTTCAACCAGTTCGCGACGGTGGGCGTGTCCGGGCCGTTCGGTACCTTCGACGCTGGCCGGCAGATCGTTCCGATGATCTACGCGATGGCGGAAACCGACGTTCGCGGCGCGCAGTATTTCGGCAGTATTCTGACGGCCTGGCTCGGTATCAATCAGGCGGCCGGCTGGCCGGGCACCAGCACGAACGCGCCGATCGGCGCCTTGTACGACAGCAACGCGCTCGTCTATAACTCGCCGAAATTCTATGGCGCGTCGCTCGCGCTCGAGTACGCGCCGGGTGGCGTCGCAGGCCATTTCCAGGGCGGCACGCGCGAGTCGGCCGTGCTCAAATACTCGAATTACGGTCTGAATCTGTCCGCCGTGTATTACAACGGCCACGACACCAACCCGTTCCCGCTGACTTACCCGGCGGCGCCCGCCATTCCTGCGACCGGTCTCGCGAACAATCGCCTCTACTATTTCGGCGCGATGTACACGATCGCCGGGTTCTCGGTGTCGGCCTCGTATGGCGTCGGCAAGAACCCGGCCCATAGCAATACGGCGAACTTCGAAATGATCTCGGGAGGCCTCGGCTACCAATTCAATTCGCGTTTCACGATCACGTCCGGCTACTACTACCTGAACGATAAGAACCACTCGGCGAACCATTCGACCGAAGTCGCCGCGGGAGCGGAATACAGCCTGTCGCAGAGGACCAGAGCGTACGCGCAAGTGGGCTATGTCGCCAACCGGGGAACCATGAACCAGACTATCGTCTATGGCGCTCCGGTTGCGCCAGGCGTGAACACCACAGCGGCGATGGTCGGCATCCGCCACACCTTCTGATTCCGTCCGTTACAACAATTGGAGTATTCGATGAAAAGCATTCATGCACGCGCGTTGGCAATGGCCACCTTGATTCTGGCCACGTTCAGCAACGCATGGTCGCAGCCGGGCCAGACGGGCAGTGTGCCTTCCGGTGCACCGGCTGCATCCGCGGCGGAAGCGGGTGGGGCCGCTCCCGTCAGCGCAAGGAAAGCCAATCGGACGCTGCGCCGGCAGGTGTATGCCGCCATCGGCAAACACAAGGAAATCAGCGCCGGCAATATCAGCGTCATCGCAAAAGGCGGCGCGGTGACGCTGAGTGGCACGGTCACGGACGCGTCGCAGGTCAACCAGGTCGCGGAGATCGCGAAGGGCGTACCGGGGGTGACCTCCGTGACCAACAAGCTGACCGTGCAGAAGCCGTTTGGCGGGATGTAAACAGCTCACGCATCGGGGAAGTCAGCGCGAGGCGCCAACTATGTCAACACACAACGTGTCGACTACAATGACCAGGTTGCTACGGCATCCTACCGGTTAAACCTGGCGCCCCCGATGAACGCAGCGGAACGTATCGACGAGCCGATCGCAAGTGGGTGGGCAGCCCGGTCTGGTCGCGCAACGGCATGATCGCGGTCGCCAATGCGCACAAAGGCAAGGTCAAGCTGACCTTGCCGAAGAGGAACACACGCGGCGCGCAATCGAAAGCCCATAGAAAGAAAATGTCCGGTCAGGCGGAGGCCGGCGTGGCCTGAAGCCGTCAAGCTCCGCTCGCCCGGCTTCCGCGCCGGCCCTCGCCACATTGGCATATCCGGCGACTCCATACCAAAACTGATATCTATATCGCCAAAAATATAATTGGAAAGATATCGGCCCGCTCCATACACTTCACCATCCCAGGGCATTGAACGACAGCTTTGCGCGGTAGCGCGAGGCGTGCCGTTTCAGGCAAATCGGCCGGTGAGGGTCCCGGCACAAGCATCAAGGACCTAGCATGTCGGAAAAAAAGCGGAAACTACGCTCGGCCGAGTGGTTTGGCACGGCTGACAAGAACGGCTTCATGTATCGAAGCTGGATGAAGAATCAGGGCATTCCCGATCACGAGTTCGACGGCCGTCCCATGATCGGCATCTGCAACACGTGGTCCGAGCTGACCCCGTGCAACGCGCACTTTCGCAAGCTCGCCGAGCACGTGAAGCGCGGCGTCTATGAAGCGGGCGGCTTTCCGGTCGAATTCCCGGTGTTTTCGAACGGCGAATCGAATCTGCGTCCAACCGCGATGCTCACGCGCAATCTCGCGGCGATGGACGTCGAGGAGGCGATCCGCGGCAATCCGATCGACGCGGTCGTGTTGCTGACCGGCTGCGACAAGACGACCCCCGCGCTGCTGATGGGCGCGGCGAGCTGCGACGTGCCGGCGATCGTCGTGACCGGCGGACCGATGCTGAACGGCAAGCTCGACGGCAAGAACATCGGCTCGGGCACCGCGGTGTGGCAGCTGCACGAGTCGCTGAAGGCCGGCGAGATCGACCTGCATCAGTTTCTGTCGGCCGAGGCGGGCATGTCGCGCTCGGCGGGCACCTGCAACACGATGGGCACCGCATCGACGATGGCCTGCATGGCCGAGGCGCTCGGTACGTCGCTGCCGCATAACGCGGCGATTCCCGCGGTCGATTCGCGCCGCTACGTGCTCGCGCATATGTCGGGAATGCGGATCGTCCAGATGGCGCTGGAGGACCTGAAGCTCTCGAAGATCCTGACGCGCGAGGCGTTCCTGAACGCGATTCGCGTCAATGCGGCGATCGGCGGCTCGACCAATGCGGTGATTCATCTGAAGGCGATCGCTGGACGCATCGGTGTCGATCTCGAACTCGACGACTGGGTGCGCATCGGCCGTGACACGCCGACGATCGTCGACCTGATGCCGTCGGGCCGCTTCCTGATGGAAGAGTTCTATTACGCGGGCGGCCTGCCGGCCGTGCTGCGCCGGCTCGGCGAAGCGAACCTGCTGCCGCATCCGGGCGCGTTGACGGTCAACGGCAAGTCGCTGTGGGACAACGTGAAGGACGCGCCCAACACCAACGACGAAGTGATCCGTCCGCTTGACAGGCCACTCGTCGCTGACGGCGGCATTCGCGTGCTGCGCGGTAATCTCGCGCCGCGCGGCGCGGTGCTCAAGCCGTCGGCGGCGACGCCCGGCTTGCTCAAGCATCGCGGACGCGCGGTCGTGTTCGAGAACCTGGAGCACTACAAGGAGCGCATCGTCGACGAAACGCTCGACGTCGACGCGAATTCGGTGCTCGTGATGAAGAACTGCGGGCCGAAGGGTTATCCGGGCATGGCCGAAGTCGGCAACATGGGCCTGCCGCCGAAGCTGCTGAAGCAGGGCGTGAAGGACATGGTGCGCATTTCCGACGCGCGCATGAGCGGCACCGCATACGGCACGGTGGTGCTGCACGTGACGCCGGAAGCCGCGGCCGGCGGTCCGCTCGCCGCGGTACAGGACGGCGACTGGATCGAGCTCGATTGCGACGCGGGCACGCTGCATCTCGACATCAGCGATGCGGAACTCGCGCGCCGCCTCGCGCAGCATGCGCCGCCGCCCCGGCCGGAAGGCGGCGGCTACCGGCACCTCTATATCGATCATGTGCTGCAGGCCGATGAGGGCTGCGACCTCGACTTCCTTGTCGGGTGTCGCGGGTCAGCGGTGCCGCGTCATTCGCATTGACGGGTTCCGCCAGGTGAGGAACGGCCGCTTGAGCGTAAGCGGGGTGTTCCCCACCGCGAACCGTCTGCTTAGAACTTGTGACGCAGACCGACACGGAACGCGAGCTGGTTGTCGGCACCGACGCCCGACGTGCTGAAGTAGCTCGTGCTCGAACCGATCTGTGCCTGCAGATCCTGCGTGCCGTTGCGGCCCGACGCGATCTGGTAGATACCCAGCACGTACACGTCCGTGCGCTTGGACAGCGCGTAGTCGCCGCTCAGGTTCACCTGGTTCCAGTGACCGACGTTCGCGCCGCTCAGGTGCATGTACGTGTAGCCCGCGCCTGCCGTGATAGCCGGCGTGAACGCGTACTTCGCGCCTGCTTCGTAGGCGGCGAACGTCGTCGATCCGCCCGAGATCGGTGCGAGGCGCGTGTTCGTGTACAGGGCCCACAGCAGCGCCGGACCAAACGCGTAACGGCCGCCGACGCCGACCGTGCGCAGATCCTGGATCTGCGTGGTGCCGGGCGTCGGGAAGGAGACGTTAGCCAACGACGTCGAGAAGGCCGGCGTCGCCTGGCCGGGGTAACGGATGTCCGTGTATGCCACGCCGAGACCGAACGGGCCGTTCGCGTAGTTCGCGCCGAAGCTGTAAGCGCGCGACGAACCCGCCACCGGGGCAGCCGCCGTGCCCGTGCCCGGCGAGCCGGCGAAGGCGCCCGCCGTGTTCGAGAAGCCGTACATCGCGCCGAAGGTCAGGCCAGCGAAGTTCGCGCTGCTGTATTTGACCGAGTTGTTGATACGGCTCGACGTGAGCTGGTCGACGTCGTTGATGTGGTAGGCGTAGTTGCCCGCGACGGTCAGGCCGCCGGTCGCGTAGTTGGAGCCGAGGTACTCGGTCGAGAACGAGTACTGGCGGCCGAACGTCAGCGAGCCGATGTCGTTCTGCGAGAGGCCGACGTATGCCTGGCGGCCGAACATCGCGCCGCCCTGGCCGGCGGCGCCGTTCGCGCTGCTGAAGCCGTTTTCCAACTGGAACAGCGCCTTCAGGCCGTTACCGAGATCTTCCGTGCCACGCAGACCCCAACGGCTGCCCTGCGCGACGCCGTCGTCGAACTTGGTCAGGCTGGCGTGGCCGGTGGACGTTTTCGAGTTGTTCACGTAGCTGATACCCGCATCGATCAGGCCATACAGCGTGACGCTGCTTTGTGCGTGCGCGGCGGTGGCGAAGACGGCAAACGTAGCGGCGGTCAGAATTTTTTTCTTCAAGGTACTTCTCCGGTTAGCGAATTTGAGCGATCGCAACGCGCTGCTCTGCGGCAGTGTCGCGCGACGGCCCGCAATTTAAGGGAACGCTGAGTAAGCTATGTGACAGTGAAAACATTTTTCCGCGGTGTCGTGCGGGCGCGACACGTGGGAGCGGACCGGAGGCGGGACGAGTCGATTGACCCGAAGGTGGGCGGGGACGCGCGGCGGCGGATCGCCCGCCGGGCGGCAGGCGATCGACTACTTCAACTGGTAGGTGCGCTGAAAATGCAGTTACATGACCGGCTGCGACAGGATCGATCGTCGCAGCGGCTTGGGCGGTCAGTTACTCAACAACGAGCCGCTGCGGAACGGCGTCGCGCCGGCGATGCGGGCGAACTCGAGTCCGGCCGTCGCGAAGCGCGCCAGACGCCGGGCATACAGCACGCCGGCCACGGTGTTCTTGATCGTGACGACGCGATCGGTCAACGGATCGACGATGTCCGCGATTTCGTGGCCCACGTCCACCCACGAACCGACTTCACAGCGATACACGAGCACGCCGCTGATCGGCGCAACGAGCGGCTCGGCGCCCGCGAGCGGCGTCGCCGCGAATTCGAGCGGCGGCAGCGGGGCCGGCTCGCCGTCGACCACGCCGCGCGAAGTCAGATATTCGATGATCGCCTGCGCGTCTTTTTCCGCGTATTCGTATGAGACGTCGCGCTGACCGCGCAGCTCGATCGTGACCGAGATCCCGCCGTTCGGAATCGGGAAGCGCTCGCCGAAGCGGCCGCGCAGATCCGACCAGCAGAAGCTGTGGATCTCGTCGAACGGATTACCGACCGAGTTCAGCGCGAGCAGCGACGCCTTCGCGTCCAGATAACGCGCGAGCGGCTCGACTTCGGGCCACAGATCCGGATTCGTATACAGATGCATCGCGGCTTCCCAGTCGCAATGCAGATCGAGCACGACATCGGCATCGTACGAGAGCTTTTGCAGCGCGAGGCGTTGCGACGCCAGTTCGGTGGTCGGCTGCTGCGCGTCGAGCGCTTCGCGCATCGCGCTGCGGATCGCCGCGCGGTTCGCGTCGATGTCGCCGCCCAGGCGCGACTCGATGACCGGCAGCACCAGCTCGGCAAGGTCGTAGAAGTTGCGGTTGAAGTTTTGCGCGCTGCCGGTTTCGAAGCGGCCGAGCATCTGGCCGAGCAGGTGCTGGTTCAGGCCGATCGGATTCGGCACCGGCACGATCACGACTTCGCCGCGCAGCTTGCCCGCGGCTTCGAGCGCGGCCAGCTTGCGGCGCAGCGACCACGACACCAGCATGCCGGGCAGTTCGTCCGCGTGCAGCGACGACTGGATATAGATCTTCTGTCCGCCGCCGGGACCGTAGTGGAAACTCGTCAGTTCGCGGGCGGTGCCAAGCGACGGGGCAATCAGCGAATGGGTCTGGGTTTGCATGGTTTTAGCTTCGCGGCTCGTCCGGAGCAGCCGCGCTAGGTAGTTGATTGCAAGGGGAAAGATGTGTGCCGCTGCGCGCGGGGGAGTGCGTGCGCGGGCTGCGGCGACCTGTCGCACGCAGGTCGCGTTTCGCACGATCTTAGCCGATCTGCCACGCGACGTGGCTTTATGTGGCTGGACGTGGCCGCGCAAAACAAAACGGGCTCCGCATTGCGGAGCCCGTTGGGCGTACAACCGGCCGGCGCGCCGTGCGGCGCGCGTGGGCGATTTAGCTGCCGTACACGTCGAAGTCGAAGTACTTCTTCTCGATCTTCTTGTAGGTGCCGTCCTTGATCATGTCGGCGATTGCCTTGTCGACCTTCGCCTTCAGATCGGTGTCTTCCTTGCGCATGCCGATGCCGGCGCCGCTGCCGAGGATCTTCGGATCGTCGAGGTCCTTGCCGACGAACGTGAAGCCCTTGCCGCGCGGCGTCTTCAGGAAGCCCTGATCAGCCTGCACCGCGTCTTGCAGCGCTGCGTCCAGACGGCCCGAGATCAGGTCGGCGTAGACCTGGTCCTGGTTCTGGTACGGCACGATTTTCGCGCCCGCCGGTTCCCAGTACGTCTTCGCGTAGGTTTCCTGAATCGTGCCCTGTTCGACGCCCACCGTCTTGCCCTTCAGCGATTCGGCGGTCGGCAGGATGCCCGAGCCCTGCTTCGCGACGAGGCGGGTCGGCGTGTTGAACAGCTTCGACGAGAAGGCGATCTGTTCGGCGCGTTGCGGCGTCATCGACATCGACGACAGCACGCCGTCGAACTTCTTCGCTTTGAGTGCCGGGATCATGCCGTCGAAGTCGTTCTCCACCCACACGCACTTCGCACCCACGCGCTTGCAGATTTCATTGCCGAGGTCGATATCGAAGCCGACGAGCTTGCCGTCCGCGCCTTTCGACTCGAACGGGGGATAGCTGGCGTCAACACCAAAACGGATCGTCGACCAATCTTTAGCGTGTGCGCCAATCGAGACGGTGGCAAGCAGAGCGACCGTCAAAGCCGCTAGCAGTTTCTTCACTGTTGTTACTCCTCGGTGTAGTTCAATTACGCCCTCGGCGGTTGTGCCGCCCCGGGACGCCCGGCGCGACTCACGGCAGGGCTTTCAGTCAGATTGCAAGCCGGGGTGGCCTGCAATGCGCGCCAAGCTTATCAGTTCAAAAATATCGGGATGCTAGTAAAACACCGGATGACGCAGGAGGAGGCTCTCTACAGCAACGCTTGCGCGCAAGCCGGCGTGACCGGATCGTACACTGTCGGCGAGGTTTGCGTAACGCGGGTGTAACGAACTAGCGCTAATACGATGGCCGGGCGAGTGCAATCGACTCGCATTTGCAGCGATTTTCCCGGGAATTTGCCGACAGCCGGTTTGAAAGGCGGTTCGATCGCTGGCGCACCATTAAAGGTTACGCATAAATTTGCCGTTAATTGACAACGATGTCGAGACTATTGCATGAGATGTCAATGCCAGAGCCCGGTTTTTTTGCCGCCATTTTGAACCGGTGCAAAAACGAAGTTTTTGGCGCTATCATCGATCCTCCCTGCGCGGGAAGCCCACGTCGGCGCAGGCGGGAATCGCGTTGCTACACGTCGTCGAACAGCTGTCAAGATTTAAATGCCGCGCATTTGCGCTCGCTCAAAAAAGCCTTTCTGCTCAACGGTGTTATTCATGCACGCGAAGTTCATGGCGGATCAAACGGGCCGTTGTAAGCAGGCATTTAAGCGACAAATCGCGAGCGCTGGCGTGCGAACGCGCGCGGCTTTATTGCAGCGCCTTTTTGTTGGCGCGTTTTTGCCGAGCGATTCATACGGATTTTCGGTGATTGGCGCCGCCGCATTGGGGTCTGCGATTCTTTCCGGGCTTTTGCCTTTTCTGATTGCGCTAGTCCTGTGCACGGGTTTCGGCGCGACGACGCCCGCCGTGGCCGCCGATAAGGTGCTGCGCGTGCTCGCATGGCCCGGCTACGCGGACCCGGACGTCGTCAAGGAATTCGAAGCACGCTACGACGCGAAGGTCGAGGTCACGCTCGTCGATTCCGATGAAGCACTGTGGGCGCAGGTGCACAGCAAGGACACGCCGCCGTTCGACGTGCTCGCCGCCAATACCGCCGAAATCCGCCGCTATGCCGAGGCGAATCTGCTTGCACCGCTCGATCTCGCGAGTCTGCCGAACACGAAGAAGCAGTTGCCGCGTTTTCGGGCGCTCGGCTCGATCGACGGCCTGACGTCGGCGGGCAAGGTGTACGCGATTCCTTTCACGTACTCGTCGATGGGGCTCATCTACGATCGCCGGCAGATCCCGGTCGCGCCGCGCTCAATGCTCGAACTGTGGAACCCGCGCTATCGGGGCAAGGTGCTCGACTTCAACAGCGCGCAGCACAACTTTTCGTTCACCGCGCTCGCGCTCGGCTATCCCCATCCGTTTCAACTCGACGCCGCGCAGATGCGCGCGGTTGCGCACAAGCTCGTCGATCTGCGCCGCAACCTGCTGACCTATTACACGCTGCCGGAGGAGGCGACCGCGTTCTTCATCCAGCACAAGGCCGCGCTGATGTTCGGCAACTACGGTACGCAGCAGGTGGAGTTGCTGCGCCGCGCGGGCGCGGATGTCGGCTACGTGATTCCGGACGAGGGCGCGCTGGCATGGCTCGATTGCTGGTCGATGACGCGCGCGGCGAGCGACAAGCCGCTCGCGCTCGCCTGGATCAACTACATGCTCGAACCGGCCGTGAGCGCATTGCTCACGCAGCGCCAGGGACTCGCGAACACGCTGACCGAGCCTGCGGAAGGCAGCGCCAACGCGCATATCGTCTGGATCGGTCCGGTCGAGGATATCGACCGCCGAGAGAAGCTGTGGGTGCGGATCGTGTCGGGCGACCGTTCGGAGCGCTTCTGATGCTGCATCGCGGCTTGACCTTCAAGCTCTCCGTGCTGCTCGCGTGCATCGGCGTGCTGGCATCGGGCGCGACCGGCTACTACGCGTATCGCGCGAATCGCACGATGCTCGTCAACGAAGCGCAGCACAGCCTGCAGACTTCGACGGAGCTGCTCGGTCAGCGCATCGCCGTGTCGATCGACGACGTCGCGGCGGACGTGCTCGTGCTCGCGACGCTGCCCTCGTCAGTGAGCGTCGCGCAGACCGATGACGGCATCGGCCCGAATCCCGGCCGCGAGCGGCTCGCCCAGGTCTATTCGAGCTTCATGCTGCATCACCCCGAATATCTGCAGGTGCGGCTGATCACGCAGCAACATCACGGGCTCGAACTGATCCGTTTCGATCGCGACAGCGACGGCCTCGTGCGCGTCGAGGGCAACGATCTGCAGGAAAAAGCCCAGTTTCCCTATGTGTTCGAAACGCTCGCGTTTTCGCCGGGCCGCATCTACACGTCGCCGATCTCGGTCAATCACGAGTACGGCACGCATGCGGCGCAAGGCAGGCCGACGCTGCGTCTCGGCACGCCGATCGCGGACGCGCGCGGCACGGTGGTCGGCGTCGTCGTGCTCGATGTCGATCTGGCCGGCATGTTGCGGCGTTTGCAGAGCGATCTGCCGAGCGACTATCAGGTCTATCTGGCAAACGAGTGGGGCGATTTCCTGGTTCACCCCGACCCGTCGAAGACCTTCGGCTTCGACCGCGGCCGGCGCGTGCTGATGCAGGACAGCTTCCCCATTACGAAGCCACTGTTCGAGCAGCACCGCAACGACGCACTCGTCCACGGTCTCACGGGCTCCTGCGAGGTGGCCGGACACGTGCTCGCGTTCGTGCGCCGGCCGTTCGGCGGCTCGGAGGGCAACCGCTTCATCGTGCTCGGTCTCGCGAAGCCGCTCGAAGACGTGCTGGCCGGCGCGAATCAGCTCGGCACGCGGATCATTCGCATGGTCCTCGTGTTCAGCGCATTGTCGGTGCTGCTGGCGATCCTCTTCGCGCGAGCACTGACCAAACCGCTGCATCTGCTCGCGCACGCGGCGACACATCTGTTCGCCGAGCATGCGATGCACACCCTGCCACTCAGACGCACCGACGAAATCGGCGTGCTCGCGCGCTGCTTCGAGCGTTTGCGCCGCGAAATCCGCGCGCAGATGGATGCGCTGCACAGCAAGCAGAGCGAGCTCGTGCATCTGGCTTCGCACGACGCGCTGACCGGCCTGCCGAACCGCATGCTGTTCATGCAAAAGCTCCAAAGCGCGATCGAGGAGGCGAAGTTCCGCGGCGAAGGGCTCGCCGTGCTGTTCGTCGACCTCGACCGCTTCAAGCAGATCAACGATCAGTTCGGTCACTCGGTCGGCGACAAGGTGCTGGTCGCGGTCGCACGCCGCCTGCAGGACGTGCTGTATGCGGGCGACGTGGTCGCGCGGCTCGGCGGCGACGAATTCATCGTGTTGATCGAAGGGCCGCGCGCGGCGGAAGTCACACCCGCAATCGCCGCGGTCATCCTGGAGGCGCTCAACGAAACGCTGACCATCGATGGCAATAGCATGACGGTCGGCGCGAGCATCGGCATCAGCGAGTTCCCGCACGACAGCGGCAATGCCGAGGAACTGCTGCTGAACGCCGACGCCGCGATGTATGCGGCGAAATCGGGCGGACGTTGCGCGTATCTGCGCTATCGGGATCTGCTCGCGATGCGGCGGGACGAGCAGGCCGAGCAGGCACGGGAGCTTGCCCGCGCCCAACTCGCGCAGGCGCGTGCCGCACAGGATGCGATCGAGGGGCGCGAGCCGGAGCCCACCGCGTGACGCGCGTTTATCCGCGTGCCTGACGGTCGTCGACTGCAACCCCCGATTGCGCCGCGGGCGCCCACTCAAACAATCCGCACCCCCGCTCGATAAGTCGCGCGCGGCACTGGCAGCTTGTCGAGCATCGTCACGCGCACGAGGTCCGCGCGCAAGCCTGGCTCGATCGCACCGCGGTCCGCGAGGCCCACGGTGCGCGCCGGTTCGGCCGAGACCGTCGCCATGGCGCGCGGCAGCGGCCAGCCCGCTTTTTCGACGAGATCGAACACTGCGGCGAGCAAGCTCGACGGCACGTAATCCGACGACAGGATGTCGAGCAGATCCGCGCGCGCGAGTTCGAGCGCCGACACGTTGCCCGAATGCGAGCCGCCGCGCACGATATTCGGCGCGCCCATGATCGTCGCGATGCCGTGCTCGCGCGCGGCCTGCGCGGCGACGTGCGTGGTCGGGAATTCGGCGAGCACGATGCCCTCGGCCTTCGCCTGTTCGACGTGCTCGATCAGTGTGTCGTCGTGGCTCGCGAGTGGAATGCCGAGGCGCCCGCAACGCTCGACGATCTCGCGGCGGTGCGCATCCGCGTAACGCTCCTGTTCGACCGCAAGCTCGGCGAGTGCAGTCGCGACGCGTTCGTCGCTCATCTTGCCGTTGCGCTCCTGGTAGCGGCGCCATTGTTCGCGGTCATGCCATTGGCGCTGACCCGGCGTATGGTCCATCACCGATGCGAGTCGCAGCAGCGGATGCGCGCACAGCGAATCGAATACTTCGAGCACGTCGGCGGTCGCGATCTCGCAGCGCAGATGCAGAAAGTGCTCGGCGCGCAGCAGCTGACGCGCGGACAGCCGCAGCAGCGAGTCGGCGCAGCGCGTTTGCACGTCGCGGTTACGCAGACCCACGTTCGAGCGCGAGCCGATCGCGAGCGCGTCGAACACCGTCGTGATGCCGGCGGCGGCGACCTGTGCGTCGTGGATCACGAAGGCCGCGTCGGTATTCCATTCGACGCCGGGACGCGGCACGAGGTGCTTTTCGAGGTTGTCCGTGTGCAGTTCGATCAGACCGGGCAGCAGATAGTCGCCGTCCCAGTCTTCGGTGCCGCGTGTCGAACTCGCGCCGCGATCGACGTCGCGGATCACGCCGTTTTCGACGCGCACGGCGCCAATGAATACTTCGTCTCACGTCACGATGCGAGCGTTGCTGATCAACATCAACTTGCTCCGTAGTCAGTCGGTATCCGTTCGAGTTTAGTGCCGCAGCGGCGGCCGCAGTTCCAGGCGGCGCGTCGCGACCTTGTTGCGCGTTTCTTCGTCGTGAAAGATACCAACGATCGCGGCGCCGCGTTCGCGCGCCTCGACGATCAGATCGGCCACCACGTCGCGGTTTTCCGCATCGAGCGACGCGGTCGGTTCGTCGAGCAGCAACAGCGCATGCCCGGCGATCAAGCCGCGCGCGATGTTCACGCGCTGCTGCTCGCCGCCCGAAAACGTCGCGGGCGCGAGCGGCCACAGACGCTCCGGCACGTTCAGCCGCGCGAGCAATGCAGCGGCGCGCGCATTGGCTTCGTGTTCGGCGACGCCGCGCAACACCAGCGGCTCGGCGACGAGCGCAAGCGTCGGTACGCGCGGAATCACGCGCAAAAACTGGCTGACGTAGCCGACCACGCCGCGGCGCAGACGCAGCACGTCGCGCGGTTCGGCTCCGGTGATCGTGACGGGCTGGCCCTGATCGCTCGTGTCGCGAATCGCGATCGAGCCGGTGCTCGCCAGATAGTTGCCGTACAGACAGCGCAGCAGCGTACTCTTGCCCGCGCCGGATGGCCCGACCAGCACCACGCATTCGCCGCGCTGGACATCGAGCGACACGTCGGCGAGCGCGTCGATCCGCACACCGCCCTGGCCGTGCAGCGTGAAGCTCTTGCCAATGCCGGCGGCGCGCAGCATCAACGCCGCGTTGTCGGAGAACGCTCGCTCGGCGCCTCTATCAATTGCTACGTCAGTGGATCGCATTGTGGGCCTCAAACCGGCAGAACCGAGGAAACCAGCGTTTGCGTATAAGGGTGCTGCGGATCGTCCAGCACCTGATCGGTCAGGCCGGCCTCGACGACTTCGCCCGCCTGCATCACCATCAGCCGATGCGCGAGCAGACGCGCAACCCCGATATCGTGCGTGACGATCAGCACCGACAGATGCAGCGTCGAGCTCAGCGTGCGCAGCAGATCGAGCAGACGCGCCTGCACGGAGACGTCGAGACCGGCGGTCGGTTCGTCCATGAACACGAGACGCGGACCGGTGACGAGATTGCGCGCGATCTGCAGACGCTGCTGCATGCCGCCCGAAAACGCGGCGGGGAATTCGTCGATGCGGGCGGGTTCGAGCTCGACGCGCTCCATCCATTGCGTGGCCGTGCGGCGAATCTCGCCGTAGTGGCGCGCGCCGACCGCCATCAACGGCTCGCCGATGTTGGCGCCGGCCGATACGCCGCTGCGCAGGCCGTCGCGCGGATTCTGCTGCACGAAGCCCCACTCGGTGCGCATCAGCAGGCGGCGGCGCGGCTCGGACAGCGCTCGCAGATCGAGCGGGTCGCCATGCGACGCGGTGTAGTGCAGCGAGCCGCTGTCGGCCTCGGTCCTCAGCGCCAGCGTGTTGAGCAGCGTGGTCTTGCCCGAGCCCGATTCGCCGACGATGCTCAGCACCTCGCCCGGATACAGGTCGAAGCTCACGTTGCGGCAACCATTGCGGCCGCCATACTGTTTGGTGAGCGCGCGTGCGCTCAGAAGCGGCGTCATGCGGATTCTCCTACGCGCGCGGCGCGCGGCAGCGGTGCTTGCGGTCCGGTAGCGCCATCGCCGCGCCGCTCGTGGCAGTAGTCGCTATCGGAGCACACGAACATGCGCGTGCCCGCGTCGTCGACGATCATCTCGTCGAGGAAGCTTTCCGCCGATCCGCACAGTGCGCACGCGTGCTGCCACTTCTGCACTTCGAACGGATGATCGTCGAAGTCGAGGCTGCGCACCGCCGTATAAGGCGGAATCGCGTGAATGCGCCGCTCGCGGCCTGCGCCGAACAGTTGCAGCGCGGCGTTCATATGCATCTTCGGATTGTCGAACTTCGGGATCGGCGAAGGCGACGCCAGATAGCGGTGATTGACGATCACCGGGTAGTCGTACGTGGTCGCGATGCTGCCGTGATGCACGATGTCCTCGTAGAGCTTCACGCTGATCAGTCCGTAATCAGCGAGCGCATGCAGTTTCCTGCATTCGGCGACGCGCGGTTCGAGCCGGTACAGAGGCTCGGGCATCGGCACCTGAAAGACGAGAATCTGCCGCTCGTTCAGCGGCGTTTCGGGAATCCGGTGGCGCGTCTGGATGATCGTCGCCTCGCTCGTGCGCCGCGTGGTCGCCACACCCGTGGTGCGCGCGAAGAAGCGGCGGATATTGACCGCGTTGGTGGTTTCGTCGGAGCCCTGGTCGATGACCTTCAGCGTGTCGTTGCGGCCGATGATGGCGGCCGTCACCTGAATGCCGCCGGTGCCCCAGCCGTATGGCAACGGCATTTCGCGCGATGCGAACGGCACCTGGTAGCCCGGCACGGCGACTGCCTTCAGCAGCGCGCGGCGCAGCATGCGCTTGGTTTGCTCGTCGAGATACGCGAAGTTGTAGCCGTGTGCGGCGCTGTCGTACGGCGTGTTTGCAGCGGGGGTGTCGGGCGCGTTCATGCTGCCTGCTCCTTGCCGGTGGCGTCGCCTGCTTCATCGTTGCTTCGAGGCCGCGAGCGCAAGCGCCGCACCAGTTCCAGCTCCGCCTGGAAGTCGACGTAATGCGGCAGCTTCAGGTGTTGCACGAAGCCCGACGCCTCGACGTTATCGCTGTGCGAGAGCATGAATTCGATGTCCTGTGTCGGTGACGAGAGCGTCTCGCCGAGTTCTTCGGCTCGCAACGCGCGATCGACGAGCGCCATCGCCATCGCCTTGCGCTCCGAGTGGCCGAACGCGAGACCGTAGCCTTGCGTGAAAGCGGGCGGCGCCGCGCCGCTGCCCGCGAACTGGTTGATCATCTGGCATTCGGTGATGTCGATATCGCCGATGTCGACCGCTTCGCCAAGTTCATCGAGGTCCATCTCGACCGCGATCGTGCCGAAGCGGATCTCGCCCGCGAACGGATGCGAGTGCGCGTAGCCTCGTTGCGTCGCGTACCCCATTGCGAGCAGAAAGCCCTCGTCGCCACGCGCGAGATTCTGCAGGCGTATCGCGCGGCTGGCCGGAAACGCGAGCGGTTCGCGCGACAGATCGCCGGGCTGCGCGCCGCCGGGTGTCGGGCGCTCCTGTTCGATCAGGCCTTCCTTGTCGAGCAGCGACACGACGCGCGGCATCGGTTCCGGCGCGGGCGGTTCTCGCGAAACCGGCTCGCCGCCGTGCGCGAGGTCTTGCTGCACGTCCTCACCCTCCGCGAGCAAGGCGAAATCGAGCAGGCGCTGCGTGTAGTCATAGGTCGCGCCGAGCAGTTGGCCGCCCGGCAAGTCCTTGAAGGTCGCCGAGATGCGACGCTCGACCTGCATGGTTTCGGTATCGATCGCGCGCGTATAGCCGAAGCGCGGCAATGTGGTGCGATATGCGCGCAGCAGGAAAATCGCTTCGACCAGATCGCCCGCCGCCTGCTTGATGGCGAGCGCGGCGAGTTCTTCGTCGTAGACCGAGCCTTCGGTCATCACGCGCGCGACCGCGAGCCGCAACTGCTCGCGAATCTGCGCGACGCTCAGTTCGGCGAGCCGCGTGTCGCCGCGGCGCGCTTTGTCGAGCAGACGCCACGACGCTTCGATCGCGCGTTCTCCACCTTTGACGGCAACGTACATCAGTTCACCTTCGCTTCAGTTGTGCGCGGCAGGCCGATCACGCGGTGGCCGCAGACCAGATAACAGTCGATGCCGCAAGGAAACAGCGGTGCCAGCATCGAGCGTTCGCGCCAAAACCGCGCGGGCAGACCGACTGGGGAAATTGCTTCGGTATCCAGAATGCCTGGGCCGCTCAGTGTGACCGGTGCGCCGCCCGTCAGCGCGTCGACGCGGATCAGTAGCGTCGCCGATTGTTCGGGCGACTCGGCGCTGCCGGACGCGAAGCTTTCGAGCGGCGGCAGTGCGTTGGCATCGTGCAGATACGCGAACCCGGCCTCGCCAGGCGCATCGACGAGCGGCGCGCCGGTATGAAAACGCAACGCCGACGCGAGCGCGGTATCGGACTGCGCAAGCCAGACCGGTGTTGCATAGTCGCAGAGCGTGAGCAGCGTGGCGAACGCAGCGGGTTCAACCGGCGTATTGCGCAACTCGGGCAGCATGTCGCCGATCACGCGGATCGTGCCGGGCCGCGACAACGCGTCGAGCAGTGTGCGGAACACAGCCTGGGTATCGTGGACGGGGTCCGCGAATCCCGGCGTCAGCGTGGACAAAGCGATCGATGAATGTTCCATCAGTCGCCCCGCACCATCGTGAAGAATTCGACACGCGTAGCCGCGGTGTCCTGTTGCCGTTGCGCGCGCCGGGCTTGCTGCTGCGCGGTGAACGGCTCGATCAGGTGACGCTGCAAGCGGTCATGATGCTCGGGCATTTGCAGCAACGCATCGGCGAGCGCGGCGAGCTCGGCGCGACGCCGGTCGCGTCCCAGGTGGCAGGCCACGCCGACGGTGGCCTCGGCGTTCCCGCTGGCTCGCAGACGCAGCGTGGCGCGCGTGACGGTCGCTTCGCCGAGATTGAACGGATCGCCGCTGCCGCCGATACGCCCGCGCACCATCGCGAGGCCTATTTCCGGGGGACGGAGCCAGTCGTAGGCGGGCGCGGGGTGGCCTTGCAGCGCCCGCTGCAGCGCGGCTTCGAGGTCGGCGCGCGGCGTGCGCGCCAACACGGCCATCCAGGCGCGACGCGGCGCCGAAGAGGAGGGAACGGAAGTCGGGCTCATCGGATTTCCTGTCGATCCAGCGAATGGACATTGAAGCATCTATTCATCTAAACGTCTAGACGTTTATTGGCATAGCAGTCTGGATGGTCGTGCGCGGCCGACGTTTCATATTTCCATCACCGCTTGCGCACTACAATGCACGTCATGGCGATCATTTGAACCGAAGGGAATGACAGCACCATGACATCGAATGACAGCGCGGCGCCGGCCACGACGCTCGAACGTGGCGCGGGGGTGGCCGTCTGGAGGCAGATCGAACAGATTCTCGCCGCCGAGATCGCGGCGAGCGGGTTCGGCGAAGAAGGGCGGTTGCCGAGCGAGGGAGAGCTGGCGAAACGCTTCGACGTCAACCGTCACACGGTGCGTCGCGCAATGCTCGGCCTCGCCGCGCTCGGCCTCGTCAGCGTCGAGCAGGGACGTGGCACCTTCGTGCAGCCCGGCGCGATCGACTATTCGATCGGCCGCCGGACGCGCTTCACCGAGAACCTGCGGCAGCAGCATCACTCGCCCGCGGGCACGATGCTGTCGGCCGCGCGCGTGAAGGCCGAGCCCAGTGTCGCGAAGGCGTTGGGTCTGCGCGCGGGTGCGGCGGTCTATCGCATCGAATCGCTGAACGAGTCCGACGGCGTGCCGCTCACGTTCGCGCGCAGCTGGTATCCGGCCGCGCGTTTCCCGGACCTGCCGGAGGTGCTGCAGCGCGTCGGCAGCACGACGAAGGCGCTCGCCGAATTCGGTGTGGACGATTATCTGCGCAAGTGGAGCCGCATCGGCAGCGTGCTGCCCGAACCAGAAGTCGCGCGGCGGCTGAACATCAACCGTCAGCAGCCGGTGCTGTGGGTCGAGAACGTCGACGTCGATCTGCGAGGCACGCCGGTCAAGTACGGCTTCACGCATTTCGCGGCCGACCGCGTGCAACTGCTCGTGGAGCACGACCTGTGAGCGGCCCCGCATGGGGCGCCGACGCGCGCTTTGCGCTCTACTACGCGCCGTCGCGTGAATCCGCGTGGTGGCAGGCCGGCTCGACATGGCTCGGCCGCGATGCGCAAAGCGGCGAACGCTGCGCGCAGCCGCAGCCGCCGGGTCTCGCGCGCCCGCTCGCGGCATTGACCGACGCGCCGCGCCGCTACGGCTGGCATGGCACGCTGGTCGCGCCGTTCACGCTCGGCGCCGGCGTCACGCAGCACGACGTGCTCGCAGCCGCGCGTGCGTGGGCGCTTACGCAGCGGGCGTTCGCGCTGCCGGTGGAAGCGGCCACGCTGGGCGACTTCGTGGCGTTACGCCCCGCCGATGAGCACGGCGAAGCGCGCATCCGGGAACTTGCCTCGAGCGCGCTGCAGTCGCTCGATGGGCTGCGCGCGCGAGCATCGGCGGCCGATCTCCAGCGCCGGCTCGCCGCGCCGCTCAGTGAGCGCCAACGCGCGTTGCTGCTGCAATGGGGCTATCCGTACGTGTTCGACGAATTCCGTTTTCATATGACGTTGTCCAGTTCGCTCGCCGATGCCGGCGAGCGCGCGACGCTAATCGCATGGTGGCGTGAGCGCACGCCCGCGCTCGGGCCGCTCGCGGTCGATCAGGCCGCGCTTTTCGTCGAGCGGGCGCCCGGCGAGGCGTTCGCGTTGTGGCAGCCGTTGCCGTTCGGCCCCGGCGCGCAGCACCGCGATCGTAAGGACAGACAGCACCACGAGGTGAGCAGCCAATGACAGGGCGATTGATCTATGTGATGGGGCCATCGGGCGCGGGCAAGGACGCGCTGCTGCAATTCGCGCGCAAGCGGCTCGCGGGCGAGCCGGTGGTGTTCGCGCATCGTTACATCACGCGGCCGAGTGGCAATGGCGAGGTGCATGTCGCGCTGAGCGTCGAGGAATTCGCCGCGCGCTCGGTGCTTGGCCTGTTCGCGCTCGAATGGTCGAGCCACGCGCTGCGCTATGGCATCGGTATCGAGCTCGATGCATGGCTCGCGCGCGGCTGCACGGTGGTCGTCAACGGCTCGCGGCAGTACGTGCAGCATGCGCTCGCACGCTATCCGCGCGCGGAAGTGGTGCACGTGAGCGCCGCGCCGCACATTCTCGAAGCTCGGCTCGGCGCGCGGGCGCGTGAATCGGCGGAGCAGGTCGCGGCGCGGCTCGCGCGGCGCGCTCCGTTTGCCCTGCCCGCCGGCGTACGCTACACGACGATCGACAATTCCGGCGCGCTCGAAGAAGCGGGCCACGCGTTGATCACGGTGCTCACGGAAAACGTGAACGCGTAGCGCAAGCACGCGTCCTTTGCGCGGCTACTCATTGGAACACTACAAACTATGAACGAGACCTCGCGTTTGACCGAAGTATCCGACCTGGAACCCGCCGCCGCGAGCCTGCGCGAGATCCGCCATCAGATTCACCACCATCCCGAGCTTGCGTACGAGGAAGTGCAAACCGCGGCGCTCGTCGCCGGGAAGCTCGAAGAGTGGGGCTGGCAGGTCACGCGCGGGGTCGGCCAGACCGGCGTGGTCGGCTCGCTGAAAGTGGGCGACGGCAAGCGCAGCATCGGCATTCGCGCGGACATGGACGCGCTGCCGATCATCGAGCAAACCGGACTGCCATACGCGAGCGGCACGCACGGCAAGATGCACGCGTGCGGCCACGACGGCCACACGACCATCCTGCTCGGCGCCGCGCAACGGCTCGCGGCCACGCGCAACTTCTCGGGCACCGTGCATCTCTATTTCCAGCCGGCCGAGGAAAGCGGCATCGACAGCGGCGCGCTGAAGATGATCAACGACGGCTTGTTCGAGCGCTTCCCGTGCGACGCCGTGTTCGGCCTGCACAACCATCCGGGCGCGGAGCCGGGCGTGCTGCTGTTCCGCAAGGGGCCGTTCATGTCGGCGGGCGACAAGGCGATCATCACGATCGAAGGGGTCGGCGGCCATGCGGCGCGTCCGCACCTGAGCGTCGATCCGGTCGTGATCGCCGCGAGCATCGTGATGGCGCTGCAGACGATCGTCGCGCGCAACGTCGATCCGTCTCAGCCGGCGGTGGTGACGGTCGGTTCGATGCATGCGGGCACCGCGAACAACGTGATCTCGAGCAATGCGCGGCTCGAACTGAGCGTGCGCTCGTTCAGCCCCGAAGTACGCGCGTTGCTGAGGAAGCGCATCATCGAGCTTGCCGAAGCGCAGGCTGCGAGCTATGGCGGCAAGGCGCACGTCGAGTACATCGATGGCTATCCGGTCGTCATCAACACGGACGCCGAAACGGATTTCGCGGTGCGGGTTGCGCGAGAACTGGTCGGCGACGACAAGGTAGTCGAGCAGGCCGACATCCTGATGGGCAGCGAGGACTTCGCGTTCATGCTGCAGAAGCGTCCGGGCACGTTCCTGCGCATCGGCAATGGCGTGGGCGAGGACGGCTGCATGGTGCACAACCCGCGCTACGACTTCAACGACCGCAGCCTGCCGATCGGTGCGGCGTTCTGGGCGCGCCTCGTGGAGCGCTATCTCGCGCAGTGAGCGCGGTGTCGCTAGCCCCGCCGCGCGACCATCTGCGAGACCGTCTGCGCGGCCTGCTGCAGCGGTTCGAGAAACGCCTTCACCATCTGCTTCGCCGAATTGCGCTGCGCGTTGCCGCTGATGTTCATTGCAGCGATTACGCGCCCCTGGCGATTGCGGATCGGCGCGGACAGCGAAATCAAACCGCCTTCGAGCTCCTGATCGACGATCGCCCACCCCTGGCGACGCACCTGCTCGATCAGCTTTTTCAACTCGTCCTTGTCGGTGACGGTGCGCGGCGTGTGCGCATAGAGTGGCGACGAGTTCAGCGTCGCGTCGAGCGTCTCGTCGTCGAGCGAGGCAAGCAGCACGCGGCCCATCGACGTGCAATAGGCGGGCAGGCGGCTGCCGATCGACAGATTGATCGTCATGATCTTGTGGGTCGGCACGCGCAGCACGTAGACGATCTCGGTGCGATCGAGCACGGCCGCCGAGCAGCTTTCGTGCACTTGCGCCGACAGACTCTCCATGACCGGTTCGGCGAGATTCCAGAACGGCATCGAGGTCAGGTACGCGAAGCCGAGATCGAGAATCTTCGGCGTCAGACGGAAGAGGCGCCCTTCGGCCTCCACGTAGCCGAGCGTTTGCAGTGTCAGCAAAATCCGGCGCGCGCCGGCACGCGTCAGGCCGGTCGCCGCGGCGACGTCGGTGAGCGTCTGCTCGGGGCGTGTTGCGTCGAACGCGCGGATGACCGCGAGGCCGCGCGCGAACGACTGCACGTACGAGTCGCCCGGTTTCTCCGGGGCCTGTTCGGCGATGACGGGCGCGACGGGAGACGGCGGCAGGGCTTTGCTCATGGACCTTGATCGTGGTTTCGGAAGAGTGCGCACGAAGGACGCGCGACACGAGTTCGTTGCGATGCGGCGCCGCGTTTTGCGTTGCGCCGCAAAGGCGAGACGATAGCTTAAGCCTTCCGTTTCGCCAAATGACGCCATCCGTTCAAAAAACCAGGGGTTTGCGCGGATGCGGTCTATCGTCCGGATTTGTATGATGACCCGACAACCCGATCCATTCACGGTGCCCGACCCAACCGAGACGCCATGTTCGACAAGATTCCCGCGCGCGCGTTGAGCGACACCGTCGCCCAGCAACTGCTCAAGCAGATCGACAAGGGTGCCTTCGCGCGCGGCGCGAGGCTGCCGACCGAAGCCGTGCTCGCGCAACAGTTCGGCGTGAGCCGCACGGTGATTCGCGAGGCGCTGTCGCGGCTGAAGAACGAGGGCGTGGTCGAGCCGCGCCAGGGCAGTGGCGTGTTCGTCGCGGGGCACGGCGCGATTCGCCCGTTGCGGATCGACTACGCGGAAGCGGTCGAGCCGGGCTCGGTCGTGCAGATCCTCGCGCTGCGCCGCGCGATCGAGGCGGAGGTCGCGTCCGAAGCCGCGATGCGCCGCAGCGATGCCGACATGGCCGCGATCGACGCCGCGCTCGCGCGCATCGAGCGCGCGGTCGCCGACGGCGAAGACGGCGTCGCCGAAGACGTCGCGTTTCATCGCGCGATCGCGGTGGCAACCGGCAATCCGTATTTCCTCAAGACGCTCACGTTCCTCAATCAATACCTCGAAGCGGGCACGGTCGTCACGCGTCGCAACGAGGCGCTGCGCGAGGACTTTTCACGGCAGGTTCGCGAGGAGCACGCGGCGATCGCCGCGGCGATTCGCTCGGGCGATCCGATGGCGGCGCGCAACGCCGCGCAGACGCATCTGTGTAACGCGGCGCGGCGGCTTGCCGAGGCGGGCATCGTCTGACGCGCTCAAAGGCACAAACGCAGCACCAATCCATAGAGGTCATGCATGTCGAAAAATGTCGGTGTCATTGGTCTAGGAGCGATGGGGCTCGGCGTCGCGCGCTCGCTGTTGCGCGCGGGCTTCAAGGTCCACGCGTGCGACTTGCGGCGCGACGTGTTGCAGGCGTTCGTCGATGAAGGCGGCGTTGGCTGTGCAACGCCCGCCGAGCTTGGCGCGCAGTGCGAAGTCGTGATCACGCTGGTCGTGAATGCCGCGCAAACCGAAGCCGTACTGTTCGGCGAGCGCGGCAACGACGGCGCGCTCGCGTCGATGAAAGCGGGTGGCGTCGTGATCGCGAGCGCCACGGTCGCGCCGGACTTCGCGAGTGAACTCGGCAAGCGCGTCGAGGCGGCCGGATTGCAGATGCTCGATGCGCCGGTGTCGGGCGGCGCGGCGCGCGCCGCGTCGGGCGAAATGACGATGATGACGTCCGGACCCGCGGCCGCTTACGCCGCGTGCGAGGACGTGCTTGCCGCGATCGCCGGCAAGGTCTATCGGCTCGGCGCAGCGCATGGCGCGGGCTCGAAAGTAAAGATCATCAATCAGCTGCTGGCCGGCGTGCATATCGCCGCGGCCGCCGAGGCGCTGGCGCTCGGCTTGCGAGAAGGCGTCGACCCGGACGCGCTATACGACGTGATCACGCACAGCGCCGGCAATTCGTGGATGTTCGAGAACCGCGTGCCGCATATTCTCGCTGGCGACTACACGCCGCTGTCGGCGGTCGACATCTTCGTCAAGGACCTTGGGCTCGTGCTCGATACCGCGCGTCGCACGAAGTTTCCGCTGCCGCTGTCGGCGGCGGCCCATCAGATGTTCATGATGGCGTCGACGGCGGGCCACGGTGGCGAAGACGACTCCGCGGTGGTGAAGATTTTCCCCGGCATCGAACTGCCGGCGAAGCACTAGCCGCGGGGCAGGTCATGACGGCTCAAACGAAACCTGCGCTGCTCGGCTGCATTGCCGACGATTTCACCGGCGCCACCGATCTCGCCAACATGCTCGTGCGCGGCGGCATGCGCACGGTGCAGACGATCGGCGTGCCGGCATCGAACGAAACGCGGAACGAAGCGCTCGGCGCCGACGCGCTCGTCGTCGCGCTGAAGTCGCGCACGATCCCCGCGGCCGACGCGGTCGCGCAGTCGCTCGCCGCGCTCGACTGGCTGCGCGCGCAAGGATGCCGGCAGTTCTTCTTCAAGTACTGCTCGACGTTCGATTCGACCGATGCGGGCAATATCGGCCCGGTGACCGACGCGTTGCTGAAGACGCTGTCCGGCGAATTCGCCGGGCGCGCCGCGTTCACGATTGCGTGTCCCGCGTTTCCCGAGAATGGCCGGACGATTTTTCGCGGTCATCTGTTCGTCGGCGATGCGCTGCTCAACGAGTCGGGCATGGAAAACCATCCGCTCACGCCGATGCGCGACGCGAACCTCGTGCGCGTGTTGCAGCGGCAAACTCAATCGAAGATCGGGCTCGTGCGCTATGACGCGGTCGCACGAGGCGACGCGGCCGTGCGCGCCGCGTTCGACGCGCTGCGCGCCGACGGCGTGCGTATTGCGATTGCCGATGCGGTGTCCGATGCCGATCTGCACACGCTCGGCGCGGCCTGCGCGGACCTCGCGCTGATCACCGGCGGCTCGGGCGTTGCGCTCGGACTGCCGGCCAACTTCCGGCGCGCGGGTCTGCTCGGCGAGCCGGCCAACGCCGCGCAATTGCCGCGTGTCGAAGGTTTGTCGGCGGTGCTAGCGGGCAGCGCGTCGAAAGCGACCAACGCGCAGGTCGCCGCCTGGTGCGCGACGCGGCCTGCGTTTCGCCTCGACCCGCTCGCGGCGGCGCGCGGCGCGGACGTCGTCGGCGAGGCGCTCGAGTTCGCGCAGCAGCGGTTCGTGCACGCGGAGCCGGCGCTGATCTATGCGACCGCAACGCCCGATGAAGTGAAGACCGTGCAGCGTGAACTCGGCGTCAACGAGGCCGGGCATCTGGTGGAAACTATGATGGCTTCGATTGCGCGCGGCTTGCGCGAGCGCGGCGTGCGCAAGTTCGTCGTCGCGGGCGGCGAGACCTCGGGCGCGGTTGTCCAGGCGCTCGGCGTGCGCATGCTGCGCATCGGCGCCCAGATCGATCCAGGCGTGCCGGCCACCGCGACGACCGATGCGCAACCGCTCGCGCTCGCGCTGAAGTCCGGCAACTTTGGCGCGACCGACTTCTTCGACAAGGCGCTGCGCCATCTCGGCGGAGCCGCGCAATGAGTGGCACACCGGCATTGCACACATCCGCCGAGGCGCGCGTGCGCGAGGAGATCTGCGTGGTGGGCGCGAGTCTGTATCAGCGCGGCTATACGGTCGGCACGGCCGGCAACATCAGCGCGCGGCTCGACGACGGCTGGCTGATCACGCCGACCGACGCTTGCCTCGGCCGCCTCGATCCCGCCGGCATCGCGAAGGTAGACGCGGACGGCCACGCGGTGTCGGGTGGCAGGCCGTCGAAAACGCTCGAGCTGCATCGCGGCATCTATGCGCGCAACGGCGAAGCGCGCGGCATCGTCCATACCCATTCGACCCATCTGGTCGCATTGACGCTCGCTGGCGTGTGGAACGAAGCGGACGTGTTGCCGCCGATCACGCCGTACTACGTGATGAAAGTGGGACATGTACCGCTGATTCGTTACCGGCGCCCAGGCGATCCGCAAGTGGCCGCGCAGATCGCCACGCTGGCCGACCGCGTGCGCGGGGTGCTGCTCGAACGGCTGGGGCCGGTGGTGTGGGAGCGCTCGGTCACGCAGGCGTCGTATGTGCTCGAAGAACTCGAGGAGACCGCGCGCCTGTGGCTGATGACGAATCCGCGGCCAGCGCCGCTCGATGCCACGGCGATCGAGGAACTCCGCGCCACTTTCGGCGCGCGCTGGTAGCGCCACGCGCCATTTCGAACTGTCTTGAAGGAGCTGTCGTTATGCCTCGCTTCGCGGCCAATCTGACGATGATGTACAACGAGCACGCGTTCCTCGACCGTTTCGCCGCCGCCGCCCGCGACGGCTTCAACGCGGTCGAGTTCCTGTTTCCCTACGAGTTCCGCGCGGGCGAGCTGAAGGCGCGGCTCGACGCGCACGGCCTCACCCAGGCGCTGTTCAATGCGCCGCCCGGCGACTGGCATGGCGGCGAGCGCGGCCTCGCGTCGTTGCCGGGCCGCGAAGACGAGTTCCGCCGCAGCGTCGACACGGCGCTCGAATACGCGCGCGTGCTCGGTAATCGCAAGCTGCATGTGATGGCCGGCTTGCTCCTCGGCGATCAACCTGGTGAGACGCAGCGTCGAATCCAACGCGACGTGTACCTGAACAATCTCGCCTATGCCGCGCGGGCCGCACAAGCCGAACAGATCACGGTCGTGATAGAGCCGATCAACACGCGCGACATGCCCGGCTATTTCCTCAATCGACAGGACGACGCCCAGGCGATCTGTGCCGAAGTCGGCGCGCCGAATCTGAAGGTCCAGTTCGATTGCTATCACTGCCAGATCGTCGAGGGCGATCTCGCGATGAAGCTCAAACGCGACATGGCCCGCATCGGCCATATCCAGATCGCGGGTGTGCCAGAGCGGCACGAGCCCGACATCGGCGAGCTGAACTACCCGTATCTGTTCGATCTGATCGATGCGCTCGGCTACGACGGCTACATCGGCTGTGAATACCGGCCGCGCGCGGCGACCTCGGCGGGGCTTGGCTGGTTGAAGCCTTATCTCGGCGCGGGACGCTGACTCGTTCCGGCAACCACTGACGGACACGCAACCATGAAAGTACTGATCACCGGCGGCGCCGGCTTTCTCGGCCAGCGTCTCGCGCGCGAACTGCTCGCGCGAGGTGCGCTCAAGGATGCGCACGGCGCGTCGCAGGCGATTACCGAACTGCTGCTGGTCGACGTCGTGCGCGCGCACGATTTCGGCGATGCGCGCGTGCGCGTTGAAGTTGGCGATATCGCGGAGCGCGGCGTGCTCGAAAGCGTCATCGACGCTCGAACTTCGGCGATCTTTCATCTGGCCGCCATCGTCAGTGGCCAGGCCGAGGCGGACTTCGATCTTGGCATGCGCATCAACCTCGATGCGTCGCGATTGCTGCTCGACATCTGCCGCCAGCGCGGGCACCAACCGCGCGTCGTGTTCACCAGTTCGGTGGCGGTCTATGGCGGTGATCTGCCCGCGGTCGTGCAGGACGAGACCGCGCTCAATCCGCAGTCGTCTTATGGCGTGCAAAAGGCGATCGCGGAGCTGCTGCTCAACGATTATTCGCGGCGTGGTTTCGTCGATGGCCGCGTGTTGCGGCTGCCGACCATCAGCGTGCGGCCGGGGAGGCCGAATGCGGCGGCGTCGTCGTTTGCGAGCGGCATCATCCGCGAGCCGCTGAATGGCGAAGAGGCCGTGTGTCCGGTCGCCGGTTCGACACGGCTGTGGCTGCTGTCGCCGCGCAAGGCGATCGACAGCCTGATCGCCGGTCTCGAACTCGACGGCGCCGCGCTCGGCAAGCAGCGCGCGCTGAACCTGCCGGGCCTGTCGGTCAGCGTCGACGAGATGATCGCGGCACTGCGCGAAGTCGCGGGCGACGCGGTCGCGAGCCGCATCGTGCGACAGCGCGACGAGCGCATCGAGAAGATCGTCGCCAGCTGGCCCGGTGCGTGGGATACGTCGCGTGCGCAACGGCTCGGGCTCGCGGGCGAGCGCAGTTTTGCGGACGTGATCCGCGGCTACATCGCCGAAGAACGCGTCAAAGTTCGCTGAAGACGACCCCTGCGCGTATTCCCTGGTACCGTGGCACCGCTGCAGCCATGCTTGACACGCTTTCGCGCCCACGCCTATTATCGAGCCTGTTTTGTTCGATATATGACCTAGTGTTCGTATACAGAACATCGGGCCGGGTGAGGAAATCGCAACAGCCGCAACCGCCGGCACTCCCAAGCCCATCGTTCACGATCCTGCGCTAAGCTGCTCCGATGTGACGGCTATCGCGCCGCTGCTTTTTTGCGGCTTCCCGCGCCTTGTCAGGACGGCCTCCAGTTCGATGCCCCGCGCTTCGAGCCGGTGTCATCGGTGCAAAGCAGGCCGCGGCGCAGCGCACGCAGCATCTCAACTGGAGACATCACATGACCGAAGCATTCCTGTGCGACGCGATTCGCACCCCCATTGGCCGCTATGCGGGTTCGCTGTCGTCGGTGCGCGCCGACGACCTCGGCGCAGTGCCGCTCAAGGCGCTGATGGAGCGCAACAAGAACGTCGACTGGACCGCGATCGACGACGTGATCTATGGCTGCGCGAACCAGGCCGGTGACGACAACCGCAACGTCGCGCGCATGTCGCTGCTGCTCGCGGGTCTGCCGAAGGACGTGCCGGGCTCGACGGTCAACCGTTTGTGCGGTTCGGGCATGGACGCGGTCGGCATCGCCGCGCGTGCGATCAAGTCGGGCGAAGCAGCGCTGATGATCGCGGGCGGCGTCGAGAGCATGAGCCGCGCGCCGTTCGTGATGGGCAAGGCCACCACCGCGTTCTCGCGTCAGGCCGAGATCTACGACACGACGATCGGCTGGCGTTTCGTCAACCCGCTGATGAAGAAGCTGTACGGCGTCGACTCGATGCCGGAAACCGGCGAAAACGTCGCGACCGACTACAACATCAGCCGCGCCGACCAGGACGCATTCGCGCTGCGCAGCCAGCAGAAGGCCGCGCGCGCGCAACGTGACGGCACGCTCGCGCAGGAAATCGTCGGCGTGACGATCGCGCAGAAGAAGGGCGACCCGATCACGGTCACGCAGGACGAGCATCCGCGCGAAACGAGCCTCGAGACGCTCGCGAAGCTGAAGGGCGTCGTGCGTCCGGACGGCACGGTCACGGCTGGTAACGCATCGGGCGTGAACGACGGCGCGGCCGCGTTGCTGCTCGCCAACGAAGAGACCGCGAAGCGCTTCGGCCTCACGCCGCGCGCCCGCGTGCTCGGCGTGGCCACCGCCGGCGTCGAGCCGCGCGTGATGGGCATCGGTCCGGCACCCGCCACGCAGAAGCTGCTCGCGCGTCTGGGCATGACGATCGGCCAGTTCGACGTGATCGAGCTGAACGAGGCGTTTGCGTCGCAAGGCATCGCGGTGCTGCGCGCCCTCGGCGTCGCGGACGACGATCCTCGCGTGAACCCGAACGGCGGCGCGATCGCGCTCGGCCACCCGCTCGGCATGAGCGGTGCGCGTCTGGTGACGACCGCGACGTATCAGTTGCAACGCACGCAGGGCCGTTTTGCGCTGTGCACGATGTGTATCGGCGTCGGCCAGGGCATCGCGATCGCGATCGAGCGCGTGTGACGCGTTAGCTGGTCCAGCGAATAGTAAGAAGCAGAAGGGCGGGCGTGTCGTCGAGACACGCCCGCCCTTTGTTTTCGTTGGGCCTTTTCTGCACAGGGTGCGGTCCACGCATGCCCGACAAATCGTTCGCGTCATACTGTTTGCCGTGGTTGTCGTGAATACGCGGCGTTCCTCGCGTATTTCAACCTTGCTCGAGGAGAACGCGCATGAAGAGAGCGACGATAGGCGCGGCGGTGATGCTCGCGGCAGTGGCCGCGGCCCAGCCGGCGCGCGCGCAGGGCGACATGGCAAGCGCACCGCAACAAGCGGTGTCCGGTGCGCCGCCGGTGCACATGACTGCGGAGGTCGTCGGCATCGATGCGGGCGACCGCGCACTGACGCTGAAGGGCTCGGGCGGCAACGTCGTCATCGTGCTCGTTAGCCAGCAGGCCGCCAGTTTCGACCAGCTGAAGATCGGGGACCGCATCGACGTGCTCTACAGGAACGCTCTGCTCACGAAGGCTGAAAAGGTCGGCGGCGCGGGCAAGGGGAGTCGCGAGCGGATCGACAGGCAAAGCAATACACCGGCGTCGGGCGGCTACGAGTCGGCGCGGCAGACCGAGGTGCTGGCGACCGTATTGAAGATCGATCGCAAGCAGCGTCTCGTCACGCTGCGCGGCGCGTATCAAACGCAGACGTTCGAAGCCGCGCCCGATGTCGATCTGAGCGACGTCAAGGTCGGCGATACCTTGCGTGCGGCGTTCGTGTCGGCTGCCGCGGTGGAGGTGACGCCGTTGGGGCGGTGAGCGGCCAGCTTCGCAGCCCCGTTCCCGGGGCCGGGTTTGTTTCCCCAATTATGTCGAATGATGTCGCGCTGCCGGCCAGATGCCCGCAAATCCTTGCCCGGCGGGCCTGCGCCACGGTGAAACAGCGCGACATATCTTCCGTGATGATTTCCGCGATGTGTCCTCCTATAGTCCGTTCGTCGCCACGCGGCATTGACGCAAGTGGCCCGAATCCAGCAAGGACACTCCGTGAAAAATCGTTCATTCGCAGGTTCCGACAAGGTTTTCGCTGACGTCGCACGCGGCGCGCTGCGCGCCGTGGTGCGCGGTGCGGCCGCTGCCGTCTTCGCATTCGGCAGCGCATCGGCATTCGCGTGGTCGGGTCACGGCACCGCCTATACGTCGCGCGGCGTCTATAACGGCGCGCGCTACGGCTCGTGCGGTGGCGGTAGCTGCTCGCATGCGGGTAGTGTCGTCGGCCCGTATGGCGGCTTCGCGAGCAACACCGGCACGGTCACGCGCACGGCGCCTGGCCAGTTCTCGAACTCGGGTACCGCGACCGGCCGCTACGGCAATTCGGTGCAGCACTCGGGCGACACGAGCTGCGCGGGCGGTTCCTGCTCGCATACCGGCACGTTGACCGGTCCGGACGGCAAAAGCGCGACGACGTCCAGCGACGTGACGCGCACCGCGCCGGGACAGTATTCGTCGTCAGGCTCCATCACGGGTTCGAACGGCAATACGGTCAATCATTCCGCGTCGACGAATTGCGCGGGTTCGACCTGCGCGCGCTCGGGCACGGTGACGGGCCCGGACAACAACAGCGTCTATCACTCGGGAACCGCGACGCGAGTCGCGCCTGGTGTCGTGACGACGTCGGCGAGCGTGACCGGCACGCAGGGCAACACGGTGTCGACGAGCGGCACGGTGGTTACGGGCGGCGTGGTGGTCGCTGGCGGGACGACGACCACCGGCGCGACCGTGGTCGTCGCGCCGAAGCCGGTGGTGGCCGCGCCGCCGCCGGTCGTCGTGCCGCCGCCGGTCGTCTACGCGGCGCCGAAGCCCGTCGTGGTGACGCCGCCGCCCGCATACGTTCCGCCGCCGGTGGTGTACGTGCCGCCGCCCCCGCCGCCGGCCGTGTACGTCGCCCCGCGTCCCGTGTATGTCGCGCCGGCGCCGCGGCCCGCCGTGTGGGTGCCCGGCCATTGGGTTGGGCGCGTGTGGGTGCCGGCACATTGGGCCTGATGATGAGCGCGGTGACCCGAATCAGCGCCTGCGTCGAAGGCAGGCGGTCGCGTCGCGCCGCGCGGCGCCTGGCAGCCGCGCTCGCGACCCTCGTCGTGGCGACGTGGCTGACGATCAATGCGTTGATGGACGCCAGCGATGCCAACGGCGACCTTCACGCGAACCCTGCCGCCCGCTCAGCGAGAGACTGTTCGGCGCGCTATGCCGCATTGCTCGACCTGGCCGAACTCGCGCGCCGCGACGGCAAATCATCCGAAGTGGTCGTGCGCGGATTGAGCGCACGGAACGGCGCGATGAGCGCGTGCCTACTGCAAGATCGTGGCACGCCTGCACCGCAATGAGATTGAAGGCTGCCGCATCAGATCGTAAAGCGGATCTCGAACGTGGTTCCCACGCCCTCGCGCGACGCAAATTCGATCTGCGCATCGAGCACGTGGCACAGCTCCTTGACGATGGCGAGCCCGAGCCCCGTGCCCGGAATGTCCTCGCCGGCCGCGCGCTCGAATTCGTCGAACACGCGATCCGCGTCGGCGGGCGGAATGCCGACGCCGGTATCGGACACGCGCATCGTCCAGTGTTTCGCGCCGTGCATCGCGAAACGCAATTCGACCTGCCCCGACTTCGTGTACTTGATCGCGTTCGTCAGCAGATTGACCGCGATCTGCTTGAGCTTCAGCCGATTCGACGTGACGACCGGCAGCGCGGCATCGAACGCGCTGTGCAACGCGAGCCCCTTCGCGTCGATCGCTGGCCGCATCGACGCGACGAGTTCGTCGAAGAGCTCGCGCAAATCGACGGGTTCGAGCACGAGCGGCGCCGAGTCGCCGAGCACGACCGAGTACTCGATCATCTGGTCGACCAGTTCCTTCATGTCGGCAGCCTGGCGGTTCGCGAGCGTCAACGCGGTATCAGCTTTCGACGGCGCTTGCTCGATGACCCGCAGCGCGACCGCAAACGTATTGAGGAAATTGCGCAGATCGTGCACGACGCTGCGCGTGATCTGCATCCGCGATTCGTGCATAGCGCCGACCAGCCGTTGCTTGCGCATCAACTCGTGATTCGCGCGTTCGAGCCGTCCCGTGTATTCGTCGATCTTTCGATCGCGTTCGCTGACCACTTCCTTGATCGACGCATACTTGACCACGCTGAATACGTCGGCGATCAGGCGCCGCGCGAGGCTCTCGTAGCGGCGCGTACACGCTTTGTCGCGTTCGATGAATTCTTCGAGCGCATCGACGAGCACTTGCTGAAAGAGGTCCAGTTCGCGCACCAGCTCTTCGATCCGGTAGCCCTGACGCCAACGGACCTTGCCGTGCTTTCTCCCATCGCGTTCGATCGACGTTTCGACGCGTTCCAGATCTTCTACATCGAGCGCGGCGCACACCTCTTCGAGAATCTCCGGCAGATGGTCGGCCAGTTGCTGATAGGTGAGCTGGTCCGCTTCCCCGAGATCGGGGTCGGTGGAGACGGCATGCATCCACTGCCGCGTCAGGCGTCCCTGTTCCACGCGGATGAAGTGAGCGAAATTACGCAGCGGGCTCGCGTGTGTGTCGGTCATGATGGATATCAGAATGAAGTTTCTACAACATAAGCGGGTGCCACGTCATCATTCAGTAGACCTGCCGAATCGGCCTTCAGGAAATCGACGAAGGCGCGCAACGGCGCGGGCACATGACGATGGCCCGGATAGTAGAGGAACGGCCCTGAAAAGCGCTGCCACCACGGTTCCAGAATCGCTTCGAGTGCGCCGCTGTCCAGGTGCGGGCGCAGCATGTCTTCGAACAGGTGGATGATGCCGAGGCCCGCGATCGCGCCGCTCACCGCGAGGTCGATCGCGGCGCCGGGCCGCACCAGCAGCGGTCCGGTCGGATTCAGTTGCAGCAGCTCGCCATCGCGCTCGAAGTACCACGTCGGCAGCGCGCCGCTCGCGAATTGCCCGCGCAGGCAGGCATGCGCAAGCAGTTCGCTGGGATGCCCGGGGCGGCCGTGAGCGTCGAGATAAGCGGGCGACGCGGCGGTCGCGAAGCGCTGCACGCGCGCGCCGATCGGCACAGCGATCATGTCCTGCTCGAGGCGCTCGTCGTAGCGAATCCCCGCGTCGCAGCCGATTGACAGCACATCGACGAAGCCATCCTCGACCACGACTTCGACGCGAATATCGGGGTACTGCTTCAGAAAGCGCGCGAGCACGTCCGGCAGCACGATGCGCGCGACGCTCGACGGCACGTTGAGCCGCAGCGTGCCGGTCGGTGTGTCGCGAAAGCCGTTCAGCACGTCGAGCGCCGCTTCCATTTCGCCGAACAGCGGCGTCAGTTTCTCCATCAGACGCAGCCCGGCTTCGGTCGGCGCAACGCTGCGCGTGGTGCGGTTCAGCAGGCGCAGACCGAGCTTCGCCTCGAGGCGCCGCACCGCGACGCTCAGACTCGACGCCGACACGCCGCTCACACGCGCCGCATCGCGAAAACCGCCCGCGCGGGCGACCGAAACGAAGGCGGCGAGATCATTCAGTTCCATGGCGATCAATTGTGCAGATTTTTAAACAACCCGTACACGTTAGACCGGTTTATTCAACAACGCAATCCGGTGATACTGCCGCTCAACACTTCACAAGGAGATCGTCATGCCGAACTTCAGCTCTGTCGACGCCTACGCACTCGCCGGCCGGCCGGTGCGGCGCATGGGCTATGGCGCGATGCAACTGGCCGGCCCCGGCGTGTTCGGGCCGCCGAAAGACCGCGAAGCGGCGCTGGCGGTGCTGCGCGAAGCAGTCGCGTCAGGCGTCGATCACATCGACACGAGCGATTTTTACGGGCCGCACGTGACCAACCTGGTGATCCGCGAAGCGTTGCATCCTTATCCGCGCGATCTGACGATCGTCACGAAGGTGGGCGCAGTGCGCGACAGCGCCGGCGCGTGGCTGCCGGCGCAGGAGCCCGCCGACCTCGAGCGCGCGGTGCACGACAATCTGCGCAATCTCGGGCTCGATGCGCTCGACGTGGTCAACATCCGCATGATGGGCAACGTGCACGCGCCAAGCGAAGGCTCGATCGAAAAGCAGGTCACGGCGCTCGCCGAGCTGCAACAGCGGGGTCTCGTGCGTCATGTCGGCCTGAGCAACGCGACGGCCGCACAGATTGCCGAGGCGCAACGCATCACGCAGATCGTGTGCGTGCAGAACCACTACAACCTCGTGCATCGCGACGACGATGCGCTGATCGACGCACTCGCCGAGCAGGGCATTGCCTACGTGCCGTTTTTCCCGTTGGGTGGCTTCACGCCGATTCAATCGTCGGAGCTGTCCGACCTTGCGGGCCGGCTCGGTGCAACGCCGATGCAGGTCGCGCTCGCGTGGCTATTGCATCGGGCACCGAACATTCTGCTGATTCCGGGCACGTCGTCGGTCGGACATCTGCGCGAAAACCTGCAGGCCGCGCAGTTGAAACTGAGCGACGAGGTGCTCGATCAACTGAATGCGATCGGTGCTGAGAAGGGCTGAGCTTCGGCTTCGCCATACGCGCTGCTGGCGGCAGGCGACGGCGCCATTGCGGCAGCGTATCAGACCGATGCCGCAATGAACTCCCGCAACGATTGATGCGCGGGATCGCGATGTACGCGCTCGTGCCAGAGGATTGCCATTTCGTAGCCCGGCACCTCGACTGGCGGCTCGACCATCCGCAGCGCGTCGGAGTCACGCGCGAGACGCGCGGGCAGCATTCCCACGAGGTCGGTGCTCGCGAGCACCGATTGTATGAACAGAAAGTGCGGCACCGACAGCACGACCCTGCGCGCGAGCTCCGCCTTCGCGAGTGTTTCGTCCATGTTTCCGTGAGGTTTCTGCCTGACCGTGCCATGTGCCTCGCGCTCCATGCCGATCGAACGTTTGCGCCGTTCGTCGCACCGGGCCCGGGGGAAGAGGCCGTACCGGCAGGGCCATTTCCAGGCGAAGCTCACTGATTCGGCAGCGCATAGGCGACCACCGAATCGCCGAGCTTCGTGCCGAACGAGCCGTGCCCGCCTGCCGCGATCACCACGAACTGGCGACCGTTCACCGAGTACGTCATCGGCGTGGCCTGGCCACCTGCGGGTAGACGCGCATGCCACAGCTCCTTGCCATTGTTGACGTCGTACGCGCGCAGGTAGTTATCGGCTGTCGCGCCGATGAAGGCGACGCCGCCCGCGGTCACGATCGGGCCGCCGAGCATCGGCATGCCCATCTTGAACGGCAGCGGAACCGGCGAGCTGTCTCGCGTGGTGCCAATGCGCTTCTTCCAGATGATCCGATTCGTCTTGAGGTCGATCGCCGAGATATAGCCCCATGCCGGCTGCTTGCATGGCAGACCCAGTGGCGACATGAACGGATTCAGCGTCACGCCATAGGGCACACCATATTGCGGCTGCACGCCCGCTTCCGTGCCGCTGCCCTTCGCGCCTGCCACGGGCTCCATCGGATTACCCGGGCCGCGCGGGATGAGGCGCGAGACGAACGGCAATGCGATCGGGTTGGCGATGGCGATCTGGCGATCCGTATCGACCGCGATGCCGCCCCACTCGAACATGCCGAGATTGCCCGGGAACACGAGCGTGCCTTGCAGCGAAGGCGGCGTGTAGATGCCGTCGTAACGCAGTTGGTGGAACATCACGCGGCAAATGAGCTGGTCATACATCGTCGCGCCCCACATGTCCGCACCGGTCAGATTCTTCGTCGGGCGATAGGTGAGCGCGGAGAACGGCTGGGTCGGCGAGACGTGATCGCCGGGCGCCGCGCCCTGGGGTACCGGACGCTCGGGTGCGGGAACCACCGGCATCCCGGTGCGGCGGTCGAGCACATACAGATTTCCGGTCTTCGCGGGTGCGTACACGACGGGGATCGCGACGCCGTCCTTGCCGGTGATGTCGGCGAGCGTGGGCTGCGCGGGCTGGTCCATGTCCCAGAGGTCATGGTGCGTGGTCTGGTAGAACCAGGCCAGCTTGCCCGTGGATGCATGCAGCGCAAGCATGCCGCTCGCATAGCGTTCCATCAGTGGCGTGCGGTTGCCGCCCCAGATGTCGGGCGTTTCCACGCCCATCGGCAGATAGACCATGTCGAGCTTCGGGTCGTAGGCGGCCGGCGCCCACGAATTCGGCGAATTCCACGTGTAGTGCTGGCCGGCACCGGGCATGGCATTCGGGTCTTGCGCGCCCGTGTCGAAGACCCACAGCAGCGCGCCCGTGCTGACGTCGAAGCCGCGGATCACGCCCGACGGCTCGCGGGTCGAGAAATTGTCTTCCACCGAGCCGGCCACGACGATGACCTTGCTCGTGACGACCGGCGGCGAGGTGGGCTCGTACATGCCCGCGGTCGTCACGGGCTGGTTGGTCTGGAGATCGAGGTCGCCGTTGTCGGCGAAGTCGCGGCAACGCTGGCCCGTTTGCGCGTCGAGCGCGTATAGATGGCCATCGTCGACGGGCAGGAAGATCCGGCGCGTGCAGAGGCCCGGCGCCGCGGCGCCAGTGGTATCGCCTCGCTTTGCAGAAAGGTCCGCGTAGGCAACGCCCCGGCAAGTCACGTGCTGAAACGACGGGTCGGCTTTCAGCTGCGGATCGAACTTCCACTTCAACTGGCCCGTCTGTGCGTCGAGCGCGAAGAGAATCTGATGCGGCGAGCACAGGTAAAGCATGTCGCCGATCTTCAGCGGCGTGACTTCGTTCGTGATTTCGACGGGGTCGTTCGGACCTTTCATGTCGCCGGTATGAAACGTCCAGGCCAGCTTCAGGTTCTTCACGTTGTCCGGTGTGATCTGAGCGAGCGACGAGTAGCGTGTGCCCTGCGGCGTGCGGCCATACGCCGGCCAGTCGGCCGCGTCGGTACCGCCGGTCGGCGCTGGAGCCGCCTGTGCGCTAAAAGTCCCATTGACGGTCTGCGGATCGTTGAAGGCCGCGTAGGCGAGCACGCCGCCCCAGACCACGAGAGCGCCGAGCAGCAAGCCCGCGGCCGCGCCGCGCGGCGGCACGAGCGACGGGCTCACGACGATGAGCAGCCACAAGCCAAAAATGATCAGTACGCCAGAGCGTGCCACGAGCGCCCACAAGTCGGGACCCGATTCCCAGAGCCCCCATGCAGCCGTGCCGACGAGCACCAGCCCATACAACAGAAAAGCGGCAGGATGACGTCGCCAGATCAACCACGCAATCACGGCCAGTACGATGCCGGTGAGCAGGTAGTAGGGCGACCCCCTGACTGCGAGCAGCCATGCCCCACCGACGATCAGATAGAGTGCCGTGAGCCCGCAGAAGATGACGGAGAGTGCGTTGAGAATGCGCCTGGAGCTGGACTGAGCGTGCATGATGTGGAAGTGTCGCGGTGACGGTTTGTAATGAAGGGACTCACCCATCGACGGCCACCCCAATTTCGGCACGGTATGCACGAAGGGTGCGCAACGTGGGGTTACAGATCATCTCCGGAGCCCCGAGAAAACCTGGCCAGCGTTAGCCGTGCCTCGGTCGCGCGCAATCCGCGTGCCATACGGATGATGACGATTCGAGCAGCAACCAGCCGTGCAACGTCGGTCCGGTAGGTTACTGCAGCGACAGCTCAGGCACATGCCATGCGCCAGAAGGGCAAAGCCGGCCGCGGAAGCGGACCGGCGAGGAGCCCAACATGCGCTTGCAGGCTATCGAGACAGCCGACTTCCTCGTGAGCTGGACCGTCATCAGGGATTCGGAAGGCGCTTTCCAGTGGATCGTGCTCGTGACCGAACGTTGCGGCGAGCAACGCACCGTCTTCGAGCGGCGCGGGACGTGCGGGCACGTATCGTGGAGCGACGCGCTCGACATCGCGGCCGAGCGCGCGCGCCGGGTAGCGGCTGCACTCGCGGAGCCAGGCCAGCGGACGATGAGTGTCCAGGGGCGCAGGCGGTCACCGGCTGCTCCATGATGAGCCGAGCCGTCGACCCCAGCGGGTACACGTCATGCTGTCCAAGCTCCATATCACTCGAGGAGCAGACCATGCAAGCTCAATTCCGGAGCGTTTGGCTCCCAGGCATTCAGACAATGAGCCGTATCCGTTTGGGGAAGGCAATAGCCGGCATTGCATTGATGGGAAGTGTTTCCATCGCGTGCGCCGCTCATGCAGACGAGCCGGGTAAGTTTCTAGGTGACGCGATCCAGGATGGCCGGGCCGAAATTCAGTCGTGTCAGCTCGCGTTGCGCACATCGTCTGATCCGTCCGTGCAAGCGTTCGCGAAGCGCATGATCGCTGACCATGAATCGCTGGATGCACGTATCGAGACTCTGGCTCAGCGCAAAGGCTACACGTTGCCAGATGGAATATCGATGACTCAACAGGCAACGCAGACTGTGCTCAAGCCGCTGACCGGCCACGCGTTCGACCTTGCCTTCATGAAGCACAACGTGTCGGACCATGAGGCCGATATCAAGCAGTTCAGCGAGGAGGCGCAAAAGGGTTCCGACGCGGACGTTCGCTCGCTTGCCGCCGGTGCGCTGCCTACGCTGCAGGAGCACCTGAAGCTGGCCGAGCAGACGCAAGCGAAAGTCAAACGTTGAGCGTGACGCGGGCCTCGGGTGTGCCGACGCATTGCGCCGTCAGAGAGCCCGACCGCACTCGCCAACGGGGACATGAATGTGTGACCGCTGATCCGCGTGTTCGCGGCACTGCGAATGCTGGCAGTTCATGCCATTGCCGCGAAAAGCAGGATCGGCCAACGTTCGCCTTGCAGATCGGGAGCACTCGGCCGAGTCGCTTGTCGATCCTTTTTGCCACGCCAGAGGAAGAGATTGTATGGAAAAGCAGCCATTCACGTACCGGCTCTTTGCGTCAGTTGTCGCGATGGCTGTCCTCGTAGTCTGCACCGGCTGCCATCCCGCCGGTAAGGCCGGCGAGGCGTCCAACGCTGATTCGGCGGCTGCTAGCTCGGCGTCATCGCCGAACAAGTAACGTCGTTGTGGCCGTCGAGCCGACGCCGGCAGTGCGATGCATGAGGGGCGCCGCGCAAGGACGCGCGACTGGTATGAGCGCTGACGGCTCGGTCTGCCCTCCTGCCATCGAGCACGACAGGCACGCGGAATGCGCATGACATGGGCCGCCGCAGCGCTGGTTGTCCCATTGCGGCTTGCGCGCACCTGCACGAGCTTTGCAGGCGGCTTATCCAACCTATGCCATCCATGAGGGGAACGAAATGCCAGAATCCGATTCGACCGCGGGCCAGCGTCCGCTGAACCCATACATCGACGTTCAAAAGGCGCTCAAGGGCGTCTCCTATCCGGCGGACAAAAACAGTCTGCTCGAAAGCGCGCGATCGAACGGCGCCGACGAGGACACGATGCGACGTCTTCAGGATCTGCCGGATCAGCAGTATCAGAGCCCGCCGAAGTGTCAAAGGGCGTCGGCAACGAATAGCGCACCGGCTTCAGGCCGCGCGCAGGAGCAGCTTCAGAACGCCTGCCACGGTCGCAACCACGACCACGCCGGCAAGCCACAGTGCCGCAAACCAGGCGAGGCGGCGCCACATTTCAGTGGTACCCCTCGCCCGCGCGCATCTTTCCCTTGAACACTGAATAGCCGTAGAGGGTATAGGCGAGAATCATCGGTATCGTAATCGCGGCGCCGACCAGCAGGAACAGCAAGCTGTCGTGCGGTGCGGCCGCGTCGCGAAAACTGATCGACGGCGGCACCAGATAAGGATAGAGACTGATCAACAAGCCCGCATAGCACAGCACGAAAATGCCGTATGAAAACACCAGCGGCAACAGGTGACGGCGCGCGGACAGGCTACGGAACAAGCCGATCGCGAGCAGCACGACCAGCACCGGCACCCATGCGGTGAACAGCAGATCGGGCCAGCGGAACCAGCGTGCTGACAATGAATTCTGCAGCATCGGCGTCCACAATGTGACGATCACGATGAGGGCGAGCACGGTCACGGCCATCGTGCGCGCATGACGCCGGCAGCGCTGCTGCAACCCGCCTTCGGTGCGCCAGATCAGCCAGCACGAGCCGAGCAGTGTGTAACCGGCCATGACCGCGAGACCGCAGCCCATCAGCGGCCCGACGATCGGGCCCGCGCGAAACGCAAAGCCTGCCCAGTTAGTGCCGAATTCATAGGACATCACGAGGCCCGACACCACGCCGATGCCGAACACGACCGCGAAGATCGTCAACCAGTATCGGTAGACGGCCAGATACGCCGGCTTGCGCGTGACGAGCCAGGCGCCTTCGAGCACGGCGAGATAGCTGGCGAGACCGATCGACATCGCGGGAAAAATGATGTGAAACGCAATCGTGAAGCCGAATTGCGCGCGGGCGAGTGTGACGGCGGTAATGGTCATCGACATCGTGGCACCTGGTGGGGCGCACTCGCAAGGCGGAATGCGCGATGGACCGTGCGGTAGCGGCGCCAGCATCTGCAAGCAAGCCACGTACCGCTGTTCCCGCACCAGCGCGGTACACCGCTTGCTGAGGATCGCAAGGCACGCAGGCGCGAAGCCCCCAGGCGACGCATGCGAAGCCGTAACGGTGAGTACGGCGAGAGCCGCACCCCCTCAATCCGCACAGCGAAGGACCTGCCCCATGCGCTTTTTCGCTCTCGCGACCGACTACGACAACACCCTCGCCAGCGATGGCCGCGTCGCCGATTCAACATGGGCTGCGCTCGAACGCCTGCGCGCGTCGGGCCGTCACGCGATTCTGGTCAGTGGCCGCGAACTGGACGATCTGTTGACGATCTGCCCGCGGCTCGATCTGTTCTCGCGGGTGGTGGCGGAAAACGGCGGCGTGCTGTACTGCCCGGGCGATGGCGCGCGCCGTCTGCTCGCCCCCGCGCCCCCCGCGAATTTCGTGGCCGAATTGCGCCGCCGCGCGCCGCAGGCGTTCGGGATTGGCGAGACCCTCGTCGCGACGGTGAAGCCGCACGAACATATCGCGCTGGACGTGATTCGCGATCTCGGGCTGGAGTTGCGGATCATCTTCAACGGCGATGCGGTGATGATCGTCGCGCCCGGTGTCTCGAAGGCAAGTGGGCTCAGCGCCGCGCTCGCCGATCTCGAACTGTCGGCGCTGAACGTGGTCGGTATCGGCGACGCCGAAAACGACCACGCCCTGCTCGACGCGTGCGGTCTCGCGGCCGCTGTGGCGAACGCGTTGCCCGCACTGAAAAAGCACGCTGCTTACGTGACGCACGCGCCGGCGGGCGAGGGCGTGCGGGAACTGATCGACGCGCTGCTCGCCGACGATCTGCGCAGTATCGCCGGCGCATCGCCACGCGATCGCATCACGCTCGGCATGCGCTGCGACGCGGCGCCCGACTCGCAGCAAGCGGTCGCTGCGGCAACCGGCAGTGAGCGAACCGGCGAGCAGGCAAGCGGCGAACCGGCCGTTGCGGAGACGCCGTGGCTGCCGGTGCACGGCACGGTCGCATTGCTGGTCGGAGCGTCAGGGTGCGGCAAGTCGACCGCGACCGCCGGCCTGCTGGAGCGGATCGCCGCGGCCGGCTGCCAATTGTGCATCGTCGATCCGGAGGGCGACTACTGTACCGACGATGCGACGATCGCAATCGGCGATGCGCGCACCGCCCCATCGATCGACGAAGCGGTTCAACTATTGTGTCGGCCCGGGCGCCCTGCCGTCGCGGTCAATCTGTTGCGGGTGCCCCCACCGGATCGGCCGGCGTTCTGCGCGAATCTGCTATTGCAGGTGCAGCGTTTGCGCACGCGCACCGGACGGCCGCACTGGCTCGTGTTCGAGGAAGCGCATCATCTGTTTCCGGCGGTATGGGCGGGCGCGAACCAGGCGATTCCCGAGGCGCTCGAAACGGCGCTGGCAGTGACCGTATCGCCGGAACAACTGGCGCCCGCGCTGTTGCGACAGGTCGACACGGTGTTAGCGATGGGCGAGGGCGCCGACTCGGCGCTACAGCGTTTCGCCGCGGCGAGCGGGCGGGCGGCGCCGGCGGCCGGCGCTGCCGGAACCGCGGACGGCTCCCCGCGCGGCGGCGCGGCGCGCCTCGCGAGAGGCGAAGCGTTGTGGTGGCGCGTCGGCACAGCGGAGCCACCCGAGGTCGTCCGCCTTGAACCGAGCCGCAAGGAAAAGCGTCGTCATCGGCGCAAGTACGCCGAAGGATTGTTGATTCCCGAGCGCAGTTTCTATTTTCGCGGCGAGCACGGCGCATTGAATCTTCGCGCACATAACCTCGTGTTGTTCATCGAAATGGCCGAAGGCGTCGACGCCCAGACGTGGGAATTCCATCGGCGGCGCGGCGACTATTCGCGCTGGTTCGAAGATGAAATCGGCGACGCCGAGCTTGCGGCCGAAGCGCGCTCCATCGAGAGCGACGGCTCGCTCGATGCCGCCGAAAGCCTTGAGCGCATTCGCGCCGCAATCCAGCAACGTTATACACAGCCGGAAAATCCTTCGTTGCCGGCGGTGCTGAGCGGGCCGCCGCAAAATCCGGCCGAGCCGCAGCAGCAAGCGCCGCCGATCGATTCGCCGCAGTAAAGGCGGCTGGGTTCGATGAGTCGACGAGACGCTCGTGCCGGAGCGGACACGGTGTACGGGCCGACCCGCGTGTTCGGCGCGCGCATCCGGCGCATACCGCTCGAAGTGCGATCCGATGGCGCATGCTTGAACAGGAACGCCACCGGCTGAGGCGCAGATCAACCGTTGCCCATCTTTTCCAGCAGTCGCAACCCTTCTGGCCAATTGCCCAGGTTGCTGTCCGCGTTGAGATGTCCTTGTGCGCCGACTTCGACGAGTTGGCTGCCCCATGCAAGCGCGCAGGCGCGCGAGTGGTCCATGCTGCCATACGGATCGTTGGTGCTGGATACGACGGTCGTAGGAAACGGCAATCGTTCCGACGGCAGCGGCGCGAATCCGCTCGCGGCTACCCGGGGAAATGCCGGCGACGCCGGATCCGGCACGGCCACCAGCAGCGCGCCGCGAATCTTCCGCCCGTACCTGGCAGCCCAATGGACCACGGCCAGACATCCGAGGCTGTGCGCCGCTATGACAGTGTCCGGCCCCATTGCTGCGAGCTGCCGTTCTATTGCCGACACCCAGTCATCGCACACGACGTAATTCCAATCTTCGACTGCGAGACGTTGCCAATCCGGGTGCGCGGCTTGCCATGCGCTTTGCCAGTGCAACGGGCCGGAATTGCCGATGCCAGGAACAATCAGAACGGGACAGTCCATTTACAAGATCTCCATGATTAAACGAGCAATCAGTGCAATCAGTGTAAAAGCTCGTGAATTCGGGCAACATCGCAAATCCAATGGATTGATGGTCATGCGCAAACGAATTGACGGAAATTGAGGGTGCTCACAAATGAAAGCTAAGCCGATAACGTTGGACAGGCTCGACTGGCGGATCGTGGAGGCGCTTCAGTCCAATGCGCGCGTCACTAACACGGAACTCGGAAAGCAGATCGGGCTTTCACAGCCGGCTGTCACGGCCCGCATCAGGCGGCTCGAGGAGCTTGGCGTCATCGAGGGCTACGCGGCTCGAATCAATCCCGGCCTCGTCGGGCGAGGCATCGCCGCGATCGTGCGAATCCGTACCACGCACGCCGAGATCAAGCGTTGCCTGAGTGCCTTCGAAGCGATGCCCGAGATCGTCGAGGCGTACCGGATCACCGGTGACGACTGCTTCCTGGTTCGGATGGTGGTTGGAGAGATGGCCCAGCTCGAAACCGCAATAGACGCGCTCGCCCGATTCGGGCCCGTGACAACTTCTGTCGTGCTGGCGAGCTATCCGCCGAAGACGATCCGCGGACCACGGGTTTGACGGTGGCGGCTTTGTAGAAAAATCTCGACTGGACGTGGTTGCCGACGCTGAATGCGGCGCCACCGGCGCGCCGTGCGTGAACCGGCGACGACCTTGATCCATATCAGAACGGCTCCCCGCCGCACGGGTAATCTTCACCCGTTGCCTGTCGATCGGCGCGCGCGAGTCCTCCCGCGATACAGCCGCGGCGGCCGCACGCGCGGCCCCTGGCCCATCTCGCAGTGGAGGACGCAGTCATGGACGCAGCCACGCAATTCGCACGCAGTCAGGAAATCGCCGGAAACATCGCGTACGTATGGGGAAGGCGCATTCGCAATGCGCACAAGCAGTACGAAAAACGCGTCGGCAAAGCCGTAAACGACGCCACCGGCATCGAGCCGGGAGCGACCTCGCAGCCGGTGGCGCGGCTCGACCCGTTGAGCGCATGGCACTACGCGGTCGACGTCGCGCAGCGCTCGCTGCTGTTCTGGGACACGATGCGCGAGCGCGGCACGCAATACGTCGAAAACGCGTCGCAGGGGCTCAAACCGGTGCTCCACTTCGAGTACGAGGTGGTGCTCGATGGCAGGCATTTCGCGCGCCCGGTGAACTATGCGCTGCTGCGCATCCGGCCGCCCGAAGGCGTGAGCGTCGACGCAATGAAGCGGCCTTACCTGATCATCGACCCGCGCGCGGGCCACGGTCCCGGCATCGGTGGCTTCCGCGACGATTCGCAGGTCGGCGTTGCGCTGCGCGCGGGCCATCCGGTGTATTTCGTCGTGTTCTTCCAGAACCCGGAACCGGGCCAGACGCTGCTCGACGTATGCGCGGCCGAACAGCAGTTCGTCAAGAAGGTCCGCTCGCTCCATCCGGACAGCGCGAAGCCGGCGATCATCGGCAATTGCCAGGGCGGCTGGGCCGCGATGATGCTCGCGAGTTCGTCGGCGGAAGACACCGGCCCGATCGTGATCAACGGCGCGCCGATGTCGTACTGGAGCGGCTCGTGGAGCGAAGGCGCGGGGGACAATCCGATGCGCTACGCGGGCGGGCTGCTCGGCGGCACGTGGCTCGCCTCGTTTTCATCCGACCTCGGCAACGGCAGGTTCGACGGCGCCTTTCTGGTGCAGAACTTCGAGTACCTGAACCCGGCCAATACGTTGTGGGACACGTACTATCGCGTGTACGACAACATCGATACCGAGCCGCCGCGCTTTCTCGAGTTCGAGCGCTGGTGGGGCGGCTACTATCTGATGAACCGCGAGGAGATCGAGTGGATCACGCGCAATCTGTTCATCGGTAACAAGCTGTGGTCGGGCGCGGTGCGCGGTGTGGCCGGCAAGGCGTTCGACCTGCGCGACATCCGCTCGCCGATCGTGCTGTTCGCCTCGATGGGCGACAACATCACGCCGCCGCAGCAGGCGTTCAACTGGGTGGCCGACCTGTACGGCAGCACCGAGGAGATCAAGGCGCGCGGTCAGGTGATCGTCGGACTGATGGACCAGGAGTCCGGACACCTGGGCGTGTTCGTGTCGGGCAAGGTCGCGAAGAAGCAGCACGCGCAAATCGTCAACGTGCTCGAAACGATCGAGACGCTTGCGCCGGGTCTCTACGCGATGTTGATCGACGAGATCAAGGACGCGCACGGCAACGCCGGCTACGACGTCACGTTCGTCGAACATCGTCTCGAAGACATCGCGCGACATTTCAACCGGTTCAAGCGAGAAGACGAGAAACCGTTCGAGGCGGTCGCCGAGCTGTCCGAATTCAATCAGCGCGCGTATGAGCTGTTCGTGCAGCCATGGGTGCAATGGATGTCGAACGAAGCGACGGCGCGCTGGCTGCGGGAGATGCATCCGTTGCGCTCGCAGCGCTGGGCGTTTTCGGACCTGAATCCGTGGTTGGGGTGGCTGCGCCCGGCAGCCGACGCGGTCAGGGCGAATCGGCAGCATGCGGCGGACATCGAGCCGTGGCGCCGGCTCGAACATTGCGGCTCGGAACTCATCAGCGCGTCGCTCGACTACTATCGGGCGATGCGCGACGCCGGGGCCGAGTCGCTCTTCTTCAGCGTCTACACGAACCCGTTCCTGCTGCAATTCGCCGAGCGGTATCGCGATCGTGAAGCGGCCGCCGCCACCGCGACCGATCCCCGCGAATTGCCGTTCGTGAAGGAGGCGCTCGCGTCGATCGAGGAGGGCGGCTACGACGAAGCGCTCGCGCGCGCGGCCTTCCTGCTCGCGCGCAGCGGCGAGCCGTTGCCGCTGGCACGGCTCGCGACGCAGAAAGAATTGATGGAAGCGTACGCCGAGTATCTGCCGAAACTGCCGCTCGACCAGTGGCGGCGCATTCGCGGCGAACAGGAACTGATCGCGACTTACGAGCCGCAGCAGGCGATCGCGACGCTGCCGACATTGCTCAGTACACCTGCGGACCGCACCCGCCTGCTGACGTTGCTCGACCGGCTGCTAGCCGACGCGCGCGTGCAAAGTCTGGCGCCGAGCGCGCAGCAATGGGACGCGTTGCAGCGCATTCGCGCGGTGCTCGGCGCGCCGCCGGCCGCGCGGCCGGTGGCGGTGCTCGAACATGCGCGGCCGTGAGCGCGCACGCGCCGTGCGCGTCCGCTGATCTGCGTCAAGGTCTCTCGCGGCAGGCCCGCTAACTTTGATTGCATCTGGCGGATGAACCACGCTTCGAGCGCTTGCCCCGAAGGCCGGCATGGCCACCTCGCGAGGCTACGCAGCGGGCGCGTCCGCACGACGTAAAGCGGATGGCTGCGGGACTCGCGCGCCGCGGCTTATCCGCTCAACCTTGCCGGATCCTCGTGCGATGTTTCCGTCACCCACACCTTGCCGCACGACGCGGCGGCTGCCTCGCCGTGATCGGCTTGCGGGCCGCCGCGCGGCGGCCACGCTGAGCACGTCGCTCGCGCTCGCGCTGGCCGCTTGCGCGACGCCGGTGATGCAGCCCTCGGTCGACGTGCCGGGCCGGTTCGCGGCCGCTTCGGCATCGGTGGAAGAGCCCGAGGCCGCCTGGTGGGACAGTTACGGCGACCCGGTGCTGTCGGACCTCGAACGTCGCGCGGCGCACCAGAACCGCGATGTCCAGATCGCGGCGGAACGCGTGCGAGCCGCGCGCGCCGGAGAAACGATCAGCCGCTCGTGGCTGCTGCCGACCGTGGTCATCGGCGCCAACGGCTTCAATCACACGACGACCTACGATACCGCGCTGAAGAACTTCGTCCCCGAAGCGGCGAATACACGCGCGGGACAGGTCGGTATCGGCGCGTCATGGGAAGTCGACCTGTTCGGCCGGCTGCGCGCGGGGGCGAAGGCGTCCGCAGCCGATGCGCTCGCAGTCGAACACAGCGCGCGCGGCGTGCGTCTTCTGGTGCTGACCGACGTCGCGACCAACTACTTCACGCTGGTCGGCGCGTTGCGCCAGCTCGACACCGTGCGCGCGATTGCCGCTGCGCAGGACGAGACGCTGCGTCTCGTGCGCGCGCGCGAACGCGTCGGTCTCGCGACGCCGTTCGACGTCGAGCGTGCGCAAACCGAGGCGTCAAGGACGCACGCGGCGATCCCGCCGCTCGAGACGCTGGCAGAGGTCTCGCGTCATCGCATCGCGGTGCTGATCGGAGACCAGGCTTTCGATGCCGGCAGTATCGTGCCATCGGGCGTCGAGGCCGTCGTTCCGCCCGCACATCCGGGGCAACCGGCCGAGCTGTTGCAGCGCAGGCCGGATCTGCTCGCCGCCGCCGCGCAGCTCGACGCGGCCAACGCGCGCAGACAACAGGCGATGGCGGAATGGTTTCCGCGGCTGATCCTCGGCGCGGTGTTCGGCCGCGAATCGATCGACCTGAACGGCGTTGCGCTGGGTCCGGCGACCTTCAGCAATGTGGCCGGCCTGATCGCCATGCCGATCTTCAATGCGGGCCGCACCCGTGCGATCAACGAGATCGCCGCGAGCGGTCAGCGCGAAGCGGTGCTTCACTACGAGGACGCGATCGTGCGAGCGCTCGAAGACGTCGAGAACGCGCTCGTCGCGCTCGGCGACGAACGCCAGCGGACGCAACTGCTGCATGACGCATCCGGTACGGCCGAAGCGGCGCTCGGCCGCGCGCAATCGCTTTACGACCGTGGCCAGATCGATCTGCTGCCGCTGCTCGATGCGCAGCGCACCCGCCTCGCCGTGCGCGCGCTCGCCAATGACAGCAGTACGCAATTGCTGCTCGACAGCGTCCAGCTCTACAAGGCGCTCGGCGGCGGCTGGCAGGTGTTCGAGACCGCCGCCGCGCCTGACGGCGCGTCGGCTTCGGGCACCTCATCGAACCTGAATCCGGCTGGGGGACCATCGTGAACACCTGTTTGCGCGCAATGCTCGCGCTCGCGCCGAGCGCCGCGCTGCTGCTCGGCTGCGGATCAAAACCCGCCCCTGAGGCGCTTCGAGCGGTCCGCACGGCCGAGATCCATTACGACCAAAGCGCGGTGACGGACCGTTACGTCGGCACCGTGCAGTCGCGCCATGAGGTCAACGAGGCTTTCCGGGTCAGCGGCAAGGTCGTCAAGCGCAGGGTCGACGTCGGCCAGAAGGTGCGCGGCGGCGATGTGCTGGCGGTGCTCGACGACACCGACTATCAGCTCGCCGAGCAGGCGGCGCGGCAACAACTGACCGCGGCGATATCACAGGCGAGGCTCGCGCAATCCGACCGGCAGCGGCTCAATGCGCTCAAAGCCGACGGGTCCGTCAGCGTGTCCGACGACGACAAGGCGCAGACCGGTGCCCAGACGGCCTCAGCGACGGCTGAAGCAGAGCGCAACCAGCTCGAGCTCGCGCGCAACCGGTTGAAATACACCGTGCTGCGCGCATCCCAAAGCGGCGTCGTCACGAGCGTGCGCCTCGAGGTCGGAGAGGTCGTCGCGGAGGGTCAGCCGGTGGTATCGATCGCCAACGAAGGCGAGCCCGAGATCGTGGCCGACCTGCCCGAAGACAGTCTCGCCACGTTCAGGAACGCACGCTACGAGGCGTGGCTCGCGAGCGCGCCCGACCAAAGGTTCGAAGTGGTGTTGCGCGAACTGTCGCCGCAGGCCGCCGCCCAGACCCGAACCTATCGCGCCCGCCTGAAACCCTCCACACCCCGGCCGCTGCCGCTCGGCGCGACCGCCACGCTGCTGGTCGAACGGTCGGCCGAAGAAGCGCCGGCAGCCGTGATCCCCGCGTCGGCGCTCACGCAGTCCAACGGCCAGCCTGCCGTCTGGGCGGTGCGCCGCGAGGGCTCCGGGGCGGTGGGCACCGTCGATCTGGTCCGCGTCTCGGTACACGGTTATCGCAACGACGAAGTGCTCGTATCGGGACCGCAGGCTGGGGTATTAGTCGTCACCGCGGGCGTGCAGAAGATGGCGCCCGGCATGAAGGTCGCGCTGACCGGCGCAGCGGCCGGCGAGCAAACCGGGCGAGCCGTCGAATGAAGCCGTTCAATCTGACCCAATGGGCGTTGAACCACCGCGCAATCGTGCTGTTCCTGATTCTGGTGATCGGCATCGGCGGTTCGCTCAGCTTCGTAAAGCTCGGCCAGCTCGAGGACCCGAACTTCTCGGTGCCGTCGATGACCGCGCTCGTGATCTGGCCCGGCGCGACCGCGCAACAGATGCAGGACGAGGTGCTCAACCGCATGGAGAAGAAGTTCGAGCAGCTCGATCACTTCGAGAAGGTCGTCACGTATGCGCGGCAAGGCTACGGCGGGATGACGATCACGGTGAAGGGCGGCACGTCTCACGCGGACCAGCGCGAGGCGTGGTACCAGGCGCGCAAGAAGTTCGCCGACATCAAGCTCGAGCTGCCGGACGGTGTGGTCGGGCCGTTGTTCAACGACGAATACGGCGACGTGACCGGGCTGCTCTATGCGGTCAAGGGAGACGGCGTGAGCCAGTGGGAGCTGTCCGACGTGTCGGAAAACATCAAGCGGCAACTGCTCAAGGTGCCGATGGTGAAAAAGATCGACATCTACGGCAAGCAGGACAAGAAGGTCTACGTCGAATTTTCGAACGAGCGTCTGGCCGCGCTCGGGATCACGCCTTTGCAGATCGCCGAAAGCGTGAAGAGCCAGAACAGCGTGCTGCCCAGCGGACAGATCGACACCCACGGCGATCGTGTGCTCGTGCGGGTGAGCGGCCAGTTCAACAGCCTCGACGATATCCGCAACGTGCCGGTCGCGGCCGGCGGGCGCTTGCTCAAGCTCGGCGACTTCACCACGATCACACGCGGCTACGAGGACCCGCCGCTCTATACGGTGCGCCACAACGGCCAGCAGGTGCTGATGCTCGGCATCACGATGACCGACGACGGCAACATCGTCGAGCTCGGCAAGGCGATCGATCAGGCGGTCGCCAAGGTGCAGATCGAACTGCCCTACGGCATCGAACTGGAGCGCGTGGCCGATCAGCCGACCGTCGTCAGCGAATCGATCTGGGAGTTCGAGCGCTCGCTGCTCGAAGCGCTGAGCATCGTGCTCGCGGTCTGCCTGATCAGTCTCTGCTGGCGCACCGGCATCGTGGTCGGGATCTCGGTGCCGATCGTGCTCGGCGTCGTCGCGCTGGTGATGCGAACCATGGGCTGGAATCTCGAGCGCGTGTCGCTCGGATCGTTGATCATCGCGCTCGGGTTGCTCGTCGATGACGGCATCATCGCGGTCGAGATGATGATCGTGAAGATGGAAGAAGGGTGGGACCGTGTGCAGGCGGCTGCCTACTCGTACACGTCGACCGCGATGCCGCGGCTCGCCGGCGCGCTGATCACCGCCGCCGCGTTCATGCCGATCGGTTTCTCGCAGTCGACCACCGGCGAGTACGCGGGCGGCATCTTCTGGATCGTCGGCACCGCGGTGCTGTTCTCGTGGATCGTCTCGGGGCTGATCACGCCGTACCTGGCCGTCAAGCTGCTGCCGAAGGACATCGGCAAGCAGCACCACGGCGGCGACCCGTACGACACGCCTTTTTACCGCAAGCTGCGAAAGTGGATCGACCTGGCTCTCGTGCGGCGCTGGTGGGTGATCGCCGCGACGGTCGCCGCACTCGCCGCCGCGATCGCCGGGAGCCGACTCGTGCCGCAGCAGTTCTTCCCGAGCAGCGCGCGCCCTGAACTGGTCGTCGAGTTGCGGATGAAGGAGGGCGCATCGTTCGCCGCGACCACCGAGCAGGTGAAGCGGATGGAGGCGCTGCTCAAACAGGACGCGGATGTGCGATTCTTCACGGCCTACACCGGAGCGGGTCAGCCGCGCTTCTACCTTGCCCTCAATCCCGAACTGCCGAATCCGGGCTACGCGGTGTTCGTCGTGATGACGAAGGACACGAACGCACGCGAGCGCGTGCGCTCGCGCCTGATGCAAAACGCCAACGAAGCGTTCCCGCAAGTGTGGGTGCGCGTCACCCGGCTCGAACTCGGGCCGCCGGTCGGCTTTCCGGTGCAGTTCCGCGTGGTCGGCTCGGACAAGCAGAAGGTGCGCGAGATTGCCCGCGAGGTCGAACGGGTGGTCGCGTCGAGCCCCAAGGTGCGCGACGTCCAGTTGGACTGGAACGACCCGGTCCGTACGCTGAAGGTCGACCTCGACCAGGACAAGGCGCGCGCGCTCGGGCTCGCGCCGGCCGACGTCGCCTTCGTGACGCAGACCTTCACCAACGGCGCCACGCTGTCCCATTTGCGCGAGCAGGAGGAACTGATCGAAATAGTCGCCCGCGCGGTGCCGTCCGAACGGCTCGATCTCGGTGCGCTGAAAGACGTGAACCTTTATACCCGTGCGGGCACCGTGGTCCCACTATCGCAGGTCGCGCGTGTGCGCTATGAAGTGGAAGAGCCGGTGCTGTGGCGCCGCAACCGCGATCTGGCGATTACCGTGCGCGCGGACGTCAAGGATGGCGAGCAGGGCGTATCGGTGACCCAGGAGATCCGGCCGGGGCTGCGGGACATCGAGGCGAAACTGCCGTTCGGCTACCGCATCGACGTCGGCGGCGCGGTGGAAGAAAGCGACAAAGCCAATCGCGCGCTGGTGGCGGTTTTTCCGGTGATGCTGGTCACCATCCTGACGATCCTGATGCTGCAACTGCAAAGCTTTTCACGCATGACGATGGTGTTCCTCACCGCGCCGTTGGGGCTGATCGGCGTCGTCGCCGCTCTGCTGATTTTCCACGCGCCGCTCGGCTTCGTCGCCATTCTCGGCGTGACGGCGTTGAGCGGCATGATCATGCGCAACTCTGTGATTCTCGTCGACCAGGTGCAAACCGAAATCGCGCAAGGGCGCGATACGTGGAACGCGGTCGTCGATGCGGCCGTGCACCGCGCGCGCCCGGTCGCACTCACCGCCGCAGCGACGGTGCTCGCGATGATTCCGCTGACCCGAAGCATTTTCTGGGCGCCGATGGCGATCGCGATCATGGGCGGCCTCACCGTCGCGACGTTGCTGACGATTTTCTTCATGCCCGCGCTCTACGCGGCATGGTTCAACGTCCGGCGGGCGACCACGGCGCAAGCCCAGAACCAATCGCCGGTCGATCAGTCGTGAGCTGCGAGGGCCTGCAAACCGGCGCGGCTAGTGTGCCGCAGTTCGCGCGGCCCTCAGCGCGTGGATGAGCGGCGCGCGTGCCATGCGGCGACCACGCGATCGAGATTGAAGAACATCCGCTCGCGGCCGAGCGTTGTGCCGAGCGGCGAACGCTGGACCATCGCGAGTACTTCGGGATTCAGACCCACGAGCCACAACTCGATACCTCGCTGGCGCAACTCCTTCTCCGCATCCGTCAACATTTTCAGCGCGGTGTACTCGAGATCGGACACCGCGCGCAAATGCAGCGCGACGATGCTCGGCTGATATTGCTCGATCAGCGCGCGAATTTTCTGCTTTACCCGTTCGGCGTTGGCGAAGAAGATCGGCCCTTCAGGCCGCAACATCAGCAGTGCGGGAAAGACCTCGTCGTCGGGATGCTCGGCGGACACGGGCCGGAACACGTTGGTGCCGGGCTTGCGGCGCAACACGCGTACCGGCGGGTCGGACGTATGGTGCGCGAGGGCGACCAGCGAAACGACGATCGCGGCGAGGATGCCCGGCAGCGTGCCCAGCAGCACGACGCCGACCAGCGCGACCACGGCCCAGATGAACTCGGTGCGCCGCACCGCGACGATCGCGCGGAACTCCGCCGGCTCGATCAGGCCGATCGAATAGACGATCACGATCGCCGCCATCGTCGCTTGCGGCATCAGGCCGATCAAAGGTGCGAGCAGCAGCATCGTGCCCAGCGTGACCGTAGCCGTGGCCAGCCCGGCAAGCTGGCTGCGCGCGCCGACCATCCGGTTGACAGCCGTCTGCGTGGTGCCGCCGCCGGCCGGCATCGAGCCGAGCAGGGCGCCACCCACATTGGCCAGTCCGATCGCCAGCAATTCGCGGCTGGCATTCGGCACCGGTTCGCCGCGCTCGACGAACGCCCGCCCCGACGCGATCGTTTCGGTGAAGCTCATCAGTGCGATGCCGGCGGCCGCCGGCGCGAGCGACGCGACCAGCGCAAAGTCAGGCAGGCTCACCGACGGCAGGCCGGTCGGCACGTACCCGACGATCTCGACGCCATGAAGTTGCAGGCTCAGCACGCTCACGCCGCCGATGCCGAACGCGACAGCGAACAGCGGCGCGGGTGCCCGCGGAAAGAAATGCTCGATCGCCACCAGCACGGCCGCGGTCGCTATTCCGAGCGCGAGCGTCGTCGCCGACGCATGCGGTATACCGGAGACGATCGCCAGTACGTTGTGAACGAACGAGCCTTTGACGAAATGAATGCCGAGCAGCTTCGGCAACTGATCGAGCACGATCACCACCGCGAGACCGGCCTTGAAGCCGGTCAACACCGGGTCGGAAATGAAGTTGGCGACGAAGCCGAGGCGCAGCACTCCGGCAACCGCGAGCATCGCGCCGACCATCAGCGTCAACGTCGCGCACGCGCTCAGCAGCGCCGCCGCGCCGCCGGCCGGGGCCACGCGGCCGAGCGCGGCTGCGCTCAGGATCGCGATGGTTGCGGTGGTGCTCACGCTGAGCGGGCGCGAAGTGCCGAGCAACGCGTAGATCACCATCGGCACGAAGGCCGTATAAAGCCCGACCTGCACGGGCAATCCCGCGACACTCGCGTAGGCCATCGCCTTCGGCAGCACGACCGCTGCGGCGGAGACACCGGCGAGCAGGTCCGGCTTGATCCACATTCGCCGGTAGCCGTGCGTCCATTCGAGCAGCGGACTTCGAAAGCCGCTGACGGGAGCCCGTTTCATGCGCGTTGCGCCTCACCGGCGTCGACCCGCACGACCATCGCGCGCGCAACGATGTCGTTCTGATCGATCACGGTCGACGCTCCTGCTTTTTGCAGCAGCATCCTGCGCAGTTCGTTCTCGCCCGACACGACGATCCGCAGATGCGGATTGAGCGTGTGCGCGACCAGCGTGATTTCCAGGTTGCTGTTGGGATCGGAGCCGGTCACGAAAAGCGCGCTGGCGGTATCGAGCCGCGCGCGTTCGAGCACATCGTCGAACGAATTGTGATCGCCGAGCATCACCATGTAGCCGAGCCGGGAGGCCTTGTCAGCCTGCTTCGCGTCGGAGTCGAGCACGAGCACGGCAGATCCCGCCTCCCGCAGGCGGGCGGCGACCATCTGCCCGACCGGGCTGAACGGGCACACGACGACATGGTTGCTCAGCGTTTCCAGCTTGCGTTCCATGACCCTGTTCTCCCAAAAGACCATCACATCGTCGCCCGACAGCATCCCCGCAAGCTGGCGCAACGCGTAGCCGGCCACCACCATCGTGACGATGATGGCGGCCAGCATGAACACCTTCTGGTCCGCGTTGAAGTCGGAAAAGTCGCCGAGTGTCGTGATCAGATTGATCGCGTCCCAGAACGCCGTGAACAACTTCGCGCCGGCCGGGGCCTCGCTGTGGTCGAGCAGCGCGATCCCCAGCGTCGACGCGAGCAGCACCAGCAATAGCAGCCCGAGCGCAAGATGTGCGCGGCGCCGCCATTCCTTGATGCGCAGACCACCCAGCCGTGGTTCCTCGATCCGGTACATTCCGATTGGCCCTCGAACTCGTCGTTTGGCGCAACCGGGGCTGTCGTCGACACGCCCCATTGCGCGCACCGGGCGAAGCCTGACGCGGGGCCGGGAGCGATCCACGCAGCCGACGCGCGACAGGCGTCGTTGCCCGCCATTGCAACGCCACTTCAGAACTTCTCGGGCACGTACCTGAAAGGGTGGCCTGACTCGCGATAGCCTTCGGCCTTCTGCCGCGGCGGCAACGAAACCTTCTTGCGCGGCAAAGCCTCGTACGGAATTTTGCTGAGCAGATGACTGATCACGTTGAGACGCGTGCGTCGTTTGTCGTCGGCGTTCGCGACGTACCACGGCGAGTACTCGGTGTCGGTCATCGTGAACATCGCGTCGCGCGCACGGGAATAGTCGTACCAGCGCCGATACGATTCGAGATCCATCGGCGAAAGCTTCCAGGTTTTGCGTTCGTCGTGAATGCGCGCTTCGAGTCTGCGCGTCTGCTCTTCGGGGCCGATTTCGAGCCAATACTTGAGCAGGATGAGTCCGGAGTCGATGAATGCGCGCTCGACCAGCGGTGTCGCCATCATGAACATCTGCACTTCGGCCTCGGTGCAAAAGCCCATCACCCGTTCGACCCCTGCACGGGTGTACCAGCTACGATCGAACACGACGACTTCGCCGGCCGCCGGCAGGTGCGGAAGATAGCGTTGAAAGTACATCTGGGTTTTTTCGCGGTCGGTCGGCGCCGGCAGCGCGACGACGCGGAAAACGCGCGGACTGACACGCTCGGTCAGCGCCTTGATCACGCCGCCCTTGCCGGCGCCGTCGCGCCCTTCGAACACGATGCAGACCTTCGCGCCGGTTCGCACCACCCATTCCTGCAGCTTGACCAGTTCGACGTGCAGCAACGCCAGTTCCTTTTCGTACGCTTTCTTGCCCGGCCTCGCGGCTGCTTTGGTGCCCGGCTTGCTGCCTGCTTTCTCGCCGTGCGGCTTCACCTCATTGCGGAACTCGGACATGGCTTCGTCTCCTCGACAGCGGATCGTATAGCGCGGCAATCAGGAGGGCTAACTGCGGCAAATCGGCGATTCGGCAATTCACGTTCGTGCCTGCATCGACGTGATCCGACGCATCATGCGACGAGGTCGCGCCCCACTTGCGCTTGCAATGGTCATGTCTGGAAGACTGCGCCACCGCATAGGGGATGGTTTTGATGCAGATCAAGGGCGGTCGGTGGAATCGGTCAGCAGCACCATGAGCCAGGTGCGTGATGCAATCCAGCGTGTGTCGGACATCGTCTCGGAAATCTCGGCCGCGTCGGACGAACAGACGCGCGGCATCGAGCAGGTCAATCAGGCCGTCAGCCAGATGGACGAAGTGACGCAGCAGAACGCGGCGCTGGTTGAACAGGCGGCAGCTGCCGCTCGATCCCTCGAGGAGCAGTCTGTTTCCCTCAGAGACGCCGCGGCGGTGTTCACGCTCGCAGACGGTGTTGCCGCCTCACCCACGGGACGCAGTCGCCCGGAAGCTGCCAGCGTCCGGGCAGCGGCCGCAGCGAGAACGCCGTCCGACCCGTCACGTGCGATGCGTGGAAACGCCAGCGCTACGCGGGCTCCAGCGAGTGCTAGCGCGGGCGCCGAAGAGTGGGCCACCTTGTAGGCATCATGTATGGACCTGCCGCACCTCAAGGTACGCGGATCAAGCCGATGTGGCGTGGAAAGCAAAGAACGGCTGGGAGGCACCGAATACCTGCCGTTCGAACCAGTCGCTCGTATCGCTGTAACGCTTCCGAATCGGCCATCGCGCGCGCGTAGCCGGATGCTGACTGGACCGTAGGATTCGCTGAAATTTGGTTGTAAGTCGCCGTTGCTAGAGTCGTCCACGGAAGTAGGCCGAGGCGCGCCGAAGCGGTTTCATTCGGATGCCTGACGAAGGCAAGCAGCCCGAAGCAAACGGGAGGGCGACCCACCATGAATGCAATCCGTACGTTCTGGCTCGTTCTGATGCTGGCCGCGTCGCCGGCGTGGGCGTTTCAGTCGCGCGTCGTCACGATTCCGAGCGCGGCGATGCATCGCTCGTTCGATGCGACCGTCGTGCTGCCGGATCAGTACGCGCGTGGCGACAAGACCAAGCGCTTTCCGGTCGTCTACGTGCTGCACGGCTCAGGCGGGGACTACACGGACTGGACCGCGAATTCGCATATCGGCAAGCTCGCCGACCGCTATCACGTGATCCTCGTGATGCCAGACGGCGGCCACGAGAGCTGGTACATCGACAGCCCCGTCGATCCGCGCAGCCGCTACGAAACCTATGTGGGCACCGAAGTGGTGACCTATGTCGACAGCCATTTCCGCACGATCGCGACGAAACAGGCGCGCGCGATCACGGGCTTGAGCATGGGCGGATTCGGCGCGCTGCGCATTGCGCTCGACCGGCCCGACGCGTTCGGCGCGGCGGGCAGCATCAGTGGCGCGGTGGACCCGCGCGGCATTGCGGCCGAGCGCGGCATCGAGCGTGTGTTCGGCGACCCGTTGCAATATGCGGACTTCTGGAATAGCGAAGCGATCGTCGCGAGTGCGGAGGATTTCGGCCGCGAGCATATCGCGCTGACGATCGATTGCGGCGTGGACGACTCGCTCGTGCAGTCGAACCGTCTACTGCACGAGCGCCTCATCGAACTCGGCGTGCCGCACGATTACGCCGAGCGGCCCGGCGGCCATACATGGAAATACTGGTCGAACGCGGTCAAATATCAGGTGTTGTTCTTTGCCGGCGCGTTCAGGCAGGCGGCGCGCGAAATGCGTGACGGGCACGCCGCGGCCTGACTCGCGGAAGACTTCCCGCCTCAATCGATGCCGTGAAACACCGCGTCGTCCGGGCCGAGGTAGACGGGCGGACGCCACGCGGCATCGCGCATCGAATGCTGGACCTGCTTGTCGACGCCGAGCAGTACCGCGAAAATCGCCATCCGCACCGGAATGCCGTTGTCCGTTTGCCGGAAAATCGCGAGCCGCGAATCGTGATTGAGGTCGGTGCTCAGATCGTTCGCGCCGGGCCGGCTGTCGCGCGGCAGCGGGTGCATGATCAGCGTGTCGGTGCCGCACACGCTATCGACGAGCGACTGGTTGATCTGGAAGTCGGGCGTGTAGCCTTCGAACGATTCATCGGTGAAGCGCTCCTTCTGGATGCGCGTCGCGTACACGACGTCGGCGCCGCGCAAACCGGTGCGCAGGTCGTGCGTCTGTTCGATCACGTGACCGTTGCGTGCAATCTGCTCGATGATATAGCCCGGCATTTCGAGCATCGGCGGCGAAATCAGCGTGAACTTGATGCCGCGATAGAGCGCCAGCAGCTTCACGAGCGAATGCACGGTCCGCCCGTACTTGAGGTCGCCGACCAGCGCGATGTGCGCGCCGTCGACGATCTTGCCGAGGCGCGAGAACTCGCGCTGGATCGTGTACAGATCCAGCAGCGCCTGGCTCGGATGCTCGCCGGGACCGTCGCCGCCATTGATCACCGGCACGTTGGTCGCGCGCGCGAACTCGGCCACCGAACCTTGCTCGGGATGGCGGATCACCAGCGCGTCGACGTAGCCGCTCATCACGCGGCTCGTGTCATAGATCGATTCGCCCTTTGCCATCGACGAGAACGTGAAGCCTGTCGTGTCGCACACCGAGCCGCCGAGCCGGCAGAACGCCGCGCCGAAGCTCACGCGGGTACGCGTGCTCGCCTCGAAGAACAGATTGCCGAGCACCGCGCCTTCGAGCACGCGCGAGATTTTGCGGCGCCGGGCGATCGGCTGCATGATGTCGGCGACGCGAAAGAGCGCCTCGACGGAGTCGCGTGAAAACTGATCGACCGACAGCAACTGCGGTTTGCCCTCGAACAGAATCTGGCTCGCGAGTGATTGCGAGTCTACGCTTTGCGTATATCCCTCGCCCGGTTCGGTGTTTGCGACGATCTCCGACACGAAACGCTCGACGATCTCCGGCATCGCTCGCGATTCCTGCGAGTCGTCCGGCAGCAACCATGTGTCCAGCGCCCGGCGCGAAACACCGATGCGGTTCGCGAACGTATCGCGCGTCATGTTCAGGCGGCGCATCGCGTCGCGTAGGAAGGCTTGTTGCGGAACGCTCATGAGGCACCTGTCGCAAAAGTGGAATCGGCGGGCTAGAGACAGCAAAACGCGATGATGTACGCGGTGCGTATATTAGTTTGCCGCGCGTGGAAGTCAAGCGTTTTTCGTGCGGCCTGACACTGGCGGCCCGAGCGTTTCGTCGCGCTGTATCGCGCGTTGACCGAACGGCTCTCGACCTTAGGAGAGACGCGCTAACCCAGCCGTTCAAAGCGCGCTTTGCTCACGGGCAGTCACCATTCGCCCTCTGAGCATTGCGCCGAAGTTGTCGGCATTGACCGGCTTGCCGAGCAGGAAGCCCTGCATTTCGTCGCACATCATCGAGCGCAGCTTGTCGAACTGCGATTGGGTTTCGACGCCCTCGGCGACCACGTCCATTTCGAGCGAGTGCGCAAGCGCGATGATCGCCGACACGATCGCGCTGCCCGCGGCGCCGTGCGTGTCGAGACCGTTGGTGAAGAAGCGGTCGATCTTCAGTTGCTTCGCCTGAAAGCGCTGCAGATACGCGAGGCTCGAATAACCGGTGCCGAAGTCGTCGATCGAGATGTCGAAGCCGCTCGTTTGAAACGCGCGGATGACATCGACCGTGCGCGCGGCGTCATGCATCGCGACGCTCTCGGTGATCTCGAACATGATCTGCTCGCACGCGACGCCCTCGCTCGCGACGATGTCGAGCATCGTTTCGACGAGGTCCGGCTGCACCAGCTGACGCGGCGACAGGTTGATTGCCACCTTGATCGGAGGCAGACCTTGTTCCATCCAGCCGTGAATGCGCCGGCAGGTTTCGCGCACGACCCAGTAGCCGATCTGCACGATCTGCCCGGAGCGCTCGGCGACCGGGATGAATTCGAGCGGCGTTAGCGCGCCCATCTGCGGATCGTGCAGACGGATCAGCGCCTCGGCGCCCGCAAGCACGTCGCCGTCGCGATGAAACTTCGGCTGGAACTGCAGCGAGAAACGATCGTTCACCAAGGCTTCGTGCAGCGCTTGCTGGATCTGCAGCGTGCGCATCGCGGCCTCGTTCATGCTGCGCTCGAAAAAGCGGTAGGTGCCGCGGCCCGCGCGCTTCGCTTCGTACATCGCGGCGTCCGCGTGCTTGAGCAGCGTGTCGACACTGTCGCCGTCGCGCGGATAGAGTGCGATGCCGATGCTCGGCATCACCTGCAGCGGTTGCTCGTCGCTCCACATGCCCTGGCGCATCCGGTCGAGCACGCTGTCGGCGAGTTCGGCCGCGTCGTCACCTGACGTGAGGTGTTCCGCGAGCACGACGAACTCGTCTCCGCCGAGCCGCGCGACGGTGTCGCTCGAACCGACGCATTGCAAAAGGCGCTGCGCGAACGCGGACAGCACCGCATCGCCGGTCGAGTGGCCGAGCGAATCGTTGATCGTCTTGAAGCCGTCGAGATCCATGAACAGCACCGCGAACGACGTGCGCTGGCGGCGCGCGACGCTGATCGCGCGGTTGATCCGCTCGGTCAACGTCGCGCGGTTCGGCAGGCCGGTCAGCGCGTCGAGCGTCGCGAGCCGCACGATCTGGCCGTTCAGCTTCGACATCTTGCCGAGCAGGAACGTGGTGTGCACGTCGAAGCGCGACAGCATCAGCGTGACGATCAGCACCGCGAACGTCAGCAGGATCACCGAGATGGCGAGCCATGTCGTGTTGATGTCCTTGGCCGCGCCGCAGATCGCGCCGGGCGCGAAGCGGGCAGCGGCCATGCCCGTGTAGTGCATCCCGCTGATCGCGACACCCATCACCAGCGCGGCGGCGAGACGTTTGCGCGCGATATTGCGCTCGTGTTCGTTGCTGAGCGCGCGTGCCATCCACAGGGCGGCGCCCGACGCGCCGATCGCGATTGCGAGCGAGGCCGCGAACCACGCCGGCTGGTAGTGGATCGCGGGCGCCATGCGCAGCGCCGCCATTCCGGTGTAATGCATGCCGGCGATGCCGAGCCCCATCAGCACGCCGCCCGCCAGCAGCCGTCCCGGCGTCAGGCGCTCGCGGGTCGTCATGCAGAGCGCCAGATAGGACGCGCCGATCGCCAGCGCGAGCGAGCAGGCGGTCAGCGGGAGGTCGTAGCCGAGCGGGATCGGCAGCGAGAATGCGAGCATCCCGACGAAGTGCATCGACCAGATGCCGACGCCGAGCGCGAGCGCGCCGCCGAGCCGCCATAGATGCCGCCGGCGCGCCGAGGCGAGCAAAAAGATGCGGCCGGTCAGATCGAGCGCGGTGTATGACGCAAGCGTTGCGACGGCGAACGAAATCGCGACCAGCCAGTAATTGTAAGCACTCTGCATATCGGGTCCGCCGGGAGGAGTCCGGCTAAACATGTTATCGGCAGTTTGCTTACTTTTGTTTAACTTCTTCGCAATTAGCTAACTGGGGGCGAACTGTCATGGCGGCTCAGCGCGAAACCCTCGTCGAGCCAGCCGGTGATGCCGCCCGCCATCAGCTTGACCGGCCGCCCGAGCTGGGCGAGCCGCAGTGCACCCCGCGCCGCGCCGTTGCAGTGCGGGCCAGCGCAGTAGGTGACGAACAGCGTGTCCGGTGCATAGGCGGCCAGCTTCGAAGCGACGATCTTGCCGTGCGGCAGATTCAGCGCACCCGGCACGTGCCCCTGCGCGAACAGCGCGGGACTGCGCACGTCGAGCAGCACGAAGCCGGGCGCGCCGCTCGCGAGCGCGGCGTGGACGTCGGCGCAATCGGTTTCGAAGCGCAGCGACGCTTGAAAGTGCGCGAGCGCGGTGGCGCTGTCTGCAGGAGGGATCGCGGTGACGGCGTTCGGAGCGGATGCGTTGACGTTGTCGTGACTCATGGCAGGAAAGGGCGGAGTTGATCGGAGGGTCTGTCGCGCGTTTCAGACACGCTCAGTGTGCCAGGCGGCCGGTCGCCGGATAAGTGGCGTAATCGTCAATCTTCGGTAACATCGCGCCATGCACAATCATCTCGTCGTCGCGCTGGCCTACGACCGGCTCTGTACCTTCGAATTCGGCTGCGTGACCGAACTGTTCGCGCTCGAGCGTCCGGAGCTAGGCGTGCCGTGGTATCGCTTCGCGGTCTGCGCGGGCGAGCCCGGTCCGATTCGCGCGGCGGGCGGTATCACGCTGGCCGCGCCTTACACGCTGAAGCTGCTCGCGAACGCCGACACGATCGTGATTCCGGGTTGGCGTGACGCCGATGAAGTGCCGCCTGCCGCGCTGTTGCGGCGGATTCGCGCGGCCTACGAGCGCGGCGCGCGGCTTTGCTCGATCTGCTCGGGGGTGTTCGTGCTTGCGGCGGCCGGCGTGCTCGACGGCAAGAACGTGACCACGCACTGGCGCTACGCTGACAAGTTGCAGCAGCGCTATCCGCAGTTGCGCGTGCAGCCCGACGCGCTATATGTCGACGAAGGGCAGGTGATTACGTCGGCCGGATCGGCGGCGGGGCTCGACATGCTGCTGCATCTGGTGCGGCGCGACCACGGCAGCGCGGTCGCGAATCGCGTCGCACAGCGGCTCGTGGTGCCGCCGCATCGCGAGGGCGGCCAGGCGCAGTTCGTACCGCGCCCGATGCCGCACGATGAGAGCGGACGTATCGCGAAGCTGATGGCCTGGGTGCGCAGCCACGCGGCCGAGCCGCATACGTTGCGCTCGCTCGCGGCGCGCGCGGCGATGAGCCCGCGCACGCTGCAGCGACAGTTCCGCGAGGCGACGGGCATGGCGCCTTACGAGTGGCTCGTCAGGGAACGCGTCACGATTGCGCGCGAGTTGCTCGAAGCCACGCCGCCGCTGCCGATGACGCGCGTCGCCGAGCTGGCGGGGTTCGGATCGGAAGAGTCGTTGCGGCGGCATTTTCGTCGCATCGCGTTGACGAGTCCGGGGGCGTATCGGCGCAGGTTTGGGGGTGAGGGATAAGAGAGGCCGGGCGATGAGATTCAAGAGTACATTGCAGCACGAACTCGTCCGGATCAAAAATATGACAAAGGCCCGGCTCACGACATCCCGGTTGAACCTGCATTGAATTCACGGCGCGCGCCGAGGTCACAACAACCATTCAACTCACCTCGCGCTTGCGCTCATACAACGGAAATCGCTTATGTCCGACATCGCCAGGATCATCGCCGGTTTCAACGCGGGCCGCGACCCCGAACGGCTCGCGATGAAGTACAAAGCCATGCGCGGCTCGCCGTTCGTGTTTCTGCGTGGCACCTGTCATCTGTTCTATGAGCGTCTGCCGCGCGCGAAAGTGCTCGACGATGCGCCGCAGGTCTGGATCTGCGGTGACATGCATTTGGAAAATTTCGGTAGCTACAAGGGGGACAATCGGCTCGTCTACTTCGACAACAATGACTTCGACGAAGCCTGTCTCGCACCGGCGCCTTTTGAGCTCGTCCGTCTATTGACGAGCATACTGGTCGGCGCGGCCGACCTGAAGCTGCGCCGCGCCGAGGCGCTCGCGCTGTGTCATACCGCGCTCGACGCATACAGCGCCGCGCTCGCGTTCGGCAAGTCGCGCTGGATCGAAGCGGAGACCGCGACGGGCATGGTGCGCGATCTGTTCGACGCGCTCGCGAGCCGCACGCGCGCCGCGCATCTGGACCGGCGTACCTTGCTCAAAGGCAAGACGCGCACGCTGAAGGTCGATGGCAAGAAGGCGCTACCTGTCAGCGACGAACGGCACGCGGCGGTCGCGCAGTTCATGCAGCGCTTCGCGTCGACAGAGCCGAATCCCGACTTCTACCGCACGCTCGATGTCGCGCGGCGTATTGCGGGCACCGGCAGCCTCGGTGTCGACCGGTATGTGATTCTAGTCGAGGGCAAGGGTTCGCCCGATGGCAACTATCTGATCGATTTGAAAGAGGCACTGCCATCGTCGGTGAGTGCGCACGTGAAGGCTGTGCAGCCGAAGTGGCAGAGCGAGGCGCAGCGCGTCGTCGAAGTGCAGCGGCGCAATCAGGCGGTATCTCAGGCGTTCTTGCACGCGGTCGAGTTCGACGGGCGCTCCTACGTGTTGCGCGGTTTGCAGCCGTCGGAAGATCGCGTCGCGCTTGCCGACTGGAACGGCAAGCTGCCACGGCTCGAGGAGGTCATCAACAGCATGGCCGAGCTAAGCGCATGGGCGCACCTGCGCAGCGGAGGGCGGCAGAAGTCGGCGATTGCCGATGATCTGATCGCGTACGGGAATCGACGCGATTGGCAACTGCCGTTGATCGATCTCGCGACGAAGTGTGAGGCACAGGTCGCGGCGGATTGGAAGGCTTATTGTGAAGCTTATGATCGAGGCGTGATTGAGGTGAGTAGCTCGGCGCGGTGAAGCGTTGGATGGGGCTTACGGCTGTGCGCTCACCGGCATCGAGTTCATCGGCGATGCGGCCTGTGGCCAATCGTGGTGGCGCTTGCCAGTGTGACCTGGCTTTGCGGAGCCCCGCCGAAGCGGGGCGGTGTTCGTCTGCTTACGGATTGATAACTCTGCTATGTGGCGTCACTCGGGGATCGTCGCACATCCACGCGCAGCTGCCTTTGCAGATCGGCGTGAATTCTACGAACACCTGACGGTAACCAAGTGTGCCGTCGGGACGTTTTACCGCCATTTCATCTGTGAAAGTATGCTTCTCGATCAGAATGTTTTCACTGCTGATACCAAGCTCCTGCAAATACGCTTTCACGTTCTTGGCACGGCCTTCTTTCAACTGATCCATATTGCGCTCAGCAGTATACGCACCAGCCATTATAACGGCCTGAATCTGGACGTCGGGCCATTTTTTTGCTTCAATTAAGGCAATCGTAATTGCGTGCTTATTTGCACTGGTAAGCGCGGTTGTGTTGAATGGCAACTCTATCTCCGCTTCTTCCCCGATGGTGCATGCGCCAGCTGATCCATAAAGAGAAACCGACATGGCAAGCGCTGCGACCACTGCATTGCCTCTCGCTCTCAGCGTCTTACTCATTTAATAGTTACCCCATCGAATGTTGCAATATAGCCGGTTATATTATCTGCATTTTTGATCGCGAGATCAGGATGATTCATCGCAAATAGCTTTGCTCCCGATTCGGTATCCGTATACACCTCATCGATCGAACAGGTTTCGTATTGATTACGACATCGGCCATTGATCCAGGTGTTATATTGGTAAAGGCTGCGTGTACCTCGAACCATTATTCATCCTCGCTCGAATTGAAGCCGTCGCTGTTTTTGCCGAAAGATTCATTTGTCATCTGTTTTGCCATAATGAAAATGCCTACCTGTTCTTCACCCCTATGAAGTCGCAACTTCGACAGAATATAGCTTTGCGTCACCTGTCGAAATACGCTGCGTGCGCCCGGCAATATCAGTTACACCCGTATCATCGGCAGATCGCTCGAACAGACACGCTTTAAGCTCAAATAAAAAACCCGTCGAAGTGGGCAATCGTTACATAGTGGAATCGACTCAGTTACGACTTGGCGCACGTTGGATGTAAGCGCTACTGGCCCGTACAACACTTGTTGGGACAATCAGGCTCAAACGATATTTCAACACGTCGGCCGTTTTCGACATCGTTCTTCGAGTAGACGCGTGAACTTGTCTTTACCGATCCACGCAAGAAGCCAAATTTATCCAGCACCGCTTTCCCCGCTATCAGGCGAGCTTGGGCCAATTGCGTTGGATTCTGTTCTCGTTCCTCGGCATGCCCACTTACTAGCGTTGTTTCTTTAGTTTTGTGATTCGCGTAGGCAATCTTTTGATCGGCTACCCAGTTAGCAAGTCGTAAAATCTCATCAACGGGGATAACGGCACTATTTGGTGGGAAATAGATATCGAAATTCTCGCCAGGCATACACGCGAAAACATGTCCCGATACCAGAACCGAAAGGATGGCGAAGAGTTTACGCATTGTAGATAACGTATCCAGCGATGCTATCAGCGTTTTCGACGGCCTGTTCAGGGTTCGTTCCTCCCCACGAAAGGCACTCATCCATGAAGTATTTCCAATCTTTGGTTCCCATTGTGTCTTGAAAGTGGCTTGCCTCATGGATGAGCGTAGAAACAATTGAATCCTTGTCCCAAGAGAAATCACGCATTGAACAAAAATCCAGGTGAATGGCGATCGTGTGCGTTTTGGTATCTGGCGCGCACACTTCGGCGACCACGCCGGATTTTACGGGATTTGGTACGCATCCCAAGTATCTTGCGGTATTAGGTTCCCATCGGACAAAATTATCACCGGTTAGTCCTCGCAACACGCGGACAATTGATGTTAAACCACGCGCAAGCCGGTTTCTTGCTGGCTCCTCGCAATTGCCAAACCATGCTCGCACCCGTTCCTGATCTGATGCAGACCAGCGAGCCAAATCCTCTAAGCGGGTCTCAATGTAACCAACAGCACGATCCCGGCAGTTCAGAACCATGTCGCGAAAATCTTTGTTTGACATATTCGGACATATCTTGTCTGTGTTGATTGTGACATGGACCATTGAATCAGGGTTTGTATTGGTAATGGCACCTGTGTGTACCTCGAACCATTCTTCATTCTCGTCGGTCCTGAAGCCGTAACTATTCCTGATAGAAAATTCATTCATCGTCTTTTTTCCGTCGTGAAAAAACCTTACCTGCTCTGCGTCCCCTGTGACGCAGCAACGTCGATAGAAATCTGCTTTGGATCACTTGTCGAAATACGCTGCGTGCACCCCTGAGAATCAGTTACGCCTTTCGCGAGAACTCTCGAACCGACGCGCACCCGGTAACGCACCCCCACCAGTCGCTTGCCCGCGAAATCTCTCAGCGTGAACTGCTCATCGAACCGTTTAGGGGTGCGCTCGCGGCAATCGCACGCCCATGCGTAACCCAGGGCTTCGGCCATGTCATAACCGTTTGAATACGATCGAAGCCTATCCTGCGGAAAGAATTCGCCGGTTTCGACGTTCAAAGCCATCGCGGACGGCATTGGCGGGAAGTTGGAATATATTGAATATGTCACGCGGCAAAGCAGGCATTCTTCCTTGCCCCCAGTGCCGTCCTGTTTCTGTTGCTCCGTTCGACCCCTTTCTATTTTCCAGAAAACACTCGACGAATTAACCATCTGAAAGAGTCACGGTCAACATCTTTAATTTGAGATAGAGCCGATTTGACAAATATTTACAATAATTCCAGGTATCTCATTTTCAATTGCATCTTTCCGATATTGCGGCTCAACAAAAAAGGCGGCATTGAGCCGCCTTTGCCGGCAGGTATCGACACCGGTCAGTGCTTCATCGAGGAAGCGTTCATAGCCGCCAGTTTGTGGTTCACGCCTCGCGTAGCGTCATCGAGGGGATCTGCCGTATCGCCGGCCGCGCAGAAAAGTTCATCGCTTGAGCAGCACGCTTTCCGTCGCCTCCTTGACGATGCGCGCGCTGCCTAACAGGGCTTCACGCTCGACGGGATCGAGTTCCGGATAGGCGATCAACCGCGCGCCCCGACCATTGACGACCATTGGCAGCGACACGCACACGTCCGGTACGCCTTCCACTTCAGCCTGGACGATGCCCACTGTGAGGATGAGATCCATGTCATGCACGATGGCCTCGCAGATCCGTCCTATCGCGCTGGCGATGCCGTAGTGGGTGGCGCCCTTGCCCGCCTTGATGAGCTTCGCCGCCTCGTGCACGGAGCGCACGATCAGATCCCTGCTGGCGGAGCCTGGCTCCTTGCCGTGTCTCGTCAGGAAGGTTTCGAGCGGCATGCCGCAGACCGTTGCGCCGGACCACTGGATCAAGGCCGATTCGCATGCTCGCCGAGCACATAGGCGTGAATTGCGGACGCCACCACGCCGAGCCGCTCGGACAGCAGCGAGCGCAGCCGCCCGGTGTCGAGCGAAGTGCCAGTGCTGATGACGCGCTCGCGCGCGCAATTCAGGCGGCCGTAAACGGCGCCGGTCAGCACGTCGCACGGGTTGGTCGCGATCAGATAGATCGCCTCGGGCGCGAGCGGCGCGATGCGATCGACGATCACCGCCGCGATGTCCGCGTTGGTTTTGGCCAGGTGCAGCCGAGTCTCGCCAGGTCTGACGCCGGCGCCGGCGGTAATCACCACGATGTCGGCGTCGCGCGCGTCTTCGTAATCTCCTGCCCTGAAACGGCTGTGCCCCCAGAACGCGGCGGCGTGCGCGAGATCCAGAACCTGTCCTTCAGCGCGCACCCGCGCGACGTCGATGATGACGACTTGCGCGCTCGGAATGGCCAACGCCACGAACAGGGCCGCCGATGCTCCAACCAGCCCCGCGCCGACGATAACGATTTTGGTTTGCCGCATCGCGAACCTCGGTCAGTTCGAGCTTCAGCCCCCCGAGATCGTCGCATGCGCGCATTTCCCATCAATCGGACCTTGGTCCTACCCGACCGCAAGGCGTTTTTCACGCGATCCGTTCAACCCATCGACTCCGCCAATCCGGTGCCTCAAACGGATCCGCGAAATACTGCGTCTCGTGGACGACCTTGCCGTCGCGGAACTCCATCACGCTGACGGTGTAAGCGATGCGCCCCTGATAGCTGATGCTGTACTCGGTTATCCAGAGATTGCCGTCGCCTTGAATTCGCCGGACATCGAAGCCGGATGGCTTCCCGGGATGATGACTGCGCAATGCCTGCAAATTCGCCCGTCCTTGGATTCGCTCGCCTGATTGGGGGTAGTCGCAGATCGCATCGTCATCGTAGATATCGTGTTCAGCATCGAGATCGCCGGCAGCTGAGGCCTGCCAGTGTGCCTTCAAGGCCTCAAGTATGGTTTCTTCGTTCATGAAGTATCTCCAGGTCGAGGGGCGCCAGTTCATCGGTCGATCAGTTGCGCGCTGTGGTTGCGATGACATTTTCGCCCCGCGCGACACGGGCTGCGACCCGCTTCCGGCCCTGACCAACCGACCCGCCGGCCGGAATTCCGTCATAATCCGCCACCCCGATGCGACCGGCATCACACTCGCAAGCGTGCCAGCAGCCCCTCCAGACAAACCCGGATTGCTGCTGCGATTTCCACGCTGCAATCTTTCGCCAGCCAGTGTGGAAGCGCTTCCAACCCAGCGTTCACGGCATGCGCGAAGCTCAGCGCCTAAAGTTCCACCACACCCGGTTCAACCTCATGGCAGGAGAGAATCCGTGGAAAACGACGCATCCGCAGTCGTCGCCGCCGCCCCTCACGCTCAGGGCGGCCCGCACACCGACCCATTCACGCCGCCCGCCGACTCGTCGCTGTGGCGCAAGGACTTTCTGATCGGCGCGGCGACCGCGTCATATCAGATCGAAGGCGCGGTCAACGAAGACGGCCGTCTGCCGTCGATCTGGGACACCTACTCGGCCACGCCGGGCAAGGTGCTGGCCGGCGACACCGGCGCCGTCGCGTGCGATCACTATCATCGCTGGGAACAGGACGTCGATCTGCTCGCGGGGCTCGGCCTCGAAGCCTACCGGCTGTCGACCGCATGGCCGCGCGTGATGGACGAAAAAGGCGCGCCCAACCGCAAGGGGCTCGACTTCTACAAGCGCCTGCTCGAACGGCTCAAAGAGAAGAACATCACGACCTTTGTCACGCTGTATCACTGGGATCTGCCTCAGCATCTCGAGGATCGCGGCGGCTGGCTCAATCGCGAAACCGCGTACCGTTTCGCCGATTACGCGGACCTGATGAGCCGCGAACTGCACGGCCTCGTCGATGCATGGGCGACGCTCAACGAGCCGTGGTGTTCTGCGTACCTCGGCTACTGCGTCGGCCGTCATGCGCCGGGTCTCACGAACGTGCGTTTCGCCACACAGGCGATGCACCATCTGCTGCTCGCTCACGCCTTGGCGCTCCCGGTGCTGCGCGCGAACGATCCGCGCTCGCACAAGGGCATCGTCGCGAACGTCGGGCGCGGCACGCCGAATAGCGACAGCGCCGCCGACCGTCGTGCGGCCGAGCTGTTCGAAATCCAGCACAACGCATGGGTTCTCGATCCGCTGTTCAAGGGCGAGTATCCGCAAGACCTGTTCGAGCTGTGGCCGCGCGCCGAGCCGCTCGTGCTCGACGGGGACATGCAGAAGATCAATGCGCCGCTCGATTTCCTTGGCATCAACTATTATTTCCGCACCAACGTCGCGAGCGACGGCGGCGCCGGTTTCACGGAGGTGCCGCTCGAAGGCGTCGAGCGTACGCAGATGGGATGGGAGGTTTACCCCGACGGTCTACGCGAACTGCTAATCGGTTTCAAGAAGACCTATGTCAATCTGCCGCCGATCTACATCACCGAGAACGGCATGGCATCGAACGACCAGGTGATCGACGGCCGCGTCGAGGACACGCAGCGCATCTCCTTCCTGAAGCGCCATCTCGCGGCGCTCGATCAGGCGATCAAGGCCGGCGTCGATGTGCGCGGCTATTTCCTTTGGTCGCTGATGGACAACTTCGAATGGGCGTTCGGCTACGAGCGGCGTTTCGGCATCGTGCATGTCGACTACAAGACGCAGCAACGGACGATCAAACGTAGTGGCGAACTGGTGTCGAAATTTCTCAAAGATCGCAACGCGCAAGCGCAATAAACACAATCAAGGCGACGCAGCAACGATGTAAAACCGGGTGGAGCTGGTTGTATTTCGACTTTACACACGGGCACGGAGCCCGGAGGAGACGGAATGAACAGCAACAGAATGGTCTTGCGAGGCGTGGTTGCGGCACTGGCGCTGTACGGCGTCGTCGCGCAGGCGGAGCCCCTGAAGGCCAACGTGATTCACTGGTGGACCTCGGGCGGCGAATCGGCCGCGATTCGCCAATTTGCCGACGCGTACGACAAGGCGGGCGGCCAATGGGTCGACAACGCGGTCGCCGGCGGGGACCAGGCGCGCGCCACTGCGATCAACCGCATCGTCGGCGGCGATCCGCCCACCGCTGCCCAGTTCAATACGTCCAAGCAGTTCCACGATCTGATTGATCAGGGACTCCTGAATAACGTCGACGACGTTGCCGCCAAGGAGAACTGGAGCGGTATTTTCCCGCAGTCGATTCTCGACAGCATCCGCGTCAAAGGTCATTACTACGCGGCACCGGTCGACATCCACATGCCGGCATGGTTCTTCTACTCGAAGCCGGTGTTCCAGAAAGCGGGCATCACGAGCGAGCCGAAAAGCTACGACGAGTTCATCGCCGATCTCGGCAAGCTCAAAAGCGCAGGCGTGATTCCGCTCGCGTTCGGCGGCCAGCCGTGGCAGGAGAAGATAACGTTCGACGCGGTGCTCGCCGACGTGGGCGGCCCGGACCTGTATATGAAGGTCTATCGCGATCACGATCAGAACGCGGTGAATTCGGATGCGTTCAAGAAGGTGCTCGTGTCGTTCAAGCGGCTGCACGATTTCGTCGATCCGGGCTCACCCGGGCGCAACTGGAACGACGCGACCGCGCTCGTGACCACGGGCAAGGCCGGCGTGCAGATCATGGGTGACTGGGCGAAGGGCGAGTTCGTCGCGGCGAATCAGACCGCGGGCAAGGACTTCGGCTGCTTCCCCGGCTTCGGTCCGCATTCGCCGTATCTGGTCGCGGGCGACGTGTTCGTGTTCCCGAAGACTGACAACGCAACGGCGATCAAGGCGCAGAATCTGCTCGCCACGGTGATGACCTCGCCGTCCGCGCAGGTCGCGTTCAGCGCGAAGAAAGGCTCGATTCCGATCCGGCCCGACGTGGACGGCAGCAGCCTCGACATCTGCGCGAAGGAGGGCATTGCGATCATGAAGGACAAGTCGCGCCAGTTGCCGAATCCGGAAATGCTTCTCTCGCCGGATGTGCAGGGTGCGCTGACCGACGTCGTGACGAACTTCTGGAACAAGAACGAGTCCGTCGATGACGCGCAGAAAGCGTTCGCCAGCGCGTTGAAGGGCTAGGCCTCGCCATGCACGCGCTCAAGCTGCCAGCCGGGGGTTCGAAACCACACGGCAGGTCGAACCGCAAGCCGCGACATAAACCGCTGAACCGGCGGTTTCCGATCGCGGTTTGGCTGGCCTTGCTGCCCATGCTCCTGACCGTCGTGTTCGCGTACCTGGGCACGATGGTCTGGACCGCGCGCGTCTCGCTCAGTAATTCGCACACGTTTCCTTCGAACGACTTCGCGGGCCTCACGCAGTACGTGCGGCTTTTTCACAACGACCGCTGGCTCGTGTCGCTGCAGAACATCGTGATCTACGGCGCGTGTTTTATCGTCGCGTGCATGGTGATCGGTTTGCTGCTGGCGATCTTCATCGATCAGCGCGTGGTCGCGGAAGGCGCGTTGCGCACGGTGTTTCTGTATCCGTACGCGATGTCGTTCGTCGCGACCGGGCTCGTGTGGCAATGGATTCTGAATCCCGCGCTCGGCGCGCAGCAGGTGCTGCGCAGGATCGGCTTCACGCATGCCCGGTTCGACTGGATCGTCGATCAGGACCTGGTGATCTACACGATCGTGATCGCGACCGTGTGGCAGGCTTCCGGGCTCGTGATGGCGCTGATGCTCGCGGGCCTGCGCGGCATCGACGAGGAACTGTGGAAAGCCGCGCGCATCGACGGCATTCCACGCTGGCGCGTGTACGCGAGCATCGTGGTGCCGATGCTCGGACCGTCGGTTTCGACCGCGTTCGTGCTGCTGTTCGTGATGGTCGTGAAACTGTACGACGCGGTTGTCGCCATGACGCAGGGCGGACCCGGCACCGCGAGCGAAGTGCCGGCCAAATTCATCCTGGACTATCTGTTCGGGCGAGCCAACATCGGACTCGCGTCGGCCGCATCAATCGTGCTGCTCGCGACGGTGCTCGCGATTCTCGCGCCGTTCTTCTATGCACGCGGCCGCGCGGCGCTGCGCGCGGAGAGAGCATGAACACGCTCGATTCCACGCTCAAAGGCGGGGTGCCGCATCGCACGCGCGCGCGGCGGCGCCACTCGGCGTTCTCGCCGGCGCGGCTTGGCATCTACGCGTTCCTGCTCACCGCGGCGGCGTTCTTTCTGCTGCCGCTCTACGTGATGCTGGTGACATCGGTCAAGCCGATGAGCGAAATCCGTCTCGGCAATCTGCTCGGCTTGCCGATGCATTTCACGCTCGACGCGTGGAGCGCCGCGTGGCGGTCGGCCTGCACCGGGCTCGATTGCAACGGTATTCGTGTCGGCTTCTGGAACTCGGTACGTATCGTCGCGCCGAGCACCGTGCTGTCGATCATGGTCGGCGCGGTGAACGGCTACGCGCTGTCGTTCTGGCGGCCGCGCGGCGCCGGGCCGTTGTTCGGCGTGCTGCTGGTCGGCGCGTTCATCCCGATTCAGGTGATGGTTTATCCGCTCGTGCACGTCCTCGCGAGCGTGCATCTGTTCAGCTCGCTGCCGGGCATCGTCCTGATTCATACGATCTTCGGCATGCCCGTGATGACGCTGCTGTTTCGCAACTACTACGCATCGATTCCGCAGGAGCTGTTCAAGGCCGCGCGCATCGACGGCGGCAGCTTCTGGCGCATCTTCTTTCAACTGATGCTGCCGATGTCCACGCCGATCATCGTCGTCGCGCTGATCATGCAGGTCACGAACATCTGGAACGACTTCGTTCTGGGCCTCGTATTCGCCGGCACGAAGAACCTGCCGATGACGGTGCAGCTGAACAACATCATCAACACGACGACCGGCGAGCGGCTCTACAACGTCAACATGGCGGCGACCATTCTGACCTCGATGGTGCCGCTCGCGGTCTATTTCATTTCGGGCCGCTGGTTCGTGCGCGGCATCGCGTCGGGCGCCGTCAAGGGGTAGGACATGGCAAACATGGCTAATACGATCGACGCGGCCAGCGTGCCGGGTGCAGGCGCGAACGCCAATCCGGACGCCGCGGCGCTCACGCATCCCGCCAATGTGGCGATCCGCAATCTGACGATTCGCCTCGGCTCGAACACCGTGATCGAGAACCTCGATCTCGACGTGCTCGCCGGCGAGTTCGTCGTGCTGCTTGGGCCTTCGGGCTGCGGCAAGTCCACGCTTTTGCATAGCATCGCGGGCCTGATCGACGTCAGCGAAGGCAGCATCGAGATCGCGGGCGAGGACATGACGTGGGCCGATCCCAAAGATCGCCGCATTGCACTCGTGTTTCAGTCGTATGCGCTGTATCCGACGATGAGCGTCGAGCGCAACCTGTCGTTCGCGCTGCGCATCAACGGCATACCGAAGGCGGAAATTGCGCGACGTGTTGCGCGGGCGTCCGAGATGCTGCAACTCGGGCCGCTGCTCAAGCGCAAGCCGTCGCAGTTGTCGGGCGGTCAGCGGCAGCGCGTCGCGATCGGCCGCGCGATCGTGCGCGAAGCCGACGTGTTCCTGTTCGACGAGCCGCTCTCGAACCTCGACGCGAAGCTGCGCACCGAGCTGCGCCGCGAACTGAAGCAGCTGCATCACAACCTCGGCGCGACGATGATCTACGTGACGCACGATCAGGTCGAGGCGATGACGCTCGCCACGCGCATGGCCGTGATGCGCGGCGGCGTGATCCAGCAGTTCGGCACGCCGGCCGAAGTCTATGCGCGGCCGAACACTCTGTTCGTCGCGACGTTCCTCGGCTCGCCGGCGATGAATCTGCTGAAGGGCACGCTCGAAACGCGCGACGGCGTGCTTTACTTTTGCACCGCGCAGGTGCGGATCGACGTATCGGCCTACGCGTTCACGGAGGCGCCCCCGCACGGCGTGCCCTGCGTGCTCGGCGTGCGCGCCGAAGACGTGCATATCAGGCCAGACGGGAGTGAGCGCGCAGAAGTTTCGCTGATGGAGCCGATGGGCAACCACCGCGTCATTTGGCTCGACTATCATGGCGAACAGATCGCGTCGATCGATCAGACAAAAGCGCCGATCGCGGAGGGTGACTCCGTGGCGTTTTCGTTCGACGCCGCGCATGTCTCGCTGTTCGACGAAGCGAGCGGAGCGCGCTTGTAACGCCGCGGCGCGCCACGCGCGGAGCGGCTCGTCGACACAGGCTTGATGGAGAACCGCGTGGCAACACTCAAGGACGTCGCGGAACGTGCCCGCGTGGGCATGTCGACCGCCTCACGAGCCATTTCCGGCAAGGGACCGATTTCCGCCGATGCCGCGGCGCGCGTGAAGGCGGCGATCGAGGAGCTGAACTTCCGCCCGTCGTCGATCGGCCGGGCAATGGCGACGCAGCAACTGGGCATCATCGGCATTTTCGTGCCGACCTTTTTTGGTTCGTACTACGGGACGATCCTGAAGCAGACCGACACCGAGCTGCGCGCGGTGGGGCGGCATGTCGTGGTCGCGACCGGCTGCGGAGAAGTATCGCCGCGCGAGCAGGCGATCGAGGCGGTGCGCTTTCTGATAGGCCGCGATTGCGATGGCGTCGTGGTGCTCAGCCACGATCTGCACGACGAAGACCTGATCATGCTGCATGGCATGCATCCGAAGATGGTGTTCCTCAATCGCGCGTTCGAGCAGTTGCCGGAAGCGTCGTTTAGCGCGGACCATTGGCGCGGCGGCGAACTCGCGGCGCGTACGCTGCTCGATCATGGGCATCGCGACTTCGCGGTGATTTCCGGGCCCGCTACCGCGCCGGACAACGTGATGCGGATCGACGGCTTCTTTGCCGAACTCGCGCGCGCCGGCATTGCGCGCGACGACGTCACGCTGATCGAATCCGACTTCTCGCCCGAAGGGGGCTACGCCGCCGCCCAGACGCTGCTCGATTCGAAACGGCGCGTGACGGGGCTGTTTTGCGCGAACGACACGATGGCGGTCAGCGTGCTCGCGCGCTTTCACCAGGCGGGCATTTCGGTGCCCAACGATATTTCCGTGATCGGCTACGACGACGACTACTCGGCTCCGTATGCGGCACCGGGGCTCACCTCGGTGCATATTCCGACCGCCGAGCTCACGCAGAACGCGGTGCGCTGGCTCGTCAATCAGTGTTACGGCACCACGTGGGAGATCTTCCGCGAGTTTCCGGTCAGCGTGACGATGCGCGAATCGGTCGGGCCGGCGCCGATGGCGAAAAACAGGACACGCTGAACGAAGCGCTAGAAGGATTTGCCTAATTGCGGCACGCGAGCGCACCCCGAGTGAGAGCCGGCACGCGGTGACGCTCATGCGCAGCGTGCGCGCGGTTTTTCACGCGTCACGCTCCCCTGAGTCCGCGTTTTCACTTACGCATGCGACAGTATCTTTAAGACTGTTGTAATTCAACGCAATGGTGCTTTGCGGTTTTCCCTCATTAAATTCAACTCGAATTTCTTTAAACTTGCCGGTAACAAAATGTTACGGGGTGAGTGAGATGTTGACCATCTTTCTGATCGTTTGTCCGATCTGCATAGCTGCGTTGTTCGGTTTTGCGCGTCGTGTGGATCCGCAAACGGGACAGTTCAAACGTTAAAATTCTCAGGCGTTCTTATCGCGGCCATGCCGTGAAGAATAACGCCTTGCAATTCACGGTTCGTTAGTCTTTTGTCAGTCTCGAATGCGCAATCGTTTGCTTCCTTTCGATCTGCTTTCCTGCTTCCGGTCCCGCCAATAGCCTGTTCCCGCTTTCGTCAAGTCTTGCCTTTGGGTGCCGATTCGCGGCACGATGCGCGATTACCTTCGGTTTGGGGGCAGCATCGCGTATGCAAGGTTCTCTGCAAAAAATGGCGGCGCGCGCCAGCGTGCTGAAGGGCATTCTTCCTTTGAGCCGGGTATCGGCGGCGCGCGACGCGCTGGCCGGTGTGCAGCTCGCGTCGATGGATATTCCGCAGGTGCTCGGCTATGCGCGCATTGCGGGCATGCCTGCCGTGACTGGGCTCTACACAGTGTTCCTGCCGCTCGTCGCGTTCGCCTTTTTCGGCGCGTCGCGGCATCTGGTCGTCGCCGCCGATTCGGCTACCGCGACGATCTTCGCGAGCCGCCTGTCGAACATGGCGCCCGCGTCGAGCGCCGAATACGCGGCGCTCGCGGCGATGGTCGCGCTGCTGACGGCCGCGTTGCTGCTCGTCGCGCGCATCTTCAAGCTCGGTTTTCTCGCCGATTTCCTGTCGCGCACGGTGCTGATCGGCTTTCTTGCGGGCGTCGGCGTGCAGGTCGGCATCGCGATGCTTGGCGACATGCTCGGCGTGCCCGGGCATGCGGCGACGAGCGTGAATCAACTGCTGCTCGTCGCGGGCGAGGCCGCGCAAATCAGTCAGCCGACGCTGGCGATCTCGGTTCTCGTGGTGGCTGCGATTCTCGTCTGCAAACGTTTCTGGCCGCGCTTGCCGGTGCCGTTGATCGTGGTCGTCGCGGGCATTGCCGCGAGCGACGTGTTCGGCTTAGCGGCGCACGGCATCTCGATCCTCGGACCTGTGGAGGGCGGACTACCGCCGCTGCGGATTCCGTCGGTGACGTGGCAGCAGATGCTCGACCTGGTGCCGGTCGCGGCGTCGTGCTTCGTGATGATCGTCGCGCAGAGCGCCGCCGCGAGCCGCGTGTTCGCCGAGCGCTATCACGAGCCGGTCGATACCAACGCGGACCTGCTCGGCATCGCCGCGGCCAACGCGGCAGCGGCGTTTTCCGGTGCGTTCGTCGTCAACGGCAGCCCGACGCAGACCGCGATGGCCGATCGCGCCGGCACGCGCAGCCAGTTCGCGCAGCTGGTCTTCGCGGCAGTCGTGGTGGTCGTGCTGCTGTTTTTCAGCCGCTATCTGCAGTATCTGCCGCACTGCATCCTTGCGAGCATCGTGTTTACGATCGCGGTCGGGCTGGTCAACGTGCAGTCGCTGTTGGCGATTCGTCGCGAAAGTCCCGGCGAATTCGCGCTGGCGTTGTTCACCGCGGCGGCGGTCGTGCTGATCGGCGTCGAGCACGGCATTCTGGTCGCGGTCGCGCTGTCGCTGCTGCGCCACGTGCGGCACAGCTACCGCCCGCACACGATGATGCTCGCGCCCAACGGCGACGGCCTGTGGGTGCCCGTGCCCGCGGTACCGGGTATGGAGACCGCGCCGGGGTTGATCGTCTATCGTTTCGGCGCGGATCTGTTCTACGCGAACGACCACTTTTTCGTCGAAGAAACGCGCCGGCTGATCGATCACGCGCCGAACGCGGTACGCTGGTTCGTCGTCGATGCGAGCGCGATTACGGATGTCGATTATTCGGCGGCGCGCTCGGTGGGCGAACTGTGCGCGGCGCTCAAGCGCATGGGCGTCGAGGTGATCTTTGCACGCGTGAATAGCTATTTGCGCTCGGATATGGATCGGCATGGCATCACGCCGATCGTCGAGGAACGCTGTATTTTCGGCACGCTGCATGATGCGCTGACCATGGCGGGAGTGGAGAAGCCGCATGAGCAGGTGAAGGGTGCGCCGTAACGGAGCACATGCCGGGAGTTCTCATGCCCAGCACGGCCTCGAGCCTCAAAGCAGGATGGGCGCACAGATCAGGAGAAACGCCGCGATATAAACGACGCCGAAAATCAGTCCGAGTCTCCAGAAGTCACCCGCGGGCAGGTAGCCGCTGCCGAAGTAGACAGGACTCGGCCCGGCCCCATAAGGCGTCAGGATGCCCATGATCCCCAGAGTCAGCGAGAGCATCAGCGCAAATGCCTCCATCGGCATGCCGGGCACGGTCGAGCCCACCGCCAGCATGACCGGCAGCATCGCCGTCGTATGAGCCGTCACGCTCGCGAACATGTAATGCACGAAGAAAAAGATCAGCACGAGTACGATCGCCGCCGTCGTCGGCGGAAAGCCGCTCATGTGGGTCGAGATCGTCGCGGCGAACCATTTGACGAAGCCGGTCCTGCTGAGCCCATCGGCGAGGGCGACCAGCGTCGCGAACCACACGAGCGTATTCCACGCCTGTTTGTTGCCGAGCATGTCGTCCCAGCTCACCACCCTGGTGACCAGCATCAGCGCGATCACCATCAGCGCCGCGGTCGTGGGATTGACGTAGTCGTCCGCAAAGACCCACAGCGCGAGGGCGATCAGCACGAGGACCGCGAGCGTGATTTCCCGCCGGGTCAGCGGCCCCATCTCCTTGAGCTGCTGGGCGGCCCAGGCCGGCACTTCGGCGCTTTGCTTCACCTGCGGCGGATAGATCACATAGGTGAGCAGCGGTACGGCCAGTAGCAGCAGGATGCCGGCGGGCGCGAAGGCGAGAAACCACTGCGTCCACTGAAGATCGACGTTGACCGTTTTCTTGACGAGTTCGACGGCGAGCAGATTGGGCGCGAGCGCGGTGAGGAACATCGAACTCGTCACGCAGGTCGTGGCGATCGCTATCCACATGATGTACGAGCCGATGCGCCGTGCCGACGGATCGTTCGGCTTCGAGTCGTACAGCGGCGGCAAACTGCGAATCACGGGGAAGATCGTCCCCCCGCTGCGGGCGGTGTTGGAAGGCGTAAATGGCGCGAGCACGGTGTCCGCCACCATCACCGCATAGCCGAGCGTGAGAGTGCGGCGGCCCAGCGCCCGCACGAGCATCAGCGCAATGCGCCGGCCGAGCCCGGTCTTGTCGTATCCCAGGGCGAACATGAAGGCGCCGAAGATCAGCCACACGGTGCCGTTGGAAAAACCGGAAAGGGCCCAGCTGACGCTCGCGCTCGCCACATTGAAACCGGGCTTGGCGAGCTGTTCGGGACTGAAGAACACCCATTCACTGAAAACAGCCACGATCGTCACGGCGATCAGACCGATCGCGGCGCCCGGGATGGGCTCCAGCATCAACCCGACGATCACTCCCGCGAAAATGCCGAAGTAATACCACGTGTGCTGTTCGAGACCGGCAGGCGCGGGAATCAGCGCGATCCCGATTGCCACGATCAGGGGAGCGACGGCCTTCCAGAAAGTTTTCATCCGATGCCCCTTTCTCGTAAGCTTCCGTGTGCTAAGGTTTATATGACCTTTTTCGCGCATTCGCCAGTGAACAGTTCGCGGCGCGCAAGGAGAGCGCAAGACCATGGTTCGCGTGAGTATAGAAGGGCGCGAGATTCAGGCGCCGGCCAACTGCTCGATCCTGCAAGCCATGGGGCATGCGGGGCAAACCCTCGTCGAAGGTGTCGGCTGCATGATTCAGGGCGTGTGCGGCTCGTGCCGTGTGATGGTGCGGCGTAGCGGCGAGCAGGAAGTGAAAACCGCGCTCGCCTGCGAGACCCTCGTTGAAGATGGCATGCAGGTCGCCTTCCTCGATTACTTCACCGCGTCGGAACGGCACTTCTATCGCATGGAGGATATCGGCGACAGCTGGGAGACGCTGCGCCAGGTCGCCGACATCTTTCCGGAAGCATCGCATTGCCGTCATTGCAGCGGCTGCGACCGCGCCTGTCCAAAAGGGCTCGAAGTGCAGCGCGGCGTGAACCTGGCGGTGGAGGGCAATCTGCTCGCGGCGGGCCAGGTATTCGACGAATGTGTGATGTGCAATCTGTGCACGCTCGCGTGCCCCGAGCATATCCGCCCGAACCATCTGGGTGTGTTCGTGCGCCGGATGAGCGCGTCGCTTTCGCTGCGTCCGGCCAATCTGTTGCGGCGGCTGCAGCAGATCGAGAGCGGTGAAATGAAGATCGACTTCGATGCGCCCGGCGCGCAACCGCCGCGCTAGCCGGAGCGAAACACCATGTCCGCCGGCATACCCTACGATGACGCGCGCCAGCGCTACCGTCCCGGAATGAAGGCCGGCACGCGCAGCGACGGCGTCCCGGTCGATGAACTGCTGAAGGCCTATCACCCAGACCATGGCGCGCATGCGCGTGTCACCCTGAGCGTCGGGGTCAATCGCGGCGAACCGTGCCAGCCTGATCTCGCGCGCTATTTGCAGGCCAACGCGCTGATCGACGATGTCGACATCGCCGGCGCGCAGCTCATGACGACCGACGTGCTGGTGGTGGGCGGCGGCGGTGGGGGCTGTGCAGCGGCGCTCACGGCGGCGAAGCAGGGCGCACGGGTCATCCTCGCCACCAAGCTGCGCCTCGGCGACAGCAATACCGTGATGGCCGAAGGCGGAATCCAGGCGGCCATCGGCGAGGATGACAGTCCCCAATTGCATCTCGAAGACACGCTTCGCGCCGGACACTTCTGCGGCGAACCCGAACTCGTGGCCCAGATGGTGATGGACGGCCCCGATGTGATTCGCTGGCTGATCCAGCTCGGCATGATGTTCGATCTGGAAGAGGACCAGCCGCTCGTCGGCAATCTGTTGCGCAAGAAGCCCGGTGGCGCATCGGCCGCGCGGATTCTGTCGTATCGGGACTATACCGGCCTCGAAATGATGCGCGTGCTGCGTGAGGCGGTGGACCTCGAGCCCGGCATCGAGCTGTGGAACCGCTGCCCGCTGGTCGAACTGCTGTCCGACGAGCGCGGGGGCTGCGCCGGAGCGGTGATCTACAACCTCGAATGGCGTACCTTCGTGCTGGTGCGCGCACGCGCCGTGATTCTCGCCACCGGCGGCGCCGGGCGACTGCACCTGAATTCCTTTCCGACCTCCAATCACTACGGCGCCACCGCCGACGGTCTGGTGCTCGCCTATCGGATCGGCGCGCGCCTGCGCGAACTCGACTCGTTCCAGTACCATCCGACCGGCATCGCCTATCCGCACCATCTGGCGGGCGGCCTGATCTCCGAGGCGGCGCGATCCGCGGGGGCGAGACTCCTGAACGGCGAAGGCGAACGTTTCATCGATGAGCTCAAGCCGCGCGACGTGGTCGCCTCGGCCATCCTGCGCGAGTGCGCGCAGGGACGCGGGATCGAGCGCGACGGCCAGGTCGGTGTGTTCCTCGATACGCCCACGCTCGAAATAGAGCATCCCGGCATCCTGGCGAAGCGTCTCGTCACGCTTCGTCATCTCGCGCACAAGTGCGGCATCGATGCCGCGCAGGAGCCGTTCCTCGTTTATCCGACGCTCCACTACCAGAACGGCGGTGTCGCCATCGACAAGGACGGAGCCACGAACGTACCGGGCCTTTTCTGCGTCGGCGAGGTGACGGGCGGCATCCACGGCCGCAACCGGTTGATGGGTAACGCGCTGCTCGACATTCTCAGCATGGGGCGCCGTGCCGGCGCGAAGGCGGCGCAAGCGAGGGACTGGGTCATGGCGAGCCGCGCCGGAATCAGTCACGTGCACGCGTGGCAGAGGGAGCTGACGCAGGCGGGGCTGCCGCTTCACGTGAAGGCGCCGCAGCTTTTTCCCGCCTATGCCCATTTTGATCTGCGCGTCGATGCAGGATTGCGCGCGAGCGCGCGCGGGCGCGTGATCGGCGGTATCCGGTGAGGCGAACCACGGAGCACGCGATGCAAACGCTGAACCAGTGCTTGATGAAGGATGAGTTCCGTGTCGGCGCCGACCTCGACGCGTGGTTCGCATGCGGTGGCGGCGAGGGACTCGCCAAAGCGCTCGAAGACCCGGGGGCGATCATCGCCGAAATCGCCCAGGCCGATCTGCGCGGAATGGGAGGCGCCGGCTTTCCGGCGCATCGAAAGTGGGCGCCGGTCGCGGCCGCTCCTGACGGTGACAAGTACGTGATTTGCAATGGCAACGAGGACGAGCCGGGCACCTTCAAGGATCGCTTTCTGCTCGAACATACGCCGCATCAGGTGATCGAGGGCGCGCTGATCGCCGCGGTGGCGACGCGGGCCAATCATGTCGTTCTATATGTCAATCCGCACCAGACGGTGTCACTCGCGACGACTCGCGAGGCGGTGAAGCAGTGGTCGGCTCACGCGCAGTTCGCCGCGATCGAGAGCTGGGTTGGCGCGCCCGTGTCGCTTGCCGTGGTCCCTAGCTCGGGGTTGTACATCGGCGGAGAGGAAACGGCGGTGATCGCCAGCGTCGAAGGCGGCTTTCCGTTTCCGCGCCGCAAACCGCCTTTCCCGGCCGAGCATGGCGTGCATGGCGCGCCGACCATCGTCAACAACATCGAGACGCTGGCCCACGTGCCGGGCATCCTGCGCCACGGCGCGCAGTGGTACCGCGACCTCGGCATCGGGGATGCGGCCGGAACCAAGCTTTATTCCCTCTCCGGTGACGTGCTCCGTCCCGGTCTGTATGAACTGCCGATGGGCACGAGCCTGGAGACGCTGGTCTTCCAGCATGGCGGCGGCATGCTGCAGGGCAAGGAATTCAAGGCGGTCTTCACGGGTGGCCCATCCAACACCCTGCTGACGAAGCGCGACCTCGACGTTGCACTGGACTTCGACTCGGTGCGCCAACGCCGTTCGCGTCTGGGGACGGGCGCGATGATCGTCGTGTCGGAAGGCACCAGCATCGTGCGCAAGGTTGCGGATTACGTGAATTTCTTCGCTCAGGGTTCGTGCGGCCAGTGCCCGCCATGCAAGGGCGGAACGTTTCAGATGATGCGGCTTCTCAACCGGCTCGACACGGGGCGCGGAGTGCGCGCCGATCTGGTCGCACTGGAGAACCTGTGCTGCGTGCTTCCGGGCAGCGGGCGATGCGGTCTGATCGACGGCGCGGTGACGGTGGTGGAGAGTTCGATCAACCAGTTCCGCGAGGAATACGAAGCGCGGTTGATGGCCTAGATCTCTACGCGCGCACCCACTCGATCACGCGATTGACCGGCAGTTTGAAAAACGCCGCGAGATTGCCCACGTTAAGGCAAGTCGCACCGATTTTCGTCGGGCTCAATGTTTGGACTTGCTCCTGAATGACCGTACATGCGATTAGTCGCCCTTCGGTTGGCGAAGCTGCGCTAACGTGCCGCACCGCGCGTCGGGAGATTCCCGGGCGGCACACAGTCAAACCTGTGAAAGCTGAACGAAAACGAACAGGAGCGCGCTATGAACCCCGATCGCAGGCGATACGAGCACCCACCGTATTACGAGCTGGAGAAACCCGCAGAAGCCGCCGACACTGTCGGAGCCTATCGGCCCGTTCACCCGTACGCGGATATGACGAAGGAAGAAGTAGAGGCCGCGATGGGCTTGTATGGCTTGTTCAACGTGCGGAAAGTCCGCGACATGCACTAGAAGCGGCTTGGGCCGCGCGAGTAAGGAAGCATCATGGAACCCACTACCGGATTGGTATATCTGTTGATCGCACTCGTCGTCTACTTTATGCCGGCAATCGTTGCGCGCTATCGCAAGCACAAGAACGCCAGCGCCATTACCGTGCTGAACCTCTTTGCAGGTTGGACAGGGGTCGGCTATCTCGGCGCCCTTGTGTGGGCATTCACCGCCAACACGGAGCCCGCGCACGCCGCATAGCGCAAAGCAGAGCTTGAGCTCAACGCCGCCGAAGCCGCGGCGTAATGCGCGACGCTATAGCTCAACCCGCGCGCCCACTTCGATCACGCGATTGGCCGGCAGTTTGAAAAACGCCGCGATATTGCCCACGTTGTGCAGCATCACCGCGAAAAGCCGCTCGCGCCATAACGCCATGCCGCGCCCGCGTTTGGGCACGACGGCCGCTCGACTCAGGAACCACGAGGTGTCGTGCGGATCAAAGGCGAATTCCGGCGATCTGTAGGCGCTCAGCGTCCGCGGCAAGTCCACTTCGTCCTTGAATCCATAGTTCACGGTTGCGTGCCAACAGCCCGCACACAACGGCCTGATCTGCACGCGCTCGCTTTCGGCCACCCACGGCACGCTCTTCGTTACCACGGTGAGGAATACCGAGCGTTCATGCAGCACGCGGTTGTGCCGCAGGTTGTTGACGAGCGCGTGCGGCACCGCTTCGGCGTCCGGCGTGAGGAAGATCGCCGTGCCGCCCACGCGCGTCGGCGACGATTCGAGCAAGGCGGTCAGATACTGTTTGAGCGGCGTCTTTCCCGCCCGCGCGCGCGCTTCGGCCAGCATCATTTCCCAGCCGCGTCCCCACGTCGCCATGATCGTGAACATGATCGCCCCGACCACGAGCGGGAACCAGCCGCCATCCACGATCTTGAGCAGGTTCGCCGAAAAGAACATCGCGTCGATCATGAAGAAGAACGAGGTGGAAAGCACGCACAGCAGCCAGTTGAAACGCCACGCGTAATGCACGACGAAAAAAGTGAGGAACGTGGTGATGAGCATCGTGCCGGTCACGGCGATGCCATATGCGGAGCCGAGCGCCGTGGACGAGCGGAAGCCCACCACCGCCGCCACCACGGCGGCGAGCAGAATCCAGTTGATGCCGGGCACGTAGATTTGCCCGATCTCGCGTTCCGACGTATGCACGATGTTCATGCGCGGCAGGAAGGAAAGCTGCATGGCCTGCATCGTCATCGAATAGGTGCCCGAAATAACGGCCTGCGAGGCGATCACGGTGGCGATGGTCGCCAGCACGATCATCGGCACGATGGCCCATTGCGGGAAGAGCCGGTAGAACGGGTTTTGCACCGCGCCGGGGTTCGCGAGCAACAGCGCGCCCTGACCGAGATAGTTGAGCGCGAGCGCGGGAAACACGATGCCGAACCACGTAAGACGAATCGGCCGCTTGCCGAAATGGCCCATGTCGGCGTAGAGCGCCTCGGCGCCTGTGAGTGAGAGCACGACCGCGCCGAGCGCGACGAACGCGAGCCAGCGGTGGTGCAGGCAGAACCCGAGCCCTTCCAGCGGATTCAGCGCGTAGAGCACGACCGGCGCGTCCATGATATTCACGACGCCAGCCACGCCGATCACGACGAACCACAGCACCATCACGGGCCCGAACACGGCACCGATGCCGCCCGTGCCGTGTTTTTGCGTGACGAACAGGACGATGATCGCGGCGAGCGTCACCGGAATCACATAGGTCTTCAGCCCGGGCTCGACGACTTCGAGCCCTTCCACGGCGCTGAGCACGGAGATCGCGGGCGTGATCACGCTGTCGCCGAAGAAGAGCGCCGCGCCCATCACGCCCACCACGAGGAGCGCACGACGCAAGCGCGGCCGCGACGCGATCGACGACGCCGCGAGTGCGAGCAGCGCCATGATGCCGCCTTCGCCGTGGTTATTCGCCCGCAGGATCAGCGCGACGTACTTGAGCGAAACGACGATCATCAGTGACCAGAAGATCAGCGAGACGATGCCGACGATATTGAAAGCATTGAGGCTCAGACCGTTGGCAGAGTCGAACACCGTGGCGAGCGTATAGAGCGGGCTCGTGCCGATGTCGCCGTAGACCACGCCGAGCGCGGCCAGCGCGAGTGCCGGAAGAGACGGTGAGGCTTCGCCGTGGCGTTCCTGCGCCGTCGCGGCGGTTGCGGAGCGTCCCATGTCTGCCTCCTCATACGAATCGCGCGTGGACCGTGATGGGCGCGCCGTGTATTCGCTAGAGGAAGTATATAAATTCCGGGCGAAAATGCGCTTCGCGCCTCCACGTCACGCGCGCGTCACGGTGGATTTGCGAAGCTGTCGGAGTCAGGCACGAGCGCCTCGCGCGCGCTGCCGGATAAAACGCTCACCCCTGCGCCGCCGCCGCAATACACTCCGCCAACGCATCCGCGACCACCGGCCGGCTGTGCCGAGGCCGCAGCACGAGCCCGATGTCACGCCCAAAGGTGGCGTCGCCGAGTTCGAGCGCCACCACGCTGGGCGGCCATTTACCGAGCCCGGCCGTATCGGGAATCAGCGCGACACCCATGCCGCGCGCGACCAGCTGCACGATCGCCTGCAATTCGTCGAGCTCGACCGCGTCGCGCACGGTAAGCCGCGCGCGCCGCAGAAAACGGTCGACGAGCCGTCCGCCGAACGACGCGCGGTCATAGCGGATAAATGGTTCGCTGCGCAGCAGTTCGCGCCACGAGCGGCCGCCGCGCGCGAGCTTTTTCGGCGCGAGCAGCACGAACGGTTCGGCCACGAGCGTGCGCCATTCGAGTTCCGACGGCAGCGCGAACGGCGGCTTGATGATGACGGCGAGATCGAGTTCGCCCGAGTCGACCTGGCCGAGCAGCCCGAGCGATACGCCCGGCACCACGCGAATCCGCCAGCCGGGGCGGTCGTCGCGAAAGCGCGCGAGCGCGTCGGCGAGCAGCGACACCTGCGCGGACGCGATCGCGCCGACCCGCAGCATGCCGCTTTGGGCGGCGCCTGCGCTGCGCTCGGAAAGCCGTGCATAGAGTGTCATCATTTCCTCGGCCAGCGCGAGTGTTTCGCGGCCCGCTTCGTTGAGCGTCGCCGAGCGTCCGGTGCGGTCGAACAGCTGGAAGCCGAGTTCCTGCTCGAGCCGCTGCATCTGCGCGCTGACAGCGGACTGCGTGAGCCCGATGCGCGCGCCCGCGCCGGAAAACGTGCCGTACTGGCTGACGGCGATGAAGGTTTTCAACTCGCTGAGCATGATCGATCAATCGATTTTGGTGGTGGTCAGGTCAAATATATATCGTTTCTCAGCATTTTTATTCATGATTAAACTGGCCTTCCTGTGAGCCAATTGACGGTCACGATTCATCTCCACACCCACCCAGCGAGTCTTATCATCATGAGCGTTGCCCAAACCGCTTTGCCGCCGTTCCATCTGGCATTTCCTGTTCATAGCCTCGCCGCCGCGCGCGAGTTTTACGGCGAACTGCTCGGCTGTCCGGAAGGGCGCAGTTCGGACGCGTGGGTCGATTTCAATTTCTACGGCCATCAGATCGTCGCGCATCTGGCGCCGGACGAAGCCGGTCACCGTCACACGAGCGCGGTCGACGGCGATGCGGTGCCGGTGCGCCACTTCGGCGTGGTGCTGTCGATGGCGCAGTGGCAGGCCGCTGCGGACAAACTGCAGAAGGCCGGCATCGAGTTCATTATCGAGCCGCACGTGCGCTTCCAGGGGGAGGTCGGCGAGCAGGCGACGATGTTCTTCCTCGATCCGTCGGGCAATGCGCTCGAGTTCAAGGCGTTCGCCGATATGTCGTCGCTGTTCGCCAGATAAGCATCGCGGGCGTAGACGCCGCGAGGCGGATCGCTGTAAATGAGAAGGCCGGTCGATCCCGCAGGTCGTCCGGCCTTTTTGCGTCGAAGCACGGTCATGCGCCGCGAACCGGCATATCGCGCGAATCAATCTGAAAGCATGTTTCCGTAAATTTCCAGGCAAAGCCGCGCCGCGTGTCAGCAAACGTTCCATTAACTGCGCTTAAGTTTATTCAACAAACGTTTGCGTATCATCTAATTCGATGCAAATGCGGCGTGAGTCCATCGCCTTTAAAATAGTGCATCGGCTTTCAACGAGCTTCCTGACAAAATGGCCATTTTCGTGCCATGCAGGCGTTGGCGCGAGCGATCTAGCATAAGCGATTCAATCCCTCCCTCCACCCGCATTTTCTTCGGCCCGTTTCAATGTGGATCGTCAACGTAGCGCTTAAGCGGCCATACACGTTCATCGTGATGGCGATTCTGATCGTACTGGCGACGCCCTTCGTGCTGCTCACCACGCCCGTCGACGTGCTGCCGGAAATCAACATTCCGGTCGTCAGCATCATCTGGACGTATACGGGGCTGTCGGCCGAGGACATGGCCAACCGCATCACCTCGGTCAACGAGCGCAGTCTGACCACGACGGTCAACGACATCGAGCACATCGAATCGCAATCGCTGCCCGGCATCGCGATCCTGAAAGTGTTCCTGCAGCCGAATGCGAACATTCAGACGGCGATCGCGCAGACGGTCGCCATCGAGCAGGCGCAGTTGAAGCAGATGCCGCCGGGCGCCACCGCGCCGCTGGTGATCAGCTACTCGGCCTCCAGTATTCCGGTGATCCAGCTTGGCCTGTCGAGTCCGAAACTCTCCGAGCAGGATCTGAACGACACCGCGCTGAATTTCCTGCGTCCGCAGCTCGTGACGATTCCCGGCGCCGCCGTGCCGTATCCGTATGGCGGAAAATCGCGGCTGATCTCGGTGGACCTCGACACGAGCGCGCTGCTCGCCAAAGGCCTCACGCCTGCCGACGTGGTCAACGCGTTCAACGCGCAAAACCTGATCTTGCCCACCGGCACGGCGAAGATCGGACCGAAGGAATACACGGTCGACATGAACGGCTCGCCACCGACGCTGGAGGGCCTCAACGACATTCCGGTGCGCACCGTCAACGGCGCGACGACCTATCTGCGCGAAGTCGCGCACGTGCGCGACGGATTCTCGCCGCAGACCAACATCGTGCGGCAGAACGGCCATCGCGGCGTGCTGATATCGGTGCTGAAGAACGGCAACGCCTCGACGCTGTCGATCGTCGACACGTTGAAAGGCATCTTGCCGACGGCCCGCGCGGCGCTGCCCCCGGATCTGCAGATCACCGCGCTGTTCGACCAGTCGGTGTTCGTGAAGTCGGCGGTGCAGGGCGTGGTGCGCGAAGCGCTGGTGGCCGCCGCGCTAACCGCCGCGATGATCCTGCTTTTTCTCGGCAACTGGCGCAGCACCTGCATCATCGCGATTTCGATTCCGCTGTCCATTCTGTCGTCGCTGATCGTGCTGCACGCGCTCGGACAGACCATCAACATCATGACGTTGGGCGGCCTCGCGCTCGCAGTCGGAATTCTGGTCGACGACGCGACGGTGACGATCGAGAACATCGAGCGGCACTTGCACATGGGCACGAATCTGCACGATGCGATTCTCGACGGCGCCGGCGAAATCGCGGTGCCGGCGCTCGTCTCGACGTTGTGCATCTGTATCGTGTTCGTGCCGATGTTCTTTCTGACCGGCGTCGCGCGCTATCTGTTCGTGCCGCTCGCGGAGGCGGTCGTGTTCGCGATGCTCGCGTCGTACGTCCTGTCGCGCACGCTCGTGCCGACGCTCGCAATGCTGCTGATGGGCCACGCGCACAAACCTAAGGCGGGCACGAAGCCGAATCTGTTCATGCGTCTGTATCACCGTTTCGACGCCGGCTTCGAGCGCATGCGCGCGACTTACATCATGATCCTGAGCAACCTGCTCGTGCGCCGCAAGATGTTCGGCGGTCTGTTTCTCGGTTTCTGCGTGCTGTCGATGGGCCTGTTCTTCGTGCTCGGCGAAGACTTCTTCCCACGCGTCGACGCGGGCGATATCCGCTTGCACATGCGTGCGCCGACCGGCACGCGCATCGAGGAAACCGCGCGGCTTGCCGATGAGGTCGAAAAGGTGATCCGCGAAGTCGTGCCGCCACGGGAACTGGGCACGATTCTCGATAACCTCGGCGTGCCGTACAGCGGCATCAACCTGTCGTACAGCAACGCGGGCACGATGGGCACGCTCGACGGCGAGATCCAGATCGCGCTGAACGAAGGCCACAAGCCGTCGCAGATTTACATGGACAAACTGCGCGCGATCCTCCCGCAGCGCTTTCCGGGCGTCGAGTTTTTCTTCCAGCCGGCCGACATCGTCACGCAGATCCTGAACTTCGGCCTGCCCGCAGCGGTGGACGTGCAGATTGCCGGCGCCAATCAGCAGGGCAACCTCGACGTTGCGCGCAAGCTGCTCAAGCAGGTGCGGCTGATTCCCGGCACCGTCGACACGCACGTCCAGCAGAAGCTCGACGAACCGGTGATCGATCTGCACATGGATCGCACGCGCCTGCAACAACTGAACCTGACCGCGAACGACGTCGCGCAGAACGTGCTCGTTTCGCTCTCGGGCAGCTCGCAGACGTCGCCGGGTTTCTGGATCAACAATCGCAACGGCGTCGAATACCGGGTGGCGGTGCAGACGCCGCAGTATCAGGTGTCGTCGATCGACGAGCTGTTGCGCACGCCGGTGTCGAGCTCGATGAGCGGCCCGACGCAACTGCTCGGCAACCTCGTGCAGGTCTCGGCGCAGAGCCAGTTCGCGGAAGTCACGCATTACAACATCCGTCCGGTGATCGATCTCTACGTGAGCGTCGAGAAGCGCGATCTCGGCAGCGTCGCGAACGAGGTCGACAGGATCGTCGACCAGGTGCGCGCCTCGCTGCCGCGCGGCAGCACGATCACCGTGCGCGGCCAGGTACAGACGATGCGCAGTTCGTTTTTCGGGCTCGGCATTGGTGTCGCCATGGCGATCGTGCTCGTGTATCTGCTGATCGTCGTGAACTTCCAGTCGTGGATCGATCCGCTGATCATCGTCAGCGCATTGCCGGCGGCGCTCGCGGGCATCATGTGGATGCTGTTCCTCACCGGCACCCATCTGAGCGTGCCGGCGCTGACGGGAGCCATCATGACGATGGGCGTCGCGACCGCGAACAGCATTCTGATGATCGCGTTCGCGCGCCAGCGGCTCGCGGCCGGCACGCCGCCGCTCACGGCCGCGCTCGAAGCGGGCGCAAGCCGGATCCGCCCGGTGCTGATGACCGCGTTCGCAATGATCATCGGCATGATTCCGATGGCGCTCGGTCTCGGCGAAGGCGCCGAGCAGAATGCGCCGCTTGGCCGCGCGGTGATCGGCGGGTTGCTGTTCGCGACCGTATCGACGCTGTTCTTCGTGCCGCTCGTATTCGCGGGGATTCATTCGTGGCTCGCGCGCCGTCGCAAGAACGGCAGTGGCAATGGCGGCGGCAATGACGGCGGTAACGGCGGTGGTAACGGCGGCGGCGACGGTGGTGGACACGGCGGTGTACCCGGCGGCCAGAGCGGCAGCCCCGCGCCGGAACCCCGCAGTGCGGCGACGACCGCGTAAAAGTTAAACGATGGTTGACTGAGATGACCGAAAAAACTCATGCATCGCTAGCGATCCCCACGCGGGAAACCGAAGAGGGAGAGCACCTGCTGCCGCCGCGCCAGCGCGAATGGAAGCGCGCGAAGATCGCGATTCTGATCGTGTTGGTGCTGCTCGTGATAGGCACGCTGCGTACCGTGATCGCGAACGTGATGCAAAACCGCGAGGTCGCGGCGGCCGCGCAACAGAACGCCATCCAGTACGTGAACGTCGTCACGCCGACGCCGACCGACGGCGGCGGCAACACGCTGCTGCCGGGCACCTTGCGCGGCTATGTCGAGTCGCCGATCTATGCGCGCGCGACCGGTTATCTGCTGCACTGGCACGCCGATATCGGCGCGCACGTGAAGCAGGGGCAGTTGCTCGCCGAACTGGATACGCCGGAAATCGACCAGGAACTCGCGCAGGCGCTCGCACAGCGTCAGCAGATCAATTCGAGCCTCGCGCTCGCGAAGAGCTCGCTGGAACGCTGGCAGCAATTGCGCCAGCGCGATGCGGTGTCTCAACAGGAGTTGGACGAACGGCAAAGCACGTACACGCAGGACCTCGCGAATCTCGCGGCCGCCGATGCGAACGTCAAGCGTCTTCAGCAGCTCGAATCGTTCAAGCGCATCGTCGCGCCGTTTACCGGCGTGGTCACGCAGCGCAATGTCGACGTCGGCGATCTGATCGACGCAGGCAGCGGCACGAGCCGGGCCCTTTTCGCACTCGCGCAGTCGGACCCGTTGCGCGTCTACGTGCAGTTGCCGCAGGCGTATGCGCAGAACGTCGCGGTTGGGCAGAAGGTCGTGGTTACCCAGGCCGAGCTGCCGGGCCAGCAGTTCAACGGCACGATCACGCACATTTCCGGCGCGATCGACGTGCCGACCCGTTCATTGCAGATCGAAGTGACGCTGCCGAATCCCGACGACAGGCTGCGCCCCGGCGCCTATGTGCAGGTCGCCGTGCCGGCCACCGCGCAGGCGCGCCTCACGGTGCCCGGCAACGCGCTGCTGTTTCGCGCGGAGGGTCCGCGTCTCGCGGTCGTCGATGCGAAGGGTAATGTGAGCCTGCACAAGATCGTGATCGCGCACGACCTCGGCCAGCAGCTCGAAATCGAGAGCGGTATCACGCCGAGCGATCGCATCATCATCAACCCGAGCGATTCGATCGCCGATGGCGATCACGTGCAGGTGCAGCCGTTGCAGAAGAGCGGCAAGGGGGCGTCGTGAGGTTCGCGGCTTTACGCCAGGCGCGCACGCGCGGCACCGCATTCACCGCGTTGACCGCCTTCGCCGGGGCGGCGCTGCTCGCAGCCTGCACGGTCGGCCCGGACTATCGGCGGCCGCAGGCCGATGTCCCACCGCAATGGCACACCGATTCGTTCTGGCACGTCGCCGCGCCATCGCATGCGCCGATCGCGCCGGACTGGTGGGCCGGCTTCGCCGACCCGACGCTGGCGATGCTCGAAACCCAGGCGCTCGCGCAGAACCAGACGCTTGCCGCCGCAAGCGCGCACTACGAGCAGGCGAAGGCGACGCTCGCGAACGCCAGCGCGCAGCGCGTGCCCGAAGTCGATTTCACCGCTCAGGCCTCGCGCTTCCGTATATCGCACGACCGGCCGCTGACGAACTACGCGACGCCGACCGAATCGACCGTGCAGAACAATATCCAGCTCGGCCCGACGATCAGCTACGACACCGATCTGTTCGGCCGCATTCGTCGGCAGGTGGAGGGCGCGCAGGCGTCGGCCGAGCAGTCGGCGGACGATCTCGCGAACGCGCGGCTCGTGCTGACGACCGACCTCGCGACTGACTATTTCTCGTTGCGTGAGCTCGACAACGAGATCGACGTGCTGAACCAGTCGGTGAAGCTGCAGCAGAAAGCGCTCGATTACGTGAACGCCGAGCACGATCTCGGTTCGGTATCGGGCCTCGACGTGCTCCAGCAGAAATCGCAGCTCGATGCGACGCGCGTGCAGGCGCAACTGCTGCTCAATCAGCGCGCGCAGTTCGAGCATGCGATCGCCGCGCTGGTCGGGGTGCCGGCCCCGCAGTTCGCGATCGAGCCCAAGGTGCTCGATATCAGGCCGCCGACGGTGCCGCTCGGCGTGCCGAGCGATGTGTTGCAGCGGCGGCCCGACGTCGCGTCGGCCGAACGCGCGATGGCGGCCGCCAACGCGCAGATCGGCGTGGCCAAGGCGGCGTTCTTCCCGAGCCTCACGCTGACGCCGGGCATCGGCTGGGAGAGCACCGAGTTCGCCAATCTGCTGAGCGCGCCGACGCTGATGTGGACGCTCGGCGCGGCGGTCGGTCAGGTGATCTTCGACGGTGGGCGGCGCGCGGCCAACGTGAAGTTCGCGAGCGAGGGCTATCAGGCGACCGAGGCGAATTATCGGCAAACGGTGCTGACCGCGTTCCAGCAGGTGCAGGACGGCATCACCGGATTGTCGGTGCTCGACGGCGCGGCGAAGCAGTCGCGCGAGGCGGTCGAGGACGCGCAGCGGCTGCTGTCGCTGGCGAACGATCGCTATTCGGGCGGCCTCGTCGCGTATCTGAACGTGATCGATGCGCAGGAGTCGCTGCTGACGAGCGAGCGGACCGACGTGCAGATTCACGGTCAGCAGTTGACGCTGTCGGTGGCGCTCGTGAAGGCGCTCGGCGGCGGTTGGGATGGCGGCGCGCAAGGTGGTGCGATGGCGGCGAACGAGGCTAACGCGCAGCAGATGGAGACGCCGGCCCCTGCACGCTGAAGCGCCCGCCGAGCTTCCATGCCGATACAGTGGAAACGGCATGAATAATTGGGGGCCTTTCGTATAATGCCCAGTGGACAGGGAGCATGCATGAAATTGCTGATCGTTGAAGACGAGCATAAGGTAGTGGACTACCTGCGCTCCGGTTTGACAGAGCAGGGCTGGGTCGTCGACGTCGCGCTCGACGGCGAGGAAGGCATGCATCTGGCCACCGAATTCGACTACGACGTGATCGTCCTCGACGTGATGCTGCCCAAGCGCGACGGCTTCAGCGTGCTCAAGGCGCTGCGCATGCGCAAATCGACGCCGGTCATCATGCTCACCGCGCGCGATCACGTGAACGACCGCGTGCGCGGCCTGCGCGAAGGCGCCGACGACTACCTGACCAAACCGTTTTCGTTCCTCGAACTCGTCGAGCGTCTGCATGCGCTCGCGCGCCGCACGCGTTCGCAGGAGTCCACGCTGATTTCCGTCGGCGATCTGTTCGTCGATCTGATCGGCCGCCGCGCGACGCGCGACGGCGTGCGCCTCGACCTCACCGCGAAAGAGTTTCAGCTACTGAGCGTGCTTGCGCGCCGTCAGGGCGATATTCTGTCGAAGACCGCGATTACCGAGCTCGTGTGGGACGTCAATTTCGACAGCCACACGAACGTCGTCGAAACCGCCATCAAGCGGCTGCGCGCGAAGCTCGACGGTCCGTTCCCGTCGAAGCTGCTGCATACCGTGCGCGGCATGGGCTACGTGCTCGAAGTGCGCGAAGAGGCTGAGTCATCATGAACCGCTCCATTGCGCGCCGGCTTGCGTCGATGTTCGCGCTGGTCGCACTGTTCGTGTTTACGCTCGTCGGCACGGGGCTTTTTCTGGTGCTGCGCACACAGCTCGAACATCATCTGCGCGAGTCGCTCGACGATCGCACGCAGATTGCGCGCATCATCGTCTATCACGCGGTGAATCCCGACAAATGGCGCATGGCCCGCGAAAAGCTCACCGACATGACGCCGCACGACGGCAGCACCGTCTACTCGGTGACGAGCGCGGACCCGCGCTATCACTTCGGCACGCCGGTGCAGGGCACCGTCAAAGACAGCTGGTCCGGCGGCTACGCGCGCATCGCGCCGACGGACGGCGGCCCCGACATGCTGACCTCGACGGTGACATTGCCGGCCAATGCCGGGCGGCCGGAGGTGCAGTTGCAGGTCGCGTCGAGCTATTCGCCGAACCTGCGCACGATGCGCGTGTTCGGCTCGGCGCTCGCGGCGCTGTCCGCGCTCGGCAGTCTCGCGGTGCTGCTGCTCAGCTACTCCGTCACGCGCATCGGCCTCGCACCGCTCACGCGTCTGACGCGCGACGCGTCGGCGGTCAGTCCGAACAATCGCTCGCAGCGCCTGAACACCGCGTCACTGCCGCTCGAACTGAACGATCTCGCCAACTCGTTCAACGGCGCGCTGGAACGGCTCGACGGCGCCTACTGCCGCCTCGAATCGTTCAACGCGGACGTCGCGCATGAACTGCGCACACCGGTCACGATCCTGATCGGGCAGACCGAGGTCGCGCTCACGCGCAACCGCTCGGTCGATGATCTGCGCCACACGCTGCAATCGAATCTCGAAGAATTCGAGCGGATGCGCACGATCATCAACGACATGCTGTTTCTCGCGCGCGCCGATCAGGGCGAACGCGCGACCGGGCTCGTCGAGGTGTCGCTCGCGGCGGAAGTCGCGCATACGCTGGAGTTTCTGGAAATTCCGCTCGAAGAGGCGCGCGTGCATGCGCGGTTGCAGGGCGACGCGCTCGCACGCGTGAACCGGTCGCTGTTTGGCCGCGCGTGCGCGAACCTGCTGATGAACGCGATCCAGCATTGCGAGCCGGGCGCGTCGATCAGCGTGACGATCGCGCGCGGGGAAGGCGCGATGCGTGACCAGGTGCGCATTGCCGTGGCGAATCCTGGCGAGCCGATCGCGCCGGACGTCCTCGAGCATCTGTTCGACCGCTTCTATCGCGCAGAGGTCTCGCGCACCAACAGCCGCGAAAACCACGGGCTCGGACTCGCGATCGTGAAGGCGATCGCGGAGATGCATCGCGGCACCGTATCCGCGCACAGTGCGAACGGCGTCAACACCTTCTCGTTTTCGGTGGCGGTATCGGCGATGTCCACCGCGGGCAACGTGCCGGCCACGCGTGCGAATGCGAATGCGGCTGGCGTCGCCGGCGATCCCGCTTACTCGTCGCTCGCGAAAGGCAAGTCGGCCTGAACCGGCAAGCGCGGCTTTGACGCCTGTTCGCTGGCCGACGTCAGCGTGCTGATGCGCACGCCCAACAGCCGCAGCTTGCGGTTCAACTCAACGCGGCGCAAACACTCGGTCGCCGCGCGGCGGATTTCCGTTGCATCGGCAGTCGGGTCGTCGAGCGTCAGATCGCGCGTGACGGTGCGAAAATCGTCGTAGCGCAGCTTGATGCCGATCGTGCGGCCCACGTAGCCCTTGCGCGCGAGATCCTCGGCGACGCGCACGCACAGCCCCGTAAACGCACTCGATAACGCTGGCCGGTCATGACGCGGATGCAGATCGCGCTCGAACGTGGTCTCGCGGCTGATCGACTTCGGCTCCGATTCGACCACCACCGGCCGCTCGTCGTGACCTTGCGCGACCTGCATCAGCCACGCCGAATAGCTGCGCCCGAAGTTGTCCTGCAACAGCCCGGCGTCGGCCGCAGCCAGGTCGCCCACCGTCGCGAGGCCGAGCGCGCTCAATTTTTCGGCGGCCTTCGGGCCGATGCCGTTGACCTTGCGCACGGGCAGCGGCCACACGCGCAGGGGGATGTCGGCCGGTGTGAGGATCGTCAGGCCATCGGGCTTATCGAGTTCGGAGCCGATCTTCGCGAGCAGCTTGTTCGGCGCGACGCAGATCGAGCAGGTGAGACCGGTGGCCTCATGAACGGCTTGCTTGATGCGTCGCCCGACGTCGGCCGCCTCGCCCGGCACGTCGGTCAGGTCGATATAGATCTCGTCGATGCCGCGATCTTCGACGCGTTCGGTGAACGTCCTGACGGCCGCCTTGAAGAGGCGCGAGTAGTGGCGGTATGAGTCGAAGTCGGTCGGCAGCAGGATGGCGTCGGGCGCGAGCGCGGCGGCCTTCATCATGCCCATCGCCGAAAACACGCCGAGCGCGCGCGCTTCGTAGGTCGAGGTCGTCACGACGCCGCGGCCCGCGTAATCGCGCAGCTTCGCAAAGCGTTTGCTGCCGTCTTCGAGCACCTGCGGCGCGCTGTTGCGCCCGCCGCCGATCACCACCGCGCGGCCGCGCAGTTCCGGGTAACGCAGCAGTTCGACGGACGCGTAAAACGCGTCCATGTCGAGATGCGCGATGCGGCGGGGTGACGAATTCATGGGGCTGAAGCGGGCGATGGCGATAAGCGGGGGCTATGACGGCGCGCGCCGCAATCGCGCCAGTCCGTAATGGTACCTTGCCGCGTGCGCTGCCGGTCGGGGCCGCCGCGGCCGATCGCGCGCGGATCGTTCAACGCGATGTTGAAAAAGCGAGTCCAGAAACTATCCTTGACTTTGACATCGGGCGCTTGCGCGCCGGGCTCATGGCGGCTCGCGACCGCGCCCGGCGGGTTGCGCCGCGATGGTTCAGCACGGGGGCGATAGATGGACAAGCGAATGTCGCTGATTGCGGCGTATATCGCACTCGGCTGCGCTGCAACGGTGCTGCCGGTCCTGGTCAGCGTCTATGTCGCGAACGAACACGTTGCACGCCGCGAGCAGGCGGACTTGCGGGCATATGCGGCGAAAGCCGTGATTCGAACCGACCTCGTCACGTATCAGGCCCGTGCGGCGATTGCGGAACTGCGAGCCGAGCACGCGGAGCCGTGTTCGCCGGAATATCTGCAACGAGCTGCCCGCGTGATTTTCAACCATCTCTACGTTCGGGATGCGGGCGCGATAGGCGACGGGCGCTATCTGTGCTCGCCGCTGTTCGGCGACGTTCGCACCCAGGATGTGGTTTTGCCGCCGCCGCGCTGGCGAAGCAGCGACGGCTACCAGGTCTGGTTCAAGCAAAAGAATCCGCTCAGCGACGTGCGCGAGGATATCCAGGTTGCGCGCGACGGCGAGTATGTGTCGATCGATCCGCAGTCATTCGTCGATATCATCGATCCCGCGGGAAGGCCGATCGCCACGATCAACACCGACCTGAACCTGATCATCGCGCTATCGGCGGGTGCGGATGCAGAAGACATGCTCAATGCCTGGAAGCGGGCAGGGCGCATCGACAGCAGTGAATGGAACTACGCGGTGGCGCATTCGTCGACGCGTTCCCTCGGCGTCGTCGTCAAGGGCCGGCGCACCAGCCTGCTCAGAGACTGGCCCGGCCTGCTGACGATGTGGCTTTCGATGGGCGTCGCCTTGGGCGCCGCGCTCGGCTGGTTAGCATTCAAACTGATCTCGCGGCAGGTGTCGTTCCAGGCCTCGCTCGAATGGGCGATCTCGCGCAAAGCGATCGACGTCGTGTACCAACCGATCGTGAGTCTCGCGACGAACGAATGCGTCGGCGTCGAAGCGCTCGCCAGATGGACTCTGAACGGGCGCGAGATCTCTCCGGACATTTTCGTTGCGCTGGCCGAGCAGCATGGCCTGATCCAGTCATTGACCGACCTCGTGCTGGATAAAGCGCTCGACGATCTGACGGAGCTGCTGCGTTCGCAGCCGTCGTTCTACGTGTCGGTCAACGTGAGCGGGGACGATCTGTGCACGCCGCGCTTTCTGAACCTCGTCACCGCAAAACTCGCCGGAATCGGTATCCGTGCCGCCCAGATCAGGATCGAGGCGACCGAGCGCAGCTTCCTGAACGCCGATGTGACCCGGCAGACGATAGCGGCCTTCAGAAGCGCAGGCCACCCGATCTATATCGACGATTTCGGCACCGGCTATTCGAGCCTCGCCTATTTGCACACCTTCATGATCGACGTTCTGAAGATCGACAAATCGTTCGTCGACACCATTGGACAGGATGCGGCTTCGAGCATCGTCGCGCCGCATATCATCGACATGGCGCACGAATTGGGCGTGGAGATCGTTGCGGAAGGGATCGAGCGTACCGAGCAGGTCGAGTATCTCGTGGGCCGAGGCGTCCAGTACGGACAGGGCTGGCTGTTCGCGAAGCCCATGCGTCGCGAGGAACTGGTCGCATGGCTCGAAGCGCGCCGCGCGTCGCACGCGCCGGCGCAGCCCGCGATCCAGTAACGCGCACCGGCAGCGCCAGGTGCGCGGCGAGGCAATTACTGCTTGATGCCTTCGGCCTGGATATTCAGCGTGGTCTTCATGTTGAAGCCGTACGCCTTGCCGAAGTCGATGCCGAAATCGTCGCGATTGAACGTCGCGGTCGATTCGGTGCCGCACACTTCGCGCTTGAGCATCGGGTGCTGGATGCACTTGAACGATTCGATCTTCAGGTTGACCGGCTTCGTGACGCCGTGCATCGTCAGCGTGCCGATCACTTCGACCGGCTTGTCGCCTTCGAAGCGGATCTGCGTGCCCTTGTAGACTGCGGTGGGGTACTTCGCGGTGTCGAAGAACTTGTCGCCGACCAGTTCCTCGTCGAGCTTGTCGTTGCCGATGCCGACCGAGCTCAGGTCGATCGTCGCGTCGACCGTGCCGGTCTTCGCCGCGCGATCGAGCACGACCGTGCCGCTGGCTTTCTTGAACTTGCCGCGCCAGATCGACAGGCCGCCGAAGTGGTCGGTTTCGAAGCTCGGCGACGTGTGCGTCGGATCGAGCTGGTAGGTTTCGGCGGCAGCCATCGCGTTGAACGACATTGCAGCGGCGAGCGCGCCGGCGGCGAGCAGGAAGGATTTCTTCAAGGTGGACTCCAGTGGTCGAAGGATGATGCGGTGCCGCGGCGTTGTAGGTTATTTCTTCGCCGCGACCAGATGAAATTTGATGACGACTTCGTCGGCAACCACCGACGTGTCTTTCCATTCGCCGGTGCCGACGTCGAACTGCGTGCGCTTGATCGGCAGCGAGCCGTCGAAGGTTTGCGTAGCGCCCTGGCCGGCGATCGAGACCGGCACGACGACCGTTTGCGATTTGCCCTTGATCGTCAGCTTGCCGGTCACCTTGTACTGGTTGCCGCCGGCCGGCGCGATCGAGCTCGATACGAAGGTCGCGCTCGGGAAGGCGCCGCTGTCGAACCATTCCTTGCCTTGCGCCTGCTTGTTGTAGTCGTCGGCGCCGAGGTCATAGCTCGCGGTGTCGATCGAAACGCTCGCGTTACCGGCGGCCGGCTTCGCCGGATCGAAATTCAGTTGCGCGGAGAACTTCCTGAACTTGCCGTCGACGGGCACGTTCATCTGTTTGGTCGTGGCGATGACGCTGCTCTTCGCGAGGTCGACATCGGCGTGCGCGACGTTCGCGCCGAACAGCGCAAGCGCCGTGAAAGAGGCGAGCGTCACGCGACGAGCGGAGTGATAAATGGGTGTCTTCATGATGGTACGCATCCTATCCGAGCCGCGCGGTCTGATTGCACACCGCGAGGAATTTGATTGCCAACAACTTGTAGCCAATCGACGAGGTCATGGCTTTCGTCATGCCGTCATCCCGTCATGCCGTTATGCACGGCTCTTCAAAAACGGCATCATGCGCGCGAGCAATCCGTCGCGATCGACGAACTGATGCTTGAGCGCCGCGAGGACGTGCATGATCACGAGCGCGAGCAGCGTGTAATTGAGCAGCACATGGACCGTGCGCAGCGTGGCCTTCAGCGCCGGATCGGGACCGATGAACGTCGGCAGCGGCACGATGCCCAGATACACGACCTGAATGCCTGCCGCCGAGCTATAGAAGTAGCCGGACAGCGGAATCGCGAGCATCAGCAGATACAGCAGGCCATGCACCAGATGCGCGGCGGCCTTCTGCCACGCGGGCGTCGCGGCATCGAGCGCGGGCGCGCGGTGCGTCGCGCGCCACAGCACGCGCAGCAGCGCGAGCGCGAATACGGTCACGCCGATCCACTTGTGCCACGAGAAGTACCTGAGCTTCGTCGGCGTGAAGCCGGGGATATCAGTCATGATCCAGCCGATATAGAAGCCGCAGATCATCAGTGCCGCAATCAGCCAGTGCAGGGCGATCGCCGCGCCGTGATAGCGCGCGGGAGCGGAAGCATGTATTTGCATTGTGTTCTATCCGTTGCTCGCGAGAAGCCGCGTGTGAATGCGGATGGTAGGGATGACAACTGAAACTGAATAGGCGGGTGGCTCGGAACAGATTGTTGTCGCGTTGACGTTAATTGTGTTGAAAGACTTGCGCGGTGAACGGTACCCGCGTGAAGGCACGCCGAGTGTAACGGGCCGGTCGCTGTGGTAACCGCTGTGGTAACCGCTGTGGTAACTTGTGGCCGCGCACAACCGGCTCGCGCGCTTTGCGCGGCCACCGACATTATCATTATCCGGGCCTAAGCTGTGAATTCCGTTTTTCTTTCCTGGGGCATTGCCGCGCTCGCCACGGCTGGCGTCATCACGCGGCCGTTCAAATGGCCCGAAGCCGTGTGGGCCGTCACCGGCGCGGTGCTGCTCGTCGCGCTCGGCCTGTTGCCGTTGCATCTCGCGATCGAAGCGATCGGCAAGGGCAGCGACGTCTATCTGTTCCTGTTCGGCATGATGCTGCTATCCGAAGTCGGGCGCCGTGAGGGGCTGTTCGACTGGGTCGCGGTGCTCGCGGTCAATCATGCGCGCAGTTCGCCACGCAAGCTGTTCGTGCTCGTGTATCTGGTCGGCGTGGTGATCACCGCGTTTCTTTCCAACGACGCAACCGCCGTGGTGCTGACACCCGCCGTGTTCGCGGCGGCGAAGAAAGCGAAAACGCCGCCGCTGCCGCTGCTGTTCGTCTGCGCGTTCGTCGCCAATGCGGCGAGCTTCGTGCTGCCGATTTCGAATCCGGCCAACATCGTGCTGTACGGCAATCACACGCCGCCGCTCGGACCGTGGATGCTGCGCTTCACGCTGCCGTCGGTGCTGTCGATCGCCGCGACCTTCGTGATGCTGCGCTGGACGCAACGCGAGGCGCTGGCGGGCGTCTGCGAGGCGAATCTCGAGGCGGTCGAGCTGTCGGAGAGCGGGCGCGTCGCGCTCGCGGGCATCACGGTAACGGCCGGCGCGTTGCTGACGGTCTCCGCCCGCCACATCCAGCTCGGCTTGCCGACCGCGATCCTCAGCACGTTGACCGCGGTCGTCGTGCTGCTCAAGGAGCGCAAATCGCCGCTGCCGATGATTCGCGAAATCTCGTGGAACGTGTTTCCACTCGTCGCCGGGCTGTTCGTGCTGGTCGAGATGCTCGATCACACCGGCGTGATCGGCACGTTCGCGGGCGCGTTGCGGCGCGCGACCGAACACAACGAAATGACCGCGGCCGGGTGGGCCGGCGCGAGCGTCGCGTTCCTCAGCAATCTGATCAACAACCTGCCGGCCGGGCTGATCGCGAGGTCGACCGTCATGCAGGCGCAGAGCCCCGAGCGCGTGATCGACGCGCTGCTGATCGGCGTCGACCTCGGGCCGAACCTGTCGATCACCGGCTCGCTCGCGACGATCCTGTGGCTCAACGCAATTCGCCGCGAAGGTGAAGACGTCGGCTTCATGAAGTTCCTGAAGGTCGGCGTGCTGGTCATGGTGCCCGCGCTCGTGCTGGCGCTTGGGGCACGGATTCTGACGGGCTGAGCGGAATGGGCGCGCGCACCCCGAAAACACAGTAAGCTCTGCTCCAAGCCGCCTATATGTAGTCGGTATCAGCCGCAACGGCGCAAAGTGAAAGCGCAAACTCATTTCATTCGATGTCACGCCGCAGCGGCGCGCTCGGCGGCGTGACATCACCCGACATGATTTCTGAATTGCGATCGCGCGGCGTCTGACCAAGAATTCGCCCTGTCATCGAAACGGATCGCGGCACCCAGCCAGGCGACGCTCGATGATTCAAGCGAAGGAGTCAGTCATGAAAAAGTTGCTCGCCACCATGCTGCTGTGCTGTGCGTCCACCGTCGCATTCGCTCAGGCCGCCGCGCCGCAAGGTGTCGGCCAGCAGCGCATGGAGCGCATGGAGCAGCAGTTGCAAACGCGCTTTGCAAACGCGAACATCACGCACGACGGCAAGCTCACCCGCGAGCAGGCCGTGGCCGGCATGCCGATGGTCGCGCGTCATTTCGACGAGATCGACACGCAGAAGGCCGGCTACATCACGCTGTCGCAGATCGAGGCGTTCATGCAGGAACGCGCCGCGGCGCGCTGAGCGGCGCGGATATCGAGGAGCTTTCGCATGGAACGCGCCCCCAGGATCATCGTGCTCGACGACGAAGCCGAGTTGCGCAACATGCTGCTGCGCTTTCTGCGCGGTCATGGCTTCGACATGCGCGCGGCCGAGGACAGCAAGCGTCTCTATCGCTATCTGGAGCGCGAGCCGTTCGATCTGCTGATACTCGATCTGATGATCGGCGAAGAAGATGGCCTCGAAATCTGCGCGAAGCTGCGCGCGCAAGGACATACCTTGCCGATCCTGATGCTGACCGCGAAGGGCGATCCGCTCGATCGCGTGGCCGGCCTCGAAACTGGCGCCGACGACTACCTGGCGAAGCCGTTCCTGCCACGCGAGCTGGTGGCGCGGATCAATGCGCTGCTACGCCGCCAGAAGATGGCCGCGGGCGACGTCACGGTGACCTCGCAGCGCGTACGTTTCGGCGGCTTCACGCTCGACGTCGGCAAGCAGGAGCTGTCGCGCGCGGGCGAGCCGCTCGAGATTCATTCGGCGCAGATGCTGCTGCTGGTCGCGCTCGCGTCGTCGCCGAATCGCGCGGTGAGCCGCGACAACCTGCTCGCGCGTGCGCGGGGCCGCGACCACGATGCGCTCGATCGCAGCATCGACGTGCAGGTGCTGCGGCTGCGGCAGATCGTCGAGGACGATCCGTCGAAGCCGCGGTTCATTCGCACCGTGTGGGGCGTCGGCTATATGCTCGTCGCCGATGTCGAATCATGACGCGCACGCTGTCGCGCCTCCTCCTGCCGCGCACGCTGCTCGCGCGCAACATCGCGCTGTTGATCGCGCTCGTGATGCTGAGCCAGGTCTGTTCGATCGTCGTGCTGCTGCATTACGTGCAGCGGCCACGCGTCGAGCGCGCGGCGGCCGTGTTCGCGACGTACGTGACCACGCTGGACGATCTGCTCGCCGCGACCCCGCCGGCGGTGCGTGCAGAGCTGACTGCGCGCCTCGATGCGCGCGAGCAGTTGCCGCCGCAAGCGTCCGGCGCACCGCCGCAAGATCTGTTGCATGCGTATCGCACCTATCAGCGTGACGTGTTTCTCGACAGCCTGCGCAAGCACCTGCCCGCCGACATGCCCGCGCGCTGGCAGACCGAGGGCGCGCAGCGGCTGTGGATTCGCATGCATGCGCCGGCTGCCGGCTCAGATGGGCCGGCGGTATCGACGCACCTCGCGCCCTACTGGATCGCGCTGCCGGTTCCCGAGGACGCGCAGGGCAGCGGCCTCGAAGCGGCGATCTTTCTGTCGCTGGGTCTCGGCGTGCTCGCGGCGCTCGCCGGCTATGCGATCCAGCTGCATCTGAACGAGCCGTTGCGTGAGCTCACGCAAGCGGCGCGCCGCGTGAGCGCCGGCGACATGCCGGCGCCGCTGCCGACCGACGGCCCTGCCGAAATCGCCGCGGTGGGCAGCGCTTTCAATCAGATGACGCGCGCATTACAGGAAGCCGAGTCGACACGCGCACTGATGCTCGCGGGCATCTCGCACGACATCCGCACGCCGCTGACGAAGCTGCGCCTGTCGATGGCGATGGCCATGCCGCAGGGGGCCGACAGCAGTTTCGTGATCGCCGCCGAATCGTATCTCGATCAGATCGAGACGATCCTTCAGCAGTTCATGGATTACGCGGGCAGCGGCGAGCGCGAGGAGGCGCAGCCGGGCGATCTGAACGCGCTGATCGAACGGCTCGCGGGCGATTTCGCGGGGCTCGGGCACGAGTTCGAACTGTCGCTGGGCAGCTTGCCGGCCATCCGCTATCGGCCGATCAGCATGATGCGGATGTTGATGAACCTGATGCAGAACGCGATCGTCTACGGCGGCACCGGGCTTGCGGTGCGCACGTGGGCGACGCGAGACACGGTGACGGTCGCGGTGTGCGATCGCGGGAAAGGATTGACGGCAGAGGAACTGGAAAAGCTGAAAGCGCCATTCCAGCGCGGCCGCAATGCGCGTGCGCACAGCGGCGGAACGGGCTTGGGGCTGTCGATCGTCGAGCGGATCGCGCGACAGCACGGCGGCGGCCTGCAGTTTCATGCGCGCGACGGCGGCGGTCTCGAAGCGTGGATCGTATTGCCGGTCAAGGCGGCATAAGCGCATAACCGTATCAGGGCACGGTGTTCTTACCGCTCACTTCCGATCGAGCCACGCGTCGAGTCCGACGCGAAATGCAACGCCCGCGATCACCGGCACCGTCAGCATCAGGATGATGCCGAAGTTGGGGATCTCGTCGCCGTACATGTAGGCGTTGTACAGCACGACGCCCGACACAATCGCGAACGTCACGACGCCAACGGCGACCATCAGGAGATTGCGCACGGAGAGGGACAGCGTCTTGCGCTTCGCCTTGTGGGCCGTGTCGTGAGCGCCGGGGGCTTCGTCGTGTTGGGCAGGCATGATGGTTCTCGTGGCAAATGATCCGGCATCGGAAGCGGTCGTGCTGGACGACGCGACCGGCATCATACCCGCACCCGCGCGGCTCATGGAGGTCGAGCCGCGCCGTTGCGGGCACCGATCCTTAACGACAATATAAGCCATTCCAGGCGGCTATTTCAGGCCTCGGTCCATCAGTTGGACAACGACAGATACTGCGAGGTCAGCGGCACCGGCGGGAACGGCTGCAAGCCGGTCTGCTTGTTGAAGCTGTAGCGCACGTACACGGCCGCGAGCCACTCGCGATATTGGTAAGCGTTACCAAGCGATGCGGTCGCCCCGACCGCGAGTTGCGGCGCGAGCTGGTATTCGCCGACCCCGCTGATCGAATACGACACGCCGGTCTTGCTCTGGCTTGGGTAGACAGCGGTCAGGCCGTTGCCGAGGGATTGCGCGGCGGCCGCCGCGTCGCCCTGGCGGGACGAGCCGTCGTTCAGCGGGAAGTAGTTCGAGGCGTCCTCGCGGTAATGCTGCACGCCGATCGAGCCTTTCACGTCATAGGTGAACTGCTCGTAGCGGCCCGACCATTCCACCGGCAGATTGAGGATCACGTACTGCTGCGGACTGAAGTACCCGCCCTGGCCGTACGTGAAAAACGACAGATTGCGGTTGTAGCCCATGATTGTCGTGTTCACGCCGAGCGTCAGCGTCTGGTCGGCATCTTTCAGCAGACGCGTATAGACGCCGCCGCCGCCCTTGATCGCGTTGTTGCTCGGCACGTTGGTGCCCATGTAGTGCTGATATGACGCGTTCACGTACAGGCCGCTCGTGCCGTCGTCCCACGTGAGGCTGGCGCGCGCGCCGTTCGAGGTGACGCCGCCCCATTCGAGGCCGGCGGCCGCATCGCGCGCACCCGCGTACGACAGCAGGCTGTCCGTCACCGCGCGCCGCGCGACCGCTAGCGAGTACGAGACCTTGTCGGTGATGCCGCCGTTGTATTGCGCGCCGCCGACGAGGTTCGTCTCGCGGAAGCCGAGCGGCGTCACGCCGATGTCGCCGCTGATGCTGCGGCTGTCGTAGCCGACCGACAAGCCCACGCCGCTCGCGGTCTGGCTGCCGTAGTCGTTGTTGCCGTTCTGCGCGGCCGATTTCGACGACGGGGTCGAAAGTCCGGCCCCGAAGCGCGCGAGCGTCGACGTGCTGTTCGACGCGGTGCCCGCGTCGAGCGTGACCGGCGTCGCGGTGACCACCACGTGACCGTTGCCCGCCTTGATGCGCCCCTCGATCGGCGCCTCGATGTCGGTGAGCGCCGAGAGGCCGTCCTCGCCCGCGCGATTGCGGAAGATGATGCCACCCGACACGGTGCTCGACTGCTCGCGATTGATCTGCGCAAGCTCTTCGGCGACGCCAAGCGTCTGCGCGTTCGCGGCGTTCGGCTGCGGGTTGTTCGGCGCGTTGGTGCCGGTCGGGTAGTACGGCTGCGCGTAGCCGGCCGGCGGCTGCGGGATGTACGGCTGCTGCGCGTAGTAGCCCTGATTCGGGTATGGCTGGTAAGGCTGCTGCTGCGGCGGGTACGGCTGATACGGCTGATACGGCTGATACGGCTGATACGGCTGATACGGCTGATACGGCTGATACGGCTGATACGGTTGATACGGCGGCGCGTAACCCTGCTGTTGCGGATACGGCGGCGGCTGTTGCGCGTGGACCGGCGCGGCCTGGCCCGTTTTCCCGGTGCTTTTCTTCGCGCTCTTCTTCGTGGTCGTGCGTTGGGAGCCGTACGGCAGCGGCGGCGCCGACGCTGCGTTGGCCTGCGCCTCGCGCGCGGCCGGCGACATCGGCCACGGCGTCGTCGCATAGCCGTCCTGCGCGCCGTACGGCTGCTGTGCATAAGGCTGCTGCGGATACGCTTGCTGCTGCGCATAGGGTTGCGGCTGCGCGTAGCCCGCGTTGTACTGCTGCTGCGGCATCGGCTGCATCGGCTGCATCGGCGCCTGGCCTTGCCCCGGATAGGGCTGCAACGGCGCGCCCGACTGGCTCGATCCGTAGGATTCCTGCCCGTAGCCACCAAAGTTGGCGTCGGAGCGCGGCGCGGCGTTCGGATAGGCCTGCGTGGGCGCCGTATAGGGCGCGGGCTGCGCGGCGGGCGCGCTATGAGGCGCAGTGGCGGGCGCCGTATAAGGCGCGACGTACGGCGCGACATACGGCGCGGGCTGAGGGGGCGGCGGATAATTCGGCACGGTCTGCGTCGGCGAGGAAGACTGCGTGTTCAGGAACGGAAGGGCGGGACGCGCGGCGTTGCCGGCGTCGCTCGACGTGGCGATCGCCGTTTTGCCTTCGAATGGATTGATGCCCGGCAGCGGCGTCGCCCCGATCTGGCTCATCGCCGATTCCCAGCCGCGCGGCACGTTGGGGCCCGCGCTGCGGGGCGCGTTCGCCGCCAGCGGCGTATTGGCCGCGACGAGCGAGCGTTGCAGATAGGTCGCCGCGAGCGACAGCTTGCCTTGGGCGCGGTACATGCGGCCCACGGTCGCGAGCACGCCCGGATCGTTGGGCGCGAGCGCGAGCGCCTGGTTCGCGAGCGTTTCGGCGTAGCTGAACTGCTTCGAGCCAGCGGCGGCCGAGATCGCGGCCTGCAACAGGTTCAAGTCGTCGGGGCGGCGTTGCAGCGCGACGCGGAAGCTCGTGAGCGCGTTGCGGTCGTCGCCGGCGCTCGCATACATGCGGCCGAGCGCGGCCTGCAGGTCGGGGTTGTCGGGCATCGCGGCGAGCCATGGCGCGATCACCTCGTAGGCGCTCGCGAGGTCGCCGCGCTGGCGCACCGCATCGGCCTGGCGCACGACGATGCCGATGTTCAGGTTGTCGAAGTCGGTGCGCTGCTGGGGTGTCAGCTGCATGCCCTGTAACTGCCGCATCACGTTGCCAAGCTCGGCCTGCTGGCCGGCCGCCGAGAGAATGCCCGCGTATTGCAGCAACAGGTCGGTGTTGCCGGGCGCCGCGCTCATCGCGCTGCGCACGAGGCCGAGCGCGCGGGCCGGGTCGCCCGCCTGCTGGTACGCGGCGGCGATCACGCCGATCAGCTCGGGGCTGTTGCCGGCCACCGGCTCGGCGGCGCGCAGGGTCGCGAGGGCCTGCTGCGTCTGGCCGCTTTTCGCCATGCGCGTTGCGAGGTCGGCCTGCTGATGCACCCACAGCCGATGCTGCAACGTCGTCATCGCGGCGGTGCGCTGCGCCGGCGCAATGCGGTCGAGTTGCGCGAGACCGGTCGACCAGTCCTGCGTTTCCGCCGATAGCAGCGCGCTCGCGTACAGCGCATCGGGCATGTCCGGGTGCGTGGCGAGCAGGCCGTCCATCATGCTGCGCGCGTTCGCGACCGCGCCCTGGCGCACGTAGATGCGCGCGAGGTCGAGACGCAGCCACGGGTCGTCGGGCTTGTTGAGCAGCGCGTCCTCGAACAGGCTGCGCGCGCTGCCGAGATCGCCGCGCGCTTCGGCCGCGCGCGCCTGCGCCGCCTGCGCCTCGCCGCGCAAACGGTCGATCCCGCCGACCTTGGCCTGTTGCTCGGCGTTCAACTGATTGGCGAACTGCAGCGCCTCATCGGCGCGACCTTGGGCGGCAAGCGCGCCGACCAGGCCGCGAATCGCGTCGGGGTTGTCGGCCTGGCGGCGCAGCGCCATCCGGTACGCCTGCTCGGCGCCGGCCGGGTCGCCGTTGGCCAGCAGCATTTCACCGAGCAGCACCTGCGCGGTCACGTCCGACGGATTCAGTGCGATCGCCCGCTCGAACAGCGCCTTCGCCTTCGCGAACTCGCCGTTGCTGCGCGCGCCGATCGCCTCGCTCGTGTAGGTCCAGTAGGTCGCGCTGTCGAGGGCGGTTCTCCAGCGCGCCGGATTGGGGCCGCGCGAGGCGCGCTCGAGGTAGTTGCGCGCGTCGGCGAAATGCTCCTGCTTCAGCGCGGCGATGCCCATGCCGCCGAGCGCGTCGGTATCGTCAGGATTGCTCGCGAGCACCGACGAGAATTTCGCGCGCGCGGTCACGAGGTCATCGCGGTCGAGCGCGGCGAAGCCGTCGGCGATCACGCGGCCGCGCGCGTCGGCGGCGGCGTTTTGCTGCGCGCGGGCGCGCGCCGCGCTGTCCTGCTGCACCATCGATTCGAAGCGCGCCTTCACGGCGGCGTCGTCACCGGCGGTTTGCAGATACGACTCGTACAGCGCGGCGTCGGACGGTCGCGCGTCGAGCCACAGCAGCGCCTGGCGCCAGCTCTTCTTCGCCGCCGCGCCGACCGAGGTGTCGCCCGCGAGCTTTTGCAGCCGTGCAATACCGTCGCGCCGCGTCACGTCGCGATAGGTCAGGTGCTGCGCGTAGGCGAGCGCGTAACGCGGGTCGTTCGGGTTGTCGTGCGCGAGCTGTTCGAGGCCGCGGCGCGCCTCGTCCCAGCCCTGCGGCGTCGCCGACAGCGCCTGGTAGTACTCCAGCTGCAACTCGGGCGTGGCCGGCTTGCCGGCCAGCGCGCGCTGATACTCCTGCACCGCGCTCGCGCTCTGCCCGGCTTGCGCGAGGCGGCGCGCGTCGGTAATCGTCTGATCGCGCGGGCTCGTCTCGCCAAGGCGGCGGCCGAGCTCGTCGAGATTCGGATAGTTCGGCGCGGCCGCCTTCAGGCGTGCGAGGTACTGCTGCGCGCCGGCGCCGTCCTTGCGGTCGGCAAGCACCATGCCCATGCCGAAGAGGGCGTCGGGCTGCTTCGGGTCGACGCTGAGCACCTTCAGCCACGCCTGCTCGGCGAGGTCGCCGCGCTGATGCGACTGCCAGTACTTGCCCTGATCGATCAGCGCGGTCAGCGGATCTTTGACCGCCTGCGCGAGCGCATCGGGCGCGGCCGCGGCCATGCAAACCACCGCGCCGAGCGACAGCGCGATGCGCAGCGACACGACGAGAGCGCTCAATCGCATGCGGTCCTCCAGGCGGGCACGAGGCGGCCGGCTTCATCGAAGTGATAGCGGCCCTCGATAAACCCCATGCCGAACAGACCCAGCACACCATCGTAGTACACCGGTTCACGGCCCGGCACGTTCGCGTCGAGCGCCGCAAGCCGCGTGCGCGCGAGGCCGAGGCCGTGCTCGTCGCCAAGCGCCTTGAAGTACGGCGCGAGCGCGCCCCAGTAGCTGAGCGGGCCTTCGCCGCTCGACGCGCCGGTGGTGGACGAGACCTTCTCCGGCGGGAAGCCGTTTTGCGCGACCTTCGCGCGCATGCCGCCAAGTGTGGCGAGCCATGGCTTGGCGAGCGGATCGGCGGGCGACGCGAGGCCGGCCCACAGATAGACGCGGATCGCGTCGTAGCTGCCGACGTCGCCGTTCTTCGGATCGACGACGAACTGGCCGCTCTTCCACGCGGCCCAGTCGGGCGCGAAGCCTTGCGGCGAGACGGTCTTGACGAACTGATAGGCGTTGTCGGCGAGCTTGGCCCACGGGCCGTCCGGCACCTCGTGCGAGAGCGCGCGCAGCACCGGCAGCGGCAGGTAGCTTGGATTCAGGCGCGTCACGTTGCCGGTCCTGAAACCCTGCGGTCCCGGCAACAGCATCGGGCCGAAGCCGGGAAGATTCACGATTTCGTCGCGCGCGATGCGCTCGGCGAGCGCAACGCCCAGCTGCGTGTAGCCGGAGTCGTGCCACAGGCGGCCAGCTTGCAACAGATCGTAGGCGATCCACAAATCGGAATCCGACGCCGAATTGGCATCGAGCACGCCGTACGAGCCGTCCGGCTTCCTGCCCCATTGCCATGCAGGCAGCCGCACGTTCTGCGCGTCGAACTGATTGCCCGCGAGATTCGCGCGGGTCCAGCCGAGCAGTTTGTCGAAGGTGGCGCGGTCGTTGGCGACCAGCGCGAAAAAGAGCGCGTAGGACTGGCCTTCCGAGGTGGTCTGCTGGGTCGGCGTCGAGTAATCGATCACGCGGCCGTCGGCCTGCACGAAGCGCGCGACGAAGCTGCGCCATGCGCTCCAGTCGCCGCATGCGGCGCCGTTCTGCGCGGCCTGGGCGGTGCCGCTCAAACCCGCAAGATTTGCCGACGCTGCCATGCCGATGCCGAACGCCAGCGCAAGAGAGGTTCTTCTGTCGATCCGAAACCGCATACGAGTCATATCCGTTCCATCAGTCCTTCAGTCGGCGCGAGGCGATCGCGCGCAGCGTCCGGTAGCACAGGCCCGCGAGGATCAGCGCGGCGAGCACGCCGCCGAACAGCAGCAGCAGCGGGTGCGACGACAGCGCCCAGCGCAGATACTCCTGCGGCGACAAACGGCCGACGTAGTATGCGGTGCCGTTCGACGTGATGGTGACGTCACGGCCGTGAATCACGGCCATCGCGCCTTGAATCTTCGGCAGCACGTCGGCGTCGAGCAGCGCGGCGGACAGATCGGCGTCCGACTGGCCGGCCGCGCTGATCAGCGCGACCGCGCTGCGGCCTCGCTGCAGCGGTGACTCGAAGCCGGTCAGAAGCGCCGCGCCGTTCGAGCTGACCATCGTCAGATCGGCGCGCGCGGGCGCACGCTCGACACCGCGCTCGCCGTGCCACCAGTCCCGCAGCTTGAACACGAGGTCGGTCAGCTCGAACGTGTGCGCGGCGCCGTCGCTCGCGAACGGCATCGACTTCGACCAGCGCTGCAGTAGCGGCTGCTTGCCCGGCGCGCCGAACACCAGCAGGTCCTTGTCCGCGAAGCGATCGATGTCGGCCGCATGCGTGACGCTCACGCCGGTGACCGGAAAGCCGGTCGATTCGCCCATGCGGCCCATCGTCAGCAGATACAGGCTGTAGTCGCTCGCGTCGGCGTCGTCCGGCAGCACGACGGCTGTTTCGGAGAGGTCGGCCATCCGCGTGAACGGGAAGCCGCTATTGGCGAACGCGGCCAGATCGGGCAGCGCCATGTAGTGTGGAAACGACGACAGGTCGATGCTCGAGTTCGGGTCGATCGCGCCGACCACGTTTTGCAGCATGCGGCCCGCGCATTCGCCGGTGTTCGTGATGTCGTAGTAGAAGTGCAGGCGCAGTTGCGTGCGCGGCGTCATCAGCAGCGGCGGGATGCGGATGTTGCGGCGCGCCTCGGCGGTGCCGTCGGACATCACGAGGTTGAAGTAGCGGCTCAACTCGAAGATCGAGGCGGCGCGCGCCGGAATCGGCAGCGCCTGCACGAAGCCGTTGTTCACGCTGATGTTCAGCGACGAGCGGTCACGCGCCGGCCGCACCGTGTACCGGTAGCGCAGATCGATCGGCGCGCCGCGCGTGTGCCACATGAACAGATCGGGCGGCACGCGCATGTTGATGCGCACCGCGTCGGCGTCGTAACCGAACACGGTCAGGTCCTTCGGATCGGCGAGTTCGCCGAAGCGCACGGGGCGGTCGGTCGGCAGCCAGTTCGGCGCGTCGTATGGCACGCGCGGCGTGATCTCGTTGAGCGAGGTAATCGTCGCGCTCGTGCCGGACAGCGTGCTGTGGCCGATACCGAGCGACTTCGCGGCAGTCTTCAGCTCCGCTTCGTCGCGGCCGAGCACGAGCAGCAGCTTGCCGCGCGCGCTCGCGTCGCGCTCGACCACCGCGATGGTCGGACCGGTGATCTCGGGAATCGTCACGCCGGCCGGATGCTGGTCGCTCGTCGCGAACACGACCGCGTTGCCCGCCAGCGGCGCGTTGTCGAGCTGCGCGGGAAACACCGCGCCGCGATAGCCGGCGAGCGAGCCGAACCACGACGCGACGATGCCGGCCGCTTCCAGCGTGGCGTTGCCAGGCTTCTGCGCGAACACGAACGGCAGTTCGAGACGGCGCACGTCGCGGCGGTCGAAGAATGGCTGCGGCAGCGCGGCCAGTTCCGGCTTCGTCGCGAGCGCGGAGTAGGTCAGGTCGAGCGAGCTCGCGTTGCTGACCGTCGCCCACAGCGACGAGTTCGCGGGGTCTTCGCAGGCTGTCGTGTAATGGCCGATCAGTTGCAGGTTCAGATGGTTGAAGTCGGTGATGAAACGCGGATCGATCGAGATTTCGCGCGCGACCAGCATGCCGGCCTGCTCGTGCGGCAGCGGCAGCGTCGCCGCGACTTCGCCGTTGATCAGCACCTTCAGCTGCGACAGGTTCGCGAGCAGCGCGGGCGAGTAGCTGTAGATCAGATGCAGCGTCGCGCCGGTCACGACCTCGTCGCCGCGCACCGAGAACGCGATGCCGTTCTGGGCGTCGACGCCGCGCAATTGCAGTGGATCGAGCGCGCCGAAGTCGGCGAACGTCAGCGTCTGCCGGCGCCCGCCCGGCACCAGCAGGCCCGGCTCGGCGGTGGTCGGCGTGCGCGCCCCGAGTGCCTTCACCGACGCAGCCGCGAGCGCGGGCGTCGGCGTGGCGAGCGCGCCCTGGGCGATCGCGTTCGGATCGAACGGCACGGCGGGGCCCGGCGCGGGCACGTTGCCGACGCCGGTCGCGACCTGCGCGGGCTGTGGCGCGCCGGCGGTTGCCGCCGCGTCCGGAGCGGGCTTGGCTGCCGGGGTGGCCGCCTCAGCCAGCGGCGAGACCGACGCCAGCGCAGTCTGCAACGCGAGCCAGCAGGCGACGCCCCGCATGACTCGCCGCGAGCGCAGGGAGCCCTGGCGGGCAACATAGCGCGAGGGTGATCCAGTGCCATTGCGCCCGTGAGCCGGGCGTTCGAGATTGTCCTTCGCCATCCTGTTGCCCATAGATCAGTCTTTGGTTTTCAGCTTCTTGAGGTCCGCCGGACGGCTTTTGATCGAACTGCGCAAGTCGTCGTACAGATGCTCGAACAGACCCGCGATGCCGCGCGCGCCGACCTGCAACACGTGCGACAGACCGCGCAGCGGGGTGTCCGTCTCGCGACCCTCGGCCCAGCCGGTCCACGCATCCGCGCGGGCGAAGGTGGTCTTCACGAATTCGTACTCCTGTTCGCGCGACATCGACGCAAAGCGCAGCCCCACGCGTCCAGGCTCGGTAAAGCTGACGGTGGCGGGGAACGCGTATTCCTCGTCGCCGCGGAACAGTGACACGCTTACGCGCTCCTGCATCGGCACTTCGATGCTGCCGGGCAGCGCCACGCCGACGCCGCCTTCCGAGTAGTCGATCGTTTCGCACGCGAGCGTGCGGCCGGTCGAGAACTTCAGCATCACGGGCATCTTCATCGCGACGCGCGGCACCGCGCGGATCTGACGGCGCTCGCTCGCGGCGGCCACGCTCGCGCCGAGAATCAGCATGTTGTAGCCGGTCCACGCGAGATTGAGCAGCGTCGTTTCGACGATGCTGCGCACGTGCCAGTTCATGTAGATATGCACGAGACCCGCGAGAAAGCCGAGCAGGTTCAGCAGCAGCAGGAACAGATACGGCCGCGAGATCGACCAGTCGAAGTAGCTCTTCTCGATCACGCCGCCCTTGGCCGTCACGTTGAACTTGCCGAGTTTCGGGTTGATCAGCGCGAGCAGCGTCGGCGCGGTGATGTACGACGCGAGCACCGACTCGTACACCTCGGCCCAGAACGAATGGCGGAACAGGCGCTGCATGCGCGAGTTGGTGATGCTCGCGTGCATCATGTGCGGCAGCGCGTAGATCGCGATCGTGCTGGCGGCCGCTTCGATCACGTGCGCGCCGAAGAACAGATACGACAGCGGCGCGGTCAGGAATACGAGACGAGGCACCCCGTAGAAGAAGTGCATCATCGCGTTCAGGTAACAAAGCCGCTGGCCTATCTTCAGGCCCTTGCCGGTCAGCGGATTGTCGATGCGGAAGATCTGCGTCATGCCGCGCGCCCAGCGGATGCGCTGACCGATGTGGCCCGACAGGCTTTCGGTCGCGAGGCCGGCGGCCTGCGGAATCGCCAGATACGCGGTGGTGTAGCCGAGGCGGTGCAGTTTCAGCGCGGTGTGCGCGTCCTCGGTGACGGTCTCGACGGCGATGCCGCCGATCTCGTCGACCATGCTCCGGCGCAAGAGCGCGCACGAGCCGCAGAAGAACGTCGCGTTCCACAGATCGTTGCCGTCCTGCACGAGGCCGTAGAACAGCTCACCTTCGTTCGGCACCTTGCGGAAGGTACCGAGGTTGCGCTCGAACGGGTCGGCGGAGAAAAAGTGGTGCGGTGTCTGCAGCATCGACAGTTGCTTGTCGCGCAGGAACCAGCCGAGGCCGATCTGCAGGAACGAGCGGGTCGGGATGTGATCGCAGTCGAAGATCGCGAGGTACTCGCCGCTCGTGACCTTCATGGCCTCGTTGATGTTGCCGGCCTTCGCGTGGCGATTGTTCGTGCGGATCGTCCAGTTCACGCCGACTTCCTCGCAGAACGCCTTGAACTCGGGGCGCCGGCCGTCGTCGAGCACGTGGATCGACATCTTGTCGGCCGGGTAGTCGAGCGCGAGCGCCGCGTAGATGGTCGGCTTCACGACGCTGAGCGGCTCGTTGTAGGTCGGGATGAACACGTCGACGCTCGGCCACGCGTCGCGATTGGCGGGCAGCGGCAGCGGCTTGCGCTTGAGCGGCCATGCGGTCTGGAAGTAGCCGAGCATCAGCACGACCGTCGAGTAGAGCTCGGCGGACACAAGCAGGAGACCCCAGCCGGCGTCGAGCGGATGTTCCCAGTACGTCGTTTCGGTCAGACGCCAGTACATGTAGCGGCCCGACGCGACGATCGACAGCATGATCATCACCATCGTCGCGTAGCGGCCGGGCAGACGGCGAAACAGCAGCGCAAGCACGAAGCAGAAGGTCGCGAAGGTCAGCTGCTGATAGAACTCGAGCGGCACCGTGAACACGAAGTACAGCATGTACAGCGCCGCCAGCGTGACGAGCCCGGTGACGATGCGGCTGTTCCAGAAGCCCGCTTCGATGAAGCGCTCGAAACGCGACGGCTCGCCGCCCTCGGGTTCGCGCGACGAGGCTGGGGAGCTCATGCGACGCTCCTTGGCTGGGCGGTGATCGCGTCGAGCGCCGCGGTGAGCCATTCGCCGCATGCGCGGAAATCGGCGGCGGCCTGGCTCAGCGGATCGTAATGGATCAGCGTGGTGTCGCAGGCGAGCGCTTCGCTGACCCCTTCGTCGAGATGGATCACGCCGGGGAACATCTTGCCGGCGAGCATCTGGCGCAGCACCTTCAGGACGTCTTTCGTCAACTGGCGCGACTGGTCGATCTGGTTGATCACGTAGCCGATGCCGCCGAAGTCTGCACGCGGCGCCGCATAGGTTTCGATGAGCCGCTCCATCAGCGGGATCGCCGCGTACGACGCGGCGTCGGCGAGCACGACGTTCAGCGCGAAGGTGGCCGCACAGAGCGCGGTGCGCACGTAGATCGACGAGCCGGGCGGCGTATCGACGATCACGATGTCGGACGGGTCGAGCCGCAGGTCCTGCAGCGACTGCGCGAGCCACTGCGGATGCTGGTCGAGATGCGCCTCGAAGCGGCGGCGGTCGTCCTCGAGCAGGGCGCCGTACGGCAGCACGGTCACGCCGTCGATGCCGTCGTACATCACCGTTTGCCACGGATCGCCGCAGAGCGTCGCGCGCGAGAGGCCGTCGATGCTGTCGAGCGGCACGCCGAAGTGCAGACGCAGCGCGTTCTGCGGATCGAGATCGAGCGCGATCACGCGCCGGCCGCTGCTGGCGAGCACGGAGGCGAGATTGGCGGCCAGGGTGGTCTTGCCGACCCCGCCTTTGGCGGACACCACGGCGACGACTTTCATGAGCGACGCGGACCGTTGGTGAGCCACGAGGCGACGCCGCCGCGCGCGGCGCCGGCGGGTGCCTCGCCTTTGGCCGGCGTACCGCGCAGACGGTCGAAGACCGACTGGAGCGACGCGGATGCCCGGGCGGGCGCGGCAGTTTGCGGCAACGCGGAGGCGGTCTGCGCCGCAAACATCTTGCCGAGGATCGACGGCGCCTCGGCCGGTTGCGCGGGTGCGGCGCGCAAAGGAAAGGCGGAAGAAGGGCTCACGGGCGGCACGGCAGGCGGGACCGGTGCCGACGCGGCAGCAGCCGGCGCAACCGGATGGCCCGGGCGAGCCGGGGCTGTAGATGTCACGACCGCCGCCGCGTCAGGCTCCTGGCCCGTGGCGAAACGCGCCGCGCCGCTCGGCTTCGCCGGCTGGGCGGCAGTCACCGGCGCTGGCACCGGCGGAATGTCGCGCCGGTATGGGCGCGTGAACAACGGCGCCTTCGCGCGCATTACCGACGCCACGTCCTTTGGTGTCGTGTCCTCATCGAGGGCGGCTCGCGGCGCCACGCTCACCGGCGGCAGCGGCTTCGCCTCGCGAAGCTGGCCGATTGCCGGAATGGCCGGTTGGGTCAGATCGAGCGTCACGAGCAGCGGCCAACGCGTTCGCGCGGTGCCCGCGTCGTTTTCGCGGCCGATCTCCTGGTAGTCGTTGGCGTCGCCGCCAAATTGCTTGAACAGCTTTTCGATGTCGCTCGATGAACTCATGATGCCGTCGTCTGTTTCAACCCGTGCATTGCCCCGAACCGACTCCTCGGGGCGCTATTCGCTTGAACTACCTTCTCCGGTTCCGCGTGGCGGCACCAGCAGCGCCGCTCAGGCGGGATGTCGGCCGAGACGGAATTCGAGCGAGCTGTCCTCGGCGAACGCACTCGTCTGCACGACCGACAAACCCTGCGCGCCCAATGCGCTCAACCACGTCTGATAAACGCCTTCGAGAAACGCCGGTGTCCAGGCGAGCGCCGATTCGCCGAACGCCGGCAGCGGCGCGCAATAGTGAGTGATGCGTAGCGACTCGGTCTCGTCGGCGAGCGTGACGTAACCCCAGTCCATCTGACGCCAGCAAGCATTCAATACCTGCTCGAGCTCGTCCGTCGACGCGCAGGCGGGCAGCGGATGCGCGAGCGCGAAACGGCCGCCGACGCGATGCATGAGCTGACGCAGTTCGGTGCGTCCGATTTGCGCTTCGAACTCGCTCGCCAGTGCGCTCAGCATGCCGCGCCATTGCGGCGAGATGTGGCGTTCCAGCAGATAGTCGAGAATGGGGACCATGTTTTCCGGAAGGGGGCGCTGCTGCCCGTTGCATAACCACGAACGTGGCAGTCATTGAATATCGGAGTGGTTCGGCAATCGCCGCGCCGACTACGGCATTTTTGCCGGACTGTCTAGTGTATCCAGCACGCATACCCACAAGTTTACTTAAGAGAATAAGTTTTAGCCACTTTCCATTCGCCATCCCAAGCGCGTCGTGATGCGGATAGGAGACAAACAATTACGCCATTCCTGTTGCTTCGAAGAAGTTGAAACGTTTGCTTTGCTTTATGCCACAAAAAGCTTGTGCGGCAAGAGGTGAATTGAGGGACAATTCCGGCATGCTTTCAGCCATGGGTTTTTCATTTTGTATGCAACGGGTAGCGAATCGCAGGCAGCCTTGCGCTGCGCATTAGTGGTGCGAATTGAATTGCGACGGAAACCGATGAAGGTTATTCCCGGTTGCCGGCATTTGCCGCGATAAGGCAATCCGGGCCGCCACATGCAATACGCCGGATAAAGCGGCGACGTCAGTCAGCCAACTCAACGCGCAGCGACGAAGAGGGCAATCGCGAGGCGCGGCAGGCAATGATTCAACGCGGCGAAAGATTGACGCCAGGCGCGCCGCTCGCGCGCGGCGCCATTCGATTCAAACAATTTGTAATGCTTAATCCACTCACCATTCTGCTGGTCACGGTTCTGGCGGATGCGATCGCAATGGCCGTGCTCTTCTCGCTGAGGCGCGCGAAGATTCCTGGCGTCGGCTACTGGATCGCCGCCAACGCGCTCGCAATCGTCGCGCTCATTGGCTTTGCATTACAGGGATATGCGTCTCGCTGGCTGACGCACATCGCGGCCAACATGCTTTTCGCGCTCGCGCTGCTGCTCCTGCTCGAAGGCTGCCTGCGTTTCCTCGGCCGCGTGGCGCGGCCGTGGCCCGCCTATGTGGGGCTGGTGCCCGTGCTGGCCGGCATGATCTACTGGACCTTCGTCACGCCGAACTTCAATGCGCGGGTCGCGCTGGTGTCCGCGTATCACGCAAGCCTCTATGCGGCGCTCGGCCTGCTGATGCTGCGCGCATGCCCCGCCAACCGGCCGCGCTACAGCTTCTACTTTCTGGCGAGCGCGGCGCTGCTGCTGTGCGTCGGCCACGCGACGCGCGGCATCATGTACGGCTTTCACCTGCTCGAGCAGACGAGCCTGATGCAGGTATCGGTGTCCAACACCGTGTTTCTCGCGCTCGGCATTCTCGCGCCGCCGTTCCTGTCGATCGGTTTCGTGATGCTCGCGCATGACCGCCTCGCCGAGCGCCTCGAGCGGCTCGCGAACGTCGACGATCTGACCGGCGCGCTGTCGCGTCGCGCGTTCCTCGAAATCGGCGGCGCGCTGCTGAATGCGTCGTCGCGCACGGGCTTGCCGGTCGCGATTGCGATCGTCGACATCGATTCGTTCAAGGCCGTCAACGATACGTACGGCCATGCGGCCGGCGACGAGGTGCTCACGCACTTCGCGGCGTTCGTCGCGGGCGAGCTTCGGACCTGCGACGTGTTCGGACGACTCGGCGGCGAGGAGTTCGGCGTGCTGTGCCCGGCGACCAGGGCCGCCGGGGCGGTCGTGCTGCTCGAGCGGCTGCGCGCGCGCCTCGCGGCCGCCGCGCCGGGCGATCTGCCGCGCGGGCTGCGCTATACGTTCAGCGCTGGCATCGATGAGCACCGGCCCGGCGAATCGCTCGCGCAGATGATGGCCCGCGCCGACCGCGCGTTATACGCGGCGAAAGCGGCGGGGCGCGATCGGGTGATCGCGGCGTAGCGCAGAGCGCCACGCGGTCTATCGGGTCGCCGTGATGACCGCATAGTGGGACAAGAGCCCGCTTTTCCAGCAGGCAGATGCCGCATCGTTGCGTCGCCCTGCGTTAGCCATAAATGTTTATCAAACGTTTGCCGATAACCACTGGCGGAGTGACTGGAATTCCAGCCTGATCGACCCTTTATGTCTGCCATCCAATCGCAGCACCTGTCCGAGCCGAGCATGCGCGAGCGCTTTCACCAGCGCTCGCTCGAACATCAGCGGCCGCTTTCCGTCGTGACGATGGCCTTCACTGTGCTGACGTTCCTGTGCATGGTGGTGGCGCGCCAACTGGTCGGCACTCCGGCCGCATCGCTCGGCTACCGGCTGCCGTGCGCGCTCGTGCTCGCGCTGCTCGCGCTGGCGATCCCGCTCGCGAAGTCGGCGCGGCTGTTCGGCGCGATCGGCGTCGCGTACGAGCTGGTGCTGATCGGCGGGCTCGCGCTGAATGCGATCGGCGTCGCGCATCCGTTGGCGTGGCTGTTGCCCGCGCTCGTCGTGATACCGATCTGCGCGGCGCCACTATGGCTCACGCCCGTGCATTTCCTGATCGGGAACGCGCTGTTCTACGCGGCGGCCGTCGCGCTGCTGCTTGGCCAAGCCCATGCGCGCGAGGTCGACGCGGTCATGTGGACGTGGGTCATCGCGATTGGCGCGCCAACGGCAGCGGTGGTCCATTTCGGCTTCTACCGTTTGCGGCGCAATCACTTTCTGCTGGAGAGCCAGCTTGCGCAGCTCGCCGCGATCGAACGGCCGGACGGACATGCGGGCGCGAGCCTGGGTGTCGCCGAGGAGGAGCGCGGCGAAAGCCTCACGCCGTTGCCCGAGCGCGCGCATCGAGCGCCGCCGTTCGATGCGTTCGCGCCGCGTGCCCAGGGCGGCGACTCGCGTGCGGGCGCGGCGCGTTATCGCTGGGAAGACTTCCATCTGATCTCGCACTTCCAGCCGCTCTACAGCCTGTCGCATCGCAAGCAGGTCGGCTTCGAGGCGCTGTTGCGCGGTGAGCACGACGACGGCACGCTGGTGCCGCCGGTCGAGATGTTCGCGCCAAAGCCGTCGCGCGACGAAGGCGCGCTCGATCGCGCGAGCCATGCGGTGCATCTCGGCAATGCGCGCCGCGCGCTGCCCGGCGATGCCTGGCTGTTCCTGAACATTCTGCCGGCCACCTTCATCGGCGACGGCTATTGCGACCAGTTGACGAAGATCGTGCGCGCCTCCGGGCTCGAACCCGAGCGCGTGGTGCTGGAGATTCTGGAATCGCATGGCGGCAGCGTCGACGATATGTCGCGCGCGGCTGAGCGATATCGCCAGCACGGTTTCCTGATCGCCGTCGACGACTTCGGCGCGGGCCAATCGAATCTGGACCGCCTGCTGCGCATCCGTCCGGATCTCGTCAAGCTCGACGGCGAGCTGATTCGGGCGACTGCCCATGGCACAGAGCAGCCGATCCTGCCGAAGCTCGTGTCGCTGCTGCACCAGGCGGGCATGCTGGTGGTCGTCGAAGGCGTCGAGACGGCCGAGGAGCTGATCCTCGCGGTCCAATCGAACGTCGATTTCGCGCAGGGCTATCTGCTCGGCCGGCCCTCTGCCGAGATCGCGCGTCCCGAGTCGGTGCACCGTCAAATCGACGATGCGTTCGACGTGATCGCGCAGGGCCGCGCGCAGCAGCATGCGCTGTTCGAATCCGAGGTGGAGCCGTACCGGCTCGCAACACTGCGCGCAGCCGAGGCCTTGCGCGCCGGCACCGTGATGGACGACGCGTTCGCGCTGCTTGCCACCTTCGAGCGCTGCATCAGCTGCTTCATTCTCGACGACATAGGCCGGCAGATCGGTCACGAGGTGCGCGGTCCGGCGTGGCGCGAGGACACGGCGTCACTGCAGCCGGTCGCGAATCCGCGCGATGCGCGCTGGGACCATCGGCCGTACTTCCGCAATGCGGTGCTGCAGCCCGGCAAGGCGATCACCAGTAACCCTTATCTTTCGCTCGCGAGCGGGCGCCCCTGCATCGCGGTGACGCTGGCGCTGCAGTTGGCGAGCGGACGCTGTGTGATCGGGGTCGAGCTGGATTGGTCGGCAAGAGGGTTGCCGTGGCCGGCGGGAGAGTAGGGCAAGAGAAGGCCGCGCGTAGGGCGACACGATTCCTGCAACGGACACCTCGGGAATCCAGGTCTTGTGACTAGGCGTCCGCGTGCCCTTGGCGCCGCAGGACGACATGCGTGGCCTTCTCCGACGCTACGAATTCAACGCATTCGTAACCCAGAGCCCGCAAGTCGACCCCTGCGAACAGCGATTCTCCCCGGCCGAGCAGGACCGGCGCGATAGCAATGTGCAGTTCATCAACGAGGCCCTCGCGAAGATACAGCCGGATTGTGGCCGGCCCGCCGCCGATTCGCACGTCCATTCCGGCAGCGGCCTCGCGTGCACGGTCGAGCGCCTCGCGAATGCCTCCTGTTATGAAGTGGAAAGTCGTGCCGCCTTTCATCTCGATGAGAGGACGGGCATGATGGGTCAAGATGAAGACTGGAACGTGATACGGCGGGCTCTCTCCCCACCAGCCCTTCCAGTTCGTGTCCTGCCACTCCCCACGAATGGGGCCGAACATGTTCCGCCCAAGAATCCAGGCCCCTACGTTCTGAAAGCCACGGGCGGCGAAATCATCGTCGACCCCGGTCGTACCGCCGTCCTTGCCGAACAAGGCCCGCTGGAACGTGCGTGTTGGGATCAGCCACTGGTGCAGTTCCCTCCCGCCAACGCCGAGCGGATTGTCGATGTCCTGATTCGGACCAGCTCCGTATCCGTCCAGCGAGATGGTGAAGCCGTCAACGCGAACTCGTGTCATTGGTTGCCTCCGTTTTGACGCCTGACGTTCGACATGAGCGGCGGCCGGAAGCCGGCGATGCCGGCTGTAAAACATCCGAACGATGGAGGGACAGACATCTCCCGCGCTACCCGCTCGGATTTCATGGTATCCGGGATTCCGCCACAGCAGCAGGACGAGTGAGCCGCCGGCTCACCACCCGTAAAACCGCCGCCATTCGACGCTGCTGCCGTCCGGCGCAACCGCGTGATACTCGGGAAACTGAGCACCGGTGGCGCAAGCGTGGTTCGGCAGGATGCGCAGTTTCATACCGATGGGAAAGCGTTGGACAATGTCGTCGGCCTGTGCGTCGGCTGGCGCGTCGGCGCGGACCGCCGCGAGAATCCCATGCTCCTGGTTGGCGCCGCTCACCACATAGCCCGGCAGCAACGTGCCATTGAGCAGACACGGCTGCCCATAGCCGAAATCGTGCGATTGCCGCGACGTGCCGCGATCGCGGCTAAGCGCCATCCAGCCCGCGTCGAGAATCGCCCAGCCTTTGTCTTCCTGATGACCGATCACGGTCGTCAGTACGCTGAGCGCGATCTCGTCGAACGTGCAGACCCCCACGTTGTGCATGACCAGGTCGAACAGCACGTAGACTCCGGCCCGCACTTCGGTGACGCCTTCGAGATGCCGCGCGGCGAGCGCGGTCGGCGTCGAGCCGACGCTGACCGCCGGGCATGCGATGCCCGCTTCACGCAAGCGCTCGGCGGCGCGCACGCAGCCCGCGCGCTCCTGCTCCGCGAGCGCGGCGAGCGCCTCTGGCGTGTTCAACTCATAGCTCGAACCCGCATGAGTCATGACGCCGCCGACCTTCACGCCGTTCTCGTGAAGAATCCGCCCGACGACGAGAAGCGCCTGCTGTTCGGGCTGGATACCCGAGCGATGCCCGTCCGTGTCGACTTCGATCCAGACCTCGAACGTTTCGCCGTGCTGGTCGCCGAACGCGGCAATTGCCGCGGCGGCGGTCGGATTGTCCACCACGAGCTTCAGATCGCAGCCCTGGCGGCGCAGCGCGAGCGCGCGCGGCAGCTTCGACGGCGCCATGCCGACCGCGTACAGAATGTCGTCGATGCCGGCCGCGAAGAACGCTTCCGCTTCCTTCAGCGTCGACACCGTGATGCCGCGCGCGCCGGCGGCGATCTGCGCCCGCACGACGTCGATGCACTTGGTGGTCTTCACATGCGGCCGGAACGCGACGCCGAGCGTATTCATCTGCCCCTGCATCCGTGCGATGTTTTTCTGCATCCGCGCGACGTCGATCAATGCGGCCGGGGTTTCGATCTGTTCGAGTCTCATGCTTGCGTCCGGGCAGCGAGGTGATGTTGGAGAGTCAGTGCCGATGGATCGATTCCTGGATTCAGATGAAATGAATCGCCGTCGCCACGGTGGCAACGGCTTGAAGCGGGCTGCGGATACTGCATGAAAGGGCGCGTGCTGCCGCTGGCGCGCAGCGCGAACAGGAAGCGAATGTCGGCCGAACCGTTCATCGGTGCGAGGGGAGCGATGTGAGAGCGCGGAATCTCACAGCATAATGCGTCTGGAGCGCTCGCAGGGTAAAGTGGCGCTTCCTGTTGATTGATTCGAACCTCAGAAGAGAAGTGCCATGCCGTTGCCTCATGAATCGTCCGCAAACGACGCCCCAGAAAGTCCGCTAAAACAGGCAGTTTTTCTGCATACGGGCTGGCGCAGCGCGGGCACGTGGGTGTGGTCGCGGCTGCGCGAGCTCGAGCGCGCGGACGGTTTCTACGAACCGCTCAGCAACGTGCTCGCCGATCTGAAGCTCGCCGACGTGCCCGCCTCGCGTCCGACCTTGACCTCCGGGCACCCGCCGCTCGCCGCGCCGTACTTCGACGAATACCGGCCCTTTCTGCGCGAAGACGCGCGCGGCGTGGCTGGTTACGACAGGCGCTTCAGCATCGACCGCTTTACGCGCGAGCCCGATGCGACGTTTCCCTCGTTGCAGGCCTATCTGCGCGCGTTGAGCGAGCACACGATCGAACGGGGCCGGGTGCCCGTCTTCAAGTTTTGCCGCACGGGCGGCCGCCTGCCGTGGCTGAAGCGCGCGTTCACCGAAGCGCTGCATGTGGGCGTGCTGCGCAATCCGGCCTCGCAGTTCGCATCGGGCTGGCTGCTGCGGCAGCAATGGAGCAATGCATTTTTTGTCGCTGCGCCGTTTCGTGTGCTCGGCCTGAATCAGATGGACCCGCTGGTGCGCGAAGCGATCGGCGTGTGCGGCGTGCGTCTGCCGCCGCTGACGTCGATGTCCGACGACGCGTACGCGGTCGCGTGCGAGCAATTCGCGCGCACGGTGGACAGCGACAACGCGTATCGCGCGTTCATCGCGCTGTGGGTCCTCTGCGCGCTGCGCATGGGAGAAGGCGTCGATCTGCTGATCGATATCGAACGGCTCGGCGAGTCGCGCGACTATTCGAACGGTCTGAGCGCCGCATTCGAAGCGCAATGCGGCTTGTCGCCCGACTTCTCGGGCGCGCGCGATCTGGTCGTCGAAACGCGGCGCAGCGCGGCCCGCATGACGGGCATCGACGGCGGCGCGCTGCGCGTCGTGCACTCTGCCGCGCTGAAATTCCTGAAGGCGCAGGCGGGTATCGACGCGGCCTTCATCGAGGTTGTCCGCCAGAAGATGGTGCTGGCCAACGAGCTGACCGAAACGTGGCGCTAGGCCGCGCGAGCGCCATCTGGGCGGCCGACACAACCCGCCCCCGCGGCGGCGATCAGGGTGCTGCTCATGAGCGGGCTTCCCGACGGTCCTGATGAAAGTGCGTCAAGTGACAAGCGGGTTCAAACAGCCGCCTTTTTCGCTGCGGCCACGCTTTCTGCGCGCATTGCGTCGTAGCTGAGCTTGTCGATCGGTTCGACGTTCTTTTCGCCGAGATCGCTCAACCGCACGCGGAAGTTTTCACGTGCGCTCCATGCGGCGGTCGCGCACACGATCGTGATGCCGAACGTGATCGCGCCGATCGTCAGCGGCACGTTGTGCGATCCGGGCGGCGCGACGTAGGCGAACAGAGCCGGTAGTAGCGCGGTGATCATCGTGCCGATGTTCTGGCCGATCGCCATTGCGGAAACGCGCGAGCGGGTGGGGAACAATTCCGGATAGAAACTCGGGAAGATCGCGTTGTAGCCTTGATAAATGACGCCCCACATCAGGATCGACATCACCATCGCGAGCGGCACGTTGTGGATGCTGATCGCGTACAGATATGCGAAAGAAAGCAGCCCGGCGCCGAGCGAGCCGACGATGATCGGCAGACGCCGCCCGATCCGGTCCGACAGATTGCCCACGTACGGAATCACGAGCACCGCGACGATGTTGCCGATCACCGGGATCCACAAATACAGGCTCTTCGAAAAACCGATGCCGTACGACGGCTGCACCGCGTACGCCGCGCCGAAAATCGTCGCGACGACCGGGATCACGTTCATCAGCGAGCACAGCACGACGCGCAGCATGTCGCCCCAGTTGTACTTGAACGCTTCGACGACCGGCGAGCGCGGCACGCCGCCGCTCGCGTCTTCCTTCTCGAACGCGGGAGTTTCCTCGACTTCGCGGCGGATGATGTAGCCGGCAATCAGCACGAGTGCGCTGAGCAGGAACGGAACGCGCCAGCCCCACGCGTTGAACGAGGCATCGTTCATGAAATAGGCGAGCGGCAGAAATACCGCGGCGGCGAGAATCTGGCCCGCCTGCACGCCCTGCAGCGTGAAGCTCGCGTAATAGCCGCGTCGTCCGAATGGCGCGTGTTCGAGGATCATCGAGCTGGCGCCTGAAATTTCTCCGGCGACGGCGAAGCCCTGGATCAGCCGCAGCAAGACGAGCAGCACCGGCGCGACAAGGCCGATCTGCTGATAGGTCGGCAGCAGACCGACCGCCATCGTCGATAGACCCATCAGGAACATGCAGACGAGCAGCACGTTCTTGCGCCCGTGCGTGTCGCCCCAGTGCCCGAGCACGACCGCGCCGATCGGTCGCGCGACGTAGCCGACGCCGTAGGTTGCGAGCGAGGCGACGATCGCGATCTTGGGGTTGCCGGAAGGGAAGAACAGTTGCGGAAAGATCAGCGCGGCGGCCTGTGCGTAGATGAAGAAATCGTAGTACTCGAGTGCCGAGCCGATCCAGCCGCTGGCGGTGGCCTTGCGAGCCTGCGAGCCATGGCCGCTGTGTGCCGTTGCGTTCGTTTGCATGTCGTCTCCTGAACGGGAAATGTTTTTTGTCAGCTTCTCCGGCTGACTCATTGGCGCCTTTAAACGTGCGCCGCGCAAGCCAGGATTTTCCTGGTCCCGTTGCCGCGGTGCGGCATAACGGCATGGATCGAGGCATCGCGAGGGCTGCTGCGGCGCACCACGGGTTAGCCGCTGAGCCGAGTGTCGCGGGCATGGTCGCGTCGAATCGGAGCGGCATCTGAAGCGCAAACCTCGTGCGCTGATGACGCGCGGCGCGGGCGGATTCCGAGCGGCGCCCCGCTGGCTCCTGCGCTCGCCCGCGGGCGCTCTCACACGCTGGAAGCCGTATCCTCTTCCGCCTCGTCCAGCTCGCCGCGCTGAACCTTTGCTACGGAGTCTGCAATGACCGTGGTCGTGACTGGCCGCGGGTCCTCGATGCTGTAGCGCAGGCGCCAGCCTTCGCGAGAGAAACGCAGTTGCCGGCATCGCATCAGATAGACGAGACCGACGAGCGCCGCGCCGAAGCCCGATGCCGCGCCGACGCCAAGCGCCCAGCGCGGGCCGAAACGGTCGGCGACCCAGCCGACCACCGGCGCGCCGAGCGGTGTGCCGCCGAGCGCGATCGCGAGCAGAATCGCGATCACGCGGCCGCGCATCGCGGGCTCGGTGGTCAGTTGCACGAGGCTGTTGGTGGAAGTGGTGAAGGTTTGCGTCGACACGCCGATCGCGATCAGCACGATGCCGAACAGCACGTAGTTCGGCATCAGCGCAGCCGCCGTGCAGCCGACGCCGAACATCGCGCCGGCAACGAGCAGCAGCCCCATCGTGGGCCGCGTGCGGCGCGCCGCGAGCAGGGCGCCGGTGACCGAACCGATCGCCATGGTCGAACTGAGCACGCCGTACTCGCCCGCGCCCGCCCGGAACGCGGTGACGGACATCGTGGAGATGAAGATCGGGAAGTTCAGGCCGAAGGTGCCGATCAGGAACAGCATCAGCAGCGCCGCTTTCAGATCGGGGCGCGTCCAGACATATTTGAAGCCTTCGACGAAGCTGCCGCGCGAGCGTACCGCGCGCGGCTTGATATGTAGCTGGTCGAGCCGCAGCGTGCGCAGCGCGCCGAGCACCGCGACGAACGACAGCGCGTTGATCAGGAATACCCAGCCGCTGCCGACCGAGGCGATCAGCAGACCCGCGACCGCCGGCCCGAGCATGCGCGCGGCGTTGAACGACGTGGAGTTCAGCGCGACCGCATTGGCGAGATCGCGTTCGCCGACGAGGTCGGACACGAAGGTCTGGCGCGCGGGAGCGTCGAACGCGGTCACGCAGCCGAGCAGCCCCGCGAACACGTAGACCTGCCAAAGCTGCACGAGCCCCGTGACGGTGAGCAGACCGAGCGCAAGCGCCAGCGTGCCCATTGCCGCCTGCGTCGCGAACAGCAGCTTGCGGCGATCGAAGTGATCGGCGGTGTAACCGGTGAGCGGCAGCAACAGCATCTGCGGCCCGAACTGCAGTGACATCACGATGCCCACTGCCGTCGCGTTGTGATGCGTGAGCCCGGTAAGCACGAGCCAGTCCTGCGCCGTTCGCTGCATCCACGTGCCGATGTTCGAGACGATCGCGCCGCTCGCCCAGACACGGTAGTTGAAAATGCGCAGCGAACGGAACGTGGTGCTCACGGCAGGGGTTTCCTCAATGCGGGCTCAGCCGCGCGAGCTTTCGAGCAGATCGAGCACTTCCTGGGTCGTGCCGGTCTCGCCGAGGCGCGGAAAGATGCGCGTGATGCTGTTGGTGTGCGCGTCGGCGTTCAGATCAGTCATCGCGTCGACCACCAGCGTGACGTTCAGGCCGAGCTCGCTCGCGAAGCGCGCGGTCGATTCGACGCCGATGCTGGTCGCGACACCGGCGAGCACCACTTGCGTGACGCCTTGCTGCTGCAGATACGCAGCGAGATCGGTGTTGGTGAAGGCGCCCCACGTGCGCTTCGTGACCAGATGGTCCGATGCCTGCTGCTTGAGCTCGGGCAGCAGATCGGCGAAGCCGGCCGGGAAGTCGCCGGTGTGGCGCCCCTGGTCGGTGCGGCCCGGCGCGCCGGCGGTGACGTTCACGAGCACGACGGGCAGGCCGTGGCGGCGGAACGCGTCGAGCAGCCTAACCGAACGCTCGACGATTTCGCTGGCCGGATGGACGGTGGGCAACGCGACGATGCCGCGCTGCAGATCGACGACCACCAATGCGGTTCTGGCGTCGAGAGTGGTGAGTGCCATGGTGTGCTCCTGCTAGTAATGAGACGCGCGCGCGAATTGCCAGTTACAGATCGACGAGACGTTTCAGCAGTTCGACGCCCCGCGCGAGTTGTTGCTGTTCGGTCGCCGTGAAGCGCGTTTGAATGGTGCGAAACAGCCAGTCTTCACGTGCCGCGCGGCTCGCCTTGATCTTCTTGCGAAACGACGGCGTGAGCGACAGAACCGTCTGCCGCCCGTCGTCGGGATCGGGTGTGCCACGCACGAGCCCCGCGGCTTTCAATACCGCGAGCGTTTCTCCCATCGATTGCGGACGCATGCCGTGCGCGCGCGCGAGCGCAGTGACCGTGGCCGGGCCTTCGCGTTCCAGCAGGTTCAGCACTTGCACCTGCGACGGCGTGAAGTCGCCGACATGCGACTCTTCGCGCAGACGCCGGCGCAGTCTGCCCGCCAGCACGCGCAGATCTTCGGCCAGCGAATGAAGTTCTTCCGGCGTAACCGGGGGAGGGGATGTGCTCATGGGGTGAGCCTGGGCAGCGGCATGATGTGAAGGTTTCCTGCTAAGGTTACCTTCGTATCTTGGACGGGTCAAGTTTGGAAATGCCGCACGACCGTGCGCGGGGACGTCGCCACGACGGCCTCAACGCGGCCGCATCCGCCGGTCGAAGAAGCGCCATACCGCGCCGCCGACCAGCATTGCGCCACCGAGCGCGAGGCCCAGCAACACCAGCGCACTCAGGTGCTCGCGCACCACCGGCACGTTGCCGAACAGATAGCCGGCCGCGATCAGCGACACGATCCACAGCGCCGCGCCCGCGGTGACGAACGCGGCGAACCGCGAGAACGTCATGCGCGACACGCCCCCGGCGAACGGCGCGAAGGTGCGCACCACGGCGATGAACGGTGAGAGCAGGAAGGTCAGGCGGCCGCGCGCCTCGCTGAACGCGTGTGCGCGGCGCAGCGCGTCGCGGTTGAGCCAGTAGTAGTTGCGGGTATAGACCTTGTCGCCGACCGCCCGGCCGAGCGCATATCCGACGATGCTGCCGCCAACCGTCGCGACAAACAGTACGGGCGATACGATCCACACGTTCAATGCGCCCGTGGCCGCGAGCGCGCCGCAGATGAAGATCAGCGGATCGCCGGGCAGGAAGAACAGCGGCAGAAAGCCGTATTCGACGAACACGACGACAAATAGCAGCGCGTAGATTGCGGTGCCGAATTGCACGATCAGCGCGCTCAGATGCTGGTCCAGATGCAGCGCGATCTGCAGCACATTCATCAGGTTCATCGTGGCCCGAGGCTCGGCTTGTGTCCGGAAGTGATGAGTGTAGTCCCGCGAGCGTGCGCAGGGCGCATCCGCGAGTTTTAGCCGGTTGTCGCTTGTCGAGGCTGCCGTGCCAATGTCAAACTCGGACGGTCCTCGTCAGATGCAAGGCCATGTCGCACGATTCCGCCGTCACCTTCCGTTTTGCCGCGCCGCACGAGGCCGAAACGATTCGCGCCATCGAATTCGAAGCGGGTCTGCGCTTCGTCAGCGTCGGCATGACCGGCATTGCCGACGCGCCGCCGATGGCGCGCGAGATCGTCGAGAACAAGATCGAGGCGCGCGAGATTATCGTCGCGTTGGACCAACACGCAACCTGCGTGGGGTTCGTGATGTTCGAGCCGCAGCCGACGCGTATCTACGTTCAGGAGCTCGACGTGCTGACCACGCACGCGGGCAGGCGCATTGGCGCGGCGTTGATCGAAGAAGTCGCGCGAATCGCGCGCATACGGCAAGTGCCGCAGCTCGTGCTGTCGACGTATCGCGATGTGCCGTGGAATGCGCCGTACTACCGGCGGTTGGGATTTCGCGACATCGACTCGCCGGAGCTCGACGCAGCCTTGCTCGCGCGCCGCGACGCGCATATCGCGCGCGGGCTCGATGAATCGAAGCGGGTGTTCATGCGGCGCGATCTCGTCTAGCGCACGTAAAACGGCGGGTGTGACTGGATTTCAGTCACACCCGCCGTTCTGCTTCGTCAGTCCATACAGCGGGCACGAGCCCGCCGCAACGACCGATTACACCGTTTCCAGCGCCGGATAATCGGTGTAGCCGACTTCGCCGCGCGCGTAGAACGTTGCCGGAATCGGCTTGTTCAGCGGCGCATCTTCGGCAAAGCGGCGCACCAGATCCGGATTAGCGATATACAGTTGCCCCCAGGCCACCGCATCCGCTTCACCCGCGTCGAGCACCTGTTGCGCGGTTTCCTTCGTGAACTTCTCGTTTGCGATGTACGGGCCGCCGAACGCTTCCTTCAACTGCGGGCCGAGGCGGTCGTCGCCGAGCGCTTCGCGTGCCGCGATGAACGCGATCTTGCGCTTGCCGAGTTCGCGCGCGACATAGCCGAACGTCGCGGCCCGATCGGAGTCGCCCATCGTATGTGCGTCGCCGCGCGGCGCGAGATGCACGCCGACGCGATTAGCGCCCCACACGCTGATGCACGCGTCGGTGACTTCGAGCAGCAGACGAGCGCGGTTTTCGATCGGGCCGCCGTAGGCATCGGTACGCTTGTTGGTGCTGTCCTGCAGGAACTGGTCGAGCAGATAGCCGTTCGCGCCGTGCACTTCGACGCCGTCGAAACCCGCGGCCTTCGCGTTTTCCGCGCCTTTACGGAATGCTTCGACGACACCGGCGATTTCATCGAGTTCAAGCGCGCGCGGCGTCACGAACGGACGCTCGGGACGCACGAGGCTCACATGACCGCCGGCTGCGATCGCGCTCGGCGCGACCGGCAGTTCGCCATTCAGGAACACCGGGTCCGAAATGCGGCCGACGTGCCACAGTTGCAGGAAGATCTTGCCGCCCGCGTCGTGCACGGCCTGCGTGACGAGCTTCCAGCCTTCGACCTGCTCCTGCGACCAGATGCCCGGCGTTTCGGCGTAGCCGACGCCTTGCGGCGTAACCGACGTCGCTTCGCTGAGGATCAGGCCAGCGCTCGCGCGCTCGGCGTAGTAGCGCGCCATCAGCGCGTTCGGCACGCGGATTTGCTCGGCGCGCTGACGCGTGAGCGGCGCCATGATGATGCGGTTCGGCAGCGTGATATCGCCAATTTGCAGCGGATCGAAAAGAGTCGGCATAAGAGTTCACCTTTGGCGGCGGGAGGGCCCGGGCCTCAAAAAAACTGCGTGAAAAAGGAAGCGCGGCGATAGGGATGCAGCGCTCAGAGCTTGGCGTTCATGTATTCGAGGAACGCCTGAATGACGGGCTCGTTGCGTTTGAAGAACACCCACTGACCGACCCGTTTCGACGTGACGAGACCAGCGCGCTGCAGAGCGGCGAGGTGCGCCGACACGGTGGATTGCGACAGGCCGCAGCGCGCGTCGATCTTACCGGCGCACACGCCGTGGTCGAGCGGCAACTCCTGATCGGCGAAATGCGCGTGCGGCTCGCGCAGCCAGCCGAGAATCTCCCGGCGGACCGGGTTGGCCAGAGCTTTGTGGATCGCGTCGAAATCGGGCGTCATGTGGATGGTTTCAGGTGCATCGACAACCGGCGCGCCGGGGTGGCGTGCGCGCAATTGCATCGCTACGGTACGAATTATATATCGGAATTTGACGATATGTGAGAAGGCACTACAGGGAATGGGGCGATATCTCTATCGACAGACAAACAAGACCGCACTTCGCGGACATGCCCTAAACGCACAAAAAAGAGCGACTGGCGGCCCACGACCGTTGATCAATTCATCGAAGTCGTTGACTCGTACATCCGCTGGTGCAACGCAAAGCGGATCAAGGTCTCGCTCGGCTTCCTGAGCCCGGTCGAATACCGGCAGAGTCCTGGAATTGCGACATAAATCAGTCCACGAATTTGGCCGCACCCCGACCGGTCAGAACTCAATCGGCGTTGACAGCTTGGCGCATGGCAAAAATGCTCATCACCGAACCCCTACGCTCGTGCCTCGAAAATGCAACACCCGAACGAGGAATTCGAATTAATTAAGGAAAGAACTTTGCGGCCGATTTCTGCGTTTTTCAAATTAAAAACAGGAAGAATTTACCGCAAAAATTCTCAAACATCCCTATCTATAGTGGGGTTCAGAGCGCGCATTGCACGCATACCGATTTGCATATTCCTTTGGCGTTTTTTTCGGTCGAAGAGCTCAAATATTTCCTTGCTATTTCTAATTTGATCAGACAATACTTACTCGCCTGTTATCCATCTCAGCATCCCGGAGAGTCAATGCCATGGCGGCCTTATGCTGCCTGCGATTTTTTTGATGTTTTGAATAGATATGTGAAATGAATTTCGTCATTCATTTTGAATGCCGGGGGATCCTATGTCCGTCGAAAAAGAGCTATTTAAATTGCATAACTCTCTCAAGGTTCAGGTCGAAAGACACGTTTTCGATCCGGCTCGCGAGAGCGTAATTCTCGTGAATGGAGCTTTGGCAACTACCGCCTCGTTCGGACAAACAATTAAATACCTCGGCGAACGATATAACGTTATCTGTTTCGACCTGCCCTATGCTGGGTAATCAAAGCAGCACAACCGCGGCGGCTTCCTGCTGACGAAGGAGGACGAAGTCGAGATCCTGCTGCGTCTCATTGAGCATTTCGAGCCGAAATACCTCTACTCCGTGTCCTGGGGAGGCCTTGCCTCTTTGCTAGCACTGGCGCGGCAGCCGGCCAGCGTCGAGCGCGCGGTAATCGGATCGTTTTCCCCGTTTCTCAACGATGCGATGCTCGCCTATGTGACCCGGGCAAGGGATCTGCTGGGCGCCGGCGAAAACCTGCAAGCCGCGCAACTCCTGAACGATACGGTGGGCAAGCACCTGCCGCGCGTCCTCAAGCTTCTGAATTTCCGCTATCTGACGAGCTTGCCGAAGGAAGAGCAGAGCCAGGTCGCGTTCCACGTCGATCAGATACTGGCGCTGGAGCCCGAGGCTTACCTCGACCAACTCGCCAACATTCGCTGTCGGGTCAATTTCATCAACGGCGAACTGGACGAATACACCACTGCGGAAGACATTCGCACGCTGTCGCGCTACGTCATGCACGCCCACTTCACTACCGTGCCGAATACCGGGCATTTCCTCGAATTGGAGGGGCGAGCGCAGGCTGCCTGCATGCGCGAAGCGATCCTCGACTTCTTTGGCGTCGAGCCGACATTAGAACGTTCACGACTTGAGGCGCTATCTTCGTCCCTCGTCACGCAAACGTTTGCTACTTCCCTGAACACCGATTTCGGGATTTGAAAATGACGATCTACCACACCCTTGCCATTCTCGGGCCGTGGGCCGTCTGGCTCGCCTACTGGATCAAAGCGTCCTCCTGGGCGAAGAATACCGTCAAGAGCGAGGATCGGATTTCGCGAACCGTTCAGTCGATCCCACTCATCGTCGGCTGCGCACTCGTTGCATTACCGGATAGGCTTGTCGGCGCCTGGAGTCCGGCGAGCGCACATTTCGATTTGCAGCAATGGACTGGCCTCGCAATCATCGTCGCTGGTTTGACCTTTTCGGTTTGGGGGCGCCGTCATCTGGGACCGAACTGGAGCGTATCGGTCACCTTGAAGGCGAATCACGAACTGGTCCGCAGTGGTCCCTACGCGCTCGTCCGTCATCCCATCTACTCTGGTTGCCTGCTCGCCATTGCAGGTGCCGCACTGGTCACAGGACAATGGCGAGGCGTGATCGGCTTCGCGCTCATCTTCGCGTCGCTCGCCTACAAGGTCCGCGTCGAGGAGCGGTGGCTATCCGAACATTTCGGCGACCCGTACCGCGCCTACCGCCGCGAAGTACGGGCGCTCGTGCCTTGGCTCTATTGAGTTGCGCGCGACTCATGGCACAAATCGTCATTACCGCGATTGGCTCGGCTGGCGACGTTCATCCGTTCGTCGGGATTGGTCGAATGCTGGCGCAGCGCGGACATCGGATCGTGTTTTGCACCCATCCGCAATTCGCCTCGCTGGCTGAAAACTACGGTTTCGGGTTCGTGCCAATTGGAACGTGGGACGAGTATGCGCGGGCAGTTGCAAGCCCTGCCTTATGGAACCCGCGCACGTCGTTTCGGACGCTGTGGAGCGTCATCGCCCCGACCATCCGGCCACACTTCGACATGCTCGCCCGGCTGGCGACCGCCGATACGGTGCTGGTGGGCTCGTTATGGGCGTTCGCGGCCCGCTTGATGCAGGAAGTTCACGGCACGCCCTACATATCCGTGCAGGTGTCGCCTTCGACCTTGCTTTCCGCAAGCGCACCGCCCACCCACAAGCGTCTGACCGTGCCAATGTGGCTGCCGTTGGCGGTTAGGGCAAGGTGCATCGAAATGATCGAGAAGCGCGTGCTTGACAAGGCATGCGGCCCCGCGCTGAACGACGTGCGGGCTGCGCTGGGTCTCGCGCCGGCAAGCCGTATCCTCGGCCAGTGGCTGCATTCGACAGACGGCGTGCTGTGCCTGTTTCCGAACTGGTTTGCGGCCGCCCAGCCGGATTGGCCGCGCAATCATTTCATGGCAGGTTTTCCGCTCTTCAACGATGTATCGCCCGAAACCTTCGACGACGAGTTGAGCGACTTCCTGTCGGCGGGCGAACGGCCAATCGTCTTCACACCGGGTTCCACATTCACGGACGAGCATACGTATTTCGACACCGTAGATGAAGTGCTGCGCCGCACCGGTACGCGCGCGATCGTCCTCGCACGCGCCATCGGCAAGCGCACGCCTGCTCGCCGCGACCTGCTGGTGCGCGACTTCGTCCCCATGCGAACGCTGCTGCCACGCTGCGCGGCAATCGTCCATCACGGGGGTATCGGCACCGCCGCCCTCGCGTTCGCGGCAGGTATTCCTCAGGTCGTCACGCCGTTCGCGCACGATCAGTTCGACAATGCGCAGCGTATAGCGAGGAGTGGCTGCGGCATTCGCATCGACAGTCCTGCGAGCGGCAAAGCACTCGCCGCGGCGCTCACGCGAGTCGCTACGGATCAGTCGGTAGCGGCCCGTTGCGCAATGGCGAAAGAGTTGATCGACACGGCCCCTGATGCCTGCGAGGCAGCCGCGCAGTACATCGAGCGGTGGGCTGATCGCCGTCGCAGCATCGGCGTGCGCTCGGCCGCCTGAACGAACCTGGGAATGGATCGGCCACATGAGTAATTCAAGCAGTATTGCTACGCAGAACGCCGGATCCCGGCAAGTTCCGCCATTGACCGGTGCGTGGCTTGCGTTGCTGACCTTCGCGCTTTCTCTTGCCACTTTCATCGAGGTGCTCGACTCGACCGTCACCAACGTCGCCGTGCCGTCCATCGCAGGCAGTCTCGCCGTGTCGAACTCGCAGGCCACCTGGGTCATCAGTTCTTATGCAGTTGCGGCGGCCATCGCTGTGCCGCTGACGGGCTGGCTGTCGCAGCGGTTCGGCGAAGCGCGCCTGTTCGTCTGGTCGGTGCTGATGTTCACGCTGACTTCACTGCTGTGCGGCATGGCCGGCAACCTGGAACTGCTGGTTCTGTGCCGTGCCCTGCAGGGGCTCAGTTCGGGGCCGATGGTGCCGTTGTCGCAGGCCATCCTGTTGCGATCGTTTCCACCGCACAGGCGAGTGCTGGCGCTTGCACTTTGGGCGATGACGGTTCTGCTCGCACCGATCTTCGGTCCGGTCCTCGGCGGCTGGATCATCGAGCAGTTTTCGTGGCCGTGGATCTTCTTCATCAATCTACCAATCGGGCTGTTCGCGTTCGCCGCATGCGCAGCGCTTCTGCCTCGCGAGCGTCCCGATGCCCGCCAGCCGCCGATAGATACGATGGGCATCGTGCTGCTCGTCGTCGGCGTCGGCGCGCTACAGGGCGTGCTAGACCTCGGACGCGACCATGGCTGGTTCGACTCGCCGCTGATCGTTTGCCTTTCGTTGATCGCTGTGCTCGCCCTGGTCTCGCTGCTGATCTGGGAGTCGGCCGAACAGTTTCCGGTCATCGACCTCAGTTTGTTTCGCGATCGCACCTTCTCATTCGGAGTCGCAATCATCTCGCTTGGGATGGTGAGCTTCTCGGTGATTGGGGTCATCTTTCCGCTATGGCTGCAAACCGTGATGGGCTACAGCGCGTTTCAGGCGGGTTTGACCGTCGCGCCGCTCGGCATCCTCGCACTGGTCTTTTCCATGCTGATCGGAATCTTTCTGGACCGACTCGATGCCCGCGTCGTGACGTCGTTCGGCTTTTTGGTGTTTTTTGCCGTGCTGGCATGGGACGCTCACTTCACGCTGACCATGTCTTTCTCACAGATCGTCACGCCGACCTTCATTCAAGGCATCGGCCTGCCGTGCTTCTTCATCCCGTTGAGCGCAGCGATCCTCTCGCGGATCCCCAACGAGAAGCTCGCAGCGGCGTCCGGCCTGTCGAATTTTCTGCGTACGCTGTCTGCCGCGTTCGGCACCGCGCTTAGCGTCACGTGGTGGGACGAGCGGGCGGCACACCACTATGGCACGCTTGCGCAGTCGGTCACGCAGGCGTCCAGCGGGACGAGTCAATTCCTGCGATCGCTGAGAGTGCTCGGATCGGGTAGCAATCAACTGATCGCGGTACGCAGTGTCGTCGAGCAGCAGGCCTACATGATGGCGACCAACGACCTGTTTTATATGGCAAGCCTGGTGTGTCTCGCACTCGCCATGCTGATGTGGGCAACGAAACCATGGCACGGTGTGTCCGCCGCGCGCGCCGGACACTGATACCCATCGCGGTGTGACGATTATGAGCGAAACGACTTCCTACCCCGGCAGCGTGGCCAGCGACGCCAGTGCTGCACCGTTGCTCGGCGCATTGGTGGTGCTGTATCAACCGACTCGCCAGCACCTCGCACATCTGATCAAGTTGCGCGGGCACGGTGTGCCGCTTCTTGTCGTCGACAACTCACCTGCGGAATCTGCCGCGATAATCGAGGCGCTTGAAGCTCAGGACATCGAGTACCTGTGGAATGCCAATCGCGGAGGTATCGCCGGCGCTTACAATCGCGGCCTTACGCGCCTGTTCGAACGCGGTTGCTGCGCCGTTGCCCTGTTCGATCAGGATTCGCAGGTGAGTGCCGACTACTTCCGGGTGATGCTCGAATCGTGCGCGGCGCTCGGCCCGCGAGCCTTCGCCATTGGACCGCGCATCTACGACGAGAACCTCGGGCGTTTCCTGCCGCAGATCTACAGCAATGGATTTTGGATCCGTACGGTAATGTGCGAAGCGCGTACGTCATTGCAGCCTTGCTCCTTTCTCCTTTCCTCGGGCTGTGTCATTTCCTACCGCGCCTACCAGTGTCTAGGCGCGTTCGCGGAAGCGCTATTCATCGATCATGTGGATACCGAATATTCATTGCGTGCGTTGCTGCGCGGCGTACAGTTTTATGTCGAGCCACGGCTTACCTTATCGCATCGGATCGGCGAAAAGCGGCAACATCGGCTCGGCCCGATTCGCCTCACGTCGATGAATCATCCCGCGTTTCGACGCTATTACATGGCGCGCAACGGCATGCACCTGTGTATTCAGTACATCCCGTCGCTGCCGATTGCGTTCGTACCCAATCTCGTCACGCTGCTGCAAGTCTTCCAGATATTGCTTTTCGAATCCGGCAAGCTCGCAAAACTTTTCGGTATCGGCTGCGGGATGGTTGACGGCCTGTTCGGCCGGCTGGGGCCGCTCGAAGCCGTGCGCCCGCGGCTTGCCGCCCGTCTCGCGCGCGGCTAGTCGATGAGGCTACCTATCTGCGATGTCCGCTGCGCTTTGACGTGCCTGTGGGTTTGCGGGTCAGCCGCCTCGCTATGTGTTCTTGGCACACTAGGCGGGTGCGCTGACAAGGGCACCTACCACCAGCTCGTCATGCATTCGCCCGGGAACCAGGCGCTCGTCCAGAGCGCGAAGAATGCGAACGGCACATGGCCAGAAGCGCAATGGTTCGCGTCGTTTCATGACAAACAACTCGATGCGCTCATCGATGAGGCCTGTGCCGGGAACCCGGACATTCAGGTAGCCAGCGCGCGCATCGCCGAGGCGCAGTCGCAACTCGACCAGTTCGCCTCGAGCACGGGACTCACGGGCGGTGCGGCGGCAGCGGCATACAAGGCGCGCATGCCTGCGATTGACGGCGCGGCCAACGTGAACGTCGCAGGCACCACGGTCCCGATCAATCTTTTTAGCGACCCTTGGGTGTCGCCCGCAAGTGTGATCGCCGGCGCCAACTACGAACTCGACTTGTGGGGCAGGAACCGCGCGCTGACGCAAGCGCTCGTGTCCGCGCGCGACGCTGCGCGCGTCGATGCGCAGCAGGCCCGCCTGACCATCATCACGTCGCTAGTCACCCTTTACGGCCGGCTCGCCTACGAGTACGCGAAGCACGACCTGCTGCAGGCTAGGCAATCTCAAGCAGACCAACTCGACGCGATCCTGCGCACGCGCGAGGCGAGGGGAATCGACAGTAGCTATGGTGCGCAGCAGGAACGGATCGAGCAGGGCGCCCTGCGCATGCAATTGCTGGCGAATGACGATTCAATCACGCAAACGCAGTTGCAGATCGGCGCGCTGACCGGCCACGGCGCGGAGCGCGGCCTTTCGTTGCAACGCCCGGCGCTGGCCGACACCGGTGCTTTGTCCGTGCCGGCCAATCTGCCGCTCGAACTGCTCGGACGGCGCCCTGATATCGTCGCAGCGAAACTGCGCGTGCAGGCCGCGACGGCAAAGATCGCGGCAACACGTGCGGCGTTCTATCCGAACATCAATCTGTCCGCTGCGGGTGGGTTGGCGTCGCTAAGTCTCGGCTCGTTGTTTTCGAGCGCGTCCGCATTTTTTGCATTGGGCCCAGCCGTCTCCCTGCCGATCTTTGAACGCGGGCAGCTACGCTCTCAATTGCACGGCGACTATGCGCAAGCAGACGAAATGATCGCGCTGTACAACAAGACGCTCGATAGCGCCCTTGCTGACGTGGCCCGTTCGATTGCTACGACGCGAAACCTCACTGCGCTCATCGACGAGCAGAAGCGAATCATCGCTGCGCGGGAGCGGATGCTTGCCGTCGCCAGCGAGCGGCAACGCCGGGGCCTGATCCAGCGGTCGGACGTGCTGAGGCAGTGCGGCCTGCAACTTGACGAACAGATGCGGCTCATCGAACTGGATGCGCAACGCCGCGACGCCGGCATCGCGTTGATCCGGGCACTCGGCGGCGGGTTCGACGCGATTCAGCCAGCAACCCCCGCCACCTCTGGGGTTGAGCCCACGAATCAGCAACTTCACGAACAGATGCGTGACAGTCAGCCTCCTGTCAACCCTTCCTCAAGCTGAGCCGAATGAGTACAGAAAACCTGCTCGGAGACCACGCGGCAGTGACAAAGCGCGATGCCAGCAAGATTACCCGGCGAAACCGGATGCTGGCGGTGCTATTCGGCGTTGCGGCAGCGGTAGCCATCGCGGCAGCGGTGCACTGGTTGATCTTCGGGCGCTACGCCGAGGAAACGGATAATGCATATGTCGCCGGCAACGTCGTGCCGATCGCGGCGCAGGTGGCGGGCACCGCGCGCGCGGTGTTAGCCGGCAATACGCAGTACGTCAAGGCCGGACAACCGCTCGTCCAGCTCGATGACACCGAGGCGCGCATCGCGCTCGGGCAGGCCGAAGCGCAATTGATCCGCGCGGTGAGGCAGGCCCGCAGCGCCAGGATTTCCAATGCCATGTACCAGGCCGCCGTCAAAGCTCGTGCTGCGGAACTCGCGCTGGCCGAACAGGCATTGAAGGCGCGCTCCGATGCAACGGTGGAGGTGGTCTCCGGCGAAGAGTATGCGCGCGCGCGGGAGTCAGTCGAGGTTGCGCAGGCCAACCTTGCCGCGGCGCGCAGTCAGCTTGCCAGCGGCCTGGCCGCGAGTGGCTCCGGGCACATCGAAAACGATCCCGCCGTAATGCAGGCGATACAGCAGTTGAAACTGGCTTATGTGCGGGTTGCGCGAACAACTATCGTTGCGCCGCTCGAAGGCGCCGTGGCTCAGCGCTCGGTGCAGATCGGGCAGCCCGTGCCGGCCGGCGCACAATTGATGACGGTCGTGCCGGTCAAGCAACTATGGATCGAGGCAAACTTCAAGGAAGGACAGATTCGCAATCTACGAATCGGTCAACCAGTGTCCGTTGTCTCCGACCTGTATGGAGCGGGAATGGTATTTCACGGCCGGATCGGCGGACTGTCGCCAGGAACGGGCAGTGCGTTTTCGATGTTGCCCCCGCAAAATGCGGCCGGTAACTGGATCAAGGTGGTTCAGCGCGTGCCTGTGGTGGTTTCCCTCGACCCTGCGGAACTGGCCGCGCATCCGCTGCGAGTCGGCCTGTCGATGACTGTATCGGTCGATACCCATCAGCGCGACGGCACATTAAACACGGCAGTCGATCCTGCGGGTGGCAGCGCTTCGCCTGCGCCCGATGAAGACATGCAACGCGCGGAGTCGCTCGCGAGGAGGCTCATCGAGGAGAACGACTGATTCCCTTGCCGGCCGGAATCTGGAATTCGGTAATGTCGGTGCGCCACTTTTCATTCGGGGCTGCCGCACGGAAGTTACGATTAATCAGGTTCTCTGGCGCAACGCCTATTTTGCCTAGATAGGAGCCGTAGCGACGTCGTTTGGCAGTGGCAGCCGCCAGTCCTTGCATCCGTCGTGAGCGAAGCTTACGCCCCAACCCGCTCCGGCGACGTGTTCCCGGCAAAGAGCAGATAGCCGAGCGATGCGCCCGCCCCGATCCAGAACAACACCGAGAAGCTGTTGGCCAATGCGCCGATCGCAAAGATAACCGCTGCGCCCAGGTTGATCCACGTTTCGCGAAACAGGATATATTCGGCCGCGCCGCATTCATGCGCGCGCTCGTAACAGATTGCATCAAAAGGCAGGGTAGCAGACGTATTGCCCGATGCCGTCATCAGCGTAATCGCTGCAGCATTGCCTGGCGACACCGCACCCATTGCACGTGCAACGTTCATCGCCGCCATCCAGAGCGCGCCGACGCGTAGGACTGTCGTCGGCGAGCGGTCGACCGCGCGGCCGATGCCGTGGGTAATCAGCAGCATTGCCGCAAAAATCACCGAGTAAGTGAGGCCGAGGCGCGTCACGCTCATGATGCTCATAGCAAACAGATAGAACGGCCAGACCATGTTCTGCACACTGTCCTCGGCCGCGAAGCCAACGGACAGCGCCAGCACCTCGCCGAAGGGCCGCGTACGCGTCACGGCGACGAACGACGGGCACGCATCCATCTTGATGCGCGGCTCGCGCAGGAGCGGCACCACCGACAACGCCATGCAGCTCGCCGCAAGGAAAAACATCACGCCGAAGCCGACGTGCGAAATGATGACCGCACCGATCGCGGGTCCGCAAACCGATGCAGCCGTCGAGATGTTATTCAGCGCCCCGATGCGCGAGCCGTGCCGTTCGGCGCGCCGCGTCGCAAGAAAGAGGTGGTAGCCGGTCCAGTAGCAGGCGTTGGCGCAGCCAAGAAGACCAGCGAGCGCGAAAAATATCAGTCCCTTCAGCTCGACCTGACGGACCGCAAGGTAGAAAACGACGTAGAGCACGATACCTGACGCGAACACGGTCGTGATGCCGTAGCTCGTCGTCGCGCGCATCGCGGTGCGCACAAGCAAGGCGTGCGAGAAACTGGTAAGGCAGAAGAACAGGAACACCTGCAATACGGGCACATGGCCGCTCACGAAAAACACCGGCAAAAACAGGCTAATGGAGGCAGTGCCAAGCGTGAACAGTGCCTTGGCGAGAAAGAAGCGTCGCATGAAGTCAACGAGATCGAAAGGGGAGCGGATGCTGCGGCCAAGGAAAAGTGTCGTTCTTGGTCGACCGCAGTGTGCGCGAGAGTGTAAACCATCCTCATCCGAACAGTGGATCCCCTGAGCTATGCGGCGGGCGATGAACTTCACCTTGCTCCATACAGTAACCGCAACGCGCGCCGCGCGAATTGTCTTTGCAGGCGTCCCGATAGTCTGGTGAAGAAATCGTCGTCTGGCCTTTGAATTGCGCTATGCGCGGCCTACGCAACAGTCGGCTCACTACCTGACACCCTAGCAGACATTCCGGACGTCACCCTTGACTGGAACGATGTGTGCCGGATGACGGTCGCATCGGACGATGATCACGTGACCAAGATGACCTATACGTGCCTTTGCGAGGATCGACGCGCTCCATCTCCGCTGTATCTCGCGTCAGCGGCAAGGCTGGTGTCCTGGCGAGTCCGCCTTAACAGCGCAAATCGTCGGCGATTCGCTATGCACAGTTGAGCGTCCGTTCATGGCCGACCGTACGCGTTCGGTATCCGGTCTCGTACGCGTACGGTCGGATACCCTCGTTCGGGCCAGTGCCCGCTTTGCGGCCTCATAGCGCACCGAGTGCAACCGGCCAGGAAGGGGCCTTCGTCCGAAGCGTCGGCAGGACATTCAGACGGCAGTCGCAGTCGGCGGATTCAACGCGGCGATGCGCTAAAGTGATGGACGACCATCCCACGCATCGGACGGCGCTTGCCTGGCCTTCCCGTTGCATTGACGTGTTCTGTCGTATGCCATGAAGGGATGACCATTCACCGGAGCGATTCATGCGAGTTGTCTTGCGGCTCTTCGGCCTGGCGCTAAACGTGCTGTCTCTTTGCGGTTACGCCCAAACGCCGCAGCCGTTGCCGGCGCTGAATATCGACATTACGCAGACGTCGGTCTCCGGTCTCTCATCGGGCGGCTATATGGCGGTTCAACTGGCTGTCGCGTACTCATCGATAGTAAGCGGTGCGGGTGTCGTCGCGGCGGGACCGTACTTCTGTTCGCAAGGCAAGCTGTTGACGGCGATGACGCAGTGCTCGTGCAATCCACCGCTACCGTGCGGCGTATCCGCAACCAGCACCGCGGTGCCGTCGCTCGTGTTGGCTACCCGCCAGGCGTTTGCCAGAAAGTTAATCGACGATCCGGCCAAACTTGCTGGACAACGCGTCGTCACAATTTCCGGACAGAAGGATACGACCGTGCCGCAAGCGGTTGTTCAGCAACTCGACGACTACTACCGCACGCTGGGGTTGCCTCCGGCCGGTCTGTCGGCAATATCGCTTGATAACGCAGGCCACACCATGCCGACCCTGAACTACGGCGTGGCGTGCGGCGACTCGGTATCGCCTTTCATCGGCAAGTGCCAGTTCGATGGGGCAAAGGCGATCCTTGGATGGATCTACGGTCCGGCGCCGCTCAAGCCGCGCACGGGCTCGGCGCCGGCCGGCCATTTCGTGCAGTTCGACCAGACCGCGTTCCTTCCGAAGAGCGGGCGGTGGAGCGTGCCGGGCGCGGCGGGTCTTGACAGCACGGGCTGGGTCTATATTCCAGAAGACTGCAAAGCGGGCGCGCGCTGTCGTCTGCACGTCGCCCTGCACGGCTGCGAGCAGGGGCAGGACTATGTGCCGGCCGATTCATCCGGCAGCAAGCCGTATTACGGCACGACCTTCGTCAAACACGCGGGCTACGACCGATGGGCCGACAACAATCAGATCGTCGTGCTCTATCCGCAGGCGGTCGTCATCCCGGTGAGCAATCCGCTTGGATGCTGGGACTGGTGGGGCTATACCGATTCGCACTTCGCCGATCGGAAGGGCGTGCAGATGCAGGCGATCCGCGCGATGATCGACAGGTTGAGTTCGGGGGCGAATCAGTGATTCATCGCTGCCGCACGGCTGGCCACAGGACGCTGAATCAAAGGGACAAAAAAAGAACGCGCGGTCACGTCGAAGCGTTCGCGACGCATCCCGAAAGCTGACGATCGGGCTATGCGTACATTTCGGCCAAACCCGTCAGTGGGGGCGGACTGGGTTCTCCGTCGGCGATGTGACAGATTTCCGACGTTGGCGGGGTCTAGCAGCGGCACACCAGCTTCCCGCATCAGCGAACTAACACTCTCGACCCTGAGCTGCCTTTCGACCCAGCGCAGGCTCAGCGGCGGCTTTCAAGAGTACAACGGCGACACGGTCTATTGGCGGGGCGGGCAACTCGTCGGCCGTTATAGACGGTAGTCCGTTGCCGGTATTCGATGAAGCGCGCCGGTCATCCGGCACGGCGCTGGCGGGGCGCGCGAGGCGCCCGTCGGCACGTTCCGCGTGGCCCCAGACCACCCTGTTACCTGATACTCACGCAAGCCGCGCTAGTATTTGATGTCCCGTTTTTGCTGGCGACCTGCCTGCTTCGTGTGGCGCTTGTCTTGCCGGCATTGGGAGTTGCTCTTCTGGTTTGCAGCTCGGCAGTCGACCTTGCCCGCGCGCGCTTCCTGTCTGGCAGCCTGGTTTGCGTTCCGGCCTTGTTGGCGCTGTTGCGACTGGTTGGTGGCCAAGGCAGCGCCCGATAGCGCGAGGAGTCCGGCTGCGGCCAGCATTGCGCCCATCCGCCTCCAGAGTCCGTTTCTTGCTTCGACCATTTTCACGCTCCTTCGCGCTTGGTTGAAACGGCGGTCAGCTGCCGCTGAGCGGCCCCGTGTAAAGCGCCAACTCCTGTGCTGAAGAGTATGCGGGCGCGAGACGGTTCAGTGCGGTAGCAATGGTGACATTCCACGTCAGCGCTTTGGGCCTTCTGGAATTGGAATGCATTGGCCGCGAGCATTGAGTCACGACCAGTCACAAGCCCGTTACGGCGCCCGGTCGGCACAAAGTCAAAGTAGCACAACCCCATGCCGTGCAGCGCTGAAATATTTTGCGGCCTGATGCCTAAAACACAAATCTCGGTTAGCCCGCGATCTTTAGATTCAATTGAATGTGCGCTCCCGTACAGTTCGGCCACAATAGCCTTCCATGCCTGCGGGCGAGTGACGCCGTGTAGAACTCAGCAGCTTCGGTCTGCCATGCGGTCGTCATTAGCGAGCACTATCGGAATATGGCGAGCACGGTAGTCGGGCGAAAATCCGGTACCAGGCTGGACACGACGTTGGAATGTGTCTGTCCGAGCGCGCGCCCTAACATCCGTAGTTGGACAATAGCCGACCCTCTCAGGACCTTCCACCCGGCGTCACCTCTGCGGCTGCTTCTTGAACGGTCGTCCATACATCCGAGTCGGCTGGCAAATCGTCGCCCGTAACTCTCGATCGCGGTTTCGCGAAAGGCGATTGGATCCCGTCAATGCGAATTTTCCGTGCGATCGAGGCCCGCGAGGCGCTGCGATCAGCTTGGTTTCCCTGCTCAGCGTCCCGGCGTGCCTGTCCCGCCAGTGCCGGATGAAGGGGCGGACGTCGTGGTGAGCGGATGAGCGAGACCCGCTGCGGACAGCAGCGAGACGGCAACCGGATCGGGCATGCCATCGACACCGATGGCGCCTGCTGTCGCCAGCGCGCCGAGATCGCTGTCGACCCCTGCTTGCCCGACGATGAACTGCGTCGTCAGAAACGCCGGTGCCGTCAACGTGACCGCATAACGCTGCTGCAGATTCGTGACGACTGCCGATTGCGCAGCCAGTACATCGTTCTGATTTGCCAGCACCTGCTGGAACTGCAAGTTGCTCGGGAAGCCCGCAATCAGACTGGCCTCGCTCGTGCCAAGTTGCGAAGCGAGGTAGACGAGCATCAGTTCCGTCTCGGGTGTCGTATTGAAAGTGCCGCCGGCAAATGCCAACGAATGCAAGGTGGTGCCGCCGGAGTTCACGGTGAGGATGCAGGGAAGCGTGGCGCTTAACGTAATGCTGTAGCGTTCACCGCCGTCTGACAGTGTGGAGGCCGAACCCGAAGCACAGTCGAAGCTAACCACCGCGCTGGCGGGCGCCTTGCCGGTAGCTGCGGTGCCTGATAGGGCGACGTTTGGCATCCCGTTTCCGCTGATACAACCGTCAAGGCTGACGCAACTGTTTCCGCCGCAAGCGACGAGTGTTGCGAGCGACGCTCCGCAAAGTGCGGCCAGCACCAGACGAACGAAACGTACATCGTGAGTGTTCATGGCCGCCTGCCGTTGATAGAAGGGGATAAGGCGAGCCGCGCCACGCAAACGGACCGGCGCTTCGATTGATTTTATGCCCTATGCGCCCACATTTGTCGCATCAATCACGTTGATCGCGCTATCGGCCATTGCGGTTATCGACGACCCGTCGTTTCAGCATTCGGCGAATCTCAGCATTCGAGCGAGGCGTGGGACTGGCCACGAGCGGTCTGTCGCGATCCGTTCGCGAATGTCCGCTGACGAGGGATAAACTGCCCTTTGACGCGATAGGCGTGACCGGTGACCCGTCGGCCGAAGCGGGCGGTTGCCCATCTCATCCGTGACTTGCGACAGACGCGGATGCACCTTAGACGGGATGGATCATGACATACATACAACGATTGCAAGAGCGCGCCGCGCGACTGCGCAGCGGGGGCATGGTCATTCTTCTGGTGCTGCTTGTCATCACGGTGTTCGTTCTGCCGGTTGTCGTTACGTCGAACAGCGTGATAGACAGAATCGCACAAGACGTGCTTCTGTCGTCGATTCTCGTGAGCGGCGTGGTGGCGGCCTCAGACCGCTCGAAAGGACTCGCGTGGATCGCGCTGGTCATGCTCGTCGCGATCGTCGTGCGCTGGATGGGATGGCTATTGCCAAATGGTCCAGGGCTGGTGATCCGTGACGAAGTTAAAATGTTTTCACTTACGCTGCTTGGCGCGCTGATGGGGACGAAGGTGTTTGGCGCCGGTACGGTGACACGCAACCGGATCGGGGGAGCAGTCGTCCTTTACATGCTGGTCGGGCTTGTTTGCGCTGACGCGTATCAACTCATCAGCATCGTAGTTCCTGGTTCTTTCGTCGGCACTTCGACGCATGACCGTTCCGTGGATCGTTCGACCTGGGTGTATTTCAGTTTCGTCACGTTGACAACCGTGGGGTATGGCGACATCACGCCCGTCGCGCGTGCGGCGAGGTCGCTCTCGAATCTCGAAGCATTGATCGGTCAACTCTATCCCGCTATCGTGCTGGCACGACTGGTGTCCTTGCAAGTCGCAGGGCGCGGATCCGGTTCGAACAAATCCTGATGCCACTGTGCCGACCTCAGGGTCGCGTCTCGCCGATCATGCATGAGTTCTCACAGGACGCAACCGCAGCGTATGAGCGCAAGCGCACCGGATGTCTCGTCGTGGTCCAATAGCCTGTCGGGAACCGGTTCTCCGACTCCACCGCTGGCGTATGGATTTGCACGACCAACAACAATTTCTTCCGTGGAAACAAGCGTGGTCATGATTCGCTATGAACGCAGTCGAAGCTGCTGGTCGAGGCACTTGCCACCGACAGCGTCTCCGGGGAGATTCTGGCAAAAGTCATCCGCACGCATACCGGCGAGCGTCTGGCGCGTGTTGCATCGAATCAGCCTGTGGTTACGTTTGATTCTGTCAAGCCGATCATGGACCAGTGGTGCGACGCCGTTTCCAGGTCTGTAGCGCAATACGTGAAGCCTCGATAGTCGACTGGGAGCAATCTGAACTCAGGCAACCGAGATGCGCGGCTCGACGACGCAGGCTCTATTGAGGGACTCGTGCGAACTTCGGTCCGCGCGCCCCGCACCTGCGCAAGGGCGTGAACCCTTCCTGCTTTTCTACGATGGCCGGCCGCGCCTGACGGAACTTCGCGATGGGCGCAATCTACGCGACGCTGCCGGCCAGTTGCATCGAGCCCACGGGCTAGGGCGGGACCGACTACCTGTGCGGCAGTACGTGGTTCCAGTCCTCGTTTGGGTCGAACGGCGTCTACTGCCGCGTCGCGCCCGTGCCCTGAACAACGCACCGCGCTCCAGGCGCGATGGCTGGCCGACGCGCTGGCCGTACGCGAACTTGGGCTGCTACAAGCAGCGGGCTCGACCCCAATGGCGCTGTTGATCACCCTCGTACTGTGGCTGTGCATCATTTTTGGCGCCTTTGGCCTGTTCACACCCCCGAATGCGACGGTCGCCGTCGCGTGGCTTCTGAGCGCGCTATCCACGTCTGGCGCCATCTTCCTGATTCTGGAAATGAATACACCGCTCGATGGCTTGGTCACAGTCCCGCTATCGCCGATGCGCGAGGCCCTTGCCGTTCTCGGCCAATAGCGGCGAGAGGCACAGGTCCAAAATCGCGGGGTTAAACAACGAACAACGGCCTCCTTCGATAGCGACCCGGCTTCCCGGTCTGATGTAATGCGTCTTCATGCTGTGTAGCTGAAGCAAACAGTTTTCTGGTCATCAGACGCGGGCTGACGTTGTCTATCTGCGAACAGGGAGCGGAGGCCTGACTGATCACCATTCCGTGAAGGTCCGAACTCGGCGCAGCTCCAGACACTCATAGACGCTAGTTGAAGGGCTGCAGTGGGTCCGATTTCGGGCAGCAACATCGGGCAGCAGTCGGCCATCTCCCGCAATTCGTCGGCGTGCTCCCGCAGACGTTCAATAGGCGGGCACACCCAAAGTTGACCAGCCGCTGCGGCCCTACCGTGCGCCCCTCATATCGCTCTGCCGCACGGGCGGGGAAGTTACTCAACGGTAGTTACGCGCCCAGCGTGCGCAGCCCTTCGACGGCTTCGAGCGCCCGCGTGCGCGCGTGCTGGTGAGACACCACAGGCAATGGATAGTCGTGACCCAGCCGAACCGACGCGGCCGTCAGTTGTGCAGGCTGCGCGAGCCATGGCGCGTGGATCGACGCACTGGGCAGGCGCGCGAGCTCGGGCACCCAGCGCCGCACATAGTCACCCTGCGGGTCGAACTTCTGGCCCTGCAGCACCGGATTGAAGATGCGAAAGTACGGAGCCGCATCTGCACCGCTTCCGGCTACCCATTGCCAGCTCGCGGGGTTGCTCGCCTCGTCGGCGTCCACGAGCGTGTCCCAGAACCAGGCCTCGCCCTCGCGCCAGTCGATGAGCAAATGCTTGACGAGAAAAGACGCCGCCACCATACGCACCCGGTTATGCATCCAGCCTGTATGCCATAGCTCGCGCATGCCGGCGTCGACGAGCGGGTAGCCGGTCTCGCCACGCTGCCACGCGCGCTGCGCTTCGGGATCGGCACGCCATGGCATCGCGTCGAACTGCCGTCTGAAATTGACCTGATGCAGCGGGGCGAAATGGTAGAGCAGGTAGTACGAGAACTCGCGCCACCCAAGCTCGTCGAGAAACTTGTCCAGATTGGCGCCTGCCACGGGTGCTGCGCGCGGCTTGCCAGTGCCATGGTCCGCATGTGCCACCGACACCAGCGCTGCGTGCCATACCTGCCGCACCGAGAGATTGCCGAAGCGAAGGTACGGAGACAGCCGGCTGGTCGCGTGCATCGCGGGTATGTCGCGGCCGCTTGCGTAACCGGCCAGTGCGCCCGCCAGAAATGCCTGTAGCTGACGCTGTCCCGCTTCTTCACCGCATTTCCACGTTTCGCGCAGCCCGCCGGCCCAGTCGGGCGCAGAAGGCTCAAGCGCGAGTGCGGACAGACCATTCACGCATGCCGCGGTGGCGCTTTCGCGAACCGGAAAGAAGTCGATTCGGCTCGGCGCGGGTCGTGGCGGTTCGGGCGCATACTCGCGGCGCGCGGCACGCCAGTACGCGCTGAATAACTGAAACGGCCGGGCGTCGCGCGTGGTTACCGTCCACGGCTCGCGCAGCAGATGGCCGTTGAACGTCGAAACGGTAATTCCGCATTTTTTCAATGTAGACTCGATCGCTGCGTCTGTCTCGCGTCGCGCTGCCGAATAGCGGCGATTCCAGCACACCTCGATCGCGCCAATTCCCGTGGCAAACTCTTCGACCACCTGCTGTTCAGGTCCGCGAAGCACGGTCAGTTCTCCGCCCATCGCGGCAAGCGCCGCATTTAATTCGCGCAGCGATTGGTGAAGCCACCAGCGCACTGCGGCACCCGGCGGACGGCTTTCACGCGGCTCCGGGTCGTGCACATATACGCACACGACCGGGTGGCCTGTGGCGACGGCGTGCTCGAGCGCGGGGTTGTCGCCAAGACGCTGATCGTCGCGGAACCACACGATAACGGGCGGGGGAGAGCGGGACGGAGAAGACGGCGGCATGAAATAGCGCGCGAGTGGTCCATGACAACTTACATGATACGGGAACCAACCCGGACGACCGTTGGACCTGGCGGATTCAACCGGTCGATGCAACACAATGAACGTCGCATGAGCGGCGGGAGTGTTGCAAATGAAACAGAGGCGCCGGATCTATTACAGCGAAAGCCAGAAGGCGTTGATGTGGGAACGCT
>NZ_JAJITC010000011.1 GCF_020881035.1 Paraburkholderia translucens
TTGCACGGGCATCGCTATGCGAGGATGCGCGGGCTGCGCAAGGTGGCCGAGCAGTGCCTGCTGGGCGCGGCCGCGCAGAACATCAAGAAGATCGCCCTGCTGGTGGCACGCCTGCGGGCGTGTTTATGCGCGTCTTACGGCGCTGGCACCCGGGTGCAGCGCCTCGCCAGCTCGATACTGGCCTTCATCGCACAAATTCTCGGACCCCACGACAAAACTCGCCTCGCCTGAAAAACAAAACCCCACGCTCCGAAAAACGTGGGGTTGGTCAGCAGTCTGAGGCCGGTTCCTGCGAACCGGCCTTTTTTGCGTTTACTCCACCGTGATGACGCAGCGTCTAACGGAACCCCAGCTTGCGGCGCAGCGCAAAGCCGCGAGTGTGCTTACTCCTGCTTGATGCCTTCCGACTGGATATGCAGGCGCGTCTGCATGCTGAAGCCGTACTTCGCGCCGAAATCCATGCCGTAATCGGCGCGATTGAATTCGGTGCTCGCCTCGACGCCGCACACTTCACGCTTGAGCACCGGATGCTGCATGCACTTGAACGAATCGATCCTGAGGTTCACCGGCTTCGTGATGCCGCGAATCGTCAGATTGCCGATCACCTCGACCGGCTTGTCGCCATCGAACTTGATCTGAGTGCCTTTGTAGGTCACGGCAGGAAACTTCTCGACGTCGAAGAACTCGGCGGCCCTCAGATGATCGTCGAGCTTGGGATTGCCGGTCTGTACCGAAGCGGGATCGACGCTCACGTCGACGCTGCCGGTTTTGGCCGCGCGATCGAGCGTCACCGTGCCGGTGGTCTTCGTGAACTTGCCGCGCCAGATCGACAGACCGCCGAAGTGGTCGGCCTCGAAGCTCGGGAACGTATGCATCGGATCGAGCACATAGGTATCGGCGGCGAAGGCGCCGAGCGACAGCGAAGAAGCCAGCGCGCCAACAGCGATCAACATGGACGTTTTCAATTCATGCTCCTGTTTTGCGTTGAAAATCGCGGTGCAACCTGCGGTGAAAAAATCGCCGAGCCCCCACGTAGCGTGGCCGACATCGCGAACGCCGCGTGGGTTATGTGTGCGCGGCGACGATATGAAACCTGATCACCACTTCGTCGGCGACGACCGACGTGTCCTTCCATTCGCCGGTGCCGATGTCGAACTGCGAGCGCTTGATCGGCAACACGCCGTCGAAGGTCTGGGTCGCACCCTGCTGGCTGACCGTGACCGGCACGACGACCGTCTGCGATTTGCCCTTGATGGTCAGCTTGCCCGTCACATTGAACTTGTTGCCGCCCGCCGGCGCGATCGCGCTCGACACGAACGTCGCGCCCGGATAGGTCTTCGCATCGAACCATTCCTTGCCCCGCACCTGCTCGTTGTAGCTCTCGTCACCGAGATCGTAGCTGGCGACGTCGATGTTGATCTGCGCGCTGCCGGTCTCGGGCCTCGCCGGATCGAAGCTGAGCTGGGCGGTGAACTTGCCGAACCTGCCTTCGACCGGCACGTTCATCTGCTTGGAGGTGGCCGTCACCGAGCTCTTCGCGACGTCGACCTGCGCGAGCGCCGCGCCAGCGGCGCTCAACGACGCCGCCGCAAACGCGGCGAGCATGTAGCGATAAAACGAGACCTTCATGGTTGTCCTTATTTTAGAAAGGGGAGCATGCGCGACAGCAGGCCGTCGCGATCGAGCCATTGGTGCTTGAGCGCGCCCGCGACGTGCAGACCGACCAACACGAGCAGCGTATAGTTCAGCGCGATGTGCACCGTCTTCAGCACTTCCTTCAGCTGCGGATCGGGCGCGATGAGGCGCGGCAGCGGTATCAGCCCGAGGTAGACGACCGGCACGTTCGCCGCCGAGCTATACAGATAGCCGGAGACTGGAATCGCGATCATGAGCGCGTACAGCAACAGATGCACGAGATGCGCGGCGCCACGCTGCCAGCTCGGCATGCGGCGCGGCATCGGCGGCGCGCCGTGGGTCGCGCGCCATACGATGCGCACGATCGCGAGCGCGAACACCGTCACGCCGATCCATTTGTGCCACGAGAAGTAGCGCAGCTTGGTGGGCGTGAAGCCCGGAATGTCGGTCATCACCCAGCCGAGCGCAAAGCCGCAGACGATCAGGAGCGCGATCAGCCAGTGAAAAGCGATGGCGGTCCGCGTGTACGACTCGCGGGTACCGAACGATGGATTCAGTGTCATGACAGATCAGGACCAACGCGGGCAGATAGAAGTTAACGACGCCCGGCGGCCGCCTATTCCGCGGTCACCTCGGGGCATCGGCGCGGCGCGCGGCCGATCCGGCCGGCTTCATCGCCCGAAGGGGCCGCCGCGCACGCCAAGGCCGCCATGCTACCCCAAGCACGAAAAGCTGGCTGAAGCGCACCGGCGGTGCAGGCCCGAATATTGCGCTGCAGCGGTCCGCGCCGGTCGCGCGGCCGCGTTTGGTACCATTGCTGCTCGCTTCCGCCTAACCCATCGTCAAGAAAGTACCTCGCACCCCGCCACCACGTCGTTAGCCCACCCGCCGCATGGAACATGACAACCTGATCGCGTGCCATGAATGCGATACGCTGTTTAGCAAGCCAAGGCTTGTCGGGCGCACCGCCGCGCGCTGTCCGCGCTGCGGCGCGACGCTCTATCTCGCCGTCTCGCGCAAGCTCGACGCAATCTGCGCGCTGACGCTCGCCGCGCTGATCACGTTCGTGATCGCCCAGGGCTTTCCGATCGTCGAACTCGAAACCAACGGCATCACCTCGCAGACCACGCTGTTCGGCGCGCTCGTCGCGCTGTGGGGCGAGGACATGCAGATCGTCGCCGTGATGGTGTTCTGCTCGACGATCCTCTTTCCCCTCACCGAACTCGTCGCGCTGCTGTACCTGCTGGTGCCGCTGCGCGCCGGCTACGTACCTCCGTACTTCAACCGCGTGCTTCGCGCGATCCAGTTCGTGCGCCCGTGGGGCATGATTGAAGTGTTCATGCTCGGCGTGCTGGTCACACTCGTGAAGATGGTGAGCCTCGCGCGCGTGATTCCCGAGGCAGCCTTGTTCGCTTTCGGTGCGCTGACGCTGATGTTCGCGGTCGTCCTCACGTTCGATCCGCGCGTGCTGTGGGATATCGCCGGCGAGATCGACGCGCGTGCCGACCGGCCCTTGCCGCGCACGGCGGCCGACAGCGCGGCGGTCGCGCTCGGCTCGCTCGCCGGTCCGGCCGCGCCACCCGAAGGCAGTGCCCCGCCGAGCTTGCCGCCCACGTCGCGCGAAGGATGAGTCCGCGATGAAATACGTCACCGCAAGGCGCTCGGGCCTCGTCTCCTGTCATGCGTGCGGGCGCGTCGAACCGCGCATCCGCTCGGTCACGCCGCAGCACTGCGGCCGCTGCGGCGCGCATCTGCACTCGCGCAACCCCGACAGCCTGATGCGCACGTGGGCGCTGCTGATCGCAGCCGCGCTGCTGTATATTCCGGCGAACCTGCTGCCGGTGATGCACACGTCCTCGCTGCTCGGCTCCGAGGACGACACGATCATGAGCGGTGTCGTCTATTTCTGGACCTCCGGCGACTGGCCGCTCGCGGTGATCGTGTTCATCGCCAGCATCATGGTGCCGATGCTGAAGCTCACGGTGCTCGTGCTGCTCACCGTCACGGCGCAGCGCCGCTCGCGCTGGCGTCCGCAGCAGCGCACGACGCTGTACCGGATGGTCGAGCGGATCGGCCGCTGGTCGATGCTCGACGTGTTCGTCATCACGCTCACCGTGGCGCTCGTGCGTTTCAAATCGCTGGCCGTGATCACGGCCGGGCCGGGCGCGATCGCGTTCGGCTCGGTCGTGATCCTGACCATGATGGCCTCCATGCAATTCGATCCACGACTCATCTGGGACCCCGTGGAAGGCAGTACCCCAACACCTCAGGATCTTCACCATGACTAGCCCGCAAGGACCGACGCCCGCTTCCGATGACGCGCCGCGCAACGATTCGAACGGACCCAGACTACCGCCCCACCTGCCCGACCCCGAGATCGAGCCACGCAGCCGCTGGCTGCCGTCGCTCGTCTGGGTCATTCCGCTGATCGCCGCGCTGATCGGCATCGCGCTCGTCATCAAGTCGGTGACCGAGCGCGGACCCGTGATCACCATTAGCTTCATCAGCGCGGAAGGCCTCGAGCCGGGCAAGACCCAGGTCAAGTACAAGGACGTCACCGTCGGCTCGGTGAAGACGATCACGCTGTCGCAGGATCTGTCGCACGTACTCGTGCAGGTGCAGCTGACCAAGGAAGGCGGAAAGTTCGCGGTGAAGGACTCGCGCTTCTGGGTGGTGCGTCCGCGCGTCGGCGCGAGCGGCGTGTCGGGTCTGACGACGCTGCTGTCGGGTTCGTACATCGGCGCCGATGCGGGCCGTTCGACCGATAGCGAGAGCAACTTCGTCGGCCTCGAAACGCCGCCGCCCATCACCGGCGATCAGAAAGGCCATCAGTACACGCTGCACGGCGATTCGCTCGGCTCGATCGACATCGGCTCGCCGATCTTCTACCGGCGCGTGCAGGTCGGCCAGGTGGTCGGCTTCTCGCTCGACAAGAGCGGCACCGGCGTGACGATGCGGGTGTTCGTGTCGGCGCCGTTCGATCAGTACGTCGGCACCAACACGCGCTGGTGGCATGCGAGCGGCGTCGATCTGCGGCTCGATTCGAGCGGCTTCAAGCTGAACACGCAGTCGCTCGCGACGGTGATCGTAGGCGGTCTGTCGTTCCAGTCGCCGCCCGGCCAGAACATGGGCCCGCAGGCGCCGAACGACCAGACGTTCCGTCTCGCCTCGGACGAAGCGGACGCGATGCGCGAACCGGACGGCACCCCCTTGCGCGTCGTGATGAACTTCAACCAGTCGCTGCGGGGGCTGTCGATCGGCGCGCCGGTCGACTTCCGCGGTATCGTGCTCGGCCAGGTGACCAATATCGGCATCGACTACGATCCGAAGACGCAGAGCTTCACGATGCCGGTCACGGTGAACCTGTATCCGGACCGCCTCGGCAAGCGCTTCCGCGAGAGCGCGCCGCAGCCGGGCACGCTCGCCGGCGAGAACATGCTGCAGGAGCTCGTCAAACGCGGCCTGCGCGCCCAGCTGCGCACCGGCAACCTGATCACGAGCCAGCTGTACGTGGCGCTCGATATCTTCCCGAAGGCGGCGCAGGCCAAGGTCGACGTGACGAAGGATCCGCTCGAGCTGCCGACCATTCCGAACACGCTCGACGAATTGCAGCTGCAGCTTGCCGACATCGCGAAGAAGCTCGACAAGGTGCCGTTCGACCAGATCGGCGGCAACCTCAATAGCGCGCTGAAGAACGCGGACCAGCTGTTCGCGCGTCTCGACAAGGATGTGGTGCCGCAGGCGCGCGATACGCTGACTGCCGCGAAACAGACCTTCAATTCGGCCCAGGCGACCTTGCAGCAGGACTCGCCGATGCAATCCGACGTTCATCAGGCGTTGCAGGAACTGACGCGCACGTTGCAATCGCTCAACGCGCTGTCGGACTACCTCGAGCGTCATCCCGAAGCGCTGTTGCGCGGTAAATCAGGAGATAAACCATGATGGTTGCCCGGCTCCCCCGCTCGCCGCGCGCGTTCGTGCGCGGTGCCGTACGCAGCGTCGTGTATGGCGGCGCGCTGGCCGCGGCGCTCGCGATCGCGGCGTGCTCGTCGCCGTCGAGCCGTTTTTATACGCTGGGCGGCGCGGATAGCGCGGGCGTTGCCGCGAATGGCGCCGCACCGGCTGCCGCGCGCACCGGCGCGGCGCCCGCGTGGCTGATCGAAGTCGCGCCGGTCAACGTGCCGCCGCAAGTGTCGCGGAATCAGCTGGTCGTGCAGACCGGGCCGACCCAGGTGCAGCTGCTCGAAGAGGAGCGCTGGGCGTCGCTGCCCGGCGACGAAATCCGTCGCGCGCTGTCGACGAATCTGACGCAGCAGCTCGACACCATCGATGCATTCGGCACCGCGCGGCCCGACGACGTGGCCGTGTACCGGATCGCGATGAATGTGCAGCGCTTCGAGTCGTGGCCAGGCTCGCATGCGTTGATCGATGCGGTGTGGAGCGTGCGGGCCGTGCGCAGCAACGCGGTGATGACGTGCCGCAGCGTGGTCAGCGAGACGGTTGGCGGCGGGTATGACGCGCTCGTCGATGGACATCGGCGCGCGCTCGCGGAAGTCTCGACGCAGATCGCGGCGGCGGTGCGGGCGATGGCGGCAATGCCCGTCGCTGCTACGGCCTCGACGGGCAGGAATGCGTCGTCGACCAGAGCAGCGGCGCCGGTGGTGCCGCCCTGTCCTGCCGCGGGAACGCCAGTGGCAGCAGGCGCCTGACAGTCCCGGCTGAAGGCCCGGCTGGCGCGGGCCCGGTGCACGCGTGAACATGCGTGCCGCGACGAGGCTGGCCCGCGATGAGCGCGGCGACGCTCGCGCGCCAACCCGACGGATCGGTATGGCCGTCCAAAGCGGTCGCGAGGCGAGATAGAACGACGCGCCGGCCGGTCCGCCGAGCCCGACCGCGTACAATAGCGCCTTATCCAACGCCTTGCGGCAATCTCAATGTCCTTCGATTTCTTCCTTCCTTGCCCGCGCGGGCTCGAAGCTCCACTCGCGGCCGAACTCGCCGAAATTGCCGCCAAACATCTGAACGGCGCCGCCTTCACGGCCGGCGCCCAGGTGCCGGGCGGCGTGCATTTCCGCGGCGGCTGGGCTGCCGGCATGGCCGCCAACCTGCACTCGCGTCTGGCGAGCCGCGTGCTGCTGAAAATCGCGCAGCGCCCCTATCGCAGCGAGCAGGACATCTACGCACTCGCGCTCGAACAGCGCTGGGAGCAGTGGTTTTCCGCGCACGAGACGCTGCGCGTCGACGTCACCGCAATCAAATCGCCACTGCGCAGCCTCGAATTCACGACGCTGCGCGTGAAGGACGCGATCTGTGATCGTCTGCGCGAAAAAAGCGGCGCGCGGCCGAGCATCGACACCGCCATGCCCGACGTGCGCGTGTTCGCGTTCCTCACCGCGACCGACTGCACGCTCTACCTCGATACCTCGGGCGATCCGCTGTTCAAGCGCGGCTGGCGTCTGGACAAGGGCGCGGCGCCGCTGCGCGAAAACCTCGCGGCGGGCATTCTGCGTCTGACCGGCTGGCAGGCCGGCACGCCGCTCTACGATCCGATGTGCGGCAGCGGCACGTTCCTCGCGGAAGCGGCGCAGGTCGCGTTGAACATCGCGCCGGGCGTCGAGCGCCGCTTCGGCTTCGAGAAGCTCAAACAGTTCGACGCGCGAGCGTGGCAAGCGCTGAGAGGGGCCGCGCTCGAAGCGAAAAACGCGGCACGCAGCATGCGCGCCGACCTGCAGATTTTCGGCAGCGACATCTCCGGCGACATGCTCGAGAAAGCGCGCGCCAACTTCGAGCGCGCCGGCTTGCCGTCTGTTCCGCTCAAGCAGCTCGACGCGCGCGACATGACGCCGCCGACATCGACGGCCGGCATCCTCGTCGCCAATCCGCCGTATGGCGAGCGGATCGAAGTGCGCGGGCGCAATGCACGCGGCGAGCTTCGCGAAGGCCGCGGCAATCGCGACGACGAGGGCTTTCGCCGCGTTCAGGAAGAAGCGCCGGACAGCGAATTTTTCCAGATGCTCGGCAATGCGTTGAAGCAGCGCTTTGCCGGATGGCATGCGTTCATCCTGACGTCGGATCGCAAACTGCCGGGCCAACTGCGCTTGCGCGAATCGACGAAGACCCCGCTTTTCAACGGCGCGCTCGAATGCCGGCTGTTCCGCTTCGATCTGATTGCGGGCAGCGTGCGGCAGCGTCCTCAGGGGGAGACGCCGGCGGCTTGAGGCTGGGTCTGTCGGGCAACGCGCTGTCGTTGTGATGAACCTAAAAAAAAACCGCGTCATGCGGGTCCGGTGGTAGTGCGATCATGTCTCTGATTGCTCGAGCTCGGCAGCGCCGCGCCACTTTCCGTGCGCGGCCTAGGGCAATCTCGCGGTTAGCCGGTCATATAGTGTTGGCGGCAATTTCACATACGACGCCTCATTGCCGCCCCGAGAAAATGAAATCTCGTCTTTCCACCATTCAAGCTCAGGGACAGGAGTAGCGAATCGCCGCCGTACTAGCAATTCCCCTGTTTTCGCATCGTAGACCCGACCGAGATACACAGGGTTAGACCCGCCGCCCCACTCGATTAGGCACAGTTCCGCCAGATAATTCGTATCAGGCGAAATCGTGCGGGAGCAATCGCTAGCCGATGAATCCGACCGATACAGGAGCAAATAGAAGCCCACGATTGGCAATCCGATCACGAGCACCATCCACACAATCACGCGCTTCACGGTCATAGGTACACCGTCATTGGGGGATTGAGAGGGACAAATCTATAGTCGGAGTAGACAATAAAGTCTCCCCCTCGTTGATGCTTGAGTGCCCATTGCCGGAAATCCTTGTTTTGAACAGGATAATAGACGTTTCCCGCTACCTGAGCATTACCTACCGCGACGGGATATTCGATGTAAAGCGCGGGATTATTAAGTGCTGCGGCGGCTCCATTGTAGGGAACAACAACTACTCCGTTCTTGCTCCAATGTCCGAGATATTGGGATACCTCGCCAGCCTTATCAGTAAAGTCGTAACTATCTTTGATGTAGACATAAATCCCGCTGATTTCTACTTCATCCATCCTGCGAAAGGTTGCATAGGCGATTGCAGCATAGATGTTAAACGAGCCCAATACACCGACTAGGTCATCAGGAACATTTTTGTTTTGCGCGGCGATGAGCAATTCACCAATTTTCTGAGCGAACGTGCTTCCGACATTCGCAAAAGTAAACTGAAAGTGTCGATGAAGGCTGGGAAGTTTTTCGCCGCATGCTGTCCACGTATTGACACTAACCCGACCTACGTAACGCCGTAGAATTCGCTGAAGTGCTTGATAGGCGCGGGGACTCCGAGCCCCGGTATTTATCAAATAGTCGTAAGCTTCCTTGGCGCGCCGATACTTCAGAACCCACTCAAGCTTGATAGTCATCATATCGTACATGCTGGGTGGGTATGGATCACCTTTCTGGTTAATTTCCGCCTGTACGTCTGTTTCGGTTGGGCCGTAATTCAGTTCACCATTGAACCATCGCTCCATCAGTTTCGCGGAGTTGGTCAAAAATTCCTTGCGCATTGCACCCGGAATTTCCTGAATATCGAACGGCGGCACCGCCATGTAATCCCTCTTCACAGGCGGTGCTTTAGGCGGCTTCGGAGGATTAGGCGTGTCAAGCCACGTCTTGAAGCGCGAGAGTCCGTCGATCACGTCCATTACCGCCTTAGCATACGGATCGACCTTTGGCGGCTTGGGCGCAGGTGGCGCAGGTGGCTCGAGTGGCGCAGGCAGCGCAGGCGGGAGTCTGTCCATTGACATAGACACTGTCGGACAAAGCACACATCCGTCGTCACCGTCACATAATCTCCATCGCCATATCAAGTTATTGGTTTCATAGTAAGGGATTTTTCCGGACATATTCTTCTCTTTCCTTGTTAGATAAATGGCGCAATCCGAAGCGTAGCCACGCTACCGCGAACGGAAAAAAAGAGTCAATCAGAGTAGTCCGTATGTCTGCAAAGAATTGTCAATTTCACTCAAAAAGAGAGCGCACGCAGATAAAAAAGACCCGCGCTCGGCGGGTCTCGGGGTCGCTGATCATGACTTTTTTCGTCTGCGTGACTGCGTGGCAGCAGAAAGCGCAGGCTGAACCTCGCGCGGTGCCTGCTGATCCTCTGCGCACTGCGCGATCCATTCATTGATGTCACTCGCACGCCACCGCACCGAGGCCGTTCCGATCCTGATCGGCTTCGGAAAGGTGCCTTTCGCGATCTTCTGAACGGCGCGGTCGCGCAGGTGTTCGCCGCGATCGAGCGGCACGACACCACGCAGCTCGCCGAGCTGATTTCGAACAAGATGACTGATCCGTTCAACGAAGTCACAGACCGTTCCGCGAAGCTCGAAAAGATCCAGAGCGGCAACGCGCGCAGTCGCTACGAGGCGGCGCAGGACCGCTTCCGCGCGATTCTCGCGATCGCCGGGGTCGGTCTTCTGCTGGGATTGTCGATGGCCGCGTTCGCATGGCATGCGCTGCGCAAGTCGATCGCCAGTCTGCTCGAAGAAGCCACCGGCCACTTCCGCGCGATTGCCGATGGCAATCTGAACCGGCGCATCGACGTGCGTTCGCGCGACGAAATGGGCCGCATGATGGAAGACCTGCGCATGATGCAATCGCGCCTCAGGCAAGCGCTGCTTTCGGTACGCGACGGCACGCAGTCCATTTCCACGGCGACCGCGCAGATTCCGGCGAGCAACGCCGATCTATCGCAACGCACCGAAGAGCAGGCCACGCACATGAGCGAGGTGGTGGGCGTGTTTCAGTTGCCGGCGCAGTGAGGCTGTCGCCTTTCCGACCCTGCTGCCACTACGCGGTCAGCAGCACCCCCGCACACTCCTTCTCACGCCATCCGGCGCTTGAACGGCCTACTGCCAACCAAAGGAGAGTGTTATGTCCGCTTTGCCCAAACTCGTTGCCTGGTTCGAGATTCCGTCCGTCGATTTCGATCGCGCCGTGCGCTTTTACGAAGCCGCGCTCGACACCACGCTGAACCGCCAGGAATTCGGCGGCCAGCCCATCGCCGTGTTCAGCTACGAGGAGCCCGCGACCGGCGGCGCGATCGTCCATAGTCCGTCGATGACGCCCGCCGACGACGGCGTGATCGTCTACCTGAACGCACAGCCCACCGTCGACGCCGCGCTGGCGCGAATCGAACGGGCGGGCGGTAAGACCGACGGCCCGGTGATCAAGCTGCCGCAGGACATCGGCTATATCGCGTTCTTCACCGATACCGAAGGCAACCGGCTCGGTCTGCATTCGCGCAGCAACGGCTAGGCGCGCCTGACGCCGTCGCGCCCCGACCCAAGGCCGCCATGCGGCGCTATCATCGCGGGACCGTCCCCCTCCTCCCTGACCCGACGCCCACGATGACGCGCCGCGCCGACCGCCTGTTCCAGATCGCCGAGCTGCGGCGCGGGCGGCGTCTGACCACCGCGCAGCAACTGGCCGACTGGCTGAACGTCTCGCTGCGCACGGTCTATCGGGACGTGCGCGATCTGCAATTGTCAGGGGTGCCAATCGAAGGCGAAGCGGGCATCGGCTATCGGCTGTCGCGCTCGGCGAGTCTGCCGCCGCTCACCTTCACCGCAGACGAGCTCGCCGCGCTCGCCGCCGGCGCGCGCATGCTCGAATCGTGGGGCGGCGCGGGCTTCGCGAGCGGCGCGCGTGGAGCACTGGCGAAGATCGCATCGGCGATGCCCGCCGACAAGCGTGCGGCGCTCGAACGGCTCGCAATCTTTGCACCGTCGTTTCACATCAAGGGAGATTTTTCGGCGCAGCTCGATACGCTGCATCGCGCGATCGATACGCGCCAGGTGGTGCGCTTTGCCTACACCGACGCCAACGGCGCCGACACCGAGCGCCGCGTCTGGCCGCTCGCGCTCGCGTACTGGGGCGCGCGCTGGACGCTCGGCGCGTGGTGCGAACTGCGTGGTGATTTCCGCAATTTCGGACTGGAGAAGATGCGCGATCTCAAAGTGCTCGACACGTATCCGGATCAGGAAGGCAGGCGGCTCGCGGATCTGCTGCGGCATCTGAACGCGAAGCCCAACAGATAACAGGGATCGCGGCCACGCGCCGCGATCCTCACGGCTAACGATCTACTCGACCGACTTCACCATATCCTCGATCACCTTCTTCGCGTCGCCGAACACCATCATCGTCTTGTCCATGTAGAACAGGTCGTTGTCGAGCCCGGCGTAGCCCGCCGCCATCGAGCGCTTGTTGACGATCACGGTCCTCGCCTTGTACGCCTCGATGATCGGCATGCCCGCGATCGGCGACTTCGGATCGTTCTTCGCCGCCGGATTCACGACGTCGTTCGCGCCAAGCACGAGCACCACGTCGATCTGACCGAACTCGCCATTGATGTCGTCCATTTCGAACACCATGTCGTACGGCACTTCGGCTTCGGCGAGCAGCACGTTCATGTGACCCGGCATGCGGCCGGCCACCGGGTGAATCGCATACTTCACCTCGATGCCCTTCTCGACCAGCTTGTCGGTCAGCTCCTTCAGCGCATGCTGCGCGCGCGCGACGGCCAGCCCGTAGCCCGGCACGATCACGACGGTTTCCGCGTTGCCGAGCATGAACGACGCGTCGTCGGCCGAACCGGATTTCACCGGACGCTGTTCGGCCGCGCTGCCTGCCGCCGCCGCGCCGGGTTCGCTGCCGAAGCCGCCGAGAATCACGTTGAAGAACGAGCGGTTCATGGCCTTGCACATGATGTACGACAGAATCGCACCCGATGAACCCACCAGCGACCCCGCGATGATCAGCATCGCATTGTTCAGCGAGAAGCCAATGCCCGCCGCCGCCCAGCCCGAGTACGAGTTCAGCATCGACACGACCACCGGCATATCCGCACCGCCGATCGGAATGATGATCAGCACGCCGAGCACGAACGCGATGATCGTCATGATGATGAACGGCAGCCACGACTGCGTGAGGAAGAAGAGGATGCCGAAGCCGATCATCGCGAGCGCGAGCATCAGGTTGAGCAGATGCTGACCGCCGTACACGACCGGCGCGCCCTGGAACAACCGGAACTTGTACTTGCCCGACAGCTTGCCGAACGCAATCACCGAGCCGCTAAAAGTAATCGCACCGACGAACGTGCCGATGAACAGCTCGATGCGGTTGCCGTACGGCAGGAAGCCCTCGATCGGCACATCGGGATCGACGAGGCCGAACGCGGCCGGTTCCGACACGACCGCGTACGCAATGCACACGGCCGCGAGACCGATCAGCGAGTGCATCGCCGCGACGAGCTCGGGCATCTTCGTCATCTCGACGCGCGCGGCGACGAACGCCCCGACCGCACCGCCGATCACGAGCCCGAACAGCAGCAGGCCGAGCCCGAGGCCGAGATTGGAGCCGAGTGCCTCGGCCTGCCGCGAGATCAGCGCGATGGTCGTCAGAATCGCGATCGCCATGCCGACCATGCCGAAGGTATTGCCGACGCGCGCGGTCTTCGGATTCGACAGCCCCTTGAGCGCCTGGATGAAGCAGACCGAGGCGACCAGATACAGCAGTGTGACGACGTTCAGGCTCATTGCGCGCCCTCCTTACCGGCTGCCGGGAGTTTCTTCGGTTCCTTCTTCCTGAACATCTCCAGCATGCGCCGCGTGACGAGAAAGCCGCCGAACACGTTGACGGCCGCGAGCGCGACCGCGATCGTGCCGAAGAACTTGCCGGGACCGCCGAGCGTGAGGCCGGTCGCGAGCATCGCGCCGACGATCACGATCGCCGAGATCGCGTTGGTCACCGCCATCAGCGGCGTATGCAGCGCGGGCGTAACGTTCCAGACCACGTGATAGCCGACGTAGATCGCCAGCACGAAGATGATCAGGTTGATGACGGTGTGGTTGAGCACTTCCATTGCCGTTTCTCCTTTGTCGCCCGGAGTTGGCGCTTTAGGGCTTACTCCGGTCCCATGCATCACTGTTGCTTCATGCCGTGCGTGTGACTGCGCCGTCGCGGGCCAGCAGTGTGGCCGCGACGATGTCGTCCGCGAGATCGATGTTAAGCGTGCCTTCCTTCGTGACGATCAGCTTCAGGAAGTCGAGCAGATTGCGCGCGTACAGCGACGAAGCGTCGGCGGGCACCATCGCCGCTAGGTTCGTATAGCCAACGATCTGCACGCCGTAGCGCACCACCACCTGGTCCGTCTCGGTCAGCGGGCAGTTGCCGCCGCGCTTGCCGTCGATCTCTGGGCCGCGACCGGCCGCGAGATCGACGAGCACCGAGCCCGGCTTCATCGCCCGCACGGTTTCGACCGAAAGCAGCGTCGGCGCGTCGCGGCCCGGAATCAGCGCGGTGGAGATCACCACGTCGGCCTGTTTCGCGCGCTCGTGGACGAGCGCCGACTGGCGCGCGAGCCACGACGGCGGCATCGGCCTCGCATAGCCGCCGACGCCCTGCGCGGCCTCGCGCTCTTCGTCGGTTTCGTAGGGCACGTCGAGGAATTTCGCGCCGAGTGATTCAATCTGCTCCTTGACGGCCGGGCGCACATCGGAGGCCTCGATCACCGCGCCGAGGCGCTTCGCGGTGGCGATCGCCTGCAGGCCCGCTACGCCCGCGCCGAGAATCAGCACGCGCGCGGCCTTCACCGTGCCGGCCGCGGTCATCAGCATCGGCATGAAGCGCGGGTAGAGCGTCGCCGCGAGCAGCACCGCCTTGTAGCCGGCGATATTCGCCTGCGAGGACAGCACGTCGAGGCTTTGCGCGCGCGTCGTGCGCGGCGCCGCTTCGAGCGCGAACGCGGTGACGCCGGCCGCGGCGAGCTTCTGGGCGTTTTCAGCGTTGAACGGGTCGAGCATGCCGACGAGCGTCGCGCCGCGCTTCAGCAGCGGCAGTTCGGAATCGGTAGGGGACTGGACTTTGAGGACGAGATCGGCGCCGAACGCCGTGGCGGCATCGACGATTTCCGCGCCCACGGCCGTATAGGCATCATCGGGAAAGCTCGCGCCAGCGCCGGCGCCGCTCTGGACGGTGACCCGATGGCCTTGCGCCACGTACTTCTTGACCGTTTCGGGCGTCGCGGCAACGCGGGTTTCATGCGCGCGCGTCTCGACTGGCACTCCGATGTGCATCGTTGTTCCTCCTCGACTTCCTGTTTGACGACAGAGCTGCCGACGAGGCACGCCGGCACGCAAACGCAAATGCAACGGCTAACGCAGGCCCCACTTTAACCGAAACGGCCGCCTCGCCAATATCGGGGTCGATGCGAATGAGCGGCAGACCGCCAAACGCCTTTCGGGCGGTCGCGCACGGCCCAGAACCGGCGGCTGGCCGCCACCGGCCGTGGCGCGGGCCGGCGCCGAGCCACCACCCGGCAACAGGCGCGCATAACCGGTAAAATGCGCACCCATGAAACCGGAAACCTGGCTGCCGCACGTCACCGTCGCGGCGATCGTCGAGCGTGAGGGGCGCTTCCTGCTGGTCGAGGAACAGACCGCCGCCGGCCTGCGCCTGAACCAGCCCGCCGGCCACCTCGAGGCGGGCGAAACGCTGCTGGAAGCGGTGGTGCGCGAAACGCTCGAGGAAACCGCCCATCCGTTCGAGCCCGAAGCGCTCGTCGGCATGTACATGACCCACTTCGAGCGGCCGGACCGCGCGGGCATCACGTACCTTCGCTTCACCTATTGCGGCGCGGGCGGCGAACCGGACCCGGCGAGTGCGCTCGATGCCGACATCGTCCGCACGCTGTGGATGAGCGCCGAAGAGTTGCGCGCGTGCCCCGAGCGGCATCGCACGCCGCTCGTGATGCAGTGCATCGACGATTACCTGGCAGGCCGGCGTTTCCCGCTCGACTTCGTGCATACGCATTCGGTCGGGCCGAAGCGATAAGGCCGTCACGAGCGGCCCCCACGATCCATGCAGTCATGCAGCACCCAGTGAGTACCTTATGAGCAAGCGCAAAGTCGTAGTAGGCATGTCGGGCGGCGTCGATTCGTCGGTCACCGCGTGGCTGCTGAAGGAACAGGGCTACGACGTGGTCGGCCTGTTCATGAAGAACTGGGAAGACGACGACGACAGCGAATACTGCTCGACGCGGCAGGACTGGATCGACGTGGTGTCGGTCGCGGACCTGATCGGCATCGACGTCGAGGCGGTCAACTTCGCCGCCGAATACAAAGACCGCGTGTTCGCCGAGTTCCTGCGCGAATATTCGGCCGGCCGCACGCCGAACCCGGACGTGCTGTGCAATGCCGAAATCAAGTTCAAGGCCTTCCTCGATCACGCGATGTCGCTCGGCGCGCAAACCATCGCGACTGGCCACTATGCGCGCGTGCGCGAGAACGACGGCCGCTTCGAGCTGCTGAAGGCGCTCGATCATACGAAAGACCAGTCGTACTTCCTGCATCGGCTGAACCAGGCGCAATTGTCGAAGACGCTGTTCCCGCTCGGCGAGATTCCGAAGACCAAGGTGCGCGAAATTGCCGCGCAGATCGGCTTGCCGAATGCGAAGAAGAAGGATTCGACCGGCATCTGCTTCATCGGCGAGCGGCCGTTCCGCGACTTCCTGAACCGCTATCTGCCGACCAAACCCGGTCCGATGAAAACCACCGACGGCAAGACCGTCGGCGAACACATCGGCCTCGCGTTCTACACGTTCGGCCAGCGCAAGGGCATCGGCCTTGGCGGCAGCAAGGACGGCAGCGGCGAACCGTGGTTCGCCGCGGGCAAGGACATTCCGACGAATACGCTGTACGTCGCGCAGGGGCACGACCATCCGTGGCTGCTGTGCCATACGCTGTTGGCGGGCAATACGAGCTGGATCGCGGGCGAGCCGCCGGCCGACGGCTTCGCGTGCGGCGCGAAGACGCGCTACCGGCAAGCCGATGCGCCGTGCACGTTCAATGCGGCGGCTGAGGGCGCGAGCGAAGGCCTGTTCGAGCTGACCTTCGACGCCGCGCAATGGGCGGTCACGCCGGGCCAATCCGCGGTGCTGTACGACGGCGACGTGTGCCTCGGCGGCGGCATCATCGAGCGCGCGATGACCGGGCAACCGGCCGAGCTGCCGCAGGATCAGGCGCCGAAACAGACGCGATCCCAGCGGCGCAAGCAGGCGCACAAGACGAGGCCGGAAGGCCAATCGCAGGACGCGCCGCAAACCGCGCGGCAAAAAGCGGCGCTGCTGGGCGGCCGTTGAACGATGCACAGCGGCGAGCGCAACGGGTCGTTCCACTCCGACACGCGCGCGCCGTTCAGCCGGTTTTCCCCGCCTCGGGCAGTCATACCCGCTTCACCTCCGCGTGCGACGCTTGACCTTCATTCGCACGCCTCATCTTCACGCTTTCCCGGTCCACGCCGCGCGGCGGCCCGCAGGCGCCAGTTTTCCTTCGTGACGGATTCCGCCCGCGCCGCACGCGCGGACTATCCCGTCGCATTGATCTTCACTGCACTGGAGTCCCCATGTTTTCTCGACGCTATCTGGCCATGTGGTGCGCAATCGGGCTGTTCGCGATCTGCGCCGCGCTCGCCGCGAGCCATCATCTGTCGTGGTTCTGGATCGTCGTGCCGGCCGCGCTCATCGCGCTCGGCGTGTTCGACCTGACGCAACAGCGCCACGCGATCCTGCGCAATTACCCGCTGTGGGGCCACCTGCGCTTCATTTTCGAATTCATCCGCCCGGAGATCCGTCAGTATTTCGTCGAAGACGATACCGATGAAAAGCCGTTCTCGCGCGCGCAGCGCAGCATCGTCTACCAGCGCGCGAAGAACGACGTCGACAGCCGCCCATACGGTACCGAACTCGACGTGAAGGCGGTCGCGCACGAGTGGATCAGCCACTGGCTCGCGCCGACCACGCTCGACGGTCACGACTTTCGCATCGTGGTCGGCCCCGATCGCGCCAAGCCGTACTCAATGTCGATCTTCAACGTGTCGGCGATGAGCTTCGGCTCGCTGTCGGCCAACGCGATCATGGCGCTGAACCTCGGCGCGAAAAAAGGCAACTTCGCGCACGACACCGGCGAAGGCTCGATGTCGAAGTATCACCGGGAGCATGGCGGCGACATCATCTGGGAGATCGCGTCGGGTTACTTCGGATGTCGTAACGACGACGGCACCTTCAACGCCGAAAGATTTGCGAAGCAGGCCGCCGAGCCGCAGGTGAAGATGATCGAGGTGAAGCTCTCGCAAGGCGCGAAGCCGGGTCACGGCGGCGTGCTGCCGGCCGCGAAGATCACCCCCGAAATCGCCGAAACGCGCGGCGTGGCGATGGGCCGTGATTGCATCTCCCCAGCGACCCACTCGGAGTTCTCGACGCCGCGCGAGCTGCTCGAATTCGTCGAACGGCTGCGCACGCTCTCGGGCGGCAAGCCGACCGGCTTCAAGCTGTGCATCGGGCATCCGTGGGAATTCTTCGGCATCGCCAAGGCGATGCTGGAAACGGGGATTCTGCCGGACTTCATCGTCGTCGACGGCGCGGAAGGCGGCACGGGCGCGGCGCCGCTCGAATTCACCGACCACGTCGGTGTGCCGTTGCAGGAGGGGCTGCTGCTCGTGCACAACACGCTGGTCGGCATTGGTCTGCGGCAGCGCATCCGCATCGGCGCGAGCGGCAAGATGATCACCGCATTCGATATCGCGAAGACGCTCGCGATCGGCGCGGACTGGGTCAACGCGGCGCGCGGCTTCATGTTCGCGGTCGGCTGCATCCAGGCGCAGACCTGCCACACCGGCCGCTGTCCGACCGGCGTCGCGACCCAGGACCCGGTGCGCCAGCGCGCGCTCGTCGTGCCGGATAAGGCCGATCGCGTGTTCAACTTCCATCACAACACGCTGCATGCGTTGCAGGAGATCATCCAGGCGGCCGGGCTCAGGCATCCGGCGGAGTTGCGCGCGCATCACATCGTGCGGCGCGTGTCGTCGCATGAGGTGCGGCTGATGTCGGATCTGCTCAAGTATCTCGAACCGAACGACCTGCTCAACGGCAACTATCGCTATACGCTGTTCGAGAAGTACTGGCCGGTCGCGCAAAGCGATTCGTTTGCGCCGAAGGCGGAGCTGGCGGCGACCTGAGAGGCCACGCGTGGGCCAGCGTTGCGGCGGCCTTGACGGGCCCTTCACGGCCCGTCTCATCCCCTCTGTCGCCCGCAAACCGCATCGCGGCCCGTCCGACCCCGCAAATCGGGCCGCCCCCTTTCCTTTCCGTTAAAATCCCGGCTTCAGCACTTCGCTCCACGGCCCCCTCGCGCGCTTAGGCGCACGCGGCATGGCCTCATGCCCGAAAGGCACTTCATGCTCACGTTTCAGCAAATCATCCTGACCTTGCAGTCCTACTGGGACAAGCAGGGCTGCGCGTTGCTCCAGCCGATCGACATGGAAGTCGGTGCGGGCACGTCCCACGTCCATACGTTTCTGCGCGCGATCGGCCCCGAGCCGTGGCGCGCCGCCTACGTGCAACCGTCGCGCCGCCCGAAAGACGGCCGCTACGGCGAGAACCCGAACCGTCTGCAGCACTACTACCAGTACCAGGTCGTGCTCAAGCCCGCGCCAGAAAACATTCTCGACCTGTACCTCGGCTCGCTCGAAGCGCTCGGCTTCGACCTAAAGCAGAACGATGTGCGCTTCGTCGAAGACGACTGGGAAAACCCGACGCTCGGTGCGTGGGGCCTCGGCTGGGAAGTGTGGCTGAACGGCATGGAAGTGACGCAGTTCACGTACTTCCAGCAGGTCGGCGGTCTCGATTGCAAGCCGGTGCTCGGCGAAATCACTTACGGTCTCGAGCGCCTCGCGATGTATCTGCAGAAGGTCGAGAACGTCTACGACCTCGTCTGGACCGAGTGGGAAGAGCAAGGCCCGAACGGCCCCGAACTGCGCCGCCTGACCTACGGCGATGTGTATCACCAGAACGAGGTCGAGCAGTCCACCTACAACTTCGAACAGGCGAACGTCGATCTGTTGTTCACGTTCTTCAACAGCTACGAAGCCGAAGCGAAGCGCATGATCGACGCGCAGATCGCGCTGCCCGCCTACGAACTCGTGCTGAAGGCCGGCCACACCTTCAACCTGCTCGACGCGCGCGGGGCGATCTCGGTCACGGAACGCGCGGCGTATATCGGCCGGATTCGCGCGCTGTCGCGTCTGGTCGCGCAGGCCTACTACGACTCGCGCGAAAAGCTCGGCTTCCCGATGCTCGGCAACCCGGTGCACGGCGTGCCTGGGCTCACCACCGACGAGCAGGAAGCCGCGATGCCCGCGTGGGCGCCGCCGCTGAAAGTCGAACGCAAGATCGACCAGGACTGACGAGAACTTCAACCAATGACTCAATCTCAACACGCTACCCTGCTCGTCGAGCTGCTGACCGAAGAACTGCCGCCGAAGGCGCTCGCGCGGCTCGGCGACGCCTTCGCCGAAGGCATTGCGCAGCGCCTCGCGGCGCGCGACCTGATCGAAGGCGAGCCGTCGTTCGAACGCTATGCCACGCCGCGCCGCCTCGCGGTGACGATTCACAACGTGCGCGCGCTCGCGCCGGAAAAACACGTGCGCGAGAAAGTGCTGCCGGTTTCCGTCGCGCTCGATAAAGACGGCCAGCCCACCGCGCCGCTCGCGAAGAAGCTCGCCGCGCTCGGCTTCCCCGACTTCACCGTGAACGACCTCGAACGCGCGCCGGACGGCAAGACCGAAGCGTTCTTCCTGCGCTACGCGGCGCCCGGCGCAACGCTCGCCGAGGGCCTGCAGGGCGCGCTCGACGAAACGCTCGCCAAGCTGCCGATTCCGAAGGTGATGACGTATCAGCGCCCGGACGGCTCGAGCGTGCAGTTCGTGCGCCCGGTGCATCGTCTGACCGCGCTGCACGGCGAAGAGATCGTGCCGGTCAGCGCGCTCGGCATCGATGCCGACGACACCACGCTCGGTCATCGCTTCCTGTCCGAAGGCCTTGTGAATATCCAGCACGCGCAGTCGTATGCGGAAACGCTCGAACACCGGGGCCGCGTGATCGCGAGCTTCGCGAAGCGCAAGGAAGCGATCCGCTCGCAACTGCTCGCGCAGGCCGGTGAGGACAAAGTCGTGATGCCCGAAGCGCTGCTCGACGAAGTGACGTCGCTGGTCGAGTGGCCGGTCGTCTACGAGTGCCGCTTCGAGGACGAATTCCTGCAAGTGCCGCAGGAATGTCTGATCCTGACGATGCAGACGAACCAGAAGTATTTCGCGCTGACCGATGCGAACGGCAAGCTGCGCTCGCGCTTCCTGATCGTGTCGAACATCGAGACGGCGACGCCGGTCGAGATCGTCGAAGGTAACGAGCGCGTGGTGCGTCCGCGACTGGCCGACGCGAAGTTCTTCTTCACGCAGGACAAGAAGAAGCCGCTCGCGGAGCGTGTGCCGCTGCTCGCGAACGTCGTGTATCACAACAAGCTTGGCTCGGCGCTGCAACGCGTGGAACGGCTCGAAGGGCTGGCCGGCGCGATCGCGACGCTGATCGGCGCCGATGTCGCGCTCGCGAAGCGCGCCGCGCGTCTCGCGAAGGCCGACCTGATCACCGACATGGTCGGCGAATTCCCCGAGCTGCAAGGCACGATGGGCACGTACTACGCGCGCCACGACGGCGAACCGGAAGAAGTCGCGCTCGCGTGCTCGGAGCACTATCAGCCGCGCTTCTCCGGCGACGCATTGCCCACCAGCGCGACCGGCACGGTCGTCGCGCTCGCGGACAAACTCGAAACGCTGGTCGGCATCTGGGGCATCGGCCTGCAGCCCACCGGCGAGAAAGACCCGTTCGCGCTGCGCCGTCATGCGCTCGGCGTGCTGCGCATTCTGGTCGAGAAGCAGCTGAACGTCGACTTCGTCGAGCTGCTGCGTGCGGCCTATGCGCAATTCGCCAGCGTGCCGAACGTCGCCGATTCCACCAGCGCGATCTACGAATTCAGCATGGATCGCCTGCGCGGCCTGCTGCGCGAACGCGGCTACGCGGCCGGTGAGATCGACGCGGTGCTCGCGCTGAACCCGACGCGGCTCGACGACATCGTCGCGCGCCTCGACGCGGTGCGCGAATTCGCGTTGCTCACGGAAGCCGCATCGCTCGCAGCGGCCAACAAGCGCATCTCGAACATCCTGAAGAAGTCGGAAGGCGTGACCAACGGCGGCGTGCAGCCTGCGTTGCTCACCGAAGCAGCGGAGCAGGCACTGAACGCGCAGCTCGAACAGGTAACGCCGCGCGTGCAGTCGCAACTGGCCGCACGCGACTACACCGGCGCGCTCACGGCACTCGCCGCGCTGCGCGAACCGGTCGACACGTTCTTCAACGACGTGATGGTCAACGCCGAAGACCCGGCGTTGCGCGCGAACCGTCTGGCTCTGCTCGGCGCGCTGCATCAGCAGATGAACTGCGTCGCCGACATTTCCCGACTCGCCGCCTGAGCACCGCGCCATGCCGATGAAGAAAGTGGTGATTCTCGACCGCGACGGCGTGATCAACGTCGACTCCGACGCGTTCATCAAGTCGCCGGAGGAATGGGTCGCGCTGCCCGGCGCACTGGAAGCGATCGCGCGCCTGAACCAGGCGGGCTATCGCGTGGCGATCGCGACGAATCAGTCGGGCATCGGCCGCGGTCTGTTCGACATGGACGCGTTGAACGCGATGCATCTGAAGATGCATCGCATGGCGGCGGCCGTCGGCGCGCGCATCGACGCGGTTTTCTTCTGCCCGCACACGGCGGAAGACCACTGCGAGTGCCGCAAGCCGAAGCCCGGCCTGCTGAAGATGATTGCCGAACGATTCGAGATCGATCCGGCACATACGCCGACGGTCGGCGATTCGCTGCGCGATCTGCAGGCCGGTGCCGCGCTCGGTCATCCGACCCACCTCGTGCTGACCGGCAAGGGCCGCAAGACCCTCGCGTCCGGCGGCCTGCCCGAAGGCACGATCGTGCACGACGACCTGCGCGCGTTCGCGCTCGACTTCCTCGCCAACGTCCACGAGTGACCCGCTCACCGCGCGCTCCCCACCCTCACCGATCACGCCGATGCGCTCTATCCGCTCCCTGCTGCTGCTGATCTATTTCGTTCTGGTCACCGTGCCGTACGCGACCGCGTGCTTCATCGCGTTTCCGTTTCTGCGGGCGGAAAACCGCTACTGGATGGCGGCCGGCTGGTGCCGTCTGACACTGTGGACGGTGCGCTACCTGAACGGCATCCGCTACCGCATCGAAGGCTTCGAGAACCTGCCCGCCGGCCCGGCCGTGCTGCTGTCGAAGCATCAGTCGGCGTGGGAAACGATCGCGTTTCCAGCGATCATGCCGCGCCCGCTGTGCTACGTGTTCAAGCGCGAACTGCTGTACGTGCCGTTCTTCGGCTGGGCGCTCGGCTTGCTGAAGATGGTTCACATCAACCGCAAGGAAGGCAGATACGCGTTCGAATCGGTCACGAACCAGGGCAAGCTGCGCATGGCCGAAGGCGCGTGGGTCATCATGTTTCCGGAAGGCACGCGCACGCCGACCGGCAAGCAGGGCAAGTACAAGACCGGCGGCGCGCGCTTCGCGATCGCGACCGGCGCGCCCGTCGTGCCGATCGCGCACAACGCGGGCCGCGTGTGGCCGCGTAACTCGTTTACGAAATATCCGGGTATAGTCACGGTGTCGATCGGCAAGCCGATCGACACGACGGGTCTCACGCCCGAAGAAGTGAACACGCGCGTCGAACAGTGGATCGAAGCCGAAATGCGCCGCATCGATCCGACTGCCTATAGCGAAGCGGCAGGTAGTTCCGCCGCCGCGCCCATCTGACGCGCCACGCCTTCGAAGCCCGAAGGCGTTTTGCGCGAAGCGAAGCCGATGCAGAAGTCTCCCACGCCGCAGCCCGCCGCGGCGCTCGAAAACCGGCAGCTCGATCTCCCGCTCTTCGCCGAGCCGGGGTCCACCTCGTCGTCTCCTTCACCTTCCGCGCCTCGTTCATCGGACCCGGCGCCAGTCATGCCGCCCGCCGTGCCGCTCGCGCCGGACGGCAGCAAGCTGCGCAGTCTCACCATCGGTTCGCGCACGCTCCATTACGCGCTCAAGCGTTCCTCACGCCGCTCGATCGGCTTTGCGATCGACAGCACCGGCCTCACGATCACCGCGCCGCGCTGGGTCACGCTGGCCGATATCGAAACCGCGATCGCCGAAAAACAGCGCTGGATTTTCACGAAATTGATCGAATGGCAAACGCGCGTCGAACAGCGTGCGTTGCCGAAAATCGACTGGAAAGACGGCGCGCAAGTGCCCTACCTCGGTCAACCAGTGCGCGTGACGCTCGGCGCGCCGCAAGGCACGCTCGCGTTCAGCGCCGAGCACGCGGCGCTGCAATTGCCGCTGCCGTTGCAAGCCGATCCGCAGCAGATCAAGGATCGGGTGCAGGGCTGGCTGCAGGGCGAAGCGAAGCGGTTGTTCGGCGAGCGTCTTGCGATTTACGCGCAAAAGCTCGGCGTCAACTATCGCGCGTATGCGCTGTCGTCCGCCGCGACGCGTTGGGGCAGCTGTTCGAGCGACGGCAAGATCCGCCTGAACTGGCGGCTGATTCACTTTCCGCTGTCGATCATCGATTACGTCGTCGCACACGAGTTGTCCCATTTGCGCGAGATGAATCACAGTCCGCGCTTCTGGCAGACGGTCGAATCGATCTTCCCGGAGTTCCGCGAGGCGCGGCAGACGCTGAAGTCGCATCCACCGGAGTTGTTGCCGACGCTTTGAGGCCCGGCAGCGAACCGCGCACCCGCGCATCGACCGCAAGCTATCTGCGCGAGAGCGCCTTCGCGGATTGCAAAAGATCGTCGAGCATCGCGCCGCGTCTGTCCGGGCTCGTGTCGCGGCCGGTCATGAAACACAGCGCGGCAATCGGCAAGCCCGCGCGATCGCGAATCGGCGCCGCCATGCAAAGCCTGAAGGCATTCGAGAGTCCTTCCGTGCAGCAGTAGCCGTGTTCCTTTGCCGCCTGCACGTCCTTCAGGAAGTCGTCGAATCCGATACTTACCCCGTTGTCGAGGACGAAATCCTCGGCCGGAATGAGCGCGCGAATCTCGTCGGCGCTCAGGTGACCTAGCAGAAGACGGCCCGTGGCGGTCCACGGAATCGGCACTCTGACACCGATGTCCGAACTGATGTTGAATGGCCGGGCACTATGCTCGGACAATACAACCGTGTACTTGTTGCCTTCCAGCATGCACAACTGCGTGGTCTCGTCGTACTTCCTCACCAATGCCAGGATCGATTGATGCGCGCGGCTGATCAGATCGTTGTGCGTTGCGTAGTCGGACCCGTAGTAGTGCATCTCGCGCCCGAAGAACACGCTTCCATCCGCGGCCGTCTCGATCCAGCCCACCTCCGCGAGAATCGCCACCAGCTCGTAAATACTCGAACGCGGCGCGCCGGTTGCCTCGATCAACTCGCGCATCGTCAGCGGGCGTTGAGCGAGATGCAATTGCCGGAAGATCGCAATGACGCGGTCCACGCCTCTCGCCCGTGACGATTCTGTAACAGCCATGCATTCGCTCCATGAAGCGTACATCCGACCGGTTGTGTTTCAAGCGACGTGAGTGTATCTCGCGGCGAAGCTGCGAAAGCGACTTTCAGGCCGTGCTGCGTCAATGGTCGAGAACTCTGTGCAGAAACTGCCGCGTGCGTTCGTTCGCGGGATTGACGAAGATCTGTTCCGGATCGCCCTGCTCGGCGATGACGCCCTTGTCCATGAACACGACCCGGTCGGCGGTCTTGCGGGCAAAGCCCATTTCGTGCGTGACGACGACCATCGTCATGCCGTCGCGGGCGAGTCCGCGCATCACCTCGGTGACCTCGCCGACTAGTTCCGGGTCCAGCGCGGACGTCGCCTCGTCGAAGAACATGATGCCGGGCTCGACCGCGAGCGCTCGCGCAATCGCCACGCGCTGCTGCTGACCGCCCGACAGCTGGCTCGGATAGTGTTCCGCGCGGTCCGCGAGTCCAACGCGGCCGAGCACCTCCATCGCGCGCTTGCGCGCGTCGGCCGGACTCATGCGGCGCGCCTTGATGAGCGCAAGCGTGACATTGCCGAGCGCGGTCTTGTGCGGAAACAGATTGAACTGCTGGAAGACCATACCCACGTGGCCACGGATCTCACGCGCCCGACGCAGATCATGCAACGGCACTTCGTTGACCCAGACCTCGCCGGAATCGGTCGTCTCGAGTCCCGCCATGATGCGCAGGACGGTGCTCTTGCCGGAACCGGACGCGCCAATGAGCACCAGCACCTCACCCGGACGGACCTCGAGATTGATTTCGTTCAACACGCGGGTTGAACCGAACGCTTTGCTGACGCCCGTCAGTGAAATGATGGGCCGGGGCTGGCTTTGATTACTCACGACAATCTCCTGCGGTCATGGTGGCGCACCCATTGCGAGAGCGGGAAGCACACGACGAAGTAAATGAGCGCGACGAGTCCGTAGATTTCGGCGGGCTTTCCGATCCGGTCGACGATGGCCTGGCCGCCGTGCATCAACTCGGACATGCCGATCATGCTGACGATCGACGTGTCCTTGATGAGCGATAGATACTGGCCGATGAGAGGCGGCAGCACGATCTTTCCGGTCTGCGGCAGCACGACGAACGAGAACGCCTGAACACGTGAGAGGCCAAGGATCTGCGATACCTCCCATTGGCCCTTGGGCACCGACTCGATCCCCGAGCGGAAGATTTCGGCGATGTAGGCGCCCTGGTACACACTCAAGCCAATGACGCCAGCTGCGAAGACATCGATCGCATAACCGAAGTACGACACGCCGAAATAGATGAACATCAGCGTGATGAGTACCGGCGTGCCGCGAAACAGCTCCGTATAGAGTTTGGCAATGCGCCCAGTGCCCCACGGCCCGAACGCGCGCAGCACCGCGGCGAACAGGCCGATCAGGGTGCTGCCCACGATGGCCGCAACGGAGAGCAGCAGCGTCGTCACCAGACCCTGCAGCAGGATCGAGAGACTGGTTTTCAGCAATTCGACTGACATGATCCAACTCCATTCCGGAAATCAGGCCCGCTTCGTCCGGCGCATGAAACCTCGCCCGAAACCGGTGCGCTCTGGCATGACGAGGGGAGGATGAAAGATCCGCGCTCCGAGCTGGCCCGCGAGCCAGGACAGTACGTTACTGAGCACGAGATACGCGACGAGCGTCACACTGAACGTCTGAAGGTACAGAAGCGTGCGCGAGTTGATCACGGTCGCCGTGCCGGTTAGCTCCGGCAACGCAATGGCGGACAGCAGCGACGTGCCGAGCAGCAGCTGGATGAGGTAGTTGACGATGGCCGGATAGACCGCGCGCGTCGCCTGCGGCAGCACGACCTCCGCGAAGATCTGCGCGCGCTCGAGGCCGAGAATGCCGGCGGCCTCGATTTGACCGCGCGGCACCGACTGGATGCCGGCGCGGAACACTTCCGATAGGTAAGCACCGACGTTCAGCCCGAGTGCAATCACGCCCGCCCAGTAAGCGTCGAGCGAGATACCCGCCGATGGCAGACCGAAGAATACGATGAAAATCTGCAGAAGGACGGGCGTATTGCGGATGACTTCAACGTAGCCGCGGGCGATCCACCGAATCGGCGCGAGTGGGGAAGCACCGGCAACCGCGGTCAGCAGACCAAGCAGTATCGCCAATACGAATGCCAGCACGGTCACCTGCAACGTCAGCCAGCTCGCACGCAAAAACTCAGGCACGTAGCCCCACAAAGTCAGCCACTCGTAACTCATCGCGTACTCCCAAGCGTTCGGGCTTCGTCGGATATCGGCATCGCCCGCTCTTCAAGACTGCGGATTGAGCGGGTAGCGCGGATCGGTGCCAAACCACTTGTTGTAGAGCTGCGCGTTGAGCTTCGACGCGTTGATGTTGAAGAGGAACAGATTCAGGTAATTGAGCCATTCCTGATCGCCGGCCTTGATGCCGAACGCGTTGTATTCGAGCGGGACCAGCGCTTCGTTCGTCACCGCGAGCGCAGGATCGAGTTTGGCCTGATATGCAAGGAAGTTGTTGTCCTCGATCATCGCGTCGGCCTGCCCCTGCTTGACGGCGAGAATCGCGGCCTGCGAGCTGTCGTATTCCTGGATCTTGACCGGGATGTTCAGCGAGCGAACTTCGTCGCCATTGGTCGAGCCCTTGACCGTTGCAATCGTGCGACCGCCCATGTCCTTGATCGACTGAATGCCGCTATTTTTTCTGACCAGCAGGGCTTCGCTGGCAACCACGTAGGGGGTCGTGAATTCGATCACTTTCGCGCGCTCCAGATTGCGCGTGAAGTTGCAGAACACGACGTCCACCTTGCTGGTCTGCAGATTCGGAATCCGGTTCGCGCTCGTCGTATTTACGATCTCGAGCTTCACGCCCATCTGCTTCGCGAGTTCCTTCGCCAGGTCCACGTCATAGCCGTCCGCCTGGCCGTCCTTGTTGTAGAACCCGAATGGCGCGAACGTCAGGCAGTCGCCGACCCGCAGCGTGCCTCGCTGCAGCACGGCCTGAAGCGTGGACGGAGATGCCGCCGCACCCTGCTCCGGCGTGGCAACCTTGGTGCAGCCCGTGATGGCGAGCAGTCCGGCGACGGCGAACAGATAGGCGGCCTTGGCGCCTCGTTGGGCAAGTTTCATGGGCAGGGTCCTAAGCGGAGAGGAGTATTCCGGGGCGACGAACCGGCTTCGGCACCTGTCGGCAACGTTCGACATTCGCCGGGTCACGCATCGAGTGTCCGATATATCAGACTCCTATCTGACAAACCGGATTGATACCGAGTGTTGGACGCTAATATCAAATGGACAACTGGACACAACACCTATTGCGATGCCATTTTTGTTCGAATAAGCCGGATTTAATGCCTCCGCACCGCGTATGAGGTTTGCTGCGTACCGGCTTGTACGCGCGGCTCCACGCGAGGTTTGTGGCGATCATTTACAATCGCCGCAAGTCAGAGCATTTATCGACAAACCATCAAAGGATTAATCATGCGCATTTTGCATACCATGCTTCGAGTCGGTGATCTTGAGGCATCGATCCGTTTCTACACCGAAGTTCTGGGCATGCGCCTGCTTCGAAAGAGCGACTACCCGGACGGCAAGTTCACTCTTGCGTTCGTCGGCTACGAGGACGAATCCAAAGGCGCGGCGATCGAACTGACGTACAACTGGGACACGAGCAAGTACGACCTCGGAACCGGGTACGGCCACATCGCCCTCGAGGTCGACGACGCCTACGCGGCGTGCGAGGAGGTGAAGAAACGCGGCGGTGTCGTGACTCGCGAGGCGGGCCCCATGAAACACGGCACGACCGTCATCGCCTTCGTCGCCGATCCGGACGGCTACAAGATCGAGCTGATACAGAAGAAGGGGCGAGTCGACTGAGAGGTTCGGGGCTCGCCGCCACCTCGCCCATGAGCACGACCCCCGCCCTGCCCGCCGGCGCGGGGCTGCGGATGGCCGGCCGGCATCGCACTCGTCAACGCACCGGCGAAGCGGTAAGCGCCGGTCGAGATCATTCCGGCGCAGCCGCCGAGCGCGCCGCCACCGCCTGCGCAACGCTCACGTATTCGGCGACCGGCACGTCCTCCGCCCGCCGTTGCAGATCGAAGCCGAGCGCATCGAAATCGACCGTATCGCGCAGTGCGGCAAGCGTATTGCGCAGCATCTTGCGACGCTGCGAGAAAGCCGCCGTCACCACCTCGCCCAGCACGTTTTCATCGACCACCGGCAATTCATGCCGCTCGTACGGGATCATCCGCACGATCGCCGAATCGACCTTCGGCGGTGGCTGGAATGCCTCGGGCGGCACGTCGAGCTGCTTGTCGATCACGTAACGGTATTGCAGCATCACCGACAGGCGGCTGAACGCCTTCGTGCCCGGCTCCGCGACCATCCGCTCGACCACCTCGTTCTGCAGCATGAAGTGCTGATCGATCACGCGGTCCGCGAACGTCGCCAGATGAAACAGCAGCGGGCTCGAGATGTTGTACGGCAGATTGCCGACGATGCGCAGTGACGCCTTCTCGCCTGGCGCCGCGAGCGACCCGAAGTCGAAGGCGAGCGCATCGCCCGCGTGCAGTTCGAGCAGGTCGCCGAACTTCTTCTTCAAACGGCCGATCAGATCGCGGTCCAGTTCGACGGCGTGCAGCGGCGCCTCGGGGGTTGCGAGCCGCTCGATCAGCGGCTCGGTCAGCGCGCCGAGGCCCGGCCCGATTTCGACCATGCGCTCGCCGCGCTGCGGCCGGATCACGTCGACGATCGAGTCGATCACGCCCATGTCGACCAGAAAGTTCTGACCGAAACGCTTGCGCGCGAGATGGCCCTGGTGCCGGCCTTGCTGTCTGCTGGTGGACATCGGAGAAACGCTAGATAGAAAACTGCTTGAGAATGAAATACGTCACGGTGGAAATACGGCGCCGCGCGCCGCAACCGCTCACGTAACCGGGGCGTCGGCCTCAGCCCGCGCGACGCTGCTGCGCCATCGACACCGCCGTGTCGATCGCGGCCATCAGGCTGCCTGCGTCGGCGCGGCCGGTGCCGGCCAGATCGAGCGCGGTGCCGTGGTCGACCGAGGTGCGGATGATCGGCAAGCCGAGCGTCACGTTGATACCTTCGCCGAACGTCGCATACTTCAGCACCGGCAGGCCCTGGTCGTGAAACATCGCGAGTACGCAGTCGGCTTCTTCGAGATAACGCGGCTGGAACAGCGTGTCGGCCGGATAGGGACCACGCGCGTCGATGCCCTCGCCGTTCGCCCGCTGCAACGCAGGCGTGATCACGTCGATTTCCTCGCGGCCCAGATAGCCGTTTTCGCCCGCATGCGGATTGAGCCCCGTCACGAGGATGCGCGGCGCAGGCAAGCCGAAGTGGTGACGCAGGTCGTGATCGATGATACGCAGCGTCTCGACGAGGCTTTCGATCGTCAAGGCCGCCGGCACGTCCTTCAACGGCAGATGCGTGGTTGCGAGCGCGACGCGCAACGGCCGCTTGCCGGTGCCCGCGAGCATCATCACGACGCGCGGCGTATGGGTGCGCTCGGCCAGATATTCGGTGTGGCCGGTGAACGGCACGCCGGCATCGTTGATCGTGCTTTTTTGCAGTGGTGCGGTGACGATCGCGTCATATGTGCCGGCCAGCGCGCCGTCGATGGCCGCATCGAGCAGATCGAGCACATAGCGGCCGTTCGCGGCGTCGAGCTTACCCGCCCGCGACGGCGCGCCGAGCGAGCGATGCTCGACCCGCACGCGCGGGCCCTGTGCGAGCAGCGCGTCCCAGTCGACGCCAACCGCGCGTGCCCGCTCAGCGAGCAGCGCAGCATCGCCGAGCACGGTGAACTGCGCGCCGGGCCAGTGCGCCGCCGCACCGGCCAGCGCCTGCGCGGTCAGCTCGGGACCGACACCGGCGGGCTCGCCGGTGGTGATCGCGATCTGCACCGGGCGGTGGGCGGACTCGGCAGCGCTTGTCATGACATTGACTCTATTACTGCAGGCTCGCCGTGCTCGGCTTCACTTCGACATAGGCCGTATCGCGCAGCTCGCGCAGCCAGTCGGCGTATGCCTGCTCCGCCTTGCGCTGGCCGATGGCCTGGCGCGCGAGATCCATCTGCTGGGCAATCGAGCCTTCCGCATCGCGACGGCCGAGCACCTGGATCAGGTGGTAGCCGTATTCGCTGCGCACCGGCTCGCTGATCTGGTTGTCCTGCAGCGAGTTCATCGCGCGCTCGAATTCGGGCACGGTCTCGCCCGGGCTGACCCAGCCGAGGTCACCGCCTTGCGACGCGGAGCCGTCCTGCGAGTAAGTGCGCGCGAACTTTGCGAAGTCGCCACCCGCGGCGATCTGGTTACGGATGTCGAGCAGCTTCTGGCGTGCCTGGGGTTCGGACTGGCCGTCGCCGACGCGCAGCAGAATGTGTCGCACGTGCGTCTGCACGAGCTTCGGCGCGTCCGAGCTGTTGCCCTGGCCGGCGCGGCGGTCGACGAGACGCACGATTTCGAAGCCGTCGTTGGTGCGGATCAGATCCGGATTGACCTGACCCGGACGCAACGCCGCCGCGGCTTTCACGAACTCAGGCGGCAGCTTCGATGGTGCGAGGAAGCCGGGATCGCCGCCGTTTTTCGACGCGTCCGGCGCCTGCGAATTGTTTTTCGCCAGCTTTTCGAAATCCGCGCCGCCCTTCGCCTCGGCGAGCAGCGCCTCGGCTTTCTTCTGCGCCGCCTCGATGTCGGTCTGCGACGCATTCAGCGGCGCCTTCACGAAAATGTGCTGCATGTGCAAATCATTCGTCTGGCCGGCGCCCGGGCCGCGCTGGCTGGCGATGTAGTTCGCGACCTCGGCGTCCGTGACCGTGATCTTGCTGTCCACTTCCTTCTCGCGCAGACGCGACAGCGTCAACTCCGTGCGCGCGTCGCTCGTGAAGGTAGTCCAGGGCACGCCTTGCGCCTCGATGCGCGCGCGGTACATTTCGAGCGACATGTTGTTCGCCTGCGCGAGACGCTCGAGCGTGCGCTGCACGGCTGCGTCGTCGATGGTGATGCCGTCTTCCTTGGCTTTTTGCAGCTGGATGCGCTCGAGCACCATCTGCGTGAGCACCTGCTGGCGCAGCTGGTCCATCGGCGGCACTGGGGCGTTCTGCTGGTTCAGCCGGTGCGCGATCAGGTCGGCCCGCTCGTCGAGTTCGCGCTGCGTGATAACACCGTTGTTGACCACCGCGGCGATGGTGTCGACCGTCTGGCCGCTATTGCCGCCCAACGCCTGCGCCTGCACCGGCGCAACCGGAAGGAAAGACGCGGCGGCGACGAGACTCGCCGCGAGCGTTGCCAAGCGAAGCTGTTTCATGATTGCCACAAATACTCCAGTGATGTCGGGCGCTTCGCCCGTCTTTTCGCAAGCGATGAATGACCGGGCGACCGTCATTCGAGGTTGGTGAACCGGGACTCCGGCGGTGGCGGCGGCGGCAACGGCGTATAGCCGGCCACACTGCTGCGGAACGCGGTCATCAGTCCGTTGTCGACGCTCGACAGGCCCTTGAACGTCAACTGCGCCAGAAACCGCGTGCTCGACTGATTCTGCCCCGACGTGTTCAGGCCGTTCGCATAGCGCTGGATGCCGGCGCCGAGCGTCCAGCAGTCCGCGTCGTATTGCAGGCCTATCAGGCCGTCGACGATACGGTGCCCACCCAGGTCGTAGTTGAACCGGCCGACTCCGTACATCCGATGCGACAGCGGCCATTGGCCCGAAATCAGCACCTGATTGATCGGCTGGTTGTCGAGCGTGGTATTGGCGCGGGTGTAGCGATACGCGACGTTGACGACTCTGCCGGTCGCCGGACTGAACCCGAAGCCGATGCTCGCCTTCGTGAACTGGTTATTGTCCGCATTATATTGGAACGCCGTTTCCGAGGCGAAACCGGCGCCCAGCTTGAGCGACGCACCCGCGATCAGGTCCGAATGCGTGGCCTGCGTGCTGGTCTGGGTCGGCAGCAGCGTGACGCGCTGATCTCGAAAGAAATACTGCTGGGCGATCACGAACCGCGCGCGTTCGTCGCCGGTGGCCGGGTTGATGAAGCGGGTGGTGAGACCGGCGGTCAGGCGGTTCGCATCGGCGATCCGGTCGTTACCGACGAACGTGTTCGGCGTGAAGATTTCCGCGAGACCGAAGTCGGATTCGGCGGTATCGAACAGCGGCGCGTTGTTCTGGTTGCGGTACGGCGTGTACACGTAGTACAGGCGCGGCTCCAGCGTCTGGATATAGTCCGCGCCGAAAACGCGCACCGAGCGCTCGAACGTCAGGCCCGTATCGAACGAGAAGGTCGGGATCGACTCGGTGAAATTCTTCTGCGCGTTCGGCACGCTCGCCAGATCGCTGCCGATGTTGTTCAGGTTGTACGACGCAAAGTGCCACTGCACTTTCGGCGTGACGAAGTAGCCCGGCCCCACCACCGAATACGACAGGTACGGGTTGAACAGCACCCGCTGGCCTTCGGTCAGATCCGCGGTGGTGATGCGGAAATTCGTGTAATCGGCTTCGGCGCCGAAGTCGAAGCCACCGATGTTGTACTTCGCGTACTTCACGTTCAACTGCGGCTCGCGGCCGTACGGCGCGACCGACGGCTGCAGCGTCTGCCAGTGCTGCTCGCGCGCGAGCACGGACCACGGTCCGTTGTTGTAGGTCAACCCGGCTTCCTGCTGGTACAGGAGCTGGGTGCCGTTCATGAACTGGTTGACCGACGACGACAGGTCTTGCGGATAGGTGTTGTCCGAAACCCTGTTGTAGTAGATGTAGCCGCCGAAGCCGTTACCGAAATTCTGGTTGTGCTGGATGTACAGCGCGTAGCGGTTGGTCTTTGTCAGGCGATCGTCGGGCAAAAATTCACCGGTGATCGACCCGGAATACGTCGGCGAAAGGTAACGGAACGTGCTCTGCAGTTGCACCCCGCGCTTCGAGATCAGACGCGGCGTGACCGTCAGATCCCGATTCGGCGCGATGTTGAAGTAATACGGCACCGACAGCTCGAAACCGTTCGTCGAGCTCAGCGAGAACGTGGGCGGCAACAGGCCGCTACGGCGCTCGCCCGACAGCGGAAACGACAGCCAGGGCGACGCGAACACCGGCACGCCCTGGAAGAACAGCACGCTGTTGTAGGCGACGCCTTCGTCCGCGCCGGTGTCGAAATCGAACTCGCTACCCTTGATGTACCAGGCCGGATTGTCCGCGCACGCGCACGCCGTGTAGGTGCCCTTCGTGAACACCGAGCGCTCGGCGTCGAGCAGGTCGACGCGCTGCGCGCTGCCCGAACCGCCCGTGAGCGTGAAGTGGTACTTCGGTGCGGTCATGAAGCCTTCGGTCGAATCGACGCGCAAATGCACTTCGGGTCCGATGAAGGTGTTGCCGGCATTGATCACGTGGACATTGCCGTACGCATCGGCCATGTCCGTGTCCTGGTCGTAGTGCAGGTTGTCGGCCCTGATCACGGACGTGTTGTGACGCACTTCGGCCGATCCCTTGGCAGTCAGATCCTGGTCCACCGTGCCGCTCGCGTGATCGCCGAGCACGAAGGTGGCCGGCCGTTGGCCCGTTTGCAACGGATGCTCTTCGAGCTGCGGGGCAAGTTGCATGCCCCACGGCGGGTAGACCGGTTGCGGCTGTGCAGCTTCCCCCGTCAACTGGGCGTGCGCAAGCGCGGGCACCAGGCCCGGAACGGCGATGAGCGCCGCGACGAGCCGCCTTTTGCGCGGCACTACTGCACAGGAAGGAGTGGTATCGGAAAGCTGTCTGGGCGGCATGTATCGTTTGGCGAGTCGACTCGTGCGCAAGCTTCCGTCATCACGATCCACCGCCTGCACACCGCGACCGTTAGAGTCGGCTGCACGTCTGGATATCCAATTTGCCGAATGATAAGGCGGGCGGTAAAACGGAGCACGCGAAAGCTGGCGTGTGAGTCGCGTCAAAAAAGTCGTGGGGTATTATATGGCAAGACGTTGTCCCCAAGAATTTGCTGCCGCTTTTCATGACGCTGCCTTCCACCCAAGACTTCACCGACACCCGTCTCTCCCTGCTCAAGGCCTGGCTGCAAGGCCACGCGGCGCGCCATGCGCTCGAGCCCGACACCCTCGTTCCTGCCTCGTCCGACGCCAGTTTCCGCCGTTATTTCCGGCTCGCCGGTAAGCCGCCGCAAGGCAATGGCGCGGCCACGCTGATCGCCGTCGACGCGCCGCCGCCCGAAAAATGCCGCGAATTCGCGCAGATCGCGCAGTTGCTCGATGCAGCCGGCGTGCACGTGCCGCGCGTGCTCGAAGCCGACTTCGACGCGGGCTTCATGCTCGTCACCGATCTCGGCACCGCCTCGTACCTCGACGCGCTGACCAGCGCGCAGGCCGCCGGCGACATGCGCGCGGCCCGCACGCTGATGCGCGACGCACTCGACGCGCTGATCCGCTGGCAGCTCAGCTCGCGCGAAGGCGTGCTGCCGCCGTTCGACGACGCGTTCCTGCATCGTGAAATGGAGCTGATGCCCGAGTGGTTCATCGGCCGGCACCTTGGGCGCGAGGTCGACGCCGCTACCCGCGCGCTGCTCGATCGCACGTTCGCGCTCCTGATCGCGAGCGCGCGCGCGCAGCCGCAATGCTTCATGCTGCGCGATTTCATGCCGCGCAATCTGCTGATCGCCTCAGCGCCCAACCCCGCGAACCCTGGCGTGCTCGACTTCCAGGACGCGGTGTACGGCCCGATCACTTATGACGTCGTGTCGCTGCTGCGCGACGCGTTCCTCAGTTGGGACGAGGAGTTCGAACTCGACTGCTTCGCGTACTACTGGGAGCGCGCGAAAAAAGCCGGCCTGCCGGTCGATGCCGATTTCGGCGAGTTCTACCGCCAGCTCGAATGGATGGGCCTGCAACGCCACATCAAGGTGCTCGGCCTCTTTTGCCGCATCAACTACCGCGACGGCAAGGCGCATTACCTGAACGATCTGCCGCGCTTCATCGGCTATGCGCGCAAGGTGGCGCAGCGTTACGCGCCGCTGCGCGGGTTCGCGAAACTGCTCGACGACCTCGAAGGCCGCGCGCAGGAAGTCGGCTACACCTTCTGACCGATGACGATGTCCGTGAAGAAAGCAATGATTTTCGCCGCGGGCCGCGGCGAGCGCATGCGCCCGTTGACCGACGCGTGCCCGAAGCCTTTGCTCGAAGTCGGCGGCAAGCCGCTGATCGTGTGGCAGATCGAACGGCTCGCGCGGGCCGGCATCCGCAGCATCGTGATCAATCATGCGTGGCTCGGTGCGCAGCTCGAAGACGCGCTCGGCGACGGTTCGCGCTGGCAGGTCGAGTTGCGTTACTCGCCCGAGCACGAGGCGCTGGAGACCGCGGGCGGCATCGCACAGGCGCTGCCGCTACTGACCGACGACGGCGCGGATCAAGTTTTCGTCGCGGTGGCCGGTGACGTGTACACCGAATACGATTACGCCGCGCTGCACGCGCGCGCCGGCGGGTTGAAGGCGCTGCCCGAGCCCGGCATGCATCTGGTGATGGTACCGAACCCAGTGTTTCACCCGAACGGCGACTTCGGTCTCGTCAACGGCATGCTGTCGCTCGAATCGCAGCCCCGCCTCACGTTCGGCAGTTTCGGGCTGTACGACACCCGCATGTTCCGCGATCTGCCGCGCGGCACGCGCCGCGCGCTGAGCCCGTACTACCGCGAGACGATCGCGCGTGGTCTCGCGAGCGGCGAGCTGTATGAAGGCTTGTGGGAGAACGTCGGCACGCAGGCGCAACTGGACGCACTCGATCAACTGCTGCGCGCGCGCTGAGCTTCACTTCGCCGCGCTCTCTCCGGCGCCGACCGCTTCCGCCCTCTCCGCCGCGTCCGTGGTCTGCGCGGCGCGCTGTTGCAATGCCCACATCTGCGCGAACAGGCCGTTCGCGCGCAATAGCTCGGCATGCGTGCCGCGCTCGACGATGCGCCCCTTGTCCATCACGATGATCTGCTGCGCGTGCACGACCGTCGAGAGCCGGTGCGCGATGATCAGCGTCGTGCGTTCGCGCGCGATCTGGTCGAGCTCGTGCTGGATCGCGCGCTCGGAGCGCGAGTCGAGCGCGGACGTCGCTTCGTCGAACAGCAGGATCGGCGGATTCTTGAGGATGGTCCGCGCGATCGCGACGCGCTGCTTTTCACCGCCGGAGAGCTTGAGCCCGCGCTCGCCGACCGGCGTGTCATAGCCCTTCGGTAAGCTCTCGATGAACTCGTGGATATGCGCGGCGCGCGCCGCCGCGACCACCTCGTCGCGCGTCGCCGACGGCCGCCCGTACGCGATGTTGTAATAGATAGAGTCGTTGAACAGCACCGTGTCCTGCGGCACGATGCCGATCGACGCGCGCAGCGAGTCCTGCGTGACGTCGCGAATATCCTGCCCGTCGATGCGGATCGCACCGCCCGTCGCGCGGTCGAGATCGTAGAAACGGAACAGCAGCCGCGCGAGCGTCGACTTGCCCGAGCCGCTATGGCCGACCACCGCCGTCGTCGTGCCCGCCGCGATCGTGAAGCTCACGTCGTGCAGAATCGCGCGCGAAGGCTCGTATGAGAAGCTCACATTGTCGAAGCGCACCTGCCCCCCGCTCACCCGCAAGGCCACCGCGTTGGGCGCGTCGGGCACCTCCTGCGGCGCGCCGAGCAGCGAGAACATGCGGTCCATGTCGGTCAGACTCTGCTTCAGCTCGCGATAGACCACACCGAGAAAATTCAGCGGAATATAAAGCTGCAGCATGAACGTGTTGATCAGCACGAGATCGCCGAGCGTCAGGCGCCCGGCCATCACCCCCAGGGTCGCGCGCCACAGGATGAACACGAGCCCCGTGCCGATGATCGCCTGCTGCCCGAAGTTCAGCGCCGACAGCGAACGCTGCGACTTGATCGCCGCCGCGCGATAGCGCTTCAGGTTTTCGTCGTAACGGCGCGCCTCCCACTCTTCGTTGCCGAAGTACTTGACGGTCTCGTAGTTGAGCAGCGAGTCGATCGCGCGCGAATTCGCCTTCGAATCGAGCTCGTTCATCGTGCGGCGAAAGTGCGTGCGCCACTCCGTGACCTTCACCGTGAATGCGATGTACACAGCGAGGGCGATGAACGTGACGATCGCGTAATAGGCCTCGTATTTGACGACGAAAAAGCCGAGCACGAGCCCGACTTCGACGAGCGTCGGCAGGATGCTGTACAGCGAATAGGAAATCAGTTGGGTGATGCCGCGCGTGCCGCGTTCGATATCGCGCGACATGCCGCCCGTCTGCCGCTCCAGATGGAAGCGCAGCGACAGCCCATGCAGATGGCGGAACACCTTGAGCGCGAGCTGGCGCACCGCGCTTTCGGTCACCTTCGAAAACAGGATCTCACGCAGCTCGGTGAAAAACGAAGTGGACAGCCGCACCACCGCATACGCGACCACCAGCAGGCCGACGCCGCCGAGCAGCACGATGCCGGGCGCGTCCTGCGCGCGGCCGAGCGCGGTCAGATGCCGGACCGACGCGAGACTGTCGACGATGTGCTTCATCACGATCGGCACGCCGAGATTCGCGACTTTCGCGCCGATCAGGCAGCCGAGCGCGAAGCCGACCCGCCATTTGTAGGTCGCGAGATACGGCAGCAGCGACAGGATCGTCTGCCAGTCGTTGCGGGGTTGGGTGGAGATCGGCGAGGGTTCGGACGGAAGCGAGCGGCGCATGGATCGTGGAGAGAGGACGGAACTGCCGGAGTTCGCAGCGGCGCGCGGCTCGCGCGCTTCACTGGGCGCTTTCCCGTACAATTCCCGAACTTTGTATTGTCGCAGAAGCCGGCTGGCGGCGCTTCTCATGGCCCACGGTCGAGCCGGTCCAGCCCAGTACGGCAATCTGCGCGAGCACGTTTCTCAAGGATGTCCCAATGACCGATTCTCTTAAACTTCCGTCCAAGCCCTGCGCGCTGCGCGTGATGCCGCAGCCCTCGGACGCGAACATTCACGGCGACGTGTTCGGCGGCTGGATCATGGCGCAGGTCGATATCGCCGGCTCGATTCCGGCAAGCCGTCGCGCAAACGGTCGCGTCGCAACGATCGCGGTCAATTCGTTCCTCTTCAAGCAACCGGTGTTCGTGGGCGATCTGCTGAGCTTTTACGCGGATGTCGTGAAGACCGGCAATACTTCGATAACGGTGTCGGTCGAGGTCTACGCGCAGCGGATGAGCGCCACCCAGGAAGTCGTCAAGGTCACGGAAGCGATCCTCACCTACGTCGCCACCGACAGCGATCGTCGTCCGCGTGCGCTGCCCGTGCTGGACTGAGCCGCCGAGGATGCTTAAGCTAGCGATTCCACGCGTCATGCGCCGCGCCGCCAGCTAGCCGATTCAGCCGCCTGGCGCGCGAGGCGCTGCCGCCCGATTGTCGATCTTCTAACGGAAACGAGATGAAACTGATCGGAATGCTCGACTCGCCCTATGTGCGGCGTGTCGCCATCTGCATGAAGCTGCTCGAGCTCGACTTCGAACACGAGTCGATTTCGGTATTCCGCACCTACGAACAGTTCGCGAAGATCAACCCGGTCGTCAAGGCGCCGACGCTCGTCGCCGGCAACGGCGCGACCCTGATGGACTCGACGGTGATCCTGCAGTATCTCGCGACGCTCGCCGGTCCCAGCCCGCTGTTCCCGACGCAAGCCGACGCGGCATTGCGCGCCGCGCGTCTGACCGGCCTCGCGCTCGCCGCGTGCGAAAAGAGCGTGCAGATCGTCTACGAGCGCAATCTGCGGCCGCAGGACAAGCAGTATGAACCGTGGGTCGAGCGCGTGCGCACGCAATTGTTCGCCGCTTACGACGAACTCGAACGCGAGTTGGGCAAAGCGCCGCTGCCCGATACTCCGGAGCAATTCACCGCGGCGGACGTGGCGGTCGCCGTCGCGTGGCAGTTCACCCACATGATGCTGCCGCAGCTGGTCAGCAAGGCAGATCATCCGCGGCTCGAGCAGTTTTCCGCATTCGCGGAGAGCCTGCCGGTCTTCAAGGACACGCCGGCGCAATGACCGGCGTTTGACTCAGCACGGGGCGAGAGGGGCCATTGCGCGTCACGCCCCGCTCACGCCGGCTCCAGCTCCCGCACCAACCCGCCGTGCAGCAACTCCGAAATCGCTTCGGTCGATAGCGGTCTCGCGAAGTAATAGCCCTGCATCTCATCGCACGCGCGTTCCCTCAGGAAGTCGAGTTGGGCGGACGTCTCCACGCCCTCGGCGATCACCTGCAGTTTCAGCGAGTGTGCGAGCGCGATGATCGCCGACGTGATGGTCTCGTCGTCGCCCGACACGCCGATATCCGACACGAACGAGCGGTCGATCTTCAAGCGGTCCACCGGGAAGCGCTTCAGATAGCTGAGGCTCGAATAGCCGGTGCCGAAGTCGTCGATCGCGAGACCGATGCCGAGCGCGTGCAGTTCCTCGAGCATCGACACCGCTTCTTCCGCGTTGCGCATGATCGTGCTTTCGGTCAGCTCGAGTTCGAGATACTTCGGTTCGAGCCCGGTCTCGGCGAGCACCTGCATCACGAGCTTCGCGATGTCGCGCTGCTGAAACACCCGCGCCGACAGGTTGACCGACACACGTGCCGGCGGCAGTCCCTGGTCCTGCCACGCCTTGTTCTGACGACACGCCTCGCGCAGCACCCATTCCGACAGCGGCCCAATCAGCCCGCTCTCCTCGGCGAGCGGAATAAACGACGACGGCGGCACGAGCCCGACCTCGGGATCGTGCCAGCGCACCAGTGCTTCGATCCCGACGATCTGTCCGCTGCCGATATCGACCTGGGGCTGATAGTGCAACAGGAACTCGTTGTCGCGCAGCGCGCGGCGCAGGCGTCGGTCGAAATTCAGGCGCGCGCCCGCGCTCGCATTCATCTCCGGCTGATAGAACTGGAAGGTGTTGCGGCCCATGTCCTTCGCGCGATACATCGCGACGTCGGCCTTTTTCATCAGCGTCTCGGCGTCGTCGCCATCCTGCGGGAACACGCTCGCGCCCATGCTGCAGCCGACGTACAGCTCGGTGCCGTCGAGCCACACCGGCTCGGCGATCGACGCTCGCACGCGCTCCATCCACGCAATCAGTGATTGCTCGTCGTCGACGTCGGTCATCACGATCACGAACTCGTCGCCGCCGTGGCGTGCGACCGTGTCGGTGGTGCGCGAGCAGCGCGCGAGCCGTTCGGCGACCACGCTGAGCAGACGGTCGCCTACGCTGTGGCCGAGGCTGTCGTTGACGTTCTTGAAGCCATCAAGATCGAGGAACACGACCGCGACGCCCGCTTGATGCCGCTGGGCGACGACGAGTGCATGTTCGAGCCTGTCGCGCAGCAGGTTGCGATTCGGCAGCCGCGTGAGGCCGTCATAGTTGGCCTGATATTCGAGCTGCTCCTGATAGCGGATCAGCTCGGTCACGTCGTTGATGACGCCGATATGATGGGTGATCACGCCGTCCGTGTCCGGCACCGGCGCGATGAACAGCTGATTCCAGAACAGCGCGCCGTCCTTGCGATAATTGCGCACCACGGCGCTGACCTCACGGTTAGCCGCGAGCGCCTCGCGGATCAAGGCGACGCCCTCCTGGTCCCGGTCGTCGCGTTGCAGCACGCGGCAGTCCTGGCCGATCACTTCGGCGGGATCGTAGCCGGTGATGCGCATGAACGCCGGATTCACGTATTCGATCAGATTGCCCGACGGCGACGGCGCGGTAATCAAAATCGCGTTGACGCTCGCGTCGAGCGCACGGCTTTGCAGACGCAGCGCGAGATCGGCACGCTTGCGCTCAGTGATGTCGGTGTACGAGCCGAGCACCCCGATCACCTGACCGTCGCCGTCGGTGAAGGGCAGCTTGCTCACGACCCTCGTACGATGGACGCCGTCGATCACGAAGTCGACCTCGAAGTTCATCTTCGGCACGCCGGTGCTCGCGACTTCGTGGTCGTGCTCGTTCAGCAGATTGGCGAACGCGCGCCACGGCAGCTCGGCGTCGCTCTTGCCGACCACCTGCTCGGGATACGCGAGCCCCGCGTCACGAGCGAACGCCATGTTGCAGCCAAGGTAGCGCGAATTCAGATCCTTCCAGAAAATGCGCTGCGGAATGTTGTCGATCACCGCTTCGAGCATCTGGTTCGAACGCTGTGCTTCGGCTTCGGCGTTGATCTGGTCGGTCACGTCGTCCGCCAGCACGAAGGATGCGTCGCGGCCCATGAAATTCAGCGCGTGATACGACACGTTGACGCTGATGATCGAGCCGTCCTTGCGTTGATGCCGCCAGATGCCCGCCATCGTGTGGCTCTGGCGCAGTTCGGCGACGCGCTGCAGGTGCTTCTCGAGACGCGCGACTTCGGAGTCCGGGCGAATCGCGCGGATCGTCATGCCCAGAAACTCGCTTTCCGTATAGCCGTATTGCTGGATCGCGGCCGCGTTGACGGCGAGAAAGCGCAGCGTGGCGCGGTCGAAGATGTACATCGGTACCGAGTGATCGTCGAACAGGCTGCGAAAGCGGTCGTCGTTGCGCACCAGCGCGCGGGCGCTGCGCAGCTTCTTGCGCGCGCTGTTCTCGCGCGCGCCGAACGTGAAGAGCAGCAGCGTGCCGCCGCCGAGCATCGTCACGAGCAGCATGAACATCGCACGCTGGCTGTCGCTCGCCGATGCCGCGAGCGACGTCTGCAGCGAGCGGTCTTCCTCGCGGCGCAATGCGGCGAGCGCGGCTTCGACGCGCTCGAGCGCGGGGGCGAGATGCAAGCGGGAAGGTGGGGTGTCGAGGGCTGCCGCGCCGGGCGCTTCGCTGCCGTTGTTGCGCAGCGTGTCGTCGATATCTTGTTGCAGTTCCTGCCGCGCCGCGCTCAGGCTGGCTAGCGCGTCCGACATGCGCGGCTCGCTCGCCAGCTCGTCGCTCAGCGCGCGCTCGCGGTTCGCGAGCGCCTTCGTCATCGAATCGGCCGCGTCCGGCGGCGCCGGTTTGCCCGCTTCCTTCAGGCGGTGCAGCACGGCGAGCCCGTCATCGAGCACGGCGTGATACGCATCGAGATTCTGGCGCACGCTGGTCGAGCGCTGCAGGCGCTCGTCCGCATCGCGCTGCCCGCGAATCTGCGTGTACGCGACGAACGCGTTTGCACCGATCGCGATGACCACGACTGCAAGGTTGATCAGCAGCCGCTTCGATAAGAAAGGAATCATGGGTTCCGAACGTCAATCGTTCCGAGGGCGGGAGCGCGTGCTAGCTGTCGGTGCGTCGGGCCGCATCGATGCAGGTCTTTTACGCGCCATCCTTTGGATATCGGCAGCGTCCGGAAGCAAGTTGAGGGTTGGGGGTGAAAAAATATGAGGATTGGGTGAAAGGCCGCGCCTGGCCGGGGGCGCCTGGCCGGGGGCGCCTGGCCGGCCGCGCCTAGCCGGCAGCGCCTAGCCGGCCGCGCCAAACTCCTTCATCGCCGGGAGGAAATCGTGGTTCGCCTCGGGCTTGCGCGACAGCTTCGCGAGCACGTAGCGCTTGAATGGATCGAGCCCGGCCCAGCACGCGACGCTCGGCGAGGCAAGACCGGCCAGCCCCGCCTGCTGCGCGACGCCTTCGGGCACGCTGTCGGTGCGCCGCCAGGCTGGCGACTCCTCCGGCGTGAACCACTCCGGTTCGATGTTCGCGTGGGTGCGCAGCATCTCGAACAGCGCGTGATCGAAATTCGGTTCGATCTGCGTGTCTTCGTCGACCGGGAAACGCGCGAGCAGCTTGCGGTCTTCGAGCGGCAGTTGCTGCCACTGCGCGAGCGTGATGCGCAGCCCGAAACGGTCGAGATTGAAGCGCACCGACATGGGGATATACGTGAAATTCTCCGAAGACGCGACTTCGAAGTCGAACAGAAGCGGTGCTTCGTTGAGTCCCATGACAGTGCTCCTTGTCGGTATCGAACAGCGTGCGGGCGTCGCTTGAGGTATTTTAGAACCTTATTCGCGCGACAGCGGCCCGCGCGGCGCCTGCCGCGATGCACCCGGCGAGCCGGGCGGACCATTGAACGCGCGGCATGGCACAGGAGTAACGCAGCTTGAACAGACAGGAAAACGGGCGGGAAAATGCTCAGGCGATCGGCCAGCCCCACGCTCTCGACACCGACGAACAACCCGGCGCGGTGCAACTCGAAGTGCGCCGTCGTCGCGGCACGGCGGTCGAAACCCTCATCGATCACGTCGCCCAGGAATGGCCGGTCGCACTCGTGTTCAACGGCATTTCACACGCGGTGATGATGTGCACGCCGCGCGATCTCGAAGCGTTCGCGGTCGGCTTCGCGATTTCGGAGGGGATCGTCTCGCGCGGCAGCGACATTCAGGACATCGAGGTCGAATTGCACGATCACGGCAATCTGCCGCATGCCGAGGTCCAGTTGCAGGTGGTACAGCAGGCGTTCGCCGGTCTGAAGGAAAAGCGCCGCGCGCTCGCCGGGCGCACCGGTTGCGGCGTGTGCGGGATCGAAAGCATCGATCTGCTCGATCTGAAACCGCAGCGTGTACCCGACACCGGCTTTCTGCAGCGGCTTGCGCCCGACGCGATCGCGCGCGCCGCGCACGCGTTGCCCGAGCACCAGGCACTCACGCGTTTGACAGGCGGCTTGCATGCGGCCGCGTGGTGCGATGCGCAAGGCGCGGTCCGCTACGCGTTCGAGGACGTCGGCCGGCACAACGCGCTCGACAAACTGATCGGCCAGCTCGTGCTCGAGCGTGTCGATACGCGCGACGGCTTCGTGTTTCTGTCGAGCCGCGCCAGCTACGAGCTGGTGCGCAAGGCCGCGCGCGTCGACGTGCCGATGGTCGCGACGATCTCGGCGCCGTCGTCGCTCGCCATTGCGATCGCGCGCGAGGCGGGTGTGCGGCTCGTGAGCTTCTGCCGCGAAGACGGCTACGTCGATTACGACACGTGGCAACCGCAGGCTTGAACGGCTGAAGCGGCCAAGCGACGATTCACGGTTGATGCACTCGAATCCCGCCGCGCCGCACGCCCCTTAGTCGAACTGCCGGAAATCCGGCTTGCGCTTCTCGAAGAATGCCTTGAACGCTTCGCGCGCTTCGGGCGCAAGCAGCATCTTGCCGAAGTGCACCGCTTCCTCGGCGATCTGAGTCTGCAGTTCCTGCTGGCTTGCACGCTTCATCAGGCTCTTCGTCACGCGCAATGACGACGCCGGCAGCGCCGCCAGCTTCGCAGCCTGCGACGCCGCGAACGCCTCGACTTCGGCCGCCGGCAGCACGCGATTCACGAAGCCCATGCGATGCGCTTCCGCCGCGTCGAACGCCTCGCCGAGCAGCAGTTTTTCCGCCGCCCCCTGATAGCCAGCCACGCGCTGCAGCAGCAGGCTCGACGCCGCCTCCGGGCACAGCCCGAGCTGCGTGAACGGCAGCGAAAAGCTCGCGTTATCGGCCGCGTAGACCAGATCGCAATGCAGCAGCATGGTCGTGCCGACCCCCACCGCCGGCCCCGCCACGGCCGCCACGAGCGGTTTTTCCGCCGCGCAGATCGTGCGCAGGAACTGGATCACCGGCGGGGTTTCGCCGACCGGCGGTGATTTCATGAAGTCTTCGAGATCGTTGCCCGCGCTGAAAATGCCCGCGCTGCCGCGAATCAGGATCGCGCGCACCGACGTGTCGCCCTGCGCTTCTACGAGCGCGTCGGTCATCGTCTGATACATCGCGGCGGTGATCGCGTTTTTCCTGCCGGGCCGGTTGAAGGTCATGGTCATCACCGCGTCGGCGCGCTCGACCAGAATGTCCGTCGTCATCCCGTTCATCTCCTTTCGCTACTGCTGAATGTAAAAACGGTTCGCAAGCCGGGCGGCTTGCGAACCGTTGTGCGGTCTTTAAGAAGGGGCCCCTTCGATCAACGGCTCAGAGGCGCTCGATAATGCCTGCTGCGCCCATGCCGGTACCGACGCACATCGTCACCATGCCGTACTTATAGTTGCGGCGACGCAAGCCGTGTACCACCGTCGCCGCACGGATCGCGCCCGTCGCGCCGAGCGGATGGCCCAGAGCGATCGCGCCGCCGAGCGGGTTGATCTTCGACGTATCGAGACCGAGGTCCTGAATCACCGCGAGCGACTGCGCGGCGAACGCCTCGTTCAGCTCGATCCAGTCGAGGTCGTCCTGCGTGAGGCCCGCGGCCTTCAGCGCGGCCGGAATCGCTTCCTTCGGGCCGATGCCCATGATTTCCGGCGGCACGCCGCGCACCGCGAAGCTGACGAAGCGCGCGAGCGGCGTCAGGTTGAACTGCTTGAGGATCTTTTCCGATACGACGATCAGCGCGCCCGCGCCGTCCGAGGTCTGCGAGCTGTTGCCGGCCGTGACCGAGCCTTTGTTCGCGAACACCGCGCGCAGCTTCGCGAGCCCTTCCATCGACGTGTCCGCGCGCGGACCTTCGTCGAGCGACACCTCGCGCGTCTTCACGCTGATCTCGCCGGTCGCGAGATCGGGCACCCGGTCGGTCACCGTGTACGCGGCGATTTCGTCCTTGAATTCGCCGGCCTGCTGCGCGGCAATGGCCCGGCGGTGCGATTCGACCGAGAACGCGTCCTGTGCTTCGCGGCTGATCTTCCAGCGCTCGGCGACCTTCTCGGCGGTGAGGCCCATGCCGTACGCGATGCCGACGTCTTCGTTGCGATCGAAGATATGCGGCGACAGCGATGGCTTGTTGCCCATCATCGGGACCATGCTCATCGATTCGCAGCCGCCCGCGATCATCGCATCGGCCTCGCCGACGCGGATGCGGTCCGCGGCCATCGCGAGCGCGGTCAGGCCCGACGCGCAGAAGCGGTTCACCGTGACGCCGCCGACCGTGTTCGGCAGACCGGCGAGCAGCGCGCCGATGCGCGCGACGTTCAGGCCCTGCTCAGCTTCCGGAATCGCGCAACCGACGATCGCGTCTTCGATCACGCTGGTATCGAGGCCGGGAACCTGAGCGACGGCCGACTTGATCGCGTGAACCAGCAGTTCATCCGGGCGCGTGTTCCTGAACACGCCGCGCGGCGCCTTGCCGATCGGCGTACGGCTCGCGGCGACGATATATGCGTCTTGCAATTGCTTTGCCATTTGAATCTCCTCTGTCGATCAGAGTTGGCGCTTTAGCGCCTTACTCTGATCCCATGCAACTGGTTGCCTAGTTGGCGCTTCAGCGCTTACTCCGGTCCCATGCACATTGTGCGGTCGCCGCTCAGTTACGCACCGGTTTGCCGGTCTGCAGCATGCCCATGATCCGTTCCTGCGTCTTCTGCGTGCCGAGCAGTTCGACGAACGCGCGCCGCTCGAGCTGCAGCAGCCATTCTTCGTCGACGAGACTGCCCGCTTCCACGTCGCCGCCGCAGATCGCTTCGGCGATGCGGCTCGCGATCAGGAAATCATGCTCGCTGATGAAGCGGCCGTCGCGCATGTTGACGAGCGACGCCTTGATCGTCGAGATCGCCGAGCGGCCCGCGACCGGCACCTGGGTCGCGCGCAGCGGCGCACGGTAGCCCGCCGCGGCGAGCGCCCGCGCTTCCTTCTTCGCGACGTCGAGCAGTTCGAACACGTTGAAGACGATCGTGTCGGACGGCTTCAGGTAACCCATCGTGCGGGCATCGAGCGCCGAGCCGGACACCTTGGCCATCGCCGCGTTTTCGAACGACTTCTGCACGAACTTGAGCAGATCGTTGGTCGCGCCGACCTGGGTGGCCGCCTCGACCGCACGCAGCGCCGCTTCCTTCAAGCCGCCGCCCGCCGGCACCAGACCCACGCCGACTTCGACGAGACCCAGATAGCTCTCGATGTGCGCGACGCGCTTCGCGCTATGCAGCGCGAGCTCGCAGCCGCCGCCGAGCGCGATGCCCGAGATCGCCGAGATCACCGGCACGTTTGCGTACTTCACGCGCAGCATGCCCTGCTGGAACTTCTTCACGAACGGCTCGATGCCCTTCGCGCCGCCCATCATGAAGGCGGGCATCGCTTCTTCGAGGTTCGCGCCCGCCGAGAACGGACCGCCCGGCGTACCGAGCTTCAGCGAGGTCGGCTGCCATACCACGAGGCCCTTGTAGTCCTTCTCGGCCAGGTCGATCGCCTGCGTCAGACCGTCGAGCACCGTCGGTCCGATCGTGTTCATCTTGCTCTTGAACGAGACGATCAACACATCGTCCTCGCCCGCGCGATCGTCGACCCACGCGCGCACCGCATCGGTCTCGAACAGCGTCTTGCCATAGGTCTTCGGATCGGCGCCGGTTTCGCCGACGAGCGGCGCGCGGAACACCTGCTTGCGGTACACGTCGAGCGACGAGCGCGGCACGAAAGTCTGCGTGGCCGGCGACCATGAACCTTCAGCCGTGTGCACGCCGCCCTTCTCGGCGACCGCGCCTTCGAGCACCCACTGCGGCAGCGGCACGTTGGCGAGCGCCTTGCCCGCCGCGATGTCCTCCTGCACCCATTCGGCGACCTGCTTCCAGCCGGCCGTCTGCCAGCCTTCGAACGGACCTTCGTTCCAGCCGAAGCCCCAGCGGATCGCGAGATCGACGTCGCGCGCGTTATCGGCGATCGACTCCAGATGCACGGCGATGTAGTGATAGACGTCACGGAAGATCGACCAGAGGAACTGGGCTTGGCGGTGCTGCGTTTCGCGCAGCAGCTTGAGCCGCTCGGCGGCCGGGCGCTTGAGAATGCGGCCGATGAGATCGTCCGCCTTCGCGCCGCCGTCGACGTACTCGCCCGTGTTCGGATCGAGCACCTTGATCGCCTTGCCTTCCTTCCGGTAGAAGCCGCCGCCCGTCTTCTGACCGAGCGCGCCCTTCTTCACCAGTTCGGCGAGCACGGCCGGCGTTTCGTAGACCGGGAAGAACGGATCGTCCGGCAGCGTGTCCTGCATCGTCTTGATCACGTGCGCCATCGTGTCGAGGCCCACCACGTCGGCGGTGCGGAAGGTCGCCGATTTCGCGCGACCGAGACGCGAGCCCGTCAGGTCGTCCACTTCGTCGAAACGCAGGCCGAACTTCGCGGCTTCGGTGATGACCGCGAGGATCGAGAAAATACCGACGCGGTTCGCGATGAAGTTCGGCGTGTCTTTCGCGCGCACGACGCCCTTGCCGACCACGCTGGTCAGGAACGTTTCGAGCTGGTCGAGAATTTCGGGGCGCGTCGTCGCGGTCGGAATCAGTTCGACCAGATGCATGTAGCGCGGCGGATTGAAGAAGTGCACGCCGCAAAAGCGCGCCTTCAGGTCGTCCGCGAAGCCTTCGGACAGCGCGGTGATCGACAGACCCGATGTGTTGGTCGCGAAGATCGCGTTCGGGCCGAGGTGCGGCGCGACCTTCTTGTACAGGTCGTGCTTCCAGTCCATCCGTTCGGCGATCGCTTCGATCACGACGTCGCATTCGGCGAGCTTCGCGATGTCGTCGTCGTAGTTCGCGGGCTGGATGTATTGCGCGTCTTCCTTCACGCCGAACGGCGCCGGCGACAGTTTCTTCAGGTTCTCGATCGCCTTCAGCGCGATCCCGTTCTTCGGGCCTTCTTTAGCGGGCAGGTCGAACAGCAGCACGGGCACCTTGGCGTTGATCAGGTGCGCGGCGATCTGCGCGCCCATCACGCCGGCGCCGAGCACGGCTACCTTGCGAATGATCAGATTGCTCACGTCGTTTCTCCGGAGAGTTGTGCAATGGCGCGAAGCGTCAGCCCTGCTTCGCGCGATGTGTGGCGTTGAGCGAGGCAGCGCGGTTTCGCTAGCCGCGGGCGCCTCGCTCTCCATGCGAAAGTCAGAACAACGCTTCTTCGACGTCCATCATCGGCTTCGAACCGGCGCGCGCCTGGCGGATCGTCATCGCCGTTTCGGGCAGCAGCTTGGCGAAGTAGAAACGCGCGGTCGCGAGCTTCGCCTTGTAGAACGGATCGCCCGATGCCTCTTTGTCCAGCGCGATGCGCGCCATGCGCGCCCAGAAGTACGAAAACACCAGATGGCCGACCGTGCGCAGATACGGCACGGCCGCGGCGCCGACTTCGTCCGGGTTCTGCATGGCCTTCATGCCGATTTCCATCGTCAGCTTCTGCACCTTTTCGCCGATGTCGGCGAGCGGGTTCACGAACTCCTGCATTTCCGGCTTGATGCCTTCGGCTTCGATGAAATCGGCGACGAGCTTGCCGAACTTCTTCATCTTCGCGCCCATGTCGCCGAGCACTTTACGGCCGAGCAGGTCGAGCGACTGGATGCCGTTGGTGCCCTCGTAGATCATGTTGATGCGCGCGTCGCGCACGTACTGCTCCATGCCCCATTCGGCGATGAAGCCGTGGCCGCCGTAGATCTGCATCGCGTGATTGGTGCCTTCGAACGCGTTGTCCGACAGGAACGCCTTCAGGATCGGCGTGAGCAGCGCGACGAGGTCGGCGGCTTCCTTGCGCTCGGCTTCGTCCGCGTGCGACAACTCCTTGTCGATCTGCAGCGCCGACCAGTACGAGAACGCGCGGCCGGCTTCGGCGTAGGCCTTTTGCGTGAGCAGCATGCGACGCACGTCCGGATGCACGATGATCGGATCGGCAGCCTTCTCCGGCGCCTTCGGGCCAGTCAGCGAACGCATCTGCAGACGCTCTTTCGCGTACGTGAGCGAGTTCTGATACGCGACCTCGGTGAGGCCGAGGCTCTGCATGCCCACGCCGAGACGCGCGGCGTTCATCATCACGAACATCGCGTTCAAGCCTTTGTTCGGTTCGCCGACCATCCAGCCCTTCGCGTTGTCGAGATTGATCACGCAGGTCGCGTTGCCGTGGATGCCCATCTTGTGCTCGATCGAGCCGCACTTCACGCCGTTGCGCTCGCCAGGCTCGCCCGCTTCGTTCGGGACGAACTTCGGCACGATGAACAGCGAAATGCCCTTGGTGCCCTTCGGCGCATCCGGCAGACGCGCGAGCACGAGGTGAATGATGTTCTCCGCCAGATCGTGCTCGCCGCTCGAGATGAAGATCTTCGTGCCGCTGATCGAGTACGAGCCGTCGCCGTTCGGCTCCGCCTTGGTGCGCAGAATGCCGAGGTCGGTGCCGCAATGCGGCTCGGTCAGGCACATCGTGCCGGTCCAGACGCCCGCGACGAGCTTCGGCAGATAGCGCTGCTGCAACTCCGGCGTGCCGTGCGCGTGCAGGCATTCGTACGCGCCGTGCGACAGGCCCGGATACATCGTCCACGCCTGATTCGCCGAGTTAAGCATTTCGTAGAGCGCGTTGTTGACGAACGCGGGCAGCCCCTGGCCGCCGTATTCCGGGTCGCAGCCAAGCGCCGGCCAGCCGGCTTCGACGTACTGCTGATAGGCTTCCTTGAAGCCCTTCGGCGTGGTCACGACGCCGTCGCCGACATACGTGCAGCCTTCCTGGTCGCCGCTGTGGTTGAGCGGGAACAGAACTTCGGAGCAGAACTTGCCGGCTTCTTCGAGCACCGCATTGATCGTGTCGGCGTCGAGATCGGCGTGCTTCGGCATGTGCCGAAGTTCGGCCTCTACGTTGAGCAATTCGTGCAACACGAATTGCATGTCGCGCAGCGGCGCGGCGTACTGTCCCATGACTCTCTCCCTAGTTTGACAAAAAGCCAGGCCGTTGGCCGGGTCCGTGGACGGACCTTCTGCGCTGCGCGCCTTCGGTAAGTTCCGGCGACGCTGCTAACGGCTTTCGCTTTGATACGAATTAATCAGTTTTTCCAGTGCGGCCCACGTGAGACTCACCGCATCCGGCAGATGCAGGAAGCGCGCGTCGTGATGCAGGCCGAGCGTGACGCTATACAGTTCGAACAGCATCAGCTGCGGATCGGTATCGGCGCGCAGATGCCCTTCTTCCATCGCCTGCGAGATCGCGCGCGTGAGCGCCGCCCGCCACATCGTCACGCTCGTCACCAGTTGCTCGCGCACCTGGCTGTCCGCGCGATCGTCGTATTCGACGGCCCCGCTGATGTAGATGCATCCGGTCGTGACTTCCTGGATGCGCTTGTCGATCCAGCGCGAAATCATCGCCCGCAAACGCGGCAGACCGCGCGGCTCGCGCAAGCTCGGGAAGAACACCTCGTCCTCGAAACGGCGGTGATATTCGCGCACGACCTCGAGTTGCAGGTCCTCGCGCGACCCGAAATGCGCGAACACACCGCTCTTGCTCATCTGCATGCGCTCGGCCAGCAGGCCAATGGTCAGACCTTCCAGTCCGTCTCGGCTTGCCAGATCGAGTGCTGCATCAAGAATCGCGACTCGGGTTTGTTCGCCTTTTCGCATAGCTGTTTTTTACCGTTCTAATGTGACCGAAATGAAAAATCGAACGGCCGTACTATTATTGAGTCTCGCCGTCCGCGCGACAAGGACTTTATTAGAAACCGGTTTCTAACTGGCCTCCAATTTTGCGGCTTTCGACAATCAGATCAACCGGATTATTAGAGGCGTTTGCCCTGAATCGCTGCTCGCCGATTGGGGCGTGCGTTCTGGTTCTTTGCCCAGTGCTAGTCGTAGCCGCCCACCGTCAGCAGCTTCATCGCTACGCGGTAGCTCGTGTACGCGATCCAGCTCAGCGCGCGCACGCGCGCCGGTCGCGATTCGTAGTGCGCTTCATCGATCGGGCGAGCGTCCGCGAACGCGTCGAGAATCGCGTCGCGCAGTCTGGCAATCGCGGGATCGTTCACGAGCACTGCGTTCGCTTCGTTGTTGAGCATCAGGCTGAGCGCATCGAGATTCGAGGACCCGACCGTGCCCCAGTTCGAATCGACCACCGCGACCTTGCCGTGCAGCAGCGTCTTCTCGTATTCGGCGATCTGCACGCCCGCGCGCAGCAGCGCGTTGTACAGGAACGGCACCGCGTAATCGAGCGCCCTGAACTCCTTGCGCCCGATGATCAGCTTCACCACCACGCCGCGCCGCGCCGCGAACACCAGCGCGCGCCGCAGCTTGCGCCCCGGCATGAAGTAAGGATTGGCAAGCAGGATTTCGTGGCGCGCCTGGCCGATCGCGGCCAGATAGGCTTTTTCGATCGCGCGTCGGTTGATCAGGTTGTCGCGCGCGACGAACGCGACGCACGGCTCGCCGGCCGCCCACAGCGCCTCGTTGCGGCGCCGCCGGCGCCGCCGCAGACTGCCGAGCGAGTAGGCGTCGTGCGGCGAGAGGTCGGGTTTCATCGATTCGAGCGGCCGATGGCCGACGTGAATCCGCCGCCACTGGACATCGATCGCATAACGAACGTCCGCGACCACCGGCCCACGCAGCTCGAGCGCGAAGTCCCAGCGGCGGTACGGCAGCTTCTCGCCATTGTTCTCGTAGTCGTCGACGATATTGATGCCGCCGCAAAACGCGAACTGGTCGTCGATCACGGCGAGCTTGCGGTGCGTGCGGGAAAAGCCGAAGCGGCCAAACAGATGCGGGTTATAGATCCGATGCTCGATGCCGCCGGCCGGCCATTGCTCGAACATCTTCAGGCGCGCGGTGCCGACGCCGTCGGTGATCACGCGGACCCGGACACCGCGCGCGGCTGCGCGCAGCAACGCCCCGCTGACCGCCTGGCCGGCATCGTCGTCGCAGAAGATGTAGGTTTCGAGCGCGACATCGTGCTCGGCTGCGTCGATACGGCCGATCAGCGCGTCGAAGAACTCGTCGCCGGAGCGCAGCAGCTCGACCTCGTTGTGACGGGTGAAGCGGTAGCGCTGCCAATAACGGCGGCCGAGCAACGTTTGCCGCAGTCGGGCGAAACGGCCTGAGCCGCCTGCGCTCACTGGCCGCGCTCCCCGGCCTGCGGACCGGCTTGCAGCTCGACCGGGCGCGCGGCGAGCCGGCGCGGCAACTGCAGGATCGCATCGGCATTCGACGCCGAAAAGCAGCGCGATGCCGCCTCTTCATAGGGGAGCCATACATAGGCGGTGTGTTCGCGCGGCGCGAGCTTCACGTCGATGCACCCGGAGACCTGCAGACTGAACCAGTGCTCGGTGTTGTAGAGCACGCCTGCTTCGTAGCGGTAACGAAATTCCGGGTAGATCTCGTAGTCGATCGAGTATTGCCAGTCGAACAATGCGCTGCGCGGCACCTGCGCGCTGCCGATCGCGATGCCGGTTTCCTCGGCGACTTCGCGCACCGCCGTGTCGGCGAGCGGTTCGTCGAGCCGGTCCTTCGAACCCGTTACCGATTGCCAGAACCCCGCATGATCGGCTCGCTCGATGAGCAGCACGTCGAGCGCGGGTGTATGAATGATGACGAGAACGGACTGCGGAATTTTCGGCGGTTTCGGCATGGCTCAAAACTGGGCGCGACGATACGCGCGGTACATGTCGGATGACGGTCGAAAGGGTCTGGAAAGCGGTGGCTTCACTGTAACGCAAAAAAAGAAAAAGGCGCTGAGGTGGAGATCACCTCAGCGCCTTTTCGTTGAGCTCGTGCAGCTTTTTCGCGGCCGCCGGCTCGATGGCCGGCGCCTGCAAGACGGCTTGCCGGCCGCGCGAAGCGGCCGTGGCGTTACACCTTCGGTTCCGGCGTACGCAGACGGATGTGCAGCTCGCGCAGCTGCCGCTCGTCGACTTCGCTCGGCGCCTGCGTGAGCAGATCCTGCGCGCGTTGCGTCTTCGGGAACGCGATCACGTCGCGGATCGAGTCGGCGCCGGCCATCATCGTGACGATGCGGTCCAGACCGAACGCGATACCGCCGTGCGGCGGCGCGCCGTATTGCAGCGCATCGAGCAGGAAGCCGAACTTGGCCTGCGCTTCTTCCGCGTTGATCTTCAGCGCGCGGAACACCTTGCTTTGCACTTCCTCACGATAGATACGCACCGAGCCGCCGCCGATCTCCCAGCCGTTCAGCACCATGTCGTAGGCCTTCGCGAGGCAGCGCGCCGGGTCCGTTTCGAGGTACTCGAGGTGCTCGTCCTTCGGGCTCGTGAACGGGTGATGCGCGGCGACGTAACGGTTGTCTTCCTCGTCGTATTCGAACATCGGGAAGTCGACGACCCACAGCGGCTTCCAGCCCGACTCGACCAGACCGTTGGCCTTGCCGAATTCCGAATGACCGATCTTCAGACGCAACGCGCCGAGGCTGTCGTTGACGACCTTCGCGCGATCCGCCGCGAAGAAGATGATGTCGCCGTCTTGCGCGCCGGTGCGCTCGATGATCGCCTTCAGCGCTTCGTCGTGCAGGTTCTTGACGATCGGGCTTTGCAGACCGTCACGGCCCTTCGCCGCTTCGTTGACCTTGATCCACGCGAGACCCTTCGCGCCATAGATGCGCACGAATTCCGTGTAGCTGTCGATGTCGCCACGCGACAGCTCGCCGCCCTTCGGCACGCGCAGCGCCGCGACACGGCCGTCCTTGGTGTTGGCCGGCGTGCTGAACACCTTGAAGTCGACGTCGCGCATTGCGTCGGTGAGCTCGGTGAATTCGAGCTTCACGCGCAGGTCCGGCTTGTCCGAACCGAAGCGGCGCATCGCTTCGGCGTATTCCATGACCGGGAATTTCTCGTCGAGCTGAACGCCGATGGTCGTCTTGAACACGTGACGGATCATGGCCTCGAACAGATCGCGGATTTCCTGTTCCGAGAGGAACGACGTTTCGCAGTCGATCTGCGTGAATTCCGGCTGACGGTCGGCGCGCAGGTCCTCGTCGCGGAAGCACTTGGTGATCTGGTAGTAACGGTCGAAGTTCGCGACCATCAACAACTGCTTGAACAGCTGCGGCGACTGCGGGAGCGCGAAGAACTGGCCCGGGTTCGTGCGCGACGGCACGAGGTAGTCGCGCGCGCCTTCCGGCGTGCTCTTCGTGAGCATCGGCGTTTCGATGTCGATGAAGCCCTGCTCGTCGAGGTACTTGCGCACTTCGATCGCGACGCGGTAGCGCAGACGCAGGTTGTGCTGCATCTGCGGACGGCGCAGGTCGAGCACGCGATGCGTGAGGCGCGTGGTTTCCGACAGGTTGTCGTCGTCGAGCTGGAACGGCGGCGTGACCGACGCGTTCAGCACGATCAGCTCGTGGCACAACACTTCGATCTTGCCGCTCTTCAGCGAGGCGTTGGTCGTGCCTTCCGGACGGCCGCGCACGATGCCCTTGACCTGCACGCAGAACTCGTTGCGCACCCCTTCGGCAACCTTGAACATGTCCGCGCGATCCGGATCGCAGACGACCTGAACGAGCCCTTCGCGATCGCGCAGGTCGATGAAGATGACGCCGCCATGGTCGCGGCGGCGGCTTACCCAGCCGCACAGCGAGACGGATTGGCCCAGCAGTTCTTCGGTCACCAGACCGCAGTATTCAGATCTCATCGACATGATGTTTGTCTTTCGTTTTGCATTGGTTGAACGGCGCGCCGCAGACGATCCTGCGTGAAGCGTAGCGCGCCGGCATTACAGCGGAGGCTCGACGGTAGTGCGGCGCACCGGCGCCGGCGGCGGCGCGGACGGCGCCACCACGCCCATCGAGACAATGTACTTGAGCGCAGCGTCGACCGACATGTCGAGCTCGATCACTTCGCTTTTCGGCACCATCAGGAAGAAGCCGGACGTCGGGTTAGGCGTGGTCGGCACGTAGACGCTGACGTAGTCTTCTTTCAGATGGTTGACCACGTCGCCGCCCGGAATGCCGGTGAGGAACGCGATCGTATAGGAACCACGGCGCGGATACTCGATCAGCAGCGCCTTGCGGAATGCATTGCCGCTGCTCGAGAGCAGCGTGTCGGACACCTGTTTGACGCTGGTGTAGAGCGGGCCGACCACCGGAATGTGCGCGACCAGCAGTTCCCACCACTGCACGAGCTTCTGCCCAATGAAGTTCTGCGTCAACAGACCGACGACGAAGATGAACGCGAGCGTGAGCACCGCGCCGAGGCCGGGCAGGCGATAGCCGATCGCGCGTTCCGGCTGCCACGAGGAAGGCAGCAGCAAGAGTGTCTGGTCCATCTCGCCGATGATGAGGCCGAGCACCCACAGGGTGATGGCCAGAGGCACCAGCACCAGCAGGCCGGTCAGAAACACCGATTTGAGCGTGAATTTCTTCGTCGTCATGTGTACCGCCAGAAAGCTGCGCGGGCTAAAGCCCATGCGCGGTAGATATGCCGCCCGCGCGGGGCGGCAGTCCCACTAGGCGCTGCCGGGACCGCTCGGGCTCGCGGCGGCGGGCGCAGCGGGCGCGGCCGGGGCGGCAGTTGCGGCCGGGGCGGTTGCCGCGGCCGGCTCTGACTTCGCTTCCGGCGAGGCCGGCGCGCTCGCGCCGCCGTTGCCGCCGCGGAAATCGGTCACGTACCAGCCTGAACCTTTCAACTGGAAGCCGGCGGCGGTGAGTTGTTTGCTAAAGGTGTCTTTTCCGCACTCGGGACACTGCGTCAACTGGGGGTCGCTCATCTTCTGGAGCACGTCCTTCCCGAAACCGCAAGACCCGCATCGATAAGCGTAGATCGGCATGATCTTTCCTACTCCAAATCGCTACTGAAATCTTGTAAACGCTTGCAAAGCCTTGAATTATAGCCGCAAACGATGTCCGTTCCCCGGATTTCGGGGAAGCGAGCGCATGTTGCGCCCGCCACCACGCCAGATGGGGGCAACCCGCGCCCCCCTCAAGAGCGGCGCGCGCCGTTACCCGCGCCGCCGCCAGGTGAGCCAGCGCTCGCGCCCGGCGAACACGGCGATCGAGTCGTCCACGGCTTCGTCTTCGATCAGCTCGAAGTGCGGCGTGAGCAGCGCGTCGAGCTCGCCGCGCTCGATGCCGAACGGCGGTCCCTTCGGCGTCGCTCCCATAAAAAAGAAGCCCGCGAGCAACGCGCCGGCCGGCAGGAGCTCGGCCATGCGCTGTGCGTAGTCCGTGCGGCGCGCCGGCGGCAGCGCGCAGAAGAACGCGCGCTCATAGATCCACGCCGGAGCGAACGGCGGCGCATAAGTGAAAAAATCCGCCTGCTCGACGAGCGACGCGTGCTGCGCGCCGAGCTGCTCACGCGCCGCCGCAACGGCTGCCGGCGAGAAGTCGATCGCGCGCACCGGGGTACCCTGACGCGCAAGCCAGACCGCTTCGTGTGCGCTGCCGCAGCCCGGAATCAGCACGGCGGCATCCCGGTGCCGTGCAGCGAATGCGCGAAACGCGGACGGCACGCCCGCCTGATCCCATGGCGTGAAGCGGCGCTCGAAGCGTTCGTCCCAGAACTCGGGCGAGTTGGGATCGCGGGTCGCGAAATCAGGTACGGAGGGTTGGGTCGGATCGCTCATCGGATGCTATCCACCGTAAGCTAGCGCCAGAAACGCCCGCGCGAGCATCGCGCCGACGCCCACCGCCACGCCGAACAGCAGCAGACCTTGCAGCAGACGGTTGGTGCGCTTCTGCTCGAGCAGGATCTGGCGGATCACGTCATCGTTCGCGCCGCCGACAGGATGGTGACGCTCGGCCAGCATGTTATGGACGAGGCGCGGCAACTGCGGCAGCGTTTTGCTCCACTGCGGCGCCTCGATCTTCAGACGCTCGTACCAGCCGCGCAAGCCGATCTGCTCGTTCATCCAGCGCTCGAGGTAAGGCTTCGCGGTCTTCCACAGGTCCAGTTCGGGATCGAGCGAACGGCCGAGACCCTCCACGTTCAGCATCGTCTTTTGCAGCAATACGAGCTGCGGTTGGATCTCGACGTTGAAGCGGCGCGACGTCGAAAACAGGCGCATCAGCACCTGGCCGAGAGAAATGTCCTTCAGCGCCCGATCGAAGTACGGTTCACAGACCGCGCGGATCGCGCTTTCGAGCTCCTCGACTCGCGTGCTCGGCGGCACCCAGCCCGACTCCAGATGCAGTGTCGCGACGCGATGGTAGTCGCGCTTGAAGAACGCGAGGAAGTTCTGCGCGAGGTAGTTTTTGTCGAAGTCCGACAGCGCGCCGATGATGCCGAAGTCAAGCGCGATATAACGGCCAAAGTGCGCGGGATCGAGACTCACCTGGATATTGCCGGGATGCATGTCGGCGTGGAAAAAGCCGTCGCGGAACACCTGTGTGAAAAAAATCTCGACACCCTCGCGCGCGAGCTTCGGAATGTCGACGCCCGCCATGCGCAATGTATCGACCTGGCTGATCGGCACACCGACCATGCGCTCCATCACCAGCACCGTGGGCGTGCAGAACTCCCAGTACATCTCGGGCACGAGCAGCAGGTCGAGCCCGTGGAAGTTGCGCCGCAGCTGGCTGCCGTTAGCGGCTTCGCGCATCAGGTCGAGTTCGTCGTGCAGGTACTTGTCGAATTCGGCGACCACCTCGCGCGGCTTCAGACGCTTGCCGTCGGCCCACAGACGTTCCGCCCACACGGCGATGTCACGCAACAGCGCGAGGTCGGAATCGATCACCGGCAACATGTTCGGGCGCAGCACCTTGACCGCGACCGCCTTGCCCGCGTGCTGCCCGGCCTTCACCTTCGCAAAGTGCACCTGCGCGATCGATGCGCTCGCGACCGGCACCCGCTCGAACTCGTCGAACAGCACGTCGACCGGTGCGCCGAGCGACTTCTCGACGAGCGCAATCGCGACCGCCGAATCGAACGGCGGCACCTGGTCCTGCAGCTTCGCGACTTCATTGGCGATATCGACCGGCAGCAGATCGCGACGCGTGGACAGCACCTGGCCGAACTTCACGAAGATCGGCCCGAGGCTTTCGAGCGCGAGCCGCAACCGCACGCCCGGCGGCGCATCGAAGTTGCGGCCGAGCGTCGTGATACGCAGCAGCAGACGCACGCGCCGGTCGTTGATGCGGCTCAGCATCATCTCATCGAGGCCGAAGCGGATGACCGTAAAAAATATCTTGAGAAAACGCAGAAAACGCATGACTGAACCCGTTGACTAGCGCGTGCCGCGCGACGTGGCGGCGCCGCCCGGCGCATGCGCGCCGCGGGCTTCGACCTTCTGTTCGAGACGCTCGATGCGCTTCTCGATGCGCGCGAGCGAATCGCGCGCGCGAGCGAGCTCTGCGTTGAAGTCCGCGAGCGCGGTTCGGCGCACCAGCTGCGGATTCTCGTCGAGCAGATACTCGGCGGCGGTGTCGAGCAGGTTACGGCCGGTGCGCTGCACATGCTCGCCAACCGAGCGCACGAGCGACGTGACGCGCCACGCGGGTCCATCGCCGATCAGCCTGGCGAGATCTTCCTCCGGCTCCCAGCGCAGATGCTCGGCGAGCTTCGCGATCACGGTCGCCAACTCGGCATCACCCTCGATCTTGACGTGCTTCATCACCGCCGCCTGACCACCTTGCAGGAAGGCCGGCAGTGCATCGGACGGCACCGAGATCGTCACGTCGAACCGAGGCGCATCGGCTTCGTCGAGCGTGCCGAGGTAACCGTCGGGCTGCACGAGCAGCGCGAGCACAACTGGCGGACATGACAGGCGAGCGGTCTTGCCCGCGTACGGAGCGAGGCGCTCACGAGCCCACGATTCGCGGGCGAGCAGATGATTGACGGCAGCAGCGAAGGGCTTGGCGGCGAGGGTCATCGAAAGTGGCAAGAAAAAACCCGCGCGAGCGAGGTGCTTGGGCGGGTTCCCATTGTAACGTCCGTTCGCTTCGCGGCCTGCTATGCCGAACGGCCTAAGCCATGCGCGAAGTCAGGAATCGCTCTGCCGTGGCCCGCGCTATTCGAGGCAAGCCCGATCCGAGTCTTCGGCATGTCAGTGCCGCTCCACCTGCTGGATGCCTGCAAGCAGCCAGCCTTCGCCAGCGCGGTTCGACTTCGACAGGTTCCACACTTCGACGAACGGCTCGGCCGCCGCGCCCGGCTGCTCGCGAATCAGACCGGAGAAGCGCACGCTCGCGAAGTGTTCGTTCGCGCGCTCCTCGACGCCGAGCAGCTCGGCGTTCAACTGCACGACGTCGGTCTGGTTGGGCTGCGTGCCGCGCGACGCGAGATCGACGCGCACTTCGGCGAACATTTCCGGCGTAGTGAATTCGCGGATGTCCTCGACATTGCCGACGTCCCATGCAGCCTGCAGACGCACGAAGTAGACCTTCGCGTTGCGCAGGAATGCTTCCGAATCGAAGCCGGCGGGCACCGGCGGCGGCGCGCCGACGGACGGCGTGGTCAGTGGATTGCCTTGCGGCTCGAGGTACGCGCCGGTGGGCGGCGCAGTGTAACGCGGCTCCTGGATATAGTCGGTGGCATTCGTGTTCAGCGACGGCGCCGTGCCCGCATACGCCGGCTGCGAGGTCGTGCGCTTGCGGCCGGTGAAGCGGCGGATCAGCCAGATCACGACCACCGCGATCAACGCGAGCACGATCACGTTGGCGAGCATGCCGGCGAATGCCTCGCCAAGCCCAAAATGCGATAGCAACGCGGCAATGCCGAGACCGGCCGCGAGACCGGCGATCGGTCCGAGCCAGCGATTGCGGTTCGGCGCGGCGGGCGGCGTGGGCGTAGTCGCGGGCGCCGGTTGCGCGCGCTGCTGCGTGGCCTGGTTGTTCTGCGTCGGCTGGGTCGGCGGCGTGGCCTGGCGCTGCTGCACCGTGTTCGATTGACGGCCGATACTGCGACCGCCGCCCATGCGGCGTGCTTCGGCGTCGAGGGAGGCAAGGGTGCCGGCCATCAACAGACCGACCATCGCGATCAGTCCGATTCTCCTCGCGAGCGACCCCTTGACTTTACGAGTAGATAACAAATTCGAATCGGACATTTCACGCTTTCCTTTAAAAATCGATGGGTTAGGAACCCTAGTACTTGGTCCCCACATGCAAAGCTACCACGCCAGCTGACAAATTGTAATATTTGACGCCGTCGAGACCAGCTTGTTCCATCATTGTTTTCAGGGTTTCCTGATCCGGATGCATGCGGATCGATTCCGCCAGGTACTGATAGCTCTGCGCGTCGTTGGCAAAGCGCTCGCCGAGCCACGGCAGCACCTTGAACGAATACACATCGTAGACCTTCTTCAGCGGATCCCAGACCTTCGAGAACTCCAGCACGAGCAGGCGCCCAGCCGGCTTCAGCACACGCCGCATCTCGGCGAGCGCGATATCCTTGTGCGTCATGTTGCGTAGGCCGAACGCGACCGTCACGACGTCGAAGTAGTTGTCCGGAAACGGGATCTTCTCGGCGTCGCAGAGCAGTGTCGGCGTGATGATGCCCTTGTCGAGCAGCCGGTCGCGGCCCACGCGCAGCATCGATTCATTGATGTCGGTATGCCAGACCTCGCCCGTTTCGCCCGCCTGTTTCGCGAACGCCTTCGACAGGTCGCCCGTGCCGCCCGCGATGTCGAGCACCTTGTAACCCGGCCGCACGTTCGCCTGGGCGATCGTGAAGACCTTCCACGCCCGGTGCAATCCGCCCGACATCAGGTCGTTCATCAGGTCGTAGTTGGCGGCCACCGAGTGGAACACCCCCGCCACTTTCCGCGCCTTGTCCTGTTCGTCGACCGATTGAAAGCCGAAGTGGGTTTTGCTCATCGCGCTCGTCCTTTCGCGTGTTCTTGAATGTTGCGCCGCTCGAGCGGCGTTCGGGGGCGAATCGTATCAGTGACAGTGCCCATGCGCAGCGGCGGCGGGCACCATCGGCGTATCGCGGTCGAGGCCGGCCGCTGCCAATTTGGCGAGGTACGCGCGCCAGAGTTCATCCTGACGCACCGCCATGTCGTACAGCAGGTCCCACGAGTAGATGCCGGTGGAGTGTCCGTCGGAGAAGGTCGGCTGCAGCGCGTAGTTGCCGACGCCTTCGATCATCGTGATCGTCACCTCGCGCTTGCCGGTCTGCAGCGTTTCCTGGCCGGGCCCGTGGCCCTGCACTTCCGCCGACGGCGAATATACGCGCAGCAGCTCGAACGGCAGGCGATACGCTTCGCCGTTCGCGTACTGCAGTTCGAGCACGCGCGACTTCGAATGCACGACCACGCCGGTCGGCACTGGAGTCTCGGGAGTCAATCCGCTCATGTTGGCCTCATCAGATAACGGCGGGTGGTAACGACGGTCAGACGCCGCGTGCGCCGGCGCGAGTCCGGCGACGCGGGCGACCGATTCAGCGACGCTCAGCCCAGCGCCTGTTCGATTTCCTGCCGCACCGCTTCGCGCAGCAGCGTGGCGTGCGCCCGACGCGACGACAGCATCGCTTCAGACACCGTGCGCTGGCGCGGCGCCCAGATTGGCAGGGGGAAATGCGCGTCGTTCGAGAAACGCGGAATTACGTGCCAGTGCACGTGCGGCACCTGGTTGCCGAGGCTCGCGAGATTCACCTTGGCGGGCTGCATCACGCGCCGCTGCGCGCGCTCGACCGCGTACACGGCCTTCATCACGTGATCCCGTTCGGCGGCCGACAGGTCCGAAAACTCCGCGACGTGCGCATTCCAGATCACGCGGCAAAAGCCCGGGTAATCGTGTTCGTCGGCGAGGACGACCCGCAGCGAGTCGTCCTGCCACAGCACATCGCCGCCATCTTCACGGCAAAAAACGCAGTCCATCGTCGTCCTCGGCAAAAAACGTTGGTCGTGCCATTAAACCAGCACGCGCTCGATACCGCCATTGTTCGCCCGTTGAACGTAGTCCGCCATCCAGTTCTCGCCCAGAACGTGGCGCGCCATTTCGACCACGATGTAGTCCGCCTCGGTACCCGCGTCTTCGTTGTAGCGCGACAACCCCTGCAGGCAGGACGGGCAGCTCGTAAGGATCTTCACGTCGGTTGCGCCGTTCGGTTGCGGACCGTCGCCAGCCTTCAGCACCGAGCCGTTCGGCGCGCCGGCGGCGCCGGCCGATGCATTGGCTGCGTTGATCGCATTCGCGCCCGCTTCGGCGAGGACCGGAATGCCGCGCAGCTTCGCCGCGCCCTTGCGGATCTCCTCTTCCTTGCGGAAGCGCACCTGCGTGGAGATGTCGGGACGCGTGACCGCGAGCGTGCCCGATTCGCCGCAGCAACGATCGTTCTTCTCTATCTTGTAGCCGTCCTTCTCCGAGCCCATCAGCTGATTGACGAGCTTGACCGGATCCATCGTCTTGATCGGCGAATGGCACGGGTCGTGATACATGTAGCGCACGCCGTTCACGCCGTCGAGCTTGATGCCCTTCTCGAGCAGATACTCGTGAATGTCGACGATCCGGCAGCCCGGGAAGATCTTCTCGAATTCGTAACCGGCGAGCTGGTCGTAGCACGTGCCGCAGGACACCACCACCGTCTTGATGTCGAGATAGTTCAGCGTGTTGGCGACGCGATGGAACAGCACGCGGTTGTCGGTGACGATCTGCTCGGCCTTGTCGTACTGGCCCGAACCCCGCTGCGGATAGCCGCAGCACAGGTAGCCCGGCGGCAGCACGGTCTGCACGCCCGCTTCCCACAGCATCGCCTGGGTCGCGAGACCGACCTGCGAAAACAGCCGCTCGGAGCCGCAGCCCGGGAAGTAGAACACCGCTTCGGTGTCGGCGGTGGTCGTCTTCGGATTGCGGATGATCGGGACGATCTTGTTGTCCTCGATATCGAGCAACGCGCGCGCGGTCTTCTTCGGCAGGTTGCCCGGCATCTTCTTGTTCATGAAGTGGATCACCTGCTGCGTGACCACCGGCTTGCCGACCGTGGCGGGCGGATGCGCGGTCTGCTTTTTCGCGAACTTCTTCAACACCTCGTTGCCGAGACGTTGCGCCTTGTAGCCGACGCCCATCATCGCGGTGCGCGCGAGGTTGATGGTCTGCGGATTGGTCGCGTTCAGGAAGAACATGCCCGCCGCGTTGCCCGCGTTGAACTTCTTCTTGCCCATTTTGCGCAGCAGGTTGCGCATGTTCATCGTCACGTCGCCGAAGTCGATCTTCACCGGACACGGCGTCACACACTTGTGGCAGACGGTGCAGTGATCGGCCACGTCGTTGAATTCGTCCCAGTGCTTGATCGACACGCCGCGGCGCGTCTGCTCTTCGTACAGGAACGCCTCGACCAGCAGGGACGTGGCGAGAATCTTGTTGCGCGGGCTGTACAGCAGGTTCGCGCGCGGCACGTGCGTCGCGCAGACCGGCTTGCACTTGCCGCAGCGCAGGCAGTCCTTGATCGATTCGGAAATCGCGCCGATATCGGACTGCTGCATGATCAGCGATTCGTAGCCCATCAGGCCGAAGCTCGGCGTGTACGCGTTGCGCAGGTCCGCGCCTTCGAGCAGCTTGCCCGCGTTGAAGCGGCCGTGCGGATCGACGCGCTGCTTGTACTTGCGGAATTCGCCGATCTCGTCGTCGGTCAAGAATTCGAGCTTCGTGATGCCGATGCCGTGCTCGCCGGAAATCACGCCGTCGAGCGAACGTGCGAGCTTCATGATGCGCGCGACTGCGACGTGCGCGTCCTGCAGCATCTCGTAGTTGTCGGAGTTGACCGGCAGGTTCGTGTGGACGTTGCCGTCGCCCGCATGCATGTGCAGCGCGACGAACACGCGGCCGCGCAGCACCTGCTTGTGGATCGCCTGGGCTTCGTCGAGGATCGGCTTGAACTCGCCGCCGTTGAAAATCTGCCGCAATTCGGCGCGGATTTCCTGCTTCCACGACACGCGGATCGTGCGGTCCTGCGCAAGGTGGAACACGGTCGCGTCCGGTTGCGCGTCGACGCGATCGGCGAACTTCTCGGCGAACGATTCGTAGCCGAGGCCGACCAGATAGTGCTGCGCCTCGCGCAGCGACAGGTCGAGCTTGTCGCGCACGAACTCCCAGCGCGTGCGCACGCGCGCGAGCAGATCGAGCGCCTGCTGCACGCGGTCTTCGAGCAGTTCGGCGCTCGGGATCTCGTTCGCGTCGTCGCTCTTGCCGAGCGGCAGCTTGCCGCCCTTGAAGAACGCTTCGAGCGCGTCGACCAGTTGCAGCTTGTTCTTCAGCGACAGCTCGATGTTGATGCGCTCGATGCCGTCCGTGTACTCGCCCATGCGGTCGAGCGGAATCACGACGTCTTCGTTGATCTTGAACGCGTTGGTGTGCTTCGCGATTGCGGCGGTGCGGCTGCGGTCGAGCCAGAAGCGCTTGCGGGCTTCGGCGCTGACCGCGACGAAGCCTTCGCCGCTCTTGCCGTTGGCCATGCGCACGACTTCCGAAGTGGCCTGCGCGACCGCGTCGGCATCGTTGCCGACGATGTCGCCGATCAGCACCATCTTTGGAAACGCATTGCGCTTGCTCTTGGTCGCATAGCCGACCGCGCGCAGATAACGCTCGTCCAGATGCTCGAGACCGGCCAGAATCGCGCCGCCCTGGCGCGAGGTCTCGAACAGATAGTCCTTGATTTCGACGATGCTCGGAATCGCCTCGCGCGCCTGGCCGAAGAACTCGAGACAGACGGTGCGCGTATGCGCGGGCATCTTGTGCAGCACCCAGCGCGCGGACGTGATGAGCCCGTCGCAGCCTTCCTTCTGCACGCCCGGCAGGCCGGCGAGGAATTTGTCGGTGACGTCCTTGCCGAGACCTTCCTTGCGGAACACGCGGCCTTTGATGTCCAGCGCTTCGGTGCGCAATAGCTTCTCACCCGGCGCGTAGTTGCCGTCGAACCACTTCAGCTCGAACCGCGCGACTTCGATGTCGTGGATCTTGCCCATGTTGTGCTCGAGACGCGTGACTTCGAGCCAGTTCCCTTCCGGGTCGACCATGCGCCACCACGCGAGGTTGTCGAGCGCCGTGCCCCACAGCACCGCCTTCTTGCCGCCTGCGTTCATCGCGACGTTGCCGCCGACGCAGGACGCGTCGAGCGAAGTCGGATCGACCGCGAACACGAAGCCGGCCTGCTCGGCCGCCTCGGTCACGCGGCGCGTGACGACGCCCGCGCCCGAGAAAATCGTCGCGACCTTGCGATCGACGCCGGGCAGCTCGGTCATTTCGACCGGGCCGAGCTGCTCGAGCTTTTCGGTGTTGATGACGGCCGAGAACGGCGTGAGCGGCACCGCGCCGCCCGTGTAGCCGGTGCCGCCCCCGCGCGGAATCACCGTCAGGCCAAGTTCGAAGCAGGCCTTGACCATGCCGGCGATCTCGGCTTCCGAGTCCGGAGTCAGCACGACGAACGGGTACTCTACGCGCCAGTCGGTCGCGTCGGTCACGTGCGCGACGCGCGACAGGCCGTCGAACTTGATGTTGTCTTTCTGCGTGACCTTGCCGAGCACGCGCGTGGCTCGGCGGCGCAGGTCGTAGGTCTGCTGGAATTCGCTGGCGAATTCGTCGATCGCGCGGCGCGCGGCCTGCACGAGCTTTTCGACGCGCGCCGCGCGATCGACGCCGGCTTCGTCGCCGTGTTCGCGCAGATCGGCGCGGCGGCGCTTCTCGATTTCGGCGAGACGGTGATTGAGCGCCTCGATCAGGAGCGCGCGGCGCTTCGGGTTGTCGAGCAGGTCATCCTGCAGATACGGATTGCGGCGCACGACCCAGATATCGCCGAGCACTTCATACAGCATGCGCGCCGAGCGGCCGGTGCGGCGTTCGGCGCGCAGTTCGGCGAGCGCGTCCCAGGCGGCATTGCCGAGCAGGCGGATGACGATTTCGCGGTCCGAGAACGACGTGTAGTTATAGGGAATTTCGCGCAGACGCGCTTCGGGATCGGCGGCCACCGCGGCGGCGGCGCCGTGCGGATCGAAAACTTGAGGTGCGTTCATGTTTGGACGACTCGGTAGGTCGGCCCGACGCGCTCGTCACGAGGCGTCGGCCGACAATGCGCGTGGGGCGCAATGCTTGAAATCTTCTAGGGCTTCCAGGGGAGCGAGCACGACCGGCGGCCAACTCACGGCGGTCGCTTCGCGGCACTCAGAGACAGCTACACGATCGTGCGTGGCGGACATGCCGCTCCGCCGCGGGGCAGGATTCGCGCGGGACGGGCATCAAATGGGCGATCCGAGGCTGCCAGTGCATCTTCCGATCCTTATTCCAAAACGAAATTCTACCGCATCATTCCGCCCCGCGTTGACGGCGGGAATCACGGCAGCGGCGGGAGCTGGCAGGTTTTGGAGACGAATCCGGGGGCGTTTCGCGCCCCGCCGATCGACCGACCGGGCGGTCGGGCGAAACTCGATCACGCAATTCAAAGCCGTCGGCCAAAAGCATGGCGCCTTTCCGCGAAACGCGGAGAGCGGCCAGAGCGGGCACCGTTGGCGCTATCATTGACCCTTTCCCGTCTTATACAGCGCACCGCGCAACCCGCATGGCTTCCCACGATTACCTGAAAAAGACCCTGACCGCGCGCGTCTACGACGTGGCGCGCGAGACCGAACTCGAACGCGCGCCGAACCTGTCGGCGCGGCTGCGCAATCCGGTCTACCTGAAGCGCGAGGACAACCAGCCGGTGTTCTCGTTCAAGCTGCGCGGCGCGTACAACAAGATGGCGCATATTCCGGCCGAGGCGCTCGGACGCGGCGTGATCACCGCCTCGGCGGGCAATCATGCGCAGGGCGTGGCGTTGTCCGCCGCACGCATGGGCGTGAAGGCGATCATCGTCGTGCCGGTGACGACGCCGCAGCTCAAGGTCGACGCGATCCGCACGCACGGCGGGCCAACGGTCGAGGTCGTGCAGTTCGGCGAGTCGTACAGCGACGCCTATGGCCACGCGCTCAAGCTGCAGGAAGAACGCGGGCTGACCTTCGTGCATCCGTTCGATGACCCCTATGTGATCGCCGGCCAGGGCACGGTGGCGATGGAAATCCTCAGCCAGCACCAGGGCCCGATTCACGCGATCTTCGTGCCGATCGGCGGCGGCGGTCTCGCGGCGGGTGTCGCTGCGTACGTGAAATCGGTGCGCCCGGAGATCAAGGTGATCGGCGTGCAGACCGATGACTCGTGCGCGATGGCTGCCTCGCTGAAGGCGGGCGAGCGCGTGACGCTGAACGAAGTGGGCCTGTTCTCCGACGGCACCGCGGTGAAACTCGTGGGCGAAGAAACGTTCCGCCTGTGCAGCGAATATCTCGACGAAGTGCTGCTCGTGAATACGGACGCCCTGTGCGCCGCCATCAAGGACGTATTCCAGGACACGCGCAGCGTGCTCGAACCGGCGGGCTCGCTGGCGGTGGCGGGCGCCAAGCAGTATGCCGAGCGCGAAGGCATCGAGAACCAGACGCTGATCGCGATCACCTCGGGCGCGAACATGAACTTCGACCGCATGCGCTTCGTCGCCGAGCGCGCGGAGGTGGGCGAAGCGCGCGAGGCGGTATTCGCGGTGACGATTCCCGAGGAGCGCGGCAGCTTCAGGCGCTTCTGCGAACTGGTCGGCACGCGCAGCGTCACCGAATTCAACTACCGGATCGCCGACGCGAACTCGGCGCATATCTTCGTCGGCGTGCAGACCCGCAATCGCAGCGAATCGGCGCAGATCGCGGGCGCCTTCGAAGCGCACGGCTTCGCCACCGTCGATCTGACCTTCGACGAACTGTCGAAGCAGCACATCCGCTACATGGTCGGCGGCCGCTCGCCGCTCGCGCGCGATGAGCGACTTTTCCGCTTCGAGTTTCCGGAGCGCCCGGGTGCGTTGATGAAATTCCTGTCGTCGATGGCGCCGAACTGGAACATCAGCCTGTTCCACTATCGCAACCAGGGCGCGGACTACAGCTCGATTCTGGTTGGCATCCAGGTGCCGGAAAGCGATCACCAGGCGTTCGAGCGCTTCATCGAAACGCTCGGCTATCCGTGCTGGGAAGAGACGAGAAATCCGGTCTACCGCCTCTTCCTCGCCTGATCTCTCCGGATAGAACGAAACGATGGCGCTTTCGCTTGCCGACAAACTGGTGGTCGCAATCTCGTCGCGCGCGCTGTTCGACTTCGAGGAAGAGAACCGCGTGTACGAGGCGGGCGACCTGAAGGCCTACGAAGCGTTGCAGCGCGAGCGTCTGAACGTGCCCGCGAAACCGGGCGTCGCGTTTGCGCTGATCCGCAAGCTGCTCGCGCTGAACGCCGGCGGTCATCGCGTCGAAGTGGTGATCCTGTCGCGCAGCGATCCGATCAGCGGCCTGCGCGCGTTTCATTCGTGCCGCGAACACGGGCTCGCGATCGAGCGCGGTGTGTTCACGCGCGGCCGCGCGCCGTTCGGTTATCTGAAACCGTTGAACGCGTCGCTGTTTCTGTCGGCGAATCAGCAGGACGTGCGCGATGCGCTCGCCGCCGGTTTCCCGGCCGCACGCGTGTTGCCGGAATCGACGAAAATGGCGAGTAAATACCCGGACGAAATCCGCATTGCGTTCGACGGCGACGCGGTCCTGTTTTCCGATGAAGCCGAGCGCATCTTCCAGAAGGACGGCCTGCGCGCGTTCGTCGGTCACGAGATCGACAACAAGCATCTGCCGCTCGCGGACGGTCCGCTCAAGCCGCTGCTCGAAGCACTGCATCGGCTGCAAAAACTCGCGGACGCGGCCGCCCCGATGCGCATTCGTACCGCTTTGGTCACCGCACGCTCGGCGCCCGCGCACGAGCGCGCGATCCGCACCCTGATGGCATGGAACATCGAAATCGACGAAGCGATGTTCCTCGGCGGCCTCGACAAGAGCGCATTCTTGCGCGAGTTCGAGCCCGACTTTTTCTTCGACGACCAGATTGGCCACTGCGAATCGGCCCGTGTCGTAACGGCGACCGGGCACGTGCTGAGTGGCATCGTGAACGCATCATGACACCCGAACAATCCCCGCTCGGTAAGTCCTCGACTTACTCCGAACAATACGATCCGAGGCTGCTGTTTCCGATTGCGCGCAGCAATGCGCGCGAAGCGATCGGCATCACGGCGCGACTGCCGTTTTTCGGCACCGACATCTGGAACGCCTACGAGCTGTCGTGGCTCAACGCGCGCGGCAAGCCGCAGATCGCGGTCGCGACGTTCTTCGTGCCGGCCGACTCCCCGAACATCGTCGAATCGAAATCGTTCAAGCTCTATCTCGGCTCGTTCGCGCAGACCGCTTTCGACTCCCCCGAAAGCGTGCGGGACACGATCAGGCGCGACGTGTCAGCATCGTGCGGCGCGACGGTCTCGGTGCATCTGAGCACACCGCACGAATTCGGCAAGCTGAAGATGGAAGAGTTCGACGGCCTGTCTCTGGACCGGCTCGATCTCGAGGCGAGCATCTATCAGCCGGACGCGTCGCTACTGAGCGCGGCGCACGACGAAGCGCCGGTCGAGGAAACACTGTTCTCGAACCTGCTGAAGTCGAACTGCCCAGTGACCGGTCAACCGGACTGGGGCAGCGTGCAGATCCACTACGCCGGCCCGCAGATCGATCATGCTGGACTGTTGCGCTACATCATCTCGTACCGCAATCACACCGGCTTTCACGAGCAATGCGTCGAGCGGATCTTCGTCGACATCATGAAGATGTGCAAGCCGCTGAAGCTCGCGGTGTACGCGCGTTATACGCGCCGCGGCGGGCTCGACATCAATCCGTTCCGCACCAACTACAACCTGCCGATGCCGGACAACATGCGACTTGCGCGGCAGTAACGCACGCGAAACGCACAGCGGTAAACGCGACGAGGGCGCCGCAGACCATCACTGGCTGCGGCGCCCTCGTCATATGCAAGCCGTCAAGGCGGTCAGGCCGCCGGCTTCTTGTAAGCGACGCAATCCACCTCAACTTTGCAGTCGATCACCATCGACGACACCACACACGCGCGCGCCGGCGGATTCTCGCCAAAGTACTCGCGAAATACCTTGTTGAACGAGGCGAAGTCGCGCGGATCGTCGAGCCACACGCCGCAACGAACGACGTGCTCGGCGCCATAGCCCGCTTCCTTCAGGATCGCGAACACATTCTGGATCGCCTTGTGCGATTGCTCGACGATGCCGCCGTTGATCACTTCGCCGTTTTCCATCGGCGTCTGGCCCGACACGAACAGCCAGCCGTCCGCCTCGACCGCACGCGCAAACGGCATCACCTGACCGCCCGTTCCCTTTCCGCCTTCCACGCCATATCGCTTCATCGTCACACTCCTCAAAAAGTCGGGCACGCGCGGCGCCCTCGCCGCGCATGCCGCCATCAATCGATAAAAATCAGAACGCGCCTTGCGCATCGCCCTTCGACGGCGCGCCGCGCGTGAGCAACCGGCCGGCGCGCTCGCCCGTCACCGCGCCATCGCGATACGACAGCACGCCGTTGACCCATACCGCGTCGATGCCGGCTGCCGGCTGCTGCGGTTTGTCGAACGTTGCCGCATCGTGCACCTTCGCCGGATCGAACAGCACGAGATCGGCGTGATAGCCGATATGCACCTCGCCGCGCTGCGCGAGACCGAACCGGCGCGCGGACAGGCTCGTCATTTTGCGCACCGCCTCTTCGAGCGGCAGCAGCGCGGCATCGCGCACGTAGTGGCCGAGCACGCGCGGAAAAGCGCCCCAAAGACGCGGGTGGGGCAGCGGATCGTTCGGCAGGCCGTCCGAGCCGACCATCGTCGCCGGATGCGACAGGATGCGCCGCACGTCGTCTTCGGACATGTTGTGATAGACCGCGCCCGCCGGTTGCAGACGCTTGCCCGCTTCCTGCTGCGAGACGCCCCACTCGGCCGCGATCTCCTTGATGAGCTTGCCCGCCATCTCCGGATGCGGTTCCGACCAGGTAATCGTAATGTCGATGTCGCCTGTCACCTGCTTCAGATCGAGCGTGGACGAACTGCGGTTGTACGGATAGCAGTCGCAACCGACCGGCTGCGAGCCGCGCGCACCTTCGAGCGACTTCAGCACCTCGACGCTGCGCCCCCAATTCGACGGCCCCGCGCACTTCAGATGCGAGATCACCACCGGCACACGCGCATGACGGCCGATGCGGTACGCCTCGTCCATCGCATCGAGAATCGCGTCGAACTCGGTGCGCATGTGCGTCGTGTACAGCGCGCCCGCGGCGGCGAGCGGCTCGGCGAGCGCCATCACTTCCTCGGTCGGCGCGGCGAACGCCGAACCATACGCGAGCCCCGAGCTGAGACCCAATGCGCCGTGCGCGAGCGCTTCCTCGAGCTGCGCACGCATGCCGTCGATTTCCTGCGGAGTCGCCGCGCGATCGAGCCGGTCCATCTGGTTGTTGCGCAACGCCGTGTGGCCGATCAGCGCGCCGACGTTCACCGCCGGCCGCGCGACATTCACTGCGTTCACGTAGTCGGCGAAGGTCGGGTACTGGAATGCGTCGCGCTCGCCGAGCAGGTTCATCGGATCGGGTGGATCGCCCTTCAGCGACACCGGCGACGCGCTGATCCCGCAATTGCCGACGATCACCGTCGTCACGCCCTGGGTGATCTTCGGCAGCATCTGCGGCGAGCGGATCACGTGCGTGTCGTCGTGCGTATGCACGTCGATGAAGCCCGGCGCGAGCGCGCGACCCTCGGCCTCGATCACCTCTTCGGCAAGCCAGTTCGACAGATTGCCGATCGCGGCGATGCGCCCGTCGCGGATTGCCACGTCGCGCTCGACGGGCGGTGCACCCGTGCCGTCGTAGAGTTGCGCGCCGACGATCAGGGTATCGGCGGCTTCTGGATGCGAATGCATGGATCAATCTCCTAACGGTTGTCGATCACCGCCGCCGCGGTGCGCGTCGAGCGCGTGCTTCATACGGCGCAGCAATTCGCGGCTCTCGTCGCCCTGACTGACGGCCAGCTCGGTGACGAGCACATCGAGCGCCATCATCATCGCGTAACGGGATGACGACGGCTTGTAGATGAAATCGGTTTCGAACGCGACGATCGGGATCAGCCAGTCGGCGAGCTTCGCCAAAGGCGACGCGGGCGCGGTCAGCGCGATTACGGTTGCGCCGTAGCTGCGCGCGATCTTGCAGTTCTCGACCATCTCGGGCACGCGGCCGGTGGCGGACAGCACGACGACCGTGCAGTCGCGCGAAACCGTGCTCGCCACCATACGCTGCAACAGCGCATCCTGATACGTCGCGACCGGGCGGCCAAGACGCACGAGCCGGAAACGCATCTCGTCGGCAAGCGCGGTCGAGCCGCCGCCCATGCCGAACACGTAGATCATGCGCGCGGCGCGCAGCGCGGCCGCCGCTTCGGCGAGCGGCGCCTGGCGCAGCAGTTGGTGGTTGCGCGCGAGCGCGGTTTGCAGTTCGTCGAATACGCGGGTGGCGATCGGCTCGGGTCCGCCGCTTGGCACCTCGCGCGCGAGAAAACGCTGACCGACCGCGGCCGCCTGCGCGAGCCGCAGCTTCAGTTCGCGCACGTCGCGGCAGCCGACCGCCTTCGCGAAGCGCGTGACGGTCGCGACGCTCACCTCGGCCTGCTGCGCGAGCGCACCGATGCTGGCGCGCGACGCGCCGGTCAGATCGTCGAGGATCAGCGCGGCGACCTTGCGTTCCGCCGAACGCAACTCTGGCGCGCATTCGGCGATGCGCGCAACGATGTCGAATGCGAGCGGTTCGGCGCTACTGTTCATGGCGGACGGTGGAGTTGGCGACAGGGCTTTCGCGGGCCTTTGCGGCAGCCTTCGAAACCCGTGGTACTAAATAACATATCTCCAGACATCGTACTTTCGGTAACATGGTAAAGTCAAATCTGATGCAATTTAACCGGACGATGGAGCACGGAGACATGAAAGTTACAAACTATCAGGGCGCGACGATTGATCCTTTTAGCAAGGGCTTGGGCATGGTTCCGGGCACCAGCGTCCAGCTAAAGGACGCCGCGCGCCTCGAATGGAACCTGCTCGCCGAGGACGTCAGCCTGCCGGCCGCCGTGCTGTACGAGGATCGCGTCGAGCACAACCTGAAGTGGATGCAGGCGTTCGTCGCCGAATATGGCGTCAAGCTCGCGCCGCACGGCAAGACCACGATGGCGCCGCAACTGTTTCGCCGTCAGCTCGAAACCGGCGCGTGGGGCATCACGCTCGCCACGGCCCACCAGGTGCGCGCGGCGTACCACGGGGGTGTGTCCCGCATCCTGATGGCGAACCAGCTGGTCGGCCGCCACAACATGATGATGATCGCCGAATTGCTCACCGATCCGGAGTTCGAGTTCTTCTGCCTCGTCGATTCGGCCGAAGGCGTCGAACAGCTCGGCGAATTCTTCACGTCGGCGAAGAAGCAGCTGCAGGTGCTGCTCGAACTCGGCGTGCCGGGCGGGCGCACCGGCGTGCGCGATGAAGCGCAGCGCAATGCCGTGCTGGATGCGATCGCCCGCTATCCGGACGTGTTGAAGCTCGCGGGCGTCGAGCTGTACGAAGGCGTGCTGAAGAAAGAACCCGAGGTGCGCGCGTTCCTGCAAGGCGCGGTCGCGGTGACGCGCGAGCTCGTCGAGCAGGGTCGTTTCGCGCGCTCGCCGGCGGTGCTATCGGGCGCGGGCTCGGCGTGGTACGACGTGGTCGCCGAAGAGTTCGCGCAGGCGACGCAATCCGGCAAGGTCGAGGTCGTGCTGCGCCCGGGCTGCTACCTGACGCATGACGTCGGCATCTATCGCAAGGCGCAGACCGACATCTTCAAGCGCAATCCGGTCGCGAAGAAAATGGGCGAAGGGCTGTTGCCGGCGCTGCAATTGTGGGCGTACGTGCAGTCCATTCCGGAGCCGGATCGCGCGATCATCGGCCTCGGCAAACGCGACTCCGCGTTCGACGCCGGCATGCCTGAACCGGCGCGCCACTATCGGCCGGGCAACGAAGCGCCGCGCGATATCGCCGCGAGCGAGGGGTGGGAAATCTTCGGCCTGATGGACCAGCACGCGTATCTGCGAATTCCCGCCGGCGCCGATCTGAAAGTCGGCGACATGATCGCGTTCGACATCTCGCATCCGTGCCTGACGTTCGACAAGTGGAAGCAGGTGCTGGTCGTCGATCCGCAGTATCGCGTGAAGGAAGTGATCGAGACGTTCTTCTGAGTGGATCGCGCCGCGCTGACTGAAACGCCGGCTTTGCCGCCATAAAAAAAGGCTGGGCGCCCAAAGGCGCCCAGCCTTTTTTATCGCCCGCACGCAGCAAGAATTACGCGCGCTGCCCGGCCCCGTCTCCCGGGCTCTCCTGCGCCGCCGCGGCGGCCACGGCCGCTTCGCCCGCATTGGACATCACTTCACCGATGCGCGTCTCCAGCATTTTCAACGCGCTCGACAAGGCCCCAAGCACCTCGTCCGGCAATGCCGCCATCGTGTCGTGCAAAAACGCATTGCGACGCGGCAGGCTTGCCTCGGTGGCGGCGTAGCCCGCTTCGGTCAGGCGCACGTTGGTCACGCGGTTATCGCGCGTATCCATGCTTCGTGCGATCCAGCCCATGCCTTCGAGTGTCTTCAACTGCCGCGTGAGCGCGCCCGGATCGACGCGCAGCCGCTCGACGAGCCGCTTCTGCGACGACTCGCCGTCCTGCTCGCGTAGCTCGAGCAGAATGCGCCAGCGTGGCAACGGATGCCCGACCTGGGCCTCGAATGCCGACATGAACGACCGATACGTGCGGCCAAATTGCTGCACGACGGCGACGCGATCCTGTTCTTCCATGTTCTGCCTGTCCAACATCAAGTCCAAAAATCAGTCCGCGTGAGTCACGGGTTCGAGCCTGCGCCTCAGCTTGATCGGCGGCACCCGGCTGGATTGCCACACCGACACGACGGCGATCGCCGCGGCTATCGCGAGCCCCAGATGAATCGCCGCGACCAGCGCCTCGCGCGCGCTTTCGAGCAGCATCGCGCCGTTGTGGCCCGCGTGCGTCAACTGGCCGACGAGCGTGGTCTGCGCGTCGCGGTTGATCAGGATCTGCGGATCGCCGAGATCGGCGAACCAGTGCGACGCGCCCGCGCCTTCGAGCGCATTGCGCACGCCGCTCCTGTACATATGGGTCACGAGCGTGCCGGTCAGCGCCGTGCCGATCATGCCGCCGATCATCCGCAGCGACTGCAGCAGCGCGGTCGCGATGCCGAGGTGCTCGCGGCCGGCGGTCTGCTGCGCGAAGATCGTCAGGTTCGGCATCACGAAGCCGAGCCCGAGGCCGCCGACGATCATGAACGACATCAACACCCATTGCTGCATCGAGCGGGTCGCCACGACGACGCCAAGGCATGACAGAGCGACCATCGCAAAGCCGATGTACAGCATCAGGTTCGGATTCTTCACTCGCGACACGACGCGCCCGTTCGTGATGCTGCCGATCGTGATGAACACGACGAGCGGCGTAATCACGATGCCCGCCTCTTTCGGCGACATGCCGAAGCCGCCCTGGAACAGCAGCGGCGCATAGAACAGCAGCGAGAACATCGTGAAGCCGCCGAGCACGGCCAGCGTGAACAGCGCGGCGAGACTGCGGTTGCGGAACATGTCGACCGGCAGGATCGCGGTCGGGCAGCGCTTTTCCCATTTCCACAGCGAGACGGCCGACGCGACGCTCAACCCGAGCAACGCAAGCGCGCTTAGCGTGATACCGTGCTTCGGCAGCAATTCGACGAACAACTGCAGCGAGCCGAGCGCAATTGCGATCAGCAGCGCGCCGGGCCAGTCGAGCCGCATCTTGGCGGTATGCTCGACGTGCCGCAGATGCGGCAGGAAACGCCAGACGAAAAATAGCGACAGCAGCCCGACCGGCAGATTCACGTAGAACACCGAACGCCAGCCGTAGTACTGCGTCAGAAAACCGCCGAGCGACGGGCCGATCGCATTCGCGATGCCGAACGCCGAGCTCATCATCACCTGCCAGCGCAGCCGCACGACGGAATCGGGGAACAGATCGGGAATGCAGGCGAACGCGGTTCCGACCAGCATGCCGCCACCGATGCCCTGCAGCCCTCGCGCGAGCACGAGAAACAGCATGCTGTTGGCCGCGCCGCACAACACCGATGCGCCGGTAAATACGACGATCGACGCGATCACGAACGGCTTGCGCCCGTAGTAGTCACCGAGCCGCCCGAAGACAGGAACGGTGATCACCGAGCTCAGCAGATACGACGTGGCCACCCATGCGTACAGCTCGAAGCCGCGAAGTTCGGACACGATGGTGGGCAGAGCGGTACCGACCACGGTCTGGTCGAGCGCGACCAGCATCGTGACGAACGAGATGCCGAGCATGGCCAGCAGGGATTCGCGGAACGGTAAGACTTGCCCACTCGAATGGTGGGCGGCGGTGTGGACAGCCATTCTTGACGGGCGCAAAAGTTGACTTGTCAAAAGATTTGAAATCATAGCACGGCGTGGCGCTCTAACCTGGACGGAACGCGTCTTGCGGCGCGCAGGTAGACTGACCTGAACCAGCCACGACACGACATGCCAGGGAGGCCCATGCAGCCGAGTTCGCTCGCAGCACCATCCTTATCGGAGCAGGATTTGAATGCGCTGCGGCGCGCGAAACACCAGCTCGAAAGCCCCGCGCTCGCGATGAAGCTCGCGAGCGTCGTCGGCGCGCCGATCGAGAAGCTGCTGTCACGCATTCCCACGTTCGCCAACGAAAAAGTGGCCGATGCGACGCAGGCCGCGTTGCGCAAATGCCTGTCGATCGCGCTCCGAACGCTCGGCCGCCGCGACGACACGAAGCCGCTCGCACCCGAGAAGCCGAACAACCTGCTGCACAAGTTCGCCGTTGCGACGACTGGCGCGGCCGGCGGCGCGTTCGGCCTGCTCGCGCTGCCGGTCGAGCTGCCGGTCACGACCACGCTGATGTTCCGCTCGATCTGCGACATCGCGCGCAGCGAGGGCGAGAACCTGAACTCGGTCGAAACGCAGCTTCAGTGCCTGAGCGTGCTCGGCATGGGCGGCACGTCGAGCGAGGACGACTCCGCCGACCTCGGCTACTTCTTCATGCGCGGCGCGCTCGCGCAGGCGGTGTCGAAGGCGTCGTCCGAAGTCGCCAGCAAGGGCTTTACCGCGCACGGGTCGGCGGCGCTGCTGCGGCTGCTCAACGCGATCGCCGCGCGCTTTTCGGTACAGGTCAGCGAGCAGATCGCGGCCAAATCGATTCCGGCGATCGGCGCGGTGCTCGGCGCCATGGTCAACACCGTCTTCATCGATCACTTCCAGCAGGTTGCGCACGGGCATTTCACCGTGCGCCGGCTCGAGCGGCAATACGGCCAGCAAACGATCGAAGCCGTCTATCGGACGCTCGACGTCGCGCTCGACGCCTGAGCCCGGTTCGCGGCACGGCTCGTCGCGCGTCGCACGAACGCGGCCGCGCGGTCGAGCGCGCGGTTCGCCTCCGGCATGAACGGCGCGAACATCGGCCACACGTGCGGCACGTCCTTCCACACCTCGCATTCGCAATCGACACCTGCCGCGTGCGCGTTGTCGGCGACGCGGCGCGCGTCGTCGAGCAGCACCTCGGTGCTGCCCGCCTGCACGAACAGCGGCGGCAGACCGTGCAGGTCCGCATAGACCGGCGATGCGTACGGATGCGTGGCCGGCGCGTCGCCGAGATAGACCTTGGCCGCGCGCCCGATCGAGGCGCCGCAGAACATCGGATCGACGTTGTCGTTGGTGCGCAGGCTTGCACCGGTCGTCGCGAGATCGGTCCACGGCGAGAACAGCAGGCCGCCTGCGGGCATCGGCGCGCCGGCGTCGCGCAGCGCGACCAGCGTGGCGAGCGCGAGGCCGCCGCCGGCCGAGTCGCCGGCGATCACGATCGATCTGGGTGCAATACCCATTGCGAGCAACTGACGATAGGCCGCGGTGGCGTCGTCGAGCGCGGCCGGGAAACGATGCTCGGGAGCGAGACGGTAGTCGAGCGAGAAGAGCCGCGCGTCGGCGCGCGTCGCGAGGGCGAACGTCAGCGACCGATGCGTACGGGGCGAGCAGAAGTAGTAGCCGCCGCCGTGGCAATACAGCACCGTAGGCTCCGCGCCGCCGGCCGTGCCGCCGACCACACGCTCCAGCCATTCGCCGACGAGCGGTGCGTCGCTCGCGCCATACGTTTCGCGCAGATGCCAGCCGCGCGGCACGCGCGGCGACCACACGCGCGTCGAAGTCAGCGCGCGCGCCCGTTCGACATCGATTAACGGCTTGAGGGTTTCAGGCCGGAACCGCCTGCGCAAATACCAGCACGCGAGCGCGTTTTGCCAGCTCATCGGGACATGCTCCTTCGTTGAAGTCCCGTCATGGTACGTAGGTTGGGGGGCGCCGGTGGTTAGCGGGTTCCCATCGCGTGACGGTGTGCGTGCGCCGCGGCATGCGCGCGAGGCACATGCGAGCGCCGCGCTCAGTTCGCCGGCAACACCTGCCCACGAATCTCGCCCGTCGGATTCTGCGCGGTATAAACGTTGAAGTACCACTGCCCCGCCATCAGATCCGTGACCTGCTGCTCGGTCAGCTTTGCCGTGCCTTTGATCGGGCTCGCGAGCGCATGCCTGTCGATCGGCACCTGAACCTTCGCGTTCTGGCCGACCGGCGCGGGACCGTGGAAACGCGCGGCGGTGGCCGGACCACTCAAGTCCTCATAAGTGATGGTCCACTGCAGCGATTGGGTGGACGTGTCGAAGGTGGCATCCAGCGTGCCGTGCCCGTGACTCACGCGTGGCGGCACTTCGCTCGACGGCTGAAGATTAGCCTTCAACGCCACCGTATCCGCGAATGCAGCGCCCGAAGCGAGGGCCCATAACACCACGGCCAGATTTAATTTTCGCTGCGAAATCATGATCTTCTCCGGACATTGACGCGCCCCGGCGGCGCCGTTGTCGGCCGCGCGGAGCCTCCCCATACTAGTGCAAAATCGTTCGAAGCCGGTGAGGCTGGGGCGGTCCTTTGCCGATGCCGGTTCGGCTCGAACCGGACCGTCATCCAAACGCAATGCTCGACGTGGCACAGTGTGCAATGCGTATCAGTGTTCGCCGAATGTGCCTGAAATGCAGGCAGAAAGCGTATCGTGAAACCGCTTTAATCGATTTGGTCGAAAAGTTAATTGCGCGAATTGTAATGAATCAGTGACGCCATTTTCGGTATTATCCTTTCCGCGAGAAGTGACTCCTTCATCGAAGGATGTCTCCAAATGTTTAACGCGGCTTCGGCCGCGTTTTTTTTCGTCCCGATTTTTTCCCCGACCGTTTGAATCGCTCGCGCGTCTGCGCGGGATCACAGCGCGCTCACATCAGGTAAGCAACGCAGCCTGCTGCTCGATGCCGTCGAGCATCGCCTCGCATTCGAGGATCAGCGCATGCCCCTCGTCACGTAACTGTTCAGGCGATTTCGCGGTGATGCCGCAGCCGTAGGCTTTGAGCGCTCGCACGAGCGGCGGATACTGCACCACGCTCGCCGCCCCGGTCGCGCGATGCAGCCACTCGCGCAACCGCCCTGCGTCGGCGCGTTCGAGTAACGTCGCAAGCGCGTCGAGATCGTCGCGCATCGACGAGACGAACGAGCCGAGCAAGGCCTTGACCGTCGCCTCGCTCCCCCACAACTGCGTCATGTGCGAGAGTTCGATCGGCACGAACGGTCCGGCGCCCACGCTCTGCGGGACCGGCCGCTCGCCGGGCGGCGCCGACGACGTGCGGCCGGACGTTCCCGCCGGCGCAGCCTGCCGCACGCTGTCGGTGCCAAACCAGCGGCTGAGGCAGTCGCGCAAGGTGGCGAGCCGGGTCGGCTTGACGAGACTGTCGTCCATGCCGGCTTCGCGGCACAGACTCAGATCGTGGGGCGCGGTATTGGCCGTGATGCCGAGTATGGGCAGACGCTGCGCGCCGCCGCAACTGGTCTCTGCTTCGCGGATACGGCGGGTCAGTTCGTAGCCCGACAGGTTCGGCATGTGACAGTCGGTGATCAGGCAACCATAGTTCGTGCGCTCCAGCGCGGCGAGCGCCTCGGCGCCGTCGTTCGCGACGTCGCACGCGAAACCCAGCAGTGCGAGTTGATGGCGGATCAACTCCTGATTGACCGGATGATCTTCCGCGACAAGAATCAGCCGCCCGCTCGCAATGGCGCGCTCACGATCGGGCGGCGGCGCGACGCCTTCGGTCGTGAACGGCACGCCTGCCGCGCGCGACGCCGCCGGGGTCATCGATGGCAGCCCCGTTATCGCCGCGGCGCACGCGGCGCCGAGACCGCGCCACGAGATCGGGTTGATGCACACGCGCACCTTGTCGTCGAGGATGCGGTAACCCGTCGGGTTCGGTTTTTCGGTCAGCGTGATGACGCGCGTATTGGCGCCGATACGCACGGGCAACGTGACGTCCTCGCCGACGAACAGCAGATCCGCGCGGCTGAGTGTGGCAACGTCGCCCGGCGTCGCCGCATCGGGTGCAAGTCCGCGCACTTCGAGAGCCAGCGCCTCGCCGAACTGAACGAGAGCGTGGCCGATGCGAGGATCAGGCGTGATTACCACGCCGAGTTTGCCGCGCAGACCATTGACCGGATAGCGCCGCGCGACGACCGGCATCGTCAGCCGTACGATCATGCTCGTGCCGCGGCCCACTTCGCTGCGCAGCGTGAGCGTGCCGTTCATCAGTTCGGTCAGCTTGCGGCAGATCGTCAGCCCGAGGCCCGTGCCGCCGAAGCGCCGCGTGGTGGACGATTCCGCCTGCACGAACGGCTCGAACAACCCCGCCTGCACGTCCGGTGCAATGCCGATGCCGGTGTCCTGCACGGTCAGGTCCAGGGTCTGCGAATCCGCGCGATCTTCGACGATCGATACGCTCACCCCCACCTCGCCCTTCGGGGTGAACTTGATCGCATTGCCGAGCAGGTTGAACAGAATCTGCCGCAGACGCACGCTGTCGCTGCGCAGCGTCGCAGCGACGAGGGCCGCGATGTCCACGCGCACTTTCAGACCTTTTTCGTGGGCACGCCCGGCCAGCAGGCCGACCGCGTTATCGACGAGCTCGCGCAGATCGATCGGTTCGGCTTCGAGCGTGAGCCGCCCAGCCTCGATCTTCGAATAGTCGAGCAGGTCATCGAGAATCTGCAGCAGCGCGCCCGCCGACTCGTGGATCATGCCGAGCATTTCGCTTTGGTCGGTACTGAGCGGCGTGCGTTCGAGCACTTCGACGAGACCCAGCACGCCATTCATCGGCGTGCGGATTTCGTGGCTCATCATCGCGAAGAAGTGGTCTTTCGCGCGCGAGGCCGCCTCGGCCACATCGCGTGCCCGCGCGAGTTCCTCCGCACGCGCGCGCTCGGCGCTCGCGTCGACCCCATAGCCGCTCCACACGATGCTGCCATCGGCTTCGCGCCGCGGCACCAACTCGGCCCGCACCCACTTCGGCGTACCGGCGCTTTCCAGGCGGAATTCCATATGCACGGGCGTGGTACGGCTAGCGGAACGCTCCAGCTCACCAAGCACGAGCGGCCGATCCACCTCCGACACGCGCTGGAAATCGACCCGCGCAAGCCCTGGCGACGCGTCGTCGGCGCCATCTCCCCCGCCGAGCAGATGGCGCGTGTCGCCGCCAATGTACGGGAACGAATACGCACCGGCCGGCGAGCGCCGCAACTGGAACACGACGGCGGGCAACGAGCGCGTGACGTCGAACAGGCGCCGTTCGGTCTCTCGCGCGCGCATTTCGGCACGCCGGATATCGGTGATGTCGACCATCGTGCCGAGTACGAACGCCGGCTGTCCGTCGGTGCCCTTGCAGACTCTCGTCCAGAAAAGCCCATGCCGCGACTCGCCCGCGCCGTCCTCGAACTGCAACTCGACATTCGCGCTGCCGCCGCCGCGCAGAACCTCGCGCGTCATGTCGTCGAGCATGCGGCTGTTCGTGTCGCCCCACGCGCCCACCTCGGCCGTCGTGCGCCCGAGCACGGCCTCCCGGTCGAGCCCGCACGCTTTCTCATAGGCTTCGTTGATCGCGATGTACCGTCCGTCCAGGCCTTTCGCGGTGAGCGGATACGGCACCGTCTGCATCATCGTTTCCTGGAAGCTGAGTTGCAGTGCAAGCTCGCGCTCGGTCTGCTTGCGCAGCCGGACTTCTCGCTGCAGCAGCACGTAGGCGCGCAACGTGACCAGCAGCACGACGCCGATACCGATCAGCACCGGCAGCAGCCGCACCGCGGTCACGCTCAAGATCGCGGTGTCCGGTGCGGCGGGCCTGACCCACTTGCGGCGGATGCGCTCCCTCTCAGCCGCCGGCATCGCCTGCAACGCTCGATCGATCAGCTTGACGAGCGGGCTCAGATCCTCGCGCACGGCAAAATACAACGAGTCCGATTCGCCGAGCGTGCCGAGCACACGGAGTGCGCCAGTGTAGTGCTGCCGCAACTGCGCGTTGATCGCGGCCGCGTTGCCGACGGCCACGTCGGCCTCGCCGCTCGCGACCTTGCGCAGCGCATCGTCGAGGCTCGCCGCGACGGCGATGTGATCGACCGGCACCGCTTCGAACGCGAGCGGCACCGAACCCGCCACATGCGGTGACATCACGATACGGCACGACGTGAAGTCGTCGAAGGAGCAGGCAGGCGGCACGCCGCTACGCCCCACGATCACCAGCGGATCGCGCTCGTACACGCGCGTATGCTCGGCGCCTTCGAGAAGCGAACCGTGGCTCGACGCGGTGGCCAGCATCGCGAGGTCGCCGCGCTGGAATGCTTCGACGGTGGCGGGCCAGTCCGCCATGCGCGAGCGGTTGAGCACGATGCCCAGCGTGCTGCTCAGATACGCGAGATAGTCGCCGGTCAGACCGAGGGGGCGGCCGGCGTCGTCGACATAGCTGAACGGCGCCCAGTCTTTGTCGAAACCGATCCGCAACGGCGGCAGTGAACGCAGCCAATTCTGTTCTTCCGGCGTTAGCGTGAAGCCCGACGCATCCGGTGCGGGCACCGTGTTGAAGTTGCCGGACAGCCAGCGCTCGCGTATTTCGGCCGCCTCGGCCGGGTTCAGCGAAACGAGCGCGCGGTTCAATTGATCACGCAATGCAGTCTGTCGAGGCGCGACGGCAAAGCGCAGGTCAAGCGCCTTGCCAACCGGCTCGAAGGCCACGCGCAGGCCGCGATAAGCCTCCGTGGCCAGTTCATATTGCACGACCGGCGCGAAGCCGATGTATAGGTCGGCATCGCCGTGCAGGACGGCCGTCAGCGCCTCTTGCGTGCTCGCAAACGAGACGATCCGCGCGTGCGGAAAACCATCGCGCAACAGACGCTCACGCGCAAAACCTCGCTCGATCGCGATACGCGCACCGGCGAGGTCGGCGGAGTTGGCATAACGGTTCTCGTCGCGACGCACGACAGCCGACGCGAACCCGCGGAAGTACGGAGCCGTGAAATTGAGGCAGCGTTCGCGCTGAGGCGTGCGTGCCATGCTCATCAGCAGGTCGACCTGGCCGGAGCAAGCGGCCTCGATCAGCTTGGCCATATCGGCATAGGTCTTCGTCTCGATGATGACGTGCGGCCCCACGAGCGCGCGCAACAGGTCGCCGCTGACGCCGGCGGGCCGGCCGTCCTGCTGGATTTCGAACGGCGGCCAGCCGCCTTCGAGCATGCCGACGGTCAATCTGTCGGGAAAGGCAGCGGGAGACGAGGCTAGAGAGCGGACTTGCACTGCGGAGGCCGCCCAGCCAGAGGCGATCGCGGGCGCCCCCGACTCGACGCCGTTTGGCGCGGCCGGGCAGATCGCATGCGCGGCGGCTAGCAGACCTAACGCGAGCCAGTGCATCAATGAGTGGCGCAGCGAGTGACGCCCGGCGCTCACGAAACGTCACCCTGCCCGTCCGCCGGCGACGCTGTGGACGCATCAGCATGGCCGTCGAAAAACGAAAACAGCACGCCGGCGGCAATCGCACCGGCCAACGGCGCGGCCCAGAACAGCCACAACTGGTCCAGCGCCCAATTGCCGACGAATAGCGCCTGCGCGGTCGAGCGGGCGGGATTCACCGATCCATTGGTGACCGGAATCGACACCAGATAGACGAGCATCAGACATGCGCCGGTGATGAACGGCGCAGCCGTTGCCAGCTCTTCTCGAACGACGACCAGCAAGCAGGCCGCGACGAACACGAACGACAGCACGAACTCCATGACGAGCGCCGAATGCAACGGATAGTCGGCGGGCGAATGCGCGCCGAAGCCGTTCGCCGCGAATTCGCTCGCGGCAAGTTCGAAGCCGGGCCGGCCGCAGGCGAGATACGCAAGAAACGCTGCTCCGACGATTGCGCCCGCGATTTGCGCGGCAATATAGGGCAACAGATCACGCACCGGAAAACGCTGAGCGACCGTGAGGCCGATGGTGACGGCTGGATTGAAATGCGCGCCGGAAATTTTGCCGAAGGCGTAGCTGGCGGTAGTGAGCGCGAGACCGAACGCCAAAGACATTTGCAGCGCACCGCTAGCCTGCAGCACGCTCGTGGTGTCCAGCACCGTGCTGGCACAGCCGACGAACACGAGCCATGCCGTACCGACGCCCTCGCTCCACAATCGCTTGCTCAAGGCCACCATCTCTATCCCATCCGTCGAATACAAGGCATAGCCGCCGAACGATCGCAAGAAGACGTCTGCACAGGATTTCTTTGAACCATCAGTAATCTGGATGACGAAATGACCACGGGGACAGTGCCAGTGCCAGTGCCAGGCACGCAACCACTGGCCGCGGCCCGAATTATTACGTGTCCCCAACGCAGCACCAATCAGAACATTCTTATATCGGACACTTCGAAGTCTTCAGGAACAAGAATTTTTGAGAATCGCAGCGCCTCATATCAGCCCGATCTGGGCGGCGTAACCGATCAGATCGGCTTCCGTTTCCAGTCCGAGCTTGCGCATCGCGCTGCGCTTTTGCGTGCTGATGGTTTTGTCGCTCCGTCGCAGACGCGTGGCGATTTCGTGCACCGCGAGGCCTCGCGCATAGAGTTGAAACACCTCCCACTCGCGCGCGCTCATCGCTCCGCCGCGCCCGGGCGCCGCAGGCTCGGCAGCCGCGAGCGCCGCCGTGACCTGCTCCGATAGATGAATGCGCCCGGCGGCAACGGCTTCGATTGCGTCGATCAGGGCGCTCGCGGCGTCTCGCTTGTCGACGATTCCGGTTACGCCGATATTGCGTAAGCCCGACAACATGTGCGCTCGCTCGATCATGGTCAGCACGACCACGTGCGGATGCGACTTGCGCCGCAGCAGGCGACGCAATAGCGGCACCGCACTGCTGTCTCCGTCGAGTCCCGGCATGCCGATGTCCGACACGACGACGTCGCATGCGCGGGCGTCGAGCAGCTTCGCGAGACCATCGGTGTCGGCCGCCTCGCCGACGATTTCGATATTCGGCTTGTCGAGCAGCAGAGATCGGACGCCCTCACGGACGCAGTCGTGATCGTCCGCCACGACGACGTAAATCTTGTTTGTCATTCTTTTCCGTGGCTTTCTTATATTGTCGATCGGCATACCGCACGAAATGTGTCCCCGGTCATGCCGATACATTCGCTGCGCGCCCGCGCAGCAGGTTGCCGCCCCGTTAGCGGTTGCTACGATGCCCTTCGGGCACTACTCCATACTCGACCGCGAAACGAAACAATTCAGCGTCGCTGTTCAGCGACAGCTTGCGCATGGCCATGCACTTTTGCGCGCTGATCGTCTTCACACTACGCCCGAGCTGCAGAGCGATTTCCGTGACCCCGAGCCCCGACGCGTACTGCGCAAATACCTCGAACTCGCGGCGAGACAATGTGGCGCGCACGTAGTCGCGCCGTTGCGTCAGCGTGACGTCGGCGAGCATGGCGCGCACCGCCGGACCGACATAACACTCGCGCGCCAGCGCCATGACCACCGCCACATGAATCAGATCGATGCGGTCGCGCTTGCTCAGCAATCCATCCACGCCAAGCGACATGACCTTGCGCAGCGTCGCGGCCTCCGTTTCCATTGTCAAAATGACGAGCGCGACGTTGGGATAGCGCGACTTGAACTGCCTCACGGCTTCGAACCCGTTGTCGTTGTGCCCTCCCGGCATGTAAAGGTCCATCAGCACGAGATCGCAGGGACTGCGGTCGGCCTCGATGAACAGTTCGGCCACGTCTGCCGCGCGGCCAACCACCTTCAGGTTGGGATAATTGCCAATCAGATTTTCGATAGCCAGCAGAACCAACGGATGATCGTCCGCGATGATCGTTCGAACAGGCGTGCCTGATGCAGCCATGAGGTTCATCGTCTAGCGCTCCACGATACTTTCATTTCCCCACACCTTGTTATGTATGACCGGCGCTCACACAATGGTCGAGCATTTCTTTTGCGCCAAACGTAAGAACGCTCTGAAATCGACCGAATGACGTTTTCCCGATTCAGTTTTCGGGTTCCAGCAAAAGCGTGCCGCAGGCGCGCACACAGGCGAAAAGCGCGGGGTCGTCGGTGACGCCGAGCCGCGCCATCGCTTCGCGTTTTTGCCGGCTCACGGTGCGGCGATTGCAGCCGAGCGCCATCGCGATCTGCGCGATGGATTCGCCGTTCACCAGCCTGCGCAGGATGTCGGTCTGCCGCTTCGACAACAGCAGTGCCGACACGAGCACACCGTTATCCTGCTTCGAACGAGCAAGCGTTTCGGCCACCGAGCGGCCCAGGTAGCGCGCGCCGCGCGCGCTTTCGGTGATCGCCCGCGGCAGTTCGTCGAGCGAATCGGTTTTCCCGATCACGCTGACGGCGCCATCGGAGGCGATGACGCGCAACATCGCGGCGTCCGTCTGCGCGGTCACGACGACAACGCGCAATGAAGGCCACGCGCGGCGGATGCGCCGGATCATGGCGATGCCGTCGCCGATTTCGCCGGCGGGCTCCGGCATGGAAAGATCGACGGAGAGCACATCGCACGGCGTGCGTTGCAGCATGGCTATCAACGCGGTGGGCGTGCGCGCCTCACCGACGACAGACAGTCCCTCGCACCGCTTCAGTGTCGATTTCAGGCCAAGCAGGACGAAAGGATGATCGTCCGCCAGAATGATTCGAAGATTCGCCACGATTGATTTCGCTCGTCATATGAGTGGTGGGTGCAGCCGCAGGAACTGCCATGCATGCGTCGGCCCGCGTCGCGGCACTCAAGCGACTGCCGCAAAGGACATCTCATCACCCTCATACAATCACGACAATCGGAGCCTTCCGAATCCGGCTCGAGCATTGGGATTATTCGCAGCTCTACAAAGCAATCCGCATCGCGCTCTGTTTCAGCACCTCGCGGCTCGTTCGTTGCCAGCCGAAAGCCGCCGCCCGAGGCGCATCCGGCGCGCATCCTTGTCGCAGATCAAAGTTTTGGCCTGGCAATTGCCTCATCATTGCGCCTCAGTAGTTCGCGTTCCCGAACAAGCCCGTTGCGGATTCATCAGGCAATCCGCACACGCGCGCAGGGTAAATAAATCGAGCAATAAGAACGTTCCCCAACGAGGCCCGGTGTGTATCGCAAAACTATCGGCTTTGCGGTGCTGTTGGTGTTATGCGCGCTTCACGCGTTGTGGAGCGGCGTCGCTTTCGCGGCCACCGACGCAGCAGCGGGCGCGATGCCCACGGCGATGGACCAGCGCGTGCGCGCTTGCACGTCGTGTCACGGCGTGCAAGGCCAGGGCCGCAGAAACGACTACTTTCCACGCATCGCCGGCAAGCCGGCCGAGTACCTGTTCAATCAGCTGATCGCATTTCGCGACGGCGGCCGCACGTATCCGCCGATGGGCTATCTGCTCGCGTTCCTGCCCGACGACTACCTGCATCAGATCAGTGAGTATTTCGCGGCCCTGCAGCCGCCTTACCCCGAATCCGATCACGCCGCCGTACCGCCGAAACTGCTCGCCGCCGGCGAAAAGCTCGTCGAGCATGGCGACTCGGCGCGCGGCATACCGGCGTGCATCGCCTGTCACGGTGCGCGCATGACCGGCACTCAGCCCGGCATTCCGGGTCTGCTCGGGTTGCACGCGAGCTACATCGCCGGACAGATGGGCACCTGGCGTTCGGGCACGCGCCACGCGCCCGCACCGGACTGCATGCACACGATCGCGCTCAAGCTGAACGACAGCGACATTGCCGCGGTATCGAACTGGCTCGCGCGCCAGCCGCGTCCCGACGATCCTCGGCCCGCACCGGCATCCGCCGCGCGGCTGCCCCTCGCTTGCGGGAGCCAACCGCAATGAAGCCGACACTTCGCCCGTCCGGTTGGATGCGCCTGGCAAGCATGGCCAGCGTCCTTGCGACCGGCAGCCTCGCGCTGGCGTTGCTGGTCCATGCACCGTTTGCCACGACGGCGCATGCCGCCACCGCCGCCCCCCAAGGCACCGAAACGGCCGCCACCACAGCCAATGCCGACACCCGCCCCGACATCGTCAAACGCGGCGAATACCTCGCGCGCGCGGGCGACTGCATCGCGTGTCACACCGCGCCGCGCGGCAGGCTGTTCGCCGGCGGCCTCGCGATGGAAACGCCGTTCGGCACCCTGTACTCGCCGAACATCACACCGGACCCGCAGTACGGCATCGGCACCTGGAGCGAGGAAGCCTTCTTCAACATGATGCGCACGGGCAAGAAACCGGACGGCGCGCTGATTTATCCCGCCATGCCGATCGCCCAGTACACGAAGGTTACGCGCGAGGATTCGAATGCGATCTTCGCGTTTCTGAAAACCGTCGAGCCGGTGCGTCAGCCGAACCGGCCGCACACGCTGCGCTTCCCGTTCAATCAGCGCGATCTGCTGTACGGCTGGCGCACCCTTTATTTCCGCGAGGGCGAGTTCAAGCCCGATCCGGCCAAATCGGTCGAATGGAATCGCGGCGCGTATCTGGTCGAAGGGCTCGGGCACTGCACGATGTGCCACACGCGCATCAACATGCTGGGCGGCTCGTCGCCGCGCGAGCAGTTCGCCGGCGGCCTGATTCCGGTGCAGAACTGGTACGCGCCGTCGCTGACCTCGGACAAGGACGGCGGGCTCGGCGACTGGAGCATCGAGGACATCGTCGATCTGTTGCAAGCGGGCATCTCCAGGCGCGGCGCCGTCTACGGTCCGATGGCCGAAGTCACTTATCACAGCCTTCAATACCTGGCGGACGAGGACATCCGCGCGATCGGCGTCTACCTGAAGTCACTGCCCGACGTTCAAGGCCGCAAGAGCGGCCCGAGCGCGACGCCGGACCCCAAGGTGTTCGCACTCGGCAAGCAGATCTACGCGGACAAATGCGCGATCTGCCACGGCGACAATGGCGAGGGACAGCTGCCGCATTACCCGCCGCTCGCGGGCAACCAGTCGATCGAAATGGATTCGAACGTCAATCCGATCCGCATCGTGCTGAACGGCGGCTTTCCTCCAGGCACGATCCGCAATCCGCAGCCGTTCGGCATGCCGCCGTTCGGCCAGGAGCTGAACGACACCGAGGCGGCCGCCGTCGTCACGTTCATCCGCACCGCATGGGGTAATCACGGCCTGCCGGTGACGGCCCACGAGGTCAACGAGCTGCGCAAGGCGCCACTGCATTGAGCTGCCGCACCCAAGCGCCGCACCGAAGCGCCGCATAGGAGATCACTCGACATGAAAGCGAACGACCCGCACAGCGTCTCCCCGCCGGGCGACGACGAAGTCGAACACGTCGTCGCGGCCGGTCCGCGCGGCGCGATCGCCCTGGCTGGCGTCGCCACGGTGATCGTGATGGCGATCTGGGTGGCCTTCTACTTTTTTGCGTTTTTGCCGCGCGGCATCATCCACTGACCATGTCGACCGACTCTACTCATCAACCCGGTAGCGGCCACGCGGTCGCATTGCGCGCCGAGCGGCGCTGGGCGATCTTCGCGGTCGCGCTGATCGTGCTGATGCTCGCCGTGATCGTCTTCTCGGGCGTGCATTGGGCGATGATGCCGCCATCGCGCGTCGAGACCATCGACCCGTCGCGCTTGCAGCTTTCCGGCGAATTCGCCGAGGACAATCTCGGCAGCGCGGTGCAGCCGGACGGCTCGGTGATCGTGCGCTTCATCGCGCAACAGTACTCGTTCACACCGCAATGCCTGCTCGTGCCCGCCGATACCCGAGTCACGATCCGCACCACCAGCGCCGACGTCATACACGGCCTGCTCGTCACCGGCACCAACATCAACACGATGGTCGTGCCCGGCTACGTCGCGACGCTCAATACCGAGTTCGACCAACCCGCCGATCACACGATGCCGTGCCACGAATACTGCGGCTTCGGCCATCAGACCATGTGGGCGCACGTGAAGGTGATCGACAAAGCCGCCTTTTTCGAACAGGCCCGACAATCACGGAGACTGAGCTGTGTTCCACGCTAAGCGACTCGTACTCGCGCATTTCTGGCTCGCCTTCATCTCGTTCGCGATCGCGCTGTGCCTCGGCGCGTGGCAGATGCTGGTGCGCAGTCCCCTGTTGCCGTGGGTCGGCGATCCCGAGCTTTACTATCGATCGGTGACCGCGCACGGCACCGTGATGGCCTACGTGCTGCCGACGCTGGTCGCGATGGGCTTCGGCTACGCGATCGTCGAGCTCGCACTCGCGCAGCGCCTCGTCGGCCTCAAATGGGCGTGGGCCGCGCTCATCACGCTGGTGGTCGGCGCGGTGATGGCGATGGTGCCGGTCGCGCTCGGCCAGGCCTCGGTGCTCTTCACGTTCTATCCGCCGATGATCGGCAGCCCGTTCTATTACCTCGGCGTCGTGCTCGTGGTGGTCGGCTCGTGGATTTGGGTTGCGCTGATGCACGTGAACCTGCGCATCTGGAAGCGCGCGAATCCCGGCAAGCCCGTACCGCTCGCGATGTTCGCGAACGTGGCGGGCGCGTACCTGTGGGCATGGACCGCGATCGGCGCGGCGCTCGAGATCCTGTTCCAGATCCTGCCGGTCGCGCTCGGCTTCGCCCACACGATCGACGCAGGACTCGCTCGCGTGCTGTTCTCGTGGACGCTGCACGCGATCGTCTACTTCTGGCTGATTCCCGCGTACATCGCGTATTACACGCTGGTGCCGCGCGCGATCGGCGGACGGCTCTACAGCGATTCGATGGCGCGCGTGTCGTTCATCCTGTTCCTCGTGTTCGCGATGCCCATCGGCATCCATCACCTGTTCGTCGATCCGCAGGTCGGCGCGGGCTTCAAGTTCGTGCACGCGGTGTTCACCGGCATGGTGTCGGTGCCGACGCTGCTGACCGTGTTCACGATCTGCGCATCGGTGGAAATCGCGGGCCGGCTGCGCGGCGGCAAGGGCGCGCTCGGTTGGCTCACCGCGTTGCCCTGGAGCAATCCGATGATGCTGGTGCTCGCGTTCTCGTTCGTGATGCTCGGCTTCGGCGGCGCGGGCGGGCTCATCAACATGAGCTATCAGCTGAACTCGACCGTGCACAACACGCAGTGGGTGACCGGCCACTTCCACCTGATTTTCGGCGGCGCGATCGTCATCATGTACTTCGCGATCGCGTACGAACTGTGGCCGCAACTGACCGGCCGCGCGATCGTTTCGGCGAAACTGGTGCGCACGCAATTGTGGCTGTGGTTCATCGGCATGATGGTGGTCACGATACCGTGGCATTGGGTCGGCCTGCTCGGCGCGCCGCGCCGCATGGCCTATTACGACTACGCCATGGCAGGCATGCAGGGGCAGGGACTGTTGGTCGTCGTGTCCGCGATCGGCGGATTGATCCTGCTGGTGTCCGGCCTGCTGTTCGTCTATATCCTCGCAAAGTCGCAATTCGGACCCGTTGAAGTGCCGCCGGCGTTCCGCTTCGCGAGCCCGGCGCACCCGGTCGAGCGCGTGCCCGTCGCGCTCAACAGCTTCGGCCTCTGGGTCGCGCTGATGATCGGGCTTACCGTCGTCAATTACAGCTTCCCGATCGTCCAGATGCTCAGATTGCCGCAGACATCAGTGCCGGCTGTCGTCATCGGAGCACAGCGATGAACGACGAACGCCTGATCACCCTGCGCAATCCGTGGTTCGTGTGGAGCGTCGGCGGGACTATCGCGATCGCGATCGTCTCGATCCTGATCGGCTTCGTGTGGCTGCCGTCGGCGAGCAGCGCGTTCGGCGACCTCGGCCTGTGGGCGAGAATTTGCGGCGCCGCCGGCGTGCCGTCGAGCTGGTACAGCGGCAACGCGCAGAGCCAGGTGCCGAGCGACGTCGTCGTGTTGCCGCCTTCGGGCCGGGATCGCCCGATGTTGGATTCGATCGGCCGCGGCGCAACGCTCGCGACGCAGCACTGCTCGATGTGTCACGGTGTACTCAGCAACGGGCAGGTCACCGCACCTCCGCTCGCCGGGCAGTACGCCGATGTGATCTATAAGGAGATGCGCGACTTTCTGAGCGGCCAGCGGCCGAGCGCGGTCATGCAGCCGATCATCGCGGCACGCAGCGACCAGGATCTGCACGATCTGGCTGCTTACTACGCGTCGCTGCCGCGCGCTGCTCCGATCGAGAAAGCCCGGGCCGGCGAAGGCCCCGATCCGGTTGCGCTCAGGCTCGTGATGCAGGGCGATCCGCAACGCAATATCGCGCCGTGCGCCGCATGTCATGGCGAGATCGACCGCAAGGGCGCGGCGCCGTGGCTCGGCGGACTATCGGCGGTCTACCTGGCCGCGCAGTTGCGCGCGTTCGCGTCGGGCGAGCGGCACAACGACATCAACGAGCAGATGCGCAATGTCGCGCGGCAGATGACGCCCGAAGAAATCGACGCCGTAGCGCGGTACTACGCGGCCATGCAATAGCGGGCGGTGAAGGGTGGCGCGGCGCCACGGCTCGCGTCACGCCGCGGCAAACTCGCCATCCACTCGCCGCTCACCGGCCACGCGCGCCAGCTTCGCGCCGCGCGCCGCAGCACCGCCACGCGACTCGCTCCCGGTCCGGAACACCGCCACCGCCGCCGACAGGCGCCGCGCCTGATCTTCCAGCGAGCTCGCCGCCGCGGCCGCCTGCTCGACGAGCGCCGCATTCTGCTGCGTGACTTCGTCCATCTGACCAACCGCGCGATTGACCTGATCGATGCCGGTGCTTTGTTCGAGCGCCGCCGCCGCGATTTCGCCCATGATCGAACTGACGCGCGCGATCGCGCCGACGATATCGTTCATCGTCGAGCCCGAGCGCTCGACGAGCTGGGCGCCCTGCTCCACGCGGGTGGTCGACGCCTCGATCAAGCCCTTGATTTCCTTGGCCGCCGCCGCGCTGCGCTGCGCGAGCGAGCGCACTTCGCTCGCGACGACCGCGAAGCCGCGTCCCTGCTCGCCCGCGCGCGCTGCTTCGACTGCGGCATTGAGCGCGAGGATGTTGGTCTGGAACGCGATCCCCTCGATCACGCCGACGATATCGGCGATCCGCCGCGAATCGTCGACGATGCCGTGCATCGTGCCGACCACCTGCCCGGTCAGCTCGCCGCCCCGCGCGGCCAGTGTCGAGGCGCCCTGCGCGAGCGAACTCGCCTCTTTCGCGTTGTCGGCCGTCTGCTTGACCGTCGAGGTCAGTTCCCCGATGCTCGCGGCCGTTTGCTCCAGCGCCGCGGCCTGTTCCTCCGTGCGCTGCGACAGGTCGGCATTGCCGGCCGCGATCTCGCTCACGCCGGTATCGATCGATTCGGTGCCTCGAAGAACTGCGTTCACCGTCGCGATCAGCGACTCCTGCATCTTACGCAGCGCGGCTGCGAGGCGGCCCATTTCGTTGTCGCCGTGCAGTTCGACGCGGCCGCTCAGGTCGCCGTTCGCGATACGCTCGAACTGCGCGATCGTCGCATCCACCGGCGTGACGATCGAACGCACGAGCACGAAGCGGGCGAGCAAGCCGCCGATCAGCGACAACACCATGCCGATCGCCACCGTCGTGCTGATGGCGTAGAACAGGTCTTGTGCATCCTTATAGCGCCGCGCGCCGTGATCGAGCTGCAACTGCTCGAGCGCGAGCATGGCCTTCTCGTATGCGCTGTACAACGACGGCAGCTTGTGCGCCTGCAATTGCTGGAATGCGTTGGTGTCGCCCGACTTCAGCGCGGCGAGCGCCGGCTCGACGCCATCGTGCAGGAACGCGTCGCGCTGGTGCTCCATATCGGCGATCAGGCGCTGTTCGGCGGCAGCCGTGCCCGCATGGCTCAGATAGTTGGCGAGCCGCTCGTCGGAGGCTTTGCGGTACTGATCGAAGCGCTTGAGCACGGCGTTCGCGCCGTCCTGATCGTTCAGCGCGACGAGCGACGCGTACGTCGCGAGCGCGAGCCGCAGGCGCAGCAACTGGCCAGAGCTGCCTTCGAGGTCGGCAACGGCTGGGGTGTCGACCGTGTACATCTGTTGCAGCGACGCGTTCGACGAGCGCAGCGACAACAATCCCGCGGCCGCGCCGAGCAGCAGCACGATGCCGAAAGACACGATCATCAGGGTCAGGCTGGTGCGAATCGACAGATTTTTCAACATCGAACTGGTCTCCATGGGTTGCCCGGCCGATGGTGCCGGCCGCGCATGCTGCGCCCACGCCGATTGGCCCGGTCCGCAACCTGGCTGAAAATTAAGCAAACACCGCATTGAGGAACAACGGCGCGTCCCACCAAAACTTTATGGTTGATCGCGTGCGCCGCTTGCGTTAAATCAATAATGCCTCGAAGCCCCTTTCTGCCCGGAGCGTTCGCATGTCGGAAATCGTTTCGGCCGTACTCGTGTTCGCGCTGCTGCTGATCGCTACTGCCGTCGGCGTCGGGGTGCGGCCGCTGCTGCCGGAGGAGCACAAGGCGCACGAGACCGTGCAGCTCGTACAACTCGTGATCGGCATGCTGGTGACGTTCGCGGCGCTGGTGCTGGGTTTGATGACGGCATCGGCGAAAGCGAGCTTCGATACCGCGTCGAACGATATGCGCACCTATGCGGCCGAGCTGATCGAATTCGACACGACGCTGCGCGAGCTTGGCAGCGCGGCCGACGAATCGCGGCGCCTGTTGCGCCAGTACACCGCGGCGGCGATCGCATCGACGTGGCCGCGGGAGCCCGCGCCGAGCGGCGACTATCCGCGCGACCTTCGCGGGCCGGACAATCCGCGGCAACTCGAAAGCGTGCGGCTTGGCGACATGCTGACCGCGGTGGGCCAGCAATTGCGGCAACTGCGGACGCAGGATTCATTGCAGCAACGTTCGCTCGATGACGCGTTGACGCAGTACCGGCGCGTCATCGATGCGCGCTGGAAGCTCATCGAGGAAGCGCACAGCTCGATTTCGCGGCCGTTCTTCAAGACGCTGACGTTCTGGCTAGGCGTGATTTTTCTGAGCTTCGGGTTGATCGCGCCGCGCAATGCATTGGCGCTAGTGACGATATTGCTCGGCGCGCTGTCGATTGCGTCGGCGATTTATGTGATCGTCGACCTGGATTCGCCGTTTACCGGGCCGATCGTGATTTCGAGTATGCCGTTGCGGGAGACGTTGGAGCATTTGAGGCGTTGAGCTTTTGAAGAACGCTCCGCGCGTGAGACGGGAAAAGGCCCAAAAAACAGAAAGGCCCGCGTTCTTGAGAGCGGGCCTTTCCTGATGTGCCGATCAGCGGGAAGCTGGCCGGGTCGGCATTGAGCCGCGAGGATCAGAACGGAATATCGTCGTCCATTTCGTCGAACCCACCGCCAGCCGGGGCGCTCGGACGGCTCGCGCCGCCACCGCCGCTGCCGCCACGCGAGCCGCCAGCCGGCGACATCGCGCGACCACCGCCGCCGCTACGCTCCGACGGCTCGCCACGGCTATAGCCGCCTTCATCGCCGCCACCCATCGACGCGCCGCCACGGCCGCCGAGCATCTGCATCTGCTCCGCGACGATCTCGGTCGAGTAGCGATCGGTGCCGTCCTGTGCCTGCCACTTGCGCGTGCGGATGCGTCCTTCGAGGTACACCGACGAGCCCTTCTTCAGATATTCCGACACGATTTCCGCGAGGCGGCCGAAAAACGCGACGCGGTGCCACTCGGTGGCCTCCTTCATCTCGCCCGACGCCTTGTCCTTGTAGCGGTCCGTCGTCGCCAGGCGGATGTTCGCCACTGCGTCGCCGCTCGGAAGATAGCGGACTTCCGGATCGGCGCCGAGATTGCCGACCAGAATGACCTTGTTCACGGATGCCATGAGTTTCTCCTGTTGATTCCTGTTGCGGGCGGCGCGGCACTACGCGGTTCGCGTCTCACGCCCGGCAGGCCCGAGACCAGAAGAGCGCCTCTGCCCGCCGCCGGGTGAGTTCTGGATGATTCGGGACCGTGCCCCGAGTACGCTGTGCTATGCCTTGCGCGGCGGCTGTTTCATCTTGGCGGCGATTATAAGCCAGCAAAATACCAGCCCGGAGCAGGCGAAGAATACCGCGCTCTGGCCGTTCACCTTCAGCAGCCAGCCGCCGATCATCCCGCCCAGCGCAAGACCGATCGACTGCGTGGTGTTGTACACGCCGGCCGCGGCTCCTTTGCGCGTGCCGGGCGCGAGCTTCGACACCAGCGACGGCTGCGAGGCTTCGAGAATATTGAAGCCGAGAAAGTACACGAACAGAATCGCCGCCACACTCAGAATCGTATGCGGAGCAACGCCCAATAACAACTGGCCGATCAGGATAAGGGCGATCGCCGACAGCAACACGATCTTCATCTTGCCGCGCTTCTCGGCGGCGATAATCGCCGGCACCATCATCACGAACGACAGCCCCATCACCGGCAGATATACCTTCCAGTGCGACGCGACCGGCAGCCCGCCCGCCTCGAGAATGCGCGGCACCACCAGAAACAGCGCGGTTTGCGTCGCGTGCAGCACGAGCACGCCGAAATTCAAACGCAGCAGCTCGACGTTGTGCAGCACTTCGGCGAACGGGGCGCGCACGTGCACAGGCTTCGGCGCGTCGGGCACGACCCACAGCACGACGCCGATCGCCAGAATCGCGAAGACGCCGACCAGCGTGAAGAGCCCGCTCATGCCGAGCCAGTGGAACACGATCGGCGCGCCGACGATGGCCACCGCGAACGACACGCCGATGCTGCCGCCGACCATCGCCATCGCCTTGGTGCGATGCTCCTCCGCGGTCAGATCGGCGATAAACGCGATCACCGCCGACGATACTGCGCCCATCCCCTGAATCACCCGGCCAACGATGATCCACGTCATGTCGTGCGCGGCCGCCGCGACGAAGCTGCCGATCGCGAAGATCAGCAGGCCCGTGGCGATCACCGGCTTGCGGCCGATCTTGTCGGAAATCCAGCCGTAGAAGATGTAGAGCATCGACTGCGTGACGCCGTACGCGCCGAGCGCGATCCCGACGAGCAGCACGTTCTCGCCGCCGGGGATGGTCTTCGCGTAGATCGAGAACACCGGCATGATCATGAAGAGACCCAGCATGCGCAGCGCGAAGATGGCGGCAAGCGATACGGTCGCGCGCAATTCGGGCGCGCTCATGCGTGTGGAGATGGCGGACGGATTGGACATCGAAGCGTTGTTTGAATGAACCGGGCGGAGAGCCCGTGGGGACAGCTTTGGCTGCCGGCACAAGCAGCGCGAAAGCGCCGCTTTGCAGCTCACCCCGGACCTGCCCCCGCGCCTCGTTTCCGCTGTCAGGAAGCCGTAACGGCGGTCTGGAAAAGTCGTTATAGTAGCAGGTTTGGCCTGTCTCCCTTTCCGCAGTTCATGGAATAGATCCGTGGAACAAATCCGTATTCGTGGGGCTCGCACCCACAACCTGAAGAACGTCAACCTCGACCTACCGCGTCACAAGCTCGTCGTCATCACGGGGCTTTCGGGCTCCGGCAAATCGTCGCTGGCGTTCGATACGCTATATGCGGAAGGACAGCGGCGCTACGTCGAGAGTCTGTCCGCCTACGCGCGGCAGTTTCTGCAGTTGATGGAAAAACCGGACGTCGACCTGATCGAAGGTCTGTCGCCCGCCATCTCGATCGAACAGAAGGCGACTTCGCACAATCCGCGCTCGACGGTCGGCACCGTCACCGAAATCCACGACTATCTGCGGCTGCTGTTCGCGCGGGTGGGCACGCCCTACTGCCCCGATCACGAGATTCCACTCGAAGCGCAAAGCGTGTCGCAAATGGTCGACGCGGCGCTCGCGCTGCCCGAGGAGACCCGCCTGATGATCCTCGCGCCCGTCGTCTCCGATCGCAAGGGCGAGCACACGGATCTGTTCGAGGACATGCAGGCGCAAGGCTTCATCCGCTTTCGCGTGCGCTCGGGCGGCGGCACCGCCAACGAAGGCGCCGCGAAAATCTACGAAGTCGACTCGCTGCCGAAGCTGAAGAAAAACGACAAGCACACGATCGACGTCGTGATCGACCGTCTGCGCGTGCGCCCGGACATGAAGCAGCGCCTCGCCGAGTCGTTCGAAACGGCGCTGCGTCTCGCCGACGGCCGCGCGATCGCGCTCGAAATGGACACGGACAAGGAGCACCTGTTCAGCTCGAAGTTCGCCTGCCCGATCTGCTCCTATTCGCTGCCGGAACTCGAGCCGCGCCTGTTTTCGTTCAACAATCCGATGGGCGCGTGCCCCGAATGCGACGGCCTCGGCCAGATCACGTTCTTCGATCCGAAGCGGGTGGTCGCGCATCCGTCGCTGTCGCTCGCCGCGGGCGCGGTGAAGGGCTGGGACCGGCGCAACCAGTTCTACTTCCAGATGCTGCAGAGCCTCGCGGCGTTCTACGACTTCGACATCGACACCGCGTTCGAAGACCTGCCGGAGAAAGTCCGCAAGATCCTGCTGTACGGTTCGGGCAAGCAGGAGATTCCGTTCTCGTACATCAACGAGCGCGGCCGCACGTCGGTGCGCGAGCACGTGTTCGAAGGGATCATCCCGAATCTGGAGCGGCGCTATCGCGAGACCGATTCGTCCGCGGTGCGCGAAGAGCTCGCCAAGTATCAGAACAACCAGCCATGCCCGGCGTGCGCGGGCACGCGGCTGCGTCGTGAAGCCCGCTTCGTGCGTATCGGAGCGGACAGCGACGCGCGTGGCATCTTCGAGATCAGCGGCTGGCCGTTGCGCGACGCGCTCGGCTACTTCCAGACCCTGCGCCTCGAAGGCTCGAAGCGCGAGATCGCCGACAAGGTCGTGAAGGAAATCGTCGCGCGTCTGATGTTCCTCAATAACGTCGGGCTCGATTACCTGTCGCTCGAACGCAGCGCGGAAACGCTCTCTGGCGGCGAAGCGCAGCGCATTCGCCTCGCCTCGCAGATCGGCTCGGGGCTCACCGGTGTGATGTACGTGCTCGACGAACCGTCGATCGGTCTGCATCAGCGCGACAACGACCGGCTGATCTCGACGCTCAAGCATCTGCGCGACCTCGGCAACTCGGTGATCGTCGTCGAGCACGACGAGGACATGATCCGCATGGCCGACTACGTGGTCGACATGGGCCCCGGCGCGGGCGAGCACGGCGGCATGGTGATCGCCGAAGGCACGCCCAAAGAGGTGCAACGGAACGCGGCGTCGCTGACCGGCCAGTACATGTCGGGCGCGCGCACGATCGAATTTCCCGACGAGCGCAAGGAGCCCGACGAGCGGCGCCTGCGCATCGTCGAGGCGCACGGCAACAATCTGCACCACGTGACGCTCGATCTGCCGGTGGGTCTGCTGACCTGCGTGACCGGCGTGTCCGGCTCGGGCAAGTCGACGCTGATCAACGACACGCTGTATCACGCGGTCGCGCACCATCTGTACGGCTCGGCTACGGAGCCGGCGCCGTACGAGTCGATCGAGGGCCTCGAGCACTTCGACAAGGTCATCAACGTCGACCAGTCGCCGATCGGCCGCACGCCGCGCTCGAATCCGGCGACCTACACCGGACTCTTTACGCCGATCCGCGAACTGTTCGCGGGTGTGCCGGCCGCCAAGGAGCGCGGCTACGATCCGGGCCGCTTCTCGTTCAACGTGAAGGGCGGCCGCTGCGAATCGTGCCAGGGCGACGGCGTGCTGAAGGTCGAAATGCACTTCCTGCCCGACGTGTACGTGCCGTGCGATGTCTGCCACGGCAAGCGCTACAACCGCGAAACGCTCGACATCCAGTACAAAGGCAGCAACATCAGCGAAGTGCTCGACATGACGGTCGAACACGCGTATGAGTTCTTCAAGGCCGTGCCGGTCGTCGCGCGCAAGCTGAAAACCTTGCTGGACGTGGGCCTCGGCTATATCCGCCTGGGCCAGTCGGCCACCACGCTATCGGGCGGCGAGGCGCAGCGCGTGAAACTGTCGCTGGAACTGAGCAAGCGCGATACCGGTCGCACGCTGTACATTCTTGACGAACCGACCACCGGGCTGCACTTTCACGATATCGCGCTGCTGCTGGAAGTCATTCACCGGTTGCGCGACCAGGGTAATACCGTCGTGATCATCGAACATAATCTGGATGTAATTAAGACTGCGGACTGGGTCATCGATCTCGGTCCCGAAGGCGGCGCCGGCGGCGGCCAGATCATCGCGCAAGGTACGCCTGAGCAGATCGCGAAGTCGAAGGCAAGCTTTACCGGCAAGTACCTGGCGCCGCTGCTCAAGCGCACCGCCAGCGTAAAGTAACGCTGCACAACTGAAGTTGGAGACGGAATAAGCCATGACCAAGCGTAATCAGGCGCGCGAAGACGAACGGGTGCAGGACCTGCGCCCGCGCCCGGTCAGGCTGACCAGCGACATGAGCCTGCCGAAGCTGTCGGCGGTCGAAATCGGCAGCTATGCGGTGATGCTGTTCGGCATGTGGGCGGTCATCGAACTGAAGCTGCTCGGCGCGCTGCTCGCCGGAATGCTGGTGTTTCAGCTCGTGCATACGATCGCCCCGCGCATCGAACGTCACATGTCGAGCAAGCGGGCGCGCTGGCTCGCGGTGGTGATCCTGTCCACGGTGATCGTCGGCGCGCTGACGGGTCTTACGCTCGGCATCATCTCGCATTTCGAGAGTGACGTGCCGAGCGTGCAGGCGCTGCTCGATCAGGCGATGCAGCTAATCGACCAGGCGCGTGGCAGGATTCCCCAATTCATCGCGAACTCCCTGCCGGTCGACACCGAGCAGATGAAGACGAAGGCCGCGGAACTGATGCACACCCACGCGAACATGCTGCAGCAAGGCGGCACGACCGCGGCGCGCACGTTCACGCACGTCCTGATCGGCATGATCATCGGCGCGATCATCGCGGTCGGCGCGCAGAAACATACCCAGCGGCTGCCGCTGTCCACCGCGTTCGTCACGCGCGTCACGCGCTTTGCCGACGCGTTTCGCCGAATCGTGTTCGCGCAGGTGAAGATCTCCGCGCTCAATGCGGTGTTCACGGCGATCTTCCTGCTTGTGATCCTGCCGGTCTTTCACGACCGGCTGCCGCTGTCGAAGACGCTGGTGCTCGTCACGTTCATCGTGGGTCTGCTGCCGGTGATCGGCAATCTGATCTCGAACACGATCATCGTCGCGGTCGCGCTGTCGGTGAGTTTCGCGGCGGCGATGATGTCGCTCGTGTTCCTGATCCTGATTCACAAGCTCGAATACTTCCTGAATGCGCGGATCGTCGGTGGTCAGATCGAGGCGCGCGCATGGGAGCTACTGATCGCGATGCTGGTCATGGAAGCGGCGTTCGGCGTCGCCGGGGTGATCGCGGCGCCGATCTTTTATGCATATATCAAGCGGGAGCTGATTTATTTGCGGTTGGTGTGAGGGGGTGGAAGCCGGGCAGCAAAGAGTCAGCACTCACTAGCGCTCTGCCTCGCGCAGGTCGTTCACGCTCCGGCTGAAACGCGGCGCATCCTCGCTCCTGGAGAGCGGATTCTGATCGGTGCGGTGGGGATTGCGGTGGCCGTGCCGAACCTCACGGACCCGCTGATCTGACTGAACAGGCCGAATGGGCGCCGCCGTTCCGCGCAAAACGCGAATCTCGCGAGAAGCACGGGCGGCGCGGCGGCGCGCTCGTAACGCAGCTTTCCGGCGCGGCTTTTAGCGGAACACGACCGTCTTGCTGCCGTTCAGCACGACGCGATGCTCGACGTGCCACTTCACCGCGCGCGCGAGCGTCACGCACTCGACGTCGCGGCCGATCGCCGTCAGTTGATCCGGCGTCATGCTGTGGTCCACGCGCTCGACTTCCTGCTCGATGATCGGACCTTCGTCGAGATCGGTCGTCACGTAGTGAGCGGTCGCGCCGATCAGCTTCACGCCGCGATCGAATGCCTGGTAATACGGCTTCGCGCCCTTGAAGCTCGGCAGGAACGAGTGATGGATGTTGATCGCGCGGCCGGCCAGCGCCTCGCACAGTTTCGGCGACAGGATCTGCATGTAGCGCGCGAGCACCACGAGGTCGGCCTGGTGCTCGTTGATCACTTCGAGCACGCGCGCTTCCTGTGCGGCTTTCGCATCCGGCGTGCCGCCGAGCAGCGGGAAATGATGGAACGGGATGTCGTAGCTCGCGGCGAGCTGGTAGAACTCCTTGTGGTTGGAGATGATCGCCGGGATCTCGATATTGAGCTGACCGGTGCGATAGCGGAACAGCAGATCGTTCAAGCAGTGACCGATCTTCGACACCATGATCACGACGCGCGGCTTCACGCTCGCGTCGTGCAACTCCCAGCTCATGCCGAACTGTTCGGCGAGCGTCACGAACGATGCGCGCAGGGCGTCGAGGCCCGGATCGCCACCCACCTGCTGAAAATGCACGCGCATGAAGAACTCGCCGGTGCCGCTGTCGCCGAACTGCGCGGAGTCGAGAATATTGCTGCCACGTTCGAACAGAAAGCCCGACACGGCGTGAACGATGCCGGGCCGGTCGGCGCACGACAGTTTGAGGATAAAGCTGTGATCGGTCGACATGACCTCGGTGACTCCCTTCTTCAATGCGTGGTTTGTTCCAGTGTGTACCGGCTGCGGGGACAGCCCGGGCTAGCCCAGCGGCGGCGGCGCGAACAGCGCGTCGATGCCCGCGCACGCGTCCTCGTCGATCCAGCGGCGGCGCAGCAGGCAATCGAGCGTCGCGAGGCTGGCATCGACGGTCAGCGCGCCCTCCTCGATCCAGCGCGCGACTTCGTCGATGCGTGCGAGCCGGTGTTCACCCACTTCGCCGTCCTGGTTGTGCGGCGCGAAGTCGGCGGGCAGCGCGAGGTCGTAGATGAAAATCTGCTCGGCCTGCGTGCCTTCCGGCAGCGATTGCAACACGTGCGCGGTGCGGCCCGCCACCGCGCTCGCGGCGATCTCCGCCGGAATGCCCGCTTCTTCCCAGCATTCCTTCACGATCGTCTCGGCGATGCCCAAGCCCCAGCCGATCCCGCCCGCAACGACATTGTCGAGCATGCCGGGATCTGTCGCTTTCGTGTCGCTACGGCGCGCGATCCACAATTGCGGGGGCCCGCCAAAGGGCGCGCCGCCATGCGCGTATTCTACGACGCCGTTCAGATGCACCGCGTAGGTCATCGTGCCGAAGAAGCGCGACGCCGCGCGCTCGATATAGGCGAGCGGCGTTGCGTCGAACGCGTTGCGGATAGCATAGGTTTCATTGCGCCAGCCGGGGATGCAGCCATCGGCGGCCAGCGCGCCGATCACGGAAGCAAGCGCCGCGCTGCGCAGATCGACGGTATCGAACCTCGCGGCGAGCGTCACGCCGCCGTTCGCAATCTCGAACACGTCGGGCCAACGCGCGAGCTGCTGCACGTCGCGTTCGCGAATCCAGCCGACCTGTTCGACGCCGATCAGAAACGGCCGATGGGCGGTCGCGTCGAAGCGGCGCGCGGCGGTGATGCAAGGCAATGTCATCGAAAACTCCAGACTGTCCGCCGTCGCGGCGAAGCGGGGTAAAGCACTAGCAGGTGTGTTGCGGGATACCTTTCAGTCGCGCAATGCGACGCGAATCCCGATCGCGATGAACGTCGCGCCGGCCGCGCGATCGAGCCACGCGCCCACACGCGGCCGCCGTCTGAGCCAGCCGCCGATGATCCCCGCGCACACGCCGAACAGCGAAAACACGACGACGGTCTGCAACATGAACAACGCGCCGAGTTCCAGCATCTGCACGGTCACGCTTTGCGCGCCGTGCGGCTGCACGAACTGCGGCAGGAACACGACGAAGAACAGCGTGACCTTCGGGTTCATCAGATTGCCGAGCACGCTCTGGCGAAACACCGTTGCAAGCGGCTGCGGCGCACGCTCGTGCGCGGTCGCGAGCCCCTGGCTGCGCAAGGCCTTGACGCCGATCCACACCAGATATGCGGCGCCCGCGAGCTTGATCACTTCGAATGCGAACGGCGACGAACGCAGCAACGCGGCGACGCCGAGCGCGGCGAGCGTCGTGTGAAACGTGATGCCGGCGGCGAACCCGAGTGCGGCGACGAGGCCGGCCGCGCGGCCCTGCGAGATGCCACGCGCGAGCACCTGCAGATTGTCCGGGCCGGGCGCCACGGTGATCGCGATCGAGGTGGCGAGGAACAGCAGGAAGTTGGGCATGGTTGTGATCTTTGGGTTGGACTTTTGCTGCTCGTACAGCGCAAAAGCTTGCGCCGCGCCGTAGGACGTCCCGGCTCAATGACCGTCGAAACTCGTCACCGTATAGAGCGGCAGGCCGCCGTCGGCCAGCAGCTTCGAGCCGCCCAGCTCGGGCAGATCGACGATCGCCGCGCCTTCCACGACGACCGCGCCGAGCCGCTCGAGCAGCAGTTTGCCGGCCATCATCGTGCCGCCGGTCGCGATCAGATCGTCGATGATCACGACGCGGTCGCCCGGCTCGCACGCATCCTCGTGAATCTCGACAGTCGCGGTACCGTATTCCAGTTCATACGATTGCGAGATCCGCTTGTACGGCAGCTTGCCCGCCTTGCGGATCGGGATGAAGCCGAGACTCAGCTCATGCGCGACGATCGGCCCGATGATGAAGCCGCGCGCATCGAGCCCGGCGATGTAGTCGAGCTTCGCGTCGATATAGCGCTGCACGAACAGGTCGATCATCACGCGCAGCGACTTCGGCTCACGCAGCAGCGGCGTGATGTCGCGGAACTGCACACCCGGCTGCGGCCAGTCGGGCACCGTGCGAATGTGACTTCTGATGTAGTCGGCCGCATCGAGCGGCGCGCTCGCGAGCGCGTTGGACATGATGTCTCCGGATGGACCTCGACAGGTCCGGTGAAAAGCTTGAATCAGAGCCGCCCGGCAGAACGGGCCCGCGTCAGGGCTCAGGCCGCGGCGGCGCGGCGATGCTTCGACAGCAGCTCCTCGGCTTGCGCCAGTTGCTCGGGCAGACCGCGCAGCACCACGATGTCGCTCGCGCGCAGTTTCGTCGACGGGTCCGGTTCGACACCGCGGATTCCGTGCCGGCGGATCGCGGTCACTTCGACGCCGAGTTCGAACAGACCCAGTTCGGCGAGCGTGCGGCCCACCGCGTCGGCGCTCTCGTCGACCGGCACCGATTGTAGCCGCACCTGCTCATGGCCGTCGTCGTCGTCGATGTCGTCGGCGCCGTGGAAATAGCCGCGCAGCAGCGAGTAGCGTTCGTCGCGCATCTCCTCGACACGCCGCACCACGCGCCGCATCGGCACGCCCATCACGACGAGCGTGTGCGACGCGAGCATCAGGCTGCCCTCGACGATCTCCGGAATCACCTCCGTCGCGCCGGCGGCGAGCAGTTTCTCCAGATCGGCGTCGTCGACGGTGCGCACGATCACCGGCAGCGTCGGCTCCATGTCGTGAATGTTGTGCAGCACCCGCATCGCCGACGGCGTGTTCGCGTACGTGATCGCGATCGCGCCGGCGCGATGCAAGCCCGCGGCCAGCAGCGACTCGCGCCGACCCGCGTCGCCGAACACGACCGATTCGCCGGCCGCCGCGGCCGCCGCGACACGGTCGGGATCGAGGTCGAGCGCGACATAGGAGAGCCCTTCGTGCTCGAGCATGCGCGCGAGGTTCTGCCCGGCGCGGCCATAGCCGCAGATGATCACATGGCCGCTCTGCTTGAGGCTTTGCGTGGCGATGCGCGTCATCTGCAACGACTGCATCATCCATTCGGTCGACGAAAGCCGCAGCACGACGCGGTCCGCGTTCTGGATCATGAACGGCGCGGCGAGCATCGATAGCAGCATCGAGGCGAGAATCGCCTGCAACAGCGTCGCGTCGACCAGATGCCGGTCGAGAATCAGGTTCAGCAGCACGAAGCCGAACTCGCCCGCCTGCGCGAGACCGATGCCGGTGCGCATCGCGACGCCGGGCGTCGCGCCGAAAAGCCGCGCGAGGCCGGTGATCATCACCGCCTTCAGCAGCACGGGGCCGATGAAAAAGGCCAGCACGACGAGCGGATGCTCCCAGATCACGCGCGGGTTGAGCAGCATGCCGGTCGTCACGAAGAAGAGCCCGAGCAGCACGTCGCGAAACGGCTTGATGTCCTCCTCCACCTGATGCCGGTACGGCGTCTCGGCGATCAGCATGCCGGCGATGAACGCGCCGAGCGCGAGCGACAGCCCGAATTTGTCGGTGATGAACGCGGCGCCGAGCGTCACCAGCAGCAGATTGAGGACGAACAGCTCCTGCGAGCGGCGCCGCGCGACCACGTTGAACCAGCGCGTCATGACGCTCTGCCCGACGATCAGGAGCAGCGCGAGCGCCACGACGATCTTGATCGCCGCGACGCCGAGCGCGCTGACCAGATTCTCCGAGCGGCCGCCGAGCGCCGAAATGATGATCAAGAGCGGCACGACCGCCAGATCCTGAAACAGCAGCACGCCGAAGATATTGCGGCCGTGCTCGGTTTCGATTTCGAGCCGCTCCGCGAGCATCTTGCTGACGATCGCCGTCGATGACATCGCCAGCGCGCCGCCGAGTGCGATACACGCCTGCCAGGTGATATGCACCCAGCGCTCGAGCACGAACCCGAGCGATACCGCCACCGCGACAGTGCCGAGCACCTGCAGCAAGCCGAGTCCGAATACGAGCCGGTGCATCGTGCGCAGCTTGGCGAGCGAAAACTCGAGTCCGATCGAGAACATCAGGAATACGACGCCGAATTCAGCGAGATTCTGCGCGCCCCCCGAATCGGGAACCAGTCCGAGCGCATGCGGCCCGACGACGATGCCGACCGTCAGGTAGCCGAGCATCGGCGGCAGATTCAGGAAGCGAAAGATCACCACGCCCACTACCGATGCCAGCAGCAGAAACAGCGTCATTTCGAGCGGGGAAATCATCGGCAAAAACGCATGGGTGAAGCGTCCTCGTTCGTCAGCGGAATCACGCACGAGAACGCCGTGCGACTTGGTTGATGGGGCCGGCAAAAAGCCGCTAAAGAGCGGCAAAGCGGCCGAAAATGGGATTCTCGACAGGCCGATGCGGACAGCGGCCCAGCGCTGGCTCAGCGCTGTAGGCCCGGCGCGGCGAACAGGCGCCTTTGCTATACTCCGCGCATGATAGCGAAAATCAATGGCGACAGGGCACTCGCGCTTGCGCGTGACGTGCTCGATATCGAAGCGGACGCTGTGCGCGCGCTTCGCGACCAGCTCGACGGCGATTTCGTCGGTGCGGTCGATCACATCCTGAGTTGCCGTGGACGCGTGGTTGTCTCCGGCATCGGCAAGTCCGGCCACATAGCCCGCAAGCTCGCGGCCACGCTGGCGAGCACCGGCACGCCCGCGTTCTTCGTGCATCCCGCGGAAGCGAGTCATGGCGACCTCGGCATGGTCACCGCCGACGACGTCTTCCTCGCGCTATCCAATTCCGGCGAAACCGAAGAGTTGATGGCGATCCTGCCGCTCATCAAGCGGATCGGCGCAAAGCTGATCGCGATGACGGGCCGCCCGGGCTCCAGCCTCGCGCGGCTCGCCGATGTGCATCTGAATTCCGGCGTCGCGAAGGAAGCCTGCCCGATGAATCTCGCGCCCACCGCCAGCACTACCGCCGCGCTCGCGCTCGGCGACGCGCTTGCGGTCGCGGTGCTCGACGCGCGCGGCTTCGGCCGTGACGACTTCGCTCGCTCGCATCCCGGTGGCGCGCTCGGCCGGCGCCTGCTGACCTACGTGCGCGACGTCATGCGCACCGGCGACCAGTTGCCGCAGGTCACACCCGAGGCGACCGTTCGCGATGCCCTCTTTCAGCTGACGGCCAAGCGCATGGGCATGACCGCGATCGTCGACCGCGAGGGCCGTGTGACGGGCATCTTCACGGACGGCGACCTGCGCCGCGTGCTTGAACGCGACGGCGATTTCCGTCAATTGCCGATTGCCTCGGTCATGACCGCCGGCCCGCGTACGATCGGTCCAGACCATCTCGCGGTCGAAGCCGTGGAACTCATGGAGCGCTATCGCATCAATCAGATGCTGGTCGTCGACGAAAAGGGCACGCTGATCGGCGCGCTCAACATGCACGACCTGTTTTCGAAGAAGGTGATCTGATGGCCGTTGCCCCTCCTACCGCTACTGAACGCGCAAGCCGCGTGAAGCTGATGATTTTCGACGTCGATGGCGTGCTGACCGACGGCGGCCTGCTGTTCACCGCGGAAGGCGACACGATGAAAGGCTTCAACTCGATGGACGGCCACGGCATGAAGCTGTTGCGCCAGGCAGGCATCGAAACGGCGATCATCACCGGGCGCAAGTCGGGCATCGTGGCGGCGCGGGTGAAAGAAATGAACATCGCGCACGTGTACCAGGGCGTGCAGGACAAGCCGGCGGCATTCGCCGACCTGCTGCAGCAAACCGGCCTCACCGCCGAGGACTGCGGCTACATGGGCGACGACTGGGTCGATCTCGCGGTGATGCTGCGCGTCGGCTTTGCGGCCGCGCCGGCTAATTCGCATCCCGAGGTGATCGCGCGCGCGCACTGGGTCAGCGAGGCGCGCGGCGGCCACGGCGCGGCGCGCGAAGTGTGCGACACGCTGCTGCGCGCACAGCACAAATATGAAGCACTGCTTGCGGCGGCGTGTAGCGGCGAGCAACGAGGTCTCGTGGGATGAACCAGTTTCGCCTGACTTCGCTGATCCCGCTCATCGCAATGGCGGCGCTCGCCGGCATCACGTGGTGGCTGCTGCAAGCCACCATGCCGCGCAAGACCGACAACGAGATCCGCCCGAAGGAGCACACGCCGGACTACTTCGCCGACAACTTCTCCGTGTCCGAACTCGACCAGTCGGGCACGACGCAGTACCGGCTGACCGCACAGTCGTTGATCCACTATGAGGACGACGAAATGAGCGATCTCGTCAAGCCGGCGATGCGCGCGTTCCAGCCCGGCAAGCCGATCGTCACCGCGACCGGCGACACCGGCACGGTCAACGCCGACGCTTCGATCGTCAATCTGTACGAGAATGCGCGCATCCTGCGCGCGCCCGGTGGTGGCGATCCGCAGATGCAAGCCGATTCCGAGCATTTCAGGGTCCTCGTCAACGACGATGTGATCGAGACTGAAAAGCCAGTTAAACTTCAGCGCGGCATGTCGGTGATGACTGCCAGCGGCATGAAATACAACAATGTCACCCGGTTTATGCAGCTGTTCGGCAATGTAAGAGGCGCAATCGCCGCGTCCGATTCCGGCCACTGATCCAGCGCATACCGGGTAATCCATTCCAGGCGTGACTGCATGAACCAATCGTTCCTCCGTTTTGATACCGGCCGCTCGCGCGCGCTGTCCGCGTGCCGCGCCGGACTCGCTGCGCTCGTCGTCGCGCTGCCGCTCGTCGGCTTCGCGCCGCTCGCGCACGCAGACCGCGCCGACAAGGACAAGCCGCTAAACATCGAAGCGGACAACATGACTTATGACGACCTGCGGCAGGTCAGCGTCTTTACCGGCCACGTGGTCGCGACCAAAGGGACCATCCTGATCAAGGCCGATCGCGTCGAAGTGTCGCAAGACCCGCAGGGCTACCAGTTCGCGACCGGCACCTCCAGCGGCAGCAATCTGTCGTATTTCCGCCAGAAGCGCGAAGGGCTCGACGAATACATCGAAGGTACGGCCGTCCGTATCGACTACGACGGCAAGCGGGATCTGACCACGCTGACCACCAACGCGACTGTGCGCCGCCTGCAGAGCATGACGACGCTGCTCGACCAGGTGCACGGCAGCGTAATCACCTACGACGGCCAGAATGACTTCTATACCGCGAAGGCGGGCAAGGACGTCGCCGGTCCGGGCAACCCGACCGGGCGCGTGCGCGCGATGCTGACACCCCGCAACGCCGGCGCCGCGCCGCTGACCGGCGCGTCGGCCGCGCTCACGCCGTCCAACTCGATCCAGGGAGTGCCGAACGAGTGAGCACCATCAGCAGCACCATCGCGCCCCTCCCCCACCGCAAGCCGGCCGGCACCAGCAGCTCGCTGGTCGTGCGCAATCTGAAGAAGCGCTATGGGTCGCGCACGGTCGTCAAGGACGTGTCGCTCGACGTGAAGAGCGGGGAGGTGGTCGGTCTGCTCGGCCCGAACGGCGCCGGCAAAACCACGTCGTTCTACATGATCGTCGGCCTCGTGCCTCTCGATGCCGGCGAAATCGATCTCGACGGCAAATCGATCAGCCTGCTGCCCATTCATAAACGCGCGTCGCTCGGCCTGTCGTATCTGCCGCAGGAAGCGTCGGTGTTCCGTAAGCTAAGCGTCGAGCAGAATATTCGCGCGGTGCTGGAACTGCAGCACGAGGAAAACGGCAAGCGCCTCAGCAAAGAGGCGATTACATCACGCACCGAAGCGCTGCTCGACGAACTGCAGATCGCGCATCTGCGTGAAAATCCGGCGCTGTCGCTGTCCGGCGGCGAGCGTCGCCGGGTTGAAATTGCGCGCGCGCTGGCAACCAACCCGAGCTTCATTCTGCTCGACGAGCCGTTTGCCGGCGTCGATCCGATCGCGGTTCTGGAAATCCAGAAGATCGTCAAGTTTCTGAAGCAGCGCAATATCGGCGTCCTGATTACCGACCACAACGTGCGCGAAACGCTCGGCATCTGCGACCACGCGTACATCATCAGCGACGGCAGCGTGCTGGCCGCCGGTGCGCCCAGCGACATCATCGAAAACGAGAGCGTGCGACGCGTCTATCTGGGCGAGCACTTCCGCATGTAAGCACGCACGGCGTCCCCCGTGCCGCAAGCTCGCGGGGCCGGGGACGCCGTTTTTGCGGCACCCGCACATCCCGTTTTCAGGCGGCGCAGGCTGGCGCCGCGCGCCGATTGGGCGTATCTGCAAATTGCGAGTGCCGCAAGGTATCGCGGTCGTGGCAAACTCTCTACAATGAATCTCAACTTGCCATGAAAGCCAGCCTCCAACTCCGCCTATCGCAGCATCTTGCGCTGACGCCGCAACTGCAACAGTCCATCCGGCTGCTGCAGCTGTCGACGCTCGAATTGCAGCAGGAAGTCGCCATGGCGATCTCGCAGAATCCGCTCCTGGAAAACGAAGACGAGTGGATAGCGAGCCCGTTGCGAGTGGCGGCCGACGGTTCCGTGATCGCCCAGACGCCAGGCTCCTCAGCGCCGGTCGATCCGATGGCCGGCAACGGCTCGGCGTCGCCCGAGAGCTCCGGCGAGCGCGCCGAAAGCGGCGAACCTCAGAGTGTCGACGAATACAACGGCCTCGGCGGCGACGGCGGCGGCGATTCGTCGCAGTGGAACCTCGACGACTACGGCCGATCCGGCAACGCGTCAGACGACGACGACCTGCCTCCCCTGCAAATCCACGAATCGAGCACGTCGCTGCGAGATCACCTGATGGCGCAACTGCGCGTCACCCAGGCGAGCCCGCGCGACCGCGCGCTCATCACGTTCCTGATCGAATCGCTCGACGACGACGGCTATCTCGCCGCGACGCTCGAAGAAGTGCTGGCTGACCTGCCCGAAGAACTCGAAGTCGATGTCGACGAACTGAATGCTGCGCTTGCGCTGCTGCATAGCTTCGACCCGCCGGGAGTCGGCGCGCGGTCCGCGTCCGAATGTCTGAAGCTGCAATTGCTGCGGCTCGATCCATCGCCCACGCGCACACTCGCGCTAGACATTGTCGGCCATTACCTGGAGCTGCTTGCCGCGCGCGATTTCACGCGCTTGCGCAAGCACCTGAAGGCCAGCGACGACGAACTGCGTGATGCGCACGTGCTCATCCGTTCGCTCGAACCCTTTCCGGGCGCCGCCTACGGCAAGGCCGAAGCGGACTACGTGGTGCCCGACATCATGGTGCGCAAAACAGCACAGGGCTGGCAAGCGGAACTGAATCCCGAGGTGGTGCCGAAGCTGCGCATCAACCATCTGTACGCGAATATTCTGCGCAATAACCGCGGCGATCCGGGCAGCGGTTCGTTGCGCCAGCAACTTCAGGAAGCACGCTGGCTGATCAAAAACATCCAGCAGCGATTCGAGACGATCCTGCGAGTTGCGCAGGCTATCGTCGAGCGTCAAAAGAGCTTTTTTGTGCATGGCGAAATCGCCATGCGCCCCTTGGTTTTGCGGGAAATAGCTGATACGCTGGACCTACACGAGTCGACTGTCTCGCGTGTGACAACCGGTAAATACATGCTGACCCCATTCGGGACGCTGGAATTCAAGTACTTTTTCGGCTCGCACGTTTCGACAGACACCGGCGGCGCGGCCTCCTCCACGGCCATTCGAGCGCTGATCAAACAACTGATAGGAGCGGAAAACCCGAAATCGCCTCTTTCAGACAGTCGCATAGCCGAACTGCTGGCGGAACAGGGCTTCGTGGTCGCACGTCGTACCGTTGCGAAATACCGTGAGGCGCTCAAGATCCCGGCAGTCAACCTGCGCAAGTCTCTGTAGCCCGTCGCGTTTTGCAGCGGGCATTTACCGGCCGCTCCGCACCTGGCGGACAGGCCGGCCGCTGCGACCTGCCAGATGTCCGTCACCGGGGGGCGACACAGGCAAGCCGTCAGATCGACCGGACCTTTGTCATTGTGCGGACCAAGCGGCCATTAGCTTGGAGAAGCACTATGAATCTCAAGATCAGTGGACACCACCTCGAAGTAACGCCTGCGTTGCGCGAATACGTGATCACCAAACTGGACAGGGTGCTAAGACATTTCGATCAGGTCATCGACGGCAGTGTGGTCCTCTCGGTCGACAACCATAAGGAAAAGGAGAAGCGTCAAAAGGTGGAAATCAACCTCCACCTGAAGGGTAAGGATATCTTCATCGAGAGTTGTGACAGCGATTTGTACGCTGCGATCGATCTGATGATCGACAAGCTCGACAGGCAGGTGATACGCCACAAGGATCGTCTGCAAGGCCATCAGCACGAAGCGATCAAATATCAGCCGGCGACCCCACAAGAGGTGCCGCCGCAATAGGAGAAATTAGAGGGAATTCCTCATTTCCCCTGAGCTCGTCAAACCGCCCGCGACCGGGCGGTTTTTCGTTTCGGCCCGCGGTTTGCGCTCACCGCCGCCGCGCCTTGTCGAGGCCGCTTTCGACCGTTTCCCGCACACGTTTGCGCAGCGCGACATGCGCCGCTTCGCAAGCGGCAAAAACCTGATATGCATGGATGGCGCGCCGCACCATCGGCTGTCACCCTGATCTATAATGTTCCAGTTGCCATCGGGGTCAAGCCAGTTCTGATGAAGTATGGCCGGCCAAAGTCGCACGCTTTTGCGATCGACTCTCACCGCCAGTCTTCGCCAGCATCGAACGAATGGAACGCCACTCAACCGCCCCGGTGGGGAGAACTCAGGCCACGTTTTCGCCTGTCAAAATGAATCGTTTAGCCAAATTTCTTCCCCTCGAGAACGTCGTCATCGGACTATCGGTCACCAGCAAGAAACGCGTGTTCGAGCAAGCGGGCCTGATCTTCGAGAACCAGAACGGCATCGCCCGCAGTACCGTCACTGACAATCTTTTTGCGCGAGAACGACTCGGCTCCACCGGGCTCGGCGAAGGCGTCGCGATTCCGCACGGGCGGATCAAGGGCCTCAAGCAGCCGCTCGCCGCATTCGTCAGACTCGCCGAACCTATCCCCTTCGAAGCACCGGACGGCCAGCCGGTAGCGCTGCTGATCTTCCTGCTGGTCCCCGAACAGGCCACTCAACAGCACCTCGAAATTCTTTCCGAGATCGCGCAGCTGCTTTCCGATCGCGACGCCCGCGAGCGGTTGCACACTGAAGAAGACCGCGAATCGTTGCATCGCCTGCTCACTCAGTGGCAACCTTGATGCAACGGCGGCGGTCGTTCGTACGCGCGCACGCACGCAAGTAAGGCCCGGCAAGCGGCTCAAACTGGAGTCACTGACTCATGGATACGTCCAGCATCAACGCCCAGAGCATTTTCGACGACAACGCCGCCATGCTGAAGCTCAGCTGGCTCACGGGGCATGAAGGCTGGGAGCGCGGCTTTTCTTCGGAATCGGTCGCCAATGCCACCTCGAGCGCCGATCTCGTCGGCCACCTGAACCTGATCCACCCGAACCGGATCCAGGTGCTCGGCGACGCTGAAATCGACTACTACAAACGTCAGACCGATGAAGACCGCTCGCGCCACATGGCGGAGCTGATCGCGCTCGAGCCACCGTTTCTCGTCGTTGCGGGGGGAGTCGCCGCGCCGCCGGAGCTGGTGCTGCGCTGCACGCGCTCGTCGACGCCACTGTTCACGACGCCGACCTCGGCGGCCGCGGTGATCGATAGCCTGCGTCTTTACATGTCGCGCATTCTCGCGCCACGCGCGACGCTGCATGGCGTATTTCTGGACATCCTCGGCATGGGCGTGCTGCTGACCGGCGACTCGGGACTCGGCAAAAGCGAACTCGGCCTCGAGCTGATCAGCCGCGGCCACGGTCTCGTCGCCGACGACGCGGTCGACTTCGTGCGCCTCGGCCCGGACTTCGTCGAAGGACGCTGTCCGCCGCTCCTGCAGAACCTGCTCGAAGTGCGCGGCCTGGGTCTGCTCGACATCAAAACGATCTTCGGCGAAACGGCGGTACGCCGGAAAATGAAGCTCAAGCTGATCGTGCAACTGGTGCGCCGTCCCGACGGCGAGTTCCAGCGGCTGCCGCTGGAAAGCCAGACCGTCGACGTGCTCGGCCTGCCGATCAGCAAGGTGACGATCCAGGTGGCCGCGGGCCGCAACCTCGCGGTGCTGGTCGAAGCGGCCGTGCGCAACACGATCCTCCAGCTGCGCGGCATCGACACGCTGCGCGACTTCATGGATCGGCAACGTCTCGCGATGCAAGATCCCGATAGCCAGTTTCCCGGCAAACTGATCTAAGCCAGCCGCAGCGCCATGAAGCGCCCGTAGAAGGCCGGCCGCGGGCACGCGCACGGAGCCCCAGATGCTATGATGAAATCTACGCTTTCGACGACTCCATGCGCATAATTCTGATCACCGGTATATCCGGCTCCGGCAAGTCGGTTGCCCTGAACGCGCTCGAAGACGCGGGCTATTACTGCGTCGACAATCTGCCGCCGCGTTTTCTGCAGCAACTCGCTACCTACCTCGCCGCGGACGGCCAGGATCGTCTCGCGGTCGCGATCGACGCGCGCTCCGGTTCGTCGCTCGACGAAATGCCAGCGATGATCCGCGACCTCAAGCGCTCGCACGACGTGCGTGTGCTGTTTCTCAGCGCGAGCACGCAGTCGCTGATTCAACGCTTTTCCGAAACGCGTCGCCGCCATCCCCTATCCGGCTCGCCCGCGCACGACGCAGACGTGGGCCTGCTCACGTCGCTCGCCGAAGCGATCGAGCGCGAGCGCGAACTAGTCGCGGGCCTGGCGGAATTCGGCCATCAGATCGACACGAGCAATCTGCGCGCGAACGTGCTGCGCGCGTGGGTCAAGCGCTTCATCGAACAGGAGGATGCGGGGCTCGTGCTGATGTTCGAGTCGTTCGGCTTCAAGCGCGGCATACCGCTCGACGCGGATTTCGTATTCGATGTGCGCACGCTGCCGAATCCATACTACGATCATGAATTGAGGCCGCTCACCGGCCTCGACAAACCGGTGATGGATTTTCTCGATGCGCAGCCTGTTGTCCACGAGATGATCGACGACATCGAGAAGTATCTGTCCAAGTGGCTGCCGCATTTCCGCGACGACAATCGCAGCTACCTGACCGTCGCAATCGGCTGCACAGGCGGCCAGCACCGCTCGGTATTCATCGCGGAGACGCTTGCCGCGCGTCTTGCAACATCGGCGAATGTGATTGTGCGGCACCGCGATGCGCCGGTCGACGTCGGCGATTCATCGAAGCTGGTGGCTTAACCGGCCGCATCGCGCGGCCTTAACCCGAAGCGTTGCGCCATGTCCTCTACGCCTACCGTGTACGCCGATTTGCCGCTGTTTCCGCTGCACACGGTGCTGTTTCCCGATGGCTTGCTGCCGCTCAAAATCTTCGAAGCACGCTACCTCGACATGGCGCGCGACTGTCTGCGCGAAAAGACGGCGTTCGGCGTGTGCTTGCTGAAAAGCGGCGCTGAAGTCGCGCGGGACGAAGAACCTTCGGTGCCCGAAACGATCGGCTGTCTCGCCGAAATCGAAGAATGCGACGTCGAGGCGTTCGGCATGCTGCTGATCCGCGCGCGCGGCACAAAGCGCTTTCGTCTGCTGTCGCATCGCGTCGAAGCAAGCGGACTGCTGGTCGGGATGGCCGAGCCGCTAGCCGACGACTTGCCGCTCGAAGGCAACGAGCTATTGGCCAAATTCGGCGCGTGCGCGGAAGTGCTGGAGCGGATCATCGCAACGATCCGCGAACGAGCTCCGGACAGCCTGCCGTTCGCGGAGCCATTCCGGCTCGACGACCCTTCCTGGGTATCGAACCGTCTCGCCGAGGTGTTGCCGATTGCGCTGCGCACGCGGCAAAAGCTGATGGAACTGACCGATGCCGGCGCGCGCATCGACGTCGTGCATCACTACATGCAGCAGCATCAGTTGCTGTGAAGTGTTAGTGGCGGCCGCACACAACGCACGTCGCCCACGCAACGCCGCCTGTTCCCGCTAGATCAACGAACCACCCAGGCTGGCGAGCAGCTTGCGCACCGGCGCTGGCACACCGAACGAATCCAGATCACTGAGCGCAACCCACGCGGTGTCCGTATCGTTGAGCGCGGCCAGTGCGCCGACACCGCGATCGAGTTCGGCGAGCCGCGGTTCGATATCCAGCTTGAAATGCGTGAAGACGTGCGAAAACGACGCGAGCGCAGACACATCGCCGTCGCTGCCGAACGCCCGCGCCCGCTCGGCGAGCGAAGCTTCATCGGCGGCTTCGGGCAGACTCCACAGACCGCCCCAGATGCCCGACGGCGGACGCCGCTCGAGCATCACCGCGTTGCCGTCGCGCAGCACCAGCATCCATGTGCGGCGCGTCGGTACTGCTTTCTTCGGCCGCGCGGCCGGCAATTCGCGCTGCCGTCCGGTGACGTTGGCGACGCAGTCGGGCGCGAACGGACAGCGCGCGCAGTCGGGTTTGCCGCGTACGCACAAGGTCGCGCCGAGGTCCATCAAACCCTGCGTGTACGCGCCGACGTCCGCGTTCGGCGCATTCGACGGCAGCAGCGATTCCGCCAGCGTCCACATCGCGTTCTCGACTTTCTTCTCGCCCGGAAAACCCTCGACGCCAAACACGCGCGCAAGCACGCGCTTCACGTTGCCGTCGAGGATCGTCGCGCGCGCGCCGAACGCGAACGACGCGATCGCCGCAGCCGTCGAACGACCAATGCCGGGCAAGTCGGCGAGTTCCTCGACCGACGCCGGAAACGCGCCGCCATGCCGCTCGACCACGACCTGCGCGCAGCGATGCAGATTGCGCGCGCGCGTGTAGTAGCCAAGGCCGGCCCACAGCGCCATCACGTCATCGGACGGCGCAGCGGCGAGCGCGGCGACATGCGGGAAACGCGCGAGAAATTTCGCGTAGTACGGAATCACCGTCGAGACCTGGGTCTGCTGCAGCATGATTTCGGACAGCCAGATGCGATACGGATCGCGCGTGTTTTGCCACGGCAGATCGTGGCGGCCATGCCGGCGTTGCCACGCGATCAGGCGCGCGGAAAAATCGGGCATAGGAGGAAATGCGGGTGTAGCGTCGGACGCGCCGGAGCGCGCTTTGGTCGTTGGAGTCAGGCGGGAAGGCATCGGGAATCTAGCGCTGGCAGGTAGGACAGTAGTACGTGGAGCGCTGTCCCTGCACGATCTGTTTGATTGGGGTTCCACACACGCGGCATGGCAGGCCCGCGCGATCATAGACGAAGTAGTCGAGCTGGAAATAGCCGCTTTCGCCATCGCTGCCGACGAAATCGCGCAACGTGCTGCCGCCCTTGTCGATCGCGGCGGCGAGCGTGACGCGCACGGCATCGGCCAGCAGTTCGTAACGCACGAGCGATACGCGGCCCGCCGCGGTGGTCGGCCGAATGCCCGCGCGAAAAAGACTCTCCGACGCGTAAATGTTGCCCACGCCGACGACAATCTCCCCCGCCAGCAGCGCCTGCTTCACCGACACCTTGCGCCCGCGCGTCAACCGATACAGCAGCGCGCCGGAAAACGCCGGCGAGAAAGGCTCGGCGCCAAGGCTCGCGAGCAGCGGATGTTCGAGAATGTCGCCTGCTTCTCGCGGATGCCACAGCACGGCGCCAAACCGACGCGGATCGCGATAGCGCAGGATGAAGTCGTCGAAGATCCAGTCGACGTGATCGTGCTTCGCCGCGGCCGGCGGATGCGGCACATGACGCAGCACGCGCAACGTGCCCGTCATGCCGAGGTGCACGATGAGCCATCCCGCGTCGATTTCGAACAGCAGGTACTTGCCGCGCCGCTCGACCTTGCGGACCACATGCCCGCGCAAGGTTTTCGCGAGGTCGGCCGGAATCGGCCAGCGCAGCGCGGCCGTCCGCACGTCGACGCGCTCAACTCTTCGCCCGGACACATACGGTTCGATCCCTCGTCGGGTAACCTCGACTTCTGGCAACTCTGGCATGTCTGATTGGTCTGCTGCTTGCGTGGGTGGTTGTGCGCGTATTGTAGCGAGCGCGTTACAATCGACCGAAACATTGAACGGATTTCCATGAACGTGTCCTTCGTGAAGCTGCATTCAAAGCGCCGCGCGCGCGTGTCCAACGTGCCGCTCGCCGTATCCGCGCGCCGGATGCTCGGCGCGGCCGCGCTCGCCTTGTGGGCGCTAGCCGCCGTGCCCGCGCATGCGCAGGACCCGTCACCGGATTCCGACGACACGTCGGTCACGATGCCGGACTCGCTGGGCCCCTCGACGCCGGAAGAAGAAAAGTCGCTGCCCGACGTGCCGCTGTCGAGCCAGATCGTCTTCCAGGTGCTGGCCGCCGAAATTGCGCTGCAACGCGACCAGCCGGCGCCCGCCTACCAGACCTATCTCGCGCTCGCACGCGATACCCACGACCCGCGTATGGCGCAGCGCGCCACTGAAATCGCGCTGGCCGCGCAGAGTCCGTCGGACGCACTGGCCGCCGCGCAGCTGTGGCAACAGTACGCGCCCAGCTCCGAGCGCGCCGCGCAGCTCGACGCGTCGCTGCTCGTGCTGTCGGGCAAGCCCGACGATGCGTCACCGATCCTGTCGCAAGAACTCGCGAAAGTACCTGACGAGAATCGCGGTAGCGCGGTTCTCGCACTGCAATTGCTGCTGTCGCACGGCCCGAACCGCGTCGGCGGCCTGCATGTGTTGCAGGACCTGCTGAAGAACGATATGAACCGGCCGGAAGCGCAACTTGCAATCGCGCGCCAGCAGCTGCTGGCCGACGACGCGCCGGGTGCGCGCAAGTCGCTCGAACAGGCGCTGACGATCAAGCCCGACTATCTGCCGGCCGCGCTGATGCTGTCGCAGATGGGTCCGGAAGAGCGCAAGGAAGGCATCGCGTCGCTTGAAAAGTACGTGCAGCAGAATCCGAAATCGCACGACGCGCGGCTCGCGCTTGCGCAGATGTATCTCGCGAGCGACCGTCTCGACGACGCGCAGAAGCAGTTCGAGATCATGCGCAAGGCCAACTCCAACGACCTGACGCCGCTGATGGCCCTCGCGCTGATCAAGATCCAGCAGAAGAATCTCGCCGAAGCGCAGACGTATCTGACGCAGTACGCGCAGCAGGCCGAGAAGACACCGGGCGCCGACGCGGGCCAGGCCTACATCTATCTCGCGCAGCTGGCGCTCGAACAGAAGAATGAAGCGGCCGCGAACGACTGGCTGAACAAGATTTCGCCGGCGAGCCAGCAATACATGGCCGCGCAGATCACGCGCGCGCAACTGCTCGCCAAACAGGGCAAGACCGACGAGGCGCGCCAGTTGTTGGCCAATCTGCAGACCTCTGATCCGCGCGACGTGGCCCTGATCGCGCGCACCGACGCGGCGATCCTGTTCGACGCGAAACGCTATTCAGAGGCCGAAGAGCGCCTGCAGCAAGCCACGGCGAACTTCCCCGACGACCCCGACCTCACGTACGACTATGCGATGGCCGCCGAAAAAACCGGCCATTACGACATCATGGAAGCGCAGTTGCGCAAGCTGATCCAGACGCAACCGGACAACCCGCAGGCGTATAACGCGCTCGGCTATTCGCTGGCCGATCGCAACCAACGCCTGACCGAGGCGGATAAGCTGGTCGAGAAGGCATCGTCGCTTGCACCGAACGATGCGTTCATCATGGATAGCGTGGGGTGGGTCAAATACCGGATGGGCGACACGGCCGATGCGATCAAGCTGTTGCGCAAGGCGTACAGCCTCCAGCCGAACGCCGAAATCGGCGCGCACCTCGGCGAGGTGTTGTGGAAGGCCGGCGAGCAGGAACAGGCGCGCGCAGCATTCCGCGAAGCGCGCAAGCTCGAACCCGACAACGAGACTCTCGTCAAAACGTTGCAACGTCTTCAGGTAAACGATCTTTGATACGTCTTTCCCGTTTGATTACTTGTTCCAAAGCGCCGCGCGGCCTGGCGATCGGCTTTGCAGCGGCAGCGTTTGTCGTGCTGGCGGGCTGTGCGTCGGTGAAACCTCGGGGGCCGTCCACGTCGAACGCCGCGACTGAAGTCACCGCTCAGACGAGCCGCTCGTATCAGGGCCGCTTCGCGGTCCAGTACAACGACCAGAACGGCCAGCAGCGCAATGCTTACGGCAATTTCTCGTGGCAGGAAACGGGCGAGACCGTCACGCTGCAATTGCGCAATCCGCTCGGCCAGACGCTGGCCATCGTGACCTCTTCGCCGGCTTCGGCCACGCTCGAGTTACCGAACCGCCCGCCGCTGACCGCGGATAATGTGTCTACGCTAATGCAGAACGCACTCGGCTTCGCGCTGCCGGTCGAAGGGCTGCGCTACTGGCTGCAGCCTTCGCCGGCGCCGACGTCACGCGCGGAAACTGAGAATGATCCCGAGCAACCGTCGCGCCTGAAGCAGATCACCCAGGACGGCTGGACGATCGACTATCTCGCGTACGCCGATGCGCCCGCCAGCGGCGTGAAGCGCCTCAACCTGAGTCGAGCGGAGCCGCCGCTCGACATCAAGCTCGTGCTGGATCAGTGAGTCGTCCTTGCCGGGGCTTTCGCCCCGGCGTCCGCTCACGTAACCTCGCTAGCCGTTTTGCGCCAGTGTGGCGCATGTAGCCTTCACTCATGATCGAAACAACCGATTCTCTGCGCGACTGCCTCGCGCCAGCGAAACTCAATCTCTTCCTGCACATCACCGGCCGCAGGCCGGATGGCTATCACACGCTGCAAACGGTCTTCCAGTTGCTCGACTGGGGCGACACGCTGCACTTCACGCGACGCGACGACGGTCTTATCACGCGGCGCACCGAAATCACTGGCGTGCCGCCCGAGCACGATCTGACGGTGCGTGCTGCGACGCTGCTGAAGACACATACTGGCAGCCGCGAAGGCGTGGATATCGAGATCGACAAGCGTCTGCCAATGGGCGCGGGACTCGGTGGCGGCAGCTCCGACGCGGCGACAACGCTGCTCGCGCTCAATCGCCTGTGGAAGCTCGATCTGCCGCGTCAGGAGTTGCAGGATCTTGCGCTGAAGCTCGGCGCCGATGTGCCTTTCTTTGTATTTGGAAAAAATGCGTTCGCGGAGGGTGTTGGAGAATCGTTAGACGTTGTACAATTGCCGCCGCGTTACTTCCTGGTAGTGACGCCGAGGGTGCAGGTTCCGACTGCAGCGATTTTTTCCGAAAAAACGTTGACAAGAGATACAAAGCCCCTCATAATTACGGACTTTCCTGCAGAACACAGCTGCAACACTGAATGGCCAGAAAGCTTCGGCCGGAATGACATGCAGCAGGTTGTCGTGGGAAAGTACGCGGAAGTAGCGCAAGTGTTGCGGTGGTTTGAAAACATCGCGCCAGCGCGGATGTCCGGATCGGGTGCCAGTGTTTTTGTGGCGTTCCACAGTAAAGCCGAAGCAGAAGCGGTTCAAGCCCAGCTGCCAGGTGAATGGAACAGCGCAGTAGCAGCGGGCCTGGATCAGCATCCACTCTTTGCTTTCGCGTCATAAGTTTTGCATCGTCGAACGAAACTCCACGTTCGGCGGGGCTCAAAGTTAGTGTAGGGGAGTCGCCAAGCTGGTTAAGGCACCGGATTTTGATTCCGGCATGCAAAGGTTCGAATCCTTTCTCCCCTGCCAAAAATTCTCGTAGTTCGCTGTAGTTCACATTTCTCTCCCGCCCCAGCCTGAAGTAGGTGCACGATGAGCAGCCATGACGGCCTGATGGTTTTTACTGGCAACGCGAATCCCGCGCTGGCACAGGAAGTCGTCAAAACCCTCGGTATTCCCCTCGGCAAAGCAATGGTTAGCCGTTTCTCGGACGGTGAAATCCAGGTCGAGATTCAGGAAAACGTGCGCGGCAAGGATGTCTTCGTCCTGCAATCCACGTGTGCACCGACCAACGACAATCTGATGGAATTGATGATCATGGTCGATGCGCTCAAGCGCGCATCCGCAGGCCGGATCACCGCAGCCATCCCCTACTTCGGTTATGCCCGTCAGGATCGTCGACCGCGTTCCGCACGCGTCGCCATCTCGGCGAAGGTCGTGGCGAACATGCTGGAAATCGCGGGCGTCGAGCGGATCATCACGATGGATCTGCACGCCGACCAGATTCAGGGCTTCTTCGACATCCCGGTCGACAACATCTACGCAACACCCGTACTGCTCGGCGATCTTCGCAAGCAGAACTACGACAACCTGATGGTTGTTTCGCCGGACGTCGGCGGCGTGGTGCGCGCCCGCGCATTGGCGAAGCAACTCAATTGCGACCTCGCGATCATCGACAAACGTCGCCCGAAGGCAAACGTCGCGGAAGTGATGAACATCATCGGTGAAGTCGAAGGCCGCACTTGCGTGATCATGGACGACATGGTCGACACCGCAGGCACGCTGTGCAAGGCCGCGCAGGTTCTGAAGGAACGTGGCGCAAAGCAGGTGTTCGCGTACGCTACTCACCCGGTTCTGTCGGGCGGCGCGGGCGAGCGCATCGCCGCTTCCGCGCTCGACGAACTCGTGGTCACGGACACGATCCCGCTGGGAGAGGAAGCCCGCTCGTGCGCGAAGATCCGCTCGCTGACGAGCGCCGGCCTGCTTGCCGAAACGTTCTCGCGGATTCGTCGCGGCGACTCGGTGATGTCGCTGTTCGCTGAAAGTTAAGCATTTGCGGAAGCGCCGCGTGCCGCTCGATGCGACACGCGGCGTTTTTGCACAATCGGCATGAGCGGACGAAGGCTCATGCCGCGATCCCGGGCCTCAGCCATTATGGCTTCGAGGCCCTGTTTTTACTGCCTGGTCGCGGGCAGTGCATTGGAGATTCAAAATGAAAGTAGTCGCTTTCGAGCGTTCCCAGCAAGGTACGGGTGCGAGCCGCCGCCTGCGTAACTCGGGCAAGACGCCGGGTATCGTTTATGGCGCTGGTGCTGACACGCAACTGATCGAACTCGATCACAACGCCCTGTGGCACGCGCTTAAGAAAGAAGTTTTCCACTCGTCGATCCTCGATCTGGAAGTGGCAGGCAAGTCGCAACAAGTTCTGCTGCGCGACGTGCAATACCATCCGTTCCGTCAGCTCGTGCTGCACGTTGACTTCCAGCGCGTCGATGCATCGAAGAAGCTGCACACCAAGGTGCCGCTGCACTTCATGAACCAGGAAACCAACCCGGCAGTGAAACTGTCGAGCGCGGTGATCTCGCACATCCTCAACGAAATCGAAATCGAGTGCCTGCCGTCGGCACTGCCGGAGTTCATCGAAGTCGACCTCGCGAAGATCGAAGCAGGTCAGTCGGTTCACGCGAAGGACATCCCGCTGCCGGCAGGTGTCGCGCTCGTCGCTCACGTCGACGCGGAGAACCCGGTGGTCGCCGCTGCCACGATCCCGGCTGGCGCAATCGCTGAAGACGCTGCTGCTGCCGCTGAAGGCGGCGAAACGCCGGCTGCGTAAGAGCCTTCCGGTTCGAAGCAAGCAATCCTCTCGATCCGTTTCCGATGAAACGGTCGATGTGACCCGCCGAGGTTCGCCCTGGCGGGTTTTTTTTCGGCCTTTATTAGTCCGGCTACGTTTCACCTCCGGACCTGATGGACTCACGCAATCATGATCAAGCTGATCGTCGGGCTCGGCAATCCGGGCGCCGAATACACCGCGACGCGTCACAACGCCGGCTTCTGGCTGGTCGATCAACTCGCACGCGAGGCAGGCACGACGCTGCGCGACGAGCGGCGCTTCCACGGCTTTTACGGGAAGGCGCGGTTGCATGGCGAGGAGGTGCATCTGCTCGAGCCGCAGACCTATATGAACCGCTCGGGCCAATCGGTCGTCGCGCTCGCGCAGTTCTTCAAGGTTCTGCCCGACGAAATCCTCGTTGCGCACGACGAGCTCGACATGCCGCCCGGCAGCGTCAAGCTGAAGCTCGGCGGCGGCAGCGGCGGGCATAATGGACTGAAAGACATCAGCGCGCATCTGTCGTCACAGCAATACTGGCGGCTGCGCATCGGCATCGGCCATCCGCGCGATCTGATTCCCGAAAGCGTGCGCGCCGGCGCGAAACCCGACGTCGCGAACTATGTGCTGAAGCCGCCCCGGCGCGAAGAGCAGGAGGTCATCGACGCGTCGATCGAGCGTGCGCTCGCGGTGATGCCGCAGGTCATCAAGGGCGAACTCGAGCGCGCGATGATGCAGCTGCATCGCAACAACAGTTGACGCGCGCCACATCTATCGACACCTGCAACCGACCCCGCGAGGAGAATCGCTTGAGCCGCTATTGGAGCGACATCGTTCACCGTCTGACGCCGTACGTGCCGGGCGAGCAGCCTGCGCTCGCGCATCCGGTAAAGCTGAACACCAACGAGAATCCGTATCCGCCGTCGCCGCGCGTGCTCGACGCGATTCGCCGCGAGCTCGGCGACACGGCCGACGCGCTGCGCCGCTATCCGGATCCGAGCGCGCGCAAACTACGCGAAACGGTCGCCGCGTATCACGGCATCCGCGCCGAACAGGTATTCGCAGGCAATGGGTCGGACGAAGTGCTCGCGCTTACGTTCCAGGCTTTGCTCAAGCACGACAAGCCGCTGCTGTTCCCCGACATCACATACAGCTTCTATCCGACCTACGCGAAGTTGTTCGAGGTCGACTACCGGACCATTCCGCTCGACGACAGCTACGCGATCAACGTCGACGACTACGCGGTGCCCAATGGCGGCATCCTGTTTCCGAATCCGAACGCGCCGACCGGCCGGCCGCTGCCGCTCGCGGAGATCGAACGCCTCGTCGCGAGCCATGCCGATTCGGTCGTGGTGATCGACGAAGCCTATGTCGACTTCGGCGCCGAGTCGGCGATCGCGCTGATCGGCCGCTATTCGAATCTGCTCGTCGTGCAGACCGTGTCGAAGTCCCGCTCACTCGCCGGCATGCGCGTCGGGTTTGCGTTTGGCCATACCGCTCTTATCGATGCGCTCAATCGCGTAAAGGACAGCTTCAATTCCTACCCGCTCGACCGCCTGGCGCAAGCCGCGGCCACCGCTGCCTATGAAGACGACGCGTGGTTTCGCGCATGCTGCGCGAAGGTGATCGCGAGCCGCGAACGGCTGGCGGCGGAATTGACCGCGCTCGGCTTCAAGGTGATACCGTCGGCCGCGAATCTGCTGTTCGCGCGACATGAAGGGTACGACGCGGCGACACTCGCATTGCGGCTGCGGGAGAAGGAAATTTTCGTGCGTCATTTCAACGCACCGCGAATTGACCAACATTTGCGGATCTCAGTCGGTACCGACGCCGAATGCGACATCCTGCTCGACGCGCTGCGCGACATTTTCAGCGCTTACGCCGGATAACAGAGACGCCGCCGCAAGAAAAAACGGCGAAGGCCCACAAGCCTTCGCCGTTTCCTTTTACGCGCCACCCCGCAAACTTCAGGCGCCCTTGGCGGCCTGCAACGCGTGATATTTCGCCATCAATCCTTCGGGTGTTTCCAGGTGGTTCGGGTCACGCGGGATGCACTCCACCGGACAAACCTGAACGCACTGCGGCTCGTCGAAATGACCGACGCACTCAGTGCACTTCTTCGGGTCGATCACATAGATTTCCGGGCCCATCGAAATCGCGTCGTTCGGGCACTCGGGCTCGCAGACGTCGCAATTGATGCACTCGTCGGTAATCATCAGGGCCATGCTTTCACCAACTTCCCGTTTAAAAACAATACATTATAAACCTTCCGTCTGCGGCGCGGCCATGCAGAATTCCCCGCGGCGTGCCGCGCAATGTCGCCGCTTCGCGAGTTGCCGGCGACGGAATCGTTGGATTTCTCGGGCACCGGCACGTTACTTAGAACAACCAACCGATGTGCTCCTTACGAGTCGCCGAGGCCATGCTGTTCCGGGCTTATGCCGGTCGCTGCCGGTCCCGATCCGTCGAAACCGGCCGTTCGGGCGGCTGAGGCTTATGTCGCCTGCGCGCCGTTTTGCGGATCCAGCAAGGCGACTTTTTCCTTCAGCCATTTTTCGACTGACGGGAACACGAACTTGCTGACGTCGCCGCCCAATTGCGCGATTTCGCGCACGATCGTGCCTGAAATGAACTGGTACTGGTCGGACGGCGTCATGAACATCGTCTCGACGTCGGGCAGCAGATAACGGTTCATACCCGCCATCTGGAACTCGTATTCGAAGTCCGACACCGCGCGCAGCCCTCTGACAATGACCCTCGCGTTGTTGCTCCGCACGAAGTCCTTGAGCAGCCCCTTGAAGCTCATCACCTGGACGTTCGGGTAGTGGCCGAGCACCTCATGCGCAATGGCGAGGCGCTCCTGGAGCGTAAAGAACGGCTTTTTGGCACGGCTGTCGGCGACCCCCACGACCAGCGTGTCGAAAATGCTCGACGCGCGCCGAACGAGGTCTTCGTGACCGCGCGTCAGCGGGTCGAACGTGCCCGGGTACACGGCGACTACCATGAGACTTCTCCTCTTTTCAGACAAAAGGGCACGTCAAAGCGTCCACGCGACGCGTTTGGCACCGGCCGCGCGGGACGATAAACCGCCCGCCCCTTTTTGGGAACGCGCATTATTCCTTATTTTCGCGCTGCAGCAAATGAAAGTGGACAGCGCCCGCCTTGCCCTGCCGTATGACCTCCCAGCCCGCCAGCGGGTCGCGAGCGGCCGGTTCGAGCGCTTCACCGGCTTCTACATAAAGATAGCCGTCGGCGCGCAAGAGCGGCACGGCCACCGCGAGCGCCTTGCCGAGCAGGTCGGCATCGAACGGCGGATCGAGGAATACGACGTCGAACGAGCCCGGCGCGAGACTCGCCGCCAGTCGCAGACCGTCCGCCTCGGCGATTTCGATCATGCGCGCATCCAGCCGCTGCTGAATGGCCCGCAACTGGCCAGCGGCGCGCGCATTGCGCTCCACCATCAGCACGCGAGCCGCGCCGCGCGACGCGGCCTCGAAACCGAGGGCTCCGCTGCCGGCGAACAGGTCGAGGCAGTGCTGGCCATCCAGACGCTGGCCGAGCCAGTTGAACAGCGTTTCGCGGACGCGATCGGGCGTCGGGCGCAAGCCGTCCAGATCGAGCACAGGCAACGGCGTGCGTTTCCAGTCGCCGCCGATGATGCGAATGGCATGCGGCTTGCCGCTTTTGGACGAAGCGCCGGTGGCGCGTGAAGGTGCTAAACGAGGCATGCGGTATCGTGCGGTGTCAGCTAGGTGATGAACACGCCCGCGGCGTTGGTGCGCGCGGGCCGGAGCGCCCACGTTACCACAGGGGCGACGCGCGTCCAGTCCGGCCGGGTGGCCGATACGACGCGCCCGGGTACGCCTGATAAAATGTGCGGCTGCCAGCGCCCCCGCGTTTTCGCATGCCGGCGCTGCCCTCCGCTTCGCCGGTCCCATACCGGCTGCGCGCATCGGCGCGCTCTCCAATACGCCAGATCATGTTCAGCTTTTTCAAACGATTCAAGGGTTCGAAAGAGTCCGATTCCGCCGCAGATGAGTCGCTTGCCGCGCAAGACGCTGCGGCGCCTGAGGCCGCGCCTGTCCCGTCTGCCGAGGCCGCCGTTCCGCCTGCGACCTCGACCATCATCGAACCGCAGCAGCCCGAGCCCGCGCCGCAAGACGCCGCGCTCGACACCATCGAAATCGTCCCACCGCCCGTACAGGACGCCGGTGCTAAGCGCACGTGGCTGACGCGCCTGAAGAGCGGCCTGTCGAAAACCAGCTCGAGCCTGACAGGCATTTTCGTCGGCACGAAGATCGACGAGGAGCTGTACGAGGAACTCGAAACCGCGCTGCTGATGTCCGATGCCGGCGTCGAGGCGACCGAATTCCTGCTCGAATCGCTGCGTGAGAAGGTGCGCAGCGAGCGGCTGACGGACCCGCAACAGGTCAAGACCGCGCTGCGCACGCTGCTCGTCGAGCTGCTCAAGCCGCTCGAAAAATCGCTGATGCTCGGTCGTGCGCAACCGCTCGTGATGATGATCGCCGGCGTCAATGGCGCGGGCAAAACCACCAGCATCGGCAAGCTCGCGAAGCATCTGCAAAGCTTCGACCAGTCGGTGCTGCTCGCCGCCGGTGATACGTTCCGCGCCGCCGCACGCGAGCAGCTCGCCGTGTGGGGCCAGCGCAACAATGTGACCGTGGTCGCGCAGGAGAGCGGCGATCCGGCCGCGGTGATCTTCGACGCGGTCGGCGCCGCGCGGGCGCGGAAAATCGACGTGATGATGGCCGACACGGCCGGCCGTCTGCCCACGCAGTTGCATCTAATGGAAGAGCTGCGCAAAGTGAAGCGCGTGATCGGCAAAGCGCAGGACGGCGCACCGCACGAAGTGCTGCTCGTGATCGACGCGAACACCGGCCAGAACGCGCTCACCCAGGTCAAGGCGTTCGACGACGCGCTCGGCCTCACCGGCCTGATCGTCACCAAGCTCGACGGCACAGCGAAGGGCGGCATTCTCGCGGCGATCGCGCGGCAACGGCCGATTCCGGTGTATTTCATCGGCGTCGGCGAAAAGGTCGAGGATCTGCAGCCGTTCAGCGCCGAGGAATTTTCGGACGCGCTGTTGGGCGGCTGATCGCGCGATTGCCGCAGCGCTCGCGGCGAACATATCGAAAAGGGCACTCCGCGCAGTGCCCTTTTTTCGTTTCAAGCCGCAGTCAACGTGTCACGCCATCACGCGCTCACTCCGTATCCGGCTGCACGCCCGGCGCCGCGCGCGCGAACGCGTCGAGTTGCGTCGCGTGATCGTAGATGCGCTGGATCGTCGGAAACTTTGCCGTGTCGACCTTGAAGCGCTGGGCGTTGAACACCTGCGGGATCAGGCACGCGTCCGCGAGTGTCGGCGTGTCGCCGAAACACAGCTTGCCGGTGTGCGCGTCGGCCTTGAGGCGCGTCTCCAGCGTCGCGAAGCCGGCGTCGATCCAATGCCGGTACCAGGCGTCCTTCGCGTCGTCATCGACGCACAGCGTGTGCTTCAGATACCGCAGCACGCGCAGATTGTTCAGCGGATGAATCTCGCAGGCGACCTGCAACGCCACCGAGCGCACATACGCGCGATCGAGCGGCGCCTTCGGCAGCAGTGGCGGCTCGGGATGCGTCTCCTCCAAATACTCGATGATCGCAAGCGACTGCGGCAGCACGTGACTGCCGTCGACGAGCGTCGGCACGATGCCGTCCGCGTTGATCTTGCGATACTCGGGCTTGAGCTGCTCACCACCATCGCGCACGAGGTGCACGGGCATGTAATCGTACGGGAGGTTCTTCACGTTCAGCGCGATGCGCACGCGATACGACGCCGAGCTACGGAAATAGCTGTAGAGCTTCATGTTGTCTTCCTCCTCCACCTGCCCGCAAGCCGTCTCAGCCGACGCGCACACTGAACTCGCCGAGCCCATCCACGCCGCCCGTCATCAGGTCGCCCGGCACGACCGCGCCAACGCCTTCCGGCGTGCCGGTGAAAATCAGGTCGCCGGGCCGCAGTTCGAACAGCGTCGACAGATACGCGACCGTCTCCGCCACCGACCAGATCAGTTGCGACACATCCGCGCGCTGCTTCTCCTCGCCGTTGACCGACAGCCAGATCGCGCCCTTGCCGATGTGACCAACCGTGGCGGCCGGATGGATCGGCCCGAGCGGTGCGGAGTGATCGAAGCCCTTGCCGGTATCCCACGGACGTCCCATCTTTTTCGCTTCACCCTGCAGGTCGCGGCGCGTCATGTCAAGACCGAGCGCGTAGCCGTAGACGTGGTCGAGCGCGCTGTCGACGGAGATGTCCTTGCCGCCCTTGCCGATCGCCGCGACCATTTCCATTTCGAAATGGACGTTCTTCGTCTGCGACGGATACGGGAATTCGCCTGTGGTGCCCGGCGCGACGTAGACGACCGCATCGGCCGGTTTCGTGAAGAAGAACGGCGGTTCGCGGTCCGGGTCGTGGCCCATTTCGCGCGCGTGCGCCTCGTAGTTGCGCCCCACGCAGTAGATACGCCGCACCGCGAACTGCTCGCTCGACCCGACGACCGGCACCGCGACCTGTGGTGCGGGCGCAAATACGTAACTCATCCTGTTCTCCGTTTTCCGATGGGCGCCGCCGAGGCGGCGAGAAAAGGTCGAGTGTAACGCGCGGCACGGCGCGGGAGCGCGCCAGGCGGGCCCTCTCGCGTCACTGCGTGCCCGCTGCGATCCGTTCGCGCGCTCCCGATAGATGCGATACTCCACCGAATAGCTCCCCGAATGCCGTCGCGAGCCGCCCAGCGCGGCACGCCACCCGCCCCTTGCGCCTGATGACCGACTCCACCGATACCCTTTCCCCCTTCCCTTGCGCCCGATTCATCAAGGAAATCGGCCGCGGCCCGAACGGCGCCCGCGCGCTGACGGCTGCCGATACCCGCGCGCTCTACACCGCAATGCTCGACGGCCGCGTCGACGATCTCGAGCTCGGCGCGGTGCTGCTCGCGTATCGCGTGAAAGGCGAGACCGCCGACGAGCTCGCCGCGATGCTGGCCGCCGCGCATACGTCGTTCGAGCCGGTCCGGCTGCCGCACGGGGCGTTTCGGCCGGTGTCGATTCCGTCGTACAACGGCGCGCGCAAGCAGCCGAACCTCGTGCCGCTGCTCGCGCTGCTGCTCGCCCGCGAAGGCGTGCCGGTGCTCGTGCACGGCGTCACCGAGGATCCGGGTCGCGTGACGAGCGCGGAAATCTTCACGCATCTGCGCATCGCCCATGCGCAGTCGCACGCGGAGATCGAAGCCGGACTCGCCGAGCGCCGCGTCGCGTTCGCATCGATCGACGTGCTCGCGCCCAAGCTCGCGCGCCTGCTTGCGCTGCGCCGGCGCATGGGCGTGCGCAATTCGACGCACACACTGGTGAAGCTGCTGCAGCCATTCGCGCCCGCGGGACTGCGTCTCGTGAACTACACGCATCCGCCGTATCGCGACAGTCTCACGCAGTTGTTCATCACGCACCCCGATGCGGCCACGGGCGGTGCGCTGCTCGCGCGCGGCACCGAAGGCGAGGCGGTCGCCGATACGCGCCGCCAGGTCCAGGTCGACTGGCTGCACGACGGCATCTGCGAGACGCGGCTGCCGCACGAACGCTCGTCGCCCGATGGGCCGGAAGTCGAATTGCCCGAGGCGCGCGACGCGGCGACCACGGCCGTCTGGATCGACGCCGTACTGCGCGGCGAAGCCCCGGTGCCTGGCGCGATCGAGCGGCAGGTCGAGCTGATCGTCGATATCGCGAAGACGGCGGCCTGACAGCCGCGGGTTGACAGACCCGGGCATACCGTCATAAATTTCGCGCCATGCGTTTCCTTCCGAACACCCTCCGAATTATTTCCGGCCGCCTAGCGCGGCCCCTATCGCTACGCCTGGCGTAAGTCACGCGTAGCGCCGCGCAGTGGCAGCTTCGGTTGCCGTAGGCGGTCCTCCCCGTAGTTCCCGCAGTTTCGTTTCACCCCTGTCGTAGTTCTCCACAACCAGTCGTCGTTTCCATTCGTCCGCGTACAGCGCGAACGAAGCGAGAGGATCAACTGCACGTTGCATGAGCAGTGTCCGCAACATGCAGGCGTGGCAGTCGGCCAACCGCTCGACGCCCCCTCCTCCGCCGGCGACGCCACGAATGAGGCATCTCACCATGTTGCGCAATCCCGCTGAAAAGTACCGGCCCTTTCCCGCCGTGCGGCTGACCGGCCGCAAATGGCCGGGTCGCACGATCGACGCCGCCCCCGTCTGGATGAGCACCGACCTGCGCGACGGCAACCAGGCGCTGATCGAACCGATGAACCCCGCGCAGAAGCTCGAGTACTTCGAGATGCTGGTCGCGATCGGCTTCAAGGAAATCGAAGTCGGCTTTCCCTCGGCGTCGCAGACGGATTTCGATTTCGTGCGCAAGCTGATCGTCGAGCGGCGCATTCCCGACGACGTCACGCTCGAAGTCTTCGTTCCGTCGCGCGCGGAGCTGATCGCACGCACGTTCGATGCGCTCGAAGGCGCGCCGCGCGCGATCGTGCACCTGTACAACGCGCTCTGCCCGTCGTTCCGGCACCTCGTGTTCAATCAGTCGAAGGACGAGACCAAGGCGCTCGCGGTCGAAGGCACGCGCCTGATCAAGGCGCACGCGCAGGCGCGCCCGGCCACGCGCTGGACCTTCCAGTACTCGCCCGAGACCTTCAACATGACCGAGCTGCCGTTCGCGCGCGAGGTGTGCGACGCCGTCGCGCAGACGTGGCGGCCGACGCGCGAGCACAAGATGATCGTCAACCTGCCGGCGAGCGTCGAAGCGGCCACGCCGAACGTGTTCGCCGACCAGATCGAATGGATGCACCGCAACCTCGGCTATCGCGACAGCATCGTGCTGTCGGTGCATCCTCACAACGATCGGGGCACTGCGGTCGCCGCGGCGGAACTCGCACTGCTCGCGGGCGCGGATCGCATCGAGGGCTGCCTGTTCGGCAACGGCGAGCGCACCGGCAACGTCGATCTCGTCACGCTCGCGATGAATCTCGACGCGATGGGCATCGCCAGCGGTCTGGACTTTTCTGATCTCGCAACGATCAAGCGCGTGGCCGAGCGTTGCACACGGATTCCGGTGTCGGTGCGGCATCCGTATGGGGGACGTGTAGCGATGCATGGCGCACGCGAAGCTCGCAACCCGGACGAGCACGGCGCAGACAGGCGCGATAAAGCGGACGAATGCGTGACCGCGTGAAACACCCGAAGATTGAGATTTCGGCAGCGCAGTGCGCAACCCGCATTGCGCTTGCGCCGCGGACGCGCTCACGAGGCGCGCGCACAAAAAAATTTCACTCCAGCGCGCAACGCGTCGCCTGCCATGCGATCAGCCGCCACTGCCCGTCTTCATGCGTATGAATCGCCGTATAGGCAATCGGAAACAGCAGCGCCCCGTTATTCGCCTCCATCTCGATCAGCGCGCGACCCGTGACCACGTAGGTCTCTCGCCCGGCCGGCAACACGTCCTGCGACTGCACTTCGATCTGGCGATACCGGCGGCGCCCCGCGATGATCCCATCGATGAACTGCCGCTTCGTCTCGCGCTTGCCGTTCGTATGAACGTAGCTGACGTTGTCCGCGAGCAGCGCGTCGAGCAATTGGCCGTCGCCGTCGACCATCGCGCGAAAACGCTCCCGCTCGAGCCCGCGAATCGCTTCGATCATCTTTGCCGCCATTGCAGAGCCCCTCGAACACCGCGAGCCGCAGGCGGCCACGGTCAGAAGACATATTGCAAATATAGCTGGCTGAAATTTATACCAGGATTCGGCTCTTTGATACCGCCGTTGGAGACATGCTGAAAGCGGTAGCCCGCAACGTACCGCTGATGATCGCCGAACTGCAGCCCGACGCCCGCCATGTCGGCGAACTGGAACGCGGTGCCCAACGTGACGTCGGTAGAAATTCGCGGGCTGGTCAGCAGCCTGACGCCAGCCCCCACCTCGATGAAAGGCCGCACGGAACCCGATGCCTTGACGAAGCGGATCACCGGCGTCACACCGATCTCGCCGATGTTAGGGTGAACGTTTCCTTCATCGGTGTGCCACCACGCGACGTGCGCCTCGCCGATCAGCGCGAAATGCCAGTCGCCGATCTGCCACCAGCTCAGGTTCGGATCCCAGACCATACCGAGATCGAGCTTCGTGATGTGATGATCGCCGACGCCGACGGCCATCTGCACGCCGAACTGATCGGCGTGGGACACGCTTGCCGCTCCCAGCAGCACAACGGCGAGCACGCCGTTTAGAGTAAGTCCACGCGAAACAACCTTGTTCTTGTTCATCCGGCACCCGTCCTGGCGAGGAATAAGCAGAACCGCTCTGGTAGTTCCAAGCGCAACCTGAACAGCAGGAGCTTATGAATAACGCGCCGACTGCGCAATTATTGGCCCAACACAAGAAGATATCGGTAATTTATTGCGAGCATCAGCGCGCCAATCGGTAGTTTCTACAGCGTCGGCAGGCGGATCAAATTCAGCGTATGATGCTATCAAGGACGGAAAATCAATAGGATTTGTGGAACTCGCACAGCCCCGCGACATCTAAGCATTAGCACTCAGTAGATCAGAGTGCTAACATCCATCGCTGGAGTCGTTTACTGAGTACGCTATTGTCTGATTCCAAAGGAGCTTCACACGTGAGCCATGCAATGACCCTTGCGAGTACTTTGAGCCCGTCGTCGGCTAAGGCCGCTTCGGCAGGTGCATTGGCGCTTTCGCATTCCTCGCTGCTGTCCGGTCAACTGGGCAACATCGACGCTTACATCCAGGCGGTCAACCGGATTCCAATGCTGACGGCGGCGGAAGAACGCCAGTTCGCCACCGAATTGCGCGAACACGACAATCTGGAGGCGGCCCGCCGCCTCGTTTTGTCGCACCTGCGGCTCGTCGTGTCCATCGCACGCAATTACCTCGGTTACGGGCTGCCGCACGCCGACCTGATTCAGGAAGGCAACATTGGCCTGATGAAAGCGGTCAAGCGCTTCGACCCCGAGCAAAACGTGCGCCTCGTATCGTACGCGATGCACTGGATCAAGGCGGAGATCCACGAATACATCCTGCGCAATTGGCGGATGGTAAAGGTCGCCACCACCAAGGCGCAGCGCAAGCTGTTCTTCAACCTGCGCAGCCATAAACAGGGTCTCGGCGCGTTCACGCCGGACGAGATCGACGGTCTCGCCCGAGAACTGAACGTGAAGCGCGAAGAGGTCACGGAGATGGAAACGCGTCTGGCGGGCGGCGACATCGCGCTCGAAGGTCAGGTCGAAGACGGCGAAGAGTCGTATGCGCCGATCGCCTATCTGGCCGACTCGCACAGCGAGCCGACCGCCGTGCTGGCTTCGCGTCAGCGCGACCGGCTGCAAAGCGACGGCATCGCGAGCGCGCTGGATGCGCTCGATCCGCGCAGCCGCCGCATCATCGAGGCGCGCTGGCTGAAGGTCGCCGACGACGGCTCGGGCGGCTCGACGCTGCACGAGCTGGCCGACGAGTTCGGTGTCTCGGCCGAACGGATCCGCCAGATCGAAGCCAGCGCCATGAAGAAGATGCGCGGCGCGCTGGCCGAATACGCTTAAAGCGTCAAGACCATGCGCGTGTAGACGGTGTCGCGCAAGCCCCGCCCTCGTAAGACGGCGGGGCTTTTCATTTTCTTTCCATTCTTACGTCGTCGCGGCCGCACATTCGCCTCCCGCTCACCCACGTCCCGGCCAGGCGATGCCCGTAACCTTTCTTGACGTATCGCAAGTCCAGTAGCAATACTGCACAAATGCGGCAAGTTTCGCGACTTGATTCCGCATGAGCTAATCCTGAGCGCGCGAGGTTCGATTCCAGCAATCGGCATGCATTCGCCAGACTGCCTGATAGCCAGGTCGTCTGGATCCAGCCGGACTCACCGGCGTGAAGTCGTCTTCGACCGATCATGACCATAGCCCTCAATCGCAGCAGCACTCTCCGGTCACGCTGGCGCGGCCGGTTCACCCAGTGGGTGCGCGGTCCAACGCTGGCGCGCGATCTCGCCATCGTTCTCGCCATCAAGTTCGCACTGCTGATGGCGCTCAAGTACACTTTTTTCAATCATCCACAGGCGGAGCACGTGATGCTCCCGCCTGAGCAGGTCGCGCAGGCGCTGCTGTCGGTGCCCGCCCCGCATCCGTCTGGAGGTGATCAACATGCCCGCTAGCGAAGTCGTTGAGCTGTCGCGCCTCCAGTTCGCCATCACGGCGCTTTATCACTTTCTGTTCGTGCCGCTCACGCTCGGCCTCGCCTGGCTGCTCGTGATCATGGAATCGGTCTACGTGATGACCGCCAAGCAGATCTACAAGGACATGACCCAGTTCTGGGGCAAGCTGTTCGGCATCAACTTTGCAATGGGCGTCGCGACCGGCCTTACGCTCGAATTTCAGTTTGGCACCAACTGGGCGTACTACTCGCATTACGTCGGCGACATATTCGGCGTGCCGCTCGCCGTCGAAGGGTTGATGGCGTTCTTCCTCGAATCGACCTTCGTGGGCCTGTTCTTTTTCGGCTGGAACAGATTGTCAAAAATCCAGCATCTGATTGTCACGTTCTGTGTTGCGCTCGGTTCGAACCTGTCGGCGCTGTGGATTCTGGTCGCCAACGGCTGGATGAATAATCCGGTCGGCGCGAGGTTCAACTATCAGACGATGCGCATGGAGCTCGACAGCGTCTTCTCGGTGATCTTCAACCCCGTCGCACAGGTGAAGTTCGTGCACACGGTGTCGGCCGGTTATGTGACCGCGGCGATGTTCGTGCTCGGTGTGTCGTCGTGGTATCTGCTCAAGCGCCGCGACACCGAGTTCGCGCTGCGCTCGTTCGCGATCGCCGCCGGCTTCGGCCTCGCGTCGGCGCTGTGCGTGATCGTGCTCGGCGACGAATCGGGCTACCGCACTGGCGAGGTGCAGCAAGTCAAACTTGCCGCGCTCGAATCCGAATGGGAGACCGCGCCCGCACCGGCACCATTTACGGTATTTGGCATTCCGAATCAGGAGGAGCAACGCACCGACTTCGCGATTCGTGTGCCGTTCGCGCTCGGCATTATCGCCACCCGCTCGCTCGACGAACCCGTGGTCGGTCTGCGCGACCTGATCGCCGCAAACGAAGGACGCATCATGAACGGTATGGTCGCTTATTCGGCGCTGCAGAGATTGAAGGCAGGCGACTCGAGCGACGAAGCGCATGCCGAGTTCGACAAGTACGAGGCCGATCTCGGCTACGGCCTGCTGCTCAAGCAGTTCGCACCGAACGTGACCGACGCGACGCCTGAGCAGATCGCCGCCGCGGCAAGAAGCACGATCCCGCCGGTGCTGCCGCTGTTCTTCTGCTTCCGCATGATGGTCGGCCTTGGCCTGCTGTTCCTCGCGACCTTCGTGCTCGCGTTCTGGTTCTGTGCGCAGCGCACGCTGCTGCTCGGAAAGCGTCGCTGGTTCCTGCGCTGGGCGGTCGCGGCGATTCCGTTGCCGTGGCTTGCCGCCGAGCTTGGCTGGATCGTCGCGGAAATGGGCCGCCAGCCGTGGAGCATCGCGGGCATTCTGCCCACCAACCTGGCCGCGTCGACGCTGACGTCGCGCGACCTGTATCTGAGCATCGGCGGCTTCGTGCTGTTCTACACGGTGCTGTTCATCATCGAGATCATGCTGATGTTCAAGTACGCGCGGCTCGGCCCATCGTCGCTGCATACGGGCCGCTATCACCACGAGAACGGCCAGCCGGTGGCGCAGCCGGTGTCGAACCCGGCCGCGTGACACGCCGCCGCACCGCTTCCGAGGAATATCCGATATGGACTACGCAGCTCTCAGACTGATCTGGTGGGTATTGATAGGCACACTGCTGATCGGCTTCGCGCTCACCGACGGCTTCGACATGGGCGCGGCGATCCTGCTGCCGTTCATTGCGAAGTCCGACTCGGAGCGCCGCATCGTCGTGAACACGGTCGGCGCGACGTGGGAAGGCAACCAGGTCTGGTTCGTGACCGCGGCCGGCGCGATGTTCGCGGCGTGGCCGCTCATCTACGCGGCATCGTTCTCGGGCTTCTACTTCGCGATGCTGCTCGTGCTGTTCGCGCTGTTCTTCCGCCCGGTCGGCTTCGACTATCGCGGCAAGCGCGACGATCCGCGCTGGCGCAACGCATGGGACTGGGGCCTATTCATCGGCGGCTTCGTGCCGGCGCTGGTGATCGGCGTCGCGTTCGGCAATCTGCTGCAAGGCGTGCCGTTCTCGATCGATACCGATCTGCGCGTCACCTATCACGGCAGCTTCTTCGGCCTGCTCAATCCGTTCGCGCTGCTGACGGGTCTCGTCAGCGTGTCGATGCTGGCCGCGCATGGCGCCGCCTTCGTCAAGTGGAAGACAGATGGCGTAATCCACGAGCGTGCCTCGAAAGCGTTGCGGCTCGCGGCGCTGTGCACGGTGGTGCTGTTCCTCGTGGCAGGCGCGCTCGTCGCGACGATGATCGGCGGCTATCAGATCGTCGACATGCCACCGCTCGACGCGGTCTCCAATCCGCTGATGAAGACCGTGATCGGCGCGCCGGGTTTGTGGCTGACCAACTACGCGCTATTTCCGTGGATGATGATTGCGCCACTCGCGGTTCTGCTCGGCGGTGTGCTCGCGGTGCTGCTCGCGCGTTCGCGCTTCGAGGCGACGGCGTTCCTGTCGACATCGCTGATGGTCATCGGGGTCATTCTGACCACGGGCTTCTCGATGTTCCCATTCATCATGCCTTCGTCGCTCGACGGCCGCAGCAGCCTGACCATGTGGGATTCGACATCGAGCCGCATGACGCTCGAGATCATGCTGGTCGCAGTAATCGTGTTCCTGCCGATCATCCTGCTCTACACGGGCTGGGTGTATCGCGTCATGCGCGGCAAGGTGACCGCCGCGGCAATCGAGGAAAATCACCATTCGATGTACTGACCGGCACGGCGCTTCGACAGGAAACAGGCGTTCATGAAAAAGCGGCACCTTGGGACAAGGCGCCGCTCTCTTATTGCAGTCGTGCCATGGCTGCGTGATGGCCGCCTTGCGACGTCAACCGATCACACCGGCACCGGCGCCGCATTCGCGCCGCCGCCGTGCGACGACAGGTGCTCGGCCAGCCTCTGCGCATAGCGCTGCGCGGCCTCGCCGACGACGATATGGAACGTGTCCGTCGACACCCAGGCGGTGTCGAGCGAAGCGAGGCGCTGACGATCGACCGCCGACGGATCGCGCACGACCACTCGCAGACGTGTCGCCGCGACCGCGTCGAGCGACACCACGTTGCCCGCGCCGCCGAGCACGGCGAGCCAGCGCAGCGGATCGGGATCGAGCGGACCGCCTCGCGCGTCGTGAGCCTGTACAGCATGCGCGGCGTTCTGCGCGACCGGCGCGGCAGCCGTAGCAGCACCCGCCGCCCTCCCCGCACTCGCGCCGCCTTGCGCGATCGCCGCACGCATTTCGTCAGCGATGATGTCCGCCTCCGGTCCGATGATCACCTGCACGTCATTCGTACCCCGCTTCAGCACGCCGCGCGCGCCGATCGACTTCAGCTCGCTCTCGGAGACCTTGCCCGCATCGACGACCGACAGACGCAGACGCGTCGTGCACGCATCGACGACCGACAGATTCGCCGCGCCACCCAGCGCCGCGATGTAACGCTGCGCACGCGGCACGGCCGCGCCGGCCGCCGGCGCGACGAAACCGCCCGCCGCGAACGACTCGACCTGTTCGTCGGCAGCGGCGGGCTCACGGCCCGGCGTCGCCATGTTGAACTTGCGGATGAAGAAGCGGAACAGACCGTAGTACACGACCGAGTACGCGATGCCGATCGGAATCGCCCACCAGCCCTTCGTCGACAGGCCGAAGTTCAGCACGTAGTCGATGAAGCCCGCCGAGAACGTGAAGCCGAGGTGAATGCCGAGCGCCGAGCAGATCGCGAGCGACAGCCCCGTCAACAGCGCGTGGATCGCATACAGCACCGGTGCGAGGAACATGAAGCTGAATTCGATCGGCTCGGTCACACCGGTCAGGAACGACGTGAGCGCCATCGAGAACAGCAGGCCGAACACCATCGCGCGACGCTCCTTCGGCGCCTCGTGATACATCGCGAGACACGCGGCGGGCAGGCCGAACATCATCACCGGGAAAAAGCCGGTCATGAAGGTGCCCGCGGTCGGGTCCCCGGCGAAGAAGCGGTGCAGATCGCCCGTGACCGGCACGCCGCCCGCCGGCGTGAAGGTGCCGAACACGAACCACGTCAGCGAGTTGAGGATGTGATGCAGGCCCGTAACGAGCAGCAAGCGGTTCAGCACGCCGAACACGAAGGCGCCGAGCGCGCCGGCCGTCGTGAGCCAGTGACCGGCCACGTCGATCGCGTTCTGCACCGGTTCCCACACATGCCCGAACAGGATGCCCAGCACCACGCAGACCACGCCTGTCACGATCGGCACGAAGCGTTTGCCGCCGAAGAACGCCAGGTAGTCGGGCAGCTTGATGTCCTTGTAGCGGTTGTACAGCAGCCCCGCGACGATCCCCGCGATGATCCCCGACAACACGCCCATGTTGAGCTTATCGTTGATGTCCTTCATCACTGCGATCTGCACCAGATAACCGATCGCGCCGGCGAGACCCGCGACGCCGTTATTGTCTTTCGCAAAGCCGACCGCCACGCCGATCGCGAAAAGGAGCGGCAGGTTGTCGAAGATCGCGCCGCCCGCATCGGCGATCATCTTGATGTTGAACACGTCGGGCTGGCCGAGCCGCAGCAGCAATCCGGCGACCGGTAGCACGGCGATTGGCAGCATCAGCGCGCGTCCCAGGCGCTGAATCTTCAGAAACGGATTTCCATCCATCGGTATCTCCAGTTTTGTCTCGTAGGGGTACGTCTTGGTTGAGTGGTGCAGCCGGGGGGCGAATCGCTGCGCGCGCGAAGGCAGACGTGCTGCCGGGCGCACGGCGTGCGGGTTCTCCAGTTCGTTGAGCTCTAATCGAGCGGCCAGGCCGCGCGGCTTGCGGCTCTGACTGCCTGCGCCGAGTCGAGCGCGAGGGCGTCGCGCGCGCGCTGGCGGCACAAGTGATAGTCGAGCGTGCGCACGCGTGCCTTGATGCCCGGCACCGATACCGGGTCCACCGAAAGCTCGGTCACGCCGAGCCCGACGAGCAGCGGCGTCGCGAGCGGGTCGCCAGCGAGTGCGCCGCACACGCCGACCCATTTACCATGCTTCGCCGCACCTTCGACGCTCGCCGCGATCAGGCGCAACACCGCCGGATGCAGGCCGTCCGCTTGCGCCGCGAGATCGGGCTGGCAGCGGTCCATCGCAAGCGTGTATTGCGTCAGGTCGTTGGTGCCGATCGACAGGAAATCCGCGTGCTGCGCGAGCTGGTCGGCGAGCAGGGCAGCCGACGGCACTTCGATCATCACGCCCACTTCGATTGGCTCCGTGTTGCCCGCTTCGCGCGCAAGCTCGTCGATACGCTTGCGAATGCGCACGAGCTCGCCCGCATCGGTGACCATCGGCAGCAGGATGCGCACCGCGCCGGCCGGACGCACCGCGAGCAGGCCGCGCAACTGATCGTCGAGCAGATCGGGGCGCACCTGCGCGAGGCGCACGCCGCGCAGGCCGAGCGCGGGATTCGGCTCGGGTGGCAGCGTCAGATAGTCGACTTCCTTGTCCGCGCCGACGTCGAGCGTACGGATGATCGCGGTACGGCCACGCAACGCATCGACGATCGCCTGATAGCTTTGACGATGCTCGTCCGCGCTCGGCGCGGCCGGGCGATGGATGAACAGCAGCTCGGTGCGCAGCAGGCCGACCGCGTCGGCGCCGTTGTCGACGGCGGCCGTCGCGTCGTCGAGCGTGGCGATGTTGGCGGCCACTTCGATCGCGCGTCCGTCGGAGGTCGCCGCAGCCTGCTGCGACGTGCGCCGATTCGCTTCGCGCACGTCGGCGAGACGGCTGCGTTCGCGGCGCGCGCGCTCGACGTCGAGTTCGGTCGGCGCGAATTCGAGGCGGCCAGTGCTCGCGTTCACCACCACTTCAGTGCCGTCGGGAATTGCATGCAACGCGTCGCCGACCGCGACGAGCGCGGGAATGCCCGCCTGGCGCGCGAGAATCGCCGCGTGCGAGGTCGCGCCACCGCGCGCCATCACGAGCGCGGTCACCCGCGTACGATCGAGTGACGACAGATCCGACGGCGTGAATTCGTCCGCCGCGAGCACCGCCTCGTCGGGCAGCGAGCGCGCCGCGGTGCTTGTGTAGCCGAGCGCGCGCTGCACGCGCTTTTCGATGTCGCGCAGGTCCGCGGCCCGCTCGGCGAGCAGCGCGTCCTCCACGTTACTCAGAATCCCGATTTGCGCCTGGATCGCCTCGCGCCACGCCAAACCGGCGCTCTTGCCGAGGCTGATCAGATCGCGCGCGGCGTCGAGCAGCGTAGGGTCTTCGAGCAGCACGCGATGCACCGCGAAAATCCCCGCCTCGCCGACCGCACCGCGTTGCGACGCGTCGCGCACGATGGCGTCGAGATCGGCGTCGACTACCGCGATCGCCTTGTCGAGCAGACGGCTCTCCGCCGCCGACGTGCCACTCGCCTGCTGCGGCGGATCGAGGTCCGCGTCGTCCCAGCGCACCAGCTTGCCGACCGCGACGCCCGGCGACGCGCACACGCCGGCGAGCGTATTCGACGCGAGCGGTTCGCCAGCCGCGGGCGCTGCAACGACCGCGGGCGGCGTTGTCGCCGATCGCGCCGGCTTCTGCTCGACTTCGCCGTGCGCTTCGCGCGTCAACTCGTCGGCGATCGCATCGACGGCCGCCTGCGCCTGCGGACCGACGCCGAGCAGCTCGACGCTCGCGCCTTCGCCGGCGCCCAATCCCAGCAGACCCACCACGCTTTCGATCGGCGCCTTGCGCCCGTCGTAGCGCACCTCGACGCGCGCGTCGAAGCCGCGCGCCGCTTCGCGTGCCCGCGCCGCCGGCCGCGCATGCAGACCGCCTGCGTGCGCCAACGTGATGAGCCGGCGCGCTTCGTCCATGACCTGCGCGGTGCCCGCCTCGCGCGCGGCGTCCTTGTTGACGCCGTCACGCGCGCGCAGCACCAGCAGCGGTGTTTCGCCCGTCTTCGCCAGACCGGCCGGCGCGCGCTCGATCACCTCGAACGCATCCGAATTCGCAATCGCGATCACCGACACGAGGCTCGGTGCGTTCAACGCGATCTGGTCCTGGTCGAACTCGATCAGCACGTCGCCCGCGCGAACCTGCGCGCCCTGCTCGACCATCGGCGCGAAGCCCTTGCCGTTCAGCCCGACCGTGTCGATGCCGACGTGCAGCAGAACCTGCGCGCCCTCGGCGCTCTCGAGCGTCACCGCGTGGCCGGTGCGCGCGACGTGCGTGACGACACCGTCGCAGGGCGCGACGAGCCGCCCCTCGAGCGGGTCGATGCCGATGCCGTCGCCGAACATGCCGCCCGAAAACACCGGGTCCGGCACGTTCGCGAGCGGCACGACCGGACCCGTCAGAGGTGCGAACAAAACAATGTGATCTTCGGAATAGCTCATCAGATTGGACTTCTCGACACGTCGCATCGTCATTCTCATCAATGAGTTTCGGTGACTTTGTTGAGATGGCGCGGCGCATCGGGATTGCGCCCGCGCGCGGCGGCAAGATCCGCGGCCATCACGTAAAAGGACTGGATGGCGGCGATCGGATCGAGCGCCGCGTGCGCGGTGGCGACGAGCGGCAGCGAGGCCTGCGCGACGTCGTCCGGCGCGGCGAGCAGCACGCGCGCACCGCGTGCGCGCATGTCGTGCGCGAGCTGCAGCAGCCCCGCCTGCTCGGGTCCGCGCGGCGCGAACACGAGCAGCGGATAGTCGCGGTCGATCAGTTCCATCGGACCATGACGCACTTCCGCGCTCGAAAACGCTTCAGCCTGGATGCCGGAGGTCTCCTTCAGTTTCAGCGCGGCTTCCTGCGCGATCGCGAGACCCAGACCGCGGCCTATCACGATCATCCGCTCGACGCCGCGCAACTCGTTGACCGCCACCGACCAGTCGAGCCGGCCCGCGCGTTCCAGCGCATCCGGCAGCCCGCTGAGCGCGCCGAGCAGCTCGGCGTCGTTCTGCCAATGCGCGACCAGTTGCGCGGAGATCGACAGCATCGCGATATAGCTCTTGGTCGCCGCGACGCTCAATTCGGGACCCGCAACGAGCGGCAGATGCCACTCACATGCGTCGGCGAGCGGCGAGTTCGGTGCGTTGACCGCGGCGACCGTCAGCGCACCGGCCGCGCGCAGCGCGATCATCGTGCCGACGAGGTCGGGGCTCTTGCCCGATTGCGAAAACGCGAGCGCAAGCTGATCGCGCACCTGCAGCGGCGCCTGCTGCAGCGTCGCGACCGACATCGGCAGCGACGCCACCGGTACGCCGATGCGGCTCATCGTCAGGGATGCGAAGTAGCTGGCAGCATGGTCCGAGCTGCCGCGGGCGACGGTCAGCGCAACATGGCGCGGCTGTTGCGAGAGCTTCGCGGCGAGCGCCGCGACGCGCGAGGTGTCCTTGAGCTGCTCGGCGACCGTTGCGGCGGACGCGAGCGCTTCGTTAAGCATATTCGACAATGGCTTCTCCTTCGACGTATGTCGCGCTCAACGCCAGCTCGCGATCGAACACGACTACGTCGGCCCAGGCACCACGCGCGATGCGGCCGCGGTCCTCGATGCCGAGATAGTCGGCGGCGTAGCGCGACAAACGGTGTGATACATCGGCGATCGGCAGGCCGAGCGAGACAAGGTTGCGCAGCGCCTGATCCATCGTCAGGGTGCTGCCCGCGAGCGTGCCGTCGGCGAGACGCACGCCGCCGAGGCACTTGGTCACGTGCTGGCTGCCGAGGCGATATTCGCCGTCGGGCATGCCGGTGGCCGACGTGCTGTCCGTCACCACGTACAGGCGCGGAATCGCGCGCAGCGCGGCGCGGATCGCGCCCGGATGCACGTGCAGCAGGTCGGGAATGATTTCGGCGTATTCGGCATGCGCGAGCGCCGCGCCGACGAGGCCAGGGTTGCGGTGGTGCAGCGGCGACATCGCGTTGAACAGGTGCGTGAAGCCGCACGCGCCGTGCTTGAGCGCGGCGACCGCGTCATCGTAGGTGCCGAGCGAATGGCCGAGCTGCACGCGCACACCGCGCGCCGTCATCTCGGAAATGATCTCGATGTGGCCGGCGATCTCGGGCGCGAGCGTCACGACCCGGATCGGTGCGATCGACAGATATTTGAGCACCTCGTCCATCACCGCCGATACCGCCGCGTCCGGCTGCGCGCCGAGCTTGCCGGGGTTGATGTACGGCCCTTCCAGATGCACGCCGAGCACGCGCGCGCAGCCCGGTGTGCGCATGCGCGTGACGCGGCCGAGCCCGGCGACCACGTTCATCAGCTCGTCGCGCGGCGCGGTCATCGTCGTGGCGAGCAGGCTCGTCGTGCCGTAGCGCGCATGCGTGCGCGCGATCGTTTCGATCGCGTCGCCGGCCTCCATGACGTCGGCACCACCGCCGCCATGCACGTGCAGATCGATGAAGCCGGGGAGGATGTACGGCGCGTCGTTCGTCGACGGGTCAACGCGCTCGCCGGACAGTGCCGTGATGCGGCCGTTTTCGAATTCGAGCGTGCCGTGAATCCATCCGTCGGTGGTGAGTATGTTTCCGGTCAGCATGAGTTTCTCTGGTGCGTGAGACGTATTCGGCGAAGGTGCGTCCGCCGGACTTGCAGCTTGCGCGGGCAGCGCGGCTCAGCTGCGCAATTCAGCGACGAAGTCGTAGTAGTCGTCGCGGCAATAGGTATCGGTCAGTTCGATGGCGCGCTGGTCCGCGCTGTAACCGATGCGGGTAATGACCAGCAGCGCGGTGCGCGGTTCGATGTCCATCAGTGCGGAAATTTCGCTTGACGCGTTGACCGCGCGAAAGTGCTGCAATGCGCGCACGACCGCCGCGCCTCGTTGCTCGAGATAGCTGTACAGCGAGTCGCCGATCGCGAGCGGATCCGGCACGATCGAGACCGGCAACGCCGAATGCTCGACCGCCATCACGATGCCGTCCGCGCGCCGCAGCCGCCGCAGGCTCGCGACGGCCGCGCCCGGCGACAGGCCGAGGTGCAACAGCTCGTCACGATTGGCAGCGCGCACGTTCCGTTCCAGCCATACCGAGTCCGGCCGGAACCCGCGTTGTTGCATCTTCTTCGTGAAGCCGGTGAGACGCGACAGCGGATCCTCGACGCGCGGCGTGATGAAGCTGCCCGCGCCACGCGAGCGCCGGATCAGACCCTGCTCGACCAGCAACTCGATCGCCTTGCGCGCCGTGATACGTGACACGCCGATCGCGTCGGACAACGTGCGCTCGGATGGCAGCGCCTCACCGGCCGACCAGACGCCGCAATGGATCGCCGTCGCCAGGTTGCGAGCAAGCTGCAGGTAGAGCGGCGTGACGTTGCGCACGTCAGGCATCAATGCGGACCAGCGAGTTTCCATGGGGCTCCAAGGACGCCGCGAGCAGTACGGCCTGGAAAGTTGAGAGCCCATTATATAACCAACATAATACCAGTCAATTGATTGGTTCCATGGTGGTCTGGATAGCCTCAAAGCCTTACCGAATAAGGCTCCAAGCCGGTTTCGAAGGTTCGGAGGGACGCCATTCGTGGACCAGGACTTACCCTATCTAGCTGGTGGTATCTAAAAAGCCGCGCCGGTCAATACCTGTTTAATACCAATTTGCGTCGTGGCGTCAGGGGCGCCGCTTCAACCGGGATCTGTTGATCGAAAGATCGGGGGATGGAGCTATAAAAAAGCCCGCGCCTGTGCGGCGCGGGCCTTTGCCGATGCCATGCGATCGCGGGTGCGATCGCGCGGAACGCATCGCTTAGAACGACGGGACCATCGAACCTTTGAACTCCGTCTTGATGAACTGGCGCACATCTTCCGACTGATACGCCGCGACCAGCTTCTTGACCCACGGCTGATCCTTGTCCTTCGCGCGCACGGCGATCAGGTTCGCGTACGGGCTGCGGATGTCTTCGAGCGCGATCGCGTCACGGGTCGGCTGCAGGCCGGCGGCCAACGCGAAGTTGGTGTTGATGACGGCGGCATCGACGTCGGCGAGCGAACGCGGCAGTTGCGCGGCGTCGAGTTCGACGAACTTGATCTTCTTCGGATTGTCGACGACGTCGAGCGGGGTTGCGTTATTGCCGCCCGTGGCCGCGCCGCTCTTCAGCTTGATCAGCCCCTGCGCCTGCAACAACAGCAGCGCGCGATTCTCGTTCGACGGATCGTTCGGCACGGCGACCTTCGCGCCCTGCGGCAGGTCTTTCAACGACTTCAGCTTCTTCGAATACCCGCCGAGCGGCGAAATGTACGTGAGGCCCGCGTTGACGAGCTTGTAGCCGCGCTGCTTGATCTGGCTATCGAGGTACGGCTGGTGCTGGAAGCTGTTTGCGTCGAGGTCGCCCGCGTCGAGCGCGGCGTTCGGCTGAATGTAGTCGTTGAACTCGACGACCTTCACGTTCAGGCCTTCGCGCTTCGCCACCTTGGTGACGACTTCCCAGATCTGCGCGTCCGGGCCGCCGATCGTGCCGACCTTGATCACCTTGTCGTCGGCGTGGGCGCCGAAGCTGGTCAGGATCGCCGCACCGGCGACGACTGCGGTGAGGGCTTTGAGGATGATTCTGCGCTGCATGTGATTCTCGCTGTTGCTGATCGACTGTTGAAGTCGATGGCTCCGATTGATGCGGGAGCGGGATGAAAACGGACGGCGCCCGGTTCGTGAACGTACGCCGTCGGCCAAGCCCTAAATTGTTTCATATGGCCGACAAGTTGGGAAATACCCTGATCGAATATGGATATGCGCAGCGCAAGCGCGACGGCAATTGCCCGGCTGACCGATAATCCGGAGCCGTAGCCGCACACGGCCCATCCAACCTCCAATGAGAACGACTATGTACGTGATAAACCTGACCTACACCGCCCCGCTCGATCGCATCGACGACGCGCTCGACGCGCATCGCGCGTTTCTCGCCAGACAGTTCGACGCGGGCATCTTCGTCGCGGCCGGCCCGAAAGTGCCGCGCGATGGCGGCATCATCCTCGCGGTGCGGATCGAGCGCGACAGGCTCGACCGGATTCTCGCGAGCGATCCGTTCGCCGAGCAACAGCTCGCGCGCTACGAGGTGACGGAGTTCAAGACGACGCGTCTCGCGCCGGGGCTGAATCTGCCGATTCCGGACTGAGCGCGGGTGCGCAGAGGAAATGGGTTGGGGGCCTGCGAGGCACCTCAATCGAGCAGCAGCTTGATGTCATGCACCCACGGCGTCGCGCCCTGGCCATCGCGCGCGAACAGACGCAGCTTGCCTTCCGTGTCGAACACATAGCTCGCGGCCGTGTGGTCCATCGTGTAGGTGTCGGGCGTCTTGCCCGGCACCTTCGCGTAGTAGACGCGGAAGTCTTTCGCGACCTTGGCGAGCTGTTCTTCGTTGGCGGGACGCAGACCGACGAAGCTCGGATTGAATGCCGGCACGTATTGCGCGAGCAGTTGAGGGGTATCGCGCTCGGGGTCGACGGTGACGAACAGCACCTGCACACGCTTCGCGTCTTCCGGCCCAAGCTGCTGCAACGCCTGCGACAGTTCGGCCATCGTCGTCGGGCAAACGTCGGGGCAATGCGTATAGCCGAAGAAAAGCACGACGACCATGCCTTTGTAGTCGGCAAGCGTGCGGATCTTGCCGGACGTGTCCGGCAACGAAAAATCGCTGGCAAATTGGGTATTGCCGGTGATGTCGAGATTCGAGAAGGCCGGCGGCTGCTTGCCGCAACCCGCCATGAGCAGCGTGCCGCCGAGCGCCCAAGCCATCACGGCGGCGCGCGCGACGCGCGCGAAGCGGTTCTCGTACATGACGTTAGGCACCGATCACGACGCGCGCGTAGTGGTCGATCAGCAGCGCGGCGAATAGCAGCGACAGATAGACGATCGAATAACGGAAGGTCTTGCGCGCGAGATTGTCCGAATACTCGCGGTAAATCTTCCACGCGTAGGCGAGAAACACGGCGCCGAGCAGCACCGCCGACGCGAGGTACACGACGCCGCTCATGCCGGAGATAAACGGCATCAGCGTGACCGCGAACAGGATCAAGGTGTAGAGCAGGATATGCAGACGCGTGTACTTCTCGCCGTGCGTGTTCGGTAGCATCGGCAGGCCGGCGTTTTCATAGTCTTTGCGGCGATACAGCGCGAGCGCCCAGAAATGCGGCGGCGTCCACACGAAGATGATCAGCACCAGAATCCACGCGTCGCCGGGCACGTGGCCGGTCACCGCGGCCCAGCCGAGCGCCGGTGGCATCGCGCCCGAGGCGCCGCCGATCACGATGTTCTGCGGCGTGGCGGGCTTCAGCAACAGCGTGTAGATGACCGCATAGCCGACGAACGTGGCCACCGTCAGCCACATGGTCAGCGGATTGGCGAACGTGTACAGCGTCCACATGCCGAGGCCGCCGAGAACGGCCGAGAACAGCAGGATCTGCGCGGTGGAGATTTCGCCGCGCGCGGACGGACGCCACGACGTGCGGCGCATCTTCGCGTCGATCTGCTGCTCGACGAGGCAATTGATTGCGAACGCGGCACCGGCCAGAAGCCAGATGCCGACGGTGCCGCCGATCAGCACGGTCCACGGCACCATGCCCGGCGTTGACAGGAACATGCCGATGACCGCGCAGAATACCGCAAGCTGCGTCACGCGCGGCTTGGTCAGGGCGAGATATTGGGAGACCCGGCTTCCGGGCGTCTGGGAGAGTGTGGTGCTGTCCATGTGAGTCACGCTGGCGCGGCGTCGCGCGCAGGAATCGCGGCGTGGCCGGGACGGCTATAAGCGATCCGAAAGTTTAACATAACGAGCAGAAGCAGCAGGATCGCGGCCCCGCCGTTGTGGGCTACCGCAATCGGTAATGGCCACTGCAGCACGATATTCGACAGTCCGGTGATGAACTGGATCAGCACCACCAGCAGCACCCCGTTCGCGGGCCGGCGCAACGACTCGAAGCGGCGCATCTTCAACGCGAACCACACCAGGTAGGCGATCACGACGAACGCGAACGTGCGATGCGTCCAGTGAATCGCGACCAGCGCGTCCTGCGTGATCACGTCGCCATCGCCGGTCATGCCGAGCGCGCGCCACAGATGGAAGCCGTGCGCGAAGTCCATCGGCGGGATCCACTGACCGTTGCAGGTCGGGAAGTCGGTGCAGGCGAGCACCGCGTAGTTTGTGCTGACCCAGCCGCCGAGCGCGATCTGCAGCACAAGCAGCGCAAGGCCCGCGAGCGCCGCGACGCGCCAGCGCGCGGTTTCGGGCTCGTAGGCGGGAAGCGGCGTCAAGCGCGCGGCGAGCCAGCCGAGCGTGCCGAGCAGCGCGAGGCCGAGCAACAGATGCGTGGTCACGATGATCGGCTGCAGCTTCATCGTCACGGTCCATGCGCCGAACGCGCCCTGCACGACGATCAGCAGCAGCAGCGAGGTCGGCCACCACGGCGACACGTGCAGCGGCCGACGCTTGATCCGCGCCGTCCACGCGATGACCGTCTGCGCGATGATCAGCACGCCGATCGCCATCGCGAAATAGCGGTGGATCATTTCGATCCAGGCCTTCGTCATGCTGACGGGGCCGCTCGGCATCGCCTGATAGGCGGCGGAGATCGCGGCGTGCGCAATGAACGGCGACGACGTGCCATAGCAGCCGGGCCAGTCCGGGCAGCCGAGGCCCGAGTCGGTGAGGCGCGTAAAGCCGCCGAACATCACGAGATCGAGTGTCAGGAAGGTGGTGAGCCAGACCAGCTTGCGGAATTTGTTGTCGTCGGCCTTGACCCACACGTAGGACAGCGGCAACAACGCGATACACAAGCCGATCAGGCCCAGTTGCAATACGAACATCTTGTTTACCCAGGTTGCGGCGTCAGCCGATGGTCGACCACTTGAGCAGCTTGGTCACGTCGCCCTTGATCTTGCTCGGATCCGCGTCTTTCGGGAAACGCATCATCAGATTGCCGTTCGGATCGACCAGGTAGATGTGGTCGGTGATCTGCGTGCCGGTGTCGGCCGGCAGCCAGGCGGCGACCTGCTGCGGATCGGCGATCAGCATGTCGGTGTTGGGGTAGGCAGTTTTTATCACATCGGCGACCTTGCCTGCATCGGTGCGCAGCCACACTTCCACGACGCGCTCGCGTTCCGGGCCCTGAGCTGCGCGGATTTGCCGCATGAAGTAGAGCTTCGTCGCGCAGGCTTTGTCGCACGCGCTGCTATCGACCGAGATCATCAGCCAGCGTCCGCGCAGCGAGTCGAGCTTCAGCGGCTTGCCGTCCGCGCCGGTGACCACGAGCGAGCCGGGGATGGGCCGCTGCGGCTCGATCAGCGCGCCGTAGTTCGTGCTGCCTCCGGTCGGTTTCACGACGTAGTACATGAAGTACGAGATCGCGATCGGCGCTGCGCAGATCACCGCGAGCAGCAGCAGCACCCAGCGGCCGCGGCGCCACGAGCCCGGGCCGTTCGGCTGGCCGGGAATTGCTTTGGCCGCTGCGGCTTTACCGGTGGGTTTGGCAACTTCGGGCGAACGGGGAGTTTGATTCGACACTACGGAACCTCTATCAATGTTTCGGCGGCGGCGCGCCGCGCCTTCGCTTCCTCACGCGCCCGGCGCGTGTTCTCTTTTGCCCGCGCGGCGTGCCGCATACAGACCGAACCCGAGCGCGGCAGCGGCCATGCCCCACCATTGCAGCATGTAGCCGTAGTTGCGCTCGACACCTGTGGTCGGCGCGGGCCAGTCGCGCACCAGGCCGTCGCCGGCGGCGCCGGTTTGCTGGATTACGAACGTCTGCAGCGGCAGCCCGGTCTCGGCGGCGTACGCGGCGACATCGAGATTCTGCCGGATCAGCCGATGCGGGGCCGAGCCACCCTCTCCGAGCTCGAACGCGCGCGTCGCGTCGGCGCGCGCAATCCCTTCGATTTCGACCTCGCCCGACGGCGTCGTGTACGGCGCGATGGTCTCGCGACTGCTCAGGTTACGCGGCAGCCAGCCGCGATTGACGAGCACGTACCCGCCGCCGGCGAGTTTAAAGGGCATGACGACGTAAAAGCCCGGCCGATCGTTATATGGACGATTGTCGAGGTACACCACCTTGTCCGCGACGAAACTCCCGCGCGCCTTCACACGATGAAACTCGACGTCTTTCAGCGGGAGCGGCGCCGCGCTGACCGGCAGCGCGGGCGCGTTCTCGAACTGGGTCATGCGCGCCTCGAGAGCTTCCTTCTGATGCGCGCGATCGCGCTGCCAGAAACCAAGCCGCACCGTCACGACGACGACCAGCAGGATCAGCAGCGCGGGAATCAGGCGAATCTTCATTGCAGGGGCTCCGGCATCGCGTTCAGGGTTCCCCAGACCATACGGCAGACGCTCGCGCGCGGTGCGATAATGAACATGTTGCCGCGGCGCATTCCGGTTTCAGTTGGTTCCATGCACATTATCGTTCCCATCGCCTTTGCTCTGATCATCGCCAGCATGGTGTCGGCGCTGTATTTCATGATGCACGACAAAGGCAAGACCAAGCGGATGGTCTGGTCGCTCGCCACGCGAGTGGGCCTGTCGATCTCCCTGTTCCTGTTCATCCTGTTCGCGTACTGGATGGGCTGGATTCAGTCGACCGGGATTCCGTACGGGCGCTGACGCTCGCGCATGAGTCGCCGGCGGATACCGTCAGCGGCAAATTTTCCTCATCGCCAAATAAAACGCCGCCCCGATAGGTCGAGGGCGGCGCTGCATTCAGCCTTGCATGCTGCTCGTGCGCTTTACAGCCAGTACACGACGACGTACAGACCGAGCCAGACGACGTCGACGAAGTGCCAGTACCAGGCCGCGCCTTCGAACGCGAAGTGATGTTCCGGCGTGAAGTGGCCGCGGATCAGACGCACCATCACGACGGCGAGCATCGTGCCGCCGAGGAACACGTGAAAGCCGTGGAAGCCGGTCAGCAGAAAGAACGTCGAACCGTAGATGCCAGAAGCGAGCGTCAGGTTCAGCTCCTTGTACGCGTGGAAGTACTCGAAGCCCTGCAGGAACAGGAAGGACACCCCCAGCACGAGCGTCGCCGCGAGCCACCCGATCGCCTTTCTGCGATGGTTGTCGCGCAGCGCGTGGTGCGACACCGTCAGCGTCGCGCCCGACGACAGCAGCAGCGCCGTGTTGATGGTCGGCACCGGCCACGGCTGCATCGACTTGTAGACGCCCACCAGCTCGGCCGGGCCGTTGTTCGGCCACACCGCCGTGAAGTCCGGCCAGATCAGCTTGTAGTCGAGGCTGCCGAGCTGATGCATCGCGATTTCGCGCGCATAGAACAGCGCGCCGAAGAATGCGCCGAAGAACATCACTTCGGAGAAGATGAACCAGCTCATGCTCCAGCGGTACGAGCGGTCGACGTTCTTGCCGTACATGCCGCCTTCCGACTCGGCGATCGCGTCGCCGAACCAGTGCCACAGCGTAAAGAGCAGCCACAGCAGACCGACGAGCACGCCGAGCGGCGCCCACGTGTGGTCGTTGATCCAGGCCGCAAGCGATCCGAGCATGACCAGCAACCCGGTAGCGGCGCTGATCGGATGCCGCGACGGATGCGGTACGAAGTAGTACGGGCTCTCGTTTTGACCGCTCATTCTTGATTCTCCACTTCAGTCCAGTTGTTCCGGAATCTCCGGCTGTATCTTCGGCGACGCGTCGATACCGCACCGCTTCTCTCTAATTCGTGGGCTCCGCCCTGCCGCCATGCCCCGCTACTGCCCTAACCTACCACGAGGCGCACCACCAGAATCAGCACCCCGATCAGGACCGCCGCGCCGATCAGCGCCGCCACGATCACATGCAGCGGGTTGAGCTGCGTGGCGTCTGCTTCGAGATCGCGGCGCTTGCGCACGCCGAAAAACGACCAGAACACCGCACGCATCGACTGACCGAAACTGCTCTTGCGCGGACTGCCGCCGTTCTCGTTCATTTCGCTTCGTCTTCCTCTGTCGTTCGCGGCTCGCGCCGTCAAACCCGCCTCAGGCCGGCTTCGCCGGAGTCGCCGCCGCGTTGGCCGTTGCATTGGCCTTCGATCCCGTGTCATCCGCACTCGCCGCCGCCGGCGTGTTCAACTCGAAAAAAGTGTACGACAGCGTGATCGTCTTCACGTCCTTGGGCAACTTCGGGTCGACCACGAACACCACCGGCATCCGCTTCGTCTCGTTCGCGTTCAACGTCTGCTGCGTGAAGCAGAAACACTCGATCTTCCTGAAGTACTCGGTGGCCTGCTTCGGCGCGTAGCTCGGAATGGCCTGCGCACGGATCGGGCGCGACCGCTCGTTGCTGACGTCGTACATGACCGTCGTCACTTCGCCCGGATGCACGTCGAGACTGCGCTGCTCCGGCTTGAAACCCAACAGTCCGCGCGCGTTCGCATCGAATTCGATCGAAATCGTGCGGTTCATGTCGACCTGCGTATTCCTCGCCTCGCGCGCTGATACGTCGCGCTGCACGAGATTGTTGACGCCGGTGATCTGGCAGATGGCGCGATACATCGGCACCAGCGCGAAACCGAAACCGAACATCATCAAAGCGACGACGCACAGCTTGATCAGCATCGAACGGTTGAAAGAGCGGTCGGCCCCGGCCGGCGGTTGCGTCGACATCCGAATCCTTAACAAACCTGCAAACAGACTGCGAAGGCGGCGTTAGCTGAACCAGCACTGCTTCAGAATGACGCTCGCGAAAAACACCGCGGCAATCGCGAACATCACCAACCCTATCCGCCGGTTACCCGCGCGAATCTGCTCTGGCGTACGTCTTTCCTGTGGATTGCGCGTCATGCTCGACTTTCTGAATACTGTTCTTGACTGGCGAGGCCGCCTCGGGACAGTCGCCTCGCGAAGCGCCCGGTTCCAGGTGCGGTATCTCCTGCCGTCGGAACCCGGCGCCTCGTCGGGAGAGGCTTACTCGACGGTCGGCGGATGCTCGAACGTATGGAACGGAGCCGGGCTCGGCACGGTCCACTCGAGGCCCATTGCGCCGTCCCACGGCTTGTCGCCCGCTTCGACGAGTTCACCGCCGCCGCGATAAGCCGGCAAGGCCACCGCGAACAGGAAGTAGACCTGCGACAGACCGAAGCCGAATGCGCCGATCGAGATCACCTGGTTCCAGTCGGTGAACTGCGCCGGGTAGTCCGCATAGCGACGCGGCATACCCGCGAGACCGACGAAGTGCATCGGCAGGAACGCGAGGTTGAAGAAGAACATCGACGCCCAGAAGTGGATCTTGCCGCGCGTTTCGTTGTACATCCAGCCGGTCCACTTCGGTGCCCAGTAGTACCACCCGGCGAACAGCGCGAACAGCGACCCCGCCACCAGAACGTAGTGGAAGTGCGCGACCACGAAATAGGTTCCGTGATACTGGATGTCGAGCGGCGCCATGGCGAGCATCAGACCCGAGAGGCCACCGAACGTGAACACGATCAGGAAGCCGACCGCGAACAGCATGGGCGTTTCGAAGGACAGCGAACCGCGCCACATGGTCGCGACCCAGTTGAACACCTTCACGCCCGTCGGCACCGCGATCAGCATCGTCGCGTACATGAAGAACAATTGGCCCGTGACCGGCATGCCGGTCACGAACATGTGGTGCGCCCAGACCATGAACGACAGGATCGCGATCGATGCCGTTGCATACACCATCGAGCTATAGCCGAACAGCGGCTTGCGCGAGAACGCCGGTATCACCTGCGAGACGATCCCGAACGCCGGCAAGATCATGATGTACACCTCGGGGTGCCCGAAGAACCAGAAGATGTGCTGGTACATGACTGGGTCGCCGCCGCCCGCCGCGTTGAAGAACGACGTGCCGAAGTGACGATCGAACAGCACCATCGTGATCGCGCCCGCGAGAACCGGCATCACGGCGATCAGCAGGTATGCGGTGATCAGCCAGGTCCACACGAACATCGGCATCTTCATCAGCGTGAGGCCGGGTGCGCGCATGTTCAGGATCGTCACGACGATGTTGATACCGCCCATGATCGATGACGCACCCATCAGGTGGACCGCGAAAATCGCGAAGTCCATGCCGGGGCCCATCTGCGTCGAGAGCGGCGCATAGAGCGTCCAGCCCGCGGCGGTCGCGCCGCCCGGCGAGAAGAACGAACCGACCAGCAGCACCGCCGCGACCGGCAGCAGCCAGAAGCTGAAGTTGTTCATTCGCGCGAAAGCCATGTCCGATGCGCCGATCTGCAGCGGCACCATCCAGTTCGCGAAGCCGACGAACGCCGGCATGATCGCGCCGAACACCATGATCAGCCCGTGCATGGTGGTCAACTGATTGAAGAACTCCGGACGCATGATCTGCAGACCTGGCTCGAACAGTTCGGCACGGATCATCAGCGCCATCACGCCCCCGGACAGGAACATGGTGAACGAGAAGATCAGGTACAGCGTACCGATGTCCTTGTGGTTGGTCGCGAACAGCCAGCGACGCCAGCCATGTGGTGTTGCGTGGGCATGGTCGCCGTGCACGTGTTCGTGGCCCGCGACTACATCGTGTCCGATGCTAGACATGACAATCTCCTAGAGCGAATTCTGCGGTGCTGACCCTGAACACGTCAGGCTGCCGGGCTGATCTGAACGCGGCGGGCTTCCTTCGCGTCCGTGCCGCCGGTGATCGTTTCCGGCTTCTTCAAAATGATGTGGTCTTCGGCAATGCCGGCTGCTTTCAGCGCGTCGCGCACGGCTTCGGCACGACTCTTCGCGAGCTGCGCGTTGAGCTCGGCGGAGCCGGTTGCGTCGGTGTAGCCCGACAGCGTGAATTTCGCATCCGGATGAGCCTTCGCGTAGGCGGCGGCCGCGTCGACCGCCGTTTTCGCGTCGGCCGGCAGCGTGCTCTTGCCGGTATCGAAATAGATGCTCGCCGGCAGCGTGGCCGCGGCGTTGTCGGTCGCAGCCGGCGCGGCAGCCGCTTGCGCATCCGATCCCGCAGCGGCGCCGCTTGCCGCGGCACCCGCGTTGGCCAGATGATCGCCGCCTTCCGGCAGCTTGCCGTTGCGTGCGTCAGCGACCTGCCGCGGCTGGAGGATGTCGCCCGTGTGGTTGCCCCACGAGTTACGTTCGTACGTAATCACCGATGCAATCTCGACGTCGTTCAGCGTCGGCGCCCACGAAGGCATCGCGTTCTTGCCCTTCAGCACGAGGCTCACGTGCCCCGCGAGCGGGCCATTGGCGATCTTGCTGCCGTCGAGCGCCGGGAATGCGCCTGCGCCCTTGCCGGTCGGCTGGTGGCAGACCGCGCAGTTCGCCGCGTAGACTTTGCCGCCGCGCTCCATCAGCTCGGCCATCGTGTAGGTCTTGTTCGGATCGTCCTGGCCGGCGGCCATTTTCTTCTTCTGCTCGTCGACCCACTTCGCGTAGTCGTCGGTCGACAGCACCTCGACGACCACCGGCATGAACGCGTGTTCCTTGCCGCACAGTTCGGTGCAGAAGCCGCGGAACGTGCCCGTGCGGTTAGCCTTGAACCACGTGTCGCGCACGAAGCCCGGAATCGCGTCCTGCTTCACGCCGAAAGCCGGCACGTACCAGGAGTGGACCACGTCGTTCGCGGTGGTGATGATGCGGATTTTCTTGTCGACCGGCACCACGAGCGGGTTGTCGACTTCCTGCAGATAGAGCGTGGAGATCGGCTCGCGGCCTTCGGTTTGCGCGCGCGGCGTGGAGAGCGTGGACAGGAAGCCGATGCCCTCGCCCGGGCCCTTCACGTAGTCGTAGCCCCACTTCCACTGGTAGCCGGTGACTTTGATCGTGAGGTCGGCGTTCGAGGTGTCCTTCATCGCGACGACGGCCTTGGTGGCGGGCAGCGCCATCAGCACGACGATGATGAACGGTACGATCGTCCAGATGATTTCGACGGTGGTGCTTTCGTGGAAATTGGCTGCCTTGTGGCCCTTCGATCTGCGGTGCGCGAAGATCGAATAGAACATCACACCGAACACACCGACGAAGATCACGGCGCACAGGCCCAGCATGAACATGTGGAGGTTGAACAGCTCCTCGGCGATTTTCGTTACAGGCGGCTGAAGGTTGATCGCGTTGACGGCAGGGCCGCCCGGAGCATCGCCCACTGCCAGGGCGGCGCCGGCGAAAAGCAGTCCGCTCGTCGCCAGCACGCTCATGAGCGCTCGCTTGATTGTTTTCATAGCATCCTTACCCAAATTTTCCATTCAAACCCCTCGACCCCGCTGGCAACGTGCGCGCCCCCTTGAACGCCGCGTGTCCGGCACCATCTAGCAACGTGCCAGCCACAAACGCAGTTCGCCTGCGAACTGCGCGCGCCGATTCTGCGCGAGATGTTGCCCGATCATGATCGTCTGCCCGCGCGAGACCAGCTTGATCTGATCGCGCGGCGTTGCACCCGGCTCTATCCGCACCCAGCGCGGATTGAATTCGAACTGTGTAATCTGCTCGGCGCTGACCTGCTCGATCACGAGCCGGTTCGGAAACAACCGGATGCGCTCGTAATCGACAGCATGACGCGCATAAATTGCAAACGCGATACCTACCGCCAGCAACTCGATTCCGGTGAACGGCAAGACCAGCCAGGCGCCGACCAGAACCAGCGTGAAAGCAATTGCCAACGGGAACAACGCAAGCGACACGTAAAGGCAGACGAACTGCCGCGGCGATATCGCACAGTTGCGCTTCATGATCCAGTCCCTGAGGACCGGCTCTGAATCCGCCAGCAGATGATCTGATGCGCCCATCGCTGCCTCCTGCGATTCGTCGCGTCCGGCCTGCCTTCTTTTACTTCCGGATGCATCTCGAGGCCGTCGCTCGTGCCCCTGCCTTCAGCACCATTCGCGACCGCGCCAACTCCCACCGCATCACTTCATATTGCAGCCCTGCGCCTCGGGTTTTCCATGTCAGATAGGGAAACTCGGGCGACAAACTGACGCATTATAGGCGCGATCCATAGCATCGACAAGCAAGCGCCGATCGGCCCGCAAGCCATATGCGACAAGCCTTCGCGCCATTTTGCCGGGCGTTTTGAGGCTCCTTTGGAGGGCAAATCCCAGGCACGGCAGATGTCCTCTTTACCGCATCAGCAACACGTCAATCGTTCCCCCGACAGGCAGCCGATGACACCGCCGCAATCTGCTACCCACGCTTCGCCCGACCCCGCCCGATGTCCTCGAGCCGCACGATGCCATGTCCTTCGGCCGTGGTGCGCGGCACGGCCTTCCACGCGTGTCCGTAGATCACCTCGAAGGTCAGCGCGATCGTGCCGTCGGCGCGCCGACGCGCTTCGAGCGCGGCAAGCAGGGCCTTGTGCAACCGGCGTTCGAACGCGCCGTCGCGCGCGTCGCGCTCGAACGGATACGCGCCCCAGCGGCGCACGTCCGCAAGCAGCGACTCGGGCGACTTGTAGGTAATCGTGAGCGTCTCCTGGTCCATCACCGGAATCTCGAAGCCCGCCTCGACGAGCATGTCGCCGAGATCGTGCATGTCGACGAAGTCGATCACGTGCTTGCGCGACGCGACGCCGTGCGCGGCCTCGATCTCGGCGTAGGCACCGCGCAGTTCCTTCAGGGTATCGGGGCCGAGCGTGCTGAACATCAACAGGCCGTTGACCTTCAGCACGCGCTGCCATTCGGGAAAGACGAGGTCGGGGCGCGAGTGCCAGTGCAGCGCGAGGTTGGACCAGATGAATTCGAATGCGCCGGCCGCGAACGGCAGCGCGGAGAAATCGGCCTGAGCGAAGCGCGGGCCGCGTGTGCCGAGCGCCTTGCCGAGCGAGGCAGGAAGAAAGCGCCGCCAACTGGTGTCGCCGGCGTCGTGACGCAGCGCACGCGAGAGCATGCCGTGCGACAGGTCGGTGCCGAACACGGGTGCTTCGGGAAAGCGCTCGCGCAATGCGGGGACGTCCTCGCCCGCGCCGCAACCCGCGTCGAGCACGCTCGAGGGTGCCACCTTGATGTAATCGAGACGCTCGCGCATGCGCTGCGCGATCTCGCGCGGCAGGAACGCAACCTCGTCGAAGGTGGCGGCGCGACGGTCGAAAATGCGCCTGAGGCGCCGTGAATCGTAGGCCGGACGGCCAGATTGAGCGGATGTTGGGGACATGTGTGTCGTGCTGGCGTGAGCTCGAAGTATACTCGTTCGCTCCCCGCCATTCAGCGTGAACGGCCTTTACCCACGCCCACCCGTGCGATTCCAGTCATTTTCTTCGTCCTGTCGCAATCAGGTCGCGCGCTTTGCGCGAGGTCTGCATCCGGCATGGCAGCGTGCCTTGAACGCCGCGCTGCCGAACCTGTGCGCGTTATGCGGCAATTTGTCGCATAAGACCTTGTGCGATGGTTGCGATGCGGCCTACTGGAATGAGCACCGCCTGCGCTGTACCGTCTGCGCGGAGCCGTTGCCGGCCTCACGCTGGATCGCGGGTGCGCTGTATCGCTGCGCGGATTGCGTTTCCGAGCCGCCGTCGTTCGACGCGAGCTTCGCGCTCGCCGACTATCGCGCGCCGCTCGATACGCTCGCAGTCGGCCTCAAATTTCGCGCGCGGCTGATGCTCGCGCGCGACTTCGCGCAACGACTCGCACGGCTCGCAGAGGACAACTGGCACGACGCGGCGGAGCGGCCCGACGTGATCGCGCCAGTGCCGCTCGCCGGGCGCCGCCTCGTCGAGCGCGGCTACAACCAGGCCTGGCAGATCGCGCGGCCGCTCGCTCGTGCGCTCGGCGTGCGCAGCGACGCGACGCTGCTCGAACGAACGCTCGACACCGCGCCGCAATCGCGCCTCCATCTCGATGCGCGCCGGCAGAACGTCAGCCGCGCGTTTCGCGTCACGCGCACGGTGCGCGGCCTGCACGTCGGCCTCGTCGACGATGTGATGACGAGCGGCGCGACGCTCGAAGCGCTAGCGCAGACGCTGAAGGCCGCCGGCGCGCGGCGGGTCACGAACTTCGTCGCGCTGCGCACTCCGAAAAACTAGCTTTTATGTGGTCTCATTATGTTCAACGTCGTTCTCGTCGAACCCGAAATTCCGCCGAACACCGGCAACGTGATTCGCCTGTGCGCGAACACCGGCGCCCGGCTGCACCTGATCGAGCCGCTCGGCTTTCCACTCGACGACGCCAGGATGCGGCGCGCGGGCCTCGACTATCACGAGTACGCGGAAATGAATGTGCATGCCGATTGGGACGCGTTCATCGCAAAGGAAACACCCGACCCATCGCGCATGTTCGCGTTCACGACGCGCGGCTCGGGTCGTTTTCACGACCATGCGTTTCACCCCGGCGACTGGTTCGTGTTCGGTGCCGAAACGCGCGGCCTGCCCGGCGCGGTGCTCGAGCGTTTTCCAAATGAACAGCGTGTGCGCCTGCCGATGCGTCCCGGCAACCGCAGCCTCAATCTGTCGAACACGGTGGCGGTCGTGGTGTTCGAAGCGTGGCGTCAGGCCGGGTTCGAAGGCGGCGCCTGACGGCGTTCGAGTTCGGCCTCGTAACGCGCGAGCATCGCGTCGTCGAAACACGCGAACGTCACATGCTTCACGCCCGGTGTGCGCGGCAACGTTTCGAGCACGGTTGCGACCGCGATGCACACCGCTGCATCGGCAGGGAAGCGGTAGATGCCGCAGCTTATCGCTGGAAAGACAATGCTCGTGCAACGCGTATCGTGCGCGACTTCGAGCGAGCGCTGATAGCACGAAGCGAGCAGGTCGGCTTCGCCATGCGCGCCACCGCGCCACACTGGATGGGCATGAGTACCCCGCTGATCCGAGCCTCGATAACGAGGTGGACAGCCAGGCGAGGCAGCCGTTCAACGCGAATTGGCGCTAAACGGCTGAGGGAAAAGGCTTTATTCGGCCTTCGAGTCGCGTCGCAGTAGCGCACTGACTGCATCGCGCGGCGCGACGCCGTCGAACAGGACTGCGCAGACCGCTTGCGTGATCGGCATTTCGATCGCGTGAGCGCGTGCGATCGAGAGTACCGCCTGCGCACAACGCACGCCTTCGGCCACGTGACCGAGCCCGCCGAGGATGTCGTCGAGCGTGCGGCCCGTCGCGAGTTGCAGTCCCACGGTGCGGTTGCGCGACAGATCGCCAGTTGCGGTCAGGATCAGATCGCCGAGACCGGTCAGCCCGGTAAAGGTTTCCGCGCGACCACCAAGCGTCACGCCGAGGCGCGACATTTCGGCGAGCCCGCGCGTAACCAGCGCCGCGCGTGCGTTGAGGCCGAGGCCGAGGCCATCGGCGATGCCCGTGGCGATGGCCAGCACGTTCTTCACCGCGCCGCCCACTTCGACGCCGACGACGTCGTCGCCGGTATAGATGCGCATCGCGCCATGATGGAACGCCGCGACCGTGCGTTCGCGGCAGGCCGCCGACGCGCTCGCGATCGTCAACGCAACCGGCAGCCCCTGCGCGACTTCGCGCGCGAAGCTCGGCCCGGACAGCACGCCGTTGCTCGCATGTTCGGGCAATTCCGCCCCGACCGCCTGATGCGGCAACAGCTGCGAATCGGCTTCGAACCCCTTGCACAGCCACACGATATGCGCGGGCACTTTGCCCGCATCGCGCATCGCGCGCAACAGACCGCGCAGCCCGGCCACGGGAGTCGCGATCACGCACAGCGCGTCGTCGGCGAGCGCGTGATCGAGCGCCGCGCCGAGATCCGCCTCGTAGCGAAGCGCGGGCGGCAGCGCGATGCCCGCCAGATAGCGGGCGTTTTCATGCGAAATGGAAAGCTCGGCGATGAGCGCGGACTCGCGCGCCCACAACACCGTGTCGTGCCTTAAGGCCAGATGGCCGGCGAGAGCGGTGCCCCATGCGCCGGCGCCGAGAACGGCAACCTTCATAGCCGGCACTCCTTGCGGCACTTAGTGCTTGACACCGGTTTGCGCGGCGCCGTCCTGCTGGGCCGCGGTCATTTGCGCGAGACGCTGCTCGTAGAGCGCCTGGAAATTGATCTCGGCGAGATGGATCGGCGGGAAGCCGGCGCGGGTGATCGCGTCGGCGATGTTCGAGCGCAGGTACGGGAACAGGATGGTCGGGCAGGCGATGCCGACGAGCGGATCGATCTGCTCGGCCGGAATGTTACGGATGTCAAAAATTCCGGCCTGCTTTGCTTCGATGAGGAATGCAACCTTGTCCGACACCTTGGCCGTAACAGTACCCGTCACGAGAATTTCGAACACGGATTCGGCGAGGCGCTCGGCCTTCACGTCGACTTCGACTTCGACCGACGGCATTTCCTGCTCGAGGAAGATGGCCGGTGAATTCGGCTGCTCGAGCGACATGTCCTTCAGATAGATGCGCTGGATGTTGAAGAACGGCTGGTTATTCTCGTCGGACATGATGGTGATTCCCTGATAGGTATGCGTGGTGGCGGCCGATGCACGCATGGGCCGCCGGATTGTTGCGCCGGCTCGCGCACTCCACGAGGAACGCGCACGCGCCGGCTCGTCGAGAGGTCCGCCCGCTCGCGCGGCGCGAAACGCGCGAACTCAGGCTGCTTGGAGCAGCGGCGTCAGACCGCCCGCGCGATCGAGCGCGGACAGGTCATCATAGCCGCCGACATGCGTCTCGCCGATGAACACTTGCGGCACCGTGCGACGACCGGTCCGGGTCATCATCTCCTCACGGCGGGCTGGGTCCTTGTCGATCAGTACTTTCTCGACGTGCTCGACGCCGCGCGACTTTAAAAGACGTTCGGCCATCTGGCAATACGGGCACACCTGGGTGCTGTACATGATCACTTTATTCACTTGGCTGCTCCTTGTTTCACGACCGGCATACCGGCCTTCTGCCAGGCGTCGACGCCGCCCTCGAGAACATGGACTTCCGCGTATCCCGCTTCCTGCACGATACGCGCGGCCTTGTTCGACTGCTGGCCGGTTTGACACACCAGCAGCACCGGGTTGCTCTTGTTCTTCGCGAGTTGCGCGACCTTCGCCTGCAACTCCCCAAGTTCGAAATGCCGTGCCGAGGGCAGGTGCCCCTTGGCGTAATCGGCGGACGGCCGCAGATCGACGACCACCGCGTTGCGCCGGTTGATCAGTTGGGTGGCCTCAGCGGCGGACAGGCCGCCACGTCCACGCCGGCTGATGGTCGGCCACAGCAGCAACCCACCGGAGATAAGGACGATTGCGATCAGTACAAGGTTTGTGTAATCGGTGAAAAACTTCACGGAGGATCCGCCGGAAAGAGAGAAATCGAAAAGGTCAACGTGACCATTATAAAATAACCGTTTGACGCGATGGCGGCGCGCCGCTAGAGGCGCCGCGCAGCGCGAGTCCGCTTCCTTACTACCGACCGGCAATTCTCATGTACAAACTCGTTCTCATCCGCCACGGCGAATCGACGTGGAACAAGGAAAACCGCTTTACCGGCTGGGTCGACGTCGACCTCACCGAGCAGGGCAACCTCGAGGCACAGCAGGCGGGCGTGCTGCTCAAGGAATCCGGCTACACGTTCGACATCGCGTACACGTCGGTGCTCAAGCGCGCGATCCGCACGCTGTGGCACGTGCAGGACAAAATGGATCTGATGTACCTGCCCGTCGTGCATTCGTGGCGCCTGAACGAGCGCCACTACGGAGCGCTGTCGGGTCTGAACAAGGCCGAAACCGCCGCGAAGTTCGGCGACGAGCAGGTGCTGATCTGGCGCCGCAGCTACGACACGCCGCCGCCCGCTCTCGAGCCGACCGACGAGCGCGCGCCGTACGCCGATCCGCGCTACGCCAAGGTGCCGCGCGAGCAGTTGCCGCTCACCGAGTGCCTGAAAGACACGGTCGCCCGGGTGCTGCCGCTGTGGAACGAATCGATCGCGCCGGCCATCAAGTCGGGCCGCAGCATCCTGATCGCCGCTCACGGCAACTCGATCCGCGCACTGGTCAAGTACCTCGACAACATCTCGGATAGCGATATCGTCGGCCTCAATATTCCGAACGGCGTGCCGCTCGTCTATGAACTCGACGAAAACCTCAAGCCGATCAAGCACTACTATCTCGGCGACCAGGACGCGATCGCGAAGGCGCAAGCCGCCGTCGCCAGCCAGGGCAAGGCGGGCTGATAGCGCGTTTCCAGGCGCGGCCCCGCGGCACGAAAACGGGCGGGGCCACCCGATGCGAGCCGGATCGCACGAACCAGGACCTTCCCGTACTGTCGAACCACGATTGCCTGCAGCGCGCCCTCAGCGGGCGGGTGCAGTTATACTTGTCCGTCCAATCTTTATCGACGCTGCCACGCGCTTCCGACCGCAACAGACTCTATGCGAAAGAACCTGAAAAATATCGGCCTGATCGCCGCGGGCCTTGCTACCGGTGTCCTTGCCACCCTGCAATTCTCCGCCTCGGCCCAGCAACCCGCTAGCGCTGCGGCCGCCCCGCTGCCGCTAGACCAGCTCAGGCTCTTTGCCGAAGTGTTCGGGCAGATCAAGCACGAATACGTCGAACCGGTCGACGACAAGAAGCTCCTCACCGCCGCGATCAAGGGCATGGTGTCTAGCCTCGACCCGCACTCGTCGTACCTCGACAAGACCGATTACGAGGAACTGCAGGAGCAGACCAAGGGCCGCTTCGCGGGCCTCGGCATCGAAATTTCGTCGGAAGACGGGCTGATCAAGGTGATTTCGCCGATCGAAGACACGCCCGCGTTCCGCGCCGGCATCCGTCCGGGCGACCTGATCACGCGTATCAACGACAAGCCCGTGCGTGGCATGACGCTCGACCAGGCGGTCAAGCAGATGCGCGGCGAACCCGGCACCAAGGTCACGCTGACCATCTTCCGCAAGACCGATGACCGCACGTTCCCGCTCACCGTGACGCGCGCGATCATCAAGGTGCAGTCGGTCAAGGGCAAGATCGTTGCGCCGGGCTTCGCCTACGTGCGCATCACGAGCTTCCAGGAGCGCACCACGCCCGATCTCGCGGCCAAGCTGCAGGATCTCGCGCGCCAGGAGCCGAACCTGAAGGGCCTCATCCTCGATCTGCGGAATAACGGCGGTGGTCTGCTGCAAAGCGCGGTCGGCGTCGCGGGCGCGTTCCTGCCGCCCAATTCGGTGGTGGTGTCGACCAACGGTCAGATTCCGGATTCGAAGCAGATCTACCGCGACACCTACGATAACTACCGTCTGCAGTCGTTCGACAGCGATCCGTTGAAGGACGTCCCGGCCATCTTCAAGACGGTGCCGATGATCGTGCTGACCAACGCGTACTCGGCGTCGGCGTCGGAAATCGTCGCCGGGGCGTTGCAGGACCAGCACCGCGCGCTGATCCTCGGCAAGACGACGTTCGGCAAGGGCTCGGTGCAAACCGTGCGGCCCATGACGGCCGAAACCGCGCTGCGCCTGACCACCGCGTACTACTACACGCCGAGCGGCCGTTCGATCCAGAACAAGGGCATCCGCCCCGACCTTCCGGTCGATCAATACGCAGAAGGCGATCCGGACGACGCACTCGTGACCCGCGAAGTCGACTACTCGAATCACCTTGCGAACACGCAGGATCCGAACGAGAAGAAGGAAGCCGAGCAACGAGAACAGGAGCGCATGGAGCAACTGCGTCAGCTCGAAGAGCAGAACGACAAGAAGACGCCGGAACAGCGCCAGAAGGAACGCGACCGCAAACCGGTCGAGTTCGGTTCGGCCGACGACTTCATGCTGCAACAGGCGGTCGGCAAGCTCGAAGGCAAGCCGGTTCAGGAATCGAAGTCGTTGATGGAACGCCGTCTGGCGCAGAACAAGCCGGGCACATCGGCCTCCGCACCGGTCGCGGTGAAGCCGACGCAACCGGTGCCCGGCGCATCGGCACCGGTATCGGCTTCGGCACCGGCATCGGCTCCTGCCGGCAAATAAGCAGCCGAATAAGCATTAACCCGCGCGTGTCTTCGCAACGCGATAGTTTGCGAAGACACGCCGCAACAGTTTCGGCGCAATTCGCCGCATTGCCGGCGGTATGTCACGCCGAGCCGCAGCAAGCCCCCTCCTCGCGCGATTAAAATATCAGCACGAATACGCGCCGCAGGCTCCCGGTCTGCCTCTCCTTGCGCGACATAGCGACACACTCACGCGCCCCGCCATGAACGACGATCAACTCCTTCGCTACTCTCGCCATATCCTCGTCGACGAAATCGGCATCGAGGCGCAGCAGCGTTTTATCGACGCCCACGCGATCATCGTTGGTGCGGGCGGGCTCGGTTCGCCAGCCGCACTGTATCTCGCGGCGGCGGGCGTCGGCCGTCTGACGCTGGTCGATGCCGATAGCGTCGATCTCACCAACCTGCAGCGGCAGATCCTGCACGTGAGCGCGTCGGTTGGACGCAGGAAAGTCGAGTCAGGCCGCGACATGCTCGCGCAGATCAATCCCGAGGTCGTCGTCACCGCAGTAGCCGAGCGCGTCGACGATGCGTGGCTCGATCGCGAGGTGCCGCACGCGAGCGTCGTGCTCGATTGCACCGACAACTTCGCGACGCGTCACGCGATCAACCGCGCGTGCGTCAAGCATCGCGTGCCGCTCGTGTCGGGCGCGGCGCTGCGCTTCGACGGCCAGATCAGCACCTTCGATTTCCGCAACGAAACGTCGCCGTGCTACGCGTGCGTATTTCCCGAAGACCAGCCGTTCGAGGAAGTCGCGTGCTCGACGATGGGCGTATTCGCGCCGACGGTCGGCATCATCGGGTCGATGCAGGCGGCCGAAGCGCTGAAGGTGATCGGCGAAATTGGCACGCCGCTCGTGGGCCGCCTGACGATGCTCGATTCGCTGAGGATGGAGTGGAACACGATGCGCATCGGGCGTCAGCCGGATTGTCCGGTGTGCGGCCACGCGCACGGGTCCTGAGCCTGGCTCCGCGCCAATAAGAAAAACGCCGCACACGTGCGGCGTTCCGTTCAACGAGGCGCGGACAAAGCGCCTCGGATTCAAACCAGCGCGACGCGCTTGAGCGCCGCCTGCACCTCTTCCGGCTCGAACGAAGCCAGCACGTCGGCAACCGGCTTCTCCAGCGTCTTCAGATGAGAGCGCAGCACCTCCTGCTTGACCTCGAGCAACTGGCTCGGATGCATCGAAAACTCGGTCAGGCCCATGCCGAGCAACAGACGCGTCAACGCCGGATCGCCCGCCATCTCACCACACACCGACACGGGCACGCCCGCGCGCTTCGCCTCGCGCAGCGTGAACGCGATCAGATGCAGCACCGCCGGATGAAGCGGGTCGTACAGATGGGCGACCGCGTTGTCAGCGCGATCTATCGCAAGCGTGTACTGGATCAGATCGTTGGTGCCGATCGACAGGAAATCGAGCCGCTTGAGAAACAGCGGCAACGCGATCGCGGCGGCCGGTATTTCGATCATCGCGCCGATCTGCACGTTCGGATCGTAGGCGATGCCCGCGTCGTCGAGTTGGCGCTTGGCTTCGCGGATCAGATCGAGCGTCTGGTCGATTTCCTGCGCGTGCGCGAGCATCGGAATCAGGATCTTCACCTTGCCGAACGCCGACGCGCGCAGGATCGCGCGCAGCTGCGTGAGGAACATCTGCGGCTCGGACAGGCTCCAGCGAATCGCGCGCAAGCCGAGCGCCGGATTCGCGGCGGTCTCGTAGCCGTCGCCGCCGCCCATCGAATCGAGCGGCTTGTCGGCGCCGACATCGATGGTGCGAATCGTGACCGGCAAGCCGTTCATCAGCTCGACGGCACGCCGATATGCGCCGAACTGCTCCTCCTCTTCGGGCATCCGGTCCTTGTGATTCATGAACAGGAATTCGGTGCGGAATAGACCCACGCCGGTCGCGCCCGATTCGATCGCCGCGCGCGCGTCGTCCGGCAGTTCGATGTTCGCGCACAGTTCGATGCGCGTGCCGCACAACGTTTGCGTCGGCGAGAACTTGAGCCGTTGCAGCTTGCGCTGCTCCAGTTCCTTCTCGCTTTGCCGGTACGAGTATTCCTCGAGCACGATCGGCGCGGGATCGACGATCACGATGCCGTGGTCGCCATCGACGATGATCAGGTCGTCCTGGCGGATCAGCGCGCTCGCATGTTGCACGCCGACCGCGGCCGGTATGCCGAGGCTGCGCGCGACGATCGCGGTGTGTGACGTACGTCCGCCGAGATCGGTGACGAAGCCCTGGAACGTTTGCGTTTTGAACTGCATCATGTCGGCCGGCGCGATGTCGTGCGCGACGACGATCATCTCGTCGCATGCGCCATGCACGTTGTCGGCAATGCCCGTCGCGCCCGCGAGCGCCTTCAGCACCCGCTCGACGACCTGCTCGATGTCAGCCTTGCGCTCGCGCAGGTATTCGTCTTCGATATCGTCGAAATGGCGCGACAGACGCTCGAGCTGTTCAGTCAGCGCCCACTCGACGTTGTAGCGGCGCGTGCGGATCAGGTCGATGGTTTCCTGAACGAGCATCGCGTCGTTCAGGATCATCGCGTGAACGTCGATGAACGCGCCCATTTCGCTGGGAGCATCCGCGGCGAGATCGGCGCGCAGCGTGTCGAGTTCTTCATGCACGCGACGCTGAGCCGCGCGAAAACGCTCGACCTCGCCTTCGATCCGGGCAGGTTCGATCAGATAGTGGTCTACGTCGAGTGCTGCCGGGGCGATCAGATAGGCCCGCCCGATGGCGATACCGCGTGACACGGGAATTCCATGCAGCGTGAATGACACGCGCACCTCCTCTAGTTGTGTAATGCCGCGGCAAACCGCTGCAATGCTCTCAGACTGTACTGGGCATTATAAATTCCGTGCCTTTTTGAAGTATGCCTGGGGTGTGTGCAGCGCAACACGAATTATCGTAATCGGGCGTTCATCGGTGCCCCAATGCCTCGTTTAATATACGTCGCGCTAAATATATGGTTTAAACATTAAAAACGCATGTCGCCTTAAGGACTCTTTCCAATGGCCTTCGCGCCGCTTCTGCATCTCTTTGATGCCGATTAGCACGCCGCCTGGTATGGCATTCAAATGTCGACGGCGAAAAAAAGCCGCGAACTCGGCCGCGGCTTTTTTCCGGTTAGTCGATTGCCAGACGAATGGCTTTATTGGCCCTCGCCGAATTTATCGGCGATCAGTTTCAGCAGCGCGTCCATCGCATCCTTTTCGTCGGCGCCTTCAGTTTCAATCAGCACGGTACTGCCGATGCCGGCGGCCAGCATCATCACGCCCATGATGCTCTTTGCGTTGATACGGCGGCCGTTGCGGCTCATCCAGATTTCCGCCTGGTAATTGCCTGCGAGTTGCGTCAACTTGGCCGACGCGCGTGCGTGCAGCCCCAGCTTGTTCACAATAGTCGTTTCCTGTTGCAGCATGTGATGGTCCGAAGCGCGGTGAATGAAATGGTGAAAGGTGAAACTGCAAAGCCGTTCCGATGCGATTGAAGCCGTTTTCGAGCCGCTCGAATCTGTCGATACCTTGCGCGCCAACCGGCCCGATCTACAGGCCGGCCGCGTCCGTCTTTTGCGTCAGATCGGCATCGGCCGGCAACGCGGGAATACAGTCGCCGGGCGCCGCGTCGGGCGGCAGCGCCGCCACGCAATCGGCCGCGCAAACCGGCGGCGCGACCAGTTCCGGCGTCGCCGGTCCGATCGCGTGCACGCCCTTGGTCGCGCCGGCGAGCGCCTTGTCGACGAGCGTGTCGAGCGGAGTCGCGCGATAGCAGACCGCGCGCACGAGCATCGGCAGATTGACGCCGCACAGCACCCGCACGTCCGGGATGTTGGCGAGCCGGCCCGCGATGTTGGCCGGTGTCGCGCCGAACATGTCGGTCAGCACGAGCGCGCCGTTCTCTTCCCTCAGCCGCTCGATTTCCAAATTCGCGAACGCGACGACCTGCGCGGGATCGCAATCCGGCGACACGTCGATCACGCCGATACGCGCCGGCAAACCGCCATAGATGTGGGAAATGCAATCGCGCAACGCGGTGGCGAATGGAGCGTGCGCAACGATCAGAATGCCTGCCATATCAGCCTTGCTGCAAAAGAACGGCCCCAAACCGTGAACCGGGACTCGAGCCCGGTTCGTCACCGCCCCGGACCGGCCGTGGGTCGCAAGGGAGGGGATGCATCGTCAGGAGAGCGGGCATTGTAACAGGCCCATTTTCGCGCCAAACCCGACGGCGCGCTCGATTCCGATTTACTGCACAGATTGGGGTCGCAGCCGGCCAATCAAGGCGGCAGCGCCGGCACGCCACGCGAGCGCCGGGCGTCAGCCGACCGCGCGCTCCAGCGCGTCGACGAACATCGCGGCAACGTCGAAACCGGTCTGATCCATGATCTCGCGGAAACACGTCGGGCTCGTGACGTTCACCTCGGTAAGCCAGTCGCCGATCGCGTCGAGCCCGACCAACAGCAGGCCGCGCGCCGCCAGCACCGGGGCCAGCGTCTCGGCGATCTTGCGATCGTGCTCGCTGAGCGGCCGCGCCACGCCCAGTCCGCCCGCCGCGAGATTGCCGCGCACCTCATTGCCCTGAGGAATGCGAGCGAGCGAGTACGGCACCGCCTCGCCACCGATCAACAGAATGCGCTTGTCACCCTCCTTGATCTCGGGGATGAATTTCTGCGCCATCACCGTGCGCGCGCCGTCGTGGCTCAGCATTTCCACGATCGAGCCGAGGTTCATGCCGTCCGCCTTGACGCGGAACACGCCCATGCCGCCCATGCCGTCGAGCGGCTTCAGGATCACGTCGCCGTGCTGCTCGTGGAACGCGCGCAGACGCGCCGGGTCGCGCGTCACCAGCGTCGGCGCGACGAACTGTGCGAATTCGCCGATCGCGAGTTTCTCGGAATGATCACGGATCGCCTGCGGCTTGTTGAAAATGCGCGCGCCGCCGCGCTCGGCCAGCTCAAGCAACCAGGTCGACGTCACGTATTCCATGTCGAACGGCGGGTCCTTGCGCATCACGACCGCGCCGAAGCGCGCGAGCGCGCGCGGGGCGGCCGGATCGGCCGCGAACCACACGTCACGATGCAGATCGGCGGTGTCGCCGGTGATCGCAATGCGCTGCACGTTCGCCTCGACGTCGCCGCCCGTCCACGCCAGATGTTTGGGCTCGCAGGCGTACACCGTGTGACCGCGGCGCGCCGCTTCGGCCATCATTGCGTAGGTCGTGTCCTTGTAGATCTTGAAATGGCTGAGCGGATCGGCGATGAAAAGAATGTCCATGAAACTCCCGGTGCGCCCTGAGTGGCGTGACATTGTTCGTCAATATAGTCTTTGAAGACGGCGATGGCGGCACGCTTGCCGCCATCCTGCCGCGCGAGGTGGCTTAGACCTGGATCGCTTCGGGATCGGTCTTTTCGAGTTCGACCGATGCGGCGAGCAGCCCGAGCCGCGCCACGACGCCGTACATGTAAAAGCGGTTCGGCGGCGCCGCGCCGGGCTTTGCGTGCGCATCGGGCAGCGCCGTATGTTCGAAGCCGAGCGGCACGAAGTGCATACCCGGCGCGTTCAGATTCTGGTCGCGCTCGCGGCTGCCGTGCACGCGATAGAAGCCGCCCACCACATAGCGGTCGATCATGTAGACGACCGGCTCGGCAACTTCCTCGCCGATGCGCTCGAACGTGTACACGCCTTCCTGCACGATGACGTCGTGAACGTCGAGGCCGTCTTTGGTCGCGGCCATGCGCGTGCGTTCGCGCTTGGTGAGCGCGGCGACTTCCGACGCGTCGTGCAGGGTCATCACGCCCATGCCGTAGGTGCCCGCATCGGACTTGATGATGACGTACGGTTTCTCGGAGATGCCGTACTCGCGATACTTGCGCGCGATCTTCTTCAGCACGCCGTCGATCGCATCGGCAAGCGCTTCCTCACCGGTGCGCTGCTGGAAGTCGACACCTTCGACGTGCGCGAAGTACGGATTGATCATCCAGGGGTCGATCTCGACCAGCTTCGCGAACTTCTTCGCGACGTCGTCATAACACGAGAAATGCATCGACTTGCGACGCACGGCCCAGCCCGCATGCAGCGGCGGCAACAGGTACTGCTCGTGCAGATTTTCGAGCACGGGCGGAATGCCGCCGGACAGATCGTTGTTCAACAGGATCGAGCACGGGTCGAAGTTCTTCAGCCCAAGCCGGCGCGGCGAGCGCTCGAGCGGTTCGAGCACGAGCTTCTGGCCGTCGGACAGCGCGATCGTGACCGGGCCGCTGATGGTTTCGTCGAGCGTGCCGAAGCGCACGTTCAGACCCGCCTGGCGCATGATCGACGCGAGCCGCGCGACGTTCTCGAGATAGAAAGCGTTGCGGGTATGGCGCTCCGGAATCACGAGCAGATTCTTCGCGTCCGGGCAGATCTTTTCGATGGAGGCCATCGCGGCCTGGACTGCGAGCGGCAGCACTTCCTGCGGCAGATTGTTGAAGGCGCCGGGAAAGAGATTGGTGTCGACCGGCGCGAGCTTGAAGCCCGCGTTGCGCAAATCGACGGAACAGTAGAACGGCGGCGTGTGCTCCTGCCATTCAAGCCGGAACCAGCGTTCGATAGCGGGCGTGGCATCGAGGATCTTCCGCTCGAGGTCGAGCAGCGGGCCGTTTAACGCCGTAACTAGGTGCGGAACCATTGATCACTCGCAGACTGGAGAAAAAAGATTGTAGAACAATTGCTTTTCTCATTTGGGGACGGTTTCTCCATTCGCAAGCAGACTCGAAGGCATTCTCCCTAACACGATGATAGACGCGGAAATTTGCCATTCGCAACCGGCTCCGCAAGAAAAAAGCCCGCCATGAAGGCGGGCGAAATTGCTGCGCTTGCTAATCTTCTTTCTTGATCCGCGGGCCATGAAGCGCGGGCCCGCGGACGTGCAGTCTTCCGTTATTCGACGGCCTCGCCATGCAGGACAAGATCGAGGCCTTCGCGTTCCTGCTCTTCGGTCACGCGGATGCCCATCACCATGTCGATGACCTTCAGCAGCACGAAGCTGACCACGCCGCTGTAGATCAGCGTCGTCAGTACGCCCTTGGCCTGCACGATCACGCTACCGTCGAAGCCGCCGATGTCCTTGACTGCGAACACGCCAGTCAGCAGCGCACCGACGATCCCGCCGATGCAGTGCACGCCGAACGCGTCGAGCGAATCGTCGTAACCGAGCTTGTGCTTGAGCCACGAGGCCGACCAGAAGCAGACCACACCCGCGACGATACCGATCACGAGCGCGCCAGTCAGGCCGACGAAGCCCGAAGCCGGCGTCACCGCCACCAGACCTGCGACCGCGCCCGACACGATACCGAGCACCGACGGCTTACCCTTGGCCGCCCATTCGGCGAACATCCATGCGAGCGCCGCCGCGGCGGTCGCCACTTGCGTCGCGAACATCGCGAAGCCGGCACGGCCGTCCGCTGCCACCGCCGAACCCGCGTTGAAGCCGAACCAGCCGACCCACAGCATCGCGCCACCCATCAGCGTGAGCGTCAGGTTGTGCGGCGCCATCGATTCCCTACCGTAGCCGACACGCTTGCCGAGTACCAGACAGCAGACGAGGCCCGCGATACCGGCGTTGATGTGCACCACGGTGCCGCCCGCGAAGTCGAGGATGCCCGCGCTAGCCAGCCAGCCGCTCGGCTCCCACACCATGTGCGCGATCGGCGAGTAGACGATGATCGACCACAGCGTCATGAATACCAGCATTGCCGAGAACTTCATGCGGTCGGCAAACGCACCGGTGATCAGCGCCGGGGTGATGATCGCGAAGGTCATCTGATAGACGCAGTAGACCGTTTCCGGGATCGTCGGTGCGAGGTGGCTGACGGTCAACGTCGTCGCCTTGTCGCCGTGGATATAGTTCATGCCCGCCATGAAGAAGCGCGACAGGCCACCGATGAACGAGCCGCCTGGCGTGAACGCGAGGCTATAGCCGATCACGACCCAGACGATCGTCACGACGCAGGTGATCGCGAAGCTTTGCATCAGCGTCGCAAGCACGTTCTTCTTGCGGACCATGCCGCCGTAGAACAGCGCGAGACCGGGGATCGTCATGAACAGCACGAGCGCCGTGGAGGTCAGCATCCATGCGGTGTCGCCGGAGTTGATCTTCGAGGAGTCGACCGAGAACGGCGCGGTCGGTGTGGCCGGCGCGGCGGCGGCCGCAGCGGCCGACGCATCGGCCGGCGCGCTGGCGGACGCATCCGCAGCGGGGGCCGAAGCGGCCGGTGCAGCGGCCGCGGCCGAGGCTTCCGGTGCGGGTGCGCTCGCCGTCGTATCGGGAGCGGAGGCCGCTGCGGGAGCGGACGCATCGTCCGCGAGGGCGGCGCCGACACCGCCCGCGAGCAGCGAGCCGGCCATCAGCAGGGACATCAATAGTTTGCGCATCTTCGTTTTCCTCTTCTCGCTATCTGTATCGCTATGTTCTGGTCTTTTACAGTGCGTCCGCGCCGGTCTCGCCGGTGCGGATCCGAACCACCTGTTCGATCGGCGTGACGAAAATCTTGCCGTCGCCGATCTTGCCGGTACGGGCGGCGCGCTCGAGCGCCTCGATCGCCTGGTCGACGATGTCGTCCGACACCGCCGCTTCGATCTTCACTTTCGGCAGAAAGTCGACGACGTATTCGGCGCCCCGATACAACTCGGTGTGGCCCTTCTGCCGCCCAAAGCCTTTGACTTCCGTCACCGTGATGCCCGACACGCCGATCGCCGACAAGGCTTCGCGCGCTTCATCGAGCTTGAACGGCTTGATGATTGCGGTAATTAGCTTCATGAAATCCCTCCCTGGTCGTTGCTGATCCGTTGCTAACCCGTTGCATACCCGTGATCGCGGTCTCCTGCTACCGGTAAAAGCGCCCTGTCAGTGCGCGCGCGGCAGTAACAGCAACTCCTATGCCATGTTGTGTCAGACTGCGCGTCGCATGCATGGCGCGAGCAGCCCAGACGGCCTTGTCCGAACGGCCAGCGGCGCGGCGGCCGGTGGCGCGGCCCAGGGATCGTTGCTAGAGTGTTCGAACGTTCTGAACGCGATCTCGCGCACCAAAGGCGCTCAAACGGCCGCGGCTGCCAACGCATCGCGCACCAGGATCGCCCATTCGCCGCAATTGAACGTGGACGCAACGAAACATGCACATTTTTTGTGCACAAGGGGAACACAATGAAACAACCAAACGACGTTTTTAACGACTTCCAGGCTCGCATCAGCGATCTGTTCAAGAATTCGCCGGCCAAGGACGTCGAGCGCAACGTCAAGGCCATGCTGACGCAGGGCTTCTCGAAACTCGATCTCGTCACGCGCGAGGAATTCGATACGCAGACCCAGGTGCTCGTGCGCACGCGCGCGCGCCTCGAAGAGCTCGAGCGCCGCGTCGCCGAACTCGAGGAAAAGCTGCCGCTCACCCAAACGCCGTAAGCGCTGCTGGCAGCCTTTGCGCTGCGCGGTGCCGCACATCACCGGCAAGCGGGCCGTGACGTCATCAGCGTTTTAGGGGAAGTTGCGCGCGTCGTGAGCGCGCCGTCCAACGGGAGGGAGTATGTCGCTTGCCGTGGTGCGCAGCCGCGCGCCGGCCGCTGGCCGCGCGCCTGAAGTCACCGTCGAGGTTCACCTCGCCAATGGGCTGCCGTCCTTTTCGATCGTCGGCCTGCCCGACCTGGAAGTGCGCGAGAGCCGTGAGCGTGTGCGTGCGGCGCTGCAGAACTGCGGTTTCGATTTTCCGGTCCGGCGCATCACGGTCAACCTGGCGCCCGCCGACCTGCCGAAAGAATCAGGCCGTTTCGATCTGCCGATCGCGCTCGGAATCCTCGCCGCCAGCGGGCAGATTCCGGCCGACTCCCTGCTCTATCGAGAGTTCGCCGGCGAGCTGTCGCTGACAGGCGCGCTGCGGCCGATGCGCGGCGCGTTCGCGATGGCTTGCGGCACGGCGCGCGGCGGTCGGACGTGCGCCGCCGATGCATCCCTTGAATCGCGTTCTGCGTTGCCGCCTCCTGCCGATCAGCAACCCGCGCAGGCCTTCCACGTCCCACAGCTCTATCTGCCCGCCGCGAGCGCGGCGGAAGCGGCGCTCGTACCCGGCGTGGACGTTTTCGGTGCCGCCGATCTGCCGTCGCTATGCGCTCACCTCGCGGGCTCGGCCGATGCGCGCCTCAGCCCGGTCGCAGCGCCTGACCTCGGCGCGCACGCCGCCGCCCCGGCGCCGGACATGGCCGACGTGATCGGCCAGCGCGCGGCACGGCGTGCGCTCGAAGTGGCCGCGGCCGGCGGCCATCACGTCCTGCTGATCGGGCCGCCCGGCGCCGGCAAGTCGATGCTCGCGGCACGCCTGCCTGGGCTGCTGCCGCCGATGACCGACGACGAGGCGCTCGCCTCAGCCGCGCTGCTGTCCGCGAGCCGGATCGGCTTCAAGCCGTCGCAGTGGCGGCAGCGGCCGTTTCGCGCGCCGCACCATTCGTCGAGCGCTGCGGCGCTGGTCGGCGGTCGCAATCCTCCAGAGCCCGGCGAGATCACGCTGGCGCATCTGGGCGTGCTCTTTCTGGACGAGCTTCCCGAGTTCGATCGCGTGGTGCTCGAGACACTGCGCGAACCGCTCGAAGCCGGCCGCATTACGATCTCGCGCGCCGCGTGGCAAGCGGACTTCCCCGCCGCCTGCCAACTGATCGCCGCAATGAACCCGTGCCCGTGCGGTTGGCGCGGCGATCCGGGCGGGCGCTGCCGCTGCACGCCGGAAGTTGCCGCGCGCTATCTGCGCAAACTATCGGGGCCGCTGCTCGACCGAATCGACATCCAGCTCGACATTCCGGCGCTGACGGCCACCGAACTTGCGGCCCGCGCCGCCAGCGCCGGCGAATCGAGCGCGGCGATCGCAGAGCGCGTGAGCGCAGCGCGCGAGCGGCAGCGGACGCGGCAAGGCAAGACCAACCGCGAGCTGGACGGACGCGAAGTCGACGATGTGTGCCGCCCGGACGCGGCGGGCGAGGCGCTGCTGCGCGAAGCCGGCGAGCGCTTCGGCTGGTCGGCGCGGGCGTACTACCGGGTGTTGAAGGTCGCACGCACCGTCGCGGACCTGGCCGGTGCGGCAATGCCGAGCGCCGGGCAAGTTGCCGAGGCGATTCAATACCGCCGCGCTTTTGGCTCGTTATGAGGAGAAAAATCCACTGTCAAGACTTGACTTATTCACATGTTCGCGCTTCCGACAGATTTGGATACAACTGAAAGGCGCGCTGGCGAACGATTCAAGAATCCATTGATTTTATTGGGTTTTTTAAGATATGCCATGTTCGCGCCTTCTGGCCGAAAGCCCGTCAAATGGGCTTTTCCGGGCATTCGGGCCGACTTCTCAACAGAGTTATCCACAGGGCAGCGCGGATAAGTCAAAAAGCTCAACGTAAACCGGCAATTAGCGCGCAAACCTACGAAGGAACTTTCACTGCGCGCAACGATCTGAGGCGCGTCCGGCTAGCCAAAATGACCGCTGTCAGTGCAGCTGGAACGACGAAAAAAACTGGTCGATTTGGTCCTGCGGCAGCGGTTGATCTGCGATGATCGCCGCCTGGTAGACGTGGCGGCCGCGCGCGACGAGCCGCGCATACACAGTGCGCGTCTCGTGTTGGGCACCCGCCGCGCCGCTCACCGTCATCTCCAGGCCGGGCGTCTTGCCGCCCGCGGTCAGCGGAATCTGCACCGCGTGCGCATCAGGCGTAGCACCGACGTTGCGCGCCAGTCCCGTGCGAAGGAAATCGAGCGCGGCGCGCTGCGTCGCGTCGCTGTCGTCAGGCAGCGTCACGGTGCCGACCGCAAATACCGCGTTACCGGCTTCGGCGGTCTGCATCGCCATCTGCATTGGGGTGCCGTCGATCTGCACCGCGCGCTGATCGTTGCCCGGTTTGGCTGGAAAGTCGACCGTGTAGCCGTTGTCGTTGTTCATCACGGTCCGCCAGTCGAAGGTCGGCGAACATGCGCTGAGTGCTACGCCGAGCACGAGCGCGGCCGCCATCGCACCGGCCACGGTTTGAGCATGATCGGGGCGCGTCCAGGCGCGACGGAAAAAAGGTGGCGGCTGAAAGACGCCGACGCGGCCGGCAGACAAATGGCGGCTCAACCAAAAACGGGACAGGAGACGGGCAGCAAAACGGCGGCCGCCGGAAACGGTTCGGAGCATGGGACGGAAGATCGGGCTTCTCGAGCGTAAAGCGCCATTATCCGCCGATCGGCCGCCAAGCCGGCGCGCTGGGCTACGCCGCCGCGCCGTCTCGGCGCAGCCGCTTCGTTGGAGCTACAATACAAGCGCTGTTCAGCATCGGCCAGAGCGCCACCACACCGATCCATTGTTCCGCGCCGCGCGCGACTCACGAGGTTCCGTTCATGAGTGCCAATTCACCGACCGTCGCCCGGCGCACGAGCCCGCTTCGCTATCTGATCGCAGTGGCAGTGGCCGTTGCGCTTGCCGTCGCCGGTTACCTCGCGTTTGCCGGCCAGCAGCGCGTGCCCGATGCGACCTTCACGCTGCTGTCGGGGCAGAAGCTCACGACCGCGGACCTGAAAGGCAAGGTTTATCTCGTCAACTTCTGGGCGACGAGCTGCGACACCTGCATGAAGGAAATGCCGCAGATGGTCGAGACCTATAACCGCTTCAAGGGCCAGGGCCTCGAATTCGTCGCGGTGGCGATGAACTACGACGCGCCGATGTACGTGACCAACTACACGCAAACGCGTCAGTTGCCGTTCAAGGTCGCAATGGATGACGGCTCGGCCGCCAGGCAGTTCGGCAACGTGCAGCTCACGCCGACCACCTTCGTCATCGATAAAGACGGCAAGATCCTGAAGCGTTATGTCGGCGAGCCGCAATTCGCGGAACTCGACCAGTTGCTCGCGAAGGCGCTCAAGGGTAACTCGGCTTGAGCCGGCTCAATCACATCGCACCCCGCGCCGGCGCAATGTCCCGCCGCCGGCGCTAGCGCTCCTCACCGCTCCCCTTCTCCTTTGGCCGCAAGGCCATATCGTTTGATCTTCTCGTAGAGCGTCGCCTTGCCTAGCTGCAGCCGGTCCGCCGCTACCGCGACTACCCCGCCCGCCTGCTCCAACGCCTCGGCAATCATCGCGCGCTCGAACTGTTCGACGCGCTCCTTCAGCGGGTGTGTGGTCCCGCCGTCGTCGGCGAAAGACAGCACCGGCTCGTCGGCGATGCCGAGCACGAAACGGTCGGCGGCATTGCGCAGCTCGCGCACATTGCCGGGCCAGTCACGTTGCATCAGGCTCGTGCGCTGCCGATCGGTGAGCATCGGCGCCGGCCGCTGGTAACGGACGGCCGCATCGAGCAGGAAATGCTCGAACAGCGGAACGATGTCCTCGCGGCGCTCGCTCAAAGGCGGCAGCGCGATCGTCACCACGTTGAGCCGATACAGCAGGTCGCGCCGGAACGAGCCATCCGCGACATGCTCGGCCATATCGCCCTTCGCCGCCGCGACCACGCGGCAATTGACGCGAATCGGCTGATTCGAGCCGAGCCGCTCGAGCACGCCGTCCTGCAGCACGCGCAGCAGCTTGACCTGCAACGCGAGCGGCATGCTTTCGATCTCGTCGAGAAACAGCGTGCCGCCCGACGCATGTTCGAGCTTGCCGATGCGCCGTTTGGCCGCGCCCGTGAACGCCCCCGGCTCGTAGCCGAACATCTCCGATTCGAACATCGGCTCGGGCAGCGCGCCGCAGTTCACCGCGATGAACGGCTTGTCACGCCGCGGCGACAGCTCGTGCAGGCTGCGCGCGATCAGCTCCTTGCCGGCGCCGGTGTCCCCGTTGATCAGCACGGATGCATCGGTTGGCGCGACGTTCGCGATCAGGCGCCGCACCTGCTCGATCGCCGGACTACGGCCGATGATGCGCGGCGCCACCGCGTTCTGCCCAGCCAGCTCGCGGCGCAGCGCGAGGTTTTCGAGCACGAGCTTGCGTCGCTCCAGCGCGCGCCGCACGGTTTCGATCAACCGCTCGGACGCGAACGGCTTTTCGATGAAGTCGTAAGCACCGTCGCGCATCGCCTGCACGGCCATCGATATATCGCCGTGACCGGTGACCAGAATCACCGGCACGTCGGGCGCGCGCTCGTGGCACTGCGCGAGCAGATCGAGGCCGCTAGCACCGGGCAGCCGGATATCGGTGACGATCACGCCGGAAAAGTCCGCGCCGATCAGCTTCGCCGCAGCCTCGACCGACGCATGGCCGATCACGTCGAAGCCCGCCAGTTGCAGGCTCTGCACGCTTGCGCGCCGCACCAGTTCGTCGTCTTCGATATACAGCACTTGCAGGCCGTCGTTCATTGCGTGTTCCGGGTGATGCTTCGATGTGAAATCACGAGCCCGCGGTCAGCGGATCACGCGCGGGGCTCGTCTGCACGCGCGCGCGGCGTAACGTCAATACGAATATTGCACCGCCGTGCGGTGCGTTGCGCGCGGTGAGCGAGCCGCCGCAATCGCGCGCGATCGACGAGGAAATCGCAAGGCCCAGGCCGAGCCCGTGGCCCATTTCCTTGGTGGTGAAGAACGGCTCGAACAGGTGCGGCAGCACGTCGTCGGGAATGCCGGGGCCGTTGTCGACGACCGCGATCGACAGATTCGCGACGCCTGCCTCGATCTCGATCGTGATGCGCGGCGGGTTCATGCCGGCGGTGGCGTCGAGCGCGTTGCCGAGCAGGTTGATCAGCACCTGTTCGAGCCGCAGATCGTCGCAATTCGCGACCAGCTCCGGATGATCGTCGGCAAGATTCAGCGGGGCGCGCGCGCCGCCTGGTGCACCAACCGCTTCGGCCTCGGCATCGGTCAGCACGAATTCGAGTTCCACACCCTGGAGGCGCTTCTGCAGCAAAGCGACGACATTGCGCAATGCCCGCACGAGCGGCGCGCGCGCACTGCGCGGGCGCGCCCGGCCGACGAACAGCTTCAGCTGGTTCGTGATCTTGCCCATGCGCTCGGTGAGCGCGGCGATCGCTTCGAGATTCTCGCGCGCCGATGCCTGATCGCCGCGTTCGAGCAGCACGCGCGTGTTGTCCGAGAAACTGCGCAGCGCGGCGAGCGGCTGATTCAGCTCGTGCGTGATGCCGGCTGCCATCTGGCCTAGCGCGGCGAGCTTGCTCGCCTGGACCAGCTCGTCGTGCGCGGCGCGCAGCTCCTGCTCGGCGCGCGTGCGCTCGGCGACTTCCTTGTGCAACTGCGCGTTCGCCTCGGACAGATCGGCGGTGCGTTCGGCGACTCGCTCGTTCAGCTCGGCATAGGCCTTCTGCAGCAGCGCGCGGCTGCGCATCATTTCGCGCACGCGCGCGCGCCGCATGCGCCAGTAGAACGCCAGCAGGACCACCGACACATAGCCGAAAGCAGTCACGATGGTCGCCTTGCGCGCGTCGGCATCGACAGGATCGACCGGCGACATCGTGATCAGATGCCAGTCCGGCTCGTCCATACCGCGCCGCGACGCGAGGAAACGCGGCGCTGAACGCCCGCCGCCGACGCGCAGGATCTGCGCATTGCCTTCGAGGGTGCGCTCGATCGTCACCGGCAGCGGCGCGATCGGCTGCTGCGCGTACTGACGCGCCTGGTAGATCGAATCGGCAATCTGACCGGGCAGCGGCCGGATCGTGTGGTACTTCCACGCCGGCACCGACGACAGGAAAATCACGCCATGATCGTCGGTGACGACGAGCGGCTCGGACGCGTCGACGCCCTGAAACCATTCGAGATCGAGCTTGACGACCGCTACCCCGACGATCTTGCCGTCTCGCCGCACCGGCTGCGAGATGTAGTAGCCGGGCGCCTGTGAAATCGTGCCGATACCGAAAAAGCGGCCGACGCCGCCGTTCAAGGCATCGACGAAATATGGGCGGAACTGATAGCTCGCGCCGACGAAGCTGCCCGGCCCGCGCCAGTTGCTGGCGGCGACGCAGTAGCCATCGAGCGAAATGATGTAGGTGACCGTGGCGCGCGCGTGGCGATTCAGGTCTTCGAGATAGAGATTCGCGCGCTTGACGTTGGCCGGATTCGGGTCGGTGAGCACGTCCTGCACGATCGGATGCTCGGCAAGCAGATAAGGCAGCGACTCGTAGCGCTCCAGCGTGCTCTTGAGCGTGCTCGCGGTCCGCTCGGCGCGCACGGCGGCGTTGCGCCGCAGCGTGTCGACGCCGCTTTTCCACGCGAGGCTGTAGGTGATCCAGCAGGCCGCCGCGAGCCCGGCTACGAGCGCGAAGAGGATCAGCAGGCGGCGCGTCACGGTGGCATTGTCCAATCGAGGGGGATCGGACATTGTGGCATAGAGCGGCAAGGGCTTGCCGCCAGACGGACACGCGAACGCCGGTTTCATCAGCAGGCGTCCGCGCTGGTCACGACAGGGTTGGCCAGGCGCGGCTCAAACGCCGGCCGGCTCCTTGACTTCCACATCGCCGCGCAGCACCAGGTTCAGCCTGTTGCGGTCGAGTTCCTTCTCCCAGGCCGACACGACGACCGTCGCGACGCCGTTACCGACGATGTTGGTCAGCGCGCGGCACTCGCTCATGAAGCGGTCGATGCCAAGGATCAGCACCATTCCCGACAGCGGAATCGTCGGCACGACGGCAAGCGTCGCCGCAAGCGTGATGAAGCCCGCGCCGGTCACGCCGCTCGCGCCCTTCGAGGTCAGCATCGTCACCGCGAGCAGCGTCAGCTGCTGGCCCCACGAGAGGTCGGTGTTGGTGGCCTGGGCGATGAACAGCACCGCCATCGTCATGTAAATGTTGGTGCCGTCGAGGTTGAACGAGTAGCCGGTCGGCACCACGAGCCCCACCACCGAGCGCGAACAGCCGAGCTTTTCGAGCTTCAGCATCAACTGCGGCAGCGCGGCTTCGGATGAGCTCGTGCCGAGCACGATCAGCATCTCTTCCTTGATGTACGCGATGAAACGCAGAATATTGAAGCCCACCATCCGTGCAATGGCGCCGAGCACGAACACCACGAACACGATCGCGGTCAGATAGAACGTGCCGATCAGCTTGAGCATCGGCAGCAGCGAACCGATGCCGTACTTGCCGATCGTGAAAGCCATCGCGCCGAACGCGCCGATCGGGGCCAGCTTCGTGACGATGCGTACCATGCCGAACAGGACGTGCGAGATGCCTTCGATGAAGTTCATCACGGGCTTGCCCTTCTCACCGGCCGTCGCGAGCACGGCGCCGAACAGCAGCGCGATCAGCAGGATCTGCAGGATCTCGCCCTGCGCGAACGCCGACGAGAGGGTGTCCGGAATGAGGTGCATGAAGAAGTCGACGGTCGACTGGCCGTGCGCCTTCTCGGCATACGACGCGACCGCGTGAGCGTCGAGCGAGGCCGGGTCGACATTGAAGCCAGCGCCCGGGCGCAGCAGGTGCGTGGCGGCGAGACCGAGCACGAGCGCGAAGGTCGAGACGATTTCGAAGTAAAGCAGCGCCTTGCCGCCGACGCGGCCCACCTTCTTCATGTCCTCCATGCCCGCGATGCCCGTCACCACGGTACAGAAGATGATCGGCCCGATCACCATCTTGATCAGCTTGATGAAGCCGTCGCCGAGCGGCTTCATGTCGATGGCGAGGTTCGGGTAGAAATGGCCCAGTACGACACCAATGATGATCGCCACGATCACCTGGACGTACAGCACTTTATGGATAGGTTTCTTCACGATGATTCCTGTGAGGGAAATGAGCTGATGAGCCGCCGCGATGCGCGCCATGCGAACGAAACGTCGTCGCGCGGGCACACGCTAGCGGGCCCCAGCAAGGCGACGAATTCACAAATACCGGGAAGGGAAATCGGACATCGTTGTCTCCTTGCTTTTTTGTCGGGCCGTGGCGGCCACCGGCATTCTTTTGCAAGCTCGATGCCAGTTCAGTATCGGACGGAGAGCCTTGATTTTTATGGATTTTTCGAGAAGGCTCGGCGGGCGCCGTCCGGGTTTCCGGAAATCCGGACGACCTCTGTCGCGGAATCCGGAATCCGGGGTGGGCGCGCTTGCGGGAAAACCCGCACGGGTTTGCGCGGCGCTGGCGAGCGCGGCGTCACGCCAACAGATCGATTCGATCCGTGCAGATCATGTCGACGCCCCATTGTTCGAGCAATCGCGCGCGCGCCGGGTCGTTCACCGTGTAGGCGAGCACCCGCAGGCCGGCCGCGCGGATCTGCGCGACCAGCGGCTCGCTCAGATAGCGATGACTCGCGTGCAACGACGCGCAGTCGAGCTCGCGCACGATCCGCAGCCAGTCCGCCGGCACCTGCTCGAACAGCATGCCGCGCGGCAGCGAAGGCGCGGCTGCGCGCGCGGCGGCGAGCGCATCGAACGAGAACGACGACAGCAGCGGCGGCGTCTGCCCTTGCCACAGCGCGAGCGCGCCTTGCGCGACCAGCGTGCCGGTGATGACTTCGCGGCCCGGACACGGCTTGATCTCGATGTTGGCGGCGATGCCGTCGCGCGCGCAACGTTGCGCTGCGTCGGCCAGCGTCGGCAGTCGCGTGCCGGCGAACTGCGCGCCACGCCATGCGCCGGCATCCAGAACGGCGAGTTGCTGCCAGGTGTGAGCGGCTGCAGGCCCGTGGCCATTTGTCGTGCGATCGAGCTCGTCGTCGTGCAGCAGGAACAGCGCGTTGTCGGCGGACAGCTTCGCGTCGAATTCGACCATGCGATAGCCGTAGCGCACGCAGGCGTCGAAACCAGCCAGGGTGTTTTCCGGCGCGAGCGTGCCCCCGCAGCGATGCGCGACGAGCCGCGGATAAGGCCATTGCGCGGAGGTTCCGCGATCCATCGGAGTTGCCACGTGTCGTTTCCTTGCTGATGGGCGGTATAAATGAAAAGCCCGCACATCGGCGGGCTTTTTCGTTTCTGCGTGCATGCTGGGGGCATGAAGCGAGGCGCCAGCGCGTCAGACCACGCCGGCTCCATGCGCCTGCACGTCGGCGTGATAGCTCGACCGAACCATCGCGCCCACCGCGGCGTGCGTGAAGCCCATCTTGTACGCCTCTTCCTCGTACATCCTGAAGGTGTCCGGATGCACGTACGCGCGCACCGGCAGATGGTGCTCCGAGGGCTGCAGATACTGGCCGATCGTCAACATGTCGACGTCGTGCTCGCGCAGATCGCGCATCACCTGGAGGATTTCCTCTTCGGTCTCGCCGAGGCCGACCATCAGGCCGGACTTGGTCGCGACGTGCGGATGCAGCGCCTTGAAGTCCTTCAGCAGCTTCAGCGAATGCGCGTAGTCCGATCCTGGGCGCGCTTCCTTGTACAGACGCGGCACCGTTTCGAGGTTGTGATTCATCACGTCGGGCGGCGCCGCGTTCAGGATGCCGAGCGCGCGATCGAGGCGGCCGCGGAAGTCCGGCGTCAGGATTTCGATGCGCGTCTGCGGCGACAGCTCGCGCGTCTGACGGATACATTCGACGAAGTGCGCCGCGCCGCCGTCGCGCAGATCGTCACGATCGACGCTGGTAATCACGACGTACTTCAGCTTCAGCGCGGCAATGGTGCGCGCGAGATTGGCCGGTTCGGCGGCGTCGAGCGGATCGGGACGGCCGTGGCCGACGTCGCAGAACGGGCAGCGGCGTGTGCACTTGTCGCCCATGATCATGAAGGTCGCGGTGCCCTTGCCGAAGCATTCGCCGATGTTCGGGCAGCTCGCCTCTTCACACACCGTGTGCAGGTTGTGCTCGCGCAGGATCTGCTTGATCTCGTAGAAGCGCGAATTGCCGGTGGCCGCCTTCACGCGGATCCAGTCCGGTTTCTTCAGTTTTTCGATCGGGACGACCTTGATCGGGATGCGCGCGGTCTTGGCTTGCGCTTTCTGCTTCGCGGTCGCGTCATAGGCGGCGGGGGCCGGCACGCCTTCGGGCGCGGGAGTGGCTGCTGCGGGATTCGCGGTTACGTCAGTCATTCGTTCGATCCAGTCAGGCGGTGAGCGCACCGGCCTGCGGTTGGGCGACGGCCGCGGGATTGCCGTCGAGGTTTGCGGTGAGACTTGCTGCGAGGGTACGGGCCACGTCGTCCCAGCCGGCGGAGACGCCGAGCGTCGCCATGTCGACTGTTTCGAGCCCCGCGTAGCCGCATGGATTGATCGCGAGAAACGGCCGCAGGTCCATGTTCACGTTCAGACTCACGCCGTGATAGCTGCAGCCGTTGCGGATCTTCAGGCCAAGCGCCGCGATCTTCGCGCCGGCATGCGGCCCGGCGTCGGGACCGGGCGCCACGTAGATGCCGGGGGCACCCGCCTTGCGTTCTCCGGCGAGATTATACGCCGCCAGGGTGTCGATCACGGCCTGCTCGATGCGGGTGACCAACTCGCGCACCATCAGCTTGCGCCGGCGCAGGTCGAGCAGCAGATACGCGACCACCTGCCCGGGTCCGTGATACGTGATCTGTCCGCCGCGGTCGACCTTGACGAGCGGAATGTTGCTGTCGGCCGCCAGCAGATGGGCCGGATCGCCGGCCTGGCCGAGCGTGAAGACGGGCTGATGTTCGACGAGCCAGATTTCGTCGGGGGTGTCGGCGGTGCGCGCGTCGGTGAATGCGCGCATGGCGTCGAAACTGGCTTCGTAGGGTTCGCGGCCGAGCCAGCGCAGCGTGGGCGGCTCGACGGCAGACAGAGGGGACGGGGAAACCGGGGTGGCGGACATGATTCCGGGAGTTTACCGAAATCCTGCAGACCGCGCCCGACGGGGCAAGGAACATGAAACAGCGGGCTGGCGCGCCGCCAGCCCTTCGTTAGACACGGCGTTCCGGCCGCACCACGGTCAAACCGAGCGCCAGCCGCTGCTCACGCGCATCATCCAACGCTCGCCGATACGTGCAAGCCAGTTCAGCGCGCGCTCGTCGCTGCGCGTCGGCACTGAGAACGTGACCTTCGCAAACGGGGCGCCCTCGGCGCTGAGCCAGAGCCGCTCGCCGCGCCGCAGATGTAGCGTATGGCCAGGCTGCAGCCAGTAGTCCATCGTGTCGTCGCTGCGCGTGACCCACACCGCGCCGCCGCTCACGCTCAGCTTCGTGCTGCGCGCCACCTTCAGCGGCAGCGTGTCGCCCGTGCGGATTTCATATGCAATGCTAGAGGAAATTTCTCGCATGATGCCCTCGCCAAAAATCGTTTCATGGCTAGAATCCTAGGTGTAGCAAGGACTTGGGCAAAACGATCAATTTTCACCTCTATGTGAGAAATATTGCGATGGACCTGCGTCAACTCCCCGCCCTGAACGCGATCAAGGCGTTCGAAGCCGCCGCCCGCCACGAAAGCTTCTCGCGCGCCGCCGACGAGCTCTTCGTCACGCACGGCGCGGTTAGCCATCAGATTCGCGCGCTCGAGGCCGAGCTAGGGGTATCGCTGTTCGCGCGCGACGGCAAACGCGTGCGCCTCACCGAAACCGGCCGCCGCTATGCCACCCAGGTGCGCGCCGCGCTGATGGAGCTCGCCGACGCGACCCGCTCGATCCGCGCCGGCGACCGCGAGCGGCGCCTCGTGGTGTCGATGCTGACGTCGTTCGCGGCGCGCTGGGTGACGCCGCGCCTCGGCAGCTTTATCGAGGCGCATCCGCAGTGGGATATCGAGCTGTTGTCCACGAATGCGCTGACGGACTTCGCGCGCGACGACGTCGACGTCGCAATCCGCTTCGGCTTCGGCAAGTACCCGGGCCTGCACACGGAACTGCTGCTCGAAGAGATCTTCTTTCCGGCCTGCTCGCCCGACTTCAACGGCGGCAAGCTGCCGCAAACCCCGGCTGATCTCGCCAAAGTCCCGTTGCTGCGCTCCGACGACGAGCTATGGCGCCCGTGGTTCGACGCCGCAGGCCTCACCGACTGGCCAGAGCCGAAGCGCGGCGTGCTGTATCACGATTCGTCGAATCTGCTGCAGGCGGCCATCGACGGGCAGGGGATCGCGCTCACGCGCCGCTCGCTCGCGATGCACGAAATCGCGGCAGGCCGGCTCGTACGGCTGTTCGATGTGGATGGGCCGAGCCCGTGGCAATACTATTTCATCTGCCTGCCGCAGATGCTGGAGACCGCGCGGGTCAAGGCGTTTCGCGACTGGGTGTTCGACGAGGTGGCGCGCTTCAGGCTGCTGTTCGATCTCGCCTGCGAGGCGGGCCCTGCGGCGAGTGCGCGCCTCGCGGTGGAGGGAGCGACGGCGGACGCGTTGCGCGTCGCGCCGTGAGGTGGAAAATCGCGTACCGGGGTTACAGCACGACCTTGACCATTGGATGGCCGGTCAGCGCGCGATAGATGTCATCGAGATGCGCGCGGCTCGTCGCGCGCACGTGGACGGTCAGCCCAGTGTAGGTACCGCTGCTCGACGGCCGCGTCTCGACGCGCGTTGCATCGACCTCGCCATCGAACTGGCGCACCACTTCGACGATCGTCGCAGCAAACTCGGGGTGCGATTTGCCCATGATCTTGATCGGGAAATCGCAGGGGAAATCAAACAGTGAGTCGTTCTCGGGGTTCATTCTCTACTCCTTCGTCCACCACGGCCGCTTCGGCGGCCCTCGCTCGCTGATACGCCGCATACTCCGCGTCCGATCAGCTCGCGCCAGCCGGCGTCGTCCAGCGAATCATCGCAGACAGCCGGCATCGCGACGCGGCCCTTACTTTTTCTTGTTGAACATCAGCAGCAGCGAATCCCACACGCGGCCAACCACACCTGCTTGCGCGACCGGCTGCAGCGCAACCACCGGGAACTGCGCGAGCACCTTGCCGTCGGCGACGAGCTTCGCGGTGCCGACCTGCTGACCGTTCGCGAGCGGCGCGATCAGCGGATCGGTGAGCTCGATCTGCGGCTTCGCCTTGTCGCCCGCGCCCTTCGGAAGCGTGATGTACTGATCGCTCTTCACGCCGACCTGCACGCTGTCCTTCGCCCCCTTGTAGACGCGCGGCGTAGCCACGACCTGGTTCGCCTTGTACAAACGCGTCGTGTCGTAGGCGGTGTAGCCGTAGTTCAGCATCTTCAGGCTGTCCTGGACGCGGTCGTGCTCCTTGGTCTCGCCCATCATCACCGAGACGAGGCGGCGCGACGCATCGGTCGTGCCGGGCAGCGGACGCTTGGCGCTCGCGATCAGGCAGTAGCCGGCGGCTTGCGTGTGGCCGGTCTTGAGACCGTCCACGGTGGGATCGATCCACAGCAGGCGGTTGCGGTTCGGCTGCTTGATCTTGTTGTAGGTGAATTCCTTGACCGAGAAGATGTTGTAGTACTCGGGATAGTCGCGGATCAGGCGCGCCGACAGGATCGCGAGGTCGCCCGCGGTCGTGTAGTGCTGCGGGTCGGGCATGCCGTTCACGTCGGCGAAATGCGTGTTCTTCATGCCGAGCTTCTGCGCTTCGGCGTTCATCATGTTGACGAACTGCGCTTCGCTGCCGCCCACCAGTTCGGCGAGCGCGATCGCCGCGTCGTTGCCCGACTGCACGATCATGCCGTACACGAGGTCGTGCACCGTGACCGGCTTGAGCGCCTCGATGAACATGCGCGATTCGTCGTTGCGCACCCGGCGCACGGCTTCGCTCGGCTCGATGCTCTGGTCCATCGTGATCTTCTTCGTGTCGAGCGCCTCGAACACGAGATACGCGGTCATCAGCTTGGTGAGTGAGGCCGGCTCGACGCGCTCGTCCGCATTGGCGGACGCGAGCACCTGGTTGCTGGTCGCGTCGACGAGCACCCACGAGCGTGCGTTGACGCCCGGCGGCGGCACCTGCGCGAACGCCGTGCTCGCGACGAGCGTGGCCGGCAGCACGAGGCCGACGGCAACGGCACGATTAAGCGAAGGGGCAATGAAAGAAGCAACAGACGGGAATGACGTGCGGCCAGAGGAGGAGAAACGCATAGGGTCGGTTCGTGCAGAAAGATTCGTTGCGCGACAGCGCGCTGAGTTGGGGGAGCCGGTCGACAAGGCATCTGGCCGTAAAACGGCGCGGCGCCCGTTGGACTGACGGCGACGCAATCGGTTCGCGAGCACAGCGCTGCGCGCCCGGCCGCGCTGTCTCGCGAAACGACCTCGCGGCGCGCGAATCTGCCGGATGGCCGGCGCTGTGCCCAAAAAAAGAGCGCTCATTATACGCGCGCAACTTGGTCAGGTTTGCGCGTGTGTCGTCGATTTGCACACGTTTGCGCGCACCTGTCCCGCGCAAAACGCGCGCGACGCGTGTCTCAGCGCCAGGCGTCGACGATGATCCGCTTCAGGATATGCAGCTTGCGATGCAGAAAATGCTCGGCGCCCGGAATCACGACGATCGGCAATTCCTGCGGACGCGCCCAGTCGTAAACGGATTGAATGGGAACGGTCTCGTCGACTTCGCCGTGAATCACGAGCGTGCTCCCGGGAACCGGCGCGACGTCCCAGCGGCTCGCCGCGGTACCGACGAACACGATGCGCTCGATCTCCCGCCCTTCGTCGCGCAGCTTCGCCGCGACGTGCGACAGCACCACGGTGCCGAACGAAAAGCCCGCGAGCACGAGCGGCAGATCGCCGTAGTTCACATCGGCGCGCATGTGCTCGAGCACCGCGTACAGATCGTCGCGCTCGCCGATACCCGCGTCGTGCTCGCCCTGGGTCTGGCCGACGCCGCGAAAATTCGACCGATACGTGACGTAGTTCAGTTGCACGAGCGTGCGCGCGAGCGTCTGCGCGACCTTGTTGTCCATCGTCCCGCCAAAGAGCGGATGCGGATGCGCGACGAGCGCGATGCCGCGTGGTGCGGCGCCTTTTTCGCGCACCTCGTCGGGCAGGTCCAGCGCGACCTCGATCTTGCCGACCGGGCCGTCGATCAGATACTTCTTCGTGTTGACGTTCATCAGGATGCCTGTGGATCGTTTCGTGGTTCGCGTTATTGATCGATCTTCAGACGCTCGACGACCTTGCCATTGGCAAGATGCGATTCGACGATCTCGTCGATGTCGCTTTCATCGACGTAGGTGTACCAGACGGCCTCGGGATAGACGACAAGCGTCGGGCCCAGCTCGCAGCGATCGAGGCAGCCGGCCTTGTTGATGCGCACCTGGCCTGGACCGGCGAGGCCGAGCTGTTTCACACGCTTTTTTGCGTACTCCTGCATCGCCTGCGCGTTGCAATTCGCGCAGCTCGGACGCTCGGCGCCGGGTTCGCGCTGATTCAGACAGAAGAAGACGTGGTGCTTGTAGAAGGAGTTCATGGTGTCAGGGGGAGCAAAGCACGGCTGAAAGGAGATGCAAGAGCGCCGTTACCGCACGGTCATATGTGAAGAGAGGCGCCCGACGTGCGGACGATTATAGCGACCGGCCTATGGATGCGCCGGGGCCAGGCGAGCGGCGCCCATGCCCATCACACCGGTTTCGCGCGCCGCTTCAGCCACGCCCGCTCCGCCGCGAACGCGAGCCACCCCAGCGCCGCATAGGGCCACATCCACGCAAGCCAGCGCATGAGCCCATTGAAATGCAGATAACGCCCCTGCCGCCAGTCGGCGAGCACGACGTCGAAATACGGATTCACCGGCAGCAGATTGACGAACACGAGCGCGACGACGAGCGCGCCCCCCGCGAGGGACGCGCGCACGCGCCGCCGCAGCGGCAGCGCGACGAGCGCCGCGACGGTGCCGCACACGAGTCCGAGCAACGCGCCGGGCGTCGCCCAGTCGAACGCGAGGCCCGATTGCGATTGCAGGAACGTCGCGCCGGCCTTCACGCACAAGGTCGCCGCGATGAACACGAAGACCAGCCGCACGCGCGGCGCATGACGGCGCGCCGGCAGCGACGCAAGCGCGAGCGCCGCGAACAGGTTAAGTGTCGTGATCAATGCTTCCCACGTGGCGTCCGGTAGCCACGCGGCGGCCGCCACCGGCCATGCGCCGACCTGCCACGCGGACGGCGTCCATGCGAGCAGCGCGTCCTGCGTGGCCGGATCGACGCTCAGCCACAGTGCGCGCGGCCAATTGCCGAGACCGAACAGCCGCGGCGCCGGATACATCGTCGCAAACGGCCACGCGGCGACGAGGCACGCGAGCGCCGCATGGTCACGCTCGAACCACAGCCAGCGCAGACGCCTGAGCAGGCCCCGATCGAGCAGCGCGCCGGTCAGCGGCGACATCATCGCCGCGCCGACGAGCGCGCCGAGCGTATTGGCGGCGAGATCGAGATTGGAGGCGACGCGCGTCGGCAGATACGTCTGCACCGCTTCCATCGTGCCCGACAACAGGCCGCCCAATACGAATGCGAGCGCCACGGCCGGCGTGCCGCGCCAGCGTGGATACACCGCGAGCACCACCAGCGCGCCGAACGGCATATAGCCGAGCACGTTGGTGACGACGTCGAACGCCGTCAGGTACTGCGGCATCGGATCGAACAGATAGGCAAACGGCGCGATGCCGAGCGAGCGCCAGCCGGAAAACGGATACCACGAACCGTAGACGATCAGCGCCGTGTACAGCAGCAGCGCCTGACGGGCCAACGCCGACGGGCGGCGCAGCCACGCGCGATCGCTCATGCAGCGCTCCGTGGCGTGCGCTGCCCGCCCGTCATTGCGCGGCGACCAGCGCCTGCGAGCCGAGCCACGTGGTGATCTGCGCGACGAGGTCGTCGCTGGCCGCGGCAAGCGCCCGCGCGCCGCCGGCCGCATCCGCCGAATGCGCCGGCGCGCTCGCGACGAAGGTTTGCTGACCGATCACCTTGCCGCCCTGGATCAGCGTCGCGCGCGCGGTGATGGCGCCGTGGCTGGTCGTCTGGCTCTCGAACACCTGCTCGAACTCGGTCAGATCGACCCGCAGCACCGGCGCGCTCACGCCGTCGGCGCCGGTCAGTACGGTGCCGTGCGTGCTCAGCGCGTCGCGCAGGCGCTGCGTCAATAGTTGCGACGGCATCATCGTCCAGTGACTGTTCGCATAGGGGGCCGTCTGCTGCGCGTCGGCATAGCTCAGCCGATAGATCAGCCGGTCCGATTCGAGCACGGGCGGCGCGCTGACCTCGAGCACCTTGACGGCTGGCAGCCGGCTCGCGGTCGCGTGCTGCGGCGGCGGTCCGAAGTCGTAGCGGATGTCCGACACCACCGCGGACGTGCCCGCGCAGCCCGCCGCCAGCGCGCCGAACGCGAGCAGCGCCGCGAGCGCGGCGCGCGAGGACAACAGTCGGTGAATCGAGCGTGACATGGGCATCTTCCTCTGTTCTGGCCTGCGGATTTAGTGCGCTGCGGGCGCGGCGGCAGCGGCGGGCCACGTGAAACCAGACTCGCCCGGACCCGGCGCCGCGCGCGGCGCGCCGAACAGCACGCTGCGCGGATTGGTGCTGAAGGTATCGGCGGCGCGGTCGATCGACTGTGCCGCCGAGCGCACGTCATCGGTCAGCGAATTCACGCGCGGCAGCGTCTCGTAGCCGACCCTCGCCGACAGGTCCTGCAGCGACACGTTCATCTGCGCGAGCGCGTCGCCCGCCTGCTGCGCCGCCGTGCCTGCCTTGTTCAGATTGCGCACGAGCGGCCCGTCCGGACGCTGCAGATTCGTGATCATCTGGTTGGTCGACGCGAGCGTCCGGTTCAGCTCGTCGACCGTGCCGGGCAGCTTACCGGCGACGGGCCCCAGCTGGCGAGTCAACGTCGCGACGCCCGAGGCCGCCTGCGCAATGCTCGCCGCCGTTTCGTGCAACTGCTCGACCATTTCCGGTGACAGCATGTCGTTCACGTTGTCGGTGACTTTTTCGAGCTTGCGCAGCAGCACGTCGCCGCGTTGCTGCAACTGATCGAGCAGGCCTGGGCGCATCGGCAATCGCGCCACGTGCTGCACCGACGACGGCAACGGCGTCAGGTCGCGTCCGGTATCGTCGAGCTGGATGAACGCGATGCCGGTCACGCCCTGCAGCCCGAGGCTGCCGAACGTCGAATGCGTGATCGGCGCGTGCTCATCGACATTGATGCGGATCAGAATCTGCCCCGGATGCGCGGGATCGAATTTGATCGACTGCACGCGGCCGACGTCGAGCCCGCGAAAGCGCACCGCGGCGTCCACGAAGAGGCCGGTCACGTTGGTGCGCGCGATCAGGTCGTACGGCACCCGCACGGTGCGATCGACGTTGAACAGATACGCGGCCAGCCCGATCGCCGCCGTCAGCATGACCGTGAAGAGCCCGGCCCAGAACGCATGCGCTTTGTTTTCCATTGTCAGTTTTCCTGGTTCATTGCGGCCCGGTTCGTGTCTGCCGGCTTCAAAGCGGCAACTCGGACGATGCCGGTTCGAGCGCCGCCTGCGGCAGCTTCGCGCGGCGCTCCGGCGGCAGCGCCTGCAGCGCGCGGCGCCCGCGCAGGCCAAGGAAATATTCGCGGATGAACGGATGGTCGACACCCGCCGCCTCCTCGACCGGCGCGTTGACGAGCACCTTGCGATCGGCGATCACAGCCACGCGTGTCGAGAGCGACACCATCGTGTCGAGATCGTGCGTGATCATCACGACGGTCAGACCGAGCGCGCGATGCAGCCCGGAGATCAGCTCGACGAATTCTTCGGACGCCTGCGGGTCGAGACCGGCGGTCGGTTCGTCGAGAAACAGCACCTCGGGTTCGAGCGCGATCGCGCGCGCGATGCCGACCCGCTTGATCATGCCGCCCGAGAGCGCCGCCGGCATCTTCGACGCATGCTTGCAGGGCAGCCCGACCATTTCGAGCTTCAGCATCACGATGTCGCGCAGCAGTTCTTCGGGCACCGTGCCGAGCTCGCGCACCGGTTGCGCGACGTTGTCGAACACGGACAGCGACGAGAACAGCGCGCCGCGCTGGAACAGCATGCCGGAGCGGCTGCGCATCAGCAGCGCGGTTTCAGGCGAGACGCTCGAGAGGTCTTCACCGAACAGCTTGATGGTGCCCCTCGATGGCCGTTCGAGCCCGAGAATCTGCCGCACCAGCGTGGTCTTGCCCGAGCCCGAGCCGCCGACGACCGAAACGATCTCGCCACGGCGCACGTCGAAGCTCAAATGCTGATGCACGATGTTGCGGCCGTAGCGCTTGGTGATGTCGATCACCTCGATCACGGGCTCGGCAATCGACGGCGCGGGTTGGCCGCGCACGGCTTCGGTCAGAGGCGCGATCATCAGAGCCCCACGTTCTGGAAGAGGATCGCGAACACCGCGTCCGCGAGAATCACGATGGTGATCGACGTCACCACCGAGGTCGTCGTGCCTTCGCCGAGACTTTGCGAATTGGCCTTGATGCGAAAGCCGAAATGGCAGCCCGCGATCGCGATCAGCATACCGAACACCGCGCCCTTGCCAAGGCCGATCCACAGATTCGCGATCGGCACCACGCTCGGGAGCTGCCGAGCGAAGAAGCTCATTTCGATGCCGAGCACGAGCTTCGCGGCGAGCGCGCCGCCCGTCAGCGAGATGATGTTGGTCCACATGACCAGCAGCGGCATCGCGACGGCCAGCGCGATCACGCGAGGCAGGATCAGCCGCAGCCCGTGCGGAATGCCCATCACGCGCATCGCGTCGAGCTCCTCGGTGACGCGCATCACGCCGATCTGCGCGGTGATCGCCGAGCCCGAGCGGCCCGCCACCAGAATCGCCGACAGGACGGGGCCGAGCTCGCGAATCACCGCGAGGCCGAGAATATTGACGATGAACTGGTTAGCGCCAAAGATGCGCAATTGTTGTGCCGACAGATAGCTCAGCACGATGCCGATCAGGAACGCGACGAGCGCGGTGATCGGCAGCGCGCGGGCGCCGGCGTTGTAGATGTTCGCGGAGATTTCGGTCCACGGCGTGAGCTTCGGCTTGCGGGCGATCGAGAGCAGATCGAGCACCACGCGCCCAAGCATCGTGACGCCACCCTGCATATGGTCGAGAAACGAGAAGATTCCGAGGCCGAGACGCGTGAACGGATCGAAGCGCGTGACCGGCTCGGCGCTCTCGCGCACGGTGTCGAGCAGCGCGATGCGCTCGAAGATGTCGCGCTGCGTGTCGGTGAGCGCGGTGCCGGGCGGCAACCTGCGGCCCCACACGCGCCACAGCGCCTGGCCGCCGACATGGTCCATCCGGTCGACGCGCGACAGGTCCCATTCGCCGATGCCTTGCGCGCCGGTCAGCGAACGCAGCAGCGGAATCACGTGCCCGGTTTCACGATCGCGCGCGAGCGCGAGCGCCGTCCACTGGCCCGAGAGACGGACGATCTTGCCTTGGCTGCCGGCCGCGACTTCAAGGGCCGGCGGAGTGTCGTGGTTCAAGGATCGCGTGAATCTGGTTGTCGGATTACGGGCCATTGTAACGAAGGCTCGGCCGCCGGTCCGCACTGATCCACACGGGTCCGCGTCGCGTCCCGATCAGCCTTGCTGTCGCTACAATATGAGACATGAGTGCTTCCAAGATTCCCACCTCCCCGCCCACAGGGGCAAGCGCCGGCACTGACTGGCGCATCGATCGCGAACGCGCGGTCAAGCTGTTCGGTGCGCACGCGCACGACTGGCCCATCGAAATCGTCGAGGAAACCGGTTCGACCAACGCCGACCTGATGGCCCGCGTAAAAGCACTGCCGCGCCGCGCCAACGCGCTGCCGCGGCCGATCGTGCGCGTCGCGTATCTGCAGACGGCCGGGCGCGGGCGCCGTGGACGTCCGTGGTACGCGGAGCCAGGCAACGCGCTGCTGTTTTCCGTCGCCTGCGTCTTGCCACGACCGCTCGAGGGGCTGGCGGGCTTGAGCCTCGCGGTGGGCGTCGCGCTCGTCGACGGGCTGCGCTCTTTGCCGGTCGCCGGTCCGGGACAGATTGCACTGAAGTGGCCGAACGACGTGCTGCTCGAAGGCGACAAGCTCGCCGGCATCCTGATCGAAACCGCGTGGAGCACCGACGACGCAAGCGCAGTCGTGATCGGCATCGGCACCAACGTAAAGGGCGCCGATGAACTGGCGGCGCAGGTCGGCACGCTGAACGCCGAGGTGCCGCCGCAGGCACGCGGCACGGCACCCACCGCGTTGCAGCGCGCGCTGCCCAACGCGAATCTGACCGACACGCTCGCCGCCGAGCTGAGCGCGCTCGAGCCGATGCTGCAGCGCTTCGGCGCCGAGGGCTTCGCGCCGTTCCAGTCGCGCTGGAACGCGGTGCACGCGTACGCGGGCCGTGACGTCGTGCTGCTCGAGCAAGGCGAGGAGCTTGCGCGCGGCGTGGCGGCGGGCGTCGATGAACGAGGCCAACTGCTGCTGGACACGGCCGCCGGCCGCCAACGTATCGCGTCCGGCGACGTGTCGCTGCGCCTAGCCGACGGTGCCGCATGACAGGGCTCGCGCCTTATCTGCTGATCGACGCGGGCAATAGCCGGATCAAGTGGGCGCTGGTACAGCCGGACGGGACGCAGTTGGCGAGCGGCGCGCTCGCGCATGACGATGTGACCGCGCCACCCACGCGGTCTGGCTCGCAACGCGAGTGGGCCAACTTGCCGACGCCATGCGGCGCATGGCTCTCGAACGTCGCGGGCGCGGAGATTGCGAGGCACGTCGCCGCGCTCGTCGAGGCGCATTGGCCGCAACTGCCGCTCACGACGATCCGCGCGAGCGCGCGCCAATGCGGCGTGACCAATTGCTACACGACACCGCACTCGCTCGGCAGCGACCGCTGGGCCGGCATGATCGGCGCACACGCGGCCTTTCCCGGCGAACATCTGCTGCTCGCGACCTTCGGCACCGCGACGACGCTCGAAGCGTTGCGCGCGGACGGCGCGTTTATCGGCGGCTTGATAGCGCCGGGCTGGACGCTGATGATGCGCTCGCTCGGCGAGCACACCGCGCAACTGCCGACGCTCGACGGCGCGCGCGCGCGCGGTCTGCTCGACGCGGCCGACGCCGCTCGTGCCGCCCGTCGCGGTCCGTTCTTCGCAACGGATACGCCGCACTCGCTATCGGCGGGCTGCACGCTGGCGCAGGCGGGATTGATCGAACGGATGTGGCGCGATCTGCAGGACGAGTGGCAGGTGCCGGTGCGTCTCGTGGTCAGCGGCGGCGCCGCCGACGAAGTGGCGAGCGCGCTGAAAGTGCCGCATACTCGCCACGATTCGCTGGTGCTGTCGGGGCTTGCGCTGATCGCCGCCGAGGATACGGCGCGGCAGCGTGTCTGACTGCCAGGCGCGTGACGTGCGTGTGACTCGCGCGCCTATTGCTGCCGCCGCCTTACGCGCCGGCGCTTGACCCTCACGCCCCCGGCTCAACTTCTTCCTGAACTGGAAACACTCACGATGCTTCGCTGGCCGATCGCCATTCTGATTGTTCTCAACGTGCTGGCTTTCGTCGCGCTGCGTGGCGCATTCGGTCCGGCACTGACCGCCGGCGCCCGCCAGCCGGATCTTCTGAACCGCCAGATTCATCCGGACTGGCTGAAGGTGCGGCCGGTCAGCGCCGCCGATGCGGCCGATCAGGCGGTGGTCGGCGGACCCGCGCCGCAGGCGCGGATTTCGACCTCGGAGTTGCCGCAGTAACGGAGGCTAGCCACGTGTGCGGTTAGTTGTCCGGCAGTCCGCCGCGCTTTGCCGTGGCAATCAGCAGCGTCAACCCTGTGCCCGCACCTTCTTCAACAGCGCGGTCGTCGAGCGATCGTGCTCGAACGCAATCGCGAGCGCCTTGCCGCCCCAGCCGCGCACGAGCGCCGATTCAGGCAGCGCATCCATGTCGTAGTCGCCACCCTTCACGAGCACGTCCGGGCGCAGTGCGGAAATCAGCTCGACCGGCGTTTGCTCGCCGAAGCCCACCACGTAGTCGACGCTTTCCAGCGCCGCGAGCAAGGCCATGCGGTCGGCCTCGTTGTTGATCGGACGGTCGTCCCCTTTGCCGAGCATCCGCACCGACGCGTCGCTGTTGACCCCGACGATCAGGCACGCGCCCAGCGCCTTCGCGTCGGCCAGATAGGTCACGTGACCGCGATGCAGGATATCGAACACGCCGTTCGTAAACACGACGGGCGCGCGCAGCGAAGGACGCAGTTTCACCAGGGCATCGCGCGTCAGAATCTTGCGTTCAAAGATAGCGGTCATCGCACAGTCACAGAGTTGCCGAGTTACGGAAAGAGGAATGCAAAAATGCCGTCACGATACACGCCGGACGGCGCAACGCAAAACGGTCCGGCAAGCTCGCGCCTGCCGGACCGTCTATTGAAGCTGTACTGAAACCGCCGGATCACGGCGCCGACGTCGACGCCCGAACCGTTATGCCGGCTGCTGTTGCGCCGGGTGGCTCTGATCCGCGGCTTGCAGGCGCGCGACCACTTCCTTGCGATAGCGGTTCAGTTCCTGCGCGGTGTTGAACGTGCGCTCGAACAGCAGCGACAGGTTGTGCAGAATGCGCTCGACGACCTTCTTTTCCCAACCGTCGTCGAAACGGATCTGCTCGTCGAGCCAGCGCTCGAGCCATTCCGGGTCCGGCAGACGCGACTGGATCGTGTCACGCGGGAAGAGCGCCTGGTTCACGTGCAGGTTGGTGGGGTGCAGCGGCTTTTCGGTGCGGCGCGCCGACGCCATCAACACGCCGATCTTCGCGAACGCGGCCCGCGCGATGTCGCCGGTTTGCGCCATCGCCTTCTTCATGTAGCGCAGATACGCGCCGCCGTGGCGCGCTTCGTCACGCGAGATGGTTTCGTAGATGTGCTTGATGACCGGCTCGGTGTGCCATTCGGCAGCGCGGCGGTACCAGTGATTCAGGCGGATTTCGCCGCAGAAGTGCAGCATCAGCGTTTCGAGCGGCGGCGCGGGATCGAACTCGAAGCGCACCGCGTGCAGCTCTTCTTCGGTCGGGACCAGTTCCGGCTTGAAGCGGCGCAGATACTCCATCAGCACCAGCGAATGCTTCTGCTCCTCGAAGAACCACACGCTCATGAACGCGGAGAAATCGCTGTCGTGATGATTGTCACGCAGAAACATTTCCGTGGCGGGCAACGCCGACCATTCGGTGATCGCGTTCATCTTGATCGTCGCGGCCTGCTCGTCGGTCAACAGCGATGCATCGAATTTGTCCCAGGGAATGTCCTTCTCCATGTCCCATCGAACGGATTCGAGCGATTTATAAAGTTCCGGATAAAGCATGGTGTTCATAGTCCCACCCCTGTTCTGCACATACTGTGTGTGTCTGTTGCTGCTACGTGTAGCCGTTTTTACCTACGACGAACGGGCGTGCCGTTTATCGGCCAAGTATTCAATTTTACGCGCTAACCAGCCGCCCAGAAGCATCGGGCGGCAAAGAACTCCGGGCTTTTGAATTGGCGCTTGAAGCGTGAGTCAGGCGCCGCAGCCAACCATGTATGAGGGATACCCTGTGCCTGAAGTCGAGCCAGTCTGGGTCGACAACCGCACCGTCAAGCCTTGCGCCGGTCGTGCCGGCGGCGAATGACGCGAGGGCCGTGGGATTGGTTCTTCTCAGCGCACGTCCCAAAGCCAGATAAAACTTACGCAATGATAGCACGCGCACCCCACCAAACCCGTGGCAGAAGCGGGGCGAGCGCGCTGTGGCGTTGACTTCGCTCAATAGAGTCGGCGGTAGGCGCGGGGCGGAAATCGTGGCGCCGGGATGGGGCCAAAAACGGGGGGGCCATCGCTCGCGGTCACGCCGGGTGCGAGCGCGGTGACCGCACCGCTCATTCAGGAGGTCTTCTTCGGCGCTGCCGCGCGCGTGCCTTCGCCGGCCACACGCCTCGTCGATGTCGCTGCGCGCTTCGCGGCTGGCCGTTTGCCGGCATTCTTCGAGTTCTGCGTGTCGACGCCCGGCGTGTCGACGCCCGGCGTATCGACGCCCGGCGTGTCGACGCCCGACGCTTCGGCGGCGTTCGACTGTTGCGGCTTGCCCTGCGTGCCCCCGCCCGCCGCGGCAACCGCGACGGACGGCTGCGTCATCGCGAACTGTGCGATTTGATTGAACTGCGATTGCAGCAGATTCCACCACGCGGATGCATCGAAAGCGGGTGCGGCGGGCGCTTCTTCTTCATCGCTATCCGCCGGCGTGGCGCTCTCTGGCGTGGGCTCGGCCGGCTTCGTCCAGCTCGGCGCCGGCGCGGGGCTCGCAGCAGCACTCGATGCGCCGCTCGCGGCGGAGCTCGACCCGCCAGCCGCCGCCTGCGACATCGACGATTGCGCGAACGCGCCGAACGCGCGCAGCGTCGCGAGCGTGGCGCGCTGCACTTCGAGTGCCTGAATCGCCGACTGCAGCATGCTCAGATTCAGCTTCAGCCATTGCTCGACCGCGCGCATGTCGGTGATGCGCTTGTCGAGCTCTTCGACGCTCGCGAGCGGCGCCATCATGTCGGACATCATCGACAGCGAAGGATTCGTGTCGCCAGCCGGCTGCGCGCCCGTCATGGCAGCACCGAATGGCGACAGCCGAATCATGCTCCACATGCGATCGAGCATTTCAGCGGGCGGGAAACCAGGAAAGCCGGAAAAGGGCGGCGTGGCGCCAGTGGTGTCGGTCATGCTTGTCGCCTCGGTGCATGAAAATGTGGGGGATGCGCGCAGCCGCGCGCGTTGATTCGATCATACCGTGCGGGGCGTGGCATCACGATCGTTTGTGCTGGTGCGGATCGCTTGCGCCAAAATCCGGCGCACGCCGCTCGCGCAACGAGCTCACGCCCTCGCGCACGTCCGGCCCCGCGAAGCCCATGAATTCGAGCGCGAGCGACGTATCGAACGCCGGGCCCGCCGAGCGCAGCCAGTTGTTCAGCGCGTACTTGGTCCAGCGGATGGCGCTCTGCGAACCGTCGGCGAGCTTGCGCGCGACTTCGAATGCCTTCGGCAGCAGAGCGCTTTCGTCGACGGCGATCGACACGAGCCCGATGCGTTCCGCCTCCTCGCCGCTCACCGGCTCGCACAGCAACAGGTAGTACTTCGCCTTCGCCATCCCGCACAGCAACGGCCAAACGATCGCCGCATGATCGCCCGCGGCGACACCGAGCCGTGTATGTCCGTCGATGATGCGCGCCGTCTTAGCCGCGATCGAGATATCGGCGAGCAGCCCCGCAACGAGCCCCGCGCCGACCGCCGGACCGTGCATCGCCGACACGATCGGCTTGCCGCAGTTGATCACGTTGTAGACGAGGTCGCGCGCTTCGCGCCACACGCGCGTGCGCACGTCGAAGTCATTCGCCATGTCTTCGACGAGTTGCAGGTCGCCGCCAGCCGAAAAGCCCTTGCCCTCGCCGCGAATGATCGCAACACGCGTATCGGGATCGCGATCGATGTCGCGCCAGATCTCCGCGAGTTCGTAATGCATGCGCTCGTTCGCGGTCGCAAGCCCGCTTTTATTCGCGCCCTCGCCGCTCATCACGACTTCGAGCACGCCGTGCGGATGACGCCGCAAACGCAGCGAGTGGTAGTGCGCGTAGTACGCGTCGTTCGGTTGCGATGGCTGAGACATGATGAGCAGTCCGTATAAGATTCGTCAGGCTGCGAGCGGAACGTCGCGACCCATTCCAATGCGGCTGATGGATTTCGTGCGGACCGCCGTATCAAAGCATGACCGCGACACCGCCGCGCTTCATTCGAGCGGCGCGATGCTCTGCTCGATCGCACCGAAAATCGACTTGCCCGCCTCGTCGAGCATTTCTATCTTCACGGTGTCACCGTATTTCATGAACTCGGTCTGCGGCGCGCCCTGCTCGATCGTCTCGAGGCAGCGCTTCTCGGCGATGCAGCAGTAGCCGCGCTTCGCGTCCTTGTTCGACACCGTCCCCGAACCGACGATCGAACCGGCACGCAGATTGCGCGTCTTCGCCGCATGCGCGATCAGCTGACCGAAGTGAAACACCATGTCGGTGCCCGCGTCGGGCTGGCCGACCTTCCTGCCGTTCCAGTGGACGATCATCGGCCGATGCAGGCGGCCTTCGCGCCAGTGTTCGCCGAGTTCGTCGGGCGTCACCGCGACAGGCGCGAACGACGTAGCCGGCTTGCTCTGGAAAAAGCCGAAGCCCTTCGCGAGTTCCGCGGGGATCAGGTTGCGCAGCGACACGTCGTTGACGAGCGTAACCAGCCGCACGCCGCGCAGCGCCTGCTCGGGTGTCGCACCCATCGGCACGTCGGCGGTGATGACCGCGACTTCGGCCTCGAAGTCGATGCCGTACTCTTCCGATGCGCACACGACATCGTCGCGCGGACCGATGAAGTCGTCGCTGCCGCCCTGGTACATCAGCGGGTCGGTCCAGAATTCCGGCGGCATTTCCGCGCCGCGCGCGCGCCGCACGAGCTCGACGTGGTTCACGTACGACGAGCCGTCGGCCCACTGGAACGCGCGCGGCAGCGGCGCCATGCACTCCTTCGCGTCGAACGAAAAGCTGTTGCGCGCGCGGCCCTGATTGAGCGCGTCATAGAGGTCGTGCAGTTGCGGCGCGTAGAAGGCCCAGTCGTCGAACACGCGCTGCAGCGTGGGCGCGATCGTGTCGGCGATGGCCGCGGTGTGCAGGTCGCGGGACACGACGATCAGTTGACCGTCGCGCGTGCCGTCCTTCAGCGAGGCAAGTTTCATAGAGCTGTGAACCATGTGTTAGTGACGATGGAGGGAATCTATTCTACGATGGTGAATCGGCGCGGCCCAGTATCTGCGTGTTCGTCGTCGTTCTCATTGAAACCGCCGTCATAACGATTACAGAACGCGCCGCCCGCGCCTTTTGCACATGCCCGCCAACGCCCGCTCCGGCTCGATCCGCACCCGCACCGGCCCATCGCCCGCCGACGCGCTGCTAGACGCCGCCCACGCCATCGATACAACCCGCGCCGACGATGAAACCGGCGAACCCGGCGAAGAAAAACCGCGCTCGGGCATCCAGTCGATCGAGGTCGGTTTCAGGCTGCTCGACGTGCTGACCCACGAACCGCGCGCGATGATGTTGCGCGATCTCGCGCACCGCGCGGGCATGAGTCCGGCGAAGGCGCATCGCTATCTGGTCAGTTTTCTGCGCCTCGGCGTGGTCGCACAGGACCCGCTGTCGGGTCGCTACGAACTCGGCGGCTTCGCGTTGCAGTTGGGACTCGCGCGGCTTGCGCGCGTCGACGGCGTGAAGCTCGCGCGCATCGCGCTCGCCGAACTGCGCGACCGGCTCGATCTGACGGTCGGCATCGCGGTGTGGGGCAATCAGGGACCGACGATGGTGCATTGGATGGAATCGAGCTATCCGGCCAAGGCATCATTGAAACTCGGCGACGTGATGCCCTTGCTCGGCTCCGCGAGCGGCCTGCTGTTCGCGGCCTACCTGCCGCCCGGCAAGACCGCTGCGATGCTCGAGCGCGAGCTCGCCGACTCGCGGCGCTCGTCGTATGGCGGTGCGCCGCGCACCCGCGAAGACGTCGACAAGCTGCTCGCCGAGGTGCGCCAGCGCGAGGCCGCGCGCGTCGAAGGCATGTTGCTGCCGACCATCCACGCGTTCTGCATGCCGGTGTTCGATTCGACGGGCGAACTCGCGCTCGGTCTCGTCGCGCTCGGCCATGAAGGCGCGTTCGATATTCGCTGGGGCGGCGAGATCGATATCGCGTTGCGCGAATGCGCGCACAAGCTGTCGTACGAACTCGGCTATAGCGCCACGCCGCGTAACGAAAACGGCTGATTTACGAGGCTGTCCTTTCAACCTCTCACGGATTCAAGCGCCAATGGATTTTGCTTCCGCCACCCGCCGTCAGGATCGCCTGCCACCTTTTGGCAGCGGGACATCCCGCGGTGCGCGCGCGTGGCGCTGGATCGCGGTGCTCGTAGCGGTGGCGGTCGTGCACTGGATCGCGGCGCAATGGTTCGAGCGCACCCTCCTAAATCTGAATCCGGGGGAACACGAGCATGTGCCCGTGCAGGTCGCGCTGCTGACACCGCAAAGGGTCGAGCGTCAACCGGCGCAACCGCCCGCCCCGGCACCGCATGCGCCCGCGCCTGCACCCGCGCGTCAGCCCAAGGCGAGTCCGCCGCGCGAGCGGCATGTGTTGACGGCCTTGCAATCCGCCAAACCGAACGAGCCGGCGCTCGCGCCCGCCTCGGAAGTGGCGGCTAGCGCGCCGCCCGCCGCCGCGAGCGCGAAGGCATCGCCCAGTGCAAACACAGGCGCCACCGCACCGAGCGCGCCTGCCGCGGCGAGCTCGCCGCAAGCATCGAAGGGCGTGCAGTTTTCAGTGCCGCCGTCGGCCGAACTCGACTACGACACGTTCTACAACGGCGTGCGCAACGCGCCTGGCACGATCCATTGGGCGAGCAACGCACAAGGCTACGAAATGATCGTGTCGGTGCCGCTGCCGTTCGTCGGTCCGTTCGTGTTCTCGAGCCACGGCGCAATCGATGCGTTCGGCCTGGCGCCGGCGAAGTACAGCGAAAAGCGCGGTCGTCGCGCGGAAGACATCGCGATCTTCAATCGCAACGACAGAAAAATCGGCTTCACGCGCACGCCGTCCACGTTGCCGTTGCCCGACGGTGCGCAGGACCGCTTCAGCGTCGTGATGCAACTCGCCAGCCTCGTTCGCGGCGACCCGGATGCCTACAAGCCTGGCGTGACGCGACAGTTTTTCGTCGCCGATACCGATAGCGGCGAGAACTGGCCGATCGAGACGATTGGCGACGAGACGATCCGCGCGGCGCAGGGCTATCTGGAGACGCGTCATTTCAAGCGTCTGCCGCGGCATGATGGCGATCAGCGCCGCATCGACGTGTGGCTCGCGCCGTCGCTCGGCTGGTTGCCCGCGCGCATCCTGCAGACCGAACCCAACGGTACACAATTCGAACTGGTGTGGCGCGGCAAGCTGAATGTCGACGAGGCGACGCCGCATGACGGTGGCAATGGCGGCAATGCTGGCGCGCCGACGACGGCTGCGGCTGCCGCGCCCGCCGCGCCCTCTGTTGCCGCTCCTTCGATGCCCGCGCCCGCGGAGGCATCGGCAGTGACGCCCGACACCGCACCCGCCGCGCCGGCCGATTCGACCGCTCCCTCCATCATCAAACCGTGACACGTTTCGTGACGGGCTGACACGAGCAAATCCGCACGATTTCGGCGAAACTTCGTTTGCAACGCTGACTCGCACGTCATTGGAGCGCCCGTTCGTGCGAACGAGGCGACCCACCGCGCTTTTTCACTGCGTTTCCTTCGAAGGAGTCCGCATGCAAGTGAACATCAACGGTATCGAAACACGTTACGTGCTGAGTAACGAAGGCGGCGGCCCGTGGCTCACGTTCATCCATCAGTTGGGCGGCGATCTTTCCATCTGGGATCCCCCGTCCGAAAACCGCCCGTTATGGGATCAGCGCGCACGCACCGCGCGTAGCGACGGCATGGCGGCGCTCCTGCCTTCGACGATCGCGCGCTGGCTCACGCCCGACTTCCAGGCCGCGCATCCCGAAGCAGTCGAGCCGATCATTGAAACATTTGCGCGCACGCCCCCGGAAGGTTTTGCGATGGCTTGCGAGGCGCTGCGCGATTTCGACCTGCGCGGACGGCATGGCGCGATCCGCTGTCCGACGCTGACGGTGGCCGGACGGCACGACACGGGCACGCCGCCTGCTGCTACACAGGCGATAGCTGAGGCGATCGAGGGCGCCCGCTTCGAAATGCTGGAGGCCGCGCATCTCGCGCCGATCGAGCAATCTCACCGTTTTGCCGCGTTGCTTGAATCGTTTCTGGAGCGGCGAGTCTAACCGTCAGGTCCGGAGTTTTTTACTAGCGTCGTCCGGACCCACCCCTTGAATTCCACCTCGCATGCTCCACCTAGGATGCAGAGCAGGGCAGGAGCCCAACGGAAATAAGGAGTGTCGCCATGCAAATGATCTATAACAGCCCTAACTACTGTGTCGTCGAGTTTCCGCCACAGGAAGGTCCGCTGGCCATGAAGTCGGGCGGCTACGAGATTGTCGACAAGAACATGCAGCGCGAGATCTACCTCGACGGTGCAATGGCGGCGCATTTTCGCGAGCATGTGCAAAAACTGATCGAAGGCGCGCCGACGCTCGACGAGGTCGACGAATTTCTCGGCCAGTTCGACAGCCTGATGCATCAACCAGTGATCCTTCATTAACCGGAGGAGTTCGAGCAAACGCTTTGGCGACATCGAACGACCGCATCGCGCGGCTTTCCGGCGCGTTTCAACAGGCGGTCGGCAGCAGCGAAACAGCCCGGCAGGCTTTGGCTTGCCGGGCCGTTTTTTTGCTAAAGCCCTCGGTTTCGTTTGTTAGCGCATTTCCGAATTCTTCGTGCGGCGCGTTCATACCGCTCGATCCTGCCGTTCGCGCCCTGCCTGGCCCGCCCGCCGGGCGAATCCGCCCGGCAGCGGCTACAATGACACGTTTTCCGCCAACGCCGGCGCAAGCCCTCGTCCGCCATGACCCAGCCTGCTCAAACCGCCACGCCAGTCCGCTCCGAGCCCGCCTACACGCGCGGCGCAGCGCTGCCCGCGCTGCTGAACTCACGCATCCTGATCCTGGACGGAGCGATGGGCACGATGATCCAGCGCTACAAGCTCGACGAAGCCCGCTATCGCGGCGAGCGCTTCAAGGACTACGCGCGCGACATCAAGGGCAACAACGAACTGCTGTCGATCACGCAGCCGCAGATCATCACCGAGATTCACGAGCAATATCTGGCGGCGGGCGCGGACATCATTGAAACCAACACGTTCGGCGCGACCACGGTCGCGCAGGCCGACTACGGCATGGAGTCGCTCGCCGTCGAGATGAACCTCGAATCGGCGAAGCTCGCGCGCGCCGCATGTGACAGGTACTCGACGCCGGACAAGCCGCGCTTCGTCGCCGGCGCGATCGGACCGACCCCGAAGACGGCGAGCATTTCGCCGGACGTCAACGATCCGGGCGCGCGCAACGTGACCTTCGACGAACTGCGCACGGCCTACTACGAGCAGGCGAAGGCGCTGCTCGACGGCGGAGCGGACCTGTTCCTCGTCGAAACGATCTTCGACACGCTGAACGCGAAGGCCGCGCTGTTCGCGCTCGACGAACTGTTCGAGGACACCGGCGAGCGCCTGCCGATCATGATTTCGGGCACCGTTACCGATGCATCGGGTCGCATTCTGTCGGGCCAGACCGTCGAGGCCTTCTGGAATTCGCTGCGTCACGCGAAGCCGCTTACGTTCGGCCTGAACTGCGCGCTCGGCGCGGCGCTGATGCGCCCGTACGTCGCCGAACTGGCGAAGCTCTGCGACACCTATGTATCGTGCTATCCGAACGCCGGGCTGCCGAATCCGATGAGCGACACCGGCTTCGACGAACTGCCCGCCGATACCTCGGGTCTGCTGAAGGAATTCGCCGAAGCGGGTCTCGTGAACGTCGCGGGCGGCTGCTGCGGCACGACGCCCGAACACATCGCGGCGATCGCGAAGGCACTGGCCGACCTGAAGCCGCGCAAGTGGCCGGCACAGTATCGCGACGCGGCCTGAGCCGGCCTCGCGCACTTCACCCCGACGCTCGCACGCCCCTGCCCGCCTCTTAACGCACGCATCCGACTCGCACTCACGCCATGACCGATCACACCATGCGCCTTGCCGGCCTCGAACCGTTCAACGTCACGTCCGGGACGCTCTTCATCAACGTCGGCGAACGCACCAACGTGACCGGCTCGAAGGCATTCGCGCGAATGATCCTGAACAATCAGTTCGACGAAGCACTGGCCGTCGCGCGCCAACAGGTCGAAAACGGCGCGCAGGTGATCGACGTGAACATGGACGAGGCGATGCTCGACTCCAAGGCGGCGATGGTGCGCTTCATGAATCTGATCGCGTCGGAGCCGGACATCGCGCGCGTGCCGATCATGATCGACTCGTCGAAGTGGGAGGTGATCGAGGCGGGCCTGAAGTGTGTGCAGGGCAAGGCGATCGTCAACTCGATCTCGCTGAAGGAAGGCAAGGAGCAGTTCGTTCATCACGCGAAGCTGATTCGCCGCTACGGCGCGGCCAGTGTCGTGATGGCGTTCGACGAACAGGGCCAGGCCGATACCTTCGCGCGCAAGAAAGAGATTTGCCAGCGCTCGTACGAGATTCTCGTCAACGAAGTCGGCTTTCCGCCTGAAGACATCATCTTCGATCCGAACATCTTCGCGGTCGCGACCGGCATCGAGGAGCACAACAACTACGCGGTCGACTTCATCGAGGCGACGCGCTGGATCAAGCAGAACCTGCCGTACGCGAAGGTGAGCGGCGGTGTATCGAACGTGTCGTTCTCGTTTCGCGGCAATGATCCGGTGCGCGAGGCGATCCACACCGTGTTCCTCTATCACGCGATCCAGGCGGGGATGGACATGGGCATCGTCAACGCGGGTCAACTTGGCGTGTATGCCGAACTCGATCCGGAACTGCGTGAGCGCGTCGAAGACGTCGTGCTCAATCGCCGCGAAGACGGCACCGACCGCCTGCTCGAAATCGCCGACAAGTTCAAGAGCGGCGCCGCAAAGAAGGAAGAGAACCTCGAATGGCGTAACCAGCCGGTGGAAAAGCGTCTCGCGCATGCGCTCGTCGGCGGCATCACCACTTTCATCGTCGAGGACACCGAGGAAGTGCGCGCGAAGATCGCCGCCGCCGGCGGCCGTCCGATCAACGTGATCGAAGGTCCGTTGATGGACGGCATGAACATCGTCGGCGACCTGTTCGGTCAGGGCAAGATGTTCCTGCCGCAGGTCGTGAAGTCGGCGCGCGTGATGAAGCAGGCGGTCGCGCATCTGATCCCGTTCATCGAGGAAGAAAAGCGCCAGCTTGCGGCGGCCGGCGGCGACGTGCGCGCCAAGGGCAAGATCGTCATCGCCACCGTGAAGGGCGACGTGCACGACATCGGCAAGAACATCGTGTCGGTGGTGCTCCAGTGCAACAACTTCGAAGTGGTCAACATGGGCGTGATGGTCCCGTGCAGCGAGATCCTCGCGAAGGCGAAGGTCGAGGGTGCGGACATTATCGGACTGTCGGGCCTCATCACGCCGAGTCTCGAAGAAATGGCCTATGTCGCCTCTGAAATGCAGCGCGACGACTACTTCCGCGTAAAAAAGATTCCGCTGCTGATCGGCGGCGCGACGACCTCGCGCGTGCACACCGCGGTGAAGATCGCTCCGAATTACGAAGGGCCGGTGGTCTACGTTCCGGACGCGTCGCGCTCGGTATCGGTGGCGTCGAGTCTGCTGTCGGACGAGGGCGCCGCGAAGTACATCGACGAACTGAACGCGGACTACAACCGCATCCGCGATCAGCACGCGAACAAAAAAGCGCAGCCGATGGTCACGCTCGCCGAAGCGCGCGCCAATAAAACGAAGATCGACTGGGCCGGCTACCAGCCGGTCAAGCCGAAGTTCATCGGCCGTCGTGTATTCAAGAACTACGATCTGAACGAACTCGCGAACTATATCGACTGGGGTCCGTTCTTCCAGACGTGGGATCTCGCCGGCCCCTATCCGGCGATTCTCAACGACGAGATCGTCGGCGAATCGGCGCGGCGCGTGTTCTCCGACGGCAAGTCGATGCTCGCGCGCCTGATTCAGGGCCGCTGGTTGCAGGCAAATGGCGTGATCGCGCTGCTGCCGGCCAACACGGTGAACGACGACGACATCGAAATCTACACGGACGAATCGCGCACCGAGGTCGCGCTGACGTGGCGCAATCTGCGTCAACAGAGCGTGCGGCCGGTGGTCGACGGCGTGATGCGGCCGAACCGCTCGCTGGCCGACTTCATCGCGCCGAAGGACTCGGGCGTCGCCGACTACATCGGCATGTTCGCGGTGACGGCCGGTCTTGGCGTCGACGTGAAGGAACGCCAGTTCGAGAAGGATCACGACGACTACAGCGCGATCATGCTGAAGGCGCTCGCGGATCGCTTCGCCGAAGCATTCGCCGAAGCGATGCACGCACGCGTGCGGCGCGATCTGTGGGGCTACGCGAGCAGCGAAAACCTGTCCAACGACGAGCTGATCGCCGAAAAATACCGTGGCATCCGCCCGGCGCCCGGCTACCCGGCCTGCCCCGACCACCTCGTCAAGCGCGACATGTTCGAGGTGCTGCAGGCGAACGAAATCGGCATGAGCGTGACCGAATCGCTGGCGATGCTGCCCGCGGCGAGCGTGTCAGGCTTTTACCTCGCGCATCCGGACAGCACCTATTTCTCGGTCGGCAAGATCGGCCCGGATCAGCTCGACGACTACGCGCAACGGATGTCGCTCACGAAAGCGGACGCCGAGCGCGCGTTGGCGCCGCTGCTGTAAGCGCGATCCGGCACGGAACGCGCGGCCCGCGTTCCCCACCATATCGAGTCCGAAAGACTGAATATTTGCGGCCACGGCAATTTCGGCTTTGTAGACTAACCCGGCTTTCATCCCGTCAGGCGCGGCCGCAACGCGCCGGCTCACCAAGATTGCAACCGTCACCGGAGAAAATCATATGAAGAAGCTGACGCTGTTATTGACCGCTGTTTCGCTGGCCACGGGCATGTCCGTGGCACTCGCGCAACCCGCCGCGCCGACCGCATCAAGCTCGGTCAGCTCCTACTCGCCGCCGACAGAGACGCACGTGAAGAAGGCGAAAAAGCAGAAAAAGAAGCCGGGTGCGGCAGGGTCGGCGGACTCGGCGAGCCAATGACCGGCACTGCGCCAATGGCGTCCGAATGACAAAGAGCCCGCGGCGAGCGGGCTCCAGACTGCTGACAAAGTACCCCCAAAGCCTGGCCACACGCCGGGCTTTGTCGTTTAATGGGCGTCATGCTCAAGAAACCAACACCGATGCAGCACGAACTCGAGATGGTCACGCTCGAGGAACTCGTGCCGAAGGACCACCTGCTGCGCAAGATCGATGC
>NZ_JAJITC010000012.1 GCF_020881035.1 Paraburkholderia translucens
TTGCACTCGACGTTGAATTACGTCAGTCCGATGCAATTTGAACAAGACTGGCACGCCGCACAGCGAAAGGAAGCGGCATAATAAGTGCTCGGTTAGCGGATACGAAAATCGAGGGCAACGTCAGATGACGGGTTCAGCTGAACACGAACCAAAAGCGCGGCCGGGAACCGTTGCCGGGCACTCTCTCAAATTCGCGGAATTATCAGCACCTGTTTGCGCATACGATCTGCGCTCCAACACGCGTCGAGCCCCTTCTTAGCGCTACTCCGTAGCAACCCGAAGTACAAAGCATGCGTCAAGCTGTATTGGACTATCTACTGATCCCATTTGACTGACCTCAGCGAGCAATGCTTCGTCGCGCGCAATGACCTTCGGCCGATCTGAACACAGGAATTCGACCCAAAAACGCGACTTCGCATCGATGAACTGGCGCGACCGATATAGCGCATAAACAGTCGTCTTCTGCAGCGTACGTTCCGACAGCCCGCGCACCAGCGTGCCATCGCGCAATCCTGAAATGGCAGTATAAAGCGGCACCATGCCGATGCCCATGCTCCCGCGGATCGCCGCGATCAATGATTGAGCGATGTTCGCATACACGTTCGTGCGCGCAACTGGCTTCGTCTTCCGCAACATCGACATCCGCGAGGATTTGCTGTGAGCGCTTCAGATAGCCCCCGCCGGCCGCGCAAGAGCAACAGGTTGCGCAAGCGGAAAGCCAGCGCGCCAATAACGTTGCTACGCGCAAGCATATGGAAGCGGGAAAGCGAAAGCCGACGAATGCGTTGGCCCGATGAGCTTCTGCAACATCCACCTGGGCAGCTGAGCTGCATCACGCGCAAGACCCGTCCTTGACCATGTCATGCGACCCAGCCCCTGTTCGCGACGTTGTCAGATCGAGACGCCGCGGCGGGTGCGGCACCCGCCTAGTGAGCGAATCACATGGCAGACGTGCGCGACAGTAGACGGAACTGGCGACTATGGAGAGACTCGCGTTCATGTACGCAGACCGCATTCGCTGCGCCGCGCTGCGCGGAATGATCACCACGGCCGCCGACGAGGCGCTCCTGATCCACGACGGCATGCGCGTTGGCGCAAGCGGCTTCCCGCGCGTGGGCGACGCGAAGGCCGTGCCGGTCGCGCTTGCCGAGCGTGTCCGCCAGCGGAGCGAGCCGCTGCGCGTCACGTTGATGACGACGCGCCTCGCTCGGTCATGACGTGGATCGCATGCTGACCGAAGCACATGTGCTTTCGCGCCGGCTTCAGTTTCAGGTGGACAAGACGCTGCGCGACGCAATCAATCGCGGCGAAGGAATGTTCGCCGATCAATATCGGTCGGAGACGGTCGAGATGTTGCGCGCGAACCAGCTCGGCAAGCTCGATGTCGCAATCATCGTAAGCGCGCGATTTAGCACACTGAGGTTGGAAACGTGCGCGAAGGTAGATGTGTCGGGCAGATCAAGCTCGAGGAGCGACGGTGAGCTTTGCGAAGTTGAACGGCAAGAGATCAGTCACGTCGGCGTCCGATGCGCGCTTCGGCAATTCGGTAAGGACGTGCACGAGATAGGCGTAGGGTTCGACGTTGCAGGCCCTGCAGGTCAGCATAAGGCTGTAGATCACGGCGCTCGCCTTCGCGCCGGCAACCGTGTCACTGAACAGCCACGAAGCCCTGCCTGTACAGAATGGGCGGATGTCGCGTTCGATGACATTATTGTCAACTGGAGCCCGCCCGTCGCTCACGTAGCGACACAGATACGCCCACTGGTTGCGCGTGTATGAGATCGCCTTGCCCAGCAGACTTTCTGGCAGGACCTGCGGCGCCTGTTCGTCCAGCCACTGTCTGAGCGCTTCAAGTAGTGGCACGCTGTGTTGCTGACGCAGCCGGTGCGTATATTCAACGTGCGTCTCGCCTTCGGGCAGATCAGCTTTGGCGAGCGCCTCGACCTGGTACAGCGCCTTGAAGTATTCCAGCGCCTGCGCAGCACGGCCGCCCGGTTTCTTCATGCCCTTGAGCGCGTCGACGAAGCCTCGGCGCGCATGAGCCAGGCAGCCCAGGTGGGTGGGGCCTTTGAGCGTGCGCCAGGCGGCGTATCCGTCTGTCATCAGCAGGCCTTTGTAGCCGGCGAGGAACGCCTGAGGATATTCCTGCCCCCGCCCCGGCCGGTAGTCGAACAGCACGACCGGCTGCGCACAGTCTTCGGCACTACGGTAGACCCACATATACGACGTGCTCTGCGCGGCGCGGCCAGGTTCCTTGAGTACCTGCACTGTTGTCTCGTCGCCGTGAATCAGTGACTGAGACAGCAGCGTCCTGCGCAAGGCCTCAAAGAGCCGGCTATAGTGCAGCTCAGCGGGCCGGATGATCCAGTTCGCCAGCGTGCCGCGTCCGACTTCGATGTCGGCGCGACCCAATGCGTTAGCCATCCGGTATAGCGGCGTTCCGTCGACATACTTGCCGGCCGTCACGGTGGCGATCATCGCGGCACTCGCATTGCTGCCCGGCAATGGCTGCGGCGGCATCGGTGTGGTGATCGCCGGCGTGCGTTCGGCGTGGCGCTCGCAATGCCTGCATGCGTACTTGAAACGCACATGCTGCAGCACAGACGCCTTCACCTCGATATGCAGCTGTTCGCTGATCTCTTCGCCCATACGATGAAGCTCGTGTGCGCAGCACGGACATATCTTCTGGTCATCGGGCAGATCGTATTCGATGCGCTGACGTGGCAGATGCGCCGGCAGCGGTTTGCGTCCAGGACTGCGCGGTGTCGGTTGCGGCACATCCGGCAAGCCAGTCTCGGGCAGCGTGAAGGTGTCGGCCGCGACGTCATCGTCATGCGCTTCAGTGGCAGCGATCTGTTCAGCCTCGTCGAAGACTCGATCACGCAGCTTCTCGCTGCTGGGCGCGAAGCGCTTGCTCTGTGCCAGGCGGAACTGTTCCTCCAGCTGGGCGATGCGTTCGCCAAGCTGACGGTTACGTGACTCAAGTTCACGGATATAGGCCTGGGCGGCGGGCGGCAACCGGGAGAAGTCGTCTTCATTCATGCTCCCAGGATAGTCGAATGCAATGCGCTACAGGTTTACGGAGATTTGTAACATCAGCTGGCATGGCGGTACGGCCGCGCCGGATGCCGGCGCATTGCCTCAATGTCGATGCCCTCAAGCAGCCAGCGTAGCTGCTCGGTAGTCAGCTCGATTACCGCCTGTTGCTGGCGCGGCCAGATGAAGTGATCTTCCTCGAGACGTCGCAGCATTAGCCAGAAGCCGTTGCGCTCGTAAAGCAGCAGCTTGATCCGGTTACGTCTGCGGTTGTGGAAAGCGTAGACGGCACGCGCAAACGGATCCAGTTGCATGGATTGCTCCACCAGCGTCACCAGACTGTTGATGCCTGCCCGGAAGTCGATCGGCTCGCGGTGCAGAAACACCCTCACATCAGCCTCAAAGCGAAACATCAGCGCAGCCCCAATGCCGCGATCATGGCGCTCACAAGAGCGGTGTCGCGCTCCGAACATTCGAGCTCGAGCTTCACGCCATTAGGCAACTGGGCCGAGAGCCATGCGGATGTCGGCGAGCGCGAAGACAGAGGCGATGGCTGCGGTTCTGACTGCACGCGCCCCGAATGCACCGTGGCAGGCGCGGGCGCCGGATCGGAGATCGCGATGACCGGCACGAACACCGACGGTGAAGCAGCCATGTCGTCGTTACTCGCGCGCGTTTGCGCCTGCCGGTGCAGCCGAACCCATTTACGCAACTGGTTGGCGTTCACCCCGGCCTTCAACGCCAGGCCAGACAATGACGCACCTGGCTGCTCGCAGGCTTCCACCAGCCGTCGCTTGTCCATAGGATCGAAGCTACGCTTGCCGCCCACGCCCACGCGGGTCACCCGCAAAGGCAAAAACGAAAGGTCATCCTGGGTCATAAATTGCGTCCGCAAGTTAGGGGTTGCGGACGCAATCGTGGATCTTGCTGGACGCAAAAGCTAGGTGGGGGAAATTGTGCGCTTACCAATCATCGAAGCGGCCGCGATCACGGAGAGCGGCGGCATCGTGCTGAAGACGTCGATCGGCAATTGGGCAAGCTTCGCGATTCTCGCGGACAAGGTCATCGTCGAGATCAACCTTGCACGGCCGCTCGGACCGCATCGGCCCGCCCGCTATCGACATTCCGCCCGAGAAAACCGCGGCGATGTAATGACCGACATGGCCGACAGATCGTCAACAGTGCTGCCCGCGGATCGCGAGACTGCATCGATTGCCGGTCATCTGATCAGGTTTTTCCAGCAAGAAGTGACGCGTCGCCGCATGCACAAGCAATTGGCGCCGCCGCAGGCAGGCATCGGCAAGATCGCGAATGCGGTACTAACAGGTTTCACCGATTCCCCTTTCGATGTCTGTGAGATTTACTCAGACATCCTGCAGGATTCGACGTTCGCTCTGATGGATGCCGGTAAGGTCGCGTTCTCGTCCGGCGCCTCGCTCACGCTTTCGGCCCCGCGGCAGGCGCAGATATTCGGCGAAATCGGGCGATATCGCGACCGGCTCGTGCTGCGTTCGCAGGAAGTCAGTAACCATCCCGAAGTGGTTCGCCGGCTCGGATTGATCGCGCTCAATACCGCACTCGATACCGCGCTCGAATTCGATATCTACGGCAACGTGAATTCGACGCGTGTGGGCGGCACGCAAATGATGAACGGAATGGCGGCTCCGGCGACTTTGCGCGCGATGCGTCATGCGCGGTGTTTGCGAGCAAATTGACCGCGAAGGACGGCCGCATTTCGAGCATCGTGCCGATGGTGCCGCATTGCGAACACTTCACGATACCGGATGCCGTGCTCAGGAACCTCGTCGCACGAGCCGGATAATAAACAGCAGAATGACCGCGCCGATCACCGCGGTAATGATCGAGCCGATCCAGCCGCTGCCGAGCGAGATATGCAGCACGCCGGCGAGCCAGCCGCCGATGAACGCGCCGACGATCCCGACGATGATGTCGACGATCAGGCCGAAGCCGCCGCCCTTGACCAGCACACCCGCGAGCCAGCCTGCAATCGCGCCGATGATGATCCATGCGATGATGCCGTGTTCCATATTCGAGACTCCATGGTTGAGTGTGAAGAAATCACGCTGATAGAGCTTAGTCGAAAGTTATGGGACAGTCCCTGATCAGGGCGCGGAATTAACACTATCTGAATCTGCTGCAAGCTAAGTGTAGACGATGCGCGCGAACGGAGGGAACTTACGCGCCGCGCTTCACTCGGGCGTGGGCTCCGCTTCTCGCGCGGTCCAACTGACGCTCGACACACTCTTTTCCATGCTCAGGCGACTCGCCATCTGTTCGAGCTTCGATTGATCCTTCGGATGCAGCTTCAACGTCGCCGTCACGCGAATGCGGCCCGGCTCGTCCTCGACATCTTCGCTCGTCAGGCTCTGGAACGACAGCGGCGTCGAGTACATCGAGTTGGAGATCGCGGTGCGAATGTGGATTTCGTCAGCTTCGCGGCACACGATCATCAGCATGTACTCGCGGACGAGGTCGGCGTTTGAGACCGGCGTCTGGTTGATCATCCGGCTCACTTCGCGCAGCGCGGTGTTGGTCAGCAGCACGACCGCGGTGCCCGCGAGCGCCGGTCCGTAGTGTCCCGCGCCGCTCAATACGCCGACGGCCGCCGAGCACCACAGCGTCGCCGCGGTGTTGATCCCCTGAATCGAGCCTTTGTCGCGCATGATGACGCCGCCGCCGAGAAAGCCGACGCCGGACACCACGTAGGCGGCGATCTGCGTGATGCCGCTGATGCCGTTGCCAGTCAACACGCCAAGCGTGACGAACAGGCAGGCGCCGCTCGCGACGAGCGTGATGGTGCGCAGGCCGGCAGTACGCTGGCGCATCTGTCGTTCGAGGCCGATCGCGACGCCGCAAGCAAAGGCGGTGAAAAGCCGCAGGAAGAATTCGAGTGTCATCGTTCAGAAAGGTTGGCGTGCGCGGCGGCGCAGTCTGAAGCCTACGCGTGAGAACGCCACGCCGTCTACCTCGTGCGCGGTGAAAGCGTGCGGGCGGGCATAAGCGGATAAATCCGCGCGCGCAGCCCGCAGCGTGCGGCATCGGCATGGCATCGAGCCACGCTGCGCTTCACCGACAGTACGCGAATGAGAATGAAATGAGAACGACGTGCGCCATCGAGCCCGTGGGCAGGACGGCGACAGGGAAGCCTGGCGCGGAAATCCTGCCGCTCAGGCGTGCGGGCAAATCGATGCTCGGCTCGTACAACAGCTACTGTCCAAGATCGTGATTCCGGTTAAAAGAATTGCGCGAATTTTATGAGGCAGTGCAAAGTTTAGTCAAGCCACAATCGATAGTGGGGCAGACGTCACTTTGCTATAGCCGCATTACAGAGGAATCACAACGAATCAATGCGGACTCCGAATAATGACTTCAATCCGGTTCTCCCGCAACGAGTCTCAAACGCGTGATTTCCGAAGGTGCACCGAGTCGCTTCGGCGGTCCCCAATAGCCTGTGCCCCGGCTCGTATAAACCCATAGCCCGTTCAGGCGCGCGAGCCCTGCGGTAAACGGCTGTTGCAGACGCACAAAGAAATTCCACGGAAAGAACTGACCGCCGTGCGTATGACCGGACAACTGCAGCGTGAACCCGGCCGCCGCCGCCGCTTCGGCCGAGCGTGGCTGGTGCGCGAGCAGCACCCTGATCAGCACGTCGCCCGGTGCGCCCGCGAGCGCTGCGGCCGGGTCGCTGCGATGCGCAGGGTCGTGATGGCCAGCCGAGTAGTCGGTGACGCCGGCGATCACGGCGCGCGCGCCGTCATGATCGACGATGACGTGTTCGTTCAGCAGCACCCGCAAGCCGAGCCGGCGGAATTCGGCGATCCACGAGTTCGCGCCGGAGTAGTACTCGTGATTGCCGGTCACGAGAAACGCGCCGTGCCGCGCGGCGAGTCGCGATAGCGGCTGTGTATGCCGGCTTAGCTGCGGCACGCTGCCATCGACGACATCGCCCGTCACCGCGATCAGATCCGGCTTCAGCCGATTCACCGCGTCGACGATCGCATCGACGTAGCGGCCCTTGATCGTTGGGCCGACATGGATGTCACTGATCTGCACGATCGTGAAACCTTCGAGGGCGGCAGGCAGATCGTCGATCGGCACTTCGATCGTAACGACGCGCGCGCGACGGCGCGCGTTGAACAGACCGATCAGCGTCGACACCAACGCGAGCAGCGGCACCGCCGCTGCCGAGTCCATGCGCCATCGGGCGATCGCGAGCGTGTTCGGCCGGAGTGCGTCGATCGTCAGCAGCGACGCCAGGACGATGTCGCGCGCGAACGTCAGCACCAGCAGCGAGGAGAAGAAACCCAACGCGAGCAGGCCGACCCACGCGAGCCGGTCGCCGAGCGGCTGGCGCTTGAAGCCGCGCGCCATCATGCCGACGGGGATAATGTAGACCGATAGCACGAGCCACAGCACGCACAGTCCGCGGCCGACGCCGTCGATCGGCATGTCAGGAATCAGGCGCAAGCCGACGTAGATATGCAGCAGGATGCCGATCAGGATGACGCGGACAAGAAACGATGAACGTCGCATATAGAGGATCGGGGGCGGGAAGGGGGCCGATTGGCCGGCATCAGCGACAACGTGGCGAATTATTGTACCGACATGCTCAGTCGCTTGCCGCGTCCGCAAAATTCATGCTCCCGCACCGCACGACACGTGGCCGAAAGGCGTCCGATCTTCTCATGACGAGATTCGCGGGTGCTGGCGCGATCCATGCTTGCTACATGATCAGACCGGCGGCGAGCCTGGCATTTCAATGCCTATGCAAGCGAATTAAATGGGCTTTGAGTTGCATTGATGTCTGCGCTATGCTTGAAGCAAGCGAGCTTGTTGCCAGGCCAGCGCAGCAATGCTTCGGCCGCGACTGGTTCTGTCGCCGGGAAAGATCGGGCGGGGGAGGCACACCATGAAACTACTCAAATCGGGCCACCTGTGGCATCACGCGGACGACGCGCATCATGTTCATCATGAGCACCACGTCGGCTACGAGGGCAGTCATGTGATGTTGCCGCTCGTCGGCATCTCGCTGATGGCCGTCGCGCTCTACTTTGGCGTGCGCGGCATCGATTTTTCCGAACTCGGCAAAAGCGCGCTATTCGACGTCGTGATGGCGTGCGTCGCGCTCGGCATCGCGGGACTGTTCGGCGCGGTCGGCGCATGGCTGCGCTCGAATGGCGACGAAGCCGAAGAGGGCTTCTGCTTCATCGGCGCGCTGATCGGCACCGTGGTGTTCTATATCGCGGTGCTGACCTGACGCGATTTCACCGAACGCGCGGCGCGACAGCCGCCGCGCCATCCGTCATCAACGCACCCTCACACTATGCGTGCCGCTTCGTCGAACGAAAAACGCGGGCTGCGCGCAAACAGCTTTGACGGATCGCCATAGCCAAGATTGATCAGGAAGTTCGTCTTCACGGTCGTGCCCGCAAAGAACGCTTCGTCGACCTTGGCCGCATCGAAGCCGGACATCGGCCCGGTATCGAGGCCGAGCGCACGCGCGGCAAGAATCATATAGCCGCCTTGCAGCGTCGAGTTGCGAAATGCCGTATCCGCGATCAACCGCTCGTTGCCGGCAAACCAACTGCGTGCATCCACATGAGGAAAGAGCTTGGGCAGATGCTCGTAGAAGGCCATGTCCATGCCGACGATCACCGTGACCGGCGCGGCCATCGTCTTCTCGAGATTGCCGGCCGACAGCGCCGGGCGCAGTTTTTCCTTGCCCTCCGGCGTCTTGACGAACACGAAGCGCCCCGGGCTCGAATTGGCCGAGGTCGGGCCAAGCAGTACGAGTTCGGTCAGATGGCGCAACACGGCGTCGTCGATTGGCTTGTTTTGCCAGCCGTTGTGTGTACGCGCTTCTCGAAAGAGTTGTGCGAGCGCCTGATCGGAAAGTGTCATGAAAGTGGCCCCTGCGAAAGGAAAGAGGGAACGCGCAGAGAGTCGCGTCGAATGAAAGAGCAACGCGCGTGAATCACCTGGCGTGCCGTTGTCGCCATAATAGCCAAGGCGTATTTCCGCGCCCGCTTGCATCCCCACATTCCAATGACCGACCTTTTCAACGACCTGCCCGCGCCCGACGTCGACTGGTTTCCCGACTGGCTCGAAGCGGGGGTGGCAGAACGCCTGCTGACCCGTCTGATCGACGAAGTGCAATGGCGCCAGGACATGATGGGCACACCTGGCGGCCGTGTTGCACTGCCGCGTCTGACCGCATGGCAGGGTGAGCCGGACGCGGTGTACGTTTACTCGGGCATCCGCAACGTGCCGCAAGCGTGGACGCCCGCCGTCGCGGAACTGAAAGCCGCCGTCGAGGCGACCAGTGGCGCGCGTTTTAACAGCGTACTGCTGAATCGTTATCGCAGCGGCGCCGACAGCATGGGCTGGCACGCGGACCGCGAACCGGAGCTCGGCAGGCAACCGGTGATCGCGTCGGTGAGCCTCGGCGTCGCGCGCACGTTCGATCTGCGGCACAACCGCAGCGGCGTGGTGCATTCGTTCTCGCTGAAAGGCGGCAGCCTGCTCGTGATGAAGGGCGATACCCAGGCGCAGTGGCGTCATCGGGTGCCGAAGGAGCCGCGCGTGAGCGGCGAGCGCATCAATTTGACGTTTCGCTGGGTCACCCCGAGAGCCGCGCCCACCTGAAACACGCAGCAGCCATCCGCGGAGCGCCGCGCTATATCAAAATTGATATCGAGGGCGCGAATCATATGATTGGACGGTTAACGCGTCGCACAGTACGCTACATCACGATCCAGACACCGTGAGGGCCGCTAGGGCCGGGCAGACCACTGGGTCATCTACACAACAACGATTGGAGACTGTCATGGCGAATACACGACGTGCAGCGTGCCGCGCTCTGGGCGCGCTCGCGCTTTCCGCGAGTCTCGGAGCGCTGACGCTGGCCACGCGCGGCGCACATGCCGAGGACAAGAAAATTACGCTCGGTTTTGCGCAGGTCGGCGCGGAAAGCGCATGGCGCACCGCGAATACCGAATCGGTGAAGTCGGCGGCGGCGGATGCCGGCATCAACCTCAAATTCTCCGACGCTCAGCAGAAACAGGAAAACCAGATCAAGGCGATCCGCTCGTATATCGCGCAGAAGGTCGACGTGATCGCGTTCTCGCCGGTCGTCGAATCGGGATGGGAACCGGTGCTGCTCGAAGCTAAAGCCGCGAAAATTCCGGTGATCCTGACCGACCGCAACATCGACGTGAAGGACACCTCGCTGTACGTGACGATGATCGGCTCGGACTTCCTCGAAGAAGGACGGCGCGGCGGCAAATGGCTCGCGGACCACTACAAGGACGACAAAGGCCCGATCAATATCGCCGAACTGCAGGGCACCGTCGGCTCCGCCCCTGCCAACGACCGCCACGCGGGTCTGATCGAAGTGATCAAGAACGATCCGAAGTTCAAGATCATCGCGTCGCAAAGCGGCGACTTCACGCTCGCCGGCGGCAAGCAGGTGATGGAAGCGTTCATCAAGACCTACGGCAACAAGATCAACGTCGTCTATGCTCATAACGACGACATGGCGCTCGGCGCGATTCAGGCGATGGAAGAAGCCGGCATGCATCCGGGCAAGGACATCGTCGTGGTTTCGTTCGACGCGACGAAGGGCGGCTTCCAGGCGATGGCAGCAGGCAAGATGAACGTCGACGTGGAATGCAGCCCGCTGCTCGGACCGCAGCTGATGTCGGCGGTGAAAGACGTGGTGGCTGGCAAGCCGCTGCCCAAGCGCATCCTGACTCAGGAGACCGTCTTCCCGATGAGCGTGGCCGCGCAAACGCTGCCGTCACGTAAGTACTGACGCGGCGCGTGCGGTCTTCAGGCGCTGGGGCCAACGGGCTCACAGCGCGAAGGAGATGCGCAGTACGGACTCATCGAACAGGTTTCTCCAGTGGTGCCTGACCGCCCGGGCTGCTTCGGCAGCGGGCGGTCTCTTTTCAGGAGGATGCCGCTGGAACCTGCCGAATCACGCATAGCCGATCGAGCGAGGTCCATGACCCATTCAGCAACCGAATCAAATCAGCCGGAGCGCGGCACGCCGGGCGCACCCAGCCCACGGAATGGCGTGAGCGCGCGCGAACCCATTCTGGAGACCTCCGGCGTCAGCAAGACATTTCCGGGCGTGAAGGCGCTGCAGCGCGTCGACTTTCGCCTGTTTCCCGGCGAGGTCCATACGCTGATGGGCCAGAACGGCGCCGGCAAATCCACCTTGATCAACGTACTCACAGGCGTGCTCGCACCCGATGCCGGCACGATCCGCCTGGGCGGCGAGGTGGTCGCCTTTGCGTCCCCCCAGGAAGCCGAGGCGGCAGGCGTGCGCACGCTGTACCAGGAAGTGAACCTGTGCCCGAATCTGTCGGTCGCGGAGAACATCTTCGCGGGCCGGCAACCGCGCCGCTTCGGCGCGATCGACTGGGCCGACATCAAGCGCCGTGCCCAGCAAGCGCTCGCGCGCCTCGACGTGTCGCTCGACGTCACGCGCTCGCTCGACGCCTATCCGATCGCCGTGCAACAGATGGTCGCGATCGCGCGAGCGTTGTCCGTTGACGCACGCGTATTGATTCTCGACGAACCGACCTCGAGCCTGGACGACGGTGAAGTCGCACAGCTTTTCAAAATTCTTCGGCATCTTAAGCAATCTGGCATCGCGATCCTGTTCGTCACGCACTTCATCGAGCAGACCTATGCGATCTCCGATCGCATCACGGTGATGCGCAACGGCGAACGCGAAGGCGAATATCTCGCGCGCGATCTGCCCGCGGATCAACTGGTCGCGAAGATGGTCGGCCACGAGCGCATGAGCGCGCGTCTGCGCGAAGCGGCGCATGAAGGGCAGGCGGCCGACGATCTCCAGGAAATCGCGCAAGACCACGCGGAGACACGCGACGCAACGGCCGAGCGGCCGTTCGTCGAGTTGCGCGGCGTCGGCCGGCGCGGCACGTTGCAGCCGATCGATCTCGAAGTGCAGTCGGGCAAGATTCTCGGCCTCGCGGGGCTGCTCGGCTCGGGCCGCACCGAAACCGCGCGCCTGTTGTTCGGCGCCGACCGCGCCGACAGCGGCACGATCGTCGTCAACGGGCGCGTCGTGCGGCTGCGCTCGCCGCACGACGCGGTGCGCCATGGCATCGGCTATTGCGCGGAAGACCGCAAGAAGGAGGGTATCGTCGGTGAGTTGTCGATCCGCGAGAACATCGTGCTCGCGTTGCAGGCGCGGCGCGGCTGGTGGCGCAAGATCAGCCGGCAGCGTGCGCGTGAATTGGCCGATGTGTGGATCGAGCGGCTCGGCATCAAGGCATCCGACGCCGAGCAGCCTATCGCTTTGCTATCCGGCGGCAACCAGCAGAAGGCGCTGCTCGCACGCTGGCTCGCGACCGATCCGAAACTGCTGATTCTCGACGAGCCGACTCGCGGCATCGACGTCGCCGCGAAGTTCGACATCATGGACCGGCTGCTCGCGCTATGCGCGAACGGGCTGTCCGTCCTGTTCATCTCGTCCGAGATCAGCGAGGTGCTGCGCGTGAGCCACCGCGTCGCGGTGCTGCGCGATCGCCGCAAGATCGCCGAAGTGGCCGGTAACGCATCGAACGAAGACAACATCTACCGACTCATCGCAGGGAGCGGCGAATGAAGCTATCGAACTGGTTCGCGCGCGACGGCGCCGAGCGTCCACTGCTATGGCCGTGCGTGACGCTCGTGTTGCTGTGCGGACTGAATCTGCTGGTCAATCCGCATTTTCTTGCGCTGCGCGTGCTCGACGGCCACCTGTTCGGCGCGCCGATCGACATTCTGAATCGCGCGGCGCCGCTCGTGCTCGTCGCGATCGGCATGACGCTCGTGATCGCAACGCGCGGCATCGACATTTCTGTTGGCGCGGTGGTCGCGATCGCGGGCGCCGCGGCTGCGGAGATTCTCGCGACGCAGGCCGTGCCGAGCGGCGGCCTGATCGCGCAGGCATTGCTGGCGGCGCTCGTCGTCGGCGTATTGAGCGGCATGTGGAACGGGCTGCTAGTGGCATTCGTCGGCATGCAGCCGATCATCGCGACGCTGATTCTGATGGTCGCGGGCCGCGGCATTGCGCAACTGCTCACCGCCGGGCAGATCATTCCGATCGGCGCGCCCGGCTATCTGTTCGTCGGCGGCGGCTACTGGCTCGGCGTGCCGTTCTCGGTGTGGATCGCGGCGGTGGCCGTACTGGCGACCGCCGCATTGGTGGAGGGAACGGCGCTCGGACTCTTCATCCGGGCGATCGGCGTGAATCCGGTTGCGACCCGGCTCGTGGGCCTGCGCTCGAAGGCGATCGTGTTCGCGGTGTACAGCTTCTCGGGCTTGACCGCGGCGCTGGCCGGCATCCTGATCAGCTCGAACGTGCGTAGCGCGGACGGCAACAACGCGGGCCTGCTGCTCGAACTCGACGCCATTCTCGCCGTGACGCTCGGCGGCACGTCGCTGCTCGGCGGCCGCTTCAGTTTCGCGGGCACGATACTCGGCGCGCTGATTATTCAGACACTCACGTATACGACGTATTCGATCGGCGTGCCGCCGGAGGCGACGCTCGTCGTCAAGGCGGCCGTGGTGCTCGCGGTCAGCGTGATCCAGTCGCCGGCGGCGCGCGCGCTCGCGGTGTCGTTCGGCGCGTCGCTCGTCAAATCGCGTGAGGTGGCACGATGACGCGCGTTCTCGAAGCACTCGCACGCGTGGTCGATCCGCGCACGCTGCCGATCGCGGTGACGATCCTGCTGTTCTGCGCGTTGTTCGGCTTTGGCTCGGTGATGTACACCGGTTTCTTCTCCTGGCAGGTGTTGCTCGATCTGCTCGTCGACAACGCGTTCCTGCTGATCGTCGCGATCGGGATGACGTTCGTGATCGTGTCGGGCGGTATCGATCTGTCGGTGGGCTCCATCGTCGCGCTGACGACGATCGTCGAGGCCGTGCTGTCCGAGCACATGCATGTGTCGGTATGGCTCGTCATTCCGATCGTGCTGCTGATGGGCACCGTGTTCGGCGCGGTGCAGGGCGCGCTCATTCATTACTTCCGCTTGCAGGCGTTCATCGTGACGCTGGCGGGGATGTTTTTCGCGCGTGGCCTGTGCTTCCTGATCACGACACAGTCGATCACGATCACCGATCCGACGTTCAAGGCGATCTCCGCGTATCGTCTCAGTCTCGGCGTCGGTTCGGTATCGGCGAACGTGCTGATCGCGCTCGCGACCCTCGCCGCTGCGATTTACGTCGCGCATTACACGCGCTTCGGACGCAACGTGTATGCGGTCGGCGGCAACCCGCGCTCGGCGCTGCTGATGGGGTTGCCGGTCGGCCAGACGCGGATCGGCGTGTATGCGCTGAGCGGTTTCTGTTCGGCCCTCGGCGGTGCGGTGTTCACGTTCTATGTGCTGTCGGGTTATGGACTGCAAGGGCAGGGCATGGAGCTCGATGCAATCGCGGCGACGGTGATTGGCGGCACGCTGCTGACCGGCGGCGTCGGATACGTTCTCGGCTCGCTGTTCGGCGTCGGCATTCTCGGCACGATTCAGACGCTGATTACATTCGACGGCACGCTCAGTTCGTGGTGGACGCGGATCGTGATCGGTGCGCTGCTGTGCGCGTTCTGTCTGCTGCAGCGCTTGATCGAGCGGCACGCGAAGTCGATCGGCCGGCTCGGCGGTACCGGTGCGATCGCAACGACGGGACATGCGCAGGGGCACGAGGAGACCTCGACGGCGGCGTCGTCGTCGGATTCGCAGGTGTTGGGAAGGGCGCCGGGCTAGGGCGCGTCCTTCCATCGCTTCAAACCGCGGCGGCCCGGCGCTGGGCGCGCCGCATCCCCGTCCCCATCAGACGCCGCCTGTCACGCAGTGGCCGCCGAACCGCGCCACTGCACCCGATGCGTTTCGCATAGACGGCACGCTCAGCGGCGCGAACGCGGCGGAATACGAAACCACGTGAGTGCCACGACCAGCAGGAACGCCACATAGGCGGTCGCGAACACCCAGCCGGGCAAGTCGTAATACAGCCAGTAGCTGACCCAGCGCTGGACGAAGCCTCGCTGTCCTGGCTGCCCCGTGCGCAGCCAGTCTTCCAGTACCGTCAGCGGGCACGGTATGTCCAGGATGGCGAGAAGCGCGACGAGGCCTATCGCACCGAGATGCGTGAGGCGGAACGCGCGGTTGCGTATCCAGCCGCGTTTTAACCACGCACCCGCCCAGATCGCGAGCAGCCCGCCGACGATGAAGAGCACGACGAGCGCGTGCAACACAAGAACGGTATTGGCCAGCCAGTTCATGACGCTCCTCGCAGCCGCGTTCACGCCGCTTTCCTTGTCCTCACTGCCCGATTGTCGATGATTTCGCGCATCTGAGTCGACCGACCGTGCCGCCAAATAACTGGAGCGGTGCATCCAGCGTGACCTATTATCAGGAAAGGTATGAGTAGGACGACTGCGGTTGCGATGCTTGCCGTGGAGAAAGGGCGATGGTTCGCAAGGAAATACTCGACCTGGTGCGGGTGTACACCGATCCGTTCCGCGTCACGAGAGGCAAGGATTTCTTTCTGAAGAATTTCGATGCCGGCGATACGCTGGGACTCGAAATGGATAAGGCGGAGGCGCAGCGACTTCTCCAGCGCGGTTCGAAATGGCTCGCGATGGAGCAGGAGGTCCTCTACGCACAGGACTCCTGGTCCGTGCTGCTGGTGTTTCAGGCCATGGACGCCGCGGGCAAGGATGGGACGATCAAGCACGTCATGTCGCGCGTCAATCCGCAGGGGTGTGATGTCTTCTCGTTCAAGCAGCCATCGGCTGAGGATCTCTCCCACGACTTTCTGTGGCGCTATTGCACGAAGGTGCCCGGGCGCGGGCACATTGGCATTTTCAATCGCTCGTACTATGAGGAAGTGCTGGTGGTCCGCGTGCATCAGCAGCTCTTCCATGCGCAAAAGATCCCCCCGGCATGCGTCGGCAACGACATCTGGAACGAGCGCCTCGCCGACATCGCGCGGTTCGAGGACTATCTCACGCGCCAGGGCGTGGTGATCCTCAAGTTCTATCTGAACCTGTCGTTCGCGGAGCAGAAGAATCGATTCATGGAGCGCCTTCACAATCCCGAGAAGCACTGGAAGTTTTCCGCAGCCGACATTCGCGAGCGTCGGTACTGGAACGACTACATGCACGCCTATGAAGAGGCCATCCGCGCGACGGCGTCCGAAGCGGCCCCGTGGTACGTCGTGCCCGCCGACAACAAGCCCTTCTCGCGCCTCGTCGTCGCGGCTGCGATCGTCGAGGCCGTCGAGAAGCTCGACCTCCAATATCCGAAACCCACGCAAGCGCAGATGCAGGATCTCGCCGCGGCGAGGAAGGAAATCGACGCTGAAGCGGTAGACGGCATGAGACGCGATCAACCAGCGGGCAATCCCGACCATTGAGATCCGCCCCTGACCCGAAATCACCGGAACCGGGAGAGACGAGGATGAGTTCAGTTGAGAGTGCGGCGCCGTGGCATGCGCTTCCGGCCGGCGAAATCGAGCGGCAGTTCAACGTGGATCCCGCGCGCGGCCTCGACGCAGCGGATGCAAGCGGACGGCTAGCCACCTATGGGCCGAACCGGCTGCCGCATGGCAAGAAGAAGGGGCCCGTCGCACGATTTCTCGCGCAGCTTCACAACATTCTCATCTACGTCCTGCTCGTGGCCGGTTTCACCAAGTTCATGCTGGGCCTTTGGCTCGACGGCTCGGTCATTCTGGCCGTCGTCATTCTCAACTCGCTGCTCGGTTTCCTGCAGGAAGGTCGTGCCGAGAAGGCGCTCGACTCGATACGCAACATGCTGTCCGCCGAGGCGCGCGTTCTGCGAGGCGGAGCGGTTCGCCTGATCCCCGCCGATGAGCTCGTTCCCGGCGACATCGTGCTACTGGAATCGGGCGATCGAATCCCGGCGGACATGCGACTGGTCGACGCCAGGAATTTGCGCACGGAGGAGGCGGCTCTCACGGGCGAATCCGTCCCGGCCGAGAAGAGCACTGCGGCGGTACCCGCCAAAGCCACGGTCGGCGACCGCGAGAATATGGCGTTCTGCGGCACGATGGTCCTGTCCGGCCGGGCCACCGGCATCGTCGTGGCGACCGGGAGCCAGACGGAGCTCGGACGGATCAACCAGATGCTCGCCGAGGTCAGCGCGCTCGAAACGCCGCTGCTGCGCCAGATCAAGAAGTTCGGCTACGTCATCACCGCGGTGATCGCCTGTGTCAGCGTACTGCTCTTCTCCTGGGGCCACTGGCTCGGACACATGAGCTTCGTCCAGCTGTTCCAGGCCATCGTGGGGATTGCGGTATCGGTCATCCCGGAAGGCCTGCCGGCGCTCATCACCATCACGCTCGCGATCGGTGTGCAGCGCATGGCCCAGCGCAACGCCATCATTCGCCGTCTACCGGCGGTCGAGACGCTCGGCGCCGTTTCGCGCATCTGCTCGGACAAGACGGGCACGCTGACCCTGATGGAGATGATGGTGAGTTCCGTCGTGACGGCGGATGCGGCCTATGCGGTGAGCGGCGAGGGCTACGCCCTCGACGGAGAGATCAGAGCCGATGGCAAGCCGATCGGCGCCGCGCCGGAGGCGCTCAAGCTGATGGGCCGCGTGTCACTGTTGTGCAACGACGCCGAACTCTTCGAGGCAGACGGAAAATGGAAAGTGGAGGGCGACCCGACCGAGGGCGCGCTCTATCCGTTCGCCGCCAAGCTGGGCATGGACCGTGCCGCCGAGACGGCCGCCGCACCGAGAATCGACGCGATTCCTTTCGAGTCCGAGCACAAGTTCATGGCGACGCTGAACCGTTCGGCGGACGGCGAGATGCTGTTGGTGAAGGGCGCACCCGAAGTGATCCTCGAGCACTGCGACCGGCAGCAGACGGCGCAAGGCCCGGTGCCGCTCGATCGCGACCATTTCGCGAGGGAGGGCGACCGGCTCGCCGCGCAAGGCGAGCGCGTGCTCGGGCTGGCGTGGCTGCCGGACCCCGGCCTCCGCACGGGCGGTTTGGGGCCGCAGGACCTGCCGCGCACCCTCGTGCTTCTCGGCCTCGTGGGCCTCATGGACCCGCCGCGCAAAGAGGCCATCGACGCCGTGCGTGAATGCCACGGAGGAGGCATCCGCGTCACGATGATCACGGGCGACCACAAGATCACGGCGGCGGCAATCGCCAGAATGCTGGGCATCGGCGACGGCAAGACGGCCGTGTCCGGCACCGAGATCGAGGCCATGAACGACGCGGCGCTGCAGGAGTGCGTGCGCGGCGTCGACGTTTTCGCGCGCGCGAGCCCCGAGCACAAGCTGCGGCTCGTCAAGGCGATTCAGGCGAACCGGCAGATCGTCGCGATGACGGGCGACGGCGTCAACGATGCGCCGGCGCTCAAGAAGGCGGACATCGGTGTGGCAATGGGCATCAAGGGTACCGAGGTGACGAAGGAGGCGGCTGGGATGATCCTCGTCGACGACAATTTTGCTTCGATCTCCGCGGCGGTGAAGGAGGGGCGCACGGTCTACAACAACATCGAGAAGGCGATGCTGTTCCTGCTGCCGACCAATGTCGCCCAAGGCGCGGTGATCGCGGTGGCGATCCTGTTCGCCTTCACGCTGCCGATCACGGCGCCGCAGATCCTGTGGGTCAACATGATCACTTCCGTCGCGCTCGGCCTGACCATTTCGTTCGAACCGCACGAGGCAGACGTCATGCGCCGCTCGCCCCGTGCCATCGACCGGCCGATCGTCACGCGCTTCGGGATCTGGCGCATCCTCTTCGTGGGCGCGGCCCTCGTGATCTATACACTGTCGACCTTCTTCTGGATGAAGGAGCAAGGGGCGACGGATCAGATGGCGCGTACGGCTGCAGTCAACGCCATTACATTCGGCCAGGTGTTCTATCTCTTGAACATCCGGCATCTCATCGATTCGTCGCTGTCCGTGCGCGCGCATCAGGGCAATCGCTATCTGTGGTACGGAATAGCCGGTGTCGTGGTGTTGCAGCTTTTGTTCACTTATACGCTACCGTTCAATGCCATCTTCGACACCGAGGCTCTGCCCATGTCGGCGTGGGTGTGGCTCCTGTGTGGCGGCTTCCTGTTTTTCCTCGTGGTGGAGATGGAGAAGCTCGTGATCCGGCTCATACCTGCATTGAGAGGGATTGCGACTTCGCAGCATGAGGGCGCGGCCTTGCGCAATGATCCGGTGAGGTAGGGCTCCCGAGGTTCGCCGTGTCATGTATCAACGCTTGTTGCATGCGTCGTCCTGAGTGAGGAGAGCGCGTGCAGAACGTAACGTTCGCCCATCGGAGAGTGCTTATGTCGCTGCACATTCACACGCGTGCCGCCATGTTATTAATCGCCTGTGTCGTTTCTCTTGCCGAATCCGGAACGGCGTTCGCGATAAACCTTGGCTTCCTGAGAAACACACCGATCTCCGTGATGAGGCAGCGCGACCTGCAGGTGTTGAACGATGCCGCGCGTCTCGCACTCGATACTAAAGAGGATGGCGAATCACTCGACTGGGACAATCACGGCACGCGCAATCCGGTGCGGATCGAGGGCACCGTCACACCTCGCGACACGGTTAAGGAAGGCGATCAAACCTGCCGCAAGATCACGCTCGTCGCAGTTGCGAGAGGTCAATCGCAGAGCTGGACTCCCACCGTGTGCGGGAAAGGCAACGGCCAGTGGGAGTTGCAGCAGCGTTAGCGGGTAGTCGCCAGCATCGCGCGAAGTCCAACGCCTGGGTGAAAGCGGTGTCAGGCTGAGGGAATTTCTGACACCGGGAGCCTTTTCAGCAATTGTCATTGGCCGCCGGCCGGCGACGCTACGCCCGGGGTTGCCAGCGTGTTGTTGACCCCGTAAGCGGGAGCATTTTTCTTCGGGGTACTGTTCATGCTATTCGGCTGCCCGGAGTCCGGCGACCAGGCTCCCTTGCCGCTATCCGTGTTGGTTGCGCCAGGTGTGCCGTAGCCGCTCGTTGGCTGGGCCGGCGACGTGACGCTCGGGGTCGCCAGCGTATTGTTGCTCTGTGCATGAGCACCGCCCGACAACATGAGTGCGGCGACGGCCGCGATTAGTGTGCTCGTTGCGCTTTTCATGACTCATTTCTCCTAGATTGAACTGGAATATCGATGCAAATGATCCGTTTGCAGTGGGCGCACGTGAGCAGTATTGACGACATGCAGTGCGCCGATAGCGCGGCATCGAGTCCTTAGCAGGAAATAAAAAGTTTAGGAAAGCAGTCGCTGATTATTCAATGCCTTGTTCGCAAGGGTGAATTGTCATTTTCGTGATTATCTCCGGTGGCCCGCTCCCTAATTTGACCGTGCACGCCTTCCCAGGCCAAATAGCGGAATCACGCCTGTGACCTGATTAGCATCGCGAACCAACGAATCAACGAAGCAACGACGGCGTAGGCACCGTCAATCCGCGCATGATGGCTGCTCGCGCGACGCCCCTTGCGGACCGTACCCACTCTTCGTACCGACGGCTTGCTGTCAGCGGAATAAGTCGGCGAGCTCCTTCGTTTTTGACATCAGGTGAACAGGTGCGCGTGCCGGGTCTTTTTCCGGCGCCGCGCACGTCTGTGCAGTTCCGCACATTTGTCAGGCGACGCCGGTGATGCCGTGCGCGAAGCGTCGTCTTTGTCGTCCCGCTTTTCGCAGTGGGGTGGGCACCTGTGTGCCTGGAGAACCCCGGAGTGCGAAGCGGGCCGGAGGAGATGATGACATGACACATATCGTCGCCATCCGTCGCCTGCTTCGACACGCCTGGATTGTGGCGATTGAGGCCATCTGTCTGCTTCACGTCCCCTCCGCCCTGGCGCTCCCGATATTCGCCCGTCAAACGGGACAAAGCTGTGTCGCTTGCCATGCAGGCGGACAGTTTCCCGAACTGACTCCCTATGGGCGAATGTTCAAGCTGAACGGCTACACGTTTGGGGAACGCACCATTCCCGTTGCCGTGATGGCGACCGTCGACATGACGAAAACAAGAGTCAACCATGACGCGAGCGGCAACATCATTTCCCCCAAAGACGGCTTGCCGATTTTCGACGCCGCCAGCATCTTCCTGGCCGGCAAGATCACCGACAGGATCGGTGCGTTCACTCAGTTTACCTACTCGAATTACGATCATCAGAACGGTGACGGCAGGTGGATCGGTCACTGGGGGTCCGACAACATGGACTTCCGATATGTGGACAGAATCATAGGGGACGCAAACGACCTGATTCTCGGCGCCACGTTGCACAACAATCCGTCTGTGCAGGATGTCTGGAACAGCTCGCCGGCATGGAGCTATCCATACGTTTCCTCGTCAACGAGCGCGGTCGGCGCGCCGCAATTCCTGCCGATTTTGGAGGGCGCCCTCGCACAGCAGGTTGTCGGCGCCGGAGGCTACGCATACTGGAACCGGACGATTTATGCCGAGTTGTCGTTCTACAGTACGGCCGACGGCATCTGGTCGTTCATGAGCAAGGGAAGCAAGCCCGGCGACCTGAACCACCCGCAGACCTATCTGCGCGGCCACAATCCCTACTGGCGACTGGCCCTGACTCACGACTGGGGACCACACAGCGTCATGCTGGGAACCTTCGGCATCAATGTGAACGTCTACCCGAATGACCCCAACGCATTGCCGATCTTCACACAGGGCGTAACCCGCTACCGCGATATTGGCTTCGATGCGCAGTATCAGTACCTGCTCGAACCGAACACCGTCACCGCGGAGGCCCGCTATATCCGCGAGAACATCAGCGATCCGCAGAACCTCGTTTATGGCGACAGCAAGTCGGCCAACCTCGGATCGCTGAGGCTGAAGCTCTCATACGTCTACCAGGCCAAATACGGCATCAGTCTTTCTTTTTTCAACGTGACCGGCAGCCGTGACAGCGTCGCGTATCCGGGGAGTGCGAACTTCTCTCCGGCGACGCAAGGCTGGACTCCAGAAATATTCTGGATTCCGGTGCAGAACATGCGGGTGGGTGTGCAATACACGCACTTCACGAAATACCTTGGTGCGCACTCGAACTACGACGGGCTCGGACGCAATGCAAGCGACAACGACACGCTCTTTGTTTATCTCTGGGCGGCGTATTGGTGATGTCTCTTGCCGCGCGCTCCCGTCATCGGCTATTGAGGGGGATTTGTGAAAACCATGCCATATCTTCGTCCGGACAAATGCCCGGGACGCTGTTTTATGCCTCGTAAAATGGCAGCGATGTCGCGCTGGATCCTGCTCGCCACGTTGCTGGGTGACGCCGGCTGTCACGACATGGAGCATTCCAGGCGAATCGACGATCCTGCGATTGCCGGCAAGACGATCGCGTTGCAGGTGTGCTCGAACTGTCACGGCGTGAACGGCGTTTCTGTTTCTCCCACGTTTCCCTCGCTCGCGGGTCAGCAAAGAGAGTATCTGGTCAATCAGTTGATGGACTTCAGAGCCCATCGCCGGTCCGACCCAAATGCGAAAATATATATGTGGGGTTTCACGCACCTAAGCGATGCGCAGATCGACGAGCTTGCCGCGTACTTTTCGAGCCGTCCGCCACCGGCGGGCGGGCACGCCGATCCTCTGCTGGTCGACAACGGCAAAACGATTTTCGTATCCGGCTTGCCAGACAAGGGCGTGCCAGCGTGCAGCTCCTGTCATGGCGCACACGGTGAAGGCACAGGCGAGTTTCCGCGCCTGGCGGGCCAGCACGCGGATTACATCGTGAAGCAGTTGGCGATCTTTCAACACACGAGACAGAGACCTCGCGGCGAGGTGATGAGTGCGATCTGCGTCAAGCTGACGGAAGAGGAGATGCACTCGGTGGCGGCCTTTCTCGAAGCGTCCACGGCTCGCTCTGCGAAACCGGCTGACATGGGCACTGTCGAGACGGGATCCGCCCGCGAATAGGCCGGTCACGGTGAATGGCGAGCCGGGCATTTGGTCTTTCGGAAACTGGCGAGGCGGGCGGAGGTCTCGTCCAGCTGGCGGTAAGTGAGATCTACGCCGAACTGGTGAACTAGCTCAAGCCGAGCGCCTTCAACCGGCGGTAGAGCGTCCGCTCGCTCCACCCAAGATGTGACGCGAGTGCTTTACGCGTGCCGGGGAATGCTTTCACGAAGTCCATCAGTTCTTCATCGGGAAGTGCAGGCGAAGAGCGCGCCGGCGAGGACCGGCCGGCAATGCGCGCAGGTTCCGTCGCGGCTTGCCGTATGTAGTCCGGCAAATGCTCGGGGCGGATCACAGCGCCATCGGCAAGAAGACATGCGCGCTCGAGCACGTTGCGCATTTCACGAATATTGCCCGGCCATGCATATGCTTCCAGCCTCGCCAGTGCCTCGTGACTGGCCCTGAACTTGTGGCCTGACGCGCGGGCGCCCGCAGCATCTGCGTTGCCGATGCGCCGGAGAATGGAGTCGACGAGAAGCGGGATGTCATCGCGCCGCTCGCGCAATGGAGGCAGCAGGATCGGGAACGCACTGATCCTGTAGTACAGGTCTTGCCGGAATCGTCCGTCACGCGTCATTTCGAGCAAAGGCTTATGCGTTGCGGCAACGAGTCGAAAGTCCGCGTGCAACGTCTCGGTGCCGCCCACCCGGCGAAACGTGCCCGTCTCGATGAGGCGTAAGAGCTTCACCTGCATCGATAACGGCACGTCACCGATTTCATCGAGGAACAGCGTACCGCCCTGCGCCGTCTCCAGAAGTCCGGGCTTTCGCGTGACGGCGCCCGTAAACGCGCCTTTCTCGTAGCCGAAGAACTCGCTCTCGAACAACGACTCCGTGATGCCGGAGCAATCGACGACGACAAAGGGACTCTGCGCGCGTGTGCTCGCCTCGTGTAGCGCGGTGGCGAAGAGTTCCTTGCCCGTCCCGGATTCGCCGAGCAGCAGCACCGGCAACTTCGACGGCGCGACGCGATGCAACGCGGAGATCGCGTGATTGAAAGCGGCCGACCGTCCGACCAGTCCTTCCTCGCTCGGTTTGGCCGACGCACTGCGAACCGTCACGAGGCGCTCGACGTATGCAATAACGGCATGCTGCCCGCCGAATATGGGACGCAGTTCGACATCGACGTGCTCGGGGCCGCGCGGCGTGTAGTGAATGTGGAGCACGCGATCCGGGCCGCGCTGCTCCAGAGCGCGCTTCATCGGACAATGCTCTCCGGCCTGGTCACACGGCACGTCGTAGTGGTGTGAGATCTGATAGCACTTGTGGCCGATGTACGGTTCACCGGCAACGCCGAACTGGCGCTGGTACGCGGTGTTGGCCGCAAGAATCCGGTATTGCGGATCGAGCACGATCATGGGCTGAGGTTCGTGTTCGAGGTATGAGACGAGCGCGCCAATGTCCGGCGTCCGCTCGCCGGCCGGGTTCGTCGGCAAAGCGTGCGTTTCAATGATGGGGATATGCGATTTCATGCCGCGCCATTCGAAAGAGGGTTCACCATAGCCGGCCGCAAGACCTCTGCCGGCACTGCCAATTCTGCCACGGCACTGCCGCATCTGGCAGTGGCAGCCTCGAACCCCGCGTGGCGTCGTCAGCCCCGCCACACGAGGATCAAAAAATGTCCTTTTGTATCAATCGACTTGCGGGCATCCAGCCGCCGCAGCCGCGGGTGGCACGAAGCTTGTATAAGAGACCGCGACAAATTGATTCAGAGCGAGGAGATGGCGATGACGACTGCCCGTCCGATGAGCATCGAGGGCTTTTTCGACCCGGATACGTCCACGATCAGCTATTTGCTGAGAGACGCTGAGACGCGCGAGTGTGCCCTGATCGACAGTGTGCTGGACTTCGATCCGAAGTCCGGGCGCACCGGCACGGCATGCGCCGACAAGCTGATTGCGCGCGTTCGCGAACTGCGTTTGAACGTACGCTGGCTGCTCGAGACGCACGTGCATGCCGATCACCTGTCGGCCGCGCCTTATCTGAAGGAAAGAGTCGGCGGTCAGATCGCCATTGGCGCGCAGGTGATCCGTGTGCAGGAAGTCTTCGGCAAGCTCTTCAACGCCGGGCTCGATTTCAAGCGGGACGGCAAGCAGTTCGACCGTCTGCTCACGGACGGCGACGTGCTGGAAATCGGCGGACTGAGCGTGCGCGCGATGCACACGCCAGGTCACACACCCGCCTGCATGACCTATGTGGTCAGCGACGGCCGCGAAACGGCGGCTTTTGTGGGCGACACGTTGTTCATGCCCGACTACGGTACGGCGCGCTGCGACTTTCCCGGCGGCGATGCGCGCTCGCTTTTTCGCTCGATCAACAAGGTGCTGAGCCTGCCTGCCGAAACGAAACTCTATATGTGCCACGACTATCAGCCAGGCGGGCGTGAAGTGCAATTCGTCAGCACGGTTGCCGAGCAGCGCGAGCGCAACGTCCATGTTCGTGACGGAACGAGCGAAGAAACATTCGTGGCGATGCGCACCTCGCGCGATGCAAAGCTCGGCATGCCTCAACTGATGCTGCCGTCGGTGCAGGTCAATATGCGAGCCGGGCAGATGCCGCAGGCCGAGGACAACGGCATCTCGTACATCAAGATTCCGCTGAACGCGCTTTGAGTGTCGTCACGCCGGAAGATCAAAAAGTCGAGGAGAAATGCATGGAATTCAGAAGGCTGACGGACGACCTGTCCGTATCGCCGCAAATTGTAGTCAAGGATCTGGCCGCCATTCGCGCGGCGGGGTATCGCGCCATCATCTGCAACCGCCCCGACGGGGAAGGCCCCGACCAGCCGACCTTCCTTGAAATCGAGGCGGCCGCTCGCGAGCAGGGTTTGGCGGCCTCGTATCTGCCAGTCGAATCGGGCAAGGTAAGCGACGACGACGCCGCAAAATTCGGCGAACTCATGCGCGAGCTCGAAAAGCCCGTGCTTGCCTATTGCCGCACGGGGATGCGTGCCGCTACGCTGTGGGGGCTCTCCGAGGCATCCTCGAAACCCGCGCCGGAAATTATTGGTGCCGCGCAGGCGGCCGGCTACGAATTGGGTGCGATCACCGCGCGCGTTGCCAACGGCGGCAAGGCGCCGGTGAGAGTCGCGGCGGCGAGCCACGACATCGTCATCGTCGGCGCGGGTGCCGCAGGCCTCGCCACGGCCGCCAGTCTTCTCGCGCGCGACGCGACGCTCGACATCGCGGTCATCGACCCCGCCGACACGCACTACTACCAGCCCGGCTGGACGATGGTGGGCGGGGGCGTATTCAGGCCGGAGACGACGGCGCGCGCGATGGCGGCCGTATTGCCGCGAAACGTTCACTGGATCAAGGCAGGCGTCGCCGCGTTCGAACCCGCCAATCACGCGGTGATTCTCGAAGGATGCCGTGTCGTCCGCTATCGGAAACTGATAGTGTGCCCCGGACTCAAGCTCGATTGGGGCGCGATTGCCGGTCTTGCGGAAACGCTCGGGCGCCATGGCGTGACGTCCAACTATCGCTACGATCTTGCGCCGTATACGTGGCAACTGGTCCGCGAGATGAAGCGCGGCCGCGCCATCTTCACGCAGCCCCCAATGCCGATCAAGTGCGCGGGTGCGCCGCAAAAGGCCATGTATCTGTCGTCCGATTACTGGCAGCGATCCGGCCGGCTGCAAGACATCGAGGTTCAGATGTTCAACGCGGGCGCCGTTCTATTCGGCGTGGCCGACTACGTCCCGGCCTTGATGGAGTATGTCGAGCGATACGGCATTGGACTGAACTTCGGCTACAACCTCACGGCGATCGATGGTCCCGCGCGGCTCGCCACTTTTCGCCGCGTGCTGCAAGACGGCACGGTCGAGTCGGTCACCCGCGACTTCGACATGATCCACGTCGTCCCGCCGCAAAAGGCGCCCGACTTCATCCGCGTGAGCCCGCTCGCCGATCAGGCCGGGTGGGTCGACGTCGATCAGACGACGTTACGCCACAAGACTTTCGCCGACGTTTTCGCGCTAGGTGATGTGATCAATGCGCCGAATGCGAAAACGGCGGCGGCGGCGCGCAAGCAGGCGCCAGTCGTTGCCCACAACCTGCTGGCGAGCATGGGAAGGACGAGCGGGCAAGCGTCTTACGACGGCTACGGCTCATGCCCGCTCACGGTCGAGCGCGGCAAGATCGTGCTCGCGGAGTTTCTGTATGGGGGCAAGGTCGCACCGTCATTCCCCTCCTGGCTCATCGATGGGAAACGCCCGTCACGACTGGCATGGCTGCTGAAGGAGCGCATGCTGCCGCCGCTCTATTGGCGTGCGATGCTCAAGGGACGTGAATGGTTGGCAAAGCCGGAGATCGTCGGCTGAGCGCTGCGCAAAGCATCCTGATCGTGCCGTGTAGCGCCGATCACAGCCGGCCTCGCCGGCCATTCCTCCTGTCGGACAACTCATGCTGACTTCACTGATACTTGGAATTCTCGTTGGCGCCGTATTGGGCCTGACGGGCGCCGGCGGCGGCATCCTTGCCGTTCCCGCACTCGTCGTGGGAATGGGCTGGCCGATGCAACAGGCGTCGCCCGTCGCGCTGATCGCCGTTGCCGGAAGTGCGGCGATCGGCGCCATCGAGGCTTTGCGCAGCGGACTCGTGCGCTATCGTGCGGCGTTGCTCATGACGATTGCCGGTGCGCCAGTAACTTCTCTGGGCGCACAGCTCGCTCACAAGCTGCCGCAACGATTGCTGGTTGCGCTTTTTGCCGGAGTGATGCTGCTCGTCGCGCTTCGTCTGCTCGCTCAGGCGCTAAGCCAGAAGACAGCGGAGCAAACGATGTCGCCATTTTGCGTAGGCCGGATGGATCCACGCACGGGACGTCTCTCGTGGACCTGGACCTCGGGCGCCGCGCTCGCGGGGACCGGCGCGCTGACAGGCTTGATGACGGGGCTGCTCGGGGTAGGCGGCGGCTTCGTCATCGTGCCGATGTTGCGCAAGCTCACGAATGTGTCGATGCACGGCATCGTTGCCACTTCGCTGATGGTCGTCGCCCTCGTCGGCAGCAGCGGCGTCGTCTCGACGATACGGGCCGGCGTGTTGCCGCCGCTAGGGCTAACGGCCCTGTTCAGCCTCGCGACAGCGCTCGGGATGGTAGCCGGGCGCGGCGCATCGCGTCATCTGTCCGCGCGACATGTGCAGATCGGCTTTGCCGGCATACTTGTCTGCGTTTCGTTGGGAATGGCGGGGAAAGCCTTGCTCGGCGCCTGAGCACAGCGTTAGCCCGCAAGGCGCCGGCGCACCGTTCCCGCCAATCTGTCAAACGGCAACGTGCTGGCTGCCAGCGCAATAGCCTCGGGAAAATATTCCCTCACGATATCCGTCGACACCTGACCCGGGGGCGCCTCGACCAGCACGTGCGCGCCCATTTCCTGCATCGCCGTCAGCGCGTCGAACCAGCGCACCGTGTAGCGCATGTTGGTCGCGAGGTCTTCGCGAATCGCCTCGGCCGTATATAACGGACGTCCGCCGCGATTGCCGATATAGATGCCGCGCGGTCTTTCAAACGGCAACTCGCGCGAGTAGGCGAGTAGTTCGTCGCTCGCATGCGCGAGCAATTCGCAATGCGAGGGCACGCTGACCGCGAGCCGAGTGGCCTTGCGTGCGCCGGCCGCGAGCGCGTGTTCGATGAATGCGTCGAGCGCATCGTCCGCGCCGGCCACCACGATCTGGCGCGGCGCATTGACGTTGCCGATATACACGCGTTGCCGTTGCTGCGCGGCCTGCCGTGCGACGAGCGTTTCCACCTGCTGCTCGCTCAAGCCGGATACAGCTGCGAGACCATAGCCCGACGGATAAGCGGTTTCCATCAGCTCGGCGCGTCGCCGTACCAATTGCAGCGCGTCGCGAAACGCCACCGCCCCGCAATCGACCGCTGCCGCAAAAGCGCCGACCGACAGCCCCGCACTGATCTGCGCTGCGAGCCCCTCGTCGGCGAGCGCGCGCGCGATCGCCACCCCCGCGATGGTCAAGCCGAGCTGCACGGCGACCGTCGAATCCAACGCGCCGGGTGAGTCGAGCCTCAGCACGTCGATGCCGAGCGTGTCGGCTGCCTCAGCGAGCGTGTCCTGCACCGCGTGGTGCAGCGGCAACCGATGCAGAAAGCCCTCGCTCTGCGCGCCCTGGCCGGGATAGAGAAGCGCGAGCATCAGACGGCGCCATCATGAGCAACGGCAGCCCACGGATCGGCGATAAACCGGGGACCGCCCGCATGCCGGGCAAGCACATGCGCCTTGCCTGCGGCCCATTCCGCGAGCGCCACGCCGCCCGCGGGCGTTTCGAGTTGCGCGTCGATGCGTATGCCGACGTGCGCCGCGAGCGTTTGCAACTGCTCGAGTAACGCACGAGCGGCGGCCAATGCGAGCGGCTCGGGGGCGCGGATCAACAGATCGAGATCGCTGGCTTCGTTGACGGCCGGCATACGTGTCGCCAGTTCGAATCCCGTGCTGCCCGTAGGACCCCAAACGAATCGCGAGAGCGGACCGCACGGATCACGTTGCAGAAAAGCCAGCGCAATGAAGGAGGGCAACGCGTCGCGTCCGGCATCAGGTTGCGTTCGCGCCAACGATTCCGGCGACACGGCACTGACGATATCGCCGGCATGCACCCAGGCGCCGTAGCGCTGCGCTCGCTGCGCACCGCGCACGCCGATCGCGACGAACCCATCCGCGGCGAGCGCGCGTCGAACGACAGCGTACGGCGCGCGTTCGAATCTGTCGCGAACCCACGCCGGTTCATCGGCGAGCGCGTCCAGTCGTCGCAAGCGCAGCAGATCATGCGGCCGCCACCGCGCGTCGCACGACGTGGCGCGCTCGGCAGGGAAGGGGGCGGCCGCGCAGACTCGCATCACACGGCATCCCATTGTTCGGCAAGACGCCGCCGCACCTCGATCGACGCCGCGCGATTCTGCCGCGCCGCCGCCGATTCCAGCCGCCGCGCGAGCGTACGATCCCCCGCGCGCGCACTGCGAATCTGCTCGGCCAGCACCGCGCGCACGCGCTCGATCTGTGGCGCGCTTGGCGCATCGGCGTCGATGCCTTCGATCAACTGATCGAGCAGCCCCAGCTTCGCGAACGACGCCATCGAATACGACATCGGCACGATCGTCTCGCCGAGTTCGTCGAGCGCTTCGACCGTGCGGCGCGTGACGCGCGCGGCCGCTTCCTTGCCCATCGCGTGAACCATCGTGCCGGGCGCGTCGAGCGCGACGATGCGATTCGCCTGATAGCCGTGCGCGAGAAACGCGCCCGACATCGCCGGACCGACGATCAGCGCGATCACCGGATGACCCGCGCCGCGCGCGCTCGCATAGGCATCGACGGCAGCCGCGCAGGCGAGGTGAATGCCCAGCATTTCCTCGCGATAGCCGTACGCCTGGCTCTTCACGTCGACGATCGCGACGATCGGGCGGCGTGCGCGGGCGTCCACGCTCGCATCCGCGTCGATCACGTCGCGCACCGCGCGCGCGAGCTGCCAGCCCTGTTCGAGCCCGACCACGTTGGTGGTCGCGCGTGGAAAACGGTTCGCGGGATCGGGCACGACCGTGATGAAGCGCGCGGTCTCGCCGCCGAGCGGCGCATCACCGCTCCAGACCGGCGCCGCGCTCGAGGGTTCACCTGCGAGTGCGTTGAACCACCGCGCACCGCGTGTGAGTGTCGTGTCGTTCATGCCTGCCCCCTGTTCGATGCATCGCGGCCCGGCGGGTTGTACACATCGCGCACGGTCTCGGGCGTGACGTTCGCCGGGTCGATGCGCGCGAGCCGCTGCAGGAACGTACCGACCTGCTCGCTGCGATGCGCGGCCGGCACACCCTGTGCGAACGCGGCGTGCACGGCGGCGCGCACCGCATCGGCATCGTCGTCGACGAGCGTGTCGGCGAGCGCGCTCGCGACGCGCTGCTCGCCGCCGATCAGTTGCCAGACCCGGCGCCGATCGCTCGCATCGAGTTCGTCGATACCGGCTTCCTGCTCGATCACTTCGGGTCCGTTCATGCCGAGCCGCCCCTGTTTCGTCACGACCAGATACGAGCACAACGCGGCCGCGAGCGACATGCCGCCGAAGCAGCCGACCATGCCCGCGATCACGCCGACCACCGGCACATGCCGGCGCAGCGCGACGATCGCCGCCTGAATCTCGGCGATGACCGCGAGCCCGAGGTTCGCTTCCTGCAGGCGCACACCGCCGGTTTCGAACAATACGACGGGGCGCACGAGCTTGCCGCGCTCACAGTCGCGCAGCGCCATTTCGAGCGCCGCGGCGATCTTGCTGCCCGATACTTCGCCGATGCTGCCGCCCTGGAACGCCGATTCGATCGCGGCAACCACGGCCGGCTCGCCGCCGATCGTGCCGCGCGCGATCACGCAGCCATCATCGGCCTGGCAGACGATGCCCTGCATGGGCAGCCACGGCGACTCGATGCGATCGAACGGTCCGAGCAGTTCGCGGAAACTGCCCGCATCGAGGAGCGAGCGGGCGCGCCCGCGCGCGGGCAGTTCGATGAAGCTCTCGCGCAAGAGCGGCGCGCGATGAACGCTGGCGGTCGTGCTCATGCCTCGTCTCCTTCCTCGGCCGCTTCGACCGCTTCGGCGAGCCGCAACGCCACCACGCCGGGCGTAGCGCCGAAGTCGTTGATCTCGATGTGCGCGGCGCCGTCGTAGCGCGTGAAGAAGCGGTCGAGCACGCTTTTCCAGATGTGGCTATAGCCGTCGACGCTGGTGCGCACGACCACGTGCGCGGCGAGCGCCGAGCCGCTCGCGGCGGCCGTGGCGGGCGAGAGCAGCACTTCCAGATCGCCCGATCCGACCACGCCGACGTGCGCGCGGGTCGTGACGGCGCGTTGCGCCGGATAGTCGAAGGTCAGATGTTCCATGAGGCTCAGCTCCGGCTGGCGTCGCGATACGCCAGCATGTCGAGAAAAAGAGTGGCGGCTAGCAGATCGGCCGAGCCGCCAGGCGATGCGTTCAGCGACAGCAGTTCGCGTTCGAGCGCGTCGAGCGCGACGCGGCCCGCGGGTGTCGAACTGCCGCCCGCGTCGAGCACGCGCTGCGCGCCGAGTTGGCCAGCATGCAAGCCGGCGAGGCCCGCGCGATGCAGCAGGCAGGTATCGTCGAGCGTGCTCATGATCGCGAGCAGCGCGTCGATGCGCGTGGCGTTTTCGTCGAGCTTGCGTGCGCGCGCCGCGTGCAAGGCGGGCAGGCCGACGTCGAGCGCGTGCGGAAACCCGTCCTGGGCTTCGCGCCGCGCACCGCCGACCTGATAGCGTTGCCGCGCGCGTTCGCCGTGGCTGTCGGAAGCAGCGGCGAAGCGGTCCGGGAAGCAGGCGATCTGCGCGGCCAGCGTGCAGACGCGCGAGGCATCCGGATGGTTGGCCGGACCCGACGACGTTTCGAGCGCCACGCCGGCAACGAGCAAGCCGATGATCCAGATCGCGCCGCGGTGCGCATTGCTGCCGCCCGTCGCGCGCATCATGTCCTGTTCGCCCGCGCGGCCGATCTGCGCAAGCTCGGCGCGCAGCAGCGCCGATGGCTCGACACGGCGGCGCGCCGTGCGCGCGAGCGCCGCGAAAGTTGGTTCGAGCGCGTGCGCGGAGCGTCGCATGATCGCGAGATCGAGGTCGCGATGCGCGCCGCTGCCGCGCCGGTCGACGAGCGCGGGCTTCGGCGTGAGCTCGGCTTCGTCGATCAGCGCGGTGATCGCGTGGCGCGCGAGTTGCGCGTCGGAAAACGGTGGGGCCGCCATTGGCGCGGCCGACAATGGCGCGGCGAGCAATGTCTCGCACGCATCGCGCAAGACTGATGCAACCGGCGCGTCCGACCGTTCGGGAAGAGCCGCAGCGGACGCCATCGTCACCAGCTCCGGAAGCGCGCGGGCGGCGCGTACAGCCCGCCCGACCACGTGACCAGATCGTCGATGCTGCGCGCCGCGAGCAGCGAGCGCTTCGCTTCGCCGCGCCGGATGCCGAGATCTTCCGGATACGCGACGATGCCGCGCCGGCGCAATTCGGCGGTCTTCTCCGGCTTCGCGCGCAGACCGATCGGCGTGACACCCGCTACCGCCGCGAGCGCCGCGCGCCGCTCGTCGATGCCCTCCGCTTTGTGCAGATGCGCGATGCCTTCCTCGGTGACCACATGGCTCACGTCATCGCCGTAGATCATCACCGGCGCGATCGGCATGTTGTTTTTGGCGCCGACCGCGATCGCGTCGAGTTCATCGACGAAGGTCGGCTCGCCGCCTTTCTTGTATGTCTCGGCCAACTGCACGACGAGCTTGCGACCACGCGACACCGCCCCATCGCCCTTGAGCAGCTTGAGCCACGCCTCGCTCGAATGGCGCCGGCCGCGCGGATCGTGGCCCATGTTCGGCGCGCCGCCAAAACCCGCGAGCCGCCCGCGCGTGACCGTCGACGAGTTCGCGTCCGCGTCGATCTGCAGCGTCGAGCCGATGAACAGATCGACGCCGTATTGCCCGGCCAGCTGGCACAGCACGCGATTCGAGCGCAGGCTGCCGTCGTTGCCGGTGAAGAACACGTCGGGGCGCGCCTCGATATACGCCTCCATGCCGACCTCGCTGCCGAAACAGTGGATGCTCTCGACCCAGCCCGATTCGATCGCGGGAATCATGGTCGGATGCGGATTGAGCGTCCAGTTGCGGCAGATCTTGCCCTTGAGACCGAGCGACTCGCCATACGTAGGCAGCAGCAGTTCGATCGCCGCGGTATCGAAGCCGATGCCGTGATTGAGCGACGTGACGCCATACGGCTCGTAGATGCCGCGAATCACCATCATCGCGGTCAGCACCTGCAAGTCGCCGATATGACGCGGATCGCGCGTGAACAGCGGCTCGACCGCGAACGGCCGGTCCGCCTGCACGACCACGTCCACCCACGAGCCCGGAATGTCGACGCGCGGCAGTTCGTCGACGATCTCGTTGACCTGCACGATCACGATGCCGTGACGGAACGCGGCGGCTTCGGCGATGGTCGGTGTGTCCTCGGTGTTCGGACCGGTGTACAGGTTGCCGTGACGGTCGGCCTGTTCCGCGCACAGCAGGGCGACGTGCGGCGTGAGATCGACGAACATGCGCGCGTACAGCTCGACATACGTATAGATCGCCCCGATTTCGAGCTGGCCGTCTTCGAGCAGTTGCGCGACGCGCAGACTCTGCGGCCCCGCGAACGAGAAGTCGACCTTGTGCGCGATGCCACGCTCGAACAACGTCAGATGTTCAGGACGACTGATGCTCGAAATCAGCAGATGCACGTCGTGCAGCTTTTGCGGATCGACCTTGGCGAGCGAGCGCGACAGGAAGTCGGCCTGCTTCTGGTTGTCGCCTTCGAGCGCGACGCGTTCGCCGGGCTGGATCAGCGTTTCGAGCGCATCGACGATGCGGTGCGCGGGCAGCACGCCGTCTTCGAGCCACGGCGCGATGGCCGCGAGGCGGCGGTGCTTTTCGTCGCGACGGGTCGTCCACGAGCGGGCGGCGGACGGCGATGCGGCGGCTTCGGCGGGATGGTTCATCGGCTCGGTCAGCTCCCGGTGGTGACGCGCGGACGTCGGCCGCGCGGCTTCGGTTGATGCGCAAGCGCGGCTTCCTCGCGCGCGCGCTCGGTCAGGAAACGATGCAGCAGCTCGCCGGTGCCGAGCAGATGCGCGACGACGAGCGACTGCGCGGCCGCGATATCGCGGCGCTCGACGGCATCGAGCAGCGCCGCGTGCTCAGCGTCGGACTCGCCCTTGTACGACGGCAAGCCGAACTTCAGGCGCAGATAGCGTTCGCCGCGCCGGTGCAGCTGCCCGATCATGTCCTCGAGCTGCGGCCGGCCGGCGGGCGCGTAAAGACTCATATGGAACGCGGCATTACGCGCTACGTACAGCGATGGGTCCTCTTCGCGCTCGGCGGCGCGGCACAGGTCCGTGGCTTCGCGCAGCGTCGCGGCGGTGTGATTCGGAATGGCGAGTCCGAGCGCGAGGCTTTCGAGCGCGGAGCGGATCTCGTAGATCTCGCGCGCTTCGTCGGCGGACAGCGGCGCGACGGTCGCGCCTTTATGGACCGCCGCGCGTGCCCAGCCCTCACTCTCGAGTTGGCGCAGCGCCTCGCGCACCGGAATCGCGCTGACAGAGAAATGCCGGGCGATCGCGTCCTGCCGCAGCGGCGCGCCAGGCGCGAGCGTACCGTCGACGATTGCCGCGCGCAGCGCCTCCGCGATCACGCGAGAGGTGCTCGCGCGCGGCGCGGCGGCCGGAAGAAACGTACCGGGCATCGGGGCGTCCAGGGGAAAACCTTCAGTTGCGTCAGTCATGGTATCAAATATTATATATAAAAAGACGCGCATTTCAGCGGGGGCAAACCCGGAAGCGTTTTCAAGCATGCCCCGGCCAATGCCCCGCGCCGTCCTCTGAGTGAGTTGTATGAGGACATCGCCGATCAATCAATGTCGTCGATCGCCTTCGAGCGCGCCCCTCATTCGTCGTTACGTTCAACCATCGTAGGCTGGAGGAGCAGGATGAATACATTGACCGACCGACGGGCGGCCGCGCGTCAGCGCACACCGCTCAAGCGTTCGCAGATCGCAGGGTTTTGGGGCGCGTGGGCCGGCTGGACGCTCGACGGCATGGACTCGTTCATTTACGCGCTGGTGCTCACACCAGCGTTGACCGAGCTGCTGCCGCGCTCGGGCTTCGCGGCGACGCCGTCGAACGTCGGCCTCGCGGGTTCGATCCTGTTCGCGCTGTTTCTGGTCGGTTGGGGCCTGTCGTTCATCTGGGGGCCGCTCGCCGATCGCTTCGGGCGCACCAAGGTGCTCGCCGCGACGATCTTCACGTTTGCGATTTTCACCGGGCTGTCCGCAACCGCGAGCAACGTCTGGCAGCTCGCGATCTATCGTTTCATCGCGGGAGTCGGCATCGGCGGGGAGTGGGCGCTTGCGGGCACCTACGTGGCCGAGGCATGGCCCGAGGATCGCCGCAAGATGGGCGCCGGGTATCTGCAGACCGGCTACTACGCGGGCTTCTTTCTCGCGGCTGCGCTCAATTACACGGTCGGCGTGCATTTCGGCTGGCGGGCGATGTTCCTGACCGGCGCGGTGCCGGTCGTCGTCGCGATTCTGATTCTGCTGCGCGTGAAGGAGCCGGAGAAGTGGCAGAAGGCCGAGGCGAAGACGGTGCGCGTGCAGCCGCTGCGCGAGATCCTTGGACCGGCTTACCGGCGCCGCACCTGGGTCGCGTGCATTCTGCTGACGATCGCGATCATCGGGCTGTGGGCGGGTGCCGTGTATGAGCCGTCCGCGGTGATCCAGCTCGCGACGCGCGCCGGCATGTCGAAGGGCGATTCGATTCGCACGGCGTCGCTTGCGACCGGCCTGCTGTCGATCGGCACGATCATCGGTTGCCTCGCGTTGCCGCCGCTGGCCGAGCGCATCGGCCGCAAGATGACGCTCGCGGTGTACTTCGCCGGGATGGCGGTATCGATCGCGGCGAGCTTCGGCTGGGCCTTCTATCTGCCGAACGGCCTCGCGCCGTTTATCGCGTGGCTGTTCGTGCTGGGCTTTTTCGGCGGCAACTTCGCGCTGTTCAGCCTGTGGCTGCCCGAGCAGTTCGAAACCCGCGTGCGGGCGACCGCGTTTGCGTTCTGCACGTCGTTTGGGCGCTTCGTCGGCGCGGGCGTCAACTTCCTGCTCGGCGCGGCGGTGCTGCATATGCAGACGCTCGGCGTCCCGATCGCGTTGACAGCGCTGGTGTTCGTGGCCGGCCTGTTCGTGATTCCGTTCGCGCCGGAGACGCGTGGCGAGGTTCTGCCGCAGTGAGAGAGTGGCGAGGCGCGCCTTACTTCGCGTGACTGCGCGCCCGCCCGTTCGGATTCAGCAGCGTGAGCAACGGCCAGCCGAGATTGACGCCCAGACTCGCGGCGACGATCAGCGCCATGCCCGCAAGTTGCGACAGCGACAGCGCGCGGCCGTACACGAGCGCATCCACGACGATCGCGGTCAGCGGATAAACGAACAGCAGCACCGCGATGACCGGCGTGGTGAGCTTGGGCAGCGCGCCGTAAATCAGCACATACGACAACCCCGTGTGCAGCACGCCCATGCCGGCGAGCCAGAACCACTGCATCGGTCCGATATGCGTGAGCGTCAAAGGCGCGATCAGCGGCGCAATCAGCGGCAGACAGACCATGCCGACCGCGCACTGCGTGAGCGTGAGCAGATGCGGGCGCAATTCGCCGAGACTCTTCGCGATCAGCGTGACGCTCGCATACAGCAGTGAGCCCAACAGCGCTTCGCTCAGGCCGATCACATAACTGATGTGGCCTTGCGGATTTCCGGCGGCGATCACGCCCGACGCGAGCACGAGCCCGACGAACGCGGCCGCGATCCAGCCGAGCCGGTCCGCGCCGAGCCGCTCGTTGAACAGCGCCGCGCCGATCAGCACGACCCAGAACGGCTGCACATGAAATACGACGGTCGCGACCGCGATGCTGGTGCGATGAATCGCGTCGAAAAAGCCGACCCATTGCGTGACCATCAGCACGCCGGAGATCAGCGCGAGCACGACGGTGCGGCGCGTGAACTGCGTACGCGTGAAAAAGCCCTTCCACGCGCAATACGCGGCGAGCGACAGAAAGCCGAACAGGCAGCGGAAGAACACGAGCGTCAGTGCATCGAGCCGCGCTTCCTCGACGAAAACGCCGATCGTGCCCATCAGCAGGCCGCCGCCCGCCAGCGTGATCGCACCTTGTTGACGAGAGGTGAGGGCCATGCGCAAGGACTCCGTAAGACGATGCCTGCGAGTATTGCGCCGCTTGCGGGCTCATCACAAACGAATTAAATTGAGTAATTCCATAAGCCCGGTTGATGAATCGTGAACCCTGAATTCGACGTCGATCTATTGCGCAGCTTCGTCGCGGTGGTGGACGCGGGCAGCTTCACGAAGGCGGCGGCGAGCGTGCATCGCTCGCAGGCGGCGGTCAGCATGCAGATCAAGCGGCTCGAAACGATGCTCGGCACGACGCTGTTCGCGCGCAACACGCGCAATTTGGCGCTGACGCGTCCCGGCAATACGCTGCTCGAATACGCGCGGCGCGCGCTCGCGTTGCAGGAGGAGGCGTGGTCGGCGATCGTGCGGCCCGAGGTGACCGGCCGGGTGGTGCTTGGCGCGCCGGACGACTACGTGTCGTCGCTGCTGTCGCCGGTGTTGCGGCGTTTCGCGACGCTGTACCCGCGCGTCGAGATCGAAATCGTCTGTGCGCAAAGCACGGCGCTCGCGCCGATGCTCGCCGACAACAAGATCGACCTCGCGTTCGTCACGCGCGACCGCAAACTGCGCGGCGAATTCGTGCGCAGCGAGCCGATGGTGTGGGTGGGGGCGTCGATCGATACGCCGGTGTTGAAGGCCTCGCCGGTGCCGGTGGGTTTGTACGAGCCGGGCTGCGTCGCGCGTCAGCACACGCTGGCTGCGCTGGATGGCGCGCGCATCCGCTATCGCGCGGCGTTCAGCAGCGCGAGCCTGATGGGTCTTGTCGCGACCGTGGATGCCGGTTTGTCGGTGATTGCGCTGACGCGGTGCAGCGTGCCGCCGCGGCTCGCGATTCTCGGTGAAGCGCAAGGCCTGCCGAAGATCGCGCCGCTCGAAATCGTGGTCGCGCGCAGCGCGAAATCGGATCGGCCGACCTGTGATTATCTGGCGCAGCAGATGGTGCAGGATCTGTCGCTGCGATAGAAGAGAAAGTCAGCTCGCGGCGTTCAGGCGCGCGAGGAATCCCAAAAAGGACGCGCATGGGCGCGCGGTCCAGCGAGTGGAGCGACCTTCATCCAATCCTTGTTAGTGTGGTTCCGACCGGTGTGAGCAATTCGCAGCTGCGTGGCGCGGATTCGCGCGGTGTGCTGGGATGCCAACGCAGCAGACGGCGTGATCCTGCGCAAGCGTATCGATCTGGTCGGACCGAACGTGCGAAAGGGCGACGTGTCGAAGCACACGCGTAACCCGAAAACGAACCCGCAACTCAACCGGAATTCCGCCGATGTCCCACACCATCAATCTGGAAAGCTACTTCGCCCGCATCGGCTATCAAGGCCCGCGCGCCGCTTCGCTCGACGTGTTGCGGGCGATTCACCGGCTGCATCCCGCCGCGATCCCGTTCGAGAACCTGAGCCCGCTCACGGGCGGAGCGGTCAGGCTCGATCTCGAGAGCGTCGAACGCAAGCTCGTGAGCGCGAAGCGCGGCGGCTATTGCTTCGAGCAAAACACGCTGTTTGCTAACGTGCTGATGCAACTCGGCTTCGAGGTGACGCCGCTGCTCGCGCGCGTCGTGTGGGGCCGCGAGCCCGGCACGATTGCTCCGCGCACGCATATGGTGCTGCGCATCGATATCGACGGCGACGCGTGGATCGCCGACGTCGGCTTCGGCGCCGTGACGCTGACCGCGCCGCTGCGTCTGACCGCCGGCCTCGCGCAGCCGGTTCCGCTCGGCACGTTCCGCCTCGCCGACGCCGGGCACGACACCGCCTATCTCGAAGTGCTCGCGCCGGACCAAAGCTGGGCGCGCGTTTATCACGTTGGTCTGCACGCAGTCGAGTGGATCGACTATGAAACCTCGAACTGGTACACGTCGACCTCGCCGGATTCGATCTTCCTGCGCAACCTGATTGTGTGCCGCGTGCAGCCCGAGTTGCGCCTGACGCTGTTCAACGATCAGTTCAACGCGCGTGACGCAGAAGGGCGGATCGTCGACGAACGGCGCCTCGCGAACGCCGCCGAACTCGCCGATTGTTTGCGCGAACGCTTCGGTGTGAACCTGGAGGACATCGATATCGCCGACGTGTTCGAGCGCGTGCGCGCGCGCGGCGAGACCGCTTAACGAGACCCAGGGAGGCAACCGCCGTGGTCACCCGTCTGATCCTGCAATCGCTGGCGTGGCTCGTGGCGATGGGCGTGCTGCTGTTCGGCGCGGCCGGCACGCTCGCGTGGCCGGCCGCGTGGTGGTATCTGATCGAGCTGGCGGTGTTGAGCCTGTGGCTCGGCTTATGGCTCGCGCGTCACGATCCCGCGTTGCTCGCGGAGCGGCTCGCGCCGTTGGTGCAAGCGCAGCAGAGTCGCTGGGATCGTCCGTTCATGGCCGCCATCTGGACGGTATGGTGCGGCTGGCTGATCCTGATGGGCTTCGACGCGATGCGCTTTCGCTGGTCCGCGCCGATGCCGTTGTGGCTCATGATTCTGGGCGCGTTGTGCGTGTTCGTGTGCATCGTTATTTGCCGCTTCGTATTTCGCGCGAACAGTTATGCTGCGCCGGTCGTCAAAATCCAGGCGAGCCGCGGCCACACGGTCGCCGACACTGGTCCCTACGCCTATGTTCGTCATCCGATGTACGCGTCCGCGCTGCTGTTCTTCGTCGGCACGCCGCTGCAGCTCGGCTCGTGGTGGGGGTTCGTGGCGCTGCCCGTGATGGCGTACGGCATGGGATGGCGCGCGGTGCGCGAGGAGCGGTTGCTTGCCGAGCAGCTCCACGGCTACACGGACTATATGGCGCGCGTGCGTTATCGTTTCGTGCCATTTATCTGGTAGGTAAGATTGGGCCCGGCGCCCGAGGCCTATGTGCGGCGTCATCTGATGATGGATATCGGCGAGCCGTGTCTGCTGTCGTGGCGGCGCACGTGGGTCGGCGAGAAGAATCGCGCCTTATCCCTGCCGCTGCGACGTATTCGGCGAAAAGCGGCAACCGAGCCGATAGCGCGAACCCGGATGCACGAAGCGCGCGAACGTCACCGCGACGCCGCTCGTCCATGTGCGGCGCGTTAGCGTGAGGCACGGCTCCTCGGCGTGAATTTCCAGCAACCCGGCTTCGGCGGGCGTCGGCAGCGCCGCGTCGACGACGTGTTCGAGATCGTGCATCGGCACGACCGTCAGCAGATACTCCGACGGCTTGAGCGCCGAGAAATCGTGCTGCAGAAAGTCGGGCGCGACGGCCGGATTCACATAGCGATCTTCGAGCTGCACCGGCAGGCCGTTCTCGCGATGCACGCAGATGACATGAAACACCGAAGCGCCCGGCGCGAGCCCCAATGCGTTCGACACCGTGACCGATGCGGTCTCGCGCTGCAACAGCACCATGTCGCAGCGATATGCGTGGCCGCGTGAGCGGATTTCATCGCCGATATAGGCGATCATCAGCAGTGTCGATTGCGGCTTGTTCGGGGCGACGAAGGTGCCGACGCCCGATACACGCGTGACGAGCCCCGCGTCCGCGAGTTCGCGCAGTGCGCGATTGACGGTCATGCGCGATACGCCGAGCGTTGCGACGAGGTTGAGTTCCGACGGCAGACGATCGCCCGGCTGCCGCGCGCCCGATTCGATGATCTGGCGGATGTGCTGCTTGACCTGCTCGTAGCGCGCGGCGGGCGGGTCCTCGGAGCCGCGTGCGGTTTTGGCCGCGCGGGCGGAGCGCTTGCCTTGACGCCTGTTGCGAACGATGGTGCTCATAGAGGCTGGGTGTCAGCGGGGCCGCGCGTCCAGAACGCATTGCGGTCGAAATAGTTTTGCAGAAACTGACGCAGACGCGGCTGCGCGGCATCGTGAAACACGTCGCGCGGTTTGCCCTGCACGGCGATGCGGCCTTGATCGATGAAGACGACCTTGTCGGCGACCTGCGCGGCAAAGCCCATTTCATGCGTGACGACGGCCATCGTCATGCCGTCGCGCGCGAGTTGCTTCATCACCTGCAGCACTTCGCCGACGAGCTCCGGATCGAGCGCCGAAGTCGGCTCGTCGAACAGCATGATGTGCGGCTCCATCGCGAGCGCGCGCGCAATCGCCACGCGCTGCTGTTGACCACCCGACAGCCTGGCCGGATACGCGTCGCCCTTGTGCGCGAGGCCGACCGTCTCCAGCATCGCGTTCGCGCGGCGGCGCGCATCGTCGTGAGACAGGCGCCGCACGCGCAGCAACGCTTCCATCACGTTGCCGAGCGCGGTCATGTGCGGCCACAGGTTGAACTGCTGGAACACCATGCCGACATTGCGACGCACGCGGTTGATCTCGCCATGCGACGCGCTCACGCGTTTGCCGTTGCGCTCGGTATAGCCGAGCAGTTCGCCTTCGATGCGCACGTCGCCGTGATCGTAGGTTTCGAGCGCGGCGAGGCAGCGCAGCAGCGTGCTCTTGCCCGAGCCCGACGGCCCGATCACACAGACGACTTCCGAGCGCGCGATCTCGAGATCGACGCCGCGCAGCACCTCGACATCGCCGAAGCGTTTGCGCAGATCGCGCACTTCGATCAGCGGCGCGGCGTTCGGCGCGCTCGCCGTGGCGCTGGCGGACGGCGCGGAAGATGGCGCGGAAGATGGCGCGGAGGAGGACATGTCGGCGATAACGTTCATAGGTGTTCCGGCAATCATGACATGAAGCGCGCGAGGCGGGCTTCGGCCCACATGCCCGCACGCGAGGTCAGTTCGACCAGCGCGAGGTAGCACACGCACAGCACCAGCAGGGTTTCGACGAAAGCGAAGGTGGCCGAGCCGATGCCGGTCAGCACGAACGTCAGCTCGGGCACGGTGACGATCGACAGTACGGCCGTTTCCTTGCTCAGCACGATGATCAGATTGGTCAGCGCGGGCACGATCAGTACCAGCATTTGCGGCGCCTGGATGCGCAAAATCGCCTGCCAGCGCGTGAGTCCGAGACACGACGCCGCTTCGAGATGGCCTTTCGGCACCGACTGGAAGCCGGAGCGGAACGCTTCGGCGAAATACGCGCTGCCATAAAGGCCGAGGCCGACGATGCCCGCTGTTAGCGGTTCGAGCGTCAGGCCGATCGACGGGCCGCCGTAGTACAGCAGAAACAGTTGCACGAGAAACGGCGTGCCGCGCAGCAGTTCGATATAGACGCGCAGCACGGCGCGCAGCCAGCGTCCGCAGAACAGTTGCAGCACCGCGATCAGGAAGCCGATCACGAGACCGATCGCGACGCCCCCGGCCCACGTGCCGAGCGTCGTCGCGAGACCGGCGGCGATCGGCTGCAGGTTGTGCGTGATGACGGTCGGGTCGAACCTTTGCATGGCGGAGTGGGCGTGTGCTGGAGATCGGTCAGGCGTGCTGCAAACGGTGCTCGGCCGCATGCGCGAGGAGCGCGAGCGAACCGCAGATCGCGAAGTAGATGAGCCCGGCCGCGACATACGCTTCGAGCGGCCGGTAAGTGCTCGCGGCGATGTTCTGCGCGGTGCGCGTCAGCTCGGCGACGCCGACCACCGAGATCAGCGAGGAAGCCTTGATCAGCAGCACCATTTCATTGACGAGCGACGGCAGCGTCAAACGGAAAGCCTGCGGCACCAGAATGCGCCGCAGCGTATCGAACGACGATAGACCGAGCATGCGCGCGGCTTCGAGATGTCCGGGCGGAATGCTGAGAAAACCGCCGCGCAGAATCTCGGCGATATACGCGGCCGAGCACAACGACACCGTGCTGATCGCGGCGACGATCGGCGACACGTTGATGCCCGCGAACGGCAGCAGGTAGTACACGAGCAGCAACTGCACGAGCATCGGCACGCCGCGAAAGAAAAACACGTAGGCGCCGCCTGCGAGACGCGCGGCGCGATGCCGCGACAGCCGCGCGGTGCATACGCCGATGCCGACGAAAAAGCCGATCACGAGCCCCGTCAGCGAAATGCCGACGGTGGCGAGCGCCGCATGCAGCAACAGCGGCAGGCCCTGAACGAAGACGGTCGTGTTGAACATGGATCGTGGCCCCTGGAGCGGGGAGGGCGACGCGCGCTGCGCGATGGCGAAACTAACGCGCAGCGTGTGACGCCTGCATCAAGGACGCTCAGTAGTTCGGCGTAGGCTGCGTGGCCGGCATCTCCATCGCGACGCCGAACCACTTCTTCTGCAACGTGGCGAGGCGGCCGTCCTTCTGCATCTTCACGAGCGCGGCATCGAACGCATCGGCGAGCGGCTTGCTGTCGGCGTCCTTACGCAATGCATACGCGAAGTACACCTTCGCCCCGAACGGCGGCTGCACGACCGCGAACATCTCGGGGCGTTGCTTCGCGACATACGCGATGTTGGTCATCGAGTTCGCGACCGCGGTGATGCGGCCCGCAGCGAGGTCCGCGTAAGCCTGATTGTTGTCGACGTACTCGCGGATTTCAGGCTGCTTCGGCAGCGTGGCCGCGTAGCTCTTCAACTGATCGAGCTGCGCGCTGCCCTTGCCCGCGCCGACCGCTTTGCCCGCGATATCCGCCGATTGTTTGATCGACGCATCGTTCGCGCGCTTGAGCAGCGCGTCGGTCGCATCGGCGATGGGCAGCGTGTACGTGTATCGCTCCATGCGCGCCTTCGTGACCGTCAGCGGGCCGCCCACCATGTCGAACTTGCCCGCTTCGAGACCGGGCAGCACGCTTGGCCACGGCAGATCGATGAAGCGCACCTTGACGCCGATTTCCTTGCCGACCTCCGCGAACAGGTCCTTGTTGAAGCCGGCCTGCTGACCGTTCTCGAGGAAATCGAACGGCGCGAACTGCATTTCGGTGCCGACCACCAGTTCGCCGGCTTTCTTCACTTTGGCGAGCTGGTCTTCAGCCTGGGCGGCAACGCTTGCCGCGCACAGCGCCAGCATGACCAGACGGCACTTCCAGCCTGCAAGGATACGCATGGGGTTCTCCGGGGCGAATGTGGATTGGTTGCCGGGTGTTGAAGTCTCTGTGCGGAACCCGCCGTGCCGGCTGCGCGTCGCGGTCCGTGCAGGGCAGTATATACCGCGCTTCCGGCGGAAAATAAATGCTCGCGCGGGGAGAAAAAAGCCCTGAATTCAAGGTGTGCAAAGCAACTTGCGGCGATGCTTTTGGCGGTATATACAACTGCAATGCCGATGCTTGAAGGAGCAGCGCGATGCCCGTGACCCGCATTCCGATCATCGATTTCTCCGGCGTACGCGCGGGCGACCCCCACGCCCTGCGACGCGTCGCGAGGGAGATTCATGAAGCGTGTACGACGAGCGGCTTTTTTTACATCGTCAATCACGGCGTAGCGCAAGCGACGATCGATGCCGCCGCGCAGGCCGCGCGCACGTTCTTCGCGTTTCCGGCCGAGACCAAGCGACGCGCGGCGGTCAATCATCGGCATCGCGGCTTCAATGCGCTCGGCGACGCGACGATGTACCAGGCGAAGCGCCCCGATTACAAGGAATTCTTCAGCATCGGCCTCGAACTGCCGGAAGACGATCCCGACGTGCTGGCCGGGCAAGCACTGCGCGGGCCGAACAACTGGCCGGACTTCATGCCCGAGCTTAGGCCGGTGCTGTATGACTATTACGAGGCGGTCGGGGCGTGCGGTGCCGATCTGCTGCGCGCTGTCGCCGTGAGCCTCGGCATCGACGCGGATTTCTTCGCGTCGCGCTATACCAAGCGCATGCAACGCACGCAGATGGTCTATTACCCGCCGCAGCCGCCGCAATCGGATGAAGATCAGTTCGGCGTCGCGCCGCATACCGACTACGGCTGCATCACGCTGCTGTGGCAGGATCAGGTCGGCGGCCTGCAGGTGCGCGAGATCGCCAACGATACGTGGATCGATGCGCCGCCTGTCGAAGGGAGCTTCGTCGTCAATGTGGGCGATCTGCTCGCGCGCTGGACCAATGACCGCTTCCGCTCGACGCTGCATCGTGTGATCAATGCGTCGGGGCGCGAGCGCTATTCGATCGCGACGTTCTACGATCCAACCTATGGCGCGCTCGTCGATCCGCGCGAGCTTGGCGCGAGCGATGCGCACAGCAAATATCGGCCGGTCGCCGCGGGCGATTATATTCTCGGCCGCATCAACGATTCGATGGGCTATCGCAAGAAACTCGCCGCTACGGCACCGTCAGGAACCCCCGCATGACAGAGCACGGCATCACCGAATCTGGAACGACAACGACCGCGCCGCTCGCGACGACCCTCGACGCCTTGCGCGCCGCGCTCGGCGCCGACGCGGTGCGCGTCGGTGAACAGATCAGCGAACACGCGATGACCGACTGGACGCGTCACGAGCCGACGCGTCCGGCGGCGCTGCTGTTGCCGTGCACGACCGGGGAAGTATCGCGCGCGCTCGCGATCTGCCACGCCGCGCGTCAGCCGGTGGTGCCGCAAGGCGGCATGACCGGACTCGCGGGCGGCGCGATCGCGCGTGCCACCGATATCGCGTTGTCGCTTGAACGACTGGCCGGCGTCGAAGAACTCGACGCCGCGTCGGCCACGCTGACCGTGCGCGCCGGCACCACCTTGCAGACCGCACAGGAAGCCGCCGAAGCTGCGGGCTTCGAACTTGCGCTCGATCTCGGCGCGCGCGGCTCGTGTCAGATCGGCGGCAATCTCGCCACCAACGCGGGCGGTAATCGCGTGATTCAGTCCGGCACCGCGCGCGATCAGGTGCTTGGGCTCGAAGTGGTGCTTGCCAATGGCGATGTGCTCAGTTCGCTCGGCAAGATGGTCAAGAACAATACCGGCTATGACCTGAAGCACTGGTTCATCGGTTCGGAAGGCACGCTCGGCGTGATCACGCGTGCGGTGTTGCGGCTGCATCCGCGACGTGCGACGCGCCACACGGCGCTCGTTGCGCTCGACCATTACGATGCCGCGGTGAGCCTGCTACGCCGCCTCGCGACGCGTTTCGGCAACGACATCGGTGCGTTCGAGATCATGTGGCCGGACTTCTACGACTTCGGCGTGAAGCTGACGGGCACGCGCTCGCCATTCGAGGCCGCTCATCCGCTCTATGCGTTGATCGAGCACGCGGGCTTCGATGCGGATGACGCTGGAGAACGCTTCGCGCGAGTGTTGACCGATGCGCTCGAAGCGGGCGCGCTGCGCGACGCGGTGATCGCGCAGTCGGTCGGCGATGCGCGCGCACTGTGGGCGATTCGCGAGTGCACAGCGGAGTTTCCGCTCAAGCTCGATCCGATCAACTTCGACGTGAGTCTGCCGATCGGCGAGATCGGCGCATTCGTCGATCGTTGCCGCGCGGCACTCGATCAGCGCTGGCCCGGCAACGAAGCGTATTTCTTCGGGCATATCGGCGATTCGAATCTGCATTTGACCGTTGATGGCCGTTCGGTTCCGGGTGTCGATCATCATGCGGTCTATGCGTTCGTCTACGAGATGCTGAGGCCGTTGCGCGGGTCGGTGTCGGCGGAGCATGGCATCGGTTCGCTCAAGCGCGAGTTTCTGCCGATTTCGCGCTCGCCGGCCGAGCTTGCTGCGATGATCGCGATCAAGCGTGCGCTCGATCCGCACGGTATTTTGAATCCGGGGAAGCTGTTCTGACTCTGGCTGAGGCGGCGCCCGCCAATCATCCAGATTTGACAATGATTTTCAGGGCGGTTGGCGGAGCTACCCATCAAATGACCCGCCAAAAATATAAGTGCAAATGGCGCCGACAAGAAGCCGACTCGCAACGGTCGGCGTTTCGTATAGGCCGGACGGGACATTAATCGGCGGGAGGTTGGGGGCATCCAGGTCGTAGGCTCCTTTGCTGGTCTGGAGGCAGGAGCGGCCATCGTCGCGCGTGATCCTGCATCGTCGCCCCGCTCGAACGGCTGCGCGTCTCCCGGCAGTGTCAAACCGTCGCCTTCTTCGCCGGCGGGTGCCCCTCGTTCCTTGATGCGAGCAATACGGTCGTGGGGCTTAAAAATCGCTTCGGATGTAGGGGCGAACTGCACTAACAACGATCTCCTTACAAGTTAAGCGGATATCGAGTCCGATATCGGGTTCAAGGTCGAATCGGATCAAATCATCGGGCAAGTCGGATAAAGAAATCTCCATAACCGAGGCCTCCTCGAGCATGGCATTTACGTCGATTTCCGAAACTCGAATATCCAGGAGATCTAACACGACCAGATAATCCGGACCTCCATCAGCGCGGGGAGCCGCGTAGCGGTTGTGCAGCACCTCGAGCTGGAGATCAAGTAAGTAGCGCACGCGGCCAGCCGGTAGCGGTTTCGAGTCCACGCCTTCGAATGAACGGCGTTTTCTCTGCAGAGAGAAGGTCGTCACAGCCGAGTCGTGAAAGGATGGGTAACCTCCAAAAATCTTAACGAGCAGGTCACTGTTTCTCGCCAGTTCCCAGCCCCACGTTTTGTTTTCGGTGCTCATTGTGTGCCCCCTCGCAATACGTTCTATCTGCAGTTGATCGATGACATTGGAAGATGAGCGTCATCCCTCATTCCGGCGTCAAAATTATGGCCATGTGCTTCCCCGTGACTCTCGTGGTGTTGGGCGCAAAGGTCGCCGTTCGAATCGAAGTAATCTACGTCAAGGCCATTCGGGTTGATGCGGTATCCGCCCGGATCGTTGCCTGTCATGCGAACCCCACGAGCGGCGATGTCCACTGTATCGCCCCCGAGGGTGTCCGGCGTGTACTCGAAGGGCTGCGCATCGGCGAGGGGTGTGGCAACAGGCGTCGCGATAGTGCCATCGGGCAGTACGTCGCCGGGTTTGGCAAACCATATCGCAAGGCCATCGTCGGCGGGAAGCCGTATCCGTGCAGGGGCGGACGCTCCGATGCGCGTCACAAGCCCCCGGCCGTAGTAGCCCGCCCAATAGCCGCTGCGGGTCTCGGTCCGCTCGTTGGGCGACGCACCCAATAGCTCGGTCATCTCCGCTTCGAGCACTTCCTGCAGCGCATCCTTCATGAGCGCCTTCATCAGGTCCCGGTCGCCGGCAACCAGCGCTCCCGCTGGCGGCCGGTTCGTACTACGCTTGGTCGTGGCCATGGCGTAAGCCCTCCCGAGGGCAGGTTGACGAACTGGACATTCATCAACTTACACCACGGCCACCCTATCCTTGAGCACTCTTCATGCCTTCAGACTTTCTGCACATCTCTCGGAACACTAGCTATCTGCACATTGTTCTGACTGCACCAAAGCATTGATCTGCTGGTCGAAACCGGCGTTATCCAGTCTGTCCATCCATACCACGTTGTGCAATTCCTACGTGAACCAATATTGGCGTTCGTTGACATTGGGACTGCAGAATCATCCATCGCCCATTCCCTGTCCCTATAGTCGCCTGCTAGGTTGGCTATCCCCCAACAGCTACAGAGGAATACGGAATGTCGTATCAACAGGATTTGGACGGCGTGCGCGTTGTGCTCAGTGCGCCGCAGCTCGCCGCGGTGCTCACCCGTGAGTCGATCAGCCAGACGGAAATGCTTTCGAACCGGCTATGGGGCGGGTTGCGACTCGTCGGCGGCCTGCTGGAAATGGTCGGAGCCGGGGCGCTGTGTGTGATGCCGGAACCAACGATGGCGAGCAAGGCCGGGTGTATTGTGTTCGGCGCACATGGTTCTGACTCGGCAGCGGCGGGTCTGCGTCAGGTCTGGACAGGGCGCGATACGGCCACCCTCACCCAGCAGGGTACGACGAAGCTGGCCGAGGCGATCAATGTCAGCTCCGATATGGCCGACAAGATCGGCCTGTCGCTCGATATGGTCGTGCCGTTCGGTTTCGCCGGCTCGATCAAGGCTGCACGCGTGGCCGGTATCACCATGGGCCGGATCAACCTGATAGATCACGAAGCGAAGGCCGGAAGCCGGATTGGTGGGCATACAATAGAGAAACACGTCGGACGGACTGAAGCACAATTGCGGGAGCGATTGGCCAGCGAGACCGACAGGAAAGTAATCTCATCATTCTCTGATCTGCGATCTGCCGAATGGGCTATTTCCGACCTCATGCAGGCTAACGCCATACAAATCAGAACATGGTCTCAATCATTGCCGAACTACCCGCTCGTTCTCAATGGCCATGTTGGCCGAAACGTGGGATACGGCGTTATTCGTGCGACCGGCAAGCTGGTTCCCATGAACCGGGTGCGAGTTACCCTTAAACACAAGCCCTATAATGGCATGCCGTATTTCATCTTGACCGCCTATCTGGAGCCATAATGATGGGAGAAATCGAATATCCCAATTTGCGATTGCTTTTCGATGGGTATTTGAACCAGGACTACGATCTGCATGGTGAGACATATGCCGATGTCGTGCGTGCTTACCGTTCCGAAATAGACGAAGGTATGCGGCTCGAAGCAATCGCGGAAATAGAGAGATTTCAGGCTCAGCACCGGCTGGATCTGGCGAGCGCATTTGAATCGAACTTCGAGCGTGAGCTTTCCATTACATCGCGTGACTATACGGCTCAATCATTCCTTGACGAGCTAAAGCGCCTTCTAAGCGAGTAATGGGGCCTGGGGCGGCTTTGTGCCGCCCGGCGCAAGCGAGCGCATCCTCGAACAGACAAAGAATGGAAACGGGCAACGGTCGAAAACTCGGAAAACTGCTCCGCAGCTCCTTCCGGACACAAGAGCTCCGGCAGCGCGCGCAACTGGTCAACGCGAACGACAGCGGCCGTAACAGAAACGAGCTGCTTCATTGTGCCGACACGGAATCGAGCCCAGTCGCCCGAACCACCTCCTGCGCGCCCGGTGACACCAGATATTCGAGCAGCGCCTTTGCTTCCCGCGGATGCGGCGCGTTGACCGGAATCCCTGCGGCGAAGCGCGTGACCGATTGCACCGACTCCGGAATCCTGCCGACGAACGTCACCCCCTTCACCGGCAGCAACTCGCTGACCTGCTGGAAGCCGATCTCATACTCGCCGCTCGCCACGACCGAGGCGACCGGAATCTTCGGCACCATCTTCGCTTTCGGGCCGGCCTGATCTTCGATGCCGAGCCGCTTGAACAACTCGCGCTGAATATAGACGCCGCTCGCGCTGTCCGAGTAAGCAATCGACTTCGCATGCAACAGCACGTCCTTCAGGCCCTCGACGGTGCTGATGTCGGGCTTAGGCGCGCCCTCGCGCACCACCATGCCGATGCGCGAATCGGCGAGCTCCACGCGCGAACCGGGCATGACCTTGCCCTGCTTGATGAGATCGTCGAGCGCATAGCCGACCATGATCACGACGTCCGCGGATTCGCCGCGCGCAAGCCGGTTCGGAATCGCTTCCGGCGATCGACCCATCGACGGCCCGAGGATCGTGTCGAGCGTGTTGCCGGTCGAGGCAGCGAACTGCGGCCCAAGCTGTTTATACGCGGCGGTGAAGCCTCCCGAAGTCATCACGCGAAGTTCGGCTGCCTCTACCTGCGTGGCGGCGACGCCGTTGGCGAGCAGCCCGGCGGTGAGCAAGGCCAGAAAGAATCTTTTCATCGGTATGGGTGCCGGAGTGGTAAGGGGTGAGTGCGCCACCGCAACCATACCCGAATGACGGCGCGACGAGAACCCGTCACGCGCGGATAACGCGTGAAGCGTCGGCAACGCCCCGCCGTCAATGCGCGTTCAGATAGTCGACGATCAGCGGATAGACATCGAGCGCCGCGTTCTTGCCGAAGATGCAGTCGATATGCCCATAGCCGGGGATCAGATGCCGCTCGTACGGCTGCTCGGGGAAGTGCTCACGCAGCAAGGCGTAAGTGAGCGCAGTGCTGACCGGCAGATAGGTTTCGTTCTTTTCGCCGTGAATGAATCCGATCGGCAGACGCATGCCCTCGAGTCCTTTCGTGCCGTTCGCGCCAGTCAGATACACGTCATCACCGCGCGCATCGACGACCTTGCCCGCGCGCACCATCGTCGCAAGGTGCTGGAAGACAGACATGTCGTGAATGCCGAACAGTTCCTGCAGGTTCGAATGCAACGTCTGGTTCAGCTTGTCGTGCTCGTAGAGCAGGCCATAGAGGAACGTCGCGCGATCACAGATCGGATTGCCGCAGCCTTCCGCGTGATCGAGCGGATAGAGGCGCAGCGCCTCGTCGAGCAGGTTGGCGGGCCACGAGTCTTCCTGCGTATAGGCTGTGAGGTCGCGCACGCGCAGATGCTGCATCAGGTCGGGAATATGCAAGCCGGCCTTGATGCGTTGCAACGTGCCCGGTACCGGATGCGCGGACACCTGTGAAATCACCGCCGAGCGCACGCCGTCGAGTCCATGCAGCAGCGACATGGTGAGCGCGAGGCCGCCCAGGCAGTGGCCGAGCACCTGGATCTGCGGCACACCGGTCAGCTCGCGAATCTTCGCGACCGCGGCGGGAATGTCCTCGCGCGCGACCTTGTCGACGTTGGTCGGCACCAGCACGGTAGGCAGTTCTATGCTCACGCGCAAATCGACGAGCCACACGTCGTAGCCGCAGGCGTAAAGATATTCGACGAGGTTGGTCGGCGTCAGATCGGTCGAGAAGATGCGGCTCGATACGCCCGATCCGTGGATCAGCAGAATCGGCTTCGAGGCTTTGCCGGCGCCCGGATCGAAGTAGCGCGTGAGCTTGAGCCGCGTGCGGTCGGGCGTGTCGAAGTACGTGACTTGCGGCGCCGGCGCGCGCAACATGCGTTTCGCTCGCGGCGGCGTGTGCGGATCGTAAAACTGCAGCGGCGCGGCCACGCCGCCGTATTCGGCGTACAGCACGCCCGCGAAGAACTTGCCGAACTTCAGCGTCCATTCGAGGCGCGTCTTCAGATCGGGTGCATTCGTGACTTCGAGCGTGCGCTGCTCCTTCAGGAAGTTTTCCGGCGTGACGATCAGTGTTGCCGTGCCGGCGACCGGCGCATCGTCCTGCGCCGACGCGCGAATCTCCGTGTACAGCGTATTGGTCTGCTCCCACAGGTTGATCGGCGAGGTCCGCGTAATGATCTTCTTGCCGGTCAGGTACCAGGTTTTGCCTTCGACCGCATCGAGCGTCATGCGGTAGTTCATGTTGCGCTCGTCGACGTCGGACTCGTTGACGACAAACAGGTTGAACGTGCCGTCGCTGATCGTCAGCGGCTGCGCGGAGAGGGCGGGGCAGGTCAGCGTGCCGGCGGTTCGCGCGAGATGATTCGGGTTGCCGAGCATATCGGCGAGATCGTCGGACTCGACCGTCAGCGTGAATTCGATCGGGCTCTTCGCCGCTTCGCCCGCCCCGTTGGGCGTGTAGGTGCCGACCATCGTCTCCGTGAAGCGCAGGCCGATCTTCTGCGCGGGCGGCGCGGCGGCAGTGCCCCGCGATGTGTAATCGATCGTCCAGCCGTGCGCTTTGGCGAGCAACGCGCAACTGCGTTCGGCGAGCGCCGAGATGGTCAGCAGCGGGTTCACGCCGAGCGACATCGGCATCACCGCGCCGTCCATCACATAGAGGCCGTCGTGCACCGCGGCGCCGGCCTTGCCGCTGAACACGCGGCCCTGATGATCCACCACGCCGCGCTCGGCGTCCTCGCCCATCCCGCAGCCACCGAGCGGATGCACGGTCACGGTGCGCCGGCCGGCGATTTTCGTCGAAATCGGATTGCGCAGATATTTGCCGCCGAGCGGCTTGGTCGCCTTGATGAGCACGTCCTCGATGGTCTGGAAGATCGGCTGACGTCCCGCGTTCTTCCATTCGATGCGTGCGCGGCCTTTGTCACCGACCGTGATGCGGCCGTCTTCGTCGTCGTGCGCCATCACGAGGTAGCTTTGCGTGTGATTGAGCGCGCCGTGATAGGGGCCGCGAATCAGGCTTTCGATTGCGCGGCCCTCGTAGGCCATCCTGTCGAGCAGCGACGGCGGCCCGGCCGCATCCACGCCTTCGAGCGGCGCGACCGCGCCGAGCATGCCGACGAGCGCCTCGCCGACCGGCCCGGCCAGCGAACCTTCCTCGATCACATAGCCATTCCCGACGCTTTTCTCGTCGGCGCGATTGTCGATCAGCCCGGTGATGGTGGGACCGACCGGCGGAATCTGCCCTTTCTTGTGCGCGCCCCAGCCGACGCCGTTGATCGTGTCCTTCGTGTTGTACGCGAACGCGAGCACGTCGCCGTTGCCGGTGAAATGCCGGCCGAGCATCTCCGACGTGCTCAAGCCCGCGTCGCGCGAGCGCAGCAGCAGCGCGCTCGAACCGATCGTGCCGGCCGCGACGATGACGATGTCGGCCAGCACGAACAGATCAGGCGCGTCGTAGCTTTCGCGGCCGAGTTTCACGAGTTGGAAGTTGACCTTCCATTGCTGTGTGTCGGCGTCGCGCAGCACCGAATGCACGGCCGTGCCGGTGAAAATCTGCGCGCCGTGCGCGACCGCGTCGGGCAAATAGTTCATGTGCGTCGAGTTCTTCGCGTCGTAGTTGCAACCGGAGTTGCAGTCGCCGCAACCGACACAGCGCTGCTGCTCGACGCCCGCCGCGTTCGGGCCGTCCTTGAATGTGACGGTGATCGGCGGACGGCTGAAGCGCTCCGCCATGCCGAGCGCCCGCGCCGATTTTTCGAGCGCCTGCAGCTTCGGCAGCGGCGGGAAATCGTCGGGCACGGGCGCCGGTGACAGCATTTTCCACGCAAGCGCGTAGCCGTCGTCGCGTCCGGCCTTGTCGGCACGCAGCGCGGCTGGCCAGCGCGGGTCGTCCCATAGGCGTGGATCGGCCTCGAGCGCGACGTTTGCGTTGATCAGCGAGGTGCCGCCGAGCCCGCAGCCCACCACCGCGTTGACGTCCTGGTTGACGTGGACTTCGAGCAGCGCGAGCGGCGAACCGATTTGCGCCTCGGCCGTGTTGTACTGAATCTGCTCAGCGCCCTGCACGGGCGTGCGCGGAAACTCGCCGGCCATGAATTCGCGCCCACGCTCGAGCACGCACACGCGACGGCCCGCGCGCGCCATGCGGCTCGCGGCGATTGCGCCGCCGTAGCCGGACCCTATCACCACCACCTCGTAGTGCCTTTGCAGCGCCGTCGGCGCGCTCGATAAGCGGTTCATCAGGACCACCTCGTCTGGAATCGGATGCGGGGAGTAGAGGCTCGACTTCGGAACAAAGACGGCATGCAGCGGCGGATTTTTTATCGTAGGCGCAATATCGGTGCAAGCAAAGCGGGCGCAAACAAGCGCGCCGTGGATGGCGCGCCTCTTAGGCGTAGCTGGCCGGTTGGTTGTCCGAACTATTACGCGGCCACTTCATTGAATTCACTGTCGCTCGATTCCGCCGCGAGCAGATTCAGCGCCACCAGAATCGCCGCGCGATTGTCGAGGTCGATCGCGATGCCGAGCACGTCGCTGAGCCAGCGGCCGATCTTCGTGTTGGAAAATTCCTCTGCGCCGGCCGTCTTTTTCATCGTGACGCCGAGTTTGACGGCGCGATAGTGATAGGAGGGCACGCGATGCTGAGCCGCGACCGCCGAGAGCCCGCCTTTGCCTTCCGAGCACCAGCCGAGGCTGCCGGCCAGCACGATTCGCTCGGGTTCGTCGAGCCCTTCGATGAACTCGCGCGCCGCACACCGCACGCGCTCTTCGTCGAGGCCGTATTGCAGCAGCACGCTTTGCACCGGGTCTTCGAGCGCGTGCGCGTGCAGATCGATCTCCTGCGCGACGCCCTCGGTTTCCATCGATACGTTGCGCTGATGGCACGCGCTGCGCAGGCAGTCGATCAGATAACGGCGGAAATACGCGCACACTGCGTAACTGTTGGACGGCGCGCTGTCGGCGCAGGCGTTCGTTTCGGTATGACCGGGCGCGAGGCGCAGCACCTTCGCGTAGATGAACTGCGCGACCAGTTCTTCCTTGTCTTCGCCGAGCGCCTGCAATTCGAGCGGGTGATAGGTCCGCAACGCGCGCTTGACCAGTTCGACCATCGAGACCATTTCGTCCGCGGACAGCCGGGTGCGCCTGCGCCACAAATCAGGCAGGACCGCGTCGTCGAGTTGGCGGGCGAACTCGTAGCTCGGGACTGCGCCCATGGAAACCTCCGTCACGGTTGGCGTGTGGCGCGGCGGGCCGCGGCGCGTGAGCCGCGAAGCGGGGGAAAGGCTGCCTGAAATGCCGCGCCGAAATGTGAATGCAGTATGGTTCGCGGCAAGGCCTTCGCCTATATGGATTAAGTGTTAGCTGATGGGTAAACTGCCGGGTAAACCTTCTGACGGAAGAAGACCGGCCATTCGTCTGAAGAGTGGGCATTCGCTGCAGGAGAAGCCGCGCGGGTGCCCGTTTGTCGCCCGGCTCGTCCTGCGGCTTCGCCGGGGCGCCGGCGCCTGGTCAGCGCTTCGTCTCGACGAAGTTGCATGCCCCCGAGGAGACCGCCCCATGCGGGCCGACCCGATCCAGCGTGCCATCGACGAAGACCTCGTGCGGGTGCTCTATGCGCAGGACCCGATCGCGTTCTTTTCGCACTGGTTTTCGATCGCGGTGCTCGTGGCGATCTACTGGCCGCATGTGCCGTACCCGTCGCTATTTATCGCGTGCTTCGTTTTTTATGCCCTCGCCAATTGCGCGGGGCTCGCGCTGTGGATCTGCAATCGCCGCTTTCCGCACCTGGTCTCGCCGCGCGACTGGATTTATCTGCATGCGCTGCGCGGCGTGCTCCTGTATAGCGGACCGGGCTTTGCGGTATGGTTCGCGTTCCAAAGTCCGCAAACCGATCTGCCGCTACTGCATACCGTGATGCTGGTGACGCTCGCGGCCGGCGTGTTCATGTCGAATGGTTTCGATCTTCTCAATTTTTCGACGTCGATTCCGTTCCTGCTGCTGCCATCGATCGTGCTGCATTTCGGCTCGCACACGTTCGATCGCACGATCCTTGCGATCGTGCTCGCGTTCTTCTTCTGCGCGATCAACGTCTACGCGATGAGTTATCGCAAGCTGTTTCGCCAGGTCGTGCAGGCGCGTATCGATCAGCAGTACCTGGCGGAGTCGCTGGCGGCGCAAAAGCGCGTCGCCGAAGAGGCAAGCCTCGCGAAGACGCGCTTTTTCGCAGCGGCCAGCCACGATCTGCGTCAACCGCTCCATGCAATCGGCCTGCTCGCGGCGTCGCTGAACGATCCGGCCGCGACGCCCGCGCAGCAGGCGAAGACCGCCGGGCACATCATCTACAACGTCGAGGCGCTCAATCAGCTCTTCAACCAGGTGCTCGATCTTGCGCGGCTGGAGAGCGGCGTGACCCAGGTGATCCGGTTGCACTTCCGGCTCGCCGAACTGTTCGAGCGGGTCGGCAGCCAGTATCGTCCGCAGGCGGCGGCAAAGGGGCTCGCGCTGCGCATCGCGCCGACTTCGATGATCGTCTACGACGATCCCGTGCTGCTCGAACGCGTGCTGAGCAATCTGCTGTCGAACGCGGTGCGTTATACCGAGCGAGGCGCGATCTGGCTCGGCTTCCGACGCGCGGGGCGGCCGAACGGCGGCTTTATCGAGGTGCGCGATTCGGGCATCGGCATTGCGCCGGAAGAGCACGAACGTATTTTCGAGGAGTTCTATCAGGTGGAGAATCCGCAGCGCGACGCGCGTCAGGGGCATGGGCTCGGGCTGCCGACCGTCAAGCGGCTCGTCGGCCTGCTCGGCAGCGAGTTGCAGTTGCGCTCCGCGCCGGGGCGCGGCTCCGTGTTCCGCTTTGCGGTGCAGGCGGGCGATGCGGGCAGCATCGTCGCGAGTCTGAACGACTCGGTCGCGGGTGGCGCAGCCGCGCAGGGGCGCCGAGTGCTGTGCATCGACGACGAGCCGTCGATACTCGAAGGCCTCACGAGTCTGCTCGCGCGTTGGGGCTGCAGCGTGCGCGGCGCGCGCGACGAAGCCGAGGCGCTCGCCGCGCTCGCGGACGGTTTCGTGCCCGACGCGGTGCTATGTGATTACCAGCTCGCGCATCACCGCACCGGCGCGGAGGCGCTCAGCGCGATGCGCGGCGCGCTCGGGCGCGCAGGACATGGCCATGTGGTGACGCTGCTGATCACCGGCGATATGGCATCGCCGGAACTGGAGGCGCTCGCGTTGCAGGGGATTCCGGTGCTGCACAAGCCGGTGACGCCGGCGCGCTTGCGGCGCACGCTGGAAATGCTGTGGCAGCAGGCGGAACTCGACAAGGGGCGAGCGGCGGGCGTGGCGGTATCGGGGGAGGGGGCGGCAGAGGCTGACCCCGTGCATTCGCCCGCCGCGGCCGGCTTTCAGCCAACTGAAGCGGGCTCTGCGGCGCAACCGGCTACAACGTCTTCCCACCCTCCAGCCATCCGTTGATTACCGCGATCGCCGTCGACCGGTTATGCACGCCGAGCGCCCGAAAGATCACCGACAAATGCACTTTGACCGTGCCTTCGGCCACGCCGAGGTCGCGCGCGATCATCTTGTTGGTCCAGCCGCGATGCACGAGCCGCATGATGTCCTGCTGCCGCGGCGAGAGGTTCTCGAGCAGATGTTGCTGATGCGGCTGCAGCGACGGCAACTGCGTGACCGGTGTGGTCTGCGCGGCTGTGCTCTCGCCCGGCGCGCAGGCCGCTTGCACGGTGGCGCCCGGAGGTGGCACAGCAGTTGAACCGCTCGCATCGGCTGCCGCGCGTCCTGTCGCCTGGGCCTCGCGCGAGCCGAGCAGACTCAACGCCTCCATCGGCACGTAAGCGCCGCCGGACAGCACCAGCTCGATCGCCTTCAACATCACGCTGGCGGGCTGGCGCTTCGGTACGAAGCCGAGCGCGCCGGCCGCGAGCACTGCGCGCATCTCGTCGGGCGATTCCTCCGCGGACAGCACCACGACCGGGAGCGCCGGATTCGCCTTCAGCAGTGTTTCGAGCGATGTCGCGCCGCTCATACCCGGCATATGCAGATCGACGATCGCCAGATCGTGATTCGCGTCGGGCCGCGCGGCGGTCGCAAGGGTTTCCCAACTATCGGCTTCGTCGAACTGGGCATCGGGGTCGAAGCCGCGCAGCATGCCTTTGACGCCTTGCCGGATCAGTTCATGGTCGTCGGCTACAAGAAACTTCATGATGTCTCCGCGAGTCGAGCCTGTCCGTTGTGGGCCGCCGGCCTCGTTCGATGCGCTTCGTGATGTTAAGGCAGGTCTCCCGCGCATAGGTTCCGGCTTGCTACGTAGACGAGCCGCGCGGCCCGTTTTTTAAGCGCTTGCGCGCACGATCCGGCACGTCATGACCGGCGGATCGATGCAGGTTCGCACGTCGCTATGTGACCGCAAACAACGTGGCGTTCATCAGAAGCTTGAACGCGAAACCGAGCGACATCGCCGCGGCCACGCCGAAGCACCATAGCGCGATGAACCAGAGCCAGCCCGGCAGTTTGCGGCCGGGCGATCCGGCGGCCGCTGCGGGAGCGCCTTGGCTTTCAGTGGTAGTGATGTTGGTCGTCATGACGCACCTTGCCTCGAAAGACCCAGTAACCCATCGTCGTGTACGCGACGATGATCGGCAGGATCACCGCTGCGCCGGCCAGCGTGAAGGTCTGGCTCGTGCGCGGCGCGGCGGCATCCCATAGCGTGATGGTCGACGGGATCGCATACGGCCACAGGCTCACGAGCAGCCCGAGATAGCCGAGCAGCACGAGCGCCAGCGCGAGCACGAATGGGGTGTTGTGATGGCGCGCGTGCACCGCGCGATGCATGAAGAATGCGCAGATCGCAACGAGGAACGGTACCGGCAGCAGACGGTAGAAGATCCCATCGTGGAACCAGCGTTGCGCGATGCCCGCGTCCATCAGCGGCGTCCACAGACTGACCGCCACGATGAAGCCGAGCAGCACCAGGGTCAGCGGCCAGACGACGCGATGCAGGCGCCGCTGCAGATCGCCCTCGGTCTTCGCGATCAGCCAGCAGCAGCCGAGCAGCGCATAAGTGGCGACGAGCCCGAGGCCCGTCAGCAGGCTGAACGGCGTGAGCCAGCCGAACGCAGCGCCGGCATACGCGCCCTCGGCGACCGGAATGCCTTGCAGGAACGCGCCGAGCGCGATGCCCTGGAAGAACGCCGCGCCTGCCGAGCCGCCGATGAACGCGAGGTCCCACAGATGCTTCGTGCGACGTGCCTTCGCGCGAATTTCGAACGACACGCCGCGAAAGATCAGGCATACGAGCATGAACACGAGCGGCAGATAGAGCGCCGACAGCACGGTCGAGTAGACGACCGGGAACACCGCGAACAGCGCGGCGCCGCCGAGCACGAGCCAGGTTTCGTTGCCGTCCCACACCGGCGCGACCGTGTTCATCATCAGGTCGCGTTCCTTTTCGTCGGGGAAGAACGGAAAGACGATGCCGATGCCAAGATCGAAGCCATCGAGCACCACGTACATGAAAAGGCCCAGCGCGATGATTGCGGCCCATACGACGGTTACGTCCATGTTCTTTCTCTTGAGTCGTGGGTTAGACGGCGTCGATCATCTGATCGGCGGCGGACAGCGGCCGGCGCGCGCTCTGCGCGGGCGTCGGCTGCGGCAGACCATGGGGCCTGTCGTGCGACTTGCCGCCAGGCAGGGCGGGACCCGAGCGCATCAGCTTGAGCATGTAGTAGATGCCGGTGCCGAACACGAGGAAGTAGACGACCACGAACGTCATCAGCGACAGGCCGACCTGCTGCGTGGTCAGCGGCGATACCGCCTGCGACGTGCGCATCACGCCGTAGACGACCCACGGCTGGCGGCCCGCTTCCGTCGTGACCCAGCCGGCCAGCAGCGTGACGAAGCCGCTCGGCCCCATCGCGACGCACAGCCGCTGGAACCACTTCGCTTCGAACAGATGCCCGCGGCGCCGTAGTACCCAGGCCGCGATCGACATCGCGATCATCAGCACGCCGAGGCCGGCCATGATGCGGAAGCTCCAGAACACGACGGTCGAATCCGGCCGGTCCTGCGGCGGAAATTCCTTCAGGCCGCGGATTTCTCCGTCCCAGCTATGCGTGAGGATCAGGCTGCCGAGGTGAGGCACCGACACCGCATAGCGTGTGGTCTCCGCCTTCATGTCGGGAATGCCGAACAGGTTCAGCGCGGTGCCGCCCTTTTCGGTATCCCAAAGACCTTCGATGGCCGCGATCTTCGCCGGCTGATACTCGCGCGTATTCAGGCCGTGCTGATCGCCGACGAATGCCTGAATCGGCGTGAGGATCAACAGCAGCCACAGCGCCATCGAGAACATCTTCTTGACGGCGGGATCGCGCCGGCCGCGCAGCAGATGCCAGGCGCCGACCGCCGCGACCACCAGCCCCGCGACGATGAACGCCGCGAGCGCCATGTGCGCGAGCCGGTACGGGAAGGAAGGATTGAAGATGATCTTGAACCAGTCGAGCGGCACGACATGGCCGTCGACGACTTCGAAACCCCGCGGCGTCTGCATCCAGCTATTGGACGCGAGAATCCAGAAGGTCGAGATCAGCGTGCCGATCGCGACCATCAGCGTCGCGCCGAAGTGCGCGCGCGGACTCACGCGCTGCCAGCCGAACAGCATGATGCCGAGGAAGCCCGCTTCGAGAAAGAACGCGGTCATCACCTCGTACATCAGCAACGGGCCGGTGATGGGCCCGGCGAAACTCGAAAAGCCCGACCAGTTGGTGCCGAACTGATACGCCATCACGACGCCGGAGACGACGCCCATGCCGAAGGCCACTGCGAAGATCTTTGACCAGAACAGACAAAGATCTTTGTAGTACGCCTTGCCGGTTTGCAGCCAGCGCCATTCGAGTACGGCGATGAAACTCGCGAGACCGATGCTAAGCGCGGGGAAAACGATGTGAAAAGAAACGGTGAATGCGAACTGAATGCGGGCGAGATCGAATGCCGATATTGCGGAGGTCATGATCGTGTTGTGCGCGATGGCCGCTCGAGTGGAATTACGCGCGTCGACCGGTGTCGATACGCACTGCGCTGGACGGATGGCGCAAGAGTAGGGGATCGAAACAAAATGTGTTGCGATGCGTTGTGCGTCAAAAAACCGCCTTGTTTTATTCGAAACGAGCTTATTGACGGCATAAGCCGTTGATGAGTCTCACGTTTCTTTTATCGGCTGTGGCGTTGCCGTGCGCGCGTTGCAGCGCGAGCTGCGTCAATCGACCGCGCTGCAGCAATGCGCTTCGTCGCGCGGCTCTCTGACTTGCCCAGCTTCGGTCGCCGGCCGTCACCGTCGTCAACCGACAATCGATCCATCGGAACCGACTTCCTCGGTCCGCATGGGAATCAAGCGATTTATTTTACTTTTATGCTTGTGTCGTTTCCCTTATTCATTGACGTATCCGCGCGACGTTCTGTCATGCATCGCGCGCATGCTTCGTGAACGGCTTTCGCTTTATCCACCTGCCGGCGACGGCAGACTTCACCGATAAGGAGTCAGCAGATGAGCACGATCAGGACGAAAGACGGTACCTCGATTTTCTACAAGGACTGGGGCAAGGGCCGCCCGGTCGTGTTTTCTCACGGCTGGCCTCTCACCGCGGACGCGTGGGATGCGCAGATGCTGTTTCTCGGCAGCAAGGGCTTTCGCGTGATCGCGCACGACCGGCGCGGTCACGGCCGTTCCGAACAGCCGTGGGACGGCAACGAGATGGACACCTACGCCGACGATCTCGCCGCGCTGATCGAACATCTCGACCTGCGGGACGCGACGCTGGTCGGCCATTCGACGGGCGGCGGCGAAGTCGCGCATTACATCGGCCGGCATGGCACGGCGCGCGTCGCGAAGGCCGTGCTGATCGGCGCGGTGCCGCCCTTGATGCTGAAGACCGCGGATAATCCGCTCGGTCTGCCGATCGACGTGTTCGACGGCCTTCGCAAGAGCGTCGTCGACGATCGCTCGCAGTTCTTCAAGGATCTGGCCGTGCCGTTCTACGGCTACAACCGGGAGGGCGCGAAGGTGTCGCAGGGCGTGATCGATTCGTTCTGGCGGCAAGGCATGGCCGGCTCGATCAAGGGGTTGTACGACTGCATCAAGCAGTTCTCCGAAGTCGACTACACCGAAGACCTGAAGAAGATCGACGTGCCGACACTGGTGCTGCACGGCGACGACGACCAGATCGTGCCCATCGACGCAGCGGGCCGGCAGACCGCGAAGATCGTCAAGAACGCGACGCTGAAGGTCTACCCGGGCGGCCAGCACGGCATGTGCACGGTCGAGGCTGACAAGGTGAATGCTGACCTGCTCGAATTCATCGGCTCCTGAGCGCTCGGCAACGTCATGGTGGGCTGAGGTGACGACGCGGGCGGCGGATGGTCGCCGCTTGCGTCAATCGTTCGTTCCAAAATGCGGCTTTAGATATACGATGTCACACAAAAGCTTCGATCGCATCTCATTGATTTTTAATGGTATGCGGGACTTCGCGCAATCCATTTAAGGGTAAATGCGGAGTTGAAATCCATGGGGCCATCGTCGATAGTACGTTGTCGTACAACCGGAGCGCGGTTCGCGGCCCGCTCAACCCTGTGCCGGTCCCCTGTCGACCTCGCGCGCGGCGCAGTAAAAGGAACCCCTTATGAAGAAAATTGCCCTGAGTGGCGCCGGCGGCCAGCTCGGCTCCGTGGTACGTGCTGAATTCGTCGCGCGCGGTGTGCCGTTGCGCTCGGCTGCCGGCTCGAAAGTGCTGACGCCGCTCGTCGACGGCGAAGACGTGATGAATGGCGATCTGCGCGATCCGGCGATCGTCGACCGTCTGCTCAACGGGGTGGACGTGCTGATTCATTTCGCGGGCACGAGCGTCGAGCGTCCGCTGCCTGAAATCATCGAAAACAATCTGCGCGGCCTCGTCGAAGTCTACGAAGGCGCGCGCCGCAACGGCGTGAAGCGCATCGTGTTCGCGAGCTCGAACCACGCGATCGGCATGTATCCGGTCACCGAGCATCTGAGCCTCGACTGCGAACTGCGCCCGGATGGGTTCTACGGGCTGTCGAAAGTGTGGGGCGAAGCGCTCGCGCGCATGTACTGGGACAAGCACGGCATCGAAAGCGTGTGCGTGCGCATCGGCAGCTGCCTCGAGCGCCCGACCGAGCCGCGCCACCTGAGCACCTGGTTCGGCCACAAGGACCTGTTTCATTTTCTCGATCGCTGCATCGAAGCGGAGGACGTCGGCTTCCTGACCATCTGGGGCGTGTCGGCCAATACGCGCAGCTGGTGGGACAACAGCGGCGCGGCGCGTCTCGGCTACGAGCCGAAGCAGAATGCCGAGGACTACGCCGAAGAGATTCTGTCGCGCCCGAATCCGCTCGATGAACTGGGCCAACGCTTTCAGGGCGGCAGTTTCGTCGGCATCGACTATTCGCGTAAGGGTTGAGCCCCGGTCGGTTTGACGGGCGTTGCATCACGCGAGGAGCGGCAGCGTGGCGACGGCGAAAAGATGCGAATAACAGTTGGCTCTGGTGGGCCGATTCAATGAAGGAAGCGGCGCCCGTAACTGGGCGCCGATTTTTCTGTGTGGCGGGTTCCGAGGCGGCCGACTGCCTGAAGGTGTAGCGGTGCAAGCACCGCTCCCGACAACAGCGCGCTTACGCGGTCGTCTGACCGATCTCGTGATTCGCGAGCACTTCGAGCGCGCGCACCATCGCCGAGTGATCCCAAGCCTTGCCGCCGTGCGCGACGCACGCGTTGAACAGCGCCTGGCAAGTGGCGGTGTTCGGCAGCGACACGCCGAGCGCCCGCGCGGTCGACAGCGCGAGGTTCAGGTCCTTCTGGTGCAGTTCGATGCGGAAGCCCGGATCGAACGTGCGCCGGGTCATGCGCTCGCCGTGCACTTCGAGAATGCGCGACGATGCGAAGCCCCCCATCAGCGCCTCACGCACGCGCGCCGCATCGACCCCGGCCTTCGAGGCGAGCAGCAGCGCTTCGCCAACCGCTTCGATGGTCGCCGCGACGATCACCTGGTTGGCGACCTTGCACACCTGGCCCGCGCCGACCGCGCCGATCAGCGTGATGTTCTTGCCCATCATGTCGAAGAGGGGCTTCACGCTGTCGAAGGTGGCCTGCTCGCCGCCGACCATGATGGTCAGCGAGCCGGCCTTCGCGCCGACTTCGCCGCCCGACACGGGCGCGTCGAGATAACCGGCGCCGGTTTCGCGCACGCGCGCCGCGAAGTCGCGGGTCGCCATCGGCGAGATCGAGCTCATGTCGACGACGGTCTGGCCCGCGCGCAGCGCGCTCGCGAGACCGTTCTCGCCGAACAGCACGCGTTCGACGTCCGGCGTATCCGGCACCATGATGAAGATCACGTCCGCGTGCTCGGCGACCGCGGCGGGGTTCTCGCATGCGACGGCGCCTGCCTGCGTAAGCTCGGCGGGCACGCCGCTGCGCGTGAAGGCGGCGAGCGAGACGCCGTTTTTCAAAAGGTTGGCGGCCATGGGCTTGCCCATGATGCCCAGTCCGATAAAGCCTGCTTTTTGCATGGAATGCTCCGAAGATGTCGTGGCGGTGACGTTCAAGCCTCGCCCGCCTGTTTCTGCATGAAGTGTTTCTGCACCGCTTGCGCGGCGCCTTTGAGCAGCCCGAGATCCGCGCAGACCGCGACGACGCGCGCGCCCATCGACAGATAACGTTCCGCGTCCGCCTGCACCGGCGCGAGAATGCCGCTCGACTTGCCGGCCGCCTGCGCGCGCTCGAACACATGCGCGATCGCCTGTTGCACGTCCGGATGGTTCGCATTGCCGAGGTGACCAAACGAGGCCGCGAGGTCCGACGGGCCGATGAAGACCGCGTCGACGCCGTCCACTGCGAGGATGCTGTCGATCGTCTCAACTGCCTTGCGGCTTTCGATCTGTGGGATCACACAGACGTTGTCGTTGGCCATCGAGAAATAGTCGGGTACGGTGCCATAGCGGTTGCCGCGATGGCCGACCGACACGCCGCGGATGCCCTGCGGCGGGTAGCGTGTCGACGCGACCGCGCGGGCGGCGTCGTCGGCGCTGTCGACGAAGGGCACGAGGAAGTTCGAGAAGCCGCTGTCGAGAAAACGCTTGATCACGACGCTGTCGTTGGCCGGTGGTCGGACAACCGGCGCGCTGCCGCTGTCCTTGAGCGCCATCAGTTGCGGGATCAACGTGAGCACGTCGTTGGGCGCGTGTTCGGCGTCGAGCAGCATCCAGTCGAAGCCGACCGTGCCCAGCAGTTCGGTGGCGATCGGACTCGCGAGCGACGCCCAGCAGCCGATCTGGACTTTTCCTTCACGCACCGCGCGCCGGAAGCGGTTGGGCAGGGATTCGTAAGGCGTGACGGCGGGCATGCGGTGTCTCCTCGAACTGCGATGGATCGGGAAAACTGCGACAATGCTGAACCGCGAATTGGGGGTTATAAGTCGTCGTATGACTAGCCGTAGATTAGCACCGCACGGCTCGGTTGTAACGGGCGAGTATACCCCTATGCCCCTGTCAGACAAGCGTTTCGGGTTGCATGGGGCCCCCGCTATGTTGTAGGATGACCTATATCTTTAGCTACGTTTAAAGGAAAGCGAGAAATGCCTATTACCGGTGAAATGCTGATTGGTCGCAAAGCGGTGCGCGGCCAGGAAAAACCGCTGCGCGCGTTCAATCCTGCCACGGGTTCCGAGATTGCCGAGCCGGTGTTCGGCAGCGGCACCGTCGAAAACGTCGAGCAGGCGTGCTCGCTCGCGCAACAGGCGTTCGACGCCTATCGTCAACTGCCGCTCGCAGTGCGCGCCGAGTTTCTGGATCGAATCGCGGACGGCATCACCGCGCTCGGCGACGAGCTGATCGAGCGCGCCCAGGCTGAATCGGGCCTGCCGAAGGCGCGGCTGGAAGGCGAGCGCGGCCGCACCACGGGCCAGCTGAAGCTGTTCGCGCGGACCGTGCGCGCGGGTCAGTGGCTCAACGCGACGCTCGACTCGCCGCTGCCGGAGCGCAAGCCGCTGCCGCGCTCGGATCTGCGTATGCAGAAGATCGCGCTCGGCCCGGTCGCCGTGTTCGGCGCGAGCAACTTTCCGCTCGCGTTCTCGGTGGCGGGCGGCGACACCGCCGCGGCGCTTGCGGCCGGCTGCCCGGTCGTCGTGAAGGCGCACCGCGCACACCTCGGCACCTCGGAGCTGGTCGGTCGCGTGATTCAGCGCGTCGCGCAGGAAATGGATCTGCCCGAAGGCGTGTTCTCGATGATCGTCGGCGCGGGCAACTCGGTCGGCGAGGCGCTGGTCGCGCACCCGGCCATCAAGGCGGTCGGTTTCACCGGTTCGCGCGCGGGCGGCACCTCGCTGATGCGTGTCGCGGCTGCGCGTCCCGAGCCGATTCCGGTTTACGCGGAAATGAGCAGCATCAACCCGGTGTTCCTGCTGCCGAACGCTCTGTCGGCGCGCGGCGACAGCATCGCGCGCGGTTTCGTCGACTCGCTCGTGCTTGGCGCGGGTCAGTTCTGCACGAACCCGGGCCTCGCCATCGCGATCGACAGCGACGCGCTGAAGGGCTTCGTCGCCACGGCATCGGAAGCGCTCGCCGCCAAGCCGGCGCAAACCATGCTGACTTCGGGCATCCACGCCGCGTATGAAGATGGCGAAAGCAAGCTGGCCGCGACCAAAGGCGTCGAAGTCGTGGCGCGCGGCGTGGCGGCGACCGGACCGACCCAGGCGTGCGCAGCGCTGTTCGTGACCGACGCGCAGACGTTCCTCGCAAACCCGGCGCTCGAAGACGAAGTGTTCGGCCCGGTGTCGACGATCATCCGCTGCAAGGACGAGCAGGAAATGCTGAAGGTTGCCGAGCACTTCGCCGGCCAGCTGACCGCGACGCTGCAGATGGACAGCGCCGACGTGGCGGCCGCGAAGAAGCTGGTGCCGATTCTCGAGCGCAAGGCCGGCCGGATTCTGGTCAACGGCTTCCCGACCGGCGTCGAAGTGTGTCACGCGATGGTCCACGGCGGCCCGTTCCCGGCAACCTCGGACAGCCGCGCGACCTCGGTCGGCACGACCTCGATCGACCGCTTTCTGCGCCCGGTGTGCTACCAGGACTTTCCGGCGGAACTGCTGCCGGAAACGCTCGCCGACGGCAATCCGCTGGAACTGTGGCGTCGTCGCGACGGCGAACTCACGCGCGGTTAATGGCGTGACGCTGTGCTGAACGGATACGCGCCCGGGCTGACCGGCCCGGGCGTGCCTCGAAGGGAAGGGCGAAGGCCCGCGCAGGATAAAAAATGGCCGGAAGATTTCCGGCCATTTTTTTCGCCCGCGCGCTTCGCGAGAATCAGCTATTCGCTTCGTTCACTTCATTCGCGCGGCGCAGCCGCTCGCGGCTGTTGGACAGATGCATCCGCATCGCCGCGCGTGCGCCTTCCGCGTCGCGCCGCGAGATCGCCTCGAGAATGCTCTCATGCTCCAGATTCACGAGTGACAGGTACGCATCGGGATCGGCGTGCGCGATGCCGGCCGAGTCGAGCCGATTGCGCGGAATCAGCGCGCTGCCCATCTGCGACAGGATGTCGACGAAATAGCGGTTGCCCGTGGCGCGCGCGACCGAAATGTGGAACTGCAGATCGGCTTCCACGCTGTCGAGCCCGTTATGACGCGTCGCCTCGATCGCGTCGAGCGCGCTGCGCATGCGGGCGAGGTCGTCCGGTTTCGCGCGTTGCGCGGCAAGACCTGCGCATTCGGTTTCGAGGCTGATGCGCAGCTCCAGGATGGACAGCACGTCGCGCAGCGTAGTGGCGGGCACCATGTCGATGCCGAGCTTTTCGCGCTGCGGCTCGAGCACGAAGCTGCCGATGCCGTGCCGTGTCTCGATGATCTTGCCTGCCTGCAGGCGCGAAATCGCCTCGCGAATCACCGTGCGGCTCACGCTGAGCGTGTTCATGAGCTGCGATTCGGTCGGGAGTTTGTCGCCCGGCTTCAGCACGTTGGCTGCGATCTGCTCGGTGACGTAGTTGACGACGAACTCGGCAAGATTGCGAGCGCGTCGTGGCGGTGCCGCGGATGCTAGTGGTGTAGCCATCGAAAACGCTCCTTGTCTCGAAGATTGCTGGAAATCCTGCATTTTTATTATATCGTCGTCTGACGACTGATTATATTAGCGCCGAATCATTTTCGACGCCAATACGCCATCGATCGGCGGATGCCCGGCGTTTAGTACCTCGGTCCGCAAAAAACGCGCGAGGTGCCGGCCCCAAGCAGCCCGGAAGTACGATAACTGAGACGATAACCAAGCCTATAACTGGCTCACGCCGCGCGCAACTCGACCCGCCGAATGTCCTTGACGATCACGAGATAGCTGATCACCGTCAGCAGCGCATTCGCGCCGACAAATATCAGTGCGCCGTTGAACGAGCCCGATCGCGCGACGAGGTAACCGATCACGATCGGCGTCACGATGCCGGCGATGTTGCCGAACATGTTGAAGATCGCGCCGGACAGGCCGAGCGCTTCCTTCGGCGACGTATCGGCGACCACCGCCCAGCCGAGCGCGCCGATGCCCTTGCCGAAAAACGCGAGCGACATCAGCGCGACGACGATCCAGTCGGTCGTCACGTAATTGCAGCCGATGATGCAGGTCGACAGCAGCATGCCGCCGACGATCGGCACCTTGCGCGCGACGGTCAGCGAACAGCCGCGGCGGATCAGCCCGTCCGACAGCACGCCGCCGAGCACCCCGCCGAGAAAACCGCAGATCGCCGGCAGCGAGGCCACGAACCCCGCCTGCAGAATCGTCATGCCGCGCGCCTGCACGAGGTAGATCGGAAACCAGGTCAGGAAGAAATAGGTCAGCACGTTGATGCAGTACTGCGCGAGATACACGCCGAGCAGCATGCGGTTGCCCAGTAGCTGGCGCACCAGCGACCAGCCGCCGGCCTTCGATACGTCGTCCGGGCGCGTCTTGCGCGCACCGTTGACGAGGCCGCCGCCTTGCTCGATGTACTCGAGTTCGGCGCGCGACACGCGCGGGTGGTCGGCGGGATTCTTCATCACCTTGAGCCACGTCAGCGCGAGCAGCAGGCCGGCCACCCCCATCACGAGGTAGACCGTCTGCCAGCCGAACGCGTGCGTGAGCCACGCCATCAGCGGCGTGAACACGACCGCGGCGAAGTATTGCGCGGCGTTGAAGATCGCTGACGCGGTGCCGCGCTCGCTGGTCGGGAACCAGCTCGCGACGACCTTGGCATTCGCCGGGAATGCCGGCGCCTCGGCCGCGCCCATGACGAAGCGCAGCGCGAATAGTGCGGTGATCGCCGCTCCGGCGCTGCCGAGCAGGCCGACCGAGCTTTGCAGCAGCGTGAACAGCGACCACGAGAAGATGCTCGCCGCGTACACGCGGCGTGGGCCAAAGCGGTCGAGCAGCCAGCCGGCCGGCAGTTGCGACAACACGTAGGCCCAGCTGAATGCGGAAAAGATGTAGCCCATGCGGATCGCGTCCAGGCTGAACGCGGTGCGCATCGCGGAACCGGTGACGGACAGCGTCGCGCGGTCGGCATAGTTGAGCGTCGTGATCACAAAGATCAGCAGCAGGATGCCGTAGCGAACCTTGGTGCGTGCCGCGCTAGCGGCGGCATGGGTGGAACTGGCCGGGCGGCTCAAGTCCATGGGTCGTCTCCTGGATTGTCGGGGGAGGTGTAGCCTTCGCGCGGGGCGGTCCGCAGGCCGCCTGCCTGTCCGTGCAAATGCACAAACGCCCGGCAACGTTGCCGTGCCGGGCGTGCGCAACGGGGCCGTCTATGCGGCCCTCCCTGATGAGGCGCGAGCTGCCTGGCTCGAAGCCGTCACGGCGGTGCCTTACTGCGGTCCGAGCTTCTTGATCAGCGCGTCGAGCTGCTCCAGTTCTTCCGGAGTCAGATCGGTCAGCGGTGCGCGCACCGGACCCGCGTCGTGGCCGACCAGCTTCGCGCCGGCCTTGACGATGCTCACCGCGTAGCCTGCGCGGCGGTTGCGGATCTTCAGGTACGGCAGGAAGAATTCGTCGATCAGCTTGCCGACCGTGGCGTGGTCGTCAGCGGCGAGCGCGCGGTAGAAGTCCATCGCGGTCTTCGGAATGAAGTTGAACACCGCCGACGAGTACACCGGCACGCCGAGCGCCTTGTAGGCCGCCGCGTAGACTTCCGCGGTCGGCAGGCCGCCGAGGTAGGAGAAGCGGTCGCCGAGGCGGCGGCGGATCGTCACCATGTTTTCGATCTCGCCGACGCCGTCCTTGAAGCCGATCAGGTTCGGGCAACGGTCGGCGAGGCGCTCGAGCATGTCTGCGTTGAGCTTGGAGTTCGCGCGGTTGTAGATGATCACGCCCATGTTCGGCACGGCCTTGCAGACCTGTTCGGCGTGCTCCGCAATGCCTTCCTGGCTCGCTTCGGTCAGGTAGTGCGGCATCAACAGGATGCCGTGCGCGCCGAGGCGCTGAGCTTCCTTCGCATAGGCGATCGCCACGCGGGTCGGGCCGCCCGCGCCGGCGAGGATCGGTACCTTGCCCTTGCAGACTTCGACCGCGGTGCGCACGACCTGCGTGTAGTCGTCTTGTGTCAGCGAGAAGAATTCGCCCGTGCCGCCGGCGACGAACAGCGCCGAAGCGCCGTACGGAGCGAGCCATTCGAGGCGCTCGGCGTAAGTGTCGGCGCGGAAGTCGCCTTTAGCGTCGAAGTCGGTGACGGGAAAGGAGAGAAGGCCTTCCGAAACGATCTGCTTGAGTTCCTGCGGTGTCGTCATGTTGAGTATTGATGCGTCGGATTACGTTGTTAGTCGGATCCAACCGGTACAACGGACGTCGTACCGGTAGAAATTCGTTGGAAACCAGATTTCTTATACGTCATCGTACAACAAGAAATCGGACAACTCAACGGGGTTTTCGCGGCATAATGCACCCCATAGGGTAAATACGGAACATCCCAGCAAGATTTGCTGTTGTAGGATGACGTATGATTGCTGGCGAAGCAGGCTGATTACGCCTCAAGGATCGATCAATGGAACAAACTCCGCTCTACATACGCGTTCATCCCAATGACAATGTCGCGATCGTCGTCAACGACGGCGGTCTGGGAGAGGGCGCGGTGTTTCCCGATGGCCTCGAGCTGCGCGAGCGTGTGCCGCAGGGCCATAAGGTCGCGCTGGCCGATCTCGCCGAGGGCGACGAGGTCGTCCGCTACAACGTGGTGATCGGCTATGCGCTGAAGCCGCTGCCGAAGGGCAGCTGGATCAACGAGCACGTGATCCGCATGCCGAGCCCGCCGGGGCTCGAAGACCTGCCGATCGCCACCACCAGGGCGCCGGACATGCCGCCGCTCGAAGGCTACACGTTTGAGGGCTACCGCAACTCGGACGGCTCGGTCGGCACCCGCAACATTCTCGCGATCACGACTACCGTGCAGTGCGTGGCCGACGTCGTGCAACACGCCGTCACGCGCATCAAGGCCGAGCTGCTGCCGAAATATCCGAACGTCGACGATGTCGTCAGCCTCGGCCACACGTACGGCTGCGGCGTCGCGATCGACGCGCCCGACGCGATGGTGCCGATCCGCACCGTGCGCAACCTCGCGCTGAATCCGAACTTCGGCGGCGAAGTGATGATGGTGAGCCTCGGCTGCGAGAAGCTGCAGCCCGAGCGTCTGATGCCGCCGGGCACGATTCCGATCGCGGCGGCCGCGGTGGTCGACGACGTCGCCGATATCGGCGACATGGCGCTGGATCGGAACGGCGACGTCGTGGTGCTGCAGGACGAATCGCACGTCGGCTTCCAGTCGATGATCACGTCGATCATGAAGATGGCCGAGGGGCACCTGAAGCGCCTGAACAACCGCCGCCGCGAAACCTGCCCGGCGTCGGATCTGGTGATCGGCGTGCAGTGCGGCGGCAGCGACGCGTTCTCGGGCCTGACCGCGAACCCGGCCGTCGGCTTCGCGACCGATCTGCTGGTGCGCGCCGGCGCGACCGTGATGTTCTCGGAAGTCACCGAAGTGCGCGACGGCGTCGACCAGCTGACCGCGCGCGCAGCCAACGCGGACGTCGCTGCGGCGATCATCCGCGAGATGCAGTGGTACGACGTTTACCTGAAGCGCGGCGGCGCGGACCGCAGCGCGAACACGACACCCGGCAACAAGAAGGGCGGCCTGTCGAACATCGTCGAAAAGGCGATGGGCTCGATCATCAAGTCGGGCAACTCGGCGATCTCGGGCGTGCTCTCGCCGGGCGAGAAGGTGCGTCAGAAGGGCCTGATCTACGCGGCGACGCCCGCGAGCGACTTCATCTGCGGCACGCTGCAGGTCGCCTCGGGCATCACGCTGCACGTGTTCACGACGGGACGCGGCACGCCGTACAGCCTCGCCGAAGTGCCGGTCATCAAGGTCGCGACGCGTTCGGACCTCGCGCGCCGTTGGCATGATCTGATGGACATCAACGCCGGCACGATCGCGACCGGCCAGTCCAGCATCGAGGAAGTGGGCTGGGAGCTGTTCCGCCTGATGCTCGACGTTGCAAGCGGCCGCAAGCAGACCTGCGGGGAGAAGCTCGGACTGCACAATGCGTTGACGCTGTTCAATCCGGCACCGGTGACCTGATCGGGCTTCCTGCGCCATCACGCCTCACGCGAGCGCCGGTCCAGCCGGCGCTCGCTTTTGTATCCAGTAGATTCAATCGCCATCACAAAAGCCAAGAGACATGACCGATTTGAACGTTGACCGCTCCACAGCAAAGAAACCCTTCCGCCGTCTGCTGCTCACCGGTGCCGCAGGCAACCTCGGCAAGCAACTGCGTCCCGCACTCGCGCAATGGGCCGACATCGTGCGCGTGTCGGATATCGCTTCGCTCGGCGAAGTCGCCGCGCACGAGGAAGCGCACGTCGTCGATCTCGCCGATGAAGCGGCCATGCACGCGCTGCTCGAAGGCGTAGACGCGGTGGTGCATCTCGGCGGCATTTCCATCGAAGCGCCGTTCGAAGACCTGCTCGAAGCGAACATTCGCGGCCTCTACAACCTTTACTCGGCCGCGCAGAAGCATGGCGTGAAGCGCGTCATCTACGCGAGCTCGAACCACGCGGTCGGTTTTCACCCGGTGACGTCGGTTCTCGATACCAACGTGCCGCTGCGCCCGGACGGCATGTACGGCGTCACGAAGTGCTTCGGCGAGTCGCTGTCGCGCTACTACTTCGACCGCTTCGGTCTCGAAACCGTGTGCCTGCGGATCGGCTCGTCGTTCGAGCAGCCGAAGACCGCGCGCATGCTGGTCACGTATCTGAGCTACCGCGATTTCATCGAGCTCGTGCGTTGCTCGCTGTTCACGAACCGCGTCGGTCACGCGATCGTGTACGGCGTGTCGAACAACCGCATCTCGTGGGTCGACAACACGAACGCCGCGTTCCTCGGCTACCGCCCGCAGGACAGCTCGGCGCAGTTCGAGCACCTGTTCCCGCCGAGCGCCCCCGACACGCGCTTCGACGATCCGACCCAGTTGTACCAGGGCGGCCCGTTCGTGCTTGCCGGTCCGATGGAGCCGAAGCGGGAGCCCAAATGACGAGCGCGAATCCGCAGGTAGAGCGGTTCGAGGCGGCGGGTCCGCTGCCGGCGGCCACGGGGGAGAGCCCCGTTTGGCGCGCGGCCGAGCAGGCGCTGTACTGGGTCGACATTCCGGCGAAGAAGATCGTGCGTGGGTCGGTCGCGACGGGCCAGCGCACCGAATGGCTGCTGCCGGAACAGGTCGCCTGCATCTCGTTCGATCGAGCCGGCACGGTGCTCGCCGGCTGCGAGACGGGGTTGTTCGCGGTGACGCTCGCGGATGCGTCGAACGCAGCGAGCGGCGAGCCGCTTACTGCGTCTCTGCGCAAGCTCGCGGCACCTGAATTCCCGCACAGCGGCATGCGTTTCAACGATGGCCGCTGCGACCGGCAAGGACGCTTCTGGGCCGGCACGATGGTCATGGACATGGCCGCGGCGATTCCGGCCGGTGCGCTGTACCGCTTCGACGGGAAAGGCGTGCTGTCCGCGCCCGTCGTCGATTCGCTGATCACGCAGAATGGCCTCGGCTGGTCGCCGGACGGCACGACGATGTATCTGTCCGACTCGCATCCGCTGCGCCGGTTGATCTGGGTGTTCGACTACGACGTCGAGACCGGCGAGCCGCGCAACCGTCGCGTGTTCGCCGATCTGCATCACTACTCGGGCCGCCCGGACGGCGCGGCAGTGGACGCCGACGGCTGCTACTGGATCTGCGCGAACGACGCCGGTCTGCTGCTGCGCTTCACGCCGCAGGGCAAGCTGGACCGGCAGATTCCGGTGCCGGCCATCAAGCCTGCCATGTGCGCGTTCGGCGGCCGCCATCTCGATACGCTGTTCGTGACGTCGATTCGCCCGGCCAGCGGCGCGAGCGAGCACGACGGTCACGTCTTCGCGCTGCGTCCTGGCGTGAGCGGGCTGCCTGAGCCTGAATACGCAGGTCAACTGTAATCAGCCTTACGACAGGCATGCGCCGGGATGAAATTTTTCTCCCGGCGTTCTCAATTATTGGGCGTGCATCGGTAGCCTTTCAATCGTCACTCGTCGTACAACATTCGCGTGGAGTACGGCGGTCCTCATATTTCTTCAGCAAAAATACAACACCTCGCCAGCCCGCGCGGATTCCGTCCCCATTCACTGCCGGACGGCGCGCGGCGTGGTGGCGTGCCACGTCGGTCATAGGTGCCGGCGCTTTTCTTGATGCGGGTAAATACCGTCTGTACAAGTTAAAACCCCTTCAATAGACTTCATATGTCGTCGTACAACATATGAGCCCAAACAAATGGCTTTCTATGTTTGTTCGGAAGCGCAATGCGGCAGGTTTCAGGACGGCACTGCGGTCGTGGTCGATGCCGCATGCATGCCGGAAGCCGGCCGGCGCGATTGAAGTAGGTAGTCGAGTGGTCGACTGGAGTGCTGGGCTATCTGTGCCGGGGAATTCGCACAGCCAGTACGGCAAGCGCCCGCACCTGCGCGGGGCGAGCGTGAAGCCGGAGACGCATCAAAACCATGTCACATCCGCTGTTGCTGGGATGGTCCATTTTTCAAGGAATGTCACGATGAACAAGAAGTTTGCCTCTTCCCGTGTTTCGATGATCGTCGCGGCCGCGGCGTTGGCGTTCAGCACGATGTCGGCTGAAGCGCGCGTGTTCCGCGTTGCCGATGTGCACGGCGACAACTTCCCGACCAACATGGCCGTGAAGTACATGGGCGAGCAGATCAGCAAGGCGACCGACGGCAAAGACTCCGTGAAGGTGTTCGGCAACAGCGCGCTAGGTTCGGAAAACGACACGATCGACCAAGTCCGTATCGGCGCGCTCGACATGGCGCGTTGCAACGGTGCCGCATTCAACGAAATCGTGCCGGAATCGATGATCCCGTCGCTGCCGTTCCTGTTCCGCGACGTCGACCATTTCCGCAAGGTCATGTACGGTCCGGAAGGCCAGAAGATCCTCGACGCCTTCACCGCGAAGGGCATGATCGCGCTGACGTTTTACGAGAGCGGCGCACGCTCGATGTACGCAAAGAAGGCGATCAAGTCGCCGGCTGACATGAAGGGCCTCAAGGTCCGCGTGCAGCCGTCCGACCTGATGGTCGACGAAATCAAGGCAATGGGCGGCACGCCGACCCCGATGCCGTTCTCGGAAGTCTATACGGGCCTGAAGACGGGCCTCGTCGACGGCGCCGAAAACAACCTGCCGTCGTACGACGAGACCAAGCACTTCGAAGTCGCACAGGTCTACTCGGAAACGCAGCATTCGATGACCCCGGAAGTGCTGGTGTTCTCGAAGAAGGTGTGGGACACGCTGTCGCCGCAAGAGCAGCAGATCATCAAGAAGGCCGCGGCTGACTCGGTGCCGTACTACCAGAAGCTGTGGACCGCGCGCGAAGCCGACGCGCAGAAAGCCGTCACGAAGGGGGGCGCAACGATTGTGACGGCTTCGCAGATCGACCGTGCGGCTTTCGTGAAGGTCATGCAGCCTGTGTGGGCAAAGTACGAAAAGACCCCGCAGATGAAGCAGATCGTCGACGAGATCGAAGCAATCAAGTAAGTCTCGCGTCCCGGACGCAATCAGCATCGGCAACGTTTATCGCAGCAGCGGCGTGACAGGTCCCGCGAGGAAACTCGCGAGCGTGTCCGCCGCGCGCTGGCGTGCGCGCGTGCAGAAGGCGTCTCGTCGGGATGGCTGAATTTCAAGCATTAGCCGGTCGTAAGCAAGGACAGGGTCATGAGTTTCCTGAAACGCCCAAATGATTTTCTTTTCCGCGTGTTGCTGGTCGTGGCGTCGTTTAGCCTCGCCGCGCTTTGTCTGCTCGTGATGTATAGCGTGGTGATGCGCTACGTGTTCAGCGACGCACCCGATTACGTCGAGCCTATCGCTTTGTTGCTGGTGATCCTGATCGCGATGTTCGGCGCCGCGCTCAAGGTTCGCGAAGGCGGTCACATCGGACTCGACTCGCTCGTCAAGAATTTGCCCGAGAAGGGCCAGTTGATTGCGAAAGGGATTCAGCACATTTGCCTGATCGCTTTTGCGGTGGCGATTTTCATCGGTTGCTTCGAGATGGCGGAAACCACGATGCACGACCGCATTCCGATCATCGGCGTGCCGGAAGGGGTGCGCTACTGCATCCCCATCTTCGCGAGTGTGTGCATCGCTTTGTTCTCGTTCGAGCATCTGCTCGAGCTCTTCGCCGGGAAACGCGAAGAGCCGGCGCTCGAACTCTCCGCCACGGAATAAAAGTAGAACCATCATGGAACTTGCCCTTCTTACCGCCAGTTTTCTAGTTTTCCTCTTCCTCGGGGTTCCGGTTTCATTCGCGTTGGGCCTGTCCTGCGTTCTGACGTATCTGTTCGAAGGCCTGCCGACCGCGACCGCGATGCAGTCGATGATCTCGGGCATGAACGGCTTCTCGTTCCTCGCGGTCCCGTTCTTCATCTTCTCGGGCGAGCTGATGCTTCACGGCGGCATCGCCGACCGCATCCTGCGCTTCGCGCAGGCCACGGTCGGCCACTTCCGCGGTGGCCTCGGGATGGCCAACGTGGTCGCCTGCACGCTGTTCGGCGGCGTGTCGGGGTCGCCGACCGCCGATACGTCGGCGATGGGCGGCGTGGTGATCCCGCTGATGAAGCGCGAAGGTTATAGCGCCGCCTACGCGGTCAACGTGACCACGCACTCGTCGCTCGCCGGCGCGCTGATGCCGACGTCGACCAACATGATCATCTATGCGTTCGCGGCACAAGGCGTGAGCGGCGTGCTGAACGGCAAGCAGATGAGCGGAGTGTCGATCGGCGATCTGCTGTTCTCGGGTCTGTTGCCGGTGCTGTGGGTGATGGGCTTCGTGCTGATCGCCGCTTACTGGCAGGCCGTCAAGTTCGGCTATCCGCGCCGTCCCGACGGTTCGACCGAACTGCAGCGTTTCCCGGGCTGGATGGCGGTGCTGCGCACGTTCATCGGTGCGGTGCCGGGTCTGATGGTCATCGCGATCATTCTGTTCTGTGTTGCGCGCGGTATTGCCACTGCAACAGAGGCGGCCGCGATTGCCGTGGGTTATTCGCTGGTGCTGACCATCGTCGTGTACCGGTCCTTGTCGTTGGCGAAGCTCGGTCATGCGCTCGGCAAGGCCGCGAAAACGACCGGTGTGGTGCTGCTGCTGATCGGCGTGTCGAACATGCTGCGCTTCCAGATGGCCTATCTGGAGATTCCGGACGCTATCGAACGCATGCTCGACGGCGCGACCTCGCTGCCCTGGCTGATGCTGTTGTACATCAACGTCATTCAGGTGTTCCTCGGTACGTTCGTCGACATGGCGGCGCACATCCTGATCACGACCCCGCTGTTTCTGCCGATGGCAATGCACAACGGGGTGGGCCCGGTCCAGTTCGGCATCATGATCCTGCTGAACTGCGCATTGGGTCTCGTGCATCCGCCGATCGGCTCGGTGCAGTTCATTGGTTGCGCAATTGGCAATGTGTCGATAGGGGAAACTACTAAGGTGGCGTGGCCGTATTACCTCGCTATCTTCTCGGCGATCAATGTAGTCACCTATGTCCCGTGGTTCTCGACCTGGTTGCCGAGCATCATCAACGGTCACCCGGTGTTCTGATCAAATCAAAACGTTTTGTCCACACTCTGCGGTGCTTGGATAGGCCGCGTCAAAAAGGTTTTTAACAGAGGAGTAAAAATGAAAAAGACTCTCGTAGCTTCGGCCCTGGGGTTGGTCGCCCTGGGCGCAAATGCGCAAAGCAGCGTGACGCTTTACGGTATTGTCGATACGGGGTTGGGTTGGCAGAACAGTTCGACGACGCTGAGCCCGACGTCTGGCGCCGCATCGTCGAAGCCGTCGCCGGGTGGTCGCTCGGTCGTCAAGATGATCAACGGCATTTGGGCTGGTAGCCGTTTCGGCCTGAAGGGTTCGGAAGACCTGGGTGGCGGCACGAAGGCCATTTTCCAGTTGGAAGCAGGCTTTAACAGCGCAACGGGCGCGCAAAGCGTGTCCGGGCTGTTGTTCAACCGTCAGGCATGGGTCGGTATGACGAACGCGCAGTTCGGTACGCTGACGGCTGGCCGCCAGTACACGTCGTACTACACTATGCTCTCGCCGTACAGCCCGACCACGTGGCTGACCGGTGCATACGGCGCTCACCCGGGCGATATTGACTCGCTGGATACGGTGTACCGCGCCAACAACTCGCTGGTCTACACGTCGCCGAGCTTCTCCGGTCTGACGGTCAGCGGTTCGTACTCGATCGGCGGCACGCCGGGCAGCTTTAGCGCCGGCCAAACGTGGAGCGTGGCAGCGCAGTACCTGAACGGCCCGGTCGGTATCGCTGCAGGTATCCAGCGTATCGATAACGGCAACTCGGCCGGCGGCCTGTGGGGTGCGAACTCCACGATGATCAACAGCACCACCCCCCCGATTGCGGCGCCTGCCAACTCGGCAATTAACAACGGCTTCCAGACGGCGGCTAAGCAGCAACGCATCGCAGTCACGGGCGGCTACGCATTCAGCTCGGCGTGGGACGTTTCGTTCGCATACTCGAACGTTCAATACGCTGCGGGTACGGGCTCGTTCTTCCACGACACCCAGATCTGGAATACGGGTGGCGCTGTGCTGCACTGGAAGCCGATCTCGGTGCTGGACCTGGCCGCTGGCTATAGCTACACCCGTGCAACCTCGTCGAACGGCATTTCGAGCACGGCTAGCTACAACCAGTTCAACCTGTCGCAGTATTACACGCTGTCGAAGCGTACCGGCCTGTACGCGCTGGAAGCGTATCAGCGCGCTGGTGGCCAGACCCTGGCAGGCAACGGCAAGACCATCATCGACGCAACGGCAAGCATCGGTGACGGTCAAAACGGTTCGCCGGCGTCGTCGCGCAGCCAGGTGGCTGTCGGCGTCGGTATGATCCACAAGTTCTAAACAGTTACTGAATACGTGGCGGCGCGTTGTTTTGCTGCCACAGCGACGCAGCTTTTTGCGTCGTCAGTCTCGCAAGCTGCGCACGTCGAGTGCGCAGCTTTTTTTATTCACGCGCATTTTTTGATGCGTCTGAAGCGCTGGCCTGGCCAGCAATACCCGTCAATTCGTCATGGCCTGTTTCACCGGCGCGTCCTATGTGACGAACTTTCCCGAGCTGTCCACTTCATTCGCCGCGCGTTGACAATGGCTGTATGCGGGCGGCTTGCGCCTGAATCAGGGCTGCGTGCTGCACAGGCTTTCGCGCTACGATAAAAGCCCGGCGCGCCCGCCGCGCCGTTTCGCGAGGAGACGCCAATGCGTGAATTACGATGGGCCTCGGAAGAGGGCGATGGCATCGAACATCTGGTATTCGATGCGCGCGATGACGGCTTCGCCGTCGAAAGCGTCGTGGTCGGGCAGCGCTATGGCAAGGCCTATGGGCTGCACTATGCAGTGCGCTGCGACGCGCAATGGCGCACGCGCTACGCGCGGCTGAAGATCGTCGGCGGTGGCGAAGTGGAATTGCATGGCGATGGCGAGGGCCATTGGCACGACGGCCACGGCCTCGCGCTGAGTTCGATCGAAGGCTGCATCGACATCGATATCGCCGCGACGCCGTACACCAACACGCTGCCGATCCGCCGCCTGCAATTGGCCGAAGGCGAGCGTCGGCCGATCGAGGTCGCGTATATCTCGACGCCGGATTTGCAGGTCACGCGCGCCGAGCAGGCGTACACGTGCATCGCATTGAATCGCGAGTACCGCTATGAAGGCATTTTTCGCGAATTTACCGCGAATCTGACCGTGGATAGCGATGGCCTCGTGATCGACTATCCGACATTGTTCACGCGTTTGCCGCGCGCGCGTTAGGTGTTGCGCTCGGCGCCGGCGCGCTCGTTGCGCCGTCCCGCGCGCCGTGGTTCATCCCGTTCGCATGATGCGCGTCGACAAAAAACCGCCACCCGCGCGAGCCTAGTCGCGCGTGCCGCCTGCCGGGCCTGAAACGTCGTCCGGTCCGGTCGATGCGCCGCGGCCGAGCTTGCGTTGCATCAGCGTCGTGTCGAGCCAGCGGCCGTGCTTGTAGCCGACCGCCTTGAGCGTGCCGATCAGCTCGAAGCCGAGTTGCGTGTGTAACGACAGCGACCCGCCGCTGCCGCCATCGGCGATCACCGCGATCATTTGACGCCACGGTCCGGTCTCACAACGTTCTATCAGCGCCTGCAGCAGCACGCGGCCGATGCCGCGTCCGCGATGCGCATCGCTCACGTAGATCGAATCTTCGATCGTGTTGCGATAGGCGGCACGCGGGCGATACAGCGTCGCGTAGCAATAGCCCGCAATCTCGCCATCGATCTGCGCGACCATGTACGGCAGGCCGTGGCTGCGCACCGCTGTGAGCCGCGCGCGCAGGTCGTCGACCGATGGCGGGGTTTCTTCGAACGAGGCGACGCCGGTCAGCACGTGGTGCGCGTAGATCGCCTGGATCGCGGGGAGGTCGGCTTCGGTGGCGTCGCGGATCAACGGGGCGTGGAGCGGAGGGTCGGTGAGGCTCATGCGTGGTCCTGTCGTGGCCGGTGCAGTCCGGCGGTAGAGTAGCCTTCACTATGCCTGTCGCCGGTGCGGAATTGAAGCGGATCAGAAATCGGCGCGTGCGTGCTAGTTCGATCTCGAGTTCGAGCGATTGGACGAGCACGGAATCACGCGGCGAGGAGCCGTGCGTTGCGCCCGCTTGATGAAGGCCGGTCGAGATTTGCGAGCATGTAGCCGGCGACGCGTTTCGAGGCCGGCTTGAGTTCGGCAAAACGGGCTTCGACGGTTTGAGCACAAGCGGTCGTCATCGTCAGGCGCAGCGCGGGGCCATGGTTGAGCCAATTCGCGAACTGATGACATATCGATCCGCGGCTTGCCAATTCGATCTCGAAAAGGGCTGCTCGCCGCGCGGGGCAACCCGGGTCAGACTGCCGGCCGCACCGGCGCCGCGCGCGCAAAATGCCGTGCGCCGCCCACGCAGGCGACCACGATCACGGTCACGATGATCATCGACGGCGGTACCTGCTCGTGCAGCAGCGCGCCGGCGAGCAGCAGCCCGAAGAACGGCTGCAACAACTGCAACTGGCCGACGGCCGCGATACCGCCGAGCGCAAGCCCGCGATACCAGAACACGAAGCCGATCAGCATGCTGAACAGCGACACATACGCGAGTCCCCACAGCGCGGCGGCGCCAACACCGTCGAACGACGCGGGCCGCGTCCACCAGGCGAGCGGCAGCATCAACGGCAGCGACAGCACGAGCGCCCAGGAAATCACCTGCCAGCCGCCGAGGCGACGTGACAGCCGCGCGCCTTCCGCATAAGCAAGCCCGCATGCGACGATCGCGGCGAGCATCAGCGCGTCGCCGAGTGGCGAAGCATCGATCCCGTGGCGAAGCGCGAACGCGGCCACGGCAGCGCTGCCGAGCGCGGAAAACAGCCAGAACGCCGGCTGCGGCCGCTCCCCGCCGCGCAGCACGCCGAAGATCGCGGTGGCGAGCGGCAGAAGGCCGACGAACACGACCGCGTGCGCGGCACTGACATGACGCAGTGCGAGCGCGGTCAGCAACGGAAAGCCGACCACGACGCCGAGTGCCACTACCGCGAGCGGCATCAGATCGCGCCGCTCGGGCCGCGTCTCGCGGAACATCAGCAATAGCAGCAGGCCGAGGATGCCTGCGATCGTCGCGCGCGCCAGGGTCAGAAACACCGGATCGAGTCCCTGCACGGCAAGCCGCGTGGCCGGCAGCGAGCCGCTGAAAATCAGTACGCCCGCGAGACCGCTGAGCCAGCCGTTGCTCGTTTTGTCCATGGCAAACATCCCTGCGCTGAAAGAGTCTCATGATGCGCGCCACGGCCAAAAACGGTAAGCTACAGATCAGTACAGTTTGCACAAACTGTACTAAACATGGAGCAGTACAGATGGCGGAAAACGGGAACAAGGAGACGGCGCCGGGCACCCGCGTCGGCCTCGTGATGGACAACCTGCGCGAGCGTATCGCGAGCCGCTTGCTGATGCCGGGCGCGCGCGTGCCATCCATTCGTGCAATGACCGACACGCTCGGCGTGTCGAAGTCGACCGTGGTGGAAGCGTACGACCGGCTGGTCGCCGAAGGGGCGATCGTCGCGCGGCGCGGCTCCGGTTTTTTCGTGTCGGGTCATGCGCCTCCGCTCGCGCTGGCCGATCTCGGGCCGCGGCTCGATCGCGAGGTCGATCCGCTGTGGCTCACGCGGCAGTCGCTGGAATCGGGCTCGAAAGTGCTGAAACCGGGCTGCGGCTGGATGCCGGCTTCGTGGCTGCCCGAAGACGGTGTGCGCCGCGCATTGCGTGCGGTCGCGCGCGACCCGCAGTCATTGCTGGTCGACTACGCGAGCCCGGCCGGCTTGCCCGCGCTGCGTCAGCAACTCGCATGGCGGCTCTCGGCGCACGGCGTCGATGCGCCGCCCGAGCAGATCGTGCTGACCGACGGCGGCACGCACGCGCTCGATCTCGTGTGCCGCTTCCTGCTCGAACCCGGCGACACGGTGCTGATCGACGATCCGTGCTACTTCAACTTTCAGGCGTTGCTGCGCGCGCATCGCGTGCGGATCGCGAGCGTGCCGTACACGCCGCAAGGACCGGATCTCGCCGCGTTCGAGCGCGTGCTGATCGAGCAGCGTCCGCGGCTCTATGTGACGAACTCGGCAATCCACAATCCGACCGGCGCGACGCTCGCACCGGCCGTCGCGCACCGGTTGCTGAAGCTCGCCGGCGAGCACGATCTGCTGATCGTCGAGGACGACATCTTCGCCGACTTCGAGGACGAACCCGCGCCGCGCCTTGCCGCGTTCGACGGTCTCGCGCGCGTGGTGTCGATCGGCAGTTTTTCGAAGACGCTGTCGGCGGCGGTGCGCTGCGGCTATATTGCCGCGCGCGCCGAGTGGATCGAACCGCTGATCGATCTGAAGCTCGCGACCACGTTCGGCAATGGTCAGCTCGCAGCGAGCGTCGTGCATCGGATGCTCGTGGACGGCACGTATCGGCGTCATATCGAGGCGATGCGCGCGAAGCTCGCCGATGCGATGGGCGAGACAGTCAGGCGTCTCGGTTATGCAGGCCTCCAGATCTGGACGCGGCCGCGCGCGGGCCTGTTCGTGTGGGCGCGCTTGCCCGCCGCGCTCGATGCTGCCGACATCGCGCGTCATGCGTTGGCGGCAGGCGTCGTGTTCGCGCCGGGCAACGTGTTCAGCGCATCGCAAACGGCGGCTGGATTTCTGCGTTTCAACGTGTCGCAATGCAATCGCCCGAAGGTGTACGAAGCATTGCAACGAGCGATGGACGGCTGCGCCGTTTCGGCCGGAAGCGGCATTTGATCGATCGCGGGCCTTCCTTGCAACGTTATTTGCACAGCAGAAGCATCCGTTCTTCTTCCGAGCAAGGCATGTGCGGTTTCGGGGCGGGTTGCGCGGCCGCCGCGCTCATGGCCGCGTCGCGGTTCGCGAGGCACGCGCGCAGATGCTTCTCGACCGGACCGTAGTACTTCCAGCCGTGCACGAGCGTTGGCAATTCGAGCTTCACCTGTTTCCATTTCGGATGGCCATGCTCCTGCAGATTGTCGAAGTTCGCGCACAACGAGTCGGCGAAATGATTCAGATTGCTGACGGTGTCGCGCAAGCCGTAATCGTAAGTGACCAGAAACGCTTTGACGGTCAGGCCCGGCACGTCTTCCTTCAGCCAGCCTGGGTAACTGCTCTGGCGGATCGTCGTCGGAAAGTAGGTCTGCTTCGCACGGGCCGTCTCGGGCGCGTTTGGATCGGCGGGCAGCAGACGCAGCTGTGACAGCAGCTCGGGTTTCATGGTGGTGAACAGATTCGCCGGCTGCCCGACCACGATGATCGCAACGTCGATCTTCTTCACGATCAATGAGGCGAGCGCGTCCTCGTTGCTTAGATGCACGACGTTCTGCTCGGGGATCGGCTGGCCGAACATCAGGCGATAGAGCGTCGTCGCCGACTGCGCCGTGCCGCTGCCTAGCAGTCCGACGCTGATGGTCTTGTCCTTGATGTCAGCGAGCGTTTTCAGCGGCGAATCCGCTCGCACGACCACGTTAATTTCCTCGTCGTAGAGCGGCATGATGAGCCGCAGCGGCCGGATCGTCGTGCCCGCCTCGGCGTTGCCCGAGTTGGCCATGTCGACGAACGCCTGGTACACGTCGGACTGCACGAGCGCGAGCTTGACGCCAGGCTCGTAGCGCATGCGCTGCACGTTTTCCGCAGAACCCTTCGACGCCACCACCTCCAGGTCGATGCCGACCGGCTGGGCCACCCATTTCGACAGGTCGTTACCGATCTGGATATAGGTGCCGCGCTCCGGCCCGGTGACGATCTTGTAGTGCGCCGGTTCAGCAGCGGCCAGCGAACACAAGACCAGCACCGCCAGCCCCAGCCATCCCGCGAGAAGTCTCTTCAGCATGGTCTTTCTACCTATCGGTCAGGTTGATCCCGCTTCACGCGTGGCGCGTGAAAGCACCAGTGATCCGGCTGCCATGTTCATGCTCTTGCTGCCGCGAGGGCCGGTCCGTCTGTTTGCTCGCAGAGGTCGCACGATACTGTGCGAATCAGCACAGACGGCGGCCGTTTGATTCGGTAGGCGGCTCAATCTTCCTTGCGCAACGGTGTAGTCGATCGCCGCTGCGGGGTTCACTCGAACGCTTGCCTCATGCGGTCGCGACAAGCTCGCCGTTGGCCAGGGTGCCAGCGCCCTTCGTCGCCGCATGCGGCGCGGGGAGCGGAGCCCAGCCGGTCTCGCGAATCACGCGTTCGAGAATCACTTTCGCGGCGTCGTTACCGCTGTCGATCGCGAGCGCCTCGTTCGCGTGCTCGCGCGCGCACGGCCACGACTGCTGTACGACGCAAGCCTGCGCGGCCTGTAGCGCAGCATCGCGACGCTGGACGAGCGGGCGCATCTGATCGGCGAGGCTCTGCGCGTTGCTATTGCCCGGTTGAAACGTTTGCGCGGCAGCGAGAGCGGCCTGCGCTTTGGACAGATCGTTCGCACGGAACGCGGTCTGCGCGACCTGCAATGCCTGTCCGGCGTCGCGGAATTGCGGCGCGGGCCGCACGGGCGTCGTGGCCACCGTCGGCGCGGCAGGCGGCGCGGCAGGTGCCGCGGGAGCAGCGGGAGCGACGGGCGTGGGCTTCGCCGCTATCTCGGCCACGGCGGGTGTCGCAGGCTTGAGCGCGGCGGATGCTTGCGCGGTCTGCGCTGTAGACACCACTGGCGCGGAGGCAAGCGGCGCGATCATGCCAGTCGTCGTTCTGGCATCCTGAGTAATTTGCTCCACGCCTTTTTCTTCCGACTGGCCGCCGTCACTGAATAGTGCATAGGCGACATAGGCCAGGCCGATCGCGACAACCGCGCCAATCAAGGACAACACGATCCAGATCGTCTGCGCAGTGTTGCGTGGCGCATACATCGGATCTTCAAAAGGGCGGCTAGCGGTGTTGGTCGACACGAGCGCCGTGTGCCCGATCGGCTCGGTCGGCAAAAGCGGCCCGGACGCCATCGCGGCAGCCGCAATGGCGGGTTCGTTCGGTATGCCGGGCCTGTCGTCGAACCGGGGCAGGGGCTTGTGCGCGGTGCTTGCCCGGCTGCTCTGGATGCCGATGCGCCCGTGCGGATCGTCCGGATCGAACGGGTGCGCCATGCCGCAGTAAGGGCAAGTGTCGACTGGTCGGTACAGGGCGCCGCCGCAGCGTTTGCAGGGCATTGGAAAACTTTGGCCGGTTGCTGTCTGGGTGGACATGCTGTGGTCCCACCTTAGGAAAACGATGCCGTGAAGGCATGCTCCGGATCGCGTTGAGGCAGGACTCTGGTCCGCGAAATCACGATCCACATGCGCCGGAGTGTCACCCGACGTAGGCAGCACCTACGTTTATGCTGTTTGCAATATGTGGCGTTTCACCGGGGACGTCAACGCGGTTGGCCCCTGGATTATGTGCGGTAACGCTCATTCCGAGGTATGAAGAAACCCTGGCCCTTTGATCAAAACGGGGCCGGCGCATTTTGCGCGCGGCCTCGTCATCGAAGTGTCATGGGGCGATTGCCGGTAAGCGTGTGCATCAGCGACGGGGTCGGGCGCCGATGAACGATCAGTGCTTGCGCAACGGATGGTCCTTTAGCAGCCATGCGAGCACGAAGGCGAGCACCACGACACATCCGGCCGTCAGATAGACGGTGTGCAGCGCGCCCGCGAACGCGTGCAGATAATCGTTGCGCAACGCTTCGGGCAGCTGATGAATCGCGGCTGGACCCAACGCCTGGGGAAGTTCGGTGCCGGGCGGGATCAGTCTGTCGAGGCGTCCGGCCAGGCTGTTCGAGAACACGGCGCCGAAGCCGGCCACGCCGATCGAGCCGCCGATCGAGCGAAACAGCGTCACGCCAGACGTCGCCACACCCATGTGCTTGAACTCGACAGTGTTCTGGACTGCCAGCACCAGCACCTGCATCACCATGCCGAGGCCGCAGCCGAGCAGGCCCAGGTAGAGATACATCACATGAATCGGCGTGTCGATCTGCAGGCGCGCGAGCAGCAGCATCGCAACCGAGACGAGGAACGTGCCGATGATCGGGAATCTCCGGTACTTGCCGATTTTGCTGATGATGCGGCCCGTCACGATCGACAGGATGAACACGCCGCCCATCATCGGCAGCATCTGCATGCCGGCTGCCGACGGCGTCGAACCTTTCACGACCTGTAGGTAGAGCGGGATGAACGTCACCGAGCCGAACAGCGACACGCCGATGATGAAACTCACGAGACTGCTGATCAGAAACGTGCGCTGTCTGAACAGTCCGAGCGGCATGATCGGTTCGACCGCGCTGCGTTCCTCGTGAATGAAGCCCCAGATCAGGACGAGCCCCATGCCGAGTGTGAACCACAGTTGCGCCGAGGTCCACGGCAGAACCGTACCGCCCTGGCTCGTGAACAGGATGATGCAGGTCAGCGCGCCGGCGAGAAACGCGGCGCCCATGTAGTCGATGGTGTGCTTCACGTGGCGCGCGTGCGGCTTGAACACGGCGCCGATCACGATGAGCGAGACGATGCCGAGCGGCAGGTTGATGTAGAAAATCCAGCGCCACGACAGATGTTCGACCAGAAAGCCGCCGAGCAACGGCCCGATGACTGTGGCGAGACCGAAGATGCCGCCGAAAACGCCCTGATAGCGACCGCGTTCGGCGGGCGGAATCACGTCGGCGATCGCGGCCATCGTCACGACGAGCAGGCCGCCGCCGCCCAGGCCTTGCAGCGCGCGCAGCACGATCAGCTGAGTCATGTTCTGCGCGATGCCGCACAACGCCGAGCCGACCAGAAAGATCACGATGGCCGTCTGGAGCACGATCTTGCGGCCGAAGAGGTCGCCGAACTTGCCGTACAGCGGCACGACGATCGTCGAGCTGAGCAGGTAGGCGGTCACGACCCATGACAGGTTGTTGAGCCCGCCGAGCTCGCCGACGATGGTCGGCAGTGCGGTCGAGACGATCGTCTGGTCGAGCGCGGCGAGCAGCATCACCAGCAGCAGCGCCGGAAACAGCAGCCGGATCGGCGGGTGCTCGACGGCGGGCGAGGCCGAGCGCGGATCCTGCGGCGCGGAGTCGACGGAGAGAGTCGTGACGGGTTGTTCCATGGCGGCAGCGCATTGAAATTAATTAACTGAAAGATTAATATATGCGACATCACCTCTCACGTCAAATTCAATGCAATGGCAAGTATCCCGTCTGACGACGCCGCGGCGGACGATGCTGCGACAGTTGGGTTGCCGCTCGCGCCGATTGCCACAAAAGAGCGCAGCGCACCAAAGTCAAAGCCGAAGCTGAAGCCGAAGTCGAAGGCCAAGGCAACTCAAACGGATGCGCAATCCGCGAACGCGGCAGGCACCGCGCCCGCCGTCTCGGCCGCCCGCCGGCCCGGCCGGCCGACGGGCGCCGCGCGCGGCCCCGAGCAGCGCGCGCGTTTGCTCGACGCCGCGCTCACGCTATTCGCAAGGCAGGGCATCGTCGAGACCTCGCTAGGCGAGATCGCCCGCGAGGCCGGCTTCACGCCCGCCATGGTGCACTACTACTTCAAGACTCGCGATCAACTGCTCGACGTGCTGATCGACGAGTGTTTCTTGCCGTTGCGCGAGAGCCTCGGTCTGCCGTTTCAGGAGAATCCCGACGATCCGGTTGCGGCAATCACGCAGCTCACCGAGCGGCTCGTGCAGATCGCGAGCGATAACCCGTGGTTCGCATCACTGTGGGTGCGCGAAGTGATCAGCGACGGCGGGCTATTGCGCCAGCGCATCCATGAGCGTTTTGGTTTCGCGCATCAGAAAGCCTCGTTGTTGGCGATTGCGCGCTGGCAGAAGGAGGGGCGCCTGAACGCATCGATCGAGCCCGCGCTCGTGTTCGTCACCCTGCTCGGTATGACGATTCTGCCGCTCGCCACGTTGAAGCTGTGGCACCACGATCCATTGCGCTGCGGTATCGGCGGCGCGGCGATCGCAAGGCATGCGGTGGCATTGCTGGTGCAGGGGATTGGACCCCGCAAGGAGGATTGAACTGGTGGCCGGGGAGCGCCGCGCTTACATGAAGGTGTTGCGCAGACCGCGCTTGGATAGCTGCGTGGTCAGCGTGGCGGTGCCGACGTGACGGAGAATGTCGAGTGTCACGGCGGAAAGTGCGGGCGATGTGGCGGACATGGTACCGGGTGGACTCCGGCTGGAATGCGGTGTCATCGGGGCACGCGACATGCTACCAGTGAGGTCGGATGCGAAGAACAATATCGATGCCGAGCGGAGCAAGGGCGTGCCAACGGGGTTCGCGCGAACCGCAACGGAGCATTGGGTGTCGGCAATCGGCGAGCCGCGGAAAACTGCGGACGGTCGGCAGGCAGGTCGCGGTAAGCGTCGGGAGGGGTTTTTTCATCGGCGTGCAATTTTGGCGCGTTACCGTGCGCACGCGTTGTACTCGGGAAGGTGCTGAGCGATGCTTTACAATCGCGGACCTGTCTGCAACTCGGCGTGCGAAATCGAGTCGGAATCATGGACAGCAACACCCCCGCCGCGCAAATCGGCGGCAATCAGCAGAGTGAAACAATGGCCGTCCCCGACGGCCTAACCGGTTTTCCAGAGCAACAAGATACGATGAACGCAGCATTGAGGCTCGATCAAGCTACGATCGTGCTGGTGGAGGACGACCCGGACAGCCGGGAATCGTTGACCTTGCTACTCGAGGCGGAAGGCGCGAAGGTTTGCGCGGTCGCCGATGCGGAAGAGGGCGTCGAAGCGGCGACGCGCTTGCTTCCCGACGCGGTCGTCTGCGACCTCGATTTGCCAGCCATGGATGGCTTCTATCTGATCCAGCGGTTGCGCGACCACGAGATTTGCGGAGGCCATTCCCCCGCGGTGGCGGTAGCCCTGACCGGACATACCGACGACGCTTACCGCCTGCGCAGTATCGGCGAAGGCTTCCAGCATTTCATGACCAAACCCGCCCTGCCCGAAGCTCTGGTGACCCTGCTGCACGACGCGATCGATGCCCGCGCGGCGGGGTAATCGACGTTTCGCGGCGATCGTGTCGTGAGAGCGGGCGGAGCGCACAAGCCCGCGCACAGCGGGGAACCCGGTTTCTCGAAGCCGGGTACGGCCATCGATGCCTCGCGCCAGGCGCGCCGCTATCTCGCCACGGCCACCGGCGCGGCCTCCCCGGCCGCTTTGGCCGCCTGGCAGGCCGAACACAGTCCCTTCAATTCGATTTCGTCGCTCGCGAGCCGATAGCCCGCGTCCTCGATCTGCGCAACGAGCGCCTGGCGCAGCTTCGGCTGGTGCAATTCGGTGACGCTGCCACATTCCTGGCATACGACGAGAATGCCGTGCTGGCATTGGGTCAAATCATGGCAGACGGTGAACGCATTGATCGACTCGATCCGATGCACGAGCCCCGCCGATAGTAAAAAGTCCAGCGCGCGATACACGGTCGGCGGCGCCGAGCCCGGATGGATCTGGCGCATCTCGTCGAGCAGCGAATAGGCCTTCGTTGCGCGTCCCGAGTTCAGCAGGAGTTCGAGCACCTTGCGCCGGATCGGCGTGAGCTTTTCGCCGCGTTCGCGGCAGTATTCCTCGGCGAGTGCGAGAGCCGCTTCCTGCGGCGAGCCGTGCGCGTGCGACGGCTCATGCGCGTCGTGATGCGCGTGATGATCGTGTGCAGCGGCGGGGGCGGCAGGCGCGGAGGTGACCGGATGACCGGCCGCGGCGGACTTGGCGGTTTTCATGCGTCGATTATAGAGGCATGCGGGGGGCGGCGCCGCGCCGGTCGAAGCATCGAGACGAGCGGGATTTCCAGATATCGGGAAGGTGGCCTGGACACGCTCGCAGTGCGGCTCAAAGATATCTCCTTCAATTTTCCTTACAGTGCCCGGCAAATAAAAATAGGGTCCCTACTCCCGAAAAATGCCTATGCTCTGTCAGACAGGTTCCAGGCACGTTTCGACGGGGTCTTGATGAAACAACTGCTTCACCCATCCCGGGCAGTAGCCATCGCCTTCCTGTTGACGATTGCCGCAGGGACGCTCCTGCTCAGGTTGCCCTTGTCGCAAGCCAAAGGTGCGGCGCCGCCGTGGCTCACCGCCTTATTTACGGCGACTTCCGCAGTCTGCGTGACTGGACTCGTCGTTGTTGATACGGGGAGCTACTGGTCGAACTTCGGACAGTGGGTCATCCTCGCGCTGTTTCAGATTGGCGGCTTCGGCATGATGACAGCGGCCACATTGCTGGGACTCATGGTCAACCGTTCGTTGCCGTTGCGAGCGAAACTGATCACCCAGGTCGAGACGCACACTCTGCGTCTGGGGGACATTGGCAGCGTAGCGCGACTGGTGCTCGTCGTGACATGCTTCACTGAACTGATCACGACACTCTGGCTGATGGTCAGGCTTCATCTCGGGTACCGCCTCCAATGGGGCGAGGCGGCCTGGAATGGTTTGTTTCATGCGGTCTCGGCGTTCAACAACGCGGGTTTTTCAATTCACCCGGACAGTCTGATGCGCTATGCCGCCGACGCATCGATGCTGGTGCCGTTGATGGTCGCGATCGTCGTGGGGGGAATCGGGTTCCCGGTTCTATATGATCTGCGCGAAAAACTGCGCGGTGCGCGTCGGCTTTCATTGCACAGCAGACTCACCCTGGTGGTTACGGGAGTGCTGTTGCTCGGTGGTTTTCTTACGCTGCTGCTGTTCGAATGGAGCAATCCGAAGACCCTGGGCCCGATGCCGCTCGCAGAGAAGCTCCTTTCGGCAGCGTTCGCCTCGGTATCGGCGCGCACGGCTGGTTTCAACTCAGTCGACATCGGCGCAATGACACATGACAGCTGGGCCCTGCATTACTTGCTGATGTTCGTTGGCGGGGGCAGCGCCGGAACGGCGGGAGGCGTCAAGATCGGGACCGTCGCGATTCTGGGCTTGCTGGTCATTGCGGAGATCCGCGGGCTCAGCGATGTCGAAGCGTTCGGACGCCGCGTCAGTGTGTCCGCGCAGAGGCAAGCAATGACCGTCGTGGCGCTGGGTGCCTTCATGGTCACGCTCTGCACACTTGTCGTTCTGCCGCTCACTCGTTTGCCAACCGATCAGGTCATCTTCGAGATTATTTCGGCGTTCGGCACGGTAGGTCTGTCGACGGGGATCACGGCCGAACTTCCCGCGCCGGCACAGCTCGTGATCATCGCGCTGATGTACATCGGCCGGGTTGGAACCATTACCTTCGCGACCTCGCTCGTGCTGATCGAGCGGCGGGCGCAATATAGCTACCCCGAGGAGCATCCAATTGTTGGCTGACCTGTTCAGGATTTCGCTCGCCTTTTCGAAAGGCGACAGTGTCGTCGTCATCGGGTTGGGGCGTTTCGGCTGCGCGGTCGCTCAGTCGCTTGTTCGGCTTGGTCATGAGGTCATGGGAATCGACCGGGACGCGCAACGGGTGCAATTATGGGCGGAACGCTTGACCCATACCGTCCAGGCCGATTCGACCGACGTGAACACCTTGCGTCAATTGGGCGTTGCCGACTTTCCCCATGCGATCGTAGGCATCGGCAGCGATCTTTCGGCGAGCCTGATGACGGTGATGGCCCTGACCGAACTGCAGATCAAGGACATCTGGGTAAAGGCGGTGACCACGGAGCACGGCCAGATTGCCCAGCGCATCGGCGCGCATCATGTGGTTTATCCGGAAGCGGAAATGGGTGAACGGATCGCACACCTGATTACAGGCCGAATCGTGGATTACATGGAATTCGACGAAGGATTTGCCGTCGCCACGATTCATGCTCCGGTGCCGACCCACAACCGTTCGCTGGCAGATTGCGGCGTTCTGAACGCGTTCGGTGTCACCGTTGTGGGTGTCAAGCGCGCGGGTGAAAACTTCCAGCACGCGCTGCCCGATACGATTGTTTTACCGGGGGATCTGCTGATCGTGTCGGGCCCTGCCAGCAAGGTGGAAGAGTTTGCGGGCCGCGCGAAGACCTGAAACGAAGCGCGCCGGCCCGCGCCGTGCTCAGGTCAACGGGAAATCCACATACTTCTTGAACCCCGAGCGCGTGGCGAGACGCGAATACCAGCGCTCCAGATTCGGCAGGGAAGGCCGCTGCAAACCGTCGACGCCGAACCAGCGCTTCGCGTACGCGCCGATCACGATATCGGCGAGCGTGAACTTGTCGCCCTCGAGAAAGAAGCGGCCTTGCAGATGGTTATCCAGCAAGCGCCATAGCACGGTGACTGCCTGCACGTCGGCGGCGAGCTTCACGGTGTCGCGCTGTGCCTCGGGCGTGCGCACCAGCGCCCAGAACACGGGACGCTCCACAGGCTGCAGCGTCGACAGCGACCAGTCCAGCCAGCGGTCGATACGCGCGCGCAGTTTCGGCTCGGCCGGATACAGCAGGCTCGACTCACCGTATTGCATCACCAGATAGCGCAGGATCGAGTTGGATTCCCACAGCACGAAGTCGTCGTCGACCAGCGTTGGAATTTTGCCGGTCGGGTTCATCGCGAGATAGGCGGGTTCGTTGTTGCGGCCGAATTGCAGACCCGCGTCGATGCGGTCGAACGGCAACACGAGTTCGTCGCAGCACCACAAAACCTTCTGGACATTGACCGAATTGGTGCGTCCCCAGATCGTAATCATCCGGTAAATCCTTTTTTCTTACAGTTGGCAAGCCGCGCGCCGTGCGCGGCGTTCAGCCAGTAACGATACACGATGCGCGCGCCTTTGCGCGACGGGCCGCCCGGCCGGATGGGCGTTGCGTACAATGTGCGCACCCGAAATTGCGCGGCGAACACGTGCATCCCCACTCATTGAGGCATCGCATGGCCCGCATTGTTCCCGACGACTGGAAGAGCCTCGAAGCGACCGGCGCGGCGGCGCGCGAACGCGAAACGCTCGCGCTGCTCGAAAAGGCATTGCCGGCCGACTACACCGTCTACCACGGCGTGCATTGGACGCGCCTGAATCAGAACTTCTCCGTGTTCGGCGAGGCCGGCTTCGTGATTGTCAGTCCTGCGGGGCGCGTGATGATCATCGAGCAGAAGACGGGCTTTCTGCGCGAAACGCCGAAGGGGCTCGTCAAGGTGTATCTGCAGACCGAGCGCAATGTCGCGATCGCGCTCGCGCATACGATCGAGAGTCTGCACAGGCGCTTTACCGCGGCGTTCGGCGCGGGCACGTATTTCATCGAGGAACTGTTGTACTGCCCCGATCACGTCGTCAAGGACGCGGCGATCGCCGGAGTGAATCCCGCGCGCATCGTCGACGCGACGCGGCGCGAGCGGCTCGCGGCGACGATTCGCGAAGCGCTGCCGGCCGACGAACCGCGGCTTGCCTGTGCGTCCAAGATCCACCACTTCCTCGCCGACGAACTCGCGTTGAGCCCCGACACGAGCGCGCTCGTGGGGCAGGCCGGCACGCTCGTCACGCGCCTCGCGGGCGGGCTTGCGACATGGGCCCGGCGGCTCGAATTCGCGCCGTTCCGTTTACGCGTGATCGGCACGGCGGGCTCGGGCAAGACGCAACTCGCGGTGCAGGTGATGAAGGACGCGGTCGCGCGCGGTGAGCGGCCGTTATATGTGTGCTTCAACCGGCCGCTCGCCGACCACATCGCGCGTGTCGCGCCGCCGCAGGCGAAGGTCGCGAACTATCACCAGCTTTGCGACTGGATCGCGCGCGACGCGGGCCGCGTGCCCGATTTCCAGTCCACGCAGGTGTTCGATCAACTGGAGGCCGTATTCGCCGGCACGCCGATCGAACCGCGCTGGCAGTTCGACGTGCTGATCGTCGACGAAGGGCAGGATTTCCAGCAGCCGTGGGTTGCCGCGCTCGAGCGACTGCTGCGGCCGGGCGGCGCGTGGTGGTGGCTCGAAGACCCTTTGCAGAATCTGTACATGCGCGAGCCGGTCGCGTTGCCCGGCTGGACCACGCTGAAGGAAACCACCAATTACCGCAGTCCGCGCGACATTCTCGACTATCTGCGCGACGTTCCAGGCGCGTCGGTGCCGCTTGCCGCGGCGCTCACGTCGGGCAGTCCGTTCGACGGTTCCGAGGTGTCGGTGTCGGTCTACGACGAGGCACAGGCCGCCGGAAGCAGTATCGACGCGACCAAGCGCGCGATCACTCAGGCGCTATCGCTCGGCTTTCGCAAGCAGGACATCGCGGTGCTGTCGTTTCGCGGCCGCGAGGGCTCCGCGATGAGCGCACTCGATCATCTCGGACCGCATCGGTTGCGCAGCTTCACCGGCAAATACGATCTGTTCGGCAACCCGGAGTATCGCGAGGGCGACGTGCTGTTCGAATCGATCTACCGCTTCAAGGGGCAGGCGGCACCGTGCGTGATCTTCACCGAGATCGATTTCGACGACTTCGACGAACGCATCGCGCGCAAGCTCTTCGTCGGAGCGACGCGCGCGACGATGAAGCTGATCATCGTCGCGTCGCAGCGGGCCGCACGGCATTTGCAGTTGCGCGAGGGGCAGGAGAAATAGCGGGCGAGACGCCGCACCCGCTCAGAGCATGGCGCTCAACTCCATGCCCTTGCGGCCACCAGCATTCCTGTGCGCGTCAGCGCATCCCACCAGATCACGCGCAGGAGCGGCGCCTGCTGCGCGATCAGCAGCGCCTGCACCGGATCGCTTTCGACGAAGTGCGTGACGCCTGCGCGCAGTGCCGCGCTCGCCTTGTGCGCGGCCGCGCCTGCGGGGCTGTCGTCGTGCATGCCGGGCGCTCGCATCACCAGTTGCATGTGCGCGAAGCCGTGTCGCGCGAGCCACGCTTCGGTGCGCGCGCGATCCATCTCCGGGCGGCCCGTGATGATCGTGCGCACGTGCTGCAGGTCGATGCCCGGCAGCACCTCGAACGGCTGCAGCGCGTCACGCTCGGCGAGCGCGGCGGCGAGGTCTTCGTCGTAGCGTGCGAGCGGCACGTCGGGCAGCAGAATGCCGTCGAGGTCGATCGCGTAGGCCGCGTACTCGTGATCGTTCGCCATCGCGGGCGCGGCGCCGGCTTCGACGCGCGCCCAGTCGTCGCGGTAGCGCTCGGTGTACGCCTGGCGCTCCCACGGAAAGAGGGCGAAGTAGCCGCGCGCATCGATCGCGTAGTCGGGCTGCACGCGGCTCAGATCATCGACCGCGCCGGTCAGCGTTTTCACTTCGAGCCCGTGCGCTCGCAGAAAGGCGATGCAATCGACGAGCGTAAAACCACGCCCGGCGATGTCCTCGCACAACAGCACTTTGGAGCCCGCGGGCGGGATCGGCAGCGTGGAATCCCATGCGACCGCGCGGCTCTGGCGGTCGTAGCGCAGGAACGCGACCGGCGTGCCGACCGCGTGCGACACCATCAGCGCGAGCGGCGCGCCGCCGCGCAGAATCCCGAGCGCCATCGTGAAACGCTCGGCGAGCAAGGCGGGTTGCAGCGACTCGATCCAGTGATCGAGCTGTTCATACGTCAGAGGCAGGACCGGCTTGTTCATGACTATCGAGGCGCAGCACGGCGCGATGCAAGGCGAAGGTCCGCGGGACGCAAGCGCGGTGCGCTGACGCTCCGGCGCGACGCCCGGGGTTTCCCGTTTTTGAGATGGCGAATTTTGGCGATATTATGCATGCGGGCCAAAGGTTGCGTGTCGGGGTGACGCGCGTTTGACGGCACGGCGCGGCGTAACACTTCGGGTAACGAGATCGGCGGGCCGTGCCGCCGCCCGCGGTCCGGCGCATCAACCCAAAACGGATAAAAAAGGCAATGGCCAACGTGAATGCAACGCTGCGTAATGCTACCGGCGCAACCTCTGTTCGCTGGCGGACGCGCTGGCTGAAGGGACTGACCGGGCTGATCGTTGGGCTGACCGTCTGTTGCGCGTACGCACAGCCGGCCGGGCAGCAGTCGCCGGCGCTGTCGCTCGACGTGCAAGGCAAGATCGCCAATACCAACGACGCCGCGCACCGAGCCTATCACTTCAGCGAGTCCCAGTTGCTCGCGCTGCCCGTGCATGCAATCACGACCTCGACCACCTGGACACCACGTTCGACGTTCACGGGGCCCAGGCTCGCCGACATCCTGAAGATCGTCGGCTCGTACGGCACCAAGATCGAGTTCCACACGTTCGACGACTACACCTACACCGTGCCGGTAGCGGACTGCGCGCGCTACGGCGTGATCGTCGCATACAGCATGAATGGTCAGCGCCTGAAACTCAGCGACTTCGGGCCGCTGTTCCTGATCTACCCGCGCGACGCTTTCCCGGATGAACTGACGGGCGCGGCCGGCGACTCGAAATTCGTATGGCAGATCAAGGCCCTCATCGTCAAGTAGCGCGCCGTCCGTGGCGGCGCGTCCTTTACGTGCTGATCTGGCTGATGGCGCTCGCGGCGCCCGCCGGCGCGATCGGCTATCTGCTCTATGCGAGCCTGCTGAACCCGCGCGCGACCGAGCAGCTGACCGGCACCTACGACGGTTTCTACTGGGACGCGGCGCAACTGCAGATCGCCTACACGCGCTTCGAAAACCAGCTGCTGCTATATCAATCCGGCGCCGACGACGACTACCAGCGCTTGCTATTGCGTTTCCAGCTATTGCAATCGAAGCTGCGCGTGCTGGCCGGCTCGACGCAGCGGCTCTCCGCGCAGCTCGCGCTGCTGCAACGGCAGTTCGACGAAATCAAGGCGCTCGAGCATGTGCTAGGCGAGATTCAGCCGGAGGTCGACATGCTGCCGCGCGACCGCGCCCGTGCCGCGCGAATCGACGCGCAGCTGCGCCAGCACTGGGAGGAGGTCAACGATCTCGCGCTATCGCGCCGTTTCGCCGATGTCGCCGACCGCGAGGCGATGAACCGCGATTTCATCGACAAACGCCGGATGCTGTTCGCGGGCGGTCTGTTGCTGCTGTTGCTGTCTTCGGCTGCGACGCTGCTGCTCGTGCTCAACGGGCGGCGCCGTGCGCGGCTCATGCATCAGCAGCGCGCGGCGCTGGAAGCCGAGCATCAGGCGAGCCGCGCGGCGCGCGAAGCGAGCCTCGCGAAGGATGCGTTTCTCGGCATGATCAGCCATGAGCTGCGCACCCCGTTGCACGCGATCGTGTCGTCGGTCGAGCTGCTCAGCTTCAACTATCACTCGGAGGCCGACCGCAAGGTGATCCAGCGGCTCGAAACCGCGGCGCGCCATCTCGAAGCGCAGATGAAGGATCTGACCGATTACGCGCGCCTCGGCGCCGGCAAGCTCGAACTGCGGCATGAGCATTTCGAGCCGCGCGAGCTGCTGGCGTCGATCGTCGATGAACACACGATGTCCGCCGAGGCACGCGGGCTCAAGCTCGAAAGCGAGGCGAGCGGCGTGAGCGGGCTGGTCGAGTCGGACCCGCACCGGATCCGGCAGATCGTCAACAATCTCGTCACCAACGCGATCCGCTACACCGAAACCGGCACCGTGCGCGTCGAACTGCGGCAGCAGCCGGGGCTGCTGGTTTTCGTCGTCAGCGATACGGGGCCGGGCGTGCCGTCTGCGCAGATTCCGTTGATCTTCGAGGAGTTCACGCAACTCGACGCGTCACGCACGCGTCGCTTCGAAGGCGCCGGCATGGGGCTCACGATCGTCCAGGGGCTCGTGAAACTGTTCGGCGGCACGGTCGATGTGGCGAGCACGGTCGGCGAGGGCACCACTTTCACGGTGACGATTCCGGTCGTCCCGGTGGCGACCGTCGAGCCTTCCGGCGTCGCGGCGCAAAGCGAGCCGGGCGGCGCGCGCCCGTGCGTGCTGATCGTCGATGACAACCGGCTGATTCGCGAGTCGCTCAGCGAAATGGTCGCGCACATGGGCTACGACTCGCACGCGCTCGGCAACGCCAACGACGCGCTCGCATGGCTCGATACGCATTGCTGCGACGTGGTGTTGCTCGATCTGTACATGCCGGAGCGCGACGGCTACACGTTTCTCGCGGACTTCGCGGCGCGCGGCGGACCGTCAGCGGGCGTGCCGGTAATCGTGGTCAGCGCGTATGCGCCGGAAGTCGTGCGCGGTGGCGAGTATGGCGCGTCGCCGCTCTTCGAGGCGTTGTCAAAGCCAGTGCATTACGAGGATCTGAAGCACGCGCTCCAGCGGGCGCTGGCGGCGCGGCATCCGGGGTGAGGGGCGGTGCGGCGCGCAGGACGTGCGTCGGCACGCGCGGTTCAGGGCCGGTTCAGCCGCTTCGACAGATCGGCGACGAGAATCGCCATGCGCGCGGGCTTCTCGTAGCAGGCGACGTCGTAGTCGCGGATCACCTGGCTGATCTCCGATTCGCTGGCCTTGCCGGTCAAGAGCTCGCCGGTCAGCACGAAGATCGGTGCGTCCGGGTTCTCCGATGCGCGCACCGCGCGAATCGCCGCCGCCGAGGTCTGCGCGCCGAACAGCCAGTCGATGACTACGCCGTCGAACACCTGCGTCTGCAATTGCTCGCTGAAGGCCGCGAGCCCATAGATCGCGACCGCCGTGAAGCCGCTGCGTTCCAGATAGTCGCGCAGGTTGTCGGCGCTCGCCTGATCGTCGTCGACGACCGCGATGGTCGGCTTGTCGGCTTCGGCGCGGCGCGGATAGATCTCGATCTTGTGGACTTCGTAGGCGCTCTGATACAGCGCGCCATCGTGACGCGCGACGCGCCATTGACCGAGCCGCGAATAGGCGACGAACTCCGGACGGCTACCCGGTTCGAGCGCGGCACCGACCCAGGCGGTGCAGGCGATTTCGGTCGCGCCGACGCAAAACACCGCCTCCTGGGCGACCGCGCCGACGACGCCCGGATCGAGCGACTGCGCGCCGAACAGTTGCGCCGCGGGTTCGTCGAAGACCTCGGCGACTTTCTTGATCTGCGACAGGGTCCACGGACTATTGCCGCGCAGTTTGCGGTGCCCCTGGGAAAAACTCAGATCGAGGATGCGGCACAGCTCGGTGGTTTGCTGCCGCTTGCCGATTCCATGCCGGCTCATCAACTCGCGCACGCGCTCGGCAACCGCGATGGAGTCGGGTGAGTGTGTTTCGTTGGCCATGCTGCGTGAAAATCCGCCGGGTTAAAGGTACAAGGGGAACGCGATCGACAGGCGCAGGCCGACCTTGCGCATTCAACGCGCATGAGTGGCCACGCGGGGACAGTCAATGTACCGTAAAAATATTCGCAGTTTATGATTTTGTCTGACCGCTCGCCGAGGTCGCCGGTGCAAGCGAGGCAACGGCCGTGCCGGCGACTTCCGATGCATCGAGCATGAAAAGCATTCTACCGGTGAAACAATGGCGAAACCGTAGGGAATGCGCGAATGACGCAATGCACAAGGGCGAATCCCTCGGCGGAGGGTCGCAACCGCGCGTGCGCGGTGCGCCTTCAGCGTGACGGCATGGTGTCGAGCCGGGCCGCCGAGTTTTGAAGACCTGTAAAGATCCGCTCTGCGACCTTGCCCGGAAAGCGCTCGGGCAACGCCGCCGAGACCCGCTCGATCACACCGGGCGTCTGTTCGATCAATCGCTGGATCAGCGGCTCGGCGTCGGCGCCGTACGAGCACTTCAACGCCATCGCGTTGAAGTGGCGCCGCTGCACATCGCGAAACGCATCGTGCTTGCTGCGCGACCATAGCCCCATCGCAAGCCGCGCCTTGTACCACGACCACTGGTTCGGGCCATTGCCTTCGACCGGCCAGATCGACATGACGTCGTAAAGCGGCGTCAGCCGGTAGCGGCCGCCCGCGAGCAGACGGATGCTGAAGTTTTTTGCGTGCCCGTCCGGCGCCGCAAGCATCCAGAACAGGATCTGGCTCGCCAGCAGCGTCTCGATGTCCTGCCGCGCGTCGACCGATTGTTGCAGGATCCGCGCAAGGTCGAGCACGCCGGGCCCGCCCTCGTTTTCGTATTTGCGATGCGACGGCACGCCGTACACCTGGCAGAAATCTTCCTGCGGCAGACGCAGCAGCCATGTGCCGCTCGAATGCATCTGCCGGTCGAAGCGCTCGACGGCGAGCACGCGCTGCTTGCCGAACCTGAGAACCTCGGCGTTGGCGGCCGGCAGGCCGAACGCGCGCAGAATCCGCAGACACAGCCACTCGTTTTCGACCGACGTGCTGAGATCAGCGAGCCGGTTGCCGACCAGCCCGAGCGGCAGCTTGAAGATATGCGTGGTCGGCGTCGCGCCGTGCGGCCGCTGCCATTGGCCGTCGTGCCACAGCAGCGCGGTCTTTTCCTGCGCACCGGCCAGCGAGATGCGGAAGTCGTCGCTGTCGTCGGGCGCGCCGAGCGCCGGTTTGCCGACCGTTTGCGCGAGCAGCGCCTCGATGTCGCCGTCGGAGAGCGGCGTGCCTTCGATCCGCTGAACCCCGGCCGGCACGTCGTCTTCGGCAAGCAGCTGGACCGCGCCGACGCAGTCGCGTCCGATTGCCTGCAACAGGTCGAACGCGTCGAGCGTTTCGGTCCGATAGCGCTGCGCGATGCGTTTGCGGATCACCTCGCTGTCGGGCAGCAGGTTGTCGAAGAAGTTGAGCACCCGCGGCCCTTTGTGCGTCATGTTGCCGGGCGTGAACGGCAGCGACAGTGACAGCGGACGACCCGCCGGCGAGTCGATCCAGGCGGCGTCGTAGGCGAATTCCATCGGGCCGCGCGCGCTCAGGCGCCAGACGCCGACGCGCTCGTTGTTCGCCCACACCGACAATGCTTTCCACGAGGTTTGCCGTGCCATCTCACCACTCGACGACCGGCGCCGGCGCGGGGCTCGGCTGGTTTTTGTCGCGCAACTGCAGTTGCAGGCCGTAGGCGCCGCACAGCGCCAGCAACTGGGTGAGGGTGAGCGCGCTCGCGTCGGTTTCGAGCGCGGAAATGCGGCTCTGGCTCACGCCGATGCGCGCGGCTGCCTCGGTCTGGGTGAGGCCGGCCTGGCGGCGGCTGGCCGCAAGCAGTTGTGCAAGCTGGTCGGAGGTGGCGATCAGGTGGAGCATGGCGGAGTATCTGTGAGACGAATAAATGCAATTTATGCGCCACACGAATATTTGTCAAATATTCGTGTGGCAGATAATTGACGGTTATTCGTGTGGCGGATAATCGAAAAGTTTCGCTGGAGCATGCCGCTTTGGCTTCGCCATCAGCGCGTTTTTCGTCCGCACGATGAAGCGGCACGCCCCGCGTGCTTTAATCCCGCCCAATACCAGTCAACCCAACCGATGCCACTGATGACCGAACCCGCTGTCCGCCACGCCGACGTTCCGTACTACACGCAATGGGGCAGCCCCGAGTGGGTGCGCGACATCGTCGAACGACAGCGCGACCCATGCGACGATCCGCACTGGCAGCGCAGCGGTTTCACCGACCGCGAGCGTTATCGTTTCTGGGCTCAGCGCCTGTGCGGGCTCACCTGCCTCGAATCGGCGCTCGACTACTGGCGCATCGATCATGCGCCGCGCGCTGCATTGCTCGACGACGCGTTGCGGCACGGCGTGTATCGGCTGCGCGACGATGGCGGCGTCGACGGCCTGATCTACCGGCCGTTCGCCGACTGGGCGGGCGCCGCGTTCGGCCTGGCTATCGATGTGCTGCCGCAGGCGTCGCTCGAGGAGATCGCGGCACGGCTCGACGCCGATACGCTCGCGATCGTGTCCGTGAGTCCCGAGATCCGCTATCCCGAGCGGCCGAACCGGCAGCGGGGCGGTCATCTGATCCTGCTGCACGGCCGGGATCGCGACGGCGTGTGGTTTCATAATCCGTCGGGTATCGCGCCGCATCAGGCCGACGTCTATCTGCCGTTCGCGACGATGTCGCGTTTCCATGCGGGGCGCGGGATGACGCTGAGCCGCCGCACCTGCTAGCGGGCCGTGACTGGTCAATTTTATTGCGCTCGGTTACGGTGGCACCATGCCCACTCCATCCAGCATTGGACCGTCTTGCCCATGACCCGCCCAACCACGCAGATCTTCGACGCCGCCGCCACCGCGCGTCTGCTGCCTTACGCAGCGCTTGTCGACGCGTTGCGGCGCGCGAGCGTCGACTACGCGCAACAGCGCATCGTGAGCCCCGAGCGGCTCGTCGTACCGCTGAACGCCGGCGGCATCATGCTGTCCATGCCTGCCACCGCGCCTGATCTCGCGATCCACAAGCTCGTCAACGTATGCGCGAGCAACGGCGCACGCCATCTGCCGACGATCCACGGCCAGGTGATGGCCTTCGATGCCGACACCGGCGAGACGCTGTTCGTCCTCGATGGCCCGACCGTGACGGGCCGCCGGACCGCGGCCATGTCGATGCTGGGCATCGCGACGTTCGCTCGACGCGCGCCCTGCGATGGCGCGCCCCGCGAATTTCTCCTGATTGGCACCGGCGCGCAGGCGCTCAATCATCTGGAGGCGATCGGCGAGCTGTATCCCGACGCGCGCGTGTGGATCAAGGGCAGCGCGCCCGCGCGTGCCGACGCATTCTGCGCGGCGCAACGCGGCAAGGTGCGCGAGTTGCGTCCGCTCGCACAACCAGAAGCAACACTTCCCGCTGCGGCCGACGTCGTGATCGCATTGACCACGAGCAGACAGCCGGTCTATGACGAGGCGGCGCGTGCGGAGCGGCTCGTGATCGGCGTCGGTGCTTTCACGCCGCAGATGGCCGAGATTGGCGCGACCACGCTTGCCGGCAGCGCGCTATTCGTCGACGATCTGGCCGGCGCGAGGCACGAGGCCGGTGATTTCATTCAGGCGGGTATCGACTGGGCCCGCGTGGGCGGGATCGCCGCGGTGCTGGATCAGACGCTGCCGGTGCCGGCGGGCCCGGTGGTGTTCAAGAGCGTCGGCTGCGCGGCGTGGGATCTGGCCGCTTGCCGGGTCGCGCGTGGCGCTCTGGAACGGGGCTGACCGGCTTCGGCCCAACCCGCAAAAAATCGCACAATAATATCCCTAAAAAACAATCGTCTGTCGCGCAAGGTTGGCACTTTGCGCTAACCTGAGGCAGATGTTGCCGTGCAAACTATCCTGAAACGTTGCACCATAGGCGTTCGCCGGAAAAAGCGCCATCGCGGACAGGAGCCGTAGCCCGTCCGCCGGCCGCCGATTCCTGATCGACGCCTTCTCCCTAGACGCTGCCACCGTGCCATGACGACCCAACAAGCTTCCGCCACCCCCGACCAGCCGCTCGACATGATCATCTTCGGCGGCACCGGCGATCTGTCGTTCCGCAAGCTGCTGCCTGCGCTTTACATGGCGCATCTGCACTGCAACCTCCCGCCCGACACCCGTATTCTGACGATCGGCCGCAAACCCTGGTCCCGCGACGAATACATTCGCGAATTCATGGAGCAGAAGGCGAAGCCCTTCATCGACAAGAAGGCGTTCGATGCGTCCGCGTGGGACAAATTCCTCGCTCTGTTCGAATACGTGCGCATGGATGTCGATTCGTCGGAGGACTACCAGCGCCTGAAGGAAGCGTCGCGCGAGGGCGTGCACCGCGTGTTCTATCTGGCGACGTCGCCGGATCTGTTCACCCATATTTGCGACAACCTGTCGTCGGCCGGGCTCGTCGATGCCAACTCGCGGGTCGTGCTCGAAAAGCCGCTCGGTCACGATCTGGCCTCCGCACGGGAGATCAACATCGCGGTCGGCAAGCATTTCGACGAAGCGCAGATCTACCGGATCGACCATTACCTCGGCAAGGAAACCGTCCAGAACCTGATGGTGCTGCGCTTCGGCAATCCGATTTTCGGGCCGCTGTGGCAGGCGCCGTACATCAAGAGCGTGCAGATCACGGTTGCGGAAACGGTCGGCGTCGGCAGCCGCGCGGGGTTCTACGACAAGACCGGCGCGCTGCGCGACATGGTGCAGAACCACCTGCTGCAACTGCTGTGCATCGTCGCCATGGAGCCGCCGGTGTCGCTCGATCCCGACGCGGTGCGCGACGAAAAGCTGAAAGTGCTGCGCTCGCTGCGGCCGATGACACCCGAAGACATCGCGCGCGACACGGTGCGCGGCCAGTACACGGCCGGCGCCGTCGACGGCGAGGCGGTCAAGGGCTACCTCGAGGAAGACAACGTGCCGGCGGGCAGCCGCGCCGAAACCTTCGTCGCGTTGCGGGCGCGGATCAACAATTGGCGCTGGGCCAACGTGCCGTTCTTCCTGCGCACCGGCAAGCGGATGCAGAAGAAGCTGTCGGAAATCGTCATCGAGTTCTCCGAGCTGCCGTTCTCGATCATCCCGGCCAGTGGCCGCACCTATGGCAATCGTCTCGTGATCCAGTTGCAGCCCGAAGAGTCGATCCAGTTGCAGGTGCTCGCGAAAGAGCCGGGCAGCGGCATGCACATGCTGCCGGTGAACCTGAACCTGGACCTCCAGCAGGCCTTCACCGAACGTCGCGCGGAAGCCTACGAGCGGCTGCTGATCGATGTGATCCGCGGACGTCTGACGCACTTCATGCGCCGCGACGAACTCGAAGCGGCATGGGCATGGGCCGAGCCGATTCTCGACGGCTGGGCGAAGTCCGGCGAGCGGCCGCGCTCCTATTCGGCTGGCACGTTCGGGCCCGCTGCATCGACCGCGTTGATGACGCGGGAAAATGCGGTGTGGGCGGAGGAGTCGCAGTAACGGGCTTTCGACAGATCGCGCGATTGACGCGGCTCGTGACGTTGCAGTGGCGTCGCGAGCCGTTTTTGCATGCGCCGTGGGTTGTGGTCTCAATGCCCGGAGCGATCCGCCGAAGGTCATCATCGACAGCGACTACAACACGCTCGGCGACGACACGGGCTTCGGTGCCGATGATGGCAAAGCGAAGGGCTACACGCGTTCGCCGCCGCCGGGGTTGCAGAAAATGACGGTCGCCAAGCGATTTGATAATGCGGCGTTTTTTGGTTTCTGCGTCGATCTGTTGACACGGCCGGTGCCGGTGCGGCCGTCCAACCGGTGAGCGCGCGAGCGCACCCGCTTCACGCGGGATGCAGGCCGCGCAGCAACTGACGCACGCGCGACAGATCCTGCTCGACGTGCCCGGCCTTTTCGAACAGCTCCGCAAGCCAATCGACGAACGCGCGCACGCGCGGCGACACGCGGCGGTTCTTCACATACGCGACCGAGACCGGCATCGGCACGGGTTTCCATTGCGGCAGCACTTCGCGCAGCAGGCCCGAATCGAGGTAAGGCTGTGCGGCGATCCGCGCCGGCTGGATCATGCCCAGGCCTTGCAGCCCGCAGGTCAGGTACGCCTGTTCGTCGCTGACCTGCACGAAGCCGTTGAGCTTGACCTTGCGCGCTATGCCATCTACTTCGAAATCGAAATCGCATTCGCGGCCGCTATGCGGCGACACGCAGTTGACCGCGACGTGCGCGCGCAGCTCGTCAAGGTCGGCGGGCGAGCCGTAGCGCGCCAGATAGGCAGGACTTGCGCAGGTGATCTGATCCAGCGTGCCGAGTTGCCGCGCGATGAGATTGGAGTCGGGCAATTCACCGAGCTGGATGCTGCAGTCGATCGCTTCGGAGACCATATCGACGGTACGGTTGCTGACGCCGATCGCGAGATCGAGGTTTGGGTAGCGGGTGTGAAAGTCGTCCAGCGACGGAAGCACGATTGCGGTGGCGACCGCGCTTGGCATTTCTATGCGCAGGCGTCCGGTCAGGTTGTCGGTCGAATTACGGAGGCTGGCTTCCATTTCGTCGATGTCGGCGAGGATTTGCGCACAGCGTTCGTAATAGGCTGCGCCTTCCGGGGTGATGCTCAGGCGGCGGGTCGTGCGGATCAGTAGCGCTGTGCCTAGCAGGGCTTCCAGGTTCTGGACGATCGTCGTTGCCGTTGCACGCGGGATGTTTAATGACTCCGCTGCGCGGGTGAAGCTGTTGGTATCCACAATTCGGATGAATGTGCGCATTGCAGTTATTCTGTCGATCACTTGTTTGCTCCAAATGGTTCTTTTTTGCCTGCGGCGTTGGGGGCGTTGTTCTTGTGGTGTTGGCCTTTCCTTCTTGTCTTATCGGTCTATTAGCGTTGCCCCTGTGCGGGGCGGCACCTACTTTCTTTGCTGCTGCAAAGAAAGTAGGCAAAGAAGACAGCTAAAACCGCCAGCTCATAAGCGGGCACCTCGGTCCGCACGAGGTAGTGGTGCATCTGGAACCTGTGTTCCCGCGCATTCCGCGTGAGCGACAAAGCCGTCATCCGCTCCCACTCCGCACTACGTGCGTCGCGGACAGGTATGCAAGGGAAACCAGGTGTGTTTTTTGTTAGCGGGCCATCGGCTCCGCCTCGGCAGCGCGCCAGAACGACCGATGGTTATGACCGGGGTTTCGGCGCGCGCAGCGCCGCCGGAGGTATGACTGCTTTGTCACTTACGCGGAGTGTGCGGGAACACGAATTCCAGATGCACCACTACCCGCGATTAACCGAGGAACCCGCTTAAGAATTAGCGGTTTGAGCTGTCTTCTTTGCCTACTTTCTTTGCAGCAGCAAAGAAAGTAGGTGCCGCCCCGCACAGGGGCAACGCTAATAGACCGACAAGACAAAACGGAAAGGCCAACGCCCTAAGAACAGAGAAAAAAGCGAAGGCAAAAAAAACAACAACAAACAGAACCCCGCGCCGCAGGCGAAAAAAACCACCCGCCGCGCGGCCAAAAATCGCAATTACTTCCTCAACGAATCCATATCAATCACAAACCGATATTTGACATCACTCTTGAGCATTCGCTCATAAGCCTCATTAATCTTCTGCATCGGAATCACTTCAATATCAGAAGTGATTCCATGCTCACTGCAAAAATCGAGCATCTCCTGCGTCTCGGCAATACCGCCAATCAGCGACCCCGCCAGCCGTCGCCGCTTGAAGATCAAATTGAACACCTGCGGCGACGGATGATCATGCTCCGGCGCCCCAACTAGCGTCATCGTCGCATCCCGTTTGAGCAGATTCAAAAACGGATTCAGATCATGCTGCGCAGCCACGGTATTGAGAATGAAATCGAAGCTATTCACATGCGCTTCCATCTCGTGCGGATTCTTCGAAACCACGACTTCATGCGCACCAAGCCGCTTCGCATCTTCGATCTTCGACGGCGACGTCGTAAACAGCACGACATGTGCGCCCATCGCCCGCGCCAGCTTCACGCCCATATGGCCGAGACCGCCGAGGCCCACAATCCCGACCTTCTTGCCCGGTCCCACGCCCCACGTGCGCAGCGGCGAATACGTGGTAATGCCGGCGCACAGCAGCGGCGCGACACCCGCAGGGTCGAGATTCTCCGGCACGCGCAGCGTAAAGGCCTCGTCGACGACCAGTTGCGTCGAATAGCCACCGTACGTGACCTGTCCGTCGACGCGATCGACACCGTTGTACGTGCCTACCCAACCATTCTCGCAATACTGCTCGAGGCCTTCCGCGCAACTCGCGCAAGTGCGGCACGAATCGACCAGACAGCCGACCGCGACGAGCTCGCCGACCTTGTACTTCGTCACGCTCGCGCCGACCGCGGTCACGCGGCCCACGATTTCGTGGCCCGGCACGACCGGGTACATCGTGTTCTTCCATTCGTTGCGTGCCTGATGCAAGTCGGAATGGCATACGCCGCAGTACAGCACGTCCATCTGCACGTCATGGGCGCGCGGTGCGCGGCGCTGGAATTCGAACGGGGCGAGCGGCGCCGTGGCGTCCGTCGCTGCATAGGCATATGTCGTGCTCATGGGTAGCTCCAGCAAAGAGGGTGACGGCGCAATATGCGACGCGCCGGTGATGCGCAACACCGGTTGCCGGTGCGGCATCCTGCAGGGTTCCCATCTTAGGAGTCCGACGCCCCTCGCGGAATACCTGATCGTCTTGAAGATTTGCCTAAAACTCTGGAAGGGCAGCGCGATAGACTGTTTGGTGCTAGATTCCGAGCATTATTCTCCTGGGTGTCACCATATCGTCATGTCCACTCAAGCTGCCAGTTCCGTTACGGACCATCCCGCGCAACGCCGCGTGCGTGAACTGTTCGATCTGCTCGCGCCGAATGCCGGCATGACGCGCTCGAGCCTCGAAGGCGTCAACCTGTTGCGCGCGAATCGCCCGATGCCGCGCATGCCGGTGATGTACGAGCCGAGCATCGTGATCGTCTGCCAGGGACGCAAGCGCGGCTATCTCGGCGATCAGGTGTTCCAGTACGACGCGCAGCAGTACCTGGTATTGTCGGTGCCGTTGCCGTTCGAATGCGAGACCGAGGCAAGCGAGCAGGAGCCGTTTCTCGGCATCTCCGTGCGCGTCGATCTGACGATGGTCGCCGAGCTGCTGATGGCGCTCAACGAAACCCAGGGCATTGCGCATCACGAGCCGGCCGGCATCTACTCGACGCCGCTCGATCCCGCGCTGAGCAGCGCAGTGCAGCGGCTGATGGAAACGCTCGCGGTGCCGCTCGATGCGAGCATTCTTGCACCCGCAATCGTGCGGGAGATCTGCTATCGCGTGTTGACCGGCGAGCAGGGCGGCGCGATTCGCGCGGCGCTCACGCATCAGAATCACTTCGGCCGCATCGCGAAGGCGCTGCGGCGCATTCATGCGGACTATCACGCGTCGCTCGACGTCGATACGCTCGCGGCCGAAGCCGGCATGAGCCTCGCGGTGTTTCACGCGCAATTCAAGGCCGTCACCGCGACCTCGCCGATGCAGTACGTGAAGACCACGCGTCTGCATCACGCGCGTCTGTTGATGGTGCAGGACGGTTTGAACGCGGGCGCGGCCGCCGCGCGCGTCGGTTACGAAAGCGCGTCGCAGTTCAGCCGCGAGTTCAAGCGGCTGTTCGGCCTGAGTCCCGTCGATGAAGTCAAACGCATGCGTGTGGCTCACGATGCGCCGCCGCCACGCCTGCGGAAACCGGCGCCGCGATACGTCACCGCCGTCTAAGGCTGCAACGTCGCGCCGACGTCGTGCTGAGCGGCGGCGTCGAGCATTTCGGACGTATCGGGAAGCTCAGTGGCGAGCCCGGAGAACTTCGCCCGCGGCCCGCCACTTCACCCTACCCGCAGGCCCCCACTTCCCCACACGCGGTACAGAAATCGCACCCGTCCTTGCGAATCACCGCATTCGCGCCGCACGAAGCGCATTTGCGTCCGAGCATCGTGTGCAGGCCCCGCGTGCCGTTCGGCTGCAGCAACGTGTCCGTGCTGTCGGCAGGATCCGGACGAATGCCGAAATCGGCGGACAGCGCGGCGTCGGTTTTCATTTGCCCACGCGGCAGACGCGCCAGCATTCGTGACGGCACCTGATTGCCCTCGGCGTCGAGAAAGCCGCGTCGATACAGAATCTGCTGGATCGCGAACGCGAGCGCGGCCACTTCCGAATCGTGCCAGCGCGGCGCACGATGACCGTCGAGACGCTGCACGTCGCCAAGCCGCACCTGACCGCGATCCCACGACACCTTGCGCATATCCTGCAGATTGCGCGCGACAAACCCGCCGCGTGCGGCCAGCGATAGTGAACGCATCGTCGCGGTGATCCACTGCTGCGACTCGTCGCGCTGACCGGCCGGAATGAAGAATTCGATCGGCCGCTCGATCGTCACGTCCTCGCCGCCGATGCGGCCCGTCACCTCGATGAACGACACCGCGACATACAGCGATTTCTTGCCCGCCTGGGTCAGATACTCGACCTTCTCGATGATCGCCGGCAACTCGCCTTTGGGCCGATGGTCGATCGCGATGCGCAGCGGGTCCTGATCCATCTCGGCGAGCGCGTCCTCAGTCTGCGCGGGCGTCACGCTCAGCACCGCGCCGAGCGTGTCGTTCGGGCGATAGGTGGCAAGTCCCTTCAGGCCGCCTTTCCATGCATCGAAATAGAGGCTTTCGAACGCATCGAACGGATAGTCGGCGGGCACGTTGACGGTCTTCGAGATCGACGTGTCGACGTACGGCTGCACGGCCGCCATCATGTCGAGATGGTCGCGCGCCGACATCTCCAATGCGCTGACGAAATAGTCCGGCAGCCGGGTCACGTCGCCGCCGAGTTCGCGATAGAGCCGGTACGCGTAGTCCTCGACATCGAACGATTCGCGGCCGCCGTCGGCCATCACCTTCATGCGCGTGTAGGTCCACGAGAACGCCGGCTCGATGCCGTTCGACGCGTTGTCCGCGAACGCGAGGCTGACGGTGCCGGTCGGCGCGACCGACAGCAGATGGCTATTGCGGATGCCGTCGCGGCGGATCGCCTGCTGGATGTCGTCGGGCAGGCGCGACGCGAACGTGCCGGCTTCCAGATAGCGCGCGGCGTCGAAGAGCTCGAACGCGCCGCGCTCCTTCGCGAGCTCGACTGACGCGCGATACGCCTCGTCGCGCATCAGCCGCGCGATGCGCACTGCAAAGTCGCGGCCTGCCTGCGAGTCGTAGCGCAGACCCAGCATCACGAGCGTATCGCCGAGGCCGGTGAAGCCGACGCCGATGCGCCGCTTCGCGCGCGATTCGTCGTATTGCTGCGGCAGGGGCCACAGCGTGACATCGAGCACGTCGTCGAGAAAACGCACCTGCGTGCGGGTGCGCCACGCGAGGCCGTCCCAGTCGAACGACGGCTGGCGGCCTTGCAGTTGCGCGAACGGATCGACGACGAAGCGCGTCAGATTGAGCGGCCCGAGGTTGCAGCAGCCATAGGCGGGCAGTGGCTGCTCGCCGCACGGATTGGTCGCGCGGATCGTTTCGACGGCGCGCAGATTGTTGTCCTCGTTCATGCGCGAGATGAACACGATGCCGGGCTCGGCGACGTCGTACGTCGAGCGCATGATGCGCTCCCAGATCGCGCGGGCCGGGTGTTCGCTATAGACCCATAGGCCATCGTCGCGCTGCCGGACGTCGCCGGCCGCGCGCAGCGCCGGCGACGGCTCCGCGCGATGGACCAACTGCCACGGCTCGTCGTTTTCGACCGCGCGCATGAATTCGTCGGTGACGCCGACCGACACGTTGAAGTTGTTCCAGCGTCCCTTCGAATGCTTGGCCTCGATGAATTCGAGCAGGTCAGGGTGGTTGCAGTCGAGCACCGCCATCTGCGCGCCGCGTCGCGAGCCCGCGCTTTCGACGGTGCGGCACGACGCGTCGAACACGTCCATGTAGCTGCACGGACCGGAGGCGGCCGAGCTGGTGGTATGAACCCGCGCACCCTTGGGCCGGATCGCGGAGAAGTTGTAGCCGACGCCGCCGCCGCGGCGCATGGTTTCGGCCGCCTGCAGCAGGGCGACGTAGATGCCGGGCAACCCTTGATCGTCGACGCCCTGAATCGAATCGCCGACCGGCTGCACGAAGCAGTTGATCAGCGTCGCGGCGATACCGCTGCCCGCCGCGCTCATGATGCGGCCCGCGCCGAGCGCGCCATGCCGCAAGTTGTCGATGAACAGCGCTTCGACCGATGCGCGCAATTCGGGCGGCTCGGCCTCGGCGACACCTCGGGCGACGCGGCGGTATACGTCGTCGGCCGATTGCTCGTCGCCTTTTGCGTACTTTTCGAGCAGCACGTCGAGCGAGAATTGCTGCGGCGGAATCAGTGAAGCGGGCGGAGCGGAGGAAGCGGGAGGCGTGGAAGCGGCGGTGGCCGCGCGGGTTTGCGGCGTGTCTTCTGCCATGATCGGCCCTCAAACGGCGCCGCGGCGGGCGCGGCGCGGTGGTAGACGGCGCGCAGCCGAGGCCGGAGAGTGAGCCGGCGGTTCAGCGGGCGCAACGAGTCCACCTTAACGCACGAGGGGCGGGGGGGCAACCGGGAGCGGCGCCGACGGCGCGGCGCGTCGTGCGATGCCGCTCAGGCGGGGCACGCTGACGCTAAGGGTGCGCAGGCGGTAGGGGTATCAAGTGCGGCGGCGGGGCGAATCCCGCGCGGCGCGTGTGCGGGACGCGGCGGCGGTGCGCCCGTCAGGCCGCTTCCAGCAGCGGGTCGAGGACTTCCGCGCAGATCATCGCGGAGGCATTCGCCGGCGCCGGGCGCTCGGCCGGCTTGAACACCGGGTCGCCGCGACGGATCTTGCGGTGCGTCACGGCGCAGGTGCCGGACGAATGCGCCGAGCGGCGGCGCCAGCGCTGTTCACCATAGTGACAGCGCCCCGGTTCGACCCAGCGGATTACCACCGTCGTGTCGGAGCTCTCGAGTATTTCGATGCGTACGCCATTGGTACCGTCGAGGGTGATGGACTCCAGGGTCATCATCGACTCCATATTGTGGAGTGCCGAATTTAGTCCCGCGCGGGCCGGAGAGCCATTGTGCGACGGTTGAAACACTATTGCGAAATTGGCAATAATCAGACTTGACGGTCACGTTAGGTCGAGTTGGCAGGCGTTGCACGCATTTTTATGTGATTTTTTAACAATGCGGATTTTTGCAACGCTGTGTTGCTTGTGGCGCGAAGAGGCCAGCGTTCGGGAAAGCGCGCTGACGCTTCCTTTAAGATGTGGTGGTCAGGCGGCGAACCGAGCCGTCAGTGTAGCGGGTTTGAATTTTTCAGGTCGGCTCGCGCGCACACTGTTCAAAAACACCAGAAATCACATGATTCCGATCCCGCCCGCTGTGCCTCCCAATTCTTCCGAATCATCGTCCATCGCCGCCGAGCGCCTGAAAAAGCAGAGGACCGCATCGGTCGTCCTCTATGCCGGGCTCGTACTCCTCGCATTGTGGGTGGTGCGCGATTTCATCGTGGTGGCGGCGTGGGCGGCGGTCGTCGCGATCGCGCTGTGGCCGCTGCTGCACAAGATAGCGGGTTTCCGCTGGTTCAAGGGACGCACAACCTTGCTCGCGACGGTCTTCACGCTGGTCATCGCGGTGCTCGTCCTGGTGCCGGTCGGACTCGGCCTCGCCCAGGCGCTGCGCGAGGCGCATGAGCTGAGCGAGTGGTTGCGCGACGCGCAGGAAAACGGCATCCCGTTGCCGGACTTCGTCAACCGTCTGCCTTTCGGCGTGCCGCAGATCACCGCATGGTGGCAGGCCAATCTCGCGCAGCCTTTGCGCGGCTCCGCGGCGATGAAAGGCTTGCACAGCGAAACCGTGATGACGCTCGGCCGACACTTCGGCGCGCGCGCCGCGCACGCGGTGATGGTGTTTGCGTTCATGCTGGTCACGCTGTTCGTGACTTTTCAGGCCGGACCGCGTTTGTCCGGCTCGCTGTTGAAGGCCGCGCGACGCGTCTTCGGCGATAGCGGCACGGACCTCGTCGAGCATATGGCGACCGCGGTGCGCGGCACCGTGTCGGGCTTGATCGTGGTCGGCGCCGGCGAGGGCGCGCTGCTCGGCGTCGCCTATTTCGCGACTGGCGTGCCGCACGCGGCACTGCTCGGCCTGGTCACGGCGATCGCCGCGATGCTGCCGTTCCTGGCGCCGATCGTGTTCGGTCTCGCGGCGCTGTGGCTGCTCGTGCAGGGCTCCGTGGGCCCGGCAGTCGGGCTCGCGGTGTTCGGCGCGATCGTCGTGTTCGTCGCCGAGCACTTCGTGCGGCCGGTGCTGATCGGCAGCTCGACGCGTCTGCCGTTCCTGCTCGTGTTGTTCGGCATTCTCGGCGGCGCGGAAACCTTCGGGCTGCTGGGGATTTTCATCGGCCCCGCCTTGATGACGGTGCTGATGGTGCTGTGGACCTACCTCGTGGAGTAGCGCGTGTGTTGCTCGGCGCGTGGCTGGAGGCCTCGCCGGCTCAAGGCCGCTGATACGACGGATGCTCCTGCGCCGCCGGTTTCACGCAGCCAAACGTGTATTTGAGCGCGGCGGGCAGGAGTGCGCTCCACACGTCCCACGTGTGGCCCCCGTCGATGATCCGCAGCGCCGCCGGATTGCCCGCGAGCCGCAGACGCGTGTACAGCAGCGACGCGTCGGCCTGGATGTCGAGGTCGTCGTCGCCGGACGCGATGAACATCGGGATGCGATACGGCCGGCTCATGTAGCGGTCCCACTGCGCCGGATAGTTGAGTTCGTGCCACACGCGCGGGTCGAACTGGTGCTCGCCGAACACGCCGACCCGCCGTGCCGCCGACGCGCGTGGCGGCTCGTTCACATAGATCGCGGGACTCAGCAGCAGCGCGCCGCAAAACATGTCGGGCTGCGTGAGCGCATAGCGCAGCGCGCCGAAGCCGCCCATCGACACGCCGCCGATCATCCGCCCGCCGCGCTGGGTCGCAACCGCGTAGTGCGTTTCGATCTCGGGCAGCAGATCGTCGAAGAACGCCGTTTCCATCTTCTCCTTGCGATCGACGTACCAGTCCGTGCCGCCCTGCGGCATCACGATCACGGCGGGCGGGATCTCCTTGCGCTCGATCAGCGTGTCCGCGGCGCTTTGCAGATGGCCTTGCGTGAGCCAGTCGTTGGCGTCGCCGTTGTTGCCGTGCAATAGGTAGAGCACGGGCAGGCGCGGCCCGTCCGCACGATAGCCGCCCGGCAGATAAATCATGTAGTTCCAGTCGCGGCCGAGCGCATCGGAATGAAAGCTGCGGCTCGCGATCGTGCTCGCGAACGCGCTCACGCCGACGGCGGAAACGAGCAGGGCGAGGGCGAAGGAGAGGAATCGACGCATGTCAGTGTGAGAGGCCGGCGAGGGATTCGCGCGCGGCCGTCATGCTATCAGCATTGGCGCCAGATTTGAGACGGAACGGGGCGGGGGCGGGCGGACGCTTTATGCGCGCAAACTCCTTGGTCAACCGCGCGTGCGTCAAGCGTCGGGGACGATCCATGTTCCGCAGGCGCGCCGCCAAACGTTGCCGAAGCGTTCAGCTCGACGTCCCCAACCGCCCGGCGACGAATCGCCCGACGAACCGCTTCAGCGGCTCCACGCCCAGCGCGACCGCGAACAGCGCGCCGACCGCGGCCGCATCGGCGAGCAATCCAAGCGGATAGTTCAGGTAACCATCGGTCGCCTCGTAGAGCACCGAGTCGACCACCAGCGAGATCACCGCGCCGGCGATGAAGCACAACAAGCCCTGCCGGCCGATCACGCCGATCCACGGCAGCCGGCGCGCGACCTTCCTGGCCCAGCCGACCTCGATCAGATTCGCGGCGAGCCACGCAATCGCGAGGAAGTTGCCCGCACGCATGTACGACAGGTTCACCTTGAGGCTCGCGTCAAGCGGCGGGTGCAACAGAAAGAGCTTGTAATACGCGGCGCCCACGACCACCGCGAACGCCAGCACGCTGACGAGCCAGCCGCACCGATGCGCGCTGATCCGCTGATACACCGGCTGGCAGCGCGCGAGCACGCCGAGCACGAACATCAACTGCCACGCGAACGGGTTGAAGTCCCAATGCATGTCGGGCGCGGCGGGCAGGTATTGGCTGATCGCCGGCGCGCCGGCCCATAGCGCGACGCTGCCGGCGAGCAGCAGCCACGGCTTGCTGCGCGCGAGCGGCAGGATCGCCGGGACCAGCAGCGCGAAGAACGCGTACATCGGCAGCACCGACGCGAGATACGGCTGGCGGCGCAGCAGCAGGATGTCGCGCAGCGCGGCCAGCGGCGTGTCGATCAGGTCGTCGAGATCGGTCGTGGCGAGATTGGGCCCGTCGATGCTGAAGGCGGTGAGCACCGCGCTCACCAGCAGCATGAGCCCGGCAGTGACGAGAAACGCGCGATAGATCTCGAACGAGCGGCGCAGGAAGCGGCCGCGCGCAATCGTCTCGTTGCGCCGCTCGGCGAGCGCCGCATAGGCGGTGGCGGTCGCGAAGCCGCCGAGGAACACGAACACTTCGGCGGCATCGCAGAGCGCGTACGCATGCAGCGTCACGCGCGACAGAATGCTGCCGCCGATGTGATCGACGACGATGATCAGCAGAACCAGTCCGCGGAAAAAGTCGAGTTCGATCAGACGGGAGGATGGCTTGGACATTGTTTGCATCAACAGCAGCCCCGTGCGACGGCGCGCTGATCCAGCGCGGCGGGCGTCTCACAAGGCGTTTTAATATGGGATTGGATGGTGCGGCGGGAAGGCGATCCATGCTGGCCGCGCCTATGTCCCACGTCGCCGCATTCGGCCGCCTACGCAAGGCAGCTTGTCTGCGGGCGTACAGACGACCCCTCGCAGCGGCGCCGAGTTCCATCGCATGGCAGCAAAGGCCGCCGATTATATTTCTTTTCGTGCCAACGACGCAGTGAGCGCGGCAGCCACTGCCGCTTACCTGAACTGACGTTTCAAAAAAAGAGGCAGCAACGCCTAGTGGAGAATTAGCAACATTCTGGAAGATCGGCGCATCCTGTCATGGACGGTTAGCTGATGTCGTGTGACGATTTGCGGACAGAGCAGCACATGGAACAGTCTTTAGAACTGCTGGGAAGGTGACGAAAAAAGAAGATTGAGAACAAAGCCGCCGGATCGAGTTGTCCTGTGACTCGAGGTGCAGGGAGATCATCATGAACAAGCAAGTGTTCGCGCTGGCTGTCTCCATTACTGCGTCCGCTGTTTTTGTCGCGCCTGCCGCCGCGCAGACTAGCGTCACGCTGTATGGCGTGATCGACGAGGGCGTCAACTACACGAACAATGTCGGCCACGGCCATGTTTATGAACTCGCGAGCGGATTTGCCCAAGGCAGCCGCTGGGGACTCAAGGGCGCCGAGGATCTGGGCGGCGGTCTGAAGGCGATCTTCCAACTCGAGAACGGTTTCGATCTGAATTCCGGGCGGCTCGGGCAGGGCGGGCTGTTGTTCGGCCGGCAGGCTTTCGTCGGACTCAGCTCGGAACCCTACGGCACGCTCACCTTCGGGCGGCAATACGATTCGGTCGTCGACTATCTGGCGCAGACCACGGCCAACGGCAGTTGGGGCGGCGAGCTGTTCTCGCATCCCTACGACAACGACAACACCGACAACACGTTCCGCCTCAACAACACGGTCAAGTACACGACGCCGTCGATATCGGGCTTTCAGTTCGGCGGTACCTACAGCTTCAGCAACGACACGAACTTCGCCAACAATCGGGCGTACAGCTTCGGTGGCCAGTACACGTACGGCGGGCTGCTGGTCGCCGCGGCCTATCTGCAGGCCAATAATCCGGGCAGCAGCGCGAACGGCGCGGTCGCCACGAACGACGCCGGCTTCGTCGCGAAGCGCATGCGCGTGTTCGGCGGCGGCATCAACTATACGTTCGGACCGGCGACGGCGGGCTTCGTCTATAGCAACTCGAACTATCTGGAGCCCACCGCGAACGGCTTTCTCGGCATCGAGCCGCCGGTGCCGCTCGTGCCCGTCACGCCGCCGGGCGTGCTGCTGAACTCGCTGAAGTATCAGAACTTCGAGGTCAACGGCAGGTATCAGATTTCGCCGGTTCTGTTCGTCGGCGCACAGTACGTGTACACGATGCAAACCTACGACGCGTCGAACGGCGGCGTGAAGCCGCACATCCATACGTTCGGGCTGATGGCGGACTACAACCTGTCCAAGCGCACCGACGTCTATCTGCAGGGCGCATATCAGCAGGTCACCGGCGATTCCACGTTGTCGATCTTCGATTTCGCATTCATCCCCGGCACGCAGTCGCCGTCTTCAACGTCGAAGCAGGTCGTCGTGCGCGCAGCGATCCGGCATAAGTTTTAGAATACTTCGGAACTCCATTTTCCATTGATCATGGCCCTATGAAGCATTCCTAGGGTTAGCGGCTCTCTTTTTACAGAGTGTTCTTTTCTCATGACATGCTTGAGAATGACGTGGTACAAAAAGCCTTCGCCTTCCATCAAGAAATACCGGTGAAAATCATAATCGCCTCTGCCTATGTGGAATGCTTCAAAAAATCGCTCCATGAAAATGTCAGCATCTTCGCCTTGCTGACCTAGATCGTCTACGATGGTCGTTTCCGGCGTAATCGATTTTTTCGAAGATATGCAAGCCTCTTTTCTAACGAACGATTCCAGATTTGCCCACGAATGATTTTCCATCAGAACACCCTGCCTTGACGCTTCGATTGCATTTCGAAACGGTATGATACGCAGTTCATACCTCCTTCACCGTCGTCCATAGTGTTCCAACGTTTGGTGGCCTTTCAACCTGAAGCGCCGCCAGGATTTTCGTTGTCGTCACAGGCGTTTCGGCCACCTCATCATCTCGCCCCGCCGCGCGAGCCCGGAAAGTGCAGCAGCGCCCGACGACGAGCGTCCCGAACCGGACTGGTAAGTCCTTGATTCGTATGGCCGCAAAAAGCATCTGCCGGCCGGAGAATATCGGTCAGGAAACGAACGTATCTATATGCCCCTAAAGCGCAAAGCGTTTCATGCCGTTATATCTGTATCAGAGTGTGTGGGGCGGGGCGTTTTTATTAAATGTGACTCTACAATCCCGCCAGATCATTGATCGACAAGCAGTACACGGAATGAGCGCCAAACGAGGCGGTCTCGCCGTGTCACTGACAAGGCCGCGCGGCACAGACCGCGCGCATCGCGAGCGGCATCGCGGCAGCCGGCTCGCATCTCCACACAGCAGGAGTCGAACAGCATGAGAACACGTTTCGACAGAACGATATTGGCCGGTCTCGCCGGCGTATGGGTGGCGCTGGCAGTCAGTGGTTGTGCGAACGTCGCGCAACCGGCTCCGCAGGACGACATGGCAGCCGGCGCCGCCGCGGCGTCCGGCGTGCCGGCGGTGAACGCCGCGCCTCCGGTGGCTGGCGATCCATCAGCCGCCGCGCCGCAGTCGATCGACGCCAGCGACAACGCACCGCTGAAAAAATCGCCACCGCTCGTGTATCGCGTCAGGCGCGGCGACACGCTGGCGCGGGTGGCGCAGCATCATCACGTGAGCGTCAAGCAGTTGCAGGCATGGAACGGGTTGAAGGCGTCGGCGCGGTTGAAGCCGGGGCAGGTCCTGCACGTCGCTTCGCCGGAGACGGTGCGCGCAGTGAAACAGGCCAACGCGGCAGCGGCCGCGAAGGCCGCGGCACAATCCGCGGCGCAGGCGTCTTCACAAGCTTCGGCGCAGACGTCGCCGCAAGCTTCGGCTCAACCCGCCACACCGGCTCCCGATGCCACCGAAGTTCGCGAAGTCACGTCGGAAACCCGCCGGCATGCGAGCAGCGTGACGCTCGCGTGGCCTGCCGCGGGCAGCGTCGTCGAAGCGTTCCAGCCGGGCGAAACGCGCGGCATCGAGATCGGTGGCAAAGCGGGCGATCCGGTGCGAGCCGCCGCCGATGGCAAGGTGATGTACGCGGGCACCGGACTTAACGGCTATGGCAGCCTGATCATCGTGCAGCACAACAAGGATTTTCTGACCGCGTATTCGCATAACCGCAAGCTGCTGGTCAAGATGGGCGACATCGTCCGGAAGGGACAGCAGATCGCGGAGATGGGCGACGAGAGCAACTCGCGTGTCTCGGTCGGCTTCGAAGTACGGCGTGACGGCAAGCCAGTCGATCCGCTGCCTTATCTGCCACGGGAGCGCGGCTGAACTTCCGCGTTCCTGAAAAAGCTCACCTTGAAGTTACTCGGCAAAGCCAGGTGATCTGACCGGCCGCGCATTGCCGATTCGCGGCCATCCTGCAATGGTATTGAAATTGAGGAGCCGGCGCGGCAGCGCACGCCGCCGCCACGCTCCGAACGAATTGCCCTTTACGTCGATTGCACACTGCGCAGCAGGCGCGTTACCTCGCCGTGGTAGTGAAGGATTGCCGGGTCAGCCTGCAACAGCGGCAAATAATGCGGCAGAAAACCGTTGTTCGGCTGATCGGACGAGAACAGGCCGATCACGGCCTCGGCGGTCGCGAGACGGTCGCCGGCATCGGCTTCCGCGTCGTCGAGCGTTTCGTCGACGCTCGTGATCACCGTCGAGAGCGGCGTCAGCCAGCGAAACCCCGAGCCGTTGATCAGTACCTGCAGGAATGCCGCAGGCGTCACCGGGCCGAACTCCTTTTCGTACGCGGCGCGTTCGTGATCGAGAATCGCCTTGTGCAGCGCAAGCAACGGTCGGCGAATGTCCGAGAGGAATTGTGTGCATTGCGGGTCGTTCATCTGCGGCTCCTGCGGCTGAGGTGACTCGACAGTATCGCGCATCGCAACAGGACACAGTGCGGTGCAGCGCTCACGCGATCAAGCGAACGGGTTGATCCGCCGATGGTAACGCATCGGTCCTATCCAGACATGCGATGCAACGCGCATGACCCTCAACATGCCGCCGGCGTCTTCACAGCGAACTTCTTTTGTCCGGACTACAATCAGCCGGTTTTCTAGCGACGACCTCACCGCCGCAGTCGTTATTCATTGCGTATTAGCGCGACATGTCGAACAAAACCGGTAACCGTTCGCGGTCTGGTGCGGCGTCGCGATCTAAACCGGGTGACCACCAAACTCCACCGGAGCCGCTCATGACAACGTTCAATATCAACGGCGAAACCCATACCGTCGACGCCCCGCCCGACATGCCCCTGCTGTGGGTGCTGCGCGATCTCGTCGGGTTGACCGGCACCAAGTTCGGCTGTGGCATCGCGCAATGCGGCGCCTGCACCGTGCATCTCGATGGCGTTGCGGTGCGCTCGTGCGTGTTGCCGGCCGCGGCGGTCGGCGAGCGCAAGATCGTCACGATCGAGGCGGTCGGCGCCACGCCCGCGGGCCAGAAAGTGCAGCAGGCCTGGCGTGAGCTCGACGTCGTGCAGTGCGGTTACTGTCAGTCGGGGCAGGTGATGTCGGCAGCCTCGCTGCTCGCGGGCAATCCCAATCCGAGCGACGCGGACATCGATGCCGCGATGGCGGGCAACATCTGCCGCTGCGGGACCTACCACCGTGTGCGCGCGGCGATCAAGCAAGCCGCGAAGGGGGCCTGACATGTCCCAGGGATTGCTCGATGCGCGCAACGGCGCGCAACTGTCGGACACCCGCGGGCAGCATGCGCACGGCATTTCGCGGCGCAGCTTCCTCAAATTCGGCGTGACGGTCGGCGCCGCGGCCGGTGGTGGTCTGCTGCTCGGCTTCAGCATGCCGGCCGCGAGCCAGGATCGGAAAGCCGGCAGCAGCGTGATCGGCGGCGATGCCAACGAGTCGCCGCAAAGCGGCGTGTTCGCGCCGAACGCGTTCATCCAGATCGACACCGCCGGCAAGGTCACGCTGGTGATCCCGAAGGTCGAGATGGGCCAGGGGGTCTACACGTCGATTCCGATGCTGATCGCGGAGGAGCTCGAAGTGCCGCTCGACGCGGTCACGATCGATCATGCTCCACCGAACGAAAAACTTTTCATGGACCCGCTGCTCGGCGGGCAGTTGACGGGCGGCTCGACGTCGATCCGCTTTGCGTGGGAGCCGATGCGCCGTGCGGGCGCGACCGCGAGGGTGATGCTGATCAACGCGGCCGCGCAGCAGTGGCAGGTCGATCCGGCGAGTTGTCATGCGCAGGCCGGTCAGGTGCTTCACGCGGCCAGCCATCGCAGCGCCAGCTATGGTCAGCTCGCGCAGGCGGCGGCCGCGCTGCCCGCGCCGCAGAACGTGCCGCTGAAGGACCCGAAGGATTTCAAGCTGATCGGCACGCCGGCAAAGCGTCTGGATTCGCCCGAGAAAGTCGACGGTACCGCGAGGTTCGGGCTCGACGTGCGCGTGCCCGGCATGGTCTACGCGGCGATCGCGAATTGTCCGGTGTTCGGCGGCACGCTCGCGAGCGTCGACGACACGCATGCGAAGACGATCCCCGGCGTGCGCGAGATCATCAAGCTCGACAACGCGGTCGCGGTGATCGGCGACCACACGTGGGCCGCCAAGCGCGGCCTGCAGGCGCTCGACATCAAATGGAACGAAGGTGCGGGCGCGCAGGTGTCGATGAAGCGCATCGTCGATGATCTGGCGGCGGCCTCGCAACACGGCGGCGCGGTCGCGCGCAAGGAGGGCGACGTCGCTCGCGCGTTCGGCGCGGCGAAGTCACGCATCGACGCGGTCTATCAGCAGCCGTTCCTCGCGCACGCGACGATGGAGCCGGTCAACGCCACGGTCCACGTGCGCGCCGACGCGTGCGAAATCTGGCTCGGCTCGCAGGTGCCGACGCGCGTCGTCGATGCGGCGGTGGCGGTCACGGGCCTGCCGGCCGACAAGATCATCGTGCACAACCATCTGATCGGCGGCGGCTTCGGGCGGCGGCTCGAAACCGACATGGTCACGCAGGCCGTGAAGGTCGGCAAACAGGTGGCGAAGCCGGTCAAGGTGCTGTGGACGCGCGAGGAAGACATCCAGCACGACATGTACCGGCCGTACTACTACGACACGATCTCGGCCGGCCTCGACGCGAACGGCAAGCCGGTCGCGTGGCAGCATCGCATCGCCGGTTCGTCGATCCTGGCACGCTTCGCGCCGCCCGCGTTCAAAAACGGCATCGACCCGGACGCCGTCGAAGTCGCCGCCGATTTGCCGTATGACCTGCCGAACCAACTGGTCGACTACGTGCGCGTGGAGCCGCACGCGGTGCCCACCGCCTTCTGGCGCGGCGTCGGCGCGACGCGCGGTACGTTCGTGGTCGAGAGCTTCATCGACGAACTCGCCGCGCACGCGAAAGCCGATCCGGTGCAGTACCGGCGCGACCTGCTCGGCAAATCGCCGCGCGCGCTGAACGTGCTGAACGTGGCCGCGCAAGCCGGCAACTGGGGCAGCGCGCTACCCAAGGGACAGGGGCGCGGCGTCTCGGTGATGCATGCGTTCGGCAGCTTCTTCGCGATCGTCGTCGAAGTCGCGGTCGAAGAGGGCGAGGTGACGGTCAAGCGCGTCAACTGCGCGGTCGATTGCGGGATGTTCGTCAATCCGAACACGATCGAGGCGCAGGTGCAGGGCGGCATCATCTTTGGCATCACCGGGGCGCTCTATAGCGAGATCACGATCAAGGATGGCCGCGTCGAGCAGAACAACTTCACCGACTACCGGATGCTGCGTATCAACCAGACGCCGCCGATCGAGGTGCATCTCGTGAAGAGCGGCGAGGCGCCCGGCGGCATCGGCGAGCCGGGGACCGCGGCGCTCGCGCCCGCGCTGACCAACGCGATCTATGCGGCGACCGGCAAGCGGCTGCGGCAATTGCCGGTTGGCCGTCAACTGCGCAGCGCGTGACGCGAAAGGAGCCCGACATGAAAAAAATGCTGAAGGGTCTCGGCGCGGCGTTGTGCGTCGCATTGCCGTTTCTCGCGCAGGTGCCTGCCAGGGCGGCAAGCGCGGCGGCCAATCCTGCCGTCGATCAAACGCTCGTGCAACGCGGCGCCTATCTCGCTCAACTTGGCGATTGTGCTGCCTGCCACACAGCACCGAAAGGCAAACCATTCGCAGGCGGCTTGCCGATGAGCACGCCGATGGGCCGCATCTACGTGACCAACATCACGCCCGACGCGCAGACCGGCATCGGCGGCTACACGGAAGCGGACTTCGCACGAGCGTTGCGCGAGGGCGTTGCGAAAGACGGCCACAATCTTTATCCGGCAATGCCGTATCCGTCCTACGCGAAGGTCAACGACGACGACGTGAAGGCGCTGTACGCGTTCTTCATGCACGGCGTCGCACCGGTGCAGCAGGCCAATCGCGAGTCCGACATCAAATGGCCGTTGAACATGCGCTGGCCGCTGATGCTCTGGAACATGGCTTTTCTTGACAAAGGCGCGTATCGCGACAAGCCGGGCAAGGACGCAGCGTGGAATCGCGGCGCGTATCTGGTGCAAGGGCTCGGGCATTGCGGGTCGTGCCATACACCGCGCGGCGTCGCGTTCCAGGAAGTCGCGCTCGACGAAAGCGGCAGCGGATTCCTGAGCGGTGCGCTGCTCGACGACTGGTTCGCGTCGAATCTGACCGGCGAGCACAACGCCGGGCTCGGGCGCTGGAGTGACGAGGATGTGCGCACGTTCCTGAAGACTGGCGCAAATCGCCATGCGTCGGCATTCGGCGCGATGACGAGCGTGATCAACAACAGCACGCAAGCCATGAGCGATCAGGACGTTGCGGCGATTTCGGCGTATCTGAAGTCGCTGCCGCCGGCGGGCGGCAACGCAGCGCAGCCCTATACGTACGATCCGCAGGCCACCAAAGTGTCGCTCGATCGACCCGCGAACGATGCCGGCGCTCGCGTCTACACCGCGTATTGCATGCACTGTCACGGGGTCGACGGACGCGGTTTCGCGCCGATGCTCGCGCCGCTCGCGGGCAATCCGAACGTGCTCGCGAAGAACGCGTCGTCGCTAATCAACGTCACGCTGAACGGCACCGGTGACATCGTGATCAACGGCGTGCCGTCGCCGTTCCCGATGCCGGGCTTCGCGGCGGTGCTCGACGACCAGCAGATCGCCGACGTGCTGAGTTTCGTGCGCGCGGGCTGGAACAACGGCGCACCGGCGGTCGGTGTGGCGGAGGTGGCGAAGCTGCGTCAGTCGACGCAGGCGGGGCGTTGAGCGTCGGACAGGCGGTGTGAAATGCGGAAGCGGCAAGCGTGTGACTCGCGGTTGCGGTCTTTTTGGTTCTTCTTCTATCGGATCGGCGTTCGTGAGCGCGAACGAATGCTGCATTCGGACAGCGTTCAGCGCGCTCGCTTCGCGCCCGGTGTAGCGCGCAGTTCAGGCGCCTCGAGGAAGAATTCACTGTTGTCCGCGAGCCGCGCGATCATGAAGTCGATGAAGGTTCTCACGCGCAGAGGTTGCTCCGTTCGATGACGGTAGTAGATGTAAATCGACTCGCGCTCGGTCATGTGTTGCGTGAGTAGCGGTACGAGCCGCCCGGCGCGGATATGGGAAACCGCCGAAAAGCCGCCAAGCTGACCGATCGCGAGACCGGCCAGGACTGCTTCCGTTTCCGCGTCGGCATCGTTTGCGCACAGCGATGCCGCAATCTCGCGATATACGATTTCGCTGCCGATCAGAAACTCCCACGGTGCCTGCTTGCCCGTGTTCGCGCGCCGGTAACCGGTGCAACGATGAGCGTCGAGTTCGTCGATCGTCTTCGGCACGCCGCACCGCTCGATGTAGGCCGGCGACGCGCAAACGATCAGTTGGATGGGCAGCAGACGGCGGGCAATCGCGCCCTCGGAAGGGGGCGATCCTCCGCGGAAGCCGACATCCGCGCGATCGCTGATGAGGTCGGTGAAGTGATCGTCGAATCGCACATCCAACTGGACCTCGGGATAGAGCGTCGCGAATTCGAGGATGGGCGGCCAAAGCACCGCTCGCCCGAGCGCTGTCGGCGCGCTGACCCGCAGCGGGCCCGCGACTTCCTCTTTTGAGCGGCGAGCGTCGTCGATCGCCGCCGACAGCATGGTCAGCGCGGGCTCCACGCCTTGCAGCAGCCGTTGTCCTTCTTCCGTCAGGCTCAGCTTGCGGGTTGTCCGGTGAAACAGCCGCACGCCCAGTGACTTTTCCAATTGCATGACCGCATGACTGGCCGCCTGCGGCGAGATGCCCTGATCGACGGCCGCCTTGCGCAGATTGCCGAGCGTCGCGGCACGGGCAAAGATCGAAATCGCTCGAACCTCGTTCATCGGCAGCTCCCGATTCGCAAATAAAAGTTGATTATCAGTCTAGCAAACGACGGCTAGTGCGAGCGAATCTCCCGCCATATCCTTCGTTCACCTTCACCCCAAACGCAGGAGCGGATCATGAGCAACGTCACGGAACAGCAGTACAAGCGCGTCTGGTTCATTACGGGCGCATCGCGCGGACTCGGCGCGCTGATCGCGCAAGCCGCGCTGGCAGACGGCAATGCAGTCGTCGCCGCGGGACGCAACGTCGCCGCGATCGTGGAGCGTCTCGGCGTGTCGCCCGCGCTGCTGCCGGTCACGCTCGACGTAACCGACGAGGCGCAGGCGAGAGCGTCGGTCGCCGCGGCCATCGAAAAATTCGGCCGCATCGACGTGCTGGTCAACAACGCCGGGTTCGGCCTGCTTGCCGCAGTGGAGGAGTCGAGCGACGCGGACGTGCGCCGCATGTACGACACCAACGTCTTTGGTTTGCTGAACGTAACGCGGGCAGTGTTGCCGGTCATGCGCAAGCAGCGCTCAGGGCACGTGATGAACTTGTCGTCGCTTGGCGGTTATCGCGCGGCGGCGGGGTTCGGCGTGTACAGCTCGACGAAGTTCGCGGTCGAAGGCATCACGGAAGCACTCCACGCAGAGCTCAAGCCGCTTGGCATTCATGCGACCGTCATCGAACCGGGCTACTTCCGCACTGATTTTCTCGATGGGTCGTCGCTCGTGGTCGGCAAGGAGATCATCGACGACTATGACGAGACCTCGGGCAAGGTACGCCGCGTGGCCGTCGGGCTGAATCACAATCAGCCCGGAGATCCCGAAAAGCTCGCGACAGCGCTCGTCACCCTCGCTGACGCGCAAAAACCGCCGCTGCGTCTACCGCTCGGCAGCGACGCGCTGAAAGCGATCGCGGACAAGAATGCTTACGTGATGGCGGAGACGGAAACGTGGAAAGCATTGTCAGCGTCAACGGACTTTGCCGTCTGAGTCGCGAAGGTGCGATGGAAACGGGAACTTGGGGTGCCGCTGCAATCTCGCGCGTCGGCCCGACGTACCCAGGCACGATGCGCGCCCGTGGTGTAACGTCGAGGCGAATACCCGGGTACTGCCATGACTCCTGCCAGGGCGCCACTTTCAATCCTGTTCCCGCCTCCGGGCGTGGACCGGAGTGCGTGGCTGCTGCTTGCAGCCAGGAGCCTGCGCGGGATTTGCGATGGCTTCGTCGCCGTACTGCTGCCAGCCTATCTTCTCGCGCTCGGTTTCGGGAAACTCACGGTCGGCCTGATCGGCACCGCCACACTGCTCGGCTCGGCAGTTGCGACGATCGTTGTCGGCCTGTTGGGTAGCCGTTACCCGCAGCGTGCGCTGCTGCTCTTCGCTGCCGCCCTGATGGCAGCAACCGGTCTTGCGTTTGGATCGCTGTCGTCACTATGGCCATTGCTCCTGGTCGCGTTCGTCGGCACGCTCAATCCGAGCTCGGGTGACGTCAGCCTGTTTCTGCCGCTCGAGCACGCACGCCTCGCCGAATCTGCGAAGGGCGACGCCCGAACCGCACTGTTCGCCCGCTACAGCCTCGCGGGTGGGCTCTCGGCAGCACTGGGCGCTCTGCTAGCGGCGCTTCCGGACTGGATTGCGGCGCATGCCAAAGTCCCGGGGCTCCTCGCCATGCGCGGGATGTTCGTCGCATACGCGATAACGGGCTTCGCGGTATTCCTGCTCTACCTCCGCCTGCCGAAGCGTGAGCCGCACACTGCGGCGGCCAGAGCGCCGCTCGGACCGTCGCGCGGGATCGTCATACGCCTCGCGCTGCTGTTCAGCGTCGACGCGTTTGCAGGTGGCCTGCTCGTGAACTCGCTGCTGACGCTGTGGCTTATCCAGCGCTTTGGCTTTTCTCTCGCTACAGCAGGGCAGTTCTTTTTCTGGTCGGGGCTGCTCAGTGCCGGGTCGCAACTGGCCGCTGCACCGATTGCTCGCAGGATCGGCCTGCTCAACACGATGGTGTTCACCCATATTCCATCGAGCGTGTGCCTGATCGCTGCCGCCTTCACGTCCTCGCTGCCACTGACCCTGATGTTGTTGCTTTTTCGCAGTGCGTTGTCGCAGCTCGATGTGCCGACCCGTAGCGCTTACGTGATGGCCGTCGTGACACCGCCCGAACGACCGGCCGCCGCGAGCTTTACGGCGGTACCGCGTAGCCTTGCGGCGGCGATTGCGCCAACGATCGCCGGCGGGATGCTCGGAGCCGGATGGCTCGGCGCGCCACTGGTAGCGTGCGGCATGCTCAAGATTGCCTACGATCTCGCGGTGCTCGCGGCGTTCCGTCGTATCAGGCCGGACGGAGGATCATCGTGAAACGCGGACGCGCAGGCCATCGCTTCTTTGCGCCACTCATCGGCATGTTATTCGCGCTCGCGCTTGCAGCCGGGAGTGGTGCCGCCTCTATCGCGCAAGGATTGGATGAGGCAGCAACCGGCAATCTGCCACTGAAGCACGTTGAAGATGTGCCGCTGCCAGGTCGAGCGTCACGATTCGACTATGAAAGCTATGACCCTGGCAGGCATCTGCTGTTCATCGCGCATCTGGGAGACAGCGAAGTCATCGTATTTGACACACTCGCATCGCGCGTCGTCGCGAGCATACCTGGCATCTCCGCCGTGCATGGCGTGTTGGCGGTCCCCGAACTGTCCCGCGTGTTTGCGTCGGCAACTGGTACAAACGAGGTTGTGGCGATCGACGAGCACACCCTGAGAATCACTGCCCGGACGCCTGGCGGCATCTATCCGGACGGCATGGCATATGCGCCCGATGCGCGCAGACTCTTCGTATCGGACGAGACCGGAAAGACGGAGACAGTGATCGATGTTCCGGGCAACCGCCGCATTGCGACGATTCCGCTCGACGGTGAAGTTGGCAATTCGCAATATGACCCGGTTACTCGACACATCTTCGTCAACGTGCAGACCCGGCGGCAACTGGCGGAGATAGACCCGGCCACCAACACTGTCGTATCCCGCACGGATCTGCCGGGCGCGAAGGGCAATCACGGACTGCTGATCGTCCCGGAATCACGCATCGCGTTGATTGCCTGCGAGGACAACGATCGCCTGCTGGTACTCGACATGCGCGCGATGAAGATCGTCGGAGCGTTCGACGTCGGGGGCGCTCCTGACGTGCTCGCGTTCGATCCCGCCTTACGCATGGCATACGTGGCCGGCGAGGCGGGCGTCGTGTCGATGTTCAGCGTGGGGGCGCCCGGCGTGAGGAAGATCGGCGACGGCCGGGTCGGGCCGAACGCGCACGTTGTGACTGTCGATGCGCAGACGCATCGGTCGTGGTTCCCGCTGAAGGACGTCGACGGGCGTCCTGTGCTGCGCATCATGGCGCCCCGATGAGTTCTGGCGCCTGGCGGTGCGCGCATTGGGGTCTCGTTGGCGCCTCACCGATGCTGTCCCACCTTGTGCCGCTTTTCGAGCACGCGCGCATACCAGGTGAGCGGAAAACACATCGCGAAGTAGATCATCGCGACCATGCCGTAGATCGGAAACGGCCTGAACGCGGCATTCGTGATCATCGTGCCGGTCTTCGTCAGTTCGGTGAAGCCGATGATCGACGCGAGCGCGGTGCTCTTGACCACCTGCACGAGGAAACCGACGGTCGGCGCGACCGCGATCTTGAGCGCCTGCGGCCAGACGATATACCGCAACTGCTGGCCGAACGTCATGCCGAGGCTCGCGCCCGCCGCCCACTGGCCGCGCGGCACCGCTTCGACGCAGCCGCGCCAGATGTCCACCAGATACGCGCTCGTGTAGAGCGTCAGCGTGACGGTCGCGGCCGCCCACGGCGACACGTCGATACCAAGCAGCGGCAAGCCGAAGAACGCAAGAAAAAGCTGCATCAGGAGCGGCGTGCCCTGAAACACCTCGACGTACAGCACGACGATGCGCCGCAACCACGCGATCGGCGACACCCGCATCGCGAGCAGCACGAGCCCAACCACCCCGCCCCCGCCGAACGCGATCGCCGACAGCAACACCGTCCAGCGCGCGGCGAGCAGCAGATTGCGGGCGATGTCCCACAGCGTGAATTCGACCATGATCAGCGCTCCGTCGGCAGGGTACGTGCGCCGCGCCACATCAGGCGAGCGCGCCAGTTGCGCGGCAAGCCGTCGTTGCCGCTACTGCTGCTGTTACCGCGCGCGGCGCGGCCCGCGAACAGGCCGCGGCCGAAACGGTTCAGCAATTGCCGCAACACGATCGACATCAGCAGATAGGTCGCCGTGATGATCACGTAGCTCTCGAACGAGCGGAAGTTGCGCGACTGGATGAAGTTCGCCGCATAGGTCAGGTCGGGCACCGAGATCTGCGACACGACGGCCGAGCCGAGCATCACGATCAGCACCTGGCCGAGCAGCGCGGGAAACACGTTGGCGAGCGCCTGCGGCAGCACGACGTAGCGGAACACCTGGCGGCCATGCAAGCCGAGCGCCTGGGCGGCCTGCACCTGGCCGCGCGAAATCGAATCGATGCCGGCGCGCACGATCTCGGTCGCGTACGCGCCGAGATTGACGGTCATCGCGAGAATCGCGGCCTGGATCTCATCGATATGAATGCCGAGGCTCGGCAGGCCGAAGAACACGAAGAACAGCTGCACGAGAAACGGCGTGTTGCGGATCAGCTCGACGTAGCTCGCCACCAGCCAGCGCGCCCACTTCGGCCCGGCCGCCGCGATGCTCGCGCCGGCGATACCGACAAGCCCGCCCGCCAGCGTCGAGACGGCAGTGAGCCCAAGTGTCACGGCGGCGCCGCGCGCGAGCATCCCCGCATAAAGGCCGAAGCCGCTGAAATCGAACGCGTAGGTCATGGCCTCGTGCCCATCGCAGGATCAGGTTGCGGCGCGGTCTTCGAGGGACCACGCGACAGGGGTTAAAGATCGGCCGGCAACGGCGCGCGCAGCCACTTCTGCGAAATCGCGTTCATCGTGCCGTCCTTGCGGGCCCTGGCAATCGTTTCGTCGACCTTCGCCTTCAGGCGCGGCTCGTTCTTGTTCAGACCGACGTGATCGGGCGAGCTGAACAGCGCGAATTTCTGCTCCGGATCGTTCGCCGGATGCCGCGCGAGAATCGTCGCGCCGACGTCGTTGCCGACCACCATCAACTGTACCTGACCAGAAAGAAACGCCGAAATTGCGCCGTTCGGATCGTCGAAGCGCTTGATGTTCGCGGAGGGCGGCGCGATTTTCGTCACGCTCAGGTCTTCGAGCGTGCCACGCGCGACCGAGATCGACTTTCCGGCGAGGTCGGCGGCGCTTTTCACCTGCAGCGACTTCGGGCCGAACACCGCGAGGTAGTACGGCGCGTACGGTTGCGAGAAGTCGATGACTTTTTCGCGCTCCGGGGTCTGCCCGACCGACAGCAGCATGTCGGCCTTGTGGTCGGCGAGGAAGGCCATCCGGTTGTCGCCCGTGACCGGCACCAGCTCGACCTTCGCGTTCAGCGCCTTGCCGATCAGATTGGCGACGTCGATGTCGTAGCCGACCGGCTTCATGTCCGGGCCGATCGAGCCGAACGGCGGATAGTCCTCGAACACGCCGATGCGCACGGTGCCGGACTTCGCGATGTCGTCGAGCGCGTCGGCATGGGCGGCCGACGGCAGCGCGGCGAGCGCGCCGAGCGCGGTCATCGCGAGCGTCGCGGTGAGCGTCGCGAAGACCCGGCGGGTCGATTGGAGAGCGGAACGCTGGTTCATCATGTTTTCCTTTGTCGAAAAGCGGTCGTAATCGAAGCGAAGCCTGAACGCCGGTCGCACAAGGTTCCCCCTGGCCGCAGCCGGAGATACCGCGCGTGGATGCACTGTAGGTTTGCCAAAAACACGCAACAATGGAAATATGCGCATGGATGGCATGAGGTGCGCTCATGGCGGGCAGCCTGTGGTCAGGGCCGCGAAGGGCGCCGCCACCGCCCTGCAATGATTTTTTCTGATCGTGGACATCCAATGCGACGCCTACCGCCGCTCAACGCGCTGCAGATTTTTGAAACCGTCGCGCGCCATCGCAGCTTCACGCGTGCCGCCGACCACTTATGCCTGACGCAAGGGGCGGTCAGCCGGCAGATCATCGCGCTCGAGGCGTACTACAAGTTCCCGCTGTTCAAGCGCCACGCGAAAGGACTGACGCTGACCGCCGAGGGCGAAATGCTGTTGCCCGCCGTCAAGGAGAGCTTCGCGCGCATCGAGGAAATGTCGCTGCGCCTCACGCGCCAGCGCACCGATCTCGCGCTGAAGGTGCCGACCTGCGTGATGCGCTGGATGTTGCCGAAGATCATGCGCTTCCAGTCCGAATATCCCGATCTCCATGTGCAGATCACGACCACCTGGCAGCACGACGTCGATTTCCAGAGCGAGCCGTTCGACGCGGCGATCATCTATGGGTCGTCGCCGGGTGCGGATGTACAGGCGGTGTCACTGTTCGAGGAGCGTCTGACGCCGGTCTGCACGCCCGAACTGCTGAAGGACAAGCCGCTCGCGCAAGTGGCCGACCTCGCGCGCCACACGCTGCTGCATCCGACGCGCGATCATCGCGACTGGAAGATGTGGCTCGCGAAAGTGGCGGAAGCCGACGCAGCCGGCGCCGCCACGATCGACGCCGAACTCGGCCCGAGCTTCGATACGCTCGACATGGCGACCAACGCCGCCGCACAGGGCTTCGGCGTCGCGATCAGCGACCTCGCGCTGATCGACGAGGACGTCGCGGCCCGGCGCCTCGTGCGTCCGTTCGATACGGTGCTGAAGACCGGCTGGCGCTATTACTTCGTGTATCCGGACTCAGTCTCGCAACAGCAGAAGCTGAATCTGTTTCGCGACTGGATGATCGAGCATTGGGAAGAGTGAGGCAGCGCGCAGGCGGCACCGGGCACCGCTCAGGCGACGAACGGCACGACGAGGGTCTAGCGGGGCAAGACGGTGGGGGGAAACCTGGGGGTTGCGGTCCAGTGGGCACTGGGGGACCGCCGGTTGGCGCGACTCGAATGCCGCGCTGCGAGGCAAGGGTATCGAGTGCCGGATCGGATCGTGTGCTGGCGTCGCGGTGCGGTATGCGCCGCCGACGCCAGCTTGCTGCTTTTACCGCAACTTCTTCGGCAGGTTGGCCGGCTTACTGGCCGCCGATCGCGCGGATCGTCAGCGCGCTTTTCACCGAGGTCACGCCTGCCACGGCTTGTGCGGCGTTCGTTGCCAGTTCGATCTGAGCCTGTTCCGGCACCGAGCCTTCCAGCGTGACCACGCCCTCGCGTGCGCGAACGATGATGTTGCCGACCGTCAGGCCTTTCGTGCGCGCGAGCGTGGCGCGGACCTTCTTCTGCAGCGCGCGGTTGGCCGCACGAGTCTGCTTGGCGCTCGTCGTTGCAGCCGGCGCGGCGGTCGCGGCCGCATCGCTGCTTTGCGCGTACGCGTTGAGCGAAGCGAGAACGATCAACGCACCACCGATCATCTTGATTGTGGGGAATGCTTTCATTCAACCATCTCCTGTTGTCGTAGAAACGTGGCCCCCGGGATGGGGGCGATATTTTCACCAGCGGGTACAGCGGGATTCAATGCGAATGGACCATGCAACCGGCCGTGAGACCAGCCGGTTGCAACGATACAACAATTAGTGCCATGTCGCCCTGAATGGCAATAAAAGTGAGGCTTTGGTACAACGGACAGGCTGAACGCAACCCGGCGAGGGCGTGCGTGCAGGGTGGCCGCGCCATCGCGGCGGCCGTCGATTCCAGGACAGGTTGCAAGACAGGATTCAGGACATCCCACGCATGCCAAGCGCGCCTCTTCCCATCCGCCCGTTACGCCGCAACGATCTGCCGGTCGACACTGTCGAGCTCGCGCGCTTCATGGTCGGCAAATACCTCGTGCACGATCTGCCCGAAGGGCGTCTGAGCGGACGCATCGTCGAGACCGAGGCGTATCCGCTCGGAGACTCGACGAGCCATGCGTTCGTCGGGCGCCGTGCGCACAATGGGTCGATGTTCCTCGCGCGCGGTCACGCCTACGTGCGACTGACGTACGGCGTCTCGTACATGCTGAACATCTCGGCGGAAGCGGAGGAGGTCGGCGCCGGCATTCTGCTGCGCGCGATCGAACCGCTCGAAGGACTCCCGCAGATGGAAGCGCGCCGCCCCGGCGTGCCGTTGCGCGATCTCGCGCGCGGACCCGGCCGGCTGACCGTGGCGTTCGGTATCGGCCAGGCCTTCGACGGCCACGATCTGTGCACGGGACGGGGGTTGTGGATCGGCGTGATCGAGACCGGCGAGGCGCCGATCGGCGTGACGACGCGCATCGGTCTGTCGCGGGAAATGCATCGGCCGTTGCGATTTTTCGAGCCGGGCAGCGCGTTCGTCAGCGGGCCGCGCAAGCTTTTGACGATTCCGCATTGAGGCGCATGACCTCGCCGCGGGGCGGGCACATCACTTCAGGCGGTTCGGCCAGCTGGCGGGACGGATTCTTCTCACATCAGATGTATTTTGGGAAACATCAGACGCAAAGGCTGCGATCCCGATAATTGTTAACCAGAAGAACGCACATTCTGAGTCAGTTCACCGTTATTCCGGTGGATTGTTGCGAGCCGCACAATTTTATATCTCGAAATTAAGGGTTTTCCCTTGTCAGGGTGGTGACTAGACTGGATTTCAATCGCTGCGCATCATCGTGGCGGCGATGCCGACAAAACCACATTGGAGGGAAATCATCATGAAATCGCTGATCAAGGCAGTCGCTATTGCAGCGGTTCTCGCAGCACCGGTCGCATCGTTCGCGCAGGCGAGCCAGCAGCCGGTCACCCGCGCCGAAGTCCGCAACGAACTGATTCAACTGGAGCATGCGGGCTATAACCCGGCGACATCGAACGACACGAATTACCCGGCCGATATCCAGGCCGCCGAGCAGCGCTTGCAAGCGCAAAATCCGGCGGTCGCGCAGACTCAGCCGACCGCCGACACGAGCGGTTATGGCGCGCCAATGAGCGGATCGACCCAGGCGGGCGGCATGGCGCAGCCGATAACGGGTCAGAAAAGCGTGTATTTCGGCAACTGATTGCCATGCACATGGCGCAATGCTGTGCACCGCTTTCGGCGGCGCACAGCGCTTCACACCAGGTGGTGATCAATCCGGCGCGCCGCATCAATGCATGCGCACGCTGCGTTCCTCTCTCTGAAGGAACCTCCGCTGCCGCAAGGTAGCTTGGCCCAAGCTCTTCGAAGTTTGGGCTCTTTTTATGTCCACTGCGGATCTCAGGGCCGTTCGCCGGTAATGTAGAACTCGAGTTGCTGGATAGTGAACTGCTGTTCCGCGATGATGCTTTTCACGAGGTCCCCGATCGACACCATGCCGACCAGCCGGCCGTTCTCGATGACCGGCAGGTGGCGCATGCGCCGCTCGGTCATCAGCGCCATGCAGTCTTCGATCGTCTGGTCCGGGCGCACGAAGCGCACCGCCTTGCTCATGATGTCGCGCACAGGCGTCGCCTTCGACGACCGGTCCATCAGCACCACCTTGCGCGCATAGTCGCGCTCCGTGACGATGCCCGCGATGCTGTCGCCGTCCGTCACCACCAGCGCGCCGATGGCCTTCTCGGCCATCATCCGGATCGCCTCGTAGACGGAATCGTCGGCGCCGATCGTATAGACATCGGAGGGGTTCGGTTTCGTTTTAAGAAGCTGTGCAACGGTTGTCATTGAGCGGCTCCGTTTCGCAGTGCAGCACGCCGAAATGGCGCACTGTCGTGGGGGGACAGGCGATTCCAGTATAGGCGCGCCATGCGCTCGCGGTACACCAGGAATGCCCGGCATGCGGATTAGCGGTAAACTCGCAATCCAAACCTTAATCCCCGGCTCGACCGGGTTCATGCCAGCACCATTGTTCAACGCCATGCTCACGTCTCAGGATCCATCGCCCGCAGCGAGCGGCGCCGTCACCGGCGAATGCGTCGTTCTCGACGCCACCGCAACGCTTCCCACGCGCTACGGCACGTTTACTTCCTTTGTGTTTCGCGTGGTCGACAGCGGCGCCGAACATCTCGCGCTGGTCATGGGCGATGTCGCCAACCAGTCGTCCGTGTTGACGCGCCTGCACTCGGAATGTCTGACGGGCGACGTGCTTGGCTCCTATCGCTGCGACTGCGGCGAGCAGCTCGATCTCGCGCTGCGCTATATCGCGGCCGAGGGGTGCGGTGTGCTGCTCTATCTGCGCGGGCACGAAGGACGCGGCATCGGCCTGTCGAACAAGATTCGCGCGTATGCGCTGCAAGAGCAGGGGCGCGATACCGTCGAAGCCAATCTCGATCTCGGCCTGCCCGACGATTCACGTGAATACGATTCGGCCGCGGGCATCCTGCGCACGCTGAAGGTCACATCGGTGCGGCTGATGAGCAACAATCCGGAAAAATTCCACACGCTGTCGAAGCACGGCATTCCGGTGTGCGAGCGCGTGGCGCTCGCGATTCCCACGCGCGAGGAAAACGAGCGTTATATCCGCACCAAACAGTTGAAGTTCGGGCACTACTTCGACGAGAACGAGTGACGGTCTTACGGCCTGGCCCGGCGTCTCATCGGTTCAGGCTCTGAGCCCGCAGCGCCCGCTGTCCGGGTGTTGCGGCAAGGTCCGCGCCGGCAAACGCTAGCCGCGCCCATAAGCACATTCGCCCAGCAGGAACGCCACGTGCTGATATCTCATGCCGTGACATTTCAGCAAACGGGTGAATCCATGAGCAAGCAGAACAAGAGCGACGCATACCCCTTTGCGTCGGGCGGATGGGGATCGATGAAGGCGGTGGCGAAAATTCTGCTGCAGGAAAAGACGCCGCTGACCGACAGCCGCGTCCTGATGCATCAGAACAAGCCCGACGGTTTCATGTGCGTCAGCTGCTCGTGGGCGAAGCCTGCCGATCCACATGTCTTCGAGTTTTGTGAAAGCGGCGCGAAAGCCACCGCTTGGGACATCACCGCCAAACGCGTGACGTCCGACTTTTTTCAGGTCCACAAGGTGAGCGAGCTACTGAAGTGGCACGATCACGATCTCGAGGAAGCGGGGCGCCTCACCGAACCATTGCGCTACGACGCGCAGACCGACCGCTACGTACCCGTCTCCTGGCAGGAAGCGTTCGACGCAATAGGCGCCGAGCTACGCGCGCTCGATCCGGCGAGCGTCGTGTTCTACAGCTCGGGCCGCGCGTCGCTCGAAACCTCGTACATGTTGCAGCTTTTCGCGCGAATGTATGGCAACAACAATCTGCCGGACAGTTCGAACATGTGCCATGAGAGCACGGCGGTCGGACTGAAGGAGGCGATCGGCGTCGGCGTCGGCACGATCACGCTGGAAGACTTCGAGAAGACCGATCTGATGTTCTTCTTCGGTCAGAACGTCGGCACGAACAGTCCGCGGATGTTGCATCAGTTGCAGGACGCGCGCAAACGCGGCGTGCCGATTATCACGTTCAATCCGTTGCGCGAGCCCGGCCTGCTCGATTTCGCCAATCCCCAATCGCCGGTCCAGATGCTGACGCCCGCCGAAACCCAAATCAGCACGCAATACCATCAGGTGAAGACGGGGGGCGATACGGCCGCGCTACTCGGCATCTGCAAGCTCGTGATCGAGGCGGATGATCGCGCGGTGACGAGCGGCACGCCTCGGGTCATTGACGTCGACTTCATCCGTGATCATACGAGCGGCTTCGACGCGTTCGCCCAGTTCGTGCGCGAGGCAAGCTGGGACGACATCGAGCGCGTCAGCGGTCTGCCGCGCGATGCGCTAGAGGCGGCGGCGCAAGAATACATGAACGCGAACGCAGTCATCGCTCACTATGGGATGGGGCTTACACAGCACCGCATGGGCGTGCAGAACGTGCGCATGCTGTGCAACCTGCTGATGCTGCGGGGTAACGTCGGCAAACCCGGAGCGGGGCCGTCGCCGGTGCGCGGACATTCGAACGTGCAGGGGCAGCGCACGGTCGGGATTACCGAGAAGCCGGAACTCGCACCGCTGGATCAATTGGCCAAACAGTTCTCGTTCGAGCCGCCGCGCGAAAAGGGCATGAATATCGTCGAGGCGTTCGAGGCGCTGCTCGATGGCAAGGTGAAGGCGATGTTCAACCTCGGCGGCAACCTGGTTCGCTCGATCCCCGATCGCGTGCGCACCGAACCCGCGTGGGCCACGCTCGAACTGACCGTGAACGTCGCGACGAAACTCAATCGCAGCCATCTGGTGCATGGCAAGCGCTCGTATGTTCTGCCGTGCCTGAGCCGCATCGAGATCGACCGGCAGGAGAGCGGCGAGCAGGCGGTGTCGATGGAAGACAGCACAGCGTGCTTTCACGGCTCGCATGGCGTGGTCGAACCGGCCGCGCCAACGATCCGCTCGGAGCCTTTCATTGTCGCGGGCATTGCCAAGGCGACGCTCGGCGAGCGTTCGACCGTCGATTGGGATGCATGGCGCGACGACTATTCGCGCGTGCGTGTGGAGATGGGCAAGACCTGGCCCGAGATGTTCGATAACTTCGATGCGCGCATGTGGACACCCGGCGGGGTCAAGCGGCCGGTGCCCGCGCGCGAGCGCAAGTGGAAAACGAAAAGCGGCAAGGCCGAATTCATGGTCCCCGACTCGATCGGCGAAGATCCGGACATGCCCGAGCGCGAGCCTGGGTCGCTTCGTCTGATGACGCTGCGCAGCGACAGCCAGTTCAACACGACGATCTACAACGACGATGACCGGTTGCGCGGCGTCAAAGGTTCGCGCATGGTGATTCTGATGAACCCCGCCGACATGGAAGAGCGCGGACTTTCCGAGGGCGACCGCATCGGCCTCGAGACAATTGCAGACGATGGCGTCGAGCGTCGCGTCGATGGCTTCGCCGTGATGCCGTTCAACGTGCCGCAAGGGTGCATCGGCGGTTATTTCCCGGAGTGCAATCCGCTCTTGCCGCTGTGGCACTGCGCGAAAGAAAGCAAGGTGCCGGGTGCGAAGTCGATCCCTGTGCGCGTCGCGGCGAGTGTCCGCTGACCGGTCTTCGGGGCAGGTGACGGTCAGGGCCTTTGCGGCCGCGGGCGCGACGAGCTTGCGCTTTGCGCAAGCTATGCTCGTCGCCCCGGACCCCAATGCGGTGCTGGCGGCAGCCCGCTCATTCGGCTCCAGATTGTCCCCCCGGCGTGATCACTCCAAGTCGTTGTTGCGCGGAACTGCGCCGCCCAGTTCCGCGCCCGTGGTCGGATCGCTCGACGGGTCCGAACGCAGGCGCCTGGCCATCGCAGTCAACGCTGTTTCCTGTTGGGCTTCGAGTCCAACCGACGCGCTGCCGTCGCCGCCGTCCACCGCGGGTTCGCCTGGCTGAGGCGACAATCCGGCGCCGCTGTTCCACGGTGCCCTGACCACCGCGCCATCGCCCGACATCCTGTAGTAGACGCTCGCGAACTCTTCGCGCGGCGGCAGCTTGCCCGGAGGGAAGTTCGGCGAGATCGCGTACAGCGCCTTCTCGAACGACTTCTGATGCGAGACCTCGCGCGTCATCAGAAAGCCGAGTGCCTCGCGCACGCCTGGGTCGTCGGAGACGTTGATCAGTCTTTCATAGATGATTTTCGCGCGTGCTTCGGCCGCGATATTCGAGCGTAGATCCGCAGTCGGCTCGCCGATCGTGTCGATGTACGCGGCCGTCCACGGCACGCCCGCCGAGTTGGTCAGCGACGGGCCGCCACCGTACAGCACCTGGGTCACGTGGCTGTCGTTGCCGGCGCCGTTCAGCTTGCGGTACAACTCGGCCTGCTGCTCGACCGCTTCGGCCAGTTCGCCCTTGGCGCCGCGGTTGAGCATCGCGACGATCGAGCCGATTATCTCGAGATGGCTCAGTTCCTCGGTCGCGATATCGAACAGCATGTCTTTGCGGCCCGGATCTTCTTCCGCGACGGCCTGCGTGAAGTAGCGCATCGCGGCTGCCAGTTCGCCTTGCGGTCCACCGAACTGTTCGAGCAACAGGTTCGCCAGACCGGGGTGGGTCGTGCTGACGCGCACCGTATATTGCAGCCGCTTGTTGTGCATGAACATAGTTGTCCTCCATTGAAGTTGAGCGCTTCAGGGCGTCATCGCCGTGCCGCGCATGCGCAGCGCCGCTCGTTGCGAGCGGCGCGACTGCAAACGCGCATGAGCCGTGCCCGGCCAGCGTTGCGCTGCTTCGCCGTCGTTGTTCGCAACGCTCCGGTCATCCATTCAGCCGCGCTGCACCGGGAACGTGGTTTGCTGCGGTGCTCGGCGATCGGCCTTCATCATCGGGTCGAAAACTGTTTCCGCCACCTCATCGTTTCTTGCGATGCAGCCAGGTGCCATCGTCCAAACATCATGGGAAGCTCGCTGGAGCGTCAACGCCTATGTTGCCAACCGTCGAACGGGCTGTCGCCAGCGCAGGTCGAAGCGCGACGATCAGCGCCTGGCGATCCAGCGCGCGCCGTCCGTTGCTGTTTCTGCCACTTCTGATTGCCGGTTCTGTCGAGAACTCCCTCGCGCAACGACCGCCGCAGGATGCGCTGCATCCGGCCGGCGTGCAGGCCGCGCACATACTCCGGCTATGGCATATCTCGCTGATCGTGTGTGGCGCGGTGTTCGCCGCAGTGCTGTTCGCGACGCTGGTCGCGCTGCTGCGCCGGACCGACCGGAGCCCGCAAGCCGATCCGTCCTCCACGCAGCCACTGGTCCCGGCGCCCGAACGCGGGCCGCAGCGTGCGGTAGCGATCGCGAGCATCGTGTCCGTCGCGTTGCTGCTCGGGCTGATCGTCGCGGACGTGGTCACCGATCGCGCGTTGTCACGCATGCCGGTCGAAGATGCGCTGCATCTTCAGGTAACCGGTGAGCAGTGGTGGTGGAAGGTCGACTATCCGGCGGACGGACAGCAGCCGGGTTTTTCGACTGCGAACGAATTCCACGTGCCGGTTGGGCGGCCGGTGATTATCGAGCTCAAGGCGGGCGACGTGATCCATAGCTTCTGGATGCCGAACCTGCATGGCAAGAAGGACATGCTGCCAGGCCTCGATTCGACGATCGAATTTCGTGCCGACAAGCCGGGCCTATATCGCGGTCAGTGCGCCGAGTATTGCGGCGCCGAACATGCATGGATGGCGATGTTCGTGACCGCCGACCCGCCCGAGCGTTACGCGCAGTGGCGCGCGCAGCAAGCGGCGCTGGCCGTGTCGAGTGCCATGGGCGCCGCGCCCGCTGCATCCGCCGGTGCCGGGCCTGCTGCCCGAATCGATACGCTCGCGCAGCGCGGCCTGCAGATCTTCGAGCAGTCGAGCTGCGCGAGTTGTCATACGGTGCGCGGCACTTCCGCGCAGGGCACGCTCGGTCCCGACCTTACGCATCTGATGAGCCGGCACACGATCGGCGCGGGCGTGCTGCCGAACACGCAACAGAACCTCACGGCCTGGATCCGCGATCCTGAGGCGGCCAAGCCCGGCACGACGATGCCGAAAGTGCCGCTAACCGCCTCCGACCGGCAAGCGCTGGTCGCCTGGCTGGGGACCCTGCGATGAGCACGCTCGAACATCCGCCATCCTTGCAGGTGGACCTCAGTATCAAGGACGGCCCCGACGCGAGCGCCGAAACGCGCTCGCTGCTCGCCGAGACGTGGAGCGATCCACCGGGCCTGATCGGCTGGTTCTCGGCGATCAACCACAAGACGATCGCGCGGCGCTTCATCGTCACGACCTTCGTGCTGTTCCTGCTTGCGGGAGTGCTCGCGCTCGCGATGCGCACCCAGCTTGCACGGCCGGATAACCGTCTGGTCGGCCCTGACGTGTACGACCAGCTGTTCACGATGCACGGCACGACGATGATGTTCCTGTTCGCCGTGCCGGTGATGCAGGCCGTCGCGGGCTATCTGATTCCGCTCATGATCGGCGCGCGCAGCGTCGCGTTTCCGCGCATGAACGCGTACGCATACTGGATGTTCCTGTTCGGCGGTCTGACGCTCTACATCGCGTTCGCGCTGGGCGCCGGGCCGCGTTCCGGCTGGTTCAGCTACGTACCGCTCGCCGGTCCCGACTATGCGACGGGCAAGGGTTCGGATATCTGGGCGCAGATGATCACATTCACCGAGCTGTCCGCGCTGCTCGAAGCAATCGTGCTGATAGCGACGATCCTGAAGATGCGCGCGCCGGGCATGTCGCTGAACCGGCTGCCGCTGTTCGCATGGGCGACGCTCGTCACGCAATTCATGGTCCTGTTCGCCATGCCGGCAATCATGCTGGCGAGCACCGCGCTGATTCTCGACCGGCTGGTCGGCACGCAGTTTTACAACCCGTCGCTCGGCGGCGACGTGCTGTTGTGGCAACACCTGTTCTGGTTCTTCGGGCACCCGGAGGTATACCTGATCTTCATTCCGGCGCTCGGCTTCATGTCGTCGATCATCGAGGCTTTCGCGCGCCGTCCGGTGGTGGGGTATCCGGCGATGGTGCTCGCGCTGATCGCGACCGCGTTTCTTGCGTTCGGGCTGTGGGTGCATCACATGTTCGCGACCACCGTACCGGAGCTTGGAAAAAGTTTCTTCACCGCGGCGAGCGTGCTGATCGCGGTGCCGTCGGGCCTCCAGATTTTCTGCTGGCTTGCGACGTTGCTGACCGGAAGGCTGAAGCTGCGTGTGCCGCTGCTGTTCGTGCTCGCGTTCTTTTTCATCCTCGTGCTCGGTGGCATGACCGGCATCATGCTCGGCTCGGTGTCACTCGATCTGCAGGTTCACGACACTTACTTCGTGGTCGCACATCTGCACTACGTGCTGATCGGCGGTGCGGTGTTTCCGTTGTTCGGCGCGTTCTACTACTGGTTTCCGAAAGTGACCGGTCGCCTCCTCGGCGAACGGCTCGGGCGCTGGCAGTTCTGGCTGTTTTTTATCGGCTTCAACGTGACGTTTTTTCCGATGCATTGGCTAGGCCTGCACGGAATGACGCGGCGCATCTGGACCTATCCGGAAGAATCCGGCTGGGGACCGCTGAACCTGACCGCGACGCTCGGCGCGTATCTGATGGCGGTGAGCGTACTGCTGTTCGTGCTCAACGTGGCGCGCAGCCGCCGGCACGGAGCACTCGCATCCCCCGACCCGTGGGGCGCCGGCACGCTCGAATGGAGCGTGCCGAGTCCGCCGCCGCCGCACAACTTCGATGCGTTGCCGATTGTGCACGGCCGGCATCCGCTGTGGGAGCCGCGGCAACAGCCGGCCTCGGTGTCGGGCTTATCGGCCGGCGCGCGGGAAGTCCTGACGACGAGCGCGCTCGACGCAATCGCCGAAACGCGGCCACTGTTTCCGCAGCCGTCGATCTGGCCATTTCTGAGCGCGATTGCGACGACGGTCTTTTTTATCGGCTCGATCTATACGCCTACCGCGGTGTGGTGGGGCACCGTGCCAGCGGCGGCGGCGATGATCGCGTGGTTCTGGCCGACGCGTGCGAGCAATGCCGTGGCGCGGGCGCTGGAGCAGTGGCCGTCGGCGCGGCCGCGCGGACGCGCAGAGCGCAATGCGAGCGCGCAAGCAGTTCGCCGGGCTGCTTACGAGTCGGCAGACGAAGCGACGAGCAACGCAACGCGCAAGGCGGGCATGGAAGCGGCGGGCGATCCGCCAGTCGAGGCGCCAAACAGGACATCGCGCGAAGCAGCAGGCAGATCCGCTAGCCCCGCAGCGCGCGCCACTGCGCCAGCTCCTGCCGACGTGCCGCACACCAGTACCGGGACGCCGCAACAGTCGGACAGCCCCGACGGCGGCGCTTCGACGCTCGACGTGCGGGCACTGCCGAGCTTCGACTTCAGCCATCGCAGCCTGATGTGGTGGGCGACGGCCGGGCTCATGGCGATCGAAGGCACGGTGTTCGCTATCGCGGTCGCGATGTACTTCTATCTGCGCGGCGTCAACGCGGCGTGGCCGATGCAGGCGCCACCGCCGCCACTGCTGTGGGGCACGCTGAACACGGGGATTCTGCTGTTGAGCCTGTGGCCGAACCAGCTCGCGAAGCGCGCGGCCGAGCGCGGCGAGCGCGGCGGCGCGTGTTTGTGGCTAGCCGTCTGTCTGGCGTTTGCGTTCGCCTTCCTGGTGGTGCGCGGCTTCGAGTTCTCAGCGCTCAACGTGATGTGGTACGCGAACGCGTACGGCTCGATCGTCTGGCTGCTGCTGGGCCTTCACACCACCCACCTCGTGACGGATACCGTCGACACGGCGGTGCTCGCACTGCTGCTCAAGACCGGTCCATATGAAGGCAAGCGGCTGCTGGATACCAGCGAGAACGCAATTTACTGGTACTTCGTCGTATTGAGCTGGCTGCCGATCTATGCGGTGCTGTATTTCGCACCGCGCATGCAACTGTGATTCGTGAAGGGCGCCAATGGATATCTGGTTAGGTTTGCTCGCGGCACCGGCAGCGGTGCTTGCCACCCAGAGCATCGACTATGCGCTGATCCGGCTCGCCTGTGCGAGCGGCGCCGAGTGGCCGATGCACGCGGTCAGCGCCGCGGCCTTCCTGTTCTGCGCGTTCGCTGCGTGGCTAGCGTATGGGCGCTGGCGCGCCGAATGTTCGATCGGCGCGCCGGCCTACACGCGGCGTATCGCACGTACCGGTTTTTTCGCCCTGATGGCGATGATCGTCGGCGCGCTGTCGGCGCTGATTCAACTGGCGATGTGGTTTCCGCAATGGCTGCTGCCCGCGTGCCGCTGATCCGGCGCCTCCGTCCGGCCGCGCGCTGCGTGGCCTTCGCCAGCGCACTGCTCGGCTCGCTTGCTAGCCCGCTGGCCGGCGCCCATGTGCTGTCCGATGCCGATCGCTCGGCGCCGTCGCTCGGCTGGAGCTTCGAGCCTTGGGTGGTCGCGTTGCTTGCGATCAGCATCGGCGCGTATCTGACCGGCTATCTGCGCCTGCGCCGCCGCGCCCGCTCGCGCGCACGCGCGGGCAGCGCGCGTCGCCTGCAACTGCTCGCCTTCATGTCGGGCAGCGGCACGCTCGTGATCGCGTTGCTGTCGCCGCTCGATACGTTGTCGGGCGCGCTGTTTTCCGCGCATATGGTGCAGCACGAATCGATGATGTTGATCGCCGCGCCGCTGTGTGTGGCCGGGCGGCCGCTGGCCATATGGATCTGGGCGCTGCCGCGGCGGGCGCGGCGGTGGGTCGGCAGGGTAGTGCGGGCGCGCGCTTTCTCGCGTGCGTGGCGCTGGCTGACCGCGCCGCTCGTCGCATGGTTGCTGCACGCGGCCGCATTGTGGGCATGGCATGCGCCGCCGCTATTCGAGGCCGCGCTCGCTCATCCGGGCCTGCATACTCTGCAGCACGCGAGTTTCCTGCTGAGCGCGCTGATCTTCTGGTGGACCGTGACGGGCGACGGCGCCCGCCGTGGCAACGGCGGTCACGCGATGCTGTCGCTATTCACGACGATGATCCATACCAGCGCGCTCGGTGCGCTCATCACGCTGGCACCGGGGCTCTGGTATCCGTCGTATATGGAACCGGGCAGCGTGTTGGGCATCGATCCGCTGCGGGATCAGCAACTCGGCGGCCTGATCATGTGGGTGCCGGGCGCGCTCGCGTATCTGGCCGGCGGGCTGCTGGTCGCGGCACGCTGGTTGAGCCGCGCGGACCGTCAGCCGCCGCTCACGCACGACGCGGCACGGTTACAGCAGGAGGGCGCGCGATGAGGCGAACCCGCTCCGGCACGCGAGGCGCGGCACGCTGCGCGGTGTTGGTGACGTGCGCCGCGATGATCGTCGGCGGACCGATGCGCGGACCGGCCGCGGCCGCAACGCCCGGCCAGCCCGCGCAGGGCCAGCAGTCACTGTCACTGGGCGCCGTCGAGCGGACCGAATTCGCGCGCGGCGCCTACCTCGCCAAAGCGGCCGACTGCGCCGGCTGCCACACCGCACCGCAGGGCGGCGCGCCGTATGCAGGCGGCCTCGGAATGGCCTCGCCGTTCGGCACGATCGTCTCGAGCAACATTACGCCGGACCCGCAGTACGGCATCGGACGGTACACGTATGGCGACTTCGAGCGCGCGCTGCGCGAGGGGGTGGCGCGCGGTGGCAAGCGGCTCTATCCCGCGATGCCGTACGTGTCGTTTTCGAAGCTCAGCGAATCGGACCTGCATGCGCTTTACGTCTTCATGCTGAACGGCGTCGCTCCGGTCGCCAAACCGACCGCGGCCGCCGACGTCGCTTTTCCGTTCAACCAGCGCTGGGCGCTTCGCTTCTGGCAGATGGCGTTCGTGCCGTCGCAACCGTTCGTGCCCGATCCGCGGCGCGACCCAAACTGGAATCGGGGCGCCTATCTGGTGCAGGGCCCCGGACACTGCGGCGCCTGCCATACGCCACGCGGGATGTTCTATCAGGAAAGTGGCACCGACGAGTCGTCGAGCAAGTATCTGGTCGGCGGCGTCAACGACCACTGGTTCGCGCCGAACCTCACCGGCGACCGCGGCTCCGGGCTTGGCCGGCTGACCGCTGCGGACCTCGCCGCATTTCTTGAGACCGGGCACGGCGGGGGCGTGATCGCCTACGGCAGCATGGTCGAACAGGTCGAGGACAGCTCGCAGTATCTGACCCAACAGGACGCCGATGCCATCGCGCACTACCTGAAGTCGCTGCCTGCGCAGCAGCCGTCAGGCACCTACACGCCCGGCAGCGACCCCGCGCGCTCGCGCGCCAATGGCAGCCGTGTGCCGGATTCGCTGAACCTGGGCTTCAACGTATATCGGTCGTTCTGCACGCGTTGTCACCGCGACGATGGACGGGGCGTGCCGAATGTGTTTCCGGCGCTGGCGGCGAATCCTTCGGTGATCGCGGAGGACACGACGTCGCTGATTCGTCTGCTGGTGGAAGGCGGAAATAGTCCATCGACGCTCGCGCAGCCGCAGCGTCAGCAGATGCCCGGATTCGCGGCGACGTTGGCCGACGTCGAGATAGCGCAGGTGCTGACCTATATTCGCAGCGCCTGGGGCAACAACGCGCAGCCCGTCACGGCCAACGACGTTGCGACGCTGCGCAAGGAACTGCACAAGTAAGCCTTCACGAGGTCAAACGGCGTTTCAGTCACCCGGTCATGGATCAGCGACGGCGGCGCCCACCAGTTGTTTCTCGCGTCGTACACGAACCGGCTGGGCACGCCTCGGCGCTCACTGCCCCGGATTGGGAATATGCCTTGCTGAGCATGCTTCGCAGGCACTCTGACGCGCCTTGTCATGCGGGAGGAAGATCATGTCGATCCGATGTTATGCGCCTTATCGCGGCTGTGATATCGAAGTGCACGTCTCGATGTCCCGGTCGCACTGGCTGGGCGGGAAATATCGTCGTTACCGGGTGTCGTGGACAGTGACGATGCCCGCCAAACCGGCTCGCCAACTTGTCAGCTTTCCGGAACAGTTCGATTTTCTCACCGAGGACGCCGCGTTCAAGTATGGCGAAAACCGGGCGCACACGTACGTCGATTCGGTACTGTCGACGCCGTCGAAGAGACAGCGGATCGGCAACGGCCGCTCAGAAAGGGAGGGCGTATGGAGAGGGAACTGAAACTGCAGGTCGGCCTTGAGCACGTCGGCAGAATCCTCGAGGCACAGGTGCTGGCGGATTGCAAGGACGACGACTTGCCGGAAACATTGCTGACCAGCACCTACTACGACACGCCTGACCTGTCGTTTCGCCAATGCGGCGCGTCGCTTCGCGTGCGCAGTCAAGGGGACAGGACGGTCCAGACCATCAAGCTCGATGGATCGGCGAAAGCGGGCCTCTTCGAGCGCGACGAACTGGAAACCACCGTCGAACGCGATGCGCCGGATCTGACGCTGTTCTATGACGCGATACCGTCCAACAGCGATCTGGGAAAGCTGATTCGAGACGAGGCCAATGTCACCCACCTCGGAGCCATCTTCGTCACCCGGATTCGCCGCACCATTGTGCCGTTGAACTTGCAATCCGGAGAAGAAATCGAGTTTGCAATCGACGAAGGCGACATCGAAGCCGAAACGGGCTCAACGTCCATCGCTGGCGTTGAAATCGAGTTGAAGCAGGGCAAGCCCGGACGTCTCCATGAAATCGCTTTGAACTTGTTGGACACAGTGCCGCTTCGTTTCGACTACATGAGCAAGGCCGATCGCGGCTACGAATTGCTCGTGCAAAAGCACGAGACGGCCGTCAAGGCACGGCCTGTCGCGCTTCGAAAACGCGATAGCGTCGAAGATGCGTTCTGCCAGATTGCGCGCAATTGTCTCGATCAGGTTCACGCGAACGAACGCGGCGTGGTGTCCGGACACGATCCATCGAGCGTGCATCAGATGCGTGTGGGACTCAGGCGCCTGCGTTCAGCGCTCGACCTGTTCGAGAAGGTCATTCCCGCCTATCCGGGGCTTCAGGACGAATTGCGCTGGATCGCATCCGAACTCGGAGATTCGCGAGACTGGGAAGTGCTGACCAGATTGACTCTCGAGCCGGCATTCGCTGAAACGGACCACGAGGAAGAACGAGGCACTGTGGAAGGCGCGTGCGCTCGGATCACCACGGAAAAGCGTTCGCAAGCCGCCGCCGCCGTCGATTCCGTTCGCTATACGCGCCTCATGCTTCAGCTAACGGAATGGCTCGACGGCAAGGGCTGGCGCGACGGCTTGTCCTCGAAGGAGCGCGAGACCGTGCAAAAGCGGATGAAGCCGTTCGCCTCCGAGATCGAGCGCCGCAGGCACAGCAAGTTGCTCAAACGCGGTAAACGCCTGGCTGATCTCGATGATCGCCGTCGCCATCGCGCGCGCATTGCTGCCAAGAAGCTGCGCTACGCATCGGAGTTTTTCGCCTCGCTGTTCCCAAACTCCGCGGTCAGGCATTACGTGCAAGCACTCAGCGAGCTTCAGGACGATCTCGGCTGGCGTAACGATGTCGTGGTCGCCGACCGGCTGTTAGGTTCGCTGCCACGCACGCATCCCGATACCGCGGCGGGTGCCGCTTTCGCGCGGGGGTACTGGGCGTCGCGCGTCGCGGCCGACCATGACGCAATGAAAAAACTCTGGAAGCGATTCAGGTCTCTTTCTCCACCGCAATAGCGATTCATTCGCGGCGACGCGGGCTCGATGCCTGGCATCGCCGCGATCCTGGCCCTCCACTTAGCGCCGTGCGACGCCCATGACCAGCGTTACGATAAAAATAATCAGGAAGACAAGGAAAAGGATCTTTGCGATGCTTGCCGCTCCCGCAGCGATACCACCGAATCCGAACACAGCGGCAATGATCGCGATGATAAAAAATACCAGGGCATAGTAAAGCATGTGACCTCCGCCTTTGAATGATTCCGCGCCGGGCAGCGCAGATGCATTTCACTGAGCAACAGCCGGGCCCACTCGCGCGAGGCGAAGAGACACTCCTCGATCGCCGGCTCCCGATTCGACTGTTCCCGCGCTGGCGGCTCACGGGGCCGACTCGACGCTCGCCCCCGCGCCCGCCTGCGGCAGCGGCTGCTGACTCGCCGCGATCCGCGCGCGGAAATAACGCGCGGTGCGCAGCAGTCCTTCGTCGAGCGAGGTGTCCGGTCGCCAGCCGAGCAGCCTCGTCGCCGCCGAAATGTCGGGCTGCCGATGCCACGGATCGTCGGCCGGCAGCGGCCGCGTTTCGAGCGGCGACGTGGAGCCCGTCAGCGCGACGATGCGCATCGCGATCTCGCGCATCGATACTTCGTGCGGGTTGCCGAGATTGACGGGGCCGCCCGGATCGTCGGCGCAGTTCATCAGCAGAATGAACGCGCCAACCATGTCGTCGACATAGCAGAACGAACGCGTTTGCGTGCCGTCGCCATAGAGGGTCAGCGGTTCGCCGCGCAGCGCCTGCATCATGAAGTTCGACACCACGCGGCCATCGGCCGGATGCATGCGCGGACCATACGTGTTGAAGATACGCGCGATGCGGATCGACAGGCCGTGCTGGCGGTGATAGTCCATGAACAAGGTTTCGGCGCAGCGCTTGCCTTCGTCGTAGCACGAGCGCGGACCGATCGGATTCACGTGACCCCAGTAGTCCTCCCTTTGCGGATGCACGAGCGCATCGCCATACACTTCGCTCGTCGATGCCTGGAAAATCCGCGCTTTGACGCGCTTGGCGAGCCCGAGCATGTTGATCGCGCCGTGCACGCTGGTTTTCGTGGTTTGCACCGGATCGTGCTGGTAGTGAATCGGCGACGCGGGGCACGCGAGGTTATAAATCTGGTCGACTTCCACATACAGCGGGAAGGTCACGTCGTGACGCATCAGCTCGAAGTTCGCGCAGTCGAGCAGATGCGCGATATTGTCTTTGCTGCCGGTGTAGAAGTTGTCGACGCACAGCACGTCGTGTCCCTGCGCGACCAGCCTCTCGCACAGATGCGAGCCGAGAAAGCCGGCGCCGCCGGTGACCAGGATGCGCTTGCGGGTGAGTTCTTTCATGGTGCTTGATCCTCTGTTTGGACCGGCTGAGCATGGTTCACGCGGTGACCTGCAGCAGCGCGTCGTGCCAGTCCTGCGCAAAGCGCTCGATATGAAAGCGCTCCAGGGCGGTGCGCCGCGCGCCGTCGCCGAGCCGCCGTGCTTCGCCCGGATCGCGCAGCAGCTCGTGCATCGCGTCGACGAGCGCATCGACGTCGGTATGCACGAAGCCGTTCTCGCCGTTGCGGATCACGGTGGCGAGCTCGGTCGTCGCGAGACCGACGATCGGCATGCCGATCGTCATGGCTTCGATGATCGCGAGGCCAAGACTGGTCCAGCGGATCGGATTGAAAAACAGCCGGTAGCGTGCGCTGAATGCGGCCAGATCCAGATTGCCGATTTCGCCGATTCCGCCAAGCCGCTGGGCGTCCATGCCGACCAGATCGAGCGGCACGCGGGTACGCGCTTCGTTGAAGATATCGGCGCCGAGGCGGCGTCCGCGCTGCGCGAGATGATTGACGACCACGATGCCGCGCTCCAGTTCGCCGCTGTAACGCACGCCGTCGGGCACCACGACACCGTGTTCGATCACGCGAGTCGGTGTGACGCCGCTGTCCCACATCAGGCGGTTGAAGTGGGTGACGTGAACCAGCAGCGTGCCGGGATCGTCGACCCAATGCCATTGCTCGAACGCATTCTCCTGCGGCGGATCGTGTTCGACATAGATGCGCGGCAGCCGCCGCTGCGCGGCGCTCAGCACGTGCTCGCGATCATGTTCCCAGTGTGTGCGGTGCTGGTACAGCACCACGTCGAACTCGTGATTAGCGACGTCGTCGCGCGCGATTTCGTGCACGTTGTCGCCCCACGGCAGTACCCCTACCTTGCCCGCGTAACCGGGCGGATGTCCGGGTTTCGTCACCAGATAGAAGTCGTGCGGCGCCTGGCTCAGGTAATACAGGTAGTTGCCGTGCACGTGCCAGGTCAGCACGCGTAGCCGGCGGCAGTTACGCAGCATGGTGCAGCCCCTCAATAGACAGCGCAACGGTGCCCGTGTGCAAGCTGCCGCGCGCGCCGGGTTGCGCGCCGGGCGCGCGCGCGAGCTGCTCGCGTGCGGTCTCGACCACCTGAACTACGCCGACGTTCAGCGCGCACGGATGACCGTACGGGCAGTCGCGGAACATGCAAGGGCGGCACGCTGGATAGTCGGCCAGCACGCGATGCCGCGCATGATCGAGCGGCGCCCAGCGTCGCGTGTCGCTGCCGCATGCGATCACGACCGACGCGGTCGCCATTGCCGCGGCGATGTGCGATATGCCGGTGTCATTGCAGACCACGAGCCGCGCATGCGCGACCAGCGCTGCGAGGCCGCCGAGCGAAGTCGCGCCCGCCAGATGCACTGCGGGCGCGCTCATCGCGCCGAGCACCGCGCAGGTCAACGGCGCTTCGGCGGCCGTGCCGGTGATCGCGATCTGCCAGCCGTGCGCGGCGAGGTGATCGGCGACGGCCGCGAAGCGCTCTGCCGGCCAGCGACGCGACGGCAATTGCGAGCCCGGGTGAACCAGCACGAGCCGCTCGCTTTCGATGCCGTGCCGTGCGCGCAGCGCACTGTACTCGTCGATGTCCTGCGCGGTAAGCGGGAACGTCAGGCGACTGTCACGCGCCGGTGCGCCGAGCGCGTTCATCAGCGCCAGATAACGCTCGGGCTCGGGCAACGTGTCGGGCCACGCGATGAACGAGCCTGCGCGCGGCGCTTCGTCCGGCTGCACGAAGCCGGCTGCAGCGCGCGCACCGAATTGCTGCAGCAGATCGTTGGCGATGCCGCCGCTGCCGTGCAGCTGGATCGCGAGATCGAAACGCCGGTCGCGCATCTGCGCGAAGAAGGCGGGCAAGCCATCGTCCGATTCGCGCTGCTCTGGAAAGCCGGGCGCGCCGGGAAACACGATCAGCTCGTCGACGAGCGCCGCGTAGCGCTCGACGAACGCGCGTGCCCACGGCAGTCCGATCAACGCGATATGCGCATGCGGCGCGGCCGCACGCAGCGCGCGCAATGCGGGGACCGCGCACAGCATGTCACCGAGCTGCAGCGCGCGAAAGACGACGATACGGCGCGGCGCGAGCGCCGCCAGCAACGATGGTTCGGTCATGGAAAGAACACCCTGAAACGGATGGCGCCATAGAGCCGCCAGAAGATCGACAGAAACGGAATCGGGATCGATGTCAATATCATCTCGGCGACGTGCCGCCAGCCGTGGTTGCGCCCGCGCAGACGCAGCGCGCAGAAGTAGCCGGTCAATACGCACCACGCGAGCGAGCTCACGCCCACCAGCATCGGGAGGTCCGCGAACGCGCCGCCAAGCGCGAGCAATGCCGCGGCGAGAATCGCATAGTAGAGGAGCGGTGGCCGCGAACGGATGCGCGTTCTAAACAGTTCGGGGTGCTTGCGATAGAGCAGCGCATCGAACTGGCTCTTTCTCTGCTGCCCGATGCTGACGCCCCAGCGCGCCGGCCGCACCGGATGCACCACCACCGCGTCGCGGGCTCGCACGATCCTGCCGCCCGCGGTCAGCAGCGTGAACTGGAGGTCCGAATCCTCGCGCCACGCTGAAGTGAAGCGTTCGTCGAAGCCGCCGGTCGCGGCGAGCGCAGCGCGCGTGACGAATGCGTTCGCGGTCGCGAATTCGGCTTGCGCGAGCCCGCTCGCGTCCGCTTCGTAGTCGGTGGGCAGATCGGGCAAGCTGGGCAGCGGCACGAGGATCGTGCCGGCGGCCGCCGCGGCGCCATGCTCGAGCGCCGCGACGCCGGCGCTCAGCCAGTGCGGATCGGGCAGTGTGTCGTCGTCGGTGAACGCGATCAGCGAGGCACGCGCGTACTGCCAGCCCGCGTTGCGCGCGCCGGCTGGCCCTTGGGTGCGCGTGACCGGCAGGTAGTGCACCTCCAGGCCGCGCGGCGCCTGCTCGCGCGCAAACCGTTCGACGCAGGCGCGCGTGGCTGCGTCTGGGCCGTCGTCGCAGATCACGATCTCGTAGCGGTGCGGCGCGAACTGCTGGGCGCACAGCGCGGCGAGACAGTTCGCGAGCGTCGCGGCGCGCCGGTAGGTGGGCACGACCACCGACACGTCGGGCCATGACGGCGAGCGCAGCGTGCGCCCCGTTTCTTCGGCATCCTCGCTACTGTAGCGCGCGGCCACGCCGCCGTGCAGTGGCGCCGGACACATGGCCCATGCGTTCATGCGCCGCCTCCCGCTTTGTCGACGAGGAACGGGCCGATCACGAGGGCATCGAGCGGCGAGGTCCAGAACGACTCGACCGCGTCACGCGGCGAATTCACCATCGGCTCGCCGCGCGTGTTGAACGACGTGTTGACGAGAATCGGCACGCCGGTGCGCTGCCTGAAAGCGGCCAGCAGGTCGTAGTACAGCGGGTGTTGCGCGCGGTTGATCGTCTGCACCCGCGCGGTGCCGTCCACATGGCGTACGGCCGGAATGCGCGCGGCCTTGTCGGCGCGCACGTCGAACACGAACAGCATGAACGGCGCGCTTTGGCCATTGACGAACCATTCATTGGCTTCCTCCTCCATCACGACCGGCGCGACCGGACGGAAGTCCTCGCGATCCTTGATCTCGTTGAGCTTCGCCTGCATCTTCGGATCGACCGGCGACGCGAGGATCGAGCGCGCACCGAGCGCGCGCGGCCCGAATTCGGTGCGGCCCTGATACCAGCCGATCACCTTGCCTTGCGCGAGCAGATCGGCGCTCTCGCCGGCGATGTCGGCGAGGCGCCGGTACGGCACTTTCGACCAGCGCAGAAACTGCTCGATTTCCGCTTCGCTGTATTCCGGTCCGAGATAGGCGTGATCCATTTTCCAGTGACGCTTGCGCTCACCGCGCGCGGCACGCTCGCGATCGTCGGTCCACAGTGCCGCGCCGAGCGCGGTGCCGGCGTCGCCGGCCGCCGGTTGCACCCAGACTTCGCTGAACGGCCCCGCGTCGCGCACCCTGGAGTTCATCACGCAGTTCAGCGCGACGCCGCCCGCCATGCAGAGCCGGCTCAAGCCGGTCTGCCTGTGCAGCCAGTGCGTCAGTTCGAGTACGGTCTCCTCGAGCACGCGCTGCAACGAATTGGCGATATCGAAGTGGCGTTGCTCGAGCGGGCCGCCGCGTTCGCGCGCGGGACCGAACCGTTCGGTCAGGCGCGGCGCGTCGACGGTATAGCTGCCGTCCCGCCGATAGCGCACGATCTGGCGAAACTCGTCGACATAAGCCGGTTTGCCGAACGACGCGAGCGCCATCACCTTGTACTCGTCCGACGAGTGCAGGAAGCCGAGCCAGTCGGTTACCGCTTCGTAGAGCAGTCCGAGCGAGTGCGGCAGCTCGACCTGCTTCAGGCGCTTGTATTCGCCGCCGGCGAACTGCCCCATGCTGGTCGTCACCCCTTCGCCGCGGCCGTCCATCGTCAGCACGGCGGTGTCCTCGAACGGCGCGGCGAGAAATGCGCTCGCTTCGTGCGCGAGATGGTGCTCGACGAAGTGCCATGCAAAGCCGTGCTCGCGGTCCACGCCCTGGAAGCGCTTGCGCAGATGATGCGGCGCGCCGTCGAGCAACTGGCCCTTGGCGTTGGCGATATAGCTGAGAAAGAGCGGATCCCACGGCGACGCCGACGGATCGGCCGGACGCGTGCCGGCGGGGTCGAACGGCAGCTCGATCGTGGCGCCGGGCTTTTTCGGCATGCCGCCGAACAGCGTCGGGTCGTACGAGTAAGCGACGTGATCGACGTCGGCGAGCGTGATGCCGGCCGCTTTCAGGCAGTAGTCGATCGCGTCGAACGGGAGCTGCCACGTCGAGAACGGCACGGGGCGTTTCGCGTGTTTGACGTGCGTGAAGCGTTCGTCTTCGGCGGCGGCGAGCACGACGCCGTCACGCAGCAGCGCGGCCGCGCTGTCGTGATAGACCGCATTGATTCCGAGTGTGTACATGGCGTTCGCAGAGAATGGGTTCAGGGGACCGCTGGCTGATCCGTCAGCGACGGCGCGTTCGCGCTAGCGATGCAACCCGGCGCATTCGCATGCACGCGCCGCAATTCCAGTGCCGCCTGCACGACCTCGTCGCTCGGCACGCCGAGCAGACAGGCGTGATGCCCGTGCGGACACACGCTGCGATAGCACCAGCGGCACTCGACGTCGCGATACAGCACGCGTGCCTGTGTCTGCCACGGCGTGTGCTGAGGGTTGGTCAGCGCGTACAGATCGACGACCGGCGTGCCGAGCGCCGATGCGAGATGCACGGGGCCGCTATTGTTCGAGACGAGCACGCTCGCGCGTTCGAGCAGCGCGGCGAGCTCGGCGAGCGTCAGCGCACCGCTCAGGTCGTAGAGCTGCGCACGCACGGCTGGCCCGCTCGCGTGCATCACGGTCTCGACCAGAGCTCGCTCGCTTGCGCTGCCGGTCACGAGCACGGCCGCGCCGGTTTCCCGAGCGAGCCGTGCCGCGACTTCGCCGAAGCGCTCGGGCGGATAGCGGCGCGACGCGGCGCTCGCACCCGGATGCAGCACGATGCACTCGGTATGGCGGGCGAGGCCGAGCGTCCTTAGTTGCGCATCGAGCGAATGGCGCGCGGCGGGCGGCACGCGAAAGCGCATCCCGGTGTCGTCCGTCTGCGCGCCGACGTGCCGCACCAGGTCCAACTGGCGTTGCACCTCGTGCCGCATGCGCTGCTGCGGCTCCGGTTCGCGCAGCCAGTCGGTCAGCAAGGCGTACGGATTTTCGCGGCAATGCGCGAGGCGCCGCGGAATCCCCGCGAGATAGCACAGCATCGCGGCGGGCAACGGGCTCTGGCTATACACGGTGAAGATCACCGCGGCGTCGAAGCGGCCGCGCCGCAGCCGCTGCTGCATCCGTTGATCGTCGAGCAGGCCGTGCGCCGCGCTCGACGCTTGCGCGACCCACGGCGCGTCGTATTCGATTACCTGATCGATGTCGTCGAGAAATGGCGCGAGCGCGACGCCGCTGCGCGAGGTCAGCAGCGTGAGATGGCGATCCCGGGCGGACGCGCGCAGCGCGTGCAGCGCGGGCGTCGTCATCAGCACGTCGCCGAGATTGTCGAGGCGCACGCACAGAATCCGCTTGACCTCCGCGCCCCAGCACGCTGGCAGCGACGTGTCGGGCACGCGCGCGTGAGCCAGTTCAGGCGGCGCAAGCGGCAGTGGCGCGTTCATCGCGGCGCCTCCCTTGCTCGCACCGCGGTACCCGGTGGCAGACCGTGCAACACCACGAGTTGCGCGGCCTCGCGCAGATCGGCCGCGCGCGCGCCCGGCGCGCGCCGCGGGCCGCTTCGCCATTCGGTCTCGTGGCCGTTGTCGAGCAGGATCGTCCGACAGCCGGCGCGATTGCCCGCTTCGACGTCGTCGAGAATGTCGCCGATGAACCAGCTACGTCCGAGATCGAGCTCATGCTCTTGCGCTGCGCGCAGCAGCATGCCGGGCGCCGGTTTGCGGCAATCGCAGGCGATCGCATAGCGCGCGACGCTGCCCTCGGGATGATGCGGGCACCAGTACACGCCGGCGAGTGTGGCGCCGCACTCGGCGAACATTTGCCGCAGGCGGCGTTCGACGCCGCACAGCGCTCCGTCTTCGAACTTGCCGAGCGCGACGCCGGCCTGATTGGTGATGACGAACAGCGCATACGGGTAGGCGGCGAGCAGCGCGAGCGCTTCGCGCGCGCCCGGCGCGAATCGCATCAGCGCGGGATCGGCGTTGTAGGGCACGTCTTCGAGCAGCGTGCCGTCCTTGTCGATGAACACAGCAGGTTGCCTCATGATGGTTCGTGGCATGCGCGAACTTCGGTCAAATGTCGAAAAAAGCGCGCCGCAGCCGCTGGACCGACCGCGGCGCGTTTCAACTGCGCGCACCGTTCGCGTTCGCGCGGCGCGCGCCGTCGTCAACGGAACGACGCTCCGGCCACTGCGCGCAGCGGCGCCCGCGCCGGTTCGGACGCGGCGTCGAGCGATGTTTGGGCCGGCACGAGCCGCGCCGCGCGCGCATAGACTTGCGCGAGCGCTTCGCTGACGCCGCGCCAGGTGAAGCTGGTGCGCGCGCGTTCGAGCCCCGCTTCGCCCATCTGTCTCGCGCGCGCCGGGTCGCGCCGCAGGAGGTCGAGGCGCGCGGCGAGCGCGTACGGATCGCGCGGCGGCACGAGAAAGCCCGTTACGCCATCGATCACCGAATAGCGGATGCCGCCGACATCGGCGCCGACTACGGGCGTCGCGCAGGCCATCGCTTCGATCGGCGTGATGCCGAACGGCTCGTACCACGGCGTCGTCACGAACACGTCGGCAGCGCTGTAGAAGTAGCGCAGCCACGCGCGGCCGCGCCGGCCGACGAAGCAGGTCTCGTCAGCGACACCGCATTCGCGTGCGATCCCGCGCAAGCGCGCGATCTCCGGAGTCGCGATTTCATTGGGCGCGTCCGAATTGCCGCCGACCACGTACAGTCGCGCGGCCGCATCGAACCGGTGCTTCAGCACGCCGACGCCGCGCACGACGTTGTCGATGCCCTTGCGCTGCACGAGCCGGCCCAGCTGCAGCGCGATGAAGTCGTGCTGACGCCAGCCAAGCGCATCGCGCGCGAATGCGCGCTCGACGGGCCTGAACTCCTGCGCATCGAAACCGCACGGCACGATCTCGATGCGCGCCGGATCGGCGCGATAGTGTTCGAGCAGATCGGCCTCGTCCTGCGGGCATTCGGCGACGACGACATCCGAGCGCGCGACCAGCTCGTCTTCGATGGCGAAGCGCTCGTCGGGGAAGCCGTCGTCCGCGCCCTGATGGATGCGCCGCACACGGCCCAGCGCGTGGAAGGTCGTGGCCAGCGGGATGCCGAGGACAGCCTTCACCCGGAGCGCGGCGAGGCCCGACATGAAAAAGTTCGCGTGCATTACGTCGTAGGGCAGCGCTTCGCGGCGAAAGAACGCGATCAGATAGTCGGCGAACTCGTTCATGAAGGGCAGTAGCCGCTCCTTCGGCAATTGCCGCGGCGGTCCGGCGGGCACGTGAATCACGCGCGCGCCGTCCATCTCGACGCACTCGGGCAGCAGTGCGCGATCGCGGCGCGTGAACACGTCGACCTGATGGCCCATTTCCACCAGCTGACGGGCGACGTTCGCGACGTAGATGTTTTGCCCGCCGCTATCGACGCCACCGGCGACAGCGAGTGGCGACGCGTGGTCACTGATCAAGGCGATCTTCATTGGCACTCCTTCCTGAGGTGCGCGGTCCTGTACATCGAGGATGGTTCACCGGCGCCGAGCATTCGCTGTGCCATTCGTCTCATGCGGCGCGGGCAAGCGCCGCAGAGCGCGGGCCGGCGGGAGAAGCGCTGTTGCGTGCCCCATTTTCACGGGGCAAGAAGCGCTGTGGCGTTCCCTGTTTCTACAAACGGCGATGTAACTTCGCGCCGCGCGCGCGGCATCGGTACTACGATGAGTGCAGGGATTGTCCGGAGGAATGCCGATCGCGGAAGGGAGTAGACCGGTATCGATCGGCCGTTTTTACAGCGGCGTCTGGCGCGCCGCTTGCTTGCCGTCGCTCCTTCGAGAAGTCTCTGCCGACCGCGTCACGACCCAGGATCTCATGCCGAATTCTGCCCAGGTGCCTCGCTCCGAACTGACTCGCCGGATCTTTTCCGACCTCGCGCAAGCGGTATGGCGTTATCGCGGGCAGACCATCGGGGCGCTCGTGCTGATGATCGCCGCGCGGCTCTCGACGGTGCTGGTGCCGCTCACGCTCAAGCACATCGTCGACGAGCTCGGCCATCCGCCCGAGCATTTGGTGTTTCCGGTATTCCTCGTGCTCGCCTATGCGCTGCTGCGCTTTTTCGGCGACGCGCTCAACGAGGCGCGCGACGTCGTGTTCAGCATCGTCGTGCAGCGTACGGTCGCGGCGCTGACCGAGCGGACCTTCGCGCACCTGCATCGGCTCAGCGCGCGCTTTCACGCGCGGCGCGAGACCGGCGCGATCGTGCGCGACGTGCAGAAAGGCGCTGACGGTATCGGTTTTCTGCTCGGCACTGCACTGTTTACGATCGTGCCGACGCTGTTCGAGATCGTGGTGATCGTCGCGATCATGGTGCACAACTACGCGCGCGAATTCATGTTCGCGATCGTCGCGACCTTCGTGCTGTACGCGGGCTATACGTTCGTGTTCACGCGGCGGCGCGTCGCGTTCCAGCGCGCGGTCAATCTGCTGGAGGCGCAGTCAGACGGGCGGCTCGTCGATAGTCTGCTGAACTACGACACGGTCAAGTACTTCGCGACCGAACACAACGAAACTCAACGGCTCAGCGACGTGCTGGAGAAGTGGGTGCACGCGCGGATCGCCAACCAGCACGCGTTGACCGCCTTGCACGTAGGACAGAGCGGGGTGATCGCGCTCGGGGTGGCGGCGGTGATGCTGCTGGCCGCCGAGCACGTGGTGGCCGGCACCATGAGCGTCGGCGACCTGATTCTGGTGAACGCGTACCTGATCCAGATCTGCATGCCGTTGAACACGCTCGGCTTCGTGTTTCGCGAGACCAACGACGCGCTCGTCAACGTCGAGCGGATGTTCGTGATCCTGGCGGCGCGCGGCCGCGTCGGCGAGGATATCGACGCGCGCGACGCGCAGCCGCTGAAGGTCGGCGCGGGCCTGATCGAGTTCGAGCATGTCGACTTCGGCTATGATGCCGCGCGCCAGGTGTTGCGCGACGTCGATTTCCGCGCGTATCCGGGCAAGACGCTCGCGGTGGTCGGCGGCAGCGGCTCGGGCAAATCGACGCTCGTGAAGCTGCTGTTCCGGCTGTATAGGCCCGAGGGCGGCACGATCCGCATCGACGGGCAGGACATCAGCCTGGTCACGCAGCGCAGTCTGCGCGAGGCGATCGGCATCGTGCCGCAGGACACCGTGCTGTTCAATGAAACGATCGCCTACAACATTGCCTACGGACGTGCGTCGGCGACGCGCGCGGACGTCGTTCGGGCAGCCCGGGCCGCGCAGCTCGACGAGTTCATCGAGCGCTTGCCGGACCATTACGACACGCGCGTCGGCGAGCGCGGCGTGCGGCTGTCGGGCGGCGAGCGGCAGCGCATCGCGATTGCCCGCGCGATTCTGAAGGACCCGCGCATCATCGTGTTCGACGAGGCGACCTCGGCGCTCGACACGCGCTCGGAGCGCGCGATCCAGACCGAGCTCACACGCCTCGCGCAAGGCCGCACGTCGATCGTGATTGCGCACCGGCTTTCCACCGTCGTCGACGCGGACTGGATTCTGGTGATGGAGCACGGGCAGGTGGTGGAGCAGGGCACGCATCGCGAACTGCTCTCACGCGAGGGCATGTACGCGAAGATGTGGTCGCTGCAATGGCAGCAGGGCGAACTCGAACACGCGCAGCGCCGGCTGACCGCGCGATCGGTCAGCGTCAGCGCATTGACGGCCGGTGTGATCGACGCGCTGCACGACGAGATCGCCGAGCAAGGGGTGGTGGTCTACGCGGAGCCGACCGGCAACGAGCTGCGCGTGACGGGCGACCCGAGCGTGCTGCAACCGCTGATCGCCGAGCTGTGCCGCAACGAGCTCGCACAGGCGAGCCGCGGGCAGCGCATCGCATTGCGCGCGCAACGTCACGGCAATCATGTGTGGATCAGCGTGCTCGGCATGGGGGACAAGCCCGCCGAATTGTCGCAGGCAACGGCGCGGCATATGGAAAGCGCGCTGGCGGCCGCGGGCGGCGGCTTCACGCTGATGCCGGTGGATGGGCGGCTCGCCTATGTGGCGATGCTGCCGCTGCGGCCGGTCGCGGAGGCGCAGGCGCCGGTGAGGGCGCTGCCGGCGGCGGATGCGGGCGAGCCCGCTGCGCTCGACGGCGTCTTCGTCATCGCGATCGACGATCAGGAAGAAGCGCGCGACGCGCTCGAAGCGGTGCTGAGCGCGAACGGCGCGCGCGTGCGGCTGTTCGCGGCGGGTGCCGAAGCGCTGGACTGGCTGCGGGCGACCGACCCGGCGCAATGGCCGCAGGTGCTGCTTTGCGATCTGGTGCTGGCGGGCGAAGATGGCTACGACGTGTTGCGCCGCTTGCGCGAGCTGGAGGGCGAGCAGCCCTCGTCGCCGCGCCGGCCTTTGCCCGCCATCGCGCTGACCGGCTACGCCGAAGCACTCGACGAAACGCGCACGCACGGCGCACGCTTCGACGCGCATCTACACAAGCCCGTGCCGCCCGAAGAACTGATCGCCGCGATCGGACGCCTCGTGCGTGTTTGAGGTCTTAACCCGGCGCGTCGAACTTCCCCACGGTAGTTGCGGCGTGTGCGCCGGGATTGCGTTCGGCCGCGCGCACACGGGCGCGCATCGCGAGGATGGGTTGCGGGACCACCTGGCGGCGTGGGGCGGCCCACGCCAGCCCCGCCAGCAGTTCGATGCCATCGCGTGCCAGCGTGCCTTCGCGCGTGAACACGCCGAGCGCGCGCAGCGTTGTGGCCAACGCTTCGCTCCACGGCAAACGCAGCCATGCCACCCACGCGGCGTTACGCGCGAGCATGCGACGCCGCAACGCGCTGTCGCGCGCCGGCGACGGATGATGATGGAGCGTCATCTGATCGCAGTAGACGATCGCGTATCCCGAGGCGAGCACGTCGAGCGAAACGAGCGCTTCCTCCCCGCCGATGAAAAGACGCGGCTCGTAGCCGCCGATTTCGCGAAACAGCGCGGTGCGAAACACGCACGCACCGGCCATATAGCCGATCAAGGAGGGTCCGGGCAGGCCGACGCTGCCGAGGGGGCTTGCGCGCATCAACACACAGGTCGGATCCGTCGTGTCGTCGGGGCCGACGACCACGCGTGCATTGAGCACGCCGACGCGCGGCCAGGCGTCGAGAAGTTGCACCGCGAGTTCGAGCGAGCCGGGGGCCCACCAGGTGTCGTCGTCGCAGAACGCGACATACTCGGTGTCGACGCACGCGAGCGCGAGGTTGCGGCCTGCCGCGCCGAGGTTGCTGTGGCATTCCACGACGCGAATACTCGGGAAGCGCGCTGAAACGAGCGCGACCGTGCCGTCGGTAGAGCCATTGTCGGCGAGGATGACCGGCGGATTTTCGGGCAGTGCGAGCAGCCGCTCCAGGTTGGCGAGCAATTCGCCCGCACGGTTATACGTGAGAACGACAATTGAAATGCGCGGGTGAGTGGGGTTTGGTTGCATCTGATGCGACGGCGTCAGCGGATGGATTGCGAGGGCACAGCAAGGTCCATGCCCTCTGTCGTGTCATTTGCGTCGTTCGACTCGCAACGGCTCAGTTGCCAATAGCGTTCCGGCGAAAACAGGCTCGCCTGCGCATCCGGTCCGAACGCGCGCAGTTGGCTGCCATAGGCGTCGAGCGCTGCGCGTTTCATGCGCTCTTGCTGCGGCATGCACGCCACGGACAACGCATTCGGCGTGTCGGCGGCATAGCCGCTTTTCGCAAGGTGGCACAGACGTGCTTGCACGACACCGGGGATGCGACGGTAGGGCACGTCTTCATAGGCGACGAACGTCGTGGCGGGTTGACGCTGCAACAGCGCGAGACAGGCAGTGGCCACGAGAACGTGATCCGAATGGAACAGGCCCAGCGGCATCATCACGCATGTCGGCCTGGTGTCGGAAACAGTCCGGTTCAACGCGGCGGAGAGTTCCCCCACATCGGGCGATGCATCGTATTGGGCGTCGCGGAACGGTAAGTGCAAGGGGCGCGCCGAAAGCAGCCCGAGCGCTTCACGGTCTTCTCTCCGACGCGCCCGCATCGCTTCGAACGCATCGGCGAAACCGGACGCGCGGTCCCAATCCGTCGTCATGTTGCGCGGCGGCGGCGCGGTGAAGACCGTGCAAACGACGGTGCCGGGATGCGCGGCGATCAAAAGTCCGCAACTAAGGACCGCATCGTCGAGATGCGGTGAGATAACGAGCAGGCGCCGGTTCGATTCCATACCGGCCGTTAGCAAGCGCTGTGCCGCCGGTGCGCGGCGGGAAACCTCGTAGCGGGAATGACACATGCTGACCCTGTGGTTTTACCGCCGCTTAACGCACCCGCCATGAGTCCCGCTTCAAATCCGCCCGCCCACATCCGAATCGTTGAGGTCCGCAAAGGTCAGGTAACCGAATCGATGTCGCGCGACACGTTTCGCGAACGCTTCATGGCCCGCTTCTACGATCCGGCCTTCCGCGCGGAAGACGCGGCGCTCGTGCGCCTCGAAGCGATTGCCTGGGATGCTTATTCGCAGGGCCGCAAGGCGCCGGTCACCGAAAAGGCCGGACCGGGATTCGCCGACCCGGACTACGATCTGTCGGTCGAATGGCGCGCCGCGAGCGAGCGCGTGAAGGCGGCGCAAGCGTGGCAACGCGATCCGGCGTCGCACTCGCGGGTGCTCGTAATCAACGCGTCGTCGCGCAACGACTACACCTGCCCCGGTGAAATGTCCAAGAGCTTCCGGCTCGCGAAGATTGCGCAGCAGACGCTCGAACGCAGGTCCTGCGACGTCGATTTCCTCGACCTGTCGCGCCTGAACTCCGATCGCGATCTGCACATTCATCCGTGCAAGGGCTGCGTGTCGACCGCGATGCCGCTGTGCCACTGGCCATGCAGTTGCTATCCGAATCATTCGCTCGGGCTCGTCAACGACTGGATGAATGACATCTACGAACGCTTTGCCGCCTGCCACGGTGTGCTGATCGTGACGCCTGTCTACTGGTATCACGTGTCCGCACCGCTGAAGCTGATGATGGATCGCCTCGTGTGCGCGGACGGCGGCAATCCCGATCCGACCTCGACTCACGGCAAGAAACCAGACGAAGCAAAGCGTCTCGAGCTTGCTGGCTGGGACTATCCGAAACATCTGGCGGGCAGAGCCTATGGCGTCGTCGTGCACGGCGACGTCGCGGGTATCGAGGACTCGCGCAGAGTCTTGGCCGACTGGCTCGACTGGATGGGCTTCGTCGAATCGGGCGCGAAGTCGCGGCTCGATCGGTTTATCGGCTACTACGAGCCCTATGCGACTAGCCATGAAGCGCTCGATGGCGACGAGGACATGCAGCAGGAAGTGGCCAACGTGGCCGAAGCAGTCGCGGCCTGCGTCGAGCAGATTCGCGCCGGCCGCAAGGAACCTGATGACAGTCTCGGCACCCCACATGCGAAATGATCCTCATCGCTCATGAGAAGGGCGAAACATGCCAAACGACGAAGCGACGAGCCCGCAGTCCCAGCGGCGCCGGCTGGGAGGATGGCTGCCGTCTGAAGAAGCGCATCTCGCGCGCTACCGGACCACGTTGGCCGCCAAAGCGCGCGAACGTGCGCGCACGGCGCCGCGCACGCGCGCCGTCGAGGAACTCGCGGCCCTGCTCGAAGGCGACCCCGTGCTACGCATGGATATGACGCGGGCGATACGCCAGGCGCAGGAGGCGGGCTACGTGCTCGGCTATGGATCGATCGGCGAGCTGATGACGATCGTCGACTACCTGATGACCTACGCGCCGCCGTTCAGCGAATCCGCGGATCGACCTGCTGCCTCGTGTTCGAGCCGGGGGTGATAGACCGCTTCGTCGCGGAGCCGCCATTCGGCGACGGGCAGCCGCCCATCAAGGTCAACGCGGCCGTTGCGCGGGTAGCGTCGCGCAACGCGCCCGCGTCGCAAGGCAGCGGCTAGACCGGTCGCGTCCCATCGAGCCGCAAATCCAACTGCGCCGCGGCGCGCGGGGGATCGCTCGGGTCTTGCGCGAGAAGCGTGTCGTAGATCGTCAGGTAGTCGTCGGTCATACGGGCGGCCGTGAAACGATGCTCGAACACGCGGCGGCATGCGCCGCGCTCGATGCTGTCGATGCGGGCAACGGACTGCACGGCCTCATCCACGTTGTCGACGACCAGACCGTTCACGCCGTCTTCGAGCAATTCGGGTACCGCGCCTCGCCGAAACGCGATCACCGGGGTGCCGCACGCCATCGCCTCGATCATCACCATGCCGAACGGCTCGTCCCATTCGATTGGCAGCAGCAACGCGCGCGCATTCCCGATCAACTGCCGGCGTACGAGGCCGCCCACTTCGCCGAGGTATTCGACGAACGCGCGAGAGCGCTGCAATAGCGGTTCGATCCGCTCGCGGAAATAGTTGCGCTCGCCGGGATGAATCTTCGCGGCAATCTTCAACGGCACGCCGCTGCGCCGGGCAATTTCGATGGCGAGATCGGGACGTTTCTCCGGCATCATGCGACCGAGAAAAAGCAGGTAGGCCCCGGCCATCGGTTGAAATTCGAACTCGCCGAGCGGCAGGCCGTGATGGACCGTGCCCTGCCAGTTCGCCCACGGCACCGGCCGGCGCTGACTGGCGGAGATCGACACCACCGGCACCCGCGCGAATTCGCGAAACAGGGGGCCATGATCGTATGGCAGCAAACGGCCGTGCAGCGTCGTCAACGTGCGGCACGGCGAGCGGTCGGCCCATGCGAAATGCAGCGGCTCCCCATGAAAATGAATGACGTCGAAGCGCTGCGCGTCGCCGATCACACGCGCGAGTTGGCGGACGTGGTGCGTTTGCGTGTCCCACACGTTCGCGTCGCGCCACAGACCGCGAGCGCAGATCGGCACGAGTCGCGCGGCGGTGGCCGAATCGGCGCTCGCATAGAGCGTCACGTCGTGGCCGCGCGCGACCAGTTCTTCGGTCAGATACGACACCACACGTTCAGTCGCGCCGTATGCGAACGGCGGCACGCTTTCGTAAAGCGGGGCGATCTGGGCAATTCTCATGGGTCGTCGAGCAAAGAAAGAGAGGCGGCCGCAATGCCTGGCACTGCACCGCGAGTAGCAAGCCACGTACCGCCGGGGGAACCTCGCCGCTGGGTATGGCGTTTGCTCGATCGGGGACACTGGATAGAGAGGACCCGCCATGAACAGGCATGCGACCAAACCCGCATCAGAACAGACGAAGTCTGCCGCTCCGCGCGAAACCGCGAGTACGCCCGACGCGCTCGCGCTGCTCATAGACGATCACCGCAAAGTCGAGAAACTGTTCGACGCTTTCGGCCAGTCTCGCGGCGACGAGCGCGACGCGCTCGAAGCCAAAGCCACGTTGGCGCAGCGCGCGTGCGAAGAGTTGACGATGCACGCCATGATCGAGGAGGAGTTGCTGTATCCGGCCGCGCAGCGAGCGCTGCCAGACGATGACCAACTCGACGTCGACGAGTCCTACGTCGAGCATTTTCTCGTGAAGACGCTGATAGCGCGATTCGAGACGCTGAAGGCGGGAGACAAGGGCTTCGACGCGACGTTCAAGGTCATGTCCGAGCTCGTGCGGCATCACATCGAGGAAGAGGAAAGCGAACTGTTTCCGGCGCTGCGGCGCAGCGGCTGCGATCTCGCCGCCCTCGGCGAACAGATCGCGGCGCGCAAGCAAACGCTGCAAGCGAGGCTGGACGAGGCGGGCAGTCGCGCGGTCGGCGACAGGACCTGACGCGCGCAAGCGCCATCGAACATCGGAGGTGGGTGATGAAGGCAGTGGTGTTTCACGGCATTGGCGATATCCGGCTCGACACCGTGCCGGACCCGCAATTGCAGCAGCCGACCGACGCACTCGTGCGCCTCACGTCGAGCGCGATTTGCGGCACGGACCTGCACATGGTGCGCGGCACGCTCGGCGAGATGCAGCCCGGCACGATCCTTGGACATGAGGGTGTCGGCATCGTCGAGGAAGTGGGGCGCTCCGTGCGCAATCTACGCCCAGGCGACCGCGTGCTGATTCCGTCGACGATCTCCTGCGGCTTCTGTTCGTATTGCCGCGCGGGTTACACCGCGCAATGCGATACCGCGAATCCGCATGGGCCGGGGGCCGGCACCGCTTTTTTCGGCGGACCGAAATCTACGGGACCGTTTCAGGGTTTGCAAGCGCAGTATGCGCGCGCGCCGCTCGCGCACGCGAGCCTGATGCGCATGCCCGAAGAGATCGGCGACGATCGGGCGATCATGCTGTCGGATATCTTTCCGACCGGCTACTTCGGCGCGCAACTGGCGGGCGTGCGAACCGGCGATACGGTTACGGTGTTCGGCGCGGGGCCGGTCGGCCAGTTCGCGATCGCGAGCGCGAAGCTGATGGGAGCCGGCCGCGTGGTGGTGGTCGATCGCGTTGCTTCGCGGCTCGACATGGCGCGCACGCAAGGAGCCGAAGTGGTCAACTTCGACGAGGAAGACCCGGTAGACACGATTCTGCAACTGTCAGGCGGCATCGGCGTGGATCGCGTGATCGATGCAGTCGGCGTCGATGCGGTGCGCGCGGAGCACGGTGCCGCCGCGCAGAAAGAGAAGGACCAGCAGCAACTGTTCGATCAGGAAGTCAAGGAGATTGCGCCGCAAACGAAGCCCGACGGCGACAACTGGCAGCCGGGCAGCGGGCCGTCGCAGGTGCTGCAATGGGCCGTGAAGGCCGTCGCGAAGGCGGGCACGGTGGCGATCATCGGCGTTTATCCGCCGACCGATCGCGTGTTTCCGATCGGTGAGGCGATGAACCGCAATCTGGTGCTGCGCATGGGCAACTGCAACCATCGCGCGGTGACGCCACGTCTGATCGAGCTGGTGCGCAACGGTACCCTCGATCCGCTCGCGGTGCTGACGCAGCGTGAACCGCTCGTCGATGCAATCGCGGCCTACCGCGAGTTCGACCGGCGCGAACCGGGATGGATCAAGGTGAAGCTGGAGCCTTGAACATTGCGGCCCTGCCACTGAACGATATTGAGGAGTCGCTGCAAGCCTTCCGAACGAATGCACCCTTTACGTGTCCGCTGACTGCGATTTCAGGAGGGCGCCGCAGGATGGCCTGATCCGGGCAGGGAAGAGACATGTCCAGAAGAAAGCTCAAAGTCATTCGATACTCGCCCGCAGTGGCCGTCTCGCGCGACGACTTTTCGATCTTCGTCACCGCGCGACGCAGCGCCGACGGACGGTTCTATGCCGATCTGCTGGTGAGCCGTAAAGTGGATGGACGCCGTCTGTTTCCGTTCGACGGCGCGCCAGCGGTCGGTCCATTCGACAGCATCGAGGAGGCGCGGCTCGCCGCCGAGCAGTATGGCGCGCGCATCGTCGCCGGCGATCTCGCCTGTCCCGAGGTGTGAGAGGCCGGCCGTCGTGGCGTGTCGCGATGCGGTATCGATGGTGACGGCGGGTTTTGCGGCTACTGCTCGATGAACGTGCGCCACTGCGGGAATTGCTCGAAGAAGCTTTCGCTGACGTAGACCTCGTAGAGGATGGGCGAGCCCGTGTTCGACGGCACACCGGACTCACCTAACGTGGACAGCCCCGGGTCGATGCCACTGGTGCTCGCCCAGGCAGTCAAATCGTCTAACAGATCGCGCGCTTCGTCGCACGGCACTCGCAATTTGATCGGCGTCATGTCCCTTCCCACGGCTGGTCAGCATTGTCGTCGGAAGGACATCATAATCGAAGCGCGGAGCAGTCATGCGCGTCGCAACGGTGAGCCGGCCTGGGGGCTTTAGTGATGTCGGCTTGTCACGTGTACCGCACATGGCCGGCATGTCGATGCGGGGCCAAACCGGCTTGGACCCGGGCAGCAAGCAAATAGGATGGTGCCATGAGTAATCCGATCGCAAGCGTCGTACGACTCTCTGTATTGATGATCGCGGGGTTCCAGACGATCAGCGGTGAGGCGAGAGCGGCCTGTCCGGCGTTCGTGGAATTGCCTTCGGGCACCGTCTTTGATCTGGCGAAGCTGATTGCCGACAGCGGGTCGCCGTCGGCAGCGCTGGAAAAAGCTCGTGCCGATCTTGCGCAGATGAGCCGCGACGGCGAATGTTCGGCGAGCGAGCACGTACGTCATCACGCGGAGTGCCTGGAAATCGTCGAAGCAGCCCACAAAGCAGTAGCCGCGTTGGAACATTGTTCACGATGATTCATCGTGACCGCCAGGGGCGCGGCTTCTGCGTCAGCATCGGCGGCTGTGCCGCAATACCGTCAGGACCCCAACGGTTCGAGCATCTTTTCCGTCTTCCATCACCGAACAGTCCCGCCGCCGATGCCGCCGCCCGCCGCGCCGTTGCTGGCTGGCTATTTGTGTTCCCGGGCTTTCTGGTTCCCCGCCTTTTCGGCGAATTCCGTGAGCTTCAGGTCGGTGGCTTTCTCTTCTTCCAGCGTTGCCTTCAGCAGTTCGACTGCCTCTGTCTGCCCGAGCTGCTTGCCGATCGCGCACAGGCTGCCGTATGCAGCAATCTCGTAGTGCTCCACCTTTTGCGCCGCTGCGACGAGCCCAGCGTCGAGCACCGGCCCTTTTTCGATCTCCTCAATCAGATCGGCCCCCTCTTCGATCAAGCCTTCCATCGCGACGCACTTGATTCTTTTCAACCTGATGCCGGTCTTTTCTACGACCTGATCGATACGCTCGACCTGGCCGTGGGTTTCTTCAAGGTGTGTCCTGAAGGCTTCGGATAGCTGTGGATCGGACACGCTTCTAGCCAGCTTGGCCAGCGCGCGAGTCAGCTGCTTTTCCGCGTTGTAGATGTCTGAAAGCATGTGGACGAAAAGGTCGTCGACCGTCTTACGCTGAGTCATGGTGAGTCCTCCTGAAAAGGTGTGAGATCACGAATGAGCAATGCACGTACCGTCGGGTCGGCTCGTGCCGTATCCGCGCGGATCGACTGCGTTGGCAGCGCAGTAGACAGGGTTAGATGAATGCGAGGAGCGCCTTTCGCGCACGAATTTGCAACGTCGGCCTCGCCGGGCCAACAGCAATGAGACGGCCAATCAGCGCTCGCCAGCCGCAGCGGCGCTACTGTGTAACGCCCTTCGCCGCGGCGAGATCCTGCGCCATCTTGTAGTGCTCTTCGATGGTCGGCAGAGCCTTTTGTGCCGCCTTCTTCAAATCGGCATTCTGACCATCGGAAATTTCCTTCTTGAAGGCGTTGATCGCATCCTTATGTCCCTGCAGCCCGACCTTCTGGATATACGCGTCGTCGAACTGTTTGCCTTTCAGGCCTCGCAGCGAGTCGAGCACCGCCGTATCCGAGTTGTCCTTCGGCACGGTGACGCCGTGCGGGGCGGCCATCTTCAGCTGCATCGTGAGTTTCGTGTGATCGAGCATCATGTGATGCGCGAACGATTTCACGTCCTTGTCGTCGGTGTTCTTCGTTGCGAGCTTTGCCGCGTCGATTTCGGTCGACGACGACATGCTCGCCGCCTGCACGAAATCCTTGTCGGGAGCGGGTAGCGGTTCGGCGGCCGTGGTCGAGGCGGCCTGGGATTGCGCGGCGGCAAGGTGCGGGACAGCGGCGAGACCGCAACAGATTGCCGCAATGGTGGTAATGCGCTTCATGTTTTTTCCTCCAGGAGAGTCAAGGGAATGAACGGGAAGCGGACCGTTGCCACGCTTCGCTGAGCCTCCCGCAAGCCCCATACCATCGCGCGTCGCGCCGCCGGTCCCAAGGTTGCCGGGCATTTGCACGGCTAACGCGCTTGACCGGGAAGCCTTCGAGCGACGCTTCGCCGCCGAGCGCATGGCCGGCGACGACCTCCGGGCTGACCGGTGCCTGCTGACGGGCACGCGTAGAACGCAGGATGAAGGTGTGCACTGGGAATACTTTTGCAACGCGCGATGCTACTTTTTGACGAGCCCGCGACCCGTCCCCTGCTTGACCGAATGCAGCGTGAGCTCTTTTTTCAATCCGACGGCGTGAGCAGGAAGCCGATTGCCTCGCGCCACCAGGTGTCGTCGACGCGGCCAATCCAGTCGTTATGTCCGGCCGCCTTCACGAGCGCCATTCGTCTCGGTTCGGCCAGCGAGTCGTAGAGCGCTTCGCCGAACTGCGGGGGGACGATGCTGTCGCGTTGCGCAACGACGACGAGAACAGGTCGGCCAAACGACCTCAGGTGGGTCACGCTGTCGTACTGGTCGCGCAGCAGCCACTTCACGGGCAGCCACGGATAGTGATGAGCGGCGACGTGTTCGAGCCGATCCCATGGCGTGATGAGCAGCAAGCCGGCGGTCTTGTCGCGTTCACGCGAGCCGGCCGCGGCCGCCACGCCGGCCCCGAGCGATTCGCCGATGAGCAGCAGCGGCGCGCCATACCGGCGATGCGCGAGCGCGATGGTTTGCCGGGCATCGGCGACCAAGGTCTCTTCGCCGGGCGTGCCGTCGCGTGGCCCGTAGCCTGGATATTCGGCGAGGATCACGCGCAGCCCGAGCCGGGTGAGCGCTGCGGCGTAGAACGAACGGTGGCCGGCATGTCCGGCATTCCCGTGAAAGACAAGGGCAGTGGCGCGCGCGGACCCCGCGGGCTCCGCCACGAGGCCCCTGAACGCCTCGGGTGCCGGCCACGCGCGAAGTCCGCCTGAAACGACATCGTCGGTTGCAGCCTTCTCGGGGAAGTAGAGAAAACGATCCAGCAAGGTGGCGACTCCTGCGAACCTGATCGGGTGTGCAACGGTGAAGCGCGGCATCGGCTCACGCCGCCCGGCGCTCGCGCGGCTAACCGAGGACCAACTTTGTGCTCCATACTTCGGTGAATCACGCCGCCGAGAGGATCGACATGGACACGGACCTGGCACACGCCTGGCTGACGTACAGCGCGCCCGTAGCCGCGGCACAGGCTGAGGGCCGACCGCTCGTGGCGCTGGAATCGACCATCATCGCCCACGGCATGCCCTACCCGGAGAATATCCGCACTGCGCGCGAAGTCGAGGCCTTGATCCGCGAGGCGGGAGCGGAGCCCGCGACGATCGCGCTGATCGGCGGGCGAATCCGCATCGGGCTAGCGGACGGCGAGTTGGAACTGTTAGCCCGCTCGGACCAAGTGCGCAAGGTCAGCCGCCGCGACCTGCCGGCCGTGTTGGCCGGCGGCGGCTTTGGCGCCACCACCGTGGCCGGCACGATGATATGCGCCGCGCTGGCCGGCATCGAGGTCTTCGTCACAGGAGGCATTGGCGGAGTGCACCGGGGCGCGCAGGAAACTTTCGACATCTCGGCCGACCTGCAGGAACTGGCCAAGACCTCGGTGGCGGTGGTCTGTGCAGGTGCGAAGTCCATCCTGGACATCGGGCTTACATTGGAATACCTGGAAACATACGGCGTGCCGGTGCTCAGTTGCGAGCAGGACAATTTCGCTGCGTTCTACACGCGCGACAGCGGATTTCGCGCGGACTTCCGGCTCGATGACGCGGTGGAGCAGGCGCGCTTCATTCGCACCAAGTGGGACCTGGGCCTCGCGGGCGGCGTGGTGTTGAGCACGCCAGTGCCGGCGCCGGCAGCGATGGCGTCCGAAGAAATCGACGCGCTGACCCGGCAGGCGCTTACCGAGGCCAGATCGCAAGGAGTGACCGGGAAGGCTGTGACCCCCTTCCTGCTGGCTCGTATCAAGGCCCTGACCGGCGGACGCAGCCTGGCGACAAACATCGCGCTCGTCAAACACAATGCCGAGGTGGGGGCACGGTTGGCGCTCGCAATGGCACGCGAGGGGCGCGGATTGGACGCGGCGTAGCCAGGCACTCCGGGACGTGCGGCAATGCTTGCCGCGTGTGCGCGGAGTCGTCGTGCCCGCGCAGGCGCGGCGCTGCCATCCCCATGTGTTTCCCGCGCGAGCGAAAGCGAACTATTCTTGAAGAATCTTTCCCGGAAGGTCATTTCCTGTTTGCTTCCAGCGGAGGTGTGTCATGTCAATGTCAGCCACGCTCCAGGACTGCCTGCGCAGCAAGGGCTCGCAGTACGAAATCGTGCATCATCCGTACAGCCATTCCAGCGTCGAAACCGCGGCCGCAGCCCATATTCCCGGCGATCGCCTCGCCAAGACAGTGCTTTTTGAAGACGAGCACGGCTATGTGGCCACCGTGCTGCCATCGACCTATGCCGTGCGGCTGTCCGAGCTTTGGGCAAAAACAGGACGCCACCTCCTGTTAGCCAAAGAGACGGATTTGCGGGAGTTGTTCAAGGATTGCGACGCGGGAGCGCTCCCGCCGGTATGTACGGCCTATGGCATGCAAACCTATCTCGACGAAAGCCTTGCCCAGCAGCCAGACATTTATTTCGAGGCTGGCGATCACGAAGAGTTGATTCATATGGGCACGGATCAATTCCTGCACCTGATGGACCGAGCCGAGCGGGCACGCTTCGCCCGTCGCATGCAGGGTTTGCCAATGTGACCGGCCCGGTTTGCGCGAGGCGGATCATGCAACGCAGCGATCGGGTACTGAAGCAGGTGGTGGCAGCCTTCGAACACGAGTCACACCTGAAGCTTCACGCTCATCCCGTTCACCTGTCTTTCGAGGATGGTGCCTTGATCGTGGCAGGCGAGGTGCCGGATATCGCATCCAAGAAGCGCCTCCTTCAGTTGACCAGAATGCACAGCGAGGGCGAGCGCCTCGTCGACCAGTTACGCGTCACCGCCAACCCGCCTGTCGCCGATGGCGAGTTGCGCACACGTATTTGCGAACGGCTGGCTCAGGCGGTGGATTTCCGCAACTGCGTGATTTGCGCCCGCGTGAAGGGCCAACTCGAACTGCTGCGCGGCACCATGGACGAAGCGGGCAACGACGGCAGCGGCGTCATCGAGGTAACGGTCGACGACGGTGTGGTGACCTTGACGGGGCAAGTGATCAGCCTGTCTCACAAGCGCCTCGCGAGTGTGATTGCCTGGTGGGTCGGCGGTTGCCGCGACGTGGTGAACCTGCTGGAGCTGGTACCCACCGAAGCGGACGGCGACGATGAAATCACCGACGTCCTGCACCTGGTGCTCGAAACCGATCCGCGCGTGCGCGCCGAGCAGATCACCATAAACGTGGAGAACCGCACGATCACGCTAGCAGGCTGGGTGGCGACCGAAGCCGAAAGACGGCAGGCGGAACAGGATGCCTGGTGCCTGGATGCCAGCGGAGGCGTCGTCAATCATATCCAGGTGCGTGCCTGATCCGGCGTGCCTTCACGACGCCCCAGCTTCCTGATGCAGTTCGCCGCCCCGCATCAGGCGCCGGGCGATGTCGGCCGTTTGCAGCGTGCCGCGTTCGGTCGGTGAATGCGCCGCAAGATAGCGGGCGACCGCAATGAGAACATGCCGGCCCTCGTCGGTATTGCCCCACGCAGCGAACTGGCGGACCCCGGCCTCCAGCATCTGATAGGCATGGAAACCCGCATCCTCGCGCAGCACCGCAAGCGCAAGCGTGGCGATCAGCGCCTCGGGCGGATGGCCAAGCGTGAGATGCCGCGCCACCAGCCTTGCCGCAAGATCAACCTGTCGTTGCCGGTCGAAGGCGTCAAGCAAGGCGGCGCGGATCGTGTCTTCTTCGGCCGGAAGATCTCCGAGCGGATCGTTGTTCTCGCCCGGGATGCGGGCCGGTGGCACGTTGAGGTATCGGGCAAGATAGAGCGCCATCGCTCCGTGCAAGATGCCGCGCACGGCCGCGGCGTAACTGTCGATGTCAGTGGCGCGGACCCGCCTGAGCATCTGGTGAACCGCATTGGCATAGGTGAAGACGTGGTGCGCCGTCTCCCAGTCCGCATGCTCATTGGCGTTGCCGAAGCGGGCCACGCGCAGCGCCGCTGCGTAAGCGAGGCATTGTCCGAGGTCGGCGGGAGCGGCGCCCGCGCCGATCGCCGCATTCAGCGCGTCGATGATCATCACCGGATCGTCCCCGAGCAGATCCCGCGCGAGCGCCGCGTGGTTAGACCATCCTTGCGGGCCGCGCCCGGCGGCGCAAAGCCGCGCCATCCGGCTGGCTGCTTCGTCACACAGCGCGACGAGATCGACGGGCTGGCGCCAGGCGGTCGATTCCTCGGCGCCACGGGCGGTCACCATCTGGGCGACGATAGTAGGCAGCAACGCCGGCGCGTGCGTCCACCCGATCAGGTCGAGGCACTCGAAGACCTTGTTGATGAAGTCGAGCGCGTGACCGGTGTCCGCGAACGCCCGTTCGGTCGCGGCCGAAAGCAGGGCGTCTGCCAGCACCGCGGGTGAGGCGCCAGCGGCAATCGCCGTCAGCAGGGTGCGTTCGGCCGCCTCGCGATGGCGCACGGTCGTCCAGAGGCGCAGCCAACGCTTGAGCGTGGCTGGCTCCGGGCGGCTGCCGAGCGGCGCCCGGTCGCGCCGCGGCGGCTCGCCCGCGCAGTCCGCCGCCACCCGGCGCGCGCCGTGGAACAGGGCGAGATAGGCGTCCTCTTCCGGGAGCATGGGCAACAGGTTGGCGAGCGCCGTCAGGATCGTGAGACCGATGCTCCAGCCGTCACGGTTGCGCGCCCCGAACAGCGCCACCTGCTGCACGATAGCGGCCACGGGTACGCCGGCCGCGAGCTGACCCTGCACGGCTTTGGCGATGACGAGTCCGAGGTCGTGTGCGAGTCCGTCCGCAAGCCGCTCGTGCCAGTGCGTCGCGGGGTCGGCATGACCGAACGTGGCCGCCACCCAGACGTCGCCATTGCGCACCTCGACCGCGCAGCTCGGTACATCGTCCGCCCAGAGGTCGAAGGTGCAGCCGCTTTCCAGATCGAAGCGGGCATGGTGCCAATGACAGGTGAGGATGCCGTCCTCGACCGTGCCTCGATCGAGCGGGAAGCCCATGTGGGGACATCGATTGTCCAGGGCGAAGACGCGGCCGCGGTCGTAGATGACGAGGATCGGGCCGTGGCCCCCTTGCACCACGAGCCGCCCCTTCGCCTTCAGTTCTTCAAGGTTCCCCACGGGCACGAATTCGTTGTTCGGCGCATCCATGCACATGCCTCCCCGCATCGGTTCTGCGCGGGCGTCATAGGGACGCCCGATCCCTCTCTCAACATACGCAGATTTCATGCAAAACGCGAACGTCCACCGCAACCACGGTCTTCGTCAATCCGTCTGCAATGGCGATAGGAATAATCGAAGAATGGCGACCGTTCAGACACGGCCGGCCCATGCGACATTCACGAATGCCGTCCCTGTCGGATTCTCAACGCGGCCCCGCCGCAGATCTTGAAAGGAGTTCGCAATGTCGAAAGTACTCGTGCTGTACTACTCCTCATATGGCCACGTCGAGACACTGGCGGGCGCCGTCGCCGAAGGTGCGCGCGCGGCGGGTGCCACGGTCGACGTCAAACGGGTTCCCGAAACCGCACCGGAGGAGGTGGCGAAGGCCGCTCACTTCAAGCTCGACCAGCAAGCGCCGGTTGCGACGATCGCGGAGCTCGCCAACTACGATGCGATCGTGGTCGGCACACCGACCCGTTTCGGGCGCGTCTCCTCACAGATGGCGTCGTTTCTCGATCAGGCCGGCGGCTTGTGGATGAGCGGTGCGCTGGTGGGCAAGGTCGGCGGTGCGTTCAGCTCGACGGCCAGCCAGCATGGCGGCCAGGAAACGACGCTGTTTTCGGTCATCACGAACCTGCTGCACTTCGGCATGGTCATCGTCGGTTTGCCGTACAGCCACCAGGGGCAGATGACGCTGGACGAGATCGTCGGCGGCGCTCCCTATGGCGCGACGACGATCGCGGGCGGGCAGGGCCAGCGCCAGCCGAGCGCCATCGAGCTCGCGGGAGCGCGTCACCAGGGCGAACTGATCGCCCGGACGGCAAACAAGCTGTTCGGCTGAACGTCAGTCCCGATCTTTGCGCGAGGCCTCGCTGTCATGGAGAAACTAGACCACGCCGAAATCATCGTTGCTGTCAGGAATCGCGTTGAGCAGGTTCGCAAGCGAGTGCCAGCCGATCAGGCTCGATAGCGATATCGCCACATGCAGCCAGCGCTCGGCGCGTGAGGGCGGCTTCGTCAGCGGGATGTCCATGCGGCTCACCGCGCTGCCGTTTCGGTACCGCTCATTCGCGAGAGCAACGGCTCCAATACCTGTTTCAATGTCGTGGTGCCGAAGCGTCGCTCGCTGACGTTCGCCTCGACGTCGATACGGCCCGCGTTGTGCGCGTCGTACAGGTCGACGATCAGTTGCGCGTACCGCTCGCCGAGCCCGCTGCCCCGCAGCACGGCATGCCATTCGCCGCGCGGCACCTGGCGGGCGACCACGGGCCGCCCCGACAGTTCCGCCAGGGTGCGCGCGACGCCGAGCGCGCTGACCCGCTCTTTCGCTTCGATGCTCACCACCCGTGGCGTCGCGCGCGAAGGCCCGCCGTCGAGCAGCAACTGCGCGGCGAGCGCGCCGACGTCCTGCGCGGCGACAGTCGGAAACAGCTTGTCGAGCGGATCGTGCAGACTTGGCAGCACGCCCTGGCCGAGCGCGACCGGCAGCACGCGCGCCCAATTCTGCATGTGTTCGGCGGAGCGCAGCAAGGTGAGCGGCGAAGCGATGGTGCGCAACTGCGTTTCGAGGTAGTGGAACAGTGTCGTGATGCCGGTGCCGCTGGCGTGCTCGGCGCCGTAGTCGGAAAGCGCGAGCAGTTGCGGCGGCGCGGCCAGGCGCAACGCGGCGACGCCCGTATCGATGATGTGCCGCATCGCGGCCGCGGGATCGTCGTGCGGATGCGGCACCGGACAAAGCCATTGCACAGCCTGAGCGCCGTCGATGGCGCGCGCGACCGAGTTCGCGTCGTTCAGGTCGGCGAGCGCGATCTCGCAGCCGATCGCCGCGAGCGCGTCGGCTTGCGCTGCGTCGCGCACCACCGCGCGTACCCGCTGACCCGCGCGACGCAATGCGCTCGCGCTTGCACGTCCCACGTGACCCGTAGCTCCGAATATGACGAACACGTTGTGCTCCTTTGAGGATCGCTATGGCGTGATGGTAGGGACGTCGTGCTCACGGGGCGCTCAGATATGGATTGCCTTGCGCAGATATGGATGATTTTTTTGCAGCGACACTGCGGCGGTCGCGCGAACGGCATCAGCCGCCCACCAGCTACGAGAATCCGTCTCCCCTGCGAGGCCGCCAAAAACGCCGCACAATGCAGGCATCTTGCCGTCATTCAGGACACTCAGGAGAGCATCGATGAACGCGGTCACCCCGATTCCTGCGCTTGCGCCGCATAGCGGCTCGCGCACCGTCGTGCGCACGAGCAGGGCGCTTGGCTGGCAAGGCTTCGGTGCGGAGCTGGTCAACGTGTCGGCCGGTTTGCATCGGCTGCCCGCGTTTCGCCATCACCGGGTGGGCGTGCACGTCGGCGCGCCGGTGACGGCACACTGTGTGTGCGATGCGCAACGCCTCACGCGGATTCAGGCGCATGGCGACGCGGACGTGATCCCCGCAGGGCTCGAAGGCCAGTGGAGCGATGACGCCGCCTGCACGATTTTCAGCATCTGGTTTGCCGAGGACTTCGCGCAACGGACCCTCGAGCAACTCGCGCTGAAACCGGCCGACGCGCAGTTGCGTCCGCGCCTGCAGATACGCGATGCGCGCTTTCAGCATCTGGCCTGGGCACTGCGCGCGGAGCTCGAAGCGCACGACGCGTCCGATCCGCTCTACGCCGAAAGTCTGTGCACGGCGATGCTGGTGCGGCTGATCGGCGCCGAGCCTGCGCCCGGCAACCGGCGCCGCACGCTCGCGCCGCGCACGGCCGCGCGCGTGATCGAGTTTATCGACGCGCACCTCGATCAGCGTCTGACGCTCGACGATCTCGCCGCGCAGGCGCAACTGAGCGTGCCGCATTTCAAGGCATTGTTTCGCGACACGCTCGGCGTGCCCGTGCATCGATATGTCGTACAGCGCAGGGTGGAGCGCGCGCGAACGCTATTGCTGCAAGGAAGTTTCAGCACAAGCCAGATTGCGCTCGATACCGGCTTCGCGCATCAGAGCCATATGGCGTACTGGATGTCGCGTCTGCTAGGCGTGACGCCGCGCGAACTGCGCGGCGCCCCGAGCGACGATGCGGCGATGCCGGTGCTCGAGAAAACCCAACGTTGATGCGCGAGGCTGGCGGCGCGCAATCCATCCGCTTCACCCTGGCGCCGCCCCCGTCAATTGCGCATAAACATCATGCGCGAGCTGCAACAGCGCCTTGCGATCGATCCCGCCCGACACCGCATAGCCAAAATCGCCGTCGACCCAATAGAACACGTTGACGGGACCCGCCTGATACAGCTTGAACGCGGTCGTATTCGCGTTTTCGCGGCGATGCGAGATGCACAGCGTGACGCGCTCGCCGTTCGGTCCGGCATACATGAACTGGGCGGTCGGGCCGTCTTCGCCGGGCAGCAGGCGGCCGCCCGACAGCATGAACCCGCTCTTCGACAGCATCGGCGGGTGGACCTGCGTGCCGAGCCGGTTCGCGAGCCACTGCACGAAGTCCTGCTCGCGATCGGCGCCCATCTCGCTCGGGCGCTCGATCGCCGGCATGTAGACGACGTGCGCGAGCGCCGCCCGGCGCGCGAAACCCTCGGCGCTGTCCGCGCTGACCGCACGATCTCCGGCTGGGGTTTCGGCCTCCGTGCCGGTTCGATCGATTGCAACAGGGGGGATCAACTCGTCCCTGTGCATGCCGATGCCCACGCCGAGCACGAGTGCCGCCGCCATGCCCGCGAACTGCGCGGCAAAACGCGGCCAGTTCGCGGCCAGCCACGCGCGGCGCGGCGCGCCGGTCTGCAGACGTTTCGGCACGGGCTCGCTGAGCACGCGGTCGTAGCGCTCGTGAAGCAGGCCATTGAGCGAGAAATAATCGCTGACGCGCGCGGCCAGGCCCGGATTCTGTTCGAGCGCGCGCTCCACCTCGGCACGGCGCTCGCCGGACAGTGTGCCATCCACGTACGCGTGCAAGTCTTCTTCGCCGATCGGAATTTGCGGCTCGCTCATCGCACCACCTGTAATTTCGCTCCGGGCTGGACGCCCGCCATCAAGGCCCGCAGCCGTTCGCGTCCGCGCGAGAGCCGCGACATCACCGTGCCGATCGGCACGTTCAGCGCGAGCGCGACATCGGCATAGCTCATCTCCTCGAGGCCGACCAGCAGCACCACTTCGCGCTGCTCGGCCGGCAGCCGCTGTAGCGCGTAATCGAGGTCGCGCACTTCGAGCGAACGGGTTTGGTCCGACGGCACCGCGAGCTCGCTTTCGGCGATGCTGTCGTCGTCGACCGCGACGTGGGCCGCGCGCGCGGACGCCTTGCGCGCCTGATTCGCGAACACGTTGTGCATGATCGTGAAGAGCCACGCGCGCAGATCGGTGCCCGGCTGGAACAGGCGCGTGTGGCCGAGCGCGCGCTCGAGCGTGTCCTGCACGAGGTCGTCGGCGAGCTCGCGATTGTTGATGAGCGCCCGCGCATAGCGCCGCAGACGCGGCACGTGCTCCATCAACTCGTCACGGACATCCATGGTTGATCCGGGTCAGGGGTGGCATCGGGGCCGCATTGGCGTCACTCGCGTCGGTTTCGATATGCATTCGAACTGCAAACGCCTGTCTGCGCATTTTATTCCGCTGGGTGCCTCGCGTCGGTTGGCCGGGGGTGGGGCGCGCGGCCGTCAGCGCGCGCTCATCACGTCGGCGGCGCGCATCAGGCCGCGGGTGCGCGCATTGCCCGCGACCACGAAGCGCTGGCGCCGCGCGGTCCACCTCAACAGCCGCATGTCACCGATGCGGCGCGCGGCCCACTGGGGCTCTTCGCGCGCAAACGGCGCCGCGGCCGACAGCACCACCACCGGCTTCAGATCGCCGCTCAGATAGACGAATTCGTTGGCGCGCTGCAAAGGACCGAGCTGGAGCAGGCGTTGCCCCACGAGGCGCAGCCCGATGGCGTCGAGATCCGGTGCGGCCGGATCGACCGGCCTCGGCGATGCCAGGGGAAACGGGCGCGCGGTGACTTCAGCGAGCGCCATGACGGCGGCGTTGTCGAGCGCTTGCGCAGACACCTGGATCGCGGCGAGCCAGCCACTGAGGGCGAGGAGCGTCAGCGCGAGCACTGCGAGCGCGAGCAGCGTGCGGCACGCGCGACCGGGCGGTTGAGGGAGCATGCCTCGCCGGCGCGATCTGCCGATGTGCTCGCGTGCTGGCTCCTCCGTGGTTTGAAACGCTGCCTGCATCTGCGCGTTCAACCGGTCGTAAAAGGCGACGCGTCGTGCTTCCGCTGGATGCTTGCCGAGGTAGTCGCGCAGCGACGCGGCACGCTCGGGCGTCAACGTGCCGTCGGCATAGGCCTGGATGTCGGGTTCGGAGGGCGGAGCGCCGGACGGCCGGCGGGTCGAAGTCATGATGATGCGCGGTCTCGAGTGCTGCTATTCGAAGGCAAACACAGGTATTTGCGCATTTATTCCCGGCGCCAGCGATGTTTTTCTCGCGTCGCGAATACAGGAATAAAGGCCGTCGACCCGTGGTTCTGCGTAGTGCGAACCCGCACAACTCTCCAAGGAGTCGATCATGAAAAAGCTCTCGCTTGTCGCTTTGTCGTTTGTCGTTCTCGCCGCTTCGTCGAGCGCGTTTGCGCAGGCCAAGACACGTGCCCAGGTGTACCAGGAGTTGATCGAGGCCCAGCAGAACGGTCTCGACTACATCACCGACACGTCGTACCCCGACGTCAATCCCGTGTTCGCGCGTCAGGTCGCACAGCACAAAGAGGCGCTCGCCGCGCAAGCGGCCGCGGCTGCGAGCCACGTTGCGAACTCGGGCGCGCCGGCCGTGGGCGCCCATTGAAGCAGCCGCGGCGAGGGCGGCGCGAAGGCGATGGAACGGGTACGCCCGTGTGCCGTCTCGCGCTGCACCCGTGACTCGCGCTCGCGTTGTTAGCGGCGCTGCTGCTGGACCTCGCGGCGGCGTGGTCGCGAGAGCCTTTCCCGAACTGTTCAAACCAGAGCCGCCCCAGCCATTTTCGTCCAACGCGTAGAATGGCCGGTTATCACGGCAACTTGCAAGTGGACAGAATCTGCCGGGCGTCGCTAGCAAGCGTCGCGCGGCACACGCTTTGCGTCCGCGCGCGCTTGCCTTCGCCGGTTTGAACAGGAACGCACGCGGATGTCATCAGTTTTCTTCGATCGGGAAAGCATTGCGGAATGGCTCGGTGAGCGGACCGTCGCCAAGGCGCGCTCGGTGGGCGCGGTCAGCAACGTCAAATGGCGCGGTGAGACGTTGTCGGGCGACGTGCAGGGCTCGCAACCCCAGCCCTACCGGACGTGGGTCCAATTTCATGTCAATGGCGGATCGACGTGGGCCGAAGGCGAATGCACCTGCCCGGTCGGGCGCAATTGCAAGCACGTCGCGGCACTGCTGTTCGCGGAACTCGACTACCACGACGAGATGGATCACATCACGCAGGTGGAAGACGATAGCGACCCGGCTACGTCGGAGGTGTTCATCGCGCGACGGATCACGGTCCCGGGCGTGCCGCCGCCGCCATCTCCCGCGCCCGGCGTGCGCCCGGAGCTGGTCAGCTGGCTCGAACGTTTTCGCGCGCGCGCCCGCGCGGCCGAGGCCGCCGAACAAGCCGGCGCCCGTAAGCCGCACGCCGCGCGCAAGGAAACGCTGGCCTATCGCCTCAACTGGTCGCGCTTTCATCTGCGCCACGAGGTCGTGCTGCATCGCGCGCGCTGCGACGAGGACGGCCTGATCGTCGCGGTCGGCGACAACTGGGGCGACGTCGAAGGCGCGCTGCTCAGGCAGCCGCGCTTCGTGTCCGACGAGGATCTGTCGATTCTGCGCGGCCTGTGGCTCGGCCGCTCGCGCGAGGATCTGGGCCAGTTCGTGCTGCGCGGCACGAGCGGTGCGGAGACGCTGCAAAAGCTGATCGCGACCGGGCGCCTGTTCTTCGACTTCAGGATCGCGCCTGGCCAGCCGGGCCCGACGCCGCTCGTGCGGGCGGCCGACCGGCCCGGCCGCATCGAATGGGAGCCGCTCGCCGACGAGCGCCTGCGTCCGGTGCTGCGCACCGAACCGTGCGCGAGCATGGTGCTGCCGACCGAGCCGGTCTGGTACGTGGACGGCGTCGCCAACGAGGCGGGCGTCGTGCCGCTGTCGCTGCCATTCCAGCAACTGCCCGATTACCTCGCGATGCCGCCGATTTCGCTCGCCGAGGCGCCGCTCGTCGCGTCGGTGTTGCGCGAGATCGCACCCGGGCTACCGCTGCCGCCGACCCACGACGCGCCCGCGATCCGTGTGATCGACGTCGAGCCGGTGCCGGTGCTGACGTTGAACAGTCATGCGCTGCCGGGCACCGCGAAGGGAACGAAAACGGCCAGAACCGCGAAGCTCGCGGCGCACAAGTCCACCGTGTTAGAGCTGGCCGCCGCGAATTTCGACTACGACGGCGTCAGCATCAACGCCGACAGCAGCGTGACGCTGGTGCCGCTGCCGGGCGGCGACGTGATTCACATTCGCCGGCGCTACGACACCGAAAGAAAGCGTTTGCTGGAACTGCGTAAGACCGGGCTGCAAAAGGTGCCGACGCGCAACATGCACGGGTCGCCCCTGTTGCCCGACACGATGCTCGGTCTGCCCGACACCGACGCGTGGTCCGGGTTCGTCAACGAGGCGGTGCCGGATCTGGTCGCGAAGGGCTGGCGCGTGACGATGGCGCCCGAGTTCCGTTACAACGTGATCGAGATCGACGCGATCGACGGCACCGCGCAGCAGGCCGGCGACGGCTGGTTCGACCTGGAGATGGGTATTCGCGTCGGCGAGCGCAACGTGCGGCTCGAACCGCTCCTGGCCGATCTGTTCCGGCGCGACCGGCGCTGGCTCTCCGGCGCGCTGGAGAGCATTCGCGACGACGAGCCGATCGAGCTGAAGACCGAGGAAAACAAGCGCCTGCGGTTGCGCGCCGATCGTCTGAAGCCGGTGGTGCGGGTGCTGGTCGATCTGTTCGATTCGCTCGGCGGCGCGCTTGCCGACGGCGCGCCGCTGCGCGTGCCCGCGGTCGATGCCGGCCGCCTCGACGCACTGCATGACACCGGTCGCTGGCAGTTCAGCGGCGACGACTCGATCCGTGAACTGGCGCGCCGTCTGCAAACCGGCCCGGGCCTGCGCGAAGTGCCGGTGCCGCGCGGTCTGAAGGCCGAGTTGCGCGCATATCAGCACCAGGGCCTCAACTGGATGCAGTTCCTGCGCGAACAGGATCTGGCCGGCGTGCTCGCCGACGACATGGGTCTCGGCAAGACCGTGCAGACGCTCGCGCACATTCTGGCGGAGAAGGAAGCGGGGCGGCTCACGCATCCCGCGCTGATCGTCGTGCCGACCACGCTCGTGCACAACTGGCGCGAGGAAGCGCGGCGCTTTGCACCCGGGCTGAAAGTGCTGGTGCTGAACGGGCCGCAGAGGAAGGAGCGCTTCGAGCAGATCGGCGAACACGAGCTGATCCTGACCACTTATGCGCTGCTGTGGCGCGATCAGAAGGTGCTCGCCGAACACGAATACCACCTGCTGATCCTCGACGAGGCGCAGTACGTCAAGAACGCGACCACCAAGGCCGCGCAGGCGATTCGCGGCTTGCGCGCGCGGCATCGGCTGTGTCTGACGGGCACGCCGCTCGAAAATCATCTCGGCGAACTGTGGTCGCAATTCGATTTTCTGTTGCCGGGCTTTCTCGGCAGCCAGAAGGACTTCACGCGGCGCTGGCGCAATCCCATCGAGAAGAACGGCGACGACGTGCGCCGCGCATTGCTCGCGCGCCGCATCCGGCCGTTCACGCTGCGCCGCCGCAAGGACGAGGTCGCGAGGGAACTGCCACCTAAGACGACGATCGTGTGTCCGGTCGATCTCGAAGGCGCGCAGCGCGACCTGTACGAGACCGTGCGCACGGCGATGCAGCAGAAGGTCCGTGCCGCGGTCAACGCGCAGGGGCTCGCGCGCAGCCACATCATCGTGCTCGATGCGTTGCTGAAGCTGCGCCAGGTGTGCTGCGATCCGCGGCTCGTGCGCACCGCGAGCGGCATCGCGGGCGGCACGGCTGCGAGCGGCGGCGAGCGGGCGATGCGCTCGGCCAAGCTCGACCTGCTGCTGTCGATGCTGCCCGAGCTGATCGAGGAGGGGCGCCGGGTGCTGCTGTTCTCGCAGTTCACCGGCATGCTCGCGCTGATCGCCGAGGCGCTCGACGAAGCCGCGATCCCCTATGCGATGCTGACGGGTGACACGGCCGACCGCGTGAGCCCGGTGGAGCGGTTCCAGCAGGGCGAGGTGCCGCTGTTCCTGATCAGCCTGAAGGCGGGCGGCGTGGGACTGAATCTGACTGCCGCCGACACGGTGATCCACTACGACCCGTGGTGGAACCCGGCCGCCGAGAACCAGGCGACCGACCGCGCGCATCGGCTCGGACAGGACAAGCCGGTGTTCGTCTACAAGCTGATCGCGGCGGGCAGCATCGAGGAGAAGATCGTCGAGTTGCAGGAGCACAAGGCCGGGCTCGCCGACAGCATTCTCGCGGAAGACGCGGCCGGTGCCGCGAAGTTCTCGGACGACGACCTCGATGCGCTGTTTGCCCCGATGCCGGAGATCGAAGGATCGCGCTGAGCGCGCGCATCTTGAGCGCGTTTTTCTGCGCGGCTAACGTGACGTTACTCGCGCGGCTAGACCCCGGTGAACGTGTGTAGTGTGTTTTTGGCGGCGTTGCATCGACAGGGGTGGCGCCGCATTTTTTTGCTCGCGGTCTGGAGCGGGGTATCGCCCGCTAGCGATTCGTCATGCGTCGCGTCATCCAATCAGATGACAACTGACATTTCGCGAAATCTAACAATGTTTAAACGATTTATTTTGAGACCATTCTTATACTGGGCGCCGAATTGTTAAATCAGAGTTCTTCGAAGAACTCTCAAGAACGGTATAGGCAGATCGCGCCAAACGCCAGCCGGGCAAGGATCTGCCGTCTGGAGCGCAGCTTGCTCACCGATACCGGTCGTGGCTGGCAGACCGGGAGAACCTGAAAAAACGCGTCAACCGCTTTCAATGAGCGTGTTGCGCGACCGATTGCCGGTACCCGGCACGCGGGGGAAAAATAGGGTTTTCGACTGTGATGAACTGCCTTGCGTAGGCGCAATGCCCATATCAAATACGCGCTGAATTCGACTTCAGGAGGCAGCGTCGAGCGGGGCACGGCAAGGGACTATTAGTCAGAAGACTAGCAGCCGGATTTCTATGGGGAGCCGGATCGGCGGCGCTGCGCTGCCGTCCGGGTCGTCGGCCGGGTGGGCGGCCGTCAGCGACGAAAGGCGCTGTTGCGTTGTGGGGTTTTATGAGAATTGCAGTCCTGGACGATGATCCGGCTCAAGCCGATCTAATCTGTCAAACGCTGGCCGCCGCGGGACACGTCTGTCACGCATATGGCGCCGGGCGCGACCTGGTGCGCGAGCTGCGCCGCCAGACTTTCGACCTGCTCGTGCTCGACTGGAACGTTCCCGATATGTCCGGCGAGGAAGTGCTGCGCTGGGTGCGCGAAACCCTGTCCGAGCGCCTGCCGGTGCTGTTCATCACGAGCCGCGACCGCGAAACGGACATCACTTCGATTCTGAATACCGGTGCGGACGACTATCTCGTCAAGCCCGTGTCGGGCGCGGTGCTGCTCGCCCGGGTCGGCTCACTGCTGCGCCGCGCCTATTACCTGAAGACGCCGGCGACGAAGGAAGTGTTCGGCGAATTCGAGTTCGATCTGATCACCAGGCACGTCGTCGTACGCGGCACGCCGGTCGCCGTCACGCAGAAGGAGTTCGAGCTCGCGCTGCTGCTGTTTCAGCACCTGAGCCGGCCGCTATCGCGCGCGCACATTCTCGACGTGATCTGGAAGCAGGCCACCGACATCCCTTCGCGCACGATGGACACCCACATATCGATGTTGCGCAGCAAGCTCGGTCTGCGCCCGCAGCACGGTTATCGGCTCACGCCGATCTACGGCTATGGCTACCGCCTGGAGCGGGTCGAAACCAACACGCCGCTGGCCGCCGACGACGAACCGACCGAAGAAGCGGGGGATGCGTGACGGCTTTTCTGAATTCAGCAGCGCCGGGCAGCGCCACCGTGCAGGGCCGCCGCGCCGCGGCGTGGCTTGCGGTGGCGTGCCTGATCGCAACCGGCGCGACTGGCTGGAGCGCGTTCGCGCACGCCCAGCCCGCACGCGGCAAAGCCGGCGCGAAGGCGCCGCCCGTCTATGCTTCGTACACGACGCGCGCAGGCGACACGCTCTACGACATCGCCGCTCGCTACATGGCCGACCCGGCCGATTGGGCGCTGTTGAGCCGCCTGAACCATGTGCCCGCTCCGCGCCGGATGCCGGCCGGGATCGTACTGCGCCTGCCGGCCGCAAGGCTGCGTCAGGATCGCGACACCGCTCGCGTGGTCGCGACCAGCGGTCCGGTCGAGCACGCGTTCGGCTCAAACCCCTATCTGCCGCTGAAAACCGGCGCAACGCTTGCCGAGGGCGATCGCTTGCGCACCGGCGCGAACGGCTTCGCGACGCTCGAACTGCCCGACGGCTCGCATGTGACGATCGCGCAGAACGGCGAACTCGATATCGAACGGCTGCGCCACGTCACGCTGACCGGCGTGGCCGATCGCATCTTCGAGCTGCGCCGCGGGGAGGTCGAGAGCCAGGTCACGCATGCGACGCGACGCGACGATCGCTTCCAGATCCGTTCGCCTTCGGTGGTCGCGGGGGTGCGCGGCACGCGCTTTCGCGTCGGTTACGACGGCAGCACGCAGACGACGGCGGTGGCCGTGCTCGACGGCGCGGTCGGCGTCGATCCGGCCACGCGGCGGGGTCTGAGTGCCGTGCCGGCGCCGGGCATACCGTTGCAGGAGTCGGAGCAGTTGATCGAGGCGAAGAGCGGCAACGTCACGCGCACGGGCAACGCAATCGGCCGTCCGGTCGGCCTGCTGGCGGCACCGGCGCTCGTGCGCCCTGCACGCGTGCAGGACGGCAAGAGCGTCGCGTTCGACGTCGATCCCGCCGAGCGCGCGGTCGGCTATCGGCTACAGATTTCGCACGACGCCGATCAGCTCGATCTGGTGCGCGATCTGCGCGTGAGCGAGCCGCACGCCGACTTCGGCGATCTGCCGGACGGCACGTACTTCGTGCGCGTCGCGTCAACCGATAGCAACGGCCTCGACGGCCTGCCGAAGGTGTACGCGTTCGAGCGCCGCCAGCTCGGGCTGGACGCTTCGGCCGCGCGGCGCGCCGGCAGCCGCGACTACGCGTTCCGCTGGTTCGTCAGCCCCAGCGACGTGCCGACGCGTTTCCGCTTCATGTTGGCGACGACCGCCGATCTGAGCCATCCGGTCGTCGACCGTACCGATTTGCCGGGCGGCGAGCTGGTGATCAGCGATCTGCCGCCGGGCGTCTACTACTGGACCATCGTCGCCGAGCAGTTCGACCACGGCCGCTTCTACGAGAAGAGCAGCCCGGTCCGCTCGTTTACGCTCTCGCGCTGACGCTGGTAGATTCTCGGGGCCGGCCTGCCGGTCCGGCTGTCCCCTCGTTTCCGATCACAACGCCCATTGCCCGCCACTTCTACGCGCCTGAGCCTCGATCCGCGTGCCCGCCTTGGACGGCGCGCCGGCCGACGCTTTCTGATCGAGTGGATCGGCGTCGGTTTGCTCGGCATCGTCGTGATACTGCTGACGTCGTTCGGACGCGTCAGCACCGGCATCGATCAGCTGGTGTATGACCGGCTTCTGAACCTGCGCGCGCAGCCGCTGCTGCCGGACATCGTCATCGTCGAGATCGACGACGCGAGCATCAACCAGCTCGGCCGCTGGCCGTGGCCGCGCAGCGTGCATGCGCGGCTGCTCGAACAGATCGCGGCAGCCAAACCCGCCGCGGTGATCTTCGACGTGTTGTTCACGGAGCCCCACGCCGACGACGACCACCTCGCCCGCGCAATCGCGCTCTCCCCGACCTACCTGCCCGTGCTGCTGACACCGCCCGACGCAACCGGCGAGCGCACCGTCGAGGGGCCCGTCGCCGCGCTCGCGCAAGCGGCCGCCGGGCTCGGTCACATCAATTTCGAGGTGGACAGCGATGGCATCACACGCAGCGTCGCGCGCTTCCAGGGCGACGACGGTTCGCGCTGGCCGCAACTGATGGTGCCCGTCGCCGAAGCGGTCGAACGAGGCAAGCTGCCTCTGCGCGGCGGGCTGCCGCCGCGCGGCTCGAACGAGCCCGCGCGCGGCAGCGGCGACGGCGGCGAAGGCCGCTTCCTGATTCCGTTCGGGCCGAATGCCGCTGACTTCGCGAAGCTCAGTTTCGCCGACGTGCTGGCCGGCAAGGTGGCGGCCGATCGGTTGCGCGGGCGCATCGTGGTGATCGGCGTGAGCGCGTCGGGTCTGTACGACCGTTTTGCGACGCCGGTGTCGGGCGAGCTGGGTCCGCTGCCCGGCGTCTACATCCATGCGAACGTGCTCGACACGCTGCTGACCGGCCGCGAGATCGAGCCGGTCGGGCAGTGGGTCGTGTGCGCGGCGGCGTTCGGGCCGCTCGCCGCGCTGCTCGCCGGGTTTCTGGTCCTGTCGCCGCGCCGCTCGCTGTTGCTGACGGGCGCTCTGGTGCTGCTCGCGGCGGCTGGCAGCGCGGTGCTGCTATACGTCGGCAGGCTGTGGGTGTCGCCGGTGCCGGCGATTCTCGGCGTCGTGATCGTCTATCCGATCTGGAACTGGCGCCGCCTCGAAATGACGATGGCGTATCTGCGCGGTGAGCTGCAGCGCCTCGCCGAAGAGCCGCAGCTGCAGCCCGAAACGCCGAAGCGCCGCCGCGAGTTCGGCGGCGACGTGCTCGAGCAGCACATGGCATTGATGGCTCAGGCCGCGCAACGCGTACAGGACATGAAGCGCTTCGTGTGGGACAGCCTCGACAGCATGCCGGAGCCGATTCTCGTCAGCGATCTGGGCGGCGTCGTGCTGATCGCGAATCATGCGGCGAAAGCGCACTTCGCCCGGCTGGGCGCGCCGATGCCCGAGGGCCAGCCGATGCACGGCGTGCTCGGCGGCCTTACGCTCGTAAAGGCGATCGACGCCGGCGCGGCCTCGGACAACGAGCGCAATCTGCGCGCGCACGCGCACTGGCCGGCGCTGCTCGATCCGACGCGCGGCGAGTTTGCGGCGCTGATGGCGCAGGGCGTCGAGGTGCGCGACGCGAACGGGCGCGATCATCTGTTGCGCTACGCGACCTGCACCAACGCGCGGGGCGAGACGACCGGCTGGATCGCCGGTTTGGTGGACGTGTCGGCGCTGCATGCGGCCGAGCGTCAACGTGAGGACGCGCTGCGGCTGCTGTCGCACGACATGCGCTCGCCGCAGGCATCGATCATCGCGCTGATCGAAATCGAGCGCGCGCGAACCGAGCCGGTGCTCGAGCGCAACCTGCTCGGGCACATAGAACGCTACGCGCAACGTGCGCTGACGCTCGCCGACGACTTCGTGCAACTGGCGCGCGCCGAATCGCAAACCTATGCGCTCGAGCCGCTGAACCTGGCCGAACTCGTGATCGACGCGAGCGACGAGGTCTGGCCGCAGGCGCACGCGAAGCGCATCGCGCTGGATACGGAAACCGGCGGCGACGCTCCCTGGATCTGCGCCGACCGCTCGCTGATGACACGCGCGCTCGTCAATATTCTGAGCAACGCGGTCAAGTACAGCCCGCCTGACACGCGCATCGTCTGCAGCTTCGCGGGCCAACCCGCGGCAGGGCGCGTGGCTTGCACGATCCGCGACCAGGGCTATGGCATCCCGAAGGAACAGCAGGCCGGCCTGTTCGAGCGCTTTCGCCGATTTCACGAGACCGAGCGGCCGGAAGTGGGGGGCGCGGGACTCGGCATGGCGTTCATCAAAACCGTCGTCACGCGCCACGGGGGCAGCGTCGAGATCGCCAGCGCGCCCGGCGAGGGAACGGCCTTTACGATCTGGCTGCCCGCGCTCGACGACGCGCAGCCCGGCGAATTGGGCGCCGGGCGCGCCTGACGCGCCTTTGACGTATGCGACGTACCGGAGAGAAAACAGCAATGGCAAAAATCGCTCATCTCTGCGCCGCGCTGGCCGTGGCGAGCCTCACGGGTTGCGCGGGCCTGAGCGCCGACGTACACACCATGTCCGCTAACGGCGCCGGCCACGCCGTTGCCCTGCAAGGCGAGCAGACCTATTCGCTCGCACGCACGCAGCCGCAGGACGACAGCGCCGACCATCCGCAAGTCGAAAAGCTGCTGCGCGACGAGCTGGCGAAACAGGGTTTCGTCGATACGGCGGGCAAGCCCGCGCACTACCTGCTGTCGATGGCGTATAGCACGCGGCCAGCGTCGATCGGCATGGGCGGCGAGGATTGCGCGCCCACCGACTGCGGCGCGGGCAGCGACGGTCTCGGCGCGCTGCTGCTGGGCCGCGAGTATCGGCACGCGCTGACGCTGCGCTTTTTCGACTATGCGAGCGGCAGCGAACGCTACAAGGTCAGCGCGGTGTTCAACGATCGCGACGCGGACCCGCTGCATGCGCTGCCCTTGCTCGTGAAAACCGCGCTCGCGAAGCTGCCGTTCGACGCGCCGGCCGATTGGCGCGTGAAGTTCAGCATCGACACGGCGAGCGGCGTGCCGAACGTCGAGTCGGTGAAGCCGCTGCAGCGCTGATACCAAGCGCGGCGGCGGCCAGGGGCTGCGCCGCCGTGGCGGCCTGTATGCGTTATTCCTGCGCTGGCTCGTCCCGTGGCCAGCGGTTTTCGAATACGCAATCGGCGAGCGGCAGACGGCTCGCCCAGCGCTGCGTTTCCAGCATCGGCTCGCTATAGAACGCGTCGACGTGACCGAGGCACAGGATCGCGACCGGCCGCGCGCCCGCCGGCATTCCCAGAAGCTGATGCACCGCGTCGACATCGAATAGCGACACCCAGCCGAGCCCGAGTCCTTCCGCGCGCGCGGCGAGCCACATGTTCTGGATCGCGCACGCAACCGACGCGAGGTCCATCTCCGGCAACGTGCGGCGGCCGAAGACGTGTCGCTCGCGGCCGTCCATCAGCGCGATCACGAGCAGCTCCGCGCATTCGCGCATGCCTTCCACCTTCAGCTTCATGAACTCGTCGCGGCGCTTGCCAAGCGCGTCGGCGGTCGCGAGCCGTTCGCGTTCGACGATGTCGCGCAAGCCCGTGCGCAGTACCGCATCGGTAATGCGCACGATGCGCCAGGGCTGCATGAAGCCGACGCTCGGCGCGTGATGCGCCGCGTCGAGCAGCCGCAGCAGCACGGCGGGGTCGACCGGATCGGACAGGAAGTGCCGCATGTCGCGGCGTTCGTAAATCGCGCGATAGACCGCCTCGCGCTCGGAGTCGTCAAAAGGCTTCGCCATGAAAGAGGGCGGCCGTGAAAGCCGGGTTGGAGGGCCAGTAAGCGTGCATATAGGTTGCCACGATCGAGCCCACGCGGAAAAGCGCTTCGCCGGGCGCGTCGCTGTTCGCGCGCGTCGCGAAGCGGTGCGGCGCGAGCGGCGTGGCGAGCTTCGAGTAGTGAAACGTGTGGCCGGTCAGCGTGCCGTGCGGGCCGTCGATCTGTTGCATACCGAGCGACGTGAAGCGCGTTTGCATGGTTGCGTGACCGGGCAGCAGACCGAGCATCGGCGTGCTCGCGCCTTGCTTGTCGGTCAGCGTCTCCAGCAGATACAGCATGCCCCCGCATTCGGCCACCAGTGGCTTGCCCGCTTCGACGTGCGCACGGATCGCCGCGGCGCTGTTTGCGTTGCCCGCCAGTGCCGTGGCGTGCAACTCGGGATAGCCGCCCGGCAGATAGAGTGCGTGCGCGTCTTCGGGCAACGGTTCGTCGGCGAGCGGCGAGAAATAGCTGAGCCGCGCGCCGAGTGCTTCGAGTAGCGCGACGTTGGCCGGATAAATGAATGAAAAGGCGGCGTCGCGTGCGATTGCGATGTGCCTGCCTGCGAGCAGGCGCGGCAACGCTTCGGGAGCGGCTGCGCCGAAATCGACGAGCGGTGGCAGTTCGGCGAGCGCGGTCGTTGCGAGCGTATCGGCCGCACATTCGAGGCGCGCTTCGAGATCGCCGATTTCGTCGGCCTGGTGCAGTCCGAGGTGGCGGTCGGGCAGCGTGATCTCGTCGCTCGCCGCAATGTGGCCGCACCAGCGCAACTCGGGCGGCAGTGCTTCCTGCAGCATCTGCGCGTGCCGCGCCGAACCGACGCGGTTCGCCAGCACGCCATGAAAAGGCAGTTGCGGCCGGAAGCGCGCGAGGCCGAAGGCAAGTGCGCCGAAAGTCTGCGCCATCGCCTGCGCGGAAATGACCGCGAGGACGGGCACGCCGAAGGCCGTCGCGAGATCGGCGCTGCTCGGCGTGCCGTCGAACAGGCCCATCACGCCTTCGATCAGGATCAGATCAGCCTCCCGCGCCGCCTGCGCGAGCAGGTTGCGGCACGCGCTTGCGCCGACCATCCACAGATCGAGCGACAGCACCGGCGCGCCGCTCGCTCGCGCGAGGATCATCGGGTCGAGAAAATCCGGGCCGGTCTTGAAGACGCGCACCCGCCGTCCGAGCCGCCTGTGATAGCGCGCGAGCCCGGCGGTGATGGTGGTCTTGCCTTGTCCCGACGCGGGCGCGCTGATGAACAGCGCGGGGCACGCTGACATCGCTCAGAACTCCACGCCGCGCTGCGCTTTCACGCCCTGCTCGCGATACGGATGCTTGATCGCGCGCATTTCGGTGACGAGGTCGGCAGCTTCGATCAGCGCGTCGGGCGCGTGACGGCCGGTCACGACGACGTGCAGCATCGGCGCGCGCGCTTTGATGACGGCGAGCACTTCGTCGAGCGGCAGGTATTCGTACTTGAGCACGGTGTTCAGTTCGTCGAGGATCACCATCTGGTAGTCGCCGCTCTCGATCATGCGTCGCGCCTCGTTCCAGCCCTTGCGCGCGGTCGCCATGTCGGCCTCGCGGTTCTGCGTGTTCCAGGTGTAGCCGTCACCCATCGTGACGAAATCGCATTGCGCGATCGCGCCGAGGAAGTCGCGCTCCGACGTATGCAGCGCGCCTTTGATGAATTGAACGACGCCCAGCCGCATGCCATGGCCGAGCACGCGCACGGCCATGCCGAACGCGGCTGTGCTCTTGCCCTTGCCGGTGCCGGTGTTGACGATCAGCAGGCCCTTTTCGACGGTCGCGCCGGCCTGTTTCTTTTCATGGCCTTCGCGGCGGCGTTCGGTCATGCGTTGATGCGATTCGGGATCGGTTTTCATCGGAGGTCCTGGTCTTGATGGGCGGGGTGGGGTGCGGGCGCGGCATGGTTCGCCGCTGCGATCGCCACGGTGACGCCCGCATGCGCAGTCTTGCGTACGACGAGACGTGCATCATGCGTGGATGCCGCGGCGTCCGACGCTGCCGCGGCCAACAGCGCGCACGGCTCGCACACACCGTCGACGCCGAGATGCGCGTGCGCGGCGACCGAGGGCGAGGCGACAGGCACGGCGGCGATCTGCTCGCGGCTGAACAGTCGCAGCGGCAGCTGATGGCGTGAGCAGAATTCGAGCAGGCCTGTCTCGTTGACTTTGGTGTCGATCGTCGCGACGGTGCCGATCTGCTCGAAGTCATGCGATCCGAGCGCTGCGCGCACGGCGGCGTCGATGTCAGCGGCTTCGCTGTGCAAGCGGCAACCGATGCCGACGCTCAGCGTTTTCATCGAGCCTGCGTCGCGTTTGGCCGCCTCACGCGCAAGCGCGAGCGACGCCACGCCGCCGATCACGACGATCGCCGGCGAGCCGAGCCTCGCTCGCGCGACCGCGTCGGCAAAATCGCGCAGCGGCGCGAGCACGTGACGCTGCTCGGGCCGTGTCGCCGATTCGATCGCCGCGCAGGGCATATCGGCAGACATGCCGGCGGCGAGCAACGCGCCGGCGATGTCGGCGAGCCGCCGCATGCCCATATAGATCACGAGCGTCATGCGCGTCGCGGCCAGCGCGGCCCAGTCCGGCTCGCCGCTACCGGCGCCGTGGCCCGTGACGAATACGACGCCCTGCGCGTAATCGCGATGCGTGACCGCAATGCCGAGCGCCGCGGGCGCGGCGATGCCGGCGGTGATGCCGTTGATGACGTCGGCCTCGATACCCGCGGCCTGCAGCGCCTGCAACTCTTCGCCGCCGCGGCCGAACACGAACGGATCGCCGCCCTTGAGCCGCGCAACGCTGCGCCCCGCGCGCAGATGCTCGAGCATCTGCGCGACGATATCCGCCTGCGGCGTCGACGGATGGCCGCCGCGCTTGCCGACGTACACGACTTGCGCGTCGGCGCGCGCGAACTGAAGTACCTCGGGATTCACGAGATCGTCGACGAGCACGACGTCGGCCCGCGCGAGCGCGCGGGTGGCCTTCAGCGTCATCAGCTCGACGTCGCCGGGCCCGGCGCCGATCAGCCAGGCGCGCGTCATCGCGGCGTGCATGGCGCGCGCCATGCTGTGGAAGGAGAAGAGAAGCGGCGCGCGACAGCACGCGCGGTGGTCGAGAAAGAGGTCATGCGGTACTGCGAATCCGGGCGCGGTGAGGCGCGGCTCGCGGCATATTCATCAGAAAAAACGCCACGAAACGCGCGATGTCGCGCTTGAACGCCTTCACATCCGTTCCCCGCGGATTCCGGCGGCCGGCAGCGCCACTCGATACACGCGGCGCCGCCTCCGCGTCTGGCCGGTATCCGGGCTGGCGACCTCACGCGCTTCGCCTTCCCGTTCCCGTTTGCGAATTCGCGGGACAGTGGCATCAAAAAACGCATGCACGGCATTTACGAATCGAAGGCAGGATCGAATCGCGCGCCGCAGGTCGCTTACCGTTGCGGGGACAGCACAGGTTGAACGCGCGACGCGCTGCCTGTTTCCCGTTTAACTGCACACGCGAACGCATGTGCGGGCACCAAACGCGCGCATACGATAGCACATGGCGCCTTGCCGGATAAGCCTCGGCGGCGCTTTCCGGCAAGGCGCGTTCCTTGACTGCGCAGGGCCGCGGGCCTACACTCGCACGCACTTTGGGTGCTCGCGTGCGCGTTCCTGCGCATGCAGTTAAACGGGAAACAGGGAGCCATCTGCTCTGGAGCGGCTAACCTGTGCTGTCCCCGCAACGGTAAGCGAAAAGCGGTTCCGGCTCGATAGCCGGGTGCCGCAGTGCCGGCTTCGATGTCCCCGCGCAAGGTCGCGTCGACATATCACCACTGGACGAGAAACCACTCGGCCGGGAAGGGGAAGCGGCGCTTTCGCCAGCCCGGATACCGGCCCGAAGAAGCAGAACGAATGCCGCGGGGATGCGGCGGCGCGTTCATGATCTCACTTCCGCTTTCTGTATTTCCGTTGTCGCGGCAATACCGGTGTTAGCCCCGTGTTCTGTGATCACTGGCAGTGGTGCGCGTGCTTCATTCGTTCCTTTCGCCAGCCGATGCGCACGCTCGGTGGACTTTACGGCATGCCGATGCAACGCCAAGGGATGGACCTCACGATGCAAACTCAATTGCGCAAGATTCCCGTCACGATCGTCACGGGCTTTCTCGGCAGCGGCAAAACCACGCTGCTGCGGCATATTCTTCAGAATGCGGGCGGCAAGCGCGTCGCGGTGATCGTCAACGAGTTCGGCGAACTCGGCATCGACGGGGAAATCCTCAAGGGCTGCGGCATCGGTTGCGATGAAAACGGCGTCGAGACCGAAGGGCAACTGTATGAACTCGCGAACGGTTGCCTGTGCTGCACCGTGCAGGAAGAGTTTTTCCCGGTCATGGAAAAGCTCGCCGAACGACGTGACGAACTCGATCACGTGCTGATCGAAACGTCCGGGCTCGCATTGCCGAAGCCGCTCGTCCAGGCGTTCAACTGGCCGCAGATCCGCAACGGCTTCACGGTCGACGCGGTGGTGACGGTGGTGGACGGCCCGGCCGCCGCGAGCGGCCAGTTCGCCGACAACCCGGTCGCCGTCGATGCGCAGCGTAAGGCCGATCCGAATCTCGATCACGAGTCGCCGCTGCACGAGTTGTTCGAAGACCAGTTGTCGGCGGCCGATCTGGTGATTCTGAACAAGACCGATCTGATCGACGAAGCTCGGCAGCGTGAAGTGGAAGCTGCGATCCGCGAAGAGATTGCGCCGCAGGTCAAGATCGTGCGCGCGCACCAGGGACAGCTCGATCTGCATACGCTGCTGGGGCTCGAAGCGGCGTCGGAAGAAACGATTCACCTGCGTCACGACCATCACGGTTCCGCCGACGACCCCGATCACCACCACGACGAATTCGATTCGGTCGTCGTGCAGGCTTCGGTGCCGTCGCGCGACGCGGCGCTCGCCGCCTTGCAGACGCTCGTCGAAAACCACACGATTTACCGTGTCAAAGGCTTCGCCGCGCTGCCTGGCGCGGCGATGCGTCTCGTGATCCAGGGCGTGGGGCGGCGCTTCGACAGCTACTTCGACCGGCGCTGGCAGGCGGGCGAAACCAATGAAGGCGCATTGAGCCGCTTCGTGCTGATCGGCGAGGATCTCGACCAACACGCGCTGCAACAGGCGTTCGACGCGGCGCTCGGCGCGACGTCGATCGCGACGGCATAACGGGCGCACCAGCATGCATCTGCTGCGCACGACACCGGGCGGCTTCGTCGACGATGCGCAAGGCGTGATCCGCATCGATCAGCAGCCCGCCGATATCGTCGTGCTCAGTTCCGCCGACACCACGCTGTCGCTGCTCGCGAGCGTGGTGCCGCGTCTTGGCGACGGCTTCCCGAGCGTGCGGCTCGCGAACGTCACGTATCTGCGTCAGCCGGCCTCGGTCGATTTCTATATCGAGGACGTGTTGCAGCACGCGCGCGCCGTCGTGGTCGATCATCTTGGCGGCGAAACCTATTGGCCGTACGGCATCGAGCAGGTGGTCGCGCTCGCGCAGCGTAATCAGCAAACACTCGCGATGTTTTCCGGCGACTTGCAGGAAGACCCGAATCTGCTCGCGCGCAGCACCGCGAGCGCGGAGCTATGCCAGCAGCTGTGGCGCTATCTGCGCGAGGGCGGCCCGCAGAACGCCGAGGCGTTCTTGCGCTGCATCGCATATCGCGCGCTCGACTGGGGGCGCGAACCCGAGCCGCCGCGCGCGTTGCCGGCTGCGTCGCTGTATCACCCCGAGCGCGACACCCCCACCATCGCCGACTGGCAGGTGCGCTGGCGGCAGGACGCGCCGATCGTCGCGATCCTGTTTTACAAGGCGCATCTGCAGGCCGCCAATACTGCCGTGTTCGATGCGTTGATCGATGCGCTCGAAGCGCAAGGGCTCAATCCGCTGCCGCTTGCGATCACGTCGTTGAAGGACGCAATGAGCCGCGACATCGTGCAGTCGCTGTGCGCGCAACATGGTGCCGCGCTCGTGCTGAACACGACCGCGTTCGCCGCGTCCGCGATCGACGACCCCGAGCCGCTCGCGCTCGCCGGCGACGCGCCGGTGTTTCAGGTGATCCTGAGCGGCGGCAATCGCGAAGACTGGCTCAAGGACAACCACGGTCTCAATTCGCGCGACATCGCCATGCATGTCGCGCTGCCTGAGGTGGACGGGCGCATCATCACGCGCGCGATCAGCTTCAAGGGGCTCGCGTATCGCTGTGCGCATACCCAGGTCGACGTGGTCCGCTATCAGCCCGACCACGAACGGGTGCGCTTTCTCGCCGAGTTGAGCCAGCGCTGGTGCCGTCTGCGTTCGCTCGATAACGCCGGGAAGAAAGTCGCGTTGATCCTCGCGAACTACCCGATGAGCGAAGGACGCATCGGCAACGGCGTGGGGCTCGATACGCCGGCGTCGGTGGTCGGCATCCTGTCGATGCTGCGCGACGAAGGCTACCGTGTCGGTGAATTGCCCGAAAACGGCGATGCGTTGTTGAGCAGGCTCACCGAGGGCGTGACCAACGATCCCGTGGTGCGCGATCTGCGTCCGGCCCTGCAAAGCCTCGCGCTCGACGACTATCTCGCGCATTTCAACGCCTTGCCGGCAAGCGTGCGCGACGCGTTGAACGCGCGCTGGGGCAAGCCTGAACAGGACCCGACGCTGCGGCGCGGCCGCTTCATGATCGCCGGCTGGCGCTGCGGGCAGGTGTTTGTGGGCATTCAGCCTTCGCGTTCGCGCGAGCAAGGCGATTACGCGAGCTATCACGACGCGGAACTCGTGCCGCCGCATGCGTATCTCGCGTTCTATTTCTGGCTGCGCCATCAGTTCGGCGTCGACGCGATCGTGCATGTCGGCAAGCACGGCAATCTCGAATGGCTACCCGGAAAGAGCGTCGCGTTGAGCGACGCGTGCTGGCCAGACCTGATTCTCGGGCCGATGCCGCATCTGTATCCGTTCATCGTCAACGATCCGGGCGAGGGTAGCCAGGCGAAGCGGCGCGCGCAGGCGGTGATCGTCGATCATCTGATGCCGCCGCTCACACGCGCCGAAAGCTATGGGCCATTGCAGGATCTCGAACGCCAGGTCGACGAATACTACGAAGCATTGATGGTCGATCCGCGTCGCGCGAAGCTGCTGCGGCGCACGATTTTGACGACGATCGTCGAGCATCGGCTGCACGAAGAGCTGAGTCTCGCGGCGCCGAGCGGACAGGACGACGAAGACGCGCTGCTGACGCGCGTCGATGCATGGCTGTGCGAGCTGAAGGAAGCGCAGATTCGCGATGGCCTGCATACGTTCGGGCAGTCGCCGCGCGGCGTGCAGCGGCGCGATACGTTGCTCGCGCTCGGGCGCTTTCCGGTCGGCGATGGACAGGGCCGCAAAGCGGGGCTCATCGACGCGCTGGCGCGCGATCTGCGCATGGATCATCTGTTCGATCCGTTGAGCGTCGATTGGGCGGCCGCGTGGGACGGCCCGCGTCCCGATGTATTGCAGCGGGTCAGCGATGCGCCGTGGCGACATTACGGCGATACGCGCGAGCGTTTGGAGTTGCTCGCGGCCGGATTGTTGCGCGATGCGTGCTGTGACGATTGCGATGCTGCCGATCGTCCGCAAGCCGGGCCAGTCGCCGGCGAAAATCTGCTGCAAGCGGCACAGGTTATCGCGCGCCTGCGCGACGACGTGCTGCCGCGTCTCGACGCCTGCGGCCCGCAAGAAATGACGCAACTGAAGCGCGGCCTCGAAGGACGTTTCGTGCCGCCGGGTCCGAGCGGCTCGCCGTCGCGCGGACGGCCCGACGTATTGCCCACCGGCCGCAACTTCTATTCAGTCGATACACGCGCGGTGCCGACGCAAGCCGCGTGGGCGCTCGGCCTGAAATCCGCGCAGCAGTTGATCGAGCGGCATCTGCAGGAGCACGGCGATTATCCGCGCGCGATCGGCCTGTCCGTCTGGGGCACCGCGACGATGCGCACCGGCGGCGACGATATCGCGCAGGCGCTCGCGTTGCTCGGCGTGCGTCCGAAATGGGCGCCGGGCAGCCATCGCGTGACGGACTTCGAGATCATGCCGATCGACGCCTTCGATCGGCCGCGTATCGACGTCACGTTGCGCGTATCCGGCTTTTTCCGCGACGCATTCGCGAACGTGATGCATCTGTTCGATGCGGCGGTGCAAGCGGTTGCCGAACTCGACGAGCCGGCCGAGCAGAATCCGATTCGCGCGCGCGTGCAGCGTGAACGCGATGCGTTGATTGCGCGCGGCATGGACCCGGTCGAAGCGCGCAAGCGCGCCGGCTGGCGCGTGTTCAGCGCGCGGCCCGGCGCCTATGGCGCGGGTCTGCAGGAGATGATCGACTCGCGCCAATGGCAGACCGACGCCGATCTCGCGAACGCGTATCAGGCCTGGGGCGGATATGCATACGCGCAGAAAAGCGCGGGCGAGGAGGCTCACCAGGCGTTTGGCGCAAGGCTCGCAGCAATGGACGTCGTGCTGCAGAACCAGGACAACCGCGAGCACGACGTGCTCGATTCGAACGACTACTACCAGTTCCAAGGCGGAATGGTCGCGGCGGTACGGCATCTGGCCGGTGAGCAGCCACGCGTCTATCACGCCGATCACAGCAATCCGGCCGCGCCACGCGTGCGGACGTTGCAGGAGGAGATCGCCCGGGTGATCCGCTCGCGCGTGGTCAATCCGAAATGGCTCGAAGGCGTGAAGCGCCACGGCTACAAGGGCGCGGCCGAAATCGCCGCGACGGTCGACTACCTATATGGCTACGACGCGACCGCGCGCGTGATCGCGGATCATCAATACGCGCTCGTTGCCGATGCTTATTTGAACGACGCCGATACCCGCGCCTTCATGCAACGGCACAATCCCCATGCGCTGCATTCAGTCTGCGAGCGTTTGCTCGAAGCGATGCAGCGGGGTCTGTGGCAGCGGCCGGGCGACTATCGCGCGCAGGTTGAAACGCATCTGCTTGCGAGCGAACAGCAGATCGAAGGAAGGCAAACATGAATGGAGCGACGCGAGGAGCGGACGACTTGAATGGCACAGGGTTTGCATCGGGCGCGAGTGCGCGACCGGTTTTTCCGTTCGCCGCGCTGGTCGGCCAGGCTTCGTTGCAGCAGGCACTGTTGCTCGCGGCGATCGATTCCGGCCTCGGCGGCGTACTGATCAGCGGGCCGCGCGGTACGGCGAAATCGACCGCCGCACGCGCGCTTGCCGAGCTGCTGCCGGAAGGGCAGTTCGTGAATCTGCCGCTTGGCGCGAGCGAAGATCGCCTGATCGGCACGCTTGATATCGAAACCGTATTGCGTGACGGCTCCGTGCGCTTCTCGCCGGGGCTGCTCGCACGGGCTCATCGCGGTGTGCTGTACGTCGACGAAGTCAATCTGCTGCCCGATGCGCTCGTCGATGCGTTGCTCGATGCGGCGGCGAGCGGCGTGAATACCGTCGAACGCGACGGCGTGTCGCATAGTCACGACGCGAGCTTCGTGCTGATCGGTACGATGAATCCCGAAGAGGGCGAGTTGCGGCCTCAACTGATCGACCGCTTCGGTCTGATGGTCGAGTTGCAGAACGCGTTCGAGCCGCAGGTGCGGCAGGCAATCGTCAAGGCGCGGCTCGCGTTCGACCATGATCCCGCCGGATTTTGTGCCGCTCATGCGGCGCAGCAGGCTTCATACGTCCGGCGAATTCGCGCGGCGCGCGCCGCGCTGCCGCTGCTGTCGTTCGACGATGCTGTCCACGCGCGCGTGAGCGCGCTATGCATCGACGCGGCCGTCGACGGTCTGCGCGCCGATCTCGTGATGCTGCGGGCGGCGCGCGCGCTGGCCGCGTTCGAACAGGCGGATGCGGTCACGGTGCGGCACGTCGAGTGCGTCGCCGATGCGGTGCTGCTTCATCGGCGGCGTCAGCACGATGCGCAACGGCCGGATCAGGAACAGCAGCAAGGCGGAACGCGGCCGCATGAGGACGCTGGCAGCGCGCCCGGTGATCAGGCGGCCTTTGCGACGTCTTCCGCCGACACAGACTGGGGCTATATGCCGCCCGAGCCGGCGGCGGCAGTGCCCGTCAAAAGCGTGATTCCGCTCGACGCAAAAAAACGCTGAGCCATCGGAAAGGCGCCGCCGCTGACTCGCGCAGCGGTTTTCGATGGCGGCAAGGCGTGGGCGCGGGTCCGCGCGATCCTTCGCGTGGCGAACCGGGCAGGCGCATTGCATGGCCAGCGACGCTGGCCGCGATGCGCGAGCGCACGCTGCGTCGCGAACACCTGCGCTTTGTCCGCGCAACGCCGCGCGGCGGTGTGCTGCATTGTTTCGTGCTCGATTGCTCCGGATCGATGCTGACGGGTCAGCGCCTCGCGCTCGCGAAGGGTCTGCTGATCAGATTGTTCGACCGGGCTAGCGCGATGCGCGCCGAGGCAGCGCTGATCTGCTTCGGCGGTGCGGGTGCGGACGTACGCTTTGGTCCCGCGGTGCCGCGCTGGTGGAACGAGCGATGGCTAGCGCCAGTGGGCGGAGGCGGCGGCTCGCCGCTCGCGTCGGGTGTGCGCAGCGCCGCGCAATTGCTGGGGCGCAGCGCGCGGCGGCGGCCGGCCCAGCAGCGCTGGCTATGGATTCTGACTGACGGTCGCACGCGCGACGAACCCGCGCGTCCGGCTGATGCGGATGAAATCGTATTCGTCGATTTTGAGCGTGGTGCGATACGGCTTGGCCGTTGTGAAGTCCTCGCCGATGCGTGGGGGGCACGGCACGTGACCCCGGAAGAGTTGATCGGCTGATTGATGCGGGCGAAGCGAGGTCTGCGCTGCCGCATCCGCGCGCGCTACTTCTCAGCGATAGCGCTCACTTCAGATCATTGGACCAGTACTGCACTTCTTCCAGTCGATCGAACACGAACACTTCATCGCCATCTGTTGGGCGGCATCGAGCCGATCCAGTTCAAGCCCATGCATGGTCGGCTCACCGGGCGTCTCGCCCTTGGGGACGTTGCGGACAACAGCCGTCGTCTCGATCTGCGGATCGTATTCGGCTGACCGCAACCGGAACGCGATGCGCAACCGCTCGCCACCTCGCCGAGTGTCCATGACGCACTCAACGACATGTCGAGCGATGACCACCGGCTAGTTCCATCGGATGACTAACTAATCGAAGTTTTCGCACGTCACTGCTCATTTTTTAAGCTCTTCAACTTTTTAAAATAAATTGCGAGAAAGCTATTGACGGAATGCGGACCGCTCTCCATAATCTCGTTTCTCTGCTGCAGACGCAGCGACGCAAACGACGCGGTGCCGGGTGATTCAGGCGCTGCGCAGTGGGCGAACCGATCTTTAACAACCAACAGCCGATAAGTGTGGGCGCTTGATGCCGCGATGCGGCGGCGGATTCTGCGGAATCTGCTGCCAGGCAAAAGGTATCAGAAGCCTCACACAGTAATGAAAGGAAGGTTTTGCCATCGTGAAGATGGTGGAACACTTCGTCAGTACGTTGAGTGAGCGACCGGGTTCGAGAGAGCCCGAAAAACAGTAACAGGTTTGAACTGAAGAGTTTGATCCTGGCTCAGATTGAACGCTGGCGGCATGCCTTACACATGCAAG
>NZ_JAJITC010000013.1 GCF_020881035.1 Paraburkholderia translucens
CGCGGATACTCGGCGACGCCGACGCGATGAAGGCTGGCGCCGCTACGCAGCGCCAGCCTTCATCGCAAAACAACGGGACCGTGACAACTACCCGGGAGTAACATCATTCCGTGAGGCAACACGGGATGTCCGTGTAATTGTCGATGCCGACAAAGCGCGCCGGTACGCTCGGCATGTTCGACTTGAAGTTCGTGAACGATAGCCGCAATGCCCAGATCAACGGAAAGATGTTGATCGCAAGCAACAGCAGGATGGTTGGAAGGATGAACAGCCACGCGATTGCCCGGTCTGACAGCCCGTGCAGGCGCGCCGCCGCGCGCGCCTGCGATTTCGCCCGCAACCCTTCCGGAGGAAACGGCTTGTTTGCCAACATGCCCGACTCCTTTACACGGACCGGCGAGGTCAATCAGCCTGCCGCTCCGCGCGTTGACGTCCCTGGAGCTTCAGTTCTTCCCTTCTGTCTTGAAGACCTTGTTCCAGTCCTTGACCAGCAGATCAAGCGCTTCTTTCGCCGAGCCTTTATCGGCTACCACATAGTCGTGCACACGTTTTTGCATGTCGAGCAGCAACTCGGCATAAGCTGGCTCTGCCCAGAAGTCCTTCACGATCGCCATCGACTTCAGGAAGGCGGGCGCGAACGGTGCACTCTTCGGAAAATCCGGTGCATCGACGACCGACTTCGCCGCCGAATAGCCGCCGACTTGCCACCACTTCTTCTGCACATCGGGTTGCGAGAACCACTTGATGTATTCGAGCGCGTCCGCTTTGTGTTCCGAATACGAGACGACCGAGATACCCTGACCGCCGAGTTGCGTGAACTGCGCGGTTTCCTTTGGATTGACGAAGAAGCCGATCTTGTCGCCACCGACATTCGGATCTTTGTATAGTCCAGGGAAAAACGCGAACCAGTTCATCTGCATCGCGACCTGCCCGGACTTGAACGCATCGAGTCCTTCCTGCATGTACGCGTTCGTCATGCCCGGTGCGGTGCAGCACTTGTAGAGCGCCTTATAGAATTCAAGCCCCTTGACTGCACCGGGCGAATTCACAAAGCCATCGAGGTGATACGGCTTCTTTGGATCTTCATACTCGAATCCGTAGTTGTAGAGCATGTTCGTCACGCCCATCGTGATGCCTTCCGAGCCGCGCTCAGTGAAGATATATACGCCGTACACGGTCTTCCCATCGATCTTTCGGCCCTGGAAGAATTCGGCAGTTTGCTTGAGTTCGTCCATCGTGGTCGGCGGTTCAAGTTCGCGTTTGTATTTCTGCTTGAACTCGGCGCGCAGTTCCGGTCTCGCGAACCAGTCTTTCCGATACGTCCAGCCCACCGCGTCCGCCATGGCTGGCAACGCCCAGTAGTTCGGCGTGTTCTTGGGCCATTCGGCATAGCCGACGACCGTGGCCGGCACGAAGTCGTCCATCGATATCTTGTTCTTCGCGAAGAAATCATTGAGCTTGACGTAGTGCCCGTTGACAGCCGCACCACCGATCCACTGGCTATCGCCGATGATGAGGTCGCACAGCTTGCCGTGCGAATTGAGCTCATTCAGGAAGCGGTCCGCGTAGCTCGTCCACGGCACAAACTCGAACTTCATTGCGATGCCGGTTTTGGCTGTGAAGTCTTTAGATAACTCGACGAGTGCATTGGCGGGATCCCACGCGGCCCAACACAGCGTCAACTGCCTGGCTTGCGCGTGCGCTGCCGATCCGAAGCAAAGCCCCATCGACGCTAGAACCGCCGCAATTACCCTTGCTAACTTAAGACGTAACATTTGTCTTCTCCTTGTCTCTCTCGGGTCTTCAACCTGATGACAGACAGCGTCCATGCGCCGGGCGCTGTATTCGGGCTCTGGCGGATTCAGACTACGGTCCGCGTGTCGCGAGCGTCAGGCATGCGCATTCTCACGAAGATAAATTCGGGTTTCGAGTGTCGGGATCGTTAGCACGCCGCGTACGTCGTTGAGGAAATTGATGGCTGCGAGCCCCGCCCAATGGACGATCCCACGCACGTCCTGATCGAGGATCACATCGATCGCGCGCTGGGACAATTGCAGGCGCGTGTCGACTGTGCATTCGTGGCCGATCAGAACGAGGCGCGCCTTGTCGCCCGATTCCTGCAACGCGGAAGCAATGCCAGAAATGCCGCCGCCCGTCACATACACGCCGACCAGATCCGGGTGTCCGGCAATCAGCCCTTGAACGGCGAGGCCAGCGCTATCGTCGTCTTCGGCGAAATCAGGTTCGGTGACCCAGCGCAGATTGCGAAAATCTTCTTCGAGAACCTGGGAGAAACCAGTGCGACGGTCGAGCTGATCGTGCAGCCGCGACGACGCGGACAACACTGCAACGGTGCCGATGCGTGATCCGACGAAGCGCCCCATCAACAGGCCGGCAGTTCGTCCGGCGATGCGGTTGTCGACGCCGACGTATGCGGCGCGAACACTCGACGGCAAGTCAGAAAACACCGTGACGACGGGCATGTTTGCATCGGTCATGTCCTGAATCATCCGCTCGACCCACGGGTAATCGAGCGGCACGAGTACCACCGCATCGTAGTCAATCAGTTGCTGGGCGAATGACGCGGCATCTCGCTGGTTCGACAGGTCGCAACGATAAAACGACGGGACGATACGGTGCTCCCGAAAGAAACTGGCCGACAGCGCGATATCGCGCTCGACCTGATCGAGAAAGCGGGAATTGATTTGCGGCAAAACGAACGCCACCCGGAACGAGGTGGCTTTCGCGGGCCGGCCGCGGGTTGCGCGCTCGTCACGCAGCGTCGCAAGCGCGAGATGGACGCGTTCGGCTGTTTCGGGGCGAACCCCCTGGTCGTCGCGTAGCACACGGTCTACCGTGGCGACGCTGACGCCAGCGCGACGCGCAATCATCATACGTGTAGCCGGCATGGGTCTCCTCCGGTGCCGAGCCAAGAGTCATTTTGTTAACTCAAGATAGTTTTCCGCCCGCAGAATGCAAGCTTTTTTATTTCCTTAAATGCGTCATTCTTGACGAAGGTGTTGCATCGAGTCCTGTATGCACTTAATGTCGCTGCGACCTCGGCAGCCCGGATAGCCGGACGTCAATTCGACTGGAGTGTCTGTTGAAAAACGGCCGGCGCGCCGCGCAATATCTGCTTGATTTGCTCGATGGGAAAAAGAACCAGGAGTCAGGCATCGTGCAGCCGGTGTTGATGGTCAGGGAATCGACGGCACCCGAATGTCACCGCGACCGCTTCCTGAATCGCCTCGAGTGACGCGCATGGGCTGAGGGCGCGCTTGAACACCTCGCTATGGGACGTGTCGATGTTTGCCAGGGTGCGAAGTGCTTGCTTTGGACCCAGATACCACAGGCCGCGCACCTCAAAGTAGTCTTCAAGTAGTGAGAACAGCAACCAGTGGCGCCGGTAATCACCTTCTGCATCACCCTTACCCGCACGCCTGAGCATCTTCTCAGACCAAGCCTTTCGAAACGCGATCTCTGTGGTCGAAATCGTCGCTGGCCCAGCGTCATACTGTGACCGGACACGCGCGAGCACCTGATCGCCGAAAGTACCTTGCTGGAATAGAACCCGGCCGCCATGAATCCGAATCCAGCCAGGTTCGGCCTGGTCGTCGGTGGCGTGAACGAACAGATCCAGAAACACACCGTTCCATGGTGCTGCGATGCGTAGTTGGCCTCCAGCGTGACGGAACGCAATCACGTCCACGTCACTGGTCGCATCGCAGTCCCCGCGTGCGCGCGAACCGTATAGGATCGCCGTATGGCAATGGTAGGTGCTCTGCAGTTCGGCACATAGGGCTTCATATATTTGGCTATCGCACATAACACCTTTGCGTGATGATTTCCATTGAACATATTGACGGGACAGAAGCCGCTAAGCATGCCGTGCCTGACGCGGCATGTCGGACAGTAACGCCCATCGTTCATGGTCTCGCCATTCGCCATCGATGCGAAGATAACGTGGTGAAAAGCCTTCCTGTTGAAAACCCAGCCGGCGAACGAGCGCAATTGATGCAATATTCGCTGGCTGAATATTAGCTTCGAGCCGATGCAATCCAAGATCGTCGAATGCGTAGCCGATAGCCGCGCGTAGCACCTCAGTCATCAACCCAGTGCGGCGAGAGTTCGACATTCCGTAGTACCCGAGATAAGCGCTCTGAAAAGCACCTGCGACTATCTCATTGAGATTGACGACGCCGACCACTTTGTTCGATGCCATTTCGCGGGCGACAAGACCAACGTTCGCTCCAGTGAGGCAGCGCGCGAACCAGTTATCGAAACCTGACTGATCGGTAAAGGAAGTGACCCAAGGTAAGTGATATTCCTGACTCGCGCGGTTGGCCGCGATCAAATCGGCGGCGTCAGCACGGACCACACGGCTTAGTCGAATGACACTCATGATTCTCCATCGAGATGTAATGGGTCGCTCCGCCTGGCTTCCAAAATGCGGAAGATATCCGGTTCTTGCGCAGTAAACCGATCAAGCGCGAGCCGGAATGCACGACGCAGCGTCAGGAGGACCATGCAGAGTTTTGCAGAACGATTCGGTAGCCGTCGGAATCCTCGAATGTTCGACCTGACACGTCCCAATAAGGATTGAACGATTTCACGCTAACGAATCCGTTCTCGACCAGGCGGTCACACGTCGATTGCCACTCGGCTCGGTCTGGAACGTAAAACACTAGCAAATCCTCACGCGTCGGGGTTGGCGCCACCGGGTGTCTCCGGCACTCGGTGAACTCGAAGTGATAGTCCATGCCGGGACTTCCAAGCATCACTCCGTCGAACCCCTGATGATCCTGAAACTTTGCCAAGACGGTTAGGTTAAGCGCTGCGCAATACATGCGCTCAGTGCGGGCAAGATTGCTAACGGGCCGGGCGATCCTGAGATGTGTCTGCATGTTGGAAATCATTTTCAACGACGTTGGAAACCGCTCCGCAACAATGCGAACTGCAGCAGGTCATGATAGGCGCCACACCAGTAACCGGCTTGCCGTTGATATCCCTCGCGGAGAAAACCCAATGTCTCAAGCGTACGAATCGACGGATGGTTTTGAGGGTGCACCCGAGCCTCGATGCGGTTTATCTGCATCGCGTCGAAACCGTAGTCGATCGCCGCGCAAAGTGCTTCTTGCATATATCCTTTACCGCGCGCAAGCGGCGCCAATTCATAGCCGACGACGCAGCTTCGCCAGTTGCGGTTCCATCCGTCATGGCGCGTCACTGGAGGAAACCTCCCGCAATAGCAGGCGCGAAGTTGTCAGTATCGGAAATGGGTCCATTTGAATTCGTCTGGCAAGCAGGATGCGAATGATCGCATACCATAAATCGGCGGTTGCGGCGCGTTTGCCCATTTCTCAGATACTCGTTGGGCAACACTGCTGACGCGACCTGCGAGGAAATCCCCCGATTGAACGATCTAGCAACTGCTATCGAGTAACCGAAACTAGCCGGACCAGATGTACTTTACCGTCATGCTGCTACGTGCGGCTCAGCACGCCGCTCCATCGCGCCGCACTTGATACAAACTTCCGACACGCCCCTGCTGCTGAAAACCCATTGCCTCGTATATCGCTCCGGCATGATAGGTTTCGTCAGCAACAACGACGAGCCGGTCTGATTGCGCGGCGGTCAACTTGATTACCTCGCTCATCAAGGACTTGCAAACATTTCGATTTCGATGCAATTTTCCAGTGATAACTGATTGGAAACGCCCGACACCGTTGAGGAAGAATAAACCAAGACTTCCCACCTGTTCGTCATTGATAAAGGCTCCCCACCAGTTGCCTAGACCGCGGTGGATTAGTCTCCGGTAAGCCATCTGTTGATGTGCGATGTAACGTTGTGAGGTGACGTCCGCGGGACAGGACATTTCGGCAAGCTGCATTCGAGACCAATCGTCCCAATCCTGGTGCACGGCAAACGGCCGCACCTTGACTAATGAGTTTTTCGCGACTGGACGCACGTCATCCGAATGGGCCGCCAACACCCGACAAACAATCGCGTTGTAACCTTGCTCGACGAATGCGTCGAGGCTTCCAACGCTGTCGGCGCTTTCCGGCCAAGCGAAAGTCCGATGTGTGATCAGCGGCGGCGTGCCGATGAGTTGGGCAAAGTCATGCTCCAGCCGTTTCAGATCAATTCCCGCGGGGCGCCGATGCAGGACGAGCATGTTCCCGAAGAAGTATTCGGGCGCGTCCGGTGTGCGGACGACAATATAGTCGTCGCGCGACTCAACCAGTCCGGTTTCTGCGTGCAGCAACAAATCCGTAGCGAGGCCCAAGTTATCAGAAAAATGGTGCATTCTTCGTATCGTTAGTAACGAGAGTAAGCAGTTTTTTTTGGAATTTTCTGCGTATTGATTTTTTTCTCAAGACCGCGCGCGGCGTACTGGACACCTCGCTAACCTCCAAGGTCTTTTCCAGCATTGCCCGGTGCTCGTCTTCCTCGTAGCGATCGCCAGCCTGCTCTGTGTGGTCGCGGAACGTCAGCGCGTCAAGCGCGAGGAGTTCATCGATAGACGGCAACATATCAGGAGATCAAGACTATCAAGAGACGTTTTTCAAGCCTACTTGAGTCAATATTGTTGCCAATTAAAGTCGCCTCATTGGCCGCCTCTCGTGACCGAGCGTAGCCTCACGCGATGGGCATGTCTCCGGCGAGCGGGAGTTGCTTTCCCATCTCGAACGCACGAAGCTCGTAACCAAGTTCCTGGTACAAATCGACCGCCTGTTCATTAAACGCCCAAACGGTCAGTCGCATGTCGTTGGCACCGTTTTTTCGCGCCCACTCTTCTGCGAGTTTGATCAGTGTGCTCCCGACGCCGCGTCCCCGCAGTCGTTCCAAAACAGCGATTGAGCCAATACGACCGACCATCGAGGGTTGCAACAATGGACTAATCGGCTGGATCACCTGAACGGTGATAAAGCCGACTGCTGTGCCGTCATGCTCGGCGAGAAACATCGCTCGATCTTCTCCCTGGAGACTGGAGAGCCAGTGCGGTTTGTCTCGAGCGAATTCCGCGGTGGCGTTAGCGTAGATATCTGGGCGTGCCCGGTGGTGGACCGCGTTCAAGATTTGCCCCAGTTCGCAGACAATCAAAATGTCGTCGATACTTGCGCGTCGATAGCTGAGCTGCTCGGTCATCGTCGCCTCTTCGTAGTGGAAAAAAAGGCGCCGTGGGCGCCTTGGTCGTTTGCACGTGGCTCATTGGCACAGAAACAACTGCCTCAAACCATCGACTGGCGTTAATCTACGCACCGCTGCCGACCGGCCGTTCATGGCCGATCCCGAAGTCCATCGGTCAGCCGTCCACCTCTGCAAACTCATCATCCGACACGAGCTTTACCATCGTGCGGTCCAATCGGCCGCGCTGGCCAATCCACCCATCGATCCTCGCGCGTCAATTCGTACGTTTCGTTTTTCGGGTAGCGAATGCGATTTTCAGATTTCGGTGTCTCGCCGATCACTATCAGTCGCACTTCCTGACTCGTGTTGTTCAGGAAGCTGTGGCAAATGCCAGTCCCCGCAGGAAATGCGACAGCGTCGCCCGGCTTCAGCCTATGCAGGTTGCCGTCGATCCATGCATCCGGCGTCCCCTCAAGCACGTACACGAACTCTTCCTCTGCACTTTCTGCGTGAGGGTATGAGGTCCGGCGCCCAGGCAAAAGTCGGACGTGATGAATTCCGATGCGATTGAGCCCAAGCTTTCGAGCCAACGGAGCACCGATACCGATGAGTTCCGTGTCACCTGGGTAGTGTTTGTCGTCCGGATCCTCAAGCTCGGTCCAGTGCTTGATAAAGCTAGGTCGTTGCATTGCAGGCTCTCCTCAAAAAGACAGTCTTCAGTATAGCGAGACTCGCGAATGTCGACTGAACGTATCAACCGATGAAAGCCGTGATCTCGCTTGCACCGATGAATGGTCTGCATCGACCGGCGTTTATAGGTCCGTTGTTCCGAGCGGAAAGATCGCTCGAAAGACCGTGTAAAAGCTATTGCGAATTGCTGAAAATGGCCGAACTCGACAACACATGCAGAATCACTTTGATGCTCGAACTTTGGACGCCGACATCAGCGACCGATCGCGCCATACGGCTGCTATTGCGACCTAGCTTTCTGCTTTAGATTCGCATGGCTGACGAACATAGTAAATGTCCCATTCCGCCTCATCGGTCTGTATAAATCCATTCCGCTGGTAGAAGCGGTTTGAATCGCTCCCGCGCAAAGCACCTACGCGGATTGGCATGCGGCACATGTCGGCGCTCGCGAAGATATCCCGCAAGACGGCTGCGCCGATTCCTTTTCTTTGGTGCTCCGGCAGAATATACAGGTGGTCCAAGAGCCACCGGTCTACCTGTGGTCGAATCAGGATAAAGCCTGACTGCACGCCGTCTACCTTTATGAACCGACACAACGCAGGGTCGAACGACGCGATGAAGCGCTCGCGAGCACGCTGTGGGTTGAAACGACCGATTCGTTCCAAGCTCTCACGCATCGCGGCGATACGAATGGCGACCAGCGTGTCGGCATCGGACTGAGTTGTATTAGAGAAGGTGATGTTCATAGGGAACGGCTCCTGATCAAAGGGTTGCCGTGGCGCTTGTGGCTGACTGGTGCCGAATGCGACCGACCGTAGCCGCCCTCAAGGAGCCATCCAAGCGAGCAAGAGGAAGACCCAGTCACCGCGCACATGCACGTGGCACTCCCTGCCCCTCGCAACGTTGCGATCTACGTAGTCAGTCTCGATTCGGGCACCGTTGGTGATTCGAATGCGTGAGGATATTCGTGACGAAACCAATCTTTCACCTGATCGTGGTTGAGAGCATCCAGACGAGGAGGTTCATAAGTGTCCACCCGCGCTCCAACGGGACGGTTCATTTAGCATGCAGTCCAGCGCGCAAATCTTTCCACCAACCGGCTAAACCCCGAGGGAGTTGGGGATGCTGAGAGCGGGATGGAAGCTGCAAAGTCACGTAAGCAGCGATGCCGAGCAGAATGCCGTTCATCCAAAATGTTGCGGCTATTGCCCTATGCGGTCGGCAGGGGCATCCTACCCTTCCACCGCGACGCGCTTCGTCATCGGCACGCAAGCCAACTCCAGTCCACGCGAGGTACGGTACGTCGAAACCGAATCACCCGACCAACCACAACGACGATAGAACGCTGCCGCGTTTAGTGTTGCATCGAGGCGCATTGTGGCAACGCCATGATGGCCGGCCAAAGCTTCGAGAAACTGCAGCATCTTTCGCCCAATACCGCGCCCCGTGTGGGACGGTCGCACGAAGATTGCATCGACTTGCCCATTTGCCACCGTGAGCATTCCTGTACCGACGACCAGCCCCTCATCGGCGGCAACATAGAAATCACGTTCTACAACGCTCGCCCATTTGTCGGTGGGCGTGCCATCGACCCATGCCGAAAGGGCTGCCACCGGATAATGCCCAGCGCACGCAGCGTGCACCGAGGCTCTACGGATATGCCATGCGACGAATACGTCGTCGCAGGTCGCTTTTCGTATGGTCAGCATGCTGCAAATGGAAAAGAAAAATGTCTGGTCGTTGCCCATCCACCCTGTCGCTCAAAAAGGCTCCGTCTGCTTTGCCTTCAAAGTGCGCCGGTTCAACACTGGATCTCCGTCTGCGCGACGACGCCTTCGCATGGCCCGGGTGACGACATGAAACGAGACCGGCGTAAAGATCAACCCAAGCATCATCGCCGCAGTCATGCCACCGAACACTCCCGTGCCGATCGAATGCCGGCTCTCGGCGCCACCGCCCGTCGAAAATACGAGCGGCACGACGCCGACCAGAAACGCTGCCGACGTCATGACGATCGGCCGGAAGCGCATCGTGCAGGCCTCGACGATCGCATCGGACAGAGCCGCTCCGCGCGCATGCAGATCGCGCGCGAACTGCACGATCAGAATCGCATTCTTACCCGCGAGCCCGATGACGGTCACGACGCCGATCTTGAAGTAAATATCGTTCGGCAATCCGCGCACGAACATCGCCGCGACGGCGCCGATGATGCCGAGCGGCACGACGATCAGCACCGACAGCGGAATCGTCCAGCTTTCGTAAAGCGCCGCGAGCGCCATGAACACGGCGAGCAGCGACAACGCGAGCAACTGCGGCGTTTGTTGCGCCGCCTGCGTCTCGGCGAGTGACACGTCGGCCCACTCGAACCCGATCCCTGCGGGCAATTGAGCCGCGAGCCGTTCCATCTCGGCCATCGCGGCACCGGAGCTGTAGCCGCGCGCGGCGCGACCCGTCACGTCGAGCGCCGGGTACCCGTTATAACGCGTCAGGACGCTCGGTCCGCGCGCCCAGTGCAGCGACGCGAAGGCCGAGAACGGCACCATACTGCCCGTCCGGTTGCGGACCGGGAGCGCGAGCAGATCGGCGTCCGTCATCCGTGTGGCAGCATCGCCGCCGACTAGCACGCGCAGCATCCGGCCACCCGCCGGGTAGTCGGCGATGTACGACGTGCCGAACGTCGCGCCAAGTACATCGGCGATGGCATCGAACGAGACGTCCATCGCGTAGGCCTTCATGCGGTCAACCTCGACCGTTACGCGTGGCGCGTCGGGCAGCGTCTCGGAGTGCACGTCGGCCAGCTCGGGGCTTTGCTTCGCGAGTTCGATAAGACGCTCGCGCGCCGCGTCGAGCACCTCCTTGCCCACGCCGCCGCGGTCTTCGAGGTGGAACGTAAAGCCGTCGGAGTGGCCAAGTCCGGGCACCGAGGGCGGCAACTGCGCGACCACCTCCCCGTCGAGGATCCCGGCGAATTCGCCGTTCAGCCTTTCACGCAAGCTCACCGCATCGACATCGCGACGCTCCCAGTCTTTCAGTGACACGAAGGCCATGCCGACGTTCTGCCCGCTGCCCGCGAAACTCCACCCGATCACCGAGGTCACGTTCTCGACGGCTGGCTCCTTGTGCAGGATCGCTTCGACGCGGCGCAGCACCGCGAAGGTCCGCTCCTGCGAAGCCCCGGGCGGCAGCTGCACCATCACCTGAAGCTGCCCCTGATCTTCGGTCGGCAAGAACCCCCCGGGCATCGCCGCATAGAGCGCCGCCGCCGCACCGATCAGCGCGATGTGCACGGCGAAGGCCAGCTTGGAGCGCCCGAGCAATCGCGCCACCCAGACGCCGTAACGGCGCGTCGCACCATCGAAGCCGGAGGCGAACTTCGCGAGCCAGCGCGCGGTGGCACCGCCGCCGCAAGCGTGATGGTGGCTCGGCGGCTCGAGCAGATTCGCGCATAGAGCAGGCGCGAGCGAAAGCGCCATGAACGCCGAGACCAGAATCGCCGAAATCATCGCGATCGAGAACTGCCGGTAGATTCCGCCCACGCCGCCGCTGAAAAACGCCATCGGCAGGAAGACGGCAATCAGCACGGCCGTGACGCCGACGATCGCCCCGCCGATCTGCCGCATCGCCTTGCGAGTCGCTTCGCGCGGCGCCAGTCCCTCGTCGCGCATGATCCGTTCGACGTTTTCGACGACGACGATCGCGTCGTCGACGAGGATGCCGATCGCAAGCACGAGTCCGAATAGCGTGAAGACGTTGATCGAAAGACCGAAGGCGCGCATGGCGAGGAACGCGCCCAACAGCGTGACGGGAATCACGACGGTCGGCACGAGCGCGTAGCGCAGCTCGCGCAGGAACAGCCACATCACGCAGAAGACGAGGACGATTGCCTCGCAGAGCGTCAGGACGACCTCCCTGATGGCGATCTTGACGAAATGCGCGCCGTCGTAGGGAATCCGCACGTCGATGCCGGCGGGCAGCGTCTTCGACAACGCGTCGATGCGCGCGCGGATCGCGTTCGAAGTGGCGAGCGCGTTGCCGAGCGGCCCAAGCTGGATGCCAACCGTCGCGGCGGATTGCCCGTTCAGGCGCGACCAGAAGGTATAGCTGTCGCGCCCGACCTCGACGCGGGCCACGTCGCCGAGCCGCACCACGGCCCCGCCCGGCTGCGCCTTCAGCACGACCGCGGCGAACTCGGCCGGCGTGCGCAACTGCCCATGCACATTGACGGACGCGGTCAATGCCTGACCGGCCCTGGCCGGCGCGTCGCCGATCGCGCCCGCCGTGACGGTCGAATTCTGCGCACGAATCGCGGCGCTGACGTCGGCGGGCGACAGGCTGTATTCACGCAGCTTCATCGGATCGAGCCAGATACGCATCGCCTCGTCGGCGTCCCACAGTTCCGCCGAGCCAACGCCGGGCGTGCGTTTCAGTTCGCGCAGCAGATAGCGGTTCAGATAGTCGCTCAATGCCGTGGAATCGCGTGTGCCGTCGGTCGACACGAGCGTGACGAGCATGAGAAACGTATTCGTCGCCTTGAAGACGCTGATGCCCTGCTGCACGACTTGCTGCGGCAAACGCGGTTCGATCTGCTTCAGGCGGTTCTGCACGTCGACCATGGCCAAGTCGGGATCCGTGCCGGGCGTGAACAGCACATCGATTTCGAGCTCGCCGAGCCCGTCGCTCGTCGTCTCGTAGTACGAGAGCCCGGTTGCGCCGTCGAGACTCTGCTCGATCAGGCTCGCGACGTCGTTGTCGACCTGCTCGGCCGTCGCGCCGGGATAGGCCGCCGAGATGACGACGCGCGGCGGCGCAAGGCGCGGATACTGCGAGATCGGCAGCATCGGAAGCGCCAGCGCGCCGGCCAGAGCGACGGCGAACGCGACGATCCAGGCGAAAACGGGACGATCGATGAAAAACGACGGCACCTGTTCACCTCAGTCGTTGTGCCGAACGAAGCCAACGCGCCTCGCTCATGCGAGCTGCTCACGGGCATCGTTTTGCGCGACTTGCATCGACGCGGCGAGCAGCGCCTGGGTATAGGGATGCGCGGGCGTATGCAACACGTCCAGCGCGTCGCCAGCCTCTACGATCCGCCCGCCTTTCATGACCACCACGCGGTGCGCCATCGCGCGCATCACGGCCAGATCATGCGTGATGAAAAGGTAGCTGAGCCCATACTTCTGCTGCAAACGCGTCAACAGGCCAAGCACTTGCTGCTGCACCGATACGTCCAGCGCACTCGTCGGTTCATCTAGCACGATCAATTCGGGTTCCACGGCGAGCGCGCGCGCGATCGCAATCCGCTGCCGCTGACCGCCCGAGAATTCGTGCGGATAACGCGGCAGCGCGTCGGCGGCCAAACCGACCTCCTGGAGCAGCTCGACGATGCGCGCCCTGCGTTCCGGCGCATCGAGATGGGGCCGATGAACCCGCAGCCCCTCGCCGACGATCTGCTCGATCGTCATGCGCGGAGAAAGCGAGCCGAACGGATCCTGGAACACGACCTGCATGCACGCGCACAGTGCGCGCCAGGCCTTGCTCGACGATCTGTATTCGCGCAGCGACTTGCCGGCCACCTTGACGTCGCCGGCCGCGGCCCGTTGCAAGCCGAGCACCGTCGAGGCGAGCGTCGACTTGCCGGAACCGGATTCCCCTACGATCCCGAGCGTCTCGCCGCGGCGCAGCGTGAGGTCAATCTCGTGCAGCGCGCGGAACGCCGTCCTGCCGAACAACGAGCGCCAGCCTTTCGCGCTCGTTCGATAGTCGACCGCGAGCCCCTCGATCGACAGCACGTTCTGCGCATCGTCAGGCACGCTCCCGATTGCGCGACGCGGCTCGCTGTCGAGCAATCGCTTCGTATAGGGATGCTGCGGATTCGCGAACAGCGCCTCCGTCGTATTGGTTTCGACGAGCACGCCCTTCTCCATGACGGCGACGCGCTGCGCGAACCGCCGCACGAGATTCAGATCATGCGTGATCAACAGCACGGCCATGCCCCGCTCCTGCGCCTCCTGCTCCTGCAAGCCGATCAGCAGGTCGACGATCTGTTGGCGCACGGTCACGTCGAGCGCCGTGGTCGGCTCGTCGGCCAGCAGGAGCCGCGGGCGGCACGCGAGCGCCATCGCGATCATCGCGCGCTGGCGCTGGCCGCCGGAGAGCTGGTGCGGGTAGCTGTCGATGCGGCGTTCGGGCTCGGGAATGCCCGTACGCCGCAGCAGCTCGATGCCGCGCTCGCGTGCCGCATTCGGGCGCAGCCCCTCGTGCAGCCGCAGGCTCTCCGCGATCTGCTGGCCCACCGTATAGAGCGGATTGAGCGCCGTCATGGGCTCCTGGAACACCATCGCGATATCGGCGCCGCGTACGCCGCGCATCTGCTGTTCGCTCTTCGTCAGCAGGTCCTCTCCATCGAAGACGATACGGCCCATGTGCGTGGCATCGCGCACGAGGCGCAGCACCGACAGCGCCGTCACGCTCTTACCCGAGCCCGATTCGCCGACGAGCGCGACACGCTCGCCGCGGCCGATCGCGAGATTGACGTCGAACACACATTGCCTCTCGCCGAACGAGATGCACAATTCTTCGATGCTGAGCAGCGGTTTGCAGTTTTCGCTCATTGGCCACCTCCGAACGCCGAGCCGCGGTTGCGCGTATCGAGCGCGTTGCGCAGCGCGTCGCCCATGAACGTCAGGAGCAGCAGCGTGGCGACGAGCGCGGAGAACACCGATACCGAGATCCACCAGGCATCGAGATTGTTTTTACCCTCCTGCAACAGTTCGCCGAGGCTCGGCGTGGGTGGCGGAACGCCGAGCCCGAGAAAGTCGAGGCTCGTCAATGAAAGGATCGCGGCGCTCATGCGAAACGGCAGGAACGTGATGACCGGGGTCAGGCTGTTCGGCAATACGTGGCGCCAGATGATCTGCCAGTTCGAGAGCCCCATCGTGCGCGCGGCTCTCACGTAGTCGAGCGCGCGGTTGCGCAGGAATTCCGCGCGCACGTAGTCGGATAACAGCAGCCAGCCGAACATCGACAGCAGGATGAACAGCAGCCAAAGCGTCGGCTCGAAGATCGAGGCGAAGATGATGAGCAGATAGAGATCCGGCATCGACGACCAGATCTCGATCAGGCGCTGGCCGACGAGGTCGGTCCGTCCACCGTAGAAGCCCTGCAGCGCACCCGTCAACACGCCAAAGAACACGCCTGACAATGTCAGAGCGAACGCCATCAGCACCGACACACGAAAGCCGTAGAGCAGCCGCGCGAGCACGTCGCGCCCGAACTGATCGGTTCCGAGCCAGTTCGCGGCGTTCGGGGGGGCCGGGAACGGCCGCTCGGCGAAATAGTCGATCGTGTCGTAGTAGTTGTGGTTCGGCGCATAGACCGCGAAATTCCCGTTTGCTTCCAGGCGGGAGCGGATATACGGATCGAGATAGTTCGTCTTCGCGGGGAAATCACCGCCGAACTGCGTCTCCGGATACTCCTTCAGGATCGGGAAGTAGTAGTGTCCGTCGTAGCGCACGATAAGCGGCTTGTCGTTGGCGATCAGTTCGCCGGCAAGGCTCACGACAAACAGCGCCACAAATATGATCAGGCTCCAGTAGCCGAGCCTCTGGCCTTTGAAGCGCAGCCAGGTGCGTCGCCACGGCGAGACCGGCGCGGCCGGCGCCGCGGGCGCCTCAGCGGTCCACGCTGTCGAATTGGATGCGGGGGTCGACAATGACATAGCAGACGTCAGCAATGAGTTTGGTTAAAAGGCCGATCAGGGTGAAAAGAAACAGCGAGCCGAGCACCACGGGGTAGTCACGGCGAATCACCGAGTCGTAAGACAGCTGCCCCATGCCGTCGAGCGAGAACAGCGTCTCGATCAGCAGGTTGCCGTTCAGGAACGCGCCGACGAAGGCGGCGGGCAGGCCTGTCAACAGCGGAATGGCAGCGTTGCGCAGCACGTGCTTCCACAACACGTCCCGTTCGGGCGCGCCTTTGGCGCGCGCCGTCAGAACGTACTGCCGGCCGATCTCTTCGAGGAACGTGTTTTTCGTCAGTATCGTCACGATCGCGAAGTTGCCGACGACGGACGCCGTCACGGGCAGCACCATGTGCCAGACGTAATCGAGCACCTTGCCCGCGGCGGACAGATCGGCGAAGTTGTCGGATGTGAGCCCGCGCATCGGAAAGAGCTGCCAGAACGTGCCGCCGCCGAACAGCATCAGCAACAACACCCCGAGCACGAACCCCGGAATCGCGTAGCCGACGAGGACGAGCACGCTCGTCACCGCATCGAATCGCGAGCCGTTGCGCACGGCTTTGGCGATCCCGAGCGGCACGGACACCGCGTAAGTCAGCATCACGGTCCAGAGCCCGAGCGAAATGGAGACAGGCAGCTTGCTACGAATGACCTCCCACACGCTCTTGTGCTGGAAATACGACTGGCCGAGATCGAACGTCGCGTAGCTCTTCAACATCAGCAGGTAACGCGTGAGCGGCGGCTTGTCGAAGCCGAATTGCTTCTTGATCTGCTCGATCTGCTGCGGGTCGAGGCCCTGGCTGCCGTGGTAGCCGCTGCCGCCTCCGCCGTCCGCACCGTGGCGCGACTCGCCGTGACGAAGCTGGGTAACCATCTGCTCCACCGGCCCCCCCGGCACGAACTGGGTCACGATGAAAGTCAGCGTGACGACACCGACGATCGTCGGGACCATCAACAGCAGACGTCTGAGAATGTAGGCGAACATGACGCTCCTCAATGCACTGCGGCGGTTGTCTGCGCCTGCGGTTTTCGATACCAGTAACTGATGACCCAGTCCTCGTACCCATAGGTGATCGGCGTCACCTTCGGGAACCCGACGGTCGACTTGTAGCCGATCCGCGCGTGCGGCATGTAGTACTGCGGCACGAGGTAGTACTCGTTGATCAGCACGCGATCGAGCGCGCGCGTGGCCGTCTCGAGGTCGTCGAGCGTGTCGGCCGAAATGGCCGCGTGCACGAGCGTATCCACGGCCTTCGAGCGAATGCCCATGTAGTTTTCGGAACCGATCTGCGATGCGGCATCGCTCGTGAAACGGCGTATCAGCTCGGGCCCGGGAATCGTGACGGGCGGATAAATGTACGTCGTCATGTCGTACTCGAAGTTGTCGAGCCGCTTCTGATAAAGCGCACTGTCGAGTTCGCGCATATAAGCGTGGATGCCCAGCGTCTGCAGCGCCTGCGTGTAGGGGATGATGATGCGGTCCATGCCCGGCTGGTTATCGATGATCTCGACCGTCATCGGCTTGCCACTCGCATCACGCAACGCGCCGTCGCGGTAGTGCCAGCCCGCGTCGGCGAGCAGTTCGCGCGCCTGGCGCAGGTTCTGCCGTAGCGAGCCGGGCGGCAGCGTGTTCGGTAGCTTGACCATCGAGCCGAACACTTCGGGAGGCAACGATGCGCGGAACGGATCGAGCAGCTTCACCTCTTTCTCGCTGGGCATGCCGGTCGCGCCGAAAGGGCTGTCCTGCCAGAAGCTGTTCGTTCGGCGATACTGTCCGTAGAACATCATCCGGTTCATCCACTCGTAGTCGAATGCAAGCGCAAGCGCATGGCGAACGCGGCGGTCCTGGAACTGAGGGTTACGCGTGTTGATAATGAAGCCCTGCATTTGCGCGGGGCCCTCTTCAAATTCGCCCTTGTGCAGGAACCCCGACGTGAAGTTCTTGCCGACATATTTGCGCGCCCACTGCGTCGAACTGTATTCGACACGCACATCCTCGTTGCCCGCCTTGAACGATTCGAGCATCGTGTACTGGTCGACATAGAGCTTGAACGTCACGCGCTCGAAGCGGAACATCCCACGCCGCGCCGGCAGGTTCGCGGCCCAATAGTTCGGGTTCCGGCGATAGGTGATCTGCTTGTCGTTCTTACGCGATTCGATCAGATAAGCGCCGCTCGCGATAGGCGGATCGACGGAAAGCTGATCGAACGGCTGGCGCTTGCCGTCCTTTTGCATGCCCCACTTCGGCGAGAACACCGGCAGGTCACCGGCGATCAACGGATTGGCTCGCGAGTTGTCGACGAAGTCGAAGCGTACGGTCAGACGGTCGAGCACCGTCGCGCCCTTGATCTGCACGAACTGCGACGAAATCAACGGAGACGCCTGCGCGCTCTTGAGCGTATCCAACGAGTATTTGACGTCCTTCGCGGTAATCGGATCGCCGTTCGAGAAACGCGCCGCCGGATTGATGTGGAACGTGGCCGAGCAGCGGTCGGGCGCGAGCACCACATCGTCGGCGATGAGCGGATATTCGGAAGCCAGCTCGTCCCAGCTGCGTTGCATCAGGGTATCGAACATCAGGTTACGGATATCCGGCGCGGCCATTCCTCGCACGATGAACGGATTCGTCGAATCGTAGCTTTGGTCATCGTTGTAGTTTTGGAAAGTCAATTCGCCGGTAGTCGGCGCGTCGGGATTCGCGTAATCGAAATGCGTGAAATCCGCTGGGTATTTCGGTTCGCCGAATTGCGCAATCGCCGGTTTCGCGGCGGCTGGCCACGCGATGGTCGCACCGGCCGTCGCGACCATCGCGGCGATCAGGGGCGTGACCATCGGCGCAAGCGGCGCACGTGGTGCCAGCCGGCGTAACGAGCGGAACGTCAAAAGTTTCATTGTCGCTGTGCGTGTTCGCACGCCGGACGGAAGCCGGCGTGACATTGATCGGATCGGAGCAAGGCCGGGCGCGAGCCCGCCCGGCTCACCTACTTCGACGCCACGAGCGTCCACAGCCGGCCAAGGTCGGCGGAGCCGTCCGTGCCCTTGACCGCCCGGAACGCCTGAATCGCACGCGGCTTCTGCCCCGCCACGTAGTAGGCGATGCCCAGATGCAGTTGCGCCTGTTCGGGATGGTCGAGGCCGCCCTTCGCGATCGCCGACTCCATCATCGCCAGCCCCTCCTTCGCGTGACCAGCGAACACGAGGTTGAACCCTTCGTCGACGGGCGCGACGGAATTCGCGGCATCGCTGCCGGCCTGCGCGCGCTTCGCCGCGAGCGCCTGCAGGCGCTTTTCCCGCTCCGCCTGCGCATCTTTGCCGAGCACGCCCGAGGCGAAGCCCTGATCGATGATCTGTTTCGCTTCGGCCGGCGTGCCAGCGACGAGGGAAAGCTGCGTCATCTCCATGTAGTCATCCGCCGAGCCGAATGCGCCGGCGACGCGTCCCAACCGGTACACGTCGACGTCAAGTTTCGGCGAGTAGCCCGGCTGCGCGCGAATCGCCGAGAAGAGGTTGTCCCAGTACGCCTGCTTCGGATGGTAAGCAACGAGCTTCTCGAGTGCGGCGCGATAGGTCGCATCGTCCTTGCTGCGCTGCGCACATGTGCTCAATAGCTGCAGTTGCGACTCATCTGGCACGCGGTTGGCGCGCACTTGCCCGTCGATCGCCGGCTTCAACGTACCGACCACGCTCGCGCAATCGTTTGACAGGTAGTACGACTGCACGAGCAGCTCCTTCATCTGCGGATCGCCGCCTCCCGCCTTCTGGTAACGCTGCGCGGCCGCGATCGCCCGCGCATAGTCGCGCTGCTGGAAGTAGATGCCGGCCAGCGTCGCGCTCACGCGTTGTTCGTCGTCGCCCTTCAGTTGCCCGGAGCCGAGCAGCGTCTGATAGGCCTGTGCGGCCGCAGCATCCTCGCCATCCGCCATCAGCGCCGCGCCACGCATTTCCTCGACCATGTAGATCTCGTACGGCGTCTTGTTCGGCACGGCCGCGGCTTGCGCGATCCTGGCAAGCGCGTCCTTGTACTTGTGCGCCCGATAGAGATCCTGGGCCGTGCTGAGCGGCTTGCCGACGTCCGGACGCAGTGTGTCGGCCACGGCCGCCAGCGTTGCCGCGGTGAAAGCCACCCCGACGACAGCCGCCCACAAGGGTTGTTTGAACCGTCGATCGACTATTCTCATCACACCATCCTTATTGCATGTACTGCTCGTTACCGATGAGCCCAATCTTCGTGGCGCCTACGCGCTGCGCCGACGCCATGACGGCCGCCACATCCTTATAAGGCACGAGCTTGTTCGGACGCAGATGAATCTCGGCCTGCACGGGCTCGGCCGCGACGTGAGCAAGCTTTTCCTCGAGCGCCGCCCGGTCCGGCACCAGCGTGCCGTTCCAGGTCGTCGTGCCGTCGAAATCGATGTCGATCTGCACGATTTCAGGCTGCGTGAGCGGCGGCGGCGGATCGCCGACCGGCAGATTCATCTTCACCGCATGCATCTGAATCGGGATCGTGATGATCAGCATGATCAACAGCACCAGCATCACGTCGATGAGCGGCGTTGTGTTGATGTCCACCATCACGTCCGGTTCGCCGCCACCGCTGCCCGAAGGAACGTTCATTCCCATATTCGCCTCCTAGCCGCCGCGCGCGGGCGGCTCAGTGATAAATGACACCTTCGCGATGCCGGCGCGTTCACAGGTCGTGATCACGCGGCCGATGAACTCGTAACGCGTGTTCTGGTCACCGCGCACGTGTACCTCCGGCTGCGGCTGCATCATCGAGACGTCCTTGAGCCGCGACAGCAACGTCGCACTATCCACGTGCTTCTCGTTCCAGAAGAAATCGCCGTCGCGATTGACCGCGATCTCGATGCTCGTCGGTGTCGTCTGCAGCGGCTGGATCGTCTCTTTCGGCAGCTGCACCGGCACCGTATGCGTGACGACCGGAATCGTGATCAGGAAGATGATCAGCAACACCAGCATCACGTCGACGAGCGGCGTCGTATTGATGGCGGCGATAACGTCGTCGCTATCGTCGTTTTGCCCCACGCTCATGGCCATGATGGACCTCGCTCAGGCTTCAGACTGCCGGTTACTGGGCGGTCGCGGCGGAACGCACCGCGACAGGACGGGCCGAACGCTTGCTCCCGGCGAGCAGCACGGCATGGAGTTGAGCGCCGAAGGCGCGGACGCGCTCCATCACCGACTTGTTGCGGCGAACAAGGAAGTTGTAGCCGAGCACGGCCGGCACCGCGACGCCAAGACCGATGGCGGTCATGATCAGCGCTTCGCCGACGGGGCCGGCCACCTTGTCGATCGAAGCCTGGCCCGCGATGCCGATTGCGGTCAACGCGTGATAGATGCCCCAGACGGTGCCGAACAGGCCGACGAACGGGGCCGTCGAGCCGACCGTCGCGAGAAATGCGAGACCGTCTTGCAGGCGGTTCGAGACGTTAGTGATTGCACGCTCGACCGAGACGTCGATCCACGTGTTGCGATCGACGGCTTCGAGCAGCGCCTCGTCGTGATGTTGCCCTGCTTCGATGGCCGTCTCGGCGATGAAGCGGAACGGCGATGACTCGTCGAGCTGCTGCGCGCCTTCAGTGAGCGACGGCGCGCTCCACAATTGCTCATCGGCATGCTTCGCGCGGCGGTTGGCGCGGAACTGCTCGAAGAACTTCGTGACCATGATGTACCAGCTGCCCATCGACATGATGACGAGCAGAAGCAGCACGAAGCGCGCGACGAAGTCGCCGTTCTTCCACAGCGCGCCGAGACCGTAGGGGTTCTCGACGGTTTGCGTCGCCGCGGGTGCGGGTGGCGGTGCCGGCTCGTCGGCTGCGGTGGCGGACGCGGTTATCTGCGGTGCCGCTGCGGCGGGCGCGGCGGAGGCGGCTACGCTGGCCTGAGCATGCGCGAGTTGCGGCGCCACGAGGGTATTCATCGCGGCGGCGGCGATCAGGAGGCCGGTTGCAAGGGTGGCGACGGAACGCTTATTCATGTTGAGCTCCAGTTCAAACGTTGAACTTTAGAAATCGGGTTAAACCGTCGGTGCAGGCTATCGTTGCCTGCACCGCGGGCGCAGCGGGCGCGGTCTGCTATCTGTCGAGTCAATTGAGGTTGAACGAGAACGGTACCTGCACGCGTACGGCCTGGCCTTGCGCGATGCAGTTGAACCGCTTGACGGCCTTGTATGCCGCTTCGTCCAGGCTGTCGTGATCCGAAGACTTTGCGACGCGAACGTTACCGAGGTGTCCTTCCGGATCGACGGTAAATTCGATCAACACATCGCCGATATCGCCGTTCTCCTGCGCTTCCTTCGGATAGGCGATCGAGCTGCGGATCTGATCGGAATTCGGGCAGACGACACCGACTTCAGTTCGCACGGGCGCAGCAGCCTTGACGGGCGGCGCAGGCGGTGCGGGCGGAGCCGTCACGGGCGCCGACTGCACCGGCGTGGCCGTGTGCGCAATCGTCGGCTGCGGCGGCGCTTGCACCGGCACTTCGGGCGGCGGCACAAAGGGCGGCGGCGGCGGCGCGAACTTCGGCGGCGGCAGCTTCACTTCCGGCAGGGGCGGCGGCGGAGGCGGCTTGACCGGCTCGATGATCTTCGTTTCGATGGGATGTTGAATGACTTGCACGACCTTCGTCGCGAGGCCGTTGAGCAGCGCATAGACCAGCACGATGTGCAGGACGATGACGACTGCGATGCCGCCGAAGCGGCGAACCGGATTGTGCTGCTTGCGCCCAAATTCGCGCGGGCGGCCGGGCCCGGCGACCGTGCCCGGGTTCGCGGCTGACGTCGCAATGGTGCGTCCTTCTGCTTTCATACCTTCGATCCTCACAGCGTGATTCGCCGGTTCCGTGGTTGAGACGCTGATCGCGCAACGAACCGCGGATGGGGCCCTTCACAAGGGATTTCTTGCCACTGCCTCGATACGCGTGCGCCGCTCGTCCGTGCCTCGCACGTTCGAGCGGCGGCCCGTCACGATCAGAAACGATATGTCGCACCCACCTGGAAGAAGCGGCCCAGGTTCGTGTACAGCGATTGGTCGTAACCCGTGATGTCAGGAGTCGACTGCCATTCGACGTCGAACGGCGGCTTCCTGTCGAACAGGTTCTGGATACCGCCGTAAATGGTCCACTGCTTGAAACCGCGATAGGTGGCCACCAGGTTGAACTGACTGTACGAGGCGACCGACAACGTGCCGCCATCGCCGAACTCGGCCGCGACCGCGTTCGTGTAGGGGCCCGTGTACTGCCATGTGAGCGTGGTGGTCAGTTTGCGGTAATCCCAGCTCAGGCTCGTGTTGCCCTTCCAGCGCGGGTTGCTTGCACCGAACGGCTGCAGCAGCGCCAGATTGTTGCCCGCGAAGTCCTGAGTCTCGCCGCCGCCCTTCAACTTGAAGTGCCAGACGTACGTCCAGTCTCCCGCTAGCGTGAACGTGCCGTACTTCGTGCCCACGCTCTTGCGGAAATCGAGGTCGAAGCCGTCCGTATCGAGCGAGCCCAGGTTCGCGAACGGCATCTTGATGTAGCGAATGGTCCCGTCCGGGTTACGCACGACGTTGTTCGGGTCGTTCGCCTGCAATATCGCGTTCGGGTCGGGCGTGCCGATGACGCTGTCGATGTGCACCTTGTAGAAGGCCGCACTCAGATCCGTCGTGGCGTCCGGCGAAAGCGTAAAGCCGATGTTGTAGTTCTTCGTGTGCTCAGGCTGCAGGTCCGGATTGCCGGTCGTCTGCTCCGTCGTGAAGTGCTTCGTGGGCACGCCGCTCGGATCGTTCGGGTCCACGAGATTCTGGTGGCCCAGATAGACCGATTGCGAGTTCTCGACCGCCGTCGGCGCGCGGAAGCCGCGGCTGTACGATGCGAACGTCGTCAGCATGCGAACCGGCTGGAAGCGCAGCGCGAAGCCCGGTGAGAAGGCGCCGCCGAAATCGCTGTAGTGGTCGTAACGGCCCGACTGCGTGAACGTCAGGTTGCGGATGATTGGAATGTCCACCTGGTAGAAGGCGGCCGCGACGTTACGCGAGCCGTTCACGCTCTGCACGTTCGCAGGTGCCGTGATGCCTTGCGTCGCATAGGTCTGCGAGTTGATGACCGTCGACTCGTGACGGAACTCCGAGCCGACACCGAGGCCCACGCCGCCGGCCGGCAGTGTGAACAGGTTGGTCGTCGAAGCCTTCGCGAGCACCTGGTCGAGCTTCGAGATCGACAGCTGGTTGTCATCCTGGAACACGCCGTTCAGGCCGTTCGGCGTGGAGCTCGGATTCGAGAAGTTGTAGGTGCCGTTCGCGAGCATGTTCTCGAGGCCGGCCACATTGAGCTGGTTGGAGAAGGTGCTTGCGACGGTGCTTTGCGAATGGGCGTACTCTGCCGACCAATCCCAGTTGCCGAACTTCGCGGTATCGAACGAACCCTTGACGCCCGTGTTCGCCATCAGGAACGTCGAGGTTGTATCGGTGACTCGTGTGTTGTCCGGGAACGTCAGGTTGATCAGCGTCGGAACGCCGTACGGGTTGAACGGGTTCGAAGCCGAGACGGTGCGCGGGACCGGCGAGACCGTGCCCGTCGTCGGGTCGAACACGTTCGTCGTGCTGCTGAGCGACGCCGGACCGTTCAACTGCACGGTCTCATTGCGGCTCGCCCAGAAACCCGCATAGGCTTCGGTGGTGTCGTCAATCTTGAATGTGCCGCGCACCTTGGCGTTCAGGCGTGTCGTTGCAGGGATCAGCGACGTGCTGTTCGCCACGTTGTACGTACACGACTGGCCGCCGGTCGCCGCCGCGTTGCTGCCCGGCGGACAGGGATTGAGCGCCTGATGGGTGCCGTCCGCCAGTTGCCAGTACGACTGCTGGTTCGGACCGAGCGGCGCCGCATTGCCGCCCGGGAACTGCGTGAAGTCCTGGTTTTTTGTCATGTCGCGGTCGGCGAGCGTCGAGCCGCTGTCGCGGTAGTAGCTGGCGGCGGCCGTGATGTTCCAGCGGTCGGACGTCAGGTTGCCTAGACCGCCCAGGATGCTGAAGGTGCCCTCAGCATTGCCGGGATGCTGTGCCTTGCCGAGCTGGGCGTCGAGCTGCAAGCCCTCGACGTTTTTCTTCGTGATGATGTTCACGACCCCCGCGATCGCGTCGGAACCGTACACGGACACGGCGCCCGTCTTCACGATTTCGATGCGCTCCACGATGTTCATCGGGATCGTGTTGATGTCGAAGAACGTATCGGTGAAGTTGACGGCCTGCGCATAGTTGGCCACGCGCTGCCCGTCGACGAGCACAAGCGTGTACTTTTCGCTGAGGCCGCGCAGCGCAAGGCCCGCGCCGCCCGGGGCGGAGCTCGAAGCCGTCGATTGCGACCAGCTGCTTGCCGAATTGACCGGAAGGCCGCGCAGGAAGTCGGCCACCGTCGTGTAGCCGCTTTGCTGGATTTCCTTCGCCGTGATGACCTGAACTTCGGTGCGGCCTTGTCTGTCCGCGCTGCGGATCAGCGAACCCGTCACCTCGAACTTCTGCAGCTGCTTCACAGAGCTGGTGTTGGTCGAGGCACCCGACGCTGCGACCGGTGCGGCAACCGCCGCGTTCGCGTCTTTCCCTTCCTTCTGGGCGGGAGCCGTGTCAGTTTTCGTCGCTGCCGCGGTTGCCGTGGGCTGAACCTGCGCAAACGCCGTGGTCCCAAGCGCAGCGGTCAGCGCAATCTCTGCCCACACTATTTTCCTTATGGCGGATTCCAAAGCCGTGAGTTTCATTTTTTCCTTCGTGTGTCATTAACCCAAGTCCACATGCCAGAGAACACCTTTGGCACTTTCTCCGTGCGGCACCCATGCGAGACCGCCCCTTACCCCATCACCCCCGCATACCAACGACTATGCGCACAACCAAAGTCACTTCTTTCTATTTCGGTGAATATCAAATAGGAAACTCAAATGTACTTATTGTGGTGAATTGAAAACTCAGGCAAAACGAATCCCCAACCATCGTTCTCACGGAATCGATGGATCATTCTGCATTCAACACAGATTCATACACTTAGGACTGAAAAGCGTATAAAACCGAGTTTCGCCGCGAACGCGGCGAAACTACCTATACTTAAAACAATCTCGGCGTACCGACCCAGACAATTACGGTTTCTTCGTTAGTCGCATTCGCCCAGCCGTGCGGGACCGTCGACTCGAAGTGCGCGCTGTCACCTGGGTCAAGCACAAACGTATTGCCCTCCAGGCTTAGCGATATCTGACCGCGCAGCACATAGAGAAACTCCTCTCCAGCGTGTGTCGTCACTTCCGACGGCGGCTGACCAGCAGGCATTCTGACGAGAATCGCGTCCAACTGCCTGCCGACCGCCGCGTTTGTGAGGCGAGCAAACTGATTCGCCGAGTCGGCAAAGCTGAAGTACTGCCTTTCATCTGTACGCCGCACGGATTTCGCTTCGGTCGGCGTTTCAACGAAGTACTGCATCGTTACTCCAAGCGCTTGCGCAATGCCGGCCAATGACGAAATGGACGGCGTTGCCAGCCCTCGCTCGACCTGAGAAAGGAACGGCTTGGAGATTCCGGCCGCTGTTGCAGTTTCATCCAAAGTACACTGGAGTCGCTTGCGCAGCGATCTAATCTTGCTGCCCAGAACAAGTGGGGCAGCTCTTTTCCTGTCGTTACGTTTCATAGTTGTGACGGAAGATAGCAGTACAAAAATAGGCGTCAAATTTTGTTTGATGGCAGCAAACTATTTTTTGATCGCGCCGTTTTACGTCGATGCGCCACACTGGTGCTTGCACGCTGGTCTCCATTGCGTGCTCGCTCAGCCTATGAGAGGCAATGCATTATTGCGCCTCGGCCGGTGAAGATTGCGTTGTATATCAAACGACTAGCGTCAGCGACCGGCGGTCGGTGGGAATACGTTAGCCGCGCAAACTTGAACCACTGACTTTCGGCAATTCCCCGGCCCGCTTAAACGACGGTCTCCACAATGCCCGCAATTCTTCGTATTGGGGCATTCAGCACCAAAATATCAAAGAGCTTTTGCTTTGCGGACAACGTCGTATTAGATCACACACTCTAATTCCGCCTTTCTTTTTGATTCTGTCGCCGCGAGGCGATTCAGGCGGACGATAGCAACAGGATGAAGGCCGGGTATCCCGCTGCGTCAAATGACTGCCTCGTTGCTCGACAATTCGCTGCGGCTCGGGCGCGGGCGTCGCGCTGTCCCTGGCCGCCGACTTCGTGATGTCGACCGGGAGCAGCTATACCCTGGCGGCCCATCGGTTGCACGCTGCGTGCAGAGCACCGGCTTCGCCAACGGCGCGTCGGCCATGCTGTCGCGCAACATCGCGAATTTCGACTGATTTCAGGCTGATTCGCGCTGGCGGTTTCAGGAGGATCGATGGCGGGCCGGTGCGGGTCCTTGTGGCACGATGTCTTCATGCCGGCAGCGCCGCGGCTCGCCAGATGCCTACAGAGCCTTGCTAAAAGCTCAACCGTGCACTAAAAAACATCTATTTACTTTGCATGTCTCCCGGCCGCCCGGCCAATGCAATGGGCGCCTCCACCTCAGCGAGCGCGACAGTCCATGAGTCTTCTTGAGCTCAGAGGCGTTTCCAGACATTTCGGCGCCATTCAGGCCCTGACCGACGTGACGCTCAGTCTGGAGCCAGGCCAGGTGGTTGGACTCATGGGCGATAACGGGGCCGGAAAATCGACCTTGGTGAAGGTCGTCGCCGGCAACTTTCCGCCTTCGCACGGCGAGATTCTTATCGATGGAAAGCCCGTGCATTTCAACAAGCCGGTCGACGCCCGCGCGCGCGGCATCGAGGTTGTCTATCAGGATCTCGCGCTTTGCGACAACCTGACGGCAGCCGCCAATGTGTTCCTTGGGCGCGAACTGCGCATCGGATTCGGGCCGATTCGCGTGCTCGATCACGCGAGCATGTACCGGCGCGCCGGTGAGCTATTCAGGGCGCTCAAGTCCGAGACACGGCCGCGCGACCTCGTCAGGCAAATGTCGGGGGGGCAGCGCCAGGCCGTCGCCATCGCCCGCACGCGCCTCTCCGAAGCGCGGCTCGTCCTGATGGACGAGCCCACCGCCGCGATCAGCGTGCGCCAGGTCGCCGAGGTGCTCGATCTGATCAAACGCCTGTCCGAACACGGCATTGCTGTCATCCTCATCAGCCACCGCATGCCTGACGTATTCGCCGTCGCCCACCGCGTGGTCGTCATGCGGCGCGGGCGCAAGGTCGCGGACAAGAGGACCGAAGAGTCCTCACCGGAAGAAGTGACCGGTCTCATCACCGGAGCCATCGCCGCCGCCTGAACCTGCCTCGCACGGGAGACCTAACCTTGAACAACGCGCCGCGAAGGCCCTCTTCAATGCCGACATTGATCGATGATCCGCAGTCCGCAAGGACGCACACCCGCTGGTCGGGGCTGCTCGCGAGCCAGGTGTTCTGGGTCGTGCTGGCAACGATCGTCGCCTGCATCGTCCTGTCTTTCGCGACCTCGACCTTCGCGACCTCCGAGAACCTCTTCAACGTCACGCGAAACTTCGCCTTCGTCGCGATCGTCGCGCTCGGCATGATGGCGGTGATCGTCACGGGCGGCATCGACATTTCGGTCGGTTCGACAATCGGCATCAGCGGCATCGTGCTCTCGGTCGTCATGAACGCGGGTTACCCGATCTGGGCCGGCATCGGCATGGGGCTGCTGACCGCCGGGCTCGTCGGCCTCGTCAACGGCGTGCTCATCGCGTATCTGGGCATGCAGCCTTTCGTCGTGACGCTCGCCATGCTGAGCGTCGGCCGCAGCCTCGCGCTCGTGATTTCCCGCAGCCGGACCATTTTCGATTTCGGCCCCGACGGCAGCAAGCTCCTCGCGCTCGGCGGCGGCGCGACGCTCGGCGTCGCCAATCCGGTGTGGTTCCTGATCCTGCTCGGCCTGCTGTTCTGGTTCGCGTTCGGCTGGACGCGCTGGGGCCGCTACGTCTTCGCGATCGGCGGCAACCGTCATGCGGCGAATCTCACCGGCGTGCCGGTGCGCGGCATCGTGTGCTCCGTTTATGTGCTGTGCGGCCTCATGGCCGGCGTCGCCGCCATTCTCGAAGTCGGCTGGCTAGGCGCGGTGACGACAGGCCTCGGCACCGGCGACGAGCTGCGCGTGATCGCCGCCACCGTGGTCGGCGGGACCAATCTGGCCGGAGGGGTCGGCAGCGCCTTCGGAACGGTCGTCGGCGCCGCGCTCATCGAAGTGATCCGCAACAGCCTGATCCTGCTCGGCGTCGACGCGTTCTGGCAGGGCACGGTGGTCGGCACTTTCATCATCGTCGCGGTGCTCTTCAACCGGCTCGGCGGCGAGCGGCAAGGAGATTGAAAAGTTTTCGGATGCAGGCCGGAGCCCGATGTCGGGCCTGCCGTGGGGAACGTGGTCCAAACTGTGTGGGCAGACATAGGCACCGCCGAGCCGGCGCCGAACAGGAGGAAACAATGAAGAAACTGTGGATGTGTCTTGCTGTGGCCGGAGGGCTCTCGATGCTGGCGTCCCCGGGCTTCGCGGCCGATAAGACCCTCGCGCTGGTGGTGAAGGGTCTCGACAACCCGTATTTCGACCTCATGCATCAAGGATGCGAACGGGCGAACAAGGAACTCAACAAGGAAGGCTTCAACTGCTACTACACCGGCCCCGCGACCGCCGCGGACGAAAGCGCGCAAGTGCAGATCATCGACGACCTGTTTACCAAGGGCGTCGCGAGCATGGCGATCTCGCCCGCGAACGCGCCGGCCGTAGGGGAGGTATTGCGCCGCCGCGGCGGATCGGTCCCGGTCATCACTGCGGATGCCGATTTGCTGCCGAAGGACGCCTCGCTGCGCAAGAGCTACGTCGGCACCGACAACTACGAGCTGGGCACCAAGCTCGGCGAGCAGTTGAAGATGCTGATGCCGAAGGGCGGCAATGTCTGCTTCGTAATGGGCAATCCGGCGGCGGAGAACATCAACCAGCGCGCCCAGGGCGCGCGCGACGCGCTCTCCGGGAAGAAAGGCGTCACCAAACTCGCCGGCGAGAACGGCTGGCATGAGATCAGTGGCTGCCCGCTGTATGTAAACGACGACGCCGCCAAGGCGAACCAGATGATGCAGGATACGCTGACCGCCAACCCTACCGGTCTCGACGCCTTTCTGTTCGCGGGGGGCTGGCCGCTCTTTGCGCCGCAGGCCTTTTCGCAGGTCGTCGCGCCGATCATGGACAAGATCAAGACCGGCAAGTTCGCGATCGTCTCGGCGGATACGCTCGGGCCCGAACTGCAGGCGCTCAGGGACCGCAAGGTGAATGTGCTCGTCGGCCAGCGGCCCGAGGAAATGGGCTACCGTGCCGCGATGGTCATGCGTGACCTCGCGCAAGGGAAGACGGTGCCCCCGGTCATCCACACCGGACTCGACGTCTGCACCTGGAAGAACGTCGACACTTGCCTGAAGCATTGAAGGCCCGGTAGCCCGCGTTATGACGATGACGCGGGCAATGCGGGAGCCGGGTCGGCACTTTGCTCCCAGTCCGTCTTCCCCGTTCACGCGCTCGTCGACGAAGGCCACCGCCTGGCGGATCGCGCGTTCGCGCGCGGGCGCGCAGGCAACACCCGCATCGCAGCCCTTGCCTTAGCGAGGGCAGCACGGACGATTGCGCTCGTCCCAGTGAGAGGTTGCGGCAACCGGAACCCATACCGCGACAGAACGGCGGCAATAGCCTTATGATGCCGCAAGTCTCTCTCTTTTTTCGCTGGATGCAAGGCAATCATGCCAACGCAGATCGGGAAATCCAATGAGCACGGCGGTGCGCTTCGGGCACCCGCTGACCCGCCAGGAAATCACGAGCCCAGTGTTCTGAGTCGCTATCAGCGCATGTTTTTCTACAGCGCTGGCATTGTGATTTCGTTGATCGTCGCGCTGCTGACAGGCGTTTTGCTGTATTCGATGATCAACGACTACATCGAGCACCGCTACACCGACTTCGTCGTGCGCACGACGCGCCTTCAACAGGAGTTCCTCGAAGGCGAAATCCTGATGCGGGCCTTTGTCCGGCACGCAGAAGAGAGCTGGGACGCGCATCCCGTCGCGCCAGACGGGCTTGTCGACAAATTTTTCGCGCAACGTGGACGTATTGTTCTGCAAACGAGGCGGGGGTTCGACGCAGCGTTGGTATTGGGCGATATTACCCAGCAGCCACCTGACCCGGAAGTTGCCCGATATCTGGCGCTTGCCAGCGAGTTGAACCCCCGCGTTGGCGCCTCGGCCAAGGCACTGTCCGTTGGTGCGTCAGGATATGCATATACACCTGATCACCGGATCATTGCCATCTTTCCGGTCCCAAATGTTGACGACCCGCTCAAATCGACTGGTGTGAAAAGTGTCGAGGAACTCGTGCGCCGCATCGCGCCCGACATTGGCGATCTGGCAGACCCGGCAGTTGAGGCCAGGTTGTTTGCCAACCGTGATCCGATGTGGTTCCCGCCGGTTGAGGATCCGTTCGGTCGGGACCCCACGGTAAGGGCGGTGATGCCCGCGTTTGCGAACGGAAGGGCATTTCTCGTGGCCGTTCGCGAAGTTCCCGTGAGTTTGCTGCGCGAAGAGCTTGCCGCGGCACGTCATGACGAAGCCTCGATGCTCGTCGACTCCGCAGGCAAGGTGATCCTCCTTGACACCGGCCCGACGGGCGGCGCCCGCGGACTAACCGAGCGGATTCTCAGCGCGGAACAGCAGATCACGCAAACAACGCGGGTGACGCGGCACTATCTGAGGGGCCTCTTCATCGCAAGTGGTCCAGTGACGAGCGGGGGCTGGAAGCTCGTCTACGGCTTTACGTGGCGCACGATCCTGGCCGAACTTTGGCCGGACCTGCTCGGCTACACAGTGGCGATGCTGCTAGTGACGGCGTTCCTGTGGACACTCCTGCTGCTGCTCGATCACAGGATTTTCACTCCGGGCTATGTGCGCTCGCAGCGCGTTTTCGAAAGCGAGAACCTGAACCGCACGATGGTGGCCGCGGCGCCGTCCGGATTTGCGCTGCTGTCGTTCGAGCGCGGTGATGTGCTGTTGCAGAACGACTTGATGCGGAACGTCGAGTCGAACACACATCCGGATGAGCCGCCATTGCACGTCCAGTTGCATCGTCTCTACGACCGCGCCGAAGGGGCTCCCGCGTGGCAGTCCGATCTCGAGCTGCCTCTCAGACTGAAGGACGACCGTATCGACGATCTGTTGGTAAGCCTGGTCAGAACCAAGTATCAGGGGCATGACGTGCTGCTGTGCAGCTTCTCCGACATCACCTCTCTCAAGAACACGGAACGCAAGCTCAATGAGGCGCGTGCCGCAGCCGACGCGGCCAATCAGGCGAAGTCTGCTTTCCTTGCCATGATGAGCCACGAAATACGTACGCCGCTCAATGCCATTCTCGGCAACCTCGAGTTGCTCGGACGCTCGCCGTTATCAGCGTCGCAGGAGGACCGGTTAAGGGTTGTTACGTCGTCGTCCACTGCGCTGCTCGGGATCATCAACGACATTCTCGATTTTTCGAAGGTCGAGTCCGGGCAGATGACGCTCGAGTCGATCAGCTTCGATCTCGGTGATGTCATTCGGCAAGTAGGTGCGATGTTCGAACCCGTCGCACATGCGAAGGGCCTCGAATTCGACTGCATGATCGACGATGCGCTCGCGCCACACTATCTCGGTGACCCAACGAGAATCCGGCAGATCGCCATCAATCTGGTCAGTAACGCGATCAAATTCACGGCCACGGGCGAGGTACTCCTCGAGGTCTACCTCAAGGACGACACGGCCCGTGATTCTCCGATCGTGATTGGCGTGAGCGACACCGGCATCGGCATGACGCCCCAGCAGCAGGAGGCGCTTTTTTCCGCATTTACACAGGCTGACTCATCGATTGCGAGGCGCTTTGGCGGGACCGGACTCGGACTCGCGCTCTGTCTGCGCCTGACCGAATTGATGCATGGCACGATCCAGGTGAAAAGCGAATTGAATGACGGCAGTACCTTTGTCGTGACCTTGCCCCTTCCGGTAAGCCCCGGCGTACCGGTCAGCGCGCAGGGAGACGGCAAAACCAGATGGGAGTCCGCCGCAATCGACACACACGCCATTCACATCCTCGTGGTCGACGATCAGCCTGCAAACCGGGAGTTGATCGTCGCGCAACTTGCCACGTTAGGGTATGAGGCGCATATGGCCGATAGTGGCGCAGCGGCGTTGCGGCGCTTTAACGAGCGCCACTACGATCTCGTGATGACCGACATCAATATGCCGGAAATGGACGGGTATGCACTCGCGCGGTGCCTGCGCGACCAGGGCGCGAGCGTGCCGATCGTCGCGATTACTGCGCATGTGGCGGCAGAAGAACGCGCGCGATGCGCGCAAGCCGGAATCGACGAGATCCTGCTGAAGCCCGTCCTGCTTGACACCATGGATGCGACGGTGCGGCGGCTGGTCGACGAGGCCGGCAAGCGTCCCGCGAGCAACACCGGCAAGAGGCGCGACATATCGCAAGGGCCATTGCCTGAGCACATCCATGCCGCGATGATGCAGTCGCTGAAGGAATCGCTCGTTGCGCTGCACGCCGCCATTGAACTGGGTGACATCAAAACGCTGCTTGCCCAGCTTCATGCGGTACGCGGCTCGTTCGCGATGATTCAGGAGACCGAAGTGGCGAACGCGTGCGCGCGGATGGAGCAGCAAGCCAGAGATCATGACGTTGCCGCCGTCAAGGATGGGCTCGACCGTTTTGAACCGCTTGCCTATGCGACGCTCGCGCGGCGCGTGATGAGCGCACAACCCGACGCGTGAGCTTTTGCTGCAGCCGTGAATCAGCGTGACCGGGAAGCCGCGCGCCGACCGTTCAGCCCGGTCACGGTTCCGTCTCGTCGCCAGGGATCCTGTCGAGGAACCGGGCCAGCCGTTTGGTATCGGCCTCCTTCCAGCCCTCGGGAGGCACAACGCTGACCCAGCCCGTGGTGTAGTCCTCCAACGAGTAGTTGTGCCCGAAGCCCTGCGGCACGTTGAGCTGGTGAATCAGATCGCCCACTGCCTGCACGCCCGAGACGATGGGAAACCAGCGCATGGCGTCAGGCACGTCGAAGCCGCGAGGCCGCGTCATCCATTCCGGTGGCCGCCAGAACGCCTCGACACTCCAGAAGACGGCCGGGTCGGCAGGATGCTGAAGATAGACGATTCGCGGGAACGGCCAGTCGGCCTCCAATTGCACTTGATGCGGATCGCGGTTCAGGAACCGCACGGAGCGCCCCTTATCGAAGACCGGCTGCCAGAAGGGCGACCCGGGATCGCGCTCGCGGGTGATTTGCGAATGGATGGTATTGCTTTGCTTGGCACCGGCAATGAGCACGCCATCCGTGCGGGCCACCATGTTGGCCACCGAGGCAGACGCATCCGCTCCCACGAAAGGCGCTTCCACCCCCGCGGCGCCGAGACTCTTGCCAAACAGAATGAGCTTAGGCCGCCGTTGCGGCGGCAGCTTCGACCAGCGGGCCCGAACGGCGTTGAAAAGCGTGATGCCCGCCTCGTCCGCGAGACCGGCGTCCATAAAGATGGCTAGCCGGCTAGGCAGGAAAGAGTACTGAATCGCCACGATCGCCGTGTCGCCACGGTACACCTGCTCCAGCGAAGCCACGGCGTTGGGGACCATCCATCCCGTGCCGGTGGGCACCCAGACGACCAGCACCTTCCGCTCGAACCCGCCCGCGCGTTCGAGCTCACGGACCACGAGTTGCGCGCGCTGCTCGAGGGAGTCCGCGGAACGCACGCCTACGTAGACCCTCACCGGATCAACGAGCCCGACATCGGTCCCGTGAAACATCGCGAGCTGACGCCTGGTTGTGACCGTTGCCACAAAGTCGCGCCCCATGCGTCCCAGGGTGTCCCATGCGACGAACGATCCACTGCTGCCGGACACTGCTGGCGACTCGGGTGGCACGGTTCCCTCTGTCGTGTCCTCGTTTCTCTGCGCATGGACCAAGTTGGAGAACGTGGTGAGCGCGGGAAGCGCGACTGCACGACCGAGCGCCATGCCCATCACGATGATGAGCAGTGCTGTTGCCGGCACCGACACGATTGACGGCACGTGGCCCTGGACGAACCGCTTCACTGCGCCAACGCCGCGGCCCACGGCCCGCCCGGCGGCCACGAAAAGCGCTGCGGCGAACGGCGACAGCACGCCCACCAGCAGGCCGTCCAACCAGACGAGGGATGACATCCCCATGAAGCTGCGTTGTTCGTTCTGCCAGCCGAGCCATAGCTTCGAGCCGAGGACTAGCGCTATGAGCCAGACCACTGCAAGAACGATCCAGCTACGCCGGCGGATCTCGCTGCCGGGCAAGCGCCCCCGTCGCGCGAGGAGTCGATGCACGCCACGCCCGGCCAGCGTGCCGAGCCCATAGCCGATGGCCAGGCAGATCGCGCCGATCACAGTCTGCGTTGCCCACGTCCGCGGAATCAGCGTTGGCGTCAGCGACTCCCACCAGAACAGAAGCGCGAGCAACGAGCCGCTGAACGCAGGCTGGTCAAACGCGCCTCGAAGCTCGGGAGCTACTGGCTGGTGGGAGTTCCGCATGCGCGCTCGTTCAGGTTGGCACAACTGTCACCCCGTTCCCGTGGGTCAACTTCGAATCATTGTATGAAAGTCGAAGCCTACCCGATCATTCATCGCCGGGCACGCCATAGCTTGGCGCCGCAGTCGGATCCAGAGCACGCGTCACGTAGTCCTGCATCTGCGGACGATAGGCCTGCCAAAGCGCGTCGAGCCGCCCGATCGGATCGTCGTCGGTCCAATCGACGCGCAGATCGACGAGGGGCCAGACCTGCTGATCGGCGATCTTCAGCGCAGCGGAATGCACGGGCCCGGCTTCCCCGCCCGCTTTCACTGCCGCGTGCATCGCGGCGAGCAGCCGGTCGGCCAGCACGCCCGCCGACGACTCGAACGCCTCGATCATCGAATCGATCACCTCGGTATACGCGAGCAGGTTCCCCGCCGCGACGCATTGGTCGCCGGCGACCGCATGATGCAGACCCAGCGCCTGATTGCCGGTGAACATCGCCGTGCGGCCTTCGCTGTCGACCACGGCCACCTGCCGGTACGCTCGCCATTCGTGCGCGGCGAGCGCCGCGTCGAGCGCCGCGTCGGCGGCGAGTCCGCGGCTTTCGATCAGATCGAGAATCTGCGGCCCCAGCGCGGGCAGGGTCACGTTTTGCGTCGCCACTACGCCAACGCCCGCCCGCACCCACGGACAGCGGGCGCCCACTGCAATGCTCGAAGAACTGATGGCAATGCCGAGCTGGCCGGTTTGCCGGCAGCGTGCGACGATCGAGAACGTCATGGCTCGCTCCTTAAGCCTGAGGCGGCGTCCAGTTGTCCGGAACGACCGCGATCACGTCGATTTCCATGAGCCATTGCGGCTGGCCGAGCGCGCTGACGCACAGGCCCGTCGAGATGGGAAATACGCCTTTGAGCCACTTGCCGACTTCCTGATACACGGGCTCGCGGTAGCGCGGGTCGATGATGTAGGTCGTCGTCTTGACGATATGCGACAGATCGCTGCCCGCTTCTTCGAGCAACTGCTTGACGTTCTTCATCGCCTGTTCGGCCTGGGCGCGCGGGTCGCCAAGACCCACGAGGTTGCCCTCGAAGTCCGTGCCGACCTGGCCGCGCACATAGACCGTGTTGCCGGCGCGTACTGCCTGGCACAGGTCGTTGTCGAGCGACTGGTTCGGATACGTGTCTTTCGTGTTGAACATCCGGATGCGGGTATGGGTCGGCATCAAATCACTCCTTGCTCGTTGGCTTTCAGCGTAGGCGAAACGTCGGGCGCGTGAGGCGCGTCACGAAGCTGGGCGCGCTGCGCATCGTCCTTGCGTTGCGACGCGTCACGATAGTCCAGGTATTTGCGTTGCGTGACGATGTGATCGGCGATGTGCTTCGCGTCGTGCCACACCCCCCAGATGAACGACGACCCACGGCGCGACAACCACGGCAAGCCAAGAAAATAGAGGCCCGGCTCTTTCGAGACGCCGCGCTGATGTTTCGGTTTGCCGCGCTCGTCGAACGCATCGACGTGCAGCCAGCCAAAGTCGAGCGCATAGCCGGTCGCCCAGATAATCGTATTGACGTTCGCCTTCGCGAGATCGAGTTCGCGCAACGGATGAGTCACGCATTCGGGATCAGGCGGAATCTCGCGCGCGGCCGGCTCCGCGGGCAGGTCGATGCCGTTGCGTGCCACGTAGGCATCGGCGGCATCGAGCAGCGACATGAGATTCTCGTCGCCGCGCTTCAGGTTCTCGGCAAGGTCCGGTTCGAATCTGGCCACACCGTTCTCGAACGACTTCGTCACGCCGACGAGCGTCATGCCCTCGTGCGCGAGACGGCGGAAGTCGATGGTCTTGCCGCCATATGCGCCGCTCACCGCGATCGTCACATGTTCGCGCCCGGGGGTGGCGACTTCCTTGTCCCATTCGCCGAGCACGCCGAGCCACCAGCAGAAGTCGCGATTGCGATAGCTGCGCGGCGGCCGGTCATGCGCGCCGACCGACAGATACACGGTGCGACCCGCGCGCCGCAATTCGTCTGCGATTTGCGTGCCCGACGAGCCCGCACCCACCACCAGCACGGCGCCGTCAGGCAACTGCGCGGGATTGCGGTATTCGACCGAATGGAGTTGCGTAATGGATAGGTCGCGCGGCGCGATGGGCGGAATCACCGGACGCTGGAACGGGCCGGTCGCCACCACCACGCGATTCGCCGTGAGCGTGCCGCCGGAGGTCTCGACGCTGAAGCCCGGCCGCCCCTCGCGGCGCGTGACGCCTGTCACTTCCACGCCGGTGCGGATCGGCGCGTTGAACTGCTGCGCGTAAGCGACGAAGTAATCCGCCACCTGCTCCTTGCCCGGAAATCCATCCGGATCGCCTGCAAATTCCCGGTTGGGAAAGCGGTCGTGCCATGCCGGCCCGTTGGCGACCAGCGAATCCCAGCGTGCGGTGCGCCAGCGTTCGGCGATGCGGCCGCGCTCCAGCACGAGATGCTGGACGCCCGCCTTGGTGAGGTGTTCGCTCATCGCCACGCCCGCCTGCCCCGCGCCTATGACCAGCGTGTCGATCGACATCGTTTCAGCCGTCATGGCCGTCTCCTTTCAAAGCAGCACGAGGTTCATTACGGTTGGACCCGGACAGAATGTACGCTCGGCGCCCGGCAAACAAAAATACATTCAAAAAATGCCATGCATCGCTTTTAGCTATGCAGAGATTTTTTTCGGGGGGAGAATTCATGTCGTCCGGACGTGAGGAGAAGCAGATGGAAGGCCATCCGGTACGGTATTCGTTGCGACAGCTGCGCTACTTCGTGGTCACTGCGGAAACATTGTCATTCACCGCTGCGGCGAAACGGTTGCACATCTCGCAGCCGTCCATTTCCACGGCCCTTGCGGATCTGGAAGAGTCGTTCGGAGTCCAGCTTTTCATTCGCCATCATGCGAGCGGACTGTCGCTGACGCAACCGGGGCGGGACCTGTTGGGCCACGCTCGCAATCTGCTTAAAAACGCGGAGGAGTTGCAACTGACCGCGAAAGAGCTCGACGGCGGCATGTCCGGTTCGATTTCGCTCGGCTGTATGGTGTCGCTCGCGCCACCGTTGATGCCGGCCATCATCAGCCGTTTCGTCAAGGATCACACGTCGATCACGTTCCGCACCACCGAGGCGCATCAGGACACGTTGCTAAGCGGCCTCGCCGATGGCTCCCTCGACATCGCGCTGACATACAGCCTCGACATCACGGACGGCATCACGTTCAAGCCGCTGCTTTCGTTACCACCGTACGCTATTCTTCCCAGTACGCACCGCCTTGCGCGCGCACGCCGGATCTCGCTCGCGGACCTGTTGCCCGAACCTTATGTGATGCTGGATCTGCCCCACAGCCGCGAGTACTTCTCGGCGCTTTTCGATGCGGTCGGCGGCCGTCCGGTGGCGGCATTCCGCTCGTCACAACCCGAAGTGGTGCGCGGCATGGTGGCCAACGGTCTTGGCTACAGCATCCTCAACTTTCCGCTCAAGTCGAGCCGCACGGTCGACGGCGAAGACTTCGTGATTAAGCGTTTCAAGGAGAACGTCAATGCGACCACGCTCGGCATCGCGATGTCCAGTTCGATGAAGCCGCGCGAAATCGTGAAGCGGTTCTCGGCCTTTTGCGAGACCTTTATCCGGCGCTTGCACATCGACTAGTCGGCAGCCGGACTGCATTGCCTGTGTCTATGCAATGCATCGAAAAACAGTATTTTGACTAGAAATTTGGATTGTTAGATTGATACTCAACGCAATGCAGAGGCTGACGCGGAGGCCACATGGCAGCGCTTTCGTTTTCGACAGAAACCGGCCCAGAACTGGTCCGGGCGCTACGCGCCAACTGCGAGCGCCCGTTCGGAGACGCTCGCGCCATGCCGCCCGGGGTCTATACGTCGGAGGCGTTTCTCGCGCTTGAACAGCGCGACGTGTTCAGCAACGAATGGCTATGCGTAGGCCGCGCGAGCGCGCTTGCGCAAACGGGCGACTATCTGGCTGCGCACATCGGCGACCAGCCAGTCGTCGTGCTGCGTGAGGCAAGCGGCAACCTGCGTGCGTTCTCCAACGTCTGCCTGCACCGCATGTCGGTGCTGCTCGAGGGACGCGGCAACGTGCGCCGCATCGTTTGCCCATATCACGCGTGGAATTACGCGCTCGACGGCACGCTAGCCGGCGCACCGCTGATGGACCGTCAGCCTGGCTTCTGCAAGGAACGATACGCACTGCCCGCGGTGCGCTGCGAGACGTGGCAAGGCTGGATCTACGTGACGCTCAACGACGAGGCGCCGTCGGTATCGACACGGCTTGCCGAACTCGCCTCGCTGATCGAGCCATACGGAATGACCGGCTATGTCGAGACCTTCCATGAAGAGCATGTGTGGGACACCAACTGGAAGATCCTCGCGGAAAATTTCATGGAGAGCTATCACCTGCCGATGTTGCATCGCGCCACGGTAGGGCCGCATTCGAAGCTCGAGGAAATGGAGTGTCCGCCGGGGCGGCCCGCGTTCAACTATCACTGGATCACCAAGGAAGCGACGCTGCCGATCGGCAACGCGCACCCCGCCAACACACGTCTCGCGGGACACTGGCGCCGCACCACCGCGCTGCTGGCAATCTACCCGACGCACCTCGTCACGCTCACACCGGGCTACTTCTGGTATCTGATCCTGCAGCCGCAAGGCGTCGGCCGCGTGCATATCCGCTTCGGCGGCGGCCTCGCGCCGGAGTTCATCGACGATCCCAAGGCCGCCGAGTACATGGGCACGCTCAAGGCGCTGCTCGACGAAGTGAACGCCGAAGACCGGCGCGGCGTCGAGGCGGTGTTTCGGGGCGTGCATGCACCGCTCGCGAAACCCGGTCACCTGAGCCCCCTCGAGCGGCCCAATTACGATTTCGCGCGCTATCTCGCGCAACGCATCGGCACGGCATGACGCCGCTGCCGCGCCCGGATAGCCGCTCCCTCGCCGACACTCCCATGCCTGATCAATCGTTCATCTCTTTCTCGGGCGTCAGCAAGTCATACGACGGCACGCACAGCGTGGTCGAGGGGCTCGACCTCGACGTCGCCCGCGGCGAGTTCGTTTCGCTGCTCGGGCCGTCGGGCTCCGGCAAGACCACCACGCTGATGATGCTCGCCGGCTTCGAGTCGCCTACCCGTGGCGAAATCCGGCTCGCGGGCAAACGCCTCGACGACAAGCCGCCGCATCGGCGCGACATCGGCATGGTGTTTCAGAACTACGCGCTGTTCCCGCACATGACGATCGCGGAGAACGTCGCGTTTCCGCTCTCGGTGCGCAAGGTGAGCCGCGGCGAACAGAAGGCGCGCACGCTGCGCGCGCTGGAGATGGTGGAACTCGCGCATCTCGCGGGTCGCCGCCCGGCGCAACTGTCGGGCGGCCAGCAGCAGCGGGTCGCGCTAGCTCGCGCGCTGGTGTTCGAGCCGAGCGTGGTACTGATGGACGAGCCGCTCGGGGCGCTCGACAAACGCCTGCGCGAGACGATGCAATACGAAATCATGCGTCTTCACCGCGATCTGTCGCTGACGATCGTCTACGTCACGCACGACCAGAACGAAGCGCTGACGATGTCGGACCGCGTCGCGGTGTTTTCCGATGGCCGCATCCAGCAAGCCGCCACGCCGACCGAACTCTACGAAAACGCGGCGAATGCTTTCGTCGCGAACTTCGTCGGCGAGAACAACGGCCTCATGGGCCGCGTGCTGGCGAACGACGCCGACTGGGCCGCGCTACAGCTTGCCGACGGCAGCATCGTCCACGGCCGCGCGGGCAGCGGACTTGGCAACGGCGATACCGCGATGCTCGCGCTGCGCCCCGAACGCGCGCACATCGCCGCGACGCCGGAAAGCGTCGTGCAGGCCGGACAACAGAACATGAATGTCGTACACGGGCTCGTGCAGGAACTCGTCTACTGCGGCGACCATCACCGCGTGCACCTGAAGCTGGGTCATGGTGAAACCGTGGTGGTCAAGGTACCGAATACGCAGCATCAGGACCTGCCGGTACTGGGCCGTCAGACCGCCGTCGTGTGGCGGCGCGACGACTGCAAGGTGCTGCCGGCCACCGCCGCAGCCCGCGCCGCCGCGTCACCCGATGACGCCAGCCGTTCCGCCTCCTCGTCTTCTTCGTCCGCTTCGCCACTCATCGCAGGAGTCAACTAGACATGAAAAGCAACCGTTCTGTGTTCCGGGCCGCCCTCGCTGCTTGCACGCTCAGCGTCCTCGCTGCGGCCACGGCTCATGCGGCCGATACGATTTCAGTCGTCACGTTCGGCGGCGCCTATGAAAACGCCGCGAAACAGGCCTGGTTCGTGCCGTTCACCGCAAGGACGGGCAATCAGTTCGCCACCGAGTCGTATGACGGCGGCCTTGCCAAGCTCCAGGCGATGGAACAGGCGAAGAATCCGACGTGGGACCTGATCGACCTCGAAACCAACGACGCCATCACCGCCTGCGATGAAGGCCTGCTCATGAAGTTCGACAGGAAGTCGCTCGGCAACACCAGCGACTTCCTGCCCGGCGCGATCAGCGATTGCGCGGTCGCCGCGATGGTGTGGTCCACCGTCTATGCGTACGACACGACGAAGCTCACGACGCCGCCGACCACGATCAACGACTTCTTCGACCTGAAGAAATATCCGGGCAAGCGCGGCATGCGCAAGTCGCCGAAGGTGGCGATGGAGTGGGCGCTGATCGCCGACGGCGTCGCGCCGAAGGATGTCTACAAAGTGCTCGCCACCCCTGCCGGCGTCGATCGCGCGTTCAAGAAGCTCGATACGATCAAGCCGAGCATCGTCTGGTGGGAAGCAGGCGCGCAGGCGCCACAGTTGCTCGCCGACGGCGCCGTCGTGATGACGCAGGCCTACAACGGCCGGATCGACGACGCGGTGCACAAGGACAAGAAACCGTTCAAGGTGGTCTGGGACGCGCAGGTGTACGACTATGAGTGGTGGGCCGTCGTGAACGGAGCGAAGCACGCTGACGCCGCGGCGAAGTTCATCGTGTCCGCATCGACGCCGCAGGCCTATGCCGAGCTGACGAAATACATTGCGTATGCGCCGCCGCGCAAGAACGCCATTGCGCTGATCGACAAGGCACGGCTGAACGATCTGCCGACCGCGCCGGCCAACTTCAAGCGCCCGGTGCAGATCGATGCGCAATTCTGGGCCGACAATTCGGATGCGATCAACAAGCGTTTCCAGAACTGGCTGGCGCAATAAGGCGAACGCCGATCCACGCGTCACGAGGAGCCCCGCGCGCCGATGAACACGCCGCTTCCATCCGCAGCCCCATTCGGCCGCGACACGCCCGCCGCGGACCGCGCCGCCTTCCAGGCCGTGCGCCGCAAGGCGGCGCTGCGCGCGCTGCTGCTCGCGCTGCCGCTTCTCGTGTTTCTGCTAGCCACGTTCGTTGGACCGATCGCCAGTCTGCTCGCCCGCAGCGTGCAGAATCCTGAAGTTCGCCACGGCATGCCGCAGCTCACCGCGGCGCTCGCCAGTTGGAGCGGCACGGGCGTACCGGACGAACCCGTCTTTGCCGCGCTCGCGCACGATCTGAGGGACGCTGCCGCGTCCGGCAATCTCGGCAATATCGCGCACCGCATGAACTTCTACCAGCCCGAGTTTCGCAGTCTGCTATTCAAAACCGCGCGCGCGAGCCGCTCGCAAACGCCTGCGCAATGGAAGCCCGCACTGATCGATCTCGACGCGCGGTGGAACGACCCGGAGCCGTGGCGGCTGCTGAAACGGGCATCTCTGTCGCCAACACCCGACTACCTGCTGAACGCCGTCGACGCAACGGTCGCGCCGGACGGCTCGGTGGCACCCGTGCCCGCCGATAGCGCCGTCTATCGCGCGGCGTTCCTGCGCACGGTGGCGATCGGCGCGACGGTGACGGTGCTGTGCCTGCTGTTCGGCTATCCGGTGGCCTATCTGCTGGCGAGCTTGCCGGACCGGCAAAGCAACCGTCTGATGCTGTTCGTGATCGTGCCGTTCTGGACCTCGCTGCTCGTGCGCACTACCGCGTGGTACGTGCTGCTGCAACCGGGCGGCGTGATCAACAGCTTGCTGATGAGCCTTGGGCTCGTCAGCCGTCCGGTGCCGCTCATCTTCAATCGGACCGGCGTGCTGATCGGCATGACGCACATTCTGTTGCCGTACATGATCCTCGCGATTTACTCCGTGATGAAAGGCGTGTCGCCGTCTTACATGCGCGCGGCGCAGTCGCTCGGCGCCCATCCGGCGGTCGCATTCGTGCGCGTCTATATTCCGCAGACGCTGCCCGGCGTCGGCGCGGGCTGCTTTCTGGTGTTCGTGCTCGCCCTCGGCTATTACATCACGCCCGCGCTGCTCGGCGGCGCCGGCGACGAAATGATCAGCCAGCTGATCGCCTCGCAGACCAACGAGCGCTTGAACTGGGGACTCGCGGGCGCGCTGTCGCTCTATCTCGTGGCGTTTACCGCGGTGTTCTATTTCATCTTCAACCGGCTGGTCGGCATCGACCGCCTGCGCTTCGGTTGAGTGAACCGTTGCCCATTCGTGAACAGGAGGCGCATCCACATGAAAGACGGGCGCACCCGGCTTCTTTCAGAACGCATCGCGGGCGCGGGATTGCGTGTGCATTGCGCGATCATTTTCTTCTTCCTCGTCGCGCCGATTCTTGCAATCGTGCCGCTGTCATTCAATTCCGGCTCGTTTTTTTCGTATCCGATGCAGGGGTTCTCGCTGCGCTGGTATGCGCAGGCAGTCGGCTCGCCGGACTGGCAGCGCGCGTTCACGAACAGTATCGGCATCGGTGCGGCGGCCACGCTGATCGCGACCGTCCTCGGCACGCTCGCGGCACTTGGCTTGAGCCGCGCGCAGTTTCCGTTCCGCTCGATCGTCATGCCCATCATCGTGTCGCCGATGATCGTGCCGATCGTGGTCGTCGCGGCGGGCTTCTATCTGGTGTTCGCGCCGCTCGGACTCGTCAATTCGTATCTCGGGGTCGTGTTGGCGCACGCGGCGCTCGGCACGCCCTTCGTGGTGATCACGGTCACCGCGTCGCTGCTGTCGTTCGATCAATCGCTGTTACGCGCGGCGTCGGGACTTGGCGCGCCGCCGTGGATCGCATTCCGGCGCGTGACGCTGCCGCTGATCACGCCCGCCGTCGCCACGGGCAGCGTATTCGCGTTCGCCACCTCGTTCGATGAAGTGATCGTGATTCTTTTCATTGGCGGCCCGGATCAGCGCACGGTGCCGCGTCAGATGTGGAGCGGCATTCGCGATTCGATCAACCCTTCGATTCTCGCGGTGGCGACGCTGCTGATGGTGTTCGCCATCGCGCTGTTCGCCTGCCTGAGCTGGCTTCGCAAGCGCGCCGCGGCGGCTAGCCGGGCATTGGCCTGAATGGCGAACGACTAGGCAGGCGGTCGCCCCGCGAGAGCGAACCTCCGCGACGCGAAACCATCCACCAACAGCCGCAGACAAGAACCGCGGCACCTCAACGTTCGACGGGGTGCGGCTCCTTCAATTTATTCGCGACGCGCACCGCATCGTAGTAGGCCGCGTTCGGCGGCCGTTTCAGGTACTGCCCCGCGCCACGCTGCGCGCGCAGATCGCCGTCCGCCCACGCATGCGCGCCGCGCGTGAACGTGTGCATCGCGACGCCCTGCACCGTCATCCCTTCAAAGACGTTGAAGTCGACCTTCTGATGATGCGTCTTCACCGAGATCGTCTTCGTCGCAGCCGGGTCCCAGATGACGAGATCCGCGTCGGCTCCCACCTGCACGGCCCCTTTGCGCGGATACAGATTGAAAATCTGCGCGGCATTCGTCGACGTGATGCGCACGAACTCGTTCGGCGTGATGCGTCCGCGATTGACGCCTTCGTGCCATAGCACCGACATCCGGTCTTCGACGCCGCCGCAGCCGTTCGGAATCTTCGTGAAGTCCTCGCGTCCCATCGCCTTCTGCGATGCGCAGAATACGCAGTGGTCGGTGGCCGTCGTATGCAGCTGGCCCGCTTGCAGGCCGCGCCACAGCGCCTCGCGATGCTCGCTCGTGCGAAACGGCGGGCTCATCACATGCGCGGCAGCCCGCGTCCAGTCTGGGTCGCGATACACGGATTCGTCGATCACCAGATGCCCCGGCAGCACTTCGCCGAACACGCGCTGCCCTTCGTTGCGCGCGCGCGAGATCGCTTCGACCGCCTCTTTGGCCGAGACGTGCACGATGTACACCGGCACGCCGAGCACCTGCGCGATGCGGATCGCACGATTGGCCGCCTCGCCCTCCACTTCGGGCGGACGCGACAGCGGATGCGCCTCCGGTCCCCGGAACCCCTTCGCCAATAGCTGCTTTTGCAACTGGAACACGAGCTCGCCGTTCTCCGCATGCACGGTCGGCAGCGCGCCGAGCTCGAGAGAACGCGAGAAGCTGTTCACGAGCACTTCGTCATCGGCCATGATCGCGTTCTTGTAGGCCATGAAATGCTTGAAGCTCGATACGCCGTGCTCGTGCACGAGCTTGCCCATGTCGCGATACACCGAGTCGTCCCACCACGTCACGGCCACGTGAAAGCCGTAGTCCGCCGAGGCCTTTTCCGCCCAGCCGCGCCACTGTTTGAACGCCTCCATCAGCGGCTGCTTCGGGCTCGGAATCACGAAGTCGATGATGCTCGTCGTGCCGCCGGACAGGCCTGCCGCCGTGCCCGTATAGAAATCGTCGCTGGCCGTCGTGCCCATGAACGGCAGTTCCATATGCGTGTGCGGATCGATACCGCCGGGCATCACGTACTGGTCGTGCGCATCGACGATCTTCGCGCCCTCGGGCGGATCGATCGTGCGATCGATCTGCAGGATCGTGCCGCCGTCCTGCGGGTCCGCGATCAACACGTCGGCTCGGTGCGTGCGGTCGGAATCGATCACCGTGCCGCCGCGAATCAGGGTTGTCATCGCTTGCCTCCTCCTTCGTCGGATCACGCCATTCACGCGTTCGCCATGCTCGCGCCCGGACTGCGGCGCAGCTTCATCCATGTGCCGTACACGATCGACGCGAGCGCCAGTCCGACGAACCATGCGTACGTGTAGAGCGTGTTGAGGAATTCCGGCACGTTCGGGAACGATGCCGGGAACGCCGTGTGCAGAAAGCCCGGCAGATTGGGCAGCACGCCGATCGCGAGCGCGACGACGGCGGCCATGTTCCAGCCGCCCGTATAGCTGTATTCGCCGTTTTCGTCGAACAGTTCGCGCGGGTTGAGCCGCGTGCCGCGAATGAAGAAATAGTCGACCATCAGGATGCCCGCGACCGGTCCGAGCAGCGCCGAATAACCGACGAGCCAAACGAAGATATAGCCCTGTGTCGTCGCGAGAATCTTCCACGGCATCATCACGATCGCGAGGCTCGCCGTCACGAGGCCGCCCGTGCGATACGAAACGCGCTTCGGCCACAGACTGGAAAAGTCGTAGGCGGGACCGACGAGGTTCGCCGCGAGATTGCAACCCATCGTGTCGAGCGTGAGGATGATGAGCGCCACGCCGACGCCGATGCCCGTCATGCGGCTCGTCAGATCGATCGGATCCCAGATCGCCTTGCCGTAGATCACGACGGTGGCCGAGGTCACCACGACCGAAATCATCGACAGTAGCGCCATCGGCACGGGCAAGCCGATCGTCTGGCCGACGAGCTGATCGCGCTGCGTCTTCGCAAAGCGCGTGAAATCAGGAATGTTGAGCGCGAGCGTCGCCCAGAAGCCGACCATCGCGGTCAGGCTTGGCCAGAACGTCACCCAGAAAAGCCCTTCTTTCTTGCCGCCCGGCCCGAACTGCGACGGACCTGACAGCATCGAGCCGACGCCGCCCGCTTTCGAGGTCGCCCACCACACGAGCGCAATGCACATCACGACCTTGATCGGCGCCGACCAGCTTTCGAGCCAGCGGATCGAATCGGTGCCATTCACGATGAAGTAGATCTGCAACGCCCAGAACGCGAGAAAGCACGCGAGCTGACCGATCGAGATATCGAGCAACGGCAGTGCCGCGCCATGCAGCGCATTACCGGTCAGGATGTTGAGAAGCGTAAAGATCGCGCTGCCGCCGAGCCACGTCTGGATGCCATACCAGCCGCACGCGACGATCGCGCGCAGCAGCGCGGGCAGCTTCGCGCCCTGGGTGCCGAACGACGAGCGTACGAGCACCGCGTACGGAATGCCGTGCTTGGCGCCCGCGTGTCCGATCAGAAGCATCGGCACCAGCACGATCAGATTGCCGAGCAACACCGTCAACACGGCCTGCCAAGGCGACATGCCCTGCTCCGTCAAGCCGGCCGCGAGCATGTACGACGCGATGTTCATCACCATGCCGACCCACAGCGCCGCGAAGTGATACCACTTCCATGTGCGCTGCGCCGGGCCGGTCGGCGCGAGGTCGTCGTTATAGAGACTGCTGCCGTGCGCGACGGCCGCATGCGACGCGTCGGCGGATTGCGCTGTCTGCTTCATCGATGGATCTCCCTTGAACGCTCGTTGACTGAGGGTGCCGCCTTTTTCAGGCTGCTTTGACCGCTTGTTGTGCGTCGCTTGCTTCTGATGCCGGCGCAATGACACGCGCCGGATTGTTCGGATGCGTCGTCCAGTTCGCGTACTCGCCGCTATCGACACGCTCCATCGTGATGCATTGCTCGACCGGGCACACATGCATGCAAAGATTGCACCCGACGCATTGCGCATCGATCACTTCGAAATGCCGCTTGCCGTCCTTTTCGCGCGTGATCGCCTGGTGCGAGGTGTCTTCGCAGGCGATATGACAGAGACCGCACTCAATGCACCTGTCCTGATCGATGCGCGCCTTGATGTCGTACTTGAGATTCAGATACTTCCAGTCGGTGAGGTTCGGCACGGCGCGGCCGCGAATCTCGTCGAGCGTCGCGTAGCCCTTTTCGTCCATCCAGTTCGACAGGCCGTCCGCGAGATCGGACACGATGCGAAAGCCGTAGTGCATCGCCGCCGTGCACACCTGCACGCTGCCCGCGCCCAGCACCATGAACTCGGCCGCATCGCGCCACGACGAAATGCCGCCGATGCCCGAAATCGGCAGACCCGGCGTTTGCGGATCGCGCGCGATTTCAGCGACCATGTTCAGCGCAATCGGCTTCACGGCGGGACCGCAGTAGCCGCCGTGCGTGCCCTTGCCATCGACGCTCGGCATCGGCGCCATTTGGTCCAGATCAACCGCGACGATCGAGTTGATCGTATTGATCAGCGACACGCCGTCCGCGCCGCCCTTGTAGGCAGCCCGCGAGCCCAAGCGGATGTCGCTGATGTTCGGGGTGAGCTTCACGAGGCACGGCAGCTTCGTGCCTTCCTTCACCCAGCGCGTGACCATCTCGACATACTCCGGCACCTGCCCGACCGCCGAACCCATGCCGCGCTCGCTCATCCCATGCGGACAACCGAAGTTCAGCTCGACCGCATCGGCGCCCGTGTCCTCGACGAGCGGCAGAATCCATTTCCAGTCGCGCTCATTGCAAGGCACCATCAGCGAGACGATCAACGCACGGTCGGGCCAGTCGCGCTTCACTTCCCTGATTTCGCGCAGGTTGACGTCGAGCGGCCGGTCGGTGATCAGTTCGATGTTGTTCAGGCCCGCGATGCGCTGGCCGTTCCATTGCACCGCGCCGTAACGCGAACTGACGTTGACCACATGCGGATCGAGCCCGAGCGTCTTCCACACGACCCCGCCCCAGCCCGCTTCGAATGCGCGGTTCACGTTGTACGCTTTGTCGGTCGGCGGCGCGGAGGCGAGCCAGAAGGGGTTCGGCGAAGTGATGCCGGCAATCGTGCAGCGGAGATCGGCCATGTTCGGCTCCGTGGGGATTCGGTGTTCGTGTGACGTTGCGTGCGTCGGCGTGCGCTTTGGTTTCAGGCTGCCTTGACGGCGGCGAGCGCGAAAGCCGCATCGATCGACGCCGCCGCGAGCTTGCCGTCCTGCACCGCCTGCACGGTCAGATCGACGCCGCCCGATGCCGCGCAATCGCCGCCCGCCCAAACCTTGTCCAACGACGTACGCATGTGCGCATCGACCGCGATGCGGCTTCGATCGAGCGTCAACAGCTCATGATCGAGCCCGACGGGTACGAGCGTCTGGCCGATTGCCTTGAGCACCATGTCGGCTTCCACTGTGAAGCGCTCCGTGGCGCCGTCATTCGCAGCGCGTTCGAATTCGACGCCGCTCACTGCCCCGTCGCTGCCGATCAATCGCAGCGGCTTCGCATGCGTGATGAGCGTCACGCCCTGCTTCTGCGCGAATTCGCGCTCGGCCCATGTTGCGCTCATCGATTCGACGCCGCGCCGATACACCATCGTCACGCTCGTCGCGCCGAGCTTGCGGCTTTGCACGGCTGCATCGACAGCCGTATTACCGCCGCCGATCACGATCACGCGCCGCCCGACCGGCACTGTCGACAGGTCTTTCGCCTGGCGCACCTGTTCGATGAAATCGACAGCGTTCATCACGCCATCCAACGACTCGCCTTCGAGCTCCAAAGCACGCACACCCGCGAGTCCAACCGCAAGAAAGACGGCGTCGTGTTGCCGCCGCAACGTATCGAGCGTGGTATCGCGGCCCAATGCAACGCCCGTCCTCAACTCGATTCCGCCTACCGACAACAGCCATTGCACTTCCCGTTGCGCGAAGTCATCGACGCTCTTGTAGGCGGCGATGCCGTATTCATTGAGGCCGCCGCCTTTCTCGCGGGCGTCGTAGATCGTCACGCGATGACCGGCCACCGCAAGACGATGCGCGCACGCAAGTCCCGCCGGCCCCGCGCCGACGACGGCCACGTGACGTCCGCTGGCCGTCGCGCGTTTGAATTGCACGGCATCGCGCGACATCGCCCAATCCGTTGCATGACGTTGCAACGCGCCGATCGCCACGGGCTGCGCGTCCTGATGATTGCGCACGCAGGCGCCTTCGCAAAGAATCTCCGTGGGGCACACGCGCGCGCACATCCCGCCCAATGGATTCGCGGAAAGAATATCGGTGGCGGCGCCCTTCAGATTGCCGTTGCCGATCTTGCGTATGAAGCCCGGAATGTCGATCCGCGTCGGGCAGGCCTGCACACACGGCGCGTCGTAGCAGTAGTGACAGCGGCTCGCGGCCGCGGCGGCGGCCGTCGGGTCGAGCAGCGGCGCAATATCGGCAAATTCGCACGAAAGCTGTTCGGACGACAGACGGTGCGCTGCAATGTCGCCGGTTTGCTTGATGGCCATACACGTTCCTTCGTCAAAGTGCGGACGTAGCCGTGCCTGCGGCTTCGCGCGAACGAAGCCGGACGGCGTGTTTCGCGGGTGAAACGTTGAAGCGCTACAGCATCATCGAGCGCTTACGAGTCACTCTCGCAAGCGCGCTCCAGCATGGCGTGCAGCAATACGTTCGCGCCAGCCTCGATCCATTCGGGCGTCGCGTCTTCGACTTCGTTGTGACTGATCCCATCCACGCAGGGCACGAACACCATCGATGTCGGCGCGACCTGCGCGAGATAGCACGCGTCATGACCCGCGCCCGACACCATGTCGCGATGGGCATAACCGAAGCGTTCCGCAGCGGCCCGCACGGACTTCACACACGCCGCGTCGAACTTGACGGGCTCGTAGTAAAAGATCTGTTCGAGCGCTGTTTCGAGGCCGATGCCGCCTGCAATCTTCGCGACCCCGTCGCGCAATTCGGCGTCCATTCTGGCGAGCACGGCATCGTCCGGATGACGGAAATCGACCGTGAAGAAAACCCGGCCCGGAATCACGTTGCGCGAGTTCGGATGCACCTGCATCATGCCGACCGTCGCGCACGCGAGCGGCGCGTGCGCGAGCCCGATACGGTTGACGAGGTCGACGACGCGCGCCGCGCCGAGCAATGCGTCCTTGCGGCGCGGCATCGGCGTCGGGCCCGCATGCGCTTCCTGGCCCGTCAGCGTGATTTCGTACCAGCGCTGTCCTTGGGCATCGGTGACCACACCGATCGTCTTCTGCTCGGCTTCGAGTATCGGACCCTGCTCGATATGCAATTCGAAGGCCGCGTGCAGCGGATGGCCGCCACACGGCACGTCGCCCGCATAGCCGATACGTTCGAGCTCGGCGCCGATCGTCTTGCCGTCGATGTCCTTGCGCGAGAGGCCATAGTCGAGCGTGAACACGCCCGCGAACACGCCCGATGCCACCATCGCGGGCGCAAAGCGCGAGCCTTCTTCGTTGGTCCAGATCACGACTTCGATCGGATGCTCGGTTTCGATGTTGCGATCGTTGAGGCTGCGAATCACTTCCAGTCCGCCGAGCACGCCGTAGATGCCGTCGAAGCGCCCGCCGGTGGGTTGCGAGTCCGCATGCGAGCCCGTCAGCACTGGCAAGGCATTCGGGTTCGCGCCCGCGCGCCGCATGAACACATTGCCCATCTGATCGACGCTCACCGTGCAGCCCGCTTCCTTCGCCCAACTGACGATGAGGTCGCGCCCTTCCTTGTCGAGATCGGTGAGTGCGAGACGGCAGACGCCGCCTTTCTTCGTCGCACCGATCTTCGCCATCGTCATGAGGCTTTCCCACAGCCGTTTGCCGTTGACCGTGATCGACGTATCGAGTCCCTGTTTCGACGCTTCGGATACCGCATTCATTCGTCTTGCTCCTCTGGATCAACACGCCTTGCAGTCCAAATGCGGGCCACCGTGGATGGCCTCGCGACGAAGTGAAACTGGTGCACCGGCGGCGCAAAAGGATTCACTTTTGGGCATCGATGCACACGAGGCGTGCATAGCGCAAATGCCCGCAACGTCTGATCGATGCGTTGGTAAACCCTGGCCGTGATGCGTGCTTCGAATCCTGTCCGATTGGACAGGTTGTAGCCGAATAAAATCAGCAAGGCAATGCCTTTTGTGCGCGCCGAGACAGTTCTCCGTGAGAGCGAGAAGCATGCCATTGCGATGCAGCATGTGTTTTCGCTGCATGACAATGCGGCGCGTACGGCCATGTTCGACGCGCAGGCGAGCGACTAGAATAAAGCGCGACGCGGCACCGAGGCCCACGATGAAACACGACGACACAATGTTGAGCGAAACCGATCAGGACGAAGCGGCCCCACCTTTGCGGCGTCGCAAGGCACACATTCGCGAGAGCAACGAGGCCCATCTGCTGGCGTGCGCGGAGGCCGTGTTCGCGGAGCGCGGCTTCGAAGGCGCGAGCACCGCGATGATCGCCGATCGCGCGGGCTTACCGAAGGCCAACGTCCACTACTACTTCCCGACGAAGCTCGCACTCTATCGCCGCGTGCTCGAAAACCTGTTCGAAGACTGGCATCGGGCCGCGAATACGTTCGAAGACAGCGACGATCCTGTCGAAGCGATCGGCGGCTATGTGCGCGCGAAGATGGACTTGTCGCGGCGGCGGCCGCTCGGATCGAAGGTATGGGCAAACGAAATCATTCACGGCGCGGAGCACATGCAGGACATCCTCGCGAATCGCGTGAAGCCGTGGCTCGACACGCGGGTGAGCGTCATCGACGACTGGGTCGCGCGGGGCCTGCTCGCGAACGTGGATGCGCGAACGCTGATGTACATGATCTGGGCCATGACGCAGCACTATGCGGATTTCGATGTGCAGATACGTGCGCTCAGCGGCAAACGCGCGCTGTCGCGAAAGGCCTTCGATGCGGCCACGGAACAGGTCGTGCAACTAGTGATTCGCGCGTGCGGCGCGAGGTCTCCGTTTGCGAAGATCCGGTGAAGCGGCAAAGCACCTTAGGCATTTCGAGCGAACTGCAAGCACTTTGTATCTGCAATGGATCTATTTGGTATCGAGCCGCGCGCGATGGAAGCGAACCCTGCCCGACTTCAAGCGCCAGTTCGCGAGCGCGCCGAGCGCCATCAGCACGCTGGTGCCGAGAAACACCGCGCGCATGCCGACGTGTCCGCCGACGAAACCGCCTAACAGCGGCCCGGCCACCTGTCCCGCGTACTGCGACGACACCGAGTACCCAAGAATCGCTCCCGTCACGCTCGCCGGCACATGGTGGCGGATCACGCTCGCGATGCACGGCAACAGGCCGCCAAGTGCCATTCCCATCAGGAAACGCAGCACGACCAGTTGCCAGCTAGCGGTGACGAACGCCTGCGGAACGAGCAGCGCCGCCGATACGGCGAGGCAGCCGATGACCACGTTCCAATGCCCGACGCGATCGGCGAGCCTGCCCAGCCGCGACGAAGAGATCACGCTGCCGAGCGCCGCGCCCGACATGACGAAGCCCGCCACCATCGTCACGCTTTGAGGCTGCGTGAGCTGGGCGACGTAGACGGTGATGATCGGCTCGATCGACATGTTCGCGACCATCAGCAGAAGACCAGTGGCAAGCATCGCGATGGCCGGCCCCTTGTCGTCGACCGACGCCCACGCGCCCTGCTTGCGCGCGTTGCCCGCGCGCCTGGCGACCGGTGCTTCGCGGATCAGGAACGCCGTGGCGAGAAAGGCGACGAAGATCGCCGCGCCCGAGGCCCAGAAGGTCGCGCGAATGCCGATCAGCGGCGGCAGGAAGCCGCCCAGCAGCGGGCCGACCAGATTGCCGGCCATGATTCCCGCCGACAGAACGCCGAGCGCCCAGCCCGAACGCGCCTTCGGCGTCTGCGTCGCGACGAGGATCATCGAGCCCGACGCGTATCCGCCGAGCAGCCCCGCGAGCAGCCGCAACGCGACCAGTTGCCACGCCGAGTGCGCCATGCCGATCAGCGACATCGCGACCGCCATGCCGAGGCTCGAACGGATCAGCATCAGCTTGCGGCCGTAGAGGTCCGCGAGCTTGCCCCACAGCGGCGCGACAAGCGCCGCGCTGAAAAAAGTCGCGCCGAACGCGGCGCCCGACCACTGCACGATCGCCGCATGGTCGGTCACGCCAAGCTGTTCGACGTAGAGCGGCAGGAAGGGAAGCAGCAGCGTCATCGCGACGATGGTCGTGAACGAGCCGAACACGCACACGCAAAGATTGCGCTGCCAGTGCGCGGCGGCTTCGTCGTCAGTTGGCGAGACGGCGCTGGCAGCCGCGGGTGCCTGCGCCTGCGGCGGGACGGGTTCGGCCGATGGTGCGTCGAGCTTGCGATTCATCTTCGAGACTCTCCTGGGTGGCCAATGTCGGTTCACGATCTGCCAGGTATCGTAACGGGCTGCCGCGCCATCAGGCAGTCAACCCATCATCCTGGTATCGTTGCTACCTCTCCGGAAGTCGCCCGCTCGCGGCGCAATCCCATGAATACCCCGCCGGAACGTCGGCTTTTCGACCGATTGACCGCCGGGGAGGTACCCGACAATTCATGGCGATGCGAGGCGAGTCCGATAGCGCGGCTGCCTCCCGAATGACGAAACGGTATTCGTCACTACGTGCACTTTGTCGAGGCAGACATGTCAAGCAACATTACGATCACGGACGAACTCGTCGCCGAAATCGCCAACCGGATGGCTGACGAGGGCCAGAAGGTGTCTCCCGTCGCCATCTGGTCCGAAGTCCACACTGGTTCGGTGGTCGCGGTGGCCGCCGCTTTGCGTAAGTGGCGCGAAACGCGCGCCCCACGGGTGCCGCAGGTCGTCGAACGTCCCGCTTTGCCCGACACGGTGACGGACACCATGCGCGATGCGCTCGACCGGCTGTGGACGTCGGCGCAGGACGAAGCAGAACGTGCCGTGGCGCGACGCCTCGCCGCGATGCGCCAACGTGTCGAGGATGCCAGCAACGAGCGCGACGATGCGCTCGCGGAACTGCAAACCACCGTGCAGGAGCTCGATGCGCTACAGGTCCAGCTGGACCAGATGACGAGCGCCTACGACGAGAAGGTCGACGCAATGGCGGGCCTCGAAGAGGACATCGCGCTCGCGGTGCAACGAACCGACGAAGCGGAGAAGCGCGCGCAGGAACTGGCTGAGCGCGTTTCGCTCCTTGAAGCGGAGCTGGAGCGCGCGGAACTGGCCGCCGGGCGCGAAGCGGCCTCGCGGCAGGCAACCGACGCTGCGGGCGAGGAGGAACTGGCGAGCGAGTCGGCTGAGTCAGACGTCGAAACGCCTGACCGCGAAGCGGAGCGCGCGGCGCTGGAGGCTGCGCATGCGGAAGCGGTCGCTCGTCTTGAAAGCGAGCTGGAAGCAATCCGTGCCGAGTTGCAGGCCGAGCAGGAAGCGCACGCGGCCCGCCGGGAAGAGATCGCGGGTGCACAGGCAGAGCGGGATGCCGCCGCTGGTGAATTGCAGAATGCCCAGACGCAGATCGCGACGCTGTCAGCCAGCTTGTCCGATGCGCAGCAGCGTGCCGAAGGCGCGGCGGCGAGCGCCGTAGAGTCGGCGGCACCGGCAGGGGTCGACTCGCAGGAACTCGAAGCGTTGAAGGCGCAGATTGCGCGCGACGCGCAAGCGCATGCAGCCGCGATCGCCGAAGCGCGGGAGACGGTCAGGAAATGGGCTGACTACGCGAACGGCCTGAAGCAGCAACTAACTCAGGCGGCCGAGAAAATGAAAACGATCAACGCTCACCTCGAAATGCACGGTTATCGCTACGACGAGACGACGGGTGCGGTGTCGAAGCTGAACGCTGAAGGTTCGGCGGTGTGACGGGACGACGCACGAGCGCCCGTGATCAGGATTGATATTGCAGGCATCCTGATCGCGAGCGCTTAACCCCAAAAAACGGAGCCCGGCCGACGCGATCCCGGTCAATCGCTACGTCTGTCCGCCCACGCCACCGATTGGCCCGATGGCTGACACTTCGCCTTCGGTCGCGGCATCGCCTTTGACGACCACCGTGGGCGCCTCCATCACCATCGGTCGCACCGGGAACAGCGCGTCGCGCAGGCGAAGGAACGGAAATTCGATCGCTCGGGAGGTCACGAATCCGAGTCCGATGGCAATCGCAAACTGCGCGGCCACCACCAACGCCCACGCAATGAGTGGAGAAACGCCGAGCGCCGCTGTCTTGCGCATCAGGATCTCACCCGGCGCGAGCGCGAGCGAATGCCACAAGTAGATGCCATACGAGTACACGCCAATCCAGGCGATTACTCGAAACACGAGCGAGTCGCGAATCGTCGCAGAGTACTCCAACACGAGAACGATCAGCGCGACATAGCCGATCCCCTGAATCGTGTAGCCGATGCTTTCATCAAGCGCGACGTGCTGTGTGCCCAGCACAAGCCACGCGACGAGCGCCAGCACGAGCGCGACCAGCACGCCTTGCTGCTGGGCAAAGCGCTTGTAGGCATCAGGCTTCATGTAGTAGAAGACGGCGAGAATCACGCCGTAGAGAAGGCTGTCCATGCGGTACTGCGTATAAAAGAAAGCCGCCATCAAATCACCGTGAATGACGACCTCGCTACGCGCGACAAGCACGGCAGCGCAGATTGCGCCGACCACCCAGAGAATCGTGTTCGCGCGGGCACGAAATCTCGCCAGCAGCAACAGCAGCACGGGGAGGAACAGATAAAAATGCTCTTCGACCGCAAGGCTCCAGGTCTGAGCGATCGATGTGCCGAAGTAGTTCTGTAGATGCGTGAGGTTCTGCCACAGAAACGTGTTGATCGGGTGGCGGCCAGCCAGCACGTGAAAGAGGATTAGCGCGTAGGACGCAGGCCAGATCTTGAAGATACGCCGCACGATGAAGCGCCGCGCATCGACGTTCCCGGTCTCCGCATATTGACGCAATAGCAGCCCCCCGACGAGGAATCCGCTTAGCGTGAAGAACAGATTCACGCCTTCCCGGCCGAAGTGGTTCAATGGATATTGGATCATCGAGATGAGCCAATAGCCGGTGTCGACCCAGTGGAAATGAAAACCCATCACCGCGATGATTGCAATGCCGCGTACGAAGTCAAGTTCGATTGCGCGCGTGCTGTGCTGTGCTGTGCTGTGCTGTGCTGTGCTGTGCTGTGCTGTGCTGTGCTGTGCTGTGCTGTGCTGTGCTGTGCTGTGCTGTGCAGGATTTTCATAATCGTTCTTCTCGCGGTTTTGTTATTGATTCAAAACTCACCGATTCAATTCTTTGTTCGGCACCCGTTTCCTTTCCGTCGATCTCAAGCATATCCGCGCGTCCCTGCGCAGCCCTTAAATACGTAGGGAAGCTAGTCCCATAGTCCAGCCAGATAAATCAATTTGCATAGTGCCGGTAGCATGCACATTCGCAGCTTTCCGTGCGCACTACCAGTTCTTTGACGTAAGGAATGATTTGACCTGCTGAGCGACTATCGCGTATCCCGCGTCGTTAAGATGCACAATGTCAAAACGCAGGGAAGTTGGCGGGATATTGTTGGTGTGATCGATGACGTCCTGAGGAAGGCTCGGATTGTATGCATTGACCAGTGGCGTCTCGATATCGATGAAATTGTCCGGATACGTCGCTTTCAAGGTCGCGTTCAGATCGTCGATTGTCTGCGCGCCCGCGGCACCGGGATATTCCACGGGAAGGTCGGCCTTGGTGACTGAAAGCACCACGAAGTGCGCATTAATTGGCTTGAGCCACTGCACGATCGATTTGACGTCCGCGATAACTGTCGTCGGGTCCCAGTAATTGTTTCGACCGACCCAAATGAGCGCGGTCCACGTGTCATATCCCTGCGCGTCGGCGACGAAGCTGGACCCCGGTGAACAGGCGACCGCCTGCCCGGAGGTATCGCGGGTGAATGTGTACGTTTCACTTGTAGAAGGAGGTCCGCCAACGGCCGTGCGCGCAAGCACACCATGAACGGAGCAAATTGTTCCCAACACGCTTCGGGTCACATCGTCTGCTGGTGTCGAAAGCAGGCTGGTCGATAAGTTAGAGGCATTTACAGGCCCGCTCGACGGAACCGCACTGTTATCGAGCGTCATCGCTGTCGACTCGGCTCCAATCCGGGTGGCGATCTGCGTTGAGGTCTGGCCGCCGACTCCGGCGTTAATATAAGTTCGGTTATTGAGCAGAGCGGACAGTTGCTCTGGATAGCCGCCGCCGGACGAGCCGACGCCAACGGTGAGGCTGTCCCCCACAGCAAACAGGTTCGACGACGATACGGCCGGATACTCCGTTCCGCCAGTCACGGGCGCGAAGTATTGTTCCGATGTGCCGTTTCTGTCTGTCGTATAGAGAACCTTGGTGCCATCCGCACTGAAATTTGGCGACGTGTTATTCCCGACGCGCGTGATTTGGGTCGTAACATTAGTGCTTGTATCCACGACAAAGACTTGATATTTGCCAGAGACCAACTGGGAATATGCACCATAGTGGCCGCTCGTAGCGGTTGGAGTAGGAGTTGTAGCAGTCGGAGTTGGGGTTGGAGTCGTTGGAGTCGGAGTTGTTGGAGTTGGAGCTGTAGCAGTTGGAGTGGTGGCCGACGAATTGCCGCCGCCCCCGCAAGCACTGAGGATCAGCGTGGTAGCAAACGCCACGCAGAGCGATTGTTTTCTGTTCATGGACATTCCTCGGCATTTCATGATTGTTCTTCTCGGGTGGTTTGTTCTCGACTCCAACCTCACAGATTTGATTGTTTCCTTACACTCACTTATTAATCCGCCAAATTCAAGCCTGGATTGACTGTCTTTCGCCCATCACGAACTGGTTCGCGACTCACTGTGCGGTCTTCTCTATATGTTTGTTTCTGGGATTACCATCGATATGGTCGATGAACTCTGGCAAATAGCCGTGATGCACCAGTAAATCAGTCGGTGGGTAGATCCATTCCGACCGATGGAACGTGTATATGCCGATGCCCGGCCAGAATGCTTACAAAGTGGAAGCGGCGCGTTTCAACCGTTGGCTGGTTCAGGAACGCCGCTTGCGGAAATCAGAGCCGCCGCGGCGTCTGCCCAAAACGACGATGAGCGGGCAGTTCGGTGATGGAGGCTCGATGAAAGGCAAGCGGGTGGCAATGGCGGGCGTGGCCGCTGTTCTGATTGCTCTCGGAGCCGCATACGGCAGATGCGTTGCGCATGCAGGAGAGCCCACGTCAAGTCCCGTGAACGGGACCTTCGCCACCGGCACCGGCACCGACACCGCGGCCGTGACGCGCGGCGCGAAGCTCGCGGCGGTTGGCGATTGCGTCACGTGCCACACCGCGACCGGCGGCGAGCCCCTCGCGGGCGGACTGCCGCTGCAAACGCCCTTCGGCGTCGTGTATTCCACCAACATCACCCCGGACGACGAAACCGGCATCGGCCGCTGGTCGCTCGACGAATTCGCCCGCGCGATGCGACTCGGCGTGTCCCGCGACGGCCATCTGCTCTATCCCGCGTTTCCGTATCCCCACTTCACGCACATGAGCGATGCCGACATGGCGTCGCTCTATGCCTGGCTGATGAGCCGCGATCCCGTCAACGCCCGTGCGCCACACAACGATCTGATCTTCCCGCTAGGATTCAGGCCCATCATCGCCGTGTGGAATCTTCTCTATCTGCGTACCGGCAGCGAAGCAGCGCCGTCCTCCTCCGAAGCGCCGGACATCGCACGCGGGCGTTATCTGGTCGAAAGCCTCGGTCATTGCGGTGCGTGCCACACGCCGCTCGACCACCTCGGCGCAGAGCGCCGCGACCACGCGCTGGAAGGCGGCACGATCGAAGGATGGGATGCTCCCGCGCTCACGGATCTCGCGTCGCGGCCGACTCCCTGGACGCAGGCACAACTCGTCAGCTATCTGCGCACCGGCCTCGCCAGCGCACATGGCGCGGCGGCAGGTCCAATGCGCCCCGTCACGCGCATGCTCGCCGACGCATCCGCTTCGGACGTAGAGGCGATCGCCGCGTATCTGCTGGCGCTGGCACCCGGATCACAAGACGTGGCCGGGCACGCCGTCGCTTCGCCAGCCGCTTCCGCTGCGCGCGTGCCCGTCGCCAACGTCTCCGGCAACGGCGCGAATCTCTTCGCCGCAGCCTGCGCATCGTGCCACGCCGAAGGCGCGCCGATGTCGAGCGGGAGCACCGGAGCGCCGCTGTCCCTCTCCACGGCCGTCAACGCCGACAGTCCGCGCAATACGGTTCGCATCATCCTCGATGGAATCGACTGGCACGAAAGCGACGCCGCGCCCTTCATGCCAGCATTCGCCGGCACCTTCACGGACGCGCAGATCGCGGAGCTCGCCAACTACACGCGCGCCCGCTTCACCGCACGCGGCGCGTGGCCCGCGCTCGACGCCGACGCGGTCGCGCATTTTCGCAAGGACGGGCCGCCACGATGATCACGCTCAACGTCAACGGTGTCATTCAAACGGTCGATGCCGACCCGTCCACGCCACTGCTCTATGTGCTGCGCAACCAGTTGCAGCTAGACGGCGCAAAGTTCGGCTGCGGTCTCGGTCAATGCGGCGCTTGCACCGTCAGCGTGGGCGGCGAGCCGGTGTTCTCCTGCCTCATGCCGGTCGTGGCCGTCGGCGACCGGCCCGTGCGAACCGTCGAGGGACTGGGCAGCGCGGAACATCCGGGGCCGCTTCAGCAAGCCTTCATCGACGCACAAGCCGCGCAATGCGGCTATTGCATCGCCGGCATGATCATGCGCGCGCAGACGCTGCTAGAGCGAACCCCGCACCCGACCGACGAACAGATCCGCCGCCATATGCAGCCGAACCTGTGCCGCTGCGGCACGCACATGCGTATTCTCGAGGCGATCCGGCAAGTCGCGACGGGCTCGCCGCGTCCAGACGGAGGAGCACAGTCATGAGCCGGGGCCGCCCATCGACCATCGCTCACGACAACGGCCCGGGCGACCCCGCGCGGCGCCGCTTCCTCGTCGGCGGCTCGCTCATCGTGAGCTTCGCGATCATGCCGCGCATGGCCGCGCTTGCGCAAACCACCACGGAAGCGGGCACCTTCACCGGGAGCGAGCCGAAGTTGCCGGGCAGTCTCAAGAGCACGCCGTTACTCGATGCGTGGATCAAGGTCGCCCCCGACAGCCACGTGAGCGTATTCACGGGCAAAGTGGAACTCGGCACAGGCGTTCGCACCGCGCTGCTGCAGGTCGCCGCGGAGGAACTGGACCTCGCGCCTCATGCCATCGAACTGATCACCGCCGACACCGCCGCAACGCCGAATGAAGGCTACACCGCAGGCAGCCACACGATGGCGGACAGCGGTACCGCGATCCTCAACGCCGCAGCCCAGGTGCGCGCGCTGCTCGTCGCGAGCGCGGCCTCGCAGCTCGGCGTCGACGCCGCGGTCCTCACTACGCGGGACGGCGCCATCATTGCCGCCGACGGCAGACGCGTGACCTATGGCGAAGCCGTGCGTTACGCGGATCTCCATCAGAACGCACAAGCCGACGCGCCGAGAAAGCCGCCAGCGTCATACGCGGTGATCGGCCAGGCGCTGCCGCGCGTGGATATCCCCGGCAAGGTGACGGGCGGCGCGAGCTATGTCCAGGATCTGCGGCCTCACGGCATGCTGCATGCGCGCGTCGTCCGGCCGCCGTCCTATGGCGCGAGCCTCTTTGCACTCGATAGCGTGCGCGTCGAGGCGCTGCCCGGTGTCATCAAGGTCGTGCGCAACGGCAACTACCTCGCAGTCGTCGCCGACGACGAATGGCGCGCGATTCTCGCGATGCGTGAGCTTGCGCTCGCCGCGCAATGGCAGGCCGGGCCGCCGCTGCCCGATCCGGCGAACATTCACGCGCTGCTGATGACGCTGCCAGCGCAGGAAATCACGGTGGCCGATCAGAACGCACCGACTGGCGCGGCTGCGCCCGCGGCGACACTGCGGGCGCGCTATTCGAGGCCGTATCTGACGCATGGCTCGATTGGGCCATCGTGCGCCGTCGCGCAACTCGACAACGGTGTGATGACCGTGTGGACGCACACGCAAGGCGTCTATCCGCTGCGTGCGGGCATCGCCGAAATGCTCGCCATGCCACCCGATAAGGTGCATTGCGTGCATGTGGAAGGCTCGGGCTGCTACGGACACAACGGCGCGGACGACGTCGCCGCCGACGCCGCTCTGATTGCTCGCGAGCTGCCCGGCCGCCCGGTGCGCGTGCAATTGATGCGCGAACAGGAACACCTGTGGGAGCCGTTCGGCCCGGCAATGACAGTCGAGGCGAGCGCCACGCTCGATGCGAGCGGCGCGATGACCGACTGGCGTTACGAGCTATGGAGCAACACCCATAACAACCGTATCGAGAATGCGGGCCGCCTGCTCGCCGCACAACTGCTTGCGCAACCGTTCACGCCCGCGCCGCCGAAGCCGATTCCGATGCCGGAAGGCGGAGGCGATCGCAACAGCGTTCCGCTTTACCGCGTGCCCAGCCTGCACGTGCAGCATCATTTCGTGCCCGCGATGCCGATACGGGTCTCCGCAATGCGCTCGCTGGGAGCGCACATGAACGTGTTCGCGATCGAAAGCTTCATCGACGAGCTCGCCGCAGCCGCTCACGCCGATCCCGTTGCGTTTCGCCTCAAGCATCTCGACGATCCACGCGCCCATGCCGTCATTCGCGCCGTGGTCGATCAATTCGGCTGGCGCGCCCGCAACGCGCGCACGGGCGGATCGAGCCCGCGCTCGCACGGTACCGGTTTTGCGTTTGCTCAATACAAAAACCTGATGGCCTACCTTGCCGTAGCGATAGAGGTAACGATCCTGCGCGATACCGGCGTGCTGAGCATCGAGCGCGTCGTTGCGGCCGTCGATTGCGGGCAGATCGTGAATCCGGACGGCGTGCGCAATCAGATCGAGGGCGGGATTCTGCAAACCGCCAGCTGGACGCTCTATGAGGAAACGCAGTTCGACCGGCAACGCATCACGAGCTTCGACTGGAGCACTTACCCGATCATGCGCTTCTCATCCGTTCCGAAACGCGTGGACGTGCTGTTGATCGACCGGCCTGGCCTGCCCTTCCTCGGTGTTGGAGAAGCGGCGCAAGGTCCAGCCGCCGCGGCGCTCGCGAATGCGATCGACGACGCGACCGGCGTGCGGATCCGCGACTTGCCGTTGCTCGGTGCGAAGGGAAAGAACGCGCTCAGAAAATGAGGTTTCATGAGGGGCTTTCCGGTGGATCTTCTTTGCGTAGTTGCAATTGATGTGCCTCCGAGCGATGTCGCTCGTCGGACGGAGGAGAGGACGAAATCGCTGCACGGTTCGAGTGGGAAGCGTCGATGGCGTCCAGCAGTTTTTGCAGCCTTTGTTGCTGGCTTGGCAGAAGCCCCGTCGTTGCCAGTGCCTGAAGCACTCGCCGCCGCCAATAAGTTCTGGAGAAAAGAGATTCGGCTCCTTGCGCACCCAGCGCCTGCTCGAGATGGGCAATTGCGGGATCGATGTTGTGGAACGTGTACGGGCTCGGGTCACGACTTTCGTGTGAGGCGGGCATCACATTGATCTCTGATTGATCCGGTCTCATGCGCGGTTGCTCGTGGGTGAACGCCGATACACGACAGCGTCACCCGTTGCTACCCTTCGCTGCCGGGTGGAGACCTGAACGGGCCACTGCCAGCGAAGCTGGCGCGTGGCTCGTCCACGACTTTGACCGCATCTGGTAGCGACGATGCGATTACTCGTCGCTGGTTTCGACGGGCGCCGCAAGCTGTCGAACTCGCTTGGTGGTACTCGGCGCCGGCGCGCTGATATCGTTCTCCACACTCGCACCCGCCTGCTTCACGGCCTTCGTCGCAGTGTCATACGCCGTATTCGCTGTTTCGATGAGCGTCGTGATGAAGGTCTTCCATGCCGTCACAGCGGTTTCGCTTCCCGCGGGTGCGGTTTTCGCGAGGTTTTCGGCGTAGCGCTGCGCGTCCTGTTGGTACTTCTTTAGCTGCGTTTCTCCAATCGCCAGCAATTCCGCTCGAGTGCTCGAAGCAATTTCGTAAACCTGGCGCCAATAGGATTGTATTTTTTCGATCGCAGGTTGTGCTTGGCCTGCCTGTTGCGCGACAAAGGTGTGCGGCGCGCCGGCCTCAAATGCCTTCAATAAAGCGTCCTGCTTTTCCGCGAGACCGGTTTTCGCGGCTTGCAGAGTCAGAGCGGTCAGCTTCTCGATTGCATTGACGGATTTGCTCAGGATCTCGAACGTTGTGTCGATACTCGCTTTCTGTACGGCGACGATCTGTTCCGGGGTAATACTGTTCATCACTAGCTCCATGGAAGATGCGGAAACGGTGTTCTTCGGTCAAGTGCACGGAACCTGGCTGTCAGCCACGAACAGTGCAAAACGGACTGTTTGATGCAACGCAGCAATTTCATTCTAGGGGGAGGTGGGCAAATGTCAATGAGCTAGCGGCTCGCATCGGGTCGCACTGGCGCTGGGCAACGCCGAACCCCTTGCTATCAAAGGACTGGCGGCGTCACAGGGGAAAACCCTAGGTCTTTATCCAGGCCTATTCTTCAGAGAATTCAGGGTTAGCGCACCTTTGTGCGGTGCAGAAAATAATATACAGTCATCTTCTTTCCACGTGCCGATTCAAAAGCAATGCAAATGTGTGCGGATGCGCACATTCGGTCACGTGGCTGTCATGTCCGACCAGTAACGTCACGCCGCAAGATGAACAGCTGGCCGTCGAAACATCTCTGAGAAAATAAAGCTGAGAGATCCGAGGAATGAATCTGCATTTGCAACATATTGGCCATCTCGAGCGTAGCGTCGAGGACGACCGTCTGAGGCGCGCGTTTGCCGCGCGGCTTGACAGGGCATTCAAGCGAGCCCGGATCAGTTCAGCACACGCAGCGAAGTGGTTGGGCGTCAGTGAGTACGACGTGCAGTATTGGCGCAGCGGAATTACAGTGCCTCCGCTCAATGCGTGTACCCGTCTCGCCGCCGCTTTCGATCTCGACATGCACTGGCTCTGCACAGGGCAGACTCCCGACGTCCAGCGATACTCTCTGCGAGGGTCCATTTCGCCGGGAATTTAACCTTGGAGAATGCCCGGCTTTTGCATCGCGGTACTTTTCCGTATCGAGCAACATGAGCGTTGCGATCTCATGTGGACTGAGCATCGTCGTCTCCATTGGTCTGATGTTCCCATGCATCATGGTCCTGTTCGAAGGATAGATGCTCACCAAAGCCTGTCGACGTGCGTTTTGTCGCATACCTCGAGGACTGGATTCAACCGTTCAACGCAAGCCGATAGTCCGCAATGACGGTCCCCGGCTCGCCTTGATAGCCCCACCGCCTCGCAACGCGTTCGATGGCCACGACATGACTGAGCGCCGTGCGGAACGTCTCGTCGATGCTTCGCTCCGCATCCAGTGCGACGACGCCGTTGACCTCGAATACGGCGCGATAGGCCGCCACTTGCCGCATCAGAAAGCTCATTGGAGGCGGCTGGTCGTTTTCGTTGTTCCTCGCCCGCACGCGGCGGTGCGAGGTCGCGCCAGAGACGTTCAGTCCAAAGGCGACGTCAGGACGCAGCAGATGACCCGCGATGCCCTGGAGCACCGGTGCAGTCTCGGCGGGATCGGAACGCGTACCGATTTCCGCCTGAGACGTGAACACGTAGCGGTCGCAAAAGACGACGTCGCCGCGTTGGAGTGCCGGAATGACCGTGTCGGTCATATGCTGGACAAGGTCCCCCATGATGGACAGCAGAATGCCGAGCATGTCGACTCGCCGTCCGTTTCCGTCGGGTCCGCCACCGGAACTCGATGTATGCCAGTGGCTGTCGACCATGTCCCGGAACACTGCATCTTTGCGGATCCGACCGGTCGGCGTAAACGTCGTCACGCAATTGAGCCCGGCACGCTTACACGCGCTTTCGAGCCTTTCCATCAGGGACGACTTCCCCGCGCCATCCACACCGCACAACGTCACGAGGACGCCCGGATAGTCGTGCGGTTTGAGCTTGAGCGCTTCGAAGACACTATCCGACATGAGATCACCTCAAACCATCGCTTCGCGAGACTCCGCGACCATCTCGCCTTGCGCTTCGATCGGCGCGAGGACCGCCGTGAAGTGCTTGAGCATCGGCGGCGCCGAGACGATGCGCATTCCTCGAATCGCATCGCGTCGTTGGTAGACCCGGATCAACGCAGCCGCGACCACCGCGAGGTGGCTATCGGTGTAGACGCGGCGAGGAATGGCCAGCCTCAGCAGTTCCAGCCTCGGAGGACTGGCGGTGCCAATCGACGGCTCTTCCTTGAGGAACGCCAGCGAGCCGAGACCGACGGCGCGCACGCCGCCCTCCAGATAAAGCTCGGCGGCCAGCGCCTCGGCCGGGAATTCCGAGCGCGGCAGGTGCCGCAGGAAGGCGGCCGCATCGACGTACACCGCGTGTCCACCGGTCGGCCTCAGGATCGGAACGCCACCGGCAAGCAGCCGGTCTCCTAGCCGTTCGACCTGCCGCACGCGGTGCCGAAGGTATTCGTCGTCGACCATTTCACGCAGACCGATCGCGAGCGCCTCGAGATCGCGTCCAGCCATCCCTCCGTAAGTGACGAAGCCTTCGTGCAGCACGAGCAGCGGCACGACCTGCTCGTAGAGCGTCCTCGACCGTGTCGCGAGCAAGCCGCCGATGTTGACTAGCGCATCCTTCTTGCAACTGAACGTGCAGCCCTCGGCATAGGAAAACTGTTCCTTGAGAATGTCCGCCACCGGCCGGTTCGCAAAGCCGCTTTCGCGCTGCTGAATGAAGTAGGCATTCTCCGCGCAGCGCGCCGCATCGAAGTACACCGGAATCGCAAACTCGTCGGCCAACGCCTTCACGGCCCGCAGATTCGCCATCGATACCGGCTGGCCGCCGCCCGCGTTGTTCGTCAGCGAGACCATGATGAGGGGAACGTTGTCGCGCCCTTCGTGCTCGATCACGTTGCGCAGCTTCTGCACATCCACGTCGCCCTTGAACGGATGCTCGACAGCCGGTTGGTAGCCGATTTCGGCGACGCACGGTATCGCGGTCCCGCCGGCAATCGATACGTGCGCCTCGGTCGAATCGAACGGCGCGTTGAACGGTACCACCTGTCCCGGCCGCACGAGGGTACGAAACAGGAAGTGCTCGGCCGGCCGGCCCTGATGGGTCGGCAAGACGTAGTCGAAGCCGAGCATGTCCCGCACGGCCTGCTTCAACTTCGTAAAACTGCGGGAACCGGCATACGACTCGTCGCCGGTCATGATGCCCGCCCACTGGTTCGCGCTCATTGCGCAGGTGCCGCTGTCCGTCATCAGATCGATGTAGACGTCGTCCGCTTCGAGGCGAAACACGTTGTACCCGGCAGCGGCAAGCCGCGCCTGCCGTTGCTCGCGGTCGATCAGCCTGATCGGCTCGACCATCTTGATCCGGTATGGCTCAGGCGGGCTGTTATCTGAAAGCATCGACTCCTCCTGCGTGGAATGTACGCGGACGATGGGCTGGTTGGCCGCTTCGGGCATGGCACGCCGCATCGGGCCTGATTCGATCGGCAAAACCTCGATCGGCGCCCATTGCGGGTCGCCGTCCGGCGCAGACGCGCAATGACCGCCACGACCGTTGTGGGCCGCTTCGAAGCGTTTTTCGATCCGGTTCAAAATCGACCAATACGCGCCCCGCTCGCCTTGCGCGATCGCTTCGACCAGCGCGTCGTTCGCGTTGTAGTTGAAGAGACTCGCATTGGCCCCGAAGAATCGCCGGTCATTGCCGATCAGCTCGGCAATGAATTTCTGCGGGTCCGGGCCCAAAGAGGTCGGCAGATAGAACACCGGATGCAGAAGATCGTCGTTGCCTTCGATCTGGCCGTGAAGATTCGGATTCCCGGCGTTCAGGCCTTCGCGGCGGATCATCTGCTCGAGTTCGGTTCCCGGGAAGATCCTTAGCCCGACCGTCACCGAAACGCGCTCGGGATCGACCCGTTTGATGAACTCGATCGTCTCGCGCGCGGTTTCCTGCGTCTCGCCGGGCGCGCCGAACAGCAGTTCGATGATGTGCTCGAGACCGTGACGCTTCGCCGTGTTGACCGCATGTTCGATGTCGGGCGCGCCGAAGGTGCGGCGCAGGATCTTCAGCATCGTTTCGCTGGCGCTGTCCACGCCGAAGTTCATACCGGCGCAGCCGGCTGCTTTCATCGCGGCCGCCAGTTCATCGGGAAACGGCCGCGGCATACCGTACGCATACCACCGGATTTTGCCGGCGAGCCCATGCCGGATGATGGCCTCGCACAGCGCGAGAGGATGCGCGACGCTCAGATTGAATTCCGAGTCGTTGATGTGAAAGACGTTGATCCCGCGTTCTTCGAGCGATGCCATCTCGGCGACGACATCATCGGGTTCGCGCATGCGCACCGTGCGGCCTTTGATCAGCGGCTCGACGCAATAGATACAGGAGCGATTGCAGCCGCGCTTCGTTTCGATGCCGATCTGGCCGCCTTTGGCGAAATAGTGGGTGTTGTTCACCAGCTCACGTTTGTGAGGTCCGAGCTTCGCCAGCGGACCGCACGCGTTCGGAGCGAGCGGCGTAGCGTGCACGCCGGCCGCATCGCGGTACACCACACCGGGTATATGCGTGAAACTTCTGCCTTCTTCGAGGCACGTCAGCAGCTCGGGAAAGCTGAATTCGCCTTCCCGGACGATGCCGAAATCGGCATCGAGATAGGCGAGCAGTTTTTCCGGCATCACCGAGTAACCCGCGCCGCCCATCACGACCGGCACCGGGCGCGCACGCCGAAGCAGCGCGACGATGTCCCTGATTCTGTCGAGAAAGCTGTAGCCGCTGGAAAAGTAGACGTCGTCGGTATTTCGCAGCGTCACCCCCCAGTAATCGGGCGCGGCCGCGCGGCAGTGCGCGGCAATCGCCGCCTCGCAGTCGTCCGAAAAGCACAGGTCGAGCAAATTGAGCTCGAAACCCGCTCGCTCCATCGGTGCCGACAGGTAGTCGAACGCAATCGGCGCAATTGCCGGCTTGATCTGGTTCGTGTTGACGAAGGTGACGCGCGTGGCCATGTTCGATCGGCTCCAGTGCATGGGTTTTGCGAGGATTCGCAGGTGTGCCAGAAGCGCGCTGCTAGACGGCGACGTCGATGGACATTTTCTGGCCCGCGCGGGCCACCGTCGTCTCGCTCATGAACTCACTGAAGCCATGCATCATCACCGCTGCGAGGTGCCGCGCCTTGTCCTCGCAATCGGAGAATGCATAGAAGCCCGGGCCCGCGCTGCTCATCCCCGCGTACACGGCGCCCTCGCGTTGCATCGTCTCGTCGAACTCACGCATCACGTCAGTCCGGAAAATGCCTTCGAGCACCTTCATGTTGCTCATGCTGTTGAGCTCCCAGCCGTGCTTCAGAAACGCGAAGAGGTCGTTGCGATGCAGTGCCGGCCGCAGTTTCGTTTCGATGAAGTTGCGCCACGCGAGGCCGTAGCGCTTCTGCCACTCGACGAAATGCGTCGGCACGAAGCCCGCCTCGGTGGTGCCGGACATGTCCGCGCCTTCGCCGTGAGCACGCAGCGCTTCGGTCGATAGCGTGTCGTAGTTGCCGACGGCGGTGGTCACCCACAGGTTTTCCGAACTCAGATTGCCGAGGAAACGGCCGTTGCCGTGCTTCTCGTCGACCCAGACCAACCCGCCGAAAAACAGGCACGCTTCGCCGACGCCGGTCTCGAGGCCGAAATACACGTGCTCGTCATCCTTCGCGTTCTCCACGTAGTTGCGGGTGATCATTTCCCACATGTCATGAGGCGAAAACGGTGAGCCGAACAAGGCATTCAAACCGGCAAGCGTCGCGGTGTTGAACGAGACATTCGAGCCGAAGCCGCTGTGCTTGTGCTGAATGCTGCGCACCCGATCGACGCGGATGTCGTCGCGTGCGTAGCCAACGGTTCGCTTGAACAACTCGAGCATGTGCCGCCCGCTCGGCACGTCGCAGCCGCCCTCGCCGTTCGCTGTCTTCGTGACGGTGATCCGGTGTCCGACCGTGCTCGTCGACACACCGAGTCCGCCGCCGCCGAAACCAGGCGCCATCTGCATGAAGTCGAATACGGCGAAATGAAGGCGCCCCGGCACCGAGACCTCGGCACGACCGTAGCTCGGTACCGCGTCGCGCTCCCAGTGCGGCAACACAGTCAGATTCGCTCCCGGCAGGAACTGCCCCGCCTTTGCCTTCCACGCCTGATTCATTGCTCCACCTCCATCCCCTCAGCCATTCGTGAGCCAAACGTTCCGCGGACACGGTGCGCCGCCGCCATCCATCGTTCGCGCTCCTCGCGCACGGTTCGTGCCAGGCATTCCTTTGCAGCACGCAGTGAGTCCTCGTCCGATGCAAGGACGCAGGCAGAGAGTCAGATTTCAAAAGGCAGTGCGATACATCCGCACGTTTAGACGTTCGCACGTTGGCGTGCGACCTGGCCGGCATTCAACCTCCCACAGTCGACCTGCGACCAACAGCTTCTCTTCGCGTGTTGGCCCGGCACCGACATCGAGACGGCGCGACGGTCTTCCCAAACCTGTCTCGCCACGTCGCGGACCCCACCTGAATCCGCGCCCGCCTTTTGAGATCCGGCCACTCCATTTCGTCATTGCAGGGGTAGAGGAGAACTTCCGTGCCGCCGACGGATGACTGGCATGAACCCTGCAAAAAGCATCCGCAGGCAGTGGCCGTCTCAGCACGATTCCTCTTTGCCGTATCCGTATCCGAATCCGAATCGAGTGGCATCGGTCGATCGCCATTCGTGACTCGCCCTCATGATCTTTGACGGGAGCCGCAGATGACAGCAACCCTGAGGAACAACACGCTGGCGCGACGCCACATCGACTGGCCGCGCGCCTTGCGGGCGATCAAGGCGCTGAGGGCGAACGTCGACGATATTCAGCATGCCTACGAAGTGATGATCGCGCTCGACGGCGGCCAGATGGAGACGATGTACCAGCGTTTTCTTTGCGAGCCGGGCGCGGGCCCGCTGCTTTCCGAGCAGCCGTCACTGCTCGCGACGCTCGCCGACTCCGCCACGCTGCGCCGCTTGCCGCGGGGCTCGTTCGGCCGCGCCTACATGACGATGATGGAGCACAGCGGCTACAGCGCCGATGGTCTGCTCCAGGCGAGCCGGCTGGCCGCGGGCCTCGAAGAAATCCTCCCCGGCCCGGACCGGCAGTGGTTCATCGAGCGCAGCGGCTGCATTCATGACCTGCTGCACGTGCTCACGGGCTATGGCCAGGACTGGGCCGGCGAGACCTCGCTTCTCGCGTTCGACTGCGGCCTTGAACCGATGCGGGCGCGCATCGTGGGACTGCTCGGCACCGCGTTGACCGCGCCCTGGTGGCCAAACTTCTGGGTTCACCGTTTTCTGCGCCGCGCGTGGCTGCGTGGCAAGCACGCGCGCATTCCCCTTGCGTACCGGTGGGAAGAAGCATTGCAGCGGCCACTCGAAGCCGTCCGCTCCGAACTCGCGATCGAGCCGCTCGCGCTCGCCCACCCGCAGGGTATCCTGGCCGGCGGCCAGACGCTGCCGTGGCGCTACGCCGCGTCGAGCATTGCTTGAACAGAAAGGACCCGAGCATGGCCACCACACCGAAAAACGCTTCGACGCGAAACAGCGTGTTCGAAATCGTACGCACACAACTTCTTGGCGTGTGCCGCGAACATCAGCGCGACTTCGGTGCCGAGATTCGCCTCGATAGTTCGCTCATCGCCGATCTTGGCCTCGACTCGCTGTCGCTCGTCGAAGCGGTGGTCGCAATCGAGCAGGCGTTCGGCATCGAGCGTCTGCCGCTGGAAGCATTGAGCGAAGCATGCGGCGAAGCGCATTTCACGGTCGGATCGCTGGTGGACCTATGCATCGAGCACGCCACGGTCCTTGTGACCGCCGACGAGGGGATGCGCACATGAGCCCGCGCCTTTCGCTGGCCGGCTCGCCTGCCGGGCGTGATCGGCTTGCCGCTGCGGCAGGCGCTCTGCGCAACACGCTCGGCCGCATTCCGCTGGCGTGCGAGGCGGCGCCGATCGCCGGCGCGTTTGCCTGCTCGCTTCTGCTGTACGGACGCATAGCTGGAGTCCCCGTCGAACCATGCTGGCGTGTACTGGCCGGCCTTGCGTCATTCTTCCTGCTGTTCGTCCAGCTTCGCCTGATCGACGACCTCGACGACCTCGACCGCGACTATCCCGGCGGGCACGCGCTGGCGAGGCGACGCGCGGCACGGCGCGCACGCCTCGTCGCCGGCCTCGCGGCAGCAGCGAATTTGCTCGTTGTGCTGAACACCGGAATGAAGCATGCGTTGCCCGCCGCCGCTGCCGCCACCGTCCTGGCCTTCGCCGCTCCGTTCGTTTTCAAGCGGCTGTTCCCGGCCCGCCCGCTGCTCTGCTTACCCGCTTTCGAGGGCGCGCCATTCGCCATCTTCATGTACGGCTATTTCTTCTGGCGCGACACGGCTCAGCGCGACCTGAGCTTCTACGTCGTCGTGTGCGTCGCGGGTTCGCTGTGGACCGGCTACGAATTCTGGAAGTTCTCGCGCAAGGTTGGCACCACGGCACTGCAGCCCTATCACCTCCCGGTACGAGGAATCCGGGCCGCACTGAATGCCTTCCTGATTCTGGCGCTCGGCACCAACGTAGCGCTCGCGCGCCTGGCGGGCCTGTCGCAAACGTACTCGATCTATGCCGCGGCGCTGCCACTCGCATGGCTCGTCTGGCTCAACGCGCGCTGGCCGGGCCCCGCGAGCAGACCGGGACGGCCACGCTGGGCCGGCACCCGCTTCGTCGTCGCCGTTCAGCTTGGACTGCTGGCCGCGCTGCTCCTCACATGACCCGCAACCCTGGATCGTCACTCACCATGAACAAGCACGTTCTCGTCACCGGGGCGCGAGGTTTGCTGGGCGCTGAAGTGATCGCCCGGTTGACCGCAATGGGATATCCGGTCGTCGCCTTTCTGCGCTCCGCCGGACCGGTGGTCCGCAACGACGGCACGCCGCTCGCGGCAACGCCGTACCTCGGTCGAACGCCAGCTGCCGGAACCCTCGCATGCGTGCAAGGCGACGTCGCTGAACCCGGCCTCGGGCTCGATCCGCACACCTACGATGCACTGCGCGCGGCGACGCTCGCGATCGTCCACTGTGCCGCGCTGACCAGTTTCGGACGCAAGCCCGAGGTCTACGAGGCAATCAACTTTCGCGGCACGGAGCGCATCGTCGAGTTCGCGCAACGCGGCGGCGACGCGCCGGTTCCCCTGCTCTATGTGAGCACCGCCTATGTCTGCGGCGAGCGCCCCGGCATATTCAGCGAAGACGATCTCGAACTCGGCCAACGTCTGGGCAATCCGTACGAGCAGAGCAAGTACCGCGCGGAACAGTCGGTACGAGCGGCGATGCGCAGCGGTCTGCCGGCGGCGATTCTGCGTCCGTCGATCATCGTCGGCGACTCGGCGAGCGGCGTGATCCGCAAGTTCGACACGCTCTACACGGTGGTGCGTCTGACAGCCGCGGGACTCGTGCGCACGATGCCCGGCGACTACGGCGCGACGCTGAACATCGTGCCGATCGACTGGGTCGCGGACTGCGTCGTCGAGGCGCTCGCGAAGTTTCCGCTCGTGCGCGGACGCACGCTGCATCTGACCTCGGGCACGCCCACGACGCTGCGCGAAATCAACGACGTATGCGCGGAGTTTCCATCGTTTCACGTGCCTCGCTACGTGCCGCGGCATGTGTTCGACGCCGCCGTGATGAAACCGCTGGAGCGGCGCTACTACGACGAGGTCGTCAAGCTCTACGAGTCGTACCTGACGCGCCAGGTGCGCTTCGCACGCGACGCGACCGCCGCCATTCTGCCGGCCTTGCCTCGCGCGACCGGAAAAACGCTGCTGCGCAGGATCTTTCGTTATGGAATCGCGGCGGGCTACTTCGTGCCGCGCACGGCTTGACGCTCAGGAAACCTCACCATGTTGATGACCGATCCGATGCTCAAGGACCTCTGGCAAAAATCGCGGGCCGCGCTAGGCGCCCAGTTCGAACAACGGGCACCGTGCGCCGTCTTTCTCGAAGGCTCGATCGCCGAAGGCTTCGGTAACGAGCGCTCCGATGTCGACTTCGTCGCGATCGTCGATAGCGGGATCGAGCCCGCGACGATGCCGTACATCCTGTTCATCGATGGCCGCCGCGTCGAAGTGAGGTTGCTGAGTCCGGCGCGCCTGCGCCGCGAACTCGCGCAGGTTCGCGAAGCGCTCGGCAAAGGCCGTCGCGCGGTCGCCCGGCTGTCGTGGAATCTGCTCGAGCGTTGTCAGCGCTTTATCGGCGCGCTGCCGATCGACAACCCGAAGCTGATCGGGACGCTGCAAGCCGTGCTCGGCCGCGAGGCGCTCTGCGAGGCGGTGGCGCTGTGGTTCGAGGATTTCGCGCGCCACAGCGGCCGCTATGCGGTGGCGATGTTCGCGCTGGGGGAGCCCGACTACGCACGCGCCTGGATCAGGACCGCCGCGTTTCATGCGGCGAAGAGTCACGTAGCGCGGCTCGGCGAGTGCTACATGAGCCCGAAATGGCTGTCGCTGCAACTCGAACGCGCGGCCGTCGACGCGGGCCGCGCCAGCCGTCTCTGGAACCTGTTGCACGCGCCGCGCGAGCATGGCACCGAAAGCGGGCTGCTCGCGGCGGGCGTCGCGCTGATCCGTGAGTTCGGCGTCAACGGCGTGAACCTCGTGGCCGACAACGTGCTGATCGGTCCCGGCAAAAACACGACGACCTGGCAGATCGGCGAACGGGTCCATGTGCTGCGAGGCAGCGACGTGTTTGTGCTCGGCGAGGAAGCCGCCAAGGCCTGGCGTTCGATCACCTTCGACACGCCATGCACTGCTCTCGCCAGCCGTGGCGACGCGCAGGCCACGAGCCGCCACCGCGCGCTGATCGCCGAGTTCAGCAGGTTGGGGCTCGTGAGCCTGCGCTGGAAGGGCGGCGGAGAAATCCACGCGCGGCAGCAGGCGACTTCGACGCCGGTGTCCCGCGCGCCGCTGATCTCGATCGACGGCGCGCGCCTCGCGGCCGGCCGCGCGACCGGCGCGCAGTTGCTGCCGATGCCCGCAGGGCGCTTCGCCGAAGCAGGTCTCGAGATGATCTGGGCCAACATCGGTCTGGAGAACGCGCGCGAGGACGCCCAAGGCGCACTCCAGCGCGGCCAATGGAAGGTGCTCGAATACGCGCTGCAACGGATGATGCAGACCGCCTGCATGGTCACGCTCGGGGCGCACGGCGTGACCCCGCAATCGACGATGGAAGAAGCGACGCTCGACGCGATCCGGTTGCTGCCGCTCGATGCGGCGCTGATCGACGGCATCCGGGAACTCGAACAGTGTTCGATCGAATCGGCACGCGATGCCAAGCGCTACGTCGCGCTGGCCGATGAACTCGCGCAGCGTCTGCGCAACCTCGGCGGCGATCCGCAATTTCCGGCGAGCTTCGATACGGCGTCCGGTTGGCGTGGAACGATCCACGCCGCCTACGACTGGATCAACCTCGGCGCGCATCTGCACGCGCGCTTCCCGCAGACCGCTCACGGCGGACGTGGCACCGCCGAGGAAGCCCGGGATCTGCTCGCGTCGGCGAGCACCTGAAACGGGGACCGCAATGAATGTCGACACCCTGACGCGCGCACGCGCGACCCACGAGGGTCACGCCGCAAGAGGCAGCGCCTCCCCGGCAGCATCGCCACGCGTGATTCTCACCGCGGCGAGTCCGGCCAGCACCATCGAACGGCTGGCCGGTAACAAGGGCAGATCGCTGCATCGGCTGGCGAACCTCGGCGTAGCGGTACCGCACTGGGCGATCCTCGGTACCGATTGCTTTGCGGATTTCCGCCGCGAAGCGGGCCTCGATCGGACCATCGCCGCGCTGCTGCGCGACTTCACGCCCGCGAACGCCGCCGCGATCGCAAGCACGATCCGCGAGGCTGTGCTGACATGCGACATGAGCGCCGCGTTGCGCGCCGACATCGCACGCGCGTACGAGAGCATCGGAGAAGGGCCGCTCGCGGTGCGCTCGTCGGGCGTCGAAGAGGACAGCGCGAGCTTCTCGTTCGCCGGCCAGTTCGACACGTTCCTCGACGTACGCGGTCTCGACTCCACGCTCGAGCACGTGCGCCGGTGCTGGGCTTCTGCCTGGTCGGAGCGCTCGCTGCGCTACCGGCATCAGCACGGACTCGATATCGCCGGCGCCGGCATGGCCGTGATCCTGCAGCGCCTCGTTCAGGCCGACACGAGCGGCGTCGTATTCACGATCAACCCGGCGAACGGCAACCGCGACGAATTCGTGCTGAGCGCCGTCTACGGGCTCGGCGAGGGACTCGTGTCGGGCGCAGTGGACGCAGACACGATCACCGTGGACTGCCACAGCGGACAGATCAAGCAGCTAGTGATCGGCGAAAAGCGCGAACGTCATGACGGCGGCCGCATCAGCGAAGTACCGGCCGAGCAGCGCGATCAAGCGGCCCTTTCCAGCGACGATATCGAGCGCATCGTTGCGACGGCCCGCACGCTCGAAAACACGCTCGGCGAGCCGCTCGACATCGAATGGTGTATCGCACAGAACCAGCTGTGGATCTTGCAGGCGCGCCCGGTGACTACGCCCGTCGCCGCGGTCTCGCCACGGTCGGGCGACTTCCAGCTGTGGGACAACTCCAACATCGTCGAGAACTATCCCGGCGTGACGACGCAACTGACGTTCACATTCGCGCAGCACGTCTATGCACAGGTGTTCCGCGAGTTCTGCCGGCTGCTCGCGATTCCGCACAAGCAGCGGCGCGAGATGGATGGCTTTCTCGGCTCGACGCTCGCGTTCCTCAACGGGCGCGTGTACTACAACCTGCTGCACTGGTACAAGCTCTCCGGGCTCGCGCCGTTTCAGAGCCTCGGGCGCAAGATGATGGAAGTCCAGATGGGTGTCGGCGAGCCGCTCGATCTTGCAAGCTGCGCCGCGCTGATCACGCCGTACAAGGCCGGCTCGCGCGCCGCACTCGCCTGCATCCGCGCATCGAGCGGCGCGAAGTTCGCATGGCACTTCGCGCGTCTGGAGCGCAACGTCGAGCACTTTCGCGCGTACTTTTATCCGGTCTACGACGAGTACAACGCGCTCGACTATCGCTCGCTTCCCGCCGACGCCGTCTATGCGCACTATCGCCGCTTCGAGCAGGCTCTGCTCGCGCGCTGGGGCATGATGATCGTGCTCGAGTCGGCGATCGGTCTGAGTTACGGCGTCGTGCGGCGCCTGATCAAACGGTGGATGCCTGATGCGCCCGACTGGCTCGAAGTGGCGGTCGTCGGGGGCATGGACGGCATCGAGTCCATCGAGCCGGTCCGCAGGCTCGCCGCGATTGCGCAGGCCGTGCGGGCCAAACCCCAGATCGAAGCGCTGATCCGCACCACGCCGTCAGCCGTTGCGTATGCGGCGCTGCGCGAGTGCGGCGCACCTGAGATCGTCGCCGAGATCGAGCGCTACCTCGCCGACTTCGCATACCGCAGCAAGAACGAACTGAAGCTCGAAGAGCCCGACCTGCGCGAAGACCCTGGCGTGCTGTTCGATATGTTGAAGGCTTCGCTCGCGCAGGGAGCCGTATCGATCGATCGTACGGCCACGGAAGCGCGCATCGACGCCTTGTTGCGTGAGCGGCTCGACCCGCTGCAGCGCTGGATTTTTGCGCGCGCGCGCAGCCGCGTGCGCGCCGCGATCCGGGCGCGCGAGACCGTGCGCTTTTGCCGTTCGCGCGCATTCGGCGTCGCGCGCCGCATGTTTCGCGCGATCGGCGAAGGTCTCGCCCGCGACGGCGTGCTGGCGACCGGCCGCGACATCTTCCATCTGCGCCTCGAAGAAATCCGGGGGTGCTTCGAAGGCACCGTCTCTCACCGCGAATTGCGCCCGCTCGTCGAGCAGCGCAAGCGCGACGATGCGGTCTGGCGCGACATGGATGACCTGCCGCCGCGCTTCGTCACACATGGCCCTGTTGCGGCATGGCTCAGCAAGCCGGCGAATCTCGCCGCGCTGCACGCGGCGCCTGACCACGCGGCCGGCGCGACGCTGCGCGGCACGCCCTGCTCGCCGGGCTTCGCCGAAGGGCCGGCGAAGGTCGTGCGCGAGGCCAACGAGTTCGACGGCGGCATCCTTGTCACCTATCGGACCGACCCCGGCTGGGTGCCGGTATTCGCGGCGGCGACCGGCCTCCTGATCGAGCGCGGCAGTCCGCTGACCCATGCCGCGATCGTCGCCCGCGAGATCGGCATTCCGACCGTCGTCCAGATTCCCGGCCTCACCACGCGCGTGCATTCGGGAATGCAGTTGAAGGTCGATGGCCATAGCGGCGTGATCGAACTGCCCGAGCCGACCTCAGATGAACTGCCTGCCCGTTGACCTTTGAAATCGCCCCTGAAGGAAATTGCCATGTACCGCCTGCTCAACGATCGTCGCGACCTGCCGCATCTGTGGCTTTACATCCAGTGCGCGTTGCTGTTCATCCCCGCCGCGGCCGTGCTGTATGGTCTCGGCCGTTTTCCGTGGTGGCTGGGCGTTGCGTATGTGCTCGTCTGGAACGCATTCGGCGATCGCTTCACGATGAGCTACCACTGCACGCTGCATCGGCGGCTCTTCAGGAAGGAATACCGGGCGTGCCAGATCCTGCTCGACTGGGTGCTGTGCCCGTTCTTCGGTCAGACGCCGGGCACTTTCTATGTCCATCACATGGGCATGCATCACATCGACGACAACCTGCCGCGCGATCTGAGCTCCACGATGCCGTTTCAGCGCGATAGCTTGAGCGGCTTTCTGCGCTACTACCTGCGCTTCGCCGCGCTGGTCCCGCTCGAACTCACCGTCTATCTGTGGCGCTCGCGCAATACGAAGCTGATCCGGCAACTGCTCGCGGGCGAGGTCGCGTTCTACGCGGCGATTGCCGCAGCCGCGTATTGGAACCTGCGAGCGACGCTCGTCGTGTTCGTGTTCCCGTTCGTGTTCGTGCGGCTGATGATGATGATCGGCAACTGGGTCCAGCACGCGTTCATCGATCCCGACCATCCCGACAACCCGTACACGAGCAGCACCAATACGATCGACTCGCGTTTCAATGCACGGGTCTTCAACGCCGGGTATCACATCTACCACCACGTCCGCAAAGGGACGCACTACAGCGAACTCACCAAGGAATTCGCCGCGAACCTCGAGAAGTACGGCCGCGAGGACGCGGTCGTTTTCGATCGCATCGACATCGCGCAGATCTGGCTGCTGCTCGTCACGCGCCAGCATCGCAAGCTCGCGACGCATTTCGTGCGTCTGCCGGGCGCGCCCGTTCGCAGCGACGACGAGGTGATCGCACTGCTGCGCCGCCGCCTGCAGCCGATCCGCGACTGGGCGCCCGTCGCGTCGCTCGATCACTGAAGCTCGATGACATGACCGGGGAGCCGTCAACATGGACCAGACGCTAGTCGATGCCGTTTCAGCGCTGCCGCGCGGCGACGCTCGCGGTCTCCGCTTTGTCTCCACGCACGGCGACGAGCACTTCTATCCTTACGAGGCGCTCGAGCGCGAAGCGCGCAAGCGCGCGAGGAGCCTCGCCGCACTCGGTCTGAACAAAGGCGAGCGCATCGCACTCGTGATCCTCGACCCGGAAGCGTTCATCCTGAGCTTCCTCGGCGCATCGTTCGCCGGCCTCGTGCCGGTGCCGATCTTTCCTCGCGGCAGTCTCAACTTCAAGACCCGCACGCGCTACGCCGAAACCGTGAGTCACATCGTGCGCTCGGCGGGCGCGCGGATACTGCTCACGTCGGACTCGGCCAAAGCGGCCATCGAGGATGTGCTGGCCGCCGACACCGGCCTCGAACGCATCGTGACCGTTGAAGCGCTGGTCAACGGCGAGCCGCCCGCCTGCGATCTGCCCACGGTGCATCCCGATGACCTGTGCTTCCTGCAATACACCTCTGGCAGCACTTCGCTGCCGAAAGGCGTGATGGTCACGCACCGCAATCTGGTTGCGAATGCGACAGCGTTCCTCGGCCCGCGAGGCATCGATCTGCGCAAAGACGATGTCTATGTCAGCTGGCTGCCGCTGCACCACGACATGGGGCTCATCAGCGTGCTCGGCGCGCTCATCTGCGACTTGCCTAGCGTGCTGCTGGCCACCGAAGCGTTCGTGCGCCGCCCCGGCCTGTGGATGGAGGCGATCACGAAGTACGGCGGCACGATCAGCTTCGCGCCGAACTTTGCGTACGCGCTCGCCGCGCGCCGTACCCGCGACAAGGACCTCGAAGGGCTGGACCTGCGCCCGTTGCGCGTGGCCGGCTGCGGTGCCGAGCCGATCAACGCGCAAGCGTTGCGTGACTTCTGCGCGCGCTTCGAGCCGGCCGGTTTTCGCGCCGAAGCGCTGCTGCCGTGCTACGGCATGGCCGAGGCGACACTCGCGATCACGTTTCACGACCACGGCCAGCCGATCGTCACCGACGTGGTCTACGCGTCGACGCTGGGGCTCGGTCGAGCCATACCGGCCACGCGCGATAGCGGATTGCGCTCGATCGAACTGGTCGGCTGCGGTCATCCGTTTCCCGGACACGAACTGCGGATCGTCGACGAGTCCGGGCGAACATTGCCCGAACGCTGCGTCGGCGAAATCGTCACGCGCGGGCCCAGCATCACCGCGGGCTATTACGGCGAGCCCAGCGCGACCGCCGCCGCGTACCGTGACGGCTGGCTCCAGACCGGCGACCTCGGCTACGTCGCGGGCGGCCAGCTCTATATCTGCGGCCGCAGCAAGGATCTGATCGTGATTCACGGCGCGAACCACTATCCGCAGGACATCGAATGGGCGGTGGCCGAGTTGCCGAGCGTGCAAAGCCGCGGGGTCATCGCGTTCAGCGTGATGCGCGACGGCGACGAGATGCTGGTTGTCTGTGCCGAGGGCAAGGCGGCCGAGGCCGCGGCGCTGCGGCGTGCGATCGCGCAGAAGGTCGCCGAATGCGCGGGCCTGCAGGTTGGTCACGTGGCGATCGTGCAGGCGGGCAGCTTGCCGCGGACATCGAGCGGCAAAGTGCAGCGCCGCCGGACCAAGGCGCAGTTCGAAGCCGGCGAACTGGAGGAACACGCGTGAGCCGCATGCGCTGGCACGGGATGATGCTGACGGTGTCGGGCGCGCTCGCGCTCGCCGCCTGTCATGCGAAAGAAGCCGAGGTGACGCTGCCGCGTGCGGTCATCGCCGTGGCGGTGCATCGCGACAGCAGGCCCGTTCTCGCGACGCTGCCCGGCGAAGTCAACGCACGCTATGCAACGCCGGTGTCGTTTCGCATCGCCGGCAAACTGATCGCGCGCAACGTGCATCTCGGCGACACGGTCACGGCCGGCCAGGTGATCGCGCGGCTCGATCCCGACGACGCGCAGCGCAGCCTCGCGAGCGCGCAGGCCCAATTGATGGCGGCGCAGCATCGGCTCACCTTCGCCGAGCAGCAACTCGATCGCGACCGGGCGCAGGCCCAGGAACAGTTGATCGCGACGGCGCAGCTCGAGCAAACGCAGGACGCGTACGTGGCAGCCGTCGCGCAGCGCGATCAGGCGGTAGATCAGTTCGCGCTGCTGAAGAGCCAGGTGCAATACACGGTCCTCACGGCAGACCACGCAGGCGTCGTGACCAGTGAAGACGCCGATACCGGGCAGAACGTCGCGGCGGGACAAGCGGTCTACCACCTCGCCTGGTCCGGCGAGGTCGATATTCTCTGCGACGTGCCCGAGAGCCTGCTGAAGGCGCTGGCGGTCGGCAGCGCGGCCAGCATCTCGCTGCCGGCCGTCACGGGCCAGCGCTACGCGGCACATGTGCGGGAGCTGTCGCCGGCCGCGGATCCCGGCAGCCGCACCTATCGCGCGAAACTGACGCTCGATGCACCCGGTCCCGAGGTTCACCTCGGCATGACGGCCACCGTCACCTTCGCCGAGGCGGCGGGCGAGGCGCAAGCGGACGATCCGATCACACTGCCCGCCACCGCGCTGTTTCACGAGGGCAACACGCCGGCCGTCTGGGTCGTTCGGCCGGGCGACCATGCCCTGGAACTGCGCCGGGTTCAGGTCGGCCGCTACGACGATCGCACGATCTCCATTTCGCAAGGCCTCGCCGACGGCGAACGCGTCGTGCTGCAAGGGGTGCATACGGTCAGCGCCGGCGAAACCGTGCGCGCGGTCGCACCGTTGCATCCCGAGGACTTCGCATCATGAAAGCGCTGTTCGGCCAGGGGTCCGGCGGAGCCGGTGGAGCGCGGCGCCCGGCAGCGGACGATACGGGCCGCTTCAACCTGTCCGCGTGGGCGATCCGCAACCAGGCGCTCGTCATCTTCGCCGTCGTGCTAACGACCTTGTTCGGCGTGCTCGCCTATTCCCGGCTCGGACAATCCGAGGACCCGCCGTTCACGTTCCGCGCAATGGTGATCCGGACCTTCTGGCCCGGCGCGACCGCCCGCCAGGTCGAGGAACAGGTGACCGACCGGATCGGCCGCAAGCTCCAGGAAACGCCCCATCTCGACTATCTGCGCAGCTACTCGCGTCCCGGCGAATCGCTGATCGTCTTCACGATGAAAGATTCCGCGCCGGTGAGCGAGGTGCGCGAGACGTGGTATCAGGTGCGCAAGAAAGTGGGCGACATCGCCGATACGCTTCCGGCAGGTGTGCGGGGGCCGTACTTCGACGACGAGTTCGGCGACGTCTACACGAACATCTATACGCTCGCGGGCGACGGGTTCTCCCCGGCCCAATTGCACGACTACGCCGACGAGCTTCGCAGCGTGCTGCTGCGCGTGCCTGGCGTCGCGAAGGTCGACTATTTCGGCGACCCCGACGAGCACATCACGATCGAGATTCCCAACGCGCAATTGACGCGGCTCAGTATCACGCCGCAACAGCTCGCGCGGGCGATCAACGCGCAAAACGCGGTCACGCCGAGCGGCACGCTGACCACCGCGTTCGACCGCGTGTATGTGCGCCCGAGCGGCCAGTTCACCGACCTGAAGGCGATGGCAGACACGCTGATCGACATCAACCATCGCCTCGTTCGCCTCGGTGACATCGCGACGATCAAGCGCGGCTACGACGATCCGCCCGTCTCGCAGGTCCGCACCGGCGGCAGCGCCGTGCTCGCCATCGGCATCACGATGCAGGCTGGCGGCGATGTCATTCAGCTCGGCAAGCGGCTCGACGCGCAGACCGCCGAATTGCGCGCGCGTCTGCCCGCAGGACTGAAGCTCGTCGAAGTGTCGAGCATGCCGCACGCGGTCTCGCATTCGGTCAATGCTTTTTTGGAGGCCGCCGCCGAAGCCATCGCGATCGTGCTGGCCGTGAGCCTCATCTCACTGGGCTGGCGCGCCGGGGTGGTGGTGGCGGTCTCGATTCCGGTCGTGCTTGCGTTCACCGCGCTCTGCATGGATGGGTTCGACATCGGCTTGCACAAGATCTCGCTCGGCACGCTCGTCCTTGCGCTGGGCCTGCTCGTCGACGATGCGATCATCGCAGTCGAAATGATGGCCGTGAAGCTCGAACAGGGATGGTGCCGCGCAAAAGCCGCGGCGTTCGCCTACAGCAGCACCGCGTTTCCGATGCTGACGGGGACTTTGGTCACGGTGGCGGGATTCCTGCCGATTGCGCTGGCAAAATCGGCGACCGGCGAATACACGCGCTCGATCTTTCAGGTGTCGGCGATTGCGCTGATCGCATCGTGGTTCGCGGCAGTCGTGCTGATTCCGTTGCTCGGCTATCACCTGCTGCCCCATCGCAAGCACACAGCACGCGGGCCTGTGCGCCAAGCGGCTCCTGAAACCCGCGAACACGATGACAGGCAGACGGGCCCGGCCACGGTGGCGGCGCTGCCCGCCACCCGCTTTCATCGCCGCCTGCGCGACTGCATCGCCTGGTGCGTGAAGCGGCGTCTCGCCGTGCTCGGTATCACGGCTGCATTGTTCGTTGCCGCGCTGGCCGGCTTTGCGTTCGTGCCGCAACAGTTCTTTCCAAGCTCCGAGCGGCCCGAACTGCTCATCGACGTGCGGCTGCCCGAAGGCGCGTCGTTCGAAGCGACGCTGCGCGAAGCCGCGCGGCTCGAAAGGACGCTGGCTGGCCGGCCCGAGATCGATCATCTGGTCGACTTCGTCGGCGCGGGCGCACCCCGGTTCTATCTGCCGCTCGACGTCCAGCTGACGCAGCCCAACTTCGCTCAGTTCGTGGTTACCGCAAAGTCCGTCGACGACCGCGCGAAGCTCGAACGCTGGCTTGCGGGCACTCTGCAAAAGGGGTTTCCCGCCGTGCGCACGCGCGTTTCGCCGCTCGAGACCGGCCCCTCGGTCGGCTATCCGGTGCAGTTTCGCGTCAGCGGGAGCGATCTCGGCATCGTGCGCGAGATCGCGGAAAAAGTCGCGGCGATCATGAAAGACGACGACCGCACGACGGGCGTCCATTTCGACTGGGACGAACCCGGCGAACGCTCGGTGCGCTTCGAGATCGACCAGCAGAAGGCGCGCGAGCGGGGCGTCTCATCGGAAGACGTGGGGAGCTTCCTCGCGATGACGCTGTCGGGCTATACGTTCACGCAGTTCCGGGTTCGCGACAGATTGATCAGCGTCGACCTGCGCGCGCCGCAGCGAGAGCGGATCGATCCCGCCGGGATCGTGAACCTCGCGATGCCGACGCCGAACGGCCCCGTTCCGCTCGGCGCGATCGGACATCTGAACAACGAGCTCGAATACGCGGTGATCTGGGACCGCGACCGTCAACCGACGATCACGGTCCAGGCCGACGTGCGCGGCCACGCGTTGGACCTCGACGTGATCCAGGCGATCGACCGGACGCTCGCGCCGCTGCGCGCGTCGCTGCCGATCGGCTACCGGATCGAGACCGGCGGTGCGGGCGAGATCAGCGGCAACGCGCAGGCGTCGGTGATCGCGCAGCTTCCGCTGATGCTCGTCGTGGTGCTCACGCTGCTGATGATTCAACTGCGCAGCTTCGTGCGCGTGCTGATGGTCGTGCTCACCGCGCCGCTCGGGCTGATCGGCGTGGTCGCGGCGCTGCTGCTGTTCGGCAAGCCGTTCGGCTTCGTGGCAATGCTCGGCGTGATTGCGATGTCCGGCATCATCATGCGCAACTCGGTCATTCTCGTCGATCAGATCGAACGCGATATCGCCACGGGCCACGCGCGCTTCGACGCGATCATTGGCGCAACGCTCAGGCGATTCCGCCCGATCATGCTGACCGCCGCGGCCGCCGTGCTCGCCCTGATCCCGCTGCTGCGTTCGGCTTTCTTCGGACCGATGGCGACCGCCCTGATGGGCGGCATTGCGGGCGCCACCGTGTTGACGCTGTTCTTTTTGCCCGCGCTATACGCGACCGCGTTCAAGGTGCGGCACGGCGAGCGCGGCGCGCGAACCGCTCCCGCGACAGTCAAATATACGTGGAGTTGATCGTGGGCACAGACTGCAACCTCCCTGTCGGGCCGGCCTCGGCGATCCATCGTTGGCGCGCGGCGTTCGGTGCCGCCGCGACGATCGGGCTTGGCGCATGCGCGTTCGGTCCGAGCGGCGAGCCGCCTGCGATGCCCGTTCCCGTTCATTACGGCGTCGAGCCGCAGCCCGCGCAAACGGTCGAGGCGCTCGGTGTCGCGCAGCGCTTCACCATCGGCGCGCAACCGGCGCCGGAATGGTGGCGGCTATTTGAATCGACAACGTTGAATGATCTCGTCGATGAAGGCTTGCGCAACAGCCCGACGCTCGCTGCCGCCGACAAGCGCCTCGCCGCCGCCCACGAACAAGTGCGGGGCCAAAACCGCAGCTCGCTGCTGCCGACGGTCGACCTGGCCGGGCAGGCGTCGCGCGGGCGCGATCTCGGCATTCCAGTCCCTGGCGGGCCGAATACGCTGCTTTACAACGAGTTCATCGGCGTCGTCCAGGCGCAATACACGTTCGACCTGTTCGGCGCGGTGCGCGAGGCGAACGCGGCCCGTTCCGCGCGGGTCGACATCGAAGCGTATCGACGCGAAGCCGCGCGGCGCGCACTGGCCACCAACATCGTCACGGCGACCATCGATGCGGCGATGCTGCGCGCCGAGATCGATGCGACCGAGCGATCGATCGCGCTTGCGGGCGATCAGGCTCACGATGCCGAACGGCATTACGAACTCGGATCGCTGACGCACGGCGACGTGTTGGCCGCGCGGCAAAGCATGGCCACGCTCGAGGTCAGCGTGGCCGAGTTGCGGCAACGGCTCACGGTGACTCGACATGCGCTTGCCGTTCTGCTTGGCCGCACGCCCGACGCTGCGCCGCCCGAGCCCGATCTGGCGAGCCTGCATCTGCCCCAGGACCTGCCCGTCGTATTGCCATCCGATCTGTTGCGCACACGGCCCGACATCGAGGCCGCCGAGGCGGCGCTCAAAGCCGCCGCAGCCGATGTCGGCGTCGCAACGGCGCAGCTCTTTCCGAGCCTGACGCTGACTGCGTCGATGGGACAAGGCGGGTTCAGCTGGCCGCTTGCGCTGTCGGGCGCCGGCGCGATCTGGAGCATCGGCGCGACCTTGTCACAAGCGCTTTTTCATGGCGGCGCGCTCATCGCGCAGCGGCGCGCGGCAATCGACGCCTACGAGGCCGCCGTATTCGAATACAAGCAGACCGTGCTGGCCGCGTTCGAAAACGTCGCGGACACGCTCGCGTCGCTCGAACACGACGCGCAGGCACTCGAGGCCGCGAGTGTCGCTACCCGCGCCGCACGCGAGGCGTTCGGGGAAGCCGCCTCACGCCATCGTCTCGGCGCGCTGCCCGCTTCCTCCGCGCGAAGCGGCGAGCAGCAGTACGAAGCGGCGAGGCTCGAAGAAATCCGGCTGATCGGCCGGCGTCTGAGCGAAACGGCAACGCTGTTTCAGGCGATGGGCGAGTTGCCGGCGGCCAGCAACGCCACACCCGAGCACCTGGCACGCAAGTGATCAGCCTGCGGGCTCCCGGGGAACGCCGACAAGGTAAGTGAGACCGAGCGGCGATCCCTGCACCGGCTGCGTGCCGATGTCCCATTCGAAGCTCTGCTCGTTCGGGATGCTCGCGACCATCTCACGCAATTCGTCGGGACTGTAAATGCGCAGCATCGAAACGATGCCGTCGAACAGACACAGCAGCGGGATGGCCGGGAGGACATAGGTAAGCCCGAGTCGCGACCAGCGAAACGGTCGGATCAGCGGAGTCAGCGCGAGCATCATCGGCGGCATCAGCAGAATGAACAGGATACCGAGCAGGCGATGGTCAGCGCCCTCGACGATGACGATTGCGCGGCGCTTCGTCACGGCATCGGCGAGGATCGCTCGCGCATCGTGTGGCCGAAAATGGTGGAACGCGTTGAACATGGTGCGCACGCCGTCGAATCTCGACGGTACGTCCATCGCATCCACCGGTTCGCTCACATAGGCGACGCGGTGGTTCGACGCGGTAGATACCCGCTCGTGCGCGGCGCGATTGGGATAGAAGTCCGTCAATAGCACCGTCACGCATCCGGTCCGCGCGAGCAATGGAGCAAGCGTCTGCCACGGGCCGCCGCCGCCCGAGCAGAGATCGACGATGCGGTCGCTGCCGACCCGTCGCATTGCCTCGCGCAGCCTGACTGCGATGACGTTGAATCCCTTGTGGGCATTGGCCAGGAAGTGCAGCCAGTCGGTCGCGCCGTCACGGATGGCCCGCGGGCACCACGGCTCGTCTTCGATTTCGAGCAGATGCAGGCGTCGCATGATCACGTGGGCAACCGGGGTAACGGCAAATCGGCATTTTCCATGACGGAACCTGATCGGCATTTGTCAGCGGGAACCTGTTACCGAAGTTAAACGAGTCGACGCGCGGGATTTTTCACGGTCAGCCCGCTTCGAAGCCGTCACTGAAAAGTTAGCAATGAAAAAACTCGGTAAAGGTTGTCAGTGAAAGTAAGCACCGCAAAATGCGACGCTCCGAATGGACTATCCTAGTCTCATTTTGCGAATACTCTAATTTTCTTACAAAAAAATGAATAGCTTCGATTCGTCCATCGAAACATATTTGTCTAACCTGCACTTCGGTCACTTCGCGACCCAATCCATACGGGCCATCGCCGACCTGTACAGCTTCAAAGGCCTCGTACTCATTCCTGTGCTGTGGTGGATGTGGTTTCAGCAAGACGAGCGCCGCGAATGGCGCAGGGAAATGGTTCTTGCGACACTGCTTAGCGGCATCGTGGCGCTCTTCGTCGGCAGACTGCTGACTCACTGGTTGCCGTTCCGGGTACGCCCCATCTATAGCCCCGAACTGTATCTGCACTTTCCACACGGCGACATCAAGGACGCACAGCTGACAGCCTGGAGTTCCTTCCCGAGCGATCACGCGATGCTATGGATGGCGGTCGCTATCGGCATCTTCCTTGTGTGGCGCGGGATCGGTGTGCTGGCGATTCTCTATACCGCGCTGTTCGTTTGCCTTCCGCGCGCCTATCTCGGCTATCACTACCCAACCGATTTGCTGGTGGGTGCCGCCGTGGGAATCGTGATTGCCTTGATCATGACGCGAGATGCGATCCGCGTGCGCTACGCGGCTCCGATGCTGCGATGGATCGAACGCTGGCCGGGACCGTCAGCGATGCTGGCCTTTATTGTGTGCCTCGAACTCGTCACGCAGTTCGACGAATTGCGCAAGGTGGCGGGCGGTGTGTTCAAACAGCTATGAACGGCACGGTCATTCATGACAAATCCGGGTTGTATGATAAAAACCAGTAACGATTTGACGACCCGCCTCATTACTGGAATTCCCCTCATGGATGATCGTAGCGATTTCCTTGTGCGCAACATGTCGTCCAGCGAGGTCGATCTGGCGATCGAATGGGCTGCGGCAGAGGGCTGGAACCCCGGCCTCGCCGACGCGCAATGCTTCTGGACTGCAGACCCAAATGGCTTTTTCATCGGCACCTGGCACGAAGAACCGGTGGCGTGCATCTCGGCAGTCGCCTACGACGAGCGCTTCGGTTTCATTGGCCTCTACATCGTCAAACCAGCGTTTCGCTCCAGAGGGTTCGGTCTGCGCACCTGGCAGCGCGCCATGCACTATCTGGGAAATCGTACGATCGGCCTGGACGGCGTCGTTGCCCAGCAGCAGAACTATAAGAAATCCGGCTTCCAGCTCGCGTATCGCAACATCCGCTTCCAGGGCGTTGCGCGAAGTTCGTCGGCGCCAAACCTGACGAACGCGCGTGACGTACCCTTCGCGCAGCTCCTTGCCTACGACAGCGCATGTTTTTCGGCTACCCGTTCCCGGTTCCTCGCGGGCTGGATCGCGCAACCGCAAGCGCTGGCACTGGCGGATGTCCGTGACGCTCAGATCAGAGGGTACGGTGTGCTGCGTCGTTGCAGGACCGGCTACAAGCTCGGTCCGCTCTTTGCGGACAACGCGCAGATTGCCAGTGATCTGTTCGACGGACTGGTCGCAAGTGTCGCAGGTGAAGTGATTGCATTCGACGTGCCGGAGGTCAACGCCGCCGCCGTAGCACTCGCAGAACGCAACGGCATGGTTAGCACGTTCGAAACGGCGCGAATGTACACCGGCACGCCGCCGGATATTCCCGTGCAACGCGTGTTCGGCGTGAGTTCATTCGAACTGGGGTAAATACAAAGGTTGAGGGATGCGAGCCGTAGACTGTCGGAACGGCAGTTCTTCGGCTCGCATGAGGGTTCGGCTCTACGATGGATCTTCGTCCGGAGCCAGGATCGGAAGGGACTCCAGCAGTCTGACAAGCCTTGCGTTCTGCAGCGGAGTCAGCCCTCTTGTCGCACTCACCTGCTGAACACGCGCGCGCCAGTAGGACCGGCTGAACAATGACGCTGCTGCGTCGGATGACAGGATCCGTTCGAGATGGGAAATAGCATCCTCGGCAGTCTGGGGCGTATAAGGGCTCTCCCTGTCTCCAGATGGTTTTTTGTTTGTTGGCTTCATCCACTATTCTCGATGTGCTGACCGGCCGGGTCCGGTCCGTACGCCAGGCATCAGTTGAGCCTGTTTCTTCCGATATCAGGTTTGGGAGTGTCCTGTCTGAACAACTGATCATTCAGATCTCGTAGCATCCGTGCCCGCGTCCGCTCACGGCGATAGAGACCAATCACCACGAACATCGCGATACAAAGGGCCGAGCCTCCGATAATCAGGCCCATCCAGGTTTCACTCATGTCATGTTCCTCGTGAGGAGGCATAGGGTGTTGCGTGGGCGGCTCAGGCGGGCATGGCGGTATGGTTACTGCATGTGCTGGCCGCCGTTGATCGCAACATTGGCACCGGTCACGAAGCCGGCATCGTCCGAGCAGAGATAAAGCACGAGCGCCGCCACTTCGTCGGGCTTGCCCAGACGCCCCACAGGAATATGCGGCAGGATCTTCGTATCGAGGATTTCCTGCGGAATCGCCGTCACCATCTTCGTCGCCAGGTAGCCCGGCGAAATCGTGTTGACCGTAACGCCTTTGCGCGCCACTTCCAGCGCCAGCGATTTCGTGAAACCGTGCATGCCGGCCTTGGCCGCGGCGTAGTTGGTTTGGCCGATCGAGCCTTTCGAGCCGTTGACCGACGAAATATTGACGATGCGTCCCCAGCCGCGTGCGACCATCTCTTCGCACAGCGGCTTCGTCATGTTGAACACCGAATCCAGGTTGGTACGGATAACTGCGTCCCAACTCACCTTGTCCATCTTCCGCAGTGTCATGTCCTGGGTGATGCCGGCGTTGTTCACCAGAATGTCAACCGGACCGACTTCACGCTGGATTCGGGCAGCACAGCCCTGGCATGAATCGTAGTCGGCCACATCAACCGGATACGCGCGAAAATTCCTGCCCTGACTTTCCATGTTCGCCAGCCATGCCGCTGAGCCGGTATTGTTCGGCGAGTGCGTGACAACAACCGCATAGCCTGCATCGTGCAACTTCATACTAATTGCCTCGCCCAGACCACCCATACCGCCGGTCACTACAGCAATTCGTTTCGTCATTCTTTCCATCCATGATTGTCATGTCCGCGAGGAATGTGAATAACCCCAATAGCCGTCTCGCACCACCAGCCATTGGTTTGCAGAACTGATTGCCATTGGTTCGTCAGGCAAAAATGCGCTTCGCATCAGGCCGCGATTTTTTCCCAACTCGCTTTAGTACGACTAATTAATTTGAAGACAATGAATGCAGAATGCACGCCGCATGACCCGAAACATTGCCGAGATCCTGACGGCTGCATCAGATCTGCATTTTTGCGGGTTTACGTTATCGGTAACATACGACGGTACAAATGGACGATCGGAACTCGTTCGTCGCGTGCGGCAAGCGCACGCGCACTGCGTCAGGCAGGCATCGCGCAGTCGGCGAATCGACCGACGAGGCAATAATAGTAGATAAACTACATGCTTGCAACGCTCGAAATGTAGTTTTTGTACATGAAAGCTCGGGAGCCTCGGCCCCCTCGTTCATGCCCGGCGTCGGGGTGTGATTCCCCATCCAAGACTCGGAACTGCGCCCGAGCGACGCCCCGCCATCCGAATCGGCAGTCGGGCACCGGCAGTTCCCTAAAGCAGGCTGAATGACTGAGGCTGCACAGGAAGCCGGGCGACGACGAGCGAAGTCTGCCCGTCCTCGTTTGGATCGTCATGAGACTTGGTGCGGCGCGGAACGCGATGCACCAAGAATGCACTATGGCGTGCTCTCGCGTAATTCGCCTTGCCGTGAAAACTTGAGCGGATTTTCCGGGCTGGCGAATAAAAGACGGATTTCCTTGTTAGTCGGCTTGAACCGTCCGCGCTCAAACGCAAAGTACGAGACGAGCAGACTTATACGTGCGTCTTGCGCCTCGTCGAACAGATAGCTGTTCTTCGGAAATGCAAGTTGACCGTCTTCCGTTTCGACTATCGCCCGGCACGAAGACAGCAAGGCAGGTAGATGAAGAAAGGTTGGCTACCGTGTCCTTCTACGCAGACAACGGAACGACGGTTCTCGGCTTGCTTCGCAATAAAAACATTGGCAGTACCCGGGTTATGGCGCGATCAGGGTGATTGCTGGCGAGCCAAGTACAAGCCGTGTACCCATATGCCCCAGGATAGTCCAAGGAACCAAATGTGTCCATGAAATGCGCGCATTCATGAACTATCGTCAGTTGCATTGACGATAATTGCGATGAGGATTATGTAGGTACAAGCTGTTCCATGCGACCTCCTCTCCACCTGACAACACCTAAAGAATTAATCATCCAGACGAGTCGCGGTCAACGGTTTTGATTTGGAATAGAGCCGATTTGACGAATGTTTATAATGGTTTCACGCATCTCATTTTCAGCCGCATGTTTTTTCGATATTGCCGGTCAAAAATGGGCGGCATTGATCCGCCTTCGCCGTCAGCTATCGAGGCCGGGCAGCGCGTTGTGGTGAATACATTCGCAGCCGCGAGTTCTCGCTCACCGGTGCCTCGCTGACGCTCAACTTCTCAGCGCCCTTGCTCCGCGATTCCGGCGTTCAGGACGTCGTCGCAGTGAGTCTCTACACGGTGGTGCTGAATGCTATCGGCGCGGTGGGATTGATCGTGATTGCACGCCCCTCCGATCGAACTAGCGAACGCGGCAAGCATTTTCGTCAGCCCGTGGACGCATCTACAGCTGAGGCCCGGGCCGCTCCGCTTATCCCGCAGTCTGGTTCCGCGCGCTCACGTCTGTCCCGGCGGTCTGCGCGTCGGTACCGCTGAGGTCCATCCTCGTATTGATGAACCATGCGGACACCGAAGCCAGCAAAAAGCAGCCGACGAAGAGGTGGAACACGACATTGAAGTCGTTATTCGTCATGGTCAGGATGTAACCGACGATCAGCGGAGAAAGAAATCCCGCCAGTTGACCCGCTGCATTGACAAAGCCGATTGCCGACCCGACAACCTTGTTTGGCAGCGCGACGTTCGGAATGGTGTACAGGGAACAACCAGCCATGGTCGAGAAGAAATAACCGATCGTCTGATAGAACACTGCCGTTTCCGCGGTCTCGGCATGAGCCGTCAGATAGGCAAAAATGGCGGCCACGATGCAGCCGAGCACGACAAGCAATTCGCGACGATTGCGAAAGAACCTATCGGAAAGAAAGCCGGTGATGCAATAGGCGATCGTGCCGACGAGAAACGGCACCGATGCCATAATGCCCATTCTCGCCGTCGAAAGGCCGCGTGCCTTCAGCAGATACGTCGGGAACCAGCTCATGATTCCCCACGACGCGATGCTGAAAACGAACAAGGTAACAAAGCACCACCAGACCAGCGGTGTTTTCATCAATCCAGCAAAATCCGCTTTGCTCGCGGATTCAGACACTTTCTTTTCGCTGTTGCCGATTTCCTCTAATTCGATTTCCGAAACGTGCTTGCTGTCCTTCGGGCTGTTTCTGATATAGATCCAGCCGAATACGGCCATCGCGATGCCGGGTATGAAAAGACTCGTGAAAATCGCGCGCCAACCCCACGCGGCCATGACGGCCGCCACGAACAGCGGCGCCAGCGCGGGTCCGAGCGCATTGGTGGTCATCATGAGCCCGGTCGCCCGTCCCACTTCGCGTTTGGGGAACCATGCCGACAGCGCCTTGAACGCGGCGGGGGGAAAGAGCGCCTCGCCGATGCCGAACGCAACCCGCACGACCACCATCAAGCCGAGCGAATTGCATAGTCCGGTTAGCGCGGTGAAGATCGTCCACCAGGTGATGCCTATTGTGGTCATCAGCCGCGGGCCGAACCTGTCTGCGAGCAGGCCAGCCGGAATCTGACATAGCGCGTAGCTGAAGAAGAACGCACTGAGGATCCCTCCCATTTCCATCGCCGACAGATGAAACTCGGCCGCAATAAATGGAATAGCCGCTGCCATGATCATTCTGTCCATGTAACAGAGCAGATAGATTGCAAACAGGATCAGCAGCACGAGATAGCGATGTCTCCAACGAAAGCGCATGAGGCCCTCCTTATTATCAAACTACAGCGACGACACGAGATCCCGGTTCTAGCCGGTCAGTTGACGGTAGGAGAATGACTTGAAATCGGCAGGTTCGCGAAAGCCAAGCATGTCGTTGACGGTGATACCGGCGAAAGCCCCTGTGAAGCCGATCGGGGTTGCATATTCATCGCTCAGTTTCGTGAAGTCCTTTTCCAGTCCGAGATCGTTCCAGTCACCGTCCGTCGAGCGATGGAAAAAGCGCAGCTTCGCGTCCACGACGCGAACCCGCAGACCGATCCGGGAGTCCTCGGGCAACGTCGCGAGTCGATTGCTGTAGGCGAAGCTGCCGGCATCCATCTCCATGTAGGACAGTATTTTTGTGCCGTCATCGTCGCGGGTGACGAACAGATAGTAGAAGGTGTTCTCGTCGTAACGCGCCATGAGCCCAGCCATGTGCAGATACGACCGAGGCGAAAATTCAAGCTCCGTCTCGACTTCGAATTGCCAGTCGCGAATGCGACAGGCCAGCAGGCTTTGGTGGAACCGCGAAGTCGGCGACTCCTGGCCCCGGATGCGCAAATAGCCCGGACGTTCGTGAAGATTGCACCAGTCGTCGCTGATGGGAATGCGCAGACTCTGCAGTTCCAGGGGTAATTCGGCACGTTGCCCGAAATCTATCGCCCAACTGCTGTCGAGCCTTTGCTCGATGTTCGAGTCGATCGTGAAAGATTCTGCGGGAACCACTCCGCCGCTGGCCAGACGGGGCCAGTCGGCATGCCATTCGATCGGTGCGACGCAGGTCTCGCGACCTAGCGGCGAGCGCTTCGTGCGAGCATCGATTGGCCGCGATCCGAGGTAGGTCATGTACCACTGCCCGTGCGGACCCTCCACCAGATTGCCGTGACCGGTCCGCTGAATTCGCCCATTCACGTCGCGCGATGTGAGCATCGGCGTGTCGGGATGAAGCTCGTACGGACCGAAAAGATCGCGAGATCTGGATACACACGTCGCATGCGTATAGCCCGTGCCCCCTTCCGCCGTGATCAGGTAGTACCAGTCTCCCTTCTTCAGCAAATGCGGCGCTTCGTAGATCTGGCACTTCATGAAGTAATCGGTCTTCAGATTGGCGCCTTCATAAATGACGCGCTCTTCGCCGACCAGCTTTCTTTCCTGCACCGAGTATTCGCGCAGAATGATCCCGGCGAACAGGTCCTCGTGGATACCCCTGAAATCGCGCCGGATATAAGCCAGCCACTTTTTTCCGGATTCGTCGTGGAACAGGGATGGATCGTATCCGCCGGACACGAGATGCACGGGCTCCGACCAAGGTCCGGTGATGTCCGGGGCGGTCACGAGATAGTTATGCATGTCACGCAGCGGGGAGATCTTCTGCTCGCCTTTCCATGCCTTGGTGTCCGTATAGACGAGCCAATAAAGTCCGTCGTGATAGGACAGCGCGGGCGCCCATATGCCCCCGGAAGGCTGCTCCCCGATGAGGTTCAGTTGCGATAGCCTGTCCAGAGGCGCGGCCTTGAGTTCCCAGTTGACGAAGTCTTCCGATTCGTAAATGAGAACACCGGGATACCACTCGAATGTTGACACCGCGATGTACCACGCATTCTTGCCACGGCATACACAAGGATCGGGGTTGAAGCCGCGCAGAACTGGATTTTGAATAGTGCTCATGGGGAGGGATCTTTTCTGAGGTGCGGATGTTACCGCTAACAGTGCAATCTAGCATGCGACCTGCACGCTGTTCAAGTGCAACGATGGGGGGTATTCGCCCGGGTATATCGATTGCTCGTACTGCTCATCCTCGATGACCGGAGGGAAAGAATCATGACCAGACTACTCCTGGCAATAGTCCTTGCGATTGGCCTGGCGGGCTGCGTCGTCGCTCCGCCGCCGAGCTATGGCTACGGTTACGAGCCAGCGCCTGTCTATGGCTATGGTCCCGGGTATTACGTCGCCCCCTCCGTCAGTCTGGGTATCGGCGTTGGCGGCTACTGGGGTGGCCACGGCGGCGGTTGGCATGGCCGATAGATTGGAGCGTCGCGAAGCTAACGACATATGCGATGGCGAAGCACCACAGCCCGACGTTCGCTCGCGCATGACAAGGGATTGATTCGTCTGCAGTACACCCGTCATCGCGGCGCTTCCGCATGCCGTGCGTCGATGCATTGACCGGCCTCCCCGAAAATCCAGATCGCACCCCCCGCCAGGGTAAACATCTATCCTCGCAGGAAGCACTTCAAAATGGTTGGTGTACGGAGTATATTTCCGTTCAGTAGATATCTACAGAACGGAGGAGGATGTCATGCAGTTTCATCTCAACGGTTTTCGCGTCGGCGATCCCACGATCGAGCCCGCCATCGGCAACGGCCATGCGGCGCAGATCCCCGGGACGGTCGACGTGCTCATCGTCGGAAGCGGCCCTGCCGGACTCGTGCTGGCGGCGCAATTGGCGCAATTCCCGTCGATCAGCACGCGCATCGTCGAGCGCCGCGAAGGCCCCCTGAAGATGGGCCAGGCAGATGGCGTAGCGTGCCGGACCGTCGAGATGTTCAATGCATTCGGCCTCAGTGATCGCCTTCTGCAGGAAGCCTATTGGGTCAACGAAACGGTATTCTGGCGCCCCGATGCAAACGACCGCGGCGTGATCAGCCGTACCGGTCGCGTTCAGGATACCGAAACAGGTCTTTCGGAGTTTCCGCACGTCATCGTCAATCAGGCACGCATCCAGGAATATCTGCTCGATGTGATGCGCCGCTCCGCGCGACGGATCGAACCGGATTACGGTCTCGAAGTCGTCGACGTTCAGCGCGACGATACGCATGAATATCCGGTGCTTGTCACGTTGCGCCATACCGATCCGGCGCGACTCGACGAAACCATGACCGTGCGCGCGCGCTATGTCGTCGGTTGTGACGGCGCGCGCAGCCGGGTACGCGGCGCCATCGGACAAACGCTGCGGGGTGACGCGGCCAACCACGCGTGGGGCGTGATGGACGCGCTGGCCGTCAGCGACTTTCCGGACATCCGGCTCAAAGCGGCGATTCAATCCGCGAGCAAGGGCAACCTGCTCATCATCCCGCGCGAAGGCGGCTATCTTGTCCGCTTCTACGTCGACCTCGGCGATGTCACCCCGGAGAACCGGGACAGCATCAAACAGATCACGGTGGATCGCATCATCGAGACGGCGCAGCGCATTCTCCATCCCTATACGCTCGACGTGAAAGAGGTGGCGTGGTTCTCGGTCTATGAGGTCGGGCAGCGCCTCACCGACCGCTTCGACGACGCCATTGCCGCCGACGGCACCTGCCGCGAACCGCGCGTGTTCATCGCGGGCGATGCGTGCCATACGCATAGCGCAAAAGCGGGCCAAGGCATGAACGTGTCGATGCAGGACGGCTTCAACCTCGGCTGGAAGCTCGGCGCGGTGCTGGAGGGGCGTAGCGGCGCCGATCTGCTGCACACGTATTCGGACGAGCGCCAACCGGTTGCGCAGGAGCTGATCGATTTCGACAAGGAATGGTCGGCGATGATGGCCGCTCCGCCGAAAGACCCCAGCCAGCCCGAAGCAGGCGGCGTCGATCCCGCCGAGCTTCAGGCATACTTCGTTCGCGCTGGCCGTTACACGGCTGGCGTCGCCACGCGTTACCGGCCAGGCACGCTCACCGGCGAAGCGACACATCAGGCGCTCGCCAAAGGCTTTACGATCGGCACGCGCTTTCACTCGTCGCCGGTCGTTCGCCTCGCGGATGCCAAGCCGTTCCATTTGGGGCACGCCGGCCGCGCGGATGGCCGCTGGCGCCTGTATGCTTTCGCGGACGCGTCCGGCCGTGCGCTCAATGCGCTGTGCGAGCATCTCGACACGTCGCCCGATTCGGTTTTGCGGCGCGTCACGCCGAAGGACGCCGACGTCGACAGCGTCCTCGATCTGCGCGCGGTTCTGCAGCAGCCGCATCGCGAAGTCCGTCTCGACGCTTTGCCTGCGCTTCTGCTGCCGCGCAAGGGGCGCCACGGCCTCATCGACTATGAAAAGGCATTTACGAGCGACGCGACGACTGATATCTTCGACGAGCGCGGCATCGATCGCGAACGAGGCGCGCTGGTTCTCGTCCGTCCCGATCAATACGTGGCCCATGTTCTTCCATTGAATGCGTACGCGGAACTGAACGCCTTCTTCCGGCCCATCTTTCGCGCGCGTTAAACCACTCGAATCCCGAAACTCCGAAATTGCCGATCAAATCTGAAGACGCCGGCGCGCTCCCCAAATTCACCGGCAGCCTGGTGCGCCGTGCCCAACAGCGCCATGCAGCAGTCTGGCTAAGCGAGGTTTCCACGGAGATCACGAGCGTGCAGTACGCGGCGCTCGAGGTCTTGCACGACACTCCCGGCGTCAGTCAGCGGCAACTCGGAGACAAACTCGATGTGGATCGTTCGACGATCGCCGATCTCGTTGCACGTATGGTGCGCAATGGCCTGATCGAGCGCGCCGACGATCCTGTGGACAAACGCAGTTACGTTCTGTTTCTCACCACCGCCGGTAAGAAGAAGCTGGCGGCCTTGCGTCCGCGAGTCGAACAGGTCGAGCGCATTCTCACTGCAAGGCTGACACCGGCGGAACTGGCGCAGTTGCGCCGCCTGCTTTCGGCACTTTTGCCGCCGCAGGCTTAAGGCGCTCGTGCGCTTCTGTTCAATCACGATATCGATAGCGCTCGAAATTATTTGTGCGCTAAAGGGTGCCTCTCTACGATCTGGTGACCGCCACTTCGAAACAGGTTCCCGAAACATGACTACAACAACTTCATCGCGGTCAACGCGAAAGACGCGGAACGCACCGTGCGTGAAGACCATCGTCGACGGCTGCCAGCAGGCCAACGACGCTTCCGCGATCCTGACGGTTTATCACGGCGCCACGTTGCCGGCATGGGCTCGCGCGCCCCAGCACTGACGCGGCGCGACGCAACCGGCGGCGCTTGGGCCGCCGCAACACCTGCCCTCTTCATCGTATTGCCCGTCATGCCCACTACCAGAACGCACCACGACCGCCGCACCTTCCTGAAACTTTCGCTTGGCGCCGCAGCGGCTGCCGCGGCACCGCTTTCGTTCGCGCAAGGCAACGCGCGCACGCTGCGCATCGGCAACCAGAAGGGTTATCTGAATCTGCTCAAGGGGCGCGGCACGCTCGAAAAACGGCTCGCGCCGCTGAACGTATCGGTGACGTGGACCGAGTTCGCGGCGGGCCCCGTGCAACTGGAAGCGCTGAACGTCGGTTCGATCGATTTCGGCGACGTCGGCGAGGCGCCGCCGATCTTTGCGCAAGCCGCCGGCGCGCCTTTGACCTATGTGGCGGCGACCGTCAAGCGGCCGCAGTCGGAAGCCGTGCTCGTACCGCCGCAATCCACGATCCGCTCGGTCGCGGACCTGAAGGGCAAAAGGATCGCGCTCAACAAAGGCAGCAACGTCCACTACTTTCTCGTCAAGCTGCTGCGTCAGCACGGCCTGCAATACGGCGACGTGAAGCTCGTTTTCCTCGCGCCCGCCGATGCGCGCGCGGCGTTCGAGCGGGCGTCGATCGACGCGTGGGTCATCTGGGATCCGTTCTTCGCCGCGGCGGAGCAATCGCTCGGCGCGCGCGTGATCGCCGATGCAAGCGGCGTGGTCGGCAACCGCGCGTTCTACTTTTCGTCGCAAAGTTATGCGGCGAACAATCCCGACGTGATCCGCATCGTGATCGAAGAACTCGACAAGGTCGATGTGTGGGGTCAGCAGAACAAGGATCAGCTCGCGAGCGAACTCGCGCAACTATGGGGTCTGCCGAAAGCGGTCGTGGACGTGGCGGTACAACGCCAGCAGTTCGGCACGCAGCCGATTACCCGCGCGATTCTCGGCGAGCAGCAACAGATTGCCGATACGTTCCTCGATCTCGGCCTGATTCCCAAGCCCGTCGACGTGCTGAAGGCGGCGCCTACGAACCTCGCCTAGGCGGGCGGCTCGCGCAGGCCTGATCGCCAGTTGATACGCGCTGACGACCCAGATGGCGGTCGCGATGAGAGTTGACGTTCCTGCATCCCACGTTGTAAACCTGTAGCGATCGCCGCCGCTATCGTCGCCGGCGGCGCATGCATGAAAACGAAACGCCCCTTTTTCACGATCGGCCATTCGACGCACCCGTTGCAGGAATTCGTCGCTCTGCTGAAAGGCGAGCGGATCGCTTTGCTGGTCGACGTGCGCAGCATCCCGCGCTCGCGGACCAACCCGCAGTTCAATCGCGACACGCTGCCCGACGCGCTCGCACCGGAACAGATCGGCTACGTGCATCTCGCGGCACTGGGCGGGCGCCGCGGCAAGCGCAAGGACGACGCGCCATCGCCGAATACGTACTGGACGCATCCGGCCTTTCGCAACTACGCGGACTATGCAATGAGCGACGCGTTCCGCGAAGGACTCGCGCAACTTCTGAGGCTCGGGCACCAGCAGCGCTGCGCAATCATGTGCTCGGAAGCGGTCTGGTGGCGTTGCCACCGGCGTATCATCACGGACTATCTCCTGATGCACGACGAGACCGTGCTGCACATCATGGACGCGCATCACACGAACGCTGCCACGATGACGCCGGGCGCCGCGCCCCAGCCCGACGGCACGTTGATCTATCCGGCTCGGGCATAGAACCAGGCCGCTCCGCGACACGATTGCCCGCCAGGCGACTTGCACCGTTTTATGGCTGTCACCACCAAACGCATGGCGAAAAACAGCGTGTCGCTCGACGCGCTGCTTCGCGACATCCGCTCCTGCACGCTGTGCGCGGCGAACCTGCCGCACGCGCCCCGCCCCGTGCTCGCGGCGTCGGCCCGGGCGCGCATCCTGATCGTCGGACAGGCGCCGGGCGCGCGCGTGCATGCGTCCGGGGTGCCGTGGAGTGACGCGAGCGGCGCGCGTCTGCGCACCTGGCTCGGCGTCGACGATACGACCTTTTACGACGATTCGAAATTTGCCATCGTGCCGGTGGCCTTCTGTTATCCGGGTCGCGGCGCGAGCGGCGATCTGCCGCCTCGGCCGGAGTGCGCAAGCCGCTGGCACCGCGAATTGCTCGCGCATATGCCTTCGGTGGAATTGACGCTGCTGATCGGACAGTACGCACAGCGCTTTGGCCTCGGCGACGCCTTTGGCCCCACCTCGACCGATACGCTCGTCAGATGGGCCGAGTTTGGAGCGCATGTGATGCCGCTACCGCATCCGTCGCCGCGCAATATCGCGTGGTTCAAGCGCAATGCGTGGTTCGAAGACGCGGTGTTGCCGACATTGCGCGAGCGTGTAGTGGCGGTGTTGGCGGGTCGGGCGCTTTGAGCGCCGCGCGCCGATCCGCGCGACCGATCGTTCGTGGTAAACACGCATCGCGATCAGCGCCCCGCTCTACGCATCCTGTCTGCTGCAGCGGGCCGCGGCACAACGCCCCTAACCGAGCGTCCCAATTATCGGACTAGTTAGGGGTATACATGGATTAGGCGGTGCAACCGCACTGCACTAACATTTTTGCGGTACCGCACGGCGCGTATCGAGCGCTTCCGAATTGGGGGTTGCACATCGCCGCGCCAGAGTCCCGCGCCGCCCAGCGCATTCCCGGTGCCGTCCAGCATCTGCACGCAATCGACTCAATGTCGACCACATCGACCCACGAAGAGAAGAACCGGAGGAAAAGATGGCACAGCAACGGGATGACGAGCAGGAACACAGCAGTAGCGCTATCAGCACGACGCGGCGGGGGCTGATGCAGGGCGCCGGGCTCGGCGCGGCGCTGTCGCTGATGGGTGCGCTAGGTGGCGTGGGCGGCCTGATCGGCAGCGCGCAGGCCGCGGAATCGGCTTTTCCCTCGCACAAGAAGTGGAAGATCGTGTTCGTCAATCACGTCACCACCAACCCGTTCTTCGTGCCGACGCAGTATGGCATTCAGGATGCCTGCTCGCTGCTCAACATGGATTACCAGTGGACCGGCTCGGCCACTTCGGACGCGGGCGAGATGGTGCGCGCCGTGAACGCGGCGATTGCCGCGAAGGCCGACGCCATCGCGGTGCCGATCGTCGATCCAAGCGCGTTCGACAAGCCCATCCAGGCCGCGCTCGACGCCGGCATCCCGGTGTTCGCCTATAACGCCGACGCGCCGCGCGGCAAGAAGAACCCGCGCCTCGCCTATATCGGCCAGGATCTATATCTTTCCGGCTACCAGATGGGCGAGCGCATCGTGAGCCTCATCGACAGCGGGCTGGTCGGGCTGTTCATCGCGACGCCGGGGCAACTCAACATCCAGCCGCGCATGGACGGCGCGAGCGACGCCATCAAGAAGTCCGGCAAGAAGATCGAAATTCAGACCGTGGCCACGGGCGCGACCGTCAACGAGGAGCTGTCGAAGATCAAGGCGTTCTATCTGGGCCACCAGGACCTGAAGGGCATGTTCGCCGTGGATGCGGGTAGCACGCAGGGCGTCGCGCAGGTGATGAAGGAATCGAACCTTCCCGCCAAGGGCGTGCACGGCGGCGGCTTCGACCTGCTGCCCACCACGATCCAGCTGATCCACGAAGGCTTCCTCGACTTCACCATCGATCAGCAACCCTACGTCCAGGGTTTCTATACGGTGATGCAGGCGTTCGTGTTCCTCAGCTCGGGCGGCCTCGTCGGGCCGGCCGAGATCAACACCGGCCTCAAGTTCGTGACGAAGGAGAACGTCGAGCCGTACCTCACTACCTCGACGCGCTTTGAAGGCAAGACCGACAAGCAGCAGATCGTTCCGCGGTCCGGTCCAATCAAGTCCTGATGAATACAGTGAACGACACTACCAACGTCGAAGCGGTCCGCGCGCACCAGCGCGCGGGCGTTTCATTCGCAACGCAATGGGCGGCCGAGTTGCGCATCCTGCTCGTGGCCGTGCTGCTGGCCGCCTACTTCGAATTCGCGAATCACGATTTCCTGTTCACCAACGCGAGCCTCGTCAACCTCTCGCAGTTCATCGCGCCGGTGGCGATCATCGCGTTTGGCGAAATCATGCTGATGATCGGCGGCGACATCGATCTCTCGGCGGGCATGGTGTTCGCATTCGCGCCCTTCATGATGGTGTTCGCGTACGACGCGGGCGCGCCCATGTGGCTCGCCGTGATCGCGGGGCTCATTGCCGCGGCAATCGTCGGCTTCGTCAACGGCGCCGTGACGGTGTGGCTGCGGCTGCCCTCCTTCGTTACCACGCTCGGCACGCTCTTTCTCATCAACGGCATCACACTCACCATCTCACGTGGCACGCCCGCCCCGACGCCGGGGTCTCCCACGTTCGCCGGGTTCATGGGCGCGTGGGGCTATAGCGAGATCATCTGGACCTTCGTGATCGCGTTCGCGATGCACGTGCTCTTGCGGCATACGCGCTGGGGCCTGCATACGCAGGCCGCGGGAGCCAACGCACTGGGCGCGAGCGAGGCCGGCATTCATGTGAAGCGGCTGCGCCTCGGCAACTTCATCCTCGCCGCGGTGCTCGCTGGCTTCACCGGCATGCTAGAAGCCTTTCGGATTACCTCGATCGACCCGCAGGCGGGCGGCAACCAGATCATGTTCCTTGCCGTGGCCGCCGCCGTGATCGGCGGCACGCCGCTCACGGGCGGCTCCGGCACCATCGTGGGCGGGCTCATCGGCGCGGCCGTGCTGGGCATTCTGAACGACGGCTTCACGCTCATCGGCATCAACGCGTTCACGTTCAACATCATTCTTGGCGCCGCGATTCTGGCGGCGATGGTCTTCAACATCCACGTCGGACGCATTCGCCGCAAGGCAGGACGCTGATGGACGAATCGCAAACCTCCTCCGCGGGCGCGAATGCCACGCCCGCTGCGAACAGCGCGGCCAATGCCCCGCTCGCGCTGCGCGGCGAGAACCTCGTCAAACGCTTCGGCGCGGTGACGGCACTCGACGGCGTTTCGCTCACGCTCGCCGAAGGCGAAATTCTGGGGATACTCGGCGACAACGGCGCGGGTAAGTCCACGCTCGTGAAGATTCTCACCGGCTTTCATCAGCAAACCGGCGGCACGCTGTATATCAACGGGCAGGAAACGCTGTTGCGCTCGGTCGATCATGCGCGTTCACTCGGCATCGAATGCGTGTATCAGGATCTGGCGCTGGCGAATTCGCTGAGCATTTACCACAACATGTTCCTGAATCGCGAAATCGTGCGGCGCGGGCCATTCAGGCTGCTCGACCACAAGCAGATGCGCGAGCGGGCGGCGCAATGCCTCGACGATATCGGCGTGCATGTGCCTTCGGTCGATTTGCCCGTCGAGCGTCTTTCGGGCGGTCAGCGCCAGGCCATCGCCGTGGCGCGCGCCGTGCATTCGAACGCGAGGATCCTGTTGCTCGACGAGCCGCTCGCCGCGATGGGCGCGCGCGAAGCGGGGCTGATCATCGATCTTCTGATGCGCCTGAAGGAAAAAGGCGGCCTGTCTATCATCATGATCATGCACAACTATGCGCAGACGCTCGATATCGCGGATCGCATCATGCTGATGCAGCGAGGCCGCGTGACCTACGAGCAACAAAGCGCGCTGACTTCGGTAGCCGAACTGATGGACATCGTGCAGCGGGAATACCGGGCCATGCGCACGGGCGGCGTGCAGTGAGCCCGCTGATCAGGATCAGAAGTCGATCTTTGCGTTCAGGCTGACTATCCACGGATCGCCCAGCGCGATCTGACGTGCTCACTACTCTCGTGATAGGACCGAGGCGCAACGATCGCAGAGCAACTCTCGACAAACGCTTCAACTGAGGTCCAGCCACATCGGCTGATGATCGGACGAACGGCTGTGTGGATCCACATCGCACGATGCAATGCGTGCGCTCAGGTCTTGCGTGACGAGAATGAAATCGCATGCGAATGGTCCGTCGGGCCATTGCTCGTGATCGTATAGGCCGACCGTCGCGGCACGCGGCTTGCCAGCATGCGCGCAGGTCCACGCGTCGACAAACGCTGGAGCGTCGGCGATCCGTTCGAGCATCCGGCAATAGGCGCTGTCTTCGAATGCGCTGTTGAAGTCCCCACAAAGAATGGCGCTGATCGGACGCGCCGTATCGGCAAACGGGCTGTCCGGTTTTTCAGCGCGAGCGGGATAGCGGGCGTGATCGCATGCTTCCCGGTGCAGTTCGCGCAGTCTTTCCACCTGAGCGAGCCGCTGCCTTTCCGAATAAAACTCCAGGTGCGTGGTGACGACGCGCAGCGGACCGATATCGGCATCGAGCACCGCTTCGAGCGCGACGCGCAACATCGACGGCTTGGCCGGGTCGGCGGGCCACGGCAGAGAATGCCGAAGCACCTGACGAACCGGCAAGCGGGTCACGATCGCATTGCCGAACTGGCGCCGATGACGGCTCGCGCTCAGAGACGGAAGATCGGAGCCGATCGCGTCGAGCACGGTCATCTCCGGCAGCAAGGCAGCAAGCTCGGCGAACTGATCGGCCGATGGCGCGCCTTTCAGTCCGCCTGCCGCCGGCGCTTCGTTGAAGCCGCGCGTGACTTCCTGCAGACACAGGACGTCGAAGTCGCACAACGCGCGTGCTTCCCGCACGATCCGGCCGAGGTCGACGCGGCCGTCGACGCCGCAACCCCACTGAATGTTCCAGTCGACAAGCTTCATGATGGCCTCCTTGAAGAGTCGAACACAGTGTATCGCCGCGCCGTCGCGCCATGAATCGGCAGGCTGCACATCAACTTTGCTGGATGCTCTCCCACGCGCCCGAACGAGCCGAGCGGAACACCGCATCGATCACTTGCATATTCGCGCGCGCGTCTTCCAGCGCAATAGCCTGCGGACTTCCACTGAGGATCGCCTCCGCGAACGTGGCAGCCGCCACGCCGTATTGATCGCACACCGGCAGTTCCAGCCAGCGATCAGTCGCGACACCTTCGCTTGTGTTTTCAGAGATCAAAAGGCGCGTCGGCCGATCATTCGGTGCATTGAACGGAATCTCGACTTCGATCCGCCCCTTGGTACCGTGAAATTGCATCCGCTGATAGGGATAGGTCTGAGTCGAGTAAAAGAAGCTCGCCTGCACACCATCGAAGTCCATCAGCACGGAACCGAGCCGGTCAACCTTGAAGTCGGGATCCTGTTCCACCAGCGCGACCACCCGCTTTGGCTCACGCCCAATAGTGAAGCGCGATGTTGTGATTGGATAACAACCAATATCGAGCAGGCCGCCACCACCGAACTCGCTCTGGTTGCGGATATTGTTTGCGTTCGTGTTGTAATAGGTGAAACCGCCGGTCACCGCCCGCAATTCGCCAATCGCGCCTTCGTCGATCAGCGTGCGCACCTTGATCCATTGCGGATGCGTGCGAACCATGAAGGCTTCCTGTATGTATCGGCCATTCGCGTCGCGCGCGGCGATGAGTCGTTCGACCTGTCGGGCGTCCAGGCCAATCGGCTTTTCACATAGAACGTGCTTGCCCGCCTCGACGGATCGGATCGCCCATTCCACGTGCAGATGATTGGGTAACGGGATATATACCGCGTCGATTTCCGGGTCCGCCAGGAGCGCCTCGTAACTGTCATAGGCGACAGCCAAGCCATATCTGGCCGCGGCTTCCCGCGCCTTCTCCGGCGATCGCGACGCGATGCCCTTCACCCGGCACTTCGGCGCGTTGTGTGTGGGCACGACCACCTTGTCGTTGATCTTTGCGGCACCCAGAATCCCCCAGACTATTTCATCCTTTGCCATCACATCCCTTTTCTGATTGAGTATTCCTGAAGTCGGGCAAGCTGAACATTCGCGGGAGCCAGCAGGTTCATGAACCCGCGAACGACCTGAAGCGCCCGATCGCGTCAGTTTAACCTTGGTGCCTGCGATTCCGGATACTCGTGCGCACTCGAACGCTTCCGCGATCGAGCGGGAGTGTGCTGGTATGGAGCCATGCGCTGTACTAGCCGCTACCTTCATTCAAACACCGGCTTTCCCGAAGCGTCCTTGACCTTCGTTTTCCACTGCGAGCGGATTTCCTGCATGACCGAATCCGGCAGTGAGATGTAGTCGAGATCGCTGGCAGCCTGCCCGCCGTTCTTGAACGCCCAGTCGAAAAACTTCAGTGTCGCCGCGCCTTGCGCTGGCTTTTCTTGCGTCGAATGCAGCAGCACGAACGTCGCGCCCACGACTGGCCATGCATCCTTGCCCGGCTCGTTCGTCAATATCTGGTAGAACGTGGTCTTCCAGTCCGCGCCCGATGCGGCCGCCTTGAAGGTTTCCGTCTTCGGCGCAACTATGGCACCCGCCGAATTCTTCAGGCTGGTATAGACCATGTTGTTTTGCTTCGCATACGCCCACTCGACATAGCCGACCGCGCCCGGCAAGCGTTGCACGAACGCCGCAACGCCGTCATTGCCCTTGCCGCCCGTTCCGGTCGGCCAGTTCACCGTCGTGCCTTCGCCGACCTTCGACTTCCACTCGGGGTTCACCTTCGACAGAAAGTTCGTCCAGATGAAGCTCGTGCCCGAGCCGTCGGCGCGGCGCACCACGGCAATGTCCGTATCAGGCAGCTTCATGGTCGGATTCAGCGCGGCAATCTCCGGATCGTTCCATTTCTTGATCTTGTTGAGATAAATGTCGCCGAGCACTGCACCGGACAGAACCAGTTGCCCCGGCTTTACGCCCGGCAGATTCACGACCGGAACCACGCCGCCGACGACCGTCGGGAACTGAAACAGGCCTGTCTTCGCGAGTTCGTCGTCCTTCATCGGCGCGTCGGAGCCCGCAAAGTCGACAGTCTTCGCGAGGATCTGTTTGATGCCGCCCGCTGAACCAATGCCCTGGTAGTTGACCTTGCCGCCCCCCGCCTTGTGGTAGGCGTCAGCCCACTTGTTGTAGATCGGGGCCGCAAAAGTGCTGCCCGCGCCGGTGATGTCCACGGTTTGCGCTTGCGCGGCCGCGACGGGCAGCACCGCGACGGCAAGAACTGCGAATCCTCGTTTGAACAGCATGGACCGCCTCCGCTAAATGAATTGACAGCGTTAATGTTCTAGCAAGCTAGGCACGAGTTGTGTCAATTTCGTGACTCCCTCTTTTGGCCCAATCGTGCTCCTGCGCGGAATCACATGAGCCTATGCATCGAGCTTGGGCGGGTTGCGGATGGCCACTTGCAACTTGCGCAAGAGCGCGGATTTTTTTCGATGGTGCTCCTCGATGCGTTCCAGCACGTCCGAGAGGAACTCGAGCGTTTCAAGAATGTAAGGCCCCTTGTTCAGCATCACACACTCGGCACGGCTGCCCATTGCTGCGTCGCTGACCTCGGCGCGTGAAGGCAGGCCGCCCTTGGCTAGCGATTCCAGCACCTGCGTGGCCCAGATGACCGGCACATGCGCCGCTTCGCACAACCACAGGATCTCCTCCTGCACTTCGGACAGCCGCTCGAAACCCACCTCCACACCCAGATCACCACGGGCGATCATCACGGCAATCGGCGGATGACGCATCGCACTCAACAGAAGGTCCGGCAACCGGCTGAACGCGGTCTTCGTTTCGATCTTGAGAATGATGCCGAGGTGTGACGCGTTGAGCTTCCCGATTTCGCGCAGCAAGTCGTCGATGTCCCGAGGACGCTGGACGAAGGACATCGCCACGGCGTCGGCGTACTTCGCGACGAACGCCAGGTCCCCGATGTCCTTGCTCGTCATGGCTGGCAGCGCCAGGTCCGTATCGGGCAGGTTGATACCTTTTTCGGACCGGAGCTTTGCCATGCCTCCCGCCGCGCCGGTGATCTCGACTCGCAAGCGATCCGCGGCGACATCGCGAATCACGCCTCTGAGCTTCCCATCGTCGAACAGGATCGGATCGCCGATACGTGCTCCACTGAACACTTCAGCGAGCGCACACGAGATGAATGCCGGATCGATGACGTGGCCGTCGTCGTCGTAGGTCGCACCGCAACCGGGTGCTTCTCCGTGGACTACCTCCAGGGGATCGCCCACGCGCAGCGCGATCCACTGCTCGAGCGTGGCCAGCGCACCCACTTCGCCCGTCCCGATCGACGATTTCTCTCGCCGCAACGTCAGGCGCGTTCCGGGCACGACAAATGCATGCTTGTCGGCTTCGCACAGGCACTCGCCCGGACGGACTTCAACGACGTGCAGCACACGCTTGCGATCGCGCGTGTCGACGAACGTAAAAGAATCGCCGGGTTTGGCCCTGTTGAGAAGCGTAGCTTCGACGGGAATCGTCGGCACATTCGGATCGGGCGGATTGTCGTGCGCCACCAGTCGCACGCGAGCGGGTTGGGTCACCTGTCCCAACGCATTGCGGGCCGGCCGCCAGTTGACGACGACCGGTCCGGGCGTGATCGGACCCGTGCGGAGTTTCGGGCCGGCAAGGTCGAACGAAATCAGGCAACGCTTGCCCAACTCTCGCTCCGCCTCGCGCAGATGCTTGACCATGCGCTCCCAGACGGGTGGCGAGTCGTGTGCGCAATTGACGCGCATGATTCCCATGCCCGCTTCGACCAACGCCCGAATCAAATCCGGATCGTCGGCCACTTCTCCCGGCATCGTGACCATGATCCGGGTCCGGCGATCTTGCGGCGACATGCCCAGGATGGCGTTGGCGTGCTGGGCGAGCAACGCGGGGCCGGTATCGAACGTGACGGGCAATTCCTCGGCGACATCGGGAGGAATGGGCTCTTGCAGCAGCGTGTAGAGGATTCGGAGCACGGCCTGGAGCGAGGCGATGACGTGTGCCTCCATGCGTCCGAGGGAGCTGAGTCCGAGGCGCGCCAACTCGTCCTGAAGGGCACGCACATCATGGCGCCGCACCGCGAGGTAGTGAACGAGGTTGACGGCGCTTTCGCGCATGGAGGGAGCCACCAGCTCGAACTCGGCGCCAAATTCCTGCTCCGCGGCGAGGGCAGCACGCCACAATTGCTCGACGCCGCTTTTCGATTGTCCGAACTGCGTCACCCGCGACGCCTCGCGTTCCGTGCATTGTTCGACTTTCATCCCATGGCACTCCCCGAGTGATCGGTAACGATGTCCGCGTCGCGACTGCGGCGTTCGTCATGGGGAACTAAACGGAGGCTGCGCGCCGCCTTGCGAGCATTATTTACGCTAGGCGCTTCGAGTGACAGTTCGCTGACAAGGCGCGACTCACGCCCCGGCATGCGGAGTTTTGTCGGTCAGCGTCGGTTCTGGGCGTGCGCGAACGCATGGATGAGACGATCCCGGGCACAGCCCGCCACAGCACCATATCGCATGGTGCAAGCACAGTTGCTAGCCCTCATTCACTGACCGCCGAGGAGCGGACTCCTCACCCGCGTTTCGTGACGTTGACGGCCACGATTTCGTAACCGGGGTCGGCGTGCTCGTTCGCGACTTTATCCGCCTCCTCATATGAGAGAAAGGACGTGGCCTCTTTAATTTCCGGCGCCAGGCCGATATCGCCGTCCTCCGCGGTGCAGAGGAATTTCTCGCCGGTCTTCACGACGTAGACGACTGTCATGTCTCCCTCCATAACTTGCAGGGTAACTTTCAGTCTAGCAGGCCCGAAGGATTGCACACGGTTCGCCGAGTCGTTTCCGTAACGGAGACTTACACCATCAGGTATACCCCAAGCTGTCACGTCCGATGCATTCCGGGCGGTCACCTCGATCGAAGCGGGGTCCGTTTCTTCAAGCTTGACGGGAATGATGCCGGGCGCCTCAAGTGTGAATGCAATACGCAGTCCGCGGCTGGCTCCGGTCACGAACACCACGGAATTTCCGAACTTCATTTCGACCGCATCGATTAGTACGACACAACGAATATTGACCGCAAGAGAACTCACGCAAATCATGCAGGCGCATTCGGAATAACACCGCTACCGGCTTTCAGGAATGCGCAAGCCGGGTTGACTATCCCTTCAATAAACACTTCTTCTTTGATGTCGTGGCTCTATTCAATCGTAGGGAATTCGCAAATCGGAATATGACAGAAAGTGAATGGCCGGCCGATCTGGAAGAAGCGCCTGGATGCCGACGTCAACACCATGTCCTTGCCGGTTTTCCTTGCAATGCAAAAAGGAAGAGAGGGTGGCATGAAATGCGTGGGCGCCGACCTATTTGCACTCGTGAAACCGGCAGCAGTCCAGTCCGGGCGATTCTTGAACTAGACCCTAAGACTTGCTAGATTGTAGAGACTCTCCAAAGTCAGTTGATGCGGCGATCGATAAGCAAAGGGGAAGGTCTTATGGCTGTCGTCGTACACAACATCGCTGTGGGTCATTCGAGCTGGAGCGTAGCGTGACGGCGAGCCTGGCAGCGCCCGGTACGTGCGCCTATCAGCATATCGTGCGCGCCCAGGGTATCGACCTGTCCTACGGCAAGATTCGCGCGCTTTCCGGCATCGATCTCGCCATCGGGCGCAACGAGATCGTCGGCCTGATCGGTGATAACGGCGCGGGTAAGTCGACCCTCATCAAAGTGCTCACCGGTGTCGTGCGGCCGAGCGCGGGCAAGCTGTTCATCCGTGACGAGGAGGTCGACTGGAGCCGCTTTTCGGTGCGCGAGGCGCATCGACTGCGCTTCGAGACGGTGTATCAGGAGAAATCGCTGGGCGAGAAGCAACCGCTGTGGCGTAATTTTTTTGTCGGCCGGCAAATCGTCAACCGGTTCGGCTTCATCAAAGTTGCTGAAGAGCGGCGCATTGCCAACACCATATTGAAGCGCCAGCTCGGTTTTCGTGGCGTCGGGGTCGACGCCGATTCGCTGATTGCGAAACTCTCCGGCGGCGAGCGGCAGGGCATCGCGATCGGACGGGCGATGTATTTCGACAGCGATCTGATCATTCTCGATGAGCCAACCGTGGCGCTTGCCATCAGCGAGGTGCGTAAGGTTCTCGACTTCGTGCGCTCCATCAAGGAGTCCGGTCGCGCCTGCATCTACATCGAACATAACCTCGCCCATGTGCACGAGCTTGCCGATCGGCTGGTCGTGCTCGATCGTGGCCGGATCGTCGCGGATTTCAAGTCGGGTGAGATGAGCCTCGAGGAACTCACCCGGTTCCTGATTTCGCTACAGCAAAGCGGACACGGGCCGACGCTGGCCGCGGGGACAAGGACGTGAGCGATCCGCTAAAAGACGAACGACCGGCGCGGTTAGTGAGTTTTCGCCTGCCTGGTTTTGCTCGCGTCGAGGGGTTGCCGAGCGTGGTCGTGTTCGCGCTGGTGGTCGGTCTGTTCATGGCAACCGCACCGCGCGTCTTTTTGGGCTGGCCCATCTACTTCTCCTTCCTGACCACCGTGCCGCCGCTCGCGGTGTTGGCGATCGGGCTGACTCTGGTGGTTGCGGCGGGGGAGATCGATCTGTCCTTCCCTTCCGTGATGGCATTCGCGGGCTTTCTGTTCGCCTGGTGCGTGAACACCACGGGATCAGCCTGGCTAGCCGTGATCGCGGCGCTGGCTGGCGGAGCGCTGGTCGGCGTGGTGAACGGGGTGCTGGTCGCGGTGGTCGGTGTGCCCTCGATCATCGTGACGATCGGCACGCAGTTCCTCTGGGCCGGTGTCGCGTCAATCCTGTCCGGCGGGCTCTCCAATGCGCTACAGGAACTCGCCAACGGTTCCGTCTATGCAGTATTCGCGGGCACGTTGTTCGGTGTGGTTCCGATGCAAGCGCTCTGGGCGCTCGGAGTCGCGGTCTTCATGTGGTTCATTCTCAATCGCCACCGCTTTGGCGAGCACGTGCTGTTCATCGGAGACAACCGCAACGTAGCGAAGGTCGTGGGCATCAACGTGGTGCGGGAGACCGTGAAATTGTTCACGCTGATGGGTGTGCTGGCCGGTTTCGCCACGGTGCTGCTGACGCTCGAGAATCTCAACTACTTTTCAACCCAGGGGCAGGGCTACCTGCTGCCGGCGCTGGCCGGTGTGTTCATCGGCGGCACGTCGGTGTTCGGCGGCACGGCGACGATCGTGGGTACTTTCTTCGGCACTTTCGTGATCGGCATGCTGGAGGCCGGAATCGTTGCGACAGGTGTCGCCGGCTTCTGGGTGCAGGCGATCGAAGGGGTGGTGTTCCTCGTCGCCGTGACGCTGCATCTGTTGGTCGAGAATCCCGCCAAGCTGCGCGTGTTGCGCGAGAGGTTCAGGCTTGGAGGGCGATAAAGCCGTTAAATCAGGAGAAAGGAGCAGAAATGATCAAGACCATGACGGGATTCCTCCTGGGGATGAGCATTCTTGCATTTGTCCTCGCGCCGAAGGCCGGTGCCACCGAGCCGACCACGACAGGCCAGCTCGGCGCCGGTATGACGATGTATATGCAGATGGGCGGAAACCCCGGTGACGGCGCGACGCTGCCACGTCAGACCGGGGCCGCGGACGCGGCGCACGCCTTGGGCATCAAGGTGATCGAGCAGTTCTCGGCCTGGAGCCCCGAGACGATGCTTGCTCAGTTTCGCCAGGCGATGGCGGCGCATCCGACGTGCATTGGCATCATGGGCCATCCGGGCGATCCCGCCTTCGCGCCACTGATCAAGCAGGCGATAGACCAAGGCATCCTTGTTACGGTCGGCAACACGCCGCTACCCGAGAACCAGGCACTCTACGACGCGAAGGGCTTTGGCTATGCCGGCGTCGAGCTTTACGTGGGCGGGCAGATCACCGCGAAGGCGATGCTCGACGCTGGGCTCAAGAAGGGCGACGAGGCCCTGGAATACGGCGTGTTCAACGAGAGCGTGCGCAGCCAGTCTGACCGTGGCCTTTCCGAAACGCTGGAAAAAGCCGGTGTGAAGGTGACGAGGCTCAATATCTCGCCTCAGGTGGATTCGGATTCATCGCTCGCCGTGCCGATCCTCGTCGCCTTTATCCAGGCGCACCCTAATTTGAAAGCGATTGGCACCCAGCACGGCGGCGTGACCGGGTTCATTCCGCAAGCGCTCCAGCAGGCTGGCAAAAAGCCGGGACAAATCATCGTCGGTGGGATCGACCTGGCGCCGGCGACGATTTCGGGGCTGCAAAGCAAATTCATCACCGCGACGCTCGACCAGCAACTCTATCTGCAAGGGTTCCTGCCGGTCACGCAATGCGTGCTTTCGGCCGCTTATCATTTCGCGGGGCTAACCATCAACACCGGCGCAGGTGTCCAAACTCCCGCGACGATCGACTCGCTCATCCCGTTGATCAAACGCGGGATCCGCTAAGGCCGGATGATGCGAGATCGCGTGGTGTGGGCGCTGCCGTCGCCCTGGCAGTGAAGCAAGGCGACAGCGCCCGTCCCCGAACCGATTGCGCGCGGGCATGACTCAGCGCACCTGCACCACTACCTTCCCAAACGCGCCGCGCTCGAGATGGTCGAGTGCGGCCGGGAGTGCCTCGAACGGATACTCACGCTCGATCACTGGGCTCAGCTTGAGCCAGTCGACCGCGCGCACGAGATCCTCGAGTGCGCGTCGGTGCCCCACGCCGATGCCCTGCACGGTCGCACGGCCTCTTAGCAGCGGATACACCGACGTCGTCAACTCGTCGCCACCGAGATTGCCGATCACCGAAACCCGGCCGCCTTGCGTGAGCGAAGTCAGAGAACGCCCGAAATTGTGTTCACCCGCAAGTTCCAGTACGTGATCGGCGCCACGCCCGCCGGTCAGCGCGCGCACTTCGTCTGCCCATTGCGGCGTGTGGGTACGGTTCACCCCATCATCCGCGCCAAGCTGCTTCGCACGCGCGAGCTTCTCATCGCTGCCTGATACGACGATCACGCGCGCACCCTGCGCATGCGCGATTTGCACGGCGAACAGCGCGACGCCACCCGTCCCGATCACCACCACCGTGTCGCCGGGCCGTGTGTTCGACGCCTCCGCGAGCGCATACCACGCGGTCAGTCCCGCGCAGGTCAGCGTGCTCGCCCGCGCCGCGTTGAGCGTGCGCGGCGCGGTGACGAGTGAAACCTCGCCCAGCACGATGTACTCCGACAGCACGCCGGGCCCCGGCACGCCGAGCGCCATGCTGCCGGGCGGCTGGCGACCATCCTGCCAACCCGTGAAGAACGTGCTGATCACGGCGTCACCCGGCGCGAAGTCCGTGACGTCGGCACCCGTCGCGACGACCTCGCCGCTCATGTCCGAACCCGGCACCAGAGGAAACGGCGCAGCCATTCCCATCCCGTCGCGCAGGATCAACAGGTCGCGATAGTTCAGTGCGACAGCATCCACGCGGACCAACACGTCGCGCGGGCCGGGCGCCGGAACGGGCACGTCCGCGAGTTGCAGGTGCTGCCGACCGAACGCCGGTGTTTGCCAGCGACGCATAGATGACGCCATGGCGACTCTCCTATGAATAAAAGCCTGGAGTGAGCAGAATAGTGGTTCCTGCAAGCATCATGTGACGCAATTCTGGCAACGCAAGGTAGACAAGATGGAACCGATCTCCCACGACAGGTTGGCCGGCATCAGTGCATTCGTGGCGGCGGTGGAGGCTGGCAGCTTCGCACAGGCGGCGGCCCGGCTGGGCCAGACACGCTCGGCCGTCGGCAAGGCGATCGGCCGGCTCGAAGCGCGGCTCGGGACGCGGCTGTTCGTGCGCACCGCGCGCCGCCTCGCGCTGACGGACGACGGCCAGGCGTTCTACGAGCGATGCGCACCGGCGCTGGAGGAGCTCGACTCCGCGCAGAACGTGCTGGAAGCAGGCCGCCGCGAAGCCTCCGGGCGCATACGCATCAGCGCGCCGGTCGTATTCGGCCGCCATCATGTGACGCCGCTGCTGCTCGACCTTATGGAGAAGCAACCACGCCTGCGGATCGAAGGTCATTTCACGGACCGCGTAGTCGACTTTGCTGATGAAGGCATCGATATCGCCATACGCAGCGGCGTGCTGCCCGACAGCGACACGCTCATCGCCCGCCCGCTCGGCATGCAGGCGATGGTCGTCTGCGCGTCGCCGGGATATCTGGGCGTGCACGGCGTGCCACGCAGCGCGGGGGATCTCGCCCGCCATCGCTGCATTGTGTACCTGCACGGCGACCGCCCGAGTCCGTGGATGCTGACGGAGCCGGATGGCCGCGTCATGCAGCCGCTGCTGCCGTATCGGCTGGGCTTCAGCGATATCGATAGCCTGATCGCGGCCGCGCTGCACGGCGCCGGACTCGTTCACGTGCCCGAATGGCTCGTGCGCGATGCATTAAGCACCGGCGCGCTGATCCGTGTACTGGATCGCGCGTCTTCCACTGGAACGCCGATGCACGTCGTCTGGCCCGGCACCCGCTTCCTGCCGTACAAGCTGCGAGTGACGATCGACGCGATGCTCGCCGCCATCCCGCCGCTGCTCGCGCCAGCGGTTCAACGTACGCCGGGAGTCGTGTAAGGCCGGTTTCCGGGACGTGCCCAATGACAAATTGATCTCACCCCCTCCGAATCATTGCCCAGCGAGACTTTGCCGGCCTGGACAGGCTCGCGATCGGCGAGGTGATGATCATTGAAACGCCCTTTTACCTCGCAATATTTTGCAGCCCTTGTCCACTCCACCTGCGTCAGAACGTCATTGGATTGAGCGGCGAGTTTGCCGCTCGAACCTGATGCCGCCGGCCTGAGTCCGGCTCATTCGAACGACAGGAGGACACGCCATGTGCCCGATTTGCGCTTCGGCCGCCGTCGCCGTGCTTGGAAAAGCGGCGACGTCCACCGGCGGCAGCCTCGCCGTGCTCGCAGTGAGGAAGTACCTCGCGCGCCGCGGCAAGAAAACCGATCACCCTTTACCGCAGACCAAAGGAGGTCGCCATGGACTACCAGGTGGTGTCACGGACTGAGTGGCTGGCTGCCCGCAAGCAGCTTCTCGCGAAAGAAAAGGAACTCACCCGGCAGCGCGACGACTTGAGCGCCGCGCGCCGGGATCTGCCGGTGGTCAAACTCGCCAAGGTCTACGCGTTCGACGGACCGAACGGCCGCGCGACGTTGCGCGATCTGTTCGGCAGCCACCGTCAGCTCATCGTCTATCACTTCATGTTCGATCCCGAGTGGGACGCGGGCTGTCCGAGCTGTTCGCATTGCGCCGACAATTTCGCCGGTGTCATCGTTCATCTGAATGCGCGCAATACGGCGTTCGCAGTCGTATCGCGTGCGCCGCTCGAGAAAATCGAGGCGTTCAGAAAGCGCATGGGGTGGACGTTTCCGTGGTATTCATCGGCGGACAGCGACTTCAACTACGACTTTCATGTGACTCTGGATGAAGCCGCCGGCAGCGTCGAGCACAACTTCGAGAACGCCGGCGCGCTCGTGAAGGCGGGCAAGCTTTGGGCGGCACAAGGGGAGTTGCCCGGCCTGAGCGTCTTTCTTCGCGACGGCGCCGACGTATTCCATACATACTCGGCATATCAGCGCGGCCTCGACCTGTTGCTCAACACGTACAACTATCTCGACCTGACACCGCTAGGAAGGCAGGACGACGACGGGCCGAATCCGCAAGCCTGGATTCGTCACCATGACCGCTATACCGCGTAGCAAGGCCAGCAATGATGGAATCGCGTCGCACCGTCGGACAGGCGGCGCGCCATCATGTCCGCTTGCTGCCGGATGCGAGTCGCACACACGGCGGAATCCCCAAGCTCGCAAACGCAGTACGCGCCGCTAGCTGCTCGCCGATGCAAGCTCCATTCGCTTGCGTTGCAGGAACCGGCGCACGGCCGGGTCGCGTTCCAGGCCGATCGCCAGATCGTACGCGTCGAGTGCTTGCGCCGTTGCCCCGGCACGCGCGAGCAGATTGGCGCGCGCGGCCCAGTATGGCTGGTAGTCGGCCAGCCGCGGATCGTCCGCGTACGGTGCTAGCGCGTCGAGCGCCGCCTGCGGGCCGTCACGTTCGGCCAACGCGAGCACGCGGTTCACCGCGACCACCGGCGACGCGGCAATGGCGAGCAAGCCGTCGTAGAGTTGCACGATCTCGTCCCAGTTCGGGCACCCCGTCCGGCAACGATGCACATGCGCCGACTGCAGCGCGGCCTCGAGCTGAAAACGCCCGATTGCGTTGAACGCGTTCGCGCGCCTCAGCAGCGCGTTGGCTGCGTCGAGCATCGGCGCGTTCCATGTTGCCGGGTCCTGAGCCGACAGCGGCACGTAGTCGCCGGCCGCGTCGCGTCGCGCATCGCGCCGCGCCTGCGCGAACAGCATCAGCGCGAGCAGACCCAGCGTCTCGGGTTCCTCGGGAAGCAGATCGACGAGCAGTTGCGCGAGATACAACGCCTCGTCAACGAGGTCGCGCCGCTCGGTGTCGCCACCGACCGGGTCCGTCCAACCTTCCGCATACACCGCATAGACTGCTTCAAGCACCGCGGCGAGCCGACCGGGCAGTTCCTCGCGCTCGGGCACGCTGAACGGAATGCCCGCTTCGCGGATCTTGGTCTTCGCGCGCACGAGGCGTTTGCTCATCGCGGCGGGCGACATGAGAAACGCCGACGCAATCGTCTTCGCTTCCAGTCCCAATACCACTTGGAGCATCAGCGGGGTGCGAATCGCCGCCTCGAGCGCGGGGTGCGTGCATGCGAACAGCAGCGCAAGCCGCCGGTCGGGTAACGCGCCTCCTTCATGCTCGTCGATCTCGTCGGCGAGGATCAGGAGCTGGTTCGCAACCTGGTCACCGGTCTGACGGTGGCGCGCGCCATCGATCGCCCGACGGCGGGCAACCGTCATCAGCCACGCTTCGGGATTCGCGGGGCAGCCGTGCTTCGGCCAGTCGTCGAGCGCCGCCGCGAATGCATCGGCGAGCGCGTCCTCGGCCGCGGCGACGTCGCGCGTGCGCATTGCCAGCAGCGCGACGAGCTTGCCGTAGCTGCGGCGGGCGACCGCCTCGGCCATCGAACGCGCGGCGCCGTCACCGGCGCCGCCGGGCGAACTCATGCTGATTTCGCTTCGTAGGGAGCGGTCCAGACCGGGCGCACTTCCATGATGCCGTGAGCCGCGCCAGGACAACGCGACGCCCACGTCATCGCCGCGTCCAGGTTAGGTACGTCGATCAGGTAGTAGCCGGCGAGCTGCTCCTTCGAATCGGAATACGGTCCGTCGAGCACCTGCGGCTTGCCGTCGACGAGCCGCACCGTGGTGGCCGTGTTCGAGTGCTGCAGCCGGTTGGCGCCCAACAGAGCCCCTGCTTTTTTCAACGATTCGGTGTACGCGTGATAGGCCGCAACGCCTTGCTGCCGCTCGCTGTCGGTCATCTTGTTCCAGCTGTTTTCTTCCGAGTAGATCATCAACAGGTATTCCATTTGAGCCTCCGTCATGGGGTTGAGGCGGATGAATTGAATCGGGCCGCCATCACAATGACGCGCGGGCCGCACGCTGACGGACAGGTGCCGTAAAAAAATGCGGCCGGCCGCCGAAACTGTCTTCACGCAGAGTCGACGGAATCCCGCACCGCGCCGGGCTGCTCCGTCTGCCGTGGCGTCTCGCCGAACTGCAGCGCGGCAAGCTGTGCATAGAGCGGCGACGCCTGAAGGAGATCGGCGTGACGGCCCTGCGCGACGATGCGGCCTTGTTCCAGTACGACGATGCGGTCAGCTTGTTGCACGGTAGCGAGGCGGTGCGCGATGACAAGCGTAGTGCGATTCTGCGCGGCATTGTCTAGCGCCCGTTGCACCAGTCGTTCGCTGGCGGCATCGAGCGCACTGGTGGCCTCGTCGAGCAGCAGGATGGATGGATTCTTCAGGATCGCGCGCGCGATTGCGATGCGCTGACGCTGTCCACCAGAAAGCCGCACCCCGCGCTCGCCGAGAAACGTGTCGTAGCCTTGCGGCAGTTCTTCGATAAACCCGGCTGCGGCCGCCATTTCGGCGGCCTGCTGGACCTGACCGAGCGTGGCCTCGGGTGCGCCGTAGCGGATGTTATCGAGCACGCTGCCGGAGAAGATCACCGACTCCTGCAGTACCACTCCGACTTCCCGGCGCAACTCCGCAAGCGGCACCTGCCGGGTCGGGACCCCGTTGATCAGAATGCCGCCGGCCTGCGGGTCGTAAAAGCGCAGCAGCAGTTGGAACAGGGTGGTCTTGCCGGCGCCGGACGGTCCGACCAATGCGAGATGCTCGCCCGGGCGGATATCGAGCGACAAACCCGAGAGCGCGGCGACGCCGGGGCGCGACGGATACGAAAAGCTGACGTTGTCGAAGCGGATGCCGTCCCCGTGCATCGGCAGCCGGATGGCGGCCTCGGGTTGCGCGACCGGCGAGCGCGCGGCAAGCAGTTGCAGCAGCCGCTCAGTGGCGCCGGCAGCCCGCTGCAGATCGCCCCACACCTCGGCGACCGCCCCCACTGCCCCGGCGGTCACCACTGCGTAGAGGATGAACTGGGACAATTGGCCGGCTGTCATGTGTCCGGCCAGCACTGCCTGCGCCCCTAGCCATAGCACGAACACGATAGCCGCGAACACCAGCACGATGACCGCGGCGGTCAGCCAGGCGCGCGCCCGAATGCGCATGAGTGCCGTCTCGAATGCGGTTTCCACCCTGCCGGCAAACCGCTGCGCCTCGCGGGTCTCCTGCGAAAACGACTGCACGGTCGGCATGGCATTGAGCACCTCCCCCGCCAAAGCGCTAGCGTTCGCCACCTTGTCCTGGCTCGCGCGTGAGAGTTTCCTCATGCGCCGCCCGAAAATAACGATGGGTGCAACCACCACGACCAGCGTGGCCATGATGTAGCCCGACAGCACAGGGCTCGTCACCGCCAGCATCGCCACGCCGCCAGTAAGCAGAAAGAAATTGCGCAAGCCCATCGACAGACTGGTGCCCACTACCGTCTGGATCAACGTGGTGTCGGTGGTCAGTCGCGAGAGCACCTCGCCGCTCTGCGTGGTTTCGAAGAATTGCGGACTCATTCCCAGCACGTGCTCGTAGACCGCCTTGCGCAAGTCCGCCGTCACGCGCTCGCCCAGCCACGACACCAGATAGAAGCGTAGCGCCGTGGCCCCTGCCAGCACCAACGAAACGGCCAATAGTGCGAGGAAATAGCGATCGATGTGCGCCCGGTTGCCGCCGGCGAAGCCCCGGTCGATCAGATACCTGAACGTGACCGGCAACGCCAGCGTCGCGCCCGCCGACGTCACCAGCGCCATGAAGGCAAGCGCCCAGCGCCCGGCATAACGGCGCAGGAACGGCGCCAGGTCAAACAGGGGACTGATACGCGCGGTAGACGGGGCGACATCTGGCATGCGGGCTCCTGAGCGGCCTGAGAATCCCCTCGATTGTGCCAGTCCCGCTGACTCGAAGTGAGTCCGTCCGCAAGACTGCGCACCGCTTGGCCATACACGCCTGCATGCTTGCTGTGACGGCGCATCTGTATCAAGATCAACTCGCATCATGAGGAATAGGCGGCTCCCATGACAGACGATCCCAATCGCAATCCCGATCCTGATTCCGATCCCGACAAGCTGAAAGGCCCCGGCGGCATGACGTTACGGCAGATCCACGAGCAGGTGCAGAAGAGTGCCGAGCGCGACCGCAAAGCGCGGACGGCGCACGACGCCTCCGCGCCGCCGCAGAGCCGGTGGCAACGGTGGGTGCGCTATGTATGGGGCCGCAGCGGGCGTCGCTAACCACGAACAGCGCCGCAGCGCGAGCCTTCCGACCACCAACAGGAGATGGTCCGATGCAAAACCTCGTCCCGATCGCATGCATGGCCTGTCTCGTCATGGCGACCACTGCATCGGCGCAAACCCCCGCCTCTCAGCCCTCTTCCGGTGCGATACCCGACAAGATGCCATTCGACATTCCCTACGGCACGGCAATCGGTCTGGACGCCGCGAAGAAGCTGCTTGCGATGGCAGAAGCAGAAGCGAAGCGGCGCGATTGGAAAATGAATATAGCCGTTGTCGATCCTAATGGCGACCTCCTCGCATTTGAACGAATGGACGGCGCGCAGTACGCCTCGATCGACGTATCGCAGAGGAAAGCCCGTACGGCAGCGCGATTTCGTCGCGAAACCCGGGTTTTCTACAACCAGTTCGAGACCGGACATGCTTACGTGGGCACGCTGGAACCGGGACTGGTCGCCTCGCCTGGAGGATTTCCGCTCGTGGAGGGAGGAAAGGTAGTCGGCGCGATCGGTTGCAGCGGCGGCACGGGTGACCAGGACGCCGTGGTGTGCAAGGTTGCCGCCGACACGATGAAATAGTGCCGAGGACCTTTCAAACCCGAGCACGGCAGATAGCGGCCCTGGAGACAACCACGATTCGTAGCGGCGAGCGAGGGCGGCCTCGTTGGTCGCGAAATTCAGATAAGTTATCGACATGGGTCTTGCCGGACCAAAAAGCCCCACGGCAGCGAGCACTCATCTCGTCTGGCATGGCTGTCTCTCCATTGAGATTGTGTCGATCAGTATTCGATGGGGTGCAGCGGGTGGAACGGCTGACCTGTGGGACGCACGCGCTTGTTTCGGCGATCGGGTGAAAGTCGGCGCGAATTGGCCTCCCGGATCATCCCGACCGCCGCTCATTCGTCAGGCGGAAGTTTCACCGCCCGCATCGCGGCATTCAGACTTCAGACCACCCTGATGACCACATCGATGTTCCCGCGCGTCGCCTTCGAGTACGGACAGGTCTCGTGCGCAGCGCGCGCCAGCGCTTCGGCGACTTCGCGCTCAACACCTGGCAGGCTGACGTTCAGCCGAGCCTGCAGAAAGTAAGCGCCATCGGCGGTGCGCAGATCGACCTCGGCGTCGACGGCCGTATCTGGGGGCAGCGCGACCTTCATCTTCGCGGCCGCCAATCCCATGGCGCCGATGAAACAGGCGGACCAGCCGGCCGCGAACATCTGCTCTGGATTCGTCCCGCTGCCAGTCGAGCCCGGTGACGAGAGCCTGACGTCGAGGCGTCCGTCAGAACTGCGCGATGCGCCGTCGCGTCCGCCCGTGGTGTGGGTCTTGCCCGTGTACAGGACTTTGTCGAGTCGAGTCATGAAGAACTCCTTGCCGTAGCAGCATCAGTGATACGAGTAGGTGGAAAAAGGACCGCGGGCCGCGCCTGCGATCGGGTTGTAGTGCGGGGCCGGACCGTAGCCGCTGCTCGCGAAGGCGGAGCCAGCAGCCGCACTGACTGCGATGAGGAAGGCGGGAATCAGATGCCTATTCATGATGGATGCCCGGATAAGTGTGTAAATGAGCAGATTCAGCTTCCGCGATAGAGCGTGCGGAGACTGGCGAGCTGGCCGTCCTGCTGCGCCTGCACCAACTCGTGCCGCACCTCGGCCCGCGTCTTCTGCGACGCGCCAATGCGGCTCGTACCGGATTGCTCCGTCTGCGTGGCTGCAACGGTTGTCGTGTTGTTGGCGGCCTGGGCCAAGCCCGAAATGGCGAATGCGGCAAAAGCCAAAGCGATGATCGAGGTTTTCATGCAGCTCTCCTTGAAACGATGAATGGTTGGGAAACGCGCGGAGCGCATCGGCTTCATAGCAGCTCGTTGCAATCCGTCGTTGATGAATTTGAGCGCGCCGACGTATCTGGCGTGTGTCGTGAACCGGCCGTTTTGCAAGCCTGTGTATCGGCGGTTTCGTAGATACATTGCGATACGAAAAGCCCGCGTACTCCGCGCTGTTTCTGCGCCAGCAACTACCTGATCGCTGCCTCGATCGGCACATGTTTGCGTTCGCCGAGGTCCGTCCAGGCCACCTGTCGCTGTGTGTCGATAAGGTAGAAGGCGGGGCCAATGCCAGGCGCTTCACGTCGGAAGCGTGCTCAAGTGTGGACTCCTGAATCCGGTTGCTGCCACGCATTCCTACAACAGCAACCGGCAGGATCTCATTGTTGTCAGCGCAGCGGTCTGAACGCTGCGCGGAGTTCCTCGGCGAAGAGCTGCGGTTGTTCCCATGCCGCAAAATGGCCGCCCTTGCTCACCTCATGGAAATAGGTGAGTGCGGTGACGTTCAGGTCGATCATCCGCGTCATGGCGTCGACGTCGCTGTCGAGCAACGGTGTGTGCGCGCCGACCCCCGCGTTGTTCACGAGCAGCGCGATGCTCGCGTCCTCCTTCAGCTTCGCTTCCACCGTGGTGAGTGAAGTCGGGTCATTGAGATCGGCGTCGATGATCTCGAGGGACCTGCCCGTGCCGTTCGTGACGCGTTCGGCGAGACTCACGAGCCGGTCGCGGCTGCGCGCGACGAGAATCAGATCGAAGCCGCGTTGGGCAAGTCGTTCGGCGTAGACCGCGCCAATGCCCGTGGATGCGCCCGTAATGAGCGCCGTACCCTGATGTGCTTGGGTCATGATGTGCTCCGGTTGGAGGTTCATCGGTGATTGCGTGAGGAAATTGTGGTCCGGATTGACGCCGACGCAAATGACGAATATGGTCATCATTAAGGACATCTCTTTACATCGAATGTTTGACCGATGAACATTGGGGGCCAACATGCACCGGATCGGATATTTGTTGAGCGATGGCTTCCAGGTGATGACGCTCGCGACACAGTCGGTTTTCGAATACGCGAACATCGTGGCGGGCGAAGCCTTCTACAGCGTCGAGACCTTTTCGGTGGCCGGCGGCGACGTGCGCTCCTCGCTCGGCGTGTCTGTCGGCACAAGGCCACTTGGCGGTCGCGCCGCGATCGACACGTGGATCGCGGCGGGCGTCAACACGCCGCTTACCTCGCCGCCGCCCGCCGAAGTGCTCGCGTTCCTGCGCAAGGCGGCGACGCGCGCGCGACGCATCGCCGGCATCTGCACAGGCGGTTTTGTACTGGCGGAAGCGGGGCTGCTCGCTAACCGGCGCGCGACCACACATTGGGCCTTTGCCCGCGAGCTGATGATCCGGTTTCCGGACATCCGGGTCGAGGAAGATCGCATCTACATCGTCGATGGGCCAATCTGGACATCGGCGGGCATGACCGCGGGCTTCGACCTCGCGCTCGGAATGGTCGAGAAGGACCTTGGCTCCGATGCGGCGCGCTCAGTCGCGCACAAGCTCGTGATGCATCAGCGGCGCTCGGGCGGCCAGTCGCAGCATTCGGAAATGCTCGATCTCGCGCCAAAGTCCGACCGCATCCAGAATGCGCTGAACTATGCGCGCAAGAACCTGGGCCGTGCGCTCACCGTCGAGGAGCTCGCGAGTACGGCGCATCTGAGCCCGCGGCAGTTCAGCCGGGTGTTCACGCTGGAGACGGGACAGTCGCCCGCGAAGGCGATCGAAGGGCTGCGGCTCGAAGCTGCGCGGCTGATGATCGAGAAGAGCCGGCACTCGCTGGAAGTGATCGCGAAAGAGACGGGGTTTCGCGATCGTCGGCATATGCGCGAAGTGTTCATGCGCGGGTTTGGTCTACCGCCGCAGGAGGTGCGGCGTGAGGCTCGCGCCGGTGATCGGATCGGTGTTTAGGTGGGTGTGAGAAAGCGCCGCTTACGTCCTCAGTGAATTTCGGCATGCGGGCTAACGTGATATGGATGTGCGCGCAGCGTCGTGGCACCGCTCGGGGGCATGGCCGACGGTCGCGTATCGCACCATTGTTGCAACCGCCCTGGTGCCTCAGATGCGTTGGGTGGTTCGAACCGTGGCGTCGTCTTCAACCGCGCGTGTCGACCCATTTGCGTGCCCAATGGGTCGAGTGCTGCAACGCCTGCTCTTCACTCCTGAAGTAATCGAGCGAATAGAACCAGTAGCGGCCTTCGTCTCGTTCGCTATCGATGCGTTCAAGCAGCAGATTGGACGAAAAGCTACCGTCGGGCAAACGATGCACCGAGGGTTGGACGGCGTAGCCGTTGTATTGTTGAATCTGTTTGTTTTGCATTTTAATTTTAATGATATTTGAGTGCGCGCGTGCCTTGCGAAAGGTGCACGGGTGCGCCCATTCAAAGCCATTCGAGCCGAATTCTGAAGCAGTCGAAAAGCGAAAAATGGCGTTGAAGCGTGGGGGAGAATGAGGCGCTACGAGGCATATGGCGCGAGGCAAGCTGCTCAATAAACAGATGCCAACGAAGAGCCATCGCGCCAACTGAGGGAGACAAAGCTCCGCGAGGGTGTCGCTACAACCCGGCATCCGTCACAGGAGGCCGGGCCCTTCAACTTTACAGCGGCGTGATGTTAGCCGCCTGCAGCCCCTTCGGGCCTTGCTTCGTTTCGAAGCTCACCTTCTGGTTTTCAGCCAGCGTCTTGAAGCCGTCGCCCCTGATTTCGGAGAAGTGAGCGAACAGGTCGTCACCGCCCTTGTCCGGGGTGATGAAGCCAAAGCCTTTGCTGTCGTTGAACCACTTAACGGTGCCGGTATCCATGAAGAATCCTTGAGGAAAAATACGAAGATTTGCTCTACTAGAGCGTGTGCGAAGCTTCAAGGAGGGAGAGGACAACGAATACCGCTGAGCAGCGAGCAATTGATGAACAGCAATCGAACTTCTTGAACTTCGAACGGCACAGTACCCGCCGGGTGGACCAGCGTCAACACTTATCTTGTAACTGTTTCCCCAAGCGGCCCGCGCTGCAGACGAAGCGACACGCCCCTGCCCGGCTGCGCCCCCTTGCCTGGCATGGCGCGCAGGTTAGACAGAGGTAGCAGGCAGGCACAAGTCCAGGGCGCCACCGCGCCTATCGCGATGGGATCGAACCGACGGAACTGCGCACCGCACCCCTTAAATTTGTATCAGATCAGCGGACTGACTGGCCGTTTCCAAGGCTGAGTCGACGCCGGAATGACTGGGCTGCGTTCCAGGTGAAGGGGTCTTTCTGGCCGCGTGCTGCCGGACGTGGTTTGCAAACGGGGGTGGACAACGCTAGCAGCCTTCGGGTGGACCCGACCCGTTTCGGACGCTTATCGTGAGGCCACGTCAACGGCAGCTTTCTAGCAGCGGTCATTTTCGCCTACGCGCTGCGCTTCCTATGAAGCGTTCGCAGTCGTTCGTTATGCAGCGTTTAGCGCACTATTCGCATCGCACAATCCTGAATGTGCCTGTCTTTTGTCCGATGTTCACTTGGCATCTGCGGACATCGTGAATTACGCTGGTTTTTGCCATGCGACTTTAAAGCGTGGCCGACTCACGAAGTCACCATTGCGCGGACTTTCGTGCGCCCCTTCTGCACGTGTCTGCCGACACCGAGCGAAAAATGACTGCTTGGTGAAGTGCTACGCCATTGATTACTTTGGCCCACGGCTGGGGTTTCTCGGCTCACCCGCAAAACACCCGGCCGCACTGACGGCCCCCTCGTTCCCTTATCGTTGGTTCCGCAAACTGCGGCAGCCAGGTATCACTGCCGCATTCTTTATTTCATTCATTTGAATTGGGTGCCCGGTCCAGCCAGACAACTAGTCCAGCGCGCTGTGATTTACGGACCTGATTCGGTGACAAGGAGATGAACATGAAGCTCAAGCATTTAAGCATTTTGTTTTCAACGGCTCTTGCACTTCTCTCGCTCAGCGGCGCCGCGCAGGCAGGCGGCTCCGACGGCCACGGCGGCCTTTGCTCGAACGCGACGCTAAAGGGACCATTTGGATTCATCGGTCACGGAGAGATTCTTGGATTGATAGGTGCCGACGGTAAGGTACATCCGTACGCCGCCACGTCGATCCTCGATGACGTCGCCCTGGTGACATTCGACGGTATGGGCCATTTTTCACGCACCGATTTCGGGGTTATCGGCGGGCTGCCGAAAGGCGGTTCGATAACGTTCAATCCGAACCAGACCGGCACCTACACCGTGAATTCCGATTGCACTGGCACCATGAAGATCGTCTATACCGCCGGCGGAGCCGTGCCGGCTGGCGTCGAGACTGATCTGAACATCGTCGTCGCTGCCGACGGGACGCTCGTACAATCCGTTGTCTACCGAGCGGTCACCGTGTCAGGCGCGACCCCGGACGGCGTAACGTGCCCACCGAATTGCGAGCAAGGCGTGCAAGAGAGCTTTGAGGGTAAAAAGGTCGTGGTCTACGGCTTCCGTTAGTCAAGTCCCCGATGGGCTCATGCCCGGCAAGGCGCTTGTCATGAGTGGCGCGGAGTCCGACTTTGGGCGCCGGGATTCGGTCCTCTAATTCTCGCGCCTCTGCCTGACGATTGGGTCGCATCACTGACCTATCACGATACGGGGGCCGCCAGCATCATGAGCGCCGGCGGCCTCCGACGCCACCGACATGATCGCGGGCGTCAGTCCGTTGGTCGGGGCGGAGCGGACGTTCGGACGTGCCCTGAAGCCCTGGTTTAACATCTCTGGCCTGCGGCGTTCAGCGCTACGCAAATGACCAGCGGCCATCGGCACAGCAGGTGCCCACTGTCGACTCTCTCCCGCCTCGCAATCGAAGTCATTTCGCACCATGCGCTCAGCGCAACTCGCAGCCTACGGTGAACTCGCAACGTCTGTCACAATAACAGTCGCAAGGCGCGGAATCTGACCGACGAATGGTACGGGTGAACGCAGGGCGACGGATGTGCTGTAAACGCGGGCGAGCGGGTTGCATCGTCCCAAGACTGTACGATTTCATGGTGCGGCAGGCATGGGAGCCCGCCGGGCGAGGGCATCCGTCATCCGTTTACGCGGGCCTGCCCCGCGTCAACCGCTCGGCGAGCTCGATGGCATCAAGCCAGCACCGCCTCTACGGGACGGCGGAGTGAGAAAGGCAATGTCGACCCGTAGCCGAAGCGCAGGACAATATCCGGCCGCCGACCGGCCTGGCCGACAAGACCTGCCAATTCAGAGCGAAAGCGCGCGACTTCAACGGGTTGATTGACGAAGGCGACTTTGATCCCAAGGTACGTCGCCGTGAGAGCGAAGCGCTGACATGCCTGGCCGACCTTGAACCAATGCGCTCTGTCCGCCCGATCGCCGACGAACACGGCGATGCCGGCTGACGAATCTATCTGGCGGGCGTATTTGTCGTTCTCGGTGCCGGCGGTGAAAAGACGTTCGAACGCGAAGCGGCCAAAAGCGCTCGGCAGCACGGGATTCCCCTTCGCAGCATAGAACAGCCCATCACCCGACCTGATGGCGCTGCGCGGGTTGAAGCGGATCCACTGCTCCAGTTCGTTCAGGAAGGCCAAATCCGCCATCTGAATGCCGTTGGCGGCCACGACCAGATCTTTGACTTTGTTGACCCGCGTCCGGTCGGTGACCAGTACCAAGTGGACGCCAGGCATGGCCGCTGCCTGTTCGAGCAAAGCAAGCTCGGCGGCAGGAACAGGACGCCGGTCATATTCGGTGCGGGTCGATTGCCGCTTGGGAATCGCGGCACAAAGCGGGCTAGTCCTTATTGATCCGCTCACAAATGCATAACGTGCCCAATCGCCGTCCGGATGCATCTCGAGCTCGCCGGGCCGCCCCGACGATGTAGCTGCGATGGCGAGGTTTTCCGCCGCGCATCCCAGGCTCACGAACAAATGATGGTCCTCTGGATCGACAGCCGGGGTCCTTCGCGAGAAGTCCGGCAGAACGTCGATGATCCCTTCGCCGACGCGAAAACGCCAAGGCCGGGTATTGTGACTGTTGGCGGCGAGCGTTGCATAGCGGAGGAGGCCGCGTATGTCCGCCGGCATCGTCAGACCGGCGCGCAGGCCGTTTGCATAGGCCTCGTAGTCGACCATTGATCCTACAGCCGACATCCACGCGATGGCGCCGCTCGCCATCATCAAGGCGCCGCCGCTGGCACCGACGACGAAACTCCGCCTGTTCACGAGAGCGTCGTCGCGGCCTGCATTGATGCAGGCCGCCCACTTCGTTGAATACGAGCACGTAGCGCCGAAATTGCGAGGGTCAACGCTGCGAGAGTTCGTGAGTCCACAAAATCATGGTGAGGAAAAGAATTCATCGTGAGTTTTGCTTGTAACTTGCAGGTTTTCCGAAGTCAATTCATGCGTGGGGACCCATTGCGAACCGCGGGCGAAGGCGGATAAAGCGTGCAGCAACGAAACTCGAATCGATCTGGACGCCCCCTCCGATATCGATCGGGTCAGGTTGGATCAATGCGAAACACAGGATAGTCGCCAGCAATAGACTCAAAAGCGCTCAGCGAAGCGTCAAATGAGACCGGAATGTGACGGCGCCCGCTCGCGGCGATCTGGCACCACGCTTTGAGGATTGGTGCGCGATGGCCCCGTGGGATTTCGACCAGTCTTACTGCGTATTTTCGGCGGCGCTTCAGGAACGCTGTTCCGTTTGCAGCGCGAATATCCCGGACCCATCCTGACTGCTCGCCGAGCATTGATACAAGATATCGTTCACCTTCAAATACAACGGGTACAAGGACATGTGCAACCAGCCTGCTACTTCTACAGTCTTGCGTCTCCAGGCACACAAGGATACGCGGCAGCACGCCAAGTCCAGTCAACCACGCATAAATCCGGGTCCACATCCTGCCATATAGTGTCGGGCGCCAACCGCGATAAAAGTATCGTAAGCGGGAGCCATCATGCTCTGCTGGGTCTTCCTTTCGCATCGCGCGCACTCATTCGATCGCAGTGTTTGGAGAGGCTCTTTCTTCTCTTCACGTGCATATCGTGCTGCACGGCGGGCTGGCGCTCTTGACATGAATCAAGCGAATCGAAGAAGTTTCCGATTGCCGCCGGTTCGAGCGCGGTGTGCAGACGAGACCGATGGCCGGCGGAGCCGGCCAGGGCGTTGGAGGACACGCGCGTTGACGGATCGAATGCCGGTTTGAAGCGGCGGAGCCGACATTCGAATGGCAACCCAACCGCGAGAGAAAATGGCTGGACCTGACCGGACAGTGCCTAGCTACGGTCGGGCCGGCGGTGGGTCAAGCCTCCGTCTGTTCTGCCATGTGAACGGAGAACAAGTTTGCGCCGTCCCTCAACGGGCTCTAGCCGGCCCGTTTCTGCCAGTCGACATTCACGAGCCAACTGGCGCGTTCCCGGACTACAGCCGCCACTAGTTGAATCACAAGCGCGAATCACAACCGCATCAACTTACGCCCTCAAAAGTTGTGCCGCAATCCGACGATCACGGAAAGCTGCTTGTCCGTGTCCGAATTGACGAGATTCGGAATCTGCGCGAGATTCTCCGAGTCGCCAGTCGACGGATTGATGCCGAGCCCTGCCCCCGTCGACTTCTGCCCGATCGCCACCGCGTACAGCGCCGTGCGTTTCGACAGGCTATACACCGCCCCCAGATTCACCTGGTGAATCCGCGTCGACGATGAGCCCGACGGTTTCGCGTCGTTGAAGATATACGCGAAGCCCAGCTGCAGATCCGGCGCGAACGCATATGTCGTGTTCAGTTCGGCGATATCGAACGAAATGTTAGCGCCCTCCGGGCGTGCAGTGCTCGCGAAGTACTGGCTGTCCGACAGCCGCGTATGCGTGTAGCTGAGCGCGACGTTCAGCTTGTCGAATGCGTACGAGCCGCCCGCGCCGAAAATCCGGATCCTGCTCGCATCCTGCAGCTCACAGTATGACGCGCTCGCGTTCGCGCAGCTGAAGTCGCCGATATAGCCGCTCGTCCCGCCGAGCGCCGCCTGCAATGGCTGGTTCAGTTCGAGATAACCCGCCGACAGCGACAGCGGACCGTGCGCGTAAGTCGCCGCGAGCGAGAAGCCCTTGTTCTCGGAGAAATTGCCCGCGACGCCGCCGAGGCTGAACAAACCACCCACCGTCAGACCGCCGAAGCTCGGACTGATGTACTTGATCGAATTGTTGAAGTTGAACGCTTCGTTCAGGTTGTCGACGTCGCCGAAATGCGAGCCGTAGAGCGTCGCCCAGTTATTGCTCGATGCGTACGCGCCGAGGTAATCGGAGAACGGATCGTACTGGCGGCCGAGCGTCAGCGAGCCATACGTGCCGTTGCTCACGCCGACCCACGCGTTGCGATTGAACAGCGTATTTGACTGCAGCAGCGAGCCGCTGCCTATCAGAAAACTGTTTTCCAGTGTGAAGGTGACAGTCGTTCCGCCGCCGATATCGTCGGTGCCCATCAGGCCCCAGCGCGACGGCACGAGATTGCCGCCCGCAAGCTGGTAATTCGCGTGGCCGTCAGTGCTGCCGTTCGTGTGCGTAGTCTGCTGGTTGGACGTGTACACGAGGCCCGCGTCGATGGTGCCGTACAGCGTGACTGAAGATTGCGCGTGTGCGCCGATCGAAAGGCCGAGCGCGGCCAGCGCAAGCGCCGAGCGCTTGACGAATTTGTCTGCCATGGTGTTATGCCGGAAAGTGAGTTTTGGCTGCTTTTATTGCGTACGGGGCGCGTTTTCGGAGGCGCGTTTTTTTAAGCAGGCACGACTGTCCTACTGGCCGAAGCGAACATAAACGTCCGGGCGCTTCTTGCGCAGAATGAGACCGATCACGACACCGATCAGCGCGACGGTAAATACGATCCACGGGAACGACTTGACGATCGGACTATCGGAGCCGCTCAGCGCGTCGAGATTGCGCACCAGAATCACGCCGATATACAGCAACCCGATGCCGCCGACGAGCGGTGCAATCAGCGAATGCCAGACGCGCGTGTCCTTGCGAGTCTTGCGGAAGAATGCGATCACCGCGAAGCTCGTGACGGCCTGCAGCATCACGATGCCAATCGTGCCGAGCGCGGAACTCCAGCTGAACACGATGTTGAACACGTCGCTGCCCGCTGCAATGTAGAGGCCCAACAGCACGCACACCGACAGCGTCTGCAGATAGCTGGCGACATACGGCGAACGGTATTTTTCATGCACGCGGTTCACCACATGCGGCAGGAGGCCTTCCATGCTGAGCGCGTGGATATAGCGCACCAGCGTGTTATGGAACGACAGCAGGCTCGCGAAAATGCTGCTCAGAAGCAGGAAGCTCATCACGGTCGTGACGGCACCGCCAAGGTACTTGCCCGATTGAACGAACCAGAAGTCGCCGGGCTGTTTGGTCGCGACATCGACGACATTCGCGAGGCCGTAAGCGCAGACGATGGTCCACGTGACGAACGCGAAGAACACGAGAATCAGCATCACCGACACGTACGTTGCGCGCGGCACCGTGGCTTTCGGATCACGGCATTCCTTGCCGTAAATCGCCGTCGCTTCGAAGCCAATAAACGACGCGAACGCGAACATCACCGCAATGCCGAGGTGGCCGCTGAAAACGTGCTGCGGCGAGAACGGCGCGAGCGTCAGACCATCGGGTCCGCCGCCGTGAATCAGGATCGCGATCGACAGCAGCAACAGGATGCCCAGTTCGAGGCACATCAGCACGCCGAGCAGACGGCTGTTCAGATCGATGCCGCGAATGCCCGTGAATTGCACGACCGCGACGCAGATCAGCGAATAGCCGTACCACGGCAGCGCCGTGTGCAACAGCGGCGACAGGATCACCGTGCAGAAGAATCCAAACAGGCCGTACAGCGCAATCTGGATGAACGTGTACGACATCAGCGCGACGAGCGCGCCCGCCATGCCGACCGGCCGGCCGAAACCCGCGGTGATATACGCGTAAAAAGCGCCGGCGCGCACGACGTGCCGGCTCATCGATGCAAAACCGACGCTGAAGATCAGCAGAATCACACCGGCAATCACGAAGGCGCCCGGAATGCCTGCGCCATTGCCGAGACTGATCGCGGGCGGCACCGCGCCGAGCATGCCGGTCAACGGCGCCGCCGCGGATATCACGAGAAACACGATCTGCCACAAGCCCAGTGTATTGCCCTTCAACTCCACGGTATTCTCCGCGTCGACCAGCGTGGTCGGCGAATAGGGTTCGTTCATTGCTGCCTCTATGTTATTGGCTAGTCTGAAACTCACCAGAACCCTTCAAAGATTGGGTGATGGCGCTCGCTTGACCGACGTCAAATGCTTCGGGCTGAGCGCATGTTAGGTAGCTAAAAAATAAAACGACTTCGCCGAATGCGCCAAATTTTCGATAAACCGCGCCAATGGCGGAGCGTTGGGCGCAATCGTGGGTTGTCCCTAATCAGTGAAATCGATGCTTAGGAAACCGGAGTTTTTATCTTTTTGAGCCGTTTTTCGACGCAGACTTTCAGCATGAAAGCCGGCATACGTCAGGCCTTTTTCCAGTTGCGCGTCGCGCGCCAAAGTACCGTTGCGTCCGCATAACCGACTGCGCGCGCGATTGCCGCATTCGTCAGTTCATCGCGCTGCTGCAGACTTTCGACACTGCGCTGCCGCTCCTCGCGAAGAATCTGCCGCACGGACGTGCCCTCTTCGGCCAGATGCCGCTGCAACGAGCGATGCGACAGCCCGAGGTCCTTCGCGATACCGGCGACGATCAGCTTTTCATGCGAGAGCCGCCGCGTGATCAGATCGCGCACCTGCTCGACGACGCCGCGCGGCATCGCGTCGTTCGCCATCAGATCGGTCGCGTGACGCTCCATCATTCGCGCCATTTGCGAGTCGGCGCTTTTGAGCGATGCATCGAGATCCTGCGGACGCAGAATCACGCCATTGAAAGGCTGCTGAAAGCGCACCGGTACGCGGAAGATCCGCGCATACGGTTTGAGGTCGGCGGGCGCGCCGTGTTCGAAATGCACTTCGACCGGATTCCACGCCGAACCGCGCACGAGCCGGATCATGTGGCACATCGTCGAGATGCTGTACTCCGCGTCCTGACGGCGCGGCCAGATTTGCGGACTGGCGATCTGGTAGGTCCAGCTCGGCCATTCGTCGTCCCGCAGCACTTCGCAGGTCGTCGTGTTCTGCCATGACGCGAGCGCATGCGTGAACTTGCGCATCGCCGAATTGAGCGTCGGCGACGACAGAAACACGAGGCCCGCCGGCCCCAGTTCCGTCAACTGCAATTCGCTGCCGAGGCGCAAGCCGAGCGCCGCCTCGTCGAGCATTTCGGATGCGCGCTCGAACGCCGCCACGTAGCGCGTGAGCGGCAGAATCTCATACGGATTCGACAGCAGCCGCCGGCTCATGCCGAACGCTTCGAGCAGCCCGTCGCAATCGGCGCCAGCCTGGTCGAGCGCGCGCACGACCGGCCCCATCACCGCCGCGCGGATCATCGGGAAATTGCCGTTGAGCGTGACTTTTTTCATGGTGAGCGTTTTCTCTCAGTCTTCGCTTTCAGGTTGCCAGGGTCATCCCCGCTGGCGCACTTTATCGTCCAATTGGCGCAATAAGCAAGCGCGAAAAAAAAATTGGGTTCCTACGATTCGCCATCGACTCAGCGTTTGCCGCACTTCTTCGAATTCACGAGCGCGCTGTGCGGTCCAGCAAACTTCTTTACGGGAATCCTATGAACACGAATGCCACGAAAGCCGCCCACGTCCCCGTTCATCCGCTCGATCCGTTGAGCGGCGAGGAAATGCAGCTCGCCTGCGATCTCGTGAAAGCTGCCGAAATTTTCGATGACCATGTGCGCTTTCCGATGGTCGAATTGCGCGAGCCGCCTAAAGCGGAAGTCGTCGCATTCAAGACCGGCGAGTACTTTTCGCGCACGGCGTTCGTGCTCGCGATCGATCGCACGAACGGCGCGACGACCGAATTCGACGTGGACCTGAGAGAAAAAAGAATCGCGGCGCGCCGCGTGATGCCGTTCGATCAAGCGCCGTACGGTCAGCCGCCGATCATGATCGACGACTTCATGAACGCCGAGCAGATCGTCAAGAATGACGAAGCGTGGCGTCGCGCGATCATGAAGCGCGGCCTCAGCGAGAAGGATCTCGAACGCGTGCAGGTCGATCCGTTTTCGGCGGGCTGCTTCGATCGTGAAAACGAAAACGGCCGGCGCCTCGTGCGCTGCGTGAGCTACTATCGAGAAACGCTGACCGACAACGGCTACGCTCATCCGATCGAAGGCGTGATGGCGGTCGTCGATCTGCTGGAAAAGAAAGTGATCGAACTCGTCGACGACGGCCGCATCATTCCGGTCCCGCGCGCGAAGCACAACTACGACACGCCGAGCCTCGGCGAAGCGCGCAAGACGCTCAAGCCGCTGTCGATCGATCAGCCGGACGGACCGAGCTTCAAGATCGACGGCTGGCATGTGAGCTGGCAGAACTGGACCTTCCGCGTCGGCTTCACGCCGCGCGAAGGGCTCGTGCTGCATCAGCTCTCGTGGGACGACGGCAAGAACGCGCGCCCGATCATCTACCGCGCGAGTGTCACCGAAATGTGTGTGCCCTACTCGGACCCGACGACGAATCACTACTGGAAAAGCGCGTTCGATGCAGGCGAGTACGGCCTCGGCAAACTCGCGAACCAGCTCGAACTCGGCTGCGACTGTCTCGGCACGATCCGCTATTTCGACATTCCGTCCGCCGACGATTTCGGTAATGCGTTCACAATGAAGAACGCGGTCTGCATGCATGAAGAAGATTACGGAACGCTGTGGAAGCACTATGAATTCCGCACCGGCGTGTTTGAAATGCGCCGCTCGCGACGCCTCGTGATTTCGTTCTTTGCGACTGTCGGCAATTACGACTACGGCTTCTACTGGTACCTGTACCAGGACGGCACGATCCAGCTCGAATGCAAGCTGACCGGAATCGTGCAAACGTCGGCGGTGGCCGACGGCGACACGTATCCGTGGGGCGGCATGATCACGCCGAATCTCGGCGGCCCGACGCATCAGCACTTTTTTAATGCGCGGATGCACATGATGGTCGACGGCGAACGCAATACCGTCACCGAACACGAATTCGTGCCGCGTCCAATCGGCGAATCGAATCCGTACGGCAACGTATTCGACACGACCAAAACCACGCTGAAGACCGAAAGCGAAGCCGCGCGGGTTGCGAACGGCAGAACCGGCCGCTACTGGAAAGTTTCGAACCCGAACGTGAAGAATGGGGTCGGCGCGAATCCGGGCTACAAGCTGATCGTCAACGACTCGCCGCTGATGCTCGCCGACGAGCAGTCGAAGGTGCGGCAACGCGGCGGCTTCGCGACGCGTCACGTGTGGGTCACGCCGTTCGATCCGGCCGAGCGTTATGCGAGCGGCGACTATCCGAACCAGCATTCAGGCGGCGACGGCCTGCCGCGCTATATCGAGGCGAATCGCAACATCGAGAACGAAGACATCGTGCTGTGGCACAGCTTCGGCCACACGCATGTGTGCAAGCCGGAAGACTTCCCGGTGATGCCGGTCGAATACGCCGGTTTCATGCTGAAGCCGAACAACTTCTTCTCGGCGAATCCGACGATGGACCTGCCGGCCGAGCGCGACATGAACAGCGTCGAAGACGGCAAGCCTGCGGATCATGGCTGCTGCAAGCCCTAAACAGCGTGCCGCGATGCGCGGCGGCCGCGATGCAGCCGGCAGTCATGCACTGCGCACTGCCGACGCTGCCGCCGCTGCCGCCGCTGCGGCCGCCGCGGCGTGCGTGCTGATCGCGAGCGGCGCGACGACGTTGCTGTCGATGCTGCCGGTGCAGAGCGGCTTCGGTTTCCGCCAGCACGCCGTCGCACTCGGCATGAGCGCCGTCGCGCTGGCGACGATGATGGCCGCGCCGTTTCTGATCGCACGCGTGTCGCAAAGCTTCACGACGCTGAAGACCGCTGCGACGTTGATCGCCGCGATGTGCGCGATGAACGGCGCTCCCGCCTATTTGCGCGACATCGCGCACGGCGGTTTGACGGCCGCGGCGATGCTCGCGTCGGGTGCGTTGCTGCTGGCGTATTGGCGCCGTGTCGCGCGTTGCATTGGGCGTCGCGTTGCTGCTGATGATGTGCCGCATCACGCCGAGCCGTCCGGCGCGCATTCCAGTGCAACCCGTTCGGCTTTACCGCTCGCGCTGCTCGCATCGCTCGCGGGCTTGTCGAGCGGCACCCTCGCGCGCTTCCAGCTTTTCACGCTGTGCGGCGCGGGCGCTGAGCAACCGCTGTGGCAAATGGCATTGTTGTTCGCGGCCGTGTGCGTGCTGGCCTATTTTGCAGACCGTTCGCGCGGCAGCGGCAATGGCCTGCTGACGGCGCTGTACGTCGCGCGCGCCGTGCTGATCGCGACGCTCGCCCTCTCCGACGACACCATGCTGATTCCGCTCGCACCCCTTGGCGCGCGGATCTTTTTGCTGCTCGACTGCCTGACGGTTCCGGCGCTCGCGACACTGCGCGGCAATCCGCAGCGGGCATCGACGAGCACCTGCCCAGGCGCCGCGCATCACGCCGGCATGGTGGCGGGCGCCGCGCTATCGACATCCCCTTATTTTTTCGGCGACGGATTCGCCGTGCTGTTTGTGCTCGGCGCAGCGGCGAATCTGCTGTGCGCCGCCACCTTCCTCCGCAACCGAACGACGTACTCAACGGAGACACCGGACCATGAGCGAAAACAAGCTTGCCGTGTACCTGCCGGACACGATGTTTAACAACGGCGAAAAAACCTGCAGCACTTCAGGCAACACTTTTCCGGTCTTTAATCCGGCGACCTCGGCGAAAATCGCGCAGATTCCCGATGCGTCCGAATTCGATATCGATCGCGTAACAGAGGGGCCGTACTTGCCGTCTTGAATTTTCCCGGATGCAACTGCCCGGGCGACGTCCCACCACATCAAGCCGCCGAGGAATGCGCATACCGCCGTCAGTATTCCAAAGAAGGTAGCGTTCCCCGCGCGTATCGCCTGTCCGCCGTCAAATAGCTATTTTTGTCGACGACTACTCCATCGTCTCGACTGTCTCAAGGTGGCCGAACGCAGATCTTCGGCAGCCGACCGAGTCCGCTCGCCCGGCCCTCAGCCTCGAACTTCGGTAGTCAGCCCTTACCGCAGCTTCGCCCCGCGAGAATTCACCCGCTAGCGGGACACGCTTGCCACCCCGAACCCCCAGTCGGCACGTGAACGCTGTTCCACCTCGCGAACCATCTGAAAGCGCTGCTCGGGCGGGACGCCAACGCGTTTGCCTGTTTTGGAAACGCCAACAGCTCAACCTTTTCCGCACCTCGCCGATATACCGCTCGAACGCAGCGTTGAGTTAGACGGACGCGACGACACTTGCCGGAGCGGCGAGTGGACAAGGACAGTTTCCTGCTAAACGCCGCTCGCCCAACAGGCGAGCGGCGCCCGACGCGCTCCGAAGACGGCTCCTTTCAATCGAAGAATCTTCCAGCCCATAGCGCGCACGCCAGCACGACACGTAAGGCAGCCACAGGAACCATCATTCGGTTCCCGTGCAAAACCCATGATGCTGCTTTGGCAGCGAGCATGGGCCAAACCGCAATCCCCCGAATCAGCTGCCTCAGGAGGGCATGCTTCACGATGATGAAACGAATCTATGCCATGTTCCTCGCCGCACTGCTTATCGCTACGCTTGCTCCAGAGTGCCAGGGACAGTACACCACCGACTGGGTGGCGAACACATTTGGGAGCAACGCTACTCGCGTGGGTAGCGTCGCGCGCTCCATGTGGATAGCGCCCGAGGGCGTCATCTACACGGCTTCCATGTGGGACGAAAACGAAGGTGGTGTCGCGATATACCAGAACGGTCAAAGCCTGGGGTCCATAGGAGGTCACGGCGAGTTTCAGGGCAGCGCCATCACCGGTAATGCAGCTTCGATCTTCGCCGCTCTGCAATTTAATTCGACTTACGGCAGCGGCGCGGTCGGGCGATACAACCGAACTACTCAAAGTCGCGACTTTCTTATTTCGGTCAGCGCGACAACGACCGAGCCGCGGGCTGACGTAATCACGGGACTTGCGACGTCGGGCCCGCTCCTCTATGCAAGCGACTCTCCTGGAAATCGCATCCGCGTCTACACCACCGAAGGCGTCTGGCGGCAGGATATCGCGGTCTCAGGCCCTGGCGCGCTCGCGGCGGACAGCGCAGGAAACGTCTGGGTCGCGCAGAAGAGCGCGGGCGCGATCCTCGAATTCAATCCGGCCGGCGTGCTCGTGAACACCATCCAGATGTCCGGCGCTTCTCGACCGTCCTCGCTGTATCTCGATTCGTCGACCGGGGTGCTCATGATCGGCGACGCGGGCCCCGACATGAACATCAAGATCTATAACACTTTGGGCATTCCATCCTTGATCAGTACATTTGGCATTCAGGGGGGATATCTCGATACGACAACGGGAATCAAAGGCCAGGTCGGCGACAAGCGCTTTACCCGCGTCACCGGCATCGGAAAAGACGCCGCCGGCAATCTGTACGTGCTCAACAACCCGTGGGGCGGAAGCTGGGACCTCGGCCGCGACGGCGGCACCGACATTCACGCCTACGACAGTTCTGGCCACCTGCAATGGAAGCTTCAATCGCTGAACTTCGAGGGGGTCGCCGCTCCGGACCCGGCTACTGACGGCGCGTACTTCTATGGAGCCACGAACATCTACACCGGCACCGCTGGGGGAACCTTCGTAGCGAACACTGTCGATCCGATCGACTATCCATCCGATCCACGCATCAACATCAACGATCGCACACGCGGTGAGCACTTCGGCCAACTTGCCACCATCGGCGCCAACCGGATCCTCGTGGCCTCCAGCCAGAATCCCGATACCTTCTATTTCTTCCACTTCAATGCTGCGCATGGCTACATCGCAATACCGGACGCCACGCTTCCGGGGACGGCGTTCAATACGACCGCACCGGTCAGGGACGGATTTTGCATCGACAGCAAAGGGGACGTCTGGGCCGGTTTGGACAAGACGAATGCCATCTGGCACTATCCGCTGACCGGCTTCGATGCCAACGGTCAGCCGAGTTGGGGAGCAGGCATTGCAACGCCCATTCCGGGCACGATCACGCCATTGACACGGATCATCTACGTGCCGGAAAGCGACACGATGATCCTGGCCCAAGGAATTGTCGGGAGCGCGGACTGGACGTCGATCGGAACGCGAATTGAGGTGTATCACGGCTGGCTCGCAGGCAACACGACCGTTCCCAATCCCATAATCAACCTCACCAGCGCCAATCCCAAGTCGATCACGGCGGCCGGCAACTATCTGTTCGTCGGATACGTACACACCGTACCCAACATCGATGCCTTCAATCTGACTACCGGCAGTCTGGACACCACGTTGATCAACGGCAACCCCAATACCGTTTACGTCGGCAATGACGTGGATTCCATGTACGGTCTGAGATCATACCGTCGCTCGACCGGGGAGTACGTGATCACGAAGGACAACTACAACGGAACCAGCGTCATCATCTATCGCTGGACACCCTGATCGGCGATGCCCGTCGCAGTTACGCCCCCGCGCGCACCCCACGTCATGTCGAGTTATCGAGCGCGGTCGGGTTTTCGTAGTCCGCCAGCGCGATCAGCGTGGCCTCGGTATCGGCCGCGCACCGGTTGCCCGCGCTGCGCGTCTCCGGGCCGACCAGAAACCCCTCGGGCGAGTCAAACTGCACGTCATGGGTGCGCGCGAGCGCAAGCGCGAACAGGTGCACCTGGTTGCACGCCATCTCCGACCTCATGCTCGCCGGCTGGTCGCCGAAACGCGCGCGCCACGAAGTGAGGACATGCTGGTTGCGTTCGAGCTTCAGCGTATTCACGTAGCTCGCCGACACGATATGGCTCGCGCATAGCTCGTCGATGTCGCGAACTTCGCACACCGGCTACGTCCACATTCCGAAACGCATGTTGCGTGCGCGCGCCGCAGCCAATCAGCGTCGCGAACGCTACGCGTCCGGCTGCGCCATGAAAGCGATCTTTAACTGTCGAACCTCAATGCTAATCGCGCGATCATGGAACCGCTGGTCGATGCGGGATGCACCACGCCGGCGTTGCGGCTTGCGCCGCTCGAACGACTTTTGCGTGAACGGAAAAGTCGTTCTCTCTGCGCCTCTCTAATCATCCGTCTGATTTGAAACGACAATAGGCGCCGTGCAGTTCAACTTCCCGGAGAGAAATCATGTCCACCAGAATCGTCGTCATTACCGGTGCTTCCAGCGGAATCGGCGAAGCCACCGCGAGGCTTCTCGCGTCGAAAGGCGCCACCGTCGCCCTCGCCGCTCGCAGGCTCGACAAGCTCCAGCGCATCGGCGCGGACATTCAGGAAAAGGGCGGCACGGTGTCCGTTCACCAGGTCGACGTGACCGACCAGAAACAGGTCGATCGCCTGATCAGCGATGTCGTCTCGCAACACGGCCGCCTCGACGTAATGGTCAACAATGCAGGCCTGATGGCGATTGCTCCGATCTCGCTGCGCAAGACGGACGAATGGGACCGGATGATCGACATAAACATCAAGGGCCTGCTGTACGGTGTCGCGGCGGCGTTGCCGGTGTTCGAAAAGCAGCAATCAGGTCATTTCGTCAACATCGCGTCTGTCGCAGCCCTCAAGGTCTTCAGCCCCGGAGGCACAGTCTATTCGGGCACCAAGTTCGCCGTCCGCGCCATTTCGGAAGGTCTGCGTCACGAGGTCGGCGGCAACATTCGCACGACCGTGATTTCTCCAGGGGCGATCGACACAGATCTGAAATACGGTTCCGCCCATGACGAAAGCCGCAACTTCGTCGTCGACTTCTACAAGATGGCCATTCCGGCTGACGCGATCGCACAAGCCATCGCGTATGCGATCGAGCAGCCTCGCTCGGTCGACGTTAACGAAATCGTGATTCGCCCTACCGTTCAGGATTTCTGAGGATCGCACAACGGTCTTCACTCGCCCAGGAACCGAAGGGGCCGTGGCGCGCGCGACCGTGCCCGTTCATCCGCTCGCACGAACGCGGCGCGAACCCATTGACTTCATCGAGGAGTGCTTCATGCCTGCAGCAGTGTTTTCTCTCGCGTTCGCCGCTTTCGCGATCGGAACGACAGAGTTCGTCATCGTCGGGTTATTGCCGGACATTGCGACGGCATTCGGCATCACGGTACCGACGGCCGGATTGCTGGTGAGCTTTTACGCGCTGGCAATCACGGTCGGCACGCCGCTGGTTTCCGCCGTGACCGCGCGGTTGCCTCGCAGGGCATTGCTGCTCGCGTTGATGGCGATCTTCACGCTTTGCAATCTCGCCGCCGGACTCTCAGGCGCATTTCCGGCGCTGCTTGCCATCCGGATCGTCATGGCCGTCGCACACGGCGTCTTTTTCGGGCTCGGGACGACCGTTGCAATGTCGGTCGTGCCGACGGAGAAATCGGGGCGGGCTGTCGCCATCATGGTCAGCGGGCTGACTGTCGCCATGGTGACCGGCGTGCCAGGCGGCACGTGGCTGGGCGATTTGATGGGCTGGCGACTGCCCTTTCTCGTCGTCGCTGCAATGGGCTCGCTTGCGACGGCGGGACTCTGGTGGCTCCTGCCGCCTCTCCCGTCGCAGCGCAGTTCCGGCACAATCCTCTCTCAACTCGCCCTATTCAAAAGCCGCGCGTTGATGCCGCTATACGCTTTGGCCGCGCTCGGCATGGGCGCGACGTTTGCCGTATTCACCTACCTGTCGCCGTTGTTGACCCATACCACCGGCCTGAGCAATGAAGGCGTAACGCAGGGCCTGATGGTCTTTGGGCTCGGGTCGGTCGTCGGAACCATCGGCGGAGGCCGGCTTTCCGATCGTTATGGGCCGAGGCTCAGCATGAACGTCACGTTGACGGGACTCGCCGCGTCCGTGGCCGCTCTTTGGGCCAGCGCGCATCAGCCGGTCCTGGTCATGGTCAACCTGTTCGTCTGGGGCGCGTTCGCATTCGCTGTTCCTCCGATCATGCAGGCCACCGTCGTTCTGATTTCGCGGCGCGTGGCGCCGCAAGCGGTCGGGACGGCTGCCGGGCTCAACGTGGCGGCGTTCAACCTCGGCATATCGGGCGGCTCCTTTCTTGGCGGACTGGCTCTCGTGGGCGAGAACGTTTTGACGACTGTCTACGTCGGGCTGGCTCTGGCGGTGCTAGGGCTCGTCGTCGTTGCGACGTACCGTTGGTCGGCGCGCCGGTCCACGCCATCTGCGCGCGCGGCGAGTGCTGAACTTCGGCACCCGGCGCGATGAAGACAACCGCGCAGGAGAAACATCGTGAACCCAACCGGCCTCCCACGTCATCCGCCCGGAAGACGACGTTTCGTGCAACTGCTCGCTTCGCTTCCTTTCGCCCTTTCGACCGCACGCTCCAGCACGTTGTCTCGTTCGCCGGAAGATGGAGCGCGGCGGCGCACGACGCTATCGTCCAAATCGCGTCCCGCCGCAAGCCGTGGCAACCCAATGACGCCGTGTATGCGGATACATTGCCCTCGTTGCTGTCGCGCTACCCGGGCGGCGATCCGCTTTCCGACGACGACAAAAGCCGTCTGCTCGCCCCGCAACGGAGGTGGACACCGCTTCTGAACCATTCATCGATGTCATCGCTTCCGATTTACCGAGACTCGCGTTGCGGCCGACTCTTCTCTGAGCGCGGGAAAGCCGGGCAAAATGCCCGCGAGTCTCGATGAACGTGCTCCCCTTCAAACAGGCCAGGGTTATCCCGGCCTGTCGTCGGCGTCGTTACTGCCTGCATCACGCTCACTTGTCGAACACAACGGCCTGATAGCGGGAACAGAGTCTTCAAGCCGGGAAATCAGTGGACCGCGACACGGTCGCCCACGTCTGCGTTTCGTTCGTCACGAACGCGTTCTTGTCTGCGATCGCTTTCAGCGTGTCCGTGCCGAGTGGCAGGCGCAGCGGCGGCGTTGGCGCATCCACCAGCGCAATGACAGCCGTTGCCAGCTTTTTCGGATCACCCGGCTGGTTGTGATTCAGCTCGATTGCCGCGTGACGCAGCTTTCCCGACGTCTCAGCGTAGTCGTCGATGATTTCCTTGCCGACAGCGAGCGACGACGCATCGAGAAAGTCGGTGCGGAAGAAGCCCGGTTCGATCAGGCTCGCGTGAATGCCGAGCGGCTTCAGTTCGGCGTGCAGGGCTTCGGTAATGCCTTCGACGGCGAACTTCGTCGCGCTGTACACGCCAACGCCTGCGAACGCCTGGTACCCGACTATCGACGAAATGTTGATCACGTGACCCGAGCGCTGTTTGCGCATGACGGGCAGCACGGCCCGGGTCACACTCAGCAGCCCGAAGACATTGGTATCGAAGATGCGGCGCACGTCGGCGTCGCCCGATTCCTCGACGGCGGCGAGCAAGCCGTAACCGGCGTTGTTGATCAGCACATCGATGCGGCCGAACCTTTCGACCGCGGCCTCGACGGCCGCTTTGGCTTGAGCCTCGTTGGTGACGTCGAGCGCAACGGTCAGCAAAGCGGGCGACGCGCCGAGCCGCTCGGCTATCGCGGCGGCATTGCGGCCTGTCGCGACGACGGCGTTGCCATCGGCGATAGCGGCTGCTGCGATCAGCGCGCCAAAGCCGCGCGAAGCGCCCGTGATGAACCAGACGCGCTTAAAGGGTTGTTGAGTAGCATTGCTCATGTTCCTGCTCCTGAGTGCGAGGTGAATGCGAAAACGGATCGCGGAGGAGGAGTGTCGCCCTGGAATACATTTTTGATTAGACTGGAATCCCTGAAATCTATTTTTCATCTACGCAAAGGTCGAGCATGACCGATTGGGCCGACTTGAACGACATCGCCATTTTTGTCCGGGTGGCGCAATTCAGGAGCTTCAGTCGTGCGGCGCAAGCGCTTGGCATGCCCGTCTCTACCGTGAGCCGAAAAGTGAACGCGCTCGAGGAACGCCTCGGCGTAATTCTTCTGCAACGCACGACCCGCAAGCTCGGCCTGACAGCACAGGGACATGCCTATTTCGAGCAATGCAGCGAGCCGCTTAGCCTGCTGTACGACGCGCAGCGGGTAATCACCCAGACGCAAAAGAGGCCGGAGGGTTTGTTGCGCATCTCCGCGCCCGTGATGCTGGAACAAGAGCCGTTTTATGCATTTCTGTCGTCGTTTTTGAAGGACTATCCGGGCATCCGGGTGGACCTGTACTTCACCAACCTGTTCCTCGACCTTATCGCCGAAAACGTCGACGTGGCGATTCGCTTCGGCAACCTGCAGGACTCGAATCTGATCGCCCAACGCGTCGGAAGAAGTGTCCGGCATCTTGTCGTTTCCGCGGAGTACGCGCGCAATCATTCTCTTCCGACCCGGCCGGAAGACATCAGCGAACATCCGTGCGTGCTGATCAATGCCAGAAACAACGAGACGCAATGGCATCTGGTTCGTGGCGGCGAGTCGGTCAGCGTGCCCGTGACAGGTCCCGTCGCCGCGCGTGACTTTCACATCGTCAGCGCGTTTGCGCGCCGCGGACACGGCATTGCACTGCTTCCTTCGAGCTATTCCGACGCGCTGATCGCCAGCGGAGAACTGGTTCGCGTTTTGCCGGACTGGTCGTCACCGGAGATATTCGTGCACGCTGTCTATCCGACGCGTCGCTTTACGCCATCGAAATTGAAAGCCTTTCTCGAAGCGCTCAAGAAGTGGGAAAGCCCTCTTTGGCTGCCAGTGCAATGAAGCGCTCGACAAGATGCAGCCACGCTGCGTGCACGACGGCATCAACCGTCGTTCGTCCCGTTCGCGTTCATTGCGGCTTTCGCCGTGACTTTTTCGTGTATCACTATCCTGTCTCCATGACAAAGCCGTAATCTCACCGCGATAAATAAGCAGCGGACTGGCCTGAAAGGGCACTACCGAGCCCGAATTGATTTGTTCAACGAACGTGCCGCGCCGCTCGCCGACGTGGCGCGAAAAAAACCGTTTTGCATGTAGTACGAGAGCGACGCATCTTGCTTTGGCTACTACGGCGAGTTACACGCATTTCGATCGGCAACGTATCGATGTAAATCAGTCGGTGGTTGATAGTCCGCGCTCCGTTCGATGTCACGGTTTTGCTGCGCTTGAAGAAATTCATTGAAATCCCAGCGTTCGCACCGGTCTCGTTTTATTGATGCAGTTTCCCAAAACATCATACGGGCAGTGTATGCCGTGGCCGATCGGCCTGTCGCTAGTACTATGGTATTGGTCGCTATTTGATTTCGCGAGAAACAATATTTCCAATGTGCAACGCTCAAGCGTCACGCTTCATGGGCTGGCACGGCGCCGCGAGCCGTGACACAATCCAGTCCACGTTCAACTCCGCATGCGGGAAACATCGTCCGTACAGGCGGACATATGGCGTACCAGCGGAAAAATTCGCGGTGTAACTTGCAGAGATTTACCGGCTTGTTCCGATCGAATGTCGTACTGATGTTCTCATTCAACATAGGAGCTTTGCCATGCATTCCACCCGTGGCACGATTCGCTACGCGACGTTGCAGATTGACGGTCTGAACATCTTTTACCGCGAAGCCGGGCATTCTGATGCACCCGCGGTGGTGCTACTGCATGGCTTTCCTTCGTCGTCGCGCATGTACGAGACACTGATCCCGCTGCTGGCTGATCGCTATCACGTGCTTGCTCCCGATTTCCCTGGCTTCGGACATAGCAGCGCTCCCGCTCCGCAGAGCTTTGCCTACACGTTCGATCATCTGGCCGAGGTCATCGAACGTTGGCTCGACGCATTGCAACTCGAACGCTACGCATTGTTCATGCAGGATTACGGTGGGCCGGTCGGTTTCCGTTTGGCGCAAGCGCGCCCGGCAGCGATTTCGGCGCTTGTCGTGCAAAACGCGGTTGCGCATGAAGAAGGACTCGGGCCGTTGTGGGACACAAGAAAGGCCTTTTGGCGCGACCGTGCGGCGCACGAAGCGGCGCTTCGCGAGAATCTGATTTCATTTGAAGCGACGCGACTGCGGCATGTCGGCCACAGCCCGAACCCGCAACGCTACGACCCCGACGCCTGGTGCGATGAATACGCCTTTCTCTGTCGCCCGGGACAGGTCGATATTCAGACCGAGCTCTTTTATGACTACCGCAACAACGTAGCCGCCTATCCACGCTGGCAGGCCTGGCTGCGAGCGCGGCGTCCGCCGTTATTGGTGGTATGGGGGCGCCATGATCCGTCATTCGCCGTTGAAGGCGCCCATGCGTATCAGCGCGACGTCCCCGATGCGGAAGTTCATCTGATCGATGCCGGTCACTTTGCGCTGGACGAGGCCACCGACGAGGTCGCGCACTTGACGCGAGAATTCCTCGAACGCACGCTTTTGTCGGCACGCTAACTGCCAGCCACACCCTCGTTGTGCAGATGTCCCGCGCTGCCTTGCGCTTCTATCGAACCGGCGTCGCCGGTATGCGAGCGACGAGCGCCTGGGCCTACGCGGGAGTGCCGCGCCTAAAGCCGGTCGACGTCGATCACCGCTTGAGCGAATGCTTGCGGTGCTTCCTGAGGAAGGTTATGGCCCACGCCGCCCGTGACCGTGCGGTGCTCGTACTTTCCTGTGAACCTTGTCGCGTACACACCGGGGTCTGGATGAGGCGCGCCGTTGGCATCGCCCTCCAGCGAGATGGTCGGGACTCGAATAACCGGAGCCGCAGCAAGTTGTTGCTCGAGCGCATCGTATTTGGTTTCACCGCTCACGAGCCCCAGCCGCCACCGGTAATTGTGAATCGTTATGGCAACATGGTCGGGATTGTCGAATGCTGACGCACTGCGCTCGAAGACGGAGTCGTCGAACTTCCATTTTGGCGAAGCCAGTTTCCAGATCAGTTTCGCGAACTCGTGCGTATGCTGCTGGTAGCCCGCCTGACCACGATCCGTGGCGAAATAGAACTGGTACCACCACTGGAACTCTGCCTCCGGCGGCAATGGTGCAATGCCGCTCTTCTGACTACCGATCAGGTATCCGCTCACCGAGACCAGCGCCTTGCAGCGCTGCGGCCACAGTGCGGCGACGATATCGGCCGAACGCGCGCCCCAGTCGAAGCCGGCGAGAATGGCCTGACGAACGTCGAGCGCATCCATGAGTGCAACCACATCGGCCGCGAGCGCGGCCGGTTGTCCGTTCCGCATCGTTTCGTCGGACAGGAAGCGCGTCGTGCCGTAGCCGCGCAAATACGGCACCACCACGCGATATCCGGCCGACGCGAGCAACGGTGCAACATCGACGAAACTATGAATATCGTAAGGCCAGCCATGCAGCAGAACCACAGCCGGACCGTTGGCCGGTCCCACGTCGGCGTAGGCGACGTTGAGTAGTCCCGCATCGATTCCCTTGAGTGGCCCGAGGGTTGTGTGACTTTCTGCCTTCACGGGCGGCGCTGTCGAAGTCGAAGCATGAGGCTGCGCGTTCGCGGACTCCAGCGCACCGAACTGCCCGGCCGCCAACAGCATGGCCCCCGCGCCAATGACGTTGCGACGACGTGAATCGATCTTCTCCGCCATTTCTCTCTCCTTTCGCAAAAGGGTCCCAAATCGCAACAGGGAGCATAGTGCCGCGACCGCACACCCCGATGGTAGCGTCGCGGATCGCTGCTATTTGTTCTAACGAAGCAACGCTATTTTTCCAGCGGCCGCGGCCCAGAGGGGCAAATCACCGCTCTTTGAATGGCATTGGCGTAGAGGCACACAGGACTGCGCCCGCCGCGGAAAGAAAAGCTACTGAACCCGGGTGAGCCGTTGCTGCGCCGGATTCTGCGGGGGCTGCGCCAACTGCTCGAGCAGAAAATCCACGAATACCCTCACCCGAGACGAAAGGTGACGCGCATGCGGATACAGCAGAATGAATGGGCGCGAACGTCCGCCGTACTTGCGCAATACCTCGACAAGGCGCCCCTCGCGCAAATCCTCCTCGACAAGAAAGCGATACGTTTGAAACAATCCCGCGCCGCTGCGTGCGAGCGTGATGCCGGCGAGCGCATCGCCCGATGTTCTGTAGCTGCCGTTGGTCGACACGTCGAATTCGCCAGACTCATCGGCGAAGGTCCACGTGAGGTTGCGCCCGCTGCTCGGCAATTCGAATTGGATACATTCGTGTGAGCGAAGGTCATCGACCGATTCCGGTACACCGGCCCGTTTCAGGTAGCTCGGCGTCGCCACGACGACCAGTTCCGCGTCCTCGAGCTTGCGCGCGATGAGGCTCGAGTCCTCGGGCGCGCGGCCGCGAATCGCCAGATCAAAACCCTCGTCCGCGAAATCGATATTGCGGTTGCTCAGGTGGGTCTCCACCTGCACACGCGGGAAACGCTCGCGAAATGCCGCAAGAAGCGGTAGCACACGGTAGTGCCCGTACGGCGTCGGCATGCTGATCCGGAGCACGCCGGCCGGCGTCGTTTGTTGGCCAGTCACTTCGCGTTGGGCATCGACGAGTTGCGACAGCGCCTGTCGGCATTGCTCGAAGTAGCGCTGCCCCGCGTCGGTGAGCCGGATTTGCCGGGTTGTGCGCACGAACAGCCGCACGCCGAGGCGCTCCTCCAATCTGCCGACGGAGCGACTTACCGCCGCCGGCGTGACACTCGCTGCATTCGCCGCAAGCGTGAAGCTGCCGAGCTCGGCCGCGAGGCAGAACAGCTCGATGCTGCCAAGCAGCAGGTCGTCGAAATTGCGTTGCATGTGTCGTTGTCCGCCGTTTCTCGTGCGTACCAATGAGACGAAAGCACGAAATGTCATGTTGCCTTCAGTGCCACAAATAGATCCACCGCCTGAGCGACAATCAGCGCGGCCGCACCGATCGCGAACAGCACAACGTAGTCTCCACCGGTCGCCGAGAAGACAAACGAGAGACCGTACGCGGCAAGCGCCTGCATCACGGCGAAGGCAGTCGTCGCGCGACTCCATGTTTCTTTCACTGCGCCCGGGTGATGAGCGAGCAGCTCGTTCACACGGCCGAGAGCGAGCGGGACGATTCCGGGCGTGAACGCGCCGACCACGACACTGGATATCATTAGTCCAATCGAACCAAGCCCGAACACCGGAATTGCAACAGCCACGATCTGAATGATCCGCGCGACGCGCAGCGCGGGGCCAAATCCGGTGCGATCGGCGAGATGGCCGCACAGAAGCGGCCCGACGATCGCACCAAGTCCATACAGCACCCAGTACTGTGCGCCCGCGTCAAGCCCCTTTCCGAGTCCGCGCGCGACGAAATCCACCAGAAAAATCATGTGCGGAACGAGGGCCACCGCGTTGAGTGCGTACTCCACGTATAAAGCCCGCACGCCGAGCACGGGGAAGTTCCGCGTGTGTGCGTGCGCATGGGCCGCCGGCGCCGTGTGAACCGCCGGGGGCTCGTCCGGCCAGCCGTTCCAGGCCGCGATCGTCAGCAACAGCGACACAATCGCGAGGCCTAGCCAGGCAGCGGTCACGCCGTAGCGCAGCAAGATCGGTACGATCGTCCCCGACGCAGCAATCCCTAGTCCAATTCCCGTGAAGATTCCTCCGCTTACAAAACCTCGCCGGGACGGCGGCACATGGGAAAGTATCGTCGGCGCGACCAGCACCATCAACGCGCCGCCCGAAACGCCCGACGCAAGCCGCCACACGAAAAACCACAGGAATGAGACGGGCGCCGCGCATGCAACGAACGCGACAGTCGCGATGAGCATCAATGCGCGCAGCACAAACGACGCCTTCGCCCTTCGGGCAAGCGACCCGGCGATAAGCGCGCCGATGAGATAGCCGCCGAGGTTCGCCGCGCCGAGGTACGCCGCCGTTGACGCCGGAAACCAGTGCGCGCCGATTATCGCGGGCAGCAGTGGCGTGTAGGCGAATCGCGCAAGCCCAATACCGATCAAGCTGGCCGCGGCGCCAGAAAAGGTCGCCCGCCAGAGGCTAAACGATGCCGTTGCGGAACGATTGACTGCTACCGATTGCATTTCGCTCTCCATTCGTAAGCGCGGTTTGCCGCCCTTCTTTTCGATGGAGGTCAGTCTAGATGAGCGCGTGACTGGCGAGAATGCACGGCGCGCGAAAGCCAATCTTCCGAAAACCGGATCAATCGTAATCCGTAATGCGTTGCAATCGGGTGAAGTGCTCGCGCAGACGCGGCGTGGCGAAATCGACGAACGCGCGCACCTTCGGCACGGAAAGACGACCTTGCGGCGTCAACAGATGAATGGGCAAAGGCGAACGCTCGTTGTCGCGCAGAACGATCTTGAGCGCACCCGACTTCACGTATTCAGCGACGTGATAGGAGAAGACGCGGGTGAGCCCGTGTCCGGCCAGCGCTGACGCCACGGCACTCCGGATCGTATTGACGATCAAACGGGGTTCGAACTGCACCACCTGCGGAACGGCCGCCCGGTTGTCGGAACGGAAACTCCACGAATCCAGCCCGAAATGGGTCATGGAAATGATCCTGTGCTGGGCGAGATCGGCCGGATCATGAATGGGCGGATGCGCGGCCAGGTAATCCGGCGATGCGACCACCACGCGCCGCACTTCACCGATCGGTACGGCCACTAGCGTCGAATCGGGGAGATGGGCGAAACGCAGCGCTATGTCGATGCCCTCGTCGATCAGGCTCACTGGGCGATCAAGCAATTGAAGGCGGATCGACACGTGAGGATGACGGTCGACAAATTCATCGAGCAACGGGCGCAGTGCGTCTTCACCCGCAGCTACCGGCGCGGACACGGTGAGAAGGCCGCGCGGTGCGGATTGCTCATCGGCCACCAGCATGTCGGCTGCTTCGAGGTCGGCGAGGATGCGCCGGCAGGCCTGCGCATAGCGCTCGCCCGCCTCGCTCAGCTTGAGCGTGCGCGTGGTGCGGTACAAAAGCGGCGTGCCGGTGTGCGCCTCGAGAAACGCGATGGCCCGGCTCACCGCCGCCGGCGAGCGTCCAAGTTTTCGGCCCGCGCCCGCGAGGCTGTTTTCGTCCAGTGCGGCGATGAACACTTTCATCGCGTCGATCCGATCCATTGGCCCTCCTATTGATTAAAACGGATGGCGGGTCCTCGTACCAAGCCAGTCCTCGATTGCAAATGCGCAACAGAGGCCGCTCTGACTCGCCCTTTGTTTGTCACAGCGAGCGTGGCGACTGACGCGAATTGTGTATTGAGCTTCGCTGCATCTCGCTGAATGGCTGTCGACATTAGTTACCTCGCGTTTTAAATCATTTGCGTCGATGTCAATTATCGTCAGTTTGACTGCGGCTATAGTTCGACCATGGTTTTATTGGCAGTCATGTCGCGTCACAAGGCTTACACAGGAAAAAGATCGTGTCCGTCGAACGAAAGTTGGCCGAACTCGGCCTTACGCTCCCCGAAGCACCTCGCCCGTTGGGCAGTTACACCGCGGTCAGTGAAGCGGGCAATTTGCTGTTCATCTCCGGTCAGGTGCCGATCGCAAACGGCAAGATCGTGTATACCGGCCGCGTTGGCAAGGAACTGACGATCGACGAGGGCAAGCGTGCGGCGGAGCTAGCCGCACTCAATGTGCTCGCGCAGATTTCCCGGCACCTCGGCGGTTTTGAACGGCTGCATCACATCGTCCGACTTGAAGGACATGTGAGTTCCGTTGACGGCTTTCATAACCAGCCGGCCGTCCTCGACGGGGCCTCGAATCTTTTATCAGCAGTGCTCGGCGAAAAGGCCGGCCATGCGCGCACGGCGTTCTCGCATAACCAGTTGCCCGGCAACGCGGCTGTCATTGTAGCCGTCATAGCAGAGATTCCGCCCGGCTAAAGGTTCGTCAAACGCACCGGCACCCGGGTCACCGCATCCGCTTGCGACAACGGTCCGCAATTTTCGGCTCGGTTTCAGCTGAATCACCACAAGCCGGGCGATTTGTTCCTTCTGTTCACTACAGTTAGTCCACGCCATGTGTTCGAAATGCCCGGCGACATCGCTATAGTCGGTTCATCGGAAACTGAATTTCCGACGCTTCTCAACACATGACAGGACAACCGGATAACATCATGAGCAATACGCAAAAAGTCGTCGTCGTCACGGGCGCATCGCAAGGCATCGGCGCCGAAATCGTCAAGTCGTTTCGGGCGCTTGGACATCGTGTCGTTGCCACGTCCCGCTCGATCAAGACGTCGAATGATTCCAACCTCGTCGCCGTCGCCGGTGACATCGCATCGCGCGAGACCGCCGAGCGCGTGATTGCAACGGCCATCGAGCGCTTCGGCCGTGTCGATACGCTCGTCAACAACGCGGGCATCTTTATCGCGAAGCCGTTTACGCAATACACCGCCGAGGATTACGCAACCGCTACCGCTGTGAACCTTGCAGGCTTTTACCACGTCACCCAACTCGCGATCGCGCAGATGGAGAAACAAGGCAGCGGCCACGTGGTCACGATCACCACGAGCCTCGTCGATCAGGCCAACAGTAACGTGCCGTCCGTGTTGGCCTCCCTGACCAAGGGCGGTCTGAACGCAGCCACGAAGTCCCTCGCGATCGAGTACGCAAAGCGTGGTATTCGTGTCAACGCCGTTTCCCCCGGCATCATCAAGTCGCCGATGCACCGAGAGGAAACGCACACGGCGCTCGGTGCCCTGCATCCGATTGGACATATGGGAGAAATGAGCGACGTAGCGAACGCGGTGTTGTTCCTGGATGGCGCACCGTTCGTGACCGGCGAAATCTTGCACGTGGACGGCGGCCAGAGCGCGGGCCACTGAGCCGGGCGGCACCGTATTGCACGGTGCCGCGCACCACCTCGACCCCGAACTGATCGCACAAGAGCATGAGGCCGGCACGAGCATCACACGTCATTCGATCGGGCGGAGATTACGCACATCCGGTGCGGCGGACCAGCGGCCACAACCAGCGCATATCAATCAGGCTGCGGAAATGAAAAACGGGACGACTGTGACGGCCCGGGCGGACGGAGTAAAGCAACGGCACCGGCAATTCGACAACCTGCTGCTCGGCAGCATCGAGCTTTTCTGCCTGGCCGCCGAGGCAGGCAGCTTCACTGCGGCGGCCCATATCGCCGGCGTGACGCCCGCAGCGGTCAGTCGCTCGATCTCGCGTCTGGAAAAACGTCTGGGTGTGCGGCTATTCGTGCGTTCCACGCGCAATGTCCGCCTGAGCGAAGGCGGTCGAGTCTATTTCGATGAATGCCGCACCGCACTCAACCAGCTTATCGATGCAGAACGAAAGGTTGCCGGCGAGCAGGAGCAGCCATCGGGAACCATCCGCGTCAGTGTGTCGACGACCTACGGGCACTACCGGTTGCTGCCGCTGCTCCCGGTTTTTCGCGCGGCATACCCGAAGATTCAGGTCAATTTGCACGTCAGCAACCGCAATATAGATTTCCACGAAGAGAACTTCGACGTAGCGATCCGCTTTCGCGCCCAGTCCGATTCGATGATGATATCGAGGCATCTGGAGGATGCGGCACTGGTCGTCATCGCGAGCCCCGATTATTTACGGCGCGCGGGATTACCGCGGACCCTCGCGGACCTTGCCCTGCACGACTGCATCCAGTTCGATTTGCCGAGCAGCGGAAGACCGATTCCTTGGCTATTCAACGAGGCTGGCCAGCCGAAGGAAATATTTTCGACCGGCAACTATCACTGCGCGGATGACATTCTCGCCGGAGTCACGCTGGCAAAGGCTGGCGCGGGACTGTTTCAGACCTATCAGTTCATCGTTGAAAAGGACCTGGCTGAGGGCAAGCTAGTCGAGGTGCTTCATGCGTTTGGAGGACGCTCGCGCCCGGTGAGCCTGATCTATCCGCACAGCCGCCTGTTGCCGTCACGCGTGCGCGCGTTCGTCGATTTCCTCACGAAGGAGGCTCGCCCGATACGGACGCCAACCACGAAAGCCAGCCGTGAACGACGCAAGGGTGTACCAACGAGCAAGTGACGGGATCCGGCGTTCGCTCTCTCCAACCGGTGGTCCCTATCGCCCCGATAGCGGGCCCGTTCAAGTCAACTGCCCGCGCGACAGCCGCAATTCAGGAAATTCCCGGGGACGCCGGGAATTTCCCGATCGTTCATTAAGCGATGCGCCCTGCGGCAGCGGCCACTCGTTCGCCAAACAGCTTCGCCGTGTCGAGGTCGCCTTGCGGTACTTCGTCCGCGCTGGCATCGGACGGGGATGCCGTCGCAAGGCCTGCGAATGAAGACAGATAGTTGATGTCGTTTCGCTTTGCCACCTTCGAATTACTCGGCATCAAGCCCGTCCCAACCCACAGCATCCCGTGCTGCTGCGCGAGGGTGAACAGCGTATAAAGCGTGGTCTGCTTATCGCCATTCACCGACGCCGAATTCGTGAACGCCGCGCCGAGCTTGTTCTTCCATCCTTGGCTCGCCCACACTTTGGACGACTGATCGGCGAACTTCTTGAACTGCCAACTCACATTTCCCATATAGGTCGGGCTCCCGAACACGATGGCACGGGCCTTGTCCAGGGCTTCCCAACCGCCTTCTGGCAGATTGCCTTCGCCATCGATAGGCAGCAGCTGCCCGCCGCTTCCGTCGGCAACCGCTTGCGCGACTTTTTGAGTATGGCCATAACCACTGTGATAAACGATGACAATGTTCGAGCTCATTTGCAAATCTCCTCTCATACTGCGGGGTTGTGGGTAAAAGTCTTATTGACGATCTTCCAGCCGTCGGCACGTTGGGCGAACGTCAAATACAGGTAGTAGTCGAAGCCCAGCATCGGAGAATGCAGGCGAACATTGGCGATCGGACCTAGCACATCGACGGCCAGGGTTCGCATTCGATACGGTTCGCCCAAAGACGCTGGGCTTTGCCGCTTACCCACTCCATTAATGTAGTCGGCAGCCGTCTTGTGATACGGCTCGCCGGAAACCACACCGTACACCTGGGCCGATGAATCGAATAGCGATGTGAGCAATTCCACATTGCCGTGATAGACACCCTGAAAGTACCGGTCGGTCAGACTGAGAATCTCGTCGTATTGGGACATTCCGTTCTCCTTGCTCTACGGACTCGCTGGATAGCACTCTAAAGAGGCTCCCAGGACAGATAAAGGGCATTCGGATTACATGAGTTCATACACGGTGAAACAAGTGCGATGCTTTCTGCAGATGCACGCACAATTTCAGAGATCGAGCATGAGGGCTTTCGTGAGGTCTGTCGCATCCGTATCTGGATGGGCGATGCAAATCAGCGCGCGCATCGCGATGCCACGTTCCGTCGAGCGGATCGCCTGTCAACGCAGTGCCAGCGATCCGCAGCGTTTTGGCTTCCGGCGAACACACGAATCCTGGCCGCCCGACTCGCACAGTGGCCCACGGCTGCCCTGTTCCATCGACCCCGCCAACGATCATCAACGGCAGCTGCGCATAGAACTCCCTGTGCCGGTCCGGCATGTAATTCCGAACGCTGCGGCGACCGGATGCGTCTGCTGCGTCCTGAAAGCCCGCTCGCAACTGAGCGGCAAGCTCGCCAGCATGGAAGGGCGACTCCGGAAATGGCCAACCCGGCGAAGAAGAAGTCTGCTCGATCATTTGCCTGTTCGCGTTTGCGAATGCCGTGGACGAAGGTTTGCGGTGGGCCCGCTCAGGTGCGGTACCGGTGTTTATTTTCCGGAATCTTTAGCGTGTTTGTAGCCGGGAATCAGGCAACTCAGTTTTTCCGCGGCGGCGGCAAGCTGCCGGAAACCGACGCAGATCGTGGCACGCGAAAGATCAGTCCTCGCAACCGGCAACGTCGATGGATTGCCGCACCGCACGTTCTGTGCGAACGAGTGTGAAGCGTGGGGGCCGATCGCGACCACAGTCGCGACCAGATCGCCGGAACCCGCCGGTTCTTTGGCATGGTGCGCCACTGTTTCTACTGCTTTTGGCGCGTGGGAATGGGGCCGGGCGACCCAGCTACCCGCTTGTGGCGAATCTCTCTGGCGTACCGGGAATCCAGAACGAAAAGGTTGCTCCCGGACCGTCGTCGTTCGCCCTTGCCCATAACCGACCTCCGTGACCCTCGATAATGGACCGGCTGATAGCGAGGCCAACTCCCATGCCGTTGGTCTTGGTGGTGAAAAAAGCGTGGAAAAGCTTTTCGACCGTACGCTCGTCGACACCGATACCCGAATCCCGCACCGACAGCGTGACACCTCCGTCGTCCGCGGGTTGGGTCTGCAGCCGAAGTGTCCTCGGCCGATCATCGACTTCGGCCATTGCATCCGCCGCATTCAGCAGCAAATTCACGACCACCTGCTGCAACTGGACGCGATCTCCGCGGACGATGGGCACATTCCCGTCCAGATCGGTTTGGACAGCCACGCGTGCACGACGAAGCTCGTTGGACGACCATGCGATTACGTCACGGGCGACGTCGTTGAGGTCGACGGGCTCAACCGTCGGCGCTCTCCTCGCAAATAGCTCGCGCAAGCGTTTGATCACTTCTGTCGCCCGGTTAGTGTCCCGGATCGTACGCCGTGCGGTCATCACGGCTCCGGCGAGATCGGGCGGTTCCGCGGCGAGCATGCGCAGGCACGTATTCGCGTTAGTGAGAATGCCGGCCAGGGGCTGACTGACTTCATGGGCGATCGACGCCGTCAGTGCGCTGAATGCCGTGATTCGTGCCGCGTGAGCAAGCTCCGCCCGAGCCTGCGTCAGCGCCTCCTCGGCGACTTTGATCTCTGTTACGTCCTGAAGTGCGCCCAGAAACACTGGCCGATCCGCGATGTGCTCGAGCTTGTGAGCGACGATATGGACATGCCGCGTTTCGCCCGCTGGCGTGACGATGCGGAACAGAAGGTCAAAGTTACAGCCGTGCGGCGCGTCAGCAAACAATTTCTCGACCTCGGGCCGGTCGTCCGGATGGACTGCCGACGTGACGACCGAGGTAGTGACACTCGCGCCCAACTCATAACCGAAGACGCGGTAGATTTCTTCTGACCACTCGTGCCGGTCGGCCAAAACGTCCCACGTGAAGCAGCCCGTTTTGCCGAGGCGCTGGGCCTCGGACAGTTGGGCGAGCGTCTCTCGCAGCTCCTTGTCGCGCCGGTACAAAGCCTCGTCCGCGTGAGCGCGGTCTATTGCGATGCTCGCAATATAGGCGAGCCGATCGATGAGCCTGCGCTCCTCCGGCGTCGGGCTCACGGGTTCCCGTCGATAGACGGCAAAGATGCCGGATACGTCTCCCGATGCCGACATAGTCGGCGTCGACCAGCACGACGCGTAACCGTGGGTCTGCATCAGCGAAGGCCATACTGAATCTTTCCACCGCGGATCATTCGCGAGATCCGATGTGACTATCGGTGTCTTGTTCAACATCGCCAGCGAACATGGATCGAAGGCACCGTCGATCGTCATGCCGTTGAGGACCTGGTTGTATTCCATCGGCAGGCTCGGGCCGACCGCCGCGCCGAATCGCGCGCGGTCGGGTCCGACTATCAGGATGCTGCAAAAGCAGTCCGCGACGAGTGTTTCGACGAGGCGGCAGAGCGCGCCGAGAACTTCGAGCAGCGGCTCGCCGCGGGCGACCATTTCCAGCACCCGCACTTCGCCGGCTAGCAGCGCCTCGGCTTGTTTCAGATCTTCGATGTCGAGCGGCGTCCCGTACCACTTGACGACTTTCCCGCTCTCGTCGCGCTGGGAATTGTAGGGGAACACGAACCACCGATAAGTACCGTCAAACCGGCGTAGGCGCGCTGTCGCACCCCCGCCGCCAACACCGAGTTCCAGTGCTTCTCGCCATGCTTGAGCCATGCCCGCCACATCGTCTGGGTGGACCGCCGCGAGCCACCCGTGGCCCATTGCCTGTTCCGCGGTGAAGCCCGTGTACTCCAGCCAGCGCTTGTTGAGAAAGTCGGTCCACCCATCCGCGCGTGCCGACCATGCGAGGCAGGGAATCGTGTCGATGACCTCCCTTAACGCGCGCTCACTCGCACGCAGGGATTCCTCGGCGCGCTTGGTTTCCGTGACGTCCTGCACCGTACCTATGTAAATCGGCCGTCCATCAACGTAATCGACGACTCTCGCGAGGCAGTGCAGATACTTGAGGCCAGCCTTGGGTACCTCAATGCGAAAGGTAAAGTCACTCTCGTTGCCGTCGAGCGCGCGTCGTATCTCCCGGTCGTAGAAATCCAGATCGTCCGGATGCACTCGGTCGCGAATCAGTTTGACGCTTGGCCGTTCACACGGATCGATCTCGAGAATGCGGAAAAACTCGTCCGACCAAATGTTCTGGTCCAGACGGAGGTCCGAAGTAAAGGTTGCCGTTTTGCTGATGCGCTGCCCTTCGGAGAATTGTGCGAGGACGTCCGAGTAGCTCGCGGACACACACCATCGGAGCGCTCCCGTCCCCGCCTCCGTCGAGTCCGGCGCAACGCGCAGCGCGAACCACCGATACTGACCGTCGAAACGGCGCAGGCACGCCTGCATCTCGCCGGGCATGTCTGAACGCGTCACACGCGCCCAGCCCTCGAGGAACTCGTCGAGATGGTCCGGATGGATCGCCGCGCGCCAGCCATATCCCAAAGCCCGCTCAAATCCCTGGCCCGTATACTCACACCAGCGCCGGTTGACGAAGTCGCTAGTACCATCGGTATGGACGGCCCAGACGAGATCCGGAAGCGCATCCAGAATCCGTCTCAGCTCCATTGCCAGTCCGGCAGTTTCTCCGCCGCCGCCCGTCATCGCGCACCCGTCTCTCTGCGCGTCCACGATGCGGTCGAGGGCCGCAGGTGTGCGCATGCACTTGGGTACGATGCGCCAGCACCGTCGCAAACCGTCACGACGGGTCGGTCGCCTGAAGCGACGGCCATTGAGCGATTGATTGTTTTATCGGCCATATTCGAGTACGCCACGCATAGTCTCGTTCTTCATTGTTTTTGCCGAGCATCCGTCTCTGCGCGCACATCGCGATAGCGCTTATTCAGGAACTGCTTAACCAACCCTGACCAAAAGGACTCTTGCCTTTCATGTCCTGGAGGAGATCAGCCCCGCCGACCGCGCGATGAATCACAGTATCATGCAGAAATCATACGCGGGCTTATGCGTCGCAAATCGCGCCGATAAACCCAAATAATAAACGCAATTTCGCCCTTTGCGCATCCTTCAGAGCTCGGGACAACAAATAGACACTCTGGTCGGTTCGTCTAGCCGGTAGTCGCGTCGATCCGGCCTCGTTCGTCCGGTTCCATATCCAAACCGACTCCTCGAGAATGAAAGGGACTTCCCCGTCCCGAAGCTGCAGCGGAAGCCGCGATTCGGCATCAGTGTGCCAGGATGAAATTGCAGACGTTCATCGACACCAGCGAGAGGGAAAGTAGATCGAATGCGATAGTGACAATAGGCATGGATCGCATGTCTGGCAAGCACGGCAAGAACGACGCGACCGATGCTGCTGCGATCTGTGAAGCGGTGACGCGCCCGAGCATGCGTTTCGCGCCACTGAAGGACGAACATCCGCAGGCAACACTTGCATCAGCGACCTGCTTAAGCATGCCGGCCATATCGAGGATCGCCTGCTCGAACACGACCGTACGATCACCGAGATCGCACGTGAGGATGTGCGCAGCAAGAGGCTGATGCAGTTGCGCGGAATTCGCCCAACCACCGCCGGTGCGTTGCTTGCCAGTATCGGTGCCGGGCACTGCTTCAGTAACGGCCAACGGGTCGCAACGTGGATCCGAATTACGTTAGGCCAATATAGCAGCCGCGGTAAGGCGCGGCTGGGCAGCATCAGGAAGCGGGTGACGCCAATCTGCGCGGTTTGCTGGTCAATAGTGTCCGTGCTGTCATTGCAAATCTCGGCGAGGAGCAGGACCGCGTGAGCCTATGGGTCCGAACCGCGTGATCATATATAGACGCTCGTTTTTCACCGCCCGCGGTGATGTCAAGCGGGTTGGACCCGCGTGAGGCGTACCTGGCCGACACGGCGGTAAGACCCACTCTGGCCGGAGAAGGAGGACCCCGCGCGCGTTTTTCTTCACGGTCCGAGCCGTAGGCCCAATATGACCGGTCGTAGAACCGCCGCCCTTCGCGTACTCACATGCACCAGCGCGGCCTTCAGCGTATGTGACCAGCGAACGCGGATGTATCGGATGAAGAATAGTGCGCGGCACATCCCGTTGAACAAGTTGCCGTTCCGGGGCGTCCAATGCGTTCGGCCTTTGGCTTGGAGCCGAACTCAACCGCCCCCACCCGGATAACGGATCGACAGCGCGTTTTTCACCGAACTTACTCCCGAAACCGTTTTGGCCACTTCACTAGCGCGATCGATCTGGTCGGCCCCCGGCACACTACCTTGCAGCGTCACCGCACCGTCGACGGCGCGAACGGTGATGTTACTCGCTCCGATATGGCCATCGTGCACAAGCGCGACACGAACCTGATGCGCAAGCTTTCGGTTATCCGCACGCGCCGCGCGGTATCGCGCGTGCAACTCGTTGGTCTGCTGTTGTTTCGCTGCCGACCTCGCATTTTCTGGACCCGCGGTCTCTGCATACGCATTTAACGAAGCCACGGTGACCACTAGCATCGCGGCACCGGTCATTTTCAGTGCTTCTCGTCCATTCATTCTGCTTCTCCTTTTATCTACCTATTACCGGTATTCAAGATGGAGGACTAAAGATACAACGACAGTTACGAAACGCGCGCGCTTTCTATCACGACCTATTCTTACGTGAGAGACATCTAATAAGCATCTATGGAAGAAGCCGTACCGCGCTTTGCGCGATTTGCTCTTCCCCCACCCTGCCGACAACAAACTTTAGCTTCTTTCACGGCAGAAATTATGGTGCACGTAGGAAGTGTACGTTTCCCCCTGCCACATAAAGGACGTGTAATCCCCGCGACGCACCTCAATTGCCTTCGTAGAAAGTCAATTATTCCCGTGCGTTGGTTCTTACCGCGCCGATTGATCTTAGACTTCTCGGAAATGGCCATCGGTGTGCATGAAGATTTTTTTTAACAGTCGTCTGCACGTAGGCGCTCGCGGCCGGCGCTATGAGGTACCAGCGACAACCACAATGGAAAATACCGTCCACGCCGCCTCTCATGAGCGCAAGCACACGGCCGAAAAGCTCACGTATGCCGCACGCAACGCACAGTATTGGCAAAGAAATCTCGCGATTTGTGTATTCGGCTCATTTACGACGCTCGTCAGCCTCAGCATGTTGTTGCCGTACCTGCCCCTTTACGTGCAGCAACTCGGCGTGAGGACGACCGCCGCAATTGTGCAGTGGTCCGGTATCGCGTTCGGCGCGACGTTTTTGGGTACCGCAGTGACCGCGCCACTCTGGGGCCAGCTCGCTGACCGGTACGGGCGTAAGCCGATGCTGGTGCGAGCGGCAGTCGGCATGGCAGTGGTGATGTCGATGATAGGACTTGCCCACAACGTATATGAGCTCGTCGGTTTGCGATTCGCGGCTGGACTGATTGGCGGCTATGCGTCCGCGTCGATCGTTATGATCGGGACGCAAGCTCCCCCGGAGCGTTCAGGATGGGCGCTTGGCGTGCTATCGACCGGCGTGTTGTCGGGCAACCTGGTAGGGCCGCTTATCGGCGGAGCGCTGCCGAATCTTATTGGCATTCGAGGCACGTTTTTCGCTGGCGGAGCCATGATTGCAATCACTGCGATTTTGACGATCGTTTTGGTCCGCGAAGAGTTCAGTGCCCGACCAACAACGAAGATCCGCGAAGTGTCAGAAAGCCAATCTGCTTCCACTCCTGCAGGAAATGACTTGAAGCTTGCGGCACTGCTTGTCACTGCAATGATGGTGTTGCTCTCGAACATGTCGATCGAGCCGATCATCACGGTGTATATCGCACAGTTGGGCGTTGCGCGTGATCGCCTATCGACGGTCGCAGGTATCGTGATGGCCTCCTCGGCATTCGGAAGCATGCTAATGGCCTCAAGGCTGGGCGCACTTGCGGACCGCATCGGCGGCTGGAACGTAATCATCGGCTGCCTCGTGGCTACCGGCTGTGTGATGATTCCTCAGGCTTTCGTTGCGCAGTGGTGGCAGCTTGCGCTTCTTCGCGGCGTGATGGGAATGACTTTGGCCGGCCTGCTTCCATCGATCGCGAAACTCGTGCGCCAGGCAGTGCACGAACGCGAATCCGGCAAGATGCTGGGCTACCTCCAATCGTCTCAGTACGTGGGACAGGTGATTGGACCTCTAATCGGTGGCGCAATCGGCGTGCATCTGGGCTTGCGCTATGTGTTCTTCGGTACCGGCGCACTGCTAATAGGCTGTGCCCTGCTGGATTGGAGGGCAAAGGACAAACAGACTCCTTCGCAGCAAGTTAACGCATCGACCTCTTAACGTGGAGTGCCAGCATGAGAAACGGTAATCGGCTTTATCTGATCACGGGCGCCAGTGGTGGCCTTGGGCGGGCGTTTGCCGAGGCGGCCTTGTGTGCGGGAGAAAGAGTAGTCGGTACAGTACGCAGCGAAACGGACCGCGTCAGGTTCGAGTCGTTACACGCTACCGCAGCAAAAGCCGTGATTCTGGACGTGCGCAACTTCGATTCGATCGAGAGTGTGGTACGCCAGATCGAAGACGACCTTGGTCCGATTGACGTGTTGGTCAACAATGCCGGGTATGGTCACGAAGGTGTTCTCGAGGAGTCGCCACTTGACGAACTGATTCGCCAGTTCGAAGTCAACGTCTTCGGTGCGGTGGCTATGATCAAGGCCGTACTGCCGGGCATGCGCAGTCGACGCAGCGGACATATCATCAATATCACGTCGATGGCGGGCCACACGGGGCTTCCGGGCATTGCCTATTACTGCGGTAGTAAATTTGCGTTGGAAGGAATCAGCGATTCGTTGTCGAAGGAGGTACGTGCTCTCGGAATTCGTGTGACAGCGGTTGCACCGGGTTCCTTCCGCACGGAATGGGCGGGACGTTCGATGGTTCGCTCGGAACGCTCGATTGCAGACTACGATCCCATATTTGATCCTGTACGTCAGCGTCGGCAAGAGTATAGCGGCCACCAGGCGGGTGACCCGACCAAAGCTGCCCAGGCCATCCTCCGGATAGTCGATGCCCCCGAACCCCCGACACACCTATTGCTTGGAAGCGATGCGCGCCGCCTCGTAGAGGAGCACCGCAAGACGCTGGAACGCGAATTCGAAAAGTGGCAATCGGTGACTCGTTCGACCAGTTTCGAGCAGCAGCCACAGGCAACCGAACCGACGCTGACGGCGGATTGCAACTGTCGCGAACGAGCATCCAACTAGCCGCGGAACGGGATCCGCTTCGCGGATTGGTTTCCGGCGACGCCTGGCGGTTCGGTATCGTAGTGGATTGCATTCGGTGGCCAGGCAATCGTCGCCCTAAACGATTCGTCGGTAGCCGTCGTCTGCCTGGGTTTGCACGTCGAATCGGCACCGCAAGGAAGCCACGCCGCATCCATCATGATCACTGTCGTGCGCAACACGCTCACAGTGAAGCCGTACACCCGCGCATACGCTAGCGTAGTGATTTGGAAACGGTTTTAGAAAGACTGCTGAACGCGCTGAAGAGTGTTCCAGCAGATCAAGCAACAAGCGGGTTTGAGGAACGCTTCGTGAATGTCTGCGCGACTTTCGAAGCGAATACATAGACGGCGGGGAGGATGCAGCCCGGCCTGTGTACGCTCGACAACCCAACGGACTTTTCCAAGGCCACTGGCGTGCGGATGGCCACGCCGCGCGATGCTAGTGGGAATACTGCGCTCGTGAAGCGCGCGTCGGTATTTGTTGTGGTCGTAACGGCGGTCAGCGTAGACGCGCCCTGGACGGCTCACAGGCCGCCCGCGCCTGCCGCCGATCGGCACGATGGCCTCGATCAGCGGAACGAGTTGGGTGACGTGGTTACGATTGGCGCCGGTCCGGATTGCCGCAACGGGCATTCCGTTGGCGTCGGTGGCGAGGTGGTGCCTGGATCCGGGTCGCGCCCGATCGGTCGGTTCGGACCGGTTTTTCGCCCGCCCCAACTGCGCGAATCGAGGACGAATCCACGACCACGCGCGAGAAGTCGATCTTGTCCATCGTTTGCAACCTCGCCAGCAGCACCGCGTGCAATCGATCCCATACGCCGGCCTGTTGCCAATTGCGTAGCCTTCGCCAGCAGCTGACGCCGAAGCCGCATTTCGGCAGTCGCAAACCCAGATGGGTTGACTACGGTAAAGCGTTGAGGAAGGTCGCTGCTCATCGACCTCCCGTGCCGTACTGGCCCGGGCGCCAATCGGCAGCGGCAAAGTCCGGCCGCACAGATACTGTGCTGCATCACGGGTTAACAGCCCCTACGAACCCCTTTTTTGAAACCCTTCTAAGCGAAACCCCGAGCCGGATGAGCTCACTGTTTCCTCGCGAGCGCCCGTCACGCCGCCACCGGCAATTCAACGCGAGGCCAATTCTGGCTCGTACGCGCCACTGCCGTCCCGCAGGACTTGCCAGAGAACTCGGTTCGAAAGAAATCGATGCAAAAATCGACGAATACTCGCATGCGCAGCGGCAACATGTCTCGATATGGGTAGAAAAGAGATATTTCCATATCCCCTTCCAGTACTGAGCAATTCATCAAAATCTGAACCAATTCTCCGGTACGAATCGCATTTCGCATCGCCGCATCGGGCAACAAGGCGACGCCAGCGCCAGCGAGCGCCGCGGCGTGTACTACTGTTACTTCGCTAGCCAGCGTGGGACCGGTCGCTACCGTCACCGCCTTACCGTCTTCGAGTAACTCGATCGTACCCGACCCGGACTGCATCTGCTGCGGGAGCAAAAGCGGATGTTGCGACAGTTCATTGGCCCGCTCGGGCTTGCCGTGAAGCCGGAGATACTCTGGACTGGCGACAAAAACGTTGGACGTGGATGTCAAAGACCTACGAATCATGGTCGACAGCTCAACGCTGTCGGTTGGGAGAATGGCCAGGTCCACACTTCCATTCGACAGACCGATTGCTCGCTCCTCCACGGACACCGTTAAATTCACGTTAGGTGCTTTTGAACGATACTCCGACAGGAATTGTGCAAGCCAATCACTCGCGAGCGTCGGATGCACGGCAATCCGAATGGGACCGCCGTCTGCCTCCCGCTCACACCTGAGCCGATACGTCGCTTCCGTAAGTTCCGCCAATATCCGGGTACAAGTCTCGAAGTATGTTTCCGCTTCGTCGGTCAATGTGACCGACCTCGTCGTCCGGTGGAAAAGCCTGGTTTGGATTTCCGACTCCAGTTGCGAAATCGCTTTGGAAATAACGCCCGGCGTCACGCCAAGTACTTCTGATGCGCGCGTAAAGCTACGATGCCTCGCAGTTTCAATGAACGCTCGCAACATGTAAAGCTGGTCCATCGACGTTCTCCTGAGTACAAGTAAATCTGACTCACTGCTTGAGTTCAGGCGACTGTGGATCGAGTATCCAGACAATTTCCACTGAGCGGCCACGCCGCGATAACAACACTCGAAGTGGCCCATCATTGCTTGTATGAAATTACCGTCGAATTGTTCTTGTCGCTTCAAAATGACATATTCTCTAGACCAATGCGTTACGCCGATACGCTTTACACGCTTTCTGCCGTGCGTGCGGATCATTCGCCGAACGTCGTTCAAGACAGCATCTGCACGCACCTCAAGAATCGCACCGCGTGATCGACTTGAGATCGAAGTCTATATCCAGGAATCGAATATTCCAGCTCCCTGCTTTACGTGACGCACTTTTTGATACCAAAGCACTAGATACCAAGGCAGGAGATACCAAGGTACTAGTGACCAGAACACACGTTTCTCCTAGAGTCCATCACGAGCAGAGATCGAATGACTACTACAAGCGAGCCACGATGAATTAGCTCGCCGCTCGATCTCCAAATATGTTTCTTATCAACCATCGAAAGGGAACTGGACATGAGCAGCAAATCCGCTACTACCGAATCCACCGGCATCATCGCCCATGACATGAGCCTCGAGCTCATCGTCATTCCCGTGTCGGACGTGGATCGCGCCAAACGCTTCTATAAAAATCTCGGTTGGAGACTCGATCTTGACTTCTTTGAGGACGCAAACGATTACCGCGTGATTCAATTCACTCCGCCTGGCTCCAGTTGCTCTGTAATCTTCGGCACCAACGTCACGACAGCGAAGCCCGGCACCGCCCGTGATCTCTACCTCGTGGTATCCGACATCGAGGCCGTGCGGAACCAGCTTATTCAGCTCGGCGTACCGGTTAGCGAGCCGTTTCACGATACGAGCGGCGTATTTCACCACGCCGACGGCCGGTTTATTTCGACCGGCTTCAATCCCCAGAGGAAAAGCTACGCGTCCTACGCGTCGTTTAGCGACCCTGACGGCAACAACTGGATACTGCAGGAGATAACTGCTCGGCTTTCGGGTGACGTAAAGAACGGCGATCCGCGCTTCACGGAGGGGATAGTGAACGCCATTCGCAACTCGAACCACCTGTAATCTCCGATCACGCCATCGCGCGAGCGCGTTACCTTGAAGCGACGATAGCGTTTCCGTCGGAAATTGCGCTTTTGAACGTCGCCAATGCTCGCGACCTGCGAGAGGAAATACCATGCACATGCTCAAAATAGCGATTTTTGCGATCTGCTGTGCTTTTTTCATCAGCAGTAATGTAATGGCACAGGCAGAACGGCAAAGCACCTCGAAGAGTCAGGAAGGCGCCGCGACATCGTCGCGCCGGCAGGAATTCAACATTACTCAGGTCACTCCGGCCTACTGGCGCGTCACAATAGACAACCCGCCGTTCAATATCTTCGGCCCTGAGTCGATACCTCAGTTAAATAGCGTCATCACGCAAATCGAAAGTGATCCAAATCTCAAGGTGGTTGTATTCGACAGCGCCGTTAACGGATTCTTTCTTACCCATTACGATTTTGAACCACCACTTGAAGTTACGACCGCAATGCCGCCTGGCAGAACAGGGATGGCGCCATTGCCCGACATGCTAACCAGACTGAGCCGGGCCCCGGTTGTTTCGATCGTGTCGATTCGTGGAAGAGCGACCGGGGTCGGTAGTGAACTGGCGCTTGCTAGCGACATGCGCTTTGCGAGCCAAAAAGCGGTTCTTTCGCAATTCGAAATCGGAGCGGGATTTGTTCCCGGCGGAGGCCCCATGGCTCGCTTACCCCGGCTCACCGGCCGGGGCCGCGCGCTCGAAGTCTTGTTGAGCGGCAATGACATCAGTGGTGAACTAGCCGAGCGCTATGGATATGTGAACAGGGCATTTCCAGACGATCAACTTGATCCGTTCGTCGACGGTCTAGCGCGGAGGATTGCATCGTTCGATAAGCAATCGATTGCGGAAATCAAACACCTTGTAGACGTCGCAAGCCTTCCTCCGGATAGCGAGATAGGCCCGGAGTGGGATGCGTTCATCTCATCCGTACAACGGCCTGCGGCACAACAGAGTATCAAGAATTTGATGGATCTCGGATTGCAACACAACCCCGACGTGGAGAGACATCTCGCCAAATACACGGGGAAAGTGAGCGAGGATCGCTAAAACCGCGTGGCATTGGGCGATCGAATGAACTCGGTGGATATACCAGTCGCAGCAGCCTCGCTCATGATTCGACAAGCTTCGCGCGTCTTTTCAGTGGATCGCCTTTCCTGTGGGGGGGTTGCTGTTACCTGTGCACGACTCGTTGATCCCTTTCTCCTTGGGGGGCCTGTTCTCCGCAGATCGTGCGGAGATGGATTAGACCATCATTTTCGCTCGGGAACCGCTGTTTCGGCGTTTGACGTTGCGTCGGCAATGTGACACGCCTGTACAAACAGAATAGTGCCCATCCGGAGCCCGCATGAGTCCTTTAGCGTCTTCCCCCTTATTTCCCGCCCGACTACCGGCCTCGCCGCTTTCGGAGCGGAAGCCGATGACTGCCTTACGCACGCACCGCAGACGTGGTTGCCCTCGAAGCATCCGTATCACGAAACCGGATCAGCATTGTTCGAGGTGGTTACCACTTTGCCCGAGAGCGCCGTGACGCGCGCCGAAAAACCACTGCTCACGCGCTACGTCACCGAAGTCGTCGATGTACCTCGCGCCGGCGTCATCGTCGCCTGGCTATGAGCGCGACTATTTCGCGCGCCTCGGCGACGTCAGCCGTGAGCCCGCGTCCAGCGCGCAGGTGTTCGTGCATCTTCTCGGCAGCAGAATCGGCAATTTCGCGTGGATTGCAACCACGCGCTTTGTTGCGGGATTCCCAAACCGAGCTCGGACCCGTTGACGCGCTGCTGACCGGCACCGACCTAATGAAGCCCCTGATATCGCTCTTTGCCACTTACGACGACACGATCGGTGCAACGGCGGCCTTCAATCTGAACCTGCTCGCGCGCGTCAACCGCGAGCTCGGCGGCAACTTTCATCTATCCGTCTTCGAGCACGTCGCCCGATTCAGCGCTGGCGCGCGCAGCGTCGAGATGCGTCTACGCGCAAAAGAGCGAGTCGAGGCGCGCGTAGACGCAGCAAACGTCGCAGCCAGGCCGCCGCGGACGCGGGCTTCGCCTTTGTGCAGAAATCGATCGAAAAAAATGGAAACTAGCGGAGAGCCCCGCTCATCATGAAATAAAAACCGGCACGTCTGATGATGTTTGAAGCGTTTCGGTTTCTATGGCTTCTGCCGCCTGAGCAAGAGTGTTCTTCCTGTCGGCGTATTTACGGAAAAAGCGATGCGCGAAATAATTGCCCCGTCAGGATGAACATTTATTCGATTGCACGTTGGCATCGATGTGGCCGCAGTTATGTTCTTGAAAAGCGAAACTCTATTAGCAATCGCTGTGCGACTGCCTCATCACTTTTATGTCACGACGACGGATGGCCTTTCTATCTGACTTTCAACGAGGAGCTATCATGGAAAAATATTTCAAGTGTCATTGTGAATCCCGCCGGTATTTTCTAGAGGCTGCGGCGGTAGCAGTGACATCAGGAGCGATTAGCCGGTTAGCCTTTGCAGACGTCAATCGTCAGGCTGATTTAATTGTGCAATCGACAGGCCGAGAGGGATCCGATATTCGCTCCCTCCGCATTCACGCAACCGAGTCCCAGCTTGCGGACCTTCGAATGCGCATCAAGGCCACCAAGTGGCCGGACCGGGAGACCGTTCAGGATGCTTCGCAAGGCGTTCAGCTTGAAACAATGCAAAGTCTCGCAACTTACTGGTCAACAGACTACGACTGGCGAAAGGTCGAAGCGCGCCTCAATGCGTTGCCGCAGTTTTCCACGGAAATCGACGGGACCACTATCCATTTCATACATGCACGTTCGAAACACGCCAACGCTCTCCCTATCATTGTCACGCATGGATGGCCCGGTTCAGTCATAGAACAATTGAAAATTGTCGCCCCATTGACCGATCCCACGTCTCACGGCGGGACAGCACTGGATGCATTTGACGTCGTAATTCCGTCGCTTCCCGGGTACGGGTTTTCAGGCAAGCCGACCGAGATCGGTTGGGATCCCGCGCGAATCGCGCGAGCGTGGGTCGTGCTGATGAAACGGCTCGGCTATACGCGATACGTAGCCCAAGGCGGAGATTGGGGAAATGCCGTCACAGAGCAAATGGCGCTCATTGCGCCGCCCGAGCTGGTCGCCATTCACACGAACATGCCTGCCACGGTTCCCGACGATGTCGCGAACGCGCTTAAATTCGGGAATCCCGCCCCTACGAGTCTTTCGGTCGAAGAAAGGCATGCGTTCGACCAACTCGATTACTTCTACAAGCATGGTCTCGGCTACGCTCAAGAGATGGCAAATCGCCCACAGACGCTATACGGAATTCAAGATTCGCCGATCGGACTGGCGGCATGGATGCTTGATCATGACGCCAGCAGTCAAGCGCTGATTACCCGCGTTTTTCGAGGACAAACCGAAGGCCTGAGTCGGGATGATATTCTCGATAACATTACGCTTTACTGGCTGACGAACACCGGCGTTTCTTCAGCGAGGCTTTATTGGGAAAACAAATTCAACTTCTTTGCACCCAAGCACGTCTCGCTACCGGTGGCTGTCAGTGTGTTTCCGGATGAAATATATGCGGCCCCGAAAAGCTGGTCGGAACAGGCCTATCCGAAGCTGATTCACTATAACCGGCTGCCTAAGGGCGGTCACTTTGCTGCATGGGAACAACCTCAAGCATTCACTGAGGAGATCCGTGTGAGCTTCCGCCAGTTCCGAACTCCAGCGTCACCTACGTAAAAGGTTGCTGTCGTCTTGGCAAAAGCGGGCGCCATCCGCGGCCGCTTACACGAACAGTCTTTTAATTGTGACATTCGGTCCCAGTCAGCCCCGGCCTCGTTGCGTTTGTGTCGAGCCTGTGTGAAAACGCATCAGTTGTTGCCAGGGAGGGTTCGCCAGTCTAGCTAACGTCGCCGATGGCGAATCGAAGTGAGGCGGTTGATTCACATGACGTGAGGAGCGCACGGACCTGCTCGGCCGCGTCCGGAGAAAGCCCCGGATGTTCGTTCCGTAGATACTCGATGGTTTGTTCAGGTGACCAAGGTCCCAAGGAGGCCATGTAGTCGTCAACGTCGTCCTGAATTTGTCGCCACGAAGCGTATTGCCGTCGTGACAACACTATCAGGTTACTTCGTGTATAGATCACATAGAGGTTCAAGAGCTTCTCGCGGTTGGCTTTCGATTCAGCATTCTCGCACCTGACCGCCTAAACTGAATCAACGCACTGAGAGCGGGTGACTCATGAAGCGATTCGTAGAAGGTGATGACCGCAAGCAGGTCGCACTGCTTCCCGAATGCGTCGATGACTACATCGGTCAGGACAATCCGGTCAGGGTCATAGACGCTTTTGTCGACGAGCTGGGCCTTGACGATCTCGGTTTCGACGGAACCACACCGGCGCTCACGGGCCGTCCGTCCTATCATCCCGGCGTGATGCTCAAGATCTATATCTATGGGTATCTGAACCGGATACCCTCCAGCCGGCGTCTTGAGCGCGAGTGCCAGCGCAACGTCGAGATGATGTGGCTAACGGGGCGTCTGGCTCCCGACTTCAAGACGATCGCCGACTTTCGCCGCGACAACGGGCCAGCCATTCGTAACGTATGCCGCCGTTTCGTCGAACTGTGTCGCGGACTGAAACTGCTGTCCGGTGACATGGTGGCTATCGACGGCAGCAAGTTCAAGGCTTCGAACAGCCGCGACAGAAACTACACGACGGGCAAAATCGACAAGCGCCAGCAGCAGATTGAAGAAAGCGTTCAGCGATATCTCGACCTGATTGAAAGTGCTGACCGCACCAGTCCGACAGGGTTCGATGTGAAGACCGTGCGCCTGTACGAGAAGATCGCCAGCTTGCGCCAGCAGATGCGTGAGCTCGACCAGGTCAGGAAGCAGTTGAAGAAGCAACCAGACAAACAGCTGTCCATGACGGATCCCGATGCGCGGTCCATGGCAACAAGCGGAAGAGGCTCCGGAATAGTGGGCTACAACGTTCAGACCGCCGTGGACACGAAACATCATCTGATCGTCGCACACGAAGTGACTAACGTCGGAAACGATCACGGTCAACTCAGCGGGATGGCAACGTCTGCGAAGAACGCGATGGGCAAAGCGAGGCTGAAGGTGCTGGCCGATCGTGGCTACTACAGCGGCCCGGAGATACGTGCATGCGATCTGGACAACATTAGCACTTACGTTCCCAAGCCACTTACCTCCGCATCAAGGAAGAAAGGTCTCTTCACGAAGGCCGACTTTATCTACGATTCAACAAGCGACGTGTACCGGTGCCCTGCCGGCGAGCGCGCCATTCATCGGTTCAACACCGTCGAGCATGACATGACCCTGCAGGTGTACTGGCCCAGTGCCTGCCCCCGTTGTCACCTCAAGGACCGATGTTCGCCCAGCGACTATCGCCGCATCCGACGATGGGAGCACGAAAACATACTGGAAACCATGCAGCGGCGGCTCGACAGGAAGCCCGATGCAATGACGATCCGCCGAAGTACTGTTGAGCATGTCTTCGGTACGCTCAAACACTGGATGGGGCCCGCGCACTTCCTGACCCGGACGCTTGGCCGTGTAAGTACTGAGATGAGTCTTCAGGTATTGGCCTACAACCTGAAGCGGGTCATCAACATACTCGGTGTTGCGGGAACGATGAAGGCCATGAAGATGGCTGGAAGGTAAGGCCCGGAGGGGCTTCGCTGCGCTCGTGCGACTCGATTGGCGTAAGCTGGACCGACCAAACTTAATCCAACTGAACCAAGAACGCGCGTTCAGCGCCACAAATTGAGTTCTCACACAAGCTCGGTCGTCAACGAACGTCGGCTTATCATCATCCGCAGAGAAAATAAGTTGGCAATGCGCGTCCCGCACACCGGCCGGCCAACACGGCAAGCTTCACGCTGACGCCAGGCTGCGGGGCGAAACTCGGCCACCGCCTGCGCGGACGTGCGCTAGTAGCACATCGCCCTTATAGCCAATGTTCTTCCAGGAGCCGGCTACACCGCCGATCCGATTGCATGAGCTGTGGAACCGGCCTACTTGTCGCTACACTCACCGGGCTGCGACGCGCTGGCGTATCGCGGTCCCGTGCCGCGCATTTCGGGCGTATGGTGTGATTATCCGGGACAGGGGGCACTGGAAGGCACTTCGGAGGGCAGGCCGTCCCTATGCGTTGAGCCGTGAGCTCAAGTTAGGAAAGACCTGCACAGCTCGTTTTTCAGAGCGTCGACCTCTTGCTGCTTCAACCGGGTCAGCCACGAGAATCTGCGGATAGCTTATCCGTCCGGTTTTGAGCCGCGGCGCTTCGTTGTGTGAAGCGATATTTCCAGTGAATCAACTGCCGTGGTCGCCGGCGACGACCAGCCTGCTGATCACCGTCTGGACACCCGGTACTTTCCCCGCAATCTCCTGTGCAACCTGATCGTCCGAAGCTTCCTTGATCGTCCCAGCGAGAATGACTTTTCCCGTCTTTGCCGTAGCGAACACCGCGATGTCCGAATCGTGCAGGGATTTGTCTTTAGATATGGTGTCTTGAACCTTCTTGGCAAGCGCTTTATTTGCGATCCTATCGAATTTTTTCACCGCACGGATTTGTTCTCTCCTCGCGGAATTTACATCCGTCGCTGTTGGCGTCTGTGCGAGCACCGCGAATGAGAGCGATGCCGCAACGGCGCCAGAAAGTGCGATGTATCGGAGTTTCATGGAGTCACCTGTCAATAGTGAAAACGTGGAGGATTGGATATTTCAATCCGTTTTTCAAACCAAAACAATTTCCGCCTGCTAGACTTCTCTGAAACCTTCCGTGCCGGGCTTGACGTGCCGCACTGCTTCACTCATATCCAACATTTTTCACTCGGACCATATCGCTGGCTTACTCATATCACCTCGCACATTGTCTTCGCGAGAATCATTGCCGATGCATTGATTGGCGAAACTCTCGAGCGTTGCACCGGACGAAACACTTCCTCCCCGGGGTGAATTCCTACCCCGGAAAGCGCGCAGTTTCCAGAGCACCGTGCTACGCACAACACCCACGTCTGCGCACCGTAACGACAAGACGTTGGATCGCTCCATGAAATCAGCACTCTCGACTCACTGATGCGTTCAAGCAGCTTGATCGCTGCGGACTGGGTGCTCGCTTTCGACTCAACCCCGACCTCTATCGACTGCGGCTGTGTATTTGGTGTTTTAGCGTCTTTGGTCTGCGACTGCGGAACACCAGTCTCGGGCCCGCTGCAACCAACCTTGCCGCACATTGTCAACAGTATCATCAATGTCTTGGACCATGCGTCCCTGCCAGCAGCAACCTCCAGGACTTCATTGTCTAAAAAGTCGCCTGCCGGCGAGACCGCATGCGCATTTACAGCCCTCCGATCATTCTTTTCGGTTGCTGTTGAAAAAATGTCGTGATGCCGCTTCATACATTCTCCTTGTCTGTTTCTGTGTACAAGTAGGCGTACCCGCTCTGACCGGCTCGTCTATTTAACTTTCCTTCGTCTCGATATCGCGGAATGTGGCATCGCATGCAAGGCACTATAGCCTCTCGTTCGTCCTCTTAAATGTACAGAACCAGAAAGCAGTTTTTCCCGCGATGCATTAACGCCCGGTCCGCGCACCTTCCGGCCGTTTTTCGCGGGGCTGCCATGCTGGGCGTCGAATTGCTGTCTCTACAGCACATGTGCCGCTTACCTCATTGTTAGATTGCTTTGGCTAAAAGACAACTGATACCAAAGTGCTAGTGCGCCCGCAGTCGAAAACCGGTTTAATGCAATCGCTAGCGATTATTAGATCGTGTGGCGCGGGAGGGCGGGCAACTGAATGCATTGTTGCTGTCAGGGTGTAGGTCGCGGGCGGATCGAACGCTGACGTAGCGACTACCCATATCGGCATTGTTGTGTCTCATTGCATTGCGAATTGTTCGCACCGTGACAGGCGTTGAACCTTCGCAGTAGCGTTGCAGGACCATGAGTTCAACGGAAGCTCTATTGATGACATGGGCGTTACCAAAAAAGATTGCCGGAGAGTCCATCGTGACTGCGTCGCAAAAGGTTTCCGTCGTTACCGGCGCATCGCGGGACATTGGCGCTGAACTGATAGAGGGCGTTCGCCAATGCGGCTACCGCGTGGTGGCGACGTCTCGATGGATTGCGCCGACCGACGATCCGAACGTCGACATCGTCGATCCGGCGACCGCCCGCTGCGTCGTATCCGTGGGTGCAGCAAGGTTGGTTGGCCCCGACACCGTGGCTAACAACGCAGGCATCTTGATCTCCACGGGGTTCACGAGCGATACGAAACAGGACCACGTAGTCGTTACGAGGGTCAATCTCACTGGGTTGATTTACATTACGCAACTCGCTGATCTCCCTATCGGCCAAAACGAGAAGCAGTCGAACGGGGATGTCGTCAGCATCACGACAAGCCTCACCGAGCGCGCGGACAACAACGTGCCATCGGTACCGGTTTCGCTTACGAAAGGCGCCTTGAACGCCGCCACGAAGGCTCTTGCCATCGAGCGCGCCAAGCGCGGAGTCCGTGCAAACCCTGCCTCGCCGGGGGTCATCAAATCTCCACTACATCCGCTGGAAATTCACTCTGCCCCGGACGCGCTTGATCCTATCGTTCATGTCGGCTGGATAAGCGATATGGTCGACGACGTTCTGCATCTGGAGTCGCCGCCTTTTGTCACCGGCGAGATTTCGCATGTCGACGATGGTCGAAACGCTGGTCACTGAGCAATCGGCGCGAGAGGTTGGCGCCTCTATTTAACGGAACTAAGGGGAACAGAAATGCCTATCGTCACGATTCAGGTCACCCGTGAGGGTACGAAGCCGGGCGCCAAATCTGTCACTGCGGAAGAGAAAGCCCAACTAATCATGGGCGTCAGCAAACTTCTTCTCGACGTGCTGAACAAGCCGCTCGAATCGACGTTCGTCGTGATTGAAGAAGTCGATACCGACAACTGGGGATGGGGCGGACTACCCGCTCTCGAATATCGCCGTCAACGAGCGCAGACTCCGCGTTAGGACTGCGCAAGTAGATTTGTACCGAGACGAGGTGGCGTCGCCGGGCGCGGCTCATCAGGTTGCGCGTCATGGAAGGACGGCCCGAACTATAGCCAGCGAAGGGCTAAACGTGCGCGTTTTTCAGTTATCCGTATCAACGCGCAGCGAGCTAACACTCGTATGGAGATGTACCATGGAAGAACTCTACTTGTTGCGGGCTTTCGTCGCCGCAGCACATTACCGAAGCTTCACCAAGGCCGCCGAAGCGTTGGGCGTCTCGACTGGAAGTGTGTCGAAGGCTATTTCAAAACTTGAAGATAACGTCCAGGCACGTCTGCTGCATCGCACGACTCGCTCGGTCGCGCTCACAGAGCCAGCCCAATCGTATTACCTCAGTTGCCGGCGACTGCTCGATGAGCTTGACGAGGCGAATCGCCGCATGCGCCGGGAGGGCGACGTTGATAGTGGAAACCTGCGACTTGCGGTCCATCCCCTTGTAGTTGGACATCTTTTCTCGGCGTTGCTCGCGCAATATCGGGAGTTCGCACCGAATATTAATTTGATGGTGTCGGTGCGGGAAGGGCCGGTCAACCTATACGAGGGCAAATACGATGTGGCGATCCAGCTGGCAGCGCTTGTAGAACAGGCCGCGGTCATCCGGCGAACGCTGCTCACCACGCCGCGAATCATGGTTGCAACGCCCCGCTATCTCGAACTTCACGGTATGCCGAAGTGTCCGGCCGACCTGTCGCAGCATTTGTTGCTACTTCCATCACACCAGCGGCAACGTCATTCCGATTGGGTTGAACTGATCGAAAACGGCGAGTCAGCGCGAGTAAAACCATTTTCGTCTATCGATGGCAATGACGTGCTGCTACGGACTTCCGCGCATGCGAGCGTGGGCATCGCAGCCTTACCGGAATTCATGATCCGTGAGGACATTGGCACCGGGCAGCTCGTTCACGTGCTGCCAAACTGCGGTACCCCCGACGGCGACCTCGAGTTGTGTCTCTTCTATCCGTATCGGGATCTGCTACCAATGCGCCTGCGCAGCTTCGTTGATTTTTGCACGGCATTCTTTCGCGACAACGAAAGTAGGAGGCGGCGACCGGTTCATACCGCAATTCCCGATCGTGTCAGTAAAAACGCGCCCTTGCACGCGACGTTGTAATAGCGGCAAACACCATCGAATTAATGCTTGCGCGACCCTGGTGGTTGGAGTTGAAGTTTCGCCGCCATCGTGACCAGTTCCGGCACCGAGTCAGCAGCCATTTTTAGCATCATCTTGCCGCGGTGAGTCTTCACCGTGATCTCACTGATACCGAGTTCACCTCCTATCTGCTTGTTCAGCAGACCGCGAACAACCAACTCCATGACCTCCCGCTCGCGACGGGTCAGCGACAAATACCGGCTGTGCAGAATACGCAGTTCCGACTGGACTTCGAGTGCTTGCCGACTCCGCTCCAATGCGTCCCGAATGGCCTGCAGCAGCGCTTCGTCGTCGAATGGCTTGGTCAGAAATTCGACAGCGCCTGCCTTCATCGCCTTCACGGTCATGGGTACGTCCCCGTGACCCGTAATGAAAATAATTGGCATGTCGGCCCGCTCGGCCGCAATCCGCTGTTGCAAGTCCAGCCCGCTTACTTCCGGAAGGGAAACGTCAAGCACGAGACACGTTGGGGCAAACACGCGCGGGTGCGCGAGAAACTCCTGCGCGGAAGCGAACACCTGTGCACGCAGGCCTGCGGTGCGCAGCAAGAGTTCCAACGCTTCACGAACGGAGATGTCGTCGTCGATAACGAATACAACCGGCGTTAGTTGCCCACCATTCGACGACATAGTATTGCGATTCGCTCCAGTTACCCTCACGTCGCTCCTCTTTTGGGCATGTACCGCGTCGCCTTCAGTTATTCTCTAGCGCAACCTGAAGCGCCGCAAGCAGTGCACTATCGCCAAATGGCTTGAAGAGGCAATCGCAAGCACCCTCTGAAACCAGTTGAACGCGCAGGGCTTCGTCCTCCTTGGCCGTAATGAACACAACCGGAAGCTTCCTGCCCAATCGTTTCAACTCGTGGAAGAGCGCTATACCGCCCATTCCCGGCATGTTGATGTCGAGGACAAGACAATCGGTCTTCCCGATTGCATCGGACGCCATGAAAGCTTCCGCGGAAGGGAACACGGCGACGTCGTATCCGAAGATCTTCACAAGATCTGGGAGCGACTCCCGGACTGCCTCATCATCGTCGACCAACGTTACCAGCATGGTTGTCTATCTTCAAGTCTCGCAGAGACCCCTAGCCTAGTCTTTTCGTATACCAAAGAATGCACGAATCTGGCCCGGAAATCTACGATACGTTAGTATTGATTGGCTGAAATGTCTTCGTAATACAAAGCCGGCCCTCCAGCACTGGCCGTGCCTCTTTACCCAGCACAACGACTCGGCTCGATGCCCGCCTTGAGCCCATTTCGCGGAATGCTCGCCCTCAGACACCCCTTCGGTCCACCGTCCAATCTCAAGTAACGACTTTACCATCAGGTTCGGCCGTTCTTCGTCATCAGACAATACCGGTCCCTGTTCGTCATTGGGCCGATAAATCGCACGAACAACCGGGAGGCCCTGGCCGGACGCCTACGTCAGTTTCCTATGGTCTCTCCAGCCCATCGTGCTCAGCTTGCCTCTTCAGGAACACTGCTCCCGGCTACCACAACTTCTCGTTGCGAGAGCACAAGGTCGTCGACGCCTGTGTATCCGAACTCTACTGCAAACCATCGCCCATCTGGCTGCTCAGCAGGCAACGCGGGAAATGATGTCACGCCGAGCGCTCCCGCTCGCTCGAGATCGCGTTGCGTCGTCCCGATCTCTTCCTGATTCACCCGCCTTTCATGAAATTCGTCGGCGGATATCGAAAACCCAGCGGCACGCAGTGCCTCGACAGCTATGCGCGCCACCACGCGACCACCCGTCGTACTTCGACCCTCCGTATAAAGCGCGTTTTAAAGTACCCTGAAGACTTCCAGCAACGCCACCTTGTTCCCGCTAATGCCCGTGCCGCCACGACCGCCCGACAAACGGGCTCCTTATGCACCAGCAAAACTGCCAACAACAATAATCTCCAGATGAAGGTCCGGCATGCGGCCGGTCAACCGGCGAGTTCCCTTCTGAAACCATAGCACCAGGAGCACATGAGCCAGCCGATATAGATCAGTTTCATTTTTGACTCACGAAAAGTAAAGCGCCATGACCGCTCATAAAAGCATGAAACACACATCCGGCTTTTTGGTGCCAACAGGTTCCCCCATTTAGAACACTATACGATTTGGTATGCGATACGTGCATATATCGCTTCGCATATCTCTTGTTACACCGGGTAATACCGAAGTGAAGCTGACTTTTGGAGCGGCCTCGAATCTGAGAGCGCAGGGACCTACATAAAATACGAGCTAGTCTTGTGCCTATCTGCAGCAGCCCCCTTAATCTCCGCACACTTCCTCCCACCTACAATATGCCGGTAGGCAGCACTGAAATGAAGCGCTTGCCGGTGGTCCTCGCTGAGCACACTCTTCCTCCGCGTCTCGTAGCTAACTGATCTCGATCCATCTGGTTTTGCGATCGCTGGAAAATCGATGACGCGAGCGGCACACCGCGTGGCGGATCGCAGTCGGCTACGCGGGGTCAAGCTCTACTTTATCCGCACACTTGCGAACCGTGGTTACTCTGCTCTCCTCTTCGTTTCTTTCCTTCCATTCACAACTGTTTGTTAGCATCTCTCATTTCAAGTTCGAACCCTTGATCGTAGACTAGTCACTGTTTGATCGAACTGGGACGGTCAGTCTCAGCTAAACCAAACAGTTCTAAAAACAGCTGATCGCGCGCGCAGCGGTGCCGTCAGTCTCTCTGAAGTTTTGTGTTCGTGGAGTTCATGGAGCGAGGGCCCTCTCTCGAGTATTAGCCCAGCAGGCGGCCAGCACACCATCTATGTCACAGGCCACCTGATGACATGCCCTCATGCCTCTTGAGGAGATAACCACTGAGCGACCACGCTTCGTCATGCCCCATCCCACAGAACTTTTACGGAAGCCGCACAACGGCGATCCGCCGCGTCGACAGTATCTATCGCCCCGACACGCCGGCTTGAAGTAGTTCCCATCGACATAAATACCATGGTTCATTTGTTCGCTTTCGATTGAAGCAGGCGATTTTCACTCGGATCTGCACTCCCGAAGCAACAGTCCAACCTGCTAACCCGCCACGAAGAGGATGTCATGAAATTGACTGCGCTAGCTCTATTTACTTTCTGGATGCCGGCGACATTCGCACCGGCACACGCGCAACAAGCGCCGCAATCGGGGTATCACTATACGTTGCCGCTCAGCACCGCCGTCGAGGCAGCGCGCGAGGCCATTCGCGTGTGCGAGGAAAATCACTATTGGGTGACCGCGACCGTTGTTGACATGGATGGTGTTCCCCAGGTCGTCATGCGCGGGGATCACGCGACGGTGCACACGGGAGAATCGAGCTTCCGTAAGGCGTTTACTGTTGTCACGCTCGGACCGGAATTCGGATTCGATCGCTCGAGCGGGTTCTTCCAGCTCACCAAGACCAATCCTTTTGCGCCACAACTGGCCACGGTTCGTAATGTGATGGCACTGCCCGGCGCCGTCGCGATCAGGGCCAACGGAGAAATGGTCGGTGCGCTCGGCATCGGCGGCGCGCCGGGGGGCGATAAAGATGAAGTTTGCGCTGCTGCAGGTATCGCAAAAATAGCGGACCAACTGCCGCATTAACCCTCAATATGACTTGCACCGCTGCTCGCTGTCGGCAGGTCACGACAAAACATCTCGCGGCAGTTTCGATCCCGGGAGTTGGCACCAGCGTCCGTTCAAGCTCGGGAAAATCGACTCCATCGTGCTCGCGCGCTGAACTGAAGTTCAACGCGCGGGCGGCACCTAGGCGCAGGTGCCAGACTGGCAGCGGCCCAAACTGCGGACGCGGCCTGCTAGAAGTTCGGCAAAAAACGACCTTAGCCAGATGTCGACTTCAGGTTTGCGTGGCTCTTTCGAGATCCTATGAAGCGAGGGGCTTTACATGCTGACGCCTAAGATCAGCGTGCAGAGGTTTGGCTCCTACGCTCGGTTGCCGGGATAAGGTGGATCACAGCAACTTCGAAACCGGCTTTCCCGCGACGAGGTGAAGTGCCATGACGGGGCGCCGCTGCCGCCCGAATTGCGGGAGCGCCTGCTGCGGGAGTGCGAACGCGTGTCGCTGGCGCAGAAGCAGTTCGCTGCGCTCGAGAAGACGCGGCAGGCAAGCCTGCCCGCACCGGCGCGTTAGCGGCGCGACGATCTCGCGCGCCTGAAAGTGATTGGCAAAGTGGGAGCGTCACGGCTCGTACTCGAACTGTACTGGAGAGGGCTCAGCAACCGCCGCCAAGTCGTTGCCTGTACGGGGCTGGTGCCCAGCCTTACGACAGTGGCGAGAACCAGATCGACCAGGGAATCAGCAAACAGGGCAACCGACGAGTGCGAGCGAGTGCATGGCACGAGGTATCGCACGCATCGCGAAGTTGTCGCGGAGTTGTTCGAATACATCGAAGTGTTCTATAACCGCAGTCGTCGTCATCCATGGCTTGGCTTCATGTCGCCATCCCTGTTCATGCAAGACTGGCTTGTGGCTCGGCGGACAAGGGATGCGGCCGCAGAACACGCGGCCTTTGGAAGGCGAAAAATCGGGGGAACCTCAAGAGGTTGTTCAGGCATAACGAAAGTGTATTGGTATTCTCGGCATACTATTTTGATATGGCAGAGACTTGGGGAATTGGTTGCGTGTCGGGAAATGCAAAAAGCAAACAAAATGGAAAGCCATCGCCTGGCCTGTATCTGCAAGCTGCTGTTTTTATTCAATATTCATATTTTATTCTCACTTGATGGGATAGATAGAAAGATCTGGTAAGGCATTGTCGCGCTCAGTATATTCAGCTCCAAACCTCGTCCGGCAGTAAAAGGATGTTTTTAACAAGGAGACTGACATGGCTTTGCCCAGTTATAGGCAGTGCGTTGTCTCGCTGTTATTTGGACTTGCGTTGAGCGTTTCAGGCTGCGGCGGTGACGCCGGCACTGACAGCGCAACGAGTGCGATAAAAAGTTCGTCCCAGGTATCTGCGGCACCCGATTCGTCGAACGCGGCGCTGGCGCAACAGCAATTGCGGTCCCTCAGGCAGGTTGCTGTCGTCCCGCCACCCATGGGTTGGTCTTCGTGGAACAGCCTTGCGGAAAACGTGAACTTCCTGACGATCAAAGCGGAAGCCGACGGTCTTAGCCAGCTAAACACGCAAATCACGTCCGGTGCGAAGTACCAGTACGTGAATATCGACGAGGGCTGGTGGACATCGGGCACGAGGGACGCAAGCGGCAATTTCGTTATCGACAACACGCAGTGGCCCGGTGGCATGCAGGCAATGGCGCAATACATCCACAGCAAAGGCTTGAAAGCTGGCATCTACATCGATTCGGGTCCTCAAGGATGCGGGACCAGAACCAACGGCACGCATTTCGTTGGCAGCGACTTTGCCCATTACGACCACGACTTTCTACAGTTTGCCCAGTGGGGATTCGATTTTGTGAAAGTCGACTTCTGCGGCGGTCGTGTTGCGGGCTATGATCCGCAACAGGCCTACACCGCGATCGCGGACGCTATCGACAAGGCTTATGTCCAGACGGGTCAGCGAGTGACGCTTAGCATCTGTGACTGGGGAACGATAGGTGGCAATAGCACCTATCCCGACTTCAATGAAGGTCCTTGGGCCTGGGCAGCCGGCGTCGGCAGAATGTGGAGAACGACCGGCGACATCTATGGGCCGAACAGCGGCATTCCGAACTTCGGCAACGTCGTTGGAAACTTCCTCGGCAACTACCATCCGGAAGGGCAGCATACGGGTTTCTACAACGACCCCGACATGATGGTGGCGGGCATGGGGATGTCCGCGGTTCACGATCAGGCTCATTTGAGTTTGTGGGCGATAGCAGGTGCCCCGCTGATTCTCGGCAACGATCTCTCGAAACCACTTACCGCCGACGCGACGAAGCTTCTGACGAATCCAGACGTCATCGCCATCGATCAGGATCCTCTCGGATTGCAAGGAATACTCGTTGCTAAATCCGGGGCCCAGCAGGTTTGGTCGAAGCTGCTGGCAGGGACGGGTCAGCGGGCGGTGGTTCTGTTCAATAACGGAGACGCTGATGCTCCGATGACCGTGACCTGGCAACAGCTGGGGCTGGTTCCGACAGGGCGTGCGGATGTGCGTGACGTGGTTGCAGGCGCCAATCTGGGTTCGTTCTCCGGCTCTTATACGGCACCGAACGTTCCTGCTGGCGGCGCAGTGTTGCTTCTGGTCAGAGGCGCGGACACCGCGTCGTCAAGCTATCGACCGAGTGCTGTGAGCGGAGGCGCAACGATTGAAAAGTGTCCGGAATGCGATAGCGGCGCGATCGTGAAACGCCTGGGAACGGTAACGTTCAATAACGTTGCATCGACGGGAGATGGCGGATTTATCGAAATCGCCTACGCGAATCGCACACGTGAGACGGTGAATGCGGAGTTGTCGGTGAACGGTGGTCAGCCGACCACGCTTGCGTTCCCGCCGACAACGGGAGTGCAAGGGCAGATCGGTACCGTGACCGTATATGCTGGCCTGCAAACAGGGGCAAACACCGTGGTTCTTTCGAGCGCAGACAGCGCAGCGCCAGGACCGGCAATCAGTTCAGTCTCGGTGGTTGCGGGCCCGGTTCGCCTGCCTCCGTTCAAGGCAGCATACGAGGCCGAGGCATCGACGAACATCCTCGCAGGAGGCGCGCGCGTGTCATCGTGTTCGGCATGTTCCGGTGGTCAGGACGTAGGTTACATAGGCAATGGCGGAACGCTGACGATGAATGGCATCTCCGTACCAGCGGATGGCAATTACACGGTGCAAGTGGGGTACGCGAACGGAGATTCCGCGCCGCGATTTGCACAAGTCAGTATCAATGGGGCAACGCCGATTACTGTCTCATTTCCGCCGACCGGCGGATGGAGCACCGTTTCGACACTGCCGGTCACGGGAGCATTCAAGAGTGGGAGCGCAAACACCATCATCTTTTCAAATCCGGACGGATGGGCGCCAGATGTCGATGGTGTTAGCTCGCCGGTAGCCCAGTAGCGCTTGGTTGGCAATGGCCGATACAGCCGTGCGACTCTGCTCGCACGGCTGTTCAACAAACGTCATATTCCGGCGAGTCGCTCAACGCAGGTCCGCAAAAGAAGCAGATGCTCAGATCGTGCGTCGTTTGAATTCGGGTCGTCATCGCATTGCATCTTCGATCTGTTTCCGTTGTTGCGCGCGATAACTTGCCATCTCCGCCTGGATCCAGTTAGAGAATGCGACGAATGGCGCCCAATCCGGATACCGTCGCTCGAATCGCCATGATTTTCAGCTCTCAACAGAAGTGCCTAACACCCTGTAACCTTAAGATTGGCCTTCCCAACGCGGATCGTAAGCGAACTCCAGACGGATGCCCCCCGGTTCATAGATCATGGTGTGCTTCTTGGGTCCGGCACCCAGCATCTCGGGCGAAAAACTCGATTCTGGTACCCGGCCACGCTGCCACTCGCTCGGCAATCTCGGTGAGTGCCTGTTCGCTTTCGGCACGCATCGCAAGATGATGAAGACCGATGTTGGATTTTCGGTCAAACCCGACCGGATTTTGTTCGTTTTTCACCTCCCACAACGTTAAGACAACGTACCCGTCTGACACAAACGCCGCTGGATAAGTCGGGTTTTCACCGACCTGTGCCCAGCCGAGGCAATTGAGAAAAAAATCGCGCGTTTGCGCAAGCTTGCGGACGGTCAAGCCAACATGATCGATGCCTCGTGTGAACGAAGTGGTTGTCATGAGTGGTCCTCCGAAATACGAAAAAGGAAGAACAGGGTCTGCCAGTCCACTGGGTTGGGTATCGAACTTCGCGTCTGCGTTGAACAGCGATGCGGACCGGACGGCAAACACGCTCGTTCAAAAACAGAAAGTCGTCTCCCGGTACCCTTCATCCCGCTCTCCGGTTCGCAGAGGTAGAAGCGAATGGCATTGACCGGCCGGTGCCCGGGCGTTTCCCCCGAGCTAGCGCGCAAGCTGCCCCAGATAGTAGCCGAGCCGCTTTTCGACATCGCCCGCTTGATGAAAGCCCTGCGCATTCAACGCCTCGATCCCTTTTTGCGCGGCAGACCGCCCGAGTGACGCGATGCATGCGTCCCAGCCGGCGCCGAGTTCAACCTCTGGCGGCAGACTCGAATTGACCAGACGCTTCGTATTCGCAATCGCCCATTTGTCGAAGCCGGCGATCCGATTCGCCAGCGCGTCCACGAATGCATCCAGTTCAGCGTCCGGAAGCGCCCGGTTAACGTAGCCGTAGGCCTCTGCCTGATCGCCTGTAATGTCTTCCGAACTCAAGAGCACTTCAAGCGCCCGGTTACGCCCGATCAATTGGGGCAGCCGAGCCATGGGTCCGCCGCCAGCCACCATACCTACCCCTACCTCCCATTGAGAGATGATTGCCTTTTCGCGACTGGCGAAACTCATGTCGCAAGAGAGCGCGATTTCGCTGCCGTTTCCGGTAGCTCGCCCGCGGATCAGTGCGATCGTAACGACCGGGACGCGCGTGAGGCGTACAAGAAAGTCGGGCCATTGTGGCAAGCCCGTAGGACCGGGTGGAAGCCCGGTCAAATCATCCAGCTTCGCGAAGAAATCGGAGTGGTTGAGAAAGTAGCCCTCCACCGCACTGTCGAACACCACGACTTTCACGCGGTCATCGGTCTCGATAGCGTGAATGAGTTCATGGAACTGCTTGACCATCGCCGGACCCATGACATTGACCGGCGGATTGTCGATCGTCACTCGCCAATAGGCCGGCGTTCGCCGGATGGTCTTAATCTGAACGGAGCTTGTTGCCGCGGTCATCGGTATCTCCCGTTGGAGGCGCATGCTTGTTTTCCGGCATGCGCCAGATTGGCGCTACTACTGCAAAACCTTCAGCAATTCTCTGGCAGTGGGACCCGACGATGCCGGGTTCTGCCCCGTAATAAGACGCCCATCGACGACGCTGAGCACGGCCCAGTTCTCCACCTTCTCAAAGTGACCGCCCAAACGCTTGAGTTCGTCTTCGACCAGAAACGGCATGACTTTCGTCAACCCGACGGCCTCTTCTTCATCGTTCGTAAAGCAGGTAACACGCTTGCCTTTCACGAGAGGCTGCCCCTGAAAGGTCGCCTTGAGCAACACGCACGGCCCATGACAGACAGCAGCGACAGGCTTGCCTGCGTTATAGAAGTGCTCGATCAACGCAATCGAGTCTTTGTCATTGGTCAGGTCCCACATCGGACCATGACCGCCCGCATAGAAGATGGTGTCGTAGTCGTCGGCCTTGATTTCGGAAAGCTTGACGGTATTGGCCAAAACCTTTTGCGTCGCTGGGTCGTGTTTGAATCGCTGCATGGAGTCGGTTTGATTGTTGGGATCGTCGCTTCTAGGGTCGATTGGCGGCTGTCCGCCCTTGGGCGAAGCGACGACAACAGTAGCGCCCGCATCGCTGAAGACGTAGTACGGAGCGGTAAACTCTTCGAGCCAGAACCCTGTTGGCTTACCGGTGTTTCCCAGCTGATTGTGCGAAGTCAGTACGAGAACGATCTTCATTGCCTATCTCCTTGCTTGGGTAACTCCCCTGCCACGGTATTGGCGGGAATCTTGAACGCTAGTGGAATATTGAAAAGCGCTACTGCCTGCGGGACCCAACGTACGCTTGAATCCATCGAACGTGGCTCAGTCGTTTCAGCCCGCGCTTCGATCGTTTATCACCTTACTGAGTTCTGCCGCCCATACGAGCGCATTCAAAAGGCGCTCGCTGACAGTGGGCCATCGCGAGCAGTCGCGATTACTCGACGCAACGAAATGAACGCGGTGATGAGATGCTGTCCGTCATATTCGGCTTACCTCCAAAGGAATCTGCCCTGTGAACCGATTCTATGTTCGCTCCGCGGGTCATTGCAGCAGTTTGACTGTCAAATCACCTTTTCCAATCGGGAATCAAATCGCTGGACAGCAGATGGATCGCCTCAGTGAGCATTGCCGAACCGGAGTCGTTGATAGGATCCGCGCGAATCGCCTCAATGTCGATGCCGTCGAGTATCCAATTCAGTTACTCCGTTCGCAGCTTTAGTACGGCTTCTTTGCGAAGCCACCTGCGAGCACGATCAACGTTGCTACGGCTTTCGCCGCATACGCGCAGCACAGGGCTGGGGGCAGGTCTTTATTCGGAGTAAGTGATGCGACGTTTGATGAGGCAGGAAAGGGCTGGCCGCTGCCACTGCCAAGCGACGTCGCTATGGCTGCTACCGGGGCGAAATACGCCTCGCGCCAGAGAGCCTGATCAATCGTGAATGCGTATTCCGCGCAAATCGAGCAGCCGTTCCACGGCAAGGCGAGCGGGCATTCCACGCGAAGTCGAGCAGCGATTCCACAGCAAAGCGAGCGCTGCGGACGCGGCGATGCGGGGTGAGCTCT
>NZ_JAJITC010000014.1 GCF_020881035.1 Paraburkholderia translucens
TCACCCCGCATCGCCGCGTCCGCAGCGCTCGCTTTGCTGTGGAATCGCTGCTCGACTTCGCGTGGAATGCCCGCTCGCCTTGCCGTGGAACGGCTGCTCGATTTGCGCGGAATACGCATTCACCGCGACAGGCAATTAAATAAACATAGTGTGTGTCCATCGGTACGGCCTCCCTGGCTGTCGAACCTCGGATTTCAACTGGCTAGCCCCTTCGGCTGTTTCAACGTCCACTCGTCGATCATGTCCGCCCAGTCCTGCAACATCGCCGTGCGCTGTTCGCGATACTCGGCCTTGTTGTATAGGGCCCTAACTCCCCTCTGCTCGTGCGCCAAGCACTTCTCGATCCAGTCCGTGTTGTAGCCGGCCTCATGTAGGAGCGTACTGGCCGTTCGCCGCAAATCATGTGGCCCGAACTTGGCGAGCGACTTCCCCTCCTTCTGCGCCAGCCGGTACGTCAGCGTCAGCACCTGATTAAGCGTGGCGCTGCTCATGGGTAAATCCGAGTCATACCGCGACGGCAGCACGTAGTCCGAACCACCGGCGAAGGTTTTCAGGGCAATGAAGATATCCAGTGCCTGCCGGGATAGGAACACCAAGTGCGGATAGCGTCGCTTCATCCGCTCCTTTGGGATCGTCCAAAGCGCGTCACTGAAACTGATCTCGCTCCACGTCGCGTTGGTCAGCTCGCTCTTGCGCACCATCGTCAGCAGCAGCAGCTTGGCGGCCGCTCGGATGGATGGCGTCGTGCCGATGCGCTCTATGTACTGGTACATCAAGCCGATTTCTTCGGGTATCAGCGCACGGTCGCGCGGCCCAAACCTGGTGATGGATGTTGGTCGCACCAGCTCAGCCGGGTTCTCGACCTTCTGGCCGCGCTCGATGGCCCAACGATAGACCTGCAACACTACCTCACGCGCATGCACCGCGGTTGCCGGTGCGCCTCGCTCCACGATAGCATCGGTCAGCGCCCGCAGATCCTCGTGGGTGATCTCTATCAACTTCTGATTGGCAAATTTCGGCTTCAGCTCCCGCTCGAAGACCGAGCGACGCATGTCGCGAGTTGACTCGGCCATTTGGTAGCCCCGCAGCCACTTTTCCGCCCAGGCCCCGAATGTCTCGGCGTCCTTGACGCGGGCCTTGTCCCGCGCCTTCTCCTTTGCTGGCGACTTCCCGGCCGCAATCATCTTCTTGGCCTCGTTCAGCCGCTCGCGGGCTTCCGCCAGGGTAATGCCGCCGGCACCGTAGCGGCCGAAGGTGATGGTCTCTTGCCTGCCGTGGATCGAGTAGTTGTAGCGGAACGAGATCGCCCCGGCCGCCGTGACGGCCACATAGAGGCCGTCACGGTCATTCACCTTGTAGAGCTTGTCCTTCGGCTTGATGTTGCGCAACTTGGTATCGGTCAGCATGATCCGTGCTCAGATTCCGTTCAAATACCATGATCCGAGCGCCGGTCCAGTTCTGTAGAAAAAACGCATAAAATCAATACGTTATACAGAATGAATACCATGCTTCCCCCTGAGGCGGGCACATGGTATCAGCGGCACATCATGGCATCACGTCAAAACGATACCACCATCTATGCCATAAAAAAACCGTGCTTGAGGATGCCGAAAGGTGCCAGCCATTGCCAGACACAAGCACAAAAAAGCCCACAAAATCGCGGGGTTAGGGGTGTTTTACTGCCAGTGGGTGCCGGCCGATGCCGGACGCAGGATCACTCCCACTCGATCGTCGCAGGCGGCTTCCCCGAGATGTCGTACACCACCCGGTTGATCCCGCGCACTTCGTTGATGATCCGGTTCGACACGTGCCCAAGCAACTCGTGCGGCAGATGCGCCCAATGCGCGGTCATGAAGTCGAGCGTCTGCACCGCGCGCAGCGCGACGACGTACTCGTAAGTACGGCCATCGCCCATCACGCCGACGCTCTTGACCGGCAGGAACACCGCGAACGCCTGGCTCGTCAGGTCATACCAGGACTTGCCGGTCTCCTTGTCGATCGTGTTGCGCAGCGTCTCGATGAAGATCGCGTCCGCGCGGCGCAGCAGGTCCGCGAAATCGCGCTTGACTTCGCCGAGGATCCGCACGCCCAGACCCGGGCCCGGGAACGGATGGCGATACACCATCGAGTGCGGCAGACCGAGCTTCACGCCCAGCTCGCGCACTTCGTCCTTGAACAGCTCGCGCAGCGGCTCGAGCAGCTTCAGGTTCAGCGTCTCCGGCAGACCGCCCACGTTGTGGTGGCTCTTGATGGTTTGCGCGGCCTTCTTGCCCTTGCCCGCCGATTCGATCACGTCGGGATAGATCGTGCCCTGCGCGAGCCACTTCGCGTCCGTCAGCTTGCCCGCTTCCGCCTGGAACACTTCGACAAATTCCGCCCCGATGATCTTGCGCTTCGCTTCCGGATCGGTGACACCGGCCAGCTTGCCGAGGAATGCCTCGCTCGCGTCGACGTGAATCACCTTCACGCCGAGGTGATCGGCGAACAGCGCCATCACCTGTTCGGCTTCGTTCAGACGCAACAGGCCGTGATCGACGAACACGCAGGTCAGCTGATCGCCGATCGCGCGATGCAGCAGCGCCGCCGCCACCGACGAATCCACGCCGCCCGACAGGCCCAGAATGACGTGCTCATTGCCGACCTGCTCGCGAATCTTCGCGACTGCCTCGTCGATGTAATGACCCATTTCCCAATCGGCCTTCGCGCCGCAAATCTGCAGCACGAAGCGCTCGAGCATCGCGCGGCCTTGCACCGTGTGCGTGACTTCCGGGTGCCATTGCAGGCCGTAGAAGCGGCGCTGTTCGTCGGCCATCGCGGCGATCGGGCACGATTCCGTCGATGCCATCAGCGCGAAGCCCGGCGGCATTTCCAGCACCTTGTCGCCGTGACTCATCCACACCTTCAGCATGCCGTGACCTTCGGGCGTGGTGAAGTCGCTGATGCCTTCGAGCAGGCTCGTATGGTTGCGCGCGCGCACTTCGGCGTAGCCGAATTCGCGCAGATGACCGATGTCGACCTTGCCGCCGAGCTGCTGGGCCATCGCCTGCATGCCATAGCAGATGCCGAGCACCGGCACGCCGAGTTCGAACACGGCTTGCGGCACGCGCGGCGTGTCTTCCTCGGTGACCGAGCTCGGCCCGCCGGAAAGGATCACGCCCTTCGGCGCGAAGTCGCGGATGAACGATGCGTCGACGTCGTACGGATGGATTTCCGAGTACACGTTGGCTTCGCGAACGCGACGTGCGATCAGTTGGGTGACTTGCGAACCGAAGTCGAGAATCAGGATCTTGTCATGCATGGCAGCGGACGGAATCAGAAGTGGGCAGATACGGAATGCCGCGCGCGAGGCGCGGCGTCGAATTCAAAGCACTCCACGCGGCGCCGGTCTCAGCGCGGCGTGGACAGCAAACATTACGGAAAAGCACACGGGCGCGGCCAGCCGCACAGCTTGCCGCCTGCGACGCCCGCAAATGAAACCCGGTAGCTTCGGCAAACGGCGTGGCGCAACGCGCGTCAGCCATGAAACGGCGGCCGGGGCGCGTCAGACGCCTCGGTGCGGGAGTTACCCGGCGCAGCCGCCGTGCGCGCGGCGCGTTCGGACTCACTGAGGCCAGGCTCGCGTGCGGCCGGATGAAGCGGCGCGGCGGGTTCTGGCGCCGGCTCGGCGTGATAAACGGGAAAGCCCGCTGTGGCGCGTGGCTCGCGCGCGGTGTCGCGTTCGAGTTCACGCTGCCGCGCGGCGTCCTTTTCGGCCTGCTTCCCGGCATCTTTCGCGGCGCGCTTGTCGGCCTTGCTCGATGAGGACTTGACCACGCCCCCCTTCTCACGCCGCCGCACCGCGCCCGACAGCCGTACGCCGCCGAGCCCGATCACCACCAGCACGACGCCGGCCAGCACCGACACCATCTTCCCGAAGTCGGGCAGCGCTGGTGTACGCAACCCCAGCAGCCAGATCAGCATCAGCACGCCTGTCAGCCAGTGCACATGTCCGACGACCTTCGCGACCGTCGAGGTCATCGCACCGTCGTACGACGCATGCACCGCGAGCCATGCGAGCCCGAGCAGCGCGACGCCGAAAGCCTGGCCGACCAGTGCCGGCTCCGTTGGCACCACTTGCAGCGCGTTGCGCAGCGAAGTCCACGGCATCAGCACGAACACCAGGCCGAAGCCCAGCAGCACCAACGCATCCAGGATCAGTACAACGCGCAGCAGTGGCTTCATGGGCGTTTAGTCCACGTGGTAGTTCGGCGCTTCCTTGGTGATCTGCACGTCATGCACGTGCGACTCGCGCAGGCCCGCGCCGGTAATCTGCACGAACTCGGCCTTCTCGTTCATTTCAGCGATGGTGCGGCAGCCGCAATAGCCCATGCTCGCGCGCACGCCGCCGATCAGCTGGAACAGGATCGCGTTGACCGAACCCTTGTACGCGACGCGACCTTCGATGCCTTCCGGCACGAGCTTGTCGATGTTCGCCGAGTTGTCCTGGAAGTAACGGTCCGCCGCGCCGTCCTTCATCGCGCCGACCGAACCCATGCCGCGGTACGACTTGTACTGGCGGCCCTGGTACAGAAACACCTCGCCGGGCGACTCTTCGGTGCCGGCGAACATGCTGCCCATCATGACCGCGCTCGCACCCGCCGCGAGCGCCTTGCTGACGTCGCCCGAGAAGCGCACGCCGCCGTCGGCGATGACCGGCACGCCGGAGCCCTTCAGCGCTTCGGACACGTTGGAGATTGCGGTGACCTGCGGCACGCCGACGCCCGCGACGATCCGCGTCGTGCAGATCGAGCCAGGGCCGATACCGACCTTGACACCATCCGCACCGTATTCGACGAGCGCCCTCGCAGCGGGCGCCGTCGCGATGTTGCCGCCGATCACCTCGACGTGCGGGAAATTCTTCTTGACCCACTTGACGCGCTCGAGCACGCCCTTGCTGTGGCCATGCGCGGTATCGACGACGATCACGTCGACGCCCGCCTGCACGAGCAGCTCGACGCGCTCTTCATTGTCCGCGCCGACGCCGACCGCCGCGCCCGCGCGCAGCTTGCCGTGCTCGTCCTTGCACGCGTCCGGGTGCTCGGTCTGCTTGGTGATGTCCTTGACGGTCATCAAGCCGCGCAGCTCGAAGGCGTCGTTGACGACCAGCACGCGCTCGAGACGATGGCTGTGCATCAACGCCTTCGCTTCGGCGAGCGGCGTGCCTTCCTTGACGGTGACGAGGCGCTCTCGCGGGGTCATGATGTGGCGCACCGGCTCGTCCAGACGTTCCTCGAAGCGCAGGTCGCGGTTCGTCACGATACCGACGAGTTGCGCGCCCTCGACGACCGGGAAGCCCGAAATGCCATGCTGGCGCGACAGCGCGATCACGTCACGCACTCTCATTTGCGGCGGCACGGTGATCGGATCGCGCACGACGCCCGACTCGAAACGCTTGACCTTCGCGACTTCACGCGCCTGCTCGGCCGGCGTGAGGTTCTTGTGGATGATGCCGACGCCGCCCATTTGCGCCATGGCGATTGCCAGACGTGCTTCAGTGACCGTGTCCATCGCGGCGGACACAAGCGGCATGTTGAGGGAGATGTTGCGGGTCAGCCGGGACTTGAGGCTGGTGTCGCGCGGCAGAACATCGGAGAAGGCCGGGACGAGGAGCACGTCATCGAACGTGAGTGCTGTTTGGATCAGACGCATGGCAAATCCTATAGGCGCAAAAGCGAATTATACGCGATACCACCCGGTTTTCACTTCACGAACAGCAGCTTAGCGAATTTCTGACGATTTTCTCCCGATCCGCCGCGCGCCAATTTCGCCTGGTTGTTCGCGTCGGGTTCGATTGGGTTTCGTTTGCGCGTTCGCAGATAAAGGGGGCCGAGCCGGCGGCGATCGGCGGCGCGAAATCTGATCGAGCGGCAACCGAACCGCCCGAATGCAGGATCGAACAAGACGCTGCGTCCGTCAAACCGCTATTCTGCCGGCCATTCCAGTTTTTCGAGCAGGGGCAGTCGATGCAGCGCGGTGTCGTCTATGGGGTAATGGCCGGAGCCTTGTGGGGCATGGTGTTTCTGGTGCCGCGCGTGCTGCCCGACTTCTCGCCGCTGCTGCTCGTGGCCGGCCGCTATTCGATGTACGGCGTCGTCTCGCTCGCGGCTGTCCTGCCGATCGCGCGCTCACTCGCCAGACGGCTGACCCGCGAGGACCTGATCGCGCTCGTGAAGCTCGCGCTCGCCGGCAACATCGTCTATTACCTGCTGCTGACGGCCGCCGTGCACCTGATCGGGATCGCGCCGGCTTCGCTGATCGTCGGCGTGCTGCCGGTCACGGTCACGCTGATGGGCCGCCGCGATCACGGCGCGGTGCCGCTCGCGCGCCTCGCATGGCCGCTCGCGACCGTGATGGCGGGCATCGTCTGCATCAATATCGACGTGTTCACGGCGACCGGCGCAACGCCGGTGAGCATCGCGACCCGCCTCGTCGGCGTGGCCTGCGCGGCGGGCGCGCTGGCCTGCTGGACCTGGTTCGCGGTCGAAAACGCGCGCTACCTGCAGCGTCAGACGCATTTCAGCGGCAACGAGTGGTCGGTGCTGTGGGGCGTCGTGACGGGCGCGCTCGGCGGTGTGTTGTGGCTGCTCGTCGCGGTACTGCCGTCGGGCGGCCCACAGGGCGAGTTGGCCGATGCGCGCTGGCATACGTTCTGGCTGCTCAACCTGGTGCTCGCGATCGGCGCGTCCTGGCTCGGCAACGGCCTGTGGAATGCCGCGGCGAAGCGGCTGCCGCTGACGCTGTCCGGTCAGATGATCGTGTTCGAAACGCTGTTCGCGCTGCTTTACGCGTTCATATACGACGAGCGCCTGCCTCGGCCGCTCGAACTCGCGGCGATCGTGCTGCTGGTCGCGGGGGTCTGGTGGTCGGTGCGCAGACATGCGGACGATGGTGCGTCGGGCGCCGCGCGCATCGAGGGCATGGACGATAAGGCGCAGACGTCGGCGCCTCGATGTGATGTGACGTGATGAGAAACGGGCGGCGCACGAGAAATCGCGCCGCCCCGATCCGCGCCGCCTAGCGCGAATCCTTGTTCAGCCAGCGCCGCCCCTCGATCGACCCCGCCTTGCGCGTCTTTTCGACGCGGCGTTGGCGCGACACCTTCGGATCCACCAGCAACGGCCGGTAAATCTCGACGCGATCATGGTCGGCCAGGACCGCGTCGAGCGGCTTGAGCTTGCCGAACACGCCCACCTTTTGCTTGCTTAGATCGATCGCTGGAAAGCGCTGCAGAATCCCGCTCGCCTCGATCGCCTGTTGCAGCGTCGCGCCGGCCGGCAGCTCGACTGGAATCAGCGCCTGCTCGCCGGCGAGCGCATAGCAGACCTCGACCGATAACCGCGCGCTCATGACGCACCATAGCGCTGATTGGCGCGCTTCACGAAAGATTCGACGAAGGTGTTGGCGATATGACTGAACACGGGCCCGATGATCTTCTCGAGCAGGATGCTGGTGAACTCATAGTGCAGCGCGAATTCGATCTTGCATGCATCGGCGCGCAGCGGCGTGAAGCGCCAGAAACCGGTGAACTTGCGAAACGGGCCGTCGGCGAATTCCATGTCGATGCGCGTCGGCCGCTCCATCGAATTGCGCGTGGCGAAATGCTGCTTGATGCCCTTGAAGTTGATATCGATCTTCGCCTCCATGCTGGTGTCGTCCCGGTGACGGGTTTCGACGCCCCCGCACCACGGCAGGAAGTTGGGATAATCGTCGACGTCGGTGACGAGATCGAACATCTGTTCCGCCGAATGGCGAATCAACACGGTTTTCTGGACATCTGCCATAGATTGAACAGCGTGCGGCAAGGGTGGACGAGCGCTGCGGGCTTTCCTTGCCCCGCTTTGCTAAAATCGTGATTTTAAACGAGTTGGGCACTTTCCATTCATGAGCATTATCGACAACAGAAAAGCCTTCTACGACTACTCGGTCGAAGAGCGCTACGAAGCGGGACTCGTGCTCGAAGGATGGGAGGTCAAGGCGTTGCGCGCAGGGCGCGGCCAGATCAAGGAAGGCTACGTGGTGATCCGCAATGGCGAGTTGTTCCTGATCGGCACACACATCAGCCCGCTGCCCGAAGCGTCGACTCACATTCATCCCGATCCGGTGCGCACGCGCAAGCTGCTTCTGCATAGCGAGGAAATCAGCAAGCTGATCGGCAAGGTCGAGCAGCGCGGCTACACGCTCGTGCCGCTGAACTTTCACTACAAGAACGGCCGCGTCAAATGCGAGATCGGACTCGCGAAGGGCAAGAAGCTGCACGACAAGCGCGAGACCGAGAAGAAGCGCGACTGGGAGCGCGAGAAGGCGCGCCTGATGCGCTCGCCGACCTAAGCGCGATTCGTCTCCGGCTCATGCAAAAATGGCCCGCACATCGATGTGTGCAGGCCATTTGCTTTGGCGTTGCGCGTTCGTCGCCCGTTCGCTGCCCGTTCGTGGCGCGCGTTCCTAGCGCGAGTCGCTTCGCGAGGGCTCCGCTCCCGCCCTGCCCTTGTTCACGATCGCCAGCGCCGACGCGATCATCGAACTCAGGTTCGACATGTCGCCCGGCACGATCAGTGTCGTGCCCTGCTTCGCGAGGTTCGAGAACGCGCTCACGTACTGTTCGGCCACCTTCAGATTCACCGCGTCCATGCCGCCGTTCAACTGGATCGCCGCCGCAATCTTCTGGATCGCTTGCGCGTTGGCCTCGGCGACGGCCAGGATCGCCGCGGCCTGTCCCTGCGCCTGGTTGATCGCCGCCTGACGCTCGCCCTCGGATTTCTGAATCGCGGCCTCGCGCCCGCCCGACGCGATATTGATCTGCTCCTGCTTGCGCCCTTCCGATGCCGCGATCAGCGCGCGCTTTTCGCGCTCGGCGGTGATCTGCGCCTGCATCGCGTGAAGGATTTCCTTCGGCGGCGTCAGATCCTTGATCTCGTAGCGCAGGACTTTCACGCCCCAGTTCGAGGCCGCTTCGTCGAGTGCGGACACGATGCTGTGATTGATGAAATCGCGCTCCTCGAAGGTCCGGTCCAGCTCCAGCTTGCCGATGACCGAGCGCAGCGTGGTCTGCGATAGCTGCGTAATCGCGAACACGAAATTGCTCGATCCGTACGACGCTTTCATTGGATCGGTGACCTGGAAATACAACACACCGTCGACCTGCAGCTGCGTATTGTCGCGCGTGATACAGACCTGGCTCGGCACGTCGAGCGGAATTTCCTTCAGCACGTGCTTGTAGGCGACCCGGTCGACGAACGGAAACGCGAAGCTCAGACCCGGCGTCAGCGTTGCGTGATAGCGGCCGAGGCGCTCGAGCACCCATGCGTGCTGCTGCGGCACGATCTTGATGGTCTGTGACGCGAGCACGATCACGACGATCAGCAGCACTGCCCCGACGATGGTGGAATCCATATCGCTCTCCTCCGATTCTGATTCGAATAGTTGTGCGCAGGTGCGTCAGGCCCGCGTGTTCTGCCTGGGATTCTGTGCTTCGCCTCGTGGCGTTCGGATAGTCAGGTCATGCTTGCGCGGGCCTTCGGCTGGTGGCTCGCGACGACGACGAGGCAACTGCCGCGCAATTCCCTGATCTCGTAGACCTGCGCGTCTTCGGGTTCGCCCGCGGCCAACTCGACGTCCCATGCCGCGCCGCGATAGGTCGCTCGTGCTTTGCGCCCCTGCCAGGCCGGCACGATCAGCGTCTGTCCGATATCAAGATTGACGTCGGGATTGCGCGACGCCCGCTCGCGCTTGCGGCGGCCAAAGCGCGAGCGTCTAAGCAACACGACCGCTGCGAGCGCGACCAGCGCCGCCACCACGAACTGCAGGTCAGTCCCGGCGCCGGCAATGCGTGCGAGCGCCGCCGCGACGAAGCCCAACGCGACCATCAACAGATAGAAGGTGCCGCTCATCAGCTCCAGCACGACGAGCACACCCGCCCCGATCCACCAGAACAGTCCACCAGGCGCCACTTCGACCTCCACAAAGCAAAACACCCCGGTTCTACCGGGGTGTTTATAGCACGAAGCGGACGTGCCTTTAACGCGTGGTGAATGCCGCCTGCGGGGCGGCATTCAACATGTCGCGAGTTATTGCTTCGACTTCGCCAACTGCTGCCACGTATCGATGACCGTGTCGGGATTCAGCGAGATCGACTTGATGCCTTCGTCCGTCAGCCATTGCGCGAAGTCCGGATGATCGGACGGCCCCTGGCCGCAGATGCCGACGTATTTGTCGAGACGCAGGCACGTTTCGATCGCGCGCTTGAGCATGAACTTGACCGCCGGATCGCGCTCGTCGAAATCGACGGCGAGCAGTTCCATGCCCGAGTCGCGGTCGAGGCCGAGCGTGAGCTGCGTCAGGTCGTTCGAGCCGATCGAGAAACCGTCGAAGTACTGCAGGAACTCTTCGGCGAGGATCGCGTTCGACGGGACTTCGCACATCATGATTAGACGCAGGCCCTTCTCGCCGCGCTTCAGGCCGAACTTGCCGAGCAGCCCGACCACGCGTTCCGCCTGCTTCAGCGTACGCACGAACGGCACCATGATCTCGACGTTGTCGAGGCCCATCTCTTCACGCACCTTCTTCAGCGCGACGCATTCCATCTGGAACGCCTCGGCGAATTCTTCCGCGATATAGCGCGACGCGCCGCGGAAGCCGAGCATCGGATTCTCCTCGTCGGGCTCGTAGCGCGAACCGCCGATCAGCTTCTTGTACTCGTTCGACTTGAAGTCCGACATACGCACGATGACGGGCTTCGGATAGAACGCCGCCGCGATCGTTGCGATGCCTTCGGTCAGCTTGTCGACGTAAAACGCGCGCGGCGACGCGTGACCGCGCGCGACGCTCTCGACCGCCTTCTTCAGGTCCTGATCGACGTTCGGGTACTCGAGAATCGCCTTCGGATGCACGCCGATGTTGTTGTTGATGATGAACTCGAGGCGCGCGAGACCCACACCCGCGTTCGGCAGCTGCGAGAAGTCGAACGCGAGCTGCGGATTGCCGACGTTCATCATGATCTTCACCGGAATCGGCGGCAATTCGCCGCGCTGCACTTCGGTGACTTCGGTTTCGAGCAGGCCGTCGTAGATCTTGCCTTCGTCGCCTTCCGCGCACGACACGGTGACGAGCGCGCCGTCCTTCAGCACGTCGGTCGCGTCGCCGCAGCCGACCACCGCCGGCACGCCCAGTTCACGCGCGATGATCGCCGCGTGGCAGGTGCGGCCGCCGCGGTTCGTGACGATCGCCGACGCGCGCTTCATGACCGGTTCCCAGTTCGGGTCGGTCATGTCGGCGACCAGCACGTCGCCCGGCTGCACGCGGTCCATTTCCGACGGATCGTGGATCACGCGCACCGGACCCGCGCCGATCTTCTGACCGATTGCGCGGCCGGTGGCCAGCACGTTCGACTGCCCCTTCAGCTTGAAGCGCTGCTCGGCCTTGCCGCCGCCCTGGCTCTTCACCGTTTCCGGACGCGCCTGCAGGATGAAGATCTTGCCGTCGCGGCCGTCCTTGCCCCACTCGATGTCCATCGGACGCTGGTAGTGCTTCTCGATGATGACCGCATACTTCGCCAGTTCGATCACGTCTTCGTCGGTGATCGAGAAACGGTTGCGCTGCTCGTGCGCGACGTCGACGGTCTTCACGCGGCCCGGCTCGCCCGGCTTGGTGAACTCCATCTTGATCAGCTTCGAGCCGATCGAGCGACGGATGATCGGGTACTTGCCCTGTGCGAGCGTGGTCTTGAAGACGTAGAACTCGTCCGGATTCACCGCGCCCTGCACGACGGTCTCGCCGAGGCCATAGCTCGACGTGATGAAGACGGCGTCCTTGAAGCCCGACTCGGTGTCCAGCGTGAACATCACGCCCGCTGCGCCGACGTCCGAGCGCACCATGCGCTGCACGCCCGCCGACAACGCGACTTCCGCGTGCGTGAAGCCCTTGTGGACGCGATAGGAGATGGCGCGGTCGTTGTACAGCGACGCGAACACGTGCTTCATGCGATCGAGGACGTCGTCGATACCGACCACGTTCAGATAGCTTTCCTGCTGACCCGCGAACGATGCATCCGGCAGGTCTTCCGCGGTCGCGGACGAACGCACGGCAAACGACAGCTCTTCGGGCGAGCTCTTTTGCAGCGTATCGAACCCCGCGCGAATGTCAGCCTCGAGCTGCGGCTGCAGCGGCGCGTCGATAATCCATTGACGGATTTCCTTGCCCGCTTCGGCGAGCGCCTTCACGTCGTCGACGTCGAGCGTCTCGAGACGTTTGGCGATGCGTTCGGTCAGATTGTTGTGCTTCAGGAAGTCACGGAACGCGAGCGCGGTGGTCGCGAAGCCGGTCGGCACGCGCACGCCAGCTTCGGCGAGCTGGCTGATCATCTCCCCCAGCGACGCGTTCTTGCCGCCGACGATTTCCACGTCGGTCATCCGCAACTGCTCGAACGGAACTACATACGCCTTGTCCTTTGCGACGGTAACTGCGTTAGTCATACAAGCCCCTAAGTGTGAAAGAAATTCACGGCTGTGCAAGTGGGCTTGAACACGGGCAGCCCATTGGAAGCTCGACCCCGTGTCTTGCACAACCTGTTAGATAAGCAATCGCCTCGACCGCGGACGTGCGCTGCAAGAGCGCGCCAGCCAAAGATATGACGAAGCCCGCAGCGAAGAACGCGGATCAGCCGATTTGCCGCCCGATCTCCCACGTTCAACGCATGTTGACGCCTGATAACGGGACGTTGGACGATCGTTCGCGGCAAATTAGACGCCAATCGCCTGCAATTGCTTATCCAACAGGTTGCCGCTATTCTACCGTGCCGACTCCCGAAATGTGGCAGTCGGTCGAGAATTGCGCTTCGAATCGCGCCCCGACCCTGCCAGCGGGTTTTTGCGAGGCCGGCCGCTGGGCGCGAACGTTGCGCCCACGGCGCGCTGCGCCGACGCCGCTGTCCCCCGCCAACCGCGGAAGCGCGCGCCGCAGCGCGGTTTGATTCGAGCGCGTTGTTGTGCTCGCGCTTTCCGGCTCATTTGCCGTTCACGTTCACAGCCCCACTGATGCCGCCCACCGTATTCATCGTCTCAGACGGTACCGGGATTACTGCCGAAACCTTCGCGCATTCGATCCTCTCCCAGTTCGACCAGAAATTCCGCCTGGTTCGCGTGCCTTTCGTCGACTCGACCGAGAAGGCCTACGCGACGCTCGAGAAGATCAACGAGGCGGTCGTGCAGGACGGCCGTCGTCCGATCGTGTTCACCACGCTCGTCGATAGCTCGTCGAATCAGATCGTTAAGGATTCGAATGCGCTCGTGCTCGACATGTTCCAGACCTTCGTCGAGCCGCTCGAGCAGGAGCTGGAGCTGAAGTCGAGCCACGCAATGGGTCGCGGCCACCAGAATGCGGACACCGAGGAGTACAAGAATCGGATCGAGGCGATCAACTTCTCGCTCGCGCACGACGACGGTCAGTCGAATCGCAATCTCGCCGACGCGGACGTGATCCTCGTCGGTGTGTCGCGCAGCGGTAAGACGCCGACGAGCCTTTATCTGGCGATGCAATACGGCGTGAAAGCGGCGAACTATCCGCTGATTCCCGAAGATTTCGAACGCGGCAAGCTGCCGACGCCGCTCCTCGGGCATCGGCAGAAGATGTTCGGGTTGTCGATCGATGCGCAGCGGCTGTCCGAGATCCGCAACGAGCGGCGGCCAGGCAGCAAGTATGCGGCTCTGGAGAACTGCCGCTATGAGATCAACGAAGCCGAAACGATGATGCGACGCGAGGGGATCAAGTGGCTGTCGTCCACGCACAAGTCGATCGAGGAGATCGCGACGACGATCCTGCAGGAGATCAAGCTGGATCGGCCGTCGTATTGAGGCACCGCCGAGGCGTTGCGCTGCCTGACCGCGGTCGGCGCAGCGCTGACAGCGTCTATTTTTTTCGCCCGCGCTGCTGCCGGCACTGCTCGAACACGCAGACCGCCGCGGCGGCCGCCACGTTGAGCGACTCCATGCCGCCCGGTTGCGGAATCGTCACTCGCAACGACACGACATCGCGCCACGCCTGCGACACACCCGCCCCTTCGTTGCCGAACACCCATGCGAGCGGACCGCTGAGGTCGCAGTCGTAGATCGCTTCGGCGCCGTGTGAATCGGTGATGACGATCGGCACCGCGAGCCGCTCGATCAGCGCATTCGCTTCGACGTCCTCGTGAATCTCCAACAGGAAATGTGCGCCCATCCCCGAGCGCAGCACCTTCGACGACCACGCGTACGCAGTGCCCGGCGCGCAGAACACGTGCTGAATACCCGCGGCCGCCGCGCTGCGTAGAATCGAGCCGACATTGCCCGCGTCCTGCACGCCGTCGAGCACGAGACAGTTTTCCGCAATGCGTTCCGGCAGCGGCGCATCGAGCTTCTCGACGAGCAGCAGTATCCCGACCCCATGCACGACATTCGACAACTGCCCGAACAGCGCGTCCGGCAGCGTCACGAGCCGATGCTCATCGATGCGCGAGACGATCGCCTGCGCTTCGTCGTGACGCAGCGCGCCGTCGGTGACGACACAGAGCTCCGGCTGGCCGGCCACGTCGAGATACGTGCTGGCGAGATGGAAGCCCTCGAGCAGCGCATGGCCGCTGCGCCGCTGTTGATGCGTCGAGCCGGCGAGTGCCTTCAGGCGCTTGTAGAGCGGATTGTCCCGCGAGGTGATGGCTTTCACAGGCAGCGAAGGCGGTGAGAATGGAAAAGAAATGAGCGGTGAATCAATGGCATTGAAGCGCGGGTCGCTCTCGAGCCGCTTTAACAGGCTGCGTCAGGCGAGGCCCGCTTCGCCGAACGCATTGTCGTCGAGCAGCAGCGTGTCGGTCATGATGACTGCATCGGCCGCCGGCAACGGCACGCCTGTGCCGAGCCGCAGATGCGCTTCGCGCACCGGCGCGAAGGAGCGCCGATGATGCTCGCACGGCCCATGCTCGCGCAGCGCCGCGAGATGCTGCGGCGTGCCGTAACCGGCATGCGCGTCGAAGCCATACATCGGATACGCCTGATGCAGCTCGACCAGCATGCGGTCGCGTGCGACCTTCGCGAGAATCGACGCCGCCGAAATGCTCTTCACGAGCGCGTCGCCGCCGATCACCGCCTCGCTACGGATGCTGAGCGCCGGACAACGATTGCCGTCGACCTTCACAAGCGTCGGCACGACCGACAGGCCCTCGACCGCGCGCTTCATCGCGAGCATGGTCGCGTGCAGGATGTTCAGCGAATCGATCTCCTCGACCGTCGCCGACGCGATGCAGTACGCCAATGCACGCTCGACGATCTTGTCGTACAGCGCTTCACGCTTGTTCGCGGTAAGCGCTTTCGAATCGTCGAGGCCGCGAATCATCGGTTTGGCTGGATCGAAAATCACCGCCGCCGCGACGACCGGACCGGCCAGCGGCCCTCGCCCTGCCTCGTCGACACCGCAGACGATGTCCTCAGCGCTCTCGAAGTTCAGGCCGATCTGCGCGGCCACCCGCGCGACGGCACCGGTCTTGCCGCGAGGCGCGCGCGCGCCGTTCATGACCGTCCCGCCCGCTGCTCGACGACGCTCGCCACGACTTCGGCCGCACGCTGCGCGGTGTTCTGCTTCAGCACGTGATGCATCTCCGTGAAGATTTCCGTCAGCGTGCGCCGGTTCGCCTCGTCGCGCAACTGTTTCAGCGTCGCCTCGGCGAGCGCCTGCGGCGTCGCGAAATGCTGCAGGATCTCCGGCACCACGAAACGCCCGGCCAGAATGTTCGGCAAGCCAACGTACGGCAGATAACCCTGGCGGCGCATGATCTGGCCAGTCAGCCAGGGCACCTTGTACGAAATCACCATCGGCTTCTTCAGCAGTGCGGCTTCGAGCGTGACGGTGCCGCTCTTCACGAGCAGTGCGTCGGCGGCGGTCATCGCGAGTTGCGACTGGCCGTCGGTGATGGTCAGCGCGAGACCCGGATGCGCATCGACGAGCGGCTGCAGCAGCGCGCGCAATGCGGGCGTCGCCGCGGGCATCACGAAGCGCACGCCCGGCTCCTGGTGTTGCATCATCTCCATCGCCGCGAAGAACGTCGGCCCGATCAGATCGATCTCCGAGCGCCGGCTGCCCGGCAGCACCGCGATCACCGGCCCGCTTTCAGCGAGACCGAGCGCGCGGCGCGCGCCAAGGGTGTCGGGTTCGAGCGGGATCTGGTCGGCGAGCGGATGCCCGACATACGACGCCGCGACACCCGCCTTTTCGAGCAGCGCGGTTTCGAACGGGAACACGCACAGCATGTGATCGACCGCCTTCGCGATCTTCTTGATACGCCCGCCGCGCCACGCCCAGATGGACGGGCAGACGAAATGCACCGTCGGAATGCCGGCGTCGCGCAACGCGTGCTCGAGCCCGAAGTTGAAGTCGGGCGCGTCCACGCCGACGAACACCGAAGGCGGCTCGGCGAGCAGCTGACGCTTCAGCTCGTTGCGGATACCAAGGATTTCGGGGATGTGCCGCAGCGCCTCGACATAGCCGCGCACCGTCAGCTTCTCCAGCGGCCAGTGGGCGTCGAAGCCCGCGGCGATCATGCGCGGACCGCCGATGCCGTAGTACTGCGTGGCGGGCGGCAGCCGGCTGGCGAGGCCCTCGAGCAGCGACGCGGCGAGCAGGTCGCCGGACGGCTCGCCGGCCACCATCGCGATGCGCAGTGGACTGGGTTGAAAGGTCATCGGTTAGCGGATGATGCCGCGCTGCGACGCTTCGACGAACGCGAGCAGCGTTTGCACCGGTGCGTCGCCGTCGCCGCCGGCCGAACCGAGTTCCTTCAATTGCACCTTCGCTTCTTCAAGCGACAGGCCGTTCTTGTACAGCACACGATATGCGGTGCGCAGCACCGAGATGGCGTCCGCCGGGAAACCACGGCGGCGCAGCCCTTCGACGTTGATGCCATGCGGCTCGGCCTTGTTGCCCGCCGCGATCACGAACGGCGGCACGTCCTGCACCAGCGCCGACGCGCCGCCGAGCATCGCATGCGCGCCGATCCGCACGAACTGATGCACGCCCGACATGCCGCCGATGATCGCGTAGTCGCCGATCGTCACGTGGCCGGCCATCTGCGCGTTGCTCGACAGGATCACGTTGCTGCCGACGTGGCAGTCGTGACCGATGTGCACATAGGCCATGATCCAGTTGTCGTCACCGAGCGTGGTGACGCCCGCGTCCTGCACCGTGCCGGTGTGGATGGTCGTGAACTCGCGGATCGTGTTGCGGTTGCCGATCACGAGTCTCGTCGGCTCGTCCCGGTACTTCATGTCCTGCGGACGGCCGCCGACCGAGGCGTAATGGCCGATGCGGTTGTCTTCGCCAATCGTGGTGTGGCCTTCGATCACGCTGTGCGAGCCGACCGTGCTGCGCGCACCGATCGTCACGTGTGCGCCGATCACGGCATAGGGGCCGACTTCGACGGATTCGTCGAGCTGCGCGCCTGCTTCGATGATCGCAGTGGGATGGATCCTGCTCATGCGTCCTCGCTTCTGATTCTGTTGCGTTTTCTGGATGGACTTGCCGTCGGGCCCGCCGCGCGCGTGCCGTGCCGCGCTGCGACCCGCCCGGGCGCCGGCTTTACGCGTCTTTGTCCGTGTGGCGCACCGCGCACATCAGATCGGCTTCCGCCGCGACGACGCCATCCACTTCGGCGCGCGCCTTGAACTTCCAGATGCCGCGCATGTGACGCTCGAACGTGCAGTTCAGGATCAACTGATCGCCCGGTTCCACCACGCGCTTGAAGCGCGCGTTGTCGATGCCGACGAACAGGTACAGCGTGTTCGACGGATCGCTCGGCTCTTCCGAGAATGTCAGCAGCGCCGCGGTCTGCGCGAGCGCTTCGAGGATCAGCACGCCTGGCATCACCGGCCGCGTCGGGAAATGTCCCTGAAAATACGGCTCATTGATCGACACGTTCTTCAACGCTTTGATGCGCTTGTGCGGTTCGAGTTCGAGCACCCGGTCGACCAGCAGGATCGGATAACGATGCGGCAGCAGCGTGAGAATCTTATGAATGTCGAGGTTGATTTTTTCCGTGCTCATGGTGTTTCTGCTCACGCATTGACTGCGCGATGATGACTGCGGATGCTGGTGCAGGTGGGTTGAAAACGCGCGCGACCGGCGCCACTCGTGACCGCTGGCCGTGCCACCCGGTCACGGCCGCCGGCTCTGCTTCATGCTGCTGGACCGCTATTTTACGCGGTGCCGGTGGGCCGTCGTGAAACTGTCAGATCTTGTTGCCTGCGGGTTGACCTGCGGCGCCGTCAGTGGCACTGCCGGCCTTGTCGGCCGCGGCGCTCTCCAGCGCCTTGATGCGATCGCGCAGCTTGTCGATGTTGCGCAGCAGCGCGGCGCTTTTGTTCCAGTCCGCGTGATTCACGGCCGGAAACGCACTCGTGTACATGCCGGGCTTCAGCAGCGACTTCGACACGCCCGACTTCGCGGTGACGATCACGTAATCGGCAAGCGTCACGTGGCCGGCGATGCCGACCGCGCCGCCGATCATGCAGTGACGGCCGATCGTGGTGCTGCCCGCGATGCCCGCGCAGCCCGCGATCACCGTGTACGCGCCAATCTTGCAGTTATGGCCGATCTGCACGAGGTTGTCGATCTTCACGCACTCCTCGATGATCGTGTCGGCCATCGCGCCACGGTCGATTGTCGTGTTCGCGCCGATTTCGACATCATTGGCGATCGACACGCCACCGACCTGCGGAATCTTCACCCAGCTGCCGGTGCGCGCCTCGCCCTCGCCGACGAAGTCAGGCGCAAAGCCGAAGCCGTCGGAACCGATCACCGCGCCCGCGTGCACGATCACGCGCTCGCCGAGCTTGCAGCCGTGATACACGGTCACGTTCGGATACAGATGCGTGTTCGCGCCGACACGCGTGCCGCGGCCGATCACGACGTTGGCGTCGAGCCGCACGTGCTCACCGATCACCGCGCCCGCTTCGACGGTGACACGCGGACCGATCACTGCGCTCGAGGCGACCTGCGCGGAAGGATCGATCGTTGCGCTCGGATGCACGCCGGGCACCGCCTTCGGCGCGGCGAGGTCGATGAAGGTCTGCGCGATGCGCGCAAAGTAAGCGTAGGGATTCGGTGTAACGATGAAGTTTCGACCTTCGCGCGAGGCGAGCTTCGCGAGATCGCCGGCATTGATCAGCACCGCGCCGGCACGAGTCGTTTCGACCTGCGCCAGATACTTCGGATTGGCGAGGAACGCCAACTGGTCGGGGCCTGCCTGGTCGAGCGGCGCGAGACTGCTCACGCGCTGCGACCCATTACCAACTACCTCACCGCCGAACCGCTGGACGATGTCCTCGAGCGAAAATGCCATGCCTATCCTGTCTCCAACGTCGACCAGGGTCAGCGCTTCGGCTGTCGACCGGTGTTGGCGCTGTAGCGCCTGCTCCGGTCCCACGCAAAGCTCTTACTCTGGTCCCATTCAATCATTGCGAGGCCGTGCGCCGACCTTAGTTGCCCGATGCCGCCAGCGCCTTCAGCACCTGGTCGGTGATATCGATGCGGGGGCTCACGTACACCGCTTCCTGCACGATCAGATCGTAGTGCTGCGTTTCGGCGATCTGCTTGATGACCTTGTTCGCGCGATCGAGCACCGCCGCGAGTTCCTCGTTGCGGCGCTGATTCAGGTCTTCGCGGAATTCGCGCTGCTTGCGCTGGAAGTCCGAGTCCAGCTGCGACAGATCGCGCTGCTTCTGGGCACGATCGGTCGCCGACATTGTCGCGCCGTTCTTGTCGAGCGCGTCGGACATGGACTTGAGCTTTTGCGCCATGTCGGCGAGATCCTTGTCGCGCTTTGCGAATTCGGCCTCGAGCTTCAGCTGCGCGGCTTTCGCCGCCGCCGATTCGCGCAGGATGCGGTCGGAATTCACTGCGGCGATCCTCGCCTCCTGCGCGTGCGCCATGCCGACCCCCAAGGTCATCGCCAGCGCCAATGCGCACGCTACACGTTTCGAAAACATACCGGTTAGCAAAGTCATCCTCTCGATACTCTGGTTTGACCGGGGCCGCCGCAGCCGGCCGCCGGGAGCGCCCACCGCCCGATCAGAACGCCGTCCCGATCTGGAACTGGAACTTCTGATACTGGTCGCCGGTGTGTTTGACGAGCGGGAAGCCAAGGCTCAACTTGAGCGGACCGATCGGCGAGATCCACGCGAGACCCACACCGTAGCCGTAACGCAGGCCGTTCGCGCCGATGCTGTTGCCTTCCGTTCCCCACACGTTACCGCCGTCGAGGAAAGTAAACACACGCAGCGTGCGGTCGTAGCCCGTGCCCGGTAGCGGGAACGTAAGCTCGATATTGCCGACAAGCAGCTTCGAGCCGCCGATCGGGTCGTTGGTCTTCGCGTCGCGCGGACCGAGCGAGCTCGGCTCGTAGCCGCGGACCGAACCGATACCGCCGGCGAAGTAGTTCTTGAAGATCGGATAAGGCTTGCCGGCGAGGCCGTTACCGTAGCCGCCCTGGAAGTTGAAGCCCAGCACGAAGCCGCGCGCAAACGAGTAATAGTACTGCGCGTTGATGTCGGCCTTGTAGTACTGCGTGCCGCCGATCGGCGTGCCGTACTCGGCGTTCGCCTGCGTGAAGTAGCCGCGGCTCGGCACCAGTGCGCTGTCGCGCGCATCGCGCGACCAGCCGACCGTCAGCGGTACGTTGTTCGACACGCGGCCAAACTCGTTCACATAGTCTCGATAGCTTTGCGGCGTGTTCGCGTCGATGTCGAGCTGGTTCTGCTCGAAGCCCGCGCCGAAGTACACCGTATCGACCTCGGAGAACGGAATGCCGAACTTCAGGTCGCCACCCAATGTGACGATCTTGAAGCTCGAATCCGTCGAGTAGTACAGCGGCTGGTAGGTGCGGTAGTAGACGTCGGTGATCCGCTTGATGCCGTCCACCGTGAAGTACGGGTCGACCTGCGTGACCGTCAGCGTGCGGTACGTCTTCGCGGTATTGATGTTCACCGAGAGGCTCGTGCCGGAGCCGAAGACGTTGTCCTGCGAGATACCTGCCGACAGCACCACCTTGTCGGTCGACGAGAAACCCGCACCGAGCGTGATCGCGCCTGTCGGCTTTTCGGCGACCTTCACCTCGATGTCGACCTGGTCGGGCGTGCCTTCGACCGGCACCGTCGTCACGTCGACGTCGGTGAAGTAGCCAAGACGGTTGATACGGTCCTTCGACAGCGCGAGGCGGTTCGAATCGAACCAGGAGCTTTCGAGCTGGCGCATTTCGCGGCGCACCACTTCGTCGCGCGTGCGCGTATTGCCGACCACGTTGATGCGACGCACGTACACGCGCCGGCTCGGATCGACCTGCAGTGTCAGATCCACCGTGTGGTTGGTCTGGTCGATCTGGGGCTGCGCATTGACGGTCGCGAACGCGTAGCCGTACTCGCCGAGCTTGTCGACGATCGCCTTCGTGGTGGCCTGCAGCTTTTCGGCCGAAAAGCGATCGCCGGGCTTGATCGTGATCAGCTTCTTCAGCTCCGCTTCGCGGTCGAGCAGATTGCCGGCGAGGCGAATGTTCGAAATCGTGTACGGCTCGCCTTCATGCAGCGTGACCGTCAGGTACATGTCCTTCTTGTCCGGCGAGATCGACACCTGGGTCGATTCGATGCTGAACTCGAGGTAGCCGCGATTCAGGTAGTACGAGCGGATGTTCTCGAGGTCGCCGGTGAGCTTGTCTTTCGCGTACAGATCGTTCTTCGTGTACCACGAGAACCAGTTCGGCGTGGACAGCTGCATTTCGTCGCGCAGCGTACCGGTGCTGAACGTCTTGTTGCCGATGAAGTTGATCTGGCGGATCTTCGCGCTCGGACCTTCAGCCACCGAGAACAGGATGCCGACACGGTTGCGGTCGATCGGCGTGATCGTCGTGGTGACTTCGGCGGCGTAGAAACCGCGCGTCAGATACTGGCGCTTCAGTTCCTGCTCGGCCTTGTCGACGAGCGCCTTGTCGTAGTAGCGGCCTTGCGACAGCCCGACCGCGCGCAGCGCCTTGATCAGGTTGTCCTTTTCGAACTCGTGGATGCCGGCGAAGTCGATCGTGCCGATGGCCGGACGCTCCTGCACCTGCACGATCACCACATTGCCTTCGGTCGCGATCTTGACGTCGTTGAAGAATCCCGTCGCATACAGCGCGCGAATCGCTTCGGACGCCTTGTCGTCGGAAAAAGTGTCGCCTTGCTTGATGGGCAGGTACGCGAACACGGTACCCGGTTCGACGCGTTGCAATCCCTCAATGCGAATATCTTGCACCACGAAGGGCGTCGTTGCGTGAGCAACCAGCCCATGCGCGGCGAACGCCGCGGCTATAACCGTCTTTGGACCAAAGCGATGAGGTTTGAACAACGTGCTTCCCCAGTGTGTATAGCTGCATCAGGCCTGGCGGCCGCCCTCGAGAACGCCGCCGGACACTTTAAAAATGGATTAAACGAGCCAGATCGTTGAACAGCGCAATCGCCGACAACGCGACGATGCAGGCAAGACCCGCCCTCTGAAAAACGAGTTGCCAGCGATCGGAGACAACTTTACCGGTCACAGCTTCAACCAAATAATATAACAGATGCCCCCCGTCCAATACCGGAATTGGTAGCAGGTTCAGCACGCCGAGGCTAATGCTGACAAGGGCAAGGAACGACAGAAACGCGGCAGGACCCAGACGTGCGCTCTTTCCCGCGTAGTCGGCGATCGTCACCGGACCGGACAGATTCCTCAACGATGCCTCGCCGACGATCATTCGGCCAAACATCCTTACCGAGTACACCGCGAGATCCCACGTACGGCGGGCACCGAGGCGCAAACTTTCGAGCGGCCCGTAGCGCACGTCGATGGTCGGCACCTGGGTCGCCAGCTCCGCGCCAATGCGGCCGATCTGCTGTCCGCTCGCCGCATCGCGCTGCAATTGCGGCACGATCGTGATCTCTTCGAGCGCGCCCGCCGCATGACCGCCGCGGCCGCCGCGCTCCACCCGCAGCGTGACCGGCACACCGGCGTGCGATTTTACATAAGCGATGAAGGCCGCGGCATTATCGGTCGGCGTGCCGTTGATCGCGCGCAAGCGGTCGCCGGGGACGAGCCCCGCCTTCTGCGCGGCGCTGCCCGCCTGCACGCCCGCCACCGTGAGCTTGCCGCCGCCCGGCTCGAAGCCGAGGCGCGACATCAGATCATCATCGATGTCTTTCTCGCCGAGGCCGCGCAGATCCATCGGGAAATCGGACGTGCCGTGCGCGTCCTTTGCACTGACCACGATGCGCTGCTGATCGAACGCAGCGCCGAGCAGCTTCCACCGCAGATCCGACCATGACCGCACCGGCTCGGTCTCGTCGCTATGGCCGGTGCGCACACCGACGATCGTCTCGCCGCCCTCGAAGCCCGCCAACGCGGCTGGCGTGTTCGGCGCCGGTGTCGCGATCACCGCCGCCGGTTCGGTCACGCCGGTCGCGAACACGAGCGCGAACAGCACGATCGCGAGCAGGAAATTCGCAGCCGGACCGGCCACGACAATCGCGAAGCGCCGCCACACCGACTGGCGGTTGAACGCATGCGGCAGATCGGCGTCAGGAATCGAGCCGGGGCCGGCTTCGCGCTCGTCGAGCATCTTCACGTAGCCGCCGAGCGGCAGTGCGGCAATCGTCCACTCGGTGCCCGTCTTCCGGCTCACCCACTGAACGAGCGGCTTGCCGAAGCCGATCGAAAAGCGCAGCACCTTCACGCCGCACAGACGCGCTACGCTGTAGTGCCCGTACTCGTGGACCACCACGAGTACACCAATCGCAACCGCGAAAGCGAGCAGTTCGATCAGCAGGTTCATGAGCGCCTCACTGGACGGCGCGTTCCGTGCGACGGACGCCGTCGGGCAGACGCGCGATGAATTCGGCCGCGGCGCGGCGCGCAGCGGCGTCCGCTTCGATGACGTCGTCGAGCGCGTGCGCGCTGCGGTTCGGCAACGCGCCCAGCACCGAATCGACCACCTCGGCAATCGCCATGAAGCCGATACGGCGCGCAAGGAACGCTTCCACCGCGATCTCGTTCGCAGCGTTCAGCGCCGCGCTCGCGATGCCGCCTTCGGCGAGCGCCTGCATGGCAAGCGCGAGGCACGGGAAGCGCGCGTAGTCGGGCTTTTCGAACGACAGCGACGCGACCTGCGCGAGATCGAGCTGCGCGACGCCCGAATCGACGCGATCCGGAAACGCCAGCGCGTGCGCGATCGGCGTGCGCATGTCGGGGTTGCCGAGCTGCGCGAGCACGGAGCCGTCCGCGTACGACACGAGTGAATGAATCACGCTCTGCGGATGGATCAGCACATCGATGCGCTCGCCGGGCAAATTGAACAGCCAATGCGCCTCGATCACTTCGAGGCCCTTGTTCATCATCGTGGCCGAGTCGACCGAGATCTTGCGGCCCATCACCCAGTTCGGATGCTTGCAGGCTTCGTCAGGCGTCACGTCGACGAGCGTGGCCGGTTCGCGCGTCCGGAACGGGCCGCCCGATGCGGTGAGGATGATCTTCGAGACGCCGCCGTGCAGCGACGCTTCGCGCGGCAGGCATTGGAAAATTGCGTTGTGCTCGCTGTCGACCGGCAGCAGCACCGCGCCGTGGTCGCGCACCGCGTCCATGAAGATCGCGCCCGACATCACCAACGCTTCCTTGTTCGCGAGCAGGATGCGCTTGCCGGAGCGCGCAGCGGCGAGGCTCGGCGCGAGGCCGGCCGCACCGACGATCGCCGCGACCACTGTGTCACAGCCCTCGCTCTTCGCGACGTCGACGAGCGCCTGAGGCCCGTAGGTGACCTCGGTCCTGCTGCCCGCTTCGTGCAGTTTCGCGGCGACCTTCGCGGCCGTTCCGGCGTCACCTACCACCGCCACTTCGGGCGCAAAGCGCAGGCATTGCTCGACGAGCTTGTCGCCGTTGCGATGCGCGGTCAGCGCGTAAATCGAAAAGCGCTCTGGATGACGTGCGACCACGTCGAGCGTACTGTCTCCGATGGAGCCCGTGGAACCGAGCAATGTCAGACGTTTTTGCATATCTCTTTCTCTAGCCGAGCAGCAGCATGGCGAGCGGCAGCACCGGCAACAACGCGTCGATGCGATCGAGCACGCCGCCGTGCCCCGGCAACAGGCCGCTCGAGTCTTTGACGCCGGCCTGGCGCTTCATCATCGATTCGAACAGATCGCCAACCACGCTGAAGACCACCAGCAGGGTGAGCGCGAGCACGGTGCGCAGCGCGCCCAGTTGCGCCAGCAGCGCAGAATACAGGGTCGGCTCGAACGCGTGCAAAAAGACCGCCGCGGCCGCGACGATCATAACCAACAGCCAGCCGCCGATCGCGCCCTCCCAGGTTTTACCCGGACTGATTGCGGGTGCCAGCTTGTGCTTGCCAAACGCCTTTCCGGAGAAGTATGCGCCGATATCGGCGAGCCATACCAACAGCAGCAGCGACAGCACGAACGGCACACCTTGCACCCGGGCGGCGACGAGAGCATGCCAGCAAGCAATGAAAGCAACGATGCCGGCAAGGAAAAGAAAGGCGCGCCACGCGCCCTGTGCCAGTACGGGCTTGCGCAACAACACGAACGGACCGCCGATCACCCAGAAAATCGACGCCGCCTGAAAGAACGGCCGCGCATGCTCGGTGCCGATGCCCACGCGCGTGCTCGTGACAAGCCCGAGCGCCGCGACGAGCGCGTACAGCACCGGACCCGCGCCGCCGAGTTGCAGCAGCCGGGCCCACTCCCACGCGGCGAACACGACGACGAAAGCGATCAGCGCGCCGAACGCGCCGACCGGCGCGAACAGCGTGACTGGCAGGAGCACTGCCAGCAAGACGATCGCCGTGATGACACGGGTCTTTAGCATGGAAGCGAATCGACGTTCTGCGATTGCGGCTCGAGTTGAGCACTGGTGCGACCGAAGCGGCGTTCCCGCTCGGCGTACGAAGCGATGGCATGGCCGAGCGCGTCGGCGTCGAAATCCGGCCAGAACGTATCGGTGAAGTAGAACTCGGTGTAAGCGAGCTGCCAGAGCAGGAAGTTGCTGACGCGGCGTTCGCCGCCGGTGCGGATGAACAGGTCCGGTTCGGGCGCGTACGCCATCGACAGATGCTCGGCGAACGCGTCTTCGTTGACTTCGACCGGCTTGCCCGCCGCCGCCGACTGCTCGACGAGCTTGCGGGTGGCCTGCATGATGTCCCAGCGGCCGCCGTAGTTCGCGGCAATGGTCAGCGTGAGACGGGTATTGCGCGCGGTCTTGGTTTCCGCACGCTTGATCAGATCGCGGATCTTGGCGTCGAAACGCTCGAGATCGCCGACCACGCGCAGGCGGATGCCGTTCGCGTGCAGCTTGCCGATCTCGCGCTCGAGCGCGGTGACGAAGAGGCGCATCAGGAACGACACCTCCTCGTTCGGACGGCGCCAGTTCTCGGAACTGAAAGCGAACAGTGTCAGATATTCGACGCCCCGCCGCGCGCACGCCTCGACAGCCGCCCGCACCGCGTCGACGCCGCGCGTATGGCCCGCCACGCGGGGCAGACGCCGCTGCGTGGCCCAACGGCCGTTGCCATCCATGATGATCGCGATATGTCGCGGCACCGCGGCGACTTCGGGCACGCGCACGGTTGAGCTGGTATAGGTCATGGCCGTCGGGACAGTAATGCCAATAAAGAAGTGGAAATCAGAAGGTGCTGAGCCGAACGGCGTCAGACCGTCATGATCTCGGCTTCTTTCGTCGTGACGAGCTTGTCGATTTCGGCGACGAACTTGTCCGTCAACTTCTGGACGTCGTCACCGGCACGACGTTCGTCGTCTTCCGAGATTTCCTTGTCCTTGACGAGCTTCTTCAACTGCTCGTTGGCGTCGCGGCGCAGGTTGCGCACGGCGACCTTGGCCGTTTCGGCTTCGCTGCGCACGACCTTGGTCAGCTCGCGGCGACGCTCTTCGGTCAACGCCGGCATCGGCACGCGGATCACGTCGCCGTGCGTGGCCGGGTTCAGACCGAGGTCCGATTCGCGGATCGCCTTTTCGACGACCTGGACCATCTTCTTTTCCCACGGCTGCACGCCGATGGTGCGCGCGTCGATTAGCGTCAGGTTCGCGACCTGCGAAATTGGCACCGGCGAGCCGTAGTAGTCGCACTGGATATGATCGAGAAGCCCCGTGTGCGCACGGCCCGTACGGATCTTCGACAGGTCGTTCTTGAACGCGTCGATGGAACGCTGCATCTTCTGCTCAGCGCCCTTCCTGATATCAGCCACAGACATTTTTATACCTCCGAACCTTCAAAACGGTGCGAGCCGCCCGGCACGCGCGATGCCGCGGCCCGGGCTCGCGTCAAAGCCCACGTAATGTAAAAGACAGTTTACACGTGGACGAGGGTGCCCTCGTCATCACCTTGCACGATGCGCTTGAGCGCACCGGGTTTGACGATCGAAAACACGCGAATCGGCAGCTTCTGGTCGCGGCACAGCGCAAAAGCCGTTGCGTCCATCACCTGCAGATTGCGGCCGATTGCCTCGTCGAAGCTGATCGTCGAGTAGCGGGTCGCGTTCGGGTCCTTCTTCGGATCGGCCGAATAGACGCCGTCCACCTTGGTCGCCTTCAGCACCACTTCCGCACCGACTTCCGAGCCGCGCAGGGCCGCGGCCGTGTCGGTCGTGAAGAACGGGTTGCCGGTGCCGGCCGCGAAGATCACGACCTTGCCTTCCTCGAGTTGGCGGATCGCGCGCGGACGGATGTACGGCTCGACTACCTGATCCATGCGCAGCGCCGATTGCACGCGCGCTTCAATGCCGGCATGACGCATTGCGTCCTGCAATGCCAGCGCGTTCATCATCGTGGCGAGCATACCCATGTAGTCGGCCGTGGCGCGATCCATACCCGCCGCGCCGCCCGCGACGCCGCGGAAAATATTGCCGCCGCCGATCACCACGGCCAGCTGCGTTCCGAGACGGACCACTTCGGCCACATCCGCCACCATTCGTTCGATGGTCGCGCGATTGATGCCGAAGGCATCGTCGCCCATCAGAGCTTCACCGGAGAGTTTGAGCAGGACGCGTTTATAGGCAGTGGGCATAGGGGTATCCAGATCGCGCAGAACAGGGCAACAACAAGGGACTAATGTAGGGGTGAAATGCTGATTCGGGCAAGCGCCGCCAAATTGACGAACCCCGGGTCCACCAACGGCGGCCGCGCGGCGAGGGTCAACCCGTGCGCGGCCTTGCGACGCTGCCGAACGCGGCGAGGTCTTGCCTCGCCGCGGGTGCAACGGTACAGCGGTGAAGCTTAGGTAAAACTTATTGTTGCTTCGCAGCAGCGACCTGAGCGGCCACTTCCGCAGCGAAGTCGTCCTGCTTCTTCTCGATGCCTTCGCCGACCACGAACAGTGCGAACTTCTGCACGCTCGAGTTGGCTGCCTTCAGCATCTGCTCGATCGTCTGCTTGTCATTCTTAACGAACGTCTGGTTCAGCAGCGACACTTCCTTCAGGTACTTCTGCACGCTGCCGTCGACCATCTTCGCGACGATTTCAGCCGGCTTGCCCGATTCGGCGGCCTTCTGTTCAGCGATGCTGCGCTCCTTGGCGATCAGGTCCGCCGGAACGTCGTTCGACGACAGCGAAACCGGCTTCATGGCGGCGATGTGCATCGCCACGTCCTTGCCGACCTGCTCGTCAGCGCCGGTATACTCGACCAGCACGCCGATGCGGGTGCCGTGCAGATACGCCGCCAGCTTGTTCGCGGTCTCGAAGCGCACGAAACGGCGGATCGACATGTTTTCGCCGATCTTGCCGACCAGCGCGAGACGCACTGCGTCGACGGTCGAGCCGTCGAGCGGCAGAGCCGACAGCGCGGCGACGTCAGCCGGGTTTTGCGTCGCCACGAGTTCGGCGACCTTCTTCGAGAAGACGAGGAAGTCGTCGTTCTTCGAGACGAAGTCGGTTTCGCAGTTCAGCTCGACGAGCGAACCCGCGTTGCCGTCGATGAACGATGCGACGACGCCTTCAGCCGTCACACGCGATGCCGCCTTGCTCGCCTTGTTGCCGAGCTTCACACGCAGCAGCTCTTCAGCACGCGCCAGATCGCCGTCGGCTTCCGTCAGCGCCTTCTTGCATTCCATCATCGGCGCGTCGGTCTTCGCGCGCAGTTCTGCAACCATGCTTGCGGTAATTGCCGCCATCATTTGCTCCTTGGGTTCTGTCTGTCACACGCCGCCCGCACTTCGATGCCGGCGGCAGGAATTCGTTTCAGCGTTTTCGCGTATTTCTGCGGACGACGCGCCGCGCGCCGCCTCGATCACTCTGTCAGATGCCCGTTACAACATCTGCTACAGCTGTCGCGGCTTAAAAAAAGGGGGCCTATAGAAAGCCCCCTTTTTCGCCGGACACAGGGCCAGCCTTACGCTTCCGGGTTGACCTCGACGAACTCGTCGCTGTCGCCGCCACGTGCAGCCTGGACCACTTCGTTGACCGCGTTGGCACGGCCTTCGAGGATCGCGTCGGCCACGCCAGCCGCGTACAGGGCGACGGCCTTGCTGGCGTCGTCGTTACCCGGGATCACATAGTCCACACCTTCCGGCGAGTGGTTCGTATCGACCACGGCGATGACCGGAATGCCGAGCTTGTTCGCTTCGGTCACGGCAATCTTGTGGTAGCCGACGTCAACCACGAAGATCGCGTCCGGAATGCCGCCCATGTCCTTCACGCCGCCGATCGACTTCTGCAGCTTGGCCATTTCGCGTTCGAACAGCAGCGCTTCCTTCTTGCTCATACGCTCGGTTTCACCGGCTTCCAGCGCCGCTTCCATGTCCTTCAGGCGCTTGATCGAAACCTTCAGCGTCTTGAAGTTGGTCAGCATGCCGCCGAGCCAGCGTGCGTTGACGAACGGCATACCAGCGCGCTGCGCTTCCTGGGCGATCGTGTCGCGCGACTGACGCTTCGTACCGACGAACAGGATCGTGCCGCGGTTCGATGCCAGCTGACGCGCGTACTTCAGCGCGTCGTTGTACATCGGCAGCGTCTTTTCGAGGTTGATGATGTGAATCTTGTTGCGATGACCGAAAATGAAGGGGGCCATCTTCGGGTTCCAGAAGCGGGTCTGGTGACCGAAGTGGACACCTGCTTCCAGCATTTGACGCATCGTTACTGCCATGAAATTCTCCGCGAGGGTTGGGTCTTAAGCCGGCTGCCGCATCGACCACGCCCAGCCTCCATTTCGGCTGGAACGCGGCGACACCCTGAGTGCGCCGGCTTGCGAATCGGCTGCCTGACACTACTTTCCGCCTCGCGACCCAGGCAACCAGAGTGCCGCGAGAAGCCGTTCCGCCCCGCTCCCATGCGCGAATTTGCGACAAATTTGCTAATGCGCGAATAAAAGTGGACAAGGACCGACTTAGCCGAAGAGTATAGCACGCGACCACTTGCAGACTCAACCTGCCGCGCCTCCGGCCGATGGACAAGGGCACCGGATCGTACTACCAGGCTCGAAGTCCGGCTTTGCGCCCTCGGCCTGGTCAGTGAGCGGGTTTTGGTCGGGATCAGCCCATTGCCGCCCGATCCAGCGCAACGACGCGGCTCTCACTGCTGTAAAATGGCTCGATTCCGCTGTGCGCGCGAGATCGTCACGAATCGGCCGGCATTCCGTGCCTTTCCGACGCCCTCCGCCCGGCCACCGCAACACCCAGCAAGCCTTACACAGCAAGGCTTCCGAGGAAACCATGGCTATCACGATCAAAAACGAAGACGACATCGCGAAGATGCGCGTCGCCTGCCGGCTCGCGAGCGAGGTGCTCGACTACATCACGCCTTTCGTCAAAGCCGGCGTGACCACGGGCGAGCTCGACCGTCTGTGTCACGAGTACATGCTGAACAACCAGGGCACGGTTCCGGCGCCGCTCAATTATCAGCCGCCTGGCTACCCTCCCTATCCGAAAGCCACCTGCATCTCCGTCAACGACGTAATCTGCCACGGCATTCCGGGTGACAAGGCGCTGAAAAACGGCGACGCGTTGAACATCGACATCACCGTCATCAAGGACGGCTACTTCGGTGACACGAGCCGGATGTTCATCGTCGGCGATGGCTCGATCATGGCGAAACGCCTCGTGCAGGCCACCTTCGAGTGCATGTGGCTCGGTATCGACCAGGTGCGCCCCGGCGCGCATCTGGGCGATATCGGCTATGCGATTCAGAAACATGCCGAAGGCCTCGGCTACAGCGTGGTGCGCGAATATTGCGGCCACGGCATCGGCACCGTGTTCCACGAAGATCCGCAGATCCTGCACTACGGCCGCCCCGGCACCGGGCTCGAACTGCAGGCCGGCATGATCTTCACGATCGAGCCGATGATCAACGCCGGCCGCCGCGACATCCGCACCATGCCCGATCAATGGACGGTCAAAACCAAGGACCGCAGCTTGTCCGCGCAGTGGGAGCACACCGTGCTCGTCACGGAGACCGGCTACGACGTGCTGACCGTGTCGGCCGGCACGCCCGCGCGTCCGCCCGTGGTCGCGGCTACCGCCTGACCGATTCCGCCCTCACCGCCCGCCTGCCAATGAGTAGCGTTCCAGCCATCGCCCCCTCCCATGCCTCGTCGCTCAAGGCGGACTACAAAGTGGCCAAAGCCCAGTTGCTGGAACGCTTCCGAACGGCCACCAACGTCGACGCGTTGATGGCCGCCCTCGCGCGCGCCACCGACCATTCGTTGCGCGCCGCCTGGGACACCTGCGAGCTGCCCGACGACCTCGCGCTCGTTGCGGTCGGCGGCTACGGGCGTGGCGAACTCGCGCCGCATTCCGATATCGACATTCTGGTGCTGCTGCCCGACGCGCGGCTCGAGCATCTGGACGTGCGCATCGAGCGCTTCATCAGCCTTGCATGGGATTTGGGGCTGGAGCTCGGCAGCAGTGTGCGCAGCGTATCGCAATGCATCGAGGAGGCGGCCAACGACGTCACGGTGCGCACCTCGCTGCTCGAAGCGCGCCGTATCACCGGCAGCGCCGCGCTGTTCGACGATTTCGCCCAGCGCTACCGTGCTGCGCTCGACCCGAAGGCGTTCTTCCAGGCGAAAGTGCTCGAAATGCGCCAGCGTCACGCGAAGTTTCAGGACACGCCCTACGCGCTCGAACCGAACGTCAAGGAAAGCCCGGGCGGGCTGCGCGATCTGCAACTGATCCTGTGGATCACGCAGGCGGCCGGCTTCGGCAGCAGCTGGCGCGAGCTCGAAGCGCGCGAACTCATCACCGAGCGCGAGGCGCGTGAGCTGCGCCACAACGAAGGCTTCCTGAAGTCGCTGCGCGCTCGGCTGCACGTGCTCGCTGGCCGTCGCCAGGACATCCTGGTGTTCGACCTGCAGACGCCGCTCGCGGAAAGTTTTGGTTTCAAGCCGACCGCGACCAAGCGCGCGAGCGAACAGCTGATGCGCCGCTACTACTGGGCCGCGAAAGCGGTCACCCAGCTCGCGACGATCCTCATCCAGAATATCGAGGCGCAGCTGTTTCCGAGCACGAGCGGCATTACGCGCGTGTTGTCGGAACGCTTCGTCGAGAAACAGGGCATGTTAGAAATCGCGTCGGACGATGTGTTCCAGCGCGAGCCGAACGCGATCCTCGAAGCCTTCCTGCTCTACGAACGCACCCCCGGCGTGAAGGGCCTGTCGGCGCGCACGCTGCGCGCGATCTACAACGCGCGCGACGTGATGGACCAGCACTGGCGGCGCGATCCGGAAAACCGCCGGCTCTTCATGGAAATCCTGAAGCAGCCGGCCGGAATCACGCATGCGTTCCGGCTGATGAACCAGACGAGCGTGCTCGGGCGATATCTGCTGAATTTCCGGCGCATCGTCGGGCAAATGCAGCACGACCTGTATCACGTGTACACGGTCGATCAGCACATCCTGATGGTGCTGCGCAATCTGCGCCGCTTCACGATCGCCGAGCACGCGCACGAATACCCATTCTGCAGCCAACTGATCGCGAACTTCGACCGGCCGTGGGTGCTGTACGTGGCCGCACTGTTTCACGACATCGCGAAGGGCCGCGGCGGCGATCATTCCACGCTGGGCATGGCTGACGCGCGGCGCTTCTGCCGTCAGCACGGCATCGAAGGCGAGGATGGCGATCTGGTCGTGTGGCTCGTGCAGCAGCATCTGACGATGAGCCAGGTCGCGCAAAAGCAGGACACGAGCGACCCCGAAGTGATCAAACGCTTTGCCGAGCTGGTCGGCACCGAGCGCCGCCTGACCGCACTTTACCTGCTGACGGTCGCCGACATTCGCGGTACGAGCCCGAAGGTCTGGAACACGTGGAAAGGCAAGCTGCTCGAGGACCTGTACCGCACCACGCTCGCCGTGCTCGGCGGCGCGCAGCCGGACGAGCATTCGGAACTGAAGTCGCGCCAGGAAGAAGCGCTCGCGCTGCTGCGTCTCGAAACGGTGCCGGAAGGCGCGCAACGGGCGCTGTGGGACCAGCTCGACGTCGGTTACTTCCTGCGCCACGACGCGGCGGACATCGCGTGGCAGACGCGCGTGCTGTACCGTCACGTCGAAACGGCCACGCCGCTCGTGCGCGCGCGGCCGTCACCGATCGGCGAGGCGCTGCAGGTGCTCGTCTACGTGAAGGACCAGCCCGATCTGTTCGCCGGCATCTGCGCGTATTTCGATCGCAACGGCCTGTCGGTCCTCGATGCGCGCGTCAGCACGACGCGCCACGGCTACGCGCTCGACAACTTCCTCGTCGCGCACACGGAAGAGGACGTGCACTATCGCGACATCGTCAATCTGGTCGAGCAGGAGCTGACCGCGCGGCTCGCGGGCCACGGCACGTTGCTGCCGGGACCGTCGAAGGGCCGGCTGTCGCGCCTGTCACGCACCTTTCCGATCACGCCGCGCGTCGACCTGCGGGCCGACGAGCGCGGCCAATACTACATCCTGTCCGTGTCGGCAAACGACCGGCCGGGCCTTCTTTATTCGATCGCGCGCGTGCTGGCCGAGCACCGGGTCGGCGTCGCCTCGGCGCGGATCAATACGCTCGGCGAACGCGTCGAGGACGTCTTCCTGCTAGAAGGACACGGTCTGTCCGACAACCGCCTGCAAATCCAGGTCGAAACGGAACTGCTGCGCGCGATCGCAGTGTGAGATTTCATGCGAATCAAATTAACAGCGAAGCATCCGCGGCCGGCGTCGTCCGAACGCGCCCCAGTCCGCCCCGGCAGCGCGTCGGCGCGAAAGCCGACCCCTCCGGCACGGCCGAAGCCCTTTGCAGCCGAGGGCGGCGCCAAGCGCGAACGCGCGGCAGCGGCAGGCGGCGGCGCGAAGCCGGCGGGCGCGCGGGCGCCGCGCCGAACCGAAGGAGGCGCCGATCGGGGCGAGCGTGCTGAACGCGCGCCGCGTCGTTACGAAGGCAGCGCAGAGCGTGGCGAACGCGCACCGCGGCGCGAGTCTGGTGAGCGGGCTGAACGTGCGCCGCGCCGGTTTGAAGGCAGCGCGGAGCGCGGTGAACGCGCACCGCGGCGCGAATTCGGCGAGCGGGCTGAACGTGCGCCGCGCCGGTTTGAGGGTGCGGGCGAGCGCGAACGCGCGCCACGACGTTTCGAAGGCAGTGCAGAGCGTGGCGAACGCGCACCGCGCCGGTTCGAGGGTGCAGGCGAGCGCGAACGCGCGCCACGTCGTTTCGAAGGCAGTGCAGAGCGTGGCGAACGCGCACCGCGCCGGTTTGAAGGTGCGGCCGAGCGCGAACGCGCACCGCGCAGGTTCGAAGGCCATACGGAACGCGGCGATCGCGCGCCGCGCAGTTTTGGTGAGCGTGCGCCGCGTCGCGACGACGGCGAACGCCGCCCGTTCAGCGGCCCGCGCCCCGGCGCAGGCCGTCCGACGGAAGGCGCGCGAAGCGACCATCCGGTGCGCCGCGAGCGCGATGCCGCCGATCGTCCCCGCTTCGGCGGCGATCGCGATGCGTCGCAGCAGCGTCGCGGCGGTGATCGAGGCGCACGCGGCGACAACGCGCCGCGCCGCTTCGAAGGTGAGCGAGGCGGGCGAGGCTTCGCGAAACAGGTAAAAGGCGGCTACGGCGAACGTACCGAGCGTCCTGCGCGCACAACCCGCGACGAACGTGGCGAGCGTGGCACACGCGGTGACTGGACACCGGGCCGGCGCGAGTCCGGCGAACGCGCCGCACGCGGCAGCGAACGCCCCGAGCGTCGGGAGCGCCCCGCACGGAGCTTCGACGATACGCTGCCAGCCGCGGCGCGCCGCTTCGGCGACGAGCGTCCGGCCCGCGCTGCCAAGCCGCGCGCCGCGGCGTCGACGGCAGCGCAGTCCCACGAGGCATCCGCCGACACCGCCCGCCCGCCCCACCGCGATCGCGAAGACGCACCGGGCATGCTGCGACTGTCGAAGCTGATGTCCAAGCTCGGCTTGTGCTCGCGCCGCGAGGCCGATGAATGGATCGAGAAAGGCTGGGTCATGGTCGACGGCGAGCGAGTCGATACGCTCGGCACGAAGGTGTTCCCGGATCAACGCATCGACATCGATCCGGCTGCTGAAGCTTATCAGTCGAGCCAGGTGACCGTGATCGTCCACAAGCCGGTCGGCCTCGTGTCGGGCCAGGCGGAGGACGGCTATCAACCGGCCATCACGCTCGTCACACCGGAGAATCGCTGGGAAGGCGACCGCTCGGGCATTCGCTTCTCGGCGTCGCATCTGCGCCAGCTCGCGCCGGCCGGGCGTCTCGACATCGATTCGACGGGCCTGCTCGTGCTGACGCAAGACGGCCGCATCGCAAAGCAACTGATCGGCGGTCACTCCGACGTGGATAAGGAGTATCTGGTGCGCGTCGCATACGGCGAGTACACGGTCGACGTCGAAAGCCACTTCCCGGCTGAGAAACTCGCGCTGCTGCGCCACGGCCTGTCACTCGACGACGTCGCGCTGAAACCCGCGCAGGTCAGCTGGCAGAACGGCGAGCAGTTACGTTTCGTGCTGCGCGAAGGCAAGAAGCGCCAGATTCGCCGCATGTGCGAGCTGGTCGGTCTCGAAGTGGTGGGCTTGAAGCGCGTGCGCATGGGCCAGGTGATGCTCGGCGCGCTGCCGCCGGGGCAGTGGCGCTACCTGTCGGAAGACGAGTCGTTCTGAGGTCCGTGTCCACTGCGCCTGGCCGCTGAAAGCAGGCGCATCGGGACGACAAAAAGCCCACGCAAAATGGCGTGGGCTTTTTTTTGCGAAAGCCGTGTCAGTCGTCGCTATTCGGATCGAGATCCGGAAACAGGACCTCGGTAAAGCCGAACTTCGAGAAATCGGTGATCCGCATCGGATACAGCTTGCCGATCAGATGATCGCACTCGTGCTGCACGACGCGCGCATGAAAGCCCTCGGCGACCCGGTCGATCGGATTGCCGAACTGATCGAAGCCGTGATACCGGATCATCGAAAACCGGCTCACCACGCCGCGCAGCCCCGGCACCGACAGGCACCCCTCCCAGCTCTCCTCCATGTCCTGAGACACTGGCGTGACGGTCGGATTGATCAGCACCGTTTCCGGCACCGGCGGTGCGTCCGGATAGCGCTCGTTCGACCCGAAGCCGAAGATCACCACCTGCAGGTCGACGCCGATCTGCGGCGCGGCAAGGCCCGCGCCGTTCGCGGCGTGCATGGTCTCGAACATGTCCGCCACGAGCCGGTGCAGTTCGGGGGTGTCGAAGTGATCGACCGGTTCGGCGATTCGCAAGAGGCGCGGATCGCCCATCTTCAGAATGTCGTGAATCATGAATGCCCCTCCAGGAGCTTGCGCATACCATCTTCGTCGAGTACGGGGATGCCGAGTTCCTCGGCCTTCGCGAGCTTGCTGCCCGCGTCGGCGCCCGCCACCACGTAACTGGTTTTCTTCGACACCGATCCCGCCACCTTCGCGCCGGCCGCTTCGAGCATTTCCTTGGCCTCCTCGCGCGACAGGTTGGGCAGCGTGCCGGTCAGCACGACCGTCTGGCCGGCCAGTGCGCCCTGCGGCGCCTTCGGCGCGGGCGGCCCTTCGGACCAGGCGACCTTGCCCGGCGCGCGCAACTGCTCGATCACCGTGCGGTTGTGGTCCTCGGCGAAGAACTGGTGGATCGATTCGGCGACCACCGGCCCCACGTCGTTGACTTCGAGCAGCTCCTCCAGCGACGCATCCATGATCGGATCGAGCGAGCCGAAGTGCTTGGCGAGATCCTTCGCGGTCGATTCGCCGACATGGCGAATCCCCAGCGCGTAAATGAAGCGCGCAAGCGTCGTGTGCTTGGCTTTTTCGAGTGAGTCCAGCAGGTTCTGTGCCGACTTTTCGGCGAAGCGGTCGAGCTCGGCAAGCGTCGCAAAGCCGAGATTGAACAGATCGGCCGGCGTGCGCACCAGGTTCTGCTCGACCAGTTGATCGATGATCTTTTCGCCAAGACCATCGATATCGAGCGCGCGCCGTTGGGCAAAGTGCCATAGCGCCTGCTTGCGCTGCGCCGGGCAGAAGAGCCCGCCCGTGCAGCGCGCGACCGCTTCGTCGGGCAGCCGCTCGATCGCCGAACCGCACACCGGGCACTGCGTCGGCATCACGAACTCGCGCGCGTCGGCCGGACGACGCTCGACGAGCGCGCCGACCACCTCGGGAATCACGTCGCCGGCGCGCCGCACGATCACGGTGTCGCCGATGCGGATATCCTTGCGGCGCACTTCGTCCTCATTGTGCAAGGTCGCGTTGGTGACCGTCGCGCCGCCGACGAACACCGGCTCGAGCCGCGCGACCGGCGTGATCGCGCCGGTTCGGCCAACCTGCACGTCGATCGCGACGAGCTTCGTCAGCGCTTCCTGGGCGGGGAACTTGTGCGCGAGCGCGAAGCGCGGCGCGCGCGACACGAAGCCGAGCGTGTCCTGCTCGTCGCGCCGGTTGACCTTGTAGACCACGCCGTCGATGTCGTACGGCAGCCTGTCGCGCTTCTCGCCGACCGCGTGGAAAAAACCGAGCAGGCCTTGGGCGCCCTGCACGACCGCGCGCTCGCCGTTGACCGGCAGGCCCATCTCCTTGTACCAGTCGAGCAGTTCGCTATGGGTGGCCGGCATCTCGATGCCTTCGAGCACGCCAATGCCATACGCGAAAAACGACAGAGGCCGCTGCGCGGTGATCTTCGAGTCGAGTTGCCGCAAGCTGCCCGCCGCCGCGTTGCGCGGGTTGGCGAATTCGCGTTGCCCCGCGGCGCGCTGGCGTTCGTTCAGGCGCTCGAAATCGCGCTTGAACATCAGCACTTCGCCGCGCACGTCGAGCACGTGCGGCACGCGCTTGCCCTTCAGCTTCAGCGGAATCGAGCGGATCGTGCGGACGTTTGCGGTGACGTTCTCGCCGGTCGTGCCGTCTCCGCGCGTGGAGGCCTGCACGAACTCGCCGTCGACGTAGCGCAGCGAGATCGCGAGGCCGTCGAATTTGAGCTCGGCCGCGTAATCGACGGGCACGGGCTCGCTGCCGTTCTTGCCGAGCGCGTCGCCGATCCGCTTGTCGAACGCCACGATGTCTTCATCGGAAAAGCCGTTGTTCAGCGACAGCATCGGCTGATCGTGCACCACCGGCTCGAACCCGCTCGCCGCCTCGCCGCCGACGCGCTGCGTCGGCGAGTCCGGCACGATCAGGTCCGGATGCTCGGCCTCGATCCGCTCCAGCTCCTTGAACAGCTTGTCGTACTCGGCGTCCGGCAACTCCGGCTGATCGAGCACGTAGTACGCGTAGTTCGCGCGTTCGAGTTCCGCGCGCAGCCACGCGGCCCGCTCGGCCGGAGCGCTGATTGCAGAAGAAGGGACGGGGGATCGGGCCATGCTGTCGGAAGCTTCTCGATGTGAAAGTCGGACATCGGATTATCGCAGGAAGCGTGCCCCTTTACATCGCCGAATAGGGCATGCGCCGTGCTGCAGCGCAAGCCGGAGACGACGACGGCCGCACATCATGCGGCCGTCGTCAGAACGCGTAGAACGCAGAGGAAGGCTTACTGGCTGAACAGGCGCCGCGTTGCCGGTGAACCGGCCGGAATGCCGGCCTGTTCGAGCTTCGCGTACAGCGTCATCAGCTGTTTTTCGATCGCGAGCAGCGCACTTTCCGGCAGCGGCCGGCGACCGTCGTCCACCACGCGCCCGCCGATGCGCTCAGCCAGCGACTTCGCGTAGTCGCACATCAGGCGGAACGGCAGGATGTCTTCGTCGGCGACCGGCACGTCGAGCACCAGCGTGATCATCTCGCCGCCCTTGTACGTGAGGTCATCGCGCAGGAAGTTGGTGTCGCCGAACTGCAGCATGAACACCGGGCTTTGCCGCGAGTCGAGCTTGACGAAGCGCGTGCCGTCACGCGAGAGCAGAAGACCGTCCTGCGACGCGACCGCCTGCACGTAGTTGGCCGACCACGGCGCGCCGTCCGACAGCACGTTGATCGACAGTTGCGCGTCGCACTGAGCGGCAAAGCCGTCGAGCTCGCGCGCCATCGCGACGGTCTCGATCATGTCGGGGAATTCGGGCGCCGCGTCGAGCGCGTCGGCGAAATGCTGCACGCCGGTCACGAATTCGGAAAATTCGAGCTCGTTGAGCGCGCCGCTGCGATTCGCGAGCTGCGCGGCGGCGCGCAACTCCTCGTAGCGCGCGCCGTTTTGCAGCAGCTCCCACGCGCCGCCGCCTTCGGGCTTGCCTTCGATATGCACCGGCTTGCTGCCCGCGCGACGCAAGCGCTGCGCGAGCGGAATCACCTTGTCGCCGGCCACGGGTCCGTTCAGCCGGATCGGCACGATGCAGTCGATGCGCCGATCGACGATCGCGGGCGGCGCCGACGAAATCGTCGTGGCGGCCGGCTGGATCGGTTCGACACGCTCCTGCCCGGCCGCCGCCGGCTGCGTGGCGGGCGCTTCGGCCGCGGACCGCCCGAGGTCGGCGCCCGGCGCCGCCGCGTGCTCATCCTCGCTCGCCGCGACGGCGTCCGCCGGCGGATAGCCGTTCGGCGACGTCATCTCGGCCTGGATATCAGCTGGTGTATCGAGCGGCGCGGCGCCCGTGCCGAACGTCGGCTCGACACGCGCGGCGGTCGGGTCCGCAGCCGCGGCCGCGCTCACGCTCGGCTCGCGCCGCGTGGCCGGCCGGGCCGGCTCGATGAACGGACTCTGCTCCTCATGCTCGTCACGCGCAAAGTTCTCTGCGGTGTCGGCTGGCATGGGCCGCGGCATCTTGCGGCGCACCTTCGCACCCTGCCACGCGTTGTACACGACCACGCCCCCCACCACCACGGCACCCGCGCCGATCAAACCGAGTGTCAACTCGTCCATGCATGCTCCATCAGCAATTCTTCTATTCGCGCGGGCGTCTCGTCCGCTCCACGTACCGCGCGGCGCTCAATCGGGCCGCTGCGCTGGATGCGGATGCCCGCGAAGGCTTTAAGTCAAACGATATTCTGGGCGAAACCCGCCGCCGTTTCCATGTCGACGGCGACGATGCGCGACACGCCCTGCTCCTGCATCGTCACGCCGATCAGCTGCTGCGCCATCTCCATCGCAATCTTGTTGTGCGAGATGAACAGAAACTGGGTTTTGTCCGACATCGCCCGCACCAGATTCGCGAAACGCTCGGTGTTGGCGTCGTCGAGCGGCGCGTCCACTTCGTCGAGCAGACAGAACGGTGCGGGATTCAGCTGGAACATCGCGAACACGAGCGCGGTCGCGGTCAGCGCTTTCTCGCCGCCCGAGAGCAGGTGAATCGTCGAATTCTTCTTGCCCGGCGGCTGCGCCATTACCTGCACACCGGCGTCGAGGATTTCGTCGCCGGTCATGATCAGCTTCGCCTGGCCGCCACCGAAGAGACGCGGGAACAGCTCGCCGAAATGACGGTTCACTTCGTCGAACGTGCTTTGCAGCAGGTTGCGCGTTTCGGCGTCGATCTTGCGGATCGCGTCTTCGAGCGTTTCGATCGCGGCCGTCAGGTCGGACGACTGCGAATCGAGGAAGCTCTTGCGCTCGGTCGCGGCCTTCAGCTCGTCGAGCGCGGCCATGTTGACCGGCCCGAGCGCGATGATCGCGTTGTTGATGCGCGTGACTTCGCCCTGCAGGTACGACGGCTTCATGTCCGGCGTCAGCTTGGCTTGCAACTCGGCTTCGTCGACACCCGCCGCCGCGAGCTGCTCGATGAACTGCTCGCCGCTGATGCGCGCGGCCTGCTCCTTCAACTGCAATTCGTTGATGCGGTCGCGCAGCGGCTGCAGCGCGCGCTCGGCGGTGAGACGCGTTTCGTCGGCCGAACGCAGTTTCGCGGTCAGGTCATCGAGCTCGACTCGCGCGGCGCGCAGGGCTTCTTCCTTCGCGGTGCGAATGTCGAGTGCGTCCTGCAGGCCGGTGTGCGCGGTCTGCTGGTTAATCGTTTCGAGTTCTGCGCGCGCGTCTTCGAGCGAGCCCGCGATACGCTCGCTCTGCTCGTGCGCAACCTGGATGCTGCGCTTCAACTCGTCGATGCGGTTCGCCATGTTGCGTGCGGCGAAGCGCGCGTCGGTGGCGGCGCGATCGAGATCGCGTGCTTCGCCGCGGGCGGTGGTCAGTTCTTCGTCGAGCGCTTCGAACGCGAGCTGGTGATCTTCGAAGCGCGCCTGCAGTTCGGCGAGCTCGCCATCGTGGCGCTCGAAGTTCGCTTCCGATTCCGCGCGCAGCGCCCGCTGCTCGTCGATCTGTGCGGCGATCTCTGCGAGTTCCTCGCGAATCTGCGTGCTGCGCTGCGTGTAGCGCTCGTGCGCCTGTGTGAGCTTCAGCACGTCCATCTGCAACGCGTGGACACGCTGCGTCGCGCGTTCGGCCTGCTGGCGCATCTCGGCGAGCGCCTGCGCGGCCTGCGTGTGCGCGGCTTCGGCGCGGATCGCGGCGGCCTTCGCCTCGTCGGCGAGCAAGGCCTGCGCACGCACCTGACGGCCGAGGTTTTCGATTTCCTGCTGACGCGCGAGCATGCCGGCCTGCTCGGAATCGGCCGCATACAGCTGCACGCCGACGCGTGTAACCACGTGGCCCGCCTTCACCACGAACGCGCCGCCCTCGGGCAACTGCGCGCGCATGGACAGCGCCTGCTGCAGATCGTCGGCGACGAACGCGAGACCGAGCCAGTCGTTCAGCACCGCGCGGATGCCCGCGTCCTCGATACGCACGAGCGACAGCAGCGGCCGCAGCGCGCCCGCCGCGGGGGCCGGCTGACCGGCCGCGGGCGGTGCGTAGAACGCGAGCTTGGCCGGTGGCGCATCGGTCGCGAACGCCTTGACCCAGTCGAGATTCGATACTTCGAGCGCGGCGAGGCGCTCGCGCAGCACCGCTTCGAGCGCGGTTTCCCAACCGGCCTCGACGTGCAGCTTCTTCCACAGGCGCGGCAAGCTGCCGAGCTCGTGCTTGTCGAGCCATGGCTGGATCTTGCCCTCGGTCTGCACGTTTTCCTGCAGCTGCCTGAGCGCGGCGAGCCGCGCGTCGAGCTGATGGATCTGCGCGCTTTCGGCCTGCACGCGCTCCTGCGCCGCGCGGCGTTCGCCATCGAGCCGCGGCAGCGTCTCCTGCGCCTCGGCGAGGCGCCCCTGCGCATCGTGAAGAATTTCCTCGTGCTCGGCGAGCTGCATGCGCAACTCCTCGAGTTGCGCTTCGTCGGGCGCGTCGAGCCCGCCCTCTTCCGATTTCAGCCGTTCGTGGCGCTGCTGCAGCTGCTGCAACTGCTGATCGGCATTGCGCTGATGCGCGGCTTCGAGCTTGAGCGCCTGCTCGGTCTGCGCGATGCCGCCGCGCTCGGTGTTCAGTTCCGCCTGGGCGTCGCGCCAGCGGGCTTCGAGCGCGGGCAGCGCGTCGTGCTTCGCGGCCGCCTCTTCTTCGGCGAGCACGGCTTTTTCTTCGGCAACCGCCAGTTGCTCCTCGGCGTCGGCGATATCGTCCTGCGCCTTGTCGGCCTGCGCTTGCCACTGCTCGCGCTGCGCGGTGAGCGCAGCGATCTGCGCCTGCGCGCGGTTACGCGATTCGACGATGAAGCGAATCTCGGCCTCGAGCCGGCTCACTTCCGCGTTCGCTTCGTACAGCGCGCCTTGCGCGCCCTGCATCGCGTCGCTCGCCGAATAGTGCGCGACGCGCAGCGTTTCGAGTTCCGCCTCGACCTCGCGCAGCTTCGCGGTTTGCGCTTCGAGGTCGATCTGCGCCTGTTCGATCGCGCGCTGCTGGCGCTGCTGCTCGCCGGCGGACTCGTTCTTGCGCAACAGCCACAGCAGACGCTGCTTTTCCTCGCCGTCGCTTTGCAATTCGCGATAACGCGTCGCGACGACCGCCTGGCCCTCCAGCTTCTCGAGATTCGCGCCGAGCTCGCGGATGATGTCCTCGACGCGCGTCAGGTTCTCGCGCGTGTCGTGCAGACGGTTCTCGGTCTCGCGGCGACGCTCCTTGTACTTCGACACGCCGGCGGCTTCTTCGAGGAACACGCGCAGCTCTTCCGGCTTCGCCTCGATCAGCCGCGCGATCATGCCTTGCCCGATGATCGCGTACGCGCGCGGCCCGAGACCGGTGCCGAGGAAGATGTCCTGGATGTCGCGGCGCCGCGCCGGCAGATTGTTGATGTAGTAGCTCGACGTGCCGTCGCGCGTCAGTACGCGCTTTACGGCGATCTCCGCATACTGGCCCCACTGGCCGGCGGCGCGGCCGTCCGCGTTGTCGAACACGAGTTCGACGCTGGCGCGGCTGCCCGGCTTGCGCGCGGTCGAGCCGTTGAAGATCACGTCCTGCATCGACTCGCCGCGCAATTCAGAGGCGCGCGATTCGCCGAGCACCCAGCGCACGGCGTCGATGATGTTGGATTTGCCGCACCCGTTCGGTCCAACCACGCCAACTAGCTGGCCGGGGACCTGAAAATGCGTGGGATCGACGAAGGATTTGAAGCCAGCGAGTTTGATCGAGGTGAGACGCACGGCGATTTCGCTGTTCGAAAAGAGAGAGTGGTAGGTGGCTCGCGAGGTTGCGCCAACCGTTCACCGCCGCGGCGGGACGGCCAACGCAACCTCGCGAGCCTTCGCAATCCGGTGCCGGCTGCATGCGCTCATGCGCACCTCAGGTCCGCACGCCCCGGCTAATGAGGGGGAATCATACCATCGCGCGTCGACGATTTTTACCGCCCTTTCGGTGCTCGCCGCTGTTGCCGCCGTCGCGCTCGCCGGGCTGTTCCGTGTCTCCGATCGCGGGATCGGGCGGCACCGTCTTCGTGCGATGCACCCAGCTCGACAGCGCCGAGGCGAGCACGATGCATGCGCCGCCCGCCCATTCGCGCGGGCCCGGTACTTCACCGGCGAACAGCCACGCCGACAGCGCCGTCACGACGAGTTCGAACAACATGATGATCGACGCGCGATTGGCCGGTACCCGCGAGAGGCCGTACTGCACGAGCATGTTGTTCGATGCGAGCAGCAGACCGAGACCGAGCACCAGCAGCGCCGCGGTGCCCAGATGCGCGCCGGCGGGCGGTGCGGGCATCGGCTCCAACAGCGACGCGAGCGCGCCGAACAGCGCCGCGCCGCCGAAGATCGTCGCGGTGCGCATTTCGGGCTTCATGTCCGGCAGCACGCGGCTCGTCTTCAGAATCAGCACGTTACTCATGGCGAAGCCCATGCCCCCGGCAAGACCGGCCCATTCGGCGGGATTGCCGGGCACCGGGATACCAAGCCTCGGCGACCACAGCATCGTCACCGCGCCCGCCAGCGACAGCGCCGCCAGCGCCGCGCCCGACCACGTGAGCCGCTCGTGCAGGATGAAGTGCGCGAACAGCGCGGTCCACGCGGGCGTCAGATAAAACAGCAGCAGCACGCGCATCACCTGACCGTGAATCGCGCCCCACATGAAACCGAGATTCGTGACGCCAGCGGCGAGCGCGAGCGCCGGCAGCAGCCAGTGCCAACGCACGGTCTTCAGCGCGCGCCGCCGCACGAGCAGCACGAACACGCAGCCGGCCCCGCTCGTGAGCGCGCTCGCGGCCGTGCCGGTCACGCCGAGCGCGGCTAGCATGCGCAGCGGATACCAGACCATCCCCCACACCGAGGCGCCCAGCATGATCGCGAGCGTCGGCCAGCCGTTGCGGAGCCAGTTCGTCATTGGGCTGGGCTCCGGGGCGCGTCAGGGACGGTTGGCGCGAGGGCGCGGCCGTGCATTGCGTCTGCCGCTTTGGCACCGGCGAGGGTGTTTGTCTCCTGAACTGCTGCGTACATTGCTGCTCCTGCCTGTTCTTTTACGCGACCCGCGTGGGAATTCGCGCCGCTCCCGCCGCGACGCCCCGGTGCCCCGCCTGGCGGATCGTTCCCGCGCCGGGCTTCGAGCGCCTGCTTTGTCCCTCAGGCCGCCGCGCCCCGGACGCGCCACGCTATAATCGTCCGTTCGCCGCCGGTGGCCGGCTCGTCGCTGGCCAGCCCGTCGCGCGCGGGGACGCCGTTTCATGTTTGATGCACCGCTGCCCGACGGCGCGCGTGCCCGGTTGTCCCGCCTTTCGTCCGCGTCCATCCCGATCAGGCCAACTCGCCCGTGAATCCGCTACTCGACTCCCTTCAGCCCTATCCGTTCGAAAAGCTGCGCGTGCTTTTCAAGGACGTCACGCCACCGGCCGGCCTCGCGCATATCAGCTTCGGCATCGGCGAGCCGAAACACCCGACCCCGCCGCTGATCCGCGACGCCGTCATCGATTCGCTCGGCGGCCTCGCAGCGTATCCGGCCACGCTCGGCTCGGCGCCGCTGCGCGAGTCGATCGCGAAATGGGTCACGCAACGCTACGACCTGCCGCCGCTCGATCCGCTCACCGAGGTGCTGCCCGTGTCGGGCTCGCGCGAGGCGCTGTTCGCGCTCGCCCAGACGGTGCTCGATCCGCGCCGCGATGCTGACGGCGAGCCTGCGATCGTACTCTGTCCGAACCCGTTCTACCAAATCTACGAAGGCGCGGCGCTGCTCGGCGGCGCGCAGCCGTACTTCGTCAACAGCGACCCGGCGCGCAACTTCGCGTGCGACTACTCGGCGGTGCCCGCCGAGGTCTGGGCGCGCACGCAGCTGCTGTACGTGTGCTCGCCGGGCAATCCGACCGGCGCCGTGCTCACGCTCGACGACTGGCGCGAACTGTTCGCGCTGTCGGACCGCTACGGCTTCGTGATCGCCTCGGACGAGTGCTACTCGGAAATCTATTTCGACGAGTCGAAGCCGCCGCTCGGCGGCCTCGAGGCGGCACACAAACTCGGACGCGGCTACGAGCGCCTCGTGATGCTGTCGAGCCTGTCGAAGCGCTCGAACGTGCCGGGCATGCGCTCGGGCTTCGTCGCCGGCGACGCCGCGATTCTCAAGGCCTTCCTGCTGTACCGCACGTATCACGGCGCGGCGCTCTCGACGGTGTACCAGAGTGCGAGCGTCGTCGCATGGAGCGACGAGACGCACGTGCGCGAGAACCGCGCAAAGTACCTGCGGAAGTTCACGACCGTCACGCCGATGCTCGCCGATGTGCTCGACGTGCGCCTGCCCGACGCAGCGTTCTACCTGTGGGCCAACGTCGAGCGCACCGGCCTGACGGACACCGAGTTCGCCCAGCGCCTGTACGCCGACTATAATGTGACGGTTCTGCCGGGCTCGTTCCTCGCGCGCACCGCGCACGGCGTGAACCCCGGCCGCAATTTCGTGCGCCTCGCGCTCGTCGCCGACGTCGACGAATGCACGCAAGGCGCACAGCGAATCGTCGAATTCTGCCGCTCGCTCGGCGTCAAGTGAGTGCAGCCGGAGCCGGCGCCGCGTCCCCTTCTTCAGACTTCAACCCTTCAGAAAATCACGCATATGTCGCAACAACTTCAGAGCATCATCGATACCGCCTGGGACAACCGCGCCGAGCTGTCGCCGAAAGCCGCGCCGGCCGAAGTGCGCGAAGCCGTCGCCCACGCGATCGAGCAACTCGATAAGGGCGCGCTCCGCGTCGCCGAAAAGAAGGACGGCGACTGGGTCGTCAACCAGTGGCTGAAGAAGGCCGTGCTGCTGTCGTTCCGCCTCGAAGACAATGCGCCGATGCCGGCCGGCGGCTACAGCCAGTTCTACGACAAGGTGCCGTCGAAGTTCGCCAACTACACCGCTGAAGACTTCGCCGCCGGCGGCTTCCGCGTGGTGCCGCCCGCGATCGCGCGCCGTGGCTCGTTCATCGCGAAGAACGTCGTGCTGATGCCGTCGTACACCAACATCGGCGCGTACGTCGACGAAGGCACGATGGTCGACACCTGGGCCACCGTCGGCTCGTGCGCGCAGATCGGCAAGAACGTGCACCTGTCGGGCGGTGTCGGCATCGGCGGCGTGCTGGAGCCGCTGCAGGCCAACCCGGTCATCATTGAAGACAACTGCTTCATCGGCGCGCGCTCGGAAGTCGTCGAGGGCGTGATCGTCGAGGAAAACTCGGTGATTTCGATGGGCGTGTACCTCGGCCAGAGCACCAAGATTTACGACCGCGAAACCGGTCAGGTCACGTACGGCCGCATTCCGGCGGGCTCGGTCGTGGTGGCGGGCAACCTGCCGTCGAAGGACGGCACCCACAGCCTGTACTGCGCGGTCATCGTCAAGAAGGTCGACGCGAAAACGCGCGCGAAGGTCGGCCTGAACGAGTTGCTGCGAGGCGACTGATGGCGCGCGGCAGCAAAACCGTCGTCTACGGCATTCCGAACTGCGACACCGTGAAGAAGGCGCGCGTGTGGCTCGAAGAGCACGGCGTCGAGTTCGAGTTTCATGATTTCAAGAAGGCCGGCGTGAGCGAGCCGCTCGTGCAGGACTGGCTCAAGGACGTCAAGCTCGACGCGCTCCTGAACCGCCGCGGCACGACGTGGCGCGCGCTGTCCGACGACATGAAGGCGGCGGCGGAAACGCAGCCCGGCGCGATCGCGCTGATGATCCATAAGCCGTCGGTGATCAAGCGGCCGGTGCTCGTCGTGAACGGGCGAGTGAGGTCGCTCGGTTTTTCCGCGGACGAGTACGCGGCGCTGTTTGCCTGAGCTCCGGCTGACGCGCCAGGCTCATGCAGAAGGTAGTAGGACGCGCGGCTTCGCGCCGCGTCGTTCAAAGGCTGTTGCCGGCTGCGGTGCCTCACCGCGAGCCGGCATTTTTTCATTTCAATGTGGCTTGCACTGAATCCATGTCCGGCACCCTCGCCCTTACCGAACAACTGATCGCGCGCGCGTCCGTCACGCCCGACGATCAGCACTGCCAGCGTCTGCTGATCGAGCGCCTCGCCGCCCTCGGCTTCGAGCACGAGACGATCGAATCCAACGGCGTGACCAACCTGTGGGCCGTAAAACGCGGCGTTGACGGCACGCGGGGCAAGCTGCTCGCGTTCGCCGGTCACACCGACGTGGTGCCGACCGGCCCCCTCGAACAGTGGCGCTCGGCGCCGTTCGAGCCGACCCAGCGCGACGGCAAGCTGTACGGCCGCGGCGCGGCGGACATGAAGGCGTCGATCGCGGGCTTCGTCGTCGCGAGCGAGGAGTTCGTCGCCGCGCATCCCCAACACCGCGGCTCGATCGCGTTCCTGATCACGAGCGACGAGGAAGGCCCCGCCACCGACGGCACGGTCAAGGTCGTCGAGGCGCTGCAGCAGCGCGGCGAGCGCATGGACTACTGCATCGTCGGCGAACCGACGTCGAGCGAGCGGTTCGGCGACATGGTCAAGAACGGCCGGCGCGGCTCGCTGACGGGCAAGCTGATCGTCAAGGGCGTGCAAGGCCATATCGCCTACCCGCATCTGGCGAAGAACCCGGTGCATCTGCTCGCGCCCGCGCTCGCGGAGCTCGTCGCCGAGCGCTGGGACGACGGCAACGAATACTTCCCGCCGACCACCTGGCAGGTGTCGAACCTCCACAGCGGCACCGGCGCGACCAACGTGATCCCCGGCCACGCGGACGTGACGTTCAACTTCCGTTTCTCGACGGCGAGCACCGTCGAAGGGCTGCAGGCGCGCGTGCACGCGATTCTCGAGCGGCACGGCCTCGACTACGACCTGAAGTGGATCGTCGGCGGCCTGCCGTTCCTGACGCCGCGCGGCGACCTGTCGAGCGCGCTCGCGAAGGCGATCAAGGACGAGACCGGCGTCGACACCGAGCTGTCGACCACCGGCGGCACGTCGGACGGCCGCTTCATCGCGCGCATCTGCGAGCAGGTGATCGAGTTCGGACCGCTGAACGCGAGCATCCACAAGATCGACGAACATATCGAAGTCGCCCACATCGAGCCGCTGAAGAACGTGTATCGCCGCGTGCTCGAACAACTGATCGCGTAACCAGGAACTTTGCGATGACGCTTCCTTTTTCCACTGTCCGCGACCTGCTGCGCTATGCCGTGTCGCGCTTTAGCGAGGCCAAACTGTCGTTCGGCCACGGCTCGGCCAATGCCTACGACGAAGCCGCCTACCTGATCCTGCACACGCTGCATCTGCCGCTCGATCTGCTCGAGCCGTTTCTCGACGCACGTCTGAGCACGGCCGAAATCGAGTCGGTACTGCAGGTGATCGAGCGGCGCGCCGCCGACCGGGTGCCGGCCGCATACATCACGCAGGAAGCGTGGATGCACGGCTATCGCTTCCACGTCGACGAGCGCGTGATCGTGCCGCGCTCGTTCATCGGCGAACTGCTGCAGGACGGCCTGCAGCCGTACGTCGAGGATCCCGAGCAGGTCGGCGCGGTGCTCGAACTGTGCACCGGCTCCGGCTGCCTCGCCATTCTCGCCGCGCACGCGTTCCCGAACGCCGACATCGACGCGGTCGATCTGTCCGCGCCCGCGCTCGAAGTCGCGACGCGCAACGTGATGGACTACCACCTCGATGACCGCATCGCGCTGTTCGAAGGCGATCTGTATGCGCCGCTCGCCGAGCGCCGCTATGACGTGATCATCAGCAACCCGCCGTACGTGAATGCCACGTCGATGCAGGAATTGCCGGCCGAATACAAGCACGAGCCTGAAATGGCGCTCGCGGGCGGTGCGGACGGCATGGACGTCGTGCGCCGGATCATCGCCGATGCGCGCAACTGGCTGACCGAAGACGGCGTGCTCGTCGTCGAGATCGGCAACGAGCGCGAGCACGTCGAGGCGGCGTTCGGCGGCCTCGACCTCGTATGGCTCTCGACCAGCGCCGGTGACGACAACGTGTTCCTGATCCAGGCCAACGACCTGCCGGTCTGAGTCCAGCATGCCCGGTGTCTGATCGCGGCGTACGCGGCGCTGCTGGCGGCCGCTCGCATTGGATCTTGCAAGCGACGCGCACGCCGGGCGCCGTGCCCGCCGCCGTTTTCTGAACCGCGGCGCTACGCCAACTGTTAGCGAGCTTATGCCATTCGACCTGCTTCACGTCGGCCCGCTGGTTCTACTTGCCCATATTCTCGGCATCATCGCGGCCGCTCACGCGATTCTCCATACCCGCACCTCGCAAGGCGCGATTGCCTGGGCCGTGTCGCTGGTCGCGATGCCCTATCTGACGCTCGTGCCGTATCTGTTTCTTGGCCGCAGCAAGTTTGCCGGCTACGCGGACGCGCGCCGCGTCGAAAACGAGCTGCTGCGCACGCGCGCGCATCCGCACGTGTGGGACACCCACGCGTCGTCGGCCGGGCTGCCGACGCAGCAGCTCGGCTCGCGGCTCGTGCAGTCGCTGACGCGCCTCGGCGGCATGCCGTTCCTGCCCGGCAACACCGTGCGCACGCTGGTCAACGGCACGGCGACTTTCGAGGCGATCTTCGAGGCGATCGAAAACGCGCGCCGCTATGTGATCGTGCAGTTCTTCATCGTGCGTGACGACGCGCTCGGCGACATGCTGAAGGACGCGCTGATCGCGAAAGCGCAACAGGGCGTGCGGGTCTACTTCCTGTACGACAGTATCGGCAGCTTCGATCTGCCGCACCGCTACGTCGCGGCGCTGCGCGCGGCCGGCATCGAAATGCAGCCGTTCGCGACGAACCGACGCTTCGTCAACCGTCTGCAACTGAACTTCCGCAATCATCGCAAGATCGTGTCGGTCGACGGCGAGCGAGCGTTTATCGGCGGTCATAACGTCGGTGTCGAATATCTGGGCGCGAAGCCGCCGCTCTCGCCGTGGCGAGATACGCACATCGAAGTGCGTGGCCCGGCGGTCGCCAGCATCCAGTTCGTCTTTATCGAAGACTGGTACTGGGCCACCCAGCAGTTGCCCGAGTTCGACGTGCCGGCCGTGGATTCAGTCGTCCCATCCGTCAACCACGGCGCCAATGAACGCGCCGCGAACAACATGCACTGCATCGTGCTGCCGAGCGGCCCGGCCGACAAGCAGGAGACCTGCTCGCTGTTTTTCGTCGAAGCGATCAACGCGGCGCGCGAACGCATCTGGATCACGACGCCCTACCTCGTGCCCGACGAAGCCGTGTTCGCCGCGCTGCGGCTCGCGGCGCTGCGCGGCGTCGACGTGCGCATCCTGATTCCGAGCCGGCGCGATCACCGGGTGGTGTTCGCAGCCTCGAAGCTGTATGCATACGACTCGTTGCGCGCGGGCATTCGCATCTTCCGCTATCAGCCGGGCTTCCTGCATCAGAAGGTCGTGCTGATCGACAGCAGCGCAGCCGCGATCGGCAGCGCCAATCTCGACAACCGCTCGTTTCGCCTGAACTTCGAGATCATGGTGTTGACGGTCGACCGCGGCTTCGCGCTCGAAGTCGAAACGATGCTGCTCGACGACTTCGCCGAGTCGCGCGAAATCGACAGCGACGAGTACCGCAAATCGAACGCACTGCAACGCATGCTGATGCACGTCGCGCGGCTCTTTTCCCCGATCCTTTGAGCGCGCACCTCGCTTACAGCAGTGCTTCGATATCCCCGGTGATGGCTTCGGGCTTGGTCAGCGGCGCGTAGCGCTTGACCACGTTGCCGTCGCGGCCGATCAGAAACTTGGTGAAATTCCACTTGATCGCTTCGAGACCGAGCAGCCCCGGCGCCTCGTTGGTCAGATAGCGGAACAGCGGGTGCGCGCTCGGGCCGTTCACGTCGATCTTGTCGAACATCGGAAACGTCACGCCGTAGTTCTTCTCGCAGAAGCTGCCGATCTGCGCGGCGTCGCCCGGCTCCTGCTTGCCGAACTGGTTGCACGGAAAACCGAGCACCGCGAGCCCGCGCGCCGCGTATGCTTCGTGCAGCTTCTGCAAGCCCGCGTATTGCGGCGTGAACCCGCATTCGCTCGCGGTATTGACGATCAGCAAAACCTTGCCTTGGTACTTCGCGAGACTCGCTTCCTCGCCGCCGAGCGTGCGTGCCGAAAACGAATAGATCGATGCCATGTGCGCTCCCCTGAAAGCCGTCAGTCTATGCCAAAAGCGCTGCCGATACAGTCGGCCGGATGGCCGATGGCGGCTGCGCGCGAAGTGACAACCGGGCAATCGGCGCGGCGCGCCCGGCAACGCGCCGGGCAGTCTAAAATAGCGGTTTTCTTCAGCCGGCCACGTCGTGATCCGCTTCAATCAGTTCAGCCTCGCGCGCGGCACCAAGCCGCTTTTCGACAACACCACGTTCACCCTGAACCCCGGTGAAAAAGCCGGCCTCGTCGGGGCGAACGGCGCGGGCAAGTCGACCTTGTTCGCCGTGCTGCTCGGCGAGCTGCATGCGGACGGCGGCGATTTCTCGATCCCGCCGACCTGGCGCATCGCGCACGTGGCGCAGGAAACGCCCGCCGTCGACAAGACCGCGCTCGCCTACACGCTCGACGGCGACGCCGCCCTGCGCGACATCGAAGCGCGCATCGCGGCGGCCTCCGCGGCGCACGACGGCGCGGCCGAGGCAGAAGCGCACGCGGCGTTCGCGGACGCCGACGGCTACACCGCGCCGGCGCGCGCCGAAGCGTTGCTGCTCGGCCTCGGTTTTACGCTGGAACAGACCCGCGAGCCGGTCAGCAGCTTCTCGGGCGGCTGGCGCATGCGGCTCAATCTCGCGCAGGCGCTGATGTGCCGCTCCGACCTGCTGCTGCTCGACGAACCGACCAACCACCTCGACCTCGACGCGATCGTCTGGCTCGAAGACTGGCTCAATCGCTATGCGGGGACGCTGATCGTGATCTCGCACGACCGCGAGTTTCTCGATTCCGTGTGCAACGTCACGCTGCATCTCGAGAACCAGCAGACCAAGCGCTACGGCGGCAACTACTCGCAATTCGAAGTGCTGCGCGCGCAACAGATCGCGCTGCAACAGAGCGCGTATGAGAAGCAGCAGCGCACGGTCGCGCACCTGCAGAGCTACATCAACCGCTTCAAGGCGCAGGCCACCAAGGCGCGCCAGGCGCAAAGCCGGGTGAAGGCGCTCGAGAAGATGGAGCTGATCGCGCCCGCGCACGTTGCGTCGCCGTTCACGTTCGAGTTCCGCACGCCCGATTCAGCGCCGAATCCGATGATGGTGATGGAAGACGTGCGCTGCGGCTACCACGCCGAAGATGGCGCCGAAATTCCGATCGTCGAGCGCGTGATGCTCTCGATCCAGAACGCGCAGCGCATCGGGCTGCTCGGTGCGAACGGCCAGGGCAAGTCGACGCTGATCAAGACGCTCGCGGGCACGCTCGAACCGTTGAGCGGCCACGTGCGCGAAGGCAAGGGTCTGCGCATCGGCTATTTCGCCCAGCATCAGCTCGAAACACTGCGCCCCGACGACACGCCGTTGCAGCACCTCGCGCGCCTCGCACCCGACACGCGCGAGCAGGAACTGCGCGACTTCCTCGGCAGCTTCAACTTTTCCGGCGATATGGCGACCTCGAAGATCGCGCCATTCTCCGGCGGCGAGAAGGCACGCCTCGCGCTCGCGCTGATCATCTGGCAGAAGCCGAACCTGCTGCTGCTCGACGAGCCGACCAACCACCTCGACCTCGAAACCCGACACGCGCTGACGATGGCGCTCGCGCAATTCGAAGGCACGCTGATTCTCGTGTCGCACGACCGCCATCTGCTGCGCGCGACGACCGACCAGTTCATGCTGGTCGCCAAGCACCGTCTGCAGGAATTCGACGGCGATCTCGACGACTATCGCGACTGGCTGCTTCAGCATGCGGCCGAGCAGCGCGCAGCGCTGAAGGCCAATGCTTCCGGTGCGGCAGACGCCGCGTCCAACGGCGCGGCAAGCGGCGAGCTCAACGTCAATCGCAAGGAGCAGCGACGCCTCGAAGCCGAAACGCGGCAGAAGCTCGCGCATCTGAAGAAGCCGCTGCAAGGCCGCATCGCGAAGATCGAAAAGGAAATGGACGCGCTCAACGCGGAGAAGACGACGCTGGATGCATTCGTTGCCGATCCCGCGAGCTACGAGCCGGAACAGAAGAGCAGGCTGACGGAGGCGATCCGCCGTCAGGCAGACGTGAACGCGCGCCTCGACACGCTCGAAGCCGAATGGCTCGAAACGCACGAGGAACTCGAACAGATCGGCTAGCGGCAAGCAACAGTCGGGCCGCGCCGGCACCCACGGGAGCTTGGCTTTGTCATTTGCGAACTCATCGTCCGGGTCATCGGCCCCAGCATCCGCAACCGCAACGCCGGCGGAAGTGCCGCCGCCGTTGCAGGGACTGCGCGTGCTCGACCTTACACGCCTGCTGCCGGGTCCGGTGGCCGCGCTGCGCCTCGCCGAGCTCGGCGCCGAGGTGCTGAAGATCGAAGCCCCCGGCGCGGGCGACCCGACGCGCACGATGATGCAGTCGTCGAGCGATCGCGTGGCGGGGCGGCCCGGCGCGTTCTATCGGATGGTCAATCGCGGCAAGCGCGAGACGCGCCTCGACCTGAAATCCGATGCGGGACGCCACGTGCTGCGCGCGCTCGCGGCGGAAGCGGATGTGCTGATCGAGAGCTTCCGCCCCGGCGTGATGGAGCGGCTCGGCCTCGATTACGCGACGCTCAGCGCAGCCAATCCGCGCCTCGTCTACTGCGCGATCAGCGGATATGGCGCGAGCGGTCCGTTCGCGGATCGTGCGGGTCACGATCTGAACTACATCGGCTATGCGGGGGTGCTCGATCAGTTGGCGAGCCGCGACGGCACGCCGATTCTGCCGAACTTCCAGATCGCCGATCTGCTCGGCGGCGCATTGAGCGCGGTCACGCAGATTCTCGCTGCGCTCTGGCACGTCGCGCGTGGCGGCGCAGGCCGCTTCGTCGATGTGTCGATGACGCACACGAGCTATGCGCACAACTTCGTCGCGCAAGTCTCGCTCGTCAACGAAGGTCACGCGCCCGCCGCGGGCAACGGTCTGCTGAACGGCGGCGTGCCCTGCTACAACCTGTATCGCACGCGCGATGAGCGCTGGCTCGCGGTCGGCGCGCTGGAACTGAAGTTCTGGGAAACGTTGTGCATGGCGCTTGATCGGCCCGAGTGGGCAACGCGTCACTGGAGCCTGGGCCAGGCAATCGGTGGTCCCGATGCCTTGGCGCTCGTTCAGGAACTCGCCGATCTGATCGCGACGCGCCCGCTCGGCGAATGGGTGAAATCGCTCGAGTCGCTCGATTGCTGCGTTTCGCCGGTGCTCACGCCCGCGGAAGCGGCGCAACATCCGCTGTTCAATCCGCATGCGTATGCGGCGATGGCCGCGAGCGCCGCCGAAGCAGACGACGGCAGCGACAGCGAGGCGGTCTAACGCACGCGACGAAGCGGCGGCATGGGAGCGTTAGCCTTCAAGGCCCCGGCCATTGAAGAGCGCGCCTATGTCAGCGCCGCGTCACCGTCTGCCTCGGCAGCGTTTGACGCGGCGATTTCTCGTCGTCGTACAGCAGATGTTTGCGGCCTTCCACATGGCGGCTGATCGTGGCGCGCACCTCGGCGGCCGTCACGTCTTCGGCCACCACCCGACGCGAGATCTGCCCCGCGGTGTCGATCCACTCGACGATCCGGCAAGCGCCGCCCCAAGGCTGATGAATCGGTTCGGAGATCCGGTAGCCACGCACCTGGATGTGACGCTCGGCTGCGGTTTCATTGGACTGTTTCAAAGCGCGATCCTTTTTCGGGCATCAGAAGCGATGCGTTTCGTTACAGCTTAGGAAAATGGCATCGCGGCCGGGTTACAGCCAATATGGAGATATTTACCGGGCATTACGAAACCGCGCGCGTACAAAGTACTGGCGAGCCGTCCCGGATGCCCGTCTATTCGAGCGTGCGCACGCGATCGATGGCCTGTTCGATGCGCTCGACCGCAACGACCTGTAAGCCTTCGATGGGCTGTTTCGGTAGGTTGGCCTTCGGAATCACCGCGACCGAGAAGCCGAGCTTGGCCGCTTCCTTGAGCCGCTCCTGGCCGCGCGGCGACGGCCGGATCTCGCCGGCGAGCCCCACTTCGCCGAACACCACCAAGCCCTTAGGGAGCGGTTTGTTGCGCATCGACGAATGAATCGCGAGCAGCACCGAGAGGTCGGCTGCGGGCTCGGAGATCTTCACGCCGCCCACCGCGTTCAGGAACACGTCCTGGTCGAAACAGGCGATGCCCGCATGCCGATGCAACACCGCGAGCAGCATCGCGAGCCGGTTCTGTTCGAGGCCGACCGCGAGACGCCGCGGATTCGGCGCATTGGCCGCATCGACGAGCGCCTGCACTTCGACGAGCAGTGGCCGCGTGCCCTCCTGCGTGACGAGCACGCAGGAGCCCGGCACCGACTGCTCGTGCTGCGACAGGAACAACGCCGACGGATTCGCGACGCCGCGCAGGCCGCGCTCGGTCATCGCGAACACGCCCAGTTCGTTGACCGCGCCGAAGCGGTTCTTGATCGCGCGCACGAGTCGATACGACGAGTGCGTATCGCCCTCGAAATACAGCACCGTATCGACGATATGTTCGAGTACGCGCGGGCCCGCGAGCGCGCCCTCTTTCGTCACGTGGCCGACCATGATGATCGTCGTGCCCGACTGCTTGGCGATGCGCGTGAGTTGCGCCGCGCACTCGCGCACTTGCGCGACCGAGCCCGGTGCGGATGTCAAAGCATCCGAATAAACGGTCTGGATCGAATCGATCACGGCGACCTCGGGCCGTTGCTCGGCGATCGTCGCCTGGATTTTTTCGAGCTGGATTTCCGCGAGCAATTGCAGCTCGCTCGCCTTCGAGCCAGGTTCGAGCAGCGCCAGCCGTTGCGCGCGCAACGCGATCTGCGCGCCCGATTCTTCCCCGCTGATATAGAGAGCGCGCTTGTGCGCGGCGATTTCCGCGAGCGACTGCAGCAGCAGCGTCGATTTACCGATGCCCGGATCGCCGCCGATCAGCACCACGCCGCCCGGCACGAGACCACCGCCGAGCACGCGATCGAATTCGCTGACGCCGGTGGAAAAGCGCGGCACGTCCGATGCTTCGATGTCGGCGAGGCGCCGCACTGGCGTACTCTTCGCGAGCGACTGGAAGCGGTGCGTGGACGGCGTCTCGGCGACCGATTCGACCAGCGTGTTCCACGCCTGACAGGACGGGCATTGACCGGACCACTTCGGCGACTGTCCGCCGCATTCGCCGCAGATGTACAACGTCTTCAGTTTCGCCACGCGTTACTCCGCACGGACCGGCACACGCGGCGCGACCGCGCACATCAGCTCGTAGCCGATCGTGCCGCAGATCTGCGCGACGTCGTCGATGGGCAGCCCGGCGCCCCACAATTCGACGCGCGAGCCTATGTTGGCGGTCGGCACCGGCGTCAGGTCGACAGTCAGCATGTCCATCGACACGCGGCCCACGATCCGCGTGCGCACGCCATCGACGATCACCGGCGTGCCTTCCGGCGCGACACGCGGATAGCCGTCCGCGTAACCGCATGCAACCACGCCGATGCGCATCGGCCCGCGCGCGGTGAACATCGAACCGTAGCCCACCGTGCTGCCTTCGCTGAGCGTTTGCACGGCGATCAGTTCCGATGCGAGTGTCATCGCGGGTTGCAGGCCCGTGCCCTCGATCGCGGCCGTCACGCCGGAAGGCGACGCGCCATACAGCATGATGCCCGGACGCACCCAGTCGAAATGCGCTTCCGGATGCCACAGCGTCGCGGCCGAATTCGACAGACTGCGCGCACCGGCGATGCCCTGCGCGCCGCGTTCGAACGCGTCCAACTGATGCGCGATGCCGCGTTCGCCATCGGCATCGGAGAAATGCGTCATCAGCGTGATCTGGCCGACGCCCTGGCAGGCGCGGGCGCGCTCCCACGCCGCGCGGAATTTTTCGACCGTGTAGCCGAGCCGGTTCATGCCGGTGTTCATCTTCAACTGGATGTTGACCGGTTTCGACAGACGCGCCATTTCGAGCATGCGCAGTTGCTCGTCCGAATGCAGCGCCGTGGTCAAACTGTAGCGGTCGATCACGTCGATATCGGTCGGACGAAAAAAGCCTTCCAGCAAAAGAATCGGGCCTGCCCAGCCCAATTCACGCAACTTCACCGCTTCTTCGAGGTCCAGCAATCCAAAGCCGTCGGTAGCGCGCAAACCCGGGAACACACGCGCGAGGCCATGCCCATATGCATTGGCCTTGACAACGGCCCAGATCTTCGATTTCGGCGCATAGCGCCTCGCGACAGCAAGGTTGTTGGCGAGTGCGGCGGTATGAATCGTGGCGGAAAGGGGGCGCGGCATGAGATTTTTTCGTAAAGACACTTGCGAATCAGCGGCTTACACGGCGTTTTCAGCGCTCGGCGGCCCGCTGGGCGGTGCGATCAAGGATTCTGCTAGTCTGAATCCACCTATTTTCATGATATAAAGCCGTGCGCACAACCCATTTCGATCGGCATAAGCCCGGACGCATTGCAAACGGCCGGGGCGGACAGACCGCAGCGAGGACAGCATCGCATCAGATGAAAAAAGGTTTTTACACCATCATGGCCGCGCAGTTTTTTTCGTCGCTGGCCGACAATGCGCTTCTGATCGCCGCTATCGCACTGCTGAAAGATCTTCACGCTCCGAACTGGATGACGCCGCTGCTCAAGCTGTTTTTTGTGCTGTCGTACGTCGTTCTTGCGGCCTTCGTCGGTGCCTTCGCCGACTCGCGCCCGAAGGGACACGTGATGTTCATCACCAACACGATCAAGGTGGTCGGTTGCCTGACGATGCTCAGCGGCGCGCATCCGCTGATAGCGTACGGCATCGTCGGCTTCGGCGCGGCGGCGTACTCGCCCGCCAAATACGGCATTCTCACCGAACTATTGCCACCTGACCGGCTCGTCGCCGCGAACGGATGGATCGAAGGCACCACCGTCGGCTCGATCATTCTCGGCACGGTGCTCGGCGGCGCGTTAATCAGCCCGCATATCGCCGCGCCGATTCTGAGATGGCATGTCCCCACCGTGAACACGCCCGCGGAAGCCGCGATGCTCGTGATCATGGGCATTTACGTGGTCGCCGCGCTGTTCAATCTGCGCATTCCCGATACCGGCGCGCGCTACCCGCGACAGGAGCACGGGCCGATCCGCCTGATCACCGATTTCGCCGACTGCTTCCTCGTGCTGTGGCGCGACAAGCTCGGACAGATTTCGCTCGCCGTGACGACGCTGTTCTGGGGCGCGGGCGCGACGCTGCAATTCATCGTGCTGAAGTGGGCCGAAGTGTCCCTGAACATGTCGCTGTCCGAGGCGGCGATCCTGCAGGCGGTGGTCGCGGTCGGCGTCGCGGGCGGCGCGATTCTGGCCGCCTCGCGCGTGCCGTTGAAGAAGTCCCTGTCCGTATTGCCGGTCGGCATCATGATGGGCCTCTCCGTGATGCTGATGGCGTTCTACACGCGCGATCTGTTTCCTCCGCACTGGGGCGTCTATTTCGGCCGCATGCACGTGCCGGCCTATCTGATCTTCGCGTATATCTTCCTGATGTTCGTGGGCGGGCTGTCGGGCTTTTTCGTCGTGCCGATGAATGCGCTGCTGCAGCATCGCGGGCATGTGCTGCTGTCGGCGGGCCATTCGATCGCCGTGCAGAATTTCAACGAGAATCTGTCCGTGCTCGTGATGCTGTGCCTGTACGCGGTGCTCGTGTGGCTCGACGTGCCGGTCACCGTGGTGATCGTGCTATTCGGCACCTTCGTGTGCGTGATGATGTGGCTCGTGATGCGGCGCCATCAGGCGAACCAGCGCGCGTTCGACTCGGTCGCGCTGATCGGCGAAGCGAAGCACTGACGAGCCGCACCGGACCGGCCGCGCCACACCGCGGCGCGCCCTCCTTCTTCCTCGCTTGACCATGACTCGACCGATTCCCAACGTGCTGACGATCGCCGGTTCCGATTCCGGCGGCGGCGCCGGCATCCAGGCCGATCTGAAGGCCTTCTCCGCGCTCGGCGCCTATGGCGCGAGTGTCATCACCGCACTGACCGCGCAGAACACGCGCGGCGTCACCGCGATTCACGCACCGGACCCGCGCTTCGTCACCGCTCAACTCGACGCGGTGTTCGACGACATCCGCATCGACGCGGTGAAGATCGGCATGCTCGCGAATGCGCCGATCGCGCGCGCGGTCGCCGACGCGTTGCGGCGCCACCGGCCGAAGCACATCGTGCTCGACACGGTGATGATCTCGAAGAGCAATCACGCGCTATTGCTGCCCGATGCGGTCGCAGTGGTACGCGACGAACTGCTGCCGCTCGCCGATCTGCTGACGCCGAATCTGCCGGAAGCGGCGGCGTTGCTCGGCACGCAGCCCGCCGGCGATGAAGCCGGCATGGTCGAGCAAGGCGAAGCGCTGCGCGCGCTCGGCGCGCGCGCGGTGCTGATGAAGGGCGGACATCTGGCCGCGGCCGATAGCCCCGACTGGCTCGTACAGGAGAGCGGCACGCTGCGCCTCGGTGGTCCGCGGGTACCGGTGAAGAACACGCATGGAACGGGCTGCACGCTGTCGTCGGCGATTGCGGCGCTGATTCCACAACGAGACGATCTGGCTGGCGCCGTAGCCGATGCGAAGATTTATCTGACGGGCGCGTTGCAGGCGAGCGAGCGGCTCGAGGTCGGCCACGGCGTGGGGCCGGTGCATCACTTTCATCGGTGGTGGTGAGCAGCGTCTCGGTCCGAACCGTCGCCGCTTCTGGCGACATTATTGCTTTGCGTAACGCCGCGCGTGATCGGGCCAGTCGTCGGGCACGATAAAGCCGCGCGAGCGTTCGAGCAGATGGCCCGAGTTGTCGTCGACGAATGCGGCGACCATCGTCGGGCCGTGTTGAAGTGATGTCTGCGCTGCGAGCGTGCTTGCGTCTACGCAGCCCGCATCGTCCGCGCCCGCTTGCGCCTGATATCGCGGCGCGAGCCATTCGAGCCGCGGCAACGCCCGCCACCTCTTCGCATGCGCCGCTGCAAAAGCCGGCCAGTCGCGACGCGTGACCCACCAGCCGCGACCATGCGCGGGGTCGAGTTCGGCGCGATCGAGGGGCTCATCGCCATGCCGGTAAAACAGCCAGCCTTTGACGAACATCTGCGGCGTCCACGCACCCGCGTAGCCCGTCGATGCAAATTCCGCGTGCGCGCTCAGCGGCAACTGATGATGGAGCAGATGCGCGAGCTTCAGATCGAAGCGATCCTTCAGATTGGGACCGACGTAATCGGCGAGACGCGCCGTCTCTGCGCCAAGCGCGTCGCCCCCATGCGTATCGCCCGCATGCAGATAGCACTTCACCGCGAGTTCCCAATGCAGTCGCGAACCTTGGCGCGTGCGCACGAGAAAATCGCATTCGCCGAGCGTGAGGCCGGCATGCCGCAATGGCACACCGGCTGCAATCAATTGCGCCGCCGGTCCATGCTGCAGGAAAAAACCAAGCAGGCGTTCGGCGTATCGGCCTAGTCGTGTGACGCGCGTTGCCGCGAGATCGCGATGCAGCGCCTCTGGGGCCGCGTCGATCACACGCAGCCAGGCGACCGTGGCCTGCAAGTCGTGAGGTGTGCCGAAGGGGTCGGCGAGCGCGCCTGTCGGCGGCTGGGGGCGCAACAGATCGGGACTGAGCAACAGCCATGCGAGATCGCGGACGGCGGGATCGAGCAGCGCATCGGCCGACAGATCGCCGCGCCCCCACAGTAACGCATCGAAAAACGCGGCGCGGCTGACAGACGCTGCGGGCATCCTCGCCGCCGGTCCGTCGGACATCGTCACTTTGATTCTTTCGACGGCGCGCCGCCGTTCGCAAGCCACGTCTCGCGGGCGAGGCACAGGTCCGCCCACGCCTTGGCCTTGTCGGGCAGGCTGCGCAGCAGATAGGCCGGGTGATAGGTGACGATCACCGGCACGCCCTCGTACGCATGCACGCGGCCGCGCAGCGACGAAATGCTCGCCTCGGTCTTGAGCAGGCTCTGCGCGGCGAAACGGCCGAGCGCGACGATCAGCTTCGGCTTCACCAGCGACACCTGACGCTTCAGATACGGCTCGCAACGCGCGAGTTCGTCCGGCTGCGGATTGCGGTTGCCGGGAGGGCGGCACTTGATCACGTTCGCGATATACACGTTGGTGCCGCGCGCAAGCGCGAGCGAGCGCAGCATGTTGTCGAGCAGCTTGCCAGCCTGGCCGACGAACGGCTCGCCCTGACGGTCCTCGTTCTCGCCGGGTGCTTCGCCGATCAGCATCCAGTCGGCCCCGCGATCACCGACGCCGAACACCGTGTTCGTGCGCTTCTCGCACAGCCGGCACGCTTCGCATCCGGCGACGCGCTCGGCGAGCGCGTCCCAGTCGAGCGTGTGGATGGCCGGCAGCGCAGGCGGGTCGCGGCGCGCTTCGACGGGTTCGGGGGCCGGCGCGTCTCTATCGTCGAACCACGCGAAGTCGTCGTCGGGCGCGGCGTCGAAAGTTGGCGGCGCCGGTACGTCGGCGGATGCACGCGTCGGTTCGTGCGAGGGCGGAGGCTCAGGCTCCGCGCGACGCTCGTCGCGAGCGTCTTCCCGCATGGATTGCAACGGCTCGTCCGCTTGCGTCGCCACTGCGCGACGCACCCACATCGGCGCGAGTCCGAATTCTTCGAGCACCGATTCATGCAGCGCCATCTGCGCCCTCCGTGGCAAACGATAGACGCATCACGATCGCGTCTTCCCGGCTGCGATGCCGCGCCGGATAATAATTTTTGCGCCGGCCGATCGACGCGAAGCCGAAGCGCTCGTACAACCGGATCGCCCGGTGATTCGACGGCCGCACTTCGAGCAGCAACCCCTCGAGCTTTTCCGCGCGCGTGATGCGCACCGCCTCACGCAGCAGGGCAAGGCCGGCGCCGGCGCCTTGCGCTTGCGGCGTGACGCACAGATTGAGCAGATGCATTTCATCGACGACCGGCATCAGCACGCAGTAGCCGATCAGCGTCCCCGTCACGTGACGCAGACAGACGCCGAAATAGCCGTTGCGCAACGAGTCGCCGAAATTGCCGCGGCTCCACGGAAACTCATACGCCAGCTTCTCGATCGCGGCGACTTCGTCCAGGTCGCTTTCGGTCATCGGCGACATGTAGCGGTCCGTGAGCAGCACGCCGCTCATCGACGCGCCTCGTCGGCGGAACGTCGGCCGGACGCGCCGTCGGACGTGCGCGGCGCGGACTGCTCGGCGGCGTGGTCCGCTTTGGCCGCGTTGACCGATCTCGCCGCTTTGTCGGCCATGCGCTCGGCGGTCGTCTGCGCGACCTTGTCGCGCACGTACTCGGGTGCGGCCTGGTCGGCGCGCACCGTGCGGCCCGCGTGAAACGCGCGCAGCGCCGCATACGCGAGCGGCAGCGCATGCGGTAGCGCTTCGCCATCGACGCTGCGCGCGGCCGCGACCGCCGGCAAGCGCTCGCCGAACGCGGCAGCCGCGTTGCCGGCGAGGGTGAACGGCACGTCGGGCAGCACCAGCCGCCCGGGCGCATCGAGCGACGCCGGGCGCACCGTGCGCCATTCGCGTTGCGCGTCGTCCCACGCGTAGTCGGCCCAGTAGATTTCGTCCATGCGCGCGTCGAGTGCGGCGAGCACGCGCGTCGTCGACGGATCGCGCAGGCGGGCGCTCTCGGCGCACACGAGCAGCGTGCCGATCGGCACGACCGGCAGGTTCAGGCCGAACGCGAGGCCTTGGGCAACGCCAGTCGCCGTGCGCAGGCCGGTGAAGGACCCCGGTCCGGCGCCGAACGCAATCGCGTCGCAGTCCGCGAGCGCGAGGCGAGCTTCGTCGAACAGTTCGCGGATTGCCGGCAGCAGGCGTGTGCTGGACACCGCGCCGGTCTGTTCGTGACGGACCCAGACGCGGGCTTCGGCGGCGGACTGACCGACGGCATCGGCGGACGCGGACACGAGCGCCGCCGAACAGAATTCGGTCGATGTATCGAGGGCAAGGAGCACTGTTTGAGTCATGGACCGTATTGTAATCGGCGCGCCGCGCGTGAATGGTGGTTTGCGCGTGGTCTGCGGGTCGTCTGCGAGGATGCGCGGCCCGGCTTCGCGGCCGCCACCGTTTGGAATGAGCCCTCGGTCCCACGACGGCAGTCAATTGTTATGATTTTCGGCCGATCTCATCTTTCCCGCGACGCGGGCCAAACGACCATGACCGACATCAACTCCCAGTTCGCGCAAGCCCAGGAAGACGTCAAGCAATTGCCCGAGCGTCCCGGCAACCTGACGCTGCTGCGTCTGTATGCGCTCTTCAAGCAGGCGAGCGAGGGCGACGTGCACGGCGACAAGCCAGGCTTCACCGACATCGTCGGCAAATACAAGTACGATGCGTGGGCCGCGCTGAAGGGCACGGCGCAGGACGCTGCGAAGCAACAATACGTCGAGCTCGTCGAATCGCTGAAGAGCGGCGCCGCGGCCTGACATTCCGACGCGCGATCATCTGCGGACTTGACCGTCCGGCAACGCTGTGACGGTCTCCCGGCGGCTTCGACGTCGAGGTTCCGGGCCGCCGCTTTGGCCGCCCCGCTTCATCCCGCACTTTTTTCATCGGAATTGTCCGAATAGTGGCGCAGTGCAACAAACCCCGCTATAATGCCGCCTGCGCTTCACTGCTTTGCCCGTTTTTCCAGCGGTCCTCGCGGCGCAGCGTGCCATAGCGTTTGCTCCAATCCAGTTTAGAACCTGTCCCCTTCTGCCTAGCCCCCTACGGGCTCAAGTCCCAGGCTGGCGACCCGCCATGTTGGCATGTCGCATCCGATACAGCTTCTAACGAAAAACTCGCCTTCATTGTCGCGAGTTGCCCCCGTTTTTCGATTTGCTCGCTGCTTTTTTGCTCGCTGAATCCGACGACTTGGGTATGCCGATTGGCGTTGACGTTTTCATCCAATGAACCTCCCAGGATCGTATTCAAGGATTCTCATGACTTTGAGCAACACCCCCAGCAGCCCGTTGAACGCCATCGCCGACGAAGCACTCGGTCTTACGCCCGCCGCTCCCGGAGCCGCCGCGCAAGCTGACGCCAAGCCGACCTTCGCGTCGCTCGGTCTGTCCGCGGAAGTCGTCTCCGCGCTGACCGCCGCCGGCTACGAGCACCCGACGCCGGTGCAGCAACGCGCGGTGCCGGCCGGTATCGCCGGCCGCGATCTGCTGGTTTCGAGCCCGACCGGCTCGGGCAAGACCGCCGCGTTCATGCTGCCCGCCATCGAGCGCTTCGCGCAGCTGCAAAAGGCCCAGGCAGGCCAGCCGCGCGAACCGCGCCCGGCCGACGGTGGCCGCGGCCGCCGGCCGCAGCCGGTCGCGCGTCCGACCATGCTGGTGCTGACCCCGACCCGCGAACTCGCGATGCAGGTCACGACCGCCGCCGCAACGTACGGCAAGCACCTGAAGCGCCTGCGCACCGTCAGCATTCTCGGCGGCGTCGCTTATGGCCAGCAGCTGATGCTGCTCGCCAAGAACCCTGAAATCCTCGTCGCGACGCCGGGCCGTCTGATCGACCACCTCGAGCGCGGCCGCATCGACCTGTCCCAACTGCAGATCCTGGTGCTCGACGAAGCCGACCGCATGCTCGACATGGGCTTCATCGACGACATCGACACGATCGTCGCGGAAACGCCAGCCTCGCGTCAGACCATGCTGTTCTCGGCCACGCTCGACGGCAAGATCGGCTCGCTGACCGGCCGTCTGCTGAAGGACCCCGAGCGCATCGAGATCGTGCAGCGCATGGAGCAGCGCACCAATATCGCGCAAACGGTCCACTACGTCGACGACCGCGACCACAAGGACCGTCTGCTCGACCATCTGCTGCGTGACGCCGGCCTCGACCAGGCTATCGTCTTCACGGCAACGAAGATGGACGCCGACCAGCTGGCCGGCCGTCTGGCCGACGCTGGTTTCGAATCGGCCGCGCTGCATGGCGACCTGCCGCAAGGTGCGCGTAACCGCACGATCCGCGCGCTGCGCGAGCGTCGCGTACGCGTGCTGGTCGCGACCGACGTCGCCGCTCGCGGAATCGACATCCCCGGCATCACGCACGTGTTCAACTACGATCTGCCGAAGTTCGCCGAAGACTACGTGCACCGTATCGGCCGTACCGGCCGCGCGGGCCGCTCGGGTGTTGCGGTGAGCCTCGTGCATCACGCCGAACAGGGCGCGCTCAAGCGCATCGAGCGCTTCGTGCGCACGCCGCTGCCGGTCAACGTCGTCGAAGGGTTCGAGCCGCGCAAGGCGCCACCTTCGGGCAATGGCCGTCCCGGCTTCGGCGGCCGCGGCCGTCCGGGCGGTAACGGTCGCCGCTTTGGCAGCGGTTCGGGCAAGCCGGGCGGCTTCGGCGGCTCGCGCAATGGCAACGGCAACGGCAACGGCAACGGCAACGGCAATGGCAACGGCGGCGGCTGGGGCAACAAGTCGGCCGGCGGTTCGCGTGACGGGTATGGTTCACGTGAAGGCTTCGGCGGCGGTTCGCGCGACGGTTACGCCTCGCGTGAGGGCTACGGCGCGCGCCGCAACGACGGTCCGCGTTCGGCACGCCGCGGCAGCTGATCGCGCGCAGCAGCCTGACAGCCTCGGACGGCTTCACGCCGTCCGGCAGTCGACAGGAAATGAAAACCGGTGCTCAGGCACCGGTTTTTTTTCGCCCGTTGGTTGCCAGCCCTCAATTTCACGATGTGGAAAAATTTTTTGCGTCGTAAAAAATCATGCTGCAAAGCACAAGAAGACGTGTTGCAACAGGGAAAATATCGTTTCACATCACGACATGTCGGATTCAACCTATTGATTTAATTGAAAAACAAATATTGGAAAAACGCTTGGCGGCGTCTATTGCGACCTCATCGATTTGCCTAGACTCTTATATAAGACTTCACGAAACAGAACGCCTCTTCGGGCGCTGCGCTTCGAGAAGAAAGAGTCACCCATCCTCCATAACTGGCATCGAAGGAGCACATCATGACCATGACCCGCGAACAGCAAGTGCAGCAACTGAAGCAGCAATGGGAAACGGACCCGCGTTGGAAGGGCGTCAAGCGCACCTACTCGGCTGAAGACGTGGTGCGTCTGCGCGGCTCGGTGCAGCCCGAGCACACGCTCGCAAAGCGCGGCGCGGAAAAGCTGTGGGCCGCCGTGAACAACGAGCCGTTCGTCAACTCGCTCGGCGCGCTGACCGGCAACCAGGCGATGCAGCAGGTGAAGGCAGGCCTCAAGGCAATCTATCTGTCGGGCTGGCAGGTGGCCGGCGATGCGAACGTCGCCGGCGAAATGTACCCGGACCAGTCGCTGTATCCGGCTAATTCGGTGCCGCTCGTCGTCAAGCGCATCAACAACACGCTGACGCGCGCCGATCAGATCCAGTGGTCGGAAGGCAAGAATCCTGGCGATGAAGGCTATGTCGACTACTTCGCGCCGATCGTGGCCGATGCGGAAGCCGGCTTTGGCGGCGTGCTCAATGCGTTCGAACTGATGAAGGCGATGATCGAAGCGGGCGCCTCGGGCGTGCACTTCGAAGATCAGCTGGCATCGGTCAAGAAGTGCGGCCATATGGGCGGCAAGGTGCTCGTGCCGACCCGCGAAGCCGTCGCGAAGCTGACCGCCGCGCGTCTGGCCGCCGACGTCTCGGGCGTGCCGACCGTGCTGCTCGCCCGCACCGACGCGGAAGCCGCCGACCTCGTCACGTCGGACATCGACGACAACGATCGTCCGTTCCTGACCGGCGAGCGCACCGTGGAAGGCTTCTACCGCACGAAGCCGGGCCTCGAGCAGGCGATCTCGCGCGGTCTCGCGTATGCCCCGTACGCCGACATGATCTGGTGTGAAACCGGCAAGCCGGACCTCGAGTTCGCGAAGAAATTCGCCGACGCGATCCACAAGGAGTACCCGGACCAATTGCTGGCGTACAACTGCTCGCCGTCGTTCAACTGGAAGAAGAACCTCGACGACGCGACCATCGCCAAGTTCCAGCGCGAACTCGGCGCGATGGGCTACAAATTCCAGTTCATCACGCTGGCCGGCTTCCACGCGTTGAACTACTCGATGTTCAACCTCGCGTATGGCTATGCGCGCAACCAGATGACCGCGTTCGTCGAGATGCAGCAGGCGGAGTTCGCGGCGGCCGAAAAGGGCTTCACCGCGGTCAAGCACCAGCGCGAAGTCGGCACCGGCTACTTCGACGCCGTGACGCAGACGGTCGAGCGGGAAGCATCGACGACCGCCCTGCACGGTTCGACGGAAAACGAGCAGTTCTTCGACAAGAAGGTCGCCTGAGATCAGCCGGTCGGGTTGTGCAGTCCCTTGGCCTGAACGCAGGAACGATCGGCAAACGTCGAGCGGCACCGCAGAGTGCCGCCGGCACAGGGAGGGCCGCGCCGTCCCGGACTGGCAGGAGCGTCACCGCGAATGCCGACGGCCGGACAGTCTGAGAGAAGCCAGCACGCGGCATGCGTGAGGCGAACCTGAACGCGCCGGTCTCACCGCCGGCGCGCTTTTTTTCGAAAGCGCGGTGCGCCGACACGCAACCGTCAGCGCGCCGTTTCAGCGATAAACGATCACGGGAATCTTCGTATGGGTGAGCACACGCTGCGTTTCACTGCCGATCAGCAGGCTGCCGAGCCCGCGCCGCCCATGTGATGCCATGAAGATCACGTCGCAGCCGCCCTGCTCGGCCGCTTCGATGATGCCGAGATACGGCGCCGGATGGACGCTCGTGCGGCTCTCGACACTGACGCCCACGCGGTGCGCCGCATGCTCGACTTCGCGCAGATGCACGCGCGCTTCGCGCTCGCTGCGTTGCAGGAACTCGCCGGGCGGTTCGACCGCGACGTCGGAGAACGGCGAGTACGGATATTGCGGCAGACACGCGTACGCGGTGACACGCGCGCCGACGGCCTGTGCGAGGCCGATCGCGCCCGCTATCGCCTTGCGTGACAGGTCTGAACCATCGGTCGGAACCAGAATGTGCCTGAACATCATGCCCTCCGTCGCCGGCTGCGCGCGGCGCGGCGTCAGCGTCCAACAAAGCGCGGGGTGCAGGCCGCTCGAAACGATTGTAGTGCGTGCGGATGGGGGTAGAGATCAGCTTCGCGCCTGCCTGGAGATAGGCGCCTCAGTCCCAGTAACCGGGTTCGCCGTAGGTATGCTTGAGAAAGTCCAGAAACAGCCGCACCCGCAGCGGCAAATGACGGCGCTGCGGGAACACTGCGTGAATGCCGATCGGCGGCGCGGCAAACTCGTCGAGCACGCTGACGAGACGGCCCGCGGCGATCTCCGCGCCGACCTCCCACCACGAGCGCCACGCGAGTCCGTGCCCGGCAAGACACCATTCGTGCAGCACCGCGCCGTCGGAGCACTCCATCGTTCCGGACACCTTGATCGACACCACCTTGCCGTCCTGCTGGAACATCCAGCCGCGCTGCTGATTGGCGCTCGCGCCGAGCGCGAGGCAGTTGTGGCGCGCGAGATCGGCGAGGCTGTGCGGCGCGCCGCGCCGGCTCAGATACGCGGGCGACGCGACGCATACGCGCCGGTTTTCGGCGAGCTTGAGCGACACCAGCGACGAATCGGGCAACTCGCCGAGCCGCACCGCGCAATCGAATCCTTCGTTGACGAGGTCGACGAGGCGATCGGACAGATCGAGCGTAATCGATACGTCCGGATGCGCGACCGTGAAGGCCGGCACCAGCGGCGCCACATGCCGGCGCCCGAAGCCGGCCGGCGCCGACAGCTGCAGATGGCCGCTTGCCTTCACGCCGCCGGCCGATACGCTCGCCTCGGCGTTCTGCATGTCGTGAAGGATGCGCTGGCAGTCTTCGAGAAACGCCGAACCTTCGAAGGTCAGCGTGATCTTGCGCGTCGTGCGCACGAGCAGCTTGGCGCCGAGGCGCTCTTCGAGCGCGTCGATGCGCCGGCCAATGATCGCGGGCGCGACACCCTCGGCGAGCGCCGCGGCGGACAGGCTTCCCTTGGCCGCGACGGTGGCGAAGGTCTCGATCTGCTTGAAACGGTCCATGGACGAGACGCGCCTTGGCGACGCGCAAAAGTGAGGGTCGCGCGTGAGATTAGGGATATGAAAGTAAAAGATCAAGTGATCTCTAGCCTATTTTTTAGCAACTAAGGTCACCAATACAATGAGCCCCGACCTCTGACAGGAGCGCATGGCAATGTCGGCCACAACAGCACCTTCCCCGCGAGCAGTCATTTTCGACGCCTACGGCACGTTGTTCGACGTGCATTCGGTGATCGCCGCCGCGGAACAACTGTTCCCCGGCCACGGCGACGCGCTGTCGCAGCTGTGGCGCCAGAAGCAGATCGAATACACGCAACTGCGCACGCTCGCCGCACGCACCGACCTGCCCGGCGAGCACTACCGCCCGTTCTGGGACATCACGCTCGACGCACTGCGCTTCGCCGCAAAAAGGCTGCAGCTCACGCTCGGCCGCGCGGCCGAAAAACGTCTGATGGACGAATATGCGTGCCTGTCCGCGTTTCCCGATGCGGTGCCCGTGCTGCGCGCATTGCGCGAGTCCACCGCCGCGCCGCGCATGGGGCTTGCGATTCTGTCGAACGGCAATCCGCAGATGCTCGACATCGCGCTCAGGAGCGCCGGCATGAACGCCCTCTTCGATCACGTGCTGTCAGTCGACGCGGTACGCGCGTACAAACCCTCACCCGCCGCGTATGCGCTCGGCCCCGACGCGTTCGGCGTGTCCGCCCGCGAAATCGTGTTCGTGTCGTCGAACGGCTGGGATGTGGCGGGGGCGACATGGTTCGGCTTCACGACCTTCTGGCTGAACCGGCAGAACCTGCCCGTCGAGGAACTCGGCGTGACGCCGCATGGCACCGGCGGCGGCATGAACGATCTGCTGGGCTTTGTGCAGACGCTCGCGGCGGCGTCTCAAGCGACCGGCGGCCGTCGCACGGAAACTCGTGGCAGCGGCAGTCGCAAGCGCGCCCGCCCGCGCGTATGACGGCGGCCCTCGTCTCCGGCAACCCACTCACCCTTTTTCAACCTTCGCATTTCTCAATCTGACCGACCAAGGAGAAAACATGGCTCATTCGCTGTCGCTGCCGCAGGGCATGGAAATCACCGGCGAGATCAAGCCCGGCTTTGAAGCGATCCTCACGCGCGACGCGCTGGAACTCGTCGCGGCGTTGCATCGCACGTTCGAGCCGCGCCGCCAGCAGTTGCTGCAAGCCCGCGTCGAACGCACGAAACGGCTCGACGCCGGCGAGCGGCCCGGCTTCCTCGCCGCCACGAAGAGCGTGCGCGAAGGCGATTGGAAAATCGCACCGCTGCCGCAGGACCTGCAATGCCGGCGCGTCGAGATCACCGGTCCCGTCGAGCGCAAGATGATCATCAACGCGCTCAATTCGGGCGCGGACTCCTACATGACGGACTTCGAGGATTCGAATGCGCCGAGCTGGGACAACCAGATCACCGGGCATATCAATCTGAAGGACGCGGTGCGCCGCACGATCTCGCTCGAACAGAATGGCAAGTCGTACCGGCTCAACGACAAGACAGCCACGCTGATCGTGCGTCCGCGCGGCTGGCACCTCGACGAGAAGCACGTGAAAGTCGACGGCAAGCGCGTGTCGGGAGGCATCGTCGATTTCGCGCTGTACATGGCGCACAACGCGAAGGAACTGATCGCGCGCGGTTCGGGCCCGTACTTCTATCTGCCGAAGATGGAGAGCCATCTCGAGGCTCGTCTGTGGAACGACATCTTCGTCGCCGCGCAGGAAGCGCTCGGCGTTCCGCGCGGCACGATTCGCGCGACGGTGCTGATCGAGACGATCGTCGCCGCATTCGAAATGGACGAGATCCTGTACGAGCTGCGCGAACATAGCTCGGGCCTGAACGCCGGTCGCTGGGACTACATCTTCTCGGCGATCAAGAAGTTCAAGAGCGACCGGGACTTCTGCCTCGCCGACCGCTCTCAGATCACGATGACCTCGCCGTTCATGCGCGCGTACGCGTTGCTGCTGCTGAAGACCTGCCATCGCCGCAACGCGCCGGCGATCGGCGGCATGAGCGCGCTGATTCCGATCAAGAACGATCCGGCGGCGAACGACAAGGCGATGGCCGGCGTGCGTGCGGACAAGGCGCGCGACGCGCGCGACGGCTACGACGGCGGGTGGGTCGCCCATCCGGGCCTCGTGCCGCTCGCGATGGAAGAGTTCGTCAAGGTGCTGGGCGACAGGCCAAATCAGATCGGCAAGCAGCGCGACGACGTGCTCGTCACCGCGACCGATCTGCTCGACTTCCGCCCGGAAACGCCGATCACGGAAGCGGGTCTGCGCAACAACATCAACGTCGGCATTCACTACCTCGGTTCGTGGCTCGCCGGCAATGGCTGCGTGCCGATTCACAACCTGATGGAAGATGCCGCCACGGCCGAGATTTCGCGCTCGCAGGTCTGGCAATGGATCCGCTCGCCGAAGGGCAAACTCGACGACGGCCGCAAGGTGACGGTCGAACTGGTGCGCGAGCTCGCGGTGCAGGAACTGCACAAGGTCAAACAGACGGTTGGCGGCGATACAAAGCCGTATGAGCGTGCCGCTCAGATCTTCGAGCAGATGTCGACCGCGGAGCAGTTCACCGAGTTTCTGACGCTGCCGCTTTACGAAGAAATTTGATGGTGCTGATCATGAGGTGCGAGCGCGTCAGGCGCGATCGAGCCACATGATCGCATCGAGTCAAGCTCAATGACGGCGCGCCGGGGACGGCCTCGCGCGCCGTTTGTTTGCGTGTGCCCGGTCAGCGCGTGCGCCGATGTTCGATCCAATCTCCCGAGCGGATTTCGGGCAGCCCTTTGACCGCGTTCGGTGCGACCGGATAGAAGCGGCAGTTCACGACGTTGTCATCCACTTTGACCATCACCTCGCGCGCCAGAAAACGATCCTCGACGCCCGGATACACGGCCTCGATTTCGTCGAGCACCGCAACGAGCGCATCGTCGATTTCATAGACCTCGCCGCGCACGTCGATGCCAGCCTCGTCGGCGACGAGGCCGGGATAGTCGCCAAAATCGAACAGATGACCGCGCACGGTGGTGCTGCCGAGCAGGCTCGGCGCCGGAAGGTCGTTGCGCGCGGCGGCTTCTCTGATGTCATTCGCTTCACCGGCACGCAGCGTGCCGTAGACAAAGACGGTCTGCATCGTTGTCGAGTCTCCCTGGTCTGAGGTGGTGTTGGTGGCTCGGGAATCAGCCCATTATGCAACGCAGACCCGTTGGCAACACCAACGGGGCACGCTCTAAAATGGCTCAAGCCCACGACGGCGACAGGCAGTGACACACTTCGCCGCCCCTTCGCACCGTTATCCGACCGACCTTGCCATGACCTCGTCCGCCGACTCCGACCTGTCGAGCCGCGTGCGTTTCGCCGATATACCGCCGGAGTTCGCGCCGAACGACACGCATCCGATCCGCGTGCGCGCGCGGCCGATGCCGGCCGGCTCGCACATCGCGCGCCATACGCATGCGTGGGCGCAGGTCGCCTATGCGTCGCGCGGCGTGCTGCGCGTCGCGACGACGGGCACGACGTGGATGGTGCCGCCGTCGCGCGCGATCTGGCTGCCCCCGCACGTGACGCACGAAGTAATCGCCGTCGAGGATGCGTTCCTGCGCACACTGTACATCACCGAGAGCACGGCGCCGCCCGCACTCGATACGCCGCGCGTCGTCGAAGTATCGAACCTGTTGCGCGAGGTGATCGCCGCGCTCGATATGCCTGGTCTGTCCGCCGCGCGCGAGCAGCTGCTCGGCTCGCTCGCGCTCGACGAACTGACGCGCTCCGAGCCGCTGCCCCTGTCCGTTCCGATGCCGGGTGAAAAGCGGCTGCGCGCGCTCTGCGAGGCCGTGATCGCCGATCCGACGCATGGCGAGTCGCTCGAACAGTGGGCGTCGATGGTGGGTGCGAGCACGCGTACGATCGCGCGACTGTTTCGCCAGGAACTGGGGGTGAGTTTTTCGCAGTGGCGTCAACAGGCGATTCTCGCGCGCGCCATTCCGCTGTTAAGCCAGGGACGGCCGCTGTCGCACGTTGCGCAGGAATTGGGTTATCAGAGCCAGAGCGCCTTTTCGGCGATGTTCCGGCGAGCGTTCGGCGCGAGTCCACGCGCGTTTATCGAGCGAGGCGCCGAGCATCGCGCGGGCAACGGCGAGCATGACGATACGCACGAGGATGATGAAACGGCGCAGGAACAAGCTAGTTCGGTAGATGTGGGGCAGCGGTGAATGGCGATGACGAGCGGCGCGCGAAGCGCGTTCGACGCAGACCCGCCTCAAACTCGCCGCGCCAGATGACGGATTGCGCCTAGCTGCGCGAGCCGCGGCCCGGCGAGCCGATAGCCCTTGCGTTGATACAGCCGCGCCGCCGGATTGTCGACGAACACGCGCAACTGCAACTCGCGCAGCCCGCGCTCGCGCGCCCATTGATGCGAGATGTCGAGCAGAAATGTACCCGCGCCGAGCCGCCGATACCCTTCGGCAATCTGCACGTCGCGGATATGCAGCGAATCGCCCTCCTCGGTGATACGCAGCACACCCATCGGCACGCCGTCCACTTCGAGAATGAAATTCTCCGATTCGTGCCAACTGCCGAGAAACAGATCACTGCGCCAGACCAGATGATGCCGCCGATAGTAGCCGCCCATGTTGTTGCGCGTCAGCGCCTCGGCAAACTCGAAATCGTCCATGCTAGCCGTACGCAAATGGAACGGCGACGGAGCTTCGGTGGGATCGAACATGGCGGGACCGCTAGAATGAGTCGGATCAACGGTAAAACAGGCCGGGCACGCTGGCAATGGCTGTTTGTCCCGAGCCTTCCGGGTCCCGGCCGGGATGGGCAGGGGAAACAAAAAAGCCCACTTCGTACGAAGTGGGCTTTCTCAAATCTGGCGGAGCGGACGGGGCTCGAACCCGCGACCCCCGGCGTGACAGGCCGGTATTCTAACCAACTGAACTACCGCTCCAGATTTTATATCGCAAGCTAGGAGCTATGCTCGCAGCCTGATGCACCGTTCCAACTTCCAACCGAACGACGCCGATATTCTGGCGTCCCCTAGGGGATTCGAACCCCTGTACTCACCGTGAAAGGGTGATGTCCTAGGCCTCTAGACGAAGGGGACAACGTACTGCTTACATCTTTAATGAAAAAGCCCGTTCAGTTTTGTGTGAACGGGCTTTGTCTGGCGGAGTGGACGGGACTCGAACCCGCGACCCCCGGCGTGACAGGCCGGTATTCTAACCGACTGAACTACCACTCCAGTCTTTACACCCTGCTTGCGAGCGTCGGTTAAGTCTCTGCAAGCTGCGCTGCTCTATTACTCCTCGAATACTAAAGCGACGCTGATGTTTGGCGTCCCCTAGGGGATTCGAACCCCTGTACTCACCGTGAAAGGGTGATGTCCTAGGCCTCTAGACGAAGGGGACAAAATCTTTTCAGATCCGTCTCAATTCGCTATTAACTTTTTCAACTCACGCTAACTTTTCAGTTAAATCGCCAAGTCGTTTCAGTCAATTGCGAAGACCGCTATTTTAACTACATTTCAGCGATTTGGGAAGTCTTTTTTTCTACAACTCACAGACTTCTTAACCACTTTAACTTCTCTACTCTGTTGGTGGAGGTAAGCGGGATCGAACCGCTGACCTCTTGCATGCCATGCAAGCGCTCTCCCAGCTGAGCTATACCCCCCGTGCACATCAGAGAAACGAGATTCTAGAGGGCGATCTGCGCTTTGTAAATACCCTTTGAGCAATTACATGCGAATTTTTTCGGACGACATGAGAATCCTCTCACGCGCGCCCCGACTGATCAGCCAAGCGCTTTTTCGATACGGCTAACGACGACGTCGCGACCGAACAGCATCAGCACGCTATCGATCGACGGCGTATGCGTCGTGCCCGCCACCAGCAGACGCACCGGCATCGCGAGTTGCGGCATCTTCAGCTTGTGCGCGCCGAGCGTCGCTTTCAGCGCCACGGCGATCGCTTCCTTGGTCCACTCCACCGTCTTCAACGCCGCGGCCAGATCGGCGAGTGCAGGACGAACCGCATCGGTCACGTGCTGTGCGAGCGACTCGGCATCGGGGGCCGGCGTGCGATAGAACATCGCGCCGTTCTGCGCGATCTCCTTCACCGTCGACGCACGATCCTTCATCAGACCCACTACGCCGACCAGATCCGGACCCGCCGCGAGCGTGGCTTCGTCGATGCCAAGCTCCGCGAAGAACGGCTTCGCCAGTTCGGCGAGGCGCGCATTGTCAGCTTCCTTGATGTAGTGCGCGTTGAGCCAGTTCAGCTTGTCGTGGTCGTACTGCGCCGGGGACTTGCCGAGATGCTCGAGATCGAACCACTCGATGAACTGCTCGCGCGTGAAAATCTCCGCGTCGCCATGTGACCAGCCGAGCCGCGCCAGATAGTTGACGACCGCCTCGGGCAGATAACCCGCATCGCGATACCCCATCACGCTCATCGCGCCGTGGCGCTTGCTCATCTTCTCGCCCTGCTCGTTCAGCACGGTCGGCAAGTGTGCATACACCGGCGGCTCGCCGCCGAGCGCGCGGAGAATGTTGATCTGGCGCGGCGTATTGTTCACGTGGTCATCGCCACGGATCACATGGGTGATGCGCATATCGAGATCGTCGACGACGACGCAGAAGTTATACGTCGGCGTGCCGTCCGGTCGCGCGATGACGAGGTCGTCGAGCTCTTCGTTCGAGATCTCGATGCGGCCTTTCACCGCGTCGTCCCACGCGACCACACCGGTCAATGGGTTGCGAAACCGCAGCACCGGCTGCACACCCGCGGGCGGCTGCGGCAGCACCTTGCCTGGCTCTGGTCGCCACGTGCCGTCGTAGCGCGGCTTTTCGCCCGCTTCACGCTGACGCTCGCGCAGCGCGTCGAGTTCCTCGGTCGACATGTAGCACGGGTAGACGAGCCCCGCTTCCTGCATCTGCTTCAGCACTTCACGGTAACGATCCATGCGCTGCATCTGGTAGAACGGACCTTCGTCGTAATCGAGGCCGAGCCACGCCATGCCTTCGAGAATCGCGTCGACGGATTCGGTCGTGGAGCGCTCGAGGTCAGTGTCTTCGACTCGCAGCACGAAGGTCCCTTTCATCTTGCGCGCGAATGCCCACGGATACAGCGCGGAGCGGATGTTGCCCAAATGGATAAAGCCGGTGGGACTCGGTGCGAAACGGGTGCGAACGGAGGTGGTCATTAGCGGTTACTCGAAAAACGGGCGCCGGCGCTCAGGCGGACATGACTGCGAAGCGCGGCAGCGAAACGTGACCGTGCTGCGCTCGACGTTGCGCACGGCCACGAAAGAAATAGATGCAAGGGTCGAATTATACCGTTCGCAACCGGTTGCCGCCCCCGCCCGAATGGCCTGAGGCGCTTGGGCGAACGGTGTCCGGCCGATTGCGCACGCGCCTTTGCTCCGCGCGCTCATTCCAATTTGAAAAAAACGCGCCAATTCCGAATGCTTCCTCTGCAACGTTTCATTACAGCGGACAGCGCGAGCTGATCGTTTGCTTTAAGATGTGCGCGCGCTGCAATGGAGGCCGGTCCGCACATCAATCCGGTACGGAGTGGTCCCCTCCTCCCGGCGCGCGGAATCGCCGCCGGCGATCCGCCTGGCCTGACCTCAGCCTGATCACGGGACGCGCGACGCCGCCTGCGTCGCCCGAACCGTTGCTGGAGAATCCGTTGAAATCCTCATCCCCCCGTTTGAGCCGCCGCAACTTTTCGCTGGCAGCCGCATCCGCGGTGCTTGCCGCCTGCACCACGACCGGCGGCAAACTCAATGGCGATCCGATCACCGCGACACCCATTGTTCCCCCGCCGCCGGAAAAAGCGCAACAGAAGCCGGTGCGCGTCGCGCTCGCACTCGGCGGTGGCGCCGCGCGCGGATTCGCGCACATCGGCGTCATCAAGGCGCTCGAGGCACGCAACATCCAGGTCGATCTGATCGCCGGCACGAGCGCCGGCTCGGTGGTCGGCGCGCTGTACGCATCGGGCATGAACGGCTTCGCGCTGAACAAGCTCGCGTTGTCGATGGACGAAGCGTCGATCAGCGACTGGGCGATGCCGTTTCGCACGCGCGGCTTCCTGCAAGGCGTCGCGCTGCAGAACTACCTGAACACGACCCTGAACAACCGTCCGATCGAGAAGATGGCGAGGCCGCTCGGCGTGGTTGCGACCGATCTGCAAACCGGCCAGCCGATCCTGTTCCAGCGCGGCAACACCGGCATAGCGGTGCGCGCCTCATGCAGCGTGCCGTCGATTTTCGAACCGGTGAAGATCGGCGGTCACGAGTATGTGGATGGCGGCCTCGTGAGCCCGGTGCCCGCATCTTTCGCGCGCAAGATGGGCGCGGATTTCGTGATCGCGGTCGATATCTCGCAGCGAGCGGAAACCGGCGTGACGGCAAGCTCGTTCGATGTGCTGATGCAGACTTTCACGATCATGGGCCAAACGATCAAGGCCTACGAACTCGACAAGTATGCCGACGTGGTGATCCGGCCGAATCTCGCCGCAATGAGCGGCAGCGACTTCACCCAGCGCAATGCGGCGATCCTCGCCGGCGAGGAGGCGGTCGCGAAGATCATGCCGGAACTGCAGCGCAAGCTCGCCGCGCGGCGGATGGGCGCCTGAAAGCGGTCCGGGCGCCGCGCTGTTACAGCGCGCCACCATCGCAATAATGCGCGCCTCAAACGCAAAAAGCCTGCTTCGAGCGAAGCAGGCTTTTTTATCGCCAGTTCAGCGCGGAATCAGTTGTTCCCGCCGATCGTCGCGGTCACGCGCTTGCGCAAATCGTCGGCCTGATACGAAGTCTCGATCCGGCGCGCGCCTGTGAAGCGCTTTTCCCAGTAGCCGTCATCCATGTCGTCGACGCGGATCGTGCTGCCGGTCGACGGCGAGTGCACGAATTTGTTGTCGCCGATATAGATGCCAACGTGCGAAAACGTACGGCGCATCGTATTGAAGAACACCAGATCGCCCGGCTTCAGGTCGCTCACGCGTACCTTCTCGCCCATGCGGCTCATTTCCTCGGCACGACGCGGCAGCGCGAGGCCGAGCGTGTCCTGGAACACGTAGCGCACGAAACCACTGCAATCGAGCCCCGAATCCGGCGTATTGCCGCCCCAGCGGTAGCGCACGCCGATCATGTTCAGCGCGCCGACCACCACGTCGCCCGCCTTGCCGGCCATGCCCGAAAGGAACGATTTGGCGCCGCCGCTATTGCTGTCGGCAGCGCGGGGTTGCGGAGTGAGGAGGGAAAGAGGATCCGAGCCGTTGGAGGCCGGATACGAGGCATTCTGATTAATACTGCCTGCTTCCTCGGCGAAGGCGCCGGAAGCTGCTGCCATCAAGACGCCAATGAACATCCCGGCGACGACGCGCGTGCAAGCCTGGGTGAAGTTTCCTTGCTGCATTGGTCGATAGTTTTTGCTAAGAAATCAGGGGTCTACGAAAAAAGTTTGATCGATACTAGCCAGTAAGTATTTGCGTGTCAAAAGGAATAGGAAAATTCAATCGACTTACGCACCCAATTGGGGAACAGGTGAAAAATCAACGATCAAGCGCGGCTTTCAGTAGCTTTCGCGTGTAAGGATGCGACGGTGCCGCAAAAATCTTCTCAACTTCGCCGGTCTCGATGATCGATCCGTTTTGCATCACCACCACGCGGTGCGCCATCGCCCCGATCACCTCGAGATCGTGGCTGATGAACACGAAACCGAGGTTGTATTTGTGCTGCAGGCCGGTGAGCAGTTTGAGCACCTGCTGCTGGATCGAGACATCGAGCGCGCTGGTCGGTTCGTCGAGGATCAGTACGCGCGGCTCCAGTACCAGCGCGCGCGCGATCGCGATGCGCTGGCGCTGGCCGCCCGAAAATTCATGCGGATAGCGATACAGGGCCGTCCGGTCGATGCCGACTTCGCGCAGCACCGCCACCACCTTGTCGCGCCGCGCCTGCGGCGTCATTTGCGGCCGGTGCAGCGCGAGCCCCTCGCCGACGATTCGCTCGATCGTCTGCCGCGGCGAAAGCGAACTAAAAGGATCCTGAAAGACGACCTGCATGTTCGAGCGTAACGCCGTTTTTTCGGCGCCGCGATAGCTCGCGAGCGGCCTGCCCTGAAACTCGATCTGACCCTGCGCGGTGCGCTGCAGACCGAGCAGCGCCATCGCAAGCGTCGACTTGCCCGAGCCTGATTCGCCGACGATCCCGAGCGTCTCGCCCTGGCGAACCGACACGTTCGCCGCGTCGACCGCGCGAAACCGGCCCGAACCGAACCAGCCACGTAGCCCGGGTAGCTTCGTTTTGAAGTCGACCGACACGCCGCGCGCTTCGAGCAGCACCGGCGAGATCGGCAGCACCGGTGCGACCTCGCGCTGCGGCCGGCTCGCGAGCAGCCGCTGGGTATACGGATGGCGCGGCGCCTCGAACACCTGCTCGACCGCGCCGGTTTCGACCAGCACGCCCCGCTCCATCACCGCGACGCGCTGGGCGAAGTGACGCACGAGGTTCAGGTCGTGCGTGATCAGCAGCACCGCCATGCCGCGCTTCTGCGCTTCGTCGCGCTGCAATTCCAGCAGCAGCTCGACGATCTGCGCGCGGATCGTCACGTCGAGCGCGGTGGTCGGCTCATCGGCTAGCAACAGGCGCGGCCGGCAGGCGAGCGCCATCGCGATCATCGCGCGCTGCCGCTGTCCGCCCGAGAGCTGATGCGGGTAACTGTTCACGCGCTTCTCCGGCTCGTTGATGCCGGTGCGCGCGAGCAGCGCGACCGCGCGCTTCGCTGCCTCGGTCGCGCTCACGCCATCGTGCACGACGATCGTCTCCGCAATCTGGTCGCCAATGGTGTACAGCGGATTGAGCGCGGTCATCGGCTCCTGGAAGATCATCGCGATGTCCGAGCCACGCAGGCCGCGCATCGCGCGCTCGCTCTTCGCGAGCAGGTCCTCACCATCGAAGCGGATCGCGCCGCTCACCTGTGCGTCGGAGAGCAGGCGCAGCACCGACAGCGCGGTCACGCTTTTGCCCGAGCCCGACTCACCGACGAGCGCGACGCGCTCGCCGCGCGCGATCGCGAGCGTGACGTCGTCGACGGCCACCGTGTCGCCGAACGCGACGCGCAGATGGTCGAGTTCGAGCAGCGGCGTATCCCTCGATTGCGGATCGATGTGCGGCAGCGCGCTCATTGACCACCTCCGGCGTGTATCGCATCGGAGATACGCGTGTCGAGCGCGTTGCGCAGCGCGTCACCCATGAAGGTCAATAGCAGCAGCATGGCCACCAGCACGCCGAAGGTCGACACCGAGATCCACCACGCATCGAGATTCGCCTTGCCCTGTGCCAGCAGTTCGCCGAGGCTCGGGGTCGGCGGCGGCACGCCGAGCCCGAGGAAATCGAGACTCGTCAGCGCGAGAATCGCGCTGCTCATGCTGAACGGCAGGAACGTGATGACCGGCGTCAGACTGTTCGGCAACACGTGACGCCAGATGATCTGCCCATGCGACAGGCCCATCGCGCGCGCGGCGCGCACGTAATCCTGCTGGCGATTGCGCAGGAACTCCGCGCGCACGTAATCCGACAGCCCGATCCAGTTGAACAGCGACAGCAGCACGATCAGCAGCGCGAAGCTGCGCTCGAAGATCGACGAAAAGATGATCAGCAGATAGAGCTGCGGCATCGCGTTCCAGATCTCGATCAGACGCTGCCCGACGATATCGGTTCGTCCTCCGAAGTACCCTTGCACCGCCCCTGCGGCAATGCCGACTATCGTGCTGATCACGGTCAGCACGAGGCCGAACGCGACCGACACCCCAAAACCGTACAGCAGACGCGCGAACAGATCGCGGCCGCGGTCGTCGGTGCCGAGCCAGTTTTCGCGCGACGGCGGTGCCGGATTGGGCGCTTTCGAGAAGTAATTGAGCGTGTCGTAGTAGTAATGATTCGGCGGATAGAGCGCGAAGTTACCCGGTGCATCGAAGCGATGGCGGATATACGGATCGAGATAATCGGTCGGCGTGGGGAAGTCGCCGCCGAAGGTGGTCTCGGCGTAGGTCTTGACCAGCGGGAAATACAGATGACCGTCGTAGCGCACGACAACCGGCTTGTCGTTCGACCACAGCGGCCCCACGAGGCTCGCCGCGAACGCGACGACGAAAATGACGAGGCTCCAGTAGCCCAGACGCTGCTGGCGAAAACGCTGCCACACGCGGCGCGCCGGCGACGGCGAGATCAGGGCGCGAGCAGGTTCGGCGCGCGCCGCCGCATCGGCGGAAAGATGGGCTCGATTCATCAGCGCTCCAGTTGTTCGAATTGGATGCGGGGATCGACCCATACGTAGCAAAGGTCGGAAATCAGCCGCGTGACGAGGCCGATCAGCGTAAACAGATACAGCGTGCCGAGCACGACCGGATAGTCGCGCCGCATCACCGATTCATACGAGAGCAACCCGAGCCCGTCGAGCGAAAACAGCGTTTCGATCAGCAGACTGCCGGTGAAAAACGCGCCGATGAACGCGCCGGGGAAATTGACGATCAACGGCAAGAGCGCATTGCGAAACACGTGCTTCCACAGCACGCGCCTCTCGGACAGCCCTTTGGCGCGCGCGGTCAGCACGTATTGCTTGCGGATTTCGTCGAGGAACGCATTTTTCGTCAGCATCGTGACGACCGCGAAGCTGCCCACCACCGACGCCGTGATCGGCAACGTGATGTGCCACAGATAGTCGAGGATCTTGCCGACGAGGCTCAGTTGGTCCCAGTTGTCGGAGGTGAGGTTGCGCAGCGGAAAGAGCTGCAGGAACGAGCCGCCGCCGAACAGCACCAGCAGCAGCACGCCGAGCACGAAGCCCGGAATCGCGTAGCCGACCAGTACGACGAGGCTCGTCGCGAGATCGAAGCGCGAGCCGTTGCGCACCGCCTTCGCGATGCCGAGCGGCACCGATATCAGGTAGGTCAGAAAGAACGTCCACAGGCCGATGCTGATCGACACCGGCAGCTTCGAGACGATCAACGACCAAACGCTCTGATGACGGAAATAGCTCTGGCCGAGATCGAAGGTCGCGAAGCGCTTGAGCATCAGCACGTAGCGCTCGAGCGGCGGCTTGTCGAAGCCGTACAGCTGCTTCAGTTGCGCCACCTGTTGCGCGTCGACGCCGCTATGCGGGCGCAGCCCGAACGGCGAGGCGCCCTCCGCGCCCTTGCGCAGTTCGTGCGTCATCTGCTCGACAGGGCCGCCCGGCACGAACTGGATCACGACGAAGGTCAGCGTCAGCACGCCGAGCAGCGTCGGGATCATCAGCAGCAGGCGTTTGAGGATGTAGCTCCACATAGGCGGTGTTCCGGTGCGACGGCGTTGTTCGGGGCGATCGGTCCGCGGATCAGTCGGCGATGTCCGAGTGCGCACGCGCCTGCGGATCCTCGTACCACCACATCGTCGTGATCCAGCCTTCCGCGCCATAGTACAGCGGTAAAGTCTTCGGCCACGCGAGCCCGCGCCTGAACGCGACGCGATGCGTGCCGCTGTACCAGTGCGGCACCACATAGTAGCCATGCATCAGCAGACGGTCGAGCGCGTGTGCGGCGTCGGTCAGCTGCTCGCGCGTTTGCGCATGGACCAGCGCGTCGAGCACCGCGTCGACGGCGGGCGACTTCAGGCCGATCGCGTTGTCCGAGCCGGGCGTATCGGCGGACTTGCTGCCGAAGCGGGTGATCTGCTCGGCGCCGGGCACCTGCACGTCGGGCATGCGAATCGTCGTCACGTCGAAGTCGAATGCATCGAGCCGCTTCTGATAGACGGCGAAGTCGGTGGTGCGGAAGTTGACGGTAATGCCGAGCTTCTGCAGATTGCGCGTGAAGGTCGCGATGATCGGCTCCATCGACGAGGCCGAACCCGAGTCGTCGAGTATCTCGAACTGGAACGGCTCGCCCTTCGCGTTGCGCAGCGCGCCGTCGCGGTAGGTCCAGCCGGCTTGCTGCAAAAGATCGCGCGCCTGCAGCAGGTTCGCGCGCAGCGAGCCGGGCGGATCGGTATCGGGCTGCTTCGGCATCGGCCCGAATACCGCCGGGTCGAGCTGGGCGCGAAACGGCTCGAGCAGCGCGAGCTCGCCTGGCGAAGGCAAGCCCTTCGCCTGCCATTCGGTGTTGGCGAAAAAGCTGTCGATGCGCGTGTACTGGCTGAAAAACAGCTGGCGGTTCAGCCATTGAAAGTCGAGCGCGAGATCGAGCGCCTTGCGCACACGCACGTCCTGAAACAGCGGCCGGCGCGTGTTGAGGAAAAAGCCCTGCATGCCGGTGCCGTTGTGCTGCACGAACTCGCGCTTGATCAACTCGCCGCTGTCGAACTTCTTGCCGACGTCGCGCCGCACCCAGTTGCGCGCGATGTATTCGACGAGCGCATCGTACTCGCCGGCCTTGAATGCTTCGAGCCGCGCGGTGCTATCGGCATACAGCTTGTAGACGATGCGATCGAAGTTGTTCATGCCGGCGCGCACTGGCAGATCGGCGCCCCAGTAGTGCGGATCGCGTTTAAACGTGATCGTGCGGCCGTTGTCGAAGCTATCGATCAGGTACGGCCCGCTGCCGATCGGCTTTTCGAACGCGATTTGATCGAACGGAATGCGGCTGCCGTCGGGCTTCATCCCCCACTTGCGCGAGAACACCGGCATGCTGCCCGCGAGCAGCGGCAACTCGCGATTGCGCTCGCGAAACTCGAAGCGCACCGTGGCCGGATCGACGACGACCGCGCGCTTGATCTCACCGAAAATCGACGCGTATTGCGGCGCGGCTTGCGGGCTCTTCAGCGTGTCGAGCGAGAACTTGACGTCGTCGGCGGTGACCGGGTCGCCGTTCGAAAAACGTGCACGCGGGTTGATATGGAACGTAACCGACAGGCCGTCGGGCGCGACGACGATGTCGTCGGCAAGCAGTCCGTAGGCCGACGCAACCTCGTCGCTGCTGCCGATCGTCAGGCTCTCGAACATCAGCTCGAGGCCGGGCGCGGTATTGCCGCGCAGCGTGAACGGATTGAACTTGTCGAAACTCGTGAGGCGGCTCGGATTCGCGAGCACGAGCGTGCCGCCTTTCGGCGCATCGGGATTGACGTAATCGAAGTGCTTGAAGCCGGCCGGATATTTCGGCTCGCCGTACTGGGCGATCGCATGCGCGGCGTGCGCCTGCGGCGCGACGAGCAGACTCGCGCATAGCAGCGCGGCGGCGAACGCGGCGCGCAAGGGTCCATGAATCACGCTGTGTCGAAGCGCATGAGGCGTTTGAACCCGTCGCGAGCCAGTTGTCATGGAGTCTTGCTGGAAAGTGGGCAGTGGCGATGTGGGGGATTCTACCCAATTACCTTGCTCGATCCGGCGGCTGACTGCGACCAAATGCCCGACGGACCTGGGTGCCCGCACAAAAAAAACCGCCCTCGAGGGGCGGTTTGGTGCCTGCTTGTGGCAGATCGGCGCGCTTCAGGGCCGACTCAGTGCCAGCCACGATGCTCGTCGTGGTGACCGCGCCCATAGCCGTGGCCCGGCGGATGGTGGCGATACCAGTCGTCACGCTCCCAGTAGCGACGGCCGTCCCAGTAACGATCGCCATGCCAGCCGATCACGATTTGCGGGCCGCCGTAGTACACGGGTGCCGGCTGATAGACGACGGGCGGCGGCGGAGGCGGCGGCGGTGCGTAGACCGGAGCCGGTGCGACATAGACCGGCGCGGGAATGCCGATATTGACCCCGACGTTGAGCCCGGCAGCCATTGCGGCACCCGATGCGGCTAACGTCAACACCCCGAGCATAAGCGGAACAGGACGAGCGGACTTCATTGATCACCTTTGGAGGAACACGTTTTGTTGGCGGAAATATAACGCAAGGCAGCAAGCCTCGTATTTCAACTTTGTAATAACTGCTGCTGAAAATCGCCCTGCGGCGCAGGCGTAACGCGCGGTTACATCCGCCTGACGGCGGGGATAAAAATGCCGCGTGCGGGCCGAGGAACATTCCCCAAACGATTCCCGCAAACGAACATTTTCCATGTTCGAAAGAACATTTTCATTCGATGCCAAGATGACATGTCATCCGATCACATAATCTGAATCGGCCGAATCCCAGCAATTTATCCCGAAAAATCAAGGAATGAATCGCCATCAACTATGGTTTCCCCGGATATCGAGGCGCCTCTCGGGTGGTAGGATGACTGGCAGTGAAAACCAATAAATGTTCGAATTCGCGCATGCCCGGCCGTTACCTCGAAAGCAACGGCTCGATGCGCCACGGAGACTGATCTTGAAAACCATCAAGGGAATGCGCTGGTGGATCATCGCCCTCGTTTGCGCGGGGACGATCGTCAACTATCTGTCGCGCAACGCGCTCGGCGTGATGGCGCCCGAACTGATGAAGCTGCTTCACATGAGCACGCAGCAGTATTCGTACGTGGTCGGCGCGTTTCAGGTCGGCTATACGGTGATGCAACCCGTCTGCGGTCTGATCATCGACCTGATCGGCCTGCGTCTCGGCTTCGCCCTGTTTGCATGCCTGTGGTCGCTCGTGGGCGTGTTCCACGGTTTCGCGGGCAACTGGTTTTCGCTCGCGGCGCTGCGCGGCTTCATGGGTCTGTCCGAAGCGGTGGCGATTCCGGCCGGCATGAAGGTCGTCGCCGAATGGTTTCCCGATCGCGAAAAGTCCGTCGCGGTCGGCTACTTCAATGCGGGCACCTCGCTCGGCTCGCTGCTTGCGCCGCCGCTCGTCGTGTTCCTTTCCCTGCGCTACGGCTGGCAAAGCGCGTTCGCGGTCACCGGCGCGCTCGGTTTCGTGTGGGCCGCCGCGTGGTTCGCGCTGTACCGCTCGCCCGCCGAGCACAAGCGCGTGAGCGATGCCGAGCGCACCGCGATCGTCGAAGGCCAGGCACCGCCCGCCGCGCGGCGCGCGAGCGTGCGTGAAGTGCTGCGCACGCGCCGCTTCTGGGCGATCGCGCAAGCGCGCTTTTTCGCGGAGCCCGCATGGCAAACGTTCAGCTTCTGGATTCCGCTCTATCTCGCCACCCAGCGTCATATGGATCTGAAGCAGATCGCCATGTTCGCGTGGCTGCCGTTTCTCGCCGCGGACCTCGGCGGCCTGTTCGGCGGCTATCTGTCGCCGTTCCTGATGAAGCATTTTCGCGTGCCGCTGATCTGGTCGCGCATCTCGGGCGTCGTGCTCGGTGCGCTGATGATGCTCGGCCCGGCGTCGATCGGTCTCGTCGCATCGCCCTATCAAGCCATTGCCCTCTTCTGTGTCGGCGGCTTCGCGCACCAGATGATCTCAGCGCTCGTCAACACGCTCGCGGCCGACGTCTTCGATCCGGGCGAAGTCGGCACCGTCGCCGGCTTCGCGGGGATGGCCGCGTGGATCGGCGGCCTCGGCTTCTCGCTGATGGTGGGCGCGCTCGCCGATTCGATCGGCTACACGCCGCTGTTCGGCGCACTCGGCGCATTCGACATCATCGGCGCGACGCTGCTGATCGTCCTGATGCGTGGTGTGCCGCGCCACGGCCGCGCGCGCCGCGTCGACCTCGGTGTGAAAACCGCTGCGTGACCTCCCTCGAAGACTCATCATGCGCTCATTGATCAATCTCAAGCATCCGCCGCGCTTCGCGCTCGCCCCCAACGCGGGCAACCCGGTCGTGCTGACCGCACAGCCGGATTGCCGCATTGAACTGTTCGTGCTCGCCGAAGACATCATCCGCGTGCTCGTGTTGCCGCACTGCGAGATCCGCGGCCCGCGCACGTGGGCGATCGCGCCCGGCGCGGACGACGTGCCGCTCGAAGGCCGCGAGCGCCGCGACCTGAGCGGCTTCACGCTGCCGCCGTTCACGGTGAAAGAAGCAGCCGGTCAGGTCGTGATCGAAACGGCGCGCGTGCGGGTGAGCATCGCGCTCGAAGGAGGCGCATGCGCATGGGACATCCTGCACGAAGGCGCCTGGCAGCGCGTGATGAGCGACCGCAAAACCCAGGCGTATAACTTCGGCTGGTGGGACTCGCGCGTGTATCACTACGTGGAGCGGCGCCGCGACGAAATGTACGTGGGCCTCGGCGAACGTGCCGGCTCCCTCGATCGCGCGCAACAGAGCTACGAGATGCGCAACATCGACGCAATGGGCTACAGCGCGCGCACCACGGACCCGCTGTACAAGCACATCCCGTTCTACGTGACGTGGCAGCCGCAAACGTCGACGGGCTTCGGCCTCTTCTACGACACGCTGGCCGATTGCCGCTTCGACATGGGCCGTGAGCTGGACAACTATCACGGCCACTACCGGCACTTCATCGCCGAGCATGGCGATCTCGACTACTACTTCATCGCGTCGCCCGGCTCGCCGCTCGACGCGGTGCGCCGCTTCACGTGGCTCACCGGGCGTCCCGCATGGATGCCTAAGTGGGGCCTCGGCTACTCGGGCTCGACGATGAGCTACACCGACGCGCCGGATGCACAGCAGCGGATGGGCGAATTCATCGAACGCTGCCGCGAGCACGACGTGCTGTGCGATTCGTTCCATCTGTCGTCCGGCTATACGTCGATCGGTCCGAAGCGCTACGTGTTCAACTGGAATCACGAGAAGTTTCCGGACATCGACGGCTTCGTGCAAAGCTATCTCGATCACGGCGTGCGTCTGTGCGCGAACATCAAGCCGTGTCTGCTGCAGGACCACCCAGCGTTCAACGAAGTCGCCAAGGCCGGCCTGCTGATCGAAGCGCCCGATGGCGACCCCGCATGGGTACAGTTCTGGGACGAAGTCGGCGCGTATCTCGACTTCACGAATCCCGCCACGATCGACTGGTGGAAATCGCGCGTGAAGGACGCCCTGCTCAAGTACGGCATCGCGGCCACGTGGAACGACAATAACGAGTTCGAGATCTGGTCGCCGCAGGCGATCGCGCACGGCTTCGGCAAGCCTTATCCGGCGCATGAGGCGAAGGTACTGCAGACGCAGCTGATGATGCGCGCGTCGCACGACGCGCAGCGCGAGCATGCACCCCACAAACGCCCGTTCCTCGTGTCACGCTCGGGCGGCGTCGGCATGCATCGTTACGTACAGACGTGGTCTGGCGATAACTACACGTCGTGGGAAACGCTGCGCTTCAACCTCAAGATGGGGCTCGGGCTCGCCATGTCGGGCGTGTCGAATAGCGGCCATGACATCGGCGGCTTCGCGGGTCCGGCGCCTGAGCCGGAGCTGTTCGCGCGCTGGGTCGCGTTTGGCATCTTCCTGCCGCGCTTTTCGATTCACTCGTGGAACGACGACGGCACTGTCAACGAGCCGTGGATGCACCCTGAAGTCACGCGGCACGTCGCCGACCTGATCAAGCTGCGTTATCGCCTGATCCCCTACCTGTACAAACTGCTGTGGCAATCGCATAGCGCGTACGAGCCGGTATTGCGGCCGCTGTTCGCGGAGTTTCCGCACGATCCGCGCTGCCTCGTCGATGGTGACGACATGATGCTCGGCTCGTCGATGCTGGTCGCGCCGGTGGTCGTTCCAGGCCAGAGCACGCGCGACGTCTATCTGCCGGCCGGTTCGTGCTGGGTGTCGTACTGGAGCGGCGAAGCGTTCGACGGCGGCCAGACCGTCACGCTGCCCGCACCGTTCGAGCGGCCGGTATTTCTCTTGCGCGAAGGCAGCGTGATTCCGCTGAACGTCGCCGAGCAGCACTTCGGCCGTCGCGCCGACGAGCGTGCGTTTCTCGCGGTGCCCCATGCCGGCGCGGGTATCGCGCAAGGCGGCTCGATCGAGGACGACGGCGAGACCGAAGCCTGGCGACACGGCGCGCAAGGCCGCTGGAACGTCGCGCTGACAAGCGACGAGACCACGTTGCGCGTGACGCTCGAGCGTCCGCAATGGATGCCCCACGCGCAGCCTCAAGTGCGTCTGTTCGTGCCGATACACGAAACGCGCGCGATCGTTTGCACGAACGGCACGCTCGTAGCCGACCACAACGCGGACGGCTGGCGCTGCCTGACGATTGCGCTGCCGCACTGAAACATAAAAGCACTGACTTTCGTTACCAGGTACTGAACTACAAACCGCACCGGCCGGGGATCCGGCCGTGCACATAGTCTGGAGACGTCCCAATGAAAACCACCCAGCGCGCGCGCACCCGCGTGTTCGCCCTCTGCTGCCTGCCGTTTGCGGGCGCTGCCTTATCGACCGGCGCGTCGGCGCAAAGCAGCGTCACGCTGTACGGCGTCGTCGACAACGCGTTCGCCTATGTCAGCAACCAGAAAGGACATTCGAACTTCTACATGAGCCAGGGCAACCTGCAGGCAAGCAAGTTCGGCTTGCTCGGCGCGGAAGATCTCGGCGGTGGCACGAAGGCGATCTTCCGGCTGGAGAGCGGCTTCAATTCGCTGACCGGCGCGCAAAGCACCGCGGGCTATCTGTTCAACCGCCAGGCCTATGTCGGCCTCGCGAACGCTCGCTACGGCACCGTCACGCTTGGCCGCCAGTACACGCCCTACTTCAACATGGTCGGCGCACTCGGGCCAACCGGCGTGCTGACCGGGGCAACCGGCGCGCACCCGGGTGATCTCGACGCACTCGACACGACGCTGCGCTTCAATAATTCGGTGACCTACCTATCGCCGACGATCGCTGGCCTGCAGGCCAGCGCGCAGTACGGTCTCGGCGGCGTGCCCGGCAGCATCGCGAACGGCAGCCTGTTCAGCGCGGCGTTGCGTTACGACTACCAGCCGGTGTCGCTCGCGGCGGGCTACGTGAAGCTGAAGGACATCGCGACGAGCGCGGCGCTCGGCAGCTTCGCGATCAACTCGCCGGTCAACAACGGCTACGCAAGCGCGCGCAGCGCGCAGCTGTTCGCGGCGGCGGGCCGCTATACGTGGCACGACCTGATGGTGGGCCTCAACTACTCGAACGTGCAATACATACCGGGCCACGGGTCGCTGTTCTTCGACAAGGCCGTGTTCAACACGTACGGCGCGATTGCGACGTACCGGATCACGCCGAGCGTGACCTTCGGCGGCGGTTACAGCTTCACGCAGGCAAGCCGGGCGAACGGCATCACCGATCCCGCGCGCTATCACCAGATCTCGCTCGAACAGACCTACAACCTCTCGACGCGCACCACGCTGTACGCGCTCGAAGCCTATCAGCACGCAAGCGGCAAGTCGCTGATCGCGTCGGGCACCGGCGTGACCATCGCCGACGCGGTCGCGGTGGTCGGCGACTCGCAGAACACGACGCCGTCGTCGGGGCCGTCGCAGTTCGTTGGCATGGTGGGGCTGCGGCACGCGTTCTAGGCGGCGAGCCAACGAAACAGAAATGGAGAGGAGTATCCCGCGAAAAAACAAAAACCCCGCAAAGCCTGGACTTTGCGGGGTTTCGCCGCCATTGCTGGCGGAGACGGAGGGATTCGAACCCTCGATCCAGGTTTTGGCCCAGATGCTCCCTTAGCAGGGGAGTGCCTTCGACCTCTCGGCCACGTCTCCCAAACTTTCTGCCGCACAGGGAGTCAGTGCGACGAAGCCAAGATAATAGCGGGCCGAGCCGCGTAGGTCAATGTCTGAGGAACATATTTTGTGCCAGCGTGGGGCATCGCGACGCAATTCGTTCACGCAACCGCCACAAAACAAACGGGGCGCTCTCGAGCGCCCCGTTTTTCCCGCCATTTACGCCTGATCGAGTTCGAAGGCCTTGTGCAGCGCGCGCACCGCGAGCTCCATGTACTTTTCGTCGATCAACACCGAAATCTTGATTTCGGAGGTCGAGATCATCTGGATGTTGATGCCCTCTTCCGACAGCGTGCGGAACATCTTGCTGGCGATGCCGACATGCGAGCGCATGCCCACGCCGACCACCGACACCTTCGACACCTTCGGGTCGCCCAGCACCTGCTCGGCCTGCACGTGCGCCTTCACGGTGCCGGTGAGGATCTCCATGGCGCGCGCGTAGTCGCCGCGGCCGACCGTGAACGTGAACGCCGTCTTGCCCTCGACGCTCTGGTTCTGAATGATCATGTCGACGTCGATATTCGCGTCCGCCACCGGGCCGAGAATCTGGTACGCGATGCCCGGCTTGTCGGGCACTCCCATCACGGCGATACGAGCTTCGTCGCGCTGGAACGCGATGCCCGAGATGACTGCTTTTTCCATGGTCTCGTCTTCTTCAAAAGTAATCAGGGTGCCCGACTTCATTTCTTCGTCGAGCGGCATCAGCGGATCGGTCAGGCTCGACAGCACGCGCGTCTTCACCTGATATTTGCCGGCGAATTCCACCGAGCGGATCTGCAGCACCTTCGAACCCAGGCTGGCCATTTCCAGCATTTCTTCGAACGTCACGCGATCGAGCCGGCGCGCTTCTTCAACGACGCGCGGGTCTGTCGTGTACACACCGTCGACATCGGTGTAAATCAGGCACTCGTCGGCCTTCAGCGCGGCCGCAACTGCGACCGCCGACGTGTCCGAACCGCCGCGGCCCAGCGTGGTGATGTTGCCGTCCGGGTCGATACCCTGAAAGCCGGTGATCACGACCACCTTGCCGGCCGCGAGGTCACGCGTGACGCGCTCGCCGTCGATGTCGCTGATGCGCGCTTTCGTGAATGCGCTATCCGTTTTGACCGGCACCTGCCAGCCTGCGTAGCTGACCGCGTCGACGCCGGCTTCCTGCAGCGCGATCGCGAGCAGACCCGAGCTGACCTGCTCGCCGGTGGCGGCGATCATGTCGAGTTCACGCGGGCTCGGTTGAGTCGTGATTTCTTTCGCGAGGCCGAGCAGGCGATTGGTTTCGCCGGACATTGCCGAGGGCACGACGACCATCTGGTGGCCAGCCTTGTGCCATTTCGCGACGCGCCTGGCGACGTTCTTGATGCGCTCGACCGAGCCCATCGAGGTGCCGCCGTATTTATGTACGATGAGTGCCATTGTCGTTCTGAACTGGAAGAGAAACCGCGCTGGCGCGCTGGAGACGACCGCACAGAAGCACAGGGGCGCAACGTCTCGTGAACGGCGGCAAAGTGTGTGGCGGCGTAAATGCAGCACGCGTGCAGCACGCGCGGATTTGCCCGGGATGAGATCGCAAATGACTGATCGGAATGGAACGGCGACGACGGATCACGCTCGCCAGCCGACACTGACAACCGACAGCGACAAAAGCGACGGCGAAATCGGATCGGGCAAACAAGCTAAATTACCCGATTGGGCTCGAAAAGACAAGACGCAACGGGCGTCCAAATGCTCCAAATCGGACCCGCAATCGCCTGTTTTATCGTTGATTTACGTCCAATTTCGCAATTTCGACTTTTGCGCGTAACGGCTTCGCGGCTATCCGCCCCGCCCGTCAGGCAATCAACAGATCCTCGCGCCAGGCGATTTTCACGCGCGCTTCGCCGTGATGGGATGCGTTGCGCGCAGCCGCGTGATTCACACCGATCAGCGGCACGAACAGCAGTTCGTCGCCGATATAAAGCAGCGGCACGTCGCGCTTCCACGCGGGAATGCCGCGCTCCTGAAACAGGTTCTTCAGCGTGCGGCTCGGCGCGTTCGACGTGCCGATGCGCATGCGTTCGCCGCCGCGGCGCGCTCGCGCGTTCAGCGATGCGCGTTGCAGAACGCTGACGGCAATGGTGTCGGACGCTTCGTCGCGCGATGCTTCGCGCGCTTCGTGTGATGCCTCGCCAACGTGGAACGCAGCGGTTGCGTCCACCATCGTGAACACAAACGTGCCGCGCCACTGCGGCAAGTGCCAGACCTCCTGCCCCTGCCATACGAGTTTGCTGATCTCGCGCTCGACCAGCGCGGTTTCGTCGGCGGGCTCGCTGCTCTCGCCTGCTTCCCAGTAGACAAGGCCGCGATAGCTGCGCAACGCATGCCCCGCATGATCGATGCGCAAACGATGCCCGTCCTGTCCGGCGCCGACTTCGCGCAACTGCCGAAGCGCATCCGCGACACGCGCGCTCGATGCCGCGACGAAGCCAAGCGTGCGCATCCAGTAGCGCAGCAGATTCAACGCGCGATCGTCATCGAGTGCGAGCAGCGCATCGTGCGCGAGCGCGCGTCCTTCGTCGCGCGACGCGCTCTCCATGTCGGCGCGCGCGAGCGTATCGAGCAGGCGCTGTGCCGATGCCGCATGCGCGGCCGTGCGCGCGAGCGCATCGCGAAAACCGGGGAAATGCACCGCGAGCGCCGGCATCACTTGATGACGCAATGCATTTCGCGCGTAGCGCGTATCCGCGTTCGATTCGTCGTCGATCCAGCGCAGCTTGCGCGCGCTGGCATAGTGTTCGAGTTGCGCGCGCAGCAGATGCAGCAGCGGCCGCACGCGTGCCGCGCGAGCGCCCGCGCGCAGCGAATCAGGCGCCATCGCCGCGAGACCCGCGAGCCCCGCGCCGCGCAGCAGTTGCAGCAGCACGGTCTCGGCCTGGTCGTCCGCATGCTGCGCGAGCCATAGCGTATGGATACCATGCGTTTCACACATCGCGTCGAGCGCGCGATAACGCACGTCGCGCGCCGCGGCTTCGATGCTCACGCCTGGCGCGCGCGATACGTCGACACGTCGCGCGTCGAATTCGACGCCACGCTCGCGCGCGAATGCCTCGCAATGCGCGAGCCATGAATCGGCATGCGGGCTCAGACCGTGATGCACATGCAGGGCGATACAGCGCGACGCACCCGCGACGCGCGCCGCCGCATCGAGCAGGACGCTCGAATCGACGCCACCGCTGAACGCGATGGCGATGCGGACGTCCGGATCAAGCCCGGACAACGCCGCGCCGAGCGCCTCGATCACGGGGCGCTCGGCGGATGGGTTGGCGGTAGCGGTCACGTCGTTAGCGCGGGACGCGCTGGTGGACCAAAGAGACAGGCCAACGCGCGCGGGCTTATGCGCCCGGGGTCGTTTCCTTGAATTTGCCGTACGCCATCAGCCGTTCGAAACGGCGTTCGCGCAGGTCGTTGGTGCTCATGCCCTGGAACTGGCGCAGCGAATCGGCGAGCGCGCGGCGCAGCATCGCGGCCATGCCCTTCGGATCACGATGGGCGCCGCCGAGCGGCTCGTTGACGATCTTGTCGATCAGACCAAGCGCCTTCAGACGATGCGCGGTCAGGCCGAGCGCTTCCGCCGCTTCGGGGGCCTTCGCGGCGCTCTTCCATAGGATCGACGCGCAGCCTTCCGGCGAGATCACCGAGTAGGTCGAGAACTGCAGCATCAGCACGCTATCGCCGACCGCGATCGCGAGCGCACCGCCCGAGCCGCCCTCGCCGATGATCGTCGCGATCAGCGGCGTCTTCAGTTCGGCCATCACGTACAGATTGCGGCCGATCGCTTCGGACTGGCCGCGCTCTTCCGCGCCGATGCCCGGGTAGGCACCCGGCGTATCGATGAACGTGAAAATCGGCAGGCCGAATTTCTCGGCGAGGCGCATCAGACGCTCGGCCTTGCGATAGCCTTCCGGACGCGGCATGCCGAAGTTGCGCAGTGCGCGCTCCTTGGTATCGCGGCCCTTCTGATGGCCAATCACCATGCACGCCTGACCGTTGAATCGCGCGAGACCGCCGACGATCGACAGATCGTCCGCAAAGTTGCGGTCGCCATGCAACTCATGGAAGTCGGTGAACAGCTCGTTCACGTAGTCGAACGTGTACGGACGCTGCGGATGACGGGCGATTTGCGAAACCTGCCACGGCGTGAGGTTCGCGTACAGATCTTTGGTGAGCTGCTGGCTCTTTTTGGACAGCCGCTCGATCTCTTCCGAAATATCGACGGCCGAATCGTCTTGCACGAAGCGCAATTCTTCGATCTTTGCTTCGAGTTCCGCGATCGGCTGTTCGAAATCCAGAAAGGTGGTCTTCATTGGTTGTAATCCTTGGACTTACCGGGCAGCGCGTATTCTAACCGCGTCCGCCGATGTCAAAGCCATTTCTCAACTATCGACATCATATACGCGATAGTCCTTGAAACGGCCTCGTTTCCTGTTCTTCTTCAGTAGTCGACCGGCAACGGATCGAGACTACGCCACATATACCAGGTCGCGACAGTACGCCACGGCTCCCAGTTGGCGGCAACCTCACGCGCTTCGCTGCGCGTGACCGGTTCGCCGCTGAAATAATTGACGCTGATCGCGCGGATCAGGCCGAGGTCGTCGAGCGGCAGCACATCGGGACGCGACAGGTTGAAGATCAGGAACATCTCCGCAGTCCAGCGGCCGATGCCGCGAATCTGCGTGAGTTCGGCGATCACCGCCTCATCGTCCATTGACGTCCATTTGCCGACGTGCAACGCACCCGACACGAAATGCTGCGCGAGATCGAGCACGTATTCGGCCTTGCGCTTGGACAAACCACACGCGGTCAGCTTCTCGAGGCCGAGCTTGATGAACTGCTGTGGCACGAGCTTCGGACACGCGGTCTCGACCCTCCCCCACACGGCCTGCGCGGCCGCGACCGAAATCTGCTGGCCGACAACCGAGCGCGCGAGCGTGACGAACGGATCGCCACGGCTCAACAGATGCACGGGGCCGAACTTCGGAATCAGCTTCTTCAGAATACGATCGCGCTTGACCAGATCCGCACATGCCTTATCCCAATACGCGGGACGCGTGACCTCGGGCGCAAGACCGCCGATCTGCACCGGCACCGCGACTTCGTTCGCGAGCGATGCGACACCGGCCGCCTCGCCGCTCGCGCTCGCCGTACTCGCCGAAGCGGCCGACACGCGCGTCTTGCGCACAACTTCGCCCGCATTGGTGTCGCGCGCGAGTTCCTGTACTTCGCCGGCGAGCTCAGCCGCGAGTTTGGCCGGCAATGCGCCATTGCCCTTGGCACGCGACGCCGTTTTCGCGCGCTTCGCAGCCGGCGCATGCGCAGCTTCAGTGAGCGCGTCACCCCCGCCATTTAGCGAGCGTTTGGTCGCGCTCTTCTTCGCCGCGGCCGAGTCGGCTTTCGTCACCGCCCCGCCCGCCTTCGACGATGCCTTCTCTATCGCGCCGCCGCTCGCGCGAGTCGACGCGCGCGCCGCCTTAGCCGCGCCAGCCGACGCTGCGGCTGCCGCACTGGTTTGAGACGCCGCGCGTTTAGCCGGCGTCTTCGTGGCCGTTGCCATCCTGCCTCCTGCCTGGCGAGTCGATCAGAGGGAAGTACGAGGTGCGCTCACACGCGCCGCCACTCGGTCAACCCGCCGGGTTTGTCTTCAAGGGCAACGCCGGCATCGAGCAATTCAGCCCGGATCCGGTCTGCTGCCGCATAGTCCTTTGCCTGCTTGGCCGCGATGCGCGCGGCGATCTTCGCTTCGATCGCGGCGGGCTCGAGCGCGCCTTCAGCCGCAGCACCCGCTGCCTGCTGCAGATATGCACGCGGTTCGCGTTCAAGCAGCCCGAGCACCGCGCCAAGCGCGCGCAATTGACGGGCCAGCGCGGGGTCGCGCGTGCGGTTCACTTCCGTGGCCAGTTCGAACAGCACCGACACGGCCAGCGGCGTATTGAAGTCGTCGTTCATCGCCGCCTGGAAACGCTGAGCGTGTGCTTCATTCCAGTCGAGCGCGGCGGTATCGGGCGTGAGATCCTTCAACGCCGTGTACAAACGCCCAAGTGCATTGCGCGCGTCGTCGATATGCACATCGCTGTAGTTCAGCGGCGAGCGATAGTGCGCACGCGCGATGAAAAAGCGCACCACCTCTGCATCGTACTGCGCAAGCACTTCGCGAATCGTAAAAAAATTGTTCAACGACTTCGACATCTTTTCATTGTCGATCTGTACGTAGCCGTTGTGCATCCAGTAATTGACGAACGTCCGTCCGGTCGCGGCTTCGCTCTGCGCGATTTCGTTTTCGTGGTGCGGAAACTGCAGATCCTGGCCGCCGCCGTGAATGTCGAACTGTTCACCGAGCAGCGTGCATCCCATCGCCGAGCATTCGATATGCCAGCCGGGACGACCACGCCCGTACTTCGAATCCCAGCCGGTATCGGCGGGTTCCTCGGGCTTCGCCATCTTCCACAGCACGAAGTCGAGCGGATCCTGTTTCGCATCGTTGGCCGCGACGCGTTCGCCCGCGCGCAGGTCTTCCAGCGACTTGCCCGACAGCTTGCCGTAGCCCGCGAATTTGCGCACCGCATAGTTGACGTCGCCGTCACTTGCCTGATAGGCGTAGCCGTTCTTCTCGAGCGTCTCGATCATGCCGAGCATCTGCGGAATGAAGTCCGTCGCGCGCGGCTCGATGTCCGGACGCGCGATGCCGAGCGCGTCCGCATCTTCATGCAACGCCGCGATGAAACGATCGGTCAGCGATTTGATGGTTTCCCCGTTCTCGACTGCGCGCCTGATGATCTTGTCATCAATATCGGTAATGTTGCGCACGTAGGTCACGTTGTAACCGAGCGTGCGCAACCAGCGCTGCACGATGTCGAACACGACCATCACCCGCGCATGACCGACGTGACAATAGTCGTATACGGTCATCCCGCAGACGTACATCCGCACGACCCCTTCGCGCAGCGGCACGAAAGTCTGTTTGTCACGCGCGAGCGTGTTGTAGATGCGCAGAGATTCCATAGAGAACGGTGCGTGGGCCGAAAGAATCCGCTTTGTGCTTCATGCGCGCCGTGACCCGCGAAACGAACAGGACAACGGGTGCATCGCATACAGCTGAAACCGGCGCACCTCGTGCGGCGATCAGGCTGCAGATGAAGCTGCGAACCGGGCGGAGACGGCCACGAGTGGCGAAAAGACAGTCGGCGGTTCGACGGAACGCGCAGACCTTTTGTTAGAATGGCTCGGAGTATAACATCCAGACCTGAGCCTATGAAACACTCCAGCGGCCGCGCGCGCAGCGCTGCGACCCTCGCCGCGACTGCGTTTGGCGGCGTTCCCGGCGGCGTTACTTTCGAAGCGGCGCGCGCCCTCGCGTGGCGCGTCACCGTGGTTGCCGCGCTTGCCGTGGTGCCGGTCGCGAGCGTCTATGCGCAGAAGGCCGCGGTGATGCCGCAAGGCCCCGCCGTGCGCGACAACACGCCGGAAATCGACGCCTCCATCGCCCAGAAGAACTGGCAAGCCGCACTGACCCAACTCGATGCACGCATCGCCGCGAATCCGCGCGACGCGCAGGCGAAATTCAAACGGGCAAACGTCCTCGTGCATCTGAATCGCGACGACGAGGCGATCGCGGCGTTCACCGAACTCACGCAGCTTTATCCAGAGTTGCCCGAGCCGTACAACAACCTCGCGACGCTCTTTGCAAGGCAGGGTCGCCTGATCGAAGCGCGCACCGCGCTGGAGATGGCCACCCAGGTCAATCCGAACTACGGCCTCGCCTTCGAGAATCTTGGCGACCTCTATCTGCGCCTTGCCGACGCGGCATACCGCCGTGCACAAAGTCTCGGCAAGACGAGCCCGACGACCGCGCAGCGTCTCGCGGAGATCCAGAAGGTCGTGTCGCCGACGACGCCTGCCCCCGCGGCCTCGCAGCCCGCCGCCGAGGAGACGATCGCACCCGCCGCGCACCCTACCTCGAACATCACGAACAGCCCGAGCTTCCAGTTCGGCGGCCCGAATGGCTCGCTCGCCATGCCGCCGTACATGGCGCCGTCGCGCTGAACGCCGGGCTCGTTACCTTCGCCCAAGGTTTTCTCCAACCCCGAGGATTTTCATGAAATGGTTGATGTTGGCGCTCGGCAGCGCCGCCCTGATCGCAAATGCACCCGCCTTTGCGCAGGCCGGGTCGCAGGCCGCTCATCCGTCCGTGCTGTTCAAGACGTCGGAGGGTGACATCCGAGTCGAGCTGTATCCCGAGAAGGCGCCGAAGACAGTCGCGAATTTCCTCGACTATGTGAAGGCGGGCCAATACAGCGGCACGATCTTTCATCGCGTGATTCCGGGCTTCATGATTCAAGGCGGCGGCTTTACGCAGAGTTTCGTCGAGAAGCCGACGCGCGCGCCGATTCCCCTCGAAAGCCGCAGCGGTCTGAAAAACACCACGGGCACCATCGCGATGGCGCGCACCAGCGACCCGAATTCGGCCACCGCGCAATTCTTCATCAACACGGTGGACAATGCGAATCTCGACTACCCGAATCCGGACGGCAACGGCTACGCGGCGTTCGGCAAGGTCACGAGCGGCATGGACGTCGTGAAGCGCATCGAAGCCACGCCCACCACCACGCGCGGTCCGATGTCCGACGTGCCGCAGAAGGCCATTGTGATCCAGTCGGCGACGGTAGTGAGCAAGTAACTACGAACAAGCGAGCGAACGAGCAAGCGAACCCGCGCGGCCGCTGCCCGCAAGCGCAACCCACGCCCCGGCGCGGCCTGTCGTCAGGGCATGACGACGCGCCGCGCCATTTATCCACCTGAACATCCAAGGATCCCATCATGGTTGAACTGCATACGAACCACGGCGTCATCAAACTCGAACTGAACGCCGAAAAAGCGCCGAAGTCGGTCGAGAACTTCCTGAACTATGTGAAGGCCGGCCACTACGACAACACGGTGTTTCACCGTGTCATCGACGGCTTCATGATCCAGGGCGGCGGCTTCGAACCCGGCATGAAGCAGAAGCCGACGGCCGAGCCGATCACCAACGAAGCGAACAACGGTCTGAAGAACGAAAGCGGCTCGATCGCAATGGCGCGTACCAACGACCCGCATTCGGCGACCGCGCAATTCTTCATCAACGTGAACGACAACGACTTCCTGAACCACTCGTCGCCGACGCCGCAAGGCTGGGGCTACGCAGTGTTCGGCAAGGTCGTCGAAGGCATGGACGTCGTCGAGAAGATCAAGAAGGTCAAGACCGGCTCGAAGGGTTTCCATCAGGACGTGCCGGTCGACGACGTGGTGATCGAAAAGGCGGTCGTCGTCGACTAAGCCGCGAGTGAGTCGCGCCTCATGCGGGCGTCGACTCGTTTGAACTGACATCAGGCACCTTCAATGCTGCAAGAAACGCCGCTGCGAAGCGTCGCCGCGGGCGTGCCTGGCGAGGGCCGACGCCCGCACGCCGCGCGCCCGTTCTTCTTTCTCTCCGATCTGCATCTGAGTGAGGATATTCCGCGCACGGTCGCCGCGTTCGAGCATTTCGTCCGCGTAAACGCCGAAACGGCCGATTCCGTGTTCATCCTCGGTGATCTGTTCGAATACTGGGTCGGCGACGACATGCTGAGCGAGCCGTTCGTCGCACGGATCGCGGTGTTGCTGCACACGCTTTCCGAGCGTGGCATCGCGCTCTACATCATGCACGGCAATCGCGACTTCCTGCTGGGAAAGCGCTTCATGAAAGCCGCCGGCGCGATCTGGCTACCCGACCCCTTCGTCATCACCGCGTTCGGCACGCGTATCGCGCTCGCGCATGGCGATGGTCTGTGCACCGCAGATCACGGTTATCAGCTGTTCAGGCGCTTCGCGCGCAATCGACTCGCGCAAACGCTGTTTCTCGCGTGGCCGTTTCGCTGGCGGCGCAAGCTCGCCGAGAACATGCGCTCGAAGAGTGAGCACGGTCGCATGCGGCCAATGTCGATCAGGTATGACGTAACGGCGAAAGGCGTCGCCGCGCTGTTCAAGAAATCGAAGACGGCGACGATCATTCATGGGCACACTCATCTGCCCGCGCGGCATCGCGAGCCGGGGGGCACGCGCTGGGTCCTGCCGGACTGGGATCTCGATCACGGCCAGCGCCGTGGCGGCTATCTGAAGATCGATGCCGAAGGGATCCGGTCGCTGCCGCTGGATTGACGCGTTGCGTTCGGCTTGCGCCTTGCGCTGCCGCCGCGCAGATACCTAGCGCTCCGCCGCCACCCCGTCCACCTTCCCCGCAATCGCCGCCGATAGCCGCCGCAGGTCGAGCAACGCAGCATCGGCGCCTTGCAGCCCTTCGAGGCTCGAGCCGAGCCGCTCGAGCGCATCGACGATTTCATCGATACGGCGCGCCTGGGTAGCCGCATGATCGATCAGGCCGTGAATTGCGAGCGACACTGGATCGTCCGCGTTCGGCGTGATGCCGTACGCGCAGAACGCGCTGCTTTCACTGCCGCGCTTCGCGTCGCGCGCGGCATGGCTCGACCGGGCGTTCGCACCGCTCGCGGCCTCGGTGACCGGCGCCGCCGGCACGATGATCCGCGCCGGATTGCCAACCGCCGTACCACGGGCGGGCACCGGTTTCGTCACGACTGCGTTCGAGCCGATCTTTGCGTCCGCGCCGACCGTGAAGCCGCCGAGCACCTTCGCGCCCGCACCGACGATCACGCCACGCTCGAGCGTCGGATGCCGCTTCGCGCCGCGCGTGAGCGACGTGCCGCCCAGCGTCACGCCCTGGTAGATCGTGCAGTCGTCGCCGACTTGCGCAGTTTCGCCGATCACGACGCCCATGCCATGATCGATGAAAACGCGCCGTCCGAGCGTCGCCCCCGGATGGATCTCGATGCCGGTCATGAAGCGCGCCATCTGCGACACGAAACGGGCAAGCCAGCGGCGCTTCGCGCGCCAGCACGCATGCGCGAACCGATGCAGCACGAGCGCATGCAGCCCCGGATAACACGTGAGCACTTCCCACGCGCCCCGGGCGGCGGGATCGCGCTCGCGGATCGTGGCGATATCTTCGCGAAGTCTCGTGAACATGGCAGGGATCGTGTTGTGGGGGAAAACCGTCTGCGTGAGCCGGTCCGCGCGCTTAGCACCGCGGCAGCTTTGCTTCCAACGTTTCGTGGATTGTAGGATGGTTGCGCGAAACGTGCCGGAAGCCCCCGCGGACTGCAAGGTTGTCGTCAGAGTCAGACGAAGGCAGCGCAGGCAAGACGCCGCGCCGGACCGATCGATGGACCGTCAGTCGGTCCGCTTCGTCTTCAGCAGGATATGTTTGGCGATGCCGCGCACGATGTTGACCTCCTCGCGCTCGAGGCCCGAGCGTGCGAAGAGCCGGCGTAGCCGTGACATGAGCTTTTTCGGATTGGCCGGATCAAGGAACTCGAGCGCGACCAGCGCGCTTTCCAGATGCGCGAACATGCTTTCGATCTCGTCGCTCGCCGCCATCGGCGCGCGCGTAGCGGCGGGTTCGGCCTGCGCTGCACCCGCTCCCGCAGCGGGCGTGCTCCCGGTCGTTCCGTCATCGGCGAGATAGGCGGTGCGCAGCTCGTAGGCAAGCACCTGCACCGCCTGCGCGAGATTGAGCGAGCTGTAGGCGGGATTGGCCGGAATATGCGCGAGCGCGCTGCATCGCTCGACGTCCTCATTCGACAAACCCGTGCGCTCGTTGCCGAACACCAGCGCGATCTCGCCGTGTCCCGCCTCTTCGTGCGCGGCGGCGGCGGCCGCGCGCGGCGTCCATTGGGGCGGTCCATATTCGCGCAGCCGCGCGGTCAGCGCGACCGACCAGTGGACGCCGGTCAGTGCATCGGCGAGCGTCGGCACCACGTGCACGGAGGCGAGCACGTCGTCGGCACCACTGGCCATCGCGATCGCTTCGGGATCGTTCTGTACGTTCGGCACGCGCGGCGACACCAGCACGAGCCGCGAAAAACCCATCGTTTTCAGGGCACGCGCTGCGGCGCCGACATTGCCCGGATGGCTGGGCTCGACGAGCACGAAGCGCGTCGAGGTAAAGCCGCCGCGCAAATCGGCCACGGCGGGGTTGGAAGAATGGGGCGTGTGATCCACGATGAAACTCTGCTGGCCAAGGAGTCAAGACGCGTATGGTAGCGCCAACGGGCGCTGCTGCCGAATCGTGCCGCTGCGAGGCGACCCGCGCCGGCACGCCCGGACTCAGGTAAAATACCGCTCTTCGCGTCCGGCGCCGGCATTCGCCCCAGGCTTACGCTGAACCGGCCGCACCGTTCTTATTCAATTCGTCTCCGTCGACGGAATGCGCTCCGGCGTGATAGCCGGCTGGCGTTCCGTGCTGTATTTGCGTCGTTGCGGCGCCCGTCGGCGCAGGTTTCGCGCTCATTTTCCGGCCAGCAGCCGCGCTGCCCCGGCACAAGGATCCGTTTATGCATCCCATGCTCAACATCGCTGTGAAGGCCGCGCGCCGCGCAGCTCAGATCATCAACCGCGCATCGCTCGATCTCGACCTGGTCCAGGTCAGCAAGAAGCAGCACAACGATTTCGTCACGGAGGTCGACAAGGCGGCCGAAGCGGCAATCATCGAAACGCTGAAGACCGCCTATCCCGATCACGCCATCCTCGCCGAAGAGTCGGGCAAGTCGGACAACGAGTCCGAGTACCAGTGGATCATCGATCCGCTCGACGGCACCACCAACTTCATCCACGGCTTCCCGTACTACTGCGTGTCAATCGCGCTCGCGCACAAGGGCGTCGTCACGCAAGCCGTCGTCTACGACCCGAACCACAATGATCTGTTCACCGCATCGCGCGGCCGAGGCGCGTTCCTCAACGATCGGCGCCTCCGCGTCGCCAGGCGTGACCGCCTTGCCGACTGCCTGATCGGCACCGGTTTCCCGTTCCGCGCGCAGGACAGCCTCGAATCGTACGGCCGCCAGTTCGCCGCCATGACCGAAGCCTGCGCGGGTCTGCGCCGTCCGGGCGCCGCCGCGCTCGATCTGGCCTATGTGGCGGCGGGCCGCATGGATGGCTTCTTCGAGCAGGGCCTGAGCCCGTGGGACATGGCGGCGGGCAGCCTGCTGATCACCGAAGCCGGCGGTCTCGTCGGCAACTACACGGGCGATTCGGAGTTCCTGCACGTCGGCGAAGTCGTCGCGGGCAACCCGAAGGTCTACGCGCAGATGATTCCTATCCTGTCGCGCTTCAGCCGCACGCGTCAGCAGTCGGCTTGAGGGGCGCCGCCGCGGCCGGTCCGCGGCAACGCGCGATGGTTTGTGCGGAAAAGCGGCTTCGGCCGCTTTTTTCGTTGGCGGCACTGCAGCGCGCGAGGCTTCGTGCTACAACGCAGGCAGTTACGCGATCAGAACTTGACCGGGACCGTTCCCTGCTTCAGGTTGCGTTGACCCGGCCCGACTCCCGCCCCCGCGCAGCCCCCCACCTGCCCATGAAGAAAGGCTTCCATACAATCATTGCGGCACAGTTTATTTCGTCGCTGGCCGACAATGCGCTGTTGATCGCAGCCATCGCTCTGCTTTCCGTGATTCGCTCGGCCGCGTGGGTCACACCGCTGCTGCAGATTTTCTTCACGATCTCGTACGTGCTGCTCGCGCCGTTCGTCGGCGCGTTCGCCGATGCGATGCAAAAGCGCCACGTGATGTTCATCTCCAACGCGCTGAAAGCAAGCGGCTGCCTGATGATGATCCTTGGCGTTCATCCCATGATTGCCTATGGCGTGGTCGGCTTCGGCGCGGCCGCGTATTCGCCCGCCAAGTACGGCATCCTCACCGAGTTGCTGCCCGCCGAAAAGCTCGTGCAGGCGAACGCGTGGCTCGAATCGGCGACCGTGCTCTCGACGATCGTCGGCACGATGCTCGGCGGTGCGCTGATCAGCACCGTCGTCGGGCATTTCGTCGCGCGTGTGCATATGCCGCTGATCCGCTCCGCCGCTGATCTCGCGATGGGCGCGGTGATGTTCACCTACGCGATCGCCGCCGCGATCAACATCTTCATTCCGGATACCGGCGCACGCTATCCGAACCGCCTGACCGAGCCAGGGAAGCTGGTCGGCGATTTCCATCACTGCTTCCGTGTGCTGTGGGCCGACAAGCTCGCGCAGATCGCACTGTGGGTGACCACGCTGATGTGGGGCGCCGCGGTGACGATGCAGTTGCTGGTGCTCAAATGGGCGAACGTGAACCTCGGGCTGTCGTTGTCGAAAGCGGCGGTGATGCAGGGCGTGACCGGCTTCGGCATCGCGATCGGCGCCGCGGGGGCGGCCGCGCTGATTCCATTGCGCCGCTCGCTGAAGGTCTTGCCGGTCGGCGTGCTGACGGGCATGGTGGCGATCGCGATGGCCTTCTACAACAAGGACCTGTTCCCGGCGGGCGCCGGCCTGCGCTTCGGTATGCACGTCGCGCCCTATTACATTCTGCTCGCCTATCCGCTGATGATCGTGCTCGGCGCGCTGTCCGGCTTTTTCATCGTGCCGATGAACGCGATTCTGCAGCATCGAGGCGCGACCCTGCTGTCGGCCGGCCACTCGATCGCCGTGCAGAATTTCAATCAGAATCTCGCGGTGCTGCTGATGCTCGGCGTGTACGCGCTGTTGCTCACCGCGAAGATGCCGGCGCAGTGGATCATCGTCGTGTTCGGCAGCTTCATTACGCTGCAGATGTGGCTCGCGAAACGCCGCAGCGCCGCGAACGAACGCAGGGTGGACATACGGGCGATGATCGAGGAATGAATGCATCACAGTGCTCCGGCAATGACAGCGCGAGGCGCGGCTCGACAAGCCTGACGTGCCGTTACGGCGCGAAACGCAGGCTGCGATCGGTTCAATCATGCTGCCATATGGCTCGTGCATTGGGCATCGGCCGATCGGCCAGGGTCCGCACGCCGCGCCGGCGGGTTAAACTCACGCCCTGAGCATCTACCGCAAGAAGACACGAAGGATGGGCATTCAAACCGCAGCGGCCAACGACGTCGCACAACACACGCCAATGATGCAGCAGTACTTGCGTATCAAGGCGGAGCATCCGGGCACGCTGGTGTTCTACCGGATGGGCGACTTCTACGAACTCTTTTTCGACGACGCGGAGAAAGCCGCGCGCCTGCTCGACCTGACGCTCACGCAACGCGGCGCGTCGGCGGGCAATCCGATCAAGATGGCCGGGGTGCCACATCACTCGGTCGAACAGTATTTGGCCAGGCTCGTGAAGCTCGGCGAATCCGTCGCGATCTGCGAACAGATCGGCGACCCGGCCACGTCGAAGGGCCCGGTCGAGCGCAAGGTCATGCGCGTCGTCACACCAGGCACGCTGACCGATGCCGCGCTGCTGTCCGACAAGAGTGACGTCTATCTGCTCGCGCTGTGCGTCGCGCACAATCGCCGCGGCGTCGCGACGAGCGTCGGTCTCGCGTGGCTCAACCTCGCGAGCGGCGCGCTGCGCCTCGCCGAAGTCGCGCCGGATCAGGTCGCGGCTGCACTGGAGCGCATCCGTCCCGCGGAAATTCTCGTCGCCGACGCCCCCGCCGATTCGACCAGTTGGACTCCACCTGTCAATGCCAACGCGCTCAAGCGTGTACCGGCCTGGCACTTCGATATCACGTCGGGCACGAAACGCCTGTGCGATCAGCTCGAAGTCGCGAGCCTCGACGGCTTCGGCGCGCATTCGCTCAGTTGCGCATGCGGCGCGGCCGGCGCGTTGCTGCTATACGCGGCGTCCACGCAAGGCCAGCAGTTGCGCCACGTGCGCAGTCTGAAGGTCGAAAACGAATCGGAATACATCGGCCTCGATCCGGCCACGCGCCGCAACCTTGAACTCACGGAGACACTGCGCGGCACCGAATCGCCGACGCTGTGCTCGCTGCTCGACACCTGCTGCACGACGATGGGTAGCCGCCTTCTGCGTCACTGGCTGCATCATCCGCCGCGCGATCCGGCCGTGGCGCAGGCGCGTCAACAAGCCATCGGCGCATTGCTCGACGCGCCGCCGGGCGCCGATCTCGATACGCTGCGCCAGGCGTTGCGGCAGATTTCGGACATCGAACGGATCACCGGACGTCTCGCGCTGCTGTCGGCACGGCCGCGCGATCTGTCGAGCTTGCGCGATACCTTCATCGCCCTGCCCGCGCTGCGGGCGCAGCTCTCCGGCATTGCATCGAACGCGGATTCGCTCGCGCGCATCGACGCGGCGCTCGAACCGCCGCGGGCGTGCGTCGATCTGCTCATTCGCGTGGTCGCGCAGGAGCCGGCCGCGATGGTGCGCGACGGCGGCGTCATCGCGCGTGGATATGACGCCGAGCTCGATGAACTGCGCGATATTTCGGAGAACTGCGGACAGTTCCTGATCGACCTCGAAACACGCGAACGCGCACGCACCGGCATCAGCAATCTGCGCGTCGAGTACAACAAGGTGCACGGCTTCTATATCGAAGTCACGCGCGGCCAGACCGACAAGGTGCCCGACGACTATCGCCGCCGGCAAACGCTGAAGAACGCCGAGCGCTACATCACGCCGGAGCTGAAGACGTTCGAAGACAAGGCGCTGTCCGCGCAGGAACGCGCCCTCGCGCGCGAACGCGCACTGTACGACGCGTTGCTGCAATCGTTGCTGCCGTTCATTCCCGACTGTCAGCGGGTCGCGTCGGCGCTCGCGGAGCTCGATCTGCTGGCCGCGTTCGGCGAACGCGCCCGCGCGCTCGACTGGGTCGCGCCGACGTTCTCGGTAAACGCCGGTATCGACATCGAGCAAGGCCGTCATCCGGTCGTCGAGGCGCAGGTCGAGCAGTTCATCGCCAACGACTGCTCGCTTTCGGCCGAACGCAAGCTGCTGCTGATCACCGGTCCCAACATGGGCGGTAAGTCGACCTTCATGCGCCAGACCGCGCTGATCGCACTGCTCGCATACGTGGGCAGCTACGTGCCGGCGCGCCGCGCGGCCTTCGGACCGATCGATCGCATCTTCACGCGCATCGGCGCGGCCGACGACCTCGCCGGCGGCCGCTCGACCTTCATGGTCGAGATGACCGAAGCGGCCGCAATCCTCAACGACGCGACGCCGCAAAGCCTCGTGCTGATGGACGAGATCGGCCGCGGCACGTCGACGTTCGACGGCCTCGCACTCGCGTGGGCGATCGCGCGCCATCTGCTCGCGCACAACGGTTGCTACACGCTGTTCGCCACGCACTACTTCGAGCTGACGCAACTGCCCGCGGAGTTTGCGCACGCGGCCAATGTGCATCTGTCGGCGGTCGAGCATGGGCACGGCATCGTGTTCCTGCACGCGGTCAACGAAGGGCCGGCCAATCAGAGCTACGGCCTGCAGGTCGCACAGCTCGCCGGCGTGCCGAACGCGGTGATCCGCGCGGCACGCAAGCATCTCGCACATCTGGAACAGCAATCGGCCGCGCGGCCCGCGCCGCAACTCGATCTGTTTGCCCCGCCGTCATCGATGCTCGTCGAAGACGCCGACGCCGATTCCAGCGCAACATCAACGTCACCTGCAATGCAGACACTCGTCGAGCGCCTCCGTGGCATCGACCCGAACGAGCTGCGGCCGCGCGACGCACTCGATCTGCTGTACGAATTGCATGAACTGGCCGTCGCGCCGGATGCGGACCACTGACGTCTCCAGGCGCCAACTGCACCCGCGCGGGCTTCGCGCGGCGCTGCGCGACGTGCTCGCGTCAACAGGCGGCATCGTTGTGCTCGCGGCAGTGTGCGGGTGGACTGCGCCGGCGCACGCCGAAGCCTCGCACTTCGCCTTCGCGGTCATCTCCGACACGATGCGCAGCCCCGCCGACGAAGCGGCCACTCAACGGCTGCTCGAGGCGATCGGGCGCGAGCGCGACGTGCGCTTCATTGTCTACAACGGCAATCTGAAGGGGCCAAAAGAGGTATGCCGCGACGCGGTGTTCGAGCGCCGTCACGCGCTGCTCGACAGCTCGCGCACTGCCCTCTTCTTTATCCCCGGTCAGCATGACTGGGCCGATTGCGGCACGGCCGAAGCCGGCGGCTTCGATCCCGTCGAGCGGCTCGACCAGTTGCGGCAGACGATGTTCGCCGATCCGACATCGATGGGGCAGAACCCGATCGCGCTGACGCGCGAAAGCGAGGTGTCGCGCTTTCGACCGTTCCGCGAAAACGTGCGCTGGGTCGTGAACGACAAAGCGAACGACAAAGGCGGCAGCATCGTCTTCGTCGGCCTGAATGCGCCGGGTCCGAACAATCACTACCTGAGCGCGGGCGGCCGCAACGGTGAGTTCGAAGATCGTGCGATCGCCAACGCATTCTGGCTCGAGCACGCAGGCGAATATGCGAAGCGCCGAGATGCTCGTGCGATTGTCGTGTTCATTCAAGGCGACTTCGACCCCGAGCGCTACGAGCGGCCCGAACGGTTCGCATGGCTGCACTTCGCACACAGCCCGCGCCGCGACGGCTTCCTCGAGTTCAAGCGCAGTCTCGTCAAGCTCGCGCAGATTTTCCCCGGACCCGTGGTCGTCATTCACGCCGACGGCGAACGTGCAGCGGGTGGCTTTGTCATCGATCAGCCGCTACGCAACGACAAGGGAATGGTCGTGACGAATCTCACGCGGGTTGCACTTGCGCCGCGTGATCGTCTTAACCAGTGGATTCAGATTGAAGCGGATTTCGGCAGGAGGACGCCGTTCAGAGTCAGCGTGCGCGACGTGCCGAAGCAGATGCCCCTTCCTGCCACGCCACCGGTCTTGCCGCCCGTCTCGCCACGCGACGAATCCGGCGCGTCGATACCGGGTGCGCCGGAGATGCCGAATGTGGAAGGGTTCGGGCCGGCGTCGCAAGTGCCGCCGGTATTGCAGACCCCCGGAGAGTCGCCGGACCAGCAGCCGCGCATCCCGCCCGACCAGGGTGGCGGCGACTACGGGCCCGCGATTTCGATGCCGCCGGGGTCGATACTGCCTGCGTCGCCAGCCTTGCCGGCTTCGGTGCCGCCTGCCCCCGCGACGACACCGCGCATGCCCGCAAGCTCAGTGCAGGGTCGGTTTTGAATCGTCTTCTTCGTCCTCGTCTTCATCGTCGTCAAGGACTTCGAGGCCGTCCGCGCCGTGCGCGTGCTCGTGCTCGATTTCGTCTTCGGTAGCCGGACGCACGTCTTTCACGGTCAACGCGAAACGCAGCGCCATGCCGGCGAGAGGATGATTGCCGTCGAGCACGACCTTGTCTTCCGCGACGTCGGTCACCACGTACACCAGCGAATCGATTTCCTCGTCGCCGTCTTCGGGTGTGCCTTCGAACTGCATGCCGACTTCCAGCGGTTCGGGGAAGCGATCGCGCGGTTCGATCTTCACAAGCTCGGGATCGTACTCGCCGAAGGCGTCTTGCGGCTCGAGCTGGATCTGGGTCTCGAAGCCGGCCTCGTGGCCGTCGAGCTCTTCCTCGATCTTGGGGAACGTGCCATCATAGCCGCCGTGCAGATAGACCATCGGCTCTTCGCTTTCCTCTATCAGATTGCCCTGCGCATCCGATAGCTTGTAGGCGACCGACACGACGGTGTTCTTTGCGATTTTCATTCGACTCTCCAGAATACAACTCACATTATACGATGCCCAGGCGGCCCAACCATCTCCCGGCCGATGCAGCTTCGGCACGCAATTCGTCGTCTGCTGCAAAGCCGGCCAGGCAACCTGTCGTTCGCCCCTCGCCCGACATTCCGACCGCACTGCTCGGCAATCTGAGCCCGTCGCAATTCATGCGCCGCTACTGGCAGAAGAAGCCACTGCTGATCCGTCAGGCCGTTCCCGGCATCGAAGCGCCGATGTCCCGCGACGAACTATTCGAGCTCGCCGATCAGGACGACGTCGAAGCGCGCCTGATCACGCACTTCCGCAACAAATGGCAGTTGGAGCACGGCCCGTTCGCGCCCGACGAACTGCCGTCGGTCGAGCAGCGCGCGTGGACGCTGCTCGTGCAGGGCGTGGACCTGCACGACGACCGTGCGCGCGCGTTGCTCGACCGCTTCCGTTTCGTGCCGGACGCCCGCCTCGACGACCTGATGATTTCGTATGCGAGCGATGGCGGTGGCGTCGGCCCCCACTTCGATTCCTACGATGTGTTTCTTTTGCAAGTAAAGGGCAAGCGCCGCTGGCGCATCAGCGCGCAGAAGGACCTGGCATTGCAACCCGGTTTGCCCTTGAAAGTTTTACAGCGCTTCGCGCCCGACGAGGAGTGGGTGCTCGAGCCCGGCGACATGCTGTACCTGCCGCCGCACATCGCGCACGACGGCATTGCCGAGGGCGAATGCATGACCTGTTCGATCGGTTTTCGCGCACCGTCCGAGAGCGAGCTGACCGCGCAGTTCCTCTACCATCTGGCCGAGCGAGGCGAGGCCGCGGGCAAGGCCGGCGCGCTCTACCGGGATCCGCAGCAGGCCGCCGTCGAGCGGCCGGCCGAGCTACCGGCGGCGCTCGTCGAACGGGTCGGCGCGATCCTTGCAAAAGTGCGATGGAATGAGCAGGACATAGCATCGTTCCTTGGCACCTACCTCAGCGAACCGAAGCCGAGCGTCGTCTTTGATCCGCCGCAACGGCCACTCAACGAAACCCGTTTCGCCGGCGCGGCGTCGAAATCCGGTCTGCGCCTCGATCGCAAGACTAACCTGTTGTATGAACGTCGCTTTTTCTTCGTAAATGGAGAAGAAATATCGTGGAGCGGCGCCAAAAATTGGCTGTTTGATCTCGCAGATTCGCGGTGCATGAGTGCGAAACGCTTTGTAACACTATCACACGATTCATCGGTGACAGCACTGCTACACGAGTGGTATCGTGCGGGCTGGATACAGGTGGGCGAGGTTGCGTAACTCTGCCCGCGTGCTATACCGTACAGTGAAATTTTGTATGAGAAAGACAACGTATTGACCCCGGATTTATCGACTGTCAGTACGAAAGTGCATATAATTTCCGCCCAAGCCGTAGGGAAGATTCCAGCTCGTCAAAAGAGCATCTCCACCAGCGGCCCAGGTCGGTGTTGGAGCACATTACCGGTTTTATTTTGCGCTGTTGCTTACCTTTAAACCATAAAAGGACGTGATCATGAAGAAATCCCTCCTCGTAGCATCCCTGTTGGCAGCTGTGGCACTCGCTGCATGCAACAAGAGCAGCGAACAGGCCGCTGCCCCGTCGGATGCTGCGTCGGCACCGGCTGCAGCATCGCCTGCTGAAGCAGCTTCGCCGGCAGTTGCAGCATCGCCGGCAGAGGCAGCATCGCCTGCTGAAGCAGCATCGCCGGCCGAAGCAGCTTCGCCGGCTGAAGCAGCATCGCCGGCAGCAGGCGCAAGCCAGTAAGCCGCGACTGTTCGGCGCTGTAGCGGCTCCCGCTACAGCGCTTGCACGAAACGTTTGAGGGCTGACCGGAAACGGTGCCGGCTGCAAACGCAAAGAAAAACGCCACGGATTCACATCCGTGGCGTTTTGTCATTCAGGGCCGCTTTCCGAAGCGAAGTTCGTCGCATGTGTGAAACACATTTCCCTATCGAACCGGCACCGCCGGGCCAGCGTTCTCTTCGAAAAATTCGCGGACCACGTCGATCTCCCGGGTCCGCTTGAACGGCGGCAGACTCTGCCAGATGCGACGGCCATACGGCTTATCGACGAGACGCGTATCGCAGATCATCAGCACGCCGCGATCGGTCTCCGCGCGAATCAGCCGGCCCGCGCCCTGCTTCAGCGTGATCACGGCCTGCGGCAGCTGATGCACGGCGAACGGGCTCAAGCCCTTCTTCGTCAGTGCATCGAGCCGGGCGGCCAGCACGGGATCATCCGGTGGCGCGAACGGCAGCTTGTCGATGATCACCAGCGACAGCGCGTCGCCGCGCACGTCCACGCCCTCCCAGAAGCTCTGACTGCCGACCAGAATCGCATTGCCGTATGCGCGAAAGCGGTCGAGCAATTCGGTGCGGCTCGCATCGCCCTGCACGAGCAGCGGATAGTCCCAGCCGCGCGCCTCGATTGCGTCGCGCAGCTTGGTCGAGATACGGTCCACCGCGCGCAGCGTCGTGCACAGCATGAATACGCCACCACCGGAGGCTTCGATGGCCGGCAACGCGGCATCGAACACGGCGTCGGTGAACGCCGGCGATGAGGGTTGCGGTAGATTGCGCGGCACGTAGAGGAGCCCTTGCGTCGGATAGTCGAACGGGCTCGGCAACGTCATCGAGCGCTTCGCGTTCAAACCCATCTGCGCCGCATAGTGCGTGAAGTCGCCGCGCACCGACAACGTTGCCGACGTGAAGATCCACGCGCGCGGCACTCCGGCGCGCTGCTTCGCGAAGATCGGCGCGACCGAAAGCGGCGTTTCGTGCAGCTGTACCGTGTGCGAGAACACCTCGATCCAACGCACTTTTTCGTGCGGATCGGCGCGCTCCGCGTTGGCGTCACCCTCGCGCGTGGCAACCCCATCGCGTTCGGCGCTCGGCGGCGGCGTGGTCCAGCCGCCCAGCACGTCCTGCAACTCGCGCGCGCGACGCAGACAGGAGCCGAGCGATTCGGCTCGCTCGGCCTGCCCCGCCAATGCCGAGGCCAACGCGTCAAGCTCGGCCTCGAGCGTTTCCAGCGCGGGGAACAGCGGGTGATCATCGGGCAACTGGCCGATCGACAGTCGCACCGTGTCTTCCTTGAAGGCGAGCCGCACGTCGCGTGCCGCGCGTTCGAGCGTCGCGCCGAGCTTGACCCAGTCGAGCGCATCGCGTGCGTGGCCGAGACCCTCGGCCACCGAATCGCGCGCGAGTTCAAGAAACTGTGCAGTCGACAACGTCTCGCCAAAAAACAGCGTAGCGGTTTCGGGCAGCTGATGCGCTTCGTCGAAGATGACCGTGTTCGCGGTCGGCAGCAGTTCGGCCATGCCGGTATCGCGCAGCATGATGTCGGCGAAAAACAGATGATGGTTGACCACCACGATATCGGCCTGTTGCGCTTCTCGGCGTGCCTGCATGACGAAGCAGTCCTTGTAATGCGGACACTCCTGGCCGAGACAGTTGTCGCGCGTCGACGTGACCATCGACCACACCTGCGCGGTCTCCGGCACGCTCGCGAGCTCGGCCTTATCGCCGGTGCGCGTGATCTTCGCGAAGCGCACGATGTCCTGCAGATACGAGGTTTCCTGGCGCGACGGCAAACGGCCGTTGTCGGCGGTGCGTTGCAGGTAGTAGTGGCACAGGTAGTTCGCGCGGCCTTTCAGCATCGCGACCGACACCGGTACCGCAAGCGCGTCGCGCACGGTCGGAATGTCGCGCTGGAACAGCTGATCCTGCAGATGCTTGGTACCGGTGGAGACGATCACCTTGCCGCCCCACAGCATGGCCGGCACGAGGTACGCATAAGTCTTGCCGGTACCGGTACCCGCTTCGACGATCAGCGTGTTGTCACCGCCTTGCACCCCATCAGTCTCGGCGCTATCCCCGCTCGACTCCGAGGCGGCGTCAGCAACCGTCTGCTGCAGCCGCCGCGCCGGGCGCTTCTGTGTCTCGAACATCGCGGGCTCGGGCATCGCGCGGCCCGAGGCTTCCAGTGCGGCCGCAACCGCGCGCGCCATCTCGATCTGCGACGCACGCGGCCGATAGCCATCTATCTGCCGCGCGAGCAGACCGTTGTCGGCGAAGATGTCTTCGAGCTCGCTCGCGCGGCGCCGACTCAGCGACACGCCCGGCACCGACGCGGCCGTGCCGGAGGCAGATGCGTTGCCCGGCGCGGTCCGGGATGAAGTGTCATGCGGTGAATTCAAGGCAAGCGTTCCTGCTAAGTCCGGCTCGCGCGCTGCGCGCCCGGCGCCTGCCAGGCGGCGAACTCAGGCGCGCGCGTCCGGTTCGAGCTGCAACTGCAGCAAGATGATGGTGTCCTTGACTTTGAGTTTGCGCTTTTTCAGGCGCTGCAACTCGAAGTCGTCGATGCCGGGCTGATCCGACATCCGGTCGATCAAGCGGTCGAGTCCACTATGCTCCGATTCCAGCTGCAGAATGCGGTCGCGAAGTGTGTTTGCGTCGATGACGTGATGACGATCGCGCATGCTCGCCTCCTCTGGTCGGCGGCACGAACCGCGTGCGCGCGGTCCGATGCCTGAGGTTGCTGTCCGGCTCAAAACGCATTACGTCGACTACGGCGGCCTTGGGCACGAGCCCCACGGCTCGCGCTACGGCACAGCCACTACAGCACACTTACTGTTGCTCTTGTTGCTGCTTTTGCTGCTCATCGAGTTGCTGCTGCTTCAATTCATCCTGACGCTTCTGCTCGGCCTTCTCGGCGGCCTGCTTCTGGCGCGCTTCGACATCGAGCTTATGCTGCGCGGCGTCGGCCTGCTTGCGCTCGAAACTCTCCTGCTTCTGCTGGCGCTCCGCAGCCTTTTGCGCGCCCTGCTGACGCGCTTCCTCGAGCTTGCGCTGGTATTCGCTCTGCTTCTGGTCGTAAGCCCGCTGATTGGCCGCCGCCTGTGCGGGCGTAATGCCGCGCTTTGCCTCGTCGAGCGCATGCTGGCGCTGCTTTTCCTCGTACGCCTGCGCATTGGCTTCGCGCTGCGGCGCTTCGGCCTGACGCTGCGCCTGATCGAGCGCATGCTGGCGCTGTTTTTCCTGATACGCCTGCTCGTTGCGTGCGTCTTCGGCGGCACGTTGCGGCGCTTCGGCCTCGTTTCGCGCGCGCCGCAATGCGGTGCGCTCGTCGCGCTCGCGGGCGCGCTGCGCACGCTGTTCGGCGTCGAGCGCGAGCTGTTCCTTGCGGATGTCCGCCTGCACGGTGCGCATCGCATCGCGCGCGCGATTCAGGCAGTGATTGACGAAGAAGCGGCTGTAGCAGTTGTGCTGCGCGACCGCGTATTGATAGTTGTTGTCGTCGGTGCGCTGATTGAGCACCTGTTGCCGCTCTTCGAACGATTTGTCCAGCGCGGCTGCTTCACTCGCGCTTTGAGGGCTGTCCGCGCTTACGGCAGCTTGCGGGACCGATGCCGTGCCTTGCGCGGGCGTCGTGCTCTGCGCCAGCGCCGACACCGGCACGGCAATCGCGCAAGCGATTACGCACGGCGCCGCGACCCACACAAGCGAACGACGCAACATGCGCGACGCAACCAGCGGCAATTGAGACGAGCCCCGAGACAAATCCGGCAGCGAACCTGACGCTAGCGAAGAGACCAGGTGGTTGAAGGACAAGGAGATTGGCAACGTCGTAGAGGGTCAACGGAACATGCCCGAAATTCTAACACCCCGCGCTTGAGGCCCTTGGCATTTATGGCAAAATGCCCCGCTCTAGCAACCTGGTCGCGGCGCACGCCCGGCCTGTCCCGAATTGCCGCCCGCGCGCGGCCCATCACTGAGTCCGCAGGAACACCAACACCTTATGACGGAAACCGTAGCACTCAAGATCGTCCAGCGCATCGCCACCGAACTCTCTGTCCAGCCGCGCCAGGTCGCGGCCGCGGTGGAACTTCTCGACGAAGGCGCGACCGTTCCGTTCATCGCCCGTTACCGCAAGGAAGTGACCGGCAATCTCGACGACACGCAACTGCGTAACCTCGAGGAACGCCTGCTGTATTTGCGCGAGCTGGAAGAACGGCGCGCGGCGATCATCGCGAGCATCGACGAACAGGGCAAGCTCACCGACGAGCTGCGCGGCGCGATCGAAGGCGCCGACAGCAAACAGGTGCTGGAAGACCTCTATCTGCCGTACAAGCCGAAGCGCCGCACGCGCGCGCAGATCGCGCGCGAAGCCGGTCTGCAGCCGCTCGCCGACGCGCTGCTCGGCAATCCGCTGCTTGATCCGCAGAGCGAGGCCGCCGCGTACGTGAACGCGGAGAAAGGCGTCGCCGACGTGAAGGCCGCGCTCGACGGCGCGCGCGACATCCTCTCCGAACAATTCGGCGAAACGGCCGATCTGCTCGGCAAGCTGCGCGACTACCTGTTCAACCAGGGCGTGGTTTCGTCGAAAGTCGTGGAAGGCAAGGAAACCGCGGAAGAAGAGAAATTCCGCGATTACTACGACTATGCCGAAACGATCCGCACGGTGCCGTCGCATCGCGCTCTCGCGCTTTTCCGCGGCCGCAATGCCGGCGTGCTGATGATCAAGCTCGGCTTGGGCGAAGAGCTCGACGCACAGGTGCCGCATCCGGGCGAAGCGCTGATCGCGCGGCACTTCGGCATCGCCAATCAGAACCGCCCCGCCGACAAATGGCTCTCCGACGTATGCCGCTGGTGCTGGCGCGTGAAGGTGCAGCCGCACCTCGAAAACGAGCTGTTGACCAATCTGCGCGACGAAGCCGAACACGAAGCGATCCGCGTATTCGCGCGCAATCTGAAGGACCTGCTGCTCGCGGCGCCCGCTGGCCCGAAGGCCGTGATCGGTCTCGATCCAGGCTTGCGCACCGGCGTGAAGGTGGCGGTGGTCGATCGCACCGGCAAGGTGCTCGCGACCGACACGATCTACCCGCACGAACCGCGCCGCGACTGGGACGGCTCGCTCGCTAAGCTCGCGCGTCTCGCCGCGCAGACCCAGGCCGAGCTGGTCAGTATCGGCAACGGCACCGCATCGCGTGAGACGGACAAGCTCGCGAGCGAGCTGATTGCGCGTCATCCTGAACTGAAGTTGCAGAAGATCGTCGTGTCGGAAGCGGGCGCGTCGGTGTACTCGGCGTCCGAACTCGCCGCGAAGGAATTCCCCGACATGGACGTGTCGCTGCGCGGCGCGGTATCGATTGCGCGCCGTCTGCAGGACCCGCTCGCCGAGCTCGTGAAGATCGAGCCGAAAGCGATCGGCGTCGGCCAGTATCAGCACGACGTGAACCAGCGCGAACTCGCGCGCTCGCTGGACGCGGTCGTCGAAGACTGCGTGAACGCGGTCGGCGTCGATGCGAACACCGCGTCGGTCGCCCTGCTCGCGCGCGTGTCGGGGCTCAATGCGACGCTCGCGCGCAACATCGTCGACTATCGCGATGCGAACGGGCCGTTCCCGTCGCGCGAGCATCTGCGCCGCGTGCCGCGTCTCGGCGACAAGACCTTCGAGCAGGCGGCCGGCTTCCTGCGTATCAACAACGGCGAGAATCCGCTCGACCGTTCGTCGGTGCACCCGGAAGCGTATCCGGTCGTCCAGCGCATGCTCGCGAAGATCAGCAAGCAGATCGGCGATGTGCTCGGCAATCGCGACGCGCTGCGCGGGCTCTCAGCCGCGGAATTCGTCGACGAACGTTTCGGCCTGCCGACCGTGCGCGACATTCTGGCCGAGCTCGAAAAGCCTGGCCGCGATCCGCGTCCCGAGTTCAAGACCGCGAATTTCCGCGAAGGCGTCGAGAAGGTCAGCGACCTGGTCCCCGGCATGGTGCTCGAAGGCGTCGTGACGAACGTCGCGGCATTCGGTGCGTTCATCGATATCGGCGTGCATCAGGATGGCCTCGTGCACGTGTCGGCGATGTCGACGAAGTTCGTGAAGGACCCGCATGAGGTCGTGAAGGCCGGTCAGATCGTCAAAGTCAAGGTGCTCGAGGTCGACGTGAAGCGCCAGCGCATTGCATTGACGATGCGTCTCGACGACGAGCCCGGGGCGGCAGCCGCGCGCAGCGGTGGCGCAGCGCAGGAGCGCGGCGGCTCGGGGGCCAGCTTCAATCGCGCCGGCGCGGGACGCGGCACGCCGCAACGCGCGCGCGAACCGGAGCCGGGTGGCGCAATGGCGGCCGCGTTTGCGAAGCTCAGGCAGAAGTAAGCAGGCTCACACACACGCATAAACAAAAAGCCCACGCGATGCGTGGGCTTTTTGTTAGCGCTCCCGAACGTCACGCGCGGGCAATCAGATCTCGATCTTCGTCCCCAGTTCCACGACCCGGTTAGCCGGGATGCTGAAAAAGTCGGTCGGCTTCGCGGCGTTCTGATGCATCCACGCGAACACACGCTCGCGCCACACCGACATGCCCGGCAGTTGTGTCGGCACCACCGTCTCGCGCGCGAGGAAGAACGACGTGTCCATCAACTCGAAGGTCATATCGTGCGTGCGGCCGACGTCGAGAAGCACCGCCTTCACGTCGGGTGTTTCGTTAAAGCCATAGGCTGCCTTCACCAGATACAGACCTCCGTTCATGTCCTTCACACTCACGCGGTCAGCGTCGTTCACGTACGGAATGTCGCGAGTGATGAAGGTCAGGAAAATCGTGCGCTCGTGCAGCACCTTGTTGTGCTTCAGATTGTGCAGCAAGCTCACCGGCACCAGCGAATCGCTGCCGGTCAGATAGATAGCGGTGCCCGACACGCGATGCGGCGGATGCGCGAGTAGGCCTTGCAGGAACGGCATGAGCGGAATACCGTCGGCGGCCGTGCGCTCCTTCACGATCATCCTGCCCTTGAACCACGTCATCAACAGGAAGAACAGCAGGCCACCGATGCACAGCGGCAACCAGCCGCCCTCTCCGACTTTCAGCAGGTTCGCGCCGAAAAAGCCCATGTCGACCACCATGAACACGCCGATGATGAGCCCGACGAGCAGCTTGTTCCACTTCCACACTTTCACCATCACGACGCAGGCGAGGATGGTCGTGATCACCATCGTGGCCGTCACCGCGATACCGTACGCGGCGGCGAGATTGTCCGAGCTCTTGAACGCGATCACGATGCACAGAATGATGAACAGCAGCATCCAGTTCACGACCGGCACATAGATCTGTCCGATCGCCAGTTCCGACGTGTGCAGGACCTTCATGCGCGGCACGTAGCCGAGTTGGATCGCCTGGCTCGTCAGCGAGTACGCGCCCGAAATCACTGCCTGCGAGGCGATCACCGTCGCCACCGTCGATAGCACGACGAGGGGAAGCAGCGCCCAGTCCGGCGCGAGCAGGAAGAAGGGGTTTTCGATCGCCTTCGCGTCGCGCATGAGCAGCGCGCCCTGGCCGAAATAGTTCAACACCAGCGACGGCATCACGAGTACGTACCACGCCACGCGGATTGGCTGCGCGCCGAAGTGCCCCATGTCCGCGTACAGCGCTTCGGCGCCGGTCAGCACCAGCACCACCGAACCAAGCACCACGTAGGCCTGCAACACGTGCGCGGCCATGAACGTGTACGCGTAGTACGGATTGAACGCACGGATGACATTCGGCGACTGCATGATGTGCCACACACCCAGCACAGCAAGCACGAGGAACCACAGCGTCATGATCGGTCCGAACAGACGGCCGACCGTGGCCGTGCCGTGCCGCTGGATCCAAAACAGGGCGATCAGGATCACGATGGTCAGCGGAATCACCAGATGCGACAGGTGTGGCGCGGCAACTTCAAGACCTTCGACCGCAGAAATCACCGAGATCGCCGGTGTGATTACCGCGTCGCCGTAAAACATGCAGGCGCCGAAGATGCCGAGCATCATCAGAATGCCGGCCGCTTTCGTCTTCTGATCGAACGAGCGCATCGCCAGCGCCATCAGCGCGAGGACGCCGCCCTCGCCGTTGTTGTCGGCGCGCATCACGAACAGCACGTACTTGATGCCGACCACGATCACGATCGCCCAGAACAGCAGCGAGATCACGCCAAGAATCGATTGATCGGTCAACGGGATACCGTGCGACGGACTGAACGCTTCCTTCAGCGAGTACAACGGGCTCGTGCCGATATCGCCGAAGACCACGCCGATCGCGGCAATCGCAAGGGAGGGCAACGGCTGCTTGTGTACGTGATTGTTATCTGTCATGGACGCGAGGAAATCCGTTCCCGGGCGGGAAAAAACGACCGCTATTCTAAACTGCCCATCCAGCACCGCCCGCCCTGTTGTGGATACGCCACGTGGATGTCCGCGCAGTGTAGCACTGCGGTATGGACGCGTCTGCCGCGATTCTGGCGTTGCGACGGCCGTAGCGCGCGCATAAAAAACGGAGCCCATTGGGCTCCGTTTTGCGACACCGCGATGACGCAGACGGCCTCGCGCTACTTGTCCGACGACTCCTCGGCCTGTGCGACACCGCGTTTGATCCACGCGCCGAGGTTATGCGGACGCACCGTGTCCCACTCCTCGAACGGTTGATGAATCCACGGGTTGGTCGGCAGATACTGCACGTGGTAATCGGGCTTCACCTTCGAGCAGCCCTTGTACCACAGCACCGCCGAGCGCACCGCGGTGATGGCCGGATAGCGTTCCTTCAGATGCTGCTGCACGCGCGCGAGCGTAACTCCCGAATCGACGAGGTCGTCGACCAGCAGCACGTTGCCGTGCAGTTCGCCGCGCGTCATCGTGATGTATTGCGCGATGTCGAGTTCGCCCTGCTGCGTGCCGGCCGCCTCGCGATACGAGCTCGTTGCCAGAATCGCCAGCGGCAGGTCGTAGATGCGCGAGAGCTGGTCACCGACGCGCAGACCGCCGCGCGCGAGGCACAGGATCTGGTCGAACTTCCAGCCCGATTCGTGCACGGCAAGTGCGAGCATCTCGATCAGCCGGTGATATTCGTCCCAGCCGACCCACAGATTCTTGTCGTCATTACGTGGATCTTTCATCGCGATCATCGGTACACCTTGCATCGCTCAGACCTTGAACGGATGACGCAGCAGAATCGTTTCGTCGCGGTCCGGACCGGTGGAGACCATGTCGATCGGAATGCCTGCAACTTCCTGCACGCGCGTGAGATACGCACGCGCATTGGCGGGCAGCTTGTCCCACTCCTTGATGCCGACCGTGCTTTCCTTCCAGCCCGCGAAGGTTTCGTAGACCGGCACGCAGCGCGCGACTTCGGTCGCACCGCGCGGCAGCAGGTCGACGTTCTGGCCGTCGACCGTGTAGCCGGCGCACAGCTTCACTTCGTCGAGACCATCGAGCACGTCGAGCTTGGTCATGCACAAACCCGTCACGCCGTTGATCTGGATCGAGCGGCGCAGCGCGGCGGCGTCGAGCCAGCCGGTGCGGCGCGGACGGCCGGTGACCGAGCCGAATTCCTTGCCGACGGTGGCGAGTTCAAGGCCGATCGGATCCTGGCGCGACGCGTTGTCCGCGTCGTACAGCTCGCTCGGGAACGGGCCCGAACCGACGCGCGTGCAGTACGCCTTGGTGATGCCGAGGATGTAGTTGAGCTTTTGCGGACCGACGCCCGCGCCTGCCGTCGCGGCACCCGCGACGCAGTTGCTCGACGTGACGAACGGATAGGTGCCGTGGTCGATGTCGAGCAGCGTGCCCTGCGCGCCTTCGAACAGCAGGTTGCCGCCGTTCGCATTGACGTCGTACAGACGGCGCGACACGTCGGCGACCATCGGCTTCAGACGGTCGGCGTAGCTCAGCATCGTGTCGAGCGTTTGCTGGAAGTCGACAGCGGCGACGCCCAGGTATTGCGTGAGCACGAAATTGTGATAGTCGAGGTTCTCGCGCAGACGCTCGGCGAAGGCTTGCGCATCGAACAGGTCCTGCACGCGCAGGCCGCGGCGCGCCACCTTGTCCTCGTAGGCCGGGCCGATGCCGCGGCCGGTCGTGCCGATCTTGCTCGCGCCACGGCGCGCTTCGCGGCCCTGGTCGATGGCGATGTGATAAGGAAGGATCAGCGTGGTGGCTTCGGAAATGAACAGGCGTTTCTGAACGTCGATGCCCGCGGCTTCGAGTTCGCCGATTTCCTTGAACAGCGCTTCCGGCGACAACACGACGCCATTGCCGATATAGCACGCGACGCCGGGATGCATGATGCCCGACGGAATCAGACGCAAGATGGTTTTCTTGCCGCCGATGATAAGCGTGTGACCGGCATTGTGACCGCCCTGGAAGCGAACGACGCCCTGAGCGTGGTCCGTCAGCCAGTCGACGATCTTGCCCTTGCCCTCATCACCCCATTGGGTACCCACGACGACGACGTTGCGTCCGGGGTTCACATTCACTGCACTGGCAGACATGTTGTTTCGTAAGCTGGTTAAAAACGTATTTTACCTAGGTTCGCGGAAGCTTCCGGAATTTTTCCGTTTCCGCTCAACGGTATGCACGTTATGTTGAGTATTGCGAGGGATGCGCGGCTCAAGCGCGCGGTTCGACTACCCACGCACCATTGCGCTCGACCAGCACCCGGTCGAACGCGAATTCATCGAGATCGTGCTTGTGGCCAGGCAGTGCCTGGATCACGACTTCACCGCCATCGCGCAATGCCGCGACTGCGACGCGCAACGCTTCGTCGTGCCGCCACGGCGCGAGGATCGCGCTGCTGCGCGCTTCGATCGGCGAGATGCGCGCGACTTCGCGCAGATCCAGCGAAAAGCCGGTCGCCGCGCGCGCGCGGCCATAGGCCTGGCCGACATGGTCGTAACGGCCGCCACGCGCGACCGCGTTCGGAACGCCGTCCACGTAAGCGGAGAACATCACGCCGCTGTGATAGGCGTAGCCGCGCAGATCGGCGAGGTCGATCATCACTTCGGCGCCGTCGACCTGGCTCGCGAGGAATGCGAGGTCGTCGAGCGCGCGGGCGATCGCCGGCGAATTCGGCAGACGCGCGCGGGCCTCTTCGAGTACCGAGGCGTCGCCGTACAGCGTGGGCAGCGCACGCAGCGCATCGCGAATCACCGGCGAGAATTGCGCGGTCATCTCGACGAGGCGCGGCACGTCCTTGCCGGCAAGCGCGTCGTAGAGCGTCTCGCCGAGTTCCTCGGCGGCCGGCTCTGCTTCGATCAGCGCTGCCAGCACGCCCGCGTGACACAGGTCGAGACGCACCTTCGCGAGCCCGGCGAGACGCAGCGCGTCGAGCATCAGTTGCTGGATTTCGAGGTCCGCTTCGAGGCCCGCGTGGCCATAGATTTCCGCACCGATCTGGATCTGCTCGCGCGTCGCATGCAAGCCGCGCGGTCGCGTATGCGCGACGTTGCCCGCGTAGCAAAGCCGCGTGACGCCCTGGCGGTTCAGCAGATGCGCGTCGATTCGCGCGACCTGCGGCGTGATATCAGCGCGCAGACCGAGCGTGCGGCCCGACAGCTGATCGACGAGCTTGAAGGTACGCAGATTCAGATCGTGACCGCCACCCGTCAGCAGCGACTCGAGGTATTCGAGCAGCGGCGGCATCACCATCTCGTAGCCGTACGAGCGGAAACGGTCCAGCAAATGACGCCGCAATTCTTCGATCTTGCGGGCCTCCGACGGCAGCACGTCGGCAATATTCTCGGGAAGCAACCAGGTCGACATCGATACAGTCCTACGGCGTTGAACTCGGCGTCTTGAAGCGCCGATGAATGAGTGTGAATGGCGTGCAGCGGCTTGATTCTGGCGGTTGGTATCAACGCTCGCGACGCGTTTTGCAACGCGTGGCGCCTTGCCCCAATAGTCGCGCCATGCTCGAGCGGCCGAAACAGGCGGCGAGGTGCGCCGGCACGCGGCGTTCGTCAGACAAGGCAGGCCGCTTCAGGTCGCGATGAACAGCAGAATCAGCCCCAGCAACATCACGATGAGCCCGCCGACGCGAATGTGATGCGGTGGCCGCTCCGCTATTTTACGGAACGTGTCGCGCCACGCGCTCGGAAAAACGAAGGGAAACATCCCCTCGATAATCAGCATCAATGCGATCGAAAGCAGTAACGAACCAGCTATGTCCATGCGAGTGAAGCGGCCGCGATGCGGATGCCGCGGCCTTCGGTAATCAGCGTTTGCGCGCAGCGGGCGCGGAAGCGTCCGGGGCGGCGCCGCCGGTCGGGCTACGCATGAAGCGGAAGAACTCGCTGCTGGAGTCGACCACGATCAGATCGCCCGGCTTGAAGGTCTTCCGGTACGCCTGCATGCTTTGATAGAACTGGTAGAACTGCGGGTCCTTGCCGAACGCTTCAGCCGCGATCTCCGCGGCCTTCGCATCGCCTTCGCCGCGAATGCCCTGTGCCTGCGCGAGCCCTTCTGCAAGCACCGCCTGCTGCTGCGCAAGCGCGTCCGCGCGGATCTGGTTGGCCTCGGCAGCGCCCTTCGCGCGCTCGTCGGCCGCAGCCTGCTCGCGCGCGGCGATCATTCGCTTGAATACCGAATCGGCCACCGCCGCCGGAAAATCGATCCGCGTGAGCTGCACGTCCACCACCGACACGCCGAGCGACGCAGCGCCCTTGTCCATCGCTCCGCGCGCCTCTTGCGCGACCGCCTGCTGTTTGGCAAGCGCGTCGGACAACGTGAACCTGCCGAACGCGTCACCGAGCGCGCCGCGCGACAGCAGCGCTAGCCGGTCCGGCAGGCTCTGCAAGTCACCCTTCGTCTCGGCGATCAATTTGAGTGGATCAGTCACGCGGAACTTGATCACCGGATTGACCAGCAGATCGGTTTTGTCGGACGTGACGTAATGGTCTTCGTCAGGCGCGTCGAGCGACTGGACGCGATTGTCGACGAGCGTCACCGTTTGCAGCGGCGGCGGCAGCTTCACGTGCAATCCCGGGCCGAGCAGCGTGGGCGCAGCGTCGCCGCGCGCGGACAGCACGGCCATATGCCGTTGGTCGACGACGAACACCATCGACGATGCCGCGAACAGCACGACGACGGCGGCGACGACGAGCGCAATGATTCGGTTCATATTCTGGTGCGCTCCTTATTGAACGTCGTCTTCGCGCATGCGATTGCGGAACGCTTCGCGCGAACGCAGCGACGCGGCGCTCGGCCGGCTCGCCGGCGCAGGCGCGGAAGCGGCGGGAGCGGACGCCGCCTCGGCGGCGGAGCCCGCCGCGGCACCGGTTTCGGCCGCCGGCGCGGCCGCGCTCGCCGCTTGCGGCGCGCCCGCGCCAGCAACGCCCGAACCGCCAGCGCCGGCCGCTGCGGCCTGGCGCTCGCGGTTCTGCTCGACGAGCCTGTCGAGCGGCAAATACAGCACGTTGTTGCCGTTCTTCGCGTCGACGAATACTTTGGTCGCGTTCGCGAAGATCTGCTGCATGGTTTCCATGTACAGGCGGAAGCGCACGACAGCTGGCGCTTTGGCGTATTGCGCGTAGACCTGCTTGAAGCGCTCGGCCTCAGCCTGCGCCTGCGCGACCGTGGTCTCGCTGTAGGTTTTGGCTTCCTCGAGCTGACGCGCGACGTCGGCCTTGGCACGCGGCAGAAGGTCAGCCGCGTAAGCCTGCGCATCACGCTTCGCGCGCTCGTTTTCGTCGCGCACCTTCGCGGCGGCGTCGAACGCGGGTTGCACCTGCTCGGGCACCTGCACGCTCTGGATCGTCACGCCCGTGACGGCGAGACCTGACTGGAACTGATCGAGCGACTGCTGGATCGCCGCGATCAACTGCTTACGCAATGTTTCGTGATCCTGATCGAGGATATCGCTGGTGCTTTGCGCACCGACGATGCCGCGCACGGCCGCCTGCGCGGCGTGCATCACGCTCTGATCGGGATCGACGCTGCGGAACAGAAAGTCGGTGGGCGTACGTACCTGGTACTGCACGGCAAAGCGGACGTCGACGATGTCGCCGTCGTGCGTGAGCATCGACGAATCCTTGACGTTGGCGAGACGCACCACATTGCTGCGGCCGATCTCGACCTGATGGATCTGCCCCACGTTGACGAACTCGTGGGACTCGAACGGATACGGCAAACGCCAGTGCACGCCCTGCGCCGCGGTATAGCGATACTGGCCGAACTGCAGCACAACGGCCGCCTGGCCATCCTGCACGACGAACACGCCGCTGCCGAGGTAGATCGCGATCAGCACGCCGATCACGATACCCACGCCGATACGTGCGCCGCGTCCATTGTCGGGTCGGCCGCCACCGACACCGCCGCCCTTGCGCCCGAAAATACGCGACAGACGGCGATTGAAATCGCGCCACATTTCGTCGAGGTCGGGCGGACCTTCACCGTCGCGCGCCGGACGCTTCGGATCGTTCGGCCGTTGCCGGTCGCCGTTGCCGTCGCCCCGACCCCAACGCGGGTCGTTCAGTGAAAGCAAGGCGCGCATACGCAGCCAGATACTCCGCTCGTTGTAATCGTTCACCTGTATTCGTTCACCAGAGTAGACAGCGGGTCAGTGCAATTGGAACGGGTCAGTGCCCGAGTTCTGGAACCTTGTGGTCGTCGCGCAGTTGCGCCGTGCGTTCGACTTCCGACGCATCGAGCGGCATCTCGGAAAGCGGTTCGGCAGTAGCGATTTCAGCGATGGCAGCGCGCAACGCATCCAGCCCCTGCCCGGTGCGCGCGCTCAAAAAGACGCGCGAAATATTACCATACTCGTCCCGCTCGACCGCGTCGGCACGGGCCGCCAGCTCTGGCACCGCATCGATTTTGTTGAACACCAGCACCTGACGGATCGTGTCCGCGCCGATCGCGTGCAACACCTCGTTGACCTGATCGATCTGGTCGAGCCGCACCGCGCTCGATGCATCGACGACGTGCAGCAGCAGGTCCGCGTGAATCGTTTCCTCGAGCGTCGCGCGAAACGCGGCGACGAGCTGGTGCGGCAGTTCGCGGATAAAACCGACGGTATCGGAGACCACCACCTGTCCCGCCTCGTCGCCGAGGTACACGCGCCGCGAGGTGGTATCCAGCGTTGCGAACAGCTGGTCGGCGGCATACGCCTGCGCCTTGGTCAGCGCGTTGAAGAGCGTCGACTTGCCTGCGTTCGTATACCCGACGAGCGACACCGACATCGTCTGGTTGCGGTTACGCGCGCGGCGTTGCGTGCCATGCTGGCGGCGCAGCTTGTCCAGGCGGATCTTGAGCGCCTTGATGCGCTCGCCGATCAGCCGGCGGTCGGTTTCGAGCTGCGTTTCACCCGGACCGCGCAAACCGATACCGCCCTTCTGACGTTCCAGGTGGGTCCATGCGCGAATCAGCCGTGTCGACAGGTATTGCAGCTGCGCAAGCTCGACCTGCAGCTTGCCTTCGTGGCTGCGCGCGCGCTGCGCGAAAATGTCGAGGATGAGACTGGTGCGATCGACCACGCGCCGATTAAGCGCCCGCTCCAGATTGCGCTGCTGAGCTGGTGCCAGAGCGTGATTGAAGATCACGAGTTCGATGTCGTTCGCTTCGCAGGCGAGGCGTAATTCTTCGGCCTTGCCGCTGCCCACGAACATCTTCGCGTCGGGGCTGGAACGGCGGCCAGTGAGGGTGACTAAGGGGTTCGCGCCCGCGCTTTGCGCGAGCAGGCTGAGTTCTTCGAGACTGGCTTCGAAATCGATCTTGCCGAAGTCGATGCCAACTAGTGCTGCATTGATCAAATTGGAGGGTATCAAAGTGAGGCGGCCGGGAGTGATCGCCGACGGGCGACGCTGTGCCGGCCGCGACGGGGGTTAGGACTGTTCGGAATCCGGGTGGAAATTCACCGGGCGGGCGGGCACGACCGTCGAAATGGCGTGCTTGTAGACCATCTGGGTGACCGTATTCCGGAGCAACACGACGTACTGGTCGAACGATTCGATGTTCCCTTGAAGCTTGATGCCGTTGACCAGGTAGATCGACACCGGCACATGCTCTTTTCGCAGTGCGTTCAAAAACGGGTCTTGTAACAATTGCCCTTTGTTGCTCATAGCAAACTCCGTATCTTTTTTGCAGGTTGACTGAATTGACGGCGAAGAAAAAGAGATCCGCCGCCAACCGCTACACTATAGCTGATTTTCATTTCGCCGCGCGGGGCTGGGCCCCGCGGCCAAACCCAACAAACACGCGGGTTTCGGACCAGCTTCAGCCTGTTTCAGCCTTTGTCCGCGTAAGGGTTCGTCGACGATCTGAACTCGATTCGCAATGGAGTCCCCGTCAGCTTGAAAGTTTCCCTGAAGCGATTTTCGAGGTACCGCTTATACGTATCCGTGATCGCGTCGAGCGCATTGCCGTGAATTACGATGATCGGCGGATTCTGCCCGCCCTGGTGCGCGTAGCGAAGCTTCGGCCGCACCGGACCGCGACGGCGCGGCTGCTGGAACTCGACTGCCTCGATCAGCGCGCGCGTGAGCTTCGGCGTCGGCAACTTCGACATCGCGGCCGCGTATGCATCGTCGACCGAACGCATCAGCGGCCCGATTCCAGTTTTTTCCGCAGCGGAAATGAAATGGAATTTGGCGAAGTCCAGGAATTTTAGTTTGCGCTCGAGATCGGCTTTGGTGCGCTCGCGCACATGCGGATCGAGGCCGTCCCATTTGTTCACGCCGACCACCAGCGCCCGCCCCTGCTCGACGACGAAGCCGGCGATGTGCGCATCCTGATCCGAAATGTCCTGGCGGGCGTCGAGCAACAGGATCACCACGTTCGCATCTGAGATCGACTGCAGGGTCTTCACGACCGAAAATTTTTCGATCGCCTCGAACACCTTGCCGCGGCGACGCAGGCCGGCGGTGTCGATGAGCGTGTACGGCTTGCCGTTGCGCTCGAAATCGACGTAGATCGAGTCGCGCGTGGTGCCCGGCATGTCGAACGCGATCACGCGCTCTTCCCCGACCAGCGCATTGATCAGCGTCGACTTGCCGACATTCGGCCTGCCGACGATCGCGATCTTCACACCGCGCGCTTCCTTGTCCTCCTCACCCTCCTCCGGCTGACCGGCATATGCGACTTCGAGCGCCTCGTTGATCATGTCGGTGACGCCGTCACCGTGCGCTGCCGAAATCGCGCGCGGATCGCCGAGACCGAGTTCGTAGAAGTCGGCCGCGACGTTGGTGTATTTCATCCCCTCCGCCTTGTTGACGACGAGGAAGATCGGCCGGCCGACCTTGCGCAGGTAATCGGCGATCGACTTGTCCTGCGGAGCGAGACCGTTTCGGCCGTCGACGATGAACACGACGACGTCCGACTCCTCGACCGCCTGGCGCGTCTGGCGCGCCATCTCGTGCAGGATGCCGTCTTTCGCGACCGGCTCGAAACCGCCGGTATCGACGACCAGATACGGCCGCTCGCCGGTGCGTCCTTCGCCGTAATGGCGATCGCGCGTGAGACCGGGCAGGTCGGCAACCAGCGCGTCACGCGAGCGCGTGAGGCGGTTGAACAGCGTGGATTTCCCCACATTGGGGCGCCCGACGAGGGCAATAACGGGTTTCATCTGATGTTGTTCACGGTGAAACGCGGGATCTCAACCGATCGCGCGCGTGGCGACGCCAGGCGGCCGCCACGCGGCGGCGTTTTGACGAAATTATCACGAATTCAGCCTGCTCCGGATACGCGGTCGATATGCGCATCCAGGCGGACGGGAGTGGGCTGGACAGACGCCGCCGGGGGCCGTCTGCTTCAGACCGGGCTGCTGGACGGCTCACCCGCTCTGCCCCGGCGCGTCTTTGGTCTGCAAAGCCGCCGCGAAGAGCACGCGACGCCTTGCATGTCGGCCGGCACCTCGACACGACTTGCCGGACCCGGCCATCCGGCGATCATTTCGATCGAGTCTGCCCGATCATGCGACGGACAGCGCGGCAAACCGGCGCGGGAGTCGCACGTCAAGGCCGACTCGGACTGCAATCAAAAAGCGCGCGGCCAGCAAAAGCCGGCCTGCGCGCCAGACACCATGCGCTGCGATCAGCGCGGACGATAGCCGAACAGGCCGCCGTCGCGTGTCTGCACGACCAGCGTGTCGCCGGCCAGCACCGGCGCCGCGGTAATCGCGCTACCGTCAGTCTTCACCCGCGCGACGAGCGTGCCGTCGGCGGTCGACAGGAAATGCACGAAGCCCTGGTAGTCGCCGAACACGGCAGCGCGACCGAGCAGCATCGGCACGCTCAGATCGCGGTTTTTCAGCGTTTCGTTCTTCCACAGCAACGAGCCGTTGTTCACGTCGAACGCGGATACGACGGACCAGTCGTCGGCGGCGACCACGCTGCGCTCATCTTGCGCGAGCCCACTTGTGCTCGAGAACGCCTTGCCCCACAGCGCGCGGCCCGAGTTCGCATCGAAACAGCCAATCTGACCCTGGAACGTTACCGCGCAGGTCTCCGAACCGACCAGCGTGGGCGGGCCGGTCACGTCATTGATACGCTCGACCTCGGTCACACCCTTCGGATACGACACCGGCGTCTGCCAGTAGGTGTCGCCTGTCTGCAGGTTGATTGCTGCGAACGAGCCGCCCGGAAAGCCGGCCAACACGGCTGCATCGCCGGCGAACGTCATGCCCGACGATACGCGCAGGTTCAGCGGCACCGCGCGGTTGCGGAAGTTCCACTTCTGCTCGCCGGTTTGCGCGTTGAACGCGACGATCTGACCGTCGATCGTGCGTACGATCACAAGGCCGTTGCCAACGAGCGGCGGCGAAATGATCTCGCCCGGCGCCTTCGCGGTCCACAGTTGCTTGCCGTCCGGCCCGAGCACGTACACATCGCCCTTCAGGCCGCCGACCGCGGTCAGCGTGCCATCGCTGCCGACACCCGCCGACAGGTCGTCACGCAGCTTGATGCGCCACACGTCCTTGCCGGTTTGCGCGTCGATCCTGGCAACCGTGCCGTTCGCGGCGGCGGCGTACACGGCATTGCCGACCGCGACCGGCGAGAACATGTAGCGGCCTGCCTTGCCGACGCTAGCCGACCAGGACTGCTGCACGTCGAGCACAGGTTTGAACTCGGTGAGCGGCGTCGGCACACGGCGCTCGTCTTTTGTGGATGAGCAAGCCGCCAGCGAGAGAACGGTCATCGCACAAATAACGGGCACGGCATAACGTTTCAGCAGATTCATCGGTGGACGAAGCATTCAGGAAATGGATTAAAGGGGACCGTCTTGCGGTTGTGGCTCGCGGCGCGCCGCGCGGGACGTTCAGCCGCCAAGCGCATCCAGCTTGAACTGGATCAACTGGCGCGCCGAGGTGTCGCTCTTCGACAGCGAGTCGAGCGCGAGCTTGTAGGCCGCGCGGGCTTCGTCACGCTTGCCCTGGGCGGCGAGCAGGTCGCCGCGGCGGTCTGCCACGACGCCCTTGAAGGCATCGGATTGCGGCTCGGCCAGCAGCGCGAGGCCCTGGTCGTAGGCCTTGTCGTCGAGCAGCAGCGACGCCATGCGCAGTTTCGCGATCTGCTTGAACTCGTCGTCCTTCGCATGATCGATCGTCCACTGCAGTTGCGCTTTTGCGCCGGCTTCGTCGCCAGCGGCGTAGAGCGCCTTGGCGGCGCCGAGCGCGGTCATCTGGGCGTAGGCGGTGCGCCCGAACCTGTCTTCCATGTCGGCGGCGACGCGCGCGATCTGCGCCTTGTCGCCGGTTGCCGTAGCCTGCTGAACCTGGTCATACAGCACCGCGGCTTGCGCGGCCTGACGACGCTGCCAGAAATTCCAGCCATTCCAGCTCGCGCCTGCCAACAACACCACCAGCACGATCCATGTGGTTGCATTGCCCCACTGCTTCCACCATGCCTTCAGACTTTCAATCGATTCTTGTTCGTCGTGGTAACTCATTGCCCGGCGATTTCCTCTTTCTTGCTACGTGTGCGTGTCGAGCCAGCCGGCTCGACGACATCGCGATCAGTGGTCGCCGTCTTCGGCGGATGCAACCATCGCATTGATTAGAAATTCGGTCAAGTCTTCGGCGGGCACGTTCCGTTGCTCGTTCTTACCGCCGTTGGCTTGCGTAGCGCGCAGCGGTTTCACGCCGACCGTGCCATTGGCAAGCTCATCTTCGCCGAGCACGACCGCAAATGCGGCGCCGCTCCCGTCGGCACGCTTCATCTGCGACTTGAAGCTCGCCGACTGGCCGTCCGCGCTGCAATGCAGGATCACGTCGAGGCCCGTGTCGCGCAGACGCTCGGCGATGATGAACGCCTGCTCGCGCGCGGCGTCGCCCTGATGAACCACATACACGTCGCAGCCTTCGTCTTCAGGCACGAGCTGTTCTTCCTTCAGGAGTTCGAGAATCCGCTCGATGCCCATCGCCCAGCCGCACGCGGCAGTCGGCTTGCCGCCGAGCTGCTCGATCAGCGGATCATAGCGCCCGCCCGCCGCGACGGTGCCTTGGGCGCCGAGCTTGTCGGTCACCCACTCGAACACGGTCAGATTGTAGTAATCGAGACCGCGCACGAGACGCGGGTTGATCGTGAACGGTAGATTGTTCGCCTTCAGCAGACGCTGCAGGCCCTCGAAGTGCGCGCGCGATTCTTCGCCGAGAAAATCGATCAGCTTCGGTGCGTTCTGGGCGATTTCCTGCAACGCGGGGTTCTTCGTGTCGAGCACGCGCAGCGGGTTGGTGTACAGACGGCGCTTCGCGTCTTCGTCGAGTACGTCCATGTGCTTTTCGAGGTACGCGATCAGTTCGACGCGGTGTGCGGCGCGCTCCTCAGCGAGGCCCAGCGAGTTGATTTCGAGCTTGATACCGGTCAGGCCGAGGTCGTCCCACAGGCGCTGGCACATCATGATGATTTCCGCGTCCGCATCCGGACCCGCGAAACCGAGCGCCTCGACACCGACCTGATGGAACTGGCGATAACGGCCGCGTTGCGGACGCTCGTGGCGAAACATCGGACCGATGTACCACAGGCGCTTCGGCCCGTCGTACAACATGTTGTGCTCGATCGACGCGCGCACCACCGCCGCCGTGTTTTCCGGGCGCATGGTCAGATTTTCACCATTCAATGCGTCGGTGAAGCTGTACATCTCTTTTTCGACGATGTCGGTCACTTCGCCGATACCGCGCGTGAAAAGCTGCGTATGCTCGACGATCGGCGTGCGGATATTCTGGTACCCGTACGAACGCAGCATCGATTTGACGGTGGTTTCGAAAAACTCCCAAAGCCCGGCTTCCTGCGGAAGGATGTCGTTCATGCCCTTCACGCCGGAGAGCTTCTCGAGCTTTTTCTTCTGTTCAGTCATCTGTGTTTCGATAGCCGGTATTTAGTTGAGCGCGTCGGCGCGGCCGTAGCGGCGCTCGACATAGTCGCTCACGATTTGCTGGAATTCTTGGGCAATGTTCTCGCCGCGCAGCGTCTTGACCTTCTCGCCGTCGATGAACACCGGCGCGGCCGGGTTCTCGCCTGAGCCCGGCAGGCTGATACCAATATTCGCCTGCTTCGACTCGCCCGGGCCATTGACGATGCAGCCCATCACCGCGACATGCATCTGCTCGACGCCGGGATACTGGTCGCGCCACACCGGCATCTGCTGCCGCAGATAGGTCTGGATCTGCGAAGCGAGTTCCTGGAACAGCGTGCTCGTGGTGCGGCCGCAGCCGGGGCACGCGATCACCATCGGCGTGAACGAGCGCAGGCCCATCGTTTGAAGAATCTCCTGGCCGACGATCACTTCGCCAGTGCGCGATGCCCCCGGTTCGGGCGTCAGCGAAATACGGATCGTGTCGCCGATGCCCTGCTGCAGCAGCACCGACAGGGCCGCCGTCGACGCGACGATGCCCTTCGAGCCCATGCCCGCTTCGGTGAGGCCAAGATGCAGCGCAAAATCGCAACGGCGCGCGAGTTCGCGGTACACGGCGATCAGATCCTGCACGCCGCTGACCTTGCACGACAGAATGATCTGGTCGCGCCCGAGGCCCAGTTCGACCGCGCGTTGCGCCGAGCCGATCGCCGACTGGATGAGCGCTTCATACATCACGCTTTGCGCTTCCCATGGCGTGGCGCGCAACGCGTTCTCGTCCATCATCTTCGCGAGCAGGTCCTGGTCGAGACTGCCCCAGTTCACGCCAATGCGCACCGGCTTGTCGTATTTGACCGCTGTCTCGATCATCTGCGCGAACTGCGTGTCGCGCTTCGCGCCGTGCCCGACATTGCCAGGATTGATCCGGTACTTCGACAGCGATTCCGCGCAGCCCGGATAGTCGCGCAGCAACAGGTGACCGTTGTAATGGAAATCGCCGACGAGCGGCACCGTCACGCCCATGCGGTCGAGCTGCTCGCGGATCGCCGGCACGGCAGCCGCCGCTTCCGGCGTATTCACTGTGATACGCACCAGTTCCGAACCGGCTTGCGCGAGTTCCTTGATCTGGATCGCGGTGCCGATCGCGTCAGCGGTGTCGGTGTTCGTCATCGACTGCACGCGCACTGGCGCATCGCCGCCGATGGTCACTAACTGGCCGCCCCAGCGGACGTTGACCGCATGCGACTTGCGCCGCATCGCGGAACCGCCAAACACCGGCTCGTCTGAAACGATCTTGCTACAGGATTGGGATTGAGCTTCGGTTTGCATCGAAAAACCCATTTACGCCGCACGCGCTATGCAAAAACGCGGCGCCTGAATTGAAAAAGCGCCGCGGACCGATTGGCCGCGGCGCGTACCGTATCTGTCAAGGCAGTGCAAAGCGCGCCACGTTGCCCTTGACTGCCGCATATTTCGACGGATCGACCGGCTGGCCGTCGAGCGTCACCGACTCGAGACCGGCCTTGTTGCCGACAGTGACCTTGAACGGCGCAACGCCCGTCACTTCCTTCGTGTCGCCTGCATGCACGAGGCCGGAGAACAGTTCCTTGCCGTCCTTGTCACGCACGCTGAACCAGCTGTCCTGCGTCACGCGCAGCGCAACGATCGCCTCGCCGGACGCCGGCGTGAGCGTCGGTGCCGACGCGTTCGCCACCGCTTCCGGCGCGCTCGCGCTTGCCGTAGCGGCCTGAGCACGAGCTTGCGAGCCGGCCTTCGGTGCCGCAGGCGGCGTTGCTGCCGTATTCGCCGCCGGCGCGGAACCAGCGGCAGGCGGCGCGGGCATCGGCGTTACTGATGAGGAAGCTTCATTTTCCGCGTTCGCCGCATTGTCAGCCGTGGCTGCGGCTTCCGGTGCCGACGCCCCGCCTGGTGCCGGTGTCGTCGGACCTTGCGCGACCGCGCCCGATGCCGCCGTGTCGCGGCTCGTCGAACTATTTGCGCTTGCCTTCAGGCGCGCAAGCCATGCAGACGAATCGCCGACGTTGGTGCGCCACATGCTGAGCGCAATGACCGCGACGATGACCGCCGCAATGCCCCACAGCCACGAGCGGCTCTTATGCCCGCTGTCGCCGAGCGACAGCGAAACCTTGCCACGCGGTAGATCCTTGCCGGATGACGCCGGCATCGACAGATTCGGTGCCGGCACTCCCTTCTCGCGACGCAGCGCCGCGGTAAAAGGTGCCGGATCGGCACCGAGCATTTTCGCGTAGCTGCGCACGACGCCGAGTGCGAAAGTCGTGTCGGGCAGATGGCTGATGTCACCGGCCTCGAGCGCGCTCAGCTTGACGACCGAGACCTTCAGCCGCGCCGACACGTCTTCGATCGTCCAGCCCTTCGACTCGCGCAACTGGGCCAAACGCGCACCAACTGCCGCCAACGAATCGAGGGCCGGCTGCACAACGGGCTGGACCACCGCCCGAGCAACGGGTGCCGGATGGCCGTCGTTCCTGTCTGTCTGATGCGGCTGCGGGTGCTGCGGCTCACTCATCCCAAATCCTTTCCCGTCGATTCTTTTAATCGTGCGACCGGACGGGCTCAAGCCTCACCTCCGAATCGCAGACCGTTTATAACAAAATGTGCGGCTTTGTGTGCCGCTCCCGATCGATTCTGCCAACTTTCTTTTCAACCGGCGGGGACATGGAGGCACGTTTGCGCTCGCGGAGTTTTTCGCCGAACGCCGACGCCCTGCTGCCCTGCGCGATTACACGGCGCGAACCTCGATCACCTTGGCCGCCTTCCCGGTGCGCTCAGCAAGACGCGTGCGGTCTTTCACCGCGCCGGCCAGCTGACCGCAGGCAGCATCGATATCGTCGCCGCGGGTCTTGCGCACGGTGGTGACGATGCCCGCGTCCATCAACACCTGCGCAAACCGCTTGATCTGTTCCTGCTTCGAGCGGATGAGGCCCGATTCGGGGAACGGATTGAACGGAATCAGATTGAATTTGCACGGCACGTCGCGTGTGACGGCCAGCAGCTCGCGCGCGTGCGCCTCGCTGTCGTTCACGCCGTCGAGCATGCAGTATTCGAATGTAATGAAATCGCGCGGCGCGACTTTCAAATAGCGGCCGCACGCCGCCATCAGCTCGCGCAGCGGATACTTTTTGTTCAGCGGCACCAACTCATCGCGCAGCGCGTCGTTCGACGCGTGCAGCGACACCGCGAGTGCGACCGGCAGATCGGCGCCGAGCCGGTCCATCATCGGCACGACGCCCGAGGTCGACAGCGTGACGCGCCGGCGCGACAGGCCGTACGCGTTGTCGTCGAGCATCAGGCGCATGGCCGGCACAACCGCATCGTAATTGAGCAGCGGCTCGCCCATGCCCATCATCACGACGTTCGTGACGACGCGCTCCCCCTTGCCGTCGCCGCCCATGGCGCGGCCGCCAGCATCGCCGCGCGACGCGCGCAGCGCAAACTCGGCCATTCGCAGCTGGCCGATGATTTCGCCAGTGGTGAGATTGCGGGAGAACCCCTGCTTGCCGGTCGAACAGAACCGGCAGTTGACCGCGCACCCGGCCTGCGACGACACGCAAAGCGTGCCGCGCGTCTCTTCGGGAATGTAGACGGTTTCGACGGCGTTGCCGTTGCCGACGTCGATCAGCCACTTGCGCGTGCCGTCCGACGAAATATGGTCGCTGACGACGCCCGGCATCGTGATCGCGGCGCGCCCCTTGAGCTTTTCGCGCAGGGACTTCGCGAGATCGGTCATGCCGTCGAAGTCGGCAGCGTTGTATTGGTGGATCCAACGCTGCAGTTGTTTGGCGCGAAACGGTTTCTCGCCCAGGCTGTCGCAGTAGGCGACGAGCCCTTGGGCGTCGAGGTCGAGAAGGTTGACGGAGGGACTGCTCGTCATATCGAATCCTGCCATTTCAGTGCGAGACTACGTTCATGCAACAAGCTGCATGAACGCCATGCCGTTCGCGCCCGTTCCTGCTGCTTTTACCTTACTACTTTGCAGCGCCCCACGCGCGATTCATGCGATAAAACAATTCCTCGCACGAAGTGCGCCGCGCGAAAGACGGCTCGCGAAACCCGACTGAGGTCAGTGTCTAACCTCAGAACGATGCGCTTAGCGCGAGTAGACGTTGACTTCGGGGAAGAAGAACGCGATTTCAACAGCTGCCGTTTCCGGTGCGTCCGAGCCGTGCACTGCGTTGGCGTCGATGCTGTCGGCAAAGTCGGCGCGGATCGTACCCTTCTCTGCCTTCTTCGGGTCAGTCGCACCCATCAGTTCACGATGCTTCTGGATCGCGTTTTCGCCTTCCAGCACTTGCACGACCACCGGGCCCGAAATCATGAATTCGACGAGGTCCTTGAAGAACGGACGTGCAGCGTGCACAGCGTAGAACTTCTCGGCGTCGGCGCGCGACAGATGGACCATGCGCGATGCCACGATCTTCAGACCTGCGTTTTCAAAACGGGTGTAGATCTGGCCGATCACGTTCTTGGCTACTGCGTCCGGCTTGATAATCGACAGAGTGCGTTCGATCGCCATAAAAACTCCAAAAAAATTAAGAGGTTACAGATTCAAATGAATCCGCAATTGTAGCATATTCCCGTATATCATTGCGTTTGATCCCTTACAATTCAGAAAGAATCAAAGCAAGAGGCGCAAAATACTGGTAGCGTAGGCTATGTGGGCGATAGGACGTATTGAAACTCCGCGCTACCGCGCTAATCTTACGGATGCACGCTGCGCCCGTCGGCGCTTCGCGAATTGCCGTATCACCATCACGAAACACGCTTCCGAGGGAAGGAGAGACCATGAACGAACATCCGTATATGTTTGGCCGCAACGGCGCGGTGAGCACCGCCGAAACGCGCAACCGCGTCCTGCGGAACACCTACTGGCTGCTCGCACTGTCCATGATTCCGACCGTGCTCGGCGCGTGGGTCGGGCTTGCCACCGGCTTCTCGCTGTTCGCCGCCACCAGCCCAGCCATGAGCATGCTGGCGTTTTTCGCGATCGCCTTCGGCTTCATGTTCGCGATCCAGCGCACCAAAGACAGTGCAGTCGGCGTCTTCGTACTGCTCGGCTTCACGTTCTTCATGGGGTTGATGCTGTCGCGCATCCTTGCGTTCGTGCTCGGCTTCTCGAACGGCCCGTCGCTGATCATGCTCGCGTTTGGTGGCACTGGTGTGATCTTCGCGGCCATGGCGACGATCGCCACCGTCAGCAAGCGCGACTTCTCGGGCCTCGGCAAGTGGCTCTTCATGGGCGTAATCGTGATCCTGCTCGCTTCGGTCGCGAACGTGTTCCTGCAACTGCCGGCACTGATGCTGACGGTTTCGGTCATGGCAATCGTGATCTTTTCCGCCTACATCATGTTCGACGTGCAGCGTGTCGTGAACGGCGGCGAGACGAATTACATCACCGCGACGCTCGCGATCTACCTGGATCTGTATAACGTGTTCGTCAACCTGCTCGCGCTGCTCGGCATTTTCGGCGGCAACCGCAATTAAGCCCAACCGGTCGTTCGGCGTGCCCCCGCATGCCACGCTCGACTCGAAGAAAAGCCCGTAACGATTGCTCGTTACGGGCTTTTCTTCGCGGCGCGACCGCACGTCAACTCCACGTCTGAGTCACAGCGTCAGCCACGTGAAACCTTCGCTCTGCGACGCCACCACCACCTCGGTGGGCGCCGCGCCAAGCACGCCCGCCAACGCCGCCTGCGCGAGCGCCGGCAAATTGTTCTGCTGACTCAGGTGCGCGGCGACCAGATGCCGTAGACGTGAGCGGTCGAGCGAAGCCAGGATTTCAGCCGCCGCATCATTGTTCAGATGCCCATGATCGCCGCCGATGCGCGCTTTCAGTGACGGCGGATAACGACTGCCCGCGAGCATCTGCAAGTCGTGATTGCATTCGAGCACGAGCGCGTCGCAGCCGCTGAGCACCGCCTTGATATGCGGCGTGGCCGTGCCGACGTCGGTCAGCACGCCCAGCCGGCTCACGCCGTTCGAAAACACGTATTGCAGCGGTTCGCGGGCGTCGTGCGGAACTGTGTAAGGCAGGACGCTGAGCTCGCCGATCGCCACCGCCTCGTCGCCCCACAGCACCTGCAGGTCGACATCGGCTTCGTCGGCGCCCACCGCGCGCGCGGTGCCCCAGCTCATGTACAGCGGAATCGACCACTTGCGCGCCAGCGTCAATGCGCTGCCGATGTGATCGCTGTGCTCATGTGTGATCAGAATCGCATTGAGGTGCTCGGCGCTCGCGCCGAGCCGCGCCAGACGCCGCTCGACTTCTCGCGCGGAAAAACCGCAATCGAGCAGCACGCGCGTGGTGCTCGCGCCGCTGTGCGCTTCCACCAGCAGCGCGTTGCCTTCGCTGCCGCTGCCGAGGCTTGCGAAGCGCACGACCCCGCCTAGTTCAGTTGTGCGTGCAGCAGCGACACGATGCGCTGCGCATCGGACGACGTGTCGATCTGACCGTTCGCGTCGACGACCGCGACCTGCGTCACGGCGTCGCCCTTCGCGCGCACGTTGACGAGGAATTCCTGCCCCGGCTTACGCGTTGAATTGCCGCTGTAGAACAGCTTGCCGAGCAGGCCCTCCTTCTTGAGCTCCTGCATCGAATCCGCGTAGCGCACGTAGTAGATGCCCTTCTCGCGATCGCGGTTGTCAACCGTGAAGTTGGTGCGATCCAAAGCGAGACCCACGCGCAGCCAGGCGCGATCGAACGACTCCTGAAGATCCAGAGTGGACGCGCCCGCGTCCTGCACGATCCTGGCCGGTGCGGTCGCCGGACGCGCGTCGGTCAGCAGTTGCTTCGACTGCGCTTCGGTCAGGCCGAACTTCTCCATCAGCTTGGCGAGGAACTGCGCTTCGAGCGCCGGATCGCGCGGACGCTCTTCCCAGCGCGACGACGTCTTGTCCTGACCAGTCATCACTTCTTCCATCGCGCTATGCGTGATCGAGATATCGGTCGCTCCGTCCCGACCGCGCGACACCAGCGTGCGGAAGCTGTCGCGTGTACCCGACGAGTACGCGAAGTCGATAACCTTGCCGATCGTACGGCGGAACCAGTCGTCCGGAATATTCGCGCGGTTTTCCGCCCAGTCGGTCGTCATGATGCCGGTGGCCGGTGCGTCAGTCTTCAGCACGAAGCCGTTTTCCTGCCAGAACTCCTGCAGCTGCGGCCACAGCTGTTCCGGCGAGCGACCGTCTACCACGAGCCAGCGACGGTCGCCGTCGCGCTCGATATGCATGCCGAGCGGATCCTGCGCGGTCGGCTGGCCTTCGGTCGCGTTGCCGGCCGCGGTGACGGCGCGCGTCGGCGTGCCGCCGAGCGCCAGGTTGGCGGGCGGTGCCACATAGCGTTGATCGTTCGGCGACGTGCTCAGATCGCTCGGCACAGCGAGCGGCGGCGCACTCGTGGTGGCCTTGTAGTTGACCCGGTCGGAAGCGAACCAGTCGTTCAGCGTGTCACAGCCGGCGAGCGTCGACAGGGCAAGCGCCAGCGCCGCCATGCGGGTTGCGTGGAGGGAAAGTGCGGAACGTTTCATGAGGTCCTTCGTGATGCTGGAACGCGATGCCTCGTTCGGTCTGCCGGGAACGTGGGCTGAAGCGACGTCGGTTAATGAAATGCCGGAGGCGGTCTTACGTGGGCGGCTGGACGATCGGGCCGTTCAGCCAAGCAGGCCCGCTTCGCGCAGTGCGCCGCGCACGACTTCGTGGTACTGCGCGTCGAGCGGCGTAAGGGGCAGGCGGATGCCACCATGCACACGCCCCAGTTGCTGCAGCGCCCATTTCGCCGGAATCGGATTCGCTTCGGCGAACAGGTACTTGTGCAGCGACAGGAGTTTCAGATGAATGTTGCGTGCGGTCTTTACGTCCGCGGCGAGCGCGGCCTTGCACAGCTCGCTCATTGCCCGCGGCGCGACGTTCGCGGTGACCGATATGTTGCCGTGGCCGCCGAGCAGCATCAGCGCGATCGCGGTGGGATCGTCGCCGCTATAGATGCCGAAGTGCGCCGGTGCCGACTTGATCAGATGCGCGGCGCGGTCGATGTTGCCAGTGGCTTCCTTCACGCCGACGATGCCCGGCACCTGCGCGCAGCGCAGGATGGTCTCGTTGCTCATGTCGGCGACGGTGCGGCCCGGCACGTTGTACAGGATCACAGGCAGATCGACGGTTTCGGCGATCTTCGTGAAATGGCGATAGATGCCTTCCTGGGTCGGCTTGTTGTAGTACGGCACGACCTGCAGCGTGGCATCCGCGCCGACGTCCTTCGCGTGCCGCGTCAGTTCGATCGCCTCAGCGGTGGAGTTGGCACCCGCGCCCGCGATGACCGGAATCCTGCCCGCGGTGTGCTCGACCGCGGTTTTAACCATCAGCACGTGTTCTTCGACCGATAGCGTGGCCGACTCGCCGCTCGTGCCGACCACGACGAGTGCATTCGTGCCTTCCTCGATGTGCCAGTCGATCAGCTTGCGAAACGCCGGCAGATCGAGGCTGCCATCTTCGAGCATTGGGGTGATGATGGCAGGAATGCTGCCGCGGATCTGAACGCCGTCCTGGTGACCGCTGTGGTTGCCGTTAGTCATGAAAAGCCATGGATTTGATCAGGTAAACCGCGATTGTAGCGGATTACCCAGCCAACTCGTAACAAGGCGGAGCTGTTGCCCGCATGGGATCACCCTCCCGCACCGCTTCCCGAACCGCGCAGATGCGCTGAATGTAAGCCGGACGCGGCCTGGCGAGAAATCCGTCCTGAAATGCGACCACCCGCAGCTGACCGCGCACCGTGTCGAGCAGCTCGCCAGGCGCGAGCAAAAATGCCGGATTTGAGGGTTTGCCGACGCTTTCGTTTCCTTGCGCGAAAGTCTCGTAAACCAGTACGCCGCCGGGCGCGAGCGCGCGCAGCAACTGCGGAAAAAGCGGCCGGTGCAGGTAGTTGGTCACGATGACGGCGGCAAACGCCGCATCGCCGGGTAGCGGCCAGGGCGCGCCTTCGAGGTCGGCCACGAGCGGCGTGACGAGCGGCACGCCGCCCAGCAGGTCGAGGGCGGTCGCGTCGCGATCGATCGCGGTGACAGGATGGCCGAGAGACGCAAAAAAGCGCGCGTGACGCCCGGCCCCCGACGCGACGTCGAGCACCGCGCCGCCCGGCGCGACCAGGTGCGCCCAGTGACGCACCCAGCGCGACGGTTCACCGAGGCCCTGCAAGCCACGGGTAACAGGCGTGTTCATCGCGGTGGCGCGGCGCCTCGAGTGCGCATCAGTTGTACGACAGCCCCATCGCCTCGCGGACGTCGCGCATCGTCTCGGTCGCGAAGCGGCGAGCCTTGTCGCAACCGTCGGCGACGATCGCGCGCAACAGCGACGGGTCGTCCATGTACTTCTGCGCGCGCTCGAGCATCGGCTGCTGCTCGCGCAGAATCCCTTCGATGACCGGCTGCTTGCAATCGAGACAGCCAATGCCCGCCGAGCGGCAGCCCTTCTGCACCCACTCGTGCGTCGCTTCGTCGGTATAGACCTGGTGCAGCTGCCACACCGGGCACTTGTCCGGATCACCCGGATCGGTGCGGCGCACGCGCGCCGGATCGGTCGGCATCGTGCGGACTTTCTTCGTGATCGTTTCCGCGTCTTCACGCAGGCCGATCGTATTGCCGTACGACTTCGACATCTTCTGGCCGTCGAGACCCGGCATGCGCGACGCCTCTGTCAACATCGCCTGCGGCTCGACGAGGATGATCTTGCGCGAACCTTCGAGATAGCCGAACAGGCGCTCGCGATCGCTCATCGACAGGCTCTGCGATTCCTGCAAGAGCGCCCGCGCGCGCTCGAGCGCCTCGTCGTCGCCTTCCTGCTGATACGCGTTGCGCAGCTCGTGATAAAGCTTCGAGCGTTTGCCGCCGAGCTTCTTCGCCGCTTCGTTCGCCTTCTCTTCGAAGCCCGGCTCCCGGCCGTACAGATAGTTGAAACGGCGCGCGATTTCACGCGTCATTTCGACGTGCGGCACCTGGTCTTCACCGACCGGCACGAGCGAGCCGCGATACAGCAGAATGTCCGCCGCCATCAGCACCGGATAGCCGAGGAAGCCGTAGGTGGACAGATCCTTGTCCTTCAGCTTTTCCATCTGCTCCTTGTAGGTCGGCACGCGTTCGAGCCAGCCGAGCGGCGTGCTCATGCCGAGCAGCAGCGCGAGCTCGGCATGCTCGGGCACCTTGCTCTGGATGAACAGCGTCGCCTGCGCCGGATCGATGCCGGAAGCGAGCCAGTCGATCAGCACGTCCCACACGTTCTTTTCGATCACTTCGGGCGTTTCGTAGTGCGTCGTCAGCGCGTGCCAGTCCACCACGCAGAAGAAGCACGGGTACTCGGACTGCAGCCGCACCCAGTTTTTCAGCACGCCGTGATAGTGGCCGAGGTGCAGCGACCCGGTGGGCCGCATGCCGGAGAAGATACGGTCTGGGAACATGGTTATTTAGAAAAGCGAGACAAGTGGAGTCAGGATTGCGGTGATCGCGCTATAGCCGAGCGTGACGAGTGGCTGCAACCAGAACCGCGTGAGCGTGCCCGTCATCACGAGCGCCATCACGATGAAAAAACCATACGGCTCGAGCCGCGACAACGCGATCGATGGCTTCGGCGGCAACAGTGCCGCCAGCACGCGTCCACCGTCGAGCGGCGGCAGCGGAAAGAGGTTCAGCACACCGAGCACGAGGTTGACACCGACGCCCGCGCCGGCCATGCGCGTGAAAAACGGTTCGTTGACATTGAGCACGGCAAGAGCGACGCCGAACACGCCCCAGATCAGGGCCTGGACGAAATTGCACGCAGGTCCTGCCGCCGCCACCCACAGGCTGCCCCAGCGCGGATTGCGCAGGTTGCCGAACGCGACCGGGACCGGTTTCGCATAACCGAACATGAACGCGCCGCTCGTTGCGAAGTACAGCAGCAGCGGAATCGCGATCGTGCCGAGCGGATCGATGTGCCGCATCGGGTTGAGCGACACGCGGCCGAGCACGTAGGCGGTGTTGTCGCCAAGCCAGCGCGCGACGTAACCGTGCGCGGCTTCGTGCAGCGTGATCGCGAAGATCACCGGAAGCGCGTACACCGCAATGGTCTGTATGAGAGAAGAATCCATAACTCGCTATTGTAACAATGCGCTCGCGCGCGTCTGTCCGCTTTCGCTCATGCCGTTTCAGTCAGACCGAACGGCGCGAGCGGACCGCGCCCTGCCCGCACCAGCGCTGGCGCCGAGCCGGTCAGATCGATCACGGTCGACGGCTCGCACACGCACGCGCCCCCGTCGATCACCAGATCGAGCTGCTTTTCGAGCCGCGCGCGGATTTCCTCGGGGTCGTTCAGCGGCTCCGTTTCGTCGGGCATGATCAGCGTCGTGCTGAGCAGCGGCTGACCGAGTTCCTCAAGAATCGCGAGCGTGATCGCGTGATCCGGCACGCGCAGGCCGATCGTCTTGCGCGATGGATGAGACACGCGCCGCGGCACTTCTTTGGTGGCCTGCAGTACGAACACGTAGGGGCCGGGGGTCACCGATTTAAGCAGCCGATACTGCCAGTTGTCCACCATCGCGAAGTTGGCGAGCTCCGACAGATCGCGCACGAGCAGCGACAGCAACTGCTTTTCGTCGAGCCCGCGAATGCGCCGCAGACGCTCGACCGCGTCCTTGTCGTCGAGACGGCAGGCAAGCGCGTAGGTCGAATCGGTCGGCAACGCGACGACGCCGCCGTCGTTGATGATCTGCACGGCCTGCTTGACGAGGCGCGGCTGCGGATTGTCGGGATGAAGCCGAAAGTATTGGGACATGGAGACTCACGGAGGCGGCAGACGAACTGCGACGGATGGCCTGCGGCGAGCTGTGCGCTTGCCGCAGCCAGCCGCCCCGCGCGCGAGACGTGCCACACCGGCACGGCGAGCGGTCACAGCCAGCGTTCCCAGACGGGCTTCAGATCGGCGGGTAGCGGCGGCAATGCGCCGAGTTCGATGCGGCCTTCGCCGGGCGCGTGGAAGTCTGAGCCGCGCGAGGCCTCGAAGCCGAAGCGGCGCGCGACGTCCGCGTATTCACGGTACTGGTCGGGCGTGTGGCTACCGGTCACGACCTCGATCGCCTTGCCGCCGAGGTCGATGAATTCGCCGAAGAACGCATCGAATTCGAGCGGCGAATAGGCGTAGCGGCCCGGATGCGCGACGACCGCGACGCCGCCCGCGGCCTGGATCCAGCCGACGGCGTCGGCGAGTTTGGCCCAGCGGTGTGCGATATAGGCCGGCTTGCCCTCGCCGAGATAGCGGTCGAACACTTCCTGCGTATTCGCGCAGTGGCCGTGCTCGACCAGGAAGCGCGCGAAATGCGTGCGCGACATCATGTCCGGATTCGACACGTAGCGCAGCGCGCCCTCGTACGCGCCTGGAATGCCGAGCATGCCTAGTTGCTCGCCGATCGCTTCGGCGCGCGCGGCGCGGCCGTCGCGCGTGCGGGCGAGACCGTCGATCAGGATCTGGCTGGTTGGGTCGATGCCGAGTCCGACGATGTGCACAGTGCGCCCCGCCCACGTGACCGAGATCTCGACGCCGCTCAGGTAGCCCATGCCGAGCGCCTCGGCTGTGGCGCGCGCCTCGTGCTGGCCACCCACTTCGTCGTGATCGGTGAGCGCCCACAGCGTCACGCCGTTCGCGTGCGCACGGCGTGCGACGTCGACCGGCGCGAACAGGCCGTCGGAGACGGTGGAGTGGCAGTGGAGATCGGCGTTCATCGTGGTCATGGAGAGGTTCTGCGGTCATTTTACTGCAATGCAGTAAGGGGACGCAGGGGTATCTCGCGGCGCCGATTCGGGCGCGAGCTCAGGCGCAGAATCCCTCGATCAACGCGGCGATCTGCTCCGGCTGGTCGTGATGCACCATGTGTCCCGCGCCGTCGATGATCTTCTCGCGCCAGTCCGCAAACGCCTGAAAACGCGCCTTGAATTCGTCGAGCGGGATGTCGCCGGCGATCTGCGCGAGCGTCGGCGAGCCGGCCGCCTCGACATGCAGCACCTTCGCGCTGACCTTGCGCCATACCGCCATCACCTCGTCGAGACGATACAGCGTCGGACCGCGAACCTTGTGCGCGGGATCGGCGAGCAGCATGAAGCGCCCTTCGCCGTCCGGCTTCGACCAGTGTTGCGCGAGAAACTGCGCGCGGCGCGGCGCTAGACGCGGATTGGTTTTGATCAGGCGCGCGGCGACGTCGTCGAGCGACGCGTAGCGCTTGAGCTGCGGCGGATCGCGCAATTCGTCGAGCCAGTTGGCGAGACGCTTGGTCGCCTGCGCCGGATGCGACGGCGCGAGCCCGAAGCCTTCCAGATCGACCACCCGCCGCACCCGTTGCGGCCGCACGCCAGCGTAGAGGCACACGACGTTCGCACCCAGGCTGTGGCCGACGAGGTTCACCTCGCCGCTCGGCGCATAGTGGTCGATCAGCGCGTCGAGATCACCGAGATAGTCCTGCACCCAGTAGCTGCCGCCACCGCGCTCGGCGACCGGCCAGTCGGACAGGCCGAAACCGCGCAGGTCGGGCGCGATCACCTGCCAGTCGCCGCCGAGCGCATCGACGACGAACTGGAAAGATGCGCCGACGTCCATCCAGCCGTGCAGCATAAACAGCGTCGGCGCGTCGGGACGTCCCCATCGGCGCACGTGCAGCCGGACGCCGCGCACGGCAACGAACTCAGAGCGGGAAGTATTCATGAACGGCACACCCACAAAAAAGAATGGTCGTTCGAGTATAGGGACAGCGGCGAAAAAAGTGCTAACGCACTATCGAGGCGACGCTCGGTCATCCGTTGTCCGCAAGGCTTGCTGCGCATCCTGGCGCGCGAGCGCGGCGAGTTCGGCGTCGTCGAAACCGGCGTCGCGGCGCGCTGCGAAATTGAACGGGCCGCGCAGTTTCGGCGCGTGGTACTGGTCGGCGAGGCGCACATAGGTGTCGTGCGGATCGAGGCCGTCGGCGTCGCACAGGTGTCGAAACCAGCGGTTGCCGATCAGCACGTGGCCGATCTCATCGCGCAGGATCACGTCGAGAATCGCCGCCGACGCGTCATCGCCGGCCTGCAGCAGACGCGCGCGGATCGGCGGCGACGCGTCGAGGCCGCGCGCTTCGAGCGTGCGCGGTACGAGCGCCATCCGCGCAAGCACGTCGCCACGAGTGCGCTCGCACATGTCCCAGAGGCCGCTGTGCGCTGGGAAATCGCCGTACGCGTGACCGTATTCGGCGAGACGCGCGGCGAGCAGCGAATAGTGATATGCCTCTTCGGCGGCGACCTTGAGCCAGTCGGTATAGAACGCGGCGGGCATCCGAGGGAAACGCCAGACCGCGTCGAGCGCCAGATTGATCGCGTTGAACTCGATGTGCGCGAGCGCATGAAGGAGCACCGCGCGGCCCTGCGGCGACTGCATGCTGCGCCGGCCAAGCTGGCGCGCTTCGACCAGTTCGGGCCGCGCGGGGCGGCCCGGCAAGCCGGCGGGCTCGGCAAGGTCAAGACTGGCGCTACAGAGCGTACGACCGTCCAGTACGGCCGCGTACAGTGCGCGGGCCGCCGCGGCCTTCGCGGCCGGATCCCGCTCGCGCAACGCGGCAAGCGCGGCGCTACGTGCGCACGACGGCTCGACGCGAGGATTCGATGCGGGAGAAGCGAGGGAAGCGGTGGACATCATGACAAGCAGATCGGCGATGGAAGCGTAACGGACGACGGATAGACAGCAGGGGCAATGCCCGAGCGAAGCACGCTACCGGCAGAGGAAACGGATGAGCTTGGCCCGGCAACACGCCGGGTCGGCCACGGCGCCGGCCAACCCCCTCGCCATCGCGCTACGTCGGCCAAGCGGCCCAAGCACTCAAACGTTTACAATACTCGATTCGACCAATGGGCGCGCTTTCGGGGCCGCCCGTCGGTTGACGACTCGGGACTTCCCATTTCGCATCGCGCCGGGCGCACGCCGTCCCGCCCGTGTGCGGCAAGCGATCAGGCAACCATCGCGCACACCATCGGAGTCATCCCCTACCGGGCTCCGACCGACAAGGAGACATTGTGACGATCTACAAGCTGGGCGAAGCCGCTCCGGTCATTCATGAAAGCGTGTTCGTCGCCGATTCGGCGAACATCATCGGCAACGTGACGCTCGAGGAGAACGCGAGCGTGTGGTTCGGCGCAACGCTGCGCGGCGACAACGAGCCGATCACGATCGGCGCCGGCAGCAACGTGCAGGAAAACGCGGTGCTGCACACCGACCCCGGCTATCCGCTGACGGTCGAGCCGAACGTGACGATCGGCCATCAGGCCATGCTGCACGGCTGCACGATCAGGGAAGGTGCGTTGATCGGGATTCAGGCGGTGGTCTTGAATGGCGCGGTGATCGGCCGCAACTGTCTGGTCGGGGCGGGCGCCATCGTCACCGAGGGCAAGGTGTTTCCCGACAATACGCTGATCCTCGGCGCGCCCGCGAAGGCGGTGCGCGAACTGACGGAAGCGGATATCGCCAACATGCAGCGCGGCACGGCAAGCTATGCCGGGCGCCGCGATTATTTCAAGGCGCAGCTCGTACGCATCGGCTAGACGGCCGGCGCGTGCGGCGCGCAAAGCCGCGGCATCACGCCGCGCCATTCCACCGAGGAAAAGTTGTGAGCGACCAGTTGCAAAAATTCATGTTCAGCGCGGCGCCGGTGCGCGGCGAGATAGTTTCCCTGCGCAATACCTGGCAGGACGTGCTGACGCGCCGCGATTATCCGGGGCCCGTGCGAACGATTCTGGGCGAAATGATGGCCGCCTGCGCGCTGCTGTCGGCGAACCTGAAGTTCGACGGCACGCTAGTCATGCAGATTTTCGGCGATGGCCCGGTCAAGATGCTGGTCGTGCAGTGCAGCTCGAATCTGACGATGCGCGCCACCGCGAAGCTGTCAGACGAAGCGGCCCATACGATCGACGACACCACCTCGCTCGTCGATCTGGTGAACGCGAGCGGCCACGGCCGCTGCGTGATCACGCTCGATCCGACCGACAAGCAGCCCGGCCAGCAGCCGTACCAAAGTATCGTGCCGCTCTCGGGCGTGAGCGGACCGCTGAAGTCGATCTCCGAAGTGCTCGAGCACTATATGCACCACTCCGAACAGCTCGACACGCGCATGTGGCTCGCGGCGAACACCGAGCGCGCGGTGGGCATGCTGCTGCAGAAGCTGCCGGGCGACGGCGGCATCGTGCCGCATCCGGGCGAGCTTGACGCGGATACGTGGGAGCGCGTCTGCACGCTCGGCGGCACGCTATCGCAGGACGAGCTGTTGAAGGAGGAACCGGAGACAGTGTTCCGGCGCCTCTTCTGGCAGGAAAACGTCCAGCATTTCGAACCGGTTACCGCGCGCTTCGAATGCACGTGTTCGCGCGAAAAAGTCGGCGCGATGCTGAAGATGCTCGGCCGCGATGAAGTCGACGGCGTGATCGAGGAACGCGGCCACGTCGAGATCCACTGCGAGTTCTGCAATCAGCGCTACGAGTTCGACCCGGTCGACGTCGCGCAACTTTTCCTGGCCGGCGGACTCTCAGAAGGTGTGACGCCGGCAGCCGAGCAGCGGCACTAAACCACGCTTTCATTGAAGCGGACTACCTACCTGCGAACTGATCGCGCTATCCGGTAGAGTCCCCGCCGCGCCGCCCCATGCCTCGTCACGGCTCGGGCGGCGCGTTGCTTTTGATCGCTGTGTTGATACGTGGGAGAGATGCGGCGCCGCGCGTCGGGAGTACCGGCTCGAGCCATCGGACCGATGGAGATTCGACCATGAAACACATGCTTTCGTTGGTACTAGCTATCGCCGCGGGCAGCGCGGCGCTGGCCGGCTGCTCGATCGATCCACCCGGTCCATCGCCGATTCTGAGCCGGCTGCCGCCCGATCAGGCCGAGACCGTCAGCCATGCGCAGACGCTGACACCAGAAGAACGCGCGCGCTATGACGCGATCGAGCAACAGGTCATGTTCGAACAGAATCAGGCGATGGCCGCGGACGCCGCCGCGCAAGCCTGGCAGCGCTACTATTCGCGTTCACCGCCCGTGAGGTTTTCTTTGGGCTTCTCGAGCGGCGGCTGGGGACGTGGCTGGGGAACAGGGATTGGCGTCGGCTTCGGGCCGTATTGGGGCTGGTAACCCCGGAATCCTCGGCACACAATAAAAAAGCGCGGTTCAAAATGAACCGCGCTTTTTTTGCGTTCTTCCTGCCAGGCCGATGCGAGCCATCCGAGCTCAGCGCGCCGGCTTCTTCTCCTTCGCTACCGCTTTCCCGCCACGCTTGCGATCCGGCTTCGCGCGCGACTCCGGATTCGGCACCACGTGCAGCGGCGCTGCCGACACCTCGCCGCGCGTCGAAGTATCCGTCGACGGCGCGCTTGGCGTCGGCAACGGCTGGTTCGGCGACACGAACTGCACGAACACTTCGCCGTCCTTGACCATGCCCATTTCGTAGCGCGCCCGCTCTTCGACCGCGGCCGTGCCATTCTGAAGATCCTGCACTTCGCCCTGGATGCGTTCGTTGCGCAGTTTCGCATCGGCATTCTTCTGGAGTTGCTGCGCGAGTTGCCCCTGCAACTCATGCACGCGCAGCCAGCCGCCGTGCCCCCACCAGAGCGGGTACTGGATCAACGCCAGCAGAACGATCAGGACAGCAGTGACAAGCCGCATGAAGTAAGCACAGTGGATACGCGCCGCCCTGCGCTATACGCAGGGCGGCGAGGTCAATCAGAGACGAAGGATAACCGGCTCATCGATCGGCGTGAACAATCCGGCGAAAAACGCTTAGCGCAGATTGTAGAAGGCCGACTTGCCCGGGTAGCTGGCGATATCGCCGAGATCTTCCTCGATACGCAGCAGCTGGTTGTACTTCGAGATGCGATCCGAGCGCGACAGCGAACCGGTCTTGATCTGGCCAGCGTTCAGCCCGACGGCGATGTCAGCGATCGTCGAGTCTTCGGTTTCGCCCGAGCGGTGCGAAATCACGGCCGTGTAGCCGGCGCGCTTGGCCATTTCGATCGCCGCGAAGGTTTCGGTCAGCGTGCCGATCTGGTTGATCTTGATCAGGATCGAGTTCGCGATGCCCTTCTCGATGCCTTCCTTCAGGATGCGCGTGTTCGTCACGAACAGGTCGTCGCCGACCAGCTGCACCTTCTTGCCGAGCTTGTCGGTCAGGACCCTCCAGCCTTCCCAGTCACCTTCGTGCATGCCGTCTTCGATCGACACGATCGGGAACTTGTCGGCGAGATTGGCCAGATAGTCCGCGAATTCCGTCGACGACAACTGCAGGCCTTCGCCCGCGAGCTGGTACTTGCCGTCGTGGTAGAACTCGCTCGCTGCACAGTCGAGCGCGAGCAGCACGTCTTCACCGGCGCGGTAGCCTGCTTTCTCGATGGCTTGCAGGATGGTGGACAGGCATTCTTCGTTGCTGCCGAAGTTCGGCGCGAAGCCGCCTTCATCGCCGACTGCCGTGCTCATGCCGCGATCGGACAGGATCTTCTTCAGCGCGTGGAACACTTCGGCGCCGCAGCGCAGTGCTTCGCGGAAGGTCGGCTGGCTGACCGGCACGATCATGAATTCCTGGATGTCCAGGCTGTTGTTCGCGTGCGCGCCGCCGTTGACGATGTTCATCATCGGCACCGGCAGTTGCATCGCGCCCGAACCGCCGAAATAGCGGTACAGCGGCAGGCCGGCTTCTTCGGCGGCCGCCTTCGCGACGGCCATCGACACGGCCAGCATGGCGTTCGCGCCGAGGCGCGACTTGTTGTCGGTGCCGTCGAGCTCGAGCAGCGTCTTATCGAGGAAAGCCTGCTCGGAAGCGTCGAGACCCATGATCGCTTCGGAGATTTCCGTATTGATGTGCTCGACGGCCTTCAGCACGCCCTTGCCGCCGTAACGGCCGGCTTCGCCGTCGCGCAGTTCGATGGCTTCGCGCGAGCCAGTCGACGCGCCCGACGGCACCGCTGCGCGGCCCATCGTGCCCGACTCGAGCAGCACGTCGCATTCGACGGTGGGGTTGCCTCGCGAATCGAGAATCTCTCGACCGATGATGTCTACGATAGCACTCATGGTTTCCTCAAAGGATGACGTTGAATTCTTTACCCTGACACTGTATTGCACACCTGCCGGTCTCCCCGACAGACCACTCGCGCGCCAATACGTTCGACCACCACTGTGCGAAAACGCCGCGTGCCGATTATCGAGGTCGATCGTGACGCGCGGCGCACGCCTCTATCAGTTGAAATCGCTTTCGAGGAACGGCCCGCGCTTGACGGCCTGGTCGAGCGTCACGAGCGTCTCGAGCAGGTCGGCCATGCGATTGAGCGGCACCGCGTTCGGGCCGTCCGATTTCGCTTGCGCAGGATTCGGGTGCGTTTCCATGAAGAGGCCGGCGACGCCCACCGCGACCGCGGCGCGCGCGAGCACCGGCACGAATTCGCGCTGGCCGCCCGAGCTCGTGCCCTGCCCGCCCGGCAACTGCACCGAATGCGTTGCGTCGAACACGACCGGCGCGTTGGTCTCGCGCATGATCGCGAGCGAACGCATGTCCGACACGAGGTTGTTATAGCCGAACGACACGCCGCGCTCGCACGCCATGAAACGGTCTTCCGACAGACCCGCTTCGCGCGCGGCATCGCGCGCCTTGTCGATCACGTTCTTCATGTCGTGCGGCGCGAGAAACTGGCCCTTCTTGATGTTGACCGGCTTGCCCGAGCGCGCGCACGCGTGGATGAAGTCGGTCTGACGGCACAGGAACGCGGGCGTTTGCAGCACGTCGACGACCGACGCGACCTGCTCGATCTCGTGCTCGGCGTGCACGTCGGTCAGCACCGGCACACCGAGCTGTCGCTTCACTTCCGACAGGATACGCAAACCTTCGTCCATGCCCAGACCGCGGAACGACTTGCCGCTGCTGCGGTTGGCCTTGTCATACGATGATTTGTAGATGAACGGAATGTTCAGTTTTGCGCAGATTTCCTTCAGGCGGCCGGCCGTGTCGATCGTCATCTGTTCGGACTCGACGACACAGGTACCGGCGATCAGGAAAAACGGCTTGTCGAGCCCGATGTCGAAATCGCCCAGTTTCATGCCTTCTCCTCGACCCTCGACTGCTGATGCGCGAGCGCCGCTTCGACGAACGACTTGAACAGCGGATGACCGTCACGCGGCGTGGACGTGAATTCCGGGTGGAACTGCACGCCGACGAACCACGGGTGCATGCTGCGCGGCAGCTCCATCATTTCCGGCAGATCCTCGCTCGGGGTACGGGCGCTAATGATGAGGCCACCGCCTTCGAGCTGGGGCACGAAACGGTTATTCACCTCATAACGGTGACGGTGACGCTCGTTCACATCCGTGCCGTAGATCTCTTCGGCGAGCGTGCCGGGTTTGACCGGGCAGCGCTGCGAGCCGAGGCGCATGGTGCCGCCGAGGTCCGACTCTTCGGTGCGCTTTTCGACGCGGCCTTCGCGGTCGTACCACTCGGTGATCAGCGCGACCACGCGGTTCTTCGTTTCCTGATCGAACTCGGTGCTGTTCGCGTCCTTCAGGCCGACCACGTCGCGGGCGAATTCGATCACAGCGAGCTGCATGCCGAGGCAAATGCCGAGATACGGCACCTTCGCTTCGCGCGCATAGCGGATCGCGGCGATCTTGCCTTCGGTACCGCGACGGCCGAAGCCGCCCGGCACGAGCACTGCATCGAGATGCTTGAGGCTCTCGACGCCTTGCGTTTCGATTTCTTCGGAATCGATGTACTCGATGTTCACGCGCGTCGACGTATGCATCGACGCATGGCGCAGCGCTTCGATCAGCGACTTGTACGACTCGGTCAGATCGACGTACTTGCCGACCATGCCGATCGTCACTTCGTGCTTCGGATTCTGCAGCTTTTCGACGAGCTCGGACCACATCGAGAGGTCCGCCGCCTTCGGCGTGAGCTTCAGCTCTTCGCAGATGATCGCGTCGAGCCCCTGGTCGTGCAGCATCTGCGGAATCTTGTAGATGCTGTCCGCGTCCCACACGGAAATCACGGCGTCTTCAGGCACGTTCGAGAACAACGAGATCTTCGCGCGCTCGTCATCCGGAATGCGGCGATCGGCACGGCACAGCAGCACGTGCGGCGAGATACCGATTTCGCGCAGCTTCTGCACGCTGTGCTGGGTAGGCTTGGTTTTGAGTTCGCCGGCCGTGGCAACCCAGGGCACCAACGTCAGGTGCACGAAGCATGCGCTGTTGCGGCCGAGGCGCAGGCTCATCTGACGCGCGGCTTCGAGGAACGGCAGCGATTCGATGTCACCCACGGTGCCGCCCACTTCGACGATCGCGACATCCGGCTCGCCGCACGTCGCAGACGCTGCGCCGCGCTCGACGAATGCCTGGATTTCGTTCGTGATGTGCGGGATGACCTGCACGGTCTTGCCGAGATAATCGCCGCGGCGTTCCTTGCGGATCACCGACTCGTAAATCTGGCCCGTGGTGAAGTTGTTGGCCTTGCGCATCTTCGTGCTGATGAAGCGCTCGTAGTGGCCGAGATCGAGGTCGGTTTCCGCTCCGTCTTCCGTCACGAACACTTCGCCGTGTTGAAACGGACTCATCGTGCCGGGATCGACGTTGATGTAGGGATCGAGCTTGAGGAGGGTGACTTTAAGACCGCGTGATTCGAGGATCGCGGCGAGGGAAGCGGCGGCAATACCCTTGCCGAGGGAAGATACTACGCCGCCGGTGACGAAAACATATTTGGTCATCGCTGGATGCTCGCGGGAAAAACGGATTATACCGTAAAGGATGACCCCGACCCAGCAAAAAGCGACCGACCCGCCTCGCGCCGATGCCGCCTCGCGCGCTGCGCGTCAGGCGGTTCGCCCCAGCTCGCGCAGCATGCGCTGCACCGCGCGCGCGGTTTCGATCGGCTTTTCCATCGGATACAGATGGCTGCCCTCGATCCACTCGACGTGCCCGCCAGTCGCGCGCCGCGTCGCGTCGAGACCGGCCTGGCGGATTTCCTTCGAGCGGGTACCGGCGATGAATCCGACCGGCACCGGCGCGCCGCGCGCGAGCCGCGCGCCGAGCGTATGCGGCAGCGTCCGGTAGATCAGATATTCGGTGCGGCGATCGAACGCAAGCGCGCGAGCGCCGTCGGGCGAGTTCTGCGGAATACCGAAGTCGATGTAGTCGGACAGCATGCGCTCGTCCCAGCGCGCAAACGCGGGCTTCGAATGGAAGTGCCGCCATGCCTCGTCGCGGCTCGGCCACTGCGTGCGCCGCGTGCGCGTCGCGGCGGCCGGCGACAACCGCTCGTCGAGCCCGGTCCATTGCGAGACGCGCAGCATGCTGCTGCGCCAGCCCGCGATCACCGGCGAGTCGAGCATCACGACGCCCCTCACCCATTGCGGCTTCTTGAGCGCCGCCATCAGTGACAGATAACCGCCGAGCGAATGCCCGACGAGCCACACCGGCTGCTCGTATTTGCGGCCGATGTCGTCGAGCAGTTGCTCGACCAGATGCGGCCAGTCCTGCGTGACCGGAAAGCGCGGATCATGGCCGATCCGCTCGATGAAGCGCACGTCGTAGTCGTCGGAGAGCTCGGCGAAAATCGTCCGGTAAGTCGAAGCCGGAAAGCCGTTTGCGTGCGAGAAATGGATGATGTTTTTCAACTGCGGCTATCTCCGTTGTGTTCTTTTGCGCGCGGGCGGATACATTGCCTTTGCCGCCGCTTATGTCGCCGATGGTGTCTGTCGTTCGCGCTGCCGCACCCATCGAGCCGCAACGCGCTCAGCGCTCCATCCAGTAGCGGCGCTGCGTATCGCGGTAGCGCTCCAGCGTGAGTACGGCGCCCCCCTTGGCTTGTGCGCCCGGATCGACGTCGACCCGCACCGCGCCGTCGCGGTCGCTGCGCCCGAGCTCGATATCACGCGCCAGGTAGCGCGCGAACACGCCGTCATTCGGATGATGGAAGCGATTCTCGTAGCCTACCTGAAATAACGCGATGGACGGATCGACAGAGTCGAGGAACGGCTCGGTCGACGACGTCCGGCTGCCATGATGCGGCACCATCAACACTTGCGAGCGCAGCATGTTGCGATCACGCGCGAGCAGCGCGCGTTCGGTCGGCGCTTCGATGTCGGCGGTCAGCAGGGCCGCGAAGCGCTGCGCGTGGACACCGGCGCGCATCCCCGCCTCGTCTGCGGTGATGGCCGGCAAGGTACTGACCCTGAGCACGCAGCAATGATCGTTCGACCTGGCCGTGAATGCGCCAGCGTCCGGCCACAGCACGGTGAACTCGACACCGTCCCATTGCCAGCGCTGCCCCGCCACGCACGGCAACGTCTGCGCGTCGTGCTGCTTCGCCTTGGGCCACAGCGCATGGTCCGGCTCCAGGCCGGCCACCAGCTGACGCACCTCGATCACCTCGAGCACGGCCCGCGCGCCGCCCGCGTGATCCGAATCAGCGTGACTGACCATCAGCGTATCGAGCGTCGTCACGCCTTGCGCCTGCAGGAACGGCACCACCACCCGCTCGCCCGCGTCCGTCGATTCGGGTCCGGGCCCCGTATCGAACAGCAGCGCGTGATGCGCGGTCTGCACGAGGACCGACGTACCCTGCCCGACATCGAGCGCAGTCAGACGGAATGCCCCCGATGGCTCGGCGAGCGCGCCGTCCGCGCTGGGCAGCAGAAGCGGCAGCCACGTCAGAGGCGCGGCCCAGCGCAACGGCCAGCCGCGCGGCGCGAGACACCACAGCACGCCGAGCGCCGCCGAGGCGAGCGCCCACGCGTGCGGCTGCGGCAACCAGAGCGTCCAGCGCGGTCCCGACAACGGCTGCAAGCCAGCCGCGAGAGCGTCGAGCAGTGTGTGCGCGGCGCGCCACGCGAGCGCGTCGAACGGCACGGGCAACGCGACGCCCGCGAGCACCGTCGGTGTAACCAGCAGGCTCACCCACGGAATCGCGAACGCGTTCGCAAGCGGACCGACGAGCGGAATCTGCGCGAACCAGTACGCGGTCAGCGGCGCGAGCGCGATCGTCACCGCGAACTGCACGTGCGCGGCGCTGCGCAGCCGTTCGACGAGTGCGCGCAGATGCCCGATCGATGCCCGGCATAGCGCCTGCCACCGGGCTCGGAGTGGGCTGCCCTCATCATGACGGGACGCCTGGGAATCCCGCCGACGCGGCCGCCCGGACATCGCGAACAGGATCGCGCCGACCGCGCAGAACGACAGCCAGAATCCGGCCGACACGACCGCCCACGGATCGATCAGCAGCACCAGCCCGAGCGCCCACGCGAGCACGGTGGAGCGCGCGAAGCGACGGCCGCTGAGGAACGCCAGCGCGACGAGCGCGGACATCCACAGTGCGCGTTGCGCGGGCACGTTGAAGCCGGCGAGCGCCGCATACAGCGCGGCGAACATTACACCGGCCGTTGCGCCGACGAGCTGAGCGGGCAAGCGCAGCGGCCAATTGCGGCCGACCCACCCCGAGCGGCGCCACACCGCGGCCGCGAGCCAGCCGGCCAGAGCCGCGGCGAGGCCGATATGCAGCCCGGAAATCGCCACCAGATGGCTCGTGCCGGTGCCGCGCATCCATCTGCGGTCGGCCGGGCTCATTTCGTCCTGCGCGCCGATCGCGAGCGCCACCACGATGCCGCGATGCGGCGCATCGGCGAGCACCGCGTCGATGCGCGCACGCAACGCGGCGCGCCAGCGGTCGACCAGGACGGCGAGTCCGCGCGCCCGACCGGCGAGGCGCCGCGCACGATCCGGCGCGCTCACGTAGCCGGTCGCGCGGACGTTGCGCGCGAGCAGATTCGCCTCGGTATCGCGCACGCCGAAATTCGCGTTGCCGTGCGGACGCTTCAAGCGCACGGTCAGACGCCAGCGCTCGCCCGGTTCGAGCCGCGGCGCCGGGGCGCCGCGCGCGATCCACGTCAGCTGGATCACGCGCGGGAAAGCGGCAAGCCGCGCATCGTTGGTGTCGACGTTGAACAGGAAGCGTGCGCCTTTGTCGTCGCGCGTCGGCAAACCCTTGATACTGCCGGTGACCTCGATATCGCGTCCTTCCCACGCGTGCGGCAGGCCCACCGCGAGACGCGTTTGCGCGCGCCCCGCTGCATAGCCGAAGCCGACACTGATCGCCGCGCACCACACGGCGACCCAACCGGCCACCCGTCGCATGCGGACTCCGCGCCAATTCCGCCGAGCGGGCGCGTGCCGGGATTCGGGCTCGTACTTCGCACCGGCAGCGCCCGCCCCATGGGCACTCAGGCCCCACACCGCCACGCCCACCGCCGCGCAGCCGGCCAGAATCAACGCCCACCATTCGCCCATACCCGGCAACACCGCCTGCCGCTGCAGCCAGATCACCCCCAACGCAAACCCGCACCAGATCGCCCGCATTCACCCTCCTCGCCGCTGGTGCCGGGCGATGTCACGCGCCGGCGAACGGGCAACAGCAAGCCCGCCGGGCGTGGGCATCGCCCGGCGCGAATCCCTTCTACCAACGGAATCGATTATGCAGAGGAAAGCGCGAGTCGCGGCAGCGCGGCGAGCGCGTTAGCCGTTGTGCCAAGGGCGGCTGCGTCGGATGAGACACCGCGCAGTTGCCCGAGGCTCGCGCCGATCGCCGGAATCTGTTCCGGCGAGTTGCGCTGCTTGTACATCCACGACGGCGCGATATCGGGCGCATCGGTCTCGACGACGAGCGCGTCGAACGGCAGTTGCCCGGCGAGCCGCCGGATCTGCCTCGCACGCTCGAACGTCAGGTTGCCGCCGAAGCCGAGATGCATGCCCTGATCGATATAAGCCTGAGCCTGCTGGAAACTGCCATTGAACGCGTGCGCGATGCCGCGATGGATCTGATGCCGGCGCAGCCCCTTGAGCACCTGATCCTGTGATTTGCGCACATGGCAGATCACCGGCAGACCGAATTCGCGCGCGAGTTGCAACTGGCTGTTGTAGAAAAACTGCTGACGCGCATCGTCGAGACCCGCGACGAAATAGTCGAGCCCGATCTCGCCGACGCCGACGAAGCGTGGATCGTCGAGACTCGCCTCGATCTCCATGCGCAGCACGTCGAGGTCGGCGTCGACGGCGCCCGGCGTGTACATCGGATGGATACCGAGCGCGTACGCGCCGCCGTCGATGCGGTGCGCGAGTTCGCGCACCGCCGTGAAGTTCTGTCGCCCGATCGCCGGAATCACGATGCGCGACACGCCCGCATGGCGCGCGGACGCCGCGACCGCGTCACGGTCGGCGTCGAACTCCGAAGCGTCGAGATGGCAGTGCGTATCGATCCACATGGGCTGTCTCGCTGGCAGTGGGATCGGACCGAAGGTGGCCTCGCGGTCCGTGGTGGCCGTCAGTCACCGTTGCAACTCGCAACGGCCGTGCCGGACCGCGTTCAGACCGGTACCGGCGGCTCTTCGTGCAGTACGCCGTCGCGCAGCCGCATGATGCGGTCGCAGCGGCCGGCCAGATCCGGGTCGTGCGTGACGATCACGAAGCTCGTTTCGAGCGTGCGCGACAGTTCGAGCATCAGGTTGAACACCGTGTCGGCGGTGCCGCCGTCGAGGTTGCCGGTCGGCTCGTCGGCGAGCACGCAGGCCGGCTTCGTGACGAGCGCGCGCGCGATCGCGACACGCTGGCGCTCGCCGCCCGACAGCTCGCCCGGCCGATGCTTCGCGCGATGCCCCATGCCGACGCGCTCGAGCACGGCCATTGCCTCGCGCCGCGCGACTTCGGTCGTCTCGCGACGAATCCGCAGCGGCATCGCGACGTTATCGAGCGCGGTAAATTCCGGCAGCAGATGGTGGAACTGATAAACGAAGCCGAGCGCGCGATTGCGCAGGTCGTTGCGTTCGCGCTCGGAGAGCTTCGTGAACGGCTTGCCGAGTACCGACACCTCGCCCGCGCTCGGATCGTCGAGACCGCCGAGCACGTGCAAGAGCGTGCTCTTGCCGGAGCCCGACGCGCCGACGATCGCGAGCTTCTCGCCGCGCCGCACGGCGAGTTGCGCGTTGTTGAGCACCTGCACGTTCAGGCCGCCCTGCACGAATGATTTGGAAATGCCGGTGGCTTCGAGCACGTACGGATGAGGCGCGGGTTCCTGAGCGGTCATGGATGAATCGGTGGAGGGATGGACGAGGAGGTCACTCATAACGCAGCGCCTCCGCCGGACGAACCTTCGCGCCGCGCCAGCTCGGATAGAGCGTCGCGAGCGCGGACAGCACGAACGCGATGATGCCGATGCGCGCGACGTCGCCCGGAACCAGCTCGGACGGCAGCTCGCTGATGAAGTACACCGACGGCGGCAGGAACTGCACGCCGAGCAGATGCTCGATCATCGGCACGAGCCACGGAATGCTCCACGCGATCAGACAGCCGAGCACGACGCCGGTGGCCGTGCCGATGAAGCCGATCGTCACCCCCTGCACGACGAAGATCTTCATGATCGAGCCGGGCTGCGCGCCGAGCGTGCGCAGGATCGCGATATCGGCCTGCTTGTTGGTCACCGTCATCACCAGCGACGACACGAGGTTGAACGCGGCCACGGCAATGATCAACGTCAGGATGATGAACATCATGCGCTTTTCGATCTGCACCGCCGAGAACCAGGTCTTGTTCTGCTGGGTCCAGTCGCGAATGTACAGATCGCCCGACAGCGTGCGCGCGAGCTGATGCGCGACTTCCGGCGCGCGCTGCATGTCGGTCAGGCGCAGCCGCACGCCGGTCGGCGCGGGCAGCCGGAACAGCGCCTGCGCATCCTTGATGTTGATGAGCGCGAGCGTGCTGTCGTATTCATAATGGCCCGACTCGAAGATGCCGACCACCGTGAACTGCTTGAGCCGCGGCAGCATGCCGGCCGGGGTGATCGTGCCTTCGGGCGCGACCAGCGTGATCTTGTCGTTCAACTGCACGCCGAGACTGGCGGCGAGGTCCGCGCCGAGCACGATACCGAAGTCGCCCGGCACGAGATCGGTCAGCTTGCCGGCCTTCATTTCCTTGCCGATGTCCGACACTTCGGGTTCGAGCGCCGGCTCGATGCCGCGCAACGCGACGCCGCTCACCGCGTCCTGGCGCGTGAGCAGCGCCTGCGCTTCGACGTAGGGGGCCGCACCGATCACCTGTTTGTTCTGGCGCGCTTCCTTCGCGGTCAGCTGCCAGTCGGGCATCGAGCCGGTCGGCGAAAAGATCTCGACGTGCGCGAGCACCGACAACATGCGGTCACGCACCTCTTTCTGAAAGCCGTTCATCACCGACAGCACGACGATCAACGCCGCGACGCCCAGCGCGATGCCCGACATCGACACGAGCGCGATGAACGAAATGAAGCCGTTACCGGTCGTGCGCTTGCCGGCGCGCGTGTAGCGCCAGCCAATCTGCCATTCGTAGGGAAATTTCAAGCGAATCCTTTTGTGGGTTCTTCGACTGCGTGCCGGGTGCGGTGGACACCTGGCGCCTGCCGTGCGGCCCGAGCGTCGTGATCGTTGGGCTCCCGGCGGTGCGGATCGTTCCTCGCGCTCACTTAGCCGCCGTGCGGCTGCGCCGGTGCGCGTACGCGCGACGGCAGGGCGCGCCACCGCGCCACGCCCGGCGCCGCGTCCAGCGATCAAGCGCGAAGTTTGCCACACATGCCGCCGGCTCGCGCAAAGGACTCGCCATCGACAAACCAACCTCCCTTCATCGAAATACCCGGATTGTTTGCCCTACAATGCGCAGCATCATGCCTGCCGACCGCCTCCATCTTCTGCTGCCCTTCGCGCTGCCCGCCGCGGCCGACGCCTCCACCGCGCTTCATGACATCCGCAGTCCCGCACTCGACACGCTGATCGCGCGCGCGACGCTCGTCGAACGCGTGATCGGCGAGGATTTTCAGCGCACGCTGCCGCACGAGCGCTGGGTCGCGCGACAATTCGGCGCGCTGCCCGACGGCGCATCGTCCGCCGCCGACGAAGCGCCGCTCGCGCCTTACATGCTGCGCGCCGACGGCGGGGACCCCGGCAGCGCGACATGGGCCTGCGTGCAGCCGGTGCATGTGCACATCGCGCACGACCACCTCGTGCTGATCGACCCCGCTTCGCTCGATCTGTCGGACGAGGAAGCAGGCACGCTGCTCGCGATCGCGCGTCCGTTGATCGAGGAACTCGGCGTGCGCATCGAAGCGCCGAAGCCGACCCGCTGGTATCTGTCGAGCGATGCCTTCGGCACGCTCGCGGGTGCCTCGCCGTTGCGCGCGAGCGGTCGCAACATCGAGATCTGGCTGCCGCACGAAGCGCATTCCGGCGAACGCTCGCGCGCATGGATGAAGCTGCAGAACGAAGTGCAGATGGCGTGGTTCGAGCATCCGGTCAACGAAGCGCGCGAGGCGCGCGGTCTGCCGGCCGTCAACTCGATCTGGTTTCACGCGCAGGGCGCGGCGCGGCCCGTGCGCAGTCCGTTCGCGCAAGTGCTGTCCGATGCCGCCGCAACGCGCGGTCTCGCGCTCAGCGCCGGTGTCGCGGCAGGCGCGCCGCCGGCCTCGTACGGCGCACTATCCACCTTGCTGCGCGGCGCGTCCAACGGCCGCGGCGCAACGCTCGTCGAACTCGATCCGTTCTCGGCGCCCTACGTCGAACAGGACTGGGCACGCTGGAACCAGGCATTCGCCGCGCTGCAGACCGACTGGTTCGAGCCCGCGCTCGCAGCGCTGCGCTCGGGAGAGCTCGCCGAACTCGGCCTCACGCTATGCGGCGACACCGGCTCGGTGACGCTGACGGTCACGCGCGGCGATCTGCGCAAATTCTGGCGGCGGCGCGTGCTGGCCTCGCTTTTCATCGAATGATCCACGGCCCTCTTGCATGACCCGAATCGTTACGCGCCCCTGCTCCCCCGTCGACGCGGAAGTACTGACCCGCTGCGGCCTGCATCCGGTGCTCGCACGCCTGTACGCAGCGCGCGGCGTGCGCCTGCCCGAAGACGTCGAAACCGGCCTCGCGCGGCTCGTGCCGCCCGCCGAACTGAAAGGCTGCGACGCGGCCGCCGAACTGCTCGCCGACGCGCTCCAGCAGCAACGCCGCATGCTCGTCGTCGCCGACTACGACTGCGACGGCGCGACCGCCTGCGCGGTCGCGGTGCGCGGGCTGCGCATGTTCGGCGGGCGCATCGATTATCTGGTGCCCAATCGCATGGAGCACGGCTACGGGCTCACGCCGGACATCGTCGATCTGGCGGCGCGCAGCGCGGCCGGCAAGCCCGATCTGCTGATCACCGTCGACAACGGCATCGCGAGCGTCGACGGCGTCGCGGCGGCCAACGCGCTCGGCATCGACGTGCTCGTCACCGATCACCACCTGCCCGGCGACGAATTGCCCGCCGCGCGCGCGATCGTCAATCCAAATCAGCCGGGCTGCACGTTTCCGAGCAAGTGCCTCGCCGGCGTCGGCGTGATGTTCTACGTGCTGCTCGCGCTGCGCGCGGAATTGCGCCGCCGTGGCGCGTTCGGCGATGCGCTGCCGGAGCCGCGCCTCGACGGCCTGCTCGATCTGGTCGCGCTCGGCACCGTCGCCGACGTCGTCAAACTCGACGGCAATAACCGCGTGCTGGTCGCGCAAGGTCTGCAGCGCATTCGCCGCGGCCGCATGCAGCCGGGCATCGCCGCGCTGTTTCGCGCCGCCGCACGCGATGCGCGCAACGCGTCCGGTTTCGACCTCGGTTTCGCGCTCGGGCCCCGCCTGAACGCGGCGGGACGGCTGTCGGACATGTCGCTCGGCATCGAATGCCTGACCACCGACGATGTCGGCCGCGCATGGGAACTGGCGCAGCAACTCGACGCGATGAACCGCGAGCGCCGCGAAATCGAGGCCGGCATGCAGCAGCAGGCGCTCGACGACCTGTCCACCGTCGATCCCGATGGTTCGACCACCATCGCGGTGTTCAATCCGGGCTGGCACCAGGGCGTGATCGGCATCGTCGCGGGGCGCCTGAAGGAGAAATTCCACCGTCCGTCGTTCACGTTCGCGCCGGCCGACGAGACCGGCGTGCTCGTCAAAGGCTCGGGCCGCTCGATCGCGGGCTTCCATCTGCGCGACGCGCTCGATCTGATCTCGAAGCGCGAACCGGACCTGATCGTCAAATTCGGCGGCCACGCGATGGCCGCGGGCCTGACGATCGCCGCCGCCGACGTGCCGCGCTTCACGGCCGCGTTCGAGGCGGTCGGCCGCGAATGGCTGTCCGAAGAGGCGCTCGCGCGCACGCTGGAAACCGACGGCGAGCTCGAAGATGCGTACTTCACGCCGCAGTTCGTCGAGATGCTCGACGCGGCCGTGTGGGGCCAAGGTTTTCCGGCACCGGTGTTTTCGGGCGAATTCGAAGTCGCCTCGCAGGCGCTCGTGAAGGACAAGCACCTGAAGCTGCAACTGCTGCGCGGCCGTCAGCGCTTCAACGCGATCTGGTTCAACCACACCGATACGCTGCCCGCGCGCACGACCGTCGCCTACCGGCTCGCGAGCGATACGTGGAACGGCGTGTCGCGCGTGCAACTGATCGTCGAGCACGCGGCGAGCTGAAATCTTCCGCAAAATCAACCGCGAAGACGCGCCGGATCGGCCGCCGGGCTCCGGCGCGGCGTGCCGATCGGCTATAATTTCTGCTTTTTACGAAGCTATACAAGATCGACATGGAAGCGGAACGTCTCAACGCGATCGAAGCCTCTCTGGCCGACCTGCGCAAGCGCGCGGACGACCTACGGAGGTATCTTTGACTACGACGACAAAGCACTGCGACTAATCGAAGTCAACCGCGAACTCGAAGACCCGGACGTCTGGAACGATGCGAAGCACGCCCAGGCACTCGGTAAGGAAAAGAAGCTGCTCGACGACACGGTCGGCAAGCTCACGTCGATCACCAATGACGTGCGCGACGCGCAAGACCTGTTCGACATGGCGCGCGAAGAAGCCGACGACGACACGCTGCTCGCCTGCGAGGGCGACGCCCAGGCCATCGAAGCGCGCGTCGCCGACATGGAATTCCGCCGGATGTTCGCCAACCCGGCCGACCCCAACAACGCGTTTCTCGACATCCAGGCCGGCGCCGGCGGGACGGAAGCGTGCGACTGGGCGTCGATGCTGCTGCGCCAGTATCTGCGCTACTGCGAGCGCAAGGGCTTCAAGACCGAAGTGCTCGAGCAGACCGACGGCGACGTCGCCGGCATCAAGAACGCGACGATCAAGATCGAAGGCGAATACGCGTACGGCTTCCTGCGCACCGAAACCGGCGTGCACCGTCTCGTGCGCAAGTCGCCGTTCGACTCGTCGGGCGGCCGGCATACGTCGTTCTCGTCGGTGTTCGTGTACCCGGAAATCGACGACTCGATCGAAGTCGAAATCAATCCGGCCGATCTGCGCATCGACACGTACCGGGCCTCGGGCGCGGGCGGTCAGCACATCAACAAGACCGACTCCGCGGTGCGGATCACGCACATGCCGTCGGGCATCGTCGTGCAATGCCAGAACGACCGCTCGCAGCACCGCAACCGCGCCGAGGCAATGGCCATGCTGAAATCGCGCCTGTACGAAGCGGAAATCCGCAAGCGGCAGGCCGAGCAGGACAAGCTCGAAGCCGGCAAGACCGATGTGGGCTGGGGTCACCAGATCCGCTCGTACGTGCTCGACAACAGCCGCATCAAGGATTTGCGCACCAACGTCGAAATCAGCAACACGAAGAGCGTGCTCGACGGCGACCTCGATCCGTTCATCAGCGCGAGCCTGAAACAGGGCGTCTAAGCGCAGACGGCGCGGCCGCCTTCACCGATTTCCCGCACGCGGCGCACGCCGCTGCGGGCCACCGAATACCCAATCATCATGACTGAACCGACCCAGCCGAATGCGGCCCAGCCGAGTGTCGTGCCCGAAGTGGACGACAACAAGATCATCGCCGAGCGCCGCGAAAAGCTGCGTGAGCTGCGTGAGCAAGGCGTCGCCTATCCGAACGACTTCCGCCCTACGCATCACGCCGAAGATCTGCAGACGCAGTACGAGCACGCCGACAAGGAAGCGCTCGAAGCGAATCCGCTCGAAGTCGCGATCGCCGGCCGCATGATGTTGAAACGCGTGATGGGCAAGGCCAGTTTCGCGACCGTGCGCGACGGCTCGGGTCAGATCCAGTTCTTCATTACGCCGGCCGACGTCGGTCAGGAAACGTACGACGCGTTCAAGAAGTGGGACATGGGCGACATCGTCGCCGCGCGTGGCGTGCTGTTCCGCACCAACAAGGGCGAGCTGTCGGTGCGCTGCACGGAGCTGCGTCTGCTGTCGAAGGCGCTGCGTCCGTTGCCGGACAAATTCCACGGTCTCGCCGACCAGGAAATGAAGTACCGTCAGCGCTATGTCGATCTGATCGTCACGCCGGAAACCCGCCGCACCTTCGTCGCGCGCACCAAGGCGATTGCGTCGATCCGTAAATACATGGCCGAGGCGAACTTCATGGAAGTCGAAACGCCGATGCTCCACCCGATTCCGGGCGGCGCGGCGGCCAAGCCGTTTTCGACGCACCACAACGCGCTCGACATGCAGATGTTCCTGCGCATCGCGCCGGAGCTGTATCTGAAGCGTCTGGTGGTCGGTGGCTTCGAGCGCGTGTTCGAGATCAACCGTAACTTCCGTAACGAGGGCGTGTCCGTGCGCCACAATCCGGAATTCACGATGATCGAGTTCTACGCGGCCTACACCGACTACAAGTGGCTGATGGACTTCACCGAGCAACTGATCCGCCAGGCCGCAATCGATGCGCTCGGCACGGCCACCATCACATACCAGGGCCGCGAACTCGATCTGTCGAAGCCGTTCCACCGGCTCACGATCACGCAGGCGATCCAGAAGTACGCGCCGCAATACACCAACGAGCAACTCGCCGACAGCACGTTCCTGCGCGCCGAGCTGAAGAAGTTCGGCGTCGATGCATCGCAGCCGAACTTCCTGAACGCGGGCGTCGGCTCGCTGCAACTGGCGCTGTTCGAAGAGACGGCAGAGTCGCAACTGTGGGAGCCGACCTACATCATCGACTACCCGATCGAGGTGTCGCCGCTCGCACGTGCTTCGGACAAGGTGGATGGCATCACGGAGCGTTTCGAGCTGTTCATCACCGGCCGCGAAATCGCCAACGGCTTCTCGGAACTGAACGATCCGGAAGATCAGGCCGCGCGCTTCAGGAAGCAGGTCGACCAGAAAGACGCCGGCGACGAAGAAGCGATGTTCTACGACGCGGACTATATCCGCGCGCTCGAATACGGCATGCCGCCGGCGGGCGGGTGTGGCATCGGCATCGACCGTCTGGTGATGCTGCTGACCGATAGCCCGAGCATCCGCGACGTGATTCTGTTCCCGCATCTGCGTCGCGAGGATTGAGCGGCGCTGAGCGCTAGCGATCGCCGCGCCTCGCGTGCGACGAGAAGGTTGTGAAGAACGCCCGGCTCATGCCGGGCGTTCCTTTTGGCGAGCCCGTTTGCTTTGCAGGAGCGTTTCATGCTGCTGCATCGTTTGTAACCAGCGGTAAAAGCTGCTCGAGCGCGCATTCGTCGACATGGTTGCAATGGTTTCAAGAGCTTGCGAATACCAAGGCGCGCCGCGTAGAGGCCGCCGCCGCACGCGCAGTTGCGTCACCGCACCGGTTACAAATTGAAACGCTGCCCGAATCGAATTGCCCGACACTCGGTCTCATAAGAAGTCGGCTCTGTCAGAAACGGAGGCCCTAGATGGACAACCCTACTCATCGATCCACGCAACATCGTCTTCATCCGTTGATCGCGGTCGCCGCCGGCGCGGTGCTCGTCGCGAGTCTCGTCGCTACCGCGGCGATCACCGGCGTGTTCCCGAAGGCGTCCAGCAACGGCACACAGAACGATCAGACGCAAGCCGCGCAAGTCAGCGCGCAACAGCCGGGCATCGTCGATTCGGCAGCGCCGGTTAATCCGTCCGTGCAACAGCAGCAAGCCCAAGCGCAGCAAGCGGCGCCGTCCGCATCTGCTCCTCTTCCGATACAGCGACAGCAGGCGCAAGCCGCGCCACGGTACGCGCAACCACCCGAGCCGCAGGCGCCGCCGCAGTACGCCCAGCAGCCGGCACCGCAAGCCGCTTATTGCCCGACGTGCGGCACCGTTGTCGCGATTTCGGCGGTTCAGCATGAAGGACATGGCACGGGCATTGGCGCCGTAGGCGGTGCGGTGGCCGGCGGGGTCGTCGGTAACCAGTTCGGCGCTGGCAGCGGGCGTACCGTGATGACGCTGCTCGGCGCGCTAGGCGGCGGGCTCGCCGGCAATTCGGCCGAAAAACATCTGCGCAGCACGACCTCGTATTCGGTGCGCGTGCATATGGAAGACGGCAAGACGCGTTACTTCAGCTATCACGAAGCGCCGCCGTTCCACGACGGCGAGCGCGTGCGGGTTCAGAATGGCGGCCTCGTCGCCGACTGAGGTCAGCGCTTCGCGTTTGTCAAAGCAATAAAAAAGGCGATTCGAATGGAATCGCCTTTTCTTTGGAGTCCAGCGCGCACGCGCTGATAGAGACTCAATAATCCGCGTCTTCGATCCACGCCGCCTGAATCGCTTCGAGAATCTTTTCGTTCGAGCGGTTCGGATCGTCGTCGAAGCCTTCGAGCTCGGTCACCCAGCGATGCAGGTCGGTGAAACGCACCTGCTGCGGATCGACGTCCTGATGCTTGTCCGTCAGAGCCATCGCGATGTCTTGCGTATCGGTCCACTTCATGGCGGCGCCCTCCTGTTAATGATTTTCCTTCGCATGATTGATCGAGTAACGCGGAATTTCGACGACCAGGTCCTGTTCGGCCGGCATGATCGCCTGACACGACAGGCGCGAAGCCGGTTCGAGCCCCCACGCCTTGTCCAGCAGATCGTCCTCGTCCTCCTCGGACGGCGTCAAGGCGGCGAAACCCTCACGCACGATCACATGACAGGTCGTGCACGCGCACGACTTCTCGCACGCATGCTCGATTTCGATGCCGTTATCGAGCAGGTTGTCGCAGATGCTCTTGCCGGGGACGGCGTCGATCACCGCGCCTTCCGGACACAGTTCGACGTGAGGCAGCACAACGATTTGAGGCATACAGTTTCCGTTTGGGTCTGAGGCACGGCGGCTGCCAGCAATGCCGCGTGCAGGCTCCGTTCCATTTTACTGGCGCCACGCGGAGTTTTTAAGTCCGCGCGGCGCACTCCGGTTGTCGTGGGGTTACCGCAGTTGCGCCCGCGGATCCGCTGGGCTTGCGCAGCATTCGCCCGTTCAGATCTCGTCGAGCTTGCGGCCCGACAGCGCGCGGCGAATTCCCTTGTTCATGCGGCGCGCGGCGAATTCGTCGGTGCCTTCGGCGAGCGCCTTCGTCGCGGCTTCGATCGCGCCGACGTCGTCGCTTTGCGCGACGTGGCGCAATGCGGCGAGCAACGCGTCGAGCGCGGCGCGTTCACTGTCGTCGAGCAGGTCGGCGTCGGCGGCGAGGGCCGCGTCGGTCGCTTCGACGAGACGCTGCGCTTCGACCTGGGCCTCGCGCAATGCGCGCGCCCGCATGTCGATCTCAGCGGTCGAGAAGCTGTCCTCGAGCATGCGCGCGATGTCGTCGTCGGCGAGGCCGTAGGACGGCTTGACGACGACCGACGCCTCGACGCCCGACGCGAGCTCGCGCGCAAACACCGACAGCAGGCCATCGGCATCGACCTGATAGGTCACGCGAATGCGCGCGGCGCCCGCGGCCATCGGCGGAATGCCGCGCAGCTCGAAGCGCGCGAGCGAGCGGCAGTCGCTGACGAGCTCACGCTCGCCTTGCACGACGTGAATCGCCATCGCGGTCTGGCCGTCCTTGAAGGTCGTGAAATCCTGCGCGCGCGCGACCGGAATCGTCGAGTTGCGCGGAATGATCTTCTCGGTGAGGCCGCCCATCGTCTCGACACCGAGCGACAGCGGAATCACGTCGAGCAGCAGCCAGTCGTCGCCTTCCGCGCCGCGGTTGCCGGCGAGCAGGTCTGCCTGGATCGCCGCGCCGAGCGCGACGACCTGATCCGGATCGAGATTGACGAGCGGCGGCTGGCCGAAGAACGCCTCGACCGCGCGGCGGATCACCGGCATGCGCGTCGCGCCGCCGACCAGAACCACGCCCTTGATCTCTTTTGTCGTAACCTTCGCGTCGCGCAGCGCTTTTTTCGTCGGACCCAACGTGCGTTGCACCAGCGCCGCCGTGACGGTCTCGAAAGTGGCCTCGTCGATCGTGAGATCGAGCGCTGTGCCGTTGGATAGCGTGAGCTTGAGGCTCGCCTGCGGCGCGCTCGACAACGCCTCCTTGGCCTCGCGCACGCTGTCCAGCAGCAGGCGCACGTCCTGCGGCGCGAGCGTCTGCGGCGCAATGCCGGCCTGTTCGAGCACATGGCGATACAGCGCATGATCGAAGTCGTCGCCGCCGAGCGCGGAATCGCCGCCTGCCGCGAGCACTTCGAACACGCCCTTGGTGAGCTTCAGGATCGACAGGTCGAAGGTGCCGCCGCCGAGGTCGTAGACCGCGTACAGACCTTCGGCGCCGTTGTCGAGACCGTAGGCGATCGCAGCCGCGGTCGGCTCGTTGAGCAAACGCAGTACGTTCAGACCGGCGAGGCGCGCGGCGTCCTTGGTCGCCTGGCGCTGCGCTTCGTCGAAGTAAGCGGGCACCGTGATCACCGCGCCGACCAGTTCGTCGCCGAGCGTGTCTTCGGCGCGCTGGCGCAGCGTCGCGAGAATTTCAGCCGACACTTCGACCGGGCTCTTCACGCCGTCGACGGTGCGGATCTGCACCATGCCGGGCGCGTCGACGAAGTCGTAAGGCGCGTTTTCGGCGCCCTCCACCTCGGTCTTGCCGCGGCCCATGAAGCGCTTGACTGACACGATCGTGTTGCGTGGGTCGCTCGCGGCTTCGGCCTTCGCCCGGCGGCCGATGCGACGGCCGCCCTGTTCCAGGTAACGCACCACCGACGGCAGCAGCACGTGCCCCTCTTCGTCGGGCAGCACATCGGGCAAGCCGCTGCGCACGGCGGCGACGAGGGAGTTGGTGGTGCCGAGATCGATACCGACCGCCAGACGCCGCTGGTGAGGCGCCGGCGCCATGCCGGGTTCGGAGATTTGCAGTAAGGCCATCTGGATCTTCTCGGGGACGTGGTGCCCCGTCCTGAATGTTCGCGTTGCTTGGGGGTGTTGCCGCGGCGCGCGGCCGCTCTCTTTTTGTTTGACGCCTGTTACGTCGCTGCTTGCTGTTGCTGCTTGCCGGCGCCGCGCTAGCCTTCGAGCCGCTCGATCTGCGCCTCGATTTCCGAGGCGACGCGCTCGATGAACATCAACTGCCGCACCGCCTCGCCCGCCGCCTGATTCGCACCGCTATCGAGCGATGCACCGAGCTTGTCGAAGCGCTGACGCTCTTCGTCGCGCAACGCGACGAGCAGCGCGTCGAGCGCATCGACGTTCTTCGCCGCGGCTGCGTCTTCGATGTTCTCGCGCCATTCCATCTGCTGCATCAGGAATGCCGGCTCCATCGCCGTGTTGTTTTCTGCGCCGACGTTGATGCCACGCAACGACAGCAAATAGGTCGCGCGCTTGAGCGGATCGCGCAGGGTCTGATAGGCCTCGTTCGCGCGCGTGGCCCATTGCATCGCGATACGCTTTTGCGCGTCACCGGCCGCCGCGAAGCGATCCGGATGCACCTGCGCCTGCACGGTGCGGTACGCGTGGTCGAGCGTGCCCGCGTCGAGCGCGAATTGCGCCGGCAGACCAAACAGGTCGAAGTGGCTGTCGTTCAGCGAGGCCATCGGATTAAAGTCCGTTGATGAAAGCGCACCGGGGTGCAGAAAATGGGGTGTCAAAGCGTAGGGCCTTCAGGCGCGAGCTTCGGCAATCCGCGAATCAAACTAAAAAGGCGGCCCGCGCCGCCTTTGATCCGCCGCTCGCGGAAAGTACCGAACCTAGACGCGGAACGACTCGCCGCAGCCGCATTCGTCTTTCACGTTCGGGTTGTTGAACTTGAAGCCTTCGTTCAGCCCTTCGCGTGCGAAGTCGAGCTCCGTGCCGTCGATATACGCGAGGCTCTTCGGATCGACGACGACCTTCACGCCGCTCGTCTCGAACACCTGATCTTCGGGCGCGAGTTCGTCCACGTACTCGAGCTTGTAGGCGAGGCCCGAGCAACCGGTGGTGCGCACGCCGACGCGCAACCCGATGCCTTTACCGCGGCGGGTCAGATACTTCTGGACGTGCTGTGCTGCCTTTTCGGTCAACGTAATTGCCATAACGTTTCTCAGTTGCCGGAGTGGGCGGCCCGCATGTTCGCGCCGCTCACCGGTTACTCCGTTCTTACCCGGTCGCTCAGGCGGCCTTGCCGTCTTCGGCAACCGCTGCTTCGCCGTGGCGCTGCTTGTAGTCGGCGACCGCTGCCTTGATTGCGTCTTCCGCGAGGATCGAGCAGTGGATCTTCACCGGCGGCAGCGCCAGTTCTTCGGCGATCTGGGTGTTCTTGATCGACATGGCCTCGTCGAGCGTCTTGCCCTTCACCCACTCCGTCACGAGCGAGCTCGATGCAATTGCCGAGCCGCAGCCGTAGGTCTTGAATTTCGCGTCTTCGATGATGCCGTCCGCGCCGACGCGGATCTGCAGCTTCATCACGTCGCCGCAAGCCGGCGCACCGACCATGCCGGTGCCGACCGCGTCGTCGTCCTTCGCAAAGGAACCGACGTTGCGCGGGTTTTCGTAGTGGTCGAGGACCTTGTCGCTATAAGCCATGATTACACTCCTTGATTCGTTTCAACCTGCAATCCGATGAACGTTCGATGTCCGATTCGTCCAGATGGCGCGTCAGTGCGCCGCCCACTGGATCGTCGACAGATCGATCCCGTCCTTGTGCATTTCCCACAGCGGCGACAGATCGCGCAGCTTGGAAATCTTCGACTTCAGCAGGTTGATCACGTAATCGACTTCCTGCTCGGTCGTGAAGCGGCCCACCGTGAAGCGGATCGAGCTGTGCGCGAGTTCGTCGTTGCGGCCAAGCGCGCGAAGCACGTACGACGGTTCCAGCGACGCCGACGTGCACGCCGAGCCCGACGATACCGCCACGTCCTTCACCGCCATGATCAGCGATTCGCCTTCGACGAAATTGAAGCTGATGTTCAGGTTGTGCGGCACACGCTTTTCCATGTCGCCGTTCACATACACTTCCTCGATTTCCGACAGGCCTTTCAACAGCCGGTCACGCAGCATGCGGATGCGCTCGTTCTCGGTTGCCATCTCTTCACGCGCGATACGGAACGCTTCGCCCATGCCGACGATCTGGTGCGTGGCCAGCGTGCCCGAACGCATGCCGCGCTCGTGACCGCCGCCGTGCATCTGCGCTTCGATACGGATGCGCGGCTTGCGGCGCACATACAGCGCGCCGATGCCCTTCGGGCCATACGTCTTGTGCGCCGAGAACGACATCAGGTCGACCTTCAGCTTCTGCAGATCGATCGTGATCTTGCCGGTGGCCTGCGCCGCGTCGACGTGGAAAATGATGCCCTTCTCACGCGTGATCTCGCCGATCGCCTCGATGTCCTGGATCACGCCGATCTCGTTGTTGACCGACATCACTGACACCAGAATCGTGTCGGGACGCAGCGCCGCCTTGAACGCGTCGAGGTCGATCAGACCGTCGTCCCTGACATCCAGATAGGTGACTTCGAAGCCTTCGCGCTCGAGCTCGCGGCAGGTGTCGAGCACCGCCTTGTGCTCGGTCTTCACCGTGATGATGTGCTTGCCCTTGCTCTTGTAGAAGTGCGCGGCACCCTTCAGTGCGAGGTTGTCCGACTCCGTCGCACCCGAGGTCCAGATGATTTCGCGCGGATCGGCGTTCACGAGCGCGGCGACCTGCTCGCGCGCTTCCTCGACCGCGCGCTCGGCGTCCCAGCCATAAGCGTGGCTACGCGACGCGGGGTTGCCGAACTGCTCGCGCAGATACGGGATCATCTTGTCCACCACACGCGGATCGATCGGCGTCGTGGCGCTGTAGTCCATGTAGATGGGCAGGTGCAGAGAGTCGTTGTTCATCAATTGCTCCGGGAACGTCATGTGCTCTGGCTTCTGGGTTCGAGATGGGGCTGCGGCGAGATGTTGTATTTCGTGCCGCGCTTCACGAACCAGCCATGTTGAATACGGAATTGGGACCTTTCGGCGCCACGCGGACCGGTTCGACGGCCGGCGCATCGTTGCGCCTGTCGCGTAGCACTGCCGGCGCGCCTTCGCGCGAGCGCTGCTGGTCGACCAGATCCTTCAGCGAAACCGAATCGAGGTATTCGACCATTTTCTGGTTCAGCGTCGACCACAGTTCGTGCGTCATGCAGTGGCCGTCATGCTGCTTGGTGCCTTCGCACGTGCCCTTGCCGCCGCACTGGGTGGCGTCGAGCGGTTCGTCGACCGCAATGATGATGTCCGCCACCGTCACGTCCTCTGCACGGCGCGCGAGATTGTAGCCGCCGCCCGGTCCGCGCACGGACTCGACGATTTCATGGCGGCGCAGCTTGCCAAACAGCTGCTCGAGATACGACAGGGAGATGTGTTGGCGCTGGCTGATACCCGCAAGCGTCACCGGGCCCTGCTCCTGGCGCAGCGCCAGGTCGATCATCGCCGTGACGGCGAAACGGCCTTTCGTGGTGAGTCTCATATGATGTGGGAACCGCTATTCTCGACAAGTTTGGTCAAGTATAAATACATGAGCGATTTAGTCAAGTATGGACGGCGAATTTTGAGTCATGCGCTTAATTGAACGCCATATTTCCAGGGCGGAATCCCGGTGTGCGCGGCGCAAGGGGGTCGAACCGAGTTTGCGGCCCCCTTTCCTCGCCCGACGAAGCTCTACTTGAGCACTTGCGCACGCAGGGCCGCGATCAGCCCGCGGCAGGCTGCTTCGCACTGGTCGAGCACCAATTCGAAGCCATCCGCGCCACCGAAATACGGATCCGCCACTTCCCGCGTGCCGGTCCAACGGTCATCCGCATCGGGCACGAATTCCATCAGCAGACGAATCTTGTCGCGCTGCCCGGGCGGGCACAGTCGATGCAGAGCGGCGACGTTGCGCTCGTCCATTGCGACCAGCAGATCGAAGCGCGCGAAGTCCGCGGCGGTGATCTGGCGGCCGCGCAGTGCGTCGAGCGCATAGCCGCGCTGGCGTGCCGCGTACTGCGCGCGTTCGTCGGGTGGCGCGCCGATGTGCCAATCGCCGGTGCCGGCCGAATCGATCAGAATGCGGTCCGCAAGTTTTGCCTCGTCGGCCAGGCGACGCATCACGGCTTCCGCCGTCGGTGAGCGGCAGATATTCCCGAGGCAAACGAAACAGACGGACACGGTTTTCATCAGGGATTCTTCGGCGCTCCGGGCGCCACGCGCTGAGTCGGCAAACAGTCGGCAGACTGCGCCGCGATTATACAAACCTCGACGGATTCGCGCCGGACGCGGAACGGCCCTGCAAGCACCGCAAGCCTCGGACCGCCGGCCTGAGCCGCTCCCGCTTATGATGCCTCGGCGAGCGGCGCTGCCGCGGCAGCGCGCATCGGTTTGGCCGGCAAGGTCGAGGCGGGGTCCACCATGCCGTACGACACCGCGCGCGCGAGCTCGGCAGTCAGATGGTTTGCGTCGAGCGGCATCTGCGAGGCGCGCGAAGCGGTTTGGCCGTTGATATGCAGATAGGCGAGCACCGCGAGCGGCACAACAATGGCCAGCGGCCAGTACACCGATATTGTCTTTTTCATGATGTGTTTTCCAATTGAGGACCGGTGAGCTTGCGGCCCCCTATGCCCAGTTGAAATCCTATAGGAAATCACAATCGGGAAAAACCCAAACTGACGAGATAGTTCGTTGCTCCAAATGGAACAGTCAATTGACAGATCTCTGGCGACACACTGGCCCAGTGTTGGCACGAAAAAGAAAACCTTACAAACACATACAATGCTGCCGTGACGGACCGCAGAAATGATGGTCTCATCATTACGTCCATGTTTATTTGCACTCGCAACAGGTCTCATAAAATGAAAAGCATTGCACCTCTCGCTGGCCTCGTGGTCGCCGCCCTGCTCGGCGGCTGCGCGGTATATCCGGATGGCACGCCGATGTACGGCGATGCCTATGGCGGCTATAGCGGTTATGACGGTTACGCTTACGCGCCGGGCGCTGCGGTCGTGCCGCAAACGAACGTGTACCTCGGCTACGGAGATTACGGGCCGGGACGCTACTACGGCCCGGGGCCAGGCTATCGCGGGCACCCGGGGGACAACGACTGGCATCACGGCGATCACGGCGATCACGGCGACCACGGCGACCACGGCGACCACGGCGATCACCGCGATCACGGCGATCACCGCAATGATCATGGCAACAACAGCGGCGCGGGACAACCGCACGGCGGCCCGCCGCCGCAGGGCGCGGCGGCCGGGCCGCGCGGACCCGGCGGAGCCAATGGCGGCCCGCCGCCAGCACAACCGCAAGCAGGCAACGGCAGCGGGCGAGGTAACAACGCGTGGGTGAGAAGCTCGTCGCCACGTCAGCCGGGACAGCCGACCGAGCATTGACGACCGGGCGGCGGCGAACTATTGCGCCCGGTCCGCTGTCTGCCTCGAAGCTGCGCGGCGCCCAGCCGTCAAACCACACCCGAGGCCGCCCGCTCAGCCGATATGGCTGCGCTGCGCGGCGTACAACTCCCGGAACGTACGCCCTACCGGCGCCGGCATGTCGCGCGTGTCGGTCCAGCCCGCGCCGCCGAGCGGCAGTTTCACGATCGAGCGATTGCGCCCGCCCATGCGCTCCAGTACCCGCACCGCGAGCCTGGTCACGAGCGCATAAGCATCGGGATGCAGCGCGAGCCACCCCCACAGTGCCAACCCGGCGCGCTCCTTCCATGGCCGCAAATGGCGTTCCGTCTGTTTTTCACGCAGCTTGCGTAACAGATCGGACAGCGGGATGCCGACCGGGCACACGCTATTGCACTCACCGCACAGCGTCGCCGCTTGCGGCAGATCGAGCGCCTTGTCGATACCGACATAGCTCGGCGTCAGCACCGAGCCCATCGGCCCCGGATAGACCCATCCATACGCGTGCCCGCCGACCTTCTGATACACCGGGCAATGGTTCATGCACGCGCCGCAGCGGATGCAGCGAAGCATCTCCTGAAATTCGCCGCCAATCAGCCCCGTGCGCCCACCGTCGACGAGCACAACGTACATATGCTCGGGCCCATCCTGATCGCCCGCGCTGCGCGGCCCTGTCAGCATAGAAAAATAGTTCGAGGTTGCCTGGCCGGTCGCCGAGCGCGGCAGCAGGCGCATCGCGGTCGCGAGATCCTCCAGAGTGGGCAGCACCTTCTCGATGCCGGTGACAGCGACATGCACACGCGGCATCACCGTACACATGCCTTCGTTGCCCTCGTTGGTCACGACCGCGACCGAGCCCGTTTCCGCAACGATGAAATTGCCGCCCGTCACCCCCATGTCCGCGCTTAGAAAATGCGGCCGCAGCATCTCACGCGCCTCGCGCGTCAGGTCGGGAATCTCGGTGAGCCTCGGCCGGCCGTGCGTCTTCGCGAACAGATCGGCGATCTCGTCCTTATCCTTGTGGACGACCGGCGCGATGATGTGACTCGGCGGCTCGTTGTCGTTGATCTGCAGGATGTATTCGCCGAGATCGGTTTCGATCGACTGCACCCCCATCTGCCCGAGCACTTCGTTCAGGCGCATTTCCTCGGTGACCATCGACTTGGTCTTGATCACCTTCTTCACGTCGTGCCGGCGCGCGATGTCGCCGACGAGCCGCGCGGCCTCCTGGGTGGTCTCGGCGTACAGCACCGTCACGCCGCGACGTGTCGCCTCGCGCTCGAAGGTGTCGAGCCACACGTCGAGATTCTCGAGCGCACGATTACGGCGCTCCTTGAGCGCCGCGCGCGTCGCGGCGAAGTCGATCGCGTTCAGCGCGCTCGCGCGTGCCGACACGAACTTCGTGGACAGTTTGGTCAGGTTCTGCTGCAGGCGCTGGTCGGCGAGTTTCTGACCGGCGCGAGCTTTGAACTGCATCGATTGAACTTGCATGGCGGCCCTGATGAGATCGGATTGATACGCGGCACGGTCGCGCGCGACGCAATGCATGAAAGACGAATGGAACGCGACCCGAACGGCGCCTAGTGAGCCCTACACACGGGATTACACGTCGCCGGCCAGCACCTGCGCGATATGCAGCACGCGCGTCGTCGTGTCGCCATTGCGGCGCAGCCGCCCTTCGATATTCAGCATGCAGCCGAGGTCGCCGAGCACCACTGTGCCGGCGCCGCTCGCGGCGATGTTCGCGCACTTTTCGTCGACGATGGCGGTCGAGATATCGCCATACTTGACCGCGAACGTGCCGCCAAAGCCGCAGCAATGCTCGCAGCCCTTCATCTCTGTCACGGCCACTCCGACCTGCGCGAGCAGTTCGCGCGGCTGGGCCTTGACGCCCAGCTCACGCAGCCCCGAACACGAGTCGTGATAGGTCACCTGTCCCGCGAACTGGCCCGGCTGCAACTGCACCTTCGCGACGTTGACGAGGAAATCGGTCAGCTCGAAAACCTTGGCCCGCAGGCGGCCGAAGCGGTTCATGAGCTCGGGATCATCGCCGAGCAGATCGCCGTAGTGCACGCGAATCATGCCGCCGCACGAGCCCGACGGCACCACCACATAGTCGAACTGTTCGAACTCACGCAGCGTTTTCTCGGCGAGGTCGCGCGCGAGGCGGCGGTCCCCGGAGTTATACGCGGGTTGACCGCAGCAGGTCTGCGCGGGCGGCACCACGACCTCGAAACCGGCGCCTTCGATCAGCTTGATGACCGAAAAACCGATCTCGGGACGCATCAGGTCGATCAGGCACGTGACGAACAATCCGACTCGCATGAGCCCTCCTTTCGGGGAAACGTCCCTGATTATCCGCTGTTTGCCGAGGCAATACCAACGACCGGAAGGCATAGGACGCACGCCGCGGCGGATTGGAGGCGCCCTTCGAAGCGCGTTCGCTTTTTTCACCATACGAGATACAATCATTGCACGCTGTTTGACGCATCTACCGATTCTCATATGAGCGATACGAACCCGGATCCCAAAACTTCGATCCAGGTGATCGAACGCATGATGCGCCTGCTCGACGCACTGGCGGCGCATAGCGACCCGGTCAGCCTGAAAGAACTGGCCCTGCGCACGGAACTGCACCCGTCCACCGCGCACCGCATTCTGAACGACATGGTGATGTGTCGGCTGGTCGACCGTTCGGACCCCGGCACCTACCGTCTCGGCATGCGCCTGCTCGAGCTCGGCAATCTCGTGAAGGCGCGCCTGTCGGTGCGCGACGCGGCGCTCACGCCGATGCGCGAGTTGCATCGTCAGACCGGGCAGACCGTGAACCTGTCGGTGCGTCAGGGCGACGAAATCGTCTACATCGAACGCGCGTATTCGGAGCGCTCGGGCATGCAGGTAGTGCGGGCGATCGGCGGGCGCGCGCCGCTGCATCTGACCTCGGTCGGCAAGCTGTTTCTCGCCGCCGACGAGGCCACCCGTGTGCGGGCCTACGCGACGCGCACCGGTCTGTCGGGCCACACACAGAACAGCATCACGGATCTCGCGAAACTCGAGCGCGAGTTGTCGCATGTGCGCCAGCAGGCGTGCGCGCGTGACAACGAGGAGCTGGAACTGGGCGTGCGCTGCATCGCCGCCGGCATCTACGACGATACCGGCAAGCTGGTCGCGGGCCTGTCGCTGTCGGCGCCGGCCGATCGCTTGCAGGATTCATGGCTCGGACAGTTGAGCCAGACCGCATTGATGATTTCGGAGTCGCTCGGCTATCGGCCGCAAACGGAACAGGATCATTCGCACGGAGCACACGGCTCGCACCGTTCGCACGGCCAGCATTAACAGACGCAATGGCGGCCGCCTGACCGCCATTGCGTCCTTCGCGGCGTCGCCCGCGCCATGAAAAAAGCCTCGCGTTTGCGAGGCTTCAGACTGCTGACCAACCCCACGTTTTTCGGAGCGTGGGGTTTTGTTTTTCAGGCGAGGCGAGTTTTGTCGTGGGGTCCGAGAATTTGGGCGATGAAAGCCAGTATCGAGCTGGCGAGGCGCTG
>NZ_JAJITC010000015.1 GCF_020881035.1 Paraburkholderia translucens
GGCGCGGACTACAGCTCGATTCTGGTTGGCATCCAGGTGCCGGAAAGCGATCACCAGGCGTTCGAGCGCTTCATCGAAACGCTCGGCTATCCGTGCTGGGAAGAGACGAGAAATCCGGTCTACGGACTGTTTCTCGAGATGCAGAGTCGTTAAATCGGGCGCGTTGGTCGGGGCCGCTAGTTGATCGACAGGTCCCGATGCGCCGCAGCCTGGAACTCCTTGGGTGTGACGCCGGTCTGCTTGCGGAAATAGCGGCTGAAATAGGCCGCATCTTCGAAACCGAGCGCATGCGCGATCTGTTTGATGCGCGAACCCGAGTACACCAGATCGCGTTGCGTGGATGCTGGGGATCGGCCGCTCGCGCACGCATCGGCCGATGAACGCATCGGCGCCGTCGCGATCGAATGAACGCCGTCACCGGGTGTGCGGCTGCGCCCGACGACTCAGGAGGCGCGCAGCAACGCCATTTCGTTATGCAGCAACGCGAGCAATTCGTCGTCGGTCGGCCGCGTGCCCCAATGGCGCGCGCCGGCCACCGACGCGATCGCCATCCACGAATGCGGCGGAAACCATTCACGCAGTAACGTGCCGTCCTGGCGCAGGCACAGCTGGCCGGTCAGCTCGCTGTATTCGGCGCAGATCTGCGCGCCGTCGACTTGCGCCGTTACTCGTCTCGGATCATTGCGCAGCATGTCGTCGCTCCTGTCGAAGGGTTGGCGCGGATGCCAGCGCGACGGGGTGGCGTGGTGCACGCCACCTGTCGTCTACCAGTGGTCACGCCCACGATCGTCATGCCCACGATCGTGCCAGCCACGGTCGTGCCAGTCGCCGTGCGGGCCGTGCCACTCGTGCGCGTCGCGCCATTCGTCATGATGACGCTCCCACTCGCGACGCTCCCAGTAGCGATGACCATCGTAGTAGCGCTCGCCGTACCAGCCGGGCGCAATCACGACCGCGGGCGGCGGAGGCGGCGCGTACACGGGCGCGGGCTCCACATAGACCGGAGGAGGCGGGGCTTCGACCACGGCGGGGGCGACCGCGATGCCGGGCACGCCGATATTCACGCCGACATCGACGTGCGCGAAGGCGGCCGACGATGCGCCGATCGCGAGACCCGCGACGAGCGTCAACGATATCCAGCGGTTGCGTGAATGACTCATGATTGTTCTCTGTATGGAAGTCTTTGATGGAATGGAGAGCCGTGTGCTTACTGCACGTGATGACCCGTTCAATAGCGTTCGTAGTAGTGGTCGTGATGCGGATGGTCCTCGGGGACCACGATGCAGCCGCTCAATGCGCCGCCGAGCGTGACGGCAAGAATGACCAGTGCGAAGATTTTATTCATGTTGTTGCTCCCTGATATCCGTGATGCGAGTGCCTGTCGTGCAAAGCGCCTCATGTGAACCGCTTTTGCCTGAACGGAACTCTACCGAGCAGCGCGATTAACAGTGTGTTTGTGTGTAACAGGACGTGTCGGTTAGAACCTGCGTCGATATGGCGATGCGCGCGCATCAAACGAAGAGGAGATGCACGGGGGGCTGCGCGTCGAAGTGCCGGGCGGTGCTCAAGTGCGCGGGCAAGCCCTTGAAGGCGCTATGAAAAGAATCGCATGCAAAGGCACGCTGCGCATCGGCGCGAAGCACGGGCTCGCCGGGTCGGTTGCTGAAAAAAGAAGCGGTGCGCATTTCGCCTTGGCAATGCCGCACGGATACATTCGGTTGCAGACTGGAGTCGATTGACATATGGAACGCGCGTGCACGATTTACCGCGCGGCCGCGGGCTTCGGTGCGCTCGCTTCGCGATCACCGAGCCGCGTCGAAGTCGCGAGCCCCGCTTCCTTGAGTAGCGCGACGTAATGCTGCTTCGTGTCGGCGCCGCAGCGCATCGTCGGAAATGAAATCGACAGACCGGCGATCACGCGGCCGAAGCGGTCGAAGACCGGCACCGCGATGCATTGCAGCCCTTCTTCCTGCTCCTCGTTGTCCTCGCCGAAACCCTGGTCGCGCACGCGCGGCAGGATGCTCAGCACCGCTTCCGCGCAAGTCAGAGTTCTTTGCGTCGAGCGGCGGAATTCGATGTGCGAGAGCACGTCACGCGCGTCGGCTGGGTCCATCCACGCGAGCAGCACCTTGCCGATCGCCGTGCTATGCAGCGGATTGCGCCGGCCAATGCGCGACTGCATGCGCAGCCCGTAGTCGGCGTCGAACTTGTGGATATAGATGATCGCGTCGTCGACGGCGGGGGCCGCGGTCGCGAATCCGGCGATCATCGCCGACATGATTCCGAGCTTCAAGCCGCTGGTGCCGGCCGCAACCGCGATGGTCGCCACCGCTTGCGTCGTGACGGCGATTCTGGTGCCGATTCTCACGGCGCTGTGGGTGCGCCGGCGCCGTGCGCGCGACGCGCTGCTCGAAGAATTCACGGCGGCGCCGCTGGGGGCGCCGCTCAATGAGCAGCGCGACGCACCTGTTTGAATAAGTCAGCAACTGGGAGCTGGCGCGCCGCTCAGCGCGCCAGCTTGGCCTGCGCGTGGTCCTCGCGCAGCGGCCGCAGCTCGACGAACGAGCCGCTCAGCGTGGGCTGCATCGATTCGGCTGAAATATCGTTCATGGCAATAAAAAAGGTCCGCGAGCGGAAGACTCGCGGACCTGTCAGATCAGTTGACCCGTGCTCAGGAATGACACGGCGGCCAACCCGCCGCGCCGTTCCTGACGCGCCCGATTAAACCGCCATGATCGTGACCGCCTTGGTCACGAGGTAGGCTTCCATCGCCTCAGGGCCGCCTTCCGAGCCGTAGCCGGAATCCTTGACGCCGCCGAACGGCATTTCCGGTGTCGGCGTGGCCGGCTGGTTGATCCACAGCATGCCGACTTCCATGCGCTGCGACAGCAGATGCACGTTGGCGAACGACTTCGTATACGCGTAGCCGGCGAGGCCGAACGGCAGACGGTTCGCTTCGGTGATCGCTTCTTCGAGCTTGTCGAAGCCGCGGATCGCGGCGACCGGGCCGAACGGTTCGTTGTTGAACACGTCGGCTTCGAGCGGTACGTCGGTCAGCACGGTCGCCGCGAAGAAGTTGCCTTCCGAACCGACGCGCTCGCCGCCCGTCGCGACCTTCGCGCCGGTCTTACGGGCGTCTTCCACCACTTTCGCCATCGCGCTCAGACGGCGCGAGTTGGCGAGCGGCCCGAGCGTCGTGCCTTCGGCGAGACCGTCTCCGAGCTTGAGGCTCTCGGCGTGCTTGACGAGCGCAGCGGCGAACTCTTCGCGGATGCTGTTGTGCACTAGGAAGCGCGTCGGCGAGATGCAGACCTGGCCCGCGTTGCGGAACTTGGCGGCGCCGGCTGCCTTGACGGCGAGCGTGACATCGGCGTCTTCCGCGACGATCACCGGCGCGTGACCGCCGAGCTCCATCGTCGCGCGCTTCATGTGCGCGCCGGCGAGGGCGGCGAGCTGCTTGCCGACCGGGGTCGAGCCGGTGAACGTGACCTTGCGGATCACCGGATGCGGGATCAGATAGCTCGAGATTTCAGCCGGATCGCCGAACACGAGGCCGACCGTGCCGGCCGGCACGCCGGCTTCGACGAACGCCTGGAGCAGGGCTGCCGGCGAGGCCGGGGTTTCTTCCGGCGCCTTCACGAGGAACGAGCAGCCGCACGCGAGCGAGGCCGACAGCTTGCGCACCACCTGGTTGACGGGGAAGTTCCACGGCGTGAACGCGGCGACCGGGCCGATCGGTTCCTTCAGAACTTGCGACTGCTGGGCGAGGTTGCGCGACGGCACGATCCGGCCGTATACGCGGCGGCCTTCGTCCGCGAACCATTCGATGATGTCCGCGGCCGCCAGCACTTCGATGCGCGCTTCGGCGAACGGCTTGCCCTGTTCCTGCGTCATCAGGCGGCCGATGTCGGCGGCGCGCTCGCGCACGAGGGCCGCGGCTTTGCGCATGATCGTCGCGCGCTCGTTGGCCGGCACCTTGCGCCAGGCTTCGAAGCCGCGCTGCGCGGCGTCGAGCGCGCGGTCCAGATCGGCGATGCCCGCATGCGCGACCTTGCCGATGGCCTGGCCGGTCGCGGGGTTGATGACGTCGAGGGTTTTGCCGCTGGCGGCGTCGCACCATTCGCCGTTGATCAGAAGACGGGTATCGGTATAGCTCGAGATGGCCATGCTGGGTTCCTGTGAGTGGGAAAACAACTGGCCGCGCGATCGTGCGGCACGAGGGCGACACGCCTGCGCGGCCATGAATGAATTGCCGATAACAACTATATTATCTGATTGGGCCCAATCGCATCGGGCGCGGCCGGCGCAGCGCCCGGCCGCGGCACGCGGCTTGCTTCGGGCTTGGCACCGGGCTGACTGTGCAAGTCGGGCCGGGGCGCTGCCTCAGCGCGGCACGAAAAGCCTGCGCGACGTAGCGCTTTATCCGTTCAATCGTTTTACTACAGCGCATCACGAGGACATCGCCATGCCAACCGGAACAGTGAAGTGGTTCAACGACGCGAAGGGCTTCGGCTTCATCACCCCCGATGATGGCGGCGAAGACCTGTTCGCGCATTTTTCAGAGATTCGCACCGAGGGATTCAAGTCGTTGCAGGAAAATCAGAAAGTCAGCTTCGAAATCAAGCAGGGGCCGAAAGGTAAGCAGGCCGCCGACATCAAGCCCGTGTGACGCCGGCGCGGCGGCTCTGCCGCTCGCGAGGTTTCAATGGAAAAGGAAGCCGCCTACGCGGCGATCGAGCGCAACGGCGGCGGCGCCTATGCGAAAGATTTCGCCGCGCGCCATCCTGACGATCCGCTGACGCCGTTCTGCCATCGCTATCTGTTCGAGCAGGCGCAGCGCGAAGAAGCGCAGCATGAGGCGGCCGCCACGCACGACGACGAGCGCGGTTTCGCTTTAAAGTCGCTTGCGCGCATGGAAGCGTCGTCGCAGATCGCGCAGGCGGCGGCGAGCGCGTCGCGCGACGCGGCAACCGCGGCCCACACGTCGGCGCGCGCGGCGAGCCGCTCCGCTTTCTGGACGATGATCGCAGCGCTTGCGTCGGCGCTCGGCGTGGTGGTCAACGCGGCGCTCAATCTCGGCTGGCTCGAGTGGGCGAGGCATGTCGCACGATAAATTTCCCGTAAGACTGTGCGCTCGCGCGCTCGGAGGGGGCGTGGAAGAGGGCGCGGTTTGGGCTCGCCCGCGCATCGCGCGACGGCCTATTCATCTACCACACCGATACCATATTGATACGGCATCGATGCGGCGCGGCCACACAAACGGGGCGATCGCAACAAATCGACTCATCAGAGCCTGCCGCGCGCGGCCTGAACGCAGTATTATTCTTCAGGTTTCCTTCAGCTTTGCTCCGTACTATTTGCGCCACTGCCCGTGGCCTTTCTGGACCGTGGCCTTTGCTACGTGCATGTCGTAGCAGGCTTATGCGGCTTGCGTTTGGGCAATGGAACAAATAGATTCCCGACTGAAAACCGAAAGCGCCGATTAAGGCTTGCTGGAGCATCCATGAAAACCCTGTTCTTGCAGGCGCCGTCGTACGACGGCTTCGATGGTGGTGCAGGTTCGCGCTATCAGGCCAAGCGTGAAGTCCGCTCGTTCTGGTATCCGACGTGGCTCGCACAACCCGCCTCTCTCGTTCCCGATAGCCGCGTGCTCGACGCCACGGCAGATGGTCTGTCCGTCGAAGCCGCGCTCGACATCGCCACGCAATACGAGCTGGTGATCATTCACACCAGCACGCCGTCCTTTCCGACCGACGCCCTGTTCGCCGAGGATCTCAAGAAGCGCAAGCCGTCGCTGCTGATCGGCATGGTCGGCGCGAAGGTCGCGGTCGATCCGCATAATTCGCTGACCGCGACCCCAGCCATCGACTTCGTGTGCCGCGAGGAATTCGATTTCACCTGTAAGGAAATCGCCGAGGGCAAGCCGTTTGCGCAGATCCTGGGCTTGAGCTACCGCGCGCCCGACGGCTCGATCGAGCATAACGAAGCGCGCCCGATCCTCGAGAACATGGACGAACTACCGTTCGTCGCGCCGATCTACAAGCGCGATCTGACGATCAAGAACTACTTCAACGGCTACCTGAAGCATCCGTACGTGTCGCTCTACACCGGCCGCGGCTGCCGCTCGAAGTGCACGTTCTGCCTGTGGCCGCAAACGGTCGGCGGCCATCGTTACCGGGTGCGTTCAGTCGAGAACGTGCTCGAGGAAGTCAAGTGGATCCGCGACAACATGCCCGAAGTCAAGGAGATCATGTTCGACGACGACACGTTCACCGACTTCAAGCCGCGCGCGGAGGAAATTGCGCGGGGCATGGGCAAGCTGGGCGTCACATGGTCGTGCAACGCGAAGGCGAACGTGCCTTACTCGACGCTGAAGATCATGAAGGAAAACGGCCTGCGCCTGCTGCTGGTCGGCTACGAATCCGGCGACGACCAGATCCTGCTGAACGTCAAGAAGGGCTTGCGCACGGACATCGCGCGGCGCTTCGCGCAGGATTGCCGCACGCTGGGCATCAAGGTGCATGGCACCTTCATTCTCGGCTTGCCGGGCGAGACCCAGGAGACGATCCAGAAGACCATCGAGTATGCGAAGGAGATCAATCCGCTGACCATCCAGGTGTCGCTCGCCGCGCCGTATCCGGGCACGAGGCTCTATAACCAGGCGGTCGAAAACGGCTGGCTCGCGGAGAACAAGGTCATCAATCTCGTCAGCAAGGAAGGCGTGCAGCTGGCGGCGATCGGCTACCCGCATCTGTCGCGCGACGAGATGTATCACCAGCTCGAAAACTTCTATAAACGTTTCTATTTCCGGCCGTCGAAGATCTGGGAGATCTTGCGCGAAATGCTGACGAGTTGGGACATGATGAAACGGCGCCTGCGCGAAGGCGTCGAGTTTTTCCGCTTCCTGCGCGCGCACGAGGCGTGAACGCCGCGCACCTGGCCGCCGTCACGCTCGCGTATGCGTGCGCGGCGGCGACCGTTGTCGGCATCGGCTATACCGTGCTCGCGAGCGCGCTGATCGGGCGCTTCTTCGCGAGGGCGGTGGCCGAACCCATCAGCTATCCACCCGTTACGGTTATCAAACCGCTGCACGGCGACGAGTGGGCGTTGCTCGACAATCTGTCGAGCTTCTGCGCACAGGACTATCCGGGGCCCGTGCAATTCCTGTTCGGCGTGCACGACTCCGCCGACCCCGCGTTGCAAACGGTCAGCGCGTTGCGCTGCCTCCATCCGCACGCCGACATCACCGTGGTTACCGATGCACGTCTGTACGGCCCGAACCGCAAGATCAGCAACATTCTCAACATGCTGCCGCAGGCGCGCCATGACGTGCTCGTATTCGCCGACAGCGACGTGTGCGTCGGCCCGGACTATCTGCGCAATGTAATCGGCGAGTTGCAGAAGCCGGGCGTCGGGCTCGTTACCTGCGCGTATCGCGGTCAGCCAGAACCGGGTTTCTGGCCGCGGCTTTCGGCGTTCGGGACCAACTACCAGTTCCTGCCGGGGGTCGTCACCGGACTGGCGCTGGGACTCGCGCGGCCGTGCTTCGGCCAGACCATCGCCATGCGGCGCGCCACGTACGAGCGGATCGGTGGCTTCAAGCCGTTCGTGAGGCATCTGGCCGAGGATTACGAAATCGGCGCGGCGGTGCGCGCGGCGGGCGAGCAGGTCTCGATTCCGCCATTCGCGATCGCGCATGCGTGTGTCGAAGTGAGCGCGGCGCAGCTCGTGACGCACGAGCTGCGTTGGAGCCGCACGATCCGCCGCATCGATCCGCTCGGGCACTTCGGCACGGCGCTCGTGCATCCGGGGGCGTTCGCGCTGCTCGCGCTCGCGTGTTCGGGCGGGGCCCTGTGGGCGTGGCTGCTCGCGGCGGTGACGGTGCTCGCGCGTCTCGCGTTGAAGTGGCGCACGGATAGGGCGCTGCGCCAACGGTGCCGCGATCTGTGGCTGCTGCCGTTATGGGATATCGTATCGTTTGCGATTTTCGTCGCGAGCTTCCGCTCGTCGCGCGTGACCTGGCGGGGCTTCAGCTTCAAGGTCGACGGCGATGGGCTGCTGTCGGCGGCGCAGGACGAATGACGAACGAACGGCAGATTGGGCAGGCAATGATCGAAGAGGTTTTGAGCGGGCGCCACGAGAGCGCCTCGAAGGCAGCCGTGAGCGCTGCGGCGCTGCGGGCAACGCCGAGCGCGACGCGGCAGACGGTGGCACGCATTGTGCGGCGCACGAAGTTGATCGGACTAGCGTGCGAGGTGTCCGCATGATGAAGCATCTGGGCCGCGCGGCCGCGCTCGCCGGTTTGCTCGTCTCTCTTTGGCTGGTGTGGCGGGAAGATCCGCGGGCGGTGCTCAGCGCGTTGCGCGCGGCTGGGGGAGGCCTCGTGCTGGCGGCGTTCGCGCACGTGCTGCCCATGATCGCCAACGCCTGCGACTGGCGCTCGCTGATTCGCGGTGCCAACCGCCCGAGCTTCGGCAAGATGCTGCATCTGGTGTGGGTGCGCGAATCGGTCAACTGCATGCTGCCGGTCGCACGGATCGGCGGCGAGCTCGTATCGTTCCGCATGCTCAAACGCTGGGGCGTCAGGCCGTCGACAGCGGTCGGCAGCACCGTCGTCGACATGCAGCTGACCGTGATCAGTCAGCTGATGTTCACGATGGTCGGGATCGGCTTTCTCTTCGCCAATGCCCAATCGGGCGCGTTGCGGCTCGCCGGGCAGCTCGCCTGGGGCGTGGTCGCGTTGACGCCGGTGCTGTTGCTGTTCGGCCTCGTGCAGCATGCGAACCCGTTCGAGCGCATCACGCGCGTGCTCAATCATGTGACGAGCGGCAAGCTCGCCTCGCTGGTGGGTCAGTCCGCGCAGATCGATCAGTCGATCAAGCTGATCTGGCGCCGCCGCGCGGTCGTGCTGCGCTATCTGTTCTTCTGGCAGCCGCTGCAATGCGTGCTTACGTCGCTCGAAATCTGGCTCGCGCTGTATTTCCTCGGCGCGCGCGTGACGCTCGTCGAGGCGGTCGTGATCGAATCGCTGATCCAGGCGATCAGCAGCGCCGCGTTCTTCGTACCGGGCGGCCTTGGCGTGCAGGAGGGCGCTTTCGTGCTGATCGGTGGCGCGCTCGGACTCGACCCGGCCACCAGTCTCGCGCTGGCGGCCGCAAGGCGAATTCGCGACCTGCTGATGTTCGTGCCGGGCCTGATCGCGTGGCAGTTCGCCGAGGCGTCCGGCGGCGCGCCCGCGCATGTCGCGCCGCACGGCGTGCGCGCCGAACTGGCCGAGCAGCGTTCGAGCGTCGCCGACGCGGAGCGGCGCTGAGGATTCGGCGCGCGAGCTCAAACGGCTTCAGCGCGCCGCGCGATAGGCCGGAAACGACACCCCGACTGCGAGCCCGCGCTGGCCGATCCCGGCGCCGAACTGCAGACTCGCGCCGAAATGCTCGGCGATCCGCGCAACGATCGACAGGCCCAGCCCGCTGCCGGTCGCCTGATTGCCGGTCGCGCGGAAAAAGCGGTTCGTGAGGCGGGCCAGATCGTCGGGCGCCACGCCGGGGCCGTCGTCGCGCACTGTCACCTGCACGCGCTCGTCGGCATGGTGCACCGCGACTTCGACATTGCCGCCCGCGCGCCCGTACTTGATTGCGTTATCGAGCAGATTGTCGAACAGGATACCGATCAGCACCGGCTCGGCATCGATCTCGGCGAGCATGTCGCCGACCAGCATCACGTTGATGTGCTTGCGCTGCGCGTTGCGTCTGTTCGCGAGCAGCGCGTCCTTCGCGATCGCCGCCGGCTTCAGCGGCTCGGTCGGCAGCTTTTCCTGCACGTCGAGCCGCGCGAGCAGCAGCAACTGCTCGGCGAGCCGCGCGCTGCGATCCACGCCTTGCACGACGCGCTCCATCGCGAGCCGTTGCAACGCAACGTCCGGCTCGGCGAGCGCGACCTGCGCCTGCACCTTGATCGCGGCGAGCGGCGTTTTGAGTTCGTGCGCGGCGTCGGCGGTGAAGGCTCGCTCGAGTTCGAGCGCATGCTGCAGACGCGCGAGCATCTGGTTGATCGCATCGACGAGCGGACGCACTTCGAGCGGCGCGCGGCCGATGCCGACCGGTTCCATGCGGTTGACGTCGCGCGAACCGAGCGCGGCCGACAGCACCTTCAGCGGCGCGAGACTCCAGCCGATGCTGAACCATACGAGTAGCGCGAGCACCGGCACCGCGATCAGCGTGGGCCGCGCAATGCGGCTCGCGACGCCGCTCGCCAGGTCGCTGCGCGTATTGGCTGGTTCGAATACACGCACGGTGTGACCAAGCAACGTATCGCGCAACGTGAACGAGTGATAGAGCTGCCCGCCGAGCGTGACGTCCTGCGCGCCGGTTTTCGGCGGCAGCGGCAAATCCCACGCATCGAGCGCACGCAGTTGCGGGCTTCCCGCCAGGATGGCGCCGTCGGCGGCGCGAACCTGGAAAAAGGCGTCGCGCGGTAGCGTGTCGTCGTCATCGAGATCGCTGGCGCCAGGCTCGCCGCTTCTCTCTTCTTCGCGCACGTCGATGCGCGCCGTGGCGAGCGTCATCAGATTGGCGGGATCGAGCAACGCGAGAATCTGCGCGAGTTCGGCGAGGCGCGCTTCTTCCCACTGGGCGACTTCGCGCGCCGCCTGCCGGTAGCTCGACACGAGCGCACCGCCCCAGACGATCGCGATGCTCGCGAGCACGAGCAGCACGAGGCGCCGACGAATCGACGGGCCAATCATTCTTTCTCCATCACATAGCCGATGTTACGCACGGTCTTGATCAGGCTCGCGCCGAGCTTCTTGCGCAGGTTCGACACGTGCACCTCGATCGCATTGCTTTCGATTTCTTCCTGCCAGCCGTACAGGCTCTCTTCGAGGCGCGAGCGCGACTGCGGAATGCCGAGATTGGTCAGCAGTTGCAACAGGATCGCCCATTCGCGTGACGTGAGCGGCACCCGCGCCGCGTCGACCTGCACCGTTTGCGCGGCGGGATTGACTGTCAGATTCTGGTAACGAATCAGATCGATACTGCGGCCTTGTGCGCGGCGCAACAACGCCCGGCAACGCGCGACGAGCTCGGTGAGATCGAACGGTTTGCCGAGATAATCGTCGGCGCCGGCTTCGAGACCGCCGACACGATCGACGACCGTGCCTCTGGCGGTCAGCACCAGCACCGGCACGTCGTTGCCGGCATCGCGCACGCGTTTGAGCAGTTCCATGCCGCTCACGCGCGGCAGGCCGAGGTCCAGGACCACCAATGCATATTGAGTCGTGTCGAGCGCGAGCCCGGCCTTGTGACCGTCACGTGCCCAGTCGACGGTGAAGCCGGCCTGGCGAAGGCCCGCTTCGACACCGCAGCCGATGAGCTCGTCGTCTTCTACGAGGAGTAAGCGCATGAGGCAGATCTTCCATGGTGAGAACTTATTGCATAACGTCCAGCACTTTTACGCAAGCGGCATTGATGCGCGCGGGCACACAATCTGCTGCGTTGCGAAGTGTAACCACGCCGTTCGTTAGCCGGTTTTTGCCACGCGTCCGCTTAAGGTTTCCTTCAGCTTGAATCGATACCATCGACGCGCTATAAAATGGTCGTCGCGGATCGTGATGCATACGCGAGACCATGCCGCCGTCAGATGATCGCAACCTTGTCGTAAGGACTTCGATCGAACGACGCGCGAGGTATCCTTTATGCTGGTCAATGGACGGCATCGACGAGTCCCGCCTGTTGCCACGCACCCGTTCAGGCCGCAAGGCCAAGCACGAGGCACGTTATGAAGCGAGTCACCATTGACATGCTGCGAGCCCATTTGCTGGTAGCCTCCGTCACGGCCGCAGGGGCCGAAGCGCTGCTGTGCGTCGCGCTGCCGGTCTCCGGGGCTTTTTTCGGCTCCGCGTCGTTCGTGCTGGGCGAGCAGCACTAACGGACACGGACGACACATAATGGCGCCGCACGCGTTGATTGCATTCCAATGGCTTCTGTTAGCCGGTTGCATTAGCGCTTCGATCTACACGGTGACCGCCGCGCTCGCCATGCCGTTTTTCACCGCGCGGCATAAATCGAACCATCATGGCGGCAGAGCCTTCTATCGCGCGCACAGTCGTTCGCCCGTGGACTTGGCCGAGCGTCCGGCCGCTCCGTTCGCGCAGGTCGGCGTCAGCGTTCTCAAACCGCTATGCGGCGCCGAGCCGCGTCTCTACGAAAATCTGCGGACCTTCTGCGAGCAGCGGCATCAGCATTTTCAGCTGGTGCTGGGCGTCTCGTCGCCGCACGACCCGGCCATCGCGGTCGTGCGCCGTTTGCAGGCCGCCTATCCGAAGTGCGACATCGAACTCGCGATCGACACGCGCGTGCACGGCAGCAATCTGAAAGTCAGCAACCTGATCAACATGGCGGCGCGCGCGCGCCACGACGTGATCGTGATTGCCGACAGCGACATCGCCGTCGACTCGGATTATCTCGACAGCGTCGCTGCCCCGCTCGCGGACCCGAACGTCGGCGTGGTCACCTGCCTGTACGTCGCGCGCGGCGTAGGGGGCTTCTGGCCGCGCGTCGGTGCGCTGTTCATCAACGAATGGTTCGCACCCTCTGTGCGGGTCGCGCACGCAATGGGCTCGCGCCGCTTCGGTTTCGGCGCGACGCTCGCATTGCGGCGCGCAACGCTCGAGCGCATCGGCGGTTTCGAAGCGCTGAAAAACTGCCTCGCCGACGACTACTGGCTCGCCGAGCACGTGCGCGAGCTCGGCCTCCAAACGGTGCTCTCGCGCGTGATGGTCGCCACCGACGTGATCGAGCCGACCTTCGCCGCGCTGTGGCAGCGCGAAACGCGCTGGCTGCGCACGATCCGTTCGGTCAACCCGCCCGGTTTCGTGTCCTTGCTGATCACATTCCCCACGCCGTGGCTGATGATGAGCGCGTGGCTGACCGTGTCGCTCGCTCATGCGTCGGTCACGGCGGTGGCCGCGAGCGCGTCGGCAACAGCGGTGTGCGTTGGCGCGCGCCTGTTGCTGCATCTGCGCGCCTCGCGCCGCGCTCGCACGTTCTGGCGCGATCTGCCCCTCGTGCCGTTGCGCGATACGCTGCTTGCGCTCCAGTGGCTCGTCAGCGCGTTCGGTTCGCATGTCGTGTGGCGCGGCGCGCGCATGCAGGTCCGCAGGCCGGCCGCCGAGCGCAGCGGCCAGCTGGACAGCCTCACGTAATGGAGAGCGCAAAGCCGGCACGGCCGCCCGGACTGATCATCACCGCCGACGATTTCGGCCTGCATGAGCGCGTCAATTCCGCGGTCGAGCGCGCGTATCGCAACGGCGTGCTGCGCGCCGCGAGTCTGATGGTCGGCGCACCGGCCGCCGCAGATGCGGTCGCTCGCGCGCGTGCGCTGCCGGAACTACGCGTCGGCCTGCATCTGGTGCTGGCCGACGGCGCCGCGCTGGCGCCGCGCGAGCAGATCGCCGCGCTGCTTGACGAGAATGGCCGCTTTGGCGGCAACATGGTGCGCGACGGCGTGCGCTTTTTCTTTCTGCCGCACGTACGCCGGCAGCTCGCGCACGAGATTCGCGCGCAGTTCGAGGCCTTCGCCGCCACCGGCCTCACGCTCGACCACGTGAACACGCACAAGCATTTTCATCTGCATCCGACCGTGTTGAGCCTGATTCTGGACATCGGCCGCGACTATGGCATGAAGGCGATGCGTCTGCCGTTCGAGGCGAACGCGCCGCTGTGGCTGCGGCCGTGGATCGCGCAGGTGAAGACGCGGCTCGAGCGCGCGGGCGTCGCGCATAACGACTACGTGGTCGGCATCGCGGCGAGCGGGCGCATGGACGAGGCGACGTGGCTCGCCGCGCTCGCGAATCTGCCGCGCGGCGTCGGCGAAATCTATTGTCATCCGGCGCTGGCGGGCGAGGCCTTGAGCGAGGGCATGCACGACTACCGGCATGCCGACGAGCTGCAGGCGCTGCTCTCGCCGCGCGTGGCCGCCGCGATCCGCGCGCTTGGCGCGCGGATCGGCGGATTTGCGGATGTGCTGGCATAGCGCGATGCTTCGGGTAACGGGCCAGTCCTCGGCGGCGCTCACACCGTCTGCTTCTTCATCAACACTTTCAATAGCCCAGGCAGCAGCAATGGCACGCGCGGCCGCTGCACGATCAGCCTCGAAAGGATCGCGATCGCGGCCCTTGGTGCAGCGGCGGAGTGCGGTGCTGGAAACCGAGGCGCGGCCGGCGGCCCGTAAGGAATCTTTAAGCCGCCGCAGCCGATAATGCGCGGCCGGAATCGCACGAAGGAGAGAAGAGGCCATGCGGCTGCTACTGGTCGAAGACGACGACATGATCGCGGAATCGGTGCTGGGCGCGATGCGCCGCGCCGGCTATGCCATCGACTGGGCCGAGGACGGCCGCGCGGCGGAACTGTCGCTCGATAACGGCGTGTACGACCTCGTGCTGCTCGACCTCGGCCTGCCGAAAAAAGACGGGATCGACGTGCTGAACGCGTATCGCCGCAACGGCGGCGCGGCGCCGGTGATCATCCTGACCGCGCGCGACGCGGTCGATGAACGCATCCGCGGTCTCGACGCCGGCGCCGACGACTACCTGATCAAGCCGTTCGACCTCGACGAGCTGGCCGCGCGCATTCGCGCGCTGCTGCGCCGGCGCACCGGCCAGAAGCAGCCGGTCTACAGTCACGGCGAACTGACGCTCGACCCCGCCGCTCACGAAGTCACCAAGGACGGCGTGCCGCTGCCGCTCGTGCCGCGCGAATTCGCGTTGCTGCAGGCGCTGATCGAGGAGCCGACCCGCGTGTTCACGAAAGCCGAGCTGGAAGAGAAGCTGTACGGCTGGGGTGAGGAAGTCGGCAGCAATACGATCGAAGTGCACGTGCACAGCCTGCGGCGCAAGATCGGCGCGGACCAGATCGTAACCGTGCGCGGGGTTGGCTACCGCCTGAAGAGGTGCGGATGAAGTCGATTCGCCGCTGGCTGCTCGGCTGGCTGATTTTCGGCATGGCGGCGACCTCGGTGGTCGCGGCCTATGCGATCTTCAACACCGCGCGGCGCGAGGCGAGCGAGCTGTTCGACTACGAGTTGCGCACCGTCGCGCTGTCGTTGCCGGCGACGCTGAGCGGCGCGGGCCACGGGGAGCGGCGAGGTCCCGACCTCGGCGGTCTCGCCGACGACCGCATCGTGATCGAGATCTGGGACAGCAGCGGCGCACTCGTTTATCACTCCGGGCAGGCGCCGGTGTTCGAGCGTCTGCCGCCGGGCTTCAACACGGTACGGCGCGGCGACTATCACTGGCGCACCTTCGGGGTCGAGCAGAAGGACCGATTCGCGCAGGTGGCGCAGCCGGTCTCGGTGCGCGACGATCTCGCGTTGCGCCTTGCGCTGCACACGCTGTGGCCGCTCGGCGTACTGCTGCCGGTCACGATGGCGCTTGTATTGCTGGTGGTCGCGCGCGGGCTCGCGCCGATCGGCGGGTTGTCGCGCGGGCTCGCGACGCGTTCGATCGATTCGCTCGAACCGCTGCGGCTCGACGGCACCACGCCGGTCGAGATCCGGCCGCTCGTCGAAGCGCTGAACGACCTGTTGCAACGGCTGCATACGGCGTCGCAGGCGCAGCGCACGTTCATTGCCGATGCCGCGCACGAATTGCGCTCGCCGCTCGCGGCGCTGAAGCTGCAACTGCAGTCGGCCTCGCGTGACGGCTCGCTGACGGGCGAGGGGCAGACACTCGAGCGCCTCGAGCAGCGCGTGAACCGGATCATCCACCTCGTGCAACAACTGCTGACGCTCGCGCGAGAAGACGCGCAGCCGGTTACGTCGACGGTGCCGGTCAGCCTGCGCCGTATCGGCGAGCAGGCAGTCAGCGACTGTTCCGTGCTCGCGGAACTGCACGAGATCGATCTAGGCCTCGAATGCGAACACGCGCGCACGCCGAACGACGCCTATATGGTTCTCGCCGAGCCGCACAGCATCAGTGTGCTATTAGGAAACCTGATCAACAACGCGATCCGTCATACGCCGCAGGGCGGTCGCGTCGATGTCGTGCTGCGGCGCGAGGGCGAGCGAGTCGGCCTCGACGTCGTCGATACGGGCCCGGGAATTCCGGAGGCGGAACTCGAACGCGTGTTCGACCGTTTCTATCGCGGCGAGGAGTCGAAGGGCGAGGGCAGCGGGCTCGGCCTCGCGATCGTCGCGCGGATCGCCGAGCGGCATCAGCTCGAGCTGTCGTTGCGCAATAACGTCGGCGCGCCGGGATTGCGGGTGTCGGTCACGGGGCTGCGCGCGCACGATGCCGAGGCGTCCGTGGCGGCCGCGAATTGAAGGTCGTCGCCAGGGCTCGGAGTTGTCGGGAGCGTGAGGGCGCACGCTGATACAATTCGGACTTTACGGATCGACAGATTGGTTGTGCACTATGGGTTTCGAACAACTCGCTGAACTGAAGAAGCAACTGGCCGCGGCGCGCGCCGCCGCCGAGTCCGCCGGCAAGCCCGATCGCAAATCGGCCGCGCGGCCCGCTTCGAAGTCCGCTGGCAAGCCCGCTTCACAGCCTGGTTCACAGCCTGGCTCGCGTCCCCCGCGTGGCGCCAATCCCGGCACGGAGCCGGGTGGCCGGCCCGCTGCGAAGCCGGCCGCGCAGGCCGGCGCCCGCACGGACGGCAAGCCGGGCACGGGACATCGCCGCCCGCGACCGGCGCGCCAAGCGGCGCCCTCGGGCGCGGCGAGCGCGAAACCGGCTGCGGACGCGAAGCCGGTCGATCCGGTGGTGCGCTCGATCGGTCGTCTGCAAAAGCGTTTCCCGGCCGCTTTCCCGAAGAATCCCGCACCGAAGCTGCCGCTGAAGATCGGTATTTTCGAAGATCTCGTCGCGCATGCGAAGGAGCTATCGCTCACCGAAGCCGAGCTGCGCGACGCGATCAAGACGTGGTGCCGTGGCGGCCGCTACTGGAAGAGCCTTGTCGAAGGCGCGGCGCGCGTCGATCTGGCGGGTGTCGAAACCGGCAAGGTCACCGCGCAGGAAGCCGCGGGCGCGCAGCGCCTGCTCGCGCATCGCGCGGCGAAGGGCGCGCAGAAGGCCGCCGAAACTTCGGCAAACGCGAATGCGCAGGCCGTTGCAGGTGCGGCAGGCGACGATGCGGCCGCTGGCACGCCGCACGCCGAAGCCGCGGCATCGGCAGCCGCCGAACCGGCGATTCCGCAAGGGGATGCCGTTGCTGCGTCGCCCGAAGCCGTAGCGGCGAGTGCCGCTGAAAGCGCAAACGCCAAGGCGCACGACGATTCGCAAGCCACCGCTCCAGCCCCCACCCCCTCCCAGGCTTGATTAGCCCTGGCCTGGCCCGTCACCGCCCCGGTCATGAGGCCATGACGGGTCGCGCTGCCGCCAGCCGGTTGCGCACGAACCCCACGTGCTCGCGCAGCACATAAAACGCATCGGCATACGCGAGCGGCATGCGCAGGTGGTTCAGCGCCGTCTCGATCTCGTCGAGTTGCCCTAGCAGCTGCGCGCGCTCTTCGTCGGTTGCGCCGGCGAGCGCGTGCCGCTCGATCGCAATCAGCGAACCGTAATAGCGATAGATACGCGAGCGCACCCGCCACCGGTATAGCGCCGGAATGATCCGCATCGCGGGCACCAGCAGCACGGCGATCGGCAACAGCAAGACGAGCGTGCGATTGCTGATGCTCGCGAGCCAGAACGGCAACGTCCGGTATAGAAAACCTTTGCCGGTCCGGTAATAGCGCTGTGCGTCCTCGCTGATCGCGTACTCGCGAGCCACCGGGCTCGGGAACTGCCCGGCGCCCTGCAACAGTCCCGCGGAGCCGTGCACTTCCTGCGCCGCCTCGATCAATAGATCCGAAATTGCGGGGTGCAGCGTGTTGCGCGCGACGAGCTCCACCGTCGGGCTGATCAGATGCACGGTCTCGGGCGGAATGCGTCGCTTCAGATCGAGTACGCCGGGCGGCAGCTCGATCTGGTCGAGGAACGGAAAGTTGCGGGTATAGGCGCTCGCTTCGTCGAAATTCATCACCGAAATGCCGGGGACGCGCAGCAGCCGCAGCATCAGGCCGCGCGTGGCCGAGTCGCCGCTCAGGATCGCCGCGTCGACCTCGCCGGCGACCAGTTGCGTGGCGGCCTGCAGGCCGTCGCTCGGCACCAGCGTCGTATCCGCGCCGGGCTCGATGCCGTTCGCCGCAAGCAGTTGCAGCGCAAGCAGGCGCGTGCCGCTGCCTTCGCGGCCGATCGCGAGCCGCTTGCCTTCCAGCTGGCCGAGCTCCGTGAGCCCGGAGCCGCGATAGAACACGACGATCGGCACATAGAACAGGCTGCCCAGCGACATCAGCGACGAGGTGTCGAGCCCTTCGACCACCCCGCCTTGCACGAACGCGATATCGACGTGCTGCTTCGGGTCCAGCAGCCGATGCAGGTTCTGCACCGAGCCATCGGATTCGAGCACGTTCAGGACGATGCCGTTGCGCGCGAGGATCTTGCGATACTGGTTCGCGGTGACGATGAACGAACTGTCGCGCGGGCCGGCGCTGATCGTGATCGTGCGCGGCGGCGCCGGATTGGCGATCCACATGATCAGCACGACCGCGAACGCGATCAGCAGCGCCGTGATGACGTAGGGCAGCAGATGCTCGCGCCATTCAGCGCGCGCAGGTTCGTGAGGAAAGTGCGGAGGACGCGGACGCTGCGCTTTCATGAAGACTCCGTGCCAAAAGCCGGGATCACGCATTGTCGCCTGCGTGGGCGGCATTGCCCTCGATGGATCGCCGGAAAAAAGGACGTGCGTGGCATAATTTGCCGCAAATTGCAGTCTGGCAGAAGCGGATTCAAAAAACTCGCGGCGTGGCGCAGGGCGCATGTTGAATCGTTGGCACAGGAAGATCGGCGGTTGGCTGGGATTGCTCGCGATCCTGATGACGACGCTCGCGCCGACGATCTCACAGACGCTCGCCGCCCATTCTCCTGCCGAGGCAATGCCAGGCGAGCATTGCCATATGGCGCCGATGGACGACATGGCGTCGATGCCGGGCATGCAGATGGCGGGCGACACGCCCGATGCCGCCGAGGCCGCCGCCAACCCGCCCCACGAATCCGACGCCGCCAACGATCCCGCCAGCAAGCACGCGCAGATGTCCGGCGACGCTTGCGGCTATTGCAGCCTGCTCGCGCATCTGCCGGTGATGCCGAGCGTCGGCATGTTGTTCGTCGCCGCGGTCCATGCGCGACACCATACGGCCGCGGCGCGCTTCGACAGCGTGCGCCGCGTCGAACCTCTCAGCTTCGCGCAGCCGCGCGCCCCGCCTTCCGCTTCCTGATTCGAGTCACGTATGACGCGATGCGCGAACCCGCATCGCAGATGCTCGCGCGCGTCCATTCGACGGCGCGCGCCCGCATTTTCACAAGCGATCAGACAGGATGCACTCATGCACACACCCGCAACGCGCGACGGTCGTCCGCCGTGCGCCGCGCCGCTCGTCGCGGCCGCCACCTATGTCGCCTACACCGCCTACGCCGCGTGCGGCCTCGCGGGCCTGTTCGCCGCGCCGTCCATCGCACGGGCGCATGCGATCGCGGGCGACCGCGTGTTCCCCGCGACGCTCGCGGTCGACGATCCCGGCGTCGGCGACGAAGCCAACTTCGAGTATGGCCACCAGCGCGTGCCTGGCGACGACGGCGACCAGAGCATCAATACCTTCAGCTTCGAGTACGACAAGCTGATCACACCGCGCCTCGCGGTGTCGATCGATGGCGCCTATCAAATGCAGAACAACCCGCGCGCGGCCGGCTTCAACAATTTCGGCGTCGGCCTCAAGTACCTGCTGTACGTGAACGAACCGCACGAGCTGATGACGTCGATCGGCGTCACGGCGGAGCTTGGCGGTACCTGCAGCCGCGCGATCGCCGACAACTTCTCGACGATCTCGCCGACTGTCTACATCGGCAAGGGCATGGGCGATCTGCCCGATTCGCTCGCGTATCTGCGCCCGCTCGCGATCACGGCCGAGGCGGCCCCCGCGCTCACCACCGGCGCGGGTCAGCCGAACGCGTTCAACTACGGCTTCACCGTGCAGTACAGCCTGCCGTATCTGCAGCAGCACGTGCACGACGCGGGTCTGCCGCAGCCGTTCGCGAACCTGATTCCGCTCGTCGAGATACCACTGTCGCGCAGCCAGGGGCAGACGACCGGCACGGTCAATCCGGGCTTCATCTGGATCAATCGCTACGGACAGTTCGGCGTCCAAGCGCAGATTCCGATCAACCGCGCGAGCGGCTCGCACGTCGGCATTCTGGTGCAGGTGCATCTGTTCTTCGACGACATCGCGCCTGCCACGCTCGGCAAGCCGCTCTTCCAATAAGGAACATGACGATGGACACGATCTTCAGAAATCACGCGATGCGCGCTGCGGCGTTCTTCGCCGGTCTCACGCTCGCGAGCGCGGCTCTCGCGCATGTCTTTCCCCAGAAGCAGGAGCCGGGCGCGGGCGCATCGGTGGCCGCGCCCACGCAGGTCAAACTGACCTTCGACGGACCGCTCGAGCCGGCGTTCAGCTCGCTCACCGTCACCAATGCGAGCGGCAAGCAGGTCAGTACGCAGAAGTCCTCAGTCGATGCGCAGCATCCCGCGGTGATGACGGTGCCACTGCCGGCCCTCGCAGCCGGGCACTACACCGTGCACTGGGTCGCGGTGGCGTCGGACGGGCATCGCACGCATGGGGATTACGGGTTCGACGTGAAGTAGGGCGGCGTGCCGCCGTGCTCGCGCGGGCGCCGCTCAAACCCGCCTGAAGAGCTGCCGCGCGAGCGAGCAGAGCAGCGTCGTCGCGGGCGATTCGTCCTGCAGGCGCCGGCTCATGATGATCGGCGAGGCCGCGCTCGCCGACGGAATCGGCCGGTACGCGACGCCATGCGCGCGTAAGCCTTCGACGCTCTCGGGCACGAGACACACGCCGACCTGCGCGGCGACGAGCCCCAGCGCGGTCTGCAATTCCCTCACTTCATGGATCGCCCTCGGCTCCAGCGCCTGATCGTGCATCGCCGAGATCTGCTGGTCCGCATAGCTCGGCCGCGGCGTGCTCGGATAAACGATCAGCGTTTCCCCCGCGAGCGCCGCGAGCGTGAGCGGCTTCTTCTGCCGCGCGAGCGGATGATCCTGCGGCAACGCGGCGATCATCCGTTCCTCGACCAGCACTTCGCGCGCGAGCTGCGCATCGTCGAACCGCAGCCGGCCAAAGCCGACGTCGATGCGGCCGCCCTTCAATGCGGCCAGCTGCTCGATCGTGAACATCTCGATCAGCGACAGCTCGATATGGGGAGCGGCCTCGCGAAACGAACGGATCACCGCGGGCAGCGCTCCATACAGCGTCGACGGCACGAAACCGATCACGATGCGCTCCGCAAGCTGCGCGAGCCGGCGCGTGAGCGGCGCAAGCTCCTCGGCTTCATCGATCAGACGTTTCGCCTGGGTGTAGAAAATCCGGCCGGCTTCGGTGAGCCGCAGAGGCCGCGAGCCGCGCTCGAATAACGGCAGGCCGACGCTTTCCTCGATCTGCTGGATCTGACGCGACAGCGGCGGCTGCGTCATATGCAGGCGATTGGCCGCCCGCGTGATGTTCATCTCCTCGGCGACCGCGATGAAGTAGCGAAGTTGGCGAAATTCCATGCGTGCCCCTGAGGTGTGATGCGTCGGCGACCAGTATTGCGTGGTCTCGTACGGTGCCCCGCCGCGGTGCTGCGCGAGGGCAACGAATGATAGCAACAGAGCCGTCGAATCGGCGCCAGATCCCGCGCGCAAATGAGGTCGTTGAATTCGATGCGAATCGATTGTTCGCGGGAACCGGCGTATCAATTCGTCGCGAGCCGCTTTATCCCGCGCGGCAAGATGCCTACATTCATGTCCACTGACAGCGCCACTGCGTTTCCAGCAATCGCAGCATGGCCCCGCGGTCCCTCGCGAGGCATGCCGGCGCGAACTCTTTCAAGGACACGATCATGAGCAGGCTCACAGGCAAGGTAGCGGTTGTAACGGGTGCGTCGAAGGGCATTGGTGCGGCGATTGCGAAAGCATTGGCGGCGCAGGGTGCGTCGGTCGTGGTGAACTATGCGTCGAGCCGCGCAGGCGCCGACAAGGTGGTGGCCGATATCACCGCAGCGGGCGGCAAGGCGGTCGCGGTCGGTGGCGACGTGTCGAAGGCCGCGGACGCGAAGGGCATCATCGATGCGGCGATCGAAACTTATGGCAGGCTCGATGTTCTCGTCAATAACGCGGGGGTCTATGAATTCGCGCCGATTGAAGAGATCACCGAAGCACACTTCCATAAGCACTTCGATATCAACGTGCTCGGGCTGCTGCTGGTGACGCAGGCGGCGCTCAAGCATCTGGGCGAAGGTGCGAGCATCGTCAACGTGGGTTCGGTCGCGGCCCGCATCACGCCGCCGACCACCACGGTGTACACGGCCACCAAGGGCGCGGTCGATGCAATCACTGGCGTGCTGGCGAAGGAGCTCGGTCCGCGCAAGATCCGCGTGAATTCGGTGAATCCGGGCATGGTCGAGACCGAGGGCGTTCACAGCGCCGGCGTGATCGGTTCGGACTTCGAAAAGCTCACCATCAGCACGACGCCGCTCGGCCGGATCGGCCAACCCGACGATATTGCGGATGTCGTCGCGTTCCTCGCCTCGAACGATGCGCGCTGGCTGACGGGCGAAAGCCTGATCGCAAGCGGCGGGGCGCACTGAGTCCGACGGAGTTGCCAGCACGAAGGCCGCGCCGCGTTGCGACGGCGCGCGAGCTAGGTGCCCTAAACTTCGCCGCCCGCGACGCGCGTCTCCGCGCCCGGCAACTCCACCGCAAACAACGCATCGAGCAGATTCGACCCTGGCCGCTCGGCGAGCCGGGTCAGCGATTCGGTCATCTGCACGCGGCAATCCAGCAGCGGCACCATGCGGATACGCCGCGACTCCCTGAACTCCGCTCGCGCGATCACGCCGACGCCCATGCCTTGCGCGACCGCTTCCTCCAGCGCTTCGCGGCCATCCACGTAAAGCACGGGCTCGACCTGCAACGACTCGCGCACGAGCTCGATTTCGAGCAACTGCTGGGTGACCGATTGCGGTTCGCGAAAAATCATCGGCTGCTTCACGAGCTCAGCGTAGCTGAGCCGGCGCTTCTTCGCGGCCGGGTAGCCGAGCGGCACCATCGCGACGAGCGGGTCGCGGCGCAGCACGCGCGACTGCAACCGGCTATGGACCTGGGGCGCGGCGGTGATTGCCGCGTCGACCGCGCTCGACAGCACCCTTTGCATGCACTCGGCCGCATTGGCGATCGACAGCGTGACGACGATGCCCGGATGCCGCCGGCGAAACGCGCCGATCAGCGCGACGGCGAGATCGGGCGCATCGGCCGCAAGCGATAGCGAACCCGACTCCAGCCCGCCCGCCGATTGGAGCAACTGACGCGCGTCGCGCTCGCAACTGAGCATATGCCGCGTCACACTGAAGAGGCGCAGGCCGAGCTCGGTCGTCTCGACGCCGCGTGGCCCGCGCTCGAACAGTTTGACGCCGTAATCCTGCTCGAGCCGCCGCACATGGTCCGACACCGCCGGCTGCGTGAGCGACAACGCCTGCGCCGCTTTCGAAAAGCCGCCATGTTCAGCGACTGCATGAAACGCCCGCAATTGCGCGTATTGCACGTGTGCTCCGCCGTCGGATAAGTTTTTACGATATCGTCATCGATTATATCGATTTTACCGATGGACGGCTTTTCTGTATCGTGTGAGGTATCGACCTCAGCGATATCGGAGTTCCGGACATGGAAAGCGCGATCGGCGGTTCGGCGGCGGCATCGGCCGTTGCAGCCGCGGCAACCTCGGTGCCCCGTTGCACGGCGCCCTGCGCCGCGCCGGCGGGCGGCGAGCCTTATCTGCTCACGCCGGGTCCGCTGAGCACGGCGCTGTCGACCAAGGAAGCGATGCTGCGCGACTGGGGCTCATGGGACGGCGACTTCCGCGCCATGACCGCGCAATTGCGCGCGAGCCTGCTCGACATCGCCGGCGACACCGAGGGCGGCTACGACTGCGTGCCGTTGCAGGGCAGCGGCAGCTACTGCGTCGAAGCGATGCTTGCCAGCCTGATTCCGCGCGACGGCCACGCGCTCGTGCTCGCCAACGGTGCGTACGGCAAGCGGGCGGCGACGACGCTCGCCTACCTCGGCCGCACCTGCACACTGCTCGACAAGGGCGATTACCTGCCGCCGCGCGGTGCCGAAGTGGAGCGCATGCTGGCCGCCGATCCGTCGATCACGCACGTCGTCGCGATCCATTGCGAAACGAGCTCGGGCATTCTCAATCCGCTCGATGAAATCGCCGCCGCGGTCGCGAGGCATGGCCGCAAGCTGCTGATCGATTCGATGAGCGCCTTCGGCGCGTTGCCGCTCGACGTTCGGGAAATCGCGTGCGAGGCGTTCGTCTCGTCGGCGAACAAGTGCATCGAGGGCGTGCCGGGGTTCGGCTTCGTGATTGCCCGCAAGAGCGCGCTCGCCGAAGCAAAGGGGCGCAGCCATTCGCTCGCGCTCGATCTCTACGACCAATGGGACGTCATGAATCGCACCGGGCAGTGGCGTTTCACGCCGCCCACGCATACGGTGGCCGCGTTCATCGAGGCGCTGCGTCTGTTCAGGCTCGAAGGCGGGCAGCCGGCGCGGCTCGCGCGCTATGCGAACAATCGCGACGTGCTCGTCGCCGGCATGCGGGAACTTGGCTTCGAGCCGTTGCTCAACGCGCGCTGGCGCTCGCCGGTCATCGTGACGTTTTTCTCGCCGGCGCATCCGTCGTTCGAATTCGAGCGCTTCTATCAACTGATGAAGGAGCAGGGTTTCATCATCTATCCGGGCAAGCTGACGGTGATCGACAGTTTCCGCATCGGCTGCATCGGCCAGGTCGACGAGCACGTGATGCGCCGCGTGGTCGATGCCTGCGCGCAAGCGCTGCGGACCATGGTCGTCACGCACGCGGCGCCGCCGCGCGCCGCGCTCGACGAACGCAAGGCGCTGGCCCAGGCAGCCTGACCCGTCGCGGCAGAGCCAATACATTCGGATTGCAGAGAATCGAAGCAGATGAAACATGTCAAGGCAGTGATTTTCGATTGGGCCGGCACGGTGGTCGACTACGGTTCACGTGCGCCGATGGGCGCGTTCGTCGAGACCTTCGAGCAGTTCGGCGTGCCGATCACGATCGACGAAGCGCGCGGCCCGATGGGCATGGCCAAGCGGCCGCATATCGCGGCGCTGCTGGCGCTGCCGCGCGTCGCGCGGGCGTGGGCCGAGCGCCACGGCCACGCGCCGGGCGACGCCGATATCGACGCCGTGTACGAGGTGTTCGTGCCGAAGAACATCGCGGTCGCGGCGAGCTATAGCGCGGTGATTCCGGGCGTTGCCGAGGTCGCGCGCGCATTGCGCCAGGAGGGCATCCGCATCGGCACGACGACCGGCTATACGCGCGAGATCATCGACGAGATCGTGCCGGGCGCGGCCGCCCAGGGGTTCTCGCCGGACAGCATCGTGTGCACCGGCGACACGCCAGAAGGGCGGCCGGCGCCGTACATGATCTACCGGACGTTGCCGCAGCTCGGCGTGTGGCGCGCGAAAGACGTGATCAAGGTCGACGACACCGAAGTGGGCATCGAAGAGGGCATCAATGGCGGCACGTGGGCGGTGGGCGTCGCCGTGAGCGGCAACGCGTTCGGCATGAGCGAGGCCGAGGTGAAGGGGCTGCCGGCCGGCGAATTCGCCGCGCGCCGCAGCGCAGCGACGGCCAAACTGAAGGCGGCGGGCGCGCATTACGTGATCGACAGCGTCGCGGACCTGATGCCGGTGGTGTATGACATCGACGCGCGGCTTGCGCGCGGCGAGCGGCCCTGACGCGTCGAGCCGACAGCGGCGCCTCGCGTCACTTGAAGAAACCGACCGCGAGATCGATGAACTCGCGCACCTTGCGCGGCACGAACTCGCGGCTCGGATACACCAGCGACACCGCCACGTCGCCATTGAGCACGGAGTAGCCGTCGAGCACGCGGACCAGCGTGCCCGCGCGCAATTCGTCCTGGACCATTTCGAGCGGCAGCAGCGCAATGCCCATTGCGCCGAGCGCGGCCTGCTTCTGCATGATCATGCTGTTGACCGTGAACGAGGCATCGATCGCGATGCTCTCGCCGTCGTCGCCGTCGCCCTTGCGGAAGATCCACATCGGACCGGTCGTGTCGAACGAGGCGGCAATCAGCCTGTGCCCCGCCAGCTCGGCGGGCGCTTGCGGATGACCCGCCTGCGCGAGATACCCGGCCGCGGCCACCGGCACCGCGTGCGAGTTGATCAGACGCCGCACCACCAGCGACTCCGAGCGGATCATATGCTCGGTCACGATGCCGACGTCGAAGCCGCCTTCGAGCAGATCGACGCGTTTTTCCGTCAGCGTGACGCGCAGATTTACCTGCGGAAAGCGTGCCTGATATTCGGCGAACAGCGGCGTGAGCCGGACCAGCGAAAAACTGCCGAGCGCGACGATGCGCAGATCGCCGGCCACTTCGTGCGACGCCGTGGTCGCGCGCGACTCCACTTCCTCCAGTTCGGCGAGCAGTACGCGGCAGCCGTCCGCGTATTGCGCGCCGGCTTCGGTCAGCACGACCTTGCGCGTGGTGCGCTGAAACAGGCGAATGCCGAGATGCTGCTCGAGGCTCGACACATGACGCGTGACGACCGACGTCGACACGTTCAATTGCGCGGCGGCCTGCGCGAAGCTGCCGACATCGGCGACCTTGACGAAAGCCTGCATGGCCTGAAAAAGATTGATCATCTGAGTGCGAAAAACGTTCTTGTCGTAGCGGCCGGGCGGCGGCGCGCTGCGCGATGGTACGCCGGGTCGATAATAAATCGGCCGTGTCAGGACAAATAAAACGTGAATTGATCCGCGAATTCGACACGGGGATATCGCGGCGCAAGGCCGCGCCAGCCGGCGAAATCCAAGGCTGCAAGGCGGTTCACGGTATACTCCCGCGTAACTTGCCTTATCACCAGGCTTGCCCGATACTCACCTGTTACCCCCAAATCCCCCCGTACGTCGAGTTTAACGCTACTGCTTATGAGTACAATCCTTGAAAGTCTTCCGATCGGCCAGAAGGTCGGCATCGCGTTTTCCGGCGGCCTCGACACCAGCGCCGCGCTGCACTGGATGCGCAAGAAGGGCGCCGTGCCGTACGCCTACACGGCCAACCTCGGCCAGCCCGACGAAGACGATTACGATTCGATTCCGCGTCGCGCCACGCAATACGGCGCCGAAGGCGCGCGCCTGATCGACTGCCGCGCGCAACTGGTCGCGGAAGGCATCGCGGCGCTGCAGTGCGGCGCGTTCCATATCTCGACGGCGGGCGTCACCTACTTCAACACGACGCCGATCGGCCGCGCCGTGACGGGCACGATGCTCGTCGCCGCGATGAAGGAAGACGGCGTCAACATCTGGGGCGACGGCAGCACGTACAAGGGCAACGACATCGAGCGCTTCTACCGCTACGGCCTGCTCGTGAATCCCGATCTGAAGATCTACAAGCCGTGGCTCGACCAGTTGTTCATCGACGAACTCGGCGGCCGTTCGGAAATGTCGGAGTTCATGCGTCAGTCTGGCTTCGACTACAAGATGTCGGCTGAAAAAGCGTATTCGACCGACTCGAACCTGCTCGGCGCGACCCACGAAGCGAAGGATCTCGAAAGCCTGGAGTCCGGCATCAAGATCGTGAACCCGATCATGGGCGTCGCGTTCTGGCGCGACGACGTGCAGATCGCGAAGGAAGAGGTCACTATCCGCTTCGAGGAAGGCCAGCCGGTCGCGCTGAACGGCAAGACGTTTGCGAACGCGGTCGAGCTGCTGCTCGAAGCGAACCGTATCGGCGGCCGTCACGGTCTCGGTATGAGCGATCAGATCGAAAACCGCATCATCGAGGCGAAGAGCCGCGGCATCTACGAGGCCCCGGGCCTCGCGCTGCTCAATATCGCTTACGAGCGTCTCGTCACCGGCATCCACAATGAAGACACGATCGAGCAGTTCCGCGAGAACGGCCGCCGTCTGGGCCGTCTGCTCTACCAGGGCCGCTGGTTCGATCCGCAGGCAATCATGCTGCGTGAAACCGCGCAGCGCTGGGTCGCGCGCGCGATCACCGGCGAAGTGAGCGTCGAGCTGCGCCGCGGCAACGACTACTCGATCCTCAGCACGAAGTCGCCGAATCTCACGTATCAGCCTGAGCGTCTGTCGATGGAAAAGGTCGCCTCGACGTTCTCGCCGCGCGACCGTATTGGTCAATTGACGATGCGCAATCTCGACATCAACGACACGCGCGACAAGCTGCGCATCTACTCGCAGGTGGGCCTGCTGTCCTCGAACGAAGCGGCGGCGCTGCCGCAGTTGAAGGGCGATAAAGAGTAAAGCTGCACGTTCGCTCACCTGAACGTCGCATCCATCGATGGGCCGGCTCGCAAGAGTCGGCCCATTTCATTTTGAGCTGCCGGCAGCGCTGCGGCGCTGTCGCCCGATCCCGCGTTCCTGGCTCAAGTTTCGCGCGCCTATGCCGTTGACATAAGCTAAGCCCATTCTGGAACACCGCCGTGCAACTCGCTCACCGTAACGATCGGCTCGCTAGCCGGATGCCACTCGACTCGCCCGCCAACGGTGAGCCCGAGGTGGAATCTTCGGTTATCGAATGGCTGTTGCACGACGATCAGGTGATGCGCGAGTGCTTCACCCACGCGGCAGAGATTCTGAAGAGCGTGACCGGCGCGGCGATTACCGCGATCGTGCTGCTCGACGAGGAGCATCAGCACTATCGCGCCGAGGTCGGCATGGCGATGCCGCTCGTCACGCGGGCGCGTTCGCTAGCCGATTACGCGGTGCGCGACGCCGATCTGTTCGTGATCGAGGATGCGCACAACGACAGCCGCTTTGGCGAATGCATGCTGGTCAAACGCCATCCGTTCGTGCGCTTTTACGCGGCGATCGCGTTGCGCGCGCCGAACGGCGAGATCGTCGGCGCGCTGTGTGCGATGGACCCGGCGCCGGGCCGGCTCGATGCGGGCCAGCGCGGCGTGTTCTATCACCTGCGCGCGATGATCGAAAACGATCTGAAGATGCGCACGGCCACCGCGATCGATCCGCTCACGCAACTGTACAACCGGCGCTTTCTGCTCGAAAGCATCGCGCGACGCTGGAAGGAGGCGCGCGACGGCGATGTGATGGGTTCCGTGGTCGTCGACGTCGACTGGTTCAAGCAGTACAACGATACCTACGGTCATCCGGCCGGCGATCATTGTCTGCGCCAGGTCGCATCGGTGATGCAGGCCGCCGCCGACAGCGAGCGCATCGTGGTCGGGCGCATGGGCGGCGAGGAGTTTGGGCTGCTCGTGCTCGACGCGCAGCCGCCGGTGCTCGAAGACACGCTCGAAACGCTGCGCCGGGGTGTGGCGGATCTCGCGATCGAGCATCGCGCGTCGCCGCTCGGCGTGGTGACGGTCAGCGTCGGCGCGTCGCTGACACGTATCAGCGAGCTGTCGCGGCCCGCGCATCGCGACGGTTTCGCGAGCGCGGATCGGGCGTTGTATCGCTCGAAACACAATGGCCGCAATCGCGTGACGATGGCCTAGCGGGTGTTGGCGATCGCGTCGATATCGCTCGATCTTCCGGCATCCTGGGGTCGGATCGGCCGGTCTTTTGACCCGCTCCGATGCCGCACCACAAAAAAATAGCGCCGCAGACGTTGAGCCTGCGGCGCCATGTTGCGGCGCTACGGCGAGAACAACCCGCCGTAGCCCGTGAGCACCCTTACATCGCGACGGTGTCGGCGACTTCCTTGAAGTCCTCGATCTGGTCGAAGTTCATGTACTGATAGATCTTGTCGCCGTTGGCGCTGAGCACGCCCATGTCGGCCATGTACTCTTCGCGGGTCGGGATCCTGCCCAGACGCGAGCAGATCGCCGCCAGTTCCGCCGAGCCGAGATACACGTTGGTGTTCTTGCCCAGGCGGTTCGGGAAGTTACGGGTCGAGGTCGACATGACCGTCGCGCCTTCGCGCACCTGTGCCTGGTTGCCCATGCACAGCGAGCAGCCCGGCATTTCGGTGCGCGCACCGGCCGTGCCGAAGACGCCGTAATGGCCTTCCTCGGTCAGCTGCTTCTGGTCCATCTTGGTCGGCGGAGCGACCCACAGCTTGACCGGAATGTCGCGCTTGCCTTCCAGCAGCTTCGACGCGGCGCGGAAGTGACCGATATTGGTCATGCACGAGCCGATGAACACTTCGTCGATTTTGGCGCCGGCTACATCGGACAGCGTCTTCACGTCGTCCGGATCGTTCGGGCAGGCGACGATCGGTTCGTGGATGTCGGCCAGATCGATTTCGATGACGGCGGCGTACTCGGCGTCCGCATCCGGCTGCAGCAGTTGCGGGTCGGCCAGCCACTGCTCCATCGCCTTGATGCGGCGCTGCAGGCTGCGCGGGTCCTGGTAGCCCTGGGCGATCATCCACTTCAGCAGCGTGATGTTGCTGTTGAGGTACTCGATGATCGGTTCCTTGTTCAGGTGCACCGTGCAACCAGCGGCCGAACGCTCGGCGGAAGCATCCGACAATTCGAACGCTTGCTCGACCTTCAGATCGGGCAGGCCCTCGATTTCGAGAATGCGGCCCGAGAAGATGTTCTTCTTGCCTTGCTTGGCAACCGTCAGCATGCCCTGCTTGATCGCGTACAGCGGAATCGCGTTGACGAGGTCGCGCAGGGTCACGCCCGGCTGCATCTTGCCCTTGAAGCGGACCAGCACCGATTCCGGCATGTCCAGCGGCATCGTGCCGGTAGCGGCGGCGAAGGCGACGAGGCCCGAACCGGCCGGGAAGCTGATGCCGATCGGGAAGCGCGTGTGCGAGTCGCCGCCGGTGCCGACGGTGTCGGGCAGCAGCATGCGGTTCAGCCACGAGTGGATCACGCCGTCGCCCGGGCGCAGCGCGATGCCGCCACGGTTGCTGATGAAGTTCGGCAGGGTCTGGTGGGTCTTCACGTCCACCGGCTTCGGATAAGCGGCGGTGTGGCAGAACGACTGCATGACGAGGTCGGCCGAGAAGCCGAGGCACGCCAGGTCCTTGAGTTCGTCGCGGGTCATCGGGCCCGTGGTGTCCTGCGAGCCGACCGAGGTCATCCTTGGTTCGCAGTACGTGCCCGGACGGACGCCCTGGCCTTCCGGCAGGCCGCAGGCGCGGCCGACCATCTTCTGGGCCAGCGAGAAGCCACGGCCGCTGTTGGCCGGCTGCTGCGGCAGGCGGAACAGGGTCGACGGCGCGAGGCCCAGCGCTTCACGCGCCTTGGCGGTCAGACCGCGGCCGATGATGAGCGGAATGCGGCCGCCGGCGCGCACTTCGTCGAACAGCACGTCGGACTTGACCTGGAACTCGGCGATCACTTCGCCGTTCTTCAACGCCTTGCCTTCGTACGGGCGCAGTTCGACCACGTCGCCCATTTCCATCTTCGAGACGTCGAGTTCGATCGGCAGGGCGCCGGCGTCTTCCATCGTGTTGTAGAAGATCGGCGCGATCTTGCCGCCCAGGCACACGCCGCCGAAGCGCTTGTTCGGGATGAAGGGGATGTCTTCACCCGTGAACCACAGCACCGAATTGGTCGCCGACTTGCGCGAGGAGCCGGTGCCGACCACGTCGCCCACGTAAGCGACCAGGTGGCCTTTTTCCTTCAGCGATTCGATGAACTTGACCGGGCCGCGCTTGCCGTCTTCCTCCGGGGTGATGCCGGGACGGGCGTTCTTCAGCATCGCCAGCGCGTGCAGCGGAATGTCCGGACGCGTGGTGGCGTCCGGGGCAGGCGACAGGTCGTCGGTATTGGTTTCGCCCGTCACCTTGAAGACGGTGATGGTCAGGCTTTGCGGCACTTCCGGACGGCTCGTGAACCATTCGGCGTCGGCCCAGCTTTGCAGCACGGCTCGGGCGTTGGCGTTGCCCTTGTCGGCCAGTTCCTTGACGTCGTGGAACTGGTCGAACATGAGCAGGGTTTTCTTCAGCGCATCGGCGGCAACGGTGCCCACTGCGGCGTCGGACAGCAGCTCGATCAGCGGCTGAATGTTGTAGCCGCCCAGCATCGTGCCGAGCAGTTCGGTGGCGCGCTCACGCGAGATCAGCGCGCAGGCGGTCTGGCCTTTGGCCACGGCGGCGAGGAAACCGGCCTTCACGCGGGCAGCTTCGTCCACGCCGGCGGGCACGCGGTTCGTGATCAGATCGAGCAGGGTCTGCTCTTCACCGGCGGGCGGGTTCGTCAGGAGTTCCACCAGCTCGGCGGTCTGCTGAGCGGTCAGCGGGAGGGGAGGAATGCCGAGAGCGGCGCGGGCGGCCGCGTGTGCACGAAAGTTTTCAAGCATGGGGGACCTGCTGGTATTTGCGTTTCAGGGGAAGGCTTCCAAGGCACTCCAGGTGCTGTGCCGGGCACTGCTTTGGCCGCGATTTTAATGGCAATACCGCTGCTAGGTCAAATGTCTTATGTCTTATATAAGAGTTGGGCGTGGCACGCGTTGGAATTCGAGCCGAGCGGCCGTGGAGCGATGCGCGGCGGCCTGCCGACCTGAGTCGATTCGATCTTGATGGCGGCTTTCATGACTGCTTCGAACGGCAAGCAGGCGGTGATTCATCTTGTACGCGGGCTTTTTTCGCCGCGTGCGACGAACGTTCGCGAAGGCACCCGTTTGCCTTAACCGCCGATCAGCTTCAGCCCCGCCGGCAGCGATTCACCGAACACGCGGCCTTCGTCGGCGTTATCGAGCGCGACGACTTCGCTGACCATCGTGATCCACGCACGCGGCGCGCTTGCCGCTTCGAGGCGGCGCACGACGCTCGCGCGCAGCGCGTCGGGCAGATCGCGCGAGCGGTCGCCGGTCATGCGGGCGATTTGCACGGCGGCGAACGCGGCGGGGTCGACCTTCTTCCAGTCGAGCGCGAGGATCGCGTCGAGCCATTGCGCGGCGCGCTCGGGCGGCACGACGCTATGCGCGCTGCCATAGAACGGCTGGCGCGCGCCGATACGGCCGACCGCCCACCAGCTTTGATGGTTCTCAGCGGGCTTTTTCAGGCGCGCGAGCACCGCCTCGCCGAGTTCGATCTTGCGCTCGGCCGGAATCCGTTCGAGCGAGGCGGACAGACGAACCATGTCGGCGAAGCCGGTCTTCGCGACATCGAACGGCAGTTTGTGACGCGATTGCGCCGCCTTCTGCAGATAGTCCATCGCGTCGAGCACGCGCAACTGCGCGTCTTCGCTCAGACCGCCGGCCGCGCGGCGCCACAGCGTCCACCATTCGGACCATACCTGGCTGTCGGTGACGTACTGGATGCCGTCGTCGAACAGCGTCCACAGTTGCTCGACGCGCCATTCGTCGAGCGGATAGCCGAAGCCGGGCCGCACGCAATAACCGGCCAGATTCAGCCACAGCCGCTCGTGATCCGCCGAGCGGCGCCGGCGCCGCGCGCGTTCCCACAGCGCGCCGAACAGTTCGCGCAGCAACGCGCTGCCCCAGCTATCGCGCGGGCCGAGCAGATGTTCGAGCTGCGCGCGCAGCCGTTTGATTTCCTTCGGGTCGACCTTTTGCGCGCGTGAGCCATAGCAGCGGTCGATCAGTTCGAGCGCGCGGTCGAGGGCGGGGTGGCGTTGCCGCGCGCCATCGGCGGGCAGATTTACCTGCGCGTCGTCGCGGCGCAGCTGGAATTCGAGCAGCCAGCGTTGCCGCGGCTCGTCGAGCTCGATGCAATGCACGTCGAGCGTGCCGACCTCGGTCAGCGAGGTCGCGATGCGCACCGCGGTTTCGCGCGCGCTGCGGCCCTCGCGCGCTTGCACGATGGTTGCGATCGGCGGCAGGCGCACGAAGTCGCCGCCCGTGAGAGCGACCAGCTCGCCGGGCTGATAGGCGGTATCCGCGCTCGACGACACCAGGTGAAATCGCACCGGAGCGCCAAGCCGCAGCGCGAAAGTGCGATCGGCGATCAGGATCTCGTGGCCTTCCTCGGTGCCGCGCGGCAGCAGACAGATGCCGAGTTGCACCGGCGCCGCTTCCGGCTCGGCGTCGTCTGTGCCAGCCGGCGTTTCGTCGAGCACCAGAAAATAGCTGCGCGGCGAACCGCCGCCGATCTTCGGCGCGAAGCCCGCGCGCGCAAGCGTATAGGCAACGGCGCCGCGCGCGACCGCGACGTCGGGGTCGTCGTTGTGCAGCACGTTGAGCGGCGCGCCGCGCCAGCCACCCAGCGTATCGGCGAGGCGCCGCGACAGCGCGTCGGCGCGGAATACGCCGCCGTTCAGCAACAGCGTATCGGGAACGGGCAGGGCGGCGGCGTCGGCCGAGCGGGCATCCGCGCCGAGGGCCTTGCGCGATTGTGCGGCGAAGCGCTCGAGAAACGCTGCGATATGCCGCGTGACCGCGGCGTCGGTCGCGTACGGCAGGCCGAACTCGACGATCGCGCCGCGCGGCCGTCCGGGGCGCTCATTGGCGGCCACCCGCGGAAAGAAGCCATCGACGATGATCCTCTCGACCTCGTCGCGCGTGAGCTGCGCGGAGCGCGCGCCACCGATCAGCTTCGAGCCCGCGCCGAGCAGCGTGACCGACACCGACTCCGGCGCCTGCGCGCCGAGCAATTGCTCCTTTGCGACGCGGCACCGTTCGACCAGTTGCGAGAGGCTCGCCGCCGAGAGCCGCTGCGGCGCCTGTCCACCGGCCGCGCCACCATCAGCGCCACTGGCGCCACCCGTCAGCCGCGCCTCGAGCAGATGCGCGAGCGCGAGGTCCATGTTGTCGCCGCCGAGCATCAGGTGATTGCCTACGCCGACGCGAGTCAGGCGCGGCTCGCCGTCCTCGGTGAGACCGACTTCGACGAGCGTCAGATCGGTCGTGCCGCCGCCGACGTCGCAGATCAGCACGAGCCGGGTCGCCGCGAGCGCGTCGGCGAGGCTCTCGCGATGCTGGAACAGCCAGTCGTAGAACGCGGCCTGCGGCTCCTCGAGCAGCCTCAGCGACGGCAGGCCCGCGAGCCGCGCCGCCTCGACGGTCAAGGCGCGCGCGCCTTCGTCGAACGACGCGGGCACCGTCAGCACCACGTCCTGCTGTTCGAGCGGGGCCTGCGGGAAGTGCTGGTTCCAGGCGGCACGCACGTGCGCGAGGTAGCTCGCGCTCGCGTCGAGCGGCGAGATCTTGCGGACCTCGTCGGGCGCGCCCCACGGCAGAATCGGCGCGACGCGATCGACCGACGCATGCGACAGCCAGCTTTTCGCGCTCGTGACGAGCCGCCCCGGCACCTGCGCGCCGAGCAGCCGGGCGAGCCGGCCGACCACGACCGGCTGCTCGGCGTGCTTGCCTCGGTCCGCGCTTGTGCTTGCGGCGGACCACGGCAGTTGCAGGTCGGCCGCGCTCAACTCGCCGTCGCCCGCCTGATAGCGCACCGACGGCAACAGCGGCCGCGCGGCGACCTCGCCGGGGCTCACCAGCTGCTCGATCTCGAACACCCGGATCTGCTGCGATCCGGCTTGCGCATAGGCGAGCACCGTGTTGCTGGTGCCGAGATCGATGCCGACGCTGTACCGCTTCATTTCAGTCATGCATTCGCGTTGCCGCGCACGTCGAATTCGACCTTCCAGCGCTCGTCGGAGCCGCGCGGGATGGCTTCCAGTTCGAGCGTGCCGGTTTCGGTCACGCGCGCATGCAGCTTCACCGGCACGACTTCACCGGCGGTGCGGCCGGCCGCCGGCAGCGTCGCCTGGATTTCCTCGAGCTCCTGCAACTCCTCGGGGCTCCAGAAATCGAGCAGCGTGCCGACCTGATCCTGACGACGCACCGACGAGCCGAAGAAGCGGAAATGCACCGGCTCACCGACGACCAGCCCGAACTCCTGCGCGGGCAACTCGGCTTCGGTGCCTTCTTCCATGCCGAACGGCGCGATGCACAGGGCCTGCACCGGCGGTTCGAGCCCGGGCACGGCCGGCATCGCAGATTCGATCGCGATGTAGTACGCCCGGGCGGTGCCGCCGCGAATCCGCACGCCGCGGCCGCGTCGCACGTAGCCGTAGTAGGCCGCGCCGCGCGCGACCGCCAGATCGAGGTCGGCGCCTTCGAGCAGACGCGCGGGCGCCACGCCTTCGGCCGCGAGCCAGCCGTTCAGCGTATCCATGATGCGTTCGACCAGCAGCGCCGACTTGAACACGCCGCCGTTGAACAGCACCGCGGTCGGATGCAGGAAGCTCGCGTTTGGCGCGACGTGCTCGCGCAGCCCTTCGAGTTCGGCCAGCGCGCCGACCTGACGGCCGAGGAACGCCGCCAGGTGGCGCGTGATGCCGGCGTCCTGCGCATACGGCAGACCGAGCTGCGTCAGACCGGCCCGCGCGCGGCTCACCGGACGCGCGGCGCTGTCGACCGGCGGGAAGAAGCCGTCGAGGATCGTCTGCGTGAGTTCGGCGCGCGTCAGCTCGGTGCGGATCGAGCCGCCGATCAGCTTCGAGCCGCGGCTCGGCACGACGAGCGGCACGGTGTCGGTGGCGGAGTCGGACAGCAGCGTCTCTTTCGCCGCGCGGCACGCGTAGGTGAGCGCGCGCAGTTGCCATGCGTCGGCCTGGGTGCCCTGCGCCGCGAGCTTGCGCGCGACGACATGCGCGAGCGCGAGGTCCATGTTGTCGCCGCCGAGCAGGATGTGCTCGCCGACCGCGACGCGATGCAGTTCGAGATTGCCGTCGCGCTCGATCACCGCGATCAGCGACAGGTCGGTCGTGCCGCCGCCGACGTCGACGACGAGGATGATGTCGCCGACCTTGACCTGCTTGCGCCACTGGCCGCCGCTTTTCTGGATCCAGCTATAGAGCGCCGCCTGCGGCTCTTCGAGCAGCGTCATGCGCGTGAAACCGGCGGCCTCGGCGGCTTCGGCGGTCAGCTCGCGCGCGGCGGGGTCGAACGACGCGGGAATCGTCACGGTGACGTCCTGCTCGCCGAACGGCGCGTCAGGATGCGCGTGGTCCCACGCCTCGCGCAGGTGGGTCAGATAGCGCACCGAGCTTTCGAGCGGCGACACGCGCGCGACTTCGGGCGGCGCGTCGTTCGGCAGAATGCCCGCGCGACGGTCGACGCCCGGATGGCAGAGCCAGCTTTTCGCGCTCGACACGAGCCGGATCGGCGTGCCGGCGCCGCGGCTGCGCGCGAATTCGCCGACCGCGAATTCGCGTTGACCGGTCCACGGCAGGTAGAGATCGCCGGAAGCCAGTTCATCGGGGTGGGGCAGGTAGAGGAACGACGGCAACAGCGGCAGGTCATTGATGGCGCCCGGGCCCGTGAGCTGCGCGATCGGCAGCACCTCCTGGGTGGTTTTCTCGCCGTCGCTCGCGTGCGTGTCCACGTAGGACAGCGCGCAGTGCGTGGTGCCGAGGTCGATGCCGATCGAATAGCGTGCGTCGCTCATAGCTCCACCTCCGCCGGTGCGATGACCTTCGCGTTATGGCCGTCGGCGAGCTTCGGCAGCCGCACGTCGTCGACGCGCCAGCCGCGATGGCTGATGCTGCCGCTAAACGGCGCGCTGCCGACGACGTTGCCGGTCAGGCGCACCGAGCTCGCATCGAAACCCTCGGGCAGCGTCACGCGGCTGCCTTCCGCTTCGTCGCGCACCGGGCGGATCGTGAAGTGCTCGCGCAGCGTCGCGCGGCAGCCTTCGTGCACGAGACGCGCCGCCGCGCCGATGTCGGCGTCGCTATAGCCCTTGATGTCTTCCTCGACGAAATCGATGAAGCGTGCATCACGTTGCAGCAGGCCGAGCAGTTGCAGCGCGGCGTCGGGGGTGGCCTCCTTCAGCACCGGCGCGGGTTGCGGCTTCGGTTGCGCAGCGGGGGCCGGCGCGGGGGTTGCGGCGGCGTCGATCTTTTCGCCGTTACGCAGGCGCAGCACGTCGGCGGCGAAGCCGCCATTGCCGAGAATGCTGAAAAATGTGCCCACGGCCAGGGAAATCCGGCCGAGGAAGGATGGGTTCGAATCGCTCATAAAGGCTCCTGATCTGCTCTGTTTGGGACGAGCGGTCCTTGCCGGGCCGGGACGCCTGGTGACCCGGTTCGGCCGCGCGTGCGGCGCGCGCAAAAGCCGTATTTTGCCTTGCGGCGCGCCCGACGCGGGCAAAGCCGGCAATTCTAGCGGGCAAGGGGGTGGGATTGGCGGGGCGTGGGGGGAAGGACGACGAGACGGGAGCGCAGGCATCCCGGCGCGTTTCAGACGCCCGATTCGCGCTTAATTGCCACCGGCCTTGCCTGCTTTGGACTTCGCATCGCCCCAGTTCATCCGATGCCGATTGACGGTCTCGGTATGGCGCGCGTCGTCCTCGGTGTGCAGGTAGAGGCTGGTCGTGTTCAGCGAGACGTGGCCGAGATTGTCGCGGATCGTGCGCAGATCGACGCCGCCGTCCGCCTGATGCGAACCGGCCGTATGCCGCAGCCAGTGCGCCGATGCGCGCTCCAGCTCGGCGGCGCGATCGGCGAACTCCGGGCCGCGCGCGCGCAACCACGCGGCCGCGCCCGCGAAGATGCCCTTGATCGCGTCGTGAATCGCCGAGCGCGAAAGGCAGCGGTTGCGGCCCTTGAAAGGCAGCACGAGCGGCGTGTCCTCGGCGCGGGTCGGCAGCGCGGCGAGGCCGTTCAGCGTCCGGTAGCTGCGCAGTTCCTGAACCAGCTCGGCCGACACCGGCACGATGCGCTCCTTGTCGCCCTTGCCGAGCGTTTCGAGCCACCACTGGTCCTGACCGTCGGCGCCAAGCCGTCTGAAGAACTGCCCCATCTGCCCGCCGGCGACCTCGGAGATGCGCATGCCTTGCAGATAGAACAGGGTGGTCAGCCAGCGGCAGCGCGCGTAATACGCGCGTTGCGCGTCGCTGTCCACAGGCAGTTGCTCGACGAACAGCTTCACTTCGTCCCACAGCGATGTCGACAGGTAGCGCGTGACGCGCGGCGCGGAGCGCTTCGCGCGCTGCCGCAGCAGCGCCATCGGGTTGCCGCGCAGATAGCCGGCGTTGACGAGCCACGTGAACATCGCGTTCAGGATGATCAGCGCCTGGCGCTGGCTGGCCGGCGACAGCGGCCCATTGAACGGCCGCCAGCGTGCGTCGCTGCGCGCGTACTTGCCGCCGTTTGCCGACACCCAGCGCGCGGCCGGCTGCGGATCGGCGATGAACGCCTTGAACAGCAGCAGATCCTCGTGCGTCAGCGACGAAAGCGGCTTGCCGAGCTGCACGACCGCCCACAGCAGCAGGCGCTCGGCTTCCTTGCGGTAGTTGTCGAAAGTGGTTTTGGTGTCCGCGTAATTGGAGAGCCACGCGCGCACGGCGTCGAGATCGTTGCGGGCCGACAATTGCGAGCTGCCGGCCGCGCCACGATTGGTACCGTCGCGGCCATCGAGCAGCTCGGGCACGACGAGCGATTCGACGGGCTGGACGGTGGCGAGCCCGGCGTTCGGGGCAGCGTTCGCGGCAGTATTCGGCACGGCTTTGGACACGGTTCGGGACACTCCTCGGGCGCACGCCGGTTGGCGTCATTCTGCTCCGCTCGGGCACCGTCAGCGACGCTTGCCCGAGAGAAAAGCAGTGCCCGCTCTATTGCGGACGAAACGCGAAACCCTATCACACAGTCGGCTGCGGCTGGCGCAAAACAGGCGAGCGCGCTCGAGCGTCGCCGCGCTCCCGATATAGTCGCCGCCTATCGCCGGCATTGCCGGATTCCAATTCTATTGAAGATGGCGCTCGCCTATAGTCGAATAGGCGAGGAGTACCTCAATTTGCCACGGAAGCCTGACACGATGACAAACGCATAACAAGTACCTTGCATGGGATTGGAGAAAGTGTCGAAGCACCGACTCCGATCGACAACGGAGACATCCTCCAAAGGAGAGAACGCATGTCAAGCGAAGCAAAGTGCCCGTTCATCCACACCGCCGGCGGCGGGACAACCATCCGGGACTGGTGGCCGAAGCAATTGCGCGTCGACCTGCTGAACCAGCATTCGGAACGCTCCAATCCGCTGGACAAGGACTTCAACTATGCCGAGGCATTCAAGAGCCTCGACTACGACGCGCTCAAGAAAGACCTCGCCGCGTTGATGACCGATTCGCAGCCCTGGTGGCCCGCGGACTTCGGTCACTACGGTCCGCTGTTTATCCGTATGGCATGGCATGCCGCCGGCACGTACCGTATCGGCGACGGCCGCGGCGGCGCTGGGCGCGGCCAGCAGCGTTTCGCGCCGCTCAATAGCTGGCCGGACAACGTGAGCCTCGACAAGGCGCGCCGCCTGCTCTGGCCGATCAAGCAGAAATACGGCCAGAACATATCGTGGGCCGACCTGCTGGTCCTGACCGGCAACGTCGCGCTCGAAACGATGGGCTTCAAGACATTCGGTTTCGGCGGCGGCCGCGAGGATACGTGGGAGCCGGATGAGGACGTCTACTGGGGCAATGAAAAGACCTGGCTCGGCGGCGACGTGCGCTACGGCAAGGGCGCGGCCGGCAGGGAAGACGACGAAGGCGTGCTCGTCGCCGACGAGGCACTGCACGGCACGGAGCAGAGCCGCACCGAGCCGCCCGGACGCAACCTCGAAAAACCGCTCGGCGCTGTGCAGATGGGCCTGATCTACGTGAACCCGGAAGGCCCGGACGGCAATCCCGATCCGCTCGCCGCGGCGGTCGACATCCGCGAAACGTTCGGCCGCATGGCGATGAACGACGAGGAAACCGTCGCGCTGATCGCAGGCGGCCACACGTTCGGCAAGACCCACGGCGCGGCCCCCGCCACCAACGTCGGGCCGGAACCGGAAGGCGCCGGGCTCGAAGCCCAGGGGCTCGGCTGGCGCAACAGCTTCGGCACCGGCAAGGGCGCCGACACGATCACGAGCGGGATCGAAGTCACGTGGACCTCGACGCCGACGCAGTGGGGCATGGGCTACTTCCAGAACCTGTTCGGCCACGAGTGGGAGCTGACGAAGAGCCCGGCGGGCGCGAATCAGTGGGTCGCGAAGGACGCGCAGGCCACGATCCCGCACGCGCACGATCCGTCGAAAAAACTGCTGCCGACGATGCTGACGACCGACCTGTCGCTGCGCCTCGACCCGATCTACGAAAAAATCTCGCGGCGCTTCATGGCCAACCCCGACGAGTTCGCCGACGCGTTCGCGCGCGCCTGGTTCAAGCTGACGCACCGCGACATGGGCCCGCGCGCCCGCTATCTCGGCCCGGAAGTGCCGAGCGAGGAACTGCTGTGGCAGGACCCGATTCCGGCCGTCGATCACCCGCTCGTCGACGACGCGGACGTCGCGGCGCTCAAGCAGAAGATCGTCGCCTCGGGGCTGTCGGTGTCGCAACTGGTCACGACGGCCTGGGCGTCGGCCTCGACGTTCCGTGGCTCCGACAAGCGCGGCGGCGCCAACGGCGCGCGCATCCGGCTCGCGCCGCAGAAGGATTGGGACGTCAACCAGCCCGCTGAGCTCGCGAAGGTGCTCAAGGTGCTCGAAGGCATCCAGAGCGAGTTCAACGGTGCGCAGTCCGGCGGCAAGAAGATCTCGCTCGCCGACCTGATCGTGCTGGCGGGTGGCGCCGGCATCGAGCAGGCCGCGAAGAACGCCGGCCAGCAGGTGACGGTACCGTTCATGCCGGGCCGCATGGATGCGTCGCAGGATCAGACCGACGTCCAATCGGTCGGGATGCTCGAGCCAGTCCACGACGGCTTTCGCAACTATCTGCAGGGCAAGTTCCCGGTGAGGGCCGAGCAACTGCTGATCGACAAGGCACAATTGCTGACCTTGACGGCGCCCGAGATGACGGTGCTGATCGGCGGCCTGCGGGTGCTGAAGGTGGGCGCCGGCAACGACTCCCACGGTGTCCTGACGAACAAGCCGGAAACGCTCTCCAACGACTTCTTCCGCAATCTGCTGGACATGGGCACCGAATGGACGCCGATGTCGGAAGACGCGGAAACGTTCGAGGGCTGCGACAGGAAGACCGGCGAGGTCAAGTGGACGGGTACGCGCGTCGATCTGGTGTTCGGCTCGAACTCGGTGCTGCGCGCGTTGAGCGAGGTCTATGCGAGCAAGGACGGCAAGGAAAAGTTCGTGCGCGACTTCATTGCCGCGTGGGTCAAGGTGATGAATCTGGATCGCTTCGATCTGGCTTGATTGAAGCCGGTGCGGCGAGCTTTGGCTCGCCGCATATCCTCCGCCTCAGGCCGTCTTCAGCACTACCCTGAAACGCGCATGGCCGCTCATCATGCGGTCGAAGGCCTGGGCCGCGTCGGCGAGCGGAAACTCCTCGATCATCGGCTTGACGCCGCTCATCGCGCTGAACGCGAGCGTGTCCTGCGAATCCGCCGAGGTGCCGGAGGGCCAGCCTTGCACCGAGTTGCGTCCCATGATGAATTGCGTGATCGGCACTTCGACCGGCTCTTCGGAGACGCCGACCATCACGAGCTTGCCGTTCAGGCCGAGACCGCCGAGCGTGGCGCTCATCGCCTTGCCGCTCGTCACCGTGGCGAGTATCAGCTTCGCGCCGCCCAATGCCTGCAGCGCCTCGGCGACGTTTTCGGTTTTGCTGTCGATGTAGTGATGCGCGCCCAGTTGCTTCGCAAGCGGCGCCTTGTCCTGTCCGCGCGCGATTGCCACCGTGCGAAAGCCCATCTTGCGCGCGAATTGCACGCCGAGATGGCCGAGGCCGCCGATTCCGAGAATCGCCACCACGTCACCGGCGCGCGCGCCGCTATTGCGGATCGCGTTGAAGGTCGTGATACCCGCGCAAAGCAACGGCGCGGCATCGACGTCGGACAGATCGTCGGGAATGCGCGCCAACGCTTCGACGGGGGCCACCATATATTCGGCGTAACCGCCGTCATAGCTGATGCCGGGGATGAGAGCGAACTGGCACAGCACGAAGTCGCCCTGGCGGCAGTGTTCGCATTTGCCGCAATGCCCGCCGTGCCAGCCGACCCCCACACGCTGCCCCGCCTGCCAGCCCTCGACGCCCGCCCCCAGCGCATCGATTACGCCCGCGATCTCGTGCCCGGGCACGCGCGGATAGGTCAGGCCCGGCCATAAACCTTCCTTGGTCATCACATCGCTATGACAGATGCCGCATGCCTGAATCCTGATGCGCACGTGACCCGCGCCCGGCTCGGGCACGTCGCGCTCAACCAGTTCGAGAGGGCCGCCGGCCTGCTTCACTTCGACTGCTTTCATTTTGGGCATGATGTCCTTCCTTTCCAGTGACGAACGGGAACAGAGGGGAACAAACTTCCACATGATAGTCCGCGCCGAATGGGCTCGCCACAAAGAAGCCGGCGCGGGACTGGAGAGAACAGGCACTATCCCGCCTGTCCGTCCGTACCGCGATGTGAATATCCAACGTGAACGGAGATTGACGTTCGTTGACATTGGGACTGCAGAATCATCCATCGCCCATTCCCTGTCCCTGTAGTCGCCTGGTAGTTTGGGTGTTTTAACAGGTACAGAGGAATACGGAATGTCGTATCAACAGGATTCGGACGGCGTGCGCGTTGTGCTCAGTGCGCCGCAGCTCGCCGCAGTGCTCACCCGCCAGTCGATCAGCCAGACGGAAATGCTTTCGAACCGGCTATGGGGCGGGTTGCAACTCGTCGGCGGCCTGCTGGAAATGGTCGGAGCCGGGGCGCTGTGTGTGATGCCGGAACCGACGATGGCGAGCAAGGCCGGGTGCATCGTGTTCGGCGCACATGGTTCTGACACGGCGGCAGCGGGGCTGCGTCGAGTATGGACGGGGCGTGATACGGCGACGCTGACCCAGCAGGGTACGACGAAGCTGGCCGAGGCGATCAATGTCAGCTCCGATATGGCCGACAAGATCGGCCTGTCGCTCGATATGGCCGTGCCGTTCGGGTTCGCCGGCTCGATCAAGGCTGCACGCGCGGCCAGTATCACAATGGGTCGGATCAACCTGCAAATGCATGAGGCGAAGGCCCTTAATCCAAAGCTTGGAGGACATACAATCGAAAAGCATGTCGGCAAAACCGAAGCATGGCTGCGGGACAGGTTGGTACGCGACCCCCACATTCCGGCAGCGTCGTCATTTACAGATATTCGGTTCGCTGAATGGGCAATATCGGAAACAATGAATGCAAACGTAGCACGAATAAAAGCGTGGGCGGCATCGCCGCTAAACGATTTGACATTATTCAAGGACGTTGGTCGGAACGTCGGGCATGCAGTGATCAGAAAGTCAGGGGCTTACGTGCCAGCGCGCCGGGTCAAGCTGATTCTTCGTTACCAGACCTACAACGGCATGCCTTACTATGTATTCACCGCAATGCTTGTCGAGTAACTCTATGACCATGAATAACGGGAAATACAGCAACCTTGAACAATTGATCATGGGGCGTTTTCATGAGGATTATTCGCTATATGGAGATTCGATACCCGATCTCGTTCTTTCCTATAAAAGGGGGATGAACCAGACCGAGAAAGCTGCCGCCCTGAAGGAGATAGAGCAGCTCAAAGAGGATAACCGCGACAACCTGGACGCGGCATTCGAAGACGCTTTTGGATGCCACGTAGATCCGGTTCTCTGGGGCCACACGGCAGCATCGTTCCTTGACGAGCTGAAGCGGCTCCTGAGCGAGTAGTTCACTTGTCGCCGCGCGTGGGCCGTCCCATGCAGTTCAGCGCATGCACACGCGGCGATGTTCATATTTGTCCCAAGAAACCAGCATGAGGGTTCGCATTGTTCCACCGGAACCCTGCATCCGCTCGAGTCGCCCGGCAGGCAACGGACACGGACCCCACGCAACGCGAGCATCTTCACAAACTGCTGGCTGCCCGATATTCGCGAGTCTTCGCGTCCGACTGGAAAGATTTTCGGGAAAGCCCGGCGTCGCCAATCTGCGGCTTTTCCAGCAGTTTGCGGCACCCGCGCGGCAGTTCCCTCACTCGCCGCCGTCTGTGTCAGTGCCGCGCATATGACATCCGATGTAATTGGCGCGCCGTGTGGCGGCCTCTACTCTTCGACTACCGCGTCCTCGATCCGATGGCGCACACGTCAAGGAGATACCATGTCTAGCTACCCCGTCCACACCATCGAGTCGGCTCCCGCGCAATCGCAGCCCGTGCTGCGCAAACTGCAACAGGCGTTCGGCCTGATCCCGAACATCGCGGCCACCATGGCGGATTCACCGGTGCTGATCAACGGCTTTATCGGCCTGTTCGAGCGCGTGCATGCGAGCAGCCTGACCGAGCCGCAGATCCAGACGCTGCTGCTCACCAATGCCGTCACGAACGCGAGCGAATGGGCGGTCGCGTTTCATACCGCGCTAGGGCTACAGGCCAGCTTGCGACGCGCCGATGTCGAGGCGATCCGCCACGGCGGCTTGCCCGACGATGCGCGGCTCGCCGCGCTGTCGACGCTCGCGCGCACGCTGATCGAAAAGCGCGGGCGCCTGGCCGACGAGGACCGGCAACGCTTCGTCGCGGCAGGGTTCAGCGCGCAGCAGCTTCTCGAGGTGATCGCGGTGGCCGCCGCATCGACGATCACGAACTACACCGGCAGCGTGACGCAGCCGCCGCTCGAGACGCAGTTCGGAGAATTCGCGTGGCAGGCGCCCACGCGCTGAGCAGTCCTGTTCAGGCAAGCAGACGAGGGCAAAGCGATGAACGTCACGAGCCACGATCCGAAAGTGCAGGCCGGTGATCTCGGCAGTCTGTTGCGCTATTGGCGTGACGCGCGTGGCGTGAGTCAGCTCGATCTGTCGCTCGAGGCCGGCATCTCGCAGCGGCAGATCAGCTTCATCGAAAGCGGGCGCAGCGTGCCGGGCCGCGACACGCTGCTTGCGCTCGCGCAGACTCTCGAGGTCCCGCTGCGCGAGCGCAACGCGCTGCTGCTTGCCGCCGGTTATGCGCCGATCTATTCGGAGGCGCCGTGGAATGCGCAGGAAATGCACAGCGTGGTGCGCGCGCTCGAACGGGTCGTGCGTCAGCACGAACCGTTTCCGGCGCTCGTAATGGACCGCGACTGGAACGTGCTGATGAGCAACGACGCGGCACCGCGCTTCTTCAACTGTTTCATCGACATGGCCGCGCGTGAAGGTCCGCGCAACATGCTGCATCTGATCTTCGATCCGCGCGGCATGCGGCCGTTCGTCGCCGACTGGGAAGAGGTCGCGCGCAGCCTGCTGCAACGGGTGTATCGCGAGTCGGTGGGTCATGTGGTCGTCGACCATACCAGGCGTCTGCTCGACGAACTGCTCGCGTATCCCGGCGTACCGCGCGACTGGAAAACGCATCATGGGTCGTCTGCGACGCACGCCGCGATGCCGATGATTCCGCTCGGCCTCGTCAGCGACGGCGTGGTGCTGCGCTATTTCTCGATGGTCACGACCGTGGGCACACCGCAAAACGTGGCCGCGCAGGAACTGCGCGTCGAATGCATGTTCCCCGCCGACGATGTCACCGAGGCACTTCATCAGCAGTTGCTTGCTGCGCACGGAGCGACATCAGGGAAGCCCGGCGATTCAGGCGGGCAACTTGAGGAGCCCCCATCATGAAGGATGAACCGAAAGACGGTGTCGATCGACGCGACTTCATGTCCGCCTGGGTCAAGGCGATGAGCCTCGGCTGCTTCGACCTGGCTTGATGCGCGACTGCAATGGGTAGCGGCTTGCATGAACCTCTTTAGCACTTCATGAAAAACCGGAGGTGTGCTCCTCCGGTTTTTCATGGTGCGGCAGAAGCACCATCAGCCGGCCGCTCCCGCGTTTTGCTTCGCACCCGTAGTCGCGTCAGCGTGCGGTATCGGTACGCGCGCGGCCGACACTACGACGGGCGCCCCACGTCCGCCGTGACGCTGCGCGATGGGTTGCGCTCCAGTCTCATGTACAGATTCGCCGCCACGATACCGAAGACGATGTGAACGAACAGGCTAGCCGAGTTGCGCGCTTCAGCGAACCACGGAAAGAAGCTCGTCATGCCGTAGAAATTAACCACGTAAACGGCTACGGCGAACACGCCACCCGTCAGTGAAGCCATCCTCATGCTCGAGTCAAGGCGGAATGACGTCATGATCAGGGCGAGGACAAGCGCAAATGCGATGGCAAGGGCGAAATGCACTGCAAAGGCCGCAAGCACGATGCCAAACGAGAACGATTGCGGCGACTGCAATGCGCCTCGACCCAGAATGATCGCGGCGACCATGCGCGGGGGCTCCAGCAGACTTCCGCCCGTCGTTAGCGCCATCACGATGACCCCTAACGCCAAAAACACAACGCCCGCGATCACGCCTGCCAGCACGGCTGCCCGCCAGTCGGGGTGGCCGCGCGTGAAATGATGGGAATCCATGTGAAGTTCCACAATTTCTCTCCCGATTGATTGGGACAATTCATTCTAGTAGACCCAGATCGAATCGACGACCGATTTGCGGCCTCCGACGATTTGCGGTGCGCGCCGCAATCCGCCTGAATGTCTGCTTTCGACAACGGCCGCGCTCGTATCCGTTCGGTCGGCGCGGAAGCGATCGACCAGAATGGCGGCAAAGGCGTAGTCTTACATGGTGGACTGTTCGGAGTGGACGGCATGGAACCCGATCGCGGCACCACGGCATAGTCCCGGCGCGTGCCGCCGCATGCACCTGTGCCTCGGCGCAGGGGAGGTGGGGCGGCATAGTCCGCAACCGCTAGTCAACGATGGAAGGAGGCCACATGTCACTCATCGTCGCAGCAACCTTTACGACATTCCCCGCCGCTGAAAATGCGGCGCAACGCCTCTTCGATGCCGGTTTCGTCGAGGAAGACGTCACACTGTTTTTCGTCAATCCGCCGGGCCAGCACGCGCGTGTTCGGCCCCGCGGCGATGCCATCATCGACGCAATCGCGAAGGCGACGCCCAGCGGTGCCGAGATGGGCATCGCGATTGGCGCAGCGATTGGCGCCGTGGTAGGCGTAGGAGTCTTCGCGGTGTTTTCGGCGCCGCTCATCGTGTCGCTGGTCGCGGCCGGGGTGTGCGCGTATGTCGGCTCACTGGCCGGCGCGATGGTGCGCACGCGTGGACCCGTCGACGAACAGATTCGTGATTCCGGCGTGCTGGTGGCCGTACACGTGTCGCCGGACAGCCAGTTGGACGCCGCGCGGGTGCTGCGCGATGCGGGAGGCGCGTCGATCGAACGCGCGACCGGCCGCTGGCAACAAGGGCGCTGGGCCGACTTCGATCCGTTCACGCAGCCTGAACCGCTCGACGAATTCGGTGAGAAGCACGCGTGATCTGAAGATGTTTTTCGCGGCGATCTTCTGCGAGCAAGGAAGCAAACGGCCCGGCATTTGCCGGGTCGTTTTGAATGAGCGATAAAAAATAGCTACGCTTGAGCCAGACTCGCAGCCTGAGTTCGCCGACTTGACTCTGCCAGGCAAAACGGGTCAACGGAAGAAGAGTTCCCGCATGCCGAAGGTGTGATGCGCTTCGGCAGCCATCAGCACCATCAGCACCAGCAGGCCCAGGGGCGGCATCAGGATGGCGTACACGAGAGCCAGCCGCTCCCACATCATGTGCATGAAAATCGACACGATCAGCCCGGCCTTGGCGATCATGAGCACGACGATCAGCACCCAGCGCAGCAGGCCCTGCACGTGAAAGTAGTCCACCATGTACGACATCGTGCTCAGGACGAACAGCAGGCCCCAGATCTTCAGGTAGATGCCGATCGGATGCTGCTGACCGTGCGCGGCGTCGGGCCGATGGGCGGAATCAGTGTGCTCCATGGTCTGCCTCACCACAAATAAAACAGCGCAAAGATGAATACCCACACCAGGTCGACGAAGTGCCAGTACAAGCCGGCGATTTCCACGATCTGGAAGTTGCCATGCTCGGTAAACCCCGGTCGCGTGATCTTGCGTGCGATCAGCAGCAGGTAGATCACGCCACAGCTCACGTGAAAGCCGTGGAAGCCGGTGATCATGAAGAAGCACGCGCCGAACTGCGCCGCGCCCACCGGATTGCCCCAAGGGCGGATTCCTTCATGGACGATCAGCTTGGTCCATTCGAAGGCCTGCATCGACACGAAGGTCGCGCCCAGCAGCGCGGTCGCGATCAACAGTGCGGCGGCGCGCCTGGCGTCGCGCCGGTAGCCGAAATTGACAGCCATCGCCATGGTGCCGCTGCTGCTGATCAGGATGAAGGTCATGATGGCGATCAGCAGCAAAGGCACATCCACGCCGCCCACAGTGAGCCCGAACACCTTGGACGTGTCAGGCCACGGCACCGTGGTGGACATCCGCACCGTCATGTAGCCGATCAGGAAGCTGCTGAAGATGAAGGTGTCCGAGAGCAGGAAGATCCACATCATCGCCTTGCCCCACGGCACCTTGAAGGCTTCCCGATCAGCCGACCAGTCCGTGACGATGCCGCGCCAGCCGTCAGGCCCGGCCTCGGCGGGCGTGCCGACAGCGGATTCGGTCGGGAGCGTGGGCGCAGTCATGGCGCGGCTCCATACGCGGGCCCGCAGATCGCGGCGACGATCCCAGGGGTGATCCACCACATGGCCGCCAGCAGCACGAGCCAGACAGCCAGCAGGAAATGCCAGTAGATGGCGCACAGCGAGATGGCGCGCTGGGCCCGGAAGGGGTCCCCGCGCCGGAGCAGCGCGATCGTCACCACCCAGGCCGCGAGCCCGCCCAGCACATGCAACCCGTGCAGGCCGGTGAGCACGTAGAGGAAGCTATTGGAAGGATTGATGGCGACGGTCTGCCCGGCCGCCGACAGCATGCGCCAGACGATCAGTTGTCCGATCACGAACACGGCCGCCAGCACGCCGCCGCACACCAGCCACACCGCACGGCGTGCGGTAATCTGCCGGGCACGCTGCATGGCGATGCTGGCCAGCACCAGCGCGCCGGTGTTCCACCACAGTAGCGGCGGATGCGGGATCGCCTGCCAGTCGGGCTCGCGCATACGCATCGCATAGGCGAACAGCAGCAGCGAAAACAATGTCGTTGCCACCGCCATGAAAACGATCAGGCCGACGCGGCTCGCATTCGGCGAGACAGGTGGCGCGTGAGGTGCAAAGGAGCGGGGCAGTGTGGTCATTCGCGTGCCTCTCCGGGTTGAAGCGTCGGGTGGGCGGCCGGTTCAGGCGCCGTCTCGGGCGGCTGGTTTTGCGGGACGAAGTCCTCGCCGTGGCCCGGCGGGCTGTATTCGTATGCCCAGCGGTAGACCACGGGCGGCGCGGCGCCCCAGTTGCCATGCACGGGCGGCGTTTGCGGCGTCTGCCATTCGAGCGTGGTGGCCCGCCAGGGGTTGCTGCCGGCAGGTTTGCCGCGCACGAGGCTCCACGCCAGGTTGTACAGGAACAGCAACTGCGCCACTCCGACGATCAGCGCAATGACGGTGATGAACGTGTTGAGCGTCTGCGCCGAAGATGGAATGAAACTGATGCCCTCGTACTGGTAATACCGCCGCGGCATGCCCAGGATGCCTAGATAGTGCATCGGAAAGTAGATCGCATAGGTGCCGATGAACGTGACCCAGAAGTGCAAGCGCCCGAGCGTGTCGTTGAGCATGCGGCCCGTCACTTTCGGATACCAGTGATAGATGCCGCCAAACACCACCAGAATCGGCGACACAGCCATCACCATATGGAAGTGCGCCACCACGAAGTACGTGTTCGACAGCGGAATGTCCACGCTCACGTTGCCGAGATAGAGGCCGGTCAGCCCACCCAGGACGAAGGTGCTGATGAAGCCGATGGCAAACAGCATCGGCACGGTCAGGTGGATATCGCCGCGCCACAGCGTCAGCACCCAGTTGTAGACCTTGAGGGCGGTCGGGATGGCGATGATGAGCGTGGTGGTGGCAAAGAAGAACCCGAAGTACGGATTCATGCCGGCGATGAACATGTGATGCGCCCAGACCACGAAGCTCAGCGCACCGATTGCGACGATGGCCCACACCATCATCCTGTAGCCGAAGATGCTCTTGCGCGCGTGCGTGCTGATGAGGTCCGACGCAATGCCGAAGGCGGGCAGCGCCACGATATAGACCTCCGGATGCCCGAAGAACCAGAACAGGTGCTGGAATAGCAGCGGGCTGCCGCCGGCATGCTTGAGCGTCTGCCCCATCGACACCACAGCCGGTATGAAGAAACTGGTGCCGAGTGTCCTGTCGAGCAGCATCATCACCGCCGACACGAACAGCGCCGGAAACGCCAGCAGTGCCAGGATGGTCGCGATGAAGATGCCCCACACCGTGAGCGGCATGCGCATGAGCGTCATGCCGCGCGTGCGCGCCTGCAGCGTGGTGGTGACGTAATTCAGGCCGCCCATCGTGGCCGCGACGATGAAGATCGCCAGCGACACCAGCATCAACACGATGCCCCATTCCACGCCCGGCGTACCCGGCAGGATGGCCTGGGGCGGATAGAGCGTCCAGCCCGCGCCGGTCGGCCCGCCTGGCGCGAAGAAGCTCGCCACCAGCACCAGCACGGCCAGCAGGTAGACCCAGTAGCTCAGCATGTTGAGAAACGGAAACACCATGTCGCGCGCACCCAGCATCAGCGGGATCAGGTAGTTGCCGAAACCGCCGAGAAACAGCGCCGTCAGCAGGTAGATCACCATGATCATCCCGTGCATGGTGACGAACTGGTAGTAGTGGTTGGCGTCGATGAAACTGAACTTGCCCGGAAAGCCGAGCTGCAGGCGCATCAGGTCCGACAACACCATGCCGACCAGGCCGATGGCGATGGCCGTCAGCGAATACTGCCAGGCGATGACCTTGTGGTCCTGGCTCCAGACATAGCGGGTCCAGAAACTTTGCGGGCCGTGGTCGGTGTGTGCGTAGGGCATTGCGTCTGCTCCGCTAGGGTTTGGCTGCGCTGCTGGCGGCCGGGCCGCCCTGGGCTTCGATATAGGTCACCAGCGCGGACAGCTCCTGCTCGCTCAGGTCGAAGGTCGGCATGATCGGTGCGAAGCCCTTCACGACGCGGGCCTTCGGGTTGCGGATGAAGGCGCGCAGATAGGCTTCGTCCACCTTCGCGGTGCTGCCGTCGGCCATCGTTTCGGTCTTGCCGTACAGGCCCTTCCAGGTGGGGCCCACGAGCGGACTGCCGTTTACGGTGTGGCAGGCGACGCAGCCCTTGGCCGCTGCGAGCGCCTTGCCCTGGTCGGCAAGCGCGTGGGCGCTGCCGCCTGCAGTGGCGGCCGCGGTCTGCATCTTGGCCTGCTGCTGCTCGAAGGTGGTCTGCCGGGCCAGCCAGCGCGCGAACGATGCCTGGTCTTCCACCACGACCACGCCGCGCATGTTGGCGTGTCCGATACCGCAAAGCTGCGCGCACAGGATGTCGTAACGCCCTGCCTTGGTCGGCGTGAACCAGAAGGTCGTCACCATGCCGGGCACCATGTTCATGCGCGCACGGAACGGCGGTACGTAGAAGTCGTGCAGCACGTCGCGCGAGCGTGTCAGAACCTGGATCGGCCGGTTGAGCGGCAGATGCACCTCGGGCGCATCGATCAGATAGTTGTCACGGCCGTTGGGGTCGCCGGGGTTCAGGCCGAAGGGGTTGTCGTCGCTGATGTAGCGCACGTCGGTCGTGCCCAGCTTGCCTCCGGGGCCGGCAAAGCGGAAGCGCCATTGCCATTGCTGGCCGAGCACTTCCATCTGCAGCACGTGGGGCGGCGGCCGTACGAAGTCCGCGTAGACGAACAGCCCCGGTGCCAGCAACGCCGCCACGCCGACCGAGGTCACGCCGATGAGCCACCATTCCAGCCGCCTGTTGTGCGGCTCGTAGGTCGCGCGATGACCCTTGCGGTTGCGGTAGCGCACCAGTGCGATCACCATGAACAGGTTGATCGCGACGAACAGCACGCCGGTAATGACGAGCGTGATCGTCAGCATGTCGTCCATGCGCACCCAGTTCGAGGCGATCGGCGTGATCCACCAGGGACTGGCAAAGTGAAATCCCACCGCCAATACGATGATCAGGAACAGGGCAATCGCAAGCGACATACGCCACCTCGCTGCGCGACACTCGCTGGAGCCGCCAACCCAACGCTCCTGGCGTCTTTGTGCCGCCTTGCCGTAGTAGGTACTGTCTGCGCCGGCACGTCTCTAGTGCAAAGGTAGTCCTCTCCCGTGCATCGTGCAAGGCAGCTCAAGGGGCCGCGCGCGCCCGATACGGACCGCGCGATCGAAGCAGTCACTTGCTGCGATGCAATGCAAGCCGGCCGCCTCCTTCGCGACCTGCGCTCCCTCGTTGGCCGTGGCAGGCGTACGATAAGCGGCATCCACCCGCGTTGGGATGCGTGCTTGACGGAGAGCCGACATGAGACGTCTCTATTTCCTCGTACCTGACACGACGACGGCGAAGGCGATCGTGGACGACTTGCTGCGGGCGCGGATCACATGGCGGCATATCCATGTCCTCGCGAATCACAGTGTGGCGCTCGAACAGTTGCCCGAGGCCTCCTTGCTGCAAAGCAGCGACGTCGTGCATTCGCTCGAACGCGGCGTGATGTTCGGCGGCGCGACCGGCGCGCTACTCGGCCTCGTGGCGCTGGCGTTTCCTCCGGCGGAGCTCGCCATTGCGGGGGGCGCCGTCGTCGGATTGACCTTGGCAGGTGCCGGCTTCGGCGCCTGGACGGCGACGATGATCGGCGTCGACGAGCCGAATACACGACTCGAGCGCTTTCGTGGCGCCATACGTGATGGCCAGCTCCTGATCATGGCCGACGTGCCCGGATCGCGCGAGTTCGAGATCGAACAGATGGTCGCGCAGCATTTTCCGAAGGCCGATCTCGAAGGCGCGGAGCCGACGACACCGATCTTCCCCTGAGAGGCAGGGAAGGCGAGGCGATCAAGCGGTTGATCGAAGCGCCATCAACGCTTCTATGCGAGACGGTCGGCCCGCCCGGCGCTAAACCCGCAGCGAACCGCGCAGCGCGCCGAAATCGGTGCGTGGCTGACGGTGCACAGGCGTCGTGTCCGGCACCGTGAAGACCGGCCTGTCACGCTGCGCATGCATGACATCCGCGAGATGCAACGCAAAGCGCTGACGCGACGCGTTGTAGCGCCGTGCCGCTTCGTCGTACCGCTCGCGCGCGACGGCGATCCGGCCGGCCGACGAGGCGAGCCGCGCCTGCAGCGCGCGAAACTTCGGGTTCGCGCTCAGGCGGGGGACAGCCTCGCAGGCGATCAGCAGCTGCGAAATCGAGTCGGTCAATTCGCGTTGCGCAACATCGAAGCGTTCGAAAGAAGCGGGTGAATCGAGCAGCGCCGGCGAGGCATGCAGCTCCGCGACGGCCGCGCGTGAGCTTGCGAGTGTCGCGAGCACCGGCGCATCGGATGGCAGATGCCCGCGCGCGAGCGCGAGCGCCTGCGCTGTCAGATCGAGGCGTGCGTTGTACAGATCCAGCACGTCGGCGAACGCCACGGCGAGTTCGTGATCGGCAACCCGCGCCGAATCGGTCTCGCATCCGGACATGCCAAGGAGCGCCAACAGAATCGAAACGATCAGGGCCGTTCTCATGTCGTCCTCGCTGCGGGGTGGTTACGTTGCCTTGTGCATCGACAGCGTAGGCGCGCCGCGCGGCTTGGGCTCGATCGTCGCCCGCAATGTTTGATCAGGATCAGCTTTTATCCGGGTGCGTATCGCTATCGTGATGGGGTACCAGTACCGAGATGGGGAGCGCTACGTGCCAACGGCAGTGACCACAACCGATCAACACTGCGCACCGTCCACGGCCACGCTCGCCGCAAGCGGGCGCGTGTGCGCCGTGCGCGGCGCGGTGGTCGACGTCGAATTCGACACACCCGCGTTACCTCCAGTCGCCACCGCGCTGTGGATCGCGCGGCCGGACGGCACGCCGATCCTCGCCGAAGTGCAGTCGCATTCCGGCGAGCGAACGGTGCGCGCGCTGGCGCTGCAGGCGAGCGCGGGTCTCGCGCGTGGCGCCGCCGTACGGGTCGGCGCGGGACCCATCGAGGTGCCGGTCGGCGACGCCGTGCTCGGCAGACTGCTCGACGTCGCCGGTGCGATGCGCGACGGCGGCGAGCCGATTCCCGACACCGTCGAGCGCCGGCCGATCCATCGCGCCGCGCCACCGCTCTCGGCGCAGCGTGGCGCGACGCGTCTGTTCGAGACCGGCATCAAGATCGTCGACCTGCTGACGCCGCTCGCGCATGGCGGCAAGGCGGCGATGTTCGGCGGCGCAGGTGTCGGCAAGACGGTACTCGTGATGGAACTGATTCACGCGATGGCCGCGCGCTACGGCGGCACGTCGGTGTTTGCCGGCGTCGGCGAGCGTTCCCGCGAGGGGCACGAAATGCTGTCGGACATGCGCGGCTCGGGCGTGCTGCCGCGGGCCGTGCTCGTCTACGGACAGATGAACGAACCGCCGGGCGCGCGCTGGCGCGTGCCGCTCACCGCGCTGACGATCGCCGAGTACTTTCGCGACGAGCGCGGCCAGAACGTGCTGCTCCTGATGGACAACGTGTTTCGCTTCGTGCAGGCAGGGGCGGAAGTGTCGGGGCTGCTCGGGCGCATGCCGTCGCGGGTCGGCTATCAGCCGACGCTCGCGAGCGAGGTGGCGGCGCTGCAGGAGCGGATCGTGTCGGTGGGCAACGCGGCAGTCACCGCGATCGAGGCGGTCTACGTACCCGCCGATGACTTCACCGACCCCGCCGTGACGACGATCGCCTCGCACGTCGACAGCATGATCGTGCTGTCGCGCGCGCTCGCCGCCGAGGGCATGTATCCGGCGGTCGATCCGCTCGCGTCGTCGTCGGTCCTGCTCGATCCGCTCGTCGTGGGCGCGCAGCACGCGGCGGTCGCCAACGAGGTGCGGCGCGTGCTCGAACATCAGCGCGAGTTGCAGGACGTGATCGCGTTGCTCGGCATCGAGGAACTCGGCCTCGACGATCGCCGTGCCGTACAGCGCGCGCGTCGTTTGCAGCGCTTTCTGACGCAGCCGTTCGCGGTCACCGAAGCGTTCTCGGGACAGCCCGGGCGAGCGGTCGCGCTCGCCGACACGATCGCCGGCTGCAAGGCGATTCTCGCCGGCGAGTGCGACGATTGGCAGGAGCGCTCGCTGTACATGGTCGGCGCGCTCGATGAGGCGCGCGACAAGGAAGCCCGCGGCAGGTCGGCGGGTGCAAGCGCCGTCGTGGCGTGAGAAGGAGATTGCGATGCCGCAGCGTGGCCTGTCTCTGACGATCGCGACACCGGCGCGCGTCGTGGTCGACGGGCTGCCTGTCGTGTCGTTGCGCGCCGAGGACGAGAGCGGCGCGTTCGGCGTGCGCGCGGGGCACGCGGACATGGTCACGCTGCTGAGCGCGTCGGTCGTGCGCTGGCGCACGCCGGACGGCGGCGAGCATTACTGCGCGGTCGATGGCGGCGTGCTGATCGTATCGCGCGGCACGGCCGTCTCGCTCGCTTGCCGCGAAGCGATACCGGGCGACTCGCTCGAAGCGCTCGAAGCGGACGTGCGCCGCGCGCGTGCCGCGCAGATCGACGCGATGCGGCGCGCGCGCGTCGAGCAGACGCGTCTGCATGCGCAGGCCGTGCGTCAGATGCTGCTCTATCTGCGCCCGCGCGCCACACATGGAGAACCGGGATGACGACGCGGCCGCCTGCCGGCGAGGCGGACCGTCAGGCCGATGGCGAACCCGGCGAAGCTGGCGACCGCGTCGCGCAAGCCGCACAGCGCGCGGCAAGCCGGGCGCGCACGGGCCGTGCGAACCCGGAGCCATCGCTGGGCGCGCGGCTTGGCCAGATCGGCATTCTCGGCTGGACGATCGTGTTGCCGATCCTGCTTTGCCTTCTGCTCGGGCGCTGGCTCGACCGCCTGGCGGGTACGCGGGTATTTTTTGCGGCGCCGCTTCTGATGATCGGCGCGGGCATCGGTCTATGGTCAGCATGGCGCTGGATGCATCGACAGGAAAGGAGAGATCGTGATTGACACCACCCCGCTTCACTTCGCCGACACGCTCGCGCTTGCCGCCACGGGAATGGCGGTCGGCTTGCTGAGCGGTGCGCTTCACTTCGCGACGCTGCGCTGGAACGTCGCGTATTTCGCGCGAGGCCGCGTGATGCACGCTTTCGCGCTGCAACTGGCGCGGCTCGCGCTGACGGCCGCTTTGTTCGTCCTGCTTGCGAAAGCGGGCGCGTTCGCGTTGCTCGGCGGCATCGGCGGCTTCCTGTGGGCGCGCGGCATCGCGCTCGGCATGCGCAGGGCGGCGCCGTGATCCATTCGCCGCTCGTCACCGCGCCGCTCGTGCGTGCCGGTCCGCTCGTCATCACCGCGCCCGTGGTCGTCACGTGGGCGATCATGGCGGCGATGACGCTCGTCTCGCTATGGCTCACGCGCAAGCTGTCCATCCGGCCGTCGCGTACGCAGACCGCGCTCGAACTGCTGGTCGGCACGCTCGACACGCAAATCCGCGACACGATGCAAACCGATCCGGCGCCGTATCGTGCGCTGATCGGCACCTTGTTCCTGTTCGTGCTGATCGCGAACTGGTCGTCGCTGATTCCGGGCATCGAGCCGCCCACCGCGCACCTGGAAACGGATGCGGCGCTCGCGCTCGTCGTGCTCGCCGCGACGCTCGTGTGCGGCGTGCGCTCGCGCGGCTGGCGCGGCTACCTCGCGACGTTCGCCGAACCGGCGTGGGTGATGATCCCGCTGAACGTCGTCGAGCAGATCACGCGCACGTTTTCGCTGGTGGTGCGCCTGTTCGGCAATGTGATGAGCGGCGTATTCGTGGTCGGCATCGTGCTGTCGCTGGCCGGGTTGCTGGTGCCGATTCCGTTGATGGCGCTCGATCTGCTGACCGGCGCGGTGCAGGCCTACATTTTCGCGGTGCTCGCGATGGTATTCATCGGCGCCGCCGTCGGCGAGTCGCGCGCCGTCGTTCACGACAATCAGAAAGGACAGGCATGAACCTTATCGAAATCGTCAGCATCGCCGCCGCCGCGCTTGCCGTGTCGTTCGGCGCGATCGGGCCAGCGCTCGCCGAGGGCCGCGCGGTCGCCGCCGCGATGGACGCGATCGCGCGCCAGCCCGACTCGGCGGGCACGCTGTCGCGCACGCTGTTCGTCGGGCTCGCGATGATCGAGACGATGGCGATCTATTGCCTCGTCGTCGCGCTGCTGTTGCTGTTCGCCAATCCGTTCGTCAGGTAGGGCGCGTGATGAAAATCGACTGGTCGACGCTGGCGCTGCAGACGCTCAACGCACTGATTCTGATCTGGCTGCTCGCGCGTTTTCTGTTCCGTCCGGTCGCGAAGATCATCGCGGACAGACAGGCGAGCGCGAATGCGCTGATCGGCGACGCAAACGCGGCGAAGCTCGCGGCGCAGGCCGAACGTGATGCGCTGCAAGCCGAACGCGAGCAGCTCGCCGCGCGGCGCGCGCAGGCGTTTGCCACGATCGAGGCCGACGCGCGCACGCAGCACGCGGCGCTGCTCGACGCCGCACGCGACGAAGCCGGGCGGCTGCGCGCCCAGGCGGCGGCGGAGCGGCAGCGCGAGAGCGCGGCGCAAGCCGAAGCGGCGTCGGCGGCCGCCGCCGAGCTGGCCGTCGATATCGCGGGCAAGCTGCTCGACCGGTTGCTGGAACGGTCGCCCGAGGACCTGCGCGTCGCCGGCTTCATCGACGGGCTCGCGGACGGCGTGCGCCGCTTGTCGCCGGGCGCGCGCGCCGCGCTGGCCGGGGATGTGCCGCTGCGCCTGAGCGCGCCGCGCGAGTTGACGCAGCAGGAGCGCGCCGCTTGCGAAGCCGCGCTCACGGGCGCCTTCGCCCAGCAGATCCGGTTCGAGACCGGGATCGACCGGACGCTGCTCGCCGGTCTCGAACTGTCGGGCGGGCACGGCGTCGTGCGCAATAGCTGGCGCGACCAGCTCGAACAGATCCACGGCGAACTGCTTCGCGACGATGGACTCGCGCGCTGACCTCGCCCACGCGTGGCTCGCGCGCAAACGCGAGGCGCTTGCGCGCGTTACGCCGCAGCCGCGGGCGGCGAGCATGGGCCGGGTCGAACAGATCGCCGACGGCATTGCTTTCGTGTCGGGCCTGCCCGACGCCGCGCTCGACGAGGTCGTCGAAATCGAATGCGGCGTGCGCGGCTTCATTCATTCGCTCGACGCGGCGAGCGCGAGCGTCGTGCTGCTCGACAGCGGGGAGGCGGTGCGCTCGGGCATGCGCGTCGCGGGGACCGGCAGCGTGCTCGACGTGCCGGTCGGCGACGCGCTGCTCGGCCGCGTCGTCGATCCGCTCGGCCGGCCGCTCGATGGCGGCGAGGCGCTCGGGGCCGCCATGCGTTTGCCCGTCGAGCGCGCGGCGCCCGCGATCATCGAGCGGGACTTCGTGAGCGAGCCGTTGCAGACGGGCGTGCTCGTCGTCGATGCGCTGTTCGCGATCGGGCGTGGGCAGCGTGAGCTGATCATCGGCGATCGCGCGACGGGCAAGACCTCGCTCGCCGTCGAGGCGATCGTCAATCAGAAACACAGCGACGTGATCTGCGTGTATGTCGCCGTCGGCCAGCGCGCGACGGCGGTGCAGCGCGTGATCGATGCCGTGCGCGAGCAGGGCGCGTTCGAGCGCTGCATCTTCGTCGTCGCTTCGGCGGCCGCGCCGCCCGGCCTGCAGTGGATCGCGCCGTTCGCGGGGTGCTCGATCGCCGAGTTCTTTCGCGATCGCGGCCAGCATGCGCTGATCGTGATCGACGATCTGACGAAGCATGCGGCGACCCATCGCGAGCTCGCACTGCTCACGCGCGAGCCGCCAGGGCGCGAGGCGTATCCCGGCGATATTTTTTATCTGCACGCGCGGCTGCTGGAACGCGCGGCGAAACTGTCGCCCGCGCGCGGCGGCGGTTCGCTGACGGCGCTGCCGATCGCCGAGACGGACGCCGGCAATCTGTCGGCCTACATTCCGACCAACCTGATCTCGATCACCGACGGACAGATCGTGCTCGACGCCGCGCTGTTCGCCGCGAACCAGCGGCCCGCCGTGGACGTCGGCCTGAGCGTGAGCCGCGTGGGCGGCAAGGCGCAGTACGCCGCGCTGCGCGACGTCGCGGGCCGCCTGCGGCTCGACTACGCGCAGTTTCTCGAGCTCGAAATGTTCAGCCGCTTCGGCGGTCTCGCCGATGCACGCGTCACCGCGCAGATCGAGCGAGGCAAACGGATTCGCGCGCTGCTGACGCAGCCGCGCTTCGACGCGTTGGGCGCCGCCGATCAGGTCGCGTTGCTCGCGGCGCTCGCCGCCGGCGTGTTCGACGGTGTCGCGCCCGAGGTGACGACGTGGGTGCGCGACAAGCTCAGCACGGCGGACGACGTGCATCGCGAAGCGGCAGCGGCGGCATGGCTGCACGAGCCGCTCGACGACGCGCTGCGCGACAGTCTGAGCGAGCGCATTCGCGCGCTCGTCGAACGGGTGACGCACGAAGGTCCGCACGCGCCGCAAGCATCAGGGAGTCGCGATGAGCAGCCGGCTAAGTGAGATCGAAACCCGCACCGCTTCGGCGACGCAGCTTGACGCGGTGATCGGCGCAATGCGCGGCATCGCTGCCGCGCGCGAGCGCGAGGCGCAGGCGCGGCTCGCGGGCATCCGCTCGGCGGCGGCGACCGTCGGCGAGGCGATCGGCATGGTGCTCGCCGCTGCGCCGCCGGCGCGTGCCGAGCGCTTCGCGCCGCCGGAGAACGCCGCGCGCATCCTCATCGTGGTGTGCACCGAGCAGGGTTTCGTCGGCGGCTTCAACGAGCATCTGCTCGCGCGCGCCGAACGGCTGAAGGCGCACGAGCCGGGCGAGGTTTTCATCGTCGGCACGCGTGGCACGATGCTCGCGCAGGAACGCGCATTGCGCTATGGCTGGTCCGTGGGGATGGCCGCGCATGCGCAAGATGTGGTGCGCGTGGCCGGTCAGGTCGCGGATGCGGTATTCGCGCGCTTCAGCGACGAGGCTTCGTCTCAGGTGTGGCTCGTGCACGCGACGCCCGGTCCCGTTCTCGACGAGCGCATCGTGACGCGGCGGCTCGTGCCGTTCGACTTCACGCGCTTCGAGGTGCCGTCGCGCGGGCAGGCGCCGCTTCTGAACCTGCCGCTCGACAAGCTGTTGACGGGCCTTACCGAGCGCTACGTGTACCTCGAACTATGCGATGGCCTGATGCAGTCGTTCGCGGCGGAAAACGCGGCGCGCGTCGCGGCGATGCTGGCGGCGAGCCGTCATGTGAAGGACCGGTTGCAGGCGCTCACGCGCGACTATCGGATCGTCCGGCAGGACGAGATCACCGCCGAAATCGCCGAACTGGCCGCGACGGGCGCCTGTGCGCCGGCGGCTGCGGCGGCAGGAGCGCAGCCATGAAGCGCGCCGCGTCGGCGCGCGTGTCGATGCTTGCTTTCGTGCTGACTGCGGGCTGCGCGAGCGCCGCGCGCGGAGCCGTCTTCCGCCGCGAGGAAGCGGCGCTATTACTGACGTGTTGCACAATCGGGTCCGGTTAATTGACCGTCAGGCAACATGTCGTCACTTGTCCCGCCTTCTTTTCTCGGCGTCCATGAACGGCAGCATAAGCACTTCTTCCTGCAGAGCGTGAGCAGGTGAGATTGTCGCCAGTCCGTCCATGAGGGGTCAGCCGATTCCTACGATCGTCCCCGACGGACTACCCTCGTTTCCGCCGTCGCTGATTCAGATAACGCCGGGCGTTGCCGATAATAGTTTCAACGGCACGGCGCAATGCACGGCGCCACGCCGGCGCGACTGAGGAGGCAGCAATGAACGACACCGTCATCCCCTTGCGGACCCTGGTCGACAAATGGCTTGCCCCGACCCGCACGACGCCCGCGCATGTGATGCACACCGGCCGTATGGCGGCCACGCGGGCGCGTTATGTCCGCCTCGAAGGCGCGATCTCTTCGGGACCTCTGACGATCGTATTTTTCCGGCACGGCAATGGTTCGTGGGACGTGTTCCCGCCCGTCGTGGAGTCGCCGGCGATGAGTGCGCGTTTTCTTGCCTGAGCATTTTGTCAGACCCAGCGGTGCGCGGGCGAGCGAGCGCGCACCGCATTGTCGGCGAGTCCGGCCTTTATACTGACGGCCGTGCAGCACAACACCCGTCAAAGAACTTTCGCCGCCTGTCTGCGGACGGTTGGCCCCGGCATCGCTCGAACGCACCCATCCATGGATACTGATCTGCCGTCGTCGCACCGCTCGCTCCCGCGCGTATTCGAAGTTCTCATCGTCTTTCTCAAACTTGGGCTGACCAGCTTCGGCGGCCCGATCGCACACATCGGCTACTTCCGGCGCGAGTTCGTCGAGCGCCGGCGCTGGCTCGACGACGAAGCCTTCACCGATCTGATCGGACTGTGCCAATTTCTGCCGGGACCGGCGAGCAGCCAGGCCGGGTTCTCGATCGGAGTATTGCGGGCAGGCTGGGCTGGGGGCCTGGCCGCCTGGTGCGGTTTCACGCTGCCGTCGGTATGCGTGATGCTGGCCTTTGCCGCGATCGCGCCGGACCTGAGCGGTGCTGCCGGCACGGGCGTGATTCACGGCCTCAAACTCGTCGCGGTGGCCGTCGTCGCGCAGGCCGTCTGGGATATGGCGCGGCGTCTGTGTCCAGATCGCCGCCGCGCGGCGATCGCGCTCGCGTCGCTTGCCTTGCTGAGTCTGCTGAGCGGCGCCTACGCTCAACTGATCGTGATAGGGGCGGGTGCATTGCTCGGTGTCGCGCTGTGCCGCACGACGGCGGCGCAAGCGCCGCGTCCCGTTGCGCGCCGGGCCGGCGACTTTCAGGTGTCGCGCGCGGCCGGTATCGCCGCTCTCGTGGTGTTTTGCGCACTGCTTTTTGCGTTGCCGCTATGGGCGGCAAGCGGGGGCTCGCAAGGCCTGCGCGTATTCGATGCGTTCTATCGCTCGGGCGCGCTCGTGTTCGGCGGCGGGCACGTGGTGCTGCCGTTGTTGCAGCGTGAAACCGTCGCAACCGGATGGGTCGCGCCGAATGATTTCCTTGCGGGCTACGGCGCGGCTCAGGCGGTACCCGGACCGCTATTCACGTTCGCGGCGTTCCTCGGCTGGATGATGGCCGTGTCACCCCGGCATTGGAGCGGCGCGCTGCTGGCGACCGTGGGCATCTTTCTGCCGGGGCTGCTGCTCGTGCTCGCGGCATTGCCGTGGTGGCAGGCGCTGCGCGCGCGCGCAACGATGTCGGCGGCGCTTGCCGGCGTCAATGCCGCGGTGGTGGGCCTATTGGCTGCCGCGCTTTATTCGCCGGTATGGACGAGCGCGGTATTGTCGCCAGCGGATTTCGCCGTTGCGTGCATCGGCTTTTTCCTGTTGATGCGCTGGAAGGTGCCGCCGCTCGCGGTCGTCGTGCTTTGCGTGGCGGCCGGCATTGCTCAAGCGGTGCTGCACCAGGGCCTGACGATCTGATCGAGCACGCTTTCACAAGCACTGATCTGCATCAAGGCGGACAACCGGGCGTCGGGTAGCCTGCAACAGATGATCGCGCGGCCTGCGGGCGTTTGCGGAACCGGACGGTACCGCGCGAAACCCCGACCTGCCGCAAGCCATTCGCGCGATGACGGACCACATATTCGACAACGGCCTCGCCGGCTACGGATTGGGCGGCGTAAGCGCAAACGACAGCCCACGAGCCGTGCGCGCATGGCGGCACCTGCGCTGGGGCCTTTGCGCGCTGAGCTTTTGCGCGATTCCCGCCTTCTACGCCGAACTGACGGTGCCGACCGCGTTTGCGCTGAACCTCTCGCGGACTCTGTACCTCGGCATATTCGCCGGCTTTGCGTTGTCGTTCACCTGGTTGGCCCATCTGAGCCGGCGGCCGAAGACGCTGCTCGCGAACAACTGGCTCGACCTGACGATCGCGTTAGGCGCGGCGTTCAGCATCGGCTTCGGCACGCCGCCCTGGCAGCCGGTCGAATGGTTGCTCAGGCTGTCGTTCATGGGGCTCGTGGCGTTGCGCATCGTGCTGTCGCTACGAGGCTTTTTCGCGCCGAACCGTCTGATGTGGTTGCTGCTCGCCGGCGCGCTCGTGCTCGCGATGGCCGGCGCCGGCTTTTATTGGCTCGAACCGCGCGTGCATTCGTACGCGGAAGGGCTGTGGCTGGCGTTCGAAAGCAGCGCGACCGTCGGCTACGGCGACATCGCGCCGACGACGCCCGCCTCGCGGGTATTCGCGGCATTCGTCGTGCTGCTCGGCTACGGCATGTTGTCGCTGGTCTTCGCGAGCATCGCCGCCGTATTCATCGGCAAGGAGGAGAGGGCGTTACGGCGCGAGATGCACCGGGATATCAAGCGCCTGAACGACGAGATCGCGCGCATGCACGCCGAGCTGAAAGCATTGCGCCAGACGCTCGACGGCCCCGCGCACCGGCGCGACCCGGATGCAAGTTCGGTGACGCGCGCGGATGATTGACCCTCCCCGCCGGTCCGCGTTTGCGGCGCTCATCGGCGATCCGCGCTTGACGTGGATCAACGACGCGGCATCGGGCACGGCTACGCTGAAGGAATGGTGAGCCGAGCACGGCGCGCCCGGCTGGACCCGCTCGTGGCCTGCTTATCTGTTTTGCGGCCGTGCGCGCCACGATCTGTCGCATTGATTCACCGCAAGGAGACACGGGATGAAAACCGACGGGCAACTGAAGCAGGAAGTCGAGGAGGAGCTCGAATGGGATGCGGCGGTCACCGCGACCGATATCGGCGTGGAGGTGGCCAATGGGGTGGTCACGCTGTCCGGCCATCCGGCGAGTCTCGCCGAAAAACTCGGTGCCGAGAGAGCCGCGCAGCGCGTGGCGGGTGTGAAGGCTGTCGTGGTCGAGATGGAGGTCCGCCTGCCGCAGCGGGACCAACATAGCGACGAGGACGTAGCCGGCGCGGTCCGCGCGATCTTGCACTGGAGCGTCGCGGTGCCCGACGATGCGGTGAAGATTCAGGTGGAAAAAGGCTGGGTCACGCTGACGGGCACGCTCGACTGGGCCTACCAGCGCCATGTCGTCGCGCGCGCCGTCGGTCAGATGCGCGGCATACGCGGCGTGACCAACGCAATCGAGGTGCACCCTAAGGTCGCCTCGGACCAGATCGGGAAGAGCATCGGGGAGGCGCTGCGGCGGCACGCCGAGCGCGAAATCAGGCACATCGGAATCGACGTGAAGGACGGCACGGTCACGCTGACGGGCAAGGTGGGCTCCTACGCGGAACGCAAAGTCGCGCGGGGTGTCGCGTGGAGCACGCCAGGCGTTTGCGCGGTGGTCGACGATCTGGTCGTCGAATGACAAGCCTGGAGTTGCGCGAGTTCGACGCTTTGCCCATCAACGGGCACCTCGCAACACCAGCCGAGCCTCTCCGTGATGTGCCGCCGCATCGCATCCGCCGCGGCGGGTTCGCCGTGCGTGACGAACGTACGGGCGGGCGCGTCGCTCAGACTCGACAGCCAGTTCAGCAGTTCGCGGTAATCGGCATGCGCGGAGAGCGACGAGACCGATACGACGTTCGCGCGCACGCGCACATATTCGCCGAACAGTTTGATGGACGGCTCGTGATCGGCCAGCGCCGCGCCGCGCGTGCCCGCCGCCTGATAGCCGACGAGCGCGATCGTATTGTGCGGATCGGACGCGTACAGGCGCAGATGATGCAGCACGCGCCCGCCGGTGGCCATGCCGCTGCCCGCGATGATCACCATCGGCCCCTTCTGCGAGGCGATCGCCTTCGACTGGTCGACGCTTCTGACCATGATCGCGGCCTTGTCGATCGCATTGGCGTCGGACATCGTCAACCGATGCTCGGCGATGCGCCTGCGATACACGTCCGTCACGCTGGTCGCCATCGGACTGTCCAGATACACGGGCACGTGCGCCATGCGCCCGGTCTCCTTGAGTTTCGCGATGTAGTAAAGGATTGCCTGCGCGCGTCCGACTGCGAAACACGGCATCACCACCACGCCGCCTTTGGCGAACGTTCGGCTAAAGATCTCTGCGAGTTCGTCCTGCGGATCCGAATCCGGATGCAGGCGGTTGCCGTAGGTCGATTCGACGACGAGATAATCGGCGTGCGCAAGCGGCGAGGGCGCACGCATGATCGGATCGGCGGGGCGGCCCACGTCGCCGGAAAATGCCAGCACCTTGTGATTGCGGCACATGACGACGCTCGCTGCCCCGAGGATGTGCCCCGACGCCAGGAATCGGAAGCAAAGCCCATGTGACAGCTCGACGGGCGTGTCGAAGCGCCGTGGCGTCATCAGATGCAGCGCTCGCTGCGCGTCGTCGAGCGTGTAGAGCGGCAGCGCCGGCCGATGCTTCGAGAAGCCGTGCCGGTTCGCGAAATCCGCTTCCTCTTCCTGCAGCTTCGCGCTGTCGCGCAGCATGATCTCGCACAGCTCGGCGGTGCCGGGCGTGCAATAGACGGGGCCGCGAAAGCCGTTTCGCGCGAGCAACGGCAAATAGCCGCTATGGTCGAGATGCGCGTGAGTCAGGATCACCGCGTCGATCGAATCGGCTGGTACGGGAAGGGGCGCCCAGTTGCGCAGCCGCAGGTTCTTCACTCCCTGAAACAGCCCGCAATCGACGAGGATGCGCAAGCCCGGTTCTTCAAGCAGATACTTTGAACCCGTGACGGTCTCGCTCGCTCCCAGAAAGGTCAGTTTCATGGTTCCTCCATTGCATCGGCACGAGGTGCCGCATGGGACCATTTCAGCGGATGCGGGCGCCTCGCCTTTGATCTGGATCATCGGTCGCGCAGTGCTCGCACGCTAGTCTGCAGGAAGGTGCTCACGCGAAGTCATAACGAATGGGAGGCGGGAGCGCAAGCAAGCCGATCTTTCTGTTGCGTCGAAACGCTGCCGCGTCGATGCGAATTCCCGGAGGGGCAATGACCATGAAATCGGACAGTCAATTGCATGAGGAAGTCGAGGACGAACTGGCGAACAATCCTGCGATCGAAGCGAACCGGATTGGCGTCGCGGTGGCCGACGGCATCGTCACGCTAAGCGGTCAGGTGCCGAACTATGCGCAGAAGGTCGCCGCCGAGAAATGCGCGCTTGCCATCGCCGGTGTGGTGGCCGTCGTCATGCATATCGACGTGGCGCTTCGCGACGCGGACCGGCGAACCGACGAGGACATCGCGCTGAGCGCGCGGGCCGTGCTCGACTGGATCGCCGGTCTCGAGGAAAGCACGGTCAAGGTCAAGGTCGAGAACGGCTGGGTTACGTTGAGCGGCGAGGTGCGCGACGCTTACCGCAGCCATATCGCCGAGAAAAACATTCGCCACATGCGCGGCGTGACCGGTTTGACGAACAGCATCCGCATCACGGGCAGCGCGTCGCCGACCGATATCGAGTACAACATCCGTAAAGCGATCCAGCGCCATACCGAACGCGAACTGAAGCACCTGGGCGTCCAGGTCGAGAACGGCGAGGTCACGCTGTCGGGCCGCGTCAGTTCGGCGGCCGAAAGGGCAGTGGTATGGGGCGCGGCGCGCTCGACGCCGGGCGTGAAAGCGATCGTCGATCGTCTGTCGATCGACGGTCGCGGAGCTGCCGTTACGTGATTTACGCGTCGCCCGGCTCTCCGGGCAGCATGCGTCTGAGCACGTCGTCGCGCAGGACGAAGTGATGAAACAGCGCGGCGGCCGCATGCCCCGCCGCGATGACGATGATGGCCCAGCCGATGAAATCATGAGCCTCGCCAATCGCATGATGCGTGGCCTTGTCGGTCGGCGCGAACGGCGCGGGGATCAGCAGGCCGAAAAAGCTCATCGATTCATCGCCGCTGCAGCGCAACACGAAACCCAGTACCGCTTCGCCCACCAGCAGCGCATACAGCAGATAGTGGACGCCTTTCGCGGCCGTCTCGGCCCACCCCGAGGCGCTCGCGCGGCTTTGATGCCCGGGTGTCAGACGCCACCCGATGCGCGTGATCAACACGGCCGACAGCAGTATTCCAAACGACATGTGCGAGACGATCATCAGATGGCGCGTCGGCTTCGGCGCAAACCCCCAGGTATGGGCCAGAGCGAATTGCGCCAGCACCAGAATCACCGTGAGCCAATGCAACAGGATCGAGATAGAGTCGTACTGGGTGCGGTCGTTGACGGCCGCGATTCGCGTGGTGTCAGAGGGCGTGGGTGAATGTTTGAGCATGGTCATTGGATCGAGCGAACGGATTGGGAACAGTAAGGTGCCAGAAATCAGAAGGCAGCGAAGTTTGACGCACGCAGCCTGCCAGCGCCAACGGAGCGTACCAGGATCTGCTGAACGATTCCTTAAGGCTGAGCTTTGCCGCAAAAGTGGACCGGAAAAAGGCCACACTCGAACCTCTACGCACTGATGTCGCCGACCTGCGTGGTGCACAATGTGTACGCACCGTTCGCGCTGCGCTTCGCCGCCGGTCTCGGGGGCGGCTGACAGGCTGACACGCACATCGAACTCTCCAACGCATCGGGTGGAACAGGAACATGAACGCTCAAGCTGACAATCGCGCCTTGCTGCGCTCGCTCGGTATCCAGAAGCCGATCATTCAGGCGCCCATGGCGGGCGTCACTACGCCGGCGCTGGCTGCCGCGGTGTCCAACGCGGGCGGCCTCGGCTCGCTTGGCGTTGCCGCGATGAATGCGCAGAACGCCCGCCGCGCGATCCACCAGACGCGCGAACTGACGACGAGGCCGTTCAACGTCAACGTGTTCTGCCATCGCCCGGCCACCGCCGATGCCGAGGTTGAGCGCGCATGGCTCGACTGGCTCGAACCGGTTTTCCGGCAATACGGCGCGACGCCGCCGCCGTCGCTCTCCGAGATCTACACGAGCTTCGTCGCCGATAAAGCGATGCAGGCGATGCTGCTCGAAGAGAAGCCGGCCGTCGTGAGCTTCCATTTCGGCTTGCCGCCCGATGCGGTGATTGCGGAACTCAAGCACGCGGGCGTGCGTTTGCTGGCGAGCGCGACCAATCTTGACGAAGCGGCAGCGGCCGTCGAGGCGGGCATCGATGCGATCGTCGCCCAGGGCATCGAAGCGGGCGGTCATCGCGGCGTGTTCGACACGACCGGACGCGACGAACGTCTCGGCACGTTTGCGCTCACGCGCCTGCTCGTCAGTGAATGCGACGTGCCCGTGATCGCAGCAGGCGGCATCATGGACGGCGCGGGCATCGCCGCCGCGCTCGCGCTGGGCGCGCAGGCGGCGCAACTGGGCACGGCGTTCGTCGCGTGCCCCGAAACCTCGATCGACGACGGTTATCGCCGCGCCTTGCTCAGCGATGCGGCGCGCTCCACGACGTTCACCTCGGCCATTTCAGGGCGTCTCGCGCGCGGCATCGTCAATCGCTTCACCGCGCTCGGCGAGGATCCGCAGGCGCCGCGCACGCCGTCCTATCCGATCGCCTACGACGCGGGCAAGGCTCTGAATGCAGCCGCCAAAGCCCAAGGCGAGTTCGGCTACGGCGCACAATGGGCGGGCCAGGCCGCGCCGCTGGCGCGTTCGTTGCCCGCGCGCGAACTGATGGCGCAGTTGGAGCGCGAGACGCGCGAAAGTATCGAGCGGCTGCAATCGGTTTGGAACTGAGCAGTCTCTCTTGGCAATGTGCCTTCAAGGGACAACGACTTCTACGCGGCAAACGTCACGCAGCGCGAAGCCGACTTGGGGCCAGCGCGTTGCGCCGGGCACGCCGCTGATGGCGATCGTGCCGCGCGACGGCGTGTGGGTCGATGCCAACTTCAACGAAGTGCAGCTCAAGCCCATGCGGATTGGCCCGCCGGTGCCGATTGCTCGGCTAGTCGCAAGCATGAGCGCCGGCCGCTACAGCCAGCGCCAGATGCCTGCGGGCCAACCGGTAAGCGGAATATGCGCCCAGGTCGCCACGAGCCAGACAACGACGCCGCCAAGAAGCGCGTGCATGCCGAATCCGCCCAGCCGGGCCCGGCCCGCGGCGATCGCGGCGAACGGCAGATAGCTCGTCTTCGATTCCCATGCGGGCCATAGATCGGGCTGAAGCCGCCGCTTCTTGCGGTCCTGTAACGCGGCGCCGACCAGCGCCAGGATGACGATCGCGCCAGCAAGCACGATGTTCCGGGTGACCGGAAATATGACGATATGGCACAGTCCCCAAAGCGCGAACGACCACATCATCGGGTGACGCGTCACTGCGTACACGCCGCGCGCCTCGTCGGGAAACGCGGTGGACCGGCCTGCGGTGGGCAACGCCGGGTTGCGGATCAGCGAGCCCATCAGGAGGATCGACGCGATCAGCATGAGCACGGTCACGACTGCCCACAACGCGTCGCCTGCCGGCCATAGCGGCGCGGACACGGGCGTCCTGTCGTACGCCATGACCATCCAGGCGAATGTCAGTATCGCAACCAGCGAATAGACGCCCATGGCGCCCCGTTCGCCGATTGCGTGGACCATACCCGCCCGCAGCGGATGAGACAGGAGAAAGTGGCTGCCGACAAAAGCGAATGCCGCCACGACAAGCGCGTAGATGCTTCCCATTGGCCCGGCTCCTCAAGTCAGATCATCGGTCGACTTTGTGCAAGGGGAATGATACTTCGCGCCGCCACGACCACTGCAGTCAATTCGCCATCTGCCCGCAGTCGATCCGGGAAGCGTGCTCAGGTAAAGCCTGTGACGGAGCTGCTCGGGGCGGTACTCTTCCTGACGGAAGCGCTCGTCAAACCGATGTCGAGGAAATGAGGTTTAAGGATTGGCCGGATAAAAAAATTACGGAAAACCGTAAATTAAAAGCCTTTCGTGAATATCTCGCCTGTTTTACATAAATCATACAAGCCCGCACAGTCGACGATAATCGCCAGTTTCTATTTGTCCAGGAAATAAAAACCGCGAACGACAATCAGTTTCGATAGAAGAATTCAATGTTCTGCAAACGTTTGCGGATGGAATTTTGGACCAATCCGTACTTCAGTTCGCTACGTCCGCCGCCGTAAAAGAATATGCGAGGCGCATTGGGCTGGAAGCGCGGACGCATACCGTTGAGTGACTTCGGCATTACGAACGCAATCGCCGATTTTACTTTGCCCATCCGTTGAAAGTGGGATCAAAAGATGACTCTGAATAAACTATCTGTGAAGGCAAAGCTTACGGGTGCTTTCGGGGCATTGGTCGTCGTCGTGCTGATCATTTCAGGACTATCGCTGAAGGAACTGAACGACGCGAACGAGCGCTTTTCCGGCTATATCAGTGGCATCAAGGCACGCGCCGACATGGCCGAAGCCGTTCGCACCGCCGTTGATGATCGAGCGATAGCGGTGCGCAATCTGGTACTGGTCACCGCGCCTGCCGATGTCGAGCAGGAAAAGGCCGCTGTCATCGACGCGGAACGCAGAGTCGAGGCCAGCCTTGACAAGTTTAATGCCATGGTCGCGAGCGCCTCCGACATGAGTGACGAGGCACGGCGTCTCGCGGCTGAAATTCCGCGAATCGAGGCGCTTTACCGTCCCGTGGCCCTGGAAATTGACAGGCTGGCGGTGAACAATCAGCGCGACGCGGCGATTGCAGACATCGATACCAAGTGCAGGCCGCTGCTTTCGGCCTTGATCAAGGCGTCCAACGAATATGCGGACTTTACCCACGAACGCGCCCGACAATTGGTCCGCGAGTCGAGGGAGAAAATCGCGACCCAGCGCAACCTGCTGATCGTGATCTGTCTGACTGCGCTCGCACTGGCGGTCGTCGCAGGCGTAGTCATCACGCGCAGTCTGCTGCGCGCTCTGGGCGCCGAGCCCGCGGAACTGGTCGAAGTGACCCAGCGCGTGGCCGGCGGCGACCTGAGTCCGGTGCCGGGGGCGGACACTGCGCCGAGTGCAAGCGTGCTCGCCTCGATGGGCAGGATGCAGACAAGCCTCGTTCGCCTGATCGGCCAGGTTCGCACGTCGGCAGACAATATCGTGACGGGCTCGAGCCAGATCGCGGCGGGCAATGTGGATCTTTCCTCGCGCACGGAACAGCAGGCCGCGTCGTTGCAGGAAACCGCCTCGAGCATGGAAGAGCTGACCTCGACAGTGAAGCAGAATGCCGAGAACGCACAGCAGGCGAGCTCGCTGTCGGCCAACGCATCCGAAGTGGCGGGACGCGGCAATCAGGTCGTTGGCAAGGTGGTCGACACGATGAGCGACATCAGGACGAGTTCCACCCGGATCGCGGATATCACCGGCATCATCGAAGGGATCGCCTTCCAGACCAACATCCTTGCATTGAATGCCGCGGTGGAGGCTGCCCGTGCAGGCGAGCAGGGACGTGGGTTCGCGGTGGTCGCGAGTGAAGTGCGCAGCCTCGCCCAGCGCTCGTCGAGTGCCGCCAAGGAGATCAAGGATCTGATCAATGAGTCCGTGCAGATGATCCAGGATGGATCGTCCCTTGCCAACGAGGCGGGAAGGACGATGGCGGAGGTGACGCAGGCCGTGGCGCGGGTGACTGACATCATGGGAGAAATCGCAGCCGCGTCGACCGAACAGAGCCGCGGGATCGAGCAGGTCAATCAGGCGATCACGCAGATGGACGAAGTGACGCAGCAGAATGCCGCGCTGGTCGAGGAAGCCGCGGCTGCGTCGAAATCGCTCGAGGATCAGGGCGGGCAACTGAACCAGGCGATTTCGTTCTTTCGTCTGGACTCCCAGGCTGCTGCCCGCTCGAGAGGTTGATCTGCTGGCCCGGCAAGCCTGCCGCCATGCCGCGTGCGGACCGCGCGGCCAGGGTCGGTTCGGGCCAGCATCGTAGTTACCACGCCCAAGTTTTTAACGCTCCCTGATTCGCCAGCATCGCATCGATAACAGCGCGAGCCTCGCGGTCAACGCTCGTGAGCGCAACGCTCTCCGACTCGTAGGTGACGGGGTCGGCGAACTGACCGGTGAATTCCTGTTTTCGTGTGCTGCTATGCAACGACCACGTCACGCAATACGTCAGCGCGAGTCCATCGGACAATCGGATCGTGCGCCGCTCCATGTGCGCTTCGATGACGAATCCGCGATAGCGCCCGACAATGTGATGTTTCATTGATCGACTTCGACGTTTGTCGAGGCTCACCTCTCAATGCACGACGCCGAAGTACAGGATTGCGCCTTCGGCTGGCGTCAGACCCGCCTTGAAGTAGCCTTCGAGCCGATCGGCTGTCGCTTCATCGAGCGTGAAGGGCGGATGGACGTAGCCCACGGCGAACGCATGGTCGTACCAGTCGCTGAGCCACGCGCGCAACTCGATCACTTCCTGCGGCAGAGGATTCAAAGCGTCGTCGTGCATGTGCGTTTCCCTGGCTTGCTGAATGATCAGGCCGCCATGCGGCCTATCCCCATTTCCGGACGGCGCTGGTCCGGCGGAAACACGTGCCATGTGCGGTCCGCGTGGCGAAAAAAGAAGAGAGAAAATGCACCCGTCGGCCAATCGATTTGAATGTGCACCCGGCATGTCCCGCCTGAGCGCGAGCGTTCCAGCAGACGCACGCGCGCCCCTCGGCCCCGCGTCGGGCCAACGAGTTTTTCGACCTGAGAACGCAGCGATCTGTTGCCCCCCATGACTTCCCCCGCGATGCAAGATGATTCGATGCTATGGCGGCCCGTGCATGCGTCCAATCGGCGGCGGCGGAATGTCGCCTCAGGAAAGGATGGTTTCAGCAGTCAGGATTTCCTGAACGGAACCGGCGTGGAAACCGGCATTTAAGGGTTTTCACCGATCGGCGGGCGCTTTCCGCGTGAATGGCACTCAGGATTTCCTGACACGCGAATCAGGAAGTCGCACTCTCGTTTTGCAGCTTGCGCTGAATGCGATCCAGGTTCTGCTCATCGATGATGACTCATCGAAACGCAAGGTCGAATTGATGCATCATGATGGGCTATCCGTCGGAGCGGCAGAATGTCATCGAGCAGATCGGCGTACGCTAGCCGTGAGGCCGCGGCGCGCACCGTTTCATCGGAAGTTTGAATGCCGGGGAGGGCGCGGTAGACCAGGCTCCGGCATCGAGTGCAGAATAGGACGCCCATAATGGCGGCACTCACGGGGATATATGGCGTTCGACGTTTTCGACGCATTGAACGAATTGCCTCGGCTCGCGTGCGCCTTTCAGTGGAACGTGATCCTGCAACTCGTTGAGCGGTATCTCGAAGGGAACACCGCATCATGAGCCATCTCGCCGCTCCGGTCGCGTGTACGGGCACGATTCTGATCGTCGACGATACGCCGGGCAATCTCGGCGTGGTCGTCGACAGTCTCGAGGCGCGCGGCATTCGCGTGCTGGTGGCGCTCGACGGTATCGAAGCGCTGGAACGCGCGGCCTTCTCGCAGCCCGATGTGATCCTGCTCGACGTGAAGATGCCGGGCATCGACGGCTTCGAAACCTGCCGGCGTCTCAAGCGTGATGAGCGCACGCGCGATATCGCCGTCATCTTCATGACCTCGCTGATGGAAAACGAGGACCGCGTCGAAGGCTTTCGCGCAGGCGGTGTCGATTATGTGACCAAGCCGTTGCGCGTCGAAGAGATGGTCGCGCGCGTGGGTGTGCACCTCGAGCTGCGGGTGATGCACAAGCAGGCTCTCGCGCAGAACCGGCAACTGCTCGCGGAAGTGGCCGTGCGCAAGCAAACGGAGGCAGCGCTATCGCAGGCGCGCGACGATCTCGAGCGGCGTGTCGCCTTGCGCACCGAAGAACTGGCGCGCGCCAACGCGAACTTGCAGGCAAGCGAGGCCCGCTTTCGCGCGATCGTCGAAACGAGTCCGGTGCCGCTGGGTATCACGTCGATGCCCGATGGGCACATCCTGTACACCAACCGGCCGCTGCGCGAACTCTTCGGCATGGGCGAAGGCTCGTCCGCCAATATCGCGGATTTCTACGCGGAGAGGGGCGAGCGCGAGCGTCTGATCGGGCATCTGCGCACGAACGGCAGCGTGCGCAATACGGAGGTGCAGTTCCAGCGCGCTGACGGTACACGGTTCTGGGCGATGGTGGCGGCGCGCGTCGCGACTTACGACGATTCTCCCGCGATCTATGTCGGCCTGAACGACATCACCGGGCGCAAGCAGATGGAACAGGAGCTCGTCGAATCGCGGGAGCAGCAGCGCGAACTGTCAGCCTACATGGAGGCGATCCGCGAGGAGGAGAGAAAGCGCATTGCGATGGAGATCCACGACGAACTGGGGCAGTTGCTGACCGCGCTCAAGATGGACGTGTCTCTGCTGAAGATGCGCATCGCGCACGACGCGGAAGCAGCAAAAAAGACCGACGACATGCGCCAACTGGTCGAAGGCACGATCTCGATGGTGCGCAATGTCGCGAGCCACCTGCGGCCCGCTGCGCTCAATTTTGGAATCGTGTCTGCGCTCGAATGGCTTGTCGACGAGTTCAACCGCCGCCATGCCATTGCATGTGAATTGCGCATCGAAGGCGGCGAGCCCGCGCTGTCCGATGCCCACGCGACGGCCCTGTTCCGCATCGCGCAGGCTTCGCTGACGAACGTCGCGCGTCATGCCGACGCCACCCGTGTCGACGTGACGCTCGCTTCGACGGCGGCGCAGCTCCTGTTGCAGGTGCGTGACGACGGCCGCGGCTTCGACCCGCAATTGGTGAGGCGCGACTATTCCTATGGCCTGCTCGGCATGAACGAGCGCGCGCGGCTGATCGGCGGATCGCTATCGATCGACAGCTCGCCCGGTGCGGGCACGATGGTTTCGATTCGTATTCCGCTCGGTGACGGACCTCGAACATGATCAGGATACTCATTGCGGACGATCATGCGATAGTCCGTGGCGGACTCAGGCAGATCATCGCGACCACGAGCGATCTCGTCGTGGCGGCCGAAGCGGCGCAAGGAGCGGAAGTGATCGACAAGCTGCGCTCGTGCGCAGTCGATCTTCTGTTGCTCGACATGACGATGCCCGGCATCAGCGGCGTCGCTCTGATCCGCAGGGTACGGGCCGATCATCCTTCGTTGCCCGTGCTGGTGCTGAGCATTCACGACGAGGCTCAGGTCGCGTCGCGCGCGCTGCGTGCGGGGGCAACGGGATATCTGACCAAGGACAGCGACCCGGAAGTGCTGCTCGGGGCGATCCGCAAGCTCGCGGGCGGCGGCCGATTCATCGATCCGAAGCTCGTCGATGCAATGGTGTTCGAAACACAGCGCGGCGATGTGCCGCCGCATGAAGTACTGTCGGACCGCGAATTCCAGGTGCTGCAGATGCTCGCGGCAGGCAGGAGCATCAATGAAATCGCCCAGGCATGTGCGCTCAGCGCGAAAACCATCAGTACGCACAAGATGCGACTGATGCAGAAACTCGGGCTTTCCAACAACGCCGAGGTCATCCGGTACGCGATCCGGCATGGAATGATCGTCGAGTAGAAAACGGGCGGCGAAGCGGTTCACGTTCCGCGGCGCACATCATCGGATGAGCCTTCTTTCCAGATAGCCCTCGACGAAGCTGAGGATCGCCTTGGACCGGTAAGCCTTCGCCAGGCGGCAAAGGTGGTCTGCGAAAGGTCGATAGCGCTCGTCAAGCACGCTCAGGTGTTGAGCGTGTTGGACGATGGCACTCATGTCGCCGAGCCGCGCCAGGTAGTGCAGCGCTTCGACCTCCTGCTGCGGCGGTGCCAGCAAGGGCCCGGTAACGGGAGCGGCGGCGGGCAGAACCGTTTGACCCGCGTTAGTGACGTGCGCCTCTGTCGCCGCGTCGATCCACTCGACATTCAGGAGCGCCGCGACATGGGACAACAGCCGGCCGAAGTCGATCGGTTTGGCCAGGAAAGCATTTGCGCCAGCCGCGAGACTTTGCGCCGCATCGATCCCAGAGGCACTTGCGGAGACTGCCACGATGGGCAAATCCTGGAACCCGGGCATACGGCGCAGGCGGCGCGTGGCTTCGAGACCGTCCATCCCGGGCATGACGACATCCATCAGGACGAGCGCAGGAAGCAGGGAGCGAGCTTTCTCGATAGCTTCGGTTCCACTGCCAGCCTCCTCCATGTCGAATCCGAGCGGACCTAGCATATCGACCATCACGGCCCGGTTCTCGGCCACGTCATCCACCACCAGGATGACTTTGCGCGGCCCCTTGTAGCTGCTCACGATCCGTACGGGCACGGCGAGCGCCGCAGGGGGCGCCACCACCTGGACGTCCAGCTCGATCGAGAAGGTGCTGCCCATATCGCGGCGGCTTTCGACATGGATATCGCCTCCCATCAGGCGCACGAGCCGCCGGCTGATGGCGAGCCCGAGCCCGGTCCCGCCAAACCGGTGGCGCTCGTCGCTGACTTGCTCGAATGGCCTGAAGATTTCCTCCAGCCGGTTTTCGTCGATGCCGATGCCGGTGTCCTGCACTTCGAAGCACAGTCGCGCGGGCGGCGTGAAAGCGACGCTCAGACGCACGCTTCCCTGTTCGGTAAACCGGATCGCATTGGAGAGCAGATTGAGCAGCGCCTGGCGCAACCGAATTTCGTCCACCCGCACGCCCGCGGGCAGATCGGGCGGCATCTCGCAGACGAAGGCCAGGCCTTTTTCCGCAGCCTTCACCCGGATCGTCTCGGCGATGAAATGGACGAACGCTTCCAGCGGAACGTCGGAAAGATTGAGTTCCATTCTTCCGGCCTCGATTTTGGCGATATCGAGGATGTCGTCGATGAGCATCAGCAGATGCTCGCCGCTGCGCTGGATGACTGTGAGGCCGTTGCTCTGGCGTTGATCGAGGCTCGCGTCACGTTTGAGGATTTGCGCGTAACCCAGAATCGCGTTCAGCGGCGTGCGCAGTTCGTGGCTCATGTGCGCGAGGAAGTCACTCTTTGCCTGGTTCGCCGCATCGGCGTGTTCCTTGGCAACGGCCAGTTGGGCCGTCCGTTCGCGGATCATGTCTTCGAGATGCTCGCGATAGCGCCGCAATTCCGCTTCGGCAAGCTTCTGCTCAGTGATGTCGCGTGAGATTCCGAGCAGGAATTGCGGCACGCCGCGCGCATCGGCGATCGGTATCTTCATCGTGTGCACGAGGCGCAGTCCATGACGTGTATGAACCCGCTCCTCCGGGATATCGATCATCTGTCGCGACTCCAGCACGGCCCGATCCTTGAGCGCGAAGAATTCAGCTTCCTCCGAGGGAAACAGGTCGTGCACGGAGCGGCCGAGGAGTTCCTCGCGCCGGTAGCCGAGAAGCCGCTCTGTCGCCTTGTTGCAACGCACGAAGTGCAAGGTCGCGGCCTCCTTGACGAACACCATGTCCGGGATGTTTTCGATGATGCTGTTCAGAAAGGTCTCGCTCTCGCGGACAGCATCTTCGGCGCGCTGACGTTCGGCGATTTCGGCGGCCTGACCTGCCAGCGCCGCACTGAGTTCGGCCGTGCGCTCCGCGACGCGCGCCTCGAGGCGCGCGTTAAGCTCCTTCAACGCATCCTCGGCCTGGCGGCGCTGGCGCCGGTCTTCCTGGAACTGCTCGACTGCACGCGCCATATCGGCAATCTCGTCGCCGCCGTGCACGGGGACTCCGGCTTGCGTGTCCCCGGCGTCGCCGTGCCGCAGAAAGTGGCTGACGCGGCGCAGGCGCGCCACGACATGGCGCCCCAGGAATTCGCGGGCGATCAGCCAGGCGAGCAGCAGGCTCACTGCGACTTCAGCGCTTACCCATTTGCGTGTGCGGTCTGCGCGAGCGGCCAGACTCTGGACTGCTTCGCGGTAGTCGCGCGTCAAATAGTCCGATTGCCGGTGCGCCGCGACGGCGAGCGCCTGGGCCGCTTCGCGCAGATCCTTGTCGAGGCTGGCGAGCGACACGCCCGCCCGTGGCGCGGACGCCGGCGCGCCCTCAGGGCCGAGCGCGGTCTCGCGCACCTGCGCCTCGATGTTGACGATGTTGCGAAAGCGTTGGCTCGATCGATATAGCGTCAGTGTGTCGACACCTGGGGCGTCGCTTGCGGTGGCGGAGGCGAGGCGATCGACCACCTTGTCGAAGGATGCCAGCTGTTCGAGCACATGCCGATGCGTCTCGCGCACGGCATCGACCGTATCGTCGCGAGACAACTGCAACGCGAGGCGCTCGATCGTCAGCGTGTGCTGCACCAGGTCCTGCGCATCCGCGAGGCGCGCGAGCCGCTCTTCGGCGAGCTGACGGATCGAGTGGGCAGAACCGGCCAACGAGTAGATCGTCGTGGCGCCGCCCACGGCCACCAGCGCGGCCAGGCACGAAACAACGAGCGCGAACTGCGCGGTGAGCGATTGGGGGAAGGGCAGTTTCACGGTCGTTGCCAGATCCGACGATAAATGTCGCGATAGCCGTTGTCGGGGTCGTAGAGCAGGTGATCGCCGCCGTCCGCGGCGATGTTCTCCGCCGTCACGAGATGCACGGGACTCACGTAACCCGTGACGCCTTCTCCGGCGAACAGCCGGTTCATTTCGTCGACCAGTTGCCAGCCGTGCAGATTCAGCGGTTCGGCCACGGTGCCCGTCTGGAACGTGCCGGTGCGGATGCGCAGGAAGGCGGACTCGCTGCCGTCGCCGGCCGACAGCATGATCATCGCCGCGTCTGGCATTCCCGCCTGGGTCAGCACCGGGGCGGCGTAGTCAAAGTAGATGTCATTGATCGCCAGCGCACAGTTCCAGCGCTTGCCGTAACGTGCGAGCAGAGCGCGTGTCGTTCCCGGCACCAGTTCCTGGCTGCGCGAGATCGCCACGTCGCGTACGTCAAGCAGGGTACAGCCACTGCACGCGCGAACGACTGCCGCCATTGCATCCGCCTTGCCCTGTGCAATCCGGAAACCGCTATCGGTGAAGATGACGACGCCCGCATGCCCGCCGGACTGCACGATGGCCGCGAGCGCGGTCACGCGCGCAACCTCCAGTGGATCCGTCGATACGTTCATCGCGACGGGCGTGCCCGGCACGGGCCCAGCCCGGGCGGCGACATGCCAGCCGACGATCGGGATGTTGCTCTCGGCAAACGGCCGCAGGGCAGGGAGCAGGGCGTGTGCGTCGCCGCCCGCGAGGATCAGGCCGTCGGGGTGGCTTGCCAGTGCATTCGCGAGCATCTTCAGACGCAGGTCAGCCGCCCCCGCGGAATCGAAGATCTTCACGCGCCAACCTATCGCCCTGGCCGCCTCCAGCACGCCGTCGACCACACCGAGGATGCCGCCGTTGCGCAAATCCTCGGCGACGACCGCGATGTGTTTTCCGGGTTGCGCGCGTGGTCCGTTGCGCGGCCCGCTCCAGGGGGCAGCGGGTCGCGAGGCGGCGTCGACGACTCGCTTCGCGAGAGTCAGAAAGTCCGTCGCGGCGACCGGGACTCCGGGCTTCGCGGCAGACAATAAATCCTGCGCCGAAGCGGCCGACAGCACCGACGCGCAGGCCAATGCCAGAAGGAAGCCCCTCATGCCGTCCCCCCATGGTCTCCGTCGAGGCCGGTTGGTGTCTTGGTGTCGCCCAGTGCCGCTCGCGGAAGTTCTTGTGAGCAGGATATTACAACCCGATTCTCGCGTGTCATCGGTCAAGTACCGTGAGCAACCCTAAATAGATGCCATTCACCATACCCGTTCCGATCATCGTGTCGCAACTGTCCCACCCATTCCTCGCCGGCGCTTGCGCGCTACCACAGAACGTTGCGCGAACCGCAGTTGATCGCGAACGATTCAGCCGTGTCGGGCTATTGGGCGCCTTGCGTGACGCCGCGCGGCGACGCCGAGCTGCGGGCGCATTCACGGGTATGTTGACCGCCGCACAGACGACGTGTTCTGACGACCCATACTCGATGGGCGCGCCGCCTTCGCGGGGGTGGCGATTCGGGTGTACCTAAGGAGGCAGACGTGGACCAATCGTGGCTGGGTGCGGCTGTGGGCCTGATCGTGCTGATGATCGCCGCGTACGGCGTGATCGCGCACTACCGCCGCGAGCGGCGTCGTGCTGATCTACTGCGTAATCTTGATCATCACGACTGGTGTCGCTGGGTCCGATCGAGACGCTAAAAGCCCTCGGAGTTGCAGTCGCACATCGTTGCGCAGACCTGTTACGCAGTCAGATGATGAGTCCATGTGGAACACGACATTATAGTACTAATGTCGTGTTAATGAGTGGCACATGTAGTATTTCGACCGTTTTACGTTGTATTATCAACATATCGCCAATCTCACAGCCTACGCTCCCCATGACTCTCGAATCCGACATCGAAGTCGCTCGCCACAACACGTCCGACACGCAAACGCTTTATCGGGAGGTGTGCGCATTACTGTTCTTCAGGTACGGCGAAACACCCACCGCGAACCGCCTGTATCAACTGGTGCGCAAAGGCAGCATGAGCGCGCCGGCCAAGGCGTTGCGGGATTTCTGGGCTGACGTGCGTGACAAAACGCGTGTCGATGTCGGCCGCCCGGATTTGCCGCCCGAGGTCGCGGCGGCCGCGGGCGAGTTCGCGGCCCGGATGTGGCGTCTGTCGAGCGATGCCGCGACCGCCGCGTTCGACGTTTTCAGGCAGGACGCCGAAGGGCAAATCGCCGCGGCGCGCGAACAGGCCGAGCAACAGGACAAGCAGCGTCAGCAAGCGGTGGACAAAGCCAACCAGGCGGCCGACGATGCCGCGGCCCTGCGCGTACGGATTGCCGGGCTCGAGGCGCGCATCGTCGAGCTGCAAACCGCCAACGACATGCTAACGACGCAATTGGCGGCATCGAAGGAAGAAATCACGGCCGCAACCGCCGCGCTCGCCGACGCCCGGCGCGATTTCGCCGACGAGCTCGCCAAGCTGCGCCGCTCGCACGAGCAGAACGAGCAGCGGCTGGCCGCGGCGGAGAAGCGGGCATTGCTCGAAATCGACAGCGAACGGGCGACGGCGCAGCGTCTGCGCAAAGAGCTTCAAGCCAGCCGCGAACGGGCGGCAACGCTGGAAGCCCAATCGCGAGCCGAGCACGATGCGCTGCGCGACGAATTGGCCGAATCGAAAGGCGAACTGGCTGCCGCGAACGCGCGGCATGCCGCGATCCGTGCGCAGCTCGCGGAAAAGGATGAATTGCTGGCCGACCGCGAGGCTGCGACCGACCGGTTGCGCGAACGTATCGACATGCTGTCACGGCGGATCGAAACGGCGCGGACAAATAACACATCCGCGCGCCCTGCCCGCCGCACTCGCGAGAAATCGCCCGCGCAAGGCCGTGCGACGGCGGTTTTTTCAGGTGCAGCATTCGTCAAACGTTCGACGACCCCTGGAACACGCGAGGATTGAGGAACGATTGGAAAGGTGTGACGTTCGACAGGAAGTAATCGGGATCTGAGGGCGGCACTCGCCGCCCGCCCGCATCGATGCAGATGCTGCGATCCGCGCGCGACGCTGCGTCAGAACTTCGGATGACACTCGAAACTGACCGACGACCCATGCTCGGTCATCACGCTGATGCCGCTGACCGTCTCCCTTTCCACGCTGCTTTGCATCCCGCGACGCTCGCAGTAGTCGCGCGCCTCGTTGATCGCGCGTTCGTGGGCGCGCGCCCAGGCCATGCGTCCACCGGTCGCACTGGCAGCGACCGTGTAGGTGCCGGGCTTGTCGCTCGCGACCACATCCGTGCTCGACGCGCACCCGGCGAGACTCGCACATGCGAGTGCCACCACGGCCGCACCGCGCAAGCGCGTAATGAGCCAGCCCCTCTTCCTTTCCATGTTTGCCACCCGCGCAATGGATACGGCGCCGCGTATCCGCACCGTTTTGCCCGCCTCGGCAAGACTATCCGAACACTGATTCGACATCACGGAGCGCCTGCATCTTGAATTAATAGTGAGGCCGCAATTATCCGGAATCGTTCGCTGGGGATCAGCCGATGCCACCGAAAACACTGTTGCGGGCCTCTTAACAATCGATGCCAGCGTCAACGCCGCTACGAACCTCAACAATGAGCGGACCATAGGTCCACAAAAGAACTTCCCGAATCGCCATTAAGCGGCTAGTCTGTACCGATGCCTTTTCGACAGAAAGGCATACCAACCGCAAGCAGACCCGACAACATAGCGGCATGCACCGGTCATGGAACCGGAGGAGACATACATGGATCTCGAGGCACGTACCCTTCATCGCGTCACGGTTCGGCTCATACCGTTCCTGATGCTCTGCTATTTCATCGCTTATCTCGATCGCGTGAACGTCGGCTTCGCGGCGTTGCAGATGAACAAGGCGCTCGACCTGTCCGCGAGCGCGTTCGGCTTCGGCGCGGGCGTGTTCTTTATCGCTTACTTCTTTTTCGAAGTGCCATCGAATCTGCTGCTCGAAAGATTCGGCGCGCGCCGCTGGATCGCGCGAATCATGTTCACGTGGGGCATTCTCGCCGGTGCGATGGCGTTCATTCCGAATATCGCGAGCTTTACCGGGCTTTCGCCCGCACACGTGTTTTACAGCCTGCGCGTTCTGCTCGGCATCGCTGAGGCCGGCTTCTTCCCCGGCATCATCTTTCTGCTGACCTTGTGGTTTCCGGCCGCTTATCGCGGGCGCGTAGTCGGTTATTTCATGGCGGCGATTCCGCTCTCGACGGTGATCGGCGGCCCGATCTCCGGCGCGCTGCTGTCGCTCGACGGCCGCGCCGGACTCGGCGGCTGGCAATGGCTGTACCTGATCGAGGCGCTGCCCGCGGTGCTGCTGTCGTTCGCGGTGCTGTTCTATCTGACCGACAAACCCGCCGACGCCCACTGGCTCAGCAGCGAGGAACGCGACTGGCTGATCGCGCGCCAGAAGCAGGAGCGCGAGCATCGCGAGGCGGTGCGCCACTTCAGCGTGAAGGAGGCGCTCATCAATCCGCGCGTGCTGGCCATCGCGTTGATCTATTTCGGCGCCAATGCCACCAACTATGGCCTGAGCTTTTTCCTGCCGCAGATCGTGAAGTCGTTCGGCCTCACCAATCTGCAGACGGGTTTCGTGACGTCGCTGCCCTACGTGGTCGGCCTGATCGGCATGATCGTGTGGGGACGGCATTCGGATCGCCGGCTCGAACGCCGCTGGCATGTCGCGATTGCGCTGTTGATCGCGGCCGGCGGCATCGCGGCTTCGGCCGGCCTCGACGATCCGGTGCAGAAGATGATTGCGCTGTCGATCGCCGGCTTCGGCATCTTCGGCTGCCTGCCGGTGATCTGGACCTTGCCGGCCGCGTTCCTGTCGGGCGCGGCGGCCGCGGGCGGCATCGCCGCGATCAATTCGCTCGGTAATCTCGCGGGCTTCTTCGGTCCGTTCGCGATGGGCTGGATCAAGGACAGCACCGGCGGCTTCGGCGCCGGGCTGCTATGCCTCGCGGGCGCGGGGCTCGTCGGGGTGGCGGCGGTGTTGCTGCTGCATCACGACTCGTCGCTCGAGACGGCGCATGGGAATCCGCATGCACGGCCGTCGGGCGAACCGGGAGTCGCGAGGTCCTAGCGGGCCGCCCCGGGGCGCACTCAGTTCGCCCCGCTCCCGTTATTCGCCCCTTCTGCATTCTGTCCACCCGCGTCGGACGGCATGACGTCGTCCGGCGTCGGGGTTGGCGCGAGCGCCGCCGCACCGCCGCCATGCGTTTCACCGTCGACGGTATTGCCGGGCTCCCGCGCGGGTGGCGGCTCCGCCCCCGGTGCCGGCAGCAACGGCGGCAACGCGCGCGCTTCGCCCTGCACCACGGACGCGCCCGCTGCCTCTGACGCCGCCGGGGCCGCCGCGGCAGACGCCGCCGGCTCAGCCGACACAATCGGCGCACGCCGCACCGGCGCATGCGCGACCACCTGCCGGTCCGGCTGGGACGGCGTGTGCGTGAACAGGTGCGCGATCCAGTCGCGCAAGCGCTCGGCGCGCTGCGCGAACCAGCCGGGCTGCGGCTCGGTATCGAACTTCACGTGACTATCGACGAGCCGCGCACGCTGCGCGCGCTGGAAGAAATCGCCGACGATCGGCAGCGCGCTGTGTGCACCCTGCCCCCAGTAATCGCTGCGCAGCGTCACGCGGCTGTCGTTGAAGCCGACCCACGCGCCTGCCACCAGTTGCGGTTGAATCAGGATGAACCAGCCGTCAGCGTTGCCTTGGGTCGTGCCGGTCTTGCCCGCGACGTCGCCGCGCACGCCAAAGCGCGTGCGGATGCTGGCGCCCGTGCCGCGGCTGACCACGTCGCGCATCACGTCGACGAGCGTGCGCGCGGTGTCGGCGGGCAGTTCGCGTCTCGGCGTGGCCGGCGCGAATTCGGCGAGCACATTGCCGTTGCGATCCTCGATGCGGGTGACCATCAGCGGCTCGACATAACGGCCGAGGTTCGCGATCGTGCCGTACGCCGAGACCATTTCCTTCAGCGTGACGGGGCTCGTGCCGAGCGCGAGCGACGGCACCGGGTCGAGCTGGCTGTCGCGCACGCCCATCGCCCGCGCGAGCTTGGCGACCCGGTTCGGGCCGACCGACTCCATCACTTGCGCGGTAATGCGGTTGCGCGAATACGTGAGCGCGTCGCGCAGGCTGATCATGCGGCCGCTCGGCTCGTCCTCGTCGTTCGGCTTCCAGATTTCGCCGCCGGCAAGCTGGATCTGGACCGGGTTGTCGGGCAGTTTATCGTCCGGTTTCGCGCCGGCCTCGAAGGCCGCCGCGTAGACGAACGGCTTGAAGGTCGAGCCCGGCTGACGGCGCGCCTGCTGCACGTGGTCGAACGGATCCTCGCCGAAGTCGCGGCTGCCCACCCACGCCTTGATCTCGCCGGTGCGCGGGTCCATCGCGAGGAAGTCCGCCTGCACGCGCGTCTTGGTGTCGCAGACGCTCTGCACGAGCTTGCGATCGGCGAGCAGGTGTTTCAGCGCGTCGTCGTCGGAGAGGCCGGTGTCTTTTGCCGCGCGGAAGTCAGGCGTTTCGCGCAGGAACGTGCGCAGCAGCTCCTTGTCCGCCGAGCAGCCCGCGTGCGCGCCCCACGCCGAGTTCGCGATGCCTTGCAACTGGTTGCCCTGCAGCGTCACGGCCTGATTTGCCATCGTCTGCAGACGCGAGTCGAGCGTCGTGCGCACGACGAGCCCATCGGAATAGATGTTGTAGTCGTTGCGGTCGGCCCATGCGACGAGCCACTTGCGCAACTGCTGCGTGAAGTGCGGCGCGGGCCCGGGCGGCTCGATCTGGCGCTCGAAGTCAAGGCGCAGCGGCTTGCGGGCGAGCGTGTCGTACTGGGCAGGCGTCAGCTTGCCGTATTTGACCATCTGCCCGAGCACCGTATTGCGCCGCTGCAACGCCCGCTCCGGGTTCAGCACCGGGTTGTAATAGGCGTTGCCCTTCAGCATGCCGGTCAGCGTGGCCGCTTCGAGCACGTTCAGATCGGACGCGGACTTGTCGAAATAGGTGCGCGCGGCCATCTCGATGCCGTACGCGTTGTAGAGGAACGGCACCGTGTTCAGGTAGGTTTCGAGGATCTCGTCCTTGGTGTAGAACGCCTCGATTTTCAGCGCGGTGATCGCTTCCTTCAGCTTGCGCGTCAACGTCGGCGCGCGGCCGATTTCATCGGGATACAGATTGCGCGCGAGCTGCTGCGTGATCGTCGAGCCGCCCTGGCGCTCGCCCGAAAACGTGTGCAGCGCGGCCGACGCGGTGCGCCGCCAGTCGAGGCCGAAATGCTGATAAAAGCGGTGATCTTCGGTCGCGATCAGCGCATTGACGACGTTCGGCGAGATCTCCTGCAGCTTGACCCACTCGCGGTTCGACGGCTTGAACTCGGCAAGCAGCTTGCCGTCCGCCGAGAGGATCTGCGCCGGCTGCTCGATTTTCGCCTTGCGGATGTCGCCGATGCTCGGCGTGAACGGAATCAGCAACAGCACGTACAGCACGAACAGCACCGGCAGCGCGGCAAGCCCCCACGCGAAAGTGCGGCGGCTCGGGTGGCGCAGATGCCACGCGGCCTTCGCGAACAGCGGGTTCACGAGGGTCAGCCCTTGGTCGAGGGCCGCCAGAAAGGAAGAAAAGAGGCGCTTCACGTGCTGTCGTCGGCTGGGAAAGGCGCAATCGTACCAAGATGCGGAGGGGGCGCCGATTTTTGCTTGATTCGGGCGATGGCGTGCGGCTGCGGCGGGGCCACTATAATGTCGCCAATTCCGACAAGAGGTGCTTCATGATCATCAAACCGCGTGTGCGTGGCTTCATCTGTGTATCGACCCATCCGACCGGCTGCGAAGCCAACGTCAAGGAACAGATCGAGTATGTGAAGGCACGCGGCCCCATTGCGAACGGCCCGAAGAAGGTGCTCGTGATCGGCGCGTCGACCGGCTATGGCCTCGCCGCCCGCATCAGCGCGGCGTTCGGCTCGGGCGCGTCGACCCTCGGCGTGTTCTTCGAGCGCGCCGGCAGCGAAACCAGGGCGGGCACGGCCGGCTGGTACAACACCGCCGCGTTCGAAAAGTTCGCCACGGCCGAAGGTCTCTACGCGACCAGCATCAACGGCGACGCGTTCTCCGACGAAGTGAAGGCGCGCACGATCGAAGTGATCAAGCGCGATCTCGGCCAGGTCGATCTCGTCGTCTATAGCCTCGCGGCGCCCAAGCGCCAACATCCGAAGACGGGCGAAGTGTTCAGCTCGGTGCTCAAGCCGATCGGCAAGGCGGTGAACCTGCGCGGCATCGACACCGACAAGGAAGTCATCAAGGAAACCGTGCTCGAACCGGCGACGCCGGAAGAAATCGCGCACACGGTCGCGGTGATGGGCGGCGAGGACTGGCAGATGTGGATGGACGCGCTCGCCGAGGCCGGCGTGCTCGCCGACGGTGTGAAGACCACCGCGTTCACCTACCTCGGCGAGAAGATCACTCACGATATCTACTGGAACGGCTCGATCGGCGCGGCCAAGAAGGATCTCGACCAGAAGGTGCTCGGCATCCGCGCCAAGCTCGCGGCCAAGGGTGGCGATGCGCGCGTCGCGGTGCTCAAGGCAGTCGTCACGCAGGCAAGCTCGGCCATTCCGATGATGCCGCTCTATCTGTCGCTGCTCTTCAAGGTGATGAAGGAGAAAGGCACGCACGAGGGCTGCATCGAGCAGGTCTACGGCCTGTACAAGGAGAGCCTCTACGGGAGCCAGCCGCATCTGGACGACGAAGGCCGTCTGCGCGCAGACTACAAGGAGCTCGATGCGCAGGTGCAAAGCCGCGTGCAGGAGCTGTGGAACCAGGTCACCAACGACAACATCTACGAGCTCACCGATTTCGCCGGCTACAAGACCGATTTCCTGCGTCTGTTCGGCTTTGAAATGAAGGGCGTCGATTACGACGCGGACGTCAATCCCGACGTGCAGATTCCGAATCTCGTGCAGGTTTGATGCCGTAAGGCGGGCTCGCCTCGCGAGTTCGCCCGTTCCCGCCTCCCTCCCCTCACCGCTTCTCCGGTGCGGCCGCGCCGCCTGAACACGGATAGGCGCCTTGCAAGGCACGCAGAATCGCGAGCCCGATCGGAAAGTCGTCGGAAAGGCCTGGATGGTTCGCGAAGAACGCATCGAGCATCGGATAAACCGTCTGATTGCCGATCGCGAGCGTTTGCGGCGGACAGAACAGCGGCTTCAGTTTCCTCGAGACCAGATCGCCGTTCGCCCAGCCGAATGCGTTGATCGTGCCGGTGATATACGCCGCATAGATCGAGTTGTTGTCGGCGTGCGCCCATTGCTTGTATTGGGCGGCCGTCATCTCGGCGCTCGCGTTCAGAGCGAAACACGCCGTCAGCAAAGCCAGCGCGAATTTCTTTACCCGCATCGTTGGACCTTCAATGTCGCTAAATGGGCGCCATTGTAGGCGACGGGCGTGTACCGCGCAGAAGCGCTCGCGCTCGGTAATCCGTCAACGTTGACGCTGGACCTGTCGTCACGGCGTGCCGTTACGGCAATACCTGCGATACCCGTCCCTCCCGGCCAATCGCTCCATATACCCGGCCAGCGCCGGAAAATCATCGTGCTGCTGCGGCGTTTCGAGCCAGCGGTTCGCGGACAGCGCGATCGGAATATCGGCGAGCGAGAATGCCTCGCCCGCGATATACGCGCCGGTGAGCGCGAGCTGCTGTTCGACGATCGCCATATGCTTCGACCAGTTCACGCACGATGCGGCGATCTGCCGCGGATCCTGATGCTCGGGTGAGCGCCGCACGAGCGCGAGAAACGCATAGCTCCACGAGCGGTTCAGTTCGCTCGCCTGCCAGTCGATCCATTGATCGCAACGCGCGCGCTCGAGCGGATCGGCCGGATACAGTCCGTCCCCGCGATAACGGTTCGCGAGGTAACGGATGATCGAGTTCGATTCCCACAGCACGAAGTCACCGTCCCGAATCACGGGGACCATCGCGTTGGGATTGAGCGCGCGAAACTCGGCGACATCGGTCGAACGGAAGCCCGAGCCCCAGTCTTCCTGTTCGAACGCGAGCCCGAGTTCCGCGCAGGTCCACAGCACCTTGCGCACGTTGATCGAGGTGGTCTTGCCGAGTATTCGCAGCATGAGTTGTCGTGGGTCGCGCGGGTTGAACGGGATTCAACGAATGGTGCACGAAAGCAGGCCAGTTTGCCATGGGCCTCGCGACCACCAGGCATCGGCCGCCAATCACCGCTTGACGACCGTGCGAACCGCGTCGAAACCTTTTGTGCGAACGGTCATTTCAATCAATGTGCGGCCTTTGCTGCTCTTTGCCTGAAGACCAGCAGACTGGTCAGGATGAAGCCGAGAAGCGCGATCGAAGCGGCATAACGGTTCATCGCCAGACCACCATGGTCGATTGGCTTGTCGAGGAAGTCACCCAGCGCCGCCCCGAGCGGACGAGTCAGAATGAACGCGGCCCAGAAGAGTATCGTCGACGAGATGCTGGTCCAGTAGCGCGCAACCAGGAGCACCAGCAGCAGGCCGCCGAAAACGATGGCCGCGCCGGTGTAGCCGAGCGCAACCGTGTCAGCGGTCCAGTCGCCCAACGCGGTGCCGAGCGTCTGGGAAAACATGATCGTCACCCAGTAAAACATCTCCGCCTTGGGCGAAGATACCGTCGTCACGGACACCGAACCCATCACCTTGTACCAGGTGAAGAGCGAGCCCAGCAGCAAAACGAGAAGGATCGCACTTCCGCCCGCGTAGCCGATCCCGAGAGACCGGTCGGCAAAGTCGGCAAGCGTCGTACCGACTGTCGTTGTGGCGACGATGGTGACCCAGTAAAGCAGCGGATTAAACCGGTTTGCGCGGATTTGAGCGCTGACAGCGACGACGAATATCGCCGCGAAAATGATAGTGCCGACAAGGTAGCCCAGATTCATCGACATCGTGACTGCATCTCCGCCGGTCTCGCCCAGTGTGGTTGCCGCGATCTTGACGATCCAGAAACCAAGCGTGACCTCGGGCACCTTGGTCATCGTCATTTGCTTCGTTGTATCCATATTCCCTCATGTAGACAGTCCAGGGCGCCCGTCATCGACATGCAGAAACGACGCGGCGCCAGGGCGCCTGCTTCGCGTCTTTCTCCGCAATACGGGGCATCCCGTCAAGAAAAGTAAGTCAACGTTGGCCTCTAGGGTGCATGACGCATCCTTAAGAGAGCCTTAGACGCGACGTTGCTTTCCTGTGAGGTGAACCGCGAGCCAGCCGGCATGCAGTTCGTATCAGAAATCACGCTCATCCCACCGCGTGTCGCGCACCTGCACGATTCCGGCCTCGATGCGCACTGGAAACACCGCCACGTCTTCGTACGCCGGCGGCGCAAGCACCCTGCCCGTTCTGATGCAGAATCGCGCGCCGTGTCGCGGGCACACTACCGCGTCGTCCTCGACCGTACCGCCGGTCAGGATCCCGCCGTCATGCGGGCAGATATCCTCGATCGCGTAACAGGTGCCATCCAGATTGAATACCGCCACCTGTGTGCCGTCCACATCGACACTGCGCACCGAACCCGGCGGGAAATCGGATATCGCTGCGACATCGACCCAGCCAGACATGTCAGAGCATCCCCAGTTGCAATCGTGCGGCCTCGGACATCCGCTCTTTCGTCCACGGCGGGTCCCAGACCAGTTCCACCCGCACGCTGTTCACGCCTGCCGTCGAATACACGGCGTCTTCGACCGTTGCAGGAAACGTCTGCGCGACCGGACAACCGGGCGCAGTCAACGTCATGCGGATCGTCACCTTGCCTGCTTCATCGTCCACGTCCAGGCCATACACGAGCCCGAGATCATAGATGTTGACGGGAATCTCCGGGTCGAACACCGTACGTAAGGCTTCGATCACGCGCAAACGCAGATCGCCGTCACCGGAGTCCAGCGCGTCGGCCCGTTTCAACCAATCGAACCCGCTCATGTCCGTTCGCCCTCACTGCCCATTGCATCATTCCGTCGATATGGCGTCATGCTCGTCATGCAACGCTGCACGCAAGGTATGCCATGCGAGCGTCGCGCACTTCACACGCGCCGGAAACTCGCGCACGCCCGAGAGCGCCGCGAGCTTGCCCAGCTCTGTGCCGTGTTGCGCCGGCGTGTCCGCCGGGGCCGTCACCATCTCATGAAAGGACCCGAAGAGCGCCTCCACTTCCTGCTCGGTGCGGCCCTTCAAGGACTCCGTCATCAGCGAAGCCGATGCGATCGCGATCGCACAACCGGCCCCCTCGAACCCGGCGTCTTTCACGACACCGTCCTCGATACGCAGATACAGCGTGATGCGATCTCCGCACAGGGGGTTATATCCCTCCGCCCTGTGATTCGCATGGGTCAGCGCATGGCAGTTTCTCGGCCGACGATAGTGGTCGAAAATGACTTCCTGGTAGAGATCGCGCAAGTTGCTCATTGCCCGAACACCTCCTGCACACGCGCAATTCCTTCGACAAGCGCATCGACCTCGGCCCGCGTGTTGTACAGCGCGAACGATGCGCGCACGGTTGCCGCAACACCATAGCGCTGCATGACGGGCATCGCGCAATGATGGCCAGCACGCACCGCAATACCGTAATGATCGAGAATCGTGCCGACGTCGTGCGCGTGAACCCGGTCGAGCACGAACGACAGAATGGCCGCTTTTTCGCGCGCGGTGCCGATCAGCCGCACTTGCGGGACGGCGCGCAATGCCGCTGTTGCATACGCGAGCAGCTCGGCCTCATGCGCGCCGATCGGATCGGCGCCGATTGCACTCACATAATCGAGCGCCGCCGCGAGTGCGATCGCGCCACAAATGTTCGGCGTGCCCGCCTCGAATTTCCATGGAATGGCGTTGTAAACGGTCTTTTCGAACGTGACCGAGCGGATCATTTCACCGCCGCCTTGCCACGGCGGCATCGCTTCCAGCCTGTCCGCGCGCGCGTAAAGCACGCCGATTCCCGTCGGGCCGTACACCTTGTGCCCCGAGAACGCATAGAAATCGCAATCGAGCGCCCGCACGTCGACGGGCAGATGTGCCATTGCCTGCGCACCGTCGACCAGCACCGGCACGCCGCGCGCATGGGCCATGCTGGTCAGCCGCGCGACGGGGTTGACGGTGCCGAGCGCGTTCGACACATGCACGATGGAAACGAGGCGGGTGCGCTCGCCAAGCAGCCGGGCATAGGCATCGACGTCGAGCGCGCCGCTGTCATCGATCGGCACGACCTTCAGCACCGCGCCAGTTTGCTCGCACACGAGTTGCCAAGGCACGATGTTCGAGTGATGTTCCATGGCGCTAATGAGAATCTCGTCACCTGGTCTCGCGAGTGGACGCAGATAGCTTTGGGCAACGAGGTTGATCGCCTCCGTCGTACCGCGGACGTACACGATTTCCTCCGCACCCGCTGCATTGACGAAGCGCGCAATCCGCGCACGAGCGGCTTCATAAGCGTCCGTGGCCCGCTCGGACAGGTAATGCACGCCGCGATGCACGTTGGCATTCATGTGCTCGTAATAGGCGCGTTCCGCGTCGATCACGGATGACGGCTTCTGGGTGGTCGCCCCGTTGTCGAGGTACACCAGCGGTGCGCCGCGCACCTGTTCGCGCAGAATCGGAAAGTCGCTTCGCCAGCGCGCGACCGTTTCAGGGTCCGGGACACACACAGCTTCAAACGGCTTCATATCAGCCCCCGCATATGCTCGGCTTCCGGCACACGCGCCAGCAGCAGTTGCGTCAGTCCGCTGCGCACCGAGCCGATGTTCACCCGTTCCACGCTGTCGCGCGCAAACGCCCACACGAGCAATGCCCGCGCCATGCGCTCGTCGATGCCGCGAGAGCGCAGATAGAACAACTGGTTCTCGTCGAGCTGACCGACGGTTGCGCCATGGGTACACTTCACGTCGTCGGCATGGATTTCCAGTTGCGGCTTCGTGTCGATCTGCGCGTCGCGCGACAGCAGGAGGTTGTAGTTTGCCTGATGCGTGTCGCTCTGCTGTGCGTCCCGATGCACGATCACGTTTCCGTTGAATACGCCATGCGATGCGCCGTCGAGCACCCCACGGTAGTATTCACGGCTCGTGCCATGCGGCTTCTCGTGATCGATGCGCGTGTGATGATCGGCATGTTGCCTCGCGCCCACGAAGTACAGCCCGTTCAGTTCGGCGTATGCATCGGCGGCCTCGAGCCTCGTGTCGATCTGCGTGCGTGACAGTGCGCCGCCGAGCGCGAACGAATGTGACGTAAAGCGGCTCGCCCGCTGTTGCGCGACGTCGACGCGCGCGATGTGAAAGGCGCTGCGCGCTTCCTGCTGGAGACGGCAATGCTGGACGTTTGCTTCGTCGCTGGCCACGATCTTCGTCACCGTGTTGAGGAAATATGCATCGTCGGCGATGCCGACGAACTGCTCGACGACCGAGCAGCGCGAGCGCGCGTCCGCCAGTATCGCGTTGAAAGGGTGTATCGCGAGGTTGGCCTCATCGGTCAGGAAAAGCACGACGAGCGGTGCGTCGATCACGCAGCCCGGCGGCAGCAGCAGCACATAGCCGTCGCTCAGAAAAGCCGTGTTCAGCGCCTCGAAGCCATCATGCGCAGCGTGCTGCGCAATGACGCCCCGCAGCCGTTCCGGTATTTCCCGTATCGCGCGCGCGAAACTACCGACGAATGCGCCATCCGGCAACGCGGGCACGTGCGACAGTCTCGGCACATGGCGTCCGTTGACGAACACGAGCCGGCCTGCCGCCTTATCGGGTACGAGGTCCTCCACGATCTGTGCAAGGTCCGGGTCCTCGCTGCGCGACGACGTCAAATGCCACGGCCGCTTCGCGATCGTGGCCACATTCGTGTACTTCCAGTCTTCCAGCTGGATCGAGGGAAAGCCGAGCCCTTCAAACTGCTCGAACGCATCGCGCCGCGCGCTGCTCAGCCACGGGAGATCTGCGCCGGGCAGCGACATCGACTCGGTCCGGAATGCCTGATGGAGGTACTCGAGCGTCGTTTCACTCATTGGACGTCCACTCCTCGCAACATCATGTGGGGTTACCTCGCGTCAGTGCGCGGCAGGCGGTCCGGCCTGCCGCTCGCCCTGCGCATCGACATCGAGCCAGCCGTAACCCTTGCGTTCCAGTTCGAGCGCGAGCTCGCGCGTTCCCGACTTCACCATGCGCCCGTGCGAAAGCACGTGCACGTAATCAGGCACGACGTACTCGAGCAGACGCTGATAGTGCGTCACCAGCACGATCGCGCGCTCGGCGCTGCGCATCTGGTTGACGCCCCGCGCCACCACCTGCAACGCGTCGATATCGAGGCCCGAGTCCGTTTCGTCGAGCACCGCGAGGCGTGGCTCCAGCACCGCCATCTGGAGGATCTCGTTGCGCTTCTTCTCGCCCCCCGAAAACCCTTCGTTGACTGCGCGATACAGCAGGGCTTCGTCCATCTGCATGAGCGCCATCTTCTGCTTGACCACCTCCAGGAATTCCATTGCGTCGAGTTCGGCAGCGCCGCGGTGTTTGCGCTGCGCATTCAACGCAGCCTTGAGCAGGTACACGTTGCTCACGCCCGGGATTTCGACCGGGTACTGAAACGCGAGAAAAAGCCCTTCCCGTGCCCGCTCCTCCGGCGCCATCGCGAGCAGGTCACGGCCCGCGTACCGCACGCTGCCGCCCGTCACGCGGTAATGTGGGTGCCCGGCCAGCACGTGCGCAAGCGTGCTCTTGCCCGAACCGTTCGGGCCCATGATCGCGTGCACCTCGCCCGCTTTCACGCGCAGATCGACACCGCGCAGAATCGCCTTGCCGTCCACTTCAACGCTCAGGTTGCTGATTTCAAGCATGGTCGTCGTCCCGTCAGCCTATGCTGCCTTCCAGACTCACGCCGAGCAGCTTCTGTGCTTCCACCGCGAATTCCATGGGCAGTTCCTTGAACACTTCATTGCAAAAGCCATTGACGATCATCGACACCGCGTCCTCCTCCGACAGGCCGCGCTGCCGGCAGTAAAAGAGCTGCTCCTCGCCGATGCGCGACGTTGATGCCTCGTGTTCCACCTTTGCAGTCGGATTCTTCACCTCGATGTACGGAAACGTGAGCGCGCTGCATCTGTCGCCAAGCAGCAGCGAATCGCACTGCGTGTAGTTACGGGCGTCTTCCGCGCGGCGGGCGACCTTCACGAGCCCGCGATAGGCGTTGCTGCCGTGACCCGCGGAAATGCCTTTCGACAGGATGGTGCTACGCGTGTTGCGGCCGAGATGCGTCATCTTCGTGCCGGTGTCGGCCTGCTGATAGTTGCTGGTGAGCGCCACCGAATAGAATTCGCCGACCGAATTGTCGCCCTGCAGGATCACGCTCGGGTATTTCCACGTAATGGCCGAGCCTGTTTCGACCTGGGTCCACGAAATCCTGGAGTTCGCTTCGCGACAGTCGCCGCGCTTCGTCACGAAGTTGTAGATCCCGCCGCGCCCCTGTGCATCGCCCGGATACCAGTTCTGCACCGTCGAGTAGCGGATTTGCGCACCTTCCAGCGCAACCAGTTCCACCACCGCTGCATGCAACTGGTTCTCGTCACGCATCGGCGCAGTACAGCCCTCCAGGTAGCTGACGTATGCCCCTTTATCCGCGATGATCAGCGTGCGCTCGAATTGCCCCGTGTTGCGGGCGTTGATCCGGAAATAGGTGGAGAGCTCGATTGGACAGCGCACGCCCGGCGGGATATAGCAAAACGACCCGTCGCTGAACACCGCGGAATTCAGTGCGGCGAAAAAGTTGTCGGTAGGTGGCACCACCGAGCCGAGGTAACGCTGCACGAGTTCAGGATGCGTTTGCACCGCGTCGGAAAATGAACAGAACACGATGCCGAGCGCGCCAAGCTTTTCGCGAAAGGTCGTCGCGACCGACACACTGTCGAATACGGCATCCACCGCGACGCCCGCCAGAACCTCACGCTCCTTCAACGGTACGCCAAGTTTTTCGTACGTGCGCAGCAACTCCGGATCGACCTCCTCCAGGCTCTTCGGACGATTCTCCGGGGCGATAGGCGCCGAGTAATACGCGATGTCCTGATAGTCGATCGGCGGGTGCGCGACCGTGGCCCAGTTCGGCTCGGTCATCGTCAGCCAGTGCCGGTACGAAGCGAGGCGCCATTCGAGCATGAACTCGGGTTCCTTCTTCCTTTCCGAAATCAGCCGGATTACATCCTCGGACACACCGCGTGGCAAGGTATCGGACAGCACGTTCGTCACGAATCCATGCGGGTAGCCGCGCCGGATCAGATCGTCGATGCTTGACGCGGTCGAACTCATGCATGACCTCCTTCAACGTTTCTGCGGCGTCATGGCAGGCTTGCGTGGCGAGAACGAAATCACCTGTGTGCGGTCGATTCCCGCATGATCCAGCGGCAACCCGCCGCGCGCGTGAATTGCGCTGATGTCGGCCTTCCTCAGTGTCGAGCCTGCCATATCGGCGAGCGACACCTGGCGGAGCGCTTCCAGTATCAGCCGGTCGACCTTCTGCCAGTTCGCACGAGCGCTGCAAACCGCCTCCTGGGTGCACAGCCCCGGCAACGCGCTGCACTCGGTCATCCCGAACGGCCCGTCGATGACGGAGATGACGTCGGACAGCGTGATTTGCTGCGGCGGCAGCGCGAGCTGATAGCCACCGCTCACCCCTCGCACCGACACGAGCACGCCACCGCGGACGAGCGTCTTCATCAGCTTCGACACGGTCGGCGCCGGGATGCCGGTGGTCTCGGCGAGGCTGCCGGCACTCTTCACGGCGTCCGGACTGCGTGCCATCGTGATCACGATCACGGTGGCGTAATCGGCCAGCTTGCTCATCCGCAACATGACTGTGCCCCACCTATCCGTCGACGTCGAATGGGTACCGGATTAGTCCCGATTCATTAAGAAGGGTAGCACCTGTACCTGGGATATATGAAAGACATCACTGTGCGTGCATGTTCTTGCCGGATTCGGCCGGATTGTCGTCGCCCAAACCGGACCGGATCTTCGCTCCTTCGCAGTCGCGGATTATGAAGGTATGCGAATTGCTGGTCCGTATGCGATTGCTTCGCTACCGGGTGATTGTCTGTAGCGGGTGCTGGCCGTTGCATCACTCAGCCGATTCATTTCCGAAACGCTACCGCCTGCAATGAGAGAACGATGTCGGGGAATATTTCGCACGTCCCAATCGTTTACCGTAGCGACATCACCGTAAGGGCCGCGGCATCCGCCCACTAGCATGGCGTGCGCGCGGCGCCGCGTGGTCCGTCCATAGGAGAGTTGAACATGAGACTGTCAAGACTGGTATCGACCACATTCGTGATCCTCGCGCTGGGGTTCGCATCGCTCTCGCTGACCGCCTGTCAATCCACCGGCGACATGAGTTCGTCGGGCAGCGGCAGCGGCAGTAGCAGCGGTAGCAGCAGTGGCGGCGGCTACTGATTCTGACGCTTGCGCGAGCGCCTTCTCGGGGTGAACGCCGAGGCGGACCCGCTCTTGCTGCTGCGGCAACAGCGCAGGCGGCGCTCGGCCGCCCCGCCTCCCGCACCGATTGCGCGGCCATTGCCCGCGCGGCAGCGCGCCGCAGCACGCTGCTGCGACTCCTCAAGATGCCCAGCGAGCGGCCCCGCTCTGGCCCCCACGGCACTGTGCAGTTTTTTCAATCACCTGGATGCTCCGCGGCGCGTCGAGGAATTCCGACGCATTCTCCCTAACCTCAGCCACCGCCTATCCCCTGCAGCACCTTGCCCGTGCCGCCGCACAGGGCGCACGCTACACCCCCGACCGAGCCCGCTCCAAGGCAGGCCGGACAGAGGTCCTCGCCGACGCCAGGCGCGTCGGCCGGCCCTTCATCACCGGGATTGAGGGGCTTTTGGTCATCTGGCGTTGATGGGTCCATGGAATCCTCCGCCGAAACTGTATATGTTCGATGAAGCAACAAGCGGACCGCACGCGCTGCGCACTCCCGCGTTAGCGACGGCTGTACGAAAGTGTTGCCATACGAACGGTTCGTCAGACTTATCAAGCCGGTCCCAGCGGTTTAAAGTCCAGTGCACCAGCAACACACAACAAGGAGACAGCCATGCTGAGCCCGCATGAATTCGCGACACTGCTCCTCGTCGAAACCGAGCCTGAGCACAGTCGCCTCGACCGCAGTGAATTGATGGCACTGATGGACCAGCACCTGGTCGCGCTCGAAAAAACCGCAAGCGGCGCTTCGCTGCCAAGACTCACACCAGCCGGTCACTCGCTGTTGCACACGTTGGCCTTGTTGCGACTGACTGACACCCGCTACTAGGCCCATCGCCACTGTTCCATCGGCTCCCGCTATGTAATTGCTTCGCGCGTTACTGGAGCGCCGGAGTGCGCCCGTTTGGCATGCGCATCGCGGATTGTCATGCGGTTTTCAGCGTCGCCTGCTCGCGGATCATGTCGTACAGCGCCTGCGCGGCCGGCGAGAACTGGGCGGTCTTGCGCGCCACGAGCACCAGCGTGCGGGACACGGCAGGTTGCGTGAGCTCGACGGTACGCACGTTCGGATATGCGCCCTTCTGCAACGCGAGCGCGGGCACCACGGCCGCGCCGACGCGTTGCGCGACGAGCCCAAGCGCGGTCGAACTGCGCTGCACCTCGTAGAACGAACGCAGCGCGAGCTCGCTCGATTCCAGCGCGACGTCGAGCAGTGCCCGATTGCCGCTGACCTCGCCGGCGAAAATCAGCGGAAACGCCTGCAACTGCCGCCACGCGATGCGCCGGCGCTTCGCGAGCGGATGATCCTCGTGGCAGATCAGCACGTAGCGGTCTTTGGTGAGCGGCACGGCCGCGAGATCAGGATGATGCTCGCGCGCGATATTGATGCCGAACTCGACCTCCCGGCGCAGCACCGCCTCCTCCACCGCCGACGACGCATGATCGAGAATCTTGATGCGGTTATGCGGATAGCGCGCCGAATAGGCCTGCAGGATGCGCGGCAGGTACTGAACGCCGACAGTCGGCACGCACGCGATCGACACGTCACCGCGCCGCGCGATCCCCGTTTCGCGAATCTCGGCCAGCGCATCGGCGAGTTCGCCGAGCAGCCGGCGCGCCTGCGGCAGAAAATTGCGGCCGATTTCCGTGAGCGCCATCGAGCGCGTGGTGCGCTCGATCAGCGTGACGCCAAGATAGGTTTCGAGCTTGCGCAGCCGCTGCGTGATCGCCGTTTGCGTCACGTGCAGCGAATCGGCCGCGGCCTGGAAGCTGCCGCGATCGGCAATCGCGACGAAAGCCTGCACGCCGAGGGTGTCGATTTTCATTAGAAAAATGAAGCAATCGGAATCATAAATTCATTTTACTCTGCCCCGCGAGCGGCCGAGAATGCCCTCACCGAACCCCACCGAGGAGCGAGCAATGACCGGGAAGACCACCAGCGAGCATCGCGACTGGCACGCGAAGCAGTACATGCTGTTCGAGAACGAGCGCACGCGCCCGGTGCGCGATCTGCTCGCTGCGGTGCCGATGGACGGCGCGCGGCTCGCGGTCGACATCGGCTGCGGGCCCGGTAATTCCACCGAGGTGCTGGCCGGGCGGCTGCCGGGCGCGCAGGTCAGCGGCATCGACAGCTCGGCCGACATGATCGCGGCGGCCCGCGAGCGTCTGCCGCAATTGCGCTTCGACATCGGCGACATCTCGACGTGGGACGCGCGCGGTCCCTACGACGTGATCCTCGCGAACGCGGTGCTGCAATGGGTGCCGGACCACGAGCGGCTGTTCCCCGCCCTGGTCGCAAAACTGGCCGCGGGCGGCAGCCTCGCCGTGCAGATGCCCGACAATCTCGACGAGCCCGCGCACCGCCTGCTGCGCGAAATCGCCGCCGACGGGCCGTGGGCGCCAAAGCTGAAGGGCGTCGGCCGCGCGATTCGCCACGACGCGAGCTGGTACTACGCACTGCTCGAACCGCTGTGCGCGCGTGTCGATGTGTGGCGCACTGTGTACCACCACCCGCTCGCGGGCGCCGACGCAGTGGTCGAATGGTTCAAGGGCAGCGCGCTGCGGCCGTTTCTCGCCGCGCTCGACAACGCCGAGCGCGGCCCGGCCGACCGCGGCCCGGCCGAGCGCGACGCGTTCCTGCAACTCTATCGCGACGAAATCGCCAAAGCCTACCCGGCGCTCCCCGACGGCACGGTGCTGCTGCCGTTTCCGCGGCTTTTCATCGTGGCGACGCGCGGCGAGCGCTGAAATCGCTCCCGCAGACCGTCCGCGAGTCGTTCGGCGCGCCCGCACCCCCTGCCGATGCGCCGCGCGAGCCCACCTGTGGCCGCGTTGCGCGCCAGGGTTGCACAGGAATTGCCGCCCGGGAATTCCGCATGCTAATGTTGATAGAAAGCGGAGGACGGCGCCCGCCGGCCTCACCGGGAAGCCATTTACTGCAGCGAGCGTCGCCATGAGTGATGTACGCCAACATCTGAGTCCCCGTGACCGTCTGGAGCTGTTGTGCTGGCTCACATGCGGAAGCCTCGGCGCTTATTACCTGAACGAAGACTGGCCCGACGCGGCGTTTCACGTGCAGGCCGCGCATAAGTGGCTCGACCGCCGCGCGCGGGAGGCCGACTGGCTGTGTATCGCCAGGCTGTCGGCCACCGCGGTCGAGATCGCGCGGCGCCATGCGCGGTTCGTCGACACCGACTGGGCGCGCGACGCGGTCGAAGAAATTCTCGACACCGACGAACTCGACCCGCAAGCGCGGCTCGTCAGGCAGGTTCTGGCCGACTGCCAGAACGCGCTAGCCGACAAACGCATCGCCGACTAGGTGCGCGCCGGCTTTTATTCCTGCGGTTCTTCTCTCTTTGTGCAGCGGTTCCGGGGCCAGTTTCTGGCCCCTTTGCGTTGTATCGCGCTGCTTTGCACGATCGGCCGGTCCACCCAGGCGCACTGCTGCGGACCTGTAAAATCTGCGACCGCCGCCACCGCCCGTCGTGCTTCGACCATCGTCTTCAGCCTCAGCAGCCCCTGATCCCATTGCTGATGCGTGCGACGCCGCAACGACCGAACGCCGCACGCCCTGCCTCACTCCGTTGCATGCGCAGGCATGACGCCGCGTTGCATCGACCACGCCATCCACGGCCGGCGCAGCGCGACGATCGCGAGAAACGCGCAGGCGGACAACGTGCCGAACGTCGCAAAGCCCATCTGGTAACTGCCGGTGCTCTCCTTCGCGATGCCCATTACGACCGGCAGATAGAAGCCGCCGATGCCACCCGCCGCGCCGACGATGCCCGACATCAGCCCGGTGCGCCCAGCCCAGCGATGCGGCACGAGCTGGAACGTCGCGCCATTGCCGAGACCGAACGCGACGTACATGCAAAGCAGCAGCGCGATGCCCGCCGCGAACGATGGCATTGCCGAGGCGAACAGGAAATCGCAGATCGCGATGACCGCGAGCAGCACGGTCAGCGCGCGTACGCCCGACACGCGGTCGGCAACCAGCCCGCCGAGCGGACGCACCATCGCGCCAGTCGCGGCGAGCAGCGCCATGAACAGACCCGCGTCGATCTTCGACAGCTGATACAGATTGGTAAGCAGCAGCGACACGTACGAGGACATGCCGACGAAACCGCCGAACGTGATGCTATAGACGAGCATGATGACCCACGTATCGCGCTCGGCGAGCACCGAGCGGTAGCGCTGAGGCAGCACCGCGATCGCGAGCAGCGCGCCGACCACCGGCAACAGCAGCACGCCGGTCTTGCCCGCGCCGAACAGCCCCGCTTCGACGAGCAGCACGAGCACGATCAATCCCGCGAAGGTGGTCACGAAGCTGCCGAAGGCGCGCAGCACGCTGCCGGTTTTGACGCCCGCGTCGTTGGCCCAGAAGTACAGCGTGATCGCGGCGATCGCGAGCAGCGGCAAGGCGCCGCCGGCCGCGAGTTGCCAGCCGTAGCGCGTCGCCAGTTGCGGGAACAGAAAGCCGTCGAGCACCGCGCCGATATTGCCGGCCGCGGCCAGACCCAACACCAGCCCCTGCACTTTCGGCGGATAGTTGCTGCCGGCCATCGGCAGCGCGACCGCGAAGCTGGCGCCGCCCACGCCGAGAAACACGCCGAGCACCAGCAGCATTTCATACGACGGCACCGCTTGCAGCAGCGGCAGCACGATCGTCGGCACCGCCGAGAGCAGCACGCCCATCAACGCGATGCGTTTGCCGTGCGCCGACTGATACAGATTGCCGAGCGTCACACGCAGAATCGCCGCGGACAACACCGGCACCGCGACGAGCAGACCCTGCTGCGCGGGCGTCATCGAAATGCTCTTGCTGATGAACGGCGCGAGCGGTCCGTACAGCACCCAGACGGTGAAGCCCGTGTCGAAATACAGGAAGCAGGCGACGAGAGCGCGCCAGTCACCGCTTCGGAGAGAGTGCATCACGTTTTTCATCAGATATCCTCACTAAACAAGTTGCCTGGTAATCCGGTTGTAGCGTTACTGAGCTTTTGCACTGGCATGTCGACCAGAATCTTTTCACCGGGAATCAACATGCAAGCGTCATGCCATTTCGCCTTTCATCTCGCAGCTTCCGGTTCGCATGAGCCGCGGGCTCAATACACGTCGCGTGCATAGCGCTTTTCGCGCGTCAGACGACTGACGTACTCGTGTGCTTTCTCTTCACTCATGCCGCCGTGTGTCGCGACCACATCCTTCAGTGCCGCATCGACGTCGCGAGCCATCCGGTTCGCGTCGCCGCACACATAGAAATGCGCACCGTCTTCGAGCCATGCCCACAATTGCGCACCGTGTTCGCGCATGCGGTCCTGCACGTAAATCTTGTCGGCCTGGTCGCGTGAGAACGCGACGTCGAGCCGGGTCAGCAGACCGCTCGCGCGCATTGCTTCGAGTTCGTCGCGATAGTAGAAATCGGTCGCGGCGTGCTGTTCGCCGAAGAACAGCCAGTTACGTCCGCGCTCGCCACGCGCCTGCCGTTCGTGCAGAAAGCCGCGAAACGGTGCGATGCCCGTGCCTGGTCCGACCATGATCATCGGCGCGTCCGATTGATGAGGAGGACGAAAGTGCGCCGACTTCTGCACGAACACCGGCACGTCGGCGTCGGCCGCGCGATCGGCGAGAAACGTCGACGACACGCCCTTGCGATGCCGCCGTCCGTTGCTGTAACGCACCGCGGATACCGTCAGATGCACTTCGCCCGGATGTGCCTTGGGGCTCGATGCGATCGAATACAGACGCGGCTGCAAGCGCTTGAGCATGCCGGTCAGTTCGGCGGCCGTCAGGCTCACCGGGAATTCGTGCAATACATCGGCGAGCTGCTGTCCCCACAGCCATTGCTTCAGATCGGCCTTGCGTTCGGGCGCAAGGAGATCGCGCAGCACGCTGTTTTTGCTACGCGCGGCAACGAACGCGAGCGCTTCGGCGCTCGGCCTCGCGATTTCGTAGTGCTTGCCGAGCGCATCGGCGAGCCGCATCTCCCCGAGACCTGCCACGTGCACCGGCGCCTCGGCGTGCAGACCAGTCAGCGTGAGCAGCTCGTCGACGAGTTCGGGGCAGTTGCTGGGCCACACGCCGAGCGCATCGCCCGCTTCGTATTCGAGGTTCGTGTCGCCGGTTTGCAGCGATACGTAGCGCGTATCCTTCGCGGTGCCCTGCCGGTTCAGGCGCAGATTGCCGACGACGCGCGACGCGGCCGGCCGCGCCTTGGTCGGCACAGCGCCCACGACCGCGTTGATCATGCCGCCCGGGGGCACCGCATGCAGCGCGACGTCCGCCTCCTTGATGCACACGATCACGCGTTCGAGCCAGGCGTCGGCACTCTGTTGATAGTCGCTATCGCAATCGACACGCTCGGTCAGGCGCAGCGCCCCTTGCGCGGCGAGCCGCTCGTCGAGACGGCGACCGTGACCGCAGAACTGATCGTAGTTGCGATCGCCGAGCGCAAGCACCGCGAAGCGCACGCCGTCCAGGCGCGGCGCCGTATCGGCGTTCAGTTGCGTCCAGAAATCCTGCGCATTGTCGGGCGCATCGCCGTCGCCGAACGTACTCGTCATCAGCAGCAGGTATTGCGCTTTGGCGAGCGTCGCGAACGGAAAGTCGGCCATGCACGCGGTGCGGATCTCGAAGCCCGATTCCATCAGACGCGTCGCGTACCGCTCCATCAGCGATTCGGTGTTGCCGGTTTGCGAGGCCCACAACAGCGTGACCTTGGGCCGTGCGCGCACGATGCGCACACCGGATTCGCGTGATGCTTCCGCTTGCGCCGCGTTCAGCATTGCAGTGGCGGGCCGCGGGAGCGCTGTCGGGCTGCGGCTATACAGCCCGGCGAGCAAACCATCGACAAAGAGCCGCTTCGCCGCATCGAACGGCGCGCTGTGCGGCAGCACCGGCACACTGTCGATGCCTTGAGTTTCCGCAGAACGCAGGCCATTGACGAAGCCCGCCAGATACGCGCGCTCAGCCTCGCTGAGCGAGGGGGCGATCACAGGCTCCGGCGGCAATTGCAGCAAACTCGTGAGGGCTTCGATACGAGGCATGGCTTGATCCTTGACGCTGGGCGTGAATGCCGCTGCGTCGGCAGGGGGAGAGAGCGCGTCGTGTTCATCGGGCGTGTCTGCGACCCGATCGGTTCTGACCGGACTCAGCGCGACCGCGCAGGCTTTCAGTTCGGGCTGCAGCGAAACCTGATCGACCGCGTCGTTGGTCACCGCGTTGATGCACAGGTCGTCGCCGAACACGTCGTTCCAGTGCATCGGCGCGAAGCACTGGCCCGCGCTCACGCGCTCGGTGACGACGGCGGGCAGGATCGCGCGACCGCGCCGCGAACGGATCTCGACCGCGTCTTTCGCACGAATGCCGAGCCTGGCCGCATCGTCCGGGTGAACCTCGACGAACGGTCCGGGGTTCAGCTTGTTCAGCATCGCGACCTTGCCGGTCTTGGTCATGGTGTGCCATTGATGCTGCACGCGGCCCGTGTTCAGTACGATCGGGAATTCGCGATCAGGCAACTCGGCCGCCGGCGCATACGCGCGCGCGAAGAATTTCGCCTTGCCGCTGGCGGTCGGAAAAGCGAGGCGCGCCCGGCTGCCATCGTCAGCTTCTCGAAGCGTCTGACTCACGCCGTCATTGAGGTAGCGAACCGGATTGCGGTCGGACGAATCGGCTGACGCGACTGGCCATTGCAACGGCGTGTCCTTCAGTCGGCGATGGCTCGCGCCGCGCAGGTCGTAGCCCGTCGCCGGATTCGCCGCACGCGTGAGTTCGGCGAACACTTCGTCGGCGCTCGCATAGCTGAACGCGTCGGCATAACCCATCTCGCACGCGATGCGGGCGATGATCTGCCAGTCGGGCAAGGCCGCGCCGGGTGGCTCGACCGCTTGCTGCATCAGCGTCAGATTGCGCTCCGAGTTGACCATCACGCCTTCGGCTTCCGCCCACAGCGCACCGGGCAACAGGACGTCGGCGTAACGGTTCGTCTCGGTGTCGAGAAACGCGTCCTGCGCGATCACGAGGTCGGCTGCCCGCAAACCGGCGATCGCGGCCTGCCGGTTCGGGACCGTCGCAACCGGATTGGTGCAGATGATCCAGCACGCCTTGATGTCGCCCGCGGCCATGCGCCCGAACAGATCGATCGTGCCGTTGCCCGCATCTGCTTTCAGCGTTCCCGGGGCGATGCCCCACAGCTCTTCGACAAACGCGCGGTCTTCGGCGACCAGCGCCGAACGCTGCCCCGGCAGCCCGGGGCCCATGTAGCCCATTTCCCGGCCGCCCATCGCGTTCGGCTGGCCGGTCAGCGAGAACGGTCCGCTGCCGCGCCGGCAAATGCGGCCCGTCGCCAGATGCAGATTGCACAGCGCATTCGTATGCCACGTGCCGTGCGTGCTCTGGTTCAGTCCCATCGTCCAGCAACTCATCCAGTCTTTGGCCGACGCGATCATTTGCGCGGCGCGGCGGATGTCGTCGGCGGCGAGGCCCGTGATGCGCGCGACGTTCTGCGGCGTGTACTGCGCGAGGAACGCGGGCATCGCGTCCCAGCCTTCGGTGTGTTCGGCGATGAATGCGGCGTCCGTGGCGCCGTTTTCATGCAGCAGATGCAGCAGGCCGTTCAGCAGCGCGAGATCGGTGCCGGGCTTGATCTGCAGGAACAGGTCGGCTTTCTCGGCGGTCGTGTTGCGGCGCGGATCGACGACGATCAGCTTCGCGCCCGCTTTTACGCGATCCATCATGCGCAGGAACAGAACTGGATGACAGTCGGCCATATTCGCGCCGCTGACGAAAAACAGGTCCGCGTGATCGAAGTCTTCGTACGAGCCGGGCGGGCCGTCCGCGCCGAGCGACAGCTTGTAGCCGCTCGCCGCGCTCGCCATGCACAACCGTGAGTTCGCTTCGATATTGTTCGTGCCGATAAAACCCTTCGCGAGCTTGTTGACCAGGTACTGCGCTTCGAGCGACATCTGCCCCGAGACATAAAACGACAGCGCGTCGGGACCGTGCTCGTCGAGCAGATGCCGCAGGCGCGCAGCGGTGTTGCTCAACGCTTGCGCCATCGGCAGCGGCACCGGGTCTTCGTCGCGCGCATGACGCACGAACGCGCCTTCGAGGCGGCCCGACCTGCGCAGCGCGACGTGGGCGGACTGCCCCTTCGTGCAAAGCCTGCCGAAATTGGCCGGATGCTCCTTGTCGCCGGCGATCTTCACGACCTGGCCGTCCTCGACGTGCAACACGATGCCGCAGCCGACGCCGCAATAAGGACACACGCTTTTTACGCTGGTTGCAGACATGCGCGAATGATCTGGTTAGGAGGCGGAACGATGAAGCGCGGATCGATGAAGCGAGGCCGTTACGTCAAACCGCGACCCACACCTGGCCGTTTTCGACGCGCGTGGCGAACGCACTGACCGAATACGACGGCGTTTCGAGGCATTCGCCCGTGCGCAGGTCGAAGTGATGCTTGTAGATCGGCGAAGCCACCACGACACGTTCGCCGAGACTGCCGACCAGCCCGCGCGAGAGCACCGCCGCTTGCGAGCCCGGATCGAAGTTTTCGAGCGCATAGACCGCGGGCGCGAAATGCGGCTCCCCTTCGCCGCCCTCCACGTGAAAGACGGCCACCTGTTCGCCGTTGACAAGCGCGCAGACGCCGGTGTTCGGCACGATGTCGTCGAGCGCGCAGACCGCAGTCCAGGCGCGGGGCAAGTGTTCGTTCTTCATGACCGGGCTCCTTTGAGTTAAGCGGGAATCGAATGAGATCAAACCGTCTCGGCGACAACGGGAATCGTGACGCGCCGCAACTTTCGCTCGTCGGGCGTTGCCGGCCGGATCTGTCCGCGCTCCTCGACGAACGCGACGTTGCTATCGGACTCGCTGCTGTTGACGAAATGGCGGAAGCGCTTGCGTGTTTCCGGGTCGGTCACGGCCTTCTTCCATTCGCATTCGTACGTGTCGACCACGTGCTGCAGCTCCGCTTCGAGTTCCGCGGCGACGCCAAGGCGGTCGTTGACGATCACGTCGATCAGATAGTCGAGCCCGCCTTCGAGGTTGTCGCGCCACACGCTGGTGCGTTGCAGCCTGTCGGCGGTGCGCACGTAGAACATCAGGAAGCGGTCGATATAGCGCACGAGGGTCGCCTTATCGAGGTCCGCCGCGAGCAGTTCCGCGTGACGCGGCTTCATGCCGCCGTTGCCGCACACGTACAGGTTCCAGCCCTTCTCGGTAGCGATCACGCCAACGTCCTTGCCCTGCGCTTCCGCGCATTCGCGGGTGCAGCCCGACACGCCGAATTTGATTTTGTGCGGTGTGCGCAGGCCCTTGTAGCGATTCTCGAGTTCGACCGCGAGGCCGACCGAATCGCCGACGCCATAGCGGCACCACGTCGAACCGACGCACGACTTCACGGTGCGCAGCGATTTGCCGTACGCATGGCCCGACTCGAAGCCGGCCGCGATCAGCTCCTCCCAGATCAACGGCAATTGTTCGACGCGCGCGCCGAACAGATCGATGCGCTGACCGCCGGTGATCTTCGTATAGAGGCCGTATTTCTTCGCGACCTGTGCGACCGCGATCAGGCCGTCGGGCGTCACTTCGCCGCCCGCCATGCGCGGCACGACCGAATAGGTGCCGTCGCGCTGGATGTTCGCGAGGTAGTAGTCGTTGGTGTCCTGCAGTGACGCGTGCTCCTTCTTCAGCACGAATTCGTTCCAGCACGACGCCAGAATGCTCGCAACCGCGGGCTTGCAGATATCGCAACCGAGGCCGCGGCCATGCTTCGCGAGCAGCGCGCCGAAACTGCGCAGCCCCTCGACGCGCACGAGGTGATACAGCTCCTGGCGCGAATACGGGAAATGCTCGCAGACGTGATTGTTCACCGCGAGGCCCTGCTTTTTCATCTCGGCCTTCATCACCTGCGTGACGAGCGGCACGCAGCCGCCGCACGAGGTGCCCGCACTCGTCGCGCTCTTCAACGCGCCGATGTCGGTCGCGCCCGCGCAGACCGCTGCGCACAGCGCGCCCTTCGACACGTTGTTGCACGAACAGATCTGCGCGGCCGCGGGCAACGCCTCGACGCCGAGCGCCGGCTTGGTTTGACCGTCCGCTTGCGGCAGGATCAGGAATTCGGGAGACTCGGGCAACTCGATGCGGTTCAGCATCATCTGCAGCAGCGTGCCGTATTCGCTCGCGTCGCCGACCATCACGCCGCCGAGCAGATACTTGCCGCAGTCGGAGACGACGAGCTTCTTGTAGATCTGCTTGCGTTCGTCGCTGAACTGATAGGTCCGGGCGCCGGGCGTATTGCCGTGCGCGTCGCCGATGCTCGCGACGTCGACGCCCATCAGCTTCAGCTTGGTGCTCATGTCGGCGCCCGCGAATTCAGCCGTGTCGCCGAGCAATTGCCTGGCGACCACGCGCGCCATCTCGTAGCCGGGCGCCACCAGCCCGAACAGTTGACCATGCCACAGCGCGCATTCGCCGATCGCGTAGATGTGCGGGTCGCTGGTTCGGCAGGCGTCGTCGATCACGATGCCGCCGCGTGCGCCGAGTTCGAGGCCGCACGCGCGCGCAAGTTCGTCGCGTGGACGGATGCCCGCGGAGAACACGATCATGTCGGTGTCGAGATGGCTGCCGTCGGCGAACTGCATGCGGTGCGTGCCTGCATCGCCGTCGACGATCGCCGTCGTGTTCTTCTGCGTGTGCACCGTGACGCCAAGCTCCTCGATCCGGCTGCGCAACACGCGGCCGCCACCGTCGTCGACCTGCACCGCCATCAGGCGCGGCGCGAATTCGACCACGTGCGTTTGCAGCCCCATGTCGCGCAGCGCCTTCGCGCATTCGAGCCCGAGCAGGCCGCCACCGACGACCGTGCCCGTTTTCGAGCGCGCGCCGCATTCGCGCATCGCTTCGAGATCGTCGATGGTTCGGTAGACGAAGCAATCGCCGCGCTCACGACCGGGCACCGGCGGCACGAACGGATAGGAGCCGGTCGCGAACACGAGGCGGTCGTACGAGAGCGTTTCGCCGTTCGAGACCGTCACCGTGCGTGCATCGCGATCGACCGTCACCGCCCGCGCGTTCAGCTTCAGTTGCACGCCGTGACGCTCGAAGAAGCCGGGCTCGACGAGCGAGAGATCGTCGGCGGTCTTGCCCGCGAAGAACTCGGACAGATGCACGCGATCGTAGGCCGGTCGCGATTCTTCGCACAGCACCGTAATGTCGAGATCGTCCGCAGCCTGTTGCGCGAGGCTCTCGACCAGTTTGTGGCCGACCATCCCGTGACCGATAACGATGATTTTCATGAGCGCACTGTCCTCTGGTGTCTGGCGAAAGCGATTGCGGAAATAAAAACGGCGTCCCGCGAACCCAGCCGAGGGCTGAGTCCGGGGGACGCCGTTGTCCTGTTCGGTGCTGCGTGGCGCGTGCCGTTGTGTTGCATGCGCGACGGACCGACGTTGGTCCGATGGCAACGCTTATTGCAAAGGCTGTGCCAATTGAAAGCAATGCGCTGCAAAGCGCCGGGTGGTGGGACTTTGCGGCCTCTCGCGCGGCCTCGGAGCCACCACCGTGCGCGACGCGTTTTGATGCGGCAAGGCACAAGGATGGTGCGACGCAGCACTGCGGGCGTGCGAAACCGGCGCTTGCGCAGACGCGCTCGATCCCGCGTTTTGCGCGCGAATCGCACGGCGCGGCAATGACTTGCGCATCTTCATTCGAACGATGGCGCGGTCTTTGCATTGAGCATGCACGACTTCATCGCGGCAACGTCGTTGCGATGAGAACAGTCGGCGCGTCAACACGCATCAACAGGCAATGCAACGGACAACGGCGTCCCCCCGTGAGCACCACGAGCGGACGCCGTTTTCGTTTCGAGCCGCGAGAAACGGATAGCACAAGGACACGCACATGAACACCACCACCACCGGCAAGGTCACGCTGTTGAGCGCAGGCCCGGGCGACCTCGATCTGCTGACGCTGAAGGCCGTCAAGGCACTCGCCGCCGCCGACGTCGTGCTGCTCGACGACCTCGCAAATCCCGAAATCGTCACGCTCGCACCTCAGGCGCGCGTGATTCGCGTCGGCAAACGCGGCGGCTGCCGCTCGACGCCACAGGCGTTCATCGAGCGGCTGATGCGGCGCTACGCGCTAAAGGGACTTCACGTGGTGCGCGTCAAGGGCGGCGAGGCGCTGCTATTCGGCCGCGCAGGCGAGGAACTGGCGATGCTGCGCGATGCGGGCCTCGCGGTCGATATCGTCAACGGCATCTCGTCGGGCTTCGCGGCGGCGGCGGGGCTCGGCATGTCGCTCACGCATAGGCGGCATTGCCACGGCGTGAGCTTCGTCACGGCGCACACGGAGGATCACGGCGAGCCGGACTGGGCCGCGCTCGCCGCGACGCGCACGACGCTCGCGATCTATATGGGAATGCGCCGCATCGACAGCATTGCCACGTCGTTGCTCGCGCACCTGCCGTCCGATACGCCGGCCGCGGTCGTGCAATGGGCGGGCGGCAGCGACGAGCGGCGCCTGTTGACGCGGCTCGATCGGCTCGCTGCCGATGCGCTCGGTGCGGGCTTCGGCAGTCCGGCGGTGATTCTGGTGGGCAGTGCGGTTGGCGAGAGTGCCGAAGCGCCTTGCTGGGAACACGAACGTCGCGGCGCTCCAGATGGTGATACGCTGCCCGCGCCAGCCGTTGCGCGGGCAGCCTGACATGCTTAGTCGCCGAACCCCAACTCCGCGTCGATCTGCTGCCCGACCCGCAGCCACGCTCCCGCCCCACTCGCGACCAGCGCGTTATTGCCGAACGTGACCGCGCCGCCCATGCGTTCGCTGACGCGATAGCCGAGCATCGTGTCGGTCGGTTCATTAGGCCAGGCAGGATCGGGCGCGCCGCGTGCCTGATCGATGGTCGGTATCGGGCAGCGCGAGCACAGCTTGACGAGACGCAGCTCGACGCGCTCGCTCGCGTCCGCATTCGCGTCGACAGCGAGCGTCTCGACATAGTCCTCTTCATACGCATCGAGACCGGCGAGCACGATGTTGGGCCGAAAGCGATCGATCATGATCGACGGCGCGCCCTTGCCGTTCAGGCGGGCGTTCAAATCGTCGAGCGAGGCCTGGCCCGCCACCAGCAGCGGGAAGGCATCGGCAAAGAACGTCGTGGCGCCGCCGGTGCTGTCCGTATAGCTGGGATCGACGATGCGGGCGCGCTCCGGGTCGAAGCGCAGCAAGCGCGCGGGCAGACCGAGGAACTCCGTGAACCACGCGGCGGTTTCTTCACCGGTATCGAGACCGTAGGCCGCGTCGCTCCAAACCGTCGTATCGACCCTCGGCGCCCCGGCGAGCCGCGCGGCATCGAGCGGCGTGCACAGCTCGCGCATGCCCGGCGCACGCACGATCAGATCCTGCTTGCCGAGTTCGACCTTGATCAACGCCATGCGCGGATACGCGCGCTGCGTGAACATCGCGCCTTCAGGATCGGTAATCATCCAGTTCCGGTCGTATTCGAGGCCCGTCGCCAGCAGGCGCGCCTCACTGAGCGCGACGCCCGCGCAGGATTTGATCGGGTAGACAAACAGTTCGCTGATGGTGGGCATGGCCTGAGGTCTCCTAGGGGAACGCAGCTTTTGGGTGAAGACACGATTGTAAAGCGCTCCGCGTGTGCGGTTCCAGCACTGGCTTACCTCAACTCACGACTGTCCGGTCGACTGCAGCATTGGGTAGCTGAACAGGAAAAAGTGCGTCACGTTCAAGCCGAAATGCGCGAGCACTGCAGCCTGAAGCCCGCCGAAGCGGTAAGCCAATCCGTATCCGACTCCCGCAATGCTGCCAAGCATGATCCATTGCCACCCGCCCGCGGCGTGCGCGAGCCCGAACAGCGCCGCCGCGACACAGATGGCGAGCGCGTTTGCGTTCGGCCACTGTTTGAGAAGACGGCTGAGGCCGCCCTGCAGATAGCCGCGGAACAACGCTTCCTCGGTAACCGTGACGAGCAGTAGGTTATTCAGCAGCCACAGCCAACTGACCGAAGGCCACTTCGGTTCCCATGCGACGAGTCCCAGCAGCGTTGCAATCAACAAACAGGCGGCCGTCGTCATCAGCATGCCGCCAACACCCGCTTTCAGCGATGTCAGCAACTCGTGCGGCGGCCGGACCCACGGCAGGACCAACAGCAGCCAGAAGCCTGGCAGGGGCTTATCCAGGTTGAGGTACATCGTGAACGGCACGGCATCCGCAGTGAAACGTTCGGGGCCGATGACGCGGGGATTATGAAAACCCGGTAGCCAATGCATGCTGAGTGCAATGGCCAGCGCGATGAACAGCGTGTGCCCGATGTATTGAACATACGGCTTCCGGCGCGGTGATACGGCATAGGCAGCGGTGAGCAGCAAGGCGACCGCGACCGCCGCCGCGGGATCGAGCTGCCCATTCGCAAGCGCGGCGCCATAGCCCGCAACGAGCAGTCCCAGAGCCAGCCATCGAAAAGCAGACGACCACGTCGCCGGGGCGGCAAGGAAAATTGCGATCCACGGTACTGCGAACATCCGCACCTCCAAAGTCTGATTTCTGTTATCCGGATGAATGGTCTGGACAAAGCGCCGTCGGCTCGCAGCATAGCCTGGTCAGACGTCGTTGCGCATCGAGTTGACGAGGGACGCCGCGGTTTCGTCCTGGCAGCGCCTGGAAGTAGAATCCTCGGATCAGCCTCGCGCCCTTGCGCGGCGTGCGGCTCGCGACAGAGCCGCGAGACACGCGTGCCGGGGCGCCGCATCACCCATTACTGGTAGAAGCCCAGGAAACCACCCTCCCCTCACCGAGACAGGAAAATCATTATGTTGAGCAAACCCGTGTTGACCGTCGCCGAGACGACCCGCATTCTCGATGCCGCCCGCGCGGAGGCCGAGAAGAACAAGTGGCCCGTCGCGATCGTGGTCGCGGACGACGGCGGTCATCCGCTCGCGGTGCTGCGTCTCGACGGCGCGGCGCCCTCCACCTCGTATATCGCCACCGAGAAAGCCCGTACCGCTGCACTCGGCCGGCGCGAAACCAAGGTCTATGAAGACATGATCAACAACGGCCGCACCGCGTTCCTCAGCGCGCCGCTGCAGGGCACGCTCGAAGGCGGCGTGCCGGTGATCGTCGACGGCCAGGTGGTCGGCGCGGTCGGCGTGTCGGGCGTCAAGTCGGAGCAGGACGCGCAGATCGCGAAGGCCGGCATTCACGCGCTCGGTGTCTGAGGCGCCGAGCGCGCAGGCATCCCAGTGACACAACGCGGACCGGTGCCCTCCCACCGGTCCCATAACAGATGGAGCAGTCGATGACTCAGATGAACCCGCGCGGCCGATTGCAGGTCGCCGCCAACCTCGACCAGTTCGTCGAAACCGAAGCCCTGCCCGGCACCGGAATCGACAGCGCCGCCTTCTGGTCGGGATTCGACGCCCTCGTGCACGAACTGGCGCCCAAAAACCGTGCGTTGCTCGCCGAGCGCGACCGCCTGCAAAGCGAACTCGACAATTGGCACCGGGCCAATCCCGGCCCCGTGCGGGATCTGCGCGCGTACCGGGCGTTTCTCGAAGGCATCGGCTACATCGTGCCCGCGCCCGCCAGCGTCAAGGCCACGACCGACCACGTGGACAGCGAAATCGCCGAGCAGGCCGGCCCGCAGCTCGTCGTGCCGCTGTCGAACCCGCGTTACGCGCTGAACGCCGCGAACGCGCGCTGGGGCAGCCTGTACGACGCGCTGTACGGGACCGACGCGATTCCCGAAAGCGATGGCGCGGAAAAGCAGAAAGGCTTCAACCCGGTGCGCGGCGCCGCGGTGATCGCGTATGCGCGCAAGTTCCTCGATCAGGCCGCGCCCCTCGCGAACGGCTCGCATGCGGATGCGTCGCGCTATAGCGTCGAGAACGGCCAACTGGTCGTCGCGCTCAAAAACGGCACGAGCGCGCTCGCCACGCCGGCGCAGTTCGTCGGCTATCAGGGTGACGCGAGCGCGCCGTCGGCGGTGCTCGTCAAGCATCACGGTTTGCACGTCGAGATCCAGATCGATGCCAACGATCCGGTCGGCAAGACCGACGCCGCCCATGTGAAGGACGTCGTCGTCGAAGCGGCGGTCAGCACGATCATCGATTGCGAGGACTCGGTCGCAGCCGTCGATGCCGAGGACAAGGTGCAGCTCTATCGCAACTGGCTCGGCCTGATGAACGGCGAGCTGACCGAAGAGGTCACGAAGGACGGCAAGACCTTCACGCGCCGGCTCAACGCCGACCGCGAGTACACCGCTGCGGACGGCAAGTCGCAACTCAAGCTGCATGGCCGCTCGCTGCTCTTCATCCGCAACGTCGGCCATCTGATGACGAACCCGGCCGTGCTGACGCAAGACGGCCACGAGATTCCGGAAGGCATTCTCGATGCGGTGATCACGACGCTGTGCGCGCTGCGCGACCGCCAGAACAAACTGAACTCGCGCACCGGCTCGATCTATATCGTGAAGCCGAAGATGCACGGTCCGGCCGAAGTCGCATTTGCGAGCGAGCTGTTCGCGCGCGTCGAAGACCTGCTGAAGCTGCCGCGCAACACGATCAAGATGGGCATCATGGACGAGGAGCGCCGCACCAGCGTGAACCTGCTCGCCTGTATCGCCGAAGCGTCGGCGCGCGTCGCCTTCATCAACACGGGCTTCCTCGATCGCACCGGCGACGAGATGCACTCGGCGATGGAAGCCGGCCCGATGATACGCAAGGGTGACATGAAGTCGAGCGCGTGGATCGCGTCGTACGAACGCAGCAACGTGCTGGTGGGCTTGAGCGCGGGCTTGCGCGGCCGCTCGCAGATCGGCAAGGGCATGTGGGCGATGCCCGACCTCATGCACGCGATGCTCGAGCAGAAGATCGCGCATCCGAAGGCCGGCGCGAATACCGCGTGGGTGCCTTCGCCGACCGCCGCGACGCTGCACGCGCTGCACTACCACCAGGTCGACGTGCAGGCGGTCCAGCAGGAGCTCGAACGGTCGGACTACGCGAAGGTGCGTGACGAACTCCTCGATGGCCTGCTGACGATTCCGGTCGTCGACAAAGCGCAATGGAGCGACGACGAAATCCGCGCCGAAGTCGACAACAACGCGCAAGGCATTCTTGGCTACGTGGTGCGCTGGATCGACCAGGGCGTCGGCTGCTCGAAGGTGCCGGACATTCACGACGTCGGCCTGATGGAGGACCGCGCGACGCTGCGCATTTCGAGCCAGCACATCGCCAACTGGCTTTATCACGGCGTGATCAAACGCGAGTTCGTCGAGGAGACGTTCAAGCGCATGGCCAAGGTCGTCGATGCGCAGAACGCGGGCGATCCGCTCTACCAGCCGATGGCACCGGGCTTCGACACGATCGCGTTCAAAGCCGCGCAGGCGCTTGTGTTCGAGGGGCGTCAGCAGCCGAGCGGTTATACCGAGCCGCTGCTGCACAAGTTCCGGCTCGAAGTGAAGAAGCAGGCTTGAGGCCGCTGGGGAGCGGCTGAAATGACGACGGGCGCCGCAACAAGCGGCGCCCGTTCTTCTATCAGGGCCGTGTCACTTCACGCGGCTTGAGCCGTCAATCGCGCCGGCTCGGCCTCTGACGCTTCGTTCTGCATATACGCCTGCAGATACGCCTCGAATTCCGCCTTCACCTCGGGATGGCGCAGCGCGAACTCGACGGTCGCCTTCAGATAACCGAGCTTGCTGCCGCAATCGAAGCGGGTGCCGAAGTAGCGGTACGCGAGCACCTGCTCTTCGGTCAGCAGCGACTGCACCGCGTCAGTCAGTTGCAACTCCCCGCCCGCGCCCGGCTTCAGCGCGCGAATATGCTTGAAGATCGTCGGCATCAGCACATAGCGGCCCACCACGCCGAGGTTCGACGGCGCCTTGTCGGGCGCCGGCTTCTCGACGATGCCCGACAACTTGATCACGTTGTCCTCCCACTCCCGGCCGTCGACGACGCCGTACGAGCGGCTGTCCTCGCGCGCGATCGTTTCGACGCCGATCACCGAGCTGTGATAGTGGTTGAACGTATCGACGAGCTGGCTCATCACCGGCTTCGTGCTATGCAGCAGGTCGTCGGCGAGAATCACCGCGAACGGGCTGTCGCCCACCAGTTTTTCCGCGCACAGCACCGCATGGCCGAGACCGAGCGCTTCGGCCTGGCGCACGTAAAAGCAATCGACATTGGCCGGTTTGATGCTGCGCACGAGATCGAGCAACTTCTGCTTGTTACGCGCTTCGAGCTCGGATTCGATCTCGTAGGACTTGTCGAAGTGATCTTCGATCGCGCGCTTGCTGCGGCCCGTCACGAAGATCATCTCGGTGATGCCGGCGGCGATCGCTTCTTCAACCGCGTACTGGATCAGCGGCTTGTCGACGATCGGCAGCATTTCCTTCGGACTTGCTTTGGTAGCCGGCAGGAATCGTGTCCCGAGGCCCGCTACGGGAAACACGGCTTTGGTGACTTTCAGCATGGTAGGCATTCCCACATCGGTTAGAAATTGGTGTGTTCGCGGACCTGGCGGCCGATCGATGCCGGCGCGAGACTAGCAGAAAAAGCTGTGAGGTTCACGCAAGCGTTTTCTCGAATTTAATTCAAATAATTCGGCCAGTTAATAGCTCGACCGTATCAGGGAAAATTGGGGACATTATTACATGTCTCGCATAAGACAATGATCAGCGAATCCGAAACTCTTACCTTTCGGGCGGCCGCCAGAGCGCCCTTTCCGGCGCCCTGAAAACCGGTTCCGGCATCGCGTCATTCCTGTTCGTCGACCGGCGGCAGCTTGCCAGGGTTCATGCGATGGCGCCGGATCGGCTCGTTGCGCAGGGCATCGCGGTAGGCAGAGGCGGCGACCAGGATCAGCAATACGGCCGCGCCCGCGAGTAAATGCAGGTTCATGACTTCACCTCAGGTCAGAGAATCCGTGCTTCAAATTAGCACGACAAAAGCGACAAATAATTCGACGTTGCATTCGCCAATGCATAATTACAATTCGTCACACAATTAATATTTAAATCGATCTGAAATGCAAATTTTTATTCATTTTTTGCGGCCGCGGTGCTCTAGCATGGGTGCGTCGCGGGTGCGCGAGGCGCCCGGCCAGATGGCCCAGCCAGATGCATATTCCGCCTCCATCTTTTCTCATTTCCGATTCAGATAAGGACCGCCTATGAGCGACCCCGCACTGGATGCCGCTGGCTCATCCCTGCCTCTTTCTCCGCTGTCGCGCCCTGAGAAAACGCCTGCCGCGCCGCATACGCGCAGCGATGCGCGTATCGACAGCGCGGGCAAGGAGGACGTGATCGACGCGATGCGCGGCTTCGCCGCGCTGCTGGTGGCCTATTTTCATTGCCGCCAGATCGTGTGGGTCGGCATGCAGGCGTTTCATCAGAGCGTCGGACATTCGTTGAGCCTGAGCGCCGTCGCCGCGTATCTGACGTTTCCGATCGCGTGGGGCTCGGCCGGTGTGCCGCTTTTCTTCGTGATCAGCGGCTACTGCATTCATCGCGGCGGCGCGCTGCGGCTCGCAGACAATCCCGCCTATCGGCTCGATGCGGGCAACTTCTGGCTGCGGCGCTTCGCGCGCATCTATCCGGTGCTGCTCGCGGCGCTCGTGCTGACGTTCGCGCTCGATTCGTTGAGCCTGCAATTGCCGCCCGTCAGTCATAAGATTCGCGACATCGGCTGGCAGCCGTTTCTGGTCAACCTCTTGTCGCTGCAGGGTGTGGCGGGCAAAACGTATGGCTCGAACGGCGCGTTGTGGACGCTGTCGCTCGAAGTGCAGTTCTATGCGATCTACCCGCTGCTATTTGCGCTGCGGCGACGCATTGGCATGAATGCCGCGCTGGCGCTCGTCGCCGCGATCAACGTCGCATCCGCATACGTTCTGGAACGCCACGATCTGCAGTTCTTCACGTCGTATTGGTTCTCGTGGATGCTCGGCGCGTGGATCGCCGACACGAAAGCGTGCAGCGCGCGGGATGCGCGTGCGCCCGCGTCGCTTTATGTGCTCGCGGCGGCATTGATCGCGGCCGGCTGCTTCGCGTTTCGTTTCGGCCAGTACGGCGCGTTCCAGGTCTGGGCACTTGGCTTCGCTTGCTGTTTGTACAAGGCGCTCGATGCGCGTCGTGCCTCGCTGCGTGAAGCGAGCGGTCTGCGCGCGCTGGTTCGCGCCGGCTCGCATGCGATGGCGCGCTTGCTGTCGCGCTGCGGTGACTTCAGCTTCTCGCTGTATTTGATCCATCTGCCGATTTTCGTACTGCTGTCGTCGTGGCTGTTCCGCTCGTCGCTGCAGATGTCGATCTGGCCGTCGTTCGGCTATATGCTGGTCGCCGTGCCGGCGGCCTATGTGTTCTATCGGATCGTCGAGCTTCCGGCGATGAAGTGGTCGGCGAGCCTCAAGCCTAAAAGGCGCTAACGGAACCTGGATACCGAGTCATGCCCACCGGAATGGTGGTGCCGGTTTGCGTGACCCGTTTTTTCTGAGCCCCGCCGGAACGGGGCGTTCAACCCGTTTTGATCGGATAGGTCGCGCTCAAATACATTGCGTCGCTCTCGCCATCCTCTCTATTGATTTTTTCGAAGTAGTTTGTTGATCGCTGCACACTTTGGAATCTTCGATCTTTCCATATCTTCAGGACAAGCCAGCCACTTGTAAAATTTTAGTTCCTGCGACGCAATATTCAAACGGCATTCTGCAACATGGAAACCAGTATCAGGAGCATAGCGATCACTCCATTCGTTAAACGAATAGGCAATTAATGAACAGTCCGATGAGATTTTCTTATTCCATATTTCAAAGCTTTCGTCCAGGGCGATTTGCTTATCTTTCGATGTGTTTTTCCTGATGCCTCGATACAGCTTCTCCGCGTCAGCGAGAATTTTTTCCGTGTCGGCGTTGGTGCAGGCAAGAAAATCGTTTCGTGTCTTTGCATTTTTTTCACATAGAGTATCCGCAAACACGGAAATAGATAGCGATATAATTATTCCGGCCGCCGTTGCCTTAATGATTGTGGTCATAATTTCCATTTTTGAAAAGATTGCCTTCTGAGCGACGGCGTTTGACCAGTCCACGCGGACGCACCACTCGTCACGGTGTATTTCAGAATTTCTTTTTGGGGCACGCGATCATAGTGATCGGAGTCGGGCCCAGCATTGAACGGCGTCCCGTGTGTCCTGAAGCCAGACGCTTGCATGTGTGGCCTAGCTTTGCGGGGCTCTCCCGACGCTGGATCTTGTGGGTATGATTAATGGTTGCCAGGCGTGTCAGACGGCCAAAACGTAAAATCGGCGCACTTCCATTCGCAGCTACCTCTGCAAATCGGGCTTAATTCGATCTCGATTTGCCGAACAGCAACTTCGCCATCAGGGCGCTTCACCAGATAACTGTCAGTCATGGTTGCAGGTTCGACATAAATGTTTGCACTCGGAATTCCAAGTTTCGTCAGGTACGTCTTCACTACCTCCCCACGGCGGTCCTGCAAGACATCCAGATCACGTTCGCCAATATATGCACCGGCGATTACGATTGCGTGAATTCTCCCATCGGGGCCATTTTTTGCCTTCTTCACAGCATCTTCCACTAACTGCCGATTTTCCTTCGAAAGTGCAGTACTGCTGAATGGCAATTGCAAATACACGCTCTTCAAAAAACGATGCACAAAAATCGTCGATAGGATTGGCGCAGCGACCAATGTGCGGCATCAAAATTTCATCCTCCGGCCCATCTTGATATTAATTAATCCGACGCCGCCAGATATCCAGTTATGTTATCTGTATTTTCAATTGCCTTCACTAGATGATTCTGCGCCGAAATCCGCCACCTTGGTGTAAAATAAAACTCCCCCTTTTTTTCAGGGCCCCACCTTCCAAACTTCAATGCGTCGCTTGATTGCCTCAACGCCGATGGAATCATTCTCTCGAACTGCCAATCAATTCTTTAGCAGTTCTTCTAGCTCTTTTACACGACTATCTGTGATATTCGCCATACATTCCCAAAAGAATATTTCGCGTTCAGCTGCTTCGCCCATCGCGTAAACTTCGCTATAACATTCGTTGTCACGATACGATGTCAACCCGCTTTGAGCCTTCTCGAAGTAAGGAGACGCTACTGGATCGCCACTGGCCTTAACCCAGCAGGCAACATTCGACAAATTAACCATTTGGCGAGTTACAGTCAATAACTTTAAATTGGGATAGAGCCGTTTTGACAATGAATGTCAATTTTTGTCAAAAACTAACTCGTATTTAGTCATATATATTGACATTAGACCGTTTAGATGATTAATTTGCTCGGTGTTTCCTTCAAGCTCGAAAATTTCCAATGGAGTCGCAAAATTTGAAGATTACCCGGACATCTATGGCGAGTGAGGAGAATTGCCTGCTTTGCCGCGTGACATATTCGATATTCTCCACTTACTCGCCAATGCCGCACGCAATGGCTTTGAACGTTGAAACCGGCGAATTCTTCCCGTTTGATCAGCTTCGCTCGTACTCAACTGGACGGGAGATGGTCGAGGCCTTGGGTACCGCATGGGCGTGTCAATGCAGCAGAGGCTGGTTTCATCAGCAATTCGTGCTCCGCGATAGTCAGGGGAAGGTACTGAGCGACACCCACTACACGGTTCGATTTTCCGACAATCGCCTCGCACGCGGCACGACTGACACGGAAGGCCGAACCCGACGATTCCGGACCAACGACGCGCGACAAATCGTCATCTACCTTGGTCATAAGGATGCGTAATGCCCGATGCACTTGGAACAGCACTAACAAGCACAGACCCGAATTCATCTGTGACAGCCCAATCGGATAGGCTCGGCAAGCCGTGGCAAATTTCTGAACAAGGATTGCAGTTTATAGCCATATGGGAAAGTGGAATCTTGAACGGAACATTTAAAGGTAGGCGAGTAGTAGATGGTTTCGTTTTGACCGTCTACGACGATGGCTACGGCATTCCGACAGTAGGATTAGGCCATCGCGTCAATCCCGGCGATAATCTCAGGATTGGCGATACGGTATCTGTTGGGCAGTGTCAGGAGTACATGCGCCAAACTTTGGTGGAATTCGAAAGGGCCATTAACAGGGAAATCAAGGTTCCGCTATTTCAGTATGAATATGACGCCATTGTTTCTGTTATATGGAATACTGGTCCGTACCACGCAAAGCATGACTCATGGCCCGAAACTCGCGTCGCGCACGTTACAAAGATCCTTAACAGCGGAGACTATCGCGGCATGCCCGATACGATACGCGGGTTTCTCGCGGGGCGTGTCGGTAATCGCCGGGAAAGCGAGGCGCGACTCTTTGCGACCGGAGTATATGATGCGCGCCATTAATTTATTTTTGATGCTTGTATTATTTGCGCAAAAAGTTTTTGCGGACTCAATCTATTCCGGCGAATTCGATTATTCAAAAGCACGTTCCTATAAAGAATTTTTTTTGAACAAATCCGATTCGGAAATCACAATTTATTGCAAGCGAAACTCAATGGGCACGGAGGAGCTGTGGCAGTGCTCGCATTTTTACTTTGAGAAATCCGATGAAAAGCTTACCAAACTTGTATCGGAAATTTCCATGAAACTCCAAAATAACGATATCGCTTTGAAGGCGAACGGCGAGCCAGCTGCACTACCCTATTTCGAGGCGGCCCAGCAACATTGGAAGGCGTTTCGCGATGACGAGTGTTACTCTGATACGTACTCACTAGGTCAGGCATCAATGCGTTACATGGTATTCTGGGACTGCATGACCCGAATAACAAAAGACAGACTCAATGAGCTCGCCAGGCCTGACGCTGACGAATAACGGATAAAACGGAGCGAACGTCGTTCGACCTTCGCTCCGCTATGCCAGCAAGAACTGATCAAGCCCCTGCCTACCCTCGAATAAAGCGAACCGCCTTACCCCCTGCCACCCCCTTCAAAATCCCCGCCACCCCATCCACATAGCCGCGCGTACCAAACCGCTCCTGCGCGGTCCGATACCCATTCCTGATCAGCTTGTCGCGCAGCTCGCCGTTCGAGCGCAATTCGGCGAGCGTATCGGCGAGCGCATGCGCATCACCCGGCGTGCACAGCACGCCGTTTTCATAATCGTCGATGATTTCGAGCACACCGCCCGCGCGCGACGCCACGACCGGCCGTTGCGCGAGCATCCCCTCCACGATCACGCGGCCGAACGGCTCCGGCGTGATCGACGTATGCACGACCGCGTCCACCGCGCACATGCACGCGGGAATATCGTGCTGGAAGCCCAGAAAATGCACACGCGATCCGAGCTTGTGCGTGGCGACGAATGCACGCAGTTCGACCTCGTACTGGTCCTCGCCAAACAGCGGCGCACCGACCAGCACCGCATGCATCTGTGGATTGAGCACCATCGCTTCGAGCAGCACATGCTGCCCCTTCCAGCGCGCGAGCCGGCTGAACGAGCCGACCAGGAACGCCTCGCGCGGCAGATTCAGGCGCTCGCGCAACACCGCTTGCGGCACCGCGCGCAACGCGTCGAACGGCTGTGCGTCAATGCCATTGAACACGACGTCGATGCGCCTGCTGTCGAACCGCGTGAGCTTCGCGAACGCCTGCGCCGACGCGGCCGAATTGGCAATCACATGCGTGAGACCGAGCCGCGCGCACCACTTGATGATCGCGAGCTGCTTGCCGCCGAAATGCTCGGCACTGACGATGTCGCGCAGATGCCAGACCACCGGGCGTCTCGCGAGCTTGCCCGCTAGTGCGCCGATCACCATTGCGCGCTGCGTGTTCGCGTAGATCACGTCCGCCTTGCGCGCGCGTTTCGCGGTTTCCCGCACGAGCGATATCAGCCCTTTCAACGCCTGGCCTTTCGGCAGCGAACCGCCCTGCTTGCGCACGTTTTTCAGCGCACCCGCATCGAGTACGTTGACTTCGACGCCGGTCTTCGCGAGCGCAGTGTTAAACGGCCCATCGTCGAACAGCACGACCTCGATGCGCGAGCGCAGCGCCTTGACGATTTCGAGCAATGACAGCTCCGCGCCGCCGAGCACGCCGCTCTGATCGACGGCGAGAATGCGCGGCACGTTGGTGTCGGTCTGCCCGCACGACCGATACGGAACGTATGCGGGCAGCGTCGCCGTGCGCAGCGCGGGCACCGACGCGCGCACATGCGCGAAAAAGCGCTCGCGGAAATGCCCGGCAGAAAACTGTTCGGCGTTGCCGCGGCAATTCTCCGGCAGGAACCAGTGCGCCAGTTCATCGAAGCGATTGACCGCCGCGATGATCGAGCCGGTGTTCTGTTCATCGAAGAACATGCCGGTTGGCTTCGGCTCGGACAGATCGCGCACGGTTTCGAGCGCTCCGCCCTTGCCGTACGCAATGACCGGCGTGCCGCAGGCCTGCGCCTCGACCACCGAAATGCCGAAATCCTCTTCGGCCGCGAACACGAATGCCTTCGCGCGGCTCATGCGGTCCTTCAGCACCTGGAACGGCTGATAGCCCATGATCTCGACGTTCGGTCCCGCCTTTGCGCGAATCTTCGCCATGTCGGGCCCGTCGCCGATCACGACGAGCTTGCGCCCGGGCATCTGCGCGAACGCCTCGACGATCAGGTCGATCTTCTTGTACGGCACCATGCGCGACGCGGTCAGATAGAAGTCTTCCTTCTGCGTGCACATAGAAAAAGCCTCGACGTCGACCGGCGGAAAGATCACCTGCGCATCACGCTGATACACCTTCTTGATCCGTCGCGCGATGAACGCCGAGTTCGCCACGAAGTGGTCGACCGAATTCGACGTGCGGATATCCCAATTGCGCATGTAATGCAGAATCAGCCGCGCGAGCGCCGACTTCGGCCCATTGGTCAGCTTCGACTGCTGCAGGTACTGGTGCTGCAAATCCCACGCATAGCGGATCGGCGAATGCACGTAGCTGATATGCACCTGGTCAGGGCCCGTCAATATGCCCTTCGCGACCGCATGACTGCTCGAAATCACGACGTCGTACGCGGACACGTCGAGCTGCTCGATGGCGAGCGGCATCAGCGGCAGATATGAGCGGTACTTGCTGCGGGCAAGCGGCAGCTTCTGGATGAACGAGGTCGTCACCGGTTTGCCGCGCAGGAAGCTGCGGTCGTCGAGAAAGTCCACGAGGCTGAACAGATCCGCGTCCGGGAAGCAGGCGATGATCTGCTCGAGCACTTTCTCCGCGCCCGCATAGGTGACGAGCCAGTCGTGCACGATCGCGATGCGCACGTCTTTGCTCGCGCGCTGCGCGGTGCGGCGCGGCGCCGCCTGCACGCCGGGCACGCTCGTGAGTTCGTCGAGCGCGCTGCGCTTCGCGGGCCTCAACAGGTTGTTTTCAAGGACGTCGTGATTCATGCGCTTTTCCTCGGATTCAGTCGCAACAGCAGTGAACGCGCAAGATTGCGCAAGGCGGGCGTCATGGTGAGCGACCACCCGACGTTCGCGCCGACCATCAACACGCCCGCGCCGATCGCGAGCGCGAGGCTCGGCAGAAAACTCGCGAGCCACAGGCTGGCGAGCAGAAAGGCGAGATGGGCGAGCATGTCGAGCACGATCTGGCGCGCGCGGATCGCGGCGAAATGCAGCAGCACCGCGTAGTCGAACAGCGCGCGAGCACAGACCGCGACCGCCGCGCCCGTCAGCCCGAAATGCGTGATACCGAGCCACAACGCGCCGGCGAAAAACGGCAACTCGACGAGGCCCACGCGCGCGGCGGTAGCGGGATTGACCTGCGACTGGATCAGGATGCGGGTCACGTTGGCCTGGCCCACGAGCCACACGGCGACGATCATGATGCGGCCCACGGGTGCCGCGACAGTCGCGATCTCATTGCCCACCCACAGATGCAGAAACGGTTCGAGCACCAGCATCGCGACGAGCGCGACCGGCGTGAACACGCCGTTGAGAAATTCGAGCGACTGCTGCGTGATGGTGTCGGCATCCGCGCGGCCGACCGCGGACAAGCGCGGAAACAGCGTGCGCACCATCGCGGTCGGCACGATGTTCAGACGCGTGACGAGATTTTGCGGCACCGTGTAGTACGTGACGAAACGCGCGCCCAGGCGCGAGCCGAGCATCACGCGATCGAGCGAATCGGCGATCATCGTCGTCACGCTCGCAATCAGCATCCAGCCGCCGAAGTTGAACAGTCCCTTTGCGACGCCGAGCTGCGGCGGCAGAATGCTGCGTATTTCAAGCACTTTCAGCGCCGAGCGGCCAAGCAGCACCGCCGCGAGAATCCGCGCGACCACCGCCGCGGCGAGCACGTTCTGCAGGTTCGCGCCGAGCCACAGAGCGGCACCGAGCGGCAGCAGCTGGAACAGGAACGTGCCGATCGTCTGGTTCGTGTTGTAGACGCCGAAGCGTTCGGCGCCATTGATCGCGCCCGCGAATACCCACGACACGTTCGCGAGGGGAATCGCAACCGCGAGCCACGGCAGCGCCATATAAACCTCGTGCTGCAGCTCGGGCGACACCTTCGTGAAATATGCGGTGTAGAGGAACGCGCCGAAGTAGATGATCAGACCGCCGATCACGCCGGTCGTCAGATTGAGCCACGTCGCGCTCCAGAAGACGCGCGCGCTCTCCTGCTTATCGCCCGACGCGCGCGCTTTCGAAATATGGTTTTGCGCGGCCATGCTCATGCCGAGATCGAGAATCCCGAAGTAGCCGATCAGCGTCCACACGAGACTGATCACGCCGTAGCGCTCGACGCCGAGCAGCCGGATATACCACGGCACGGTCACGAGCGACACGAAGGTCGGCAGCACGAGCCCGAAAAAATTGATCGCTACGTTCCTGAGAATGCCTTTGTCCATCGAATCCCTTGAGTTTTGCGGTTAGCTTGCGTGCGCAGCCGCATCTTTGACGACAGCGCGGCCATCAAGGCTTCCAGCGGTACATCAGCACCTTGCCGCGCGCGTCTTCCTCGACGAACACGAGGTACTCGCCATCGCTGCGTTTTGCGGCGCTGATACCGTTCGGCACGTCGACCCAGCCGGACGCGCGCCCTACTTCGGAGCCCGGCCGGATCACGCCGAGTTCCTTGCCGCTGTCCTTGTCCCATACGTGCACCGTGCCGACCGGCTCGACGCCGAACACGTATTGCCCCTCGACGGTGAGGCCGATGACCGTCGCGATGGGCTTGCTCTGGGTCTGCCACGGCAACGCTATCGCGTAGCGCTGCACCGGTTTGCCGCTCGACCATTTGTCATAGCGCGCGAGCACGCGCCCCACTTCTTTCCAGAAGCCCTGGGCGGTGGGCATGTCGGCCGAATAGCCGCTCACGTACATCGTGTCGGTGCCGGGGTCGTAGATCGCGCGACGCAGCTCGGTGAACGGCGGCGGCACCGGGTACTGGGTCAGGCTCGAATACGAGTAGACCGGATTGCCCTTCGCATCGAGTCCGCCGAAGCGGAACCGGTAGATGCCCTTGGTATCGCGCGTGCGCCAGATGTCGCCCGCCGTATCGACCCACCAGCCCCAGCCGCCCGCGAGCTTCGTGCCGCTCGTGTTCGGCGTGAATTCGTCGCGATCGAAGCGGCCGTCGCCGTTCGTATCGCGCCAGATCCAGTCGCCGCCCGGCGGCGCATCCGGCACCTTCGCGACCGCGCGCTCGCGGCCTGCGATAAAGCCGGAAGGAATCGCGGTTTCGCCGTCGTGCTGCGGATCGAAGCGATAGATCTTCAGATGGTCCGCATACATGTCGGTCAGATAGAGGAACGTGCGCCCCTTGAGCCGCCGCGCGATCGGCAGGCCCGGATACTGGTCGGTGTGAAACACCGGATCGTCGGGGTATCTGAAGCGATTCGACAGAAATCCCGCATATTTCCAGTCCTGTCCAGGCGGCTTCGACAGATCGAGTTCGAAGCGCTTGTTGCCGGTATAGACGCTGTCGGGCCTGGCCGGATCGATCCACGCGCCGTCGACGAACAGCAGCCCCTCGACCTCCCAGTTGCGCTTGCCGTTCGGCGCATAGCTTTCGAGCGTCGCGCCGAGACCCGCGCCGATCGGCTCGTAACGCGGACCGATGCCGTTGCTCGACACATAGACGTTGCCGCGCGCATCGACGCCGACGCCGGTCAATCCATTGAAGCGCAACGGCCCGGGCTTGCCCGCGACGCCGCTGAAAATGCCGCCGCGCTCGCCGAGCGTGCCCGACTCCGCGTAACGGCCATCGTGCTTCGTGAAGAACAGCACCTGCTGGCGCGGACCGTTGTCGGCGATCAGGATGCGGCCTTGTGCATCGACGGCGACGTCGACCGCGACCGTATCGGCCGGCAACGTGAAGTTCTCGTCGAGGCGCTGGCCCGTCGCCGTGTAATGCTCGATGCCCGGCGCGCGTTCGCTGCGTGCGCCGCTCAGCACCCACAATGTGCCGTCGGGCGCAAGCGCGATACGTCTTGGCTCGTGCACGCTCCACGCCGCCTTCTGCTGCATCGACTCGGCATCGTAGACTTCGATGCGATTACGCGCGGTATTGGCCGCGAACAGCGTCGTATCGTTCGCGGCGAGCCCGCCGATCGCCGCGTCCGTGCCGGTCGGCACTTCGTTCATCATCAGAAAGCCGGCCGCCAACTGCGCATGCGGGTCCGCGCTTTTCGAGGCGGGCTGAAACGGGGCGACGCGTTGCGGATCGCCGATCAGGCGCCGCGAAATGCCGAACCATTGCTGCCCCTTTCCGGGCCACACGCCCGGCTCGACCAGATGCCCCTTCTCATTGCCGACTGCGATCGCGACGAACGCGTACTTGCGATTGACCGCGATCGCATTGCCGCCGGCGTTGCCCCAGCCGTGCGTGCCGCCCGAGAAGCCGAGCATCCTGCCGTCCTGGTAGACGCTCGCTTCGGCGCCGCTTTCATCCCACGGCGCGTTCGTATAGACCTTGCCGTCGGGCGTGACCGCGATCGCGGTGATATTGATTTGCGTCCACGTGCCATCGCCAAAGCCGAAGCTGTTGCCGATCCATGACGTCTTCGCGTTCAACTCGGTTTCGGCGCAAGCCGGCCTCCCGGCCGATGCCGCGATCAGTGCGGCACCGCACGCCGTTAGCGCGAACCAGCTTCTGAACGTGAAACGGGGCAAGGCGGATCCTCCAGTCGATATCCGGTCAACGCGATGCACGCGGACCTGTGCCCGCGCGGGGCGAAATTCGGTGATGTGGCAACGAGAAGCGAAGCGCAACGGATCGAAATGCAGCGCCTGAGCCCACGCGAGCGGGCAAGTGGACGCATGGCCACTACGCGCGGCCCGGCTAGACAGCCTTCCACTCGGCTACGTTACGCGGAAAAAACGCGGCGACGAAAATCAAAAATAATTCAAAAATATTTGTCTCATTGAATGCGAATAAAGAAACGTTTTTGAAAATCGATAAAAACCGTTTTTGGTCGGCGTCCGTTTCTGGCGCAGCAATTCCGCCCTTCTTTACCGACGCAATATCACGCAATCCGTACTTATTACGGCACAACCTCCCCAAAGCATAAACATATAAATTTCGCATGAATTGCCAATGAAACACCCTGTTTCAATCTGATTCATTTAGCCAATTCATACCGGTTTTTTCGCGAATTTCTTTTCCCTAGAATCGATTGCATTTCCGTTGCGACGCGAAGCGCGCGCCTGTTCGTGAGTCGTTGCCTGCGAACCGCGCGGCCCTTCGCCCGGCCCATCCGCTTTTCACCATGGACGGTTCATGACAGCCAGCGCATTGCCCCTCGCGCCCTCCCATTCCCGCATCGTGCAGCTCGATGGCCTGCGCGCGATCGCCGTGCTCGCCGTGTTCGCGCAACACGCGCTGAAAGCGCCGCTGTGGATGGGCGTCGATCTGTTTTTCGTTTTGAGCGGATTTCTGATCAGCGGCATCCTGCTCGATCGCAAGTCGCGTCAGCAGTCGTATTTCCGCTATTTCTACGCACGCCGGGCGCGCCGCATCCTGCCGCCGTACCTGCTGTTGATGGCCGTGTCATCGGTGCTGTTCGGCCTCGCATGGGCGCAGCACTGGTACTGGTACGCGTTTTTCGCGACCAATATCGGCGATGCGCTCAATCAAAGCGGTCACGACAGTCTCAACGTGCTGTGGTCGCTCGCGGTCGAAGAGCAGTTCTACATCTTCTGGCCGTTCGTGATCCTGCTCGTGCCCGAGCGTCTGCTCGGGCTCGTGGCGGCCGCGCTGATCGTGCTGGTGCCGCTGCTGCGTGCGCTCGCGTCGCCGTGGTTCGATTCATTCTGGCCGATCTATTACCTGACGCCGTTCCGCATGGATCTGCTCGCGGCCGGCGCGCTGCTCGCGGTTGCGGTGCGGCGAGATCGCAATGCGCTCGAACCGTTCAAGGCACTCGCCGTGCTCGGCGCGCTGGCCGCGCTCGCGGTGCTGGCGTGGCTGCATCTGCACTTCCCGCGCTTTCGCGCGGCGAATACGCCGCTCTCGAATGCGGGGCTGTATAGCGTGTCGTTGGTGCTGTGTACGTCGATCGTCGTGATCGCGCTGCAAAGCAAGGGCATCGTGAAGCGGTTGCTGTGCAATCGCGTGCTCGTTTATATCGGCACCATCAGCTACACGATCTATCTGATCCACCTGAGCGTGCTTTACATGGTGTGGCCGCTGCACCTGAATCGCTATCTGAGCGCCGCGATCGCGCTCGCGATTACGCTCGTGTACGCGAGCATCTCGTGGTTCGCCTTCGAGAAGCGCCTGATTTTCGGCACGCGCGGTGCGAGAACGACGGCCAGCGCCGGTGCCAACGTTGCGCGGCCAGCGCCGCAAAGCCGCGCATGAACCGCCGGGCTGCTACCGCTGCCTGCGCGCTCGGCGCCGTATCGGCGCTGACGCTGCTCGCGCCCGCGACGAGCACGGCCACCGCCGAAGCGCAAACCTCATCGCCCAACCAGGTACTGATCGACGCCTACGGCGATTCGACCACGCTCGGCATCACCTGCGGCGACGGCCACTGCGCCCCCCAGCCACGCAACGCCGTGACGTATCTGCAACTGGCATTAGCGGCGCATGACGGCGAGCGCGTGCGCGTCACGAACTACGGCGTTGGCGGCACGATGGCCACGCAGTTGCGCGACGGCACCGGCAATCGCCGCGCAGGCCCGACAGCAGGCCTGCCGTGGCGCGAACGACTCGCGGGGTCGCCCGCGCAGATCGTGCTGATCAACTACGGCATCAACGAAGTGATGCAAAACCAGACGCCCGAGCAGTTCTACGCGGCCGAAACGACGCTCGTGCAAACCGCGCGCGCGCTCGGCAAGGAGCCGGTTTTGCAGACCTCGAACCCAATGCCCGACAACCGGCTCAACGCCAGGCTCGCCGCGATGGTCGCGATGACGCGTCGCGTCGCCGCCGAAGAGCAGGTGCCGCTCGTCGATCAATACGCGTACGTGTGCAGCCTGCCGGACTGGAAGGCGCTGATGTCGGACGGTGCGCATCCCAAGCCGGAGCTGTACCGGCTGAAGGCCGAACAGGACTATCGGGTCGTCGAACCGCTGGTGCGGCGGCTGCTGGACAACCCACATTGAGCGATTTTTTCAGGCGCGTTCCGCTTTTTTCCATTCATCAACTAGAAGGCAAGCTATGAGCCAACCACGCAAAGCGATCATCACCGGCGTATCCGGACAGGACGGCGCCTATCTGACCCGGCTGCTGCTCGACAAGGGCTATCACGTGACCGGCACCTATCGGCGCACGAGTTCGGTCAACTTCTGGCGCATGCGTGAGCTCGGCGTGCTCGATCATCCGAATCTGCGTCTGGTCGAACACGACCTGACCGACCTCGGCTCGACGCTGCGTCTGCTCGACGGCACCCAGGCCGACGAGCTGTACAACCTCGCCGCGCAGAGCTTCGTCGGCGTGTCGTTCGACCAGCCCGCGACCACCGCCGAAGTGACCGGCATCGGCGCGCTCAATCTGCTCGAAGGGCTGCGTATCCTGAGCCCGAAGACGCGCTTTTACCAGGCGTCGACCTCCGAGATGTTCGGCCTCGTGCAGGCGGTGCCGCAACGCGAGAGCACGCCGTTCTATCCGCGCAGCCCGTATGGCGTCGCCAAACTGTTCGCGCACTGGTCGACGATCAACTACCGCGAGTCGTACAACCTGTTCGCGAGCAGCGGCATTCTGTTCAATCACGAATCGCCGCTGCGTGGCCGCGAATTCGTCACGCGCAAGATCACCGACTCGGTCGCGAAGATCAAGCTCGGCAGGCTCGACGTGCTCGAACTCGGCAACCTGAGCGCGCAGCGCGACTGGGGCTTTGCGCTGGAATATGTCGAAGGCATGTGGCGCATGTTGCAGGCCGACGCGCCCGACACCTTCGTGCTCGCGACCGGCCGCACCGAAACCGTTCGCGATTTCGTGCGCATGGCGTTTTCGGCGGCGGGCTATCAGCTCGAATGGTCGGGCAAGGACGAGCGCGAAACCGGTATCGACGTCGCGACCGGCAAGACGCTCGTGCGCGTGAATCCGAGGTTCTATCGGCCGGCCGAAGTGGACCTGTTGATCGGCTGCGCGGACAAGGCGCGCGATACGCTCGGCTGGCAGCCGCGGACCTCGCTCGAACAGCTGTGCCAGATGATGGTGCAGGCGGACATCGCGCGCAACGAGCATCACGAAACGTTCTGACGCGCCCATCCGTGTGCGGCGGCGTTCGCCGCGCACGGCGCCGCCGATGCGTCGCTCGCGATCAGACTGCCAGTTTTCCGAACGTCTCGAGCACCGCGTCGCCCTTTTCCCGGCTCTTTGCAGGACAGCAGTTCAGCCATAGGCGCGGTTGGTGCGACCATCGGCAACCGGTGGCGATGCTCGGCATTACCGCAATTGCATCGCCATAGGCCGCGTTATCTGCCCCTGGGCCTCACGACCGGCTGCACGCCGACGCGCTCGATGACCCGCCGGATGCTCGCGAGGAGCCCATCCTCGACGAAGCGCGGGTCGCTTTCGAACCGGACCGCGACCCGCTCATATGCATTGCGCAGACGGTCCATGGTGGACTTGCATTCGTCCTCGCGCAAACCCAGGCGGCGGCCATACTCCACGAGGACTTGAGGGATGGGAAACACCGTCGACTTGTTGAGCTTGAGCGCCAACTTGCCGTCGAGCTCCGGATAGATGTCGGTGCACACGACGTCGAACACGGGCGCGAGGCGGCGAGGCCCGGTCGGGTCCTCGTAGAGGATGCCGATATTCTTCATATGCGCATCGCCATCGCGCAATAGACACGACAAGGCGACCCGCTCAAAGAGGCGAACGCTCTGCTGATAGTCGGAGCCCGTGAAGATGTCGACGGCCTTCGCGATCATCTCGTAGCTGCCCTCGTACTTGGACTTTCCGGTCAGCACGCCCATGTCCTCGAAGCCCAACGGTGAGCCGTCCGGGTGCCGGTCAAAGCGCGCCATCACAAAAAGCTTGCCATCATCGGAAAGCCAGAACTGAGGAACCTCCATCCCCGCCTCTTTTGAGACGGACATGCAGAAGAATTCGTTGCGCGCGATGCCCGGAAAGTCGTCGCCCTCCGCCTTCACGATTACCGAATTGAGGGGCAGCGCGGTATGCTCGTCGAGCGCGCGCGGGCTTTCTTGCGCGATCGGCACCACGGTTTTGGGCTGGACACCCGAAATACCAGAGCCGAGCGCATACTGGTCGACGAGACGCGCAAAGAGTTTGCCGGACGGTGAGGACAGGAGCTCCTCGAGGTGTTCGCCCTGGTGCTCAGGCACCCGCTCCCCCGGCATGGAGTACGTAAGCCGCCCAATCTGGTTACACCCAGCAAGGAACAGCAGGAACAGGTCGCTTGGCGTGCCGAGACGTGCAAGCCGGTCTTCAATGATGTGCCGCAGATAACCTTCGGGGCGGTTCATCGCGAAGACACCCATCAGGTCGCCTCTGGCATAGCTTTCGCGGCGCACCGGCATTGTCAGGGATACCGCGGCGGCGTCGGACACCTGTCCGTAATTGAAGGAGTAGCGGCTCTCCTTGGCCAGCAGGCCACTCGTCCCTTGGGGCGTGTGTACCTCAAGGGTGCGGATGTTGCCAAACAGCCGCTCCAGGTCCAATGTCTTGCCGCCGCTCATCAGTCATCGTCCTTGAAGATGGTGTCGAGCTCGTCCAGCATCACGGTGTCGCGCGGGCGCAGAACCAGCTCGTAGCCAAGCGCGCTCACGAGGCGGCACCACTCCTGTATGCCGACGTTCTCGGCTCCTTCGGCATTGGTGATCGTGCGGCGCGCGACGCCCGCGCGCTCGGCGAGCGCCTGCTGGGTAACCTTGCGTTCACGCCGGGTAGCGCGCAGGCTGGCCGCGAGGCGCTCTATGCTGGTGATCGGAAGCGAGGAGGTCTTTTTGCGCATCATAGTGCGCATTATAGCTCAAACTATTAGTTTTGCGCACCATGACGCTCATTTTCGCGCTCGGGCTGTCGCGCGATCGTCGCACTAATTGTGAGCACTATCTTGCGCACGGTAGTGCATTTGACATATCTTGCGCGCGATGATGCGCAATCGCGGCGCGGAGGCGCCCTGCCGCTCAACCGCAGAGGCCGAAAGCGACATCGATGCGAGGTCCGCTCGCAACGTTCGGTGCCTCGCCTCGTTCCGATTCGCTCGCCCCGCTGCCGCGGCGCTTCAATGCAACGCGTCCCCTGCGATCGCCTCGGCATAGACCGCGGCGACCCGCTTCGCGATCACCGCGTTGTCGAAGTGCTCGCGCGCATAGCGGCGGCACGCGTCGGAATCGGGCAGCTTCAGCGTGCCGTTCAGCGCGCCGGTCAGACCCGCGGCGATTGCCTGCGCGCCGGTCTCCGGCAACACCAGGTCCGGCGACAACCCGGCCACCGCCTCCGGCAATCCGCCGACCGGCGTCACCAGCACCGGGGTGCCCGACGCCAGCGATTCGACCGTGATCAACCCGAAGCCTTCCAGCGCGACGGTCGGCACGACACTGATATTGGCCGCACGATACAGTGCCGCCAGATGCTGATCGGGCACGAAGCCGAGCAGCCTCACGTTGTGCTCGAGCCCCGCGTCGTCGATGCGCGCCTGTAGCTCGCCTTCGAGCCGGCCCTTGCCCGCGATCAGCAACAGCACGTCGGGCGAGCTGCGTTTCACCAGCTTCACCGCATCGATCAGGTCTTCCAGTCCCATGCGCCGCACGAGGCGCCGCACCGCGAGCACGATCGGCCGGTCCTGCGGCAATTGCAGCCGCAAACGCGCCTCGGCCTGCGTGAGCGGCAGATTGAACTGCTCGACGTCGACGCAGCCCGGCACCACGCGCACGCGTTCCGGCGAGATGCCGTAGCGCGTCGTGAGGATCTTGCCGAACGCGTCGGACAGCACGATCAGCCGCGACGAGCGCGCGTACACCGACTGCTCCAGATATCGCTTCGCGCGCTGGCCGAGCGAATCGGCGCCTTCGACGTGGCTCTCGTCGGCCCACGGCCCCTGGAAATGCGAGACCTGCGGAATGCCACGCGTCACGTCGAGCCCCGGAAACGTATAGAGCGCGAAGTGCGACGAAATCACGTCGGGCCGCGACGTGCGGACTTCGTGGCGCAACGCGCGGCGTGCCGCCATCAGCCGCAACGGCAGCGATTGCGCGGCGGAACCGAAGCCGTTGATCGCACCGTTGGTATCGGCCGCGACTTTCGGCGAGCCGGCGACGACGCCGCGCACCGCGACGCCCGCGCCCGGCAGCGCGCCGACCAGCGAGTAGTACATGCGGTCGAGGCCGCCCGCGCGTTCGGGAAACCAGTGCATCCCGATCTGCAGTGATTTGATTGAGCCAGTCGTCATGTAGGTGTGCCCCTGTGCGTTGTTTGCGGTTTGTCGTGAGGTCGATGCGTGGATCGCGCGGTCCGCGCGGTCATTCCGCGCTTTTCTGTCCGGCCAGATGGTTTTGCCTCAGCGCATCGTTCTGCGGGAGGGCCGGCGCTTCCGTCTGACCGCGCCGGCGGTTTTCCTGCTGCCCGGCCAGTTGCCGGTACAGCGCGATGTATTGCGCGGCCATGCGCGCCCAGCCAAAGCCGGTCGCGAGTTCGCTCGCGGCACGGCCCATCGCGCGGCGCGCGATGTCGTCGCCGGCCAGTTGCGCGACCGCTCGCGCGAGCGCTTGCGGATCGTCGGGATCGTCGAGCACGATGCCGCACTCGGGCGTGATGATCTCGGCGCCGCCCGCGGTGCGCGCGGTCACGACGGGCAGCCCCGCCGCCATCGCTTCGAGCAGCGACAGGCTCATCGCTTCGTAGCGCGACGGGAACACGAAGGCATCGACCGAATGCATCAGCACCGGCATCTCCTTCACGAGTCCGAGAAAATGCACGCGATGCGCGATGCCAAGCGCCTTCGCCTCGTCCGGATACGGGCTGCCCGGCAGAAAGCCGGCCACCGCGATCTGCACGTGCTCGGGCAGATGCTTCAACGCGGCGAGCACGGTGCCGAGATTCTTGCGCGGCGTGCGCAGATCGCCGACGAACAGCAGCAGGAACGCCTGGGAAGGCAAGCCGAACTTTGCGCGGTCCCCGCTCGCCGCGGCGAAGCCCTGCGTGTCGACGCCGTTGTAGATGACGTCCACGCGGTTGCGCGGCGTGAGGCCGATCGCGCGGATTTCATCGGCGACCTTCTGCGACACGGCGGTGATCACCTTGGAGCGCCGGTATGCCCAGCGCTCGAGCAACGCGTTGCAGCGCGTGTAGACCGACTGGTACGCGGACCACACGCCCTTCGTGAGGCCGAACGGGTAGTACTTGCTCGCGAACCAGCCGCTATGCACGAAGTGCGAGGTATTGACGTCGGCGTGCATCCACGTGATGAAGCCGTTGACGTGCAGCACGTCGTAGTCGCGGCGATGCGCGCGCAGCCACAGCGCGCTTTTCGCCGCGAAGACCTGCTGGCGCAGCAGATTGGTCGGCCACCAGCGGCCGATCTTCACCGGCGCCCAGCGCACGTTCGGATGCGCGAGCAGCTCGGGCGCCACGTGCGACGCGACCAGCGTCACGCGGATGTTCTCGTCGAGCGCCGCGCGCGCGATTTCGTGGTTGACGCGCCCCTGGCCGTCGTTATGGCGCACTACGTGCGTGACAATGGCAACTCTCAATGCGTGCCTCCGTGGAGAAATAGCGTGCGTGCGCGGTTCATTTTTTCGTAGTGGACCGCGGAAAGAATCGAAAAAGCGCTCATGAAAAGCAGCAGGCCGCCGGTGCCGACCAGCGAGTTCGTGAACACGAGCATCGCGAAGATGGCGAGACACAGGCTCATGCACGCCGAGACGAACTTGTCGTCGCGCAGCCTGAACGAGGCGAGCACCGCGCGCGTCAGCAGCCACACGATGCCGGACATGTAGAGCAGCGTGCCGGGCCAGCCGAGTACGAACGGAATGTTCATCACGCCGCTGTCGAAGTTGCCGTACTGGCCGAGCTGGCCGCCGTCGTTGGAAAGTTTCGTGGACGTGCCGGTCGCGCCCATGCCTTCGCCGGAAACGTCGGTAAATGCGGTCTTCGCGAAGGTCGCATAGAACTCGTTGCGCGCCGCATAGCTCTGGTCGTCATGCAGATTGACGATCGTGTTGAGCCGCGCCTGCATCCGTTCGGCCACCGGGCCGACCGCGAGCAGCGGCACGCACAAACCGGCCAGCAGCACCGCGCTCGCGACGATGCGCACGCGCACCTTGTTGTTCGACTTGACGAGCTGGATCAGGAGTGCGATGACCCAGCCGCCCCATGTCGAGCGTACGAGGCTCAGCGCGAACGAGAAGAAGCCGAGCGCCGCGGCGATCCAGCGCACGCGGTGCTGCGCGGCCATCACGAAGACCATCGCGCCCATCATCGCGAACGCGAACGGTCCCGACGAATTCATCGTGCTGAACACGCGCACGCCCATCGGCACCGGGTCGCCCTGCGAGTTCATCTGCGAGCCGAGCATCCATAGCACGTCCCACGGCGGCATGATGAAAAACTGGATCAGCCCGTAGCCGCCCATCACCAGCATGCCCCAGATGAACGTGTTCACGATCGTGTCGCGATACTGCGGATACTGGCGCGTGTGCGCCATGATGTGAAAGCCGATCAGGATCGGAAAGAGCCAGTTCGCGAGGTCGTAGGTGGCCGCGAGCGGGCCGCTCGACATCACACCGATCAGGAACGCGTAGACGAGGCCCAGCAGGATCAGCAGCACGGGCAACCCGCGGCGCTGCGCGAGCAGCCGGTAGTAGCGCAGCAGCGACAGGCCGCTGATCATCGTCACCGCGAGCGGAGCGACCTGAATCAGGCTCGTCGGCGTGAATCCGCCCTTGGACCAGTCGGCGAGACGCCGCACTTCGGGGCTCAGGAACCACAGCCACCACATGAAGCCGAGGTAGCGCGCCGGGCTCTTGAAGTAGAGCCACAGGCCCGTCAGGATCGCGAGCCCCGGAAAGGCGAGCGTGAGCACCGTGCCCTGATGCGCGACGATCAGCACCGCGGTGATCAGCCACAGCAGCAGCGGCGGCAGCCATTCCTGCGGGCCGCCGGACAGCAGTCCGGCGCCGCTCGGCGGCAGCGGGCTCGCGCGCGGAATCGTCGACATGGCTTACAGGCCTCCGCGGGATTCGCGCGTGCGGACCTGCGCGGCCTGTTGCCGCTGCGGGGCCGCGTCGGCGTGCACGCTCGCCTGCCCCCGCGCACTCAGCATCTCGCGCGTGACGCGCACATGCTGCATCGCGTAGTGCTGCGTGGTCAGATCGCGCGCGAGCAGGCCGGCCGCGGCCGCCTGCGCCTGGCGCAACGCCTCGTGCGGCTCAGCGGCGAACCGCGCGACCGCATCGCGCAACGCCTGCGGATCGAACGGCGGCACGTAGGCGGCTTCGCCGGCGGGAAAATAATCGCGCAGCGCGCCGACGTCGGTCGCGACCATCGGCTTGCCGACCGCCGCCGCTTCGAGCATCACCGTGATGCCCGACGCGTGCGAGTTCGGCCGCAGCGGCACGACGATCACGTCGGCCCAGTCGTACAGCTCGTGCTGCTTCCTGATGCCCGAGAACAACGCGATCTCGACGTTCGACGCGCGCAGCGACGCCGGAATGCGCCGCCGCGTCGCGAGCTTCACCGTGTAGCGCGCATCGTTGCCGAATGCCTTGATCAGCGTTTCCCAGTCGCGGTCGCGATCGTTGCCTATCGCCGCGATGCGCAACGGCGTGTGCGGCGTCCAGCGGGTGGGCGGGCTGACCGGGAAGTCGCGCGTGTTCAGGCCGTACAGGAGCGGCGTCGCGTCGCGCTGGAAATAGTCCTGGCACAGCCCGGCGTTCTCGCTCGCGAGCGTCGTCAGACGATCCGCGCGCTTCATCAGCTTGCGATACAGCCATTTGCGCGCGAAGCCGTACGACGGCCACTTGTCGAGCAGCCACACGCTTTGCGCGAGCAGGAGCGGCGAGGCCTCCGGCCCCGCCTTGCGGCCGCACAGCAGCAGCATCAGCGCGGCGGACAGCCACTCCTGCTCGGTATGCGTCCAGATCACGTCCGAGCGCAGCATCTCCGCGCGATTGCGCCAGCTATGAATGAAATCGAAGCCGAGCGCGGCCTTCAGCGCGCGACGCACGAGCCGCACTGGCCGGCTCTCGCGCGCGTCCTGCGAATAGGTCAGCGCGAATGCTTCGGACTGCGCATGGTGATAGCCGTACAGGCAGCCGATGTCGTCGCCCTTACGATAAAAGCGCGGATCGGCGCCGTAAAACAGATGAACGTGAACCTTCGTAGTCATGCAGACACTCCGCTCTGCCGGTGGAAAGAGGCCTCGCGGCTCGTACGCGTCACGACAACGCGCGGCGCGCCTCGCGCGCGCCGTCGCGCACCGCGCGCCAGCGCGACAGCCGCAGCGGCGCCTGTTTCGACAGCAGCGCGAGCGCCGCATGCGTGAGCCCGGGATAAAGCCGCGTGCCGACCAGGGTCCACCACCACCACGCGGTTTCCCGGCGCAGCGGCGGCAACTGGTCGCGCAGGATCAGATGAAAGTTGAATGCGGCGTTGCGTAGCGCGGCCATCGTCTGCGCGTCGCGTTTGTCGTCGTCGAAACGTTCGGCCGGGAAATGATCGACCGCGACCTGCGGGTCGTAGACCAGCTTCCAGCCCGCGTTCTTCACCGCGAGGCTGAAGGCCATGTCGTTGTGCACCTGCGCGCCCGCGCCGCGCAAACGGGGGTCGAAGCGGATCGTGCGCACCGCGTCGCGCCGGTAGCTCATGTTGGCGCCCTTCAGGATGTCGACCTCGCGCGCGCCGCCGACGCCCAGATGATGGTTGCCGATGATCTTGCCGTGCACCGTCACCTTGCCGACCAGCGGCCGTTCGCCGTCGAGCACGCGGCCTTTTTCGTGCACCCAGTCGCGCCCGCCCAGCGCGCCCAGGCGCGCGTCGGCTTCGAACGCGGCCGCGATGCGCTCGACCCAGTCGCGGTGCGGCGCGGCGTCGTCGTCGGTGATGGCGATCACGTCGCCGCTCGCGGCATCGAGCCCGCGATTGAGGGCCGCGACCTGGCCGGGCACGTCGACCGGCGCGATTACGAGCGGCAGGCTGCCGCGCGCGGACGGATCGCGCAGGCACGCATGGGTCGCGTCGTCGTCCACGCGTGCGACCACGATCACTTCGTCGGGCGCACGCGATTGCCGCGCGAGCGCCGCGAGGCAGCGCGCGAGATCGGCCGGGCGGCGGTAAGTGGGTACCAGTACCGTCACTTTCATCGTGATGTCCTCTCGAGGGTCAGCTTGCGTCATGCGCTCAGGTATTCTTGCGTCGCCGCGTAGCCGCGGTCGTAGCCGAGGCGCGAGCGCGGCGGCATGCCGTTGAAGATGCCGCCCTTGACGTGCACGCCCGCCGCGCGCAGCCGCTTCAGTGCATCGGCGATCTCCACCTCGCTGTGCATGCCCGAGCGCATGACAAAGAGCGTCGAGCCCGCATACGCCCCGATGATCGACGCGTCGGTCACCGCGAGCACCGGCGGCGTGTCGATCAGGATCGCGTCGTAGCGTTTCGCGAGGCCGTCGAGGTACTGCGGCAGACGCGGCGACATCAGCAGCTCGGACGGATTCGGCGGACGGCGGCCGCACGAGATGAAGCTCAGGTTCTCGATCTCCGAAGCACGAATCGCTTCCTCCAGCGAGATCTGGCCGCTCAGCAGTTCGGACAGGCCGTTTTCCTGCACGCCGCCCACCTGGCGTTCGAGCGCGCCGCGCCGCATGTCGCCGTCGATCAACAGCACGCGCTTGCCCGAATGCGCGAGCAGCATCGCGAGGTTCACGCTGAGGAAGCTCTTGCCGACGCCGGCCATCGGGCCCGTCAGCATCACGATGCGGTTGCGGGCGTCCATCAGCGTGAACTGCATCGCGGTGCGCAGGCTGCGCAGACTTTCGATCGTCACGTCCCTCGGCCGCGCATTCGCGAGCACCGGACGCAGCCGTTCGCCGCCGCGCGTGTAGCTGTTTTCGAGCTGCACCTGCTCGGCGCTGTGCGGCACGAGACCGAACACCGGCAGATGGAAGGCGCGCTCGACGTGGTCGGGGTCGTCGATACCCTTGAACAGATTGCGCCGCACGAACACGAAGCCGGTACCGGCGATCAGCCCGAGAATCACGGCCGCCGAGATGATCAGCAGCTTCTTCGGCTTGACCGGCGCGCCGGGCCGCAGCGCGGCGTCGACGATATGCACGTTGCCGCCCGTGCCGGCCTTCTGCACCGACAGTTCCTGCACGCGATTGAGCAGCAGCACGTAGATGTCTTCGGCGACCTTCGCGTCGCGCTGCAACTGCACGGCCTTCACTTCGGTCGCGGGCAGATCGCGGAAACGGTCGGCGTATTTGGCGCGCTGCGCCTGCAGCTCGGCCATCTGCTGACGCGCGGCGACCAGCGTCGGGTGGTCGTCGCCGTAGCGCTCGGCGAGCTGCGTCATCTGCAGACGCAAGGCGGCGATCTGCTGCTCGTACTGCACGCTGCCTTCGAGGTAGACCTTCGCCTCGTCGCTCGCGTTGATCGAGCCGGACTGCCGCTGATACGCGGTCAGCGCCGCTTCCGCGCGTTCGAGGTCGGCCTTCAGGCGCGGCTCCTCGCTCTTCAGGAAGTCGAGCATCTTGCTCGCGTCGGCCTGCTTGTTCGACACGTGCTGGCGCAAATACGACTGTGCAAGCGCATTGGCGACCAGCGCCGCATGCTCGGGACTCTTGTCCTCCAGCGAGATCTGGATCACGCCGGTCTGCTTGCCCTGCTCCTGCACCGTGATCGCCGACTGGAACGCGGTGATCGCGTCGAGATCGTTCGAGCGCACGACGGTGAACTCCTGCCCCGGCCGCGCGACGAGCGCATTGACCAGCATCGTCACGCCGCCGCCCTGCGCCTGCCGGCCGACCTGCCCGCGCAGCAGCAGCGAGCCGTTCGGCGCGAACAGTTCATAGTGCTGCGCGTCGATCACCCGCAGCAGCAATTTCTCGCCTTCGAGCGACGGCGTCACGTCGATCGAATCGACATCGACGTTTTCGCCGCCCCATGCGTACGACGTGAGCCCAAGCCACGCTCGCGCGGGCTGGCCCGGCGTCGCGAGGCGCGCGGCGATGTTGCCGAGCAGCGGAATCGTTTTCGGGGTGACGCTGAAATTGAGCTTCAGCTGCTGCACGACCGGGCCGACCACGCCGCGGCTCTTGATGATTTCGATTTCGGCGTCGGTCGGCAGCGATGTCGAGCCGCTCGTGATCGCGGCGCCCGTCTGCGTCTGCGTGAGCGCCTGCGACGTGTTGTCGGACTGCTCGACGCGTACGTGCGCATCGGCCGAATAGATCGGCTTGGCGAGGTAGCAGTACGCGACCGCCATCGTGATGATGATCGCGGTGATGGCGAGCAGCCACCAGATGTCGTCGAGAATCACCTGCACCAGTTGTCCGAGGACGACGTCTTCTTCTTCGGTCTTGATCGGACCAGCCATGTGTGGAGAGAGTTGATTGCTCACAGTTCGATCCCGTGTCGTTGGCTTCGGCTTTCGCGTCAGCGGTACTTCTGCTTTCGTTGCGCATCCCGCGCCGCCCGCATGACAGCGGCGCGGAACGCGCTTTCAGCCAGGACGCTCAGCGCGTCAGCTGCTTCAGATAGAACAGCGTCTGCACGCTCGGCAGCACCTGGTTCAACACGCGGTTGAACGTCGTCGATGCGGCGGTGCCCACGTACACGACGTCGAGCGGCTGCAACTGGAACTGCGAGCACAGCATGATCGAGTCGGGCTGCGTCATGTCGAGGCGGAACACCTCGGGCGTGGTCGGATGCTCGCGCATGCCGCGCATCACGAAGATCTGGCGCGGGTTGGCGTCGGTGTTCGTGATGCCGCCACTCTGCGTGAGCGCGTCGGCGATCGTCATGCGCCCACGGATGATCGGCACCTGGATTGGCGTCTTCACTTCACCCATCACGAAGATGCGGCTGTCGGTGCGGTCCGGCACGTTGACCACGTCGCCGTTCTGCAGCATCACGTCCTGCGTGGTGTCGCCCTGATCGAGCATGCGATCGGCGTCGAGCACATAGAGCTTGTGGTTGCGCGTGAGGCGCACGCGCTGGATGTCGGCGTCCGGGTTCGTGCCGCCCGAGCGCGTAATCGCGTCGACCAGCGAAAGCGGCACGTCGCTGATCGCAAGCGGTCCCGGCTGCTTCACTTCGCCGGTGACCTGCACCTTCTGGCTGCGATAAGACAGCACGCGCACGTCGACCTGCGGATCGCGGATGAAGCGCACGAGGCCTTTGGTGAGCTGCTCGCGCAGCTCGCTCGTGGTCTTGCCCGCCGCCTGGATGCGGCCGACGAACGGGAAAAAGATCGTGCCGTCGGCGGCGATGGTCTGGCCGTACGGATCGGCCTGGCCCGGCAAGGCCGCCGTGTACGGCTGCTGCAGGGCACCCGCGATCGTCTGCGTGGTATTGCCGCCCGATGACAAGGTACTGCCCTGCGGCGTGGTCAGCTCGGGGTGATCCCACACGGTGATGCCGAGAATGTCCTGCGGCGCGAGGTGGTACACGTAGTGAGACCGGTCGGGCAGCGCCGACGGCGGCAGCGGTTGCTGTTGTTCGGCGGCGGCCTTCGCCTGCGCCATGATCAGGTTGCCGTCGATCAGATGAACGGGATAGGTTTCGCTCGACGGCTGATCGTGGTCCTCGAGCCGCGAGGTGTCGAGATAGTTGCCTGGTGCGGTCGCGCAGGCCGACAGAATAGACGTCAGCAGAAGCGAGGCGGCGAGCTTTGCGCGCAAGCTCGCGCATGAATGTGCAACGAGGGTTTTCTTCAGCATATTTTCTTCAGCCATCCCATGACCAGATGTTCGATGAGCACGAGACTCTTTCTGTATTCGTCTTCCGCGCGGCCGTGCGGATCGGCGACGTCCGAGTCGGCTTCCCACTTGCCGAGCGGATAAACCTTGCCGCGCGCGGCGGGATCGAGTGCTTCGACCTCGCCCACCTGGGCGCGCTCGCTCACCAGCACGAGATCGGCCGCCCGCACGAGCGAGCGGTCGAGACGCCGCGCGTGGTGATTGTCCGCGGCGACGCCGCGCTCAGCGAGCAGGCGCCGCATCACCGGGTCCATGCCGTTGCCGTTCACCGCGCGAATGCCCGCCGAATGAAACGCGATCGGCGCGGCGCGTCCACGCGGGACGCGCGCCTGAACTGCCTTGAACAGCATCTCGGCGGCGGGCGAGCGGCACACGTTGGCGTGGCACACGATCAGAACGTTCTCGAACATGGCGGAATCCTTCGTGGCGCGGTGCTCGGCTTGCATCGTTCGGGCGGTCGGTCCTGCGGCAATCACGGCGGCCTTAGCGGCCGGCCGCTTCCGCCTCCGGCACCAATCCGTGCGCGCCGACCCGAGCCGGCGCATTGCGCAGCGCATGCCGCCGGCCGATCGCGTGATACTCGATGCCGAGTTCGAGCAGCACGTCCGGCTCGTACAAATTGCGGCCGTCGAAAATCAAAGGCGTTTTCAGCATGCGCTTGAGCGCATCGAAGTCCGGGCTCTTGAAAACTTTCCATTCGGTCATGATCACGAGCGCATCGACGCCGCTCACCGCTTCCATCTCGTCGTTCACGAACGACAGGCGCGCATGCTGCTGCGGCACGTCCTTCAGATCGAGCGCGAACACGCGTTTCGCTTCGTCGATCGAGACCGGGTCGTAGGCCTTCACGCGCGCGCCACGGCGCAGCAGCCCGGCGATCAGCTCGCGGCTCGGCGCCGCGCGCATGTCGTCGGTGTTCGGCTTGAATGCGAGGCCCCACACGCCGAACGTGCGGCCCGTCAGATCCTCGCCGAGACGCGCGACGATCTTCTGCGCGAGGATGTGCTTTTGCGCGTCGTTGACCGCTTCCACCGCTTCGAGAATGCGCAGGTTCGCACCCTGATCGGCCGCGGTGCGGATCAGCGCCTGCACGTCCTTCGGAAAGCACGAGCCGCCATAGCCGCAACCGGCGTAGAGGAAGTCATAGCCGATGCGCGGATCGGAGCCGATACCACGGCGCACCGCCTCGATATCGGCGCCGATACGATCGGCCAGATTCGCAAGCTCGTTCATGTACGAGATGCGCGTCGCGAGCATCGCGTTGGCCGCGTACTTGGTGAATTCGGCGGAACGCACGTCCATGTACAGCGTGCGCTCGCGATTGCGGTTGAACGGCGCATACAGGCGCTTCATCAGCTCGCGCGCCCTTTCGCCGGGCACGTCTTCGTCGCAGCCGAGCACGATGCGATCGGGCCGCGTGAAGTCCTCCACTGCCGCGCCCTCCTTCAGGAACTCCGGATTCGACACGACCGAGAACATGTGCTCCGCCCCGCGTGCGGCCAACTCCGCGGCGACCACTTCGCGCACGCGCGAGGCGGTGCCGACCGGCACCGTCGATTTGTCGACGATCACCTTGAAGCCGTTCATATGGCGGCCGATGTTGCGTGCTGCCGCGAGCACGTATTGCAGATCGGCGGAGCCGTCCTCGTCGGCCGGCGTGCCGACCGCGATGAACTGGATGTCGCCGTGCGCGACTGCAGCCTCGACGTCGGTGGAAAACGTCAGGCGCTTCGCGCGGCGATTGCGCGCGATGATCTCCTGCAGCCCCGGCTCGTGAATTGGCACGCCACCGTTGTTGAGCACGTCGATCTTGCGCTCGTCGACGTCGAGACAGAACACGTCGTGGCCGATGTCGGCCAGACACGCGCCGGTCACGAGGCCGACATAGCCGCTACCGATGATCGTCAGGTTCATGGATTGCACCTCGATAAATGAAGTTGATTCAGGAATGCGCTCGCGCGATGCGTGGCATCGGCGCGGCCCGGCGCACCACGTTCAATAGGCGTTGCTGCCCGCGAAGCCCTTCCACAGCGTCAGCACGACGATCTTGATGTCGAGCCAGAAGGTCCAGTGCTGCATGTAGTACAGATCGAGCTTCACGCGGCCCATCATCTTTTCGATGCGATCGGTTTCGCCGCGATAACCGTTGATCTGTGCCCAGCCGGTGATGCCCGGCTTGATCCGGTAGCGGTGCATGTAGCCCTTCACCAGATCCTTGTAGATGTCGTCGTGCTCGAGCGCATGCGGACGGGGACCCACCACCGACATCTCGCCGCGCAGCACGTTGATGAACTGCGGCAGCTCGTCGAGGCTCGTGCGGCGCAGAAACGCGCCGACCGCGGTGATGCGCGGATCGCGCCGCGTCGCCTGGGTGACCTGGCCGGCCGCTTCCGTGTGGACCTTCATCGAGCGGAACTTGAAAATCTCGAACTCGCGGCCGTCGATGCCCTTGCGCCGCTGGCGAAAAAATACCGGTCCGGGCGAGCTGAGCTTCACCATCAGCGCGATCACGAGCATCAGCGGCGCGAGTGCGGTGAGCGCGGCGAGCGCGAACACAGTGTCGAACACGCGCTTGGGCAGCACGCGCAGATCGGTGATCGGCGAGGCGGCCAGGTTGATCGCGGGCACGCCGAGCAATTCGACCATCGGCTGATTGAACAGCGTGAGGCTGCCGACGTCCGGAATGAAGCGGATGTTCACGAAGTCGTTGCGCAGATCCATCACGTAGCGATGGATCGCCTTCTCCTTCGAGATCGGCAGCGCGAGCCACAACTCGCGGATCGCGCGCTGCCGCACGAGCTGAATCATGCGCTGATAGTCGCGCTCGACCGGCACGCCCGCGATCGCGTGCGCAGCGTCCGCATCTTCGCCGTGACCGATCGTGCTGTCCTCGTCGAATACGACGACGGGCGTAAAACCCGCTTCGGGACGGCTGCGCATCTGCTCGATCAGAAAGCGCCCGTAGGGCGCGCCGCCGACGATCGCGACCGCGCGCTGATTGAAGCCCTCGCGGCGCAGCCCGCGCAGGATCGAATAGACGATCACCTTCGTGACGACCAGCAGCACGATCGATGCGAGCGCCCAGTACACGAGCCACAGCCGCGACAGGCTGTCCGAGCGATGCACGCTGAAGCTGATCAGCACGCCGGCCACCTCGACCATCAGCCAGCCGCCCGCCACGCGCGAGAGCAGATCGTAGAGCGGCTTGCCGCGCCACGACTGATAGATGCCGAGCGCCGGGAAGAACACCACCACGAGCAGGCAGCCGAATGCGAGCGACACGCTTTGCATGTCGTCGAGCCAGACCACCCTGCCGCTATGCACAGCCGCCGCCAGCATCGCGCCGAGCGCGACCATGGCGATATCGATGATTCTCGCTAGAACGCTCAGCATGCGCCGCCTCTCTGTTGGTCAGTCAAGTGGGATCCGTCGCCTGGTTGAAATGGGTGCCGCACCGGTGTTGCGTCATTGCGCTCTTTATTTCCCTTCTGCCTGTTGCCTGAATGAGACCGAATGCCAGGATCGGAAAAGCCGACTCCAAATGAGTGAATACCCTTGTACATAGCTCAATAAAGCGGGATTAAAATTCACAAGACAAGGCTGCAAAATATCTCAAATTGTATCGGTCAATATTTCGCTAATTTTTTGACGTTTTGTTCGGCAATTGTTGCCGCGGCGCGGCTCGATCGCTGCATCCGCACATACGATTCGAGCCTTTCCTCAGCGCAGCCTCTCCTTTCATGCGAGCTTGGTCTGTGAGACACGCACGACCTGCTTGCAGTCATTCTTGCCGATCATTAAGCGTAAAAAAATGCTCGCCTATTTTTTTGAAGTAATTTTTATTTTTTAATAAGTTGGCCGGTCATTTTTTCGTGCATTTCGAATAAAGAATATGCGCTTTTTATCCGAATTGTATTTAACGCGCTTTTATTGATTCTCGACTTCGTGATAAAACTCGACGCACTCATCCAGTCTCGAGGAGATCCACATGACAGCTACGGCTCCGGTCACGCCCAACGGCACCCGGCCCACCCCCGCGCAATCGCCAGTGTCCTCAACCGCGGCGAGCGTCAAGCTCAAGGTTCATCCCGTGATTCTCGCGGGCGGCTCAGGCACCCGTCTGTGGCCGATGTCGCGCGAGCAGCATCCGAAGCAGTTGATCGGCCTGCTCGGCGAAGAGTCGCTGCTGCAAGCAACAACGCGCCGTCTCGACCTGCTGGAAGCGGGCTACCCGCTCGCGGGCGAGCTCGTGGTCGTGGCCAATGAGGAACAACGCTTCACGACGGCCGAGCAGTTGCGCACGAGCGGCAAGCCGAGCCGGCTGATACTCGAGCCCGTGGGCCGTGACACCGCGCCCGCGCTGACGGTGGCTGCCTTGTCCGTCGCCGCCCAGGACGTAGACGGCATCATGGTCGTGATGCCCGCCGATCACGTGGTCTCCGACAGCGAAGGTTTTCACGCGGCGGTCGCCGCCGGCGTGCAGCATGCGGCAGCTGGCCATATCGTCACGATGGGCATCGTGCCCACTCGTCCGGAAACCGGTTATGGCTATATTCGCATCGGCGCGCCGCTCGATCGTGCCGCCACGCCGGATGCTACGGATGCCGAAGCACCTGAACGCCTCGTTGCGCACCGGCTCGACCGCTTCGTCGAAAAGCCGCATCTGGAACTCGCGCAACGCTATGTCGAATCGCGCGAGTACTGGTGGAACAGCGGCATCTTCATCATGCGCGCCTCGACGTGGCTCAAAGCGATCCGCCATTTCCAGCCGGCCATTTACGAAGCGTGCGAGGCGGCCTTCACGGGCGGCAAGTCGGACGGCGACTTCTTCCGGCTGCAACGCGATGCGTTCAGCGCCTCGCCGTCGAATTCGATCGACTACGCGGTGATGGAGCAGCTCGGCGGCGACCAGGGCATCGCGCCCGGCGTGGTCGTGCCGCTCCAGGCTGGCTGGTCCGACGTCGGCTCGTGGGACGCGATCTGGGACATCTCCGAGAAAGACGCTGATCGCAACGTGGGCCGCGGACGCGTGATGTTCGAAGGCGCCAACTCGACCTTCGCGCATTCCGACGGGCGCCTGATCGCCTGCGTCGGCACGCAGGATCTCGTCGTGGTCGAGACCGCCGATGCGATTCTCGTCGCCGACCGCTCGCGCGTGCAGGACGTCAAGAAGATCGTCAACCGGATTCGCGAAGACGGCGGGCTCGAAGCGGCCAATCATCGCAAGGTGCATCGTCCGTGGGGCAACTACGATTCCGTCGACACCGGCGAGCGCTTTCAGGTGAAGCGCATCGTCGTGAAACCGGGCGCACGGCTCTCGTTGCAGATGCATCATCACCGCGCGGAGCACTGGATCGTCGTGCGCGGCACCGCGCTCGTCACGCGCGGCGAGGAACGGCTTCTCGTGTCCGAGAACGAATCCGCCTATATTCCGCTCGGCGTTACGCATCGCCTCGAAAACCCGGGCAAGATGCCACTCGAAATGATCGAGGTGCAGTCGGGCTCGTACCTCGGCGAAGACGACATCGTGCGCTTCGACGATACGTACGGACGGAAGTGAAGCACGATCGGGCGCAATCCGGAAGCGAGAACCTGTGGCCGCGTAAAGCGGCCACGGGCACCGCCGGGCGTTCATCCCACGTACGAGATGAGCTCCTTGTAGGCGGCTGAAAAGCGCTCCGTGGCGCTGCTTTCGGTCGTCACCGCGGGTGGGCTTGCCACCCCCGCGCTACCGGCGTCGGACGGATAGCGGCGCACCGGCGCGCGCAGTGCATGCGACGATGAATTCAGCGGCGCGTGCAACGGCGCGCCGTGATTTCCCGTGTAATTCGCCATGCTTTTGCCCGACGGGGGTTCCGGCACATGAGGCGAGCCCGGCAACAAACGGCCCGCCGCTCGCTGCGCAGGGTTGACCGACACCGGTGCTGACGCGGACTCGGCGCTTGCATGGGTCAGCGTCGTGGCCGCCGCGTCGGTTGCGCTCTCGCGATCGATCCACTGACGCCCCCAGTCGAGCGCGAACTGCTGCGCGTGCTGAGCATCGGCAAAGCGCGGACCGATGAGGCCGGAGCGCTCGACGCGCTTGCCGTCCCTCATGATCTCCGCCCACGCGCGATACATCGCGCCCGGCACTTCCTCGACCACCACGTAGATCAAATAGCCACGCGAATCGGCGACCTGCATGCCGCGCGGCGCGAGGACCATCGATAGCGAGGGGCGCGGCTCGCCGGCCGAGACCGGCGCGCTCGCCGCGCCAAGCGCATCGGGCGCGGGCGGCATGACATCGGTCACGCTCGTCGTATCGCCCTGCCCAGCGGCGGCTTCGGTGTGCGTCACCGCCTCAGCTGCGGACGCCGCGGGCGCGGATGCCGCGTGAGGGGCCCCCGCATGGGCGGCCCCCGCGTGGGCGGCCCCCGCGTGGTGAAGCCCGGACAACTGCCGCGTGATGTCGGCGATCGGATCGGCCGTGCGCCATTGGCTCAGCGCGCTGGCGCCGCCCGGCGCCTGCCACGACTCGGGACTCTTCCACGACACGCCGCGCAGACTGTTGTCTTCGCGCGGGCTCGGGGTTTGCGCAACCGGTGCCGCGGGTCTGGCCGTAACGGGCGGCGCCGGTTGGGGAATGTACGCGAACGTGCGGCCACGCTGCGACAATAGACGGACCATTTCGAGCAGCGTGCCGTTCAGTTGCCACTCTTCAAAGCGGCGGCGGCACGTTGGACCGGACGGATAGCGGCCGGGCAGCTTCGACCACGGCTCGCCGGTGGTCAGAATCCACAGCACGGCATTCGTCACGATGCGCGGTTCGGCGCGCGGCCGGCCACGCCGGTTCAGACGGACGGCCGGCTCGTCAGAGACGAGCGGCGCAAGCAACGCCCATTCGTCGTTATTCAGTTCGTCGAAAAACATTGGATTTTCTCCACGCGGCCTGGCCTGGCAGCGGCGTTGAGCCTGCCACGAATTCTCACGATCCGTGTGCGGCCCTCGGTTGCACAAATTTGTTTTGTCCGTTCGCTTTGCCGGAACAGTCCGCCCACACGTGGTGCGGCTCATCCCTATTGCGAAGCACAAAACGCGGTCTCACTCGTGCATGGGAAAATTTGTGCACGAAGCATACCATCCGATCCTTGGCGTGAACACAATTTAGACATCTGTTACCGAAAGAAACAAAATTGTCGGTTTCGCTGCGTCGATTCTCGTATTGGCGTAACAGAGGCTACCGCTTATCTGGCGTCGGATCGGTGTATTGCAAAGCACAATGCCGCGTAAGCAGGCCGAATAGCTTTTCGAAATGCGATTGCCGAACCCGGAAGCATTTCAATGCGTTTCGATGGCGGGCCGATCGTCGATTTCGAGCGAGGTCAAACGCGCACCGGGTTCGATGCGTGCTCGCCGACCACCGTGGTCCATTCGCGCACACGCCAACGCGTGACGAGTCCGGAAAGCACGTAGGGATCAGCTTTGGCAAAAGCTTCCGCGACCGCCGGCGACGCACCGGAAAAAAGCAGCACCGCACCGTCCGTCGGCTCCGCGAGCGCGCCGGCGAGCAGGAGTTCGCCGCGCCCTGCCGCGGCCCATGCGAGCTTCAGATGTGCGTCGCGGTACTCGCCGCGTCGCTCCAGGTAGTCGGGCACCAGCTCGTACATCAACAGGTAATGCATGGTGAGTCTCCTTGCGAGGTTGGAGAAGATCGACCCACGGCGGCATCCGCCGGTCACGCTTTTCGCATAACGATGCCCACCGAATTTAATGACGATTTTTTATTCAGTTGCATTCGCAGCAATGCAGAAATTTCAATTCCCTTGAGTAGCGTAGCGCAATAGAACGTAGTGGAATTTCCTTTCAATGCGACTTGAAATAGACGAGCCAATTAACCTGCATCGCATAAGATAATTCGCACTCCCGTTCATTCGGCTCGTTCAAGCGCTGCATCGGCGCTTCCGCCGCCCTGTGCCGGGCAAGCGAACGCAGACCGCTGTCAACCAGCATGCATTTTCGCCCGTTCTCGCAGACGGCGTTTGCCATAATGGATGCGCAGAGCGGTCACCGAATGCCGTCGTCACCCGCGTGCATGAATGACCAGACAACCCTTTCATCACCACTGATGGAGTGTCCCATGAAGATTCGATCCGCTATCGCTACGCTGGTGTTGGGCGCGGTCCTCGTATCGCCGGCGTTTGCGGAGAACAGTCAGCAGACCAAAATGGCCGACTGCAACAAGCAGGCCGGCGACAAAAAAGGCGACGAGCGCAAGGCGTTCATGCAAACCTGTCTGTCCGCGAAACCCGCCGCCGCCGCGCCGATGAGCCAGCAGGACAAGATGAAGATGTGTAACAAGCAGGCGGCCGACAAGAAGGGCGACGAGCGCAAGGCGTTCATGAAGACCTGCCTGTCCTCGGCGCCGGCCAACTGAGCGCAGGCTTGGCCATCTCCCACGCCGGCGCCCCCGATCAACTCGGCGCCGGTGCATCGATTCACTCGCAACACGCTTCGATCGCGTCCCCTCCTTCGCCGTCCAGCCGCCGGAACGCACCGTTTTCTTCTATGATGGCTGCGGAGACGGCCCACCCTCATACATAGAACTAATCAGGAATGCGGGCCGCCATCTTGTCGTTGATGCTACCGAGCATCGATTGGAGGCAAGAATGGTATCGAAGCATAAAAACCGCTGGTTAAGGCGGTGGTTGCTTGTCATCGTCTTCTGGGCCGTGCCCGTGGCGATCGTCGCGGTCAACGAGATGCGCGAGGAAATGTCGTACAACGCGGTCGATCTCGACCGCGCGCTCACCACCTGGAATTTCACCGACGCGCAGCGCGCGGCCGGCGCGCCCGCGCATTGCCACGGCAAGCCCGACGAGGCGAAGGCCGCCGGCTGCCCGGCCGACGTGCTGGCGGCCAACGCGCGGCGCCAGCAGGACGCGCTCGACGAATACAGCGTGCGCCGCTCGACGCTGTTCGCTTATCTGTGGCACGCATTCGTCGGCTATTGGGTCGTGCCCGCGGCGATCCTGTTCGCGATCGGCGCGATCATCGGCATGGTGCGCCGCGCGCTGCGGCGCCCGCCCTCGGTTAAAAGTCCGGCGAACCACGGGTGAGAGGCGGCCGTCCCGCCAGCGCCCTGCTGCAACTCCGCTGCATCGAAACAACACTTTCATTTTCATGTCGATGGCCCGCCGCGCCACGCGAAAATCGGTAAAAAGCGGCGCATCGCCCACCCGGTTCGAACGGCCGGCAGATTCCGGCGCCTCGGGCGCTCTGCCGCCTCGCCCCGTCCGCTCATCGCTCGACGCGTGCTTCGACGCCGGGCCAGCGGCCGGTCAAAGTTACTGCACAGCCTCCTGTGATCCGGCTCAAAGCCTTGTTCCATAAGGCTTTTCGCGTGGTCGCGCGGCGCGCCTTTTGAACTAGCCTGTGTTATAACTGAGAGGCAACCGGGCGGCACCACGACGGTTGCGCCCCGGATCCACGACGGAGAACAACGATGCAAAGACGACACTTCATGTTGAAGACGACCGCTGCGCTTGCTTTCGGAGGCCTTGCACTCGCCGGGTGCACGACGACGGGCAGCACGCCGGAGAACGCCCACATCGACGCCTCGAAACGACAGGCGATCGACGCGAGCGTCGACGGCACGTTGTCCAAGCTGTTTACGACCGTGCCGGGTTCGCGCGAGCTGGTGTCGAAGGCGCGCGGCGTGCTGGTGTTCCCCTCGGTGCTGCAGGCGGGCTTGATCGTCGGCGGCCAGTACGGCGAAGGCGCATTGCGTGTGGGCGGCGCGACCGTCGGCTATTTCAGCACCGTGTCGGGCTCGTTTGGCCTGACGGCGGGCGCGCAGTCGAAGGCGCTCATCTTCCTGTTCATGACGCAGGATTCGCTCGACAAATTCCGTAACGCGGACGGGTGGTCGGCCGGCGTCGATGCGTCCGTCGCGCTCGTGAAGGTCGGCGCGAACGGCGCAATCGACACGACCACGGCCACCGCGCCGGTGCAGGTGTTCGTGCTGACCAACGCGGGCCTGATGGGCGACGTGTCGCTGCAAGGCACGAAGGTCACGCGGCTGAAGATCTGACCACCCCGGCTCGCGCGCCCGATCGCATCGCGGCAAAGGCCGCGCGAAGCGCCCCACTGGGGTTTTCGCACGGCTTTTTGAGGAGCTGCCGCGGGGCTCCGGCTCCCATCAAAGACGACGCTGCGCATCGCACAGCGCCGCCCTTCGCCGGCCCTCTGCAACGATCGCGCGTCAGCCGCCCGACGAATCGACCACCTTGAACCTCGAGCGCTTCTGCGCTCGAATGATCGACTGATACACCTCCACATACTGCCGCGCCATCCGGTGCGACGTGAAGCGTTCCTCGAAGCGCCGCCGCACGCCCGCGCGCGACACCAGGTGCAGGCGGTTGACGGCCGCCACCGCGCCGATCTCGTCCTCGACGATAAAGCCGGTCACGCCCTCTTCGAGCACTTCGGGCACCGAGCCGCGGTTGAACGCAATGACCGGCGTGCCGCACGCCATCGCCTCGATCATCACGAGACCAAATGGCTCCGGCCAGTCGATCGGAAACAGCAGTGCATGCGCGCCCGACAGAAACTCGGCCTTCTGATGATCGGCAATCTCGCCGATGTACTCGACGTACGGCAGGTCGAGCAAGGGCCGGATATCGCGCTCGAAGTATTCGCGGTCGGCCGCATCGACCTTGGCGGCGATGCGGATCGGCAAGCCGCAGCGGCCCGCGATGCGAATCGCCGTATCGACGCGTTTTTCCGGCGAAATCCGGCCGAGAAACGCGAGGTACTTCTGCTCGACCGGTTGCGGCGTATAGAGCCGCTCCGGCAAGCCGTGATAGACGGTGGTGAGCCAGTGCGCCTGCGGCAGCGGGTGACGCTGCGCATTCGAAATCGAGATCACGGGCGCGGTGTTGAACGTGTCGAACACCGGCTGCTGCTCGGGCAGATCGAGCCGGCCGTGCATCGTCGTGACGAACGGCGTGTCCTGGCGCTTGAACACCGAGAACGAGTAGTAGTCGAGGTGAAAATGCAGCACGTCGAACTCTTCGGCCTGGCGGCGCACGAGCTCCATCAGCAGCATATGCGGCGCGATGCGATCGCGAATGCCCGGGTCGAGGCGCAGCGCGCGCGGCCACACCGGTTCGAGCTTCGCGCTCGTGACCGAGTCGCCGCTCGCGAACAGCGTCACGTCGTGGCCCTGCTCGACCAGTGCTTCGGTGATGTACGACACGACGCGCTCCGTACCGCCGTAAAGCTTCGGCGGCACCGATTCGGTCAGCGGGGCGATCTGCGCAATCTTCATATTGTGTCTCCGTGAGCCGACGGCTGGCGCGCAACCCGCGGTGCCGTCGGCGATGGCGAGTATGACAGCGCCATGACGTTGGATCAATGCACGTCGCGCGTGAGCGTCGTGTGCATCGTCGCTGCAGACAGTATTGCCTGGCCTGGGCGCAAAGAGCGGCAGGCCTTGCAATTGCTCGGTGGTGTTACATGCGGCTTACATCCGGTGACAGCGGGCAACATCACTTGTGGCCGCCGCCCTCGCCCGAAGCGCGCGCGGGCACGCTGCGCAGATCGTTGAGAAAAGTATCGCGCCACACGCCGAGATCGTTCTTACGCAGCGCGGCCATGTCGATCTCGTGACGCCGCCGGCGCGCATCGAGCGGCATCTGCAGCGCGCGTTGCAGGGCTTCGCACATGCCGATCGCGTCGTGCGGATTGACGAGCAGCGCGCCGGAAAGCTCAGCGGCCGCGCCCGCGAAGATCGACAGCACGAGCACGCCCGGATCGTCGGGATTCTGCGCGGCGACGTACTCTTTCGCGACGAGGTTCATGCCGTCGTGCAGCGGCGTGACGAAGCCGATCTGCGACTCGCGAAACAGCGACATCAGCTTCCAGCGGTCGTACTGCTGGTTGAGGTAGCGGATCGGCGTGTAGTCGAGCCCCGAGTAGCGGCCGTTGATGCGCCCTGCTTCGTATTCGAGATCCTGGCGGATCTTCTGATAGGTCGCGACGTCCGAGCGCGTGGGCGGTGCGATCTGCACGAGCGTGACGTTGCCGCGCCATTCGGGTGAGCGTTCGAGCAGCAGTTCGAACGCGCGAAACCGCTCGACCAGTCCTTTCGAATAATCGAGCCGGTCGACACTCATGATCAGCTTGCGTCCTTCGAGGCTCTGCTTCAGATCGAGCACGTGCTGGCGGCTTTCGTAGCGCTTCGCCTGCTCGGCGATTTCGTCGGGGAACACGCCGATGCGGTAGACGCCGGTGCGCAGCCGACGGCCGAACGCCTCGACGATGCCGTTCGCGCTCACCGTGCCGCGCGCATGACGCGTCACGTAGTCGTGAAACGCCTGCTGGTCGGTGACGGTCTGGAACCCGAGCAGGTCGTAGCACGACAGCGACTTCACGAGCTCTTCATGCGGTGGAATATTCAGCAGCAGCTGCGGGGCGGGAAACGGAATATGCAGGAAGAAACCGATCCGGTTCGTCACGCCTTCGCTGCGCAGCGCCTCCGCGAACGGGATCAGATGGTAGTCGTGAATCCAGATGATGTCGTCGGGTTCGAGCAGCTTCATCAGCTTGTGCGCGAGCCATGCGTTGACGCGCCGATAGCCCGCGTATTCCGCGCGCTCATAGCGCGCGAGGTCGTTGCGGTAGTGGAACACCGGCCACAGGGTCGCGTTCGAGAAGCCGCGGTAGTACTGGTCGTAGTCCTTGCGTGTGAGGCCGACGGTCGCGAAGGTCACCGCGCCGTCCTGTTCCAGCATCGGCCCCGCGTTGGCGATCGTTTCGCTGACCACGTCGCCGCTCCAGCCGAACCAGACACCGCCTGCATCCTTCAGCGCGCCGAACACGCCGACCGCGAGTCCGCCCGCCGATCCTTTGGTCTCCGTCGGCTTCGCGACGCGATTCGACACGACGATCAGTCGGCCCATGTTGCATCTCCTCCGTAGTTCGTTGCGCGTCCCGCGCCCCCTGAGCGGACGTGGTGCGCCCCAACGGTAGCAATCGACATGCCCGCGCATCGATTGGCGATTCGCGATTCGCGATTCACGACGTGCAGCTACGCCTGCTCCTTCGCCTTCTGCGCGGCCTCGGCCGTGCCAGGCCGGCCGAGGCGGCTCGCCACCGGGTCGGCCTCGGTATGCGCGGCGGTGCTGCCGGCCGGCGCCTGCCGGCTGCGCGGCTGCCAGTCGGTCGGTCCCGCGCCGCCAGTCTCCGGCGCCCCCGACACCTCGGCGCGCGCGCGCGGCAGATATTCGGGGTAGTGACGGTGAATGAAATCGAGCAGTCCTTCGCGCACGCGGCAGCGCAGGTCCCACGCGAGGCCGGAATCGGGCGCGCTCACGAGCGCGCGCAGTTGCATCGCGCGCTCGGTGCAGTCCGTCACCTGCAGCACCTGCACGCGGCGGTCCCACTCGGGCGCGCTCTCGACGATGCGCGCGAGTTCCTCGCGCAGCGGCGCGAGCGGCATCCGGTAATCGACGAACAGGAATACGGTGCCGATGATCTGCGAGCTGCTGCGCGTCCAGTTCGTGAACGGATTCTCGATGAACCATTGCAGCGGCACGATCAGCCGGCGCTGATCCCACAGCCGCACCGACACGTAAGTGCCCGTGATTTCCTCGATACGCCCCCACTCGTTCTGAATGACGACGACGTCGTCGAGGCGGATCGGTTGCGACAGCGCGATCTGCAAACCGGCGATCAGATTGCCGAGCACCGGCCGCGCCGCGATACCGGCGACCAGACCGGCGACACCAGCCGAGGCGAGCAGGCTCGCGCCGATCTGGCGCACGTTCGGCAATGTCATCAGGGCGCCGCCCACGCCGATGAAGACGATCACGATCATCACCGAGCGCGCAAGCACGCGCGCCTGCGTATGGATGCGGCGCGCGTGCAGGTTGTCGGCGGTATCGAGCGGATGGGCGCGGACGATCGCTTCGCCGATCCCCGCGGCCACGCGCACCGACAGCCACGTGAGCGCGGCGATCAGCGCGATGCCGGTGACGTCGCGCATTGGTTCGATGAAGTTGAGGGTATCGGGCGCCTCGGACCAGACCCACGCGAACACGAGGATCACGAGGGCGAACAGCGACGGTTTGTCGATGTAGCGCAGCACGACTCTCGTCAGCGGATAGGGCTGCGCGAGGCGCATCACGATCCGCGCGCCGAAGCGGTGAATGCCGATGGCCACGATCGTCACGATTGCCATCACGATCAGCGCGCCGAACCATGTATGCAGCGGCGCGGCGGCCACACGGTAGAAGTCGTCGATAGTAGGCATAACGGGCATCTCCTCCGTGCTCGGTGAGCGGCGGCGCGCCTGCGGGACTACTGGCCTCCAGGATCATCGCCGCCAACGCCAGCGATGGATCTCGACGCCCGGTGCACACGATCGCACCGGGGTGGTACAACGGTTCTCCGATACCCGGCGGTTATCGATCAGCCACCGCTCTTGCAGGGAAACGCCTTGCCGAGTCCCAGCGAAATCGCCGTGCTCGCGTTGTAGCCCACGGCATTCGGGTTCTCGGCGATGTACTTGCGCACCGCGTCGGTCAACTGCGCCGAGCGTGCGTCCGGCGGCAGGCAGAAGTACTGGCCGACGCGCGGACCGGTGGTGCCGCCGATCGCGTCGATCGTGTTGAAGATGCCGTCGGCCGCGCCCTCGATGTAGGCCGCGCAGGCGCTACGCGAAGCCACGTCCGTCTTTGTGCACAACTTGTTGAGGTCGCCCCCCGTAAACGCGGCTGCCGAAAGCGGCAGGGCAAGCGCGCCGGCGAAAATCAAAGCCCGCAGCATGGTGTTCCTTTCCAGGGTTGTTTGTCACGCGGTCTTTCTGCCGCATCGGGACGGCGCGCCGCGCGGCGCGCCAAAGTCGTCATTCTGCACTGTTTTGCGCGGCAGCAGACCGGCTGCCGAGTGCATCATTGCTTCTGTTGCTGGGTCTGCTGCATGCGCGCCGTGAGCCCTTCGACGACATCGGGCTCCTTGTAGGTCTTCGCGAAATCGAGCGCGGTCATACCGATCTGATTCTTCACCGACAGGTCCGCGCCGTTGTCGAGCAACAGCTTGACGGTCGACACATGGCCGCCGCGCGCGGCCATCATCAGCGGCGTGGTGCCGTTGGGCGAGCCCGCGTCGACGTAGGCGGAGTGGTCGAGCAGCACCTTGACGATGTCGTCGTGGCCGTTCGCGGCCGCATAGTGCAGCGGCGCCCAGCCCTTCTTGTTGACCTCGGCGTCCTTCGCGATCAGCAGGTTCACCAGGTTCAGGTCGCCGACCAGCGAGGCCATCATCAACGCGTTTTCGCCGGCCTTGTCCTGAATCTCGATGTCGGTCTTCGGATTGGCGAGCAGCGCGGCCGCGACCTTGTCAGACTTCTCGCGCGCGGCGATCACGAGCAGCGGCATGCCCTCGTTGTCGACGCTGTTCGGGTCCATGCCCTTCGCAAGCAGTTTATTGACGCCGTCGACGTCGTCAAACTTGACGAACTTGATCAGCGAGTCGATGGGCGCCGCTTGCGCGGGCAGTGCCACCAGCGCGGCGCATGCGAGCGCAGCGGCGCACGCAAGGCGGCGGGCAGGCGCCAGCGCACGGGCGGCCGGACCGGTGCCGGCCGGTTGGAAAGCAGCGTTCGACGTCGAAATATTTCTCATAGAGTACTTTAGGAAACTTCCCTATCCATTTGATATTACGCGGATTTGATGTCAGGCACCAGCGGGCGCGGCAATCCCGAACAGCCTGAAGAAGTTTTGCGTGGTCGCGGCGGCTAGCGCCTCGTCCGGCATGTCGCGTTGCTGCGCGATGAAGCGTCCGACATAACTGACATACGCGGGTTCATTCGATTTGCCGCGATACGGCACCGGCGCCAGGTACGGCGAGTCGGTTTCGATCAGCAAACGGTCGAGCGGCACGCGGCGCGCGACGTCCTGCACCTCGGTCGCGCTCTTGAACGTCACGATGCCCGACAGCGAAATGTCGAAATTCTGCGCGAGCGCCTGTTCGGCGATCGCCCACGGCTCGGTGAAGCAATGCATCACGCCCCCCGGCTCGCCCGCGCGTTCCTCCGCCATGATGCGCAACGTGTCTTCCGACGACGAGCGCGTGTGGATGATCAGCGGCTTATTGGTCGCGCGCGCGGCGCGGATGTGGGTGCGAAAGCGCTCGCGCTGCCACTCCATGTCGGCGATCGAGCGGCCTTCGAGGCGGTAGTAGTCGAGCCCGGTCTCGCCGATCGCGACGACCTTCGGGTGCCCGGCCAGCTCGACCAGCTCGGCCACGCTCGGCTCGCGCATGTGCTCGTGATCGGGATGCACGCCGACCGACGCGTACACGTTGTCGTAGCGGGTGGCGATGTCCAGCACCGACGGCAGCGTTTCGAGATCCACCGACACGCACAGCGCGTGCGAGACCGAATGGCTGCGCATGTTTTCGAGCACTTGCGGCAGACGGTCCGCGAGTCCTTCGAAGTTGATATGGCAGTGCGAATCGACAAACATGATCAGGTCCTGCGAAAAATGGGCTGGCGGCCGGGCCATTCCGTGCCCGAGGCCGGTTGTTACGGCTTGCTCAGTTGGCGTGCGCGAGGCGCTTGCCGAGAATCACCAGATCGCGCTCGACGCCGTCCAGCACCGCGACGCGCGGCAGCGTGCCCCAAGCGTCGAAGCCGAAGCCGCGGAACAGCCGCACGCTCGGTTCATTGTGGCCGAACACGAAGCCGAGCACCGTGTCGATGCCGAGGCCGGGTGCCGCCGCGAGCGCCGCGGCCAGCAGTTGCTTGCCGAGGCCTTGGCCACGCGCGCTTTGGTCCAGATAGATGCTGACTTCGGCGGTGCGCTGATAGGCGGGACGGCCATAAAAATCGGAAAAGCTGAGCCATGCGATGACGCGGCCCGGCTGCTGCGGGTCCTCGACCACCCACAGCGGCCGCTTCTGCGGACCGTGCGCATGAAACCACGCGTGCCGGCTCTCGACGCTGACCGGTTCGAGGTCCGCGGTGACCTGGCGCGACGCAACGGTCGAATTGTAGATGGCGACGATCGCGGGCAGATCGTCGAGCGTGGCGTCGCGGTAGGAGAGGCTCATGGTGACTAGGCTTGAATGAAAAAGACAGGATGCTTTACGACCGGGTCACGCGAACAGCGAGCGATAACCAATAAACAGTTCCTCGAACACGAGCCGCGCGTTCAGCGGATGGTTCTCGACGGCGCGCTGGCGGGTAACGGTGCGCAGAAAGCGCGCGAATGCATTGGCGTCGGCCTGCCCGGCGCAACGCGCGAGCGCGGCCGACGCCTGCGGGAAATACCGTGGCGAGCCAGCGGTGCGCTGCGCGAGCAGATCGTACATCCAGCGCTGCAGCCAGCCGAGCACGAGCGGCACCGGCAGCTTCTGCAGCGCCTCGCCGCACGCGAATGCGTCGCACCCGGCGCCGGCCGCGAGTTGCTTGAGCGTCCAGTCGCGCAGCGTGCGGTTTTCGTCGCTGGCGAGCGCGAGCGCGGCGAGCGGCGCGCCGCCCGCTTCGGCGAGCAGCGCGGGCGCGTCTTCGGCGCCCTGCGCGGCGAGCCATTGCACGGCGGCGTCCGGAGCGGGCACGCTCATCGGCCACTGACGGCAGCGGCTGATGATGGTCGGCAGCAAACGGTCGATGCGCGCCGACACCATCAGGAACACGACGCCCGCGGGCGGTTCTTCGAGCGTCTTCAGCAGCGCATTGGCGGCCGCGACGTTGAGCGCCTCTGCCGGATACAGCACGACCACGCGTGCGCCACCGCGATGCGAACCGACGCCGACGAAGTCGAGTAGACCGCGGACCTGTTCGATCTTGATTTCCTTGCTCGGCGCGCGGGTCTTCTTGCCTTCGTCGCCATCGGGCTTGTCGGTTTTTTCGGCCTTGTCCTCGGCGCCGTTGGCGGCGCTCGCGGGACCGGCCTCGGCGGCGAGCGCCTCGGGCACCACGATGCGGTAGTCGGGATGATTGCCCTGCGTGAACCAGTTGCAGGCCACGCACGCACCGCAGGGTTCGCCGTTCGGCTGCGGCGCCTCGCACAGAAGACCCTGCGCGAGGTGCTGTGCGAAGCGCAGCTTGCCGATGCCCGCCTGGCCGTGCAGCAACATTGCGTGCGGCCAGTGGCCCCGCAGTTGCTGCAGGCGGTTCCAGTCGTCGGCTTGCCACGGATAGATCATCGTTTATCTTGTTAAATCAATGCGTTGTAAGCGCAATTTCACGTGACACGTGAATTCGCGGACCACCATAACGAAGGATTATATCGCTTTAAAATCAAAGGCTTAAAATAAGTTCTTCAAGTTGTTTCTGGATCCGCGCTATGCTTTGCGAGGAGTCGATGATAGCGAAGCGATGCGGCGCTTCTTCGGCGCGACGCATGTATTCGGCGCGCGTGCGCTCGAAAAACGCCGCCGACTCGCTCTCGAAGCGATCCGGATTGCGCGCTGCGCTGCGCCGCTCGTTCGCGACCGCGGGCGGCAGGTCGAACAACACCGTCAAATCCGGCTGGAATCCGCCCTGCACCCAGCGCTCGAGCGTCTCCAGCTTGTCGCGCGGCAAGCCGCGGCCGCCTCCCTGGTACGCAAAGGTCGCGTCGGTGAACCGGTCCGACAGCACCCAGTCGCCGCGCGCGAGCGCCGGCTCGATCACCTCGGCCAGATGCTGGCGGCGCAGCGCGAACATCAGCAACGCCTCGGTTTCGAGGTCCATCTTCTGATGCAGCACGATCTCGCGGATCTGTTCGCCGAGCGGCGTGCCGCCCGGTTCGCGCGTCATCACCATCGCGCGGCCGCTCGGCGCGAGCTTCGCTTCGAGCCGTTCGCGGAACCAGCCCAGATGGGTGGTCTTGCCCGCGCCGTCGATGCCTTCAAACGTAATGAACTTGCCGCGCGCCATCATTGGCCTCGAATGTATTTGTCCACGGCTTTGTTATGGTCGCCGAGGGTGTCAGAAAAGATGCTGCTGCCGTCGCCGCGCGACACGAAGTACAGCGCGCTGCTTTGCGCCGGGTTCAGCGCCGCCTGCAGCGACGCGACGCCCGGCAGCGAGATCGGCGTCGGCGGCAGGCCCATGCGGGTGTAGGTATTGTAGGGAGTGTCGGTCTGGAGGTCTTTCTTCCTGATGTGGCCGGCGTAGCCGTCGCCCATCCCGTAGATCACGGTCGGGTCGGTCTGCAGCGGCATGCCCGCGCGCAGACGGTTGGCGAACACCGCGGCGACGAGCGGCCGGTCGGATGGCTTGCCGGTTTCCTTTTCGATGATCGACGCCATCGTCAGCGCGTCGTACGGCGTTTTGTACGGCAGGTTCGGCGCGCGCGCGAGCCACGCCTCGTCCAGACGCACGCGCATCAGACGGTACGCGCGGCGGTAAATGTCGAGATCGCTCGTGTCCTTGTCGAACAGATAGGTATCCGGGAAGAACAGCCCCTCGCCGTTGCCGATCGACGCCTCCGGCGCGCCGATCGCGCTCATCAGATCGGCATCGCTCATGCCGAGCGTGTCGTGCTTGAGCGCGGGATTCGCGTCGAGTTCGGCGCGCATACGCTTGAAGGTCCAGCCCTCGATGATCGTCGCCACGTATTCGTTGACGTCGCCGCGCGCGATTTTTTGCAGCACCTCGTACGGGGTAATGCCGCTTTTGAACTCGTAATTGCCCGATTTCAGGTCGCTTTGCAGGCCCAGCAGCCGCGTCATCGCAATGAAGAGCTCGGGCTCGACCGGCACGCCGCCGCGATTGAGCTGCAGCGCGACGCTGCGCAGACTGCTGTGCGGTTTGACGGTGACGTCGAGTTGCGCCGGGGTCAATTCGAGCGGACGGGTGGCCCAGTAGTATCCGGCGGCGATGGCCGCCGCGGCCAGCACAACGACAAGTGCGCCGGCGACGGAACATTTCTTCAAAAGGGACACGACAGGAAAGAAGTAGCGGTTAGATTGCAACGAACTGATTTTCAACGAAAAAGTCTCGCGCCGGTCAGCGTTGGGACTTCGCCGCCTTGCAGGCTTTTAGAACCTTTCCGCCCCGTATTGTATAGATGTGGGCCCGCTTTGGTCACAAGCGCTCCGCCGGCCCCGCGCGGGGCGCCACTCTTCGCCTGCGAATCCACCAGCTGACTAACGAAATCGCCCTTGGCGCAGACACCGAGCCGGTCGGCCTTATGCGCGACGAGGTAGGCGTCCACAGCGGGCACGAGCGGCACAGGAAGCGACGGGCCTACATTCTCGCCCGCACCATCTTGAACATCGAAACCATCCACCGCCCATTTCCTATACCGTCGCTGCCTGCTAGCGTTGCGGTCGGTCTAACAGCGAATAGCATGGAGTCGGGATGCGGTTCAGCCGGAGTTTCATGGACATAAAGGAGGCGTGGGGATTCAGCATTGCTTCATGGTGGCGCGGGGTGGGCGGACAGCTTTCGCGCGAGGAGCACGACGAATTGCAGGTGGCCTTGCAGGCCGCTCGCGATGACTTCTGCAGTGGGCGAGACCGGAGTCGTGGACCCCGGACGTCGTGGGAATGGATAGCCTGCGCAGACTGCTTGGGAGAACGAATGATGCAGCGCGTCCTCCCATCTTCAGAATGAACAATCTGCAGGTCGCGGGGGCAATCTGCGCGAGATTGAACGGGGCAGTCTGCTTTTCGTGCCGTCGAGAAAGGACGTCGAGCGCTACATCGGGGAAGAGCGGATCTGCGCGCAATGATGGAGGCGATCGGTTGCACCGTCGCGCTTGACGACTAGCCGCCTCGTGGTGAAATAGCCTCATTGCAGCGCCACAGTTGCGCCCGAAGCCCGCCTGGTGCGGGCTTCTTTACGCATGTAGCCGTACGACCGCGAGGCGGCGAGCCCGCGCACTATCCCGATCCGCTAGCTCGGCGGCGTAGCACGTCCAGGCGGGGCACCCCTCCACCGTGTGATGGAATTGTGCGTGGGCGAAGAATGGGCACACTCATCGGCATGCCCATCTTGCGCCTGACCATCTGGCACAGCACGCAAACATGGTCCCAGTTTGCGCGCAACCGGCGGGCACGAAGAGCAAACCCTTGCCAAATAAGGCTCTCGGAAAGCCTCTATTCACCAGGGACATACAAAACGCAGAAGGATCGGACTGAATATAATGGCTGCTTGCCCTAGCCAAATTCAGAATTGACTGTTCCCGGAATCCATGAACACACCGCTCGTTAGTGCATCTGGTCAAGCCTCAGCTCACGCGCCCGCCGCATTGCCGGTGCTGCCGCGCCCGTCGGCCGAAGATTTCGCCGCCGTGCTCGACCATGGCGCCTACATGCCGCTGCCGCAGTTCGGCGTGATCGATACGACCGGCGACGATGCGGCAAGCTTCCTGCACGCCCAGTTGACCAACGACGTTCAGCATCTCGACGCCGCGAACGCGCGCCTTGCCGGCTACTGCTCGGCAAAGGGCCGGCTGCTCGCGTCGTTCCTGTGCTGGCGCAGCGGCGACACGATCCGCCTGCTGGTCTCGAAAGACGTGCAGCCCGCGGTCCAAAAGCGCCTGTCCATGTTCGTGCTGCGCGCCAAGGCGAAGCTCGCCGACGCGAGCAGCGAACTCGCGGTGATCGGCCTCGCGGGCGACGTGCGCGGCGCGCTCTCCGGCGTGTTCGATGCGCTGCCCGACGGCGTGCACGTGCAGGTCGACGGCACGGCGGGCACGCTGATCCGCGTGCCGGATGCGTTGGAGCGGCTGCGCTATCTGTGGGTCGGGCCGAAGGCGCAGGTCGAAGCGCTGCTGCCGTCGCTCGACGGCAAGCTCAAATGCGTATCGCCGGCGGTGTGGGACTGGCTCGACATCCGCGCCGGCGAACCGCGCATCACGCAGCCGGTCGTCGAGCAGTTCGTGCCTCAAATGGTCAACTTCGACGTGCTCGGCGCCGTCAATTTCCGCAAAGGCTGCTATCCGGGTCAGGAAGTGGTCGCGCGCAGTCAATATCGCGGCACGATCAAGCGGCGCACGTCGCTCGCCAACGTCGCGGGCGAGCTGGACATGGTCCGCCCCGGCACCGAGCTGTTCCACTCGGACGATCCGGGCCAGCCGTGCGGAATGATCGTCAACGCGGCCTCGGCGCACGAGGGCGGCGTCGATGTGCTGGTCGAGATCAAGCTCGCGGCGCTCGAGAGCGGCGGCGTGCATCTGGGCGCGGCCGACGGCCCGGCGCTGCGCTTCCTGACGCTGCCCTACGGCTTGCCGGCCGAGGTCTGATCGTCGGTCACGGTAAAAAGCGGCGCAATCGGGCAAGCCCATCGCCTAATCTGTTGACGATTTGGTTTGGGTAGACTGACGCCGGCGTTGTTTCGAAGCCCCTTTGAACTTGGTTCTTAGGGGCTTTTTCTTGCCTCATGAACACCAAGCAGCTCA
>NZ_JAJITC010000016.1 GCF_020881035.1 Paraburkholderia translucens
TCGCGGCATCAAGCGCCCACACTTATCGGCTGTTGGTTGTTAAAGATCGGTTCGCCCACTGCGCAGCGCCTGAATCACCCGGCACCGCGTCGTTTGCGTCGCTGCGTCTGCAGCAGAGAAACGGAATTATGAACAACTTCCAGCAGGTCGTCAACAGGTTTTTATCACTCGCTTAACCCGTCCACACCGCGGAAGTCCCCGCCATCCAAGGCTTCCCGCTCCTCCGCGCCCCGGCGTCCGGAGCACGAAAGAGCGGGATTCTAGTCGGCGTCATCGGGACTTGCAAGCAATATTTTGACAAGTGTATTAACGGTGCTTGAAAACCGCTTTGCGCTTTTCCACAAACGCGGCCATGCCCTCTTTCTGGTCCTCGGTAGCGAAAAGCGAGTGGAACAAGCGGCGCTCGAAATGCACGCCCTCCGCGAGCGTCGTTTCATAGGCGCGGTTGACCGACTCCTTGATCATCATCACTGCGGGCAGCGGGAACTCCGCAATGGTCGCAGCCGCGGCGATCGCTTCGTCGAGCAGCGATGCCGCCGGGATCACGCGCGAAACCAGTCCAGCGCGCTCCGCTTCGGCGGCATCCATGAAGCGGGCAGTCAAACAAAGGTCCATCGCCTTTGCCTTTGACACCGCGCGCGGCAACCGCTGCGTTCCGCCGGCACCCGGCATGATGCCGAGCTTGATCTCCGGCTGACCGAACTTCGCAGTGTCAGCCGCGAAAATGATGTCGCACATCATCGCCAGCTCGCAGCCGCCGCCCAGCGCAAAGCCTGCCACTGCGGCAATGATCGGCTTACGGATCGAACGAACCGTTTCCCAATTGCGCGTGATGTAGTCGCCCTTGTACACGTCCATATAGGTGTAAGACGCCATCATGCCGATGTCCGCGCCGGCCGCAAACGCTTTCTCGCTACCCGTCACAACGATTGCGCCAATCGTCTCGTCGGCGTCGAACTCGCGCAGCGCGGCGCCCAGTTCGTCCATTAATGCGTCGTTCAGCGCATTCAGAGCCTTCGGACGATTCAGCGTGATCAGCCCAACCCGCCCCCGTGTCTCAACAAGAATGTTTTCGTAAGCCATTCAGCCTCCATAAGGGTTGATCGCACGCGAAAAACGCTTCGCGCTCGTTCATAGTGATGCTACCATTCACCAACCAACCGGTCGGTCAATTATTAGACAGGTCTTCCCCACGCACAGCCGAGCCTCCTTGCCATGACACATCCGCTATTCACCAAGCACGAAGACACGCTTCACAAAGCGCTCGCCGCGCTTGAAACGCGCGGCTACTGGAGCCCGTTCGTCGAGATGCCTAGTCCCAAAGTGTACGGGGAAACTGCCAATGCGGACGGCGAAGCCGCGTTCAAGGCGCTTCTCGACAAGCCGTTCGACCTGGACCAACCGTCGACTGGAGAAACCGTCGGCGCGGAAGTCTCGCCGTTTGGCTTTCCGCTCGGTGTGCGTTACCCGAAAGCCGACCCGAACGCGCTCGTCGATGCCTCCGCCGAGGCGCAACGCAGTTGGCGCGCGGCCGGCCCGCAGGCATGGATCGGCGTGAGCCTCGAAATCCTCGCGCGTCTGAATCGCGCCAGCTTCGAGATCGGCTACAGCGTCATGCACACCACCGGCCAGGCGTTCGTGATGGCCTTCCAGGCCGGCGGCCCACACGCACAAGATCGCGCACTCGAAGCAGTCGCGCACGCTTGGGACCAGTTGCGCCGCATTCCCGCCGACGCGCATTGGGAAAAGCCGCAGGGCAAGAATCCGCCGCTCGCGATGCACAAGCGCTACACCGTCGTGCCGCGCGGCATCGGTCTCGTGCTCGGCTGCTGCACATTCCCGACTTGGAACGGCTATCCGGGCCTGTTCGCCGATCTCGCCACTGGCAACACGGTTATCGTCAAGCCGCATCCGGGCGCGATCCTACCGCTCGCGCTGACCGTGCGCATCGCGCGCGACGTGTTGCGCGAAGCGGGCTTCGATCCGAACGTCGTGACGCTGTTCGCCACCGATCCGAACGACGGAGCCCTCGTCCAGCAACTCGCCCTGCGCCCCGAGATCAAGCTGATCGACTTCACGGGCAGCACTCCGAACGGCAACTGGCTAGAACGCAACGCACATCACGCGCAGGTCTACACCGAAAAGGCCGGCGTCAACCAGATCGTGATCGACTCGGCCGAAGACATTCAGGCGGTCGCGCGCAACATCGCATTCTCACTGGCGCTGTACTCGGGCCAGATGTGCACCGCGCCGCAAAACATCTATGTGCCGCGCGACGGCATTAGCACCGCTGCCGGCACGCTCAGCTTCGACGATGTCGCTCAGGCGCTTGCGGGTGCGGTGCAAAAGCTCGTCGCCGATCCGGCCCGCGCCGTCGAACTGCTCGGCGCGATCCAGAACGAAGGCGTCGTGCAACGCATCGACGAAGCCGCCAAGCTCGGCCGCGCGCTCGTCGCGAGCCAGACGCTCGAGCATCCATCCTTTCCGGGCGCTCGCGTGCGCACGCCGCTCGTATTGCAGCTGGACGCCGCGACCGATCGTGCCCGGTTCACGAGCGAATGGTTCGGGCCAATTTCGTTCGTCATCGCGACGGACTCGACCGCGCAGTCGCTCGACCTCGCAGGCGAGATTGCCGCCAAGCATGGCGCGCTGACGCTATCGGTCTATAGCACCGACAACGCGGTGCTCGACGCCGCGCACGAAGCGTCGATTCGCGGCGGCGTTGCGCTGTCGATCAACCTGACCGGCGGTGTGTTCGTCAACCAATCGGCGGCGTTCTCGGACTTTCACGGCACTGGCGCCAACCCGGCCGCCAATGCCGCGCTGACCGATGCTGCTTTCGTCGCGAACCGCTTCCGCGTCGTTCAAAGCCGCGTTCATGTTGAACCGAAAACGGCGCCGGCGGTAGCTGGCTGAAAGGCATAGGACACAACATCAGCACGAAGCACGAGTTCGTCCTATGCCTTTCGGCGGATGGACCGGGTCGTGCACTCTCACTAATATCAAACATCGGAAAAGCATCGCACGCCGATTCCACCGAGTCGGAGTTTCGATGATCACCAACTTGAACCGCGATGCGATTCGCCACCTGGTTGTCGGCGGCGGCGGGGTTTCGAACGCGACGCGCGCCGGCGGCACGTGCCGCGCCGCGTTGCCGAGCATCGCCGCATCGAGCCGTTTTGTCGCTAGTCGAGCCTGCGTACACCCATCGGCAACGAGACTCTGAGGAGACACCCCATGTCATATGAAGCGATCCGGCTGGACATCGACTCATCGAGCCACGTCGCCACCATCACGCTGAACCGCCCGGACAAGCTGAACAGCTTCACGCGCGCAATGCATCAGGAACTCGGCGCCGCGCTCGATCAGGTCGAAAAGTCCGATGCTCGCGCACTCGTGTTCACCGGCGCGGGGCGCGGCTTCTGCGCCGGGCAGGATCTCGCCGACCTCGATTTCACGCCCGGCGCCACAACCGACCTTGGCTCCGTGATCGATGAATACTTCAATCCGTTGATCCGCCGTCTGCAGGCGCTGCCGTTTCCTGTAATCGCGGCGGTCAACGGTACGGCCGCCGGCGCGGGCGCCAATCTCGCGCTGGCCTGCGACCTGGTGCTCGCGGCACGCTCGGCGAGCTTCATCGAGGCGTTCGTGAAGATCGGTCTCGTGCCGGATTCGGGCGGCACGTGGTTCCTGCCTCAACGCGTCGGCATGGCACGCGCGCTCGGTCTCGCGATCACCGGCGACAAACTCAGTGCCGAGAAAGCCGAAAGCTGGGGCTTGATCTGGCAGGTGGTCGACGACGCCGAGCTCGCTTCGGCCGCGGCGAAACTCGCGACCCAGCTTGCCCAGCAACCGACACGCGCGATCGCCGCGATCAAGCAGGCGATGCGCGCGGGAGCGACGCAAACGCTCGACCAGCAACTCGATCTCGAGCGTGATCTGCAACGCAAACTCGGCGCCTCGCACGATTACGCGGAAGGCGTGCAGGCATTTATCGAAAAGCGCGCGCCGCGCTTCGAGGGGCGTTGAGATGTCCACGCGAACTACCGGCCCCGAGCCGATGACGCCCGACGAACTCGCCCGCGCGACGGCCGCCGCAATGTATGAAAACGATGCCTGCAGTCGCGCGCACGGGCTCGATATTCTCGAAGTGCGCCCCGGCTATGCGCGGCTGCGCATGGTGGTACGCGATGACTTCCTGAACGGCCATCGAATCTGCCACGGCGGCCTGATCTTCACGCTCGCCGATTCGACCTTCGCGTTCGCCTGCAACACCTACAACATCAATACGGTCGCGGCCGGCTGCTCGATCGAGTATCTGCGGCCGGTCTACGGCGGCGACGTACTCATTGCCGAAGCGGTCGAGCAGACATTGAACGGACGCACCGGCATCTACGATATCCGCGTAACAAATCGCGCTGGAGAAACCGTCGCGATGTTTCGCGGCAAATCGGCGCAAATCAAGGGCAGCCTGATTTCCGCCGGCAACTAACAGCAAACGGCGGCCAACCGGAGCCGCCTTCACGGACAACCGTCCGCCTGGCTTTCTGGCGCCAACGCGCCGCGTGTCAGATTCAGATACTGAGGCAGCGAGGAGACATTCGATGAGCACCGCCTTTCCGCTCGATCCGATCGAGACCGCCAGCCGCGACGAGCTCGCCGCGCTCCAGCTTGAACGGCTCAAATGGTCGCTGAACCATGCGTACGAGAATTCACCGGTGTATCGGCGCAAATTCGACGAAGCCGGCATTCATCCGGGCGATGTCAAGTCGCTCGCAGACCTCGCACGTTTTCCGTTTACGACGAAAAAGGATCTGCGCGACGGCTATCCGTTCGGGATGTTCGCCGTGCCGCAGGAGCAGATTTCGCGAATCCATGCGTCGTCCGGGACGACCGGCAAGCCGACCGTCGTCGGCTATACGGCGCGCGACATAGACACGTGGGCGAACCTCGTCGCGCGTTCGATTCGCGCCGCGGGCGCGAAGCGCGGCGACAAGGTGCATGTGAGCTATGGCTACGGCCTCTTCACGGGCGGCCTCGGCGCGCACTACGGTGCCGAACGTGCGGGGCTCACCGTGATTCCGTTCGGCGGCGGCCAGACCGAAAAGCAGGTACAGCTGATCCAGGATTTCCGGCCGGACATCATCATGGTGACGCCGAGCTACATGCTGTCGATCGCCGACGAGCTCGAACGCCAGGGTATCGACCCGGCCAACTGCTCATTGCGCATCGGCATCTTCGGCGCCGAGCCGTGGACCAACGATATGCGCGCTGCCATCGAAAGACGCATGGGCATCGACGCAGTCGACATCTACGGCCTCTCCGAAGTGATGGGCCCAGGCGTCGCCTCGGAGTGCGTCGAAACCAAAGACGGCCCGACGATCTGGGAAGACCATTTTTATCCCGAGATCATCGACCCTGAAACGGGCGAGGTGCTGCCCGATGGAGAATTCGGCGAACTCGTATTCACGTCGCTGACGAAAGAAGCGCTGCCAATCATCCGCTACCGCACGCGCGATCTCACGCGCCTCCTGCCGGGCAGCGCCCGCACGATGCGGCGCATGGAAAAGATCACTGGCCGCTCGGACGACATGATGATCGTGCGCGGCGTCAACGTGTTCCCGACGCAGATCGAAGAACTGCTGCTCAAGCAGCACGCGCTCGCGCCGCACTATCAGATCGTACTGACCAGGGAAGGGCCGCTCGACGTATTGACGCTGAACGTCGAACCGTGCCCCGAAAGCGCGCCCGACACGTCCGCGCTCACCGCCGCGAAAGACGCACTGGCTTACGACATCAAGGCACTGATCGGCGTGAGCGCGGTGGTTAACGTGCTGGCGGTGAATGGAATCGAGCGCTCGGTGGGCAAGGCGCGGCGCGTGGTGGACAAGCGTCGGTCGGGGGTCTGATTTGGGCGAGGGGCTTCCGGCGAATGGCAACCGGCAAGAACGTAACAACCCAACCCAAAACGGCGTCAAACACGGATCGTGATTCGACGTGACGCCGCCTCGCCGCCTCACGAATTCGGCAACAGCAACCACATCCGGCCGCCCTGCTTCATCTTGCCGGCCAGATCTCCGGCATCGTCCCCGAGACCCCAGAAGTAGTCGGCGCGCACGCCACCTTTGATCGCTGTGCCGGTGTCCTGGGCGAATACAAGGCGGTTCATCGGCGAGTTCGTCAGCGGCCGCGTAGTCTGCAGGAACACCGCCGTGCCGAGAGGGATCGCGCTTGGGTCGACCGCGATCGAACGCTCCGGCGTCAGCGGCACGCCGAGCGCGCCGATCGGACCGTCCGCGCCGCCGCTCGGAATGCTTTCTGCCGACGGCATCTCGCGGAAAAACACGAAGCGCGGATTCGTGTCTAGCAGGTCATCAACGCGCGCCGGATTCGCGCGCGCCCACGCCTTGATGCCTTGCATCGTCGCTTGCGCGGGTGTGATTTCGCCATGATCGAGCAGCCAGCGCCCAATCGACTTGTATGGTTGATTGTTGGTACCGCCAAAGCCTACGCGCATTACGCTGCCGTCTTCCATCACGATGCGTCCGGAGCCCTGCACCTGCAGGAAGAACGCCTCGATCGGATCGTCGACCCAGACGAGTTCGTTGCCGCTGAGCGCGCCCGAGCGCTCGAGCTGCGCGCGTGGCGGCAACGGCGCCCCCGCACGATAGCCGGCGGGCCAACGGTACAACGCGGTCTGATACAGGCCGTGCCGGGTGCGCGAGCCCCGCAGCAGGGGCTCGTAGTAGCCGGTGACAAGACCGTCCAGTGTGCCGTCGCTGTTCGCGAGCTGGAACGGCGTAAAGTAGGCTTCAAAGAAAGCGCGTGCGCTGGTGACGTCGAGATCGTCAATTTGCGCGGCCGCCGCGCATGCACGCGACCAGTTCGCCTGACGCGCGAGCTTCACGCAGTTTTGCCGCAACGCGGCCGTCGCGCCGATCAGCGAGTCGTCCTGCCAGCCCGGCACCTGCTGCCACGCAACCGCGGTCAAACGCGCCGAAGCGATCTGGCCAGGAATGATCGCCGCGCCGGTCGGCGGTGAAGGCCGGATAGCTCCGCCGCCACCGCAGGACGCAAGCAACACCGCGACCGACAGTGCGCCGAACCAGGCACCGGCCCGGCGGACAAAACGCATACAATGTTCGTTCTTGATGGAAACCGCCATGTCTGATCTGTTCGACGAATACCCGATGCTCATCTTCGCGCTGGAATCGCTGCTCGCGCTCTTCCTGCTCGTCTTTATCGTCGTATGGACGTCGTCCGGAAAGAAAAAAACGGCGCGAGCCAAGTCGGCGAAAGTGTCCCAATCGCAAGAGCCACAGTGATCTTAACCGGCGCACTGCTCACCGCCCTGTTCAACCACTCGCTGCGCCACACGCCCATACAAAGTCAATAGAGACCGAGCAGCGCAGCGCCGGTTCAATGCAACGTCCGCGGCATGCGCAATACGAACTCCGGCACCGCAGCCTCGAAGCGCTCGCCATCCTCCGCCACACAGAAGTAATCGCCACGCATCGTGCCGACCGGCGTCGCGATCACTGCCCAACTCGTGTATTCGAATTGCTCGCCCGGTTTGAGCAGCGGCTGATGACCGACCACGCCTAGACCTTTGACTTCCTGCACGGTGTTCTCGCTGTCAGTGATGATCCAGTGACGCGCGATCAATTGCGCAGGCACATGGCCAGTGTTACGGATGGTCAACGTATAGGCAAAGGCATACTGGCGACGCTCCGGGTCCGATTCTTCGGGCAGATATTGCACTTGCGCCGAGACGCTGAATTCGTACTGGCTCATCCTGATTCCGGTCTGGTCAAACGGGTGTGAAAAATCGTGGAAGGCCCGAACGCCAGTGGTCTGCGGGTGCAGCGGCGATGCGGCGCTCATGGAGTGGCATTCTGCTTGATGCGCGGCATGGCCGCAACCAGACGCTCCATTCGGCCAGGAGCGTCCAGGACGTTGGGACATGACTGCTTGCCGCGCCGCTTCTCCACGCCGATTTTTTGCGTCCTTCCATCGCACGAATGCGCCACGCCAACTGCCGCCCGCGCCACGGCCGGCACGCGCAAAAACGGTAAAATGACGCTTTCCCGCTTGCAGCCGGCCCCTCTCATGACGCAATTTCGCATCGCCCCCAGCATTCTCTCCGCCGATTTCGCCCGTCTGGGCGAAGAGGTCCGCAGTGTCGTCGCCGCTGGCGCTGACTGGATCCACTTCGACGTGATGGACAACCACTACGTGCCGAACCTGACCATCGGCCCGCTCGTTTGCGAAGCGATCCGCCCGCACGTGGACGTGCCGATCGACGTGCACCTGATGGTGCGTCCCGTCGACCGCATCGTGCCGGACTTCGCGAAAGCCGGCGCGAACCTGATCAGCTTTCACCCCGAAGCCTCGGACCACATCGACCGCACGCTGTCGCTGATCCGCGACCACGGCTGCAAGGCCGGCCTCGTGTTCAATCCGGCGACGTCGCTGAACTACCTCGATCACGTGATGGACAAGGTCGACCTCGTGCTGATCATGTCGGTGAACCCGGGTTTCGGCGGCCAGTCGTTCATCCCCGAGGCGCTCAATAAGCTGCGCGAGGCGCGTAAGCGCATCGACGCCTACAACGAGCGCACCGGCCGTGACATCCATCTCGAAGTCGACGGCGGCGTGAAAGTCGACAACATCGCGGAAATCGCGGCGGCCGGCGCGGACACGTTCGTGGCCGGCTCGGCGATCTTCGGCCAGCCCGACCACAAGGTCGTGATCGACAAGATGCGCACCGCCCTGGCCACCGTTCAGCGATAAATCCAGCGCCTCATGACCGCTCCGTATCCCGCCCCGACCTTCACCGGCCCGCGCCTCGAAGCTGCGATCATCGACCTGGACGGCACGATGATCGACACCGCCGACGACTTCACGGCCAGCCTGAACGGCATGCTCGCTCAGCTCGACGCGGAGGAAACCACGCGCGAGGAAGTGGTCGGCTATGTCGGCAAGGGTTCGGAGCATCTGATCCGCAGCGTGCTCGCGCCGCGCTTCGAAGCCGAGCATGCGCAAGCGCGCTTCGACGAAGCGTTCGCCATCTATCAGGCCGAGTACGCGCAGATCAACGGTCTGCACACGCGGCTTTATCCGGACGTCGAAGCCGGTCTGCGCGCGCTGCGCGACGCGGGCTTGAAGCTCGCCTGCGTGACGAACAAGCCGCACCGCTTCGCGCTCGAGCTGCTGCGGCAGTACCGGCTGGCGCCGTATTTCAGCGTCGTGCTCGGCGGCGACAGTCTCGCCAAAAAGAAGCCGGACCCGCTGCCGATGCTGACTGCCGCCGCCCAACTCGGCGTCGAGCCGAGCGCCACGGTCGCGATCGGCGACTCGGAAAACGACGCGCTGGCGGGCCGCGCGGCCGGCATGGCGACGCTGACGGTACCCTACGGCTACAACCACGGGCAAGCTATACAAACGATAAAATCCGATGGTATAGTTGCCTCGCTGCTCGACGCCGCCAAGGCGATCGCAGCGCACCAATCCACGACTTAACAGTCCTTCATCCTCATGTTTCTGAATAAAAAACGGAGTCTGATTAGCATCGACCGGGGAGCCTGGCCCTGGCGTCGCTGGTCGCGCTAACCTCGCCCGAGGTACGCTGAAGCTCGTCTTCGGCAACCGTTTTTTACTTCGCTGCGCTCACGCGCTTTTTCCATCGTTCTGTTATTGCGCTGCTGCATCGGCTGATTGGGCGCGCGTGTACCCGCAAAGTACCGCTGCCCACCCGAACTGCTCGCACGCGCCGATGGAAGACCCGCGCCGGTCGGTATCATCGTGTCGAAACATCGACTCACGCCCTGACCGGAGGCGCCTAGCCCCGCTTTGCCCGACGCTTGCAGCCGCAAGACCACCGTACAGGATCGGAACATGACCGAACTCGAATTCCAGTCCCTCGCCAACGAGGGTTTCAACCGCATCCCGCTGATCGCCGAAGCGCTCGCCGACCTCGAAACGCCGCTGTCGCTGTACCTGAAGCTCGCGCAGACCGAGCGCAGCGGCGCGAACTCGTTCCTGCTGGAGTCGGTGGTGGGCGGCGAACGCTTCGGACGGTACTCGTTCATCGGCCTGCCGGCTCGCACCGTCGTGCGCACGCGCAATGGCGTGTCGGAAGTGTTGCGCGACGGCAAGGTCGTCGAAACGCACGACGGCGATCCGCTCGCGTTCATCCAGCAGTTCCAGGCGCGCTTCAAGGTAGCGCAACGCCCAGGGCTGCCGCGCTTCACGGGCGGTCTCGCCGGCTACTTCGGCTATGACGCGGTGCGCTACATCGAAAAGAAGCTTGCACACAGCGCGCCGAAGGACGATCTGAACCTGCCCGATATCCAGTTGCTGTTGACCGAGGAAGTCGCCGTCATCGACAACCTCGCGGGCAAGCTTTATCTGGTCGTCTACGCCGACCCGACCCAGGCCGAGGCCTACACGAAAGCGAAGCAACGTCTGCGCGAACTGCGCCAGCGGCTGCACGCCACCGTCGAGCCGCCCGTCGTGTCGGCCAGCGTACGTACCGAGATCTACCGCGAATTCGCCAAAGACGATTACCTGGCCGCCGTGCGCAAGGCGAAGGAATACATCGCCGCCGGCGAGTTGATGCAGGTGCAGGTCGGCCAGCGCCTGACCAAGCCGTACCGCGACAATCCGCTGTCGCTGTATCGCGCGCTGCGCTCGCTGAATCCGTCGCCTTATATGTATTACTACAACTTCGGCGACTTTCATGTGGTCGGCGCGTCGCCGGAGATTCTGGTGCGTCAGGAAAAGCGCGGCGAGGACCGCATCGTCACGATTCGCCCGCTCGCGGGCACGCGACCGCGCGGCAACACGCCCGAGCGCGACGCCGCACTCGCGACCGAACTGCTGAACGACCCGAAGGAAATCGCCGAGCACGTCATGCTGATCGACCTCGCGCGCAACGACGTCGGCCGCATCGCGCAGATCGGCTCGGTCGTCGTGACCGACAAGATGGTGATCGAGAAGTACTCGCACGTGCAGCACATCGTCAGCTCGGTCGAGGGCAAGCTGAAGCCCGGCATGACCAATTTCGACGTGCTGCGCGCCACCTTCCCGGCCGGCACGCTGTCGGGCGCGCCGAAGGTCCGCGCGATGGAACTGATCGACGAGCTCGAGCCGATCAAGCGTGGCCTTTATGGCGGGGCGGTCGGCTATCTGTCGTTCACCGGCGAAATGGATCTGGCCATCACGATCCGCACCGGCGTGATCGCGAACGGCAATCTGTATGTGCAGGCGGCCGCGGGCGTGGTCGCCGATTCGGTGCCGGAATCCGAATGGCAGGAGACCGAGAACAAGGCGCGCGCGGTGCTGCGCGCGGCCGAGCAGGTCCAGGACGGCCTCGACAGCGACTTCTGACCGGAGACACATCATGCTGCTCATGATCGACAACTACGATTCGTTCACCTATAACCTGGTGCAGTACTTCGGCGAACTCGGCGAAGACGTGCGCACCTACCGCAACGACGAGATCACGCTCGATGAAATCGCGAAGCTGAACCCCGAGCGCATCTGCCTGTCGCCGGGCCCGAGCAACCCGCAGCACGCGGGCATCACGCTTGACGTGCTGCGCGAATTCGCCGGCAAGACGCCGATTCTCGGCGTGTGCCTCGGCCATCAGGCGATCGGCGAAGCGTTCGGCGGCCGCGTGGTGCGCGCGCAGACCATCATGCATGGCAAGGTGAGCACGATCGAAACCGACTGCAAGGGCGTGTTCGCGGACCTGCCGAAGCATTTCACCGTGACGCGCTACCACTCGCTCGCAATCGAACGCGAATCGCTGCCCGACTGCCTCGAAATATCGGCATGGACCGAAGACGGCGAAATCATGGGCGTGCGGCACAAGGAACTCGCCGTGGAAGGCGTGCAGTTCCACCCGGAATCGATCCTGTCCGAACACGGCCACGCGCTGCTCGAAAACTTCGTCAAGCAATCGAAGCTCGCCGTCGCCGGGAAGGTCTCGAATCACGCGGCGTCCCGCAATGCCTGACCCGACGAGAGACGAGATCATGACCATTACGCCCCAGGAAGCCTTGCAGCGGACTATCGAGCACCGCGAGATTTTCCACGACGAAATGCTGCACCTGATGCGCCTCATCATGCGCGGCGAGCTTTCGCCCGTGATGTCGGCGGCGATCATCACCGGCCTGCGCGTCAAGAAAGAGACCATCGGCGAAATCACCGCGGCCGCCACGGTGATGCGAGAGTTTGCCCGGCACGTCGACGTGCCGGACAACTCGAACTTCGTCGATATCGTCGGCACCGGCGGCGACGGCGCGCACACGTTCAACATTTCCACGGCGACGATGTTCGTGTCGGCCGCGGCGGGCGCGAAGGTCGCGAAGCACGGCAATCGCGGCGTGTCGAGCAAGTCGGGCAGCGCGGACGTGCTCGAAGCGCTCGGCGTCAACATCGATCTGCAACCGGAACAGGTCGCGGCATCGATCGCGGAAACGGGCATGGGCTTCATGTTCGCGCCGAACCATCATCCGGCCATGAAAAACGTTGCGCCGGTACGCCGCGAACTCGGCGTGCGGACGATCTTCAACATTCTCGGGCCGCTCACCAATCCGGCCGGCGCGCCGAATCAGCTGATGGGCGTGTTCCACCCCGACCTCGTCGGCATTCAGGTACGCGTGATGCAGCGTCTCGGCGCGAAGCACGTGCTCGTGGTGTACGGTATGGACGGCATGGACGAAGTGTCGCTCGGCGGCGCCACGCTGGTCGGCGAGCTGCGCGACGGCGAGATCCGCGAGTACGAAATCCATCCGGAAGACTTTGGCATGCAGATGGTGTCGAATCGCACGCTCAAAGTCGCCGACGCGGGCGAGTCGAAGGTTATGCTGCTCGACGCGCTCGGCAACAAGCCCGGCGTCGCTCGGGAAATCGTCACGCTGAACGCGGGCACGGCGCTCTATTCGGCGAACGTCGCGGCCACGATCGCGGATGGCATCGAGCTCGCGCGCGAAGCGATCGCGAGCGGCAAGGCGCGCGCGAAGGTCGACGAACTGGTGCGCTTCACCCAGCAATTCAAGCAGTAGTCACGTAACGAGACATTTATGAGCGACATCCTCGACCGCATCATCGCGGTCAAACGCGAAGAAGTCCGGGCGGCCGAAGAAAGCGTGCCGCTCGAAGAACTGCGGCTCGAAGCGTCGTCGCGCGACATCCGCGACTTCGTCGGCGCGCTGCGCGCCAGGCACGCGGCGGGTCTCGCCGCGGTGATCTCCGAGGTGAAGAAGGCGAGCCCGTCGAAGGGCGTGCTGCGCGAACACTTCGTGCCCGCCGACATCGCGCGTTCGTACGAAAAGCACGGCGCGGCATGTCTGTCCGTGCTGACCGACGTGCAGTTCTTCCAGGGCAGCGTCGCGTATCTGCAGCAAGCGCGCGCCGCGTGCCAGTTGCCGGTGCTGCGCAAGGACTTCATCGTCGATCCGTATCAGGTCGTCGAAGCCCGCGCGATGGGCGCCGACGCGATCCTGCTGATCGCCGCCGCGCTCGCAACCCCGGAGATGCAGGAGCTCGAAGCGCTCGCGCATTCGCTCGGTCTCGCCGTGCTCGTCGAAGTGCATGACAGCGACGAACTCGAGGAAGCGCTGACGCTGAAGACACCGCTAATCGGCATCAACAACCGCAACCTGCGCACGTTCGAAACCTCGCTCGACACAACGCTCGGCATGCTCGACGCGATTCCCGACGATCGCATCGTCGTGACCGAGTCAGGCATTCTGTCGCGCGACGACGTCGATCGCATGCGCGCGCGCAACGTGCATACGTTCCTCGTCGGCGAGGCGTTCATGCGCGCGGAAGAGCCCGGCGTGGAACTTGCGCGGATGTTTTTCTAGGCACCGAATCGGCGTGTCGAGGCAGATGAACACTTGCATCAAGGAAGCGCATTTTGGGCATTGAACGCGAAATCAAGCTGGCGCTGCCGGCGTCGCAGGTGCACGCGGCGACGCAATGGTTCGTCGCGCGCGCCGGCACGACCGGCCATGCGATCAAGCTCGTGAACATTTATTTCGATACGCCGCAGTTGACGCTGGCGTCGTCGAAGAGTGCGCTGCGTCTGCGGCAAACGCCGGACGGCTGGCTGCAGACGTTCAAGACGGTCGGCGTCGCGACGAACGGCTTGCATAGCCGGCACGAATGGGAAATGCCGGTCGCGGGCGCGAAGCTCGAAATCGAGACGATGCTGAGCGCTTGCGACGAACCGGCCGCCGCAGACGCTTTGAGACAGGCCGCGCCATCGCTGATCGCGCTGTTCCGCACGAATTTCACGCGCACGCTATGGCTGATCGAGAACGACGGCGCGCAGATCGAGGCCGCGATCGATCAGGGCGACGTGCTTGCCGACGTTGACGGCCAAGCGCGCCGCGCGCCGATCTCGGAGATCGAGCTGGAACTGAAGTCAGGCGACGAAGCGGCGCTTCGTGGGCTCGCCGCCGAGCTCGGCAAACGAATCGCGGGCCTGGCGCCGGATGACATCAGCAAGGCGCAGCGCGGGTATCGGTTGCGCGCGGGTTGAGCTAGCCCGCGTTTGCTGCGACACTTCCCCGCCATGACCTCCGCTTCCCGTACCCGCGCCAGTTCGCCGCAGACATCGTTGTTCGACGATGCCGCGCCAGTCTCCGCCGAGGCCCCGGCCGACACGACCGCCGCGCCGCCCACCCTCGAAGCCCAGTTCGCCGCGCTGCCCGCCGCATGGCGCGCGCATCTGAAACCATTCATCGATAGCGACACCTACGCGCCGTTGTGCCGCTTCGTCGACGGCGAACGGGCGGCCGGCAAAACCATTTATCCGGCCGACGTGTTCCGCGCGCTGCGCCTGACGAGCCCCGACGCAGTGAAAGTCGTGATCCTCGGCCAGGACCCGTACCACGGCGAAGACCGCGGCACGCCGCAGGCGCACGGCCTTGCGTTTTCGGTCGCGCCGCACGTGCGCCCGCCGCCGTCGCTGCGCAACATCTTCAAGGAAATCACCGGGAGTCTCGGTCACGAAACGCCGCAGCACGGCTGTCTGGACAGTTGGGCCAAACAGGGCGTGTTGCTGTTGAACACGGTGCTGACCGTCGAACGCGACAGCGCCGCGAGCCACGCGAAACGCGGCTGGGAGAAATGCACGGACACGCTGATCCACGAACTCGCGACGCGGCATCAGAACCTCGTATTCATGCTGTGGGGCGCGCATGCGCAGGCCAAGCGCGCGCTGCTCGGCGGCAAGTCGCACTGCGTGCTGGAGGCGCCGCATCCGTCGCCGTTGTCCGCGCATCGCGGCTTTCTCGGTTGCGGGCACTTCGCAAAGGCGAACGAATATCTGATACAGCACGGCCGGGAACCGATCGACTGGCGCCTGCCGGACGACGCTCGAATGCTCGCTTGAGCGAGCCGTCGAAAGTGTGAGATGTAAAGCGAATACGCCACGGATGGGAACCCATCCGTGGCGTATTCATTTGGTCCCTTGCGCTGCATCGGAGCAGCGCAATGCGGCAAGACGAACCCGCTTAAACCGCGGCGATCGCTTCGCGCGCTGCGCTCAGCGCGGCGTTCGCTGCGTCCGGGCCCATGTTCAGGCCTTCGGCGTAGATGAAGTTCACGTCGGTCATGCCGAGGAAGCCGAGGAAGCTCTTCAGGTACGGCGTTTGGCTATCGTTCGGCGTGCCGAGATACTTGCCGCCGCGCGCCGACACGACGTGGACCTTCTTGCCCGTCACGAGGCCTTCCGGGCCGTTCGCGGTGTAGCGGAACGTGATGCCCGCACGTGCGATGAAGTCGAAGTACGTCTTCAGTTGCGAGGAAACGCCGAAGTTGTACATCGGCGCCCCGATCACGATGACGTCAGCGGCTTGCAGTTCGGCGATCAGCGCTTCGCTGCGCGCGGCGATCGCGGCTTGTTCCGGGGTGCGCTGCTCGGCCGGCGTGAAGAACGCGCCGAGCACTTCGTCGTCGAGGTGCGGCAGGGGTTGGGCTTGCAGGTCACGGACGACGACTTGCGCGCCCGGATTCGACTGTTGCAGCTTTGCGGTCAGCTCATTGACGAGCAGCGTCGAGTTCGCGCCTTGCGAACGGGCTGCCGAGTTGATTTGCAGGATCGTGGTCATGTTTGACTCCAGTAGGGGCGCGCAGTGTCGCGCGAGTGGAGCCATTGTGTTTTTTTACCGGCCACTGAAAAAGCCATCCGGCAGCGACGGATTGTTGCATGCGTAGAACAATCCGCACCCCTCGGCCGCCCATTGGCGACAGGACGGACGACGATCGGTGGGCCGTCAAGTGCGGCCCACCACCGTTCCAATCAATTCGCCAGCCAGCGCTCGCGGGCCTTGCGCGCGGCGGACCGGTTATCGCTCACGGCGAGCTTGTAGCGCGTCACTTCGGGGCCGTCGAGCGTGACTTGCGCGACGCGCAGCTCGTCGCGGCGGAACGCGTGCACGTCGAGTTTCGCGCCCGGCTGATAGCGCGACAGCAAAGCATCGATATTCCCGCCGGTCACGCGCAGGCCGTCGAGCGCAATCAGCACGTCGCCGGCGGACAGGCCCGCCTTCTGCGCGGCGCTGCCCTCGTGCACCGTCGCGAGCGTGCAGTCCGCGCCGCCGCGCAGCCGCACGCCGAGCGACGGCTTGCCGTTTTTGTCGAGGTCCGGCGCGAGTGCCACGCCGAACGGCGCAAGCAGCGCGTCGAGCGGCAGATCGCGCGTGCCGCGCACGTCCTCGGCGAACAGTTCGGCCAGTTGCGCGCCGCTGGCTTCGGCGAAAATCGCCTCGATCTCGCTTTCGTCGACGCCGCTCGGCTTGCCGCGATAAAAGTCACGGCCGAAACGCTTCCACAGCAGACGCATCACGTCGTCGAGCGACTTACGGCTGCCGGTCTGCGCGCGGATCGTCAGATCGAAGGCGAGCGCGATCAGCGAGCCCTTCGTGTAATAGCTGACGATCGCGTTGGGCGCATTCTCGTCTTGCCGGTAGTACTTGACCCACGCGTCGAAGGAGCTTTCGGCGACGCTCTGCTTCAGACGCCCGCTGCCACGCTGCACGCCGCCGATCACCTTGCCGAGCAGGCCGAAATAGTCGTCCTGCGATATCACGCCGCTGCGCACGAGGATCAGGTCGTCGTAATACGACGTGAAGCCCTCGAACAGCCACAGCAGCGACGTATAGTTTTCGACGCTCAGGTCATACGGCGCGAATGCAGCCGGCTTGATGCGCTTCACGTTCCACGTGTGGAAATACTCGTGACTGCACAGACCGAGATAGGTCCGGTAACCCTCGCTCATCGCCTCGCGGCCCTGCACCGGGAGATCGGTGCGATTGCAGATCAGCGCGGTCGATGCCCGATGCTCGAGGCCACCGTAGCCGTCGGTGACAGCCTGCGTCATGAACACGTAGCGCTCGAACGGCGCCTTCTTCGAGGTCGGCTCGAACAGCGCGATCTGCGCCTCGCAGATGCGCTTCAAGTCCTTGCACAGCCGCTCCATGTCGAGCCCGATCACGCGACCGCTGATCACGACGTCGTGCGGCACGCCGTGCGCCTCGAACGTCGCGAGCGCGAATTCGCCGAGCGTCACCGGATGGTCGATCAGCTCGTCGTAGTTCTGCGCGCGGTACTCGCCGAAGCCGTAGCGCCTCGTGCCGCGCGCCTCCGGCAGTGCGGTCGCGACGCGCCAGCCGCGATACGCGGCGCCCTGCGGCTTCTGGATATCGACCACGCACTGCGCGTCTTCGTGACCGAGCGGCGACAGGAACACGCTCGTGCCGTTGAAAAAGCCGATCGTGTCGTCAAGATGCGCGGCGCGCACCGACAGGTCCCATGCGTAGACCTGGTAGCGCAGCGTCAGCGCTCCCTTGACCGGCGCGGCCTGCCAGGTGTGCTTGTCGACCTTCTCGACGCGGACCTTGCGGCCCGCCGCGTTGACCGCGCGCAGCGTGACGATGTTACGCGCGAATTCGCGCACCATGTAGCTGCCCGGAATCCACACCGGCAGCATGAAACGCTGGCCGGCCGGATCGGGATCGGCGACGGTCACGGTGACTTCGAACAGGTGGGCGGCGGGGTTACTCGGAACGATGGTGTAGCGGATCGGCTTCATCGGCGGCGCGTGGGAGTGTCAGGAGAATGAGGCGGAGAAGTTCGAGGCTCGATGCGAAAGGAGGCGCTGCATGCGCCTCCTTTCCTTCGGGTGTCACATCGGTTGCGCGCCCGGCGGTGTGCATCGCGCCGGGCGCAGCGCGCCGTTCAGTGCACTGCCGACAGCTCCTTGTCGAGCCGGTCGGCCGGCACCGCGCCGGGCAGGCGGCGGCCGTCGGCGAGGAATACCGTGGGCGTGCCCTCGACGTTCATCGAACGGCCCAGCGCGAGATTCTTGTCGATCGCGGCGGTGTCGCAGGTGGCGGCTGCGCTCGGCGCCTGATGGTCCTGCATCCACGATTCCCACGCCTTCGCGCGATCGGCCGAGCACCAGATCGACTTCGACTTCGCGGTCGAATCCGGCGACAGCACCGGATACAGGAACGTGTAGACCGTCACGTTGTCGATCGACAGCAGCGTTTTTTCGAGCTGCTTGCAGTACGGACAGTTCGGGTCGGAGAACACCGCGATCTTGCGCGAGCCGTCGCCGCGCACAACCTTCACCGCGTTGCCGAACGGCAGGCTCGCAAAATCGATGCGGTTGGTTTCCGACAGGCGTGCGTCGGTCAGATTCTTGCGTGTCTTCGCGTCGACCAGGTCGCCGAGCATCAGGTAGTCGCCGTTGGCATCGCTGTAGATGATCTGCGTGCCGAGATTCACTTCGTACAGGCCCGCGATTGGCGTCTTCGACACGCTCTTGATCGTTACGTCCGAAAGGCGCGTTTGCAGCGTGGCTTTGAGCTTGTCGGTGGCCTGGTCGGCTTGCGCCGAGCAGCCGAGCGTAGCGGCGGCGATCGCGAGCGCGGCGGCGGCGATGCGGAAAGTCTTTTTCATGCTGGAGTCCTGGGTTCAGTCGCGCATCGTGCGCATTGTTTCACGCTCCGGCCGCGCGTTTCGGCCACCTATTGGGTTGATCGAAGTCGATCGGAGTCCGATAGGGGTCGGATCGCAGCGCGTCGCTCCGCTCATGATACCTGTCCAGCACGCCGGTGACCCGCCATCGGCTATCCGCGCGGCGCCTCGTCGTCGCTCATCCCAGCGCGGCCGACACGAGCCAGCGCTTGATGAACGGCTGCGCGCCGACAAAGGCCATGCCGGTATTGCGCACGGCGCGCGCAAGCGGACCGGGCACCGAGAAGAGTTTCTGCAGGCCGTCGGTCGCGATCATCAGCGCGCGAATGTCTTCGCGGCGTGCGCGTTCGTAGCGACGCAGCAGCACCATGTCGCCGACATCGCGAAACGACTCCTTGCCGCCGATCGTGCTCGCGAGCGCGGCGACGTCGCGCAAGCCGAGGTTCATGCCCTGCCCCGCAAGCGGGTGAATCAGATGCGCGGCATCGCCGACCAGCGCGACACGCGACGCAACGAGCCGGTCCACGGTCTGTAGCGCGAGCGGGAAGCCCTGCGCGGGCGTGACGCACTCGAGCGCGCCGAACTGGCCGCCGCTCACGCGTTCGACTTCGGCGGCGAGCCGCTCGGGGTCGAGCGCAAGCAACTGCTCGGCGTGCTCGGTGCGCGCCGACCAGACCAGCGACACATGGCCGTCCGGCATCGGCAGCAATGCGATGATCTCGCCGTCGCGGAACCACTGATAAGCGGTTTCGCCGTGCGGCTTCGCCGCCTTGAAATTGGCCACCACACCGGTCTGCCTGTAATCGCGCCGCACCATCTTCGAGCCGATCTGCGCACGTACCCACGAATGCGCGCCGTCCGCACCGATCACCAGGTCCGCTTCGAGCACGCTGCCGTTCGCGAGGCCGACGCTTGCGCTGTCGGCGGAAAAATCGAGCGCCTGGGCGCGCGTATCGATCCACGTGAGGTTCGACTGGAAGCCCAGCGCGGCATCGAGCGCGCGCTCGATCACCGACGACTCGACGATCCACGCCAGCTGCGGTACCGACGCCTGAAACGCGGAAAAATGCAGCTCGGCGTGCGCATCGCCGTAGACGCGCATGTCGTAGACAGGGCCGAGCCGTGAGTGATCGAGCGCTTGCCAGACCCGCAGCCGTTCGAGCAAGGCCTGCGAGCTCGACGACAACGCATAGACCCGCGAGTCGAAGACGGCACCGGCAGGCAGCGCCGCACAACGCTGCGCGAGCAGCGCGACGCGCAGTCCGCCTTGCGTGAGCGCGAGCGCCGCCGTCTTGCCGACGAGCCCGCCGCCGATCACTGCGGCATCAAAGGTCTGGTGGTGTGCGTTCATGCGCGCATTATAGCCGCGGGGGGTGCTGGGGACGGATCGACCGGCGCGGCATTTGGGCCTGGCGGATGAGGCCCCGCGCGCCGTGCTAATGCCCCGCGGCGCGCGCCGCTAGCGCCGCGTTCGCCTCGCGCATGCGCATGAAATTGGGATCGGACGAGAGGATGCGCCACGCCGCCGCCTCGAGCTGCGCCTTGCGATCACGCTGGTCGCCGCGCACCGCGCAGTCGGGGAACACCCGGTCATAGACGCGCCACAACGAGTCATCGTCGTTCTTGTCCGCAAACCGGGCGATGTTGGCCAGGTCTTCTTGCGTGAGGTGGCTCGTCAGGCAATCGATCGTCTGACGGTCCGTGGTGGCCTGTGCTTCGTCGAAATTCGGCGCAACCCATGTCGCGACCACGCCCGCCACGATCGCAACGACGACGCCGATTCCGACCCATCTGATGACTCGCACGCTGTTCCCCCCGGATATTGAGCTCTGTCGGCTCTGAATGGACGATTCTACAGCGGCTTTACCCAAGTGCGCCGGCCAGTCCGCCCGGGCGAACGGGTTACAATTGCGCTTTCCGTGACAACTCGCACTCAATCGCCGAGCCAACGCCCCGATCCGGTGACTTGTCCGCTCCGCTGAGCCTGCTACACCACGCCCCACGCGACGGTTTTCCGAATCCGCGCGCAGCGTCGAGCTGCATCACGCAACCTACTGATTCACTGAAGGATTTCCATGAGCCTCCAATGCGGCATCGTCGGCCTGCCTAACGTCGGCAAGTCCACCCTGTTCAACGCACTGACCAAGGCGGGCATCGCCGCCGAGAACTACCCGTTCTGCACGATCGAGCCGAACGTCGGCATCGTCGAAGTGCCGGACCCTCGACTGAAGGCGCTTGCCGAAATCGTCAAGCCGGAGCGCATCCTGCCGGCCGTCGTCGAGTTCGTCGACATCGCGGGTCTGGTCGCCGGCGCGAGCAAGGGCGAAGGCCTCGGCAACCAGTTTCTCGCGAACATCCGCGAAACCGACGCGATCACGCACGTCGTGCGCTGCTTCGAGGACGACAACGTGATTCACGTCGCGAACAGGATCGATCCGCTGTCGGACATCGAAGTAATCAATACTGAACTCGCGCTCGCCGACCTCGGCACCGTCGAGAAAGCGCTCGCGCGCTATACCAAGGCGGCCAAGTCGGGCAACGACAAGGAGGCCGTGAAGAATGTGGCGGTGCTGGAGAAGGTCCGCGCGCAACTCGACCAGGCGAAGCCGGTCCGCGCGCTCGAACTGACCGACGAAGAGAAAGCCACGCTCAAGCCGTTCTGCCTGATCACCGCGAAGCCGACCATGTACGTCGCCAACGTGAAGGAAGACGGCTTCGAGAACAACCCGCACCTCGATGCCGTTACGAAGTTCGCGGCCGCGGAAGGCGCGCCGGTCGTGGCCGTGTGCGCGGCGGTCGAAGCGGAAATTGCCGATCTCGACGAAGCCGACATGGAAGTATTCCTCGAAGACATGGGCATGCACGAGCCGGGCCTGAACCGCGTGATCCGCGCGGGCTTCAAGCTGCTCGGCCTGCAGACCTACTTCACGGCCGGCGTGAAGGAAGTGCGCGCGTGGACGATCCACATCGGCGACACCGCGCCGAAGGCAGCCGGCGCGATCCACACCGACTTCGAGCGCGGCTTCATCCGCGCGCAGACGATCAGCTTCGACGACTACATCACCTACAAGGGCGAGCAAGGTGCGAAGGAAGCCGGCAAGATGCGTGCGGAAGGCAAGGAATACGTCGTGCACGATGGCGACGTGATGAACTTCCTGTTCAACGTCTAAGCGCTAAGCACCGCAACCTGCGCTGCGCAAGAAGGCCCGCAAACGCTCAGGCGTTGCGGGCCTGTTCATTTGCGCGCCATGCCTGACGCAACGCATCGAAACAACGAGCGTTGATGTGTATCGCGCACGATCTTCCCTGATCCCTCCCGTTTCTTTCCTTTCCCTGACAGGCGATGCTAAATTGCGGCTTCCGGCGCGCCGCCACCCATGGTGCGCGCCGCCCGGCCACCGACGCCGGAATGTCATCGAACACAACTAGAATCGCGCGATTCGCGTCCGCACCCTTCCGAACCGGAGACAAATCGATGAATTACAAGCCGCTGTTCCGTTCACTGTCCGTCGCCGCCGCATTGAGCATCGGCGTCAGCCAGGCGGCTCACGCCGCGACCGAAATTCAGTTCTGGCATGCAATGGAAGCCGCACTGGGTGAACGTCTGAACGACATCGCGAACGACTTCAACAAATCGCAAAGCGACTACACGATCGTGCCGGTCTTCAAGGGCACCTACGACCAAACCCTCGCCGCCGGCATCGCCGCGTATCGCAGCGGCAACGCGCCGGCCATCCTTCAGGTCTATGAAGTCGGCACCGCGACGATGATGCAGGCGAAGAAAGCCATCGTCCCGGTCACGCAGGTCTTCAAGGACGCGGGCGTGCCGCTCGATCAGAAGGCCTTCGTGCCGACCATCGCGAGCTATTACAGCGACTCGAAAACCGGTGAACTGATCTCGATGCCGTTCAACAGCTCGACGCCGGTGCTGTACTACAACAGGGATGCGTTCAAGAAGGCTGGCCTCGATCCGAATCAGCCGCCGAAGACCTGGGCCGAACTGCACGCCGACGCGCAGAAGCTGAAGGCCTCGGGCATGTCGTGCGGCTACTCGTCGGGCTGGCAAAGCTGGATTCAGCTCGAGAACTACAGCGCGTGGCATGCCGCGCCGTTCGCGTCGCATAACAACGGCTTCGACGGCATGGACGCGCAGCTCGAATTCAACAAGCCGCTGCAGGTCGCGCACATCCAGTTCCTGCAAAACATGCAGAAGGACGGCACGTTCACCTATGTCGGCCGCAAGGACGAACCAATCTCGAAGTTCTATAGCGGCGACTGCGGCATCATCACGAACTCGTCGGGCTCGCTTGCGACGATCAAGAAATACGCGAAGTTCAACTTCGGCACCGGCATGATGCCGTACGACGACAGCGTGAAGGGTGCGCCGCAAAACGCGATCATCGGGGGGGCGAGCCTGTGGGTGTTGTCGGGCAAGGACCCGGCCGTCTACAAGGGCGTCGCGAAGTTCCTCGCCTATCTGGCTACGCCGCCGGTCGCCGCGAAGTGGCATCAGGACACCGGCTATCTGCCGATCACGACCGCCGCGTATGACCTGACGCGCCAGCAAGGCTTCTACGAGAAGAACCCGGGCAGCGACACCGCGATCCGTCAGATGATGAACAAGCCGCCCCTGCCGTACACGAAGGGCCTGCGTCTGGGCAACATGCCGCAGATCCGCACCGTGATCGACGAGGAGCTCGAGCAGGTCTGGGCCGACAAGAAGACGCCGCAACAGGCGCTCGACTCGTCCGTCGCGCGCGGCGACGATCTGCTGCGCCGTTTCGAAAAGGCCGCTAACTAAGCATCGTCTGCTGGCGGAGTTCCGGCGCTCTTGCGCTGGAACCCGATGTCGTCGCAACACACCCCGAGAATCCCGATGGAAAAGCGCTCCTACTTCGGCACCAGCACGCTGCCCTACCTGCTCGTCGCGCCGCAGTTGCTGATCACGCTGCTGTTCTTCCTGTGGCCGGCCGGAGAGGCGCTCTGGCAGTCGACGCAAAGCCAGGACGCGTTCGGCACGTCGAGCCAGTTCGTCGGACTGGCGAACTTCAAACAGCTCTTCGCCGACCCGCTATATCTGGCGTCGTTCAACACGACGCTCGTGTTCTGCGCGCTCGTCACCGTCTCGGGCCTCGTGATCTCGCTGCTCCTCGCGGTCTGCGCGGATCGCGTGACGCGCGGCAAGAAGGCCTATCAAACGCTGCTGATCTGGCCGTACGCGGTCGCGCCCGCGATCGCCGCCGTGCTGTGGTCGTTCCTGTTCAACCCGAGCATCGGGCTCGTCACGTATGCGCTCGCGAAATACGGCATCGTCTGGAATCACGCGCTGAATCCGGGTCAGGCGATGTTCCTCGTCGTGCTCGCGTCGGTCTGGCAGCAGATCAGCTACAACTTCCTGTTCTTCTACGCGGGCCTGCAGGCGATTCCGCGCTCGCTGATCGAAGCGGCGGCGATCGACGGTGCCGGTCCGGTGCGCCGCTTCTTCGGCATCGCCTTGCCGCTGCTCTCGCCGACCACGTTTTTCCTGCTGGTGATCAACATCACCTACGCGTTCTTCGACACCTTCCCGGTGATCGACGCCGCGACCGGCGGCGGCCCCGGCCAGGCCACCCGCACGCTGATCTACAAGATCTTCGCCGAAGGCTTCCAGGGGCTCGACATCGGCAGTTCGGGCGCGCAGTCGGTCGTGCTGATGATCATCGTCGTGGCGCTGACCGTCGTGCAATTCCGCTTCATCGAACGCAGGGTTCAATACGCATGATCGAGAACCGACGCGGTTTCGACCTCTTCTGTCACGCGGTGCTGATCGTCGGCGTCGCGCTGGTGGTGTTCCCGGTGTACGTCGCATTCTGTGCGGCGACGATGAGCGAGCACGAAGTGTTCACGGTGCCGCTGTCGCTCGTGCCGGGCACGCATCTGTTCGAGAACATCGCCACGATCTGGACGCACGGCACCGGCAACGCGGCGGCGCCGTTCAATCGCATGCTGTTCAACAGCCTCGTGATGGCGCTCGTGATCGCGATCGGCAAGATCGCCGTGTCGATGATCTCCGCCTATGCGATCGTCTACTTCCGCTTTCCGTTTCGCACGTTCGCGTTCTGGCTGATTTTCGTCACGCTGATGCTGCCGGTCGAAGTGCGCATTTTCCCGACCGTGCAGGTGGTGTCGTCGATGCATCTGAGCAATACGTACACCGGCTTGACGCTGCCGCTGATCGCGTCGGCGACCGCGACGTTCCTGTTCCGCCAGTTCTTCAAGACGCTGCCGGACGAACTGATGGAAGCCGCGCGCATCGACGGTGCGGGCGCGCTGCGCTTCTTCTGGGACGTCGTGCTGCCGCTGTCGCGCACCACCATGGCGGCGCTCTTCGTGATCACGTTCATCTACGGCTGGAACCAGTATCTGTGGCCGATCCTGATCACGAGCCAGCAGTCGCTCACCACCGCGGTAATCGGCATCAGGGGGATGATCGCCTCGGGCGACACCGCGACCGAATGGCATCTGGTGATGACGGCCACGCTGCTCGCGATGCTGCCGCCGCTGGTGGTCGTGCTGGCGATGCAGCGCTGGTTCGTGCGCGGCCTCGTCGATTCGGAAAAATGATCGGGTATGGCGAACTGCGACAAGCACTCAAAAGCAAAGGCAAAAACAGTATGGCTGCACTGACCCTGCAAGGTGTCAAGAAAACTTACGACGGCAAACAGTTCGTGTTGCACGGCATCGACGTCGACGTCGCCGACGGCGAATTCGTCGTGATGGTCGGCCCGTCCGGCTGTGGCAAATCGACGTTGCTGCGGATGGTCGCCGGGCTCGAACGCATCGCCGATGGCAGCATTTCGATCGCGGGGAAGGTCGTCAACGAGCTGGAGCCGAAGGATCGCAACATAGCGATGGTGTTCCAGAACTACGCGCTGTATCCGCATATGAGCGTGGCCGAGAACATGGGCTACGCATTGAAGATCGCGGGCGTCGACCGAGCGCAGATCGCGAAGCGCGTGGAAGCCGCCGCGCAGATTCTCGAACTCGGCGCGCTGCTGCAGCGCAAGCCGCGCGAGCTGTCAGGCGGCCAGCGGCAGCGTGTCGCGATGGGCCGCGCGATCGTGCGCGAGCCGGCCGTGTTTCTGTTCGACGAGCCGCTATCGAATCTCGACGCCCGTCTGCGCGTGCAGATGCGCCTCGAAATCCAGCGTCTGCATGCGCGCCTGAAGACGACGAGCCTGTACGTGACGCACGATCAGATCGAAGCGATGACGCTGGCGCAACGCGTGATCGTCATGAACAAGGGCCATGCCGAGCAGATCGGCGCGCCGACCGAGGTCTACGAGCGGCCGGCCACGGTATTCGTCGCGAGCTTTATCGGCTCGCCGGGGATGAACCTGCTCGACGGTCGCGTGTCGGACGACGGCTCGACGTTCGACGTCGCCGGCAACGGCCCGAAGCTGCCGCTCGCGGGCGTGCCGTCGATCGGCCGCGAAGTCGCGACGGGCCGCGAATGGACGCTCGGCATCCGCCCCGAGCATCTGAGCCCGGGCACGGCCAACGCACCGAGCGCGACGCTGACCGTCGAATCCTGCGAAATTCTCGGCGCGGACAATCTCGCGCACGGCCGCTGGGGCAAGCACGACGTGACCGCGCGTCTGCCGCATGCGCATCGTCCGGCGGCGGGCGAGGTGCTGCAGGTCGCGCTGCCCGCGCAGCATCTGCACTTCTTCGATCCGGCGACGGGGCGTCGCGCCAACTGACATCTCCCGGAACGCCGTGACGGCGGACCGCCGCCGCAACTCCCCTGCCGCCCGGCCCGCGCCGCGAAGTACAATGCGAGCTGAACCACGCGCCGCGCGCGGCAGCGTCGTCCGAGTCCGACGCAGCGCCGGCCGGCGCCGGGTGTTCCGCCCGGCGCTCGCACCGATTACCCATCCACCCTCGGCTGCCCGCCCGCCCCCACGCGGCCGGCGTCGTCAACGTCTACTACAAGCAAATGGCCCAATACGTTTTCACCATGAACCGGGTCGGCAAGATCGTGCCGCCCAAGCGCCAGATCCTCAAAGACATCTCGCTGTCGTTCTTCCCCGGCGCGAAGATCGGCCTGCTCGGCCTGAACGGCTCGGGCAAGTCGACGCTGATTCGCATCATGGCCGGTGTGGACACGGAGATCGAAGGCGAAGCCACGCCGATGCCGAACCTGAACATCGGCTATCTGCCGCAGGAGCCCCAGCTCGATCCGCAGAAGACCGTGCGTGAAGCGGTCGAGGAAGGCCTCGGCGACGTCTTCAACGCGCAGAAGAAGCTCGACGAAATCTACGCCGCCTACGCCGAGCCGGACGCCGACTTCGACGCGCTCGCCGCCGAGCAGGCGAAGTACGAAGCAATCCTCGCGACCACCGACGGCAGCGCCGAGCAGCAGATCGAAATCGCCGCCGACGCGCTGCGTCTGCCGGCGTGGGACGCGAAGATCGAGCATCTGTCGGGCGGCGAAAAGCGCCGCGTGGCGCTGTGCAAGCTGCTGCTGCAAAAGCCCGACATGCTGCTGCTCGACGAGCCGACCAACCACCTCGACGCGGAATCGGTCGAATGGCTCGAGCAGTTCCTCACGCGCTTCCCGGGCACGGTGGTCGCCGTCACGCACGATCGCTACTTCCTCGATAACGCCGCCGAGTGGATTCTCGAACTCGACCGCGGCCACGGCATTCCATGGAAGGGCAACTACAGCAGCTGGCTCGACCAGAAGGAAGAGCGGCTGAAGCAGGAAGAAGCGTCGGAATCCGCGCGCCAGAAAGCAATCAGGAAGGAGCTCGAGTGGGTGCGCCAGAACCCGAAGGGCCGCCAGGCGAAGTCGAAGGCGCGTATCGCCCGCTTCGAGGAACTGAACAGCCAGGACTACCAGAAGCGCAACGAAACGCAGGAAATCTTCATTCCGGTCGGCGACCGCCTCGGCAATGAAGTGATCGAGTTCAGGAACGTCAGCAAGTCGTACGGCGACCGGCTGTTGCTCGATAACGTCAGCTTCAAGATTCCGGCGGGCGCGATCGTCGGCATCATCGGTCCGAACGGCGCCGGCAAGTCCACGCTGTTTCGCATGCTGACCGGCCGCGAGCAGCCCGATTCGGGCGAAATCGTGAAGGGCCCGACCGTCAAGCTCGCCTACGTGGACCAGAGCCGCGAAGCGCTCGATGGCACCAAGACCGTGTTCGAGGAAATCTCGGGCGGCGCGGACGTGCTGACGGTCGGCAAGTACGAAACGCCGTCGCGCGCGTATATCGGCCGCTTCAACTTCAAGGGCGGTGACCAGCAGAAGATCGTCGGCAATCTGTCAGGCGGCGAGCGCGGTCGTCTGCATCTGGCGAAGACGCTGATCGCGGGCGGTAACGTGCTGCTGCTCGACGAGCCGTCGAACGACCTCGACGTCGAAACGCTGCGTGCGCTCGAAGACGCGCTGCTCGAATTCGCGGGCTCGGTGCTCGTGATCTCCCACGATCGCTGGTTTCTCGACCGCATCGCGACGCACATCCTCGCGTTCGAGGGCGACTCGCAGGTCACCTTTTTCGACGGCAACTACCAGGAATACGAAGCAGACAAGCGCGCCCGCCTCGGCGAGGAAGGCGCGCGGCCGAAACGTCTGCGCTATAAGCCGATCTCGCGTTAAGCGGCGGGAACAATGGCTCGTCCGGCGCAATACCGGGCGGCCCGCGGGGCATGCGCGTTGCTAATTACCGGATAGTGGCAGCGCGCGTGAACGTCCCTCGCAGGCGACCGACGATCGACACAACGCCGCGCAACGCGAAGACGGCCTTGCATGGGACACGAATAAGCGCTGAAGCCATAACTCGGGGCGACCGTCGACAGGAGACAAGCATGGGGATGTCGAAGGGCAGGCGTTGGATCGTCGTCGTGGGCGGAACGCTATTGGCGCTGATTCTGATCGCGATCGGCGCGATGCAATTCGCGCAACAGGAAGTCAAGAATCGCGTGAGCGCGGCGCTCGGGCCGCTCGGCAGCGCCGACAGTATCGACGTCGGCCTCACCTCGGTTCACCTCACCCACGTCGTGCTGAAAGCGCCGCCCGGCTGGCCGGCAGGCGAACCGCTGCGTGCCGACGAAATCACGATCACCCCCGACGTGCGCGATCTGATCGCGCGGCACATGCATATTCGCGAGATCGTCGTGAGCGGCTTCGACATGGCCGTGCTGCGCACGAAGGACGGCTCGCTGAATCTGCTGCCGAACCTGCGCGAATCGTTGAATCGCGACGGTCAACCAGGCGGCAGCGGCACCGCGTCGCCGATACCGCGCGAAAAGCTGATCGACCATATCCGCTTCGAGCAGGGCAACTTCCACTTCTATGACATGACCGTCGGACCGCCGCCGTTCAGGGTGACGCTCAGCAACGCGAACGCGAGTGTCGACAATCTGCATCTGCCGTCGCTCGCGGAGCCCACCAACGTCAGCGTCCGTGGCTCGCTGAAGGGGCCGGCGCATACGGGTACGGTCATATTCGACGGCTGGATCAAAATCGCCAGCCGCGATTCACAGACGACAACCACGCTGCGCGGCGTCGATATCGCAATGCTCGATCCGTATCTGCTGAAAAAGGCCGGCACGCGAGCGCAGGTGTCGGGAGGTACCGTCGACCTGAGCATCGAATCGACGGTGCGCGACTATCATCTGCATGCGCCCGGCGCCGTGACGGTCCACAATCTCCGGCTCGCCGAAACGGACAATCCACTCGAAACGTTCATGTCGATTCCGACGCGCGCCGCCGTCGCGGCGCTGCGCACGCATAACGGCGACATCTCGTTGCATTTCGTCCTCGACGGCGATTTGCGCGATCCGAAGTTCTCGGTGCGCGAAGGGATCCTCGCGCGCATCGGCGAGGGGTTTGCAAAGGCGTTGGGTGTGAGCGTCGAAGGTGTCGCGAAGGGCGCGGGCGAGACCGTCAAGGGTCTCGGCAATGCGTTGAAGAATCTGTTTGGACAGTAGCGGTCAGTTCAAACCGGCAAGCCCAACGCGCGAAGGTGCGCTTGCGTCTGCGCTGCGCTCGTATGATGCACGCCGTGCCAGCCGAGCGCGGTCGCGGCCTCCGCGTTCTTCGCGTTGTCGTCGATGAAGACGAGTTCGGCCGGCTCGACGCCCGGCATTTGCAGTTCGATGCGCCGGCGCATTTCCGCGAAGATCGCGGGATCGGGCTTCACGAGCTTGACGCGCCCCGACACGACGATGTCGCGAAACCGCCGCAGCACCGGATAGTGCTCCCACGCATACGGGAAAGTCTCGGCCGACCAGTTGGTGAGGCCGAAGAGCGGCACGTCGGCCGCCTCGAGCCTTTCCATCAGCGCGACGCCGTCATCGAGCACGCCCGCCACCATCTCGTGCCAGCGCTCGTAGAACGCGCGGATCAGCGGTTCGTGATCGGGAAACCGGGCGATCAGCTCGTTGGTGGCTTCGACGATCGGCTGGCCGCCGTCCTGGCGGATCACCCAGTCCATCGAGCACACATGCGTGAGGAACCAGCGGCGCTCGGCTTCGTCGGGAATCAACTGGCGGTACAGGTACTCGGGACTCCAGTCGATCAGCACACCGCCGAAATCGAACACCACTGCCTTGATCGCCATACACGCTCCGCTTGGAAGTTCGTCGCTAATTCAGATCGGTTGCGTGCGCAGCTCGAGCCACGCCTTCGCGTCGCCCGACACATGCGGCGCGAGCCGCGTGCGCACGGTCTCGTGATACGTGTTGAGCCACGCGCGCTCGTCGTCCCGCAGCAGCGACAGTTCGATGCAGCGCGTGTCGATCGGGCACAGCGTCAGTGTCTCGAACTTCAGGAAATCGCCGAATCCGGTTTTTTCCGCAGCAACATTGAGCACGAGGTTTTCGATGCGCACGCCCCACCTGCCCGGCCGATACAGACCCGGCTCGTTCGACGTGATCATGCCTTCCTCCATTGCGGTCCAAGGCTCGGCCGGCGCGTAGTGCGAGATCACCTGCGGGCCCTCGTGCACGTTCAGGAAGTAGCCGACCCCGTGACCGGTGCCGTGACCGTAGTCGGCGCCCGCTTGCCAGATCGGCGCGCGCGCGATCGCGTCGAGCATCGGCGAGCGGATGCCGCGCGGGAATTGCGCGCGTGACAGCGCAATCATGCCCTTCAGCACGACGGTGAAATCGCGCCGCTGTTCATGGCTCGGCGTGCCGACCGGGACGACTCGCGTGATATCGGTCGTGCCGCTCAGGTACTGGCCACCCGAATCGATCAGCAGCAGCCCGTTGCCCTCGATCACCGCATGCGACTCCTCGGTCGCGCGATAGTGCGGCATCGCGCCGTTCGCGTTGAAACCCGCGATCGTCGCGAAGCTCAGCGACACGAAGCCGGGACGGCGCGCGCGGGCGGCCGTCAGACGTTCGTCGATCGTCAGCTCGGTGATGCGCTCGCGGCCCAGCGCGCTTTCGAACCACGCGAAGAATTCCGCGAGCGCGGCGCCGTCCTGCTCCATCGTCTCGCGCACATGCGCGGCGTCGGCGGCGGTCTTGCACGACTTGAGGAAAGTGGACGGATTGACCGCTTCGACCACCTTGACCGACGACGGCACCGCCTGCAGCGAGCCGTACGTGATGCGGCGCGGATCGATCAGCAGCGTGCTGCCGGACGGCAGCGCGGCGAGCGCGTCGGCGGCTTTCGCGTACGGCTCGACGCTGATGCCGTCGCGCGCGAGCACGTCGGCGAGCGCCGGCGACACCTTGCCCTCTGCGATGAAAAGCGACACGCGGTCCATCCCGATCAGCGCGTGCGCGACGAACACCGGGTTGTAGCTGACGTCGGCGCCGCGCAGGTTCAGCAGCCATGCGAGGTCGTCGAGCGTAGAGATAAAGTGCCACTGCGCGCCTTGGCCGGTCATCGCGCGGCGCACCTGCGCGAGCTTTTCCGCGCGCGCGACGCCTGCTTGCGGCGCGGTGTGCTCGAAGACGGCGTCGGTGGGCAGCGCCGGGCGCTGCGCCCATATCGCATCGAACAGGTCGACGTCGGTGCGCAACTGCACGCCGCGCGCGTTCAGCGCCGCGCTCAAGGCACGCGCCGCCGCGACGCCGAGCACCGCGCCGTCCACACCGACCGTAGCGCCGCTCGCGACGTTCTGCGCGAGCCACTCGAAATGCGGCGTGGTCAGTTGGCCGCCGGTCATCTTCATCAGCTCGACGCCGGTGCCGGCGAGCTGGGCGCTCGCCTGCTCCCAATAGCGGCTGTCGGTCCAGACGCCGGCGAAATCACCCGTGACGATCAGTGTGCCGGCCGAGCCGGTGAAGCCGGACAGCCACTGGCGACCTTGCCAGCGCCCAGGCAGATACTCGGACAGGTGCGGGTCCGCCGACGGCACGAGGTAAGCGGCGATGCCTTCGCGCGCCATGACGGCGCGCAGGCTCGCGAGGCGCTCGGGAATCGAGGAGTTGTCGGGAAGTCGGGCATTCATGGCGTTACCTGCAAGGATTCATCGACGGATTGATCGGCGCGAAAAGAGGCCGACCGTCGCGGCGACGGCGATGAGCGAGACGGCGACACATATCGGCCATTCAAGCATGTCGCCGTCATGGAAGAGACCTGTCACATTGCCGGCCATGCGCGCAACGCTCGCACCAAGCACGCCGGCCAACGGCGCGGCCCACCAGCGGGCGCGGCTCGCCCGGCGCAGCGGGTGCAACCACCACCCCGCGAGGCCGATGATGACGCCGAGCACGAGAATGCCGGGCCAACCCATCAGGCGTGGGCTCCGGACCCGGAGTTGAAACACGGCAGGATCAATTTCAGATTCGTCTCATAGGCGGAAGGAGCAGCCAAGGCTAGCATTTTGGCCTCTTTAACTACAGCAGTTCAGCACGGCGCTTTCCGCATAGCGGTTGAGTTTAGGGGTCGGGGTGTGCTTAGGCAAGTTGTAAGTCCGACGATACCGCCTGTACCCGCCCGTTGCCAGGCTGACGCCGCGCCATGCGCATCGCCCTTATCGAACCGGACGTGCAACACGCCAAACTGGTCGACCGGCTCATTTTTGCCGGCGGCCATGTGTGTCTGCACTTCACAAACAGCGCCACGTTCTTGCGGTGCGCCACCGACGAATTCTTCGACCTGCTGATCACGGAAAGCTGGGCCGGCGACCATTGCGCCGAAGACGTGATCCCGCGCGCGCGCTCCATTTTGCCCGGCCTGCCCGTCATGATGCTCATGACGGCACCGCGCGAAAGCCAGATTGTCGCAGCGCTGCATGCAGGCGCCGACGATTGCCTGAGCAAGCCCGTGCGCGGGCCAGAAATGCTCGCGCGCGTCGAGGCGCTGCAGCGCCGCGCAGGCGTGCGGCGACCTTCCAACCGGCGGCGCGACGTGATCGGCGGTTACACGTTCGACGCGGCGAATTTCGCCGTCACCTTTCGCGAGCTGACCGTCGTCCTGACGCCGAAAGAATTCCACCTCGCGCTGCTGCTGTTCAACAATCTGGCGCGGCCGGTGTCGCGCGCGCACATTCTCGAGACGGTATGGTCACGCCGCCGCGACGTAAAGTCGCGCACCATCGACACCCACGCGTCGCGCGTGCGCAGCAAGCTGCGACTGCGCCCCGAGCTTGGCTATGCGCTAACGCCGGTCTATGGTTACGGTTACCAGCTCGATGCGATTCCGCTGGAAAGCCTGACAGGCCCGGGCTGACGCACGCGGGGTGCACTGCGTGCAGGATGTGAGAATCGTGGAAACGCTATAATGCAAAGCTGAACGATAGCTCCCCCAAATGCAGCTTCTAACGATCGGAATCAACCATCACACTGCGCCTGTCGCCTTGCGCGAACGCGTGGCGTTTCCGCTCGAACAGATCAAGCCCGCACTGGACACCTTCAAAGGCATCTGGCTGGGCCGCATGGCCCCCAATGCGCCAGAAGCGGCAATTCTGTCCACCTGCAACCGCACCGAACTCTACTGCGCGACCGACGACCTCGCCGCGCGCGAAGCCGCGATCCAGTGGCTTTCGAAATATCACCACTTACCGATCGACGAACTCGCGCCGCACGTCTACGCGCTGCCGCAGTCCGAAGCGGTGCGGCATGCGTTCCGGGTCGCGTCGGGGCTCGACTCGATGGTGCTCGGTGAAACGCAGATCGTCGGACAAATGAAGGATGCGGTGCGTACCGCGTCCGAAGCCGGCGCGCTCGGCACCTATCTGAACCAGCTGTTCCAGCGCACCTTCGCCGTCGCGAAGGAAGTGCGCAGCACGACCGAAATCGGCAGCCAGTCGGTATCGATGGCGGCCGCCGCGGTTCGCCTCGCGCAACGCATTTTCGACAAGATCGCGAACCAGCGGGTGCTGTTCATCGGTGCTGGCGAAATGATCGAACTGTGCGCCACCCATTTCGCCGCACAGCATCCGCGCGAGCTCGTTGTCGCGAATCGCACCGCGGAGCGCGGCATGCGGCTCGCCGAGCGCTTCAACGGCCACGCTATTCCGCTCTCCGAGTTGCCCGCACGAATGCACGAGTTCGACATCATCGTGTCGTGCACGGCGTCCACGTTGCCAATCATCGGTCTGGGCGCGGTCGAGCGCGCGGTGAAGGCCCGGCGTCACCGGCCTATTTTCATGGTCGACCTCGCGGTACCGCGCGACATCGAACCTGAAGCCGGCCACCTCGAAGACGTATTCCTGTACACCGTCGACGACCTCGGCACGATCGTCCGGGAAGGCAATGCGTCGCGCCAAGCCGCGGTCGCGCAGGCTGAAGCGATCATCGAAACGCGCGTGCAGACCTTCATGCAGTGGCTCGACGCCCGCAGCATCGTGCCGGTGATCCGCCACATGCATACACAAGCCGACGCGCTGCGCCGCGCCGAAGTCGAACGCGCGCAGAAAATGCTCGCGCGCGGCGACGACCCGGCCGCGGTGCTCGAAGCACTGTCGCAATCGCTCACCAATAAGCTGATCCACGGTCCCACGCACGCACTGAATCGCGCGGGCAGCGACAACCGCGACAAGCTGATCGAGCTGATGAGCGGCTTCTACAAACACTCCGACTCCTCGGAGCGTTAGCGGCGCAGTGCTCGCCGCACCCCGCGCGTCACCGCTGTGGCTCGCGAAGTGCTTCCGCACCCGGGCGTCAGCCCGTTCCCCACGCCGCATACTTTCCGGAGCCCGCTCCACTACCGCCCGATGAAAACGAGCATGCAACGCAAGCTCGACCAGCTGACCACCCGGCTGGCCGAACTGAACGACCTGTTGAGCCGCGAGGACATCACAGCCAACCTCGACCAATACCGCAAGCTCACTCGCGAACACGCGGAGCTTGGCCCGGTCGTCGAGCAGTACGGGCTTTGGCGCCAGGCGCAGAGCGACGCGGCCACCGCGCAGGAACTCCTCACTGACGCATCGATGCGCGATTTTGCCGAAGAGGAAATCCGTGCGGCGCGTGATCGCATGGAGACGCTAGGCGTCGAGCTGCAGAAAATGCTGCTGCCCAAAGACCCGAACGACGACCGCAACATCTTCCTCGAAATCCGCGCGGGCACGGGCGGCGACGAATCCGCGCTGTTCGCGGGCGATCTGCTGCGCATGTATCTGCGCTATGCCGAGCGCAATCGCTGGCAAGTCGAGATGATGTCGGCGAGCGAATCGGACCTTGGCGGCTACCGGGAAGTGATCGTGCGGATCGCCGGCGACGCCGCGTATTCGAAGCTGAAGTTCGAGTCGGGCGGGCATCGTGTGCAGCGCGTACCGGCCACCGAAACGCAGGGCCGCATCCATACCTCGGCGTGCACGGTCGCCGTGATGCCGGAAGCGGACGAGATCGGCGAAGTCGAGATCAATCCTGCCGATCTGCGGATCGACACTTTTCGCGCATCGGGCGCGGGCGGCCAGCACATCAACAAAACCGACTCGGCGGTGCGCGTCACGCATTTGCCGACCGGCATCGTCGTCGAATGTCAGGACGACCGCTCTCAGCACAAGAACAAGGACCGCGCGCTGAAGGTGCTCGCCGCGCGCATCAAGGACAAGCAGGCGCACGAGCAGCAGGCGAAGGAAGCGGCGACGCGCAAGAACCTGATCGGCTCGGGCGACCGCTCGGAACGGATTCGCACGTACAACTTCCCGCAGGGGCGCCTCACCGATCACCGCATCAACCTGACGCTGTATCGCCTCGACGCGATCATGGACGGCGATCTCGACGAACTGATCGCGGCGCTCGTCAGCGAGCATCAGGCCGAACTGCTGGCCTCGCTCGGTGACGCGGACTGACGCCTCGACGATGACCGACGCCGCCCCGACCTCGCTCCACCCCGGTGCTCAAGCCGCGACGGCGGGCGCGCTGTTGCGCGCCTCGCCGCTGCCGCCGCTCGAAGCGCGGATTCTGCTCACGCACGTGCTCGGCTGGCGACGCACGCAGCTGATCACGCGCGGCGAGGAGCCGCTCGGGCGCGAGAGCATCGAACGTTACCGCACGCTCGAAGCGCGGCGCCTGGCCGGCGAGCCGGTTGCACAGCTCGTCGGTGCGCGCGAGTTTTTCGGGCTCGAGTTCGAAGTCACGCCGCACGTCCTGATTCCGCGCCCCGAAACCGAGTTGCTGGTCGAGACCGCGCTCGCGGCGATCGAACATCGGCCGCGTCCGCGCGTGCTCGATCTCGGCACCGGAACCGGCGCAATCGCAGTGGCGATTGCGTCGATGCGGACCGACGCGCAGGTCTGGGCGCTCGATCGGTCGGCCGACGCGCTCGCGGTCGCCGCGCGCAACGGCGCTCGCCTGCTCGACGCGAAGCGCCCGGGCGGCGCGCTCGCCTTCCTCCACAGCGACTGGTACAGCTCGCTCGACGCCGCGCTGCGCTTCGACGCGATCGTCAGCAATCCCCCGTATATCGCCAGCGGCGACCCGCATCTGCTCGAAGGCGATCTGCGCTTCGAGCCGCGCGATGCGCTCACCGACGGAGCCGATGGCCTCAGCGCAATCCGCGCGATCGTCGCCGGCGCGCCTGAGCGCCTCGCCGCCGACGGCGTGCTGTGGATCGAGCATGGCTACGACCAGGCCGAAGCCGTGCGCGCGTTACTGAGCGCGCGGGGGTTTGCCGAGGTCCGCTCGGAGCGCGATCTCGCCGGCATCGAGCGGATCAGCGGAGGCGTGTTGCGTGGCACCTCGGCATAAGCGCAGTCGCCGCAGCTAAGACCCTTGCCGCAACGCGGCTGCGGCCGCGCGTAGCGAAATCCGCTATCATTTCAGCCTATTCCCTTCCTCTATCGGAACCGCAAGGTCAGTCATGGATACGCAACAACGCATCAAGCAAATCGTCGACGGCAACAACGTCGTTCTCTTCATGAAAGGCACGGCCCAGTTCCCAATGTGCGGTTTTTCCGGCCGCGCCATCCAGATCCTGAAGGCGTGCGGCGTCGGCGAAATCAAGACCGTGAACGTGCTCGAAGACGACGAAATCCGTCAGGGCATCAAGGTGTTCTCGAACTGGCCGACCATTCCGCAGCTGTACGTGAAGGGCGAATTCATCGGCGGCTCGGACATCATGATGGAAATGTACGAATCGGGCGAGCTGCAGCAGCTGTTCGCCGCAGCCTGAGCGTTCTTCGCTTCGTTCGCTTCATCAGGCGCCGCGAGCCATGCTGCAATCCCATGCTGCGGCGCCCCGCCGGCTGATCGTCGCGATCACCGGTGCCACCGGCGCCATCTACGGCGTCCGGCTACTCGGGACGCTGCGCCGGCTGGGCGGCGTCGAGAGCCATCTGCTGATTTCGAGCGCCGGTTGGCTCAACATCCAGCACGAACTCCAGTTGACGAAGGAAGACGTGCATCCGCTCGCGGATGTCGTTCATTCGGTGCGCGACGTCGGCGCGAGCATCGCGTCCGGGTCGTTCGCGACCGACGGCATGATCGTCGCACCTTGCTCGATGAAAACGCTCGCGAGCATCGCGCACGGTTTTGCCGACAACCTGATCACCCGCGCCGCCGACGTCACGCTGAAGGAGCGTCGCCGCCTCGTGCTGCTGGTGCGCGAAACGCCGTTCAATCTCGCGCATCTGCGCAATATGACGGCCGTCACTGAAATGGGCGGTGTAATCTTCCCGCCCCTGCCTGCGTTTTACAACCAGCCTGCTTCGATCGACGAGATGGTCGACCACACGGTCGCGCGCGTGCTCGATCTATTTGCGCTCGGGCCGGCGCTGTCGCCCGCGTGGGAAGGGTTGCGCGGCGCGCAGGAATAACGCTCCAAGACGATTAACAACAGGCGCGACACAATCAATTCCGCCCGGACCCATTTATCAAGCCGTCGTGCGGACCTATATTGGTAAGAACCCAATTTTCCGTGCCGGTTCGCCCGGCCGCGTTGCCGTCATGAACCGCTTACCGTCGCTTTTCCTGTCTCACGGCGCACCCACGCTGCCGATCGATCCGTCCATGCCCTCCGCCGAGTTCAGCGCGCTGAGCACGCAATTGCCGCGCCCCGACGCCATCCTGATGTTGTCGGCGCACTGGGGCACCGCCCAGCCGCTCGCGAGCATCGCGACGGCGCCTGAAACCATCCACGATTTCTACGGTTTTCCGCGCCAGCTCTACGAAATCCAATATCCCGCGCCGGGTGCGCCCGACGTCGCGCGCAGTGCCGCCGCGCTGCTCGGCGCGAGCGGTATCGTCGCCGACGTGCAGCCGCACGGACTCGACCACGGCGCGTGGGTGCCGATGCTGCTCATGTTCCCCGAGGCAGACGTGCCGATCGCGCAACTGTCGATTCAGCCGCACAAGGATGCCGCGCATCATTTCCGCGTCGGCCGGGCACTGCGCGCGCTGAAAGACGAAGGCGTGATGGTGATCGGGTCCGGTCAGATCACGCACAATCTGCGTGCCGCCGATTTCTCCGCGCGCCCTGAAGATGCCGATCCGCGCGTGAGTGAATTCACCGATTGGTTCGAAGATAAGCTGGTCGCGCGCGATATCGACGCGCTGCTCGACTATCGCCGCCAGGCGCCGCACGCGCTGCTGATGCACCCGACCGACGAGCACCTGTTGCCGGTGTTCGCCGCGCTCGGCGCTGCCGACGACGACTACTCGCTTGCGATCCAGTCGCTCGGCACCTACCAGCGCTCGCTCGCGATGACGAACTATGTGTTCGGTACCGCTTGATCCTGCCCGATCCTGCTCGATAGCCAACAAACAAAAAGCCCGCCTGATCACGTCAGGCGGGCTTTTTGTTTGACGCGGATCCGCCGCGAGCGGATCCGTCAGACTCGCACGGCGCTCAGTGCGCGCCGATGCCTTCGAGCACTTCGTCGTGCACGAGCCGCTCGTCCAGATACTCCGAACGATAGCCGCTGTTGACACCCCAGAAATAGAACATCAGCGAGAAGGCGATCACGACCAGCATGTCCCAACCGTAGGGCAGGATGCCGAAGCCGCCGAACTCCTTACTGCCGATCAGCGACAGGATTGCCATGATCGGCAGATACGCGACCAGCCACCACGCCGCCTTCAGATCGCGCCCCCAGCCCTCGAAGCCCTGCTTGGCCTGGAAGTAGAAGTACACGGGTAGCGCGACAACCATCAGCAGAATGATTTCGCCGGTCAGCGGCCACTTCGCCCAGTAGAGGATCAACGACGCGCAGACGAACGCAAACGGCGCGATCACCTTCATGCCGGCGATGTGCAGCGGGCGCTCCAGATCGGTGGCCGCGCGGCGCAATGCCATCAGGCTGATCGGGCCGGTCAGGTACGAGATCACCGTCGCGACCGAGATCACCGCCGCGAGCGCGCTCCAGCCGCGGAAGAAGAACAGGAAGACGAACGACACCAACAGGTTGAACCACATCGCCGGACGCGGCACGCCGTAGAACGGATGCACCTGACCGAAAATCTTCGGCATCGTATTGTTGCGCTCCATCGCATAGATCATCCGTGTCGTGGTCGCCATATAGGTCGTCCCGGTGCCGCTCGGGCTCACGAACGCGTCGATGTACAAGAGGATCGCCAGCCAGTTCAGGTTCAGCGCGATCGCCAGTTCCGCGAAGGGCGAAGCGAAGCTGAAGTGGCTCCACCCCTTCATCACATCGGCCGGGTTCACCGCGCCGATATACGCGATCTGCAGCAGCACGTAGATCACCAGCGCGAGCAGGATCGAACCGATCACCGCGAAAGGCACGCTCTTCGCCGGATTGCGTGCTTCACCGGCCAGGTTGATCGGACTCTGGAAACCGTTGAACGCGAACACGATGCCGCTTGTCGCGACAGCGGTCAGCACCGCCGACCAGCCGTACGGCGCGAACGTGGTCGTCTGACCAAAGTTCTCGGTATGGACGCCGGTCATCATCAGACCCACGATCGTCGCGCCGGGGATCAGGAACTTGAAGATCGTGATCGCCGAGTTGGCGCGCGCGAACACCTTGACGCCCCAGTAGTTGAGCAGGAAGTAGATGATCACGAGCGCCGCGGACAACAGCAGGCCGTTGGTGGTCAATGACCCGTCGACAAAGAGCGCATGCGCCCAGGGATAGGGCCATGTACTCATGTACTGGATCGATGCCTCGGCCTCGATAGGAATCACCGATACGATCGCGATCCAGTTGGCCCACGCACTGATAAAACCGACCAGTGCGCCGTGCGAGTAGCGCGCATAGCGCACCATCCCGCCAGATTCCGGAAACATCGCGCCGAGTTCAGCGTAGGTCAGCGCAATCGCCAGAATCACGACCGCGCCGATGATCCATGCGCAAATCGCGGCCGGACCGGCAATTTTTGCGGCCTTCCACGCCCCGAACAGCCAGCCCGATCCGATGATCGAGCCCAGGCCGGTCAGCAATAGCGCGAACGGCCCGATGTTCCGTTGTATAGAACTTTTCACGTCTTCTCCTAAATCAGAACCATGTCGGCACCGCGTGAGCTCGCTCGTGGCGGGAGGGACGGGTGACGCGCATGGAAGCGCGTCCAGTGTGCTGAATAGGTGCAACCGACGCGCGGCGCGTAGTTTAACGGTTGCACCGGGTTACTGCAGCGGAACCGCCACCGAACCAAGGGTTCTCCCTGGCATAAAGTTGGCCGGTTGCGCAAGCTTTGTAAGAAATATTCCGACCAGTCCTGGCAAAGTTTCGTCCGGACAGTTGACGTTCGTCCGATTTCGCCGTATAACGTTCGGGCAGGATTTCAAGCGGCGAGTGAAGTGGTTCTTTCGTAGGTCGCCCATCAACGGTACTCCGGTTGGTCCCATTACCCCTTCCTTGATTTTCATGCACCCCCGGGCTTCGGCCTTATTCACCATTTTTAGGAAAAAGTAATATGGAAACCGGTACCGTCAAGTGGTTCAACGACGCTAAGGGCTTTGGCTTCATCACTCCGGACGGCGGCGGTGAAGATCTGTTCGCGCATTTCTCGGAAATTCGCGTCGACGGCTTCAAGACGCTGCAAGAAAACCAGAAGGTCACGTTTGAAGTGAAGACGGGCCCGAAGGGCAAGCAAGCGGCTAACATCAAGCCGGTGTAAGCTCAGCGCCTCCTTCCGGACGCAAAAAAACCCCGCCTCGGCGGGGTTTTTTATTATCGGCGGCAATTCCATAATCTGCCGATTAAATTTGCGTGACTTCGCAATTCGCGGCGGATTAGTCGCCGATTAATCGACATTATCCAAACACGCGCCGGGCATGAATACCGAGTCCTGTCGCCACGCTCGCAAGACGATCGCCGAACACCGCCTGCGCGTCCGGAAACGCCGCGGCCAGCGCACCCGAAAGAAACGCGAGGCCCGTCGAGCCGCCCGTGAAATAGATCGCGTCGACACTCCGCGGCGCGACACCCGCCGCCTGCACCGTGTCGCGCGCCGCCTGGACAATGCGTCGCGTTTCGTCCTCGCCGGCCTTGACGAGTTGCGCTTCGTCGAACGCGAGGCGCAAATCTTCTTCCACTTCCCCGAGATCGATGACGGTCTCGCCGCCCGCCGCCACCCCGATCTTCGCCTCTTCCGCATGCGCGGCCAGTGCGTGCCCGAACCGCTGCTCCACAACGCGCATCAGTCGATCGTGGTGCCGGGTCTCCGTGAAAAGGTGCCGCATCAGCGCGAGCTCGCTGACGCGCTTCGGCGTATAGACCGTGTTGATCAGGTGCCAGGTCGCGAGATCGAAATAGATCCGGTTCGGGATTTCGCGCCCCTGCGGGTCGAGCGACTGGTAGCCGAGTTCTCGCAGGATCGTCGCCAGTTCGACGCGACGGTCGAAGTCCGTACCGGCGACGTGCACCCCGTGATGCGCAAGCACATCGTCCTTGCGCTCGACGCGCTTCATCCGTTCTGGCCCCACTCGCACGAGCGAAAAGTCAGACGTGCCACCGCCGATGTCGGCGACTAGCACGAGGCCCTCGGCGCTCAGATGCGATTCGTAGTCGAACGCGGCCGCGATCGGTTCATACTGAAAGTGGATGTCGCGCAAGCCGACCGTGCGCGCAGCGGCTTCGAGCTGTTGCTGCGCCGTCTGGTCGGCGCGCGGGTCATCGTCGACGAAAAACACTGGGCGGCCGAGGACCGCGCGGTCGATCGCGCCGCCCGCGGCGGCTTCGGCCGAGCGCTTCAGGTGAGTGAGGAAAGTTGCGATCACGTCGGTGTACCTGATCGCGCTGCCGTCGCCCAGGTCGGTCGTATTCTCGGCTAACGGCGAGCCGAGGATGCTTTTCATCGAACGCATCAGCCGGCCGTCGAATCCGTCGATGTACGCCGCGAGCGCCGCGCGCCCGAATTCGCTGGTGTGTTCGTCGGTATTGAAGAAGACCGCGGTGGGCAGCGTCGTGTAGGCGCCCTCCACCGGAGCCAGCTTCAGCTTCGCACCGTCCGGGACCGCGACAGCAGAATTGGAAGTACCGAAGTCAATCGCGCAATAGTTCATGGCAGGAATGGCCGCTCACGGCTGGCGCGCACAGAAAGGGGAGCGGCTTTGTATCACGAAAACTCCGGCAGCATCAACTGAAGCTGTCGGGACGGCCGCCGCACTGTTTGAAAACCATGGCGCGGTACGGACATTGCTCACGTGGTCCGGATATGCCGCCCCATTTTCGTTGTCGAGGAGACTCCGCGCCATGAGCCTGCCGTCCGCCGCCGCCATCGATAACCGCCACGCCGCGCTGATCGAAACCGATCTCCCCTCGCGGCTGGACCGCCTGCCGTGGGGCCGCTTCCATACGCTGATCGTCGTCGCGCTCGGCGTGACGTGGCTGCTCGATGGGCTCGAAGTGACGCTGGCCGGCGCGGTCGCAAGCGCGCTGAAAACGAGCCCGGCGCTGCGCTTCTCGAATGCCGACGTCGGCCTCGCGGGCAGTGCATACATTGCCGGCGCGGTGCTCGGCGCGCTCGGTTTCGGCTGGCTGACCGACCGGCTCGGCCGCCGCAAGCTGTTTTTCATCACGCTGGCGCTCTATCTGGCCGCAACCGCGTCGACCGCGCTGTCGTGGAATCTGATGAGCTTCATGGTGTTTCGCTTTCTGACCGGCGCGGGTATCGGCGGTGAATACACGGCGATCAACTCGACGATCCAGGAATTTACGCCGGCGCGCGTGCGCGGCTGGACCGACCTCGGCATCAACGGCACGTTCTGGATCGGCGCGGGGCTCGGCGCCGCGGGCTCGCTGGTGCTGCTCGATCCGCATCTGCTGCCGGCAGACTGGGGCTGGCGCGCGTGCTTTTTCATCGGCGCGGTGCTCGCGCTCGTGATTCTGCCGATGCGCATGTGGGTGCCCGAAAGCCCGCGCTGGCTGCTTACGCACGGCGAGGAGCGCGACGCGCGCATGATCGTCGAGGGGATCGAGACGCGTTTTCGCTACGACGGCCACACGCTCGCCGACGACGCCCTCACGCGGCTGCGCCTGCGCGCGCGCGACCATACGCCGTTGCGCGAGGTGTTCCATGTGCTGTTCAACGTGCACCGGCGCCGCGCGCTGGTCGGCCTGACGCTGATGACCGCGCAGGCGTTTTTCTACAACGCGATCTTTTTCACCTACGCGCTCGTCCTCACCGACTTTTATCACGTGCCGGGCGACGACATCGGCTGGTATCTGTTGCCTTTCGCTCTCGGCAATTTCATGGGACCGCTGGTGCTCGGCCGGTTGTTCGACGTGATCGGCAGACGCAAGATGATCGCCGCGACTTATGCGATGTCGGCGATCCTGCTGACGCTGTCCGGCTATCTGTTCGAGCAGCAACTGCTCACCGTCGTCACCCAGACGATCGCCTGGATGGTGATCTTCTTCTTCGCGTCGGCGGCCGCGAGTTCCGCGTATCTGACCGTGAGCGAGTCGTTTCCGCTCGAAATCCGCGCGCTCGCGATTGCGGTTTTCTATGCGTTCGGCACCGCGCTCGGCGGCATCATCGGGCCGGCGTTTTTCGGCCGGCTGATCGATACGCACCAGCGCAGCGAAGTGTTTTCGGGCTATCTGGTCGGCTCGGCGCTGATGCTCGCGGCGGCGCTCGTCGCGGCGATCTGGGGTGTCGACGCGGAGCGCAAGTCGCTCGAACATGTGGCGACGCCACTGTCGAGCGTGTCGGACGACGGGAACGGCGTGAACGGCGCCGCATAAAAAACGCGCGGACCGTGCCGCGCGTGCCTGACTGCTTCGTTGCCGGGGGACTGCCTGGTTCGCTTTGCGCGAAATCAGGCGGCAAGCGCCGTGAATCCGTCGCTCAGAACGCCTTCTTCCAGCCGCCGCCGTACGCGATGTCCGCGAGCGCCGCACGCTGACGCGGCGCCTTCTCGCGCTCACGCAGAACCGGGTCCAGTTTATCGATGTCACCGTAGTGGCCAAGCGAGATCATCGCGATCGGCTCGACGTCCTTCGGCAATTCGAAGGCGGTGCGGAACGCGTTCACGTCGAAGCCGCTCATCTGATGCGCGGCGAGGCCGAGCGCATGCGCCTGCAGCACCAGCGACATCGCCGCCGCGCCTGCGTCGTAAAACGCGCAGCGGTTCACGTCGCCCTTGTTGGTCAGCGTGTGCGCGGTCACTGCGATCAGCACCGGCGCGGGCGCGTTCCAGCCCTGGTTGAACGGCACCAGTGTGGCGAAAGCCTTCTTGAACGCGAGTTCGTCGACGGTACGATCGAACACCACAAAACGCCACGGCTGCGCGTTGTACGAAGACGGCGCCCAGCGAGCCGCTTCGAGCACGGCGCGCAACTGGTCGCGGCTCACCGGCTCGCTCGAATACGCGCGGGGGCTCCAGCGGCCTGCGATCAGCTCGTGAATGGCAACTTCGGTTGAGGCGGGTTTGTTGGCCATGCGCTTCTCTCGGTAGAAATTCATGATCGCCGGGCGGCTGCCCGGGGCCACATAGGATAACGGGGTTTGGGCGCGCGCTCCACCTCGCGACGCGACGCCAGGGTCAGATTGCCTGTGGCATTGCGGCCTTGGCCGGGCGGTTGATGCGCAATACGATCACCGCGGCGATGAGGCACAAGCCGCCGGAAATCATCGATGCCACCGTGTAAGTGCCAAGGCTCGCGCGCAGCATGCCTGCGCCGAGCGCCGCAAACGCCGCGCCGAGCTGGTGGCCCGCCACCACCCAGCCGAATACGACCGGCGCCGATTCCTTGCCGTAGACGTCGGTAGCGAGGCGCACGGTCGGCGGCACGGTCGCGATCCAGTCGAGGCCGTAGAACACCGCGAACAGCGGCAGCCCGAAGAAGTCGATGCCGAACGCGTGTGGCAGATACATCAGCGACAGCCCGCGCAACCCGTAGTACCAGAACAGGAGCACACGGCTATTGAAGCGGTCCGACAGCCAGCCCGACAGCGTCGTGCCGAACAGGTCGAACACGCCCATCGCCGCGAGCAATGAGGCGCCCTGCACTTCCGTCATCCCGTAATCGCCGCACATCGCGATCAGATGGGTGCCGACGTAGCCATTGGTGCTCGCGCCGCAAATGAAGAAGCTGAAGAACAGCAGCCAGAAGTCGCGCGTTTTGCTCGCCGACGCGAGCGTGCCGAACGCGATCGCCAACGGATTCTGCTTAGTCACGGTCGTCGTGATGGGCGCGTCATGCGGTTCGCCGTACGGGCGCAACTGCATGCTGGCCGGATGCTCCGGCAGCAGGAACGCGACGAGCGGAATCACCACGGCGGCCGCCAGCGCGACGACCCACACGACCTGGCGCCAGCCGTAATGCTCGGCGATGGCCGCGAGCAGCGGCAGGAACACCAGCTGCCCGGTCGCCGAGCTGGCGGTCAGGATGCCCATGACGAGACCGCGTCGCGTCGTGAACCAGCGCGTGACGACGGTCGCCGACAACGACAGCGCCGCGACCCCGGTCGAGCCGCCGACCATTACGCCCCAGATCAGCACCATCTGCCACGGATGCGTCATCAGCGACGACAGCGCCACGCCCGCGGCCATCGTGCCGAGCGCGGTTAGCAGCGTCGGCCGCACTCCGAAGCGCTGCATCGCGGCAGCCGCGAATGGCCCCATCAACCCGTACAGCGCAATGTTCACCGAGATCGCGAGCGAAATGGTCGCGCGGCTCCAGCCGAATTGATGCTCGAGCGGCACCATCATCACGCTCGGCGTAGCCCGCGTGCCTGCAGCCGCGAGCAACACCAGAAACACCACGGCAACCGCCAACCAGCCGTAGTGGAAACGTCCGCCTATCAGTCGCGCAGCCCAGTTCATCGGTTCTCCCATCGACGCGGCACGGATGGTGGCGTCGTTCGCGTTGTTACGGCTTCGGTAAAGGATTTGTGACTGATCGGTCACAATGGTGTTGCGATGTTAGTTACCGGTCGGTAACATGTCAAGGCGTCAATTCCATTTGGGTGACTTTCCATGTCCGCCGAAACTCTCAAGCCCGCGCCCGCCCGTGCCCGGCGCGCGCGCGGCGCGCAGACCGCCGGGCCGCAGGCGCAGCAGCATCTGCTGCGCGCGGCTAGCGAGCTGTTTTATCGTGAAGGCGTGCGCAGCGTCGGCGTCGACGCGGTGGTCGAGCGCGCGGGCGTGAACAAGATGAGCCTGTACCGGCAGTTTTCGTCGAAGGACGAACTGGTGATGGCGTATCTGGAGCAGAAGGACGAGCAGTTCTTCGGCTACGTCGAGAAGAGTTTCGCGAAGCATCCGGGCGAGCCGGCGAAGCAGCTTCAACAGTATTTCGACGACCTCGCGGTGCGTGCCTCGGTCGACGATTACCGCGGCTGTCCGTTCGTGAACGTGTCGGTGGAGTTTTCGGATACCGCGCATCCGGCGCGACAGTTCGTGTTCCGCAACAAGCAGCGCCTGCTGGCGCGCCTGCTCGAACTGTCGACAGCGGCCGGCGCCGGCGATCCGCAAGCGCTCGCCGATGGGCTCGGTCTGCTGATCGAGGGTGTATATGCCGCGAGCCAGACTTACGGGCCGGGCTGCGGGCCGATCCTCGCCGCGCCGAAGGTCGCCGCTCAGTTGATCGCAGCCGCTTGCGGGGAGACTCGGGCTCGCTGAACCGGTCGGTCGGCCGGGTCCATTAAAATTCCGTTTTTTCCTGCCACGTCCGTCCGCCATGCCGTTGCCCGCCGAATCCCACGATGCCGTTATCACCGCGACCCGTCACTGGCTGACCGAGGCCGTGATCGGCCTGAACCTGTGTCCGTTCGCAAAGGCCGTGCACGTGAAGGGGCAAATTCGCTATGTGGTCAGCGAAGCGGACAGTCTCGAAGCGGTGCTCACCGATCTGGAAGCCGAACTGCAGACGCTCGTCGCGGCCGACCCCGCCGCCATCGACACGACGTTGCTGATCCTGCCGCGCGCGTTCAGCGACTTTCTCGACTTCAATGACTGCCTGTTCTTCGCCGACCGGCTGATCCAGCAGCTGAAGCTCGACGGGGTCATCCAGATCGCGAGCTTTCATCCGCGTTACCAGTTCGAAGGCAGCGCGCCGGACGACATCGAAAACTACACGAACCGGGCGCCCTATCCGATCCTGCATCTACTGCGTGAGGACAGCATCGAGCGGGCCGTGCAGGCCTTTCCTGACGCGGAAGCGATTTACGAACGCAATCAGGAAACGCTGCGGCGCATCGGCCTCGCGGGCTGGGATGCGTTGATGAAGCGCTAGGCCGCACCTCAGGCCGGCACGAAAAAGCGCTCCTTCAGCGCATCGAGCCCGAGCGTTTCCAGCACCTCGCCGAGCCGCTCGGCCGGCCGGCGCCGCGGCAGATCCTTGTACTGCGCGATGATCAGCTCGTTTTTCATCGAGTGTTCCCAGCCGACCAGCTCAGTCACGCTGACCTGATAGCCATGTGCTTCGAGTTGCAGGCAGCGCAGCACGTTGGTGATCTGGCTGCCGAATTCGCGCGTATGCAACGGATGCCGCCAGATTTCCGTCAACGCGTTCTTCAGCGCGCGGCCTTTGTTTTGCCGCAGCACGCCGGCCACTTCGGCCTGACAGCAGGGTACGACGACGATGTACTTCGCGTGCTTTTCGAGCGCGAAGCGGATCGCGTCGTCGGTGGCGGTATTGCAGGCGTGCAGCGCGGTGACGATATCGATTTCGGCGGGCAGGCGCGTCGACGTGATCGATTCAGCCACCGACAGATTCAGAAACGACATCCCCTTGAAGCCGAGCCGCGCCGCCAGTTCTTCGGACTTCGTCACCAGCTCTTCGCGCGTTTCAATGCCGTAAATGTGCGAAGCCCCACCAGCGGCATCCTGAAACTCCTTGAAAAACAGGTCATACAGAATAAAACCGAGGTATGACTTACCGGCGCCATGATCGACGAGCGTGAGCGACCCCTGCTGGTCCTTCAGGTCCTTGAGCAGCGGCTCGATGAACTGGAACAGATGGTAGACCTGCTTCAGCTTGCGGCGGCTGTCCTGATTCATCTTGCCGTCGCGCGTGAGGATGTGGAGTTCCTTAAGCAGTTCGACAGATTGATTGGGGCGGATTTCGTGGGTTTTGCCGGACATCGTGTAGACCGCCATCAATTAGCGCGCGAACGTGCGACAGATGACGGAGAAAGAGAAAAGTTGCTGCCAGTTTACCGAAAGTGCGGCATACCCAGCGAGGACGCCGCGCGGATCGCGCGAGACATGCGATCAACGTGGAACATTTCCCGCGCGAGCGGCGATGTGCGCAAGCGTCTCGGGGATGGCTGAAAATTGCCTGCGCGCCCGCTGAGCCTGCGGGTGCACGCCGTGTGTCGCTGAAAAACAGGAGGCTGGCCGGCCGTGCTGCCGGACACGCGAACCGGATGCATTGGGGGAGAGCGGCCCCGGACCATGGGCCGAACATTACGTAACCAGCAGCGCCGGCTCGGCAACCGGACGCGCTCGGACGATCAGACAAGAGGCGGCAATGGATACGGTACCCAACGGAAATGTCGAACAGAAGTTCCAGGAAATGCTGGCGAAGCTCACGGCCGCGCCCGCATGGTCGGAAAAGCAGCAACTCGAGCTGGAGATGGCGCGCGACATCTCCACGGAAATGCTGCGGCTCGCCGAGGTCATGCGCGATGGCCGCGTGGACCTCGAAACTTGCCTGACGATGCTCAAGTACGCCAAAGTGCTCGACTTCGTCATGACGACGCTCGCTTCGCGACGCGACATCAAGCCGCAGACGCTGCGGGTGATCTTCAAGCTCGCCGGGCTGAAGGTCGACGAAGCCTATCCGGGTTAGCGCGTTGCCAGCTCGATCAAAAGGGCCAGGCACAGCGTCTCTCGTGCAAGACAAACAGACTGCTGCAACACGACCGCGCGCGGGCGGCTCGCTGCCGCTCGCGACGCTGGCTTCCGCGATCCCTCTACACGGTTGTCTCACGCGCGCGGCGCCTCGACGGGCGGCGTTCCCTCATGAAATAGCGTCTTCAGCTGCGCACGCAGCTCCGGCGAATCCGCGTGCTTGTGTACGCTGACGGCATGCTGGACCGCGGCTTCGAGCAGTTCGCCCTCGCTGTCGGCGGAGAGCGCGACAGTGCAGTTCATTTCGCTCGGAAACTCACGACAGTCGATGTATTTGCGGGTCATGGCAACCTCCTCGATTCCGACAATCGACCCTTCCACCGATTTGAAGCGCGACGCGCGTCGGCGGCCGGCGTGCGGCGTCAAGGCGCGCCGCAGCGGCTGCGTCGGAACCGATGTGTTTGAAGCTTGACGCAGAGGACGGCGCAAACGGCGTCTGATGGAAGGTGCTTGAAAAGTATAGGTCGCGTGCCGCGCGAGCCAAGCGGTGAATGCGATGCGCAGCGGCGGGAGGAACGACTGAATCCAGTGTTTTCCGGCCTAGAGCGCTCAGGCCCTGCCGCCTCGCTGGTTTCCCGCCGGTTTGCCCGCACGGGACAGCGTCCGGCGATGTTTGCCGCGCACCGCGCGCGGTGTGACAATAGCGCCCTTCGCGCTGTTCGCGCCGCCCGTGCGTCCGGTCTCTACGGCGCACCGTCTTTTTTCCCCCGCTGATCCGCTGAACCTCATGCACTCCTCGCTCGATTCCGTCCGTGTCGCCGTGATCGGCGGCGGCCCCGCCGGCCTGATGGCCGCAGAGACGCTTGCCCGGCGCGGCGTGCAAGTCCACGTGTACGACGCGATGCCGTCGGTCGGCCGCAAATTCCTGATGGCGGGCAAAGGCGGCATGAACATCACGCATTCGGAACCTCTCGAGCCATTTCTCGGCCGCTACGGCGCGCGCCGCGAGCGCATCGCGCCGTTGCTCGACGCGTTCGGGCCCGACGCACTACGTGCGTGGCTGCGCGAGCTGGGCATCGAGACGTTCGTCGGCAGTTCCGGGCGCGTGTTTCCGTCCGACATGAAGGCCGCCCCAATGCTGCGCGCGTGGTTGCATCGGCTGCGCGAAGCGGGCGTGCAATTCCACATGCGTCACAAGTGGAGCGGCTGGACGTCGGCTTGCGACACTGAAACCGGGCACCGCCTGCGCTTCGATACGCCGGGCGGCGCGCAGACTGTCGCCTGCGACGCGGTGGTCTTCGCGCTCGGCGGCGCCAGCTGGCCGCGTCTCGGTTCCGACGCCGCGTGGGTGCCATTGATGACGTCGCGCGACGTGCAGGTGACGCCGCTGCGTCCCGCGAACTGCGGCTTCGACGCGGACTGGAGCCCGTATCTGCGCGAGCGTTTCGCCGGTCAGCCGATCAAGCCGGTCGCGATCTCCCTCACTGATATAGACAATAAAGTCCACAATCGACAAGGTGAAATACTTTTGACCGAAACTGGCCTCGAAGGGAGCCTGATCTATGCGTTGTCGGCGGCGATCCGCGAGCGAATTCTGGCCGACGGCGAGGTCACGATCGTGCTGGATCTGGCGCCAGGTCTGCCGCTCGAACGGGTCGTCGAGGAAGTGACGCGGCCGCGCGGCTCACGCTCGGTCGCGAGTCATCTGCATGGGCGGATCGGTATCGGCGGGGTCAAGCTGGCGTTATTGCACGAGGTTCTGGCGAAAGATGCGTTCGCCGACGCGCGCCGCCTCGCCCATGCGATCAAGGCGCTGCCGGTCCGGCTGCTGCGCGCGCGACCGATCGGGGAAGCGATCAGCTCGGCGGGAGGAATCCCGTTCGAGGCGCTGGACGCGCATCTAATGATCGAGCGCATGCCCGGCGCATTCTGTGCGGGTGAAATGCTCGATTGGGAAGCGCCGACCGGCGGTTATCTGCTGACCGCCTGTTTTGCCAGCGGGCTGGTGGCCGGTCAGGGAGCATGTGCCTATCTGGAAGCGCGCGGCGCGTTGGCGTAACGCGCGTCATCGCAATCAACGCACCCTGAGCCGCCATAGCGACGTGACCTCGGCGGCCCGCGCGACATAGAGCGGGTCGTTCTGATCGCTCGCCTTCGGGTGCCGTGGACGAATGTCCTCGCGCCCCGCGACACTGAGACCTGCGTGATCGATCGCGGCCAGCAGCCACTCGCGCGTGCGCAGCCCCAGGTGCTCGGCGAGATCCGAAATGATCAGCCAGCCCTCGCCGTCCGGTGTCAGATGATCGGCAAGGCCGTTCAGGAAGCCGAGCAGCATGCGGCTGTCCGGATCGTAGACCGCGTATTCGAGCGGCGACGCAGGCCGTGCCGGCACCCAAGGCGGATTGCAGACGACGAGCGGCGCGCGCCCGTCCGGAAACAGGTCCGCCTGCACGATCTCGACCTGCTCGCCGTAGCCAAGGCGCGCCAGATTTTCACGAGCGCACGCCAGCGCGCGCGCATCCTGGTCCGTCGCGACGATCTTGCGCACGCCGCGTTTGGCCAGCAGGGCGGCCAGTACGCCGGTGCCGGTGCCGATATCGAACGCGAGGTCGAGCGACGGCAGTGAGGTGCGCGCAACCAGATCGACGTATTCGCCGCGCACCGGTGAAAACACGCCGTAATGCGGATGGATCCGCTCGCCGAGCGCCGCAATCTCGACGCCCTTCTTGCGCCATTCGTGCGCGCCGATCAAGCCGAGCAACTCGCGCAACGACACCACAGACGCCTCGCCGGTCGCCGGCCCGTAAGCTTCGATGCAGGCCTGCCGCACGTCGGGGGCGCGGCGCAGCGGAATGCCGTAGTCGGCATCGAGCGGAATCAGGATCATGCCGAGCGTGCGCGCGCGCTGCGACTGCGCCTGCCGATGCAGGTTGAACGCGTCGAGCGGTGTCGCTCCCGGCTTGCGCGGCTTGCGTTCGAGCCGACGCGTGACTGCCTGCAGCAGTTGGCGCGCGTTCTGGAAGTCGCCGTGCCACAGCAGCGCGGTGCCTTCGCACGCGAGACGGTAGGCCGAATCGGCGGTGGTGCGGTCGTCGGCGACGACGACGCGCTTCGGCGGCGGCACGGCCGCTTCGGAGCGCCAGCGCGCGGTGCGCGGGCCGTCGGCTTCGGGCCAGGAGAGCGTTGCGGGGCTGGTCATGGTGCAATGGTGTCGATGTGACGTCGCCGGTGACGTTGGAGCCGGCAGCGGCTCAACATCCCCGATGGCAGACTGCCATCCCGGGCGACGCCCGAATAGTACCGTACCGCCGCCGCGCGGATTCGCGACGCGACGTGAATCGGTGATAGTGATGAGGTAAGTTTAGCCGCGCCAAATGCAGACTAAACAGTCCACAATCGACAAGGTGAAAGAGATATCGTGATTTTTGAGCCATCGGGCGGCTCACTTCACGCCTCTCTTGCCTTTCGCCTGCGCGATACGGCTACCTCAGCAGCCGATTTATCCGCTCAGGTTCGAGTCAAGTCGACCCGGCCGGGCGATTTGAATGCCGAAAAGGAAAAACCCCGCCGAAGCCTCAGCTTCGACGGGGTTCTAGGGTATTTCCATTTGCTGCGACTAAAGCAATTTGGTGCCGGCTGCAGGACTCGAACCCGCCACCTCATGATTACAAGTCAAGCGCTCTACCTGATGAGCTAAGCCGGCATGAGGCCGTGATTCTACTTCATTTCACGATCTTGAGGTGAGCTCTTCCGCTGCCTTTTGAGCCGTCGTCGTCGGGCTGCGGTTTGTCGCCGGCGTCGGCGTCCGAGTCCGGGGCGGCCGGCGCGGTATCGACTGCGTGCGGGGCCGGTGCGTCGGCTTCGTCCGCGGCATCCGCGCCTGAATCCTGCGCCTCGCCGCCCGCCGATTCGACCGGAAACGCCATGCCCTGGCCGTTTTCGCGCGCGTAGATCGCGAGAATATTGGCGACCGGAACCTCGATCTTGTGCGACTTGCCGGAGAAGCGCGCGTTGAACTCTATCCACTCATTGCCCATCTGCAGCTGGCTCGTCGCCTCGAAGCTGATGTTCAACACGATCTCGTTGTCACGGACGAACTGACGCGGCACGCGCGTCTGATTGTCGACCCTGACCGCGATGTGCGGTGTGTAGCCGTTATCCGTGCACCACTCGTACAGCGCGCGCAGCAGATAAGGTTTCGTGGAAATCTCTTGCATCAACAGTCCTCTTGCGGGCGCGGGCGCGCATCAAGGCGATGCGGCGCTCGCGCTCCAAAGCCAAACTCAACGACGCATCACCTTTTCCGACGGCGTCAGCGCTTCGATATAAGCCGGGCGGCTGAAAATGCGCTCGGCGTACTTCATCAGCGGCGCGGCGTTCTTCGACAGCTCGATGCCGTAGTGGTCGAGACGCCACAGGAGCGGAGCGATCGCGACGTCGAGCATGGAGAACTCTTCGCCGAGCATGTACTTGTTCTTCAGGAAGATCGGCGCAAGCTGCGTCAGGCGATCGCGGATTGCGAGGCGCGCCTTCTCGTGATTCTTCTCGGCCGCCTTGCCTTTTTCGTTTTCGAGCGTGCCGACGTGCACGAACAGCTCTTTCTCGAAGTTGAGCAGGAACAGGCGCGCGCGCGCGCGCTGCACCGGATCGGCCGGCATCAGCTGCGGGTGCGGGAAGCGCTCGTCGATGTACTCGTTGATGATGTTCGATTCATACAGAATCAGGTCCCGTTCGACGAGAATCGGCACCTGACCGTACGGATTCATCACCGCGATGTCTTCCGGCTTGTTGAACAGGTCGACGTCGCGGATCTCGAAGTCCATGCCCTTTTCGAACAACACCAGTCGGCAACGCTGGGAGAACGGGCAAGTAGTGCCGGAATACAGAACCATCATATTTACGTTTCCTCAAAAAGCTGAAGGGCCAGCGCGCGGAAAAACCGTTCAGCAGGTCTTTCCTGGCGCCGGCCCCACGCCGTGTAACGGCGTGATTATTTGATATGTTTCCAGTACGCGGCGTTCAGTCGCCAGGCGAAAAAGCTCAGGATACCGAGGAACAACAGCACCCACACGCCAAGTTGCTTGCGGGTTTGCTGCGTCGGCTCGGACATCCATGACAGGTACGACACGAGGTCGGCCACAGCAGAATCATAATCTACCGGCGACATCGTCCCCGGAGTCAATTGCTTGAAGCCGAGGAATTTGCGTACCGTTTCGCCGGTTCTTTCGTCGGTTTCATCGCCGAATTTCGCCGCTCGCTGCCCCTGAAGCTGCCACAGCACATGCGGCATACCGACGTTCGGATACACCAGATTGTTCCAGCCGGTCGGCCGCGTATCGTCGCGGTAAAAGCTGCGTAGATACGTGTACAGCCACTCCGTGCCGCGCGCCCGGGCCTCCACCGACAGATCCGGCGGCGTCGCACCGAACCACGCTTTCGCGTCTTCCGGGCGCATCGCCACGGTCATCGTGTTGCCGACCTTGTCGGTGGTGAACAGCAGGTTCGCCTGGATTTCATTCGGCGTGATGCCGAGATCGGTCAGACGGTTGTAGCGCATCAGGTTCGCGCTGTGGCAATTCAGGCAATAGTTTACAAACAATTGCGCGCCGCGCTGCAAAGAAGCGAAATTGTTCGTGTTATCCGGCGAGCGATCAAGCGGGAAACTCTCGTCCGCGCGGACCGGAGCGGCCAGCAGGGCAAGTACGGTCGCGCCGATCAGCGCGCACATCGAAAGCAGTTTCTTCATCTTCGTGTTCTCCTGGCTCGCGATTAGTGAGGCTTGAACCGCACCCGTTCCGGCGGCTGCTTGAACTTGCCAAGCCGCGTCCAGAAGGGCATGCCGAGAAAAAACGCGAAGTAGATCAGTGCGCAGATCTGGGCGATCAGCGTCGAGGCCGGCGACGGCGGTCGGGTGCCGAGGAAGCCCAGCGTCAGAAACGCGATCACGAAGATCCCGAAGAATACCTTGTGGAAAAGCGGGCGGTAGCGAATCGACCTGACGGGCGACCGGTCCAGCCACGGCAGGAAGAACAGCGAAATCACCGCGCTGCCCATCACCACGACGCCCCAGAACTTCGATTCGGTAAATGCCATCGCGATGATCACCAGCACCGCGAGCACCGGCAGACCGAGCTTCCACGTGCCGCGGGCCCGCACGAGCGCGAGCAGCCCGAGTAGCGCGATGACGATCATCAGCACGATCTTGAACGGATCGGTGGTGGCGCGCAGCATCGCATAAAAGGCGGTGAAGTACCACACAGGCGCAATTTCAGGCGGCGTTTGCAGCGGATTCGCGGGAATGAAGTTGTTCGCTTCAAGGAAGTACCCGCCCATTTCCGGCGCGAAGAAGATGATCGCCGCGAAAATCAGCAGAAAAATCGTCACCCCCATGAAGTCGTGCACCGAGTAATACGGGTGGAAAGGAACGCCGTCGAGCGGCACGCCATCCGGGCCCTTCTTCGCCTTGATCTCGATGCCGTCGGGATTGTTCGAGCCGACTTCGTGCAGCGCAATCAGGTGCGCGATCACGAGGCCGACCAGCACCAGCGGAATCGCGATCACGTGAAACGCGAAGAACCGGTTCAGCGTGACGTCGGAGACCACGTAGTCGCCGCGAATCCACAGCGACAGATCCGGCCCGATGAACGGAATCGCCGAGAACAGGTTCACGATCACTTGCGCGCCCCAGAACGACATCTGGCCCCACGGCAGCAGATAGCCGAAAAACGCTTCGGCCATCAGGCTCAGGAAAATCAGGCAGCCAAAAATCCACACGAGTTCGCGCGGCTTGCGGTACGAGCCATACATGAGCCCGCGGAACATGTGCAGGTACACGACGACGAAGAACATCGACGCGCCTGTGGAGTGCATGTAGCGGATCAGCCAGCCCCACGGCACCTCGCGCATGATGTACTCGACCGACGAGAACGCGAGCGTCGCATCGGGCTTGTAGTTCATCGTCAGGAAAATGCCGGTGACGATCTGGTTGACCAGCACCAGCAACGCGAGCGAACCGAAGAAGTACCAGAAGTTGAAGTTCTTCGGCGCGTAGTACTCGGAAGCGTGCTTCTTCCACGCGGCCGTCATCGGGAAGCGCTGGTCGATCCAGCCAGCCAGCCCGGTCGTCTCTACTTCGTGTTCGCTCGCCATTACGCTTCCCCTTTTTCATCCCTGCCGATGACAAGTGCCGTCGCCGACGTGAACATGTAGCGCGGGATGTCGAGGTTCTGCGGAGCGGGTTTGTTCTTGAAGACGCGGCCGTCCATGTCGTAGGTCGAACCGTGGCACGGGCACAGGAAGCCGCCTGGCCAGTCGTCGGGGAGATTGGGCTGGGGGCCTTCCTGGAAGCGCGGTGTCGGCGTGCAGCCCAGATGCGTGCAAACGGCGACGGCAACCAGCAGATGCTTGTTCTCGGCGCGTGAACGGTATTCGTTGTTGCAGTAGTCCGGCAGCGGCATTGAGAACGGATTCAGCGAGTGGGGGTCCGCGACCTGGCTATCGGCTTTTTGAACATCGGCGAGCATGCGATCCGTGCGGTTGATGATCCACACCGGCTTGCCGCGCCAGGCGACCGTCATCATGTCGCCGGGCTTCAGACCACTGATATCGACTTCGACCGGGGCACCCGCGGCCTTGGCCTTTTCGGATGGTGCAAACGAACTAACAAAGGGTACGACGACGGCAACACCTCCTATGCCGCCTGCTACGGTCGTCGCTACCAGCCAGTTACGGCGGCTGCCATCGACGCGTTCCTCTTCTTTGTCTCGCATCACACGCCCCACTTCTGAGTTGGATTTTTCCTTCACGTCGCTTCTACCGCCGCTAGTTTGCTCGAATGGAGTCGCCATTTACAAGGGCCGATTGCCAAAAACCGTGCGAAGCCTTTGATAACTCAGGGTTTGTCCGTACCGATCACAAACTTTTTCGCACCTCCTTTTAAGTGCCTTCTACGGTATTCCTGCCTTTTTCTTCGTTAATGCAATTCGCAATTCAAACGGGATTGGGGATATCGATAAACAGGTGTTCGATATCGAACGATTCGGACACATGCTTGCCCACCGCCTGCACGCCGAAGCGTTCGGTCGCGTGATGACCGGCCGCGAGAAACGCGACGCCGCTTTCCGCCGCCGTGTGCATCACCGACTCCGATACTTCGCCGGTCACGTAGACGTCGGCGCCCGCGTTGATCGCCGCGTCGAACATGTTTTGCGCGGCGCCCGTGCACCAGCCGACGCGGCGCAGTTCGAGATCCGGATCGCCGAACACGAGCGGCGTACGCCCGAGCGTCTGCTCGATTTCCGCGCTCAGGTGCGACAGCGTGATCGGCATCGGCAACGTGGCGAGCCAGCCGAGATCGTTCTCGCCAAAGCGCGCGTCGCTGATCCAGCCCATCTTCTCGCCGATCTGGGCGTTGTTGCCGAACCGGGGGTGATCGTCGAGCGGCAGATGGTAGGCGAACAGGTTCAGGTCGTTGGCGAGCAGCAGCTTCAAACGCGCGTGTTTGCGGCCGGTGATCTGCGGTGCCTCATTGCGCCAGAAGTAGCCATGATGGACCAGCACGGCGTCTGCGCCCCAGTCGAGCGCGGCCTCCAGAAAGGCCACCGATGCGGTCACGCCGGTCGCGAGTTTGTTGATCCGGCGGCGTCCCTCGACCTGTAATCCGTTCGGGCAATAGTCCTTGAAGCGCGCGGTTTCAAGGAGATTGTTCAAGTACAATTCAAGTTCAATCCGATCCATATTAGACCTCTAGTCTTCAGATGCTTAGACGCTTCTGGCTGTTATTTGCCCAGGCGGTGACGGTGCTGTTGGCGCTGATGTTCATCATTGCGACCCTCAAACCGCAGTGGCTCCAGCGTCAAGGACAGTTCGGCAGACAACTCGCCGAACCGATCGTCGCCCTGCGGGAAGTGTCACCGGGCATCAGCCATGGTCACGCCGAATCGTCGTATGCGGAAGCGGCGCAAAAGGCCATGCCCGCGGTCGTCAACGTGTTCTCCAGCAAGGATGGCTCACTGCCTCCCGACCCGCGCGCCAAAGATCCACTGTTCCGCTATTTCTTCGGCGACAGGAACAATCGCAAGCAGCAGGAGCAGCCTGCCTCGAATCTCGGCTCAGGCGTGATCGTGAGTTCGGAAGGTTACATTCTAACGAACCAGCACGTGGTCGACGGCGCCGATCAGATCGAAGTCGCGCTCGCCGACGGCCGCACCGCCAGTGCGAAGGTGATCGGCATCGACCCCGAGACGGATCTGGCCGTGCTCAAGGTCAACATGACCAATCTGCCCACCATCACGCTCGGCCGGATAGAACAGACCCGCGTCGGCGACGTCGTGCTCGCGATCGGCAATCCGTTCGGCGTCGGCCAGACCGTGACGATGGGCATCGTCAGCGCGCTGGGCCGCAACCACCTCGGCATCAACACCTTCGAGAACTTTATCCAGACCGACGCGCCGATCAACCCCGGCAACTCGGGCGGTGCGCTCGTCGACGTCAACGGCAACCTGCTCGGCATCAATACCGCGATCTACTCGCGCTCGGGCGGCTCGCTCGGCATCGGCTTCGCGATTCCGGTGTCGACCGCGCGCAGCGTCCTCGAGAGCATCATCACGACGGGCACGGTCACGCGCGGCTGGATCGGCGTCGAACCGCAGGACGTGACGCCGGAGATCGCGGAGTCGTTCGGGCTCGATCAGAAGTCGGGCGCGATCGTCGCGGGCGTGCTGAAGAGCGGACCGGCCGACCGCGCGGGCATCAAACCCGGCGACATTCTGACGAACGTGAATGGCCAGGAGATCACCGATACCACGCGCCTGTTGAACGTGATCGCGCAAATCAAGCCGGGCACGTCGGCGAAGGTGCATCTGGTGCGCAAGGGCCATCAGATCGATATCGACGTGATGATCGGCAAGCGCCCCCCGCCGCCAAAGCAGGCCCCGGACGATAGCGGCGGCGATCAGCCCGATGACGACGGCGGCTGAGGGTGACGGAGGCTCCGCGCAACGAAAAAGGGCAGTCCGCGATGGACTGCCCTTTTTCGTTGCACCTTTCATCTACGCGCTAGTTGTTCCGCGCGCAGTTCGCCGTCACGCGACGCACGGCATCGGCTCGCGACACCTCAACTCGACGGCGGACTCGCATCCTCGACGACCACCGGCTGCTTGCCGACGATCAGCCGCGCCGCAATGATGCCCGCTTCGTAGAGCAGAATCAGCGGAATCGCGAGAATGAGTTGCGAAAACACGTCCGGCGGCGTTACGACGGCCGACACCACGAATGCGCCAACGATCACATACGGCCGGATTTCCTTGAGCTTCTTCAGCGTCAGCACGTTCATGCGCACCAGCAGCACGACGAGGATCGGCACCTCGAACGTCACACCGAATGCGATGAACATGGTGAGCACGAAGCTCAGGTAATTGTCTATATCGGTCGTCATCTCCGCGCCGAGCGGCGCGTTGTAGTGCGCCATCACGCGGAAGATGGTCGGAAACACGACGAAGTACGCGAACGCCATGCCGCACAGGAACAGCGTATAGCTGCTCGCGACGAGCGGCCCGACCAGCTTCTTCTCGTGCTGATAGAGCCCCGGCGCGACGAACGCCCAGATCTGGTACAGCACGACCGGCAACGCGATCACGAAGGCGACCAGCATCGTCACCTTCATCGGCACGAAGAACGAGCCGGTGACGTCGGTGACGATCATCTTGCCGTCCTTCGGCAGATTCATCATGAGCGGCCGCGCGAGCAGTCTGAAGATGTCAGGTGCCCAGTACACGAGCCCGATAAACACGACGATGACGGCGAGCCCCGCACGGATGATGCGGTCACGCAGTTCGACGAGGTGGGAAATGAAGGTCTCTTCTGCGCCTTCGTTCTGGGATTGCTGGGGGTCGCTCACACCGGCCCTCGGTTAGAGATTGTCGATCTGAACATCAGAAAAACCGCGTCGGACGACGCAGGTTGGCGGGCGTGTGCCGCGCGACGCGCGCGGCGCCCGACTGCACGCGCGTGCGGCGCAGGCTCGCACGCTTGTACCAGGTGGGCGTGGCGCTCTGCCGGACGCGCCAATTCTTGCGTTTGGGCGCGGCGGCCGGCGTACTGACCGGCCAGGAGGCGGCGCCGGTGCTACCGGCGGCGTCTTCGAGCGCGCCGCCGGCGATGCTCGGCGACACCGACGTGCCGCTATTCCACGCTTCGTTCAGCTCGCTCTCATGCTTGCGCAGGTTGTCCTGTACGGCCGTTTCGACATTCGTCGCGGCCTTCTCGAACTCAGTCTTCATGCGCCGCAGTTCGTCGAGTTCGATTTCGCGCGTGACCTCGGCCTTCACGTCGTTGATGTACCGCTGCGCGCGACCGAACAGCGCGCCGGCCGTGCGAGCGACACGCGGCAGGCGCTCAGGCCCGAGGACGACCAGCGCGACGACGCCGATCAGCGCCATCTTGGTTAGACCGAGGTCCAGCATGAATTGGAATGTCCGTCAGAAACGCGGGAACGGCGCGAACGCCGCGGCTTAGCGGTAGTCGCCCGAGTGCGGCGCCTTTTCCTTCGCCTCGACGTCCACCGCGCCGTTGCGCGGCAGCTCGCGCTGCTGCGGTTGCGTGTCGGCCGACGGCGATTCAGCTTCCTTCATGCCTTCCTTGAAACCCTTCACCGCGCCGCCCAGATCGCTGCCGATGTTGCGCAGCTTCTTCGTGCCGAACACGAGCGCGACGATCAACAGAACGATCAACCAATGCCAAATACTCAGCGAACCCATGACTACTCTCCTTAACCCCGATACCGCATCCGAACGCGGCAGATTTGCACGACCTGAAGCGCGTGCGCTTCGTCTCCATGTATCCCTAAGTTACCGCAGGCCGCCCCAGCGCGCTCGCGACGCCGCCATCACCACCGTTGTCATTCTGGTCGGACGATCGCGTCGATGCCATTACAGAGCGGCAAAGACAACGGTAGCGGTATTGTCTCCGGCCAAAACTCGCGGCGGCTGCTGCTTTTCTCCCGTCATGCATGACGCGCGAACCCGCGCTCAGCCCATGCGTTGCCAAGGGCGCGGTCCTGCGAGAATGTGCGCGTGCAGGTGATACACCTCCTGACCACCACCCGGACCGGTATTGATCACCGTGCGAAAGCCTGTTGCGCCACCTGAGTAAGCGACCCCTAATTTCTCGGCCAGACGCGCGGTCAGGACAAGCATTCTACCAAGCAGAGGCGCGTCGTTTTCGGTGCAGTTCGACAGCGTCGCGATGTGCTTGCGAGGAATCACCAGCACGTGCGTTTCAGCCGCCGGCCGGATGTCGCGAAAGGCGACGAACTCATCGTCTTCGTGGACCTTGGTCGACGGGATTTCGCCAGCGGCGATCTTGCAGAAAAGACAGTTCGGATCGTGACTCATCGTGTTCCTGACGCGATATGACATAAGCGAGCGAAGCCGCACGCGGCCAGGTTCGACCCGAAAGCCGGCCCGCTCATACAGACCGGCAAGCGTTCAGACCCAGCCGGCCGGATTCGCGAACGGCTTGTTATCGTACAGGTACAACCAGCCTTTGATAATACGGTACAACATCCATATGCTGACGGCCCACAGTACCGGAATGCCGATCACGACGAGCAGCAGCAACGCGCCGATCGCGTAGCCGACAAGGCCCAGCCAGAACGTGCGGATCTGCCATTCGAAGTGCGCTTCGTACGGCGTGCCGGCCACGTCTGGCCGTTTGATGTAGTTGATGATGATCGCGATCAGAATGGTGAGCCCGCCGGTCAGCCAGTGGACCGCGTAGAGCGCGTACAGCACGTGCGTGAGCGTACGCAGGCTGCGCTCGCGTTCAGGCTCCATCGCGTGGCGGTAGACCGGCGGCGGGTAACTTTCTTGCGGCTGTTCCATGCTTGGGTCCTCCTGAACGGGCAGTTACCGCTATATAGGCGCCGGCGCGCGCGACTTCAAGCGGAAACGCCAGATTTCCGCTTCGGTTGCTCAATCGCCGTTTTCCTCGCGCTCGCGGCTCTTGCGCAGCGCCTTTTCCTCGATGCCCGACAGGCCTTCGCGCCGCTCGAGTTCGGCGACCACGTCGGCGGGGCTCAGATCGAAATGCGACAGCATCACGAGGCAGTGAAACCACAGGTCCGCGACCTCGCCGACCAGCGCCTTCGGCGCGCCGCCGTGCCGCGCGTCCTTCGCGGCCAGCACGACTTCGGTGGCTTCTTCGCCGATCTTCTTCAGCACCGCGTCGTCGCCCTTGTGGAACAGGCGCGAAACGTATGAGATGTCCGGATCGCCGCCCTTGCGGCTATCGATCACCGCCGCGAGGCGCAGCAGCGTATCGAGCGTGGAAGCATCGGCGGGCGACGGGTTTTGCGTGGATTGCGTCATTTGTAGATGTGTTCGGGGTCTTTCAGTACGGGATCGACGGCCTGCCAGTCGCCGTCGTTCACCGAACCTTCGAATTTCTGGAAAAAGCACGAGTGACGTCCCGTGTGGCACGCAATGCCCGATACCTGCTCGACTTTCAGCAGCACGACGTCTTCATCGCAATCGAGCCGCACTTCATGCACGTGCTGCACATGGCCCGACTCCTCGCCCTTCAACCACAGGCGCTGGCGCGAGCGCGAGAAATACACCGCGCGGCCGGTCTCGACGGTCTTCGCGAGAGCCTCGCGATTCATCCACGCGAACATCAGCACGTCGTTCGTCGATGCTTCCTGCGCTATAACCGGCACGAGGCCGTTCGCGTCCCACTTGACCTTGTCGAGCCAGTTCACTGCCGAAGCGTTCGTCACGTCACAACCTCACCGAAATACCCTGGTCGGCCATGAAGCGCTTGGCCTCGCCGACCGTGTGTTCGCCATAGTGGAAGATGCTCGCGGCGAGCACGGCGTCCGCGTGGCCGCTCTTGATGCCGTCGGCGAGATGCTGCAGATTGCCGACGCCGCCCGAGGCGATCACCGGCACCGGCACCGCGTCCGACACCGCGCGCGTGAGCGCGAGGTCGAAGCCACTCTTGGTGCCGTCGCGATCCATGCTGGTCAGCAGGATTTCGCCCGCGCCGAGCTCGGCCATCTTGCGCGCCCATTGAACCGCGTCGAGGCCGGTCGCCTTGCGCCCGCCGTGCGTGAACACTTCCCAGCGCGGCGTCTCGCCATCGGCCGACACGCGCTTCGCGTCGATCGCGACGACGATGCACTGCGAGCCGTACTTGTCGGTCGCGTCCCTCACGAGTTGCGGATTCGCGACCGCCGACGAGTTCATGCTGATCTTGTCGGCTCCCGCGTTCAGCAGGCGCCGCACGTCTTCGACCGCGCGCACGCCGCCGCCGACCGTCAGCGGAATGAACACCTGCGAGGCGACCGCCTCGATGATCGGCAGGATCAGATCGCGCTGATCCGAGGTCGCGGTGATGTCGAGGAACGTGAGTTCGTCGGCGCCCTGATCGTCGTAACGGCGCGCGATTTCGACCGGGTCGCCCGCGTCGCGCAGTTCGACGAAGTTGACGCCCTTGACCACGCGGCCCGCGGTGACGTCGAGACAGGGGATGATGCGTTTAGCTAGAGCCATGATCGTGCAATTCTGCCAATACCGCTGATGAGGCCGCTCGCTCTGAGGCAAGCGGCACGGTGCCGGCGCGAGCGGTTGCATCGCGCCGCAAGTGGGTGCCCGCCCCAAGCTGGAGCGATTCCGGGTACGTGATCGTGCGACGTGCGCGGGCGGCAAGCCGTCGCTCGAGCGAGCGCCGCAGGCCGGCGCCGTGCTTAAGCGTCGTCCGCTTCGCGCAGCCGGTCGGCGAGCGTTTGCGCGGCCGCGAAGTCGAGGTCGCCCGAATAGATCGCGCGGCCGCAGATCACGCCTTCGATGCCCTCGCCTTCGACTTCGCACAGCGATTCGATGTCCGCGAGATTCGACAGCCCGCCGCTCGCGATCACCGGAATCTTGACCGCCCGCGCGAGGCGCACCGTCGCTTCGATGTTGATGCCTTGCAGCATGCCGTCGCGGCCGATGTCGGTATAGATGATCGACTCGCAGCCGTAGTCCTCGAACTTGCGTGCGAGGTCGGCTACTTCGTGCCCGGTCAGCTTGCTCCAGCCGTCGGTTGCAACCTTGCCGTCTTTCGCGTCGAGGCCCACGATGATGTGGCCGCCGAACGCGGTGCACGCGTCCTGCAGAAAGCCGGGGTTCTTCACCGCCGCCGTGCCGATGATCACGTACGACAAACCGTCGTCCAGATAGCGCTCGATCGTGTTCAGATCGCGGATGCCACCGCCCAGCTGGACCGGAATCTCGCCGCCCACTTCATCGATGATCGCCCGGATCGCATCGCCGTTCTTCGGCTTGCCGGCGAACGCGCCATTCAGATCGACCAGATGCAGACGACGCGCGCCGCGGTCGACCCAATGTCGGGCCATTGCCGCCGGTTCCTCGGAGAAAATCGTCGCCTGGTCCATATCGCCTTGTTTGAGGCGTACACACTGACCATCTTTCAGGTCGATGGCGGGAATCAGCAGCATAGCAATCGGGTGTTATCTGGGAGTGGGTTGAAGGTCGGCGGCAGCGGCTGGCGAGTCAGCCCGCCGCAACGCCGTCCCGCTAGTTTAGTACAACTCTTTCGGCGCTCCGGTGGGGCGCCGTTGAGATGCGGGACCGCGGCGCCGCGCGACGCGCGCGCGGCAACGGGATAAAGAAAGGCGTTCACGGGTTCCAGTGCACGAAGTTGCGATACACGCGCAGACCCGCCTCGGCGCTCTTTTCAGGGTGGAATTGGGTGGCGAAGATGTTATCCCGCGCCACTGCCGAGGTAAAGGGCACGCCATAGACCGTCTCGCCCGACGTATGCGCCGGGTTGTCCGGCACCACGTAGTAGCTGTGCACGAAGTAGAAGAACGCGTTGTCGGCGACGCCGTCCCAGAGCGGATGCGGCTGCGCCTGACGCACACGGTTCCAGCCCATCTGCGGGACCTTGAAGCGCGAGCCGTCGTCCTGCACCTGGCCTTCGAGCTCGAAGCGCACCACCTTGCCCGCCAGCAGACCCAGACCCGGCGTATCGCCCTCGGCGCTCCAGTCGAACAGCATCTGCTCGCCGACGCACACGCCCATCAGCGGCTTGCTGCGTGACGCTTCGACGACCGCTTCCTGCAAGCCGGACTCCGCGAGACTGCGCATGCAGTCGGGCATCGCGCCCTGGCCGGGCAGCACCACGCGGTCGGCCGCGCGGATCGCCTCGGGACGATCGACGATCGCCACTTCCGCTTCCGGCGCGGCCTTGCGCAATGCCTGGGCAACCGAGCGCAGGTTGCCCATTCCATAATCCACAATCGCTATCGAAGTTTTCATTTCAAAATTGGCCGCTCTGCCTTCAACCGATCGACGCCGCTGCGCGACGTCGAACGACGTGCCGGCTCGCGCGCTCCTGCCCGATGAATTGCCTGACGGAAATCGCTCGAAGGTGATTGGCCCAAAGACGTTGGAGGCGATGAAACCGGTTAAAGGCTGCCCTTGGTCGACGGAATCTGCCCAGCCGCGCGCTCGTCGAGTTCGACGGCCATGCGCAGCGCGCGCCCGAACGCCTTGAAGACCGTTTCGAGCTGATGGTGCGCGTTGATGCCGCGCAGATTGTCGACATGCAAGGTCACGCCGGCATGGTTCACAAAGCCGCGGAAAAATTCGATCGACAGATCGACGTCGAACGTGCCGATGCGCGCACGCGTGAACGGCACATGGAATTCGAGGCCCGGACGGCCGGAAAAATCGATCACGACGCGCGACAGCGCTTCGTCGAGCGGCACGTACGAATGACCGTAGCGGCGAATGCCCTTGCGATCGCCGATCGCCTTTGCGACGGCCTGGCCGAGCGTGATGCCGGTGTCTTCGACCGTATGGTGGTCGTCGATGTGCAGGTCGCCATGCGCTTCGATCTCGAGGTCGAACAGCCCGTGGCGGGCGATCTGATCGAGCATGTGGTCCAGGAACGGCACACCGGTGGCCAGCTTCTGCTGGCCGGTGCCGTCCAGGTTGATCTTCACACGGATCTGCGTTTCGCTGGTGTTGCGAACGACTTCCGCAAGGCGCATGGCAATTCCTCGAATCTGGCTTAAAAGCGCTAGTAATGTGGGGTGGAAAAATGGCGGGCTGGCCGGTGCAGCCGCTCAGTGCAGCGGATTACCGCAACACGAGTTTCAGGCCGGCGAGCAACTGGGCGTTCTCGTCAGGCGAACCGACGGTCAAACGCACACAATTAGCCAGCAATGGATGCATTTTACTCACGTTTTTGATCAAAACCCGCGCAGTAAGCAGGGTTTCGAAAACTACCGACGCATCGGGCACCCGCACGAGCAGAAAGTTGCCCGCGCTCGGGAACACCTCGGCGCCAGGCAGCTCGGCCACCTCCCGCGCGAGCTTCTCGCGCTCGTCACGCAATTGCGCTGCCTGCGCGTCGAGCACGCCGATGTGGTCGAGCAGGAAATCGGCGGCGGCCTGCGTCAGCACGTTGGTGTTGTACGGCGGGCGCACCTTGTCGAACTCGTTCAGCCACGCGGGCTTGCCGACCAGGTAACCGAGCCGGATCCCGGCAAGGCCCAGCTTGGATACCGTGCGCATCACGACGACGTTGTCGAACTGATCGGCGCGCGGCAGCCAGCTCTTCTGCGCGAAGGGCTGATACGCCTCGTCGATCACGACGAGGCTCTTGCCCGCCGCGGCGATGATGCGTTCGATCTCGGCTTCGTCGAATAGTGTGCCGGTCGGGTTGTTCGGATACGCGAGATAGATGATCGCCGGTTCATGTTCGGCGATCGCCGCGAGCATCGCGTCGGTGTCGAGCGTGAAGTCGGGTTTCAGCGGTACCCCGACGAATTCGAGATTCGCGAGCTTTGCCGACACCTGATACATGACGAATCCCGGCACCGGTGCGAGCACCGTCGCACCCGGCTTCGCGCATGCAACCGAGATGATGCTGATGATTTCATCCGAGCCGTTGCCGAGCAGCACTTCGCAAGCTGCCGGCACGCGCATCACGTGACGGATGCGCTCGATCAATTGCTCGGGGCGCGGCGCCGGATAACGATTCAGCGCGACGCCGGCCAGACGCTCGCCGAGATGCGCGGCGAGTTCCGGCGGCAGCGAAAACGGGTTTTCCATGGCGTCGAGCTTGATGAAGCCGGTGGCGTCCGGAACCGGATAGCTCGTCATTGCGAGCACGTCGCTGCGGATGATGTCTTGAGGTGTCGTCATAGCTTCGGGGGCCGGCCCGTGCGCGGAACGCCGGAGCCGGAGCCGGCGTCGTCGGCGCGGGGCCGCTCGGGTTGGTCTCTATCGTCGTTATTGAACGGCCGGGTGGGGCGCGATCCGTCGCTATCGGTGATCGGCCTCAGCCGCGTTCGTTGCTGTTCTGCCGCATCCGGTATTCCGCGCTGCGCGCATGAGCTTGCAGACCTTCGCCATAGGCGAGTTCGGCGGCAATCTCGCCGAGCGTCTGCGCACCTTCCGCGCTGACCTCGATCAGGCTCGAACGCTTGAAGAAATCATAGACGCCAAGCGGCGACGAGAACCGTGCGGTGCGCGACGTCGGCAGCACGTGATTCGGGCCCGCGCAGTAGTCGCCGAGGCTCTCGCTCGTGTAGCGGCCAAGGAAGATCGCGCCCGCGTGGCGGATCTGCTGCGCCCATTGATGCGGCTCCAGCGCCGAGATTTCGAGGTGCTCCGGCGCAATGTCGTTGACGATCGCGCAGGCCTCGGCCATGTCGCGCACCTTGATCAGCGCGCCGCGGTTTTCGAGCGAAGTGCGGATCACTTCGCGGCGAGGCATGGCGGGCAGCAGTTCGTCGATCGCTTCCTTCACGCGCGCGATGAACGCGTCGTCCGGGCACAGCAGGATCGACTGCGCGAGCTCGTCGTGCTCGGCCTGCGAGAACAGGTCCATCGCGACCCAGCGCGGATCGGTCGTGCCGTCGCACAGCACGAGGATTTCCGACGGCCCGGCGATCATGTCGATGCCGACCGTGCCGAACACGCGCCGTTTCGCTGACGCGACATACGCATTGCCGGGGCCGCAGATCTTGTCCACTGCGGGCACGGTTTGCGTGCCGTACGCGAGCGCGCCCACCGCCTGCGCGCCGCCGATCGTGAACACGCGATCGACGCCGCCCAGCAGCGCGGCGGCGAGCACGAGCGGATTCTTCACGCCGTCGGGCGTCGGCACGACCATCACGATTTCGCGCACACCGGCCACCCGCGCCGGAATCGCGTTCATCAGCACCGACGACGGATACGCCGCTTTGCCGCCCGGCACGTAGATTCCCGCGCGATCGAGCGGCGTGACCTTCTGGCCGAGTACGGTGCCGTCCGCTTCCGTGTACTGCCAGCTATGGCTGCCGCACTCGATCTTCTGCTTCTCGTGATAGCCGCGCACGCGCGCCGCCGCCGCTTCGAGCGCCGCACGCCGCTTCGGCTCGAGACTTTCGAGCGCCGCTTCGAGCTCCGACATCGGCAGCTCGAGCCCGGCCACGCTTGTCGCCTCGATTCGATCGAAGCGTTTCGTGTACTCGAGCACTGCCTCGTCGCCGCGCGCCTTCACGTCGTTCAGAATCTGCGCGACCGAGCGCTCGATGGCTTCGTCTTCGCTCGCCTCGAACGCGAGCACCGCGTGCAGCGACTTCTGGAAGTCGTGAGCGGTGGAATCGAGTTTGCGAATCTTGGTAGACATACAGGTATCCGTTTCGGTAAGGCGCTCAGCCGCAGCTGATCAGAGTGACATCGACAGTCAGGCCGCCGGGGCGCCGGCTTTCGACGACGCATTGGCGAACGCGTCGAGAATCGGTCGCAATGCGGCGCGTTTGAGCTTCAGCGCCGCCTGGTTCACGACGAGGCGCGATGAAATCTGCATGATCTCCTCCACCTCGACCAGATTGTTCGCACGCAGCGTATTGCCCGAGCTGACCAGGTCGACGATCGCGTCGGCGAGGCCGACCAGCGGCGCGAGCTCCATCGAACCATACAGCTTGATCAGATCGACGTGCACGCCCTTGGCGGCAAAATGCTCGCGTGCGGTTTCAACGTACTTGGTCGCGACCCGCAGACGCGCGCCCTGGCGAACCGCGTTCGCGTAGTCGAAACCCGCCGCGACCGCGACCGACATGCGGCAACGCGCAATGTCGAGATCGACCGGCTGATACAGGCCGCTGCCGCCATGTTCGAGCAGCACGTCCTTGCCGGCCACGCCGAAGTCGGCCGCGCCGTACTCGACGTAGGTCGGCACGTCGGTCGCGCGCACGATGATCACGCGCAGGTTCGGGTCGGTGGTCGGCAGAATCAATTTGCGCGACGTTTCCGGATCTTCCGCGACTTCGATGCCGGCCGCCGCGAGCAACGGCAGCGTTTCCTCGAAGATACGCCCTTTCGACAACGCGAGCGTGAGCGGCGCGCTCACCGCCGGCGACGACGACGTTTGCGGCATCGAACTCATGCCTGGCTCCCGGACACGCGGCGCACCTTCGCGCCGATTGCGTTGAGCTTCGCTTCCATGCGGTCGTAGCCGCGGTCGAGGTGATAGATGCGGTCGATCAGCGTCTCGCCCTCGGCGCGCAGCGCGGCGATGACGAGACTCGCGGACGCGCGCAGATCGGTGGCCATCACCTTCGCGCCGGAGAGCTTCTCGACGCCGGTCACGAGCGCGGTGTTGCCGTCGATCGTGATGCTCGCGCCGAGGCGGTTCAGTTCCTGCACGTGCATGAAGCGGTTTTCGAAGATCGTCTCGACGACCTGCGCCGTGCCTGCAGCGATGGTGTTGAGCGCCATGAACTGCGCCTGCATGTCAGTCGGGAACGCCGGGTACTCGGAGGTGCGGAACGTCACCGCGTTCGGACGCCTGTCCATGCGCACGCGCATCCATTCGTCGCCTTCCTCGACCGAAACGCCCGCTTCGCGCAGCTTTTCGGTGACGGCCTCGAGCAGCAGCGGACGCATTTTGCGCAGCGTGACGTTGCCGCCGGCCGCCGCGACCGCGCACAGGAACGTGCCCGCTTCGATGCGATCCGGAATCACCGTGTGCTTTGCGCCGTGCAGCTTGTCGACGCCCTGGATCACGAGGCGGTCGGTGCCGATACCGTCGATCTTCGCGCCCATCGCGACGAGCAGATGCGCGAGGTCCACCACTTCGGGTTCACGCGCGGCGTTCTCGATGATCGTCTCGCCTTCGGCGAGCACCGCCGCCATCAGCAGGTTCTCCGTGCCGGTCACGGTGATCATGTCGGTGACGATACGCGCGCCCTTCAGACGCTTCGCGCGCGCCTCGATGAAGCCGTGCTCGATCGTGATCTCGGCGCCCATCGCCTGCAGACCTTTGATGTGCTGATCGACCGGACGCGCGCCGATCGCGCAGCCGCCCGGCAGCGACACGCGCGCATGGCCGAAGCGCGCGACGAGCGGTCCGAGCACGAGGATCGACGCACGCATCGTCTTCACCATCTCATATGGCGCGACGAGGTTGTCGACCTTCGACGCGTCGAGCGCGACGCGCCCTTCGCCGGCTTCGATCCGCACGCCCATCTGGCCGAGCAGCTTGAGCATCGTGCGCACGTCCTGCAGATCGGGCACGTTCTCCAGATGCACCGGATCGGCGGTGAGCAGACCCGCGCACAGGATCGGCAATGCCGCGTTCTTCGCACCCGAGACGACAACTTCACCGGAGAGCGGGTAGCCACCTTCAATGATGAGTTTATCCATGCCTGTCGGTTCCTGATCGGCCCGGTTCGCCCCCGGACCTGCCTTGAGTGTATTCGGCGCGCCGCTGGCGGCGTCGCGCCCTTCCTGAGTGATTCGCACTAAATTTCCAGATTACGCGTTCTGCCATTCGGCGGGCGTCAGCGTCTTCATGCTGAGCGCGTGGATTTCTTCGCGCATGCGGTCGCCGAGCGCCGCATACACGAGTTGATGGCGCTGGATCGGGCGCTTGCCTTCGAAGTTCGGCGAGACGATCGTCGCAAAGAAATGCTGACCGTCGCCTTCGACTTCGAGGTGCTCGCACGCGAGTCCAGCCGCAATGTACTGTTTGACCTGTTCGGGAGTCGGCAACATGAGAGAAGCTCCTCGTCAGTGGCGCAGCTTGTAGCCGGAGGCGAGCATGCGCATCGCGACGACAGCCAGCACCACGAAGAAACCGGCGACGATCGCGAGGCTCACGAGCGGGTCGATATCCGACACGCCGAAAAAGCCATAGCGAAAGCCGTCGATCATGTAGAAAAACGGATTGAGGCGCGATACTTCGCGCCACACGGGCGGCAGCGTATGCGTCGAGTAGAACACGCCCGACAGGAACGTAAGCGGCATGATCAGAAAGTTCTGGAACGCGGCGAGCTGGTCGAACTTCTCGGCCCAGATACCGGCGATCAGACCCAGCGTGCCGAGGATCGCCGCGCCGAACATCGCGAACACGATGATGTAGAGCGGCGCCGTAAAGGCAAGCGGCACGAACCAGATCGTGACGATGAACACACCGAAGCCGACACACAAGCCGCGCGCGACGGCCGCGAGCACGTAGGCCGCGAACATCTCGTAGTGCGACAGAGGCGGCAACAGCACGAACACGAGATTGCCCGTGATCTTCGACTGGATCAGCGAAGAAGAACTGTTCGCGAAGGCGTTCTGCAGCACGCTCATCATCACGAGTCCTGGAACCAGGAAGCTCGTATATTCGACGCCCGCATAGACCTGTACGTGGCCGCGCAGCGCGTGGCCGAAGATGGTCAGGTACAGGAGCGCAGTGATGACCGGTGCAAGCACGGTCTGAAACGACACCTTCCAGAAACGCAGCAGTTCTTTGTAAAACAGCGTGCTAAATCCACTGTAGCCGCTCATGCAAGCCCCTCGATGACTTCCGGACCGTTCATCACCTGAACGAATACGTCTTCGAGGTCGGCCTTGCGCACCTCGATTTCTTCGAATGTACAACCGGCCGCGCGGCATTGCGCGAGGATGCGCTCGACGTCGTCATAGCTGGTCAGGCGCAGCAGATGCTGCCGGCCGTTGCCGTTGGCCGCGCCGCTTTCCGCCTCAAGCGGACGCAACTCGGCGGGCAGCACGCCCTGTGCGAAACGCACGAACAACTGCATGCCGGCGAAACGCTGCAACAGCGTGCTGGTGCGATCGAGCGCGACGACCTCGCCACGGCGCAGCATTGCGATGCGGTCGCACAGCGATTCGGCTTCTTCCAGGTAATGCGTGGTCAGCACGATGGTGTGGCCTTCGCGATTCAGGCGGGAGATGAACTTCCACAGCGTCTGGCGCAGTTCGACGTCGACGCCCGCGGTCGGCTCGTCGAGCACGATCACCGGCGGACGATGCACCAGCGCCTGGGCGACCAGCACGCGGCGTTTCATGCCGCCGGACAGCGCGCGCATATTCGCGTCGGCTTTCTCGGTCAGATCGAGATTGGCCATGATCTCGTCGATCCACGCGTCGTTGTTGCGCAGCCCGTAGTAGCCCGACTGGATGCGCAAGGTTTCGCGCACCGTGAAGAACGGATCGAACACGAGTTCCTGCGGCACCACACCGAGCGCACGGCGCGCGTTGCGGAAATCGTCGACGACGTCGTGACCGCGCACCGCGATGCTGCCTTCATCGGCGCGCGCGAGACCCGCGAGAATGCTGATGAGCGTCGTCTTGCCCGCGCCGTTCGGACCGAGCAGTCCGAAGAACTCGCCGTCTTCGACCGTGAGGCTGACGCCCTTGAGCGCCTGCAAGTCCTTGTAGCGCTTCTTGACGTTACGAATTTCTATGGCTGACATGACTATGGGCCGCGTGCGTCGCGGCGCCCGAAGTAGCCCCGATGGAGCCTCGGGACGAGCAAATGCTTGAAGAAACGGAACCGGGGCCGATTAGGGGCCAGTTCAACGCCCCAAAAAAACGTTTGATTATAGGGCAAAAACTGGCGCCCCCGGCCCGGCGGGAAGGAGGGAGACGACGCTGGAGGAGCGTCAGTGTCGCGCTGACGCAACCGTGCAGGATGCGGCAGGAGTCAGGAGAGTATCGACGCCGTAGGCCTGCGCGAGACTGGCGAGACCCGCCGGCAGATTGATGATTTCAAACTTCCCGCCGCGCGCCGCCGCGGCCCGCACCCACGCGAGCAGCACGGCGAGCGCCGAGGAATCGAATTGCTCGAGCGGCGCGCAATCGACGCCGCGCGCGCCCGCCGCGATACGTTCCAGACCCGCCGCGAGCTCGGCCTTCGCGCTCTCGTGGGTCAGCGTCGCACCGCTGTCGAAGCGATTCGCGACCGGGTTCAGCACGTCGCTCACGACTGCTTGCCCGCGGCGAGTTGCTGATTGCGCTGCGTGAGGAACTGGATCAGTCCGTCCACGCCCTTCTGCTGGATCTGCTCGTTGAACTGCTGCTGATACGCCTGGATCAGCCACGCGCCGAGCACATTGATGTCATACACGCGCCAGCCTTGCGGCGTCTTGTACAGGCGGTAGTCGAGTTCGATCGGCTGGCCGTTGTTCATGACGACCGAGCGCACCACCGTGTCGGTGTCGTCCGGGTTCATGCGGAACGGCTTGTACTGGATCTGCTGGTCGCGCACCTGCGCGAGCGCTCCCGAATAGGTGCGGATCAGCAGCATCTTGAACTGCTCGATCACCTGATTCTGCTGCTCGGGCGTCGCGGTGCGCCAATTGCGGCCCATCGCGAGCTGCGTGGTGCGGCGGAAGTCGGTGTACGGCAGGATCTTTTCGTTGACGAGAGCCGTGATGCGCGTGATGTCGCCCTGCTGGATCGACTTGTCGTTGCGAATCGCGTCCATCACCTGCTGGGTGGCGGTCTTGATCAGCGCCTCGGGCGAGTTGGTGTCCACGGCTTGCGCCGATGCCCCCACGCTGACGAATGAAAACAACGCCGCAAACAAGGGGATCAGGAAGAATTTTTTCATATCGAGCTTTGCCTCAAAAATAGTGCAACGGTTTGAACCGACCTTATCACGCGAGTTCGACGGCAATCCATGCGCAAACTGCGAGAGTCGTATCGATCTGTTACGGCTGCACGTTCAACGCAATCTGAACGACGGGAAGTTGAAATGCGTAGGTGGCACCAACTGGCCGGCCGGAATCTGCGTGGTTTCGGGGCCGCCGTTCATGTCGAGCGGCGGTGTTTCGGCGCCCGATGCGGCCTCGGGGGCCGACGCGCCCTGCGGCGCCGGCGCGGCCGCGCCAGATGCCGGAGCCGCATTGCCCGGAGCGCCCTGCGTGTCGGGCGCACCTTCGTCATACTTCGGCAGCGGCGCCTCCTCGTCATAGTTAGGCAGTTCCTGCGGACGCCGACCACCCGCAGACAGCAGATACTGACGTCGCTGCAGAAATGCGTTGCGCACGAACGAGTATTTGTCGAGCGCCGCGCCTTCCAGCACCTCGCCCGCGCCGAGCAGGTTGGCGCGCGTGTTGACGATGTTCAGGCCATACAGGGCCCAGCTCAGGCCCGGCGGATCGATATAGCTGATCGGGTTCACGTAGTAGTTGCCGATCGAGCCGACCGCATCGCGCACCGTGCTCGGCCCGAACAGCGGCAGCACCAGGTACGGCCCCGGCGGCACGCCATAGTGGCCGAGCGTCAGGCCGAGGTCATTCTCGTGCTTGGGCAGCTTCGCGAGCGTCGCGACGTCGAACAGGCCGCCGACGCCGAACACCGTGTTGATCACGATCCGCATGATGTCGGACACGCCGTCGGCGATGCGCAGCTGCAGCAGGTTGTTCGCCGCGATATAGACGTCGCCGATATTCGAGAAAAAGTTCGTTACGCTGTCGCGCACCGGCTGCGGCGTGACCCAAACGTAGCCCTTCGCGACCGGTTTCAGCGCGTACTGGTCGATCTTGTCGTTGACGGTGAAGATCGTGCGGTTGAGCCCTTCGAACGGGTCGCCCTTGGTGGGCGTCTGCACGGTCGTGCAACCGGCGAGCAACGCAACCGCCACCGCGATCTTGCCGAACTGTAGGACGCGCGCGCCGCTGCGCGCGGTCTGCAGTGTCGTCTGCATCGTAGTTCTCCTTGTTGGCCTTACTGGCCGGCAGCGCCGGAGGCCGGCGCCTCAGGCGCCGGTGCGGGAGCCGATGCAGCGGGCTTCGCCGCGCCGGCATCCGCGGCCTTGCTATACAGGAACTGGCCGATCAGATTCTCCAGCACGATCGCCGATTGCGTCATCGAGATCGTATCGCCAGCCTTGAGCATTTCCGAGTCACCGCCTGGTTCGAGCCCGATGTACTGCTCGCCGAGCAGCCCCGAGGTCAGGATCTTCGCCGACGTATCCCGCGGAAACTGGAACTGCTTGTCGATATCGATCGTGACGAGCGCCTGGTAAGTGTTGCTATCAAAGCCGATCGACGCGACCCGGCCGACCGTCACGCCCGCGCTCTTCACCGGCGCGCGCGCCTTCAGCCCGCCGATGTTGTCGAACTTGAGCTTGAGCGGGTAGGTTGCCTGGAACGACAACGAACTCATGTTGCCGGCCTTCAGCGCGAGAAACAGCAACGCCACGAAACCCAGCACCACAAACAGGCCGACCCAGAAGTCGAGAGCATTTTTTTTCATCGTCATCCCAAAGTGAATCCGCCGCGCCGCCGCCACTACCCGCCGCGCGCGGCGCATCATGCGCCGCCGGGCCGCCGGCGCGCGGCGCGGTCTTAACTGAACATCAGGGCGGTCAGCAGGAAATCGAGCCCGAGCACCGCGAGCGACGCATACACGACCGTGCGGGTCGTCGCGCGCGACACGCCTTCCGGCGTCGGCTTCGCCTCGTAGCCTTGAAACAGCGCGACGAACGTCACCGCGAGGCCGAACACGACGCTCTTGACGACACCCGCGCCGACATCGCGCCACACGTCCACGCCGCTTTGCATCTGCGACCAGAACGCGCCGGCATCGACGCCGATCAGCAGCACACCCACTACGTAACCGCCCAGAACGCCGACCGCGCTGAAGATCGCGGCGAGAATCGGCATCGAGACAATGCCGGCCCACAGGCGCGGCGCGATGACGACCTTGACCGGATCGACGGCCATCATTTCCATCGCGGTGAGCTGCTCGCCCGCCTTCATCAGGCCGATCTCGGCGGTCAGCGACGTGCCCGCGCGGCCGGCGAACAGCAGCGCCGTCACGACCGGCCCGAGCTCGCGCACGAGCGACAGCGCGACCAGCAACCCGAGCGCCTGCTCGGAGCCGTAGCGGTTCAGCGTGTAATAGCCCTGCAGACCGAGCACGAAGCCGACGAACAACCCCGACACCGCGATGATCACGAGCGAATAATTACCGACGAAGTGGATCTGCTTCGTGACAAGGCGCGGGCGGCGCAGCAGCGGGAAGAACTCGAGCAGGAGGCGCAGGAAAAAGCGCGTCGCATAGCCGGCCGTGCCGAGTCCGCTGAGCACCGCGCGACCAATCGTACTGATCATGACTGGCCTCCGCCGACGCCGAAGTCGGCCGCGAGCGACGCCTTCGCAGGATAGTGGAATCTGAACGGGCCGTCCGGCGCGCCGTCGATGAATTGACGTACGGTCGGGTCGGTCGAGGCGCGCAATTCGTCCGGCGTGCCTTCGGCGAGCACCCCGCCGTTGGACAGGAAGTACACGTAGTCCGCAATCGCGAACGATTCCGGCACGTCGTGCGTGACGAGAATCGACGTGGCGCCGAGCGCCTGGTTCAGTGTGCGGATCAGATTCGCGGTGATGCCGAGTGAAATGGGGTCGAGGCCGGCGAACGGCTCGTCGTACATCATCAATTCGGGGTCGAGCGCGATCGCGCGGGCGAGCGCCACGCGCCGCGCCATGCCACCCGAAATTTCCGACGGCAGCAGGTCGCGCGCGCCGCGCAGGCCGACCGCGTTGAGCTTCATCAGCACGAGGTCGCGCAGAAGTTCTTCAGGGAGGTCGGTGTGCTCGCGCAGCGAGAAGGCGACGTTTTCGAACACCGACATGTCGGTAAACAGCGCGCCGAACTGGAACAGCATGCCCATCTTGCGACGCAGCGCGTAGAGGCCTTCGCGCGTCTGTTCGCCGAGATCCTGGCCGTGGAACAGCACCTGGCCGCGCTGCGCGCGCACGAGGCCGCCGATCAGACGCAGCACCGTGGTCTTGCCGCAACCCGAGCCGCCCATGACTGCGACGACCTGACCGCGACGAAATCGCAGATTCAGATTCGACAGGACGAGCCGGTCGCCGTAACCGAAGTCGACGTCGCGCAGCTCGAGTAAGGTCTCGGGGGAGGAAGTCACCAAACTGACAGTCCTTTTACAGGGAAGGCCGAATTATAGGGCCATCATGCAAAAGCTGCCGTGAGGTGCCCCGTTCCTTGACTATGCTTGACGATTATTGCGTAAACATGTGTTGCAGCGCGGAAACGGCGGCGGCCGGGTCGGCCGCTTCCGTCACCGCGCGCACCACGGCCGCACAGCCGACGCCCGTTGCGAGCACGTCCGGCAGCACCTGCAGATCGATCCCGCCGATCGCGACGAGCGGCACCACCCCATCGAGCAGCCGCACGTAGCGCGCGAGGCGCCGCAAGCCCTGCGGTGCGGTCGGCATGACCTTCGTCGTGGTCGGGAACACGGCGCCCAAAGCAATGTAGCTCGGACGGAAATGCAGCGCCTTCAGCATCTCGTAAAAACCGTGCGTCGACAGACCAAGCCGGATGCCCGCGCCGGCCAGCGCGAACAGATCCGCGGTATGCACGTCTTCCTGGCCGAGGTGCACGCCGTACGCGCCCGCCTCGAGCGCCGCCTGCCAGTGGTCATTGATGAACACCCGGGCGTCGTGCGCGCGACCGGCCGCCACGCAGCGGGCAATTTCGCGTTTCAGTTCGTCAGCGGGTTCGGCCGACTTGCGGCGCAATTGCACCGTTTTCACGCCGAAGCCGACCACCCGCTCGACCCAGTCCGCGCTCGGCAGCACCGGGTACAGACCGAGCTTTTCCGGGCAGCGCGGAAACGCCTCTGCGGGCGCAGCCGGCAGGCCGGTGAGTCGCGGAAAGCGGGCGAGGTCGGCCGGGAACGCGTCGTCGGTGCGGGTTTCGTCGCCGTCGCGCCACGCGAGCGCGAGCACCAGCGCGTCGTGCGGATCGAAGCCGCAGTCGAGAAAAGCGGCCAGCGCCGGAACCCAGTCTTCCGCCAGGTGGCCTTCGAGACCGTACTTCTCGCCACCCAGATGCAGCGTCGCGCGGTTTTCCGCGGCGACGATCACGCCCGCGCCTCGCGTCAACCAGCGCGCCACCTGTTCGCCGTGCGGCTGCGCGTCGGCGATCACGATCAGGTCGCCGCCGTTCGGTTCATCGGGCACGGTCAGGCAAATGCGCCACGGCGCGTGCGTGGGGGGCCAGTCGCCGAGACAGGCGCGAATGCGCTCCGCGGCTTCGATGAGTTCGTCGGCCGTCGGCCAGAACAGATCGCGGTTCTTCAAGGTCAACGACTGTGTCATGCGGCCCCTCCATCCTGATGCCAGAACGGCATGCCGACCACCGGCGTGCTCGCGTGCGCGCTCTCGCGCTCGGCCATCGGACCCGCGAGATACGCTTGCCGGCCCGCTTCGACGCCCAGCGCGAACGCGCGGGCCATCGCGTCGGGGTGCGTCGCCTGCGACACCGCCGTATTCAGCAGCACCCCGTCGAAGCCCCACTCCATCACCTGCGCCGCATGCGACGGCACGCCGAGCCCGGCGTCGACGATCAGCGGCACGTCCGGAAGGCGCTCGCGCAGCACGCGCAGGCCGTACGGATTGATCACGCCCTTGCCGGTGCCGATCGGCGCACCCCACGGCATCAGCGCCTCGCAGCCGGCATCGAGCAGCCGGCGGCCGATCACCAGATCCTCAGTGCAGTACGGCAGCACCTTGAAGCCGTCCTTGACGAGCCGCGCGGCGGCCTCGATCAGGCCGACCGGGTCGGGCTGCAGCGTGTAGTCGTCGCCGATCAGTTCGAGCTTGATCCAGTCGGTCTCGAAGATTTCGCGCGCCATGTGCGCGGTCGTCACCGCTTCACCGACGGTCAGGCAGCCCGCCGTGTTCGGCAGGAGCGGCACGCCGTGGCGCTTGAGCAGATCGAAGAAGCCCGCTTCGGCATTGCCCTCGTTCATCTGACGGCGCAGCGCGACGGTCACCATGCCGGGGCGCGCGGCGTCGATCGAATCGGACAGCGACTGCAGCGACGGGTAGCGCGACGTGCCGAGCAGCACGCGGCTCGCGAAAGTTTGACCGTATAGCGTCAGCGCGTCGGCGGTCTCGTGAGAAGTCATTTGCATCATCCTGGTTTGCCGGCGCGGCAGGGCACCGACAATGTTGCGGCAATGGGTTTTCAGCGGCGGTGGTGGATGTTCGGTGGGTTACCGGCTGGCGCGAGCGCGCTCAGCCGCCCGCAACCGGCTGCACCACATCTAGCCGGTCGCCCGTTTGCAACGCGCGCGCCGCATGCTGCGCACGCGCGACGAAATCGCCGTTCAGCGCGACCGCGTACGGCGGACGGGCGCCAAAAGCGGCGAGTGCATCGGCAACCGTCGCGCCCTCGGGTAGCGACAACGGCTTCTGATTGATATGAATGTCCATGGTGTTCGAATACGGTCCAATCGATGGCGGAAGCGGCAGCGCGGCGCGAAGGCCGCCACGCTCAGGCCGGCTCCCGCGCGAAATCCTGCTGGAACAGCTCGCTCCAGCGCGCCTCGCGCCGCCATCCGGCGAATGCGTCGGCGTCGCCGACGCGGCCGTCGAGCAGCGCGCTCGCGAAACGTACGGCTTCGTCGGCCACTTCGGGCGCGATCATATAGCCATGCCGGTACAGGCCGTTCACGCGCAGCGTGCGCGCACCGTCCCACAATAGCGCGGGGCGGTGATCAGGCAAGGTCGGCCGGCACTGCGAATTGAGCTCGAGAATGCGTGCCTCGCCAAAGCCCGGATGGACCGAAAACGCCGCACTCAGCAGCTCGAGCGCCGAGCGCACGCTGACTGGCGACATGTCCTCGCCTTCGACCTCGGTCGCGCCGATCACATAGAGGCCGTTCTGCTTCGGCGCGATATACAGCGGGTAGCGCGGATGCAGCAGCCGCACCGGGCGCGTCAACTGCAGATGAGGCGCATGCACGCGCGCGACCTCGCCACGGATGCCGCGCAGCGTCGGCAGCACGGGCTTCGCGCCGAGTCCGCGGCAATCGATCGTGATGCCGGCAGCGGGCAGCGATGCGTCGTCGATCGGCGTGTTCCAGTGCGTGTCGACACCGCGCTCGGCAAGCCCCGCCGCGAGCGCGGACAGCACCTGGCGATTGTCGAGCTGACCTTCGCGCGGCAGCAGCCAACCGTGGTTGAAGCGGCCCGCTAACGCGGGCTCGGCGGCGCCCAGCTGCGCGCCCGAAAGCGCGACGAAGCCGCCTTCGAGTAGCTCAGCCGGTGCGTTGGCGCGCACGCGGCGCTCGAACAGCGGAGCCTCGGTGCGATCCGCGTGATGCCAGACGACGAGCGTGCCGTTGCGCTGGAAAAACACCGGCTCCGGCAGTTCGGCGAGCACACGAGGCCAGCTTTCGAGCGAACTCGCGCCGAGCCGCGTGATCAGCAACTCGGCGCTCGCGGCTTCGGCGAGCGGCGCGAGCATCGCCGCTGCAACCCACGCGGCGGCCTGCGAACCGGCTGCATCGCCGCGCTCGTAGAGCGCCACGCGATGCCCGTCGCCAGCCAGACGCCACGCGACCAGCCGACCGCACAGGCCGCCGCCGAGCACGGCGAAATCGGGTCGGGCGGGACCGGTCATCGCGCACGCTCCGTTCTACTGTGGCGGGCGACGCGAGAACGGCACAGCGCGCCCGAGACGGCGTGACGAAGGGGAGAATGCATGTCTGAAGAATAGGCGGTCATCGAGTCCTTTCCGTACGGCCAAAAACGCACGTACCCAGGACGAAACCGGCGGGTGAAGCCGGCCGGGCACTGCACGCGCATATGTGGTGCGCTTGCCTCCCGGCGGGGAATGGAAGACGGCTGCTTCCGGAAACTTCCCGCGCCGGTATTACCCGGATCGGGTGCAAAGGGTCTCTCTCAGCCTCGCCGCCCCGGCATGAAAGTCATGCCTGCTGTGGGCGAAGCACCCCTGTTTCGTCGCAGGTCATTAGACCATAAAAGGCGCGGCGCCCGCAAACCAGCACGGCGCCGTCGCAGCCGCGATTTTGATCTGGCCCGGGCTATCGTGAAGCCAATGCGAAGCGGGCCGGCGCTCTGGCACAATGCCGTGAGCGGTGCCGCAAAAGCGCGGCGCGCGCGGCGCTCCTGGCCGCATGCGTGGCGGCGGCACCTGAGCCGATACCGGCCGCGAAAATTAATTTTCGCTTAAGGGCGTCACGCCAGAATCGGGCGCCCGTCCGGACTCGCGTTCGTCGAGCGCGATGTCCGGCCAGGTATCGCAGACCCGCCCCAGCGGCGGCCCCGCAAAGGGGGCGGCTGTTCGCGGGATCGCCCGACATGGGTCAACCAGATCGAACCCGCGCGCCGCAACGGCAGTTCGGGCCAGCACTTCATCAGAACGCTCATGACACCACATACTTCTGCCAGCCCCGCGCTGCCGCCCGACGAAAAGGTCTCCGCGTGGAACCTGATCAAACCCTACTGGGTTTCAGAGGAACGAGGCATCGCGTGGGGGCTGCTCGTCACGATCATCGTGATGAACCTGCTCGTCGTCTGGATCAACGTGCGCCTGAATAGCTGGAGCCGGGACTTCTACAACGCGCTGCAGGCGAAGAACGTCCACGACTTCCCGCATCTGCTGATGGTCTTCACCGGACTCGCGTTCGGCTTCATCATCCTCGCCGTGTACGGACGCTATCTGCGCCAGATGCTCGGCTTCCGCTGGCGCCAGTGGCTGACCACCCGCTACCTGAACGAGTGGCTCAACGACAGCGCCTTCTACCGCATCGAACGCGACCGCCTCGCCGACAACCCGGACCAGCGGATCAGCGACGACCTGCAGTCGTTCGCGACCACCACGCTGTCGCTGACGCTCGATCTGTTGTCCACCGTCGTCACGCTCGTCTCGTTCATCACGATCCTGTGGTCGCTCGCGGGCGCGTTGAGCATTTCGCTCGGCGGCATGCCGCTGCAGATCCCCGGCTACATGGTGTGGGCCGCGGCGCTGTATGCGGTGGTCGGCTCGCTCGTCACGCAAAAGGTCGGCCATCCGCTCGTGTCGATCAACTATCAGGCGCAGAAAGTCGAGGCGGATTTCCGTTTCGGCCTGATCCGGTTGCGTGAGAACGCCGAGCAGATCGCGTTCTACAACGGCATGGAGACCGAGAAGACGAACGCGCGCACGCTGTTCGGCCGCATCCGCGACAACTGGTGGCAGGTGATGAAGTACACGAAGCGTCTGACCTTCGTATTGAGCTTCTACGGCCAGATCGCGATCATTTTCCCGATCGTCGTCGCCTCGCCGCGCTACTTCGCGGGCGCGTTCACGTTCGGTGTGCTGATGCAGATTTCCAGCGCATTCGGTACCGTCAGCGATTCGTTCTCGTGGTTCATCAACAGTTATACGAGCCTCGTCGAATGGCGCGCGACCGTGAACCGGTTGCGCGAATTCAAGCGCGTCGTGCATTCGCCGCGTCTGAAGGAATCGGTGTCGCCGGCCACCGAGCATGGTGGCATCAACCTGCACTTCGTCGACGCGAACGCGCTCACTACCGATAGCCTCAAGCTCGCGCTGCCGAATGGCAACCCGCTCGCGCGCATCCGCGATATCGCGATCCGGCCGGGCTCACGCTGGCTCGTGCGCGGTCCGTCGGGCGCCGGCAAGAGCACGCTGATGCGCGCGCTCGCGGGCCTGTGGCCGTTCGGCGACGGCTCGATCGACGCGCCGGTCAACGCGCGCATGATGTTCATCCCACAGGTCAGCTACATGCCGATCGGCACGCTGAAGGCGGCGCTCGCGTATCCGTCGGCGGCGGACACCTATGGCGACGACGAATGCCGCGACGCGCTCGTCACCTGCCATCTGTCGGAATACGCGGATCGTCTGCGGGAATCGGCGCACTGGACCCGTGTGCTGTCGCCCGGCGAGCAGCAGCGTTTCGCCGCCGCACGCGTGCTGCTGCACAAGCCCGACTACCTGTTCCTCGACGAAGCGACCAGCGCGCTCGATGCGGAAAACGAGGCACGGCTCTATCACCTGTTCACGGAGCGGCTGCCCAAGGCGGCGATCGTCAGCGTCGCGCATCGCGAATCGCTCGCGGCGTTCCATGAGGAAACGCTCGACGTCGAGCGCTCGGCCGAAGCAGTAGCGGCATGAGCGACGCGAGCGGCGCTGAAACGACGCCGCCCGGTCGAGCCACCGCAGCGCGCCGGCGACCACCTGCCGGCGCAACATCCGGAAAGACACGAGAAGAGTTCGAAAGCATTTGCGAAGCGCGCAGGCTGTTCCCCCCTTTGAAAATGCCCGCGGGCTGCGACGATAGTCGCACGGGCCGCGCCATGCGCGGTCCTTCGTTGATGTCAGTCACGGCTTTCATCGCAACCGCTCTCCGGACTTCTCGCCCATGTCATTCGCTCGCCGTTCTTCACCTTCGTTCCCCTCTTGCCTCCCGCGCATCGCGCTCGCCTGCGGCGCGGCGCTGCTGCTCGCGAACGCCGTCGATGCCGCGCCCACGGCCGAGCCGAACCAGCCCGCCGACATCGCCGCCTGCTTTGCGCAGGTCGTGCACGACGTCAATACACCGGTGCTCCAGCATTTCATCGTGACGACCGACACGCGGCGCGTGAACGTCACTGCGAGCGTGCAAGGTCAGAACGAATTGCGACTGCGCGTCACGCGCTGAGCGCGTGGCCGCCGTTGCTGTTGATGCCCATCGTGCTTTGTGACCGCCTTCGGGCGCTGCCTCGTGACCTCGTCGCCGCCCGCTCGTGTGTCCGCTGACTCACGCGCTTTGCGGGCCTCGGATGCACTGCGCGTTGCCCGTGGTTCAAAGCCCGTCTACTACGCCGCGATCGACTACGCCGACCCACTGACTACCGGCAGGCTGGTTTTTCCTGCGCCGCCTTCTCGGCAAACCGTTCGAACCAAGCGAACTGGTGGCCGACGTATTCGCATTGTGGATCGTCATGATGGGCCTCGCGAAGGCGCGCTCTGCGCACCGGAATCGGTTGAACGCTGGGCAGCGTCGCCGGAGGCTGCGGGCCTCGTTCGGCGTGCGGCGCGACGTGCTGCGGGATGAATCATCGCGCCACGCAGGTGCCGACGATGGGCGAAGCAAAGCACGCTTTCGCGCAGGTGTTACGAACCGTTCCGCGCGCTTGCAAGTGTTTTCCTGTGCTTGCCAACTGTTGCCATCGCGTGCCGGTCGTTGCAGATAGCCAAACCATGCAGTGCTAAAGTGAGCACTAGATCTTCGTCGATCTGCCGCGCGACGCGAACGCGTCAGCGCCGCTCGGCACACAGTAAGCGTTGGTAAGGAAATGCCCGATCGCGCGTCGGACGCGCCAGTCTAGAATTTCGCCATGAATCCACAGGTCCTCATCGTCGACGACGATCCGGTCGTACGCGATCTGCTTTGCAAATTCCTGCAGTCGAACGGCTTCGATGCGTCGGTGCTGCACGACGGCACCCATTTGCAGCGTCGCCTCGAGCGTGAGCGGCCGTCGGTCGTCGTCCTCGACATCATGATGCCGAACACCGACGGCCTGCGCGCACTCACTGCGTTGCGCGCCGCCGGCGACGACATCCCGGTGATCTTCGTGACCGCGCGCGGCACGGTGGCCGACCGCATCGTCGGACTGTCGCTCGGCGCGGACGACTACCTGACCAAGCCGTTCGATCCGCGCGAGCTGCTCGTGCGCATCCAGACCGTGCTGCGCCGGCGCGGGCCGCCCGCCACGAGCGCACCCGAAGCACGCAAGCGCTATCGCTTCGGTCCGTTCGAACTCGACTTCGCCACGCGCTCGCTGAGCCGCGACGATGCCAAGCTGCCGCTTCGCGATAGCGAATTCGCCCTGCTCAAGATCTTCGTCAACCACCCGTACAAGGTGATGTCGCGCGTGCTGATTCACGATCTCGTGCATCGCGACAACCTCGCCTTCCGCGACCGCAGCCTCGACGTGCCAATCTGGCGCTTGCGCCGCGTGATCGAGGACGACCCGTCCAATCCGTGCTACGTCCAAACGGTGCGCGGCAAAGGCTACGTGTTCGTGCCCGATGCCAGCAGCACGCCCTTCGAGGACGAGGCCGCCCCGAGCGCATGAAAAATCCGCTGAACACGCTATTCGGCAGAATGGCGTTGCTGTCGGCGGCGGTGCTGTTCGCGATTCAGGCGAGCTGGTTCGTGCTGGTGACGATGCAGCCGCCGCGCCATGAAGCCGACGGCTTCGCGCGCGGCATTCTGCTCGTGCTGCAGGCGATCAACGGTGAGCCGATCAAGGGCGCCGCGATCCCGCCCGCGATGCGCGTGCACCTGGTGCCCACTTGGAACATGCCGACCAGCGTGCATCTGCACGAGCCGACGGAGCGCATGTTGGTCGAGCTGAGCCGGCATTTGCGCGAGAACCTGCCGGCCGGCACGCAGATCGCCGTCGACGATCTGCATCCGCCGCAGCTGTGGGTGCTGTCTCCTGGCAAATCGAACTGGGTCGTCGTGCCGGTCGACGTACCGCCGGCGCCGCGCTTTCTGACCGAATCGGTCTCAATGCTGCTCGCCGGGCTGATCCTGTCGTTGTTCGCGGTGTGGCAGATGCAACGGCCGCTGTCGCGCGTCGCCGATGCATCGCGCGCGTTCGGCGCGGGCGGCCGGCCGGAGCCCGTACCGGTGCAGGGTCCGCGCGAACTGCGCGATCTGATCGGGTCATTCAACGACATGATGCGGCGCCTGAACGAAGCCGGCGACGACCAGGCGGTGATGCTCGCCGGTGTCGCGCACGATCTGAAGGCACCGCTCACGCGCCTGAAGTTGCGGGCAAGCGTACTGGTCGACGAAGACGAGCGCGCGGGCCTGATCCGCGACGTCGATTCGCTGACCAACATCGTCCAGCAGTTTCTGGAATTCGCGGGCCAATCGGCGGACACCGGACCGCCCGTCGAAGTCGACGAGTTTTTGCGCGAGCAATTTTCCTCGGGTGATGACGCGCAAGCCGCTGAAGTTGCGGAGATGCCCGAAGCGGCCCAAGCTCCCGAAACCCCGCTCTTCGCGCTCGATTTGCGCGCCGGTCCCTCGTTCACGCTGCCGCGCACGCTGCTCGACCGGCTCGTGACGAACCTCGTCGACAACGCGCTCGAACACGGCGTGCCGCCGGTGGAGATTTCGACCGCGTGCAGCGACGCTCATTGGACGATCCGCGTGCGCGACCACGGCCCAGGCATTCCCGACGACCGCATTGCCGCGGCGATGAAGCCGTTCGTGCGGCTCGACGCCGCGCGCGGTGGCGAAGGCCATTGCGGGCTCGGTCTCGCGATCGTCGCACGGCTCACGCACGATCGCGGCGGTCGCTGCCTCGTGCGCAACCACTCGAGAGGCGGGCTCGAAGTACGGATCGAATTGCCGATGGACCCGGCGCTGTAGTGAGGATACGCGCAGCCATTGGTGCGCGGACCGCGTTACTTTCCTGCCCTTACTGCACCGGCTGCCACGCGGGCGATGAACGTGTAGTCACGCTTGGCAACCTCGATGCCGCCCTTTTCGGTCCGTCCACCCCTGTGGCGGACCTTTTTTGCGCAGTCGCAAGGTCCGCAAAGCGCGACGGCGAAGCGCATCAATGCACGAGTCGATTGCGCAGTGCGTCGACCGTCGCCGTGGAAAGACCGAGGCCTCGCGTCAGGTAGCTTGCCATCGTGCCGTAACTCGCCTGCACCTCGTTGAAGCCCGCTTGCAGATAATTCTCGTCGACGTCGAGCAACGGCGCCCTGGCCATCGCGATGGCCGCGCCTTCCTGCGCCCGCAGCGTGGCAGTTTGAGCGGCGATCGATGGCGCGAGATAGACATTGCTCAGCAGATAGTCCTGCATGATCACGTCGAGTGGCACATTGGCGATGCTGAGGAGGAGCGCCGCGACCCAGCCCGCGCGATCCTTGCCGGCGGTCGAATGGAACAGTTGCGCACCCGTGCCATCGGCGAGCGCGCCGAACAACGCGCCATAGGCGGCTCGCTGCGGGGCGCCAGTCACATACGCGCGCGCCTGCGCTTGCATGAATGCGACGGCGTCGGCGGCTGTATCGAACGGGGGTGCGACGAAATCGTTGGTGCCGAGCACGTTCAGCGTGGCGGATGTCGCGCCGGCAGGCAGTACGTCGGCGGTACGCGCGATTTCCGCAGGCGTGCGCAAGTCGTAGACCGACACGACGCCGAGCTTGTCGAGCGTCGCTGCGTCCTTGCCGCTCAGCGTCAGCGCGTTCGCCCGATAGAACACGCCGCGCCGCATCTGCTTGCCGTCGACGGTCAGATAGCCGGAGCCCGCGCCGCCGACATCGCGGAAATTGCTCACCGACGCGAGGCGCGGCGTCTCCGGTTGATCAGCGTCGAGACTGCCGCCGCACGCGGACAGCAGCGTGCCGCCGAAACCTGCCGCCAGGACCGCACCCGCCGAGCCCCTCAGAAAGCGCCGCCGCTGCACCGACGGTTCGCCCAGCATGCCGCACTGCGCAGGCACGGTCGTGCTCGCAAGGGCGCGGGAAGGCGAACGGCGTTTCGCGGTAATGGGCATCGGGGGGCGCCAGGTGTCCAAAAGTGATAGGGTGCGGCAGCCGGGGCCGCACGCGCAGTTTAACGGTCGCCGATAAGTTTTGCGTTACATCGTAGGGGTTAGTAAGAAAAAATAGGTACGGTTGGGCCGCGTCAGTGCCGCTTGAATAGGGCCGCGACGGCGCGCGAGCACGCGAGGGTACGTACCGATGCCTTTCTTTACCCCGGCCTGCCGCACGCTGCCGCATCGCCCGTAGAATACGTACACCTGGAGACCCGAAGGGCACAGTACCCGCGCTAAGCCGCTGCGCCGCGTGAGATCGCCTGAAACCGCAGCTTCACAATCATGAAAACGATCGTTCTCGGCGGCGGCGTGATCGGCGTCGCCACTGCTTTCTATCTGTCGCAGCAAGGCTGCGACGTGACGGTGATCGAGCGCGAACCCGACGTCGCCTTGTCCACGAGTTTCGGCAACGCCGGCGTGATCGCGCCGGGCTATGTGACGCCGTGGGCGGCCCCCGGCATGCCGGCGACAATCCTCAAGTATCTCTTCAAACCCGCCTCGCCGTTGATCTTCCGGCCCACGCTCGATCCGGCTCAATGGCGCTGGATCGCACGCTGGCTGCGCGAGTGCGACGTCGAACGCTTCCGTGTGAACAAGGAGCGGATGCAGCGCATCGCGTACTACAGTCGCGCATGCCTGCATGAATTCCGCGGCCGGCATCCGTTCGACTACGGTCGCAGCCGGGGCTATCTGCAACTATTTCGCAGCGAGTACGACGTCGAGCTCGCGCAGCCGTCGCTCGCGGTGCTGCGTGACACGGGCATCACGCATAGCGAAGTCAGCGCCGCGCAATGCGTGGAGATCGAGCCGGGTCTGCGCTGGGCGCGTCGGACGCCGTTTTCCGGCCTGTATCTGCCCGACGACGAAGCCGGTGACTGCGCGCGCTTCACCCGCGAGCTGCGCGCGATTTGCGAGCGCAATGGCGTGAGCTTTCGCTTCGACACGCGTGTCACGTCGCTCGATGTCGAGGGCGCGGCCGTGCGCGGTGTACATATTCAAAGCGAGCGCGGTCCACAGACGCTACCCGCCGACGCAGTGGTCGTCGCGCTCGGCGTCGATAGCGCCGCGCTGCTCGCGCCGCTCGGCGTCAAGGTGCCGCTCTATCCGGTGAAGGGCTATTCCGCGACACTGCCCGTGATCGACGAAGAAAAAGCGCCGCGTGCGGCGCTGATGGACGAATCGCTGAAGACTGCGATCACGCGCTTCGGCAACAACCTGCGCGTCGCGGGTACGGCGGAGCTCGGCAATCGCCAGACCACGCTGCGCGAGCAGGCGCTGCAAACGCTCCTCACGGTGCTGCGCGACTGGTTTCCGCACGCGGCCAATGCGACTTCCGCGCACTTCTGGGTCGGCCGCCGGCCGATGACGCCCGATGGCGCGCCGTTGCTCGGTCCGTGCAACCTCGGCAACTTATGGCTGAACCTCGGGCACGGCTCGACGGGCTGGGCGATGTCGATGGGCTCGGGGCGCGTGGTTGCGGATCTGATCACGCAGCGCGAGCCGGAAATCGATCTCGATGGGTTGACGCTCGCGCGCTATCGCAAATGAGCCGGAGATAATCGTCCCGCGACCACGCAAAAGAAAACCGGGCTCCCCCTTTCAGGCGAGCCCGGTCTCTTTTTTCACTGCATCGTTTTACCGCTGCCGACGCCCTTCATGGGGCGCCTTGTCGTCTCCACGTCCTCCTGCAAACCGTGGCCGGCGTGCAAGGTCTAAAACAACCTCGCACACACCGGCTGAAGACGCTCAACGCGGCAGTTCCGAATGACCCATCAGGAACGCATCGACCGAACGCGCGCACTGACGGCCCTCGCGGATCGCCCACACGACCAGCGACTGCCCACGGCGCATGTCGCCCGCCGTGAACACCTTGTCCACCGACGTGTAGTACGCCTTCTCGCCTTCGGTCGCGGCGCGCACGTTGCCGCGCGCATCCTTGTCGACGCCGAACGCTTCGAGCACCGGCGACACCGGCTGCGTAAAGCCCATCGCGAGCAGCACGAGGTCGGCCTTCATTTCGAATTCGGAGTTCGGCACTTCGACCATCTTGCCGTCCTTCCATTCGACGCGCGCGGCGATCAGCTTCTCGACCTTGCCGTTCTTGCCTTCGAGGCGCTTGGTCGCGACCGCCCAATCGCGCTCGCAGCCTTCTTCGTGCGACGAGGACGTGCGCAGCTTGATCGGCCAATACGGCCACACGAGCGGCTTGTTCTCTTCTTCCGGCGGCTGCGGCAGCAGTTCGAACTGCGTGACGCTCTTCGCGCCGTGACGGTTCGACGTGCCCACGCAGTCGGAACCGGTGTCACCACCGCCGATCACGACCACGTGCTTGCCCTTCGCGACGATCTGGTTCGGCACCTTGTCGCCGGCGTTGACCTTGTTCTGCTGCGGCAGGAATTCCATCGCGTAGTACACGCCTTCGAGTTCGCGGCCGGGCACCGGCAGATCGCGCGGCGTTTCCGAACCACCGGCGATCACGACCGCGTCGAACTGCTCGTTCAGCTCGGCCGGCGTGATGGTTTCCTTCGCGGTGTTGCCGATGTACGCGGGCAACGAGTCCGGCTTGCCGATGAACACGTTGGTGCGGAACGTCACGCCTTCGGCTTCCATCTGGCGCATACGGCGGTCGATCTGCCACTTCTCCAGCTTGAAGTCGGGAATGCCGTAGCGCAGCAGGCCGCCGATCCGGTCGTTCTTCTCGAATACGGTCACGTCGTGACCGGCGCGCGCGAGTTGCTGCGCGGCCGCGAGACCCGCGGGGCCCGAGCCGACCACGGCAATCTTCTTGCCGGTCTTGTGCTTCGGCGTTTGCGGCGCGACCCAGCCTTCGGCCCAGGCTTTGTCAATGATCGCGTGCTCGATCGACTTGATGCCGACCGGGTCGTCGTTGATGCCGAGCGTGCACGCCGCTTCGCACGGCGCCGGGCAGATGCGGCCCGTGAACTCGGGGAAATTGTTGGTCGAATGCAGCACTTCGATCGCGTTCTTCCAGTCCTGACGGAACACCAGGTCATTGAAGTCCGGGATGATGTTGTTGACCGGGCAGCCGTTGTTGCAGAACGGGATGCCGCAGTCCATGCAACGTGCGCCTTGAATCTTCGCTTCGTCGTCGCTCAGTGCCGCGACGAACTCCTTGTAGTGCTTCACGCGCGTGAGCGGAGCCTCGTACGTCTCGTGGCGACGTTCGAACTCGAGAAAACCGGTTGCCTTGCCCATGTGGTTCTCTTCTCTATCTGTATCTAGGGGTAATTTGGACCCGCCGCGCGCCGACTGATCGGAACGCGGCGGGTACGTCTGAATGTGACTTCCGTGAAGGCAGCTCAGGCGGCGAGCACTTCGCTACTCGCCTTCTTCGCGGCGAGTTCGCCGAGCGCGCGCTTGTATTCGGTCGGGAACACCTTCACGAACTGACGGCGCGCCGCGTCCCAGTTTTCGAGCAGCGCCTTCGCACGCGGCGAGCCCGTGAACTGGAAGTGACGCTCGATGAGCCCCTTGAGCAGCGCTTCATCGGTCGTGCCGTGATGCCACACGCCCTTGTCGACCGTGCGCTCCTGCTCGGCCTGTTGCAACACCGGGTCGAGCGCGACCATCGACTTGTTGCACTTGCTCGCGAACGTGCCGTCCGGATCGAATACGTATGCGATGCCGCCCGACATGCCGGCCGCGAAATTACGGCCCGTCTCGCCGAGCACGACCACCGTGCCGCCCGTCATGTATTCGCAACCGTGATCGCCCGTACCTTCGACAACCGCCGTCGCGCCCGAGTTACGCACGCAGAAACGCTCGCCCGCAACACCGCGGAAGAACGCTTCACCTTCGATCGCGCCGTACATCACCGTGTTGCCGCAGATGATGTTCTCTTCCGACTTGCCGCGGAAATCGTTGGTCGGACGGATGATGATGCGGCCACCCGACAGGCCCTTGCCGACGTAGTCGTTGCCGTCGCCGACCAGATCCAGCGTGATGCCCTTCGCGAGGAACGCACCGAAGCTCTGGCCCGCGGTGCCCTTGAGCTGGATGTGAATCGCGTCGTCCGCGAGACCTTCATGGCCGTACTTCTTCGCGATCGTGCCCGACAGCATCGCGCCGACCGTGCGGTTCACGTTGCGCACCGGCTGGATGAACGACACGTGCTCGCCCTTCTCGATCGCGGCCTTTGCCTTCTCGATCAGCGTGTGGTCGAGCGCGCGGTCGAGGCCGTGATCCTGCTCCTCGACGTGCTTGCGCGCGACTTCGGCCGGCACTTGCGGCTGATAGAACACGCGCGAGAAGTCGAGACCCTTCGCCTTCCAGTGCTCGATGCCCTTCTTCGTGTCGAGCAGTTCCGCGCGGCCGATCAGGTCGTCGAACTTGCGGATACCGAGTTGCGCCATGATTTCGCGCGCTTCTTCCGCAACGAAGAAGAAGAAGTTCACGACATGTTCCGGCTGGCCCTTGAACTTCGCGCGCAGTACCGGATCTTGTGTCGCAACGCCGACCGGACACGTGTTCAGATGGCACTTGCGCATCATGATGCAGCCTTCGACGACGAGCGGCGCCGTCGCGAAGCCGAACTCGTCCGCGCCGAGCAGCGCGCCGATCACGACGTCGCGGCCGGTCTTCATCTGGCCGTCGGCCTGCACGCGGATACGGCCGCGCAGCCGGTTCAGCACGAGTGTCTGCTGCGTTTCGGCAAGACCCAGTTCCCAAGGGGTGCCCGCATGCTTGATCGACGACAGCGGCGACGCACCCGTGCCACCGTCATGACCGGCGATCACGACGTGATCGGCCTTCGCCTTCGCGACGCCCGCGGCAACCGTACCGACGCCCGACTCCGACACGAGCTTCACCGAGATGCTCGACGACGGGTTCACGTTCTTCAGATCGTGAATCAGCTGCGCCAGGTCTTCGATCGAGTAAATGTCGTGGTGCGGCGGCGGCGAGATGAGGCCGACGCCCGGCACCGAGTAACGCAGCTTGCCGATGTAGTCCGAGACCTTGTGGCCCGGCAGCTGACCGCCTTCGCCCGGCTTCGCGCCCTGCGCCATCTTGATCTGGATCTGGTCCGCGGACGCGAGGTACTCCGCCGTCACGCCGAAGCGGCCCGACGCGACCTGCTTGATGCGCGAACGCAGGGAATCGCCTTCCTTGAGCGGAATGTCGACGATCACTTCGTCGCCGATCACGGACTTCATCGTGTCGCCGTTCCTGATCGGAATGCCGCGCAGCTCGTTGCGATAACGGTTCGCGTCTTCGCCCCCTTCACCGGTGTTCGACTTGCCGCCGATGCGGTTCATCGCGACGGCGAGCGTGGCGTGCGCTTCGGTGCTGATCGAGCCCATCGACATCGCGCCGGTTGCGAAACGCTTGACGATTTCCTTCGCCGGTTCGACTTCGTCGAGCGGGATCGCCTTGGTCGGATCGAACTTGAACTCGAACAGGCCGCGGAAGGTCATGTGGCGCTTGGTCTGATCGTTGATCAGATGCGCGTATTCCTTGTACGTCTGGTACGAGTTGCTGCGCGCCGAGTGCTGCAGCTTGGCGATCGCATCCGGCGTCCACATGTGTTCTTCGCCGCGCACGCGGTACGCGTACTCGCCGCCCGCGTCGAGCATGCTCGCGAGGACCGGGTTGTCGCCGAACGCGTCGCGGTGCAGACGGATCGCTTCTTCCGCGACGTCGAAAAGTCCAATGCCGCCCACCTTCGACGAGGTGCCGTGGAAGTACTTCGACACGAGGTCCTCGGCAAGACCGACCGCTTCGAAAATCTGCGCGCCGGTGTACGACATGTAGGTCGAAATGCCCATCTTCGACATGACCTTTTGCAGGCCCTTGCCGACTGCCTTGGTGAAGTTGTAGACCGCCTTCTCCGCCGACAGGTCGCCCTTCAGGCCGGCAGCGAGCTGGCTGAGCGTTTCCATCGCGAGGTACGGATGCACGGCTTCCGCGCCATAGCCCGCGAGCAGCGCGAAGTGGTGCGTTTCACGCGCCGAACCCGTTTCGACGACGAGACCCGTGCTCGTGCGCAGACCCTGCTGCACGAGGTGCGTGTGGATCGCGGCCGTAGCGAGCAGGGCCGGAATCGCGACGTTGTCGCGGTCGGTCTTGCGGTCCGAGACGATCAGCATGTTGTAGCCGGACTTGACCGCATCGACGGCTTCCGCGCACAGGGACGCGAGGCGCGCTTCGATGCCTTCCTTGCCCCAGGCGACCGGATAGCAGATGTTCAGTTCATACGAGCTGAACTTGCCGCCGGTGTACTGATCGATCGCGCGGATCTTCGCGATGTCCTTGAAGTCGAGCACCGGCTGCGACACTTCGAGACGCATCGGTGGGTTGATGTTGTTGGTGTCGAGCAGGTTCGGCTTCGGGCCGATGAACGACACGAGCGACATCACCATGTTTTCACGGATCGGGTCGATCGGCGGGTTCGTGACCTGTGCGAACAGCTGCTTGAAGTAGTGGTAGAGCGTCTTGTTCTTGTTGGACATGACCGCGAGCGGCGAGTCGTTGCCCATCGAGCCGACGGCTTCCTCGCCCGCTTGCGCCATCGGCGCCATCAGGAACTTCAGGTCTTCCTGGGTGTAGCCGAACGCCTGCTGGCGATCCAGCAAGGCAGCGGCTTCGCGGCGTTCCGTCACGACGTCCTCGGCCTTCGCCTCGATCTCGTCGAGCTTGATGCGCACGGCGTCGATCCAGCTCTTGTACGGCTTGGCGTTCGCGAGGTTGTCCTTCAGTTCCTTGTCGTCGATGATGCGGCCGTGCTCCATGTCGATCAGGAACATCTTGCCCGGCTGCAGGCGCCACTTCTTGACGATCTTCGACTCGGGAATCTGCAGCGTGCCGGCTTCCGACGCCATGATGACGAGGTCGTCGTCGGTGACGATGTAGCGCGCCGGACGCAGGCCGTTACGGTCGAGCGTTGCGCCGATCTGACGGCCGTCGGTGAACGCGATCGCGGCGGGGCCGTCCCACGGCTCCATCATGGCGGCATGGTATTCGTAGAACGCGCGGCGGTTCTCGTCCATCAGCGTGTGCTGTTCCCATGCTTCCGGGATCATCATCATCATGGCGTGGACGAGCGGGTAGCCGGCCATCACGAGCAGTTCGAGACAGTTGTCGAACGATGCCGTATCCGATTGGCCCGGATAGATCAGCGGCCACAGCTTCGGCAAGTCGTCGCCGAGCACGTGCGAGGCGATCGCGCCGGTACGCGCGTTCAGCCAGTTGACGTTGCCCTTCACCGTGTTGATTTCGCCGTTGTGGGCGATCATGCGGTACGGGTGAGCCAGCTCCCACGCCGGGAAAGTGTTGGTCGAGAAGCGCTGGTGCACGAGCGCGAGCGCCGAGACGGTGCGCTCGTCCTGCAGGTCGCGGTAGTACACGCCGACCTGGCCCGCCAGCAGCAGACCCTTGTAGACCACGGTGCGCGCCGAGCACGACGGCACGAAGTATTCCTTGCCGTGCTTGAGCTTGAGCGCCTGGATGCGGTGACTCGCGGTCTTGCGGATGATGTACAGCTTCCGCTCGAGCGCATCGGTGACCATGATGTCCTTGCCGCGGCCGATGAAGATCTGGCGGATCAGCGGCTCGCTCGCCTTCACGGTCGGCGAGATCGGCATGGTGTGGTCGACCGGCACGTCGCGCCAGCCGAGCACGACCTGGCCTTCGGCCTTCACCGTGCGCTCGAGCTCCTGTTCGCAGGCGATACGCGATGCATGCTCCTTCGGCAAGAAAATCATGCCGACGCCGTATTCGCCGGCCGGCGGCAGCGTCACGCCTTGCCTCGCCATCTCTTCGCGATAGAAGCCGTCCGGAATCTGGATCAGGATGCCGGCGCCGTCGCCCATCAGCGGATCGGCGCCGACGGCGCCCCGGTGATCGAGATTCTCGAGAATCTTCAGGCCTTGCTGGACGATTTCGTGACTCTTCTGGCCCTTGATGTGAGCGACGAAGCCGACGCCGCAGGCATCGTGCTCGTTCTGCGGGTCGTACAGACCTTGGGCGGCGGGAACCGGGTGAATCGGTTGCTGGTGGTCGTTCATGGGGACACCGTCTGAGAGGAGGCCGGACAGGCCGTTAAACCGTTTGTTTTTTTGCCGCAGTGCGCCTGGCGACCGCGACGGCGCTCTTCTCGCAGCAGGACTGCGCGGGTCGAAAAGCGCCGGAAATCGGAATATACGCGACGAATCAAGGAAATAGCAAATAAATCGTGATGATCAGGCACCAATTACAAAATTGGTGCATTGCGGCTATATTTTATTGGTGCCATATCATTCGGAGAGTAAAGAAAACGGCATAGGAAATGCCGTTTGCATGCAGACCCTTGATACCAAACACTTTGTTCGGATTTAAAACGACACCACCGGCGGCGCGGTCGCGCTGCCTCGTCGTCGCCTCACTGCGTATGCGGCGTCTCGCGCACCTTGCGGGGCCGGCCACGCGGTAGCGGCGACACACGCCGGTTCGCGGCGCGCGCCGCCCATTCGCGGTAAGTGTCGCTGCCGAGCACCCAGCCCTTTAACGTGGCTTGCTGAAGTTGACTCGCTTCGCGCTCGTCGAGCGGCTGCTCGCACAGTTCGCGATAAGCGCGCTGCCGCTCGAACGGTGTATTGCCGAGGGACCAGTAGAGGGGATGATCGGTAATCAGGCTGTCGAGGGTAAGGCCGATGTGATGACGATAGCTCGACCAGCGATAGTCCTCGGCCGCGCCGACGAGCTGCGCGCGGACCGGGCACATTTCGACGACCCGGCTCGCGAGCAGGAAGTAGCGCTCGCCTTCGATCACCGTGGCCCGGTAGCGGCCTTCCCACAATGTGCCGCGGCGCGCATAGCGGCGGTTGAAGTGCGCGACGTAGCGCCGCCCGACGGCCTGCATCGCCTTGGGCAGGCTCGACTCCTCGGTGGGCGTGACGAGCAGTTGCACGGCGCCCGGCATCAAGGCGTAAGCGTGGATCGAGAGGTGATGGTCCCGGGAAGCCGCCTTCAGACAGTCGATGAAAAGCTCGTAGTCCTGGTCGTCGACGAAAGCAGGCTGCTGGTCGAGCCCGCGGAGGATGACGTGCTGCGGCTGGTCGGGGACATAAAGACGTGCAAGCCGTGCCATGCTGGAGTGTCCATTAGTCGCGTTGGTATATACCCGAAGGTAAGAAGAGCCGCACGGGCGCAAGGTTCGGCGCCATGCGGCCAGGCCAGAAAACACGTGGCGCTTAGGGAGAAAACTCTAACCGCCGCGTATGGTTTGTTTCAAACGTTGTAGTCATAATGAGCGGGCCTTTTTTGGAGGAGCACATATGAAATTAAAACAGGCCGTAACGGGGATGGCGGTACTTGCCTGTATGAGCACGGCAGCGCACGCGCAATCGGCCGGCACCTTTTTCTTCTCGACGGGCTGGTTCCATCTGGCGCCCCAATCGAGCAGCGACCCGCTCACCGTAACCAGCATCGGCGGCAGCCCGACCAACATCACCGAAGCGAACACCGGTGCCTCGCTGAGTTCGGCCGACACCATCGGTTTCACCGGTGGTTATTTCATCACCGACCACATCGCTACCGAATTCGTCATTGGCGTCCCTCCTACTTTCGACCTGGAAGGCTCGGGTAGCCTCGAACAGTTCGGCAAGCTCGGGCAGGCCAAACAGTGGAGTCCGACTCTGCTGTTCAAGTACTACTTCAACGCGCCGACCGCTTCGTTCCGGCCGTACCTCGGACTCGGCGTGAGCCGCGTCTCGTTCACCGACGCGAAGATCACCAACAGCAACTTCGAAGCCAACGTTCTGCATGGTCCGACCAGTGTGTCGACGGATAGTTCGTGGGTACCTGTGTTTAATGCTGGCTTCACGTACGCCTTCGACCAGCACTGGTTCGCCGGTGTGTCGATTTCTTACCTGCCGCTCAGCACGACCGCGAAACTGAATTCGACGTCGACCACGGTGGTGGGCACGCTGAACATCCAATCGCAGACCAAGATCAAGCTGAATCCAATCGTCACCTACGCCAATGTGGGTTACCGCTTCTAACGCTTCGCGAAAGCGAGTGGCTTGAATTAGGGTAGTCGAATTTTCGCGGCATGGGGAACGCCGTCATCGAATCGATGACGGCGTTTTCATTTGGCTTTTAGCTGGCGTCTCGATGGCCGCGTCAGGCGGTGAGCGTTTGTAAAATTGACTCGCATTCGGCGCGCACACGTGCAATATCTGCGGAAGATACCGGCACGCCGGTCTTCTCGCGGCCGCCGCGCCCGCCGCGGTCCGGGCGGTGTCGAGCTTTGGCATCGAAGTTGCGTTCGGATGGCATCTACTACGCTGCAACCTGATATTGCGTGTGGGCATAGCGTGTCCGCGCGACCGTGCGCGGGGCCTTTCAACTCATCGACGGAGCGACCATGACTGCACTTCCAAATACGCGAGACGCCCTCGGCGAATCCTGGACAAGCGCGAGCCGCCGCGCGCGGCGCATTGCTCGCCATAGCCGCAATGCGGCCGAAGATATCGCGGTCGAGTTGCGCAACCTGCTGTCGGAACTCGAATCAACTTTGGCCGACGGCACGCAGGCCGACGCCACGGCCTTGCGCGGCAAGCTGCGCAAACAACTGGAGGCCGCGCGCGAGCGGCTGAACGACACTCGCGACGCGGTGCGCGACCGCGCGGGAGTCGCGATCTCCGACGCCGATGACTACGTACATGACAATCCTTGGCAGACGATCGCGATTGTCGGTGGCCTTGCGCTGGTGGCGGGGGCATTGCTCGCGTCGCGCTCGCGGTAACGCTGGCTGGCTCGGCTTGACGGTGCTGGCCACGGTGGCGACGGCCGCGGTGGATGCGGCCGCGCTGAGCCGCTGAACGCTAACCCGTTACCGCGCCTGCCCGCCAGCGCCTAGTTCTCGTCGATGACGAACAGCCGCTGATACTCCTTGACCGCATAGCGATCGGTCATCCCCGCGATGTAATGCGCGATCAGACGCGGCTGGCGCGCCGCATCGGCCGACTGGTAGTCCGGCGGCAATAGTCGCGGGTCGTCGGTGAAAGCGTCGAACAGGCCGGCCACGATGCGACGCGCCTTGTTAGCCATCCGCATCACGCGATAGTGGCGGTACAGGTTTCCTAACAGAAAGCGCTTGAGCGCCGCCGCCTGCGCGGCGATTGCATCGCTGTGCGCGACGAGCGGCGGCGCCGCGCGCACGTCGTCGAGCGACGCCGGCGCGTAGCGCGCGAGATTCGCGCGCGTCGTCTCGATCAGATCGACGATCAGCGTATTGATCACACGCCGCACCGTCTCGTGAATCAGCCGTCGCCCTTCGATCTGCGGGTAGTCGCCGCGCGCCGCCTCGCAGTGCGTCTGCCAGAGCTCGACCTCTGCAAGCTGCTCGAGCGACAGGAGACCGGAGCGCAAACCATCGTCGACGTCGTGATTGTTGTACGCGATTTCGTCGGCGACGTTCGCGATCTGGGCTTCGAGCGACGGCTGCCGCCCTGCGAGAAAGCGCTCGCCCAATGCGCCGAGCCGCCGCGCATTGTCGCGCGAGCAATGCTTGAGGATGCCCTCGCGCGTCTCGAAGCACAGGTTCAGGCCATTGAACGCTCCGTAGTGCTCTTCCAGTTCGTCGACCACCGCGAGGCTTTGCAGGTTGTGCTCGAAGCCGCCATGCTCGCGCATGCATTCGTTCAACGCATCCTGCCCGGCATGGCCGAACGGCGTATGGCCGAGATCGTGCGCGAGCGAGATCGCTTCGACGAGATCTTCGTTGACGCGCAGATTGCGCGCGACCGAACGTGCGATCTGCGCTACTTCGAGGCTATGCGTGAGGCGCGTGCGAAACAGGTCGCCCTCGTGATTGACGAATACCTGGGTCTTGTACTCGAGCCGCCGGAATGCGGTCGAGTGGACGATACGGTCGCGATCGCGCTGAAACTCGGTGCGCGCGTTCGGTGCGGCTTCCGCATAGCGACGCCCGCGCGACTGGCTCGAGTGTGCCGCATATGGCGCGAGATGCGCTTCGAGCGCTTGCTGGGTCGGCGCGACGACGGCGGGTATTGCGACAGCGGCAGCGGCTTCGGCGCCGATGGCTGTGTTATGGGTGCCGCTAGCGGCGCCCCTCCCAGCGGCTGCACGCGCGGTCGGGTCATGCTGGAAATCGTCGCTGCGCCTGTCAGTCACCGGATTCTCCGAAACATGGGCGGCGCCTCGTGACGGTGCGAGAAGCGTGGCTGCGGGGCCGGCAGGAACTAGACGGCAGCGGCCAGCGTCGCATGTACGTCGGTGTCGGGCGCCCGAGTGATCAGCGTCTCACCGAAACGCTTCAACAGAATGAACTTGATCGCACAGGCTTCGGCCTTCTTGTCGACTTGCATCAGCTCGATATAACGATCCGCGCCGAGCGCGGGAGCCCGCGTGGGCAGATGCGCGGCCAGCACCACATCGACGAGCCGCTTGCGCGATGCTTCGTCGAGATGGCCGAGGCGCACCGACAGATCCGCCGCCATCACCATCCCGCAGCCGACCGCCTCGCCGTGCAGCCATTCGCCGTAGCCGAGCCCGGCTTCGATCGCGTGGCCGAACGTGTGGCCGAAGTTGAGGATCGCGCGCAGACCGCCCTCGCGTTCGTCCTGCGCGACCACGGACGCCTTGATCTCGCACGAACGCTTGATTGCTTCGGCCAACGCGTCCGGGTCGCAGCGGTTCAAAGCCTCGATATTGGCCTCGATCCAGGCAAAAAAGTCAGCGTCGGCGATCGCGCCGGTCTTGATGACCTCGGCGATGCCCGCCGCGAGTTCGCGCTCGGGTAGCGTGCGCAACGCGCCAATGTCAGCGATGACCGCCTGCGGCTGGTAGAACGCGCCGATCATGTTCTTGCCGAGCGGATGGTTGATGCCGGTCTTGCCCCCGACCGACGAATCCACCTGCGACAGCAACGTGGTCGGCACCTGGATGAACGGCACGCCGCGCATGTAGCAGGCGGCGGCAAACCCGGTCATGTCGCCGATCACGCCGCCGCCGAGCGCGATCAGCGTGGTCTTGCGGTCGGCGCGCGAGCCGAGCAGCGCGTCGAAGATCAGGTTCAGCGTCTGCAGATTCTTGTGCGCTTCGCCATCTGGCAGAACGACCGTGGACACCTGCTTGTTCAGCGGCGCGAGGGCGGCGCGCAGCTTGTCGCCGTAGAGCGGATCGACGGTGGTGTTGGTGACGATCGTGACGGAGTTGCCGGCGATATGCGGTGCGAACAACTCGGTGTGGCCGATCAGATCAGCACCGATATGGATGGGATAGGCACGCTCGCCCAATTCGACGTTGACGGTAATCATACGGTCCATTATGACGCAGGATGTTTGGCGACGCCGGCCATCTCGAGCTGCATCAGAACCATGTTGACGAGTCCGTTGACCGAGGGCCGGCCGGTTTCAATCACGAAATGCGCGCATTCGCGATACAGCGGGTCGCGCACTTCATAGAGCGCTTCGAGACGCGCCTTGGGGTCTTCCGTCTGCAGCAGCGGGCGATTCTTGTCGCGCCGGGTGCGCAGCCAAAGATCGTGCGGATTGGCGCGCAGATAGATCACGAGACCTCGGCTTTTCAGCGCTTCGCGGTTTTCCGGGCGCAACACCGCGCCGCCACCGGTCGCAAGCACAATGTTGTCGCGCTGGGTCAGCTCGGCGATGACGCTCGCTTCGCGATCGCGAAAGCCCGCTTCCCCCTCCAGCTCGAAGATCACCGGAATGCGCGCGCCCGTGCGCACCTCGATTTCATGGTCGGAATCGAAGAACGGGCGCTCGAGAAGGCGCGCAACCGCCCGACCCACAGTGGTTTTTCCTGCCCCCATGAGCCCTACGAAAAATACATTGGCGTGTGCGTCCCGCGCTTGCAACGGTGTCCTCTGGCTAATCCGGTGTAGTTCGTGCCGCAGCTTACTGGCAAAGCGGCTGCCTTGTCGAGCCTGCGCGCCGCCGGCGGACGACGGCGCGCGCTGCTCCTATGTGCCCTATTTGTCCCCCACCACCCGCGGCGTAATGAAAATCGCCAGTTCGCTGCGCGTGTCGCTATGGGTCCGATTGCGGAACAACGCCCCCAGAATCGGAATTTTGCCGAGGATGGGCACCCTCTCGACGTCGTCCCGGTCGCCGGTCTCGTAAATTCCGCCGATCGACACCGTACCACCATCCTCGACTTCGACGCGCGTTTGCACATGCTTGGTGTTGATCGCGGGCCCGGCGTCGGTCTGCGCGCCAACGCTGTCCTTCGCGACGTCGAGATCGAGCACCACGCGGCCATCCGGCATGATCTGCGGCTCGACCTCCAATTTGAGCGTCGCGCGACGAAACTGCACGCCAGATATGCCCTGCCCGACCTTGGCCTGATACGGCAGCTCGGTGCCCTGCTCGACGATCGCCTTCATGCGGTCCGCGGTGACGACTCGCGGGCTCGACACGATTTTCCCATGCCCCTCGGATTCGAGCGCCGAGAGTTCGATGTTCAGCAGCCGTGTTGCGTGCGCCGCGAATAGCGTGAGGCCAGCGGTTGCGGCATCGAAACCGGAGATCGGGCGGGCCGACAAATCGTACACGGTACCTTCCGCGCCGCCGCTCAGCCCTCTCGAATTCCCCTCCGCGCTCGTCCCGGCGAGCGACAACCGCACCCCGAGATTGCGCGAAAAGCCATGGTCGCCTTCGACGATCTGCGCCTCGATCAGCACCTGGCGGGTCGGCCGGTCGACGGAGGCGATCAACGCCGCGATCTGCTCGAGCCGCCCCGCAAGATCGGTGACGAACAGCAGATTGGTGCGAGGATCGGCGGTGACTGCGCCGCGTTTGGACAGCACGCGCTGCGTGCCGGCGCCGGTGAGCAGACGGCGCACGTCCTCGGCGTGCGCGTAGTGGAGCTCGAACGTGCGGCTCGCGAGCGGCTCAAGGTCCGCGGCGCGCGCATGGGCTTCGAAGCGCTGGCGTTCGCGCGCGGCGAGTTCAGCGGCCGGCGCGACCCAGATGACGTTGCCGTGGCGCTCCATCGCCAGATTGTTGACGTCGAGCAGCGTATCGAACGCAGTACGCCACGGCACCTTGTCGAACCGGAGCGATACGGCGCCGCGCACTTTGTCGCTCGCGACGATGTTCAGGCCAGTGAATTCGGCGAAGGCTTTGAGGACCGCGCCGAGCTCCGCGCGCTGGAAATTCAGCGAAATCGGCTGATTGCCCGCAGGAAGGCCAGAATCGTCACTGCCCGCCGTATTGGCGAGGCGCAGCGGCGGCGGCAGCGGGACCGGCGGCCCTTCGAGACTGGGCGCACCGGGCGGATCCTCGCGAGCCGGGGCGGCACGCGGTTTCGGCGGCGGCGGCGCTATCGGGCCGGCGGTGACGCCATCTGGGAAAGCGTCGGAGGCTATTGCTGAAGGCGGAGCCGCCAGCTGAGCGTCCGAGTCCTGGCCCGCGTTTTGTGCGGAAGGCTCACCGAACGGATTCACCGCTTCGCCGATGCTGCCGCGTGGTAAAGGCGCTGTTCCGTCGCTCGTATCGGCCGACGCGGCCGGATCATTGAGCGCGGCGTAGGTCGGCAGCGGCGGCGGCGTCGATGCCTGCGCGATGCCGGCGCCGAGCGTCGCACCGACGTAGAGCCCCCAACACAGCCCGAACCTGCTGGGAAGTGCGCGTCCGGCACCCAACGCCGCCGCGCTCCGTCGCTTGAACGCGCGCATCATGAGGCCTCCGTGAGCGTCAGCGTGCGCGTCGCCCCGCCGTTCGTGAGCGTGATGCCGAGCGCATCGAGCTGCGTGACCCGCTCGACGCCCAGTTGCTGCCCTGCCTTGACCGTCGTCGTGCCGTCCGGCGTATCGAGCAACGCGAGCCCGCGGCTGCGATCTCGCAGCAAACCGACGAGGCGCAACTGCGCAGTGTCACCCGCCTCACCGCTCACGACGATCTGCGACCGCGCAAACGGATCGAAGAATATGAGGTCCTCGTCATCATCCGCTTCGCCGGCGCTTGCGGCGTCCGTCGCGAACGCCGGCCGCAGCGCGTCGTATACGTGCAGCGTCGCGGCAACAGCGAGCCCTTTGCCGTCCTGCTTGATGGTCACGTCGATGGGAACGATCAGCACCGGCAGTTGCGCAAGTCCCTGGAAGAACGCCATCAGGTGAACGAAGTCCGTGCGCGCCGTGAGCTGAATCGCGCGCATCCGCTCGACGCCCTCACCGCTCGCCGCGCCTGGTTCCACCGCGAGCAACGCGACACTGCTTTGCGTGGCCAGCTCGGAGACGATGCGCACGTCGTCGGCGGAACTCCACGGCACGGAAGTCGGCGCCGTGGCAGGCAACGCCGTAGCCGCACGGCGCAGCAACGGCAGTTGCGCGAGCGCGCGCCGCGCATCCGCGAGGCGCTGCGTACTAGCCGCGAGCGCCCCGCGGCTCGCGGCCAGCCCGGCGAGATCGGCCGCGCTCCAGCCGTAGGCGCCGAAGCCGAATACGAGCGCGGCAAGCGTCGCCGCAACGAACCGGCGACGACGCGCGCTCCACGCCTCGAGCGGCACACGCGCCCGCTTGAGCCACTGTGAAAAACCGGCGGACACGTGCGCCGCACCGCTTGGCTCGAAAAAGGTCGTGCTCATCGTGCACCTCCCGTTTGTGCCGCCTTCAACGCGCGTGTCGCTTTCGGCGGTGGATCGCCCCAGCGCAGACGCGCATCGAACTCCACCGGTCCGCCAATCGCCTGTCCTGACGACGTGCCGCTCTTCCCCGCCGGCCGATGCAGATCGCGCATCTCCGCGCCCTGCACGCCGTGGATCGAGCCAAGGCGCTTGAGCCACTCAGCCGAAGCGATATGGCTGCTCGAAGTCGCCAGCACCTCGGTCTCGTGCTCGCGCTGGCGCAACTGACGCAACACGACGTTGCCACCGGGCTCGAAGCTCAGCGCGTCGAGCAGATCGCGCAGACGCACGAGCGGCGTGGCAAGGCTCGCAGCGCGCGCCGCAGCTTTGCGCCGCTCCTCCTCGGCCCGCAACAGCCTCGCGTGCTCTTCGAGCGGCGCGGCGAGCCGCGTCAGCGCCTCGTTGGCCGACTCGCGCCGCGCATCGAGCCGCGCATCGAGCCGCGCTGCGGCAAAACTCTGCCAGCCGGCGACCAGCAGCACGCCCGCGGCGCCGACGCAAGCCGCGACAGCCCAGTCACGCATACAGCGGCGCCGCGCAAGACGCGCATTGCGTTGACGGTACGGCAGCAGATTGAAGCCGCCGAGCCACGGCACAGCGGCGCGCGGATCACGCCGATCGGAATCCGCAGTCGCGCCGGACGAAAACGACAGACCGCCGATCATTCCAGCATCCCGCGCAACGCAAGCCCGAAAGCGACCGCGCCGGCCGGCTCGTGCAGCAACGCGTCGTCGAGCGGCCGTGCATGACTGCCAAGCAGCGCGCATTCGAACGGCAGCACCGAGCAGCCGAGCGCGTCGCCGACATCGGCGAGCGAAAAGCCGACGCCGTCGAGCAGATCGAGTTCACCGCCGATCAGCGCGCAGTCGACCGCCGGACCATGCGCGAGGTCGCGCAACGCGTCGGCGAGATCCGCATGCTCGGGCGCGGGATATCGCACTGTGTTGGCGTTCGCGCCATCGACGACGCGCCAGCCGTACACGCCGTCGGAGCCGACCCACACTGCCGCGTACGGCTCGTTCGGATCGAGTTCACGGCTCGCCGCGTAGCGCATCGCGCGCAGTGCCGCATGCGGCTCGCCATCGATCGCGGAGAGAGAAATGCCCGCGGTCGCCGCGCATTCGATGCGCGCTTCGAGATGCTGACGTGCGGTCGCGGCGATCTTCACCGAGCGCACTGGCCCCGGTATCTCATCGACGTACCAGTCGACCGCGAGCGCATGACGCTCGAGTCCGGCGATGCGCTCCGCCTCGCTCATCACGGCTGGCGCGAGTCCGGCCAATGCAACGCCGCCGTCCTCCTCACAGTCGCTTTGGGCGGCGAGCCGCGCCAGCGGCACCGTCGTCGTCAGCGTGGCCGACGCGGGCACCGCCATCGCGCAGCGCAGCGCGTGCATCGCGCATTCGCGCGGCAAATCGGCGAACGCATCGCGCAGCGCTCGCGCGACGGCCTGACGGTCGACTATCTCGGCGCCCGCCATTGCGCCGGCCGCGAGCGGCACGGTACGCGCATACTCGATATGTAGCGCGCCCCGTGTGCGCGAGCGTTGGCTCAACACAACCAGACGCACGTTTCGCGAACCAACGTCGATGCCGGCGGCGAAACTCTGCCGGCCCTCCCGCACTGCCTGAAACCACGAGTTTTTATAGGCCATCACGCCCTCCCTCTGACTCACGCGACGAACCATTCGAACGCGAGTGATGAAGGATCATTGTCGGCAGACGCACGTCCTAACGACATTCGGCCGAACGGCTAACGCGCACGCGAAGCCGCCCCGGTCGCCATCAAAGCGACTACAGTGGGGACTGCAGCGAACTCATTCCCGCGCCTGTCCGGTGCCCGTTTTGCGTCATGCGCCCGGCGCATGTCGATCGCACGCCGCCCGTAAGCAAGTCGAAAGCAACAACGTCAGGCGGCTATAATCGCGGGACTGTTTTTCCGGTACTCCTATGCAATCCACGTCTCCTACGTCCCCGCCGCCCGCGCCCAAAAAGCGCAAGCGCCCGTTGTGGCAGAAGCTGATCCTCGGCTTTTTCGGCTTGATCGTGGCAGGTGTCGTGTGCGTGGCGCTGCTGCTCGGCTATGCGCTCGTCGTCGCGACACCGAACCTGCCGTCGCTCGACGCGCTGACCGACTACCAGCCGAAGGTGCCGCTGCGCATCTACACGGCCGATCACGTGCTGATCGGCGAATTCGGCGAGGAGCGGCGCGACATCGTGCACATCCAGGACGTGCCCGACAGCCTGAAGAAAGCGATCCTCGCGATCGAGGACGCGCGCTTCTATGAACACGGTGGCGTCGATCTGACCGGCATCGCGCGGGCCGGCTTCGTCGCGCTGACCAATGGCCATGCGACGCAAGGCGCGAGCACGATCACGATGCAGGTCGCGCGCAACTTCTTTCTCTCCAGCGAAAAGACCTACACGCGCAAGATCTACGAGATGCTGCTCGCGTACAAGATCGAGTCGAAGCTGACCAAAGATCAGATTCTCGAGGTGTACATGAACCAGATCTATCTCGGTCAGCGCGCGTACGGTTTCGCGAGCGCGGCGCGCGTGTACTTCGGCAAGGATCTGAAGGACCTGACGCTCGCCGAATCGGCAATGCTCGCCGGTTTGCCGAAGGCGCCGTCCGCGTATAACCCGATCGTCAATCCGAAGCGCGCGAAGGTGCGTCAGGAGTACATCCTGCAGCGCATGTACGAGTTGCGCTACATCACCCAGGAGCAGTACGACGAGGCGAGCCGCCAGCGGCTCGTCGTGAAGGGCTTGGGCAAGGAGTACAGCGTGCACGCGGAGTACGTCGCGGAAATGGTGCGGCAGATGATGTACGCGCAGTATCGCGAAGAGGCCTACACGCGCGGCCTGAACGTCGTGACCACGATCGATTCGGCCGATCAGGACGTCGCCTATCACGCGCTGCGCAAGGGCCTGATGGACTACGAGCGCCGCCACGGCTATCGCGGCCCGGAGGCGTTCATCGATCTGCCCGTCGACGCCAACGAGCGCGAGCAGGCCATCGACGACGCGCTGCTCGAGCATCCCGACAACGGCGAAATCATCGCGGCCGTCGTCACGGCGGCGAGCCCGAAGCAGGTGCAGGCGATGTTCATTGACGGCAATGTCGCGACGATCGAGGGCGACGGCCTGCGTTATGCGCAATTCGCGCTCGGCCCGCGTGCACAGCCGAATCAGCGCATCCGGCCCGGCGCGATCGTGCGGCTCGTGAAGGACGGCGGCGGCGACTGGTCGATTACGCAATTGCCGCAGGTGGAAGGCGCGTTTATCTCGCTGGTGCCGCAGGACGGCGCGATCCGCTCGCTGGTCGGCGGCTTCGACTTCAACAAGAACAAGTTCAATCACGTGACGCAGGCGTGGCGTCAGCCGGGCTCGAGCTTCAAGCCGTTCATCTATTCGGCGTCGCTCGAAAAGGGCCTTGGGCCCGCCACGGTCATCAACGACGCGCCGCTCTTTTTCAGCGCCGCCGAAACCGGCGGCCAGGCGTGGGAGCCGAAAAACTACGGCGGCGGCTTCGATGGTCCGATGACGATGCGCACCGCTTTGCAGAAGTCGAAGAATCTCGTGTCGATCCGCATCCTGAACCACATCGGCCCGAAGTATGCACAGCAATACATCACTCGCTTCGGCTTCGACGCGGACCGACATCCCGCCTATCTGCCGATGGCGCTCGGCGCGGGCCTCGTGACGCCGCTTCAAATGGCGGGCGCGTTCTCGGTGTTCGCGAACGGCGGCTACCGGATCAATCCTTATCTGATCGCCGAGGTCACCGATCAGCGCGGCATCGTCGTCGCGCACGCGCAGCCGCTCGTGGCCGGGCAAAGCGCACCGTTCGCGATAGCGCCGCGCAATGCCTACGTGATGAACAGCCTGCTGCAAAGCGTCGCGCAGCACGGCACCGGCGCAAAGAGCAACGTGCTCAAGCGCACCGATCTCGCCGGCAAGACTGGCACGACCAACGATTCGCGCGATGCGTGGTTCGCCGGCTATCAGCACACGCTGACCGCGATCGCGTGGATCGGCTACGACAACCCGCGCAGTCTCGGCGACAAGGAAACCGGCGGCGGCCTCGCGCTGCCGGTGTGGATCGATTACATGGGACACGCGCTGAAAGGCGTGCCCGAGTACAAGATGGCGCGCCCCGACAACGTCACCGAAATCGGTTCGGAACTTTATTTCGACGACTTCACGCCGGGGCACGGGTTCATCGCGACGGTCGGCGTCAGTCAGGCGACGCTCGATGCCGAGGCGAGCGCGGCAACCGCGGCCGCGCCGGAGCAGGTCGGCGAGCAGGAGAAGCAGGACATCATGAATCTGTTCCGCGGACACTGAGGCCGCGCCGACGTGCCGTCGGCAAAGAAAAACCGCCGGGTTCGATACGCGGCGGTCCTGTTTTGAGAGCGCTTCGAGCTTATTGCGCGGTAATCCGCACCGGCTCCCCTGCCTGCTGCGTCGCATACTCCGACAACGCCGCGAAAAACTCCGAGCCGCTGCGCGTGTCGCGCCATTCACCATCGACGAAACGGAAGTGGAACCCGCCGGCCTTCGCCGCGATCCAGATCTCGCTCATTGGCGGCTGAAGGTTGACGATGATCTTCGAGCGATTCTCGAATTCGAGCGTCAGGACGTTGCCGCTGCGCTCGAGCTCGATGTCGGCGCCGATGTCGTCGAGCGCGCTCTCGATGGCGGCCAGCACGGCTTCCGCACGGGTCAGGTAATCACTATCGGACATGCTAAACTCCATCGATTATTCATTCAGGGACAGTCATGCGAGTCGTAACTCGGATGCGCGCGGCAGCGCCCGGCCGCGCGATTGTATCGGTTTTAGTCATTCTCGCAGGTTGTGCGCTTACCGGCTGCGGCCAACGCGGCTCGCTCTATCTGCCCACCGTACCGCCGCTGCCTGCCCCGCCGGCTCATCGCACGCAAACGCCGTCGACCGATCAGACCCAACCGGTTAGCGGCAACACGGCCGACAAAGGCTCGATCCCGGACACCTCGGGCACGCCGCTCACGCTTGCCCCCGAAGACCACCTCGCGACACCGCCTGCTTCGGCGGCATCGGCTCCCGCAGTGCCGCTGCCCGCCTCTGCCGTCCCGTCCGTTCAATAAGACTCTCGCATGACTCGATCCGCATTTGACTACGTCGACGGCGTATTGCACGCCGAAGGCGTGTCCGCCGTTTCTCTCGCCGAGCAGTTCGGCACGCCGTTGTACGTCTATTCGCGCGCCGCACTTACCGCTGCCTGGAACGCCTATGCGGGTGCCTGCACCGGGCGTCGCGCGAGCGTGCATGTGGCCGTCAAGGCCAACAGCAATCTCGCGGTGCTGAACGTGTTCGCGCGCCTCGGCGCGGGCTTCGATATCGTGTCGGGCGGCGAACTCGCACGCGTGCTCGCGGCCGGCGGCAAAGCGGAAAACACCGTGTTTTCTGGCGTCGGCAAGCAGGCGAGCGAAATGCGCGACGCGCTCGCGGCGGGCGTCAAGTGCTTCAACGTCGAATCGATTCCCGAACTCGATCGCCTCAATGCGGTAGCCGGCGAGATGGGCAAGAAGGCGCCGGTATCGCTGCGCGTCAATCCCGACGTCGACGCGAAAACCCATCCGTACATTTCCACCGGCCTGAAGACGAACAAGTTCGGCGTCGCGTTCGAAGACGCACGCGCCACCTATCAGGCGGCTGCGGCAATGGCGAATCTCGAGGTGGTCGGCATCGACTGCCATATCGGCTCGCAGATCACCGAAGTCGCGCCCTATCTCGACGCGATCGACAAGGTGCTGGAACTCGTCGAGCAGATCGAGCAGGACGGCGTGACGATTCGCCATATCGACGTCGGTGGCGGTCTCGGCATCACCTACGACGACGAAACGCCGCCGGAAATTGGCGAGTTCGTGCGCACGGTGCTCGATCGTATCGAAGCGCGCGGCCACGCTCACCGCGAAGTCTATTTCGAGCCGGGTCGCTCGCTGGTCGGCAATGCGGGCGTGCTGCTCACGCGTCTCGAGTTTCTGAAGCCGGGCGAGGACAAGAACTTCGCGATCGTCGACGCAGCGATGACCGATCTCGCGCGCCCCGCGATGTACGACGCGTATCACGCCATCGAGCCGGTCGTGAAGCGCGACGTGCCCGCGCACGTATACGACGTGGTCGGCCCGGTCTGCGAAAGCGGCGACTGGCTCGGCCGCGAACGGCTGCTCGCGGTCGAACCCGGGGATCTGCTCGCGATTCGCTCGGCCGGCGCGTACGGCTTTGTGATGAGCTCGAATTACAACACCCGTGCGCGCGCCGCCGAGGTGATGGTGGATGGTACACAAGCCTATGTGGTTCGCGCGCGCGAGGACGTCAAACAGCTGTTTGCGGGTGAAACGATTCTTCCGGCGTAAACGTCAGCACCAGCGACAGACCCCACGGTCGGACGCAGAAATGAAAATGGCGATGCCAAGGTGGCATCGCCATTTTTCTTTGCGGCGGCAGCGTGACGTGGGGGTGCCTCAGCGTCATCGGCGGCGCACTCCCGTGTTCCGCTCGCGTATCCATACCACCAGTCGCCATCCCAGCAGCGCGATCATCACCGTGCCGTAAATCTTCGGCAGCAGCAGATCGTGCTTGCCCGCCTTCATCCACCAGAAATGCAGAATCGCGAGCGTGCCGATCACGTAGATCGCGCGATGCAGCGTCTGCCAGCGACGCCCGAGCTTGCGCACCATCGCGCGCGGCGACGTAACCGCGAGCGCGATCAGCAGCACGAACGCGGCGAAGCCCACGGTGACGAACGGCCGCTTGCCGATGTCCTTCGCAATCTCGGCGACATCGAACCACTTGTCGAACCACAGGTACGTGGTGAAGTGCAGCGTTGCATAGAAGAACGTGTAGAGCCCGAGCATGCGCCGGAACCGCACCAACGCGGCGACACCGGTCAAACGGCGCAACGGCGTTACGGTAAGCGTGATGCACAGGAACACGAGCGTCCACAGGCCCGTCGAGCGTGTAACGAACTCGATCGGATTCGCGCCGAGCCGGTCGGTCATGCCGAACAGGACGAGGCGCGCGAGCGGGTACAGCGCCGCAATGAAGACCCCGACTTTCGCCGGTACCACCCAGCGCGCCCCGCCAGTGGGACGCGGCCTCGCCGCCGACGTCGAGGGCGAGGTCGCGCGCGGTGACGCCGGCTCGGTCCGGCTGAGAGATTGCGTATCGGAAGCCATCGCGTGCGCCTCAGAAGTTCTTCTTCAGGTCCATGCCCTGATAGAGCGAAGCGACCTGATCGCCGTAACCGTTGAACATCAGCGTCTTGCGTTTGGGCGTGAAAAAGCCGTCCTCCCCGATGCGCCGTTCAGTGGCCTGGCTCCAGCGCGGATGATCGACATTCGGATTCACGTTCGAATAGAACCCGTATTCGTTCGACGCGTACGTGTTCCAGCTCGTCGGCGGCTGCTTCTCGACGAAGCGGATTTTCACGAGCGATTTCGCGCTCTTGAAACCGTACTTCCACGGCACCACGACGCGCACCGGCGCGCCGTTCTGATTCGGCAGCACCTGGCCGTAGAGGCCCATCGTCAGCAGCGTCAGCGGATGCATCGCTTCGTCCATCCGCAGGCCTTCGGAGTAGGGCCAATCGAGTATGGGCGCCGACAGTCCGGGCATCTGCGACGGATCGGCGAGCGTGATGAACTGCACGTACTTCGCGTTGCCGGTCGGCTCGACGCGTTTGATCAGCTCGGAAAGCGAGACACCGATCCACGGCACCACGATCGACCAACCTTCGACGCAGCGATGCCGGTACACACGTTCCTCGAGCGGCGCGAGCTTCAGCAGGTCGTCGATGTCGTATACCTTCGGATTCTTGATCTCGCCCTCGACGCTCACCTTCCACGGACGCGGCCGCAACGTGCTGGCGTTTTGCGCGGGGTCGGATTTGCCGGTGCCGAACTCGTAGAAATTGTTGTAGTTGGTGATGTCCTTGTACGGCGTGATCTTGTCGAGCGCGACGAACCTGGTGTTGGTTTTCGCCGCGAGCTTCTGTGCCTTCGGATCGGGCGACGCGTACGTCGCGAGCGCTTCGCCGCTCACGCCGATCAGACTGCCGAGCGCCACGGCGCCCGCCGCCTGGAGGATGCGTCGGCGGTTCTCGAACACGTGCCGGGGCGTGATTTCGCTGCGCGCGATGTCATCGCCGATCAGTTGGATTCTGTCGCTTCGCTTGATCCACATCGTGCTGCTCCTTGCCGGCCCGCCGCGTCGTGCGCGTTTCAGAGCCATGTTGATCATCGCCCGTTTGGGGGCGTCTGTCATCCTGAGGTACTCAATCAGCAAACACCGCGAGGTAATGAATATTCCATCGCACACAAAAAAACCGCCGGTGCAATGCACACGGCGGTTCTTAGTCGGTTCAGCGCGGCGGATCTTACAGCTTGCCGTAGCTATGCAGTCCCGACAGGAACATGTTCACCCCGAGGAACGCGAAGGTCGTGACGAGCAGACCGGTCAGCGCCCACCATGCGGCGACCGCGCCGCGCAGGCCCTTCATCAAACGCATGTGCAGCCAGGCCGCGTAGTTCAGCCAGACGATCAGCGCCCACGTCTCCTTCGGGTCCCAGCTCCAATAGCCGCCCCATGCCTCGGCCGCCCACAGCGCGCCGAGAATCGTCGCGATCGTGAAGAATGCGAAGCCGACCGCGATCGACTTGTACATCACGTCGTCGAGCACGTCGAGCGCCGGCAGGCGATCGGCCAGCACACCGCGCTCCTTTGCCAGATACGCGACGCCGACCATCGCCGACAGCGCGAAGCTGCCATAGCCGATGAAATTCGCCGGCACGTGAATCTTCATCCACCAGCTTTGCAGCGCTGGTACGAGCGGCTGGATCTGCTGCGCGTCTCGTGAGACCGAGTACCACATCAGGAAGCCGACGGCTGCGCTGATCACGAGCAGCACGAACGCGCCGAGCGCGCGCGTGTTGTAATGCTGCTCGTAATACAGGTAGAACAGCGCGGTGATCAGGCTGAACAGCACGAACACTTCATAAAGGTTCGAGATCGGAATATGGCCGACGTCCGCGCCGATCAGGTACGACTCGTACCAGCGCACCATCATGCCGACGAAGCCCATCAGCACCGCCGCCCACGTCATCTTCGATCCGATCGCCGCGCCGGTCGGTGAGCGCGACAGCAGCGCGATCCAATAGAACACGGTCGCGAACACGAACAGCGCGCTCATCCACAGGATCGCGGACTGGCTCGACAGGAAATACTTGAGGAAAAATGCGTTGTCAGCGCGGCTCAGGTCGCCGTGGTAGATCTGGATCGCGAGCAGCGACAGCGCGGCGATCCCCACCATCAGCGGACGCACGGGTTTCCAGCGCCAGCCGAGCACGACGAAAACCGGCACCGAGCACACCAGCACCAGTTTGTCGTAGTAGTTCATGAACGGGTAATAGCGCGACAGCGCGAACCCGGCGCCCCCGACGAGCGCAAGCGCGAACAGCCAGTCGATGATACCGAGCCGTCTCAGGAACGGCCGCTCGTCGTAGAGCGGGAGTTCGGGCGTGCTGTTCGCAGCCGCCTTGTCGGCGCGCGAAGCAGACGAAGATGAGGGGGAAACCTGAGTCAAGTCCATGATCTTACCGGGTCGAATCCTTTGAGCTTGCCGACGATGCGGCGGCCTGAGCGACCGGGGCGGCATCGGCTGCTTCGACGAGTTTCGCGCCCAGTGCGGCGCTCACGGCGTCGCGCGTCTGGACGAACTCCTTCTCGAAGTCTAGCGTCTTGCGCGCGCTGGACATCGCCATCACGACGCTCGTGCCGTGGTCCGTGTCCTTGAGCCAGAACCACAGGCGCCGTTCGCGGACGTAGAACATCGAAAAGATGCCCAATACGAGAAGCAAGCTGCCAAGATACACGACTTTTTTGCCCGGTGCGCGTGTCAACTGAAATACCGAAGCTTGCACCTGTTTGAACGAATCAAGCTGCAAATAGACCGGCGATCCATACAGAAAGCTGTCGGATATCGCATTGAGCGAACTCTGGATGAAGCGGCTCGTGTCGGCGTCGGCCGGCGCGGCGGACTCGCCAAGCTGCTGGCGGGAAAGCTGCCACAGATCCCACGTCGCGCCTTCGAGCATGCGCAGCAGCAGGCCCGCGGCCTTTTCCTGTTCGTCTTTCGGCACTGAACGGTCGATAAAACCGGCGATCGCCTGGAAGCCGCCGAGCGTTTCTTCATTCGGCATCTTCATGCTGCCGTCGACGCCCGCAAAAAGGGTCAGCACCCTCAAGGCACTTTCCTGCAGATGCTGCTGCAACTCCGCATTCGAGCCCGGCACCGAGCGCTGCGCGAACCGATGAGCGGCGATGGCACGCTGGTTCGGGTCTTCGAGCGTGGCGCGCAGATTCATCCATTCCTTCAGCGTACCACCGCTGTCGGCGGGAATGCGCAGGTAGCGGAACGGGTCGTCGGGATTCATGCGCATGCCCGCAAGGAACATCTTTTCGCCGTTCACATCGACCGGCAGCATGTAGTTGTTGTACTCGCGCGCCTGACCGTCCTTGCCGCGAATCTTGTACTGCACCGAGGGACCGACGTTGTGCAGATCGACCGGCCTGGAAGTCTTCGCGCCCGAGCCGAGGCGCTCGTCGAACGCTTCCTTCAGCGAGTGGTGCGCGGCGACACCGCGCGCATCGTTCTGACCATTGCCGTTCGAGATGTTCTCGACGTTGATCGCCCGGAAGTCGGTGAATTCGACGGTCTGACCGTCGGCGAGCGGCGTGGCAGCGCTCAGCGGCGCGCTACCGCCGATCGTGCCGCCGAACGGCGCGGTCTTCGCGCTCGGGCCGGTCATCGGGTAGGCGGTCATCTGCATCTGCGAGCCGCCATCCTGGAAGCTCGATTGGTAGATCGACACACCGTCGTATTCGAACGGCTTGTTGACCTCGACGCGCGCCGGCACGCGTGCGCCAGTCTTGTGATCGATCACGACGATATCGCTCGCGAACAGCTTCGGCATGCCGGTCGAGTAGTAATCGACGATGAACTTGTTGAGCTCGATCGAAAACGGCAGGTCCTGGATCAGCGACCCGTCCGGCTGGTTCAGAATCGCCGTCGACACATGCTGCCCTTCCGGCACCCACGCGTAGCCACGGAACGTCGGGTTCGACTGCGACAGACGATGCTCGGCCGGAATGTCGTTGATGATCGTGTTCGAGCGGATCGGCGACTTGTCGAACAGCCACATCTGAAGCTTGATCGGCAGATTGCTGTCGAGCAGGCCGCCGAGACAGATCACAACGATCGCGAGGTGCGCGGAGATGTAGCCGAACTTCGTCAGCGCGCCACGCTTCGCGGCGATCAGGGTCGCACCGTCGGACTCGCGCGTGACGAACTTATAGCCGAGCTTGCCGGACAGTTTGGCGAGCACGGTGGCGGTCTGAGCGCGCGTGCCGTGCACCGCGAATTCACCCTTGTGATGGAACGCGCGCAGGCTGCCTTCGCGGACCTTGTCCTTCCAGCTCTTCGCGTCGGCGAGCATCTTCGGCGCATTGCGGATCACGCACAGCGACACCGACACCATCAGAAAGCCGAGGATCAGCATGAACCACCACGAGCTGTACACCGTGTAGAGGCTCAGTGCCCGGAAGATATCGGCCCAGAACGGACCGAACTGGTTGACGTAGTTGGGATACGGATCGTCCTGCGTGAGGACGGTACCGACGATGCTGGCGATCGACAGAATGACGAGCAGCGCGATGGCGAAACGCATCGAGCTCATGAGCTCGACGGTGCTGCGCATGATGCGATTGCCCGACTTCGACTGCAGACCCGACGTGGTGACGCTCATTCAAACTCCGACTGAACAGCAAAAAAGGGTGAAGGGCTGTCGAAAGCACGACACCCTCACCCTTTTCTTGTTTTTCAACGGCCTCGTCGGGCCGGTTTGATTCGCGAATGTGAGCCGCTTAACGCAGCCCCGCGATGTAGTCGGCAACCGCTTTGATTTCGTTGTCCGACAAACGCGATGCTATCGCATGCATCGCCTCGTTGTTGTTACGAGCGCCCGGACCTTGAGTGAACGCGCTCAACTGCGTCACCGAATACTCGGCCCACTGCCCGGAGAGGCGCGGATACTGAATCGGAATGCCCTGCCCCGTGGGCCCGTGGCAACTCGCGCAGGCCGGCACGCCGCGGTCTGCGATTCCACCGCGATAGATCTGCTGACCTAGCGCGACGGTGTTCTTGTCATGTGCAAAGCCCGGCTTCGGCGTCTGCGTCGAGAAATAAGCCGCGACGTTGATCATGTCCTGATCGGAAAGCGCGGCGGCCATACCTGCCATGATCGCATTGTTGCGCGCAGGCTGTTTGGCGCCCGGTTGTGTCTTGAAATCTTTGAGCTGCTTGACGAGATACTCGGGATGCTGGCCGGCCAGCTTCGGATAGGCGCCGCCGGCACTATTGCCGTCTGCCCCGTGACATGCCGCGCATACCTGTACCGCGATTGCCTGCCCCCGATTGATGTCCGGCTTTGCCGGATCTGCTGCTCGTGCCTGAATTGCCAAACCTGAAAGACCTGCCGCTACATGAAGCACCATCAGAGTCTTGCTCAGTCGATTCATTCGCACACCCTGTCTCGTCTTGTGGGATTTTAGAGGTTCTGCAAAGTACGACGACGGCGATCGAATGATCACCAGGAGCCGCCAAGGCACGTGGGGCGGCCTCCTAAGGTTTTCAGTAAACCGTCGTATTGTACAATAACCCGCTAATCGCTTAGACGCCAGTCGGGCTTGACCCCGTTCCCGCTGCGGGCTCCGCGGCGTCTTCAATCTGGCTTCCACCATGCCCTTCCTGCTCCACGAATCCCGCTTCTTCACCACCGTCAATCATCTGCGTGACCTGCCGGCTACCGCGCAGCCCGAGATCGCTTTCGCGGGACGCTCGAACGCGGGCAAGTCGACCGCGATCAACGTACTCTGCAATCAGAAGCGTCTTGCGTTCGCGAGCAAGACACCAGGCCGTACGCAGCACATCAATTATTTCTCGGTTGGCAAGGCAGATGAGCCGACCGCTTATCTGGTAGACCTGCCAGGTTACGGTTACGCGGAAGTGCCAGGGGCCGCGAAGGCGCACTGGGAAGCGTTGTTGTCCACGTACTTGCAGTCGCGCTCGCAACTGCGCGGCATGATCCTGATGATGGATTCGCGCCGCCCGCTGACGGAGCTCGATCGACGGATGATCGAGTGGTTCGCGCCGACCGGCAAGCCGATCCATACGCTGCTCACGAAATGCGACAAATTGACGCGTCAGGAAAGCACGAACGCGTTGCGCACCGCGCAGAAAGGACTGGCCGAATATCGCGCCGCAGGTTATCGCGGCGAGCTGACCGCGCAGCTGTTTTCGGCGCTCAAACGGACGGGGCTCGACGAGGCGCACGAGCTGATCGAGAGCTGGTTGATCCCACGGACGCCAGGAGAAACAGGCGAAGCGCCGGCCGTCGGGTGAGCGTCGATCGGTGCCGGAATCCTGCCGCGCGCTGAAATGCCGGAGGAACACCTATCAAGGCGCGTTGGCGGCCTCACATAAAAAAACCCGCCGCTAGAACGGCGGGTCGAACAGCCTAATCGATAAACGACAGGCACCCGCTCAGGGAGGAGAAGCGGGGAGGTCAGCGCCAGGCGCCTTGCTCGATCGGTATGATATACCATTGTCTCGAAAAGTTTCCGGGAGCGGAGCCAAGTGCTATTTGTCCACTCCACCCATCCACGATCTTCGATTCGATATGAGCTTCTACCCGCACCACCGTCCGCGCCGCATGCGTCGTGACGACTTCTCGCGTCGCATGATGCGGGAAAATATCCTCACGACCAACGATCTTATTTACCCCGTATTTATCGTCGAAGGCACCAATGTGCGGCAGGCCGTGCCGTCGATGCCGGGCGTCGAGCGCGTGTCGGTTGATCTGCTGATGGGCGTCGCCGAGCAATGCGTCGAACTGGGCGTGCCGGTATTGTCGCTATTCCCCGCGATCGAGCCCTCCCTGAAGACTTCTGACGGGCGCGAGGCCGTCAACCCGGCCGGCCTGATTCCGCGCGCAGTGCGTGAGCTGAAGAAGAATTTCCCGGAACTAGGGGTGCTCACCGACGTGGCGCTCGATCCGTACACGAGCCATGGCCAGGACGGCGTGCTCGACGAAACCGGCTACGTGCTCAACGACGAAACCGTCGAGATCCTCGTCGAACAGGCTCGCGCGCAGGCGGAAGCCGGCGTCGACATCGTCGCACCGTCGGATATGATGGACGGCCGCATCGGCGCGATCCGCGAAATGCTCGAGAGCGAGGACCACATTCACACGCGCATCATGGCGTATGCGGCAAAGTACGCGTCCGCGTTCTACGGCCCTTTCCGCGATGCCGTCGGTTCCGCGACGAATCTCGGCAAGAGCAACAAAATGACTTACCAGATGGACCCCGCTAATTCGAATGAGGCGCTGCGCGAAGTGCAGGCCGATATCAACGAAGGCGCGGACATGGTAATGGTCAAGCCGGGCATGCCGTATCTGGACATCGTGCGTCGCGTGAAGGACGAGTTCCAGTTCCCGACGTACGTGTACCAGGTGAGCGGCGAATACGCGATGCTGAAGGCCGCCTCTCAGAACGGCTGGCTCGATCACGACAAGGTCATGATGGAATCGCTGCTCGCCTTCAAGCGTGCCGGCGCGGATGGCGTGCTGACGTATTTTGCGCTCGATGCCGCGCGGATTCTGCGTTCGCAGAAGTGAGCCGGCGCGCGGTTTTGCGCGCGCCTGTTGAAATTGAAAACGGAGGAAAACCTGCGGGTTTCGCCTCCGTTTTTTTTGTGCTGGCGTTGTTGCCACCGCGGCCTCGCAACGCCCTGCAGGGTTCGACTACACTCCCGACGCCGTTGCCCGGTCCAGCGTACGCAGGAATTTATCCGCCGATTCGTATCCGACCACTCGCAAGACTTCCCTGCCGGCTTGGTCGAAGAAAATAATCCCTGGCGGGCCGAACAGGTTGAAGCGCTTGAGCAGCGCCTGGTCGTCGGTATTGTTCGCGGTGACGTCGGCGCGCAGCAGACTCATCTGCTTCAGCTTCGCCTGAACGCGCGGGTCGCTGAACGTGAATTTCTCCATTTCTTTGCAGCTCACGCACCAGTCAGCGTAAAAATCGAGCATGGCCGGCTGTGCGGCCGTTTTGACGGCCTGGTCGAGCTGGTCCGCCGAGCGCACCGGGGCGAACGTCAGATCGCTTTGTGACACCGTTGCGGCCGCGTTCGGGCCATCCTTCCCGGCGCTCGCGTGATTGCCGGCGCGCTCCGCGAGCACCGCCAGGGGCCGAAGAGGATCCGACGATCCCGCCGCGAGGCCCACTAAAAGCGCACCAGCCCAGACCGCCATCACGACCCCGACCGCCCGGCCCAGCCGGCGCCACACGGAGCCGCCCGACACCGATGAGGAAAACAGGCCGAGCGCAACTGCAGCGATCAGTAGCCAAAGCGCGCTCAACAGCATCGACGCCGCCCCGCCGAGCACCGGCCAGACGATCCACAGCGCCGCCGCGAGCAGCACGACACCAAAGAACACTTTCACGCTGTCCATCCACTTTCCAGCGCGGGGCAGCAGTGTTCCCGCACCGAGACCGATGATCAGCAACGGCACACCGAGTCCGATGCCCATGGAGAACAGCGCCGCCCCGCCGAGCACCGCATTGCCTGTATGCGCGATGAAGGCGAGCACCGCAAAAAGCGGCGCGGTCATGCAGGCACCGACCACCAACGCCGACAGTGCACCCATCACGGCGACCGCAGTGAATTTGCCGCCCGGGCGTCCCGTTGATGCGCTCGACATGCGATCGCGCCAGCGCGGCGCCAGTTCGATATCCACGCCGGCGATCAGCAACAGCGCGAAAATTGTCAGTAGTCCGCCGAACGTGCCGAGCACCCACGGATTTTGCAGCCACGCGCCGAGACTCTGTCCGAGAAGCGCGGCCATGACGCCGAGCACCGTATACACGAGCGCCATCCCGATCACATACGCGAGCGACAGCGCGAAACCACGCCCGCGCGTCACGCGTGCGCCCTCACCGATGATGATCGCCGACAGGATCGGGATCATCGGGTACGAGCACGGCAGCAGGCTCAGAATTGCGCCCGCGACGAAATAAAGCCCGACGATCGCGAAAAAGCCACCACGCTGCAGCAGCGACTGCGCGTAGTCGGCGCTGGTCGCGCGTTCGTACCAAGGTTCGTTGTCGGCGGAGCCGGGTTGTTGCGCGGCTGGGGCGGTCAGCGCCGCTGGCGCGTTGCCAGCGGGTTGCAGTGCCTCTCCGCTCACGTGGTACACGCGCTCCATCGGCGGGTAGCAGATGCCGGCGTCGGCGCAGCCCTGCGACGTCACCGCAAGATCGAATGGCCCGGCGCTCTGCTTGACCGGAATGCGGAACGTCAATTCGTGGCGGTAGGTCTCGACATTCTTGTTGAACGTCTGATCGAACTTCACGTGACCGGCCGGCAATTGCGGCTCGCCAAGCGTCCCCGTGCCGTTGCGGGCCGCAAACGCGAAGCGTTCGCGGTACATGTAGTAGCCATCCGCGATCTTGTACGTCACGACGACTTCGCCCGGCTGCTCGGTCGCGCTGAATCTGAACGCCACGGCCGGATCGAGGAAGTCGTCCCCGGCGCGCGCGAGCGTACCGACCTGTGCGAGGAACACACAACCGAGCAGAAAGAATGCGGTGCGCATCGCAGCGCGTGCACGCCGGTCGAGACCGTTAAACATGAAGAGGACGTTGGGTTTCAGCTGTGATCCACTGGCCATACGCGGTGGAGGCAGTCGCCTGCCATGAAAGGATTTCCGGTGTGTCGTAGGGATGATGCAACTGAATGAATTGCTCGAGTTCTAGCGCGCGAGCAGCACTCGTCTTGAACAGCAGTTGGATTTCCTGCGCGACTTCGATCGCGCCCTGCCAGTGATAGGTCGACTGCACGGTGCGTAGCTGCGTGACGCACGCACAAAGGCGCGCCGCGAGCGCATCAGCGACGAGCTTTTCAGCAACGGCCTCATCTGGCACCGTCGTCAATATCAAGGTCACATCCACACTCACACAAAGCTCCGGCGACGCAGGATTTCGATCCCCATATCGTATCACCTGGCCCTGTCGCGCCCCAGTGCGCCTCCCGGCATTTGGCCGCTGCGGCCTAGCGTCCATGTCCGTGAATAATCTGTCGCTCAAAACAAAAAGCCAGGCGATTCGCCTGGCTTTTTGTCGCAGCTGTGAAACTCATTCAGCTTCTTGCACTTCCGTTTCTTCAACTTCCGGACGGTCGAGCAGTTCGACCAGCGCCATCGGCGCGTTGTCGCCGACACGGAAGCCGAACTTCAGCACGCGCAGGTAGCCGCCCGGACGGGTTGCGTAGCGCGGGCCGAGCACTTCGAACAGCTTAGTGACCGAATCACGATCACGAAGACGGTTGAACGCCAGACGGCGGTTCGCCAGCGACGGCTTTTTGCCAAGCGTGATCAGCGGCTCGACGACTTTACGGAGTTCCTTCGCCTTCGGCAACGTAGTCTTGATGACTTCGTGCTCGATCAGCGAGTTGGACATGTTACGGAGCATTGCCAGACGGTGGCTGCTCGTGCGGTTCAGTTTCCGCAGACCATGACGGTGACGCATGTTGATTCCTTCGGTTCAAAGTTTTGATCCAGCTCTTCTATCGCACTCGTTCTGCCCCAAAGGGCAGCACACACTGAGCGCACGGGCCGGTAGTGAATAAAGACAAGACGCGGATTCTAAAGGAAAATCCGCGTCTTTGCCAGCACAGTACAGCGGTGCAAATCGGGACCTACACCCGAATACTTGTCCGCTTACTTGTCGAGACCTGCCGGCGGCCAGTTTTCGAGCTTCATGCCGAGAGTCAGACCACGGGATGCCAGAACTTCCTTGATCTCATTCAGGGACTTGCGGCCCAGATTCGGCGTCTTGAGCAGTTCGTTCTCGGTACGCTGGATCAGGTCGCCGATGTAGTAGATGTTCTCGGCCTTCAGGCAGTTCGCGGAACGAACTGTCAGCTCGAGATCGTCGACCGGGCGCAGCAGGATCGGATCGATCTGCGGTGCGCGCGACGGCGCTTCCGCCGCTGCTTCGGTACCTTCCAGCGCCGCGAATACCGACAGCTGATCGACCAGAATGCGCGCCGATTGACGAATCGCTTCCTCCGGCGAAATCACGCCGTTTGTTTCGATGTTCATCACGAGCTTGTCGAGGTCGGTGCGCTGCTCAACACGAGCGCTTTCGACTGCGTAGCTCACGCGACGAACCGGCGAGAATGATGCGTCCAGCACGATCCGGCCGATGATCTTGGCCGACTCTTCGCCGTAACGACGCACATTGCCCGGCACATAGCCCCGGCCCTTTTCGATCTTGATCTGCACGTCGAGCTTACCGCCCTTCGACAGATGCGCAATCACGTGATCCGGGTTGATGACCTCGCAATCGTGTGCGAGCTCGATATCGCCGGCGGTGACTACGCCTTCGCCTTCCTTGCGGAGCATAACCGTCACTTCGTCACGGTTATGCAGCTTGAAGACGACGCCCTTCAGGTTCAACAACAGGTTGACCACATCCTCTTGCACACCGTCGAGCGTCGAATACTCATGCACGACGCCTGCAATCGTCACTTCAGTCGGCGCGTAGCCCACCATCGACGACAACAGCACGCGCCGAAGCGCGTTACCCAAGGTGTGGCCATAACCGCGCTCAAACGGTTCCATGACCACTTTCGCGTGGCTCTCGCCAAGCGATTCAACTGCGATGATCTTGGGCTTCAACAAACTGGTTTGCATAGGTTTTCCTTTTCAATACCCTCGGCTCGTTACACCGATAAGGCTGACCGGTCACAACCTGAAAATAAACAGCCGAGACGCCCCCTTGCGCAACGCAATTGGGGTGCCCCGGCCATCAATCCGATTACCGCGAATACAATTCGACGATCAGGCTTTCGTTGATGTCGCCAGCGATGTCGCTGCGCTCCGGCTTTTGCTTGAAGGTACCTTCGAACTTCTTCGCGTCGACCGCGACCCAACTCGGCATGCCACCTTGTTCAGCGAGCGAGAGGGCTTCGATGATACGAGCCTGCTTGCGCTTCTGTTCGCGCACCGCGACGACGTCGCCAGCCTTCACTTGCATCGACGGAATGTTCGTCACAACGCCGTTCACCGTGATCGCCTTGTGGCCCACCAGCTGACGTGCTTCAGCGCGCGTCGAGCCGAAGCCCATGCGATACACCACGTTGTCCAGGCGCGACTCAAGCAGCTGCAGCAGATTTTCACCCGTGTTGCCCTTCAGACGGTCCGCTTCAGCGAAATAGCGACGGAACTGGCGCTCGAGGACACCGTAGATACGCTTCACTTTTTGCTTTTCGCGCAGCTGCGTGCCATAGTCGGACGTACGCGCGCCCGAGATACGGCCGTGCTGGCCCGGCTTGCTATCAAGCTTGCATTTGTCAGCGAGCGAACGACGGGCGCTCTTCAGGAAAAGGTCAGTGCCTTCACGGCGGGACAGCTTGGCCTTGGGGCCGATATAACGTGCCACGTTGATTCCTTCTATGATTGATCACGCGAATGCTTCCACTCGCGCTAGTCCGAACCCTTTGGGTCGAACGGTGGGCTTAGTCAATTCAGTAACGCGCGCAGCCCGCCGCCGCGCTAGGCGGCAACAGGCGCGCTCGCAAAACCGGCGTCTTAGATACGGCGACGCTTCGGCGGACGGCAGCCGTTATGCGGGACCGGCGTCACGTCGGAGATCGCGGTGATCTTGATGCCAAGACCATGCAGCGCGCGCACCGCCGATTCACGGCCAGGACCGGGGCCCTTGATCCGCACTTCGAGGTTCTTCACGCCGTATTCCATCGCCACACGGCCAGCCGATTCAGCTGCGACCTGAGCCGCAAACGGGGTCGACTTTCGCGAGCCCTTGAAGCCCTGACCTCCCGACGTTGCCCAAGCAAGCGCGTTGCCTTGACGGTCGGTAATCGTGATGATGGTGTTGTTGAACGACGCGTGAACGTGAACCACGCCCTCGGCGACGTTCTTCTTGACCTTCTTGCGAACGCGTTGCGCCGCGGAGTTGTTCGAAGCCTTAGCCATTACGTTTTCCTGTAACTGTCAGTTCCGCTTACTTCTTCAGCGATTGCGCTGCACGACGCGGACCCTTGCGCGTACGGGCATTCGTACGCGTGCGCTGGCCGCGCAGGGGAAGACCCTTACGATGCCGCACGCCACGATAGCAGCCGAGATCCATCAGGCGCTTGATGTTCATCGTCGTTTCACGGCGCAGATCGCCTTCCACGATGAACTTGCCGACTTCTTCACGCAGCTTTTCGAGGTCTGCGTCAGTCAGGTCTTTGACCTTCTTCGAAAATGCCACACCAGCAGCGACGCAAATGTCGCGCGAGCGCGTGCGACCGATACCATAAATAGCCGTCAGGCCGATTTCGGTATGCTGGTGATTCGGGATGTTAACCCCTGCGATACGAGCCATTGTTTTTCCTCAAACAAAAAGCGCAAGCAAAAGCGCGGCGTTCAGCCTTGACGCTGTTTGTGGCGCGGATCAGAGCTGCAAATCACGCGCACAACGCCCTTGCGCTTGATGATCTTGCAATTGCGGCAAATGCGCTTAACCGATGCCATCACTTTCATGATATTACCCTTTTTTCAAATCACTTCGCCCGGAACACGATCCGCGCACGCGACAGATCGTAAGGCGTCAATTCAACCGTCACCTTGTCGCCCGGCAGAATCCGAATGTAGTGCATCCGCATCTTGCCGGATATGTGTCCCAATACGACATGGCCGTTTTCCAGCTTCACCCTGAAGGTAGCATTAGGCAGGTTCTCAATTACTTCGCCCTGCATCTGGATAACATCGTCTTTGGCCATAAGTCCTTTCAACGCATCGGGACGCCGCCGCCTTTGAAATTAGCTTTCTTCAGCAGCGATTCATACTGTTGCGACATAACGTACGACTGCACCTGCGCCATGAAATCCATTGTGACGACGACAATGATCAGCAGCGACGTTCCACCAAAATAAAACGGCACGTTCCAGCGCAGCACCAGAAATTCGGGCAGCAGGCAAACGAACACGATGTAGATCGCACCGGCCAGCGTCAGACGCGTGAGGATGCGGTCGATATATCGCGCCGTCTGATCGCCCGGGCGAATGCCCGGGACGAAAGCGCCGCTCTTTTTCAGGTTGTCGGCCGTTTCTCTGCTGTTGAACACCAATGCGGTGTAGAAAAAGCAGAAGAAGACGATCGCCAACGCGTACAGCAACACGTACACGGGCTGACCGGGCTTCAGGGCTTCGGCCACGTTGTGCAACGTGTCTGCGAACCAGCTGGTACGCGAACCCGAACTGAACCAGTTCAGGATAGTTGCCGGGAAGAGAATGATCGACGATGCAAAGATCGGCGGAATCACACCCGACATGTTCAGCTTCAGCGGCAAATGCGAGGACTGGCCGCCGTATATCTTGTTACCCACTTGCCTCTTGGCGTAATTCACAAGAATCTTGCGCTGGCCGCGTTCGATGAACACCACCAGATACGTCACAGCGGCAATCAGCGCGACGACGATAATCGCCGAGATGATGCTCATCGAGCCAGTTCGCACCAGTTCAAAAAGACCACCGATTGCATTCGGGAAACCCGCTGCAATACCGCCAAAAATGATGATCGAAATACCGTTGCCAAGCCCGCGCTCCGTGATCTGCTCACCCAGCCACATCAGGAACATCGTGCCAGTCACCAGCGTTACGACCGTCGTCAACCGGAACACCATCCCCGGATCGATCACGAGGCCCGGCTGATTTTCCAGCGCGACGGCGATACCGAACGCCTGAAACGTCGCCAGCACAACCGTGAAGACCCGCGTGTATTGCGTAATCTTCCGCTGACCTGCCTGCCCTTCCTTTTTCAGCGCTTCGAGCTGCGGCGAGACAATCGCCAGCAACTGCATGATGATCGACGCCGAAATGTACGGCATGATCCCAAGCGCGAAAATCGTGAACCGCGAAAGTGCGCCACCCGAGAACATGTTGAACATGCCAAGGATGCCGCCCGACTGGCTCTGGAACAATTTCGCCAGTTGGTCCGGGTCGATACCCGGCACCGGAATATGCGCGCCGATGCGGTAGACGACCAGCGCCAGCAGCAGGAATACTGCTCGCCGACGCAGATCGCCAAACTTCGCCGCGCTGCGACCGGGTTTTGCGAGACTCGGACTGTTAGCCAAGTACCTTCTCCGATGCAAGTGCTAGTGACGGCAAATAACTTGCGCGTTACTCGGCAAAAGAGCCACCGGCTGCTTCGATAGCAGCGCGCGCGCCCTTCGTTGCACCGAGACCCTTCACAACGACCTTGCGCTTGAGCTCGCCCGTTGCAATGATCTTGGCGCTACGGATCAGTTCGCCTACGAGGCCGGCCTGCTTCAGAGCAAGCAGATCGATTTCGTCAACCGGCAGCTTCTCGATATCCGACAGACGCACCTCACCGACGAATTCCTTCGTCAGCGAAGTGAAGCCACGCTTCGGCAGGCGACGTTGCAGCGGCATTTGACCGCCTTCGAAGCCAACCTTGTGAAAGCCGCCCGAACGCGACTTCTGACCCTTGTGACCACGGCCAGCGGTCTTACCGAGGCCGGAGCCGATGCCGCGACCGACGCGACGCTTTGCGTGCTTCGCGCCTTCAGCCGGCTTCAGGTTATTCAATTCCATTATCAACTCCTTGAGTCCTGGTCAGCCGCTTAGCTGATGACCTTAACGAGGTACGAAACCTTGTTGATCATGCCGCGCACAGCCGGCGTGTCCTGCAACTCGCTAACCGAATTGAGTCGGCGCAGGCCCAAGCCACGCACCGTTGCACGGTGCGATTCGCGGGTGCCGATCAGGCTCTTGACGAGCTGGACCTTGACAGTTTTATCAGACATGGTGTCCACCTTTAGCCCAGAATTTCTTCGACGGACTTGCCACGCTTCGCAGCGATGTCGGCTGGCGTGGACTGCTTGCGCAGACCGTCGAGCGTCGCACGAACGAGGTTGTACGGATTCGTCGAACCGTGGCTCTTCGCCACGACGTTCTGCACGCCCATCACGTCGAACACTGCGCGCATCGGGCCACCTGCGATCACACCGGTACCGTCCTTCGCCGGAGCGAGGAGGACCGTCGATGCGCCGTGCTTACCGTGCACTTCGTGTTGCAGGGTACCGTTCTTCAATGGCACCTTGAACATGTTGCGGCGAGCCTGTTCCATCGCCTTCTGGACAGCGACCGGCACTTCCTTCGCCTTGCCCTTGCCCATACCGACGCGGCCATCACCATCACCAACCACGGTCAGTGCAGCGAAGCCGAGAATACGGCCACCCTTCACGACCTTGGTCACGCGGTTGACCGAAATCATCTTTTCACGAAGGCCGTCGTCGCGTTCGTCAGCCTGAACTTTAGCTTGCATCTTTGCCATGACGAATTCTTCCCTTAGAACTTGAGTCCGGCTTCGCGCGCCGCATCAGCCAGCGCTTTCACGCGGCCGTGGTAACGAAAACCCGAACGGTCGAAGGCGACGGATTCGATGCCGGCAGCCTTAGCCTTTTCTGCAATGCGCTTGCCGATCAGGGTTGCAGCAGCAACGTTGCCGCCCTTGCCCGACTGATCGGCCAGTTGCGCACGCACTTCGGCTTCGAGCGTCGACGCGCTGGCGAGCACCTTGGTGCCGCACGGCGAGAACACTTGCGCATAGATGTGCGTGTTCGTGCGATGCACGGCGAGACGCGCGACCTGCAGTTCGGCGATCTTGATACGCGTCTGACGAGCGCGGCGCAGGCGAGATTGAGTCTTATCCATGATTGCGCACCCTTACTTCTTCTTCGTTTCTTTGAGGATCACAACCTCATCGGCGTAACGCACGCCCTTGCCCTTGTAGGGCTCCGGCGGACGGTAGCCGCGCACTTCTGCAGCGACTTGACCGACTTGTTGCTTGTTGATCCCCTTGATCACGATTTCGGTTTGCGACGGGGTTTCTGCCTTGACGCCAGCCGGCATCTGATGCACCACCGGGTGCGAGAAACCCAGCGACAGATTCAGCTTGTCGCCTTGCGCTTGTGCGCGGTAACCAACGCCAACCAGCGTCAGCTTGCGCTCGAAACCCTTCGTCACGCCGTGCACCATGTTCGCAACCAGTGCGCGCATTGTGCCCGACATCGCATTCGCTTCGCGGCTTTCGTCGACCGGCTCGAACTTCAGCGTGCCGTTGTCGTTCACCACCTTCACGAGGCTGTTGGCAGCCTGCGAAATCGTACCCAGCGGACCCTTGACAGTGATGCTTTCGCCGCTCAGGGCCACTTCCGCGCCTTGCAGCGCGACCGGGCTCTTACCTACTCGAGACATGTTTCTCTCCTTTCGGCCTTAAGCGACGTAGCAGATGACTTCGCCGCCAACGCCCGTTGCACGTGCCTTGCGGTCGGTCATCACGCCCTTCGGCGTTGACACGATTGCCACGCCCAGGCCATTCATGACCACGGGGATATCGTTACGGCCGCGGTACACACGCAGACCAGGCTTCGAGACGCGTTCGATGCGCTCGATGACCGGGCGGCCAGCGTAATACTTCAACACGATGTTCAATTCCGACTTCGCACCTTCGGACTTCACTGCGAAATCGTCGATATAACCTTCGTCCTTCAGGACCTGCGCAATCGCAACCTTGACTTTCGACGAGGGCATAGTCACCGAAACCTTCTCGACCATCTGCGCATTGCGGATGCGAGTCAGCATATCGGCGATAGGATCACTCATGCTCATTTATGTTTCTCCTATTACCAGCTCGCCTTGGTCAGGCCAGGGATCTCGCCGCGGAACGCGATTTCACGAATCTTGTTACGCGCAAGCCCGAATTTTCGGAACGTGCCGCGCGGACGACCGGTAATCGCGCAACGATTGCGCTTACGGGTCGGGTTAGAGTTGCGCGGCAGTTGTTGCAGTTCCAGACGTGCTGCGTAATGCTCTTCTTCCGACTTGCTCGTATCGCTAATGATTGCCTTCAGTGCAGCGCGCTTGGGAGCGTACTTAGCAGCGAGGCGAGCACGCTTCTTTTCACGTTCGATCAGTGCCAGTTTAGCCACGGTAACCTCAGTTTCTGAACGGGAACTTGAAGCTGGCGAGCAGAGCCTTTGCTTCGTCGTCAGTCTTCGCAGTCGTCGTGATGCTGATGTTCAGCCCACGCAGTGCGTCGATCTTGTCGTAGTCGATTTCGGGGAAAATGATCTGCTCTTTCACACCGATGTTGTAGTTGCCGCGACCATCGAACGCCTTGCCCGACACGCCACGGAAATCGCGCACACGAGGGAGCGCAACCGTCACAAAACGGTCCAGGAATTCGTACATTGCCTGGCCGCGCAGCGTGACCATCGCACCGATCGGATAGCCCTGACGGATCTTAAAGCCAGCGATTGCCTTGCGCGCCTTGGTGATCACCGGCTTCTGGCCCGCGATCTTCGTCAGATCGCCAACCGCGTTTTCGATGATCTTCTTGTCGGCAATAGCTTCGCCAAGACCCATGTTCAGGGTGATCTTGGTGATGCGCGGCACTTCCATCACAGACTTGTAACCGAACTTCTCGATGAGGCCGGGTACAACCTTCTCTTTGTAAAACTCTTGCAAACGAGCCATTTTTTACTCCGCAGCGTCAGGCGCTCAGCACAGCACCGGTCGTCTTCAGGAAACGGACCTTCTTGTCCCCTTCGACCTTGATGCCTACACGCGATGGCTTGCCATTCGCGTCGACCAATGCGACGTTCGAAATTTGCAGCGGCATCGTCTTGGCTTCCACGCCGCCCGTCGTACCCTTCATGGGGTTCGGCTTGACGTGCTTCTTGACGAGATTGATACCCTCGACAGTCACGGTCTCGCCGTGAACGGCCAATACTACGCCACGCTTGCCCTTATCTTTGCCGGTGATGACGATAACTTCGTCACCCTTGCGAATCTTGTTCATCGCGACTCCTTACAGCACTTCAGGTGCCAGCGAAACGATCTTCATGAATCGCTCGCTTCGCAACTCGCGCGTGACCGGCCCGAAAATACGGGTGCCGATCGGTTCGAGCTTGGTGTTAAGCAACACAGCTGCGTTGCCGTCGAACTTGATCAGCGAGCCGTCTTGACGGCGCACGCCCTTGGCGGTGCGAACCACCACGGCGTTGTAGATTTCGCCTTTCTTCACGCGCCCGCGCGGCGTTGCCTCTTTGACAGTCACCTTGATGATGTCGCCAATGCTGGCATAACGACGCTTCGAGCCGCCGAGCACCTTGATGCACATGACTTCACGTGCACCCGTGTTGTCGGCCACTTCAAGCCGAGTTTCGGTCTGGATCATGGTTTATCTTTCCCAACTTAATCCGGTCACACCACCATGGCGCTTCCCGGTCAGTCTTGGTCCCGTCAGCCAATCGGCTGCTTGGGTTAGAACAGCAGCGACGGCAAACGAAACCCGCCATCGCAATCCGGTGAATCCTTCGGTACAGGCTGGCGCCCGGACCGCTTCCCCCACCAACTTCGCCCGCGACGGGGCTCCCATAAAGAGGGAAGACCGAGATTATATCAAATAATCCCGGTCTTGCAAGCGAAACTTACTGCGATTTCAATTACTTCTACAGCTTTGCGACATTAGATGACGCGAGCAGCCTCGACCAGGCGAGCCACAACCCAAGCCTTCGTCTTCGAAATCGGACGAGTTTCCTGGATTTCAACGAGGTCGCCCTCGTTGTACGTGTTCGCATCATCATGCGCATGGTACTTCTTCGAACGCACGACGTATTTGCCGTAGATCGGGTGCTTCACGCGGTGCTCGACCAGCACGGTAACCGTCTTGTCCATCTTGTTGCTGACGACCTTGCCGACCAGCGTCCGCTTGAGCGAGGTTTTTACGCTATCGTTCATTTCTGGTTCGCCTTCTCAGTCAGGACGGTCCGCACACGAGCGATGTCGCGACGGACTTTCTTCAGCTGGCTCGTGTTCGTGAGTTGCTGAGTCGCGAGTTGCATGCGCAGGCCGAATTGCGCCTTCAACAGGTCCGACAGCTCCTTGTTGAGCGCGGCCTGATCTTTCTGGTGAAGTTCGGAAGCCTTCATCATTTGCTCCTTAGGCGCCGAGCTGACGTACGATAAACGTCGTCTTCAGCGGCAGCTTCGCTGCCGCCAGACGGAACGCTTCGCGCGCCAGTTCTTCGGTTACGCCGTCCATTTCGTACAGCATCTTGCCCGGTTGAATCTCAGCGACGTAGTACTCCGGGTTACCCTTACCATTACCCATACGCACTTCTGCCGGCTTGGTCGAGATCGGCTTGTCCGGGAAAATACGAATCCAGATGCGGCCACCGCGCTTGATGTGACGCGTCATTGCACGACGCGCTGCCTCAATCTGGCGCGCGGTCAGACGGCCACGACCGACAGCCTTCAGGCCGAACTCACCGAACGACACCGCGTTGCCGCGGGTAGCAACGCCGGTGTTACGCCCTTTCTGCTCTTTGCGATACTTTCTGCGTTTCGGTTGCAGCATCGTTATTCTCCAGTCTTCCCGTCGCCGCCGGCACCGCCAGCACGACGAGGAGCGCCACGGCGTGCACCTGCCGGGCCACCACCTTCACCATCACGACGCGGACGGCGATCGCCACCCGGACGTGCGTTGCGGCGCGGACGCTTTTCTTCGGCGACTTCTTCGACCACCGGTGCGTCGTTGCGGCCGAGCGTATCGCCCTTGTAGACCCACACCTTCACGCCGATGATGCCGTACGTCGTTTTTGCTTCCGACGTTGCGTAGTCGATATCAGCACGCAGCGTATGAAGCGGCACGCGACCTTCGCGATACCATTCCGTACGAGCGATTTCGATGCCGTTCAGACGGCCAGCGCTCATGATCTTGATACCTTGAGCGCCCAGACGCATCGCGTTCTGCATCGCACGCTTCATCGCGCGGCGGAACATGATCCGGCGCTCGAGCTGTTGCGTGATCGAATCAGCGATCAGTTGCGCGTCGGTTTCCGGCTTGCGGATTTCTTCGATGTTGACGTGAACCGGGACGCCCATGCGCTTCTGCAGCTCGGACTTCAGCAGTTCGATGTCTTCACCCTTCTTGCCGATCACGACACCCGGACGCGAGCTGAAAATCGTGATACGTGCGTTCTTTGCAGGACGCTCGATCACAACGCGGCCGACGGACGCGTTCTTCAGCTTCTTCTTCAGGTATTCACGAACACCGATGTCTTCCTGCAACATCGCCGCGAAATTATTGTTGTTCGCGTACCAGCGCGAAGCCCAATTGCGGCTGACGGCCAAACGGAAGCCAGTCGGATGAATTTTCTGTCCCATCGTATGACCCCTTAATTCCCGACCGTCACAGTGATGTGACAGGATTGCTTCTCGATGCGATTACCGCGGCCTTTTGCGCGCGCGGTAAAACGCTTCAGCGATGCTGCCTTGTCGACGTAGATGCTCGTGATCTTGAGCTCGTCGATATCGGCGCCTTCGTTGTGTTCCGCATTCGCGATCGCCGACAGCACGACCTTTTTCACGATTCCCGCAGCCTTCTTCGGCGAGAACGTCAGAACGTTCAGCGCCTTGTCGACCGGCAAACCGCGGATCTGGTCAGCCACAAGGCGCGTTTTCTGCGCCGAGATGCGGGCACCGCGATGAATTGCTTTCACTTCCATCTTGATTGCCCCTTATTTCTTGGCCTTCTTGTCGGCTGCGTGACCCTTGAACGTACGGGTCAGTGCGAACTCGCCAAGCTTGTGGCCGACCATGTTTTCCGTGACATACACCGGAACGTGTTGACGGCCGTTGTGAACGGCGATCGTCAGGCCGATGAAGTCCGGCAGGATCGTCGAGCGACGCGACCAGGTCTTGATCGGTTTCTTGTCACGCGATGCTGCAGCCGCCTCAACCTTCTTCAGCAAATGGGCGTCGCAGAACGGACCTTTCTTAATAGAACGTGCCATTGCCTACTCCTTAACGCTTGTGACGACGCTGGACGATCATGCTCGTCGTGCGCTTGTTGCTGCGGGTGCGATAGCCCTTCGTCGGCGTGCCCCACGGGCTCACCGGATCGCGGCCAGCCGCAGTCTTGCCTTCGCCACCACCATGCGGGTGGTCGACCGGGTTCATTGCAACGCCACGCACCGTCGGGCGGATACCGCGCCAGCGGTTCGCGCCAGCCTTACCGATTTGACGGAGGCTGTGCTCTTCGTTGCCCACTTCGCCGATCGTCGCGCGGCATTCAACATGCACGCGACGGATTTCGCCCGAACGCAGGCGAACCTGCGCATAGACGCCTTCGCGAGCCAGCAGCATTGCCGACGTACCAGCCGAACGCGCCATTTGCGCGCCCTTACCTGGCAGCATTTCGATGCAGTGAATCGTCGTACCGACGGGAATGTTACGGATCGGCAGCGTGTTACCTGCGCGGATCGGCGCCTCCGAACCCGACATCAGTTGCTGACCGACCGTGACACCCTTCGGAGCAATGATGTAGCGGCGCTCGCCGTCTGCGTACAGAACCAGCGCGATGTTCGCGCTACGGTTCGGGTCGTACTCGAGACGCTCGACCTTTGCCGGAATACCATCCTTCGTGCGACGGAAGTCGACGACACGATAGTGATGCTTGTGACCACCACCCTTGTGACGTGTGGTGATGTGACCGTTGTTGTTACGGCCGGCGGTCGACGACTGCGTGTCGAGCAGTGCCGCGAACGGCTTGCCCTTGTGCAGCTCCTTGTTGACCACCTTGACCATCGCGCGGCGGCCCGGCGAAGTCGGCTTAACTTTCACGATTGCCATGATTACTTGGCCTCCGCTTCAAAGTTGATTTCCTGGCCGGGCTTCAGGCAGACGTAAGCCTTCTTCACGTCCTTGCGCTTGCCCATGAAGCGGCCAAAGCGCTTGGCTTTGCCCTTCGCGACCAGCACGTTGACGGAGTCGACTTCCACCTTGAACAGCAGCTCGACTGCAGCCTTAACTTCCTGCTTCGTGGCATCCGGCGCGACTTCGAACACAACCTGCTCGTTCTTGTCGGCAACCAGCGTCGCCTTTTCGGAGACCACCGGCGCGAGCAGGACCTGCATCAAACGATGATCGTTCTTGCGAATCTCGCTCATGACAGCAACTCCTCGATCTGGGCGACCGCAGCCTTCGTGATCAGGATCTTCTTGAAATAGATCAGCGACAGCGGGTCGGCGTAACGCGGCTCGACAACCGCCACGTGGGCGAGGTTGCGCGACGCGAGGTACAGGTTTTCGTCAACCGTGTCGGTGATCACCAGCACGGAGTCGAGACCCATCGCCTTGAATTTTTCGGCAAGCAGCTTCGTCTTCGGCGCTTCGAGCGTCAACTCGTCGACCACCGAAATGCGGCCTTCGCGAGCCAGCTGCGAGAAGATCGAGCAGAGACCTGCGCGATGCATCTTCTTGTTGACCTTGTGCGAAAAGTTTTCTTCCGGCGAATTCGGGAAGATCCGGCCGCCGCCGCGCCACAGCGGGCTCGACGACATACCGGCACGGGCGCGACCCGTACCCTTCTGGCGCCACGGCTTCTTGGTCGTGTGCTTGACCTGCTCACGATCCTTCTGCGCGCGGTTGCCGCTACGGGCATTCGCTTGGTACGCAACCACCACCTGGTGAATCAGGGCTTCGTTGTAATCGCGGCCGAACACGACGTCCGACGCGCTAACGCCTGCACCTTCCTGACCATTGGCATTCAGGAGCTTAAGTTCCATTATTTCGCTCCTTTCACGGCACGCGTCTTCACGGCCGGCGTAACGAATACCTTGCCACCCTTCGCACCCGGAACCGCGCCCTTGACCAGCAGCAGCTTGCGGTCAGCGTCGATACGAGCGATTTCGAGGTTTTGCACCGTTACCTTCTCGTCACCCATGTGACCGGTCATGCGCTTACCCGGGAAAACACGACCCGGATCCTGCGCCATACCGATCGAGCCCGGCACGTTGTGCGAGCGCGAGTTGCCGTGGGACGCACGGCCAGACGAGAAGTTGTAACGCTTGATGGTGCCGGCGTAGCCCTTACCGATCGACACGCCTTGCACGTCGACCTTCTGGCCCACTTCGAACAGCTCAGGACCAACCACGGTGCCGTTCGACAGCTCAGCAGCCTTAGCGGCATCGATCTGGAACTCTTTGAGGATTTCACCGGCTTGAACGCCGGCTTTGGCGAGATGACCTGCCAAGGGCTTCGTTACACGCGATGCACGGCGCGTACCGAAGGCAACCTGCACGGCCGTATAGCCGTCGGTTTCAACAGTCTTGATCTGCGTCACGCGGTTGTCGGACACGTCCAGCACGGTGACGGGAATCGAATCCCCTTCAGCCGTGAAGATACGGGTCATGCCAACCTTGCGACCTACGAGTCCAAGGCTCATCGTTTTCTCCATTCCCGACTGCGATTGGTCGGGGCTAATTTACAAAATGTCGGCGCCGTTTCGGGCATGAAACCATGCTGCGACACGCCGACTTTTTACGCAAATGCGCGAAAAGCTCACTAGTATAGCGAGCCGTTTCGTTTTCCGCAAGCAATCAATGACTTAGCGCTGTCCGGCATGCCGGACAGGGGCTGAAAGCCTTACTGCAGCTTGATTTCAACATCCACGCCAGCCGGCAGATCCAGCTTCATCAGCGCGTCAACTGTCTTGTCCGTCGGGTCGACGATGTCCATCAGACGTTGGTGCGTGCGAATTTCGAGCTGATCGCGCGACGTCTTATTAACGTGCGGCGAACGCAGGATGTCGAAGCGTTGAATGCGGGTCGGCAGCGGCACCGGGCCACGAACGATTGCGCCAGTCCGCTTTGCCGTATCGACAATTTCAGCCGCCGATTGGTCGATCAAGCGATAGTCGAATGCCTTCAGGCGAATGCGGATTTTCTGGTTCTGCATGACGAATTCCTTAGAAAGAGCGAGGCGATATTGCATCGCCGATTAAACAAAGAACGTAGGTCCGGGCGCTCGCGGAGAGCGAATGCCCGGACCCGAGCACTGCATACTTCTATAGCAATCCTCGAGCTTACTCGATGATCTTTGCGACGACACCAGCGCCGACCGTGCGGCCGCCTTCGCGAATTGCGAAGCGCAGACCTTCTTCCATCGCGATCGGGTTGATCAGCTTCACCGTGATCGACACGTTGTC
>NZ_JAJITC010000017.1 GCF_020881035.1 Paraburkholderia translucens
ATTCCCGTCGTGTTGTCATGCTGAGCTGCCTCGCCATAAGTCGCTCCCGCCAGCATTCTGACGGGTAGCAAATTACATGAGGCAATGCCCGTGGCTCGGTAACAAAAAAACTGAGTCAATGCGCGCCGGTCGTTGACGATTGTTTTGGCCGGTGGTGAGGAGTCGGAGGCGGCGTAGCCGCCGGAGACCACGAACCACCGGCGGCGCCGCGTCAGCGGGGCAAGAGGATGGTTGATCGATTCTCAAAGAAGAAGCGGTCAGCACATGTCTGGAACCCGCATCACCGACCAACAGGTTCGCCTCTATATGAACAAGCGCAAACACCACCCGCAGGAACTGGCGGCCGCGAAGGCAGGAATAAGCGTGCGAAGCGCACGCCGCATCGAGCGTGACGCGACGTTGCCATCCCAGAAGCCGCAGCGCTCCTGGCGTACGCGTTCCGATCCGCTCGTCGATGTCTGGGACAGCGAGGTCGTGCCGTTGCTGCGTAACGCTCCCCATCTGATGGGCATCACGATCCTGCGCAAGCTGCAGGATGATCACCCGGGCTGCTATCCCGACAGCATGCGTCGCACGCTGGTACGACGCATTTCTCAATGGCGGGCGCTCGAAGGTCCCAGCCAGGATATCTTCTTCCCCCAGGAGCATCAGCCCGGCGTGCGCGGGCTGTCGGACTTTACCGATATGAGCAAGCTGCGCGGCATCCCCTACAGTGCGCCGTCGCGCCTGATTGTCACCGCCTGAAGGTGCGCGTCTACGGCGACCGGCTCGACTGTTACCTGTCCGGCGTGCTGGTGCACAGCACCGCACGGGGCTCCCGTGCCCACGACAACCGTCACGCGCTTGATTACCGCCACTTCATTGGCTCCCTGAAGCGCAAACCGCAGGCATTCAAGGGGCTCGCGTTTCGTGACGCACTGTTCCCGCGCGAGGCCTACCGCCGGACTTGGGAACAACTCGATGGCCGCCTGTCGCAACGCGACGCATGCAAGACGATGGTTGGGCTGCTTGAACTCGCAGGCCTGCACGGCGTGGAGGCCGTACTGGCCGGGCAACTCGACCTGTTGCTCGAAGCAGGCGAGCTTCCCGATCTCAAACAGCTGCGTGAGCAGTTCGCTCCACGTCAGACCTTGTGTCCCGAGGTGGAGGTTCAGATGCCGCCCGTTGCTGTCAAGCCGATCAGCGCGCCGATGCCGAGAATCAGCAGCGCATTAGTTACGGGAGTGCCGGGCGTCATATGCGTAACATCGAGCAACACACCGGCAATGTGCCCGCCCAGCCCACTTTCGGTCATTACGGCACCAAGACCTAGCAGGCTGTTGAAAAACACCTCGCCGGCGTTGAGCACTCCGTTTCATTGAGTCGCTGCGCCGTTTGGTTGATGTCGATTTAATACTCGAAGCCTTTCATTCAGGTGGACACAATGCCATTTCCTCGCCACCAGTTGCGCCTATGCCGCTTTCGCGGCGAGCGTACGCATGCGAGTCAGGTTGTAGGCCGCCTGAGTCAACAGAAAGAGCTGGTCAACGCGTTGCAGTCCCCGAAACATCGCCTGCCGAATCCTGCCAACCGTCTTGCTCCAGCCGAAGACCTGTTCAATGCATTTGCGCTTGCGCTGACTGACGGCATAGCCGGCCCAGCGCGTTGTGCGCCCGTCGATGGCCGAACCGCCCGCGCGGCCATTGTTTTGTGCGACATGTGGCGTCACGCCGTGTGCGCGGCACGTTGCCACGAAGCCGGCCGTGTCGTAGTTCTTGTCAGCACCTACCGTAATCGATGTATCGGCAAACTGCGCGGCGCCCGCAAGCATTTCGGCTGCTGTGTCCCGCTCGGCTGTGCCATTCGCCTGCGTCACCTGTGCGTTTACCACGAGGCCGTGCCGGTTATCAGTCAGCACGTGACCCATGTAGCAAAGCATCGCGCCCGTGCCCCGACTCTTGCGAAACAGTCGGGCCTGACTGTCCGTGCTCGATTCATGCGTGTCGTTGCTACGCTTCTCGCCATGCCAGTTCTCGTGAGAGCCGGCACCACTGTCAGGCGGCGAATCGTCATCCGACTTCGTCCTCGGCACAAAGCTCTTGTGTCCGGCCCAAGCCTGAATGAGCGTCCCGTCGACGCTGAAATGCTCGCCCGACAGATGGCCACGCACGCGTGCTGTCTCGACCGTCTCGTTGAACAGACTGACCATGACATCATGGGCCATCAGCCGGTCTCGGTTCTTACTGAAAGTGGAGTGGTCCCAGACCGCATCGTCCATTGCCAGTCCGACGAACCAGCGGAACAGCATGTTGTAGGAGATTTGCTCCATCAGCATGCGTTCGCTGCGAATCGAATACAGCACTTGCAACAGCAGTGCGCGAATCAGCTTCTCCGGCGCGATGCTCGGGCGTCCGCCCTTCGCATCGCTCTCGTACATGCGCGAAAAGACCGAATCCATACGGGTGAGCGCATCGTTCAACCACAGCCGAATCGGTCGCAACGGGTGATTGGCCGGAACGAAGTCATCCAGCCTGGACATCGTGAACATCGACTCGGTATAGCCGTCCGCTCCGCGCATCGCTTCAGCCTCAGTGTTGTCCGATTCTTCGTTTCAACGCTTACCCCTCCCACGCGGATGACGCGCGCGGGAGGTATTTCAACAGCCTGCTAGAAAGCCCGCAACATAGAGGAGTGGCGTAACGTGCATCTGCTCGGTGAACTCCCTGACCGACACGATTTTCGTCTGCGGTAGCAGGCACGCGACGCCGGCCCCAAGACTCACCCATGCAGGCGATACGCCATGCCAGAAATCGGTGGAATAGCACAACAGGGACAAGCCAAGAACGACACACAAGGCGATCTCGCGCGGAGTGAGTCGCAGGCCGGCAGAATCGGATGTGCGCTGTACGTCGATGTGATCGGGATAGAGCCGGCAGATCAACCAGATCAGAAGTGCCGATTTGAGAGCGCCGAGCACCGGGAAATGCAGCAGTAGATACGGTGCGTAATGCAGCCATGAGCAGCCGATCTGCATTGCGCGCGAAAGCAGCCGTTCGCGTTGCCGTTGCATCGTGAGCAACACACTCGGCATCTTGAATGTCGATTTGCTGGATTTGCGCATCCAGCAAAAATATCCACGAAAGGAAACAAGGCCGTTCGCCGCCCCTGTGCGGCCAGTCAACACTCCCGCCGAGTCGTCGTTCAAAGACGACTGGTGCGTGTGCCGGGATTTCGCCCCCACGCGCGTACTCCAGATATTGCGCAGGGGCAAATCAATCTCGGATGACGCGAGCCTCAATATCCCGGATTGACTCACTTCGCTGCGTGCACCTGCGTCCATGACCGTCGCGTCGAATGACGCGAATATTTCGCTGGCTCTGGTACACAATGCAGATCACTTCCCATGTTAATGGGAGAGAAATGACGCGTTTTCGAGCAGTGGTTCACACCCTTTCTGTCCAGAAATCGCAAAAATCGGAACCTCTATTAATCATGTCGCCTTCGGCGACTCATTTTACGCCCGCAAACCCTCGAAATATAAATGCTGTCTCTTTATGCCGTCCCCGCTGACGCCCACCTAGCCAGTATTCCATCCGGTCTATGTGCACTACACACTGCGCACTGTACATATCGCAGTGTGCAGTGCACATAACGCATTGAACATTCGATCAGCAAATCGCTGGCGCACTCGGCATCGCAGATCATCCATAACACGTATTGATAATTGTAAAAATAGATTTATATTCCATTTAATTAATTTTACTAATTTATAATGATGTAAATCATCCTCGGCGTATGCGTCATGCTCCATCCCGACAAAATCCGCTACATGCAGCGCCTCCAGCAGGCTGCGACCCATCAGCACTTCTTCTATACGTCGGGACGAACGGACCTCGCGGGCTTCGACCGACTTGCAAAAAAATTCGCTGAAGCCTATGGCACGGAGCTCAGTCGCCAGACCAAGCACAAACACCGAATGGCCGGTGAGGCCAGCACCTGCCTGCATGCCGTACGATTGACTGCGCGGAGCGCAAACGGACAACGGGTTGTCGACTGGGTATTACTGGTAAGCGAAGGCCGTGGCCTCGTAACCCGGCGCGAACAGCTTCAGGATCTGCGCGATCCGCATTCGCGGCTGAAATCATCCGATCAGCAACACGAACTGGTCCACGACGGCAAATCCTGGTCGTGGCGATTAACCCATCGCAGCTACAACCTGTGCCTCGATCGCATTCATCGGATCGCCTCATTGTCCCCGGATCGGCGCCGGCAGATCGAAATCGATGGCGTCTTGCGGGATGCCGATGCCGAGATCCTGCTCGACCAGCTTTACGCTGAGCCGGGTTTTCGTCTCGTGCGCCGACAGGTCGGCAAGCTTGTCGCCGAACTGCGGCGCGACTGGAAACGCCTGCGGCCGGCCAGTGGACCGCAATTGTCCGAACGCTCTTTCCTTGCTTACGTCCGTTTCCTGCCGGATCGGCCCGTGGTTAATGGGCTGACGCATGCGGAAAGACGCGAGGCCTTTCTGTGCGCATTTCCCGAACAGGCCAAAAACGCGGTCGTTTACTGACGTTACTGACCAGACGTAACGCTTCAGCGCCCCCAAATCAACATGGCCATGGTGACCAGGGTCGCGATCGATCCGATCGCGCCGGAAATCACCGCCGACAATGCAACGACCGCTTCCCGGCCCTGTGCGCGAGGAAACAGGCGATGTGCGATCGCAATCATCCTTCCGTCCATTATCGGGTCCTCCACTCTCTACGTTAGGTCAAGCCCGGTATTCGAACACGCATATACGCACGTGTTCGACATAGCGATGTGCCACGACAACCAACCGGAGCCATCACATGTCGACTCGCGACCCCTTCCAGGAATTTCTCAACCAGATCCTGCACAATACCAGCCCAACCAGAACCTCGTCGACAATGGGGTTCCTGCCCTGCGCCGGCTGTTCGCCATCGCCCACGAGGACTCGGGAGCGAGCTATGTCGTTGCCCTGTTCCTGCTCGGCCTGTACAACTCGAAGCGTTTCCCGTTTCAGCTCACCGACCTGCGCATGCTCGACCGGGAATGCTTCGACGACGTACTTCGTGTTCTTAAAATGGACACCCTGGCCTGCTCGCACAGCATCGATCAATATTTTTGCCTTGGTGTAAAACGCTTCGAGCAACTGGCGATCGATTGGGGCCTCATTGACTCATCCGACTAATTGACGCAGCTCCCCGTGGCAATGCCACGGGGAGAAAGCCCAGGCACGGAATCGTTCTATCAGAACATCCGGTACTTTTCGAGCGGGAGACCATTTTTCTCGATGTAGTCGTTGTAGTACGCGATCGCTTCCGCGTTTTCCCTCAGCCAAAGCTCGGCACGCCAGTCGGACATGGCGCGGGCAAGTTCCGCCTCTGTCACGTTAGAGACATCAACGCCCAGAATTTTTGCCTCAGAAAGAAGGTTTTCAGTCGGCGAGACATTTGCCCTCCTTTCCGGGATGCCGGTACAGGTTGCCATCGTCAATTTCCACACTGATCATCGGTAAGCACAGCGTCAACACATGGTGTATCCGCTTCCCTGATTCTAGAACGCAAAATACGGCCCGGTTCTGCCCGGCGTCGAGGCATTGTCGATGGCGGCCTTAGCGCGCAGCTGGTGTGTCAGCCCCCAGGCGCTTCAAACCATCCACGAAGCCGCCAACGTAATCCGGGCTGAATTCGAACGTCAAACCCTTGCGGACCTCGTGCGCGACCGTCACCGGCTTGTAGCCGTCGCTCGTCGACTCATATTTTGTCAGCGTCTTGCCCGCGAAAATCCGGACAGGCTGATTCTGGCGATACGCATCCTCAAGCACGCTGGCCGGCAGGTCGATCATCTGGGTCCACGAGGCCCCACTACCGGTACTGTTGAAGCATTCGAGGTTTTTGATCGTCTCGCCATTCATGTCGGCGACGTGGCCGAGCGGCACATAGGTGCCGTCGCTCTTCACCAGCCAGAACTCGATGCCCTGCCCCGCATGGAAGCCGTGATAGCCATGCACGACCTCGTTATCGCTCGGGCAGCGCTCTTCCGGATGATTCGTGCGCCACGCATCGACAAAGCCACCGTTCACGATCACGCCAGCGACGATCCGATATGCCTGTGCGTGCCCGGCCGTGTTGTAGTTCGTCGAGGCCAGTTGCAGATTCAGATCGAGCCAGCCGTGGAAATCCGGATCGTTGACGAACTGCTGCCGGTAAAGCTGCGGTGCGGCATACGTCCTGACCATATTGCAACCATCGCAGCCGGGATACCCGGTCCTGACCGCGACCTTCGCGGCGACCTGGTCCCGCGTGAGCGGTGCGGTGCTGACTGCGCAGCCAGACAGCGCAATGGCACTCGCGAGCGATACGGCAAACAGAAATTTCTTCATTGTTGATCCCCGAATAGAGAGCGACGCGCAGCGGCGGACAGCATCCTGTCCGCGGCATGGATGACAACCAGATGGATTGGCAGCTGTAACCTGAAAACGATTCAGGTCAGGCAGGCGCGTGCGCGGTGCGTCACGGCGAGGTATTTCGACTTTGACTTCTCAATTTCTTTGGCCCCGAGGTGTTGTCTTGTTCTTCCGGCGCAAATTTCCACCGGAGAGCTACGTTATTTGTAGCTGTTACCTGAATAGGTTGCTACGATATTCGTAGTATGTCAACTGACAGCCTGATCATGCCGGGGAGCCATCCAGACGGGTCGATGTCATGCGGAGCATCCGCTTCCCGCGGAGTAGCCCGGAGACTCGCAACAGAAGGGGAACGAGATGAAGTCGCTGATACTGGCCTATCGCCGATTGGCCCGGGCACCGCTCATGATTCGGGCACTGGTGGGTCTGCTGACGTTTGCAACGGCGGTCCTGATCGAAGTTTTGCTGGATGCTGTCTGGACGCATTTCCACATCGACCTGTATACCGCCGACCGCTTCGTGCATGTGGTCGTCTCGCCCATCGTCGGTCTGCTGGTTGCACCCATGCTGTCTTCTCTCGCTCCCCTGTTTCATGGAGCGCCGTCGGGCAGAACGCAGCGATTTGACCGCGACGATCCATTCGATCGAGGAAATGAAGTGACTGCTCATGCCCTGCGTCACGATGACTTCGATTTCCCCAACCTTCACGACGACGACTCACGGGATTGGCCGGGACGTCTCGACTCGGGAGCAGACTGGCGCACTGATCCCAGCTATTCATGGTTTTCGGGAAACATTTTCTACGACGATCCACATCGGTCGTGAAACAATGCGGGCTGACTATTCCCCGCGGGTTTCGCACGTCTCGAAGGAGTATCTCCAATGAATGCTTTCATGCGCGAATTCATCAAGGCGGCCAGGGAGGCCCCACGGCTATTCTTCCTGCCACTCACCGGTGCAATTGAAGCGGTTCGTCGGGAGGTAGACGACCGCCGATGCGGTCGGGACCCGGAAGAGCCTGCCAATGCCCGCTCCCATCGTGGCGTCCACGATTCGCGCTGATCGGGAATCGCCGGGCACGGACCGAGTCCTATATCGATTTCCTGATCTGATACGAGTCATGGCACTGACCCTACACATTCTTGCCGTCGGCATCCCGATCGTGATCGGCGCATTCTGGCTGGCAGCGAAGCAACTCGAAGCCGAGAAGGCGAAGAAAGCTCGCGACGAGAAGCGGCAGGCGTAGGCAGGCGCCTGAGGCACCACTCTCGATCGACGCCGATGGAACGCTCCTGACATCGACAGGCTTCCTTGCACCGGTTTCGCAACCAGAGACCGGCTTGTCATCCCCCGGATTACCGCGCACCAACACTACGATCTTCGTAGTATCTGGAAAATCCATTAACTACGACATTCGTAACCTTGGAAGATACAGGGTTACGCAATGTCGGCAGCAGGAAATACGGTTTTTGGAAGTCGGCTGAAAGAAGCCCGACTTCGCGCCGGCCTCTCGCAAAAATCGCTTGGCATCGCGGCCGGTCTTGATCCGTTCGTCGCCAGCACACGCATCAATCGCTATGAACTGGATATCCACAAGGTGGATTACCCGTTCGCCTGCCGGCTGGCTGCGGAGCTTTCGGTACCCGTGGCGTACTTGTATACAGACGACGACGAACTGGCGGAATTGATCCTGCTGTACGGACAGGCATCGAAGCGGGCGCGAAGCCGGTTGCTTGCCGCTGCCCGCGAAATGTAATCGCACGCGGTCCCGCCGCAGACCCGCCTCTATCGGTATACCCGCTGAACCGGCAACAGAAAGGAAAACTGCCGGGTTGAACTACCCCGGCAGCGGTTGTGCGCCACGTCCTGTGACGACTTTGGCCATGCGGCCGTTGGTCTGATGTTTTTACTACGTCGTTTCTCCATGAAAATGAGCAGGGCTGCCAGGCCCTGCCATGGTTCAGAACACTCTCGTACACTTCAAGATACCGCCCTGGTCTTTCGCTCCGCCTGGACAACCGTCAGGTCTGCCCTCGCATCGTCGCTACTGAACCAGTCTCCCTCACCTTTACCTTGCCCGGTGCCACCCGGGCTCAATCGGTATGCAGGTGATTCCCACGTTAGCCATGTACGTCGACATGACACGCCGCCGCGCTCCGCTACCAGCAATTAGCCCTGCGGGCCTACCCCGCCTTGTGGCGGGTTTCAGGGGGTCGAGGTTCCAGAGCACCTCCCCTACTTTGCCGGCGCATCGCCGCGCCCCGACTAGCTGATCCACCTCCCGGTGAATCAACCAGCGGCTTGTCATACCTTACCCGGATGCATCCTCTGCGGATGCAACGTACGGCTTGAGCTATCCAGCGATCTCATGAGCTTGCGCCCGTGAGTACCAGACGATCCAGATTTCTCCTCACGCCCCTGCGCCATTCCTGACGCCTCAGCAGCCCACCGCCCGGGACACCGTCCGACCCTTTCGAGCCGCCCGTTGTCGGGATTTCCACCCATTCGCACATGGCAGGGTTACTCCAGTCGCCTGGAGGCCCGTTTCCGTGTCGCCCAACTTCCTGCATCACAAATCAGGATTGGGTCGAAGGAGGCATCGCAGCCCCCAGCGCCCTGCGTAGCATGGCGAGCCTGACTACAGGCACCACGCTTCAGCGGTCACTTTCAATTGATTGGCAGTCAACTGAAACTGAAGTGCACGAACGTGTCTGGGGTTGGCAGCCCCGACACATTCAATAGAGTGTGTGGACTGCCGACTCTTTCACAGATCGCATAGTCATCCTAACAGTAATTCCGGAAATCACCATACGCGCGTCTGTTATAGGGATATTTGTCGATCAGGAGGGTAACAGGTATGCATATTTCTGCCGATCCATTTTACTGATCGGCGTTCGCCATTACCTGCTGTCAGGACAAAAACCATTCCCTTCATGGTCCATGACATAACTGGAGATTCAAATGGAGAACGTTCCGCAATCACCTATTCACGTCACTTGTGATTATTTTCTGGATGCTGTCCTGGCTTGCGTCGTGCGCGATCAGGCCACCATCGACTGCATTAATGAAGTACGGCTTGTCCGGCTCGACAACAATGAAGCGCCTGTTGGCACTGTAGGACGCCTTGTGGTGTTTTACACACCGCATGGTGAACACTGGCAGTTTCGTCCCTATCGCCATCAGAGCTGGCGCAGGATGCCCGATCTGGACACAGCATCGAACTGGGCGTGGCGCTGCATGGAAACGGGGGAACTCACAACGACCATGATCGGTTCCATACCGGCTCATGCCCCCACGGCTTCGCCACAATCGGATGATGTAGGCGATCTGCCGTTTTTTTAATCAATCAAACAGGAGGGCACTCATGCCCTCCTGTTTTTTCAAGCCAGTGAGCTTCCCCTGAAATTTCGCCTTCCAGCAGGTCGCGTATAAACTCGACCCAAAGGAAGGAAAGCAGAGATGTTCAAGGTACCGCACCAGGTGTACACGGCAGAGTTCAGGGAAGCCGCCGTGCGACGAATCAAGGACGGGCAAGGCGTGAGCGCCGTGGCCCGCGAATTGGGTATGTCGACGCAGACCCTGCGCAACTGGCTGAAGGCTTTCGAGGCCGGCAAGCTGAATGGTCCCGGAGCGAAGGCCGTCACGGCGGAACAGATGGAGCTGTCGCGGCTGCGGGCGGAGAACAAGCGCTTGCAGATGGAGCTGGAAATCGCAAAAAAAGCGGCGGCGTTCTTCGCGAAGGACCTCCTGTGAAGTTCGCCTGGATTGACACACAGTGCCGGCAATACCCGCTTGCTGCGCTGTGCGAGGTCCTTTGCGTGAGCGTGAACGGCTATCGTGCGTGGAAGCGCGGCGGCACGCCCGAGCGTCAGCGGCTGACCGATGCGCAGTTGCTCACGTTGATTCGGATAATTCACGCCGAGGTCAAAGGCGCCTACGGCTCGCCGCGCATGACCGAAGAGGTTCGCTCTCGAGGCTTCCCGGCCAGCAAGGCACGCGTCGAGCGGTTGATGAGCGCCAACGGTATTCGAGCCCGCCACAAGCGCCGTTTCCGCGTGACAACTGATTCCCGGCACAAACTGCCGGTCGCGCCGAACGTATTGAACCGCAACTTCACGCCGGCCGAGCCCAATCAGGTGTTCACCTCGGACATCACGTACATCTGGACCGACGAAGGTTGGCTGTACCTGGCCGTCACGCTGGACCTGTTCAACCGGGAGGTCGTGGGCTGGTCCGTCAAGCCGCGCATGACGACGGAACTCGTGACCGACGCGCTGACGATGGCATGGTTCCGCCGCCGGCCCGCGCCCGGCGCGCTGCATCATTCGGATAGGGGCAGTCAATACGCCAGCCACGACTTCCAGCGCAAACTGAACTCGTACGGCATGCGCTGCTCGATGAGCCGCAAAGGCAGTTGCTGGGATAACGCGCCGACGGAAAGCTTCTTCAACAGCCTGAAGAACGAGCGCGTGCATGGCACGAGGTATCGCACGCACCGCGAAGCCGTCGCGGACTTGTTCGAATACATAGAAGTGTTTTATAACCGCAGTCGTCGTCATTCATCGCTTGGCTTCATGTCGCCAACCCAGTTCATACAAGACTGGCTTGTGGCTCAGCGGACAAGAGATGCGGCTGCATAACCCGGGGCCTCTGGAAGGCGAAAAACCGGGGGAACCTCAATGAGGGTTTTACCCACATTCATGTGTTCCACGAGGTGCACGAGATCGATGGTGCCACCGTGAGAATAATCGCGGGCCGGTAACATGGCTTTGCCGCCGTAAGCTTGCACACGAGGCTCTCCTGTTCATTGCATGTGCGACTTGCCGTGCCCCGTAAAGCACGACGGGGATTGTGCGGCCAACGACAAGCTGGAAGGATTGTGCGCAAGCGCCCCGCACGCCCGATTGCCTTGCCCGCTTGGAGGAGGCATGAAATCCGATCGCGCTCGGCGATGAGCCCAGCGGCCCCCAGATCTCAGGCTGGCTCGACGGATGGACACCCCGCGCAAGCGCCTATGCCGTGGCGGCCCGCTCTACCGTGGACATGGTTGCAGGCATCAATTTCGTCCGCCGACACAATTTGCGTCTGGTGGTGAAAGGTGGTGCCGCATGGCCCGCGAGACGCTCAGGACGGGTTCTGCGCTGCCTGCGCGGTTGCGCCAGGCACAATGACGAACCCGCTATTCGCCCTACCCGTCGACAACAAGCGCCAGCACGCTGAGCAAGTGACGGTCCGAATTCCAGCGGGCCAGATTGTCCGAGCAGCACTGCGCCATGCGGCCCGGCCAACCGAGGATGTTGTCGGCGCTGTGCGGCGAAGCGTCGGTCAGCAGCCGGCCCACCACCGGTCGATAGGAGGGCACAGAATGCTGTCGTTGGAATGGCTGCAATAGCCTGAGAATCCGACCGACGAGCTACGCGCGCGATCTGGTTTCGGCTGACGGTCGAGAATCGGGAGCCGTGTGACGACTGCACAGCTGCCGATTCAACCGGCCGAGCGACCGCAGCGGGACGGCTACCATCGACCGCACGGGGCGGGCTACGTTGGGAGTCAAGCTGAGCGAATCCAGTGTTGAAGACCGTGATCGCGAATCAGACGATTGATGTGGGAGTAGGAATAGGAAATCTGGAATTCCCGCTCGATGTAGCGCTGAACCAACGGATTCGTCCAGCACTCTGCCACGAAGCCTACCTTGTGCGGTGACTGCCTGATTGCGTCGATCAGCCGCGCGAGCCCATCGGCGCTAAGACGCGGCCGGCGCCCGACGTCGCCCAGTCCCATCAGCGCACCCAGCCCGCCCGCCGCGAAAACGCTCTCGTAACGCCGTGCTGTTGCGGGACTCAAATCCAGCACAGTCGCTACGCGCGCGATGTCTATCCCAGCAGCCAGCATCTGGGCTGCTCGCGCCCGGCGACCCGACCACCGTGGGCCAGTGGTGTTGTTGGTGCTCATCGCCACTCTCCGCTGAACCTTCACGAATGATCTTTACTTTTCGTCGCTGACGCCATCAGGACTGAACCGAACCAGGTCCGAGGTTCAGCCGTGATGGCACAGCCGGCGGTGATGCCGGAAAGACCAAGCAGGGATGATTGTTTGCAAGGCGGCGAATTCTGCTAGCTGGGCCTGGGCACAAGCCGCTCTACCGTCATGAGCATGACATCTGCGGATACGGGCTTCTGTCAAAACGCATCCCACAGAGCTTCGCTCGAGGCTGGCTTCTCGCCTGCACTGGCCAGGATGACGGGGATTTCAGCCAGCTTCGGATCACGTTTGAGTTGACGGCAAAATTCAATACCGCCCATTCCTGGCATATGCCAATCTGTAACAATCAGGCACGGGTGTGCGTATTTCGGCGAAACCGAACACGGATTTCGGTTGAAGTCGAACAGGGTTTCCGGAGGAAGGTGAACAGCCGTTTCGCTTGAAGTCGAACGGTTTCGGGGGTATTCCGGAATCGGTGTTCGATGGTTCGAAACGCGTGTTCATCTGTTCATCTTCCCGAAATCGGTGTTCAGCCCGCCGAAACGGCTGTTCACTCTGCCGAAATGCGTGTTCGGTGGACCGAAACGAAAGGCGCGATTTCGGTTGGCGGTACTGCGGATGGCTCAATCGGCCGGCGGTTAAGGTTGCTCCTTTTGGGAGAAACCGACGATGCCGGCTCACCGGACGACCATGCGCAAAATAAAGGATGTGCTTCGCCTGAAATGGACCTGTAATCTGTCTCACCGCCAGGTGAGCGGCGCGCTCGGCGTCGGGCTCGGTACCATTACCCAATATTTGCAACTTGCCGCCTCGGCCGGCCTGGACTGGGCGAAGATCGAGCCGCTGTCCGAGGCAGAGCTGGAGCAGTTGCTCGTCAACGGCGCAGTTCCGACGACGGCCGCCGGCAAGCGCATGGAGCCTGACTGCGCCTGGATTCATCGGGAGTTGCGCCGCAAAGGCGTGACGTTGCAACTGCTGTGGGAAGAGTACGTCGGCGCGAACCCCGGCCAGAAGACCTTGCGCTACACGCAGTTCTGTCAGCGATACAAGGACTGGGCCCAGACGTTGAAGCGGTCGATGCCCCAGCAACATTACGCCGGCGAGAAGTTGTTCGCCGACTACGCCGGGCAAACGGTGCCGATTCTCGATCGCACCGGCGGCATTGCGTTCAAGGCGCACATCTTCGTCGCCGTGCTCGGCGCATCGAATTACACGTATGCGTGCGCCACGCGTTCGGAAGCAACACCCGACTGGATCGGGCCTCATTGACGCGATGGAGTTCTGCGGCGGCGTGCCAAGGCTGCTTGTGCCTGACAACCCGAGGGCACTGATCTCGAACGCCGACCGCTACGAACCCACGCTCGGCCTGACCACGCAGGACTTCGTGAGCCATTACGGTACCGCGATGCTGCCCGCGCGCCCGCGCAAGCCGAAGGATAAGGCGAAGGTCGAGGTCGGCGTACAGATCGTCGAACGATGGATTCTCGCCCGCCTCCGGAATTACCGGTTCTACAGTCTGGCCGAACTGAACAAGGCGATCGCCGGGTTGATCAACGACCTGAATACGCGGCCGTTCAAGAAGCTCGATGGCACTCGACGCGAGTGGTTCGAGCGGCTCGACAAACCTGCACTGCGCCCGCTGCCGACGCGTCGCTACGAAATCGCCACCTTCCAGAAGTGCCGCGTCAACATTGACGCGCACATCGAGGTCGACGGTCACTACTACAGCGCACCGCACAGCCTTGTGCGTCAGGAAGTCCACGCGCGCGTGACGCGTTACGGTGTGGAAGTCCTGCACGGCGGCAAACGCGTCGCCGCCCACGCTCGCAGTCGGCTCAAGGGGAAGTACACCACCGTGGCCGAGCATATGCCTGCGGCTTACCGCGCCCATATGGAATGGACCCCGAGCCGGTTGCTGAACTGGGGCGCATCGATCGGGGTCAGCGCCGAGGCGATCGTCAGGCATTTGCTGACGAACCGTCCGCACCCGGAAATGGGATACCGCGCCTGCCTGGGTCTGCTGTCGCTGTCGCGCAAGTACGGCAAGGAGCGGCTGGAAGCGGCGTGCCAGCGCGCACTCGTGATTGGCGCGCCGACCCACGCCCAGTGATAGTAGGCCGACCCGATTGCGGTCAGCACGAGCCCGAATCCGGCGACGACCATGCCGGGGAATTTCGGCGGCTGCGGGTCATGCCGGTACGCATTTCGCTTCGACCAGATGAGGCAGGCGATCCCCGCCGCCAGAATGACGAGATTCGACAGCACGTCCGCCGCATGCGGTATCGAGCCCAGCGCGCGTTGGTCCGCGAAGTGGTGATAGGACGCTGGCTGCGCGAGCGGCCATACCAGCTGCAACACCGTGCCCACTACGAACAGCACGATGCTGCCAATCAGCAATCGGGGAATGTTCACGGAGCTCGTCTCCGGGTATGACGTCACACTCGACAGGCGCTTGCGCACCCTCCCCGTATGATCGGGCAAACCGGGCCAGGTAACAAGGTTGGCTGGATCGATTACGGCTCGTCGTAATCGCCGCCGACCTGCTCGAGTTCCTTCAACTCCTCTGCGGGGTCTTCCGGCTTCCCGGCAGCGGTCTCGTGAGTGCGCTTCGGCGAATCGACAACAGGAGGGGGCATCTTGCCGATCCCCTCGTCGATACGTTGCAGGAGATACGGGAAGAACGGATTCGATGCGATCCGGAACATCGAGTCGAGCGTCAGAATCAACGTGCCGCGCTCTCCGCGCGGCGCGAGCGTACCCAGGTTGACATTGAAGTTTTCGTCGTCGCCCGGCTTGATGCCGTAGAGCGAATCTGTCACGGGAAATGGAATCGCCACATGCGATAACGAAAAATATCCGGCGGATAGTCGATCTCCAAAGGCCGAACCTGAGTTTCCACACCGCCGGCATCGACACTGCGTTCGACCGTATGAGCCGAATCCCGTGACGCGTTGGCAATGACCGTGGTGCGATAGTTCTGCGGCCCGATGCGCAGCAGCCGCGTGAGCGCGGAATAGGACGCGACGCGCAGGAAGGTTCTGAAGCTCACGCTGCGGTTCACGTCGAACAACACGATTTCGCTGCCGTTTGCGGGAAGCTTGTCATACAGCGACGACATGACAGCAGGCGTGCTGACCGTGAAATCGGTCACCGACTGGAACGTCAGTATGGGAGGGAGCGAATTCAACCGGTTCTCGCGCTCGAGCCTCGTCATCTGCTCCTGGACGGCGCTGGTAAGCAGCCAGGACTGGCGCGCCCCGTTCACCGGGAACGAGTTGTATTTGAAGGGGTTGAATTCCGGCACGATGCCGAGCCAGGCGGCCCGCGCGAACGCAGGCAACACCGCGGGTAGTCCCACGAGGCCGGCAAACCGCGCGTAACGGGTGACGCCGATCATCGGCGAAATGAGCACGAGCCGGGTGGGAGGCGTGAGCGCGGGGTTCTCGATGGCGTCCATCGCATACTGCAGGGCAAGCGCGCCGCCGTTCGAAAAGCCTATCAGTTCGAGCGGCTTGTCCGGGCCCACGCGCCGGCGCGCTTCGCGAACCGCGAGCCGCGTTGCCGCGGCCCATTCTTGCCATGTGACGTTGGTCAGTCCCGCGGGCACGGTACCGTGTCCAGGCAAACGGATGGCGATCGCGACAAAGCCCCGGTCACGATAATTGCGCGCGATGTGCCGCAAACTGTAAGGCGAGTCCGTCATGCCATGCAGCAGCACCATCGCACCAACCGGCGGTCCTGCTGGTTCCAGTATGTATGAGCGGTTCCAGTCCTGAGCGAAGTGCTCCGGATAAATCGGTGAGCCTTCGTAGTATCGGTTCGACGGAACACGCTCGGATGCCTTGATCTTGTCGACGACGTTGACGCGCACATCCTCGAAAAGCCGCGCTTCCTCCCGCATGTACGCAATCCAGTCGCCGGCGTCCATGTCTTCGACGGTCATCTCGTGCGGTACGAAGGTGTGCCAGACCGAAAGTTCCGGGCCGCGCAGCGAAGACCACGCCCGCAAACCCAGTGCGAGCAGCGCGAGCACGACCAGAATCGATACCCCTATTTTTATTACCTTCAGCGACGTGCGTAGCATTGGTTTTCTCTTGGGAACCATTTCAAAACTGAGTATGGAAGATTCAAGCTTCCTTCGTTGAATCGCTGTCCTGGGGCGCCGGGCGTTGCTACGGCGCATCCGCCTTTTTGCTTTCTGCCGGCACGGCGCCCGGTTCGACCTTGCCGGTCTCAGGCGGGTCGACAATGCGCGCCCCTGCCGCCTTGAGGGCGGCCTGGAATTGCGGGGAGGCCAGGATGATCGTGCTCGCCGCGTTGCGCAAGCGATCGATTGCCTCATCCGGCAGCGCAAGTGAAGTCGGCAATTGATTCAGGCCGTCCCGCTCGGCTTTGTCGGCCAGTGCGTCAAATGACACGTTGACGACATAGATATCGGTATCGGGCGCTTCCACGGCCCGGGCCAGCGTGGGGTCCTTGTTATCCCTGAACGCCTCGGAGTTGCGGATCTGGCGCAACAGCGCCCAGCGGGCCTTGATGTCCTGCAATAGCTCGACTGATTCGCTGGAAAACCGGTCGATCGGCACGCCAACCGCCTGGACAAGCGTCCTGATGGCGCCTGGAGGACGTTCCGAAAGATTCCAGCTGGTCGACGGAGACGACGCCGCGTTCACCACGAAAATAATGAGTCTGCGTACGTTGTCGAGCGGCGCGGGTTGCCCGGCTTCGTGGAGCGCCTCGAATGTTCCGATGAAATCCAGCACGCCCCTTAGCCCCAGATTGTCGGAGATGCCGCCATCGACGAGATGGAAATAGGGGTTCTGGGTCGCGTCGACGATTTCGCGCAAATCCTGCAGTCGATTGAGGATACGGCTCGCGGATCGTTGCACCGTGTCGGCACTGGCAAGCGCGTGACTCCAATCGGGTTCTTCGTAGCCACACGTGCCGCCGTAGTTGTTGACCGTGATCGGAGCCAGCACGACCGGCACCGCCGAGGATGCCGCCGCCGCACGCGATAGCTTGATTGGGCCGAGATCCGCGCACATGACGTCGAAGTTCTGCTGGAGAAACACGATGCGCGATCCCGTCGTCAGTTCCGTTGCGCTGACCGCGATCATCGGACCGCCCTTGCGCTCGAGTTCGGCGAATGTCGCATTGTTGAACAGGACTTCGTCATACAGCTTCGCCGCAAGCTCGGAGCGGCTCCAGCGCGCGGAAGCCAGTGCGGGCCAGTTCACCGGATTCAGAATACGGGCGATGAGTTCGCCCTGCACATTGCGTTTGAGAAAGCGGTCCTCATAGAAGTCGAACAGATGCCTGCCGTAAAGCCCGTACGCCAGCGCGGTGAAGCTGCCGCCGGAGACTCCGGTGATCAGATCCACTTCGTCGAGCAAGCGGATCTTCTCGCCCGACTCGCCTGTCACTTCGATACGCTGCAGCGTCTCCAGCGTTCCGTATGAAAACGCGGCCGCACGCATTCCGCCACCGGAGAAGGCCAGAATGACCATGTCCTGCCTGCCGCGCCGGTTGCCTTCGAGCCGGTCGAAAGGGCTCATTTGCTGCGGGTCGTATCGAATGATCGCTGGGTTCACAGGCCGTGTCGCGCAGCCGCCAATCAACAGCAACGAAGTGGCGGCAAGCAATACGGCGTAGTTCCATGAACGCACAACCATGTCTTTACAGCCTGTGTCACCTGCCCTGCGCGGCATTGCCCTTGCGGTCGGCGCTCAAAGAGACGGGCGTACGCGAATCGGCGATATCGACCCAGCCGCCGCCCATGGCCTGATACACGCTGATCACCTGGTTATAGCGCGAGGCCTGCAAGCTGGCGAGGGCAAGCTCGGCTGAGAACAGGTCGTTTTCGGATATCAGCACTTCGAGATAGCCAATCAGGCCGTCTTCGAACTTGAGACTCGATAATCGTGCAAATTCACGCAGCGCATCGACACGCTGTTGCTGAAATCCGGTCTGCTCGATGGTCTTCTGCGAGCTGACGAGCGCATTGTTGGTGTCGTTGAACGCGCCCAGTACCGTCTGACGGTAGACCAGTTCGGCCTGGCGCTTTTGCGCCTCGGCCGACTGCACCTGGCCTTCAATGGCGCCTGAGGTGAATATCGGCCCGGTCAATCCTGCTGCGACGGACCAGAGCGCAGCAGGCCCGGAAAGGAAGTCGCCGAAGGCCGTGCTGACCGAACCCAGCGCCCCGGTCAGCGAGATCGTGGGATAGTAAAGCGCGCGCGTGGCCCCGACGTTCGCATTGGCGGAGACCAGATTTTGTTCGGCCTGCAGAATATCTGGCCGCCGCTCGAGCAGTGTCGAAGGCAGATCCGCCGGGATGACGGGAAGCACCAGCTCGCTCACCGACTTGCCGCGCGGAATCGGCCCAGGATTGCGCCCCAGCAGAATGGAGATGCCGTTTTCCACGATGGCAATCTGCTGCTCGACGGCCGGTATCGTGGACTGTGCCAGCTTGTACTGCGAGCGCACCTGGGAAAGCTCCGTCTGGGAAACGAGCCCGTCGCGGTAGCGCAGTTCGAATATCCGTAATGTTTCGCCGAAGTTACTCGCCGTGGCCCGCGCGATTTCGAGTTGCCGGTCGAGCCCGCGCAGCGTGATGTAGCTGGTCGCCACGCCGGTCACCAGCGAAAGCACGACGCCCCGCTGAGCCTGTTCGCTGGCATAGACCTGCGCCTGCGCGGCTTCGGTCAGGCGTCTCACCCGGCCGAACAGGTCGATTTGCCAGGAAGCGGACAGCATGCCCTGATAGAGATTGAAGACGGGATCGAGCACCGGGGACAGCGGTGGCATGCCGACCTCGCTGGTCCGGTTGCGGCTCACGTTGGCGCCATAGCCGATCTGCGGGAGACCCTGCGAGCGCGCAGCGCGCAACAAGCCGATGAACTGGTCGATACGCGCCGCTGCGATGCGCACGTCCAGATTGCCTTGCAGTGCGGTTTGAATCAGGTCGTTCAACACCGGGTCGTCGAACTGCTCCCACCACGCCGTGTCCACGACTTCTTCAGCCTCGGGCAAATCGACCCGCCACGTTGCGGGCACCGCCACCTCGGGGCGACCGTAATCGGGGCCCACGCTAATGCAGCCGGCCAGGCAACTGGTAGCGGCGGCAAATATCGCAGCACGCGTCAGCGTTCTCATGACGTACTCCAGGTTCTGCTGCGACCGCGTCCCGTATGCGCAGGCCGTGCAGTCGTTTGCGCCACACACATCAGGCCGCCACCGCGAGCAGGCCACCGAACAGCAGCGCCGCGAGCAACAGCGTCAGACAGGACACGGACCAGCCGCGCACGAACGCATCCGTACACACCGCGATTCGTGCGGCCCCCGCGCCGCCTCGTTGCAAACCGCGCAGGAGGCCACCGACATCGCCCACAGGCACGGACGGCACCGTCTTGCCCCATCGACTCCAGCCAATCGCGAGCGCCGCGCCAACGAGCACCGGCCAGAGTGCCGACCACAGCGCCGCGGGAGCCAGCGCCTCGGGCAGCGAGCCTACCGGGATACGCAGATACAGCACCCACGGAACGGCCAGCGAGACCACGACCATTGCCAGCCATGCCCCCCTGAGCGGCCCCGGAGCGCGCGCGTTGGAATCGGTCGTGGCCACGGCTCCCAGACAGCGCACGAAATGAAGCATCAGCAACGTGGTCGCGGCTGAAGACGCCGCAGCCAGCACGCTGGCCAGATTGCCGGACAGCAGGTCCTTGGCCGCGTATTTCGCCAACGCGCCGCCGGTCAACGGCAAGCCGCCCAAGCCCAGCGCGATGACCGCCGTGGGCAGCAGCACGAGTCGCAACGATCTGGCACCCGTCAGCACGACCACGCCCACGGCCAGAAACAGCGTGCCTTTGACGAGCAGATGGTGCGCGGCATAGTAAGCGGCCGCCACGACGGTAGCGGGATCGCCTGCGGCCAGCCCCATGCCGATCACGGCCACGAGGAAACCCATCTGGCTGACGCTCGAGTACGCAAGCACGACTTTCGGCTGAGACTGGGTGATGCCGATTGCCACGCCGTAGAACGCGCCAAACATGCCGAGCACTGCGAAAGGGATGCCGAAGTGCGGCCATGCGTCGTTGAAAGCAAATGGCAGAAAACGAACCAGTGCGATCACGCTGGCCTTGACCACCGCGCCGCTCATCACCGCCGCCGCCGGAACCGGTGCAGCGCGATAGGCATGCGGCATCCAGAAATGCAGCGGCACCATCCCGGCCTTCATGCCGAGGCCAACCAGCAGCAATAGCAGCGTGGCGTCGCGCGTAGGCGAGCCCGGCAAGGCCGCAGCCGCATCGCGTATCAGCAGGCTGCCGTGGGGCGTGGCCTGTGCCAGCAGGACCAATCCTCCGAGCACGAAAGCCTCGGCCAGCAATGCAACACCAAGATAAAGCGCGCCTGCGTATCGGGCTTCGGACCCGTCGCCCTGGAGCACCAATCCGCTGGCGCCGACACTCAACACTGCCAGCATCAGATAGAAGCCAATCAGATCGGCCGCCAGAAACACGCCCACGCTGCCGGTCAAGGCCATGAACCAGCAGACGACAAACCCATCGATATCTTCGCGACCGCGCACATAGCGTGCGGCATAGATTCCGGCGAAGACCCACAACAGCGCCGCCGTGCCGAGCAACAACGCGCCTGGCGTATCGAGCGCGAAACTCAGAGCGAACCCGCTGTGACCGAGCGTCAGGGTTTCGCTCTGGCTGGCGCCGACGGCCGCGGCCAGGGCGGGCAGCGCAGCGATCGCGAACCATGAAGGCAGGCGCCTGCGAACAGACGCCGATGCACAGAGCAGCAGCATCAGCAGTGGCAGCCCGACGGCTGCGGCGAGCAGAGCTTGGGAGAGGTTCATGGCAGCCCCGCTGGCGGCATCACTGTGCGGCCAATCTGCGCCACGTCGACCGGCAGCAGCACAGCGAGGCCAAGCACGAAGGAACACGTTGCGACGCCAAGCACGGCGAGCTGCTGGTAACGAGGCACCTGCTTTTGCGGCGACCAGCCGGGCGCGGCCGGCTCCATCGCGCGCACCACCACCAAGAAGACGTAGACGCTCGTGAGCAGGCCGCCGACCAGCATCACCAGCGCCCACCACCATTGCCCCGTCGCGAGTGCCGCCGACATCAGCAGCCACTTGGCCAGAAAGCCGCCGGAAGGCGGCAAGCCGATCAACGTGGCGCCGGCCAGCGCGAAAGCCGTCAGCGTCATGGGCAAGGCGCGCGCGACACCACGCAGGTCCGCCAGACGGTCATGCCCCAGCGTGCTATAGATCAGACCGGCCGCGAGGAACATGGCCGCTTTCGCGCTCGCGTGCGATACGGCCTGCAACACGCCGCCCGTGACGGCTCGGGCGCTTTCGTGCTGCACGGCAAGCGGGAACAGCAAGAACAGATAGCCGATCTGGGCGACCGTCGAGTAAGCGATCAGGAGCTTTAGCCGTACCTGGCGCAGCGCCACCACATTGCCGCAGACGATCGCGAGCGCCCCCAGACCCGCAAGCAGTTGCGCGCAGGAACCGCTCACGATGCCGGCGAAAACGTCGACCCACAACCGCAACACCACGAACCACGATCCCTTGATGACCAATGCCGAGAGCAGCGCGCTCGCGGCGGCGGGTGCGCCCGCGTGCGCAGGCGGCAACCACAGATGCAGCGGGAACAGCGCGGTTTTGGCGAGCATGCCGGCCGTCATCAACGCCAACGCGGTCCAGGCGAGCGGCTGCGCCCCGATCCTCGCGGCAAGCAGCGCGATGTCCAGCGTGCCATGGGCGCCATACAGCAGAAAAACGCCAAGCAGATACAGCATCGATCCGATCAGCGCGTACAGCAGATAGCGCAACGCCGCCTGCAACGTTTCGGCGCGACCATCCAGGGACACCAGGGGAACGCCGGCAAAAGTCAGCAGTTCGAGCGCGACGTAGAGCGTAAAGATGTCTGCGCTCACGAACACCAGATTGAGCGCTCCCCATACCGCCAGCAGCAGCAGCCAGAACGCCAGCGGCGCGCGGGCTTCGCTCATGCCGGACGGCGTGCCGAAATCGCCATTGGCGTAAATCGCCACCGCGCCCACCACCACGGCGACCACGAGCATCATGCAGACCGAGAGGCCGTCGGCGCGAAGCATGACGCCCAGCGGCGGCGACCAGCCGCCCAGCAGATAGCGCAATGCGTCGCCCGAGACCAGCAGTCTGGCCGCAATTTCCAGCACCGTGCCGAAGCCGAAGGCGATCGTCACCCAGGCCACGCGTTGCGCGTGGCGGCCCCCGAGCGCCAACCCCGCCAGCATCCCGGCAAAAGGCAACAACACGGCGACCACCAGCAGCAGGCCCCCCGGCGTTGATTGCCCCGTGAGCGCCAGCGTCGTCACCTCGCCTCCGTATTGGCGCGAGCCTGGCCCGACGCCGCATCACCGTCCGCCGAAAGCGAATTCGAGCCCGTTTCCGAGAACCCGCGCAGCATGAGTCCGACGGCCAGAGCAGAAGCGGCAAACGAAACGACAATCGCTGTGATCAATAGCGCCTGCGGCACCGGATCACCGGACATGCCGGCGCCCGCGCCTCGATGCGCGATCACGGCACAGGCCAGAAAAACGCCATTGCCTGTGAGGTTGAAGGCCAGCACCTTGCGCAGGGGCTGCGGGTTGACGATCAGGCCATACATGCCAAGACCCACCAGGGCGGCAGCGGTCAAGCCGAACAGTTGCGAGACGTTCATGCGTTCACCTCCGGCCGCTGAGGTGGCCCGACCAGCAGGAGTACCAGGGTCACGGCAAGCGAAGGCAGCAGCGCGGCTTCGATGATGATGATCCACGCCTTCGCCCAGCCATCGGGATACGCCAGAAACGCTCCCGCCATGACGGCGCCGAGCAGGCCAAGCGCGATGAAGACCGCCGGCCCGAGGATCAGCACGGCGCGCAGCCAGCGCCGGCTGACCGGCGGCGCGTCGCGCAGACCGGACATCATGACGAGCAGCCACATCGCGGCAATCACCGTGGCGCCCTGGAATTTGCCGCCCGGATGATCGGCGCCGACCCAGAAAATGTAGATGCCGATCACGACGCCTATCGGCGGCAATACGCGCGCCAGATACACCAGAATGTCGTTGGGGCTGACCACCTGCGCCAGTCCCGGCCTGCCGCCCCAGCAGCGGTCCGGCGCCAGCGACCAGACGCCGACCACGCCGAACAGCAACACGATCGCTTCCAGCAGCGTGTCGATCGCGCGGAACGACAGCAGGACGGCCGTGATCGGGTTGCCGACGCCAGTCGCCTGAATGTGTCGCGCCACCTCGGGCGCGAGCGTCGGGGCGGGGTCCGGCAAATTCAACAGGCAAGCGGCGATCACCACCGCGACGCCCGTGGCGGCGGCGCCCGCCGCGATGCGCATCGCGAGGCCCGGCTCCTCGGCCTGGGCTGCCGCTTCGGTTGGCTGCAGCCGCGAAGCCGCGCGAATCAGAAGCGCGCCGGTCAAGCCCGCGCCGATGGCCGCTTCCGTCAACGCCACGTCGACTGCGCGCAGCACGAGCCAGGCCAGCGTGAGCAGCAGGCCATAGGGGATGAACCCGGCGACCGCGGCGAACGTATCGCGCACGACGACCGTCCACAGTGCGAGCGCCAGCAGCAAAATCCCGATGCCGATGGAGATGGCGGCGGTCATGCGCCCTCCTCCTGCCGGCGCGCCGCGCGCGCGATGAGCTGGGACACCTCGGACGACGTCAGCATCACCAGCAGCCACACCACGATCAGCTTGAGGGCGACCACGATATGCCCGGTCTGCGGCACGAGCCCCAGCACCACCATGCCGAGGCCCAGATTGTCGGCCTTGGTCAACGCGTGCAGTCGCGTGTAGGTGTCGGGGAAGCGCAGCAGCCCGACCGTGCCGGCGACGAAGAAGAAAATGCCGGCCAGCATGGCAACGATCGTGAAGACGTCGGCTGCGGTTTTCATTTCCGGTCCTCCTGGGCGATCTCGCCTTCGGCCTGACGATCCGCCTTGACGAAGGCCACCGACGCGAACGCCGCCAGCACGGCGAGCGTCAACGCGACATCCACGACCGCCTCCACGCCGCTTGCCGTGCCGACCAGCAGCAAGGCCGCGATCCCGCCCGTGCCGAACAGTTGCGCCGCCATCATGCGGTCGGCGCGCGTGGGCCCGCGCAGCACGCTCAGCAAGCCCACGGCCACCATCAGCAGCACGAGCGCGCAAGCGGCAATGAGCACGTCAGCCATGACGTTCACCGCTGACCGAAGCGCCCACCAAAGCACCCGCGAGGCGCCGTTCTTCATCCGCCAGTTGTTCGGGAACCCGCTGCGAGGTGTCGAGGCAGTGGTAGACGAGCCCGTCCGCGGTCTCGTCCACCGGAAGCGACCCCGGCAAGAGACTCGTGATGATGGCGAAACCATTGCGCGCGGTACCCGGCGGAAAACCGACACGATAGACCACGATGCCGGGCTGCAAAGGCAGGCGCGGGTCCAAGGCGCGGCGCGCGACGTCTATGCCCGCGAGCAGGGACTGCACGAGGAAATGCGGCACGAACACGATCAAGGCGCCGAGGCGCACCTTTCCCGCGGCGGGAGGCAGCAGTCGCAGGCTCATCTGCGTCGCGACGAGCGTCGCAATCAGGCCGCAGATGAGATCGGCCGGCTTCACGCTCGGCATCAGGATGATCCATAGCGCGAGAAAACAAACCGCGCGTGCCAGCGCGACGCGCCAGTGCGAACGCCAGTCGAGCAGGAAAGCACGGAGCGTTGGTGAGCTCATGGAAGATGCGCCTCCTTGATGGAACACCCGTGAAAAAACCAGCGTGCGCGAAAACGGCGGTCGTCTGCCGGATGGCGTCAGGCCACGGTGGCTCACGTCGCCCCGCTCGCCATCCCCGAAGACTGCGACGGCGGCCGGTCTTCCTTGCCGAACACGACCATGTACAGCGCCGGCAGGAACACCAGGGTCAGTACCGTCGCCACAAGCAAGCCGCCCATGATCGCGAAGGCCATGGCGCCCCAGAACACGGTGGGCGCGATTGGGATCAGGCCGAACACGGTCGAGATCGACGTCAACATCATGGGCCGTATGCGCGAAGTGCCCGAGGCGACAACGGCCTCCAGCACACCCATACCCTCTTGCCGATAGGTCTCGATCTGCACAATCAGGATCAGGCCGTTCTTCGCGATCATGCCGATCAACGCGAGAATGCCCAGGATGGCGACAAAACCAAGCGGCCGGTTGAAAATCAGCAGCGCGAGCACCACGCCTATCAGGCCCAATGGCATCACCGAGACCACCATGGCGAGGCGCTTGAAGCTCACGAGTAGCAGCATCATGCTCGTCAGCATCAGCACGATCATCACCGGGACCACGGCAAACACCGAGGCTTGCGAAATCGCGCTTTCCTCGAAGATGCCGCCGGTCGCGACGTGGTAGCCCTTGGGCAGCTTCGCATTGAACGCATCGATCTTCGGCGCGAGCGTTGCTACGACTTCGTCGGGCAGCTTGCCATGCATCACGTCGGCGCGCACCGTGAGCGTCGGCACGCGGTTACGCCGCCATATCAGCGGCGACTCCTGTTCCTCAGTGAACGTCGCGAACTGGCTGAGTGGAACCATGCGCCCGCTCGGCGTGGGAACCTGCAACGTACTCAGCGACTGGACCGTCAGTGGCTGCTCTTCCTGCGCTCGCGCCACGACGTTGACGAGGTAGATGTCGTCGCGTATCTGCGTGAGTGGCGTGCCGGTAATGACGGTGTTCATGATGGCGGCCAGCGCAGCGGAACTCACGCCGAGCTGACGCGCTTCATCCTGGTTGATGTGGATGCGGATCTGCCGGGCCGGCTCCATCCAGTCGAAATTGATGTGGCGCGTTCGCGCGTCCGCACCCACGATACCGGCCAGATCGAGTGCGACCCTGCGCACCTGCGCCGGGTCGGGGCCAGAAACGCGATACTGCAGCGGCCACCCCACCGGCGGCCCCAGTTCCAGCGGCGACACGCGAGCGACGATGCCGGGGAATTGGTCGCTCAGTATCTTCTCCAGTTTCAATTGCAGCCGGTCCCGCGCCTCGAGACTTTTCGCGACCACGATAATCTGTGCGAAAAACGGATTGGGTAACTGAGCATTGAGCGTGAGAATAAATCGCACTGCGCCGCGGCCCACATAGCTGCTGAAGTGATCGACATCGGGATCGCTTTTCAAAATGGCTTCGAGCCGCTTGACCTGGTCTTCGGTCGCGTGGATGGACGCGTTCTGGCGCAAGGTCAGATCCACCGTCAGTTCGGGCCGGTCCGAAGCGGGAAAGAACTGCCGCGGCACGAACCGCACGAGGAAGATCGACACCACGAACGCCGCGAGCGTGATGGCAATCGTCAACCACCTCAGCCGCAGCGCGCCACGCAGGAAGCGGCCATAGGCTGTGAGCATTTTGCCGGGTTTGCGCGGCTCCTTCTCTGCCTTGGGCGCTTTCAGGATCACCACACCGACCAGCGGCGAGAAAATCACCGCACCGAACCACGACGCGAGCAGTGCGATCGCGACCACCGAAAAAATGGAAAACGTATATTCGCCGGCCGAACTCTTCGCGAAGCCAATCGGCACGAAACTCGATATCGATACGAGCGTGCCGATCAGCATTGGCGCAGCCAGCGTACGGTACGCGAAAGTCGCGGCCTGATCCTTGCTGTCACCGGCGGCGAGGCGGTTGATCATGGCGTCGACCGTGGTCATGGCGTCGTCGACCAGCAAGGTCAACGCAATGATCAGCGCGCCTAACGACACCCGGTGCAGGTCGATGTGCACGACGTCCATGATCCCGAAAACGATCGCCAGCGTCAGCGGGATCGATAACGCCACCACCGTCCCCGGCCGTATGCCCAGACTTACGAAGCTGCACACCAGGATGATGATGATGGCCTGCCAGAGCGACGCCATGAAGTCGTTGATTGCGACATCGACGGTATCCGACTGATTGGCGACCAGGAATGGCTCGATGCCGCCGGGCAGGTTCGCGGTGGCGTCGGCCATCTCGGCCTTCAGGTTGCGACCGAGCGCCAGTATGTCGCCCGAATCGCGCATGGCGATCGCGAGACCGATGGCCGGCTTGCCGTTGACGCGGAACATTGGCTGTGGAGGGTCGGCGAAGCCGCGTCTCACGGTGGCGATGTCGCCGAGGCGAACGATGCGCCCGCCCAGCACCAGGTTGACATTCTCGATGTCGCGTTCGGAATCGAAGGCGCCCGTCACCCTGAAGAACACCCGCTCCTGCCCGGTTTGCAGGACGCCGGTCGGTCTGATGAGATTTTGCGCTCTCAATGCCGCGACGATGGTCGGGTAGTCCAGACGCAGGCCCGCGAGACGGGCGGTCGAGAACTCGATGTAGATCTGTTCGTCCTGTGCACCTAACACCTCGATCTTCGAAACGTCCGGCACCAGCAGCAAACGCGAGCGAATCGCCTCGACGCGATCACGCAACTCGCGCATGTTGTAGCCGTCGGCCGTGAATCCGTAGATGATGCCGTAGGTGTCGCCGAAGTCATCGTTGAAGAACGGCCCGAGCGTTCCCGCCGGGAGCGTTTGCCGCATATCACCTACGTTTTTGCGAACCTGATACCAGATGTCCTGGACTTCGGAGGGTGGCGTGGATTGCAGAAGATCGACGAAGATCGTCGTCTGACCCGCTGTCGTATAACTGCGTATGCGATCGAGGTGACGGGTCTCCTGCAACGTGCGTTCGAGCCGCTCGGTCACCTGCGAGAGCGTATCGTCGACGGTGGCCCCCGGCCACGCGGCGGCCACCACCATGGTGCGGAATGTAAAGACCGGATCCTCGGCACGCCCCAACCGCAAGAATGACAGCGTTCCCGCCACCAGTGCGGCGATCATCAGGAACACCACCAGGGGGCGCTTCGAAAGCGCCCACTCGGAGAGATTCGGGCCAATCACCTGGGAGCCTCGGTCCAGTTAATTTTCTGTCCCGGCCGCAATGCCTGAACACCGGCAGTCACGACCACGTCGCCGGTGGCGAGGCCCTGGGAAACCTGAACGCGGTCCTCGCCATACGCCTGAAGCTCGACCTCACGCACCGAAACCGTCCCCGTCTTCGTATCGATCACCCAGACCGCCGGTTTGCCGCCGGGCTGGATCAGCGCGCTCGAGGGAATCTCGATGGCCGGCGCGCGCTGCAGCGTCATGTGGCCAATGACCGTACCACCAAGGCGCATGGCAGCCGGCGGATTGAGAACTTGAACCCGGACCGCAAAGGTTCCGGTCACCGGATCGGCCCGGGGCGATACTTCGCGCACCTTACCAACGGCGGTGACCTCAGGGTTGCTGGCAAGCGCGATGACAATGTCGGGATTGCCAGGCGCGACATCCTTGATTGCGGCGGGCACATCGAATACGGCATCCACCGCGCCTTCGCGAGCGATCTGCACGACCATGCGGCCAGCCGGAACCACCTCGCCGGGCTCCGCCCCGCGCGCCGTGACCACGCCCGCAACGTCGGAAACCAGATCGGTGTAGCTGAGCCGGTTCTGTGCGATGCTGACCAACGACTGCGCCGAATCGACTTGCGACTGGGTGATCTTTGCCATCGCTTCCGACTGTTCGAACGAAGCACGCGACACGGCATGCTCCGCAAGCAGATCGCGCATGCGGGTGAACATGGTGCGCGCTTCCAGGGCTTGTGCCTGGGCCGCGGCCAGTTGCGCCCGCGCGGACTGCAGGCTGCTTTCCTCGTTCATCCGGTCGAGCCGCGCCAGCACCTGGCCCGCCCGCACGCGGTCCCCGACATCGACGTTGCGGGACGTCATTCTTCCGTCGATACGGAACGACTGATTGATCTCGGCCTGCGCCTGCAACCTTCCGGTCAAGGAGATGGTGGTTCCCGCCTCCTGCTTTTCCACCTTGACGGCGCGTACCGGGCGGACCTCCGTCACCGGCGCTTCTTCGCCTTTACGGCAGCCCGTCAGTGAGCCTGCCGCCAATACCCACAGCAGCGCAGACAGCGTCACGGCCAAAGGCAGGGAAACCGCTCGACCCGTAGCATGATTCGCAAACACTGGCGTATTCCCCTGGATCTCTGGACGGGCCGGCCGCGTCCAACCTGACAGCACTTCGCGCCCTGTTGCAACCCCGTCGGGCACGCAGCGTATCCATCCGAAAACAACGACGATTCCTGCCCTAGAAGGCGACCGCATCGCGAATGATCGGACACGTCATGCAATGGCCGCCGCCGCGTCCGCGCCCGAGCTCCGCGCCCACGATACTCACGACCTCGATGCCGGCCTTGCGCAGCAGCGTGTTCGTATAGGTGTTGCGGTCGTAAGCGAACACGACGCCAGGCGACGTGCAAACCAGGTTCGCGCCGCTGTCCCACTGCGTGCGTTCGCGCTGGTAGTCGTTGCCGCCCGCTTCCACCACGCGCATTTTCTTGATGCCGAGCGCCGCGCTCACCACGTCGACGAAAGACTTCTTTTCCTGATGCAGTTCCATCCCCGCCGGTTGATCGCTGGGCCGGTAAGTGAAGGTTCGGGTACGCGCGAGAAAATCCGGCGCAATCAGCACGCAGTCGCGATCGGCAAACGTGAAGACCGTATCGAGGTGCATGGCCGCGCGAATTTTCGGCATGGCCGCCACGATCACCTGCTCCGCCGCGCCCTTCCTGAACAGGGTGGCGGCGAGCTGGCTGATCGCCTGGCGCGACGTGCGCTCGCTCATGCCGATCAGCACGGTCTTGTTGCCGATGGGCATGACGTCGCCGCCTTCGAGCGTGGCCATGCCGTGGTCCTCCGTGGGGTCGCCCCACCACACATTGACCTTGCCCGCAAAGTCCGGATGGAAGCGGTAGATCGCCGCCGCAAGGATCGTCTCCTCGTGCCGCGCCGGCCAGTACAGCGGATTGAGCGTCACGCCGCCGTAAATCCAGCACGTGGTGTCGCGCGTGTATAGCGTATTCGGTAGCGGCGGCAACAGATATTCGGTAGACCCGGCCGCTTCGCGCACGACCTTGAGCGCCGCACCGCCATGCGATTCGGGAAAGTCGTAGATCGACAGGCCGCCAAGCAAGGTCTCGGCCAGCTTGCGATCCTCGAGCCCTTCCAGATAGCTGCGCAGCTCGTCGATGAAGCCGAGCCCGACCTGGTTCGGCACGATCTGATTGTCGAGAATCCACTTCTTGCCGTCGGGCACAGCAACGGTTTCGGCGAGCAGGTTGTGCATTTCCACGACCTCTACACCCCGGTCGCGCATCTTGGTGACGAAGTCGAAATGATCGCGCTTCGCGTTGTCGACCCACAGCACATCGTCGAACAGCAACTCGTCGCAATTGCTCGGCGTGAGACGCGAGTGCGCCATACCAGGCGCGCACACCATCACCTTGCGCAGTTGGCCGACTTCCGAATACACCCCGAACGGGCTTTCGCTCTTCGTCTTGCCCTTTTCGTCACCCTTCGCCTTGGACATATCGATCTCCGCTTGTTCCCTTTAGATGGCCATGGTGCCCGTAGCCAACGCAATGACACCGACGATCGCCGCCACGGCCGCGACAATGAAAATCACCCAGTCGCTCGTACGCTGGAAAACCTTCAGCTTGCGCTCGCGACGCGCGAGGAAATACAGCACCGTGCCAGGTGCGTAAAGAATCGCCGAAAGCAGGATGAATTTGAGGCCTCCTGCAAGAATCATGAATATCGTATAGATCACGGCAATCGACGCCAGCACGAGATCTCGCTTGCGCTCTTCGGGTCGAACCTCGTAACTCTCTCCCCGGTTCGAGACGATCCATCCATAGGCGGCGACGAAGAGATAGGGAATCAACGACATCGAGCTCGTGAGATTGAGCATCAGCGAGAACGCATCGCGCGAGAAATACGTACTCGCGACCAGAATCTGAACAACGATATTGGTAATCCAGAGCGCATTGGCCGGCACGTCGTTGGCGTTTTCACGCGCGAACACAGCCGGCATGTCCTGATTGCGTGCCGCCGCGAACATCACCTCGGCGCAGATGAGCGACCACGCCAGATACGCGCCCAGCACAGAGATAATCAGGCCGACGCTCACGAAGATCCCGCCCCACGGACCGACCACGCTTTCGAGCACTGCCGCCATGGAGGGCTGGCGCATGCCCGCCACGTCCGCGCGCGGCAGCACGGCGAACGGCAGCATCGAAACAAGCACCATGAGCGTAGTCACACCGGCGAACCCGAGGATCGTTGCGCGCCCGATGTCCGCGCGCTCCTTCGCGTAGCGCGAATATACACTCGCACCTTCGATGCCAATGAACACGAACACGGTGACCAGCATCGTTGCGCGAATCTGCTGGATGAGGCCGCCCTCTTGCGCCGCAGACTGGATATTCAGATGGAAGGTCCCGTACTTGAATACAAACAGGAGGATGACGATGAATACCATGATCGGAATGACCTTGGCGAACGTCACGATCGTGTTGATGAACGCGGCCTGCTTCACGCCGCGAAGAATGAGGAAGTGAAACAGCCAGATGCCGACCGAAGCGACGACGATGGCGGCGACCGTATTGCCGTCGCCGAAGATCGGAAAGAACGCCCCGAGCGTGGACTTGATCAGCACCCAGTACGAAGTGTTGCCAATACAACTACTGATCCAGTACCCGAACGCCGAGAGGAAGCCCGGGTAATCGCCGAAACCTTCTTTGGCATAGACGAACACGCCGGCATCAAGCTTCGGCTTGCGCTCCGCGAGCGCCTGAAACACGCGTGCAAGCGTGTACATGCCTATGCCCGCTACGAGCCACGCAAAGGCCGCGCCGACTGGCCCCGTCGCGTTGGCGAAGGTCCGCGGCAGAGAAAATATGCCCGCGCCCACCATGCCCCCGACGACCATCGCCGTGAGCTGCAAGCGACTCATCTTCTGCTCGGTATCGGCCATTGGTTTCCTCGCTTTTCTGGAGCTTCGCTTTACAGAGAGAACAACCAGACCTGCGTCGCACTGCGCGAATCGTCTTACTGATTGCGCCTCTCAGGCGCGGCATCAACCACGTCCGACTCAATCAGGCGAGTAGCCGCACGCAAAGGCCGAGCATTGACGCCTTGTTTTCGAACGTGCCTTCGAGCTTACTCAATGGTCCGGCACGAGTAAAGACTAGTCCATTTTCTAAAAAGCGGTATTTTGTGCCGCTATCCTGAATGAACCACAGCCTTTCCCTTTGAATCGTCCGCTGCTACGTTGGCGACGACCGACAGAAGTTACCTTCTCGTGAAGATCTCGTGGTTCAACAAAGACTGCACGGACGTTTATTTGAAAATGTGCTTCACGAACTGGCTCAACGCGATTTGACGACTAGCGCTGCAAACATCTGGTTCAATCCCGACTGTATTGATGCGTCATTTGGGGAACCATTCGTGCATGACACGAATGGTTCTCAATATTGATTTCAAGTTGTTCGTAATTCTCATAGGCGGTCGTACTCCAGTCTGCCGGATAACTCGGCGACCTGTGTTGGCTCAACCGCAACGAGGACCAGTTCCGGGGCAAACCTTTATTGTCAGCACAAGGCCAATGCAACCCCTCCGGTTTCAGTTCAATGCTAGTGACCGGTCCCCGCGCAGCATCGCTGAGACCTGCCGGGGGGTGGTATATAAGCGCGACGCCCCCGTCGTTGGATCCGCATGCCGCTCTTCGATCTGCGCACAGTCGCCTTGATGTCTTCGGTCATGCCGGGACTCATGGTAATCGCCCTTTTCTCGCTTACCAGAGGTTTTCCTCAGAACATACGCGGAGTCAGTCACTGGCGCCTTTGGGTGCGCTGGTGGTCAGCATATCGTCATCCTCCTCGCGTTGCGCGGCAGCGTGCCGGACTGGCTGTCGATCCTCGTGGCAAACGGCGGAATAATCTTTGGTACGGGGCTGGGACTCGTTGGCTCACAGCTTTTCTTCGGGCGACGACCGCGTTGGCACTTCATCGCGATGCTGCTCACGATTGGCGCCGTCAGTACGGCCTGGTTGTGGTTGGCCCATGAATCCGTTGTGGGTCGAACTATCCTTATCAGCATCGTGCTGACCGTCCTTTACGGCACGCGCGGCGTCGTACTGCTGCGCGTCGGTCGACCGAATCACCCGGCTATCTCTGTTTGCGTGCTCCTTCTGGCCGAATCCATTCTGGCAGGTGCGCGCTGCATCAGCGCCGCGCTTGCGACAGAGCGCCTGACCGATCTCTTCGATCACGCCAGCGGACGGCCTTGCGGCTCTCGTAGTTCGGCTCATAGATCGCTTCGCAAGGAATCAACGTAAGTTGTAGCTCCTTCCATGCCCCGCTGAACGAGCGCTTCTCGCCCAACGTTTCCGAACGCGCGTTCATGGTGTCGAACGGGTTCACGCCCTCAGGGATATGCCGCCGCGGGACAATACCGAACGTCGCGAGGTCCGCTCGGTCGCGTCCCTCGACGCGCCGGATGATCGGCGCGGGATAGCCCTTGTCCACCTCATCGCGCCACGGACTGTCAGGCGGCTCGATCCCCAAGTGCTTCAATAGCTGATCGCTGCGCGCGGCTGCGAAGTTGGTGCACATGCTCCACTCCGAATCCCGGCGAAGGGTTGATCTTGGCCGACGCTCCCTAGCGCGGCACACGGCTCCATGATTCTGTGTATTCATACAGTATTCGAGGCAGATCATGGAACCGCTTCGGGAGTGGAAATGGGCCTACTTGGATGAGAAACTGGCGCGCTTCGAGCAGACCGTCGGCTGGATGACCGATGCCGAAGCGTGCGCCGTCTTCTGGGTCTGCAGCGATCAGCGTTCGCACAGGGTCGAGCACACAAAACGGGACCGTCATCGTGTCGCTCCGCTTGCCTTGGTCAAGGCACCGGCAAAAGATGTGGATTGGACGAAGGAGGCACGCCAGCGGGCGGAGCGCAGCCGTTTCGGGCTGCCGCCGCAGAGATACGTAGGCTAAAGACAGTTAGTTGCACGACGGAACGAAAGCCCCCAGAGGATTCGACCCATGCCTAGAGAGCATCGTACAAACCACGAAATGTATGATGCCGATTATCGCGACAAGGCGACGTCGCTACGTTGACGATCGGAGAACCGAGCCAGGCTTAGTGCGCATCGAGCCTCCACTGGTCCTATCGCCGCTGCGTCGTCCTGCATTAATTTTGAACTGGGCTTGTCTGCAGAAACGGGTTACCGGCACTAGAGGGATCCATGTTCGACAAGGCGCTACGTATCGAGGGCGGTCCGGACTGGCATCACTTCCACGTTTATGGCTACGCTGATCAAGCCGCGTAAACACGACTAGTTGCGACCAAGGCATGCGTAAACTTTCGAGATCGCGAATAACAGCCGCGCAAGCCGGCATTCCAGCTCCCATCACGCCCCCTGAGGGGCTCTGCGCGGGCTTTTTGCCCGCCTTTGACCCTTTACGGGCGCACCTGTGCCGTCGAGCGACCTCGCCACATGTAAAGATTGGCCAGCGCGAGCGCAACGAAGGCGCGATTGGCGTTCTTCGCCAGACCACGATAGCGCACCTTCGTGAAGCCCCACAACCGCTTCACGACCGCGAATACGTGCTCGACCCGGGCGCGGATCTTCGACTTGTTGCGGTTCTTGCGCCGCGCCACTTCGTCGACAATGTCCTTGCGACGCGTGCGCTTGTTGGTGAAGTCACGTGCCTTCGGAGCCTTGCTGTGAATCAGTGCTTTCTGGCTCGCGTATGCGCTGTCGCCGTAGACGCGTTGCTCGTTACCGTGCAGCAACTGGGGCAGCGGATGCTTGTCGTGCACATTCGCGGCCGTCACGACGGCGCTATGAGCCAGCCCGCTCTGACTGTCCACGCCAATGTGGAGCTTCATGCCGAAATACCACTGTTGGCCCTTGCGGGTCTGGTGCATCTCAGGATCCCGAGCCTTTTCCTTGTTCTTGGTCGACGAGGGTGCTCCAATCAGCGTGGCGTCCACAATCGTGCCGCTCTTGAGCTTCGCTCCGCGCTCCTGCAACACCAAGCCCACCTCCGAGAAAATCCGTTCGCCCAGTTTCTGTTCTTCCAGCAGATGCCGGAATTTGAGCATCGTCGTGGCGTCCGGCACCGTTTCGCTGCCCAGGTCAATGCCAACGAAACGGCGCAGGCTGAGGCTGTCGTACAGCGCCTCTTCGCATGCCAGGTCGGCAAGATTGAACGGTCAATCTGCGTCAGGTCCGGCAGCAGCTGTACTTCGTCGATCAGGAATTCGGCCTCCCGCGTGTCCCTCCTGACTCTGCATTGCATTTTCCTCATGAGGGAAACTGCCAGCAGGTAGAGCTCGATCGTTCGAATGGATGCGGTCATGGCGGCTTGCTCGCAGTAATTTGACTTTCTTAGCAACCGCCGTGCCGCGTTCAATGGCTGGAGCTGCGAGCCGTCCCACCGAATTCAGTTCCGGTTGCTTTGGCTGGACCGTCGCCGGTTCAGGCGAGACAGCAACTGCACAGATGGGCGACCGCAGCCGTACTACAAGCCGTCGTTGGAGTTGCAAAAGACGACTGGCGGTTCAGGGTCGATCTCGGCCAAACGCCATGGTGCAGCAAAGGATGAGCGCATCAACCGATAACGTACGGCCGAGGTGTTACCGTGATCTTGGGCCATTCAATACTGTCTAGTGCCTCTCGCATGGTCTTGGGGCTTGCTGCCTTGGTGTAGTCCACGCGACCGCTAGAACCCTGCGCCGCATGGCCCGTGATTGAGTCTGACGTTTCGGTGCCGATTCCCTTATCGGCCAGCGCCCCGCGTATCCAATGGCGGAACTTGTGCGATCCGTGAAGACGACCAGTCGGCAACCCGAGGGAGCGCCTAAGCTCCAGGAACCATTTGCCCAAGGTGTCGCCCGGTGCGCTTGCCCGGCCGCTCAATGACGGAAATGCATTGCCCGTACCACCCGCGGTTCTCTCATGCCACGCAGAGAACCACGGATCTGCCAGCAGGTGAGAAGCTAGAGCGACGATACGCTCCGATTCGTCGGTCTTGACCGTTCCGGCCTCAGCGGTAATGCGAATGGTCTTGATGCCGTGGCGGGTCTGGAAGTCCTCGCAGCGTAGCTGTGCTATCTCGCCGATACGGGCTCCGGTATGCAGAAGCAGCAGCAGGGCTGCCCGGCCATCTTCGGGCGTTACGTTATCCCAATGGCGTACTTGCTCCATCTGGTCGGAGAACAGGAGCGCCCCGAACAGTATTTCTAGTTCGTTATCGGTCCATCCTTCGCGTTTCTTCGCACCCTTGGTCTTGTCGAACGAAACCGCGAACTGGTTACGGTCGAGGATGCCATCCTTGACAGCCGTGTTCACTAAAGCATTTACGGACGTGTAGTGATTGTGAGCGGTCTTGGCCCCGAAGCCCCGCGCCTTGCTGTCTAACAGGAACTTGACGAAGGCCGCTCCGGTCGCTCGCGTCAGATTGCTCAAGGGGACTGTGCCGCACGCTTCCTCGAATAACGCTAGCGCTTTCCCGGTGCGCTTGGCGGGGTTGTCTGTCTCGGCATACCCGTTCCACTGCTGCCAGGACGGCACCATGTCCCGCAGAGTCTTGGGCGCGTCCCGAGTCTTCTTCGAAGGTTCGTCGTCGGGCGTGAGTTCCTTGGGGATGACGGGGGCGGGCGGTGTATCTACAGGTTCGCCTTGGCTTCTTTGTGCCACGGCATCCATGGCCCTAACCAGAGTTCGCGTGATGCGCTGAAGTGCCAGACGCCCCTCGGTCGAGTCCCATTCCACACGAATAGACAGAGGGTCACAAACGAAGTCTACGTACTCACGGGTGGCCGAGAAATCGCCCCGAGCTAATGCTGCTTTCCAAGCCTGCACCTGTTCCTGGTCAAACCGCTGTACCGCTGCGGCTTGCTCCTGTGTCAGAAAATCCCTCGTTTGTTCCCATGCAACCTGATCGGTATTGGGGAGGTGCCCCCTGTAGGCGCCAACCAGTATCGGGGTAACGCGGGTTTGCTCATCCAGCGTCAGGACCAGATTTTGTACAGCCTGGGCGATGTAAGCCTCTAGCTCTTCTGACAGCGGGACGAATGGTGCGGGGCGTGTGCTGTCTTCCAGCGCCTGAAATCGGACTCGGTGTTCGGCTATCAGCCGGTGTGCGATGGTGATCGCTTCAGCGCGGTTGCGGGTCTTGAGGCTGGCTCTGTATGCATCGGTCGCCAGCTTGCCACCACTCGTGCGAGGGAACAGGTGTTGAAGGTGCTTGGGAATGCCAATACGGAGCTGGTAGATACCGCTTTTGGGATGCGGTTCCAGTCCAGGAGGCAGTGTTGTCATGTCGTCCATCCGCACATTTTGACACGCGAATTGACAAGGTAGATTGACGATGCCGGAAAAGACAAAGCCCGGAAAATCTTGCCAGTATTGGGATTCCCTTTACTGGCCTGGATTTCCGGGCCTTAATCCTTGGTCGGGGCGAGAGGATTTGAACCTCCGACCACCTGCACCCCATGCAGGTACGCTACCAGGCTGCGCTACGCCCCGAACAGACGAAAAATTATAACAGACACTTCATTCGATTAGAACTGTCCCGCGCGAACAAAGTGAACCGGCTCATGAACTAGTGGCCTAGCAGATCGATTACGTTCTGCAGTTCCTTACGCAGCTTCTCCAAGTCGACGGCGGCCGCTGCCGCCGATGCCTCGCCCCGCCCCGCAGGTCCCCCAGCGCCCTCGCCTTCCTCGACCACCGCATCCGGGCTTCCGGCACCGTGCGAATCGAGACGATTGCGCGCACCGTTGATCGTAAAACCCTGCTCGTACAGCAACTCTCGAATCCGCCGGATCAACAGCACCTCGTGATGCTGATAATACCGACGATTGCCGCGTCGCTTGACCGGCCTCAACTGGGTGAACTCCTGCTCCCAATAACGCAGCACATGAGGCTTCACGCCGCATAGCTCGCTAACCTCACCGATCGTGAAGTAGCGCTTCGCCGGAATCGGAGGCAAGACGACTTTTTCGATCGTCGCTGTCATCGTCAGTTAGCCGTGATGGGTTGCGCGAAAGCGCGCCAGTCAATCAGCGCGCGAAACTCGCTTCGGCGCCGTTCTCGACGAGCGCCTTCAGCTTTTGACTTGCATGAAACGTCACCACGCGACGCGCGGCGATCGGAATCGCCTCGCCAGTCTTCGGATTTCTGCCCGGGCGCTGCGGCTTGTCGCGCAGCTGGAAGTTACCGAAGCCCGACAGCTTCACGCTATCGCCGCTCTCCAGCGCATCGCGGATCACCTCGAAAAACGCCTCGACCATGTCCTTCGCTTCCCGCTTGTTGAGCCCGACATTGTCGAACAGCAACTCGGCAAGTTCCGCTTTGGTGAGCGTCGGCGTTTCAGTGGAAACGACGGCGGGTGATGTCGGAATATCTCGAATCATGGCGCTGCGTTGCGCCGTAAGAAGGGCTTCGAAATCACTCGAGTTCATTTCATTCATATCTATCAAATGGCGCGCCAAGCGTAAAACAATGGATGCGGAAACAGCCGTGCAATTGTTAAATGCGGGTTATCCGCGCAACCGTGCGCCATATACTCGAGCCAGACGTTCCACCAGAGTTTGAATAGCCAGATCGACCGTTTCATCCTGAAGGGTTCCGCCAGTATCTTGCAAGGTCACCCGGAACGCAAGGCTTTTCTCGTGCGCGGCCAGACCACCGGAAGTGTTTGATTTTGGACGAAATTCGTCGAAAAGTGCAACCTTCTGGACCGCCTTGCAAGCCGGCTCGGACTGCGCCTTCTGAAGCTCGTCGAGCAGCGCCTGAACCTCGATTTTCTGATCGACGACCACCGCAATATCACGTCGCACCGGCGGGAATTTTGAAACTTCCGAGGGAATCGGCAATACCCGTTGCATTAATGCTTCCGCTTCGATTTCAAACAGAATCGGGGCATGCGGCAAATCATATTTTTGCATCCAGCGCGGATGCAATTCGCCAATCCAGCCCACTGCGCGGCCATTCAATTCGATCCGCGCACTGCGTCCCGGATGCAGCGCCGGATGCTCGGCCTTCACGAAATTCGCGAGCGCCGGTGCAACCAGGGCTTCGAGGTCGCCCTTCACGTCGAAGAAGTCGACCACGCGTGCCGGCGCGCCCCATTGCTCCTCGAGCGCGGGACCATAGGCAAGCGCGCCGATCATCTTCGGCTGAGCAAAGCCTTCGACCGTCAACTCGCCGGCCCTGATCGACGGATCGTGCAGGAACACGCGGCCAGCTTCGAACACGCGCACACGGTCCGCCGCACGACGGTTCAGGTTCGTGCGCAGCACATGAATGAGGCTGCCGAAGAGCGTCGTACGCATCACCGACAGCTGGCTCGCGATCGGATTGATCAGACGCACCGGGTTGCTGTTGCCCGCGAAGTCCTGCTCCCACTCGGCGTCGACGAAGCTGAAGTTCACCGTTTCCGCGTAGTCGCGTGCGGCGAGCGCGTGACGGATCGCATGGATCGAGCGTTGCGTCTCGTTGGTCGCGCGCATTTCACTGGTCGCGACCGGCGGGCGGGCCGGAATCTTTTCGAAGCCGTAGATACGCGCGACTTCTTCGATCAGATCCTCTTCGATCTCGATATCGAAGCGGTACGAAGGCGGCGTGACCGAGAACGTATCGCCGTCGCGCTCGAACGACAGACCAAGGCGCGCGAAAATCTGCGCGATTTCATCGCCGCCGATCGCGACGCCAATGATGCGGTTCGCACGCGAGACGCGCATCTTCACGGGCGCGCGCTTCGGCACGTTGACGATCTGATCGTCGACCGGACCCGCTTCGCCCCCGCAGATGTCGAGGATCAACTGCGTGATGCGCTCGATATGGTCGACGGTCGTCGCGTAGTCGACCCCGCGCTCGAAGCGATGGCCCGCATCGGTCGAGAAGTTGTACTTGCGCGAGCGGCCACGAATGCTATCGGGCCACCAGAACGCGGCTTCGAGATAGATGTTGGTGGTGTCGAGCGTCACCGCTGTGCTGTCGCCGCCCATGATGCCCGCGAGGCTCTCGATGTGCTGCTCGTCGGCGATCACGCCGACCGTTTCGTCGAGCTCGACCGTGCTGCCGTTCAGCAGCTTCAGCGTTTCGCCCTTGCGGCCCCAGCGCACGTCCATGCCGCCATGGATCTTGTCGAGATCGAACACGTGCGACGGACGCCCAAGCTCGAGCATCACGTAGTTCGAGATGTCGACGAGCGCGGAGATGCTGCGCTGGCCCGAGCGTTCGAGACGCTCGACCATCCATAGCGGCGACTTCGCGCGCGCATTGACACCGCGGATCACGCGGCCCGAGAAACGGCCGCACAGATCGGGCGCCGATATTTTCACGGGCAGCGTTTCATTGAGCTTGACCTGAGCCGGCTTGATTTCGAGCGGGCGCAGCGGTGCGCCGGTAATCGCCGACGTTTCGCGAGCGACGCCGAACACCGACAGGCAGTCCGCCTTGTTCGGTGTGAGCTTGATTTCAAAAATGGTGTCGTCGAGATTGAGCGTTTCGCGAATGTCCTGGCCGATCGGCGTATCTTCCGGCAGGATCATCAGACCGCTATGGTCTTCTGAAAGCTTCAGCTCGCGCGCCGAGCACAGCATGCCCTGGCTTTCCACGCCGCGCAGCTTCGACAGCTTGATCGCGAACGGCGCGCCGCCCTCTTCGACCGGCGGCAGTTGCGCGCCGACCAGCGCGACCGGCACCTTGATGCCGGGCGCAACGTTCGGCGCACCGCACACGATGGTCAGCGTCGCGCCGGTACCGGCGTTGACCTGACACACGTTGAGCTTGTCCGCATCCGGGTGCTTGACGACTTCCAGCACCTGGCCGACGACGATCTTCGAGGTCGGCGGCGCGGCCGGCCGCAGGTCTTCGACTTCGAGACCCGCCATCGTCAACGCGTGCGACAGCTCGTCGGTGGTCAGTTGCGGGTCGACAAAAGTTCTGAGCCAGGATTCCGGAAATTGCATGGTTCTGTGTACGTTCTGATCAGGTTGGGTCCACGTCCGGCAGATGCTTCATAAAGCCCGGTGGTCTTGCGCCGGTTCAGCGGGCTCTGCCGGGGACGCTCGCGGCACACACCGGGTGCGCTACCGCGTTCTAAGCTTTGTCGCGCTCACGCGCGCCGGTTCACGCGAATTGACGCAGGAAACGCAGGTCGTTTTCAAAGAACAGGCGCAGATCCTGCACACCGTAGCGCAGCATCGTCAGACGCTCGAGGCCGCTGCCGAAAGCGAAGCCGATGTAGCGTTCTGGGTCGAGACCCATATTGCGGATCACGGTGGGGTGAACCTGGCCGGAGCCCGAAATTTCGAGCCACTTGCCCGCGTTCTTACCCGTTTCGAACTGCATGTCGATCTCGGCCGACGGTTCGGTGAACGGAAAATACGACGGACGAAAGCGCACGAGGATGTCGTCGCGCTCGAAGAATTTCTTCAGGAAGTCGGTATAGACACCCTTCAGGTCCGCGAAACTGATGTTTTCGTCGATCCACAGGCCTTCGACCTGGTTGAACATCGGCGAATGCGTGGCGTCGCTATCCACGCGATAAGTGCGGCCCGGGACGATCACCTTGATCGGCGGCGTATTGGTGCGTGCGTAGCGCACCTGCATCGGGCTTGTATGCGTGCGCAGCAGCAGCGGGCGGCCGTCGGCATCCTTGCCGTCGACATAAAAGGTGTCCTGCATTGAACGCGCCGGATGGTTTTCGGGGCTGTTCAACGAGGTGAAGTTGTACCAGTCGGTTTCGATCTCCGGCCCATCGGCCACGTCGAATCCGATCGTACGGAAAATCTGTTCGACGCGCTCCCAGGTGCGCATCACCGGGTGCAGGCTACCCGCGGCGGCGCCGCGGCCGGGTAGCGTGACGTCGATCGCTTCAGCGGCGAGGCGCTGGTTCAGGAGCGCGTCGGCAAGTGCCTGACGACGTGCCGTCAGCGCGGCTTCGACCTGTTGCTTGACGAGGTTGATCCGTGCGCCTTCGGTCTTGCGCGTTTCGGGATCGAGTTTGCCAAGGCCCTTCAGCAGCTCGGTCAGTGCACCCGCCTTACCGAGAAAGCGGGCTTTCTCGTTCTCGAGGGTGGTGACGTCGGGGGCTTGTGCGAAGGCTTTTTGCGCGTCGGCGACAATCTGGTCCAGATCCATTGATCCCATCATTTCAACGTCAGTGTTCTATCGAAACAAAACTGGTTCTACCAACAAAAACGGGGCTCGGTGAGGAGCCCCGTTTTTGTTGCAGCGTCACCGAGACTACCGGATGTTCGCTGCAACGAACCACGCAGTTTTAATTGCCAGAAGCGCAATCAGGCTGCAACGGCGGCCTTCACCTGCTGAACGATTGCAGCAAAAGCAGCCTTGTCGAACACAGCCATGTCGGCCAGCACCTTGCGGTCCAGTTCGATCGACGCCTTCTTCAGGCCGTTGATGAACACGCTGTACGTCATGTCGTGCTGACGCACCGCCGCGTTGATACGCGTGATCCACAGTGCGCGGAACACACGCTTCTTGTTGCGGCGATCGCGGTAGGCATACTGGCCTGCGCGCATGACCGCCTGCTTGGCGATGCGATAGACGTTATTGCGACGGCCGCGGTAACCCTTGGCCAGCTTGATGATCTTCTTGTGACGGGCCCGTGCGGTAACCCCACGTTTTACTCGAGGCATGTTTCGCTCCTGTGAGTGTCGGTTAAGGGTTAAGCGAACGGCAGCATTGCGCGAACGGAGTTCAGATCGGAATCATGAACTGCCGTGGAGCCGCGCAGATGGCGTTTGTTCTTGGTGGTCTTCTTGGTAAGAATGTGACGCTTGAAGGCCTGACCGCGCTTGACGGTACCGCCCGGACGCACCACGAAGCGCTTTGCAGCGCTCTTCTTGGTCTTCATCTTCGGCATGACAACTCCATTATTAGATGGACATGGGTGTGCGGTCGGCCAGACGCCCATTTCCCGCCCTTCGAAACCCATTCCACTTGGTATGCAGACCGCCGATACCACTGGCGGCCGCTTTCCGGGAACCACCGCGCACGTACATGCGCGCCGTCCCGAAACCTTCCGATACCCCGCCGGACAGCCGGCTAGGCACCAAACGAATCGGCTTCACGGCAGCGTGCGCCACATGGCACGCCGCCGCTCCGGCCAATTGCTTCGAGCTTACTTCTTTTTCTTCGGAGCGAGCACCATGATCATCTGGCGCCCCTCCATTTTCGGCATCTGCTCGACCTGACCGACTTCGTCGAGGTCAGTACGCAGGCGTTCGAGCATGCGCATGCCGATTTCCTGGTGAGCCATTTCGCGGCCACGGAAACGCAACGTGATTTTCGTCTTGTCGCCGTCTTCGAGAAAGCGAACGAGGTTGCGCAGCTTGACGTTGTAATCACCGTCGTCGGTACCCGGGCGGAACTTGACTTCCTTGACCTGGATGACCTTCTGCTTGAGTTTGGCCTCGTGTTGCTTCTTCGCTTCCTGGTACTTGAACTTGCCGTAATCCATCAAGCGGCAAACCGGCGGAACCGCTTGGGGAGCGATTTCGACCAGATCCACGTCCTGCTGTTCCGACATTCGGAAAGCATCAGCGAGTTTCACGATGCCGAGCGGTTCGTTCTCGACGCCGACCAGTCGCACCTCGGGTGCTGTAATTTCACCGTTGATGCGGTGCGCAGACTTATCAGTAGCGATGTTACGTTTCCTCTAAAAATTAAAAAAAACGAGCCGGGGTACCAGGTGGTTCAGTTGAACGACTGCACGTCCTGGCGCAGACGCTCAATGAAGGCGTCAACAGGCATTACACCCAGATCGACACCGCCACGGGCACGCACGGCTACCGTTTGCGCTTCACGCTCCTTGTCGCCGACCACCAGTAGGTACGGCACCTTTTCCAGCGTGTGCTCGCGTATTTTATAGCTAATCTTCTCGTTGCGCAAATCGGCCTCGACTCTAACCCCTTGTTTTTGCAACGATTGGGCTAGCGACTGCGCATATTCGGCCTGGCTTTCCGCAATATTCATCACGACGGCCTGCATCGGCGCAAGCCACACCGGCATTGCACCAGCATGGTGCTCGATGAGAATCCCAAGGAAACGTTCCATCGATCCGACGATCGCCCGGTGCAGCATGATCGGGCGGCGGCGGCTGTTGTCTTCGGCGACGTATTCGGCACCCAGACGCTCCGGCAGGACCATGTCAAGCTGCAGCGTACCGCACTGCCACGAGCGGCCGAGCGCGTCCTTGATGTGGTACTCGACCTTCGGGCCGTAGAACGCGCCCTCGCCGGGCAGTTCTTCCCACGTGACGCCGCAGGCCGTCAGCGCCTCGCGCAACCCCTGCTCCGCGCGATCCCATGTCTCGTCGGTACCGGCACGCGCATCCGGGCGCAGCGACAGCTTGATCTCGACATTGTCGAAGCCGAAGTCGCGGTAGACGCTCATTGCGAGCGTGTTGAAAGCGATCGATTCGCTGATGAACTGCTCTTCAGTACAGAAAATATGCGCGTCGTCCTGCACGAAGCCGCGCACGCGCATCAGTCCATGCAGCGCGCCCGACGATTCGTTGCGATGGCACGAACCGAACTCCGCGTAACGCAGCGGCAGATCGCGATACGAGCGCAGACCGTGGTTGAACACCTGCACGTGACCGGGGCAGTTCATCGGCTTGATCGCGTAGTCCCGCTTTTCCGATTCCGTCGTGAACATGTTTTCACGATAGTTCTGCCAATGGCCCGACGCCTCCCAGAGCGAGCGGTCCATGATCATCGGCGTTTTGATTTCAAGGTAGCCCGCGTCGTTCACGCGACGGCGCATGTACTGCTCGACCTGCTGCCAAAGCGTCCAGCCGCGCGGATGCCAAAACACCATGCCCGGCGACTCGTCCTGCATATGAAACAGGTCGAGTTGCTTACCGAGCTTACGATGGTCGCGCTTCTCGGCTTCTTCGAGCATGTGAAGATACGCTTCCTGGTCCTCCTTCTTCGTCCAGGCCGTGCCATAAATGCGCTGGAGCTGCTCGTTCTTCGAGTCGCCGCGCCAGTACGCGCCCGCGACCTTCATCAGCTTGAAAACCTTCAGCTTGCCGGTGGATGGCACATGCGGGCCGCGGCACAGGTCGGTGAAGCCGCCATGCGAGTACAGCTTGATTTCGTCGCTTGCGGGGATCGATTCGATGATCTCGGCCTTGTACTTTTCGCCGATGCTCTTGAAATACTCGACCGCTTCGTCGCGTGACACCACGCGGCGCGACACCGGCTCGTCTATCTTCGCGAGTTCCTGCATGCGCTTTTCGATCTTTTCGAGATCTTCCGGCGTGAAAGGACGGTTGTACGAAAAGTCGTAATAGAAGCCGTTGTCGATGACCGGGCCGATCGTGACCTGCGCTTCCGGATACAAATCCTTCACCGCGTACGCGAGCAGGTGCGCCGTCGAGTGGCGGATGATATCGAGACCGTCTGCGTCCTTCTCCGTGACGATGGCGAGCGCCACGTCACGATCGATCAGCGCGGACGTATCGACCAGCTCACCGTCGATCTTGCCGCCGAGCGCGGCTTTCGCGAGGCCGGGGCCGATCGAGGCGGCCACTTCGGCGACGGTCACCGGATGCTCGTACTGTCGAACAGAACCGTCAGGCAAACGTATCGAAACCATTGCGTTCTCCGTGATGCCGACCGGCGGCGGCACATACAACCAGGGTCAAAAAAAGACAAAAAAAATGCGGCCCCGCTTTCGAGGGGCCGCATTCACATTTTATGCAAACTTCACCGGCGAAATTGGTCCTCGACTAGCGTCGCTCCGAAATGCTTCCGGTCAACGTTCGCGGTGTCATAACCGTATTCGCCTTTTTTGCGCTCACAGCGCTTACTGCAGTTTGCGAAATTCCGGCGAAGCCAAAATTTCATTTTCGTTGGTAGGCTCGATTGGACTCGAACCAACGACCCCCACCATGTCAAGGTGGTGCTCTAACCAGCTGAGCTACGAGCCTGAAGAAACGAGAGTATATGGGGTATGGCGCTGCTTGGCAAGCACTTTTATGCGAAGGCTCTGACTCTCCGTCGCACCACTGCCGGGCTCTTTCCCAACCGCCCGCATCTCAATTCTTGCGCGCCGCCCGCACCACGCCCGTAATCTCGCCCAGCAGTGTGGAGGCCCGCTGAATCTGCGCGGAGCTTGACACTTCGACGGTAAATTGCATGAACGCGGCATTGCGGCGCGATTGCGTCTTCACGCCGATCACGTTCATCTTTTCCCGCGCGAACACTTCGGAGATGTCGCGCAGCAGACCTTGGCGGTCCGTCGCCTCGATGCTGAGGTCGACGGGGTAGACGGATTGGCCGCGGCCACTCATCACGTCCGCCGACCACGCGGTCTGCAGCACGCGCTCCGGCGCCCGCTCGGCCATCCGGCGGAACGTCGCGCAGTCGCTGCGGTGCACCGACATCCCCTTACCGCGCGTGACGAAGCCGCAGATGTCGTCGGGCGGTGCGGGCCGGCAGCAGCGCGCGAGCTGCGTAAGCAACGCATCGACGCCGACCACCAAAACGCCGGTGGACGCGCCACGCGCGACGCTCGCGCCGCTGCTGCGCTTCTCGAATTTTTCCGGCGCCTCGACCTCGGGCTCGGGCGGCGGCGCATCCTGCAGCGCCTGCTCCACGAGCCTCAGACTGAACTCCTCCTTGCCGACTACGGAGAACAGGTCGTCGGTCGTTTTGAAGCCGAGCCGCGTGGCCAGCTGATCGAGGTTGACCGAAGTCTTGCCCTCGCGCTGCAGGGTTTTCTCGACCATCGCGCGACCGTTCGCGATGTGTTCCTGCAACTCGACCGCATTGAACCACGCGCGCACCTTCTGCCGGGCGCGCGCGCTTTGCAGATACCCCAGTTGGGGATTGAGCCAGTCGCGCGACGGACCGCCCTCCTTCACCGCCACGATCTCGACCGTCTGGCCGTTCTGCAATGGCGTGTTCAGCGGCACCATCGCGCCGTCGACGCGCGCGCCGCGGCAGCGATGCCCGAGCTCGCTGTGCAGGTGATACGCGAAGTCGATCGGCGTGGCGCCGTGCGGCAACGGGATCACGCGCGCCTGCGGCGTCAGCACGTAGATGTGATCGTCGTCGAGCGTGGCCTGGCGCAACTGCTCCCACGGCTGCGCCGCGCGCGCTTCGTCATGCTCGCCTTCTGACACCTCGTCCTTCCACGCTAGCAACTGCCGCAGCCAGGCAATCTTCTCGTCGTATTTCTCGTTCGCGGCGAAGGTACCGCCGTAACCGCGCGCGCCCGCTTCCTTGTAGCGCCAGTGCGCGGCCACGCCGTATTCGGCGAAGCTATGCATTTCCTGCGTGCGGATCTGCACTTCGAACGCGCGGCCGTCGTCGCCGATCACGACCGTGTGCAGCGACTTGTAGCCGTTCGGCTTCGGCCGCGAGATGTAGTCGTCAAACTCCTTCGGCACCGGTTGCCACAGGTTGTGCACGATGCCGAGCACGGTGTAGCAGTCCTTGATGTCCGGCACGATCACGCGAAACGCGCGCACGTCGTACAGTTCGGCGAAGTCGAGCTCCTTGCCGCGCATCTTGCGCCAGATGCTGTAGATATGCTTCGGCCGTCCGCTCACTTCCGCGCGGATGTGCGCGGCGGCGAGTTCCTGTTGCAGACGTTCGATCGCCTGCGCGACATAGCTCTCGCGTTCGACGCGCTTCTCGTCGAGCAACCTGGCGATGCGCTTGTAGGTGTCCGGCTCCTCGAAGCGGAACGCGAGGTCCTCGAGCTCCCACTTCAGTTGCCAGATGCCGAGGCGGTTCGCGAGCGGCGCGTAGATATCGAGCGTTTCGCGCGCGACGTCGGGCGACGGCGTAATCTTCGCCGCCGCGTAAAAGCGCAGTGTCTGCAATCGCGACGCGAGGCGGATCAGCACGACGCGAATGTCCTGCGCGAACGCGAGCAGCATCTTGCGCAACGCCTCGACCTGCGCACGGCGCGCGGCCTGCGCATCGCGTCCGGCTTCGGGGATCGCGTTTTGCGCCGCGCGCAGACTGACTGTGCCGAGGCGCAGCAGCTTGCGCACATCGCTGACCAGTTGCGCAACTTCTTCGCCGAAGTTCTCGGCGATCACGCGCTCCGGATCACTTAGATGCGGCGTCAGCGCAAACAGCGCCGCGGCCAGCACCGCCGGCGGATCGACGTTCAGCTTCCGGACGATCGACGCCGTGCCCGCCGCGTGATCCGCAAGCAGTTCGCCCGACGACAGCCGCACTTCGCCCGCATGCTCGCGCACGAACGCCATCGCTTCATCGAAGGAAGGATGGGGATGAGGCGCGTTCGTAACGATTTCGGTGTTCATGGTGCGACGGCCCGCCGGGCCAGACGATTCAACGGAATTTCAACAACGGTGCTGCGCAACGACCTCGACTCAACTGCGTTGCGCCGCGATCACAACGATTTCGACGAGGCACTTCGGGTTCGCGAGCCTGGCTTCGACGGTCGCGCGCGGCGGCGTGTTGCCCTGCGCGACCCACTCGTCCCACACGGCGTTCATGCCTGCGAAATGCGCCATGTCCGAGATGTAGATCTGCACCGACAGCAGCAGCGACTTGTCGCTGTTCGCTTCAGCCAGCAGACGGTCGATGTGGCCGAGCACTTCGCGCGTCTGACCGGTGATGTCCTGATCGTCGTCTTCTGCGATCTGACCCGCAAGGTACACGGTGCCGTTGTGCACGGCCATTTCCGAGAGACGCTTGCCCACGTGGTAACGAATGACTGCCATGAAAATCCTGAGCTGGTGGGTTGATCCAATTACGTCCCGCATGACACGACCGATGAGAATGTCGTGCGGAACTCAATATTATGACGCGTTCGCGGCCGGCCCGATGAAGAACGCCCTCGCGAGCGCGATCTGGTCCGCCGCCAGAAACGCCGGCGCATGCCCGACGCCCGCGATTTCCACGCTCGATACCGCACGCCCGGTCGCCACCATCTTCGCGACCGTTTCACGCGACAGCAAATCCGACTGCTCGCCGCGCACCACGAGCACCGGCCCCTGGAACGACGCCAGCGAATGCCAGAGCGCCGCCTCGCCGAGCTTCGCCGCTTCCTCGGTGACCGCGGCGAACGGCTGCGCAATGCGCGGATCGTAGCGCGGCACCCAGGCGCCGCCCTCCTCGCGCAGCAACGGCGTATTGATTTCGCGCCATTCGTCCGGTGTCAGCGGGCCGAAGCCTTGCGCGAGCTGTGCGGCGTAGTCGACACCTTCCTGCAGCGTATCGAAGCGCGCCGGCTTGCCCAGGTAATCGCCGATGCGCTCGACCGCGGCCGGTTCCAGATGCGGCCCGACGTCGTTCAGCAGCAGCTTGCGGATCGGCGTGTCAGGCAGGCCCGCGAGCCCCAGGCCGATCAGACCGCCCATCGAAGTGCCGAACCAGTCGACAGTGTCGACGTCGAGCCGCGCGATCAGCGTGACCAGGTCGGCGACGTACTGCGGCACCGCATATAACTTGGGGTTGGGAAGCCACGACGACAAGCCCCGGCCGACCACGTCCGGGCAGACCACGCGATAGGTATCGGCGAAGTCGGCGGCAAGGCGGTCGAAATCGCGCCCCGACCGCGTGAGTCCATGCACGCACAGCAAGACGCGCGGATTGTCCGGGTCGCCCCATTCGGTATAAGCGACGCGATGCAGGCCCGCCGCGCTCGCGCACTGCACGTAACGTTGACGCGGCTCGGGCCGCCCGGCGGTGGAAGCGGAAGTCGTTGCGGTCATCTGGGATCCTTGCGAAGGCGCTGCGGATGGGCTCGGACGATTGTAAACCGCTTCGTCGCGCGGCAAGCATCGGCCAGAAGGCTTAGGAAGGTCGATCCAGCGGGCGGGCGCACAAACAGAACGGGCGAGACTCACGCCTCGCCCGTCCGCACGACACGTTGCCGGGGCGCCGCCGCATCGGCCGGCGTAGCCTCGTGGCGATCCGCGTCAGCTCACCGCACTCACGTCGAGCGGCGCGCCGGTTTTCGCCTTGATTTCGTCGACACTCACGCCCGGCGCGAGCTCGGTTACCTTCAGGCCGTTTTGGGTCACTTCGATCACGCCGAGATCGGTGATGATCTCGTCGACCACGCCCACGCCCGTCAGCGGGAGCGTGCATTCTTCGAGGATCTTGTGCTGGTCGCCCTTCGCGACGTGCTCCATCAGCACGACCACGCGCTTGACCCCCGCGACGAGATCCATCGCGCCGCCCATGCCCTTGATCATCTTGCCCGGGATCATCCAGTTCGCGAGGTCGCCGTTCTTGCTGATCTGCATTGCGCCAAGAATCGCCAGATTGATGTGGCCGCCGCGAATCATCGCGAACGAATCCGCCGACGAGAAAATCGACGAGCCGGGCAGCGTCGTCACCGTCTGCTTGCCGGCGTTGATCAGGTCGGCGTCGACTTCGTCTTCGGTCGGCGACGGGCCGATGCCGAGCAGACCGTTCTCCGACTGCAGCCACACTTCGACGCCCTCCGGCACGTGGTTGGCGACGAGCGTCGGCAGACCGATGCCGAGGTTCACGTAGAAGCCGTCCCGCAGTTCCTTCGCCGCGCGCGCGGCCATTTCGTCACGAGTCCATGCCATGATCAGTCTCCTTTCGCGCGGACGACGCGTTGTTCGATGCGTTTTTCCGGATGCGCATTCAGCACGATGCGTTGCACGAAGATGCCCGGCGTGTGGATCGCGTCCGGATCGAGCTCGCCCACTTCGACGATCTCTTCGACTTCCGCGACGGTGACGCGGCCCGCCATCGCACACATCGGATTGAAGTTGCGCGCGGTGCGGCGATAGATCAGGTTGCCCGCCTTGTCGGCCTTCCATGCCTTGACGAGCGCGACATCGGCGGTCAGCGAGTGTTCGAGCACGTAGTGGTTTTCGCCGAACTGGCGGGTTTCCTTGCCCTCGGCGATCTGCGTGCCGTAGCCGGTGTTCGTGAAAAACGCAGGGATGCCCGCGCCACCGGCGCGCAGCTTCTCGGCAAGCGTGCCTTGCGGCGTGAATTCGAGCTCGAGTTCGCCGGCCAGGTACTGGCGTTCGAACTCCTTGTTCTCTCCGACGTACGACGAGATCATCTTTCGGATCTGGCGCGTCTCGAGCAGCAGGCCAAGGCCGAAGCCATCGACGCCCGCGTTGTTGCTGATGCAGGTGATGCCCTGCACCTTCGAATCGCGCAGCGCGGCGATCAGCGCCTCTGGAATGCCGCACAGCCCAAAACCGCCGACGGCGAACGTCTGGCCGTCCTTGACGATGTCCTTCAGCGCCTCGGCGGCGCCTGGATAGACCTTGTTCATCAGTTTGTCCCTTCCTCTATGGAAACCCGAAGCCTCTGCGCAGGCCGCCGGATCATTGCGGTTGACTTTGCGCCTCGCGAACTTGCCGTCGCCTCGCGAAACCGCTGCGTCATTCTTGTCATCCGCGGCATGCGCCGCGTTGTCATCTGCCCGAAAGAGTACGCTCGGGCCGCCATGCGGCACAATACGCAAAAATACATAAGTACTTGCCGACCGCTCATGCCCGCCCTGGATTACCGCACCGCGTTTCACCTCGCGCCGATCGGACTCGTGCTGTCGCGCGAACGGATCATCGAAGACTGCAACGACCAGCTCGCGTCGATCTTCGGCTACGCACGTGACGCGCTGATTGGTCAGTCGTTCCTAATGCTGTATCCATCGGCCGATGAATTCGAGCGGATCGGCGCGCGCATTCCGCCGATCATGACCGCGCACGGCAGCTACGCGGACGACCGCATCATGAAGCGCGCGAACGGCGAGCTGTTCTGGTGTCACGTGACGGGCCGCGCGCAGCAGCGCGCCGACCCGCACGCGGCGGGCGTCTGGACCTTCGAGGATCTGAGCGCGACGCGGCGCGTCGCGGTGGAACTCACGCCGCGCGAGCGCGAAATCGCTGCGCAACTGGTGACCGGCAAGACCAGCAAGCAGATCGGCCGCGTGCTCGATATCAGCCCGCGCACGGTCGACGTCTACCGCGCGCGGCTCATGCGCAAATACGATACCGGCAATGCCACCGAACTGTTGCAGCGGCTGCTCGGGCATTGAGAGAGAGGGGGCTCGAAACGCGCGGGGCCGCGCTCTCAGGCCGCCTTGACGAGCGCCGCGCGCTCGATGGCCGCGCGCAGTACGTCGGGCACCGGCAACGACTTGCCCGCCGCATAGTCGATCCACACGCATCGCGCGGCGCCCCGCGCATAGAGCGTATCCGGTTCATCGGCGCGCAGGAGCTCGAAAGCCGTATCGAAGCTGCTGCGCCCCGGCGTCGCCACCGACATTCGGCCGATCACGTCGCCCGGATAGTGCAATTGCTTCAGGAACTCCATCGATGCATTGACGATCACCGGCCCCTGCCCCTCCACGCGCTGACCGAGAAAGTCCATGTGCTCGAACCACGAAATGCGCACCTGTTCCATGTAGCGGAAATAAACCGTGTTGTTGACGTGACCGAAGGCGTCCATGTCGCCCCAGCGGATCGGCATCGTCATTTCGAAAACCGCGTGAAAATCGCTCATGCTGTACTTCCGTTATTCCTTCTTCTGCGTGACTGCCGAAACTCTGGACGACCGGCTCACGCGAGCCCGAAGCCGTCGTCCGCGGCGATCACCGAGCCGTTGATGAACTGCGATTCGTCCGCCGCGAGCAGCAACAGGAGCCCGTCGAGATCCTCCGGCTTGCCGACGCGATGACGCGGCAACATCGCAACGAGTTTCTGCCCCTGGTCGGTCGACCAGTGGTGATGGTTGATTTCGGTGTCGATATACCCCGGGCAGATCGCGTTCACATTGATGCCGTGCTTGCCCCACTCGAGCGCCATCGCCTTCGTCATATGCACGACCGCAGCCTTGCTCATCGAATACAGGCCGATTTGCGGCAACACGCGCAAGCCCGCCATCGATGCGATGTTGATGATCCGGTACGACGGCTTCTGTGCGTTGTTGCCGCGCATGATCATGCGCTTGGCAACTTCCTGCGCGACGAAAAACGCGCCGCGCGTGTTCGTGTCGAACACGTATTCGAAGTCCGCCGGCGTCACCTCGGACAGCTTCTGCGTGGTCGACACGCCCGAGTTATTGACGAGAATATCGATGGTGCCAGCCTCGGTCTCCGCATGCGCGACCGCCGACTTGATGCTCTGGTAATCGGTCACGTCAAGCGAGACGACATGCGCGGCGCCGCCGGACGCCTCGATTTCCGCGCGCAGCTCCTTGAGCCGTTCGGTGCGTCGGCTCGCCAGCACGACCTTCGCGCCGGCCTGCGACAGCACCTGCGCGAAGCGCTTGCCCAACCCGCTCGAGGCGCCCGTAATCAGCGCGACCTTGCCTTCCAGATTGATCGAACGGCCCATTGTCTTTCCTTGTTCGGTTGTGGTGACAACTGCGGTTGACGGGGTTCGGTACGACCGCCACTCAGGGTCGATACCGTATCATGAAATAGTACGATCGTGCTAATCTGTGGCTTTTGGGTTGCGGTGCGGGAATCGATCGCCCACAATACGAACCCGAAAAAACTATTCTAACGGCAAGAGGAGCATCAATGACCCCCGCAAGTCTCATCGAGCAGTACGGCCCGCGCGAGTCGATGGAGTACGACGTCGTGATCGTCGGCGGCGGCCCGGCTGGCCTGTCGGCGGCGATTCGTCTGAAGCAGCGCGCTGCCGAACGCGGCGTCGAGCTTGGCGTGTGCGTACTCGAAAAAGGCTCTGAGATTGGGGCGCATATTCTGTCGGGCGCGGTGATGGATCCGCGCGCGCTCACCGAACTGATCCCGGACTGGAAAGAAAAAGGCGCGCCGCTCACCGTCGACGTGACCGAAGACCGCTTCCTGTTCCTGTCGGAAACGGGCGCGAAGAGCGTGCCCGCCTGGGCGCTGCCGGACAATTTCAAGAACCACGGCAACTACGTGATCAGCCTCGCGAACGTGACGCGCTGGCTGGGTCAGCAGGCCGAGGCGCTCGGCGTCGAGATTTTCCCGGGCTTTCCGGCCGCTGAAGTGCTGTACAACGACGACGGCTCGGTCAAGGGTGTCGCGACCGGCAACCTCGGCATCGGCAAGGACGGCGAACCGACCGAGAACTTCCAGCTCGGCATGGAGCTGCACGCGAAGTACACGCTGTTCTGCGAAGGCGCGCGCGGTCACCTCGGCCGTCAACTGAACGACAGGTTCAAGCTGCGCGACGGCGTCGATCCGCAGGTGTACGGCATTGGCATCAAGGAGCTGTGGGAGATCGATCCCGCGAAGCACAAGCCGGGTCTGGTGATGCACACGGCCGGCTGGCCGCTCGACAACGACACCTACGGCGGCTCGTTCCTCTACCACATGGACAACAACCAGGTCGTGGTGGGCTTCGTGGTCGGCCTCGGCTATTCGAATCCGTATCTGTCGCCGTTCGAGGAGTTCCAGCGCTATAAGACCCATCCGGCGATCCGCGCGATTCTCGAAGGCGGTAAGCGCGTGTCATACGGGGCGCGCGCGATCACCGCGGGCGGCCTGATGTCGCTGCCGAAGCTGGTGTTCCCGGGCGGCGCGCTGGTCGGCGATGACGCGGGCTTCCTGAACGCATCGCGCATCAAGGGTTCGCACGCCGCGATCAAGACCGGCATGCTCGCGGCCGACGCCGCGTTCGACGCCGTGCAAGCCGGTCGTCAGGCAGACGAGCTGAGCGCTTACCCGGAAACCTTCAAGACCTCGTGGCTGTACACCGAACTGTATCGCGCGCGTAACTTCAAGCAGTGGATGAGCAAGGGTCTCTATCTCGGCACGCTGATGGTCGGTATCGAGCAGAAGCTGCTCGGCGGCAATGTGCCCTGGACGCTGCATCATCAGCACTCCGATCATGAGATGCTGAAGCCGGCTTCGCAGTGCAAGCCGATCACGTATCCGAAGCCGGACGGCAAGCTGACGTTCGATCGACTCTCTTCAGTGTTCATCTCGAACACGAATCACGAGGAAAACCAGCCGGCGCACCTGACGCTGAAAGATCCGACCGTGCCGGTCAACGTGAACTGGCAGACCTATGCGGGACCGGAGTCGCGTTATTGCCCGGCGGCTGTCTACGAGTTCGTCAAGAACGACGAAGGCAACGAGCAACTCGTGATCAATGCGCAGAACTGCGTGCACTGCAAGACCTGCGATATCAAGGACCCGACGCAGAATATCGTGTGGGTCACGCCGGAAGGCGGTGGCGGTCCGAACTATCCGAATATGTGATTGGCCAAGAAGGCCGCGTGCGCGATTGCGCACGCGATGCCGCACGAGATTTGCGGCGTGAGATGGCGCGTTACGGTGCGCTCGCCGCGATCTTCGGCGTGCTCACGGCCACGTCGCCGCATTGCGCGCGATGACGCAGCGCATGATCGATCAGCACGAGCGCGAGCATCGACTCGGCGATCGGCGTCGCGCGAATACCGACGCACGGGTCGTGCCGCCCGAAGGTTTCGACGACCACCGGCTGCCCCGCCTTGTCGATCGAACGGCGCGGCGTGCGAATGCTCGACGTCGGCTTGATCGCGATCGACACCGTGATGTCCTGCCCCGTCGAAATGCCACCGAGCACGCCGCCCGCGTGATTGCCGACGAAACCCTCCGGCGTCAGCTCGTCGCCATGCACTGAACCGCGTTGGGCGACGCTCGCGAAGCCCGCCCCGATCTCCACACCCTTCACCGCGTTGATGCCCATCATCGCGTGCGCGATGTCGGCGTCGAGGCGATCGAACAGCGGCTCGCCGAGGCCGACCGGCACACCGGATGCGACCACGTTGATGCGCGCGCCGATCGAATCGCCGTCCTTGCGCAGCGCGTCCATATACGCCTCGAGTTGCGGCACGATCTGCGCGTTCGGCACGAAGAACGGGTTTTCGCGCACCTGCGCCCAGTCGACGAACGGCACGTCGATCTCGCCGAGCGCCGCCATATAGCCACGAATCTCGGTGCCGAACTTCTCGCGCAGCCACTTCTTCGCGACCGCGCCCGCCGCGACCGTCGGCGCCGTCAGCCGCGCCGACGAACGGCCGCCGCCGCGGTAATCGCGAATGCCGTATTTCTGCCAGTAGGTGTAGTCGGCGTGGCCGGGGCGGAACGTCTCGGCGATGTTGCCGTAGTCCTTGCTGCGCTGATCGGTATTGCGGATCAGCAGCGCGATCGGTGCGCCGGTGGTCTGACCTTCGAACACGCCCGACAGGATCTCGACCTTGTCCTCTTCCTGGCGCTGCGTCACATGGCGCGACGTGCCCGGCCTCCGGCGATCGAGTTCGAACTGGATGTCGGCTTCATTGAGCGCCATGCCCGGCGGGCAGCCGTCGATCACGCAGCCGATAGCGGGGCCGTGCGATTCGCCGAAGGTCGTGACAGTGAAAAGCGTACCGAGCGTGTTGCCGGACATGGGCGTCGTCCAAAGAAATGCGAGGAGAACGCTATTATGCCAGCCCGCTCGCGCCGAGGCGGGGCCCGGTACCAGCAATGGCCGCTATTTCCGCGCGCCGCGCAGCTCAGTCACGGTCTGCTGCAGCTTCTCCGGCGTCGCCAGCGCCGGATCGATCGGCTCGCCGACCGCGAGGCTCAGCCGGCTCATCACGCCTTTGCTGATCGGCCGCGGCCAGTGCGCATCGAGCGCGCGCGAAAACACGCTGCCCCACAGACCGCGCAGCGCCATCGGAATGACCGGCGCAGGCGTGCGCTTGACGATCTCGCTCACACCGTGGCGAAACGGATTCAGCTCGCGGGTGCGCGTCAGCTTGCCTTCGGGAAAGATGCAGACGAGTTCGCCGTCGGCGAGCGCCTGCGCGCACCGATCGTACGCGCGCGCGAGCAGCGCCGGATCCTCATGCGCGGGCGCGATCGGAATCGCCTTTGCATGCCGGAACAGCCAACCGACGAACGGCGAGCGGAAAATCCGATGATCCATCACGAAGCGGATCGGCCGCGGGCTTTCCGCCATGATGACGATCGCATCGACGAAACTGACGTGATTGCACACGAGCACCGCCGCGCCCTCCTCCGGAATCCGCTCCGCATGCACGAGCCTGATCCGGTAGAAGGTGTGCACGAGCAGCCACGCAATAAAGCGCAGCAGAAACTCAGGCACCAGTGAATAGATGTAGCCTGCAACGACCACGTTCAGCAAGGCGGTGACGAGGAAGATCGCCGGGATGCCGAAGCCCGCGGCAGTCATGCCCATCGCCATCAGCGCCGACACGATCATGAACAGCGAATTGAGGATATTGTTTGCGGCGATGATGCGCGCGCGATGACTCGGCTGGCTACGGCTCTGGATCAGTGCGTAGAGCGGCACGCTGTAGAAACCGCCGAACATCGCGAGCAGGAACAGATCGGCGAGCACACGCCAGTGTACGGACCGCGCGAGAAATTCGCCGACGCTCAGCAGGTGCCCCGCCGGCGGCAACGCGTGGCTCGCGAAAAAAAGATCGATCGCGAACACGCTCATACCGATCGATCCAAGCGGCACGAGGCCGATTTCAATGCGCCGCTTCGAGAGCCGTTCGCACAGCAGCGAGCCGACGCCGATGCCGATCGAAAACGTGGCGAGCAGCACGGTCACGACGTCGGGATCGGCGGACAGCACGTCCTTGGCGAAGCTGAAGAACGACGCGAGGAACGTCGCGCCGACGAACCACAGCCATGAAATGCCGAGCAGGCTCAGAAACACCGTGCGGTTTTCGCGGGCGAGCTTGAGGTTGCGCCACGTTTCGCTCACCGGGTTCCAGTTGATGCGCAACTCCGGCTGAGGCGCGGGCGTAGCGGGCACGAAGCCCGACACCGCGCGCCCGGTCAGCGCGATTGCGATACACGCGCAAGCCAGCACCAGCGCGCCATGCTCGGCGAACCCCGCGCCCGCGCCGCCGACGATCGTGCCGACCAAAATCGCGACGAAGGTGCCCATCTCGACCATGCCGTTACCGCCGACCAGCTCCGCGTTCGACAGATGCTGCGGCAGATACGAGTACTTGACCGGCCCGAACACGGTCGAATGCACGCCCATCAGGAACGTGCATAAATACAGCAATGGCGCGCTGTGCAGCCAGAATCCGGCGCCGCCGATCAGCATCACCGCGATCTCGAAAGTCTTGACGAGACGCGTGAGCAAGGCCTTGTCGTATTTGTCGGCGATCTGGCCGGAAGTGGCCGAAAACAGCACGAACGGCAGAATGAAAATCGCGGAAATCAGGAAGGCCGCGGTTCTCGGATCGACGCCTGAAAAGCGCGCCGCCTGATACGTGACGAGCGACGTGAAGCCGATCTTGAACACGTTGTCGTTCATCGCGCCGAGAAACTGCGTCCAGAAGAACGGCGCGAAACGGCGCTGGCCGAGCAGGCGGAACTGGGATTCATGCGCTTCATGCGCGCGAGCGGCGCGGCGGGAACGAGGCAACGGACGATCGTTCATGAAGTGGGCCGAACGACGCGGATCCATGACAACGAAGCGGGCAGGATGGCGGGCACGCAGAGTGGCGCGCCGAGTCCAGACACCGGGCAGGACACAAAAAAAGCGCCCGCTTGCGCGCGCGCCCTGTCGGCGGATTCACGCTCGCGGCAACGGCCGGAGCGCGACATTCGAGCCACCCGCATCAATGCGCCGGCTGCTGCCCCTGTCCTTCCTGCTCTTCCGGCCAGTCGCGGATATACGCTTTCAGCATGCGGTTCTCGAAGCTCTGCTCCTCGACCACCGCCTTTGCGACATCGTAAAACGAGATGACGCCCATCAGCGTGCGGCTTTCCATGACCGGCAGATAGCGCACATGATGCTCGAGCATCATGCGGCGCACTTCGTTGACGTCGGTTTCGGGTGTGCAGGTGAGCGGATGGTCGTCCATCACCTTGCGGATCGTCGAGGAGCCGACGCTGCCGCCGTTCTCCTTCAACGTCAGAATGATTTCGCGAAACGTCAGCATGCCGACGAGGTCGCCGTATTCCATCACGACCAGCGAGCCGATGTCGTGCTCGGCCATCGTATTGACGGCGTCATGCAGCGTGGTGTCCGGCGTGACCGTAAAAAGGGTATTGCCCTTGACCTTGAGAATGTCGCTGACTCGCATGATCTATCTCCTGATACCGCTAATCTTGCAGTGCATGAAATGTTTTTCGATCCTAACGGAAAGGCCCATAAAAGGAAAGCGGGCCGCCAGCCAGGGCCCGGCGGCCTTTCGCGATCCCGAATACATAGGGCTTCAGTCTTTGAAGCACGCCCCGCTCCCGGCATACCCCGGGCAAACCCGCGATTCAACCCGCGGGAAAACCGCGCTTGAAGCGGCGCGCCGGTGATAGGATGGCCGCCCACCCTGACCTTTCGCGAGGCCGCTCGCGGCCCGCCGCTCACGATGTCCGCCAACCGTTTCGATACGCTTGCGCTGCACGCCGGCGCTGCCCCCGATCCCGCCACCGGCGCGCGGGCGACGCCGATCTACCAGACCACGTCGTTCTCGTTTCGCGACTCGGATCACGCCGCCGCGCTGTTCAACATGGAGCGCGCCGGCCATGTCTACTCGCGCATCTCGAATCCGACCGTCGCCGTGTTCGAGGAGCGCGTCGCCGCGCTCGAAAACGGCGCCGGCGCGATCGGCACGGCCAGCGGCCAGGCCGCGCTGCATCTCGCGATCGCGACGCTGATGGGGGCGGGCTCGCACATCGTCGCGTCGAGCGCGCTGTACGGCGGTTCGCACAATCTGCTGCATTACACGCTGCGCCGCTTCGGCATCGAGACGAGCTTCGTCAAGCCCGGCGACCTCGCCGCATGGCAGGCCGCGCTGCGTCCCAACACGCGCCTGCTGTTCGGCGAAACACTCGGCAATCCGGGCCTCGACGTGCTCGACATCGCCGCGCTCGCGCAAATCGCGCACGCGCACCGCGTGCCGTTGCTGGTCGACTCGACCTTCACGACGCCCTACCTGCTGCGCCCCTTCGAGCACGGCGCCGACTTCGTGTACCACTCGGCCACCAAGTTTCTCGGCGGCCACGGCACGACGATCGGCGGCGTGCTGGTCGACGGCGGCACGTTCGACTTCGAGGCTTCCGGCCGCTTCCCCGAATTCACCGAGCCGTACGAAGGCTTTCACGGCATGGTGTTCGCCGAGGAAAGCACGGTCGCGCCGTTCCTGCTGCGTGCGCGCCGGGAAGGCTTGCGCGACTTCGGCGCGTGCCTGCATCCGCAGGCCGCCTGGCAGCTGCTGCAGGGCATCGAGACGCTGCCGCTGCGCATGGAGCGTCACGTCGCCAATACCAGACGGGTGGTCGAGTTTCTCGCCGGTCATGCGGCGGTCGAATCGGTCGCCTATCCCGAGTTGCCGAGCCATCCTGATCACGCGCTTGCAAAACGGCTGCTGCCGCGCGGCGCCGGCGCTGTGTTCAGCTTCAACCTGCGCGGCGATCGCGCGGCCGGGCGTGCCTTCATCGAAGCGCTCACGCTGTTCTCGCACCTGGCGAACGTCGGCGACGCGCGCTCGCTCGTGATCCACCCGGCATCGACGACGCACTTCCGCATGGACGCCGCCGCGCTCGCCGCGGCCGGTATCACGGAAGGCACGATCCGTCTGTCGATTGGTCTCGAAGATCCGGATGACCTCATCGACGATCTCAAGCGCGCGCTGAAGGCCGCCCAAAAAGCCGTGTCGACCGCTCCCGCCGCGGCCAGTGCCCCTTCCCGTCCGGAGTCCGCATGATCGTCACCGTTCATGGCAAACCGGCCTACGCCTACACCGGCGGCAAACCGTTCGACGCGCGCCTGCCGACCGCCGTATTCATCCACGGCGCCGAGCACGATCACAGCGTGTGGGCGCTGCAAAGCCGTTATTTCGCGCATCACGGCTTCGGCGTGCTGGCGGTCGATCTGCCGGGCCACCGCCGCAGCGCCGGCCCCGCGCTGACCAGCATCGCCGCGCTGGCCGACTGGCTCGCCGCGCTGCTCGACGCCGTGGGCGTCGCGCGCGCGTTCGTCGCCGGGCACAGCATGGGCTCGCTGATCGCGCTCGACTTCGCCGGCCGCTATCCGCAGCGCGCGACGCACCTGGCGCTGCTCGCGACCGCACTGCCGATGACCGTCTCCGACGCCCTGCTGGACGCCGCGCTCCATCGGGAGCCCGAAGCGATCGGCATGGTCAACCAGTGGTCGCATTCGACGCTTGCCGCGAAGCCTTCATGCCCCGGTCCCGGCTTCTGGCTGCACGGCGTGAACCAGCGGTTGATGGAGCATGTGTCGGCCAGCGGCGAAGCGCATCTGTTCCACACCGACTTCACCGCCTGCCACACCTATGCGGACGGCCTCGCGCGCGCGGCCCAGGTGCGCTGCGCAACGCGCCTGATCGTCGGCCGGCGCGATGCGATGACGCCGCCGCGCGCGGCGAAAGCGCTCGCCGATGCGCTCGCGCTGGCGGGCGCGCCGGTCGACACCGTCACGCTCGAAGCGGGCCACGCGTTGATGACCGAGCAGCCCGACGCGACGCTCGATGCGCTGTTCAGCTTCGCATCGCAGGCGCCGCGTGAAGCGCGCTGAATGGCCAGGTTGCGTCAGGCCGGGGATCGCCGGACAATGAATCAAGCCTGCTTTTCAGCCTGCGGAGGCCGTCATGGCTCATACAGCACACACCGATCACTTCGCGAACTTCGCGGAGTTTTATCCGTACTACCTGAGTGAGCATCGCAACATCGCGTCGCGGCGGCTGCATTTCATCGGCTCGCTTGGCGTGATCGGCTGCCTCGCGATGGCGCTTGCCACGGGCGGCTGGCTGTGGTTGCCGGTGGCCGTGGTCTGCGGCTATGGCTTCGCGTGGGTCGGCCATTTCTTCTTCGAAAAGAACAAGCCGGCCACCTTCCGTCATCCGTTTTACAGCCTGATGGGCGACTGGGTGATGTTCAAGGACATCTGCGTGGGAAAGATTTCGTTGTAGTGCCGGCGGGCGGCTCGCAGTCGAGCCGGCTCCTCACGCCGGCTGGTGCGGCATCGAAGCCGCCGCACGCTCGCCGTCTGCGGGTCGCGCCGCCCTCGCTGCCGCGCGCGACGCGAGCAACGCGGCGAGCGACACCTTCAGCTTGTCGTTGTCGAGCGCGGCAAGCAGCATGCCGCCGTCCACGCGCGTGGAGTCGAGTTCGAGCTGATACGTGAGCTCCGCGCGATCGATCACGAACAGGTCGTACAGCCGCTGCACGCTCGCCTGCGCCGGGTTCGCGAGCAGCACGAAGTGCGGGCCCCCCTGGTTCTCCTCCAGCCGCGCGATCCACTCGATCTCTTCGAGCCGCTGCAGCAGCATCTGCGTCGTATCCATGTCGCGGCGGAGCATGCGTGCGAGCTCGGGCATCGTGTAGCCGCGCCTGCCGGCCTCGCGCGCTTCGCACAGCCGCGCCAGCAGTTCGAGCGAATCGAACAGATTGCTGCCATGGAACACGGGGCGATGAAACTGGCCGATGCGAATCGCCGGCAACGCCGACGCGATCATCGCGCCGGTCAGCGTGATGAACCAGCACAGGTACATCCACAGCAGGAACAGCGGTACGGCCGCAAACGCGCCGTACACCGCCGTATACGTCGGAATCCGGCGCACGTAGTAGCCGAAGCCGCGCTTGGCAAGTTCGAACGCGAGCGCGGCGATCACGCCGCCGACCACCGCGTCACGCCATGCGACGCGGCAGTTCGGCAAATAAACGTAAAGAATAGTGAACGCGAGCACGGTCAGCGGCAGCGTGGCGCCCGCGAGCGCCCATTCGATCAGCGGCGTGATGTGCTGCGCGGCGCTAAACGACATCGACTGCGTGAACAGATATGACGAGATCGACAGGCTCACACCGATCAGGATCGGACCGAGCGTGATGATGGCCCAGTAGACGAGGATGCGCTGGGCCACGGGCCGAGCCTTGCGTACGCGCCAGATCACGTTGAACGCGGACTCGACGGTCATCATGGTCATTACCGCGGTGACGAACAGCACGATCATGCCGATCGTGGTCAGCCCCTTGGCCTTCGACGCGAACTGGTTCAGATACCTGAATATCTGATCGTTCAGTTGCGCCGGCATCAGGTGCTCGGCGAGAAAAAACTGCAGCGACGCCTGGAACGAACTGAAGATCGGAAACGCGGTGAACAGCGCAAACGCGACGGTGGCGAGCGGCACGAGCGCGAGCATCGTCGTGAACGTCAGGCTGCCCGCGACCTGCGGAATCCGGTCCTCACCGATGCGTTGCGCGGCGAACTGCGCGAGCCGTTTGAGCGTGTCGAGATCAAAACGCACCCTTACCAGCAAACCTGCCTCCTTGATTCCTGAACTGCCCGACCTGGACTGCGGAAACCCGCGCCGCGTCTGGCCGAAGCACCCGGCCGAACGGCTGTGAGCGGCCTGTGCAACAGACCGAACCCCTATAATACCCGTTCACCGATGAGGCTTATGAAAGACATTCTCGTGCTTTATTACAGCCGTCACGGCGCCACACGCGAGCTCGCGCTGGCGATCGCGCACGGCGTCGACAGCGTCCCCGGCATGCAGGCGCGCGTGCGCACCGTGCCGGCGGTTTCCACGGTCTGCGAGGCGAGCGAGCCGGACATCCCCGCCGAAGGACCGCCGTACGTCGAACTGCGCGACCTCGAAGAATGCGCGGGCCTCGCCCTCGGCTCGCCGACCCGCTTCGGCAACATGGCGGCCGCGCTCAAATACTTTCTCGACGGCACTACGCCGCAGTGGCTGGCAGGCGCCCTCTCGGGCAAGCCGGCCTGCGTGTTCACGTCGACCGGCAGCCTGCACGGCGGCCAGGAATCCACGCTGCTGTCGATGATGCTGCCGCTGCTCCATCACGGCATGCTGATCGTCGGCATTCCGTACACCGAGAGCACGCTGTCCACCACGCAAACCGGCGGCACGCCCTACGGCGCATCGCATTTCGCGCGCGCGGGCACGGCCGCTCAAGGCATCTCCACCGAAGAACGGACGCTTGCGATTGCGCTGGGTGCACGCGTCGCGCGCACGGCGGCGTCGATGTCCGAAAGACCGTGAGCGCAAAGCCGTGAACGAGCCGGACCGCCCATCGACCGAACGCAATGCAGCGAGTCCAGCGAAGCACGCGGGCGCATCGGCCTTCGCCACCGTCGCGCCCGTGCACCCCAAAACCGCCGCCGCGCTCGTCGCCGCTTTCACGCTCGTCGCGATGATCGTGCTGGCCGTCGCATGGGAATGGTGGCTCGCGCCGTTGCGGCCCGGCGGCTCGCTGCTCGTGCTGAAGGCCTTGCCGCTACTCTCCGCGTTGCCGGGCGTATGGCGACGCCGGCTTTATACGATGCAATGGGCGTCGATGCTGATCCTGCTGTATTTCGCCGAAGGCGTCGTACGCGGCTGGAGCGATCACGGCTCGAGCGCGCGGCTCGCCTGGCTGCAAGCGGCGCTTGCCGTGATCTTCTTTGCCTGTACGCTCGCGTATGTCGGGCCGTTCAAGCGTGCGGCCAGACTGGCCGCAAAACGGGCCGCAAAACAGACCTCGAGCGAACCGCCCCCGCCCGCCTGACGCCCACGCCTCACGACGCTGCACGTCCTTACACCGTCAACCGCTCCTCATGACCCAATCCGCTTTCCTCGCCGCCTGCCGTGACGCCATCGGCGCGGCCCACGTACTGACCGACCCGCACGACACCGCGCCTTATCTGACCGACTGGCGCCGCCGCTACACCGGCGCGGCCTGTGCGGTGCTGTGCCCGGCCACGTCGGCCGAAGCCGCCGCCCTCGTCAAGCTCGCGGTCAAGCATCGCGTCGCGCTGGTGCCGCAGGGCGGCAACACCGGACTCGCGGGCGGCGCCACGCCCGATGCGAGCGGCGCGCAGGCGGTCATCAGCCTGCGCCGCCTGAATCGCGTACGCGAGATCGATCCGCACAACAACACGATCACCGTCGAAGCGGGCGTGATCCTCGCCGACGTGCAGAAGCACGCCGAAGCGGCCGGCCGGCTGTTTGCGCTGAGCCTCGCGGCCGAAGGCAGCTGCACGATCGGCGGCAATCTGTCGACCAACGCGGGCGGCACCGGCGTACTGCGCTACGGCAACGCGCGCGAGCTATGCCTCGGCCTCGAAGTGGTGACGCCGCAAGGCGAGCTGTGGGACGGCCTGCGCGGGCTGCGCAAGGACAACACCGGCTACGATCTGCGCGACCTGTTCATTGGCGCGGAAGGCACGCTCGGCCTGATCACAGCGGCGGTGCTGAAGCTGCATCCGCAGCCGGCCGCGCGCGTCACCGCGCTGGCCGCGCTCGCGTCGCCGCATGCGGCGCTCGATTTTCTGGCGCTCGCGCAACGCGTAGCCGGCCCGCTCCTGACGGGCTTCGAGCTGATGTCGGATTTTTGCCTGCGCCTCGTCGTCCGGCATTTCGAACAGATGCGCTACCCGTTCGCCGAGCCGCATGCGCAGGTCGTGCTGCTCGAACTGTCGGACAGCGAAAGCGAACAGCACGCGCGCACGTTGTTCGAGGGGCTGATGGAAACCGCGCTCGAGCAGGGCCTCGTGGAAGACGCCGTGGTCGCGGAGAACCTCGCGCAGTCGCGCGCGTTCTGGAATCTGCGCGAGCACATTCCGCTCGCGCAGGCCGAGGAAGGGCTGAACATCAAGCACGACGTCGCGGTGCCGATCTCACGCATCGGCCACTTCATCGAGACGACCGACGCCGCGATCGCGCAAGCCGCGCCGGGTGCGCGCATGGTCACGTTCGGCCATCTCGGCGACGGCAATCTGCACTACAACGTGCAGGCGCCCGAGGGCGTCGATGCGCAGGCGTTCTTGCGGCAGTACCAAAGCTCCATCAACCGGATCGTCTACGACAGCGCGAACGCGCATCGCGGCAGCATCAGCGCGGAACACGGGCTGGGCCAACTGAAGGTCGACGAAGCCGCGCACTACAAACAGGACGTCGAAGTGCGCTTGATGCGCGCGATCAAAAAGGCGCTCGATCCGCTGAACCTGATGAACCCCGGCAAGGTGCTACGCTAAATTCTGAAGCCTGCGCGCGCCGGCGCGCAGGCGTTTCTCAGGAGTCGCGTCCGTGAAAATTCGCGTGCTGTCCGATCTGCATCTGGAAAACGATGAGCCCGAACTGATCCCTCACGCGTCGGCGGATCTGGTCGTGCTGGCCGGCGACATTCACAATCATGCGGCCGGCCCCCGCTGGGCCGCGCAGGCCTTCGACGACGCGGTGCCGGTCGTCTACGTCCCGGGCAATCACGAGTACTACGACGGAGAGTTCGGCGCGCTGGAGAGCGCCATGCTCGACGCGGCCGCGCAGGTCGACAACGTGCACGTCCTGAACAACGCGACGCTCGTCGATCCGCAAGGCCGCTGGCGCGTGCTCGGCACGACGTTGTGGACCGATTTCGCGCTGTACGGCGCGACACCCGAGGCAATCGAGGAATCGATCGATGCCGCGCGCCGCGTCATGCTCGATTACCGGGGGCTGATCCAGATGACCTGGCCGCACGACCCGCACGACGCCGCGCGCGACTTCACACCCGCCGATTCGCTCTCGCTGCACCGGCATGCGCGCGCATGGCTCGAAAGCGAGCTTGCCAGGCCGTTTGCCGGCCACACCATCGTTGTCACGCATCACGCGCCGCATCGGCTGAGTCTGGCCGGGCGCTATGCCGAGGACCGCGTGTCGGCGGGCTTCGTCAATCATCTGCCGGAACTCGTGCGCGCGCCGGTTGCGTTATGGATTCATGGCCACACGCATACGTCGTTCGACTACGAGGTGAACGGCACGCGCGTCGTGTGCAATCCGCGCGGCTATTTCGACCGGCGCGCGCGCCAGTGGGAAAATCCGCAATTTGAGTGGGACAAGGTTGTCGAGATCTAGCGGGCGCCTGCGTGGCATCGACCCGCTGGCGCTTCTCACCGCTCGCGCCGCGGCAAATCCTTTGACTCGACCTTGACCGGCACGAGTTGCGGCTGCTGTTCGCGCAGGCGGCGCAGCAGGTCGCGCGACGCCGCGGCGCCGATCAGTCCAAACATGACGGCCATGCCGATCATCAGGTGCGTATCCATGGATGTGTCGTCCTTCAGGGGTTGCGAGGTGCCGAACGGCGGCGAATCCAGCGCGCCCGGCTCAGAGCGGCGGCGCGTGAGCGACACGTTAGCAAATCGACTGCGCGCGAGAAGTAAAGAAATGTTGCGACGCGTGGCGTGTGTAACCGGCTGTCGCGCCACGCGCCAACCGGACGTCAAGACATGGCGAGCGCGCGCTCACGTCCGCGCGAACTGCCGCAACTCCGCCTGATCCGCCGCCAGCGTGGAAGGCAACTCGTCGCGCAGGAATTCGACCCACGTGCGGATCTTCGCATCCAGATACTGCCGCGACGGATACAGCGCATACAGATTCATCTGCTGCGATGTGTACTCGGGCAGCAGCCACACCAGTTCGCCGCTGCGCAAACCGCTGATCGCCGAGTAAATCGGAATCAGCGCCACGCCCATGCCCTCCGAGACGGCCACGGCCATCGCCTCGGCGACGTTCACCTTGAAGCTCGCCGAGCCGAGCGGCACCGTCTCCTCGCCGCGCGGGCCTTCGAAGGTCCATTTGTCCGGCGGATACACCGGCGTGACCATCTGCAGGCAGGTGTGCTGCGCGAGATCCGCGGGCGTTTGCGGCACGCCGTGCCGCTCGAGGTAGGCCGGCGACGCGCACGCAATGCTGAACGCGCTGCCGATGCGCTGCGATACGAGCCCCGAATCCGACAGGCCGGTCGCAAGCGTCAGCGACACGTCGAAGCCTTCGTCGAGCAGATCGGGCATGCGCTGCGCGAGCGTCAATTCGATATGGACGTCCGGGTAGCGCTGCTGATATCGGCCCACGGCCGGCACCACATAGTGCTGCCCGAAACTCGTCATCGCGTGGACCTTGAGCTTGCCGGACGGACGCGCGTGCGCGTCGCTCGCCTCGGCCTCCGCCTGATCCACGTACGCGAGTATCTGCTCGCAGCGCTGCAGATAGCGCTCCCCAGCCTCGGTCAACGCGATGCGGCGCGTGGTCCGGTTCAGGAGCCGGGTGCGCAGATGCGCTTCCAGATCGGAAACCGCGCGCGACGCATAGGCCGTCGTCGTATTCAGATGTTGCGCGGCGCCCGTGAAGCTGCCTGCTTCGACGACGCGGACGAAGACGCGCATGTTTTGAAGCGTATCCATACCTATCCCTAGAAATCGGCAGCGATTGTTACACGATCAGCAATGGCGATTATCTCATGTATCGCAAAAATGCCTTACATCTTTACCAGTTATTCCCCAATCGATCGAAAAATATAATTGCGCACCAGCGTCTATAGTCAAATTTGGAGGAAATCGTGCAGTCTCCGGTACCCAAGGGGATCGCCGCAGCCGCGGTTCTTACGATCCTATTAACAATGGCCGGATGCGCAAGTACCGGAGGCGTCGCACCGCAATCGCGGACGATCAATCCTTCGTCGCTCGACGCGGGCAACGCGATCCGCGCCGCCAACGCCGATGCGCAATGGCCCGCCGCCGACTGGTGGCGCGCCTATGACGATCCGCAGCTGAACCAGTGGATCGCCGATGCGCAGGCCGGCAATCCGAGTCTCGCAGTCGCGCAGGCGCGCGTGCGCGAGGCGGCGTCGATGGCCGGCGTCGCGCGCGCGGCGCTTGCGCCGCAAGTCAACGGCAGCCTGTCGATCGAGCGCAAGCAGTGGCCCGACAACGTGTTCTATGGTCCCGGTCCGCTCGCGGGCGAGCAGTCGTGGAACAACACCGGCACGCTCGGCCTCGCGTACCACCTCGATTTCTGGGGCAAGGACAGGAACGCCGCCGAGCGCGCGCTCGACCTCGCGCACGCGAGCGCCGCGGATGCCCGCGCCGCGCAGCTCGAACTGCAGGCGAACGTCGTGCGCACCTATATCGAGATGTCGATGAACTACGCGTTGCTCGACATCGCGAAGGCCACGCTGCAGCAACAGCAGCAGATCGTCGATCTCTCGAACCGGCGCCTGAAGGGCGGCATCGGCACGCAGCTCGAAGTGAGCCAGGCCGAAACGCCGCTGCCCGAGTACGAGCGCCAGATCGACGCCATCGAGGAAAAGATCGCGCTCGGCCGCAACCAGTTGGCCGCGCTCGCGGGCAAGGGTCCGGGCGCCGGCGACGCGATCCGGCGCCCGACGCTGTCGCTCGCCGCACCGGCCGGTCTGCCGGCCGCGCTGCCCGCCGAGTTGATCGGCCACCGCCCGGACGTGGTCGCGGCGCGCTGGACCGTCGCCGCGCAGGCGCGCGGCATCGACGTCGCGAAGGCCGGGTTCTACCCGGATATCAACCTGCTCGCCTCGATCGGCGGCTATGCGGCGATGGGGCCGCTGTTCCAGTTCCTGAAGAATCCATCGCATAGCTGGAGCGTGGGTCCGGCGCTGACGCTGCCGATCTTCGACGGCGGTCGGCTGCGCTCGCAGCTCGGCGCGGCGTCGGCGGGCTACGACGAGGCGGTCGAGCGCTACAACCAGTCGATCGTAGGTGCGCTCAAGGACATCTCCGACCAGGTGATCCGCATTCGTTCGCTGAGCACCCAGGCCGACGACGCCGATCGCTCGGTCGCCGCCGCGCGCAAGAACTTCGAGCTGTCGCGCGAAGGCTACCGGCGCGGCTTGACCGACTATCTGAACGTGCTGGTCGCGCAAAACCAGTTGCTGCGCGCGCAGGAAGTCGTCGCGAAGGTGCAGGCCGAGCGCCTCGGCGCGCATGCGTCGCTGATGACGGCGCTCGGCGGCGGACTCGATGATCCCGCCAACGGCCCGCAAGCCAACGAAACGTTGCCGGCGCATGGCAAGGGCAGGAACGGTGCGGCGCCTGGCGATGCGGCGAAGGCGGAGGCGAACGCGAACTCCGGCACCGTCGCCGCCATCAGCGCCTCGCCCGCCCCGAACGCGCCGGCGGCCGAGTAAGGAAAGTCATGTCCGCTTCGTCCTCCCGGTCCACCGCGCGCCCCGCCTCGATCGCCGCGCTCTGCGACGCCGCGGCCCACTGGGCGCGCACCGACGGCCTCGTGTGGATCTACCTGTTCAAGGTGCTTGCGGCGTGCTTCCTCGCACTCGGCGTCGCGATGAAGCTCGATCTGCCGCAGCCGCGCACCGCGCTCACCACCGTGTTCATCGTGATGCAGCCGCAAAGCGGCGCGGTGTTCGCGAAGAGCTTCTACCGGATCTGCGGCACGCTGGTCGGCCTCATCGTGATGCTCGCGCTGATCGGCCTGTTCGCGCAGCAGCCGGAGCTGTTCATCATCTCGACCGCGATCTGGGTCGGCATCTGCACCGCGGGCGCCGCGCGCAATCGCAATTTCCGTTCGTACGGCTTCGTGCTGGCCGGCTATACGGCCGCGCTGATCGGCATTCCAGCGGCGCAACATCCGGACGGCGCGTTCCTGAGCGCGCTTACGCGGGTCGCGGAAGTCGTGATCGGCATCATCTGCGCGGGCGCGGTCAGCGGCCTCGTGTTTCCGCAATTCGCCGGCCTGCAGATGCGCAGCACCGTGCGCGCGCGTTTCTCGGCCTTCGTCGAGTACGTGTCGGCGTCGCTTGCAGGACGCAACGATCGCGCGCAGATCGAGGCGACCAATGCGCGTTTCGTCGCCGACATCGTCGGTTTCGAGGCCGCGCGCAGCGTCGCCGTGTTCGAGGGTCCCGCTACGCGGATGCGCGGCGGCCGTCTCGCGCGTCTGAACAGCGAGTTCATGACCGCGTCGACGCGTTTTCATGCACTGCATCAGTTGATGAACCGTCTGCGCGAGAACGGCACGCACGGCGCGGCGATCGCGATCGCCGCGCTCGAACCGTACTTCAAGGAGATCGCGCCGCTGCTCGCGAAGTCGGGCGAGCCGGTGCTGAGCGCGGCCGACGCCGCGCACGCGGCCGCGCAGCTCGACGTGTACAAGGCCGAGTTGCCGGGACGCGTGCGCGCGACGCGCGGCGAGCTCGAAACCCACCCCGACGCGCCGCTGCTCGATTTCGACACGGCCGCGGAACTGCTGTATCGCTTCATCGACGACCTGCATGCGTATGCGGCGACCTACGCGTCGCTCGCGGTCGACACGCACGCGCGCGAGCGCTCGATCGAGCGCTACGAGCCGAAGACCAACGCGATCGCGGCCGGCGTCGCGGGCCTGCGCGCGGCTATCGTGATGATGCTGCTCGGCGCGTTCTGGATCGCGACCGCCTGGCCGAGCGGCGCGACGATGACGCTGGACGCGGCGGCCGTGTGCGCGCTCGCGTCGTCGTCGCCGGATCCGAAGCGCACCGCGTTCCAGATGGCCGGCGGCACGCTGCTCGCCACACTGATGGGCATGATCGCGGTGTTCGGCGTGTATCCGCACATCGACGGCTTCGCGATGCTGTGCGTCGCGCTCACGCCGTTCCTGCTGCTCGGCGTGTTCATGACCACGCGTGCGAAGCTTGCGGGCTACGGAATCGGCTATTGCATCTTCTTCTGCTTTCTCGCCGGCCCCGACAACGTCATCCACTACGACCCGAGCGCGTTCATGAACGACGCGCTCGCGCTGGTGCTGTCGATGCTGGTGTCGTCGATGGCGTTCGCGGTGCTGCTGCCGCCCTCGACGCCGTGGCTGCGCAACCGCCTGCTCGTCGACCTGCGCCGCCAGGTGGTGCTGGCGGCTCGTGCGGGTCTGGGGCGCGTGCGCTCGCGCTTCGAGAGCGGCGCGCGCGATCTGATGTTCCAGATCAACGCGCTGGCGCCGAACGAGCCTGAAACGAAGCGCGACACGCTGCGCTGGCTCTTTTCGGTGCTCGAAGTCGGCAACGCGGTGATCGACCTGCGCCGCGAAGTGGCGACGCTGCCCGACGTGCCGCGCTATCAGAAAACGGCCGCGTGGCGCGTCGCGCTGCGCGCGTTGTTCGGCGCGCTCGCGGCGCTGTTCGAGCGGCCGCAGGAACAGCACTTCGCGCGCGCGCTCGCGGCGACCACGGACGCGCTGACCGAAGTGCAGCAGATGATGGCCGGCTTCACGCCCTCGCGCGAAGAGCGCCACCAGCTGCTGCGCATCCTCAGTCAACTGCATTTCATCCGTACCGCGCTGCTCGATCCGCAGTCGCCGCTCGCCTCGGCGATCGGCGCGCGCGCGGGCGCGTCAGAAGAAGAAGGAGTTCCTCATGCCGCGTGATATCGCCGTGCTCGATGCCTATGTGCCGGCCATTCTGCTGCTGTTCATCGCGGGCGCCGCGCTTACCTGGCTCATCGATCGCGTGATCGCCTATACCGGCCTGTACCGCGTGGTATGGCACCCCTCCCTGTTCCGGGCCAGCTTGCTCGTGTCCGTGTGCGGCCTTCTCGGCCTCGCCGTTTATCGTTGACCAGAGTCGAAACATGATCATCCGAAATCTTGTGGGCTTCATCGCGACAGCCGTCATTTTCATCGTCGCGATCCTGATTGGCCGCGTCCTGTGGGTTCATTACATGGATGAGCCGTGGACCCGCGACGGCCGCGTGCGCGCCGAGATCGTCAACGTCGCGCCGGACGTGTCGGGCGCGATCGTCGATCTGCCTGTCAAGGACAACCAGTTCGTGAAGAAGGGCGATCTGCTCATGCAGATCGATCCGTCGCACTATCAGATCGCGGTCGAGCAGGCGCAGGCTGCGGTCGCCGCGCGCAAGGCCGAATTGCAGATGAAGCGCGACGACGCGCAACGGCGTGCCGATATGGATTCGCAAGTGGTGTCGAAGGAAAGCCGCGAGAACGCGACGCATACCGCGTCCGCCGCCGATGCAGCCTATCAGCAGGCGCTCGCCGCGCTCGACGCCGCTAAGCTGAACCTGCAGCGCACGCGCGTCGTGTCGCCGGTCGACGGCTACGTGACGAACCTCTCGGTGTTCCGCGGCGACTATGCGAGCGCCGGCGCCGCCAAGCTCGCGATCGTCGACAGCCACTCGTTCTGGGTGTACGGCTATTTCGAGGAAACCAAGCTGCCGCACGTGCGCGTCGGCGATCAGGCCGAAGTGCGGCTGATGAGCGGCGGCACGCTGCAGGGCCACGTGGAAAGCATCTCGCGCGGCATCTACGACCGTGACAATCCGCAGAGCCACGAACTGCTCGCGGACGTGAATCCGACCTTCAACTGGGTGCGCCTCGCGCAGCGCGTGCCGGTGCGCGTGAAGATCGACTCGGTGCCCGCCGACGTGATGCTGGCTGCCGGCACGACCTGCACGGTGATCGTGCGGCCCGTGTCTGGGTCAGCCAAGGCGAGCTGACGCCCGTCTCGGGCTGCGTCCTATAGCCTGAACTGCCGCACCATCGCCTTCAGCCCGCGCGCCTGGTCGTCGAGCGAGCGAGCCGCGGCGGTGGCCTGCTCCACCAGCGCGGCGTTCTGCTGCGTGCCGGCGTCCATCTGCGTGACCGCAAGATTGATCGCCTCGATGCCGGCGCTCTGCTCGGATGACGCCGCCGAAATCTCGCCCATGATGTCGGTCACGCGCTTCACGGCCTTCACGACTTCGTCCATCGTCTGACCAGCATCCGCGGCGAGCGTCGAGCCGTTGGCGACGCGCTCGACCGAAGTCTGGATCAAGCCCTTGATCTCCTTCGCGGCCGCCGCGCTGCGCTGCGCGAGATTGCGCACTTCCGCCGCGACCACCGAAAAGCCACGCCCCTCCTCGCCCGCGCGCGCCGCCTCGACGGCCGCGTTCAACGCGAGGATGTTGGTCTGAAACGCGATCCCCTCGATCACCCCGATGATGTCGCCGATGCTGCGAGCGCTGTCGTTGATGTCGCTCATCGTCGCGACCACGCGGCTCACGACCGCGCCACCCTGCTCGGCAATCTCCGACGCGTTGTTCGCGAGCGTGCTCGCCTGCTTCGCGTTGTCGGCGTTCTGACGCACCGTCGACGTCAGTTGCTCCATGCTGCTCGCCGTGCGTTCGAGCGCGAGCGCCTGCTGCTCGGTGCGCTGCGACAGGTCGAGGTTGCCCATCGAAATCTGCCCGGAGGCGGTCGCGATCGCATCAGCGCTCGACGCGATGTCGGCAACCGTCGTCGCGAGCCCGCTTTGCATCTCGGACAGCGCAAACAGCACGCTCGAGCGGTCCTTGCCGCCGAGAGCGATGCGGTTCGACAGATCGCCCGCGGCGATGCGGCGCGCGATCTCCTTCGCATACGCGGGCTCGCCACCGAGTTGCGCGGTGAGCCGCCGCACGACCCAAGCGGCGATGCCGAACGCGAGCGCGATCAGCGCGAGCGTCATCACCGCGATCATCACGAACGACGAGTGGTAGATGAAGCCCGACGCGTCGATGGTCGCCTTCGCGGCGATGCCGCGCTGCGCGACGAGTTGGTCGACGAGCTTTTCGAGCTTGCCGGTTTCGACGAACAGCGACACGTCCTGAGTGCCGACCTGCCAGTTCATCTGCGACAGATCGAGCGGTTGCGCCTTCACGAGCGTGACGAAGTCGCGCAAATGGGCGCTCCACGTCGCGACCGCGGTGGCGAACGCCTTCTGTTCGCCGACCGCCTTCGCGTCCGACGTATCGACGTACTGATGCAGCGTGCGCAATTGCTCGTCAAGACCAGCGAGGCCGCGCTCGATGTCGGCGCTCAGTTCGTCGCGCTCCTTCGCGGTGGTCGCGGTGAGCAGCATCTTTTGCGCGCGGCTCGCGCGCAGCATGTGGCCGCGCGCCTCCTCGGCGGCGCGGCTCGCGACGTGGCCCTGGTCGAAGATCGATTGCGCCGACGCGTTCAGCCGGCCGATCTGTAGCAGCGAGAACACGCCGATCAGCAGCGTACCGGCGAGCAGAACCGCGAAGGCGATCCGCAGTGTTGCCTTGACCGACAGGCCGTTGAGTTTCGTTTCCGCTGCATCATGTGCCACTGCTTTCATCATCCCCGTCCCACGTGTCGACGCGCCGGAAAGGTCGGTCCCGGCAAGATCGCTTGTCTTTCCGGGTCTACGGCAGCCCGCTGCGCGATCTTGAATCGCGTTCGAGCAGGCGGCGGGTCGTGCTGCACTTGCCGTTCCTGGTCCCCGTTCGACGCGCCGCTTCCTGAGGCACGCAATCGCGAACGCTTTATACCGGAGACAAAAACCGCCAAAAAGCCTAGCCGATGAAGTCATCCGCCCCCATGTCCGATTCGCGACAAAACTTGTCCTTCCAATTCACTCCGGCCACATAAACTTCGGCTTAATGTTCAAAACGCCGGTAAACGCGACGAAAGGCCGCGGAGCTTCGCGAAACGCGCCTGCCACGCGCGCTGCGCGCACCGGCTCAGCGCCCCAATTTTCCTCTCACCTTCTGCCCGATCTTTTTCTTCTAGCGTATGGAAACGAGCCTCGATAAAAGCGCCCTCGCCGGCGCATCCGCCACGGGGGCGAGCGCGTCTCCGGCCGCTGCCGCGCCGGCGGCCGCCAAGGTTCAGCGCACCGTGTATTCCGTGCTCGGTGCGATCAGCTTTTCGCACCTGCTCAACGACATGATCCAGTCGCTGATCCTCGCTATCTACCCGATGTTCAAGGACAATTTCTCGCTGTCGTTCGGGCAGATCGGTCTGATCACCCTGACCTACCAGATCACCGCCTCGCTGCTGCAGCCGCTCGTCGGCAGCTATACCGACAAGCATCCGAAGCCGTACTCGCTGCCCGTCGGCATGGGCTTCACGCTCGCCGGCCTGCTGCTGATGTCGGTCGCGCCGAATTTCGGGGTCCTCCTCGTCGCTGCGGCGCTGGTCGGCTGCGGGTCGTCGGTGTTCCATCCGGAGTCGTCGCGGGTCGCGCGGATGGCGTCGGGCGGACGTCATGGCCTTGCGCAGTCGCTGTTCCAGGTCGGCGGCAATGCCGGTTCGTCGCTCGGGCCGCTGCTCGCCGCGCTGATCGTGATTCCGCATGGCCAGCGCAGCATCGCGTGGTTCTCGGCGGCGGCGCTCGTCGCGATCGTCGTGCTCACGCAGATCGGCCGCTGGTACAAGCGTCATCCGTCGGTCAGGAAGGCGCGCGGCCAGGTTGCGCACGCGACGCTGTCGCGTAACAGGATCATGCTGGCGATGGGCGTGCTGGTGCTGCTGGTGTTCTCCAAGTACTTCTACCTTGCGAGCATCAACAGCTACTTCACGTTCTATCTGATCGACAGGTTCCACCTGTCGGTGCAGGCCGCGCAGATCCATCTGTTCGTATTCCTCGCGGCGGTCGCGGCGGGTACGGTGATCGGCGGACCGATCGGCGACAGGATCGGGCGCAAGTATGTGATCTGGGTGTCGATTCTGGGTGTCGCGCCGTTTACGCTGCTGTTGCCGTATGCGAATCTTTTCTGGACTGGGGTGCTGACCATTGTGATCGGGGTGGTGCTCGCTTCGGCGTTCTCGGCGATTCTGGTTTATGCGCAGGAGTTGATTCCTGGGAAGGTTGGGATGGTGGCGGGGTTGTTTTTCGGCTTTGCGTTTGGGCTTGGGGGTGTGGGGGCCGCCGTGCTTGGGCAACTCGCTGATGCGACGAGTATTGCGTTTGTTTATAAGGTTTGCTCGTTCCTGCCGTTGATCGGGGTGCTGACTGTGCTGTTGCCGGATGTTGAGGGGAAGCGGGCTAACCGTTGATGCGGGGCGCGGGGGTCGGGCTGTGCTCATACGGTGTTGGCCTTTGCTGCCATAGTGCGCCCACTTTCTCTGGGGGAGTCGATCATGTTACGCATCGCATTGGCCCTGATCGTTCTCGCAGCTGTGATGCTAACGGCCTCTCCTTCGGGTGCTTCCGATAGCGCACAGTCCCAATAATCGCGATTGCACGTCCTTTCCATGGGCGGGCCTTGGCAGGGAGACCCTTCGAGGTCTGCCGGTTTTGGTTGTAGCGCCGGTCTGCCAACCCTGTCATCGTGCCCGCTCACCACTTCCATATGTGTCCGGGCGATCCTTTTCGATATTCAGGATCGCGAATGACCAATTCAAACAAGAACCAAAGTTCCTGACGCCCCCCTGTAGACGCTCTCCAGTATGAACGGCTCGCGCTTGCCGCCTTCCATCTCTGCGATCGGCAGAGCCAGCGACTGCAACAGTTGATTACACTTGCGACCTCGATGTTCAGGAGTCCTCCCGTGACGGTCGAGGAAAGACACGAACACCGGAACCTGCCGTAACTCATGATCCAGGTCGGCCAGAACTACCAGCAGAGCAATCGATGCGATCAGGAACTGTTCACGGTGCTTGCGCTCGACGCGAAGGGGCTTCCGAACCGCCAGTTGACACCGGAGAACGCGGCAGCCCTTCTCGCTGACGCTGCGCAAGGCGTGAACGCAAAGCTGGCGGCGATGGACGCTTCATGGACACAGCACTAACTGGCGTCGATCACTTACGGGAAAGCGGCTCAATGCCGCTTTTTTTTCGGGCGATGACAGTAGAAAAATGCCTCATAAATTGAGATAGGTAGAGCAATTGTGAAAATCTGTCGGGACAGTTTTATCTCAATTTAATGTCGTTGACCGTGTCGTGCCTTACATGGCTAATTCGCCGGGTGTGTTCTGAAAGAACAGAAGAGGTCAGATGGAACAACGGAAACAGAATGAAACTGTGGACAAGGAAGAGTGCGACCTTTGCCGTATCACCTATTCAATCTACTCCAGGTTCCCGCCAATGCCATCCGCAAAAGCACTGAACGCCGAAACCGGCGAATGGTTTCCGTTTGACAGGCTTCGGTCGTATTCAACCGGGTACCGAATGGCCGAGGCCTTGGGCTACGCATGGGCGTGCAATTGCCGCGAGCGCGCCCCTAAGCGCTACGACGAACAGTTCACGCTGATAGGCCGCGCGGGCAAGCGACTGCCTGGAGTGCGTTACCGGGTGCGCGTCGGTTCGAGCGTTCTCGCGAAAGGTGTAACTGATTCTCACGGACGCACGCAGCGTATTTCGACAGTTGACTCAAAGCAACTCTCTGTCGAAGTCGTTACGTCATAGGGGCGGAGGCCAAATAAGTCAGGTTATTACGGGGAAAACAGACGATGAATGGATTTTCTAACAAGAATAGCTACGGCTTCAAGACTGACGAAAATGAAGAATGGTTTGAGGTACATTCCGGCGCAGTGACGAACACGAATCCTGGATCAATGGTCTATGTGACAATTGATACTAGACCCATATGCCAAAACATGACGAATGCCGAATTTCGAAAAGAAGTGATGGCACTTCGAGATATAGCTGTGAAGCTGATTGAGCGGAGAATCGGCGAACTGAATTCATGGGACGCAAATGCTCAGGCGCGAACGAAAGATTGGTTTGGTAGAAGCGATCTCACAGCGCGTGACGTGCTACAAACAGCCTTGCCAAAGTTGAAACGCGTTATAGCAGGTCTTCAACCGAAAAACATCCGTCGTGCGTCGCCTGAACTTGATGCTACGCTCGGATGTGTTCCACGAACAAATGCCGCTTCCGAAGAGATCGCGCGAGTTTGTGCGCCCGACGTTGCTACCCATACAATCTGCGTCAACCCGAAATTCTGCACGCTTCCCGCTACCGACATGTTTGGGGAATCCAAGTTGGGAAGCCTGATTCATGAGGCAACGCATTTCGTAGATACGTTTGGCAGTTTGGACAAAATGTATGGTTTCAATTCATATATGAAAATCTGGGCTGCTGCGAATCCAGACCTTGCAATCATTAACGCGGACAGCATTGCGCTGTATGTGAGCTATGGCGAAGAAGCACACAGGGCTTAAGTGGGTATTATTGATTTCTTCTTTCATGGCGATATCTACGCAGGCTTGTGAGTCGTCGGCTAATCGTCCTGCTGAAGTCAAGGTCATATTGTTCGAAAAGAACTCGGCGATCGTTCCGTCAAAGGAAGTCGTGGATTTGGCACTATGGGCCATTGACATGAAAAAGAGATATCCAATTCACCAATGGATGACCATCGGGGGACGCGCCGCGCCAGACGAAACAAATGCGTCGAAATTGGCTGCGACTAGAGCCGCAGCCGTGAAGTCGTTTACTGTCGAGTTTGGGCTTACCAAGGCACCTATTGATGTCAACGATTACGTTAATTCCGCGGAAGAAGCCAAGATGAACGGGGAGCAAGCCCGGTCTGTCCAGATCAATCTGAATCCAGGCTGTCCGAATAATTGTTGCGACGGTCAATGATTAAACATGTTCTGAAAGAACAAAAGAGGTCAGATGGAACAACGGAAACAGGATGAAACTGTGGACAAGGAAGAGTGCGACCTTAGCCGTATCACCTATTCAATCTACTCAAACTTCCCGCCAATGCCTTCCGCAATGGCGCTGAACGCCGAAACCGGCGAATGGTTTCCGTTCGACACGCTGAAGTCGTATCCAACCGGTTACGAGATGGCCGAAGCCCTCGGTTACGCATGGGCGTGCAACTGTCGCGGACGCTCCCCTGATGCCGTGCAGGAAAAAGGCAAGTATTCGACAACCGCCCCGGCGTAAACTGGATGCTCTACTTGCCGCACGTTCTCACGTCGACCGAGGTGCCCGAAGCACGCGCTCTGATTCCTGTCTCGCGCGATGGCAAGCAGCAAGGCACGATCATCGTCAGCGTCACGGAAGAAGTCTTTGCCGTGAGTAATCGGGAGCATCTCAAGGCGGCGAATGAGATTGAAATTCGGCTGGCGGACCAGGACCTGTTGCCGCGATTCGTTGATCTTTGATCTTGTGCGTACCGCGTGATGCCGACAAGCAAGGCAATCAGGTAAGACTGTGCTACCTCGTTGATGGCTCGCCTCGGCGGGGTTTTTCATTCGAGCGTCAGATGCAGACGTACTGCGCCGGAAGGAGCACCAGTCTGGCGAGACAACAGGCCTGCACGTTGCCGGCCAGCCGGTGCGGGAGCCTGTACCATGCGGTTTTCCGCAAAGCTCCCGCGATTTCCCCCTGCCCCCCCGGAGCATATTTCAATGAGCACTGTAGCGGGGTCATCGGCTGGAAGCCTTATCTCATAAGGGTTGCAAAGAATACGGGTTTTCCCGTATGACGCTAATCGACCGACCAGGCCAGCAAGGAAAGGCCAACACCGAAAAGAACACCACCCTCGCCCCTAAACCCGCCTACGTCTCCAAAGAAGGAACCCCACCGCAATTACGATAACCGCAACACCGTCGACAACAACCAGCACCGGCAAAGGATCGCTCCACTTATCCATATTCGTCGTGCGTGAGTAATAGGGCTCGCCATTTCCATATGCTTCGTTCAGGTTGATCACGTTGAACGCAGCCACCGCCACGACAAGAGCAAATGAAACCTCACCGGCGAGAAAAGGAGCGATGCTGGGCTTCCGCATGTCAGTACATGACCGTTAATGGAATGTAGCAATCTGGCGACGGCGCAGCCGCCTCCTTCAGATCGCGAACGAAAGTCTCAGTCCCAGCATGCAGGTTGATACAACCCGCGCTACCCGCATGCTTGCCACGATTCCGGAAATCGGGCCGCTCATGGTCAGAAAGCGGCCGCCAAAGCTCAGGAATACCTGAGATCTGACGCAGGCTGGAACATGGGGACTACCTCGCTCCGAAGCGTATCGATCGAACATACAAACCTCAACATTTTGCGGAAAGCGACGTGTTACGTCGGCTGCCTCCACCTTATCTGGCACGAAAGAAATGGGAAATGGGCGACGGATGAAAATGAAGAACAACGACTTTTTTCTGCGGTCCTTCGCCCTTGCGGTGTAGCCGCTTGCCCACCCACCTGCCCGTGGCTATGCTAGTGCGAACACTCCCGCCGCACGAGGATCGCCGCCGATGACCCGCTACCGCGATTTGCACCGCCGCTCGATCGACAACCCCGAAGCCTTCTGGCGCGAAGAAGCCCGCCGCATTCACTGGCACACGCCGTTCGGCACCGTGCTCGACCGCTCGAAGCCGCCGTTCGCGCGCTGGTTCGTCGGCGGTCGCACCAACCTCTGTCATAACGCGGTCGACCGGCATCTGGCCGAGCGCGCACAGCAAAACGCGCTGATCTACGTATCGACTGAAACCGGCATCGAACGGCACTACACGTACGCCGAGCTGCACGGCGAAATCAACCGCATGGCCGCGGTGATGCGCTCGCTCGGCGTGAAGCGCGGCGACGTCGTGCTGATCTATCTGCCGATGATCCCCGAGGCACTGTTCGCGATGCTCGCCTGCGCGCGGCTCGGCGCGATCCACTCGGTCGTGTTCGGCGGCTTCGCGGCGCCGAACCTCGCCGCGCGCATCGAGGACGCGAAGCCGATGCTGATCGTGACCGCCGACGCCGGCGCGCGCGGCGGCAAGGTGGTCGACTACACCCCGCTCGTCGACGAAGCGCTCGCGCGCGCCAGGCACAAGACGCCGCACGTGCTGCTGATCGACCGGCAGCTCGCGCCCGCGCGGCTGAACGCGCCCTACCTCGTCGCCTACGAGCCGCTGCGCGAACAGTTCTTCGATGTCCACGTCCCGTGCGAATGGCTCGAATCGAACGAGCCGTCATACGTGCTGTACACCTCGGGCACGACCGGCAAGCCGAAGGGCGTGCAGCGCGATGTCGGCGGCTATGCGGTCGCGCTCGCGGTATCGATGGAATACATCTTCGAGGGCAAAGCCGGCGACACGATGTTCACCGCGTCCGACATCGGCTGGGTAGTCGGCCACAGCTACATCGTGTACGCGCCGCTGATCGCGGGGCTGACTACCGTGATGTACGAAGGCACGCCGATCCGTCCGGACGGCGGCATCTGGTGGCGCCTCGTCGAGCAGCACAAGATCAACCTGATGTTCGCCGCGCCGACCGCGCTGCGCGTGCTGAAAAAGCAGGATCCCGCGCTGATGAAGGCCGCCGATCTATCGAGCCTGCGCACGCTGTTTCTCGCCGGCGAGCCACTCGACGAACCGACCGCGGCGTGGATCACGCGCGCGCTGAACAAGCCGGTGATCGACAACTACTGGCAGACCGAAAGCGGCTGGCCGATGCTTGCGATTCCGCGCGGCATCGAGGCGCTTCCGACCAAGCTCGGCTCGCCGGGCGTGCCCTCGGTCGGCTATAGCCTGACCGTGCGCAACGAGCTGACCGGCGAGCCCTGCGCGGTCGGCGAGAAAGGTGTGCTGACCCTCGACTACCCGCTTCCGCCGGGCTGCATGTCGACGGTGTGGCGCGACGACAAGCGCTTTGTCGACACCTACTGGTCGAGCGTGCCGAACCACCAGGTCTATTCGACGTTCGATTGGGGGGTGCAGGACGAGGACGGCTACGTGACGATCCTCGGCCGCACCGACGACGTGATCAACGTCGCGGGCCATCGCCTCGGCACGCGTGAGATCGAGGAGGCGTTGTCGAGTCACGCGGCCGTCGCGGAAGTCGCGGTGGTCGGCGTGACGGATCCGGTCAAGGGTCAGGTGGCGATGGCCTTCGTCGTGTTGCGCGGCGCGCAAGGCGAAGGCGACCCGAGCGAGCGCGCGCGGCTCGCCGCTGAACTGGCGATGACGGTCGACCGCAATTTCGGCTCGATTGCGCGGCCCGCGCGCGTGGTGATGGTCTCGATGCTGCCGAAGACGCGCTCCGGCAAGCTGTTGCGCCGCGCGATCGCGGCGCTCGCCGAAGGGCGCGATCCGGGCGATCTGCCGACGATCGAAGACCCGGCCGCGCTGCAACTGGTACGCGACGCGCTCGGCGACGGCGGGCAGAATTAAACGGGCGAAGCAGCGGGCGCCCGGCCCGCGACGTCCTGCGCGCCGAGAAAGCGCGCGAGGATTGCATTCGAGTAGGTGCCCGCGATTTCGATGAGGAACGACATGAACGATCCCGGCGCGTGCTCGTCGGCGGTATCGGAGATCGTGCGCACGACAGCGCACGGCAGGCCGTACTCGTAGCAGACCTGCGCGATCGCCGCACCTTCCATCTCGACCGCGAGCGCCTCAGGCAGCGCCTCGCGCAGCGCCGCGACGGCCGCCGCGCTCGCGACGAACTGATCGCCGCTGACGATCAGGCCGCGATGCACGCGCGGCTCGCGTGTGCCGAAACGCAGCGCGCAGGCCGCACCTTCCTCGGCGACGAATCGCTCGCACGCGGCGGCGAGACGCTCGGCGAGCGCGGCATCGGCGGCGAAGCGTGAGATGCCGAGCAACGGCACCTCGAAGCGCGGAAACAACGGTGACGCGTCGATATCGTGCTGCATCAGCGTGCTCGCGACGACGATATCGCCGATATGCACGTCGGCCCCGACCCCGCCCGCGACGCCGGTGAATACGATGGCGCCGACCCCGAACTCGTGAATCAGCGCGCTGGCCGTCGCCGCCGCCGCGACTTTGCCGACCCGCGCGAGCGTGACGACGCACGGCGTGCCGTGCACGATGCCGAGATGATATTCACGCTGGCCGTGCGTGAGCGTGCGCACGCCCGACTCGGCGCGCATCGCTTCGATCAGGTCGCCGAGCTCCTGCGGCAACGCGGCCAGAATGCCGAGCGGCCGTTGCGCGCCGTGGTTCATGTTCAAGGGCGCGCTCATTCGACCGCCTGCAGTTTGGCCACCGCCAGCGCGAGCCACTTCTCGCCATGCCGCTTGAAACGCACCTGCGCCTTCGCGTCGGTGCCGCTGCCTTCGAGCGCGGTGATCGTGCCTTCGCCAAACTTCGTGTGGAACACCTGCTGGCCGACGCGAAAGCCCGTTTCGGCCGCGCGCTGCTCGTTCGCGAAAGCGGGCGCCGGCGCGGATGCCACTGACGCCGTCGCCGCTGCACCCCCGCCGTAGCCCGGGCGCGCGAACCAGTCGCGCCCGTAGCCGGCGTTGTCCGAGCGGCCGCCCCAGCGCGAACCCGCCTCGACCTTCGGCGTGAGCCACTTGAGGGTCTCCTGCGGCAATTCGTCGAAAAAGCGCGAGCGGATGTTGTAGCGGGTCTGGCCGTGCAGCATCCGGCTCTGTGCGAACGACAGGTACAGCCGCTCCTTCGCACGCGTGATCGCGACGTACATCAGGCGCCGCTCTTCTTCGAGGCCGTCGGCCTCCATCGCGCTGTTCTCGTGCGGGAACAGCCCTTCTTCCAGACCGGTGATGAATACCGCGGTGAATTCGAGCCCCTTTGCGGCATGCACTGTCATGAGCTGCACCGCTTCCTGGCCGGCCTGCGCCTGGTTGTCGCCCGCTTCGAGCGACGCGTGCGACAGGAAGCCCGCGAGCGGCGTCATGGTGTCGGGGTTTTGCGCCGGATCGGCGATGCCCGGTGCGTCGAGCACCACGGTGCCCGGATCGTCGGTGGCGACCGCGAGCTCGGGCGCGGCGCTCGCACCGGGGCGCAGCGGGATCGAGCGCGCGGGCGTATCGAGCCCGTAGCCTTCCTCGCTGACGAACGCGGCGGCCGCGTTGACGAGTTCCTGCAGGTTTTCGAGCCGCTCCTGGCCTTCGCGCTCGCTCTGATAGAAGTCGGCGAGCGTGCTCGCGCGGACTACGTACTCGACGGTTTCGGGCAGGCTCATCTGCTGCGTGTCGGCGCGCATCTTGCCGATCAGGTTCGCGAACGCGGCGAGGCTCGAGCCCGCCTTGCCCGCGACGTACGGGATCGCCGCGGCCATCGAGCAGTTGTACAGGCGCGCCGCGTCGGCGAGTTGTTCGAGCGAGCGCGCGCCGATGCCGCGGGTCGGGAAATTGACGACGCGCGCGAACGCGGTGTCGTCGTTCGGATTGTCGATCAGGCGCAGATACGCGAGCGCGTGCTTGACTTCCTGACGCTCGAAAAAGCGCAAGCCGCCATACACGCGATACGCGATGCCCGCGTTGACGAGCGTGTGCTCGATCGTGCGCGACTGCGCGTTGCTGCGGTAGAGCACCGCGATTTCGCTGCGCGACAGGCCGGTGTTGATCAGTGCGCGAATCTCTTCGACGATCCAGCCGGCCTCCTGCGAATCGGTCGCCGACTCGTAGACGCGTACCGGCTCGCCGTGGCCCGCGTCGGTGCGCAGATTCTTGCCGAGGCGCCGCGAGTTGTTCGCGATCAGCTGATTGGCGGCATCGAGAATATGGCCGTGCGAGCGATAGTTCTGTTCGAGCTTGATCAGATTGCGCACCTTGAACTCGTGCTCGAAGTCGCGCATGTTGCCGACGTTCGCGCCGCGAAACGCGTAGATCGACTGGTCGTCGTCGCCGACCGCGAAGATCGCGTTGTGCTGGCCCGCGAGTAGCTTGAGCCACGCGTATTGCAGCTTGTTGGTGTCCTGAAACTCGTCGACGAGGATGTGCCTGAAGCGCGCCTGGTAATGCGCGCGCAGCGGCGGATTGTGCGCGAGCAGTTCGTAACAGCGCAGCAGCAGCTCGGGGAAGTCGACCACGCCTTCGCGCTGGCATTGCTGGTCATACGCTTCGTAGAGCTCGACGAACTTGCGGTTGAAGTTGTCGGTGGCATCGACGTCTTTGGGGCGCAGGCCCTGCTCTTTCGCGTTGTTGATGAAGTACTGGAGATTTTTCGCCGGGTACTTTTCGTCGTCGATGTTGAGGCCCTTCATCAGGCGCTTGATCGCCGAGAGCTGGTCCGCCGTGTCGAGAATCTGGAACGTGGCGGGCAGCCCGGCGTCGCGGTGATGCGCGCGCAGCATACGGTTGCACAGACCGTGGAACGTGCCGATCCACATGCCGCGCGTGTCGATCGGCAAGAGCGCCGAGAGGCGCGCCATCATTTCGCGGGCGGCTTTGTTCGTGAAGGTGACGGCGAGGATGGTCGCCGGGGACGCGAGGCCTTGCTGGATCAGCCACGCGATGCGGGTGATCAGGACGCGGGTTTTGCCGCTGCCGGCGCCGGCCAGAATCAGCGCGGGCTCATTCGGGAGAGTGACGGCGGCGTGTTGTTCGGGATTCAGATTGGAGAGGAGATCGGGCATTTTTTTGCGGAGGCGCGGTTCGGGGGACATTATATGCCGCGGCAGGGGCAGCGCCGGCCGGCAAGAAACCCCGTCCAGCTATAATCAACCATTCTCCGCATCCCAAAGCCTGCTTTTAGAACAGAAACATGAGCGACACCCCGAGCGACCCCACCTCGACGCTTGCAAAGAGCTTCGAACCCCAGACCATCGAAGCCCACTGGGGCCCTGAATGGGAAAAGCGCGCCTACGCCGCGCCCTCCTTCGACGCGAACCGCAAGGATTTCTCGATCCAGCTGCCGCCGCCGAACGTCACGGGCACCCTGCACATGGGCCACGCGTTCAACCAGACCATCATGGACGGCCTCACCCGCTATCACCGCATGCTCGGCGAGAACACGCTGTGGGTGCCGGGCACCGACCACGCGGGCATCGCGACGCAGATCGTCGTGGAACGGCAGCTCGACGCGCAGGGCGTGTCGCGCCATGACCTCGGCCGCGAGAAGTTCGTCGAACGCGTGTGGGAGTGGAAGCAGCAGTCCGGCTCCACCATCACGAATCAGGTGCGCCGTCTCGGCGCGTCGATCGACTGGTCGCGCGAATACTTCACGATGGACGACAAGATGTCGGCCGCCGTGCGCGACGTGTTCGTACGCCTGTATGAACAGGGTCTGATCTATCGCGGCAAACGCCTCGTGAACTGGGACCCGGTGCTGCTCACCGCCGTGTCCGACCTCGAAGTGGTCAGCGAGGAAGAAAACGGCCACCTGTGGCACATCCGCTATCCGTTGACCGACGGCTCCGGCCATCTGACCGTTGCCACCACGCGTCCGGAAACCATGCTCGGCGACACCGCCGTGATGGTGCACCCCGAAGACGAACGCTACGCGCATCTGATCGGCAAGACCGTCACGCTGCCGCTCTCGAACCGCGAAGTGCCCATCATCGCCGACGATTACGTCGACCGCGAGTTCGGCACCGGCGTCGTCAAGGTCACGCCCGCGCACGATTTCAACGACTACCAGGTCGGCCTGCGTCACAAGCTGCCGCAAATCGAAATCCTCACGCTCGACGCGAAGATCAACGACAACGCGCCCGAAAAATATCGCGGCCTCGACCGTTTCGCAGCGCGCGCGCTCGTGATCGAGGATCTCGAGACGCTCGGCGCGCTCGAATCGGTCAAGCCGCACAAGCTGATGGTGCCGCGCGGCGACCGCACCGGCGTCGTGATCGAGCCGATGCTCACCGACCAGTGGTTCGTCGCAATGAGCAAGCCGGCGCCCGAAGGCACGTTCAATCCGGGCAAGTCGATCGCCGAAACCGCGCTCGACGTGGTCCGCAACGGCCAGATCAAATTCGTGCCGGAAAACTGGACCACCACGTATTACCAGTGGCTCGAAAACATCCAGGACTGGTGCATCTCGCGTCAGCTGTGGTGGGGTCATCAGATTCCGGCGTGGTACGGCGAGAATGGCGAAGTGTTCGTCGCGAAGACCGAGGAAGAAGCGCGCGCGAAGGCCGCCGCGGCCGGCTACACGGGTGCGCTCGAGCGCGACGAAGACGTGCTCGACACGTGGTTCTCGTCCGCTCTGGTGCCGTTCTCGTCGCTCGGTTGGCCGAACGAAACGGAAGAACTCAAGCACTTCATGCCGTCGTCGGTGCTCGTCACCGGCTTCGACATCATCTTCTTCTGGGTCGCGCGCATGGTCATGATGACCACGCACTTCACCGGCAAGGTGCCGTTTGAAACGGTCTACGTGCACGGGCTCGTGCGCGATGCCGAAGGCCAGAAGATGTCGAAGAGCAAGGGCAATACGCTCGACCCGATCGATATCGTCGATGGCATCGGCCTCGACGCGCTCGTCGCGAAGCGCACCACGGGCCTGATGAACCCGAAGCAGGCCGCGTCGATCGAAAAGAAGACCCGCAAGGAGTTTCCGGAAGGCATTCCGGCCTTCGGCACCGACGCGCTGCGCTTCACGATGGCGTCGATGGCCACGCTCGGCCGCAACGTGAACTTCGACCTCGCGCGCTGCGAGGGCTATCGCAACTTCTGCAACAAGCTTTGGAACGCCACGCGCTTCGTGCTGATGAACTGCGAAGGCCACGACTGCGGTTTCGGCCAGGCGGCGCAATGTGGCGAATGCGGGCCAGAAGGCCATCTGCATTTCTCGCAGGCCGACCGCTGGATCGTGTCGCAACTGCAACGCGTGGAAGCGGAGGTCGCCAAGGGTTTTTCAGACTATCGTTTTGACAATGTGGCCAACGCCCTATACAAGTTCGTATGGGACGAATATTGTGACTGGTACCTCGAGCTCGCCAAAGTGCAGATCCAGACGGGTCAGCCGAACCAGCAGCGCGCAACCCGCCGCACGCTGCTGCGTGTGCTCGAGACGGTATTGCGCCTCGCGCATCCGGTGATCCCGTACATCACCGAAGCGCTGTGGCAGAAGGTGGCGCCGCTCGCGGGACGCTACCCCGAAGGCAAGGCCGACGGTGAAGCGTCCATCATGGTGCAGCCGTACCCGATCGCGGAGCCGTCGAAGCTCGACGAAGACGCCGAGCAGTGGGCGGCCGGCCTCAAGGCGGTGATCGACGCGTGCCGGAACCTGCGCGGCGAGATGAACCTGTCGCCGGCGGTCAAGGTGCCGTTGCTCGCCACCGGCAACGCGGAGCGCCTGCGCACTTTCGCGCCTTACGCTCAGGCACTGGCGCGTCTGTCCGAAGTGCAGATCATCGCCGACGAGGCCGCGCTCGACGCCCAGGCGGATGGCGCGCCGATTGCTATCGTAGGAACCGACAAGCTCGTGCTTAAGGTCGAGATCGACGTGGCGGTTGAACGCGAACGCCTGTCGAAAGAGATCGCACGATTGAGTGCTGAAATCGTCAAATGCAACGGTAAGCTACAGAATCAGGCATTCGTTGCAAAGGCGCCGGCGGCGGTCGTGGAACAGGAACAGAAACGGCTTGCTGATTTCGAAGCCACCGTGGGCAAGCTGCAAGCCCAGCTGGCCCGCTTGCCGGCCTGATCGACGCGCGCCTCGCCCGCTTGCCTCCGCGGCGGGCGGGCCGGGACTTAAACCAGAGGACTCAGGGTATTCACATGCTAAAAGTTACGAAGGCGGTTTTTCCGGTCGCGGGTCTTGGCACCCGCTTCCTCCCCGCCACGAAGGCTAGCCCGAAAGAGATGCTGCCGATCGTCGACAAGCCGCTGATTCAGTACGCGGTCGAAGAAGCCATGGCGGCCGGCATCACCGAAATGATCTTCGTCACGGGCCGCAGCAAGCGCGCGATCGAAGACCATTTCGACAAGTCCTACGAGATCGAGGCCGAGCTCGAAGCGCGCGGCAAAGACAAGCTGCTCGAACTCGTGCGCAGCATCAAGCCGAGCCATGTGGACTGCTTCTACGTGCGTCAGGCCGAGGCGCTGGGCCTCGGTCACGCGGTGCTGTGCGCGGAGAAGCTGGTCGGCGATAACCCGTTCGCCGTGATTCTCGCGGACGACCTGCTGTACGGCACGCCGCCCGTGATGACGCAGATGATCGAGGTGTTCGATCACTATCACAGCTCGGTGATCGGCGTTGAAGAGATCCCGCCGCAGGACACGAAGTCGTACGGCATCGTCGATGGCAAGGAATGGGAAGACTCGATCATCAAGATGTCGGGCATCGTCGAAAAGCCGGAGCCGAGCGTGGCGCCGTCGAACCTCGGCGTGGTGGGCCGCTATGTGCTCAAGCCCCGCATCTTCGATCACCTGCGCGCGATCAAGCCGGGCGCGGGCGGTGAACTGCAACTGACGGACGCGATCCAGTCGCTGCTCGCCGACGAGCAGGTGCTCGCCTACAAATATCACGGCACGCGTTTCGACTGCGGCAGCAAGCTCGGTTACCTGAAGGCGACGGTCGAGTTCGCGCTGCGTCACCCGGAGGTGGCCGCCGATTTCGAAGAATATCTGCGCACGCGCTCGCCGGTTCTCGAAGGCTGAGGCCAGCCGCGAGGCTGAAACGAAGAAGGCGCTGTACCCCGGATAATGGGGACAGCGCCTTCTTTTTTACATCGGACGGACAGTTTTACCGGATGCCGCTCACCGGCGACGCATCAGGAACGTGAACACCTTGTCATGCGCCGAGCTTTCGATGATCTCGTTGCCGGTCTGCTTCGCGAACGCGGCGAAATCGCGCTGCGAGCCGGGATCGGTGGCGAGCACCTTGAGAATCTGGCCGCTTTCCATGTCGGAGAGCGCCTTTTTGGCGCGCAGGATGGGCAGCGGGCACGTGAGCCCGCGCGCATCGACTTCCTTGTGAATCTGAATTTGCATCGACGATGACCTTCGGGACGAGGCGTCGCTGACGACGCCGGACAGAGGGTCAAATTCTACAGCAGGCGCAGCGGCCGCGCCGGCTGCCCGACGCTACAGCGTCACCGCCTGGCCGCTTTGCAGCGACTCGCGCAGCGCGACGCCGATGCGCGTGGCTTCGAGGGCATCGGCCAGGGTCGCGCCGCGTGGCGCCGCGTCGCCGATTCCCGCCCCGTTTTGCACCGACGCGACGAACGCGCGCGCCTCGTGCAGAAACGCGTCCTCGAAACGGTCGAAGAAGTTCGGCGTGCATTCGTTACGAATGCCGCTCGCGTCGTAAATCTCGACGCGATTCGCGCGCGGATTGCGCCCGATCGTCAGCCCCCCCGCCGTGCCGATCACTTCGCTGTGCGTATCGTTGCCGTGCGCCTGCGTGCGCGACGCGTAGAACATCGCCAACTTGCCGCCCTCGAATTCGCAGATCGCGACGCCGTTGTCGACATCGCCGAATTCGCGCAAGCCCTCGTGCAGCGCGACCGTGCCCGCCGCGAACACCCGCGTCGCGCGCGGCTTGCCGAGCAGCCACCGGGCGACGTCGATGTCGTGCACCGTGCAGTCGAGAAAGATCCCGCCCGAGGTCGCCGCGAAGCGCACGAAAAAGCCGTCGTTGTCGTTTTGATCCGTCGTCTGGGAACGCACGAGGAACGGCCGGCCGATCTGCCCGGCGGCGACCTTCTCGAACGCGTCCCGATAGCTTGGATCGAAACGCCGCATGAAGCCGATCGTCGCGTGCAGATGCGCATAGCGCGCCGCCTCGGCCAGCACGCGTTCACATTCGGCGACATCGAGCGACAGCGGTTTCTCGCAGAACACATGCTTGCCGGCTCGCAACGCGTCGACGATCTGCTGCGCATGCAGCGACGACGGTGTGACGAGCCACACCGCGTCGACGTGCGGATCGGCGAGCAGGTCCGCGTAGTCGGCGTAGAGACGCGGCTCGGGAAGCGCATCGCGCGCCCATGCGAGTTCGTCTGCGAGCGGACTGCACGCGGCCGTCAGTGTCGCGCCCGGCACGCGATACGCGAGATTTTCCGCATGCCGCTTGCCGAGCCGCCCGAGGCCGACCACGCCGAGCCGCAAACGCTGTGTGGCGGGTTTCATCACGCGGCCTCGCCGAGTTTGACCGCGCGGCCCTCGCGCCAGGAACGCGTGGCGGCTTGCGCGAGTTCGAGCGCTTTGAGGCCATCGGCGACGGTCGTGCGCACCGGCTTGCGGTGCATGAGCGCATCGAAGAAATGGGCGATTTCGAGCGCGTACGCCGTGCGATAGCGTTCGAGAAAGAACGCCTCGGGCACGTCGGTCGATACCTGCGTCTTCGAGTACGCGGTGACCTCGGTCGGCCGCACGTTGCCCGCCTGCAGCATGCCGCCGCTGCCGAGCACTTCGAAGCGCTGGTCGTAGCCGTACGCGGCGCGCCGCGTGGTGTTGATCTGGCACAGGCGGCCACGTTTCGTGCGGATCGTAACCGCGGTCGAATCGATATCGCCCGCGTCGGCGATCGCGGGGTCGGTGAGGCAACTGCCGGTGGCGTGCAGCGTGTCGGCTTCGTCGTCGAGAATCCAGCGGAAGATGTCGAAGTCGTGAATCAGCATGTCCTTGAAGATGCCGCCCGAGTGCCGGATGTACTCGAGCGGCGGCGCGCCCGGGTCGCGGCTCGTGACGACCAGCATTTCCGGCGTGCCGATCTCGCCCGCGTCGATGCGCGCTTTCAATGCGGAAAACGTCGGATCGAACCGCCGCTGAAACCCGATCATGCACACGACGCCCGCGCGCTCCACCGCCTGCGCGCACAACCGCGCGCGCTCCAGGGTGAGATCGACCGGCTTCTCGCAGAACACGTGCTTCCCCTGCGCGGCCGATTTGACGATCAGGTCAGCGTGGGTGTCGGTGCTGGAGCAGATCACGGTCGCGCCGATCGACGCGTCGCCGATCGCACCGTCGACATCGGCGACCTGTGCGCCGTGCTGCGCGGCCAACGCGGCCGCCGCCTCGCGATTCACGTCGACCACGTATTTGAGCCGCACGCCCGGTTGCCGCGCGAGATTCGCCGCATGGATCTTGCCGATGCGCCCCGCGCCGAATACCGCGACGTCGATCGTGCTAACCGCTTCAGTCATCGTAGCCTCCCGTGTTGTTCGATTCTTCAACGTTCAGTTCGAGCTTGTACGCGAGCGCGATGAAGAGCGCCTGGCACAGGCAGATCGTGCTGGTCAGCGAGCGGAACGCGAACGCGCTGCCCTCTTTCACGTAAAGCTGCGTGCTCGCGTAGCGCGCGAGCGGCGAAAGTTGGCTATCCGTAATGACGAGCGTCTTCGCCTGGTGATGATGCGCGACGCGCAGACAGTACTGCGTCTCCTTGCCGTACGGCGCGAAGCTGATGGCGATCACCACGTCGCCCTTCCTCACGCTGCGGATTTGCTCGCGATACATGCCGCCGAAACCGGACACGAGGTGCACGCGCTTGTGCGTATGCTGCAACGCGTAGACGATGTAGCTCGCGACCGGAAACGAGCGCCGCACGCCGACCACGTAGATGTTGTCGGCCTGCTGCAGCATCTTCACGGCAGCGTCGAACTGCCTGTCGTCGAGTGCCGCTTCGAGCTCTTCGAGGCCGCCGCGTGACGCGGCGATGAACTCGCGCGCGACCGCGCCGCCCGACAAGGTGCCGGGCTTCTCGTCGATCAGCTTGCGAATGCGCTGCTGATAGCTCGGCGACGACACGCCCTGCCCCGTATACGCCTGACGAAACACCGCCTGCAGGTCGGAGAAGCCGGAAAAGCCGAAGCGCTGCGCGAAGCGCACGACCGCCGACGGATGCACGCCGCAGCTCGCGGCGATATCGCTCGTGCGATCCATCATCACGCTCGACCGATGCTGCTCGATATAGGTCGCGACGCTTTTCAACTGCCGCGGCAGCGACTCGTAGTTCTCTGCGATGCGCTGCATCAATTCGTCGACGCTCGGCAACGCTTCTTCTGTGATCTGTTCCGCCATGACTGCCCCTCGGGAGTTCCTGCGATGCGGCAGACGCGCCCGCGGGCCGCGGCATCACGCATCCGACGTTGCGGATTATAGGCAGCCGTCGCGCCAAATGGAATGTATTTTCCATTTTTATTTGCCGTGAAATTTTCTTTGCAAGACGGCTGAAGTTGACCTACTCTTGGTCGTGAGCGATGGCGCTTCGGCCTCGTTGTATGGCTCGTCGGAATCGAAAGCCGCCCGCCAGGCGCTCCCTCAACAACGAACGACAGACCGAGAAAGGTGGAGACAATGAGACTTTGCAGAGGCAAGGCAACGCTCAGGATTCTGGTGACGGCGTTGACGTTGGCGGCAGGATTCGGCGCGGCCTCGGCCGCCCGCGCGGCGGACGCTCACTTCGTGCTGATCAGCCACGCGCCGGATTCGGACTCGTGGTGGAACACGATCAAGAACGCGATCAAGCAGGCGGACGAGGACTTCAATGTCCAGACCGACTATCGCAATCCGCCGAACGGCGACATCGCCGACATGGCGCGCCTGATCGAGCAGGCAGCCGCGCGCAACTACGACGGCGTAATCGTATCGATCGCCGACTTCGACGTGCTGAAGAGTTCGATCGCGAAGGTCACCGAGAAACACATTCCGCTCGTCACGATCAATTCGGGCACCGAGGAGCAAAGCGCGAAGCTCGGCGCCATCATGCACGTCGGCCAGCCCGAGTTCGCGGCCGGCAAGGCCGCGGGAGAAAAGGCCAAGGCTGCCGGCATCAAGTCGTTCCTGTGCGTGAACCACTACGCGACGAACCCCGCTTCGTTCGAACGCTGCCGCGGTTTCGCCGAAGCGATCGGCGCCGACTTCAAGACCTCGACGCTCGACGCGGGCCAGGACCCGACCGGCGTGCAGTCGAAGGTCAGCGCGTTCCTGCGCAATCATCCCGATACCCAGGCGGTGCTCACGCTCGGTCCGCTGTCGGCCGATCCGACCTTGAAGGCGCTGCAGCAGATGGGCCTCGCGGGCAAGATCTGGTTCGCGACGTTCGACTTCGACAGCGACATCGCGAAGGGCATCCAGGACGGCACCATTCAGTTCGCGATCGATCAGCAACCGTACTTGCAGGGGTATATCCCGGTCGCCGTGCTCGCGATCGTGAAGAAGAACCACACCACCGATCCCGTGAAGATCCGCGAGATCCTGCAGGCGAATCCGAAGTTCAAGGAACGTCTCGCGACCTATGGGCTCACGCCGTCGTACGGGCCGCGCAATATCGGCTCAGGCCCGGGCTTCATCACGAAGGCCAATGTCGACAAGGTGCTGAAGTACGCGGGTCAGTACCGCTGAACGCACGTCATCGCCTCGCGTGAGCAGGGCCGCCGCGCTGGCCGCAGCCCTGCGTCGCCCCGCCGGTCGCGGGCGTATCAAGGAGAGTTTCAATGGGTGTCGCCGACCTTTTTCATCCCCATCACCGCAAGCAACCGCCGCCCGATCCGCAGGACCCGGCGCCGTCCGGTTCGGCATCCGTCTCGCAGCCGGTTGCGGCCGACGAACGCGTGCGCCAGGAATCCTGGTTCCGTCATCTGCTCGGCCGTCCTGAATTCGCGGCGCTCGCGGGCACCGTCATGGTGTTCATCGTGTTCGGCGTGGCGGCCGGCAACTCGGGGATGTTCAACCTCGACGGCGTGATGAACTGGTCGCAGGTCGCCGCCTATCTGGGCCTGATTTCGGTCGGCGCGTGCCTGCTGATGATCGCCGGCGAGTTCGATCTGTCGATCGGCTCGATGATCGGTTTTGCGGGCATGATGGTCGCGTTGCCGACCATGTACTTTCACTGGCCGATCTGGCTCGCGATCCTGTTCGCGTTCGCCGGCTCGATGCTGCTCGGCGCGCTCAACGGCTATCTGGTGATGCGCACGCGCCTGCCCTCGTTCATCGTCACGCTCGCGTTCCTGTTCATTCTGCGCGGCCTCACGCTCGCGCTATCGGTGATGTTCGCCGATCGCACGATCATCTCCGGGGTCGGCGACGTCGCGCGTCAGGACTGGTTCGCGCACACGTTCTTCCAGGGCGTCGCGTTCAGAGGTCTTTTTGTGTGGCTGGGCCACCTCGGCCTCGTCAAGATGCTCGATAACGGCATGCCGCTCGTACCGGGCATTCCCAAGGTGCTGCTGTGGTGGCTCGTGCTGGCCGTGGTGTGTGCGTTCACGCTTGCGAAAACGCGCTTCGGCAACTGGATTTTCGCGGTCGGCGGCGACGCCAACGCGGCCAAGAACGTCGGCGTGCCGGTGCGTCGCGTGAAGATCTCGCTGTTCGTGCTGACCGCGTTCTGCTCGGCCCTGTATGCGGTGCTGCAGGTGTGCGACATCGGTTCGGCCGCGGCCGACCGCGGCTTGCAGGCGGAGTTCGAGGCGATCATCGCCGCGGTGATCGGCGGCACGCTGCTCACGGGCGGCTACGGCTCGGTGGTCGGCGCCTGCTTCGGCGCCCTGATCTTCGGCGTGGTGCAGATCGGCATCACGTACACCAACGTCGATTCCGACTGGTTCCGCGTGTTCCTCGGCGTGATGCTGCTGTTCGCCGTGCTGTTCAACCACTATGTGCGCGGCCGCGTCGCGGCATCGCGCTAGACGGAGGTTCACGATGAGCACCCCCGAACAGAACCCGGACGACATCATTCTGTCGCTCGAAAACGTCAGCCGTTATTTCGGCAACATCATCGCGCTGAACGACATCACGATGCGGCTCAAGCGCGGCGAAGTGCACTGCCTGCTCGGCGACAACGGCGCGGGCAAATCGACGCTGATCAAAACGCTGGCGGGCGTATATCAGCCGAGCAAGGGAACCTACCGGGTGGACGGCAAGCCGGTGCACTTCACGTCGCCGAAGGACGCGCTCGATCTGGGCATCGCGACCGTCTATCAGGATCTCGCATTGGTGCCGCTGCTGTCGGTCGCGCGCAATTTCTTCATGGGCCGCGAACCGCAGAAAAAACTCTACGGCTTCCTGAAAGTCATGGATCTCGAAACTTGCGCGAGTACCGCACGCGACAAGCTCGGCGAAATGGGCATCAACGTGCGCGATCCGCATCAGCCGATCGGCACGATGTCCGGCGGCGAACGGCAGTGTCTGGCGATCGCACGCGCAATCCACTTTGGCGCGCGCGTGCTGATTCTCGACGAGCCGACCGCCGCGCTCGGCGTCAAACAGAGCTTCAACGTCCTGAAGCTGATCCATAAAGCGCGCGCCAAGGGCATCTCGGTGATCTTCATCACGCACAACGTGCACCACGCGTATCCGATCGGCGATTCGTTCACGCTGCTCAATCGCGGCCGCTCGCTCGGCACGTTCACGAAACAGACCATCAGCAAGGACGAAGTGCTCGACATGATGGCCGGCGGCGCCGAGATGCAGAAGATGATCGGCGAACTCGAAGGCGCGACGATCTGACCGATTCGCGCGGCACGCGCGGCTTCGCCGCGTTTCGCCTGACCGGCCGCCGCGCACCGTTACTCAGGACTATTCATGGATCAATCCAGCACTTCCAGCGGCTCCCCAGGCAGCCGGTTCGCACCGGGCCGCAGCCGCGACATCGTGTGCCTCGGCCGGCTGGCCGTCGATCTGTACGCGCAGCAGGTCGGCGCGCGCCTCGAAGACGTGTCGAGCTTCGCGAAGTATCTCGGCGGATCGTCGGCGAACATCGCGTTCGGCTGCGCGCGGCTCGGGCTCGACGCGGCGATGCTCGCCCGCGTCGGCAACGATCACATGGGGCGCTTCCTGACCGAAACGCTCGCGAAGGAAGGCTGCGACGTGAGCCACGTGCGTATCGACCACGAACGGCTGACCGCGCTCGTGCTGCTCGGCCTGAAGGACCGCGACACGTTCCCGCTGATCTTCTACCGCGAGAACTGCGCGGACATGGCAGTCGACGAAGCCGATTTCGACGAGGCGTTCATCGCGTCGTCGAAAGCGCTGCTGATCACCGGCACGCACTTCTCGACCGCGCAGGTCAACCGCACGAGCCGGCGCGCGCTCGATTACGCGCGCCGCAACGCCGTGCGCACCGTGCTCGACATCGACTACCGGCCGGTGCTGTGGGGGCTCACAGGCAAAGCCGACGGCGAAACGCGTTTCGTGGCGAGCGAGGGCGTGAGCGCGCATTTGCAGCGGATTCTGCCGCTGTTCGATCTCGTGATCGGCACCGAGGAGGAGTTTCGCATCGCCGGCGGCACGACCGACCTCGTCGACGCGCTCGCGACGGTGCGCGCCGTAACGCCGGCCACGCTCGTGCTCAAGCGCGGGCCGCTCGGCTGTCAGATCATCGACGGCGCGGTGCCTGGCTCGCTCGATACGGTGCCGGTTCATGGCGGCGTCGAGGTCGAGGTGCTGAACGTACTCGGCGCGGGCGACGCCTTCGCTTCCGGCTTTCTGTCCGGCTGGCTGCGCGATCAGCCGCTCGACGCCTGCGCGCGCGCCGCGAACGCGAGCGGCGCGCTGGTCGTGTCGCGGCATGGCTGCGCCCCGGCCATGCCGACGCCCGCCGAACTCGACTACTTTCTGCGCGAAGCGCAGGCCGATCCGCAGCGCATGCGCCGCCCGGATCGCGACGCGACGCTCGCCAGACTGCATCGCGTGTCGCCGGCGCGCAAAACGTGGCACGAAGTGCTCGGCTTCGCGTTCGATCATCGCAACCCGTTCTTCGAGCTTGCGCAGCAGACCGGTGCCGGCGAAGCGCGTATTGCGCGTCTGAAGAACCTGTTCGTCGAAGCCGTCGCGCAGACCGAACGCGCGATGAACCTGCACGGACGCATCGGCGTACTGATCGACGACCGCTATGGTCAGGACGCGCTGAACGCCGCGACCGGCCGCGGCTGGTGGATCGGCCGCCCGGTCGAACTGCCCGGTTCCGTGCCGCTCGTGTTCGACCATGGCCGCTCGATCGGCACCACGCTGATTGCCTGGCCGCAGGAGCACGTCGTCAAATGCCTCGTGCAGTTTCATCCCGACGAGCCGATCGAGCAGCGGCTCGAACAGGAAGCGCAACTGCGCGCGCTGTACGACGCGACCCAGGCAAGCGGGCACGAACTGCTGCTCGAAGTGATTCCGCCGAAGCATGCGGCGCTGCCTCAGGGACCGGACATCGTGTATCGCGCGTTGAAGCGCCTCTACAACCTCGGCATCTACCCCGAGTGGTGGAAACTCGAACCGATGGACGCCGCGCAATGGCAGGCCATCGACGCGCTGATCGCCGAGCGCGATCCCTATTGCCGCGGCGTCGTGCTGCTCGGCTTGTCGGCCGCGGTCGAGCAGTTGAGCGAAGGCTTTCACGCGGCCGCGCAAGCGGCGACCTGTCGCGGCTTCACGGTCGGCCGCACGATCTTTTACGAGCCGAGCCATGCGTGGCTCGCCGGTGAAATCGGCGACGACGAATTGATCGCGCGCGTGCGCCGGACGTTCGAAACGCTGATCGCCGCGTGGCGCAGCGCGCGCGGCGAACCCGCGGCACACGGCACGCCTCATCACGTTCATCAGGGAGAGGCCGCATGACCGAGCGCATCATGCATGACGACACGCCATCCGCCAGCGGCGCGACCCCAACCCATGCGCCCGTGCACACCGCCGGCACGATTCGCCTGACGACGGCGCAGGCGCTCGTGCGCTACCTGGCCGCGCAACGCGTCGCGGGCGTTGACGGCCACGGCGACGAACCGCTGTTCGGCGGCGTGTTCGCGATCTTCGGGCACGGCAATGTCGCGGGCATCGGCGAGGCGCTGAATCAGCATCGCGACGCGCTGCCGACGCTGCGCGCGCACAACGAGCAGGCGATGGCGCACAGCGCGATCGCCTATGCGAAGGCGCACTTCCGGCGCCGCATGATGGCCGTGACGACATCGATCGGCCCGGGCGCGACAAACTTGCTGACCGCGGCCGCGCTCGCGCACGTGAACCGCCTGCCGGTGCTGCTGTTGCCCGGCGATATCTTCGTGTCGCGCGCCCCCGATCCGGTGCTGCAACAGGTCGAGGATTTCAACGACGGCGGCGTGTCCGCGAACGACGCGTTCAAGCCGCTGTCGCGCTACTTCGATCGCATCGTGCATCCGGCGCAATTGCTGAGCGCGTTGCCGCGCGCCATCCGCGTGCTGACCGATGCCGCGTTGTGCGGCCCCGTCACGCTCGCGTTGCCGCAGGACGTGCAGGCGCAGGCGTGGGATTTTCCGGCGGACTTCTTCGCACCGCGCGTCGTGCGCCCACATTCGCCCGCACCTCGTAGCGACGATATCGACGCCGCGTGCGCGCGCTTGCAGCACGCGAAGCGTCCGCTGATCGTCGCGGGCGGGGGCGTGCTGTACAGCCGCGCGGCCGATGCGCTGCACCGCTTCGCGAGCGCGCACGGCGTGCCGGTCGCCGAAACGCAGGCCGGTAAGAGCTCGCTTGCGTGGAACGATCCGCTCAATGCGGGCGCGCTCGGCGTGACCGGCTCGCCGGCCGCCAATGCGCTCGCGCATGATGCCGACTGCGTGCTCGCGCTCGGCACGCGCCTGCAGGACTTTACGACCGGCTCGAACACGCTGTTCACGCAAGCCGACGTGATCGCGATCAACGCGAATGGATTCGACGCGCTCAAGCATCGCGGCTTCGTCGTCGAGGCGGACGTGAAGCTCGCGCTCGACGCGCTCGCCGGTCCGCTGCAAGGCTGGCACGCGGAGCGCACGTGGAGCGCGCGCGCGCACAAGCTCGCGGCCAGTTGGCGCGACACCGTGCAAGCGCTCACGCATGCGCCGCAACGTGAATCGGTGCTGCCCTACGAGGGCGACGTGATCGGCGCGGTGCAGCGTTCGAGCGCGCACTCCCCGACCGACGACATCGTCGTCTGCGCGGCCGGCACGCTGCCCGCCGACCTGCACAAGCTGTGGCGCGCGGGACGGCCCGGCGCCTATCACGTCGAATACGGCTACTCGTGCATGGGCTACGAGATCGCGGGCGGCCTCGGCGTGAAGCTCGCGCGGCCCGAGCGCGAGGTCATCGTGATTCTCGGCGACGGCAGCTATCTGATGCTCAACAGCGAGATCGCCAGCTCGGTGATGCTCGGCGCGAAGCTCATCGTCGTCGTGCTCGACAATCGCGGCTTCGGCTGTATCAACCGGCTGCAACAGGCATGCGGCGGCGCGCCGTTCAACAATCTGCTCGACGATTGCGTGCACGCACCGGAGGGCGCGCCGCGCATCGATTTCGCCGCGCACGCTCGCGCGCTCGGCGCGCAAGCCGAGCACGCGGGCAATCTCGCCGAGCTCGAAGCGGCACTGCAACGCGCGCGCGCGGCGAGTCGCACGTACGTCATCAGCATCGACACCGACCCGGCTCGCACGACCGAGGACGGCGGCTGGTGGTGGGAAGTCGCGGTGCCCGAAGTGTCGGCGCGCCGCGAGGTGCGCGACGCCCGCGCGGAGTACGACGCGCAGCTCGCCGCGCGCGCGGCGCCGCCCGCGCCGCCCGCATCGTCCCAAAGCAACGATCACGAGTCGCAACCATGAGGACTCCAGCATGACTGCTTTCGATGTACGCATCGGTATCAACCCGCTCTCGTGGATGAACGACGACCTTCCGTCGCTCGGTGGCGAGACGCCGCTCGAAGTCGCGCTGACCGAAGGCAGGCGGATCGGCTATGAGGGCTTCGAACTCGGCAACAAGTTTCCTCGTGAGCCGAAGGCGCTGAAGACGCTGCTTGCGCAATACGGCCTCGCGCTCGTGTCCGGCTGGTACTCCGGAGAACTGGCCAAGCGCAGCGTCGCCGACGAAATCGACGCGGTCGGCCCCCATCTGGAGTTGCTCGCGCAGAACGGCGCGACCGTGATGGTGTATGGCGAAGTCGCCGATTCGACCCAGGGCGCGCCGCGCCCGTTGTATCAGCGGCCGCGTTTTTTCAGCGACGCGCAATGGGACGCGTACGCGGCACGCGTCGATGAATTCGCACGCTATACGCTCAGCCGCGGCGTTCGGCTCGCCTATCATCACCATATGGGCGCGTACGTCGAAACGCCGGCCGACGTCGATCAGTTGATGGCGCGCACGAGCGACGCCGTCGGCCTGCTGTTCGACGCCGGGCATATCACGTTTGCGGGCGGCGATCCGGTGGCGGTGCTCGACAAACACATCGCGCGCGTGTGCCACGTCCATTGCAAGGACGTGCGCCCTGCGGTGATGAAGCTCGCGCGCAATCGCAACTGGAGTTTTCTCGATGCGGTGCTCGCCGGTGCATTCACGGTGCCCGGCGACGGCGCGGTGAATTTTCCGGCGCTCATCGACCGTTTGAAGCGGCATGGTTATTGCGGCTGGCTGGTCGTCGAAGCGGAACAGGACCCGGTCGTCGCGCCGTCGTTCGAGTATGCGCAGAAGGGATATAGCACGTTGCGGGCGCTCGTCGATGCGCCGCTCGGCAAGGAGGCAGCATGAGTTTATTGGTGAAGGCCGAGCGCGAAGGCCAGACGATCGCGCGCGTCACGCCGTTGTCGGCCTGCTGGCGCTATGTGGGATTCGCCGCGTACCGGCTCGGCGTGAATGAGGTGGTGCATGTGTTCGAGCCGGCGCGCGAAGTTTGCATCGTCGTACTGAACGGCGCGGTCGATGTCGAAACGCCCGACACGACGTGGAGCTCGCTCGGTTCGCGCGACAGCGTGTTCGAAGATGCGGCGCCATACGCGGTGTATTTACCGCCCAACGTTCGCGCGACGGTGCGCGCGTGCCGTGACGCGGAGCTCGGCGTGGCAAGCGCGCCGGCCAAAGGCGAGTATCCCTCGCGGCTGATCGAGCCTGCTTCGATGAAGCGCTCGACGCGCGGCAAGTCGCTGAACACGCGCTACGTCTGCGATATTCTTCCGCAGACCGAGCCGGCGGAATCGCTGCTGGTGGTCGAAGTGAGAACGCCGGGCGGTCACGCGTCGAGCTATCCGCCGCACAAGCACGACACCGACAACATTCCGCACGAAAGCTCGCTCGAAGAAACCTATTACCACCGCCTCGATCCGCCGCAAGGCTTCGCCTTCCAGCGCGTGTACACCGACTCACGCGATATCGACGAATCGATGGCCGTCGAGGATCACGACGTGGTCATGGTGCCGCGCGGCTATCATCCCGTCGTCGTGCCCTATGGCTACGACTCGTATTATCTGAACGTGATGGCGGGCAGCCAGCGGGTCTGGCATTTCCGCAACGATCCTGCGCATGAATGGATCATCAACAAGGATGCCTGAGCGCGCGCGTCAGCCCACTCCGAGCCACTCGCGCATCACGTCATCACGCGACAGAAACGACGCCAGCGCGCCGTCGAACACGATCTCGCCATGCCCCATCACCGCGACGCGGCTCGCGATGTCCTGCGCAATCACGAGCCGCTGCTCGATCAACAGGATCGCGACCCCACGCTCGCGCAACGCGCGCAGACAATCGGCGACCTGCTCGATCACGAGGCTCGCGAGCCCTTCGCCGGGCTCGTCGATCAGCAGCAGATCGGGGTCTGTGAGCAACGCCCGTGCGAGCGCGAGCATTTGTTGCTCGCCGCCGGACAGGGCGCCGGCACGCGTGCGCTTGCGCTCGGCGAGCACGGGGAATAGCGCGTAGGCGTCGGCGAGCGTGAAGCGCGGCGCGCGGCCGCGCACGCGCGAGACGGTTGCTGGCCCAACGCCAAGCAGCAGGTTTTCGTGGACGCTCAGCCCGGTGAACACGTCGCGATGCTCGGCCACATAACCGAGACCGAGCCGCGCGATTTCGAATGTGCGCAGACCGGCGAGCGAGCAACCAGCGAAGCGCAGTTCGCCCTCGCAATGCACGAGGCCCATGATTGCGCGGGCGAGCGTCGAGCGGCCCGAGCCGTTGCGGCCGACGAGCGCGACCACTTCGCCGGGCCCGATGTCCAGCGTGACGCCGTGCAATGCCTGGCTCGCGCCATACCACGCGTTTAGGTTGCGGATCTCGAGCAGCGCGCTCATCGGCGGGCGTCCTTGCCGGCTTGATCGCCGGTCGGCGCGCCCGGGCTCCGGTCGAAGCGCTCACCCAGATACGCCGCGCGCACCGCCGCGTCCGCGCGAATCGCGGCCGGCGTCCCGCTCGCGATGATGCGCCCCTGCACCAGTACCGAAACGCGATCGGCGATTGCGAACACCGCGTCCATGTCGTGCTCGACCATCAGCAGCGTGCGGCCCGCGGTAATGTCGCGGATCAGCTCGATGGCGCGCGCCGCTTCCGCGCGGTTCATTCCCGCCGTCGGTTCGTCGAGCAGCAGCGTGTGCGCGCCGCTCGCGAGCGCGATGCCGAGATCGAGCGCACGCTGCTCCGCGTAGCTGAGCGTGCCGGCCGCGACGCCGCGGCGCGGGCCGAGGCCGACCGCGTCGAGCACTTCGGCGGCGCGCGCATCGACCGCGGCCGCGCCGGTCAGACGCTGCCACCAGCGCGTGCGATCGCGCTCGGCGAGTTGCGCCGCGCAGCGCAGGTTGTCGAACACGGACAGCCGCGCGAACACGCTCGTGCTCTGGAAGCTGCGCGCGAGGCCGCGGCGCGCGATCGCGGCCGGTGCGAGCCGCGTGATGTCCGCGCCGAACAGGCGAATGCGCCCCGCGTTCGGCCGCGCGCCGCCGCCGATCAGATTGAACAGGGTCGACTTGCCCGCGCCGTTCGGGCCGATCAGCGCGTGCCGCTCGCCCGGCTCGATCTCGAGATCGACACCGCGCAGGATCGGCGTCGGGCCGAAGCGCTTTTCGATGCCGTAGAGCGCGAGTGCGGGGATCATCGCGCGGCTCCGGTGGATCGTGCCGCGTGCGCGTGGGCAGTCACGCGGGCATGCGCGCGCAGCGCGCGGCGTGTGCTCAGCGCGGCCAGTGCCGCGAGCACGCCGAGCGCAAGCGCGAGAGTCAACGGCGCGACGGCGAGCGTCGATAGCCGCGGCGCGCCGGTGACATCCGTCGCGGCTGGTGCACCGGCGCCGAACCATGCGTACAACGCCGCGCCTTCGTGCGCGCCGAACTGCGCCGCATAGGCCCACTGCACCGCCAACACGATGGCCGCGAGCCACAGCATCGCCGCCGCGGCGCTCCACAGGTACGCGGCGCGGCAACCTCGCCAGCCGTAGGCCGCAATCCGCGCCGTCTGCCGTGCGGCGAAGCCCGCGAGCCCGTCCGGAGCCGCCATCACGACGACGACGAAGAACAGCCCCAGATAGAACAGCCACGCCCGTGTGACGCTCGCGACCAGCACGCTGAAAAACGTCAGCACGATCGCGCCCGCGACCGGTCCGAAAAACGCCGCCGTGCCGCCGGTCACGGTCGCGATCAGCACAGCACCGGAGCGCATCATGCCGACGCTCTCGGTCGACACGAGCTCGAGATTGATCAGCCCCAAGGTGCCCGCGATGCCGGCGAAAAACGCCGACAGCACGACCACGCCATAGCGGATCCGCCGCGGATAGCAGCCGATCGCCGCCGCGCGCGCCGGGTTGTCGCGCACCGCGTTCGCGAGCCGTATGAACGGCGTGCGCGACAGCGCGAACATCGCGACACTCGCAACGACACACCACAGCGCGATCAGTGCATAGGCCTCGCGCGCCGGGCCGAAGCTCCAGCCGGCGAGGGGCGGGCCGCTCGCGCGATCGATCGCGACGCCCGCCTCGCCGCCGAACCAGCCCGGCAGCGTCCACGCGGCCGCGACGACGAGCTCGCCGAGACCGAGCGTGATCATCGCGAACGCGGTACCGGCGCGGCGTGTCGCGATGAAGCCGAACAACACGCCGCACAGGGCCCCGCCGATGCCACCCGCGAACGGCAGCAGCACGAGCGGCATGCCGCCCGCGTTGAACACGCGCGCGGCGATCAGCGCGCCGAGCCCCGCATACGCGGCATGCCCGAACGACAGCAACCCGGTCTCGCCGAGCAGCAGGTTGTACGACAGCGCGAACACGATCATCGTCGCGCTCTGCGCGAGGTAGGCGAGCAGCCAGCTATGCGGCCAGATGAAAGGCGGCACGGCGAGAAAGGCGATAAGCGCGAGCCACGGCGCGAGCGCGCGCCCGGGCCTGCGAGGCGGCGCCCCGTTTTCCGCCAGGATCGGCGACCCGCCCTGCTTACGCATGATCGTCGCGCCGTCCGAACAGCCCGCGCGGCCTCACCGCCAGCACCGCGACGAGCAGCAGGTACGGCAGCAGCGGCGCGAGTTGCGCGAGCGTCAGCGCGTCCCATTCGGGCGGCAGCACCGTGCCCGCGAGAGACACCAGGTCGCCCAACGACACGTTACTCGCGACCGCCAGCGTCTCTACGCACCCGACTAGCAGCGATGCCACGAGCGCCCCGCTCAGCGAACCGAGCCCGCCGATCACGACGACCACGAACACGATCGAGCCGAGCGACTCCGCCATCGCCGGCTCGATCACGAAGAGCGGCGCGCCGATCACGCCCGCGAGCGCGGCGAGCGCGGTGCCGGCCGCGAACACGCCGGTGAACACGCGCGGCACATTGTGGCCGAGCGCTTCGACGGCCTGAGGATGGGTGAGCGCGGCACGCACGATCAACCCCGTCTTCGACACGCGCAGCATCGCGGCGAGCGCCGCGAGCATGGCAAGCGACACCGCCATCATGAACGCGCGATAGCGCGTAAAAACCGCGCCGTACAGCGAGAACAGCGGACCGTCGAGCACGGCCGGAATGCTTGCCGACAGCGGGCTGAGCCCCCAGCCGAGCTTGACGAGTTCACCGAGCAGATAGGCGGCACCAAAGGTCAGCAGCAGCTCGGGCAGATGGCCGTGCCCGCGCACGCGCCGCAACAGCCAGCGCTCGAGCGCCGCGCCGATCAGGCCGACGACGAGCGGCGCGACCACCAGCGCGCTCCAGAAGCCGCCGCGCGCCGCCACCGAAAAGCCGACGTACGCGCCGAGCATGTAGAAGCTCGCATGCGCGAAGTTGAGCACGCCGAGCATGCTGAAGATCAGCGTGAGCCCGGCCGACAGCATGAACAGCAACAGCCCGTAGCTCAGGCCGTTGAGCACAGTGACGATGAACGACTGCACGCGTCTAGTCCGCCTGACCGGCGACGCGCAGCGGTTCGAGCGCCGCGCGCAGTTCGGCGGGCAGAGGCACCGGACGACGCGTCGCACGGTCCACGTAGACGTGCACGAAATGCCCCTGCGCGGCGGGCTCGGCCTCGCCGTCGCGGAACAGCCCCACCTCGTAGCGCACACTCGTCGTGCCGAGCCGCGCGATCCGCAAGCCCGCGTCGATGCGATCGGGAAACACGAGCGGCGCGAAGTAATTGCACTGCGTCTCGACGACGAGCCCGATCGTCGCGCCGTGCTCGACATCGAGCACGCCCGCGCGGATCAGATAGTCGTTCACGACGGTGTCGAAATAGCTGTAGTAGACGACGTTGTTGACGTGGCCGTAGACGTCGTTGTCCATCCAGCGCGTGGTGATCGGCAGGAAATGCGGATACGCTGCGCGGCCGGCGGGGGCGGGTTTGTTCATCGGATTTGGTGATGGCGTCACAGCGACTCGGTCAACATGCGGCGATAGTCGTCGGCACTCGCCTCGCGCGGATTCGTGCGGTGGCAATGATCGAGCAGCGCGCCCTGCACGACCTTGTCGAACATGCTTTCGTCGACACCCATCTGCCTCAAGCCGGTCGGCAGACCAAGGCGCGCCGTCATGTCGAACAGCGCCTGCGCGAGATCCGCATGCTCGGGCACCCCCATCACGCGACGCATGCGCGCATAGCGCCGCTCGGCCACCACGCTCGGCGCGCGCTCGTTGAAGCGCAGCACCGCGGGCAGCACCACCGCGTTCAGCGTGCCGTGATGCAGCGAGGTGCGGCCGTTCACCTTCAGGGCGCCCAGCGGGTGCGAAAGCGAGTGCACACAGCCGAGGCCCTTCTGGAACGCCATCGCGCCCTGCATCGACGCGCTCATCATGTTCAGGCGCGCCTCGCGATCGTTGCCGTCCGCGCACGCGCGCTCGATGCTCGCCCAGGCGCGTTCGAGTCCGTCGAGCGCGATACCGTCGGCGGGCGGATTGAAGGCCGGCGCGAGGAAAGTCTCGATGCAGTGCGCGATCGCGTCCATGCCCGTCGCGGCGGTCAGACCAGGCGGCAGGCCGAGCGTGAGGCCGGGATCGCACAGCGCCGATTTCGGCAGCAGATGCCACGAGTGAAAACCGAGCTTGCGGCTGTCGTTGAGGATCACGATCGCGCCGCGCGCGACTTCGCTGCCGGTGCCGGCCGTGGTCGGGATCGCGATCAGCGGCGCGACGGCGTCGGTGATCTTCGCGCTGCCGCCTTCGATCGTCGCATACTGCGTGAGCGGCCCCGGATGCGTGGCCGCGATCGCGACGCCCTTGGCGAGATCGATCGACGAACCGCCGCCCACCGCGATCAGCCCGTCGCAATGCTGGTCGCGATACACCTGGGCCGCCGCGAGCACCATTGCCTCGGTCGGGTTCGACGGCGTATCGTCGAAGAGCGGCACGTCGCCGAGCTCGAGCGCGTCGAGCGCCTGCTGCGCGATGCCGGCCGCGACGACGCCCTTGTCGCTGATCACCAGCGGCCGCCTGATGCCAATGCGCGCGCATTCGGACGACAGTTGCGACAGTGCTTCATAGCCCAGATGAATGTGGGTCAGGTAGTAGATGTAGGCCATGCCGTTGCTTCTCCCTGAGTTAGCCGTGTGCTGGTTTGAGTTGCGGCTCGCTGGGCGCAGCGCTTCACTGCCCCGGCCGCTCGACGAATTCGAACGGCAAGCCGCGCCGCCGCATCCATTCGCCGAGCGCCTGGCCGGTCCCTGCGCGCCACGGCCGCAGCTTGGCGGGCTCGACGAGCCGGTATTCGAGCAGTTCGGGCGACAGCGCGATCGTCCCATGCGCCTTCACGTGATACGCGATGATCAGCTCGTTCTTGCGGATGAATTCATACACGCCGATCAGCTCGACCGACTCCGTGTGCAGCGACGTCTCTTCGAGCACTTCGCGCGCGATGCCCTGTTCCGGCGTCTCGCCGCTTTCGAGAAACCCGGTGATCAGCGCGAACATGCCCTCGGGCCAGGCCGCATTGCGGGCGAGCAGAATCCTGCCCTCGTACTCGACGATCGCGGCGACGACGGGCAGCGGATTATTCCAATGAACGTAGCCGCAGCCGCTATCGGGACAGCTCTGACGCACGCGGCCGCCCTCGTGCCGAGGGTCGATGCGCTCGGTCAGGGGCTTCGCGCAGCGGGGACAGAATCGGTACTCGGTCATGGCGGGGAACGTCTCTTTCGTCTCTTTAGTTCGTTTATGTCGTTGCCGTTCACGCGGCGCACAGCTCGCGCACGTCGGCGGCGAAACGCTCGACCGTGTCGGGCTGCGTGTCCCACGCGCACATCAGCCGGCAACCGCCCGCGCCGATGAACTCGTAGAACCTCCAGCCGCGCGCGCGCATCGCCTTCGCCGCACGCGGCGGCAATTGCACGAACACCGCGTTCGATTCGCCCGGAAACATGATGCTCACGCCGGGGATTTCCTGCAACCGCGTCTCCAGGAGACGCGCCATCGCGTTCGCGTGACGCGCATTGCGCAACCACACGTCGTTGTCGAGCAGGCCGAGCCACGGCGCGGAAATGAAGCGCATCTTCGATGCAAGCTGCCCCGCCTGCTTGAGGCGATAGGCGAAATCGTCGGCGAGCGCGCGGTCGAAGAACACCACCGCCTCGCCGACCGGCAGGCCGTTCTTCGTGCCGCCGAAGCACAGCACATCAACGCCCGCGCGCCATGTGATTTCCGATGGATGGACGTCGAGCGCGGCGACCGCGTTCGCAAAGCGCGCGCCGTCCATGTGCACCTTCAGATGACGACGCTTCGCGATCGCCGCGATCGCGCGCACTTCCTCCACGCTGTAGACGGTGCCGACCTCGGTCGACTGCGTCAGCGTCACCACCTTCGGCTTCGGATAGTGGATATCGGCGCGCCGCGTGACGATCGCCTCGATCGCATCGGGCGTGAGCTTGCCGCCGACGCCCGGCGCCGTCAGCAGCTTGGAGCCGTTCGAGAAGAATTCGGGACCGCCGCATTCGTCGGTCTCGATGTGGGCGAGTTCATGGCAGATCACCGAGTGATACGACTGGCATAGCGACGCGAGCGCGAGCGAATTGGCCGCCGTGCCGTTGAACACGAAGAACACTTCGCAATCGGTCTGGAACAGGTCGCGCAGACGGTCGCAAACCTGGTTGGTCCACGAGTCGTCGCCATAGGCCGGCTCGTGGCCGCTGTTGTTGGCGGCGATCAGCGCGTCGAGCGCTTCGGGACAGATGCCGGCGTAGTTGTCGGACGCGAAATGCTGCATGGTCGAGCGACGCACCCGGCGACAGGCGCATGGGAATGACGGAAAGCGGTCATTTTAGTGCGCTCGTGAGAGATTTGTTTTTGGGTGCTAGCTGCAGCCGCAATCCGGCATGCGGCCCCGTGCCCGGCCAAGCGGCATCCGCGTCACCGCGGTCAGGCCCGCCGCCCCGGCCAGCAGCGCGCCCGCTGCCAGCCACAGCGCCGGCGAAAACGAACCGGTGTGCGCCGCAATCGGCGCGGCCACCAGCGGACCGGCGATCTGACCGATGCCGTAGGCTGCCGTCGCATAACCCATCAGTCCGGCCGCGTCGTCGCCGCGCAGACGCCGCGCCTCGCGCATCGCGAACAATGTGATCGCGGTAAATGGCAGGCCGATCAGGATGCTGCCGAGCGAAAAACCACCCGCCGTCGGCCACACGATGCCCAGCGCGATGCCGAGTGCCTGCAGCACATACGCGCCCGCGAGCAGCGCGCGGTTGTCCCAATGCACGGGCAATCGCGCGGCGAGCAACGCGCCGGCGATCAGCGCCGCGCCGAACATCGGCCAGAACAGGTCCGGCCACGCCGAGCCCGGCAACGCGTGTCGCGCGATGACCGGCAGGAACGTCGCCGTGATGATGTAGCCGAAGCCTGGGATGCCGTAGAGCAGGATCAGCCAGAAGGCGTCGGCGCGGTGTGTGACGGGGGTAGTACGAATCCCGGCCGGACTGGGCGGCTGGCCTGCGCCGATGCGCGAACCATTGGCAGCTTTTGCGAGGGCTGCGCTTGCGACAGCGGCGCTCGCCGCACTCGAACGCGGCGCATCGCCAAACACTGGCCATATCCACGCCGACAGCACGGCGCCGATCACCGCAAAGCCGATCCAACCCGCCACCGCGCCATAACCGCTCGCGACGCTGACCAGCAGGCCGGTTGCGACGATGCCCACGCCGGGCCCGGTATAGATGACCCCGCTCCACGCATGCGCGCCAAGTTCGGCGAGCCGCCGCAAGCCCCACTGCGACGCGAACACGAAGGTCCATGCGCTCGCCGCGCCGGCGACGAAGCGCACCAGCGCCCACACCCAGAACTGGCTAGTGACGCCCATCGCGAGCGTCAGCAGCACCGTCGCGGCGAGCCCGGCGCGCACCATGCGCGCGGGATCGGCTCGCAGCGCCGCGCACGACACCGCGCCGGCGAAATAGCCGGCGTAATTGAACGACGCGAGCCAGCCGCCGTGCTGGATATCGATCTGCGGCTGGCCGAGCGCGGCGCCGTGCAGCATCAGCGGCAGCAGCGGCGTGAAAGCGAAACGTCCGATGCCGAGCGCGACGGCCAGCGTCACCATGCAGGCAAGCGCCGCGCGCCGGGCGGCGTGAGGTTCGTGGATGCGAGGGTGCGCGTGGGAGGCTAGGTCATTCATGATCGGACGCCCAAACGACGATGACATGAATCGATCGTAGCTTGACCTTTTCATCACGAAAAATGAATAATAATGATGACATCAATCGCCAGGAGAGAATCATGGATCTGGCCGCTCTGACCATCTTTCGCGCGGTCGTGCGCGAAAACGGCGTGACCCGTGCCGCGGCGAAGCTCAATCGCGTGCAATCGAACGTGACCACGCGCATCAAGCAACTCGAGGAACAGCTCGGCACCGAGCTGTTCATCCGCGACGGCCGCCGCCTCGTGCTGACGCCGGCCGGCGAGACCCTGTTGCCCTATGCGGAGCGGCTGCTCGCGCTCGCCGACGAGGCACGCCACGCGGTGCGCGAGGATCGTCCGAGCGGCCGTCTGCGGCTCGGCGCAATGGAAAGTACTGCGGCGACGCGTTTGCCGGGCCTGCTCGCGCAATATCATCAGCAATGGCCTGCGGTCGAACTGGAACTCGAGATCGGCACGACCGGCAAGCTGATCGAGCGGGTGCGCGAGTTCGAGGTCGATGCCGCACTAGTCGCCACGCCGCTCGATCCCGCCTCGCTCGGCGACCTGTTCGAGACCGAGCCGGTGTTCCGCGAGGAACTCGTGATGCTGACGCCGCGGGGTCATCGGCCGATCCACGAGGTGCGCGACATCGCGCTATCGACGCTGATCGCCTTCGAGGCCGGTTGCGCTTACCGCACCTATATCGAAAAGTGGTACCTGGATCACGGCGTGCGCCCGGCGCGCGTGCTGGAACTCGGTTCGTATCACGCGATCGTCGCATGCGTGGCGGCCGGCGCGGGCGTCGCGGTCGCGCCGCGTTCGGTGCTCGATCTGCGCAGCGATACGAGCAATATCGCGGTGCACGAGTTGCCCGAGATTGGCACGCTCGACACGCTGCTGGTCTGGCGACGCGGGCATTTTTCGTCGGCGCTCAATGCGTTGCGGCGCACGCTGGTCGCGTCGCGGGACGGGACCGCCGAGGGCGATCCGCCGCGCGGGGAGGCGGCGTCGGCGGATGCAAAGGTTGTCTGATCGTTGATTTCGCGCCGGTAAGCGGGCGCGGCGCTATCCGAGCGGCTTTCAGCAAAAGCGAAGGGGCCACGCGGTTCGCCGATCCTGCCGGCGCGCCGTGTGGCCCCTTCGTCAAACCCGGCTCGACTCACGTCGAGCCGGAATCAATCCTGCATCGAAATCAAAGCTGCCCTTCGACCCAAGCCTTGACGCCCGCGAGCGCCGCCGGCAGTTTGGCCGGCTCGGTACCGCCAGCCTGCGCCATGTCCGGCCGGCCGCCGCCCTTGCCGCCCACCTGCTGGGCAACGAAGTTGACCAGCTCGCCCGCCTTGACTTTCTTGCTGGCGTCGGCGGTCACACCGGCGATCAGGCTGATCTTGCCGGCTTCGACCGACGCGAGCACGATTGCCGCGCTCTTCAGCTTGTCCTTGAGCTTGTCCACCGTTTCGCGCAGCGTCTTGACGTCAGCGCCTTCGAGCGTCGCCGCGAGCACATGCACGCCGCCGACTTCGATCGCTTCGCCCGCGAGTTCGTCGCCCTGGCTCGACGCCAGCTTCGACTTGAGCGCGCTCAGTTCCTTCTCGAGCGCCTTCACCTGGTCCTGCACCTGGCCGATGCGCTGCGTGAGTTCCGCCGGTTGCGCCTTCAGCACGGCCGCGGCCGCGTTGACGCGCGCTTCGAGTTCCTGCACGTAACGCACCGCGTTGTCGCCGGTGATCGCTTCGACGCGACGAATGCCCGCCGCAACGCCGCCTTCCATCACGATCTTGAAGAAACCGATGTCGCCCGAGCGATTCACGTGCGTGCCGCCGCACAGCTCACGCGAGAAGCCGAGATCGAGCACGCGCACTTCGTCGCCGTACTTTTCGCCGAACAGCGCCATTGCGCCGCCCTTCACCGCGTCGTCGTACGACATCACGCGCACGATACCGGGTGCGTTCGCGAGCACCTCGGCGTTGACGATTTCCTCGACGCGGCGGATCTGCTCGTCCGTCATCGGCGCGTTGTGCGCGAAGTCGAAGCGGGTCTTGTCAGCGTCGACGAGCGAGCCCTTCTGCTGCACGTGCGAGCCGAGCACCTCGCGCAGCGCCTTGTGCATCAGGTGGGTGGCCGAGTGGTTGCGCGCCGTGCGGGCGCGGCGCACCGCGTCGATTTCCGCCTTCAGAACGTCACCGACCTTCAGCGTGCCTTGCTCGAGCGTGCCGTGATGGCCGACCACGTCGGCCTGCACCTTGAGCGTATCGACGACCGCAAAGCGTGTGCTGGCATTCGCGAGCACGCCCTGGTCGCCGACCTGGCCGCCCGACTCCGCGTAAAACGGCGTGTGATCGAGCACGACGACCGCCTGCTGGCCGCTTTGCACCTGCTGCACCGACGCGCCGTCCACGTACAGCGCGACGACCTTGGCGTCGTCGAAGACGATTTCCTCATAGCCGTGGAACGTGGTCTTCGCGCCCGAGTATTCGAGGCCCTGCGCCATCTTGAACTTGCCCGCCGCGCGCGCCTGCTCGCGCTGACGCGCCATCGCATCGTCGAACGCGGCTTCGTCGACCGTTACTTCGCGCTCGCGGCAAACGTCCGCGGTCAGGTCGAGCGGGAAGCCGTAGGTGTCATGCAGCTTGAACGCGAGTTCGCCGTCGAGCGTCTTGCCACCCTTCGCGTCGAGGTCGGCCAGGGCGGCTTCGAGGATCGACATGCCGTGCTCGATCGTCTCGAAGAAACGCTCTTCTTCCTGGCGCAGCACGTCGGTCACGCGCTGCTCGGCGTCCTTCAGTTCCGGGTACGCGTCGCCCATCTGCGCGACGAGGTCGGCGACGAGGCGATGGAAGAACGAACCCTTCTTGCCGAGCTTGTAGCCGTGGCGGATGGCGCGGCGCACGATACGGCGCAGCACGTAGCCGCGGCCCTCGTTGCCCGGAATCACGCCGTCGACGATCAGGAACGAGCACGCGCGGATGTGATCGGCGATCACCTTCAGCGAGTTGTTGCCGAGATCGGTGACGCCGGTTTCGCGCCCAGCGGCCTTGATCAGCGCCTGGAACAGGTCGATCTCATAGTTGCTGTGCACGTGCTGCAGCACAGCGGCGATCCGCTCGAGGCCCATGCCGGTGTCCACGCACTGCTTGGGCAGCGGCGTCATGTTGCCTTGCGCGTCGCGGCTGAACTGCATGAACACGAGATTCCAGATCTCGATGTAGCGGTCGCCGTCTTCCTCGGGCGATCCCGGAGGACCACCCCACACGTCCGGGCCGTGGTCGTAGAAGATTTCCGAGCACGGGCCGCACGGACCGACGTCGGCCATCTGCCAGAAGTTGTCCGACGCGTAGCGCGCGCCCTTGTTGTCGCCGATGCGGATGATGCGCTCGACGGGCACGCCCACTTCCTTCGCCCAGATGTCGTGCGCTTCATCGTCTTCCTGATAGACGGTGACCCACAGTTTGTCTTTGGGCAGCTTGTAGACTTCGGTCAGCAATTCCCACGCGTAGTGGATCGCGTCACGCTTGAAGTAGTCGCCGAAGGAGAAATTGCCGAGCATCTCGAAGAACGTGTGATGACGCGCGGTGTAGCCGACGTTCTCGAGGTCGTTGTGCTTGCCGCCGGCGCGCACGCTGCGCTGCGCTGTCGTGGCGCGCGCATACGGACGCGATTCCGCGCCGAGGAACACATCTTTGAACTGCACCATTCCCGAATTGGTGAAGAGCAGTGTCGGGTCGTTGCCGGGCACGAGGCTCGACGAACGGACGATCGTGTGGCCCTTCGATTCGAAGAACTTGAGGAATTTCTCGCGGATTTCAGCGGCTTTCATAGCGTGCGGGGGACGGTTCTGACGGTTCCTGACTGGGACTGGCGGTCGGTGAGATGCGCCAACTGTCTGTTTCTTAAACGACTGATTATACGGGATCGGCAAGCGCGCGCGGCGCCGCGCCATGACGTTCGGCTAGCTGCGCCCGCACGCGGGAATCGCTTAAGATGACTTCCACGAAACCTCGCGCGCAACCACGCACGGCAGCCCGCGCTGCCGCCGGCCTACGTCAGGAGACATTCAACAACATGGGCGCTCTCAGTCACATCCGCGTGCTGGATCTCACCCGCGTGCTCGCCGGCCCGTGGTGCGCGCAGACGCTTGCCGATTTCGGCGCCGACGTCATCAAGATCGAGCGCCCCGAAGTCGGCGACGACACGCGCCACTGGGGGCCTCCGTATCTGAAAACGCCGGACGGCGCGGACACGCACGAAGCCGCCTACTATCTCGCGGCGAACCGCAACAAGCGCTCGGTCACCCTCGACATCGCGTCGGCCGAGGGCCAGCGCATCGTCCGCGAGCTGGCCGCGCAAAGCGACGTGGTGTTGGAGAACTACAAGGCCGGACAGTTGAAGAAGTACGGCCTCGACTACGAATCGCTGAAGCAGGTGAAGCCCGATCTGATCTACTGCTCGGTCACGGGCTTCGGGCAGACCGGCCCCTATGCGCAGCGCCCCGGCTACGACTTCATCGTGCAGGGCATCGGCGGCTTCATGAGCATCACCGGCGAGCGCGACGGTCAGCCGGGCGGCGGCCCGCAGAAGGCCGGCGTCGCGATCGCCGACCTGATGACCGGCATGTATGCGACGGTCGCCGTGCTGACCGCGCTCACGCACCGCGACCGAACGGGCGAAGGCCAATATATCGACATGGCGCTGCTCGACGTGCAGGTCGCGATGCTCGCCAACATGAACTCGAACTACCTCGCGAGCGGCCAGCCGCCGGTGCGCTGGGGCAATGCGCATCCGAACATCGTGCCCTACCAGACCTTCCAGACGAGCGACGGCTGGATCATCGTCGCGGTGGGCAATGACGGACAGTTCCGCAAGTTCGTCGAGGCGGGCGGCCGTCCCGAACTCGCCGACGACGACCGCTTCGCGACCAACCCCGCGCGCGTGCGAAACCGCGAACTGCTCGTGCCGATTCTCGCGGACATGGTCCGCCTGCGGAGCAAGCAGCAGTGGATTGCGGCGCTCGAAGCGTCCAGCGTGCCTTGCGGGCCGATCAACAACCTCGACGAGGTGTTCGACAACGAGCAGGTGGTCGCGCGCGGTCTGCAGGTGGATCTGCCGCATCCGTCGGGTGGTACCGTCAAGCTCGTGCGCAATCCGATCAACATGAGCGGCACACCGCCGCAAGCGTTGAGCCATCCGCCGCTGCTCGGCGAGCATACCGGGCAAGTGCTGCGCGAGGTGCTCGGATACGACGCCCAGACGATTGCCGGGTTGAAACGCCGAGCGGTGATCTGATCAGTGAAGCGGCGCTCGTCCCAATCGCCGGAGCCGCTATCGGCATCGCGCGCTTGCCTGCGGGCCGTCTACCGAATCAGGCGTGCCACGCCGGCACCGCGTGGATCGCTGGCGGGCTCGGGCGTCGTGCCGTTCACGCGAATCATCTGCACGTCGCCGTTGAACGGCTGCTGCTCGACCGTGTAACCGAGCGCCTTCAGTTGCGCGGCAAGCTCGTCCGGCACGGGATGGTACGGCTCAAAGTAGATCGTCTTCTGCGGCAGCAGCTGATGATGGAATCGCATCGCGGCGAGCGCGTCCGGCGGCGGCATGTCGAAGTCGTACAGATTCGTCATGACCTGGAAGATCGTCGTCAGAATGCGCGAGCCCCCGGGCGTGCCGATCGCGAGCGCAATCTTGCCGTCCTTCAGCAGCAGCGTCGGCGTCATCGACGAAATCGGGCGGCGGCCCGGCGCGATCGTGTTCAGTTCCGCATCGGCGGTGCCGGGCGCCGGGGCCGTGCCCGCCGCGCCAGCGCCCGACGGCTTGATCACGAAATCATCCATCGCGTCGTTCAGCAGGAACCCCGCGCCGTCCACCACGACTCCCGAGCCGAAATCGCCGTTCAGCGTGTAGGTGTTCGACACCGCGTTGCCCCACTTGTCGACCACCGAGAAATGCGTGGTCTGCGCCTTTTCCGTCTGAGCGGACGTGTCGAGGCCCGGCTTCACCGCCGCCGTGCCGGGCGCTTCGTCAGCCTTGACTTCGGCCGCGCGTTGCGCGAGGTAGGCATCGTCGGTCAGCTTCGCGGCCGGCACGGGCACGGCGTCGGGATCGCCGATATAGCGTTGCCGGTCCGCGAACACACGGTCCGAAATTTGCGCGATCAGGTGAACGTAGGGCGCCGAATTCAATGCGAGACCGTCGAACGCCGGCTGCAGATCGGTCCGCATCTTCAGCATCTGGACGAGGCCGATGCCGCTCGAGCTCGGCGGCGGTGCGGTGATCACGCGGTAGCCGTGCCAGTCGGCGGCGAGCGGCTCGCGCCACACCGCCTTGTACTGGCTCAGATCCTGACTCGTGATCAGGCCGTGGCCATACATCTGCGTGGCGATCATCCCGGCCGTGCGGCCCTCGTAGAACTCGCGGCCGCCGTCGCTCGCGATCCGCCCGAGCGTCTGCGCGAGTTCGGGCTGGCGCAGCGTCGTACCTGCCTTCAGGTTTGCGAAGTAGGCGTCGAAGTTGGTCTTGCCGGCGAAATTCTTCGCCGCCGCGTCGCGGCGCTGCTGCAGCCGCGGATCGACCTGGAAGCCGTCGCTCGCGTAGTGGATCGCGGGCGCGAGCACCTGCTTCCACTTGAGCCTGCCGAAGCGCCGCTGCGCTTGCCACATGCCGTCGACGCTGCCCGGCACCGCCACCGCGCGATGACCCACCGTGCTCATGCCGGGCACCACGTTGCCCTTGTCGTCCAGATACATGTCGCGGGTCGCCTGCTGCGGCGCGCGCTCGCGGTAGTCGAGAAAATACGGCTTGCCGTCGACCAGCAGCGTCATGAAACCGCCGCCGCCGAGGTTGCCCGCGTCGGGCCGCGTGACCGCAAGCGTGAAGGCCATCGCGACCGCGGCATCGACCGCGTTGCCGCCAGCAGCGAAGATCTGCTGCGCGGTGTCGGCGCTGTAGCTATCGGGCGCGGCGACGGCCGACGCATCGAGCGCCGGCTTCGGCAAGGGCGTTTTCGCGAGAGCCGGAAGCGGCGCGGCGAGACTCACGGCGAGCGCGGCAAACCACGCCGAAGCGAGCGCAACGCGGCGGGTTCGGCAAGAAAGGCGGGCGCTAGCCAAAGCGCGGGGGAATGGCGCGTAGACCACGCCGTGCGTCGGGACGGACATCCGAGAAAACTCCGGCAACGGGCCAGCATGGCGCACGAACGGCGGCGCTCCGTGCAAGCCGACAAGGGACCGCGCGAACGGCTGGAGCAAGCGCGCCCGCGCGTAGGTCCGGGACAGCGCGCGGCTCGCGCGCAGCAGCGCATCCTAAGTCGCCGCGTTGCGTGCCGCCAACCCGATTTACCTCCTGTTACAGCCCGAGGCGCGCCGCAAGCGCCTGCCGCGAGCGGGCTCGTCAGGTAGAATTGGAGCCTCAGCGGGCGCATTGCGCGCCCCCACGGACTCTCACCTTCTCGCATGAATACCGAACGCAAAGACGCTGAACGCAACGACGCGCCCGCGGCATCCAATTTCATCCGTAACATCATCGACGACGACAACCGCAGCGGCAAATGGAGCCAGCGCGTCGAGACGCGCTTCCCGCCCGAGCCGAACGGCTATCTGCATATTGGTCACGCCAAGAGCATCTGCCTGAACTTCGGCGTCGCGCGCAGCTACGGCGGCGTGTGCCATCTGCGTTTCGACGACACCAATCCGGAGAAGGAAAGCGTCGAGTACGTCGAGTCGATCATCGACTCGGTGCGCTGGCTCGGCTTCGAGTGGCAAAAGGACCGCACGGAGCATCTGTACTACGCGAGCGACTACTACGACAAGCTGTACGAGTTCGCCGAGCTGCTGATCCAGCGCGGCCGCGCGTATGTGGATAGCCAGTCGGCCGAGGAAATCCGCGCGAACCGCGGCTCGGCCAGCGAAGTCGGCACGCCGTCGCGCTTCCGCGAGCGTTCGGTCGAGCAGAACCTCGACCTGTTCCGCCGCATGAAGGCGGGCGAGTTCAAGGAAGGCGAGCACGTGCTGCGCGCGAAGATCGACATGTCGTCGCCGAACTTCAACATGCGCGACCCGGTCATCTACCGGATTCGCTTCGCGCATCACTACCGCACCGGCGACACCTGGTGCGTGTACCCGATGTACGACTACACGCACTGCATCTCGGACGCGCTCGAAAACATCACGCATTCGCTGTGCACGCTCGAGTTCGAAGACCACCGCCCGCTGTACGACTGGATTCTCAACGAACTCGCCGAAGCCGGTATCTTCAAGCGTCCGCTGCCGCAGCAAATCGAGTTTTCGCGCCTGAACCTGACCTACGCGATCACCAGCAAGCGCAAGCTGCTGCAACTCGTCAACGAAGGCCATGTGGACGGCTGGGACGACCCGCGCATGCCGACCATCGTCGGCGTGCGCCGGCGCGGCTTCACCCCCGAGTCGATCCAGTTGTTCTGCGAGCGCATCGGCGTGACCAAGGTCGATTCCTGGATCGACATGAGCGTGTTCGAAGGCGCGCTGCGCGACGATCTCGACGCGAAGGCGCCGCGCACCGTGGCCGTGCTCGACCCGGTCAAGCTGATCATCGACAACTTCCCCGAAAACCTGACCGAGCCGTGCCACGCGCCGGTGCATCCGCATCATCCGGAACACGGCACGCGTGAGTTCCCGATTTCGCGCGAGCTGTGGATCGAGCGCGAGGACTTCACGGAGACGCCGCCGAAGGGCTATTTCCGCCTGTTCCCCGGCAACCGGGTGCGTCTGCGCTACGGGTATGTGATCGAATGCACGCACGCGGACAAGGACGAGAACGGCAACGTCGTCGCGGTGCATTGCAACTACTTCCCGGACAGCAAATCGGGCACCGAAGGCGCGAACAACTACAAGGTCAAGGGCAACATCCACTGGGTCAGCGCCGCGGCCGCTTGCGCGGCGGAAGTGCGCATCTACGACCGGCTGTTCAAGGAAGCGCAGCCGGACGCCGGCGGACGCGACTTCCTCGAAGCGCTGAATCCGGACTCGAAGCGCGTGGTCCAGGCCTATCTGGAAACGGGCGCGCGCCATGCGCTGCCGGAGCAGCGCTACCAGTTCGAGCGCCACGGCTACTTCGTCGCCGACCGCGTCGATTCGAAGCCGGGTCGGCCCGTTTTCAATCGCATCGTCAGTCTGCGCGACAGTTGGGGCAAGCCGGCGTAAGCATGCCTCAGCGACTACCCGACGCTGCCGGCCGGTCCAGCCAGGATATGTTCGATCGACACTCACTGCGCGCTCGCGGCGGCGCCGGTCCGCAAGGTCCGATGAAAGTTGCAGCTCTCCGCGGGGAACGGACCGAGGCCGCCGTTCGCCATGTCCGGCGCCCGCGCTTTTCGCGTCTGCTGCGCGGCACGCGCAGCGTGCTGTTTGCGCTGGCCGCCTGCGGCGCGGTCGCGTTCTCCGGTGCCGCAAGCGCGGGCGAACTGACCGGCACGCTGAGAAAGATCCGCGACGACGGCGTCGTCGTGCTCGGTGTGCGTGAGGCATCGATCCCGTTCTCGTACTTCGACGGCGAGCGTACCGTCGGCTACTCGCAGGCGATCGCGATGCAGATCGTCGATGAAATCAGGAAAACGCTCGGTCTGCCGCAACTGCGGGTTCACGAGGTCACGGTGACGTCGTCGAACCGCACGCCAATGCTGCTCAACAACCAGATCGACTTCGAATGCGGCTCGACCACGCACACGGTCGAGCGAGAAAACGTCGCCGCATTCTCAGACAGCCTTTTTCAATACGCGGTGCGCATGATTACGCGCAAGAATAGCGGCATCACCGATTTCGCCGATCTGGCCGGCAAGCGGGTCGTGACGACCGCGGGCACGTCCGACGAGCGCCTGCTGCGCAGCCTCAATACCCGCAAGCAGCTGAACATGCGCATCATGAGCGTGCGCGACCATCAGGACGCCTTCACCGCGATGAAGGAAGGCCACGCGGTGGCGTTCGTGATGGACGAGCCGATCATCTACGGCTTCAAGGCGACCGACCCGCATCCCGACGATTTCATCGTGACGGGCACGCCCCTCGGCTACGAGGTTTATGCGTGCATGTTCCGCAAAGGCGACGAGCCGTTCCGCGCGCTCGTGAACCGCGTGATCGCGCACGCGCAGACGTCGGGCGACGCCGAGCGTCTCTACAGAGTGTGGTTCACGCAGCCGATTCCGCCGCACGGCATCAACGTCAATTTCCCGCTGTCGGAGCAGAACCGCGCGTTGTTCGCGCATCCGAACGACCACGCGCTCGATTGACGGCCGCATGCGCCGTCTATAGCGACCGGTGCAATTCCGCGAGCGAGAGCGTCGTCTCGAAGAGCCGCGTCAGACTGCGGCTCGCATAGCGCGGGATTTCATCGACAGACACCCAGCGGTAGTCGTCCATTTCGGGGATCAGCATGCCATCCGAGCGGCGCGGAAACAGTGACGTGCAGGTGCACGTGCTCAGGTCGAGTTCGCCGGCACGCGCGCGCGCCGCGAATAGATGCAGGTCCTTGTCGCGCCGGTAGACGAACAGGCCGAGGTCCCTCAGGCGATCAGGCCGGAGCGCGATGCCGGTTTCCTCGGCCATCTCGCGCAGCGCGGTCACGTCCGGCGCTTCGCCGTCCTCGCCATGTCCTTTCGGAATATCCCAGTGTGTCGTTTCGGTTGCGTGCGCGAGCAGCACGCGACCGTCGGGATCGAGCAGCACGATCCCGCATGAGACGACTCGCGGGCTCATCGCTTCTGCAGTTGCCAGGCGCCGCCTTCCTTGCAGAAGTTCGGACGCAGGTTCATCGATTGCCCTTTCGCATTGAGCCGAGGTTGGCCGCTTGCGCGCCGATCGCCGTGCCGGGAGGCAGGCTCGCGGCACGGAGGTGGAACGGCACACGGGTTCGCGTCGACATGCAGGACTCTCCTCGAAGTGCGCACGGCACACGGCGCGCGGCGGCTTTTGATCAAGACCTCAAAAGCATAGCATGCACACTTTGCGAGACCGCGCGGCCATCAACGCGCGGCGGCCGTGCCCTGCAGGCGAAAAATGTTGACGACGTCGCGCAGCATCTGCGCCTGCTCCTGCATCGACTGCGCGGCGGCCGCCGCCTGCTCGACCATCGCCGCGTTCTGCTGGGTCGTTTCGTCCATCTGCGCGATCGCGAGATTGACCTGCTCGATGCCGCGGCTCTGCTCGTCGGACGCAGCGGAAATCTCGCTGATGATGTCGGTGACGCGCTTCACCGCATCGACGAGCGACGCCATCGTGCCGCCCGCTTTCTCGACGAGCGCCTGGCCGTTACCGACGCGCTCGACGGAATCCTCGATCAGCGTCTTGATCTCCTTGGCCGCATCGGCGCTGCGGCGCGCGAGATTGCGCACCTCGCCCGCGACGACCGCGAAGCCGCGGCCTTCTTCGCCGGCGCGCGCCGCTTCGACCGCCGCGTTCAGCGCAAGGATGTTGGTCTGGAACGCGATGCTTTCGATCACGCCGATGATATCGACCACCCGCGCCGAGCTCGCCGCGATGCTCTGCATGTTCGCGACGACGTGCTGGACGGCCTCGCCGCCCTCGCCCGCGAGCTGCGAAGCGGAGCGCGCCATGCGGTTGGCCTGCAACGCGTTGTCGGCGTTCTGCTTGACGGTCGCCGTCAACTGCTCCATGCTCGCGGCCGTTTCGCCGAGCGACGACGCCTGCTCTTCGGTGCGCGCCGACAGATCGAGATTGCCCGCGGCGATTTCTTCGGCCGCGACCGTGATCGCTTCAGTGCCGCCGCGAATGCGCCGGATCGCGTCGGCGAGCCGGCTTTGCATGCGCTGCATCGCGAACAGCATGCTCTCCCGATCGCCGCCGCTCAGTGCGACCGGGCGCGACAGGTCGCCGTCGGCGATCGTCTCGGCGACGCTCGCGGCATAGGCGGGCTCGCCGCCGAGGCTGCGCTTGACGTTGCGGATGATCAGCACGAGTGCGGCGGTGCTGAAGCTGCCGATCACGAGGATCGTCAGCAGATAGCGCAGCAGATCGGCGCGGAACGCCGCGTCGATGTCGTTCACATAGACGCCCGAGATCAGATACCAGTCCCACGCTGCAAAGCGCTTGACGAAGCTGATCTTCGGTACGCGCTCATTGTTGCCGGGAACACGCCCCATGTAATCGACGAAGCCCTGGCCCTGTGCCTGCGCGACCTTGACCATCTCGACGAACAGCAGCTTGCCGTCGCTGTCCCCGTAGTGCGATACGTCCTTGTTGCGTAGATCGGCGAGCATCGGATGCATGATCACGACCGGTGTCGCGGTTGTCACGATCATGTAGCCGCTGCCGGGGTAGCGTATCGCGGACAGGCGCGCCATCGCCTGCTCTCTCGCCTGCTCGGGCGTCAGCTCGTGCTGATCGGCGCGCTGCGCGTAGTCGGCGACGATGGCATACGCGCTCTCGACGACGTTTTGCACTGCTGACTTGCGCTCGGCGAGCATCGTCGCGCGCGACTGCCACGCGGCCCAACCGCCGAGGCCGAGCAGGCCGAGCCACGTAATCAGCAGCGCGAGCCAGAGTTTGGTGTTGAGGCTAAGTCGGTTCACGCGGGTTCCTCCATCGCAGCGCGTCAAGTAGTTCTAATGGATTAACGGCGCCGCGCGCGATTTCCTGAGGCTCGCCAGAAACCGGTCCGCGGGAGGTGCAAAAAGAAAAAGGGTTACAGGCGCGGGGCCTGTAACCCTTCGATGATTCTGGCACGGCAGGAGGGGCTCGAACCCCCGACCCTCGGCTTAGAAGGCCGATGCTCGTGTAGCGCCCCGCCTTGCTGGGCGGGGCTTCTATCCAGCTGAGGCTGTTTCAGTCACACGCCAGTCACACTCGGCGGTCTCTTCGGAGGCCGTATGGCAACAATAAGCAAGCGCACCGACGGATGGCTGTGTCAGGTCCGCAGGAAGGGATTCCCGCATCAGTCCAAGAAGTTCTCAACACGATCGGAGGCTGCGGCATGGGGTCGCTCGGTCGAGGCAGAAATGGACGGCGGCGTGTTCGTCAACCGGGACGAAGCTGAGAACACGACCGTCGCGGACCTGCTCGACCGCTACATGCGGGACGTCTCCCCCGCCAAGCGCAGCCACGCCAGCGACAAAGGGCGAGCGCGGACAGTGCGTGCTGCACTGGGGCCGTACAAGCTGACCGCCCTGACCTCGCCCGCGTTGGTCGAGTACCGGGATAGGCGGCTGAAGTCCGTTTCGCCGCAGACCGTAATCCACGAGTTGAACCTGCTGAACCGCGTGCTGACACTCGCGACGAAGGAATGGGGCTTCGTCCTGCCCGGCGGGGTGCCCAAGGTCATCAAGCCACGCAAGACCGAGGGCCGCGACCGTCGGGTGCAGCCCGCCGAGGTTCAGGCGATCATCGACGCCACAGAGTCGCCACTTCTGCGCGATCTCGTGCAATTCGCTGTAGCTACCGGGATGCGGCGCGGAGAGATTCTCGCGCTTCGGTGGGAGCACGTAGATTTTTCCCGGCGTACGGCCCACCTGCCCGTGACGAAGACGGACACGCCTCGTGACGTACCGCTGTCCACAGCAGCCCTCGCCCTCCTTCAAGCCCGCAAGACCGCTGGCTGTACCGTACCCTTCGCCATGACCGACAGCGCCGCGTCGCGGGCGTTCTGCCGCGCTGTACGGCGGGCACGCAAGGTCTACGAATCGACGTGCCGAGTTTGGGATCGGCCTGTTGACGCACGATGGCTCATTGGCATCCGCCTGCACGATCTCCGCCACGAGGCAACGAGCAGCTTCTTCGAGCGCGGTCTGAACATGATCGAGGTTGCGAGCATAACCGGACATAAAACGCTCTCAATGCTTCAGCGGTACACGCACCTCCGGGCCGAGGACCTAGCGAAGAAACTCGGCTGACATCCATTCGCAGACACTAGCGCCCCGGAGTAGCCCTTCCATCCGAGCGCCGAGGCTCCGCTACGTCATTGTTCGTCTGTAGTGCAGTCGCTAGCTTCAGCGCAACATCCACGCAGCGATGCCAAGGCAGACGCCGACAAAGACACCGCCAGCCACGAACGAGCCCCACCCGATCAAGGCTGGGGTCCACCTGTCCCTTTGACACTCGCTCAGTTCCAGCGACTCGTCAATGAGCCTCGCGAGAAGTAGGCGCTGTTTGAGGTCGGCTTGCTGAACCTTCGCGAGGTCGCCGGTCTGACGCCTGACTGGTTCGGCATGAGTCTTGATGGTGTGCACGGTCTGTCCCTGTGCGAGCGGGATTGACCCCGATTCTACACCGCGCCATTGCACGGCAAGACGAGCCAAGCGCGTCATTCCGAATCACTGCCACGGCGGTACAACGCGGATCAAGCATTCCGTGCCATACTGTCTCTGCCGAGTGGCGGCGGCAATGACCGGCCTGCACCTGCACAGATCCTTTTCGAGTGGGAGGCAGGCATGGGCGCCATTTATGTCCGTCCTAACGGGACGTACACCGCTAAAATCCGCCGCAAGGGGTTTCCAGCCCTTTCGAGAACATTCAAGACGCGCAGCGAAGCCGAGACTTGGATGGCCGCGCACGAAGCCACGATAGCCGCCCGGATTGCTGCCGTTCGCGCTATCGAAGAACATAAGCGCATCGCATCGCAGTGTGCTCCCCGCTACCGACTATTCGGCGATCTGATGATCCGCTATCTGGAGGAGGTCACTCCCGGCAAACGAGCCGCCGCAGACGAAGCAATCCGTCTACGGGGACTCCTCGGTCATTCACTAGCTTCCTGCCCTCTCGAAGGGCTAACTGCCTCGCGCATCGCGGAATGGCGCGACGAACGGCTCAAGAAGGTAAGCGGCTCAACCGTGAATCGGGACATGAATCTCCTGAGCCACGTTATCCAGGTCGCACGAGGCGAATGGGAAGTCGCGCTAGTGGATAATCCCTTCCACCGCGTGCGACGTCCGCGAGAAGGGCGACCGCGAGAGCGCCGTATATCTCGGTCTGAAGAGGCTGCACTGCTCAAAGCCTGTGTGACTACGCAGAATCCGTACGTGCGCCCGATCATTATTTTGGCGCTCGAAACTGCAATGCGCCGGGGTGAGATCGTTGGCCTTGAGTGGGAGCGCGTGTTTCTCGCAGAACTGTCCGTGCAACTGACGCAGACGAAGACAGCGATACCAAGGGGCGTTGCGCTCTCCAGTCGAGCCGTAGCGACCCTCGAAGCCCTCCGACCGAACACGCCAAATTGCGGTGAGCTTAAGGGTCCTGTCTTCCCCGGCCTGACTACCAATGCGCTCAAGCTTGCCTTCCGGCGGGTTGTCAAGCGCGCTGGGATAACAGACCTTCGCTTTCACGATCTACGTCACGAGGCGACGTCCCGCCTCTTCGAGAAGCAGTTGGCGGTCATGGATGTCGCCACCATTACCGGCCATCAGGACGTGAGGATGCTGCGACGTTACACCCATTTGCAGGTGCGCGATCTGGCGAAGAAGCTAGGTTGACACTTGAGCGGCGGATGCATGCATTGTAGAAATGCCTGCCGCCTCAGTGCCCAAGGAGTTTGCCGAGGACCGCCCCAGCCGCGACGATTGCAGAGCCAACTGCTAGACAGGCAGCCGCCATCAGCCACGGCTCCCAGCGCCTCGTCCATTGGTTCGTCGCCGCTGTCTCGTTAATCAGCCTCGTTGTCTGCGCTTGCAGTTTAACTAGATTATCGAGGTTGACCTGATGAATCTTGGACAGCTTCTTCTGCTTCTCGGTGCCCATGTCGTTCCGTCCAGAAGTGCGCTACGGCCATTATGCTGCGATTCCACGCCTCGCCACCAGGCTGCGGACGGGCGGCACCGCCGCCACGCCCTCATCTCACACCGACCAGCCCGCTCGTCGCATCACCTCAACGAGGTCAGGCTCGCTAGTGCCGATCTCGAAGACGCGGGCGGGCGGCACTTTCGCCCAGTCCTCGGAGTGAATGTGTAGCCGGTCACAGTCCACTGCCAGCCGCCCGGTCGGGTACACCCTCGCCCGCCAGTCACCGACCTCGAACGCCCAGACCTCCCCCGCCGCCTCCTTGCGTTTTTCATCGAGTCTCGCCAGCCAGCCGTCCCTTGAGTGTTGCGGCACCCGCACGCGTTGCGACGGATCGAGCGGCGAGTCCTTCAGATGACAGCCGTAGCACGAGCCGTCGCGCACACGACGACGCGTCGAGCCACACTTCGAGCACCGCGCCCCGTCGTACACCTTCGCCCCTTCGAGCCACGCCGCCAGCCGGTACGGGTCGGCGATCTGGCCGCCCGTCCGTCGCTGACATTCGACGCAGCCCCGGACATGCTCCCGCTTGCGCTGTGCCTGCGCCGACGCGCCCGTATTCAACTTGCCCCGAATGTCCACATGCGGCGGGACGACTGGCGACAGCACCCGGATGTAACCGGCCTTGGGCCCCCTGCTCATCGAGATTGCCCCATGTCGTGCCCCACGTGAGCTTGCCCGCGCTCGCGTACCAAGCTCCGCGCATCACGCCGCCAGCAATGACCGGCGTCGCGCAGGTCCTGTAGCGCGCTATCGACTGCAGTACGCATCGCGTCCGTTCCCAGCTCGATACCTACTGCCCCTCGCAAGGCCCGCACGGGCACACGGTTCTCGTTGGTTTCAGTGAGAAACGTCGCGATGGCGCGCCTCGCCTGCTGCGTGCGGCTGGGCGACTTCGTCGCTGGCTCTCTGACGCGCCACACGACGCCCGGAAGAACCGGTTGAAGTGCTTCACGCAGCTCGCCTGCCCCGGCCCCAGCGACAAGAATCGTTAGCTTCATACGTTGAGCCTGCCCGTCACCGTCCATCACACGACACGCACCACGGTTCATTCCTTGCAGTACGCTATGCGCCATCTCCGACACGTTCAGGCGCCGCAACGCCCCCGCCGTGTGCAACCTCGGCGACTCACCGAGGCGTTGCTGTCCGGAGAGCGCGGCAGCAAGCTCAAGCGGATTACGGCGGAGCACACCCGCCATGACCACATGCCGACAATGCAGCAGATCGTTACGGCTCGTCTCCTGCCCCCACGTCAGGACTTCGATACGCCTGCGCGGCTTGCCGTCGATCTCGACCATTGCGTCTAGATTGACACCTAGTTGCCGGAGGTTTCGGATCAGCTTCTGCCTTGCGTCCTTGAACGTGAACACGAGCACACACTCATCCGGCGGCACAGCGTCAATCACCTTCTGCAACTCGTGAGCAGCAGGCTTCGACGCCTCCACAGAATCAGACATGGCCTGCTTCCCGGTCGCGAGCTTGACTTGGTTGACCGTGACGTTGGAGTAGGACTTGTACCCAAGCATCTCGGGAGTGGTGCGATCAACGATAGACGCATCCGCCTGCGTCAAGTCCCGGATAACATACGATGCGTCTAGGACCGCAACATTGCTCAGCTCGTCTGGGACCGTGATGGCGTATCGGACGATGCCATCGCCGGTATCGCCGTTGCCGGTCATTAGCACCGATACAGGGAGACTGATAAGGGCCAGCAAGTTAAGCACTTCATCGCGCAACCACGAAGCGGCCTTGTCATGTTGACTCAGGCTATTCGCGGTCTCTCCGGCTTCGACAAATTCGCCCAGCGGCAGGAGTTCCGCCAGAAGACGTGGCTTTCTCGACGGGTCCGCTTTCAGCGCGGCGAGTTCTGCGTCGATGACCGACACGATCTTGTCGAGGTGCGGCAGCAACTCCGGCTTGTCAGTCTCCGCGTGATTCCTGACCCGACGAATCTCCTGTACCGACATCGCCTTGGCAGTTGTCGAAATGAGCGACTCGTCCCAGATCAACAGGCTGCGCGGTCTCCCTTGGAACGTCGCCGTACAGCCATTCTGGATTCGCGCATGGGACAGCAGCAGGATCGGGTACTCCCTGTCCGGTGAAGTGGCAGGCTCGGACGCGTAGCCGGTCCCCGGTCCTACCTCCTCTGCACTTCTCACGGAATCGTACTTGTACTGGTGCAGCAGACCGATGGATTCCTCGTGAATACCAGCGCGGATCAAGTCTCGCTGCGTATTCCGCGCAAATCGAGCAGCCGTTCCACGGCAAGGCGAGCGGGCATTCCACGCGAAGTCGAGCAGCGATTCCACAGCAAAGCGAGCGCTGCGGACGCGGCGATGCGGGGTGAGCTCT
>NZ_JAJITC010000018.1 GCF_020881035.1 Paraburkholderia translucens
TGAGCTGCTTGGTGTTCATGAGGCAAGAAAAAGCCCCTAAGAACCAAGTTCAAAGGGGCTTCGAAACAACGCCGGCGTCAGTCTACCCAAACCAAATCGTCAACAGATTAGGCGATGGGCTTGGGTTTGTAGCCGCGTTTCTTTTTGCCGTTCTCAACGGCCCGGCCCGACGCCCACGATTTCGCCCTGATCCAACTTTTCGGCGGTGCTATCCGGAATCACGATGCCCGATGCAGTACGGGTTTCCTGATTCATGTAACGGACGCAAACTTATCTGTTCCGTCCTTCCAGGCAAATGAAAAATGGGAGTCTCGCTGGCACTGTCATGCGGCGATTGCTGACCGAGAGCTGAGTATAAAAAGCGCCCTGTGCGCGCTCCCATAATCGCTTTGCAGAAACTTAACCGGCCGCACGAGATCTGCAATGCACGTAGCGGCCTAAAGACAAAGGTGCGCTACACGATCTGGCGCATATCGTTATCGGCTTTTGTTGGTTGCGGCGCCGTGTTGGTGGCGCTTAGTCTGGAGAGCTGTGAACCTGTCCGGAGACTGTCGATGAGTACGATTCCCGCCGCCCCGCACGACGCCGCCAGCGGCGCCGATGACGCGGAACTCGACGCGCGCTTTGCGCCCTTATTCGAGCGGATTGCCGCCGGCAGCATCGAGCGCGAGCAAAATCGGGAACTCGCCTACGATGCCGTGCGCTGGCTGAAGGAAGCGGGATTTACCGCGTTGCGCGTGCCGAAGCGTTATGGCGGCAGCGGCGTGAGCCTGCCGCAGTTCTTTCGTCTTTTGACGCGCCTCGGCGAGGCCGATTCGAATCTGCCGCAGATCTTGCGGCTGAATTCGGGCTTTATCGAAAGCCGGCTCGAAAGCGATGACGAAGCACTGCGCGAGCGCTGGCTGCCGAAGATCGCCGCGGGCGAAACCGTTGGTGCGGCGATTTCCGAACGTACGGGCAGCACGCACAACACCGTCACACTGGCAGCGGACAAGGGCGGCAACGGCTGGTGGCTGAATGGCGAGAAGTACTACAGCACGGGCACGCTCTACGCGGACTGGATCGACGTTGCCGCGCATGACGGCACCGACGACGTGCGCGTGGTAGTGCGCGCGGACGCACCGGGTGTCGTGCGCATCGACGATTGGGACGGTTTTGGCCAGCGTCTGACGGCGAGCGGCACGACGCGCTTCGAGTCGGTGCATGTGACAGACGATCAGCTGCTGGTGCGTTACAAGGCGTCGGAGCCGCGCCGCAATACTTCATTGACGGCGTTCTATCAGACCGTCCATCTCGCGACGCTGACAGGCATTGCGCGCGCCGTGCTGCGTGACGGCGTGGCCTTTGCGCAGGGGCACACGCGAACCTTCGGCGTACCAGGCCGCTCGAGTCCGCGTGACAACCCGCTTGTGCATCGCGTAGTCGGGCGCCTCGCCAGCCTCGCGTATTCAGCGGAGAGCATCACGGCATCGGTCGCGCGCTCGCTGGAAAGCGCGTATCAGGCGCGACTTGCAGGACGAGCGACGAAGGAAACCTATATTGCCCTAGATATTGAAGCGTACCAGGCGCAGCAGATCGTGATCGAGCAGGTGCTGGAAGCGGCAACGCTGGTGTTCGAAGTGGGCGGCGCCTCAGCAACCAGCGAGACGCGACGGCTGGACCGTCACTGGCGCAATGCGCGCGTGCTGGCTTCGCATAACCCCGCGATCCAGCGCGAAGCGGCGGTCGGCAATTATCATCTGAACGGCACGCCGTCCAACGAACGCTTCAGTCTCGCGCATTCGCGCAGTGAACTGGAGCGCGCAGCAACCGGCCAAGCGGTTGCCGTCAACGGATAACGGCGGATTGAACCGTGGGATGTTCGGCGGTGCGTGAATTCGATGTCGTCGTGATTGCGAGAGTGTGAGGTAGTCCGACCCTCCGACCCACGACGTTAATTGGCGACAAGCACAAATCCAAACAATGTTTGTGCATATCCCAAGCAGTGTCGCGCATATTCGTGCTGCCGGGCCGCGCGGTTTCGAACGGCCGGCTCATGCATCGTCCACGCATTGCAAAGCATTGCACAAATCCTTGTTTGTGCAATGCCGCGTCACTGACTAGATTCAATTGATATTGCCACGAGCAGGAGGGCGCATGATGTCGATGAGCCTCGCATCGCTTTACCGTCTGGCTGTATTTCATCCGTTGGAGTTCGTGCGTCAGCGTGCGCAGGCGCGCTCCGCTCCGGGTGCGCGGGAGCACGTGAGCGCGGACGATCCGGAGCGCCTCGAGCGCATCGCCCGCTATGCGCGCGCGGGATACTTCAACATCGCTGTCACAGCGGATACGTGTCAGATCATCGGCGAAATAGCGCCGGACTGAATGGGTCACCCGCATGCATGGAGGGTAAGCAATGAGCGATGTCGTCATTGAACAGCCGGCCGTCGTCGAAGCCGCCTTGAACTATCTCGTCCCGACGGGAGAAAAGCCCGCTACGTACGCTTATGAGCCGCCTGCTGGTGTCCCGCAGCGCAGTGGCGTGTATCGGACGCAGCGCGTGAATATCGTCAATGCGCGCGTTTCGCCGCCGCCGGGTGGCTTATCGCTGGACCGCAACGGTTTCGAGTTGCGGCAGCACGCAAGCGCGCTCAGCGATTTCTCGGACCCTGCCGCGATAGAACGCATCTACTATCCGGAGTCGGAAGCGCTGCTCAGGCGCTGGACGGGTGCGAAGCGCGCCGTCATCTTCGATCACACGCTGCGCGACAGCCATGCGGCGCGCCCGGGTAACGTGCGCGAGCCGGTCAAGTTCATTCACAACGACCAGACCTTTGTTTCGGGCCCGCGCCGCGTGCGCGATCATTTGCCGCCGCACGAAGCGGAGGAACTGCTCAAGGGCAGGGTGGCGATCGTCAATCTGTGGCGTCCCATCGGATGGACGGTCGAATCGTCGCCGCTGGCGCTGTGCGATGCGCGCAGTATCGCGCCGACTGATCTCGTGCCGTCGGATCTGATCTATCAGGACAAGGTCGGCGAGACCTATGCGTTCGTGTACAACCCGAAGCATCACTGGTACTACTTCCCGCTGATGACGCCGGAAGAAGTGCTGCTGCTGAAAATCTACGATTCCGCTGGCGACGGCGTCGCGCGGCTGACGGCGCATACGGCATTCGATGATCCGTCATCCCCGCCGGATGCACGGCCGCGTCGGAGTATCGAACTGCGCACGCTATTGTTTTTCTGATGCCTGCCTGAGCGTGCACGGGCATTGCGGCCCGGGCGAGACGGTCGCGGGTATCGCGAATCGCGCCGGACGTGGTTCGCGTCAGGCCCGCGATGGCCCGCAACAGCGACGACTTGCCGCAACCGCTTGGTCCAGGCAACGCAACGAGTTCACCCGGCGCGACCGGCAGAACTGGTCGATCTGCAGAAGAGGCAGCGCGGCGCTCATGTCGCGTGCTTGCCCGTGACGTCCGCCGTGACGTCCGGCAGATTGCGAAAGCTCGCGCCCGTATGCCGCGACCCGAGCCGCGCGCCGTTGCCGAACAGCTTGTCGCGCAAGGTGCCCTGTGCATACGCGGTCTTGTAGATGCCGCGCGATTGCAACTCGGGAATGACGAGTTCGATGAAATCTTCGTAGCTTTCAGGTGTGAGCGTGCGCGCGAGATTGAAGCCGTCGATGTCGGCTTCGTCCACCCACGCTTGCAGTGCGTCGGCCACCTGCAAGGGATCGCCGACGATGGTCGTGTAGCGGCCGCCCAGTTGCATCTGTTCGAGCAGATGGCGCACGGTGACGCCGCGCTTGCCATCCGTCGCGCGCTGCACCGACGATTCGATGCCACGCCCTTTGTGACCGCCGGGCGGCGCAAGCTCGTCATCGGGCGCGTAGGTCGAATAGTCGATGCCACTGCCGGCCGAGAAGTGCGCGAGACCCGCCTCGGGGCTCGCATATCGCGCGTATTCGGCGAATTTCTCTTCGGCCTCTTTCTGCGTGCGCCCGACCACGACGGTGATGCCCATGATGATCTTCAGATCGCGCGGGTCGCGTCCGGCTTCGGCGGCTTGCGCGCGCAGCGCGTCGACCAGTTTGCGTGTGCCAGCCTTGCTCTGGCTCGACACGAACACGCACTCGGCGTGACGCACGGCGAACGCCTGGCCGCGCCCCGACGAGCCAGCCTGGAAAAGCACCGGCGTGCGTTGCGGCGAGGGTTCGCTCAGGTGATAGCCTTCGACGTCGTAGTAGCGGCCGTGGTGATGCAGCTTGCGGACCTTCGCGGGATCGGCGAAGACACGCTTATCGCGGTCGCGCAGCACGGCGTCGTCCTGCCAGCTTCCTTCCCAGAGCTTGTACAGCACGTCGAGATACTCGTCGGCGCGATCGTAGCGCTCGTCGTGCGCGATGATTTCGGTGTGGCCCATCGCGCGTGCGGCGCTGTCGAGGTAGCCCGTCACGATGTTCCAGCCGATCCTGCCGTCCGTCAGATGATCGAGCGTGGAGAAGCGCCGCGCGAGCAGATAGGGCGCCTCATAGGTGAGATTCACCGTGATGCCGAAGCCGAGGTGCTGCGTGGCGGCCGCCATCGCGGAGACCAGCATCATGGGATCGTTGACGGGCAGTTGCACTGAGTCCTTCAGCGTGACGTCGACCGATTGCTGATAGATGTCGTAGACACCGACGATATCCGCAATGAACAGGCCGTCGAACAGGCCGCGTTCGAGTAGCTTGGCGAGATCGGTCCAATACGAGAGCTTGCGGTAGTCGGTGGAACGGTCGCGCGGATGCGTCCACAGGCCATGATTGATATGGCCGACGCAGTTCATGTTGAACGCGTTCAGAATGATTTGCTTCTTGCTCATGGGAGGGTGTGCGGCAGGCCTTGGCCCGTTGCACGGGCGTGGCCGGGCGGTGGCGCTCGCATCATGCGCTCAGAGGTTGAAACGCATAGCGTCCCACAGATGAGGCCGGCGGCTAACCATCAAATGAGCATTTGCATTTCGGGTGCGCCGCTGCCCGTTGATGTTGCGTGCTTGCCGCTGCTGCTTCCCCATGCAAAGCTAATCTCTTTTGCTTGTTTTTCGTTTTGCAGGGTACGCCTTACCATTCGTCACTCAAAAATAATGAGGACAGTCATGAGCATGCGAAGCAGACTACGGGGAACCTTGCTGGGCGCGTTGATCGCGATCACGCTGACGGGCGCAGGCATCGGGCCTACGCTTGCTGCGCCGGACCACGGCGGGACGTTGACATGGCTCGTCACGCCCGAGCCGGCGTCCATCGTTCCCCTCACCACGACGGCGGGCGGCAATGCGGAAATCGGCCCGAAGGTGGTCGAAGGCCTGCTCACTTACGACAAGAATCTGAATCCCCAGCCGCTGCTGGCCAGCGCATGGTCAGTCAGCAAAGACGGACTCGAATACCGCTTCACGTTGCGTCAGGGCGTGAAGTGGCACGACGGCAAGCCCTTCACTTCTGCCGACGTTGCGTTTTCGATTTTGACGCTAAAGCAGGTGCATCCGCGCGGGCGCAGCACATTCGCAAACGTCACCGACGTCAAGACGCCGGACCCGTACTCCGCGATCATCCAGTTGTCGAAACCTGCGCCGTTTCTGCTGACGGCACTGTCGGGTTCCGAGTCGCCCATCATCCCCAAACACCTATATGAGGGCACGGACATCGCGTCCAATCCCTACAATAGCGCGCCTGTCGGGACGGGGCCGTTCGTTTTCAAATCGTTTGTCCACGGCAGCCATATTCTGCTGGAGCGCAATCCGGACTACTGGGACAAGCCGAAACCCTATGTCGACAAGATCATCGTGCGCTTTCTGCCGGATGGTGCAGCCCGCGCGGCGGCGCTCGAATCAGGCGCCGCCAATCTCGGCGATCAGGCCATTCCTCTGGCGGATGTCAAACGATTCACGGCGCTGCCCAATTTCAATGTGGACACGACCAACTGGCCTTATGTCAGCAACCATCAGCAGCTGATCTTCAACCTCGACACCCCCGTTCTCAAGGACAAGGCGGTGCGCAAGGCGATCTCACAGGCGGTGGACGTGAATGCCTTGAACCGCGTGGTCTGGTACGGCTACGGTCAGGTTTCGGCGGCGGCCATCGGCGTGGCCAACACGAAGTATCACGATGCCGACATCCACTATTTTCCGTATGACATCGCACAGGCCAATGCAGCGCTGGATGCGGCAGGACTGAAGCGCGGTGCGGACGGGAAGCGCTTCAAGCTGCGGCTGCTGTTCAATCCGTTTCAGGACCCGCGCGCGGCTGACTTCGTGCGCCAGTCGCTCGCGCGGGTCGGCATCGACGCGGAAATCGAAAGCTATGATTTCGCGACTTATGTGAAAAAGGCATATACCGATCGCGCATTCGATATCACGCTGGAAGCGCTCGCCAATGTATTCGATCCGACGGTAGGCGTGCAGCGCGTGTTCTGGTCGAAGAACTTCAAGATCGGCTTGCCGTTTTCCAACGCGGCGCATTATTCGAATCCTGAAGTGGACCGGCTGCTCGAGGCGGCTTCCGTGGAGACGGATGAGACGAGGCGCCGTCAACTATTCATCCAGTTCCAGCAGATCGTGCACGAGGACATTCCGTCGATCGAGTTTGGCGCGAATCCCAACATCACGATCGTTTCGAAGAAAGTGAAGGACTATGCGCCCACGGGCGAAGGCCTGCGGGGCAATTTCGCCGATCTTTACATCCAGCCTTGACGTGTCATGGTTGCGGTACGGAGATGTCATGCCGTACCGCATGCCTGTGTCGCGATCTGCGCCGATGCTTCATCGGTCAACGCCGTTAGCGCAATTCGAACCCAAGCGCATTGAGTGCATCGCGCAGACGGTCGCGGCCATGCAGTGATTCGCGTGTACGCCAGCGCTCGACCGAACGCTGCGTCCACGATGCGTCGGACTGACCCTGCCGAGCCTGGAACCCGGCGAGAATCTCGTCATAGCGTGCGATACCTGCAGGCTGTGCATGCGCGTCGTAACGTTCGCGATGCAGCACGACGGACTGGGGTAAGCGCGGTTTAACCTCTGCACGGCGGGCGGGATCCGCGTATCCGACACAAAGACCGAACACGGGCAACACATGGGGCGGCAGCGCCAGTTCGGCCGCAACCTGTTGAGGCGCGCTGCGGATAGCGCCGATGTAAACCGAGCCGAGACCCAGCGACTCGAGCGCGACCACGGCGTTTTGCGCGGCCAACGCTGCATCGATGACGCCGACCAGCAAGGTCTCGAGATAGTGCAGGCCTTCCGGCTGCACGCCGGCGCGGGCCGCCACCGCTTCGAGTCTGGCCAGGTCGGCGAGCCAAACGAGCAGGAGCGGCGCGTCCCGGACATGCGCCTGATTGCCTGCCAGAACGGACAGGCGACCTTTTCGCTGCGCATCTTGGACGGCGACAACACTCCACGTCTGCAGGTTCGACGAACTCGGCGCCGATTGTGCGGCGGCGATCAGCGCTTCCAGCGTGCCGGCCGGTAATGGGCGCTCGCTGAAAGCCCGCACCGAACGATGCGCGAGCAGCGTTTCCAGCGTGCCGTTCCAGTCCGGCAACGCATCCTTGAAGGGAGTGCCGTAACGTGCCTGAAATGCTGCATCGGCAGTGTCGGAAGCGGGGTGGCGCGTGACGAGTTCGAGCGTGTTTTCGGTGGACATGTTTTCTCGCAAGGTTGCTGATGCAATGGATTGCTTTCGATGCGCCGACACAGCGGCGTCCGGCAAGCCGCGCGCGGTTGCCTCGTCACGATACCTCGCATGGGTTGATTCAACGACCAACGGATCGGCATTTGCATTTGCAAAATGCTTATTTCTCTTGTATCGCCAGGCCAGATATCGTTTAGCGACCTCTTTCGTGTGGCTGTTAAACGTATGCGCTATAACCGCGTGTACACCGCTGTCACTTTCGCCCGTCTGTTCGGCGTATCTGAGCAGGCGGTGGAAGCCGCGCTCGCTACGCTGATTGATGAAGGCAAGGTGCGCGCCTGCAGCAACGCGCGGCGCAACTGGACCCGGCAGCAACGGAGCGCATGCATGCGCGAAACGCCTACGCCTGAGGTCCAGTTCTTATATTTCAGGGAATGCTCATGGCAACAGGTAAGGTCAAGTGGTTCAACGATGCAAAGGGTTTCGGCTTCATCCAGCCGGACGACGGCAGCGATGATCTGTTTGCGCATTATTCCGAAGTGCGCACGGAGGGCTTCAAGTCGCTGAAAGAAGATCAGCGGGTGAGTTTCGAAGTCAGGCAGGGGCCTAAAGGCAGGCAGGCGTCCGATATCAAGCCGCTCTAAGTGGTGGCCTCCCGTTATGGCGGGTTCAGGGGCGGGTATAACGTTGTCCTCTGTTCCTTTAGATGCCGATGCGAGAACTTGGCTTTCACGTCTAGCTCGTGCCTGCTAATCGCGAGCTTTTTGTCCCGGACCTGATCGTCCGGGCCTTTTTTTGGGGCTTCGCTTTTGGTTTGGGGAGGGGATGCGGAATCGCGCGGCCTGCTAGGCCCCGGCAAGGAAATCATCGAAGCCACCAGCGGTAATACAGACATTGCCCTTGCCTATGTGGCAGCGGCACGCGGCATTGCGCTGACTCTCACGATGCAAAAGCCGAAGAAACACCCGTCTCAGTCGAGCCAACTGTACGCACAACGTCTTTCCAGAGAAGAGGGCATGCTTTCAGGGATTTCCTCGAACGCTGCCGGAGTTGCTGCGTGAGCAAGTGCGGCTCGCATATCGCGCCCCCGCGACGGCGCTTGCACTGAACATGCATCTGTACTGGGCAGGCGCAGCGCTGCACCTTTGGCGGCGTGGCGATCGTTCCGCCGAGTGGATTCTGCGCGAGATCGCGGCGGGCAAGGTGTTCGCGGCCGGACATGGCGAGCCGGGCAACGATCTCGGTCTGGCGGATTCATTCGTGAACGCGACGCCGCTAGCGGACGGCGGCTACCGGTTCGATGGCCACAAGGTGCTGACGTCGCTGGCACCCGTGTGGGACTGGCTCGGCGTGCATGGGCGCGACGACAGCGATCCGTCGAACCCGAAGATCGTGCATGCGTTCATCTCGCGTGACAGCAGCGGGCATCGCACGGAGCAGACGTGGGATGCCCTCGGCTTACGCGCCACGCGCAGCGACGACACCTGGCTCGACGGCGCGATCGCTTCGAAGGAGCACGTGACGCGCGTGCTGCCGGCGGGCGACCCCGACGATCCGTTCGTGGACGGCATCCTTGGAGCAGTGCTGCCGGGCCTTGGCGCGGTGTATTACGGCATCGCCAGACGGGCTTTCGATCTGGCGCTTGCATCGGCCACCACACGCCGCTCGCAGGCGCTCGCTGGCCGCACCTATGCATTCAAGCCGCTGACGCAGTGGAGCGTCGCCGAGGCCGCGATCGAACTGGAGAGCATCGAGGCCCTGCTCGAACGAACGGCAGAACACTGGTGGCGCGGCTACGCACCCGGCGAACCATGGCTCGCGAAGCTGCTATCGGCAAAGCAGCATGCTGTCGACGGCGCGTTGCGCGTCGTGAATCTCTCGCTGCAGATCGCAGGGGCGGGGTCGCTTGCACGACGTAACGAACTGGAGCGGCTGTATCGCGACGTGCGCGCGGGCGCGTTCCATCCGCCTAACGCCGATGCGTCGCACGAGGTCATCGGCCAGTCGTGGCTCGGTGTGCTCGAGAAAGTGGGCGCGCCGGCTTGATGTGATGTGAGTCTTGCCCGGTCATCGGGCGGCTCGGAGAGCCGCAGCAGGCTTTCGCCGCCCCGATCGGCAGCGCCCGATTCGAACGCGGGGGCGCTTGCCGCCGGGTCGGGGATGAATCAGCACGCCGCCTGCGAGCGCGCACCAGGGCGTAAGAGAGGAGGTCATCGCTTCGGTTTCCCTTCTGCAATGCCGCCATCAGGCGATACCGCGCAAGCGAGGCAGGCTCGCGGGCGACGGCATCGCCTCGCGGCGAGACTCAGAATTGCTTGCCGATCGAAACGCCCACCACGTCTTCGGCAAGATGCACATTTGCATTGCCGCCCCCGAAGGCCGCGGGAATCGAATTCTCGCCCCTGACTGTCTTCTTGAACGCATGGCCGTAGAAGAAACCGAACGATGTCTTCGCATCGGTCGTCCAGGTTGCACCAAGCGTCGCCTGATCCTGCACGACACCCGGCGCGAGGATGTTCAGGAACGTCTCGGTGCTGGCCACCGGCTGGCTGGAATGACTGTAGCCTGCACGGACCGTCAGATGGGTGTTCACATCGTAGCTGGTGCCGATCTTGATCACGTTCGTATTGCGCCAGCCGAAACCCGGACCATCGGACGAGCCCAGCGCATTGCCCGCAAACAGGTTTGCGAGCGGATTCGCAATCGAATTCACGTTGCCGTAGAGGATGCGCTGAAAGTCGGCCGCCACCGTCCACGCCGGCGTGATCTTCCATGAGAAGCCAATTCCGTAGTTCTCCGGGATGTCGAACGAGCCGCCACCTGCAAAGAGGCCTTTGTATTTATCGAAACTGCCATGAATTTTCGAGGCCCACGTCACGCCGACGGTGAGGGTTGGCGTAATCTCACCGGTATAGCCAAGGTGCACGCCGACGCCGACCGTCGAATCGGCGCCTTGATCGGTGACATGGTCGGGCGCGACCGACATGCGGGTGAACGGCTGCAGCCCGCTTGCCGTGAAGCGTTGGTACGCGATGTTCAGGCCGATGCCGAACGCGTGCCGGTCGAAGAGCTTGTAGGCGATCGTCGGGGAAAGGAACACCTGCTCGAGATCGACGCCGGCCGAACCCGTAGCACCGAACGCTCGATAGGGGTTATGGGCGTAGCCGGTGTCGAGGCCGCCGTTCGCATACAGTGCAAGACCCGCATACGCATTCGGCAGGAACTGGTACGTCACGCCGAATTCGGGCAGCGCGAAAATCGAGCGATTATTACCCGAATAGTCGCCATCGGCACCGTAACTGTTGCCCGCGATTTCAGCACCTCGTTTTGGCAGGAAGAGACTGACGCCGCCATCCAGGCGGTTGCCAACAAAGGCTATGCCTGCAGGATTGGCAGCAGCGGCGAGAGCATCATGGGGCAGGCCGATGCCGACGCCGGCCATACTCTGTGAGGCAGTCCCATAGCCATTGGAAAAATAACCATTTGTGGCCCCTGCAAAGCCCGGTGCTGCCGCGACGACAGCAACGAGTGCGCGAGTGGTCCCTTGTAGCCTCATGCGTTTCCCCGAATAATGTTTGGAATTCCTAGCGGGGACAGAGTCTATTCATCCAGTCTCGCAACTCAAACCAAGTTTTTCACATAAGCATCCAATAGATTATCAAAATATAAGGTGAATATTTCCCGATGAATGCCTCCGATACCACCATCGACCTTCACACCATGCAGGCTTCGGCGGAGAAAGCCTGTGCCCTGCTCAAGGTACTCGCCAATCCGGATCGTTTGCTGGTGATGTGTCGTTTGTCTCAGGGCGAGCTGTCCGTTGGTGAACTGGAGGAGCAGCTCGGCATTCGCCAGCCCACTCTGTCGCAGCAACTGGCCGTCCTTCGCGAAAACGGTTTGGTCAGCGCGCGCCGCGCGAGCAAGAACATCTTCTACTCGGTAGCAAGCTCCCAGGCACTCGCGGTGATGGCGGTGCTCTATGAGCAGTTCTGCGCCGACGCCTGATTCATGCATCCGCGCGAGAACGGGGCTTGCCATTTCGTGGCGCTTTCCACTCGCAGTCATATAGATAGCACCGCCGCTGCTATAGGCGGCGCCATAATAAATCTCTTCGTACTTGATGCTGCGCCACACGCGCTCGACGAATACGTTGTCGCGCCAGGCGCCTTTGCCATCCATCGACAGCCGAATGCCTCGGCCCGGCATAGCCTCGGTGAAGGCTCGCGCTGTGAACTGGGTGCCCTCAGCTGGCAAACGTCAAGCACTTATTCGTCAAAGCTGCGGTCCGCGCGAACAACCGCGCGGAAAATAGCCATCAATCTACTCGTGAACGCGAGCGGCGCTGGCGCGGGTTTCGCGATCCAAAGCGCACCCTGGTGTTTCTCTCTCAAGCTTCGGAGCGATGCGGCAGCACTTCGCACTCAAACGACATTCGCTACGCGCTTCTCTCTATCGCAAACAACTCGCTCAGCGTTTTGACGCGTGGCATCATTTCACCGGGCTCACCGAGAATTTGTCTGCCGTTTGGACCAGCATGCCCAATTGAGAAAGGGGAAATTCACACGTATTCCGCATTGCTTAATGTTTCCTCGCTAGAACACCTTCCTTAATCGCGCTCACAGATCGGGCTTCTCTGTTGTCAGCCAAAACGCACGTTTAACATCGGGTGTGCGACTCATTGCAGTGCATGAACGGCGCATTTCAACGCACCAAAATATTCCTGAATGCACCACAAAGATCAATTCATTCGCCCATACATGGTGCATTGGCTTCACCCGTAATGGATCACGCGTCTTCAACGGCCGAGCCTCGCTCTGAGCCCACCGGTCCGTTCTGGCCGCCACGCCTCTGCGCGCGCACTGGCACCAAAGTTGCTCATACGCCTCCCGGTTGGGCACGCGGCTAACAGCTTTGCCCACACGGCATGCACGCTGGCGCTGTACCTTTTTGGTGACACGCGATACGTCTACGTTTCCAGATGAGACAAGTCCGGCGGACGCAACGCGCCACGAACACCTGAACCGGACACGCCAGTCGGCATCGAGCGTCATCGATCAAAATCAGGACCTGCGACCCCTTGGCGTGGTCTCTCGGGACAGCCCTGCGGCAAAAGCAGCGAATAAAAGTGGTGAACGGAAGAACCCAAATGACGCAAACATTCTTCAACGAGATGTTCGAGCGCGGGGAATTCGACGCTCGTGGCACCACCGCTGCGGCGTTGATGCGCTCAGGCGAACCGCGCGCACACTACCGCGAGTATTTCGAGTGGATGAGCGGCGAGGCCGGGCAGCAGACGCAGAAGAAGCGCGCGGAAGTCGATGCGATTTTCCGGCGCTCGGGTATCACATTCGCGGTCTATGGCGAAAAGGACCAAACGGGCGCCGGTACCGAACGCACGATTCCGTTTGACGTCATTCCGCGCGTTATTCAGGCGCAGGAGTGGAGCAAGCTCGAGCGCGGCCTGCGTCAGCGCGTCAGTGCGCTGAACCGCTTCATCCATGACATCTATCATAAGCAGGAGATCATCAAGCACGGCATCGTTCCCGCGGCCCAGATCTTCTCCAACGCGCAGTACCGTCCGGTCATGCAGGGCGTAAACGTTGCGCGCGATACCTACGCGCATATCGCCGGCATCGATGTCGTGCGCGCCGGAGAGGGCGAGTTCTACGTGCTCGAAGACAATCTGCGCGTGCCGTCCGGGGTCTCTTACATGCTCGAAAACCGCAAAATGATGATGCGGCTTTTTCCCGACCTGTTCGTACGGAACCGCGTCGCGGCCGTCGCGCACTATCCCGACCTGCTGCTCGAGTCGCTGCGCTCGGCGGCGCCCGCGGGCGCGGACAATCCGACGGTCGTGCTGCTCACGCCGGGTATATACAACTCGGCGTACTTCGAACACGCGTTCCTCGCGCAGCAGATGGGCATCGTTCTCGTCGAAGGCCAGGATCTGTTTGTCGAGAACGATTACCTCTACATGCGTACCACGCAGGGCCCGCACCGCGTGGACGTCATCTACCGGCGCGTGGACGACGACTTCCTCGATCCGCTCACCTTCCGGCCCGACTCCACGCTCGGCGTGGCGGGCCTCATGAACGTCTACCGCAAGGGCAACGTTACGCTTTGCAACGCAGTGGGCACAGGCGTGGCCGATGACAAGTCGATCTACCCCTATGTACCCGAAATGGTGCGCTTCTATCTGGGCGAAGAGCCGCTCCTGAACAACGTGCCGACATGGATCTGCCGCAAGCCCGACGATCTCGCGTATGTACTCGACCATCTGCCGGAACTGGTCGTGAAAGAGACGCACGGCGCGGGGGGCTACGGCATGCTGATCGGCCCGGCTTCCACGTCCGCCGAAATCGAGGCGTTTCGCCTCGCACTCGTCGCCAACCCTGACAAATACATCGCACAGCCTACCCTTTCGCTCTCCACCTGCCCGACGTGGGTGGAATCGGGCATTGCGCCGCGCCACATCGACCTGCGGCCGTTCGTACTGTCCGGCAAGGACGTGCGTATGGTACCGGGCGGTCTCACGCGCGTCGCGTTGCGCGAAGGCTCGCTCGTCGTCAACTCGTCGCAGGGGGGCGGCACCAAGGACACCTGGGTGCTGGAACGCTAGAGTGGCCGGACGATCGCGTCCCGCTGGCAGGACAAGCGTGCCGCTGCTTTACTGTGCCTGGTCTGTGTGTGTTCTTCTTGCCTGCTTCTGTACTTCCTGGTCTTGACTGTGTGAGCGCCGACCACCGCGCAGACACGCCCGACCATCTGTCACGTCGAACCGGAGGCTTCATGTTGAGTCGCACCGCCGAACATCTGTTCTGGATGACCCGCCATACCGGCCGCGCGGAAAACCTCGCGCGCGTGCTCGAAGCGCAGCACCAGCTTTCGCTGATCCAGCCGCTGCATGCGAACGACGATACGGCGCTGGAGCGCCACGCCCGCGAGCGCGCCGCGCGCGGCTGGCTCGCGATCCTTGCAAGCGCGGGCGTTGTCGATCGCTACCATCTCGCGCACAAAGGCGTCACGAGCGCCGAGGTCATCGCCTTCATGGTGGCCGACCCGAGCCATCCCGCATCAATCGTCAGTTGCCTGCGCGCCGCGCGCGAGAACGCGCGGACCGTGCGCGGTTGGGCCGCCGAAGAACTGTGGGAAACAATCAACACCACGTGGCTCGACTTGCAGCGCCTGATCGCCGATGGCTTGCAGGCACACGATCCGTCTGCGTTCTTCGAGTGGGTGAGGGCGCGATCGAATCTCGCGCGCGGCGTCCAACTCGCCGCGCCCGTGCAAGACGAAGGGCTCGACTTTCTGCGCCTCGGCGCTGCCATCGAAGGCGCCGACCACATACTGCGCACGCTGGAAGCGCATGGCGACGTCCTTGCAGCCGTTGCGTTCGACTACCATCGCGCCTACGCGCTGCTGCGCGCTGTCTCAGGTGTCGAGGCTTATCGCCGGATCTATCGCGACACGCTTTCGTCCGCGCAGATTGCGTCACTGCTGATCCAGTGTCCGGACTGGCACGGCTCGCTCGCAGCGCGTCTCGATGAAGTTCGGCGCTTGAGCGTCCGGCTGCGCAATAGTCAGTCGGCGCAAACAGAGCGCCTCGCACAGCTGCTTTGCGACGAGGTCCGCCAGGCGCCGGTGGACGAATGGCTCTCGAGCGGCAGGCTGTCCGGCTGGTTCGCGGCGATGATCGTGCGCGTGAACGATCTGGCGCGCCGTGTGGGACGCGATCTGACTCGCCCGCTCGTTCCCGGCCCGGTGGCCGCCGCGGCATAAGGTGCCGCGGGACACCCATCGTCAGCACCACACAGATGCGCACGACTTTACTCATGTTGGTGGATCGGAAGCGTATGCGTGCGGGCGTTTGAGATCGCAGGTTGAGTTCGCAAACGGCGGGACCTTCGCGGCGTTTCGTCAACACCGCAGCCACCTGTCGCAGCTTGTGCAGCAGGCGGCCGCGCAGCGCCGCCTCGTGAGTCCCCGTGCATTCCCGACCGCGGCCGAAGCCATCCACCCCGACCTCGAGGGGTACAACGCGATGGTTCGGGTGGTAGATGAGCTGAATTACCCCTTTACCGCACCCACGGCGATGCCGGACACGATGCGCCGCTGAAACACGACGTAAAGCACGACGATCGGCGCCGCGGCCAGCACAAGACCCGCGCACAACAGCGGCACATTCGTCGTATATTCGCCGCGCAGTGCGGCGATACCGACCATCAACGTGCGCTTGTCCTGAAGCACGAGGAGCGAAATCAATACGTCGTTCCAGCAATACAGCGTGTTCAGAATCCCGAGCGTGACGAGCGCAGGCTTGCCCATCGGCAGCATCACGTACCACCATGCTTGCAGAATGCTCGCGCCATCGATCCGCGCGGCTTCGAGCAGGTCACGCGGCACGCTCGAATAAAACGCGGTCATCAGATACACGCTGAAAGGAAGAAAGAAGGCCGTATAGGAAATGATCAGGCCCACGCGTGTATTCAACAGACCCAAGGCAATAATCGTCTGATAGAACGGCACGAGCACCACCTGCACCGGAATCATCAGCGACGCGAGGATGACCACGAAAATCAGCTTGCGATACGGGAACCGCAGAAATGCGAACGTGAAGCCCGCGAGCGATGAAACGACCAGCAAGCACGCGACCGCACCCACCGTCACGAGTATCGAGTTGACGTAGTACTCGCCAAGATTGGCCTGCACGCAGGCTTGAATGAAGTTCTCGAACGTCGGATGAGCCGCGATGCCGAAACGGTCAAGGATATAGTCACGCGTCGACTTGAACGCGTTGTTGAGCGCAAACGCCAGCGGATAGACGCACGACACGGCGAGCACGGCCATCGGAACGGACAGCGTCCAGAGCACTCGCCGGTCCTGCTTTACGGTGATCGCCATGCCATGAGCCTCAGAGGTTCGCGTTACGGGTCATGATCCGGATCTGCAGCCATGCAATGCCACCCATCAGCGCAAATAGCACCACGGAGATCGCCGCCGCATACGATGGGCGATTCATCTTGCCCTGCTCGATCCAGATCAGGAATTCCGGCAAGGTCGTCGATGTGCCGGGACCCCCATCGGTCAGCACGTAGATGAGTCCGAACATCGACGTCAGCACGCCGACCGTCGTGACGACGGCCACGAATTCGATGATCGGCCGCAGCGTCGGGATGATGATGTAGATCCACGTCTGCCAGAAATTGGCGCCGTCAAGCCGCGCGGCTTCGATCATTTCGTCGGGCACCGTCGACAGGCCCGCCAAGAAGATCAGCACGCCCATGCCGAAGGTCGACCACATCTGCACGCCGATCAGGCTCATGAGTGCGGTCGAACCGTTGCCAAGCCAGTCGACCGCATCGATGCCGAACGTATCGAGCATCGCATTGAGGTTGCCGTCGTATCGCAGGACCACATTGAAGATCGAGCCGATGATCACGCTCGACAACACGGCAGGGAAGAAATAGACCGCACGAAACACCTTGCCGCCCGGCACACCCTGATGAATCAGGATCGCCAGCACCATCGGCAGCATGACCCAGATTGGCAGCGTGGCGAGCAGGATCAGTGTGTTGACCATGGAATCGCGGAACGACGGATCGTGCGCGAGCGCGACGTAGTTCGACACACCGACAAAGCCGACCGCACCCGAAGGCGTCACGCCGAGGAACGACAGCACTGCGCCCCATCCGAGCGGAAAGATGCGGAAGACGATGACGAGCAGCAAAGCGGGAAGCAACAGCACGAACGCCATGCGCTGCTCCGAACGGTCACCGCCCGGCCTGGCCACGGCAGGCGACGCCCTGGATGCGGGCGCCGCGCCGCTCGTCACAGATGCGGAAGATTTCGACATGTCTGGGTCGTATTTCAACGTGCCTTCGAGTGCCACCAATCACCAGCGGCTGGCCCGGTTCGCCTCACTATACACATCACCGCTTTGCCGACGCCTGGACTTCATCCATACGCGCAGCGGCCTTGTCGACCGTCGTATCGCCATTAAGGAGCAGCTGGCTCTGACGGTGCCACTCTTCCATCTCAGCCGCCGATGCGCCGAGGAGCGTCGTCGTCACGGCGGAGTCCTTGAGCCATCCGAGAATGATCTTGACGGTCGGGCCCTTGAACGAAGCGAGGTCGACACTGCTGTTCGCCGGCAGCGCGCCCGCATCGTTGGCGAAGACCTGCAGGGCCGCCGGGCTCGCCAGCTCTTGCACGAGTTGCCTGGCCAGCGCGACATTCTTCGACGCCTTGTTCACGCCGTAGCCGATACCGCCGGACACGGGCACACGGGGATTGTCGGGCGGATTGCCGGCCGCAACGGTTGGCGACGGCATCTTGTAGACACCGAGCTTTTCGGGCGTGAGGAAATTCTCGAACTGCTTCCAGTGCGCGACATCGGAAATCAGGCCGATCGTGTTGCCCGCATCGCCGCGCATGAATTGCTCGTATTCATCCATGAACTTCGTCGTCGAGTTCGCGCCCTTCGGATACCAGCCATCCTTTTGCGTATCGACCCACGCCTGGAGAATTCCCTTGACCTGCGGGCTCGACCACTTGAGCTTGCCCGCCGCGAATTGCGCCTGTTCGTCGGGTGTCATCGATGTCGCGGCCAGCGAGGAGAAGAAGAACTCGGCACCGTAGCCTTCCTTGTTGCCGAGCGCAATGCACGGAATCTTGCCGCCCTTGGCCTTGAAGGCCGCGCAAACGCGCTTGAGATCGTCCCAGTTCTTCGGCGGCTTGTTCGGATCGAGTCCGACCTGCGTGTAGAGGGCCTTGTTGTAATACACGACAAACCCCTGAAGCGTCAGCGGCAATGCATAGGTCTTGCCGCTTGCGTCCTGAAACTCCTTCACCCCGAGCGTGCCTTTGTCGAGCCCGCTGAGATCGACGAGGTCCGACATCCGGGCACGTGCCTGCGCGCCGCCGTTCATCAGGAACACGTCGGGCCCGGCGTTAGCCGACAGCGAGGTGCCCAGGATCGTGTAGTACTGCTCGATCGGCTGGCCGACGAACTTCACCGTGACGCCCGGATGCGAGGCTTCAAAGTCTTTCTTGACCTTCTGGAAATACGTCGACGTAACGGGATCGCTCGACTTCCAGTCCCAGACCGTCAGGGTCTGCGCCGTGGCGGCGGCGAAAAATGTGAGTCCGGCAAGACACACCGCGATGCGTGAGATGAATGGGCTTCGCACAGCTGTCTCCAATGGTTTTTATCTGAAATCCATGCCTAGCCGGCCGTCGATACGGCCGCCGGTTTCGAGAGCGGTGGCGCGCCAAGCTCGCTGCGGTCAAGCACATCAGGCCGCCGTAGTTCGCGGCGCGCATATTCGCTGAGTTCGAGCCCGTGTCCGGGACGATCGGGTGCCATCGCAATGCCGTCGACAATGGCGATCGGCTCTTCGACCAGCGCGTCGAAGTTCTGGAACGAGTATTCAAGCCATTCGACGTCGGGCAGCGCGCATGCGCAGTGCACGCCCACTTCGAGGAAGGTATTGCCCATGCTGACCGGCACACCGAGGTCGGCGGCGAGCCAGCCCACGCGCATGACATCCGTCACCTGCCCGTGCACGTTGAGGATGTCGACGGCGCCGGCCTCCATCAATGCACGCTTGCCACTCGCGTCGAGATACTCACCCGTATTCAGCGCGGTCCACGTGGCGTTGTGCCGGATGTGCCGCAGGCCTTCGAAATCGTTGCGCAACGTCGGATCCTCGACCCAGAGCAAGGCGTGCCCGGCGTCGCGGATGCGTTCGAGTTTCACGACGGCTTCCTTGGGCGACCACGCTTCGTTCGCATCGATCATGACCTGTGCGTCGGCCCGCACGAGCTTCTTGAGCAAGTCGAGGCGATGAAGGTCGCGCTCGAAGTCCGGGTGCCCGACCTTGATCTTGAACGCGGTGTAGCCTAGTGCGTCGGCACGTCCAAAAAGTTCGGCGAAGTCGGTGTCGCTCAGATGAAAGTCGAGCCCGCTCGCGTACGCCTTGATCCGGTCGCGCCGCGCACCGAGCATCTGCCAAAGCGGCATGCCAGCCTGCTTCGCGGCCAGGTCCCATAGCGCGACCTGGATTGCTTCATGGAAAGGCAACGTCAACGCGCGGTGGTTGCCGCCGCGCGGACGCGCTACACGATGCACCAGTGCGAGCGGCCGCTCTCCTTCCAGCGTGGGCCAGACTTCAAAGCGGAAAATGCGCTCGATTTCCGCTTCGGGCGGCAACGGCACGAACAATGACTGCGCAAAGCCCAGGCCCGTGAGCCCGTTCTCACCGATCAGCTCGAGCGCCACGACGTGAGCATCGTCGGCCCGGACCTGGCTATCGCCGATTACCCGATCTCGGGCAAACTGGAACCGCGTAATACGGAAGTCAACGATACGCATGACGGAGTGCCCTGATAGATCAGATGGCGTAATTGATATATCATGCTAGTCGTTACGATCGGAGATCACAAGTGGGTAGAACGAGAAAAGATGCGCTCGCCGAGCCGGCATCCGCTGAAACAGCCGTGGAAAGTTCGCCGGACACCGAGACTGCAAGCGGCGGCGCGCGGCTCAGCGACATAGCGTACGAGCGGATTCTCGAGGGGTTGTTCGAGCGCAAACTGCCTGCCGGTGCATTCGTTTCGCAGAAGGAACTCGTCCAGCTTCTGGGTATACCCGTAGCGCCGCTGCGTGACGCATTGCGCGTGCTCGAAGCGGAAGGGGTACTGACAATTCACCCGCGCTCGGGCATTCAGTTCATCAAGCCGGGGCTCGAACTCACTCGGGCAACGTATCAGTTCCGCAGCATCATCGAGCGCGCGGCGATCCGCGTGTTCGCCGAGACCGCGGAAGAAGAGTCGATTCGTTCACTCGAAAAGCGACATCTCGCGCTGGTGTCCGCGATCGAGAAGCAAGGTCTCAATGCGCGGCACCTCACCGAAGTCGAAGCGCTCGAAACCTCGCTGCATCATGCGGTCATCACGTCGCTCGGCAATCCGCTCGTCGAGAACAGTTACCGGCGCATGCACAATTACCTGAAACTGTTGCGTCTCGAACGCAAGCTCACTGCGCCGCTAGTACTGCGCACGCTCAAGGAACACCTCGCGATTCTCGAGGCTTGCAGGGTGCGTGATCCGGATGCCGCCGAAGCTGCCGTCACGGCGCACTTTGCGGCGGCGTTGCAGCGCAATCTCGGGATGTATTGAGCGAGAAGCGCACGCGCTTGACAACGTCTCGTATCTGGGACGCATCGCAGGGCTACACGCAAATACGCCTGTGCCGATGAGTCGCCGCGATCCGGTATTTGCCATTGCGCAGGCGCGCTGGCCCGTTGCGATCAGCGCACGTTTCCCGGTGAGGGCGGGCCACGCGGCAAATAAGCCGTCGATCACACGCGCACTGGCTGCGTCAAAACACGGGACCACTTTCCAACGTGGGCGTCGGCGCGTAGTCCGCACGGTCCGGTCTGCCAGCGTCGCACAACACGGCGAGTTCACCGGTGCCGGGCAGGCTGGCGATGGGTCGGGGCGTGATGGTGGCGTAAGGATTTCGCCGTTTCACACATTTCTTTGCACTCCTGGGATAAAGACCGCGCCCGATGGAGTTGTTTGCAAAAATTGAATAGTTACGCTTTGCAGCGAACTCGGCACGTGGACCGAAATGTAAGGAGTTATTGATGCAAATGGCGAACAAGGTTGGCCTCGTAACAGGCGCTGGTTCGGGGATGGGACGCGCTGCGGCGGTTGCGCTGGCGCGGCAAGGCGCGACCGTGGTACTGGCGGGGCGCGGGGAGGACAAGCTGGTCAGTGTGAAGAAAGAAATCGCCGATTTCGGCGGGAAGGCCGAGGTGATGGCAGCGGACGTATCGCGCCAGAAAGATAACCAGGAACTCGTCGCGTTCGTGGAATCCCGCTTCGGACGCCTCGATTTCGCGTTCAACAACGCGGGGGGACATGCCGACTTCAAGCCGATCGATCAGACCTCGGTCGAGGAGTCTGAATGGGTGATCGACCTGAATTTCAAAGGGGTTTACTACGGCGTCAAGTATCAGGTGGAGGCGATGCTGCGCGCCGGCGGTGGATCGATCGTCAATAACGCGTCGATCTTCGGGTTGCGCGGAATTGACGGGATTGCCCACTACGTTGCGAGCAAGCATGCGGTCGTCGGCCTCACCCGCGCGGTCGCGAAGGAGTACGCGCAGAAGAACATTCGCGTCAATGCGGTCTGCCCGGGGGCGACCGAGACGCCCAATTACATGCGCGTGACTGGCGGCGACGTTCACCTGCTGGACGAGATCATCCCGATGCGGCGCCTTGGACAACCCGTTGAAGTGGCGGATGCGGTGGTGTGGCTGCTCGCGGATCAGGCAGCCTACGTCACGGGAGCGACGCTCTCGGTTGACGGCGGGATGAGCATCTGATCGGGCTGGCCGGCCAGCCCATGTGATTTTTTCGGGTCCGTCAGTAGGAAACCTAAACGTATAGCGGAATCCGCGGTTTGCGGGATCAATGACGAGCCTGACCATGGCTGCGGTGCGCTCCTGTGAGTTGCCCAGGACTTCGACTGACGAAATTCAAAAGTTCGCATTGCGTCAGCAGCTGAATTCGACCAGTGCAATGGATCATGGCTAGTCCGCCCTGTCGAAATGGAAACGCGTTTTTTTGAATTGTTGCTCGGAACGCAATATTGGTAAACAATTCAGCCGAAGTCCTTGGTTCAACATTTCCAACTTATAAAGTAGATGACACAAAAGGAGGCGTCGAGTTGCAAGCTGAATCTAATGACGAATCCAACCCCTCATCTGATGCTGAGCTGTTTCAGACGCGTGACATAGAGCAAGCCCGACAGTGGGGAGCGCGTACGTTTTGCGAAAACGAACTTCGAAACATTGATGTTCGAAATGAACTCAATGCACGCCTGCTGTATCGGAAGTATGGCTCCATCGGCATCGGACGAATGAGTTACGGTGGCGAAGTCACAATCCGACCTGATACGTTCGATGATTTTTATCTGGTTCAGGTGCCGCTAAGTGGCGGTGAGCGCATCATCCATGGCAACGAGACTATCAACTCGTCGCCCACGGTCGGTACGATACTTAACGCCAGGCAACAACACGAAATCAATCACGGGACGGGTACTGAAAAACTGATTCTCCGCATTGATCGCGATCTGGTGGAACGTCTGTGTGGGCAGCATCTCGGTAACGGTGCGCAGACCAAGGTGGAATTTGAAACTGCTATGCCGCTGGATTCCGCAGCCGGCAGGCGGTGGGCTTCCACCATGCAATGGTTGTTCGATTACGTGGATGGTACTCAATCGCCATCGCCTTTGTTGGCGGCACAAATCGAGCACATGATTGGCTCGCTATTGCTCGTCAGTCAGGCAAGCAATCACAGCTCGGCACTTAATCAGGATCGCTCGCGTTCGGTCACCCCGGCTTTTATTAGGAAAGCAGAGCTGTTCATCGAAGAGCGCGCTCATGAGCCGATTACGGTAGGGAGCATTGCGGAGCACGTAGGAGTGAGTACCAGTTCGTTATACACAGGATTCCGCAAGTATCGAAACACGTCACCCATGCACCTGTTAAAGAGCATCAGACTCAATCGGGTGCGGGAGCAGTTGTTGAAGTGCGATCCTAAGAACACAACAGTTACAGCAGTAGCGTACCAGTGGGGGTTCGCTCATCTAGGGCACTTCACCACTGACTACAAACGTTGGTTCGGCGAGAGTCCGGGTGAAACACTGGCCCGCTAGGTCGATTAACCGAGCGACTGGAGCCGCCAATATCGATCCCCGCTGCATTCGGAACTGCCTCGGGACTGCCTTCGCGCTTGCACATCGCCTGTCGGATCATCGTGGGGGGACGGCAATGCCGTGGGAAGCATCGATATCGACTCGATCGGCTCGTTCCGCTCACCACTGTCGCCGACAATTCCCCGGGTCATGCTGTTAAGCGGGCTGACTACCGCTGCACCATTGGCTTGTCGGTCATCATCGCACCGCCGTCCGCCTTTATATCCTATTCCTTGCATCGTCTCGTTTCTCCGCGACCGTCGACCTGGCCGACCGGGTTGAATTGCGGTTGACTTAGACGCGTTTCGCAGGCGACTGAAGTAACGATCGCACGGGCGTGCTCAGGGGCATGAAGGCGCTCGCGCACCCGCGCCAGCACCCGCAGTCAGTCCATGTCGCTTGGGATCGAAAACAGGGTGCTCACTTTGCCCTTGCGTTCTATTTGCGCAACAACCCCTCTCACGAGCGCCGTTTTTCTTCTAAGGATAAACCCTAGAACCTATTTTGAATGCATGGACGGGATAGATCGCGTAGTCATTGGAGTGTCTGTGTCTGGCTGAGGGAATAGTATTTCCTTGCGGTTACTCTTCACCGGGTCCGCAGGAGATTCGGTGCGAAACCGTACCGGTAATGAAGCGTTTTCAAGTCACGTTCCCCTCGTTATCCAGGAGACACATAGATGTCCGATCAGCCGGTTGTTCGCCGTCGCGTTGCTCAGCATTCGATTAGCGACACTCGTTACAACGACGCAAAGTCGCAATCGCAGTATCAGCCCTACAAAGACGCAGCATGGGGCTTCATCAACCACTGGTACCCGGCGATGTTCAGCAAGGAACTCGTGGAAGTTGTCGATGGCGAAGGCGGTGACGAAGATATCATCCCGAGTGTGAAGGGCGTTCAAATCGCAGGCGTCCCGATCGCGCTGCGTCGCGTCAACGGCAAGGTTTTCGCCGTCAAGGATCAGTGCGTGCACCGCGGCATTCGCCTGTCCGAAAAGCCGATGTGTTTCAATAAGGAAACGATCACGTGCTGGTACCACGGCTTCACGTTCAATCTGGACGACGGCAAGCTCAGTACCATCGTCGCCAACCCGCAAGACAAGCTGATCGGCACGACCGGCATCACGACGTATCCGGTTGAAGAAGTCGCGGGCATGATCTTCGTATTCGTGCGTGAAGACGACTTCCCGCTCGAAGACGTTCCGCCGCTGTCGGACGACCTCCCATTCCGTTTCCCGGAAAACAGTGAGCGTTTTCCCCACCCCCTGTGGCCCGCGGCCCCGTCGATCCTCGACGAGGGTGCAGTAGCGCACGGTATGCACCGTACAGGATTCGGCAACTGGCGTATCGCGTGCGAAAACGGTTTCGACAACGCACACATCCTGGTTCACAAGGATAACTCGATTATCCACGTGAATGACTGGGTGCTCCCGCTGGGCATCCTGCCGGTCTCGGACGACTGCATTCAAGTCGTTGAGGACGAAACGGGGCCGAAGGGCATGATGCAATGGCTGTTCACTGACAAGTGGCAGCCTGTCCTGGAGAACAAGGACCTAGGCCTCAAAATAGACAACCTGAACGGCCGCTTCTACCGTACGTCGGTGGTTTTGCCGGGCGTTCTCATGGTCGAAAACTGGCCGGAAGAGCATGTCGTTCAGTACGAGTGGTACGTTCCGATCACGGACGACACGCACGAGTATTGGGAAGTACTGGTCCGCATCTGCCCGACCGAGGAAGATCGCAAAAAGTTCAAGTACCGTTTCGACCGCGTTTACAAGGAACTCTGCTTGCACGGGTTCAACGATTGCGATCTCTACGCTCGCGAAGCAATGCAGCACTTCTACGCCGACGGCACGGGCTGGGACGACGAACAGCTGGTCTCGACCGATATTTCGCCCGTCACGTGGCGCAAGCTGGCCTCGCGCCACAATCGTGGGATCGCGAAACCGGGCAAGGGCACGTTCGGAGCAGTGAAGACCCACAGCACACGCTTCAAAGACACGGCTGACGGCAAGCGCCCCGCCTACTTCGTGGATCAGGTTTGGTTCTAAACCTTTATTGACTGGGGTTCGGCTGTCGAACCCCAGACAAAGCGGTTCCCCACAGTACCCCTGACGCTCAGTCATGAGGATGGAGATCACGTTTGCTCCCCCCGGTCTTCATTCTCGTTTCGGTGTGCGTCTGGGCCTCGACCTAAATTAACTATCCTCAGCCTTCTAGTCCGTTATGAGCAGCCTTCCAAGCGATCTGCATAACCTCGAAATCTATGATCTGTCGTTGCTGATTCGCAAAGGCGAAGTCAGCCCGATCGACGTTACGAAGGCACAACTCGCCCGCATAGATGCGCTGGATACGGATTTGCGAAGCTATGCACGCGTGACTCCGGAATTAGCGATGCAGCAAGCGGAGCAGGCGGCGAAAGAGATGCAAGCCGGGGACGTCAGAAGTCCCTTGCACGGTATTCCGCTCGCAGTTAAAGACTTGTTCGATACCCAGGGCGTAGTTAGCGCAGGCGGTATGCCGGTTCATGCACAGCGCGTACCTGCGGAGAACGCGACGGTTGTGCAACGCCTGCAGGATGCAGGATCGGTCATGCTGGGTAAGCTTCAAATGACGGAAGGCGCATTCGCCATCCACCATCCGACAATCCCTGACCCGGTTAATCCGTGGGGTGCTGCGCACTGGTGCGGCGCTTCATCCTCGGGTTGCGGCGTCGCTACTGCGGCCCGGTTGTGCTATGGCACGATCGGGTCGGACACAGGTGGTTCGGTGCGCTTCCCTAGTGCAGCTAACAATCTGACTGGATTAAAGACCAGCTACGGAACTATCAGTCGTAAAGGCGCGATGGAGCTGGCTGCGTCGCTGGACCACGTGGGTCCCATGGCTCGCTCTGCCCGAGATGTGCTTCTTCTTCTTGCAGTTATCGGCGGACACGATACACAACGGTTGCTCGCCACCATTGACGAAAAACGATTCGCCGATTTCCTGAAAGGCTTTAAGGGATTGCGAATTGGCATGGATGAATCGTGGATTTCGGATGGCGTCGATCCAGTGATTCAGTGTGCAATTCAACAGGTCAAGGTAATCCTCGCCGAAGCAGGTGGAACGATCAAGAGCATCAAGGTTCCGGATACACGCAATACCAGTTCCGACTGGGAGCTTCATTGCGGGGTTCAAACGGCTGTTGCTCATGAAGCGACATACCCCAGCAAAGCCGGTGAGTACGGTCCCGCACTATCCCGTTTGATTGATCAGGGACGCGAACTCAAAGCCGTGGACTACGAGCGGATTATTCGTGAAGCTCAACAGTTCACGCGCGAGATGGACGCTGTATTCGCAGAGGTCGACATTGTATTGGCTCCGGTGCAGCCGTATGCGGCTCCGACATACGAACAGTTGGCGGGTCTTGCTTCGGACCCCGAAGCTAATCGGCGGCTGATTCAGTTTACATCGCCGTTCAACGCTTCGGGTCATCCGGCATTGTCGGTACCCATCGGATTCACAGACAAGGGATTGCCCATCGGCGGGCAACTCATCGGCCGCAAGTATCAGGACGACCTCCTCTGTATGGTCGGCATGGTACTGCAGAGCCACAGTGATTGGCATCGTCAGGTCCCGCCTGGATTGGCTTGATTGATATCGAATACGTTTTACTTCTGGATTAAGTCATGACCCAAGCCCACCAGATCACCGTTAATTTCGCTGATGGTGTCAGCCATACCTTTGCCGCTGAATCCGGTGAAAACATTCTCGATGCTGCTATCAGGGCCGAAGTGCCTGTGCTGTATCAATGCCGGGCCGGTGCCTGCGCTTCCTGTACGTGCAAGCTCGCAAAAGGCGAGGCCGTGAACATTCCCGGTGCGAGTTCGACGTTGCTGGCTTCGGAGTTCGCGGAAGGCAATCGTCTGCTGTGCGTTACCAAGGCCGAATCCGATTGCACGTTCAATGTCGCATACGGTAGCGAAGTGGGATCGAGCGTTGCACAAGAGGTCAGCGTCTTTATCGACTCCATCGAGCGCATTGGTTCGAACGTCATGCGGCTGACGGTGGAACTAGCCGAAGGCAATTGGCTTGAATTCCGCCCCGGTCAATTCATGCAGATCGCGGTGCCGGGCGTGGGCGTTCTTCGTTCGTACTCGCCGTCATCTACGTCGCTGACGCTGCCGAAGATGGAATTCCTGGTCCGTCTGCTGCCTGACGGCGCGATGTCCACGTTCCTCGAAAATCAGGCACAGGTTGACCAAGTGCTGAAGCTGAAGGGTCCGTACGGCGCATTCTTTCTTCGCGAAGAACACAAGCGTAGCCCGCACATCTTCGTTGCTGGCGGTACGGGACTGGCCCCCATCCTGTCCATGATCGATAGTCTCCGGCAGGCAGGGGGTAGAAAGCCGCCGATGCTGCTCAGTTTCGGCTGTGCGGTTCCGGAAGCTCTTTTCGCTCTGGAGGACATCGAGTTGCGGCAGCATTGGTTGCCCACGCTGAAGACCCGCATCTGCGTTGATCGCAACGCCACCGAAGACCTGCATCAAGGTTCACCGGTCTCGGCACTCAGGGAAGGGGACGTCACGGACCCCAACACAGTCGCCTACCTGTGCGGCCCCCAGCCAATGATCGACACAGCAACTACGCGATTGATCGAGCTGGGAGTGAAACCGGAATTGATTTTCGCAGAGCAGTTTGTTGCGTCGAACTGAAGGAGCGGACATGGAATTCAATCCTACGAAACAGGTGCCGTTTTCGGCCCAGCAGAACGAATGGTATGAAAAAGCGAAAGCCAATCTGAACCCGAAACGTCTGCAACAACTGCTGTTCGAACTGACGAACATCCATAGCCCTACAGGGGCGACGCGCGATGCTGCGGATTACATGCAGCAGCACATGAGAATAATCGGCCTGGAAACGAGGACCCACGATCTGTCTCCGATCAGTCGGTCGGTGATGGGGGAATATCGTGGTTCGGGTGACGGGGCATCGTTGCTGCTCTATGCACCGCTCGACACGCACCTGGATCGCACCAAAGAGGAAGAGATTCTTTCGGGCGAGGGGCAGGAGGCGGATGTGCAGCCCTACGCACAGCAAGTCGATGACTGGGTATTTGGCCTCGGGGCTTCGAATCCCAAGGGCATGATTGCTACGCATACCGAGGTGTGCACGGCGCTGATCGAAGCAGGTATCCCGTTGAAGGGCAATCTCCTGCTGGGTATGGCCGACGGCGGCATGCCCGTCGATATCAAAGAGCGCCATTCGGGTATGTCCAATGGCGTGCTGGGATTGCTGAATCGTGGCATGTATCCCGATTTCGCAATCATCATGAAGCCGTGGAATTGGGTCTACCACGAAGAGCCTGGTATGGCCTGGTTCAAGATTCGCGTGCGCGGCACCATGGGCTACGCAGGTATTCCACATGATGTTCCGGGCTTCCGCTCGTCCGTGGTTCCCGCAGCTACGGTGATTCAGGAATTGCAGGCCTGGCTCCCCGAGTACACGAAGCGCAATACATCGGGCGTTGTCGCCCCCCATGGCTGGATTGCAGGGGTTCGCGGCGGCCAGATGGAAAGGCCCGCATTCCCTTCGGCTGTAACCGATATCTTTTTTGACGTACGCGTGAATCCTCGAGTTAGCCCCGCTGACGTCAAGGCGCAGTTCGCAGCGTTCATTGCCGATCTGAAAGCTCGTCAGCCCGAAATCGAACTCGATTGGGAAATGTACGGCTCGGTCCCAGGCGGCACAACTGATCCGGACAACTGGATCATTCAGTCGGCTAAGCGCGGTTGGGAGCATATCGAGGGTCGTCCGCACGGTACGCCTGATTATCTGGCTGGTCAGACCGATGGCGCAGCCCTTCGCCGCTACGGCGTGCCGACTGCGCGTATCGGTTGGCCGTGGCCTGCTACTGGCGCTCCGATGCCGGTCGCTGAAGGATTGGGTGGTATGGGTGCCACCTATGTGCCCGATCTCATGCCCTGCGCTGAAAAGATTCTGTACGCCGTGATCGATACGCTTACGCGTGATCGAAGTGAGCTTGGTCTGTAAGTTGTGAATCCCGCTAGTTAGTAGCAAGGACACTCCCAATGAAGAACGATAAGGATCAGCCATTTGTCGATCTCACGATCACAGATGACTGGTCAGTCGATGGCATCGTAGTGATGCGCAAGGTCAAGCATTGCCTGTTTCCGAACTGGGTCGGCGGCGAGCAAAAGCGCTGTGCAAAACTGAACGGCGATCAGTTGTCGTTGACCACCCACAAGCTGGAAGCAGGTACGTCGGAAGCTCGCGTTGCGCGTCTAACGTTCAAACGCGTTTAAGGCTCAGGTATCCCAGCTATTCTTGAGTGCCTTTTCCATATGCCTTTGCATGGCTACTTCGATCCTAAGCCCGAAGTGGTTGCCGAAGTTTCCAGGGTCAATGCGGTCTCGCAGGAACGTGTTCGTGCCTTCGATCCTGAGCTGGTAGTCGTGTTTGCACCCGATCACTACAACATCCGGTGCGGGTAGACCGCGAGACCCTTACTCTGGGTTACACAGGCGTCTATTCGTCGTTCCTGCGTGACTCGGAAGTTGCGGCTGAAAAGTACGGCTTGAACACGGTCGATATTCCGTTCGAGCTGGGCAAGCGTCGTATGGTCGGCGGTCAAAAGGACAGGATCGTTGACGTGGTTTTAGATTTGCTCAAAGCGAGAAACTAATAACGGTGACGCTCAGGCTTCACTTCTGAAAGCGGCTCCCTCCATAGAAGAGGGAGTCATACATCGCAGTCCCAACGGACATAGCGTAAAACGTAGTGCCGCAGCAAAAGCCGGGCGCTGATGGGTGAGGAGAAGTGGGTAATGAAAATCAAACAATGTGCATTGCTTATCGGTGCGGTAGTCGCAGCGAATGCCAATGCACAATCCGTTCAGATCTACGGTCTTATCGATTCGGGTGTCATGTACACCTCGAATGTCGGTGGCAAGAAATTGCTGTCCATCGATCCGGATAGTCAGGCGCCTGATCTGTTCGGTTTCGTAGGCAGCGAAGATCTGGGCGCCGGCACCAAAGCGATCTTCAAGCTCGAAGGTCAGTTCAATATGAACAACGGTGCGATGATCAACGGTCTGTTTGGCCATACGGCCTACGTTGGTCTTCAGGACGAAAAGTGGGGTACGCTGACGGCCGGTAATCAGATCGACTTTATGTTCGATTCGCTGGTTCCAGAACGCTGGGGTCCTGCATTCCCGATCATCAACGCGATGAATCTGCGTCAGAGTTCGTTCGAATTGAACAGTCCGCGGATTCCGGGCAACGGCTCGTTCGACTTCGACCGTCTTTTGGGCTCGGCGGTGCCGAATTCCATCAAGTACAAGAGCCCGACGTACAACGGTTTCTCCTTTGGAGGCCTGTACAGCTTCGGCGGTGTCGCGGGTAACTTCGGTTCGAACTCGGCGCAAAGCTTTGGCGTCAACTACCGCAATGGCGGCTTTTCGCTGAACGGTGCCTATACGTACATCAAGTACCCGGAACTGAACAATGGCAACGACGGCATTCGGAACTACGGTGTCGGCGCATCGTGGATGCTGGGTGCCGCTGAATTTGCTGCCCTGTACACGAATACGGCTAATACGCAGAACGGTGCGCGTATTGGCGTGTATGAAGCGGACGTGACATACGCATTGTCCACTCCGCTGCATGCGCACTTCTCGTACCAGTACCAGAAGGGCAACCATGTGTTGAACGAGCAACACGTGAATCAGGAAACCCTCTCGGTTGTCTACCTGCTGTCGAAGCGCACGAGCCTGTTCTCGACGCTGGCATTCCAGCAGTCGTCCGGTGGACCCGCATGGATTCTGATGGCTGCGGGTCCTGCGTCGGGTGGCCGCCAGGCGGCCTTCAGTCTCGGCCTTATCCACTCGTTCTGATCTGGATCGGGAAACCCGTAATGAAAGTTCCTGGCGCACAGAGCGTCGGGAACCATTTAAAGGAGACACAGAGTTGAGCAACAATCAAACGATGCGAGCTGCGCGTGTTCACGACGCCTCGGGCAAGTTCAAAATCGAGACCATTCCGTATCCGAGACTCCAGCGTCCCACGGATGTGATCGTTCAGCTGAAAGCGTCGGGTGTGGTTCCGAATCTGCGCAACGTCATCAGCAACTATGCGAACGACAAGGCATATTTGACGTTGCCCGATCTTCCGGCAATCTTCGGTCTGGACGCAGCAGGCATCGTGGCGGAAGTCGGTGACGCAGTGACCGGTCTCAAGGTAGGTGATCGCGTATACATCAATCCGGGTCGCTCGTGCGGTTCGTGCCACGCATGTCGCGTTGGCGAAAGCATTTTTTGCGAAGCCTATACGTTCCAGGGCTACTTTGGCTTCGGTCCGAAGTCGAAGAAGGTCTACGAACAGTACCCGTATGGTGGGTTCAGTCAGTACGCTACGGCACCGGCAGATGGTCTGGTGAAGCTTGGCAATGAAGTTAGCTTCGAAACCGGCGCACGTTTCGGCTACCTGGGCACGGCATACGCGGGTCTGCGGAAAGCCGGTGTTGCTGCCTTCAAGAACGTTCTTATCATCGGCGGCACGGGTACGCTGGGTCTGGGCGCCACGCTGATCGCACGTGCCATGGGCGCAGCCAAAATCATGGTCGTTGCCCGCAACGAAGAAACGCTGGCTCGTGTAAAGGCGATCGATCCCCGGCGAATCTCCACATTCGTATCCGGTTCGGGCGACATGGCGGCATGGGCCAAGGAACAGACGCGCGGCGTTGGTGTTGACGCAGTGGTGGACGCAATCGCTCCGAGTCCGACCAACATGCAGGTGACGAAAGACGCATTGGGTTGCCTGCGTCGTGGCGGTCGCCTGGTGGAAATCGGCGCACAGATCAATGAAGTGCCGATCAACATGCACGAAATGATGTGCTCGGCCCTGTCGGTCATCGGTTCGCTGTGGTTCACCGTTGGTGAAGGCCAGGATCTGGTGAACATGATCGAAGCAGGTACGCTCGACGTATCGGTTTTCGAAAACCACACGTACACGCTGGATCAGGCAAACGAAGCGCTGAGCGACGCAGAAAAGCGCGCTGGCGGTTTTATCAATGTGGTCATCACACAATAACCGGGAGTAAGAAGATGGTACGTCGAGTTGTTACTGGTCAAAGAGACGGGAAATCTGTGATCCTCAGTGACGCCGAAGCGCAAGGCCATGAATTCGCCGCGGTGCCGGGATTCAAGACCACGCAGGTATGGGCTACCGATCCGTCAAACGTATTGCCGCATACGGGCGGCGATCCGGTTGGGACGTCTATCTCAGTGCTGCCCGCATTGAATGGTTCGCGCTTCATGATTGTGCAATTTCCACCCGATTCGGTGATGGCGGACCCAAGTTTCGATGGGGCCGCTGCCGGTGCTGAATATGCGGAGGCGTTACCGGGTCTCGCTGAATGCTTCGAACCCGATGGTTCGGGATTTCACATCACCGACTCGATTGACTACGATATCATCCTGGCCGGCGAATTGACGCTCGAGTTGGATGATGGTGAAACACGTGATCTTCGGGCGGGTGATATCGTGATTCAGAATGGCACAAGACACGCTTGGCGAAATCGCAGCACGCAGCCTGCGGTGATGGCTTCGATTCTTCTCGGAACCCCACGCAAGTAGGCATTAGTCAAGAATAGGACTGGGGGAATCAGAATGAGCAATCTGCAATCGAACGATCATCACGTACACAATGCGCAGCGAACGGCCAGACACGTCGAGAAGCTGGAATGGAATGATGGCCTGCTTCTCGGCCACGGTCCGATGGATGATGAGCACAGGGAATTCGTGAACGTCGTCATGGCATTGCGCTATAGCACTGTGGAAACCGCACTGGCCGCTCTCGCGGCGGTGGAAGCACATCTGATTTCCCACTTCGATCTTGAACATGAATGGATGGACAAGACCGCATTTCCAGACGTCTATTCCAAATGCCATCGCGATCAACACGATGAGGTTCTTGCCTCAGTGTTTCAAGTACATCAGTTGGCCGCTATTGGTCAGATTGGTTTGGGGGGCGTTCATCGGCTTGCACAATCGCTGATGGACTGGTTTCCTGGGCACGCCGACTATATGGATTCGTCGCTCTCCGCGTGGATAAACGGTAAAACGCACGGCGGGCAGGCAGTAGTTTTGCGGCGCAATCTAGTGTATGAAGAGCGCATTCCTGACGGTGACCCAAAAAACGACGTTCACGCCAAAGCCGCTTAAGCGTGTTGATGGACATATGGAGAGAGACATCAGATGTTGATCAAAGACAAAGTTGGGCTTATCACGGGCGCCGGTTCCGGTATGGGCATGGCCGCAGCGCTGGAATTTGCGCGAGAGGGTGCCACAGTGGTTTTATCGGGGCGCACAGAAGATAAATTGCTTTCGGTTCGTGACCTCATCGTCTCTCAACGCGCTGTGCGGAAATCTATATCGCTGATGCAGCCTCGCGAGAGGCCAACGAAGCCCTGGGTCGAGCGCCGGGGTCGCCGCTTTGCGATGGCGCGCCCGTTCACCTGCCGCACACTGGAACTGCCGCGCCAGATCAGCGCGGTGTCGACTGAAGGCGAAACCTGCGAGCTGCCGGCGAATCTGGCCGATCACGCCGCGCGCTGACTGGTCCCCTTCGAGCGCTTGCGGGCAATAGCGCTCGACCGCCTCGCACGAGCCGACGCCCGCGTACCACGCGCGCAGCGTGGACAGGAAACCGGTATCGGGAAGGGAGGGTGGGGGCGGTACGTTCGGCATCGAAAGTTTATAGGCAGCGGGATGAAGGTAGCGTGACGACTGGGAGAGACGCGTTTTGTGAAACGCTGGTTTTTACGAAAAATGTATCCCTATCGATAACAAGCGTTTTGAGATGGCTTGCGAGCCGGTCGACAACGCTCGCGCCCCAGCCCTGTTTCTGCCGCCTCTCGAAAATATCGCGGGCTATCTGCCAGTACAACGCTACCGGCTCGCGATTCGCGCTGGCCACGGCGCGCCGCCGCTCATATCAATTCCTTTATACAGTACATAACTAGCCGTATTTTCGGCGTCAATATTGGCTTACCACCATCTTCGCTGACGCGACGCGTTGGCCATGTGCCAGATGGCTCGGGTCCTTCCATTTCCTCGTCTCCGGAGACTCCATGAGAAAAAAATACGCTCGAGCAGGGGCGCGCGCGCTGCGCCATGCGGTTGCGCTTCTGGCCACACTTGGCACCTATGCCGCCTTGAGCCCCACCGCCCTCGCCGCAGAGCCGATGGGCGTCGCGTTCGTCTACCTCGGCAACCCCGGCGACGCAGGCTGGACCTACGCACACGAACAGGGCGTGAAGGCCATCGAAACCAGGTTCGGCGACAAGATCAAGGTCACGCGCGTCGAAAATGTACCTGAGTCCGCCGACTCCGAGCGCGTGTTTCGCGACCTCGCGAGCAAGGGCAACAAGGTTATTGTCGGCTCGAGCTTCGGATTCCAGGATTTTGAACTGAAAACCGCGAAGGATTATCCCGACGTGATCTTCGAGCATGCAACCGGCTTCAAGAAGGCCGCGAATTTCGCGACCTATGACGTGCGAACATACCAGAGTGCATATCTGGCCGGACTCGTCGGCGGCTACACAACGAAGACCAATACGCTCGGCTTCGTCGCCTCGGTGCCGGTGCCGGAGGTGGTGCGCAATATCAACGCCTTCACGATGGGCGCGCGCTCGGTCAATCCGAACGCGAAAGTGAAGATCATCTGGATCAACAGCTGGTTCGATCCCGGCAAGGAAAAGCAGGCAGCCGAAACACTGATCGGACAAGGTGCGGATGTGCTGATCCAGAACACCGACTCGACGGCGACGATGCAGACGGCCGAGCAGAAGAAAGTGCACGCATTCGGTTGGGACTCGGACATGAAGAAGTTCGGCCCGAACGCGCAGCTGGGCGCATGCGTGAGCTACTGGGGCGTCTACTACTCGCACCTGATCGAACAGGTGCAATCAGGCACGTGGACCAACACGCCGACCTGGTGGGGGCTCAAGGAAAAAGCAATCGACCTCGCCGACATCAACACCGCAGCGGTGTCGCCCGCCGCGCAAAAAGCGCTGGCCCAAAAGCGCGACGAGATCATCGCCGGCAAATTCGATCCGTTCGCCGGACCGATCAGGGATCAGAGCGGCGCGATCAAGGTGGCAGCCGGCACGTCGCTGCCGGACAGCGAGTTGCTGCGGCTAAACTGGTTCGTGCAGGGCGTCGACGGCTCGTTGCCCAGGTAACTTGGCTAACACTGCTAAAACGGAGGGGACACCGTTTGGGCTCCGCCGGATTGCGCATCGAAAGCATGCGCCTCGGGCAGGCCCGAACCGGACATTTCTATCTAGCTCAAACCGGACATTACTAAATGGCTGTCACATACAATTGGGTGATAATTTGTATTATGTCAAATTAAGGGTTCGGAACTACCAGGATCGGACGCCAACGGGCACCCTACGCCTCGTCGATCATTGCTTCCGCGCGCACAAGACCTCTCACAACGAGCACCACGGCTGGCATTTCGACATCGTCACGATCCCAGTCGAGCGGCGCGTGCAGGTCGGCCGGCAGCAATCGGTTGTCGCGTAGCCGGTAGAAACTGGCGAGGATTTCAGGGGCATGACGTCCCTGAAACCCGAGGTCGCCAAAGGTCTGATCCTCGATCTCGACGAGTTCACGCCAGCACCATGCAACTTCATGCCCGTGGCTTCGCCTGGTGGTCTTGTGCCGGTCAACATAGCGCTGGGCAATGCGGACGACGAGTTGTTGCAGGTCCTGCTCCGCACGCTGAAGTGCCCGCACGGTTGCCGGACCAAACTCATCAGTGTCGCCGGTTTCCGAAGTTCGTGAGGTCGTGTCCCTTCTCAGCGGGCGGTATGCCGGGCGAGTTGCTGGCGGATGCGTGCCAGATAGTAGTCGCCAATCGAGTGGTCGGTGGCGTGATCCGAAGCGGCCACGTGCATGGCCGGACGGCGCACCCCCAGATAGCGGTAAAGCGCCGACACGAAAGGCTTGTGGGTCTGCCCAAGTTGCCGGGCAGCGCGTTCGACACGTGCATCACCCGCCTGCTGGCGAAGCCAAGCCAGCGCCTGGCGGTCGGCTTCGTTGACGATCCTCACGAGATGTTCCATGCTCATCGACCTGTATATAAGTACAGTACTGTTAATATATACAGGTATTCGGGAGGATGCAACGATACGGCGATGGGCCCGCGCCTCTCGATGGCCGCTGCGGGATGCTCCGCAGCGTCTTCCGCGTAGTGGCTGCGGGACAGCGGTTTGCAGGTTAAACTAAGTCCAGTAAACTAAGTTTATGGGTGCAATCATGCAGATCTACAACATCCATGATGCCAAGACCAATCTCTCGCGGCTCATCGAGGAAACCGTCAAGGGCGGCGAGCCGTTCGTGATCGCCAAGGCCGGCAAGCCGCTGGTCAAGGTTGTGCGCATTGATGTGGAACCCGGTAAATCGCCGCGGCGTATCGGCTTCATGAAGGGGCAGATCAAGGTGCCGGCTGACTTCGACACCATGGGCGCCGACGAGATCGCTGATATGTTCGAGGGCAAGGCAACGTGAAACTGCTGCTCGATACCCATCTCCTGGTGTGGGCCGCCGCCGATGATCCAGCCTTGCCCGCCGAAGCGCGGACAGCCATTGAGGATACCGAAAACATCGTGTACTTCAGTGTCGCGAGCCTGTGGGAGATCGTGATCAAGAGCACACTCGGACGAGACGATTTTCAGGTCGATGCGCGCGTGCTCCGCAGGAACCTGCTTGACGCCGGCTACGAAGAATTGTCCATTGAAGCCCAGCATGCATTCGAAGTCGCGGCCCTGCCACCCCTTCACAAAGATCCGTTTGATCGGCTGCTCGTTGGCCAGGCGATGGCGGAAGGCATCCTGTTGCTGACTCACGATGAACAGATAAAGCGATACGACTTTGCTCCGGTGCGGTACGTCTAGCTCTGACGACGAGTAACCCGGAAGCAGTGGCTGCAAGGGGGACGCGCTTATCTATCGACGCGGCACTTTCGCTATTGGTGAGCCCAGAGCGAGATTGACAGTCAGCTTGTGCGTGGTGAACCGCCTGTGACGATATTTCTCCTGGTCTTTTGCAAATTCCGCTTCGCCCGGAGATCCTTCCCACAACCCGAGAATAACCACGTCGTCACCCTCCGCAATACCATCCAGCCATTTGCTATTGTTCGACTGTCTCGGGACGCAGCGTTCAGGAGACTCCTCAGGCGATTCTCGAAATCCGGCGCATTCTTCGCGAGGATATTGACGCGTTCGATACTCATGGCGTGTCGGGAGACGCTTGCGGAAGAACCGTGGCGGAACATCAGACCCGGTGAATGACCAACGAGGAACCACGGCGGGTCCACGTCATCCTGCGCGAAAGAACACACGACCGAATCCATGCGCGTTCAACGCCTCTATCGCGAACCGTTCAGCCTGTTGCTCCTGTCACGATCAGACCGGCGGCCAGCCGCGACTGGCAGCGACAACCACGCACTGCAGATTCACTGGGCGCCCTCGCATATCTCGAAGTCGATATGACGGGATGACGCGGCCCTCTCCCATGACAACGTCGGCAATCGGAACGGCTCAGCCCGCACGATTGTGACGGCAGTCAATGGTGCGCCTCTGATCGGCGCCACACGGGTGTGGACCGAGGCGCGCGTCCACTTCGCGGCGGCCATGACGCTGCTGTCCGCGGGAACGCCGATGTTCTTTATGGGAGAGCAAGTGGGCGCGGCGAAGCCCTATCGCTATAGCGACTTCCTCGACAACAGGGAAGACATCGCCGGCCTCGCGGCGGGCTCCGGTACACGGCTTTTCGCCTTTTACACCGCGCTCGTCGGGCTCAGCGTCAAGCACGGCGCGTTCCGTTCGAGAAGCATCGAGGTCTCGGTCATCCATGACATCAATCGCATCATCGCGTTTCACCGCTGGGACGACGCCGGCGAGTTTCTGGTGATCGGTTCACTCGGCAACGCGCCGTATGAATCTGGCTATTGGATAACCGGCGATCGTCTTCGCAATACCTCATGGCGCGAAGTATTCGGCAGTGACGCGATCGAGTACGGCGGCCAGAATGTCGGATTCAGCGTGCGCCACACGCTGACCGGTCTCGCGATTCACCTTGCCTCCGCGATCCTTTGAGCGGCGCTGTTTGAGATGCTGGTCGAGCGGATCGCGGGCGCGGGTCCGCAACGACGGCCGGCGGCGGCCGCGACCGCGATGACCGCGTACGTGGTTGACTACAAGGTTGTGCCCGCGCGCCTCACGCCGGGCTTTGAGGCGCACCTGTCGCAACGCTCGCGACGCGCCCTCTATGTCGCGCTCGGCTATGGCCTGGTCGCGGCCGCATTGCTGCGGCGACGGAGGGCGTGAGATGGTGGCTAAAGAGGAGCGACCCGTCGTCAGTCGAACAAGGGTCGCCTCAAGCCCCTTTGAGAACGCTGTCCCCTTGCTCCGCAACCCGAGGACATCCGGAGTATAGGAAGCCGCGCTGAACGCCGGACTGTCCGGAAGGCTGCGTGCGGACATTGCGGCATGGCGCCTGCGCCATCGTGGCGCGGCGGGCTCCTGAGCAGCCAGCGGCCGACCGCTCAGCGAGGGTCACGCCGCGCGTCAGTCGCGGCCGGTCATTTCCGGCGCAATCGAAGCATGATTCAGCAGCCCCACCAACGCGACGCCGCCCACCACGTTGCCCAGCAACGTCGGCGCAAAAAAGCGCCACGAGTAATCCTGGATTGCCGCTTGCCCGCGCAGCACCGCATAGGCAGCTTCGACGGAGCCCGCGATTACGTGGGACAGATCGCACACCGCGACCACGTACGTAAGCAACGCAACGATCAGCACGGCGGCGGATTTCGCGCTCGGCAGCAGCCATACCATCAATGCGATTAGCCAGCCCGCGAGCACCGCTTTCAACGTGGTCGAAAAGAATGCCGACTCGTAAGGCGCCTGCGCGAGATGATCGAGGAACGGTGCGAACTTGTGCGCGAATGAAGTCGGCAGCGTGAGAATCCCCGCGAAGCACCAGGTGCCGGCAATGTTAGCCGCGAGCACGATCAACCAGAGCCGTAGCGCGGTCCCGGCGACTGGCAGGCTGCGTCGCGTGAGGACTGGAAGCAGGACGGTCAGCGTGCTTTCTGTAAATAGCTGCTGGCGCCCGAGCACGACGATGATGAAACCGACGCAGTACCCGGCGGCGCCAGTCAGCGAGACACCTTCGTGGCCTGACGCGCTCTTGCTCTCCAGTACTGCCTCCGTGAGGAACGAAAAGCCCATCGATAATCCGGCTGCCAGTGCGGACCATAGCAATGCAAGTGGCTTGCGCCCGAGCGCAGCCTCGCCTTCCTCGCGAATGATTTCGTGAATCACCAGCGCGCGCGGCGAGCTGTGCGCGGACGCCTGGTCGCGCTCTTTGTCGTCCAGGTGTGGCGACGCGTGACCTGCGGCCCGTTCGTCTGCAGTATCGGGCTGGCTCGACATGGCAAAACTCCTCGTTGACTGGGCCAGCGCTGCGCACGCGGCGTGCCCGGTCGCCTCCGCTGCCCGGAGGTTCGCGCAGACGCGCCATTTTCGCGAGACCGGTCCGGTGCCGCAAGTGAGACACATTTGGGCACACCGGTTGCGGCGCTACGGGCTCGCTTTCACTTTTTTCTGGAGCTCGAAATGCCACAGCGGAAAACGGTGGACGATCTGTTCGTTCACATGCTTTCCGATATTTACAGTGCCGAGAAGCAGTTGACGCACGCGCTGGCAAAACTGTCCCGCGCGGCTTCCGACCTGACGCTAAGCGAGGCCTTCAAGACTCATCTTGAAGAAACGCAGGGACAGGTCGAACGTCTCGACCAGGTAGTCGAATCTGCCAACATCCGCCTGAAGAGAATGAAGTGCGTCGCGATGGAAGGACTAATCGAAGAAGGCCAGGAGCTGATCGACGAGATCGAAAAAGGCCCGGTGCTGGATGCGGGTCTCGTCGCCGCCGCGCAGAAAGTCGAACACTACGAGATCGCCGCGTACGGTAGCCTTTGCGCGATCGGCAGGCAGCTCGGCTTCACCGAAGCTATGAAGCTGCTGAAAGAGACGCTCGAGGAAGAAAAAGCAACCGACCTAAAGCTCACGCAGTTCGCGGAACGGGCGGGCAACGCGAAGGCGAAGCAATAGTAAGCGGACCGGAAGAAGCGCAGGTGTAAGGATCGAATTATTTGCCTGCGCTCTTTACCGCCGGCCCGCGCCGCCGCAAGTTAATCAGTTTCGGGCTGGCGTTTGACGTCGCCAGCGACGGACGCGGCAAGGGCGCAGTTTTTGCGGTCGGGCTGCCGCAAGCATTTCCCTCTATCGGCTGAAAACTGCCGGCCGTCGCGCGCGGGGCTCCACCGGTACCTGCGGCTTCGAGACCGTGTCGAAGGCTTGGTCGAGGCATTCCGCCTTCATAGCTGCTTCTCCACAGCTCGGCCACTCAACGCATTTGACCCGGAACTGTGCATCAGCCGACAGATAGGCGCAGCAGCGCTACGGCTTCATCACGACCTTGATGCAGCCGTCTTCTTTATCACGGAACACCTTATACATGTCGGGCCCCTTCTCGAGCGGTACCGTGTGCGTAATCACGAACGACGGATCGATCTGCCCTTCCTGAATTCGCTTCAGCAAATCGTCGGTCCAACGGTTCACATGCGTCTGCCCCATGCGGAACGTCAGCCCTTTGTTCATTGCTGCACCGAATGGAATCTTGTCGATCAGCCCGCCATATACGCCTGGAATCGATAACACTCCCGCCGGACGACACACATACATCATTTCGCGCAGCACGTGTGGCCGGTCCGTCTCGAGCATCACCGCCTGCTTTGCGCGGTCATAAAGCGCATCGAACGAACGCGTCGCATGCGACTCCATCCCGACCGCATCGATGCACTTTTCCGGCCCCTTGCCATTCGTAAGTTCTTTCAGTCGCTCGAGCACGCTCTCGTCGTCGAAATTGATCGTGATCGCACCGGCCGTCGCCGCCATCGCGAGGCGTTCCCGTACATTATCGATCACCACCACCTGTTTCGCGCCGAGCAGGATCGCGCTGCGAAGCGCGAACTGCCCGACCGGCCCAGCGCCCCAGATCGCAACCGTATCGGTCGGCTCGATCTCGCATTGAACCGCCGCCTGCCAGCCGGTCGGCAGAATGTCGCCGAGAAACAGCACCTGCTCGTCGGTAAGTCCGTCCGGTACCTTGACCGGCGTGAAGTCGGCGAACGGCACGCGGACATACTCGGCCTGCCCTCCCGGATAGCCGCCCGTCAGATGCGAATAGCCGAACAGTCCCGCTGTCGCGTGGCCAAAGACCTTGTCGGCCATTTCCTTGTTTCGATTTGAACGTTCGCATACCGAATAGAAACCGCGTCGGCACTGATCGCACTCGCCGCAGGCGATCGTGAATGGCACGACCACGCGATCTCCGAGCTTCAACCGCGAGTTGCCGGGACCGACCTCCACCACTTCGCCCATGAATTCGTGGCCGAGGATGTCGCCCGATTTCATCGACGGCATGAAGCCGTCGAACAGATGCAGGTCCGACCCGCAGATCGCGCAGCTCGACACCCTGATAATCGCATCACGCGGATGCTCGATGACCGGGTCCGGAACATTATCGACGCGGACGTCTTTCTTGCCGTGCCAGCAAAGGGCTTTCATTGTCGTGCTCCATAGGTGACAGGCCCATTGCGCGGGCCAATACGTGTGACGGTGCTCAGGCAAGCGCGCCGGTTCGTGACGAGCGGTGTACGCCGCGACGCGCTCGCGACCAGCGGCGCAAACGAAACGCAGCCGCTCTCAGCCGAGCAACGGACATGCCGCACGTCTGTGTGAAATGGTTTTGTTTCGGACGGGATCGTTATTTGCTCGATGAGGACGAGTCCTTCAACGCAGAGGCCAACCGATGAGCACTCCGGAGCAGGTCGTGTCCTTCCTGAGCTCGCGAGGTCGCAAACTCGCGACTGCCGAGTCTTGCACTGGTCGCCAGATCGCGTCGTAGCTCGCGGGCGTGCCTGGTAGCGGCGCGTGTCTCGACGTGGGCTTCGTCAGCTACTCGCCATCGGGCAAAGCCGGTTTTCCCGGCGTCCAGCACAGCACGATGGTACGCTGGGGGCTCACCAGCGAAGCGGTAGCCCGCGAGATGGCCGAAGGCGCGCTGCGTCAGGAAGGCTGTTGCGCGGACATTGCGGTAGCGAGCACCGGTCTCGCCGACAGCGGCCCGCAGGACAACACCGGTAACGAACCGCCGGCTGGCACCCAGTGCTTCGCGTGGTCATTCCGTCTGCAGGACGGCGACGAACTGAAGACGTTCACCTACCCCCCCCCCGCTTCACCGGCGACAGAAACGACGTCCGTTCGCAGGCCGCGCTGTACGCGCTGTCGCTCGTCGAGCACTACTTTGACCAACGCCCGCGCAATGCGCGGGAACACCAGCCTGGAAGTGCACGATAACCCTGCTCTCCTCTCCAGATACTGACGCCTGGCATCAGGCAGTGATCCGCGAACTCGGCGTCGAACACGACTTCGACGCCGCCCACGAGCGCGAACGCCGTGTCGCGTTCCTAGGCGACTATCTTGCGTCGCAAGGCTTGCGTACGTATGTGCTCGGCATCAGCGGCGGCGTCGATTCGTCGACGGCTGGGCGGTTGGCACAGCTCTCGGTGGAACGGCTGCGTGCGCGCGGCTACGAGGCGAAGTTCGTCGCGGTGCGCCTGCCGTACGGGACCCAGCGTGACGAGGAGGACGCGGCGGCCGCGGTCGCGTTCATTCGGCCGGACGAAACGCTGACGGTCAACATCAAGGACCCGTCGGACGCAATGCTGTCCACGCTCAAGCGCGGCAACGTGCAATACCTCGACAACTTTCAGGAAGACCTCGTGCTCGGCAACATCAAGGCCCGGCAACGGATGGTCGCGCAATACACGATTGCGGGCGCCGGCGATCCGAATGCTCAATGACCGTGACGCGGTCGGTCATCGCGAAAATGCGGTCTGCCAATATCCTGCCGGCGCGCGTCTGATCTGTCCGATCATCGACCGGAAGGCAACCTCATGAAACTGTATAGCTACTTTCGCAGTTCGGCCTCGTACCGCGTGCGCATCGCGCTGAACCTCAAGGGCCTGTCATACCACTACCTACCCGTTCATCCCGTGCGCAATGGCGGAGAGCAGCTTGCGCCGTCGTTCCAGGAAACGAATCCATCTGAGCGCCCCGTCACTGTCGCCGCCCTATACTGCACCAACGACGACAGCGCCAGGCGCGGCAGCAAGCGTTCGCCGAAGGCAAGGATGCGGCACGGCAGGTGAGCCGCTTGGCGCGGCGAGGAGCGTTCCATGGCCACTGATATCAAGGGTGAGGATCGAGGGCGGCAACTGTTGCCGTTTCGCGAGTCGGTGCTGGCGATGTTGGGCGTCGCGTCGGTGTCAATGCTGATCGCGCTCGACCAAACCATCGTTGGCACCGCGATGCCGCGCATCGTCGCGGAACTCAGGGGTTTCGAACTATATGCATGGGTCGCAACGGCCTACATGCTCGCGTCTGTGATCACGATCCCGATCTTCGGGCGTCTTGGCGATCTGTTCGGCCGCAAGCCTTTCATGCTGGCCGCTATCCTCGTCTTCACCCTCGCGTCAGTGCTCTGCGGGCTGGCGACCAACATGCTGTTCCTCGTGCTGGCGCGGGGCCTGCAGGGCATCGGCGGCGGCATCATGTTGGGGACGATGTTCGCCAGCGTGGCCGACCTGTTTCCCGATCCGAGGCTGCGTCTGCGCTGGCTGGTGTTCGTCAGCTCGGCGTTCGGCCTGGCCAACATGGTCGGGCCAACGCTTGGCGGCTTGCTGACCCAGCATGGCGGCTGGCGGCTCGTGTTCTTCGTCAATGTGCCGGTGGGTGTCGTGGCGTTTTTCTTCGTGCGCGGTTTTCTGCCGCATCTGCGGCACGCCCGCGAAGGCGCGCGACTGCATCTCGACTGGCTTGGCGCTTTCGTCGTCGCCGTTACGTTCGGTGCGCTGCAACTGACGATCGAGCTTTTGCCGAGACAAGGATGGACTACATCGACGATCGCGCTTGGCGCAATTGCAGTGGTCTGCTCGCTGACGCTGTTTTTCTGGGAAAAGCGCATGGGCTATCCGATCATCCCCGTCGACATGCTGCTCGACCGCAAGCTCGGTGTGCTGTTTGCGATGTCTGTGCTCGCCGGGTTCGCGCTGTTCTCGCTGGTTTTCTACGTGCCGTTGCTGTTCCAGGGCGGCTATGCAATGACGCCGCGCGCCTCGGGCATGCTCATCACGCCGCTCCTCCTGGGGACGACGGTCGGTAGCGTTGTGAACAACCGCCTGATCACGCGCATCCGGCGCGCCAACGCTGTGCTCTACATTGGATTTGCGTTGACCGCGTTCGCGAGTCTCACGGTGATCGCACTGCGAGGTAGCGAACCACGTCTCGTTTGGATCGCGTGCATGGGTGCCAGCGGCCTGGGGTTAGGCCTCGTGGGGACGAGCCTCACGATCTGCTCGCAGCAGATCGTCTCGCGAGACCATCTCGGCGCTGCCACCGCTCTGCTGCAGTCGCTGCGTACGTTCGGCGGCATGCTGGGCACAGTGATGACAGGGGCGCTACTTGGCCATCTGTACACGGTGGCCGTGCGTCGCTCGCTGGACTCGTACGAGGCGACGCAGTGGTTCAAGTCGTTTGCCAGCCCGGAGCTGCTGGTGGATCGCGCCGAGCAGGCCGCGCTGGTCAATCGCCTCGTAAGCGCTGGCCACGCGGGTGACGCGATGATCGGCTCGGCGCGCAGTGCGCTCGTGGATTCGATCCACGTGGGCCTCACCGTTGCTGCCGTGGCCGCATTGGTGGGCCTTTGTCTCGCGTGGTTCGTGCCGCCAATACGGGTTGGCTATCCGGAAGTGCAGCCGCAAAACGGATGACGAAAGGCCCGTTTGCGTCGGCTACCAGGCAGGCCACCGGCCACGACTCCTGCTAGCCCTGCCGCGGCGATACCGCGCGGCGCGTCGCAGATTCGCCGCCAACGGCGCACGCGTGCAGGCTCGCCCGCGAGATCAAGCTCGCGGGGTTCGGTGTACGCGGATCACGATGTGATCGAGCGAAAGAGACGTGCGGGACAAAATCCCCGATTGGAAAGTGCCATCCTGGCGGCCCTCGCTCTCGAGAACAAGAATATATTTGAGCTATGGATATGTGCGTTGATGCTGTCCCGATCGGACAATCCGTTTAATGCAGGCGCGGCTGGCGGCCGCTCGATTCATGTCATTTGTTTATCCGAATTTCTTCCTTTTCGTCTGTTCTGACGCACACGCGAGGGTGACGCGCGCCAAATGCCGATGCGGCAATTCGATATCGAAAGAAATTGGATCGGAGAGGGGCGTGTCGGCGTTAGCATGAACGCCCTTGCCCTTCCGGCCGGATCCGCATTCTGAATAGTCTTGCAAGCGGTCGCTAAGTCCAGCGCCGCGTGTCTGTTACGTCGCCTCACCGCCAGGGCGCCATCGACTGGAAGACACCGTCACGTCTGACCAGGGCGTGCAAAAGCGCCGCTGCCAGATGCAGCACGATCAGCGCAAAGAAGCACAGCGCGAGCGTGCGGTGCGCGTTCCAGAGCAACGTGTGCAACCCATTGCTATGCGGCAGGATGAATGGCAAATGTATCCCGAACACCATGACGGGATACTCCGCGGCCGACAGCATGCCCCATCCGATCAGCGGAAGCGCAATCATCAGTATGTAAAGCGCGAGATGCGACAGGTGGGCGGCGAGTTTCATCGGTTCCGGCATCGACGCCGGCAGCGGCGGCGCGCCGCGCGTCAACCTGATCACCAGGCGGATCAGCGCCAGCACGAGAATCACGATACCTAGCGGCTTGTGCATGGACACCAGCGAAAGATAATCGGGGTGAATGGTGGACATCATCCCTACACCGATGAACAGCATCGCCAGAATGCAAACCGCCATGAGCCAGTGAAGAGCACGCTGCAGCGGTGTGAAGCGATCGTGGGTCGGGGTCATGGCGTGGCTCCTCCCGCCGGATGATGCGGATAGTATTTGTCCTCAGCGGTCCGCCGGTCGAACGATACGGAATAGGCGGCTGAGCGCGCGGCGGGAAACGGATCATCCGAGACGCGCATGCCGGACGGCAGGACGGTGGGATCGAAGTTGAGATCTCGACACGGCCCGTCAACCTCGGGTTCAATGGCGTCGACCACCAGCGAACCCGCTTCCACCTTGCGTCGATCTTCCGGCCAGGCTTTGCTGGGGTCGGCGCTCGGGTCGCCGGGATTGGCGACCGTGACGACCAGTGTCCATCGTTGCGGCGCGCTGTGCACCCGCTGGGTAATGTCTGCGGCGAGGAAGTCGGCGCCACGCTCCTTCAACTGGTCGACGGATACGGCTTCGGGCGACGCGGCTGGCACGAAGGACCAGCGCACCGCCTGGTCCTGTCCCGCAGCGTTGGTGAAGATGAAGCTATTGAGGCTGTTGTACCGCTCCTGCGCGTAAGAGCCGGTCCACGGCCCACTGCCGGCCCACGCGACAAAAGCGCCGAACTCCGGGTGCGCGGCGGCAAAATTCTTCATTGCGTCCGGGTCGCTTTTGTCGGCCGAGGCCTGAAGCAGAGCGTAGAAGGCTTCCGGCGTGGCGACCGGGAAGACGGGAGCGTTGATCATCGCCGAGCGCCATTCGCTTCCATCCGGCGCGACGATGCGCAGGCCGAGGCCCCGTACCCGAACCGTGGCGTCCGGCGCGTTGGGATCCGCCGTTGCGAGATTGAAGCGTCCCGTGACCAGAAACGAGCCAGGCGCGAACATTGGCGCCTTTGACAGGGCCGCAGCCGCGCCGTTCGATTCGAAGCTGCCGGTAAAGCAGATGCCCTTGGCGTGATTGCGCCGGTGGCCGAGAGCCGGGCCGCCCGGCGGCGCCAGAGCGTTGACGATCATTGCCGGTGTCAGGCGCCCCCGCGAGAGCCAGCCGGCCGTAAAGGCGAAGGCCGAGACCAGCGCGACCACGACGACTGCGATCAGGACCAGCGAACGGACTGTGGACGCGTGGGATGTCGGTCTGTCGGCCATCAATCTCTCCCGATCAATGATTCGGATAAATCTAGCAGGACCTCGACAAAAGTGCCATATGGACACCGCCCGGCTTGCCATCCCGGGCTGACCCGCGAATGTCTGCTCTGGCCATAGGAGTTCCCCCCGGTGTGGCTTAGAACATCGTTGTATTGACGGTTCATGACAGATCTTTAGCGTTGAATGTGATTGAGAAGTCGCCTACAAATCGAACCGGAAACCCAACATCCATTCGCGCGTGCGCTATGTGCAGAGCGTTACAGACGCATCTAATTCAGGGTACGACGGCTCTATAGCGCAGACTTATCGTCACCCGATCGACATTAATTGTTTCGCTCTTCACTCGCCCGCAGGCGGCGTAGCAGGACGTGATTGACCTGGTGCGACCAACATCAACGTCAAGCGAAACCAGCTTTACTTCTGGCTGACCCGTCATGCGGAATCACGCTGACGCGGCGGACGCCCAAATGGCGCAGCCGGAAGCAAGACGCCGGAAGCAAAGAGTGATCGCCGGCTGCATCCGGATCGGGACCTTTCGCGCATAACCCAATGCAGAAGGGGAAGGTCAATGTCGGGTTGGCGATTCGTACCGCTGGTAGCCGTGCTCGTCCTGCTTTCAGGCGAGAGTTGGGCGAAGCCGTATGTACCCGAAAGTGACGAAGTGGTGCTCGAACACCTCCCAGAAAAAAACGATCCGGCGCTTGCGCAGCTCAAGCGCATGCGCGCGGCGCTGATGATGAACCCGCGCGATCTCAACCTCGCGGTGTCCGTCGTGCGTCGCGCTCTCGAAGCGGGGCGGAGGCTGGGCGATCCGCGCTTTTTCGGTCAGGCGCAGGCGGCGCTGGCGCCGTGGTGGGGGGCGGAGGATGTGCCGCCGACTGCGCTATTGCTTCGCGCTACGCTCAAGCAAAGCCAGCATGATTTCGAAGGCTCGCTCACCGATCTGGATCGGTTGCTGGCCGCGCATCCAGCGTTCGCGCAGGCGCGACTGACGCGCGCCACAGTGCTCAGCGTGCGCGGTCGCTACGCGGACGCGCGGCATGATTGCGAGCAACTGAAGGGATACGTTGCGCCGATCGTCTTCATTGGGTGCGATGCGACACCGGCGAGCCTGACCGGCAACGCAGCGGGCGCATACGGGGCGCTCGTACAGGTGCTTGCGCAAGGTGCCGGCAATCTGGATCTACGGGAGTGGGCGTTGACGCTCGCCGCGGAAATTGCCGCTCGCCGCGGCGACTTTGGTGCAGCCGAGCGACATTTCCGCGACGCACTTGCGCTCGACCCGCATGACGCTTATCTGCAGGGGGCATACGCCGACTTTTTGCTGGATCGCGGTCGTCCGCGAGAGTTGCTGCCGCTTTTGCGTGATGCTACGAAAAACGACATGCTACTGCTTCGTTTAGTGCTGGCCGAGCAACAGTTGCCGGAATTGCGCGAGTCATTCGCGGCGCACCGTGAGGATCTCTCGGCACGCTTTGACGCCGCGCGTCGCCGCGGCGATAGCCTGCATCGCAGGGAGGAGGCGCGCTTTCGACTCACAGTGGAACATGACGTCAAAGCAGCACTCATTCTCGCGCGCGATAACTGGTCGGTCCAGCGCGAGCCGTCGGACCTGCGGATTCTGATCGAAACCGCGCGTGCGGCTGGCGATGCCGATGCCCTAAAGATCGCATCCGATTGGGTGGCCGCAATGCATCTCGAAGATGCGGCGGTCGTCACGCTGCTGCAGGTACGGCAATGAGACGGGTCATCCTCGCCTTGGCGCTCACGTTGCTGATAGCGCCCGCATTTGCGCATAAGGCAAGCGACGCGTACCTCACGCTGGAGCGCAGCGGGCAAGCGCTGCGCGGTCAGTGGGATATCGCGCTACGCGATCTCGACAACGCGCTTGGGCTCGATGCGAACGGCGACGGAGACATCACGTGGGGTGAGGTACGTGCGCGAAAGCGCGATATCGCGGCATACGCGTTTGCACACCTACAGGTGTCATCGGCCGGCAAGCTTTGTGCGCTTGAACCGATAGGGCAACTAATCGATTCGCACACCGATGGCACGTATGCGGTGCTGACGTTCAGAGGAGAATGTCCGCGGGCGAGCCCAACACTTTCTATCGATTACCGGCTGTTCGAAGGCCTCGATCCCCAGCATCGGGGACTTCTCAACTTCGTCGAGAACGGCCAGAGCCGAAGCGTCGTATTTAGCGCTGACGCGCCTCACCGCATTATCGGTAGCGATACCGGCGGGCCGTTGACGCAGTTCGCGATATATCTGAACGAAGGCGTCTGGCACATCTGGACCGGCTACGATCACATCCTGTTCCTGCTTTCGCTGCTGCTACCCGCGGTGCTGATTCGCGAGGGCGGGGCATGGCAGCCGGGCGCATCGTTTCGCCAGGCATTCATCGATGTCACCAAGGTTGTGACCGCGTTTACAGTGGCGCACTCGATCACACTCACACTCGCGGCGCTGTCGATCGTCACACTGCCTTCGCGGCTCGTTGAATCGGGCATCGCCTTGTCGGTAGTGCTGGCGGCGCTGAATAACCTGTTTCCGCGCGTGGCGAACGGACGCTGGATGGCGGCGTTTGGCTTCGGGCTGCTGCACGGATTGGGCTTTGCCGGCGCGCTGCACGACCTCGGCTTGCCGGCCGGTTCGCTTGCGCTGTCGCTTGCCGGATTCAATCTTGGCGTCGAAGCAGGGCAACTTGCCATCGTGTCCGTTTATCTGCCACTGGCGTTCTCGTTGCGAGCAACCTGGACATATCAGCGCGTGGTGCTTGGCGGCGGCTCAGCGGTGACCGCGACCGTCGCCATGATCTGGCTACTCGAACGTGCACTCAACGTGGCGATATTTAGCTCGTTGGGCGCCCGGTTGTAACTTGAAGGAGGACATCATGACATCTATTGCCCGCATCATGGGAGCCGTCACGCTTTGCGTTGCGGCGCTTTGGAGCAGTGGAACGCTTGCTGCCAGTCACCGCGAGGCTCCCCTGATTGCGAACGACCCGACCGCCGACAACACCGACTTTTACATGTTCCGGAGTTGGACGAACCCTAACAATGTCGTTTTCATTTTGAACGTGATTCCCATGCAAGACCCTTCCGCCGGGCCGAATTATTTCAATTTCGGCGATGACGTGATTTATCGGATCAACGTCGACACCAAGGGCAATGGCAAGGCCGACGACCTGGTCTATGAAATCCGCTTCAAGACCGAATTGCGCGGGAATCTGGCGAACCTGCAACTGCCGCTGTCATATGCCGCGCTGCCGCCGATCACTGCGCTCGACGGCCCGGGCTCGGACGGTCTGATCCTGCGCCAGAGCTACACGGTGACGCAGGTGCGTCACGGCGAACGGACCAACCTGGGTACCCAAACGATGTTCGCGGTCCCGTCCAACGTGGGACCCCTGACGATGCCCAACTATGAGGCGCTAGCCGCGCAGGGTATCTACTTGCTTGCGAACGGCGGCAAGGTCTTCGCCGGTCAGCGCGGTGAGACGTTCTACATCGATCTGGGCGCAGTGTTCGACACCGTGAATCCGCGCCGCACGCCACCTGTATTGACAGCGGCGGAGGACGCCAACGATCACGTGAATCCTTTTGGCAATGACGCGTTCTCCGGCTTCAACATCAGCACCATTGCGATCGAAGTGCCAATCAGCACGGTGACTTCCAAACCCAATGCCGTAATCGGCGCGTATGTGTCCACATTGCGTCAGGAAGGCCGCGAGATGGGCCGCGATGAGGACCATGCCGGACGTTGGGTGCAGGTGTCCCGCATGGGCAATCCACTCGTCAACGAACTGATCATCGGGACCGATACGAAAGACAAATGGAATGCGACCGATCCGGCCAACGAGGCGCAATTCGAGGGTTTCTATCTCAACTCCAGGCTAGCGAGCGCACTCAACTTGCGGTTCGGCTTGACGATTCCCACGACGAACCGGACCGATTTGGTCAACGTGCTTCTCAAGTATCCGTCCCAACCGCAGACTGGGACGTGCGGTGCACGCGATTGCTCGGAACTTCTGCGGCTAAATCTGGGGGTTTCTCCGACACCACCTGCGCAGCAGCGTCGCCTCGCCGTTCTTGCCGGGGACAACGCCGGTTGGCCCAATGGCCGGCGCCCGAACGACGACGTGACCGACATCGCGCTGCGGGTCATCGCAGGTCGGCTGACAGGGGCGCCGACGGGCAACCTGTTGCTGGGTGATGGCGTGAACTTCAACATCGGTGCCGAAGGCAGCAACTTGACTGGGAACGGTATTTACACCGTGTTCCCCTACCTGCCGACACCGCACGACGGGAGAAATCGCCGCCACATCGACTGCGGTGAAGCAGGTGCCAATCCCTGCTGAATGGTAATTGAGGTCCGCAGCGATCCGGCATGAGGTGTTCGCGGCGGTCGACAGTTGCACGAAACGTCACCAATGCCTAAGCGGAGACCCGGGCGGGCACTGTGATCTGGGAGATTGTACGCGCGGCGAGTTCGCGCCAGTCGTAGAGCGAAGTAAAGTCGTCACCAAAAAACGAAGTAAAGTCGTCAACGGCCGGTTTTGCATATCGCGCACGGCAGTTTTGGGGCGTCGATCACTGGAAGCCTCTCAAGCGCCGCCTCGCTACCTGCGCGACGGGCTACAGGTCGCAATCGTCAATGCCAAGGTGAAAGCTGCCTGCCATACGATTATGGAAATGTCGCGAGATAGCGATGCGATGCTCTTTGCGCATCGCTGGCTTCGTTGCAAAAGCGGGAGGAGATCGGGTCGCGTAAAGCGCGCCGCAGCGCGCACAACGATACGGCGAGCCCACAAGACGCGCGTTGATGATGTAGGGCGTCTCCTGCCCGCAATGCTGGCATTTCGTCTCAAGCTTCTGTCGGTGAGCGGGACAGCGGTTCTCACTGAACATCTGGTACGTCACGCTGTGATGACCAAGCAATGTGCATTGCCTGCAGTACCGGAAAACCGCGTGATGCCGTCCCCGCTGGCCAGCGTCAAGGAGTGAAGCGCGCAACACCTTGCCGGGCAGTAGGAGCATGCGCCTCAGATGCTTCAGATCAAGGGCAGCACGTATCGGCTCGACGCCTTCGTACGGGTCAACGTCCACACCCATCAGCCGGACCAGCGCGTGCGCGGGAAGTCCATTCGCACGCGCGAACTTCCACAGGATCGATATGATTGATTCGCCTGGCAACAGCCACCTCGCATCGAATATGAAGCCCAATGCCGGGGCGAGTCGTCGCTCGTCGAGATTAAGGATCGGGAAACGCGGCGCGATGAGCGCGGGCGCCTCCTTACGCGTGGACGAGGACACGGCCGGTTGCGTGGCGCGACTGGACATAACCGGAGTGGCGCACAGCGTGTGCCCATAACGACGGGTCCGGACAATACCCCGGAGCATCCCTCAGTTCGCTATCCTTAAGCACAATCTCGACGGCCCGTGCGAATGATTCCATCGGCGCCTCCAGACGGCCAGGCAGGGTCGCCCTGTGATGCGCGGCCTCGAAGGCATTCCACAGTACGGCCGCATCGCTGACAAGTCGATAACCTGCATCGAACGCCTGTGGCAGGTAGAACCTCGTGAAGCTCCACTGGCTGCCCTCGGGATAGGCGGTCTGGTCATAACCATTCAGACACGTGGCGACATCTTCGACATTGCGAATGCCATGGAAAGCAAGTTCTTCGACCATCAGGCGCGCGACGATCTGCGTCTTGCCCGCGATCTGCAGCGCGCTCTTCTGGGCGAGCAGCTCCTGCTGACCAACGAGGAACGTGAACAGCTTGATCTGCTGGCGGTCGAGTGCATCGTGTACGTCCCTCAGCCACTCGTATTCGTTTTCGTTGTAGCGTTGCGCCTCGTCGCAAAAAAGCAGAACCGTCCCGCTGCCAGCGCGCGCAGCTGCTTCCCCGATCCGCAGCGAAAGCCGCATGCGTTTTGCGGGGTTGGTGCCCGCGTTCGGATCATGATCGCCGACAGCTTCCAGCAGGTTTGAAAAGAACGGCCCTTCTGCGTGCCGCGGTTTGTGCTCGCACCGGGCGTGATAGCTCGTCACTTTGGGATATTCCCTGGCAAGCAGCAGACGCACGTATTCTATCGAACGCGTCTTGCCGATTCTCGGAGCGCCATAAATGAGCGCACCCGTCACGCGATAGCGAAGACAGCTCACGACGAGCTCGTAGAACGATTCGATAGCCGGTGTGGCAATCCGGTAGTTTCCGGTGACGAGCGGGTGCAGCGACGGATCGACTGGACGCGAGACCTGAATCGACATGCCTCCCTCCTGTGAGTGGCACCTATTAAAAGACCTGCCCCGTCCCGATACCAAACGTGCGCGGACGAACCGGTTTGACGGGAACTGTATCGGCGACCACGTCAGTCTTCTCCACTGTTTCCGCTGACGGCGTTTCTGGAATTGCGTCTGGTCCTAACGGGCCTGTCGGCGTTTTGGCCGTTGGTGCGTTTGCGAGAAGGCTCAGCGTCCGCGCTGCATCGGAGGCCGCCCTGCGTGACCTGCTTGCTGCTGCGACCTTGGTCTGTACGTAGGCGTCAATCGGATTTTCAGCGGGCATATGGCCTGAGCCCCTGCTGCTTCTCGCCTTCAGAATTTCCCTACGCAACGTCAGGTTGTGCGGCATCACGCGCCACGCACCTTGTGCATCAAGGATCCCGATCTCGCTACCATCAGCGAGGAAAGCACGTACGCAGCGCAGATCGTCAGCATTGATGTAGACGCGAAGCAACTGGCCAATCAGCTGGGCGCTGCTGGCCAGGACCATGTTGGTATAGCGCACGCCGAACAGGTTAATGTGCGGGCGGACGCCGAGCGCAAGATAGCCGCGCACACGGCAGTGCCGCGCGGATTGCATCAGGCATAACGTACGTCGGCGCACTTCGGGCAACCAGGCCAGCAGTTGCCCTCTTCCTCGAACAAAGAATTCCATCGCTTCGAGCGGCGTCGCGCCATTCAGCCCGCCGTGAGGCGTGCCGTGATAGCTTGCAATCGAATAAGTGATCAACTCGTCCAGCTCATCAAGCGACACATACAGGCGGAGACTACGTTTCGGGTCGGCCAGCGCGCGGCGCAGGTCACGAGGATGGGAGCCCGTGTAGCCTGGGAGGCGTGAGGACAGCCTGCTGGCGATTGTGCCAAAGAAGCGCTCGATATACGGGCGCTCGTCCGGACTGTGCTTCGGTCCTGCACTGACGACGCAACCAACGAACTCGCATAGTGCAGCCAGCGTTTCGCCAGCGAGGTTCGCCTTCGCATTGTCGAGTCGGATGCACTCCCAGCTGACGTAAGCAAGTTCGGGCAGGCGCTGTGACGCGAAACCATCCTGCGGCCGGCAGGCTAGTCCGGGGATGGTGAAGGCGCGCGCGGGCCGGGGTTCGAGCGCGTTCTCGATCGTCTTGATCACATCGTAACGACTGTATTCGCGGGTCAGCGCCAGGTGATAGCCAAGCACGACGCGCGTGCATACGTCGATGATCACTAGCAGCCACACGCGCTCGATTTCAAACTCATGCTCGAACCCGAGCGGGTCGCGAACGACAACCTTCAGCCGCACATCGAGCCGGTGACCATCGAATTCGACTACCTGATACGGCCGCGTCGCCGCGGGAGCGGGTGCATCGTCGGTACGCGGTAGTCCCTTCAGCTGCGAGGCGCCGGCAGCACCCGCTATCATTCCGAAGCCGCGCAACAGTTCCGCCTTCACGCGCGAGGACAGCGACCGGACCGCGCGCCCCGCAGTGTTGAACGGATAATCGGCGGCCGTCAAGCCCAGTTGCCGGCACTCCTGCAGAAATCTTTCGTGCAAGGCCCGCAAACCGTGCAGCCGGATCCCGATGCCGTCCTCGGAAGGAATCTGCTTGAGTGTCACGCGGCGCTGTCTGAGCTGCAGGACGAGCCAAGCAGCGAGTCTCGGATACCGCTCGAATAGCAGCGAAAGCGCACCGACGGCACCGCCCCTTTCGCTATGCAAGGTGACCGGCAGCAGGCGAGTATATTCCGTCACGCGGGCATGAGCGACAAGCGCACGAAAGCCGTATATCCGCCCGTCGGCATGCAGCGAGAGTGCCCTGTCGAGAAACCGGTAAAGCTGTCTGCGGTTGATTCGCGTAGCGGTCTCGATACTGCCTACCGGTTCACCGCTCGCGTAACGCTCAATGGCGTCGATATGTCTCTGGACGCGACTGCGCTCTGGGGCGTCGAATTCAGTCCATGCGAGGGTCGGCCACGAGGCGAGATCGAGTGTCTGGAATTCAGGTCTGCGGCGGCTCATGATTTAGCCTGGACCGCAACAAAGCGCGTCAGAAACGACAGGCTTTCAGTGTGTAGCTCCAGCGACTGGATGCGACCGCACCGCAACAGTTCGAAGACAGCTGCGCGGATGAGCGCAGAGTCCCCAGTTGAGAACTCGCGCTCTATCGTCATCAGCGATTGAGGTGACACGACGAAGCGCTCGATCGCGCCGGGCAGCGAAGGCTTGACGAGGCCACGCGCGGCAACAAGTACGGGTAGCAAACGCTGCCAGTTTCCAGTCTACACGCGCGCAGCTGCCCTTTCGGCTGCATCAATGTGCCGCACGGCGAAGGCTTCCGGGTCGAAGTGAGGACGACTACGCGGGCGATCCGTCGCTGGTGTTATCTCCGATAGTACTACCAGGCATTCATGGTCATCAGACCTTACCCAGAAATCGACGACGCAGCGTCGCCCGTCGATTGTCATGAAGCCTGGCCGCTCACAGAATGTCTTTGCAGCAGGATCCGCTTCGAGCATCAGCCATGATTCGAAAGCGCTGCGCCTGTATAGCGTCAGACGTCGCCCCAGTTTCGGACTGAAGACGTCATAACGGTGCGCGCCGCGAGGACGCGGCAGCATGAGCGGCTCGAAGCTTCGCAAAACGTCGACCATGAGTACCACCTGCCTGAGGGTTTCATGGTCTAGGACGAACGTGAGTTGACGAATTTAATGCGCGCTGACGCGAAGTGGCAACTTTACTTCGCTGCGCAACGAAGTCACCGACCAGCTACGCAGCTATCCAGCGGCAAAGGCAGAGATTCCCGAGCTTATTCATGTGAAGCACGTTTTCGTCAAGGCGGCTGCACGCGTGAACAACCGTGCAGAGAATAGCCACCAACCGACCCGCAGGCGAGAACGGCAAATGTGTGGCTTTCGCGATGCGCGTCGCACGCAGGCGTTTCTCTCATGCTTCGGACCGATCCGGCAGCACTTCGCGTTGCCCAGACATCTGATGAACGCAGCATGCCATCGCGCAATGCTGCAGCAGCGGCTCGCCAAATGGTATGACTGGACAGTCGCCACCGCGGCATCGAACGCCATGTGATAAGGATAACTACGTTTTAATGGCGTTCGTTGTTTGCACTCGTCAACTTGACAACGCCAGCTCGAGACCGGCAGGTTCAGACCGCTGCGGCCGGAGCCGGGGACAGCGGCGCGGTGGCGGGGTCCGTCTCGATCTGCCGCAGGGTCGATCGATCCTAGCGCCATGTTCGGCGAGTTTGACGTCGTATAATCGCCACATACAGTCGCATCGACCTCGCGAAGAGAAAATCCGCCGTGAATAACCTGACGTCCCAACAGCCGCTTGCCGATGACGATTTCGCCCGTCTCGCCGCGTTTCTCGACTCCATCGGCGACGCAGCGATGAACATCGAAACGCTCGATGGCTATTTCGTCGCATTGATCTGCGGACCCGACATTGTATTACCCAGCGAGTATCTGCCGCAGATCTGGGGCGAAGATTTTTCGTTTGAAAGTGACGGACAGGCCACCGAAATCATCGAACTGCTCATGCGTCACTGGAACACGATCAGCACGGAACTGCAACAGACGCTGCATGAGCCGAACGTGTACCTGCCGGTATTGCTTGAGCGCGAGGATGGTGTTGCCTCAGCCAACGACTGGGCGCACGGCTTCATGCGCGGCGTACAGATGCGTCCTGCGAGCTGGGGTGAACTGATTCACGACGAGGACCGCGGCGGCCCGATGATCCCGATCATGATGCTGCATCATGAACACAATCCTGACCCGGAGATGCGGCCTCCACCGATCCCTGCGGAGAAGCGCGACGAGTTGCTGGAGACGATGATCGCCGGGCTGACTCACATCTACCGTTATTTCGAGCCGCACAGGCGGGCACTAGCCAGCATCCCGGCACGTGTGCCCCTGCGCCGTGAAGAACCGAAGGTCGGGCGCAACGAACCGTGCCCGTGCGATAGTGGCCGCAAGTACAAGCATTGCTGCATGGCCAGTTCACCCACGTTTCACTGATCAGACAGCAGAGCTACGGAGACACGCAATGTCACAGATCCCGGATGATGCAGATTTACCCCTGAACGCCAACGGGCCCGCCTACACGTCGATGCAGCATCGTGACGGCGTGCCGCTTTCCTATGTCGGCGAGAAACTTGGGCTCGCCATTGCGGATCTGCATCGCCATGCCCGGCACTGTCAGGGCGAACGTGATGATTTGCGCTGCACCATGTACCACCTTCTTGTGGCATACCTGGGACTGCATAACATGCTGGGCAAGGCGAACGACCGGACCCTGGTTGACCGGCTACTTGACGGTAGCAGCGAAAAGCTGGACACATGGTTGCGCCTGGTCGTGCGAGAGGGCGATGTGCACGGGCTCGCCGAACTGGGCAACTGACTCATACGGATTGTATGAATTCCACGAATTCAACCTTTGACGGCGAGCGTGTGCCGGTCGCCATGCGAGAGCGGTATCGCGAGATCACTGCGCTGACGGACGCCTTTTGCATACAACACCTGACCGACGAATACCGCGACCTTTGCCGGCGTCTCGTTGCCACCCTGTGCCGCAAGCGGCCATCGCCACTGGTGACCGGTCCGGCACGCTCCTGGGCCTGCGGTGTGACCTACGCGATCGGACGCATCAATTTCCTCTTCGACAAATCCCAGAAACCCCACATGCGCGCCGATGCGCTGTGCCAGCACTTCGAGTTGAGCACCCAGACCGGTTCGGCCCGCTCCGGAGCAATCCTCAACCTTTTGAAAATCGGCCAGCTCGACCCTCGCTGGTCACTTCCCAGTCAGCTCGCCAGAAATCCGCTCGCCTGGCTCATCGAGATTGACGGCCTCGTCGTTGACGCGCGTCGCATCCCGCGCTATTTGCAGGAAGAAGCCTTCCGCCTGGGCGTCATCCCATTCGTTCCAGACGAAGACCAGTAGCTCACGGCAAATTCCGGACTCCGCTTGTATGCCGCCTACGACGTAGCAATTCCTCGGGCTTGGTCGGGTTCGCCGCCCTCTGGGCGCTTCGTCAGCCCAGTAACTCAGGCTAAACGTGCTTTATTTTCCGTTTCCTGAAGCGCCCCCTTCTCGTGCCTCTGCAGCGAGTTGTCTTGGCAAGGACGTCGACGCCGCGATCGGTGAATTGAAGAAGCTGTTCGCCGACGAACCGCGCGTGCTGAGCGGAGCCACGCGCGCCGATCGTCACTGTGTCGGACCATCTGGACGATGGCGGTGCGACGCTGCCCATCGCGGCGTGGGTACGCACGCCGGACGCGTCGCGCACGAGCGGCGGCCTGAATGAGCATGCCCAGGCCGCGCTTGAACAGGCTGGCTGCCCGGTTGCCGCTTAGCTTGCCGCGTGGTCTTAACTGGGACATCTTCCGCGGTCCTGCAGGTATAGGGCGCGGGTGCATCTTGCAACGAAGGGTCGCGCTGCCCCGCGAAGGCCGCTGCAGCTAGACTCTACTCGTTCTGACTTTGGTTCGACGGCGAGGTACCGACTCAATTGGAGCGCGGATGAGCGAGGAAGAATCTCACCATTTCCGCGGCGGCGTCGGGGCCGGAGGAGTCGGTGTACGAACCGCGCTGACTGCCGCCGGCCCACGCGTGCCCCGCGCCGTGGATCGACCACGACTCCGCTTCGACGCCGTTGTCCGCGACGTGCCGCTGCTGCGTGTAGGCACGCCGGCCGCTGGCGGCGCCAGATTGCGCGCTGACTGTGGTGGTGCCGGCATTGAAGGGCGCGACGAGCTCCGCCGCATTCGACGGATGCACTGTCGCGTCAGCGTCGCCATGGAACACGATGAGCGGACGTTGCGGCGCGCCACGCGCGCGATTGCGTTGCGCCTTGCCGCCCTTCATCGCGCCGAGCGCTGAGGGCAAGTCCTTTGCGCAGCCGTAGGCGAGGCCCGAATGCACGCCGGCCGCAGCATAAAGATCTGGCGAAGTTTTCAGCATGATGTCCGCCATCGCGCCGCCCGCCGACAGCCCCGCCACATATACGCGTGCCGGATCCACACGATAGCGTCCCATCACCTCTCGCGTGATGCCGGTGATCAACGACGGCTCGCCCTGGTCGCGCACCTGGTCGGCAGGCCTGAACCAGTTCCAACATTTCGAATGATTGGCCGCTTGCGCCTGATTCGGATATACGACGATAAAGCCGTGACGCTCAGCCATTTCGTTCATGCGCGTGCCGGCGGCAAAGTCGTCGGCGCTCTGCGTGCAGCCGTGCAGCATGACAATCAGCGGCAACGGTTCGCTGTTGTAGACCGCCGGCACGTAGAGCTTGTACTGGCGTTGTCCGGCTGCGTTGGTGAACGTGTGCGTGCTGAAGGTGCCTGGCGTGTCGGCGTCGAAAGTCGGCGCGGCTGGCGCACGCGGAGCGGTGCGCGCCTGGGTTTGCGTTTGCGCCTGCGTCCAAGCTTGCGCCCATTCGCCGGCCTTCGACGGCGTGCGCGACGTTCGCGGATGGTCCGTGTACGCCTGGTTCGCGTTGCAACCCGAGAGTGCGCGCTGTACCGCTGCGGTCGCTTCCTGCGGGCCCTTCGTGCGCAACAGATCGAAGGCGTCTGTCATCGATTTCAGGAAATCTTCATTCATCTTCATGATGGCTGCATTTACCTTGTGGGGCGTGGTGAGCGAGTCGACCGATGAGTCACCGCTTCAGCCACGGCAGTGAGTCGAGGGTCGCGTCTAACTGATGCGGCCGGCAAGCGCCGCCTTGACCGCGGGCGATGCGTGAAAGGCGCCGAGCACTACCACCGATGCAACCGTGGCCGCCGCGAGTTCGGGCGGCACATCGGCTGCGATGCTGGCGAGCCCGAGCACATGAATGTCAAGTTGTTCGTGAGCGGCCTGAGCGGCTTCGAGATCCTGCCGCGAGAAGTGCTGCACGCCGAGTACCATGGCGCGCCGGGTCACCGTCTCCGTGACGACCTGTGCATGTAGCGCGAGCTGGTTGCGGATCGCAGTGCGGATCAGGTCGGTGCGGTTCGAATAAAAGCCTTCTTCGACCAGTAGATCGATCTGGCCAAGGTCAATCGGGCCCAGGTTGATGGTGATTTTCTCGGTCTCGCCGCCTTTGGGGCGCGAACTGCCGACGAGGTTGAGTTTAGGCATTGGCCCTCCAGTAGCCATCTCATAGCCATCCGATGAACATCCATGCAGATGGTTATACGCCTCTGGATACGGCGCGGTCAATGGAGAAAAACAGGGTTCGTACAGAGGCGAGTGCGGGGTCCCGGCTCAGCGGCATCGCCTGGCGGCCTCTCTGACGCTGATCCCTCTTTATGGGTGCGATGTCGATCTTCGAAAGAACAAGCCCGGCGATTCCCCATTTCAAGACTTTTCATACCGCGGAGTTCTGTTGACGCACCGCCGCGGCCGGATAAAGGCACTGCCTTGTTGGTCAAGGCTCCGCCGAATTGCTCGGCGGTCATCTTCATCCTGGTGGGTACGGCTATCACGTCGTTCAGCCCTTTCTGGGCCTATGCCTACTCCAGGCGATGTACGAGCTTGCGCGCCCCAATCGCGACGTCCAGGATCCAAGCTGCTTGTGCGTATCGCATGAGGCGTACTCGGCCACTATGCGACATTGGGATTTGCTCAAACAAATGGCGGAAGCCCGGCGCGGACCTGACACGAAATAACTTCCGAAGGCTTCGCTTTATCACGGTCACCGCTTCCCTGCCGTCGTCATCAGCTGCGCGGTTCGATGGCCTTCCGGTTCAGCCTGAGCCTGCGCGACATCGAGGAGTTGTTGCTTGAGCGTGGTGTCGTGGTCACGTACGAAACGATCCGTTGCTGGTGCGCCAAGTTCGGCGCTGGATTCGCTCAGTGCGCCAAGGCAGTGCGGCGCAAGCCTGGCAGCACCTGGCATCTAGACGAGATGTTCGTGACGCTGCGCGGTGAGCCGCATCTGTTGTGGCGTGCGGTCGACGAGCATGGCGCCGAACTCGACGTGCTGGTGCAAAAGCGTCGCGACAAGGCCGCGGCAAAGCGCTTCTTTCGGCGGTTGCTGCATTCAAATCCGGTGCCGCGCAAAATCGTTACCGACCAACTGCGCAGTTATTCGGCGGCGAAGGCTGATATTCGTGAGCTCGCTCCGGTAAAGCACGTTTTCGTTAAAGCGGCCGCACGCGTAAACAACCGCGCCGAGAACGGCCACCAGCCAACCCGTAGGCGAGAACGCCAGATGTGTGGCTTTCGCGATGCGCGCCGCACACAGGCTTTTCTTTCATGCTTCGGCCCGATCCGTCAGCACTTCGCGCTTCCAAGGCATCGCATGAACGCTGCACGTCATCGCGCCATACTAAAAGAACGCCTTGGCACTTGGCATGGTTGGGCCGTCTCTGCCTCAATTGAGACAGTTATCTGATAAGGATAACTACACGTATGCCGCGCAGTTGGCCTACAGCCGCCAACTTGACAACGCCCATGAAACCAGTTCTTGCCGGCGTCGATGCCGATCACTTGCGAATTGGCGGGGTTCATGACGGTGACCTCACATACGGGTTTCGGGGCTTCAGTATCCGCCCGATGAAAAGTGGGTGGACCATCCCAGTAAATCCGAATCTAGAAAGGGCACCCCAAGTCAGCAGCACCGCTCAGATCGCTCGCGGTAACCGGCATTCGAAGCGCGCAACGAAGTCGGCCGTGTCGTCCACAACGTCGATCAACATCGCCATCTGGACGGCAAGATCGCGGCACAACTGCCATTCGGCATGCCGGATCGCAGCATCGACGCCGGGCCGTCGCGCTCCTGCATGCCCGCCGCCTGGGGCCTCAATTGTCAGCACCACTTCGAAAAGGCCACCCGTGTGTGCAGCGCAGCGCAGCGTGAAGGTGATGTCCGCCGCGCCGACGCAGGCCACGAGGCAGGCAAGCAGGCGCCGATAGCGTGCTGCATCGATCCACACCGCCTGCGACGCGCGTCCATTCGTGCCGAACGTCAGGCTTCGTCCATTGCGCACCGCCTCTTCCCGCAGGGGCGCGAGCGTCGCCGCGGTCAACGCCTTCAGGTCGTGTCGCTCGGGCAAGACGTCGAGCATTGCGGCCCCCTCAATGAGCCGGCGCAGGTCGCCTAGCTGGTCGCACAACCCCCGCCGCTGCATCTCCAAAGACACCGGCGCATCGAGCACCAGCGTCCGCGGACGGTTACCTTCAATTGCGTTGTCCGGCGAAGAATCGAGCCCCTCAAGCACCGCCCCCATCACGTCTACCAGCTCCCGCAACAGCCGGCTCTTCGCCCGGCTCGCGGCGATCGCCCGCGCGTGGGCGTCGCGCAACTGCGCGAAGCTTCGCTCGTGACCGCTCAGGTCATACAGGCCACACAGCATCATCACAACGTTGCCGTGCATATCTCTAATCGGCGCGCCCCATTCGATCCCGCGCGTCTCCCCGCCATCGATCTCGGTTACAACTTCCTTCGTATAGGCGATACCGCGGGCCACCGCGTCAAAAAACAGCGTCCGCATTTCGCGTCCGTCCTTGCCTCGCCGAAGGAACCACGCGCCCGGCGCGTCCGGGTCGGTGCCGATCAGTGCATCGCCCGCCGTACCATGCCGAAGGCGCAGGTAATTGTTTAAATAAATGACGCGCCCGTCCAGGTCCCGCATGGTGGCGGGACCGGGAAACGCATCGAGCAGTGCGCGGGCAACCTTCTCCACGGCCCCGGTGGCGTCCGGCGCGAGGCCGGCCTCGCGTTCGGATTCCGGTTCGGGCTCGCCGCGCGTGATCCCTTTCAGCCGGGCGATTTCCAGCAGATCGACGACCGAGGCTGCATTGAGTTTGCGAAGCAGCCGCTGCTTGTAGGTACTGATCGTACGATCGCTCAATGCCATGGCCTTCGCGATCTCGCTCACGCGCTGGCCGCTTGCCAGATGCTGCAGCACCGCTAGTTCCCGCGGGGACAGGTCGCGCAGCGGGTCAGTCTCGCCCGGCCCGGTACTACCGCGCACCGAGTCCGTGGACGCCTGAACCGGGAAATGCATGCGATTGTGAGCGAGAGAATCGAGTGCCCGGAAAAGTTCGTCAAGGCTCGCCGTCTTGCTGATGAAGCCCGACGCGCCAGCCTTCATGCACATCGCAACGATATGCGGGCCGTCCTGCTCGGAAAGGACCAGCGTACAGACATTCTGCCGCCGCCGGCGCAACCGCTGGATCACCTCGATGCCGTTGAGCCGCGCGAGCCGGACGTCGACGATCAGCACATCGGGTTTGAGCCGAAGCACTTCACGCACAGTCCGCAGACCGTCCCCGGCCTCGCCTGCTACTTCGTGCCCGGCCGTTTCGAGCACGATGCGCAGGGCCTCCCGGGCCATTGACTGAGATTCGGCAATGAATAGTCGAACCATGTTTGGAACCCTCGTCCACCACGAGTCCGCCGGAGCAGCCTGTACCGCCCACGGGTCGGTGGCTACCCGAATTGTAGTGCACCCCTTACAGCGAACTCATGCACTCCCTACAGGTATTTTGATCCTCTGACCATACATACACGAGGGACCCGATCGCCCGCGTCGGGCCGTTACCGGTCATCAAACCTCTGGAGCCACGTCATGAACATGTCCCTTCGTACTCGCCGCTCGCGCCGCAAGACCGCTCAGCGTCCCGTCGCGTCCGTGTCATTCTCGTCGAGGCCCAGAGTCCGCGCCATCGTCTTGGCGGTGAGCCTCGCGCTCGCCGCTGGCAGCGTTGCCCCGCCCGTGTTCGCCGCCGACTTGCCGACCGGCGGTGCGGTCGTGTCCGGTTCCGCGAACATCAACAGCGCAGGCGCGAACATGCAGATCGACACGCAGGGTCCGCGCACCGCGATCAACTGGCAGAGCTTCGACATTGGCGCCGGGAACAGTGTCGCGATCGCGCAGCCGGACGCCGCGTCCACGACGCTCAATCGCGTGATCGGCCCAAACAACCCTTCCCAGATCTTCGGTTCGCTCACGTCGAACGGACGCGTCGTACTGCTTAATCCATCCGGCATATGGTTCGCACCCGGCTCGCACATTTCGACGAGCTCGCTGCTTGCGGGTGCCGGTCGCATCAGCGACCGCCAGGCCGAAGAGTTCGCGTCGACCGGCAAGCTCGACGTGACGTTGCTCGGCAATGTACGCAACAACGGCGTGATTAGCGTACAGGAGAACGGCACGGCGGCACTGCTGGGCGCGCAGGTCGAAAACCACGGCATCATCCAGGCTCGCAACGGCCTCGCCGTGCTTGCAACGGGTCCCGAGGCCACGCTCGACTTCGTCGGCGACGGGCTCATCAGCATCGCTGCCGGCAACGGAGGCAACAATCCTGCTGACATCGCGGGCGATGTCAGCGGCGGCGTGCACAACACTGGCATGATCGACGTCGGCGGCGGCGTCGTCGCGATGAGCGCGACGCGTGCAGCCAGCCATCTCGACTCGGTCGTCAGCGTCGGCGGCAAGGTGATTGCCGACTCGGTGACTTCGCACGGCGGTGTCATCACGCTCGGCAACGCCGAGCAGACGACGGTGAGCGGCACCCTGTCGGCCAACGGCACCGAAGGCGGGACGATCCGCGTGCTCGGCGAAAACGTCGCGCTGACGGACACCGCGAAGTTGAGCGCGGAGGGCCAGTCGGGCAGCGGCGGACAGATTCGTGTCGGCGGCAGCTTCCAGGGCCTCGGGCCGGAACCGGGCTCGCTCACCACGCGGGTCGACCACGGCGCGCAGTTGCGCGCGGACGGCGCGCACGCCGGCGGCACGGTAGTGGTGTGGTCGAACGGCCATACGGTGTTCGCAGGACAGGCCAGCGCGGTCGGCGGCACCTATGGCGGCATTGTCGAAACGTCGGGCAAGGTGCTCGCGGTCACGAACGGTGCGCGCGTCGACACCTCCGGCGGCGCAGCGTCGGGCACCTGGCTGCTGGACCCGCAGACGATACGCATCGTCGCGGACAACGTCGATCCGGGGTTCGACCTGTCGGTGTTCACCGATCCGGCCGAACTCGCGAAGCTCGCGGACAGTCTCGACGTCAGCGCGAGCGCCATCGTCGCTGCGCTCAAGACCGGCGACGTGCTGATTCTCGCGAACGAGCAGATCACCGTCGATGCCGCGATCATCGCACCCGATGTCGGCAACAACGGCACCCGGCCGAACACGCTTGCGCTCGTGGCGACCGGCGACGTCGGCAAGTATGACGAAACGATGGCGTACAAGGATACCGGCGATGCCTACGCCGACGCGAAGCGTAACGCTAGCGGCCAGGTGGTGATCCGCGCGCCGATCCTGCTGAAGGACGGCAACCTGTACATCTCCGCCACCGGTGACGTGCTGCTCGTGGATAACGCGGCCGCGCATCCCGAAGCGGATCCGAACATGAATCGCGCAATCGTCGACGTCGGCAAGGGCACGATCTGGATCGACACGACGATGAGCGGCTCGGTGATCCAGGACGCCAACACCGCGCTGATCGGCGAGAACGTCGCGGTGCGCGGCGCAAGCGTGCTGTTGAACAGCCCGCTCAACTATGCGGGGATGCTCGCAGGCGAGGCACTCAACGGCGTTTTCCAGTACGCTCAATCGAACGCGTCTGGCACCGTGAATGTGGGTACGGTGCACGCGCCGTACGGCAGCGGCGAAAGCATGCAAGGTGTTCGGGCGCGCCAGCTTGCCTACTCGGGGTACTACGACTTCTCGGCTGCCGGCAACACAAGCAACGGCAACTACTATCGCTTTACGCTCGACAACCAAGGGAATCTGTTCGACGTGATGGTATTCGAGGCGCTTCCATACCAGGACATCAACGGCAACACGGTATCTGGCTATGAAGACCAGGACAGCTCCGACTATGTCGTCACTGACCTGAAGTTCACAGACGTCAATCACAACAGCTGGGCCGTCACGCCTGACTCCAGCTCGCCGAACTATGCGAAGTCGGCGCCTGACGGATTCGAGATCGACGCCTACAACGGGACGCCGGTCGTCACGAAGAAGCCTATCGGCTGGGACGCGAACAACCAGATCGTGTACTCCAATGAAGACGACGGCTGGGGTGTGAGCGCGTTCGGCACGCCTGGCGCGGCCAACGCCGGCGAGATCCAGCACGATGCGGTGAACGACGTCTCGCAACAGCTGGTCGTCTCGCTGGGTACGAAAACGGACACGGTCGACGTTGGGATCGGCTATCTGTACAACGAGGCCGCGTGGGTGTCGGGCAGCACCGGTCCCCTGTATGAGGCGGGTCGGGTGCACCTGTTCAATTCGGAGCAGGCGGAAAACGGTGTGCAGCTCAACGCGTACACCGCTACACTCGACTACAAGATCGACGATGTCACGCGCGTAGTCGGCGAGCCGAACCCGGACTTCGCGTACGCGCAACAGCCTGCCGCCGGCAACTCGCTGACGGTACAGGAGGTGGACCGTTTCGTGGACCAGCAACTCGGCCAAGACCGTTTCGAAACGAAGGTCAGCTACGACCCCGCTCCGGGGCCGGATGCACCCGCGGGCACGTACGAGAACCAGATCACCGGCACGCTCGAAACCGGCGAGTTCCAGAGCAACCGTTATGTCAACGAGTTGCTGCCCGGCACCCTCACGATCACCGACGTGATGGCACCGGAGCCGGAACCGCACGTGGGGCCGCTCGTGCCGCCGACCGACGTCGTGCTGACGCCCGAGCCGGCGCCAACGCCCGAGCCGGTGCCCGAGCCTCCGTCTGTGCACGAGCACGAGCCCGTGCCCGATCTGCCCCCGGTGCATGAGCTTGAACCCGCACCCGAGGTGATCGAGCATGAGATCGAAGCCTTGATGCAGGGGGCCGACGTTCCGGGCAGCCCCGAGGTGGCGCGGCCCGACACGGAGCTGTGCGAAGCGCTCGAATCGCCGTCGTCGGCACTGGCGACCCACACGGCAACGCCTGCGGTGGCACGCACGCGCTACGCCCAGCTCGTCTGCAAGCCGCGTTCGTACGAGCCGCTGTCCGTGACCAACGACGGCACAGCGAGCCCGGCCGAATGGGCGAACCAGCTCGTCGGCGGTCAGCAGTATCTGACCAGCGACGGGTACCGCACCGTCATTCCGCGTGAAGTGCGCCCGGAAACCGTGGGCAAGCGCTCGCAGGAAGCATGGATCCCCGCGGCCCCGGCGGACACCAGTCCCGGCGGTGACGCCGGATAACCTTGAAGGTGGCGCACAATGAAGCCGTCAATAACGCTGCGCATGGGATCGCTCGCATCGGCGGTCCCTTCCCTCCTCGTCGTTGCCGGTGCCGGCTTCGCTGGCCCGGCGAACGCGCAACTGACGCCAACGCCGGTCCTTCCGCTGCTCGATCCCGGCCGCTTCGAAGTGCCCGGTCCGAACGAGCGTCGCATATCGCCGGCCGAGCTCCCCGACATACTGGAAACAACGCCTCCCGAGACGCCGCCCGGACCGCTCTACACGCTGCCCGAAGGCGCCGCTGCCGTGGAAGCTAAGCCAGGCCAGCAGGCTTTCGAAGTGAGCAAGGTCACGCTGCACGGTGTGACGCGCTATCCGGACGAGACCTTCGCGCCGTTGCTCCGCTCGCTGGCAAACAGGCCAGTGACGCTTGCCGACGTGAACGCGGTCGCCGCGCAGATCACCGCGCGTTACCGCGAAGACGGCTACGTGCTGGTTCGCACCATCGTGCCGGCACAACGCATAGAAGCGGGCGAGCTGGTGCTCGAAGTGATCGAAGGAAAACTGAATCAGGCGGAGGTGAAAGGTCACGAGAGCCGCGCGATGCGCCGTTACATCGACAGGCTGCTGAGCGAAGCGCCGCTCACCGGTGCGACGCTCGAACGCTACATCCTGCTGACGAACGATCTGCCCGGCAACAACGTCAGTGCCGTGCTGGCGCCGTCGCCCAGCGTGCCCGGCACCGACATCCAGCTTAACAACGAGTTTCACCGCTGGGATGCATTCGTCGGCGTCGACAACCGGTCGAGCCGCTATTTCGGACCGTGGCAGTTTTACGGCGGCGTGAGTGTCAACGATCCAACGGGCCTCGGAGACCAACTGTCGGTCCGCGCCGGCCGATCGGTATCGGGCAACAAGATGACGTTCGTCGAAGGCGCGTATGACGTGCCGATCGGCAGCGATGGCCTCATGCTGAGCCTGCTCGGTCAGTACAACGATGGCAATCCCGACGTGCCCGCCTGGCTGAACGCCAACAGCCGGGGCACGACATTCGCGGCGCGGCTCACGTATCCGCTGATCCGCTCGCGCGCGCAGACACTGAAGCTGTCAGTCGCGTTCACATCGTTCGACGGCCGTTCGGTCTATCTGGACGAACCCGATCTGCCGCCGTCGTCGAACGATCACATACGCGCGTTGCGCTTCGGCGCGAGCTGGGATTTCGTCGATGCGTACGGCGGACGCAACCTGCTGAAGGGCGAATTGAGCCAGGGCCTGCCCGGACTGGGTGCAAGCGATCAGGACCGCGCCAATCCGTCGCGTCTGGATGGCCGCATCGATTTCACGAAACTTCAGGTCGACGCGCAGCGGCTGCAGGACCTCGGCGCGATCCTGCCCGGTCTCGGCGTCTATCTCGCGGTCACGGCGCAGACTTCATTCGGCCAGCCGCTCCTTACGCCCGAGCAGTTCGGCGTGGGCGGCAACTTCTTCGGCCGCGGCTACGATCCCTCTGAAATCGTCGGCGACAGCGGCGTGGCGGGCAAGGTCGAACTCGAGTACAACGTTCATCACCGGTTGGGCAATTACACCGTGCCAACGCAGTATTACGCGTTCTGGGACATCGGCAGAGTGTGGAACGCGCCGCCCTACTCCATCCAGTCCGAGAGCCTCGCTTCGGTGGGCCTCGGCGCGCACATCACGATCGCGAAGAACATGATCGTGTCACCCGAAGTGGCGTTTCCGCTGACACGGCCAGTGATCGCTAGCGAACTCAACGGCGAGAACGGCAAGGCGCCGCGGTACTACGTCAACTTCATCAAGCGCTTCTAAACGGGCGTCATGCGCGCTCCAGTGAGTCGCAGAGGAACCGGCGCTGCAAGCCGCGGTTCAATCGAGGTCACGACGTCCATGAATCGCATACATCCGTATCCGCCACGATCTGACGACGCACCCCGCGGCTCCGCCCGCAGCACTAGAAGTCCACGCCGTCGCGAATGATCGGACGTCCGGGCCGATTTGGCCCACCCCGAAGAGCCGGAATTTTCCGACTGAGGGTGACCCGCTTAAACGGATAGATTTGCAGTTGAGTCTAATGCGGTGTGGCACCTCCCGATAAGGTTGAATCGCGGATTGTCCACGGGCGGGCCGCGTTGCGATGAGAGTTGAACGTGCGCATGCAGGTTTTCGAATTCAAGCGGCGAACAGTAGCCGATGCTGCTGTGCAGGCGTCGTACGTTGTACAAGCCGCAAGCACAACACCCACATTACCGAGTCACGAGAAGTTCTCTATCGCTGGCACCCGTGGTTCGGTCGAACGGCCTGGATCTTCAACGTGCTCGAGAAGAATGGCGAGATCATTCTTCGATGTGCACTCGACCCTCTCGAGGCAACGGCGCGCGTATCGGAGATGCCGCTGGGATGTTTGACTCAGTTACCTGCGGTCGCATCAGATATTCCGTATTCAGAAGGGAACGAAACTTGGCGCGAATTCCAGGAGGTGTATGACAGGGACAGCCAGCCTGAACACTATGCAGCCGTGGGTGACAGCCCAAGTCGGGGCGACAATGAGGAAGCAAGGCTCATTCTGGACCAGATGCGGGACGCCTTGGACAAACCGATATTGCGGCCTAGCGATTTTCCTCGTTAAGCCGCGCCGGAGCGGCTATGTTGGGGGATCTACACCGTGGGCGTTTTCCTATTCGTTCGTGTGTATTGCGCAATACAGACCGGTGGTTGCGTAATTACCCCCATAAACGATCACCGTTCCCTGATCGAGCCCGCCGCCGGGACCTGCCCGCAGGAGGTCCGAAGTTCAAGTCGTGTCCGATCATGACCGGCAACGAAATCGAATTCTTCGACCGACTGGAGCGCGTGCCTCGAATTTCGGATATTCCCGTGGCCGTTCTCATCGAACGCGCGAGCCGTGAATCCGCCGCTCCGCACGCTAACCGCAGCCCCGTGGCCTGGGCTGGCGCTCAGTCTATTGCGATACAATAGAAGCCATTGAAACGCAAGAGACTGAGGTGCGCGATGGCTGAAGCGTTGAAAACAGTGACGGCTCAACTACCGGTGAATCTGGTGGACCGCATGGAGAGCTTGGCGACGAAGCTCGACCGCTCAAAGCAATGGATCGTTCGCAAGGCGGTGGTGGCTTACCTCGCCCGAGCGGAGCGTGAACGCCAGATGATCCAGGAAGGCTTGGACGACGTGACCGCTGGCAGGCTGATTTCGATGGACGCGATGGAGCGCTGGGCCGACAGTCTAGGCACCGATCACGAGCTTCCCTTTCCGAAGGTAGGTGACTGATGGCCGTACCGGTCGTGTTCTCCAGCAAGGCCGCGTCGGACCTGCTGACCATCTACGAGTTTGAAAAGATGCTCAACGGAGCGACCAAGGCGCGCGAAATCGTGAAAGCGCTTAACGTCGAGGCCAAATCCCTGGGTGTCCAACTGCGCCACCGCATCGGGGAGGAACTGGACGGTTGGGAGGGTCCACCGGCCCGAGAAGTTCACAAGGACGTGTGCCTCCACGGGGATTACGAAATCCATTACGAGGTCATCCCGTCCTACGAGCCAACTCCCACCAGCATCGCGATCCTTCGGGTGTGGGACACGCGGCAGGACCGCTGAACGAAAGGGCCGACAGGCCCTTTTTTTTGTTGCGCGGCACTGTTCGACAGCCTTTTTGCAACCCCCGATCGCGTCGGCCCTTCGCCATCTGCGCGCGCATGGTCTTAAACCTCTCCAGTGAGACACCCTCCATCATCATGAAAATTCTGTAGTCTTCCACGCTAAGACCAAAGTATTGGACAAACTCGGCGTCTGCTTTTGCGTTCGAACGCCACCAGAAAACAGCGACAACCAAAAACCCGATTACCATAAAGTCGCCAAGTTCAAACATTTCTCACTCTCCGGATTCGGTTAGCGGGTAACCGGATTGATCGTTAGTTGCGATCAGCGGCAAGGCTGTTGAACTTGGCCATGCTTGCATCCGGGTTCGCGTCAGCAGCCGTCAGCGCCGTGGTCGAACCGCCGAGCGATGCTGCGACCTCGTTCGTCATGTACATGCTGCCGTTTGCACCGTCTTGCAGACGCGCAGTTATCCCCATTTGGTAGCCTGCCGGATCTCGCATCATCGCGACCGATTCCGCGAGGGACGCGCCTTGTGCGCGCACGATGTTGTGAGCGATATGGTTGAGTTGCGGGATAGTCGTTGCTGCGCCTGCTGCGAAGATTGCGCCGATTGCGAGCTTTGGGATCATGTTCGCCCCCTCAGTGGTTGATCGGTGCGTAGTGCATCACCGTCACCGAATCGAGCCACGCGCTCACTGCGATACGGGCCAGCCCGAAACCAACGGTCAAGGTCATTGCGACAACGACTCCGACCACCAGGACAACGAGAGCCTTTTTAAATTCGTCGGACATTCGTTCTTCTCCGGGTGCCCTCAAGAAACGGATTTACTGGGATGGTCCTCCCACTTTTCGGGCGGACCTGATTTTACGGATCAGCTCGTCGGGCTTCCTGCTACCTAGGATCTAACACGCTAACGGAAAAGCGCGAACTCAACCCTGATTCAGACGGGCTTTCTGGTCGTGTCCTTGACGGCTTCCTTGACGTCGCCTGCCTTCTTCCGTGTTTCGCCCGCCGCCTGCTGGACATCGCCCTTGACTTCCTGCTTCCGGTGGCCCGTTGCGCGGCCGATGGTCTCAGTCACCTTGCCTTTGACCTTCTCCGTCACACCCTTTACCTGATCCTTGTTCATGGCCGGCCTCCGATGCAAAACTGATTCATGGATGGGATTGCCGCCCGTCGCCGGGCAGGCTCAGAAGGTGCGCAAACAGCGTGCCTGATGTCCTGGTGCCGGAAGCGCGCCCTGTCGACGGCGCAATGGGCAAACACCGATTGCATGGTCGCTGCACTGAGGCGCTAACATGGAATGATGGGAGCGCCGGTAGCAGGGAGGATCGCTTTTGCCACGCCTGAAACGATCACGACTGCAGCCCTGTTGCTTCAGTGCGTTGCGTTCCGATACATAGCGAGGTTGACATGAAGTACGCAATCATCATCTGCGCGGTTCTGCTCGTCACCGCGTTTGCCACGGACTTCCCGCGGGCCCAGGGAACGGCGCAGTCGATCACCGCGAGCCGGGTCGATGTCGTTCAGGTGGCGTCCGGTTATCGGGCCTCCAAAGTCATCGGCTCGACCGTCTACAACGAAAGCCGGGACGCGATCGGAACGATTGACGATCTGATTGTGAGTCCGAAGGATAAGGTGACGTACGCGATCCTGTCGGTCGGCGGCTTTCTCGGTCTCGGTACTCACCTCGTCGCGGTGCCCTTCACCTCGCTGCAGGTTGCCGACAAACAGATGCGGTTGTCCGGCGCGACCCGGGATTCCCTGAAGGCGTTGCCTGAATTCAGATACGCCTTACCCTGAGCGCGTCCATCCTGTTATGCGACGTTGACCCCGCATACCGGGACCCCGATGAGCGGATGCGAACGCGATCGGGGCCGGGGCATCCGCATTGCGCTCAGATCTTCAGCCGTGTGACCTTGGTGCCTTCCAGCAAGACACCGGCCATCAGGCCGGCATTGGTCAGCACGAAGGCCTCGACCGGCGCGGTCGTAGTTGACGTATCGATATGCCGTTCGCCCCGACCTTGACGACGGCGACCGTCGCGTCGCCGCCGGCTGCCCAGCCTTCGATGCTGCGGAACCAGTCCGGCGCTTCCTGCGTCATGAACAGGGAAATGATCGCCGTGGACTGCGCGCCGATTTGCAGGCCAAACGAGCCGCCGGCCGTGCTGTAGTAGCCGGCTGTCTGGCCGCTGACGCGCAACGCACCTTCGCCGTACTTGCCGCCGACCCGGAAACCGGCTTGGGTCACCGACGGGAAGACGAGCACGCCGCGGGCTTTCGCGACGAGTTCGCGTGCCCCATTGGCCGTTGAATACAGGCGCGCCAGCGTCGAATCGATATCGGCACTGATCGACTGACGTTTCCCAGCGTTGCCCGCAGTGCTCGACGCAGACTTCGGGAGGCATGCTTAATGGGTTTTGTCGCATTAACGCGGTCAAGTAAAATCCGTCGACCGCAACGCGTGACAAGCATAATGGCAAAGACGAAGACGCTGCCCGCTGACATTGGCAAGGTACTGAAGCGGCTGCACTATCCGCTGGACGCAAACGCAAACGGCCCGTCGGCAAGAGCTGGCGCGTCGACGAGACCTACGTCAAGGTCAAAGGCCAATGGAAATACTTGTACCGTGCCGTCGACAAGGCGGGCAACACGGTCGATTTCCTGCTGCGCGCCCATCATGACAAGGCCGCTGCTCGCCGCTACTTCGAGAAGGCGATTGAACAGAACGGCGAGCCCGAGACAATTAGCGTGGACAAAAGCGGTGCGAATCTGGCTGCGCTTGAAGCGCTCGATGCCGAGCGTTCAACGCCGATCAAGGTCCGGCAAAACAAATATCTGAACAACGTCGTCGAGCAGGATCATCGTGCCATCAAACGCATCATCAAACCGATGATGGGGTTCAAGGATTTCCGCTGTGCGCGGATCGTCCTGTCTGGCATAGAGATCGCGCACATGATCCGCAAGGGGCAGATGTGTGACGATGGCGCCGCCTCGACTGCAGCCGAGCGATTTTATTCGCTCGTGATGTAAGCAATCCTCTTCATCTCATGCACCTGATCGTCGCATCGTCCTTAACGCGACACAACCCATTAGAACGCCATCTAAACGCAGACAACGGCCAACCTTGGACAGCGCCCCTTTTTCGCGCGGACGCTGCCCTTAACGCAATGCGCTCTGCAATCGGCTGGGTGGTGCGGGCTCAGGGCATGAAGCAGGAAGCCGTCAAGCTCGTGCCGGCACCCGGACGCCGGGTAACGCTGTGCCCAACAATGCGTAGGCGATCGGGATGCGTGGCTGGCGCGCAAGCACGAAAACGATGCCCTGCATGTGCAGGTCGTCCCGGCGATGCCGGCACGACGCAAGCTCCCCTTTCACCAAGTCAAGATTTAGTTTGCTTTTCGACGGCATTGAGCGCATGGTGAAAAGATCCAGATGTACCTGACCGCCCTTTTCGCATCCGGACAGGCATCGGTTCATGACGGTCAGTATCGCCTAAGGAGCGCGCCATCATGACCATTCCCACCATCGAATACAGAGGGTACGAGCTACGTGCGTACTCTCACCAGGTGTTTCCGCTGCATCGTGATCCGTATGCCAAAGGACCAAGGCAGTTCTCATCGTTCGTACGGATCGACACCATTCCGTCCGGCGAAGTCAAGGCACGGCGCTATGCAACGTTGTTCGACGCGTTAAGTCCCACCACCGCAGGCGACGCTATCGACCTCGCGATGCAATACGGCAAAGACATCGTCGATGGCAAAGTTGAGCCAACCGAACTATGACATCCCGAATGTGAGTCAGCGCGCAGCTGAATGGAGCAAGTCATGCAATATCCGCTTTATGTGCACCGGGACGGCGACACCGGCTTTCGTGCCAGTTTTCCCGACCTTCCGCGAGCAGTTGCGCGTGGCCATTCGTTCGATGAACTGAAACGCAACGCACAGGAGGTTGTCGAACTGATGTATGACCGCAGCGAGCAACTCATACCCGCTCCCACCTGCAGTACGTCGGAGTTGCAATCGCTCGACATGGACGATGGGAAAGGGATCTGGATGTTCATCGAGATCAATCTGGCGCGGGTTACCTCGAAAGCCGTGAGCGTTCAATTCAGTCTGCCCGAGAGTCTGCTGCAGAGAGTCGATGCTGCAGCAAAAAAGCGTCACGCGACGCGCTCTACATTCTTTACGCTGGCTGCCGTACACGAACTTGGGAACCGGGACGAAGAGCAATTGCCGTAGACGCCGGTTGTCCGGCGGGTGCGTGTCCGCGGACGGTTGACATCGCACGCCACGACCGGCGTCAGCAATCACAAAACCTGACCTTACGATGTGCCGCGTCGTCCCGACTATCGAGGGCGACGCCAACCGCCTGTCGGCGAACCGGCTTGTTCCATAGTAGGAGTGCGTGATGATTGACGATCAGGTAAATGCCGAAGAATTGGCAGAAAGCAGGCGACAGAGAGAGGCTATGGCGAATGCGACGGATGATGGCATGCCGGTGGCCCGGGAAGATAAAGAGCGAGATGCCGCCGAAGGGATTCGACACAGAACACCGAAGCAATGGGTCAGGCACGCAAGAAAATGGCTGGGTGCTGGAAGCGGCTTTTTGCGACCCTGAACATCGGTGACTCGTAAGGAAAATATCGTTCCGCCCTGAGACGGCGGAGGCGGAAGAACCGGCGAAGCGTCGGTTCTCTTGCAGTGGGGCGGCATCGTCCCGGTACAAAAGTCCTAACCAGGCCCCGACGCCAGATCTGGTGGCGCAGGTTTGAGAAGACCGGCTACGGTGCCATATCGCGATCCAGGCGAGGTGGCATGGATTTCGACGTGAAGTGGCACGCGTGAAGCATCCGCGGCTCGTGTGACACGTTCGGGCCGCCCGAGCCCCTGTACGGCAGCGTGCAGACATGCCTGCCCGTCCGGTACAGACTTGATCTGTGACACCGAATCACTTCTGCAAGGATCCTGATGTCGCGCTCCCAATTCGAAATAGACCTAACGCACCTCGAACAGATCATTCCGTTACTTGTGCGCGGAAATCCGCTCGCGCTATCGTACTGGCGGCGTCGCATTTCTTCGCTATCGACCCAGCAGGGTCTGCTACCCGATGGGAACAGGCGCGTAACCCGACTGCTTAAAGTATTCGATGAGGTCGAGCGCGCATTGACATCAGGCAAGGCCACCGCCCGACGGTCACCGGGATGAACCGCGACGCGTTTACGACCCGGTCGCAACGCCTTCAAAACCGGTAACAGGCGCTCGAATTCCCGCTTGAGCACGGTTCAGCACTCACAGACACGTCTGATATAACGGGGCCGCAGTGACACCTCTCAAGACGGCGTAGACGGATGGGGTCAAATGATACCGGAGTAGCGGAATGGATCTGCTCACGACGGCGGCCGAAGTGAATTGCTCCGCACGCATCGCGTCAGAACACCGAGACCCTATCGCTCCTTTCCCCCCCGTTGATCTCGCTTCGGCGTCGCCATACCTGCTTTCCCCGCTCGGAAAGCTCGCCGCAACTATCCTCCGCGTCGGCCTCCGTGCCTTCTATCGCCATTTCGCCGCAGGCCTGTTCCTGTGCATTTTGCTTCTGCCTGTGCCGGGCCGCCACGGCTTCATCGTGCGACCTGCCTGCGTAATTCATGGTCATCTCGCCAACTCCTTAAGAAAGTAGTCTTTGCAATCTGCCAATCTGCACAGCGCGTTTCATTTCTGGACCGACAATCCCAATTGCTGGCGTAGCCGATCCAATACATGGTGCTCGTCCATCAAACGGATCTCCCGCTTGTACAGAAGGCTGCGCCTGTATCGCCGCAGTGACACGCCGAACATCAGCGCCAGTCCGATCGTGATGCCCCACATCGCATACGTCATATCATCCTTTTCAATCTGTTCTCGCTTTACCTCGGCCGACGGACCGTACGATCGAGAAATAGCACGCGCGCGCCAGCGCTCCCAAAAATCATGTCGAATCACTCAGTGCTTATGGTGCAGCCAGTCGCGAATTGGATGCACGTCCAGCCAGCGGGTACCCGGCCCGTCCTTGTGTTCTCGCCTGTACCGTGCTGTTGCGAGTGTCGCGACACATAGCAGCACCACGATCCCCACTACAAAACTGATCATTGACTGGGTCATGGCAGCCTCCTTTGAGGTCAGAACCATGCTTATATTTTAGGTGGGCCAGGGAAATTGCAGGAGCCATCTTCATTCAACGCTCCTTGTTTCGAGCGAACCGTGTCGCGCGGCTGCGTACTGCGATATAGCTAGCGATGCTACTCAGCAGGTCAGGGATGATGTTCCTGCGTGGCCGGACGAACGGTCGATTCAGACTACCTTGCGCCAAATGCAGCACAGGCGATGGCGGCCCCCCTGATCGCCGTCAGAAGCCAATCGGCGTTGCCCCGTTAGGGCGGTGTGCAGGGCCGCTCCAGGAAGCCGAGGATTGGCAGATCTGGAAGCACTCGCGCGACAGGTCTGTAGCTCATGAAACCGAAGATCGATTCTGCGGACCGCCGACATACTGTTTCTTTGCGATGTCCAGAACCTTTTCGCGAAACTCGTCAAAGGCACCAGGCGCCGACCGCTCGTCGGATCCAACGCAAGGTTGCAGATTTCTGAGCATGGTGTCGGCGCCCAAAGGTGATTTCGCGTAAATTGTCGTACTCCCAGAAACACACGCAATGTCGGGAGGCACCATAGCTACGGCTGGGGTTGGGAAATTGAAGCACCGCGATCAACTCTTCGCGCGCACGGCCGAGTAGCGCCACTTACTGGCGTTGGAGTCGATCGCGGTGTAACTGACGCGTCTTTTCTCCGCTCTCAGAGCATCCGCTGCGTCGAGTATATGAGCACGCGTCCTGCGTTCGACGGCGTACTCGCTCTCGCTGCCAATTGCAGCCGAAGCAGGTTTGAGTTGCGACCGCATGATGGGCTCCGAAGCTGGAGGTCGCGCGCGAGCGACCGGTCTCCCCACTGTATACCCTTTGGCTGGCACCAACGTTTCTATTTACCTGGAATCCTTGGAGTTCAGCTTTCCTACACGTTTAGACAATTCGACCTTCAAGAATTCGCTCGGACGGCGACCGCCGCCGCTGGTCCAGCGCCTTTTGCTCCGCTATACGCAGGCGATGATCACTAGATGACGGCGACCGCCAACGAGACGGATTACGCTGGTGAGTACCACTACCGCGCCGGGAGAGGTCATGACCGACCTCCAGGATTTACCCGTGCAGGATCGTTGGGCGCGCCTGCACTTCGCGTCGTGGGTCATTGGCTTGCTGCACCGCCTGAACGGGGGACTGCGAAAACACATCAGCGCGTTGCCCACCATACGCCGGCGTCATCCCCTGACTGACGACGATGTCCAGTTCGGCCGCTCCAACCGTTCAATCGCCGGGCGCTCGTGGAAAATACCGCCTCACCACGATCGGGACGTGAGGCTCTCGCTTCAAGGCTGAACCTCATACGGTGGACATGTGGACAGGCGCTGATCGTTTACCGCACGGCCGACGTTGACGTGATACAGGCTTTGCCAGGTGTGATCCTCCACGCCGAGCAGTGCGTGCATTTCATCATCGAAAAAGCAGCCAATCCCTGTCGCGCGCACACCGGCGGCTTCGGCTTCGAGATAGAGCGCCTGGCCAAGAATGCCGCATTCCCAGAACAGATGGCGATAACGCCATGGCTGTTTCAATGCGATCCCGAATGCCGCGATCATCCCCAGCGCAAAGCAGGAATCGGCGCCGATATCCTGGTGGCAGCAGATCAACTTTGTCGTGGCGCGCAAATCGTAAGGCACCAGAAGATAGAGCGGCAGATGATCGGGGCCGGTCTTTTGCCAGAGCCATTCTGGACGTAGAGACCGCTTGAGATCCGGCAGCGCGCCCGGATTTCTCACGAACATATACAGGCCCGGCTCCAGGTCGCTCACGCGGTGCACCATTAGCGCTGCATGCACTGCAGGAGGAAAGATCAGCGCATTCCACGGCGGCGTGTCATGACGTGGCAACAGGCACGCCAGCATGCTGAAAAACGCCGGCTTGGCGATGCACGTCGTACCGTCGAAGTTCACCGCGCTGCGACGCTGCCGCGCGATCCGGGCAAAGTTGAGATCAAGGGCGGGCGCCGCGGGCGACGGATGCAGCTCCAGATCCGGCGAGGTTGGTTCGCGAGTACGGGCCTTATGCGTGGCGCGATGGATCGAATCGATATCCGGCCACTTCACATGTCCGGGACTCAGCTGATTCGCGCGTCCGTGGCACTGCGCGCTATCCAGGGCGATCAGCATGCGCTCAAGATCAGGCCGCAATTCAGGGTTGCCGATCCAGAGCAAGGCATCCGGCGCCTCTGCTTCTGCCTTCCCGAAATCCTCTGCGCGGTTCAATCCACGCAGGTTGGCCACTGCGCCGTCCGCGGCCTCCTCCACCAGCCGCGTCTGCCAGCCAAGCGCTGCCGCGGCGTAACTCACCGCGGCGATGACATGGCCGCCATCGTGCTGGCAGTAGCGCCAGGCGCGCATGCCGTATTTCCACGCCTCGCGCCAGGGGATCGAGCTTATGCCGACCAGGACGCCACTTTGCGCGAACGCCTCGCTCCATCGTTCGTCATCCATTGCAGCGCGACATTCAAGGGAATGGTTCCGGCTCAGGTAATGGTAGACCCTGCTGGACAAGCCGGGCAGAGTCGGACACAGAAGTAGCCCTCGGTCGGATGCAAATTTCCGCCCAAAGGGTTGCAGCGCAGTGCCCACCGCTGGGTGCCGGAGGATTTCCACGCCGACAGGCCGAGCGAAAGCTCGAACAGGATTGCCAGACTGGGAAGATCGAATCTGCGCGCGGGCGGCAAAGCGCCGCAGCGCAGTTCGTTGTAGCGTGTAGTCAGGCTATTCGCGGCTAACAGCAGACCAATGCGCGGTGCGCCGTGAAACACCCGGAACGGATCCGGTTGGGTTGCCCAGTCGAGTGTCCCGGGGCCAAGGGCGTATCCGCTGCCGCGATGCTTGCTGCGCTCGTGATATTCAAGCATCGCATGCTTTAACCGGTCCACGTTCCCCCCAGACCAGGAATACCCGCACATGCGGCTGTACAAAACCGGCTGGCTGGACGTTGGGGCGCGATCGTCATCAAGTCGTGGAATCGAACGCGTTGCGGCAAACTGCTATTGCGTTCGGCGCCTCCTGTGCGACGCCCCGGCAATCGGGTCGTCTTCTCGAACGCCGGGGGATGTTTCCAGCGCTTAGGTCACCCTTCAGGTGTCTTCGAAGGTATTCTGGACCGCCGACTTCAAAAACTCGTGACCATCCCAGGTTAGCCGCCAGTCGCTACCCATTGAGCGGACGAGATTTGCGTCGGCCAGCAGGTTCAACTGATACCACACACCCCGGTTCGAAACATCGAACGCATCCTTGAGCGCGCTTTCAATGTCATATTCGCTAAGGTGCGGGGATTTGTTTTCCTCGAGAGTCTTCAGTATTGCGAGTGCCAGATTCATATCGCGTTTCACGATTTCCTCCTGTCGCAGATAGGACATGCATCGAAAGCGCGCCACGGGTGCAACGTCCGCGCAATCATATCGGGCGTGGCTTGCTGTACGGCTCTTTGCGCTTTCGCACAGCGCCGCGAAAAGGGTGGCACGACGCGAGCCGCGCAGTACACGGCGAGCCCTGTCGTCTCGCCGGTGGGGGGCGCTGATTGCAGAGCTGACCGGCGGCGCCGCAATCGATGTGATTCCGGGGTCCCGACAGGCTCATGTCACGGTCCGAACGCGCAGGGTGAATTACAACACCAGTCGCGAGCGCTGCCTGGGATTCAACGCTTCGGTCCCCTCATACCCTCGGTTTCCATCGCAGCATTCCGCTCTTCGCGGGCTTCAATGGGTTCCATGGTTTCGTCGATGGAAGCTGTCGCGCGTTCTGTGGCCGCCTTCGTTTCGTCGACGGTGGAACCGAGTCCTCCGTCGTCGTCGCTCGGGGGCTCAAGCATGTCTCGAAGCATGGCCTCCAACTCCGGGGTGTCCCACGGTGCGCCATGCTGCTCTTTCTTCCTTATGTAGTGCCTGACTTCTGCGTCCTGCTCCGGCGTCAGGGGAAGACCGCGAAATGTGCTTTGGGGGGTTGCGTCGGTCATGGCATTGCTCCGGAATTTATCCCGTTTTAAGTGTAGCCCTGTTGTGGCCAGCAAGCCTCCACTATCGGTCTGCGCATGGACTGGTCCGTCCATTCGCATCGGCTCGTCCAGCGAGCGGACGTTGCTGTCGGCACAGATGCGAGCCTTGACGCTTTGCGCAATTGCTGCTGATAGCGGCACCGTGCAAACGATCCCGGGCGGCCCAACGTCACGCGATGACATGGTTCAGCGCGGGAGCCTTGCGTAGAGGGGACTTTGGGTCTTTTTGCGGCAGCTGCAGGCGGTTTCGACCGCTCATGGGCGATGCGCGCACCGATGCAAATTGCGACGGGTCATGAAGGATGGCAGGAACCATGACAAAACTGTCCGAACAGTTTCCCATCGAGCGCGCGCACTCCTCCGCGCGCCTGCATTCCGCAGCTTGCAGCCACGGATTGGTATCCCAACTGGCCACGGAGCGCAGTGCGGCACAGAAGGACTTCCTCTCGTCGGTGTTTGTTCGCCGGTCCGTCGAGCGGGAGGTTTCGCTTCATCGACCGATCCAGAGCAGACGCAACCGATGATTGAGCACGCTGATGGATGTCCTGCAAATGCAGATGCTTGTGCTCGACGGGTCCACGCTTATGTGGTTCAGGAGATCACGTACCGGATCTGTTGGCCACCCTTGTATAACGTTTCGGCCAGTTCCCGTATTTGGTCGCGACTGCGATCGAACGCCGCGAGCAGATCGGTTTCCTCGCTGCGAGTTCCAGGATTGAGCTTCATCAGCATCTGGCCATCGACAAGGAACGCGATCTCGCGAGCCTTGTCGTAACCCCAGAAACATACACAACGCCTTGATGCGTCGTAAGAGCGACTGGGATTGGGAAAGCTGAGCCCGACCACCTTCTTTGTCATCTATTCTCTCGACGAGACGTAGCGCCACTTTGCGGCATTGACATCAATGCGCGCATCACCGTCAAGCCGCTTCTGGGCGCGGTCGGCTTCCCCCTGCCGCAAGGCTTCGGCGCGAGCCTTCCGGGTCGCAACGTGGTCTTCCTGTCTGCTCGACGGAGCCGGGATCATTGAGGGGCGCTTCAGCATCTGGATGCCTGCAAAAAGAGAGTGCAACTTCAAGGCAATGGCCCGAGGCCAGAAAGCACGCCTGAGCACCGCGACGGGCCACATCAAGGCCGCGATGTTCATTTGCGTGCAAGATTCAACACATATTCGCGCTGGGACTGTCGATCCAGACACTAACGGCGCGCCGATGAAAGTGGCGTTGGCTATCCGAGAGTGCGCCGAATGACGCAACAAAGCAAGAACAATCGGCAAACCGGCAGCCCGGTCTTTTACGGCAAATAGATCGCGACATCCATTAAGAAAACGCCCAGAATGGGGTAGAGAGCAATCCGATCCGTGGTTGCCAAGATGGGGAGCGAAATGCCAAAAGGCGAACAGCGTAGTAATCGCGAGGCGAAGAAGCCTAAACAACCTAAAAAACTGCCATCTCCCAGCTCCGACCGGTTCAAGACACTCCCCCCGAAGGCTTCGGTGTCGAGTGATTTGACGAGGAAGAAGTAGGCGACCGTCGCGTGTGAGCGTCCGGCTGTTTCGCTTCAGGCGCGCCTAATGTCGGCCGAGGCCCCCCATCAGTCCGGGAGAAGCCGCGCCGCTGCCATCGACCTGCGCCTTGTTGCCTTCGTCGATAGCCGTCTTCAATGCGTGTCCCAGTTGTTGATGATTGCCGCCCAGTCCGTGCTGTTGCGGCGAGCTTTCTTTTTTGGGGACGAAATGGTGAGCAAGTTTGACCGCGGCGAATCGAAATGAGGGCACCTCACCGGCTAACCGTACGGCACCAGAGCGTCTACCGCTACTCGGAGCCCGTGCGCTTCGGCGAGCATCGGATGATGTTCCGCCCGCGTGCGAGTCATGATCTGCGGCTTCTCAGCATGCAGCTGCTGATTACACCCACACCCGAACGGCTGCATTGGTTGCACGATATCTTCGACAACTCGGTCGCAGTCGCGACATTTTCGGTCGAAGCGTCCGAGCTGCTCTTCCGAAGCGAGGTGACGCTCGAACACTGGGAGGCGCCGTTGCCCGATTATTCGCTGGAGGCCTATGCGTCGACGTGGCCCTTCGCGTATACGCGCGAGGAGGCCTCCGATCTGGTGAACGCGCGAAGCCGTCAGTACCCGGACGCCGAGGTTGACTTATGGGCGCGACGCTTTATCGAGCCCGGCGGCACCACGGGCACGATGACGTTGTTGCGCAGTATGACGCTCGAGATCAAGAACAGCTTCATGTATGTGCGGCGTACCGAGAAGGGCGTTAATCGTCCTGCCGACACGTTACGCCTGCGCTGCGGCAGCTGCCGCGACTTCGCGGTGCTGATGATGGATGCCGTCCGCTCGCTCGGTCTCGCAGCCCGGTTTGTCAGCGGCTATATCTTCGTTCCGGACTACGACGCCACCTTGGGCGGCGGCGCGACCCACGCATGGCTGCAGATCTATCTTCCCGGCGCAGGTTGGGTGGATTTCGATCCGACCAACAGTATCGTCGGCAACCGGCATCTGATTCGTGTGGCGGTAGCGTGGAATTACGAGCAGGTGCTGCCGCTCTGGGGCACGTGGCAAGGTGCGACCTATTCGTTCCTCGGTCTCGAGGTCGACGTGAGCGTGACGGAAGACGTCTAAGCGCCCGGCGCGTCACGATCTTTTCAATGCAAGGGTGGTCAGATGAAACTTCGAGTGGGCTATGAACTAATCTATGAGTGCGTGCAGCCGACACCGATGGTGCTGATGTTGAACACGCATTTTTCCCGAGCGCAGGATGTGCTGGTTGCCGATCTGCTGGCGGTCGATCCACCGGTGGCAATCACGCAGTATCGCGATAGCTTCGGCAATCTCTGCAGTCGCATCGTCGCGCCGCCAGGGCTGATTTCGCTCTCCACCACCGCGCTGCTCGACATCTCCGATCGACCCGAGACGCGCGAGCCGCTCGACTATCAGCATGCCATTGAAACGCTTCCGGATGAATGTCTGATGTTCCTGCTCGGCAGCCGTTATTGCGAAACCGATCTGCTCTCCGACATTGCGTGGAAGCTGTTTTCCAGTACGCTTCCGGGGAGCCGCCGGGTGCAGGCGATTTGCGACTACGTGCATCATCACATCACGTTTGGATACGAATTCGCACGGCCGACCAAGACCGCTTTTCAGGCGTGGCAGGAACGCAAGGGCGTGTGTCGCGACTTCGCGCATCTGGCTGTGGCGTTGTGCCGCGCGATGAATATTCCGGCGCGCTATTGCACGGGATACATCAGCGATGTCGGCGTGCCGCCGCCGTGGGGTCCGATGGATTTTGCAGCCTGGTTCGAAGCCTACGTTGGCGGCTCATGGCAGACCTTCGATCCGCGCAACAACGCGCCGCGTACTGGACGCGTCCTCATGGCGCGCGGCCGCGATGCTGCCGATGTTGCGATCAGCAACACATTTGGTCCGACGAAGCTCGTCAAATTCGATGTCCACTGCGCGCCCGAGTGAGTTCGTGCGCTTTCGGATTACGTCGCTCCGCTTCCAACACAGCAATCATGGACGCAGCAATTCGCCTCTTTATCCAGTTTCGAATTTCAAAGAGTTGAGTGGGAACTCCGCCGTCCATCTGTTAAAACGATGACGGACAGTCATTTCCTGGTGGTGTCGCAGATGACGCGTTTGGGTCGAGATCGTGTGGAAACGAGACTTCTCAGACTGAGCGCGAGATCGGTGATCACGTCGATTGAGTTCAATACGACGCGATGGACCTAACCGGGCAGAGCGCGCGCAACAAAGCCCCTCGGGGCGTCAGCTTGCGGCCATCCTGATTGCTTTCATCGCCTCTGGAAGGCCTTGTCAAATTGCGTGAGTCGGGTTGTAGCTCTCCTTCGACGTAAGGTTTCGTTATTAATTTGCGTTAACGAATTGCGCGCGTGCCCATGCATGCCATGCGAGAACGCGTGCCTGGAGCTCTGCCCGATGGAAAGCTGCCTTCATCCGGTGCCGGGGCAAAGCAAAGTGTTGTCGGATGGGGCCGAAACGGCAGAGAAACGCCTGTGTGCGCTTTGCGTCGCGAAATCCCTGCATATGGCGCTCACGCCGGCGCGTGGGCAGGTGACTATTTTCAGCGCGGTTGTTGGTCCGAGCCGACGCCTTCACGAATACGTGCTTCACATTGGCCAGCTCGGGCACTTCCGCCTTTGCTGCCGGATAGCTGCGCAATTGATCGGTCACAATCTTTTTGGGCACCGGGTGCGAGCGAAGCAGCCGCCTGAAGAAGCGTTTGGCCGCAGCCTTGTTGCGGTGCTTTTGTAGCAGCACATCCAGCTCGGTGCCGTGTTCGTCCACCGCGCGCCACAGCACGTACGGCTCACCGCGCAGCTTCAGCATGACCTCATCGATATGCCATGTCGAACCCGGCTTGCCGCGTACAGCCTTCGCGTGACGTAGACCGCATTAAATGTGTCAACGTTGCGGCATTAAATGTGTCAACTCGCCCGCTGGCTCCCATCGGTGACACGCAAAGACTTGTGCGGTATGGGTTTCGCGCATTCGAAATAAGAATGTCAACGACCGGGCAGATGGTACCGATTTATCCGGCATGCATCGGGCAAGTCGGCCAACAGCGGCCAATCGGCGGGTCGCGATAAATGACTGATGTGTGCTCTTGACCAGCCGTTCGTTCGCGGAAAGCTGCTGCGAGATATTCGGATTCAGTTTCGTCAACACATGGGCTGCATGGTTGCCGCGCCGAATAAACAAAACGAGGTGCCGAGGTTGCGGCACGTCGATTGCGGGAACGTATTGTGGCCTGCGCAGGGGCAGTACGAGCAGCTTCGCCCCATCACCCGTCCCCGAACGAGCACCTCTTTGAGCCGAATGTGGCGAATATTCTGCTGGTTGATGACGATGCCGAGAATCTCTCTTCGCTGCAGTTGGCGCTGGAAAGTGACGGTCACCAGGTGAGCGTCGCAGGCGACGGACAGCGTGCACTGGCCATTTTGCACCATGAGTCCATCCAGTTCATGATCACAGACTACGAAATGCCGGACATCAACGGTGCTGAGCTGTGCCGTTTGGTCCATGCCCAGCACGCATACTCAGAGTTGCCTATCCTGATGCTGTCAGCGGCGCCGGAACCACCCAACCCGTGGACATCATGGGGGCGGTTTTTGCGCAAGCCGGCTCGGTTCGAGGAACTGGCAGCAGCCATCCACGCCGGTGTCTCGCGGCGGATGATTACTGGCAAGCAACCTTCTCGGACCGTCTCCGTGAGCGCCGTCCTTCGACGCCAGATTCCTGCGGCATCACGCTGGCAGCCGGTGCATGCCGGTTGCTGGCCGTGAGCGCAGGCGACCAGGCTCGGATGTGGCGAGCCGGCCATAGGTGCCTTGAGACACCTCAGGTGTTTCAGACGCCAAGCCGTGCGCTCTTTACCTTCCCAATCTGGTCCGCGCTTATCAGGATTTCCCCGTTGCCGTCAGCGGCGGCCCAATAGCCGGGCATCGAAGTCGCCGCTGATTAATGTGGGAGCAGTACAAAGTGAACGTAGGCATGACCCGGCGGCGATCAGCCATCGGTTGCTGCGCGGGCGAGAAACGGCCGGTGTTGTCTATCATGCGCACGGCCCGGAGCACTTTGCGGGGCCGGCTCCGGAGTCGATTTTCTCGGTGTGACCCCGGCGCAGTGTAATCGACAGCCTATGCGAGCCGGCATCAAGTGGCACGTACACGCCTTCGCCGCTGTGATCGAAAGCTTGACCATCGAGCACCATGCGCATGGCAGGATGCCCTCGGGCAGATTCCACGTGGATTTCGTAGCGGGTTGAATGCACATAGACCGTCGCTTCAAAGCCCGGCCACGAGTCCGGAATACAGGGATTCACCACGAGAAAATCTCCTTCCCTACGGATCCCCAGAATGCCCTCGACTCCCGCCCGGTACATCCATCCGGCCGACCCCGTGTACCACGTCCAGCCGCCGCGCCCGACATGTGGCGCGACTGAGTAGACGTCAGCCGCGACCACGTAGGGTTCGACCTTGTAGCGCTCGGTCTCCATCGGAGTCCGCGCGTGATTAACCGGGTTGAGCAGCGAAAACAAACCGGCGGCCCGGTTGCCGTCGTGCAGCTTCGCGAACGCGAAGATCGCCCACATCGCTGCATGGCTATACTGACCGCCGTTCTCGCGCAGCCCCGGAGGATAGCCTTTGATATAGCCTGGATCGTGCGAGGACTGATCGAACGGCGGCGTGAACAGCAACGCGATCTCGTCTTCGCGACGAATCAGGTGTTTGTCTACCGCATCCATCGCAAGCTGAGCACGCTGCGGATCGGCCGCGCCTGACAGGACGGCCCACGACTGCGCAATCGAATCGATCCGGCATTCGTCGTTGCTGTTCGAGCCGAGCCAGCTGCCGTCGTCGAACGTCGCACGGCGGTACCATGCACCGTCCCATGCGTCACGCTCCAGCGCCTCGCGCACCGACTCCGCATGCGCGCGCCAGCGCTCGCCGCGCGCCGGATCGCGCGATTCGGCGAGCGGCGCGAACAGGTCAATGGTCCGCAACAGCAGCCAGCCGAGCCAGACGCTTTCTCCATGGCCGTTTGCGCCGACGCGGTTCATCCCGTCGTTCCAGTCGCCCGTGCCGATGAGCGGCAGACCGTGCGCGCCGGTCAATTCGATAGATTGATCGAGACCACGCGCGCAATGTTCGAACAGGGAAGCCGAGCCCTCCGCGAGCATGGGCTGGAAGAAGGCGTCGTGCTCGCCTGGCTGCAGCATTGGGCCGTCGAGGAACGGTACGGCCTCGTCAAGCACCACGCGATCGCCAGTGCAGCCGATGTACGTCGCCGCCGCGTAAGCGAGCCACAGGCGGTCGTCGGAGATCCGCGTACGCACACCTTGTCCCGAATGCGGCAGCCACCAATGCTGAAAGTCGCCTTCGACGAATTGCCGCGATGCGGCACGCAGCAAGTGCCGCCGCGTTTCGTCGGGCCGCACGTGCGTCAGCGCCATCATGTCCTGTAACTGGTCGCGGAACCCGTACGCGCCGCTTGCCTGGTAGAACGCAGAGCGTGCTTCGATCCGGCACGCGAGCGTTTGATACAGCAGCCAGCCGTTGAGCATCAGGTCCATCGCCCGATCCGGCGTCTTGACCTGCACGGCGCCCAGCACGTTCTGCCAATGACGTGTCACGTCGGCAAGCACTGTGTCGAGGTCCGCGACGCGATAATGTTCAATCAGCGCCCGCGCTTCGGCAGCGCTCGCGCATTGGCCGACGAACGCGACCACTTCGACCGTCTCGCGTGGTCCCAAGTCGACGAAAGTCTGCAGTGCCGCGCATGGGTCGAGCCCCGCACCGGTCGTGCAGGACAGCGGCGCGTTGCCGGTCAATGCGGCAGGTGCGGCCGCGTCGCCGTGGCGGCCGAGGAACTCGGTGCGATTCGCCGTCCACGCCGTTTGCCGGCCGCTCAGATCCGCGAATGCGACACGCGTACCGAATGCGGTATTCCAGGGATTGCGCGCCAGCATCGCCCTCGTGAGCGAGTCGATTTCCGTCACAACGAACGGTCCCGCAGCGCCTCGCGATGTACCGAGCACCCATTCGAGCCACGCCGTAACCGATAGCCGCCGTCTGCGACCGGACAGATTGCGCAATGTCAGCCGGGTAATCTTCAACGGATCGGCGAGCGGCACGTATTGCAGCAAACCGAGCGCAATGCCGTTCGCTTCGTGCTCGAAGCGGCTGTAGCCGTACCCGTGACGCGCGACGTACACGCCGCCGTCGCGGATCGGCTGTGCAGTGGGCGTCCATACGTCGCCGGTGCTTTCATCGCGCACGTAAATAGCTTCGCCAGCAGGATCTTCGACGGGATCGTTCGACCATGGCGTGAGCTGATTTTCCCGGCTGCTTTCGGCCCACGTATAACCGGTGCCTTCCGCAGCGACCTGGAAGCCGAAACCACCATTGGTAACCACATTGATCCATGGTGCCGGTGTGCTGGCCTGCCCAGCGAGCACCGTCACGTATTCATGGCCGTTGCGGGCGAAGCCGCCCAGACCATTATAAAACTCAAGGTCTGCAGTCAGCATCGGCACTGCGGACGCATCAGGAGGCTCCTGCCACGGCGATAACCACGGTGTTTTTTGCTGGCGAGGCGCGGGTGAGCGTGCCGGGATTTGCGTCAGGTAGCCAAGCTGGGCAGCGATGGCGCCGCGGCGTGCCAGCAGCGCAATACGCGCGGCCGATAGCAGCAGCGCTCTGGTCTCGGCACTCATCAGGTCGGCACGCAGCACGTAGATCGAACCCTGCGCGAGTTCGCCGTCGAAGCGCGGCCGCGACTGACTGCTGCGTACCGCAGTTTCAATCGCCCCCTGCAACTCCTGGATATACGACGAAGCCCGTTCGTTGACGATCACGAGATCGACCGCCAGCCGCTTCATGCGCCAGTATTCGTGTGCCTTCAATAGCTGCCGGACCCGCGCGATATCTTCGACATCGCCGATGCGCAGCAGCACGATCGGCAGGTCCCCCGAAATCCCGTGCGGCCACAACGCCGACTGCGGGCCGGCGCCGCGCACGATGGCCTCGGGCGTCGCCCTGAAGCACGGGTCAGCATATAGGATCGGCGCCGCGAGCCGCTGAAAGTCCGCCGCCTCTTCGACTTCCACGTCGAGGTAGCGCAATTGCACCTGAGCTTGCGTCCACGCGAGGGTTTTGGCGCGATCGAACGCGTTGCGGTCGTGATGCTGGTCGATGAGATCGAGCAGCTGCGTGCGCGATTCGGCCACCACGGTCCAGAACGTGACGCGCACTACCTTGCCGGGCGGTACGCGCACGCGATAGCGCAGCGAGAAGACCGGATCGAGCACCGTACCCGTGGTGTTGGAGAGCGGACAGTCGCTAACGATCGACGCGGCCGTGCGGGTATTTCCCCCGCGGCCCAGGAAGCGCAGCCTATCCGTTTCGTACTGCGGTTCGGCGACGATCTCGCCCTCGACCACGGCGAAATGCGCAGCCCAGACCTGAGCCTCGTCATGCGAGCGCGGACGCCGCGTCGCCACCAGCGCTTCGAATTCGGCGAGATGCTCGGTTTGCACGAACATCCGCGAAAATGCCGGATGGGCGTTGTCGGCAGCCGGCGTGGCCAGTGCGAGTTCGGCGTATGAGGTCAGTTCGATTTCATACGGGCTGCGCCCGCTGTTCGCGAGCGAGACACGCCGAACTTCGCCGTCCGCTTCGCCGGAAACCAGCACGTCCATGGTCGTGGTCAGCGATCCGTCGCGACGGGTGAATTCCGCATGATCTTCGCCGAACACGACGTCGCCGTATTCGGCTTCGGCAGCGCACGGTTGCGGGCTGGCAGACCATATCTGGGTGCCCAGCGTATCGCGCAGGTAGATAAACGAGCCCCAGTGATCGCGGGTGGCGTCTTCGCGCCAGCGCGTGATCGCGAGTTCACGCCAGCGGCTGTAACCGGCGCCGGTGGCGGTGAGCATCACCACATACCGTCCATTAGACAGCAGATGCGTAATCGGCGGCCCGCTGACCGCCATCGTGTGGGCGATACGCCGCAGCGTCGGCGACATCGCACCGGTGTCCGCTGCGGACGTGTTCACTTCCTCCGCGCGCGGATGCGCCACGGCGACGTCGCGCGGCATGCGTTCCTGCAGCAGCAATTCGCTCGCCTGGATCATCGGCTCGCGATGAAAGCGCGCTCGCATCACTGCATCGAGCAAGGTGTTTGCGATTGCAACGATCGTCATGCCCTGATGGTGAGCCATGAAGCTGCGGACGATCGCGAAGCGCTCTGCGTCGGGCAGGCGGGCACGGGTGAAATCGAGTGCTTCGTAGAAGCCGTAGCGGCCCATCGCGCCCAGTTTCGCGAGTTGCGCGTAGTTTTCGAGGGCGGCCTGCGGGGCGACCATGGTCGCCAGACCCGTCGCATAAGGTGCGATGACCCGGTTTTCGGACAGGCCGCGTTTCAGGCCGAGGCCGGGTACGCCGAAGTTCGAATACTGATAGTTGAACTCGATGTCGCGGGCCTGATACGCGGACTCCGAGATGCCCCATGGCATGCCGAGCGACCGTGCGTACGACATCTGCCGTTCCACGACTAGCCGGCTGGTCTGTTCAAGCAGACTGCCGACCGGCGCGCGCATCACCAGCGACGGCATCAGATACTCGAACATCGACCCCGACCACGAAATCAGTGCGGAACCGTTGCCGACCGGCGTCGCGGCGCGACCGAGGCGGAACCAGTGACGCGTCGTCACGTCTGCCTTGGCGATGGCGAACAGGCTCGCTAGCCGCGCTTCGGACGCAAGCAGGTCGTAGCAGCTCGTATCGAGGCTGTTATCCGCCTGCGAATAGCCGATCGACAGCAGCTTGCGATCCGGATCGAGCAGAAACGCGAAGTCCATGCCGAGCGCCATCTCGCGCGACGTGTCGGCAAGCGAGCGCAGACGCGCTTGCAAAAGCTGCGGCACGGCGCCAAGTTGTTGCCGGTCACGACTGTGTTCGCTCACGCTGCGATGCAAGGCCTCGATCCAGAACATCAGATCGGCATAACTGACGTCGCCGCCGGCCGGCATGATCGCGCGCGTCGTCTGCGCGGCTTTCTTCGTTAGCCGGATCAGCGACGGCGACAACGCGTCAAGCGTCTGCGGGCCACGCAGGTGCGCATCGATTTCCTTGAAGATCTCGACGAGCTGTTTGCCATGTTCGGCGTTTGCCACTGGCAGCGCGTCGACCGCCTCGCGCGCGAGTTGCAGGTTGTCGCGTATTCCGGACCTCGCGGCCGACGCAAGCGGCGCTTGCAGCCATTCTTCGCACGCGTTGGCGAGCGCGATCAGATGCCCGGCGAGATTGCCGCTATCGACCGACGAAACATAGACGGGCGCCAGGGCCCGCAGATCCCGCGTATCGTACCAGTTATAAAAATGGCCTCTGAAACGCGGAAGTTTCTGCATCGAGGCGAATGCGGCTTCAATGCGGTCGACGGTTTCCACCGTCCCTGCCCAGCCGAAATCGCGCGCGACGACGGCTGACAGCAGATACAGCCCGAGGTTGGTCGGCGAGGTGCGCTGTGCGACGACCGGCTTCGGGTCTTCCTGGAAATTGTCGGGTGGCAGCATGTTTTCGAGCGGCGTAACGAAGGTCTCGAAGAAGCGCCAGGTGCGCCGCGCGATCAGGCGCAGACCCTGGGCGTCCTCGTCGGACATCGCAAATCGCCCAGCGACCGCTGGCGAACGGCTCGACCACAATGCAAGCGCTGGCGCGGTCAGCCACAGCAACGCGAACGGCAGCGCGAGCGGCCAATGTGCCGGCTCAAAGGCGAGCGCACCGGCGCACAACGCGAGTGCGAGCGTGATACCGCCGCTCATCTGTCGATAAAAGCCGCTCAGATCCAGGCGCGGGCTCGCCTTCGACTGTGCCGCCGTCGTCCATTCGAGCAGGCAGCGATGCGTGACGAACAGGCGCACCAGTGTCCGGCCGATCGCATCGCCCATGCGCCATGCGTGATCGGCAACGAACGCGGCCGATAAAACGATTTGCAACGCGGCAAGCCGCACGTCGGCAGCGAGCACGCGGAAGTGATTGCGCAGGCGAATCCCGGCACGCCGCGGCAGGATTGAGAATAGCGTCGGCAGAAACGCGGGAACGGCGAGCGCGCCTGACAACGCCAGGATTCCCGCGAGACCGGCGCGTACCGGCATCAACCAGCACAGCGCGAACGCGGCGACCATCGTGGGGGCGAGTAGCGAGCGTCGCAGATTGTCGAGCATCTTGAAGCGGCCGATGGTCGGCATCGCCGGCCGCACGCGGCCCCGATGCCCGACGATCCACGGCAGCAACTGCCAGTCGCCGCGCGTCCAGCGATGCTGGCGTTTTGACGTGACGTCGTAACGCGACGGCACTTCCTCGACTACCTCGACATCGGATGCGAGGCCCGCGCGCGCAAAAATGCCTTCGAACAGATCGTGACTGAGCAGTGCGTTTTCCGGCACTCGGCCGCGCAACGACGCTTCGAATGCATCGACATCGTAGATGCCTTTACCGGTAAACGAACCCTCGCCGAAGAGGTCCTGATAGACGTCGGATACGGCCGCTGCGTAGGGGTCCATCCCGCCTGGGCCGGAGAACACACGCTGATAGAGCGACCCCTCCTGGCCAACGGGCAGCGATGGCGTCACGCGCGGCTGCAGGATCGCATAGCCGTTAACCACGCGCTGTTCGATGTCGCTGAATTGCGGCCGGTTCAGCGGATGCGCCATCTTGCCGATCAGGCGCAGCGCGGCATCGCGTGGCAGACGCGTGTCGGCATCGAGCGTGATGACGTACCGTACGCCTGATGGCACCTGCGGTGCGCGCCCTGCGATCGGCACAAAATTCGTATCGGTCGCGCCACGCAGCAGCCGGTTGAGTTCGTGCAGCTTGCCGCGTTTGCGTTCCCAGCCCATCCATTTGTTCTCGCTCGCGTTGTACACGCGACGGCGGTACAGCAACAGGAAACGGCTGCCGCCGGGGCCTTGTCCGTGCCGGCGGTTCAGTGCTTCGATGGCGTCGGCAGCGACGGCTAGCAGAGGCGCATCGCCGGGCAGCACTTCCTCATCGGCATCGAGCCCGTCAGCCAGCAACGCGAACGACAGGTCGCCGCCAGCGCCCGCGAGATGATGCACCTCGAGGCGTTCGATCTGCTCGCGCAACTCGGCCTCGCTGGTCAGAAGCGTCGGCACGGCGACCAGCGTGCGCAGCGACGACGGCACGCCCGCCGTCAGTTCGAGCCCGGGTAACGTGACTGCGCCGAAACCCGATGTCACCGCGCGATTGACGAACGCCGTTGCGACCTCCGTGGCAGGCAGGAATGCGCATACGGCAAACAATGCGAGTAGCCACGCGTCGGTGCCTTGCGGTGGTGCGGTCCAAAGCGTCCACATCGCCCACAAGGCCAGTGCCATCAGCATCGTGGCAGCCGCCAGGATCGCGCCGACATAGCCGCCGATGCCGAGACGGACAGTGAATCGCGTGATCTTCAGACGCGGCGGCGGTCGAAATTTCAATGTGGACTCGAGCGCGCGCCGGCCCTCGGCGATCAGATGATAGCCAGGCTCCCCAGCACGTCCCGCACGTACCGTATCGCCCGCCGCTGCAATCGCCGCTTGCGCCGACTGCAGCGCGATATCTGCCACTTCGAGTTCATTCGCGGATGAACCGCGCGCCAGTTGCTCGATCGCGCTGCGGTACAGGTTGCGCGTCGGGAAATCCATCGTGCCGAATGCGCTGCCTGCGCGCAGCCGCGCATCGACAAGGCTCATACTCTCGAACAATTCTGTCCAGTCGATGTCGGAAATCAGGCGAATGCTGGTAATCACATTGCGCACCGTGACGTTCGATGCACCCTGGTGTTGCTGCGCGCGCTGCACGACCTCATCGACGGAAAGATCCTGGCGTTTCAGCCGCTCTTCCAGCCAGCCGAGCGCCGGCGTGGTACGCGGATCCTGATCACGCAGCCGTTTAGCGAGTTGCGCAGCAAACGGCTCCGACAACGCGCCCGGCGAACGTGTAGCGATATCCGCTTCCAGTGCGGAACGCGCGCTGCCCGATTCGAGCAGACGCTCGGTGAGCGCGTCGGCATCCGCATGTGCGGTGCGACCCGCGGTCATCTGGTCGGCGAGACGTCGCAGATTCTCGATCAGCACGATGCGCAGCGTGATCGCCACCGCCCACAATTCGCCGATCGTCAGCGGCTGAATCCGTTGGTAGGCGTCGATGAAACGCCGCAGCACCTGCGGGTCGAAGTGACTGTCAGTATGGGCAACGAATGCCCACGCAAGGCCGAATACGCGCGGATAGCCGGCGAACGGACCCTCGACGAGCTTGGGCAACTGACGGTAGTAGCCTGGCGGCAGGTCGTCGCGAATCTCGCGGATCTGTTGCTCGACGAGGTGATAGTTGTCGAGCAGCCATTCGGCCGCAGGCTCCACGCCCCGGCCGCTCTCCAGTTCTGCGGCACTCGCGCGGTAAGCTGCGAGCAGGACGGCGGCATTGTCGTTGAGCCGCGTGTGCAGAGCCAGCACGACGGGTGGTTTGCTCGTCACCGGCTGGGCCGCGGCGAGGCTCTGCGCGTGCTGCTCGAGACGCTCGACGCCGAATAGTTCATCGCGCACTGGCGCGGTGTCTGTCCACGGTGGTGAGCGTGAACGAAATCGTATCGTGTACTGAAGCAATGTGTTGTTCACAGACGCCTTTTTTCTGCGGTTAGGTGACTTCGGCGAACGAGCCAAAACCCGCGCGCGATATTGTTGAAAGGTCTGCCGGACGCCATCGCTACGATGATCCGTGGACGTGAGCACGAATTGCCGGCATGACCAACTCCGGCGCACTGGCGCGTGTGGCGGCACGGGTGCAGCCGCGCCAGTAGAGGAGACGTATGCCTGACTTTGCTTTGTTTTACGCGTGCGGTGTGTCGCGAGTGTTATGCGACTAGTCAACAGGAAGGGAGAAAATGGGCCGGCCCCAGGCTAACCCGTATGGCACCGGACAAGCGGTGCGCGACGAAACGGAAGATCACGGGACGCAGACTGAACCTGCGTCTGTTAAGTGCCTGTTATTTCTTCTTCGTCGGGGAGCTGGCGGAGGTCTTCGGAGCGGTTGTCCCGGAAAGATCCGCTGCAGGAGGCGGTATTTTCTTGGGCTGTTTCGGTTTTTTTGCCTCGCGATTGCCGCGTAATTGACCCTTTGACATCGTGTTTCTCCAATTACTTCGACCGCGGAAGCGGCCGCCTTGCTGACCATTCTGCGCGCATTTGCCGGTTCCGTCGCGATCTATTTGAAGAGCAGGCAGCTCGCGCGAGCCGGCCAGGGCGGCCATCAGATGCGGCAGAAATGCGGTGCAACGATGCCGTTCAGGGTCCGGCATGCGCGAACCTCAGCAACATCAACGTCTTTCCGGTGCAACGTCCCAAACCTGCCAGAGGTGTGCGCCTACGTTAACAAGGCCGTCCCAGTCGTCTGCGCTCATCGTAGAACGCTCGCGGGCAAGGAACCCGGCCAGCCAGCACAGGGAAGCCTCCGCAGCTGGCCTGCTTGACCTATCTTCGACGGTCGTGCGAAACAGTTCAAGGATTGCTTCCACATTGATGTATGGCCTGTTCATCACGATCTCCTCGTGAACTTCGAGGGTGGATTCTGCGCAATCCATCTGGTGCGCTCCGCCTTACGTTGTCGAGCCCCACGCTTAGCAATGCGTCAGGTCCACCAATTCTGAGCTCCGCTAATTTGACCACGTTTCCTCTTTGCCATATCCGTTATCTTTCGCTCGGAAAATTCGCCGAACCTGCGCCCCGCATCGCCTCGGTAGCGTCGATCGCCACACCTTTACGGTTTCGTACTCGGCCCCGATCGTGTCGGGGCTGCCGGATAATCGGCATGACGTCATTTGCCGTCGCGTTCCATTTCGCCCGCTTCGGCAATCAGGAACTGGTCAGAGTCATCAGAACGTCCGAATACCAGGCACTGTTGAGGCCCAGCGTCTCGTCAATGTGCAAATCTCGCGCGCCCATATCAATGGCAGACGAATGCACGCCGAGAAGCATCCATGGCAGGCGCGCGCCGGTTGTCGCTTGTCCGGTCGATACGTTGCTCATGACGACGGGCGCGCCGCTAGTGCCACGGTGCGTCCGCGCATCGGTAATGAAACATCCTTTGCCCTGAAAGCGCAGGCCGAACGCCGATGCTATGACGCCTTGCCGCACCACAGGTAGATGGTGCAGTGAATCGTGAAAGCCGAGCGGAAATCCGACGACCAGCACCGAAGCGCCAACTGGCACTACGTCCCCCGGCCTGGGCAGGTGCTCGGGGCCAAACGAGCTGAATACCGCGTTCGGCGGCAGCCGATCCCTGTGAATCTCGAGCACCGCCACGTCAATTGAGCCGGCGTCGTCTTCGCCTTGCCGCCAAAGGCCGACGCTATCCGCATACAAGGGGATGGAGAACCACGTCGAGGCACCGAGATCGTCAGGGTCGATGTGAAGCTCGATTTGCAACCTGTCCGGAAAGTGTCCGCTTGGCTCGTCGCTGACGACGTGGCGACTCGTCACAAGAAAGAGCCGCCCGTCACGCGCGAAAAAGAAACTGCTGGCATTCGTCAGATGGTCCGTATGCGCGAAGGTCCGGACGCGCGCCCCCGTGAGAAGCAGCGCATCCGCGGCCGGCCTGGATAGCGCCGCGCGTATCCCGGAAGAAGTTGGCGGCAAATTCGCTCGATCACGGACGAACTGTCCGATCAACTGAAGCAGAGCATCGCGTTGCGGCCCTGCCTGCCCTGACGACAGGAACGTCGCAACGGAAATCTCGGATGGCCGGCCACCTGACGCGGCGTTCGGGACATGGTGAACGACGGGAAGTTCGTCAGCTCCGATACCCAGGAGCCACGTGTCGCCATTCGGGCTCACGTACAGCTCGACGGAATTGGCTTTCATCGCTGAGTCTCCTGTTGTGGTGAGGACGATCGGAAAGCCGCTCGTTACGCCGATGTGAGGAACGGCGCCAGGCCATGCGGTTAGCCCTCATGCGGGGCCGAGGACCGTGTCGATTGCAGCTTGCCTCGCGCTTTCCCCGATGAGATAAGACCAGCGCCGCGTGAAAGGGCCGTTACGAATCTCGATGCCGTGACCTCGATGGCCGAGCACGCCAAGGTTGGCCCCCCTTGATCTGGAAAGTCACGTCATAAAGGTCTTCGGCAGAAGCCACCAAAGTGACGTGGATCTCGAAGCCACGGTAGGGAATGCTGCGGTACATGAGGAGGCGCTCCTAGGAGTAAGGTCACGCGCCTCTTGTCGGGACTGTGCGGTAATGCCTCAATTATAGCCAGTTAAATCTGCGCACGCCTGCGCCTGACCGAACTGCACCATCGCGCACTTGTTCAGCCTGGAAATATCCCTATACAAACTCTTCAAAGCGCGTAGGATGGATGCAGTCGACTGAGTGCCCAATGGAGCACCTGGCGACCATCAGCAGCGCTTTCGGCGATCCCTAAGGGGACCTGTCAGTGATCGGAGACCGTGCAACGCGGTCACTCTGTCAGCACTACCGATATTGCTCCACGCTCCTTTTTCTGTTTGCCGCCTCGCGCGGCGCGAGGTTATCCCATGACAGTCAAATTCCGCCTGTATCGCGGCCTGGAAATCTATCCGCTCGTCTTTCCCCGTCGCCCTACCCTATCCGGTCGTGGGCACGACTACGAGGAGGGCTTCGATGCCGCCGTACGCATTCAGGAGCCGACAGTAGAAAGCGTCCCGACGCGCAGCCGCGTGTTCAGGCTCGTTACACAAAGCGCGTATCGAAGCGCGGGAGACGCGCGGCGCGCATGCGCGGCTTACGCGGAACAGATGATCGACAACTGCCCGCCGGATGAGGAGTTCTTTAAATGGGACAGGGGCGAGGCCGTGAGCATTGAAACAGAACGGAATGCACAAGGCAGCCCTGCGCCGACCAAACACCCGATCTTTGCAGACTTCACAGGGTGATCCGAATACCATGCAACTTACTCTCCCTAACTACCGCATCGACCCGACACCGCGCAGGGCCGATGGAGAATATATGGCGCATGCACGCATCAGCGCCCATACCGCGGACGGCAGCGAAGCCGATATCTTCATGAGCGGCGACCTTGCAGGTTTTGACCTGCGCGACGACCCTGTCAGTTACGCAACCAAATGGGCAATGGAATGGATCGAGCGACGCTACGGCTGGCCGCATAGGACTGGAGTGCGATTCAGAGGTGCGACTTTGCGCGGCCCGCGCTGGACAACCTATCTTAGCCAGTCGCAGGCATCCTGAGACCGCGTGCGATCGGGATTGTCCCTTTTATCGTCGGATTCTGGAAATCAGGCTGATCAGGTAGCTAGCTACAACCAGACCACAGGTCGCAGTCGCGACTACAAAATAAAGGGTGATGGAAATCGACACCACCCATTCAAAGACCAAAGCGACGATGGTTGCCATGTTGATTGATCACCAGGTGCCTCAAGGACGTAGTCGCGGCGGATCTCGGAAAGCGGACAAATCTCGTGCATCTCGTGCATAACTGACTAGTTCCACGCAGGCCTTTGCTCCGCTGGCGCACGCACCGAATTTGAATGCGCTCCCGGTGCGATATCCCATGCCTCCCGTTCCTGCCAGAGTTGCGCACCTACGTGGACGAGACTGTTCCGGTCGTCCGCGTTCATCGTAGAATGTTCGCGCGCACGGAACCCGGCCAGCCACGGCAGAGAATATGCCGCACCCGGGTCGCTTGAGTTTTCCGCGACGGCCATGCGCAACACCTCGAGGATCGCTTTCACATTGACGTACGGCTTGTTCATCACGATCTCCTCGTTAGTGTAATGCTGCGCAACCCTACTCGCCGTCCCTTACTGGGCCCCAAGATTTGAGATGCACCGGATCGACAAGACTTACTGCTCCCTCCCCCCACCGTTGATCCCGCTTCCGCTTTGCCATACATGTCTTCCTCGTTCGGACAGTTCGCCGCACCTGTGCTCGGCGTCGGCCTCACTCCCCTCGATCGCCATTTCCCCGCCTGCCTGTTCCTGCGCCCTTTGTTTCTGCTTATGTCTCGCCGCGACGACTTCATCGTGCGACCTGCCTGCGTAATTCAAGGTCATCTTGTTCCTCCTTCAAAACAGTTCTTGCATCCTGCGGGTGTCATTTCCCGGCTGACAATCGCAAACGCTCGCGTAGCCTGTCCAATACGTGATGTTCGTTCAGCCAACGGATCTCCTGTTTCCGCTGGGCGCCGCGCATGTACCTCCGCAGTGATACGGCGAAGATCAGCGCCAACCCGAAAGCGATGCCCCACATTGCATGAGTCATATTTCCTTTTCAATCTGTTCCCGATTTACACCTGGCGACCGATTATGCGGTAAGAAATGTCACTCGTTCCCTGGCGCTTTCAAAATCCGGATGCTCAGTCATTCAGTGCTTATCGCGCACCCGGTCCCCGATCAGAGACGTATCTGGCCAACGGGCGGCCGGCTCGCCCTCATGTTCCAGCCTGCACGCTGCCGCCGCGGATATCGCGAGGCACACTACCACCGCGAACACGATACAGGACCGTCTATTGATCGACTCGCGGCACTCTTCCTTGCCGTCGGGCCCACACTTACATATTAGCCTCCCATAGCAATATGAAAGGTCTTTATTCACCGATCTATCGTACTCGTAGCTTTATGCCACACACAGCTTTGTCCCACGCACGGATGTTGGATATCGGGAGGCAGATACGACGCTACCCATCCTGACCACGGATGACGTCGACAGAGGCGTGGAACGCGATGCGCGACGAGAAGGCCCCGATGCAGGAGAATGAATGGCCTGGTATCACGATGCGCACGCTGAGCACCCCGTCACCCGGACACGTGACACATGTTAGACCCTCAAGCAAACAAATCTTCATTTGCGATTTTCAGGAACACCACGATTTCGGGTAGCAATCGGAAATTGCGCCATGCGCTTCCTCTCCCTGTACTCGGTGATCTTGGTGTCACGTCCGCTGCAAGCGGTCGGCCGATGCCCTGACCGATAGTTCGAGCTTCTTGAGCACATCAGGATTACACTCGAAGCAGGGAAAATTCTGGAGCAGAACCATGGTCGAAGCTACCCCCCAAAACACCTTTCTTGGTCTTCCATTGAGTTCCGAGCACGACGCAGAGGTGAGGCACTACATAAAGAGGAAGAAACTGCGCGGAGCGCCATGGGACACGCCGGAGCTGGAAGCCATGCTGGATGACATGCTGGTTCCCCCGCGCGAGGAAGACGGAGAATCTGGCGCCACTGTCAACGAGACCAGGTCAGCCACAGAACGCGCGACAGCTTCCGTTGACGAGGCTATGGAACCCATTGGGGCAAGCGAGGAGCGAAATGCGGCCATGGAAGCCGAAGGAATGAAGGGGCCAAGACCGTAGAGTCAGGAAGGTCCACCCGTTTTATTTCGGATTACGTATTGACGTCCCGGGTACATTTCACACAGACAGCGCATTGATAGTCTTACGCTTGCGGTGTGTGACCGTTGCGCGGTTGCGCGGGGGAAGTTCGACTGAAAGGTCTTTGCGATCTGCCTTGCATTGCCGTCGAAAAAGGCGCATTCTCGTCAGATGCAGAGTGCACGCCTTGAGACCCGACTGCTCCGGTCGGCACGGCGCCCTCAAGCTTCACGGTACCGAGACCACTGCGGATATCGTGCCGAAAGCTTCGTGCCTCATTCAGGCCGCGTTTTGCCTGTCTTCGTTGTCCGCTTGTCGGGCGCTCAAGAAGGTTCTCCCCTCGCTGACAACGACATTCGGTTGCTGAGTCGGCCCTGATATTTTGAATTTTTCCATTGGAAATACCATGCCCAGGCAACCCAGGACGTACTCAAGCCCCGCCGTCAGGCAAAGCGACTACGTCGTCGAGCAGAAAGCCCGTGAGTCGGCACGGGAGATGGCGGAAGGCAAGCGGGCGCAAAGGCGACGCGACATGGACGCCCGCATCGATGTCAACGCGGCCAAGTGGCGATATATCTGTCCGGTGAGTGAATGAAAAAAACAGTGCGTGCTCAACTTTCCCAATCCCAGTCGCATCTACGACGCATCAAGACACTGTGTGTGCTTCTGGGGCCATGACAATGCGCGCGAGGTTGTCTTTCTGGTCGACGATGCGATGTTGACGAAGCTGAACCCCGACATGGGTCCTGACGAGTCCGCGCTGCTTGCGACCTTCGACCACAACCGCGACCGAATCCTGGGACTGGCCAGAACCCTTTATAAGGGTGGTCCCACCAGATACACAATTTCGTGAACAGAGGGCCTATCGCCACCTGTACCCCTGCACCTTTCTGCTGACGCGGGACGGGCCGCCGACGGTCGTCGCTGCTTACGTCGTTCCGGACGGGTTGCCATCCGGTTTGGCTGGTTTTGTAACTGAGTACGCGATGGCGATATATTGCTCCCCGCTGCTGCACTCACGAAATGCTTCGGAGCTTCGCGCCCGACCCACAACGGGTATTTGCCGGGACCTCGATTTGGGGACGGCACCTGCATGGCCTCCATGCATCCGCTCATCGGGGAACCGAGCACACGATTGCGTACAACCATCAGGACCGGAGTCGAGCACAAGGCTTGATTCTTCAACCGGCGGAGTCTGTCGATGTATCGGATGATTCCCTATAGAGGGTTTGAGATTCACGTCACATTGACTCTTTCCGCGGAGGACATGTACGAGGTAACGATGCAGATTAAAGGCGGTACCAACTTCGGCATCATCGGCGACGGTGCAAACGCAATCCAGCTTCGCCATGGCCCCTTTACCAGGCGCTGGGCTTACCTGGTCGCGGAAGTCGCAGGGCAGGCAGCAATTGACGTGCTTTTGGGATCTTCAATCGATACAAACAGCTCACCATTGAAGTGAGTTCTTCCCTCTCTCTCCGATAGCCTGCAACGTTTACCGCATCGTAGAGGGCCAGGCGCATCCGGCCGATTTGCGCTTGCCTCAGTCGCTTGAATGATAGCAAGCGCGCACCGCCCGATACCACTCGAGCTTCACGGTGTGGGAATGGTACGGGTCGCAATCCCTGCGTGCCTGATCGAGTGACATGAGCGTTAATTCGAGGATCCAACGACCTTGGCCAGGTCCCGCTCTTTTCCCTTAATGCTTTCGATCAAGAATTTTCTCACTTCGAAAAGGTCCTTGAGTGCCTGCTCTGCCATAGGGAGAACGTCTTGCATCGGTAGTGTGTCAGAGCCGCCCATGAGCGATGCCTGAATCATGTCACGCACCGTGCTAATGCTGAGTTCCGCCCGCATGATCCGGTTCTCAGTTACGGTCAGACTGTGACGTTGCTGCGCGATCGTAAGCACACATATCTCCGGTGCGTCTCGTCATTCATTATTGCGTTTAGCACAGATCGGTACATAGCCGGAGACGAGCAACCTCAGCAAACTTCCAGCGACCGGAGCTGAGGCTGCGGTCTGAAGAACTTGTTTGCCGTGAGAGTACACGCCGTCGGAACGATGCCGCGCCGCCCTTCAGGGCCTGCTGGAACCGGCGCTTTTCCGGTTCCTCGCTTCCCAGCGATCCCGGGCGAGGCAATATCGTCTCTGTTTTCGTCGACGGTCAGGATCACATGAGGTCGCATCCCGCATCTGGCCATTTCCTCGCTGACCTGATCCCTTGCTTCGGCTTTCTGTATGGAACCACTTCGACGTCTTGCTCATCACTTTCGGGGGCCATCGGCATACCATCATCCGTCGCGCTCTGTGCAGCCTCTCTGCGCCTCCTGCTTTCTGCCAGCTCTTCCGCATGTATCTGGTTAACATTCATGATGCACTCCTACTGTGAGAAAAACTGGTTCGGCCCCCGATAGTCGAGACGGCGCGACACGTTGTCACGTCGCGCTTGCTTCCTGCCATTTGTCGTCGCGCGAACGGTGTCAGGCGTCCGCGAAAACCCGTTGGGAAACGGGCAAACAGCACAACTGCCCGTCGTACCGGCTCGAAAGTTCGTGTACGGCAGCCAGGGTGATGAACGCGGAGCGCGTCATATGACGTTCTCTTGCCGCCCGATCCACCGCTGCAGCAAACTTTCGAGCAGATCAAACTGAACGTCCGCGGCTTTCGAGGTAATCCGCGCGAGATTGATGTCGACAAACATCCAGATGCCCTCCCCATCGTCCAGATCGAGCGAATGCAACTCCGACGCGCTGCACGTCGGAGCGGGGATGAGTTGCTCACTCCGGTCGTACATCAATACGACGGCCCTCGTCGCGTTGCGCAGCAGTTCGGCGAACGAATCTCCGCGTGCTTCGGCGCTCGGAAAGTCAGGAAAACTGCCGCGAAAGCCGAATTCGTCCTCGCGGCAAACATAAAAGGGATACTGCATACTGGCCCACTGGGTTTGGGACTGACTGGCATTTGGCTGTCAGAGCTCGGATGCCTGAACCTTGCCGTCAACGATATCTTTGCCGAACTGCATGGCGAGCTCGATGGCATCACGCTCGTTCGTGGGACTGGCGCCGCCGAACAACGTCGAATAGCGGCGCAAGCTCGCTCCTGTGGACGGGATAGCGTCAATTCCCACGACGGATGAGAACCGGCGTGCCCCTTTGGCATAGGGGTCGCGATGCAGCGGAAATTCCTGGTGAGAGTAAGCGCGCAGCTCGTACCCTCGGTATTCAATGGTCGGAATGGTCATGATGACGGGCTCTTCAATCAAAACTGGCCGTCATTGAACTGCTCGTATCCGGATGCGAGAAGGCGGTCAGGAATATTTGGATGTTTCCACGATGCGCCCAATGCGATAGCAAAGCAACTGAAATCGTGATGGTACAAAAAAGAAGCCGGCGTTTGGCCGGCCTCTCTTCATCAGGCGGGGAGACCGCCAGACAACCTGCTCGTGCAGGAGGTCATTCTCGTGTGCGCGCGCAACATGCGCCTCATTGACGACTATATCCCTATCCTGCGAGATGTGCAGTGGTTTCGAAGAGTTTGACGGCCGGATGGTAACGGGGGACGGCTGGATCTGTCGTTCGCATGCTTGCAATCGGTGGGAAAATGCGTCACACCCCGCTGCCCGTTCCCGTTCCTGATGAGATCCCACCCGGCTTTCCCGGCACCGATGAGCTCGCCGTGCTGCGCGCGTAATGCGTGGGCCTCGCCGTATGGGCGGCCGTCGAGCGCTATTTGCCCTCCTCGCCGGGCGGCGGGCGATCCGGGCGCGGCGTGCTTGGGCACATCCCGCACAAACTGATCGCCGTTGCGCACGCGTCCCATCGCAACGATCTTGCGGCGCTCTTTCGACCATCCAGCAGATGAACGGCAACAGCGCGAAATCGGTCGCACAGGCGATCGACATCCGCGCACCGCGTGCCCGCCGAAGGCGCGGATGGCCGACGACATCGCGCAGCGGTTCGCACCGCGCGCGGCGCGCCTGCTCGACACAACCCAGCACGACCCACGCGGACCTGACCGTACGCATTCCGCATCGTCGTGCACGCAGGCCTTTCTGGCGTATTGACCTCAGATTTTCCGCAGAAATACGGAGCGAAACGCGTCCAACAAGATAAGTTTTCTTATCACAAGGCATCGATTTACACGTTAAACTCGTGGTCATGAAATCGCGTTCCACCCCTGTACCTTCGCTGCCCGCCCCCACCCCCGCAGGCCTGCCCAACGCTGACGAACTCGCTGTCCTGCGCGCGTGGTACGCCGGCCTGCCGGTGCGGCAGGCGGTGGCCCGCTACCTGCCCTCCGCGCTCGGCGACAACAGATCGGCGCGCGGTGTACTGGGCAAGATCCGTCGCCAGCTGCGGGCCGCCGCACGGGCCCTCCATCGTGACGATCTCGCCACCCTGCTCGACCATCCTGCCAACGAACGCGAACAGCACGCGAAGACCGTCGCGCACGTGGTCGAGGTCCTGCGCAACGCCCGGCCACCCGAGCCGCAGATCACCGACGACATCGCGCAGTGGCTCGCCCCTCGCGCCGTTCGCGTGCTGCGCGAGCACGGCATCACGACCCTGACCGAGCTGACCGTGCGGATTCCGCGGCGGCGGCAGTGGTGGAAGGCGGTCCCCCGGCTCGGCGCAGCCAGTGCGCGCGCGATCGAAGCGTTCTTCGCTGCATGGCCTGCCCTCACCGACAAGGCCCGCGCGCTGGTCGTGGCGAGCCAGCGCAGTGCCGTCGTGCCGTGGGAATCGCTCCGGCTGCCGCACGAGGTTGACGGCACCGGCGGCACATTTCGGGCGCCAGCCGCGACCTGCACGCTGGACGCCTCCAACGACTATGAGGCGGTGCAGACCTGGCTCGCGCTTCAGGAATCCCCCGCGACCCGGCGCACCTACCGCAAGGAGGCCGAGCGCCTGATTTTGTGGGCGATCGTCGAACGCGGCCGGGCGCTGTCGTCGCTGACGACCGAGGACGCGATCGCGTACCGCGGGTTTCTCCGGCATCCGTCGCCGCGCGCACGCTGGGTCGGTCCGGTCCGGCCGCGTTCGTCGCCCGACTGGCGACCGTTTAACGGCAACCTCTCGGACCGCTCGGCCGCGCACGCGCTGTCGATCCTCGGCGCGCTGTTCCGCTGGCTGATCGAGCAGCGCTACGTGCTCGCCAATCCATTCGCGGGCGTGAAAGTACGCGGCGGCAATGGCGTGGCGACGCTCGATGCATCGCACGCCTTCACCGAGGGCGAATGGGCGCTCGTGCGCACGATCGCCGACGGGCTCGAATGGTCGCATGGCTGGGCGCTTCCCGCCGCGCAGCGCCTGCGCTTCCTGCTCGATTTCGGCTACGCGACCGGGCTGCGGGCCAGCGAGCTGGTCGGCGCGACGCTCGGACACGTGGACACCGACGCGCGCGGTGAACACTGGCTGCGCGTCACGGGCAAAGGAAAAAAGCTCGCGCGGGTCGCGCTGCCGCCACTCGCATGGGAAGCCCTCGCGCGCTATCTGAACGAACGCGGGCTACCGGTCACGCAGACGCGCTGGCGCCCGCAGACGCCTGTCATCGGCAGCCTCGAAGCCGACAGCGGCGCGGCCATCAGCAGCGTGCGCCTGTGGGGCGTGCTGCGCCGCTTCTTCGGGCTCGCGGCGGATACCATCGAAGCCGAGCACCCGCCTCTCGCAGGGAAACTGCGCCGGGCGAGCCCGCACTGGATGCGGCACACGCATGCGACGCACGCGCTCGGTCGCGGGGCCGAGCTGACCACCGTGCGCGACAATCTCCGTCATGCCTCCGTCTCCACGACCTCGATCTATCTGCACAGTGATGAGGTCAGGCGGGCGCGGCAGATCGGGGAGGCTTTTGGTGCGCGCAAATGAGCTGGGCGGGCACGCATCGTCGCGGCGTGTAAAGCCGATAAACGGCCCCTCGTCCTCCCTTGACAGTCAGTCGCTACAGCTCTGCGAAGGGCTGGAAACGTCAGGATCGCAGTCTTCAGGACGCATCGGCTATGCAACAATCATTCATGCGTGCCTCTGGATCGTCCGCCGATCTCTCATGGAAACTCCCGAACTCGAACCCCAGGTGCTGGCTGGCCGTTGCGGCGTGTCCTTCAGCCTCGCACGTCCGCATGGCATCGTTGCATGCATGATTTCGGTCAAGGCATTGCAGGACTACTTCTGGCTCGAACCCGACGCCGATGACGATCGTATTCTCAAGGCTTTCCGCAACGGCTATGGCCGCATCCGGGCGATTGCCGAGCGCAAGGCCCTCGCCCACCCAGCCGCGCAGCTCGAGCTGACAGCGGACGATTTCGCGCGACCGTGACTGGATGGTCAGGAATTTCGCCACGGTTCTGCCCGCCGGGTGGTGGCGCAGCGAATCAGGGTGGCTTTCGTGGAGGACCGTTAGTTGCGCCGAATCTTTCTACTGATTCATTGAATCTGCGCCGCGGCGGCGATATGCTTCGCCGCTGAACGCACCCGCGTCCATAAACCCGGTACGGAATGAAAGGCAACACAATGCGACTGCGACGTATCACGGCACGGCGATCACCGGTGCACGGCAAGGGGCTGTTTGCATTACGGCAGATCGCCGCTGGCGAGAGACTGATCGAATACAAGGGGGACGTCACCACCTGGCGTCGTGCGGCCGCCCGCCAGCAATCGGTGGCCGGCCATACCTTCGTGTTCGGCCTGAGCAGCGGACGCGTGATCGATGGCAGCCGCGGCGGGAACAGTGCGCGTTTCCTCAACCATGCCTGCATGCCCAACTGCGAAGCGATCGAAGTCGGCGACCGTGTGTTCATTCACGCGCTCGTCGCTATTGCTGCGGGCGAGGAGCTGTTCATCGACTACGGTCTTGCCGTCGACGGCGAGGTTACAGAAGACGTGCGCGCCCAGTACTTATGTCGTTGTGGTGCTTCGGCGTGCAGGCAGACGATGCTCAGCGCTGTCCAGTCATAGCGATCGTGGCCATTCCGCTTCCTTTGCGGTCTGCTTCGATACCCGCTTCGTCATCCAGGCTCATCGGGCCTTGAGCTGCGGCTGCTGCGGAGAGCGCCAACAAATGCCGATCGTCGGACTCACAGCAACCAGGCGTGCCGTCAAAGCTTCAGCGGCAGGTCCCGGAGACAGTCCGGTCATCGGCGCAGGCTTCCCGATGGCCAAATTTCTTTAGGTTTGTTCGACGCCTGCCCATGTCCGCAGGCTCGCAAGCAAGCGTCAGTGCATGCGGGCAGGCGTTGGACAAACCAGAAGGGAGGAAACCGCGGAGTGCTCCGATGCGCTCGAGGTTGTGAAGGCTATGGTGATTGATAGCCCGCAATGTTCAGGGGCGTTGCCCGATGAGCGCTCGGACCGTCTGGCAGATGGGCCGTGACGCGGTGACGAGGCGGCGCAGTCGCGCAATCTGGCGGACGAAGCAGAGGTGTGGGAGTCTGCGCCAGGTGACAGGCGCAAACGTACGCTCGCGGGCCGCGTTGCCACCAGCGCAACGGTCGGGTCGCACGTTCAGGAACAGTTGTCTTCATGTCATGCCCCGGGGCGTGGGTGGCGCGCGGATCGGCGCGGTCCGCGCAAGGATATCGGTGATGATCATCGGGGCGCCACAGTGCCGGCAGATGAAGGCCGGTCTCGTTTCGATGACGGTATCTTCAGGTGATGCGCTGAGCTCGGGCGTGACGTGCAGCAGTTCACGCACCTTCGCGAGACTGGCGCGGCGCACCGGGTTCGCAAGCAGTCCATAGTGACGGATACGGTGGAAGCCACCGGGCAGTACATGCAGCAGGAAGCGGCGCATGAACTCGCCGGCCTCGAGGGTCATCGTCTTGTAGCGGGTGCGCCCCTTCGCACGATAGTCCTTCCAGCGGAACGTCACGCCGCGCTCATCGAACGCAAGCAGGCGCTGGCTGGAGATCGCCACACGGTGTGTATAGCGGGAGAGATACGCGAGTACTGCTTCGGGGCCCGCGAAGGGACGTTTGGCATACACGACCCATTCGCAGGCGCGCAGCGGCGCAAGCCACCGCGCAAAGGCAGCCGGGTCGGCGAGTCCGGCATACTCACCGAAGAACTGCAACCGGCCACACCGGTGTGCCTCCGTCAGCGCTTCGAGGAAGCACCTGCGGAACAGGCGTGAGAGCACGCGCACCGGCAGGAAGAAGCCAGGGCGGCAGGCAATCCACCGCTCGCCATCCGGCGACAGGCCGCCACCGGGAACGATACCGTGCACGTGGGGATGATGCGTGAGCGCCGAGCCCCAGGTGTGCAGCACGAGCGTGGCGCCGATCTGCGCACCGAGGTGCCGGGGATCAGCGGCGATCGTGCGCAGCGTGTCGGCGGCGATGTCGAACAGCAGTCCGTAGATGACCCGCTTGTTGTACCAGGCGATGGCGCCGATCGGCGCGGGCAGCGTGAAGACGACGTGGTAGTACCCGACCGGCAGCAGGTCGGCCTGGCGTGCCTCGAGCCAGCGGCGTGCGGCACTGCCCTGGCACCGGGGGCAATGGCGGTTGCGGCACGAGTTGTACGCGATCTCGGTGCGCGCGCAGCCGGAACAGCGCAACACGTGTCCCCCCAGCGCCGCGGTGCGGCACTGTTCGATGGCCGACATGACCTTCAGCTGCCCCAGGCTCAGCGACACCGTACGCCGCCATGCCGGGCCCTGGGCGCGGAAGATGTCCGCGACCTCCAGCATGGGGTACCGCGCCGCGTTACCCGGAGGTCAGACGCTCCAGTGGACTGATGACTTCGCGCAGGAGATCGGTGGCGACCTGCACGTAAAGCGCGGTGGTCTCGAGCTGCCTGTGACCCAGCAGCACCTGGATCACGCGGATGTCCACCTTCTGTTCGAGCAGGTGCGTCGCGAAACTGTGACGCAGCGTATGCGGGGTGACGCGCTTGCCGATCTGCGCGGCCTCGGCGGCGGCGTGAACCGCGCGGTTCAGCTGCCGCGCGGTGAGCGGGTCGACGGGATCCATGCCGGGAAACAGCCACCCGCCATCAAGCATGGTGCCCTGGGCACGGGCGACCCGCCACCACAGCCGCAGGCGTTCGAGCAGGACCGGTGAGAGCATCGCGTAGCGGTCCTTGCGGCCCTTGCCCTGCTCGATGCGCAGTGCCATGCGCTCACTGTCGATGTCGCTGACCTTCAGCGCCACCACCTCGCTCGCGCGCAGGCCGGCGCCATAGGCGACGGACAGTGCGGTCTGGTGCTTGAGGTTGCCGGCGGCTGCGATCAGCCGCCGCACCTCTTCGGGGCTGAGGACCACCGGGAGCTTGCGGGGTACACGAACCGGCTGCATCCGCGCCATCAGCTCAGGCTGGCCGAGTGTAACGTCGAAGAAGAACTTCAGCCCGCTGATCGTGGCGTTGAGCGATGTCGGCGAGGTACCGTGATCGACCAGATGCAGCTGGTAGTTCCGCAGGTCCTCGACGGTGGCGGTATCGGGTGAACGTCCGAGAAAACGGGCGAACTGGCGTACGGCGCGCAGATAGGCGGTCTGGGTCTTGGGGGCGAACTTGCGCATGCGCAAGTCGTCAACCATGCGTCGGCGCAGCGGGCTGACGCCCGGATCGGAGGAGGTCATGATGGGGCTCCTGCTGGATAACGAGGCGGATTGCCTCAGTCACCAACATAAGCACCGGCGCCACTGCCCCGGCAGTCACTGCCAGAGGCGGGAACGGAGCCCCATACCGCGCGAGCGGTTTAGTCGGCGAAAGCCGACGGTCGCCGATCAACAGCCGTGCGGCGGCTCAAGTTCGCTTCACGGACATTCGCAAACCCGTGCCAGCGAATGTCTCCTCTCTATTGACGAGTGGGTCTTCCCGACCCACTGCGGTCAGGTAACTTTCTCCGAACCGGTCAATCAGCCAAATCTAGGGTTTGCAAAGTGGAGTGCCGACAAGCGGCCGTTGGCGACCTCAGCCGATCGGCCAAAACGGTCATAGCCGTCAAGCGCGAAATGTTCTCCATAGCGGTCGTTGGTGGCGTCTATCATGAGGATTCTGCGGCCTCGGCCAGATCCGACATCACCTGCCTTGCCGAACGAAGATGTTCATCGCCCATGCGACTGGCGAGTTCCGCCTTGGCCGATTTCCATACCGGGAACGCATCGGCCATGAGTCGCCGCCCAGATGTCGTCAGAGCTAATCGCTTTCCAGCGCGGCCACGTCCGCCGGTAGCACAGACCAAATCTCGGCTTTCGAGATTCTGAACGTTTCGGCTGAGGGTAGTTGGATCGACCCCGGCCCTATCCGCAAGGTCGACGAGCGTCGCTCCCTCGGCTGCGCCGATCCCAACCAAGAGGCTGAATTGCTCGGCCGTCAGTCCGAGCGGTTTGAACCAGGCATTGTAATAGCGCGTGAGCGCGCGCGCCGTTGCACGAGCCTGGAAGCCCGGACACTCCGCTTCGACGCCCTTCAAAGATTCTGGATCTAGATCGTTCACACCTACCTCGTTGACAAGCTTGGTCTCACATAATAATGTATATGCATTATTAGTGGAGGCACAATGCCAGCATACGTACACGTCAATCTACGCGTCATCGACTCTGCCAAGCAGGCCGCGCTCGCTCCACGTTTTCAGGCGGCGCTAAAGGAGGCAGGTGGGCAGATTCTACATTTCGGTCCTGTCGCGCAGATTCTGGAGGGGGATGAGGCGCCGCTACCTATGGCGGGCGTGTTTGAGTTTCCGACTCTCGCCCAAGCGCTAGCCTTCTACAACTCCGAGAGGTATGCGCCGATCAAGGCCGAACGTCAGGAAGCTCAGCAAGCGCGGATGTTCATAGTCGAAACTCACGCGTGAGTGGCCGCTTTCCAAGGGCGTGATGGTCTGGGATGGGTCGGGCTGCGTCAGTCTGCTCCTCGAACTCATCGCTCGAAAGCGGTCACTTGAATTCAGCGGCCCGAAAGCAGCCAGTCGGCCGTGCGTGTTCCCGACCCCAGAGCGGCCGCACGCATATCGTTAATTAAACGACCGTTGTTCCGCGTACAGCTGTCATTGGCTCTGCGTTCCAAGGTGACGCGTCGGGGAGCGACAGCTATGGCAATTGTTTAGCTGCGACCGTCGACCCGCCGCAGCTAAACGCCGCGAGGCGACTATTGGGCAGCAGCGTTGGTTTTTGGCGCGGCTGTCGGGTCGACAGGCGTCATCGCAGTCTTTTGTGCCGTTGCTGGCGGGGGCGTCTGATCTTTGGCCGGCGGCGTGATAGTGGTGGTGCCACCGAGCTGGACGGTGATCAAAGTCGGATAGTCGTACGCCGCACCGGATGCCGTGTCGACGCCTACACCGATGATGCCACCGAAAAGGATGTTTCCGAAGGCCATCCCCTTGGTGGATGATTTAACGGAAGCGATCCCAGGTTGCTCACCGGTCTTCGTGCAATAGATCGACAGATCGTCATACGCGCGATGCACAGTGACGCTTCCCGGCGTAGTCACGTACCAAGTCCCTTTCGGATTTTCAAGTTTGCAGTTCGCACCAGCAATCGATTCGCCCGAGGTCGATCGAGTCTCGACGGATATCGGTTGGTTCGTGCCGCCGACGATTGAGGCGCACCCCGTAGTAACAATAATTCCGAAAGACAGGCTGCTAAGGCACAAACGTCGTGCGACATTGCTAATTTCCATTTTTTGTGGCCCCTCGTTTTCGTGTTATGTCGTCTCTAATGTAAACGCGCCAGTGCTAAATACTGCGCGCCCTTCACCCCGCGCGGCGCGCGTGGCCGCTGAATATCGGCAGGAGCTGATATTCCTTGAGTAAGGGAAATCCCGCATCGCGTTAGAAATATTTTTACCCACTGATCTGCATCGGCGAACGTAAGGTCACTTGGCAGACACTATCAAGAGTTGAAGACCGGATCGTGGTGCTTCGCCAAAATAAGCCGGTCGCCCAGCTCCACGCTCGAATGGGAAGTGATGTGCGATGGACTTGCGGAACTCGAACCTGCGGAAACCGCGTCACGGCGTGAAGCGACAAAAGGCCGTGAGCGTGATACCAAAAGCAGTTGTGTACGTCAAGTTGTGCAGAAACCGGATGACGATGGTTTCAGTTGATCTTTTCTGCCGTGTTCGATGCGAAGGGCGTAGCCCGTAGCGTCGGACACGGCGCGCTGTTTATGCCGCAGCGCGTAGAAACTCCTTCTTCTGCTCGGCCAGCAGGGCCATGTTCAGATAGCGGCTGTCTTCAAGCCATGTTTCATGAGTCTCGCTGCACAACGCCCTGACCAGCCGCAGGCACGCCGCCTCGTTCGGGAAGATCCTCACGATACGCGTGCGTCGCCTGATTTCCTCGTTCAGGCGCTCCAGCATGTTGGTCGACTTCAGATGCTTGTGATGCGCGCGCGGCAGCCGGTAGAACGTCAGCGTCTCGGCGATGTTGCCTTCAACCCAGTCCACGAGCTTCGGATATTTGCCCTGCCACTTGCCGATCCACGCCGCCAGATCGCGTTGCGCTTCCTGCAGGTCGCGACGGTCGTACATCCAGCGTAGTTCCTGCAGGCAGTCGTCATCGGCCTTGCGCGGCAGATAGTCCAGCGCATTGCGCAGGAAGTGCACGTAACAGCGCTGCCAGGCGGCCTCAGGCAGCACCTCGCCAATCGCCTTCTTTAGTCCCGCGTGATCGTCCGAGGCGACGAATTCGACGCCTGACAGACCGCGCTTCTTCAGCCCCAGCAGGAACCCCTTCCAGCTCGACTGGCTTTCCCGGTTGGCCAGCTCCACGGCCAGCACCTGCCGGTGGCCTTCCCAGTTGATGCCGATGGCGATCAGCACCGCCTGCGAGCGGATCACGCCGGATTCACGCACCTTCTCGTAGCGAGCGTCAACGATCAGGTACGGATACGCTTCCTCCAGCGGCCGGTGCGCGAACTTCGCCAGCGTGGCGTCCAGTCCCTTGTTGATGGCGGAGATCGCTGAGGCCGAAAAACTGTGACCGCATAGCTCCTCGGTGATCGCCTTGACCTTGCGGGTTGATACGCCCTGCACGTACATCTCGGCGAGCGCGGCCACCAGTGCCTTCTCGCTACGCGCATAGCGCTCAAACAGGGCCGTAGAGAACTCCCCGTGACGGTCGCGCGGCACGCGAAGCTCCAGCTTGCCGATGCGCGTCACGAGCCCCCGGCTGTAGTAGCCCGCCCGATAGCCGCTGCGGGTCTCGGTCCGCTCGTTGGGCGACGCACCCAATAGCTCGGTCATCTCCGCTTCGAGCACTTCCTGCAGCGCATCCTTCATGAGCGCCTTCATCAGGTCCCGGTCGCCGGCAACCAGCGCTTCCGCTGGCGGCCGGTTCGTACTACGCTTGGTCGTGGCCATGGCGTAAGCCCTCCCGAGGGCAGGTTGACGAACTGGACATTCATCAACTTACACCACGGCCACCCTATCCTTGGACACTCTTCCTGCCTTCAGACTTTCTGCACATCTCTCGGAACACTACCCCAAAAGCTTATTACGGGGGGGCTCTGATGCTAGAACTCGAACTGCGTGGCAGTGTAACGCGCGGACATGGTTCACCTGGCAAGTCCTCTAACTTTGGGAGCGGGAAGTTGAGCGTGCAATACGACCAGGAACCAGCGACCTGGAATGTACGCCCTAATCAGGGCTAGGCGAGGCACGGATGGCACTAGACAGAGATAAACCCGGCGTTTGAATGTCAAATGACTTCGCTGGCCAACGAAGGAACTTGGCCGGCTAGCGCCCGACGAGCGAGCGCGGCGGTCGCCTCGGGCAGGCGCTCAATGCAGAAGGCATAAAGCGACCCGAAATGGAAGTAGCCGCCTGCCGAAAGCAGACCTTCGACGGACACATTAGCAGTATCGCTGACCAATAGGCACGCTCGCGTATCGCGGCCAAACGCTGAAGACCGACAAGCCAACGCTGGACCTAACGATTGGCCACCTGCTCAGCGACGTTCCGCAAGATTCCCGCCCACCAGACACCGCGGGGAAATCGGCTCGCTGTCCGTACCAGAACGCACCCCGTGTCGCGCGACACGTAGACGTGAGCGCCCAGCGCTCCCATCGCGAACAGGTCATGAACACCTTCGTGAGGCATGTAATGCCACCAAAAGTCCTTGTACCCGAACTTGCCGGAAGAAAGTGGTCGGCCCCAAGGCAGAGACTCGTAATACGCGAAATCGCCGGCCGAGTTCCAACCGCTTGAAAGGTCGTCCAGGCGGCCGAGCCAAGCTGGCGAAACGAGTTCCTTGCCGTTCCAGATCCCTCGCTGAAGCACCAACTGGCCAAAGCGGGCGAGCCCGTGGGGCGTTGCATTCAAGCCGCTCTCAAGATGGGCCAGCTTGCCTGTGTGGCTATGGTCGAGTGTCATCGCGGCCGGTCCGGCGTCCAGGGGGGCCCAGAGGTCCGCAGAGAGCAGTTGGGCGATGCTAGCGTTGCTCGCACGCTCGAGCACCATCGCGATGAGCAGCGGATGCCAGTCGTTGTAATGGAAAAACTTGTCCACTGGGTCCGCAACGTGAACCCGTCGAGCGGTCTGGCGCAACCCCGACCCGTGATACACGAGCGCGTCGTCGCTCCACGGCGTCACGCCTTCACGATAGCGAATGCCGGACGACATGCGCATCAGCTGCTCAATGGTCATGGCGGCCACACGTAGGTCTGCCAAACCCGGCAGCAGTTCGCCGAGTGGGGTGTCCACTCCCGGAAGCCGCCCGTCGCCCACGGCTTGGCCGACCAGCAGCGAGGCGACCGACTTGGTCACGGAAAGAGTGCGCGTAACGGTGTCGGCACCGAAGTTCGAGGCGTACCACTCGTACACCAGCTGCCCGTCGCTCAGCACCAGGAAGGAGGTGCTGCCCGTGCCCTCGAGCAGCGACGGTAGCGAGCCGCCCTGCCACGCGCCAACGGAGGGCACACTCAACTGCTCGGCAGCAAGGGGGCTTGAATGCATCCGTAGAGGCGCCGTCGACCCCGAGGAGCGAATCTGTTCACGCGGAAATCGAAGATGGTCCCTATCAGTCGGCCTGCGCCATCGAACGCAGCGCCCGAGATATGTTTTGGTCAGCACGATTTTTTTTTCAGTTGCTGATTGCTGTGGTCCGATTGAAAATCATCTAGCGGACCTCCTGCCGTCGCCCTGCCGGGCGACGGGGTTAAAGTGAGTTTGCCAAAACCGCTTTAACCGAAAGGAGGTCATCATGAACTATAGCGGCATTGACCTGCATTCGAACAACAGCGTGGTGAGCGTGATCGACGAAACGGACCGCGTGGTCGCAGAAAAGCGCCTCCCGAACGACCTGGCAAGGATCCTGGCGTTCCTTGCCCCGTGGCGAGCCGGGCTGGCAGGCGTCGTGGTCGAATCCACGTACAACTGGTACTGGCTTGTCGACGGCCTGCAGGCCGCTGGCTTCGTCGTCTATCTGGCCAACACCACCGCGATCAAGAAATACGACGGGCTCAAGCACAGCGGTGACGAGACCGACGCGCGCTACCTTGCCCACCTGCTTCGTCTGGGCATCCTTCCCACTGGCACCATATTGCCGGCTGAGCACCGGCAGGTGCGCGACCTGGCCCGCAAGCGCATGCAACTGGTGCGCAACCGCACCAGCCACATTCTCGCCGTCGAGAACATTACGGCGCGTCAGTCCGGCACGCGAATCACGAGCAATCAGGTCAAGCAACTGGACCAGGCCGCTGTCGGAGAACTGCATCTCCCAGACGACGTGGCCCTCGCGGTCCGAGCGAACGTCGCGGTCATCGCGACGCTCTCCTCTCAGATCGCCATCGTAGAAAAGCGTCTTCAGGAAAAGGTCGCGCCGCGTCCGGACTACGCCCTCCTGACCACGGTACCCGGCATTGGTCAAACGCTTGCGACCATTATCGTGCTGGAAACAGGAACCATCGAACGCTTCGCCAGCGCCGGCAACTTCGCCTCCTATGCGCGGTGCGTGGACAGCCAGCGCATGAGCAACGGCAAGAAAAAAAGCGAAGGCAATACCAGAAACGGAAATCCATACCTGTGCTGGGCATTCATCGAAGCAGCCAACTTCGCGATGCACTTTAGCACCGAAGCCTGGCAGTTCTACGAGCGCAAGAAAGCCAAAACGAATTCAGTGATCGCACGCAAGGCCCTGGCCCACAAGCTCGCCCGTGCGTGTTTCCACATGCTGAAGGAGCGAAAACCATTTGATGTGAACCGCTGCTTCGCATAAGCGTTACGACGGCGACCGGCAAGCCCTGATCGTTGACTGGCGAAAAGCCACCCAATTGAATGGGATGCCGTGCCGCCGTCCCCGACGTGCAGTAACGCGGATCGCCTGCAACGCGAGCCAGCCCTGGATTGGTGCCGGATGTCTGGCAACCACGACTATTGTGCGAACCCAATGGACACGTTGCGGCACCAAAGTTCTTCTGGGGTGGCAGAGCCACCAGGGCGACAGGCAACCGATGTACGCCGATCGCTTGAGCCTGATGGGTGTCTGGCGCGATCCGTCGCAGCCATGAATCGAAGAAACGGGTGCGCTCGGCTACTGCAGTCGGTCAGTGCAATTGAAATCGGCTGCTCAGGCAGTCGACGGTGTTGTTTGCTCACTTGACACCGGGCCCGCTAATGGGTGTCGACGATCCAGGCACGCGTGTCGAACGTCGCTTCATGGCCGCGTGCCGCCGGACGCGGTTTGCAAACGGGGCAAACAGCAGCGCTCGAAGGGTTCGGCTGAGCGCGACCCTGAAGGGACCTCCGCTGCGCGGTCTGGCGAACGGCAGGTCCCGAGGCCACAACCGCCGCTGGCCATGATCGCCATCGCCGCATTGTTGCTGCGCCACTGAAGCCATCCGAACTTTGCATCCGGCAGCAGACCCGCTTATGGCGACTGCACCTGCACTGGAGCCCCCGGCTTGCCTGACGCCTGCGGGGCGATCACGAGGTAGCGGTGCTTGTCATCGGAAGAGCTCACACCAGGCGTGACCAGTTGACGAATCTGGCCGAGCGTGTTCACGATCGCGGAGCCTGCCGGATTGGTCATGAAGTTCGCGAGAACTTGCACGCTGCCAGTGCCGTCGGGATTGTCCGCAAGCCCCAGCACATAGGGCTGCTTCGGTTGCAGTCCGGTGACGGCGGCCTGGAGCACCTGCACGAGACCTTGATCAAACAACGTGACAGTCGTAGGTGCATTGGCGGCGTCTGTCGGCGTGGTCGAGCCCACCGGCACCAGTGTAATGTGGGCACTCTGACCAGCCAGGCCGAGAGCCTGCAAGTTCTGCGAGCCATCACCTTCCGGCACCGCGTTCGGCACATAGGTGACTGCTTGCGGCGCCTGTCCGATCGGTATGGTTGCGATGACCTTGTTGGTCAGTGTATCGATTGCAGTCATTGCATCGGCGTTCTCAAGACCGACGTAGATGCGGCTACCATCACCCGACGGCCAGAGACCATGCGGCAGGTTACCGACCGGAACTGTCGCGACCTGCGAGAAATCATCCGTTCGGAACACCTTGACAACATTCAGGCCGCCGACCGTCACGTACGCGAACATTCCGTTGGCGTTATGCACGATGTTGACGTGGTTGGTAATCGGGCCCGTGTCGAGTGTCTTGAGCAGCGCGAATGGCGGCCGCGCATCGAACACCTGCACCTTGCCCACGTCCTTGAGCGTGAACCAGACCTGCTTGCCGTCAGGGGTCGCGGCAATGTCCGGACAGAACGGGCTTGCCTGCTTGACTGCGCCGACGACCTTATGGTCGGCCACAGAAACTACCTCAGTCTCCGGATTGAAGGATGAGCAGACGTAACCATACTTCCCGTCCGGTGAGAAGATCTGCATGCCAGGGCCAGCCGGGACAGTGATGCGTGTTTTCTCCTCGAACGTCGTCCCGTCGAGTACCGCGACGTAGTTTTCGCCGCGCACGGTCACCCAAACTTCCTTTCCATCAGCCGTAAAGAACGCCTCATGAGGCGAGCGGCCAACGTAGGTGACATGCTTGATGGCGTTCGTCTGCGTATCGATAAATGAAACCGAGTTCGATCCGATCGAGACGACCGCGATCGTGCGATGGTCCGGTGAGTAGCCCATGCCATGCACAAGCAATTGACCTTTGTACAACGGACTGAAATTGCCCGGCGACGGGTCGCCGAGGCGAATCAGGCCGACTAGCCTGTTGTCGGCCGGGTCGATTACCGACACCGTGTTAGAAAATTGCTCGGCAGCGTAAACCCGATCATGGTGGCTTACCGGAATATCGGCATCGGCAAGCGATCCGGGGGCCTGGCCCGCCCATGCGAGCTGCGCTGTGACCAGCGCGGCCGCCGACAGTGCGACGGTGACATTTGATGTGAGTTTCATCACTGCTCCTCTCGCGTATCGTTCGACATATTCATTTGCATGCCGCGGTGGGACGTCGGGTGGGAGTGGGCAGCCGGGGTAGAAGCCGGCTTTTGCTGGTCTGGAGCAGGCGCCGACGGCGGCAATGGCTGGCCGAGCGCGATGCGCATGGCGACAATTTCCTGCTGTTGCTCGACGACGATCTCTTGCGCGATGCGACGTAACTGTTCGTTGTGTCCATAGCGCAGTTCAGCCTGTGCCATGTCGATGGCGCCTTGATGGTGAGGCACCATCATTGCGACGAAATCACGATCGACATCGCCTGTCGGCTTCACGGACATACCGTTCATCATCCTTTTCATGGCGGCATCGTTCTCCGCCAGAAATGGTGCTTCGTCAGAAGTTGCGGTCTGCAAACCTGCGGTGAATGCACGCGAATCACAAAGAGCTGAGATCGCAAGGGCGATGACGAGGCTCAGGATCGTTCGCGCGGTACGAGGAACGGGGGTGCGCACGACTGATTCTCCTCTTGTGGTTAGCACGTGTCTCATTGGAGTGAACCCGCCGGATGCGAGGTTATTCCGTGTGCCTGGCACTTTTTTCGGGGAAGACGTGCTGGTTTGACCTTTCGAGCTTCCCGGAGGCCCACGTTCTCGGTCCACAACAAAGTATCGCTCCGAATGACGGCACCTTTGTCCGAGCACGCGACGAACATGATCGCCGGATGAAGGTCCGTTGCTGGATGCCGAGCCGACATTTGAGTGACAGGCCGGGCTCGCCGGGGAGAGGCCGGTGTTGGCCACACTCGGGCTAACGTTAGCCGAGGCGGAATGAAGCGCGCACAGAGTTGGTTTCGCCAGGGTCGCCCTAGCGAGCATGAAACACGAGACATGCGAATCACGGTCACCATCGCGAAACGCAGCCGTCCTTGCACCGAAAAAATGTCGCGGAACGCGTAGATATCGTCATGCGTTCGCGATGCCAAATCCTATTCTTCAGACACGATCTTTAACGCGTTTGAGGTCGTGAGGATCAGTACCGGCTCGGGCGCCACGTGAACGTGCGCCGGGAGCTGAAGCGCCGGTCGACGACGCTGATGTCGGCCGGAGTTTTGACTGCGCTGGCTGATCCGCGGAAGGGGGACATATGGCACATTCTTCATCAGGTCGTCCGGTACTTCTCGTGCCGTGGCGGCGGCGACCGTCTCAGCAGGCCGTGCCGCTCATTGCTGTGTTGCTCGGTGGATTGTCGTTGCCGGATGCGGCGTGGGCCGGCGGCGGATTGCCGCAAGGCGGGCACTACGTTGCCGGCGCAGGAACCATCGCAGGCGCACCCGGCGCGCTCGTCATCACGCAGCCCGGTTCTAGCCGCGGCGTGATCGACTGGGGCAGCTTTTCAATCGGCCGCGGCAACACTGTCATGTTCGATAACGGTGCGGGCGCGACGCTCAATCGCGTGACAGGCTGTGCGCCGTCGACGCTGTTGGGCAACCTCAATGCGACTGGCAGCGTGTATCTGATCAATCCGCAGGGCATCGTCGTCGGACGCAGCGGCGTCATCAGCACGGGCGGGCGGTTTGTGGCTTCGACGCTCGATTTGCCCGATACCGCATTCGTCAATGGGGGGACGCTTACCCTCTCGGGCACGTCGAGCGCCAAGGTGGTGAATCTCGGCAAAATCAGTTCGAGCGGCGGCGACGTTTTCCTGATCGCACGCGATGTCGTGGTCAACGAAGGCTCCGTAAGCGCACCGAATGGCACTGCTGAATACGTAGTTGGGCAGCAGGTCATGTTGTCCGATTCTTCGAGCGGCAGGCAGGTATTCGTGCAAACGGGCAGCAAAGGCACCGTGACCGATCGCGGTGCCACGCAAGCCGCACAGATCAATCTCGAAGCGGCCGACGGGAATATCTATGCGCTTGCAGGCCGTGGATCTCGGATCCGAGCAACGGGCACGGCGATACGCGACGGCCACATCTGGCTGGTGGCTGACAATGGCCACATCAAGCAGCAGGGAACCATCGCTGCAACGAACGTGGATGGCAGCGGGGGCACCGTCGATACGCTTGCCGCCACACTGACTTTGTCGCACGATGCCGCGGTTCGGGCGCGACTGTGGAATGTCTCGACGCCAGACTTCACCGTCGATCGCGCCACTGCGCACGCTTTCGCGCGCAGTCTGAACCAGGGCACCTCCGTCGATGCAAGCGCCACCGGCACAGCTGGCGCCGCCGGCGATCTGACCGTTACGTCGAATCTCGACCGGAAAGGTCCGGCGTCGTTATCGCTCGCGGCTGCTCACGATGTGACGATCGTGCAAGGGACGACAATCAGGAACACAGGCAGCGGCAACCTGCTGCTGCGGGCGGACGCAGGGAGCATCGACAATGCTGGCAGCGTTGCAAATTACGGCACCATCGACTGGTCGCGCAGTACCGGCACCGTCAGCGCGCTTTACGACATGAACGGCACCTACACCCCAGGGACCATCCTTGCCAATAGCACGTGGACTGCCGCGCCTTTTAGCGGGTTGGTGACGCAGGTGACCGGCTACAAGCTGGTCAATTCGCTGACCGACCTGCAGCACATATCGGCCGACCTCGCCGGCAACTACGCGCTCGGCAAGAATATCGATGCCAGCGCGACGGATCTTTCTTCGCACAGTGTTTCCTCGGGTGGCGTCGACTTCATTCCGCTGGGCAGTGCAGCTACCCCGTTCTCCGGCCAGTTCGATGGGATGGGACATGTGATCGACCACTTCAGTCAGCAGGAGATGTACTCCCCGTCCGAGACCCGCTCGGCTGGTCTATTCGGCGAGATCGGCACGTCGGGCGTCGTACGTAACGTCGGCATGACGAACAGCGCGCTGACGGCGTTCCAGGATGCTGACTTCAACAATCCCATTACGATCACCTACGGCATCCTCGCGGGCCGCAACCTCGGCTTGATCACTTACACGTCTACGACGGGCTTCCGGGGCGCCCCGCACTATGGCAACGTACCGATCGGCGGCTTGGTGGGCCTGAACGACGGTGTAATCGAGCGTTCGTGGAGCAGCGCCTCCGTGGGTGGTGCGGGCGAAGCAGGAGGCCTCGTCGGCATCAACACCGGGTTGATCCTTCAATCGTTCACAACCTCTAACGTCGGCGGGGATGTGTTCCTGGAGCCAGGCGGACTTGTCGGCATCAACAGTGGCACCGTGTCCCAGTCTTACGCCTCCGGCGGCGTTCTCGGGCTTTTTGCGGCCGGCGGATTGGCGTACTCGAATAGCGGTGTCATCGAGCAGTCGTTCGCAGCAGGCCCAGTTCTAGGGCCTTCGTATCAGGGTCCGGCCTACGGCACATACGGGGGTATCGTCGCGTACGGTGCCGGCGGAACGATCGCAAGCAACGTCTATTGGGACAAACAGACGACGACGCGCACGGTGAGTACGGGCGACGTCTCTCAATTGCCTGCGTCGAACGGCCTCACCACGGCCCAGATGAGCAACCCGGCGAGCTTCGATGCATCGTGGAATTTCAGCCCGACGGGCGTGTGGGCCCTGCCGGCTGGCGCGACGCATCCTGTCCTGCGCTGGCAACTGGGCCAGTAAGCGCGACGGTGCAGACGCGGCGTGCAATCTACTTGCGGCGGCGCCGTCTTCAGCAGGCGGCTGACGTTTCGGCGCCCTCTCCCTGAATTTGAAAAGCGGCGCCGGAACGCCGGATGACCAGTATCGCCGCCTCCCTCAGTGGTCGGCTCAGATCGACCTGGAGCTGCCCTTCGAACTCGCCGATAACGGACATTCGATGCGAGCCTATGTACGGAAGCGTTACCACGTTAAACAATACAAAACATCGGGACAGCCTTCCTCGTTTCTACTTCCATCGCTATATGCGATGGCAACGAACCCATGCCGCTCATAAAACGCAGCGGCATCGTGGTTCATCTGGAACGTATAGAGTTGAAGCTTGCCGTCGGTCTGTGACTTCACCGATTCCAGGAGGGAAGTGCCAATCCCTTGTCGTTTAAATTGAGGGTACACGTACAACTGGTTAAGCCATGTCACACCGTCAAATATAGAGTGCGCGGCCATGCCCACTATACGGTCATTGTTCACGGCGACGGTGACGCTACCCGACGGGATCAGTATGTTGGCGACCCAATCGCGGACGGCCGCTTCGGAGTGCGCGAGTGGCGCATAGGACGCCAGCGTGTTACGAGATCGCAGATAGACTTCAGTCAACTCTTTGGCGTCGGCCGAAGTCGCTCGACGCAAAATCAACGGCATGTGTCCGCTCCGAAATCAACAAAACGGTTCAACGATAGCAAACCAAATCGAACTTCCAAAGTCGCGCAGAATGGCCGAAACTGGCCGCACAGAAACTCACGCCGGGCATGGGCGATCGTCTCGAACGCGTGCGACATGCAAAAGGCATAGGTCACCCGCCAGAGTCATCCGCTACGCTGTTTACGCGACAAAAACGCTTGCAGAGCCATCGACATGCAGGGGAAACCCATGATCGGCAGTAAGCGCGTCTTCATTCTTGCAATTTCCCACTTCTTTTAGCGCAAGCTCATAGCCGATCTGGATATCGGTCAGACGACGCATCCCGCGCCACATTACGGTATTGCCCGGCGGAGGGTCGTTGGCGCGCGCAAGGTAACCACCGAGCTGAGCGAGCCTGATAACGTTGCGCACGAGCGGCGGAGCTTGCGCGTTGTGGGGCGTATCGTGAACGATGTGTTCAAGCAGTTCGATTTCGGTGTGCGTGAACGCGAGTTCGGCGGCGGCCTGCGGCGCCGATCGGCCGAGCATGGTGAGCCAGAATATGCGCCAGCTCGGAATGCAGAAGACTGCGATCAGGTGCGTTAGCCTGTCGGCTGTGCGAAGCCGGGACTCCTCGGCTTTGCAACCCGATTTCAGGATCTTGTGGAAGGTCTCGGTTTTTCAACGCATTGCGTACCAGTCGAGCTTTTCGATTGCCTCTGCACGAGAGCGGACCGGCAGGTTGGCGATCAGCTTTCATTCGATGCGGGCACGCCCGGGCGGCCGATCGCGTTCCTGTGCGTGGAGGACTGTTAGCTGTAGCGCAGGGTAACGGCTCTGCTTGCCGACGGGTGGTAGAACAGTCATATGCTAGTAGCGCAGTTCGAGCCTCGCGGTCATCGGACGGCCTTTCGCGTCGCGAAGCTCGAGGCGATGGAGCCCTTTGACCTGAACCTGCTGCATGGCTTTGGAGATCGTATGCTGACCATCTCCCGCGAGCCTGTCGACGCAGGTACGCACAAGGAAGTGGGTGCAAAGATCGTATGCGGTGCAACACAGCCCGTAAATGTCTCTTTCCCGATCGCCGATGTGAATGCAACGCACAGGATCGTCGAAAAGCTCAGTCGACTGGCGCATATTCTCCAGCCAGCGCCAGCTTTCCTTTTCCTCAATCGGTACGCGCGTGGGATTGTTATGGCGCTTGAGTTCCGAAGCCCCTTTGAACCGCTTTCTCGTCCAGAACTTCACCGCCGCCAGGCCAAGTGGGCTGGTACGGGAATGTGGTCGTGTCCTGCAGGACGAGCACCGGCCCATCGGTGGCCTTCACACGTTCAGCGCTCGCCTGGAAATGCCCGCTCAGGATATCGTGTTCGCTGACGCGGTCGTTCGACAGAAACCTGTACGCAGCCTTGGTAGAAGCCCAGTCCTGACACGCGAACGGAATAGTCTGCCCCATGTCATCCCACAGCTTTTCCAGCAGCGTTGCGAAGCGACGGCGCGACCGTGTGTCCCGGAATTCGCTGCCTTGGACTTCAAGATCCATCCACGACCGATCATCCGCCCGTCGCTTGCTGCGTATTCCACGCCAAACCGAACGCTGATTCCACGGCAAGCCGAGCTCGGATTCCACAGCAAAGCGAGCGCCGATTCCACGGCAAACCGAGCAGGGATTCCACGACTGCCCGAGCGCGAAT
>NZ_JAJITC010000019.1 GCF_020881035.1 Paraburkholderia translucens
TTGCACTCGACGTTGAATTACGTCAGTCCGATGCAATTTGAACAAGACTGGCACGCCGCACAGCGAAAGGAAGCGGCATAATAAGTGCTCGGTTAGCGGATACGAAAATCGAGGGCAACGTCATGCAAACTCAATGATGGAATCGGCTGAATACGCATACCACGCCAGCGCGATCCCGGAGAAAACCCGCGCCTTCCGTGGTACAGTGACCATCAGTTACCTTGTCAATTCGGCGCGCGTTTGGCGTTGACGGATTGCACGGAAAGCCTTATTCCACGGTCGATACAGAGGGGTTCAAATCCTCTCGCCCCGACCAAAGATCAAAAAGGACTTACGGTGAAAGCCGTGAGTCCTTTTTTCGTTTGTGTGCGCCGTTTTTGCGCGAGGTTGACGGTGTGTGCCTAACCGCCCCCTCAACCCGCTGACATCCTCAACGCTGCAAAACCGCTCACAATGAGACAGTCATCACCCAACTAATCGGGAGCGACTGGCAACGACATCCGAGCCTCGCGCACAACGATCATTTACATTTTTCGCTCCCGATCGCTTTGCGCATGCGCTCGGTTTCGGCGGTTTTACACATCGAGACTGCGGTGGGCAGCATGGACCCGTTGCCCCATTCGTCCGACGCCGACCTCGTACAGTTGGTGTCGCGGCGTTTTTTCCAGGCGGCGATCTTTCTTTCGAGCGCCGTTCTGCAGGCCGTCGACGTGCCGGCCATCACGTCCACGACTTGCTGCTCCAGTCTCTGTTCCGCGATGATCTGGTCGCGCCATGCACAGAGATTCATGCCGGTTTGATCGGCTTCGCAATTCGATTGGGCTGCGGTGATCTCGCTTGTGGGCAGTCCACTTCGATTCGCGATTTCGTCGACCGAAGCGGCGCGGGTGGCCAGCGCGGAAGTGCTGCCAAGCGTTAGTGTCACGACAAGGCATTTCATCGCTGTACCCGCGTGAGGAACGGCGCAGCTTCTTCGCGTCGGCGATTTATCAGGCCGGCTACGCGTACCGCGGGCAGGCGTCTGCCATTGGCGTCGCGCGGATGGACATAAATGTTCTGCTTCCCGACCGCGCTTTCGGCAGCCTGGACCGCTGCTGCTAGCTGGATTTCTATGTCCGCCAGTGTCACCGGGCGCTGGAATTGAGCCGCTGTACATGGGCCAAAGTGCACAAGCGTGCCTATACCGTAGGTGCAATTATTTGCACTGTCGTTGTAATAGCGCAAGACAGCTCCCTCGCGCAGCCGAAAAGCGGTCAGTCCTGTACTGCTCAGTCTCTTTGATTCGTTTGGCATGATCAGCTCTCCGAAGTTCTATGAGAGCAATCTAGCAGCAGTTTCAAAGAAATTGGCGCTTCGCAATCAATTCGGGCCTTCGCCCATATGGCGGCTTTTGTCTCTTTCGAGATTGGAATGCAGAGGATCACAAACTTCTGTTCGTCTCTTCCAGGTCTGTAGTCGTCCACACAACTATCAAGCAACCCCCTCGCCAAAAAACCGCTCCAGACAATAGTCCTCATCCCCACGCTGATGATCGATCATCACCAACCGCTTTGCGTCGTGCCCGAGCGGCAACTCCCCCATCATGCCGATCCCGCCTGATTACCGCCACCGTGATTGGCAAGCAGCTACGGCTCGCCGCGTGCCGGCGCGACGCGCGTCACGAACTACTGCTTGAACCGACGATCATTTCGGAGAATTTCCTGGTTTTGCGCCAGGCGGTGCTGGCCGGTCTCGGTATCGGACTCGTGTCCGGCTACGTGGCGCAGGACGATGTGAAGCGCGGCGCCGTGCTGAGCGCGCTCGATGCCCCGCCGCTCAGCGTCTTCGCCACACACATGTACTTGCTGTACATGCCGAACCGGCATCAGACACGCGCGGCGGCGACGTTCATCGACTTCATGCTGGAGCAGGCGCGGGTCTCAGGCAGCGGCGGCGTGAACTGACGCTGCGAACTCACACGCCGAGTTTGCGCACGATGGCCGTCGTGACCATCGGCACGCCGACGCGCAGCAGCTTGCGCACGCCTTCGTCGCTGCCGACTTTCTGCACCACGTTATCGATCATCGTCTGCATCACACTCGCGGGGTAAAACTCGCGAAACATCCCGTTCGCGCCGATTTGCTCGAACACGTGATGCAGGAAGGAGCCATCCGGTGGCCCGATGCGCTTGAAGAGTCCCATCTTGACGATGCGGTTGTTCCACAGATGCAGCGTGTAGGCATCGGAACAGAGCGCTTCGCATTCGTCGAAATAGCGCGGCAGGAACACCTTGTAGTAATCGTCGAAATGCACCGGATAAAACAGGCTCTCGGGAAGACCGGCCTTCACGCCATAGACGGCGGTCAACAGACGCGGGCCTGTGTCGCCCCACTTCAGTGCCGTGCCTTTCATCGCCTCGACCCGTTCGATCAACTCGTGCAGGCGCGGCTGATCCGGATCGAGCCGCAGCATCGCGGTGCAGATGCTCGACGGCGATTCCCGGCCGATCAGGTCGCCCTTGGCGTTGAGATCGAAATCGCGCAGCAGCAGCATGTCGGTATCGACCCAGATCTCGTCGGTCTTCGTGAACATCGCGAAGCGGAAATAGTCGGTGAAATGCTGCATCGACGGCACCCCGTGGATCGGGAAGTCGTTCAGCGAGTCGCGTGGCAGTATCGTGCTCGCGTCCTTCGCGATCACGCGGGGCGGCAGATTGGCGACCGGCTCGTAGCTATAAAGCGAGACTTCGCTGCCGTACAGCATGAACGAATCCAGACACGCGATTTCATAGGGAGAAAGTTCGGGACCGTGCCAGAACGATGCGAATCTTGCCTTGCGCATAGGTCATCCGGGGAAGCGATCATGCGGCGCAACATGCGCGCCGAGCCTGTCTACGATGCTAGACGCGCGCGGTACAGGTCTGATGTAAAGGGCTCGAATCGCACAGGAGTTGTCGCGAATCGTCGAGGACTTCGCACCGCGCGGGCGAATTTGGGCGGAGAAATGTCGTACATGCTGAATCCAGCAGCGCCCGCCGATGCGTCAACGAAGCGGCGCAAAGACGTGGGCTAAACTGCGGAACGCCGGGCCTGCGCGCCAGTGCAGCAAGCATCGGGCCATGCACCGCGCCGTGCCATGACAAAGACGATATCGAGGAGAGACGATGAACCTCGACGGCGAGACTGATGAATCGCTGACGGCCAATTTCGCGTGGCGTATTCCGTCGCGCTACAACATTGGCGTCGATACGTGCGACAAATGGGCCGACGGATCGGGGCGTCTCGCGCTGATCTACGAAGATGCCGACGGCCGTGCGACCCGCTCTACGTTCGACGAACTGAAAGCGCTGTCCGAGCGCTTCGCCAATGCGCTGCTTGCGGCGGGCGCGCGGCGCGGCGAGCGCATCGGCATCTTCCTGTCGCAATCGATCGAAACGGCCATCGCGCATCTCGCCGCGTATAAGGCCGGCATGGTCGCAGTGCCGCTGTTCGCACTGTTCGGCGTCGACGCGATCGAGGATCGGCTCGGCGACAGCGGCGCGGTCGCGCTGATCACCGATCAAACCGGCGTGCACAAGGTCGCTGAAATTCGCGGTGCACTACCCGAATTGCGGCAAGTGTTCAGTGTCGATATCGAGCAGGATGCCGAAGCATCGGGAGCGGCGGTGCGCTCGTTCTGGCATGCGTTAGATAGCGCTGCCGCCGATTTCGCGCCGATCGATACCGCCGCGGACGATCCCGCGATCATCATCTATACATCGGGCACGACCGGCAAACCGAAGGGCGCGTTGCACGGGCATCGCGTGATCTCGGCACGCGTGATGCGGACGGCTTCATTCGCTTCGTCGGCCGCGGTGACGACGTCATTACGAGCGCCGGCTACCGCATCGGCCCGGCGTCGACTGAAGATTCGCTGCTGCGTCATCCGGCGGTCTCGATGGCGGCCGTGGTCGGCGCGCCCGATCGCGAGCGCACCGAAATCGTGATGGCGTTCGTCGTGCTGAAAGCCGATTTCGTCGGCGACGATGCGCTCGTGCGTGAGATCCAGCAGCACGTGAAGACGCGTCTGGCCGCGCACGAATATCCGCGCGAGATTCGCTTCGTCGAAAGCCTGCCGATGGCGGCGACCAGCAAGGTGATCCGCAAGGCCTTGCGCGAGGCGGTGACGCATGAAGCGCATACGCTCCCTCCGGCAAGAAACTGAGTCTGCTACGATGGCCGAACCACGATGAAAGCCACAGCGGAGATACTCGATGCGTCCGGAAACTGCAATTCGTTTCGAGCAGGAATTCGCGCCGCGCATCGCCGAGGCGATTGCCGCATGCTTCGCCAAGACCGTGCACACCGAGGTAGTGCCGCGTGACGCGCAAAGACAGCCCACCCGCGTGCGGATTCATGCGGCGCCGCTCGAAGAACTCGGCCATTACCCGCATCCGTTGAATCTGTATCTGACCTGGGACAGCGACGAAATAGAAAGGCTGATGGGTGAGCAGGGTTCGGCGCGTTTCGCCCGATATCTCGCTGCGCTGCCTCGCAAGCTCAATGCCTGGACCCAGGCGCGCGAACTCGATTTCCTCACGCATACGCAGGGTGAGCCGGTCGCGTTGATCGGCGGGCTCGATTTCGAATCGTAGGTGCGCGCCTTCGCCCGCGTTCGCCGGCGTGCGCTATCGACTGCTGTATGAAAAACGGCCGCTGCGCTCGAAGAGCCAGCGGCCGTTGCTTTGACAGAGCGGGGCGAGCGCGACGCTCAGCCACCCAACGCCGGATCGCTCATGCTGCTATTGCCCGTCTCCACGTGACCGGCGAAGCGACGCGCGAACGTCGAGTCCGTATCGACTGTGATCGTCAGATCGTACCAGCCATGAGCGTTGCGCAGATCGAGGTACAGGTTATCGGTGTCGCCGCCGCGCACCGAGTGCCTGATCACATGGCTCGCGTCGTACGCATTGTCGATCGTGAACTGGCAACGCGCGCGGCCGAGGTTCTCGAGTCGCAGTTGCAGATTGCCGTTCGCGACGTCGTAGCCTTCGGCAACGGCCGGTCGCGCCGTATCCGGACCATCCCACGCGCTTCGCGCGACCATCTGGCCCGCGAAGCGGCGCAGGAAACCATTCGGGCCGTGCACGCTGAAGTCGTAGCTGCCATCGGCATTGAGCGGCAGCGTGTCCTGCAGATGCTTGCCCGCTTCGACGGTATAGCTGCGCGGCGCGTCGGCGCTATTCGCCGCGTAGACGAGGAACACCGCGCCCGCGCGGCCCGTGTTGACGAAGCGCAACGTCAGCTTGCCGTTCGAGCCTTCGTCGGCGCGCACGAACAGTTCGTACGGCAACGCGCGCGCCGGACGCACGCCGGGCTCCTGCCGCGGCAGCGTCTGCAGCGCCGGCGGCTGCGGCACGTAATCCTGATGACGGTTCTGGTCGGGCGGCACATAGCCGCTCGTACCCGGCAGCGACGGCACCGACGCGTTCGGATTGGCGAAGTTGAATGCCGAGGTCAGATCGCCGCATACCGCGCGGCGCCACGGCGTGATGTTCGCTTCGCCGAGATTGTGCTGCTCGCCGAAGCGCTTTTCGATGAAGCGGATCACCGAAGTATGGTCGAACACTTGCGAGCACACGTAGCCGCCTTTGGACCACGGCGAGACCACCAGCATCGGCACGCGCGGTCCAAGCCCGTACGGCGCGGCGACGTTCTTCTGATCGCCGGGATAGATTTCGTGCGTGATGTCGACGGTCGACAGACCATCCGAGCTCGATGCGGCCGCGAACGGCGCCGCGATGTGATCGAAGAAGCCGTCGTTTTCGTCGTAGTTGATCAGCAGTACGGTCTTGCTCCACACGTCGGGATTCGACGTGAGGATCTGCAACACCTGATCGATGTACCACGCGCCGTAATTGGCTGGCCAGTTCGGATGCTCGCAGTAAGCTTCGGGGGCGACGATCCATGACACCTGCGGCAGCGTGCCGTTCTGCACGTCGCGCTTGAGGATGTCGAAGTAGCCTTCGCCGTTCGCGGCGTTGGTGCCGGTGCGCGCATTGTCGTAGAGCGGGTTGCCCGGTTGCGCGTTGCGGTACTGGTTGAAATAGAGCAGCGAGTTGTCGCCGTAGTTGCCGATATACGCATTCTGGGTCCAGCCCCATGAACCGTTCGCGTTGAGCCCGGTGCCGACGTCCTGATAGATCTTCCACGAGATGCCCGCGTTCTGCAGCACTTCGGGGTAGGTCGACCAGCCGTAGCCGAGTTCCGAATTGTCAATCACCGGGCCTCCGCCGCTGCCGTCGTTGCCGACCCAGCCGCTCCACATGTAGTAGCGGTTCGGATCGGTCGGGCCCATCAGCGAGCAGTGGTACGCGTCGCAGATGGTGAATGCGTCGGCGAGCTGATAGTGGAAGGGGATGTCGTCGCGCGTCAGATAGGCCATCGTGGTCTTGCCCTTCGACGGCACCCACCGATCGTTGCGCCCGCGGTTCCACGCCGCGTGCGTGCTGCCCCAGTCGTGCGGCAGATCCTGCAGGAATTGCAGGCCGAGGTTCGGCGCGGTGGGGTGGAACGGCAGCACGTACCCGGCACCGGCGGCGTCGGCGGTGAGCGGCTGATACCACACCGGCTGACCGTTCGAGAGATTGATCGCGCGCGTGTCGCCGAAGCCGCGCACGCCCTTGAGCGTGCCGAAGTAGTGGTCGAACGAGCGGTTCTCCTGCATCAACACGATGATGTGCTCGACGTCGCGGATCGTACCGGTGCGGTTGTTGGCCGGAATCGCGAGCGCATTGCGGATGCCGGGCGGCAGCATGCTCAGCGCGGTGAAGGAACCGGCAGCTTGCGCAGCCGAGCGGAGAAAATCACGGCGATTTTTTGAGGTCATGGTTGTGGCGTTGATCTTCGGTGGAGGAAAAAGGCACGGGGACAACGGACTGCGGTGCTGAAACGGCGCTGCTGCGCCGGACGCGCGAAGGCTAGCCGCCGCGCGCGGCGCGATTCTCAATCGACGGTATGGATGACGGGCCTCGCGAGCGGCGGCGACGTGGCGGACAGCGCGGTGCCGGCGTCGGATGCGGGTGCTGCGGGTGTCTGGATCGTCAGCGTCGGCGGCGCGGAGTCGGCCGGGGGCGTGGCGATCGATGGGTCGCCGGGGTTGGCGGCGGAATGTGCCGTAGAACTGAGTGTACTTGTGCTGGCGGCTGGGTCGTCGTGGCTGCATGCAACCGTGAGCGTGCACAGCACGATGACCGCCGCTGCGCCATTCAATCGTTTGCGCCGCGGGGCGCGCATTGGGCTCGACAAGAAAGGCATGGCACTGTCTCCGGGCGGGGAAGGGATGCCTCGCCATCGAGGTGCCGAGGTCAGCGATGCAGCAGCATAATCGCCGATCCGTGTAATTTTTATGAAGTATCCGACAGCGGTGAAGCGCCGTTTATGGCTGTGCTCGGACGAACGCGGCGATGGCGTCGTTCAGCGCGGCGGGCGCGTCGCGATGCGGTGAGTGTCCGCATGCGTCGAGCTTCACGAGTTGCGCGTGCGGCACGCGTGCGGCGATCGTGTCGATCTGCGCCATCGTGCCGTAGTTGTCTTCATGGCCCTGGATCGCGAGCAGCGGGCGACGGATCGGCGCGAGCGCGTCGACGATCGACCACCGCCTGAAGGCCGGATCGAGCCAGATATCGTTCCAACCGTAGAACGCGGAATCGACGTCCGCGTGATAGCGGGCGAGCTTGGCGCGCAGATCGGTGGATTCGTAAAGCGCTTTGGTCTGCGCGATGCCTTGCACCGAGAGGTCTTCGACGAACACATGCGGTGCGATCACGACCGCGCCCGCGAGCGCCTCGGGATACAGCGCCGCGTAGAGCAGCGCGATCGAGCCGCCGTCGCTATGGCCGATCACCCACATGCGCTGGCGTTGCCGAAGTTCGATAGCGAGCGCGTCGAGCAGAGCGGGGAGGATATCGCGCGCCTGCACGCTCATGAAGTCGACCGGCCATTTTTCGTGTGCGGCACGCGGTGTCGAGAGTCCGTAGCCAGGCCGCGAATAGACGAGTCCGCGCATGCCGAGCCGCTCGCATAACGTCTGCGGCCAGTCGCGCCACATCGCGATCGAGCCGAGACCTTCGTGCAGGAAGACCACGAGCGGCGCATCGTCTTCCGGGGCGTCCGGTTGTTCGTTGACCCAGCGGTATTCGATGCGCAGCGGCCCATGCGACGCGGTCGCCGGCAGTTCGGCGAAGCGGCTCGCGCCGCTCGCGGCGGAAGTGGCAGGGGCGGTAGCATGGTTCTGCATCAATGAATGACCTATGAGAGTTCGCTCGGCTTGAAGCGTTGAATCTGACCGGTGGCGGTCAGCTCAACGCCGCGTGGGTACTTGTCCGGCGCAAGCCGTTCCTCGACGAAGGCCTTCAGTTTATCCGCGAGCATCCCGGACGGCACGAACTCGCGCCTGAGCACGACCAACGCGCGTTTTCTTGCGATGGCTCCAGTACATGACCGCCGCGCGCACCGCTATGAAAATCGCGGTCGGTTTGCTACAGTCGGCCCACGCAGCTGGCCGCCCGCCGGCTCCGTCCTTCCACACAGCAGTCCGCCACCGACGCAGCCACTCAGCCGGAGCCGTCCGATGAAGCCGATTCGTTCACTCGCGCTGATCGCGCTGATCGCGCTGTTGCACGCCGCACTGGCGCATCCGGCGAGCGCTGACGATCTCGCGCGGATCAAGGGATCGGGCGTGTTCCGGATCGGCACCGAAGGCACTTACGCACCGTTCACCTACCACGACGACGCCGGCAAGCTGACCGGCTTCGACGTCGAACTCGCGCGTTCGATCGCGGAGCGACTCGGCGTCAAGGCGCAATTTATCGAAGGCAGATGGGAAGGGTTGATCGGCGGTCTCGACGTCAATCGCTACGACGCGGTGGTCAACGAGGTCGCCATCACCGACGAGCGCAAGCTCAAATACGATTACTCGGACCCGTACATCACATCGCACGCGGTGCTGATCGTCGCCTCGGACAACACGACGATCCGGTCTTTCGATGATCTGAAGGGCCGCAAGTCCGCCAACACGCTGACTAGCAATGTGGGCAGGATCGCGGCGGCGCACGGCGCGCAGGTGATCCCGGCGCGGGGCTTCGACGAATCGATCGACCTGCTCGTCTCGGGCCGCGTCGATGCGACCGTCAACGATTCGTTGTCGTTTCTCGACTACAAGAAGCGCGCGCCGGACGCGAAAATCAAGGTCGTCGCGGTCGATACATCGCCCGATGGCAGCGACAAGTCCGCCGTGCTGATCCGCAAGGGCAATCCGAAGCTGCGGGTGGCGATCAACGACGCGCTCGCCGGCATGAGAAAAGACGGTACGTATCAGCGGATTTCGCTGAAGTACTTCGGCAGGGACGTGTTTCAGTGAACATCGGCCGACGCCGGCCCGGATGAATCGGCATCAAAAAAGAAGGGGCGTCGAAACGCCCCTTCCGTATTGCTGTCATCGTTGCGAACCGGCGGCGCACCGCCTGTTCAACACTGCCGACCCGGGCCTTAAACCGTCGCGTCGCTGAGCGCGGCGTCGAAGAAACGCGACTGTGCGTCCGCGTTCATGCGTGCATAAGCGCGGTTGACGCCACTGATCACCGCGCGAATCGACGCGGTGATCAGGTTCGCATCGACGCCGACGCCGAACGCGCTGCCGGCCACGTCGGCACCGGCCATTTCGGCGATCGCGATCGCGCGCGCATCGGCGCCTTGCGTGAGCGCGCGTTCCTCGTAGTGCTGGACGCGCACGGGCACGTCGAAGGCGTGCATCAGCGCGTCGAGCGGGCCGTTGCCGGCGCCGGCCAGCACGCGCGGCGTACCGTTGATTTCGACGTTGAGCTTGATGTGCTCACGGCCGTCGTGTTCGGACAGGCTGTGGCTGATATAGCGGACCGGCTCGGCCGTGCGCACGTATTCCTGCTGGAACAGTTCCCAGATCTGCGCGGGCGTGACTTCCTGGCCGCTGTCGTCGGTGTAGCGCTGCACAGCCGAGCTGAAGTCGACCTGCAAGCGGCGCGGCAACACGACGCCGTAGCTCTGCTCGAGCAGATACGCGATGCCGCCCTTGCCCGACTGGCTGTTCACGCGAATCACGGAATCGTAGGTGCGGCCGAGGTCGCTCGGATCGATCGGCATGTACGGCACTTCCCAGATCGCGTCTGGCTTCTGCGCGGCGAAGCCCTTCTTGATCGCGTCCTGGTGCGAGCCCGAAAACGCGGTGAAGACCAGATCGCCGACATACGGATGACGCGGATGCACCGGCAACTGCGTGCATTCCTCGGCCGTGCGCGCGACTTCGTTGATGTTCGAGAAATCGAGCCCGGGGTCGACGCCCTGGGTGTACAGGTTCAACGCAAGCGTGACGAGGTCGACGTTGCCGGTGCGCTCGCCGTTGCCGAACAGACAACCTTCGACGCGATCCGCTCCCGCCATCACCGCGAGTTCCGCTGCGGCGACCGCCGTGCCGCGATCGTTATGCGGGTGGACGGAGACGATCAGCGAGTCGCGGCGTGCAAGATTGCGGTGCATCCATTCGATCTGATCCGCGTAGACGTTCGGCGTCGCCATTTCGACGGTGGCCGGCAGATTGACGATCGCCTTGTGCTCGGGCGTTGGTTGCCAGATGTCGAACACCGCGTCGCAGACTTCCTTGGCGAATTCGAGTTCGGTGCCGCTGAACACCTCGGGGCTGTATTGCAGCGTGAAGTGCGTTTCCGGCTGCGCGTCGGCGAGGCGTTTCATCGTGCGCGCGGCCTTCTGCGCGAGTTCGATCACGCCGCTCTTCTCGAGACCGAACACGATCTTGCGGAATTCCGGCGCGGTTGCGTTGTAGAGGTGGACGATCGCGCGTGGGGCGCCGCGCAAGGATTCGAACGTACGCTCGATCAGATCGTCGCGTGCCTGCGTGAGCACTTCGATCGTCACGTCGTCGGGAATATGGCCACCCTCGATCAGTTCGCGCACGAAGTTGAAATCGGTCTGCGACGCCGATGGAAACGCGACTTCGATTTCCTTGAAGCCGATCTGCACCAGCGTCTTGAACATGCGCATCTTGCGCTCGGCGTTCATCGGCTCGAACAGCGCCTGGTTGCCGTCGCGCAGGTCGGTGCTCATCCAGATCGGCGCGCGCGTGATGGTGCGCGACGGCCACTGGCGATCCGTCAAATTGATCGGCTTGAACGAGCGGTACTTGGTAGAAGGGTTTTTCAACATTTTCATCATCCGGGGGAGAGACCGTGGAACGGGTGTCGACCGGACGACGAAAACGCGATACTGGGCCGCCGGTCGGAAACCGGGGCTGGGTCAGTTACTGGGGATTCAAGCGATGCTTCGGTGTATCAGAGGGAAGCGGACGCGCGCAGCAGCAGACCTAGCCCGGTAGAGCGGGCTAGTAGTAGCGATAGGATGGTCTGGGCGCGGTACATAGGGCGCAATGGGAACATATTATTGAGAAAGCGTCAAGGGCCGCGCCGGGGCCATGTGGCGTTTTTCGATTCACTGTGAAGGAGATGGAAATGAAAAGGGTAGCGAAGATATCGGGCGTCGCGCGGCTCTGCGCGTGCGCGGCATTGGCATGCGGGTTCGCCGGGCAGGTTGGCGCGCAGGGGCTCAGCGCGCAGAACGACATGAACGCGCCGCAGAACAGCACGCGTCTGATGCCGCAGGCGGCGTGCGGCAGCGAGTATCCGACGCATGGCAACCAGCAGGCGGGCGAACTGAATCTGAATCCGGCCGATCCGCGCGCGCAACTGGTCAACTGCTTGCCGAACAACGCGAACGGGGGCGGCTACGGCGCACCGCTGGCGGGCGTGCGGACTTATGTGCAGCCGCAGCAGCCGGCGAATTGAGATCGGAGAACCGACGCCGCCGCTCGGCCGCTCACCCGCCGGACAAAACCCGCAGCGTATCGTTGCTTACGATCACCGACACGCCGATCCCGACCAGGATCGGCGGCAGCACTGCGGATCCGTACCGCCGGATCGGCGCGCCGAGCAGCGGATGGTCGACGAGCCACGTCGCGCCCGCGCACCACAGCCCGATCATTACGATGAACACGAGCGAAACGAGCGCGTTTTCGGCGGGCGTACGGTTCGCGTACAGCGGCACGTAGACGGCGATGTTGTCCGAGCCGTTGGCGATCGCGACGCTCGCCACCGTCCAGCTCGATGAGCCGCCGGTTGATGGCGGCGCGGATGCACGGATCTGCTCGCTATCGTTGCGCGGCGCATGGCCGGGACCGAAGCGCTGCCATGCCTTGTGCAAGCCCACCGCGATCGGCAGGAAGCCGAGCACGCCCGCGTAGCCGGCCGGCAGGCGCGCGAGCAAGGCCGCGAGCACGAGCGCCGCGGCGACGAGGATCAATGATCCCGCGTACTGTCCCGCGATGACGCGGCCGCGCCGCGCGCCCGTTTCGCTCAGAAACGCGAGCAGCACGAACAGGTTGTCGATATTGGTCGCGGCGTACGCGGCGATCGCGAGTAGGACTAGGCTGAGCATCAAGAAGCGGGGGTCGTCAAGATGGAGAGCCGCCCGGAATTCGCCGCTCGGTGCGGCCGACTCCACGGCCGGCTGTGCCGCCAGGGGCGCGCCGGTCAACACGATGCCGATGTGCCGCGCCAAGGTCAAGCGGCAGGCCGCAGCAAGGCTGGGCGACGGGAGTCGTAAGCTACAATGACCGGCGCCTGGAACAACGGAACATCGATGAAGATCCGGATTCTCTCTTTAGCCTGTGTCGCGAGCGCCGCTGCGCTGCTGGCGGCCTGCACCATCGTGACCCGTAACTCTGGCGCATGCGAGCAACTGATGCGCAGCAAGCTGGCGGAGACGTCGTCGGGGATGTCGCCGGATACGCTGCGAGTCACGCATCGCGCGGCTGCGATTCGCGGCTCGCGGGTCGTAGTGGAGGGCACGATCGCGCATGTGGTCAGCGCGTCCGGGACGGCGGCATCCACGCCGAAGAAGGTCAGCACGCCGGCCGCCGCCGAGTGCACGTTCCACGGCGAGCAGCTCGACGTGTTCCGCTGGCTCGCGCCCCCACAGTTGGCCACGCCGGTCGCGCAACCGGCTGGCGCGGCGGGCTGAATTCGAGCGCACCCACTTCGGCCTCGGTCGCACACCGCGCCGAAGGGTATTGCAGCCGCGCCAAGGGCTGCTGGCGCGGCAGCTTCCACTGAGCGATTCGCGGGCAAACCCCAGTTTTTGCACACACCTCGCCGGGACCGGTAAAATGTTGGGTTGATCCACGGAAACTTGCCGTGGCGTAGCGGAAGGATTCCCCGAACATGACTGATCTTCGTCTTACCAAGCGGTTTGCAGTAATGCTCGTGGCAGGCGGTCTGGTCGCCGGCTGCGGCACCTCGTCGCCGACCAAACTCGACTACCGGAGCGACTCCCGTTCGAAGCAGGTATCGCTTGCCGTACCGCCGAACATGATCGACGAGACGGCCGATCAGCGTTCGCTGCCGCCGCAAGGCGGTGAAACCTCGCTGTCCACGCTCAAACAGGTGCAGGCGCAGGCGCCGGCCGGAGACGCGGTCTCGGTCGTGCCGCCCGTGCAGGGCATCCACATCCAGCGCGACGGCACCGAAAGCTGGCTCGTGCTGGACAACAAGACGCCCAGTCAGGCCTGGCCGCAGATTCGCCGCTTCTGGCAGGAGCAGGGCTTCCTGCTCGTCGTCGACCAGCGCGACAAGGGCGTGATGGAAACCGACTGGAACGAAACTCACGCGCAGATCAACGACGGCTTTATCCGCAACACGCTGTCGAAGGCGATGGGCAACAGCTACGTGAGCTCGGAGCGCAACAAATTCCGCACCCGTCTCGAACCGGCGCCGAACGGCGGCACATATGTGTTCGTCAGCCAGAAAGGTATGCGCGAGGCGATTACCGGCACGAACAATGAGTCGACCCAGTGGCAACCCAAGCCGAACGACCCGGCGCTCGAGCAGGAATATCTGAAGCGTCTGATGGCCTCGCTCGCGCGGGCCGAGTCGGGTACCAACGCGGGCGGCGCGCAGAACGCCGAGCTGTCGCCGGCGGGTGCGCAGATCGCGCCGAACGCGGCGACGGCGGGTGCAAAGTCGGCGGCGGCGGCAGTCGCGGCGCAGAACGTCGTGCTCTCGGCTCAGCAGCCGCTGCCTGAAGCCGATTCGGCGACCACGCCGGCGCAGGAGGTCTCGTCGACCGAGCTCACGCTCGGCGAGCCGTATGACCGCGCGTGGCTGCGCGTGGGTCTCGCGCTCGATCGCGGCAACTTCACCGTCGACGACCGCGACGTGAGCCGTGGCCTGTACTTCGTGCGCTACGTCGATCCGAAGGATATGTCGTCGGCCGAACAGGGCTTCTGGAGCCAGGTCTTCCACGGCAGGAAGGAGAAGGTCGCGAAGCAGTATCGCGTGAACGTGCGCGCGGTGACGCCGAACGAGACTCGCGTGGCCGTGGTCGACGACAAGGGGCAGATCGACGAAAGCTCGCAGGCCAAGCAGATCATGAGCCTGATGGCCGGTCAGTTGCACTGACCCGAGAGCCTCGCGGCCGGTGCCGCCGGTTCGACAAAACCGCCCGGAGAGATCCGGGCGGTTTTTTTGTGCCTGCGGTTTGCCTGGACGCCACGGACCGGCGCAGCCGGGAGCCGTTCCCGTGCGCTCAGGTATCCGCGCGCCGCGTGCCCATCCACGGCAAGTGCTTGATCACGCCGGTCGCCAACGCGGTGCCGACCAGAATGACCGCGCACCCTTCGAGCATGCCGGGCGACACCGTCTCGCCGAGAAAGAGCGCGCCCCACAGAATGCCGAAGATCGGAATCACGAAGGTCACGGTGATCGCGCGCGTCGGCCCGGCGACCGCAATCAGGTGGAAGAACAGCATGTAGGCGACGCCGGTGCAGGCAACGCCCAGCGCGATCACTGCGCCCCACGCGCGCAGCGAGATCGGCGCGGCGGGCCAGTAAATGACCGCGAGCGGCAGCAGCACGACCGTCGCGCCGATCATCGTGCCGGTGGCGACGGTGAGCGCGTCGACGCCAGTCAGGTGACGCTTCGTGTAGTTGGCGGCGATGCCGTAGAGCAGCGTCGCGCCGAGCGCGGCGGCCGCCGCGAGCGCGACGCCCAGCGGCGAGGCGGACGAGCCCGCCGGCGCCGCAATCTGATCCCATACCAGCATCAGCACACCGAGAAAGCCGACCAGCAGACCGAGCGTGCGCAGCGCGCTCAGCCGGTCGCGCAGCCACAGGAAGCCGACCAGCGCGCCCCACAGCGGCGCGCATGCGTTGATCACCGACGTGACGCCCGCCGACAGCGTCAACTCGGCATACGCGAACAGGCAGAACGGCGCCGCCGAATTGAGGATGCCGACCACGAAGAGCGGCAGCGCACGCGTGCGCAATACCGTGGCGGACTGATGCAGCGGCCGTCGCGCGATCAGCACGATCGCCAGAAAGAGTGCGCCGATGCCGACGCGCAACGCCATCAGCGGTGCGACGCCGAAGTCGGTCACGCCGACGCGGATGAACAGGAACGACGCGCCCCACAGGGCGGCGAGAATCAGCAGTTGCAGGAGGTTTCTGGTTTTCATTGGAATGGCGCCGCGCGCAGTGGAGTCGGGACGTCGGCACATCGTAACAGCGCGAACGCGTAAAACGTTTCAGCGTGGAATGAAACGGCAAGATCCGGGAGACGGCCGCGTGTGGTCATGCCGATCGTACGCGCCGCGAAGGCATGCGCCAAACGAGCAATTCTCACCGATATGTGAGAAAAATTGCGATCCGGCGAAGCGGCAATGGAGACGAGACTTTAAGCGCCGCCCGCGATGCGCGGGCGGCCATGCCAAACGATGCGAACCGCACTGCGCCGTCATCGGCGCGCACTCAATGCGGAATCATCCACTGCAGGAGGTTCTGCTGCGCCCAGACGAGCACGCCGAGCAGTACCGTCAGCAGAATCGAATGCTTGAAGGTCCTCGCGAACACGACACCTTCCTTGCCCTTCAGGTCAGTGGTCGCCACACCGGTCGAAATGTTCTGCGGCGAGATCATCTTGCCCATCACGCCGCCCGACGAATTGGTCGCCGCCATCAGCACCGGACTCAGATTGAGCTGTCTGGCCGCGACCACCTGCAGATTGCCGAACAGCGCATTGCCCGAGGTATCGCTGCCCGACAGGAACACCGCGACCCAGCCGAGAAACGCCGAGACGAGCGGAAACACCGGCCCGACCGACGCGACGCCGAGGCCGAGCGTGTAGTTGAGTCCGGAGTAGTTCATCAGGTACGCGAGGCCCACGATCGTCGCCACGGTCAGGATCGCGATGCGCGTCTGGACCCACGTATCGGAGATCGCCCGGCCGAACTCAGCGGGAGAAAGCCGCACGACGAATGCCGTGATGAGTGCCGCGACGAGGATCGCCGTACCGGTCGCGAGCGGCTGGAAGTCCCAGACCGCGCCGTACGGCGCGTTGTACAGCGTAATGAACACGGCCTTGTCGAGACCCGGCCACGGCACCTTGATGTCGCCGATCGTGAAGATCCTTGCGAGCGTCCAGACGATCACGACGACCGAGACGATGATCCACGGATACCAGCCCTGCGCGCCGCCGATCTTGCCGCGCACTTCGTTGACGCGCTCGACGTTGATCGCAAAATTCGGATCGACGGCGGGCTTCCAGACGCGCAGGAAGGCGACGGTAAGAATCAGCGAAACCAGCGAAGACAACACGTCGGTCAGGCTGTAGTTGACATAGTTCGAGACGACGAACTGCGTCAACGCGAAGCTCAGTCCCGACACGAGCAGCACCGGCCAGATCCGCAGCATGTTGCGAAAACCTGCGTACACGCCGATCACATAGAAGGGCAGCAGAACCGCAAAGAAAGGCAATTGCCGCCCGACCATTTGGGCGAGCACGTTGGACGGCAGATGCGTGACCGCGCCGAGCACCGTGATCGGCACGCCGAGCGCGCCGAACGCGACCGGTGCGGTATTGAAGATCAGCGAAAAGGTCAGCGCTTCGAGTGTCGGGAAGCCGAGCATGATCAGCAGCGAACTCGTGATCGCGACCGGCGTGCCGAATCCTGAAATGCCCTCGAGCAGCGCGCCGAACGAAAAGCCGACCACGACGAGCACGATGCGCCGGTCGTTAGGCAGGTTGTCGATCATCCACAGGCGAAAGGCCGCGAAGCGGCCTGAGCGTTGCGCGATGTTGTACAGCAGGATCGCGGTGAACACGATCCACATGACAGGCCAGAGCGCGAACACGACGCCAGCGGCGACCGAGTTGAACGCGAGCCCGACCGGAAACTGCCAGACGAAGATCGCCACGACCAGAGCGATGATCAGCCCCGCCAGCGACGCCTGCCAGGCAGGCCTGCGCGCCCAGCCGAGCAGCGCGAGCACGGCGATGATCGGCAGCGCGGCGACGATAAACGACAGCAAAAGCGAATTGCCAACCGGAGTGAGCAGTTGATGGAACATCACGTCTCCTTCGTTGTTGTGTAATTCGACGCGGGGGACTCGCATGACGGCGCGTCGCCGTGGCACGGCGCACGCACGCAGGTGGCCCGGGGCAAAGCGACGCCGCCTGAGTTTGAGTTAAGCGAGTGCTGCATGAGCTTTCCAAGGATAGAGCGCCATATTGGCGCGTCAAGCCGGGAAAGTACGCGGGGTAGGCGCGAGCGCAGGCGGTATGCGCTGAAAAATCGCGCACGCTTCGCGGCGGGAGAGGCCGCGTCAATGCCCGTGGCCACCCCCATGGCCACCGCCGTGGCCACCCCAATGGCCGCCCCAATAACCGCCGAAGCCGATCGCGATCGACGGTCCGTAAAAGGCGGGGTAGCCGTAATAGGCGGGGTAAGGATAAACAGGCGGCGGATAGTAGGCAGGATAGACCGGCGGCGCATACGCGGGCGCGGGGAGCGCGTAAGCGGGCGGCAGATCCTGCGGCGCGGCTTGCACCTGCCCCTGTGCGTCATGCGGCTGCTGTGTATTGGCCGCCGGTGCGTTCGGGTCGGCGGACGTCGCGGGTGCGGTCGAATAGTACGACGTGTAATAGCCGGCGGGATAGTAGCCGACCGGGTAATAGCAGCCCGCCAGCAAGAGGCTCGAGGCGAGCGCGGGGAGCGTGGCGGCGGGTCGTGCGAACCTCGCGAAAAAACGGGACGAACTGTGTGGCGTCGAGCGGCACACCACGCAAAGATGGGCGACGACGCGGGACTTCATGGCGCGCTCCTCGATGAACCGATGCCGCTTCTCGTGACATCGTTATCAAAAGCTTACGCTTCTGCCGCGGCGGCGCTGTGGCAAAACGGCAACCGCGTATTTCAGTCTGTTTCAACGCGGTTTGTGGCGGCGAGGGCGCACGCCACACTCCGCCCTTGGCGGCTCGAATCGTGGTCCATCCAGATCGTTCGTTATCCTGTATGAATCGCTCACTTGCCGACCTGGTTGCCGATGACGCCGCCAACCGCCGCGCCACCGAGCGTGGACCAGCCGTTGCCGCCGATCGCCGCGCCGGCCGCGCCGCCGACACCCGCGCCGATCGCGGTATCGCGTGTGCGTGGGGACATGTCGCCGCATGCCGCGAGACTCGCGACGAGTGAAAGGGCAACTGCGAGTGTGCCAAGGCGGCGGCCGAGTTGACGGATCGATTTCATGATGCCGACTCCGATCGTTGTTGGAGACCAGTGTTTCCCTTCTCCCAGCACGCAACGTGCCTGCAACGCAGCGAAAAACAAAAAGCCCGCCATGCCGGCGGGCTCGATATTGCCGTGCCGGCTTGCGCGAATCGCGCAAGCCGAACTTTGCCGCTGGTTGCCGCTTATTGGCGCTGATAGATTTCCGCGCCCTGCTTCATGAACTCGATCGACTTCACTTCCATGCCTTTCTTCAGCGCTTCGTCGTCGGTCACGCCTTGTTGTGCGGCGAACTCGCGCACGTCCTGGGTGATCTTCATCGAGCAGAAGTGCGGGCCGCACATCGAGCAGAAGTGCGCGACCTTGGCCGAGTCCTTCGGCAGCGTCTCGTCGTGGAATTCGCGTGCCTTGTCCGGGTCGAGACCGAGGTTGAACTGGTCCTCCCAGCGGAATTCGAAGCGCGCCTTGCTCAACGCGTTGTCGCGCACCTGCGCCCCCGGATGGCCCTTCGCGAGATCGGCGGCATGCGCGGCGAGCTTGTATGTGATGATGCCGGTCTTCACGTCGTCCTTGTTCGGCAGGCCGAGGTGTTCCTTCGGCGTCACGTAGCACAGCATCGCGGTGCCGAACCAGCCGATCATCGCAGCGCCAATGCCCGAAGTGATGTGGTCGTAGCCCGGCGCGATGTCGGTCGTGAGCGGCCCGAGCGTATAGAACGGCGCTTCGTCGCACCAGTCGAGCTGCAGGTCCATGTTCTCCTTGATCAACTGCATCGGCACGTGGCCCGGGCCTTCGATCATGACCTGCACGTCGTGCTTCCACGCGATCTGCGTCAACTCGCCGAGCGTCTTCAGCTCGCCCAGTTGCGCTTCGTCGTTGGCGTCGTAGATCGAGCCGGGACGCAGACCGTCGCCGAGCGAGAAGGCCACGTCGTACGCCTTCATGATTTCGCAGATCTCTTCGAAATGCTCGTACAGGAAGCTTTCCTTGTGATGCGCGAGACACCACTTGGCCATGATCGAACCGCCGCGCGAGACGATGCCGGTCATCCGGTTCGCCGTCAGCGGCACGTATTGCAAACGCACGCCCGCGTGAATCGTGAAGTAGTCGACACCCTGCTCAGCCTGTTCGATCAGCGTGTCGCGGAAGATTTCCCACGTCAGATCCTCGGCCTTGCCGTTGACCTTTTCGAGCGCCTGATAGATCGGCACCGTGCCGATCGGCACCGGGCTGTTGCGAATGATCCACTCGCGCGTTTCATGAATATGCTTGCCGGTCGAGAGATCCATGACCGTGTCGCCGCCCCAGCGGATCGCCCACGTCATCTTGTCCACTTCCTCGCCGATCGACGACGTCACCGCGGAATTGCCGATGTTCGCGTTGACCTTCACGAGGAAGTTGCGGCCGATGATCATCGGCTCGCTTTCCGGGTGATTGATGTTGTTCGGGATGATCGCGCGGCCGCGTGCGACTTCCTCGCGCACGAACTCCGCCGTGATTTCGGTGAGGCCGTTCGGACCGAACGCGCTCGCGCCGAACGCCTGCCCGGGGTGCTGGCGGCCCATCATCGCGGCGAGCTTGGCACCGTTCGGGCCGCTCGTCTTCAGGCTTTCCAGATACTCGGCGCGGCGCTGGTTCTCGCGAATCGCGATGTATTCCATTTCCGGCGTGATGATGCCTTGCTTGGCGTAGTGCATCTGCGTCACGTTCTTGCCGCCGATCGCCCGGCGCGGCGTGCGATGCAGGCCCGGAAAGCGCAGCTGCGCGGTGGCCGGATCGGCGGCGCGCTCGCGGCTGAAGCTGCTCGACAGACCGGTCAGCGGCTCGGTGTCGCCGCGCTCCTCGATCCACGCCTGACGCAGCGCGGGCAGACCCGCGCGGATGTCGATCTTCGCGTCCGGGTCGGAATAGGGGCCCGACGTGTCATACACGTAGATCGGTGGATTCTTTTCGCCGCCGAAGCTGTCGGGCGTGTCGGCCTGCGAGATTTCGCGCATCGGCACGCGGATGTCGGGGCGCGAACCCGTCACGTAGACCTTGCGCGAATTCGGCAACGGCGCGACGGCCGCCTCGTCCACGTGGGCTTCGGCGGAAATAAACTTCGGATTGGCGTTCATGTGAGTCTCCGTACAAAGTGGGGCGGCTAAGCAGGAGACTGAGATGGAAGTGGTCGGAAATCGCGCAGAGGTGAGGCTGTAGAGGCTGGGGGGCGAAATCCGTACGCTTCCCTGCGCTGGCATTATCCAGATCAGGTTCAAAGGGTATTTCTCACCCACGCAACACGGACCTCCAGCTCCGCGCTACGCAGGACCCCCGCGTTAGCAGCGCACACGATACACTGCGCGCCCGCTGTTTGGCAACCTGGCCTGCCTAAATGGCCCAAAAGATCATTTCGGTTGCAATCAGATATGTCCTATTCTTGTTTTGAGATTGCGTTGGACGGAACAACTTACATCGAAGGAACAGTCGGCTTACAGCGAAAAATTGTCTGCGGCTTCGCCGCGGCGCGCGCGACGGCCTATGCGGGGGCAATGCGTTCAAGCCACCCAAAAGATTGCCGTTAAAACCTCTGCAATGAAGGCCGCACTCCGGCGAAGCGATTCGCGGGATGGCGCGTGAATGGCGCGAGGCGACTCGAGCCGATTGACAGGAGAGGGGCGCATGAAAGCAAAAATAAGGCGGTGGCAAACGTTAGGCCGCACAGTCGCGGTGGCGGCATTGCTCGCCACACCGCTGGCGGTGCCGGCGGCATCGGCGGCGACGGGCGGGGTGATCCGTTTCGTGGGGATGGTCGTCGCACCGCCGATGCAGATCAACGTGGATACGGCGCCCGTTGGCGTCGCTGTCGATAGCGCGAGCGTCGGGGGGCAGCGCTTCTCGCGCACGGTGACGTTCAGCGCGTCGCCGGGCGTCGTCAGCGGGGCGGATGTCGCGCTGGAAGTGAACGGCAACACGCCGTCGCGCGATCTGGTGGCGGCGCGTTTCGTCGACGGCGCCGGGCGCGTCGAGTCGGCGCGCGACGGCCACTATGCGGTGGATCGCGCGGGCGGCGTGCTGTCGCTGAACGCAAAGCGCACGGATATCGACACGCGCGTGACGGTAGTGGTCAGTTACAACTGAGTCGCGGGCGAGCTTTGGCAGGCTCGTCCTACGCCGGAAAAAAATTAAAAAAGGCTTGTCATAACTGGCCGCGCGGTTCGACAAACGTGCAGATCACGAACGGAGCATGTTATGTCGACCGCGCACAGTCGCTCGAACCGTCAAGGTTTCAGACCGTTTTTTGCGCCCGCCGTCGCGCTGGCGCTTCTGGTTTCGAGCGGTTTTTGCATCGGTGCGGCCTCGGCAGCCGGTCCCCTCTGCGCCGCGCAGAGCCCCGCGCATCGGGTGGCGCTCGTCGAGCTGTACAGCAGCGAGGGCTGCGACAGCTGCCCGCCCGCCGACCGCTGGCTCGGTCAATGGAAAAGCGATGGCGCCGCGCATGGCATCGTGCCGCTCGCGCTGCACGTCGACTACTGGAACAACCTCGGCTGGACCGACCGCTTTTCACAGCATCGCTTCACCGAACGTCAGCAGACGCTGACCCGTCTCGCGGGCGCACACACGGTCTACACGCCGGAAGTGTTCGTCGCGGGCCGCGAGTTGCGCGACTGGTCGCAACGCGAGCGCTTCGAGCGCCGCATCGACGAACTCGTCGCCGAACCCGCGCAGGCGAGCGTCGCGCTCGCGTTGAGCCCGCATGCGCCCGGCGCATTCGCGGTCGACGCGCAGTTCACGAGCACGGCCGCATCCGCCGCCGGGCCGTTGAGCGCCTATCTCGCGGTCTATGAGAACGCGCTGACCTCGCAGGTCGGCGCGGGCGAAAACCGCGGTGCGACGTTGCATCACGAACGCGTCGTACGCGCATGGTTCGGCCCGGTACCGCTCATGGCCGGGCATGCGCGAATTCAACAGGATCTCGACCTACACGATCTGACCGGCGATGCGAAGCCCACTGCGCTCGCCAACGCCGCCGCCGACCGCTTCGGCGTGGTCGCGTTCGTCGAAAGCGACGCGAGCGGCGACGTGCTGCAAGCGACCGACCTTCCCGTTTGCCGCTGATCGACATCGCACAAGTCGCATTCTCTACCGCTTCCCGAGGAGAACCCCATGGCCACGCCCCACGCCTTGCGACCCGGCTCACCCGCCGCGCCAGCCACACCGAAGCGCGGCGCCATTCATCCGCTGTGGGTGCGCATCACGCATTGGCTGAACGCGCTCGCGGCGATCGTGATGATGCTGTCGGGCTGGCGCATCTACGACGCGTCGCCGATATTCCCGGCGTTCAGTTTTCCGACCGCGATCACGCTGGGCGGCTGGCTCGGCGGCGCGCTGCAATGGCACTTCGCGGCGATGTGGCTGCTCGCGGTCAACGGCCTCGTGTATCTATCGCTGAATCTCGCGAGCGGGCGCTTCGTGCGCAAGTTCCTGCCGCTGACACCGCGCGCGGTGCTGCGCGATTTCGTCGCCGCCTTGCGCGGCAAGCTGGCTCACGAAGATCTGCGCGTCTACAACGCGGTGCAGAAGTTCGCCTACCTGTTCGTGATCGTCGATCTGATCGTGCTCGTGCTGTCGGGGCTCGCGATCTGGAAGTCGGTGCAGTTTCCGCTGCTGCGTGAACTGATGGGCGGCTACGACAACGCGCGCGTCGTGCACTTCAGCGCGATGTCGCTGCTGGCGGCGTTTCTTGCCGTGCACCTGGCGATGGTCGCGCTCGTGCCGCGCTCGCTGCTTGCGATGCTGCGCGGACGCTGAAACGCCCGTGAACATGCTGACGAAAACGAAACGCGAATTCATTACGGATGCCGAATCATGAACAAGCCGATTGACAAAGCAGCGGACCATGCCGCGCAGCGCGGTGGTCACACGCTGGACCGCGCGTCGATCCTGATCGATGCGAAGCGCGAACTCGCGATGCCGTCGCGACGACTGTTCGGCAAGCAGCTATTGACGCTCGGCGGCCTGTCGATGCTGACCGGTTGCTCGCTGACCGACAACGCTTCCGTCAACCGCTTCCTCACCGCGGTGTCGCGTCTGAACGATCGCGCGCAGGCCGCGCTGTTCGATCCGAAGCAGCTCGCGCCGACCTACACCGAAGCGCAGATCACGCGGCCGTTTCCGTTCAACGCGTTCTACGGCATCGACGAGGTGCCGCACGTCGACGGCTCCGACTACCGGCTGAAGCTGAGCGGCCTCGTGACCGGCCAGCGGGTGTGGACGCTGCCCGAACTGTACGCGCTGCCGCACGCCGAGCAGATCACGAGGCATATCTGCGTCGAAGGCTGGAGCGCGATCGGCCGCTGGGGCGGCACGCCGTTCGGCGATTTTTTGCGGCGTGTCGGCGCGGATACGACGGCGAAGTACGTCGGTTTCAAATGCGCGGACGACTACTACGAAAGCATCGACATGCCGACCGCTTTGCATCCCCAGACGTTGCTGACGTTTTCCTACGACGGCGAGCGGCTCCCCGCGAAATACGGCTACCCGATGAAGCTGCGTATGCCGACCAAGCTCGGCTACAAGAATCCGAAGCACATCGTCGAGATATTCGTCACGAACACCTTTCCCGGCGGCTATTGGGTCGACCAGGGCTACAACTGGTTCGGAGGCTCCTGACGCATGCGGGCGCACGCGCGCTTGCGGCAGCGGCTTCGGAAGCACGCCGGCTCGAGCCGGTTTCGATTCATCCACCACCAACGGAGTCATCTCATGAAGAAGATTGCAGTCACCACGATCGCGCTGCTGATGCTGGCGGGCACCGGCACCGCCTTCGCGCAGGCGAGCGGCTCGATGTCCAACGACGCGATGTCGAAGGATGCGATGTCGAAAGATGCGATGTCCAAAGACAGCATGTCGAAGGACAGCATGAAAAAGGACTCGACGAAACACGATTCGATGAAAAAGGGCGGGGACGCGATGAAACACGAGGCGTCGGGCGCGATGGGCAACTGAGTCGCGAGCTAGGCCGTTTAGCGATCCTGCCGAGGCGCAGCCGCGCAATCGAAGGGAGTCCAACCTCCATGCGAGCCGGGGATGCGTCCCCGGCTTTTCTGTTGCAGGAAGACCAAAAAGTTACGATTCTGTCGCGCGACGCACCCGGCGCTTACTGCATAATGCGGTGCGCGCCGCAGCCTTGCGCCGTGTCATTTTGACCGAGGCTGCCGCCTCAGCCGTTTCGGCGCTTCCGGCGCCGCCCGTCGTCTTACCGTTGCACCAACATGTCCGCCAGCCTCGCCCGTCAGAGCGCATCGCCGATGCGCCGCCCGCCACCCCGCCCGAGGGCCATCGACGCAGGCGCGGCGCCTCGCGGGCATCGAGCGCGTCGCGCGGGTCGAGTCGCGACGGCGGGCTGAACGCATGTCGCTGCAACGTTCCGTTTTTTCTCTGCGTGGCTGGCCGCTGCGTCTGCCGCAGTCGCACAACGGCCAGATCGCCCTCGCGCTTGCCGTTGTATATCTCGTGTGGGGCTCGACGTATCTCGGCGTGTACGTCGCGCTCGACTCGTTTCCGCCGCTCCTGTTGTCGGGCTTGCGCAACCTGTTCGCCGGCATGGGTCTGTTCGTGTTCGCCGCACGTCGCAAGCCGCTCTGGCCGAGCTTCGCCGAAATCCGCAACGCGGGCCTCGTCGGCACGATGCTTGTAGGCCTGTCGAGCGGCATGCTCGCCTACGGCATGCGCTCGGTCGGCACCGGCACCGCGGCCGTGATGGTCGCGACCGTGCCGCTGTTCGCGGCCGTGATCGCCGCCGTCGCCGGACGCAAGATCGGCCGGGGCGAATGGTTCGCGGTCGGGCTCGGGCTGATTGGCATCGTGATTCTGAGTCACGGCGACAGGACGCCGGGCTCGGGCGCCGGTACGCTCCTGATTCTGTGCGGCGCGCTGTTCTGGGCTGGCGGCGCGCATCTGGCCGGGCAACTGAAGCTGCCGTCGGACCTGTTTGTATCGACCGCGTTGCAGATCGGCCTCGGCGGCGCGATATCGACGCTGGTCGCGTTGGCGGCAGGCGAGAGGATGCTCGAGCTGCATTTCCTGCCGCTCGTCGCGTTTCTCTATCTGATGCTGATCGGCACGATGGCCGCGTGGGTCGCGTACGGTTTTCTGATTCGCCACACGAGCCCGATCATCGCGAGCAGCTGCATGTACGTGAATCCGGTCGTCGCGGTCGCGCTCGGGGCGCTGGTGCTCGACGAGCCGATCACCCGCTCGATGGTGATTGCCACGATCGTGATCCTGATCAGCGTCGGCTTGTCTTTCTGGTTCGACTACCGGGGCAAGGACACGGTATAGGCACACGGTTCTGCCGATACCGGAGAGTCAGTGTAGGCAGGACATGCAGTTGACCGTGAAAGTACGGAGAAACCCGCCCCGGTATCCCGCGACGGGTTCTTCAAACGCTGCTGGCGGATCGCGGCTTATTTCGCCTTTTCCGCCTCGTTCGTCAAGGCATGGCCGCCCTTCGAAATATCTTCGCCGGCCCCCGCCATCGTATTGCACCCGGTCACAAGCATCGCGGTTCCCGCGAGCACAAGCAAAGCGATCAGTCGCGTCATGAAAGTTCTCCTTGTCGAGAATGCATCGGTTGAGGTGGTCCGACCGGGGCGCCAGTCGATCAGGTGTCCGTCCGGTATCGAACCCGCCTGATTGCATGGTAAAAAAGCGGGCGCGGCGCGTGTAAACTCGTTGTAACAAAATGTGAGCGGACTCTCACATGAAAACGGCGAGCGTTGGAATGCGCGCCGCGCAGCGATAGCATGGACCCGATGTTCATTCAATGTTTCGGGAGGAAGCCATCATGTTGAAGTGGGCACTGGTTTTCGCGGTCATCGCGGTGATCGCGGGTCTTCTCGGCTTTACCGGCATCGCGGCCGGCGCGGCGGCGATCGCGAAGTTCCTGTTCTTCGTTTTCGTCGTGCTGTGCGTGGTGTTTCTCGTGTTGGGCTTCGTGGTGACGAAGAAAATGATCGACTAGCACGGTGCATGGCGGCGGCAAGCCGTGCATTCATAGCAGGCGCGCGGCTTGCTCGTCATGGCTTCCTGGGGAACAAACGGGAGAATCGCGATGCTTCACTATGCCGTCGTCTTCTTCGTGATTGCGATCATCGCGGCTGTGTTCGGCTTCACCGGCATCGCGTCCGGCGCGGCCGAAATCGCGAAGATCCTGTTCTACATCTTCATCGTCGTGTTCCTGGTCACGTTGCTGCTCGGCGTGTTTCGGACGTAGCCGCTCTCGCATGCCTGGCGATACTGCGCTCAGTTCCCCGCTCGCGCCGGCAACCGCAGATGATTCCACGCGCCGAGTCCGGCAAACCCGATCCCTGCGATACTGACGCCTATCCATCCGAAAGCCGGCCACACGATCGCGCCGACACCCGAACCCAGCGCCCCGCCAATGAAATACGCGACCATGTACACGGTATTCACGCGGCTGCGCGCATCGGGCTTCAACGCGTAGATACGCGACTGATTCGAAATCTGCGCGGCCTGCACCCCGATGTCGAGGATGATCACGCCGACCACGAGCCCCGCGATACTCTTCGCCGACGCGCCAAAAATCACGAAGGCGATGACGACCAGCACCAGCGCCACGGTGATGATCGCACGCGGCCCGCGGCGGTCTGCGAACTTGCCGGCGAGCGGCGCGGCCATCGCGCCCGCCGCACCGACGATGCCGAACAGCCCCGCCGCCTGCGGCCCGAGATGAAACGGCGGGCCAGCGAGCAGCAACGCGAGCACCGACCAGAAAATGCTGAACGCCGCGAACAATGACGCACCGGTTAGCGACGCCTCACGCAGCGCGCGATGCTCGGTCACGAGATGCCACATCGACACGAGCAGCTTGCCGTACGGCAGCGCCGAGGTCGGCTGGCTCTTCGGCAAACGCAGAATGATGACGAGCGCGAGCGCGAGCAGCGCGACGACCGATGCGCCGAATACCGCCCGCCAGCCGAAGTATTCGCCGACGATGCCTGCCGCCGTCCGCGCGAGCAGGATGCCGAGCAGCAGGCCGCTCATCACGGTGCCGACCGCATGGCCGCGCTCGGACGGCGGCGCGAGCTCTGCCGCGAACGGCACGGCCTGTTGCGCGATCGTCGCGAGCACGCCGATCGCGAGACTTGCGACGATCAGCACCGTGAGCGTCGGCGCCGACGCCGCGACGACGAGCGCGACGCACATCCCGGCGATCTGCAGCAGGATCAACAGCCGCCGGTCGAAGCGATCGCCGAGCGGCGCGAGCAGCAGCATGCCGGCCGCGTAGCCGAGCTGCGTAACGGCCGGCACCGCGCCGACCCATGACGCGCTACCCGGAAACGACTGCCGGAAGTTGTCGAGTAACGGCTGGTTGAAGTAGATGTTCGCGACCGAGATACCGGCGATCGTCGCGAGCAGCAGCAACACGCCGCGCAGCGACCGGGTGGAGGAAGCGGAGGTGGAAGTGGAAGCGTTGGAGCTGGACATGACGGAGGCGGATCGATGGACCGGCCCATGCACGATCCTCAAGCGTGCCGATCATACCGGAGCGACGGGGTTCCTGCTGGCGGCCGTGACGACTGGCGGCGGCTTGCGCGAGCGGTCAAGCGAACCAGGCCCGCGACGCTCGCCGGTCATTCGCAACGCCGCACGGCGAGGCTGGCCCGCGCGTCCGGTGTCCGACTGTTGCGAAGCGTGTCGCGTGGTCACGCGGTTCGATTCAACCGATCAACGCGCCATGGTCGTGGAACGGATAGGGGCCGTCGGCCGCGTCGACATACGCATGATGCGTGACGATGCCCGTTGCCGGATCGTAGTAGTGCAGCGCATAGGCGGGTGGCTCCATCACGAACACCGAGGGACCGCCCTCGCTCAGATCGAGCGCGACCTGGTGCGCGGGCGCCGGAATCGCGCTCGCGATCGTACCGCCGAAGCGCACGAACATCGACCGATGCACGTGCCCGCAGAGCACGCGCTCGACGTTCGGGTGCCGGGCGATCAGCGCCGCGAGCTTGTCCGATGCCGCCTGGTCGAGCCGGATTTCATCCATATGGCCGATGCCGCAAACGAACGGTGGATGATGCAGCGCGACAACGACCGGTTTGCCGCGCGCCGCATCGAGCTGCTGGGCGAGCCAGGCGAGCCGCGTGTCGCACAGCATGCCGCCGCTCTCGCCGGGCACCAGCGAATCGAGCGCGATGACGCGCAGCGGGCCGACGTCGATCGCATACTGCACGAACTCGCCGCCGCTCGTCAGTTCCTCGCGCTCGGGAAACGCCGCGCGCAACGCCTTGCGTTCGTCGTGGTTGCCGACCATCAGGAAGCAGGGGATGGCGAGCGGCGCAAGCAGTGTCTTCAGGTGAGCGTATTGCTGCGGGTCGCCCTGATCGACGAGGTCGCCGGTGATCAACACCGCGTCGGGGCGCGGCCTGAGCGCGTTGAGCGCGGCGACACAGCGCGTGAGATAGGCGGCGGTATCGACGACACGATACGCGAGCATGCCGGGTTGCTTGATATGCAGGTCGCTGATTTGAGCCAGCAGCATGACAGAGATCCTTCGGGTTCTTTCGTGTTGAGCGCCATAATGCGGCGCCGCCTGTTCCTAAGTTAACGCAATGAGCGCGTCCTGCTCGATCGAAATGCCGACCGGCGTGCCGCGCGCAAGCTCGATACGACCCGCGACGTCGACAAGGAGCGGCTCGGGCGCGGCGCCGCCGATCGTCAGACGGGTGCGTTCGCCGAGAAACGCGGTGCCTTCGATACGGCCGCGCAACTGCGCGAACGCGGGGTCGGTGAGCCGCGCGTCCTCGGGGCGAAAGAAAATTTCGCGCGCGCCGTTCGCATTCCACGCACGCGCGGGCAACGGCACGGCGCCGCCGGTCGTCGCCAGCATGCCGTCGCGCGGTTCGCCCGCGACACGGTTGATCGTACCGACGAACTGCGCGACCGTGCGATTCGCCGGGCGATAGTAGATGTCGCGCGGCGAGCCGATCTGCTCGATGCGCCCCGCGCTCATCACGACGATCCGGTCGCCGAGTTCCATCGCTTCGGCCTGATCGTGGGTCACATAAACGGTCGTGATACCGAGTTCGCGCAACAGCGCATTCATCTCGCTGCGCAACGTGTCACGCAAACGCGCGTCGAGCGCGGTCAGCGGTTCGTCGAGCAACAGCACGCGCGGCTGCACTGCGAGTGCGCGCGCGAGTGCCACACGCTGACGCTGGCCGCCGGACAGTTGATCGATCGGTTTGTCGGCATGCGCGGTGAGCCGCATCATGTCGAGCAGTTCGTCGACGCGTTGCCGGGCGAGGGCGGCCGGCACGCGTTTGATCTTCAGACCGTAGCCGATGTTGCCGCGCACCGTCAGGTTCGGAAACAACGCGTAGCTTTGAAACACCATGCCGACTGCGCGTTTTTCGATCGGCAGCGCGGTCACGTCGTCGCCGCCGAAAGCGACGCGCCCGCCCGCGTCGGGGGTTTCGAGGCCCGCGATCAGGCGCAGCGTCGTCGTCTTGCCGCAGCCCGACGGTCCGAGCAGCACGAGGGTTTCGCCCGCGCCGATCGACAGGTCGAGCGGGTCGAGCACGCGCGTGCCGCGAAACGTTTTGGCGCACTGCGTGAGCGTGATGGGAACCGAGGTCAGTTTCATGGCGTGTCGATGGGCTTTGCGGGAGAATCCGTGCCGCGCTTTTTCGACGCGCTGCGCTGGCCGGTCGCATCGACGCCGAGCCATTGCATCGCGACGAGCAGCGGCATCGTCATGATGAAGAACAGGATCGTGTACGCGCTGCCGATTTCGATGCGCATCGACGCATAGGTGTCGGCGAGGCCGACCGGCAGCGTCTTCGTGTCGGGCGTGTGCAGCATCCACGTCAGGTTGAATTCGCCGATCGACAGCGTGAGCACCGCCAGCGCGCCGGCCACGATGCCGGGGCGTGCGTTCGGCAGCACGATCGTCACGAAGCGCGTGAAGAAGCTCGCGCCGAGGCTCGCCGCGCCTTCTTCGAGCGTGCGCAGATCGCTGCCCGCGCAGACCGCGGCGACCGCGCGCACCATGAACGGTAACGTGAACACCACATGCCCGGCGACGATGAACGCGGCGCTCATGCGAAACGCCGTGAAGCCGCCGTAGATCACGAGCAGCGCGAGCGCCGATGCGAGGCCTGGCAGCGCGATCGGCAGCACCAGAAACTCCTCGACGATGCGTGCGAAGCGCGTCTTGCTGCGCGCGAGCACATAGCCCGCTGGCACGCCGGTCAGCAGCGTGACGACGAGCGTCGCAGCGGCCACTTCGAGCGACAGCCACACCGAGTCGTGATACTGGGTCCACACCTGGACGAGCCAGCGCAGCGTGAGTCCGCTCGATACGCCCTTGAAGTAGTTGACCGTCAGCCCCGCGACGATCGACATGCCGACCGGCACGATCAGGAACGCGCACAACAGCAGGGTGACGAACCATTGACCGGCGGCGAGCCATGTTCGCGTGGAAGGCCATGCGCGTCGCACGCGGGGTCGCGCTGCCGGCTGCGAAGACGGTGAAGGGGCGGTGATCGAGTTCATCGGTAGAGGGTCGTTCCGTTCACGAACGTGGGGTTGCGGCGCCGCGACGCTCATGCGCTCGCCGCCACGCCCGAACCGCTCGCGCTGCGCGCGATCGCCAGCACCGCCCACGTGACGATGCCCAGCACGATCGAGAGGCCCGCGGCTGTCACCATGTTCGCGTTCAGCGTGAACTCGGTATAGATGGTCATTGGCAACACGTCGATGTCGGTGGCGAGCGTGAACGCCGTGCCGAACGCGCCCATCGCGGTCGCGAAGCACACGGCGCCCGCCGCGATCAGACCGGGCGACAGCGCGGGCAGCACGATGTCGCGCAGAATGCGCCACGGCGACGCGCCGAGCGAGCGCGCGGCCTCTTCGAGCGACGCATCGAGCTTGCTCGCGGATGCCATCACGGTGACGATCACGCGCGGAATCGAGAAATACAGATAGCCGAGAAAGAGACCGCTCATCGAATACGCGAACACCCAGCGGTCGCCGGCGAGCTTCAGCGACAGCGCGCCGATCAGCCCCTGACGTCCCGCCAGCATGATGACCATGAAACCTACGACGACGCCCGGAAATGCGAGTGGAAACGTCAGCAGTGCGAGCAGCGTGCGCTTGCCCGCGAACTCGCGGCGCGCAAGCAGGAGCCCCGCTACCACCGACAGCACCAGCGTGGCCGCCGTGACCGCCGCCGACAGCAGGACGGTCGCCGCGAGACTCGACATGTAGCGCGGATTCGTCAGCATCGCGCGATAGGTCGCGAGCGCGTGGCCGCCGCCGGAGAGCTGCGCGAGCGCGCCCATCGGCAACAGCCAGAACGCGATGAACACCGCGAGCGCCGGTGCGAGCAAGGCGATGCGCCAGCGCAGCGGGAACGTGACGTCGTTCAATGCATCACCTGCAGATAGCGCTCGCCGAAGGCCGACTGCTTGTCGGCCATCTTCGCGAAGTCCACGGGCCTGGCGCGCGCGTATTCGCTCGCGGGCAGGAACTGCGCGGCGGTGTCGGCGCTCATCGCGCTCGCGCGCACTGGCCGCAGATACGCCTGCGCCCACAGCTTCTGGCCTTCGTCGGAGAGCACGAAGTCGAGCACCTTCTTGCCGTTTGCTTCGTGCGGCGCGCCCTTCACGAGGCTCATCACGTACGGCACCGAAATCGTGCCCTCCTGCGGAATCACGAACTCGACGTTCGCGTGATCCTTGTACTTCGCGCGATACGCGTCGAAGTCGTAGTCGAGCAGGATCGGGATTTCTCCGGACAGCACGCGCGCGTAAGCGGTCTGCTTCGGCACGATGGGCGCGTTCGCCTTGAGCTTTCTGAACCATTCGAGGCCCGGCTCGAAGTTTTCGAGCGTGCCGCCGAGCGCCTGGTTGACCGCGACCGCGCCCGCATAGCCGACGAACGCGCTCGACGGATCGAGGTAGCCGATCATGCCTTTGTATTCGGGCTTCAGCAGATCGGCCCACGAGCGCGGCACCGGCTTGCCTTCGAGCGCGTCCTTGTTGACGAAGAAGCCGAGCGTGCCCGAGTGGATCGTGAACCAGTAGCCTTGCGGATCTTTCAGGCTGGCCGGAATGTCGTCCCAGTGCGCGGGCTTGTACGGCTGGATCACGCCCTTGTCTTTCGCCTGGAAGGCCGACGACACGCCGAGATACACGACGTCGGCGACCGGGCTTTTCTGCTCGGCCATCAGTTGCGCGATCGATTGCCCCGAGTTCTTGTTGTCGAACGGCACGCGAATGCCGGTTTTCTGCTGGATCGCCTTGATCTGGCTCGCCCAGTCGGCCCATTCGGGCGGGCAGTTGTAGCAGATCGCGGTTTCGTCGGCACGCGCGGCTTGCGGCGCGAGCGTGACGAGCGCCGTGCCTGCGACGATCAGGCTCACCGGCAGCGCGGCCGCGGCGGCGCGTGCGAGTTTTTGCCGGAGTGGTTCGAGCGAGGACGCGAAGCGTGAGGTCGAGCGGGTCACTGCAGGTCTCCTGTGTCGATCGGCGTGAGTGCTTCAGCACTTGCTCCGATCCGATACAACATAGTTGCGGGTGGGTGTGTTGCGTGAGTTCGTGATGACGCTGGTGTCGTGGATGCGTATGCCTTCATGCAGCTCTTCAGGCGAACGGTTTTTCCGTGGCTGACCGGGCGGCCGGCCCATAGGTCCGCAATGTTCCGTCGAGATCCACCTGCGAGGCGAGGGCCGCGATCGTGGCGCCTTCGCGCACGCTATGCGGCAAGGTCAGCGCAAGCGAGGTGACGGCGAGTGCGTGGTCTTTGCGTGCGCCGCCGATGCGCGCGAGCAGACGCTGCCACGCCGCGCGGCCGATCTCGCGATTCGGCGCGCAGATGCTGGCGAGCGGCGGCGACAGCAACTCGCCCATCGCGAGGCCGTCGAAGCCGAGAATCGACATGTCCTGAGGAATCTTCAGCCGCGCGCGACGCAGCCCGCGCATCACGACCATCGCGAGCAGATCGTTGCTGCAGAAGAGGGCGGTCGGACGATTGGCGCCGCGCGTCAGATGCGCGAGCACGGACGGGGCGAGTTCTTCCGCATTGAAGTCGACTTCGAGCGCGGGCGCGGGCGTGAGGCCCGCCTGCTGCATGGCCTCGGTGTAGCCGAGATGCCGCTGACGCGCGCGATCCGACGCCGCGAACGAGCCGGCCAGCATCAGGATGCGGCGATGCCCGTGGGCGATGAGGCGGCGCACGCCATCGTAGGCGGCGAGGCGATTGTCGACCGACACCGACGGACGCCGCACCGTGTCGTTGTGCATCAGCACGTACAGCAGGCCGGTGCGGTCGAACTCGTCGAGCAGCGGATGCGTGTCGGCATCGGCGACGGTCAGGATCAGCCCTTCGACCCGATGCTCGCGCAGCGTTTCGATGGCGTGACGTTCACGGTCTACGTCATATTGCGTGGTCATCAGCATTAGCCGATAGCCTTGCGCTGACGCGAGATCGTCGATGCCTTGCAGGCATTCGGCGAACACGGGGTTCGCGAGAGTCGGCAGAATCACGCCGATCAGCCGCGTGTGCTCGCCGCGCAATTGTCGGCCGAGCGGGCTCGGACGGAAGTTCAGCGCGTCGATCGACTGGCGTATCTTGTCTAGCGTGACAGGATTCACGGTATGCGGAGCGTTGATCGCGCGCGATACCGTGGCGATGGAAAAGCCCGCGTGGGCGGCGACATCCTTGATCGTCGGCGTCATCGGTTTGCGGTACGCTGTAAACGTTTTCGTGAGCGGATTATCGGGAACCTTTGTGACCTGACGATGAATGCCGGGTGCCGAAAGCGGCGCGGGTGCGGACGGCCCCGATCGGTATCCGCCCTGCCTGACAGGGCGCTCAGTCCGCGTGTTGTTGGGGCGGCCCGCCCGGCAATGATAGAATTCGCGACCACGCGCGATTGCGACCCCTGCCGGGGTGATGAAATTGGTAAACATAGCGGACTTAAAATCCGCCGCTTCACAGCTTGCCGGTTCGAGTCCGGTCCCCGGCACCAAATAGCCTACTGCCGATTGCCGTCGTTCACCAGGAAGCCCCGTCAGCTAAAGCTGTGCGGGGTTTTTGTTTGCCATAGTCTCCAAAGGTTCACCACCGATAACAACCCCCCGTCGAGGGGCTGTTCTTGGGGTTCTCACGAATCCAGCGCGCGGCGGGAAATACGCAGCTCCTACGGTCGCGCAAGACCGTGGTAGCAAACATGGCACTGTCCGATGTCACGATCCGTAACGCAAAACCGGGCAACAAACAGCAGAAGCCATATGACGGCGGAGGGCTGCTCCTGCACGTCACGCCAGCGGCTAGCAAGCGGTGGATTCTCAAGTACCGTTTCGCCGGAAAGGAAAAGAGCCTCGCGCTTGGCGTCGATCCGGACGTGCCGCTCGCTGATGCTCGCAAGCGACGCGACAACGCCCGCGAAACATTGGCGGCGAACATGGATCCGGGAGAGGCGAAAAGAGCCGACAAGCGCGCCGCCCGTCTCGCTGCCGCGAATTCGTTTGAAGTCGTGGCGCTCGCCTGGATGAATGAACATAGCCAGTCCGTCGAGACCGGCAGTACGAAGAGACACTGGCGCGCTTCAGGAATGACGCGTTCCCCTGGCGTGGCAAGCGTCCCATTGGCTACGACACCCGCACCGAAATCACCGGTCATGGTTTCCGGGCGATGGCGCGCACGATCCTGCATGAGGAACTGGGACACAAACCGGAAGTGATCGAGCATCAACTCGCGCACGCTGTACCGGATAGCGTCGGCTCGGCGTACAACTGGATAAAGTTCATCCGCGAGCGCCGCGAGATGATTCAGGAGTGTGCCGATTAACTTGAACGGATCAAGGCTGGGGCTGATGTCATCCCGATCACGGGGGAACGATAGGAAATGGGCCACAACTGGAACAGCGCGGCACGATGATGGAGGCGGGGGCGAAACATATCTGCACACTAGCCTGACTGCGGCGCAAAGTGCAAATTCCAGCGTGAATAAACGTTGGCATTTTGTTGGGTGAAAGCGAAAGTCTGGAGTTATTTATCGCACATTTTTAGGATGGCGATAGCAAGAAGGGCTACACGAATGTAGCCCTTTCGGTTCCTGCTTCAAGGCAGCGGAAGCTTGCTGTCTTCGAGCCGTCGCGGAGGATTGGCTCCCCAACGTGCTTTTATCTGCTCCGGAGTCTCCGGAGGCCATTTCACGCCCATGTTAATGATGCGATCGCGGATTTCGAACAGTTTGACACCTAATTCAGAGGTAGAGCCTACATGTTCTATTTGCGATTCCAATTGACTTGGGAATGAGATTCCATTGATGTTGTAAGTGTTGGGGTTGGCTCCGTGATCGAGGAGGTAATTGACTGCCCCGGTGTCATAGCCAGTTAGCGCTTCGTAGAGAGATGTGTTGCGCAATGAATCGCGCCGGTTCACATCCGCGCCACGCTCCGCCAGCAACTCGAGTGAGCCAGATGTCGACTCGTCCGCAACAAAGAAAATGATGGGTCGACGGCTCTCGATCATGGTGTTGGGATCAACCCCTGCGTCCAGCATCGCGCGCAGGAATTCCGGGTGGGAGCTGTTGAGCATAACCCCGAGGGGGCTGCCAAAATCCGGTACTTTCTGCAAGGGATCGGCTCCGGCCCTCACCACCTCCGACACAATCGCAAGCCGATGCGGATCTCGCTGCAACGCCTCCTGAAACGCAAAAAACAGCATCGTCATGTTCTGGCGTCCGGGCGTGTTCAGGTCCGTCTTCGGTGCCAGTCGCCGGACCTGCTCCATGTCAGCTCGTTCGATGGCCTGCGCCAGTTCGAGCTGCGGGCCGCTAAAGAAATCAGTGGCGGGGAATTTTTTCATTGCATGAACCACAGGGGATAGCGCCAGTAACAGCACCGGCATGATAAGGAGTCGGCTGAGTGTTTTCATCGCCTTCAGCCTCGTTATGACAGTGTTTCAAGTATGGAGATGTCTTCCGCTTTCTGCTGCTCGATGCCGTCTATTACCTCCGTGATGGAGTGCCGCGACATGGGTGAGCCACTGCCGGACAGGGCGTACGGAGTACCGGCTGCTTCGGGCAGGGGCGTCCACGTCTGTGCCACGGTCAGAATGTCACCGTTCACATGGTACGCATTGATGTTCGAAGGCGTGACCTGACCGCCGTAGTGTTCGACCGTGTTCGGGTGCAGGCCCGCTGCATTGAAGCTCCAGCAGTCCTTGCCGCTGGCGACGGATGCAGCCGCACAAAATTCTTTCGCGAGCGCCACTGATTCAGAAGTGCGGCCCATAACACTTGCGCTGCGCCTTAGAAGCTCGCACAAAAAAGCCGACTCCCGAGGGTCGGCTTGTGCATTCGAGCGAGGCTCTATCGATATTCATCAATCTCAACCGTGCCGCCCATGGCTTCCATCATGGTGCGAATATCGTCTGGCACATCAGGCACGCGGTCGCCGCTCTCGTTGTCCCAATAGCAGAAGAAGCGCATCTGCGCGGATGTGCGATCGATAAGTTCGCGCAGATCGGCACGGGGTAGCGCGAGGCGGTCTACCAGATAGCGAAGATGAGGCGTTAGTTCATCGCTCGTTATCGCTTCCGCGCTCGAAACGCTCCATGTGCCTTGCCGCCAAGGAACACTGCTCATCTTGCCGGACGGCATTACCCTGGGATGCCCTTTGGCTCCCGCGCGAGATGGTGATACACCAAAATAGTTCGTCCAGAATTCGGGCGGCTTGGTGTCCTGATAGATCGTGAATGATGCGTAGGCGAGTTTGTGTTCAGGTGCCATCTCTGTTTCTCTCAGGGTGCCCAGCTATGCATGTTGTCGATGATCGCCCCTCTGAACTCGACATTTCCATCGTCGTGCCAAATAACATTGTCGTCCCCGCGCAATCGATTGTCTTCTTTCATCACATGGATCATCCTGCCAAAGGTCTTGCGGTCATACCCCAACATCTTCGCCGCATAGTTTGGGTTGTTCGTGCTCGCTGCGAGTTTAACGTCATCGCCGGTCAACGTATCGGGCACATACTCAAACGGCTGCGCGTCGCCGAGCGGCGTTGATGCGCTTCTATCGCCAGCCCTCGCTGCTCGCGTAGCGGCTAACTGGGCTTGCCAGGTGGCCGGATCGTACTGGGCGGACCTCGCGAGATTCCTCAACGGCGTACTGCTGTAGGCTGACGGAAACAGGCTATCAAGCGGTCCTTTAATGACGAGCAGTTTGCCCCGGCGAACCTCTTCGAGAAGCGCAACGAAGACCCACCAGCCATCGGTGTCAGGGTTGCGATCCCGCACGTTGTGAAAGAACAGCCAGCTCCGGCCAATGAGCTTCCTGATCAGTTTCCCGTCCTTCTCCCATTGCCTGCGGTTCAGGTCGGCAATACCGAGAAATTCGCGGGTTTCTGCCCTGGCTTTCCCGAGGTCTGCGGCCTTCCCGAGGCACGCCTTGTAGTGCAATTCGTTACAGATGACATAACGTGCACCCAGTGGCTTCTGGCAGCACAGTTCCACCGAGAACATCTCAAATACGGACAGGGACATAGGTGTGCCGACGGTTGATCTGAAGTCGCTGCCGGGGTTGACAGCAGTCAGATGATTACCGTGCGACAGACATTCGTACATGGGCGACGGCCCAAAATCTCCGCAGCTCTTAACGAAACAGAAAAAAGCACCCGCCAGAACGTTGCGGTTCTTCGTGCCCGCAGTGCGAATGATCGCGAGAAGGACCCGCGCCGCCAATCTGCGGCTTTTTCAGTCGCTGGCGGTACTCGCAAGCAGGTTATTCACGCGCCGCCGTCTGCGTCAGCGCTGCGCGTATGTCAGCGAGCGCATCCTCGAACAGACCAAAAATGGAAGCCGGGCGCGGGCCGGCGGCGGAGCCATGCCATTGTCAGCGCATCGGTCACAAGGTCCGCCGCCATGCGCGGCTTGACGGACCAGCCCACGATTTCCCGGTTGAACAGGTCCAGCGTGACAACCAGATACAACCAGCCTTCGTCCGTCCAGATGTACGTAATGTCCGATGTGAGCACCTGATTGGGCTCGGCCGGCGTGAAGTTGCGGTTCAACACGTTCGGCGCGACCGGCAGTTTGTGCCGCGAATCGGTTGTCAAAGGAAACGGCTGCATAACCCGGGGCCTCTGGAAGGCAAAAATCGAGGGAACCTCAGACAGCAAAAAGGGCTACACGAATGTAGCCCTTTCGGTTCCTGCCTCAAGGCAGCGGAAGCTTGCAGTCATCGAGCCGTCGCGGAGGATTGGCTCCCCAACGTGCTTTTATCTGCTCCGGAGTCTCCGGAGGCCATTTCACGCTCATGTTGATGATGCGATCCCGGATTTCGATCAACTTGATGTAGGTCGGCGAAGTGGGCGCGGATACATTATCGGCAATGCGCGTTGATAGCGCCTGAGGAAACGACAGGCCATTAATGTTGTAGGTGTTTGGGGTTCGCCCCGTGGTCCAGCAAGTAGACAATTTGATCCAGTGCGCGGTGCGTCAGCGCTTGATACAGCACTGAATTACGCAACGAATCACGCCGGTTCACGTCTGCGCCACGCTCCGCCAGCAACTCGAGTGAGCCAGATGTCGACTCGTCCGCAACAAAGAAAATGATGGGTCGACGGCCCTCGATCATGGTGTTGGGATCAACCCCTGCGTCCAGCATCGCGCGCAGGAATTCCGGGTGCGAGCTGTTGAGCATAACCCCGAGGGGGCTGCCAAAATCCGGTACTTTCTGCAAGGGATCGGCTCCGGCCCTCACCACCTCCGACACAATCGCAAGCCGATGCGGATCGCGCTGCAACGCCTCCTGAAACGCAAAAAACAGCATCGTCATGTTCTGGCGTCCGGGCGTGTTCAGGTCCGTCTTCGGTGCCAGTCGCCGGACCTGCTCCATGTCACCTCGCTCGATGGCCTGCGCCAGTTCGAGCTGCGGGCCGCTAAAGAAATCAGTGGCGGGGAATTTTTTCATCGCATGAACCAGAGGGGATAGCGCCTGCAACAGCACCGGCACGATAAGAATTCGGCTGAGTGTTTTCATCGCTTTCAGCACCGTTATTCAAGGCAGCGGAAGCTTGCTGTCATCGAGCCACCGCGGTGCGTTTGCCCCCCAGCGCGCCCGTATCTGTGCCGGTGTCTCCGGGGGCCATTTCACGCCCATCCTGATGATGCGGTCCCGAATCGCGATTAGCTTTTTGTAGGTCGGGGAATTGGGCGCGGATGCGTTATCGGCAATGCGCGTTGATAATGCCTGAGGAAACGACAGGCCTTTGATATCGTAGGTGTTGGGGTTCGCCCCGTGGTCCAGCAAGTAGTCAATTTGATCCAGTGCGCGATTTGCCAGCGCCTCATACAGCACTGAATTACGCAACGAATCGCGCCGGTTCACATCCGCGCCACGCTCCACCAGCAGCTTGAGTGAGCCAGATGTCGACTCTCCTGCGACAGAGAATATCAATGGATCTCCCTTGTAGACCAGATTAGGATCAACGCCCCCGTCCAGCATCGCGCGCAGGAATTCCGGGTGCGAGCTGTTGAGCATAACCCCGAGGGGGCTGCCAAAATCCGGTACTTCCTGCAAGGGATCGGCCCCGGCCCTCACCACCTCCGACGCAATCGCAAGCCGATGCGGGTCGCGCTGCAACGCCTCCTGAAACGCAAAAAACAGCATCGTCATGTTCTGGCGTCCGGGCGTGTTCAGGTCCGTCTTCGGTGCCAGTCGCCGGACCTGCTCCATGTCACCTCGCTCGATGGCCTGCGCCAGTTCGAGCTGCGGGCCGCTAAAGAAATCAGTGGCGGGGAATTTTTTCATCGCATGAACCAGAGGGGATAGCGCCAGTAACAGCACCGGCACGATAAGGAGTCGACTGAGTGCTTTCATCGCCTTCAGTCCCGTTATGACAGTGTTTCAAGTATGGAGATGTCTTCCGCTTTCTGCTGCTCGATGCCGTCTATTGCCTGCGTGATGGAGTGCCGCGACATGGGTGAGCCACTGCCGGACAGGGCGTACGGAGTACCGGCTGTTTCGGGCAGGGGCGTCCACGTCTGTGCCACGGTCAGAATGTCGCCGTTCACATGGTACGCATTGATGTTCGAAGGCGTGACCTGACCGCCGTAGTGTTCGACAGTGTTCGGGTGCAGGCCCGCTGCATTGAAGCTCCAGCAGTCCTTGCCGCTGGCGACGGATGCGGCCGAACACAGGCCGCCGCCTAGCGAGTGTCCGGCAATATCAATTGGCGAGGGATCATCGCGCAGCTTTTCCCCAATATTTACGGCTCGCCTATAGTAAGGCGATTCCATATCCACGCTTTGGCTCAAGTTGTTCGACCAGTCGCCCAGGCTCGTCATTTCGGTTCCCTTGAAGGCGAGGGTGGGCTTCATATCGTTGCCGAAGACCGCCGCATCCGGTTCGTATAGCTGCGCCCTGAAGTTCGAGCCCTCGATTTCCAGGTCTTTTGGCTTCAAGCGATACTGCCGTAGAAACTCCATATCCCCGCTGCGGTTCGCCCACCCTTCGGGCATTGGTTTGGACGGCTCGTAGACATGATCGGAGAGTCTGGCCTTCTCCACCGCGATATTGTTGCGTGCGAGCCGTTCAGCCGCTGCCCGCACGCGCCCTGACATGGTCCCATTGCCCGCCGCAATCAGCGCCTTGCGCGTCTGCCACCGCTGCGCCTTGGTCAGCACCTGTGGTATCTCGATGCTCGGCGGTGTCGTCCTCGCTGCGCGCGCAGCGGCTAACTGGGCTTGCCAGGTCGCCGGATCGTACTGGGCGGACCTCGCGAGATTCCTCAACGGCGTACTGCTGTAGGCTGACGGAAACAGGCTATCGCGTGGGCCTTTAATGACGAGCAGTTTGCCCCGGCGAACCTCTTCGAGAAGCGCAACGAAGACCCACCAGCCATCGGTGTCAGGGTTGCGGTCCCGCACGTTGTGAAAAAACAGCCAGCTCTGGCCAATGAGCTTCCTGATCAGTTTCCCGTCCTTCTCCCATTGCCTGCGGTTCAGGTCGGCTATCCCGAGAAATTCGCGGGTTTCTGCCCTGGCTTTCCCGAGGTCTGCGGCCTTCCCGACGCACGCCTTGTAGTGCGATTCGTTACAGATGACATAACGGGCACCCGGTGGCCTCTGGCAGAACAGTTCCACCGAGAACATCTCAAATATGGACAGGGACATAGGTGTGTCGACGGTTGATCTGAAGTCGCTGCCGGGGTTGACAGCAGTCAGATGATTACCGTGCGACAGACATTCGTACATGGGCGACGGCCCAAAATGGAAACCTGAGCAACGGTCGAAAGATCGGAACTGCTCTGCGACTTCCTCCAGACTCAACAGTCCCGCCAGCGCGTACAGTTGATCGACGCGGATAACAGCAGTGTCGGGCATGGCGTGCGCGCGCAACGCAGTGAGGATTTGCTGTGCGCGTTTGCGCGTTTCTTTTACGGTGTCGCGTTTCCCGGCTCGTATCAGACCGTGTGTGCGGCCACCGTCAGGACAAAGGTTAGGCGTGGTCGACGTGCGGCAGTAGCACCGCGAAGGGGCTCAGCGAGTAGTCTCGGCGACAACGATTAGCAGCGGGACGACAGGTGCATATCGGCGGGCCCAACCGGACTCGAGCGAGGCTCAGCGGTTGGGTGGGTGGTGGATCATTGGCAATTGAGTGGGCGTTGCGCTGGAAAAGGTATCGCTGGCAAAGGCCGTCGGCCGCGTTAACGTGGCGTCATTCACGCTGTCACAATCTACGATCATTCGCACGCCGACACGATGGCTGCAGAACGGCATCATGTGGCTGTTGCGCAGGATCGAAGAGCCGGATTATTACCCCGACGCCTACGATCTCGAAGCCGCATTAAGCTTGCTGCTCTTCGTCGTTGCCTATGCATTCACTACCCTTATCGTGGTTTCTGCCAGTGTTGTTGTATGGCGGCGTTGCATGCACCCACGGCGTTAAGGTCGTCGGTTCGGAAGACTGCGCGGGACCTTCACGGATGCTCAGGTTCGCAACGCGATGCCGCCAGATAACGCTGAGGAGGGCGGGGCTGCGTCAGGTATGGACGGGGCGCGATACGGCCACGCTGACCCAGCAGGGTACGACGAAGCTGGCCGAGGCGATCAATGTCAGATCCGACATGGCCGACAAAATCGGCCTGTCGCTCGACATGGCCGTGCCGTTCGGGTTCGCGGGCTCGATCAAGGCTGCACGCGCGGGCAGCATCACAATGGGCCGGATCAACCTGCAAATGCACGAGGCGAAGGCCCATCATCCAAACCTTGGGGGGGGACGATCCTGAAGCACGTTGAAAAGGATGAAGCGTGGCTCAGAAACAGGTTGGAACGCGAACCGAAGCGAAAGATCGTATCCTCCTTTACGAGTCTTGAGCAGGCCGAACGCGCGATTTCGGAAGCGTTGCACTGATGCAGCGCGAATCACAGCCTGGGCTCGGACAGCACCTCCCATGTCTACACCCGATGTGACTAAAAAATAGTAGCGGGCGACGTTGGTTATGGAATAGCCAGGAAAACTGGCAAGCTGACGCGGATGAACAAGGTTATCGTTGTTCTGAAAAACGAGACCTACAATGGCATGCCTTATTACATCCTTGGCGCCTATATCGAATGAGAAAGAGATGATCTCAAAAGATCGTTACCCTGCAATGCGCCACGCAATTAATGTGTATTTCGGTCAGGACTTTGAGCTGTTTGGCGATACAGTTCCAGAAATTGTCGCGCGCTATAAAAGAGATGACTCTCATAGACAGGCGGATTTGATTCGTGAAATAGACTCGTTCGTAGGCGAACACCCTGATGACCTGGATGCCGCCTTCGAAAGAGATCACGGTTCAGCTTTCGACCCGCAATTATGGGGCTACACGACCTCAGCATTCCTTGACGAGTTGAAGCGCCTCCTGAGCGAGCAGTTCACCAGTCGTCGCGCGTGGGCGATCGCATGCCGTCCGGCGCATCCACGCGTGGCGAAGTACGCATTGGTCCCGAGACATCTGCATGAGGGGCAGTCAGCATTGTTCCAGCCGGCAACGCGAACACCTTCACGGACCATTAGGCGTCCCGATGTTCGTGTGTCTTCGTGTCTGCATTGCAGGTGTATGTGGGCAGCAACCGCCTCGACCACCTGCACCATGGCCGACCGGATCGTTCGGAATGCGTCGTTTCGTAGCGGAAACAATGACTCAAGGCGAATCCGGCACTTCGGCTTCTGATTGTAGCTGGCAGTTCGCTACCGGTTTTTCATGCCGGTCGTCATCAAACCGTCACCAGTTCGGGCGGGTCCATTTTCCCGCCAGCGCCAGCCGCTACCTCAGCGCCGGGACGTGCGGTATCAGACCAAAGTCCGATACCGCCGACAACCTAGTACGTCTAATCTATTAGCCGAACCGGTCGCCTGACCTCGTGGTGGCGGATGATGCTCGCCTGTTTCGCGCCGCCATACCAATTGCGCGAAAGGAAGCCGCACGACGAGGCCAATGATCGAGGCATTCGTGCACGTTATTTGTGCGGCTTGAACGTGACCCAACGAGGCGCGTCTGATGAGCGAAATCGACCCGGTGCGAAAGTCGGAAGAACTGCGCAGCTTCCTGTTCCTGACCGTCGTCATGGTTCCCGTGCTGACGGTAGTGCTGATCGCGGCATATGGGTTCGCGGTGTGGTTTTACCAGCTGCTGATCGGCGGGCCGCCGCACTAACCGGTAGCGGCTGCGCAGCGGCGGCGTGGAGGTCGGCATGGGGGTCGAGGTTCAAAGCACGGCAGACGACGCAGCGGCGTCCCGCGAGCTTCATGTCGCCGGGGTCGTCGTATACGCGCGGCCCGATTGGTGCGACTGCATCGCCCGTACCATCGGCATGCTCCCTGGCGCACAGGTTCACGCGATGACCACGGACGGTCGCATGGTCGTCACGCTGGAGGGGATGCACTCCTCGTCGGTCGAAGAGCAGCTCAGCGCGATCAATGCGTTGCCAGGCATCCTGTCCTCCGCGCTCGTCTACCAGCATCACGAGGACATCGATTCGCTGCAAGAGGAGTCTGTCGATGAAGCTCACCCGTCGCGAATTCATTAAGCAGACCGCAGCATCAGCGGCGGCAGCCGCCGCAGGTATCACGCTGCCGGGTGGTGAGGTCCTCGCCGCAAACGATGACCTCAAATGGTCCAAGGCGCCGTGCCGGTTTTGTGGAACCGGCTGCGGTGTGCAGGTTGGCGTAAAGAGCGGGAGGGTGGTGGCAACGCTCGCGGATCCGCAATCGGAAGTCAATCGCGGGCTGAACTGCGTGAAGGGTTATTTCCTCTCGAAGATCATGTACGGCCAGGATCGGCTGACCACGCCGCTACTGCGCATGAAGGACGGCAAGTACGACAAGAATGGCGAATTCGCGCCGGTGTCCTGGGACCAGGCCTTCGACGTGATGGCTGATCAGTGGAAGCAGGTGCTCAAGGACAACGGGCCGACAGCGGTCGGCATGTTCGGCTCCGGTCAGTGGACGATCTGGGAAGGGTACGCGGCCGTCAAGCTGATGAAGGCAGGCTTTCGCAGCAACAACCTCGACCCGAATGCGCGTCACTGCATGGCCTCCGCGGTCGTGGGGTTCATGCGGACGTTCGGCATGGACGAGCCAATGGGCTGCTACGACGATATCGAGCAGACCGATGCGTTCGTGCTGTGGGGGTCGAACATGGCGGAGATGCACCCGGTGCTATGGACCCGGGTGACGGCGCGCCGGCTCAGTGCGCCGAAAACCAGAGTCGTGGTGCTCTCGACGTTCGAGCACCGCTCCTGCGAACTCGCCGACGAGACGATCATCTTCACGCCGCAGGGTGACCTCGCGGTGCTCAACTACATCGCGAACTACATCATCAAGAACGGCAAGGTCAATCGTGACTTCGTCGACAAGCACACGGTGTTCAGGCAAGGCAACACTGACATCGGTTACGGATTGCGCCCTGACCATCCGCTCGAGCAAGCCGCCACTAACGCCAAGGACCCCGGCGGCTCGAAGCTGATCACCTATGACGAGTTTGCAAAGTTTGTCGCGAAGTACGACGCCGCTTACGTGACGAAAATCTCGGGCGTGCCGAAAGCGAAACTCGATCGGCTCGCCCGGTTGTATGCGGATCCCAACGTGAAGGTCGTGTCGTTCTGGACCATGGGCTTCAACCAGCACACGAGAGGCGTGTGGGCCAACAACATGATCTACAACCTGCACCTGCTCACTGGCAAGATTTCGACGCCCGGCAACAGTCCGTTTTCACTGACCGGTCAGCCGTCGGCATGCGGCACCGCGCGTGAAGTGGGCACGTTCTCGCATCGTCTGCCTGCCGACCTGGTGGTGACCAACCCGAAGCATCGCGAGGAGGCGGAGCGCATCTGGCTGCTGCCCCCCGGCACGATTCCGGAGAAACCCGGCTTTCACGCGGTGCTGCAGAACCGGATGCTGCGCGACGGCAAGCTCAATGCCTACTGGGTGCAGGTCAACAACAACATGCAGGCCGCGGCGAACATGAACGAGGAGGGCTTGCCGGGGTATCGCAATCCCGCCAACTTCGTGGTCGTCTCGGAGGTGTATCCCACGGTGACGGCTGTCGCGGCGGACCTGATCCTGCCCACGTCGATGTGGGTGGAGAAGGAGGGCGCATACGGCAACGCGGAGCGGCGCACGCAGTTCTGGCATCAGATGGTGGCGGCACCCGGCGGCGCGCGCTCGGACCTCTGGCAACTCGTGGAGTTTTCGAAGCGCTTCAAGGTCGAGGAGGTGTGGCCCGAGGAACTGCTGGCGAAGAAGCCGGAATACAAGGGCAAGACGCTCTATGACATTCTGTATCGCAACGGGCAGGTCGACAAATTCGCGCTCAACGAGACCGACAGCAGCTTTCCTAATGACGAGGCGAAGGCGTTCGGCTTCTACATCCAGAAGGGATTGTTCGAGGAGTACGCGCAGTTCGGCCGCGGTCACGGCCACGATCTTGCGCCGTTCGACGACTACCACAAGGCGCGCGGCTTGCGCTGGCCGGTGGTGGATGGCAAGGAGACGCGGTGGCGCTACCGGGAAGGCACGGACCCCTACGTGAAGGCCGGCACCGGCTGGCAGTTCTACGGCAATCCCGACGGCCGCGCCGTTATTTTCGCGCTGCCTTTCGAACCGGCCGCCGAGGCGCCCGACAAGGACTATCCGTTCTGGCTCGTGACGGGCCGCGTGCTCGAGCATTGGCATTCGGGCTCGATGACGCGTCGCGTGCCCGAGCTATTCCGCGCGTTTCCCAACGCGGTGTGTTTCATGCATCCCGACGACGCGAAAGCGCTCGGCGTGCGCCGCGGCGTCGAGGTCAAGGTGATGTCGAAGCGAGGCTACATCCGCACGCGCGTCGAGACACGCGGGCGCGACAGGCCGCCGCGCGGGCTTGTCTTCGTGCCGTGGTTCGATTCGAGCCAGTTGATCAACAAGGTCACCCTCGACGCCACCGATCCGATCTCCCTGCAAACCGACTTCAAGAAGTGCGCGGTCAGGATCGTCAGGGTCTAAGCGGAGCACGCCATGAGAAACTGGACTGCGCTCGTGATTGCCTCGCTCGTGGCATTGGCGGCCGGGGCGCAGCCCACGGTCCCGGACAAGGCGTTTCATGACCCGCTGCGAGGCACGACGCCGCTCAACGAGGAGCCTCGGCCGCCGCTGATGTCACCGACGGAAAACAGCGATGTGATTCGCGGGCGGGCCTACGCGCAGCAGCCGCCGACGATCCCGCACAAGATCGACGGCTATCAGCTCGACAGGAATGCGAACAAATGCATGGAATGTCACGCCGGCAGCCGCGCGGCGCAGAGCGGCGCGGTGCCGGTCGGCATCTCGCACTATACGAACCGTGCCGGCGAAACGCTCGGGCATCTCGCTCCGCGCCGCTATTTCTGCACGCAATGCCATGTCCCCCAGGCTGACGCGAAGCCGCTGGTCGCCAATACTTTTACGGGGATCGAGGACATCAGGACGCAGGCTGCACCGCAGGCGCGGAAGAAATAGGGGAGCCACATGCGCGACTTGTTCCGACGCTACTGGAGGACCATCACGCGGCCGAGCATGTATTTCAGCCTTGGCTTTCTGACGCTGGGCGGCTTTGTGGCGGGCGTGGTCTTCTGGGGCGCCTTCAACACGGCGATGGAATGGACCAATACGGAGGCGTTCTGCATCGGCTGTCATGAGATGCGCGACAACACCTACGCCGAGCTGAAAACGACGATTCACTACAGTAACCGCACGGGTGTGCACGCGAAGTGCTCCGACTGCCACGTGCCGCACGACTGGACCAACAAGATCGCGCGCAAGATGCAGGCGTCCAAGGAAGTGTGGGCCAAGGTATTCGGCACGGTCGGCACGCGCGAGAAGTTCGAGGCGAAGCGTTTGGACCTCGCCGAGCACGAATGGGCCCGCTTCAAGGCGAACGATTCGCTGGAATGCCGCAACTGCCACTCGTTCGAGTACATGGATCTCACGCGGCAGAGTCCGCGTGCGCAGGAAGCGCACACGCGCTACCTGGAGACGGGCCAGAAAACCTGTATCGACTGTCACAAGGGCATCGCGCACCGCTTGCCGAACATGGCGGCCGCGCAGGAAGGCGCTCAGGAGGGCAATGGGCAGAAGCAGTGAGCAACGCGGACATCACCCTGGGATTATCCGAACGGTTTCGTGCATGTATTCCATAGAGCATCTTGCCGTCGAGCGCGGCGGCCGGACGATCGTGAGCGGCATCGACCTCAGCATCGAGGCTGGATCGGCGCTGCAGATCCACGGCGCGAACGGCAGCGGGAAAACGACGCTGCTCGGGGCGTTCGCGGGCCTTCTGCCACTCGTCCGCGGCAGGGTTTGCTGGCGCGGCGAGGATGTGCGCAGCGCGGCACGGCAATTCCGTCGCGAACTTGCCTTTGTCGGGCATTCGAACGGCGTCAGCGACGACCTGACCGTGCAGGAGAACCTCCGCTTTTCCGCGTTGCTTGGCGAGACCGGCGGGCATTCAGGCCGCAATCGCGCAGCCCGTGCGCGCGAGGAGGAAGTGCTCGGGCAGGCGGGACTGCTTGCGCTGCGGCACACGCGTCTCCATCAGCTTTCGCAGGGCCAGCGCCGCCGGGTCGCGCTGGCGCGCCTGATGCTGGAGCGCAAGCCATTGTGGTTGCTCGACGAGCCGACCGACACGCTCGACGCGGACGCGACCCGCTGGCTCACCGCATGCCTCGACGCGCATCTGCGCGAGGGCGGCATCGTCGCGCTCACGACGCACCGACCGCTCGACAGCGGCCGTCACCGCACGCGCCACCTCTATCTTGGAGGGAACGGGCGATGATCGACGTGATGCTCGGCATCGTCCGCCGCGAACTGATGTTGAGCTGGCGCAGACGCAGTGTGACGCTCGGCGCACTGATGTTTTTTGTCGTCGCCTCGAGCCTCTTTCCGCTTGCCATCGGTACCGATGCCGCAATGCTGCGGACGATCGCACCGGGCGTGCTGTGGGTGACTGCGCTGTTCGCCGCGCTGTTGTCGGCGGGGCAACTGTTCGGCAACGACTACGCGAGCGGCGCGCTCGAGCAGATGCTGCTTTCGCCGCTGCCGTTGCCGGCCATCGTGTTCGGCAAGATCGTCGCACATTGGCTGACGAGCGGGCTCGCGCTTGCGCTTCTGGCGCCGGTGGTCGCGCTTCAGTACGCGCTGGACGGGCGCGCGACGCTCTATCTGATGACCACCTTGCTCGTCGGCACGCCGTTGCTGAGCCTGATCGGCGCGATGGGCGCCGCGCTCACGCTCGGCGTGCGCGGCGGCGGCGTCGTGCTGGCCCTGCTGGTGTTGCCTCTCTATGTGCCCGTGCTGATCTTCGGGGTTGGCGCGGCGGATCCGGCGGGGCTGCCGGGACGCATGCAGGCGAGCTTCTCGCTGCTCGGCGCGGCGCTGTGCGTAGGCGCCTGGGCTTGCCCGTGGGCGAGCGCGGCGGCGCTGCGCATTGCCATGGAGTGACCCGCATGAAGCGCGTGAACTGGTTCCGGTATGCGTCGCCCATCGCATTCGAGCGTGTCGCGAAGCGGCTCGCGCCTGGGTTCGGCGCACTCGCTGTACTGCTGATGTGCGCGGGGCTCGTGACCGGGCTCGCGATTGCCCCCGCCGACGCGCGCCAGGGCGATGTCTACCGCATCATGTTCGTGCATGTTCCCGCGGCCTGGATGTCGATGTTCATCTATGTCGTGATGGCCGGCTACTGCGCGCTCGGTCTCGTGCTGAACGCGCGGCTCCCGGCCATGATGGCCCAGGCGCTTGCGCCTACCGGTGCGCTTTTCACGTTCCTCGCGCTCGTCTCGGGCGCGTTTTGGGGCAAGCCCGCTTGGGGCGCGTGGTGGGTCTGGGATGCGCGGCTCACCTCGGAGCTGATCCTGCTCTTCCTCTATGCGGGTTTCATGACGCTGCACGCGGCCATCGACGGCACGCGGCGCGCCGACCGTGCTTGCGCCGTGCTTGCGCTGATCGGCGTGGTCAATATCCCGGTGATCTTCTTTTCGGTGCAATGGTGGTACACGTTGCATCAGGGGCCGTCGCTCGGCTTCGGCAGTGGTATAGCGATGAGCGTCTCGATGGCGGGGGGCCTCCTCGTCATGACCGCGGGATTCTGGTGCTACACGATTGCGGTCGTGCTCGTGCGGGTGCGCGTCATCATGCGGGAGCGCGAGAGGGTGTCATCCTGGCAGGTCCACGTCGAGGAGCGTCCCGCATGAACACCTTGACCGGCGTGCTGACCATGCTTGCGGCTACGCCCTATCTCGCGGCGGCGCTCGTCGTGACATTCGGCTTGCTTGGGTTCGAGGCGTGGATCGTGCGCGGCCAGTCGCGCTCGCGCGCCAATCGCGACGCAAAGCCATGATGAAAGCGCGCCACCGCCGCCTTTCATGGCTCGCCGCCGGAGTCGGCAGCGCCGGACTTGCGTGCGCGCTCGTGTTGAACGCGCTGCGCGCCAACCTGATGTTCTTCGTGACGCCGAGCCAGGTCGCCTCGCACGAGGCGCCTGTTGCGCGCCGGTTCAGGCTCGGCGGGCTCGTCGAGCGCCACACGCTCAGGCGCGATGCTGACGGGCTGACCGTGCACTTCGTCGTGACCGATACGGCGTCGGCCGTAGCGGTGGTGTACCGCGGCACCCTGCCGGATCTCTTTCGCGAGGGCAGCGGCGTCGTCGCGCAGGGCGTACTCGGCGCCGACGGCCAGTTCCACGCCGACGAAGTCCTCGCGAAGCACGACGAAAAATACTCCCCGCCCGAGCTGAGCCGCGCGCTGCCCGAAACGGCGAATGCGCCCGCGCCCGCCGCCGTACGGGTCGCCACGAGCCTCACGAGCGCCGGGGCGCAGCGATGATTCCCGAGATCGGCCATTTCGCGCTGATCCTCGCCTTGCTGCTCGCGGTGACGACCGGCGTGCTGCCGCTGCTTGGCGCGCAACTCGGCCTGGCGGGCTGGATGCGCGTCGCATGGCCGGCGGCGCGCGCGCAGTTCGCTTTCGTCGCGCTCGCCTTCGGCGCGCTCGCGTGGTCGTTCTGGCGCAACGATTTTTCCGTCGTCTACGTGGTGGAGAACTCGAATTCGGCACTGCCCGGCGTCTACCGCCTGGCGGCCGTCTGGGGCGGCCACGAGGGCTCGCTGCTGCTGTGGGTGCTGTTGCTGACGCTCTGGATGGTCGCCGTGACCTGCTTCAGCCAGCAGTTGCCGGTGGAGCTGGTGGCCCGCGTGCTGGGCGTGATGAGCTGGATTGCCGTGGGCTTTCTGTCGTTCATGTTGTTCACGTCGAATCCGTTTGCGCGTCTGATGCCGCCGGCCATGGACGGCCGCGATCTGAACGCGCTGCTGCAGGATCCCGGCATGGTGATGCATCCGCCCATTCTTTACATGGGCTATGTCGGCTTTTCGGTCGCATTCGCGTTCGCCATCGCGGCGTTGCTGGCCGGGCGGCTCGATGCGGCCTGGGCACGCTGGTCGAGGCCGTGGACCACGGCGGCATGGACGTTCCTCACGCTCGGCATCGCGCTGGGCAGCGGCTGGTCCTACTACGTGCTCGGCTGGGGCGGATGGTGGGCCTGGGACCCGGTGGAAAACGCGTCGTTCATGCCGTGGCTCGCGGGCACGGCGCTGATTCATTCGCTGGTGGTCACCGAACAGCGCGGCAGCTTTCGCAGCTGGAGCGCGCTGCTGGCGATTTGCGCGTTTTCGCTGAGCCTGCTCGGCACGTTTCTCGTGCGCTCGGGCGTGGTCACGTCTGTGCACGCGTTCGCCTCGGACCCCGCGCGCGGCATCTTCGTTCTCGCGTTTCTTGCCTTGATCACTGGCGGCGCGCTCCTGCTGTTCGCTTGGCGCGCACCGCAAATCGGCCTGGGCGCGGGCTTCGAGCCGGTATCGCGCGAGACGTTGCTGCTATCGAATAACCTGCTGCTGATGGTCGCGGCGGGATCCGTCTTGCTCGGCACGCTCTATCCGATGATCCTCGACGCGCTCGGCGCCGACAAGATATCCGTGGGCGCGCCGTATTTCGATAGCGTGTTCGTGCCGCTGATGACGCCGGCCATCTTCCTGATGGGGCTCGGGCCGCTGGCGCGCTGGAGGTCGGCGCGCGTTCCCGATCTCGCCGTGCGCCTGCGCTGGGCGGCGCTCGTGAGCGTGCTCACGGCGCTCGTGCTGCCGTGGCTGCTGGGAAACTGGCGCCCGCTCGTGAGTCTCGGGGTGCTGCTCGCCGCCTGGACGCTCACGAGCGTTGCCGTGAGCGTTCGCGAGCGCCTGCGCGCCTTGCGCGGATCGATCTTCGCGCGCCTCGCCAGCGTGCCGCGCGCGACCTACGGCATGTGGCTCGCGCATGCCGGTGTCGGTGTTTTCATTGTCGGCGTCACGCTCGTGAAGGGTTACGAAACCGAGCGCGACGTGCTGGTGCGGCCGGGCGAGAGCGTCACGATCGATGGCTACGTCTTTCGCTTCGAGGGTGCCGGGAGCGTCGCGGGGCCGAACTATCGGGCCACGCGCGCGACGCTCGTGGCGAGCCGCGGCGGCGAACCCGTTGCGACGCTCTTTCCCGAGAAGCGCGTGTTCGCCGTCCAGAACACGCCGATCACGCAGGCGGCGATCGACCGCGGCGTGCTGCGCGATCTCTACGTCGCGCTCGATCAGCCGGTCGGGACGAACGCCTGGTCGATTCGCATCCAGATCAAACCCTTCGTGCGCTGGATCTGGGGCGGCTGTCTGCTGATGGCGCTAGGCGGATTGCTTGCCGCCACCGATCGCCGTTACCGTCTGGTTCCCCGGCGTCGTACGCAAGAGACATCCGCCGCGACCGGCAGCGCCAAGCTGCCCGAGGTGATGGCTGCCGCGCGGGATGTGCCGGGCGCGGCACCGGCAGGAGAGCCGGGCAGATGAAGCGCTTTCTGATTCCGCTCGCGGTGTTCGCCGCGCTTCTGGCCGTGCTGCTGGTCGGGCTGCGGCACGATCCGCGCAGGCTGCCCTCGGCATTGATCGGCAAGCCCGCGCCCGAATTCGATCTGCCGAAACTGAACGAGCCGCAACAGCGCCTGTCCACGCGAGCGCTGCGCGGCGAGGTCTGGATACTGAACGTGTGGGCGTCATGGTGCGAGTCGTGCCGCGAGGAGCAGGCGCCGCTTGTCGAGCTATCGCGCCGGCACGTCGCGCCCGTGTTCGGGTTGAACTACAAGGACGACCGGGCGAGCGCGCTGCAATGGCTCGCGCAGGCGGGTGATCCTTATACATCGTCGATCGTCGACCGCACGGGACAAACCGCGATCGACTACGGCGTGTACGGGGTCCCGGAGACGTTCGTGGTCGACCGCGCCGGCATCGTGCGCTACCGCGAAGCGGGCCCGCTCACGCGCGCGCGCATCGACAGCGTGATTCTGCCGCTCGTGCGCAAGCTGCAAAACGAGGATGGATCATGAGCCGCCGCGCGTGCATGCCGGCCGTGTGTCTGGTGGTCACGATGACGCTGGCACCCCTGTGCGTGATGGCGGCATCGGGCGAATCAGGCGTCGACGCGCGCCTGCGGCAGCTGAATGAGAGCTTTCGCTGCGTCGTGTGCCAGAACCAGAGTCTCGCGGACTCGAACGCCGAACTCGCCGCCGACCTGCGCGCACGGATTCGGGATCAGGTTCGAGGCGGGGCAACCGACGAGCAGATCAGGGCCTACATGGTGCGCCGCTATGGAGACTTCGTGCTGTACCGGCCGCCGCTGAAGCCCGCGACCTGGGCGCTTTGGCTGGGTCCGTTCGCGGTGCTCTTGGCCGGGGCGTTCGCGATGTGGCGCAGTGTCGCGGCTCGGCGCGACCTGAATATTCCCGCGCTCAACGCCGACGAACGCGCGCGTGCCGTGGCCTTGCGCGGAGACGAGGACGGGGAGGGCGCAGCACGATGATGACCTTCTGGCTGATCCTCGCCGTGATGATGGCGGTCGCACTCGCGTGCGTGATCGCTCCGCTCTGGCGCGCGCGGGATTCACGTGCGAAACCGTGGACGGTGGCAGTCGCCCTCTACCGCTCGGGGATGGCCGAACTCGAACAGGACTGCGCGAGCGGACTCATGCCGGCGGAGCATCGGGCCCGGGCACAGCGCGAGCTGGAGCGACGGCTCGTTGATGAGGCCCGCGACCCCCGTGCGCCAACCGCGTCCCAGCGGCCCGGCACCCTGATGCGGCCCGTTGTTGCGGCGCTGCTCGTGGCACTGCTGCCAGCGGGCGCTCTGGTTCTGTACATGCGGATCGGCGACCCGGTTGCCGTCGCGATCGAAAGCACGGACGGCGCGCAGAACGTCGAGCATATGGGCTCGCCGGGCTCGCTCGACTACGTCGTGAGCCGGCTCGCGCTGCGCTTGCGCAACCAACCCAACGACCCCGCCGCGTGGGCGATGCTGGCGCGTTCTTATGTCGTGCTGGAGCGTGCGGAGGATGCCGTCGCGGCGTACCGTCGCGCCCTCGCCCTGACGCACGCGGAGCCGGAGCTTCTCGCGGACTATGCAGACGCGCTGGCGACGCTGCACGGCGGGGACCTGAACGGGGAGGCGCTGCAAAGCATTCAGGCGGCGCTCGCGCTCGATCCGCGCAATGTGAAGGCGCTCGCCCTCGCCGGGTCCGCAGCGCTCGACCGGCGCGATTACCGGCAAGCCATGCAGTACTGGGAGCGGCTGAAAACCGTAGCAGATCCGGAGATCGCGGCACAGGCACAGCGCAACATCGAGACGACCGCTGCGCTCATGGCGACGGCGCGCGATGGTCAGGCTCGCTAGGCTTCGAGCGAAACGGCTGGAGAAGGCCGAGCCTTGTCGATCTGCGCGACTATGCGTAATATCGGTCCCGCAAAACTCAGTTCGCCTACATGTCCCCCCTCAAATACCTCGCCGGCTACCCGGCACCGCTGCTAGACAAGGTGAGAACGCTGATCGCAGCCGATCAGCTCGGCGCCTATCTCGTGCAGAAGTACCCGAACACGCACGACGTGCAGACCGACCGCGCGCTATACGCGTACTGCGCGGAACTCAAACGCGAACACCTGCGCAACGCCGAGCAGATCGACAAGGTCACCTACGACAGCAAGCTCGACGTGATGCGTCACGCGCTCGGCCTGCACACGAGCATTTCGCGCGTGCAGGGCGGCAGGCTGAAGGCAAAGAAGGAAATCCGCATCGCGTCGCTGTTCAGGTCGGCGGCGCCGGAGTTTCTGAAGATGATCGTCGTGCACGAACTCGCTCATCTGAAAGAGAGCGAACACAACAAGGCGTTTTATCGTCTGTGCGAGTTCATGCAGCCGGGTTATCACCAGATCGAATTCGATCTGCGTCTGTATCTGACGCATCGCGATCTGGCGAAGAAGGCCTGACTTCAAGCCGCCGGCGTCGCGGCATCGTTCACCACCGACGCCGTCAGCAACACCGGAATCGACTTCGACGTCGGCGTACCCGCGCCATCCGCGACCGAGGAGAGCGGCACGAGCGGATTCGTCTCCGGGTAATACGCGCCGAGGCAGCCGCGCGGAATGTCGTACTCGACCAGCAGAAAGCCGTCCACGCGACGCTCGTTGCCATCCGCCCACACGCTCGTGATATCCACACGTTGACCGGCGGCAAATCCGAGCATCGCAAGGTCGTCCTTGTTGGCGAACAGCACGCGCCGCTGGCCGTACACGCCACGATAGCGATCGTCGAGACCGTAAATCGTCGTGTTGTACTGATCGTGTGAACGCGTGGTCATCAGCGTCATCAGACGCTCGCCGTGTTGCTTGCGTGCCTGATGAATCGGCGTGTCGAGCGGGATCGCGCGCGCGATGAACTGCGCCTTGCCGCTCGGCGTTTTCCAGATGCGCTCGCGCGACGCGACGCCGAGATGGAAACCGCCCGGTTGCTTCAGGCGCTCGTTGTAGTCGTGGAAGCCATCGATCACCCTCTCGATGCCGTCGCGAATCAGCGCGTAGTCGGCCGCATGCGCGAGCCAGTCCACCTTGGCGCTGCCGAGCGTCGCGTGCGCCATGCGCGCGACGATCGCCACTTCGGAGAGCAGATTATCGGACGCCGGCTTGTTCATCCCATACGAAATGTGCACCATGCTCATCGAATCCTCGACGCTGACGCCTTGCGCCACGCCGTTCTGCAGATCGATCTCGGTGCGCCCGAGCGTCGGCAGGATCAGCGCGTCGCGGCCATGCACGAGGTGGCTGCGATTGAGCTTGGTCGTCACGTGCACGGTCAGATCGCACGCGCGCATCGCGGCCCACGTGCGCGGCGTGTCCGGCGTCGCGATCGAGAAATTGCCGCCCAGGCCGATGAACACTTTGACCTTGCCATCGAGCATCGCCTGAATCGTGTTGACGACGTCGAGCCCGTGTTCTCGCGGCGGCGCGAAATCATACGCCGCGCCGAGGCGGTCGAGAAACGCGCCGGTCGGTTTCTCCTCGATGCCGACCGTGCGGTCGCCCTGCACGTTCGAGTGGCCGCGCACCGGACACAACCCCGCGCCGCGCCGGCCGATATTGCCGCGCATCATCATCAGGTTCGACAGTAGCTGCACCGTCGCGACCGAGTTCTTGTGCTGCGTGAGGCCCATGCCCCACGTCGCGATCACCGCGCGCCCCTTCGCATAGATGTCGGCGAGCTTCAGCACGTCGTCGAGCGGCACGCCCGCTTCGGCGACGATCGTGTCCCAGCGCTCGGCGCGCAGATCGTCGGCGAACGCGTCGAAGCCGACCGTGTGTTCGGCGATGAAGTCGACGTCAAGCACGCGACCCTGGCCCGATGCGAGCGCTTCGTCGTCGAGTTCGAGCACGCGCTTGGCGACGCCCTTGATCAGCGCAAAGTCTCCGCCGACCTTCGGGCGGATGAATACCGAGCTGATTTTCGTGCTGCCCATCGTCAGCATTTCGACCGGATGCTGCGGGCTCGCGAAGCGTTCGAGGCCGCGTTCCTTCAGCGGATTGATCGACACGATCGTCGAGCCGCGCTTTGCGCATTCGCGCAGCTCGCCGAGCATGCGCGGATGGTTGGTGGCCGGGTTCTGGCCGAAGATCAGAAGCGTGTCCGCGTGTTCGAAGTCATCGAGCGTGACCGTGCCCTTGCCGATGCCGACCGTGTGTGGCAGGCCACGGCTGGTCGCTTCGTGGCACATGTTCGAGCAATCGGGAAAATTGTTGGTGCCGTACATGCGCACGAACAACTGGTACAGAAACGCGGCTTCGTTGCTCGCGCGCCCCGACGTATAGAACGCGGCGCGGTTCGGATCGTCGAGACGCTTCAGATGGCTCGCGATCAGTTCGAACGCCGCATCCCAGCCGATCGGCACATAGCGGTCGCGCGCGGCGTCGTAGACGAGCGGATCGGTCAGGCGGCCGTGCTGTTCGAGCTCGAAGTCCGATTGCGTCATCAGTTCGGCGACGCTGTGCCGCTCGAAGAACGCGGGCGTCACGCGCTTGCTGGTCGCCTCGGCGGCGACCGCCTTCACGCCGTTTTCGCAGAACTCGAATGTCGAGGCGTGCTCGCGATCCGGCCACGCACAGCCGGGGCAGTCGAAGCCGTCGGGCTGGTTCTGCCTGAGCAGCGTGCGGTAGTTGCCGCCCGTGACCTTCTCCTTGATCAGGTTGATCGCCACATGCTTGAGCGCGCCCCAGCCGGCGGCAGGGTGCGTGTACGGTTCGATACGGGCTTCAGTGCGGGGTTCGTTGTTCTTCATGGCGTGGCAGTGGACAGCTTCGACGGGTTTGGCAGACTCATGCCGTAGAGCCTACTGTGTTCCATAAATGACGCCGGATACAGAAAATCGGAAAGAATAGGAGTACAGTTGCGCGACCCTGCCCGACACCGTCCGAATCGCATGAAGCTCTACGAAGAACTCGCCGACGAAATCACCGAAGCCGTGCGCCGCGGCGTGTTCGCGGCCGGCGAGCGGATTGCGTCAGTGCGTCGGGCGAGCCAGCAGCACGGCGTCAGCATCAAGACGGTGCTGCATGCGTATGCGTTGCTGGAGAGCCGCGGCATCATCGAATCACGGCCGCAATCGGGCTATTTCGTGCGCGACGCAGCGGCACGCGCGCTCGCGCCTGTGCCCGCCGCGGCGGGCGCGGGCCGCAAGTCGGCGGCACCGCCGCCCGTGCCCGCGACGGTCGACGTGAGCCGGCTCGTGCTGTCGACGCTGCGCAGCATCCGCGCGCACGACGCCGTGCCGTTCGGTTCACCGTATCCAGACCCGTCGCTGTTCCCCTGGCGGCGCATCAACCAGTACGCGAACGCGATTGCGCGCCGGCACGCAAGCTGGAACCTGATCGATGATCTGCCGCCGGGCAATCCCGAGCTGATCCGCCAGATCGCGCGGCGCTACGCGGAAAACGGTTTGCCGGTCGATCCGGGCGAGATCGTCATCACGCTCGGCGCGACCGAGGCGATCAACCTGAGCCTGCAGGCAGTCGCGAAGCCGGGCGACACCGTCGCGGTTGAATCGCCGACCTACTACGCGATGCTGCACGCGATCGAGCGGCTCGGCATGCGCGCGATCGAGGTGGCGACCCATCCGGTCGATGGCATCGACATCGACGCGCTCGCGAAGGTGATCTCGCGGCAGAAGATCGCCGCGTGCATGGTGATGCCGAACTTCCAGAATCCGCTCGGTTTCTGCATGAGCGACGAGCGCAAGCGGCAACTGGTCGAGCTGCTGGCAGCGCACGAGATTCCGGCGATCGAGAACGACGTCTATCAGGAGCTGTATTTCGGCGACACGCGGCCCTCGACGCTGAAGACCTTCGACACCAAAGGGCTCGTGCTGCACTGTGCGTCGTTTTCGAAAAGCCTGACGGCGTCGTACCGGATCGGCTGGGCGCTGCCGGGACGTTATCGCGCGCAGCTCGAGAAGCTCAAGTTCCTCAATACGCTGACGACGCCGTCGGTGCCGCAGGTCGCGCTCGCCGATTATCTGCGTCAGGACGGCTACGACCGGCATTTGCGGCATCTGCGCCGCGTCTATCGGCAGCAGGCGAGCATCATGAGTGCGCTGGTGCTGCGCTTCTTTCCGGTCGGCACGCGTGTGTCGAGCCCGCGGGGCGGCTACGTGCTGTGGGTCGAGCTGCCTCTTGCCACCGATTCGATGCGGCTTTATCAGGCGGCGCTCGAACGCGGGATTACAGTCGGGCCGGGCATGATGTTTTCGACGCGCAACGATTTCCGGCACTTCATCCGGCTCAACTACAGCTATCCGTGGACCCCGCAGGCCGAGGCGGCGTTGAAGACCCTCGGCGAACTGGCTACCCGGATGACGTGAGCGTTGCGCGGACCGGCTCGGCGCCGGAGAGCGCAGCGTGGCAGATTTCCTCGCCGACCCAGGGTAAACCCGGATGTGCCGCCAACGCTAACTTGCCGATGTTGGGTTGGGGGGCGCAACTATGAATTGCGAAGCGACATCACGTGGCGCGGCTGCCGCGCCGAAGGGCGCCCGTTACGGGCCGCAGCGGGCCGAAGAAGTACTTGCATCCGAGCGCAGCGTGTTGCGGCTGATCACCCGCAACACACCGCTGCCCGAACTACTTGACGAAGTCTGCCGTCGCGCCGAGGGGCTGCTCGGCGACGGCGCATGCTGCTCGATACTGCTGCTCGACCCGGACGGCGTGCACGTTCGGGTCGGTGGCGCGCCGTCGCTGCCGCCGGCCTTCAGCGCCGCCATCGAGGGCGCGGCGATCGGTCCGCGCGTCGGCTCCTGCGGCACCGCGATGTTCGAGCGGCGCCTGGTCATCGTCGATGACATCGAAACCGATCCGCTGTGGGAAAACTTCCGCCATGTCGCGCTGCCGTACGGCCTGCGCGCGTGCTGGTCCGTGCCGTTCGAAAACGACGCGGGTGTCGTCCTCGGCGCATTCGCCGTCTACTACCGCGCCATTCGCCGTCCCACTCCCGAGGCAGAAGCGATGCTGCGCGATATCGGCAACAGCGTCGGCCTCGCGGTCCATCAGGACACGATGGCGCAGCGCCTCGCGCATAGCGAGGAGCGTCACCGGCTCGTCGTCGAGCATCTGAGCGAGGGCATCGTCGTGCAGTCGCGCACCGGCGTGGTGCTCGCCTGCAATCCCAGTGCGCAACGCATGCTCCACGTCACCGCCGAGATCGTGGGCCGCAGCATGCAGACCGTGATGACGCGTGCGTTCGCCGAGGACGGCACGCTCGCCGGCGACACCAACCGTCCGGTCGCGCAGGTCTTCGCGACGGGCAAGCCGATGCTCGGCGTGACGATCGGCCTCGAGCTCACCAGCGGCGAAGTCGTGTGGATCACGGAAAACGTCGTACCGATCCTGCGGCCCGGCGACAGCGAGCCGGACTCGGTGCTGATTTCGTTCTCGGACATCGGGCCGGTGCGCGAGGCGCAGCGTCAGCTGAAGTTTCTCGCCACGCGCGATTCGCTGACGGGCCTCTACAACCGCGCCTATCTGATCGAGCGGATGCGCGACCTGTTCGCGCCGCGTGCCGCCGACGCCAATGGCGGCGAGCTGGCCGCCGTCGCCGTGCTGTTCGTCGATCTCGACGGCTTCAAGAAGGTCAACGACACCGCCGGTCACGAGGCCGGCGATGCGTTGCTGTGCAGCGTCGCGGAGCGGCTGTCGGCCTGTGTCGGGCGCGGCGACACGCTCGCGCGCGTCGGCGGGGACGAGTTCGTGATCGTGGCCAGCGCGTACGGGGAGACGGATGAGCTGATCGGCCTTGCCCGTCGCGTTCTCGAGATGATCGCGGTGCCGTTCGCGGTGGCGGGCAACGAGTACTACCTCGGCGCGTCGATCGGCATCAGCCTCTTTCCCGAGGACGGTCAGGACGTCGCGACGCTGATGCGCAACGCCGACTCGGCGATGTATCACGCGAAGCAGCGCGGCCGCAACAACTTCCAGTTTTTCACCGCCGAGCTGAACCAGCATCTGCAGCGGCGTTTCACGATCGAGCAGTCGCTGCGGCGCGCGCTCGCCGTCAACGAGCTGAGCCTCGTGTACCAGCCGATCGTCGATAGCCAGAGCGGCCGCACGATCGGCGCGGAGGCGCTGCTGCGCTGGTACAACGGCGAGCTGGGCAACGTCTCGCCGGGCGAATTCATTCCGGTCGCCGAGGACGCCGGGCTGATCGTCGAGATCGGCGACTGGGTGCTCGAGCGCGCCTGCGAGCAGGTCGCGCAATGGCGGCGCACGCTCGCGCCGCATCTGATCATTGCGGTGAACCTGTCGCCGCGGCAGTTCAACGACGGCTTGCTCGAGCGCATCGAACGCTGTCTCGCGCAGTCCGGGCTCGACCCGGCTGCGCTCGAACTCGAGATCACCGAGCGGCTGCTGATGAGCGATAGCGACACCGTGCTGCCGATGCTGAGCGCGCTGAACGCAATGGGCGTGCGCGTGTCGGTCGACGACTTCGGCACGGGTTACTCCTCGCTGTCGTATCTCAAGCGCTTTCCGCTGCATAACCTGAAAATCGATCGTTCGTTCGTCGCGGGACTTCCCGATCATCGCGATTCGGTTGCGATCACACAGGCGGTCGTCGCGATGGCGCATTCGCTCGGCATGAACGTGACGGCCGAAGGCGTCGAGACCGCCGAGCAGGCGGCGTTTCTGCGCGCGATCGATTGCGACAAGCAGCAGGGCTATCTGTACAGCCGGCCGGTAGGCGCGGGCGCGTATGCGCGTATGCTGTACGACGCGCAGATGATCGGCATGGCCAACGCGTCCTGACGCGATTGTTCAGTTTGCCGAACAAGTGACTTCGCGTTGCCGCTATTTATCGGCGGCGACGCGCTCCCTAGAATTCCCCCATCGAAACGTTACTGGTGCGTGTTGCCGAAGCGGCGTCACGCGTTGGGGGGTGTGATGTCAGACTTGATCAGGAACCAGCTTTACCGGCCATCGGTCGTGCTGCCGATGGTCGCGCTCATGCAGGTGATGGTGTCGCAGGACTTCAATCTCGGCCAGGTCGGCTGGGTGTTCGCCGCGCGCGGGGCGCAGGCCGCGTTGCAACGTTCGCGCGAATTGATTTGCGCGGTTCATTGTCACGCTTGAGAAGTTCAGGGCAGCAAACGCAGTAATCCGAACCGAATCGCGCCGCCTTGCGCGCGGCCTTGCGCGCGGCCAGACGGGCCACCGGCACATCCCGCGCCCATCCCGGCATGGCAGCCCGTGGGACTCAGCGTAAGATGCTACGAACTGCATCCAGCCCCGGGAGAGTTGCCATGCCACAGCACTTCGACGCAGTCGTGATCGGTACGGGACAAGGCGGTTCGCCGCTTGCGGTGCGCCTCGCTCAAAGCGGCCGTCGTACCGCGGTGATCGAACGCGCGGAGTTCGGCGGCACCTGCGTGAACGTCGGCTGCACGCCGACCAAATCCTATGTGGCGAGCGCCCGCGCGGCGCACGTGGCGCGCCACGCGGCGCAGCTCGGCGTGCAGGTCGGGCCGGTCAGCGTCGATCTTGCGGCCGTGAAGGCGCGCAAGGACCAGATCATCGGAGCGTCGCGCAGCGGCGTCGAAAAGTGGCTGCGCGGCACGGAAAACATCACGGTGTTCAACGGCCACGCGCGTTTCACCGGCGCACGTACGCTCGCGATCAGCGGGCGCGACGGCCAACTGCTGGACGAGCTCAGCGCCTTCGAAATCTTCATCAACACGGGCACACGTGCCGTCGTGCCGCCGCTCCAAGGCATCGAGCGGATTCCGTACTACACGAACTCGACGCTGCTCGAACTGACCGAATTACCGAGTCATCTGGTGATCGTCGGCGGCAGCTATATCGCGCTCGAATTCGCGCAGGTGTTTCGCCGCTTCGGCAGCCGCGTCAGCGTGCTCGTGCGCGGCGAGCGCGTGCTCAACCGCGAGGATGCCGATTTCGCGGAGTCGGTGCAGAAGGTGCTCGCTCGCGATGGTGTCGAGTTCCATTTCGGCGTGCAACCGACGCGCGTCGAGCCGCATCCGCATCGTGCGAACGAGGTGTGCATCGGCTTCGAGCAGAACATTCCGGCCATGGAGGCGTCGCATTTGCTGTTGGCGACCGGCCGCGTGCCGAATACCGACGATCTCGGTCTCGACGCCGCCGGCATCGAGACCGACCGGCACGGCACGATCATCGTCGACGGCCAGTTGCGCACCAGCGTGCCGGGCGTCTGGGCGATCGGCGACGTGAACGGGCGCGGCGCGTTCACGCATACGTCCTACGACGACTACCAGATCGTCGCGGCGAACCTGCTCGACGGCGGCGCGCGCAGCGTCGACACGCGGATCATGACGTACGCCGTGTTCGTCGATCCGCCGCTCGCGCGCGTCGGCATGTCGGAGCAGGAGGTCCGCAAAAGTGGCCGCGAAGCGCTGATCGCGACGATGCCGATGTCGCGTGTGGGCCGCGCGCGCGAGCGCGGCGAAACCGACGGCTTCATGAAGGCGCTCGTGGACGCCCGCAGCAGGCGGATACTCGGCGCGGCGATTCATGGCATCGAGGGCGACGAGGCTATCCATACGTTCGTCGACATCATGACCGCGGACGCGCCGTATCCGACCTTGCAATACGCGATGCACGTGCATCCGACGATCAGCGAGCTGGTGCCGACGCTGCTCGATGGGCTCAAACCCATGCAATGAGCGGCATCGACCCCGACTCGACACGCCCATGACGAGCTCGCTCAAACCCGCACGCAGCAGCGGCAATCTGTTCGGCGCCGTCGCTCAATTGGCGGCGACGCCCGATGAGCATGTCGACGCGCTCGTCGAGCAGGGCGGCGTGACGATCGAGCGGATCGTCTCGAACGGGCAGGCGAGCCCGCCGGGCTTCTGGTACGACAGTCCGCGCGCCGAATGGGTCGTGCTGCTCGCCGGCGCGGCGGTGCTCGAATTCGACGGCGAAACCGAGCCGCATCCGCTGAAGCCCGGCGATCACGTGCTGATCGAAGCGCATTGCCGGCACCGCGTCGCGTGGACGAGCGACACCGGGCCAAGCGTATGGCTCGCCGTGTATTACCCCTGAGCCGCGGCGCATCGCGACATCCGCGCGGCCGGGTGCCGCGCATCGACAAAGCCTCGCGCCATCGCCGATAATCGGCAGCGGCGCGGCTCCCCCGCAAGGCGCGAGCGGGCTGTGCGCCGAACCGCATGGATCTCCGGGACTCGCATGGGCAAGGGACGCGTCGAAGCCTTCAGCGATGGCGTCATCGCCATCATCATCACGATCATGGTGCTCGAGCTGAAGGTGCCCGAGGGCCACGATCTCGCGGCGCTGCGTCCGGTCGTGCCGGTGTTCTGCGCGTACGTGCTGAGCTTCGTCTATGTCGGCATCTACTGGAACAATCATCATCACATGTTCCATGCGGTGCAAAAGGTCAACGGCAAGGTGCTGTGGGCGAACCTGCATCTGCTGTTCTGGCTGTCGCTGCTGCCGGCCGTCACGCACTGGGTCGGCGCAAATCATCTGGCCGCATGGCCGACCGCGATGTACGGGATCGTGCTGTTCATGTCGGCGATCGCGTACTTCATCCTGACGCGCACGCTGATCGATCAGCACGGCCACGATTCGGCGCTGGCCAAAGCGCTCGGCAGCGACTTCAAGGGCAAGGTCTCCGTCGTCATCTATCTGCTCGGCATCGGACTCGCGTTCGTCTTGCCGTGGGTGTCGGCCGCGCTTTACGCGCTCGCCGCCGCGTGGTGGTTCGTGCCGGACCGGCGCATCGAACACGTGCTGGAGGCCTGAGCATGTTGCTCGCACTGAAGCTCGTGCTGGTGCCGGCTTTTCTTGCCGCGCTGACGGCGGCCGCGCGCGTCTGGGGACCGTCGGTCGCGGGATGGCTCGCGGGGCTGCCGGTCGTCGCCGGGCCGATCGTGCTGCTGCTTGCGCTCGAGCGCGGGCCGGCGTTCGCGGCGCAGGCGTCGGCGGCGTCGGTGGCGGCGATCGCCGCGTCCGAGGCGTTCAATCTGGCTTATGCGTGGACCTGCCGGCGCTTCGACTGGCCGCTTGCCCTGGTCGCGGGCATGGCCGGCTGGCTCGGCGCGGCTTTGCTGCTCGTGCGGCTGCCCGGCTCGCTCGGCTGGGCGATGGCGGCGGCGTGCGTCGCCGTTGCCGTATCGCAGAGCAGCTTGCCGCGTGCGACGGGCCATGTGCCGGCAGCGCGCGTCGAGCGCGCCGATCTGGCCGTGCGGATGCTCGCAGGCGCGCTGCTGACGCTCGCGGTAACGACGGCCTCAGCCTCGATGGGCGCGGTGTGGAGTGGCGTGCTGTCGGTATTTCCGCTGCTCGGCATCGTGCTCGCGGTGTCGGCGCAGCGCTCGCATGGCGCGGACTTCGTCGCGCTGCTGATGCGCGGCATGGCGGTCGGGCGCGGCTCGTTCGCGGCGTTCTTCGCGGTGACGGCAGCGCTGTTGCCGCAATACGGCGTGGCGACCGGGTTTGCGTGCGCGGCGGTGGTTTCGGTCGTCGTGCAGGGGTTGACCCGCCGCTGGCTGGCCGGGCCGCGGCGCGCGCAGGCGGCGCCGCGAGAGCTGGCCGGGCCGCAGGCGGAGCGAGGCTGCGCATGACTTCACGCCGGGTGCCTTCGACTGCTACCCGTATCGGGCTCATATCCGATACGCACAACCTCGTGCGTCCCGAGGCGATGCGCTACCTCGACGGCTGCGACGCTATCATTCACGCGGGCGACATCTGCAACACGGACGTGCTCGACAAGCTCGCGAAGATCGCGCCGCTCACCGCAGTGCGCGGCAACAACGATAGCGGCGAGTGGGCCGCATCGCTGCCGACGCATGCGAGGCTGACCGTGCAGCAGGTGACGATTCTCGTCGTGCACGATATCGCCGATCTCGACTGCGCGCCGCGCGACGAGGGCGTTCGCGTCGTGGTGAGCGGCCATTCGCACAAGCCGTCGATCGCCGAGCGCGACGGCGTGCTGTATGTCAATCCGGGCAGCGCGGGGCCGCGGCGCTTCAAGCTGCCGGTGTGCGCGGGAACGCTGATGGTCGAGGGCGAGCAGGTCCGTGCAACGTTCGATTCGCTGCTGACATAAAAAAAGCGAGCCGGCGAAACTCGCCGGCCCGCTTCGACACTAGGTTTGCGGGGAATCAGCGCGCGGGTCAGGCACGCGCGGTCGCAGCCGCCGCGAACTGTTCATCCATCTCGTCGGCCTCGCGCTCGCCGCGCAGCACCGCGTGCGCTTCGGCGCGCGTCGCGACGCACGGACCGGAGCCGAGCAGCGGCTTGCGCGCGGTTTCGCGCAACGCGAGCACCGACGCGACGCCGATCAGCGATGCGCCCATCAGGTAGTACGCGGGCATCATCAGGTTGCCGGTCCGCTCGACGAGCCATGCGGTCACGAGCGGCGTCGTACCGCCGAACAGCGACACCGAGATGTTGAAGCCGATCGCGAGCGCGCCGTAGCGGATTCTGGTCGGGAACAGCGCCGGCAGCGCCGACGGCATCACGCCCGTGAAGCACGACAGCAGCATCCCGAGAATCATCAACCCGCCGAACACCGGCAGCACCGTGCCCATGCGAATCAGCAGCAGCGCGGGAATCGACAGCGCGAACAGACCCACGCAGCCGAGCAGCATCACCGGCTTGCGGCCGATCGCGTCGGACAGACGGCCGGCGGCGAGCGTCATCGGCATCATCAGAATCATGACGAGCAGCACGAGGAACAGACCGTGCGTTTCGTTGAAGTGCAGCGTCGCCGACAGATAGCTCGGCAGATACGACAGCGCCATGTAGTCCGTCACGTTGAAGATCAGCACGAGGCCGACGCACAGCAGCAGCGGCTTCCATTGCTGCGTGAGCAGTTGACGGAACGGCTGCCTGGGCAGCGCGCGGTCTTCGGCTTCGCGCGCTTCGGCCTGCTTCCTGAACGCCGGCGTCTCCTCGAGCTTCATGCGGATGTAGAGACCCATCAGGCCGAGCGGACCGGCGATCAGGAACGGAACACGCCAGCCCCAGGACAGCAGCGCGTCGGTCGACAGTGTCGCCGTCAGCAGCGCGACCGTGCCCGCGCCGAGCACATAGCCGATCAGCGTGCCGAATTCGAGGAAGCTGCCCATGAAGCCGCGGCGCTTGTCGGTCGAGAATTCGGCGATGAAGGTCGCGGCGCCGCCGTACTCGCCGCCGGTCGAAAAGCCCTGCACGAGGCGCGCGAGCAGCAACAGCGCTGGCGCGAGAATGCCGATCGTCGCGTAGTTGGGGATCAGGCCGATCGCGAAGGTGCCCGCGGCCATCATGATCATCGTCATTGCCAATACGCGCTGACGGCCGATGCGGTCGCCGAGCGGCCCGAACACCATGCCGCCGATCGGCCGCACGAGAAACGCCGCGGCAAACGTGCCGAACGTCGCGATGAGCTGAGCCGACGGGCTCGACGACGGGAAGAACACCTTGCCGAGCGTGACCGCGATATAGCTGTACACGCCGAAGTCGAACCATTCCATCGCGTTGCCGAGCGCCATGGCGCCGACTGCCCGCTTCAGGAGGGAGTGATCGACGACGGTGATGTCGTCGAGAGAAAGGCGTTGTTCGTGTTTGCGAGGTTGCCAGAAGCCGTTGCTGGAAGCGGTCAAGGTTAGAACTCCAATGACTGCGACGAAACTCGTGATGCGTTCCGCCTCGGTTGCTGGAAGTGCAATTTCGCGAATAAGGCGAGGGCATCCGCGGCACCGGATGGCCGGCGGCGTAACGGAGGGCGAAAAAAGAAAACGCCCGTGCCTCGCGACCAGGTCGCGAAAAAACACTCGTCTAGATTGTGCTGACTGTTGCACCTGCGTGGCCGTGGAAGGGGGGCAGATGCACGAAGGACGCAGGGTTGGCCGCAAGCATGGCCCATGCGCCGCTGAAGGCTTGAAACGAAAAAGGCCGATCTTGAATTTGCCGCCGAGGCGGGGAAACGACCGACGAGCCTTCCTGTTTAAAAACAGCTCGCTTGAGGATGACGCCCGCGCACTGATACGCACGGTGAGTCAACTCGAAACGAACGCGAATGAAGGTGAGTTGATGTTGAAAGGACGCACATGTTAGCACGATGACGGAGGATCGTGTAAGCGGCCTTGAGGCGAAAAAAACCGCGCTCGCGGCGCGGATTTTTTGACGTGCGGTGAGTTCGGGTGACGGGTCGTGTCGTTCCCGTCGAGGGCGGCTCAGGCCGACGGCGGCACGTAGCCCGATGCGGTGTCCGCGCCTTCGCCGAAGAAGAACTTTTCGGTCTGCTTCATCAGATATTGACGCGCGCGCGGATCGGCCATGTTTAGACGGTTTTCGTTGATCAGCATGGTCTGCTGCTTCAACCAGGCCTGCCAGGCTTCCTTGGAAATGCTTTCGTAGATCCGCTTGCCGAGTTCGCCCGGCAGCGGCGGGAAATCGAGGCCTTCGGCTTCCTTGCCGAGCTTCGCGCATTGAACCATACGAGTCATGCTGTGCTTCTCCTGTAATCGTGTTGGGACGGGCAGACGACGCCTGTTCGGATCAGATGGGGGCGATCACCGGACACTCAAAGCTGTTTCATCAGCACGAGTGACTTGCGCTGCCAGTTGTAGAGCCGGCGGCGGTCTTCGGGCAGGTCGTCGACCGTTGCCTTGACGAAGCCGCGCTTGAGGAACCAGTGTTCGGTGCGCGTGGTGAGCACGAAGATGCGCGTGAGGCCGCGCGCCCGCGCGCGCTGCTCGATGCGCTTGAGCAGGCGCTCGCCGTCGCCGGTGCCTTGCGCTTCGGGCGCGACCGTCAGGCACGCCATTTCACCGATGCGCTCCTGCGAATACGGATAGAGTGCCGCGCAGCCGAACAGCACGCCGTCGTGCTCGATCACCGAGAAATGGTCGATGTCGCGCTCGATCTGGTGACGGCCGCGCCGCACCAGCGTACCGTCCGCTTCGAGCGGCTCGATCAGCGCGAGAATGCCGCCGACGTCGTCCGGCGTGGCTTCGCGCAGGCTTTCGAGGTTCTCGTACGAGATCATCGTGCCGACGCCATCGTGCAGGAACAGTTCGAGCAGCAGGCTGCCGTCGAGCGCGTACGGGATGATGTGCGCGCGCGGCACGCCGCCGCGGCAGGCGCGGATCGAATGCTTGAGGTAAAACCCGGCGTCGCCGATGACTTCGCCGCTTTCGTGCAACTTGTACGCGTCGTCGAGCGACAGTTCGCGGATCAGTTCGGCGCCGCTTTCGCCGGCTTCCATCAGGCCCGGTGTTTCGGTCAGGAACACGATCTTGTCGGCGCGCAGCGCGATTGCCGCGGCCGAGGCGACGTCTTCCATCGACAGATTGAATGCCTCGCCGGTGGGCGAGAAGCCGAGCGGCGACAGCAGCACCAGCTTGCGGCTCGCGAGTGAGTGGCGGATCGAATCCGCGTCGATCTTGCGCACGAGGCCCGTGTGCTGGAAGTCGACGCCGTCCAGAATGCCGACCGGGCGCGCCGTGACGAAGTTGCCCGACACGACGCTGATGTGCGCGTGCGCCATGGGCGTGTTCGGCAAGCCCTGGCTGATCGCGGCCTCGATGTCGAGACGCACTTCGCCGGCCGCTTCCTTCGCGGACTCCAGTGCCCGCGCGTCGGTGATGCGCATGCCGTGCGAAAACTCCGATTCGACGCCGTGCAGGCTCATCTGCTCCTCGACCTGCGGGCGCGAGCCGTGCACGAGCACGATCTGGATGCCCATTGCCTGCAGCAGCGCGATGTCCGACACCAGCGCATTCAGCAACCCCTGATGCACCACTTCGCCGCCGAAACCGACGACGAACGTCTTGTTGCGGAACGCGTGGATATACGGTGCGACTGAACGCATCCAGTCGACGAATTGCGCGTGCTGGGCGAGGGTCTCCGGCGAGTCGGTGGGGGCCGGAACGCTCGCGGGCGCGGGGACGAGGTCGGTTTGGGAATTCATGCCGGGGATTATAATGCGCCCCCATGTCGAATGTACCCAAAAGTCCCGCTGGGGCGAACGAGAAACCGGCGCCGGCCGGCGAGCAACGTCACACTTCGCGCGACACGCAATCCGGCGAGCCGCGCAAGGCGCCTCGCGCGCCGCGCGAGGCGCGACCGTCGCGGGTGATCGAGCCAAATCCGATTCCACCGATCACGTTCCCCGAAGCGCTTCCGGTGTCCGCTCGCCGCGACGAGATTGCGCGGGCGATCGCGGCGAATCAGGTGGTGATCGTGTCGGGCGAAACCGGCTCCGGAAAGACCACGCAGCTGCCAAAAATCTGCCTTGCGCTCGGCCGTGGTCCCGGTGCCGGCGGCAAGGGCTTGATCGGCCATACGCAGCCACGCCGGATCGCCGCGTCGGCGACCGGACGCCGCATCGCCGAGGAACTCGGCACGCCCTTCGGCGAAGTGGTCGGCTACAAGGTGCGCTTCAACGACAACCTCGCGCCGGGCGCATCGGTCAAGCTGATGACCGACGGCATTCTGCTGGCCGAAACGCAGACCGATCCGCTCCTGAAGGCGTATGACACGCTGATCATCGACGAAGCGCACGAGCGCAGCCTGAACATCGATTTTCTGCTCGGCTACCTGAAGGAGATTCTCCCGAAGCGCCCCGACCTGAAGCTGATCGTGACCTCGGCGACGATCGACGCCGATCGTTTTGCGCGTCATTTCGGCAGCGACGACAAGCCCGCCCCGGTGATCGAAGTGAGCGGGCGCCTGTATCCGGTCGAGGTGCGTTACCGTCCGGTCGTCGAGGACAGCCCGGCGATCAAGGCGGCGCAAGGCACCTCGGGCGCCGCGTCGTCTGGCCGCGAGCGCCCGAAGACGCAGCGCGAGACTGATCGCGATCTGATGGAAGCGATCGTCGACGCCGTCGACGAGCTGTGCCGCGAAGGCCCCGGCGACGTACTGGTGTTCCTGCCCGGCGAGCGCGAGATTCGCGACGCCGCCGAGGCGCTGCGCAAACATCACCCGCCACATACGGAGATCCTGCCGCTGTTCGCGCGGCTCTCGGCCGCCGAGCAGGAGCGCGTGTTTCGCGCGTCGAACGCGCGGCGCATCGTGCTCGCGACCAACGTCGCCGAAACTTCGCTGACGGTACCCGGCATTCGCTACGTGGTCGACACCGGCCTCGCGCGCGTGAAGCGCTACTCGTATCGCAACAAGGTCGAACAACTGCAAGTCGAGTCGATTTCGCAGGCGGCCGCGAACCAGCGCGCCGGACGTTGCGGCCGGGTGGCCGATGGCATCTGCATTCGCCTGTACGAGGAAAGCGACTTCCAGGGTCGCACACGCTTCACCGATCCGGAAATCCTGCGCTCGTCGCTCGCGTCGGTGATTCTGCGCATGAAGTCGCTGCATCTGACGGCGATCGAAACGTTCCCGTTTATCGAACCGCCGCCGGGCCGCGCGATTTCCGACGGCTACCAGCTGCTCAACGAACTCGGCGCGGTCGACGACGACAACCGCCTGACGCCGCTCGGCCGCGAACTCGCGCGCCTTCCGCTCGATCCGCGAATCGGCCGCATGATTCTCGCCGCGCGCGAGCAGCAGGCGCTGAAGGAAGTGCTGATCATCGCGAGCGCGCTGTCCGTGCAGGACCCCCGCGATCGCCCGATCGAAGCGCAGGAGCAAGCCGACCAGGCGCATCGCCGGTTCGCCGACGAGCGCTCCGAATTCCTGCAGTGGCTGAAGATCTGGAACTGGTTCGATGAAGCGATTGCGCACAAGAAATCGAACCGGCAGCTGCAGGACGAGTGCCGCAAGAACTTCCTGTCGCAACTGCGGCTGCGTGAATGGCGCGACGTTCACTCGCAACTGCTGACGGTGGTGCGTGAGCACGGCTGGCGGCTGAATGAAGCGGAGGCGACGTTCGAGCAGATCCATCTTGCGCTGCTCACTGGTCTGCTCGGCAACATCGGCCTGAAAGCCGACGATGAGCCGTACTATCTCGGCGCGCGCGGCATCAAGTTCTATTTGTGGCCGGGGTCGGCGCTCGTGAAGAAGGCGGGCAAGTGGGTGATGGCCGCCGAACTCGTCGAAACGAGCCGGCTTTACGCACGGTGTATCGCAAAAATAGAGCCCGAGTGGGTCGAGAAGGTCGGCGCGCATCTGCTGAAGAAATCGCTGTCCGAGCCCCATTGGGAAAAGCGCGCGGCGCAGGTGTCCGCGTTCGAACGGGCGATGCTGTACGGCCTGCCGATCTATCACCGGCGGCGTGTCGTGTTCGGCAAGCAGGACCCGGCGCGCGCGCGCGAGCTGTTTATTCGCGGTGCGCTCGTTGAAGGCGAGTTCGACACGAAGCTCGCGTTTTTCGCGCACAACCGCAAGCTGCTTGCCGACATCGAGCAGATCGAGCACAAGTCGCGCCGCCAGGACGTGCTGGTCGACGACGAATTGATCTTTGCGTTCTACGATCAGGCGCTGCCGGACGGCATCTATACGGGCGCGTCGTTCGAGCGGTGGTATCGCGACGAGGTCAAAAAGAGCGGCCAGGCGGAGGACAAGCTGCGGCTCCTGTATCTGTCGCGCGACGATCTGATGCGGCACGAGGCAGCGGGTGTCACGACCGATCTGTTCCCGAAGCGGTTGACGATGGCCGGCATCGAGATGGCGCTGACCTATCACTTCGAGCCGGGCGCGCCGCGCGACGGCGTGACGCTCGCGGTGCCACTGTTCGCGCTGAACCAGGCCGACGCGCGGCGTTGCGAGTGGCTCGTGCCCGGCATGCTGAAGGAGAAGGCGCAACTGCTGCTGAAGTCGCTGCCGCAAAAACTGCGCCGCCATTGCGTGCCGCTGCCCGACTATGCGGCGGGCTTCGCCGAGCGGCACAGCGCAGAGCGGTTTGGGGCAGGCGGCTTGCTGGAGGCGTTGATCGCCGACGTGCGCGAACAGACGCAGGTTGCGATGAAGCAGTCCGACTTCAAGCTCGAGACGCTGCCCGCACATCTGTTCATGAACTTCAAGGTCATCGACGAACATGGGCGGCAGCTCGCGATGGGGCGCAATCTGTCGCAACTGCGCTCCGAGCTCGGCGCGCAGGCGCAGCAGCATTTTCAGAAGCTCGTCTCGGGCGCGGCCGGCGCCGCCTTGGCCGATGCGGGCGGCGGCGGTGTCGCGACGCGCGCGCAGTCCGCGAGTTTGGCTGCGAGTGGGGCGCTGCGCGGCAAGGGCGCGGCCTCTGCTGCGCCGCCCTCTGCGCCGGATGGCGCCGCGGCCACCGCACTGTATGAAAACTTGAGCACGTGGAATTTCGGCAAGCTGCCCGAGCTGCTCGAAATTCGCCGCGGCGGTCAGACGCTGTTCGGCTATCCCGCGCTGGTGGATCGTGGCACGCATTGTGATGTCGAGGTGTTCGATTCGCCGGAAGAGGCCGCGCGGATTCATCGCGCGGGCTTGCGTCGACTTTTCGCGCTGCAGTTGAAGGAGCCGATCAAGTATCTGGAGAAGAATCTGCCCGGCCTGCGCGAAATGGCCATGCAGTTCATGCCGCGCGGCACGCAGGAAGAACTGCGCGATCAGCTGATCGACACCGCGCTCGACCGCGCGTGTCTGCAAGATCCGCTGCCCGACGACGATGCGAGCTTTCACACCCGACGCGACGAAGGGCGAAGCCGTCTTACGCTGCTCGCACAGGAAATCTCGCGGCTGGTCGGGCAGATTCTCGGCGAGTATGCGAGTCTCACGAAGAAGCTCCTGCAGGCCAAGCCCTTCGCGGCCGCACACGCCGATCTGCAGAACCAGCTTGACGCGCTGATCGGCAAGCGTTTTGTCGTCGATACTCCATATGCGCAACTCGCGCATTTCCCCCGATATTTGAAGGGGATGGCGCTGCGCATCGACAAGCTGCGAGCGGACCCCACACGCGACGCGCGGCAGTTCGCGGAATTCCAGCCGTTGCAGCAGCACTATCAGCGCGCGCTCTCCCAGCGCGGCGGTGTAATGGATCCGCGGCTTGCGGAATTCCGCTGGCTGCTCGAGGAGTTGCGCATCTCGCTGTTCGCCCAGGAGTTGCGCACCCCGATGCCGGTTTCGGTCAAGCGCCTGCACAAGGTGTGGGAGTCGATGCAGCGCTAGAGTCATGGCGTTCGAACTGATGTCACCAATGCATCCCCGCTCCGATCGATGCGCCGAACTGCCCGCGAGAATCAGTGCTGCCCTGGACTTTGTAGATCCACTTGCCGGTGTCCGATAACTGCGACACGCTGATCGCTAGCGCCGATTGTCCGCCGTACGTGCCGCCTCCCATGGCGACCATGCCGTGTCCCGGCAGGACCGCTTGCGGCAAGCCGGCCATCGCGAGCGCCGCTGCGGTGCCGCCATAGCTATCCCGGCGGGCCGAGCGGATCTGGTCATCGGTATAGCGATTTGCCTCGCTGATCGCGCCACTCACGCTTTGCTGCAACTGATTGACGTTGACCGCATCGGTGCCTCGCACGCCGGCCGCGACGTTGGTGATCTGGCGCTCCTGGCCTGCCGTGCCGACCGATACGGTGTTCGCGCGCTCTGCGACTGAGCCTTGGCCCAACGCTACCGAGTTGTCGGCGCTCGCGCTGGCTGCGGCGCCAAGCGCCGTAGCGTTGTTGCCGCTGGCGATGGCATTCGCTCCGGTGGCAATGGCGTTTGCGCCGCTCGCCTGCGCGTTCGCTCCAGCCGCGATTGCGTGCGAGCCCGAGGCTTGCGCGCTTTCGGTCGCGCTATCGCCTGCCGCGTTGACCAACGCGCTCGGCGAGCCGATCGCCGCGTTATTGATTGCGCCCTCGAGCGCCGCATTCAACTGGCCGAGGTTGACCGCGTCGGAGGCCAGCACGCCGTCCGCGACGTTATGGATGACGGTGCCGTCCGTTGAATCGCCACCGAGCGTCACGCTATTCCAGTTGATGCTGCCGTCCGCGTTCGTGTCGTACATGAGCGCTCCGTCGAGCTTCGCTGCAGTCGCGCTGCTCTGGTCGCTCAAGGCTTTCAACTGCGCGACGTTGACCGCGTCGGTGTCGGCGGTGCCGGCCGCGACGTTGGTAATCTGGCGCTCGTTGCCTGCTGAACCGACCGACACGGTGCCCGCGCGGTCGGCAATCGAGCCTTGGCCAAGCGCGACGGAGTTCGCCGCTAGCGCGCTCGCGTTGTAACCAATCGACAGCGCGCTTTCGGCGGCTGCGACGGCGCCCGCGCCGATCGCGGTCGAACCCGTGCCGTTCGCGCTGGCGTTCGTGCCGAACGCCGTTGTGCCGGTGCCCGTCGCGCTGGCGTTGCTGCCCGCGGCGAGCGCGTGTGTGCCGTCGGCGAGCGCGTCGTTGGAGCCGTCGACCGGATCGTAGGCGCTGAAGTAGTGCAGCGCGCCGCTTTGAGCAAGTGCATCGACCTTTCCGTCGACGGCGCTCAACTGGCTTACGTTGACGGCGTCGGTGGGCGCCGCGCCCGCGGCGACGTTCGTCATGCGACGCTCGTTATTCGCCGAGCCGAGCGAAACTTCGCCGGTCGGGGTGGCGGCCGCAATCGGCGTGACGCCCGTTCCCGCGGGTGCAAACGCGCTTTGCGCGAGATCGGCCGTGGTGCTCGAATTGGCGCCCAAGGCAACGCTATTGCCGGCGCTCGCGTTCGCGTCGTTTCCAAGCGCGATCGCCCCGGCGCCCGCGGCCGTGGCGCCAAAACCGATTGCGCTCGCGTAGGCGCCGCTCGCCTGTGCGGCCGCGCCGAGTGCGATGGCGCCGAGGCCGCTGACGAGGGCATTACTGCCAAGCGCGACGCTCGCGTCCGAGAGCGCCGAGGCCCATGCTCCGGCGGCAAGGGCACTGGTGCCGCCGGCTTGCGCGAGATAACCGAGTGCGGTCGATCCGACGCTGGTCGCCGTGGACAGAGAGCCGAACGCAGAGGCGGCCGGGTTTGCCGCGATTGAACCGGAGCCCGTTGCAACGGAGTCGAGGCCGAGCGCCGCTGCGTTCAGGCCGATTGCGGTTGCGCGTTGCGCCTGGGCACTCGCAAACGACCCGAAGGCGCTCGCGCCTTCGCCTTGCGCGGAAGAGGAGGCTCCTATGGTGACGGCGCCGTCGCCTTGGGCCGAGGCGTTCACGCCTACCGCGATCGCGCCGTCGTTTTGCGCATTCGCCTGCCAGCCGGCCGCCAACGATGAGTTGCCGCTGGCCGTGGCCTCTGCACCTATTGCGACCGCGACGTCGCCGGGCGCGCTGGCCGTACCTAGCTCAATGGAATCGAACCCGGCGCCGCTCGCTTCCGTGACGTAGAGGGCCGCCGCTATAGAAACGCTCGCCGCGCTTCGGACCGCACGGGAAATGAGAGATATATTTTTGTTCGTCAATTAAAAGGCCTCCGCATTATTGTGGTGGTGCGCAGCGCGTAATCCGATATTAACGAGATGTTATTGTCGGCATGGGCTCGAGATATTTAAAATGCAAAAACGCCAGTCGATATTGAGGCTCGCGTTATTGGGTCGAACACGTGCCGACCTCAGCGCTCTATGGCCGAATTTCGGGGAGCAGACGCTGATGGGCGGCGCGTAAGATGAATTTTCCAGTCGCGGGGCCTTATTCAGATATCAGAGAACTCCGAAATTCAATCGGGCTAAAAAATATATTAATACGGATGGATTTTTATTGATAAGGAAAAAGGAATATTCTTATTTTCCCGGGTGGCGATCCGTGCGATTTTAAGGGTGACAGGTGCCTGATTGATACTGAGACGGAGAGCAGATTGATTCCTGATTCCAAAACGTACGCAGGGAGCATGAACTGGCCGCGGGAGACGAACCATCCCCCGCGCCGCAATGCTTCACCGCGCCCCCCAATTTCCCGTCGTCGCACGGTGACTTGCGTCAACCGCTCGGGGCGGCAAACGTTCTACAATCACGGCTATTCTCCGAAGCGAGTTTTCATGCGTAAATTTTTTCTTCCCGGCTTGACTGCCACGTTCGCCGCGACGGCGGTGCTGGCTGCCGCCGCAGGCTTTTTTTCTCCGGCGGCGCACGCCAACGACGTGATCGTGCTGAACTCCGGCGAAGCCACGCTGAGTCTGATCGACGAAAATAGCCGCCAGGTCGTCGGCACCGTGCCCACGGGCAAGGAGCCGCATCATCTGATGGCCACGCCGGACAACTCTTCGCTGATCGTCGCCAATTCGGTGTCGAACAATCTGATGTTCGTCGATCCAAAAACGGGTCAAGTGCAGCGCTGGATCGAGAACATCGAAGATCCCTATCAAATCGGTTTTTCGCCGGATCGCAAGTGGCTCGTCACGACAGGTCTGCGGCTGGACCGCCTCGACGTCTATCACTACGACGGACAGAAAAACCAGATGACGCTGGCCGCGCGGCTGCCGCTCGCGGTAATGCCGAGCCACATGGCTTTTTCGAACGACAGCAAGACCGTGTTCGTCACGCTGCAGGTATCGGGTGAGCTCGCCGCGATCGACCTGCCCACGCAAACCGTCAAATGGAAGATGAAGGTCGGCAAGGTGCCCGCGGGTCTGTGGATGACGCCGGGCGAAAAGTACCTGCTCGTCGGCATGACTGGTGAGGACTATGTCGCCGTAGTCGACTGGCGCAACCAGAAGCTCGTCAAGACGATTCACACAGGCCAGGGCGCACACAACTTCCGCTCGCTCGCCGACGGCAAGCATGTCGCGGTGTCGAACCGGGTGGCTAGCACGATCAGCATCATCGACGAAGACACGCTCACCAACGTTGGCGACATCACCGGCCTGATGCCAGGACCGGATGACATGGAACTGTCCGCCGACAAACGCTATCTGTGGGTGACCTTCCGCTTCGCGAAGCACATCGGCGTCATCGACCTCAATACGCACAAGCTGATCCAGACGATTGCGGTGGGCCGCTCGCCGCACGGCATCTATTTCTTCGATCGCGCGCCGGTCACTGCGCCGAACGGTGCCTGAGGACGACAGGGCAAGGGCACCCGAGTGAACCATCAAGGATGAAGTAACCAGGCCAGCATCATGTTCCATCTGATTTTCTCGTCACTCGACAGCGTCGTTTCCGCCGTGCAGACATGGCTGTACATCGACGTGGTGCAGCCGCTGCTGTTCCGTTTCAACCTGATGGACTACGACGAGGACACCTACGACAGCCTGTACTGGGTCATCGTCGGTGTGCTCGAGGTGCTGGCGATGTACGCGATCCTGCGGCCGCTCGAGGCGCTGCGCCCGGTCGAGCGATGGGCGAGCCGTAAGGCGGTGCGCGTCGACGTGCTGTATACGTGGATCGCCAAGCTCGGCATTCTGAATCTGTTCTTTTTCTTTGCGCTCCAGCCGTTCTTCGACAGCGTGCAAGGCTGGTTGCGGCTGCACGGCATTGCGAACCTCAACTTCGACAATCTGTGGCCCGGCGTCACCTCGCAGCCGCTCGTCACGTTCGTCATGTATCTGCTCGTGCTCGATTTTGCCGCCTACTGGTATCACCGCTGGCAGCACCGTATCGGCGTGTGGTGGGAGCTGCATGCGGTACACCATAGTCAGCGGCAGATGTCGCTGTGGTCCGACGATCGTAACCATCTGCTCGACGACCTGCTGCAGGCGTCGTTTTTCGCGGTCATCGCGCTTGTCATCGGTGTGCAGCCGTCGCAATTCGTCGTGCTGGTTGCGATCGCGAACCTTGCGCAAAGTGTGCAGCACGCGAATATTCGCGTGTACTACGGCTGGCTCGGCGAGCGGTTGCTCGTCAGCCCGACCTTTCACCGCCGTCACCACGCAATCGGCTATGGGCATGAAGGGCTCAAGTACGGCTGCAATTTCGGCGTGCTGTTCCCGTGGTGGGACATGCTGTTTCGCAGCGTGTCGTGGAGCCGCGAGATGGAGCCGACCGGTATCAGCGATCAGCTCGCAGGCCGCCGCTATGGCGAGGGCTTCTGGGCACAGCACTGGTTCGCGTTCGTCCGGATCGCGCAGCGCCTCGTGCCGAACCGCCGCGCACGCGGCAACGACACCGCCGCCGTTTGAGTCCATTCCGAGTCCGTCCGAGCACGCGCTCTGCCGCGCCGCCCACTTCTGCCGGCGGCGCGTCCTCTGGTTTATGCTGTGCACGTTCGCACGCACGCAGCAGTGGTCCAGCATGCCTGGTCGGCGCGCAGCGTGATTTCCGTTCCATCGTTTCGTTCGCAGGCACTGGCTCGCATGAATGATCTGTTGCGCTCGTTCGGGCGCGCGCTCGCAAGCGCGTTGCATCCGCGCATGCTCTGGCTCACCTTCAAACCTTTTATCGTCGCCACCGTCGGCTGGGGCGTGCTCCTGTGGTTCTTCTGGCAGACGCTGACCGGCGCGACCCGCACCTGGCTCGACGACTGGTCATTCACCGCCACGCTTTACCATCTGTTCGACCGGCTCGGTTTTTCGGCGCTGCACGCGGTCATCGCGCCATTCATCGTGATCGCGTTGGCGATCCCGCTGATCGTCGTCACGGTGCTGCTGCTGATCGCCATGCTGTCGATGCCGGCTGTGATCCGCTTTCTCGCTACGCGCCAGTTCGCCGAGCTCGAAATGCGGCGCGGCGGAACGTGGTACGGTAGCCTCGGGCAGGCGCTATGGGCCACGCTGCTGTGTCTCGTGCTGCTGATCGTCACACTACCGCTGTGGCTCGTGCCACCGTTCTTCGCGCTGATTCCGCCGCTTTTGTGGGGCTGGCTCACGTATCGCGTGATGACCTACGACGCGCTCGCGTTGCATGCGACGCGTGACGAACGGCGCGAACTCGTGCGGCGCCATCGGCTGCCGCTGCTGGCGATTGGCATCGTGAGCGGCCTGCTGGGTTCGGTGCCGACGCTGCTGTGGGCGTCGTCGGTATGGCTGATCGTGCTTTTCCCGGTGATCACGACGGTGACGATCTGGATTTACGCGCTCATTCTCGTGTTCTCGGCGCTATGGTTCGGCTACTACTGCCTGCGCGCGCTACAGCGTATGCGGGCGGAAGCGCCCGGCGGCGCGCGTGAGGTCGCGCCGGTTCCCTATTGATCCAACGAACGAGGCGGCAATGGCATTTGGCGTCATCATCATCGGCGATGAAATCCTGTCGGGCAGACGCGTCGACAAGCATCTGCCGAAGGTCATCGAATTGCTCGGCGCGCGCGGGCTGTCGCTCGGCTGGGCGGAGTATATCGGCGACGATCCTGAGCGCATCACGGCGACGCTGCGGCGCACCTTCGCGTCGGGCGACATCGTCTTCTCGACGGGCGGCATCGGCGCGACTCCGGATGACCACACGCGCCAGTGCGCGGCGGCCGCGCTCGGCGTGCCGCTCGAGTTGCATCCGCAGGCCGCGAAGTTGATTCAGGAGCGCATCCGCGACATGTATCCGGCGAACGCGCCGACGCCGCTCGATCTGAACTCGCCCGAAAACCGGCATCGCCTGAATATGGGCACGTACCCGCAGGGCGCCGAAATCATTCCGAACGGCTATAACAAGATTCCGGGCTTTTCGATCCGCCAGCACCATTTCGTACCGGGTTTCCCGGTGATGGCCTGGCCGATGATCGAATGGGTGCTCGATACGCAGTACGCGCATCTGCATCACTCGATACCGCACGCTGAAAAATCACTGCTGGTGTTCGAATTGCCGGAGTCGCGCGTGACGCCGCTGATGGAAAAAATCGAGCACGATTTCCCGGGCGTGCGGGTATTCAGTCTGCCGAGTGTCGGCGATGCGGAGCGCGGCGGCGTGTATGCGCGGCATCACATCGATCTCGGCGTGAAGGGGGAGCCGGAAGCCGTCGCCGCGGCGTTCGTGAAGCTGCGCGAGGGAGTGCATCTGCTCGGTGGCGATATCGTCGAGCCTGAAGCAGCGATAGCAGCGGCGGCCGCGGGCAAGCCGCGAAGCTGAGTGCTCAATGGAAGTAGCCCGGCTGCAGGGGGCCGCGACATCGAAGTGTCACCCCTGCGCCGACGATACGATCAATGGATGGTCGGCGCGTCCTATTCTGATTAGCTTGCTTCAGCCGTGCTCCACGGGCTTCCGCTTGCGCGGGCAGTGCGTTCCCGGCATCAAGCGCCGATCCACGGCAAGCCGCGGAAACACCATCCCGACACGGTCTTGCGATGCCCCTGGCTGTCCTTGTCGCCTTCGAAGCCTTCCAGCAGGTCATACGCTTTCGTGAACCCGGCTTGGGTCGCGGCGATCGCAGCGAGCTTCGAGCGCGCGGCACTGCGGCACAGAAACAGGACCGGCGTGTCGGGCGTCGCCACCTGCGCGAGTTGCTGCACGAATTCCTGATTGGGCACCGCGCCCGGATAGCGCGTCCATTCAACGTGCGCGTATTGTCCGTCGCCGACCACTGGACGGCCGACCCAGTCGAGTTCGGCGCGGGTACGCACGTCGACGAGACGCGTGCGGGGATCGAGCTGGAGCAGTTCAAACGCCTCGGCCGGCGACAACGCGCCCGCGTAGGGCAGCTGGTTCTCGGTGCGGCGGGCGTCCGCCTGCGCGTAAAGCTGTTCGAGCTTACTCATGAGCGTCAGTCTCCTTCGGACCAAATGATCATTTTAGCGCGGCAGGCGCTGCGCAGATGTGTGTAGACTGGACGACGCCGGCCAGTCGGCGGACATGCCTCAGACCTCGATGCGCAAAGGTGGTGCATTTTGTCCCGTTTGCACCAAAATGGAAAGTGCAGTGATTTCCAAAGCGGTGAATGCACAAAACTGGTGCTTTACAATGTGCGGACATTTGTTCGCCCACCCGTCCACACCGTGCGCGTGGTCCGCGAAGATAAGCGCAGCAACGGTGTGCGCCGGATCGGCGCCTGCCGGCCTCAGAGATGGCACACTATCTGCTTTATCGGTGCCGATCGATTTGCTCCGGCAGAATTTTCGCTTTGCGACGCCGCATAGGTGGACGCGCCGGGACGGGTCAGCTAGATTGGGCGGCGGCTGAAATCCGCCGAATTTATTAATCAGGAGATAGGTTATGAGTAAATCCGTGGCCGACGTCATTCAACTCGTCAAGGACGAAGACGTCAAGTTTGTCGACTTCCGTTTCACCGACACGCGCGGCAAAGAGCAACACGTTTCGGTGCCGGTGTCGGCATTCGATGAAGACAAGTTCGAAAGCGGCCATGCGTTTGACGGTTCGTCGATTGCCGGCTGGAAGGGCATCGAGGCATCGGACATGTTGCTGGTCCCGGACGCGAACACGGCCTTCATCGACCCGTTCTACGAAGAGTCGACCCTCGTGCTGACTTGCGACGTCGTCGAACCGGCTGACGGCAAGGGCTACGAGCGCGACCCGCGCTCGCTCGCGAAGCGCGCCGAAGCGTACCTGAAGAGCTCGGGCCTCGGCGATACCGCATACTTCGGTCCGGAACCGGAATTCTTCATTTTCGATTCGGTCCAGTGGAACACGGACCAGTCGGGCTGCTTCATCAAGATCGGTTCGGAAGAAGCACCGTGGTCGTCGGCGAAGGAATTCGAAGGCGGCAACACCGGCCACCGTCCGGGCACGAAGGGCGGCTACTTCCCGGTCGCGCCGGTCGACACGTTCCAGGACATCCGCTCGGAAATGTGTCTGCTGCTCGAGCAGATCGGCATCCCGGTCGAAGTGCACCACCACGAAGTGGCGGGCCAGGGCCAGAACGAAATCGGCACCAAGTTCTCGACGCTCGTGCAGCGTGCTGACTGGCTGCAGCAGATGAAGTACATCATCCACAACGTCGCGCACACGTACGGCAAGACGGCGACGTTCATGCCGAAGCCGGTCGTTGGCGACAACGGTTCGGGCATGCACGTTCACCAGTCGATCTGGAAGGACGGCCAGAACCTGTTCGCGGGCAACGGCTACGCAGGTCTGTCGGAATTCGCGCTGTTCTACATCGGCGGCATCATCAAGCACGCTCGCGCGCTGAACGCGATCACGAACCCGGGTACGAACTCGTACAAGCGTCTCGTGCCGCACTTCGAAGCACCGGTGAAGCTGGCTTACTCGGCTCGCAACCGTTCGGCATCGATCCGTATTCCGCACGTGTCGAACCCGAAGGGCCGCCGTATCGAAACCCGCTTCCCGGATCCGCTGGCGAATCCGTACCTGTGCTTCTCCGCGCTGATGATGGCGGGTCTGGACGGCGTGCAGAACAAGATTCACCCGGGCGAAGCCGCCGACAAGAACCTGTACGACCTGCCGCCTGAAGAGGATGCAAAGATCCCGACCGTGTGCGCAGGCCTCGATCAGGCGCTCGACGCGCTCGACGCGGACCGCGAATTCCTGACGCGCGGTGGCGTGTTCACGGATTCGATGCTCGACGCGTACATCGAACTGAAGACGACGGAACTGCAACGTTATCGTCAGTCGGTGCACCCGATCGAATTCGAAATGTACTACTCGCTGTAAGCGGCCATGGCGCTTTGCCCTTTATCCGGCGAAGCGCTTTGCCCGACGCTCGCGATCGGTCACGAAGGGACGGCGGCGCCGTCCCTTTTTCGTTAGGCCGTACGCACGGCCGGCCGCGCGCGGGCAATCTGCAATTCGAAGAAGCATAAAAAAGCAGCACTCCTGATTTATCACCATCTCTCACCGGCCAGACTGCAAGATGGTTCTGAAAAATCTGATCAAGGCAAGGAAAGGACACGAACAGACGCTGTCGGACGACGCGCAGCTCGTGAGCTCCGGGTTGCTGCCGGGCTTCGAGACGCTGCCGACCGTCGTGTTGGTGCTCGAAAAGCGCACGCTGCGCGTCGCGTTTGCGAATCCGTCGGCGGAGTCGATGCTCGAGATGTCGCGCCGGCAATTGACGCAGATGGCGTGGCCGGACATCTTCTCGAACGCGGACGAACTGATCGCGACGATTACCGCGATCGCCGCGCACCGTTTTCACGCGACGCATCTGGACGCCGTGCTGGAGCGTCCTGGCCACGAGCCGCTGCATGTGCATGCGATCGTCGGCTTTCTTGAAAGCGCACAGGACTACGTGCTGCTCGAACTGTTCGAGAACGAACGGCATCTGCGCACCGACCGCGAGGAGCGCATCAACGATCTGACGGCGGTCAACAAGCATCTGATCCGTAACCTCGCGCACGAGATCAAGAATCCGCTAGGCGGCATTCGCGGTGCCGCGCAGTTGCTGGAGTTCGAACTCGGCGAGCGTCAGCGCGACGAGTTGCGCGAGTACACCCAGGTCATCATCAAGGAATCGGACCGGCTGCAGACGCTGGTCGACCGTTTGCTCGAACCGCACCGGCATCCGCATATCGTCGGCGATGTGAACATTCACGAGGTGTGCGAGCGCGTGCGTCAGGTGATTCTCGCTGAGTTTCCGCGCGGTCTGACGATCGAGCGCGACTACGACGTCAGCGTGCCGGACCTGCGCGGCGACAAGGAACAGCTGATCCAGGCGCTGCTGAACATCGTGCGCAATGCGGCCGAGGCCTTGCGCGAGCGGATCTCGCAGGGCGACGCGCGCATCGAGTTGCGCACGCGCGTTGCGCGCAAGGTCACGATTTCAAAACGCCTGTGCAAGCTGGCACTGGACTTGCATATCATCGACAACGGCCCAGGCATTCCCGAAGAGATTCGTGACCGCATTTTCTATCCCCTCGTGTCGGGGCGCGAGGACGGCAGCGGTCTAGGTCTCACGCTCGCGCAGACCTTCGTGCAGCAGCATGATGGCCTGATCGAGGTGGACAGCCGGCCGGGCCATACCGAGTTTCAGATTCTGCTACCGCTCGACAGTTAGATACCACACGTATTTCAAGACTTCTGACCGACCTTTATGAAGCCGATCTGGATAGTAGACGACGATCAATCGATTCGCTGGGTGCTCGAGAAAGCGCTGGCGCGCGAGAACTTTGCGACGCGCAGCTTCGCGAATGTGCGCGAAGCGTCGGCCGCGCTCGATCACGACAGCCCGCAGGTGCTGGTCTCCGATATCCGCATGCCCGGCGGCTCCGGGCTCGAACTGCTGCAGACGGTACACGACAAGCTGCCGGGGCTGCCGGTCATCATCATGACCGCGTTTTCGGATCTCGATAGCGCGGTCGCCGCATTCCAGGGCGGCGCGTTCGAGTATCTCGCGAAGCCGTTCGACGTCGACAAGGCGGTCGAACTGATTCGCCGCGCGGTTGACGAAAGTATGCGCGGTGAGCAGACGTGGGACGAGCGCGTCGCCGAAGCGCCCGAGATGCTCGGCCAGGCGCCGGCGATGCAGGACATGTTTCGTGCGATCGGCCGTCTGTCGCATTCGGCGGCCACCGTGCTCATTACCGGCGAATCAGGCACCGGGAAGGAACTGGTCGCGCGTGCGTTGCACCGACATAGCCCACGCGCGAACGGTCCCTTCATCGCACTGAACACGGCCGCGATTCCGAAGGATCTGCTGGAGTCCGAGCTGTTCGGTCACGAGCGCGGCGCCTTTACCGGCGCGCAGGCGATGCGCCAGGGCCGCTTCGAGCAGGCCGAAAACGGCACGCTCTTTCTCGATGAAATCGGCGACATGCCGTTCGATCTGCAGACGCGTCTGTTGCGCGTGCTGTCGGACGGGCAGTTCTATCGCGTGGGCGGCCACAATCCGTTGCGGGCGAACGTGCGCGTGATCGCGGCGACGCACCAGAATCTCGAAACGCGCGTGCGCCAGGGGCTGTTTCGCGAAGACCTGTATCACCGTCTCAACGTGATCCGTCTGCGCTTGCCCGCGCTGCGCGAGCGCAGCGAGGATATACCGCTGCTCACGCGACACTTCCTGCAGAAGAGTGCGCGCGATCTCGGTGTCGAACCGAAGCGCGTGTCCGAACAGGCGCTCGCGTACCTCGCGGCGCTGCCGTTTCCGGGCAACGTGCGGCAACTGGAAAATCTCGCGAACTGGCTCACCGTGATGGCGCCTGCGCAGACGATCGAGATCAAGGATCTGCCGCCCGATCTCGGTCCCGCGCAGGTCGGCGCGGGCGATGCCGCGGCCGGCGCGACCGTGGATGGCGCCGCGCCGGCCAGCGCAGGATTCGCGGGTGGCGGCACGTTGTTGCATGCGTCTAACGCGGCCGGTGTGACGGTGGCGAACGCACTGAGCGCGTGGGAAGGCGGCTTGCGCACCGAAGTCGCGCGCATGCTGCGCGAGAACGCGGCTGACGTGATGGACGAACTGGCGCGCCGTTTCGAGGCAGCCGTGATCCGCGAGGCGCTCGACTTCACGCGCGGCCGCAAGGTCGAGGCAGCAGAGCGGCTTGGCATCGGCCGCAACACGATTACGCGCAAGATTCAGGAGCTCAACCTGGAGCCGTGACGCGCTGGTGTCGAGCGATTCGCGCAGCGCAGGCGAGGGCGGCTCCGGCCGCCGTTGTCGTTTCCGGATCGAGTCTCGCACCGAACGGGCAAACACCGCGCACAAGGCATAATCAACGCTGATCCGATCCGACAGCCGACGATGCCTGCTTCTTCCGCCTCTCCCACCGCGTTCGAGTGGCCGCTTTCTCCCGATCCCTTCCTGTCGCTCGAAGCGCTCGACGACGCTGACGCGCTCGCATGGGTCGCCGCGCAGAATGCGCGCACATGCGCCGCGTGGTGCAGCGGCGAGTCGTTCGATACGCTCAGGCGCCGGCTCGCCGACGCCTATCTACCGCGCGAGCGTCCGGTGATTCCCGATCGGTGGAAGGATTGGGCCTACGATCTGTGGCAGGACGAGCGCAATCCGCGCGGCATCTGGCGGCGCACCGCGTGGGCCGCATGGCGCGGCGGCGCGCCGGTGTGGCAGAACCTGCTCGACTTCGACGCGCTCGGCGCGGCCGAAGGCACACCGTGGGTGTGCGTCGATCTCGACATTCTTTATCCGGACGGTGACCGCGCGCTGATCACGATGTCGCCGGGCGGCTCGGACGCGCTCGTCGTGCGCGAGTTCGATCTCGATGCCCGGCGTTTCATCGACGACGGCTTCGCGATCGCGAAGGCGGGCAAGCACACGGTGTCGTGGATCGATCGCGAGACGGTGTACGTCGGCTGGGACAATGGCCGCAAGACGCTGACGCGCTCCGGCTATCCGCGCGACGTGCGGCGCTGGACGCGCGGCACAGCACTCGCCGATGCACCCGTCGTGTTTCGCGGCGAGTTCGACGACATCGGCGTGGAGGCGCATTATGATCCGCTCGATCGCCGGCATACGGTGACGAGCAGCGTCGACTTTTTCGATTCGCACACGTATTACCTCGACGGCGGCAGCGACGCTTGGCATCGCTACGATGTGCCCTCGCACGTCGCGGTGGGTGCGTGGCAGGGCTGGCTGTTGCTCGAGCCGCGGCTCGACTGGGAATGCGAATGGGACGGCAGGCAGACGCATTATCCGGGCGGCGCGCTGCTCGCGATTCGCGAGGACGCGTTTCTGCGCGGCGAGCGCGACGTGACGCCGCTCTTCACGCCGACGCCGCTCACGTCGGCGTGCGAGTGGTCGCATACGCGCCATCATCTGATCGTGGCGTATCTCGACGACGTACGCAGCAAGACGCTGATCTGGACGCCGTCGCAGCGCGAGGACGGCGCGTGGCAGTGGCGCGAGCGCGTGTTCGCGTCGCAGGGCGATGCGCAGATCGAGGTCTCGCCGGTCGAGTCGACGCTGAACGACGAAGTGTTCGTCGATACCGACGACTATCTGCAACCGCCCGCGTACTGGCTCTCCGATCTCGCGCGCGACGAGCCTGGCGAATGGGAGTTGCTCGACCGTTGGCCGGTTCAGTTCGACGCGGCGCGTTTGGCCGTGACACGCGGGCACGCAGTGTCGGCCGATGGCACGCGCGTGCCGTACACGGTGATCGGGCCGAAGCAGGCGCCGTCCTCGCCGGCCGATGCAAGGCCGACGCTTCCATGTCTGCTGAGCGGCTACGGCGGCTTCGCGATTCCGCTGCTGCCGAGCTATCTGACGGGGCAGGGCATCGGCTGGCTCGAACGCGGCGGCGTGTACGTGGTCGCGCATATCCGCGGCGGCGGCGAGTTCGGCACGCGCTGGCACACGGCGGCGCAGGGCGAGCATCGCCAGCGCGCGTTCGATGACTTTATCGCGGTCGCCGAAGCGCTGATCGCGACCGGCCTGACGAGCGCCGCACAGCTCGGCATTCAGGGCGGCAGCAACGGCGGGCTGCTGGTGGCTGCCTGCATGGTGCAGCGGCCGGAACTGTTCGGCGCGGTCGTGTGCGAGGTGCCGTTGCTCGACATGAGCCGCTATCATCTGCTGCATGCGGGTGCATCGTGGATCGACGAGTATGGCGACCCCGACGAGCCCGACGAAGCGCGCTCGCTTGCCGCGTATTCGCCGTATCACAACCTCGCGGCGGGCGTCGCGTATCCGCCAGTGCTATTCACGACATCGACCGCCGACGATCGCGTGCATCCCGGCCACGCGCGCAAGATGGCCGCGCGCATGCAGGCGCTGGGCGCGCAGAACGTGTGGTATCGGGAGAATACGGAAGGCGGGCACGGCGGCTCCGATGAGTTGGAGCAGGCCGAGCATGATGCGATGGTGTTCGGGTTCTTGTGGGGCGTGCTGGGCGGCGTATAAAGCAACACGGCGAGCCAGACAGCGCTGCCTGGCTTGCTCGTTGCACGCTGGATCAACCCAGTTGCGCGAACACCGGTGCGTGATCCGACGGCTGATCCCATTTGCGCGGCACCTTGTCGATGTCGCAGGCGGTGCAAATGTCGGAGAGCGCTTTCGACAGCAGGATGTGATCGATGCGCAGCCCCGCGTTGCGACGGAACGCCAACATCCGGTAATCCCACCACGAATAGATCTTTTCCTGCTGCTCGAACTGGCGAAACGCGTCGAGCAGACCGAGGCCGATGAGCCGCACGAATGCCGCGCGTTCCTCGGGCGACACGAGATTCTGACCTTCCCACGCTTTCGGATCGTGTACGTCGCGATCCTCCGGCGCGATGTTGTAGTCGCCGAGCAACGCGAGCTTCGGATGCGTCTTCATCTCGGTTGCGAGCCAGTCGTGCAGCGCGTCGAGCCAGCGCAGCTTGTACGCGAACTTGTCGGTGCCGGGCGCCTGGCCGTTCGGGAAATACGCGGAGATGATGCGCACGCCGTCGACGGTCGCCGCAATCACGCGTTGCTGCACATCCTCGAAACCGGGGATGTTGCGCACGATGCTGCTTTCGTCGACGTTCAAACCCTCGCGCACCAGAATGCCGACACCGTTATAGGTTTTCTGGCCAGCGTACCAGCTGCGATAGCCGACTGCCTCGAGCTCTGCGCGCGGGAATTTTTCGTCGGGGAGCTTCAGTTCCTGCAGGCACAGCACGTCGGCGCCGCTGCTGGCGAGCCAATCGATCACGTGTTGCTGGCGGACTTTGAGGGAGTTGACGTTCCAGGTGGCGATTTTCACGAAAATATCCGATGCGTGCGTGATGAGAGCAAGGGCGATTATAGCGGGGGCCACGCCGTTCACATGCCGAGACAGTAACGCCAGGGAAGCGGGATTGATCGTCACGCTAGCCCGAGCGCGTGACGCGACATTCGCCTCGCGGCGACGTCGTTTGAGTAATGTTCCGCGCAGGTGTTTGACGTTTCTCCACGGACCTTATATAATCTTTTTTCTCTGACGCGGGGTGGAGCAGTCTGGCAGCTCGTCGGGCTCATAACCCGAAGGTCGTAGGTTCAAATCCTACCCCCGCAACCAAAGCATTGTTGAAAGCCCGCAACGCGCAAGCCTTGCGGGCTTTTTGACTTTCAGCGCGTCGTCTTGCTTTTGGCGCTGGCCGCGTATGTGTGCGCGTCAACACCCTCACGACGATTCGCGCGTGATCGAGCCCTCGAGCTCATCGTCCTGTTCCCCAATCGCCCACTCCACCGCCGCTTGCGCATGCAACGCGGTGGTATCGAACACAGGCAGCACCGAATCTTCCGGCTTGATCAGCAGCGTGATCTCCGTGCAACCGAGTATCACCGCCTGCGCGCCGCGCGCGGCCAGATGTTCGATCACGCGTTGATAGACCTTGCGCGACGCGTCGTCCACGTTACCGTGACAGAGCTCGTCGTAAATGATGCGATGCACGTCCGCGCGCTCCTCGTCATCGGGCACGAGCGTCTCGAGCCCATAGCGCTCGCGTAGCCGGCCTGTATAGAACGTCTGCTCCATCGTATAGCGCGTGCCGAGCAGGCCCACCCGTTCGATGCCCGCCGCGCGCAGCGCGGCGCCGGTTGGATCGGCGATATGCAGGAACGGTACCGTGATCGCCCGCTCGATCGAATCGCACACGCGATGCATCGTGTTCGTCGCGAGAATCACGAGATCGGCCCCGCCGCGTTCGAGCTGGCGCGCGGCGGCGGCCATCTGTTCGCCGAGCGCGTGCCAGTCGCCGGCACGCTGGTTCGCCTCGATCGACGCGAAATCGACGCTCAGCAACAGGCTGCGCGCATTGTGATGGCCGCCGAGCCGCGCCTTCGCGTGGCGGTTCAGCAACCGGTAATACTCGCTGGATGACTCCCAGCTCATTCCGCCGATCACGCCGATCGTTTTCATCTGAGCGCTCCGTCGATGCAGGGCCGAAATGGCGAGTATAGGCGCGTCGCATCGCTCGCTGCCGGTACGGATTGCCCCGTGCGCGCCGGTACGCAGCGGCAACGCTATTCCCAACAAGCGCCCGCATTTTTCTGGCGCCGATAGAATCGTAGCGAGTCCGAACGCGAACAACGGGAGCGATACATGGATCTGATCATCCGCCGCGCGATGCTGCCGCGCAGCGCTACTCGGCTGAACTCGCAGCCGAGCCCGCCTCACCGGCAGCCTGTCGATATCGGCATCGAAGCGGGACGCATCGTTGCCGTCGAGCCGAACCTGACCGCGAGCGCGCGCGACGAAATCGACGCGGCCGGCTCGCTCGTCTCGCCGCCGTTCGTCGACCCGCATTTCCATATGGACGCGACGCTGTCGTACGGATTGCCCCGCGTGAACGCGTCGGGCACGCTGCTCGAAGGCATCGCGTTATGGGGCGAGCTGAAGCCCGAGCTCACGCAGCAAGCGTTGATCGAACGTGCGATGCAGTATTGCGACTGGGCCGTCGCGCGTGGCCTGCTCGCGATCCGCAGCCACGTCGACGTGTGCGATCCGCGTCTGCTTGCGGTCGAGGCGTTGCTCGAAGTGAAGCGCCGCGTCGCGCCGTATCTCGATCTGCAACTGGTCGCTTTTCCACAGGACGGTCTGCTGCGCAGCGCCGGTGCGTTCGACAATCTGAAACGCGCGATCGGCATGGGCGTCGACGTGGTCGGCGGCATTCCGCATTTCGAGCGCACGATGGCCGACGGCGCGCAGTCGGTGCGCATGCTGTGCGAGTACGCGGCCGAGCAGGGCCTGCGCGTCGACATGCATTGCGACGAATCGGACGATCCGCTGTCGCGCCACATCGAAACGCTCGCGGCTGAGACGCACCGGCTCGGCTTGCACGGACGCGTCACCGGTTCGCATCTGACGTCGATGCATTCGATGGACAACTACTACGTCAGCAAGCTGCTGCCGCTGATGCGCGAGTCTGGCGTCGCGGCGATCGCGAATCCGCTCATCAACATCACGCTGCAAGGCCGCAGCGATACGTACCCGAAACGGCGCGGCATGACGCGCGTCCCGGACATGCTGGCAGCGGGCATCACGGTCGCATTCGGCCACGACTGCGTGATGGACCCGTGGTACAGCCTGGGTTCGGCCGACATGCTCGAAGTCGCGCAAATGGGCCTGCATGTGGCGCAGATGACGAGCGTCGACGGCATGCACGCGTGTTTCGATGCGGTGACGGTGAACGCGGCGCGCATTCTCGGTCTGGAAGGCTACGGCATCGCGCCCGGATGCGCGGCCAATCTCGTCGTGCTCGATGCGCGCGACGAAGTCGAGGCGATCCGTCTGCGCGCCGCGCGGCTTGCGGTCGTGAGCCGGGGCAGGGTGGTGAGTCGCGCGCCGGCCGCGCGAGCGTCGTTATCGCTCGAAGGGCGGCCCGAGCAGATCGACTTCAAGCTGTATCGCGCGTAGCGAGGTATTTCGCGCATGAATGAAAAACCGGCGATCCGCTTGCGCGGACCGCCGGTTTTTTATTGGCATCAAGCGATCGTTGCGACGCTTGAATTGCTCAGTGAGCGGCGCCCGGCGCCATGCCGTTGTGCCGCAGCAGCGCATCGATATTCGGCTCGCGGCCGCGGAACGCCTTGAACGATTCCATCGCCGGACGGCTGCCGCCCACTTCGAGGATCTCGCGCCGATAACGCATGCCGGTCGTCTGGTCGAGCACGCTGCCCTCGGCTTGCGCGGCTTCCTCGAATGCCGCATACGCGTCGGCAGACAGCACTTCCGCCCACTTGTAGCTGTAGTAGCCGGCCGCGTAACCGCCCGCGAAAATATGGCTGAACGTATTCGGCCAACGCGAGAACGACGCTTGCGGCACGACGTGGAAGCGCTCGTTGATCTCGCGCGCGAGTTCGTTGGCGCTCTTCGCGCCGTTCGCGTCGAAGCCCGTGTGCAGTTGCATGTCGAACATCGAGAACACGATCTGTCGCAGCGTGCCTATGCCGCTCTGGAAGTTCTTCGCGGCGAGCATCTTGTCGAACAGCTCGCGCGGCAGCGGCTTCGCGGTATCGACGTGCGAGGTCATGTCGGACAGCACGTCCCATTCCCAGCAGAAGTTCTCCATGAACTGCGACGGCAGTTCGACGGCATCCCATTCGACGCCGTTGATGCCCGATACCCCAAGTTCATCGACGCGTGTGAGCATGTGATGCAGACCGTGGCCGAACTCATGGAACAGCGTGATCACTTCGTCGTGCGTGAAGCAGGCGGGCTTGCCGCCGACCGGCGCCGAGAAATTGCACGTCAGATAGGCGACCGGCGTTTGCACGGCGCCGTGCGCGAGTTTGTGACGGCCGCGCGCGTCGTCCATCCAGGCGCCGCCGCGTTTGCCTTCGCGCGCATAGAGGTCGAGATAGAACTGTGCGACGAGGCCGCCGTCCTGATTCTCGACCCGGAAAAAGCGCACGTCCGGATGCCAGACGGCTGCTTCGTCGCGGCGGATGCGCACGCCGAACAGCGTCTCGGTGACCTTGAACAGACCCTTGAACACCGCGTCCTCGGGGAAGTACTGCTTCACTTCGTTTTCCGAGAACGAGTAGCGCTTCTGACGCAGACGCTCCGAGGCAAAGGTCATGTCCCACTGCTGCATGTCGGTCATGCCGAGCTCGGTCGCGGCGAATTCACGCAGCTCTTTCCAGTCCTGTTCCGCGTGCGGACGCGCGCGCCTCGCGAGGTCTTCGAGGAAGGCCATCACCTGCGCCGGTGACTCGGCCATTTTCGGCGCGAGCGACACTTCGGCGAAGTTGCCAAAGCCGAGCATCTGCGCTTCTTCGGCGCGCAGCTTCAGTTCGTCGGCGAGCACCTGCGTGTTGTCCCACTCGGGCTTGCCGTTGCCGTATTGCGCACCGAGCTCGGACGCGCGCGTCACGTACGCGCGATACATCGCTTCGCGCATCGGACGGTTTTCCGAGTACTGCATCACGGGGAAATACGAGGGGAAGTGCAGCGTGAACTTGTAGCCGGTCTTGCCGTCGCGCTCGGCGGCTTCCTTCGCGGCCGCGATCACGTCTTCGGGCAGACCCGCCAGTTGCGCTTCGTTGCCCGCGTCGACGACGTACGCATACGCGTTGGTCGCATCGAGCACGTGATCCGAGAACGCTTTCGACAACGCCGCCTGGCGTTCCTGCAATTCGGCGAAATGCGGCTTCTGGTCTTCCGGCAATTCGGCGCCGGACAGGCGGAAGTCGCGCAGCGCGTTGCTGAGGATCTTCTTGCGCTCGCCGCTCAGCGATTCAAATTCGTCGCTCGCGTTCAGTGCTTTGTACTTCTCGTAGAGCGCGAGATTCTGGCCGACGCTCGACCAGAACTCGGTCACGCGCGGCAGGTTTTCGCCGTACACGGCGCGCAACTCTGGCGTATCGGCGACGGCGTTCAGATGGCCGATCACGCTCCACGCGCGCGACAGCGGCTCGGTGGCGCGCTCGACCGGTTCGACGACGTCAGCCCAGGACGCGGGCGTGACCGGCAGCGCAGCGCGCTCGACCGCGGCCGTGGCATCGGCGAGCAATACGTCGAGGGCGGGCGTCACGTGTTCGGGGCGGATGTCGCCAAAGCGCGGCAGATCGGAAAAATCGAGGAGCGGGTTGTCTTGAGGCGTGGCGGTAGTGGACATAAGGCTTCCTGTCTGACGCGGGTGAAGGGGGCGGTGCGGCGGGTGCGCGTATCGTCTCGCGATGTGTTGCGCGACGCCCGGTGCGTGGCGGCACCGGATACGGACATTATTGGGGCGGGACGCGCCGATTCCAATCCATCGGCTGACAAATTAACAGATGTTGCGGTGCGCGGGGCGCGTTGGGGCGGGGTGCGAGCCGCGAATTCCGGCGGCGCGGCAATGAGGGTGGCAGCGAGAGAAACAGGCGAACGCGCGATGACAGGACAAACGAGACGGACGAGTCGCCTCGCTCCGCCTCTCACTCAGCGTCTGGCGATTACGCCTTCGCCGCATCCGCCTCGCGTTCGGCCGCCTCGATCGTGTTGACGAGCAGCATCGTGATCGTCATCGGGCCGACGCCACCCGGTACCGGCGTGATATGGCCAGCCACTTCCTTGACGCCCGCGAAGTCGACATCGCCGCACAGCTTGCCGGCGTCGTCGCGATTCATGCCGACGTCGATCACGGTCGCGCCCGGCTTCACCATGTCCGCGGTCAGGATGTTGCGCAGGCCGGTCGCGGCGACCACGACGTCCGCGTTGCGCGTGTGTGCGGCCAGGTCGCGCGTCTTGCTGTGGCAGATCGTGACGGTCGCGCCCGCTTCGAGCAGCAGCAGCGCCATCGGCTTGCCGACGATGTTCGAGCGGCCGATCACCACCGCGTTCGCGCCCTTCAGATCGATGCCGTAGGCCTCGAACATTTTCATCACGCCGTACGGCGTGCACGGACGGAACAGCGGCTGGCCGGTCATCAGCGCGCCCGCATTGGCAACGTGAAAGCCGTCCACGTCTTTCTCGGGCGCGATCGCCTCGATCACCTTGTGGCTGTCGATGTGCTTCGGCAGCGGCAGTTGCACGAGAATGCCGTGGATAGCCGGATCGCGGTTCAGCTCGTCGATGCGCGCGAGCAGGTCGGCTTCGGGCAGGTCGGCCGGATAGCGGTCGAACGACGAGCCGAGGCCGTTGTCGCGGCAGGCCTTCACCTTATTGCGCACATAGACTTCGCTGGCCGGATTGTCGCCGACCAGAATCACGGCGAGGCCCGGCTGATGGCCGCGGGCGGTCAGGGCGGCGGCGCGCGCGGCGACGTCGGCGCGCAGGGTCTGGGAGAGGGCGAGGCCGTCGATCAGTTTGGCAGTCATGGTCGGTCGAACGTTGGGTCGAGGTTGGGATCGTGGCGATCAGGTCGGGCGGGCGGTTTGGCCGACGGGCGAAGCGCTCGCGCGATCAGCGCGCGACGATGTGCTTCGGCTTGTCGACGCAGCCCGGTCGCGCAGCGACGGGGGCGCTGCCGGGCCGGGCGAGATGCCGCTGCGAAGTCCAACATTATACGGCGCGGGGGCGGCCTTTCGCAGTGGCTCTGGGGCGGCCGCCAGGCGCAGAGGAGCGTACAGAACGTGAGGCGTGGGGGCGCGTGACGGCGGGCAAGCGCACGCGGCCGGTGAGACAGGCCAGTCGCGCGCCGGAGCCATCGTCGGTCCGGCCGTCGCAGACCAGCCATGTAACGACGCAACGGCCCGTTTCAAGCGATGGGCCGTGTGTGCGGCGGTTACTGCGTCGTTTGCGGCTTGTTCGACAGCGCGAGTCGCAGCAGATCGGCGACCGTGTTGACGTTGAGCTTTTCCATGATGTTCGCGCGATGCGCTTCGACCGTCTTGATGCTGATGCCGAGGTCGTCGGCGATCTGCTTGTTCAGGCGGCCCGCGATGATCCGCTCGAGCACCTGATGCTCGCGCGCGGTCAGCTTGCCGAGGCGCTCGGCCGCGGCGCGCTGCTGTTGCACGCTGGTGCTTTCACTGCGCGCCTTGTCGAGCATGCGCTCGACGAGCTTGCGCAGCTCGGCTTCGTCGAACGGCTTCTCGATGAAGTCCATCGCGCCTTTTTTCATCGTCGACACCGCCATTGGCACGTCGCCGTGGCCCGTCACGAAGATGATCGGCAGCGACGCGTTGTCGGCGATCAGGCGTTCCTGCAGCTCGAGCCCGCTCATGCCCGACATCCGCACGTCGAGGATCAGACAAGCGATCTGGCCCGGGTGCTGATGCGGCTGCCATGCGTCGATGAACTGCTCGGCGCTGGAGAAGCACTGGACGCGATAGCCGTTCGCCTCCAGCAGCCAACGCAGCGAATCTCGCACGGCCTCGTCGTCATCGACGACAAAGACGGTTTCCTGAGTGGTGACTGGGCTGTTCATAGCTCTCCCGTAACGGTTTGTGGTGTCGGCGCCTCGGACCCACTGTTGCTCGGGCCGTCAGGCTCCCCAATAGGCAGACTGCAATGGAACGTGGCGCCGGTGACGTGGCCGTCGGATTCGACGTTATTGACCACCCACAGACGGCCGCGATGCGATTCGATGATCGAACGGCAAATGTTCAGCCCCATGCCCATGCCATCGGACTTGGTGCTGTAAAACGGTTCAAACAGACGCTCGGCGGTTGCTTCATCGACGCCCGGCCCCTGGTCGACGACGCTGATGCACACGAAGCCGCTCTCCAGCCGCACGACCACCCGGATCACCGGATCGACCGCGTTCGGGCGCGCTTCGGCCATCGCCTCGACGCCGTTCTTCAGCAGGTTCACGAGCACCTGCTCGATCAGCACCGGGTCGACGTAGATTACCGGCAGCCGCGAGCGCAAGTCGGTGACGATGCGAATCCGGCGCTTTCTCGCCTCGATTTCGGCGAGGCCCACCGCGTCCGCAACGATATCCGCGACGCGCGTGGCCTGGCGCTTCGGCTCGCTGCGCTTCACGAACTCGCGGATGCGCTTGATGATCATGCCGGCGCGCACCGCCTGTTGCGCGGTTTTTTCGAGCACCGGCAGCAGATTGTCGGGCGTCGTCCGACCGGATTTAACCAGTGCGACGGTTCCTGAGCAATAGTTATTGATCGCGGCGAGCGGCTGATTCAGCTCATGCGCGAGCGACGAGGCCATTTCGCCCATCGTCATCAATCGGCTCGTGAATTGAAGCTTCTCGTCCTGTTGGCGCGCCAGCTCCTGCGCGCGCTTGCGGGTCGTGATGTCGGTCGCGATCTGCATCTGCGCGAGATGGCCGTCGACCCACTGGATGTACTGGCGCCGGACCTCGAACCACTTCTGGATGCCCGCAATGTAGATTTCCTGCGCGTCGGCCGTGCTTTCGGTCAGCGCGGCGGCGGGCAGGCCGACAAAGGTGTCGACCATGTCGATCGAATCGGACGACGCCTGCGAGGCGTCAAAGCCGCCGCCCGCGAGCTCCAGGTGACCATCCGGGCGGATGCCGAACAGGTGCCGGTAGTAGCGGTTGGCGAACAGCAGCTCGGCTTCATCGGCGGCGAGCACGGACACGGCGGCATCGAGGCTTTCGAGCACGGTCGTGAAGCGTTCGTGGGCGGCGGCGAGCTCTTCGCGCGCGCGCTTGGGCTCGGTGATGTCGGTCATCGACGACATCCAGCCGGTCTGGCGGCCCGAGCTGTCGATCAGCGGCGACACGTAGAGCCGGGCGTGGAACGTGGAGCCGTCCTTGCGCCGCACGCGCAATTCGAAACCGGACGAGGGCGCCTTGCCGCGCAGTGTCATGTCGAGCTGGCGCTGCATTTCGGGGTACGCGTCGCGCGGCCAGTAAGCGAACGGTGCGCTCTTGCCGACGAGGTCGCTTTCGTCCCAGCCGGTCATCCGGCAAAACGCCGGGTTCACGTGCGTGATGCGGCCGTGCATGTCGAGCACGCGCATGCCGATCAGCACCGAGTTTTCCATGGCGCGGCGGAAGAACGCTTCCGCGTAGAGCGCCTGTTGCGCTTCGAAGCGCTGGCGCGTGTGCTTCCACAAGCTCCACAGACTCCACAGCACGAAGCAGGAGAGGCCGGCCACCAGCCACACCAGCGTGTTGTTCGTGAAGTTGGTGATCTGCGGGAACGCGTACACGCGCACCGAGATGCCCTGGCCCGGCGGGTCGAGCGGCAGGTCGTAGAACATGTCGCGCGGCAGGCGCGGGCGAGTCGAGGTGGTGGTCAACTCGCGGTTGTTGACGTCGATGATCGAGATCTTGTACTTCGCCGACAGCTCCGGCGGGATGTCGCGCTTCAGAATGCCTTCCACCGAGAAGACCGCCGCGATCGTGCCGAGGAAATCGCGATCGCGGAAGATCGGCGTCTGCAGCGTGATGAAGCCGTTGCCGAGGTCGTCGTAGATGAGCGGCGAGTACACCTGGCGGCGTGTGTTGCGCGCCTCGGCGAAACCGGCTCTGACCGCTTCGTCCATCTGCGCGTCATTGGGACGCGCGAGCCGCTGGCCGAGCACCGGCGGCGCGGCGTTGGGCCAGCGCGGCTGCTGCTGCGCCGTGTACCAGTTCATGTAGAGGATCTCAGGATGCCCCTGCATGATGTCCGCAGTGGTCACCTGGAAAGAATGCTCGTCGGCATGGCCGGTGGCGAGGTCGCGTGCGAGCGCCTGGATCTGCTCCTGGGCGCCCGTCATGGACAGGCGAATCTGCTGCTGCGCCCACGCGACGTTGCGGTAAAGCGTGTCTTCCTGCTGTTGCTGCTCGCGCCGGTTCAGACTCCACAGAATCAGGCTCATGACGACCAGGAACACCAGGATCGACAGGAGCGGCGTCAGCAAATAGGAATTGGACCACCAGGGGCCGTGGTGCCAGCGGGAGGACGGCGACGAATCCGCCGGCGAACCAGCGGTGCGCGCCGAGCGAGAGAAGAGCCGTTCGGTCAACATGCGTGGCATTGTAGCTCAGCACGTCCCCGACAAATGACGCAAAAAAGCACGGAATGTGCGGTTAATCGGCGCAAACTAGCCGACGGATCAGTCGATCGGCAGTCAAACCAGGTTGCGTTGCAGCAATTTTCCGCATTATGAGAATTGATCTCGTAATTTGAAAATTTGATTGCGCAGAGGTCGGGACCATTATTACAATCGGCCGGTGCTGCCGCGGCCTATCCTGCGTCCGCGATGTCTGTTCAAAGTGCGTTCCCCATTCCCAGGAGACGAGCATGTCCGCTGTACCCGACGAAGTCATGAAGTATGTCGCCGCCGATAAAGACGACGATCCCCAGGAAACCGGCGAATGGCTGGAAGCGCTGGATGGCGTGATTTCTGCTGTAGGCCCTGACCGTGCCCACTACCTGATCGAAAAGCAGATCGAGTTCGCACGCGTGCACGGCGAGCATCTGCCGTTCTCGGCCAACACCCCGTACATCAACACGATTCCGGTCGCGCGCCAGGCCAAGAACCCCGGCGACCAGGACGTCGAGCACCGCATCCGCTCGTACACGCGCTGGAACGCCATGGCGATGGTGCTGCGCGCAGGCAAGGAAACCAACGTCGGCGGCCATATCGCGTCGTTCGCATCGGCCGCCACGCTGTACGACGTCGGCTACAACCATTTCTGGCACGCGCCGTCGGCCGAGCACGGCGGTGATCTCGTGTTCGTGCAGGGCCACTCGTCGCCGGGCGTCTACGCGCGCGCGTTCCTGCTCGGCCGCCTGACCGAGAAGCAGCTCGACAATTTCCGCCAGGAAGTCGGCGGCGAGGGCATCTCGTCGTATCCGCACCCATGGCTGATGCCGGACTTCTGGCAATTCCCGACCGTGTCGATGGGCCTCGGCCCGATCATGGCGATCTACCAGGCGCGCTTTATGAAGTACCTGCAGGCGCGCGGCATCGCGAAGACCGAGGGCCGCAAGGTCTGGGCCTTCCTCGGCGACGGCGAGACCGACGAGCCGGAATCGCTCGGCGCGATCGGCATGGCCGGCCGCGAGCGTCTGGACAACCTCGTGTTCGTGATCAACTGCAACCTGCAGCGTCTCGACGGTCCGGTGCGCGGCAACGGCAAGATCATCCAGGAACTCGAAAGCGAATTCCGCGGCGCGGGCTGGAACGTCATCAAGGTCATCTGGGGCAGCCGCTGGGATGCACTGTTCGCGCGCGACAAGTCGGGCGTGCTGATGCGCCGCATGATGGAAGTGGTCGACGGCGAATACCAGACGTACAAATCAGAGTCGGGCGCCTTCGTGCGCGAGCACTTCTTCAACACGCCGGAGCTCAAGGCGCTGGTCGCCGACTGGTCCGACGACGACATCTGGAATCTGAACCGCGGCGGCCATGATCCGCACAAGATCTACGCAGCGTTCGCGGAGGCGTCGAATTCAAAGGGCCAGCCGACCGTCATCCTCGCGAAGACGATCAAGGGCTACGGCATGGGCGAAGCCGGCCAGGCGATGAACATCACCCACCAGCAGAAGAAGATGCAGGTGGAGCAGCTGAAGAAATTCCGCGACCAGTTCCGTCTGCCGATCACCGACGAACAGATCGTCGACGTGCCGTACCTGACGTTCGAGGAAGGCTCGAAGGAACTCGAGTACATGCGCCAGCGGCGTATGGACCTGGGCGGCTATCTGCCGGCGCGTCGTCAGAAGGCCGAGTCGCTGCCGGTGCCGGAACTGTCGGCATTCGAGCCGCTGTTGAAGGGCACGGGCGAAGGCCGCGAGATCTCCACGACGATGGCGTTCGTGCGGATCCTGAACATCCTGCTGAAGGACAAGGCGCTCGGCAAACGCGTCGTGCCGATCGTGCCGGACGAGTCCCGTACGTTCGGCATGGAGGGGCTGTTCCGTCAGATCGGTATCTGGAATCAGGACGGCCAGAAGTACGTGCCGGAAGATTCCGACCAGCTGATGTTCTACCGTGAGTCGGAGACCGGTCAGATCCTGCAGGAGGGCATCAACGAAGCCGGCGGCATGGCCGACTGGATCGCAGCCGCGACGTCGTACTCGACGCACGGCGAGATCATGATTCCGTTCTACATCTTCTACTCGATGTTCGGCTTCCAGCGCATCGGCGACCTCGCATGGGCGGCGGGCGACATGCGCTCGCGCGGCTTCCTGCTGGGCGGCACCGCGGGCCGCACGACGCTGAACGGCGAAGGTCTGCAGCACGAAGATGGCCATTCGCTGCTGTGGGCCGCCTCGGTGCCGAACTGCATCAGCTACGACCCGACGTTCGGCTACGAACTCGCGGTCATCATGCAGGACGGCCTGCGCCGCATGGTCGCCGAGCAGGAAGATGTGTACTACTACATCACGGTGATGAACGAGAACTACGAGCACCCCGCGATCCCGCAAGGCGAGAGCGTCGCCGCGGACATCATCAAGGGCATGTACTCGTTCCGCAAAGCCGAGGCCAGCACGAAGGCGCCGCACGTGCAGCTGATGGGCGCGGGCACGATCTTCAACGAAGTGATCGCCGCAGCCGACCTGCTGAAGAACGACTGGGGCGTCAACGCCGACCTGTGGAGCGTACCGAGCTTCACCGAGCTCGCGCGCGAAGGCCACGAAGTGCAGCGCTGGAATATGCTGCATCCGACCGAAGAGAAGAAGCTGTCGCACGTCGAGAAGCTGCTCAAGGATGCGCGCGGTCCGGTCATCGCATCGACCGACTACGTGCGCGCGCTGACCGAGCAGATCCGCGCGTTCGTGCCGCAGAGGTTCGTCGTGCTGGGCACCGACGGCTATGGCCGTTCGGACACGCGTGAGAAGCTGCGTCACTTCTTCGAAGTCGATCGCTACTGGGTCACGGTCGCCGCGCTCAACGCGCTGGCGGACGAAGGCACGATCGAACGCAAGGTGGTCGCCGACGCGCTGAAGAAGTACAACCTTGATCCCGCCAAACCCAACCCGATGACCGTCTAAGGCATCGCCCGTGTGCCATGGCGCACGCGTCTGCTCCTCGTCGCGAGGGGCAGGCGGCGTGTGCGGCCCAGGAGACACTAACAATGAGTCAAGCGATCGAAGTCAAGGTGCCGGACATCGGCGATTACAAGGACGTCCCTGTGATCGACGTGCTGGTGAAGGCGGGTGACACCGTCGAGAAAGAGCAATCGCTCGTGACGCTGGAATCCGACAAGGCAACGATGGACGTGCCGAGCTCGGTGGCCGGCGTCGTCAAGGAAGTGAAAGTCAAGGTCGGCGATGCGGTGTCCGAAGGCACGCTGATCATCCTGTTGGAAAGCGCCGAAGGCGCTGGCGCGGCGGCTCCCGCTGCGGCTGCGGCTGCGGCTCCTGCTCCGGCGGCGGCTCCCGCTGCGGCGCCGGCGCCGGCTCCGGCTCCCGCTGCGGCAGGCGGCGGCGTGCAGGAAATCAAGGTGCCGGACATCGGCGACTACAAAGACGTTCCCGTGATCGAGATCGCGGTGAAGGTCGGCGATCGCGTGGAGAAAGAACAGTCGCTCGTCACGCTGGAATCCGACAAGGCGACGATGGATGTGCCGAGCTCGGCCGCCGGCCTCGTCAAGGAAGTGAAGGTCAAGGTTGGCGATACCGTGTCGGAAGGCTCGGTCATCGTCGTGCTGGAAGCGGAAGGCGGCGCTGCCGCGGCACCCGCGCCGGCACCGGCCGCCAAGGCACCGGTCGAGCAGCCGTCCGACGCGCCCACCGTGCCGGCTCCGGCACCGGCCGCGCCGTCCGCGCTCGCGCAGGCGCCGCTGATTCCGGCGGGTGAGGGCGGCTCGCGCCATCCGAGCCATGCATCGCCGTCGGTGCGCAAGTTCGCGCGCGAACTCGGCGTCGACGTCTCGGAGGTGCGGGGCACGGGTCCGAAGGGCCGCATTACGCAGGCCGACGTGACCGCGTTCGTGAAGGGCGTGATGACGGGTCAGCGCGCGGCGCCGGCCGGTGCAGCCGCGCCGGCCGCGGGCGGTGGCGAGCTGAATCTGCTGCCGTGGCCGAAGATCGACTTCACGAAGTTCGGCCCGGTCGATCCGAAGCCGCTGTCGCGCATCAAGAAGATCTCGGGCGCGAACCTGCATCGCAACTGGGTCATGATCCCGCACGTCACGAACAACGACGAAGCGGACATCACCGAACTCGAAGCGCTGCGCGTGAAGCTGAACAAGGAACACGAAAAGGCGGGCGTCAAGTTCACGATGCTCGCATTCGTGATCAAGGCGTGCGTGGCGGCCCTGAAGAAGTTCCCGACGTTCAACGCGAGCCTCGACGGCGACAACCTGGTGTTCAAGCAGTACTACCACATCGGTTTTGCTGCCGACACGCCGAACGGCCTCGTCGTTCCGGTGATTCGCGACGCGGACAAGAAGGGCCTCGTCGACATCGCAAAGGAAATGGCCGATCTGTCGAAGGCCGCGCGCGAAGGCAAGCTGAAGCCGGACCAGATGCAGGGCGGCTGCTTCTCGATCTCATCGCTGGGCGGTATCGGCGGCACGCATTTCACGCCGATCATCAATGCGCCTGAAGTCGCGATTCTCGGCCTGTCGCGCAGCGCGATGAAGCCGGTGTGGGACGGCAAGCAGTTCGAGCCGCGCCTGACCATGCCGCTGTCGCTGTCGTACGACCATCGCGTGATCGACGGAGCGGAAGCCGCGCGCTTCAACGCTTACCTCGGTTCGATTCTTGCCGATTTCCGGCGTGTGATTCTTTGACCGGCTGGTGAGGCCCGCCGGCGCGGGCGCGGATGGTTTCGACTGGTCCGCGTCGCGCCGTTCGCGCGTTTCTCGTGCGCTGTGCACATGGAACGCGCCGCTCATCACCGCTCAACATGAGAAGGGGACACTATGAGTCTCGTCGAAGTAAAAGTGCCGGACATCGGTGACTTCAAGGACGTCGACGTCATCGAAGTCAACATCAAGCCGGGTGACGTCATCGAGCAGGAGCAGTCGCTCCTGACGCTCGAGTCCGACAAGGCGTCGATGGAAGTGCCGAGCGATACCGCCGGCACCGTCAAGGAAGTGCGCATCAAGCCGGGCGACAAGGTTTCGCAGGGCACGGTGATCGCGCTCGTCGAGGCAGCGGCGGGCGGCGCGGCCGCTGCCGCGCCGGCGGCGAAGGAGCCCGAGAAAGCAGCTCCCGCGCCTGCCGCTGCGGCACCGAAGGCAGCGGCACCGGCGCCGCAGGCCGGCAGCTATGCCGGTAGCGCCGACATCGAGTGCGACATGCTCGTGCTCGGCTCGGGCCCCGGCGGCTACTCGGCCGCGTTCCGCTCCGCCGACCTCGGCATGAAGACCGTGCTGGTCGAGCGTTATCCGACGCTCGGCGGCGTGTGCCTGAACGTCGGCTGCATTCCGTCGAAGGCGCTGCTGCATACCGCGCTCGTCATCGACGAAGCGGCTGATCTTGCCGCGCACGGCATCACGTTCGGCAAACCGCAGATCGATCTCGACAAGCTGCGCGATTTCAAGTCCGGCGTGGTCAAGAAGCTGACCAGCGGCCTCGCCGGCATGGCGAAGGCGCGCAAGGTCGAAGTGGTGGTCGGTACCGGCGCGTTCGTCGATCCGAATCACGTGGAAGTGCAGACCGAAGGCGGCAAAAAGGTCGTCAAGTTCAAGCAGGCGATCATCGCCGCGGGGTCGGAAGCGGTGAAGCTGCCGTTCATTCCGGAAGATCCGCGCGTCGTCGATTCGACCGGCGCCCTCGAACTGCGTCAGATTCCGCAGCGCATGCTCGTGATCGGCGGCGGCATCATCGGTCTCGAAATGGCGACGGTGTACTCGACGCTCGGCGCGCAGATCGACGTCGTCGAAATGCTCGAAGGCCTGATGACGGGCGCCGACCGTGATCTGGTCAAGGTCTGGGAAAAGTACAACAGCAACCGTTTCGCGAACGTGATGCTGAAGACCAAAACCACCGCGGCTGAAGCGAAGGACGACGGCATCTACGTGTCGTTCGAGGGCGAGAAGGCGCCGGCCGAGCCGCAACGCTACGACCTCGTGCTGGTGGCGGTGGGCCGCTCGCCGAACGGCAAGCGGATCGGCGCGGAGAAGGCCGGCGTCGCGGTGACCGATCGCGGCTTCATCGAAGTCGACAAGCAGCAGCGCACGAACGTGCCGCATATCTTCGCGATCGGCGATATCGTCGGACAGCCGATGCTCGCGCACAAGGCCGTGCACGAAGGCCACGTGGCGGCGGAAGCCGCGCATGGCGAGAAGGCTTACTTCGACGCGATGCAGATTCCGTCGGTGGCTTACACCGATCCGGAAGTGGCGTGGGCCGGCAAGACGGAAGACCAGTTGAAGGCCGAAGGCGTCAAGTTCGGCAAGGCGGTGTTCCCTTGGGCCGCATCGGGCCGCGCGATCGCCAACGGCCGCGACGAAGGCTTCACGAAGCTGCTGTTCGATGAGCAGACGCATCGCGTGATCGGCGGCGGTATCGTCGGTCTGAATGCGGGTGACCTGATCAGCGAAATCTGTCTTGCCATCGAGATGGGCGCGGACGCGACGGATATCGGCAAGACGATCCATCCGCACCCGACGCTCGGCGAATCGATCGGCATGGCGGCCGAGCTGTACGAAGGCGTCTGTACCGATCTGCCGCCGGTGAAGAAGAAGTAAGGCTACCTCCTGCGCGCGCATGGCGACATGCAGGCGCAGCGAGGTGCTCAAGCGGCACGGCAAATCAAAAACGGCGCGCTCCATTTTGGAGCGCGCCGTTTCTCTTCGTGCGGCGGGGCAGCATGCAGGCAAAAAAATCCCGGCGTGACGGCCGGGCAAACGATACGCCATTGCAACGTATCGGAGCGTCCGGCCAATCAAACCGTGGATGCGGCAACGGCACGACGCTGTTGCTTGCGATACCGCCAGCCCAGCGCCTCGGCTGAACCGGCGTGAAAGACGACGCCTGTCACAAAGCCAGGCGTGGTGGGGCGTAAAGCTTAGACCGCCTTCTTGGCGGCGGCGCGCGATGCTTGCGCGGCGGCTTGCGAAGCTGCCTTCGATGCGGCCGTTGCAGCTGCATTGAAATTGCTTTCAGCGATTTCGACGGCTTGGCGGGTTGCCTTGTGGACCGTTTCGTACGTGGTATTGGCCGCGGTGATAGCCGACTTCATGACGGCGACAGCGGTTTCCGAACCAGCCGGCGCGTTTTTCGCGACGTTTTCAACGAGAGCCTGAACCTTGCGGTTTTGCTCTTCGAATTGCGCTTCCGCGACGCGGGTGAACTCGCCCTGCGTTGCCGAAACGATTTCGTACACGTGGCGGCCGTATGACAGCGCCTTCTCAGCTACCGGCTGCGCGAGGCTCGCTTGCAGTGCCAGCAGTTCTTGCGCGTCCTTCACCGACAGCGCGCGTTGGGTGTTTTCCTGGCTTTCGGCGAGCGTCGACTTCACAACTTGCAGGTTCAGCTCAACCAGCTTTTCGACGCCTTCAAATGCTTTGGTCGTCAGGCCGAACAGGGTTTCGAAGTTGGCTTTCTGGGCTGCGGCGAATTGCTCAGGGGTCAGCAGAGTCATGGTTTACGCTCCTGGATTGCGGTCGGTCTGTGCGGACCGCATTGGGTGGGTGGCGATACGCGGATTGTTCGTTCGCCAGGGCTGCGACGTATTGTGCATCGCAACAATGGTTTCCATTTTAGGATGGTCGCAAAGAATGTCAAGCGTTTTTTGTGCGACGCACAATGCAAGGAAAATGCCGATAAAACAATAGGTTATGCAGTAGGCATGTCATTAATATGACGCGGAACGATCGGGTCGCCGCACCGGGTGCCCGTGCGAAATTAGGGCACCGTGAACGGCTCATTCCGGAAACGATTTTCCCGCCACCGGCCTTGGTGCGGGCCGGACACGAGCGCCCTCGCGGGCATCCGCCCCCTGAAAACCCGATCCTGGTGAATTCGATGTAAACCACAAGGCGGCCCGGAACGTTAAGGAGCGATAGCAGTCGAATGCGCTTTAGCGGTTTTCGTCAGGCGTTTAATAAGCTGTCGCCCGCTAGCAAGGCTTCCATGGCGCGGCGCAGTAGGCGCAGTATTGCCGCCACTGCTTTTACCGTATTTCCCCGAATCAAGGTTGTCTCAAAACTGCCGTTATGCTGCAGGGACCTACTGGCTTGAGCCTGGCAGCAGCAACGGTGACGCAAGCCGACGTCGATCATTTTTTCGATCGAAGCGCGGCTCGTCGTTGCATTTCGGCCATCGGAGCTAAGAAGCCAGTTGAAGGAGCGCGCATAAGTGCTTCAAATTGCTAATTTTTCGTTGCTTTACTACACTTGCGGAAACCTCTCGCCGCTCCCTATCGAACACCCATGAAAACCGACATGTTTTCGTCGCTGAAAGTGCTCCACGGCGCGGCGCGCAGCACCGCTCTGTCGATGGCCGTCTCGCTGGCCGTAGCAGCGGCGTTTGCTGCGCCTGTCAGCACTTTTGCGGCGACGCCTGCTGCAACCACAAAAACCTCCAAACACGCCAAAACCGCCAAAAAGCCGGCGCAGGCGGCAGCCGCCGAAAAGGTGTCGAACCGTGCGGCAAAAGCCGGCAAGGACGACGCCGTGAAAACCGCTGCCACAGTTGAAGACGTGCCGCGTGCCGGTGTCAAACGCAAGCGCGCAACGTTTACGGCGAACGGCCGGCACCGTTCGGTCATGCGTCGCGTCGCGTACGAGCCGCGCCAGCCGACCGTCGGTCAGGCGTTCGGTCTGCACGATACGCCGGACGCGCTGATGCTGCGCTCGAGCGTGGCGTACGTGATCGACCAGAACAGCGGTGAGCCGCTGTTCGACAAGAACTCGCGCGCGGTCGTGCCGATCGCGTCGATTACGAAGCTGATGACCGCGATGGTCGTGCTCGATTCGAAAGAGGCGATGACCGACCAGATCGAAGTCACCGACGAGGACCGCGACTACGAGAAGAACACCGGCTCGCGCCTGTCCGTGGGCTCGGTGCTGTCGCGCGAGGACATGCTGCACATCGCGCTGATGGCCTCGGAAAACCGCGCGGCGGCGGCGCTGTCGCGTTACTACCCGGGCGGGCGCCCGGCCTTCCTCGCGGCGATGAACGCGAAGGCCAAGCAGCTCGGCATGAACGACACGCACTTCGAGAACCCGACCGGGCTGACGAGCATGAACGTGTCGAGCGCGCGTGATCTCGTGAAGATGGTCAACGCGGCGTATCAGTATCCGTTGATCCGCAAGTTCTCGACCGATCACAGCTACGAGGTGTACACCGGCAAGCGCACCCTCGCGTACAACAGCACGAACGCGCTGGTGCGCAACCCGACGTGGGACATCGGTCTGCAAAAGACCGGCTTCATCAACGAAGCGGGCGAGTGTCTCGTGATGCAGGCGACGATCCACGGCCGGCCGATGATCATGGTCCTGCTCGATTCGTCGGGCAAGTACTCACGTTTCGCGGACGCGACGCGTCTGCGTACGTGGCTCGATAACGGCGGCGACCAGCCGCGCATCACGAGTGCCGATGCTGGCGGTCCTGGTACCTGAAGCGTGACCGGCTGCGCAGCCGGTCGTGTTCAGCCTGGCTGTGGCTGCGCTCATCATGCAAAGAAAAAGCCTCGCAAACGCGAGGCTTCAGACTGCTGACAAAGTACCCCCAAAGCCTGGCCACACGCCGGGCTTTGTCGTTTAATGGGCGTCATGCTCAAGAAACCAACACCGATGCAGCACGAACTCGAGATGGTCACGCTCGAGGAAC
>NZ_JAJITC010000002.1 GCF_020881035.1 Paraburkholderia translucens
TCCTCGAGCGTGACCATCTCGAGTTCGTGCTGCATCGGTGTTGGTTTCTTGAGCATGACGCCCATTAAACGACAAAGCCCGGCGCGTGGCCAGGCTTTGGGGGTACTTTGTCAGCAGTCTGAGCCACCTTCGATAGGTGGCTTTTTTATTTTTTGCGCATAAGAACAAATTTTATCCTGCCCGCTTCAACTTTTTCTCGGCAGAAAGGTTATTGTAAACACCGTTCCGGTACCGGCTCGCGATCAGTCGCGCGGCCGCTGTCGCGGTCCGGTACCAGGTCAACTGTCTCTTTTACGGAGCTGCCACGATGAATGGCCCCAAACATCTGCTCGTTGCCAACGTCGCTTGGGCACATGAAACCGCGACGCTCAATCCGGCATTTTTTCGCGAACTCATGCGCGGACAGAATCCGCACGTTCTGTGGATCGGCTGCTCGGACAGCCGGGTGCCCGCCGAAACGATCACGCATTGCGAGCCCGGCGATCTGTTCGTCCATCGCAACATCGCCAATCTGTTTCAGCCCGACGACGACAACGTCGCGAGCGTCCTCGAATACGCGGTGCGCGTGCTCAAGGTCGGCCATGTGATCGTCTGCGGCCACTACGGCTGCGGCGGCGTACGCGCCGCACTGCTACCGCCAGATCCCGCGCTGCCCCACGTGAACCGGCGTATCGCGCCGCTCTGCACACTCGCGAATACGCATCGCGCGCGACTGGACGGCGCCGCGACCGAGTCCGAGCGCGTCAACCGTTTCGCCGAACTGAACGTCCTCGAACAGGTGCGGCAACTACGCGCGAGCCCGATCGTCCGCGAGGCTGCCCCTGCTCCGCTCGTGCACGGCTGGATCTTTGCGCTCGACGACGGGCGCATCAAGGTGCTCGCCTCCGGCTATACCGCCGACGACGCGATGACCTGCACGACCGCAGCGCACAGCGCGGCCTAGCGAAGCACCTCGCCCGTCGTCCTACCTCTCGCTCTTCGACACCATGAACACTCAAACCTCTTTCTCCACGCTCCAGCGCGATGTGCTCGCCGGAACGGCCGTTTTTCTGGTGGCCCTACCGCTTTGTCTCGGCATTGCCCACGCATCGGGCGTCGAGCCGATCGCGGGGCTCCTGTCGGGCATCATCGGCGGGCTCGTGGTGGCCGCGCTGAGCGGCTCGCGCCTGAGCGTAAGCGGCCCGGCCGCGGGGCTCGTCGTGATCGTCGTCGACGGCATCGCGCGGCTGGGCGGCTTTTCCGCTTTCCTGGTGGCCGTACTGCTATCGGGCATCATCCAGTTCGGCTTCGGCATGCTCAAGGCCGGCCGGTTCGCCGCCTACGTGCCGTCCCCGGTTATCAAGGGAATGCTCGCGGCCATCGGCGTGCTGCTGATCCTGAAGCAGGTTCCCGTTGCGCTAGGTCTGGTCGAGGCGAATGCCGCCGTCAAGTCGGCAGCGGCAGCCGCAACGCCGCCCGGGGCGATCGCGCCGACCGCCGTTCTGATCACGCTGCTGTCGCTCGCAATCCTCGCCGGCTGGGAAACACGCGCACTGCGCCGCTTCGCTGTCGTGCGCATCATGCCCGCGCCGCTCGCGGTCGTCCTGCTCGGCATCGGCGCGACGCTCGCGCTGGATCTCGTCGCGCCGTCGCTGGCACCGCCCGCCGAACGACGGGTCGCGTTGCCGTCGCTCGAATCTTTCGGCGCACTGCTGTCCACGCTCGAGTCGGCCGACTTTGGACCGCAGTTCGCCCAGCTCGTCAATCCCGACATATGGCGCGTTGCGATCACGATCGCCATCGTTGCGAGTCTCGAAACGCTACTGAGCCTCGAAGCGGTCGAGCAGATCGACCCGGAACGTCGCCGCGCGCCGCCCGACCGCGAACTCAAGGCGCAAGGCGTGGGTAATCTGATCGCGGGTGTAATCGGCGGCCTGCCCATCACTTCCGTCATCGTGCGCAGTTCCGCGAACGTGCATGCCGGCGCAAAAAGCCGGCTCTCGGCAATCGTTCATGGCGTATTGCTGCTCGTCAGCGTGCTCGCGCTCACGAGCGTCATCAATCTGATCCCGCTCGCCTGCCTTGCGGCGATCCTGATCTTCACCGGGTTCAAACTCGCGAAGCCGTCGTTGTTCACCGGACTCGCGCGGCAGGGATTCGCGCCGTTCGCACCGTTTGTCGTCACACTCGTCGGTGTGCTCGTCACCGATCTGCTGATCGGCATCGTGCTCGGCATACTCTGCAGCATGCTGTTCGCGCTGTACGCGAACCTGCGCGGCCCGATCGTGCTCGCGCAGCATGGCGATCACTACCTGCTGTCGTTTCGCAAGGACGTATCGTTTCTGGGCAAGGTGCCGCTCAAGCACTATCTGCAACAGATTCAGGATGGCGCCACCGTCATCGTCGACGCGACGCGCGCCGATTTCGTCGATCACGACGTGCGCGAGCTGCTGAGCACGTTCGTCGCGGATGCTCCCCGCCGCGGAATCACCGTCGACGTCAGATATCAGGTCCGCGAGCAGGCGCGCGCAACGCGCGGCTGGTCACTGCGGCGCACGGCGGCGGAGTAGTTCCGGAGAATCGCGTCGCAGGACGTACGCGACGGTGGCGGAAAAAAGCCCCGTGTGCAGAGCATCACGGGGCTTCTCCTTCGACTTACGTTCGAGATGGCGCGCCACCGGCGCGCCGTTCTGGCGTTACTCCGAGCGCTGCGGATTCAACTTGTCTGCATTCGAATACAGCTTGTTGAGCGCCGAGAAATACGCCTTCGCGGATGCCGCGACGATATCCGGATCGGTGCCCACGCCATTGACGATGCGCCCGGCCTTCGACAGCCGCACGGTCACTTCGCCCTGCGCCTGCGTGCCGGTCGTGATCGCGTTGACCGAGTACAGCAGCAGCTCGGAGCCGCTGCCCACTTCCGTTTCGATCGCGTTGAGCGTCGCGTCGACCGGGCCGTTTCCGTGCGCTTCGCCGGTAAACTCCTTGCCCTCGACCGCGAACACGACCTTCGCGTGCGGCTGCTCACCGGTTTCCGAATGCTGCGACATCGACAGGAACTTGTAGTGCTCCTTCTCGTGCGCCTCCGCCGATTCCTCGTTGACGATCGCGATGATGTCTTCGTCGAAAATCTCCGCCTTGCGATCGGCAAGCTCCTTGAAACGCGCGAACGCGGTGTTCAATTCGGATTCGCTATCGAGCGCGATGCCGAGTTCCTGCAGGCGCTGCTTGAACGCATTGCGGCCCGACAGCTTGCCGAGCACGATCTTGTTCGCGGTCCAACCCACGTCTTCGGCGCGCATGATCTCGTAGGTGTCGCGCGCCTTCAGCACGCCGTCCTGATGGATGCCCGACGCGTGCGCGAACGCGTTCGCACCGACCACGGCCTTATTAGGCTGCACGACGAAGCCGGTGATCTGCGACACGAGCTTCGAGGTCGGCACGATCTGCGTCGTATCGAGGCCGACGTCGAGTCCGAAGTAATCCTTGCGGGTCTTCACCGCCATCACGATTTCCTCGAGCGACGTATTGCCCGCGCGCTCGCCGAGACCGTTGATCGTGCATTCGACCTGGCGCGCGCCGCCAAGCTGCACGCCGGCCAGCGAATTCGCGACCGCCATGCCGAGGTCATTGTGGCAATGCACGGAGAACACCGCCTTGTGCGCGTTCGGAATGCGCTCGCGCAATGTCTTGACGAGCTGGCCGTAGAGCTCCGGCACGCCGTAGCCGACCGTGTCCGCGATGTTGATGGTGGTCGCGCCTTCGGCAATCACCGCTTCGAGCACACGGCACAGAAAGTCCATGTCCGAGCGGCTGCCGTCTTCGGGAGAAAATTCGACGTCGTCAGTGAACTTGCGCGCAAATCGCACCGCGAGTTTCGCCTGCTCGAACACCTGCTCGGGCGTCATGCGCAGCTTCTTCTCCATGTGCAGCGGCGACGTCGCGATAAACGTGTGGATGCGGAAGTGATCCGCCGGCTTCAGCGCGTCGGCGGCACGCTGGATGTCCTTGTCGTTCGCGCGCGCAAGCGAACAGACCGTGCTGTCCTTCACGAGGCCCGCAATCGTATGGATCGCGTCGAAGTCGCCGTTCGAACTCGCAGCGAAACCCGCCTCGATCACGTCGACTTTCATCCGCTCGAGCTGCTTCGCGATGCGGATCTTCTCTTCCTTCGTCATCGAAGCGCCTGGCGATTGCTCGCCGTCACGCAGCGTGGTGTCGAAAATGATCAGTTTGTCGGACATGTCGGGCCTCCTCGGAGTCGTTCAGATGTGGGAATTGATTTTGGAATGGGACGATGGGCGCCGCCGCTGGCGAGGTGGGGCGATCGCGATGATCGCGGCCGGAGCTGACGGAACGCAAAAACGCATAAAGGCGTGAATGAGACGTGGTGGCGCGGCGCAGCGAACAGTCTGGGCAACCAGCCATGATCGGCCACGCCCACGCACTTATCCGACGACTATAGCGGCATTCCCGTTACCGCGCAATGCGCGCCCGGGCGGGCTGCAGCGCAGTCCGATGCGACGCGATAATGCGACAACCCGATGAAAAACGGCAGCCCGTGGGCCGCCGTTTTTCGCACGCCGCCGCGATATGGCGCGGCTTGATGCATCACCGGTCGTGCGACATCGAGCGCGCCGGATTGGCCTTGCCGCGCATCGCCTGGTATGCCCAGAACACGTAGCCGGAAAGACCGTACAACACGAACAGACCGAACAGCATCAACGGCGGATCGGACGACACGAGCACGAACGCGACCACCACCAGCAGGATCACGCCGAACGGCACGCGATGACGCACGTCGAGCGCCTTGCCGCTATAGAACGGCGCGTTCGACACCATCGTCACGCCCGCATAGATGGTGAGAACGAATGCGACCCACGGCAGCCACACGAGCTTGAGCGGCACGCGGTTGTCGGTGGCGAGCCACACGAAACCGGCGATCAGAGCCGCTGCGGCCGGGCTCGGCATGCCCTGGAAGAAACGCTTGTCGACCACGCCGATGTTGGTATTGAAGCGCGCGAGCCGCAGCGCCGCGCCCGCGCAATAGACGAACGCCGCGAGCCAGCCCCACCGGCCGAGATCCTTCAGGATCCACTCGTACATCACGAGCGCAGGCGCGACGCCGAACGACACCATGTCCGACAAACTGTCGAACTGCTCGCCGAACGCGCTTTGGGTATGCGTCATGCGCGCGACGCGGCCGTCCATGCCATCGAGCACCATCGCGACGAAGATTGCGATCGCCGCGATCTCGAAACGCACGTTCATTGCCTGCACGACGGCGAAGAAGCCGCAGAACAACGCGGCCGTGGTGAACGCATTCGGCAGCAGATAGATGCCGCGTTTTCTGAGGAACTGCTGACGTTGCGCGCGCCGGCTGTCGGCGACCGGCGACTCCGTGACCACGGGCGGCTTGTTGCGGCGAAACGGACGCGGCAGCGGTCCGCTGCTGCGAGGTCGACGCGGTTTGAATGCGGCCATTCGGACAACCTCCTGTATGCCGCTTTACAGCTCGGCGAGGATCGTGGACGACGCCGCTACCTTCTCGCCGATCGACACACGCGGACGGCTGCCCACCGGCAGATACACGTCGACGCGCGAACCGAAGCGGATGAATCCGTAACGCTGGCCGCGGGTCAGCGGCTCACCCGCGCGGACGTAGCAAAGAATACGCCGCGCGATCAGCCCCGCGATCTGCACCGACGTGACCGTCTGGCCGCCGGCCATTTCGATCACGACCGCATTGCGCTCGTTTTCGAGCGAAGCTTTATCGACCGCCGCGTTCAGATATGCGCCGGGGAAATACTCGACCTTCGAGACCGCGCCATCGACCGGCGAGCGCTGCGAGTGCACGTTGAACACATTCATGAACACGCTGATCTTCAGCGCTTCGCGATTCGCATAAGGATCGTGCGCTGTTTCGACCGCGACGATGCGACCGTCCGCGGGACACAGCACCGCATTGGCCTGCGTCGGAATCGGACGGGCCGGGTCGCGGAAAAACTGCACGATGAAGATCAGGATGAGCCAGAAGAGCCACGCAATACCAAACCCCGCGAAGGCGTGAACCAGTAGTGCAACGACGGCCGCGATGGCGATGAACGGCCAGCCTTCTCGCGCGATGATCGGATGAGGGTAATTCATGGGTGGCTTCTGTATTTTTGTAAAACCGTAGGATAGCAAAAGCCGCCCAGGGTTCAGCACCCTTGGACGGCTTTTTGACTGGTCCGGCCGCCGCGCCGAAGCGCCGCGCCGGACCTCGTGGCGTCGGGACGTTTAGTTCTTCGACTGGTCGACGAGCTTGTTCTTCGCGATCCACGGCATCATCGCGCGCAGCTTCGAACCGACCTGTTCGATCTGGTGCTCGGCCGTCAGACGGCGACGCGATTGCAGCGTCGGTGCGCCGGCCTTGTTCTCGATAATGAAGCTCTTCGCGTACTCGCCGGTCTGGATGTCGGTCAGCACGGCCTTCATCGCCTTCTTCGTTTCAGCGGTCACGATGCGCGGACCCGTCACGTACTCGCCGTACTCGGCGTTGTTCGAGATCGAGTAGTTCATGTTCGCGATGCCGCCTTCGTAAATCAGGTCGACGATCAGCTTCAGTTCGTGCAGGCACTCGAAGTACGCCATTTCGGGCGCGTAACCCGCTTCGACCAGCGTTTCGAAGCCGGCCTTGATCAGATCGACGGTACCGCCGCACAGCACAGCCTGCTCACCGAACAGGTCGGTCTCGGTTTCTTCGCGGAAGTTCGTTTCGATGATGCCAGCACGGCCGCCGCCGTTCGCTGCTGCGTACGACAGCGCGATGTCGCGCGCCGCGCCCGACTTGTCCTGCGCAACCGCGATCAGGTGCGGCACGCCGCCGCCTTGCGAGTAGGTGCCGCGAACCGTGTGGCCCGGCGCCTTCGGCGCGATCATGATCACGTCGAGGTCGGCGCGCGGAATCACCTGGCCGTAGTGAACGTTGAAGCCGTGCGCGAACGCAAGCGCTGCGCCCTGCTTGATGTTCGCGTGGACTTCCTTCGCGTACACGTCGGCGATCTGCTCGTCGGGCAGCAGCATCATGACGACGTCCGCGCCCTTCACCGCTTCCGCGACTTCCTTCACTTGCAGGCCGGCGTTCTCGGCCTTGCTCCACGATGCGCCGCCCTTGCGCAGACCGACCGTGATGTTCACGCCGCTTTCCTTCAGGTTCAGCGCGTGCGCATGGCCTTGCGAGCCATAGCCGATGATGGTGACCTGCTTGCCCTTGATGAGGGAGAGATCGGCGTCCTTATCGTAGAAAACTTTCATGTCGGTTCCTTGGCTAGATTCGATGATTCAGAGAATTCAGGTACTGCGTATGTTGGTGTTGTCAGCCGGGCGAAATCCCGTTACCCGGCCTTGCGATCGTGACGTCAGACCTTCAGGATGCGCTCGCCGCGACCGATGCCCGAACTGCCCGTGCGGACCGTCTCGAGAATCGCCGTGGAATCGAGCCCCTCGATGAAGGCGTCGAGCTTGTCGCTCGCCCCCGTCAGTTCGATCGTGTAGGTCTTTTCGGTGACGTCGATGATGCGGCCGCGGAAAATGTCCGACATCCGCTTCATCTCTTCACGTTCCTTGCCGACCGCCCTCACCTTGATCAGCATCAGCTCGCGTTCGATATGGGCGCCCTCGGTAAGGTCGACCACTTTCACCACCTCGATCAGGCGGTTCAGATGCTTCGTGATCTGTTCGATCACGTCGTCCGAGCCAACGGAGACGATGGTCATGCGCGACAGCGAACGGTCTTCGGTCGGAGCCACCGTCAAGGTTTCAATGTTGTAGCCGCGTGCGGAGAAAAGACCCACCACGCGCGACAGCGCGCCCGGTTCATTTTCCAGCAGGACGGAAATGATGTGTCTCATGTTTCGCTTCTTCCAGATGTTGTGTCGATGTCTGCGAGCGGAGCGGCGCCGCTTCGTGTGACCTCGCCCTTTGTGGAGGCGCGCATCGCGAAGCCGGCGCTGGGTTTATCCAAACGCTCCGTCGTTAAAGATCTTCCGAACCCATGAGCATCTCGGTGATGCCCTTGCCGGCCTGAACCATCGGCCAGACGTTTTCGGTCGGGTCGGTCTGGAAGTCGAGAAACACCGTGCGATCCTTCAGGCGCAGCGCTTCCTTCAGCGCCGGCTCGACGTCGGCGGTGCGCTCGACGCGCATGCCTACGTGACCGTACGCTTCGGCGAGCTTCACGAAGTCCGGCAGCGCATCCATGTACGAATGCGAATAGCGCTTGCTGTATTCGATCTGCTGCCACTGGCGCACCATGCCCAGATAGCGGTTGTTCAGCGAAAGAATCTTGATCGGCAGATCGTACTGCTTGCAGGTCGACAGCTCCTGGATGCACATCTGGATTGAACCTTCACCGGTGATGCACAACACGTCGTCGTCCGGGTGGGCCATCTTCACGCCCATCGCGGCCGGCAAGCCGAAGCCCATCGTGCCGAGGCCGCCAGAGTTGATCCAGCGACGCGGCTTGTTGAACTTGTAGAACTGCGCGGCCCACATCTGGTGCTGGCCGACGTCGGAGCACACGAACGCGTTGCCGTCGGTCAACTCCCACGCCTTTTCGACCACGTACTGCGGCTTGATGATGTCGCTCTTACGGTCGAACTTGAGGCAATCCTTCGCGCGCCAGCCTTCGATGTCCTTCCACCAGTCGGCGAGGGCCGCGGTGTCCGGCCCATGCTCGGCCGTCTGCAACTGCTCGATCAGTTCCTTCAGCACTTCCTTAACGTCGCCGACGATCGGAATGTCGACCTTGACGCGCTTGGAAATGGAAGAAGGATCAATGTCGATGTGGATGATCTTGCGCGGCCGCGACGCGAAGTGATTCGGATCGCCGATCACGCGGTCGTCGAAGCGCGCGCCGATCGCGATCAGCACGTCGCAGTGCTGCATCGCCATGTTGGCTTCGTACGTGCCGTGCATGCCGAGCATGCCGAGGAATTTCCGGTCGCTCGAGCGATATCCGCCGAGACCCATCAACGTATTAGTGACGGGGTAGCCAAGCAGATCGGCGAACTGGTTCAGCTCACGCGACGCATCGGCGAGCACGATGCCGCCGCCGGTGTAGATATACGGGCGCTTCGCCGACAGGAGCAGCGATACCGCCTTGCGGATCTGACCGGAATGGCCCTTCGTGACCGGGTTGTACGAACGCAGCGACACGCTCCTGATCGGCTCGTATTGGCAGGGCGCCTTCGACACATCCTTGGGGATGTCGATCAGCACCGGGCCCGGACGGCCGGTTCGGGCAATGTAGAAAGCTTTCTTGACGGTGGCGGCGAGATCGCGCACGTCCTTCACGAGGAAGTTGTGCTTCACGCAGGGACGCGTAATGCCGACCGTGTCGCATTCCTGGAACGCATCCTGGCCGATCGCGGCAGTCGGCACCTGGCCGCTGATCACCACCATCGGGATGGAATCCATGTACGCCGTGGCGATGCCGGTCACCGCATTGGTGACGCCGGGGCCGGAAGTGACGAGACACACACCGACCTTGCCGGTAGAACGCGCATACGCGTCGGCAGCGTGGACTGCGGCCTGCTCGTGGCGAACGAGGACGTGCTGGAATTTGTCCTGCTTGTACAGCTCGTCGTAAATGTAGAGTACCGAGCCGCCGGGATAGCCCCAGATGAACTCGACGTCTTCGTCGGCCAGTGCCTTCATGAGCACGGTGGCGCCGATAGAGTCTGCTTCGTGAGGGGGAGTCGTATCCGACGTGGAGAATTCCGCGCTGGGCATATTCATTGGTTGACCTTTCGAATTTTCGGCAAAAAATTGATCGGGTGCTCTCTGCCGGGCTTGTGGCTCGGGTTCAAGCGGCGCGTCCAGTTGACCGGTGAGCTTCTTGGGCTGCACCTCAATTGAGACAAGTCACTTATGTTGCGAACCTGCGACGATAGCGGCTACCGCGTTCGCGGTCAAGCAAATATTGCCGTGCAATCGCGCGCCGGGACGCGCGATCGGTCGAATCGTCGATTGTCATGCAAATGCAAGCTCTCGCACGTTTCGCCCCTGGCGGAGCAAAAGTTTGTTAGCATCCGCGAGTTTTACGACATTTTTTCGAACGATTACGCGCACGCTTGCTGCGCCGACCCCCACACGGATGGCATCAGACAAGGAACTCGCCGATTTTCTGGCGGGCGTCGAAAGGCGCGCGTTCAAGCAGACGGTCTACGCCGTGCGGGACGACGATGCGTCCCTCGACATCGTGCAGGACGCGATGATCAAGCTCGCCGAGAAATACGGCGACCGCCCGGCGGCCGAACTGCCGCTGCTGTTTCAGCGTATTCTGCAGAATGCGACGCACGACTATTTCCGTCGTGCGAAAGTGCGCAACACCTGGGTTAGTCTGTTTTCGTCGCTCGGCAATGCCGACGACGACGAATTCGACCCGCTCGAGACCTTCGAGGCCGAGGCGGGTTCGGCCGGCGCCGAGAGCAACGAACAGAAGCTCGAACGCGAGCAGGTCCTGCAGCTGATCGACGACGAGGTCCAGAAATTGCCGGCACGTCAACGGGAGGCGTTTCTCATGCGTTATTGGGAGGATATGGATGTCGCCGAGACTGCCGCCGCAATGGGTTGCTCCGAAGGCAGCGTGAAAACGCACTGCTCCCGGGCCACCCACACGCTGGCGCAAGCGCTCAAGGCGAAAGGAATTACGCTATGAGCTCCCTCGAAAACACAGAACTCGAGTTTGCGCGTCAACTGCGCCGCGCGCTCGACGAAAACGCCGCCAGCCTTCCCCCGGCCACCGTCGACCGGCTCGCCGCCGCTCGCCGCATAGCGCTGTCGCGCAAGAAGCCCGAAGCCGTCAGCGCACCGGTGTTCGTACCCGCAGTCGCGGGCGTGCCGCCCGGGATGACGGGCTTGCCGCAGGAAGGCCGCGAGCCGCGCCGCTCGCCGCTGCGCCGCCTCGCGCTCGCGTGGCCGCTCGCCGCGCTGGTCGTGAGCCTGATCGGCATTGCTTACTGGGAAGACCACCAGCGCACCGCCGAACTCGCCGATATCGATGCCGCAATGCTAAGCGACGATTTGCCGCTCAATGCCTATCTCGACCACGGCTTCAACGCGTATCTATCGCGCGCCCACTGAGCGGGAGATTCCTCGGGTGAGTTACAAACGCGGCCTGGCCGTTGTTTTCGGATGCACGATCGCGGCTTTGGTGTCGTTTGCCGCGACGTATCCGCGCTTTCATGCGCAACCGTCAGTCGCGAGCAATCCGTCGCCGGGCGCCAACATCGGCGCGCATGCCCCCGCCCCCGCACTGTCCGTCGAATTGCCCAGCCTGCCGGGCAGCAACAGCCCGCTCGCGTGGTCGCGCCTGAGCGCCGCCGAGCATGTCGCGCTGGCGCCGTTCGAATCGCAGTGGGATTCGTTTAGCGAGGAACGCAAGCGCAAATGGATCAGGATCGCGTCGAGATACGCGAAGATGTCACCGGATGCACAAAAACGGCTACATGAGCGCATGAGCGAATGGGTGCGCATGACGCCAGAGCAGCGCCGCGTCGCGCGCGAGAACTACCAGGTTTCGAAGGAGCTGCCTCGCGAGACGCGTCAGAACGCCTGGAAGGCGTACCAGCAGTTGCCCGAAGAAACCAAGGAGCGGCTTGCCGCGAGCGAACGCAAGCGGCGTCCTAGCGTCGTCAGCGCGCCGCCGTCGGCTCGCAAGGAGATCAAGGGCATCGACCGGCTCGTGAACGCGCGCGAGCATACCGCCGGCGCCAGCGATGCGGCGGCAGCGAGCCCGGCGCCCGCCGCATCCGGGCCGGCCGCGGCCCCGCTGCCTTCGCCTCCCGCGGTGCCGGAGGCGGGCAGCTTCGTGCCGGCCACGCCGGTGCCGGTGTCCCCGGCCGAAGCGCCGGCGATCTTCCACGGCTCCTGATTGCGCTCCCGAGCCCGTTGCGTGTCCAAACCGCTCGCCGCCCCGCCCTTACCCGCCGCCACGCCTGACGCCACGGCGCCCACCGTCCGGCGGCGGCTCGCGGCACTGCTCTATGAAGCCGTCATTCTGTTCGGCATCGTGTTCCTCGCCGGTTACCTGTTCAGCACGCTGACGCAGCAGCGCAACGGGCTCACGCATCACAACCTGCTGGCCGCGTGGATCGGCCTCGTGGTTGGCGTGTACTTTGTCTGGTTCTGGACGCATGGCGGCCAGACATTGCCGATGAAAACCTGGAGGTTGCGGATCGTTGGCGCTGATGGCGCGCCGGTTTCGGTCGGACGGGCAGTTGTGCGGTACGTACTCGCGTGGCTGTGGTTCTTGCCGCCGTTGGCGTTGCATCCGATGCTGGGGTTGCGGGTGCCGCAGACGCTTGTTATCGCGGGTGTCTGGTTCGTGCTGTGGGCCGCGAGCGGTCGGTTTGATTCCCAGCGGCGGTTTTTGCATGATCGGCTGGCGGGGACGCGCGTCGTGGCTGTTGTGCGCTGAGCGCGCATGATGTCTGTTTTGTTGCGGGGTTGGCGAGAAAAACGACAGAAGGCCCCGGCAGCCCCCCCGTAATAAGAACTTCTCATGACTGTCACGCGCCGGTCACGCGCGCCCGGCCCAATACGGGCACCGCCACTCGACGCGTGAGCCATGGACCCCAACACGTCCGCGACTTCCCTGTTTCGTCAGACCGGCCCGAGCGTCGACCCCGTCACGTTCCGGCCCGCCCCGGGTTCTACTCATCACGGCCTGCCGCTGCCGGCGACGCCGGCGCTCGATGCCCACGCCGACCATCCCGACGACAGCCACGCCGATCCGCACCGCTATCGCACGATCTGGCTCTCGGACATCCACCTCGGTTCCAGCGGCTGCCAGGCGGGCTATCTGCTCGACTTCCTGCGCCACAACGAATCGGAGTACCTGTACCTCGTCGGCGACATCATCGACGGCTGGCAACTGAAGAAGGGCTGGTACTGGCCTCAAGCCCACAACGACGTCGTGCAGAAAGTGCTGCGCAAGGCGCGCAAAGGCACTCAGGTCATCTACGTGCCCGGCAATCACGACGAAGCCGCGCGTCAGTTCTGCGACCTCGCGTTCGGCGACATCCACGTGCGCGGCGAAGCGTTCCACACGACGCTCGCCGGCAAGCGGCTATGGATCGTGCACGGCGACCTGTTCGACGGCGTGATCCAGCACGCGAAATGGCTCGCCTATCTCGGCGACACGCTATACACGATGATTCTCGTGCTGAACCGCTGGTTCAACCGCATCCGCAGCAAGCTCGGCTTCCCGTACTGGTCGCTGTCGCAATACCTGAAGCATCAGGTCAAGAACGCGGTCAACTTCATCTCGTCGTTCGAACACGTGATGACCGACGAAGCACGTCGCCGCGGCTGCGACGGCGTAGTCTGCGGGCACATCCACAAGGCGGAGATGCGCGAGATCGACGGCGTGCTCTATTGCAACGACGGCGATTGGGTGGAGAGTCTGTCGGCGCTCGTCGAGACCTATGAAGGCGAACTCAAGGTGATCTTCTGGACCGCGCTGCGCGCGCCGCAGGCGGGCCCGCAGAAAGCCCGCGCCACCGCCTGAACGCCTCACCCCTCCACTTCCATAGGGCCCGCAGCGATGAACAAAGCGATGAAAATCATGATCGTCACCGACGCCTGGGAACCGCAGGTCAACGGCGTCGTGCGCACGCTGAAGAACACCCGGCGCGAACTCGTGGCGCTCGGCCATCAGGTCGATCTGCTGACACCGCTCGAATTCCGCACCATACCGTGCCCGACCTATCCGGAGATACGCCTGTCGCTGCTGCCGCGCCGCAAGCTGCGCGAGCGCATCGACCGCTTTGCGCCCGACGCGTTGCACATCGCGACCGAAGGGCCTCTCGGCATGGCCGCGCGCGCGTACGCTCTCGAGCACAAGCTGCCTTTCACGACCGCGTATCACACGCGCTTTCCCGAGTACGTGCAGGCGCGCTTTCGCATCCCGCTCGCGGCAACCTACAAGTTTCTACACTGGTTCCACAAGCCGTCGCTCGCGGTGATGGCGCCGACGCCCGTCGTCAAGCTGGACCTCGAAAAATTCGGCTTCACGAACGTCGTGCTGTGGACGCGCGGCGTCGATCTGGAGATCTTCCGCCCAATGGACTCGAAGGTGCTCAACACCGCGCGGCCGATCTTCCTCTACGTCGGACGCGTCGCGGTCGAGAAAAACGTCGAAGCATTCTTGCAGCTCGATTTGCCCGGCTCGAAGTGGGTCGCGGGCGAAGGCCCGGCGCTCGCCGAACTGAAGTCGCGCTATCCGCAGGTCAACTATCTGGGTGTGCTGTCGCAGGCTGAACTCGCAAAGGTCTATGCGGCCGCCGACGTCTTCGTGTTTCCGAGCCGCACCGACACGTTCGGGCTCGTGCTGCTCGAAGCGCTCGCGTGCGGCACACCGGTGGCCGCGTATCCGGTCACGGGTCCGATCGACGTGCTTGGCGACGGCGGCGCCGGTGCGATGCGCGAGGATCTGCGCGAAGCCTGTCTCGATGCACTGAAGATCGATCGATCGCACGCGCGCGCATGGGCTGAGCGCTTCTCGTGGGCGGCGGCCTCCGCGCAATTCGCGGCGCACCTGAAGCCGCTGCGCGGCGCGACGTATCGCGAGGAAAGCGCCGCCGCGTGATGCGGCGCGCCCGGAGCTATCCATGCGAAGCAGCCGATCCAGCGCGGAAGGCGCGTCGAACGGCGCGCTGCGCGCCGTCGAATCCACCCGCGACGCCTCGAGCATCGAACCGTTCGACGAGGTGCGCGAGCCTGGCGTGCCCGGGCCTGCGAATGCCGTACACCGGGTAACAGACGCCAAGGCGACGAACAGCGGCGTGAACGTCTGCGGGGGCGCGCAGCAGAACGCCAGCCACGACTCGCCCCGCGACGCGCCCGCCGAACCTCTCAGCCCCGACGACCCGCTCGCCCCGCTGCCCTTCAACCCCTACAAGGGCAACCGCGGTCTCACGCGCGCGTGGCACGCGATGAAAAACTCGCTCGCCGGCTTTCGCGTCGCGATTCGCGAGGAAAGCGCGTTTCGTCAGGAGCTCACGCTCGCCGCGATTCTGATTCCGTGCGGCCTCGTCGTGCCCGTCGAACCCGTGTCGCGCGTGCTGCTGCTCGGCTCGGTGCTGCTCGTTCTGATCGTCGAGCTGCTCAATTCGAGCGTCGAAGCGGCGATCGACCGGATCTCGCTCGAACGTCACGAGTTGTCGCGCCGTGCAAAGGATCTTGGCAGTGCGGCCGTGATGGTCGCGCTCGGTATGTGCGTGATGACATGGGGTGTGATCGTCGGGCCGCTCGTCGTCGGCTGGGTGCGCGCCTCGCTTTGAGATTCGATGCCGATTGCAGCGCCCGCATCGGCGCACGCAGTGCCTTGTCTTATGGAATGAAAATCCGCGCAGGCGGTCGGGTATTAGAACGCTCGGTTTATAATCGTTCGATGGTCTGACAGGAAAGCGTCGGCGTATTCGCAACACCGCCTGGCGTCGTCCTGCCCTTTCACGGGGCCCGCCGCGTGGCGGCGGGTTCGGGCGCGCTCAATATACCAACCGCATCCGGGTGGAACACGCAGCAGCGGCACGCCGCCACGCGCCCAGCCCGGCATAACCAGGGCCGGACGACATGGAAGCCAAACCTCCCCGCCGCACGCGCGAACGGATTCTCGAACTGTCGTTGAAGCTGTTCAACGAAATCGGCGAGCCGAACGTCACGACGACGACGATCGCCGAGGAAATGGAAATCAGTCCAGGCAACCTGTACTACCACTTCCGCAACAAAGACGACATCATCAACAGCATCTTCAGCCAGTTCGAGCAGGAGATCGAGAAGCGTCTGCGTTTCCCCGACGACCATCGCGCGACCATCGACGAAATGTGGTCGTACCTGCAGTACATGGTCGATTTCACGTGGCGCTACCGCTTCCTGTACCGCGACCTGAACGACCTGCTCGCGCGCAACCGCACCCTCGAGACGCACTTCAAGCAGATCATCAGCCACAAGGTGCGCTTCGCGAGCCAATTTTGCGAGCAACTCGTCGCCGACGGCGAAATGGTCGCGTCGCCGCAGGAAATCCAGGTGATCGCGACCAACGTCGGCGTGATCGGCACCTACTGGCTGTCGTATCAGTTCGTGATGAATCCGCGCAAATACAACGAGCAGGAAGCGATCCGCGAGGAGCTGCACCAGGTGAGCGTGCAGATCGTCTCGCTGATGGCGCCGTACCTGCGCGGCCGCTCGCGGCAGCTGTTCGACGACCTCGTATCGGGCAAGCTGCCCAAGCGCGAGTTCTATGACTACCTGCCGCCCCGTGAAGGCGCCGCGCCTCGCAACGAATCGAAGGACAGTTGAGCATGAAGTCGGTGTGTGTGTATTGCGGCTCCTCGATGGGAGCCCAGCCGTTCTATGCGCAGGCGGCGCGCGCATTCGGACGCGCGCTGGTCGCGGCTGATCTCGCGCTCGTCTACGGCGGCGGCAAGGTTGGGCTGATGGGCGTGATCGCCGATACCGTGATGTCCGAAGGCGGCCGCGCGATCGGCGTGATTCCCGAGCTGCTCGTCAGCAAGGAAGTGGCCCATGACGGTCTGACCGAGCTGCATGTGGTGCCCGACATGCATCATCGCAAGAAGATGATGGCCGAGTTGTCCGACGCGTTTGTCGCGATGCCGGGCGGCGCGGGCACGCTCGAAGAGCTGTTCGAGGTCTTCACGTGGGCGCAGCTCGGGTACCACGGCAAACCGGTCGCTCTTCTGAATATCGGCGGCTTCTACGAACCGCTGATCCGCCTGCTCCAGCATACGGTCGACGAAGGCTTCATGAGCAAGACCTATCTGGACATGCTACAGATCGACGCCGATCCGGCCGCCCTGATCGGCAAGCTGCGACGCTACGAGCCCCCCGCACGCGACAAGTGGGCGGCGGTTCGAAGCGACGCAATCTGAACTCCGGCTCAAACCCGAGTGAAGCGCACCGCGCGCCTCACCCGAACAATGAGGTTGCAATGACGAAAGCTGTTCTCATCACTGGCGGCAGCCGCGGCATCGGCCGCGCCACCGCGCGTCTGCTGGGCGCGCGCGGCTGGTGCGTCGGCGTGAACTACGTGCGCGATCTCGCCGCTGCTCAGCAGACGGTCGCCGAGGTCGAGCGCGCGGGCGGCCGCGCGGTGCCGATCGCCGGCGATGTCGCGAGCGAAGACGACGTGATCGGCATGTTCGAGACGCTGCAGAAAACCTTCGGTCGTCTCGATGCGCTCGTCAACAACGCCGGCATCGTCGCACCGTCGAGCGCGCTCGCCGACATGGACTTCGCCCGTCTGAAACGCATGTTCGACGTCAACGTGCTTGGCGCCTATCTGTGCGCGCGCGAAGCGGCGCGGCGCATGTCGACCGGGCGCGGCGGCGCGGGCGGCGCGATCGTCAACATCTCATCGGCGGCGGCGCGGCTCGGGTCGCCGAACGAATACGTCGACTATGCGGGGTCGAAAGGCGCGATCGACACGATGACACTCGGCCTCGCGAAAGAACTCGGCCCGCAGGGCGTGCGCGTGAACGCAGTGCGTCCGGGTCTGATCGACACCGAGATTCATGCGAGCGGCGGCAAGCCCGAGCGCGCCGCCCAACTGGGCCTGACCACGCCGCTCGGCCGCCCCGGCCGCGCGGACGAAGTCGCCGAGGCGATCGTGTGGCTGCTCAGCGACGCGGCCTCGTACGTGACCGGCGCGCTGTTCGACGTCGCGGGCGGCCGCTGAACGAAGGCTGCGTGCGAATGGGAGCGGCGCCTCAAGCGCGAAGCGTGGTCCGCTACGGCTGCGTTTTGACAACACCCGGTGCCCCTGCTCTCCTTTTCCGAGCCATCAATCTGACGGCAGACCGATACAGCCGCTAATCAAATACGCGCGTCTCCTCTTGGCTGTAATCCTCCGTAATATTGCGACGCTACAATCGGCCCGATCGTAGGCTTCGCCCTGCAAAACAAAAGTACGAGGGCAACGCCGCGTACGATGACCAGAGACTTCCATGCAAGAGAAGCAGTCCCCGCGAGGACGCGCGCACAATTCCAGCGCGACGGCCTCGACCTCGGCTGCATCCTCGGGCGGCGCGCCTGAGGCAGCATTTTCCACCGGCACCGCTCGAACATCAGGCTCCGCCGTCGCCGTCGACCGCGCCACGCGCGGCCTGCAGCGCTGGCGCGCGCTTGCGGCGATCCGTCCGCTGCTGTGGCTCGTCGCGCTGGCGATCCTATGCGCCTGGCTCCTGCCAGGCGTTCTCGGTCACGAGCCGTGGAAGCAGGACGAAACCTACACGTTCGGCATCGTCCAGCACATGCTCGAGAGCGGCGACCTCGTCGTGCCGACCAATGCCGGTCAGCCCTTCGTCGAAAAGCCACCGTTCTATGACTGGGCCGCCGCCGGCCTCGCGTGGATGTTTGGCCGCTATCTGCCCCTGCACGACGCGGCGCGGCTCGCGAGCGCGCTGTTCGCGGGCCTGACGGTCTACTACACAGGACGCGTCGCGCGTCGCGCGATCGATGCGTCCAGCTGGTTCGACCTGCGCGTGATCGGCACGCTCGCGCTGTTCGGCGGCACCCTCGTCGTCGTCAAGCACGTGCACGACATGATGACCGACGTCGCACTCATGGCCGGCGCCGCGCTCGGCTTCTGCGGGCTGTTCGAACTCGTGCTCGTGCATCTGCGCGACGACCCGCGCGCCGCGTCGTATTTTCCGCAGGCTGCGCAAGCCACACGGCAATCCCACTTGCTCGATGCCCGCGAGCGGCGCCACGCGATCATCAACGCAGCAACGATGTTCGGCTCCGGCGTCGGTGTAGCGCTGCTCGCGAAGGGGCTGTTCGTACCGCTCGTGTTCGGCGCAACCACCTGCGCCGTGCTGCTGCTCTATCCCGCGTGCCGCAGCCGCCGTTTCGCGGGCGCGCTCGGCCTCGCCGCGCTCGTCTGCGCGCCGTTCGCGCTGATCTGGCCGATCTGCTTCTACCTGCGCTCCGAGGCACTCTTCAAGGTGTGGCTGTGGGATAACAACGTCGGGAGATTCTTCGGTTTCTCGGTCGCCGAGCTCGGCTCCGAGAACGAGAGCCGTCTGTTCGTGCTGCGCACCGTGCTGAGCGTCGGCTTTCCGGTCGTGCCGCTCGCACTGGCCGCCGTCGCCGGTGGTGCGTGGCGGCGCTGGCGTGATCCACGCGTCGCGTTGCCGCTGCTGTTCGCGGGCATCGGTTTCGCGGTGCTGCAAAGCTCGGCGACGGTTCGCGAGCTGTACATCCTGCCGTTCATCGCGCCGCTCGCGCTCGTCGCGATGCGGGGCGTCGAGCGCTTGCCCGCGCGTTTGCATACCGGCTGGGACATGACGAGCCGCGTGCTGTTCGGCAGCGCGGCCGCGCTCGTATGGGTCGTCTGGTCGATCATGACGAGTCCTGCGAGCACACATGCGTCGCTGCATCTGCTCGGCCGCTGGCTGCCGCTCGACTGGGTGCTGCCGATCACGCCCGAGCTGATCGGCAGCGGGCTGTTGCTGACGATCGGCTGGCTGTGGCTGCTGCCGTCGTTCAAGCACCTGGGCAAATGGCGCGGCGCGCTCAGCTGGTGCGCCGGCGCGATGCTCGTGTGGGGGCTGGTCAGCACGCTCTTGCTGCCTTGGCTCGACTATGCGAAGAGCTACCGCTCGGTGTTCCGGGACCTCGGCGCGAAGATGGATCTCGAATGGAACGACGGCGACTGCATGGCAAGCATCGGACTCGGCGAATCCGAAGCGCCGATGCTCTACTACTACACGGGCATCGAGCATCGGCCGAGCGAAGATCCGCGCACGACCGCCTGCACGTGGCTGATCGAGGAAAGCCGCCACGACAACGCGCAAGAGCCGACCGGCGAATGGCGGCTGTTCTGGACCGGTGCGCGGCCCGGCGATTCGGATGAATTGTTGCGGGTGTTCGTGCACACGCCGGCGGCGAGCAGTGTGCAAGGTGACGAGCCGAACCGCGGCCCGCGTCGCGGCGGCTGAGTGCCCCGCGCGGGGCCGCGCTGCTTCAGAATGACGAGCCGGGCTCGCGCAGAAACGCGATCTCCTCGTCGCTCGATTGACGCCCGAGCACAACGTTGCGATGTGGAAAGCGCCCAAACCGCTCGATCACTTTCGCATGGCGCAGTGCGTGCCGGTAGTAGCCGTCACCATCAGGCTCCGCCGAGAGCTGCTTGAACAGACGCAGCGACTCCTGCTGGCTCGCGAACGATTCATCGTGCTCGAACGGCAGATACGCGAACGCCCGATGCTGGGTGCCCGGCAACAACCGGTCGGCGCCGCTCGCGATCATCCGTTGCGCGGTATGCAGTGCCTTGCTGTCGGCCGCGAAGGCGCGGGGTGTATTGCGATGGCAGTTGCGCGAAAACTGATCGAGCACGATGACGAGCGCCAACGCGCCCAACGGCCTAGCTTGCCAGGCGTCGAGCGCACCCGCGTTCGCCTCGTCGATCAGATCGCCGAAACATTCGCGCAGCCTCGTGTCGAGCGCCTCGTCGCGCTTGAACCAGAGCTTGCGCTCCTTGCCGTAGTCCGGCGAATCCGGCGCACCGAACCAGAAGTCGAGAACTTCCCTCGCCCGCGGCGCGAGCGCCGCATAGTCGGCTTCGACCGAGTACGGTGTGGGTGTGGAACGCCGCGGCGCATCAGCCATTGCGGTTGCGCATCCAGTCCGCGGTCTCGAAGAACGAGCCGAGCAGACGCTCGCGCAGCGGCTCCGGCAAGCCGACATCCTCCATGGCCCATGCCATGCATCTCAACCACTGGTCGCGCTCGCCCGATGCGATCGCGAACGGCAAATGCCGCGCGCGCAGACGCGGATGCCCGAAGCGGCTGATGTAATGATCCGGGCCCCCGAGCCAGCCGCACAGAAACCAGAACAGCTTGTCGCGCGAACCATCGAGCGACGCCGGATGCAGCGCGCGAATCCCGGCGAACTCCGCCTCGAGATCCATCAGGTCGTAAAACCGGTCGACCAGCTCACGTACGCGCGCCTCGCCGCCCACCAGTTCGAAGGCCGTCGGCTGGTCCGAGGCCACTTCGTCGTTCAAATCGCTCATACCCTGCTTAACCGCAAGAAAACCCAGAAAGAACGCTCACGCGTCGCGCAGCGATTGCAGCGCGGGCCGCGCCAACACGTGCCGCAGACTCAGCCAGCCGCCCACGCCCGCACACGCGACGCCAGCGGCAATGCCCGCCGGCGGCAGCCACGGATCGACGTCCAGATAAAACTCGAACACGTGCGTAGCGAGCAGCGAGCCGACGATCTGCGCGCCGAGCGCCGCCATCAGCCCGGCGAGCGCGCCGACCGCGACGAATTCGGCCACCTGCACCGCACGCACCTGGCGATGCGACGCGCCCAACGCGCGCAGCAGCGCGGATTCTCGCATACGCTCGTCGCGAGTGCCGGCGAGCGCCGCGTACAGCACCAGCACGCCGGCCGCGAGCGTAAACGCGAACAGGAACTGCACCGCGCCGATCACCTGTTGCAGGACGCGCTGCACCTGCGCGAGGATCGGGCCGGTGTCGATCGCGGTGAGATTCGGATACGCGGCGATCAGGCCGTCGATCGTCGACTGTTGGCGTGCCGGCAGATGGAAGCTCGTGATGAACGTCGCCGGGAAATCCTGCAACGAGGCGGGCGGCATCAGCACGAAGAAGTTGACCTTGAACGAACCCCAGTCGAGCTTGCGCACGCTCGTGACCGGCGCGTCGACCGTGAGGCCCGTCACGTCGAAACGCAGCACGTCGCCGGGCTTCACGTCGATCAGCTTGGCGAGACCCTGCTCGATCGAGATCTGCGGCTTCGTCGTGTCGCCGAACCAGGTGCCCGCGGCGATCCGGTTGTCCTCGGGCAGCCGCGTCGTGTACGACAGGTTGAATTCGCGGTCCACGAGGCGCCGCGCGTCCGCGCCCTTGAACGAGTCGGGGTTGACTGCCTTGCCGTTGATCGCGACGAGCCGGCCGCGCACCATCGGCGAAAGCGCCGCGCCGGCGATGCCGTGCGCGTCCAGATACTGCGTGACCGCGGCGCGCTGATCGGGCTGGATGTCGATAATGAACTGGTTGGGCGCGTCGGGCGGCGTGGATTTCCGCCAGCCCTGCACGAGGTCGTTGCGCGTCATCGCGATCAGCAGCAGGCACATCAGGCCGATGCCGAGCGCGGTAATCTGCAGCGCGCTCGTGCTGCTGCGCCGCTCCAGCGACGCCAGCGCATAGCGCCAGCCGATGCCCGCATCGACGCGTTCGCTGCGCACCACGCGCGCCGCGCCCCACAGGACGAGCCGGGCGATGCCCGCGAACACCAGCAGCCCGCCCGCGAAACCGCCCGCGACGATGCCGCCGAGCTTCAATTCCCCGGCGGCGAGAATCAGCAGCCCCGCGAACAGCACGATGCCGAATGCGTAGGCGGCCCACACCGTGCGTGCCTCCTCACCCCATTCACGGCGCAGCACGCGCACCGGCGGCACGCGCGTGAGCGGCAACAGCGGCGGCAGCGCGAAGCCGAGCAGCAGCACGAGGCTGGCCGCGATGCCTTCGAGCGCGGGCCACAGCGTCGGCTGTGGCAGCGCCACGTCGATCAGGCCGCCAAGCCAGGTCAGCAGTGCGAGATGTCCGAGATAACCGAGCGCCACGCCGAGCGCGCCGCCCATCACGCCGAGCCCGACGAATTCGAGCGTAAACAGCGCGCGCAGCGCGGTCTGGCTCACGCCGAGACAGCGCATCGCCGCGCAGCCGTCGAGATGCCGGCGCATGTAGCGGTGCGCGGCCATCGCGATCGCGACCGCCGCGAGCAGCGCGGTCAACAACGATACGAGCGTCAGGAAGTGACTCGCGCGGTCGAGCGTCTGGCGCACTTGCGGCTGGCCGTCCTGCAACGACTCGAGCGCGACGCCGCGCATCTTGCCGTTGTCGACGCGTTCATGCGCGAACTGGGCGAAGCGCGCGACCGCGTCGTCGGGGCCGGCGACCAGCAGCCGGTACGTGACGCGGCTGCCGTATGTGATGAGGCCGGTCGACTGCACGTCGTCGGCGCTCAGCATCAGGCGCGGCGAAAAGTTGACGAACGAAAAGCCGCGGTCGAGCTCGCGCGTGATCAGCGCGCCGACCGTGAAATTGCGATTACCGACCTTCACCGCATCGCCGAGCTTGAGCTTCAATGCGTCGAGCAACTCCTCATCGACCCACACGGTGCCCGGCGCCGGAATCGACGTCGCCGGATGATCGGCCGCGCCTGCCGCCGGCGCGATCCGCAACGCGCCGCGCAGCGGGTAGCCCGGCGACACCGCCTTGACGGCGGCGAGCCGCGACGCCGGTTGCGGGCCGGTCGAATTGATCATGCTCGGAAAGATCGCCGTGGTGGCGGTGCGCAGGCCGAGCCGGCGCGCCTCGGCGGCGAATTGCGGATCGACCGGATGATCGGCGCGCACGATGAAGTCAGCCGCGATCATGCGCCGCGCGTCGCGCTCGAGTCCCTGATGCAGACGATCGCCGAGAAACCCGACGCTCGACAACGCCGCGACCGCCAGCACGAGCGCGAGCAGCAGCATCGTCAACTCGCCCGCGCGCCAGTCGCGCGCCGTCATCCGCATGGCCTGGCGCACCAGATCGATGCCCCCGAACCCGCGCGCGGCCCTCGTGCCGACGCGCGCCCTTGAACCCGCCTTAGACCCTGGTAGCGCTTCGCTCAATCGTGCCTGCTCCTCGCAAATCGCGACACCATGTGCGTGGCCATGCCGCGAAAACCGCCCTGCACGCCACGCCACAACCGCGGCAATGCCCACGCCGCGAGCAGCAGGAAGCCTACCATCAAGACCAGAAACGCGAGCGGCGCGAACAGCGCGAGCAGCACGCCGCCGATCGCGAGGCCGTCCTCGGCGGTCGACGTGACGACGTTCGACACCGGCTCAGGCGACAGATTGATCAACGCGCGGGTGCCCGCCTTCGCCAGATGCGCGGTGCCGGCGAGCGTACCGCCCGCAAGCGCCGCGACGGTCAGCAGCGCTGGATCGGCGTGGCCGAGCGCGCCGGCGGCCAGCACGGCGCCGGCCGGAATGCGGATGAAGGTGTGGATCGCGTCCCACAGTGAATCGAACGCGGGGATCTTGTCGGCGAGGAATTCGGCGAGCGTCAGCACGACCGCCGCGCCGATCACCCACGGCGAAGACAGCGCCGACAAGCTGTTCGGCAAATGAATCAGGCCAAGACGTTCGAACACGCCGGCCAGCAGGACCGTCAGATAGAGGCGCAGACCGCTGCCCCACGAAAGGCCCGCTGCAAGCGAAAGTGATTCAAGCATGGCCGCCTCCACGCGCTTTGTGCGTGCCGGGCGCCGCGGCGCAAACAAGCGGGGGTTCCGCGCCGAAGCCGTCAGACTCGCCAGGCCGGCCGCGCCAGTCAGGCCGCACCAGCCTGGCCGGGGACAATCTCACGGTCGTGTCTGCCTCATTATAGCGACGATAATTCGCGGAACGTCGAACGGTGAAGCCCCACTGTGGCTTGCCAGCAATGGTCGCCGCGAGCCGTCTGGCTCGCGGCCGTCGAGTCAGTGCCCCGACGACAGCTTCAACCCGACGAGCCCGATCACGATCAGCGACGCACTGGCGACGCGCGCGAGCGTCAAGGCCTCGCCCATCATCACGACGCCGAAAATGAACGCGCCGACCGCGCCGATCCCGGTCCACACGGCATAGGCCGTGCCGAGCGGCAGCTGGCGCATCGCGAGCGCGAGCAGCACGAAGCTGCCGAGTGCGGTCACGACCGTGAAGACGGACGGCCAGAAGCGGGTGAAACCTTCGGAAGTCTTGAGACCGGCCGCCCACGCGACTTCGAGCAAACCGGCAATCAGGAGAAGAAACCAGGACATCGAAACAGCTCCATGAAAAATGGGGCCGTCCCCGATGATTGATGCAAGCGTAAGGTCGTCCTTACGTCAGGAGATTATAACCGCAGCGGCATCGTGGCCGCCCTCAGGCCGCACCCACCAGCCGGTAGCCGACGCCCGTCTCCGTGACGATATGCTCGGGCTGCGCCGGGTCGCGCTCGAGCTTGCCGCGCAAATGCGCCATGTAGATGCGCAGATAGTGGTGGCTCTCGACATGCGACGGCCCCCACACGTCGCGCAGCAACTGCCGGTGCGTGAGAACGCGTCCAGCGTGCCGCACGAGCGTCGCGAGCAGCCGGTATTCGATCGGCGTCAGATGGATCGCGGCGCCGTCGCGCGTGACCTGGCGCAGCGCCAGGTCGACGGTGACCTCGCCGAAGCGCACCTGCGGCGATTCGCTCGCGCCACCGTGATTGCGCCGCCGCAGATGCGCGCGGATCCGCGCGAGCAGTTCGGACACGCCGAACGGCTTGGTCAGATAGTCGTCGGCGCCCGCGTCGAGCGCGGCGACCTTCTCGCTTTCCTGGGTGCGCGCCGACAGCACGATCACCGGCAGCTCGCTCCAGCCGCGCAGCTCGCGGATCACGTTGAGGCCGTCGGTGTCGGGCAGGCCGAGATCGACGATCACGAGGTCGGGCTTGCGCGTCGCCGCTTCGACGAGCCCCTGTTTGCCGGTTTCGGCGTCGTATACGGTGATGCCTTCGCCTTCAAGCGCGGTGCGCACGAAGCGGCGAATCTGCTTTTCGTCTTCGATCAGGACGACGGTGATGCTCAGGTCACTCATGGGCGGGTCGGTTGAGCGGGTTGAGCCCGGCGGCGGCATCGGTGGCGACGCTTTCGTCTTCGAGCGTATCGGGCGCGGCGGGCGGCGTCTTCACCGGCAGCGTGAACCAGAAGCGCGCGCCTTCGACGTGGCCATCCGCCGCAATCCGGTTGAGCGCGCCGATTGTACCGCCGTGCGCCTCGACGATCGCACGGCAGATCGCGAGCCCCAGACCGATACCCGGCTTCGCCGACTCCTTCTCGCCGCGCGTGAATTTCTCGAACACGCGCGCTTCCATGCCGGCGGGGAGGCCGGGGCCGTTGTCGTCGATCGTGATGCGCACGAATGGCGCGCCGTCCGCATCGATCTGCTGCGCGCCGATCGCGAGCGGCGTGCCGGACGGAGTGTATTTGGCCGCGTTTTCGAACAGGTTCGAGAAAAGCCGCTCCATCAGCACCGCGTCGAGATGCAGCAACGGCAGATCGGGCGGCAGCCTGACCTGCACCGGACGGTCCGCGAGCGTGCGCTTGCAGGCGCGCAAGGCGGCGCCGACGGTCTCCTCGAGGAGCGTCCATTGCTGGTTCAGTTGCAGGCCGCCCGCCTGCAGGCGCGCCATGTCGAGCAGGTTCGTGACGATGCCGGTCATGCGCAGCGCCTCTTCGTGGATCGAGTCGACCAGCTCGTCGTCACGCTGCACGGCGGACTGCGCTTCGGTTTGCGCAGCGTTCGCCGCACCCGCCGAGCGCCCCTGCCGCCCCTGCGCGAGCATCGACGAGAATCCGACGATCGTCGTCAGCGGCGTGCGCAGATCGTGCGAAATCGCCGACAGCAGCGAATTGCGCAGCCGTTCCGATTCCATGTTCACGAGCGCGTCGCGCGCGATATCGACGTAGTGCACGCGTTCGAGCGCGAGCGCGATCTGCGCGGCGAACGCGTCGAGCATGCGCCGCTGCTCGGGCACGGTCAGCTCGCGCTCGTCGCGCACGACGACCGCGAGCACGCCGCGCGTGCGCATCGGCGCTTTCAGCGGCAGATACAGCGCGAGCGCGGCCGGCAAGGTGTCGGTGCCGTGGCCGGCCGGTTTCTGCTGGTCGTAGACCCACTGGCCGACGTCGAGATCGAGCGCGTCGCCTTCGAGCGTGATCGCCGCGTCGGGGTCCTCGATCTTCTGTTTGACCTGATCGGCGCTGTCGGGCAGCAGAATCGCGACGCGCGCGCCGAACACTTCGCTCACGTGCCGGGTGCCGATGCCGACGATCTGCTCGGTGGTCAGCGCCGCGGCAAGCTCGCGCGTCATCTCGTACATCACGCCGGTGCGCTGCTCACGGCGTCGAGCGACGCTCGCCTCGCGGCGCAGGCTCGATGTCAGATGGCTGATCACGAGCGAGGTCAGCAACATGCCGAAGAACGTCAGCAAGTACTGCGTATCGGAGACCGACAGCGACATGCGCGGCGGCACGAAGAAGAAATCGAACGCGGCGACGCTCGCGAACGACAATACGACGCCGGGCCCGCGCCCCAGCTTCACCGCCGTGAAGATGACGCCGAGCAGGTACAGCATCACGAGGTTGGTCAGATCGATGTGGTCGATCAGCTGGCTCGACAGCAGCGTGATCGCCGTGCCGATCGCAAGCGCGAGCGCATATGCGCGCGCCGGTGAACGACGCTCGCTGGCCGCGCTCAACGCTTCGCGCCACGCATTCGCGGTCGTGTTCAGCAGACGCCGCTGCTCGCCGCCATCGCGCTCCGAGGACACGCGAATCAGCGTGAGATCGAGATCGCCGCTTTTCTCGGCGATGCGCTCGCCAAGCGGCCGGCGCAGCCAGCGGCTGAGGCCGGTACGCGACGATGCGCCCGCCACCAGCTTCGAAACGTTGCGCGCCTGGGCGTAACCGATCAGCGCGTCGAGCGCATCTGTGGCGGCGAGCGTCGCGGTTTCGGCGCCGAGCTCGGCGGCGAGCTTCAACGCGTTCAGGGTGCGTGCGCGTCGCGCGTCGGGCAGCCGCTGCAACGCGGGCGTTTCGACGTACACGGCGAGCCAGTCGGCCTTCAGGCTCGCGGCGAGGCGCGCCGCCGAGCGCACCAGCGCCGGCGCTTCCGGACCGGGACCGACGCACACCAGCAGCCGCTCGCGCGCCTGCCAGATACGCTGGATCGACCGGTCGGCGCGGTACTCGCGCATCTGCGCGTCGACGCGATCGGCGGTGCGGCGCAGCGCCAGCTCGCGCAGCGCGATCAGGTTGCCCTTGCGAAAAAAGTTGCGCACCGCGCGCTCGGCCTGCTGCGCCATGTACACCTTGCCGTCGCGCATACGGTCGAGCAGTTCCTCGGCCGGCAGATCGACGAGCGTGACTTCGTCGGCCTGATCGAACACCCGATCGGGCACCGTCTCCCACACGCGGATACCGGTGATCTGGCCGACCACGTCGTTCAGGCTTTCCAGATGCTGCACGTTGACGGTCGTATAAACGTCGATTCCCGCGTCGAGCAGTTCGTAGACGTCCTGCCAGCGCTTCAGATGGCGCGCGCCCTGGACGTTCGAATGCGCGAGTTCGTCGACGAGAATCAGTTGCGGCTTGCGCGCGAGCGCGGCATCGAGATCGAACTCGCCGAGCTTGCGGCCGCGATACTCGATCTGCGCGAGCGGCAGCACTTCGAGCCCCGCGAGCAGTGCGGCGGTTTCGCCGCGCCCGTGCGTTTCAGCGATGCCGACCAGCACGTCGACGCCCTCTTCCTTGCGGCGGCGCGCGGCCTGCAACATTGCATAGGTTTTGCCGACGCCAGCGGACGCGCCGAAGAAAATTTTCAGCCTGCCGCGCAGACGTTTCTCTTCGTCGCGCTGCAGCTTGTCGAGCAGTTCGTCAGGATCGGGGCGGTTCATGCTCGGTGGTTCTGATAGTCGTGCAAGCGGCGGTGTCTGCATGGTGGCACGGCCCGCGCCGGCTCGCAAATGAAAGCGCGGCGCCACGCGGACGCCGCTGTCTGATCGATCAAGCGCAAGCGCGGTCGACGGGCTGTCGGTGCACCGGCGCGTTGCGCCGGTGGCTCAGCCTCGCTTCATTTCATCGAGCGCGAGATTGAGCTTCAGCACGTTCACGCGCGGCTCGCCGAGCACGCCGAACTGGCGCCCCGTCGTGTAGCGCTCGACGAGCGCCTGCACCTCGTTCGGCGCGAGATGACGCGCCTGCGCGACCCGCTCGATCTGATACGCGGCGGCGGCCGGGCTGATTTCCGGATCGAGGCCGCTGCCTGAGGACGTGACCAGATCGACCGGCACCGGCTTCGACATGTCGGTGCCCGCTGCCTTCAGTGCGGCGAGCCGGCCCTTGATCTCGTCGAGCAGCGCCGGATTGTTCGGACCGAGGTTCGAGCCTCCCGAGTTCAGCGGGTTGTACGGCATCGGCGTCGTCGCCGACAGCCGGCCCCAGAAGTACTGCGGCGCGTCGAACTGCTGGCCGATCAGCTTCGAGCCGACCACCTTGCCGTTCTGCTCGATCAGACTGCCATTGGCCTGTTCGTGGAACGCCGCCTGGCCGAACGCGGTCATCACCGCGGGATAAGCGAGTCCCGTGATCACGGTCAGCACCGCGAAGATCACGATCAGCGGACGGAACAGATTTTTCATGATGGGTCTCTTTCCCTTTTCATCACTTCTGGTTACTTCACGCTCAAACCCAGCCGAAGGCGGCCAGCACCATATCGATCAGCTTGATGCCGATGAACGGCACGATGATCCCGCCGAGGCCGTAGATCAGCAGATTGCGGCGCAGTAGGATCGCCGCGCCGAGCGCGCGATAGCGCACGCCCTTCAACGCCAGCGGAATCAGCAGCACGATGATCAGCGCGTTGAAGATCACCGCCGACATGATCGCGGAGGCCGGCGTCGCCAGATGCATCACGTTCAGCGCATTGAGCGCCGGATACGTGGACGCGAAGGCGGCCGGAATGATCGCGAAGTACTTGGCGACGTCGTTGGCGATCGAGAATGTCGTGAGCGAGCCGCGCGTCATCAGCATCTGTTTGCCGATTTCGACGATCTCGATCAGCTTGGTCGGATTCGAATCGAGGTCGACCATGTTGCCGGCCTCTTTCGCCGCCTGCGTGCCGGTGTTCATCGCGACCGCGACGTCGGCCTGCGCGAGCGCGGGCGCGTCGTTGGTGCCGTCGCCGGTCATCGCGACCAGCCGCCCTTCGGCCTGATGCGCGCGAATCGTCGCGAGCTTCGTTTCGGGCGTCGCTTCGGCGAGGAAGTCGTCGACGCCCGCTTCGGCCGCGATCGCGGCGGCGGTCAGCCGGTTGTCGCCCGTCACCATCACGGTCTTGATGCCCATCTTGCGCAACTCGGCAAAGCGCTCCTTGATGCCGCCCTTCACGACGTCCTTCAACTCGATCACGCCGAGCACGCGCGCGCCCTGCTCGCCCTTCTCGGCAACCACGAGCGGCGTGCTGCCGCGTCGCGCGACATCGGCGACCGTATTGCTGACTTCGTTCGGGAAACGGCCGCCATGCGCTTCCACGTAGTGCTTGACCGCATCGGCTGCGCCCTTGCGGATTTCGCGGCCGTGCGTCCCCGGGGGAGTCCCTTCGGGCGACAGATCGACGCCGCTCATGCGCGTCTGCGCGGTGAACGCGAGAAAAGTCGCGTGCAATGAACTCATCTCGCGCTGCCTGATATTGAAGCGCTGCTTCGCGAGCACGACGATACTGCGGCCTTCCGGCGTTTCGTCGGCAAGCGACGACAACTGCGCCGCATCGGCAAGCGCTTCTTCGGTGAGACCCGGCGCCGGCAGAAACTGCGACGCCTGGCGGTTGCCGAGCGTGATCGTGCCGGTCTTGTCGAGCAGCAGCACGTCGACGTCGCCGGCCGCTTCGACGGCGCGGCCCGAGGTCGCGATCACGTTCGCCTGCATCATGCGGCTCATGCCGGCCACGCCGATCGCCGAGAGCAGACCGCCGATCGTCGTCGGAATCAGGCACACGAGCAGCGCGACGAGCGCGGTGATCGTCACCACCTGGCCAGCCTTGGCGGCCTCGACGGAGAACATCGAGAACGGCAGCAGCGTCGCGGTGGCGAGCAGCATCACGATCGTCAGCGCGACGAGCAGGATCGTCAGCGCGATTTCGTTCGGTGTCTTCTGACGCTTCGCGCCTTCGACCATCGCGATCATGCGGTCGAGAAACGCCTCGCCGGGGTTCGCGGTGACGCGCACGACGATCCAGTCCGACAGCACGCGCGTGCCGCCCGTCACCGACGAAAAGTCGCCGCCCGATTCGCGGATCACCGGCGCCGACTCGCCGGTAATCGCCGACTCGTCGACCGACGCGACGCCGTCGACCACTTCGCCGTCGGCCGGAATCACGTCGCCGGTTTCGACCAGCACGACGTCGCCTTTACGCAGATCGGACGCGGTCATGATGCGGATCGGCGACTTCGGATGCGGCTCGTTGAGCTTCTTGGCCATCACGTCTTTCTTCGCGCTGCGCAGCGACGCGGCCTGCGCCTTCGAGCGGCCTTCGGCGAGCGCCTCCGCGAAGTTCGCGAACAGCACCGTAAACCACAGCCACAGCGTGACCGCGAGAATGAAGCCCGCGGGCGCCTCGGCCTGGCCGCCGAGCGCGGCGATCCACAGAATGGTGGTCAGAATGCTGCCGACGTACACGCAGAACATCACCGGGTTGCGGAACTGCGTGCGCGGCGTGAGCTTTTTAAAGGAGTCCACGATCGCCGGGCGCAGCAGCGCGGGGTCGAACATGGACCGCGTAGCGTTATGTTCAGTCATTGAATCCTCGAATTTCCGTGTGCGCTTGCAGGGTTCGTCCGGGCAAGCGCCGGTTCGGTCGTTGGTTCGCGCACCGCGTCACTGCACGCCGATCATCATCAGATGCTCGACGCCCGGACCGAGCGCGAGCGCCGGGACGTAGGTCAGCGCGCCGACCAGCAGCACCGTGCCTAGCAGCAGCACGACGAACAGCGGTCCGTGCGTCGGCAGCGTGCCGCCGGTGACGCCGATGCGTTTCTTCGCGGCGAGCGAGCCGGCGATCGCGAGCACCGGCACGATCGTGCCGAAGCGGCCGAACCACATCGCGATCGCAGTGAGCCAGTTGTAGAACGGCGTATTCACCGACAAACCCGCGAACGCGCTGCCGTTGTTGTTCCCGACCGAGCTGAACGCGTAAAGGATTTCGGAGAAGCCATGCGCGCCGGGGTTCGAGATACCGGCTTTGCCCGCATCGGTCAGCACGGCGATCGACGTACCGACCAGCACGAGCAGCGGCGTGAGCAGTACGACGATCGACACCATCTTCATCTCGTACGCCTCGATCTTCTTGCCGACATACTCAGGAGTGCGTCCAATCATGAGACCCGCGACGAACACCGCGAGCAGCGCGAACACGAGCATCCCGTACATGCCGGAGCCGACGCCGCCGAAGATCACTTCACCGAGCTGCATCAACAGCATCGGATACAGGCCGCCGATCGGCGTCAGAGAATCGTGCGTATTGACGACCGCGCCGCACGACGCCGCCGTCGTCGCCACCGTGAAGATGCCCGACTGCGCGATGCCAAAGCGCGTTTCCTTGCCTTCCGCATTGCCTCCCGCCTGCCGCGCACTCGCCGATTGATCGACGTTGAGCGCGGTGAACGCCGGATTGCCGCTCTGCTCGGCGCTGATCTCGCCGAACACGCAGACGCCGAACGCGATCGTCATCGCCGCGAGCACGGCCACGCCCTGCCGGCGGTCGCCGATCACGCGGCCGAACACGAGCGCAAGCGCGGCCGGAATGATCAGGATCGAGAGCATCTGCACGAAGTTCGAGAACGGCGTCGGGTTTTCATACGGATGCGCGGAATTGGCGTTGAAGAAGCCGCCACCGTTGGTGCCGAGCATCTTGATCGCTTCCTGCGACGCGACCGGGCCCATCGCGATGGTCTGCGTCTTCGCCTGGGTATCGACGGTCACGGGATTACCCTTCGCGTCCTTGACCGGGTTGCCTTGCGCGTCGAGCTTCGGCGCGGCATAGGTGGTCGTCTGCAGCGTCGGCACGTCCTGAAACGCCTTGAAGTTCTGGATCACCCCCTGGCTCATCAGCAGCGCCGCGACGAGCGCCGCCATCGGAATCAGCACGTACAGCGTGACCCGAGTGATGTCGACCCAGAAGTTGCCGATCGTCTGCGCGGTGTGACGCGCGAAGCCGCGAATCAGCGCCATCACGACGACGATGGCGGTCGCCGCCGACATGAAGTTCTGCACGGTCAGGCCGAGCATCTGCGTGAGGTAGCTGACGGTCTGCTCGGGCGTGTAGTCCTGCCAGTTCGTGTTGGTCACGAAGCTGACCGCGGTGTTGAACGCGCTGTCGACCGACATCGCGCCGAACTGCTGCGGATTGCCGGGCAGCCAGCCCTGCACGCGCAGCAGCACGTACAGGAATGCCACGCCGAGCACGTTGAACGCGACCGTCGCAATCGCGTAATGCTTCCAGCCCATTTCCTGCGACGGATCGACGCCCGCGATGCGGTAAAGCAGCCGCTCGAGCGGCGCGCCAAAGCGCACCACGCGCGAGCTGCCGTCCATGACAGCGCCAAGATAGCTCGCCACCGGCACCGCGGCGGCCAATAGCACGACGATAAAAAGACTCGCCTGCAGGACATCGTTCTCGTTCATTCAATGTCCTCCGCGCGCAGCAGCGCATACACGAGATAAATGAACAGCAGCGCGGTGGACGCGCCGGAAAGCCACAGTATCCAGGTCATGAACGGTCTCCCTGCCCACGACGGAACTGCATCAGCTTCTCGCATCCGCCTATCAGCCCAAAGGTCAACGCGGCGAATACCACGATCCCTCCGACATACAGCACATCCATTTTTCTTCCCCATTGACGGATTTTGGATAAACGCAAAGGTATGCCGATCCGTCTAAAGGGCGGGTCAAAGATGGCCGGGTGCGCGTAAAAATCGCGTAAACGGCAATGGCCGTTTCATCTCGCGATGAAACGGCCATTGCTTGACGACTCGAATCGCAGTGAGGCTGCGCTATTGCCTCCAGGGTTCTACGGCAGCAGGATCGTCGAGCCGGTCGTGCGCCGTCCTTCGAGATCCGCGTGCGCCTGCCCGACGTCGGGCAGCGCATAGCGCTGATTGATGCTGGTCTTGACCTTGCCGGAAGTCAGCACGTCGAACAGCTCGGCCGACATTGCCTCGTAATCGCTGCGTTTCGCGATATAGGTGAAGAGCGTCGGGCGCGTAAAGAACAGCGAGCCGCGCCCCGCCAATTCCGATGAATCGATCGGCGGCAGCGGACCCGACGCGTTGCCGAAGCTCACGAACATGCCGAGCGGCGCGAGGCAGTCGAGCGATTTTTCGAAGGTGTCCTTGCCGATCGAATCGTAGACGACCGGCACGCCCGCGCCATTGGTGATCTCGCGTACGCGCTTCGTGAAGTTCTCGCGCGTATAGACGATCGCGTGATCGCAGCCGTGCGCTTTCGCGATCTCGGCTTTTTCGTCGGAACCGACCGTGCCGATCACCGTCGCACCGAGCGCCTTCGCCCACTGGCACACGAGCAGACCGACGCCGCCCGCCGCGGCCTGGATCAGGATCGTGTCGCCGGGCTTCACCGGATACGTACGGCGCAGCAGATACTGCGCGGTCAAGCCTTGCAGCATCACCGACGCCGCCTGCTCGTCGCTGATCGAGTCGGGCAGCTTGACGACCTGCGCGGCCTGCAGCACGCGCTCCTGCGCATAGGCGCCAGGCGGCCGCGCGACATACGCGACACGATCACCGACCTTCAGACCGCTCACGCCCGAGCCGACCGCGCTGACCTCGCCGGCCGCTTCCATGCCGAGCCCGCCCGGCAGCGGCAGCGGATACAGACCGGTGCGGAAATACACGTCGATATAGTTGAGGCCGACCGCCGTCTGACGGATGCGGATCTCGCCCGCGCCGGGCTCGCCCGCCTCGACGTCGACCCATTTCATCACTTCAGGGCCGCCGGTTTTGTCGAATCGGATTGCCTTGACCATCTTGCCTCCTTGATTTGTCTGAATGGTTGTCTGAATGCCGTTGCGGATCGTCGCGCGGCAACGCGCACGCTTACGCCTTGCCGGCGAGGCGCAGGGTCAGCACGTCGAGCACCATGCGCGCGGTGGAGATGTTCGTCGCGCACGGAATGTTGTGCACGTCGCACGCGCGCACGAGCGCGTTGATGTCCGGCTCATGCGGCTGCGGCGTCATCGGGTCGCGCAGGAAGATGACCATGTCGACGCGCCCTTCGGCGAGCTGCGCGCCGATCTGCAGATCGCCGCCGTGCGGGCCCGACAGCATGCGCTCGACCGTGAGGCCATGCGCGTCGCTGATGCGTCCGCCGGTCGTGCCGGTCGCCACGATCTCGCAGCGCGCGAGCGTGTCGGCGTATTCGCCGGCCAGTTTGACGATGTCGTCCTTCTTGTGATCGTGCGCGATCAGCGCAATGCGGGTGGGCATGACGTAAGACTCCTCAAACCGTTGTAATGATGGTTGTCGTGTTGTGGTGATGTGCGCCGTTTGCGCGGGCGGCTCAGAACGTGCCGGGGTAAGCGCCGCCGTCGATCAGCCAGTTCTGCCCAGTGATGTAGCCCGCGTGCACGCTGCACAGGAAGGCGCAGGCGCGGCCGAATTCGTCGCGATTGCCGAAGCGTCCGGCCGGGATGGTTTTCATGCGCTGCTTGCGCGCTTCGTCGACGGAAATGTTGTACGTCTTCGCCTGCGCCTCGAACGTGACCGCGATGCGGTCGGTATCGAACAGGCCCGGCAGCAGGCTGTTGATCGTCACCCCGGTCGGCGCGACCTTGCGCGCGAGGCCCGCGACGAAGCCGGTCAGCCCCGAGCGAGCGCCGTTCGACAGACCGAGCACGTCGATCGGCGCCTTCACCGCCGAGCTCGTGATGTTGACGATGCGCCCGAAGCCGCGCGCGCTCATCGTGTCGATGGTCTGACGGATCAGCTCGATCGGCGTCAGCATGTTCGCTTCCAGCGCACGGATCCAGTCCTCATGCGTGAAGTCGCGGAAGTCGCCCGGGGGCGGCCCGCCCGCGTTGTTCACGAGGATATCCGGCTGCGGGCACGCGGCGAGTGCGGCGGCACGCCCTTCGGGCGTGGTGATGTCGCATGCGACCGTCTTCACTTCGACGCCGCTCTGCTTGCGGATTGCCTCGGCGGTCGCTTCGAGCGTCTCTGCGGTGCGCGCGACGATCGTGAGGTTGACGCCCTCGGCGGCGAGCGCTTCGGCGCAGCCGCGCCCCAGACCCTTGCTCGCCGCGCAGACGAGCGCGGTACGACCTGCGATTCCCATGTCCATGTGTATGTGTCCTGGTGGCGAAGTTTCCCCCGATTCTAGAAGAATCGGTGCCGGACTGTGCCGCTCCGCTGCAATCTCAGGTATCGCCGGGCGCGACTCTTTCGGTAAACTTGCGCGGTGGCGCGCTTCTTCTGCCCTCCGCCCCGCATCCGGGTGCTGACTGGACGAAAGGAGGGCGCGCCGACCCGATCCACGTTGCCGCCACGCGCGAGCCCGCCATGACCCAGGACAGCCGTTTTCCCAATCTTTTCATCCTCGATCACCCGCTGATCCAGCACAAGCTGTCCCATATGCGCGACCGGGACACGTCGACGCGCACGTTCCGCGAACTGCTGCGCGAAATCACGCTGCTGATGGGCTACGAAATCACCCGCAATCTGCCGATGACCACGCGCCGCATCGCCACGCCGCTCGTCGAGATCGACGCGCCGGTGATCGCCGGCAAGAAGCTCGCGATCGTACCGGTGCTGCGCGCGGGCGTCGGCATGTCGGATGGTCTGCTCGAACTGGTGCCCTCGGCGCGGGTCGGCCACATCGGCGTGTACCGCGCGGAGGACCATCGGCCGGTCGAATATCTGGTGCGACTGCCCGATCTCGAAGACCGCGTTTTCATCCTTTGCGATCCGATGGTCGCAACCGGCTACTCGGCCGTGCACGCGGTCGATGTGCTCAAGCGCCGCAACGTGGCCGCCGAACACATCCTGTTCCTCGCGCTCATCGCCGCGCCCGAAGGCGTGCAGGTGTTCCAGGACGCGCACCCGGACGTCAAGCTGTTCGTTGCGTCGCTCGACTCGCATTTGAACGAGCACGCTTACATCGTGCCGGGTCTCGGCGACGCGGGCGACCGGTTGTTCGGCACCAAGAACTGACGCGGGCGGCCGGCGGGGCGGCATTGTGTCGCCACGGCGCCGCAGCCGGCCCCGCTTTCGAGCGCACCCGACCTTCCCGGCGACAGCTTCCTTTCATTTCCGCTCCAATTTCATTCCATTTGCGCGCGGTTTGACGGCGTGGCCCCCTCTGCCGCACCCGCACGGCGTGATAAAATTCGAATCCGCTCGACGAGCGGCTCGACCCGCACGATCACTCGCACCACCGTCTGCCATTTCGACCGGCGCACCGCGCTTTCGCATCAGGTCATGCGGCGCCTGGCCGCGCAAGCTGCCCCGCCCCCATCGCGCTGCGGCCCGCCCGGCCGGTCTTGCATGAAACGGCACGAACGCCTACCGGCGGGCAAGCGCGCAACGGCGTGCGGGAACAGCCCGGCTGGAATCGGCGGCAGGCGTGGCCGCCCCGGCGGGCCAACACGAGCGGCCGGCAGCCTTTCACCTGACGGTTTGACATCGAGGCGCAACACGCAAGGCGCCCGACATCGCAACGAAATTGCACTATGCGTGCGCCCCGCTGGCGTGCGCGACGGAGAAAAGTATGGCGGGTCATTCGAAATGGGCCAACATCAAGCATAAGAAAGCAGCGGCCGATGCCAAGCGCGGCAAGGTCTGGACGCGGCTCATCAAGGAAATCCAGGTCGCGGCCCGTCTGGGCGGCGGCGAGATCGACTCGAACCCGCGTCTGCGGCTCGCCGTCGACAAGGCGACCGACGCCAACATGCCGAAGGACAACATCAACCGCGCGATCCAGCGCGGTGTCGGCGGCGCGGACGGCGCGAACTACGAGGAAATCCGCTACGAAGGCTACGGCATCGGCGGTGCGGCGGTGATCGTCGACACGATGACCGACAACCGCACGCGCACGGTCGCGGAAGTACGTCACGCGTTCTCGAAGAACGGCGGCAACATGGGCACCGACGGTTCGGTGTCGTTCATGTTCGATCACGTCGGCCAGTTCCTGTTCGCCCCCGGCACCGCCGAAGACGCGCTGATGGAAGCCGCGCTCGAAGCGGGCGCCGACGACGTGCTGACGAACGAGGACGGCAGTATCGAAGTGCTGTGTCCGCCGCACGATTTTTCGAAGGTGAAGGCTGCGCTCGAGGCAGCGGGCTTCAAGGCCGAAGTGGGCGAAGTCACGATGAAGCCGCAGACCGAAGTCGAATTCACGGGCGACGATGCCGTGAAAATGCAGAAACTGCTCGACGCGCTGGAGAATCTAGACGACGTGCAGGAAGTCTATACAAACGCGTCGATCGCCAGCGAATGACGGGACGCGAGGCATCGCTTGCCCTTGCTGTTGATGGTTTATTGCACGGCTGAGCACTCCGCTCGGCCGTTTATGGTTTTCAAGTCTCGGGGATTCACATGAAGTTACTCGTCGTCGGTTCCGGCGGTCGCGAACATGCGCTGGCATGGAAGCTCGCGCAATCGCCGCGGGTCCAGCTCGTCTACGTCGCGCCGGGCAACGGCGGCACCGCTCAGGATGAGCGTCTGCTCAACATCGACATCACCGAACCGGCCGCACTCGCGGATTTCGTCGAGAGAGAACAGGTTGCGTTCACGCTGGTCGGGCCGGAAGCGCCGCTCGCGGCAGGCATCGTCAACCTGTTCCGCTCGCGCGGTCTGAAGATCTTCGGGCCGACCAAAGAGGCCGCCCAGCTCGAGAGCTCGAAGGATTTCGCCAAAGCGTTCATGAAGCGCCACGGCATCCCGACCGCCGAATACGAGACGTTCGCCGATGTCGCCGCCGCGCACGCGTATCTGGACGCCAAGGGCGCGCCGATCGTGATCAAGGCCGACGGCCTCGCAGCAGGCAAGGGCGTGGTAGTCGCTCAGACGCTGGAAGAAGCGCACGCCGCGGTCGACATGATGCTGTCGGACAACAAGCTCGGCGACGCCGGCGCGCGCGTCGTGATCGAGGAATTCCTCGCCGGCGAGGAAGCGAGCTTCATCGTGATGGTCGACGGCAAGCACGTGCTCGCGCTCGCGTCGAGCCAGGATCACAAGCGTCTGCTCGACGGCGACCAGGGCCCGAACACAGGCGGCATGGGCGCCTACTCGCCCGCACCGATCGTCACCCCGCAACTGCATGCGCGCGTGATGCGCGAAATCATCCTGCCGACGGTGCGCGGCATGGAGAAGGAAGGCATCCGCTACACCGGCTTCCTGTACGCGGGCCTGATGATCGACGCGCAAGGCAACCCGAAAACGCTCGAGTTCAACTGCCGGATGGGCGACCCCGAAACACAGCCGATCATGGCGCGCCTGAAGGGCGACTTTTCGAAGGTGGTCGAACACGCGATCGCCGGCACGCTGGACACCGTCGAGCTCGAATGGGACCGCCGCACCGCGCTCGGCGTCGTGCTCGCGGCGCACAATTATCCGGACACGCCGCGCAAGGGCGACCTCATCAACGGCATTCCCGCCGAAACCGCGGAGTCGGTCACGTTCCACGCCGGCACCACGCTGGAGGACGGCAAGCTGACCACCTCGGGTGGGCGCGTGCTGTGCGTCGTCGGTCTTGCGGATTCGGTGCGCACCGCGCAGGCGGCCGCCTATCAAACGATCAACCAGATCGCGTTCGACGGCATGCAGTATCGCCGCGACATCGGCTATCGCGCGCTCAGCCGCAGGCACGACGGCAAGTAAGCGGCGAGCGCGTGCCGCAGGCAGCGCACTGCCGGAGCCTCCGGCGCCACGCTGCGGGCACGCAACACGGCGCGCGCTACACTGCGTCTTTCGCGCTCGTCACGACAAACGGGCCCGGGAGTCCACGGATCGACTGAAGCGGCACTCGCCGCCTCCCGCATGATCCGAACGAACGGCCCGCCCGCGCAGGCTCCCGTCTGACGCGAACGGGGCCGTCGCCCTCTTTCGAAGAACTCGCGGCACCACGAGCGTGCCGCCCTCAGCACCTGCATTCATGAGCAACTCGAGCTACGACGCACAGGCCGTGCGCAGCTGGCTGCAAGGCCTGCAATCGCATATCGCGGACACGCTGGGCGCCTTCGACGGCACCGCGTTCGCGACCGACGCATGGCAACGCGCGCCCGGCGAGAAGCTGCGCGGCGGTGGCGTCACGCGAATTCTCGAAGGCGGGCAGTTCTTCGAGCGCGCGGGCATCGGCTTTTCGGACGTCGCGGGCGACGCGCTGCCGGGCTCGGCGAGCGCCGCGCGGCCTCAACTGGCGGGGCGCGGCTTCGAGGCGATGGGCGTGTCGCTCGTGCTCCATCCGCGCAATCCGCACTGCCCGACCGTGCATATGAACGTGCGCCTGCTCCTTGCGACCAAGGAAGGCGAAGAGCCGGTGTTCTGGTTCGGCGGCGGCATGGATCTGACGCCGTACTACGGCTACGAGGAAGACGCGCGGCATTTCCATCGGGTGTGCCGCGACGCGCTCGCGCCGTACGGTGCGGACCTGTATCCGCGCTTCAAGCGCTGGTGCGACGAATACTTTTTCCTGAAGCACCGCAACGAGCCACGCGGCATCGGCGGGATTTTCTTCGACGATTTCTCGGCGCCGGGCTTCGACGAGTCGTTCGCGATGCTCAGAAGTGTCGGCGAAGGCTTCCTCAAGGCGTACCTGCCGATCATCGAGCGGCGCCGCAACACGCCTTACGGCGAAGCTGAGCGTGCGTTCCAGGCCTATCGGCGCGGCCGCTACGTCGAGTTCAATCTGGTCTTCGACCGTGGCACACTGTTTGGGCTGCAGAGCGGCGGACGCACCGAATCGATCCTCATGTCGATGCCGCCCGTGGTGAACTGGCGCTACGACTGGCAGCCCGAGCCGGGCACGCCGGAAGCGCGTTTGTACAGCGATTTCCTCGTGCCGCGCGAGTGGGTGTGACGCGCCATTCGTCCTGGCTACGGTCACGACAAAGGATCCTCACCTGAAGCCGAACCCTCACCTCGTCGCCCTGCCTCGCCGGATTGCTGTGCTGGGCGGCACTTTCGACCCGATCCACGACGGCCACCTCGCGCTCGCGCGGCGGTTCGCCGAGGCGCTGCGGCTGACCGAACTGGTCCTGCTGCCGGCCGGCCAGCCGTGGCAGAAGACCGACGTGTCACCGGCCGAACATCGACTCGCGATGACGCGGGCGGCGGCCGCTTCGCTCGTGCTGCCGGGCGTGACGGTGCGCGTCGCGACCGACGAAATCGAGCACGAAGGCCCCACCTACACGGTCGACACGCTGGAGCGCTGGCGCGAACGCGAAGGCGGCGACGCGTCGATCACGCTGTTGATCGGGGCGGATCAACTCGTGCATCTCGACACGTGGCGCGACTGGCAGCGCCTGTTCGAGCTCGCGCATATCGGCGCGGCTACGCGGCCCGGCTTCGACCTCGCGTCGATCGGCCCGGCGGTTTCCAGGGAGATCGCCGCGCGCAGCGCAAGCGCCGACGTGCTGCAGGCCACGCCCTGCGGCCATTTACTGATCGACACGACGCTTGCATTCAACGTGTCGGCCACCGATATCCGCGCGCATCTGCGCGAGCAGGTCAAGCAGCGGCTCGCCCACGCGGATGCGGGCAGCGCACGGAATCAGGCCGCGAGTCACGTCCCCGCCGCGGTGTGGGACTATATTCTTCAACAACATCTGTACAGACGATAAATAGCCCTTGTTTCGTGGGGTATTCGTTGAAATAACCGGCTTTTATCCCGCCATGTAACCGCCATGTAACCGCTACGGTTCACATGGCTGCGTTTTGCCAGTCGGATCGATCTGGTTGTTTCCGGCCTTCTGACGGCCCCACATCGCCGCCGATGCCAGCATGCGTATCGGCCCGCTCGAGCGGCACCACGGGCCCGGATTCGACGCGCAGGCAGAAAAAAGCCCGCGCGAGGCGGGCCAAACACACACTTCAGGCTCGGGCACGGAAATGCCCGCATGCAGTCTGGCCGCAATGGCCGGCGGGCGCTACCTGCCAGAACAGATAGGGCGGCTCACATCTGTCCGCCCTGATCGGGTGGCACAAGTGCCGTAGCCATCGCACGGGCCCGACATCGGTCGAGTAAGGCGGCAGGTTCAGGGCCTGCCAAAGCCGTGTCGGTCAAGCACACGTTGTATCGCCTGCCAGAGTGGTGACTCGGCTTTCCAGATTGGCTGCCCCGTAACAAGCCTGGGAAAGAGCACATGTTCGCGCCCGTTGTCGTATTGGTTGCCGGCGGCGCGTATCCAGGCGCGCAGGCAAGCGACGAGGCCGCACAGCTCGCGCAGGTCATCGGGGTCGGGCACGTATGCTGGTGTCGGCAAGCCTTGTTTCCTGATCCGTCGCGGTTTTCGCTCACGCACCTTCGCAACCGGCCCTTGTGAAGACGCTATAGCCTTTATCAAGTTGGTGCTTCCGGTTCTTGCTCCCCCCAGGGCTATCTCGTGCAGAACGAGTGCGTGACGAAGCAGACGGTCGGTGACGATCTTCAGGATGTCGTCAATCTGTTCGGGCACTTCGTCCGGATCGTTGTCGAGCTTCCGGTTTGCGCGCTCTTCTGCGACCAGAAGCTGGACGACCTTGCCGAGCGCAGTTCTGACTTCGTCGCTGGCATTCAGGTCGGGCGTGCTGTCGCGCATGTGCGGCCTCCTTTGCTGGGTCAGATACCCGGCAGCCGCTCCCAGACGGGGGTGGCCGGGCACGAGACAGGGTTGGCGTACCGGCGTCTCTGGATACCGGCGTGCGCAAGCGCACCCCCACCAAGGCCCGACCATTGAAGGTGTGCATTGATGTGCGGACAAAAAAAGACCGCCGGTCGGCGGTTTGTCCGCCAGAGAACAATCGGGACGCCAATCCCGTGCCGGGTGTCTCCCGGCGAGCCGATTATAGCGCGCGGTCCTTGTCGTTTTCGAGACGCAGCAGCCGACGCACATGAGACTCGCGCGAAGGAATGTCACCAATTGGAGACAAACGTTCTGCGAGCGTCGCTGCGTCGATCAGGCGATATGCCTGCGCACGCTCCCACCGCGCCGCACGCCACACGTTCGCACGCTCGTCGTCCTTTTCGAGACGCAGCAGCGGACGCACGTGAGACTCACGAGATGGCGAAGACCCGACCAATTGGTCGAGTTTTTCAGCAGCATTAGCAGCCGCGATGATCCGATTAACGGTCTGCGGTTCATGCTCCCACCGCGGTGGACATTTCGCGCATCGGAACGCTGTTGACTTTAGTCAACAAAAATTCAGCGGCCGTGGCGGCGCGCTCGCGCGTCAACTTCGGGGGGACACCCCCCTTAGGTTCGATGTCAGTGCGCGCACCGGTCGCTGGTGGCACCTGCTCGTAAGCGGCGTCGAGGCCCATCTCCCCGGAGACCACGAGTTCGATCAGGTGCGGACATTTGCGCTGCACGATGCGCGCATACGAAATACGGGTTTTATCGAGTTCTCTTGTTTCAAGAGAACTGCCTTTTTTCCCGCGCTGCGGATCAGGAAACCGCTTCGCAACGAGATTCCGTCAACTCGCTTGAGGCCTTCCGTAACAAAGCCAGTTGATTGGGTTGGGCCGGTATCGGCCTCATCCTCTTTCGTGTGCTGGCATCGCGGACGCCGCCGCGATGTGGCGGGGGCCATGCCAAAATTTTTTCAGCGTCAGCGGACACCGCGCGCAACGTTCACGTGCAAACCCCCGAAATCGTGACCGGGGTTTAATCTCTTGCGCGCGTGCGCGCGTGCGCGCGGGGGGACGGCGGCGGGTCGGCGCGGGGTCGCGCGCCGGTCGCGGTCGGGTCGCGTCCGGGTGACGCCCCCGAAAAGCCGGATTCAGAAAAAGCTAAGCTGGGCGCGCGGTTTCCGGGCAGGCCCGAATTTTTTTGCGATCGCCCCCCCACCCCGCCGCCACCCCCTCACTTGACCCGCGTCCTTGCGCCGCCGATAAGTCGCACCGTGTGCACCGCGTCGCGACCGGGCTCAGCAAGTAGTGCGGCCCGCGCTTCATGCGGCGGGACAAACGGCACACCGAGCGCGCCCTGCGTGACCGCCTGCAAGCCGAGCGAGATCAGCTCGCGCAGGACCGCGCGCCGGTCCGTTTCATACCAGGCGGCGATCGCATCGATGCGCGGAACGTCGCTCGTTCGGATCCAGCAAGTTGCCGCCCTTTCGTCGGATTGGTCATGCGTGCTCATGTGCTCTTCTCCTGGCTATCACGCTGCCAGCCTGATAGCGGGCCGCATGGTGTCGATCTGCGCGGAGTATTGCGACCCGTCGGTCGACCACCACCACACGCAGCTGCCGCCCACATGAATGTCCGACACATCGGGTTGCGCGCGCAACACCTTGACGCAGGCCATGACGAATGGTGACGGGTGGGCGATGCGCTCGCCGGTCAGCACCGCAAGTATCCGATGCTCAATCCTTCCCGCGTGGGCCTGCCGTGCGCGTTCGGCCTGGTATTCCGCTTCGCTGCGATAGCGGCAGACGCCAAGTAATTCGTCGCATGTACACATGACCGTTGCCTCCTCACCGGGCTGCCGTCGGGCGCTTCGCCTTCGGCGCGCGCGGCCGGATCGTTGCAGGCACAACATCGGTGACCATGCCTGCGGCGGCCGGTTCGAGCTTGCGCCAGCCGACGTAAAGCACGGCTCGCATGGCCGTCAGATTTTCCTGCCAGCACGAGTGCAGCTCGACTCCGTCACCGGTGTCCACGCGCACGATTGACGCTTCGCTCGCGCCCACGATTACGCCCGCGTCGGCAAGCTGGATCAGCGCGGGCGCGAGCCATGCAATCGAACTCACCGGCACGGCCGTTGATGTGATGCATGGGAAGCCAAGCAGGACGCCGCCGGTGCGCGCGTTCAGCGTCGAGCTATCGGCGACGCCAGAGGCAATCAGCGCGGGCACGCTCCACGGCGAGACCACGAGCACGATCTGCTCACCGAATTCTTCCGGCAGCGTCGAGAGCGCCGCGCCGATGTCCTCGCCGGCGTTGCCGGTGCCGGCTATGGTGCTGTCGATCAGCGACGGCGGGCGGCTCGGGTCGCCGGCCTGTCCGTCAAACAGGCTCACGTCGAGTCGCCGGATCAATGAGTTCTCCATGCAGCGCTGGATGACCGAATCGGCGCGCGGGCCGGCCTGCCTGACGAATTCAGTGGAAAAAACCGCAAGCCCGCCAAGTTTCGTCACGGGCAGGCGGGTGATCGCGAACGGATCGACGCCTTCGAGCATGGGAGTTTCCATGTTCTCCTCAACCCAAAACCCGACAGCAGTGTCGCTCGCGCGCATGAGCGGCTCGTTGAAGTTGACGCGGGCGAAAGCCGAGACGGCTTCAATCCGGCCCAGCACCGAACGGCGGATCGTGGCTGCGGCCAGGGCTGCGCCATATTCGTCGGGCGGCTCGATTGAACCGGTGCCAATCATGGCGGCGCGGCCGATGAGCGCGAGCGCCGGATCATTCGAGCCATATTGCGCGGCCACCCAGGCGCGAGCCGCCTGCGGATCGTTTCCGCTAATGGCGAGTGCGCGGCCGGCGCGCACGGCGGCGGTGGCGGCGCGGGTTGATTCGGCAAGAACGACGGGCGGCATGGCGCGTCTCCGGTCGTGAGTCACGCCTGACAATGCGCCATGACGGCAGCGCCCGCCAGCGCGGATGGAACGGATGGAACGGATGGAACGGATGGAACGCGAATCGATCAGTCAGCGGCCTCCATGGCGCCGTCGACGAGCCATTGGACAATGGTGTCCAATGAATACCAGCGGCGGCCGTTCAATATGCGCGCCGGCCTGATCGGCCCGCTGCCTTCCCAGTACCAGCGCGACAGCGTCGACGGCGCCACACGCATTGCCCTGGCCGTTGCCTTTTCGCAGCACTCACCGTAGACCGGATCGTAGTCGAACCCGGCGGCAACCAGCCATGCGAGCAAGGTCGCGGCAGCCTCGTCGGTCATCGCGTCGCGGTCGCGCATCGCGGGTCACGCCAGAAAATCAACCGGATCGTTGGCCGGCGCAGGCGCTTGCGAACCCTGATGAGGCGCGCGTGCCTTGGGCGAACCCTGTATGGCAGCGCGGCGGCGCTTCACGTGATACGGCGACACGATCGCGTGCGCCACCATCGACAGCGACGGCCGCACCTCGCCGTTATCGGCCTTCCAGGCCCCGACTTCGAGCGGCCCGGCCACACTCAGCGCGTCACCCTTTCCGAGCGAGAGCAGTTCGTCGCGCACATGCGCATCGAATGCCGTGATGCGGGCGAAGAGTGCAATGTTGCCACCGTTCGGCACGCGCAGGGTGACGAGTGCATACGGGTTGCCGTTCTTCGCCGTGCGGGATTCCGGGTCTTTCGCGAGCGACCCGCCGAGCAGTGCATCGATCATCGAAACCTCCTTTACGTGCGCAGTAGAGGTAGTGATTACAGTGAACTCCTATCCCCATCATTTACCGCAGCTGTCGTTCAGGTTGTAAAAATCAGGGGCTGGGCGCGCGCGTGGGAACAAGATAGAAATCCAGTGCAATTACTGCATTCACCTCCGGGACTTCAGGGCGATGACTCGCGCCGCGTGCGCTCGCGGGCCGCCTGAATCTGCTGCTGGACGGTCATCGAACGTTTTGCATAGATCGCCACGCGCCGGCCTGCCACCTGAAACAGGCCGCTGTCCGCGTCCGGATTGCGGACATTCACATAGCCGGCGCGCTCCATGACGTGAGGCACCCGGCGCCGGTTCTTGCGATCGCCAAGCTCGTTTTCGAGTGCAGACAGGCCGTGACGCATCGAGCCGTCGATCAGGTCGGTGAGTGTCACGGCGTCCGGGTTCCTGAGCAGGTCGAGCAGGTCGCGCATCTCGCCGCTTTCGGTTGATTCGCCGGCCGCGACCGTCTGCCAGAACGCGGGCGTTTTGGGCGGCGGCGCCTTCGCATCGAACGTCGCGATGTTCCGTTCGCGCAGGAACGCCACCACGTTCGCCATGCCGCCGGCCGCGTACCACGTCCAGAGTTTGCGAAAGTACGCCTCGGTGAAATCGGCGCTCGTGCACGTGCTCCAGCAAACGTAGTGTCGACGGTCGTCGGCGGGCAGATAGAGCCCGTCGGTCAGATGGTTCGTCGTGAAAATTACGTTGCTGACGTTCGCCACGTAGTATTCGCGCAGGTTCTTTTCGTCCACGCGGATCACGTCAGGCGGACTTGCCAGATACGGCTTGCAATGCTCATAGAACGCGTACCGGTCGAGATCGCCCAGGTCGCGCACCTCAGACACTCGCACGAGTTTGTTGCGCACCCAGCGGTTGAAGCGACCGAACATGACTGCCGGCGTGATATCGCTCGTGTTATGCGCGCCGACGGCGAGGCGCAACGGCTCCAGCAACGTATCCTTGCCAATGCCCGGACCGCCGCCGAGCACGATCGCGTGATTGATCTTGTCTTCCGGGTGCTGCACCGTGTGCGCGAACCAGCTCACCAGGTGCGGCCAGTCGTCCGGGTACAGCCGCTCGAGGTGCCCGATCCACGGCCCGACCTTCGATGCGTCGCCCGTGACCGGCGCGGCCGGCAGGTAGAGGTTGAAGGACTGTGCACCCGCGTGTGTCTGCCAGCCGGCGGCCTGCATCACGCGGTCAGCGATCACCTGCGGCTCTCCCGGCATCCACACGATCTGCATCACCGCGCGGTGCTCATCGAGCCATGAGCACGCGCTGACGCACTGGTCGCCGCTCACCTTTACCGGCGGCAGCTTCGCATTCACGCTTGACGCGGGCCACAACTCGCCGGTCGGCACGTGCAGATATTTGTGAGCGGGCAAATACGTGAAAAAATCGTCCACGCTGTAACCCTGTGCTGGCGCGGGCCTGCTGCCCGCCGGCACGGCCGAGCGCTCGCGCATCCGTTCCCAGTACCTCGCCCCCTGCGCCCGCCCGTTGATACTCCCGCACTCCCACGGCGTCATCAGGTCAACCGCGTCGTCGTGCGTGAAGCCGCGCGCCACGAGCATCGCGTAGAGGCTGAAATCACGCGCGCTCCCCGATGTGTCGGTCAGCCCTTCGACGCTACCCTGCCAGCGTGCCCGCAGTTTCGCGTCGGTTTTCAGCAGCGCCTCGAACCGGTGCCGGACTTCGTCGTCGTGCGTGTCGCGCGGAATGGCCATGCCGGCCAGCTCGTCGAGCGTATAGACGCGACCGGCGCTGCACAGCACTTTCGCGTGTGAAGGTGCAGCCGGGTAACCCTTCGCCAGTTTCGGTGGCGTCGGATAGTTCGTCGTGCCAGGCAGCCGCATGATGCGGTCGCAATTGAACGTTCCAGGACCGTCGAACGCGTGGCCGATGGCAGCATTCACGCGCTCGAATGCTTCGAGGCATCCAGGCAGTGCGACCGGCTCGGCGAGCTGGAAAAACGCCTGCAGGCCGTGCCCGGAGTCGATCACGAAACTTGCGACCAATGCCAGACGTTCGAGATGTTCGCCGAGCAGATGCGCCCGCGCAGCGTCGTAGGTGCCGTATTGAGCAACGTCCGGGTCGCAGTCAGCCCAGCAGAAGTGGGCCCGGGTCATTCCGGTCTTGTCGGGCTTGCAGTCCCGGACGCGGGCGCCATTGGGCAGCCAATAAACATTGCGCGCCATCGAGTTGTGCTTACGCACGTAGGCGACCAGCGCGCCGTTTTCTGCCGGCACGTCGAAGGTCCGCGCCGCCGGCGCGCCGCCGGCCGCAGCGATAGACAGGATCGTGAGCGCGCCGCCGTCCGGGCGTGCCAGGTCGACGAACTGACGGACCTGCGCATCGTTGGTGGCAAATTGCACGGACCCGCCATTCGGCTTATGCTTGTCGCGCGCGCCGTCTGGCGTGCCGCCCCGTCCAGGTGAGTAGTCCGCGCCCGCCGCCACGCGGGCGCTTTCATGTGAGCCGGTCATGATGCGCCCGCCACGTGCCCGATGTACTGCATGGATATCAGGTCGCGTTCCTTGTGCTTCGGTTGCGACGCTTGCGGCGGGTCGAATTCGAGTTCAGCGAAGCCGGCCTCGCCGTAGTCAGCGAGTATGCGCAACACCTTACCCGTACGATCCTTGTACTTGCCCTGGGTGACGTGCACACGTTGATCTTGCCAAGGATGGCGGATGGTCATGGAGATCTCCCGAGTAGTGGTTAGCCAATCAGCGCGGCGATGTCTGCGGCCTTCCAGCCAAGTCGACCATGGATACGCACCGGAATGAGCGGCCCATTGCCAAGGCATGCCCATTTCCGCAGCGTTTGCGGTTGACGGTTGATTGCGCGCGCCGCTTCCGCTGTCGTGAGGATTTCCGGCAGCACGGTTTTAGTGGGGGATTTGTTGCTCTCCATGTCGCAACCTCCTTCTCTATGGTTTGACACTTCGGGATTGCCCGTTGTGTTGAGAAGGATTGTGTGCGTGAGGAAGGCAGGACCGGTAGTGTTAAACGAGGCGCGCTTTACATGTAAAAGTCCGGGGAAATTACATGTAAAACGCAGCGGGATTTACACACTTTTGTGCTTAGTCGTCGTCGGGGTTTGCTTGCATGCCTGGTATTGATTCAACATGGGCCTTATTGGCGTACCACGCATTACGAACCATGTCCTCGGTCACGTAGGGCGCGTTTTCCGCTACCACCTCACGGATTGCCTTGTTCAGTTTCGTGCCCTCCCGCCACACGCGCCAGCCCACGGCCAGGGCAAAGTTAACATCACGCAGCCTCGTCGCCTGCGGCCCGCCCGGCTTCCCCATAACGGATCGCGCGACATAGCCGAGCATTCTGGCCTCCGGCGTCGCGTGCCCCGTTTCAAACGCGTATACGGTCATGATCCATAGCTGCGCCAACTCCCGCGCCTGCCCCTGCAGCGCGTCGAACTGCACACGCCAGCGTCCGTGCGCTGACACGTCATCAGCAGCTAGCCCGGCCCGCGCGCGCTGATGCTCGTGCAGGAGCGCCGACACGTCCATAAACTCGGCCTTCAGTTCGTCGGCGCTTTTCATGCGGCCACCTCCAGCGCCCCGCGCGCGGCGGGGTACGCGAAGGCAATGCCGGCGTTTTCGACAATGAAGCGCTCCAGCTTCGTCGCGTGCAGCCGCAGCAGGTCGACCGGACGCACCCGGTAGTGCCGCTCTGCGGTCGCGCTCGGCTTGTGGCCCATGATTTGCGCGACAACACCAGCGGGTAACTCGATCCACTCGGAAAGCGAGCCATACGAACGGCGCAGGCCGTGCAGCGTCACGCGTGGCACGCCTGCGACCTTGCAAACGCGCGTTAGCGATTTGTTTGGCGATGCCGTCGACGGAAACACAAACGCATCCGGCGCGCCGCCCGACTGTTCGTGCAGCACCTCCAGCAGGCTTTGAAAATACGGCGTCAGCGGGATCACACGGCCGGCGTCCTCCACCTTGTCGGCAATCGAAAGCGTGTGCCATTCGAGCGACACGTCACGCCAGCGCAGCGCGGCGAGTTCCTCACGGCGGGCACCGGTCAGCAGCAGCCCTGCCAGATACACCCGGCGCGAGAGCGTCGGCACGACGTCGAGCGCCTGGAACCACGCGGCCAGATGCCCGCGTTCGAGCGCGTCCGTTTTCGCCTGCGGTTTGGCAAGGTGATCGGTCGCGATGGAACGCGAGCGGGCAGACGCCGGCAGCAGTCCCGCATATTCCGGCTGTTCGTCGATCCACCGCAGCGCCGTGCGCAGATAGCTCCAGCACAGGCGGGCCCGCGCCGGCCGTTCGTGTGTTTCGCGCTCCAGCACCAGCGCGATTGCATCCTTGTCGAGCGCCGCCAGTCGCAGCGGCATCAAATCCGCCAGCGGCCCACGAACAGCCCCGTCAGCACCGTCATGCGTCGCCGTCAGCACCCCGCGCAGGTGATGCGCTCCCCACTTCTCGCGCCTCGCCTCGACCCAGGCATTCCAGCCATCGGCCAGCGTCGCACGCTCGCGCGTCATCCGTTGCCGCTCGGCCAGTACCCCGGCCGCGACCTTGCCCGCCTCGATGCGCGGATCGCGCCCGGCGTCAACAATGAGTTGCAGCCGGCGCGCCTCGCCTCGCGCCTTCCCGATAGACCAGGTTGCCGGGTCGCCAATCGTCAGGCGCACGGTCGCGCCGGCCACCTTGCCCTGATAGACAAACGCCTTCGCGCCGCCCGCCGTCGCCCGCAGTCCAAGCCCCGGTTGTCCGCTATCCCATATGAACGACTGCGAGCGCCCGGCCTCGCACGCGTGGCTCGCGACGCGCCCTGTTGTAAAATTCACTGTGGCCATTGATGCCTCCGGTACACGAGCGGTTACACGGCCCACCCATGTAACCCCTGTGTAAGCGGATTCTATCAAAACTAATCAACAGCCCTCGACAACAGGGAATCCCACGTTTTCCCTGAAAGCCCGTACTGACAAGGGTTAGGGGCAAACAATCAACTTCTGGCAACGCGCGTAACCCCCGCCGTTAGCTGATTCAACATCATCTGTACCACCGGTAACTCCATGGATATTCGCAAACTGCAGCGCGTGATCGTCGACGCTCTCGAAGACGTCAAGGCGCAAGACATCAAGGTGTTCAACACCACCCATCTGACCTCGCTGTTCGATCGCGTGATCGTCGCGAGCGGTACCTCGAACCGGCAAACCAAGGCGCTCGCGTCGAGCGTGCGCGAAGGCGTGAAGGAAGCCGGCGGCGAGATCGTCAGCACCGAGGGCGAGGACATCGGCGAGTGGGTGCTCGTCGATTGCGGCGACGCGATCGTCCACATCCTGCAGCCGGCGCTGCGCCAGTACTACAACCTCGAGGAAATCTGGGGTGACAAGCCGGTGCGCATCAAGCTGTCGACGCCGAGTCCGTTCGGCGGCGCGCGCGCGAGCGAATCCGACGACGAGGACGAAGAGGAAGCGCCTGCGGCGAAGCCCGCGCGCAAGGCCACGGCCCGCCGCAAGTAAGCCGGACGTGTCAGCCATGCTCCATCTTTGCTCGCGATGAAACTGCACATCCTCGCCGTCGGCCACAAGATGCCGGACTGGATCGCGACCGGCTTCGATGAATACGCGAAGCGCATGCCGCCCGAGCTGCGCATCGAGCTGCGCGAGATCAAACCGGAGCAGCGCTCGTCGGGACGTTCCGCCGACAGCGTGATGGCCGCCGAGCGGCAGAAGATCGAAGCCGCGTTGCCGAAGAACGCACGCATCATCGCGCTCGACGAACGCGGCAAGGACTGGACCACGATGCAGCTCGCGGGCGCGTTGCCGGGCTGGCAACAGGACGGCCGCGACGTGGCCTTTCTGATCGGCGGCGCGGACGGGCTCGATCCCGAGCTGAAGGCGCGGGCCGATATGATGCTGCGCGTGTCGAGCCTCACGCTGCCTCATGCGATGGTGCGCGTGCTGCTGGCCGAACAGCTTTACCGCGCGTGGACCATCACGCAAAATCACCCCTATCATCGCGCGTGAGTGCCTGAGCGAGGCGCGGCGACGCGTTGCCCCCGTTCGTTGGTGATGGCGCGTCGCGGGCGCTCGGCCCGTCGCGTCTGAACCAGTCGCTGCCGCATTGCGTCATGGGTCGGCTGGTGTCGATGCGCTTGCGCATCGCTCGCCTCGCCCCTCACGCCATCCGTTTTCCGCTCCATCGAGACCCGTTCATGCCCACGCCCTCCGCTTCGCTGCATCCGTTCGTCTACCTCGCCTCTCAAAGTCCGCGCCGTCAGGAGTTGCTGCAACAGCTCGGCGTGCGATTCGAACTGCTGCTGCCGCGCCCCGACGAAGACGCCGAAGCGCTCGAAGCCGAACGGCCCGGCGAGCACGCGCGCGACTACGTGCAGCGCGTATGCATCGCGAAGGCCCATGCGGCGCGCGCGCGGCTCGTCGACGGCGGCCACGAGGCGCGGCCGATCCTCGTCGCCGACACCACCGTCACGATCGACGATGCCATTCTCGGCAAGCCCATCGATGCCGAGGACGCAGTCGCGATGCTCACGCGCCTCGCGGGCCGCACGCACGAAGTGCTGACCGCGCTCGCCGTGATCGATGCCGATGGCGCCTTGCTGCCGGCGGCGCTGTCGGTCTCGAAGGTGCGTTTTGCTGCAGTGCACGCAGATGCGCTGAGCCGCTATGCGGCGAGCGGCGAGCCGCTCGGCAAGGCGGGCGCTTATGGCGTGCAGGGACGCGCGGCGGAGTTCATTGAACATATCGACGGGTCCTATTCGGGTATCATGGGTTTGCCGCTCTTTGAAACCGCTGCCCTCCTGCGTGCAGCGCGCATCGACTTCTAGAACAACACCATGAATGAAGAAATCCTGATCAATGTCACGCCGCAGGAAACGCGCGTCGCGCTCGTTCAACAGGGCGCCGTCCAGGAACTTCATGTCGAACGAACGCTGTCGCGCGGGCGCGTCGGCAATGTCTATCTCGGCAAGGTCGTGCGCGTGCTGCCGGGCATGCAATCGGCGTTCATCGACATCGGCCTCGAACGCGCCGCGTTCCTTCATGTCGCCGACATCTGGCATCCGCGCATTGCCGGCGAAGCACAACATCAAACGCCGCATCAGCCGATCGAAAAAATCGTCTTCGAAGGCCAGACGCTGATGGTGCAGGTCGTCAAGGATCCGATCGGCACCAAGGGCGCGCGGCTGTCCACGCAAGTGAGCATCGCGGGGCGCACGCTCGTGTATTTGCCGCAGGAGCCGCATATCGGCATCTCGCAGAAGATCGAAAGCGAAGCCGAGCGCGAGGCCGTGCGCGCACGCCTGACCGCGGTGCTGCCCGCCGACGAGAAAGGCGGCTACATCGTGCGCACGATCGCCGAAGACGCGACGAGCGAAGAGCTCGCGGCCGACGTCGCGTACCTGCGCAAGACGTGGGCGACGATTCTGTCGCAGGCGCAGCGCATGCCGCCCACCAGCCTGCTCTACCAGGATCTCAATCTCGCGCAGCGCGTGCTGCGCGATTTCGTCAACGATGAAACGTCGCGCATCCAGGTCGATTCGCGCGAGACGCATCAGATGCTCGCCGATTTCGCGGGCGAGTTCACGCCGGCGGTATCGTCGAAGCTGCACCACTACACCGGCGAGCGGCCGCTCTTCGATCTGTACAACATCGAGGCAGAGATCCAACGCGCGCTGTCGCGTCGCGTGGACCTGAAGTCGGGCGGCTACCTCGTGATCGACCAGACCGAGGCGATGACGACGATCGACGTGAATACCGGCGGTTACGTCGGCGCGCGCAACTTCGACGACACGATCTTCAAGACCAACCTCGAAGCCGCGCACACGATTGCGCGGCAATTGCGGCTGCGCAATCTGGGCGGCGTGATCATCATCGATTTCATCGATATGGAAAATCCTGAGCATCGCGACCAGGTGCTGGGCGAGCTGAAGAAGGCGTTATCGCGTGATCGCACACGTGTGACCGTCAACGGCTTCTCCCAGCTCGGACTCGTGGAGATGACGCGCAAGCGTACGCGCGAGTCGCTCGCGCATGTGCTGTGCGAGCCGTGCCCGGTTTGTCAGGGCAAGGGGCAGGTGAAGACGGCGCGAACGGTTTGCTATGACGTGCTGCGCGAGATTCTGCGCGAGTCGCGGCAGTTCAATCCGCGCGAGTTTCGCGTGATCGCTTCGCAGCAGGTCATCGATCTGTTTCTCGAGGAAGAGTCGCAGCATCTGGCGATGCTGATCGATTTCATCGGCAAGCCGGTGTCGTTGCAGGTGGAATCGAATCTGAGTCAGGAGCAGTACGACATCGTGCTGATGTGAGGCAATTGACGTCTATTTGCCTTCATCGAACGCCTCGCGAGCCCTTTACTCGCGTCGCTATTCCGGCGGCCGCCACCGATTCCGTTCGAATGGACGGCAAATGGGCTTGAGCCTACTTCCCACCTGTCGGCGGCCGCCGTCTGCGTTCAATCACCGCAACCATCTCCGCGTGGCGTGGATTCACTCGCAGCGCTTGCCGCTCGACGAGGCCATTGAGCGTACCGGTTCTGGCATCGCGCGAGACTGCCATGCAAGCGCCCCACCTGATTCCGCCATGAACTTTGCGATCGATGGCGCGGACCGCAGCGTCTAGTGAACAAACGGGCGATGGCGTCGTTGCCCGCCAGGCTACCGCTCGGCATAACCGGCCACGTGCTATCTTTAGCGGATCCGACAACTTCCACTCGGGAGTGCTCGTGGACGTCGCCACGTGGCTGCACAGCCTCGGAATGGAGCGGTATGAATCGGTGTTTCGCGAGAACGCCATCGACCCCGACGTACTCCGCAATCTCACCGCGGACGATCTGAAGGAACTCGGTATCGCGTCAGTCGGTCATCGGCGCAGACTGCTTGATGCTTTGGCTGAACTGAGGGCGCGAACCGAGCCCCGGCATCTGGCCACGAGTCCAGGCGACTTGAAAGGAGAACGGCGGCAGGTCGCAGTCCTTTTCGCCGATCTATCCGGCTTCACGCAGATGAGCCGCTCGGTCGACGCAGAGGAAGTGCTCGCTGTGCTCGATCGTTTTTTCGAACAGGTCGACCGCATCATCGAGGAGCACGGCGGGCACGTCGACAAGCATGTCGGCGATTGCGTCATGGCAGTATTCGGTGCGCCAGTCTCGCATGGAAACGATGTCGAACGCGCCGTGCGAGCGGCGCTCGCAGTCAGGGACGGGATGCCCGATCTGTCGCGCGCGCTCGGCCGCTCAGTCTCCGTACACATTGGCATAGCCGGCGGCGAGGTCGTCGCAAGCGGCACCGGCAGTGCGACTTACAGGGAATACACCGTCACCGGCGACACGGTCAATCTCGCCTCACGTCTCACCAATGCGGCCGGGCCGGGGCAGATCCTGATATCGGAAACTGTGCGGCGCCCACTGGCTGATCGTCTGGACTGTGTCGAACGCGGTGCGCTTACGGTCAAGGGCTTCGCGCAAACGGTCCCAGCGTGGGGCATTGTCGGCCTTCGGCGCTCGTGCCGAGGCAGGCCGTTCATAGGTCGTCGTGACGAGCTGGCGGAGTTTCGATCGGTGCTCCATGCGTGCCGCGCGACCGGGGGTGGACGCACTGTTTTGCTGCGTGGCGAGGCAGGGATCGGCAAAACACGCCTCGTCGAAGAATTCGAACGCGAGGCGCGGGAGTCAGGTTTCCTTTGCCATACCGGCCTCGTGCTCGACTTCGGCGCGTCAACCGGACGGGGCGCTATTCAGTCTCTCGTGAGCGGCTTGCTGGCATCTGGCTGCCTAGCCGATAACGATGCCAGTGCAACTTGCAGCGAGCACGCGATCAAGACCGGTTTGATCGACGCGGGCGACGCACTCTTCCTTCAGGATCTGATCGAGTTCCCAATGGCGTTCGAAGACCGTGCCGTCTACGAAGCGATGGACAACGCGATGCGCGTCCGCGGCCGACGGCACGTCCTCACGCGGCTTGTCCGACGCGCGAGCCGCCACCGGCCCCGGATGCTGGTCGTCGAAGATATTCACTGGTCGGACGAATCGACGCTTCGTGACCTCGCCGGACTGTCGGCAACGACGGCGGAATGCCCGGCCGTACTCGTGCTGACTGCGCGAACGCACGGCAATTCGCTCGAAGAACCGTGGCGCGTCGTGACCGGTGAGCAATGTTCGCTGATCGATCTGGGTCCGCTGAGCGCCAGCGACGCGCATGCCATGGCCGAATCGTTTTCCGGTGCGCAGGCGGATCTGGCAGGACGCTGCATCGCCCGGGCGGCGGGTAACCCGCTGTTTCTCGAGCAGTTGCTAACCGATGCGCAGGAAAGCAACGGGACTGGCGTACCGGGGTCGGTGCGAAGCCTCGTACAGGCGCGCCTGGATCGTCTCGATCCCGTCAACAGGACCGTGCTGCAAGCTGCTTCGGTGCTCGGCCAGCTGTTCGAGAAGGAGGCGGTCGATTTTCTTGTCGATAGCGCTGACGCCGATGCCGGCGTTGCGTTGGAACCGCTTGTAACCAGTCTCATGTTGAGACGTCAAGGCACGGGATTCATCTTTCATCACGCATTGGTTCGCGACGCCATTTATGACGGGCTGCTGAAAAGCCGGCGTCGCGAGTTGCATCGTCGCGCCGCACAGTGGTACGGCGAGCGTGATCTCGTCCTGCGGGCGGAGCATCTCGATCGCGCGGGCGAGCCGGAGGCGGCGCTCGCCTACTGCGAAGCAGCGCGCTCGCAGGCGTCGGGATACCGGTATGAATCCGCGCTTCGGCTTGTCGAACGGGGGCTCGATCTTGCGCATCGACGCAGCGACCACGCCGCACTCGAGTGTCTGCATGGCAATGTCCTGTATGACGTCGGTGACATGCAGTCGGCACTCTACGCATTCGAATCCGCCCTCGAATTTGCCACGACCGACGCGGAGCGTTGCCGTGCATGGATTGGGCGGGCCACCGTGAAGCGGATCATCGACGATCTCGACGGTGCATGGACCGACCTCGACTACGCCGCCGACGCCGCCCGGGGCCTTCTGCGCGAAGAGGCGCGCATTCACTTCCTGCGCGGTAATCTATGTTTTCCGCGCGGCGATAGCGACGGCTGCGTGCGCGAACACGGACGCAGCCTTGCCCTGGCGCGCAAAGCGTGCGATCCCGAACAGGAGGCGGCAGCGCTTGGCGGCCTGGGAGACGCAGAGTACATGCGCGGCCGGATGATCAGCGCACACAAAGCATTCAGCCGCTGCATCGAACTCTGCCAACGCCACGGTTTCGGACGAATCGAGGTGGCTAACCTGCCGATGCGCGCGATCACGACATGGTTTACCGGCGAAGCAATGACCGCGCTCGACGCCGCGCTTGCCAGTGTCGCCGCAGCGCAGAAGGTCGGTCATCTGCGGGCGCTCGCCGTCGCGCATCATGCGGCCTGGCACTGTTTGCACGATCGCGCGGAGTGGGATCGTGCGTGGGAGCACGTCGCGCCTGCGCTACAGTGCGCGCGCGAGCTGAAATCGAAGCGCTTCGAGGGCGAAGCGCTGGCGTTTGGCGCGGAATTGCATCGTGTCGCCGGCCGTCAACGCGAAGCGCTCGGCGATATCGAAGCGGCGCTGTCGATCAGTCGCGAGACCGGCATGAACTATCTGCGTGCGGCTTATCTCGGCGTGCTTGCGCGCACGACGGACGACCCCGATGTCTTCGACCGGGCGCTAGCGGAAGGTGAAGCTTTGCTCGCCGCCGGCGCGGTGAGCCACAACCACTTTCTCTTTCGACGCGATGCGATAGATGCATCGATCGACCGCAAACGCTGGGATGCGGCCATGCATCATGCTGCAGCCCTTGAAGATTACGCTCGCCGCGAGCCCTCCCCTTTTTCCGGATTTTTTGTGGCGCGCGCGCGGGCGCTTGCTGCGTATGGAACCGGCAAGCGCGACCCGGCATTGCTGAAAGGACTTCAGCGGCTAAGGCAGGAGGGCCGGAGCCTCGGCTTTCTATACGCGGTCGAAGCGATCGAGGCCGCGCTTTTTGAACGTGGCGGATAGAGCGGCCAAATCGTGAAGGAGCTTCAGGACGGCAGCGAACAGTAGACGCGCCGCGGTCAGTCTGCATCGAACGATGTGACCGCGGCTGGATAGCCCTACCGGCGCATTCAACAGTAACAAGGGGATCACCGGGTAAGACCACAAGGGTGGTCGACCCGTGCCGGGCGGCGCGATCGCAGCCGATCGACGACGTTACACGCCGCGCGGCAGCGCCGCCTCGACGAACACCGCGCACAGCGCTTCCATACCCTTCGCATCCTCCTCGTCGAAGCGCGCGATGACCGGGCTGTCGACATCCCACACGCCGATCAGCGTGCCATCAGGCGCGACGAGCGGCACGACGATTTCCGATTGCGACGCCGAATCGCACGCAATATGGCCGGGAAACGCGTGCACGTCGCGCACGACCTGGGTCTGGCGGGTTTGCGCGGCCGTGCCGCAGACGCCCTTGCCGAGCGCAATGCGCACGCACGCGGGCTTGCCCTGAAACGGGCCGACCACCAGTTCGCGGCCGTCGTGAAAGTAAAAGCCGGCCCAATTCAGATCGCTCAACGAATGAAATACGAACGACGAGAAATTCGCCGCGTTGGCGATCCAGTCGGTCTCGCCGGCGAGCAGCGCGCGCGCCTGAGCGACCAGTTCTTCGTATTGCGCGGCTTTGGGCAGATGTGAGGTGGCGGAAACTTCGAACATGACGGCGTCCGTGATCAGTGCGGGATAGAAAGCGTGAAGGCGTGCAGTGTAAAGCAGGCGAAATTCCCGCGCGCGCAGCGCGGGCAATGACGGAAGCCCCCTACTGATCGACTCCGATGATCACGCTCGACGCCTTGAAGACCGCCGTCGCCTTCTTGCCGCTCGCGAGGCCAAGACGCTCGACGCTGTCGTTCGTGATGATCGCCGCAATCTGCGCGCCGCCCGCGCTGATGGTCACTTCCGAATTGACGGCGCCCTTCGTCACCGCCGCGACCGTCCCTTCGATGCAGTTGCGCGCCGACAGCTGCTGCCGAGCGACATCGACCATCACGATGACCGACGATGCCTTCACGAGCGCAAACGCCTGCTTGCCGGTCGCCAGCCCGAGCGACATCGCGCTGCCGTGCGTGATGATGGCGACGATCTCGAGACCGTCCGCTGTGCGCAGCGTGACTTCGTCGTTGACCGCGCCGTGTGTGACACCGGTGACTTCACCGCTGAACTGATTGCGTGCGCTGGTTTTCATGGCGTGCTCCCTGTCGATTCAAGCGCGTGGCGACGCGCGGGCTGGACGGACAAAGCGAGTGCAAAAGCAACCGCCAGCGCCGGTGCTGAATCTCGAAGGCGCCGCGGGCATCGCCGACATCGTATCATCGTGCCCTTGAACCTCATCCGCCGAATCTTCATGCCCGTCGCCGTTCTCTCCCGCCGTGTCTGCCGCGCCGTCGTGCTGTGCGCCGCCGTCGCGGCGCTGGTCGCCTGCAGCACGCCGACGCCGCCGCGGCAGACGCACGCGTTGGTCGACAACGTCTCGCTGTTTCCACTCGCCCATTACGACCAGAACGTCGATCACTGGCTCGATCCGGATAGCCCCGACTACGATCGGCCGTTTCTCAGCGCCGCCGAGCAGCGCGCGCATTTCGACGCGCTGTTCGCGCGCTACTTCGGCACGGGCGCGAACGCGCCGTCGCCATGGAATCCCGAGTGGGTGACGACGCGCGTGTTTGGCGAACAGGGCGAGGACATCGCCGCACTGCAACAGCGCCGTATCGAGAAGTTCGACAACACCGGCAAGCATGGCAGCTCAATCGGTTACGGCGAAAACTTCCGTCCGCGCGACAAGGCGTGGATCGACACAATCGCGCGCAACATCAACGTCGCGCAGTTCACGCAAACGCCGGTCTTTCAGCCGGAGCGGCGCGCGATCGCGACCGGCAATCTGATGGTGCGCGAGCTGCCGACCACCGATCCGTCGTTCTACGACCGTCATCTGGCCGGCGAGGGTTATCCGTTCGACAACCTGCAGATCTCGGCGGTGCGACCGGGCACGCCGCTCTATGTGCTCGGCAGCAGCGTCGACGGTGCATGGCATTACGTGCAGACGCCCGACGTGCAGGGCTGGGTGCGCAGCGACGGCGTCGCGTTCGCCGATGATCGTTTCATCGACCAATGGCGCGCGGCGGCCGGGAAGTCGCTGGGCGCGGTGATCGTCGCGTCGGCGGCGGTGAACGACAGCCGCGGCGTGTTCCGCTTCGACGCGCCGGCCGGGACGATGTTGCCGTTGGTGGCGCAGGCACCGTCAGCATCGGCGGCGACCGGCGACCACCTGGCCACGCGCCAGCTCCTCGTTCCCGCGCGCGACGTCGACGGCCGCGCGCTGATCCGCACCGCGTCGCTCGACGCCACGCAGATCACGCCGATGCCGCTCACCGCGACGCCGCGCCATCTCGCGATGCTATTGAAGGCGCTGATCGGCCGGCCGTACGGCTGGGGCAATAGCGGGCTCTACAACGACTGTTCTTCGGAACTGCAAAGCATCTTCGCCGCGTTCGGCGTGTGGCTGCCGCGTCATTCGTCGACGCAGATGAGCGCTGGCCGCATGGTCGACCTGTCGGAGTCGACGCCCGCCGAGCGGCTCGACTATCTGGCGCGGCATGGCGTGCCCTTGCGCACGCTGATCTACATCGGCGGCCACGTGATGCTGTACCTCGGCAACACGACGCGCGACGGCATCACGGTCCCCGTCGTGTATCAGGACATATGGGGCCTGCGCCCGGCCGACAACAGCCGCCGCGCGGTGATCGGCGGCTCGGTGATCCTGCCGCTCGACGAGCACATTCCCGAGGACGCGACGCTGCAGTCGCTCGCCGCGACGCATACGTTCCAGATCAGCATCCTCGGCGGGCCGGCGGGCAGCGCGGCGCCGCCGGCGGACGAGGACAATCCGGCGGGCTAAATGGGGCAGATGCCGAGGGCGTCCTCGCCCTTGCCCGCGCCGATAAATATTTTTTTCGGAGTGTCGATCCGACGGTCACGGGCTCGTCGTAACGTTGAAGACCCAGCTCACGCAGCCGGTCTTTCCACTGAGGAACCGTTACTTCAAGGAGTCACCGTCATGTCCAGCGCTGCCGTCAAACCGATCCCGGACGGGATGCACTCGCTCACGCCGTACCTGATCTGCAAGAACGCCGCCGAAGCGATCGCGTTCTACACAAAAGCCTTCAACGCCGTCGAACAGATCCGTCTGCCGGGCCCGGACGGCAAGGTGATGCACGCGTGCCTGAAAATCGGCGACTCGATGCTGATGCTGACCGACGAATGGCCCGAGCATCAAACCTTCGGCCCCAACACGCTGAAGGGCACGCCGGTCACGATTCACCACTACGTGCAGGACGTCGACGCGAGTTTCAAACAGGCCGTCGAAGCGGGCGCGACCGTCACGTTGCCCGTCACCGACATGTTCTGGGGTGACCGCTACGGCCAGCTCAAGGACCCGTTCGGCCACAACTGGTCGCTCGCCACGCACAAGCGCGACCTGAGCGCCGAGGAGATCCAGCAGGCGATGGCCGCGATGAAGTGTTCGCCCGAAGAGCACAAGTGAGTGGCCGGCGGACCTCGTACGAACGCGCAACGAGGTCCGCCGTCGGCAGTTCCGAAGGAGCAACGTCATGCAGAAAATCGCGCCGTGCTTATGGTTCGACGGCAACGCCGAAGAAGCCGCTGATTTCTACACGTCCGTATTTCCGGCTTCGCGCATCGCCACCACACTGCACTACACGGACGCCGGCCCCGGACCCGAAGGCAAGGTCGTGGCCATCGTCTTCGAACTGGAAGGTCAGGAGTTCATGGCCCTCAACGGTGGCCCGCAGTATCCATTCACGCCGGCCATCTCGCTGTTCGTGCACTGCGACTCGCAGGAGGACGTCGACCGCTACTGGTCGAAGCTGCTCGAGGGCGGCGGCAAGCCGTGGGCCTGCGGCTGGCTGCGGGACCGCTTCGGCGTGTCGTGGCAGATCGTGCCCAATGTGTTGACGGACATGTTGCGCGACCCCGACCGCAAGAAGGCGAGCCGCGTGATGGCGACGATGATGAAGATGGTCAAGCTCGATATCGCGCCGCTCGAGGCGGCATATCGCGGCGAGTAGGACGGCGCGCGGCGCGTGCGCGCAACTCGCACGCGCGCCTTTTTGATAGGATCGAACTCGCCCCCCAATACGTCGAGACAAGCACGGTGCGCGTCAACCATCAGGCCTTTTTCTGCTCGCTGTTCATCGCGCGTCTCGCCGATCAGATCCTGCTCTTTCTGGTGCCGCTCGTCGTGTTTCAAACGACGCGCCAGGTCTCGTGGTCCGGCCTCGCGTTCTTCATCGAAACGCTGCCGCGCTACCTCGTGTTCCCGTTCTTCGGTGCGTTGTGCGACCGCTTTGCGCCGCTGCGCCTGATGCGGTTGAGCCAGGCGGTGCGCGCGCTGGCATGCTTCGGCGGCATCGCGGCGTATGCGCTGGTCGGCGGCATCGGCTGGCTGATCGCGCTGTCGGCCGCGTGCGGCGTGCTGACGAGCCAGGGGCTCGTCGCGCGTGAGGTCATGCTGCCGCAGATCTTCAGCACGCAGCAGATCCAGAAGGTGCTCGCGTATTCGCAACTGGCCGACCAGCTTGGATTCGTGCTCGGACCGATGCTCGCCGCGCTGATGCTCGGTGTGTGGCGCTGGGAATGGGTCGTCGCCGCGACCGGCGTGCTGTTTCTCTGCGCCGACGCCGCGCTGTTCATCTGGCAGCGACTGAGCGGCTTTCACCCACCCGCGCGCTCACCGGCGCCCGTCACTCACTGGACGAGGCCGCTGCGCATCGCGCTCAGTCACATATGGACGCTGCCGGGCCTGAAGCAGGTCATCATGCTCGCGGCCGCCGAAAACCTCGTGATCGGCGTGACCGTCGCGACGTCGGCGGCGATGGTAACGGGCTTGCATGCGCAATCGAACCGCTACTACGCTGGTCTGCAAACGGCTGGCGCCATCGCCACGGTGCTGGTGCTGCTGACGGTCGCGCGAGCCGGCTGGCCCGCGCGCGTGCTCGGTCTCGTCGCGTTCGTGACGATCTGCGCGGGCGGCGTGATCGCGGGCGCGAGCGCATCGCCGTGGGGCTATGCGCTCGGCTTTCTGCTGATCGTCGGCTTCGACAAGATGTTCAACGTCTATATCCGCAGCGCACGTTTGCAGATCATTCCACCCGAGGACTACGGCAAGACGATCGGCGTGGCGATCCTGCTGAACAACCTGACGCAGCCGCTCGCCGGCCTGCTCGTCGGCGTGTTTTCCGCGCGCACGCAAACGGGCCCGCTGATCGTCGCGCTGTCGCTGACGATGGGCGGCATCGGCGCGGCGGTATCGATCGGCTCGGCGCTGCTGCACCGTAAGCGCGCGTGGGCGCTCGAAGAGTGACGGCGCTTCGCTACCTCGCGAAGCGCGCAAAGTTACCCACAGTTTTTGTTGGCAAATCTGTGCATAACTTCCGGGAAAAATCCGCAAACCGTTGATACGGCTGTCGTTTTTTCGTCTGCACCGAGGGTGCGGCAGCGTCAGGCCGCCACGGCCTGTGGCAGTGCGAACCCTTGTTCCGCCTGCTCGCCGCCCAACGCATCGAGCAGATCGCGCAGCATGCGATCGAGCTCGGCGGTCATCAGCGCGACGTCGGAATCGAAGCGCTCGTCGTCGTTTTGCGCGGTCGGGTCGCTCGCTTCCTTGAGCACGTCGAGCGCCGCGACGCGCTTGATCGTCAACGACGGCGTAAGCACGAACGACACGCGATCGTTCCAGGTCATCGCGAGCCGCATGCACTGCTTGCCTGCCTCGATGTGCCGGCGCATATCTTCGGTATCCAGGGTGTGGCCGACATAGCGCACCGTCGCGTTGCCCTCGGCGGGCGAGCGCAGCTCGGTGTCCTGGTCGAGCGTGAAGCCCGCCGGAGCCTCACCGTCGAGCAGCCAGCCGGTCATCGCCGCGACCGGCGACTGCGCGACGCGCACCGTCATCAGCGGCAACTGGGCGATCGACTTGACGAGCAGCCCGCGCACATCGTCGGCAACCGCCTGCGACGCCGCGTCGATCACGAGCCAGCCATTCGTGCAATCGATCCACACGCGCGTATCGCGGCGGATGCTGAACGCGCGCGGACGCAGCTCGTCAGTGACCTGCTCCTTCAGTTCGCGCATCTGCTTGCGGCCCGGCTTGAAGCCCTGCTGCTCCTCGAGCTCGGCCGCGCGCTCGCGCGTGACCTGCGTGACGACCGACGCCGGCAGCAGCTTCTTCTCGGCGCGGAACGTCAGCAGCATCTGGCCGTTCATCGCGTAGACGAGCGAGTCGCCATCGCGCGGCGGCGCCCAGCCTTGCGCCTGCATCTCGACGCTCTGGCCGGGCGCGAACGCGTACGGCGCGAGCCACTTCTGCATCTGTTCGGGGGTGACGGACCACGGAGCGGGCAGACGGTGTAGCTGAAGGTTTTTGAACCACATGAGCGAAGTCGGATTGGGGCAAAGCGCAGCATTTTATCCGACGGGAACCAGCCGGGACATTCGCGCGGCCGCGTTTGCAAAGACGACTCCCGCCCGCGCGTTTTGACGGCAAATCACCTAGACTTTCTGACAGGACAGACCCAAAGGAGGCGGTCATGGCCGACGAAACCACAGGCTGGCAGACGGTGCAGTACGAAGGCTTCGAGATACACGTTTCACCGGTCGAAAAAGATCCGCCCGACGCGGCGCAGGCCGCCTATGCGGCGGCCGCGCCAAAGAGCCGCTACACGTATCTCGGCTACGTCTGCCATCCGGGCGCCGATCCCCATCTTCCCGGCCATTCGGTGGCGTTTCACGCCGACGGCGAGGAGAGCTTCGCGAGCCGCGACGACGCGCTATACGAAGCGGTGCACGTGGGACGCAGCATCATCGACGGCACGCATCCGGATCTGACCGTGCTGCCGCTCGTGACGGGCGGCGTTTGACGCGCGCCGCGCCTCAACGGGAGCCCGGTCAGCCCAACGCGCGTTTGATGCGCGACTTCAGCAGCGCACGGCGCAGCCCGCCGGTGCGCTCCGGCTCGCTCACCGGGAGCGCGCCGTCGACGGCGGTGCCGCGGCGCAGGTAATAGCGATCGAAGGTCGCCTGCGTCATCCCCCACTTGTTGAGGAACTGCCGGCGCCCGTCGTTCTTGACGACCTTGCCGGTGCTCTTTTGCTGGAAGTGATAGACGAGACTGTCGCCGACACCGACGAACACGCGGCAGCCCGCGTCCCACAGCTTCATCGAGAAATCGTTGTCGCTGCTCATGCCAGGACTCAGCTCGCTGCTGTAGCCCCCCACCTTGAACCACCAGTCGCGATGCACGAGCGTCGGCGGCCACGTCGCGCCGCGCCAGTCGGCCCGTACAAGACCGGGCGCGGCGGCGACCAGCTCGTCGGCGCGAAACGCCTGCGCATCGCGGCCGAAGTCGCGCACGACCACGCACGGATTGCCCGAATCGACCGGCTCGATCATCGTGCCCGACAGCATGAAGAGGTTGTCCGCCGGCATCTGCGCAAGCCGCTTGACGAGCGCGTCGTCCCAGCCGGGGCAGCAGTACATGTCGTCGTTCATGTAGACGATGTAGTCCTGCGTCGCGCGCGCCGCCGCGATGTTGACCGCGTGGCAAATGCCGATATTGCCGGGCGACGCCGTGTGCTCGATGCCCTCGTCGCGTACCCACGCGAGCGTGCCGTCCGAGCCGTCGTTCACGTGCACGATGATCTGGTGCTGATGCGCCGAATGACGCCGCAGGCTTTTGATCACGAGGCGCAGATAAGGCAGGTTGTTCCAGGTCGGGATGATGATTGAGAACATCGGGTCGGTCCGTTGAGCTGGGCACGGGCGCGGCCTGCGCCGCGCACCGGCCATGAGTGTCGCGCGATTGTACCGCCCCCGCCTGCTCGCACGACAGACGCTACCCGTGCGCTCCAGCGCATGCCAGAGCCCGTTGCACCCTGGCGCGTGCGGCAGCAAGCATTTTGCAAGGAAGTGGATGGTTATAATCCGGTTCGCTCTGCCGTTCTGGAAGCATTCAAGTGGTCCGGCATCCCCTGCAATTTCACCACCGGAACGGTAGTGTGTTCATCGATAACGTAGACCTATGATTTTTGCACCCAGTCTGCTCTGGCTCACGACCGCTCTGCTGTTTCTCGCGCCTGCGGTCAACCTGATGTGGCGTGGCGGCACCGGCTACTGCTTTTTCGCGCTCGTCGCGCTCGCGCTCGGCGCGGCCATCGCCAACCGGCGCATGCCAGGCTATTTCTCGGCCTTGCGCACCTACCGCTGGTTCACGATCGGCATGCTCGCCTTCGTCGTCGGGAGCGGCGCGCAGCAACTGGTGCTCGGCTACTGGCTGCCACGCGAGTTCGACTCGGTGGCGCGCTTCGCGCTTGCGCTGCCGGTGTTCCTGCTGCTGCGGCAATTGCCGTCGCGCAATCTGCGCGTGATCGGCTGGGGCTGCGCGGCAGGCGCGCTCGCGGTCGCCTCGTGGGCGATCATCAATCAGCCGCCCGGCGGCTGGACCGACGCGAACCGCCTGAACAACCCGTACACGAACGCGATCCCGTTCGGCGATACCTCGCTGCTGCTCGGGTTCCTGGCGGTGTTCACGCTCGGCTGGGACAATCCGCGCGACTGGCGCGTGCTGGCGCCGCGCGTCCTCGCGCTGGTGTCGGGCGGCTATGCATCGTTTCTGTCGGGCTCGCGCGGCGGCTGGCTCGCAGTCCCGGTGTTCGTCGTGCTGCTCGGCATGCAGTACCACTGGTTCACGCAGAAAAAGCGCCTGCTGATCGCGATGCTGGCAATCGTGATCGCGGCGGGCGGGTTGCTGTCGACCGGAAGGGTTCAGAAGCGCCTTGCCGAGGTGCCGAACGACGTGTCGATGATGCACAGGGGCGAAAACCACACGTCTACCGGCCTGCGCCTCGAGCTATGGAACGCGTCGCTGATGATGTTCTCGCGGCATCCGGTATGGGGTATCGGCAAGGGCCATCTGGTCGACGAGCTCGGCGCGATGGCGAAGCGCGGCGAAGCGAAGGCCGAGATCGTCAACGAGCGCGCGCATAGCGACTTTTTCTCGACGCTCGCCGAGATGGGCGCGGTCGGTGTGATCTGCCTGTTGCTGTTCTACTACGGGATCACGGTGTATTTCTGGCGACACCGGCATGCCGCCGATCCAGCGATTCGCGCCGCCTCGTACTCGGGCCTCGCGGTCGCGACGAGCACGGTGATCTTCGGGCTCACGATCGACGTGCTGGTGCCGGTCATGGTGGCGGTGCTGCTCGCCTTGCTGGTGGCGACACTGCTGGCGATAATCGATGCGCGCAAACGGGAGTTGCAAAGCGAAGCGCAAGCGATGCCGGTGGCGCTAGTGCCCGAGACGCAATCGCGCGATTGATCGTTCCAAAACGAGCGGCAACCCGAACACGGGCCGCCGCCCTCATCCTCGCGTGAACACCTCGTAAAGCGCCGCGACGTGCGCGTCGACGCCCGGGTCGTAGACGAGACTCTCGCGCGGCGCCGCGATCCGCGCACCACCGCTCTTCGCGCGCTCGACCGCCTGCTCGATCGCGCGCTCGAAACTACCCTCGGACACCCGCGAAAATTCGATCTTCGCCGCGCCTGTCACAGTCTCCGCCGAACCCACGTTGTCGGCGATCACGAGCGGCGTACCGCACATCACCGACTCGACACCGACGAGCCCGAACGGCTCGTACGCCGACGCGACGATCGTGAAATCGGCGGCCGCGAACAGCTTCTCGATTTCCTTGCTGTAGCCCGCGTAACGGATCGTATCGCTGGTTTTCGGCACCGGGCGCCCCGCGACGACGAGGCAGACCGGCAGCGTCGTGCGCGAGAAAAACGCTTCGAGCAACGGATAGCCCTTGCGCTCGTGACTCGTCGAAGAGAAGACGAACATCACGCGATCGTCGGGCACGCCGAGCTGGCGGCGCAAGGCCGCGCGCGCGGCGGCGTCGAGCGGCTTGAAGCGTTCGGTGTCGACTGGCGGATAGAGCACGTCGATGCGTGCGGCCGGCACGTCATAGAAACGCTGCAACTCGCGGCTCATCAATTGGGAATGCGCGACGATCGCGCGCGCCCGCGTGTACACGCGCCGCTCGAGTTCGATCTGCCACGCGTCGCTGCGACGCGGCGCGCGGCCCGCGGCTTCGAGCGAGCCCGGATGCGTGCCGCCGCACAAGGCGACGTCGGCATGCGTCGAGTGATTGATCGAGAACACGCACGCCGGGCGATGCCGCTTCAAACGTTGCTTCAGACGCCAGTCGAACGCGAGGTTGCGCAGCTTGCGCGGCGCCCAGCGCACATTGAGCGGCTGGGCGTCGATCCACGCGGCCTCCGGCAGCGCGCGGTCGATTTCGCGCGCGAACAAGGTCGGGCGCAAACCCATGCGGTGCAGGCCGGCGATCACGTCGCGCGTATAGCGTTCGGCGCCCCCGCTGTTCTTCAGCGCCTGGGCGGTCAGCGCGATGTCGATGAGGGGACGGCGGTTCGGTTCGCGGGTCGGCTCGGACAAGGATCGGTCTCGGTGAGGCGCACGCGCGGGTGAGGCCGCGGGCGCGTAGTTTCGGGCAGCGGCAATTGTAAAGGATGGATTTCGCCGGGTTCAGGTCGGGGTGTCCCGGAGTGCCGCGGGCGTCGCGCGGCGCGGGCGTCGCGCGGCGCGGCCGTCAACGGCTAGAATCTAGGCCAATCGCCTTCATCCCGACTCCATGACCGATAGCCTGCCGCCCGCCGCAACCGCCCCGAGCGCCCCAACCGACGACGGCGCCCGGCCGCTCGTCTCGATGCTCGTGATCGCCTACAACCAGGCGCAGCAGATCGGCGACGCCGTGCGCAGCGCACTCGCGCAAACCTACGAGCCGCTCGAAATCATCGTTTCCGACGATGCCTCCAGCGACGCCACCCCCGCCGCGATCGACGCGGCGCTCGCCGGCTACAGCGGGCCGCATCGCGTGGTCGTGCGACGCAACACCGTGAACCAGGGCATCAGCGCGCACCTGTCGCAACTCGCGCAGCTCGCGCAGGGCGAGCTGCTGTTCGTCGCCGCCGGCGACGACATATCGGCACCCGAGCGCTGCGCGCGCGTCGTCGACTGCTGGCTCGCGCATGGGCGGCGCCCCGACCTGATCGCGACCGATCTCGCCGACATGGACGAAGCAGGTCACGTGCACGAGCGCGTGAGTCCGACCGAGCTCGACCGCTACCGCAGCTTCGAGGACTGGCTCGCCGAGCGTCCCTGGCTGATCGGCGCGGCACACACGTGGTCGCGGCGCCTGATCGAGCGCTTCGGGCCGATGCTGCCGGGTGCCGCGGCCGAGGATCAGATCATGGTACTGCGTGCGATCCTCTCGGGCGGCGCGATCAGTCTGCGCGAGCCGCTGGTGCGCTACCGGCGCGGCGGGCTGTCGCGCAAGCGCCGCTACCAGTCGGTCGATGAACTGATCGCGCGGATGCGGCAGAGCAATCGCTACGGACTCGCGGAGCTCGCGCAGCTCCAGCGCGACGCTCAGATCGCCGGCATCGGCGAACGCATGCGCGCGGCCATGGCGCCGAAGCTGGCACGCGAACAGTTCATCCACGCAATGTTCGAAGCGGGCAGCCTCGGCGAGCGCATCGGGCTGGTGACGCGCAGCGCCGGCGTGAAGCTCGGGCTGCGGATTCGGATGTTTCTGTATTCAAGCTGTCCGGCGGTCTATGCGCCGGGCATCTGGATCAAGCGGGTCGTGCGCGGCAGAAAGGCCTGAAGACAGCACGCCCGGCCGTGTTCAGCGATGCGCCGCGGCTTGTGCATCAGAGGATCGGTGACTGCTGGCACGGCGAACCGGCCGCGGGGGCCGCGGCAAGCGCGCTGATGCCCCCGTTCATCGTGCGACCGATCACGCCGCGCTTTGCTGGAACTGGATTCGATGCAGATGCGCGTACAAGCCGCCGTGCTCGAGCAGCTCGCGATGGCTGCCACGCTCGACGATCCGCCCCGCTTCCATCACGAGGATGCGGTCGGCGCGCTCGATCGTCGAGAGCCGGTGCGCGATCACGAGCGTGGTGCGGCCCTTCATCAGCGTTTCGAGCGCCGACTGCACATGACGCTCGGACTCGGAATCGAGCGCCGACGTCGCTTCGTCGAGAATCAGGATCGGCGCGTCCTTGTAGATCGCGCGCGCGATCGCGAGACGTTGGCGCTGGCCCCCCGAGAGCATCATGCCGTTGTCGCCGACGAGCGTCTCGATGCCCTGCGGCATCGCCTGCACGGTATCCCACAGGTTCGCCGCGCGCAGTGCGGACTTGACCTTCTCCGCGTTGACCTCCTGACCGTACGCGACGTTGTGCGCGATCGTGTCGTTGAACAGCACGACGTCCTGGCTCACCATCGCGATCTGGCTGCGCAGCGCGTGGAGGTCGTATTCGGGCAGCGCGACGCCGTCGACCAGAATCGCGCCGCCGGTCGGATCGAAGAAGCGCGGCAGCAGGTTCACGAGCGTGGTCTTGCCGCTACCCGACGGCCCCGCGAGGGCGACCATCTCGCCCGGCGCGACCTTGAAGGACACCTGATCGAGCGTGTGACGGTTGTGCGTGGAATTCTTGCCGTAGTTGAACGACACGTCGCGGAACTCGACCTCGCCGCGCGCGCGCACGAGCGGCTTGCCGCCACCCTTCGGCTCGGCCGGCTCGTCGATCAGGCCGAAGATCAGCTCGGCGGCGGTCATGCCGCGTTGCAGCGGCTGGTTCACGTCCATCAAATGCTTGAGCGGCGAGATGATCAGCAGCATCGACGTGACGAATGCGACGAAGCCGCCGACCGTCGTCTGATCCGACGATGATTGCACCACCGCGATCGTGATCACGACCGCGAGCGCGATCGACGCGAGGAACTGCGTCAACGGCTGCGCGAGGCCGCCGGACACCGTCATGCGCATCGCGTAGCCGCGCAGACGCCGGCTCATCGCATTGAAGCGGTCCATCTCGTACTGCTCGCCGTTATGCACCTTGACGACCTTGTAGCCGCCCACCGTCTCCTCGACGATGTACGACAGCTCGTTGGTCAGCAGCTGGTGCTCGCGGTTCAGGCGCCGCAGGCGGCGGTTGATCTTTCCGACGAGCCAGCCGATGCCCGGCAGCAGCACCGCGACGATCAGCGTCAGGCGCCAGTTCAGATAGAAGAGATAGCCGAGCAGGAAGATCACCGTGAGCGAATCGCGCACGAGCGTGACCATCACGCTCAGCAGCACGTTCAGGATCTGGTTGACCTCGAAGACGATCGCGTTGATCACCGTGCTCGCGGTTTCGCGCTGGAAGAACGCGACGCTCGTGTGAATCATGCGGTCGAACATCTTCAGGCGCAGCTCGAGCAGGATCTTGTTCGACACGTACGCGAGCAGATAGCCGGACGCGTATTGCGCGATGCCGCGAATCAGCGCGAGACCGATCACCGCGATCGGTACGAGCCACTTGGTCTTGTCGATCGCATGCGAGCCGAAGCCCTTGTCGAGCAGCGGCTTGAGCAGCGCGGGAATGGCGGCGTCGGTGCCGGCGCTCACCGCCATCGCGATGACGGCGCCCAGCACGACCCAGAGCAGCGGCTTGATGAAAGGCCACAGGCGCCGCAGAACGACGGACGGCGACGACGCATCGCCTGTACCCATGGGTTTGCTTAACGTTGGCTTCGCGCTCAAGGAATCCTCTGGAAATGCGGAACAGCGAGCACGCGGCGCATGGTCGGGCCGCCGCGTGGAATATCAAAAAAGAGCATTGTAATCGGTTGAAGTTGACCGCCGGCGCCTGGTGCGCAGCGCAATGCGCGGCACGCCTGACGGATCGGCGCTGTGGTGTGGGGCCGGATGGGGTGTGTATACTCGCTGCTCGATCGCCGGGTCGCGGCCCGCTCCGTCACCTCGTCCTCCACGCAACTCAGGTATGCAAGAAACCTCTCTCGGCGTTGCCATCATCACCCGGAACGCCGCGGCACGGCTGGCCGAATGCCTGCAAGCCGTGGCCTTTGCCGATCAGATCGTCGTGATCGACGGCGGCAGCACGGACGGCACCACCGACATCGCCCGCGCGCACGGCGCTCGCGTCATCGAACAGACCGACTGGCCGGGCTTCGGCCCGCAAAAGAACCGCGCGGTCGATGCGCTGACCACAAGCTGGATCCTGTCGCTCGACGCCGACGAAATCGTCACGCCCGAGCTTGCCGCATCGATTCGCGCGACGCTCGCCGCACCCTCCGCCGACGTCTACGCGGTGGACCGTCTATCGAGCTTCTGCGGCCACTGGGTTCATCACAGCGGCTGGTATCCGGACTGGATTCCACGCCTGTTCAAACGCGGCGCCGCGCGCTTCTCCGACGACCTCGTGCACGAACGTCTCGTGTTCGGCACGCCCGCGCAACGCCTGAGGGGCAAGCTCATGCACTACTCGTACGAGGACTACGAGGCCGTACTGCGCAAGCTCGATGCGTATTCGACAGCCGGCGCGCGGCAGCGCTACGAGGCCGGGCAGAAAGGCAGCATGCGCCTCGCGCTCGGACGCGGCTTGTGGGCGTTCGTGCGGACTTATCTGTTGCGACGCGGGTTTCTGGACGGCCGCGCCGGGCTGATGATCGCGCTGTTCAACGCGGAGACGGTGTACTACCGGTTTCTGAAGCTGGCACGCCTGGAAAAAACGGGCGGCCGGTAGGCCCAGGTTAGCCGGTACACGCGGCACCGGCTAACCACTGCACCGCCACCGGCACCGGCGTCGCTCAATACACGATCTCGATCGCGCTTCCCGCCAACTCGCCGCGCAGCGCGGCGAGCAGTTCATCGGTCGGCTTCACGCGCCACGCATCGCCGAGACGCATTTCGCCTTGTGCGTTCTCGCTGCGATAAACGACCTGCACCGCGAGGCCGTTCGGAATCTGCACCGCCTGACGCTGACGGCCGCCCTCGCCGCCGAAGCCGCCCCGCCCACCGCCATTGCCGCGCGGCGCGGCCGCCGGCGCGGCCGCCGCAGCCGGCTCGTCCTTGCCCACGGTGTGCGCTTCGAGCACACGGCGCAACGCCTGCGCGTCCGCATTGCCGTTCATCTGCACCTTGATCGAGTCCGCGTAACGGCAGCGCGCGCGGCCGAGATCCATCACCGTTTCGACTGTGAAGCGGATGCCGCCCGTAAATGCGTCGTTACGCGCCTGCCCTTGCACGACCAGCAGTTCATCTTCCTTGAACAGTTGCTTGTGCTCTTCGAAGACCTCGTTGAAGACCGTCACTTCGCACTGGCCGGTGCCGTCGTCCAGCAGCGCGATCAGCATCTTGCCGCGCTGGGTCATCTGCGTGCGCAGCGACACGATCACGCCCGCGACCAGTTTGTCGCGTCCTTCCTTCAGTTCCCCGATCTTCTGGCGCACGAAGCGGCGCACTTCGTCCTTGTATGCATCGAACAGGTGACCCGAGAGGTAGAAGCCGAGCGCGCCCTTCTCTTCCTGCAGCTTGCGCTTTTCCGGCCACTCCGGTTCGTCGACGAGCTCGTGGCCTTGCGACGGCGCGTCGCCCATATCGAACAGTCCGGCCTGCAACGCATTGGCCGCCGCCTGCTCGGCCGCTTCCATGGCGAGCGAGACCGACGCGATCAGCTGTGCGCGGTTCGGATGCAATGAGTCGAACGCGCCGGCGCGAATCAGCGCCTCGATCGTGCGGCGATTGACGATGCGGCGATCGACGCGATTGCAGAAATCGAAAATGTCGATGAAGCGACCCTCTTCGCGCGCGCGCAGGATTTCTTCGATCGCGTTCTGGCCGCTGCCCTTGATCGCGCCCAGACCATAGCGAATCGTGCGCGAGCGTTTGCCGTCGGCTTCGGCGACCGGCTCGAAGCGATACGCGGACAGGTTCACGTCCGGCGGCAGCACGGTCATCTTGTTCGCGAGGCAGTCTTCGAACAGGATTTTGACCTTGTCCGTGTCGTCCATCGCGAGCGACATGTTGGCCGCCATGAATTCGGCCGGGTGGTGCGCCTTGAGCCACGCGGTGTAGTACGCGAGCAGCGCGTAGGCGGCCGCGTGCGACTTGTTGAAACCGTAGCCCGCGAACTTCTCCATCAGGTCGAAGATTTCGTCGGACTTCTCGCGCGTGAGGCCGTTGGCGGCCGCGCCTTGCGCGAAAATCTCGCGGTGCTGGGCCATCTCCTCGGGCTTCTTCTTGCCCATCGCGCGACGCAGCAGGTCGGCGCCACCGAGCGAGTAGCCGCCGATGATCTGCGCCATCTGCATCACCTGCTCCTGGTAGACCATGATGCCGTAGGTCTCTTTCAGCACAGGCTCGACACGCGGGTCCGGATACTCCACCACTTCGCGGCCATGCTTACGCGCGCAGAAGCTCGGGATCAGGTCCATCGGACCCGGACGGTACAACGCGACGAGCGCGATGATGTCCTCGAAGCGGTCGGGCTGCGCGTCCTTGAGCATGCCCTGCATGCCGCGGCTTTCCAGCTGGAACACGGCCACCGTATTCGCTTTCTTCAGTATCGAGAACGACGCCGGGTCGTCGAGCGGCACCTGAGCCAGGGACCAGTCCTGCTTCGACGGATCGAGGCGGCGGATGTAGCGCTCGGCCCAATCCAGAATGGTCAGCGTGGTCAAGCCCAGAAAGTCGAACTTCACGAGGCCGACGGCTTCGACGTCGTCCTTGTCGTACTGGCTGACGACGCCGCTTTCGTCGCCCTGCGTATAGAGCGGGCAGAAATCAGTGAGCTTGCCGGGCGCGATCAGCACACCGCCGGCGTGCATGCCGACGTTACGTGTCAAGCCTTCCACGCGTTGCGCGAGTTCGAGCAGCTGGTGCACTTCGTCTTCGTTGTCGAAGCGCTCCTGCAACAGCGGCTCTTCCTTCATCGCGTCGGCGATCGTCACGTGTTTGCCCGGCTTGAACGGGATCAGCTTCGCGATGCCGTCCGTGAACATGTAGCCGAGATCGAGCACGCGGCCGATGTCGCGCACCGCCGCCTTCGCCGCCATCGTGCCGAACGTGGCGATCTGCGACACCGCGTTCGCACCGTACTTCTCCTTCACGTACTGGATCACGCGATCGCGACCGTGCTGGCAGAAGTCGATATCGAAGTCGGGCATCGACACCCGCTCCGGATTCAGGAAACGCTCGAACAGCAGGTTGTAGCGCAGCGGATCGAGATCGGTCACGCCGAGCGCATAGGCGACCAGCGACCCCGCGCCCGAACCCCGGCCCGGCCCGACCGGCACGCCGTTGTTCTTTGCCCAGTTGATGAAGTCCGCGACGATCAGGAAGTAGCCCGGAAAGCCCATCTTGATGATCGTGCCGCACTCGAATTCGAGGCGCTGGTAGTACGTCGGGCGTTGCGCGGCGCGCTCAGCCTCGTCCGGATACAACTGTTCGAGCCGCTTTTCGAGGCCCTCTTTCGACAGCTGCACGAGGTAGTCGTCGAGCGACATGCCGTCGGGCGTCGGAAAGAGCGGCAGCTTCGGCTTGCCGAGTTCGAGCGTCAGATTGCAGCGCTTGGCGATCTGCACCGTGTTGGCGAGCGCCGAAGGAATGTCCGCGAACAGCGTGGCCATTTCCTGTTGCGTTCGGAAATACTGCTCGGCCGTGAAGCGCTTCTGGCGACGCGGATTCGCGAGAATGTCGCCCTCGGAAATACACACGCGCGCTTCGTGAGCGGTGAAGTCGTCCGGCGTCATGAACTGCATGGGGTGCGTGGCGACGACCGGCAATTTCAGCGAAGCCGCGAGCGCGACCGCCTGCTGCACGTATTGCTCGCCGCCCGGCTGGCCGAAGCGCTGCAGCTCGATATAGAAGCCGCCCGGGAACACCTTTGCCCAATGCCGCGCGTTGCGCTTCGCGGCCTCTTCGTTACCGGCCGCCAGCGCGAGACCGATATCGCCGTGCTGAGCGCCCGACAGCGCGAGCAGCCCTTCGCCCAGCCCGGATTCGAGCCAGCCGGCTTCGACTTCCGCCCGGCCGCGATACTGGTTCGTGAGCGACGCCTTGCTGAGCAATTCGCAGAGGTTCAGGTAACCGCGCCGGTCCTTGACCAGCAACAGCAGACGGGAAGGCTTGTCGCGGTCGTCCGGATTGGTGATCCAGACATCGCAGCCGGCAATGGGCTTCACCCCTTTGCCACGCGCTTCCTTGTAGAAACGGACGAGGCCGAACGCATTGCCGAGGTCGGTGAGCGCGAGCGCGCCCTGACCGTCTTTGGCCGCCGCCGCGACGATGTCGTCGAGACGCACGATGCCGTCGGCAATCGAGAATTCGGAGTGAACGCGGAGATGAACGAAGCGGGGATCTGACATGGGCGACATTGTAACCCCACCCTTCCGCAGATTTCAGTCGATACGGGGCGTTGGCCATCCGGCCAGGGCGGGCTTGGCGAGAGCAGTGTTTGCGCTAGCGCAAGCCGTGAGCCATGTGGCCAGGCCGGGGAAAATGCCGGGTTGAGAGATAATAGCGGTTTCGTCTGCTGTCTTATACGGGGACGCACCAGCGACGGCAGCATACGCCGCCCATTTTTCCCGCTGAACACACATGAGTATCGTCAATCTCTCCGCGTATCAATTCGCGACCATCGAAGACACCGCCGCGTGGCGCCCGTTCGTCACCGAGCGCTGCCATGCACTCGGCCTGCGCGGGACCATCCTGCTCGCGCCGGAAGGCATCAATCTGTTCATCGCCGGCACGCGCGAGAACACCGACGCGTTCATCGACTACATCCGCCACGATCCGCTGTTCGAAGGCAAGTTCGCGAATCTGCAGTTCAAGGAAAGCCTGTCGGACTCGCAGCCGTTCACGCGCATGCTGGTCAAGCTCAAGCGCGAAATCATCACGATGAAAAAGCCGGCGATCCGCCCCGAGCTCGGCCGCGCACCGTTCGTCGACGCGCCCACGCTGAAGACCTGGCTCGATCGAGGTCACGATGACGAAGGCCGCCCCGTCGTCATGCTCGACACGCGCAATGCCTTCGAAGTCGACGTCGGCACGTTCGACAACGCGCTCGACTATCGCATCACCAAGTTCAGCGAATTTCCCGAGGTGATCGAGCACAACCGCGCCGATCTCGAAGGCAAGACGGTCGTGTCGTTCTGCACGGGCGGCATCCGCTGCGAGAAGGCCGCGATCCACATGAAGGACATCGGCATCGAAAACGTGTACCAGCTCGAGGGCGGCATCCTCAAATACTTCGAGGAAGTGGGCGGCGCGCATTATCACGGCGACTGCTTCGTGTTCGACTATCGCACGGCGCTGAACCCGCAACTCGAACCGACCGCGACGAGGCAATGCTTCGGCTGCCGCGCGGTGGTCACGCCCGAGCAACAGCAATCGCCGATGTACGTCGCGGGCAAGACCTGTCCGGCGTGCCATCCGGACAGCAAGGCCGCGTGCGCCGCGTGAAGTCGGCCGGGGCGGCCGGCGCCGACGCCTCGCCTCTCGTCTCCAAACCATGACCTATCGCGGACGTTTCGCGCCGTCGCCCACCGGCCCGCTGCATTTCGGCTCGCTGGTCAGCGCCCTCGCAAGTTGGCTCGACGCGCGCGCGCACCGCGGCGCGTGGCTCGTGCGCATCGAAGATATCGACGGACCGCGCACGGTGCCCGGTGCCGCCGAAGACATTCTCACGACCCTCGAACGCTTCGGCCTGCACGCCGACGAACCGCCTGTCTGGCAAAGCCAGCGCATGGCGCGCTATCAACAGGCGCTGGAGCAGTTGCAAGCGACCTGCCTCGTCTATCCATGCGGCTGCACGCGCAAGGAAATCGCTGATTCGCTGTTGCACGCGCACGCGCGCAACACGACACTCGCCTACCCCGGCACCTGTCGCACCGGCTTGCACGGCAAGCCCGCGCGCGCCTGGCGCCTGCGCGTGCCCGACGGCGACGCCGCTGTGATCACGTTCGACGATCGGTGGCAGGGCCCACAGACACAAAATCTCGCGGCCGAGGTCGGCGATTTCGTGCTGCGCCGCGCGGACGATCAGTGGGCGTATCAGCTTGCGGTGGTGGTGGACGATGCGGACGCGGGCATCACGCACATCGTGCGGGGCGCGGATCTGATGGATTCGACGGCGCGGCAGATCTATCTGCAGCGTTGTCTCGGCGTGGCGACGCCCGAGTATCTGCATGTGCCGGTCGTCACGAACGAGCACGGCGAGAAGCTGAGCAAGCAGAATGGCGCCACCGCGCTCGATTGCGACAAACCACTGGACGCACTAGGCGCGGCGGCACTGCATCTGGGACTGGATCTGGGAAGCGAGCCGCCTGCGACGCTGGAAAACTTCTACAGCGCCGCGACCGCGGCCTGGGCAAAACTGATGAAGATTCGCGCATCCTGATGATGCGCACGCCCGGCGTTGCGCCCGAGCGTCTAACCTGCAACCCGCGTTACGACGACGAAGGCGTCTTCCTCGGCATCCCGAACCCACCGAGCAACGCGGCCAATTGCCGCTTCGGCGCCGCCTTTTGCGGCGCGCCGTTCGACGTGGCCGTCTCCTCGACCTTGCGCACCGATGCGGGCGACGGCTCGTACGGCTTCAGGAAGAAATCGTCGATCGGCTGCGCGCGATGATGATGCGCACGTTCATACGAACCCGACGCGCCGCCCGCACGACGGCGGCTGCGTTCGTCGCGCGATTCGCTGCGTTCGCGGCGCAGGGGGCGGTCCTCATGATGATGGCGCACCGGTGTGTCGACGTTCAGGCGTTGCAGATCGAGCGGGCGCTTGATCAGCTTCTCGATGTCGGCCAGTTGCTTGCGCTCGTTCGGGCTGCACAGCGACAGCGCGTCGCCCGATGCGCCCGCGCGACCCGTACGGCCGATGCGGTGCACGTAGTCTTCAGCGTTGAACGGCAGGTCGAAGTTGATCACCGCTGGCAGCTCGGCAATATCGAGACCGCGCGCGGCGACATCCGTCGCGACCAGCGCCTCGACTTCGCCGCGCTTGAACGCGTCGAGCGCCTGCATGCGCTCGCTTTGCGAGCGGTCGCCGTGAATCGCGGTCGCGACCACGCCGTCGCGTTCGAGGCTGCGCGCGAGCCGGCTCGCGCCGATCTTGCTGTTGCAGAACACGATCACCTGCTTCAGGCCGCGCTCGCGGATCAGTTGTACGACTGCGCCGGTCTTGTCGCCCTCGGCCACTTCGTAGACGACCTGCGTGACATTGGTCGCGGTCGAATTGCTGCGCGCCACTTCGATGGTCTGCGGGTTGCGCAGATAGGTCGCCGCGAGCTTCTTGATTTCGCCCGAGAACGTCGCGGAGAAGAGCAGCGTCTGGCGCTCTTTCGGCAGCAGGTTCAGGATGCGCTGCAGGTCCGGCAGGAAGCCCATGTCGAGCATGCGGTCCGCTTCGTCGAGCACGAGCATCTGCACCTGGCCCAGGTTCGCGGTCTTCTGCTGCACGTGATCGAGCAGACGGCCCGGCGTCGCGATCAGGATTTCAACGCCGCGGCGCAGCTGCTCCGATTGCGGATTCATGTCGACACCGCCGAACACGACCGCGCTGCGCAGCGCCGTGTGCTTCGCGTATGCCTGCACGTTTGCGGCGACCTGGTCGGCGAGTTCGCGGGTCGGCGTGAGGATCAGCGCGCGCACCGGGTGACGCGCGGGCGACGCGCTCGTATTGGCCTGCGGCAGCAGACGCTGGATGATCGGCAGCGAGAAGCTCGCGGTCTTGCCCGTGCCGGTCTGCGCGGCGCCCATCACGTCACGGCCCGCCAGCACGACCGGGATCGCCTTCGCCTGGATCGGCGTGGGCGACGTGTAGCCCGATTCCTTGATGGCCTTCAGGATGTCGGGCGCGAGGCCGAATTGATCAAAAGTCTCGGTGCTGGGCGTGACGGCTGTGTCGGACATGGTGGCTTTCGCTAAAAATGCGCGTGGCGCGATGCGCGCAGCAGCGGTCGGGACCGCGGAGGGCATCAGGATGAAGGCGGAGCCACGTCGTTCCGCGCGAGACCCGTCTGAGTTCGGATAATGCGGCCGGCTCCGGCTGGCGGAAACACCCGCCGAAAGCGCAGTATTGTAGCACTTCAGCAAAAACGCTCAGGGCGGCTGGCTGGCGGCTCGCGGCCGGTGCTTCGGTCGCAGCGTAGTTGGCACAGACGACAGTCTCGTGACAGCCGCACGCTCGGGAAAACGGCGCGTGGCGTCCGTCATCCACCCGCCCACGTCAGCCGCACCCTCTCACCAGGTCTCCCGCATCACCATCAACCGCATCTCGGTCATGTCTTCGATGGCGTAGCGCACGCCCTCGCGCCCGAGCCCCGAGTCCTTGACGCCGCCATACGGCATGTTGTCGACGCGGAACGACGGCACGTCGTTGATCACGACGCCGCCCACTTCGAGCGCATCCCAGGCGCGATGCGCGTGCGCGAGCGAATCGGTGAACACGCCCGCTTGCAGGCCGAAGTCGCTGTCGTTGACCTGCGCGAGCGCCGCTTCGAAATCGTCGAAACGCTCCAATATCGCGACCGGCCCGAACGCTTCCTTGCGATACAGATCGGTGTCGCGCTTCACGCCTTCGAGCAGGGTCGCTTCGAACATCGCGCCGTCGACCTTGCCGCCCGCGACGATCTTCGCGCCCGCCTGCACCGCGCTGTCCATCCAGCCGGCGAGCCGCTTTGCCTCCGATTCGGAGATCATCGGTCCGACGAAGGTCTTTTCGTTCTTCGGATCGCCCATCACGAGCGACTTCGTCTTCGCGATCAGCTTCTCGCGCAGCGCGTCGTAGACGCTCGCATGTGCCAGAATCCGCTGCACGCCGATGCAGCTCTGCCCCGATTGATAGAACGCTCCGAACGCGAGCCGCTCGACCACGTAGTCGAGCTTGCCGCCCTGATCGCCGTCGACGATCGCGGCCGCGTTGCCGCCCAGCTCCAGAATCACCTTCTTCTTGCCGGCCTTGCGTTTCAGCTCCCAGCCGACCGCGGGCGAGCCCGTGAACGACAGCAGGTTGAAGCGCTCGTCGGTCGTGAACAGATCGGCGCCGTCGCGATGCGCGGGCAGGATCGAGAACGCGCCCTTCGGCAGGTCGGTCTCCGCGAGAATCTCGCCCATGATCAGCGCACCGACCGGCGTGCGGCTCGCCGGTTTCAGCACGAACGGCACACCGGCCGCGATCGCCGGCGCGACCTTGTGCGCGGTCAGGTTCAGCGGGAAATTGAACGGCGAGATGAACGAGCACGGCCCGATCGGCACGCGCTTCACGTACGCGTGGTAACCGCTCGCGCGCGGCGAAATCTCCAGATTGATAATCTCGCCGTCGATTCGCACACTCTCCTCCGCAGCGACCTTGAACGTATCGATCAGCCGCGTGACTTCGCCCTTCGAATCATTGATCGGCTTGCCCGCCTCGATGCACAGCGCCAGCGCGAGTTCGTCGTAGCGCTCGCGAAAGCGCTTCACGCAGTGTTCGAGCACCGCCTGGCGCTTGAACGGCGGGTAGGCGCGCATCGCCGGCATCGCGTCGACCGCGTGGCCGATCGCCTTGTCGATCGCGGCCGCGTCGGCCATCGCGACGCGCGTGGCGACCTCGCCGCTGAATTTGTCGGTGACTTCGAGATCGGTGTTGGCCGCCACCGGCTCGTTGGCGAGGTAGTACGGATAGGTTTTCTGCAACATATCGCTCTCTCCTGGGTTCGCTGCGCAGAGGCTCAAAGCCGCGCGGACAGCCGCTTGATCTCGCGATTGAGCACGCGCTCGTTGTCCGAGTAGTCGATCGGCACGTCGATCACGTGCACGCCGGGCGTCGCGAAGCATTCGCGCAACAGCGGCGCGAACTGCCCGGCCGCCTCGATCCGATGCCCCTGGGCGCCATAGCTTTGCGCATAGGCGACGAAATCCGGGTTCGCAAGCGTCATGCCGTAGTCCGGGAAGTTCATGTTCTCCTGCTTCCAGCGGATCATGCCGAACGCGTCGTCGCGCAGAATCAGGATCACCAGATCGAGCTTCAGGCGCACCGCCGTTTCGAGCTCCTGCGAATTCATCATGAAGCCGCCGTCGCCGCACACGGCGATCACCTTGCGCTCCGGATGCACGATCTTGCTCGCGATCGCCGACGGCAGCCCCGCACCCATCGACGCCAGCGCGTTGTCGAGCAGCAGCGAATTCGGTTCGTGCGCACGGTAGTAGCGCGCGAACCAGATCTTGTACATGCCGTTGTCCAGACACACGATGCCGTCGGCCGGCGTGGTCTCGTAGACGTCGTTGACGATCCGCACCGGGTACATCGGAAAGCGGTCGTCGTGCTGGCCTTTCACCAGATGCGCCTCGAAGTGCTCCTTGATTTCCTTGAAGCGCGTGAAGTCCCAATGCTCCTGGCGCTGCTTCAGGCTCTCCCTCAACTGCCACACCGCATTGGCGATATCGCCGACTACTTCGATCTGCGGGAAATACACCGGATCGACTTCGGCGCCGAGGAAGTTCACGTGGATCACGGTCTTCTCGCCGGCCTCGCCGCTGCGCATGAAGAACGGCGGCTTTTCGATCACGTCGTGACCGACGTTGATGATGCAGTCCGCGTGCTCGATCGCGCGGTGCACGAAGTCGCCGTCGGAGAGCGTCGCGTTGCCGAGCCACATCGGATGCGATTCGTCGATCACGCCCTTGCCCATCTGCGTCGTGAAAAACGGAATGCCGATCTGGTCGACGAACTCGCGCAGCATCTTCGTCGTGGTCTTGCGGTTGCCGCCCGCGCCGATCATCAGGAGCGGATGCTTCGCGGCGGTGATGGCCTCGACCGCGCGCGCGACCGCCTTCTCCTCGGCGACCGGACGGCGGCTGTAGCTCTTCGGAATCGGCTTGCCGTCGCCCTCCTCGTGCGCGACATCCTCGGGCAATTCGAGGTGCGTGGCGCCGGGACGCTCCTCCTCTGCCCGGCGCACGGCCTCGCGCACCGCCGCCGGAATATTGCCGATCGACACGATCTGCCGCGTGTACTTGGTGAGCGGCTCCATCATGCGCACCACGTCGACGATCTGGAAGTGCCCCTGCTTGCTCGACTTGATCGGCTTCTGGCCCGTCACCATCAGCATCGGCATGCCGCCCAACTGCGCGTAGGCGGCCGCGGTCACGAAGTTGGTCGCGCCGGGGCCGAGCGTCGCCAGACAGACTCCCGTGCGGCCGGTGAGCCGCCCGTAGGTGGCGGCCATAAAGCCGGCCGCCTGCTCGTGGCGCGTGAGGATCAGACGGATTTTCGAGCGGCGCAGCGATTCGAGCAGATCGAGATTTTCTTCACCGGGAATGCCGAACACGTACTCGACACCTTCGGCTTCCAGCGATTTGACGAACAGGTCCGATGCTTTCATTGAGGGTCTCGCTTGATGACTCGGGGACGGTCAGCGAACTCAGGCGGCGGACTCGGCGGGCTGCATGAACCCGCTGTTGCACCACCAGGGTCCGGAACCGCACGATCGAAGACGGCAACGACGGCCGCGCGTAACACACGACACCGCGCGCGGCATGGCAGACGGCACAGCGAACGCCATGCCGGACAGCTTACTACTCGAAGAGAGACGATGCGCGCAAGCGGACAAGGCCGCGCAGGGGATGGAGTCAGCGGGTCACGCTCACGCAGTCGGACAGAATCGGCGGCGCGTTCTCGCCGCTCGTCAGGTCATACAGATTGGCGCGCGGACCCTTGGTCCACCACGTATAGCTGCCGGCCTGGTACTTCGCGCCAGACGCCGAGATCGTGTTGACGAATAGCATCGGCGTGCCCTTTATCGGCAACACGGCGAAGCTTTGTCCGTTCTGCGCGTTCCAGTAGGTGACCTGCAGGATCTTGCCGGTCGCGCACGTGTATTTGCGCGTCTGGTGGTTCTTGCTTTCGATGTGCCTGAACTGAAGCGGCGCGGCCGATGCGCTGCCGGAAGACGCCGCCGCCCAGGCTACTGCCGGTACTGCCGCCGCGAGGATTGCAACACGCCATGTCTTCATCGAACACCTCGTTCGTTGCGGAGGTCAGGCGGAAGGCGCACCGGCCGCGAGGCCGGGTCACAGACGAGTCACAGGCGGTTCAATGACCGCTCGAGGATCGGATACATCGGCGCACGCATCGGTTGGCGCGCGCCGCGTACCCCTTACTTCGCCGACACCGGCCGCACCGCGGCCGCGGCCTCTTTCGCGCGCGAGCGTGCTTCGTCGATGTTTTCGCCGGTCGCGAGCGCGACGCCCATGCGGCGTTTGACGAAGCTCTCCGGCTTGCCGAACAGGCGCAGGTCCGCATTGGGCACCGCCAACGCCGTCGCGACGCCTTCGAACGCGATGCCGGCCTCGTCGCGACCACCGTAGATCACCGCCGACGCGCCCGGCGCACGCAGCGACGTGTCGACCGGCAGACCGAGGATCGCACGCGCATGCAGCTCGAACTCCGAAAAGCGCTGCGAACACAGCGTGACGAGCCCCGTGTCGTGCGGACGCGGGCTGACTTCCGAAAACCATACGTCGTCGCCGCGCACGAACAGTTCCACGCCGAAGAGGCCGCGGCCGCCGAGCGCCGCCGTCACCTTGTGCGCGATCTCGCGCGAGCGCGCGAGCGCGAGCGCGCTCATCGGCTGCGGCTGCCACGATTCGACATAGTCTCCCGCGACCTGCACATGGCCGATCGGATCGCAGAAGTAGGTGCTGACCTGGCCGCTCGCCGGGTCGATCGCGCGCACGGTCAGTTGCGTGATTTCGTATTCGAAGTCGATGAAACCCTCGACGATCGCGCGCCCGAAATTGACGCGGCCGCCCGCCATCGCATACTGCCATGCGGGCTCGACGTCGGCATCGCTGCGCAATACCGACTGCCCCTTGCCCGACGACGACATCACCGGCTTCACGACGCACGGATAGCCGACCTTCGCGATGCCCGCGCGCAGCTCGTCGAGCGAATCGGCGAACGCGTACGGCGAGGTCGCGAGGCCGAGCTCCTCAGCGGCGAGTCGGCGGATGCCTTCGCGGTTCATGGTCAGCTGGGTGGCGCGCGCGGTCGGGATCACCTCGGCGAGCGCCTCGGATTCAATTGCGGCGAGCTCGTCGGTGGCGATCGCCTCGATTTCGGGGACGATCAGATGCGGGCGTTCCTGCTCGACCAGCGCGCGCAGCGCCGCGCGGTCGGTCATGTCGATCACGTGCGCGCGATGGGCGACCTGATGGCCCGGCGCGTTCGGGTAACGGTCGACGGCGATCACTTCGACGCCCAGCCGTTGCAGCGCGATGATCACTTCCTTGCCGAGTTCGCCGGCGCCGAGCAGCATCACGCGCGTGGCGGATTCAGAAAGGGGGGTGCCGATCCGTTGGCCGATCTGCATGTGAACTCCAGATAAAAGTCGGGATGAGGGTGGGATTGGATAGACCGCGATGTTAACATGCGGGCCCCTTGCCGCGCGGCGCCCGCAGGGCGTTGACGGCCGCTTCTGGCGCCTTCGCTCGCGCACCACAAGCTTAGTACGTTACGCTTACGCCTTCGCCAGTTTGAACAGGAACGACGCCATGCTCATCCGCTCCCGCCCGCGACGTCTTGCGCGCATCACTCCGTGCCTGCGCACGGCCGTCGCCGCGTTGAGCGTCGCCGCGCTGCTCGGTGCCTGCGCGATTCCGAAGCATCCGGATTCGTCGGCGCCGCCGCCCGATCCGTTCAATCCCGCCGCCGCGCAGTTGCTCGACGACACCAGCTGGGTGCTGAGCGCGTGGAAGAGCGCGGATGGCACGGCGCGCGCGGTGCCGTCCAAGGATCAGGGGCCGCTCACGCTCAAGTTGTCGACCGAAAGCGGCCAGCGTCACGCCAGCGGCTTTTCCGGCTGCAACCGCTTCATGGGTTCGTACATGCTGAAGGACGGCAAGCTGAGCTTCGGAACGCTCGCCAGCACGCGCATGGCATGCGCCTCGCCGGGCGGCGACATCGAAAAGCCGTTCCTCGCCGCGCTCGAGCGCATCGACCGCACCGGCGTGCAGATGCGAGCGCCGCAACAGATGCAACTGATCCTGGACGACGGGGACACGCTCATGTTCGATCGAACCGACAAATGATGCGTGTTTGCGCCGCGTTCGGGACTCGCGCCGGCCTTAGCCGCGCGCTGCGCCGGTTTAAACTCGGCGGATTGCGCTTGCGCGCCCTCCGTCATTCGTAGATGTCTGGTATGCACACGGTAGTTTTCGGCTGGTTCGGCGGGTCGGCCGTCTGGTTCATTCCTCTTTTGTGGCGCCTCGTGAAGTCGCTGCTGCCGGGCGGCACGGGGCTGCGCGGCCCCGGCACGATCCGGCTGTGGCTCGGCTTTGTCTGCGTGCTGGTCGGCAGTTGCACGCTCGAGGCCTCGCTGATCGGCATTGCGGGCGTCAATGGTTTCGGTCATGCGCTCGCCGGTGGGCTCGGTCATCTGCTCGGCCATATCGGCACCCCGGTCGCGGCGCTCGCGCTGCTGGTGGTCAGCCTGCCCTGGCTCATCGAGTTCCGCTGGAGCGAGTTCGCCGCGTGGGCCGACGGCGCGTTCGGCCTCGGCCTGTCGCGCGGACTCGCGAAGCGCGACGAGGATGCGCGCCGCTCCCGCATCGTCGACGACGGCGCGCTGTCGCATGCAACACCCGCCACCAACACGATGGCGCCACGCAACAGCAAGGGACGCTACGCGCGACCCACGGTGTGGCGTCCGCCGGCGACCGCGCGCGGCGCGAGTTCCGCCACGGGTGCGGGTGCCGCGGCGGCCGGCATCGCGGGCAGCAAGGAGGCTTCCGCCCGTGGCGCCGGCGCGGCGCGCGGGCCGCTCAAGCAGATCGAGCCGGTGCTGCGCACGGGGCAGATCACGTCGCCGCGCCCCGCAGCCGCGCTGTCCACCCAGGCGTTGCATGCCAACAAGACTGCGGACAGTTCCGCCGCGCCGTTCGTGCCGAGCGAGCCGGTCGCGCCGGCCGGCTGGCTACGCGCGACGGAGCCGCGCGCGGCGACGTCGGCAGCCGCAGGCGCCGCATCGGGTACGCCGGCTCGCGATGGCGCGCTGCAGGTCGGTCGGCGCTCCGTCGGCGAACAGCGCTCGGCCGCACCGTTCGGCTCCAGTGCCGCGCTGGCGGCGACAGCCGCCGCCGCGTCGGGCGTGTCCGCGAGGGCGGCACAGGCGATGGCGGGCCGCGCAGCCGTGTCGGGCGCCGGTATCGGCATGACGGCGGGATCGACGAATGCCGCGGGCCGCGGCAGCCGTTCGTCGCCGCTGCCTCGTCCGGCCGACGGCGCCGCGCCGCTCAATCGCAGCGTCACGCCACGTCAACCGTTCCCGGCCGCGACGCGCGCCAACGGTACGACATCGCCGTCGAGCGCGCGCCGGGCCGCGCCGAGCTTCACGCGGCCGCTGGCGAACGCGTCGACAGTGGCGCCGCCCGCGAGCGTCGAGGAAACGCTGCGCAGTATCGCGGAAAACGCCGCGCGCTGGACCGATATGGCGGGCGTGAGCCTCGCGCGCAGCCGTGGCGCCGTTAGCGCGAAGATCGGCGATGCGGAGCGTGGTTCGAGGGCATTCGATGCGCAGCCCGCGCAACGCGCCGCGCCTACTGTCCAGACCGGCGAGGCGCTCCCGGTGTCGCGGGCGCAGAGCGTGGAGAGTTCGGTGGAGACGGTGTCGCCGTCGCAGCGCGAAGCCGCACCGGTCGAGTTGCCGCGTGAGAATGCGCCGGTGGAGTCCGATACGCCTGTCGAATCCGGTCAGGAACCGGTCGCGCAATGGCCGACCGAACCGCCGGCCATCCATGCGCCTGTTGTTTCTGCGTCGCAGGCGATGGCTGCGATGGAGCCGGTGGCCGACGTGGCAACCGCGGCCGAGCTCGCCGTCGTGGCGCCTGCCGCGAGCGCACCGCAACCTGAGATACCGGTCGAGACACCGACCCCGACCTCGTTCCAGCGCTTCGCAGCCGGCTTGCAGGACGACGCAGCGCAAGAAGACATGCCGCCGTTCGAAGACGATTCGACGCCGACCGACGACGCCGTTGAGCAACCGGCCAGCGAACCGGTCATCCCCTCCCCCGGCACACCAACGCCGTTGCAGGCGCTCGCGCCAGTCGCCGAAATCGTCATCGAGAAAAACCTCGTGCCGTGGGAGAGCAAGCTCGGCTACGTTGCGGCCGAGCCCGCGCCAGCGGTCGTTTCGAACGTGGTCCGCTTCCCGGGCTTCGCGGTGCCGGCGGGCAGCAGCGAACCTTCGGTTGCGGCAAACGCAGCGCCCGTCGCGCACACGCCGGCCGCCGAACCGTCGCCCATTCCAGCGGCTGCGCCCGCGCTGACACCGCAGCCGCAGGCCCAGTTCGCCGATCAACCCGCCGCCGAGCCCGTTGCAGAGTCCGTTGCAGCCCGCCCGCCGCTGCGCGGCCACGCGCCGGTCAACGGCTTCGAGTTCCACGCGCCGGCCGCATCGATGGTCGAGCTGCCGACGCTCGACCTGCTCGCCCCCGCGGACGCCGACATCGAACCCATCCCGGACGAGAAGCTCCGCGAAACCGGTCAGCTGATCGAGCAGCGCCTGCAGGAATTCAAGGTGCCGGTGACCGTCGTCGGCGCATCGGCGGGGCCGGTCATCACGCGCTTCGAAGTCGAGCCGGCGCTCGGCGTGCGCGGCAGCCAGATCGTCGGTCTGATGAAGGACCTGTCGCGCGGTCTCGGTCTCACCTCGATCCGCGTAGTCGAAACGATTCCGGGCAAGACCTGCATGGGCCTCGAACTGCCGAACGCGAAGCGGCAGACGATCCGGCTCTCGGAAATCCTCGAAGCGAGCGTCTACCAGAACTCGCACTCGCAACTGACGCTCGCGATGGGCAAGGACATCACCGGTCATCCGGTCGTCGCCGATCTCGCGAAGGCGCCGCACATGCTGGTGGCCGGCACGACCGGCTCGGGCAAGTCGGTCGCGATCAACGCGATGATCTGCTCGCTGCTGTTCAAGGCGACGCCCGAGGAAGTGCGCCTCATCATGATCGACCCGAAGATGCTCGAACTTTCGGTGTACGAAGGCATTCCGCATCTGCTCGCGCCGGTCGTCACCGACATGAAGCTCGCGGCCAACGCGCTGAACTGGTGCGTCGGCGAAATGGAGAAACGCTACCGGCTGATGTCGGCGGTCGGGGTGCGCAACCTCGCCGGCTTCAACCAGAAAATCCGCGACACCGAGGCGAAGGGCAAGAAGCTCGGCAACCCGTTCTCGCTGACGCCCGACGCGCCCGAGCCGCTCGCGCCGCTGCCGTTGATCGTCGTCGTGATCGACGAGCTCGCCGATCTGATGATGGTCGCCGGCAAGAAGATCGAAGAGCTGATCGCGCGGCTTGCGCAGAAAGCTCGCGCGGCCGGCATCCACCTGATCCTCGCGACGCAGCGGCCGTCGGTCGACGTGATCACCGGTCTCATCAAGGCGAACATTCCGACGCGCGTCGCGTTTCAGGTGTCGTCGAAGATCGACTCGCGCACGATTCTCGACCAGATGGGCGCCGAATCGCTGCTCGGCCAGGGCGATATGCTGTTCCTGCCACCCGGCACCGGCTACCCGCAGCGCGTGCACGGCGCATTCGTCGCCGACGAGGAGGTGCATGCGATCGTCGAGTATCTGAAGCAGTTCGGCGAGCCTCAGTACGAGGAAGGCATTCTCGACGGCCCAGCCACCGACGGCGGCGCGGCCCAGGACCTGTTCGGCGAAGCGCCGGATGCGGAGGCCGATCCGCTGTACGACGAAGCGGTCGCGTTCGTCGTGCGCACGCGGCGCGCGTCGATCTCGTCGGTGCAGCGGCAGTTGCGCATCGGCTATAACCGCGCGGCGCGGCTCGTCGAGCAGATGGAGACGGCCGGACTGGTGTCGTCGATGAGCATCAACGGCAGCCGCGAAGTGCTTGCGCCGGGGCCGGCGGAATGAGCGGCCGGTAAATCGGCGACGACGAAAAAACGGACAGCCTCACGACATGAGCTGTCCGTTTTTGTTTACCCGCGCGTGCCGTGCGTCAAGACGGCGACACCAGCTTGAAATCCACCGGCGAGCCGAGTTCGAAATGCTGCCTCGGATTCGGATCGAGCAGCCCTGTCTGCGGATCGCGCTTGAACACATAGACCGTGTCGCTCAACTGATTGCCGACGATCAGCCAGTTGCCGGTCGGATCGATGGCGAACTCGCGCGGCGATTTGCCGAGGCTCGACTGCCGGCCGATCTGCTGCAGATGCCCATTGGCCGGATCGACCGCGAAGATCACGATTTCGTTCGCGTCGCCGCGATTGGACGCGTACACGAAACGTCCGTCCGGCGACATATGGATCGCCGCCGCGCCCACCTTCCCCCTGAAGCCCGGCTCGGAGAGCGGCAGCGTTTGCACCAGTGTCAGCCGGCCGTCGTGGTAGTCGAACGTGCTGACGGTCGCCGCAAGTTCGCTCGTCAGATACGCGTGCCTTCCGTCAGCGCTGAAAATCAGATGGCGCGGACCCGTGCCGGCCTTCTGCTGCGTGTAGCCCCAGTCGGTCGCGACGAACGGGCCGGCGCCCGAGCTGTTCTGCGGCGCGTAGTGATAGCTGTACAGCTTGTCGGCGCCGAGGTCCTGCGCGAAGAGATAGCGGCCGTCGGGCGAGAACACGGTCGAATGCACGTGCGAGTTGTCCTGCCGCCCTTTCACCGGCCCGCCGCCCTCGTGGTGCACGGTCTGCACCGACGTGCCCACCTGGCCGTCGGCCTGCAGCGGAAACACCGCGAAACTGCCGCCCGGGTCGGGCGCGACCGAATAGTTCGCGGTCAGTAGATACCGGCCGTCCGGCGAGATGCTCAGATAGCACGGATCGTTGCCGTCCGACGAAACCTTGTTCAGAAACGTCAGTTGCCCGCGCGCGGCGTCGAAGCCGAATGCGCTGATGCCGCCGCGCTGCGCAGCCGGGCCGTTGTCGCCGGGCAATTCGTTGACCGAGTAGACGAAGCGGCGGTCGCCGCTCACCACGAGAAAGGACGGATTCACCGTCTGCGCGACGGACACCTGGGTCGCCGCACCCGTCTTCGTATCGAAGCGAAAGACGTAGATGCCCTCGCTCCTGCCGCTGGTGTAAGTACCGACCAGCATCGTATAGACGCCGTCCGCAGGGACCGGGCCGGCGTCTTGCGCATAGGCGTGCGAAGCAACGATCGAAATCATGAGCGCGAAACCTTTTATCATCGAACGGGCGGCCCGCCACGGCGCGGGCCGCTTCGCGCGGCGACTGCGAAGCATGGAGACCTCCTCGACATCGGTTAGGTCGTACTGGCTCACTGACGAGCCGGAGTACAAGCGGTTATAACGGTGTCTGGTCTGCCGCGCCGCGAATCGAGCGTCGTTCCGCGTTGTTGTTGTCGAACTCAGTATAAGGGCGTCAGGTCGGATCGTGCAGTGAATCCGCCGCCGTCGCGCGGTCTGCGCCGGCGGCTTTTGTCCCGCGTCGCGGGACGTTTTCTCAATCGCTTTTCAATCGCGCGTCACGCGTCTCAACCACGGAGTCTCCATGAACGTCACTCTCAGTCTGGGCCCGCTCGTCTCGCTGATCGCGGGCATTCTGATCCTGATCATGCCGCGACTGCTGAACTATATCGTCGCGCTTTATCTGATCATCATTGGCATCATCGGGATCTTCGGCGTGGGCTCGTCACATCTGTGAGCGACATGCGCGACGCTGCCGGGCGCGGGATTCGCGCCCGGCAGCCAGATGGTTTCGCATAGAAGAAAGCTCGCGGCGGCGGCAAATGTCACACTTTGACGTGCGCAAGGAACGTGCGAGACGAACGCTTCGCGCTACCGCTCAACCGTTCGCCAGTTGGTCGAGCCGCAAGCGCCCCTGCAACGAGAGCGCGCCGACCGCATAATGACCGGCATCCTGCTTATAGCGCCGGAAGCAGGCCCGCTCGACCAGGAAGGACGCGGCAGCCAGCATGTCATTGCGGCTCAGGCCAAGCCGGCTATGATCGAGTTGCAGCATGGAATCGCCGGCCAGTTGGCTGGCGGCCGAGAGAATCGTGATGCAATCGGATTTCGAAGGGTTCAGCATGGCTTTCGTCCTCGGAAACGGCGTCTGCATACGCCATGAACAAGGCCGATTCGCAGTCCGGCATGTCGCCGGGCATCGGCATGAATTTTGATTTTATGCACGGATTTGACCATTTACCAACCCGCGTTTTACCGCGCTGTGCGGTGAACCAAACAAAGCTCATGTGGTCCGGTGATAACAACCCTTCAAAACGCGGCTGCTGTCGCCGTCCGGCATAACGACTCGTAACCCGACACGTTTCCCATGCCTGCACTCATCGAAGACTACGCACTGATCGGCGACGGGCATACCGCCGCGCTCATTTCCCGCGAAGGTTCCGTCGACTGGCTTTGCTGGCCGCGCTTCGACTCCGGCGCCTGCTTCGCCGCGCTGCTCGGCACCCCTGAGAACGGCCGCTGGCTGATCACCCCCGCCACGCCGGCCGACGGCACCGCGCCGACCATCACGCGCCGCTATCGAGGCGAGACGCTGATCCTCGAAACCGACTTCGAAACGCCCGACGGCGCCGTCACGCTGATCGACTTCATGCCGCCCGGTAACGGCTGGTCGGAGATGATCCGCATCGTCGTCGGCCAGCGCGGCACCGTGCGCATGAAGATCGAACTGGTGCTGCGCTTCGACTACGGTTTCTCGATTCCGTGGGTCGAAAAGCTCCGGCACGATAGCGGCATCAAGGCGATCGTCGGCCCGGACAACGCAGTGCTGCGCACGCCGGTCGAGCTGCGCGGCGAGGACATGAAGACCATCGCCGAGTTCTCCGTGACGCAAGGCGAGCGCGTGCCGTTCTCGCTCGCGTACGCGCCGTCGCACCTGCGCATTCCGCCTGCGCGCGATCCGCATACGGCGCTCGCCCGCACCGAGAACCACTGGCTCGAATGGGCGGCGCGCGGCACCGTCGAAGGACGCTGGGCCGGGCCGATTCGCCGCTCGCTCATCACGTTGCGCGCGCTCGCCTACGAACCCACCGGCGGCATCGTCGCGGCGCCCACCACGTCGCTGCCCGAGCAGCTCGGCGGCACGCGCAACTGGGACTACCGCTACTGCTGGCTGCGCGACGCGACGATCACGCTGCTCGCGATGATGCGCGGCGGCTACTACGACGAAGCGCGCGCGTGGCGCAGCTGGCTCGGCCGCGTGACGGCGGGCGCGCCGGACCAGTTGCAGATCATGTACGGCATCGCCGGCGAGCGGCGTCTGCCGGAATCCGAAATCGACTGGCTGCCCGGCTATCAGGGCGCGAAACCGGTGCGCATCGGCAACAACGCCGTCGGGCAGACTCAGCTCGACGTCTACGGCGAGGTGATGAACGCGCTGCATCTTGCGCGCGTCGGCGGGTTGCAGGCGGACGTCACCGCGTGGAACGTGCAGTGCGCGTTGCTCGAGCACCTCACGACGATCTGGCGCGAACCCGACGAAGGCATCTGGGAGACGCGCGGCGGCCGGCAACATTTCACGTTCTCGAAAGTGATGGCGTGGGTCGCGTTCGACCGCGCGATCCGCTCGGCCGAGATGTTCAAGCTCGACGGCCCGCTCGACGAATGGCGCGCGACGCGCGACACGATCCACGCCGACGTCTGCGAGAAGGCATGGAATCCGCGGTTGAACGCGTTCTCACAGTTCTACGGCAGCGACCAGCTCGACGCGAGCGTGCTGCTGATGCCGCTGGTCGGCTTCCTGCCGCCGCGGGATCCGCGTATCAAGGGCACCGTTGCGGCGATCGAGCGGGACCTGATGCACGGCGGCTTCGTGATGCGCTACCGCACCACCGAATACGACGACGGCCTGCCGCCCGGGGAGGGCACCTTTCTTGCGTGTTCGTTCTGGATGGTGGACAACCTCGCGCTGCAGGGACGCGTGCAGGAAGCGGTCGACATGTACGAGCGGCTGCTCGCGCTGTGCAACGACGTCGGGCTGCTGTCCGAGGAGTACGATCCCGTCGAAAACCGTCTGGTCGGCAATTTCCCGCAGGCGTTTTCGCACGTGGCGCTCGTCCACACCGGATTGAACCTGATGAAGCACGAGCAGGAGATGGCGCAGGCGACCGGCCATCCGCCGCAAAACGGCATCCGCTCGACGGAGCTTGAGGCTCAGGCAAGCCCTGATAGCGGCGCAGCAGCATCGCCGCTAGCATGAGCCCGTGACAGTTTGCGTACACTGAACGCGAATATTGTTGCGTTGCACAAGATTGCTTTGTTCGATATTATCGAATTCGACCGTCGGCCGACAAAAATGTGCCAACAACCAAAATGGCCCGCCGCAGCGCCTCACGCGTGTTTGCGAAGCCCAATGCGAACCGCTTAAAACGGAGCAAACATGCTCTATCAACTGCACGAATTCCAGCGGGCGATGTTGAACCCTCTGACCGCCTGGGCCCAAGCCGCATCGAAGTCATTTGCGAATCCGGCCAGTCCGTTAGCCTATTGGCCGGGCGCCACACGCTTGTCCGCCGGGTACGAACTGCTTTACCGGCTCGGCAAGGATTACGAAAAGCCAGAGTTCAACATTCACCAGATCGTCAAAGACGGTCATAACATTCCAATCGTCGAACAGACCTTTATCGAAAAGCCGTTCTGCCGCCTGACGCGCTTCAAGCGTTTCGCGGACGACAGCGGCGCTGTCAGTCAATTGAAAGACGAGCCGGTCGTGCTCGTTTGCGCACCGTTGTCAGGACACCACGCCACGCTGCTGCGCGACACGGTGCGCACGTTGCTGCAAGACCACAAGGTCTACATCACCGACTGGATCGACGCGCGCATGGTGCCGCTCGAAGCCGGCTGGTTCGGTCTGAACGACTACATCGCGTACATCCAGGAATTCATTCGCCATATCGGCGCGAAGAATCTGCACGTGATCTCGGTGTGCCAGCCTACCGTGCCCGTGCTAGCCGCCATTTCACTGATGGCGAGCCGCGGCGAAGACACGCCGCGCACCATGACGATGATGGGCGGCCCGATCGACGCGCGCAAGAGCCCGACCTCGGTCAACTCGCTCGCCACGCAGCACTCCTACGAGTGGTTCGAAAACAACGTGATCTTCACGGTGCCACCGAACTATCCGGGCGTGGGCCGCAAGGTCTATCCGGGCTTCCTGCAGCACACCGGTTTCGTCGCGATGAATCCGGAGCGTCATGCGGCGTCGCACTGGGATTTCTACCAGAGCCTGCTGCGCGGCGACGAAGACGACGCGGAAGCGCATCGCCGCTTCTACGACGAGTACAACGCGGTGCTCGACATGGACGCCGACTACTACCTCGACACGATCCGCGTCGTGTTCCAGGAATTCCGTCTTGCCGAGGGCACCTGGGTCGTCGAGGGCGAACCGGTGCGGCCGCAGGACATCAAGACGACTGCGCTGTTTACGATCGAAGGCGAACTCGACGACATTTCCGGCGACGGCCAGACCTACGCGGCGCATGACCTGTGCAGCGGCATTCCGGCGAAGAACAAGCGTCACTTCACTGCCGAAAAATGCGGCCACTACGGCATTTTCTCGGGCCGCCGCTGGCGCACCATCATTTATCCGCAATTGCGCGACTTCATTCTCGAGCACAATAAAACGGCAAGGCCGGCGCAGGAAAAAGTCGAAGCCTGAGCATTAAACTTGCATGGCATTAAAAGGCAACGGCCTCGAGAAGAGGCCGTTGGCTTTTTTATCGCGGTTTTTTCGTGATACTGATTTTTGCCACGGCGATGATCCCCGCGGCAGCGCCCGTTACTTTCTCAACAGATAGGCGAGCAGCAGCTCGGTATTCATCTGGATGACTTCGCTGCGTTCGGCGGGGCTGCTGAAATCGCGGCCAAGTGTCGCCTCGAGCGTGAATCGGTTCGACACGATGTAGTAGCCCATGCCCGAAAGCGTCACGTAAAAGCGCAACGGATCGACGTTCGTGCGAAACAAGCCCGCGCGTTGCCCGCGTTCGAGAATGCCGCCGAGCGTCGCGACGATCGGCGAGATCATTTCGCGTATGCGCGTGGACTTCTGCATATATCGTGCTTCATGCAGATTCTCGTTGTTGATGAGGCGGAGCAACTCGGGGTGATCGCGGTAGTAGTCCCAAACGAAATGGGCGAGCCGCGTAACGGCCTCGACGGGGGCGACGCCATTGAGTTCGAGCGTGCGTTCGGCTTCGTTGAGTGCGCTGAACGCATGTTCGAGTACCGCGGTAAATAGCTGCTCCTTGCTACCGAAGTAGTAATAGAGCATGCGTTCATTGGTTTCCGCGCGGCGGGCGATCTGATCGACGCGCGCGCCGAACAGTCCTCCATTTGCAAACTCTTCGGCCGCCGCAAGCAGAATGCGGCGCCTCGTGCCTTCAGGATCTCTTTTGATTTTCGGCTGATTCATGGTGGCATCGTCTTCGTGAGCCGCGTTATCCGGATCGCGCCGCCGGCCTCTCCTCGAGCCTTGCAGTGGCGGCGTTGAGCGGGCGCGCCATGGTTGGGAAACACACCCTTTTCTGCGGTCTTTCGAATGAAGCGCTTCGATTATGGCACATGGACTGCGAATGGCAATCGGGGAAATCGGCGATAATGTGCTATTTAGTTCAGGCCGTGCGATCGCACGCCAAGCCCCCGCGTCATAATCGTGACAGACGTCAAAACACTCGCGGATCGCATCGAAGATCTGCTGCCCCAAACGCAATGCACGAAGTGCGGTTACCCCGCATGCCGTCCGTATGCCGAAGCCGTCGCCAGCGGCGAGGCCAACTATAACCAGTGTCCGCCCGGCGGTGCCGAGGGTATCGCGCGGCTCGCGGCGCTGCTCGGCAAGCCGGTGATTCCGCTCAATTCCGCCAATGGCGTCGAACGCCCGCGTCCTTTGGCGGTTATCGACGAACAGGTGTGCATCGGCTGTACGCTGTGCATGCAGGCGTGCCCGGTCGACGCGATAGTTGGCGCTCCGAAGCAGATGCACACCGTGATCGCCGAGCGATGCACCGGCTGCGACCTGTGCGTGCCACCCTGCCCGGTCGATTGCATCGCGATGCTGCCCGCGACCGGCGCGGCAACCGGATGGGATGCATGGAGCCAGAGCCAGGCAAACGCGGCGCGTACGCATCACGACCGCCGCGAGGCACGTCTCGCGCGCGAGCGCGACGCCGCCGAAGCGCGTGCTGCAGCGCGGCGAGCCGCGAGCGCGAGCGTGCCGGCGGCTGCATCGGCCCCAGTGCCGGCCGCCGGCGCGACAGGCGCACCGGCCGCCGCCCCGGTCGCGGACGATGCCGAGGCGAAGAAACGCGCGATCATCCAGGCCGCACTCGAACGCGCGCGCAAGAAAAAAGAGGAAATGACCGCGAAAGGCCAGGGACCGCTGAACACCGAGAACGTCAGCGCCGACGTGCAGGCGCAGATCGACGCCGCCGAGGCGCGTCGCCGCCGTCTCGGTCTGACCGGCGGCGAGCACACGCGCGGCACGGAGCAGCCGTCCGACGAATCGGACCCGCCGCCAACCGCCCGCTGACCACCTCGGCGCCGTCCTTACCGCCCACATCGACCCGCTCCACATGAACGCGAACAAACGCCGCGCGATCTACGAGACCCTCCAGAGCCTGAATCCGCATCCGACCACCGAGCTCGAGTACACGACGCCGTTCGAACTGCTGATCGCGGTGCTGTTGTCGGCCCAGGCGACGGACGTGTCGGTCAACAAGGCCATGCGCAGGATGTTCCCGGTCGCGAACACGCCGCAGAAGGTGTTCGACCTCGGCGAAGAAGGCGTCGCGAGCTATATCAAGACGATCGGTCTGTACCGGACCAAGGCGAAGAACGTGATCGCGACCTGTCGCATCCTGCTCGACCAGTACGGCGGCGAGGTGCCTGAAGATCGCGAAGCGCTCGAAGGACTGCCGGGCGTCGGCCGTAAAACGGCGAACGTGATCCTGAACACGGCGTTCGGCCATCCGACCATCGCGGTCGACACGCATATTTTCCGCGTCGCCAACCGCACCGGGCTCGCGCCCGGCAAGGACGTGCGCGCGGTCGAAGCGGCACTCGAAAAATACACTCCCGCCGAATTCAGACACGATGCGCACCACTGGCTGATCCTGCATGGGCGCTATGTGTGCAAGGCGCGCCGCCCCGAATGCTGGCATTGCGCGATCGAGCCGCTGTGCGAGTTCCGGCCGAAGACGCCGCCGCCCGATCTTTAGGCGCACGCCGACTCGAAAGCCGAGGCGGAGCCCCGCACCTGCACCCCGCGTGGCCGCCACGTAAAATGATGTTTTACCGGCGCTGCGCACGCCCCACTTCCATCCACCGGTTCCACGATGTTCAATCCCAGCCGCGACGAAGTTCGCATTTTTTTCACCGACACCTGGCGCAAGCAGCGCCAGGGCGAGATTCTGACGCCGCTCGAGGCGATCGCCGCCGACTGGATCGTCGAGCATCCGGAATACCACGCCGACCTCGCCGACGGCCCGGCCGCTCAGGCGCAGGACTATTCGCCGGAGCGCGGCCAGACCAATCCGTTCCTGCATCTGTCGATGCATCTGGCGATCTCCGAGCAGCTCTCGATCGATCAGCCGCCCGGCATTCGCGCCGCGCACGAGCGGCTCGCCGCGCGGCTCGGCTCGACGCACGAGGCGCAGCACGCGATCATGGACTGCCTCGGCGAAACCATCTGGGAAGCGCAGCGTACCGGCACCCCGCCGGACACGGACGCGTACCTGCAGCGGATCGAACGGCGCGCGACGCGCGACTGAAGCGACTGAAGATTCCGGCGCCGCCCCACCCCCGGCACGCCGGCGTACGACGCCCCCAAAGCAAAACACCCCGCCGAGGCGGGGTGTTTTGCTTTTGAAGCCTCGGCGCGAATCCCGCGCCCGATGCTTACTTCTTCTGCACGAGATCGCCCTGCAGTGATTCGATGTAAGCGGCGATGTCCTTCATGTCGCTAAGCGACAGGTTCTGCACCTGCGCCTGCATGATCGCGTTGTTGCGGCCGAGATTCGGATTGACCGTGCCCATCTGGTACTGACGCAGCGCCCAGTAGATGTAGTCGGCGTGCTGACCGGCCAGCTTCGGATACTCGGGGACCACCGGCTTGTTCAGGTTGACACCGTGGCAGGCCGCGCAGTTGTGGCTGTCGGCGAGCACCTTGCCGTTGGCGGCGTCGGCCGCGTGCGCTGCGTTCGTCGCGGCCAGACCGATTACCGCCGCCGCGCCGACCGTCTTGAACACCGTGTGGAGTGCCTGTTGGGCCTTGATCATGAAATCTCCTATCCCGCGAATTGGATGTGCTGGTGACCGACGCCGATCACTTGTCGGGATTGTTTTTCGAAGCGGCAGTTTGCGCTGCGTAGTACGCGGCGACGTCGGCGATGTCCTGATCCGACAGCGTTACCGCGATTGCGTGCATCGAGGCGAAATGGCGGTCGCCCTTCTTGTAGGCGCGCAGCGCGTTTTCGAGGTACGCCTGATTTTGCCCCCCGAGCATCGGCACGCGGAAAACCTCTGGATAAGCCGTGCGGTATTCAGGAATGCCGTGGCAGCCGATACACATCGCGACCTTGTCCTGGCCCGCCTTGGCGTTGCCTACGACATCCGCTGCGTGCGCACTGGCCGCATATCCCGCAAGCACCGACAGCGCTGCGATCACGACGTGTTTGCCGACGAATTTATTCATAGATGTAACCTGGCTTGAGGGGAAACGGGTGCCCAGAAAGGCAGCGATCCGGCCGTTCTTCTTATAGGTGGCCACGCAGGCCAAAAAAATCGGGCCCATTGTACCGCGACGCCGCGCCGAACGTCCACCTGGCGCGGGAGCGCGCAACGCCCGCCGCAACGGGCTTCGCGCCATGCCGGCGGCGGCTTCGCAGCCGCACCGCGGCAGCGTCACCGACGCACGACAGCGCGGCTGACACCCTGCGTGAGCCGGTTTCAGGTCAACAGGCCTTCTGACTTATACTGGATTTTTTTCCGCTCAAGAGCGCCTCGCCATGCGATTCGAAGGCTCATCGCAGTACGTCGCCACCGACGACCTGAAGCTCGCGGTCAACGCCGCCATGACGCTCAAGCGTCCGCTGCTCATCAAGGGCGAACCCGGTACGGGCAAGACCATGCTCGCCGAGGAAGTCGCCGCGGCGCTCGGCATGCCGCTGCTGCAATGGCACATCAAATCGACCACCAAGGCGCAGCAAGGGCTGTACGAATACGATGCGGTCTCGCGTCTGCGCGATTCGCAGCTCGGCGACGAGCGCGTGAAGGACATCCGCAACTACATCGTCAAGGGCGTGCTGTGGCAGGCTTTCGAATCGGACGAGCAGAGCGTGCTGCTGATCGATGAGATCGACAAGGCCGACATCGAATTCCCGAACGACCTGCTGCGCGAACTCGACCGCATGGAGTTCTACGTGTACGAGACGCGCGAACTGGTGCGCGCGAAGCATCGTCCGCTCGTGATCATCACGTCGAACAACGAGAAGGAATTGCCCGACGCGTTCCTGCGCCGCTGCTTCTTCCACTACATCAAGTTTCCGGACGCAACGACGATGCAGCAGATCGTCGACGTGCATTACCCCGGCATCAGGAAGGATCTGCTCGCCGCGGCGCTGCAGAGCTTCTTCGAGTTGCGCAACGTCGCGGGTCTGAAGAAAAAGCCGTCCACGTCCGAACTGCTCGACTGGCTCAAGCTGCTGCTCGCCGAAGACATCCCTCCCGAAGCACTGCGCTCGGCCGATCAGAAGCAGATCGTGCCGCCGCTGCACGGTGCGCTGCTGAAGAACGAACAGGACGTCAGCCTGTTCGAGCGGCTGCTGTTCATGAACCGCAACAACCGTTGAGCGGGCGCAGCGCCGCAGGACATCCAGCATGCTGATCGACTTTTTCTACTCGCTGCGCGCCGCCAGACTGCCGGTCTCGGTGAAGGAGTACCTGACGCTGCTCGAAGCGCTGAAGGCCAACGTGATCGCGCCGTCGCTCGACGAGTTCTACTACCTCGCGCGCATCACGCTCGTGAAGGACGAGCAGTACTTCGACAAGTTCGACCAGGCGTTCGGCGCGTATTTCAACGGCGTCGCGCAAACGACCGGGCTCGCTTTCGAGATTCCGCTCGACTGGCTCGAGAAGAAGCTGCAACGCGATCTGTCACCCGAGGAGAAAGCGCAGATCGAGGCGATGGGCGGCATCGACAAGCTGATGGAGCGCCTGAAGGAACTGTTCGACGAGCAGAAGGAGCGCCACGAGGGCGGCAGCAAATGGATCGGCACGGGCGGCACGTCCCCGTTCGGCAATGGCGGCTATAACCCCGAGGGCGTGCGCATCGGCGGCGACGCGGCCGGCAATCGCACGGCCGTCAAGGTGTGGGAAGCGCGCGCGTATCGCGACTACGACGACCAGGTCGAAATCGGCACGCGCAACATCAAGGTGGCGCTGCGGCGGCTGCGCCGCTTCGCCCGCGAAGGCGCCGCGGAAGAACTCGATCTGCCCGACACGATCCGCAGCACCGCCGCGAACGCCGGCTGGCTCGATCTGAAGATGGTGCCCGAGCGGCACAACAACGTGAAGGTGCTGATGCTGCTCGACGTCGGCGGCTCGATGGACGATCACGTGAAGCGCACCGAGGAGCTGTTTTCCGCCGCGAAGGCCGAGTTCAAACACCTGGAGTTCTACTACTTCCACAACTGCGTGTACGACTTCCTGTGGAAGAACAACCGCCGCCGCCACGCCGAACGCACGCCGACGTGGGACGTGCTGCACAAGTTCACGCCCGACTACAAGCTGATCTTCGTCGGCGACGCGACGATGAGCCCCTATGAAGTCTTGCAGCCGGGCGGCTCGGTCGAGTACAACAACGCCGAAGCCGGCGCGGTGTGGTTGCGCCGGCTCGCCGATCATTTTCCGCACTTCGCGTGGCTGAATCCGGAACCGGAAGCGCTGTGGCCATACCGGCAGTCCGTCAGCGCGATCCGTGAAGTGCTGGGCCACCGCATGTATCCGCTGACGCTCGCGGGCCTCGAAACGGCCATGCGGGTCCTGAGCAAATAACGCCGGCATGCAGATATCCACCTCTTGACGCCGAAACTTCCACAACAAGAAAGCCTTCGCATGAGTTCGTCCCCGTCTCCCCAACTGTCACCCGCCGCCCCGGCGCCCCGGCGTTTCAATCCGCTCGCCGATACGTCCCTGTCGACGATCGTCGCGGGCTTCGTCGCGGCGATGACCGGCTACACGAGCTCGCTCGTGCTGATGTTCCAGGCGGGCCAGGCCGCGCATCTGAGCGATGCGCAGATTTCATCGTGGATCTGGGCGCTTTCGATTGGCATGGGCCTCTGCACGATCGGCCTGTCGCTGCGCTTTCGCGCGCCGATCGTGATCGCGTGGTCGACCCCGGGTGCGGCGCTGCTGGTGGCGTCGCTGCCGCATGTCGAATACGCCCAGGCGATCGGCGCGTTCATTTTCTGCGCGGCGCTGCTGACGCTGGTCGGCGTGACCGGCTGGTTCGATGCGCTGATGAAGCGGATTCCGTCGGGCCTCGCCTCAGCGCTGCTCGCGGGCATCCTGTTCGAGATCGGCATCGAGATTTTCCGCGCCGCGCAATTCCAGACCGCGCTCGTGCTGACGATGTTTTTCACCTACCTGATCGTCAAGCGGTTCGTGCCGCGCTACGCGATTCCGACGACGCTCGTGGCCGGCACGGCCGCCGCCGGCGGCCTCGGGTTGCTCGACTTCAGCCACTTTCACGTCGCGCTCGCGCACCCGGTGCTGACGATGCCGTCGTTTTCGGTGGCGGCTTGCGTGAGCATCGGCATTCCGCTTTTCGTGGTCGCGATGGCCTCGCAGAACGTGCCGGGCATCGCGGTGCTGCGCGCGGACGGCTACACGACACCGTCCGCGCCGCTGATCGCGACGACCGGCGTCGCATCGCTGCTGCTCGCGCCGTTCGGCTCGCACGGCATCAACCTTGCAGCCATCACGGCGGCGATCTGCACCGGCCCCGAAGCGCACGAGAACCCCGCCAGGCGGTACACGGCCGCCATATGGGGCGGCATTTTCTATCTGCTCGCCGGGGTCTTCGGCGCGACCATCGCCGCGCTGTTCGCGGCGTTCCCGAAGGAGTTGGTCGTCTCGGTCGCGGCGCTCGCGCTGTTCGGCTCGATCATGAGCGGGCTCGCCAATGCGATGCAGGACACGCGGCAGCGCGAAGCGGCGCTCGTCACGTTCATGGTGACCGCCTCGGGGCTCACGCTGCTGTCGATCGGCTCGGCGTTCTGGGGACTCGTCGCCGGCGTGGTGACGCAGGCCGTGTTGAACCCGCGGCGCGTTTGAACGGAGCGCACCGCCTGCTGACGATTGCCGGTGTTCGTACCGTCCACGGCGATCCGCCATAGAATAGATGTATCCGGCAGCGTTTCCCGGCGCCATCGCGGGATGCGCTGCGGCTTGACCCGCGGCCGCCCGCGTCGGCTGGTTTCTGTACCTTGCCCAGCCGGCGCGGCGGCGTCCTCATTCTCCTGAACCATGGCGCACGCGCCCTGAAGGCCCGAACATGACAACCGCACTCGACCAACTCAAGCAATACACCACCGTGGTGGCCGACACCGGCGACTTCCAGCAGCTTGCGCAGTACAAGCCGCAGGATGCGACCACCAATCCGTCACTGATTCTGAAGGCCGTGCAGAAAGACGATTACCGGCCGCTGCTCGAAAAGACCGTCAAGGCGCACGCGTCGAAGCCGGTCCGCGCGATCATCGACCAGTTGCTGATTGCGTTCGGCACCGAGATCCTGAAGATCATCCCGGGGCGGGTCTCGACCGAAGTCGACGCGCGCCTGTCGTTTGACGTCGAAGGTTCGATCGCGAAAGCGCACGAACTCATCGCGCTGTACAAGGAGCACGGCATCGAGCGCGACCGCGTGCTGATCAAGCTCGCGTCGACGTGGGAAGGCGTGCGTGCGGCCGAGGTGCTGCAGAAAGAAGGCATCCACTGCAACATGACGCTGCTGTTCTCGCTCGCGCAGGCGGTAGCCTGTGCGGAAGCGGGCGCGCAGCTGATCTCGCCGTTCGTCGGCCGCATCTACGACTGGTACAAGAAGAGCGCCGGCAGCGCTTGGGACGAAGCGAAAGACGGCGGCGCCAACGATCCGGGCGTCAAATCGGTGCGCCGCATCTACGCGTACTACAAGAAGTTCGGCTACAAGACCGAGGTGATGGGCGCGAGCTTCCGCACCACTTCGCAGATCCTGGAGCTGGCCGGCTGCGATCTGCTGACGATCAGCCCCGACCTGCTGCAGAAGCTGCACGAGAGCACCGACAAGGTCGAGCGCAAGCTGTCGCCGGAGGCGTCGCACGAGGCGGACATCGAGCGCGTGCCGGTCGACGAGAAATCGTTCCGCTTCCTCGTCAACGACGACGCGATGGCGACCGAGAAGCTCGCCGAAGGCATCCGTACGTTCGCAGCAGACGCGATCAAGCTGGAAAAGCTGATCGAAACGCTGCGTTGAGGTGCCGGGTGCCCCTCCCCGCCGCCGCCAGGCGGGGGGAGATGGCACCCCAAACGCCTGATCATGGAGGCGATCATGTACGTTCAGCCGTATGTGTTCTTCAACGGCCGTTGCCAGGAAGCGCTCGACTACTACACCGACAAGCTCGGCGCGCAGGTGACCTTCAAGACGCTGTTCAAGGAAGCGCCGCCGGACGCGCAGATCCCGCCGCGCCCCGAGCTCGCCGACAAGATCATGCACGCGAACGTGCAGATGGGCTCGAGCACGTGGATGGCCTCCGACGGCAACTGCGACCCGGCGGCGGGCCAGTTCAACGGCTTCAGCCTGTCGCTGACCGTCGAAGACGGCGCGTCGGCGGAAAAATACTTCAACGCCCTCGCCGACGGCGGGCAGGTCGTGATGCCGTTCCAGCCAACGTTCTGGAGCAAGGGCTTCGGGATGGTGAAAGACCGCTTCGGCCTGATGTGGATGGTCAGCCTGCCGCCGCAGGTCTGAGGATCAGCCCCGCCTAGGCGATCCGCGCCGCCCGCGCATGCCGCTCGATATTCCAGTTCGGCTCGGTCTCCAGCAATAGCGCACGCAACCGGTCCACCTGCTCGGCGAGGCGCTGACCGAGCCAGTACGGTCCTTGCCACTCGGGCGGCAACGCGGTGGCCGCTTGGCCATCCCGCTTCGCGAGCGGAGCGGCCGCCGGAATGCCGAAGCGCGTCGGACGGCCGAAGCGCAGCCCGCGTGCGGTCGACAGCAGGATGGAGCGCACCGCGCGCACCTCGGCGCCGCAATGGTTCGCAAAAGCGGCGCGCGCAGCGGCGCCGGCGTTCATCAGCGGGCCCGTCGCCAGCAATTCGAGTGCGCTCAGCACCGAGCGATGCAGCCGCTGGATCTCCTCGAGCTTCGTCTGCGGCACGTCGATTTCCTTCGCGACCGACGGCATCAGCGAGCGCAGTTGCACGAGCCGCTTGTTGATCTGCAGGAAACGCTTGACCTGCTCCTCCTCGGTGATCGTCTCGCCTTCGAGCAGCCGCGCATAGATTCCCGCGCATTCGCGCAGATTGGCGGCGAGCCCATAGCGCCATGAATACGTCGCGTGCAGCGGAAACGCGAACGAAAAAGCCAGCGCAATCACAATGCCGATCAGCACGTTCAGCGTGCGCCACAGGCCGACGTCGATCAGATTGTCGCCGTGGCCCGCCACGATGCACATGGTGATCGCCGTCAACAGTCCGATATAGCCCGACGAACCGATCGCGAACCACGCGCAGACCGACGCGGCGATCGCCATCAGCACGTAAGTGAACGGCAGCGAGCCGATGAAGTTCTGCTGCACGATCAGCAAGAGACCGATCGATGCGCCAAGCAGCGTGCCGGCCGCGCGTTCGGCCGCCTTTTTGCGGATATTGCCGTGATGCTGCAAGCCGCCGATCACGACCAGCAGCGTGACCGACGACCAGATGCCGTGCGGAATATCGATGCCGGTCGTGGCGAGAATCGACGCCAGCATCGCAAGGCCGACGCGCAGGCTGTGCAGCACTTTCGCGTGCCGGTAGCGGTAATACGGCGATGTGACGGCGCGCACCATCCGGCTGAGCGCCGCGCGGCGGGGGATCACGGTGGGAGTATCGGCAGCAGCCATGGCGGCGCGCGGCGAACGCGTGAATGGACGGTTCCGCTATCCTGCCCTGGAGTGCCCCGCAAACACAAACGCCCGCGAACTCTCGTTGGCGGGCGTTGCGTTTTTCAGAGCGTGATCTGGAGCCGGATCAGCCTTCGACGATGTCCAGGTAGTCTTCCGGGCGCGTGCGATCCTCGGCGCGCTGCATGCCCGCCACGCGCACGAACAGGCTCACGACGACCGACACCACGAGGTTCACGATTAGCGACCACACCGCCGCATAGCCCGGAATCGCCATGCCGAACAGGTGGATCGTGAAGATCGAGCTCGCGAGCTTCAGCGAAACCGCCATCCACGTGCCGGTCGCGATACCGGCCGCCCAGCCGAGCAACAGACCCCGGTAGTCGAGCATGCGCGTAAAGAGACCCAGCACGATCGCCGGCAGCGTCTGGATGATCCAGATGCCACCGAGCAGCTGCAGCTGGATCGCGTACGTGAGCGGCAGACCGAGAATGAACGCGACCGCGCCGACCTTGACGATCAGCGACACGAGCTTCGCGACGTTGGTCTCCTGGTCGTGCGTCATGTTGCGGTTGATGAACTCCTTGTGCACGTTACGCGTGTACAGGTTCGCCGCCGCGATCGACATGATCGCCGCCGGCACCAGCGCGCCGATACCGATGGCCGCGAACGCGACGCCGACGAACCACGACGGGAAGAAGTGCAGGAACAGCGCCGGCACCGCGAAGTTCGGGCCGAAGGCCTTGAAGTACGGCGCGAATTCCGGCATGTCCTTCACGCCGGCCGCGAGCGCCATGAAGCCGAGCAGCGCGAGCAGGCCGAGCACGAGCGAATAGGCCGGCAGCAGCGCCATGTTGCGGCGGATCGTGTTGCTCGATTTCGACGACAGCACCGCGGTGATCGAATGCGGATAGAGGAACAGCGCGAGCGCCGAGCCCACCGCGAGGGTTGCGTATGCGCTATAGCCGTTCAGGCTCGACACGTCCGGCGACTTGAGCAGCAGCTTCTCCGGCGGCACCGCGCCGAAGATATGGCCGAAGCCGCCGAGTTGCGGCGGAATCACGACGATCGCGGCGAAGATCGTCACGTAGATCAGGATGTCCTTGACGACCGCGATCATGGCCGGCGCGCGCAGGCCCGACGTGTAGGTGTAGGCCGCGAGGATCGCGAACGCGATGATCAGCGGCAGATCGCCGACGAAACCCGTCGTGTCGAAACCGAGCGCGCCGATCACCACTTCGATGCCGACCAGTTGCAGCGCGATGTACGGCATCGTCGCGACGATGCCGGTCCCCGCGACCGCGAGCGCGAGCATGCGGCTGCCGTAGCGAGCCGACACGAAGTCAGCCGACGTCACGTAGCCGTGCCGCTTCGCGATGCTCCACAGCTTCGGGAACACGACGAACGCGAACGGATAGATCAGGATGGTGTACGGCAGCGCGAAGAAGCCCGTCGCGCCCGCGCCGAACACGAGCGCCGGCACCGCGATGAACGTGTAGGCGGTATACAGGTCGCCGCCGAGCAGGAACCAGGTGACGATCGTGCCGAAGCGCCGGCCGCCGAGACCCCACTCCTCAAGATGCGCGAGATTGCCGCGCCGCCAGTGAGCCGCGACGAAGCCGAGAATCGTGACGCCGATGAAAAATAGAACGAAGACGAAGGTTGCAATAGGGTTCATGGTTGCGCGCCCCCGTTCGTGCGGCCCGTATAAAGGGATTTGGTCTTCGAGTAGACGAGCCAGGTGATGGCCGCGCTGATCAGCACCCACAAAAGCTGATACCAGTAGAAGAACGGGAAACCGAACAGTTGCGGTTCGATCCGGTTGTAGGACGGTACCCAGATCATCGCGATCCAGGGTAGCAGCAATAGCCAGAGCCAGTGCTTGCTGGCTTTCTTCACGTCGGCGTCGCGAGCCATGACGTCTCCTGTTTCCTATTTGGAATTTATCTGCCCGTGGTCAGCGGCAGGTGGAACACACAGCCGGCGGTCGGCCACGGGCGCCCCGAAAGCTTCGAAAGAGTATAGGAGTCGCGAACACCCGGTCAAGCAGGGAGGACCCGAGGCGCACTGGCGCGGGACAAGGCTGCGGCAGGACCAATGATGCACGCTGAATAACGTTGCGGCGTAGACGTAAAAAAGGTACCGAAAGCGACGCGGCCGTGCCGACGGATACGCCGGCACGGCCGCTTTGCTTCAACGAAAAGGATGGCGCCCGCTCAGATCGCGAACGATGCGCCCGTCTGCCCCGTCGATTCGCGCAGTCCCTTGATCCATTTGCGCGCCGGCAAGCCCAGCTCGGCTTCGATCAGCTTCGCGCGCGCCTCGAGCGCGGCGTACGGCACGTCGAGCGCGGGGCCCGAGAATGCGATCGCGATGCGGTTACCGTCGTGCACTTCGGGCAGCGCGACGACGCGGCCGTCGAACGCTTCGTTCAAACGCTTCATGTTGCGCACGAAGCTCGGATGATCGCCGAACAGGTTCACCGTGGCGATGCCCGCCTCGGTCAGACAGGCGCGCGCGGCGCGGTAAAACCCGACGCTATCGAGCACCGGGCCGCGCGCCGTCGCGTCGTAGATGTCGATCTGCAGCGCGCCGATCGTGCCGTGATTCGCGCGCTCGTTGACGAAGTCCCACGCGTCGGTTTCGTGAACGGTCAGACGCGCGTCGTCGGGCGGCAGCTCGAACATCGTGTGCGCGGCCACCACGACCGCCGGATTCAATTCAACGGCCTCGACTTTCGCGCCCTTCAGGAAGCGGTGCGCGAATTTGGTCAGCGACGCCGCGCCGAGCCCGAGCTGCACGATGCGCTTCGGCGTTTCGAGAAACAGCAGCCAGGCCATCATCTGCTGCGCGTATTCGAGTTCGATGTGATCGGGCTTGCGCAGACGCATCGCGCCTTGCACCCATTCCGTGCCGAAATGCAGGAAGCGCACGCCACCCTCTTCGGAGAACGTCACCGGCGCGAAACGCGGCTTGCGTGGCGCTTCGATCTGCGGTGCCTCGTGAACGTCGTGGTCGGCGGTGCCGCTCGTATTATGGGTGGATTTGGGTGCCTTCCTGTACGCCGTTTTCTGCTTGCCGCCGATTGCTTCGGCGTCCCGGTTGCGGAAAGCGCGCGCCTCGGCCGAGGCGCGCCTGATCAGTTTCGTCATGTGCGGATGTCGCGCCATGGGCGCAATATTTTTAAGCGACCGAGAGCATAGCATTCGCTGCGACTCGCTCGTTCAAAACAGCCAGACACAACGGACATGCCGCGACGAGCCGCTCGCGGGCGGCTCGCCTTCGTATCACGTCACTCGACGCGCACCGCCTGGAGCGCCTCGTTCAACGTGCGGCTCGGCCGCATCACCTCATCGAGCTTGTCAGAATCCGGCTTGTAATAGCCGCCGATGTCCACCGGCTTGCCCTGCACCGAGGTCAGCTCCGCGAGGATCACTCGCTCGTTGGCGGTCAACTGCGTCGCGAGCGGCGCGAACTGCGCGGCCAGTTCGGCGTCGTCCGTTTGCGCCGCCAGCTCCTGCGCCCAGAACATGGCCAGATAGAACTGGCTGCCGCGATTGTCCAGCTCGCCGGTCTTCGGGCTCGGGCTGCGGTTATTCTCGAGCAGCTTGCCGGTTGCGATGTCGAGTGTCTTCGCGAGGATCTTCGCCTTGTTGTTGCCTGTCTTGATGCCCAGTTCCTCGAGCGACACAGCGAGCGCGAGGAATTCCCCGAGCGAGTCCCAGCGCAGATGATTCTCTTCGACGAGCTGCTTCACGTGCTTCGGCGCCGAACCGCCCGCGCCGGTCTCGTACATGCCGCCGCCCGCCATCAACGGCACGATCGACAGCATCTTCGCGCTCGTGCCCAGCTCCATGATCGGAAACAGGTCGGTCAGATAGTCGCGCAGGATGTTGCCGGTGACCGAGATCGTATCGAGCCCGCGCACGACGCGCTCGAGCGTGTAACGCATGGCGCGCACCTGCGACATGATCTGGATGTCGAGGCCGGTGGTGTCGTAATCCTTCAGATAGGCCTCGACCTTCCTGATCAGCTCCGCTTCATGAGGGCGATACGGATCGAGCCAGAACACCGCAGGCATGCCCGAATTGCGCACGCGCGTGACCGCGAGCTTGACCCAGTCGCGGATCGCCGCGTCCTTCACCTGGCACATGCGCCAGATGTCGCCCTGCTCGACGTTCTGCGTGAGCAGCACCTCGCCGGTCGCAAGATCGACGATGCGCGCCTCGCCGTCCTCCGGCACTTCGAAGGTCTTGTCGTGCGAGCCGTATTCTTCCGCCTGCTGCGCCATCAGGCCGACGTTCGGCACGGTGCCCATCGTGACCGGATCGAATGCGCCGTTGGTCTTGCAGAAGTTGATGATCTCCTGGTAGATGCGCGCGAACGTGCTCTCCGGAATCACCGCCTTGGTATCTTTCGGACGACCGTCGGCGCCCCACATCTTGCCGCCGAGGCGGATCATTGCCGGCATCGACGCGTCGACGATCACGTCGTTCGGCGCGTGCAGGTTCGAGATGCCCTTTGCCGAATCGACCATCGCCAGTTCCGGACGATGTTCGTGGCACGCGTGCAGGTCACGGATCACTTCCTCGCGCTGCGATTCCGGCAGCGTCTCCAGCTTCTCGTACAGGTTGACGAGGCCGTTGTTGACGTTCACGCCGAGTTCGTCGAAAAGCTTGCCGTGCTTGGCGAACGCATCCTTGTAGAAGACCTTGACCGCGTGGCCGAAGACGATCGGGTGCGAGATCTTCATCATCGTCGCCTTGACGTGCAGCGACAGCATCATGCCGGTCTTGCGCGCGTCTTCCATCTGCTCTTCATAGAACGCGAGCAGCGCCTTCCTGCTCATGAACATGCTGTCGATGATCTCGCCTTCCTGCAGCGCGACCCTCGGTTTCAGCACGAGCGTCTTGCCGCTCTTCGTGACGAGGTCCATCTTCACGACGCGCGGGCGATCGAGCGTCATCGATTTTTCGCCGTGATAGAAGTCGCCGTGCCGCATATGCGCGACGTGCGTGCGCGACGCCATGCTCCATTCGGCCATGCTGTGCGGATGCTTGCGCGCGTAGTTCTTCACCGCGGCCGGCGCGCGGCGGTCCGAGTTGCCCTCGCGCAGCACCGGGTTCACCGCGCTGCCGAGACACTTCGAGTAGCGCTGACGGATCGCCTTCTCTTCGTCGGTCTTCGGGTCTTCCGGATAGTCGGGCACCTTGTAGCCCTTTGCCTGCAGTTCCCTTATCGCGCTCGTCAGTTGCGGCACCGAGGCGCTGATGTTGGGAAGTTTGATGATGTTGGTGTCGGGCAGCTGGGTCAGGCGGCCCAGTTCCGCGAGATTGTCGGGCACTCGCTGCGCTTCGGTCAGATACTCGGGGAACTCGCCGAGGATACGGCCCGCGACCGAAATGTCGCTGGTCTCGATCTTGATGCCGGCCGGCGCGGTGAAGGTCCGGATGATCGGCAGGAACGCGGCGGTCGCGAGCAGCGGGGCCTCGTCGGTGAGGGTGTAGATGATGGTCGGTTGCTGGGTCGTCATTGCTGGGCTCTGGGCGGGCGGTTGAACGGCATCTCGCGCGTGATACGGGCAGGGCGCACGATTTTCGATCAGGGAAACGCAATGCAAAGACACAACCGCCGTACCTGACGCACGGCGATGCGGGCTGCGGAACGCTTGAGCGGAACGCTTAAGTGAACACGGCGCCGGGTTCGCGCAGCGGGCCAATCGTTTGGATTCTCCCTCATTTTTGTGCTGCGGGGCGAAATCGGTCAATCGCACTATCACCCATGCCAGGCGTGCGAGCGTTCCCGCCGCTACAATGACCCGATCCCGATGTTCCCGCAGTTCTGCCAACCCAAGCCGGAGCGTGTGATGGACGGCGACATCAGCCAACTCCAATCCGACTGGATTTCCCGTTCGGAACCCACTGACGGAGTAGAACGCATCGAAGCGTTTTTCCATGGCAACGCGTACTCATTGCATCGGCACGACACGTATGCCATTGGCCTGACCCTCTCCGGCGTCCAATGCTTCCACTACCGGCGCGATCTGCGCACCAGCCTGCCCGGACAGACGATGGTCCTGCATCCCGACGAAGTACACGATGGTCAGGCCGGCACGAACGAGGGATTTCGTTATCAGATGATTTACGTCCAGCCCGCCGCGATCCAGGAGGTCCTCGGCGGCCGCCCCCTGCCGTTCGTCGAAGGCGGGGTCACGAACGATCCGCGCCTGTTCGAAGCGACGAACACAGCACTTCGCCAGATGCGCGGCGACGCGGAGCCACTCGAACGGGACGACGCGCTCGCCGGCCTCGCGCTCGCGCTGGAGAGCGCGTCGGGCGCGCGGCCAACGCGCAAGTCCGCGAATTTCGCGGCAGCGCAGCGGGCGCGGGAATATCTGCAGGCATCGAGCGCCCGCGCCGTCACGCTCGATGAACTTGCCTCCGTCAGCGGAGAGGACCGCTGGAGCCTGTCGCGCGATTTCAGAACCTTCTACGGCACCAGTCCCTATCACTACCTGGTCATGCGCCGCCTCGAAGCGGCGCGGGCGATGATGCTGCGCGGCGTGTGCCTCGTGGACGCCGCGGCCGCCGCCGGCTTCGCCGACCAAAGCCACATGACCCGGCATTTTCGCCACGCGTATGGAATTCCTCCCGCACGTTGGCTCGCGATGACGAGCGTTCGGCGCGCCGGCTAGCGCACGCGTGCACGATCGTTCAAGACACCCGCCGGCGGCCCGACTAAGCTCTGTTTCACGTATCATCGCAATGGAGCCAACATGCACAGCGATTCCCAGCCCACACCCGAGCAACGCGGCCAATACAAGGCAATCAATCTGCTCGACAAGATCAGTCAGATCGACGGCCACTGGCAGCCGCGCGTCGTTGCTGAAATGAATGACTATCAGTTCAAAGTCGTCAAACTGCTTGGCGATTTCGTCTGGCATCGGCATGCCGATACCGACGAGACGTTCATCGTCCTCGAAGGCCGGTTGCGCATCGACTTCCACGACCGCTCGATCGAGTTGTCGCCCGGAGAAATGGCGGTGGTTCCAAAGGGAGTCGAGCACAAGCCGTATGCCGGATCCGAAGTGAAGCTGCTGCTGATCGAACCGCGCGGCGTCGTCAACACCGGCGATACCACCAACGAAAGAACGGCCGAAAACAACGTATGGATCTGAGAGCCACCATGCAAACGCCGCGGCCGGTCGTTCGCGAAGCCGTTTTCCCTGCCGATACGCGCAGCCTCGTCGCCTTGATCCGCGAATATGTCCGCTGGCTGGATATGGATTTGTCCTACCGCGGATTCGACGCCGAAATGGACGCGTTCGAACATGTCTATACCTTGCCGTCCGGCATGTTCTTCGTCGCCGACGCCGGCGGCGAACTCGCCGGTTGCGCGGGGCTGCTTCGTCATACGGCAGAGACCGCGGAAATCAAGCGGCTCTACGTTCGCGAAGCATTCAGAGGACTGTCGCTTGGTGAAACGCTGGTCACTTCGGTGATCAGAAAAGCGAAGACCTTGGGATTCTCGACGCTCGTTCTCGACTCGGTTCCGCAAACCCGTTTTGCGCAGGGCATTTACGAGCGGTTAGGGTTCGTCGAAACTGCGCCCTACTATGAGAATCCGGTGGATGGCACCCGGTTTCTTGCGCTTGAGCTATGACGGCGAATCTGGCGACCGGCTGACTTGCGCCGGCATAGCCACCGGCGGACAAAGCATCGCAACTGCGATGCTTTGTGAGACGTCATGAAATCTGCCACGTTTCCGTCCAGCTGATCACTCCGTTCGGCGCTTCGGGATATGTTGCGCTGTTCGAGATCGACAACGCTCGGACGGTGACGATCCTCGCGGTGCGCCATCAGCAGGAAAGTGACTACCACTAACCACGGAACCGACAATCGGCCCCACGGGCCTCGAGCATCGTTGCGTTGCCGTCCAACGGGCGTTGTCAGGACCGAACTTCCTCCCAGCACGAACGACACGTCAATTGAATTGCCGTATCTGCCGCCAAAGTACCAGTTTGTCCGCGTAGGGGACCGAAGCGTGAGCGGGACTGCTCGACGGCAACCGCAGAAGCCGATAGCGTTCCGCGCGCTCACCAAGCGCTTTCATCCCGATCCTCGCTGCGGTCCCGCCATTGAAGGCGATGGTGACCAGCTTCGGCAGCGTATCGACAAGAGCAATCAGATCGTTGCTGGCATGGTCGCGAATCCGGCTATCCAGGCTTCCTGCTCGACGAGCCTCGGCAACGACATCCCATAGGCCGATATGGTGTTCGAGCAACGCATCGAGACGCGTCGAATAGTCCATACCAACCAGATCCCGTTCTATCACCTCACCGACCAGCACCCAGAATTTGTTCTGCGGGTGTGCGTAGTATTGGCCGTGAGCCAACGACACCTCGCCCGGCAAGCTACCGAGGATCAAGGTCCGCGTATCGGCGTCGACGACAGGCGCAAAGCAACGCTTGAACGACATCAGCGGCTCCGCTGGTCGGCGCTGCGCGGCCCGCCGTGCGCGCGCGACGCGGTGTGATCGAGTGGCCGCCCGTGTTCGCGCACCCGCGCATGCGCGATATGCGCCGCGCCGGCGCCTGAGGCCGCAGCGTGCGCGCGAGCGGCCAAGTCCAACGCATGCAAATACTCCCACAACGCCGGCAACATGCATTCGGTCACCATCAACGGCGCGCCACGACGCTCGAACACCGAGCGACGCGCCACCAGCACATGCGGCGCTTGTCGATCGCCGCGGTCGATTTCACACGCGGCCAACCGATACAACGGATGCCGCTTCCCCACCCTGCGGCTCACCAGCGACGAACGCGCGACACTGCCATCGCTATACAGCAATTCCGCGAGCGGCCGCGTGCGCAACCGCCGCGTTGCCTGCCAGATGCCGACGCTCGCCGCGCGCGGCGTCACGCTATGCGCGGCGACGAACGGCACGTCATCGACCGACAGCACCACTTCGCGCACCCACACCGGCGCGCGCGGCGCGAGTCCGAGCGCGGCGACTTCGTCGCGCCACGGCAGCGCGACGGCTTCGCGCGTCACGCGTACCGCGACCGCGCCGAGCGCGCGCAGATGCGCGGTCAGTGAACCGCCGCGCGTCAGCCAGTCTTTCTGGGCGGCGCTGAAAGCGGCCAACGGCGCGACGCGCCAATGAGCGTCAGCGGGATCGAAACGGATAGACATGGTGTCGGATTATAGCGGCGCGGTCTGACGGCATTTTTCTACGGCAACGCTTGCGCTCATCGCGCGCGCTCCTCCGGGCGAGAACCCGACGTAAAGCGAAGGGCGAAAAAAAATGCGCTGCCGAAGCAGCGCATTTTTCATCCACCGAGCGTCATCAGTTCAGCAACGACATCAGCGCTCCCGGCTCACGTTCAACCCGCACGCGAGAGCAACAACGCATTGGTGCGCTTCACGAAGCTAGCCGGATCTTCCAGCGCGCCGCCTTCGGCGAGCAAGGCCTGATCGAACAGCAGATGGCACCAATCCTCGAAATTCGCGCTATCGGCATGCAGGCCCTTCACGAGCGCGTGCTCCGGATTCACTTCGAGAATCGGATGGAACTCCGGCGCCTGCTGGCCCGCTGCCTTCAACATGCGTTGCAGGTAGCCGCTCATTTCGCCGTCGTCGGCGACGAGGCACGATGGCGAGTCGGTCAGCCGGAACGTCAGACGCACGTCCTTCGCCTTGTCCTTCAGCGCTTCCTTCATCTTCTCGACGAGCGGCTTGAGTTCTTCGCCGATCTTCTCCTGCGCCTGTTTTTCCTCGTCGTTCAACGCGCCGAGATCGAGGTCGCCGCGCGCGACGCTTTGCAGCGGCTTGCCGTCGAATTCGTGCAGGAACGACAGCATCCATTCATCGACGCGATCGGTCAGCAGCAGCACTTCGACGCCCTTCTTGCGGAACACTTCGAGATGCGGGCTGTTCGACGCGGCCTGCCATGTGTCGGCGGTCACGTAGTAGATCTTGGTCTGCTCGGGCTTCATGCGAGCGACGTAGTCGGCCAGCGACACGGTCTGCTCGGCCGTGCCCGTCTGGGTCGTCGCAAAACGCAGCAGCTTCGCGATGCGCTCGCGATTGGCGAAATCCTCGCCAACACCTTCTTTCAGCACCTGGCCGAACTCTTTCCAGAAGCCTGCGTACTTTTCCTTATCGGCGTCGTTCTCCGAGTTCGCGAGTTCTTCGAGCATCGACAGCGCGCGCTTGGTCACGCCTTCACGAATGGCCTTCACGTCGCGGCTTTCCTGCAGGATTTCGCGCGACACGTTCAGCGGCAGATCGGCCGAATCGACCACACCCTTCACGAAGCGCAGATACGTGGGCAGCAGTTGCTCGGCGTCGTCCATGATGAACACGCGCTTCACGTACAGCTTCAGGCCGCCGCGCTGCTCGCGATTCCACAGATCGAACGGCGCGTGCGACGGCACGTACAGCAGCTGCGTGTATTCGCTGCGGCCTTCGACGCGGTTATGCGTCCACGTGAGCGGGTCCTGATGATCGTGCGAGATGTGCTGGTAGAACTGCTTGTATTGATCGTCGGTGATGTCGTTCTTCGAACGGGTCCACAGCGCGCTCGCCTGGTTGACGGTCTCGTCCTCGTCCTTCGTGACCATCTCGCTCTTTTCCGCGTCCCACTCTTCCTTCTTCATCAGGATTGGCAGCGCGACGTGGTCCGAGTACTTCTGGATGATCGACTTCAGACGGTACGACGACAGCAGCTCGTCCTCATCGGCGCGCAGATGCAGCGTGATGGTCGTGCCGCGCGCGGCGCGCTCGATCGTCTCGACCGCGAAGTCGCCCTCGCCCGCGCTTACCCAGCGCACGCCTTCCGCAGCCGGCAAGCCGGCACGGCGCGTCTCGACGGTGATCTTGTCCGCGACGATGAAGCCGGAGTAGAAGCCCACGCCGAACTGGCCGATCAGTGCGGCATCCTTCTGCTGGTCGCCCGACAGCTTGCCAAAGAACTCTTTCGTGCCCGAGCGCGCGATCGTGCCGAGGTGCGCGATCGTTTCTTCGCGGCTCATGCCGATGCCGTTGTCGTCGATCGTCACGGTGCGCGCGGCCTTGTCGAACGACACGCGAATCCGCAGGTTCGGATCGTTCTCGTACAGCGCGCTGTTCTCGATCGCCTCGAAGCGCAGCTTGTCGGCCGCGTCGGACGCGTTCGAGATCAGCTCGCGCAGAAAGATTTCTTTATTGCTGTAGAGCGAATGGATCATCAGTTGCAGAAGTTGCTTCACTTCTGCCTGAAAGCTCATGGTTTCTTGTGCCATGGTCGGACTTCCTCTCTGTTGCGAATAGGGGATGGACAGCGGCGAAGCGCGGATCGGGCCTGCCGCGCCGGAGCGCCGAGCCGCCGGAACGCCGGGCCGCCGGATCGTCCGCGCAAATGGGGACGCTCCGGCGAGGTTTCAAGAGGCGCGACGCGCGACGCCGTCCAGATACCGGCTCAGGAACGCCGGCAACTCGGGATCGCCGCAATTGGCAATGTTGAAGCGCATCCAGGTGCTCGGCGACTGCTGCGGGGAAAACAGCCCGCCCGGCGTCAGCAGAAAGCCGGCTTCGTGGCCGGCCGCGGCGAGTGCGCCCGAGTCGACGCCGGTGTCGGCCCAAAGAAACATGCCGGCCGCCGGCGTCAGGAACAGCTTCATGCCAGTCTTCTCGATCATCCGCACCGCCTTCTCGCGCACGCCGTCGAGCCGCGCGCGAATGCGCTCGACATGCCGCCGGTAATGGCCTTCGGTCAAGATTTTGTAGATCACGCGCTCGTTGAGTTCAGGGCTCGTCATGCCGACCAGCATCTTCTGATTGGCCACGACCATCGCGACCTCCGGCGCGCATGCGATGAAACCGACGCGCAGATTCGGCGCCAGCGTCTTCGAGAAGCTGCCGAGATAGATCACGCGCTTGAGCTGATCGAGGCTCGCGAGCCGCGTACCCGCGTAACCGGGCGGGCACAGGTCGCCGTAGATGTCGTCCTCGACGACGATGAAGTCGTACGCTTCGGCAAACCGCAGGATGCGAAACGCCTGCGCGGCGCTCAACGACGTGCCTGTCGGGTTCTGCAGCACCGAGTTGATCACCAGCATCCTGGGGCGCCATTCCTGCACCAGCGCTTCGAGCGCGTCGAGGTCCGGGCCGTCCGGCGTGTACGGCATGCCGACGAGCCGCGCGCCCTGCGAGGCGAAGCAGCCGAACATCTGAAACCACGCAGGATCGCCGACGATCACCGCATCGCCCGGCTTCACGTAGATGCGCGAAAGGAGGTCGATCGCCTGCGTGACGCCGGACACCATCACGATCTGCTCGGGCGACGCCCCGATCTCCAGCTCCTCGAGCCGCGTCTGGAGCTGCTGACGCAGCGGCAGGAAACCTTGCGCGGTGCCGACGCCGAGCATCTGCATGCCGCTTTGCCGGCCCAGCGTGCGCAATGCGTTGGTGATCAGGTCGCCGTCGAGCCAACCGGCCGGCAGATAGCCGAGCCCGGGGCTGCGCTCGGGCCGCGCGCCGGTATGCAGCATGTTGCGCAGCAGCCAGACGACGTCGATTTTGGCCGGCGCGGGCAAGGGTTCGGCGCGCGGCCGCAGCGCGGCGACCGTCGCCGCGCCGCCCTGGCGCTCGCGCACGTAGAAACCCGAGCCGCGTCGCGACTCCAGAAAACCCTGCGCGACGAGGCGCTCGTACGCTTCGACGACCGTGAAGCGCGACACGCCCTTATCGAGCGCGAGCTTGCGAATCGACGGCATGCGCATGCCGGGGCGGAACACGCGCTCCTCGATGCGGCGGCGCGCCCATTGGACGAGCTGTTCGACCAGCGTCAGCGACGCGGTGTCATGCGGGGCAGGAATCTGGGCAAGCGGGACGGACATGACGGGCTCCAACTGTACCGAGCAGTATCGCGCCGATTGTACCGTTACTGTGCAGGTCGCGATCGTTACATTGGAACTCAGCGAACGCTGGTGACGCAATGCAAAACCATCCGCATGGCCCGCCGACCCGGCAAACGGTTATGCTTACGGCCCCGGTAGTGCGGCCTTCACGGGTGGCGCGCACCGGGCCTTTGCGCAGAACAGCGTTTTCCGTCGATCCGCCATGACAGCCCTGACAGCCCCGACCGCTCATTCGCTCCATCTCGATCACCTGGTAGTCTCCGCGCGCGCGTTGGACGAAGGCGCGCGGTACGTTGCGGACACGCTCGGCGTCGCACCGGCCGGCGGCGGCGCGCATCCGCTGATGCGCACCCACAACCGGCTGCTGGGACTGTGGGGCGGCGTCTATCTGGAAGTGATCGCGATCGATCCGCAGGCCGTGGCCGACGCCGCAGCCAGTGGCGCCGGGCCGCGTCCGCGCCTGTTCTCGCTCGACGACCCGGCGACGCAGGCGCGCCTGGAAAACGGGCCGTATCTGTCGCACTGGGTCGCGCGCGTCGAGCGGCCGAAGCATCTCGCGACGTGGCAGGCGCAGTATCCGCTGCGTATCGCCCCGGTCGTGCCGATGACGCGCGGCGATTTCACATGGGGCCTGACGGTGCCCGACGACGGGTCGTTCCCCGCCTGGCAAGGTGCCGGCGATGGCGTGCTGCCGTCGCTGATCCAGTGGGACTCGCCGCGTCATCCGTCGCAGTCGCTCGCACCGACGAACCTCGCGCTGAAGGCGCTGAAAGCCGTGCATCCGCGGGCGGAACTGATCGGCGAGCATCTGCGCTGGCTCGGCGCCGCGCACCTGCTCGACTTGCAGCCGACCGACGGCGCCCCGGCGCTCGTCGCTGAATTTGAAACACCCGAGGGTCCGCGAACCCTCAGATAAGCAGCGCGCGAGTTGGCAACCCGTTGGCCCCGGCGGTACCAGTTGCCGAGTCGCGCGATAATCGAAGTTTTGACCGGTTCCAGAAACACCAGCAGAGGAGATCATGGACCAAAGCGACCTGAAAGCCCCGACGTGGCAATTGTCCGAACGCGCACGCAAGCTCACGAGCTCCGCGATCCGCGAGATCCTGAAGGTCACGGAACGGCCCGAAGTCATCTCCTTCGCCGGCGGCCTGCCCTCGCCGGCCACATTTCCGGCCGAGCGCATGCGCGAGGCGGCCGAGCGCATCCTGCGCGACACGCCTGCCGCGGCGCTGCAGTACAGCGCGACCGAAGGCTATCTGCCGCTGCGCGAATGGATCGCGCAACGCTACTCGACCCACGGCGCGCAGATCCGTGCGTCGCAGGTGCTGATCACGACCGGCTCACAACAGGCGCTCGACCTGCTCGGCAAGGTGCTCGTCTGCGTCGATAGCCCGGTGCTGGTCGAAACGCCGACCTACCTCGGCGCGCTGCAATCGTTCTCGATGTACGAGCCGCACTACGTGCAGGTGCCGACCGACGAGCAGGGCCTGATCCCCGAAGGCCTCGAGCCGGAACTGACCAAAGGCGCACGTTTGCTGTACGCGCAGCCGAACTTCCAGAATCCGACGGGCCGCCGTCTGCCGGTCGAACGCCGCCGCGCGCTCGCCGAGTTCGCGAAGACCGCGCCGTTCCCGGTGATCGAAGACGACCCGTACGGCGCACTCGACTACGCGGGCGAACCGCTGCCGACGATGCTGTCGATGGCGCCCGATCACATCGTCCATCTCGGTTCGTTCTCGAAGGTGCTCGCGCCGGGTCTGCGCGTCGGCTTCATCATCGCGCCCGAGGAGCTGATCTTCAAACTCGTGCAGGCCAAGCAGGCCACCGACCTGCACACACCGAGCTTTACGCAGCGCATCGTGCACGAAGTGGTCAAGGACGGCTTTCTCGACACGCACGTGCCGACGATCCGCGAGCTGTATCGCAACCAGTGCGGCGCGATGCTCGCCGCGCTCGAGCGCTATATGCCCGAGGGCGTCAGCTGGAACCGTCCGGAAGGCGGCATGTTCATCTGGGTCAATCTGCCGGCGCAGATCGACAGCATGAAGCTGCTCGAGGAAGCGGTCGCGCAGAACGTTGCGTTCGTGCCGGGCGGCCCGTTCTTCGCGAACGAAGCGCAGCACAACACGCTGCGTCTGTCGTTTGTCACGGTGCCACCGGCTAGAATCGACGAAGGCGTGGCGCGTCTCGCGGCACTCGTGCGCGCGAAAATCTGATCGGCATAAGCCACACTGACATCGGGGCGAAGTTTGCACGCGCGTTGCGTGCGGACTTCGCCCCGCCTGCATTCATGCAATCTCAACGAAACGAGGACACGACATGGCTCAATCGAATGTGTACGACAAGCTCAAGGAACTCGGCATCGAACTGCCGGCGGCGGGTGCGCCGGCAGCGGCCTATGTGATGAGCGCGCAAAGCGGCAACACGGTGTACCTGTCGGGCCACATCGCGAAGAAGGAGGGCAAGGTGTGGGCCGGCAAGCTCGGCGCAACGATGGGCACCGACGAAGGCAAGGCCGCGGCGCGCTCGATCGCGATCGATCTGCTCGCCACCTTGCACGCGCACGTCGGCGACCTGAACCGCGTCACGCGCATCGTCAAGCTGATGAGCCTCGTGAACTCGACGCTCGAGTTCACCGAGCAGCATCTGGTCACGAACGGCGCGTCCGAGCTGATCGCCGATGTGTTCGGCGAGCGCGGCAAGCACGCGCGCTCGGCGTTCGGAGTCGCGCAGATCCCGCTCGGCGCGTGCGTCGAAATCGAGCTGATCGCCGAGGTCGAATAAGCCTCGAAGCGATGTAACAATGCATGCGGCATCGCGTGAAGTTGGTCCATGATTCACGCCGCATTGAAAATCGAACGCGCCGTCTGGTGTCACGCACCGGCGGCGCGTTTTGTTTGACTGCAACGGTGGATCGCCGGTGCAGACGCGGATAGAATCCGCGAACTCCTTCCACGTCCATTGCGCCCGGGGCTGTCGATGTCCGCTCACACTGTTCGTTTCAAACAGGTCGACGTGTTTACGTCGGCACCGTTCAAGGGCAATCCGCTTGCCGTCGTGTTCGACGCCGACGCGCTCGATACCGCGCAGATGCAGGCCATCGCGCGCTGGACCAACCTGTCCGAAACCACGTTTCTGCTGCAGCCGACCGATGCCGCCGCCGACTACCGCGTGCGCATCTTCACGCCGGGCGGCGAGTTGCCGTTCGCGGGTCACCCGACGCTCGGCACCGCGCATGCTCTGCGCGAAAGCGGCTACCAGCCGAAGCTGCTCGGCAAGCTGATCCAGCAATGCGGCGTGGGTCTCGTCGAACTCGAAGCACTCGACGGCGCCCACAGCGCGCACGGCGCATGGGCGTTCGCCGCGCCGCCCGCACGCGTGACACCGCTCCCCGAGCATCGTTACCAAACGCTGTCTACGGCATTACGAAGTCAGTCGATCGACTTCAGCGCGCCCCCGTGCGCGGTCGATAACGGTGCCCCATGGCTCGTCGTGCGCGTCGACTCGGCACGCACCTGCCTCGCGCTCGAACCCGATGCGGCCGCGCTCGCCGAACTCGCGCATTCGCTCGACACGCACGGCGTCGCCGTGTACGGCCCGCACGACGCCGACGGCCCGGCAACGTTCGAGGTCCGATGCCTGATGGCGGGCGGCGGTTTCGGCGTCGGTGAAGACCCGGTGACGGGCAGCGCCAACGCCGCGCTCGCGGGTCTTCTAAATCTCCAGCAACGCCGTCCCGGCACGCGCTACACGGCGCGTCAGGGCACCGTGCTCGGGCGCGCGGGCGAGGTGTCGGTCCACTACGACGATGCGCGCGGCAAGATCTGGATCGGTGGTCCTTCGGTGACGATCGTCGACGGTACGTGCCGGCTTGCGTAAGCGGCTGGCGGCCTCGCGCGCACACTATGGCGAAGCACCGCATGTCGACGCATCAGGCCACGAAAAGCCCCAGGGCGATGGCATTGCCATCCCCGATTCTCCGAATTCCTCGCGGCCGACGCGCCAGCGTATACCCGATGCCCGGACGCTTCCTTAATCCAGTGGCATTCAGTAATATCGAGACGTAAATATCGAACCGTATCCGACGACCTGTGGACGGTCAGGCGCGGCGCCACGCCCTCTCCTCCTGGGCAGCAGCTTTCGCACCTTGGTCACCATGCAGCTATCCATCTATTTCGCGCAATCGATGCCCGTGCGTTTGCAAGCGGCCCGCACCCAGTCAAGGGCCGGGCGATGACTCAGGACCGCTTCTCCGACCCGCGCGAAACCAGGCCACCCCGCGATCCAGTTGCCACACGCCGTCGCGCGTTGCTCGTCATTCCGGCTCTCGGCGTACTGGTACTGGTCCTGCTTTGGACCGTGATCTTCGCGCGGCTGTCGGTTGAAAAGGATGCGACGTACCGCGAGGCGATGGCGTCGTCCGCCATTCTTTCCGCGGCGCTCGAGCAGCACACTATCAAGGCGATTCACCAGGTCGATCAGATCACGCGCTTCGTCAAATACGAGTACGAAAAGACGCCCGGTCGTTTCGATCTTGCGAGCACCGTCGAGAAAAGCGTCGTGCAAAGCGAAACGCTCGTGCAGGTGTCGCTGATCGACGAGCACGGCAGACTGATCGCCAACACGGCCGAGCCCAATCCCGCTCACATCGACCTGTCCGATCGCGAGCACTTCAAGGTCCACGAGCACGAGAACGACGACCAGCTTTACATCAGCAAGCCGGTGCTCGGCCGCGTGTCGGGTCACTGGACGCTGCAGATGACGCGGCGTCTGAATCACCCGGACGGCTCGTTCGCGGGCGTCGTCGTCGTCTCCGAAGACCCCAGCTATTTCACGTCGGACTTCTACAACAACGCGGCGATCGGCCGCGAAGGCGTGATCGCGGTGATCTCGGACAGCGGCACCGTGCTCGCGCGCCGCACCGGCAACGCGGACAAGGCGAGCGGCACGTTCACCGCGAGCGGCACGTATCCGACTTCGGAGCACGTGTCGGGCACCTACGTCGATTCGATCGACAACGTCACGCGCATCGTGTCGTACCGGCACATCGACGGCTATCCGCTCGGCGTGCTCGTCGGTCTCTCGCAGGGCGAGGAATTCGCCGACTACAACCACACGCGCAACGTCTATCTGCTGATGGCGGGCTTCGTCTCGCTCGCCATGCTCAGCTTCTTCGCGGTGGCGACCGGCCTGATCGGCAAGCTGCTCGGCCGCGAGCGCGAGATGACGCATCTCGTCGAATACGATCTGCTGACCGGCCTGCGCAATCGTTATGCGACGCTGCAGGCGCTGCGCCAGGACGTCGCGCAGCCGTCGAACCTCGGCCGTCTTGCCATTCTTTTTATCGATCTCGACAACTTCAAGACCGTCAACGACACGCTCGGCCACAACGCCGGTGACATCGTGCTGCAGATGACCGCCTCGCGCCTGTCCGCCGCGGTCGGCGACGGCGGCGCGCTCTCCCGCATCGGCGGCGACGAGTTCGTCGTCGTGATCAAGGGTGACGACGTCGAGAAGCGCGCCGTCACGCTCGCCGAAGCCGCCAGCAGAGTGTTCTCGAAGCCGTTCGAGGTGCGCGGCAGCTCGTTCGTGCTGCATGCGAGCATCGGCATCGCGCTGTACTCGGTCGCGAACGAGACCGAGATCGACTTGCTGAAGAAAGCCGACCTCGCGATGTACAGCGCGAAGGACGCCGGCAAGAACTGCTATCAGTTCTATTCGCCGGATCTGTCACATCGCGCGGACCATCTGATGAAGTGGGAACAGCAGTTGCGCGTCGCGCTCGACGAGGGACAACTGTTCCTCGCGTATCAGCCGAAGATCGATTTGACGCGCCGCTGCATCACCGGCTTCGAAGCACTGCTGCGCTGGAATCATCCGCAGCACGGACTGATCCCGGCCAACGAATTCATCCCCGTGGCCGAATCGACCGGCCTGATCGTGCCGATCGGCGACTTCGTGATCGAGACGGCGTGCCGCCAGCTCGCGCAATGGCAGCAGCAGGGCTACGACACGCTCTCGCTCGCGGTGAATATTTCGGCGGTGCAGTTCTGGCGCGGCGATCTGTTCGAAACGATCTCGCGCGCAATCGAGGAAAGCGGCATCTCCGCGCGCCGCCTCGAGCTCGAAATCACCGAGACGACGATGATGGAATTTCCGGAAGTCGTCGCCGAAAAAATCTTCGCGCTAAAGCGTCTCGGCGTGCGCATCGCGCTCGACGATTTCGGCACCGGCTATTCGTCGCTGTCCTATCTGAACCGCTTCGCCGTCGATACGCTGAAGGTGGACCGCTCGTTCGTCCAGGCGATCCCGGGCGACCGCAGCGTCTGCGTGATGGTCACCGCGATCGTCAACCTCGCGCGCTCGCTCGGGCTCAAGGTGGTGGTCGAAGGCACGGAGACCGAAGAGCAGATTGCGTGGCTGGCCGCGCTCGGCCATATCGAGGCACAGGGTTTCCTGTTCTCGCGTCCGGTGCCGGTGGAGGCGATTCCGGCGCTGCTCGAGCGCTTCGGTGTATGCGGCGTCAACAACGCGGGCGGCCGCCGCGCCGAGCACGAAACCGACAACATGAACAGCGTATCGAGCACCAACAATTAAAGGACGGGTGCCCGCACGGCGGGCGGCCGCAGCGCCGATGCAGACCATCACGAGCGAGGAGGCCGCCCGCCGCGGGCAACGGGAGCCGCTATGGACGCTGTTCAGGGTTGTATTCGGCCTGTCGGCGCTATCGTGGGGCGGGCTCGCGTTGATGGCGCAGCTCGAGCATCACTACGTCGAACGCCAGCGGCGGCTGTCGCGCGTGGCGTTCTCGGATCTGATCGCGCTCGCGTGGATGGTGCCGGGACCGGTCGGCTGCAATGTCGCCGTGCAGCTCGGGCACGCGTTGCGCGGACGGGCCGGCGCATGGGTCGCCGGTGTGGCGAGCGTGCTGCCCTTCTTTACCTTGATGACGCTGTTCGCGATCTTCTACCGCGCGTCCATGGTGCACACGATCGCGTCGCAAACGCTGCTGCATCACTTCAGCGTCGTGCTCGCGACGCTGATCGCGATCACCTGGTACAAGCAGACGCGCGCGCTCGTGCGTGGCAAGCTCGAATGGTCGGCGGCGTTGCTCGGCAGCGTCGCGCTGTTCTATGCGCACAGCGCCGCAGCCTATGTGGTGATGCTCGGCATGGCCTTCGGCACCGGCTGGCTCGCGAGTCCGGAGCGCGACTCGCGGCTTGCCGTGTCGCTGGAGCGCGGTGACTACCGGCTGCTGGCGGGGCTCAGCGTGCTGATCGTGCTATTCGCGCTGCCGCTGCCGCATCGCTATGAACTCGCGCTGCTGTGGCCACGCCTTGCGGGCGCCGGCATGACGCTGTTCGGCGGCGGCTTCTCGGCGTTGCCGGTGCTCCGGACGCTGTTCGTCACGCCGGCGGTCGGCATATCGGATAACGACTTCACGCTCGCGTTTTCACTGTCGCCGTTGTCTCCGGGACCCTTGCTGAACGTGGTGCCGTTCTTCGGTTATCTGGTCGGTGGCTGGCTGGGCGCGCTGATAGCGACGCTCGCATTGTTCGTGCCGTCGGGATGTCTCGTCGTGCTTGCGCAGCGCAATCTGCATCAGTTGAAGGCGAACCCGCGTTTCGAGCACGGCATGAGGATTCTGCGCGCGGTCACGACCGCGTTCCTTGCGGTCGCGGTACTGCGCATTGCCGTGCATGTGCCGCTGGAGCCGATCTATCTGCTGACCGCGACGTTCTCGGCGATGTGCTTCGCCAAGCTGAAGGTGCCGGTGTATGCCGTGTATGGAACGGTGGCGGTGGCGTGCGGTTTGTGGCTCGCCTACGGCGCGGCGGCGTGACGCGGTGCGGGCCGCGCCGAGCCTGCCGCACCGTTGACGGCCTCGCGATCAGAACCCTCGCGAGAGCACCGCGACGCCGATCGTCACGACGCCCAGCACCAGATTGATCAGCACGAGACGGCGGACCGTACCGACCGCCTGCGCGCCATCGGGCCACTTCTGCGCCTGCACCGCGCGGCGAATGCGTGGATACACCGCGAAGCGGATATGCCCGAAGATCAGCATCATCACGATGCCGAGGCCGGCCATCGCGTGCAGCGGCCAGAACGCGTGAGCGCCGCCGAATTGCGTCAGCATGAAGCCGCCAGTGATCAGGATCACGAGCACCGACACGCCGACCCAATTGAAGAAGCGGCCGAACACCGACTCCCACAGCGGCAGGCGCAGTTGCGGCGACAGATCGCCGAGCGCCGGGCGCAAGCAGAAATGCGCGAACACCATACCGCCGACCCACACCGCCACCCCGAGCAGATGCAGAAAAAGCGCGACTTCGATTGCCTTGTTCATGTAGCTTTCCTCTCCCGACGACGCCACACCGTTCAGGACACTTGATCCCTACTCAGCAGCAACTGAGCGCGTTCGACCCATGCGTGATGCAGGCAGTTCCGGGTATCGGCGGCCATTGCGTCGTATTTTGTCGTTGTGATTGCGGCACCCTCATCTGGCCGCGACGCCGCCGCTCCCCGTTTGTTATCCACATCTTTCGCGCGACGGACTTTCTGAGACAAACCGCGAGCGCCCCGCATGCTAGCAGGCGCCCGCAGCTTTACCGCGTCAAACTTCGTTAGCTCGATTCCACTAAGCCGGCAGCACCGGACGCATGCCATCGAGCTTCAGCTTGCTGTCGGGCGCACGTCCCTTGCGCGCGCGTTTGCCGACATGCGCAGCCAGCTCGCCGCCGGCGAGCTTCTCCTCGTCGAGGCGGCCACCGCGGCGCGTGCCGATCAGCATCACGCCGGCCTCGTTGATCGCCAGCGCCTGCACGAGCGTTTCGTTGTCGTCGAGAGCCATCAGCGTGACGCCGCGCCCGCCGCCCGACAGCGTCTTCATCTCGTCGAGGCCGAACACGAGCAGACGCCCGCCCGACGACAGGCACGCGACCTGCACCGCATCCGGCAGCATCGGCATCGGCGCGAGCGGCGCGGCGCCCGCGTCGATGGTCATGAACGACTTGCCGGCCTTCACGCGGCTCACCATGTCGCCGACCTTGGCGATAAAGCCGAAACCATTGCTCGACGCGAGCAGCAGCGCCTGCTCCGCCGACGCCGCGTAGTAGTGCATCAGATGGCTGCCCGATTCGAGCTCGATCAGCGACGTGACCGGCACGCCATCGCCGCGCCCGCCGGGCAGTTGAGCCACCGCGACCGAATAGACACGCCCGTTGCTGCCCCATGCGATCAGCGTGTCGGGCGTGCGGCACTGGAACGCCGCGTAGAGGCCGTCGCCGGCCTTGAAGCTGAAGCCCGCGGTATCGAGCCCGTGGCCCTTCAGCGCGCGCACCCAGCCCTTCTGCGAGACCACGACCGTGACCGGCTCGTCGACCACGCGCGCTTCGAACGTCGCGCGCTTTTCCTGCTGGATCAGCGTGCGGCGCTCGTCGCCGTACTGCTTCGCGTCGGCTTCGATTTCCTTGATCAGCTGACGCTTCATCGCCGATTCGCTGCCGAGCAGTTCTTCGAGCTTCGCCTTCTCTTCGCGCAGCTCGGCCAGTTCCTTCTCGATCTTGATCTTCTCGAGGCGCGCCAACTGACGCAGCCGGATTTCGAGGATGTCTTCGGCCTGCCGGTCGGTGAGGCCGAACGCGGCCATCAGCGCGACCTTCGGCTCGTCCGATTCGCGGATGATGCGGATGACTTCGTCGATATTCAGGAAGACGATCATCCGGCCTTCGAGAATATGAATCCGGTCGTCGACCTTCGACAGACGATGCCGCGTGCGCCGCGTCACCGTCGCGAAACGGAACGCGATCCACTCGTGCAGGATTTCGCTCAAGCCCTTCTGACGCGGCCGGCCGTCGCCGCCGACCATCACCATGTTCAGCGGCGCGTTCGATTCGAGGCTCGTATGCGCGAGCAGCGTGTTGACGAACTCGGTCTGATCGATGCGGCTCGACTTCGGCTCGAACACGAGGCGCACCGGCGCGTCCTTGCCCGATTCGTCGCGCACCGCGTCGACGAGCGCGAGCAGTGTCTGCTTCGTCTGCAACTGCTCGGGCGTCAGCGCCTTCTTGCCGAGCTTGATCTTCGGGTTGGTCTGTTCTTCGATTTCTTCGAGCACCTTCTGGGCGGCGGTGTTCGGCGGCAGTTCGGTGATCACGAGTTGCCACTGGCCGCGCGCGAGATCTTCGATCTTCCAGCGCGCGCGCACCTTCAGGCTGCCGCGGCCGGTTTCGTACGCGGCGGCGATCTCCGCCTCGCTCGAAATGATCTGGCCGCCGCCCGGGAAGTCCGGCCCCGGCACATGCTGCATCAGTTCCGCATGCGAGAGCTTCGGATGGCGGATCAGCGCAACCGCGGCCGCGGCCACTTCGCGCAGGTTGTGCGACGGGATTTCCGTCGCGAGACCCACCGCGATGCCTGACGCGCCGTTCAGCAACACGAACGGCAAGCGTGCGGGCAGCGTCTTCGGCTCTTCGAACGAGCCGTCGTAGTTCGGCATGAAGTCGACCGTGCCCTGATCGATTTCGCCGAGCAGCAGCTTTGCGATCGGCGTCAGACGCGCTTCGGTGTAACGCATCGCCGCCGCGCCGTCGCCGTCGCGCGAGCCGAAATTGCCCTGGCCGTCGATCAGCGGATAGCGCATCGAGAAGTCCTGCGCGAGACGCACGAGCGCGTCGTACGCGGACTGGTCACCATGCGGGTGATACTTACCGAGCACGTCGCCGACCACGCGCGCCGACTTGACCGGCTTCGCGTTGTCGCCGAGGCCCATCTCGTTCATCGCGAACAGGATGCGGCGCTGCACCGGCTTCTGGCCGTCGCAAACGTCTGGCAGTGCGCGGCCCTTGACCACGCTGACCGCATACTCGAGGTACGCGCGCTCCGCGTAGTTGCCGAGCGTCAGCACGTCGCTATCCGACGGCGGCTCGTTGAAAAGGTCGAGAGTGTTATCGTCGTCCATCTGGATTCCGTGTTCGTGTTTGGCTTGAAGTGTCGTACGCGGCGTGAAAGCCTGGCGCTCAGATGTCCGCTTCCACTTCGTTGCCCTTCTCTTCGAGCCAGCTGCGGCGCGACGCCGCTTCGCCCTTGCCCATCAGCATGGTCATGCGCGCGACGGTCGCGTCGTAGTCCAGATCGCCGAGCGCGACCGGCTGCAGGCGGCGCGTGTCGGGATTCATCGTGGTGTCCCACAACTGTTCGGCGCTCATTTCGCCGAGACCCTTGAAGCGGCTGATCGACCACTGGTTGTCACGCACGCCGTCCTTGCGCAGCTTGTCGAGAATCGCCTCGAGCTCGCCTTCGTCGAGGGCGTAGAGCTTCTGCGCGGGCTTCTTGCCGCGTGCGGGCGCATCGACGCGAAACAGCGGCGGACGCGCGACGCACACATGGCCACGCTCGATCAGCTGCGGGAAATGCTTGAAGAACAGCGTGAGCAGCAGCACCTGGATGTGCGAGCCATCGACGTCCGCATCGGACAGAATGCAGATCTTGCCGTAGCGCAGATTCGACAGATCGATCTTGTCGTCAGGATTGTGCGGATCGACGCCGATCGCCACCGAAATGTCGTGCACCTCGTTGTTCGCGAACAGGCGATCGCGCTCGGTTTCCCACGTGTTCAGCACCTTGCCGCGCAGCGGCAAAATTGCCTGGTACTCCTTGTCGCGCCCCATCTTCGCGGAGCCGCCCGCCGAGTCGCCCTCGACCAGAAACAGCTCGTTGCGGCCGATTTCCGTCGATTCGCAATCGGTCAGCTTGCCCGGCAGCACCGCGACACCCGAGCTCTTGCGCTTCTCGACCTTCTGCCCGGCGCGCGTGCGCGCCTGCGCCTGCTTGATGACGAGCTCCGCGAGTTTCTTGCCGTGCTCGACGTGCTGGTTCAGCCACAGTTCGAGCGCCGGCCGCGCGAACGACGACACGAGCTTCACTGCATCGCGGCTATTCAGACGCTCCTTGATCTGCCCTTGGAACTGCGGGTCCAGGACCTTCGCCGACAGCACGAACGACACCCGCGCAAATACGTCTTCGGCGAGCAGCTTCACGCCCTTCGGCTGCAGGTTGTGCAACTCGACGAAGCTCTTGACCGCCTGATAAAGACCGTCGCGCAAACCCGACTCATGCGTGCCGCCCGCGGGCGTCGGAATCAGGTTCACGTACGACTCGCGCGTGAGCGGACCTTCCTCGCTCCACGCGACGACCCATGCCGCGCCCTCGCCCTCGGCAAACGTCTCTTCGCTCGAACGCGAGCTTTCCGCGTAGCGCTCGCCTTCGAACAGCGGGATCAGCAGATCGCTGCCGTTCATGCCTTCGAGCAGATAGCCGCGCAGGCCGTCTTCGTATTTCCAGCTCTGCTGCTCGCCGGTTTTCTCGTTGACGAGCGTGACCTCGACGCCCGGCAGCAGCACCGCTTTCGAGCGCAGCAGACGCTGCAGTTCGCCGAGCGGCAGGTTCGGCGAATCGAAGTACCTCGGATCGGCCCAGGCGGTCACGCGCGTGCCGGATTTCTTCTCGCCCTTCGTGGCGGCGCGCACTTCGAGCGGCTTCGCGACGTTACCGTGCGCGAAGCTCAAATCGGCCACTTTGCCGTCGCGCCACACGGTGACGTCGAGCCGCGTGGACAGAGCGTTCGTGACCGAAACGCCGACGCCGTGCAGGCCGCCGGAGAACGTATAGGCGCCGCCGGCGGCCTTGTCGAACTTGCCGCCCGCATGCAGGCGCGTGAAAACGATTTCGACGACCGGCACGCCCTCGTCGGGGTGCAGGCCGAACGGAATGCCGCGGCCGTCGTCCTCGACCGAGACCGAATGGTCCGCGTGCAGCGTGACCGTGATTTGCCGGCCGAAGCCGCCGAGGGCTTCGTCCGACGCGTTGTCGATGACTTCCTGAATGATGTGCAGCGGATTCTCGGTGCGGGTGTACATGCCGGGTCGTTGCTTGACCGGCTCCAAACCCTTCAACACCTTGATCGACGCTTCGCTATACGCGGCGTTTGGCTTTTTCGTAGACATGATTGACTCGGTGCGTCGGTTCATCGTTGTCCACAGGTCCTGTGGACAGGGCCGTGGACAATGCGTTGAGTTTTCAAAAAAAGCGAAACGAAACAACGGGGTTAGGCGGGGTGCCCGCGGTGCGGGCAAGCTGTTTTGTTGCGCGGCTTCCGCTGGCGCGCGGGAAAGCCGGACGAGGCCGTGGAGCCCGCCGGGGAAGCCTGTTCGCGGGGTATTGTACTGATTTCAATCACGGCGGCAATTGACGACGCGCTGAACTGGCCGACTGGATAAGGCGCGGCGGGCGCCGGGGGACGTGCGCCGCAGTGGGAATCGAGGATCATGCGTGTGGAGCGCCCCGCTCGGCGCTCGCGCCACGTTGCGTTACTTGACGCGGTTTTCCAGCTCGTCCCAACGTTCGAGCGCGAGCATCAACTCTGCGTCGATCTCGGCATAGCGCTCGGTCAGACGCGCGCCCTCACGCGCATCCTTCGCGAACACCGAGCCATCTTCGAGCTGCGCGCCGATCGACTTCTGTTCGGCTTCGAGCTCGGCAATCTTTTGCGGTAGCGCCTCCAGTTCGCGCTGCTCCTTGAACGACAGCTTCACGGTGCGCTGCGCATTGCGGCCTCCGGCGCTTTCCTTCGGTGCCGCTTCTTTCGGCGCTTCCTTGCTCGCCTCTTTCTGCGCTTCGAGCGCGAGTTGCTCCGAGCGATCGCGTTGCGTCTGCCAGTCCGTGAAGCCGCCGACGTATTCGCGCCACTTGCCGCCGCCTTCCGATGCGATCACCGACGTCACGACGTTATCGAGAAACGCGCGGTCGTGGCTGACGAGCAGCACCGTGCCGTCGTAGTCGATCAGCAGTTCCTCGAGCAGTTCGAGCGTGGGGATATCGAGGTCGTTGGTCGGTTCGTCGAGCACCAGCACGTTGGCCGGCCGCGCGAACAGACGCGCGAGCAGAAGACGGTTGCGTTCGCCGCCGGACAGCGACTTGACCGGCGAACGGGCGCGCTCCGGCGCGAACAGGAAGTCGCCGAGATAGCTCATCACGTGCTTCTTCTGGCCGTTGATTTCGACCCACTCGCTGCCGGGACTGATCGTGTCCGCGAGACTCTTCTCCAGATCGAGCGCCGCGCGCATCTGATCGAAATAGGCGACCTGCAGATTCGTGCCGACGCGCACGTTGCCTTCGTCCGGCGCGAGTTCGCCGAGGATCAGCTTGAGCAGCGTGGTCTTGCCCGCGCCGTTCGGACCGACGAAGCCGATCTTGTCGCCGCGCATCACCGTGGCCGTGAAGTGATCGACCACCGTGCGCTCGGCATAGCGCTTCGTGATGTCCGTCAGTTCCGCGACGATCTTGCCGGACTTCTCGCCCTGACCGACGTCGAGCTTCACGTTGCCCTGTACGTTGCGTCGCTCGGCGCGCTCGTTGCGCATTTGCACGAGCCGCGCGATGCGCCCGACGCTGCGCGTGCGGCGCGCCTCGACGCCCTTGCGAATCCACACCTCTTCCTGCGCGAGCAGCTTGTCGAACTTCTCGTTCTCGATGCGCTCGACTTCGAGCTGCTGGGCCTTGCGCGTCTGGTACGCGGAGAAATTGCCCGGATACGACAGCAGGCGCCCGCGATCGAGCTCGACGATGCGCGTCGCGACCCGGTCGAGAAACGCGCGATCGTGGGTGATGAACAGCAGCCCCGCGCGCAGCGAGACCAGCAGCTCTTCGAGCCAGCGGATGCCGTCGAAGTCGAGATGGTTGGTCGGCTCGTCGAGCAGCAGCACGTCGGGTTGCACGACCAGCGCGCGCGCGAGCGCGGCGCGCTTCTGCATGCCGCCCGACAGCGAGCCGACGCGCGCTTCGCCGTTCAGGCCGATCTGCTGCAGCGTAGTCGCGACGCGGGTGCTCCAGTTCCATGCGTCCGCGGCGTCCAGCGACGATTGCAGCGTGTTCATGCGCGCGAGCAGCGCGTCGTGTTCCGCGCCCTCGGGCGTGTCGGCGAGCTGATGCGCAACCGCGTCGTATTCGTCGAGCAGCGCGCGGGCCTCGGTCAGACCGGCGGCGACCGCGTCGAACACGGTGTCGTCGGCGTTGAACTCGGGCTCCTGCGGCACGTAGACCGTGCTCAGATGCTGCTGACGCGTGACGAGGCCGTCGTCGGGTTTGGCAAGATCGGCGACGATCTTCAACAGCGACGACTTGCCTGCGCCGTTGCGCCCGATCAGCCCGACGCGCTCGCCCGCTTCGAGCGAGAAATCCGCGTGGTCGAGCAGCGCGACGTGACCGAATGCCAGCTGGGCGCCGGTGATGGTGTAAAGCGACATGGGAATGAAAGGAGACAGCGATGAGCCGGAACCGCTCATTGTACCGGGCGCGGGGCCGGTCGCCTGCACGCCGGGCGGGGGAATCCGCTTAATGCGGCGAGCAACGCGATCGGCGCGGGCAGGCCATGCACGCGCCGGGCCGGCCGTTTCCAACCGCTGCTTACTTGACGTGCACCGTGATGGTCTTGCTCATCTCCGGCCCATACGAGCGATGCGCACCGTCGCCGAATTGCAGGGTCAGCGTATGGTCGCCCGGCGGCAGCGTCAGATCGGTTTCGGTCTGGCCTTTGCCGAAGTGCAGCGATTTGTCGGTCGCGGGAATGACCTCGCCCTTCGGCAGCGGCTTGCCGTCGATCAGTAGATGGTGATGTCCGGTGCCCTCCGTCATCGTGCCAGCGGGCGCGATCTTCATGCCGTCGAGGCCGAACACGACGTGCACCGGATTGGCGACGGTCGCCCCATCCGCCGGCTGCACGAAAGTCACACCCGCCGCCTGCGCCACGCCCGACATGGCGAGCAGCCCAGCCGCCGCGACGCCAACCAGCCATCTGCTTTTAAACATCGTTTTCTCCTTTGGGAACGAGATCCGGCCACTCGACACCGCCCCGCGCCTTCGCCTGAGACCGAACGTCGCGATTCGTGCGGGGCGCGCGCCGCGTCAATCTAATCAAACAGTTGCGAATCGAAGCATACACGCGCTGTATGACGAGGCTAGCCGCTCGGGTCCGGACACGCCGCGGATGCGTTGCGGCCGCGCCGCATCGGGGCTCCGGGGTTGATTTGACCAATTCCTGTAACATTGCGGGTCGCCGCGCCGCCCCGAAAAGGGGCAGAGCAAGCCGGCCATTGCATTTGAACGAGAGAGTGTGTCGTGAGCGCAGTAATCGAAGTGACGGAATACAAGAGCTGGGTCTGCCTGATTTGCGGCTGGATCTACAACGAGGAAGACGGCCTGCCCGAAGAAGGCATCGCGCCAGGAACGCGCTTCGCCGACATCCCGGAAGACTGGCGCTGCCCGCTGTGCGATGTGGGCAAGGCGGAGTTTGCGGTGGTGGAGTTTTGATGGTGAGATGAGCTGGGCGATGAGCGCGGTTGGGCGCGCTTCGCCGGATGGTCATGGTGGTTTGTGCGGCCCGGCAGGCAATGCCTGCGGGGCCGTTTTGTTGTTGCCGGATATGGGAGACGCGCGCGGCTCTGGCCTGGCTCTCCTTTTGCCCGCGCCGGTTTGATATACTCTGCGCTCGCTGGTCAGTCTGGACCCGACGAGTCCTCGCCGATCTGTCCAGCCCGGTCCTCTCCCTGTAGTTCAATGGATAGAACAAGTGCCTCCTAAGCGCTAGATACAGGTTCGATTCCTGTCAGGGGGACCACATAGAGCCCTGGCGGCTCCCAAGTTTGCTCGTAAAAGCCCCGTATGCGTTGCGCTGCGGGGCTTTTTGCTGCCATCACCGCCCGAGGCTGGCCGTCATGACAGAAGCTGAAACGTCCTCACCGGAGGAGCAAACTTCCTCTCCGAAGCACACGCAAGTCCAACGGCTCCGTTATTTTTGCAACGGCCGGCGCACGCTTTGCTCGTATATCGACGGATCGACGATGTTCATTTCATCCCTCGGGCGTTCGCCGAAAACTCGCTCAAAGTCTTCGGGGCCCAGAATGTCGGCAGCATCGTGGAGAAAAGACGAATAGGCCTTGTTCAGTTCCGAGGCCGGCGGAGTATCGCTGCCCGGCGGGGCGTATTGCAAACGCTCGACCCGGACCATAAAGGCGCGTCGATGGTCCATCAGCGTCTTGATCTTCACGTCCGCGCCAGGACCTTTCAGGGTTGTCCGAAGATGCTCCTGAAAATCATCGACATCGGAATCCGCATGTCCTGATTTCATCGCGTCACTCCCGCTGGCGGTCGAGCACTGAATCTTTTTGCTCGCCCACGCAGCATGCTGCTTGCCGTAGGTTCCGAAAACCGCGTTACTCAACCAGTAACCCCTGGACAGGCGGACCGTAGCAGGGGGCACTCCGCTGCGGCCGGTCGCCCAAAGGATCTGGTTTGACAGTTGATGGCATACGCCATCGCGGCCATAGCTGAAAATCGTTCCACGAGCCGCCGTACTGATGTTCGAGTCCACATCGGGCAGGCACAGACAACTAGCATAAAGCAGATTTGCACCGCCTGAAGCCAGAAACCCGTCCGCGTTGACCGGCGTGCCGCCTCGCGCATGGAAGCCGCCCCAGCTGTACCAATAGTGCTCTCCGGCGCTCAGGACGTCGGCGAGCGTCGGATAGATCTTCAGCCGGCTGTCGTAGATCGTCACCCAGGTATGATCAACCGCCGAACCTTGGAAATACGCCGGAACGGACCATGCGAACAATGTAACGGCGCTCATTGCTTCACCCTTTTATCCGGTCGCGTCACCGCGCTGCCGCGCGACGCGTCGCCCGATAAGCCGGTAGACCAACCGGCGAAACGCTCAGGCCATCAAGCCGGCCGCTGCGGAATATTCAGCCCGCGCACCACTGCCGGACGCTCGACGAACGCAGCCAGCACACGCCTCACGTTCGGGAAGTCCTGAATGCCGACCAGCTCGCCCGCCTCGTAGAAACCGACCAGATTGCGCACCCACGGGAAGATCGCGATATCGGCGATCGAATACCGGTCGCCCATCACCCATGCGCGTCCTTCGAGCCGCTGCTCCAGCACGCCGAGCAGCCGCTTCGATTCGGCGATGTAGCGATCGCGCGGACGCTTGTCCTCGTACTCCTTGCCCGCGAATTTGTGGAAGAAACCGACCTGGCCGAACATCGGGCCGATGCCGCCCATCTGGAACATCACCCACTGAATCGTCTCGTAACGGCCGGCGGCGTCCTGCGGGATCAACTGGCCGCTCTTGTCGGCGAGGTAGATCAGGATCGCGCCCGATTCGAACAGCGGCAGCGGTTTGCCGTCGGGACCGTTCGGATCGAGGATCGCCGGAATCTTGTTGTTCGGGTTCAGCGACAGAAACGCCGGCGTCATCTGATCGTTGGTATCGAAGCGCACCAAATGCGGCTCGTACGGCAAGCCGGTTTCTTCGAGCATGATCGAGATTTTGACGCCATTGGGCGTCGGTAGCGAATAGAGCTGAATCCGGTCCGGATGCTCGGCCGGCCATTTCTTCGTGATCGCGAAAGCGGATAAATCGGTCATGGGTTGGGGTCGCCCTAGGTGAAGTAAATTGCGGGACCGCCCAATATAAACCGACTCCGTACAACGCGCGCGCCGCCGCGCGAACAGCTTACAAACCCTGCCGCACCGCCGGCGTTCGAAATCGGCGCTTCACCACAAGTCCTTCGTCGCCGTGCCCGCGCGCATGTTGAAGCCTTCGCGCCACAGCGCCGCGCCGACCGTGAGCAGCAGCGACTTCTCGTTACCGTCGAGCAGTTCCCACGCCGCCGCCAGCCATGTCGCGAAGTTCGCGCAGGTCACTTCCAGATCCGGCGGCGCCTTGCCTTCCAGGTACTGCCGTTCGAACATCGAAAGTATCTTTTCGGGTGTCATTGGCGCGATCTCCTTGTGGGATTGTGCCAAGTCTAAGGGCCTCACATCGCGCGCGGAACGCCCATGATCGCGATCTCGGGTTACTCCCAGGCGGCGCCGCGCCATCGATGCGCGCCCGGCGCGTTCGAGGAAATTTCTTGTCGAACGGCCTAAAGTCTTGCCGCGCACTGCCGTATACGCGTTCAGGGAGGAGCCATGGACGATACGGGGACTACGTTTTCTGGATCATCGCAGGCCGCGCTGATCGATCACGACATTGCGCATATCGCGCGCGTCATGCCCGTATCGCTGCGTGGCGATTTGGGCGGCCCGATTCTGCCAGCCGCGTACTGGCGCAAACGGCTGACCAAGCTGCTCGAAAGCGGCCGGCTCGGTCCCGCGCAATTGCGTAAAGTCGAAAGCCTGCTGCTGCAACTCGATCAGCTCGCCTCGACGCCGCCACCCGAATGGGAACGCTTCGCGCCCGCCGCCGCGCCGGCCGACGCGGCCAAGAAGCTGCGGTCGGCCTGATTCGCCAGCCCGCTTCCCCTTCTTTACACCCGCTGAACCTGCAGGCATGCCGCGGCACCGGCACGCCGCTCGTCGCGCGCCCAAAAAAAAAGCGGCCGCGCACGAAGTCGCGGCCGCGAACACACATCGCAACGCAGGGAACGAGCGTCACGTGAGAAGCGTACACGAGCATTCGTGACTTCCATGTTTCGCTACGGACAAACGTAGCGGCACGGCTTATCGCGAAAAATTCCTGCGGATCGGCAGTAAAAATGGGGAAAGGGGACGACCTTAGGTCATAATGTCCGCAAAAATTCCCAGCAAGGACGCCACGTGACCCTAGTCGCCCCGTTCGACCTGCTCAAGCAGGCGCGCGCCCGTTTCACCCAACGCGAAATCGCCGCGCATGTCGGCAAGGACATCAAGACGGTGCGTCGCTGGGAAAAAGGTGAAACGCCTTGTCCCGCGATGCTGGAGCCCGCATTGCGCGATCTGCTGCGGCAAGGCGCCCACGCGGCGCAACCCGCGGCAGACGCGGCACGGTTTCGCTTCATCGATCTGTTCGCGGGCATCGGCGGCATTCGCATGGGCTTCGAGGCCCACGGCGGCGAATGCGTGTTCACCAGCGAGTGGAACGAGTTCTCGACGCGGACGTACCGCGAAAACTACGGTGACAACTCCGCAAGCGGCAGCGCGCATGCGCTGATCGGCGATATCGTCGCGTTTCCGGCCGAGGATGTGCCAAGCCACGACGTGCTGCTCGGCGGCTTTCCGTGCCAGCCGTTTTCGATCGCCGGCGTCAGCAAGAAGAACGCGCTCGGCCGGCCGCACGGCTTCGAATGCACGACCCAGGGCACACTCTTTTTCGACGTCGCGCGCATCATCGCCGCGAAGCGCCCCGCCGCATTCCTGCTCGAAAACGTGAAGAACCTGCTGTCTCACGACAAGGGCCGCACCTTCGACGTGATCCTGCAAACGCTGCGCGACGAGCTCGGCTACGAGGTGCACTACCGCGTGATCGACGCCCGGCATTTCACGCCGCAGCATCGCGAACGCATCATCATCGTCGGCTTTCGCGGCAAGACCACGTTCACGTGGGACGACCTGCGTCTGCCCGACGAGGCTCCGCGGCTCGGCGCGATTCTGCATCGCACGGACGGCAGCGAACCCGTGCTGCCGTGGGACCACGACCGCTTCTTCGATCACACCGCGCGCCGCGTGCAGCCGAAGTACACGCTCACACCGAAGCTGTGGGCGTATCTGCAGGACTATGCGGCGAAGCATCGCGCGGCCGGCAACGGCTTCGGTTTCGGCATGGCGTATCCGGATAGCGTCACGCGCACGCTGTCGGCGCGCTACCACAAGGACGGCTCCGAGATTCTCGTCTATCAGGGCGAGGCGCTGCGGCCGCGCCGCCTGACGCCGCGCGAATGCGCGCGCCTGATGGGCTTCCCCGACACCTTCAGGATTCCCGTCAGCGATACGCAGGCCTACCGGCAATTCGGCAACAGCGTGGTGATGCCGGTGATGCGCGAAGTGGCGCGTATCATGCTGCCGCATGTGCAAACCCTGCTCGCCCACCCGACACGCGATGCTTCGAAACGCTCACTGCCGCTCTATGCATGAGCGCTCTCGCCACGCGCGCGGCGGCGCGGCCCGCTGACGATGGTCGATATCGTCGATAGCGCGACGCGCAGCCGGATGATGTCCGGCATTCGCGGCCGCAACACCAAGCCCGAGATCCTGGTCCGCAGCCTGCTGCATCGCCAGGGCCTGCGCTTCAGACTCGACGCGCGCGATCTGCCCGGCCGCCCCGACATCGTGCTGCCGCGTTATCGCGCCGTCGTGCTCGTGCATGGCTGCTTCTGGCACGGCCACGACTGCCATCTGTTCAAATGGCCGCAGACGCGGCCCGATTTCTGGCGCGACAAGATTGGCCGCAATCGCAGCAACGACGCCCAGGTTCGTGCCGCGCTGCTCGCGAGCGGCTGGCGCGTCGCGGTCGTATGGGAATGCGCATTGCGCGGCGCGAATCGCGATATCGCGGGCGTGATCGATCGGCTCGTCGCGTGGATCAGAAGCGACGCGCCGCAGTTCGACGAGCGCGGCTGAAAACCTCCAGCGGCCTGCCCGGCTCGCGCGAGTCTCGCAGCCGCTGGTGATACACTCGACAAGCTCGCTCGGGGCGCTTTCCAGGCGCTTTCAAGGCATGTTTTCAAGCCCTTCGGCATGCACGAGATGCACCTCGCCCGCCGCGACACACGCGCACTCCGACGATCCCAGAACCAATCAACAAGGGAGGCACATCATGGCTGACTTCCGTCTCTGGTCCGACGACTTTCCCACCAACGGCTTCATGCCGAAAGCGCAGGAATACAACGACAAGGCATTCGGCGTCGACGGCGAAAACCTCTCGCCGTCGCTGCAGTGGGAGGCGCCGCCCGCGGACACGCAAAGCTTCGCGCTGACCGTTCACGATCCCGACGCACCGACCGGCAGCGGATTCTGGCACTGGGTCGTCGTGAACATTCCGGCCGAGGTGCGCTCACTGCCGCGCAACGCCGGCGAGGCCGACGGCTCGCTGCTGCCGCAAGGCGCCATTCAGGTGCGCAACGACTACGGGACGGTCGGCTTTGGCGGCGCGGCGCCGCCGCGCGGCGACCGCACGCATCGCTACATTTTCCGGCTGCACGCGCTGAAGGTGCCGCATCTGCCGGTCACAGCAGAGACGACCAACGCGGTCGCGCGCTTCATGACGCACCTGAACGAGATCGACTCGACGACCCACACGGGCCTTTACGAACTCACATAACTCGCACGCATGCGCGGCGCCGTTGCCCTGGTAACGCCGGCGCCGCGCTAACCGACATGCCCACAGCGGCCAGCGCGTAAGCCGCGCACCGGCGCGCCAACATCTCCGACAAGTCAAACAGTTGATGCAAGCACCCTCCCCGCGCACGGACGCCCCGACACCCTCCGCTTCCCGCTTCGAAGGCAAGGAACTGGGCCTGCCGATTCCACAACGTTACTGGGCGATGCTCGTGATCGGGCTCGGGCTCACGCTAGCGGTGCTCGACAGCGCGATCGCCAACGTCGCGCTGCCGACCATCGCGCGCAACCTCAATGCGAGCGCCGCCGCATCGATCTGGGTCGTCAACGCGTATCAGCTCGCGATTACGATCACGCTGCTGCCGCTCGCCTCGCTCGGCGACCGCATCGGCTACCGGCGCGTCTACCTGTCGGGGCTGATTTTGTTCACGGTCGCGTCGTTCGGCTGCGCGCTGTCCAGCTCGCTAGCGACGCTCGCGCTCGCCCGCGTGGTCCAAGGCTTCGGCGCGGCCGGCATCATGAGCGTCAATACAGCGCTCGTGCGCATGATCTATCCGCCGTCGCAACTCGGGCGCGGCGTCGCGATCAACGCGATGGTGGTAGCGGTGTCGTCGGCGGTCGGGCCGACGGTCGCCTCCGGCGTGCTCGCAATCGCGACGTGGCCGTGGCTGTTCGCGATCAACGTGCCGATCGGCATCGCGGCGATCGGCGGCGGCTTCAAGGCGTTGCCGCTGAACCCCGGCCACGAATCGCCGTACGACTATCTGAGCGCAGTCATGAACGCGTTCGTGTTCGGCCTGCTGATTTTCGCGGTCGACGGTCTCGGCCACGGCCAGCGCGTCGGCTACGTGACGCTCGAGGCGCTCGGCGCCCTCGTGATCGGCTACTTCTTCGTGCGGCGGCAACTGACGCAGCCCGCGCCGCTGCTGCCGATCGATCTGCTGCGCATTCCGGTGTTCGGGCTGTCGGTCGGAACCTCGGTCTGCTCGTTCTGCGCGCAGATGCTCGCATTCGTGTCGCTGCCATTCCTGCTGCAGGAAACGCTCGGCATGTCGCAAGTCGAAACAGGTCTTCTGATGACGCCGTGGCCCGCGATCATCATCATCGCCGCGCCGATTTCGGGCGTGCTGTCCGACAAGGTGTCGGCCGGCTGGCTCGGCGGCGTCGGGCTCGCGGCGATGACAGCCGGACTGCTGCTGCTCGCGACGCTCGGACCTCACCCCGACGCGCTGCAGATCGTGTGGCGCATGGCGCTATGCGGCGCGGGCTTCGGCATCTTCCAGTCGCCGAACAATCGCACCATGCTGTCATCGGCGCCGCGCGAGCGCAGCGGCGGCGCGAGCGGCATGCTCGGCACCGCGCGTCTGACCGGGCAGACGCTCGGCGCGGCGCTGGTCGCGCTGATCTTCGGTGTCGCACCGGAAAATGGGACGGTCGTGGCGCTGTATGTGGCCGCCGGGTTCTCAGCGGTTGCGGCAGTGGTCAGCACGATGCGGGTCATGCATAAGACGGCACAGCCGACGTGACCGGCAACGCGCCACCCGGCGAGGCGCGCCGCACCTGAGGGCTCAGGGCGATGCCGTCACGTCAGCGAGCTTTACCGCTTTGGCCGTCACCGAAGACGCAGTCGCGACGTGGCGCAGATCGTCAAGGAACGTGTCCCGCCATACCGACAGATTGTTCTCGCGCATCGGCTCCATCATGTCGGCGTGACGCGCCTGACGCTCGGCGAGCGGCATCGAGAGCGCGCGTTCGAGCGCTTCGGCCATCTGCGACAGATCGAACGGATTGACGACGAGCGCCCCAGGTAACTGCTCGGCCGCGCCCGCGAATTGCGAGAGCACGAGCACGCCCGGATCGGCCGGATCCTGCGACGCGACGTATTCCTTGGCCACGAGGTTCATCCCGTCGCGCAGCGGCGTCACGTAGCCGACCTGCGATTGGCGGAATAGCGCCATCAGCAGATTGCGTTCGTATTTGCGATTCAAATACTGGATCGGCGTCCAGTCGAGCTGCGCAAAACGGCCGTTGATCCGGCCCGCTTCGCCCTCCAGCGTTTGGCGGATGCGCTGATAGGTCTGCACGTCGGCGCGCGTCGGCGGGGCGATCTGCACGAGCGAGACGCGGCCATGCCAGCCGGGCGCGTTCTGCAACAGCCGCTCGAACGCCTGGAAGCGCTCGACCAACCCCTTCGAATAGTCGAGCCGGTCGACGCTCATGATCAGCTTGCGCCCGCGCATGCCGTCGCGCAGGCTGCGTACCGCCTTGCGGTCGATGTACTGCTCGGCGGTTTTCGCGATTGCATCCGGATAGATGCCGATCGGGTATGCGCCGACCTTCAGGAAGCGGTTGTACGCGTGCACCATGCCGTCTTCGCTCGATGTGCCGTGATGACCGCGCCCGACATAGTCGACGAACGACTGACGATCCGCCTCGGTTTGAAAGCCGATCACGTCGTAGCTGCACATCGCCTTGACCAGTTCCTCGTGCGGCGGAATCGTGCGCAATACTTCGGGCACTGGAAACGGAATGTGCAGGAAAAAGCCGATGGGATTCATCACGCCCAGATCGCGCAGGCAACGCGCGAACGGCAGCAGGTGGTAGTCGTGCACCCAGATGATGTCGCTCGGCTTGAGCAGTTCCTTGAGCTGCTTCGCCAGCGTCGCGTTGACGCGCAGGTAGCCGGCGTAGTCGTCGCGGTCGTAGCGGGACAGGTCATTGCGATAGTGGAAGGTCGGCCACAACGTCGTGTTGGAAAAGCCGCGGTAGTACTCGTCGTAGTCGCGCTTGGTGAGGCCCACCGTGGCGTAGGTGAAGTTGCCCTGCTTCTCGATCACGGGCGCGGATGGTTCGCTGACCGTTTCACCGCTCCAGCCGAACCAGACGCCGCCAGTCTCTTTCAGCGCGTCCAGTACGCCGATTGCGAGCCCGCCTGCGGCCGGACGCGCTTCCTGAATCGGTGCGACACGATTCGATACCACGATCAATCTGCTCATTAGTGCTCCATTGTTTCGTTGTATGCGGAAATGTGCCAAAACGGTGCATGCAAGCACTGTGCCGATATATGAGATTCCGGGAATAAATTTGTATGAAAATGTGACGGGCGAGCCAAACCACTGCGATCATCGCGGATCGCGAAGAAAATTCTTCTGTCTTATATCAGAGGCAGAGGTGTTTCTTACCAGCGTCGAGCCCGTCGCGGCATCCTTTGCGGATGCTGCGCAGCTTCAGGCGTCTTGCTCCGAGCCCAGATCGCGCTGGTATTCAAGGCCTTCCTGACGCACCCCGCCCTGGTTGTGCTCGCCGTCCGGCGGCGTATGCGGAGCGATCCGATTCTGCGCGGCCGGGTCCGGCGACTCCACCGGCTCCGTCTTGACGTCGGCCGGACGGGGCCCGCGCCTGGAATGCCGCGCGGAACGTCGCAATGCGGGATGTCTCATGATCGTGCCTCCGGGGAAGCCTGCCGCTTGTCGCGGCACCCATACAGTCTAGGGGGCGAAACCGTAAATTGCCGGTAAAACATGCGTCGGCTTTGTAACAAATACAGCAATGCCCTGCACCGGTTTGGGGCGACCGGCCTCGTGCGGTGCGCCGGCTGCATCCGATCTGGGACGGCGCGCCCGCCGGCATGGATGGCCGTGTCGACATTACGGTGCGCGCGGCGGACGCGGGTCGGCTTGAGGTGTTTGTGCAGGCTGCGGGGGAGGGTCGCCGATCGGGGGCGCGACCGGTTCGTCGGGTTCGATCGGCTCGGGTGTCGGGCCGGGAACCGTGTCGGGTTCGCCGGGGTCGGGCGGCGCAACGGGAGGCGCAGTGGGCGGCTCGACCGGCTCGGGCCGGTGAGCCCGCAGCGGCAGAGAGGATGCGGGAACGGCGGCGTAATACGGCATGTCGGGGATCTCGTTTTGCGTTCCACCGGAGCGGAGCAATGCCTGTGCCGTCAGAGCGCCCGCCCGGAGAACCGGGCGGGTGAGAGCCGATGATGCAAACGACGTGCGAACGAGCGCGGATCAGGCGTCCGCGCCGCCGAGCGCACGCGATTCGTCGGCGGGATCGCCGTCTTCGCGCGCATCGTTGCCGTATTCGACGAGCCGGTTGTACAGCGTCTTGAGGCTGATGCCGAGAATTTCCGCGGCGCGCGTTTTCACTCCGCCGCATTGCTCGAGCGTTGCAAGGATCAGTTGCCGGTCGGCTTCCGCGAGCGAAGTGCCGAACGGGATCGTGATGGCGGTCCCCGCCGCTGGCTTCGACAGCGTGATCTGCAACGGCACCGTAGCCGTGCTATCCGAATCCGCACTCGACATGATGTGCGCACGCTGCACATAGTTCTTCAGCTCGCGCACGTTGCCCGGCCACGGATAAGACAGCAGCATGTCTTTCACCGCGGCCGGGAAATGCTTCTTCGTCGCGTGGCGCTCGTTGAGCTCATCGAGGAACGATTGCGCGAGCAGCTCGACGTCCTTGCCGCGCTCGCGCAATGGCGGCAGGCTGATCGGAAACACGTTCAAGCGGTGATAAAGGTCGAGCCGCAGCTTGCCTTCGAGTACGGCCTGCTCCGGATCGCGATTGGTCGCCGCGATCAGACGCACGTCGGTCTCGATCTCCTTGGTCGTGCCGACCCGCATGAACATGCCGGTCTCGAGGACCCGCAGCAGCTTCACCTGCAATTCGATCGGCATCTCGGTGATTTCGTCGAGAAACAGCGTTCCGCCGTTCGCGCGCTCGAAATAGCCCTTGTGCTGCCGGTCCGCGCCGGTGAACGAACCGCGCTCGTGCCCGAACATTTCCGATTCGATCAGATTCGGCGAAATCGCGCCGCAATTGACCGCGAGAAACGCATGCTTGCGGCGCAGGCTCAGCTGGTGCAGCGTCTGCGCGGCGACTTCCTTGCCGGTGCCCGATTCGCCGACGAGCATCACCGAGGCAGCCGTCGGCGCGACGCGGCTAATCTGGTCGTAGACCTCCTGCATCGCCGGCGAATTGCCGAGCATCAGACCGAAACGCCCCATCCGGCGCAATTCGCCGCGCAGCGTGCCGATCTCGGCCTTCAGGTCGCCAGCGCGCGGCAGGCGCGAGAGAATCGCCTTCACGCGCTGCATGTTGATCGGTTTCACGAGGTAGTCGGCCGCGCCCATTTTCAGCGCGCTGACCGCCGACTCGACCGTCGCGTGACCGGTGATGACGATCACTTCCACGCCGGAGCGCGGATCGAGATCCTCGAACAGATCGACCCCGCTGCCGTCGGGCAGCTTCAGGTCGGTGAATACGACATCCGGCACCTGCCGGACCAGTTGAATGCGCGCTTCGCGCAGATCGCCCGCAGTGGCGGTGGTCAGTCCGTCTTGCCCGATGATGGCGGAAAGCGCCTCACGGGTACCTGCGTCGTCATCGACAATCAGTACATGTGGCATCGCGTTTCGAAAGCCTGCAAGCGCGGATCAGACTGCCGGCCGGAACATGCCAACGGGGCATGCCGCGAGTCAGATCGGCTTATTTGATTGAAAATTGCAACAATAACGGCTTAGCACCCGCTTATTTCCGCGCTATTGTTGCCGACTTACCCATTATACGGCTTTATAAGATTCATTTGACTCTCCGGTACCGCTGCTGCCGGCCGCTTGGTATTCGAATACACCGCGTCAGCCACGCGGAAACGGCCATGCACCGCTTTCGCCGTTGACCTGCCCCGAGCCGTCGGTGCTCTGCGTGGCGGGTGCGGTCTGCGTCGATGAGGCCGTCGGCGCCGCCACCGCGCCGCCCTCGTTTTCCCAGCGGCTCAGATCGCGAGCTGGATACACCTGGCCCGTGCGTTTGTGCTGCACGTAGCGAACCGCCAGCAAGCCGCCGAGCGCCATCAAAGCGCCGAAAATGCCAATCGTGGGTCGTGCCATCATGAACTCCTTGGATCGTTATGCGGATGAATACAGGCTTTCCAAAGCAAGCGCCGCATTTAACGCGCGACCAGCACGCCGAGCAGAAAACCGCTCGCCGCCGCGATCGCGAGCGAACGCCACGGGTTATGCCGCACGTAGCGCTCGGTGCCGAGCGTCGCCTCGCGATACCGGCGATGCACGTTGCGCTGCGCGTCGCCGAGCGCCGACTGCAGCGTTTCCACGTGGTTACCGAGCCGGGAGCGCAAGGCATCGACGCCTTCGCCCGGCACGTTGGCGGCGAGCCGCAGCATTTCCTCCGAGTCCCTCAGCAGCACCCGGAGATCCTCGACGATCTTCTGTCCGCCGAGTGCAAGTTGTTGCGTGGTGTCAGTCATCGTTCACTCCTCGTCTGATCCGGCATTCGCGCGATGTCACGGGATGCGCGAGTCGATCGTTGAGCACGCGACGTAGCGGTCCAAAGCTCGCACGACTCGATTACGCGGTCAATTGGGCAAAACATGTGCCCGGCATATTTACCGCTTTAGCGCGCCGGAAAAGCCAGCTTCAGGCACTTTCGACCGACGGCGAGCAGCGATATTTCGGCGGCGGCCAGTTCGATTGCGGGAATCCGTGCCGAAGTGGTTAAATCGTCTTTTGTGAGATAGTGGCTGTCCGGTCTATCGCATTCAAGGCCTGCGCGCCCCAACACGGACTTCAATTGCACAGGACTCCCTTTTTATGACGTCAACCGATCTGGACTCGCCCGCCGTGTCCGCCGGTGGCAGTGCGTCGCCACGAGTGAAGCAGTGCGTCGCGGACGGCGTCGCGGGACTGAAATCGTATGGGTTGCTGTACGGCTCCTCGCCGGTGATGCTCGATCTTTACGAGCAGATCGAACGCGTCGCCGATACCGACGCGACCGCGCTGATCATCGGCGAATCGGGCACCGGCAAGGAGCTGATCGCCCGCACCATCCACGAGCGCAGCAGTCGCAAGGGCGGCGCGTTCGTCCCAGTGAACTGCGGTGCGATTCCCGACGAGCTGATCGAAGCCGAACTGTTCGGCCACGAAAAAGGCAGCTTCACCGGCGCGGTCCAGGGCCGGGTCGGCTATTTCGAACACGCCAACGGCGGCACGCTGTTTCTCGACGAAATCACCGAAATGGCGCCCGTGCGCCAGGTCAAGCTGCTGCGCGCGCTCGAAACTGGCACGTTCTATCGCGTCGGCGGCAACGAGCTGATCAGCGGTAACGTGCGCGTGATTGCCGCCACTAACCGCGATCCCGCGGTGGCCGTCAAGGAAAACGGCTTGCGCGAGGATTTGATGTACCGGCTCGCAGTGTTTCCGCTGCGCGCGCCGCCGCTGCGCGAACGCGAAAACGATCGCGAACTGCTCGCGCAACACTTCCTCGCGCAATTGAATCAGCAGGAAGCCACGAACAAGAGCTTCAGCAAACGCTCGATCGAAACACTGCGTTCATGGTCATGGCCGGGCAACGTGCGCGAGCTGAAAAACGCCGTCTATCGGGCGTTCATCCTCGCGGAGAAGACCGTTGAATTGCCGCATCCGCATCTCACGTCGCGGGTCAAGAAAGCGGTCACGCAAGGCGATGCGATGAGCGTGTGGATCGGTACGCCGCTCGCCGACGCGCAGAAGCAGATCATTCTCGGCACGCTCAAGTACTGCGGCGGCGACAAGCGGCGCGCGGCCAAAGCGCTCGGCGTGAGCCTCAAAACGTTGTACAACCGCTTGAGCGCATACGGCGACGAGCGAGAAGAAGGCGAAGACGAACAATAGGCAGCGCAATGCGGCACTGTGTTCGTCTCCCTTTGGAATGGCTCCAACGGCAAATCTGCCCCGTGTCCTGATTGTTTGGCATAGCCAGGCAATTCCTTGTCGCCACACAAAACATCGCAGTGCGCACGATGTTTTGCAATTTTTTGCATTTTTCCGCTGCCAATTACAAAACGCATCCTGCACAATGCGGCAGCGTATTAAACGAGGTGCTCATCGCTTACACGCCCGACGTGTGATCGAAGGCACCTGTACGGGCAGGGACGGGAGAAATGCAAAAGAACACGGGGTGGGCCGGCAACGGGAAGTCCGTTGCCGAAAACAAACGCCCTCACGCAATCGCGCTGATCGCGCTGGCGCTGGCGCTGGCGGTTTCGTCGACGTTGAGCGGCTGTAGTTCGTTGTACTCGGAAGGTGCGGTCGCGGGCGCCGGTGTCGCGGGTGCCGCGGTCGCCAACAAGGTCACCAGCAATGCGGCGGTCGCGACCGGTATCGGTCTTGGCGCGGTCGCCGCGGCGCGCGCCGGGGTGCAGTACTCGGAGCGCGTGGTCCACACGAATACCCAGAACAGCATCGCGCAGGCAGCCGGTCCCCTCGAAATCGGCGCGGTCGCCCCGTGGAGCATCACCCATTCATTCCCCATCGAAGACGACGAGCACGGCCGCGTGACCGTCAGCCGTCTGATCAGCACCGGCGCGCTCGACTGCAAGGAGATCGTCTTTTCCGTCGATCAGAACGCCACGCGCGACAAACCCGCGAGCAGCGCGTTCTTCATCGCATCAGTGTGCCGTGATGGTCAGAACTGGCGTTGGGCATCAGCGGAACCCGCCACCGAGCGTTGGGGCGCACTGCAATGAGGGCATGCTCATCCGGCGTTCCGCTGCCTGACCGGCTGCGGCTCTTCGCGGCCGGCGCGTTATGCGTCGGCGCGGTCCTGCTCGGGAGCGGCTGCTCGTCGATCGGCGCGGCAAGCGGCGCGGCAGCGGGTGTCGCGTCGGGCATCGTGACCAGTAACCCGGCCGTCGCGCTCGGCGTCGGCGTCGCTGTACAGGCCGCGACCGACGAAGCAGTCGCGCGCTACATGCGCAGCATGCACCAGGACCAGCAGGATCTGATGGCGACGCTGGTCGGCACGATGCCGGTCGGCGAAACGAAACCGTGGTCGGTCAAGCATACGTTGCCGATCGAGAACGGCCACGGCCAGGTGCGGGTGACTCGCGCGTTCGGCTCGGCGCTCGCGCTGTGCAAGGAATTCGTGTTTTCGGTACAGGACGGCGACGGCCCGAACGCGCCCGCCATGTGGTTCTTCGCGAGCGCGTGCCAGCAGGACAAAGGCTGGAAATGGGCGACGGCCGAACCGGCGGTCGCCCGCTGGGGCAATCTGCAATGACCCTCGGCAATGAAAAAGCGGCGGGTCCGATCCGGACCCGCCGCTCCCTTGTGTGAAGCGCCCGACGCTATTGCGAACGCTGGACGAGGCTCAGGCCTCGACGTCTTCGAGACTGAAGATCTCGGTCTGGTCGTTATACGAAAAGATTTCGCCGTAACGGCCCCAGTTGATGACCGCGTCGAGCGTTTCTTCCGCTGCGCTGTCCGACAGGAAGTCTTCGAGTTCCTGCTCGAAGCGCACACGCGGCGCGCGATGTCCGGGCCGCTCGTTCAGCACCTTCTTGATCCGCGCCGCGAGCGGCACGTGCCGCAGCAGATGCTCGGCGAACATCATCTTCCGTTCCTGCGTGCCGAACTCGGAGAACACGCGCGCCGGCGGCGTCAGGAAAATATCGCCCTCGCGCACGTCGGCGAAACCAAGGTGCTGCAGCACTTCGGCGATCGGGAACAGATCGTCCACTTCCAGATGCAACGAGCGCGCGATTTCCGGCATGTCCGCGCGGCCGTGATATGGCGCGGCGGCAAGCGTCTCGATCAGACCGGCCATCAGGTTGGTCGACACGTGCGGCAGCCAGCTGCCCAGCTCGAGCCCCTTCCGCGTCTTTTCGTCGGTCTGACGCGCGGTCATCTTCGCGTAGATCTCGTCGACGAGGCGGCGGAACGCCGGGTCCAGACGGTTGCGCGGATGCTTGAACGGCACCTTGATCTCGGCGATCACGCGGCCCGGGTTCGACGACAGCACCAGAATGCGGTCGCACATGAACACCGCTTCCTCGATGTTGTGGGTGACGATCAGCACCGCCTTGATCGGCATGCGGCCCTGCGTCCACAGATCGAGCAGGTCGGTACGCAGCGTTTCGGCGGTCAGCACGTCGAGCGCGGAGAACGGCTCGTCCATCAGCAGCAGCGTCGGATCGACGACGAGCGCGCGCGCAAAGCCGACGCGCTGGCGCATGCCGCCCGACAGTTCGCGCGGATAGGCGTTTTCGAAGCCGTCCAGACCGATCAGGTCGATCGCCGCGAGCGCGCGCGTGCGCCGCTCGCTCGCGCCGACGCCTTGCGCCTCGAGACCCGCCTCCACGTTCTGCAGCACGGTCAGCCACGGAAACAGCGCGAAGGTCTGGAACACCATCGCGACACCCTTCGCCGGACCAGTGAGCGGCTTGCCCATATACGTGACTTCACCGTCGGTCGGCTCGATCAGGCCGGCGATGATGCGCAACAGCGTGGACTTGCCCGAGCCCGAGCGGCCGAGCAATCCGACGATCTCGCCTTCGCGCAGCGACAGGTTCGCGTCGTCGAGGACGAGCAGCTCGCCCTGCGTCTTGTTGAAGCCGCGGCACACGTCCTTGACGCGCAGGATTTCCTCGCCGAGGCGCGGGGGCTTCGGCGGCGTCTGGATCGGCGCGGCGGTCATAGCAGCTTTAGGATTTTGCATCGCGTTAAGCCTTCATTTCTCAATCTAGGCGGAGCTTGCCTTCGGCGTAGGCGTACATCGGACGCCACAGCAGACGGTTGAACAGGGTCACGAACAGGGACATCACGGCAATGCCCACGATGATCTTCGGAAAATCCCCCGCGGCGGTGGTCTGCGCGATATAGGCGCCGAGACCATGCGCGGCGACCCTGGTATCGCCCCACTGCACGAACTCGGACACGATGCTCGCGTTCCAGGCACCGCCCGACGCCGTGATCGCGCCGGTGACGTAGTACGGGAAGATGCCCGGCAACATGACCTGACGCCACCACTGCCAGCCGCGGATGTGGAAATTGGTGGCCGCCTCGCGGTAGTCGTTCGGATACGAGCTTGCACCCGCGATCACGTTGAACAGGATATACCACTGCGTACCGAGCACGATCAGCGGCGACAGCCAGATGTCCGGGTTCAGGTGAAAGCGCACGATCACGATCACGAACACCGGGAACAGCAGGTTCGCCGGGAACGCGGCGAGGAACTGCGCGAGCGGCTGGACCTTTTCCGCGAGCGCCGGCCGCAGGCCGATCAGCACGCCGATCGGCACCCAGATCACGGAAGCGAGCGCGATCAGCACCACCACGCGCAGCAGCGTGATCAGCCCGAGCACGAACACGTGACCGACCTCGTCGAGCGTCACGCCGGTGCGCACATACAGGAACACGCGGTACACCACGTACAGCGTGGCGAGCAGCACGATTGCCGCCCAGATGATGTCGCCGAGCTTCGAGCTCTTCTCGCTCTGCGGAATGTGAAAGCGCGGCGCGCTAAACGCCGGCAGCTGGAAGCGCACGCGAGCCGCACGCGCGAACATCCAGCCGAGCGGCACGAGCAGCCGGTGAATCAGCCGCGTGCGGCGGATCAGGTCGAGCAGCCACGATTCCGGGGCGTTGCCCGAACTCGTGAACTCCATGCGGAACTTGTCGGCCCACGCGACGAGCGGACGGAACAGCAACTGGTCGTAGGCCAGAATCACGACCGTCATCGCGAGGATCACCCAGCCGATCGCGTGCAGGTTCTGGTCGCTGATCGCTTGCGCCAGATAGGCGCCGATGCCCGGCAGCGTAATCGTGTTGTTGCCGACCGTAATCGCTTCGGAGGCCACGACGAAGAACCAGCCGCCCGACATCGACATCATCATGTTCCAGATCAGGCCCGGCATCGAGAACGGCACTTCGAGCTTCCAGAAGCGCTGCCATGAGGTCAGATGAAAGCCGCGCGACACCTCGTCGAGATCGCGCGGCACCGTGCGCAGCGACTGATAGAAGCTGAACGTCATGTTCCACGCCTGGCTCGTGAAGATCGCGAAGATCGCGGCGAGCTCGGCGCCGAGCACGCGGCCCGGGAACAGCGCGAGGAAGAACGTGACCGTAAACGAGATGTAGCCGAGCACCGGCACCGACTGCAGGATGTCGAGAATCGGCACCAGCACCAGCCCGGCGCGGCGGCTCTTGGCGGCGAGCGTGCCGTACACGAGCGTGAAGATCAGCGACGCGACCATCGCCGCGAGCATGCGCAGCGTGGTGCGCATCGCGTACTCGGGCAGGTTGGCCGGATCGAGCGAGATCGCCTGCGTCTTCAACGTCGACATCGGCGCGAGCGTCTCGTGAAAACCGATCGACGCCATCGCGATCAGACAGATGATCAGCGGAAACGCGACGAAGTCCCAGCGATTGGGCAGTACGCGCCACGCCGAGGCATTGGCGGTGCGCTTCAGGTCGAAACTGAAATCCATCAGATGCCCTCCCCCTTGAGACAGGCGTTCGAACGCTCGAAGGAGGCCGCGGCTACCGCACGGCGGGCTGTGGGTCGGTCCGGAAAGCGGAAATCAGGCATGGCAAAACGCGCGTGCGTGTTAAATCGTTAGCGTTGGAGACTCGTGGGCCGGCAACGGCATGTTCGTGGACGCGTCACCCATGACCATAACCATTACGCCGAACTCCTGTCGCCGCGGGCGCCGCCCGAGGGCTGGCGGGCTTTCCTCGTTTTGGACGGCACGACACTACACCATCCTATGTTTCAGGCACAACCTTCAGGCGCGAATCGCCATCCAGCACCGCGAGGCCGTGGCGTAAACCTTCAGCAAGCCACGGTTCAAGTCGCCGCGCCGCACTGTACCTTGCTCCTGCGTACTTCAGCGTGACACGTCGCGTGGCCGTCTCACGGCGTGGCGCGCAAGCCACATCAGCCGCCGCATCGGCCATCGTTGCTCCAGCATTCCATCGCCAGGAAGGCCGGAAAGATATCAAGAATGCGGCGCGGCTGCCGTTAATAACCTGATCGGCGCGGCATATGCAGGGGGCATCCCAGCAATAACGGTGGCGTCGGGCTCCACGACGGTTAAAATCGGAAGTCCGCGTACCTGTTTATCAGCGGTTCATCCCGGGCCGCGGCGGCGGCGCAACTCATGTCGCTTTTGACGGGACGAAACCGCGGCCGACGCGGGCACCGGCACAGCGCAAGTGCGCTGCCACAAACGAGCAAGTTGCATGTAACTGCCAGACGGATCAGAGGGTCGATGAACAGGACAACCTTGCGCCAGGTAGCCGGGCCGGTCAGCTTCGTGCTGATCGTACTGGTGTGCTGGTTCGTGGCTGGCATGGTCGCGGACCGGATGGTACAGCAAGAGCTGGACGCGGCGTTGCGCACCCAGCGGCAAATGTCCACGTCGATCGTCGACAACATGGCGGAAGTGATTGCCAGCGACCTCGCGATGTCCCGCGCCATCCCCGCAACCATGGCCGAAATGGACCTGGTCCAGCGCGCCCTGGCGCAATCGCAGAATTATGCCGCGAACAGCGAGGCGGCGGAACCCGCACTGCGTGCAGCCTTGCTGAAGGACCCGAAGATGGCCGCGGTCAGCAGGTTCCTGCACGAAGCGCAGGGCTTCTCCGGGCTCGATCAGGTCTGGATCGTCAACGCGAACGGCATCTGCGTCGCGTCGAGCAGTTCGATGTCGGGCCCGGACGGCGCGCAGCAATCGTTCGTCGGGGTGGACATGCGGGCTCGCGGCTATCTGACCAACGCGCTACTCGGCGCGTTCTCCGAGGCCTACGGCGTCGGTCACACGACCGGCGAGCCGGGCATCTTCATTGCCGCACCGGTCTATTCGAAGGGGCTCCTCGTCGGCGCGGTGGTCGCGAAGGTCGGCATCGCGCGCTTGCGCCACTGGGTCGCGCACGCGGGCACCTTCGTCTCCGACGACAACGGCGTCATCATCATGGCGCACAACAGCGCGCTCGAAGGCCATGTGCTGCCGCACTCGCGCGTCACGCAGATGAGCCCCGCCGAGCGGCGCATCATGTACCGCCGCGAGACGTTTCCCGACATGCTGATCCTCGAAGACACGCAGATGCGCGAGCAGGCGCCGTGGGTGCCGGCGGCGGCCGCCGCGCAGTTGTTCGGGATGATCGAACAGCCGGTCCCTGCGCTCTATCAGAACCGCGGCGGCCTGAACTCGGGGCTCTCCGCGCACCTGGTCGATCCGCTCGCGGCGTGGCCGGAGCTGCTGCGCAACCACAAGCGCGACCATCTGCTCGTGTTTCTGACGCTGGCCGGCACCGTCGCGCTCGCGTGGGTGATCACCGTATCCTACGTGCGCGAGCGGCGTCACCACCGCGCGACACGCGACCTCGCTGAGCAGTTGCAGTCGGCCAATACCCTGCTTTCGGCGGAAGCGCGGCAAGATTCGCTGACTGGCGCGCTGTCGCGGCGCTATTTCCTCGATCTGCTGCGCCACGAGATCGATCGCGCGCATGCGGGCCGCGAGCCGCTGTGCATGGCGATCGCCGATCTCGATCACTTCAAGCAGATCAACGACCGCTTCGGCCATGCCGCCGGCGACCGCGCGCTCGAACATTTCGTCGATACTTGCCGCGCGGAGCTGCGCGTCTCCGACGCGATCGGCCGGCTCGGCGGCGAGGAGTTCGGCCTGCTGCTGCCGGCCACCAATCTCACGGCGGGGCGCGAGGTGGTCGAGCGTCTGCGGCTGCGGTTGAAGGCGGTGCCCTCGCCGAGGCTGCCGCCATCGGTGGAACTGAGCGTGAGCATCGGCATCACCGAACTGTCGCCCGACGATCTGCCCGAGCGCATCATGAGCCGCGCCGATACCGCGCTGTACGCGGCGAAGACCGGCGGGCGCGATCGCACCGAGGCACTGCCGCCCGACGATACCGCGCCGCCCACGCGCACGGCGCTCAATGCCTTGTGAGGCCCCGACGCTCGCCACGGTACGCGACGCGTTGCTAATACTCTGCCGTTCAGCCAACTCATGCCGGCATCCGGCCCGCGCCGAAACGACGCCGAGCCTCCCGCAACGAAGCAGGTATCATCGATCCAGGATTGGATTGCCACTATCGCTCTAACGGGAGATTCGCATGAAGGGAAATCTGGTGATCGTCTGTCGCGATCAGGACGCAGATGCATTCGACAATCTGCTCGCTGAATACGGCGCGTTCCAGACGCGTCTGTCGTCGACCGCGTGGTATCTGAAACTGGAGGTCGCGCCGGAACTGATTCAGGAGGAAATACTCGCGCGTCTCGGCAAATATACGACGCACTACATTTTCGAGGCGGAATCGGTGACGTGGAATACCGTGGATAGCGAAACGGCGAATGCGTTGAATACGCTGTTTTCGGACTGATCTCTCCCCGCTCGCGATGCCGACGCCCCGTGCCCGCATCGCGACTCGAATACCCCGTACTACCAGGCGCTTTCCGAAGCCGCCGCAACCCTCGGCAGCACTTCGAACGGAAAACTCATCAATACCCGCAAGCCGCGGCCGCCGTAATTGCCGATCTCCCATTCACCGCCTGCGCGCCGCACGAGCCGCTCGACGATTGCCAGACCCAGTCCGCTATGGCCGTTGCCGCCGCGAGCCGGATCGAGCCGCACGAACGGCCGGCTCGCGTTGATCAGATCCTGCGCGGCGATGCCGTGACCGTTGTCGCTAATGGATAGCGTAAAACCCTGGGGCGTGCGCGCGGTCGCGACGACCACCGGCGGCGCGCCATACGCATGCGCGTTGTCGAGCAGGTTCGACAGGATCCGGTCGAGCGTGGCGGCGGGCAACACAAACGACGGCCCCGCGTTCAGTTCCGTCTGCACGGTCGGCGCGCCGGCCGCGACCGCCCTGTAGCTGCGCACGACACGCTCGCACTGCGCATCCACTTCCACGGGTTCGCTGCGGTCCGCGCCGTCGTGCGCGAACACCAGGAACTGCTCGACGATATGCGTCATCGAATCGACGTCGCGCACGACGCCGTCGCGCGTCTTCGCGTCGTCCATCATTTCGGCGCGCAGCCGCAGCCGCGCGAGCGGCGTCTTCAGATCGTGCGCCACACCGGCCAGCATCACGGCGCGATCGTGCTCGGTGCGCCCGACTTCCTGCACCATCTGATTGAAACCGTGCGTGAGTTGCCGCAGTTCGCGCGGGCCGCGCTCGGGCACCGGCGGCACCGGCAGCCCGCGACCGAAGCGTGTGACCGCCTGCGCGAGCGAGCGCAGCGGCTGCTGCAACGCCCACGCGGCGAACAGTGCCGCCATTACCGCGAAAGAGAAGATGATGGCGAGCCATAGCACCGTGCGGTCGAGCGAGCGCGGCATGCGCAACGGCTGCGCCGGCACCACGATCCAGTTCTGGTCGGTCGTGGCGCGCACCCACAGCATGGGCGGACCGCCCGGCGAGCCGACGCGCACCTGGGTGCCGGCCGGCATGCGGTCGCGCACGTCCTCGACGAAATGCTCGAGCGATGCCGGCATGTTCGGGTTGACCGCCGGCACGTCCGGGCTCGCCGGGTCGACGAGTTTCACGCGAGACGGCAACGGTTGATCCGGTGTGCGGGCGACGTGCTGACGCACCGCGTCGACGAGAAAGGTCGCTTCCTCGACCGCGTAGCGCGTTTGCAGTTGCGTGCGTTCGAGGCGCATTAGCCCATACCACGCGAAATGCGACAGCATCAGCACCGCGACGACGAGCAGCGCGAGCCGCCCGAACAGCGAATCAATGGGCCGACGCATGCTGCTCGCCGTCCGGCACGAACACGTAACCGCGGCCGCGCACCGTATGGATGAAGCGCGGCGTGGACGGGTCGGTCTCGAGGATGCGGCGCAGGCGCCACACCTGCACGTCGATGCCGCGGTCGGTGCCGTCGTACTCGGGACCGTGCAGCAGTTCCAGCAGGCGCTCGCGCGTGAGCGTGCGCATGGGGTGATTGACGAAAATCTTCAGTAGCGCGAACTCGCTGCCCGACAGCGTGAGCGGCTTGTCTTCGAGATGCAGCGTGCGTGAGTGGAAATCCAGCGTGAAGCGGCCGAAGCTGAACGGCTCGCGCTGCTCTGGCGCCGCCGCCGACGGCAGCGTGCGGCGGCGGCGCAGCACCGCCTGCACGCGCGCGAGCAATTCGCGCGGATTGAACGGCTTGCCGAGGTAGTCGTCCGCGCCGAGTTCAAGACCGACGATACGGTCGACGTCGTCCGCGCGCGCGGTCAGCATGATGACTGGGATATCGTCGCCCGACGCGCGCAGCTTGCGCAGCGCGGTGAGACCGTCCACGCCCGGCATCATCAGGTCCAGCACGATGAGGTCGGGGCGCTCGCGTTCGAGGCGCCGTTCGAGCGAGCCCGCGTCGTGCAGCACCGATACTTCGATGCCCTGACGGGCGAGATAGTCGCGCAACAGATCGCGAAGTTCGACGTCGTCGTCGACGACCAGGATTTGAGTAGCCATGGAATGAAGTTTAACGCGCGGTAGAAAGGGTTTTGGTTTTCCGAACCGCCTCAAGGGTTACTGGGTGTTACCGTGAAAGGCACACGTAATTGCTGGTAATCGCCACGACGCGACGCGTAACACAGCGGCCAGTGCGGTTCTCTACGCTGTGGCTTACCGAGTGCAGGCGATCCCACGACCGGTTGCATCGTCGGCTATTCCATTACAAGGAGCCTCATATGTCCACCAAAAAGACGTCGCGCGTTCTCGCCGTTGCCGTAACCGCTCTCGCCATCGGGGCAGGCGCCGCTTATGCCGCTCAACCCACCCACGGCGGCCCCGGCGGCTGGCACGGCCACTTCATGCAGGAACTGACCCAACTCCACGACCAGTTGAAGCTGAACGCGGATCAGGAAAAGCTATGGCAAAACGCGCTCGACACGATGAAGCAGAACCGCGAAGCGATGCGCGCCAACCACGAGCAGGCTCGCGACCAGTTCAAGGCCGCGCAGCAGCAGCCGATCCTCGATTTGAACGCAATGGCTGCAACGCATCAGCAGATCGAGCAGAAGGACGCGCAACTGCGTCAGCAAACCACCGACGCCTGGCTCAAGTTCTATAACGGCCTGAACGACCAGCAGAAGACCACCGTCAGCACCGCCCTCAAGAAGCGCTTCGCGCGAATGGAGCAGCGTCACGAGAAGATGCGCGAGCGCTGGGAGCATCAGAACGGTGCGGCCTCGGCTCCGGCCGCCACTCAGTAAGCGGCGCAGCGCATCCGCGAGGCGGGACAGGGAGGATGCCCCGCAAGTGGAAAAACGCCACGGAAGAGGTTTTCCGTGGCGTTTTCGTTGGGCGCTGTTCGCAGCTTTACGCGCGGGCCATGCGAATCAGCCGTTCAACAGACCGAGGTCGAACAGCAACACTTCGGCGTTCTCTCCTTTTTCGAGCGTGACCGCGTCGACGTCGCTGAGCTTCGCGGCATCGCCCGCCCCGAGCACCGTACCGTTCACGTTTAGCGTGCCGCGCGCAACGTGCAGATAGGCGAGCCGTCCCGCGGGCAGCGCGAACGATGCGTGTTCGGCCCCGTCGAACAGGCCCGCGTAGATCGACGCGTCCGCGTGGATCGTCACCGAGCCGTCGCGGCCATCGGGCGAGGCGATCACGCGCAGGCGGCCGCGCTTGCTGTCGGCGTCGAACCGCTTTTCCTCGTAGCCGGGTTGGTCGCCCGCGCGGCGCGGAATGATCCAGATCTGCAGCAGGTGCACGAGTTCGTCGCGCGACGCGTTGAACTCGCTATGCTGCACGCCAGTGCCGGCGCTCATGCGCTGCACGTCGCCGGGACGGATCGTCGAGCCGTTGCCCATACTGTCACGGTGCGCGAGCGCGCCTTGGAGCACATATGTGACGATCTCCATGTCGCGATGACCGTGGGTGCCGAAACCCTCGCCGCCGGCGATACGGTCCTCGTTGATCACCCGCAGCGGCCCGAAATGCACGTGCTGCGGGTCACGGTAATCGGCAAACGAGAAGCTGTGGTAAGAGTCGAGCCAGCCGTGGTTGGCGTGGCCGCGTTCTTCGGAGCGGCGAATCTCGATCATGGGGAGTCTCCCGGTAACTGTTCAATCAGAGCGATGCCGGCAATGTAGAGGCTGCGCGGCCACTTAACAATCGTGCGCGGCCGCACCGGAGCGTTCCATCGATGCAAGCAATCGGGCGCGGCGCGACTGTCGAGTCCGGCGCCGGGAAAACCGCACCGGCGTCGCTCACGCGGCACGCCGTACGCGGCGACTTGTCGCTCGCTGCCGTCCAGCACTGGCACCTTGCCGCTCTTCGGGTAAAATACCGCGCTTTTTAAGACGCGTGGACGTCCCGCGGGACCTTCGGGACACTCCGGCAGCCCTCGCCGGGATGGCGGCAAGCACCGCGCGGCGGGGCTTCGGCTCGCGCTGCACCCTGGCAAGGCGCACCCGATAAGCACCGAACGCGCCGGATCACCGCGCCGTGCCGAACGAATCGCCCGCGAAGGACGACGAGAGCGCGGCGACATCCCGGCGGCACGGCAATTTTGACCGCCTAGAATAGCGACCGTCGGCCTTGGGCCGGCGCGCGTCGAGTCGAATCATCGCGACGATCAGTTTGATTCAGGAGAATTATGAAGAAGTTCGCACTGTGCGTGGCTCTGGCAGTCATGGCCACCGGAGTGATGGCGAAGGAATGGAAAACGGTGCGCATCGGGGTCGACGCCAGTTATCCGCCCTTCGAATCGAAGGCGCCTGACGGCAGCATCGTCGGTTTCGATGCCGACTTGACTCGCGCGCTGTGCGCGAAGATGAACGTGAAGTGCGTATGGGTCGCGCAGGATCTCGACGGCATCATTCCGGCGCTGAAGGCACGCAAGTTCGACGCGATCATTTCCTCGCTCAGTGTCACCGACCAGCGGCGCGAGCAGATCGACTTCTCCGACAAGCTGTTCGACGCGCCCGCGCGCATGATCGCGAAGACCGGTTCGCCGCTTCTGCCCGCCCCTGAATCGCTGAAAGGCAAGCACGTCGGCGTCGAGCAGGGTTCGACGCAGGAGCAGTATGCGAAGGCCTGGTGGGAACCGAAAGGCGTGATCGTCGTGTCGTACCAGAATCAGGACCAGGTGTATGCGGATCTCACGTCGGGCCGCCTCGATGCCGCGCTGCAGGATGAAGTGCAGGCCGACGTCGGCTTTCTGAAGACCCCGCGTGGCAAGGGCTTCGCCTGGGCCGGTCCGGAAGTGAACGATCCGAAGACGATCGGTGAAGGCACCGCGATCGGTCTGCGCAAGGGCGATACCGATCTGAAAGCGAAGTTCAACCAGGCGCTGGCCGAGGTTCATCAGGACGGCACGTTCAAAAAGCTCGAAAAACACTACTTCGACTTCGATATTTATCCTGGGCGTTGAACGAAACAGGCACGATACGCAGTAGCAAGCCGGCGCAGGCCGGCGGCAGTCACAGTGTCAGTATGAGCACCCGGCAGTAGATTCAAAACAAACCGGGACGCAAGTCCCGAAAAGCGCGCTGCAGGAGCGCCCACGTTTCTGCAGCATGATTTGCACAGCGGCACGCTGTGCGCCGCGAATCACGGGCGAAACCGCTCGCCCCAAACGCGGCGCAACGCGGGCCGCGTCTTTCGCGGCGCGCGAAGAGCGCATCGTCAAGGACTACCTATGCTCCTCCAAGGCTACGGCCCGCTGCTTCTCAGCGGCACCTGGCAAACCGTCAAGCTGGCGGTGTTCTCGCTCGTGCTCGCTTTCGTGCTCGGCCTGCTCGGCGCGGCGGCGAAATTGTCGAAGAACCGCCTCTCGAACGGCATCGGCACCGTGTACACCACGCTCGTGCGCGGCGTGCCCGATCTCGTGCTGATGCTGCTGCTGTTCTATAGCATTCAGATCTGGCTCAACAACCTGACGGATGCGTTCGGCTGGAACCAGATCGACATCGACCCGTTCGTGGCCGGCGTCGCCGTGCTCGGCTTCATCTATGGCGCGTACTTCACCGAGACGTTCCGCGGCGCGTTTCTCGCGGTCCCTCGCGGTCAGCTCGAAGCGGGCGCGGCCTACGGCATGACGAGCTGGCAGGTGTTCTCGCGCGTGATGTTCCCGCAGATGATGCGCTTCGCGCTGCCTGGCATCGGCAATAACTGGCAGGTGATGGTCAAGGCAACCGCGCTCGTGTCGATCATCGGTCTCGCCGACGTCGTCAAGGCTTCGCAGGATGCCGGCAAAGGCACGCTGCGATTCTTCTTCTTCACCCTGCTCGCGGGAGCGATCTATCTCCTCATCACCACAGTGTCGAACTTCGTGCTGATGTACCTCGAAAAGCGTTACTCGACCGGCGTGCGAAAGGCGGATCTATGATCGAGATCATTCAGCAATATTGGCGTAACTATCTCTTCAGCGACGGCTACCGCTTCACCGGCGTCGCCATCACGTTGTGGCTACTGGTCGTGTCGATCGGCCTCGGCTTCTGCCTGTCGGTGCCGCTCGCGGTCGCACGCGTATCGAAGAAGAAATGGCTCGCGGGCCTCGTGTGGCTGTATACGTATATCTTCCGCGGCACACCGCTCTATGTGCAGTTGCTGCTGTGCTACACGGGTCTTTACAGTCTCGAGATCATCCGCAACAACGAGCTGACCAACGCGTTTTTCCGCGACGGCATGAATTGCACGCTGCTCGCGTTCACGCTCAACACCTGCGCCTACACGACCGAGATCTTCGCGGGCGCGATCAAGGCGACGCCTTATGGGGAGATCGAAGCGGCGCGCGCGTACGGCATGTCGTCGTTCACGCTGTACCGGCGCGTCATTCTGCCGTCGGCGCTGCGCCGCGCACTGCCCTACTACAGCAATGAAGTGATCCTGATGCTGCACGCGACCACCGTCGCGTTCACGGCCACGGTGCCGGACATCCTGAAGATCGCCCGCGACGTGAACTCCGCGACGTATCAGTCGTTCAACGCGTTCGGCATCGCCGCGCTGCTGTATCTGTGTATTTCTTTCGCGCTCGTGTGGCTGTTCCGCCGCGCCGAGCGTCGCTGGCTCGCTTACCTGCGGCCGCAAGGCAAGTAACTGCGCGTCCCTGGACAAGCAAGCTCGTTAAGGATCCTGATGAATTCCAAGAAGCAGAAGCTCTTCGTCGACGAGCTTCACAAAAAGTACGGCGACAACGAAGTCCTCAAGGGCGTGTCGCTGAAAGCCAATGCCGGCGACGTGATCAGTGTGATCGGTTCGTCCGGCTCGGGCAAGAGCACGATGCTCCGCTGCATCAACTTTCTCGAACAGCCGAACGCGGGGCGCATTGTCGTGGACGGCGAGGAAGTGCGCACGCAGACCGCCAAGGACGGCGCGTTGCGCGTGTCGGACCCGAAGCAGTTGCAGCGCGTGCGCACGAAGCTCTCGATGGTGTTCCAGCATTTCAATCTGTGGTCGCACATGAACGTGCTCGAGAACATCATCGAGGCGCCGGTGCACGTGCTCGGTTTGAAGCGCAAGGAGGCCGAGGACCGCGCGCGCGAATATCTCGAGAAGGTCGGTCTCGCGCCGCGTCTCGAGAAGCAGTACCCGTCGCATCTGTCGGGCGGCCAGCAGCAGCGCGTCGCGATTGCGCGGGCTCTGGCGATGCATCCCGACGTGATGCTGTTCGACGAACCGACCTCCGCGCTCGACCCGGAGCTCGTCGGCGAAGTGCTGAAGGTGATGCAGAAGCTCGCCGAGGAAGGCCGCACGATGATCGTCGTGACGCACGAAATGGGCTTCGCGCGCAACGTGTCGAATCATGTGATGTTCCTGCATCAGGGCCGCGTCGAGGAAGAAGGCCATCCTGACGAAGTGTTCCGGAACACGAGGAGCGAACGTTTGAAGCAATTCCTGTCGGGTAGTCTCAAATAATAAGATTAACCTCGACTGTTTATGATGCGAATCGCATCTGAAATGTAGTCGGAGTAGTTTTACAAGGCGCTTACGAGCGCCTTTTTTATTGTTATCATCTCCCTCCTTTCGGCTATTCGAACGACGAAAAAGCGCCGAAACCCCGCCAGGGCGGCCATTTTGGACCACTTTGACCGCCCTAACCTGCCACTTTAAAAACGTCAATAGTGGCAATCCTTAGTACGCCCCCTTCCAAGCCCGGAATACCTTACCGGACAAGGCTTCGCGCGCTTTACACGGAGGTCGCTGCGGGTCTCGGCCCACATTCGTATTGCAATTTGGCGACACCCCTTATGGCCGGTACTAATTTCTTCTCCCAGTTAAAGTTATTTTTGATAAATTAGTAACCAAAGTAGCAAAAGAAAGTTGATTAAAAGTAGTTTCACTTCAAACAGAGGAGAACCGGTCGGCGAGGGATCGGCATGACACAAAGACGGCTCGACGCTGCACGTCATGACAGGAGGCCCTATCCGCCGCCGTTCTCCCCTGGTACCGCTTTCTGTTCGGCGTTGATCGCGTCCGAACACCACTCGCAGTACTGGGTTTCTTTTTTTGACAGGGTATGGAGGAGAAGATGAAGAAAGCTTTGCTCGCCGCTGCGCTGATGTCGGCCGGCGTTGTTGCTCACGCTCAAAGCAGCGTCACGCTGTATGGCCGCCTCGATGCGGGCATCGAATACATGTCGGGTGTTCCGAGTCCGAACAATCCCAACGCCAACGGCGCCGCCACCAATACCACGAGTCGCTGGAGAGCGGAAAGCGGCGACTGGGGTACCAGCCTGTGGGGCATGAAGGGTGTCGAGGACATCGGCGCCGGCAACAAGGTCCTGTTCCAGTTGGAAGGCTCGTTCAACACGATGACGGGCGCGGGTCCTGGCGGCGGCGGTCTCTTCAATCGCTGGGCAACGATCGGTTTGTCGAACCCGCAGTACGGTACGTTCACGATGGGCCGTATGCTCTTCATCTCGAACGGCGTGTGGGACTTCGACCCGTTCGGTCAATCGAACTGGTCGTCGGCATCGCTGGTGCGTGGCCGCAACTGGCCGCAATCGAGCAACAACTTCGCGTACCAGTCGCCGAAGTTCGCAGGCTTTGACTTCTACGGCCAATACGCGCTGTCGAATTCCACGAACTGGAACGGCAACGGCACGACCCCGCAAGGTCGCGAGGCTGGCGCGCAGGTCACCTACACGAGCTCGTTGTTCCAGGTCCGCGGTATCTATGACGAAATCCGCAACCCGGCAAACGGCCAGTTGTGGGGTGGTCCGGTCGCCAACAACGGTATCAATTCGTTGAGTAACCCGACGAACGCCGGCGCATTCGCTGCGTCGCGTGAATACTCGGCGCTCGTGAACGTGTTCCTCGGTCAGTTCAAGGTTCAGGCCGCTTACCAGGCGATCCGTACGGCAGGTGCAACGGGCGTCAGACCGGGCGAGCCGACCACGCTCGATCACGAATGGGGTGGTGTGACCTGGCAAGCAACGCCGGCAGCCGCGCTGATCGCAGCGGTCTACCATGTGAACGGCAACAACGGCGCGGGCAATGCGACGATCTACACGATCGGCGGTTCGTACAACCTGTCCAAGCGCACGCTGCTGGACATCCAGATTGCAGGGGTGTCGAACAGCCGTACGGCTAACTTCGGTCTGAATGCGAACGACCCGGGCTTCTCTGCTGCTACGGACAACCCGCTGCAAGGCAAGGGTCAAACCGGCGTGTACGCAGGTATCCAGCACTCGTTCTGATCGAACGATGCGCCCCGAGGGTCGTGCCCTCGGGGTGTAACGCAAGTTTCTCAAAGAGAATCGTTTTTCACGCTGCTGCGAGAGGCGCGTATCGGTGCAATATCCGCAAGGGTATTGCACCTTTTTTTATTGGGCGCGCAATTTTGAGTCATTGCACGCACCGGGCCGGTGCGAGGAAGCGCCGATCTACACCGCTGCTTCGTTCTCTTCGCCGGTGCGGATACGGATCACGCGTTCGACGTCGGCGACGAAGATCTTGCCGTCGCCGATCTTGCCGGTCCGCGCCGCGCCGATGATCGCGTCGATCACCTGATCGCACTGGCTGTCCGCGACCACGACTTCGATCTTCACTTTCGGCAGAAAGTCGACCACATACTCTGCACCACGATAGAGCTCGGTATGCCCTTTCTGGCGGCCGAAGCCCTTGACCTCCGTCACGGTCAGGCCGGTGAGGCCGACTTCCGCGAGCGCCTCGCGCACTTCGTCGAGTTTGAACGGTTTGATGACTGCAGTGATGCGCTTCATGGCGAACCTCGTCTCTTGATGGGGAGTGTGGAAAAGAGAAGGATGATTTTTATTCTACGCCGCGCCGGACGCATTGCGGCATCCGCACGCGTGTATCGTTTTTCACTCCACCGGTTCGGTGTAGCGCGAGGTGATCGGATAACGCCAGTCGCGGCCGAACGCGCGATGCGTGACGCGAATGCCGATCGGCGCCTGACGACGCTTGTACTCGTTGATCTTGATCAGGCGCGTGACGCGTTTTACGTCGTCGACCGCGTAGCCCGCCGCGATGATCTCCGCGAGGGAACGATCCTCTTCCATGTACATCCGCATGATCGCGTCGAGAACTTCGTATTCGGGCAGGCTGTCCTGGTCGGTCTGGTTCTCGCGCAGCTCCGCCGACGGCGCGCGCGTCAGAATGCGCTCGGGAATCACGTCGCGGGTCGCAAATGTGGTGGCCGTGTTGCGATAGCGGCACAGGCGGTATACGAGCGTCTTTGCGATGTCCTTGATGACCGCGAAGCCGCCGGCCATGTCACCGTACAGCGTGCAGTAGCCGACCGCCATCTCGCTCTTGTTGCCGGTAGTCAGCACGATCGAGCCGAACTTGTTCGACAGCGCCATCAGCAGCGTGCCGCGAATACGCGCCTGGATGTTCTCTTCGGTCGCATCTTCGGCGCAACCCGCGAACTCCTCGGCGAGCGAGCCGCGAAACGCGTCGAACATCGGCGCGATCGCGATCTCGTCGTAGCGCACGCCGACACGGCGCGCCATGTCGGCGGCGTCGGTCGTGGAGATGTCGGCCGTGTAGCGCGACGGCATCATCACCGCGCGCACCTTGTCAGCGCCGAGCGCGTCGCATGCAACGGCCAGCACGAGCGCCGAGTCGACGCCGCCCGACAGACCGATCAGAGCGCCAGGAAAACCGTTCTTGCCGATGTAGTCGCGCACGCCCATGACGAGCGCCGCGTACACCTGCGCTTCGATCGACTGTTCCGGCGCGATCGCGGCCGGCAGCGGCGTGCCGCTGTCGAACTCGACGATAGCGGTGGCCTCCTCGAACTGAGCGAGCTTCGCGACGAGTTCGCCCTGAGCGTCGAGCACGAACGAGCCGCCGTCGAATACGAGTTCGTCCTGGCCGCCGACCATGTTCACGTACACCATCGGGATGCCGGTCTCGCGAATCCGCGCGCGCAGAATGTCGAAGCGCACCGCTTCCTTGTTCAGGTGATACGGCGAGCCATTCGGAATCAGCAGCACCTGGGCTCCCGCGGCCTTCGCCATCTGCGCGGCCGAGGCGTGCCATACGTCCTCGCAGATCACGACGCCATACCGCACACCGTCAAGCTCGAAGACGAACGGCTGCGGGTCAGATGCAAAGTAGCGCTTCTCGTCGAACACCTCGGTGTTCGGCAGATCCTGCTTGCGATAGGTGCCCTGCACTTCGCCGTCGACGATCAGCGACGCCGCGTTGAACGTATCGACCGGCGGCGCGCCGCGCTCGATCGGCGCGTTTGCATTACCATGGCCGTGCGCCAGGTTGTGTGTCACGTCGCGCAGCGGATGACCGACGATCACATGCAATCCCGTGAACGGCTTCAATTGCGCAGCGAGATCGGCCAACGCGGCCGCGCTCGCGGCATAAAACGCGGGGCGCAGCAGCAGGTCTTCGGGCGGGTAACCCGACAGCGCGAGTTCAGGCGCGACCAGCAGCTTCGCACCGTCGCTATGCGCGGCACGCGCGGCAGCGACGATCTTCGCGACGTTGCCGGCGAAATCGCCGACAGTGACATTGATTTGAGCAAGAGCGATTCGGGTCTTCATGGCAGGATCGACAGGCAAGCCTTCGCGGCTCGCGGGTACCGCGGCACGATGGCTCGGCGGAATGGGATACACCGGATCAACGAACTTAACCAACGACGCGGCCGCTTCGTCTTCACAGCGCCGCGCCGGTCATTGCAAACAGTCACGCAGATTGAACCAGCAACGTATCGATTATCGCACGGGCATTCTGGCATCGCCCTCCGAGGTGGACGCCGCCGAGTGGAACGCCCTTCTCGCGGCGCAGCCGCAGCCCACGCCGTTTTTGCGGCACGAGTTTCTGAGCGCGCTCAACGCGACGCAATGCGCGGTCCCCGACACGGGTTGGGCGCCGCAATTCGTCACGCTGACCGACGCGCGCACGGGCAAGCTCGCGGCGGCGGCGCCCGTGTATCTGAAGGGGCACTCGTATGGCGAATACGTGTTCGACTGGGCCTGGGCCGACGCGTACAAGCGCAATGGCCTGCCCTACTACCCGAAGCTGCTGTGCGCGGTGCCGTTCACGCCGGTGCAGGGCACCCGCCTGCTGTCGGCAAGCGACCACGCGCTGCGCCATCTCGCGGCGACGCTGATGGCGTTCGCCGAGCAGGCCGAGGTGTCGTCGCTGCATGTGCTGTTCCCGACGCAAAGTGAAGCCCACGCGCTCACCGACATCGGCATGATGCAACGCGAAGGCGTGCAGTTTCACTGGCTCAACGACGGCTATCGCGACTTCGAAGATTTCCTCTCGACGCTCGAACAGAAGAAGCGCAAGAACATCCGCGCCGAACGTCGCAAGGTACGCGAGGCGGGCATCACGATGCGCAGGATTCGAGGCGAAGACATCAAGGATGCCGATTGGCGCTTCTTCAGCAAGTGCTATCGGCAAACTTATCGCGAGCATTTTTCGAGTCCGTATCTGAACCTCGATTTTTTCCGCATGATCGGCGCGTCGATGCCGGAGAATCTGCTGCTCGTGATCGCCGAATACGAGGGCAAACCGATCGCGAGTTCGCTCGTGGTCTATCAGCGCGACGCGAAAACCGGCGGCACGCTGTACGGCCGCTACTGGGGTGCGCTCGAACACGTGCCGTGTTTGCACTTCGAGACCGCTTACTATCAGCCGCTCGAATTCTGCATCGAAGAAAAGCTCGCTGCATTCGAAGGCGGCGCGCAGGGCGAGCACAAGATGGCGCGCGGCTTTCTGCCGACGGTCACGCGCTCGACGCATTGGCTTGCGCATCCGGCGTTCGCCGATGCGGTCGGCCATTTCCTCGAGAACGAAAAGAACAGCATCCACGCGTACGTGGACGAGCTGCGCGATCACAATCCGTTCAAAGGCTAGCGGCGCGGTTATGGCGTGGTTTCTCTATCTGCTCGAATGTTCGGACGGCAGCGTCTATACCGGCATCGCCACCGATGTCGCCGCCCGCTTCGACAAACACGCGAGCGGCACAGGCGCGCGCTATACGCGCTCGCGCAAGCCGGTGCGGGTGCTGGCGTCGTTCGAGCTGGCGGACCGGTCGAGCGCGTCGCGCGCCGAGTATTGGGTCAAGCGGCTCACGCCCGCGCACAAGCGCGCACTGGCGGCGGGGATGCTTTCCCTGCAGTCGGTGTTGCCGGAAGTCGTGGCGAATGCCGAGGCGGAGGACGGGAATAACCCGGGCTGAGCCGCGCTATCCCCTCGCCTCGCGCATCCTCTCGGTCAGCAGCCGATGCACGCGCGCCAGCTCGCCCACCGCATCCGCCTCCAACGACGTCAACTGCTCGCGCGCGGGCAACTCGAGCCGCACCGGCCGTAAGGTCCGGTTCAACGCGGCCTCGATGGCCGCGCTCATCGCCGCGACCCATTCGTCGAGTTCGCTATGCATGTCGCGGCGGTTGGCGGTGAGGCGCAACTGCGTCGCGGTGCCGGCCATGCGCCGCAGCAGACTCAGCACCGTCATCGTCACCGTATCGGCCATCGAGTCTTCGAGCTTTTCGAGGCGCACGCGGCCGATCGCTTCCTCCGCGTTGTTGCTGGTGAGGCCGGCCGCGCGGCGCAATTGCTCGATCTCCTTGCCGCTGTGCCGCGGCGCTTCCAGCGACGCACGCAGATACGCCAGATTCGCGCGCACCGCGTCGCCGAGAAAGACGTGCACGTCGAGCTTCTCGCGCGTCGGCCACAAAAGGAAGGTCGCGAGGAGCGCGAGCACGCAGCCGAGCACGTTGTTGCCGAGCCGCGTCAGCGCGAACGCCAACTCGTTGGCGCCGGGCGTCGCGAAGTCGGCGACGAGCACGAAGGCCGGCGTCAGGAACAGCACGAACAGGCTGTAGCTGACGGGGCGCAGCGCCATCGTCGCCATGACGAGCGGGAACACCACGAGCGAGATGGCGAGCGGCGAATGAATCGCATAGCCGATCGCCGCCGCGAGCACGCCGCCGACGATGCTGCCCGCCGCGCGCTCGATGCTGCGCGGCCAGGTCGCGGCGATCGATGGCTGCAGAATCAGCAGCGTCGCCATCGTCGCCCAGTAGCCGAACGGCAGACCGAGCGCGCGAATCACGACGAAGCCTGCCGTCGTCGTCACGCCGACCCGCGCCGCATGACGCAAGCCGACCGACTGCCATGACAGATTCGCCTTCAGCGTCGACCACGCGCCCGCCGCATAACGCGCGACGCACGCGCTCCACGTCTCGGCGTACACTTCACGCGGCGCAAAATCGACGAGTTCGAAACCGGATTGCAGCTTGACCGGTTCGGGCAACGCGCTTTCGAGCCGATGCGCGAGACGCCGCAGACGCGCCTGCGGCTCGGCGAGACGCTCCCAACGGGCGTCGCCGGTCGCGCTGCCGATGTCGCTGAGCACTTCGCCGATCGCATTGAGCAAGCGCGCCGCGCGTCGCGTGCGGCGCGCATCGTCGGGCACTTTCTCGCCTGCGCCCGACACCGCGATCAGATAGGCGAACAACGCTTCGCCGTCGGTCAGGAGGCCAAGCAGCGTGTCGTAGACGGCCGCGCCGGCCGCCTTCCAAACAGGCACGCTCGCGAGCGCATCGCGCGAGCGTTCGAGCGACGCGCGCGCATCGGCGCGAAACCGTGCCGCATGCGTGGCCCATTCGCGCGGCGCGGCTCGCTCGCCGACGAGACGCGCACTATCGAATGCGACGTCGGCGAGACGCTGATACACCGCGCGCAACGACGCCCGGCTCGCGCCGAACGGATGAATGCGCCACACCGTCAGACTCAGCACGATCGCGAACAGACAGCCGGCCAGATAGACACCGAGAAACGCAAGCCCACCGCGCGCGTCGTGCATCGGCCGGTCGGCCATCACGACGCAGGCCGTCGCCGCAAGGATCGTCACCTGCGAGGTGGCCGCGCCCCAGATGCGGCCGAATGCGCCGAGCGTCGTGAACGCGAGCACCGCGAGCGTAGCGAACGCCGTGCCCGCGGCGGACGCGAACGCGGTGGCGCCGCCGCACAGCGTCGAGAGCAGCGCGAAGCCCATCATCGACATGAAGCGCGCGCGGTTCGAGCCGGCCGCATCGGCGAGGCAGGTCCAGAACGCGCCGATCGCAGCCCACGCGAACACCGGATCGTGCAGTACGTCGCCGAGCGCGAGCATCGCCGTCGATGCGCACGCCGCTCGCAAGCCCTCCGACAGACTCGCCTCGCTCGCCGCGAACGACACCATCCAGACCGGCCGCTTGCGGTAGATCGCGGTGACGACCGAATGCAGCCGGGTCGACCGGCGTGGCGATGTCGAGTGGGACTTGCTGCGGTTCATCATCCGGACAGGAGGTCTTGTTTAATCGATGGAAACGCGCGGGGTGCCGAAGTCGGTTCGCACGCGTCGAGGTCGTGCGGCGAATGATAAGGGTTTATACCTAAACATAAAAATGCGATCCGTTCATCGGGGCAATGCATTCAGGTTATGCGCGCGCGACGAAGTGCGCGAGACGCAAGTTGCGACGCGCTTCGCGCGGTAGTTCGAACGCTGCGCGAAGGGCGTGAAAAAACCGCGCGGTCCTTGCGGACTCGCGCGGTTCCTGGACTGCATGCAGCGCGCGGATGAACCGCGGCGCGCTTACTTCTTGTAGTTCGCCACGCCTTCGCTGATTTCCTTGTGCGCGGCGTCGAGCCCCGCCCAGCCTTCGACCTTCACCCACTTGCCCTTCTCGAGCGCCTTGTACTGCTCGAAGAAGTGCTTGATCTGGTCCTTCAGATAAGCCGGCACATCGTCGACCGACTTGAGGTCTGCCGTCATCGGGCAGATCTTGTCATGCGGGACGGCGATCAGCTTTGCGTCGACGCCCGATTCGTCGGTCATCTGCAGCATGCCGAGCGCGCGGGCACGCACGACCGAGCCAGCCAGCAGCGGGAACGGCGTGATCACCAGCACGTCGACCGGGTCGCCGTCGCCCGACAGCGTCTGCGGAATGAAGCCATAGTTGGCCGGATAGCGCATGCCGGTGCCGATGAAACGGTCGACGACGAGCAGGCCCAGATCCTTGTCGGCTTCGTACTTCACCGGATCGCTTTGCGCCGGGATTTCGATGATGACGTTGAAATCGTGCGGAAGGTCTTTGCCTGCGGGAACGTGATTGAAGCTCATGAGCGCTCTCTGAAGGGAATGGAAGCGGATTGCGCAGAACGGCGCGGCGCCGCGCGCCGGACCGTGCGGAATGCGCCATTATAGCCAATCGGCAGATGGCATCCGCGCCAGGTTAGGCGCGATAATCGTCTGGCGACTCACGCTTTGCGTCTCCACCGTTTTGTGTCTCCCTTCGAACCCGCGCCGCCGCACAACGGCCGCGCGTCATCTTCAAGGAGCATGCATGGAAGAAGCCCGGCATTTCATCGGCGGCGAGTGGTGCGCCTCCCGCGGCGGCGAATCGATCGCCGTGCTCGATCCGTCGGACGGTCAGCCGTTCACGGGCATCGCGCGCGGCACCGAGGTCGATATCGACACCGCCGTGCACGCGGCGCGCCGCGCGTTCGAAGGCGCGTGGGGCGCGCTGAGCGCCGCCGAGCGCGGGCGCGTGCTGTACCGGCTGTCGCTGCTGGTGGCCGCGCGCCAGGAAGACCTCGCGCGGCTCGAAGCGCGCGACACCGGCAAGCCGCTCAGGCAGGCGCGCGCCGACGCCGCCGCCCTCATCCGCTATTTCGAGTTCTATGCCGGCGCGGCCGACAAGCTGCACGGCGAAACCCTGCCCTACCAGTCCGGCTACACGGTGCTGACCATCCGTGAGCCGCACGGCGTAACCGGCCATATCGTGCCGTGGAATTATCCGATGCAGATTTTCGGGCGCAGCGTCGGCGCGGCGCTCGCGACCGGCAACGCATGCGTCGTCAAGCCGGCCGAGGACGCGTGTCTCTCGGTGCTGCGCGTAGCCGAACTCGCCGCCGAAGCCGGCCTGCCGCCGGGGGCGCTAAACATCGTCACGGGCTACGGACACGAAGCGGGCGCCGCGCTCGCGCGCCATCCGGGCATCGATCACATATCGTTCACGGGTTCGCCCGATACCGGCAAGCTCGTCACGCAGATGGCCGCCGAGAACCACGTGCCGGTCACGCTGGAACTCGGCGGCAAGTCGCCGCAAATCGTATTCGCCGACGCCGATCTCGACGCCGCGCTGCCGGTGCTGATCTCCGCGATCGTGCAGAACGCCGGGCAAACCTGCTCGGCGGGCAGCCGCGTGCTGATCGATCAGGCGATTTACGAGCCGCTGCTCGACAGGCTCGGCAGTGCATTCACGGCGCTGCGCGTCGGGCCATCGACTGCCGATCTCGACTGCGGACCGCTGATCAGCGCGAAACAGCAGCAGCGCGTATGGGACTTTCTCTCGGACGCGCAACACGACGGCATCGCGATGGCCGCGCACGGCGAAGTGATTCCCGAAGCACCCCAAGGCGGCTTCTATCAGGCTCCGACCTTGCTGCGCGACGTGCCCGCAAGCCACCGGCTCGCGCGCGACGAAGTGTTCGGCCCGGTGCTCTGCGCGATGTCGTTCCGCGACGAAGACGAAGCGCTCGCACTCGCGAACGGCACGCAGTACGGGCTCGTCACCGGTATCTGGACACGCGATGGCGCGCGCCAGATGCGGCTGGCGCGACGCGTGCGCTCGGGCCAGGTGTTCATCAACAACTATGGCGCGGGCGGCGGTGTCGAGTTGCCCTTCGGTGGCGTCAAGCATTCGGGGCATGGTCGCGAGAAAGGCTTCGAGGCGCTGTATGGCTTTACGGTGCTGAAGACGATCGCGATCCGGCACGGCTAGACCATCGCGCAACGCACCACGACGCATCGCTCTACCCATCACAAACAACGGAGACATCATGCGGCTGACAGGTAAAACGGCCATCGTCACGGGCGGCGGTTCGGGATTCGGCGAAGGCATCGCGAAGACCTTTGCGCGCGAAGGCGCGAACGTCGTGGTCAACGACCTCAACGGGCCGGCCGCCGAACGGGTCGCGAGCGAGATCGCGATTGCGGGCGGCAAGGCGATCGCGGTGCCCGGCAACGTCGCGCAACGCGACGACTGGCGCACGTTGCGCGAGGCCGCTTTGGGCGATTTCGGGAGCGTGCAGATCGTGGTCAACAACGCGGGCACCACGCATCGCAACAAGCCGGTGCTCGAAGTGACCGAGGCCGAGTTCGACCGCGTCTATGCGGTCAACGTGAAAAGCATCTACTGGAGCGTGCAGGAGTTCGTGCCGTATTTCCGCGAGCGAGGCGGCGGCAGCTTCATCAATATCGCGTCGACGGCGGGCGTGCGGCCGCGCCCGGGACTCGTCTGGTACAACGGCAGCAAGGGCGCGGTGATCGTCGCGAGCAAGTCGCTCGCGGTCGAGCTCGGGCCGGAGCGCATTCGCGTGAACTGCGTGAATCCGGTGATTGGCGAGACCGCGCTGCTGTCCGAGTTCATGGGCGTCGAGGATACGCCGCAGAATCGGCAGAAGTTTCTCGCGGGCATTCCGCTCGGACGGTTTTCGACGCCCCAGGATGTTGCGAATGCGGCGCTGTATCTGGCTTCCGACGAAGCGGAGTTCATTACCGGCGTATGCCTCGAAGTGGATGGAGGGCGCTGCGTATAGCGGCGAGTGAAGGCAGTGGGTGAAGGGCTGCGCCCGTAGTTCATTTCCATAAAAAGGAGGAGACACAGTCATGGCCGGTCCCGCAGATCCGCTCCACCACCCCGGCGCAGGCGCGCCGCCTTCCACGTTCGAAGAGGCGACCTACCGCAAGGTCACATGGCGGCTCGCGCCGCTGTTGATGCTCTGCTACATCGTCGCATATCTGGATCTCGCGGGCACCGGCGCCGCTGCCGGGATCGCAATGATCGACTCGATCGGCAACCTTGCTGGCTCCCTGTGTCCTTATGCTGTGGGGTGGCTGAAGCAGGTCACTGCCGCGAACGACTCCGGCATGTCTATGCTCGCGGCCTTCATGGTGCTCGGCGGCCTGCTAGCGATCAGTGTGCTGGCGAGGATGGTCAATAAGTGAGGTGACTGACATGGGGCCTTGGCGGTGCGCAACCGCCAGGGCTTTGCGTTGGAACGAAGTGAATTCCAGACAACGCTCATCGCTCCCGGCGCCAAGCACTCACTGAATAAGCCGCTTCAATCATTCGCAGCTCCGCACGCTTTGATTCCTGCCCGCTTAACGCCTACAACAAGGGATGTCCGGCAATGTTCTTCCCGGCCGGATAAAAACGGCAGTGGAGGCGTAAATGAGCTATCAACTAATGGGCAGCATCCTCGAGGTATGTGAGTGCAAAGTGCTGTGTCCGTGCTGGATCGGAGAAGACCCCGACAACGGCACTTGCCGCAGCGCACTTGCTTACCACTACGAGAAAGGCACGATCGACGGCGTCGATGTGTCAGGCTTGACGGTCGCGTTCGCGGCATTCATTCCGGGCAACGTGCTGAAAGGCGGCTGGCGCGTCGCGATGTTCGTCGACGAGCGCGCGAGCGATGCGCAATTCGACGCCTTGGTGAGCGTGCATAACGGCGAGCGCGGCGGACCGCTCGCGGATCTCGTGAAGTTGATCGGCGAAGTCGTGTCCGTCGAGCGCGCATCGATCGAATACACGGTCGTCGACGGCAAGGGCAAGATGAAAGTCGGCGAAGTGATCGCGGCCGAAATGGAACCGTATCGTGGCCCGACCGGCGAGCCGACCAAGCTCGTCGAAAGCATCTTCTCGACGATACCGGGATCTCCTGCGTTCGTCGGCAAAGCGAACTCATTTCGACTGCGCCACGAAAAGCTCAATCTGGATCTCGCATTGACGGGACATAACGCGATTCAGGGATCGTTCAGCTTCGCGTCGTGAAGATGCTCCAGCGCTCGCGGCTGTTCGCGCCGCTCTTCGTCGTATTGACGACCAGCGCGTGGATCGCGTTATGGATGTGGGACGCAGGCCCGTATGCGCGCTATCTGCGTCATGCGAGCTGGGCCGAACTGCCCCTCGTCGGCGCGATATGCCGCGAGGTGCCCGGCGCGAGTCTCGCGCTTTCGGCGTTGCTGCACAGCGTCGCATGGCTCCTGATGATCGCGGCGATGATGCTGCCGACCGCCTTTCCGCTCTTCGATGCCTTCAGGCGAATGACGAACGGTCGCGAAAACCAGGGCACGCTGGTAGCGTTGTTGATCGCCGGTTACGCGACGGCCTGGGCACTATTCGGCATCGCCGCGCACGGCTTCGACGAGGCGCTCCATCGCGTTGCAGACCAATCGCCGACGCTGCTCGGAGACGGCTGGCTGATCGGCGCTGCGATCCTCGCGCTCGCGGGCGCCTATCAGTTCAGCGGCCTCAAGCATCGATGTCTCGACAAGTGCCGCTCGCCGCTCATGTTCATCACCGAGCATTGGCGCGGCAGGAGCGCACGCCGCGAGAGCTTTCTGCTCGGCATCAGTCATGGCGCCTTCTGCATCGGCTGCTGCTGGGCGCTGATGTTGCTGATGTTCGCGGTCGGCACCGGAAGCGTCGGCTGGATGCTGGCGCTCGGCGCGATCATGGCGGCCGAGAAGAATTTCCGCTGGGGCCGGTCCATCGGCACGCCGCTCGGCGTCGCGTTGATCGCCTGGTCCGCGTGGATCGTCCTACGGCACGCTCTCGCCGGCTGACAGATGCCCGTCCATCATGCGCCCAACGCGCGGCCTCGCGACACTGAACGCGCATAGCAGCCGCCGCCGCGACTGCTACTGCGTCACGGGAGCGTGACAGCAAACGCAAATCTTGTTTCCCTCCGGGTCCCGGAAGTACGCCCCGTAATAGTCCGGGCGGTAGTGTGGCCGCAAGCCCGGAGGGCCTTCGCAGGAACCTGAATTGGCCAGCGCGCTCGCGTAGGCGTTGTCGACCGAGCGACGATCGGCCGCGAGCAACGCCACCATTTGCCCGTTTCCGTGTTCCGCCGGGTTGCCGTCGTATGGCCTGCCGATCAGGAAGAGCGGACGCGGCATACCCTCTGCCATCCAACCCGCCCACGGTTTATCCGGCTCACAAAACTTCAGTTTGTGTCCCAACTCACGCATGACGGCCGAATAGAATCTGAAGGCTCGATCAAAGTCATTAACTCCAACGAATACATGCGAAATCATCTTGATCTTTTCCTGTTCGCTGGAACCTAGTGTCGTGAGTTAGAAGTTCGTTGAATCAATTTCCCGGTCGTTCTGGAATGGCGAAATGTTGATTAAAGAGCCGCTCGGACTCGCGCAGTCCTTCTTCGGTAAAGATCACGGACTTCGTCTTGTTGACCGGGTCTTCGATGAAGCCCCGTTCGTAGAGTCGGTTCAGCACATCCCAGTCGAAACCCTTCCATGCGCGGTATCGGTCATGCAGGGTCAGGTAGAGAAGTGCCAGGGCGACTTCATCAATTGCGTCGGTGTTGATGTTCATGATGCTTCGCCCGCGGCCGTCCGAACCCGCATACAAAACCGTTCGAGACTGGCCAGAATTTCACCAGCCGACTTGCTCCAGGAAAACGGTGTTGGATTGGCGTTGTAGATGTCCAGGTATTGACGGATCGCGTCTTCGAGTTGACGTGTCGAGCGATGCGTACCGCGTCGAAGGTATTTTTCAGTGAGCGAGGCGAACCAACGTTCGACCTGATTAAGCCACGACGCCGAGGTGGGCGTGAAGTGAACATGGAAGCGAGGATGTCGAGCAAACCAGGCTTTGATCGAGGGCGTTTTGTGCGTGCCATAGTTGTCCATCACCAGATGCACATCCAGGTGCGATGGCACACTGGCTTCGATGGTGCGCAGAAAGCGCACGAATTCGCTGCTGCGGTGGCGCCGATGTACCTCGCCGATCACCTCGCCAGTAGCGATGTCCAGCGCCGCGAACAGCGTAGTCGTGCCGTGGCGCATGTAATCGTGGGTGCGTCGTTCCGGGATGCCGGGTGCCAACGGCAGCATGGGTTGCGTGCGATCGAGCGCCTGAATCTGGCTCTTCTCGTCCACGCACAACACCATGGCCTTAAGCGGCGGATCCAGGTAAAGCCCGACGATATCTCGCACCTTGTCGACGAACATCGGATCACTGGAGAGTTTGAACGTTTCCTGCCGATGCGGCTGCAGACCAAAAGCACGCCAGATCCGTGTGACCGCCGTTTGCGACAATTTCATCTCACGAGCCATCGTGCGCGTGCTCCAGTGAGTCGAGCCGACAGGTACGGACTCAAGCGTCTTTGCGATGACCGCATCGACGCGAGCGTCATCAATCGTCCTCGGCGCGCCGGGCCGAGGCGCATCGAGCAGTCCGTCCAGACGATGCATTACGAACCGCGCCCGCCACTTCGATACCGTTTGCTGAGTGACCCGCTGTTTCGCCGCAACGCTCTTGTTGTCCAAGCCATCGGCACAGGCCAACACGATGCGCGCCCGCAATGCGAGAGCTTGTGCGGTCTTGCGTCGCATTGTCAGCGCTTGCAGTTCTTCGCGCTCCGATTCGCTCAGCACCAATTCCCCTTTGGGCCGTCCGCTCATCCTTGCCTCCTCGCATCAAGTGCCACACAGAACACTTTAGTACGCGATCGGCATCATTCAATGAATTTTTAACTCACGACACTAGCCGCGTAGTTCCGCAAGCACGGTCCTGCTGGTTCACTGAAAAACGGCGGCCTCCGAAAGCCGCGACTTCAGTCATCTTCCGTTGCCCTGCCCCGCTCCGCCGCCGGCATCCTGCGATAGATGGTATTGCGCGACACCCCGAGCGCACGCGCCGCGGCCGAAACGTTGCCGCCATATCGCGCCAGCGTCATGGCGACCACCGACGTGGCGACATCCTCCAGCCGCGCACCGTCATGCGCCGAAACATCGCCACTGCCGCCATCACGATCCGCGCCACGAACGTCATCCAGAAAATCATCCGGCAGATGCTCCCACCGGATCTCCGCATCCTCCTCCACCATTGCCGCCGCAGTGCGCAGCAGGTTAGCCAGTTGCCGGCAGTTGCCCGGCCACGCATGCCGCCCGAACACGGCCATCACGTCCGGCGCAACGCTGAGCGTCCGCCGCCCTCCGCTTTCAACTGATTCCCGCTGCAACATCTTCTCCACCACCACCGCGAGATCGCCACGCTCGCGCAACGACGGCAAGCGAACCGCAAGCCCGTTGATCCGATAGTAAAGATCCTCACGGAACTGGTTCTGCGCGATCATTTCGCGCAAGTTACGGTGTGTCGCGCAGATGATGGACACATCGACGGGAACCGCTCTCGCGGCTCCAAGCGGCGTCACGAGCCGCTCCTGCAACACGCGCAGCAGCCGCACCTGCAACGAATACGGCATATCCCCGATCTCGTCGAGAAACAGCGTGCCGCCATTCGCCTGCATCAGCTTGCCGGTCGCCCCTTTGCGCCGCGCGCCGGTGAACGCACCTTCTTCGTAACCGAACAGCTCGGATTCGATCAGCGACTCCGGAATCGACGCGCAATTGACCGCGACGAAGGGGCCGTCGCGGCGCGGCGAATCGTTGTGGATCGCCTGCGCGAGCAACTCCTTGCCCGTGCCTGTCTCGCCGGTGATCAGAATCGGAATGTCCTTGCCGAGCACCTTGCGAACCTTGGCGATCAGCGCGGAGACGCGCGCGTCGCCGGTGTCGAGATCGCTGAGCCGCGACAGTCCCGCAGCCGGCTGACGCGCATTCGCACGCACCGGCTGCACGGCGGCGACGCTCTGCACATCGACCGCTCCACGCCCCTGCCCCAACGACGGCCGCCTGAACTGCGCACGCGCGCAAACCACCGCACCGTTGTACAGATTCAGCGTCAAATGCGGCGCGACGCCATGCGTCAAGCGGTCCATCAGTTGCGCATACGAGATCTGGAACAGCGACGACAGCGTATGCGCGCGCAGCGCGGCAAGGGACAGGCCGAGCTGAAACTGCGCGCTTCGGTTCGCAGACAGAAAGCGGCCATCGTCCGTGAACGCAATGATCCCTTCCATCAGCGTGCCGAGGAACTCGGGCCGTCCGTGGAAAGACACTTGCAGCACGTCACGGAACGCGGTCGAGAACAGATGGTTTTCGATCATTTGCACCGACATCTTCGCCAGCGCCATCGTGTGCTGGTGATAGCTGCGGTGGTCGCCGGTCACGTCGAGCACGCCGATCAGATCGCCGTACGGATCGAGAATCGGCACACTCGAACAGGTCAGGAAACGGTTCGCCGCCAGATAGTGCTGGTCGCCATGAACGACCATCGCGCAGCCCTCGGCCAGCGCGGTGCCGATCGCGTTGGTGCCCTGGCGATCCTCGGCCCAGTTCGCGCCGGGCCGCAGCGCCACCTTTTCCGCGCGATGCAGGAAGTCGTCATCGCCGATCGAATGCAGGATCAAGCCTTCGGCGTTGGTCAGCACGATCATGCTTTGGGTGTTGACGATCTGCTCGCGCAGCGTCTCCATGACCGGCATCGCATGCGCGCACAGCGTTTGGTTCTGTTCGCGTTTCAGCGCGAGGCCCGTGTCGGAGAGGATGTCGTAATCCGGCCGGATCGATGCGCTCAGGCCGAATGTCTCGGAGCGTTCGTGGGCTTTCTGGATGACCGGCGCGGGACAGCCGTTGACGCGGTTGGCAGCGGCATGGCCGGGCGGATGAACGTCGTGGCGCATTGTCTCCTCCTGAATGCGTCCGGGTCGTGCCGGACGCTTCGATGCGTGGACAGGATACTCCCTTTGCCACCGCGACGGCCGCCCTCGGCGAGCCGCGCGGGCGCGCGCCATTGATCTGTGTCAGCTTCGGCCCGTTTGCGGCGTTTCTGAACACCGGCAGCCGGCGCCAGTGTTCAGAAACGGAACACTTCCACCTATAGGGCCCACCGCAATCCGTGAAACTTCGCACTTCGATGCATTGGTACGGTTCCTGCCTGAGGTCGTCCGCGCAGTGACCCGATCACCATCACAAAACGGAGACAAGTGATGAATCCATTTGACCTTCAAGCGCTCGGCATCGACATCGAGTATCCCTATCGGCAGCGCTACGAAAACTACATCGGCGGCAAGTGGGTGCCGCCGGTCGGCGGCGACTACTTCGACAACGTGTCGCCGATCAACGGGCAACCGTTCTGTCGCGTGCCGCGCTCGAACGCCGCCGACATCGACCTCGCCATCGACGCCGCGCACGCGGCGCGCCGCAAATGGGGGAAGACGTCCGTCACGGAGCGCGCGAACCTGCTGCTCGCCGTAGCCGAGCGGATGGAGAAGAACCTGAAGCTGCTCGCCGTCGCCGAGACGATCGACAACGGCAAGCCGCTGCGCGAAACGATGGCCGCGGACCTGCCGCTCGCCGTCGATCATTTCCGCTATTTCGCGGGCTGCATCCGCGCCCAGGAAGGCAGTATCTCGGAGATCGACGACAACACGGTCGCTTATCACTTTCACGAGCCGGTCGGAGTCGTCGGTCAGATCATTCCGTGGAATTTCCCGCTGCTGATGGCCGCGTGGAAGCTGGCGCCCGCACTCGCGGCCGGCTGCTGCGTCGTGATGAAGCCCGCCGAACAAACGCCGGCTTCGATACTCGTGCTGATCGAGCTGATCGGCGACCTGTTCCCGGCAGGGGTCGTCAACATCGTCAGCGGCTTCGGCAAGGAAGCGGGCGAAGCGCTCGCCACCAGCAAGCGCATCGCGAAGATCGCCTTCACCGGCTCGACGCCGGTCGGCAAGCGCATCCTGCACGCGGCGGCGGAGAACCTGATTCCGTCGACGGTCGAACTCGGCGGCAAGAGCCCGAACATCTTCTTCGCCGACGTGCTCGATCGCGAAGACGCGTTCCTCGACAAGGCGCTCGAAGGTCTCGCGATGTTCGCGCTGAACCAGGGTGAAGTGTGTACGTGCCCGTCGCGCGTGCTGGTTCAGGAGTCCGTTTACGAGCGTTTCATCGAGAAAGCGATTGCCCGGGTGGAGCGCATCAAGGCCGGCCACCCGCTGAATCTGGAAACGATGATCGGCGCGCAGGCGTCGCAGCAGCAGCTCGACAAGATCCTGTCGTATATCGACATTGGCCGCAATGAAGGAGCGCAGTGCCTCGTCGGCGGCGAGCGCACCACGCCCGGCGCCGGCCTCGGCGAGGGCTTCTATGTGAAGCCGACCATGCTGTTCGGCAAAAACGATATGCGCGTGTTCCAGGAGGAGATTTTCGGGCCGGTCGCTTCGGTGATGACGTTCAAGGACGAACAGCAGGCGATCGAGATCGCGAACGACACGTACTACGGCCTCGGCGCCGGCGTGTGGACGCGCGACGGCACTCGCGCTTACAGGATGGGACGCGAGATCGAGGCGGGACGCGTGTGGACCAACTGCTATCACCTGTATCCGGCACATGCGGCGTTCGGTGGTTACAAGCAGTCGGGGATCGGGCGCGAAACGCACAAGATGGCCTTGTCGAACTATCAGCAAACGAAGTGTCTGCTGGTGAGCTACCAGGCGGAGGCGCTCGGATTCTTCTAAGCGGTGGCGCGTCGTCTACCGACGACGCGCGCCGAGGATGCAGCCGGACGGCGTGGTGGCCGCTCCGGTGCATCGAGGATGCTTCACTCTGAAGGCGGCGGCAGTCCGTTCGCTGACAATTTAAAGAATTGCCTATACAGGCTAAAAATTCGTCCAATTCTGATAGCCCCCTGTCGTCCCACTCCCGATACTGGCGTTCGCACATAACAAGGGAGAAGCGATGAAGAACGGCAACGGCCAGCCGATGATCCGGCTCGCGGACAAGGCAACATACAACGGCAAACGGGTCAGCCTTGCCGGTGACAGGACAGGCTGCGGTGCGATGCTGAGCGCTTCCTGATTCCCAGGACACACCGTGCTCCGTACACGCATGTTCAACCCCGCACAGGACCGCACGCTAGGTCTATCCAGTGACGCGCTCCCCACATGGAACAATGAGCCTTTGCTGGCTCCGCTCCGCCTGCGCGGCACCGAGTCTCTCGGCAAGCTCTATCGATACACGCTCGACGTGGCGACGATCGAAAGTCCGACGCTCGGATTGTGGCAAGCACAGGAACTGGTCGTACCCGATAAGCTTATTGGCAAGGTCATCGATATTTCGATCGCTTTCGACGGGAACGGATTGTTCGGTCAACACCAGTTGGAACGCGGCGACGTGGCACACATTGGCCCGAACCGCCGCACGATTTCGGGCCTCATCACAGGCATGAAACAGACCGGCATCGAGAATCGGCGCGCCCATTACAGCTTCGTCGTGCGCCCCTGGCTGTGGCTGGCCACGAAGAACTGCGAAAGCAGGATCTTTCAGGACGCGAGCGTCGTGGACATCATTGACCGGATACTCAAGGAGCGTTATCACTTTCCGGTCGTGATGGAATTGGGCGCGCCCGGATTGCGCAGCGGCTACCCAAAGCGCGACTACGTCCGGCAGATGTGGGAATCCGACTTCGAGTTCCTCACGCGCATCTGGAGAGAATGGGGAATCTACTATCTGTTCGACGGAATGACGCTGGTACTGTGCGATTCACCCGGCTCGCACAAACAGCACGGCGACGCGTACCACACGATCCGCTATCACGCGCCTGACAGCCGGCACGTCGAGGAAGAGCACATTCACAGGCTCGAGGTCTCGCGTCAGATCACGACGGGCAAGGTCAGTCTGATCGACTACGACTATACGCGCCCCGGCGTGCACTTCGAGAGCGAGTACAAGAGCTTCAGCGAACGAGCCTGCGACAACATCGAGCAACACGGCTGGGGCGACTACTCGCAGCCGCTCGCCGGCGCGACGGGATTGTCAGGCGCGCGAAACGACTTCCGCAACGAAGCCGAGCACCTCGCGAGCGTGCGCGTCGATGCGATGCGCTGCCACCGGCTGCGTCTGAAGGGCCAAGGGAATCTGCGCGGCCTGAGAACCGGAAGAACTTTCTGGCTCGACAATCATCCGCAACACGAAGTCAACGCCGAGTACCTGGTGGTATCGACCACGCTCGACATTCGCAATGCGGCGCAGAACACACAGTCGCCCAGTAACGACACGAACGATGCGCCGCGCCAGTACCTGACCCGCTTCGTGCTTCAGCCTGCCAATACCTTCTTCAGAAACCGCCCGAAGAAAAAGCCGCGCTGCGCGGCGGAAACGGCCGTCGTGGTTGGGCCCGAGCACCAGCCGATCTGGGTCGATGGATACGCGCGCGCAAAGGTGCGTTTCGTGTGGGACCGGCTTGCCCCGAAAGACAACAAAGCCAGTTGTTGGGTGCGCGTGTCGTCGCCGTGGCAAGGCAATGGCTTCGGCGCGATCTATCCGCCGCGCGTCGGCGAGGAGGTCGTAGTCGGCTACCACGAAGAGGATCCGGACAAGCCGTACGTATCGGGCCGAATGATCAACGGCTGGAATCAGCCGCCCTGGAAGTTGCCGGATAACCAGGCACTTTCAGGCATCTTGAGCCATGAGCTCAAAGATAGCTGCGACGGCCAGACCAATCACGTCGTCCTCGATGACACGCCCGGCCAGCTCCAGGCGCAGCTCGCCAGCGATCACGCGAACTCGCGCCTCGTGCTGGGCTACAACACGCGTGTCATGCGCGAGGCCGGCCGACAGCAAGCACGCGGTGAAGGCTGGGAACTGGCCACCGATGCATGGGGTGTGGCGCGCGCCAACAGGGGCATGCTGATCACCACCGAGGCGCGTCGCGGCGCGAGCGCGCCGGCAAAGGATCTCGGCGAGACCGTGGCGCGTCTTACGCAGGCGCGCGACATCCACGAGAACCTCGCGGGCCTCGCGCGGCAGTATGAGGCACAGGAACCGCAGACCTCTCAAAGCGAGGTGTCGCGGGCCATCAAGGCGCAGAACGACGCGATACGTGGCGTCGCGGTGCGTGCGGACCTTCCTTTCCCGCAGATGACCGAGCCCGACATGGTGCTGGCCAGCGCGGCGGGGGTCGGTCTCACGGCAGCGCAGAGCACGCACTTGGCGAGTGTCGAACACATCGCGCTCACAGCGGGCGGACATGTCAGCATGGCGGCGGCGAAATCGCTGCTGGCGTCCGCGGTCAACGGCGTGCGGGTGTTCGCGAAGAAACTCGGCATCAGGCTCAAGGCCGCGTCAGGCAAGGTGCGGATCGAAGCGCAAAGCGATGATGTCGAGGTCCTCGCGCAGCGGGTCGTCAGCATCATCAGTAGAACCGACTCGATCAATCTGATGGCCAGCAAAGAGATCGTGCTCCATGCGGGAAGCACGAAGGTGGTCATCAATTCGGAAGGGTACAGGGTCTATACAGGCGGGGAGCACCGGGTCCATGCGGGGAGTCATCAGACTGAGGGGCCAGCGGCGCGGCCTGTCAGTGTGCCCGTAACGCCAGAGAAGCCGGGCAAGCTGGCCGCGCATCATGTTCTGATCGAACACGATACCGGCTTTGCACTGCCGAACCAGCCGTACCGGATCACGCTCGATGATGGGCAGGTGATTCAGGGCGTCACCAATGCGCTTGGAGAGATGAGCCTCGTCACCAGCAACGTGCTTGCGTTCGCGACGATCGAACTGTTCGCCGCGAGTGAGCGTGACAAGGTTATTGCGGTGAGCAAAGGCGCGGTGATCAGAGACGTGGACGAACCATTTACGGGCACAGTACCCAACCCTGAGAAGCGCAGCGCGAGGGTCGCAGGCAAGAGCGTGGCCTCACCCAATCAAGGCGCGACAACTGAATACAAACCGCCCGAATTCGTTTCCTGCGATCCGATGAACTTCGGGCTGCGCTTTCATCACTTCATCAATGGTGCGACTCTGGCTGATGCGCCGGCCGGTATGTCGATGCGCAAGGATGTTGAGTACCCGGTGACCAAGGCTTATGCGGCTGCGATTAAAACTGCGTTGAAGGGAATCGATTGGGGCGCAGTTGCGTGGCCGTTGACTTCCGATTCGATAGAGACGATTCAAAGCACTGTCACGCCACAATTGGAAATCGCGCTCGGCGCTGGAATCTTTGGATTGCCACGACGCGACGCCATCAACCCAGAAAATGACGGCGCCATGCCGAAGCTTGTGATTGTCAATTCACAGCGGGCAACGGAGTACGCCTTACGACAGGATGTCAGCGCCGCATTCATCGGGAAGTACTGGCTTATCGCCGTCAACGAGAGCGAGATTGCGCGCATCGTCGAACTCAGGGACCAGTCCACCTCGCTGGATAACCGTCTCAGGGCATTTGCCGACACGCTGTATCACGAGTGTCGCCACTGCCAGCAGTACTTCTGGATGTTTTCTTTGCTTCAGCACTTTCCAGACGACTATAAGGATTTGCCGAACGTCCACTCGGTATATTGGTCGACGATGCTGAAGAAAGCCTATACAGCGGCTGGAAACACGCCGCTACCCGACGATCATCGCGTTCACATCGGTCTACATAGGTTGCTTGTATTCCACTACTACTGGCTGATCTCCAGCATGCAGGACAAGCCGGGCTGGGAGTATGTCAGACGAGATCTCCCAAGCGCTGAAAAGAAGGTGTGCGACCTCCTGAACGTCTCCGCTGAAACGGCTCAAAAAATGGCGCAATTCGAAACCGGCTATAGGAGCCAATTTCATGAAGAAGACGCCTACGCCTGCGCGGAAGTGGTTCAGGCTTACTGGTGCAATCCTGGTAATCCTCTCGTTCGCAATCCCAGCACATGCACGGCTCAGTACGTCGATGCTCTCAGATCCATCGGGGCCCGGAGTTGAGATGAGATCCACCGTGACCGATGCCCAGCGCGACATGGCCTTGAGGATATTGACCACGGCGATCGCGATCCTGCGGGACGACCAACCCTTTGATCCCGCGCATACAATATTCGGCCGCATTCGTGCGGCGCGGACTGAGCGCGGTGTGATAGGTGTTACGGAGTATTCCTTTGAGAATCCAGCGTTCCCGCGGACGGAAATCACCGTAGTTGTGATACCCGATCCGCTCGACCCCTCCGCCGACCGCACGAAGGTCAAGCAGATCATGCTGGACTTCACGATCCGGTTCAATCCGCTACTGGCAGACATTAGCCGCTCGACGCTCGAAGATCTCCTCCATCTCGATATCGGCTACTGGATCGACGGCAACGGCGAGCGACGGCCCGGCAATGACATGGGAACAGCGCCGCCACAGCTTCTGCTGCATAGCTATCGCTATCGTGCTTCGAATCTGTCAACGAGTCGGTTTCCGGTGGACGTCGAATTTGCTTTCGGCGACCCCGACCCGAAGAATCCCGCGCCGGACGAACCCAAAACACCCCTCCTGATGGACGTTTTGCTCAGTCGTGACTATTCCGCGTTCAAACGACAACGCCGTGAATAGAGCCGGCCTTGAACCGCAGGCGCTAACCCTTCCCCACCCCCTCGACATAACTATCAACCGCACTACCCACAGTCGGATGAAAGCACGCGTCCCCAATCAGGTCGGTCAACTCGAAGCGCCTCAGCTTGTCGCGAACCGGATCCTTCATCTCCGCGAAATGCAGCGCAATCCCGCGCTCGCCGAGCGTGCGCGTCAAATCTCGCAGCATGTCGGCGGAGGTCACGTCAACGCTCGTCACCGGTTCGGCCGCCACCACCACGCGCCGCACCGGTGTAGGCGATGCGGCGACGGCTTCGAGCAGCCGCTCCTGAAACTGCTCGGCGTTCGCGAAAAATAGCGGTGCATCCCAGCGAAACAGCACGAGCCCCGGGATTCGCTCGGCGTCCGGGTAGCGCTCGATGTCGTGATAGCCGCGCAAGCCCTCGACGCGACCAAGCACCGCATAGTGCGGCCGCCAGCCGTCCCACAGAAATTCGATAACCGCGATCACCACCGCGAAGCCGATTCCGGGAATCGCACCGAACACCGCGACGCCGGCAAAGCAGGCCATCGACAGCCAGAACTCCCATTGCTGGATCCGGAATATCCGCTTCAGGTCCGCGATCTCGAAGAGACCAAGCGCGGCCGCAATCACGACCGCGGCGAGCGCACTGTTGGGCAGATAGCGCATCAGATTGGGCGCGGCCATCAGCAGCGCGGCGACCGCCACCGCCCCTACGACGCCCGTCAGTTGCGTCTTCGCCCCCGCCGCCTCGGCGACCGGTGTGCGCGACGAACTGCTGCTGATCGGAAAGCCCTGGAACAGTCCGGCCGCCAGATTGGCCGCGCCGAGCCCGACCATTTCCTGATTGGGGTCGACACGGCTACGAAAGCGTGCCGCGAAAGTTCGCGACAGCACGCTGGTATCGGCGAACGCGATGAGCGCGACCGCACAGCCGCCGAGCAGGATCTTGACCAGGTCGGCGTCGGCGACCCAGGGTAGCGCGAATGTCGGCAGGCCTTGAGGAATCTTGCCGAGCACCTTCACGCCGACGCTATCGAGGTGCAAGACGGTCACGCACAGCGTCGCGACGATCACCGCGATCAGGATGCCCGGCAGTTTCTCGAAGCGCTTGAGAAACAGGATCAGTACGAGGCTTCCCGCGCCCACCGCAAAGCTGTACCAGTTGGATTGGCCATCGGCGATTGCGCGTATGAGGCTCCAGATGTCGCGCAATGGCCCGCGCTCTTCGATCGAAATCGCAAACAGTTTGGGTAACTGGCTGATCAGAACGGCAAACGCGATGCCGTTCATGTAGCCGTACCGGATGGGCTTCGACAGCAGCTCCGTGATGAATCCGAGCCGCAGCAGGCCCATCACGATACAGAACAGCCCGGACACGATCGCCATCATGCTGGCTACCGCGATCGCGCGCGACGGGTCGCCCGCCGCGATTTGCACGACCACCGCCAGAATCGGAGCCGCGAGCGCGGAGTCGGGGCCTAGCACGAGAATCCGGCTCGGTCCGAACAGTGCATACGCCAGCAGCGGAACGATCGTGGCGTAGAGGCCGTACACCCCTGGGACGCCGGATGCCGCCGCATAGGCGATCCCGACGGGCACCAGCATCGTGGTCAATACCAGTCCCGCGGTCAGATCGTTCGGCAGCCAGCTCAGCTGGTACGTCTTGAGCACCGTCAGTCCCGGCAGCCAGCGCATCCAACGGGGCGCGCTTTTCGCAGTCTGTTCCTCGTGGGGAACTGGCCTGTCCGCTTCCATCTGTGGATTGTTCTCAGTCGAGGACGCCGCAACACGAACCGTGGGCGGTACTGTCATTCCTAGGATAGTCCAGATCGATCAAGGCGGGCCGGGAGCATTTGCCCCTAGTCGATGCGCGCCGATCCGAGACGAAGACGGGTTCGCCCCTCATGGTATGAGTGGTTGGCGGATCTTGAACGACACAGGCGCGTGCATTGGGCGTCGGGAAAAACAAACGGCCGCAGCGCGAGGCTGCGGCCATCGAGGAGCGGTGTCAAAGGCTCGCGCGGTTCAACGCGCAGCCGAAAACGTCCAACTCACGTCACGTTCATCGCCAACGCACTCTCGCGGTAATGCTGGCTCGCCTTCTCCGCATCTCCTAGCTGCTCGTGCAGACGCGCGAGCGCGCGATGCGAGCGGATCTTCAGCGTTTCGTTGTCGGCGAGCTTCAGGGCGCGTTCGAGGAACGACTGCGCCTTGCCCCACAACTGCTGACGCAAGCACAGACGCCCCAGCGCGAACAGCAGGTCCGCATCTTCCGGGCGATCTTTCTGCCATGCCTCGGCTTTCTGGATCAGCGGCAGCGCATCGTCACCGGCCGTGTCCGGATAGCGGCGCAGCAAACGCGCATCCCAGTTCTGCGCGAGCGCATCTTCGACGATCTTGCGCGCCTCCTGCGGACGGTTCAGCGCGACCAGCAGTTCGGCGGCGGTATCGGCGAGGCGCGGCGAATGACGCTCGGTCGCCGACAGCGAACTCCACAGTTCGAGCAGCGCGTCCGCATTGTGACGGCGATCGCGCAGCAGATTCTCCGCCGCCAGTTGACGCAGCCGCACCGCGACCGCCGGATGGATCGCCTCGCGCTTCTCCAGCGTCTTCACGAGCTTCAGCACTTCGCCCCAGTTCTTCAGCTGCTGCTGCGCCCGAAGCATGATCTGCTGCGCGTGGATGCGCCGCGCGCCCTGCGATTGCATCTCGGTCAGCGCATTGAGCGCGCCGTCGGCGTCGCGGCCGTCGGCACGCATATCGGCCGTGGCCATCAGGCGTGCGTCCTGCCAGTCGGCTTCGTCGATCTGCGCGAGCCATTCGTCGCGCCGCGCGTATTCATGCATGCGATGCGCGGCGGTCGCCGCGATCAGGCCGGCCGCGCCCTTGTTGTCGCCGTTCGCGAGCGCATCCCTGGCGGCCTTTTCCGCGCGCGAGAAACGCCCCGCGTACAGGTTGCCGATCGCGTCGCGCAGCGCCGCATGCGCCTTCGCGACACGCGAGCGCGCGCGATACGCGGCGACGCGCTGCGGCATGCGCCAGATATTGCGGATGATGCGCAACAACGCGTAGAAGAGGATGAACAGCACCACTACCGCGACGACGAACAGGTTCAACGACATGTCGACGCGGTACGGCGGATAGATCAGCAGCACCTGTCCCGCGTCGAAGCGCCCGCCCACCGCGAGCAGGACCGCGACGGCGAACAGCGCCGCGAGCCATAGAAGTCCCCGGATCGCCATGATTAACCCCGGTTCCGGTATTGATTGACGGCCTGCAGGCTCGTATCGAGGTTCGGCAGCTCGACTGCGGCCGAACCGGCGTCCACCTGCTTCACCAGATCGATGACCGTCTGCGTGTCTTTCGACGACGCGTCGAAGTAACGCGTCAACGCGGACTGCGCCGCCTGCAGGTCGGATTTCAGCGTGGTCTGGTTGCGCGACAGCAGCGCGAGGCGCGCCGAAAGCAGGCGCAGCTTCAGGTTCTCGCGCACGAAGTAGCCTTGGTCCGGCGTGACCAGCATCGCGTCGGCGTGATCGATACGGCGCACCTGCACGAGGCTCGTCAGCTGCTCGCCAATGCCGTGCACCACCTCGTCGATCCATACTTCCCAGCGCGGCTTGCCGGTGGCCGCGGCCAGCTTCGCGGTGTCGGCTCGGGTGGCCGCATGCGGCGCGGCATGCGGAATTGGTGCTTCGCCCGACAGCGGCAGATTGTCGACGTGGTCGATCGCGTCGTCGAGCTTGATCGCTAGGCCGGTGAGGTCGGTGGACGGCGCGGCCTTCAGCTTGTCGATGTCCTGCGCGATCGCCTTGCGGACCGCGGCCGCCTGCGGGCTATCCGACGCGGCGAGGCGCGTGTCGGCGCTTTGCAGCGCGAACAGCGCGAGCTGCGTATTGCCGGTCAGTTGCAACTGCTGGCTCGCCGCCGACAGCATTTGTCCGACTTCGGCGAAGGTCCAGTCGTCGCGGTTGCGCGCGAGATCCGAGTATTGTTGCTGCAGTGCCTGCTGCGCCGCCCGCGCATCGGCGAGCTTGCCTTCGAGCTGCGCGACCTGCGCGTCCGATTGATGCACGGTGGCGAGCGCCTGATCGATCTTGATACGCAGTTCGTTGTTCTGTGCGTCGATGGCCTGCTGACGCTGCGCGAGCTGCTGCTCGGTGCGCACGAGCTTGCGGTTCATCGCGAAGCCGCCCACCGCCGCCGCGCATGCGATGACCACGACGACGATCCACAGCAGCGGTCCGCTCGTGCTGCGGCGCTTTTGCGCTTCGTACGGCGTGAAGGATTGATTCGGCGGCAAGGCGCTGCTTGCCGGCGGCTGGGGCGAGGCGTTCGTGGATGCTTTCGTTTCAGTCATGCGTGATTGAGCCGGGTTGGACGATTCCGGTTGGAGGGCGGGAGGCACGGCGGCCGCGGCAACGAGGGCGCGGACTATGCGCTCGTCGCCCGCGCCGGACACCGTAATCCTATCAAAACCCAATGCCCGCGCGGTCTGCGCGATTCGGGGATGCGGCGTGACGAGCAGCGCGTGTTTGAGCTGCCCGATCTCGCCGGCGGTCAGGTGTTCCTGCGCAAGTTCGTGCAGATTGCGCACGCCTTCGGAGCTGGTCAGAAGCCATGCGTGCGGCGCGCCCGCGAGCAGTTCATGCACGCGCGCCCACGCGCCGATCGACGGCTCCGGCACGATGCGCCGGTACGCGGCGACCGTGTCGACTTCGGCGCCCGCTTCGCGCAAGCGCTCGGCGAGCCACTCGCGGCCGCCGTCGCCGCGCACGATCAGGACGCGCTTGCCTTCGAGGCTCGCGGCACCGAGTTGCGCCTCGATCGCGGCATAGAGGCCCTCGGAGTCGAAGTTCGTCGATTCGTCGTCGGCGCCCGCCGCGGGGCTGATGACACGGTGCTCGGGCGCGCTGACGCCGTGGCGTGCGAGCGCATGCACGCTACCGGGGCCGACCACGCCGACCGGCAGCGCATGCGGCCAGATGTCGTCGTGGCGCGCGAACGCGTGATCGACCGCGTTCGGCGACACGAACACGACGAGCGCATAGCGTTCGAGCGACGCGAGCGCTTCGCACAACGGCGCGTCGTCGATGACGGGCGCGATGTCGATGAGCGGAAAGTCGAGCGTCGCGAGGCCGGCTGCTTCGAGCTGTTCGACGAGTTCGCTGGACTGGCCGGCCGGCCGTGTGATCACGGCCGTGAAAGGCGCCTTCTCGGGCGTGACGGCGGCCATCACTCACTGGCCGCCGCGCTGGGCGCGGCCGCGGAGCCGCTCGCCGTACTGAGCGCGCGGACGATGTCGAGCGCGCCCTGTTGCGCCAGCGAGTGCGCCACTTCCTCGCCGAGCGCGAGCGCGCGTTCCAAAGTGGGCGCGGGTGCCGACGCGTGCGCGCTCAGCACGCGCTGCCCGTCCGGCGTCGCGACGATGCCGCGCAGATGCAGCGCGCCATCGCCCCAGGTCGCGTAGGCGGCAAGCGGCACCTCGCAGCTGCCGCCGAGCGCGCGCGACACCATGCGCTCCGCTTCGACGGCCGCGGCCGTGTGCTGATGGTGCAGCGGCGCGAGCCATGCGGCGAGGTCCGCACGATCGGCGCGAATCTCGATGCCGAGCGCGCCTTGGCCAGCCGCGGGCAAGCTGTCCTCGGGATCGAGCAGCGCGCGGATGCGATCGGCCAGACCCAGCCGTTTCAGACCGGCCGCGGCCAGAATGATCGCCGCGTAGTCGCCGCGATCGAGCTTGGCGAGCCGCGTATCGAGATTGCCGCGCAACGGCCGCACCTCGAGATGCGGATAGCGCATGCGCAGCATCGCTTCGCGGCGCAGGCTCGAGGTGCCGACCACGGCACCGGCCGGCAGCGCGGCAAGCGAGTCATACTGGTTGGACACGAGTGCATCGCGCGGGTCCTCGCGTTCCATGATCGCGGACAGCGCGAAACCCGCGGGCAGTTCCATCGGCACGTCTTTCAGCGAATGCACCGCGAGGTCGGCACGGCCATCTGCAAGCGCGGCTTCGAGCTCCTTCACGAATAGCCCTTTGCCGCCGACCTTCGACAGCGTGCGATCGAGAATCTGATCACCACGTGTCGTCATTCCGAGGATTTTTACTTCACAAGATGGATATAATTTGTGCAGCGCACATCGCACATGCTCTGCCTGCCACATGGCAAGCCGGCTCTCTCGCGACGCAATCACAAGCGTGTGGGGTGGCGTGGAAAACGTCTCGGTGTTCATTAGCCTGCTGCTTGATCTCGGGATGGAATAACAATCAATGTTAGCACGCGCTCTCGCGCGCGCCCTTGCGTTCCAAGCCTCGCCGGGCCGTCCTGCAGTTCGCTCGCGCAGTCGCTGCGGCAGTCCGCATTGCATTGCCTGTTGCACGCAGTTCACGTTGTAGTTGCTGGTTGCAGTTCCGCAGTCGCAGTTCATCAATCAACAAACCCTGGCTTCCCTGAGGAAACCCATCGTGACGTCTTCCGGACCGGCGCGCCCCGCTCGCCGCAACACTGCCTCGCCCACCGCTCGCCCGGCCGGCGCCGCGGCGCAAGCCGCCCATACCCCGCAGGCTGAGCAAGCCTCCGCGCCCGTCAAGCAGGACAAAGCGGTGAAGACCGCCAAGGCCGAACAGGCTACGACAGCGGCCACCACGCGCAAGCCGGCCAAGGCTGCGTCCGCCGCCGCGCCCACCGTGAAGAGCGGCGCCCGTACGCGCGAGGACAAGGACCACCCGCTGTTTCAGGACATCCGCTATCTCGGACGCCTGCTCGGCGACGTGCTGCGCGAGCAGGAAGGCGACGCGGTGTTCGACGTCGTCGAGACGATCCGGCAGAACGCCGTGCGTTTCCGTCGCGAAGACGACAGCGCCGCCCTGCAGACGCTCGACAAGAAGCTGCGCACGCTGACGCCGGCGCAAACCGTCAGCGTCGTGCGCGCGTTCAGCTACTTTTCGCACCTGGCGAACATCGCCGAGGACCGTCACCGCAACCGCCGTCATCGGATTCACGCGCTAGCGGCCTCGACATCGCAACCGGGCACGATCGCCTATGCGCTCGAACGGCTCGTCGCGGCCGGCGCCGCCGCCACGCCGGTGTTGCAGCGGTTTTTCGACCACGCGCTGATCATGCCGGTGCTGACCGCGCACCCGACCGAAGTGCAGCGCAAGAGCATTCTCGACGCCCAGCACGACATCGCGCGCCTGCTCGCCGAGCGCGACCTGCCGCTGACGAACCGCGAGCGCGCGCACAACGAAGCGATGCTGCGCGCGCGCGTCACGTCGCTGTGGCAAACGCGGATGCTGCGCGACTCGCGTCTGACAGTCGCCGACGAAATCGAAAACGCGCTCTCGTACTACCGCAGCACTTTCCTCGAAGAGCTGCCGGCGCTATATGCGGACATCGAGGAGGCGCTGAAGGAGCACGGCCTCGAAGCGCGTCTGCCGCCGTTCTTCCAGATGGGCAGCTGGATCGGCGGCGATCGCGACGGCAATCCGAACGTCACCGCCGCAACGCTCGAAAACGCGATCACGCGTCAGGCCGAGGTGATCTTCGAGCACTACCTGGAGCAGGTGCACAAGCTCGGCGCGGAGCTGTCGATGTCGAACCTGCTCGTCGGGGCCAGCGATGCACTGAATGAACTCGCGGCCACCTCGCCCGACCACTCGCCGCATCGCATCGACGAACCGTACCGTCGCGCGCTGATCGGCATGTACACGCGGCTCGCGGCAAGCGCGCGCGTGCGCCTCGGCGAAGGCGCCGTGCCGCTGCGCAGCGCCGGCCGCGGCGCGGGGCCGATCCGGGCGATTCCCTACAACGACTCCGCCGACTTCGTGCGCGACCTGCACGTGCTGATGGATTCGCTCGCCGAGCATCACGGCGCGCCGCTCGCCGCGCCGCGACTCGCGCCGCTCGCGCGCGCGGCCGAAGTGTTCGGCTTCCACCTCGCGAGCATCGATCTGCGGCAAAGCTCCGACATCCACGAAGCGGTGATCGCCGAGCTGCTCGAGCGCGCCGGTGTCGAGGACGATTACGCGGCGCTGTCCGAAGCGGACAAGCTGAACGTGCTGCTCGCCGAGCTCGCGCAGCCGCGCGCGCTGCGCGTGCACTACGCCGAGTACTCCGAGCTCGTGAAGAGCGAGCTTGCCGTGCTCGAACAGGCACGCATCACGCGCGAGAGATTCGGCGCGCGCGCGGTGCGCAACTACATCATTTCCCACACGGAGACCGTCAGCGATCTGGTCGAGGTGATGCTGCTGCAAAAGGAAACCGGTCTGTTGCGCGGACGTCTCGGCGACGAGCGCGACCCCGCGCGCGCTGACCTGATGGTGATCCCGCTGTTCGAGACGATCCCCGATCTGCGTAACGCGCCGCACATCATGCGCGATCTGATCGCTCTGCCCGGTATCAGCACACTGATCGAACATCAGGGCAACGAGCAGGAAGTGATGCTCGGCTACTCGGACAGCAACAAGGACGGCGGTTTCCTCACGTCGAACTGGGAGCTGTATCGCGCCGAGCTCGCGCTCGTGTCGCTGTTCAACGAACGCGGCGTGACGCTGCGTCTGTTCCACGGGCGCGGCGGCACCGTCGGCCGCGGCGGCGGCCCGACCTATCAGGCAATCCTGTCGCAGCCGCCTGGCACCGTCGACGGTCAGATCCGCTTGACCGAGCAGGGTGAAGTGATCGCGAGCAAGTTCGCGAACCCGGAAATCGGCCGGCGCAACCTGGAGACCGTCGTGGCCGCGACGCTCGAAGCCTCGCTGCTGCCGCACGACCACACGTTGGCGGAACTGCCCGTGTTCGAGCAAACGATGCAGCAGTTGTCCGACACGGCGATGGCCACGTATCGCTCGCTCGTCTACGAAACCCCGGGCTTCAAGGAGTATTTCTTCGAGTCGACGCCGATCGCCGAGATCGCCGAGCTGAACATCGGCAGCCGGCCAGCGTCGCGCAAGCTGCAGGATCCGAAGCAGCGCAAGATCGAGGATCTGCGCGCGATTCCCTGGGGCTTCTCGTGGGGACAATGCCGGCTGCTGCTGACAGGCTGGTATGGCTTCGGCAGCGCGGTCACCGAGCATCTGGACAGCGCGCCGTCCGACGCGGAGCGCGCGCGCCGTCTCGCGCTGCTGAAGAAGATGCACAAGAGCTGGCCGTTCTTTGCGAACCTGCTGTCGAACATGGACATGGTCATTGCGAAGACCGACCTCGCGGTCGCCTCGCGTTATGCCGCGCTCGTCACCGACAAGAAGCTGCGCAAGCACGTGTTCGAGCGGATCGTCGCGGAATGGGAGCGTACCTCGAAGGTGCTGTCGGAGATCACGGGCAAAAGCGAGCGGCTCGCCGAGAATCCGCTGCTCGCGCGTTCGATCAAGAACCGCTTCCCGTATCTCGATCCGCTCAATCACCTGCAAGTCGAGCTGCTCAAACGCTATCGCGCGGGCGACACGAACGAGCGCGTGCGGCGCGGCATTCATCTGTGCATCAACGGAATCGCGGCGGGGTTGCGCAATACCGGTTGAGCTCGAGTTGCCGCTGAAGCGGACGGAAGCCGGGTGTGGCCGACGCAGGTCACACCCGGCTTCTCTTTTTCTCATTGTGCAATTTCTGCCGCTACAATAGAGTCCGCCATGTACCAGTACAAGCTACGCAATTATTCTGGTATCTCGACTACCCCCTTGCACGCGCAGCCGATAGCATGACGACGCCGTCCTCCGCCGATCACCCGCCACCGCTCGACGCCACGCCGGCCCGCGCGCTCGGCGACTTCATCCGCGCCCATCGCGAGCGGCTGTCGCCGCAGGCGGTCGGTCTGCCGCCGGGGCCGCGCCGCCGCACGCCCGGTCTGCGGCGCGAGGAAGTCGCGCAACTGTGCGGCGTCAGCCCCACCTGGTACACGTGGATCGAGCAGGGCCGGCCGGTGTCCGCTTCGGCCGAGGCGCTCGCACGCATCGCCGTCGCTTTGCAGCTGTCGCGCGCCGAGCGCGCGTATCTGTTCGAACTGGCCGCGCAGCGCGACCCGGCCGAGCCCGACCCGGCCGCCGCCGATGCCCCCGCCACGCTGCTGCAGACCGTGCAGCTCGTCGACACGCCGGCCTACGTGCTCGACCGGCAATGGAATGCGCTCGCATGGAACGAGCGCGCGGCCGACCTGTTCATCGGCTGGCTCGATGGCGCGCACGACCGCAACCTGCTGCGCTACACGTTCACCGAGCCGGCCGCGCGCGCGTTGATCGTCGATTGGGAAACGCGCGCGCGGCGGCTTGCCGCTGAATTCCGCGCCGACTCGATCCGCCATCTGAGCGATGCGCCGACGCGCGGGCTGATCGATTCGCTGTCGGCCGCGAGCGACGAGTTCGCGCGCTACTGGGCCTCGCAGGACGTCGGCGGACGCGAGGGCGGCAGGCGCGAGTTCAATCATCCGCGCGACGGGCGCATCGTCTATGACCAGATCACGTTCAAGCCCGCGCATCGCGAAGATCTGAAGCTGGTCGTGCTGGTGCGCGAATAGTCTGGCGATAGTCCAGCGCGCCTTGAACGCCCTCGCCGGGTGTTAAAATCGCAGTCTTTCTTCGCTGCGGCGGCGCTTTTGCACGGCATGTGCACGCGCGTTGTCAGCCTCTTCACCGCTCGCTTTTAACCGCCCAACACCATGACGTCCCAACTGCACAAAAAAGGCGAAGCCTGGTCGGCTCGCTTCTCGGAGCCGATGTCGGAGCTCGTCAAACGCTACACGTCGTCGGTTTTCTTCGACAAGCGTCTGGCGTTCGTCGACATCGAGGGGTCGCTCGCGCACGCGTCGATGCTCGCCGCGCAGAAAATCATCTCCGCCGACGACCTCGCCGCGATCCAGCGCGGCATGGCACAGATCAAGGGTGAAATCGAGCGCGGCGAATTCGAATGGCAACTCGATCTCGAAGACGTGCACCTGAACATCGAAGCGCGCCTGACCGCGCTGATCGGCGACGCCGGCAAGCGCCTGCACACCGGCCGCTCGCGCAACGACCAGGTCGCGACCGACATCCGCCTGTGGCTGCGCGGCGAGATCGACCGCATCGGCGGGCTGCTCACCGAGCTGCGCGTGGCGCTCATCGACATCGCGGAGAAGAACGCCGCGACCATCATGCCGGGCTTCACGCACCTGCAGGTCGCGCAGCCGGTCACGTTCGGCCACCATCTGCTCGCGTACGTCGAGATGTTCTCCCGCGACGCCGAGCGCATGCTCGACTGCCGCAAGCGCGTGAACCGTCTGCCGCTCGGCGCGGCGGCGCTCGCCGGCACCAGCTATCCGATCGACCGTCACGCCGTGGCGAAGACGCTCGGCTTCGACGGCATCTGCGCGAATTCGCTCGATGCGGTCTCCGACCGCGACTTCGCGATCGAATTCACGGCTGCTTGCGCGCTCGTGATGACGCACGTGTCGCGCTTCTCCGAAGAACTGGTGCTGTGGATGAGCCCGCGCGTGGGCTTCATCGATCTGGCCGACCGTTTCTGCACCGGCTCGTCGATCATGCCGCAAAAGAAGAACCCGGACGTGCCTGAGCTTGCGCGCGGCAAGACCGGCCGCGTGAACGGCCATCTGATGGCCCTGCTCACGCTGATGAAGGGCCAACCGCTCGCCTACAACAAGGACAATCAGGAAGACAAGGAGCCGCTGTTCGACACCGTCGATACGGTCGCCGACACGCTGCGCATCTTTGCCGAAATGGTCGCCGGCATCACGGTCAAACCGCAGGCGATGCGCGACGCCGCGTTGCAAGGCTTCTCGACCGCAACGGACCTCGCCGACTATCTCGTCAAGCGCGGCCTGCCGTTTCGCGACGCGCACGAAGCGGTCGCGCTCGCGGTGCGCGTGTGCGCCGATCGCGGCTGCGATCTCGCGGACCTGACGCTCGACGAAATGCGCAGCGAGCTGCCGAACGTCGCGCATCTGATCGGCGACGACGTGTTCTCGTATCTGACGCTGGAAGGCTCGGTGGCGAGCCGCAATCATCCGGGTGGCACCGCGCCCGAGCAGGTGCTGGCCGCGGCGAAGGCGGCGCGCGCGGCGCTGAAGTGAGCGACGGTTCGGCAGCGCCGTCAGCCTATACTTGCGGCGTTGTTCGTTGAATCGATACCCCAAAGGCGAACCTGTTTGACGGGTTCGCCTTTTTTGCAGGCGCGTTTCGCTCGCCGGCCCATTCGCGCATCTTTCCGGTCCTTGCATCGACGCGCATCGATCGATGAGCCAGCATGGCGCCCGGCATCCATCGGGCGAACGCTAGTTGAATCCTCCTGGTTTTTGACTACCATTCAATCAGGCTCTCTTCGAAGTCCGTCGACGATGTTCTCTCGCACACCTCCCCTTCGCCTTCGTCGTACGGTCCCATTCTTCCTCATGGCAGCGCACGCGAGTTCATCGCCCGTACATCGGCTGTTGCTCGCCGTGCTTGGCATTGCCGCCGTGGCCGGTTGCACGATCACGCCGCTGATGCCGCACGAAACCGTCAGCACACCAGTGGCCGCAATCAACAGCGCGACGCTCGATCAATACCGCGACGCGGTCGCACGACGGATCGTCGAGCGCAATCCGTCCTATGTGCTGCAGGGCAAGCCGCAGGCGATGCTGCGCTCGCTCGTGGTGGTCTCGTTCACGGTCGATCGCGATGGACATATCGTCGAGTCGAAGGTGTATCGCACGAACGGCGACGACGAAGCCGAAAGCACCGCGCTCGCGACTCTGCGCCGCTCGGCGCCGCTGCCGCAACCGCCCGGCAAACTGCTGAACGGCCGCGGCCAGCTCGAGCTATTCGAAGACTGGCTGTTCAACGACAACGGCAAATTCCAGCTGCGCGAACTGGCGGCGCCGCAGGCGGAATCGTTGAACTGAGCGCGCGCGAGCGCGCCAGGCCATCGCGCATGGCGCACCCTTCGTTGCCGCGCCCGCTTACGTGGCCATTGCTGCGCAACGAGCGCGCTCGCTATAATTTTCCGACTCCCCGCGCCGGAACCTTCCGGCATGGCTCACGCCGTCCGCCTATCCGCCGGCGCGGCGCATGAGCCGACTACAGTGCCGCGGCGGTATCCGCGCGCGGCACCCAAACCCACATCACAACGAGGATGCCGCCCCCGCGTGCGCCGCCTGTCTGCGAAGCACGGCACAGCGTCGCGCGGCCTCACGAGAAATGGAGACCCCTGCATGTCCACTTCGCCGATTTCCGCGGTCCAGCCCGCAGCCGGGCAAAACAGTAGCGCGCGGATCATCTTTGCGAGCTTCATCGGCACCGCGATCGAGTTCTATGACTTCTATGTCTACGCGACCGCCGCCGCGCTCGTGATCGGACCGGTATTCTTCCCGCATGGCTCGGCCACCGCGCAGGCGCTGTCGGCGTTCGTCACATTCGGCATCGCGTTCGTCGCGCGGCCAATCGGCTCATTCCTGTTCGGCCACTTCGGCGATCGCATCGGCCGTAAATCGACGTTGGTCGCCTCACTGCTCGTGATGGGTCTGTCGACTACGTTGATAGGCTTCGTGCCGGGCTACGACGCAATCGGCAGCCTCGCGCCGATCCTGCTGTGCGTACTGCGTTTCGGCCAGGGTATCGGTCTCGGCGGCGAATGGGGCGGCGCCGCGCTGCTCGCTACCGAAAACGCGCCGGCCGGCAAACGCGGCTGGTTCGGCATGTTCCCGCAGCTTGGCCCGTCGATCGGCTTCCTCGCCTCGAATGGCCTGTTCTTCGCGCTCTCGCTGTCGCTCTCCGACGAGCAGTTCCGGAGCTGGGGCTGGCGTGTGCCGTTCATCGTCAGCTCGGTGCTGGTCGTGCTCGGCCTGTACGTGCGGCTGAAAATTGCCGAGACGCCCGCGTTCCAGGCAGCGATCGAGCGCAAGGAACGTGTGCGCGTGCCGATCGCGACGCTGTTCTCGCAGCACTGGGTGCCGACTGTGCTCGGCGCGCTCGCGATGGTGGTCTGCTACACGCTGTTCTATAACGCGACGACGTTCTCGCTGTCGTACGGCGTCGGGTCGCTGCATATTCCGCGGCAGACGTTCCTTGGCCTGCTGTGCATCGCCGTCGTGTTCATGGCGCTCGCGACGCCGCTGTCGGCCCGCGCAAGCGACCGCTTCGGGCGCAAGCCGGTGCTGATCGCCGGCATTGTCGCGGCGATCCTGTCCGGCTTCACGATGGCGCCGCTGCTCGGCAGCGGCGAGCCGTCGCTCGTGCTGCTGTTCCTCGTGATCCAGTTGTTCCTGATGGGCGTGACGTTCGCGCCGATGGGCGCGCTGCTGCCGGAGCTGTTCCCGACCAACGTGCGCTACACGGGCGCCGGTGTCGCGTACAACCTTGGCGGGATCCTCGGTGCATCGGTCGCGCCATACATCGCCCAGGTGCTCGCCGCTCACGGCGGCCTGCCGTGGGTTGGCGCGTACGTATCGGTCGCGGCGGCCGTGAGCCTGTTCGGTGTGCTGTGCATGCGCGAAACGCGCAATGACAGTCTGATGAAGTGATGCAACGCATCGGCGCAGCAGTGCTTGCGCCGATGCGCGTTTTGCGATGCCTGAACAGCGGCTCCCATGCGGTTTTGCTTGTCGGCGGTGGCGGGCAGCGGGCGTTGTTTCCGCGCCATTGCCGCGCCGACCTCGATAGATCTCCCGCCTTGCGCCTCTTTTTGGCGTGCCTATACTCCCCGACGTAACCCCATAACGGGCAGGGAGGCTCGCGTGAGCGTTCATCTTCACAATGCCGATATCGTGATAATCCTCGCGCTGGCCTTGCTCGGCTCGCTGCTGCTCGCGCTGCGCTTCCGTCCGGCGACATGGAAAGGCGTCGTCGCCGAGGCGCTGGCCGCGAACGCCGCGGCGATTGCCGCGGTGGTCGCCTTCGAAATGCTCCTTGCCTGAGGCCCGGTGGTCCGAGCCACGCGCGGCGCGCAGCTTAACGGTAGTAGCCGTGATGATAGTAGCCGCCGCCGTAGTAGTAGCCCGGCGCCGGCACGACGACGCAGCCGCCGAGTACCGATGCGAGCAGGGTGCAGGCCACGAGAGCCAGGATCAGGCGTTTCATGTTGTTCTCCATCGAGTCAGATTGATTCGAGCGCAAACCCCGAATGACCCGATTGAACACGATGCGCCGTGCGCCTAACGTTGCCATTTGTAAGTGAAGATCACTGAGCTGTTACACGAGCGACGTACCGGATCGACGCGTTCGAGCGACACGCAGTGCTCCCGCCGGAGCGCGCCAACATGGCGGGAAGCACCGCCTACACTCCGTTCAGCATCCTGTCGCGATAGAAGCCTTGCTGGCCACATAGGCGTCGGCGCAAAGGAGCGGCTTCAGGCGCGCGGGACGGGCAGCAACCCGCCGCGACACGCCAACGCGACGCCCTTGCCACCCGCGCATCGGACGCTTCAACGCTCAACGAAAAGCGACAGTTTTAACAGACGTGTAATCGATTCCTCTTCACCCGCTGTACCCCGACGCGGGCGATATGTGAGGCGCGACAGCGCAGTCTCCGCCCGCGAGCGCGAACTACGCGGCGCGCCTTTTTTCTTTGAGGCAAACGATTGCTGAATCGCGCGGACGGGCTCAGGCGGCGGCCGACCCGTGCGGTACCGCAAGCGGCGGCTCTGACGCTTGCACGTAGTCGATCGCTTCGAGCACGGCGCTGACGGGCGGTACCGAGCGCCCGTCGCCGATCGAGGTCGAGCGATACGGCGCCTCGACGCCGCAATGCGACGGCGACGTCGAGACGAAGATCATCACGGTGCGCCTCTGCAGCGCATGCGCGAGGTGCACGAAGCCGGTGTCCGCACCGACCACGAGTGCGCAGTTGTCGATCATCTGCGCGATTTCGGTCACGCTCATTTGCGGCAGCACGGTTGCGCCTGGCACCTGCTCGGCGATCGTCTCGGCTTCTGCCCGCTCGCCGGCCGAGCCCCACGGCAGCACGACCTGAAAACCGCGCTCACGCAGCGCGAGCCCCACCGCCGCCCAGTGCGCGAGCGGCCATTTCTTGTCGTCTTTCGAAGTCGCGTGAAAGAACGCCGCGACCGGTGCTTCCTGCGCCGCGAACAGCTGCGTGACGGCCTCTGGCAACTGCAGGTCGTAGATGGGCGGCCCTTCTACTTCGTAGCCGAGCGCCTCGCCGGCGCTGATACGCATGCCGTGCCACGCGTTGCATTGCGGACGTGGGCCGAAACGCCCGGTGTACGCGAACGCGGCGCCGCGCTCGCCCAGATCCTGGGATTGATACCCGATGCGCCGTGAAGAGCGCGCGAGGAAGGCGATGATTGCGCTCTTGTAGACGCCGTGAATGTCGATGATGTAGTCGTAGCGATACGCGCGCAGTTCGGAGATCGATGCCAGGATCGCCTTCAGATCACTCCAGCGGCGCGCCTTCTTGAAGCGGCGCAGCGGCGCGCACAGCACGCGATCGACACCCTTGCTCCAGCGCAGGAGCTCGGCAAATGATTCGTCCGCCGCCCAATCCACCTGAACGCCAGGAAACGCGCGTTTGATATCGGCGACCACTGGCAACGCCTGCACGATATCGCCTAGTGAAGTGACCTTGACGATAAGGATTCGCTTCATTGAGGGCCTGTTCTTTGTTCGAAATTGAACTTATTTTAGCTGACGATTTTTAGCGATCCGAGCCAAATGGGCATCGCATGCGTCTGGGTCTCAATACGGCCCGTTACAGCGAAGAGCCGAATACATCCGAGCATTCGCCCGCATCGTTCCAAAACCCCTTCGCGCATGCCGGCCGGCCCGCACGCCTTATACTTGGCCCTTTGCACCCCACCTGACTCATGTCCCAGCCCTTTCTCTCCCGTTCTCCCCTCATGCGTCGCGCGAAACGCCTGTGGCGGCAATACGGTGTGTTCTGGCTCGGCGCAATCGCCGTCGGTCTCGTCGCCGTGTTCTATGCGCGTCTGATCGATTGGGGCTACGCCGAGTTTCTCGGCGTGCTGCGGCAACACGTTTGGGCGCCGCTCGTGATCACTCCCGCGGTCGGCGCACTCTCGGTATGGCTCACGCGCACGTTCTTTCGCGGCGCCGAGGGCAGCGGCATTCCGCAGGTGATCGCGACGCTGCACAGCAAGCCGCGAGCGTACGGCACACGGCTGCTGTCGCTGCGGATCCTGGCCGGCAAGATCGGCGTCTCGTTTCTCGCGATTCTCGGCGGCTTCACGATCGGCCGCGAAGGACCGACCGTACAGGTCGGCGCCGCGCTGATGTTCAACATGCGCCGGCTCTATCCGCGCTCGAATGCGCACATCGAACGGCAGCTCGCGCTGGCGGGCGCGGCCGCGGGTTTGTCGGCGGCGTTCAATACGCCGCTGGCGGGCGTCGTGTTCGCGATCGAGGAATTGACGCGCAGCTTCGAGGCGCGCACGAGCGGCGTGCTGATCACGGCGATCATCATCGCGGGCGTGGTCGCGCTGGGCCTGAACGGCAACTACACCTATTTCGGCACGATCCAGATCGGCGCGCATTTCCCCGACCTGCTCGCCGTCGCGGTGCTGGTCACGGCGATCCTCACGGGGGTCGCGGGCGGCATATTCGGCTGGCTGCTGCTGAACACCGCGCGCTGGATTCCGGCGCCGCTGCGCCAGCTTCATGGCGAGCGGCCGGTCGTGTTTGCCGCGCTGTGCGGCTTCGCGATCGCGGTGGTCGGCGTGGTCTCGGGCGGCGCAACGTTCGGCAGCGGCTATACGGAGGCGCGCGGCCTGCTCGAAGGACACGAGCAGTTGTCGGTGTTCTATCCGGTGCTGAAGATGATCGCGATGATCGGCTCGTACCTGCCCGGTATTCCGGGCGGCATCTTCGCGCCGTCGCTGTCGATCGGCGCGGGCTTCGGCAATGTGCTGCACATGGTGTTCGATTCGATGCAATTGCCGATGCTGATCGCGCTCGCGATGGTCGGCTATCTGGCCGCCGTCACTCAGTCGCCGATCACGTCCTTCGTGATCGTGATGGAGATGATCGACGGCCACGCGCTCGTGATTTCGCTGATGGCCACTGCGTTGATTGCCAGTCGCGTGTCGCGCCTGTTCACCCCGCCACTCTATGAGTCGCTCGCCGAACGCTACATGGCGCCGCTGCCGCATCCGGCGCCCGCGCCGGTGCCGGAAGTGCCCGAGGTCGAGGCGCCGCGGGCTGAGGCCGGCAGCAACGACGGCGAGCCATCCATCGACAACGCCGCCGAGGACGACGCGACGGATGCGTCCGGTTCACCGCGTCAGTAGATGACCACGCGCGGCGCGCGCGAGGGCGAGGCGATGTCCTGAATGTGATGCGATGGGGACCGCGCAGGCGGGACCGCAGAGCCGGCGGTCCATCCGAAGCTCAGGCCTGCGGTATTTCGATCTTGACTTCGAGCACCTCGAGATCGTCCTGACGCTCGAGACTCACGCGAATGTCGTCGTCGGAGATCTTCACGTACTTCGAGATCACGGCCACCAGTTCGCGTTGCAACGCAGGCAGATAATCGGCGGGCGCATGGCCGCCGGCGCGCTCGTGCGCGATGATCAACTGCAGGCGTTCCTTCGCTACCGACGCGGATTTCTTTTTCTCGCCCAGCAAAAACGAAAGAATCGACATTACGTGCGCCCCCCTTACTTGGTGCCGAAGAGGCGCTGCAGCAGCCCGGGCTTCTGGTAATCGACAAAGCGAAGCGATTTCTGCTCGCCGAGGAAACGCGACACGACGTCCTTATAGGCTTCGGCCACATCGGTGCCGTCCAGATGCACGGCCGGCAGACCCTGGTTCGACGCGTGCAGCACCGCTTCCGATTCAGGAATCACGCCGATCAGGTCGATGCGCAGAATTTCCTGGATGTCGGTGAGCGACAGCATTTCGCCTTCGCTGACGCGCTTCGGGTTGTAGCGGGTGATCAGCAGGTGCTCCTTGATCGGCTCCTTGCCTTCGATCGCGCGCTTGGTCTTCGACGACAGGATGCCGAGAATGCGGTCGGAGTCGCGCACCGACGACACTTCCGGGTTCGTCACGATCAGCGCCTCGTCGGCGAAGTGCATGGCAAGCAGCGCGCCCGACTCGATACCGGCCGGCGAATCGCAGACGATGTACTCGAAGTCCATCGCGATCAGATCGTTGATGACCTTCTCGACGCCTTCCATCGTCAGCGCGTCCTTATCACGCGTTTGCGACGCCGGCAGGATGAACAGGTTCTCGCATTTTTTGTCTTTGATCAGCGCCTGGTTCAGATTCGCTTCGCCCTGGATCACGTTGATCAGGTCGTACACGACGCGGCGCTCACAGCCCATGATGAGGTCGAGGTTACGCAGGCCGACGTCGAAGTCGATCACGGCGGTCTTGCTGCCGCGCAACGCGAGGGCCGACGCAAAGCTCGCGCTCGTGGTCGTCTTGCCCACGCCACCCTTGCCCGAAGTCACCACAATGATTTTTGCCATTACCCTTACCTTGTGTTCGTCAAATGCGTCAATTGGTGCGCGGCTCGCGGCGCTTTACGTGAGCCGCAGCGGTTCGATCATCAGTTTTTCGTCTTCGAGCCAGATCTGTACCGGCTTGCCGAGCACGTCGGCCGGCAGTGGGTTTTCCGTGGTTCGATAGATGCCCGCGATGGAGATCAGTTCCGGTTCGAGACACGTGCAGAAAATGCGCGCGTCGTGATTGCCCTGCACGCCGGCCAATGCCCGGCCGCGCAACGGCGCGTAAATATGGATGTTGCCTTCCGCGATCACCTCGGCGCCATAGCTGACGAGACCGAGCACGACCAGATCGCCTTTTGCGTAAATGCGCTGGCCGGAGCGCAGCGGCTTGTCGACCACCATCGTTTGCGGCGAGGTGGCGAGGCGTACCGGTTCGGCGGCGGGGGTGGGTTGCACGGCGGTGGGGGCGGCCGTGTTCTCGTCCGCACTGGTTGTCGTGGATGCGGTGGCTGGTGCTGCCGCGTTCGTTGCCGTATCGGCCGCGGCGCCGCCCTCATCGGCCTGCTTCGCCGTCGCACCGCGGCGGTCGCGCGCTTCGAGCAATGGCAAGCGCGACTGCCCCGCCCACGCCTGCTCCGCGTTTGCGACCACGCCGACGGGATGCATGCGCACGCTGTCGAGCAGTTGCGCGATCTCGTCAAGCGGCACGCGTTCGTCGCCGGCGAGTCGCCGCACGTCGATCGCGACGACGTCGTTGGCGAAGAATTCGGGGGTCGCCTCGAAGCGCCGCGTCAGTTCGGCACGCATCGCATCGAGGTCGGTCGTTTTGACCACGAACATCAGCGTGTCGACAGAGCCGCTGCGCAGTTCGAAAAAGGGCGATTTCTTGGGCGACATAGCGTTCGGCAAAAAATTTTGCGTATTTTACAGGCGTACACGCGCGCGGCCACTATTTTTACCGGGAGAATTGGTGCAAGCGCCTGCGGGCGCAACGCGTGTCGTCCGTGCGATCGACGCGCGACGGTGCGAAAGAAATGCTCGCGGGAAAACCGTGATGAAGGGACGGCGAAGACGAGCGGCGCGCGCGGCGCGCCGCTTGCGGGATCACTGTTGAAACACCTGCGAGGTGGTCGGAACGTGCCGCACCAGCAGACTTTCGACCTGCTCGGGCGCGCGCTCGACGCGCCGGTGCTCGCCGGTCGAGCCAAAGCCGAGCGCCTCGTAGAAACGCATCGCGTTGCGGTTCGTGTCGGTGACCCACGCGTAGATTTCCGCCGCGCCCGCATTGGCGAGCCAGTTGCTCGCCGTGTCGACGAGCAGTTCGCCGCCGCGCAGATGACGCACGGCCGGCGCCACCCACAACTCGCAGACGAACGCGCGGCGCTCAGGGGTGTCGTCGAAATGCGCCTCGATCAGGCCGGCCGGATGACCCTCGGTGTACAGGATGAAAGTACCGATGGTCTGCGAAACCGCATGATCCGCCGCGGTCGCGTCGAAACTGGCGGCGTCGGCCGATAACGCCTCCTCGAGTGTCGCGCCGAAGGCATACGGCGCCTCCCGCAGCGATGCAGTACGGAGCTCCCGAAAAACGGCGCCCTGATCAGCAGTGATGCGGCGAACGGTCAATGACGGACTCATGCAGACGAAAACCCCTTGAAACCCTAACGCATAGCTTTAACCGAACCGGCCCGCGAGTCAATTCTTTATTGACCAGATTGGGCGGACGGGGTCAAGGCGCCTCGTAGCGGCCGGTGCCGTCCGGCCACGGCGTCAGCAGTTCATAGCCGTCGTCGGTCACGGCGACCATGTGCTCCCATTGTGCCGAGAGCGAGCGGTCTTTCGTGATTACGGTCCAGCCGTCGCGCTGCACCGACGTGCCGGCGCGGCCCGCGTTGATCATCGGCTCGATCGTGAAGACCATGCCCGGCTTCAGACGCACGCCCTGCCCCGGCTGACCGTAGTGCAGCACCTGCGGGTCCTCGTGATAGACCTTGCCGATGCCGTGCCCGCAGTAGTCGCGCACGATCGAGAAGCCTTCGCGCTGCGCGATCTTCTGGATCGCGTGGCCGACGTCGCCGAGCGTCGCGCCCGGCTTCACCTCGCGGATGCCCGCGACCATCGCCTCGTAAGTCGTGTCGATCAGCGCACGCGCGACCGTGCTCGGCTGACCGACGCAGTACATGCGGCTCGTGTCGCCGAAATAGCCGTCCTTGATGACAGCGACGTCGATATTGACGATGTCGCCGTCTTTCAGAATCTCGTTGCGATTCGGGATGCCGTGACACACGACATGGTTGACTGACGTGCAGACGGTCTTCGGAAAGCCCAGATAGCCGACGTTGGCCGGAATCGCTTTCTGGATGTTGACGATGTAGTCGTTGCACAGCGCGTCGAGGTCGTCGGTGGAGACGCCTGCCTTGACGTGCTCGCCGATCATTGCCAGCACATCGGCTGCGAGGCGGCCGGCGATGCGCAGCCTCGCGAGATCGTCGGGGGTCTTGTAGGTAATGGCCATGAATTCAGTCGATGTAAGTCGCGGGTCAAGCGCGAGATGATCCGCCGCGCCCGAAAGCCCGGCGGCCCGCAACCGCCGCTCGCTCGGGCGATTTCGGGCAATTGTACAGAGGATCGTGGAGGGACCCCGCGCAAACCGGCTGAAGCGGTGCGCGGAAAGCGGCGCTGGCGCTATTTAAGCTCGTGGCGCAGCGCACCTGATTCACGGCGAAAAGGTTCGGCGGTTCGTCGAGCCGGACAGCCGAATCGCTCAGTTTTCCGAACTAAATGTGATGGAGGAGTTTCGGGCGGGATCAGGCGCCCTTGCCTCGCCTCCCGACTCCGAAGGAAGGGTTGGGCGCCGCTTACGTCGATGTCTGCGGATCAGTTGTCCGGATTGGCAGCCGTAAAGCTCGCAAACGAGCTATACGACGGATTGCACGGCGCACCGTCGATCATGATGCCGTAGGTGCCGTTGCCGCTATCCAGGACGTAATACATGACCGCCTGGATATTGTGCGTCTTGCGGTTCCGATAGAACTCGCCGAGCTTCGACGTGATGTAGCTCGCACGGTAGGTCTCCGTTTGTTCCGGTCCGGTGTTCCACTCGGTGATGATGAACGGCACGCCATACCGGGCCTTGCAATAGGTCGGCAGATCGAAGCCCGGCATCGCGCCGTCCACGCCAAGAGAGAACACATCGCCGTACACCTCGTAGTTGTGCCACGTGGTGATGTCCCAGCGCACGGTCGGGTAGCCGCCGCTGCCGTCCGGCTGCATACCGTCCCACAACGCGTCGGCCGCGCCAATATCGTTCACGCAGAAATTGATGCCGCACTTCGCGTTCGCCTGCACCGATTTCACGCCGTCGATCATTCCGCGCATCAGGCCGCGCATCACCGGCCAGTTTGCGTTGTTGAAGTCCGCCGCCGAGGTGCCCGCAGTGGTGAAGTCGAGCACGGTGGCGTTCTGCCGCGTCAGCTCGTTGCCGCATTCGTAGATGGTCACGCCATACGGCTTCAGTGCGTTGGCAACCGCCTGGGCTACCACGTACCCCTCGGTATAAGCGGCCGACTCGCCGTTCCACAGGTTGCCGTTTGAGTCGGTCACGCCCTGGTCGATCAGCACGACCAACGTCATGCCCGCCGCCTGAAAAGCCTGCGCGAGGCCAATCGCTGCATTCAACTGCGTCGAATTGTCGGTGACGCCGATACGATAGCTCGTGCAGCCCATTGCCTTCAGGATCGAAACGATCTGTTGGGGGGTGTACGTGTAGTCGTAGTGGCCGTTCATGCCATAGAACATGCCGGCAGGCGGTGTGATCGCGATGCGCGGGTCGTTGCAAGGCAGCCACCGGTTCGCGACGCCCGCAATGACATAGTACTGGCCGCCCGTGCCGCAGTGCCAGATCTTGCCGCCGTACCACAGCACGAGCGACACGTTGTACGTGTCGCCGACCGTCGCGCCGTTGCAATAGATGACGCCATTGGAAAGCGTCCACTTCGCGCCGGTCTTGTCGATGATGTATGGCGAAGCGGGCAGCGTGGTGCCGTCGGGCGAGGTGCCGTTCGCGTCGTTGGCGACCGGCGTTGTAGTGTCCTTGGTGCTGGATGCAGTAGCCGAGGAACCGGAAGCACCCGAGGCAGCCGCGGTACCGGAAGCACCGGAAGCATCCGCGGCGCCGGAAGCCTTATTGCTCGCGTTTCCGGATCCGCCGCCGCCACATGCGGGTAAAAGATAACTTGCGCTGAGAGCAGTCAGGCCGCTGAGAAATTGACGTCGTTTTATCATGCGGAGTAATTCCAAATGTCGGGAAAATTCCCGATAAAAAGACCGAGGAATGGATTTGCTGAGATGCGGACGGACAATGCGCAAGCAGCCGCTGCGAGTAGTTCGCAGTGCTGATGATGCAGTTGTCCTGAAGTGCTTAAAACGCACGTTCTGATGTCCGATTAAACCGATGCGCGAAAGCGTTTTCTCGCGGTGGCTCAGATTGACAAGGCGGGTGCGTGGGTGTGCGCGGTTACCTGCTCCGCGCGCTTTCTTACCGATTGCAGCACTAAAGACTGGCTTACAGGAAAATTATTCCCGTAAAAGCTGCAGTCGGCGGAAATCGTACCCTGACGTTATGACTGCGCCCAGCAAAAAACAGTAATAATTTGCGAAAAGGGCGAATATTTCTAATAACTCAGCGTAATGCGAAGATTCGTACGATCAGGGAACGGAACACACGCGAACTTTCGGACTTCGACCCTGTTTAGCTCGCGACAGCCATAGGGATGAGGATTACAGTTCCTTCCATCGCCACACAAGGCACGGCAACCCGGCGAATAGCCAAATCAAAAAATATGAATGGAAGGAACGTTGCAAATCGAAATAACGCGGTCGGTGATTCGAATGGAGTTTCAAAGCAATTCGATAACCGAAAGCAAAAGCCCCTTGATCTCGACGAGATCAAGGGGCTTTCAGGATTTGGCGGAAAGGGTGGGATTCGAACCCACGGTACGGGGAAACCGTACGCCTGATTTCGAGTCAGGTACATTCGACCACTCTGCCACCTTTCCGGGTATTCCAACTTGCTGGTGCTTCGTCGGATCCAAGCGGGTCGTTGCTTGGGAGAAAAAGATTATAAAACAGCTCGAATCAGTTTTCCAAGCCCCTCGGCGAAAAAACTTCTAAAAAATTTCGAGGGGCTGGGACACCGCCAGCGACGTTCAGGCCGCCGGCACTTCCAGTCGTTCGACGCCGCCAAGGTAAGGCCGCAGCGCAGCGGGCACCGTCACCGAGCCATCGGCGTTCTGGAAGTTTTCGAGCACCGCCACGAGCGTGCGGCCCACCGCGAGACCCGAGCCGTTCAGCGTATGCACGAGTTCGGGCTTGCCCTGCGCATTGCGGAAACGCGCTTGCATGCGTCGCGCCTGGAAGGACTCGGTATTGGAGCAACTCGAAATCTCGCGATACGTGTTCTGCGCGGGCAGCCACACTTCGAGGTCGTAGGTCTTCGCGGCCGAGAAGCCCATGTCGCCGGTGCACAGCGTGATCACGCGATACGGCAACTCGAGCTTCTGCAGAATCGCCTCGGCATGGCCGACCATCTGCTCGAGCGCCTCGTACGACGCATCCGGCGCGACGACCTGCACCATCTCGACCTTGTCGAACTGATGCTGACGGATCATGCCGCGCGTATCACGGCCGTACGAGCCCGCTTCCGAGCGGAAGCACGGCGAGTGTGCGGTCAGCTTGATCGGCAGCGCGTCCGCTTCGACGATGCTCTCACGCACCGTGTTCGTCAGCGAAATTTCCGAGGTCGAGATCAGGTACTGCGTGACCGTGTTTTCGCTGCCGCCCTTCTCGACGCGGAACATCTCGTCCGCGAACTTCGGCAGTTGGCCGGTGCCGTACAGGATGTCCGGATTCACGATGTACGGCGTGTAGATCTCCGTATAGCCATGCTGCTGCGTGTGCGTGTCGATCATGAACTGCGCGAGCGCGCGGTGCAGCCGCGCTATCTGCCCGCGCAGCATCGTGAAGCGCGCGCCCGACAGCTTCGCGCCGGTCTCGAAGTCGAGGCCGAGCGGCGTGCCGACGTCGACGTGATCCTTCACCTCGAAGTCGAACTGACGCGGCGTGCCCCAGCGGCGCACTTCCACGTTGGCGGTCTCGTCATTGCCGAGCGGCACGCTCTCGTGCGCCAGATTCGGCACGCCGAGCAGCAGATCCGACAGACGTTTCTGGATGTCTTCGAGCTTGACCGCCGACGCCTTCATCTCGTCGCCGATGCCGCCGACCTCGGCCATCACCGCCGACGTATCTTCGCCGCGCCCCTTCATCGCGCCGATCTGCTTGGACAGGCTGTTGCGGCGCGCCTGCAGTTCTTCGGTACGGGTCTGGGTATCGCGGCGTTCCGCTTCGAGCGCGGTGAAGGCCGCGACGTCGAGGATATAGCCGCGGTCGGCGAGGCGCTTCGCGACGCCGTCGAGGTCTTTGCGCAGCAACTGGATGTCGAGCATGGGATGGGGCGGATGTTCGTTGGATGAAAATGCAATTTTAGCGCACCGGCAAGCGCGAAACGCCTCAAGCCTTCTTCGGCTTGTTCTCCGCGCGCCACCGCGCGTCGAGCTCGGCGAGGCGCGCGAGCTTCTCGCCGATCTTGCCTTCGAGGCCACGCGGCGTCGGCTCGTACCAATGCGGCTCACGCATGCCGTCCGGGAGATAGGTCTCGCCGGCCGCGTACGCATCGGGTTCGTCGTGCGCGTAACGGTAGTCGTGACCGTAGCCGAGTTCCTGCATCAGTTTCGTCGGGGCGTTGCGCAGATGCACCGGCACCGCGCGCGACTGGTCCTTGCCGACGAAGCGCCGCGCCTCGTTATACGCGTTGTACCCGGCGTTCGACTTCGGCGCGACCGCCAGATAGATGATCGCCTGCGCGAGCGCGAGTTCTCCTTCGGGCGAGCCTAGACGTTCATAAGTTTCGGCGGCGTCGAGCGTGATGCGCGCGGCGCGCGGATCCGCGAGGCCGATGTCTTCCCACGCCATGCGCACGATCCGCCGCGCGAGGTAGCGCGGGTCCGCGCCGCCGTCGAGCATGCGGCAGAACCAGTACAGCGCGCCGTCCGGGTTGCTGCCGCGCACCGATTTATGCAGCGCGCTGATCTGATCGTAGAACGCGTCGCCGCCCTTGTCGAAGCGGCGCAGGTTTTCCGCGAGCGCGCTGCCGAGCAACGCGCCGTCGATCTCGGTGGTCTTCTGCCGCGCGGCCGCGCGCGCGACGATCTCGAGGTTGTTCAGCAGCTTGCGGCCGTCGCCGTCGGCCGAACCGATCAGCGCGGCACGCGCTTCGTCAGTGAAGGTGAGGCCGCCGAGCTCCTTTTGCGCGCGATCGAGCAGCTCGATCTGTTCGTCGTCGGTCAGGCTCTTCAGCACGTAGACCGCGGCGCGCGAGAGCAACGCGCTATTGACCTCGAACGACGGATTCTCGGTCGTCGCGCCGACGAACACGAACAGGCCCGACTCGACGTGCGGCAAGAACGCGTCTTGCTGGCTCTTGTTGAAGCGATGCACTTCGTCGACGAACACCAGCGTCTGATGGCCGTTCGCGCGATGGATCTGCGCGGTCTCGACCGCCTCGCGAATATCCTTCACGCCCGAGAGCACCGCCGACAGCGCGATGAATTGCGCATCGAACGCGTCGGCCATCAACCGTGCGAGCGTGGTCTTGCCGACACCGGGCGGCCCCCATAGGATCATCGAATGGGCTTCGCCGGATTCGAACGCGACCCTGAGCGGCTTGTTCGGACCGAGCAGATGCGCCTGGCCGATCACTTCGTCGATATTGCGTGGCCGCAGGCGTTCGGCGAGCGGAACATTGGCACGGGTTTCTTCAAACATGACGTTTTGGGGATAATCTCGGCATTCCGGGCTCGCGCCGCAGCGGAGCCATACCTCGCGGGACGAGCGCAAAGCCCGCGCACGGCAGCAAACAGAGACACGACCGCGGGCAACGTCCTGCATTATGACAGTGACGGCGGCCATGCGATGGGCGAGCCGGCCCGCCGGCAACGCAAAGATTCACAGCACCACCAACAGGAACAAACATCAGATGGCTCAAGACTCTGTCGCCGGCGGCGCCGGCTCCACCTACGCGCCGCTCACGCCGGTACCCGAAGCGCGCCGCGCGTTCCGTACCGGCGACGCGTTCGCACTGTGGTTTTCGCTCGGCATCGGCCTGCTGGTCGCCCAGGCGGGCGCACTGCTGGTGCCGGGACTGTCGCTGCCTCACGCGCTCGTCGCGATCGTGCTCGGCAGCTCGATCGGCGTCGTGCTGCTCGCGCTCGCGGGCGTGATCGGCACCGACACCGGGCTTGCGGCGATGTCCTCGCTGCGTCCGACGCTCGGCGTGCGCGGCGCGTCGGTGCCGGCCGTGCTGAACATGGTGCAACTGGTCGGCTGGGGCTCGTTCGAAGTGATCGTGATGCGCGATTCAGCCGATGCGCTCGCGAAACAGGCCTTCGCCCTGTCGATGCCGCTCGTGTGGACCATGATCTTCGGCCTGCTCGCGACGCTGCTTGCGATCAGCGGCCCGTTGTCGTTCGTGCGGCGCTTTCTGCGCAAGTGGGGAATCTGGCTGCTGCTCGCGGGCGCCGCGTGGCTCACGTGGAACCTGCTCGCGCACCACGACCTCGCGGACCTGATGCATCGTCCAGGCACCGGAGAGATGTCGTTCGGCGGCGCGGTCGACCTCGTGGTCGCGATGCCGCTGTCGTGGCTGCCGCTGATCGCCGACTACACGCGCTTCGGCCGCCGCGCCGGCGAAACGTTTCGCGGCACGCTGTACGGCTATGGCATTGCGAACATCTGGTTCTATGCGCTCGGCGCGATCTATGGCCTCGCGGCCGGCGGCGGCGACGCACTGCTCACCGGCGCGCTCGCGCAAGCGGGCGGCGGCTTTGCGCTGCTGCTGATCCTGATCGACGAAATCGACAACGCGTTCGCCGATATCCACTCGGCCGCGGTGTCGACCGGGACGTTCTGGACGGGTACGCGCGTGCCGCTGCTGTCGGCGGCGTTCGGCGCGCTGTGCACGCTGATCGCGCTGCTCGTGCCGATGGCGAAATACCAGAACTTCCTGCTGCTGATTGGCTCAGTGTTCGCGCCGCTGTTCGGCGTCGTGCTGATGGATCACTTCATCGTGCGCAAGCGTCGCATCGACGCCGCAGTGCTCGCCCACGTGCGCGGCCGCTACGGCTTCTCGGGTGGCTGGCATGTGAGCGCGTTCGTCGCGTGGGCAATCGGCATTGCCTCGTACCAGGTGATCAATCAATGGCTGCCGAATCTCGGCGCGACGCTGCCGTCGCTCGCGATCGGCGCGGTGTGCTACTACGTGTTCGTGTCGGCGCGCAAAACCGCGTATGCGTGAGCACCGCTCGCCGCTTGCGTCGCAGCCTATTTTTTCGCTGCTTTGCGCCGATGCGATTCGACTTTGCGGCACAGATCGGTAAGCAGCCAACGGGCGACGGTCTCCGGCCGGTTCGGCGCGTACGGCGCGAATCTGCTTTCGTTCTCGAAATGGACGATGACGTTGCCCGTCATCACGCGATAGGTACCGGCATAGTTCACGCCGTCCAGTTCCACGCTCAGCGCGTGACTGGTTTCATATTCCGCAAAAGTCAAGGTGAACGCGATGTCTCAAAAAAGAGACATTATCGCTGCGATTTTCCGAAGTCAAAGAAATATGCGATTCGTTGCATATTGAATAAAATACCGACCGGTAATCGTTGCGCTTGAAGCAATGAAACTTAAGTACTGACCTTTTATCGGCATCGAGATTTAACGGCATTATGGCCGATCAGGCGGCGCCGTTGGCATATTGGCAAAATGGGCCAGTGCGCGATTGCCTTCCCGCTGTGCTTCGGCCTCATTGATAAAGGTTTTTTCGCTGTAAGCAATCACCTTGAACCCACTGCCGGCCGGCCGCGGTACCGTGATCCCCCAATGCCACCCGCCCTCCTGTTCGAATACATGGAGGGACGGGGACAAGCGCAAATCGTGTGACGAAGACAAATTCATGACATGCCTCACCTTTCCAACCATTCGAAGCGATAACCCGCTCCGACCAGTTTAGGCGTTATTTTGTTGCATTGCAGCAAGAAATTGTTAAATCGCCGGAGCGCACATTCCCGGGCCCTCCAGACGTCATACGCCGCACGCAGCAACAAGCCGCGCTCCGCGAGCGCGGTTTTGCGGCCGTTCCTTTTGGCGCCCCCCGTCGACGCTGACCATCGCGTTTATCCGTTGATCACATCGGCACCCTTCGGCACCGTGAATTTGAATGCGTCGGCCGGGAGTTGCGGATTTTTCTCGATGTTCGAGAAAGTCAGCAGTGTCACGTTGCCAAATACATCGTGCAATTCCATTGCTTCGAGATTGCCGTCCTTGAAGCCGATACCGACGCGCTCGAACTGCGTGTCCTTCGCCTTCGGCGTCAGTTCGAGCCAGTCGATGCCGGCCTTCACGCCCGCGTCGCGCAGCGTGAAATTCTTGTTCAGATCGTTGCTGCCGAACAGGATCGCCGCCGGACTCGCGCCGAGCGCATTGCCGAGCGTGCGCACCGTGACCTGGTTCAAATCCTTGTCATAGACGTAGAGCTTTTCGCCATCCGCCTGCAGCAGTTGCGCGTAGGGCTTCTCGTATTGCCAGATGAACTTGCCGGGGCGCGCGAACATGAACGTGCCGCTCGACGTGGTCGGCTTGCCCGGATTCGCGGTGGACAGCGCATCGCTCGCGCCCTGCGCCTTGCTCGGCGCGCGCACTTCCTGCTGCACGAAGGTGCCACGCGCCGAATGGACCTGCGAGACGAACGCCTTCAGCTGCTCGGTGCCGCTCGCGAACGCGTGCGAGGCGGCCAGAAGCGACGCACCGATCGCGACACTGCCCGCAGCGCGCGCGATCTTGCGCGCGAGTCCGCCGAGGCGGCCCGCTCGACGCTCTCTGGCGTCCTGCTGCGCGATTGCTTGCATAGATCTTTCTCCCTTGATTGAATGCGGTGACGGGCTGCGTCGGGTCGATGGACTCGCCGAGCACAAAGCGAGTGGCCCGGTGTCGAGCCATAGCGGTGCACACCACGGTGCGCGCGGCGGCGCCTGCAATGGCGGCAAACGGCTGCGGCTATTCCGTTTCGCGCGCCGGCGCGAGGATCTCGCGATTGCCGTTCGAGGACATCGCCGACACGACGCCCGAATTCTCCATCTGCTCGAGCAGACGCGCCGCCCGGTTGTAGCCGATGCGCAGGTGCCGCTGCACGAGCGAGATCGACGCGCGTCGGTTCTTCAGCACGACGTCGACCGCCTGATCGTATAACGGGTCCGACTCGCCTTCGGTGGACGCGGCTCCCGCTGAACCTTCGTCGCCCTCGCCGCTCACGCCGCCTTCGAGGATGCCCTCGATATAGTTCGGCTCGCCCTGCTCCTTGAGCTTTTCGACGACACGATGCACTTCGTCGTCCGACACGAACGCGCCATGCACGCGCACCGGCAAACCGGTGCCCGGCGGCAGATACAGCATGTCGCCCATACCGAGCAGCGACTCGGCGCCCTGCTGGTCGAGAATCGTGCGCGAGTCGATCTTCGACGACACCTGGAACGCCATACGCGTCGGCACGTTGGCCTTGATCAGGCCGGTGATCACGTCGACCGACGGACGCTGCGTGGCGAGAATCAGGTGGATACCAGCCGCGCGCGCCTTCTGCGCGATCCGCGCGATCAGCTCTTCGACCTTCTTGCCGACGACCATCATCAGGTCGGCCAGCTCGTCGATGACGATCACGATGTTCGGCAAACGTGTCAGCGGTTCCGGATCGTCCGGCGTGAGACTGAACGGATTCGGCAGCTTCTCTTCGCGCTTCGCCGCTTCGTCGATCTTGTTGTTGTAGCCGGCGAGGTTGCGCACACCGACCTTGCTCATCAGCTTGTAGCGGCGCTCCATTTCGGCGACCGCCCAGTTCAGCGCGTGGCCCGCCTGACGCATGTCGGTGACCACCGGACACAGCAGATGCGGAATGCCTTCGTAGACGCTCATTTCGAGCATCTTCGGATCGATCAGGATCATGCGCACCTGCTCGGCGCTCGCCTTGTACAGCAGCGACAGGATCATCGCGTTGATACCGACCGACTTGCCCGACCCGGTCGTGCCGGCGACGAGCAGGTGCGGCATCTTCGCGAGGTCCGCGCACACCGGCTTGCCGCCGATGTCCTTGCCGAGACCCATCGTGAGCGGCGACGCGGCATCCGCATACACGGCCGAGCCGAGAATTTCGGACAGGCTCACGGTTTGACGGCGCTGGTTCGGCAGCTCCAACGCCATGTAGTTCTTGCCCGGAATCGTTTCGACGACGCGAATCGACACGAGCGACAGCGAACGCGCGAGATCCTTGGCGAGATTGACGATCTGGCTGCCCTTCACGCCGGTGGCCGGCTCGATTTCATAGCGCGTGACGACAGGTCCCGGATACGCGGCGACCACGCTGACTTCGACACCGAAGTCCTTGAGCTTCTTCTCGATCAGCCGCGAGGTGAATTCGAGCGTGTCCGCGGAGATGGTTTCCTGCGCGGCGGGCGCGGGATCGAGCAGCGAGATGGGCGGCAGTGTGGAGTCGCCAGGCAGATCGGTGAAGAGCGGCACCTGGCGCTCCTTCTCGACGCGCTCCGACTTCGCCGGCGTGGCGAGGGGCGGCACGATCACCACGGGCTCGTGCTCCTCGATGCGCACGCGGCCCTTCTCGACCTTGCCCTCGCGCTTGACCGCGGCCGCTTCGCCGAGCTTGCGATCACGCCCGGCCTCGCGACGCAGCTTGGCGAACGTCACCGCGGAAATGATCGAATCGCCGACCTTCTCGGCGACCGACAGCCACGAAAAACGGAAGTACAGCGACAGCCCGATCGCGAGACCGAGCAGCAGCGCGAGCGTGCCGCCGGTGAAACCGAGCGCATGCGATACGCCGCGCGCGACCGCCTCGCCGATCACCCCACCCGGCGCGCGCGGCAACTGCACTTTCAACGACCACATGCGCAGCGCCTCGAGGCCGTTGCACGACAGCAGCACGAGCATGAACGCGAACGCGTCCGCGAGCCAGCTCACGCCGTGCGGCGCTTCGTCGTATAGCTCTTCGTTGCGCGTGATGCGCCGGTAGTTCGCGGAGATGTGGCGGCCGAGCAGCACGATCCACCAATAAGCGGACAGTCCGAACAGCAGCAGCAGAATGTCCGAAGTCCACGCGCCCACCCGGCCCGCCCAATTGTGGATACGGTCGACCTGGGCGGCGTGGGTCCAGCTCGGGTCGTGCCTGCTGTAGCTGACGAGCGACATCAGCAGGAACACGCCGAGCGCCACCTGCAGAATCCAGCGGATTTCGGTGAAGAGGCGCGACATGCGGTGCGGCAACGCCTGCGCGCTCGCGGAATAAGGAGCTTTTGCCATTGATCCTGTTTGCCTGGGGTAGCCCGTTCAGGCTGAAACTGTCGCCGGGAACGCGGCCCGAGCCTCGCCGCGCGCGGCCGCGGGCCCGATCCCGGCTACCGGAAACTTCGATCCGGCCTATTGTAAGCGCTGCGCCCCGCGCGAGGCTGTAAATGACGGTAACTTGGCGGTTTGGCCACAGATGCACTGGCGAGGCGCGCGAAATTCGTCGCATTGCGCCGCGCACTTGCGCTGTCCCGGCGCACCGCCACCCTATCGCGGCGATCGGAAAGCTTGATGGCGCGGCCGCGCGCCCCGCCCTTTATAATGCCGGACTGATACCCATCTAAAGTTTCAGCTCAAATACGCACGGCTACGCAGCGGCGAGCCGCGCGCCGTACAAGGATTCGATCATGCCCGCAACTGCAACGAAACACGCCAAGGTTCTGATTCTCGGCTCCGGTCCCGCCGGCTACACGGCGGCGGTTTACGCGGCGCGCGCCAACCTGGCGCCGGTGCTCATCACCGGTCTCGCGCAAGGCGGCCAGCTGATGACCACGACCGACGTCGAAAACTGGCCCGCCGACGCGAACGGCGTGCAAGGCCCGGAACTGATGGCGCGCTTCCTCGAACACGCCGAGCGCTTCAACACCGAAATCATTTTCGACCACATCCACACCGCGAAGCTCCGCGAGAAGCCGATTCGACTGATCGGCGATTCGGGCGAATACACGTGCGACTCGCTGATCATCTCGACCGGCGCGTCGGCGCAGTATCTCGGCCTGCCGTCGGAAGAGGCGTTCATGGGCAAGGGCGTGTCGGCCTGCGCGACCTGCGACGGCTTCTTCTACCGTCAGCAGCATGTCGCCGTGATCGGCGGCGGCAACACGGCGGTCGAAGAGGCGCTGTACCTCGCCGGCATCGCGAAGAAGGTGACCGTGATTCATCGCCGCGACAAGTTCCGCGCCGAGCCGATCCTGATCGACCGTCTGCTCGCCAAGGAGAAGGAAGGCGTCGTCGAGATCAAGTGGAACCACGTGCTCGACGAAGCGACCGGCGACGCATCCGGCGTGACCGGCCTGCGCATCAAGCACACGCAGACTGGCGAAACCACCGACATCGCGTTGCAAGGCTTGTTCGTCGCGATCGGCCACAAGCCGAACACGGACATCTTCGCAGGCCAGCTCGAGATGAAGAACGGCTACATCATCACGAAGGGCGGCCTGGACGGTTTCGCGACCGCGACCAGCGTGCCGGGCGTGTTCGCCGCCGGCGACGTGCAGGACCACGTCTATCGCCAGGCAATCACGAGTGCGGGCACCGGCTGTATGGCAGCGCTCGACGCGCAGCGCTATCTCGAGACCATCAACGAGATCGCCGGCGAGCATGTGATGAGCGCGGAAGCGGAGCGCTGATCGGCGGCGCGTCGCCGTATGGCGACGCGAAGTCGCGACAACGGGCGCGACAGTAAAATGACGGTAGCGCGCAGCGCGGCCGTCATCTGCTCACGAAGGCCGCGGCTCGAATGCCGGCGGCCTTTTTCGTTTTTGCCGCCTTGGCAATGTGTGTTGGGCGCATTGCCAGCACGATCCATCGACTTCTCCGCCTGTATTGCCGATATGCCGAAGAATCAGCCCCATCCGAACGAACCAAAGCGTCCGCAAGCCGCCGTGCGTCCCGCGCCCTTAGCGGCTGCGCCGGCCGTCGCGCCTAAGCTCGAGCGCGCGTCGGGGCTCGCCGGCCTCGGTGCGTTGCGTGACGCGTTAAAGGGCGACGCCGAGCGGCGCGAGCGCGAACAGGCGGCGGCGAGAGCGGCGCAGCGCGAAGCGGCCGCCGACGCCGATCTGTTCCGCCGCGAGATCGGGGAGGTCGCGCCGCTCGCAAGTGCGCCGCGCGCCACGCTCACGCGCACTCCCCCGCCGCCGCTGCCGATGCAGACGCTGCTCGACGAGGAAGCGGTATTGCACGAAGCGATCTCCGACGAGTTCGACCCCGAGGTGCTGCTCGAAACCGACGAGACGCTGTCGTATTGCCGCCCCGGCGTGAGCCGCGACGTCGTGCGCAAGCTGCGGCGCGGCGACTGGATCGTGCAGACGCAGATCGACCTGCACGGCATGCGGCGCGAGCAAGCGCGCGAGGCGCTCGCGGAATTCATCCGCGAATCGGTCAAGCGCGGGCTGCGCTGTCTGCGCGTGATTCACGGCAAGGGTCTGGGATCGATTGGCAAGGAGCCGGTGCTGAAGGGCAAGGTGCGTGCCTGGCTCGTGCAGAAATCCGAGGTCATCGCGTTCTGTCAGGCGCGCCCGCATGACGGCGGCGCCGGTGCAGTGGTCGTGCTGTTGCAGCCAGGAGCGTCGCCCGCGCATGGGGTGAACGCGAAGGCCTGAGGTCGATTTTCGCGGGTGTCGTTCGTCGTCGGGTAAACGGCCAGCCTGGCCGTCGCGCGGTGGCGATGGTTGCCACGGCGTATCCGTGCTGTACAACCGTCAAAGGTGATCGCGATGCCCCTGAAGCTCTATGCCCACCCGTTTTCGTCATACTGCCAGAAGGCCCTGACCGCGCTGTACGAAAACGGCACGCCGTTCGAGATGCGTCTGCTAGCGTACGACGACCCGCAGATCATGGCCGAATTCGCCGCGCTCTGGCCAATCAAGCGCTTCCCCGTGCTCGTCGACGGCGGGCGCACGGTGCCCGAGGCGACCATCATCATCGAATATCTGGGCCTGCACTATCCGGGACCCGTCGCGCTGTTGCCGGCCGATCCGCGCGCCGCGCTCCAGGTGCGCGCGATGGACCGCTTCTTCGACAACTACATTTCGACGCCGCAGCAGAAGATCGTCTTCGATTGCCTGCGCCCTGAAGCCGAGCGCGACACACGCGGCGTCGCCGAGGCGCGTGCGATGCTCGACACCGCGTACGCCTGGCTCGACCGGCACATGGCCGAGCGCGAGTGGGCCGCCGGCGACAGCTTCAGCCTCGCCGACTGCGGCGCCGCGCCGTTCCTCTTCTACGCCGACTGGGCCCATCCCATCGACCCCGCGTTCGCGCACGTGCGCGCGTACCGGCAGAGGCTGCTCGCGCGGCCGTCGTTCGCGCGCGCGGTCGACGAGGCACGGCCGTATCGGCCGTTGTTCCCGCTCGGTGCGCCGGATCGGGATTGAGCCGCGAGCGGCGGATCGCACGCGGCCGCCGGCAGACAACCGGTTTTGCTGGCTGTAGACTTCCTGTCGTGTCGCAAGCCCGCCTCGCCCCTCTCCCGGCTCACCACCCATAAGGCAAACCATGGACCGTTTCGAAGCGATGGAGATCTTCACGCGCGTAGTCGAAGCAAACAGCTTCACCAAGGTGTCGGAGTCGCTCGATCTGCCGCGCGCGAAGGTCAGCCGCACGATCCAGGCGCTCGAAGAACACGTCGGCGTGCGGCTCCTGAACCGCTCGACGCGCCAGGTCAGCGTCACCGAAGACGGCGCGTCGTTCTACGATCGCTGCGTGCGCATTCTCGCCGACGTCGCCGATGCGGAGTCGTCGCTATCGAACAAGCGCGAGAATCCGGCCGGCACGATACGCGTCGACACCTCCGGCACGCTCGCACGCTCACTGCTGCTGCCCGCGCTCGACGACTTCTACGCGCAATACCCCGCGATCGACGTGCGTCTCGGTCTCGCGGATCGCAACATCGATCTGATTCAGGACGCCGTCGATTGCGTGATCCGGATGGGCACGCCGGAGGAATCCAGTCTCGTCGCGAGGCGCATCGGTCTTGCGCGCATCGTGACGTGCGCGTCGCCGGCGTATCTGAAGAAATACGGCACGCCAACCACGCTCGCTGAACTCGCCGATCATCGCGCCGTCAACTACGTGTCCGCACGCACCGGCAGGACGTTCCCCTTCGAATACGAGGTGGACGGCGAAATCGAGCGCGTAGCGATGAAAAGCACGCTCGCGGTCAACGACGGCTCCGTGTACATCGGCGCGGCCGTGCTCGGACACGGCATCATCCAGCCGTCGCGTTTCATGGTTGCGCAGCTGATCGAGCAAGGGGCGCTCACTGAAATCCTCGGCAACTACACGAGCCCGGGCACGCCGCTGTCGATCCTGTATGCGCATCGTCGCAATCTGAGCTCGCGGCTGCGCGCATTTATCGACTGGGTCAGCGAACTCGCGCATAACAACCCGGATTTGCGTTTGCCCGAGCCGGCGTAACGGCTTCCAAAAACAAAAACCCCATGCGCAACTCAACGCATGGGGTTTTGCGGAAAGCGCCGGCTTTAGCGCTTACGCAATCCGTTCTTCATTCGCCGGATCGAACAGCACCGCCTTCGACGTATCGAACAGCAGCGTCGTGTTCTTCTCCGGTTGCGGGTTCGATGCCGGGTGCACGCGGCTCACGATGCGCTTGCCGTTGACCTGCGCGAACACCAGCGTGTCCGGACCGGTCGGCTCGATCACGTCGACCTTCACTTCGATCGGCTGCAGCTTCGAGTCGTCGCCGTGCGCGCTGCGCGCATCGGTGATGCGCTCGGGACGCAGGCCGAGAATCACGTTGTTGCCGACGTGCGAGCGCACCTTCGCCGAATCGAACGGCAGCACCAGCACCTTGCGCGCAATGCCGGTATCGAGCTCGATGCCGACGCCCGAACCCTGCTCGACCAGCTTGCCTTCGATGAAGTTCATCGGCGGCGCACCGATGAAGCCCGCCACGAACAGGTTCGACGGCGAGTCGTAGATTTCCTGCGGCGCGCCGAACTGCTGCACGATGCCGTCCTTCATCACCGCGATGCGGTCGCCGAGCGTCATCGCTTCGATCTGGTCGTGCGTCACGTAGACGATCGTCGTGCCGAGGCGCTGATGCAGCAGCTTGATTTCCGAACGCATCTCGATGCGCAGCTTCGCGTCGAGGTTCGACAGCGGCTCGTCGAACAGGAACATCACCGGATCGCGCGCGAGCGCGCGGCCCATCGCGACCCGTTGACGCTGGCCGCCCGACAACTGACCCGGTTTGCGGTCGAGCAGATGCTTGATCTGCAGCGTGTTCGACACGCGCTCGACGATCTGCGTCTGCTCCTGCTTCGGCACCTTGCGGATGTTCAGGCCGAACGAGATGTTGTCGCGCACGGTCATCGACGGATACAGCGCGTACGACTGGAACACCATCGCGATGTCGCGGTCTTTCGGCGACAGGTTGTTGACGGTCTTGCCGTCGATCTGGATCTCGCCCTTGGTCACGGTTTCGAGGCCGGCAATCATGTTGAGCAGCGTCGACTTACCGCAGCCCGAGCCGCCGACCAGAATCAGGAACTGGCCGTCTTCGATGTCGATGTTGACACCCTTCAGAACCGGCACCCCGTTCGGGTAGGTCTTGTACACGTCACGGATGGAAAGGCTTGCCATGCTGTGAATCCTCTAGTCTCTGGTACTGCTTGAAAACGTCTTGTCGGGTGACGGCGGCACGAGCTCGGTGAACCGCCGTCGCTCTCGGATGGGTTAGCCCTTCACCGCGCCCGCGGTCAGGCCGCGCACGAAGTAACGTCCGGCGATGATGTAGACGAGCAGCGTGGGCAGCGCCGCGATGATCGCGCCGGCCATGTCCACGTTGTATTCCTTCACGCCGGTCGAGGTGTTCACGAGGTTGTTCAGCGCCACGGTGATCGGCATCGAATCGACGCCTGAGAACACGATACCGAACAGGAAGTCGTTCCAGATCTGCGTGAATTGCCAGATCAGGCACACCATGAAGATCGGCAGCGACACGGGCAGCAGGATCTTCGTGAAGATCGTGAAGAAACCCGCGCCGTCGATACGCGCTGCCTTCACGAGTTCAGCCGGCACGCTCACGTAGAAGTTGCGGAAGAACATCGTCGTGAACGCGATACCGTAGATCACGTGCACGAGCACGAGGCCGCTCGTCGTGTTCGACAGGCCGAGGATGCCTTCGAGGCGGGCCATCGGCAGCAGGATCGCCTGGAACGGGATGAAGCAGCCGACCAGCAGCATCGTGAAGATCGGATCGGCGCCGCGAAAACGCCAGTGCGTGAGCACGTAGCCGTTGAAGGCGCCGATGATCGACGAGATCAGCACGGCCGGAATCACCATGCGCACGGAGTTCATGAAGAACGGCTGCATGCCGTCGCAGCGCACGCCCGTGCACGCGCCGCTCCACGCCTTGATCCACGGCGCGAAGCTCCAGCTCGTCGGCGGCGTCAGCAGGTTGCCGGTGCGCAGCTGGTCGATGTCCTTGAACGACGTCGACAGCATCACATACAGCGGAAACAGGAAATACAAGGCGAACAGAATCAGGGCCGCGTAAATGACGGCACGGCTGATCGTCATCTTAGGCTGCATTGCGGGTGCTCCTCGATTCCAGATACATCAGCGGCACGAGCACGGCCACGACGGTGGCGAGCATCATGATCGACGATGCGGCGCCGACGCCGAGCTGTCCGCGATTGAACGAAAACGTGTACATGAAGATGGCCGGCAGCGACGACGAAGTGCCTGGACCGCCCGCGGTCAGCGCGACGACCAGGTCGAACGTCTTGATGGTGATGTGGCAAAGGATCAGCAGCACGGAGAAGAACACCGGCCGCATGCTCGGAATCACGATCTTGCGGTAGATGGTCGGCAGGTTCGCGCCGTCCATCTGCGCGGCCTTGAAGATTTCGTTGTCGACGCCGCGCAAACCGGCGAGGAACAGCGCCATCACGAAGCCGGTGGACTGCCAGACCGCCGCGATCACGATAGTGAAGATCGCCTTGTCCGGGTCGCCGAGCCAGTTGAAGGAGAAGCTCGTCCAGCCCCAGTCGTGAAACACTTTCTCGATGCCGGTGCCCGGCGACAGGATCCATTGCCACGCGGTGCCGGTCACGATGAACGACAGCGCCATCGGATACAGGAATACGGCGCGCAGCGCGCCTTCGTTGCGGATCTGCTGATCGAGCAGGATGGCAAGCAGCAGGCCCAGACCGATACAGATACCGATGAATGGAATGCCGAACCAGCCGAGATTCTCGGCCGAAGTCCAGAATACGTCGTTCTGGAACAGCTCGCGATAGCGGTCGAGACCCGCGAACTCCCATCGAGGCATCAGCCGCGAGGTGGACAGCGACATATAACCGGTGATGGCGATGAAGCCATACACGAAGATCAGGCTGATGACGACGCTGGGTGCGAGCACCAGCTTCGGAATATAGCGATCGGCAAGGGCCGCCATGGGCGACGTGCGGCGGGTGACGGTGGCCGTTTTCCCGTTTCCGCTGATGGAAGCAGTCACTACTCGACTCCTGCTGAAACTGTACCGTCGGGCCTGCTGTGCGCGCGTGGCGCGGGACCGCGACGGCCTCTGTGTGACTCCATGAAACCGGGGTGAGCCGCCTGGCGCCGGACACCGCTGCGAACCTGAGCAGTTCGAGGTCCGGCCCAACACGGCCCGAAGGAGACGCCCGGTGCCGCAGATGCAAGCCGCCGGGCGCAACGCTTCTTTCTTACGCTTACTTGGTCTTCGCTGCCTTCGCAAGAGCCTGAACCGCGGTCTTCGAATCTTCCTGCGAGTTCATGAACTTCGTGACGACGTCGGAGATGGCGCCTGCCGCGGCATCCGGCTGAGCCATGCCGTGAGCGAGCGACGGCACATAACCGCCGGCCTTGATGGCGACCTGCTCATCCGCGTACGACTTCTTCGCGCAGTCGTCGAACTTGTCCATCGGCACGCCGAGACGCACCGGGATCGAGCCCTTGTACAGGCTGAACTGCTCCTGGAACTCCGGCGACATGATGGTTTTCGCAAGCGCGAGCTGGCCCGGCGTCGCGGCCTTCTGGCCCTTCTGCTGGAAGAACACGAACGAGTCGACGTTATACGTGTAGGCCTTGTCCGTTTGCGGCACCACCGCGCAGATGAAGTCCGTGCCCGACTTCTTGCCGGCGTTGGTGAACTCGCCCTTCGCCCAGTCGCCCATGAACTGCATGCCGGCCTTGCCGTTGATGACCATGGCCGTGGCGAGGTTCCAGTCACGGCCCGTGCGGCCCGTGTCGAAGTAACCCTGGATCTTGCGCACCGTGTCGAACACCTGAACCATCTTGTCCGAAGTCAGCGTCTTTTCGTCGAGATCGACGAGCGCCTTCTTGTAGAAGTCCGCGCCTTCCGACAGCACGACGTCTTCCCACAGCGTCAGGTCTTGCCACGGCTGGCCGCCCATCGCGATCGGCTGGATGCCCGCGGCCTTCATCTTGTCGGCCACCGCGAAGAACTCAGGCCACGTGGTCGGCACCTTGCCGCCCGCCTTGTCGAGCGCTGCCTTGTTGATGTACAGCCAGTTCACGCGATGCACCGAGAAGGGCGCGGCGACGTAGTGGCCGTCCGCTTGCACGAGCTTGTCGATTTGCGGCGGCAGGTTCTTCTTCCAGTCGCCCGCGACCGAGTCGATCGGCACCAGCACGCCCTGCGAAGCCCACTCCTGGATCAGCGGACCCTTGATCTGCGCGGCGCTCGGTGCGTTGCCCGAGATCACCTGCGTCTTCAGTGCCGTCATGGCAGCCGCGCCAGCGCCGCCCGCGACTGCGAAGTCCTTCCACGTGTAACCCTGCTTCGTCATGTCGTCCTTGAGGACGCCGACTGCCTTGGATTCGCCGCCCGAAGTCCACCAGTGGAGCACTTCGATCGACTCGGCGGCCTGCACGGCCGACACGCCACACATCAGACCCGCAGCGCACAGGGCGCCCATGATCGCGCGAAATTTCATTGCTTATCTCCTCCAGACACCTGAACAAAAAAACGAATGGCCCCTGATGTCGCCAGGGTGCTGTGGTTGGTTCAAACAGGCAAAAACATTCGGCGATCGAGCACGGTCGGGCGCATGCGCGAGGGCATGTGCCGGCGGACCGATGTCCGGCCGCTGGACGCTCAAGAGGTGAGTGGTTCGGGATGCAACTGACTGTCTCCTCTTTTGATTTTTGCCTGCCCGCTTCGCGCGGCAGACTCGAGGCACCTCGTACACCAATCCGACTCCAGCCTGACCTCGGCCACGGGCAACGACCCCGCGAGCCCGTCGACTCCCCGGCATTCCGTCAGGTTCGCCGGCACCCTGCTGGCACGTACCGGAAGACGCTCTCCATCAACATACCGGGGACGTCCGCCGATTCGCCAAGCGCGCATTCAGCCTCCACCGCGCGCGCTTTTTTCATCGAATTAACGCTACCTCTTGATTTGGATTGTAGTTAAACTACAATTCAGTGTCAAAAAATATTTTATCGGACTACGGTCGCTTTTCCGGGTCACTGCGGGTGCGGTGTCCGGTCAGCGCGGCGGCCTTTAAGGATATCGGCGGAGACCCATGCAAACCGATTCAAGCTTCACCTTCGTTCTTTTCGGCGGAACCGGCGACCTGTCGATGCGCAAGATCCTGCCCGCGCTGTTCGAAGCGCACCGCGCGGGCGGCATGCTCGCCGAGCGCGGCAAGATCGTCGCGGTGGCGCGGCATATCGCGGATCGCGGCGAATACCTGCAGTGGGTCGACGAGCACGTCAAGCCGCATGTGTCGAAGAACGGTGTCGAAGAAGCCGCGTGGACGAGCTTTCTCGCGCGCATCGAGTTCGTGAAGATCGACCTCGGCAATCCCGACGACTTCGCGCAACTGCGCGATGCGATTCGGGACATGCCTGGCATCCGCGTGTTCTATCTCGCGACGGGTCCGTCGCTGTTCGTGCCGATCTGCCATGCGCTTGCCGCGGTGGGACTGAACGACAACGCGCGCATCGTGCTCGAGAAGCCGCTCGGCTACGACCTGAAGTCGTCGAATGCGATCAATGACGCGGTCGGTGAGATCTTCGCGGAAGAGCAGATCTACCGGATCGACCATTACCTCGGCAAGGAGCCGGTGCAGAACCTGCTCGCGCTGCGTTTCGGCAATGCGCTGTTCGAACCGTTGTGGCGCCGCGAGTGGGTCGATAGCATCCAGATCACGATCGCCGAGGAGCTCGGTGTCGAAGCGCGCGGCGATTTCTACGACAATACCGGCGCGTTGCGCGACATGGTGCAGAACCACCTGCTACAGTTGCTGTCGATCGTCGCGATGGAGCCGCCCCACTCGATGGATTCCGACTCGGTGCGCGACGAAAAGCTGCGTGTGCTGCGCGCGCTCAAGCCGATCGATCCGCAGGAAATCGGCAAGGTCGCGGTGCGCGGCCAGTACCATTCGGGCGTAATCCGTGGCAACGCCGTGCCGGCCTATGCGACCGAGCACGGCGTGAAGCCGGATAGCTTGACCGAAACCTTCGTCGCGCTGAAGGTCGAGATCGAGAACTGGCGCTGGGCCGGCGTGCCGTTTTTCCTGCGCACGGGCAAGCGGCTCGCCGATCGCGTCGCCGAGATCGTCGTGAACTTTCGTGCGGTGCCGCATTCGGCGCTCGGTGCATCGGCGCTGCGCGCGGGTGCGAATCGCCTCGTGATCCGTCTGCAGCCGAACGAGACGATTCGTCTGTACTGTCTCGCGAAGCAGCCCGGCGAGGGCATGAATCTCGCGAGCGTGTACCTCGATCTTGCGTTCGACCGGTTCTTCCGCGAAGGACAGATGGAGGCGTATCAACGGCTGCTGCTCGACGTGATCCACGGGCGCCTCGCGCTGTTCGTGCGGCGCGACGAACAGGAAGCTGCATGGCGCTGGGTCGAACCCATCCTGAACGAATGGAAGGCCTCGGCCAAGGCGCCCAAGCCGTACGCGGCGGGCACGTGGGGACCGGCGGCGGCGAGCGCGATGCTCGCGCAGCATGGCACCTGCTGGCTCGAAGAAGAGAATTGAATCTGATGAATTGACGGGCGCCGCCGCGCACGATGCGCGCGGCGGCGCCGGCAGACCTAACAAGAAAGCAGCACGGAGGAGAAGTGATCGAGCTTCACGTTTTCGACGACCAGCACGCCCAATCCGACGCGCTGGCGAAAGCGGTGGGCGACGCGTTACGTGCGTCGCTTGCCGCATCGGCGGCCGCCACCGGCACGTCGACCCCGCCCGCGCGCCCCGCTCTGTTAGCCGTGTCCGGCGGCAGCAGCCCGCGTCCATTCCTGCAAACCCTGTCGACGCAACAGTTCGACTGGCCTCGCATCGCGGTCACGCTGGTCGACGACCGCTGGGTGCCGGAGACCGATAGCGCGAGCAACGCCCAGCTCGCCCGCGCCACGTTGCTTCAGAACGCCGCGCAAGACGCGACCTTCTGGCCGCTCGTCGACACCTCGCAGGATCTGCACTCGCACGTCGCCGCGCTGAACGCCGACGCGCGCTTTGCCGCGGCGCCCGACGTCGCCGTGCTGGGCATGGGTGAGGACGGCCACACCGCTTCGATCTTCGCCGACGCCCCCGAATGGGATCACGCAATCACCACGAGCGAGCGCTTCGTCGCCGTGCATCCGGGCGCGGCGCCGCACGCGCGGGTGAGCTGGTCGTTGTCCGCGCTGAAGGACGTGAAGCACCTGTTTCTGCTGATCGCAGGACCGCGCAAGATGGACGTGCTCAATAGCGCGTGCGCTGCGCTACAAAAAAATGCCATTTCGCAGTTGGCAAACGACAAGGGAGTGAGACTCGATGTCTACTGGTGTGCAAACTAACGCTGTGCCGGGCGCGGGCCAGCATGCCGACGGACCGAGGCTGCTGGCCGACATCGGCGGCACCAATGCGCGCTTCGCGCTCGAGACGGGCCCCGGCGAAATCGGCTCGGTGAAGGTCTATCCTTGCGCCGAGTACCCGGGCGTCGCGGACGTCATCAAGAAGTATCTGAAGGACACGAAGATCGGCCGCGTCAATCACGCGGCGATCGCCATTGCGAACCCGGTCGACGGCGACCAGGTCAGCATGACCAATCACGACTGGACCTTTTCTATCGAAGCGACGCGCCGCGCGCTCGGTTTCGATACGCTGCTCGTCGTCAACGACTTCACCGCGCTCGCGATGGCGCTGCCCGGTCTCACCGACGCGCAACGCGTGCAGGTGGGCGGCGGCCAGCGCCGGCCTAACAGCGTGATCGGCCTGCTCGGCCCCGGCACCGGCATGGGCGTGTCGGGCCTGATCCCCGCCGATGACCGCTGGATCGCGCTCGGCAGCGAAGGCGGCCATGCCACGTTCGCACCCGCCGACGAGCGCGAGGAGATCGTGCTGCACTACGCGCGCAAGAAGTGGTCGCACGTGTCGTTCGAACGGGTGGCCGCGGGTCCGGGCATCGAGGTGATCTATCGCGCGCTCGCGGGCCGCGACAAGAAGCGCGTGCCGGCCACGGTCGCCACGGCCGAGGTCGTCAAGCGTGCGCTCGATGGCGAACCGCTCGCGGCAGAATCAGTCGATGTGTTCTGCGGCATTCTCGGCACCTTCGCCGGCAATATCGCGGTGACGCTCGGCGCGCTTGGCGGCATCTATATCGGCGGCGGCGTCGTGCCGCGCCTCGGCGAGTTCTTCGCGCGCTCGTCGTTCCGCCAGCGCTTCGAAGCGAAGGGGCGCTTCGAGGCGTATCTGCAGAACGTGCCGACCTATGTGATCACCGCCGAATATCCGGCGTTTCTCGGCGTCTCGGCGATTCTCGCCGAGCAGTTGTCGAACCGCGCGGGCGGCAGTTCGTCGGCGGTGTTCGAGCGGATTCGCCAGATGCGCGACGCGCTGACACCGGCCGAGCGCCGCGTCGCCGATCTCGCTTTGAACCATCCGCGCTCGATCATCAACGATCCGATCGTCGACATCGCGCGCAAGGCCGACGTCAGTCAGCCGACCGTGATCCGCTTCTGCCGCTCGCTCGGCTGCCAGGGGCTGTCGGATTTCAAGCTGAAGCTCGCCACCGGTTTGACCGGCACGATTCCGGTCAGTCACAGCCAGGTGCATCTCGGCGACACCGCGACCGACTTCGGCGCGAAGGTGCTCGACAACACCGTGTCGGCGATCCTGCAGTTGCGCGAGCATCTGAACTTCGAACACGTGGAACGCGCCATCGACTTGCTGAACGGCGCGCGGCGCATTGAGTTCTACGGGCTCGGCAATTCGAACATCGTCGCGCAGGACGCGCACTACAAATTCTTCCGCTTCGGCATTCCGACGATCGCCTACGGCGACCTGTACATGCAGGCGGCGTCGGCGGCGCTGCTCGGCAAGGGCGACGTGATCGTCGCGGTGTCGAAGTCAGGGCGCGCGCCCGAGCTGCTGCGGGTGCTCGACGTCGCGATGCAGGCCGGCGCAAAGGTGATCGCGATCACGTCGAGCAACACGCCGCTCGCGAAACGCGCGACCGTCGCGCTGGAAACCGATCACATCGAGATTCGCGAGTCGCAGCTGTCGATGATCTCGCGCATCCTGCACCTCGTGATGATCGACATTCTCGCCGTCGGCGTGGCGATTCGCCGCGCGGTGCCGAGCGACGAAGTCGCCGAGACGGTCGAGAAAGCGCGCGAAGGCGCCGACGACGACGCCACGGCCGTACTCGACTGGCTGAGCCACGGCGCGGCTTCGTCGGCACGCGACTGAGGCTGGGTTCGCGGCTCTCCCGATCCGCTTGCGGCGTATGAACCCGCGGCGTGGGCATCGTCCCCGATGCGCACGCCGCGGGTTTCTCTGTTTTGGGGAAACGAAAAGCGATCGATAATAGGCGCTCCATCGCCTGATCCGGACCGCGCTCCCATGATCATCCGCCCGCATGTCCACTGGTTCCGCATGCTGCTCGCGTGGCGCGGTTCGGTGCTGCCGCAGTTGCTGCCGCGCCTCTTGCTGATCTTCTTCATCTCGCTCATTGCGCTCGCCGCGCACGATCATCTGCTGCCCGTCAGCCTGAACCTGAACACGATCGCGCCGTTCTCGCTGGTCGGCATCGCGCTCGCGGTGTTTCTCGGCTTTCGCAACAACGCGAGCTACGACCGCTGGTGGGAAGCGCGCAAGCTGTGGGGGCAGTTGCTCAATGAGTCGCGCTCGCTGACGCGCCAGGTGCTGACGCTGCCCTCGCGCGAGTTGCCCAAAGAAGATGCCGCCGCGTTTCTGGCGGTACTGGGCGCGCTATCGCATGCGCTGCGTCATCAGTTGCGCCGGAGCGATCCGCGCGACGACCTTGCCGCGCGGCTGCCCGGCGCACTGTTCGAACGGGTGATGGCATCGCGCTACAAGCCCGCCGCGCTGATGCTGTGCCTCGGCGAATGGGTGCAGCGCGCGGCACGCGCGGGGGCGCTCGATCCGATTGCTGTGCTCGCGTTCGACCGCAATCTGAGCGGACTGTCGGATGTGATCGGCGGCTGCGAGCGCATCGCATCGACGCCGCTGCCGTTCGCGTATTCGGTGCTAATTCACCGCACCGTGTACTTCTTCTGCGCGTCGCTGCCGTTCGGACTCGTCAATAGCATCGGCATTTTCACGCCGGTTTTCGCGGTGTTCGTGGCGTACACGTTCATGGCGCACGAAGCGATCGCGTCGCAGCTCGAAGAACCGTTCGGCACCGACGAAAACGACCTCGCGCTCAACACGATGTCCGCGATGATCGAGGATGCGATGCGGGATCTGCGCGGCGAGCCGGCGCTCGCGCCGCCGCCGCCGCGCGGCGATGGTTATCAACTGGATTGATGGCGCGGGTGCGCGCCCGTCGGCGGCCGTCAGTGATTGCCGACCGTTTCGGATAGCCGCTTGATGGTCGCGACACGCGCGCCGATGATGTCGATGCGGCCACGCTCGTCGATGAGCGGCGTCGACGCCGTCAGATACGCTTTCCATGCGCGTTGCGCGTGCACGAGCGTGGGTCGCGACGCCGCCGGCATTTTCGCATCGAGCACGCGATAGTAACGGTTCAGGTCGAACATCGCGTGTTCGCAGCGCGCATCGGCGTTACACGCGCGCGGCGGTCGCGGCGCCGGGTCGCTCGCATTGGCGAGCGCCGCGCGCAGTGCCAGCGCGCGGTCACGCACCGGCTGCAACTGCATGTCGGCCTCGGCGAGCACGTACATCGAGCCTTGGGTCGTCGCGAACACCGCGGCGAGCAACTGCTTCTCGGCATCGCGCGACGCGAGCCAGCTCGACTGGCTCTTTTCCCACAGCCTGCGCCGCGCCGGCGGCAGCTTTGCGAGCAACTGCTGGTACGCGCTATCGACCGCGGCCATCCAGCCGATGCGCGCATTGTCCATGCACTGCACCTGCCCCGTCGTCGTCGACATGTCGGCGCGCGCGAGACACGCGCGCATCCCCGCGTCGATCGGATCGGCGGCGGCCACCTCGGCATGCGCGGCCGGACTCGCGATGCCGCCAAGCATCAGCACGGCCGCCGTCAGCGCGAAGGCCAGCGCGCCGGCCTCACGCCGCCAAGGCCCGATCGCTGGCAGGCTCGCCAGGAACTTCACCCACCTCATCGTCAAATACGCACGCAATCGACGAAGTATTCGATGCGCCCGTTGACCATTTCGCCGACGAGCCCGTGGATGTCCGTATGGAAGCCCGGGAAGCGCTCGTTGAACTCGCGCGCGAAGCGCAGATAGTTGACGATGGTCCTGTTGAAACGCTCGCCCGGAATCAGCAGCGGAATGCCCGGCGGATACGGGGTCAACAGGATCGACGTGACGCGCCCTTCGAGCTCGTCGATCGGTACCCGGTCGATTTCACGGTGCGCGAGCTTCGCAAATGCGTCGGACGGTTTCATCGCCGGCTCCATGCTCGACAGGTACATCTCGGTCGTCAGACGCGCGATGTCGTTCGCGCGATAGACGCTGTGGATCTGCTGGCACAGATCGCGCAACCCGACCCGCTCGTACATCGGATGATGCGACACGAACTCCGGCAGCACGCGCCACAGCGGCTGGTTGTTGTCGTAGTCGTCCTTGAACTGCTGCAATTCGGTCACCATCGAGTTCCAGCGGCCCTTCGTGATGCCGATCGTGAACATGATGAAGAACGAGTACAGCCCCGTCTTCTCGACGATGATGCCGTGCTCGGCCAGGTACTTCGTGACGATCGCGGCCGGAATGCCGGTTTCGCCGAAGCCGCCGTCCATGTCGAGACCCGGCGTGACGATCGTCGCCTTGATCGGGTCGAGCATGTTGAAGCCTTCGGCGAGCGGGCCGAAGCCGTGCCACGCGTCGTCAGGGCGCAGCATCCAGTCCTCGCGCGAGCCGATGCCTTCCTCGGCGAATTGATCGGGGCCCCACACCTTGAAAAACCAGTCGTCGCCGTATTCGGTGTCGACCTTGGTCATCGCACGGCGGAAGTCGAGCGCTTCAGCGATCGACTCCTCGACGAGCGCGGTGCCGCCCGGCGCTTCCATCATCGCCGCGGCCACGTCGCACGAGGCGATGATCGCGTACTGCGGGCTCGTCGACGTATGCATCAGATACGCTTCGTTGAAGCGATGCTTGTCGAAGCGGCTGTTCTTCGAATCCTGCACGACGATCTGCGAGGCCTGCGAGATGCCGGCGAGCAGCTTGTGCGTGGAGTGCGTCGCGTAGACCATCGCGCCGATGCGCGGACGGCCCGCGCCGATCGCGTGCATGTCCTGATAGAACTCGTGGAATTCGGCGTGCGGCAGCCACGCTTCGTCGAAGTGCAGCGTGTCGAGCCACTCGCCCAGCATCTCCTTGATCATCTCGACGTTGTAGATGACGCCGTCGTACGTGCTTTGCGTGATCGTCAGGATGCGCGGCTTCAGGTTCGGGTTCTTCGCGAGCGCTTCGCGGGCGAACGGGTTGGCCTCGATCTTCTTGCGGATGTTTTCCGGCTCGAACTCGCTGCGCGGAATCGGGCCGATGATGCCGAAGTTGTTGCGGGTCGGCGTGAGGAACACCGGAATCGAGCCGGTCATCGTGATCGCATGCAGGATCGACTTGTGGCAGTTGCGGTCGACCAGCACGATGTCGCCGGGAGCGACCGTGCCGTGCCAGACGATTTTGTTCGACGTCGACGTGCCGTTGGTCACGAAGAACACGTGGTCGGCGCTGAAGATGCGCGCGGCGTTGCGCTCCGAGGCCGCGACCGGGCCCGTGTGATCGAGCAGCTGGCCGAGTTCGTCGACCGCGTTGCAGACGTCGGCGCGCAGCATGTTCTCGCCGAAGAACTGATGGAACATCTGGCCGAGCGGACTCTTCAGGAACGCGACGCCGCCGGAGTGACCCGGGCAGTGCCACGAGTACGAACCCTCTTCCGCGTACTGCACGAGCTCCTTGAAGAACGGCGGCGCCAGCGAGTCGAGATACACCTTCGCCTCGCGGATGATATGGCGCGCGACGAACTCCGGCGTGTCCTCGAACATGTGGATGAAGCCGTGCAGCTCGCGCAGGATGTCGTTGGGCAGGTGGCGCGAGGTGCGCGTCTCACCGTACAGGAAGATCGGAATGTCGGCGTTGCGGCGGCGCACTTCGGTCACGAACGCGCGCAGCGCGACGATCGCGGCGGCGAGCTCGGGCGTCTCGCCTTCGACCACCACGTTCTCGACGTACGGCAGCAGTTCGTCGTCGTCGATCGACAGGATGAAGCACGACGCGCGGCTCGACTGCTGCGCGAACGAGGTCAGATCGCCGTAGCTCGTCAACCCGAGCACTTCCGCGCCTTCTTTCTCGATGGCTTCGGCCAACGCCCGGATGCCGGAACCCGAGATGTTCTCGGAGCGGAAATCTTCGTCGATGATGACGACGGGAAAACGGAACTTCATGGGCGATTCTCCAAAAAGAAAACGACCGCTGCGTTACCTGAAAAGCGCAGCGGTCACCCGAATAACTGGTGGGTCAAGACGCTGCCAGCGTCACGTTTTCGGCAACGTGACGCCGTGCTGACCTTGATACTTGCCGCCGCGATCCGCGTACGACGTTTCACAAATCTCGTCGCTTTCGAAAAACAGCACCTGGGCGACGCCTTCGTTCGCGTAAATTTTCGCAGGCAAAGGTGTCGTATTCGAGAACTCGAGCGTGACGTGCCCTTCCCATTCCGGCTCGAACGGCGTCACGTTGACGATGATCCCGCAGCGCGCGTACGTCGATTTACCGAGACACACGGTCAGCACGCTGCGCGGAATACGAAAGTATTCGACGGTGCGCGCGAGCGCGAATGAGTTCGGCGGGATGATGCAGACGTCGCCCTTGAAATCGACAAACGACTTCTCGTCGAAGTTCTTTGGATCGACGATCGTCGAGTTGATGTTGGTGAAGATCTTGAATTCGTCGGCGCAGCGGATGTCGTAGCCGTAGCTCGAGGTGCCGTAGCTGACAATCTTCCGGCCGTCTTCGGAGACGCGAACCTGATCGGGCGCAAACGGCTCGATCATCTTGTGCGACTCGGCCATGCGCCGGATCCACTTGTCAGATTTGATGGTCATAGGTGAGAGCTGCTCGACGTGAATATCAGGTGTGACGAAAGATAGATGAAAACGGGCGGCCGGCTGGGCGCCGGCGAAGGTCGCTTATTTTACGCGATCACGGAAATGCTGCCGCCAATGGTACGAAACGCGCCCGAAGAGGGGTGTGCGCCGACTGGCGCGACGCCGTGGCGCGGCGCTCCCGCCGCTCACTGCTGACGAATCACGCCGCAGGCGATTGCCGTGCCCGCGCCATGCTGGGGGTACGCGTACGGGTCGGTCGCGTCGCGGTGCAGCAGCACCGCGCGCTGCAGCACCGAGCGGATGCCGTCGAGCGACACGTCCGGCGCGACGATGAAGCCGGTTGCCACGCCGTTCGCGTCTGCATGGATGTTGCCGAGATCGCCCTCGACGCGCGCGCCTGCCTTGAGCCGCTCGGCGGCCGGCGAAAACACCGGACCGGCGCTCGAGCCGTCGGCGGCGTTGCAGTCGCCGCGCTCGTGCACCTGCAGCGCGTGATCACTATTAGGCGTCAAGCCCGTGAGATTGTAGGTGACCTGCACGCCGTCCGAGCGCTCGATAAAGGTCACGAGGCCGTGCGCCTGATTGCCCATGGTGGGCAGCAATTGCGCGTCGGCGCGCTTTTCCTGTGGTCTCAGGAATACGCCGCAGCCGCTCAACAGCACACAGCCGGCAGTCAGGACGATGAACGCATGCACCACGTGAGCGTCGATTCGTTTTCCCATGCGATCCTCTTGCCGGCCTGGCGGCCGCCCCTGCGGCCGCCGAGCCGAACTCGTGAAGTCGACATGATACCGCGAGAGCAATTGAAAATAGGGCCGATATCCCCTCTAATCCCTTGCCCGAGCGGGCGCTCAGGTGTTTTGCACGACGATGTTCGGAAACTTCGAGCTCATGTCGCGCGCGCGCTCGGCGATATGCACCGCGACCTTGCGCGCGATCGAGCGATAGATCTCCGCGATCCGCCCGTTCGGGTCCGCCACGACCGTCGGGTTGCCCGAATCGGCCTGCTCACGGATCGTGATGTCGAGCGGCAGGCTGCCCAGCACGTCGACGCCATATTCCTTGCCCATGCGCTCGCCGCCGCCGGCGCCGAAGATGTGCTCCTCGTGACCGCAGTTCGAGCAGATATGCAGGCCCATGTTCTCGACGATGCCGAGAATCGGAATGCCGACCTTCTCGAACATCTTGAGGCCCTTCTTCGCGTCGAGCAGCGCGATGTCCTGCGGCGTCGTGACGATCACCGCGCCCGTGACCGGCACGCGCTGGGCGAGGGTCAGCTGGATGTCGCCGGTGCCGGGCGGCATGTCGACGATCAGGTAGTCGAGCTCGTGCCAGTTGGTCTGGCGCAGCAGCTGTTCGAGCGCCGAGGTCGCCATCGGGCCGCGCCACACCATCGGATTGTCCGCCTCGATCAGGAAGCCGATCGAGTTGGCCTGCACGCCGTGGCCGGTCAGCGGGTTCATCGATTTGTCGTCGGGCGATTCGGGGCGGCCCTCGATGCCGAGCATGGTCGGCAACGACGGGCCGTAAATGTCGGCGTCGAGAATGCCGACCGACGCGCCCTCGCTCGCCAGCGCCAGCGCGAGATTCACCGCGGTCGTGCTCTTGCCGACACCGCCCTTGCCCGAGGCAACGGCGACGATGTTCTTCACGCCGGGCAGCAGCTTCACGCCGCGTTGCACGGTGTGGGCAGCGATCTGCTGGGATACCTCGACTCGGACGTTCCCGACGCCGGGCACGGTGCGCAGCGCGTCGGCGAACTGCTGGCGGACCGCGTCGAACTGGCTTTTCGCCGGGTAGCCGAGCGTCACCTGCAGACTGACCGCGTCGCCCTCCACAACCACGTTGCGGATGCTCTTCGCGGCCGCGTACGGCGCGCCGGTGTTAGGGTCAGTGACGGCCGCGATGGCGGCGTCGACCAATGCCCGATCGATACTCATTGATACTCCGTGGGGAAGAGGTGCGGCGCGGTGCGATGGACGGATCGGCCACGCGGCGGAATTGCAAAAAATTGTTATGCAGGATTGCGCAAACCGGACATGCCGGGCACCCTTCGGGGCACGCGGGAAGCCGTAGGTCGCATGCCTGCGTGTTTCAGGCATTATTGTAGTGTCTGAAGGCAGACGGTGCCCGAAGACCCTTCTTCGCTGTAGGACCGCGCGGAGCAAGGCGCAGGAGTGCTCTCCGGGCAATCAGAATGGTCGTTGCACTGCCGTAACGTTCGCTGCATAGACTGATCGCTACCCGCTGATTTATTCGGACTCGAAAGGAAACGAAGATGAACGCAAAAATCATGACTCGAATGGCCGTGTTCGCCGTTGCCGGCTCTCTGCTGGCAGGCTGCGAGACCCAACAGGGCACGAACACCGCGGTCGGCACCGGCGTGGGCGCCGGCACCGGCGCCGCAATCGGCGCGATCTTCGGCGGCGGCAAGGGCGCGGCAATCGGTGCGGCCACCGGCGCCGCCGTCGGCGGTATCACCGGCTACAACTGGGAAAAAATTCGCAACCGCATGTCGGGCGCGACCCAGGGCACCGGCACGCAGATCACCGAGCAGCCGGACGGCTCGCTCAAGATGAACATCCCGAGTTCGGTCACGTTCGATACCAGCAGCTATGCAATCAAGCCGTCGTTCGCGCCGGTGCTCGATCAGCTCGCGCAAACGTTGCAGCAGAATCCGGAGATCGTCGTGTCCGTCGTCGGTCATACGGACAGCACCGGCTCGCTGCAATACAACCAGACGCTGTCGGTCAATCGTGCGGAGAGCGTGACCGGTTATCTGGCGCAACGCGGCATCGCGCCGCAGCGCCTGTCGGCCACTGGCATGGGCCCGAACCAGCCGATCGCCGACAACAACACCGAAGCCGGCCGCGCGGCGAACCGTCGCGTCGAAATTTACCTGCGCGCCACCGCCCAGCACGCGACGCAATAAAGGCAAGTCCCGAGGAGACGGCGCCGCCGGGCCGGGCCGGCTATTCAGCCGCACGAGCCCGGATGGCCGGCCAGACGGGCCGTCGGACCGGATTGCCGGCGGGACGAAAAAAATTTCGAACTCCGCGGAAAATCCGCTGTCTCTCTTTACGGTACGTGGCTGGCGAAGCCGTCACGTCACCATTCTCCTCTTGTCGTTGTTGCTCCGGGGTTTATCAACCCCGGTTTTTTTTGCCCGCACGGTTTGCACGCGGCTTCGCCTAGCGCCGCTCTTCCCTACCCGCGGCCTCTCTCCGGCCCGCCCTCGCGCCGCCCGTCCAGCCCGCCGCGCCCAGCCCGCGTGAGGCGTGCGCCCTGCTAGAATCATCGTTTCGTCCCACCGCAGGCACTCCTCGATCCATATGTCAGCACCCGCCACCGATCTCCCAGCAGGCGCGCCGTCCGGCCGCCGCCAGATTCTCGTCACGTCGGCCCTACCGTATGCAAATGGGCAGATTCATATCGGCCATCTGGTCGAATATATCCAGACGGACATCTGGGTCCGGGCGCTGCGAATGCACGGCCACGAGGTCTATTACGTCGGCGCCGACGACACGCACGGCACGCCGGTCATGCTGCGCGCGGAAAAAGAAGGCCTGACGCCGAAACAGCTGATCGATCGCGTGTGGCTGGAACACAAGCGCGACTTCGACAGCTTCGGCATTTCGTTCGACAACTACTACTCGACCGATTCCGACGAAAACCGTGTACTCAGCGAAAACGTCTACCTCGCGCTGAAGGAGGCGGGGCTGATCGACGCGCGCGAGATCGAACAGGCGTATGACCCGGTCAAGGAAATGTTCCTGCCGGACCGCTTCATCAAGGGCGAGTGCCCGAAATGCGGCGCGAAAGATCAATACGGCGACAGCTGCGAAGTCTGTGGCTCGACCTACCAGCCCACCGAGCTCATCAATCCGTACTCGGTCCTCTCGGGCGCGACCCCGATTCGCAAGACCTCGACGCACTACTTCTTCCGCCTGTCCGATCCGCGCTGTGAGAACTTCCTGCGCTCATGGGTCGGCGGCCTCGCGCAGCCGGAAGCCACCAACAAGATGCGCGAGTGGCTCGGCGACGCCGGCGAAGCGAAACTCGCCGACTGGGACATCTCACGCGACGCGCCGTACTTCGGTTTCGAGATCCCGGGCGCGCCCGGCAAGTATTTCTACGTCTGGCTCGACGCGCCGGTCGGCTATTACGCGAGCTTCCGGAATCTCGCCGAAAAACGCGGCCTCGACTTCGACGCGTGGGTCCGCAAGGGCTCCACGGCCGAGCAGTACCACTTCATCGGCAAGGACATCCTGTATTTCCACACGCTGTTCTGGCCCGCGATGCTCGAATTCTCCGGCCATCGCACGCCGACCAACGTGTTCGCGCACGGCTTTCTGACCGTCGACGGCGCGAAGATGTCGAAGTCGCGCGGTACCTTCATCACCGCGCAAAGCGTGATCGACACCGGCCTGAACCCGGAATGGCTGCGCTACTACTTCGCAGCCAAGCTGAACAGCACGATGGAGGACCTCGACCTGAACCTCGACGACTTCCAGGCGCGCGTGAACAGCGATCTGGTCGGCAAATACGTGAACATCGCGAGCCGCGCGGCCGGCTTCCTGATCAAGCGCTTCGACGGCCGCGTGCAGGACAGCGCGATGCATCATCCGCTGCTCGGCTCGCTGCGCGCGGCGCTGCCGCAGATCGCCGCGCACTACGAGGCACGCGAGTACAGCCGCGCGCTGCGTCAAACCATGGAGCTCGCCGACTCGGTCAACGCCTACGTCGATACCGCGAAGCCGTGGGATCAGGCGAAAGACCCCGCCAACGCGGTTGCGCTGCACGAGACCTGCAGCGTCAGCATCGAGGCGTTCCGCCTGCTGTCGCTGGCACTGAAGCCGGTGCTGCCGAAGCTCGCCGAAGCGGTCGAGGCATTCCTCGGCATCGAGCCGCTCGTTTGGGCCGACGCCGCCGTGCCGCTCAGCTCGGCGCGCCCGATCAACGCGTACAAGCACCTGATGACGCGCGTCGATCCCAAGCAGATCGAGGCGCTGCTCGCGGCCAATCGCGACTCCCTGCAGGCCACGCCGGAGGCGGCGCCGGCCGACGCGAAGGCCAGCTCGAAGGCTAACGCCAAGGCGGCCGCCGCGAAGGAAGAGGAGCCCGACATCATCTCGATCGACGACTTCGCGAAGGTCGATCTGCGCGTTGCGAAGATCGTCGACTGCAAGGCGGTGGAAGGCTCGGACAAGCTTCTTCAACTCACGCTCGACGTTGGCGAAGAAAAAACGCGCAACGTGTTTTCGGGCATCAAGTCCGCGTATCAGCCGGAGCAACTGATCGGCAAGCTCACCGTGATGGTCGCGAACCTCGCACCGCGCAAGATGAAGTTCGGCATGTCCGAAGGGATGGTGCTGGCCGCATCGGCTGCCGACGAGAAGGCCGAACCGGGCCTCTACGTGCTCGAGCCGCACAGCGGCGCGAAGCCCGGCATGCGCGTGAAGTGACGCGCGGCGCCGGCGGGCGCCCCACCCCGCCTCGCCGGAAGCAGGCATGAAACGGACGGCACGCTTGCCGAAGCGTGCCGTCACGCTTGCCGAAGCGTGCCGTTTTTTTTTACGGCGCCCGCATTACCACGCGATGCGATCGAAGCGCCGCGTATAGAGCACGTCGGCGCCATAGAACGTGCCGCCATACACGACCAGCGACCAGTACCGGGACAGATTGATCGTCGCCTTGATCGCGTTGCTCGCCGACTGCAGCCCCTGTTCGTAGCCGATCACGAGCCACTCGTTGATCGCCTTCGACACCATCACGACTTGCGGATCAGTCAGGCCGACGTCGCTGCGGCCGATCGAAAACTCGTCGAGCCCGACGGTCTGCGCGATCCGCTTGCCCGTCGCGCTGCCGAGCAGCGCGAGAGCCGTCGTCATCGTGCTCTGCTGGCCGAGGTTATTGCCCTGGTCGGTGCCGTGGCCGAACAGCAGCCAGGACAGCTTTTCGTTGTCCGGTACGCTCGGTTCCGACACGAGGCGGGCGACCGGCGTCTGCAGCGTGCCCGTCACCTGCACGCCGGCCTCGACCTGCTGGTTGCGGCGCATCGCCAGAATGTTGATGCCCGGATTCGTGACCGGACCGTTGAACGTGAAGAAGCCGTTCTCGATCGTCAGCTTGCGGCCGAACGCGGTGTAGGTCGAACCCGGCGTGACGCGCACGTTGCCGACCGCGCGCAGCGGTGTGTTCGGCGCGCTCGTCGCGGTGATCGTGCCAGCGAGGCCAAGATCGGCGCCCTGCCCACGGAAGCGGAAGTTGTTGCCAAGGCTGATTTCGACGTTGGCGCGCGGCGCGAACGGGCTCGCCGGCCGCTGTTCGCCTTCGGTCGGGCGCGGCCGGCCGCCCGAGCGCGTGCCGTCCGGGCGGATGATCACGACATCGTCGCCGAGGCTCGGCGCGGCCTGCTCGGGCATATCGAACAGCGCGCTGTCGACCACGAACTTGCCCTCGATCACGGGGCCCTGCCCCACCCCCCCATTCGCGACGTTCGCGCTGCCCGACAGCGACAGATGGCGATCGGGCGACGCGAACACATCGAGCTTGTCCGCGACGATGCTCGCGCTCAGATCGGGCTCCGCACTGTCGAGGCGCACCCGCCCGGTTGCGCGCAGCGTGCCGCTCGCGCCGTGGAACTCGACCTGCTGGAAGTCCACCATGTTCTGCGACAGCGCGATGCGCACGACGCCGTCCTTCAGTTGCACGCCCTGACTCACGACCGTCGCGGACAGGTCGTCGCCGGTCAGCGATCCGGTCACGTTCGGCTTCGCGACCGTGCCGCCGAGCGCGAGCTTCAGCGCGAGATGCCCTTCGAGCAGATAGCCCGGGCCGAGCAGGCCGCCCGTCGTGCGCAGCGACGGCACGTTCGCGTTCACGTTGCCCGACAGCGCGCTTTGCGGATCGAAGCTCAGCATGCCGTCGCGCATCACGAGCGGCGTGTGGGCATCGGCATCGATCACGCCGACGCGGCTCGCCTGCGCGTGCACGGTCACGTCGAGCCGGTTGCCGCCGGAGAATTCGGCGCGCGCGCGGATGGCGCCAATTCCCATCGACGCGAGCCCGCGGCCGATCTCGACCGTCACGTCACCGCTGCGCCGCCGCAGCTCGACATGGCCGCTCGCGGTTGCGCCGAGCGAAAAGTCCCAGTCGCCGTCGAATACCAGGTCGGTGCGCACGGCAGGCGACTCGCCGGTGATCTGTTGCCGCAGCTCCTGCAAGTGCGCGAGCGACACGTCGGTGAGGCTGCCGGCCGACTGGATGCGACCGCGATCGAACGCGAACGACTTCAGGGTCAGCACCGAGCCTTCGATCGTCAGGCGCGTCGCGCCGAGCGTCAGGTGCCCTGTCCCGGCGCTGACCGCGAGCGGCGATTCGAGATTGAGCGTCGGCGTACCGCGATTCTGCAGACGCGTGACGGTGCCGTCCCAGCGCGTGCCGTCACGCGTGTCGCTCAGCTTGCCGTTCGCCGCGAGCGTCAGATCGAGCGGACGGTCGCGCATCTTGCCGGTCGCGGCGGCTTCGAGCGTATGGTGCGCGCGCGTGCCGGACAGGTGGGCGCTCAGCGTGCTCAGATCGACGCCGCCCGCGCTGACATCGCGCGCGTCGGTCGTGAACGCGAGCGCGCCGTTCGCGCCGTCGCGCAACTCGGCATGGCCTTGTGCGTGACCGATGCGGTTGCTCGCGAACACGACGCTGTCCGCCTTGTAGTTCAGCGTGACATTCGGATGCGCGAACGAGCCGGTGACGTCGCCGTCGGCGGAGACCGCCCCGGCCAGGCCGAAGCCGAGCCGATCGAGCTGCGGGGCGTCGATCCCAAAGCGCAGCCGGTCGCCGGCCGCACCGAAGCTGCCTTGCAAATTCACCTGGTTGCCCGCCACTGAGAGATTGGCGTGGCTCGGCAGGATTCGCGAGCCGGCCAGCTGGATCGTGCCACCGCCCGTGAGGGGCAGGTCGTCGTAGACGCTCGGGCCGAGCGCGAATTCGGCGCGCGTCGTGAAGACCGGCGCGAGCACACCGGCCGCCGTGAGCGTGGCGTTCACGCGCGCCTCGATCCTGCGCGCGGGTGCCGCCGCTGGCCTCGCGCGATGCGCGGGCGGTGGCGTCCCGCGCCCGGGCGCTTCGGTCCGCGCGTGACGCTCGCGCTGCGCGCCGCTCGCGGCGGACGCGGCCGATGGGGTGAGCGGCGCACGCGCGGGCAGCTGCGAAGTCAGCGACAGCGGGTCGAAATCGGTCAGCTGCGCCTTCAGGTTGTAGGTCGAGTTCGCGTCGTGCTTCAGCGCGCCCGACAGATCGATGCGGCCGCGGCCCGACGTGACGCGCACGTCATTGAAGCTGGTGCGCGCCGGGTCGAAGGTGATCTTGCCTTGCGCGCGCAGCGCGGCGGCGGGGTCGGCGAGATCGAGCGTCACGGTCTGGATGTCGTCGTTCAGGCGGACCGCGATCGGGCCGGACAGTTGCGTCGGCCGCACGCTGGCCTGAAGCGCGTTCAGGTCGAGCCGCGCGACCGACAGATCGAGCTGCCCGTGCCGGCCGCTCAGCGTCCCGCCGCCGGTGAGCGTCGCGTTGCGCACGAGCCGCACGTTCAGGTTCGAGATGCTCTGCGCGTGAGCGTCAAGACGCACGTCGGCGTTCGCGTCGATCAGCGGCAGCAGTTTCTGGTCGATCGCGCCGGGTTTCGCGTTGACGATCGAGATGTGGCCCGCGACGGCAAAGCCCGCGGCGGGGCGGGCCGGCTCGTGGTGGGCGCCGAGGCCGTGGTGCGGGTGACCGGCGGCGAAGGGTTCGGCCGCGCTGCTCGCGCCGGGAGCCGCCGCCGCACCCTGCTCCACCGGCTGCAACTCCGCGCGCACGGCCAGATCGGCCAGCGGCGCACCGGGCGCGAAAGCCTGCGGATTCACGTGGTCGAAGGTCAGTGTGGCGCGTTGCAGCGGCATCGCGGCGAACGGCGCCGCCTCGATTCGCGCGTGACCGGCCAGCTTCATGCCGCTCGCATCGAGTTCGGCGACCAGCTGTTCGAGCGTGCCGCTCAGGTGGCCGGCCACCTGCACCGCCTCATCGTTGACCTTGCCCGAATAACCAACCTCGCCGGTGAGCGGAAACGGCCGCACGCCATCGAGTTTCACCGCTGCCGTCAGCGCCCCGAACGGCGTATCGAGCCGATCGACGGCCGCCTCGTGATGACGCCCGTCGCTGCGTCCATGGAATGCGAAACGCGACAGCTCCGTCGTCGACCCGCCCTGGTGCAGCAGCAGCCGCTCGACCTGCACGTCGCGGATCTCCAACTGCATCGGCAGTTGCAGATCCTGCGGCAGCTTCAGTGGCTCATTGCTGCTCGTCGACGACGCGCCGATTCGCGCCTCGATCGTGCCGACGTGCAGATAGTCGATCGTGAAACGCCACGGGTCGCGCGCGAGCGCCCAACTGCCCGCGACGCGGTCGATTCGGATGTCGGTGCCGCTGCCGTCGAGGCTGCGCCAGCGCACGTCGCTCAGTTGCACGCCGCGCGCGAGCGTGCCGCCGTCGAGCGTGCCGTCGAGTCGCCCTCCGAGCAGCCTCACCGCCGCGTGCCACGCATACGCGGTGCCGCGCTCGGTCGTCAGCGCGCCGTACAGCAGCCCGAGCGCGAGCGCCGCGAGCAGCACCAGCGTGATCACCGTACCCGCGACCGCTTTCAGCAGCAGCCAGCCCCAACGCCGCTTCGGCGGCGGCGTGTCGGGCGGCGGCTGCCCGTCCGGCGGCTCAGGCGGCGTGGGGCCGGCTGGTTGCGCGGGGGGCGGGTCGGTGACGTCGGTGGTCATGCGTGAATGCGGTGGCGAATAAGGTGGCGAGTGAGGTAGCGAAATGTTGTCAGAACGTCAGAACGCGATGCCGAGCGTGATATACGGCCGCACGCTGTTATTGCGAATCCCGTAAGCGAGATCGAGATTGACCGGGCCGACCGGGCTGCGCCAGCGCGCGCCGACGCCAACGCCCGGAAAGAACACTTTTTCGCCCCAGGTATCCGTGGCGGTGCCGATGTCGAAGAACGCCGCCGCGCCCCAACTGCGCGAGAACCAGTGCTGATATTCGACCGCGCTCGTCACCAGGTACTTGGTCGGCAGGGTCGAACCGGCCACGTCGTTACCGATGCTCTGGAAGCTGTAGCCGCGCACCGAGTTCGAGCCGCCCGCGCGGAACAGCAGCGACGCCGGAATCCCGCTCGAGCTGCCGCTCGTGAATACGCCGCCGAGCTCAGCGCGGATCAGCACGATGTCGTCGACGCCGATCGGAAAATACTGCTGGCCGCGCGCATAGCCGCGGATGAACGACTGGTTGGCGAGCAGCCCCTTGACCGCGAAGCCCGCCTCGACGTGGACCAGGTTGCCGCGGCGCGGGAACAGCGGGTCGTCGGTGTCGCGCCGCGTCCACGACCATGCCGGCACTAGCGCATGCGCGCGGGTCGGCGGCGCCGCGTTCTGGTCGAGCTTGTCGTCATAGAACAGCAGCGAGTAACCGTAGTCGAGGAACTGGGACGTGCGCGAGCGCTGCACGCCGCCGCGCAGGCTGTAGATGCGCGTGTCGGAGACGTCGGTGGTCGTGTACGAGACGAGCGCGCTATTGGTCCACCCGTGCAGGCCCGGCGGCATAGACAGCTGGATTTGCCCATATTGCTGGGTCTGGTCGGCGCGTCCCTCGACGGTGAACGGCCACGCCGCGCCGAAGGTGTTCAGATAGGTGTAGCCGCCATGCACGAGCGCGCCGTTATCGGTCGAATAGCCGACGCCGCCGCGGAAGCTGTGATATGGAAACTCCGACACTTTTACGTGCACGGGCGTGTCGAGCGGTTTGGCCGGGTCGTTGTCGAGGTCGATCGCGACGCTCGCGAAGTACGGCGTGTTCTGCAGTTGCCGCTGCAGCTCGGCGACGGTGCGCGTGTCGTAGATGTCGCCCGGCTTGATCGGATTGACGTTATGGACGATGCGCTCCGGATAGCGCCTCGTGCCCTGCACGTCGAGTTCGCCCATCGTGAAGGTCGGCCCGCTGTCATAGATCACCGACAACTGCGCCGTGTGCGTGCGCGGATCGATCAGCGCCTCGGAGTGGTAGATCTTCGCGGCGAGGTAGCGGCGCGATTGCAGCTCGCGCAGCGACGCGTTCTTCGCGTCGTCCCAGGCGCCCTGGGAGAACGGCTGGCCCTCGTGCAGCGAAAACGCGAAGCGCGTGGCGTCTTCGCGCGACGAATCCTCGGTCAGCACCGCGCCGCGAAATGACAGATCCACCGAGGTGACTTTGGTCTGCGGGCCTGGCTCGACACGCACGGTGACCTGCCGCACGTCGCTGACGGTGCGCACGTCGGTGCTGACGAGCGGGGAGAAATAGCCCTGTGTCGCGGCGAGATCGCGCACCTGTTGCGGCGTCGCGGTGATCAGGAACGAGAACTGGTCGTCCGTGACGTCGGGGCGCTCCGCGAAACGGGAAATATCGAGGTGCTGTTCGAGCAGCCGGCGCAGCGAGCGCGGCTCGGCGACCACCTCGACCTTGTAGCTCGGCGGCGTGCGCGCCGCATGGGTCTCGCCCGCGGCCAGCAGCATCAGAAGAACGAGGACGAAGGCGAAGGACACGCGCAGCCAGCGCCGCGCGAGCGCCGCGCGCTCACGCGCGCGCCCGCTCGCCTGGCCGGTCTGGCCGCGCCATGCACGCGGCCTGTCGATCGTACCTCCTGCCAAACAGGACCTCCGGCCTCAGTGGTTGAATTCCCGTGCCCGGCCGCGCTGAGCGATCGAGGCATGTTATTTGACCACAACGCGCCCCTCGCCGGCCCCTCTCGTGCCCGCCGGCCGAGCCCCGCGCTTCCTTTCAAAAAAAGGCGACCCACGGTGTTTTTAGACCGCGCGCGGGCGCATGCGGTAAAATTGCGGGCGACGGCGCGCTCCTTGCGGCGCCGCGCAGCGGCCAGACCGGAAGCCGCCACCCTACCCACCACGGACGTCGAGCCATGTATCAATCGGACATCACCCAGTTCCTGAACCAGCTCAAACAACAGAAGCCCCATCTGGAGGCCGAGCAACGCAAAGGCCGTGCGCTGCTCTGGGACAAACAGCCGATCGATCTGGAAGAGCGCGCCGAGCAGAAAGCCTCGCGCGTGGAGCAGACGCCTTACTCGTACTACCAGAACTTCTGAGCGCCCCACTCACGCCGACGATGAGTCACGCTGACGAGGCACACGGCCCGGTCCACGGCCCAGCGCCGGCGCCCGCCGACGCCGCGCTCGCCACTCCCGCCACCGATTCGACGCCCGACACGGTCGACGGCGTCGCTTTCGCGCGTCTGTACGGCGAGCCGCTGTTCAAGCTGCCGAACGACCTGTACATCCCGCCGGACGCGCTCGAGGTGTTCCTCGAGACCTTCGAGGGGCCGCTCGACCTGCTGCTGTATCTGATCCGCAAGCAGAACTTCAACGTGCTCGACATCCCGATGGCGGATGTCACCGAGCAATATCTCGGTTACGTCGAGCAACTGCGCAAGACCAATCTCGAACTCGCGTCCGAGTACCTGCTGATGGCCGCGATGCTGATCGAGATCAAATCGCGCATGCTGCTGCCGGTCAAGAAGGCCGACACCGGCGAGGAAGCCGAAGACCCGCGCGCCGAACTGGTGCGCCGTCTGCTCGAATACGAGCAGATGAAGCTCGCCGCGCAACGCATTGACCAGCTGCCCCAGCTTGGACGCGACTTCCTGCGTGCCGAGGTCTACATCGAGCAGAGCATCACGCCGCGTTTCCCGGACGTGAACAGTGAAGACCTGCGCGCCGCCTGGGCCGACGTGATCAAGCGCGCAAAGCTGGTCCAGCACCACAAGATTTCACGCGAAGAGCTGTCGGTGCGCGAGCACATGAGCCTGATCCTGCGGCAGTTGCAGAACGCGCGCTTCATCGAGTTCTCCGACCTGTTCGACACGAGCCGCGGCGTGCCGGTCGTGGTCGTGAACTTCATCGCCATGCTCGAACTGTGCCGTGAATCGCTCGTCGAAATCACGCAGGCGGAGCCGTTCGCGCCAATTTACGTGCGGCTGGCGTATCTGCCGGCCTGAGCGAGCGTCGCGCGAGGTCCGCGCGGCGGCCGCTCTGCGGGAAACTCATGGCAAACCGTCACAGCGAGACCTGGCGGACGTCAACGCTGGATCCGCGGCGAGTGCGCGGTGCGCCGCCCCGGAGCGCGGCCGCGTTTCGGTGCACCCGCTGCGCAAATCCACTACAATCCGCGCTCCGAACCCGTCATTGCCGGTGAGGCAGCGGCCCGCGCGATTCCGCCTGGTCTTGCGCCAACCGGATCGCGCGCCGCGCGAGCCATTCCCTGTCCGATCATGAAAGTCATCAGCTCGATCCATGAATTGCGCGACCAGTTGCGCGGCCAGAATCGCACGGCCTTTGTGCCGACGATGGGCAACCTGCACGAGGGCCATCTGTCGCTGATGCGCCTTGCGCGCCAGCACGGCGACCCGGTCGTGGCGAGCATCTTCGTCAACCGGCTGCAGTTCGGTCCGAACGAGGATTTCGACAAATATCCACGCACGCTCGAAGCCGACATCGAGAAACTGCAAAAGGAAGGCGTCTACGTGCTGTTTGCGCCGACCGAAAAGGATATGTATCCGGAGCCGCAGGAATACCGGGTGCATCCGCCGCATGATCTCGGCGACATTCTCGAGGGCGAGTTCCGTCCGGGTTTCTTCCACGGCGTCTGCACCGTGGTGATGAAGCTGATGTCGTGCGTGCAGCCGCGCGTCGCGGTGTTCGGCAAGAAGGATTACCAGCAGCTGATGATCGTGCGCCAGATGTGCCACCAGTTCGCCTTGCAGACCGACATCGTCGCCGCCGAGACCGTGCGCGACACCGACGGCCTCGCGCTCAGCTCGCGCAATCGGTACCTTTCGGACGCCGAGCGCGCCGAGGCGCCGATGCTGGCCGCCGAGCTCAATCGGGTGCGCGATGCGGTGCTCGCGGGCGAGCGCGACTTTGCGAAGCTCGAACAGGCGGCCAAAGCGACGCTCGCGGCGCGCGGCTGGAATCCCGATTACATCGCGATCCGCAAGCGCTCGAACCTGATCGCTCCGCCCCCGCAGGACGCCAACGCACCGCTCGTCGTGCTGGCCGCCGCGAAGCTCGGCGCGACCCGGCTCATCGACAACCTCGAAATCTGACGCCGCGACCTTCGGCGCCAACGTCGTCACACAGGATTGGTCATGCAACGCAACATGCTGAAGTCGAAGATTCACCGCGTCGCGGTCACGCACTGCGAGCTCCACTACGAGGGCTCGTGCGCGATCGACGAAGACCTGCTCGAAGCAGCGAACATCGTTGAAAACGAGCGTATCGACATCTGGAACATCAACAACGGCGAGCGCTTCTCGACCTACGCGATCAAGGGTGAGCGCGGCAGCGGGATGATTTCGCTGAACGGCTCGGCCGCGCGGCGCGCGCAGCTTGGCGATCTGGTCATCATCGCGGCGTTCGCGATGGTCGACGAGGCGGAGCTGAAAGCGGGCTGGAAGCCGGACCTCGTGTTCGTCGACGAAAACAACAAGATCAAGGGCAGCCGCGACCACGTGCCCACTCAGGCCTGGAGCTGAGCGCGGCTACGCTGGCCCCTGATTGACGGCGGGCAGCCTGCCCCGACTCAGCTCTTGCCTGCCACGCCGTTCGTCCACTCGACGATCGGCTGCCACTGCTCGAGATCCTTTTCCACCCGGCTTTTCGCGACGTCCCACAGCGTCAGGCCGTGCGCCGCGAGTTGCACGTAGTTCTGCGTGTCGCGCAGAAAGCCGAGCACCGGCAGCTTCAGCCCTTCGACGAAGCGATGCAGCTGCTCGGCCGAGCGGGTGCGCGCATCGACGCGCATGCCGACCACGCCGATTTCGATCGCGCCCTTCCTCACCGCCTTTTCCTTCGCGAGCCGCTCGAGAAAATCCTGGGTCGCGAGAATATCGAACATCGACGGCTGCAGCGGCACGATCACCTTGTCGGCGAGATCGAGCGCGATGCTCATGCGATTGCCGTGCAGGCCGGCCGGCGTGTCGATGACCGCGTGCTCGAGCCCCCTCGGCGGCTTGCCCGGCGTGTCGGGATCGACCTCCCAGGTTTCGATGAGCGGTAGCGTGGCGGGCCGCAATTCGAGCCACGCGTGCGCGGAGTGCTGCTTGTCGAGGTCGGCCAGCGCAACCCACTCGCCCGCCGCGGCGAAATAGCCCGCCAGATTGGTCGATAGCGTGCTCTTGCCCACGCCGCCCTTCGGATTCGCCACCACGATTACCGACATGAAATCTCCCGGAAAGAAGGCTGGACACCGCCAGCCGGTTTGCCGCGCTGTTGCTTCGCTCCCGCCGATCCGCTGTGACCGGCGCCGGCGGGGGGCTTCAATCGCTGTCGTTCGAAGTCGGGTTCCAGGTACCCCCACCGGTCCAGCCGTTGATAATATCGACAAATTCAGCGCGGCCGAAGCCCCCGCATCTCGAATCGGCCGCTGCAACCCGCCGTTTTCTTCCACAAGGACCTGAATCACATGAGCAAACTGCGCCCGCAATACACCGTCGAACGCTTGCAGGAGCGCCAGAAGGGCAAGCTGCCGGACCTGCTGGGCCTGCGCGTGCTGAGCGTGGACCAAGGCATGCTAACCGCCGAATTGACCGTGCGCGAGGAACTGCTCGCGCCGAACGGCTTCCTGCATGCGGCCACCGTCATCGGCCTCGCCGACACCGCCTGCGGCTATGCGTGCATTGCACATCTGCCGGAAAACGCGCGCAACTTCACGACGGTCGAGCTGAAGAGCAACTTCCTCGGCACGGCGACCGAGGGCACGATACGCGCGGTCGCGAAGGCTGCGCACCTCGGGCGCAGCACGCAGGTCTGGGATGCGACGGTCACCGATCCGGACGGCAAGACCATTGCACTGTTCCGCTGCACACAGATGGTGTTGTACTAAGCGCACCGCCCACGGCGCAATGGCATCCAACCCGATGAGCAAGACCGCCGCAAAGCATCACCCCACCGCCGCGAACAGCCTGCCTGTATCGACGTGCGCGGCGAGCGTATCGGCCAGTCGCTCCAGCGACGCCTCGCGCAACGCCGGATAGTCGACCGCCTCGGCATCGCTCAAGCCCGCCCAAGCGAGCAGCGCCGCGCAGGCGGCCGGCGTGTCGAACAGGCCATGCACGTAGGTCGCGAGAATCTGGCCATCGGCGGACAACGCGCCATCGGGACGCCCACAGTCCGCCCCCCCGTCGCCCCCTCCGGCGCGGTCGAGGCGCAGCGCCGGGGAGTCCAGTGCCGGCCCGCGCGTCTCGCCCATGTGGATCTCGTAGCCGGCGACGTCCGGCGCGCCGGGCAGCGCGAGGCGCCCGGTCACGTTCTTCAGCGTCTTGTCGCGCGTGAGCACCGTCGCATAGTCGAGCCAGCCGAAACCCGCGAAGGTGCCCGGCGCGCCCTCGACGCCATGTGGATCCGCAATCTCGCGCCCGAGCATCTGCATGCCGCCGCATATGCCAATCACGCGGCCGCCGTAGCGCAGATGCCGAGCGAGCACGTCGCCCCAGCCCTGCGCGCGCAGAAAGGCGAGGTCGCCCGGCACGTTCTTCGAACCCGGCAGAATGATCAGGTCGGCGGCCGGTGGCGGGGTACCCGCGCGCACATAGTGAAAATCGACCTGCGGATGCGCGCGCAATGCGTCGAAATCCGTGTGATTGCTGATGTGCGGCAACGCCGGCACGACCACGCGCAGCAGACGGCGGGCCGCGCCGCTCGCCGCCGAGCGCAGTTCGGGCGGCAGCATGTCCTCGGCGTCGAGTGTCAGGCCATGCAGATAGGGCACGACGCCGAGCACCGGCTTGCCGGTCTTCGCTTCGAGCCAGTCGAGCCCAGGCTGCAGCAGGCTGAGGTCGCCGCGAAAGCGGTTGATGATGAAGCCGCGCACCCGCGCCTGCTCGCTGTCGGACAAGCACGCGAGGGTGCCCGTCAGGTGCGCGAACACACCGCCGCGATCGATGTCGGCGACCAGCACCACCGGGCAATCGACCGCCTCCGCGAAACCCATGTTCGCGATGTCGCGCTCGCGCAGATTGATCTCGGCCGGACTGCCCGCGCCTTCGACGAAAATCGTGTCGTACGCCGCGCGCAGCCGCGCGTAGGACTCCAGCACCGCCTCGAACGCGACGGGTTTGTAGTCGTGATACGCGCGCGCGTCGAGATTCATGCGCGCCTTGCCGTGAATGATCACCTGCGCGCCGCGATCGCTCGTCGGCTTCAGCAGCACCGGGTTCAGATCGGTGTGGGCGTCGATGCCCGCTGCTATCGCCTGCAATGCCTGGGCGCGGCCGATCTCGCCGCCGTCGACCGTCACCGCGCTGTTCAATGCCATGTTCTGCGGCTTGAACGGCGCGACCCGCGCGCCCGCGCGCCGCGCGAGACGGCACAGGCCCGCGACCAGCGTGCTCTTGCCCGCATCGGACGTGGTGCCCTGGATCATCAGCGTGCCGCGCGGCATGGGCAAGGTGTCGGGGAGAGTCGGTGTTCGGGTCACGGCAAGGCGCTCGGATAGGAGAAAGCGGCGATATCTGAAAGCCGGGTGCGCGGCACTTGCGGCTCGCGCCTGGCGGCGGCGCAATCGAGCGGCATTATCCCACCGCGCCGGTACAATCACACGATGACTCCCCGCGACCTCACCTTCATCCTCGGCGGCGCCCGCTCGGGCAAGAGCGCGCACGCCGAGCGGCTCGCCAGCGACAGCGCCCTTCCCGTCACTTACATCGCCACCGCCCGCCTCACCGACGACGCCGAATTCAACGCGCGCATTGCGCATCACCGCGAACGGCGGCCCGCGCATTGGGGACTTGTCGAAGCGCACGACGATCTCGCGGGCGCGCTCGCGCGGCACGACGCGCCCGGTCAGTGTCTGCTGATCGACTGCCTGACGCTGTGGCTCGCGAACCTGCTGTGCCCCGCCGAGGGCGCGGCACCGCCGCTGCCGCACTACCACGCGCAGGCCGCGGCGCTCGAAGCGGCGCTCGCCGGCGCGCGCGGCAAGATCATCGTCGTCAGCAACGAGATCGGCCTCGGCGTCGTGCCGCTCGGCGAAGCCACGCGACTTTACGTCGACGAACTCGGGCGCCTCAACCAGCGCGTCGCCGCTTTGAGCCGCGAGGCCACGCTGATGGTCGCGGGTCTGCCCCTCGCGCTGAAAAGCGCGAGCCGCGTGTAATGCCGCCGCTGACGATGCCGCTGATCGCTACGCTCGCGACCGCGGGCGTCGCCGTCGATCGCTGGTTCGGTGAGCCGAACCGCGCGCATCCGCTCGTTGGCTTCGGCAACTGGGCCGCGCGCATCGAGGCGCGCTTCAACCACGACCGGCGTCTACGGCTCAAAGGGCTGTTCGCGTGGGCGCTCGCGGTGTTGCCGCCGGTGTTGATCGCATGGTGGCTCGTCGCCGTGCTGCCGTTTTTCGCGGCCTGCGCGCTGCACGCCGCGCTGCTGTGGTTCGCGCTCGGCGCGCGCAGCCTGCGCGATCACATCGCGCCGATCGCGCGGGCACTCGGCCAACACGATCTCGCCACCGCGCGTGAGTTGACCGCGCGGATCGTCTCGCGCGACACCGCGCAGTCCGATGAAGCCGCGCTCGCGCGCGCAGCGGTCGAATCGGCCCTCGAAAACGGCAACGATGCGATCTTCGGCGCGCTGTTCTGGTTCGCGCTCGCAGGCGGACCGGGCGCGCTAGGCTTTCGCCTCGCCAACACGCTCGACGCGATGTGGGGTTATCGCACGCCGCGCTACCTGCGCTTCGGCTGGGCAGCCGCGCGCATCGACGACCTGCTGAACTGGATTCCCGCCCGCCTGACCGCCACGAGCTATGCGCTGCTCGGCGACACCCTGACCGCGTGGCGCTGCTGGCGCGAGCAGGCGCCGAGCTGGGACAGCCCGAACGCGGGCCCGGTGATGGCGGCCGGCGCCGGCAGCCTGAACGTGCTGATCGGCGGACCGGCGCTGTATCACGGCTCGCTCGAGCAGCGGCCGACACTGGGCTTCGGGCATCCCGCCGAGGCGCGGCATGTGGGCGCCGCGTTGATGCTGGTCGAACGCACGATGATTCTCTGGCTGGCCGTGCTGATCGTGCTGGCATTGTTGAGCGTGCCGCATCATGGCTGAGCGCAACGACGTGCGTGGGGAGCGTATGACCGACCGCATACCGGCGCGCGATAACCCCGCAAGCGGACCGATCGCGCACGGCGGCAACCTGCACGAAGCGGCGACACGCTATGGCATTCCGTACGCGCAGTGGCTCGATCTGTCGACCGGCATCAATCCGCACGGCTATCCGGTGCCGCCGCTCCCCGCCGACGTCTGGCGCCGCCTGCCCGATGAAGGCGACGGATTCGCCGAACGCGCCGCGCGCTACTACGGCGCGCCCGACGCCGCGCACGTGCTGCCGGTCGCCGGCAGCCAGGCGGCGATTCGCGCGCTGCCCGCGCTACTGCCGCGCGCGACGGTCGGCATCGCACCGCTTACCTACGGTGAGTACGCGCCCGCGTTCGCGCGTGCCGGACACGAGGTCGCGCCGCTCGACGTGCGACTCGACACGCTGCCCGCCACGCTCACGCACATCGCGATCGTCAATCCCAACAATCCGACCGCCGCGCATATCGACGCCGCCAGGCTGCTGCACTGGCATGCGCAACTGCGTGAGCGCGGCGGCACCCTGCTCGTCGACGAAGCGTTCGCCGATACGCTGCCGGCCGCGCGGGCCGCGTCGCTGGCGCCGCATACGCAGCTGGACGGACTCGTCGTGTTGCGCTCGCCGGGCAAGTTCTTCGGGCTTGCGGGTGTGCGCGCGGGTTTCGTGCTGGGCGCGCCGGCGTTGCTCGCCGCGCTGCGCGACAGGTTGGGCGCGTGGACGGTCAGTGGTCCCGCGCGTCATGCAGTGAGCGCCGCGCTCGCCGATGCCGCGTGGCAAACGCGGATGCGTGCGAGGCTCATCGGCGAGAGCGCGCGGCTTGCCGCGCTATTGCAGGCGCACGGTTTTGCGACATGCGGCACGCCGCTGTTCGCATGGACCGACGACGCGCGCGCCGCCGCGTTGCACGAAGCGCTCGCGCAGCGCGGCGTGTGGAGCCGGCTCTTTCCGGCATCGCTCGATGTGCCTTCAGCCAGCGTACGCTTCGGGCTGCCGGGTGACGAAGCCGAGTGGGTCCGCTTCGAACAACTGCTGCATGAGGCGGTTCGCGCGCTCGACGCCGCGCGCACGCGCTAGCGCGGCGTTCTTCTACACGCAGTCCACTCAACGCTTCCCGACCCGCCCTCGCCCGATGAACCGCTTTGCCACGCCCGCGCGCCGCTTCATCCACTGGTTCGGCGCCGCATCGCTCGCTGCGCATGCGCTGAGCGGCTTCGCCACCATCGCCGTCACCGACGACAGCGGCGCAACCGTCACGCTCGCCGCGCCCGCGCAACGCGTGATCAGCCTCGCGCCGCACGTGACCGAATTGCTGTACGCGGCCGGCGGCGGCCCGAAGCTCGTCGGCGCGGTCTCGTACAGCGACTATCCGCCCGAAGCGAAGCAGCTCCCGCGGGTCGGCGACAACAAGTCGCTCGACCTCGAACGCATCGTTGCACTGAAACCCGATCTGATCGTGGTGTGGCGGCATGGCAATGCGCAGCGCCAACTCGATCGCTTGCGCGAGCTTCACGTGCCGCTCTTTTTCAGCGAGCCGCGCCGTCTCGACGACGTCGCCGTGTCGCTGACGCGGCTCGGCCGGCTGCTCGGCACGTCGGCGAGCGCGGACGCGGCGGCGGCCGCCTATCGCGACGACATCGCCCGTCTGCGCGCGCGGTACGCGAATCGTCCATCCGTCAGCGTGTTTTACCAGGTCTGGGACCGGCCGCTGATGACGCTCAACGGCCAGCACATGATCAGCGACGTGATCGCGCTATGCGGCGGCCGCAACGTGTTCGCGGGCCTGCTGCCGCTCGTGCCGACGGTCTCGACCGAAGCGGTGCTCGCCGCGAATCCGGAGGCGATCGTCACCGCCGCGCCCGGCGCGACGCGGCCCGACACCACGCTGCCGCAACTCGATGCGTGGCGCGCGTGGCCGGGTCTCGCGGCCGTCGCGAATGACAACCTGTTCGCGATCGACGGCGATCTGATCAACCGCCCCGCGCCGCGCATCGCACAAGGCGCACGGCAACTGTGCGAAGACCTCGAACTCGCGCGTTCGCGCAGAAAGCAGCCCGCGCAGTAACACCAGGGGTCTCGCGCGCGAGGAAACCATCAGTTGTCCGTATGATCTCGCGGGTCACGCATTCCATCGCACGAGTGACCACTGCAATGTCTCGTCGTTACGCCGCAACCAGACGATCCCCGTCATATCGAGCGACCACTGCAGGCAACGCGCGAGCGGCACGTCCAGCACCCATGACGCGATTGCGCGCATCACGCCCGCGTGCGTGACCACGTAGGCGGGCGACAGCTCGCGCGTCTGCGCGAACGCATCGAACCACGCTCGCACGCGCGCGACGAATTGCGCGACGCTCTCGCCGCCATGCGCGCGCGCATGCTCGAAATTGGCGGCCCAGTCGTCGAGCAACGCGCGATCGATCGCATCCCAGCGCTGCGCTTCCCAGGCACCGAAGTCCATCTCCTTCAGACGCTCGTCGTGGCTGACCACGCAGCCGAAGTCGTTCGCGATCTCGGCCGCGAGCGCGGCGCAGCGCGTAAGCGGACTGGTGATCAGCACACGCGGCGCCGGCACCTGCAAGTTCGCGAACTTCACCGCCAACGCGTTCGACGATACCTCGGCGCTTTCCGCCAACGCGACATCACTATGGCCGTAACAGACACCCGCATCGAGCGCGACAGCGGGATGTCGAATCAGGACGATATCCATGCAAGCCCCACCAGATAGATGCTCAATTCGAAGATCTGCTGCGCGAAGCCGAGACAGTCGCCGGTATAGCCGCCGATGCGTCTGACGAGATAACGGCCGATCGCGAAGCGCAGCGCCAATAGCACGACACACGTGATTGCGGCGAAACGCCAGTCGGGCGCGCCGGGGCCGTTGGGCCACAGCAGCCACGGCAGCCCGAACAGCGCGGCGCACAGCAGCGCCGGCCCGCTCAGACGCTGCGCGACGGGCCTCGCCTTGCCTGCCGCGCGCACGTAGTCGAGCGTGGCCAGGTAGCTGATCGCGCACGCGCGGCTCGCGCCATGCGCCGCAATCATCAGGCTTGCGGCGCAGAGCGGCGGCAACGCCACGAGCGTTTGCCACTTGATCGCCAGGGCGACCATGAGCGCGATGGCGCCGAAGGCACCGATGCGCGAGTCGTGCATGATGCGCAGCGCATCGTCTCGCGAATAGGCGCCACCGAACGCATCGATGCAATCGGCAAGACCGTCCTCGTGAAATGCGCCCGTCACGACGAGCGACGCGCTCATCGACAGCAACACCGCGACACCCGGCGGAAACACGCGCAGCGCGATCAGATAGACGAGCGCGCTGAAGCCGCCCACCAACACGCCGACGAGCGGAAAATAGCGCGCCGCCGCGTTCAGATAATGCGGCTCGAAGCCGACCCAGCGCGGCACCGGCACGCGCGTGAAGTAACCGAGCGCAGTGAAGAAATAGCGCAGTTCGGCGAGCGGGTTCATGGACGGAGCGGCTGCGTGTTCACGGCGATACGGGCCGGGGTTCGCGTTCTCGCGATGCACGTGCTCATGTGCATCACGCTTCGCGATCCGTGACGCCCGCCGAATCGAAGCTCGCCATCTCGTTGACGAAAGCCGCCGCCGCGCGCAGCAGCGGCACCGCGAGCGCGGCGCCCGTACCCTCGCCGAGCCGCATGTCGAGCGACAGCAGCGGCTGCGCACCGAAATGATCGAGCATGCGCCGATGCCCCGCCTCGTTCGATGCATGCGCGAACACGCAGTACTCGCGCACCTCGGGCGAGAACGCATCGGCGACCAGCAGCGCGGACGTCGCGATGAAGCCATCGACGAGGATCGTCATGCGCGCCTCGGCGGCCGCCAGAAAAGCGCCCGCCATCATCGCGATCTCGAACCCGCCGAAGGTCGCGAGTACGTCGAGCGGCTCGCGTGCGTCGGCATGGCGTGCGAGCGCCGACGCGAGCACGTTGCGCTTCCTCGCGAGCCCGGCGTCGTCGAGACCGGTGCCGCGGCCGACGCAGTCGTCGATCGGCACGCCGCACAGGCGGCTCATCAGGCACGCGGCCGCCGACGTGTTCGCAATGCCCATCTCGCCAAAACCGATCGCGTTCGTGCCGAGCGCCGCGTGATGCCGCACGCGCGCAGCGCCCGCCTGCATGGCGGCGAGCGCTTCGGCATGCGTCATCGCGGCTTCGTACGCGAAGTTGCGCGTGCCGCGCCCGAGCGGAATGTCGACGAGTCCGTCCGTCGAAGGCAGTGGCGTCGCGATGCCGGCGTTGACCACTTCGAGTTCGAGACCCGCGACGCGGCTCAGCGCGTTGATCGCCGCGCCGCCTGCAAGGAAGTTCGCGACCATCTGCGCGGTCACGGCTTGCGGATACGGGCTCACGCCTTCGGCGGCGATGCCGTGATCGCCCGCGAAAACGATCATCGCGGGACGCTGTACGGTAGGACGCGTGGTGTGCTGGATCAAACCCATCTGCCGCGCGAGCGTTTCGAGCCGGCCGAGGCTGCCGGGCGGTTTGGTGCGCGTATCGATGATCCGTTGCAGTTCGGCTCGCAGAGTTTGATCGAGCGGGGCGACCTTGGGCAAACCGGCCGGGAGTGGGAAACGAGTCATAGGAGTGAACGAAGCAGGAAATAGGAGTCAATAATCAGCCTGACTGTGCGTCATGACCGGCAGGTAATTTGTGAGGCGGGCGCAGCGCTGGAATCAGCGCCTCGTGCTCGCCGTCGCGAATCAGGACCAGCGGATAGCCGAACGCGCGGCTCGTCAACTCGGGCGTCAGCACGTCGCGCGCCGGACCCGCATACGCGCCGCCCGCGCCGTCGAGCAGCAATGCGTGCGTTGCGAAGCGACGCGCGAGGTTCAGATCGTGACATGAGAACAGCACACTGCGGCGCGGTTCGCGCGTCCATGCCGTGAGTGCTTCGAGGCAATCGACCTGATGATGCAGGTCGAGATGGGACAACGGTTCGTCGAGCAACAGCAGCGGCGCGTCCTGGCACAGCACGGCCGCGAGCGCGACGCGCTGACGCTCGCCCCCCGATAGCGAGAGCACGTCGCGCGCGGCGAAGTCCGCGAGACCGAGTCGTTCGAGCGCCGCTTGCGCGGCCGCGCGATCCTCGTCACGCTCCCAGCCCCAGCCTCCCAGATGCGGGAAGCAGTTCAGCAGCACGATGTCGAGCACGCTCGCGCTGAATGCGTCGGCCGCGCCCTGCGGCATCAGCGCGCGGCGCCTTGCAAGCGGTAGCGGTTGCCAGTCGGCCACGCGCGCGCCGTCGAGTTCGACATGGCCCGAAGCCGGCTGCAACAAACCCGCCAGCGTCGACAGCAGAGTCGTCTTGCCCGCGCCGTTCGGCCCGGCGATGCACCAGATTTCGCCCGCGTAGAACGTGTGCGTGAACGTGTCGAGCAAGGTGCGCGCGCCGGCGCGCAACGTCAGGCGTTGCGCGCTCAGCACGGAAGAGGTGGCGCTGTCGTGGGATCGAGTCATCGGCGGCGCCTGAGCAGCATCCATAGAAAGACCGGCACGCCGACCAGCGACGTAATCACGCCGACCGGCAATTGCGCAGGTGCGATCACGGTGCGCGCGATCAGATCCGCGCCCATCACCGCAACACCGCCGCCGAGCGCGGCCGCAGGCAGCAGCATGCGCTGATCGTTGCCGAACGCGAGCCGTAGCATGTGCGGCACGACGAGACCGACGAAGCCGATCGTGCCCGCGGTCGTCACCGCCGCGGCCGCAGCGAGCGACGCGACCAGATACACGCGCAAACGCAGCGGCATCACCGCGACGCCCAACGCCTGCGCGGCCGCGTCGCCGCGCAGCAGCACGTTCAGACGCGGCGCAGCCGGCACGATCGCTAGCAATACGAGCGCGAGCGCGCTCAGCGCGGTCCACGGCAGTGCCCCGCCGTTGAGGTCGCCGGTGAGCCAGAACAGCATGCCGCGCAGACGGCTGTCGGGCGCGAGATTGAGCAGCAGCGTGATCAACGCGCCCCACCCCGCCGCGATCACCACACCCGTCAACAGCAAACGCGGCGACGTGTCCTGCGGCTCGCCGCGCCACAGTTCGCGACGCGCAAGACCGAGCACCAGCAGGATCGACATGAGCGCGCCCGCGAACGCGCTCGCATCGACGATCCACCATGCGCCGCCCGCGATCATCGCGACGAGCGCAAAGCTTGCCGCGCCGCCCGACACGCCAAGCACATACGGCTCGGCCAGCGGATTGCGCAGCAGCACCTGCAACAGCGCGCCGGCCAGCGCGAGCAAAGCGCCACATGCGAAGCCCGCGAGCGCGCGCGGCAAACGCAACGTACGCACGATCTGACCGGCGAGATCGTCGCTGCCCGCGCCGCCAAACGTGTGCGCGGGCACGAGCGCCCCCAGCACGCGCGATGGCGCGAGCGGCACGCTGCCGAGCACGAGCGACGCACCGAGCACCGCAATGGCGGCGAGCGCGAGCACGAGCCAGATGGCCGCGGCGCGTTTCGCGTTCATCGGGCTCGGCGTCTCGATCGCGACGGGGGACAGCATGGGACGACATTCCTTTGGATAACGTGCGCGGCCTGCTTCTTCGCAGGCCGACGCGTCACGAGGCGTCCCCTTGTTTAACGTTTTCGTGGGGGACGTCTCTGTTGTCGGGCCGGTATCTGCGCTACGACACGTCGATCCCGCCTTCCCACGCGTGACGCGCAGTGGCACACTCGCAAGTTGAACTTCGAACTTGCGACCAGGAGCGACCTGCATGAGCACTTGCGCTCGCTTACCGTTGCAGGGGCAGCGCGGGTTCGCGCATCCGGTTGGTACCGTGCGCGCCCAGCTTCCCGTTCAACTGCCGCACCGACAAGCGTCGCGGGCACCAGAGTGCGGGAAGTGTAGGAGCGGCCTCGCGGGGCGTCAAGAAAGCCCGATCGGCGCGCAACCCGTTCTGTTGAATGCGGGTTATTGTCCGATGGACGCCTGGTTTTTCATCGTATGGTCGACGACATAAGATGGAGCGAACGCGCACGAAGCGATGCTGTTACGTCTCGAAACGAGACAATCGTCGGAACCTGTAATATTCCGCGCTAAAATGCGATGTCTTTAGAGGACGCAGCACATGCTCACCGAACTCGAATCACTCTCACAGAATATCGGCAAGCTGATTGCGATCAGCCAGCGCCACCACGAAGCGCGGCTCGCGCTCGAAGAGCAACTCGCCCAAACGCGTGCAGAAGTCGAAGCCACACATGCGGAGCTCGCGCAAGTGCGCGAAGAGCGCGATGCGCTGCAGGCGGAACGCGACGCGCTGTCCGCCAAGATCGACGATGCTCAAGTGCGCCTCAATGCGATTCTCGAGAAATTGCCGCGCGCACGCGCGAGCAGCGAACCGGATAACCAGCTCGATCTGCTCGAGTCCGCGCAGCCCGAACACGAGGAAGCGGACAGCGACGTGAGCCGCCACGGAGAAAACGCATGACCACCAAGCAGATCGAAGTCTCGATCCTCGACGTACCTTACCGTCTCGCCTGCTCACCGGAAACGGAAGGCGCACTGCTCGAAGCGGTCGCGCGCGTCGACGCCGAGATGAAGAAGATTCGCAGCAGCAGCAACATGCGCGGCATCGATCGCATTGCAGTGATGGCTGCGCTGTCACTGGCATCGGAACTGCTCAAGCTGCAAAACAGCGTGCGACACGGAGAAGCATTTCCCGCTGAAGAAATCCGGCGTACAATGCAGCAAATGAACGAACAGCTAGGTACTGTGATTCAACAGTACAGCTTGCAGTAAGCAGTAGCAGGCCGGTGTCGGACCGGTCGCGTGTTCAACGGTTGGTGTGTCGTAGCTTTAGTGGTTTGCTTCCCTGCCTGGTTCGCCAAGGTCATATATTCCTTGAACCAATGCCATGTGCACGGTTGCGGAAATTTGTAGCACGGGTGTGCGCGTCACTCTGTCTGATGTACCCGAAGTGTTGCTAACTGCGACCAATTCTGAACCCTCGGTTCAGGATGCCGGCCTAGCGGCTAAGGCGGGGACCTTATCTGGAACGGCACCGGACTTCGGTTCGGTGCCGTTTTTCTTTGTCGGTCGTTCTTCGTTCGAGTGCCTTTTTCAGGGGCTTTTCTGCACGCGCCTGCCGTCGCCGTGCCTCGTTCAACCTCACACGCTCACTCTGATTCATGCGCTACTGGCTGATGAAGTCCGAACCGGACGAGGCAAGCATCGACGATCTCGCCAACGCACCGCATCGCACCTTGCCGTGGACCGGCGTACGCAACTATCAGGCCCGCAACTTCATGCGCGACGTGATGCAGATCGGCGACGGCGTGCTCTTCTATCATTCGAGCTGTCCGGAGCCCGGCATTGCGGGCATCGCGGAAGTGTCGTCGAGCGCTTATCCGGACCCCACCCAGTTCGATAAAAAGAGCCCGTACTACGATGCGAAGTCGTCGCAGGAAACGCCGCGCTGGGTGCTCGTCGACGTCGTGTTCAAAAAGAAGATTCCGCTGATTCCGCTTGCCGCATTGCGTGAGCATGCCGAGTTGCAGAATATGCGCGTGCTCGCCAAAGGCAACCGACTATCGATCACGCCGGTGACCGAAGCCGAATGGCGCTTCATCACTAAACAGCTGGTTTAACGGCGAACGCACGGCGCGGCACATGTTGCGAGCGTGCGCAGTTCATCATTTCCGGTGTGGCGGCAAGGCGCTAATTGGGGAACCAAGCCTCCGTCCTGCGCGCCTAATCGGTTGCCGCAATCCGATTGCTCGATCAACTGCTCGACGGCATCCAAACCCTATTGCCAGCGCATCCGTCAAACCTCGCGTCGGCGCGCGGCGCTCGCGTCGAACGTGCACTATCTGTTCAAACAAGGAGTCCAGCCATGACGAAAAGAACCGCACGGGCCCTGGCACTCGCGCTCGCCTTTGGCGCGCCTGCCGCACTTGCACTGAACCCGCCTCTCGCTCGCGCGCAGAGCATGATGCAGCAGCCTTCGGGCGTGCTGTCGCTGAATGCGCAGGCGAGCGCGGAAGTCCCGCAGGACGAAGTCGAAATCACGCTGTTCTACGAGCAGGAAGCGAGCGAGCCGTCGTCCCTGACGTCGACGCTGAACGAACGCGCCGATGCGGCGTTGCAGAAAGCGCGCGGCGTCGCCGGCGTGACGGCACGCTCGGGCGCGTTCGCGATCTTCCCGTCAACAGACCGCGACGGACGCATCTCGGCGTGGCGCGGCCGTACGGAAGTCGTGCTCCAATCGCGCGACTTCGCGGCGGCATCGAAGCTCGCCGGGCAAATGGCATCGATCATGCAGGTCGGCAACGTGCGCTTCTCGCTGTCACCTGAAGCGCAGCGCGCGGCGGAGCAAAGGCTCAGCGGCGAAGCGATCAGGTCGTTCCGCGAGCAGGCTGCGTCGTCCGCCCAGGCGTTCGGCTTTAGCGGCTATTCGATTCGCGAGGTCAACGTGAGTCACAGCGGCGTGATGCCTCGTCCGATGATGATGAGCGCGCGCGCGATGGGAGCCGACGCCAAGGGCGCGCCGCTGCCACTCGAAGGCGGCACGTCGACCGTGACGATCAATGTGTCGGGGTCGGTGCAGATGAAGTAATACGCAAGCGCAAATGGAAACGCCACCGCATCCCTCGATGCCGTGGCGTTTTTTTATGCAGCGCTTGCTGCGCTACCGGGTCGTGCGTGGCTCAATTCGCGCCAATCGCCTGCGCCGGCTCGCGACGGCCCCGGCGATACGCCCACACCATCAGGCCGATGCCCGCGAGGATCATCGGCAGCGACAGCCACTGGCCCATTGATAGCCCCATCGCCAGCAGGCCGAGGAAATCGTCCGGCTCGCGCGCGAATTCGACCGTGAAGCGCGCGAGGCCGTAGCCGATCAGGAACATCGCGGAAATCGCGCCGAGCGGCTTCGGCTTGCGCGAGAAGAAGATCATCACGAAGAACAGCGCCACGCCTTCGAGCGCGATTTCATACAGCTCCGAAGGATGCCGCGGCAGCATGTGATATTGCGCGAACACTTCGTTCAGATGCCATTGCGCGGCCAGTTGCGGATGCGCGGCGAGCCATGCGGCGTCGTCGGGCGCGGCGCCCGGGAACAGCATCGCCCACGGCGCGGCCGGATCCGTCACGCGGCCCCACAGCTCGCCGTTGATGAAGTTGCCGAGGCGCCCGGCCGCGAGGCCTGTGGGGACCATCGGCGCGACGAAGTCGGTGACTTGCAGCCAGGAGCGCTTGCGCTGATACGCGAACAGGACCATCGCGAGCGTCACGCCGAGAAAGCCGCCGTGAAACGACATGCCGCCCTCCCACACCTTGAAGATGTCGAGCGGATGCGCGAAATAGAAACTCGCCTTGTAGAACAGCACGTAGCCGAGCCGTCCGCCGAGGATCGTGCCCAGCACGCCGTAGAACAGCATGTCGTCGATATCCTTCGCGGTCCAGCCTTGCGCGGCGACATACGGCAGCCGCAGCCGCAGCCGGGCGACGACGATCGCCGCGACGAACGCCACGAGGTACATCAGGCCATACCAGCGCACGGCGAGCGGCCCCAGATGAATGGCGACGGGGTCGAAATTGGGGTGAATGAGCATCGTGTAATTATGGGCAGTTCAAGTTCGGAAGCAGTTCTTACAGGGAATCAGAAGCGCGATCTACTCACGCGACGCGACGCTCGCCGCATGCGCGCGCACGATATCGATAAAGCCCGCCAGCACCGGAGTGACTTCGTCGGTACGCCACACGAGACCGGTCTCGATCGCGGGCACCGACTCCGACAGCGGCCGGTACACGACACCCGTGCGGCGCAGGTTGCGTAACGATTGCGGCACCAGTGCGACGCCCATGCCGGCCGACACGAGACTGACGATGGTCTGCATCTGGATCGCCTCCTGGCCGATCCGAGGCGCGAGGCCAGCGACGCCGTAGCAATCCATAATGATGTCATAAAAGCCTGGCGCGAGACGTCTTGGGAATACCACGAGCGGCGCGTCGGCGAGATCGCGCAGGCTGACGGGGGTGTCGAGCCACTCGGCGTGAGCGTTTTCGTCGCCGCTGCGCTTGCCCTTGCCCGTGCCTTTACCCTTGCCGTTGGCGCTGGCGTTCAAGCCGGCCTGCACCCGCTGAGCCATTTCCGTCGACATGGCGATCACGAGCGGCTCGCGCGCGATCGGCAGCCACGACAGTTGCGCCGCGTGCCGCGGCGGCACAGGCGCGATCACGAGACCCGCGTCGATACGACCGGCCACCAGTTCCTCGATCTGCACGTCGCTGGTCGCCTCGGTCAGTTCGAGCCGCACGCGCGGATGCCGCGCGCCGAAATCACGCAGCAGGGGCGGCAGCAGGCCGTAATCCGCGGTCGACACGAAGGCCAGCGACAGCACGCCCGCCTCGCCGCGCGCCAGGCTCTGCGCAAGCGGCTTCAGCCCTTCGGCGGCGGCGAGCAGCCTCTGCACCTCGGGCAGCAAATCGGCGCCGACCGCCGTCAGCTCGACCGAGCGCTTGGTGCGCGCGAACAGCTCGACGCCAAGCGTCTCCTCGAGCGCGCGAATGGCCTGCGACAGCGGCGGCTGCGTCATCGACAGACGCGCGGCCGCGCGCCCGAAGTGCTTTTCCTCGGCGACGGTGACGAAGTAGCGCAACTGGCGCAGGTCGGGGATCGTCGGCAGCATGATTAATACATTTTACGACTTGAACAGCGGCGAATAATACACACGACCCGCACCGGGCAAAACCGCCTTCTCGCGAAGCGCGACGGAACTACACTGAACGAATGCGCGCGCAAAGCCACGGCGCGCGTCCGTCAGAACCGCCAGACCGGGAGCTCCCCATGGCCTACAACCGTCGTTCGAAGAACATCACGCAAGGCATCGCGCGTTCACCGAATCGCTCGATGTACTACGCGCTCGGCTACCAGAAGGAAGATTTCGACAAACCGATGATCGGCGTCGCCAACGGCCACTCGACGATCACGCCGTGCAACGCCGGTCTGCAGCGTCTCGCCGACGCGGCCGTCACGGCGATCAGGCGCGCCGACGCGAACCCGCAGACCTTTGGCACTCCCACGATCTCGGACGGCATGTCGATGGGCACCGAGGGCATGAAGTACTCGCTCGTGTCGCGCGAAGTGATCGCCGACTGCATCGAGACCTGCGTGCAGGGCCAATGGATGGACGGCGTGGTCGTGATCGGCGGCTGCGACAAAAACATGCCAGGCGGCATGATCGGCCTCGCGCGCATGAACGTGCCGGGCATCTACGTGTACGGCGGCACGATCCGTCCCGGCAACTGGAAGGGCACCGATCTGACGATCGTGTCGTCGTTCGAAGCGGTCGGCGAATTCACGGCCGGCCGCATGTCGCAGGAAGATTTCGAGGGCATCGAGAAGAACGCGTGTCCGTCGACCGGTTCGTGCGGCGGCATGTACACCGCCAACACGATGAGCTCGTCGTTCGAGGCGCTCGGCATGTCCCTCATGTATTCGTCGACCATGGCGAACCCCGACGAGGAGAAGGTCGACTCGGCCGCGGAGTCGGCGCGCGTGCTCGTCGAGGCGGTCAAGAAGGATCTGAAGCCGCGCGACATCATCACGAAGCGGTCGATCGAAAACGCGGTCGCCTTGATCATGGCGACCGGCGGCTCGACCAACGCGGTGCTGCACTATCTGGCGATCGCACACGCGGCCGAGGTCGAATGGACGATCGAGGACTTCGAGCGCATGCGCAAGAAGGTGCCGGTGATCTGCAACCTGAAGCCGTCGGGCCAGTATGTGGCAACCGATCTGCACAAGGCGGGCGGCATCCCGCAGGTGCTGAAGATCCTGCTCGACGCTGGGCTTCTGCACGGCGATTGCATGACGATCACGGGCAGGACGATCGCCGAGGAGCTGAAGGACATGCCCAGCAAACCCCGCGGCGATCAGCAGGTGATCTTCCCCATCGACCGGGCGCTCTACGCCGAAGGCCATCTCGCGATCCTGAAGGGCAATCTCGCCGAAGACGGCGCAGTCGCCAAGATCACGGGGCTGAAGAACCCGGTCATCACGGGTCCGGCGCGCGTGTTCGACGACGAGCAGAGCGCGCTCGACGCGATCCTCGCCGACAGGATCGTCGCCGGCGACGTCGTCGTGCTGCGCTACCTGGGCCCGAAGGGCGGCCCCGGCATGCCGGAGATGCTCGCGCCGACCTCGGCGATCATCGGCAAGGGGCTCGGCGAATCGGTCGGGCTCATCACCGACGGCCGCTTCTCGGGCGGCACATGGGGCATGGTGGTCGGGCACGTCGCGCCGGAAGCGTTCGTCGGCGGCACGATCGCGCTCGTGCAGGAAGGCGATTCGATCACGATCGACGCGCACCAGCTGCTGCTGCAACTGAATGTCGACGATGCCGAGCTACGGCGCCGCCGCGCCGCGTGGCAGGCTCCGAAGCCGCGCTACACACGCGGCGTGATGGCGAAGTATTTCACGCTCGCCCAGCCGGCGAACCGGGGAGCGGTGACGGGCTGATCTCGGTCTCAGCGGCCAGCCCGCCTCTGCGCTGCGCAAAAACGCCAAAGGGGCGCCCGGGAAACCGTGCGCCCCTTTGCTCTTATAATGCGTGCACCACGAGCCGGGCATCTGCACTGGCGGAGACCAAAATGAAATCGATGTCGTACGCAGCCGTAGCAGCCATTGTTGCGCTCGCCGCCGCATTGAGCGTCGCCAGTCCCGCAGCCCATGCCGAAGCAGCCGGCCTCGCGCTTGCCCAGCAGAAGAACTGCATGAGCTGCCACTCCGTCAACCGCCCGATCATGGGACCCGCGCTGCACGATGTCGCTGCCCGCTATGCGGGGCGCGACGGCGCCGCGACCTATCTGAAGCGCAAGATTCTCGAAGGCGGTACCGGCGTGTGGGGCACCGTGCCGATGCCCGCGAACACCCAACTCACGCCCGATCAGGCGGCCACGCTGGCGGCCTGGGTGTTGACGCTCAAATAACGAACATCTTGTGTCGGCGATGACGGCCGCGCCTCGCGCGATAGCGGCCGGCAACTCGCGTCATCAACGTGAGCGCCGCGCGAGCTCTTCTTCCACCGCGTCACGCACCCACTCGGTCATTTCGGCTTCGAGCGTTTGCGCGACTTCCCGCGTGATCTGACTCACGAGCAGACCCGTGTGTTGCTGCACTGCATCGCGGCAGCGCGCCTCGATGATGCCGCGCCCTTCGCCCGTCAGAAAACGCTGGAAGCGTCCGTGCAGACGTTGGGCGATCGCGTCGGCATCGAGTGCGGGCTGCGCGGGAGCGGCTTCGTGCGTGACTTCCTGAGCGAGATCCGGCGGCACGGTCGCGCCGGCTTCGAGCGGAATGAAGGGCTCGATACGATCGAACACGCCGGGCGAGACTTCCATCTCCTCATGCACGCCGTCATGCGCATGTCGCGCGTGAATGCCCTGATGCGGACGCGCGTACCTTCTCGCGTGCGTGTGATCGGCCACGTGCGGCCGATAAAGCCCGGCCTGGGCGACAGGCGCATGCTCGGCCGCCGGCGCAGGTTCATGCGTTGGCCGCGGCTGCGGCGCATGCACCGGCTCAGGCGTCAAGGTCGGTTCGGTCTGGTGAGCGGGCGGCGGCGCGACCGCGGGCTCCGTATGGAACGCAGGCTCGCGCGGCGCCGCGCCTGCGCTTGCGGGCTCGGAGCCCGGCTGGCGGGCGGGCGCGGTGGCATCGCCCGATGCCTCGCGCGCGCGGCCCGGCACGAGGATCTCGTTCAGGACCGGAATTGAATCATCGTGGGGATCGGACACGTGCGCTCTCCGTGTTTGAGTCGAAGCAAAAGCAGGCGGTCTGCATGCGGCGTTCCCCGAACGACGTCGGCCGTCGCCGGCCCCGACGCGCCGCGCAACGAAGCTAGCCGCCCTGCTTGTAGTTGTTCAAAGCATAGCCGCGATCGCGGTAGAAGCGATAGCGCTCGCGGCCCGCAGCGAGTTCCTCCTGGGCGTTACCGACTACTTCGAGCAATCGCTCGAAGCGCGCGAACTGCGCCGGCACCGCCGCGCCGAGATTGAGCAACACCTGATGGTGCGGCACGTCGTCGAGATTCGTGGTCAGCACGACGGGCGTGTCGGCGGCAAGCGGCGTGCCCGCCATGCAGTGCGGCACGAACTCGAGCGGCGCGAAGGTCCACAGCATTTCGTCGAAGGCGCGCAGACGCGCGGGCTCGGCCAGCACCACGAGCGGCTGGCCCGCCAGATACGCCTTGCGCGCGAGACGGCATGCGTACAACAGCGAATCGCCGACGTTCGAATGAAAGTCGATTCTCGTCATCGGCCGCTCCGCCCTGCGCGCCACGCGCGGCGCGCACGCTTACTGCACTGCGTCATTGCCCGGCGCGATCGATCAGGAACTGCGTGAGCAGCGGCACCGGACGGCCGGTCGCGCCCTTCGCCGCGCCGCTCTTCCACGCGGTACCCGCAATGTCGAGATGCGCCCACGGGTACGAGTCCGTGAAGCGCGACAGGAAGCACGCGGCCGTCACGCTGCCCGCCGGACGTCCGCCGATGTTCGCGAGGTCCGCGAAGTTCGACTTCAGCTGGTCCTGGTATTCGTCGTCGAGCGGCAGACGCCATGCCGGGTCGGCCGCTTCACGCGACGCGTCGAGCAGCTCGCCCGCGAGCGCGTCGTCCTTCGAGAACAGGCCGCTGTTGTGGTGGCCGAGCGCGATGATGCAGGCGCCCGTCAGCGTCGCGATGTCGATCACCGCGGCCGGCTTGAAGCGCTCGGCGTAGGTCAAAGCGTCGCACAGAATGAGGCGGCCCTCGGCGTCGGTGTTCAGCACTTCGATCGTGAGCCCCTTCATGCTGGTGACGATGTCGCCCGGCTTCGTGGCCGTGCCCGACGGCATGTTTTCGACGGCCGGAATGATGCCGACCACGTTGATCTTCAGGCCCATCTCGGCGACCGCGCGCAACGTGCCGAGCACCGAGCCCGCGCCGCACATGTCGTACTTCATCTCGTCCATGCTCTCGCCCGGCTTCAGCGAGATGCCGCCCGTGTCGAACGTGACGCCCTTGCCGACCAGCACGACCGGCGCGGCCTTCGCGGCGCCGCCCTGGTACTGCAGGACGATGAACTGCGCCGGCTCGACCGCGCCCGCGGTGACCGACAGAAACGAGCCCATCTTCAGCGCTTCGCACTGCTTCTCGCCGAGCACCTCGACCTTCAGCTTCCAGTCTTTCGCGAGCTTCTTCGCAGTGTTCGCGAGATAGGTCGGCGTGCAAACGTTGCTCGGCAGGTTGCCGAGCTCGCGCGTCAGGTCCATGCCGTTCGCAAGCGCGGCACCCTGCTTCACGGCGAGCTTGGCGGCCTTCTCGTCGCCGCTGTTGACGCTGAACACGACGCGCTTGAGCGCCCGCGGCGTGTTGTCCGGCTTGCTCTTCATCTGCGTGAAGCGGTACGTCAGCTCGCGCAGCGCGAGGATCGCGGCGCGTACGCACCAATCGGCCGTGCGCTCGAGCACCGGCAGCTGTGCGAGCGTGAACGTGACCTGCACGACCTTCGTGCCGAGCAGCGCGCGCCATGCGGCGCGGACCGCCTCGCCGTAAGCTTTCTGGTTGAAAGCGTCCTGTTTGCCGAGGCCAACCAGCAGCACGCGGGATGCGCCGATGCCCTGGACTTCATGCAGGAACAGCGTGGTACCGGCTTTGCCGTCCATGTCGCCTGCCTTGATGACGCGCGTGAGCAGGCCCTTGGTGGCCCCGTCGATCTCCAGTGCGGCGCCCGAGAGCGTTTGCGACTCGAACACGCCAATCACGATGCAATCGGATTTCCCCGTCAGGAAACCGTTCGTCGAGCCTTTGGTCCAATCACAGGCTTTTATGCTAAAGTCCATCGCGCTTGTCCTCGGATAAAATCTGGGCTTAGGATGAAAGCCGCAATTATCCGCTATTTTTCCCGCGGCGGCTGCACCGGAGGCGTGACGGGACCGAACCCGCGCGTCATCGTGAGCGCCCCCTCTCGTCATCAATAATGATCTTCGAACGCTCCCTCCAGCGCGAACTCGCGTACACGGCTGGCGCCGTGTTCATGGTTCTCCTCACGCTCGTGCTGACGACGATGATGATCCGCATCGTCGGCTTCGCGGCGTCGGGTGAGGTCGATCCGCGCGACGTGCTGGTCCTGATCGGCCTCACCGTGATCGGCTATCTGGCCATCATGCTCGTCGCGACGCTGTTCGTGTCGATCCTGTTCGTGCTCACGCGCTGGTACAAGGACTCCGAGATGGTCGTGTGGCTGTCCTCGGGCGTGAGCCTTACGCAATTCATCAAGCCGATCGGCATTTTCGCCACGCCGATCATCATTCTGATCATGTTCTTCGTGTTCGTCGGCTGGCCGTGGTCGAACCAGCAAAGCAAGCTGATCCGCGCGCGCTTCCAGCAGCGCGATGAAGTCTCGCTGCTCGCGCCGGGGCAGTTCCGTGAATCGCCGACCACCCATCGCGTGTTCTTCATCGAGAAGATGTCGCCCGACCAGGGGCGTGTCGAGAACGTGTTCGTGACGAGCACCGAGGGCGGCAAGGTCAACGTCGTCGTGTCGAGGAACGGCCACGTCGAGACCCACAAGAACGGCGACCGCTTCGTCGTGCTGGAAAACGGCCGCCGCTACGACGGCGAGCCGGGCCACCCCGATTTCCGGATCATGGAGTTCGAGCGCTACGGCGTGAAGATCCAGAGCCAGCCGGTCGTCAATACGCCGACCACCACCGGCTTGCCGACGCTCACGCTGCTGCGCAATCCGACCAACGAGAACCTCGCCGAATTCGCGTGGCGTGCCGGCCTTCCGCTGATCGCGATCAACCTCATGCTGCTCGCGATTCCGCTCGCGCATCAGAATCCGCGGCGCGGCCGCACCATCAACCTCGTGATGGCCGTGCTGATCTACCTCACCTATTCGAATCTGCTGAACGTCGTGCAGTCATGGATCGAGCAGGGCAAGATGTCGTTCGGCGTCGGGCTCGTGATCCTGCACGTGATCGTGCTCGGGATCGTCGCGTTCATCTTCTGGATGCGCGTGCGCAACCGGCCGCTATTTACGCGTGCCATGTTCAGCCGTTCGCAGGGAGCCTGACCGATGCGCATTTATGAAAGATATTTCGCGCGTCAGATTTATCTCACGTTCGTTTTCATCCTGTTTGCGTTTTCAGGTCTGTTCTTCTTTTTCGACCTGATCAACGAGCTGAACACGGTCGGTCACGGCAACTACAAGTTCCAGTACGCGGTGCTGCGCGTCGCGCTGCAAACGCCGTCGCGTTTCTACGAAATCATTCCGGTGGCGGCGCTGATCAGCGCGATCTACGTGTTCGCACAGATGGCGGCGAACTCCGAATACACGATCTTCCGCGTGTCAGGCCTCGCGACGAACCAGTCGCTGCGCTCGCTGCTGAAGATCGGCATCCCGCTCGTGATCGTCACGTATCTGATCGGCGAAGTGGTCGGCCCATACACGGATCAGCTGTCCGAGCGCGTACGGCTCGAGGCGCTCGGCTCGTCGGTGTCGACCAACTTCCAGTCGGGCGTGTGGGTCAAGGACACGCTCACCGAGCGCGCCGATGGCGAGCAGGTCACGCGCTTCGTCAACGTCGGCGAACTGAGACCCGACGCGACGATCAGCAACGTGCGCATCTACGAGTTCGATTCGAAGTTCCGCCTCTCGAACGTGCGCATCGCGCAGAGCGGCCGCTATCAGCCGCCGGGCCACTGGCTGCTGACCGGCGTGACGGATACGCAACTGATCGACGTGCCCCCCGCTCCGGGCACGCCGGCCGATGCGCTCAATCCCGTGTACCGCGCGAAGCAGGTCACGCTGCCCGAGTACTCGCTGCGCTCCGAGCTGACGCCGCAGATCCTTTCAGTGCTGCTGGTGTCGCCCGACCGGATGTCGATGTTCAACCTGTTCCGCTATATCCAGCATCTGACCGAGAACCATCAGGACACGCAGCGCTATGAAATCGCGCTGTGGCGCAAGTTGCTCTATCCGTTCGCGGTGTTCGTGATGCTGGTGCTGTCACTGCCGTTTGCGTATCTGCATACGCGCGCGGGCGTGGTCGGCATGAAGGTGTTCGGCGGCATCATGCTCGGCATGAGCTTCCAGCTGTTCAACACGCTGTTCTCGCATATCGGCACGCTCAATACGTGGCCCGCGCCGTTGACGGCGGCGACGCCGGGGCTCGTGTACCTGGTGCTGGGACTCGTCGGATTGAAGTGGGTCGACCGGCACTAAAGCGGCGGTGGGCGCATCGTCAGGAGCTGACGCGATGGCTATGCACGGACTGATTCTATTTGGCCACGGCGCTCGCGATGCGCGCTGGCGCGAGCCGTTCGAGCGGCTCGCCGACAAGCTGCGCGCCGCGCGCGCGGCGACAGGCGACGCTCAGGCGGTCTCGCTCGCGTTTCTCGAACTGATGGAGCCCGACCTGCCGACGGCCGTCGCGCAACTCGTCACGCAGGGCTGCGATGCGATCACCGTGGTGCCGGTATTCTTCGGGCAAGGCGGACATGTCCGCAAGGATTTGCCGGAGATCATCGATCAATGCCGCGCAGCCCATCCCGGCGTCGAGATGCGCTGCGCGGTGGCGGCGGGTGAAGATGAATCGGTGCTGGATGCGCTCGCGCAGTATTGCTTGCGGCAAGTCTGATTTTTGTCGTTTCCTTGCCCGGGTGCGCCGCTCTCAGGCCTCTCAGGCCGCGACCCGCATCCCGTTCGCCGGGCGTTCAGCCTCGGCTTGCCGCGCCGCGAACGCCTCACCGATCATCAGCAGACTCGGCTGCGACGCATCGACCCAGCGCTGCGCCGCGCCCGCCGCGAGTTCGTCGAGCGTCAGCGTCAGCATGCGTTCGCGCGGCGTGCTGCAAGCCTCGACGATCGCAACGGGCGTGCTCGCGGGCTTGCCTGCATCGATCAGTTGCCGCGCGATCTCGACGCCGCTATCGCGGCCCATGTAGAACACCAGTGAATCGGCGTTGACCTGTTCGCGGATCTCGTCGGAGCCCGGCGCGCGGCTGAACGTCGCAAGCGCGACGCTGCGCGACACGCCGCGCAGCGTCAGCGAGCGCTTCAGCGTGGCCGCGCTCGCCAGCGCGGCGGTGATGCCCGGCACGACTTCATACTCGATGCCAGCGGCTTCGAGCGCGCGCATCTCTTCGTCGGCGCGGCCGAACAGCATCGGATCGCCGCCCTTCAAACGCACGACCACGCCGTGCTCCAAAGCCGCATCGACGATCTGCTTGTTGATGAACTGCTGCGCGGTCGACAACTGGCCGCAGCGCTTGCCGACCGCAATGCGCTTCGCGCGCGCGGGCGCGTAGTCGAGCATCGCCGGCTCGACCAGCGCGTCGTGCAGCACGACATCGGCGGCGCCGAGCAGCCGCGCGCCGCGTACCGTAATCAGGTCCGCAGCACCCGGTCCCGCGCCGATCAGATAGACCTTACCCATTTGCATCAACCTGTTGCCTTGTTCAGGCGGAAAATGCCCGGATCATGCCGGCCGCGACGGTGTGGTTCGTCGCCTCGTCGATCAGCACGAACGCGCCGGTGCCCTGATGCGCGTCGTACGCGTCGCACACGAGCGGCTTCTGCAACGTCAGCGCGACACGGCCGATGTCGTTCATCGCCAGTTCCTTGCGATCGGTCGCCTGCGACAGCGTATACACGTCGAGCACTTCCTTGATCGCGCCGATCTTCGCGAACACCGTGTTGGTGGTCTGCTTCAGCAGATACTTGCGCTGCGTCGACAGCGGCGTGTCGTCGAACCAGCACAGATCCGCTTCGAGCTTCTTCGCCGGCTGCGGCGCCGCTTCACGCAGCACGAAGGTATCGCCACGCGACACGTCGACGTCTTCCGCGAGACGGATCGTCACCGTCTGGCCCGCGAACGCGCGGTCCACCTGGGCGGTGCCGCCGACCACCGGCGCGATGATCTCGGCGACGGTCGCCTCGCGATTGGCGGGCAGCACGACGATCGTGTCGCCGAGCTTCACTTCGCCCGATTCCACACGGCCCATGTAGCCGCGGAAATCGTCGGCCTGGCTGCCGTCCTGGCGCGCGACCCACTGCACCGGGAAGCGCAGCGCCTCGCCGCTCGCGGTATCGACCGGCAGCGCTTCGAGCACGTCGAGCAGCGGCTGACCCGCGTACCACGGCATGCGCTCGCTGGCCGTGACGATGTTGTCGCCCTTCAGCGCCGAGACCGGTACGAAGCGCACGTCCTGCAGGCCGAGGTGGCGCGCGAGCGCGACATACGCGTCGCGGATCTCGTTGAAGCGTGCTTCGCTGTATTCGACGAGGTCCATCTTGTTGATTGCGACGATCACATGCTGCAGACCGAGCAGCTTGACGATCGCGCTATGACGCTTGGTTTGCGGCAGCAGTCGCGCGACGCCGTTGTCGAACGTCACGCGCGTCGCGTCGACGAGAATGATCGCCGCATGCGCGGTCGACGCGCCGGTCACCATGTTGCGCGTGTACTGTTCGTGGCCGGGCGTGTCGGCGATGATGAACTTGCGCTTGGCCGTGGCGAAATAGCGGTATGCGACGTCGATCGTGATGCCTTGCTCGCGCTCGGCTTCGAGGCCGTCGGTCAGCAGCGACAGATCGATTTCGTCGCCGACGGTGCGCTTGTTCTTCGCGCGCGACAGCGCCGAGAGCTGATCGCTCAACACGGCCTTGCTGTCGTACAGCAGGCGGCCGATCAGCGTGCTCTTGCCGTCGTCGACGCTGCCCGCGGTGATGAAACGCAGCACGCCGAGGTCTTCTGGTTGATGAATACTGCTCATGATTGCATTAGCCTCGCCGTGTGCTTAGAAATAACCCTGCTTCTTGCGCTGTTCCATCGCCGCTTCCGACACCTGATCGTCCATCCGCGTCGCACCGCGTTCCGTGATTTCGGTGACGGCCGTCTCGGCGATGATCTTCTCGATGTCGTCCGCGTCGCTTTCGACCGGGCACGTGCAGCTGATGTCGCCGACCGTGCGGAACCGTACGAGCGCGTGTTCGCTGGTCTCGCCCTCGCGCATCGGCGTGAGCGGCGTGACCGGCACGAGCAGGCCGTTGCGGCGCACGATCTCGCGCTGGTGCGCGTAGTAGATCGACGGCAGTTCGAGCTGTTCACGCGCGATGTACTGCCACACGTCGAGTTCGGTCCAGTTCGAGATCGGGAACACGCGCATGTGTTCGCCATTGTGCAGACGCGCGTTATAGAGGCTCCACAGTTCCGGGCGCTGCGCCTTCGGGTCCCACTGGCCGAACTCGTCGCGGAACGAAAAGATGCGCTCTTTCGCGCGAGCCTTTTCTTCGTCGCGGCGCGCGCCGCCGATCATGGCCGTGTAGCCGTATTGCTCGATCGTCTCCAGCAGCGTGACCGCTTGCGCGGCATTGCGCGAATCCGTCTCGCGACGCAGACGCACCGTGCCGCGCTTGATCGAATCCTCGACATGCCCGACCACCAGTTCCGCGCCGATCTCTTGCGCGCGACGATCGCGGAAGTCGATCACTTCGTCGTAGTTATGGCCGGTGTCGATATGCACGAGCGGGAACGGCAGCTGCGTCTTGCGGTTCGCGCCGAGGCCGAACGCCTTCAGTGCGAGTGCGAGCACCACGACGGAATCCTTGCCGCCCGAAAACAGCAACGCCGGCTTGCTGCATTCGGCGACCAGTTCGCGCAGGATGTGAATCGACTCGGCTTCGAGCCAATCGAGGTGATCCATCCGGTTGACCGTGTTGGCCAGCGGAGCGTTGACAGCGGAATCGAGCGTGGTGCTCATATCGGGTCCTTCGTTGATTCGCCCGGCAACTGCTGGCGCGCGGGCGGAAGTGTTCTGATCGGTATCGGCGGCGGTCAACCGCGAACTCGGTGCCCGGCCCTCACGCCGACGCATTTTCGTTGTGCTCGACCGCAATTGGGGTGATCGCCGTGATATGCAAGCCGCACTCCTTCGTATCGCGCGACTCCCACCACCAGCGCCCTGCCCGGCTGTCCTCGCCGGGACGGATCGCACGCGTACACGGCTCGCAGCCGATGCTCGGATAACCGCGCGCATGCAGCGGATTGACCGGCACGTCGAAGGTCTTGAGATAATCCCAGACTTCGGCTTCGGTCCAGTCCGCGAGCGGGTTGAACTTGGCAATGTCGCGCGCGCCGTCGTGCTCTTCCTCGTGCAGCTCGGCACGCGTGACCGACTGCTCGCGACGTTGCCCCGTCACCCAGGCGCTGACGTCGGCGAGCGCGCGATTGAGCGGCTCGACCTTGCGGATCTCGCAGCAGCGCTTGCGCAGCTCGACGCTTTCATAGAACGCGTTCAGACCGTGCTCGCTCACATACTGCTCGACCGCGGCCGGCTGCGGATGAAACTGCTCGATGTCATAGCCGTAGCGCTCTTTCACGCGATCGAGCATGCCGAGCGTTTCAGCATGCAAACGGCCCGTGTTCAGCGAAAAGATGCCGATCTTCACGCCGCGCGAGAGGATCGCATGCGTGAGCAGCATGTCTTCGGCCGCGAGGCTGCTCGCGAGCTTCACGCGCGCGTGACGCGCAGCGATCGAATCGAGCAGCGCATCGAGACGCTCGACCTTCGCCGCAAGCTCCCGGCTCAATGATTGCGCGGTGCTCATGCCGCAGCCTTGTCGGCGCCAGCCTGCGCCGCGCGGCGGCGAAACAGCGGCGACGGGTTATCGACGGCGCCCTGGTACTGCACGCTGAACTCGTCGAACGCCTTCAGCGCGTCGTTGATGTCCTTGTCCGCGCGCAGCGCGTATGCGTCGAAGCCGCAGCGGAACATGAAGGTGATCTGATCGCGCAGCACATCGCCGATCGCGCGCAGCTCGCCCTTGTAGCCATAGCGCTCGCGCAGCAAACGGCCGATGCTGTAGCCGCGGCCGTCGCGGAACACCGGGAAGTCCACGGCGATCAACGCGAGCTTGTCGAAGTCGCCGGCGATATCCGCCGGTTCGCTATCCGGCGCGAGCCACACGCCGATCTCGGCGGCGCTACGCGAAGCGACGAGCGCATCGCGCCCGGCTTGCCACAGCGCCAGCGGCACGATCACCTTGCCGGCCGGCAATTCGCTCACCGCAGGCAAAGCGCCGTCTTCCGCGGGGCGCACGACGCTCCAGTCGTCGTTGACGATCGCGCGGTTCTTGATGATAGAAGCCATCTGTTCAGTATCCTTTCGCGGTTACGCGTGAGCCGGTTGACGCGCGGCGTACACGCGCTCCTTGAACGGCGTGATGCCGATGCGGTTGTACGTATCGATGAAACGCTCGCCTTCCTGGCGGTTTTCCACGAAGGTGTCGATCACTTTCGTCATGACGTCCGGCATTTCCTCGGCTGAGAACGACGGGCCGATTACGCGGCCAAGGTGAGCGCCGGTCGCGCCCGAGCCCTGCTCGCCGCCGAGCGTCACCTGGTACCACTCGGAGCCGTCCTTGTCGACGCCCAGAATGCCGATGTTGCCGACGTGATGGTGACCGCACGCGTTGATGCAGCCCGAGATGTTCAGCGACACGTCGCCCAGGTCGTGCACGTAATCGAGATCGTTGAAGCGTTCCTGGATCGCGAGCGCGATCGGAATCGACTTGGCATTCGCGAGCGAGCAGAAGTCACCGCCCGGGCACGAGATGATGTCGGTCAGAAGACCAACGTTCGGCGTCGCGAAGCCTTGCGCTTTGGCCTTTTCCCACAGTGCGAACAGGTCGCGCTTCTTCACGTCGGCGAGAATCAGGTTCTGTTCGTGCGACACGCGGATCTTGCCGAACGAGTATTCGTCGGCCCAGTCGGCGACGGCGTCCATCTGCACGTCGGTCGCGTCGCCCGGCGCGACCGTGGCCGGCTTCAGCGACAGCGTGACCGACGCATAGCCCGCGACCTTGTGCGGACGCACGTTACGCTCGACCCAGCGCGCGAACGCGCGATTTTCCAGCAGATGCTTTTCGAACGACGTATCGGTGTCCGGCAGCTTCTCGTAAGCGGGCGGCGCGAAAAACTGCGTCACGCGATCCACTTCGGCCTGCGTCAGCGTCGACGGACCGTCCTTGAGGTGTTGCCACTCTTCCTCGACCTGCGCGGAGAACTTCTCCGGCGAGAGCGCCTTCACGAGGATCTTGATACGCGCCTTGTACATGTTGTCGCGGCGGCCGTAGCGGTTGTACACGCGCAGCACGGCTTCGCAGTAGGTCAGCAGATGCTGCCACGGCAGATCGCGGCGGATGATCGCGCCGACGATCGGCGTGCGTCCCAGACCGCCGCCCGCCAGAATGTCGACCACCAGTTCGCCCTGCGCGTCCTTCCTCAGATACACGCCCATGTCGTGGATCTGCACCGCCGCGCGATCTTCCTTCGAACCCGACACGGCGATCTTGAACTTGCGCGGCAGCCAAGCGAATTCAGGATGGAACGTCGACCATTGACGCAGGATCTCGGCCCACGGGCGCGGATCGACCACTTCGTCGGGTGCGACGCCGGCGAATTGGTCTGCCGTGATGTTGCGGATGCAGTTGCCCGAGGTCTGAATGCCGTGCATCTGCACGGCGGCGAGCTTGCGCAGGATTTCCGGCGTTTCCTCGAGCTTGATCCAGTTGTACTGGATGTTCGAGCGGGTCGAGAAATGGCCGTAGCCGCGGTCGTGTTCGCGCGCGATCTGCGCGAGCACGCGCATCTGGTCACTGCGCAGGTTGCCGTACGGAATCGCGATGCGGTGCATGTATGCGTGGCGCTGGTAGTACAGGCCGTTCTGCAGACGCAGCGGACGGAATTCCTCTTCGCTCAATTCGCCCGACAAGCGGCGGCGAACCTGATCGGCGTATTGCGCGACCCGTTCATCGACGATGGTCTGGTCGTACTGATCGTATTGGTACATTCGGGGGCCCCAATTATTCGAAACTTCGCGTGACTCGCGGCGGTCCGGCGTCCCGGTTTGCGCCGCGGCTCGAGTATCCGTGTTTGTCAGCTATGGCAAGCGAGCGTTTAGACCCATCGCTCATTTGCTTATAACAAATACAGATATCCATATTGAAAAAGATGGACAGATCGTAATAAACTCGCCTTATATTTCAAACGACTAAAAAATTCTTTTTATATGCGGCGAGGTTATATATGAACCTGCACCAATTTCGCTTCGTCCGCGAGGCTGTGCGTCAGAATTTCAACCTCACCGAAGCCGCCAAGGCACTGTATACAAGCCAGCCTGGTGTCTCGAAGGCGATCATCGAGCTGGAGGACGAACTCGGCGTCGAAATCTTCACCCGCCACGGCAAGCGCGTGCGCTCGCTGACCGAGCCGGGCCGCATCATATTGCAATCGATCGAAAAAATCCTGCAGGAAGTGGAAAGCCTGAAGCGGGTCGGCAAAGACTACGCGGCGCAGGATCAGGGCAACCTGACGATCGCCGCGACCCACACGCAGGCGCGCTACTCGCTGCCGGGCGCGATCGCCGAGTTCAAGAAGCGCTTCCCGAAGGTCCACCTTTCGATTCTGCAAGGCAGTCCGACCCAGGTCGCCGAAATGGTGCTGCACGACCAGGCCGACCTCGCGATCGCGACCGAAGCGATCTCCACCTACAAGGATCTGGTGTCGCTGCCCTGCTTTCAGTGGCACCACGTTGCGGTGATGCAGCCGGACCATCCGCTGCTCGAGCGCAAGCTGCTGTCGCTGGACGACCTGACCCTGTACCCGCTGATCACCTACGACAATGCGTTCGCCGGCCGCACCAAGATCAACGAGGCGTTCCGCCTGCGCGGCCTGCACCCGGACATCGTGCTCGAGGCGATCGATGCGGACGTCATCAAGACCTACGTCGAACTGGGCCTCGGCGTCGGCATCATGGCCGACATCGCGTTCAACGGCGAGCGCGACCGCCATTTGCGCGCGATGCCGGTCGGCCATCTGTTCGGCAGCAACGTGACGCGCGTCGCGCTGAAACAGGGCGCGTATCTGCGCAGCTACGTGTACACGCTCGTCGAGCTGCTCTCGCCGAGCCTGAACCGCAAGCTGATCGAGCAGGCGCTGAAGGGTGAACACGAAATCTACGAACTTTGAAACGCATCCGAACCGCTTCTCGCCACGGAGACCTTCTGATGAAGTCGCATAACAATAAGGTACGAAACACGCGGCGCGCCCTCACGGCCGCCATCGGCGCGCTGCTCGTCGCCAGCGCCGCGCACGCCGACCTGAAAGTCGGCATCGATCTGTCGAGCACCGGTCCGGCCGCCGTGATCGGCATCACGAGCAAGAACGCGATGCTGATGTGGCCGCAGACGATCGCGGGCCAGAAAGCCGATTACATCTTCCTCGACGACGCCTCCGACCCCGGCAACGCCGTGCGCAACATTCGCAAGCTGATCAACGAGGACCACGTCGACGTGATCGTCGGCCCGAACATCACCCCGGCCGCGATGGCCGCGCTCGATCCGGTCGCCGAAAGCCAGACGCCGATGATCACGCTGATCGGCTCGGCAAGCGTCGTCGAGCCGCAGGAAGGCAAGAAGATCTGGGCCTACAAGATGGCGCAGACTGATAGCGCGATGGCCGACGTGATGACGCGCTACATGTCGAACCACAACGTGAAAACGGTCGGCTTCATCGGTTTCGCGGATGGCTACGGCGAAAGCTGGCTCAACGAGTTCAGCAGGTTCGCGGCGCTGCGTCATATCCAGCTCGTCGCGACCGAACGCTACAACCGCACCGACGCGAGCGTGACCGGCCAGATCCTGAAGCTGATGGCTGCAAAGCCCGACGCGATCCTGATCGCGGGCGCGGGCACGCCGACGGTGCTGCCGCAGCGCACGCTGATCGAGCGCGGCTACAAGGGGCCGATCTATCAGACGCACGGCATCGCGACGCCGGAATTCATCAAGCTCGGCGGCAAAGACGTCGAAGGCACGCTGTTCCCGACGCAGCCGGTCGTCGTCGCGCGCACGCTGCCGGGCGATCATCCGTCGAAGAAGGCGGCGCTCGCGTTCGTCGACGTGTACGAGGCGAAGTACGGCCCGGGCAGCGTCACGCAGTTCGCGGGCGATGCGGCAGGCGTGCATCCGCGCCTGCAGGACGCCGTTGCACGCGCGCTGAAGACCGCGCAGCCGGGCACGCCGGCGTTTCGCGACGCATTGCGCAACGAGCTCGAACACGCGCACGAGCTGGTCGTGCCGAACGGGGTCGTCAATACGAGCCCGAAGGATCACGTCGGCCTCGATCAGCGGGCAAGCGTGATGGGCACCATCAAGGATGGCAAGTTCGTCTATTTGAGCCAGTAACGCCCGTATCGGGACGTCGATGAGGTCACGCCGCGCCGGCCAACGCCTACACTGCAGTGGTCCACGTCACCTTGGAGGCATGATGACCAACGCTTCGATTTCAGGGAACGCCGGCGCCGGCATCGTCACCGTTGCCAGCGCTCATTCGGGCGACGCGACCGCTGGGCGTCTTCAAACGTTGCTTCTGGAGCGAGGGTTGACGCTTTTCGCGTGCATCGATTTCAGCGGCGACGCCGAGCGCGCGGGACTTGCGATGCCGTTCAGCCGGCTCGTGATCTTCGGCAATCCCAAAGCCGGCACACCGTTAATGCAAGTCGCGCCGACGGCCGCGCTCGACCTGCCTCTCAAGGTGCTCGTCTGGGAGGATGCGAACGGCCGTGCATGGCTATCGTTCAACTCCGCGGACTATCTTCGTGAGCGCCATGGCCTGCCGCAGGAGTTGATGAAGCCGGTGAGCGGTGTGGCCGCCCTCGTGGAGGCGGCCGCGCGCTGATCCGCTGCCCCGCCCGGGAACATCGCCGGCATCTTCGCCGCCACCGTCATCAGAATTGTTAAAGTAATGCTCTGATCAACCCGCAGCCCGCCGTTCCCAACATGCGCACCACCCGAGCCATCCACGCCGTCGAGCGCCTGAAAACGCGCACCGGCAACCCGCGCTTTGCCGCGATCAGTCTGTCCGGCGGCCTGTTCTATCTGGTCGATAAATCGAGCGGGGTCGACAAGAAGGTGTCCGAGCCGCTGACGCTCGATGACTTTGTCACATTCGTCGACGCCTACGGCCCGCAGAAACCGCGCAAGGCCAGCAAGCTCGATATCGCATTTGAAGCGCAGATCAGAAAGAGCAAGGGCGGTTGACGCTTCGGGAGCTTCGCGGGCTCTGCGCTCGATTTCGACGCTTCACGCGCGTTCGATCTCCACCCACCGCCCATCCGCCGCACTGCTTTTCAGCACCGCTTCGATGAATCGCAAACCGTGGACGCCATCGTCCACCGTCGTCAACAACAGACTCTCCGCCGGCGGCGCGCGACCCTCGTTTAACGCATCGATCTGCAACGCCGCGTCCTTGTACAACTGCGCAAACGCTTCCAGGTAGCCTTCCGGATGCCCGGCCGGCACGCGCGTCGCATGCGCGGCGACCGGGCTTGTCACGCGCGCGCGCGTCAAGCGCTCGGCAGCGCCGCCCAGCGGCGTGAACCACAAGGCGTTCGGCTCCTCCTGATCGAACGCGAGCCCCGCCTTCGTGCCATACACGCGCAAGCGCAGCGCGTTCTCCGCGCCGCTCGCCACCTGGCTCGCCCATAACATGCCGCGCGCGCCGTTCGCGTAACGCAGCATCGCCTGCACATGATCGTCGATGCGGCGCCCCGGCACGAACGTGTGCAGCTCCGCCGCCAGCGCCCGCGGCATCATCCCCGTCACGAAAGCGGCTAGCTGATACGCATGCGTGCCGATATCGCCGAGGCATCCGGCCGGCCCCGCCAACGCCGGATCGGTACGCCAGCCCGCCTGCTTGTTCGCGCCGCCGGTTTCGACCGGCTCGGCGAGCCAGTCCTGCGCATATTCGACCTGCACGACGCGCAGCTCGCCAAGCTCGCCCCGTTCGACCAGCTCGCGCGCATGCCTGACAAGCGGGTAGCCCGAATACGTGTGCGTCAACGCAAAGAGCCGTTTCTTTGACTGCGCGAGCTTCGCGAGCGCTTCGCCTTCCGTGAGCGAGACTGCGAGCGGCTTGTCGCAGATCACATGAATGCCCGCTTCGAGAAACGCCGTCGCGACCGGCGCATGCAGATGATTCGGCGTGACGATCGCAACCGCGTCGATGCCGTCGCCGCGCGCGGCCTCCGCACGCGCCATTTCGCGCCAGTCCGCATAGCTGCGCGGAATGCCCGCTTCGGCGGCGCTCGCCCGCGCGCGCTCGGCATCGGACGACAACGCGCCCGCCACCAGTTCAAAACGATCGTCGAGCCGCGCGGCGATCCGGTGTACCGCGCCGATGAACGCGCCCTGCCCGCCACCGACCATGCCCAGTCTGAGTTTTCTTCGCTGCATCGCTTGCACTCCCATGCGTTGCGCGTGCCGTTGCGCCGGCTGCCGCTACACCTCGCTCAGATGCCCAGCACACTTTTCAGTTGCGCGGCATCGACTCCACTGCCCGCGAAGTCATCGAAAGCATGCTCGGCCACGCGGATGATGTGCCGCCGAATGAACTCGGCGCCTTCGCGCGCGCCGTCGTGCGGATGCTTCAACGCGCATTCCCATTCGAGCACGGCCCAGCCCGGAAAATCGGACTGCGCCATCTTCGAGAAGATCGCGCCGAAATCGATCTGCCCATCGCCGAGCGAGCGAAAGCGCCCCGCGCGTTCGACCCAGCCGCTGTAGCCGCCATACACGCCTTGCTTGCCGGTCGGACGAAACTCCGCATCCTTCACATGAAACGCCTTGATGCGCTCGTGGTAGATATCGATGAACGCGAGGTAGTCGAGCTGCTGCAGCACGAAGTGGCTCGGGTCGTACAGGATGTTCGCGCGCGGATGCTGTTTGACCGCCGCGAGAAAACGCTCGAACGTCACGCCGTCGTGCAGGTCTTCGCCCGGATGCAGTTCGTAGCAGACATCGACGCCGGCCGCGTCGAACGCATCGAGAATCGGCGTCCAGCGGCGCGCAAGTTCGTCGAACGCAGCTTCGACGAGACCGGCCGGCCGCTGCGGCCACGGGTACAGATACGGCCATGCGAGCGCGCCCGAAAACGACACGTGCGTGCTCAGGCCCAAACGATGCGACGCCTGTGCCGCGAGCTTCATCTGCGCGATCGCCCATGCCGTGCGCGCCGCCGGATCGCCGCGCACGTGCGGCGCGGCGAAGCCGTCGAATAACGTGTCGTAAGCCGGATGCACGGCGACCAGTTGCCCTTGCAGATGCGTCGAGAGTTCGGTGATCGCAACGCCTGCGTTTTCCGCGCTCTCACGCAGCTCGTCGCAATACGCGTCGCTCGCGGCCGCTTTCTCGAGATCGATCAGGCGCGGATCGCACGGCACCTGGATGCCCTTGAAACCGAGACCCGCCGCCCAGCCCGCGAGATGCGCGAGGTTGTCGAACGGCGCGTCGTCGCCCATGAACTGAGCGAGAAAAATCGCCGGGCCTTTGATGGTTTTCATCGTATGTTCCTCGAACTGTGCGCGCGGGCCGCGCCCGCGCGCGCTACACGATGCGAACGGAGCCGCTCAGAACGGCGAATCCGGGAAATAGAACTGCTGCGCGTTCTCCTTCGTGATCAGCACCGACGGAATGATCGTCGTGGGCGGCAGCTTGTCGCCTTTGAGCCGCGCTTCGGCCGTCAGCTTGATCGCGTCGTAGATGAATTTCGGCGAGTACGACACGTCGGCCCTGATCATCGGCGCGCCGTCCATCACGTTCTTCACCATGCCTTTCGAGCCCGCGCCGCCGAACACGATCTTGATGTCGTTGCGCTTCGCCTGATCGATCGCCTTCAGCACGCCGACCGCCATGTCGTCGTCGGCGGCCCACACTGCATCGATGTGCTTGAAGCGCGTCAGATAGTCCTGCATCACCTTGAACGCGTCGTCGCGATTCCAGTTCGCGTACTTCGCGTCGAGAATCTTGATGTCCGGATAGTTCTTCATCACGCCGGTGAAGGCGGTCCAGCGCTCGTTGTCGAGCGTGGTTGGAATGCCGCGCAGCGCGACGATGTTGCCCTTGCCGTCGAGCGCCTTCGCCAGATACTCGGCGGGGATCTTGCCGAACGCGGTGTTGTCGCCCGCCACATAGGCATCCTGCGCGCTCGTGTTGGTCAGGCCGCGATCGACCACCGTCACATATATGCCCTTTCGCTTCACCTGCTCGACGGGCTGTGTCAGCGTCGCCGATTCGTACGGGAAGATCACGAGCGCGTTGATCTTGTTGACCGTCACGAGGTCCTGCAACTGGTTCGCCTGCTCGGGCGCGTTGGCCGCGGTCTTCACGATCACTTTCAGGTCGGGATGCGCCTTCTCCATGTCTTCCTTCGCCTTGTTCGCCCACCAGACGATGCCGCCGGTGAAGCCGTGATCGGCCGTCGGAATCGCGACGCCCAGCGTGACCTTGTCGTCGGCACGCGCCGCGCCGGTCGTGCCCAGTATCCCCAACGCCAGCATGCCGGCGCCGATCGCTCGAATGACTTGCTTCATGGTGTGTGTCTCCAATCATGAGGCGTTCGCTCGCCCCGTTTTTCCGGACCTGCCGTTGGTTTACCGCGCCTGCATTGCTACGTCTTCTTCACTGCACTCGCGCCGCTAACGCCGCCCGCGCTGCACGAACGCGACGAAAATGATCACCACGCCCTGCACCGCCGCGTTCAGATACACGCTGATGATGCTGGTCAGGTTCAGGATGTTCGCGATCACCGAAAGCAGGATCGCGCCGATCACGGTGCCGATCACGCGTCCCTCGCCGCCCTTGAGCGCCGTGCCGCCCACGACTACCGACGCGATCGCTTCGAGCTCCCACAGAAGGCCCGTGGTCGGTGTGGCGGCCCCGAGGCGCGGCACGTAGAGCACCGTGGCCACGCCTACGCAAATCCCGAGCAGCACATAGGTGACGATCTTCACCGTATCGACGCGAATCGCCGCATAACGCGCGACCTGTTCGTTCGAACCGATCGCCTGCACGTGCCGGCCGAACGCGGTGCGATTGAGGATCAGCGCGCCGCCCGCCGCGACCACGAGAAACACCCAGATCGGCACCGGTACGCCGAACAGGCTCGCGTAATAGACGGGGCCATAGAGATTGGATAACGAATCATTGAGCGTCAGCGCGCCGCCATCGGCGAGCCATGTGAGCACCGCTCGAAAAATGCCGAGCGTGCCGAGCGTGACGATGAACGGCTCGATGCGCCCTTTGGTGATCAGCAGCCCATGCGCGCAGCCGAACAGCGCGCCGAGCGCGAGCGCCGCGACGATCCCGATCGTCACGATCATGAGCGGCGGCAACGCATGGCTGGCCGCGCCGGCCGCGAGCCCGTTCATCAGCCAGATCATGATGCCCGCGATCAGCGCGGCCATCGAGCCGACCGACAGATCGATGCCGCCCGAAATGATCACGAAGGTCATGCCGACCGCGATGATGCCGATGAACGACGTGCGCGTGAGTACGTTCATCAGGTTGTCGAGCGTCGCGAAGTCGCGATTGAGCAGCGTGCCGACGATGCAAAGCAGGATCAGCCCGGCGAGCGGCCCGAGCGTGTAGAGCCGCTGCGCGACGCGCAGCGCGCGGCGTGATTGCACGGCCTCAGTGGGTGCCGGTCGCATGAGCGATCAACTCCTCTTCGGTCAGATGCTCGAGCGTCAGCGTCGCTTGCAGGCGTCCCGCGCGCATCACGGCGACGCGATGGCACAAGCCGATCAGCTCGATCAGTTCGGATGAAATGACGATCACCGCGCGGCCCTGCGCGGCGAGACGATGAATCAGAAAGTAGATGTCGCGCTTCGCGCCGACGTCCACGCCGCGCGTCGGCTCGTCGAGCACGATCACGTTCGGGTCCGGCTGCAGGAACTTGGCGAGCGCGAGCTTCTGCTGGTTGCCGCCCGACAGCATGCGCGCACGGCCCGACAGGTCGCCCGTGCGAATGCCGAATTCGCCGACGGCCTTCTGCAAGGCCGCGCGCCCCGCTCTCATGTCGAGCAGCGGATGCGCGTAGCGTTCGAGCGTCATCAAGGTGACGTTGTCCTGCAGGCTCAGATCGACGTGCAGGCCCTTGCCCTTGCGGTCCTCGCTCAGATACGTGAGCCCGTGGCGCATCGCGTCGCGCGGATTCTTCAGATCGACGGGCCGGCCCGCGATTTCAATACTGCCGCCGGTGCGTTTGCGCAAGCCGATGATCGCCTCGAACGCCTCGGTGCGGCCCGCGCCGACCAGACCCGCGAAGCCGAGCACCTCGCCCGCGCGCACTTCGAAGCTCAGGTCCTCGACCCAGCCGGGGACCGTGAGGCCTCTCACACGCAACGCGACCGGCGTGTCGGCGCAAACCGTGAGCTTGTCGGGAAACATATCGGACACGTCGCGCCCAACCATCAGGTTCGCCATCTGCTGACGCGCGAGCCCCGCCGTCTCGCCGCGCGCGACGAAGCGGCCATCGCGCATCACGATCACTTCGTCGGTGATGCGCTCCACTTCGTCGAGCTTGTGCGAGATGTAGACGATCGTCACGCCGTCGGCCTTGAGCTTCAGCATCAGGGCGAAGAGCCGTTCGGTTTCGGCGGGGGTCAGCGTCGCGGTCGGTTCGTCCATGATCAACAGGCGCGCGCGGCGCGACAGCGCCTTCGCGATCTCGACCATCTGCTTTTCCGCGACGATCAGCTCGCGCACCTTCGTGTCGGGCGCGCGCTCGAGCCCGACCTGCGCGAGATAGCGCGCGGCCTCGCTGCGCATCGAGGCATCGTCGACGAACCAGCCGCGCCGCTTCTCGTGGCCGAGGTACATGTTCTGCGCGATCGTCAGATGCTCGGCGAGGTTGAACTCCTGGTGGATCAGCACGATGCCCTGCGCCTCGGCCTCGCGCGAACCGGTGAAGCGCTGCGCGTGACCGTCGACCAGAACGCTGCCCGACGTTGCCGTTTCGTAACCCGCGAGAATTTTCATCAGTGTCGACTTGCCCGCGCCGTTCTCGCCGAGCAGACCGTAGATGCGGCCAGGCGCGAGTTCGAAGCTCACGCCGTGCAGCACGCGCACGGGCCCGAACTCTTTGCGGATGTCGTCGAAGCGGATCGCGAGGCTCATGGCTCAGGCACTCCCGCGAATCACGAGACGATGCGGCAGCAGCACGCCCGGCACGTTGGCCTGCGGATTCGCGAGGCGCTGCAGCAACAGACGCGCGGCGGTTTCGCCGAGTTCGCGCATCGGCTGCGCGATGGTCGTGAGCGGCGGATCGATCTGCGCGGCGAGCGAGATGTCGTCGAAGCCGGCCACGGCGACGTCGGCCGGCACGCGCTTGCCGACGCTGCGCAAGCCATGGATCACGCCGATCGCGAGCGTGTCGGACACCGCGAAGATCGCGCTCGGCGCGTCCGGCCGCTGCATCAAGCGGGCCGCGGCCGATGCGCCCGCTGCGTAATCGAGGCTGTTCAGATTCATGCGCCAATGCGGATCGGGCGCGATGCCCGCGTCCCGCATGGCGTCGAGGTAGCCCTGCTGACGCTGGCGCGCATACAGATAATCGACATCGGAATTGATGAGCCCAATGCGCCGGTGGCCGCGCGCGAGCAGATGGCGCACCGCGTCGCCCGCCGCGCGATAGTTGTCGATGCCGACGTACGGCACGCCCATCTCCGGATCGAACTCGCAGCACGCGACCCACGGCAGCGCCTGCGACGCTTCGCCTAGCGCCTGCTGGATCGTCGCCGGGTCGAGGCAGATCGCGCCGTCCGCGCGGCGGCGGCGCAGCATGTCGAAATAGCTGCGCTCGCGCCCCGGGTCCGCGCCGGTGTCGCACAACAGCATGAAATAGCCGTGCTGACGCGCGACGCTGTCGATGCCGCGCACGATCTCCGCGTAAAACGGATTGCCGAAGTCCGGCACCATCGTCAGCAGCAGGCGGCTTTCGGCGGTGCGCAGATTGCGCGCGAGCTCGTTCACGCGGTAGCCGCTCGCGTCGATCGCGGCGAGCACCTTGTCGCGCGTGGCGGCCCGCACGTTCTCGTGGCCGTTCAGCACGCGCGACACCGTCGCAACCGACACGCCCGCCTGCTCGGCGACGCCGGCAATCGAGGCCCCGTCGGCCGCGCGCGGCGGCCGCCTCTGCGACTGAGGCTGAAGTTGACTGCCCGCGCCGGACAACGGGGCCGGCGACGCTCGGGACGGCGTTCGGGACACGCGACCTCGCAGCGAAAATGTAATCGATTACATTTTTTGGCGATGGCGATGCGAATCGCAAGGACGAATCGCTAGGGATTAACACGGGGGCGGCCCGGCCAGGCGCTTGTCCGCGGCCGTCCGGAGCGAGTCGGCCATTTGGTACAATCCCGCAGTTTCCCTGACGCGGCTTGCAATGCGAACGCCTTGCCCGAAGCCGAGGCCGCTGGCAGCTGCCGGCGCCGGATCAGGGCAAAAGTCAGCGGCAGCCGCCGCCCGCTCGCCAAACCAAAACCGCCGAATCCACCATGAACATCGAGCAAGCGCGTTTCAACATGATCGAACAGCAGATCCGCCCCTGGGAAGTGCTCGACCAGGACGTGCTGAATCTGCTGTCGATCGTCAAACGTGAGAATTTCGTCCCCGCCGCTTACCGCGACCTCGCCTTCGCCGACTTCGAAGTGCCGCTGCCGGCCGGCCAGCATATGCTGGCGCCGCGCGTCGAGGCGCGCGTGCTGCAGGAGTTGGCGGTGAAGAAGCACGAAAGCGTGCTCGAAATCGGCGCGGGCTCGGGTTACATGGCGGCGCTGCTTGCGCATCGCGCGCAGCACGTGCTGACGATCGACATCGAACCGGAACTGGCCGAGTTCGCGAAGAGCAACCTGATCTCCAACGGCGTGCTGAACGTCGAGGTCGCGACCGGCGACGCCGCGCGCGGCTGGAGCGGCGCGGCGCCGTACGACGTGATCTGCGTGTCGGGCGGTCTGCCGGTACTGCCGCAGGAAATCCTCGAACAGCTGAAGGTCGGCGGCCGCCTCGCGGCGTTCGTCGGCGTCGCGCCGGTGATGAAGGCGCAAATCATCACGCGCATCGACGAGAAGCAATACCGCATCGCCGACGTGTTTGAAACCTATGTCGAGCCGCTGACCAATGCTGTACAGCCTGCGCGGTTCAAGTTCTGAGCCGCTTTCCGAAACGCGTTATCGATCCGGACGGCGCACTTGCCGCCGTTCTCCGAACTGGATGTCCCGCTGATGCAAAACCTGACCGCTCCGGCACTCGCCGAATGGCTCGCCGATACCTCGCGCCCCGCACCGGTACTGCTCGACGTGCGCGAGCCGTGGGAACTGCAAACGGCGTCGATGCCCGGCATCGTGTCGATCCCGATGCGCGAGATTCCGGCTCGCAGCGAAGAGCTCGATGACGACGCGCCGATCGTCTGCATCTGCCATCATGGCGCGCGCAGCGCGCAGGTCGCGATGTTCCTCGAATCGCGCGGACACACCAATGTGTTCAATCTGCAGGGCGGCATCGACGCGTGGTCGCGTCAGGTCGATCCTTCGGTTCCGACTTACTGAAATTCACCGCGAAGGTAGCGCATTGAAACGGCGCAAGGGCTGATGGTCCTTGCGCCGTTTTTCTTTTCGGCTTTCGTATCAGCCGGAATGGTGACGCAAACCGCACAGATCGACGCATGACCGCAATGGGAGCCTGAAATCATCCGTCGCCCATTCCATAGCCTGTAGCCGCCTGCTAGTTTGGCTGTCCTAACAGCTACAGAGGAATACGGAATGTCGTATCAACAGGATTCGGACGGCGTGCGCGTTGTGCTCAGTGCGCCGCAGCTCGCCGCAGTGCTCACCCGTCAGTCGATCAGCCAGACGGAAATGCTTTCCAACCGGCTCTGGGGCGGCTTGCGACTCGTCGGCGGCCTGCTGGAAATGGTCGGAGCCGGGGCGCTGTGTGTGATGCCAGAGCCGACGATGGCGAGCAAGGCCGGGTGCATCGTGTTCGGCGCACATGGTTCTGACACGGCGGCGGCGGGGCTGCGTCAGGTGTGGACGGGACGCGATACGGCCACGCTGACCCAGCAGGGCACGGCGAAGCTGGCCGAGGCGATGAAGGCCAGCCCTGACATGGCCAACAATATCGGCCTGTCGCTCGACATGGTCGTGCCGTTCGGGTTCGCCGGCTCGATCAAGGCCGCGCGCGTCGCTGGTGTCACGATGGGCCGAATCAGGCTGATGGATCACGAAGCGAAGGCCGGGAGCCGGATTGGTGGCCATACATTCGAGAAGCACGTAGGCCGTACTGAAGCGCAGTTGCTCGAAAGACTTAGACTTGAGCCGCGTCGAAAAAGAGTGTCGTCATTCACGAACCTTGAACGGGCAGAATGGGCAATATCAGAAGTAATGCGCATCGATACTGCTCGAATACGGAATTGGGCGAAGTCCTCTGGTAGCGGCGGCCCGCTCACACTGATCCAGCGCGTGGCGGGTGATGTCGGCTATGGAATAACGAGGGAGACAGGAAAATTGACGCGGATGAATGAGGTTGTAGTTGTCTTGAAATATCAAACATATAATGGAATACCCTATTACATTCTTACTGCCTATGTGGGATGAAGGAAATATTATGCTGTCAAGCCGCTACCCCAAGATGTATCAGTTGTTTGGCGCATATCTCAACCAGGATTTCGATTTATGGGGAGATACGATTCCTGAAGTTGTCTCGTGCTATAAGAGGGATTGCCCACGGGAGAGTCACCTTGAAATGATCAATGAAATAAATTCATTCATGAGCGAACACCTGGACGACCTGGATTCGGCGTTCGAAAAGGATTATGGTCAAGATTTTGATCCGGAATTATGGGGTTACACGACGACCTCATTTCTTCACGAGTTGAAACGTCTACTAAGCGAGTAGCCTGTTTCTCACACTGCGCTCGTGCGGATTCACGCCACCCGGCGAATGCCCCACCCGCCCACGAATCGAATTCGAGGTGTTCGAGGACGGGCATAGGGAAGTGTCCTGTTTTGTCGGGTACGAAGACATCGAAGGCGGCGCGGAATCGATCGACTCAATCATTGCCCATGGATCAGCTCGCGCGGCCTTCGCGTGCGCCCTCCCCCTACACCGTCTCCCTCAACACCTCCGCCACCGTCCCAAAGATCTCCTCGATCTGCGCTTCATCGACAATCAGCGGCGGCGAGAACGCGAGAATATCGCCGGTATAGCGCGTGAGCACGCCCTTCTCGTAGCAGCGCACGAACACGTCATAAGCGCGCGCCCCCGGCGCACCATCGCGCGACGCCAACTCGACGCCGCCCACGAGCCCCAGGTTGCGCACGTCGATCACATGCGGCTCGCCGCGCAGCTTGTGAATCGCGCGTTCGAACACCGGCGCCATTCGCGCGGCGCGGTCGAACAGCTGCTCGCGCTCGTACAGATCGATGGTCGCGCAAGCGGCGGCCGCCGCGATCGGATGCCCCGAATACGTATAGCCATGAAACAGCTCGATGCCGCCCGGCGCTCCACCCACGATCGTGTCGTGAATCTTCGCGCTCGCCGCGACCGCACCCATCGGCGCCGCGGCGTTGTTGGTGCCCTTGGCCATCGTCAGCAGATCGGGCGTCACGCCGAAGTACTGCGCGGCGAACGGCGCGCCGAGGCGTCCCCAGCCGGTGATCACTTCGTCGAAGATCAGCAGGATGCCGTGCTTGTCGCAGATCTCGCGCAGACGCTGCAGATAACCTTGCGGCGGAATCAGTACGCCGGTCGAACCCGCCACCGGCTCGACGATCACCGCGGCGATCGTCGATGCATCGTGCAGCGCGACAAGCCGCCCCAGCTCGTCGGCCAGCTGCGCGCCCCACGCGGGCTGCCCCTTCGAAAACGCCGCTTCCTTCAGATTCAGCGTATGCGGCAAATGATCGACCGCCGGCAGCAGCCCACCTGAAAACGCCTTCCGATTCGGCGCAATACCGCCGACCGAAATCCCGCCGAAGCCGACGCCGTGATAACCGCGCTCGCGCCCGATCAGCCGGGTGCGCTGCCCTTCGCCTTTCGCGCGGAAATAGGCAAGCGCGATCTTCAGCGCGGTATCGACCGCTTCGGAACCCGAGTTCGCAAAAAAGATGTGCTTCAGATCGCCCGGCGTATGACGCGCGATTTTCGTCGCTGCCTCGAAGGCCTTCGGATGCCCCATCTGGAAGGTCGGGGCGAAATCCATTTCCGCGGCCTGCGCCTGCACAGCCGCCACGATCTCATCGCGGCAATGGCCCGCGTTCACGCACCACAAGCCCGCCGTGCCGTCGAGCACGCGGCGGCCATCGTGGGTCGTGTAGTACATCCCCTTCGCGCTAGCGAGCAGGCGGGGCGCGCTCTTGAACTGACGGTTCGCGGTAAAGGGCATCCAGAAAGCGGACATATCGGGTGGGCTGACGGCGGCGCGTTCGCTCATGTCGGGTCTCCTTGTTCTGTCTCCGTGGTCTTTCAGTGTAGGCAGAGCGCACGCCATGCACAAAGACGCAGCGCACTCATGCCGCCCATGCACCGCCGAAGCACCGCGTGCGCCCCCGGCGGTTCGCTGGCGGCGAGGCACGCTTCGTCGCGGCGCGACGCGCACCCGAACGAGGCGCGGCGCGCGCGGCTGCACCAGTTTTGCGCCGCTGCATCGGTCGAGCGGCGCCCTGGGCCCCTCGCCGATAACCGCGCCAACGCAGGCATCCGGCGCCATGCAAGTCGAATACGCCGCATGGCATGTGCCTTGCAGTAGACGAGCGGGAAGTCGTGCGAGCTCAGCCTGGCTGGCTGAAATTGACGCTCATAAACAGTGACCACCAATGACAAGGGGAAAAGCACATGAAACGTCGCAGTCTCTTGAAGTTCGGCTCCATGTCCGGCGCGCTCGCGCTCGCGGGCCGCATTCCGTTCGCGCACGCGCAATCCGATAGCGGTCCGATCAAGGTGGGCATCCTGCATTCGCTGTCCGGCACGATGGCGATCTCCGAGACGTCGCTGAAGGACACCGCGTTGATGACGATCGCCGACATCAACAAGAACGGCGGTGTGATGGGCCGCAAGATCGAGCCGGTAGTCGTCGACCCCGCGTCGAACTGGCCGCTGTTCGCCGAGAAGGCGCGCCAGCTTCTGACGCAGGACAAGTGCGCGGTCGTGTTCGGCTGCTGGACCTCGGTGTCGCGCAAATCGGTGCTGCCGGTGTTCGAGGAGCTCAACGGTCTGCTGTTCTATCCGGTGCAGTACGAAGGCGAGGAGATGTCGCGCAACGTGTTCTACACCGGCGCCGCGCCGAACCAGCAGGCGATCCCCGCGACCGAATACCTGATGAGCGCCGAAGGCGGCGGCGCGAAGCGCTTCTTCCTGCTCGGCACCGACTACGTGTATCCGCGCACGACCAACAAGATCCTGCGTGCGTTCCTCAAATCGAAGGGCGTCCAGGAAACCGACATTCAGGAGGTCTACACGCCGTTCGGCCACAGCGACTATCAGACCATCGTCGCGAACATCAAGACCTTCTCGCAAGGCGGCAAGACCGCGGTGATCTCGACCGTGAACGGCGATTCGAACGTGCCGTTCTACAAGGAGCTCGGCAACCAGGGGCTGAAGGCGTCGGACGTGCCGGTCGTGGCGTTCTCGGTCGGCGAGGAGGAATTGCGCGGTATCGATACGAAGCCGCTCATCGGCAATCTCGCGGCCTGGAATTACTTCATGTCGTTGCGCAACCCGGCCAACGAGAAGTTCAAGAAGCAATGGGCCACGTGGGTCAAGGACAACAACTTGCCGGGCGGCTCGAAGCGCGTGACCAACGATCCGATGGAAGCGACCTTCGTCGGCATTCACATGTGGAAGCAGGCAGTCGAGAAAGCGAAAAGCACCGAGGTCGACAAGGTGCGCGTCGCGATGGTCGGGCAGACTTTCGCTGCGCCGTCGGGCTTCACGCTGGAGATGGACGGCAACCACCATCTGCACAAGCCGGTCATGATCGGCGAGGTGCGCGCGGACGGCCAGTTCAACGTCGTGTGGCGCACCAAGGGACCGATTCGCGCGCAGCCGTGGAGCCCGTTCATCGCCGGCAATGCGGGCAAGCCGGACGTGGTCAGCTCGATTCCCGCGTTCCTGCGGCGCTCGCGAGTCGCATGACGTCTCGGCTCGAGCCTCGCAGCGGTTCGCGGCGGCAGTGCGGCGCGCGGTTGGCCGCGCCCGCCGATGCGCGGCCGCGCCACGCTGAAGGTGGGGCGGCGGCTCGCGCGGCAGCGTCGCCGACCTGATCGGCTCATCGATTCAACCCAGCGCAAAAGGCCATCATGGCGTTTTCATTTCCGACTTCCGTTCGGCCACGCGGCGCGGCGCTCCTGCTGCCGCTCGCGATACTGCTCGCCGCCGTGTCATCCGGCGCGTTCGCGCTGACTCAGGCCGACGTCGCGCCGCTCGCCGGCGACGACTTCGAGGCAAAGTCCGCCGCGATCGACAAACTGATCGCCACGCACGACACCGCATCGCTCGCAGTGCTCAAGGCACTCGCCGACGACAGCGCGCTCGCCACCGACGCGGGCAAAGTGCTGCTGCAGGACGGCGACGCCACACGCGATGCCGTCACCGGTCAGCCCGTCACCGCGAGCGACGCCCAGCCGGTCACGCTGAACAACCTGCTGCGCTCGAAAGTAACGGGCGCGCTGTCGGGCCTTCAACTCGCCTCGCCCGACCAGGCGACGCGCGCAGCCGCCGTCGATGCGCTGCTGCAGAACCCCGATCCGTCGCTCAAGCCGCTCGTCGACGCGGCGCGCGCGAAGGAGACCGATCCCGTACTGAAGAAACGTCTCGACACGCTGTGGGCGATGAGCGCCTTGCACGACCCCGATGCGGCGAAGCGCCTCGAAGCGGTGCAACTGGTCGCGGCGCGTCACGACCTCGATATGAACGAACTGCTGCGCCCGCTAGTCGCGAAGAAAGCCGACGGCACCTTTGCCGAAAGCGACGAGCGCGTGCGCGCGGCCGCGCAAAGCGGCATCGAAGCGCTCGATGCGATCCAGCGCCGCAGCCAGATTGCGGGCACGCTGTTCGCGGGGCTGTCGCTCGGCAGCGTGCTGCTGCTCGCCGCGCTCGGCCTCGCCATCACCTACGGGCTGATCGGCGTGATCAACATGGCGCACGGCGAATTCCTGATGATCGGCGCGTACGCGACGTATGTCGTGCAGAACCTCTTTCAGCGCGTCGCGCCTGACCTGTTCGACTGGTATCCGCTCCTCGCGATACCGGCCGCGTTCGTCGCGGCGGCGCTGGTCGGCATCGTGCTGGAACGGCTGGTGCTGAAGCACCTCTACGGCCGTCCGCTCGAAACGCTGCTGACCACCTTCGGCGTGAGCCTGATCCTGATTCAGGCCACCCGCATGCTGTTCGGCGCGCAGAACGTACAGGTCGTCAATCCCGCGTGGATGAGCGGCGGCGTCACCGTGCTGCCGAACCTGATCCTGCCGTACAACCGGCTCGCGATTCTCGCGTTCTCGCTGATCGTCGTCGCCATCGCGTGGGCCGTGCTCACGCGCACGCGGCTCGGTCTCTTTGTTCGCGCGGTCACGCAGAACCGCCGCATGGCCGCCTGCGTCGGCGTGAAAACCGCAAGCGTCGATTCGTATGCGTTCGCGTTCGGCGCGGGCATCGCGGGGCTTGGGGGCTGCGCGTTGTCGCAGATCGGCAATGTCGGGCCCGATCTGGGCCAAAGCTACATCATCGATTCGTTCATGGCGGTCGTGCTCGGCGGCGTCGGCCAGCTTGCGGGCACGGTGCTCGGCGGCTTCGGCCTCGGGCTCGTCAGCAAGGCGATCGAACCGTTCTGGGGCGCGGTGCTCGCGAAGATCGCGGTGCTCGTGCTGATCGTGCTGTTCATCCAGAAGCGTCCGCAGGGCATGTTCGCCTTGAAGGGCCGTAGCGCGGAGGCGTGAGATGACATCCGCTTCTTCATCGGCAAACCCTGGTTCCCCAGCGTCGGCGCGCGCCGGTGCCGCCGGTGCCGCTGGCGCGCGCGAGTCCAACACCGGCTTCGCGCTCGGCCTGCCGCCGCGTCCCGCGTTGCTGTCGCCTCGCGCGTGGCTCGCGCTGCTTGCGCTCGTCATCGTGTTCGGCCTCGGCGTGCCGTTCGCCGCGCTCGTGATTCCGCAGACGAGCGCATTGCATCTGTCCGCGTACGCGATGACGCTGACCGGCAAGTTCATGTGCTACGCGATCGCGGCGCTCGCACTCGATCTCGTGTGGGGCTACTGCGGCATCCTGAGTCTGGGTCACGCCTTGTTCTTCGCGCTCGGCGGCTACGCGATCGGCATGTACCTGATGCGAGCGATCGGTCGCGACGGCAAGTACGGCAGCGATCTGCCCGACTTCATGGTGTTTCTCGACTGGCACCAGTTGCCGTGGTTCTGGCACGGCACGCAGCATCTCGGCTACGCGCTTCTGCTCGTCGTGCTGGTGCCTGCCGTGGTCGCGTGGGTGTTCGGCTTCTTCACGTTCCGCTCGCGCGTGAAGGGCGTCTATCTGTCGATCATCACGCAGGCCATGACCTTCGCCGCGATGCTGCTGTTCTACCGCAACGAAACGGGCTTCGGCGGCAATAACGGCTTCACCGACTTCAAGCGCATCGCCGGTTTTCCGATCACGCATCAGGGCACGCGCGCCGCGTTGCTGCTGATCACCTTCGCGGTGCTGATCGCCGCGTTCATCGGCGCGCGCGCGATCGTCACGTCGAAGCTGGGCCGCGTCGTGACCGCGGTGCGCGACGGCGAAACGCGGCTGATGTTCCTCGGCTACAGTCCGCTCGCGTACAAGCTGTTCGTGTGGACGGTGTCGGCGGTGCTGTGCGGCATCGCGGGCGCGCTCTATGTGCCGCAGGTCGGCATCATCAATCCGGGCGAGATGTCGCCGGGCAACTCGATCGAAATGGCGATCTGGGTGGCGGTCGGCGGACGCGGCACGCTGATCGGGCCGATCATCGGCGCATTCGCGGTGAACGGCGCGAAGAGCTTTTTCACGGCGAACTTTCCGGAATACTGGCTGTTCTTCCTCGGCCTGATCTTCGTGCTGGTACCGCTGTTGCTGCCCAACGGCATCATGGGTCTGGCCGATCTGCTGACGCGCAGGAGGAACCGCTGATGAACGAAAACCCGATGGTTCCCGATCTGGACTTGCCCGAAGCGCCGGGGCGGTCGTTGAGCGGCGTCGCGAGCATGGGGCACGCGGTCGTTTCCGGCGAGATCGACGTCTCGCATGGCACGATCCTCTACCTCGAAGACGTGACGGTCAGCTTCGACGGCTTTCGCGCATTGAACGCGCTGACGCTCGCGATCGACGTGGGCGAACTGCGCTGCATCATCGGCCCGAACGGGGCGGGCAAGACGACGATGATGGACGTGATCACCGGCAAGACCGCGCCCGATCACGGCAAGGTGTTTCTCGGGCAGTCGATCGATCTCACGCGCATGATCGAACCGTCGATCGCGCGCGCCGGGATCGGCCGCAAGTTTCAGAAGCCGACCGTGTTCGAGCAGCATCCCGTGTGGGAAAACCTCGAACTCGCGATGAAGACGGACAAGGGCTGGTGGGCGTCGCTGCGCGCACGGCTCGATCGCGATGCGCAGGCGCGCATCGAGGAAACGCTCGCGCTGATCGGGCTGGAGAGCGAAGCGCGTCGGCTCGCCGGCGAGCTCTCGCACGGCCAGAAGCAACGCCTCGAAATCGGCATGCTGCTGATGCAGCAGCCGGCGCTGCTGCTGCTCGACGAACCCGCCGCCGGCATGACCGACGACGAAACGATGCAGCTCGCGGAGTTGCTCAACCACCTGCGCGGCACCTGCTCGATGATGGTCGTCGAGCACGACATGGAGTTCGTCGCGGCGCTCGCGGGCGACACGGGAAAGGTCACGGTGATGGCCGAAGGGCGCGTGCTCGCGCACGGCACGCTCGACGACGTCAAGCGCGACGAGACGGTGATCGAGTCTTATCTTGGCCGCTGAGCGCGGCAGCGCATCGTCAACCCGGAAGGCGTCAACCCGACAGGACGACTGAACAATGCTCGAAGTAGACCGACTGAATCAATACTACGGTGGCAGCCATATTCTGCGCGACGTGAAGCTGAGCGTGCCCGACGGCAAATTGACGGTGCTGCTCGGGCGCAACGGCGTCGGCAAGACCACATTGTTGCGCTGCCTGATGGGCGTCGTGCCCGCGAAAAGCGGCGCGATCGCATGGCGTGGCGCACCGCTGACCAAGCTGCCGACCTATGCGCGGGTCGCCCAAGGGCTCGCCTACGTGCCGCAGGGCCGCGATATTTTTCCGCGCCTCACCGTCGAGGAAAATCTGCTGGTGGGCGCCGCGAGCCGAACAGCGCCGAAGAAGATTCCCGAGCGCATCTACGAGCTGTTTCCGGTACTGAAGGACATGCGCAGCCGGCGCGGCGGCGACCTGTCCGGCGGACAGCAGCAACAGCTCGCGATCGGCCGCGCGCTGATGAGCGAGCCGCAACTGTTGATCCTCGACGAGCCGACCGAGGGCATCCAGCCGTCGATCATTCAGGACATCGGCCGCACGCTGCGACAACTCGTCGAGGAAATGGGCATGACCGTGCTGCTCGTCGAGCAGTATTACGACTTCGCGAAAGCGATCGCCGACCACTACTGGGTGATGAGCCGCGGCGAAATCATCGCGGGTGGCGAGGGAGCGAAGATGGATGCCGATGGGGTGCGGGGGTTGATCGCCGTGTAAGCCCGCTCAAGTTATCCGCCGCGCAACCGTTACACAGGCTAGGCGCCGCAACGGTTCGATCAGGTGGACATCATGTACGACAAAAAGCAGGTCAGACGCGAGTTCTACAGAAACCCAGCCTCTTATTGCAGGGTGATGAACGTCGTGTCGGCGGTCACCTTCGGCTTATTCCACGTGGACAGCGGCGGTACGGCCGGCATGCTGTCGGTGCACTGGGAAAAGCTCGGCAACGAACTCGCGCCCCAATTGCACGCGTACTACGACAGCTGGCACGTGCTCGCGTCGTTTCCCGACGTGCTCGCGAAAATGGCCGTGACGACCGGTTCGTCGTGCTCACCGGAAGCCTTTTGTCAGCTATTGCTCGACTGCGGCTTCATCAATCGCGCGGAACGCGGCGTGGAGGATCACGCCGAGCCGACGCTCGTACGCTAGGGTCTGATTACATATGGAACGCACGTGCGAATGCCCGCTATCGGCCGCAGGGCAAGGAGTAAGGAGCGCTGCGTGGCCGCGCCACGTGAGCGACGCACGACGCCGCCATGCGGCCGATAGCGGGCATTCCCCTGAAATGAAATCACGCAATGGGGTGCGTTCCATATGTAAACAGACCCTGACCGCAACCCCACCGGGATTGTCGGCACAACATCAATTCAGTAAGGAGAAAAGCATGTCCGTGATGGTTCACGTCGAATATCAGTACTGCCAACATGGCAAGAGAGCGGTTTTGACAGGCAGCGAGTCACTGACCGTGGAGGAAAACACCCCGCGCGCGGTTCTTTCGTTGCTGCGGCTGCTGCATCCGCAGTGGGAGGGCATCAAGGTGCTATCGGTGACCGAGGCCGCGCCTGAAGGGACCGCGCCGTAGCCGAGAAGATCGCGCAGGTTGCGCGCGTCGACACGCGTGCTATTCTCGCTCGACCACGCCGATCCCCCATCCATCCGCATGTCGCTCCACGAAAACCACGCCACGCTCGCCACCGCTCACACGCCGTGGCGCGCACGTCTCGAACTCGGTTTCGTCAGCGGTGACGGGCGCACGACGCTCGCGCACCGGCTTCACGATGGACCGCTGCGCGTGCAACGGCCGCTCTATCCGGAAGGCCCGGCGATCTGCCATGCGGTGATCGTGCATCCACCCGGCGGCGTCGCGGGTGGCGATCAACTCGACATCGACATCGCGCTCGCCGCGCACACGCATGCGGTGCTCACGACGCCCGGCGCGACCAAGTGGTACAAGTCGAACGGCCGCGCGGCGCGCCAGCGCATCGCACTGCAGGTCGGCGAGCATGCCAAGCTCGACTGGCTGCCGCAGAACAACATCGTGTTCGATCACGCGAACGCGCAACTCGATTTTTCGCTGACGCTCGCCGCCGGCGCGAGCGCGATCGGCTGGGATGCAACCCAGCTCGGACGGCAGGCGGCCCGGGAACGCTGGTCGGCGGGCAGCTTGCGCGCGGTGTCGCGCATCGTCGGCGCCAATGGCGAGCTGCTGTGGTTCGAGCGCGCGAGCCTCAGTGCCGACGATCCCTTGCGCGACGCGCCGCAGGGACTTGCCGGCTTTCCGGCCTACGGCACGCTGTGGGCCGTAAGTGGTGCGTGCGACGACGCGCTCGCCGAGTCACTGAGCGCGCAGTTGCCGTTCGACGAAACGTTGCGCGCGGCCGCGTCGTGCGTGACGAACGGCGTGCTGCTCGTGCGCGCGGTGTCGCGTTCGATGGAAACGCTGCAGCACGCGCTCACGCGCTGCTGGCTGCAATTGCGGCCGGTCGTACATGGTGTCGCGGCGGTGCCGTTGCGGATCTGGTCGACCTGAGCGCGCCATCCTCGCTCTCGTCCCGCTCACATGCTTCGCGCACCACTTCGGCGCACGCGCAGGCCCCAACGATGGGCGCGCGCCAGCACAGCGTGCCGACAACCCACACCACATCGCGATGGCACGCAGATTGCATCGGATTCGCCACTTCGCGGCCGGCCACGAGGAAGCCGGCGACTCCTCGACACCAACGACATCACCACCACCGCTCACGCCCCATGAACCGCACTTTCTCCCGCCCCGCGCGCCGTGCTCTGCTGGCCGCATTGCTCGCCCTGCCCATCGTCGCCGACCTCGCGTTTCATGCGGGTGCCGCGCGCGCCGACACGCTCGACAACATCACGAAGGCCGGTGTGCTGAAGGTCGCCGTGCCGGAGGACTATCCGCCGTTCGGCTCGGTCGGCCCCGACATGAAGCCGCAAGGCTATGACATCGACACGGCCGCGCTGCTTGCCAAAGCGATGAACGTGAAGCTCGAACTCGTGCCGGTCAACAGCGCAAACCGCATTCCGTATCTGCAAACTGGCAAGGTCGATCTGGTGATCTCGTCGCTCGGCAAAACGCCCGAGCGCGAGAAGGTGATCGACTTCTCGACTGCTTACGCGCCGTACTACCAGGGCGTGTTCGGTCCCGCCGACATCAAGGTGAGCGGTCCGGCCGACCTCACCGGCAAGACGGTCGGCGCGACGCGCGGGGCGCTCGAGGAAATCGGCCTCACGCAGATGGCGCCGAACGCGACGATCAAACGCTTCGAAGACAATAACGCGACGATCGCCGCGTTCCTGTCCGGCCAGGTGCAGCTGATCGCGGCCGGCAACATCGTCGCGGCCGCGATCCTCGCGAAGAATCCGCCGCGCCGTCCGGAGCCGAAGTTCGTGATCAAGAATTCGCCCTGCTTCGTCGGCATGAACAAGAACGAACCGCGCCTGCAACAGAAGGTCGATGCCGCGATCGCGCAGGCCAAGCAAGACGGCACGCTCGCCGCGATGTCGAAGAAGTGGTTCGGTGCGCCGCTGCCCGCCGATCTGTAAAGCTGCGAGCGCGGTTGTAAGCGCGCCGTTAGCCGGACTTGCTACCGTCACCGGCTGATGGCGCGACGCGCGGACCCCGTCACCGCGACGCGACGCAATACAACGATTTCGCCGCCACGACACATCAACGCCGAGACCCACACCCGATGAAGCTGACACCTCGCGAGAAGGACAAGCTGCTGATCTTCACCGCCGCCCTGCTCGCCGAACGGCGCCGCGCGCGCGGCCTCAAGCTCAATTATCCGGAGGCGGTCGCCTTCATCACCGCCGCGCTGATGGAAGCCGCGCGCGACGGCAAGAGCGTCGCCGAGGTGATGCACTATGGCACCACGCTGCTCACGCGCGCCGACGTGATGGAGGGGGTGCCCGAGATGATCCCCGACATCCAGGTCGAAGCGACGTTCCCCGATGGCACGAAGCTCGTCACCGTCCATCATCCGATTCCCTGAACCCCTCAGCGTCAAGGCAGGCTCCATGATTCCCGGCGAACTTCTCATCGACGACGGTGAGCACGAACTGAACGCGGGCCGCGCGACGGTCACGGTGGTCGTGTCGAATACCGGCGACCGCCCCGTGCAGATCGGCTCGCACTACCATTTCTACGAAGTGAACGACGCGCTATCGTTCGATCGCGAAGCGGCGCGCGGCTTTCGCCTGAACATTGCGGCGGGCACTGCGGTGCGTTTCGAGCCCGGCCAGGAGCGCACGGTCGAGCTCGTCGCGCTTGCGGGCGAGCGCATCGTCTACGGTTTCAACGGCAAGGTGATGGGCCAGCTGTAATGCGACGCCCACGCCCTGGCGTTTCGCGCGCCCCGCTCCGCCTTGTTCATTCCGGACCCACACCATGACACTACGCATTGGCCGCCGCGCATACGCGGAGATGTTCGGCCCCACCACCGGCGACCGCGTGCGCCTCGCCGACACGGACCTGCTGATCGAGATCGAACGCGACTTCACGACCTACGGCGAAGAGGTCAAGTTCGGCGGCGGCAAGGTGATTCGCGACGGCATGGGCCAGTCGCAGCGCGTGCATGCCGACGTCGCCGATACCGTCGTGACGAACGCGGTGATCCTCGATCACTGGGGCATCGTGAAGGCCGACATCGGCATCAAGGACGGCCGCATCGCCGCGATCGGCAAGGCCGGCAATCCCGACATCCAGCCGAACGTGACGATCGCGATTGGCGCCGCCACCGAAGTGATCGCGGGTGAAGGACTGATCGTGACCGCGGGCGGCATCGATACGCACATCCACTTCATCAGTCCGCAGCAGATCGAGGAAGCGCTCGCGAGCGGCGTGACGACGATGCTCGGCGGCGGCACGGGCCCCGCGACCGGCACGAATGCGACCACCTGCACGCCGGGACCGTGGCATCTCGAACGCATGCTGCAGGCCGCCGATGGTTATCCGATGAACCTCGGCTTTCTCGGCAAGGGCAACGTGAGCCAGCCGGCCCCGCTTACCGAACAGATCGCCGCGGGCGCGATCGGTTTGAAGCTGCACGAAGACTGGGGCACGACGCCCGCGGCGATCGACAACTGTCTGTCCGTCGCCGACGATACCGACACGCAGGTCGCGATCCACACGGATACGCTCAACGAAGCGGGCTTCGTCGAAGCGACGGTGGCCGCGTTCAAAGGCCGCACGATCCACACGTATCACACCGAAGGCGCGGGCGGCGGTCACGCGCCCGACATCATCAAGGTGTGCGGCGAAGCGAACGTGCTGCCTTCGTCGACGAATCCGACGCGGCCCTATACGGTCAACACGCTGGACGAGCATCTCGACATGCTGATGGTGTGCCATCACCTGGACCCGTCGATTGCCGAAGACATCGCGTTCGCCGAATCGCGGATTCGTCGCGAGACGATCGCGGCCGAGGACATCCTGCACGATCTCGGCGCGCTGTCGATGCTTTCTTCGGATTCTCAGGCGATGGGCCGCGTCGGCGAAGTGATCATCCGCACCTGGCAGACCGCGCACAAGATGAAGGCGCAGCGTGGCGCGCTCCCCGAGGACAACGCGCGCCACGACAATTTCCGCGCGAAACGCTACGTGGCGAAGTACACGATCAATCCGGCGATCACGCACGGCATCGCGCATGAAGTCGGTTCGATCGAGCCCGGCAAGTGGGCCGACCTCGTGTTCTGGGAACCGGCGTTTTTCGGCATCAAGCCCTCGTTGATCCTCAAGGGCGGCATGATCGCGATGGCGCAGATGGGCGATCCGAATGCCTCGATTCCGACGCCGCAGCCCGTGCACTATCGCGAGATGTTCGCGACGCGCGGCGGCGCGTTGGGCCGCACGTCGCTGACCTTCGTGTCGCAGATGGCCGCCGATGCCAACGTTGCCGAACGCTACGGTTTGGAAAAGCGTATCGTCGCGGTGAAGAACTGCCGCAACGTGACGAAGGCCGACATGATTCACAACGCGTGGCGCCCGAACATCAGCGTCGACCCTGAAACCTACCAGGTGATCGCCGACGGCCAGTTGCTGACCTGCGAGCCGGCCGCCGTGCTGCCAATGGCGCAACGCTATTTCCTGTTCTGACCATGCGCACACTGAACAAGCTCCTCGCGCCGCATCTGAAGGTTGCGCCCGTACTCGTCAAGCGCGCGCCGACGCTGACGCTGGCGTTCGATGCACGTCGCAAGAGCCGTCTCGCCGCGACGCTCGACAACGGCGAGGAAGTCGCATTGCTGTTGCCGCGCGGCACCGTGCTGCGCGATGGGGATGTGCTCGTGGCCGATGATGGCGGGCTCGTGCGTGTCGTTGCCGCTCATGAAGCCGTGCTTTACGTGCGCGCTCCGGATGCGTTGACGCTGACGCGGGCTGCCTATCACCTCGGCAATCGTCATACGCCGGTCGAAGTGGGCACCGATTATCTGAAGCTCGAATACGATCCGGTGCTCGCCGACATGCTCACACGGATCGGCGCGACGGTCGAACAGGTGTCGCTGCCTTTCCAGCCCGAAGCCGGTGCGTATGGCGGCGGCCATAAGCATGGGCACGACGAGACGTTCGCCGAGGACTATGCGCTCGCGCAGCAGGTGTTCGACGAGCATCATGGGCATGAGCATCCGCATAACCATGCGGGTTCCTCGCACTCGCATTCGCACGATCACGGCCATGACCACGTGCACGACGAATCGTGCGGACATGGACACCCTCCTCATCATCATGCGCATCGCTGAACTCACCGCGCTGCTGCATCTCGCGTCGCCGGCGCTGCCGATCGGCGCGTTCAGCTATTCGCAGGGACTCGAAGCGGCGATCGAGGCACGGCTCGTCACCGACGCCGACTCCGCGCGCAGATGGATTGAACGCGGCTTGACCGATGTGCTCGCGCGCGGCGAGTTGCCGTTTCTCGCGCAGCAAATCGAACGCTGGCGCACGCACGACGCCGGTGAACTCGCCGACGCCAACGCCGAATTTCTCGCGAGTCGCGAGTCCGCCGAACTGCGCCGCGAAACCGAACAGATGGGCTGGTCGCTGCGGCAGCTATGCGTGTCGCTCGAATGGGGCGACGCGGCCCGACGCGCGACGCTCGCGTCCATCACGCCGCTCGCGCAACCTACCGCGTTCGCGTTCGCCGCCCACGCGCACGATGCTCCCGTCGATGCCGCGCTGGCCGCCTATGCGTTCAGCTGGGTCGAGAACCAGGCCGCCGCCGCGTTGAAGGCGGTGCCGCTCGGCCAGCTCGCGGGACAGCGCATCATCGTCGCGCTGCGCGAGCCGATCGACGCGGCCGTTGCGCGCGCGCTCGCGACCTCGCGTGAGAACCTCAACACGTTCGCGCCGCAGCTCGGCATTCTGTCGGCGCGTCACGAGTCGCAGTATTCGCGGCTCTTCCGCTCGTAGCACGATCACACGATCCATCATGAACGCACCTCATCAACCTGCTTTTCCCACCCAGACCCGCACGAAGAAGCTGCCGCCGCTACGCGTGGGCGTCGGCGGCCCGGTCGGCTCGGGCAAGACCACGCTGCTCGAAATGCTGTGCAAGGCGATGCGCGAACGGTACGACCTCGTCGCGATCACGAACGACATCTACACGAAAGAAGACCAGCGTCTGCTGACCGTGGCGGGCGCGCTGCCGGCCGAGCGGATCATGGGCGTCGAGACGGGCGGCTGCCCGCACACGGCGATCCGCGAGGACGCGTCGATCAACCTCGAAGCGGTCGACCGCATGCTCGCGCGTTTTCCTGACGCGGACATCGTGTTCATCGAATCGGGCGGCGACAACCTCGCGGCGACCTTCAGCCCGGAACTGTCGGATCTGACGATCTACGTGATCGACGTGGCGGGCGGCGAGAAGATTCCGCGCAAGGGTGGGCCCGGGATCACGAAGTCGGACCTGCTCGTGATCAACAAGACGGATCTCGCGCCGCTGGTGGGCGCGAACCTTGACGTGATGGCATCGGATGCGAAGAAGATGCGTGGGGAACGGCCGTTTGTGATGTGTAATTTGAAGGCGCTCGAAGGGCTCGACGAGGTGGTGAAATTTATCGAAAAGAAGGGATTGTTGACCGTGTAAGCAAGTAACGCTTCACTCGCCCGGATGGCATTCGAGTAGAAATGCCATCATCTCGCTTCCCTCCTTCGAGAGGTAGAAGCGCACCATCTTTTTTATGGCTGCACGAAACGAGGTCCCGCTCGATTGTCATTCCGGCAACAGCGCCGCCAACACATCCACCGTCCTCGCGGTCGCCCCCCGATGTCTTGCTGCGAACGCAGCAGCCGCACCACCCATCGCAAGCCGCCGCGCCTTGTCGCCGAATAGTTCGCGCAGCGCGCGCGCCAGATCCGCCGGGTCCTGCACCTGCACGGCGGCACCTGCCGCGACCGCATCGACGGTGGCCTGCGTGAAGTTGAACACGTGCGGCCCGATCAGCACCGGCACGCCGACCGCGCAGGCTTCGATCAGGTTCTGTCCGCCGAGCGGCAACAGGCTGCCGCCGATAAACGCCAGATCCGACGCCGCGTAGTAAGCGCCCAACTCGCCCATCGAATCGCCGAGCAGAACGTTCACGTCATGCGGCAACGGCGGCACGCCGCCGGCGCCACTGGCCGCCGCCGATGCGACCTTCGCATCGGGTGCCCAGGCCGATCGACGTTCGAGCCGCAACCCCGCCTTCTCGACGAGCGCGGCGACTTCATTGAAGCGCTGCGGATGACGCGGCACCAGAATCAGCAGCGCATCGTCGACGCCAAGCGCCGCGAGCGCTTCGAGCACAAGTGCCTCTTCGCCCTCGCGCGTGCTCGCCGCCACCCACACGGGCCGCGTACCGATCGCCGCGCGCCATGCGTGGCCACGCGCCGCGAGTTCGGGCGGCGTAGTCATGTCGAACTTCAGATTGCCGAGCACCGCGACGTTGCGCGCACCGAGCGCGGTCAACCGCTCGGCATCGGACGGACTCTGCGCGAGCACGCGCGCGAAGCCGCCGAACACGTCCTTCGCCGCGCCGCCGAACTTCGCTGCGCGCTTATACGAACGCGCCGACATCCGCGCGTTGGTCAGCACGAGCGGCACGTCGGCGCGCCGGCATTCGTCGATCAAGGTCGGCCATACCTCGGTTTCCATCACGAGACCGAGCGACGGCCGCCATGCGCGCAAGAAGCGCCGTACCGCACGGGGCATGTCGTACGGAAGATAGCTGCGCAGCACGCGGTCGCCGAAAATCTCGATGCCGGTCGCGCGGCCGCTCGGCGTCATGTGCGTGAGCACAATGCGCGCGTCAGGACGCGCCTTCATCAGTGCTTCGATCAACGGCTGCGCGGCGCGCGTCTCGCCGACCGATACTGCATGCACCCAGATCACCGGCGCGCCGTCTTCGGGCAAGCGAGCGCGCGAGTAACCGAAGCGCTCGCCGATATGCTCGCGATAACCGCGCTCCTTGCGCGAACGGATCAACAGACGCAGCACCGCAAGCGGCGCGATGAGCCACCAGAGCGCGCGATAGATCGCTCTTAGCATCGCCGCTCCGTGTGGTTGCCCCGCTTCGCAAAGCGTGCGGCGCTGGTTAGCGGTCTGCGTGCCGGCCGCGCTTGCCGAGCTCTCGACTCAACCGCCGCGCTCAAACCAGCGCCCTGCCCTTCAGGCGTTCGAGAATACCGAGCGGCGCGCATTCCGGCTGCGCCATTGCCTTCACCGGCAGGAAGAAGGTCTGCTCCAGCATGAACTGGCCGGACATGACCGCGTGCGAGGTTTGATCAGAGAAGCACACCCACACGCTGCCCGGCGGAAACGGCATGGTCTCCTGCGGGCACGTCTTCTGATAGTCGAGGTCGGCCTTCATGCCGTCGTGCAGATTGAGCATCAGGTGGTCGTACTCGCTGCGCGGCGATTTGGTGACGTGCAGCAGGTTGAGCAACCACGCGGAGCCCGGCATCTGCGGCTTGATGCGCGGCAGGAAGCGTTGCGCCATGTCCTCGAACGGCTCGCCAACGCGCCACACGCGCGGCACGCCATGCGGATTCACGTTGGTAAACACGCGCAGGATGCGCTCGCCGTAGTTCGGCCGCGACGGAAACGCGTCGACGTGCAAACGGCTATCGTCCTTGCGCCAAGAGGTTTCGCGGGTCTCGACCTGATGCAGTCGCAGGCTCGTCGGCGCGACACGCAGCTTGCCGTTGTACTCGGGAAAGAGCCCGTCGACGAGCGTGCGCGCATTCGCCTGATAACGCGCGATCAACGCGCGCACCGCCGACTGCGTGACCGCATCGCCGGCCACGCCATGCAGCGCGCCGCCATTCGGTTCGAGGCTGATGTTCTTGCGATTCGGATCGGCGAGCGCGGGATCGAGCAGCGCTTGCTCGCCACCTTCGATCGCGAAGCGCAGATTCGGGAAGTACAGCACCTTGCCGCGCTCGACGGCGGCGAGCAGCGTTTCGCGCGGCACGGACAGGTTGGCGCCGTGCCAGTCGGCGTTCGCTACTTCGATGATCTGGGTTTCGTTCATGGTCGCCCTTGGGAACGGAGGGTGCGCAAGGCGAAGCGCACCCACGGGTTGCAGCAGGTGCCGATGACTGCCGGCCCGGGTTACAGCAAGCCGAATGCGGCCAGCGCCGACTTGACCTGCTGCAGCGTCGGCGGCTGCCCGGCCGCACCGAGATTGACGACGTTCGACGACCAGTAGCCGCCGGTGCGCCACGCGGTGGAGAAATTGTACAACTCGACCGTAGGCCGCTTCAGCGCCGCGGCGATGTGAACCAGACCTGTATCAACGCCGACCGTCGCCGCCGCGCCATCGATCAGCCCGACCACCGCCGGCAGCGACAGCTTGGGCGGTACGATCGCGGCCGCACCGAACTCCTTCGCGAGCCGCTCGCTCGTCGCGCGCTCGGCGTCGCTGCCCCATGGCAGCACGATCGACGCGCCGCGCCGCACGAGCGACTGCCCCAGTTCGATCCACGCGGCGTCGGGCCACTGCTTGTCGGCGCGCGAAGTCGCGTGCACGAACACCACGTAGGGCACCGGCAGGTTCAGATTCGCCTGCGACAGCGCAAGCGCGGCGCGCCCGGTGTCGAGACCGAAGTCGATGTCGTCGGTGGGTTGCGGCGGTGGATCGTTCAGCGCCGCGGCCACCAGTTGCCGCGTGCGTTCGACCACGTGCGTGCGCGGCGCGATCGGCACGCGCCGTCCGTAAAAGAAGCGCACCGGCCATTCGTAGCCGGCGCCCTCAGTGCGATTGCCGAGGCCGACGAGCGGCCCGCGCGCCATGCTCGCGACCCACGCGGTCTTGATAAGCCCCTGGCAGTCGATCACGAGATCGTAGTGCTCGGCGGCGAGCGCGCGACGAAACGCGCCGATCTCGCGCCAGTTCCCGACCGACAGGATGCGTTTGCGCCAGCGCCGCAGCGACACGGGAATCGCGCGCCGCACGCCGGTCACGAGTTCCACCAGCCCGACGAAGCTTTCCTCGACGAGCCAGTCGATCTGCGCATCGGGATGGCGCCGCCGGATGTCGGCGATTGCGGGCATGTTATGAACGACGTCGCCGAGCGACGACACCCGCACGATCAGTATCTTTTGCGCGCTCAAGAGTGGGGAAACCGGCTATCCGGCTCGAAGATGCGTTGAGAGGACCGCAATTCTAGCGCGTCATCTGCGAAACGCATGAAAAACGCGGCGCGGTAAGGCAACCCGCGCCGCGTTCACTGGTGGCGACGCTTCGATCCGTCTGAACGAGGTTCGAAGCGGGCCGCCGCTTCAGCCGTCAGAACGGCAGTTTCGCATCGGCCTTCTCGGCGAGAATCACGCGGCGGAAGTCGTCCTGGATGCGCTTGAGCGCGGCGTCGTTGTCGGCTTCGAAACGCATCACGACGACGGGCGTCGTGTTCGACGAACGCGCGAGGCCGAAGCCGTCCGGATACTCGACGCGCAGGCCGTCGATCTTGACGACGTTGTCCGCGCCGGTGAACTTCGCGTTCTGCTGCAAACGCGCGATCAGCTCGAAGTTCTCGCCTTCTTCGAGCTTCAGTTGCAGTTCGGGGGTGGAGTGCGAGTTCGGCAGCGAGTTCAGCAGCTTGCTCGGGTCGGCGACGCGCGTGAGGATTTCGAGCAGACGCGCGCCGGTGTACAGGCCGTCGTCGAAACCGTACCAGCGGTCCTTGAAGAACACGTGGCCGCTCATTTCGCCCGCGAGCGGGGCGCCCGTTTCGCGCAGCTTCGCCTTCACGAGCGAGTGGCCGGTCTTCCACATCAGCGGCTCGCCGCCCTTTTCCTTGACCCACTTCGCGAGATTGCGCGTGCACTTCACGTCGTAGATGATCTGCGCGCCCTTGTTGCGCGACAGCACTTCTTCGGCGAACAGCATCAGCTGGCGGTCCGGGTAGATGATCTGTCCATCTTTGGTGACGACGCCGAGGCGGTCGCCGTCGCCGTCGAACGCGAAGCCGATTTCCGCATCCGTCTCCTTCAGCGCGCGAATCACGTCCTCCAGGTTCTCGGGGTGCGCCGGATCCGGGTGATGATTCGGGAAGTTGCCGTCGACTTCGGTGAACAGTTCGACGAGTTCGCAGCCGAGCTTCCTGAACAGCTTCGGCGCAAGCGCACCGGCCACGCCGTTGCCGGTATCGACCACGATCTTGATCGGACGCGCGAGCTTCACGTCGCTCGTGATGCGCTCGAGATACGCGTCGGCGATGTCGTACTCGGTGTACGAACCGCTGCCCTGCGCGAAGTTTTCATCGACGATGCGCTGATGCAGCGCGAGAATCTGCTCGCCGTAAATGGCCGCGCCGCGCAACACCATCTTGAAGCCGTTGTAGTCGGGCGGATTGTGGCTACCGGTCACGACGATGCACGAATCGACGCGGCGCTCGCCGCCCGCGAGTTTCAACGGCACGCTCGCCGCGAAGTAGCCGACCGGCGTGGGCACCATGCCAACGTTGACCACATCGACGCCCGCTGCACGCAGACCGTCGGACAGCGCCGCGATCAGCTCGGGACCCGAGAGCCGCCCGTCGCGTGCGACCACCACGGCGTCGCCGCCCTGCGCACGCACTTCGCTGCCGAACGCACGGCCAATGGAACGCGCGGCGTCGGCGTCGAGGGTCTTGCCAATGACACCACGAATGTCATACGCCTTGAAAATGGATTTGGAGATCATATTGGCTCACTTGCGTGCAATGGAAAATTTTGACCTGGGCATCGACGATAACCGGTAAAAATCGCATAAAAAATCGCGAAAAAAACCGCGGCAATGCTCACGTTAAAAACGTGTGGCACCACGCCTCGATGCGCCCTTGCCGGAAGCGGTCCGGTTCCAACTTATAATTGCGTTCTTCTGACCAGCCTGAGTACTGCCATTCTAATGCTTAGACGCCCTCCTTTTGCAAAGTTGCCGAGGCTGCCGGCCGGGCGGGCGAACGCGCATGGCACTGCATGCAGGGCCGCGCGAGGCGGCTTGACCGGCGCGCAGCGGCGAACGGCCAACGGATGCTGACGCTCAAGCGCTTCGCCAATCCGGACGTCTCGCGCGCGTTGACGAACATCGTCTGGCTGGGGCTCGAGCGGCTCACGCAGATCGGCGTCGCGATCGTGATCAGCGGCATGCTCGCGCGGTACTTCGGGCCCGATACGTTCGGCAAATGGCAGTACGCGAACACGCTGCTGCTGGTGCTCTCGCCCATCACCTGGGTCTGCGGCGCGGAAATCCTCGTACCAACCATCGTCAGCCGGCCGCCCGAACAACTCGGCACCGTGCTCGGCAGCGCCTTTGCGCTGCGCATTTGCGTGTCGGCCGCGGCGGTGCTGCTCACGTGGCTCGCGATTGCACTGCATTGGTTCGAACCGCTCGTCGGCGCGATGCTCGCGGGTCTCGCGGTGACCATGCTGTTTCGCGAACCGTTCGTCGGCGTGATCAACGCGTGGCTACAGAGCATGACCTTTAGCAAGCCGCAGTTGCTGACCAGCATGAGCACAGCAGTAATCAAAGCCGGCCTCGTCTATCTGCTGGTTCAAGCGATGGCCGCGCCCGCGCGCTTCGGCTGGCTGTGGGCGCTCGAATCGGCGGCGATCGGCGCGGTGCTGTTGCTCTACTTTATGCGCCACCATGGCGGCAAGCTCGGCTGGCACCTCGACCGGACGCTCTTCAGGCATTTCGCGAGCGCGGGCACCGTGTTCTGGGTCGGACTCATCTGTATGTACCTGTTCCTGAAACTGGACCGGCTGATGCTCGAACGCGCCATTTCGTTCGCCGACCTCGGACGCTATTCGGCCGCCCAGCAGTTGAACGAGAACTGGATCACGCTCGCGCTGATGCTCGCGCAAACCATCGCGCCGGCGTTCGTCTATCGCGTGCAGGGCATCGCGCAACTGCGCCGCAACGTGTGGCGGCTCACCGCGCTGACCGCCGTGCTGATGGTGGGCGGCGCGCTGGTGCTCGATCTGCTCGCGGGCTTCATCATCCGCCGCGTGTTCGGGCCGGAATTCGAAGGCGCGATCGACATCTTCCGCTGGGCCGTATGGCTGTCCGTGCCGGCCGGTATCGAGGCGATCGGCAATCTGGTCGTCCTCAAGTATCAGGCCAAATTCGTGTTGCTCGCGAAGTGGCTGCTCGCGCTCGCCGTCGCGTTCGCGGTCAATCTGCTGGCGATCCCGCGACTCGGCGCATACGGCGCGCTCGTGGGCCTCGCGGCCGGCTATCTGACGGCCGCGTCGGTCAATCTTTATTACATCCGTTTCAAATTGCGCCCATGACGAATTCATCCGCCACCGCGCAAACCACGCTCGACGACGTCGCGGTGCTGATGCCCGCTTATAACGGCCAGGCCGCTGTCGATTCTACGCTCGCGTCGTTCGAGGAAAGTGCGCTGGTGCACGTACTGATCGTCGATGACGGCAGCACGCCGCCGATCGTCGCGCCCACGCTGTCGAACCTGAAGATCGAAGTGCTGCGCATGGGGCAGAACAGCGGCATCGAGCGCGCCCTGCAAACCGGCATCGACGCGCTCGCGCAGCGCGGCTTTCGCTATGCAGCGCGTATCGACGCGGGAGACCGCGCGGTGCCGCTGCGGCTCGCAAAGCAGCGCGCATTCATGGAAGCGCATCCGCATGTGGCGGGCCTCGGCATGTGGACCCAGGTCGTCACGCGCGCGGGCGAACCGGTTTTCATGCTGACGCCGCCGGCCGAGCCGAACGCGATCCGGCGCCAACGCTTTTTCCGCTCATGCCTCGCGCATCCCTCGATGATGCTGCGTATCGATGCCGTGCGCACGGTGGGCAACTATCGCGCCGAGTATCGTTCGGCCGAAGACCTCGATCTGTTCGTACGTCTGATGGAACGCTACGACTGCGCGAATCTGCCGGAACTCGGCCTCTATTACGAGCTGAACGAAGGCGGCATCAGCGCGACGAAGCGGCGCCGGCAGATCGGCTCGACGCTGCGTTTGCAGTTGCGCTACTTCAACGTGGCCAATCCGTACGACTGGCTGGGTCTCGCGAAGAATCTGCTGCATCTGGTCCTGCCCTATCGCACCTTGCAGCGGGTCAAGCGTGCGCTGCTCGCGCCGCGCGCAAGCGGTTGACTTGCGCTGCGTGTGAAACGCTGTCGCTGTATTCATTTCCCTGGTCCACACTTCATTCAACGTTCTGCCCTTCTTCGCATGAAGCCCTCTCTCAAGTCGACGCCCGCGCTGCGCGTTACACTGGTCTGCAACACGGCCTGGGCAATCTATACGTATCGGCAAGGGTTGATCCGCATGCTGATCGGCCGCGGCGTCGACGTGACGGTGCTCGCGCCGCGCGATCGCACGTTCGAGCTGCTCGCCGCAATGGGATGCCGCTGCATCGAGCTGCCGGTGGCGTCGAAGGGCACGAGTCCGGGCGAGGATCTGCGCACGCTCGTCGCGCTCTACCGGCAATACAGGGCGATTCGTCCGCACGTCGTGTTTCACTACACGATCAAGCCGAACATCTACGGCTCGATCGCGGCGAAGCTGGCCGGTGTGCAGTCGGTTGCGGTGACGACGGGACTCGGCTACGTGTTCATCCAGCACAGCCGCGCCGCGCAGATCGCCAAAAGACTGTATCGTTTCGCGTTCCGCTTTCCGCGCGAAGTGTGGTTCCTGAATCGCGACGATCAGGCCGCGTTCATCGACGGCAAGCTGCTCGCGCATCCCGAGCGCGCGCGGCTGTTGCACGGTGAGGGCGTCGATCTGGAGCAGTTCGCGTTCACGCCGCTCCACGAGCGCGCGGAGTTTCGTTTCGTGCTGATCGGGCGGCTGCTGTGGGACAAAGGCGTCGGCGAATACGTCGAAGCCGCGCGGCAGGTGCGCGCGCGCTACCGCCACGCGCGCTTCCAGCTGCTCGGGCCGGTCGGCGTCGACAATCCGAGCGCAATCACGCGCGACGAAGTCGCCGCGTGGGAACAGGAAGGCGTGATCGAGTATCTGGGCGAAGCGCACGACGTGCGGCCGTTCATCGCCGATGCCGATTGCGTGGTGCTGCCGTCGTATCGCGAAGGCGTGCCGCGCACGCTGATGGAAGCATCGGCGATGGGCCGGCCAATCGTCGCGACCGACGTGCCCGGCTGCCGCGAAGTGGTAGCCGATGGAGTCAACGGTTTGTTGTGTGAAGCGCGCAATGCGGCGAGCCTCGCCGCGAGCCTCGCGCGCATGCTCGACATGAGCATCGCCGAGCGGCGCGCAATGGCGGAACGCGGCCGACAGAAAGTCGCGACCGAATTCGACGAACGCATGGTCGTCGAAACGTATAAAGACCTGGTGCAAAAAATCACGGGCGTTTTACTTTAACGGAGTAACAGCATGACCACGAAGGGTACGATTCTGGTTACGGGCGGCGCGGGTTTCATCGGCTCGCACACCTGCGTCGAACTGCTGAACGGCGGCTACGACGTCGTGGTGATCGACAACCTCGTGAACAGCAAGCGCGAATCGCTGCGGCGCGTCGAGAAAATCACCGGCCGTGCGCTCACCTTCTACGACGACGACGCGCGCGACGCAGCGGCATTGCAGCGGATTTTCGACGCGCATCCGATCAGCGGTGCGATCCACTTCGCGGCGCTCAAGGCGGTGGGCGAATCGGTCGCGAAGCCGATCGAGTACTACGCGAACAACGTCGGCAGCCTGCTGGCGCTGCTCGGCGTGATGCGCGATCGCAACGTCAGGCAGTTCGTGTTCAGCTCATCGGCCACGGTGTACGGCGTGCCGAAAAGCTCGCCGATCGACGAATCGTTCCCGCTCTCGGCGACCAATCCGTATGGCCAGTCGAAGCTGATCGCCGAGCAGGTCCTGCGCGATCTCGAAGTGTCGGACCCGTCATGGCGCATCGCGACGCTGCGCTACTTCAATCCGGTCGGCGCGCATGAAAGCGGTCTGATCGGCGAAGATCCGGCGGGCATTCCGAACAACCTGATGCCGTACGTCGCGCAGGTCGCGGTCGGCAAGCTCGCCAAACTGCGCGTGTTCGGCGGCGACTACGAGACGCCCGACGGCACCGGCGTGCGCGACTACATCCACGTGGTCGATCTCGCGCGCGGGCATCTCGCCGCGCTCGATGCGCTCGTCAAGCGCGATGCGAGCTTCGTCGTCAATCTCGGTACGGGTCAAGGCTATAGCGTGCTCGACGTGGTGCGCTCGTTCGAGCAGGCATCGGGCAGGCCGGTACCGTATGAGATCGTCGAGCGGCGCCCTGGCGACGTCGCACAGTGTTTCGCGGATCCGGGCGCGGCCGAGAAAATCATCGGCTGGCGCGCGCAGTTCGGCATCGAGCGGATGTGCGCGGACCATTGGCGCTGGCAGTCGATGAATCCGCAGGGGTTTGCGTAAGCTAGCAGCGAAGCTGCAGGCGGCCCGACGCACCGGTAAGTTGCGTCGGGCTGGCCATCCGCGGCCCGACCTTAACCGTTGCCGGTAGCATTACTTCACGGATTCGCGCGGATAAAAATACAGGCCGGCAACTTTCACCGCGCCGGTCATGCCATCCTTCGGCACCGCCGAGACGAGAAATCGCGTGTGGGCGCTCTGGACCACGTCCGGAGCGCAACGCGCCGATCGAGCGAACACGAGCTGCCAGTTCTGCGCGATGCAGAACGGCAGGCTACCCCGGCGCTTCGCATAGGCCTCCACGCCGACCAGCGTAGACCAAAGCTGCTCCCAATTCGCGGAGCCATCGAGATCGAGCACGGCGGGAACGCCACTCGCTTCCAGCTTGCCGATCGCAACGTAAGCAGCGGGAATGTCCGGATCGTTGTATTGGGAAATGTTCTCAGGAGGTTGATGAATCCTGATCGCAGTGAAAGCACCCGCGGCCACGCAGACGATGACTGCGACGGGCATGGTCGCGACCACCACGTTGTCGAGCAAGCGCTTCACCAGCAGCGTCAGTGCAAGAGCCGGCACGGCGTAGTAGAAGATGCCGACGTAGGTCAACGACAGGTTGTCGACTCCGAAAATGGAATAAAAGAGGAACGCGAGCGTCGCACTCGCCAGCGCCAATGCCAAGGCCCGCTCCGGCGCGACACGGCCTTCACCGTCCCGCGCGGGATCGTTGGTCACGAGAATCGCGCAAGCGGCGGCGCCGAAGAGAATCCCAAAGATTCCATTACTCCAGAAAAGACCGACAAAGCGCACGGCATCCACTGGACGGTTCGGCTTATGGGCGTGCCCAAAGGCAGCATAGTCCGCAAGCGGTCCGGGAAAATGAACGGCCGTCTGAATGACGAGTGGGAGCAGAAACAGCGCCACGATCGCCAACGCGACAGCGATCGTGCGAACATTCGCCGCGAGATAGTCGCGACCTAACAGCCAGGTGCCTCTGACGTTCGACCTCGCGCGGGCCGCCGTATTGGCGACGAGCGCGCACACCAGCATGATCGCCGTCATGCCGAGAAAGGACGCATGACCATTCAGCAGAAACCCAAGACTGACGGCAAGCAGCAGGAGTCCGTCGCTACGCCCCATGATCAATGCGGCGATCGACACCGTGAACGCGGCGAAAGCGAAGTAATAAAGATGCGGAAACCACGGACCCGCAAACGCCTGGTAGTTGATGTACGCGGTCACGCCGACAAATAGCGCCGTCGTCGTCACGGCACCCGCGAGCGAGCCAAGCATCCTGCGCAACAGCGCCCCGATCGCCACGATCCAGAAAGCGGATAGCAGCGCGACCGCATAGATCTGGCCGGAAAACGGCGATGCGACCCAGTGCGTCAGATCGAAAAACGCAACCTCTCCCGCGGCGAGCACGTAGAGAAACGCGGGGCCAGGATGATTGAAGCCGACACGCGAATAATGGCCGACGAGCAGCTTCAGATGCTTGGCATCGGCTATCAGCACGGAGTTCGCCGCAAAATCTCCGAGTTCATGGAGCGGCACAGACGAAAAAGTCTGTCCAAACAAGATGATGAACAACGCGACGCAAATCGTCGCGATCAGGCAAGCCGCCGACTCTTTGAGCATGAAGTACCTGTTTTCGTTTCCCGTCCAACGCATTGCCGCGATTGGACACCTGCCGCAGTCCGGAAAACAGGATTCTAAGTGAGCCGCCGGCGCGACAAGCACCCGCTCCGGCACATTTTTCGGCGCTTAGGCGAACGCTGGCGACGTCCCCCCGAGACGAAACACCGAAATGGCATCCTTGAGGATGATGGCCTGCTCCTCCAGCGACTTCGCGGCGGCCGCCGCCTGCTCGACAAGCGCCGCATTGTGCTGCGTGACTTCGTCGATCTGCGACACCGCCTTGTTGACCTGCTCGATGCCGTCGCTCTGCTCGAGCGCCGACGCCTCGATCTCGCTCATCACGCCGGTCACGCGCTCGACCGCTTTCATCGCTTCCTGAATCGTCTTCTGCGCATCCGACACCAGCGACGCGCCCTCCTCGACCTTGGCGGCCGATTCGCCGATCAGCTCCTTGATCTCCTTGGCCGCCGCGCCCGAACGCTGCGCGAGGCTGCGCACCTCCGAGGCGACCACCGCGAAGCCGCGCCCCTGCTCGCCCGCGCGCGCCGCCTCGACGGCCGCGTTCAGCGCGAGGATGTTGGTCTGGAACGCGATCCCTTCGATCATGCCGATGATCTCCGTCACCTTGCGTGACGATTCGCTGATGCCGTCCATCGTCTCCGTCACGCGCGACACCACTTTGCCGCCGCGTGTGACCGTGTCGAGCGCGCCGTGCGCGAGGCGATTTGCCTGCTTCGCGTTGTCGGCGTTCTGCTTCACGGTCGCCGAGAGCTGCTCCATGCTCGCCGCGGTCTGTTGCAGCGCGGCCGCCTGCTGCTCGGTGCGCGCCGACAGATCGGCATTGCCCGACGCGATTTCGTTCGCGCCTTGAGTAATCGCGGTCGTGCTGCCGCGCACCTTGGCGACCGTTTCGACGAGGCCGTCGCGCATCCGCGTCAGCGCGCCGAGTAACTGGCCCATCTCGTTGCGTGACTTCACCTTGATCGCGCCGCTCAGGTCGCCGGCGGCGATGCGCTCGAAGTGCTTGACCGTCGCGTTGACCGGCTTGATCAGCGCCGACGACAACGCGATGCGCGCGCCCACGGCGATCACGAGCGCGATCACCGCGATCGCACCGAACAGCACCGTCGCAAGCTGGAAGCGTTGCGCGCCGGTCGCCGCCTGCTGATGCTGATTGTCCATCTGCGCTTTCTCGAGCGCGTCGATCGCTTTCGAGTAGGACGCGTAGAGACTGTTCGCGGTGTCGCCCTGGATATTGCGGAACGTGTTGAAGTCGTAATCGGTCAACGCCTTGAATTCCGGCTCGATCGCCTTGTCGACGAGTGCTGTGCGCGCGTCCCCGACGCTCTGCGCGAGCTTGCGCTCCGCGTCGCTCTCGAACGGGCCGGCCATGTAGTTGCGGAAGTCGTTGTTCGAATCGACCAGCACCTTGTGCGCGGCCGGCAGCAGATCGTCGGTCTGCTTGCCGATGCTGAACAGCGTCTGATAGGTGCCCAATGCGAGCTGCACCTGCAGAAGTTTCTCGGAACTCGCCTTCAGATGCGACAGCGCTGCGGCACTGCGCTGCGCGTCGTCGAGGCTGCCGTTGGCGAGCTTCAGCGCGCCGTAGCCGACAGCGATCACCGTCAGAAGGAAAGCGACAAATACGCTAATCACGAGCGTCAGCCCGCCACGAATTGTGATGTTATTTAGCATTGGGTCTCCGGAACCTCTTTGTTACGCGCGACTTACACTTCGTCGCATCCATGTTTACGGCCGCGACACGCGCGCGCCGCATAGGGGGAATCCATGAGAAGCGAGCGTCCGTGGGCCTCTGCGGGCGGTTTTGGTCTCGTTATCTGGGATTTTCGCCCTTGCGCATGAAAGCGGGGGTCCTCCGGCGCGCGCCGGACGCCGCGCGTTTCGTGTTTGTATAATTCCGCGTCTTCGTTCAGGCCCACTTTCATGCTCAGTTTTGCGCTCGGCTTTCTCGTTTCCCTGCTGATCACGCTGTTGATCGTGCGCTATGCGCATCTGCATGAAAAATTCTCGACGGATACGGATCTGGCCGGCGTGCAGAAATTCCACGTGCGTCCGGTGCCGCGCATCGGCGGGACCGGGATTCTGGTCGGGCTGATCGTCTCCGCGGTGCAATTGCATCGCGCGTATCCGGCTGTGTCGGGCGGCATTCTCGGGCTCATTGCGTGCGGCATGCCGGCGTTCGGCTCGGGGCTCGCCGAAGATCTCACCAAGAGAGTGTCGCCGCTCGTGCGCCTCGTGTGCACGATGGCGGCCGCCGCGCTCGCGTGGTTTTTTCTCGACATCGCGGTCACGCGCATCAGCGTGCCGCCGCTGGACTTTCTGCTGTCATACGCGCCCGTCTCGTTCGTGGTCACGGTGCTCGCGGTCGCGGCGCTCGCCAACGCGATCAATATCATCGACGGGTTCAACGGCCTCGCGTCGATGGTCGCGTTCATGATGTTCGCGTCGCTCGCGTATGTCGCATTCCAGGTGCACGATCCGGTCGTGCTGTCCGCGTCGTTCATGATGATGGGCGCGGTACTCGGCTTCTTCATCTGGAACTTCCCGGCCGGGCTGATTTTTCTCGGCGACGGCGGCGCGTACTTCATCGGCTTCATGCTCGCCGAGCTGTCGATCCTGCTCGTGATGCGCAATCGCGACGTGTCCGCATGGTATCCGGTGCTGCTCTTCATGTACCCGATCTTCGAGACCTGCTTCTCGATCTACCGCAAGAAGTTCATTCGCGGCATGTCGCCGGGCATTCCGGATGGCGTGCATCTGCACATGCTGGTCTACAAGCGGCTGATGCGCTGGGCAGTAGGCGCGCGCACCGCGCGCGAGCTGACGCGCCGCAACTCGCTGACCTCACCGTACCTGTGGCTGCTGTGCCTGGTGGCGGTCGTGCCGGCGACGCTGTTCTGGCGGCACACGCTGCATCTGTTCTGCTTCGTTGTCGTGTTCGCGGCGACTTATGTGTGGCTTTACGTGAGCATCGTGCGGTTCAAGTCGCCGAGGTGGATGGTGGTGAAGAAGGGCAAGCGGTGAGCAGAGGCGGCAAAGGCGCCCGAGGGCGCCTTTTTGTGGGTCGAAACAGCCTTTGCCGCCTCGAAAGTGGCTCATATGTATCATGAGTATCGGCCGGGAATTCGTAATCCGTTCACCTCTACTTCGTGCGATACCACCGCCATAGCTTCATGATCGCCACATACGCCAGCACCGCCGCGATCAGTTGAATCGTTACCCACACCACGAAATACAAATCTTCGGGATCGCGGACACCGAGCCAGCGCGAAGCAGCGAACCACGCGCGCGACTCGCTTTCTGTCCACTCATAGGGGTACGGACGGACATAAAGCAAGGAGAGATAGAACAGGCCGATAAACAGAGCGATCTTGAACACCCCACGGGCAAGTGTTGCCATATGTGATGACCTCAATTGTTCCGTAGGCGAGAAGGCCTGAACAGCGCGCGGGAATTTTGACGGTGTGCAGCAGCGCGTTTCGGATTGTCATAAAGTCGCTATGCCTCGGCAGCGTGGTGCAGCCAAGCGAAATCCCGCGTCCGCCCGCCGGATGCAAACGGAACTGCCCGCGTTTGACGCAGTTGATCCACGTCACATTATCAATCGTTCCATCATCACGATATAGCGCGAACCATTCACCGTGATTCGATGGGTGACCCATGGCTGCATTCCACTCATCCTTTGCCCATGCAAACACCTGAGAAGGATGCCGCCCGTGGGGCGGTCGACGATCCAGTATTCACCGGGGGGAAGCGCCCCATCATTAGGCACCCTCGTGCAGCCGCCCCGATTGCGGTATTGATTGTTGCCTGAGTACGCGTTGAACGTGCCGATGCCATTAATGGTGAGCGGCGACAGCGGCGCGTTGTTCACGAGAAACTTGCCGGTGTAGGCCATATGTCACGCATCCTGATTGCGCTGGTTGTACGTCATTGCGTCCTGCATAAGTTCCCTCCGTTGTTGAACTTTGACCGTAGGCGCGCGAGCCGCTGGCGCTATAGGTCGATTCCAGATTTGCCGCTTTTTTCGCCTGGACCAAAAAGCGCGCCCCGAGGACGCGCACCTTTGCGGCGACGGTTCAATGGCAGGTGTATGTGCCCGGCGCAGACTTCAGGAAACTCCGAAAAGCCGGGGCGTAGACGATGGGCGACTCTCCTGGGCAAAAAAATAGAAAAGCCCCGTCGCCGGGGCGTTCATCTACTTCGTGCGATACCACCGCCATAGCTTCATGATCGCCACATACGCCAGCACCGCCGCGATCAGTTCGATAGTGAGCCACAGGCCGATATACAGGTTTTCGGGGTCACGGATGCCTAGCACCTCCGAAGCGTGTATCCATGCACGCATCTCGGACTCGGTCCACCCATCGTCGTACGGTCGAACAAATCGAAATGACAGAAGGTATAGACCTATAAACACCAGGACTTTAAGCACCCTTCGGACAGGTATTGCCATATGTGATGACCTCAATTGCTCCATAGGCGCGAAGCCCCGAATTGCCAGCAGGGATCGTCATGGTATGCAGCAGTGCGTGGCGGATCAGTAGAAAATCATCACGGCTAGGCAGGGTAATGCAGCCAAGCGAAACACCCCGACCACCTGCCGGATGCAACCTGAAGTTCCCACGCCGCACGCCGTTGATCCATGTGTAATCGTCGATTAGCCCATCATCACGATACAGTGCAAACCATTCACTGTGATCGGTCGGGCGCGACGAGTAGTAATTGAACTCATCTTTTAACCACGTTTCTACCGCAGAGCGCACGCCGCCAGTAGGGCGCGGGACGATCCAGTACTTGCCAGCGGGGATCGGCCCGTTATTAGGAACCATTGTGCAGCCGCCCCGATTGCGGTATTGGCCGTTGCCAGAATAGGCGTCGAATGTGCCGATGCCATTAATGACGAGCGTTGACAGCGGCGCATTGTCCACGAGAAATTTGCCGAAGTAAGCCATGTTTCACGCCTCCTGACTGCGCTGGTTGTACGTCGTTGCGTCCGGCATGGATTCCCTCCGTTGTTGAACCTTGCGCGTAAGCGCGAGCCGCTGGCGCTATAGGTCGATTCCGGATTTGCCGCTTCTTTCGCATAAACCAAAAAGCGCGCCCCGAGGACGCGCACCTTTGCGGCGACGGTTCAATGCCAGGTGTATGTACCAGGTGCAGACTTCAGGAAACTCCGAAAAGCCGGGGCGTAGACGATGGGCGACTCTCCTGGGCAAAAATAGAAAAGCCCCGTCGCCGGGGCGTTCATCTACTTCGTGCGATACCACCGCCATAGCTTCATGATCGCCACATACGCCAGCACCGCCGCGATCAGTTCGATAGTGAGCCACACCCCGATATACAAATCTTCGGGGTCACGGACACCGAGCCAATCCGAAGCCCCCCACCATGCTCGCGCTTCACCTTCTGTCCACTGATGGGATATCCGGACATAGCGAAATGAAAGAAGAAACAACCCGATAAAAAGCGCGATCTTGAAGACGCTAGCGACAAGTGCTGCCATATGTGATGACCTCAATTGATCCGTAGGCACGAAGCCCCGAAATGCCAGCAGGGATCGTCATGGTGTGCAGGAGTGAGTTGCGGATTCTCAGGAAATCAGTACGGCTCGCCAGAGTAATGCAGCCAAGGGAGACACCCCGACCACCTGCCGGATGCAACCGGAACTGGCCACGCTTGACGCCATTGACCCACGTCCAGTCATCAATCGCACCATCGTCACGATATAGCGCAAACCATTCGTTGTGATCGGTTGGCCCCCCATCAAAGGCATTAAACGCATCTTTTATCCACGCTAAAGCCCTGGAGCCTACACCGCCAGCAGGGCGCGCGACGATCCAGTATTTACCAGCGGGAATTGGTCCTTTGCCCACCACCGCCGTGCAGCCGCCCCGATTGCGATATTGCCGATCACCTGAAAACGCGTCGAATGTGCCGATGCCATTGATGGTGAGCGGCGACAGCGGCGCGTTGTTCACGAGAAACTTGCCGAAGTAAGCCATATGTCACGCCTCCTGATTGCGCTGACTGTAGGTCATTGCGTCCTGCATGGATTCCTTCCGTTGTTGAACCTTGAGCGTAAGCGCGCGAGCCGGTGGCGCGCTGCAAATCGACTCCGGATTTGCCGCCTCTTTCGCCTGGACAAAAAAACGCGCCCCAAGGGCGCGCGAAATCGTTGCATCACAGAAATAGAGTCAACAGAGCCGCCCCCTCAGCAGGAATGACATGCCGGGCGGCGACGGTTCAATGCTAGGTGTATGTGCCGGGCGCAGGCTTCAGAGAACTCCGAAAAGCCAGCGTGCGCGCGATGGCCGTCAACTCTCGCGGGCAAAAACAAAAAGCCCCAGCAGGTCTGCAGGGGCTTTCGTCGATAACCATCCGAGGCGCACTTTCAATGGGGCGAATGACCTGCCTTCGCGAGTACGAATTCAATGCTTCGACGACTCCAATGACTCGCGTCAACGGAAGACCGTCAGCGGAACACCTACGACGCCCGCGTCGCCGGCGCCACACTGCGCAGTGTCGTGGCCATTGCCGGCTGATACTCTGGCACCCAGCGCCGCAGATCGCGCCGCACTTCATCGTCGGATGGCACGTGATGCTGCATCAGCCACGGCAGCAGGTTGTCGATCAGGCTGTCGGGCACCTCGCGCGCCTGCGCGATGCGCAGCTTCGGGTGCGGCGTGCGCGTGGTCGTTTCGTCGTCAGCGAGCAGTTCCTCGTAGAGCTTCTCGCCGGGCCGCAGCCCCGTGAACACGACGCGAATCTGCTCTTCGGTGAAGCCGTACAGACGAATGAGATCGTGCGCGAGATCGGCGATGCGTACCGGCTTGCCCATGTCGAGGATAAAGATTTCGCCGCCGCGCCCCATGCTCGACGCCTGCAACACGAGTTGCGACGCCTCGGGAATCGTCATGAAGAAACGCGTGATCTCCGGATGCGTGACAGTCACCGGCCCGCCGCGCGCGATCTGCTCCTGGAACTTCGGAATCACGCTGCCCGCGCTACCAAGCACGTTGCCAAAGCGCACGGTCTCGAACTGCGTGCGCCGCGCGCCCTGCTGCTGCAGCGCGGAGCACGTCATTTCCGCGAGCCGCTTGCTCGCGCCCATCACGTTGGTCGGGTTGACGGCCTTGTCGGTCGAGATCAGCACGAAATGCGCGACGTCGTGACGGATCGCCGCGCGCGCGACGCGGTACGTGCCGAGCACGTTGTTGCGCACTGCCTGCCAGGTGTTGACCTCTTCCATCAACGGCACGTGCTTGTAGGCCGCCGCATGAAACACGATATGCGGACAGTAGCGCGCCATCACCTGATCGAGCAGCAGCGAGTCCTTCACGTCGCCGATGATCGGCACCAGCGACACTTCCGGATACTTCTCGCGCAGCTCTTCGTTGAGCCGATAGATCGAGAACTCGGAGACGTCGAACGCGACCAGCTGCACCGGACCGAAGCGCAGGATCTGCCGGCACAGCTCCGAGCCGATCGAGCCGCCCGCGCCCGTCACCATCACGACGCGGTTCTTGAGCAGCGCGGCGACGTGCTCGGTGTCGATCGTCACAGGGTCGCGGCCGAGCAGGTCTTCGAGATCGATCTGCCGCACGCGCGACAGGAACGCCTGGCCTTGCGTGAGCGGCGTGAGCGCGGGCAGCGTCATTGCGCGCACTCCGGCACGCACGCACAGCGTGGCGATGCGCCGATGCGCTTCCACCGACGCCGACGGCACCGCGATGATCACATGCTCGACCTTCAGCTCAGCGCTGATCTTGTGGAGATCGCTGATCGCGCCAAGCACGCGATAGCCGTAGATTTCACGGCCATGCTTGATCGGATCGTCGTCGAGCAGACCCACGAGACGCCATTGGCCCGAGCGCTTCAGTTCGCGCACCAGGTTCGCGCCGGCGTTGCCCGCGCCGAGCACGAGCACCGGCTTGCCCTGGCCGACGAGACCACCATAGCGATAGAACTCCTTGGCGGCACGATACAGCGCGCGGGAGCCGCCCATCGCGAGGAATAGCAGCATCGGCGAGACGATCAACACTGAACGCGGCACGACCGGTGCCGGCTGCAGCAGCGCCGAGCCGATCACGACGACGAGCGCGCCGACGCCGATCGCCTTCGCGATCCGCACGAGGTCGGGCAGGCTCGCGAACACCCACATGCCGCGATAGAGGCCATAACTGCGAAACATCACCGCGTAGATCAGCAGCACCCAGATGAGCGCATGCAGCCCGCTCGACCAGAACGGCGCGGGCACCGGCCCATTGAACCGGATCACATAGGCCAGCATCCAGGCCATCGCCACCGCGCACAGGTCGAACGCAAACGCACTGAACGAAAGCCATCTGGCTTTGAAGCTTTTCATTGCGCAGAACCTCAGATTGGCCCGGAACGGGCCGCATGGCGCCGCCAGCGGCGATCAATACACAGCCCCGCGGCGACCAGCACGGCAGTCCATGCGACGACAACCAGCCATTGATACAGAAGAGTGAAATGTAGCGCCCAGACCGCAAGCATTATGCCCGCCGCCATGAACAAATACCAAATCCACGCGGTCGACGCGTGCCCCAAACCCGACTGCACCAGTCTTTGATAGTAGTGTTCACGATGGGCCTGCCAAAATTTTTCACCGCGCAGCAGACGCTTAAGTAGCGTGACCGACGCATCGCCGATGAACGGCGCGAAGCACAGCGCCGGAAACCACACCGGCCACGCGCCCTCTCGCCAGCCCCAGTAGCCGAGCGCACCGGCCAGAAAGCCGAGCGGTATCGAGCCGGCGTCACCGAGAAAGATGCGCGCCGGATGAAAGTTGAACAGCAGAAAGCCCGCCGCCGCGCCCGCGACGATCAGGCTCGCCGTCGCGAGCGCCGGGTCCGCATGCGACGACAACGAGGCGGCCGCCGCATAGCCGCCGAAGCCGAACAGCGCCATGCCGCCCGCGAGGCCATCCGAGCCGTCCATGAAGTTGTAAAGGTTGACGAGCCACACGAGTAAAACCGCCATGCACGCGAGCGCCCACCACGGCACCTCGGCCGGATAGACCGCGATGAGCGCCGCCACCGCCGCCGCGTGTCCGCCGAAGCGCACTCGCGCGGGTAGTCCGCGTCGATCGTCGATCTGCGATAGCGCCGCGAGCAGCGCCGCGGCGAGCGCGGGCAGCCACAGCGACGGCGCCGCGAGCGCGATCAGCAGGACCGCGACCGGCACGATGCCCCAGCCGCCCACGCGCGGCGTCGGACGCGTGTGCAGTGAGCGGTCGTTGGGGATGTCGGTGGCGAGCCGCCATGCGAGGCCGGTCCGCAGCAGCGTCCACAGGATCGCCGCGCATGCGGCGAGCGCGGCGACACCCCACGGCAGTAGAGCGGCGATGGAAGAGGCAGAGTGCGAAGCGAGCGGCATCGATGGGGTTAGCGATTCAGGTCAAAGTCAGCGCGGGTTCAATCGACGATCAGTGCGTGGAGCGATACCAGGCCGTGGTTTCGAGCAGCCCATGCTCGACCGTGTGGGGCGGATACCAGTTCAGATATTCGCGGATATGCGAACTGTCGACCCGCAGCTCGCCGATCAGCCGGTCGATCTGCGCCGAGCGGCCGGTCAGGCGGCCGGCGAGGCGCAGCACGCCCTGCGGCACCGGCACGAGCCGCGCGGGCACATGCAGTTGCGTGGCCAATAGACGCGCCAGCTCCGGCACGCTGAGGTCACGGCCGTCAGTCACGTGAAAGGTTTCGCCGGCCGCGCGCGGTTCGGTCGCGCAATGCACGAGCGCGTCTGCGAGGTTGTCCACGAACACGAGGCTGCGGCGCGCGTTGACCGCACCGAGCGGCAACGGGATGCCCTTCGCGATCGCGTTCATCAACTGCAGGAAATTCGCGCGCACACCCGGTCCGTAGACCAACGGCGGCCGCACCACGACGACTTCGAGACCCGCCGCGCGGCCATAGTCGAACAACGCGCGCTCGGCTTCCAGCTTCGAAATGCCATAGGCATCGGACGGCGCAGGCTCGTCCGTTTCGGCAATCGGCCGGCCAGCGCTCGCCTCGCCCATCGCCTTGATGCTGCTGACGAACACGAAGCGCCGTGCGCCCGCGCGCCGCGCCGCCGCCGCGACGCGCAAGCTGCCCTCGACGTTGGTCGCGCGGTACGCGGCGAGCGGATCGGTCAGGGTCTCGTGCATCACGTGCACGCGCGCGGCCAGATGGATCACCGCATCGCAATTGAGGGCGACCGGCCAGCGCTGGTCGATGCCCGCGAAGTCCTCGGTATCGAGCAGCCATTCGCGCACGCCCTCGGCAGCCGTCTGCGGCCGGCGCACCACGCCAGTCACGCGATCGCCCCGCCGCAGCAACGCGCGGGACACGGCCTGGCCGACGAAGCCGTTGGCGCCGGTAACGAGGATCTGCAGGCTCATCGTGCTGTTCCACGACGCATGATTTCGTCCACGCCATGCCGCGCGATCCAGACAGACAGACGATCGCCGCCGGGACTCGACGGGTCCGCAAACGGCGGGAAAGGCGGATCAGACACGATACAATCTGGCATCAGCGGTGCTTTCTCAGGTAGTCTGGCTCGGAACGTATTGTATTCGGGCAACACTGCGTTCCATCACGCGGCACGTGTGTCCGGGCCGTGATAATAGAACGGACCCGTGCCTGCTGGCGCACTGTTCGTACACTTCGTAACAACTCAAACATATTCGCGCATGGGGAATTCGTGGTATCGATCCGACGTGCTCGACAACAGCACATTCAGGCCTGCTCGCTGGCCGCGCGACCGGGCCCCGGCCTGCGCACTGGCAAGCCACCGCCTGAAGGCCGCGCAAACGCGCGGCGCGTATCCGCGTGAATGCCCCGAAACCTGCTGGTGTTGCCGCCGAGCCCGCGCGTCGCGCGCAATGGCTCTGCGTCGACTTGCTGGTCTGACGAAAAAATGTTTGAGTGACCAAGGTCTGTTTACATATGAAAGTGTTGTTCGCCACCTACCCGATGGCTTTCCATACCCCAGGCGGCGGTGAAATCCAGTTGCTTGCGTATCACAAGCATCTGCCCGCTCATGGCGTCGATGTCACGCTGTTCGATCCATGGAAGCCGCGTTTTCTGGAACACGACGTGGTGCATTTCTTCTCGTGCGTCGGTGGCTCGGTGCACTTGTGCAACTTCGTCAAACAGTTGGGTTTGCCGCTTGTCGTGTCGTCGAGCCTGTGGGTGACGGAGGAAACGAAACATCTCTATCCCATCGGCGAGATCCATCATCAGTTTTCTCTCGCGGACCGCGTGGTCGCTAACTCGGAGATCGAGTGCGAAACGCTCGCGCGCATCTTCGATCTGCCGCGCGAAAAGTTCGTGAGCGTGCTCAATGGCGTCGAGCCAAGCTTTTACGAGCCGGTGCCGGCCGATCTGTTCCGCCAGAAATCCGGCATCACGGAACGCTTTATCCTGAACGTCGGGAACATCGAGCCGCGCAAGAATCAGCTCGCGCTGATCCGTGCGATGAAGTCGTTCCCCGAGTTGAAGCTCGTGCTGATCGGCCATCAGCGCGATCCCGAATACGCGAAGGCGTGCTTCGCCGAAGGCGGCGAGCAGGTCGTCTACGCGGGCACGCTTGCCCACGCTTCGCCGCTGCTGCGCTCCGCCTACGCGGCCTGCGAAGCGTTCGTACTGCCTAGCACGCTGGAAACGCCGGGGCTTGCCGCGCTCGAAGCGCATGCCGCGGGCGCGCGCATCGCGGTGACAAAAGTTGGCTCTACCGAAGAATATTTCGCGCAGCATGTCGCTTACCTGGATCCGTTCAGCGTCGATAGCATTGCCGGGTCGATTCATGCCGCGCTCGCGCAACCGCGCGGCAAGTCCGTGCTCCAGCCGCAAGATCTGACCTGGCGGGCCGTCCTGTCGCCCTTGAAAGACCTCTACGATTCCCTGCTGACGAAATGACAAAATCCGTGACGAACCTCATGAAGAACTTCGAACTTCGTCCCCTGAATAACGTCGAGCCCTCCCCGCGTCCGGGATTCGCGTGGAACGCGACCAATAGCGATCCACAGTTCGAGCTGACAGGATGGGAAGATCTGTCGGGGCGCGCCGCGCGCATTTCGTTCGAGCTCGAGAAAGAAGACATGCCGGCTTCGCCGTGCATGATCTACTTCGATGCGGGCGCGGGCATGTCGGAGCACGCGACGATCGGTCTCGTGGTCGACGCGACAGGCAAGGTGGATCAGGTCGTCGCGTTTCCGCCGCTCGTCGGTCCGTTGCGCCTCGATCCGATCGCGCGCTCGGGACTGTTTTCGGTCAACGCCTTCAACGTCGAACTGGTGGACGACGCCGACTGCCCGACGGAGCTGCTCGAACGCGCACGCCGGATGGCGTCATGGAACGGCGGCGCACAGCCCGCGCCGCCTCCCACCGTCGGCCATACGTACCAGGAATGGCTCGAGCGGCACGAGCCGCCCGCCTCGCAATACCCCCAACTGCGCGCGCGCTCGAAAACCTGGGCGCTGCAGCCGCTCATCAGCATCGTGATGCCGACCTACAACACGCCGGCCAGATGGTTGCGCATGGCGATCGATTCGGTCATCGATCAGGTCTACGAAAACTGGGAATTCTGTATCGCCGACGACTGCTCGACGAACCCCGAGGTCAGGCAGGTGCTCGACAGCTACGTCGCGAAAGATCCGCGCATCAAGGTCGCGTACCGCACGACGAACGGTCATATCAGCAACTCAAGCAATACGGCGCTCGAGCTTGCCGTCGGAGAATTCGTCGGCCTGCTCGATCACGACGACGAACTGCATCCGCTCGCGCTCTACTGCGTCGCGGAGCTGATCAACGCGCATCCGGACGCGGCGCTGATCTACAGTGACGAAGACAAGATCTCGATCGACGGGGTCCGCTCGGACCCGTACTTCAAATGCGACTTCAACTACGATCTGTTCCTGAGCCAGAACATGATCTCGCATTTCGGCGTGTACAGGACTTCGATCATGAAGGAGGTCGGCGGCTTCAGGACCGGCTTCGAGGGCTCGCAGGACTACGACCTCGCGCTGCGCGTGATCGACCGCGCGGGTCATCACAGCGTCTATCACGTGCCGCGCGCGCTGTACCACTGGCGCATGATTCCCGAAAGCACGGCCTCCGGTCATGAAGCCAAGCCGTATGCGCATATCGCGGCAATGCGCGCGATCGACGAACACCTCGCGCGCAACAAGATCAACGCGCACACCGAGCATGCGCCAGGGACCGACGCGTTCAACAAGGTCGTGTACGACCTGCCCGAGGTGCTGCCGTCGGTGGAAATCATCATTCCGACGCGCGATTCCGCGGGTCTCGTCGAGCAATGCGTGGAATCGGTTCGGCACAAATCGAGCTACCCGAACTTCCGCATCACGATCATTGACAACGGCTCGGTCAAGCAGGAAACGCACGACCTGTTCGCGCGCCTGCAACAGGACGAGCGCATCAAGGTCGTGCGCGACGACTCGCCGTTCAACTACTCGGCGCTGAACAACCGCGTCGCGCTCGCGAGCACAGCGGACTTCGTCTGCCTGATGAACAACGACATCGAAGTGATCAACGCCGACTGGCTCGAGGAAATGGTGTCGGTCGCGCTGCAGGCGAACGTCGGCGCGGTCGGCGCGAAACTGATGTATCCGGACGACACGATCCAGCATGGCGGCGTCGTGCTCGGCGTCGGCGGTATCGGGAGCCATGCGCACAAGCATTTTCCGAATTCGCACCCCGGCTACTTCGCGCGCGCGCGTCTGCGCAACGCGATGTGCGCGGTGACCGCCGCGTGCCTGCTGATCCGCCAATCGATCTACAAGGAAGTCGGCGGCCTCGACGAGCAGTTACACGTCGCTTACAACGACATCGATTTTTGCCTGCGCGTGCGCCAAGCGGGTTATCGCAATGTGTGGACGCCTTACGCTGAGCTTTATCATCACGAATCGGCATCGCGCGGCGCCGAAGACACACCGGAAAAAATCAGCCGCTTCAACCAGGAATCCGAGTTGGTCAGACAGCGCTGGGGAGATCTGTTGATGAACGATCCCTGCTATTCCCCGAATCTGACACTGACTGCCGACGATTTTTCCTTTGCCTGGCCTTCAAGGATTGCCAATCTTGATTAATCTGGGAACCAAAAAAAACAAGACGGAATGGTTGGCGGAGTACCGCCACCCATCGCCGGGGGACCTGTTCTGCCTGCCGAGCGCGATCTACTTTCTGATGAAATTCAGAGCCGATCTCGCGCGCTTCAATTCCAAAGTGCTGAATGACCGGGTCACGCTGTATTTCTGGTGGGAAATGTCGGCGCGCGAAACGTACCCGGATTTCAACTGGGTACTGCGTCAGGAAGACCTGGAATATCTGCGCCAACTCGACAACGACACGCTGATCGAGCGTCATCCGGACGCCGTCGCGTACTGGCTCGGCTCGACCAAGCCGAGCGTGCTCGATGCGAAGCATCTGAGCGAGACGCTGCACGAGCCCGTCACGCTGATCGAGGAAGCCGGCCTGCAATTGCCGAAGCTGCTGACCATGATCGTGCGCAATCGCGACGATCTTTCGCGGGCATTCGACCTGAACACGCTGACCGGCTATCTCAACAGCCTCGACTGGTGGGAACAGTATGGCCAGATCACGTGCCCGCGCATGACGTGGCACCCGCCGATCGCGTGGCCCGGTCTGCTGGAACCGATCGACGCGCCCGACTCCAGCGCGATGCCGTTTCCGCGCTTTCTCGCGCTGATCACGGCCGAGCGGCCCGATCTGCGCAGCGCGTTCGACCTGAACAGCTTCATCTCGCGGCTCAACGCGCTCAGCTGGTGGGAAGACCACGGCCAGCGCGAATATCCGCGCATCAAGTGGTCACAGCCGCCGATCGGCGGCTTCATGCTCGAGCCCGAAACACCTCCGGCGGACGGCGGCCCTTACGTGCCGCGCTTCCTGTGCGAGATCTACAAGGAACGGCCGGACCTGCAGGCGACCTTCGATCTGCAATCCCTGCGGGGGCGGCTCAACTGCCTCTCGTGGTGGATCGAACACGGACAGCATCAGTATCGCTCGATCAAATGGGTGCCACCCACGACACCCGGCGTGATGTTCGAACCCGAATGGGGCACGCACGCCGACTGGCTGCCGGTGCCGCGCTTCCTGCAGCTGCTGCACGGCGAGCGCCGGGACCTGCAGGAACTCTGCTCGCTCGACAGCTTCACCGGGCGCCTGAAGTGCCTGTCGTGGTGGATCGAGCACGGGCAGCATCAGTATCCGGCGCTTCACTGGGTGATCCCGGCGCTGCCCGACAACCTGTTCGAAATGCGAGCCGGCGAGCATGGCGCGCTGCCGCCCCTGCCGCGCTTTTTGTTGCTGATCTGGAACGAGCGGCCCGACCTGCAGGCGTCGTTCGATCTGCAGAGCTTCCGCGAGCGGCTCGGCTTCATTGAGTGGTGGGAGCAGCACGGGCACAATGAGTACAACGCGATCCAATGGTCGCCGACTCATCTGGGCGAAGCCCCCCCGGTCACACTGGCGCCGCCCTCGACGCCCGCGCTGATGTTCGAGCCCGAATGGGGCACTCACACCGACTGGCTGCCGGTGCCGCGCTTCCTCCGGCTGCTGCACGGCGAGCGCCAGGATCTGCAGGAACTCTGCTCGCTCGACAGCTTCACCGGGCGACTCAAGTGCCTGTCGTGGTGGATCGAGCACGGACAGCACCAATATCCAGCGCTTCACTGGGTCATGCCGGCGTTGCCCGACAACCTGTTCAGAATGGAAGCCGGCGAGCACGGCGCGCTGCCGCTGCTGCCGCGCTTCCTGCCGCTGATCTGGAACGAGCGGCCCGACCTGCAGGCGTCCTTCGATCTGAACAGCTTCAGCGCGCGGCTCGCCTTCATCTCATGGTGGGACCAGCACGGACACGACGAGTACTACGCGGTCAAATGGTCGCCGAGTCATCTCGCTGAAGAGCTCGCGAGATTCGACGACGAACAGCCGGCCGACGACACGCTGTTGCCGCGCTTCCTGACGATGATCGCGAACGACCGCCCCGATCTGCGTCGAGCGTACGACCTGAGCACGGCGCAAGGCCGCGACCAGCTTGTGCAATGGTGGAACGAGTGGGCGTCGACCGAATATCCGCTGGTCGGCTCGCTGAAGGTGCGCTGGGCCGAAAGCGCCGATGCCGCCGACGACGAAGCCGATGACGACGTGCGCGAGCCCGCGCGCTATCACGCGCGCGTCGAAGGTGCCGGCTACGACTTCGGCGTCAACATCATCGGCTTCCCCCAAGGCGTGCTCGGTCTCGGCGAAGACGCGCGCATGGCCGCGCGCGTGCTGCAACTGTCCTCGACGCCGGTCACGCTGCTCAATGCGCCGATGGCGGGACCCGCGCGACTCGAACACTCGGTCGATCATCTGATCAGCGAAGAGCTCAAGTACAACATCAGCCTGATCTGTCTGCCGGCGCCGGAGATGGTGCGCCTCGCGCTGGAAGGCGGCCGCAAGCTGATCGACGCGCCCACGCACAAGATCGGCGCATGGCCGTGGGAATTGCCCCACTGGCCGAACGCGTTCGGCAATGTGCATCAGATGGTCGACGAAATCTGGGCGCAGAGCCGCTTCGTGGCGAGCGTCTACAGCCGGCTCGGCAACACGCCGGTCTATCAGATGCCGATGGCGGTCGAAGTGCCCGCGCCGGTCGACCCGAGGCGCGAGCGTTTTGGCCTGCCGGCCAACGAATTCCTGTTCTACCTGATGTTCGACGGCAACTCGTGGCTCAGCCGCAAGAATCCGCTCGCTGGCGTACAGGCGTTCAAGCTGGCGTTCGGCAACCGCTCGCCGGGCGTCGGGCTCGTCATCAAGGCGATGAACGTGCGCGATGACGACCCGGTGTGGCGTGCCGTGCTCGAACTCGTGGCAGGCGACAGCCGCATCCACATCATGTCCGAGCGCCTGAGCCGTCAGGATTCGACCGACTTCATGACCTGCTGCGACGCCTACATTTCGCTGCACCGTAGCGAAGGCTTCGGCCGCGTGATCGCCGAGGCGATGGCGTTGGGGCAGCCAGTCGTCGTCACGAACTTCTCGGGCAACGTCGACTTCTGCGATCCAGACACCGCCTTACTCGTGGACGGCGACCTCGTGCCGCTGCGGCCCGGCGACTACCTGTTCGCCGAGGGTCAGTACTGGTGCGATCCGGATGTGTCGATCGCGGCAGAGCAGCTCAAACGTATGATCGACGATGCGCCACTGCGTGAGCGCATCGCACTGGCGGGGAAAACACGCATCGAGCGCGACTACTCGGTTGAAGCAGTCGCACGCGCGTATGTGCGACGTTTGACCGACATTGCGGAGGCGAAGACAAAATGACGCTGCGGGTATGTGCGCCGGACATTTTCTCGGGCGATGCGGTGGGCAACCACTGCATCGGTTTCGTACGCATGGCTGACCGTCTCGGCATGAGGGCCGAGCTGTATGCAAGCGGTTTCGAGGAGGGAACGAATGGAGTGCGCCCGCTTGACGCGTTGTTTGACGAGGTCGCCCGCGACGATGTGGTCCTGCTCAGTTACTCGATCTTCGACCCGCACCTCGAACGGATCATCGCGCTCGACTGCAAGAAGATCTGCTACTTCCATGGGGTGACGGACCCGCCATTGCTGCGCGCGCTGGAACCGCGCACCGCGCAGTTGTGCGAGAAGGCGCTCGCGCAACTGCCGCGGCTCGCGGACTTCGACGCCGTCGTCGCGAATTCGCGCAACACCGCGGCGAGCCTCGCCGGCATCGTCGCCGCGGAGGCGATCAAGATCGTGCCGCCGATCTTTCCGGACATGTACGTGTTCCAGCGCGAAGGGCCGCGCAAGGGCCGCAAGCGCCACGAGCCGAATCTGCTGATGGTGGGACGCGTGGTGCCGCACAAGCGCATCGAAGACGGCATCGAAATTCTGTCGCTGCTGAAACAGCGTGATTTCGGCGCGACCCTGAGCATCGTCGGCAGCACACCGAACTACGATTATCTGAAGTTTCTGATCAATCACGCGCGGCGTCTCGGCGTACTGGAGCAGGTCGACTTCAAGGGCATGCTCGACGACGCCGATCTGTTCGAGTGCTACGAATCCACCAACGCTCTGCTCGCAATGAGCCGTCACGAAGGCTTCTGCGTGCCGGTGCTCGAAGCGATGCACTACGGCAAGCCGGTGTTCGTGCGCGGCGGCACGGCCGCTCAGGAGATTTGCCCGCCCGACTGCGTGTTCGACGCCCATGCTGAACTCGCCGCGTGGATACCGCTGATTATGCAGCGCCTCGGCCAGGCCCACGGCCGCAGTTCGATCGATGCGGCCTTCGTCAAGCACGCCGACGGCGTGCTGCAACGTGCCGGCGACGAGACGTGGCGCAACATTTTCGTCGGCGCCGGTATCGTCGTGACGAGCGCGCCCGCGCGTTCCCGCGCGAGCGCAGCCGGCGTGTCCGCTACGAAGAGATAGTCAGCACCGCGATCGCTGAGGCATATCAACGCAAAGCGGCGCGATCCAACCCGATCGCGCCGCCTCCTTCGTCACATCCCTATCTGCCGTTCCGGTCGAAGTCTCCCACTGTGGCGTCACCGCATAGGTCGCGTGGACCTGCATACCGCGCTGCGCTTCGTAGGACAGCGCTCCCAGCCCGACGATGGCCTGCCCGTTGAAAATCAGTTCCGTCGTGTCCTGGATGCGCAGCCCCACCTCGCACGCCCTTGACTCGTGTGCAATGGAATGGGATTACCGACGGTCTATCGGCTTTCATGTTGTAATTATTGGTTACACGGGATTTGCGGGTGAGGGGTAAACTGAAATCGTTTAATCTGACAAAAATAGCAAGTGAAGCCTGTATTTTTTATCCATCCCCCGAAAAGCGGTGGTTCCACCGTCATATCCTTTTTTGACCTGAATCTCGACCGCGATAAATTCACCAACTTCTTGTGGGCTGGTGCATTTTGGGACGAAACGCGAGCGCAATTCCTGGCCAGCGGAGTCGGCGGCGGCCATTATCCGTTTGGTATTCACCGAAGCCTCAAGATGCCGTTGGAATATTGCAGCATTTTGCGCAATCCGCTCAGTCGGCAGGCCTCGCACTACTGGTACGCACGCAACGGCAAGAACGGCGAGGTCGCGCGCGGGATGGCGGTCTCCGAAGTTGAAGCGCTGGCGCAACGCGGTGAAGTCTCATTGAACGAGTGGGTGAGCGGTTCGTACGGCGGCAAGAACCTGTTCGTGCAAATGCTGAGCGGTCATGGCGTCGTGCGACGTGAAAGCCTCGAAATCGCAATTGAGCACCTCCGGCAACATATCCCGACGGTTGGCCTGTGCGAAGACATGAGCGATTTTTTGCTTCGTCTATGCGGTAGAACGGGAATGCGTTTACCGTTCTTCATCCGGACGAATGTGACCGAGGGCGTGCCCAAAGAGCGTTTACCGCTGTCCGAACAGGCTCGTCAGAAGTTTATCGAGGACAATCAACTGGACTATGAGTTGTACCAGTATGTGAGCGATGAGCTCGCGCGGGAGAGGCAGTCGTACGGCGATGTCTATACTCGGGCGATCGAAGTTGTTCGTGCGATCCAGGCGCGAATAGACGCGCTCGAAAATCCCTATATTCACGGGTCGGCGTCGACAGTTTTGGGATTCAACGAAAACGATTTGCGCACGGTGCGCGAGGTTGCCACCTCGTCGGATCTGTCCGCGATCGATGCATATATTGAAGTCGCTCAGTCTCGTCGACGCGAATGTGCTGACCTGTTCGACGGTTTCGTCGACGTCGTGAGGGACGACATGGTGCTAGGCTGGGCGGTGAACCTGACTGTCCCGGAGAAACCCGTGCCGATCGAGATATGGGTGCAGGGAAAACGGGTCGCGATGACGTTGACTGGCGAGCGGAGGCCAGATGTGGCCGCAGCGGGCTATCCAACTGATCGTTGTGGCTTTGCTGTTCAACTGCCGGACGAGGCGCAGGAAGGGTTCAGCGTTACGATTGGCGGGTCTGCGCAAACGTTACAACGCGCAGGGACTTGGCAGCGAGGGTGGCAGATGGTGTAAGGGGACGTCCACGCCTGATCGTTTCGCTCGCGTTGGCTGGGTGGTGATCGTCCAACTACAGGGTACAGGGCGATGTTTCACGACTTGCGACCACCCGGATGGCCACTGCCGTTCGCCGTTGACCCGCGGAACGTGCTCCGGCATAGTTCCGCGATGAATTTCGCATGACACACAACATGATAACGATCTATGAACCGCTGTATCGGGACGGTCAACAGTTGTCGGAGCCGGCCTTTCTCCCTCTCACGATAGAGAGCAACTCACTGTCGGCGTGGCGCGAGTTTAAGATTCTTGTCGACTTTTACCGGCGAGGCGATCACCGTCAGAGCACGTTCTCAGGAATTTTTTCTCCAAAGTTCCGATTGAAATCCTTGATGGCCGGTTCGCAGTTCATTGAATTTGTACGGTGCAATAGAGATGCCACCGTTTGTATTCTCAATCCGTATCCGGCCACTGCGTATTTCTCGTTCAATGTTTGGATGCACGGTGAAGCGTTTCACCCGGGTTTGTGTGATCGCGCGCAAGCACTTCTCGATGCCAGCGGAATCGGGTGGAAGATTGCCGATGTACCGCGGCACAACGCGAGTAACCTCTGTTACTCAAATTTTTGGGTGGGGACGCCCCAATTTTGGGATGCATATGTCGGCGGCGTGCTAGAGCCGATCGCCCGATTTCTGGAAGAAAATCCGGATGATAGTGCTGCAATCGACGTTCTCGAATCAACGACTCATTATACTGCTGCGCCATTTCTCCCATTCATCATTGAACGTCTATTCACAACTTTTCTTTCGTTGAACCCGCAGATCCAGATCGCGAGTCATCAAGCTCCATACGAGCACATTTTGGACTACTGCCAAACAGATTTTGAGCGAAGAATTGTTTCCGAGATGATGCCTATTGTGGACGCAGCGGATCTCTCCGGTAATTTTTCGCCAGAGTTAGTGAGCATTCAGAGATTGCTCAGCGGACTATATCAAAGTTATGTAGCGGAGCATTTCGCCCACAATCCGCACCCTCACACGGGGAATGTCATGGAGTCCCCAAAAAAGGGGGCACCTTGACGTCGCTCACCATGCAATTGACTTCCGAAATTTGAAGAAACCACCAGTTGGGCCGTTTTCACCAAAGAGAGCTGCCCACACGACATGGGTAGCAGCTTCGTCGGCGTCAAGCTCGGCATCGGCTCCGCCCATTCGCGTGCGTATCCAACCCGGGCACACTGCATTGACCTTGATATCGCCATACTTTGCAAGATCAGCAGCGACAATTCGGGTAAGGGCATTCAGTCCGGCCTTCGAAATCCTGTACGCGGCAGCATTGGCATTCATATCCGCAAGGGCGCCCCATCCGGAAGAAACATTCACGATTCGCCCGTAAGACTGACGAATCATGTGCGGAGCAACCGCTTTGCAAGTTCGCCATGCGCCAATCGTATTAACGTTGATTGATTCCAGCAGGGTCGCTTCGTCAATCTCGCGAAATCCCTTCGCTCCCTCCAGATAGACGCCTGCGCTGTTTAGCAGAATATCGACGCGACCGTATTCTTCAATCACGTGTTCGAAGAAAGCATCGACACTTCGGGAGTCGGAGATGTCGAGTTGCGATGCATATACGGCGAGCTGCTCGGAACGAAACGCACCAGCAACTCCTGCTCCGGCGTTGACATCACGCGAGCCGATAACTGTCAAATAACCGAGTTCCGCCAGTTGCCTGGTCGCTGCGAGCCCCAGCCCCCTGTTCCCGCCGGTTACCACTGCAACTTTGTTCATTTTGGCTCCCTCAAGCACATGATCTTTCAGGTCTAACAAGGCAACAGAACACACGGTCGGAGCAACGCTTCACCAGCCTTAAAAAACGATCGTCTCCATCATGTCGATTGACTGCTTTCCCGCAATCGACGGCTATGTGTCAGATCGGTCTAGCTGGTGTTCTGACCTTTGATCGAAGTCATTGTCTGATACTTCAGGTGGAACAGCCCGCAATAGGCGGCGAACCATGGCATCAACACGCGCACATAGCCTTGCGAGTTGAACCGTCTCAACGAGCAGTAGATTGGATGCCGGATGTGCCCGAATACTCGTCCTTCCTTTTTGACGAGCGCCTTCACGCGAATCAGAAAATCGAGATTTTCCCCAAGAACGATCCGTTCGTTATAGCCTTGACTGTCCTCATACAGTCGCCTCTGAACATAACTTTTTCCGAAAGGCCGGCCCAAAAAGATTTTGATGAACTCGAGGATCCAGAATACACATAACGCACCGGCTCGCGCGACGTCCGGCATGGTCCGGATCGTACCTGCGACACTATTCTTCGTATGCATCGTGTACGCAACGTCCGAGAGAAAGGTCGGCGCGACGCGGTTGTCCGCATCGAGGAAGATCAATGTTGTACCCTTCGCGCCTCGTGCTCCCGAGTTGCGTGCATACGAAACACCTGGTTCGTATTCGTGCACCAGACGGACGTTCACGTTCCGTGCGCGACACGCAAAATCCCACACAACCTCGTTGGTGTTGTCCGAGGAATTGTTGTCGACCACGACGACCTCGAAGCTTTCAGTGCCGACTGTCTGTACCGAAAGATCGTGCAGCAGGTTCTCGATATAACCGCTTTCGTTGTGGCAGGGAACGACAACTGAGAAGTCGAATGTGACACCGTCCACTGGCGCAGAGTGATTCATAACGTGCATCCAGACCTCAACGCGCGCTGCGCTTGATCAACTCGACCAAGGGCACGAGGGGACGCGGAGTCAGATGGTACCGTGAGATTTCTTTTGACAGCGCCTCACTCTGTGTCGGCGATCTCAGCGCATCCTTGACGACCTCGAGAATAGCGCCTTCGTCGTGCGGATCGACAGTGCGCGCGCGCGTGCCCATGTGCTCGCTGGTCCACGGGCCCTCGGACAATACCAATGGACGTCCGGCCAGCGCGGCCTCAAGAGCCGATGTTCCGGGCGGTTCCAGCGGAACCTCCAGGAACAGCGCGCAGCTTTGCACTGCCGAGCAGAGAATTTCCGAGGCCGGCGGCATCTGCGGTATAAAAAGAAAATGCTTCGGCGCTACTGCACGGCACTCATCGAAATATTCCTTGTCGTTCGGATATCCAATGAAGACGACTGGAACGTCCAGGCTTCTCAACGCTTTTATCGCGGTCAGTTGATTCTTGGTTCGATTGAGTACACCTACCCACAGCACGTACTTATCGAGGTTATACATTCGCTTGAAGATGCCCGGATTCGATGCATTGAGGAATTTCGGGTTGACAGGAGCCGGAATGTGGAGAATCTGCTCCTCGTTGACGGGCGCGTATTGTCGAATATTTTCAATCTCAGATTGAGATTTGAAAATGATCTTGTCCGAAAGTTCGAAAAAATCAGCGACCAGTCGACGCTCTTCCGCGTTGGGCGGGCCGTTCCACCAAAGATTGGGCCACAGGAAAATCCTTTTTTGCTGCGACTTGGCCCTTTGTAGCATGGCAAGTCCATCCGCTTGCACCGAGAAGTGCAACACGGACGAATACGACGATAGCGGGCGGCTTGATGGCCCGTAAAGATCGGCATCGATGCCTGACATCCGCAGGCCTTCGATCAGCGTCTGCAGTTCAGTTTCTCCGCCACCGGGGTTCAAAAAGGCACTGTAGTATGTAGTGATCAGAAGTCTTGGATTATCCATACGTGTGTACTTGCCCGAATGCCGTGAATCAGGTTGAACCGTTTGCGCTGTAACGCAAGGGCGTGGCCATGCCGTTATACCGCGCGGTCGAGAACCACTATACAGGATCCGCCAGTCATGCCGGCCACATGACTAGACAAGTGGCTGCCCCAGCAGGAGACGGGTCATTGCGTAGGCCCCAATCCGCTGCTCGGGGTGCGACAGGCTCCCGACGTGCCTGCATTAGTTGTAGTAAGGCGCTGTGTGGCGATCCGATAAGCGTGGAAACAGGTTCGTATCGATGATTGGAATGCCGGCAGCATGCAGGCGCGCCGTCAGGTAATGCTCCGACAGAATCGCGCGCGCTTTTCGTTTGAAAAATGCGAAATTCTCGGCGTCAGGCTTCCTTGCGCTATGCCAGTGAAGCTGATACTCCGGAAATTTCGGATCTACGTAACCAAAGAGCCAGCTACTGATATAGGCTTTCCAGTTATCCGAGATTTTTCGTGTATCTCCCCAAAAGGTATGATAATCCGATGCGAAAATCTCCTCTTCGGGCAACGGAAAGGTCAATTTCCCCAGATTCTCGCAAACGTTGAATGGCAAAAAGAATATGTTGCTTCTGATCCAGCTCGTATAGCGAATGCCCATCAATTCCACGCTGCGTGGGAAATCGTCGAGATAGCCAATGCATTCTCTCGTCAGATCGTGACCTTCGACGATTGAGCGCTCAAAGAAGTCCATGTAGCTGACACCACCGTCACGATAGTTCCGTCGGAAAAAAGTGTCGTTGGCAAACAGGATGAGATCATCGGCGTTCAGATCGAGCACTCGCTTTGCAAACTGGTACCCGTGATCCCAGCCGGTGAACTCCCCGAGCGTGTTGTCACCAGCGACCTCCCATATGGGACCGTCCATATTCTCGAAAGGCTGATCGATCTTGTTGTCGATGATGATAATTTGTAACTTTGCGTTGGGCAGCATTCGCTCGACCATCTTGCGGATGTGCGACAGTCCCTCGTCAGCATAAGTGCGGCCGTATACAAGGAACAGCGCAATAACCCGTGTTGCACCAATGATCATATTAACTCACAGTCGTAAAAAGGCGATTTTGGCGCGTTGAAAACAGAAACCAGCGCGTACAGACTTTAATCAAATCGCAGACCACAAACTCTATCACGCGCCGTTCTGGCGGGCGGCGCATGCCGTCGAAAAACCGGCCGGGATGCCCTTCCTGCAGACTGCTCCGCCGGCATCCGAGTACTGCGCGAAATTCTCGAACTCGGTTCGCGATTTGAAGTGCAGCCTGTGCGCAATACGTGCGACTCCCTGAATGCGTTCAACTTCGTTGTCAGGAATGGGTTCAGCCCGCCTCATTACACATCAGTCATTCATGTCCGGCCCGGCGCGCAAACCTGACGCCACCGCGCACACCGTCGGCATCCTTCAATTCGCGCACCCACACCCAAGCTCCGGTAGCCCCATCGGCTCGCGCGGTGGCGTCACCGCATAGGTCGCGTGGGTGGACATACCGCGCCGGGCTTCGCGGGACAGCGGTCCGCCCGGCGAAGGCCTGCCCGTTGGAGTTCGGTTCCGTCGTGTCCTGGATACATTGGCGGTGTTCGGCCGGGCGGATGCGGGCGGGTGAGGTGGTGTAGAGCAGCCGCTCGGCGCTCTTCACGAGCGTCTCGATGCGGCCGATCTCCGCCGCAGCGGGCGCATTCAACCACCAGACGTTCGGCCACGGGAACAGCTTCTCACCTTGACTCACCGTTTCGCGAATGATTGCTTCGCCGTCCGCACGATCGGAAAAGTGCATCACCGCGTTATAAGAGCGTGGCGGCCGGCTGCGAATGCCGTAGATGTCGGCCCGCACACCCGAATCGTTGAAAAGTCCGGCGACTTGCACGAGTTCAGACTCGCCACCACCGCTCCTCATGAACGCGGTACTGTGAGTGGTCAGGAGAATCTTGAAATGCATGTTGCGGGCCCCGTCCCGAATCGTCCCGTATTGTGGGCGCTCCTACCGTCCGCCGGACGGTGCGGAATGCACGCCTGCGCTCCACCTATGAAACAGCCGCGGACCGTTATGGGCAGGCGGCTGATTTTACGCCAAATCGGAGCGCAAACGACCGCTCCAGCAACACGGCGAGCACGGTGTCCGTGGCTTTTGTAACTTCATGTAGCTTACAAATGCAGTGGCCCGCCGCGCCGTTTCACCCGCCCAATTGCCGCGTGCGCGCGCGATGCGCGCGAAGCGGAGCAAGCGCTATATGTCGAACTCGCGACGGCAACAATTGCTACGACGAATAATTTGTAAGCAACGGTAAATGCCGATTCATGCCGGACATCAAACGATATTGGACGTGCAGAATACTGGCGGTACGATAGACTTGCCAGCCCGGGATAAGGCCGCGCCAGTCAGCATGCCGTAATCGGTGCGTTTTTCAGTGATGGGTTCCGTCTATTCCTCCAAACAGGAGACACAAGATGTCGGCATCGCCCGAACTTCTCGATTCACTTGCCGCGCAGCATCCCGAGATTGCAGAACTGATCGCTGAACGGGACAAGTATCGCGATGCGCTTCAGGTCAACATGCCGCATTTTTCGAATCTTGGCGACGTGCCGCCTGGCCACTATTATTCGCCGATTCCATCGATCTCCGACATCAAGCAGGACGAAGCACGCCTGTTCGGCAACATTTCGCGCACGCTGCCCGGCATCGAGTTCAACGAAGAGGCGCAAGTGCGGCTCGTCGGAGAGTTCGCCAACAAGTACTATGGCGAGATGCCGTTCGAGCCGCACAAGAAAGACGGCCTGCGCTTCTACTTCGAAAACGTAATGTTCTCGTATGGCGACGCGACTTCGCTGTACTGCATGATTCGCCACCTGCGGCCGCGCCGCATCGTCGAGATCGGCTCGGGCTTCTCGTCCGCCGTTTCGCTCGACACCAACGACCTGTTCTTCGACGGCCGGATCCAGTGCACCTTCGTCGAGCCGAACAACGAACGCCTGCTGTCGTTGCTGACCGAGAAGGACAAGGTCACCTCGAGGATCGTGAAGGCGCGCGCCCAGGACGTCGACCTGTCGGTATTCGCGGAGCTCGAAGCGAACGACATCCTGTTCGTCGACTCCTCGCACGTGAGCAAGATCGGCAGCGACGTCAACCGCATCGTCTTCGAAATACTGCCGATCCTCGCGCCCGGCGTGCACTTGCACTTTCACGACGTGTTCCTGCCGCTCGAATACCCGCCGCAGTGGGTCTACGAAGGCCGCGCGTGGAACGAAGCCTATCTGCTGCGCGCATTCCTTCAGTACAACAGCACGTTCGAGATTGTCCTGATGAACACGTTCATGGGCCACTTCCACGCCGACCTGATGAACGCGCGGATGCCGCTCTTCATGCGTAATCCCGGCGCGAGCTTCTGGATCCGGAAGAAAGGCTAGGCGCCCACACACATACGCTTTCTTGTTTCGACGAGATTGATAGATGACTTCGACGAACGCGATCGTTCTGCTCGCGCGCAAGCGCGATACGCTGCGCGCGATGCTCACGCACGACCTGCGTCTCGACGGCATTGACGAGGCCTGCCGGCTGGCCAGCGACAGGAACTCAGACTTTATCAAGGTGCAGATGCATACCTGACGGTGTAGGCGCGCTCGCGCAATGCGGTGAACGTCGGTCATCACTTGAAGCTGTGCCGTCCAATACGAGGAGGGAACATGGCAAAGGAAGACAATGCTCTCAGCATCGACGAAATTCGAGATAAGCGGCGTTGCCGGCTGCTGAACGGACTGAACGTCAGGGAAAGCGTCGGCGTCGAAATAGGCCCGCTGTGCTGGCCTCTCGTGCGACGCAGCGATGGCGGCGAGATCATTTACGTCGACCATACGGACACACCGCACCTGCGCCAGAAGTACAAGGACGATCCTCATCTCGACATCAACGAGATCGTCAATGTGGATGCGGTGTGGGGCCGCAACACGCTGCATGAAGCAATCGGCGGCCGCTATGTCGACTACGTGGTGGCGTCTCACGTCGTCGAGCACGTTCCCGATCTGGTGACGTGGCTCAGAGAACTTGCGGCGGTCCTCAAACCGACCGGCGAGGTGCGTCTCGTGGTTCCCGACCGGCGCTACACCTTCGATTATTTCCGCCGCGAAAGCCGCCTGCCCGAAGTGCTGGCAAGCTATATCGCCCGTGCACGGGTACCGCAGCCCTACTCGCTGCTCGATCACTGTCTGTCAGCCGCCGATGTCTCGACCCTGGAAGCGTGGCAAAAGCGGATCGACCCCCACTCGGTCAGACGGCATCACACATGGCGAGGCGCGCTGCATCTCGCGCGCGATGCGTATGAAAACGGCACGTATCACGATGTTCACTGCTGGGTGTTCACGCCGCGCTCGTTTGCGAAACTGATTGCCGATCTTTGCGAAATGGAACTGATCGATTTCGCATGTGAAGACTTTCACGACACGCTTCGCAACGATATCGAGTTTTCGGTCGTCATGAGACGCTCACGCGATCCGCAATACATTGCCGAGAGCTGGCGGCGAATGGCGCAATCGGCCAGCGATGCAACGCCGGAAGTGCCGTTCGGGCGCGCGCGCCGCAAGCTCGAGGAATTGCGGGCCCGGCAGGACGTCGTGAAGCGCCCACGTCGCATATGTGGAGAGCACAGCGAGTTCGATCCCGATGAGCCGGTGACGCTACCACCGAACTTCGATCCGCGCGAATATCTCGCAGCCAATCCTGATGTCGCCGAAGCAGGCGTGGATCCGGGTTCGCACTATCAGCATTTCGGGTGGCGCGAAGGACGGGCGCTACGGCCTTCATCCGCGGCCAACGCGATCAGCGGGCGAGCCGCGCTTGGAATCGGCTGAGGTAGTGTTCCGGGAGATGTGCAGAAAGACTGAACGCAGGAAGAGTGCCCAAGGATAGGGTGGCCGTGCCCCACCCTTTCGCGCATGCCATTCGCCGATATTGCTTTCGCGCAACTCTCAAGAATGAATGCATTACTCGCATCAGGCAAACACGAACTCCTTGTCGAGCCGATATTTAACGATGTAACCGATCACGAGCCCAGTCACCCCGCCCATGAACCGTGCAGGCTCCGAATGATAAATCGCATCGGCACCGAATTCGAAGCCCCAGAAAATCGCCGTGGTAGCGAGCCCCATCACGGTGTAGAGCATAAAGCTCTTGATGCCATGCGAGAGGTCGCGATGGCGATAGCGAAAGATCCAGATCTTGTCGAGCATGAACTTCACCACGAGCCCTACGCCTGTCCCAACGACGACCGATAACGGCACGCTGAACGCACCGGAATACACCAGCAGCGAGACCTTCTGAAAACCGATATTGGCGAGAATCGAAAGCCCCGCGAATAGCGAGTAAAAGATAACGAGGCGCGACGCGCTCATCGAGGCTGCAGGGGAGTTCACGAGAAGGACCACCGTGTCAGGAAAGAAGAATCGACCACCGGCCGCGGCGCGGCATGCTGCCCATTACAGCGACAGCCGCTTGAACACACGGCCCGGAATGGAGCGGATGATCAGCATGATGCCCGACCAGAACCAGGGTGTATAAACGACGTCCCTGCCCTTCTCGACCGCTCGCACGATATCGCCGGCCACCCTGTCCGGCGTCGCCACGAGCGGTCCTGGCAAGGGCAAGCCCGCCGTCATCGGCGTCGCGACGAAGCCCGGCTTGATCGTCACGACATGGGCGCCCACCTTGAACAGGCGCGCGCGCAAGCCCTCGCAGAATGCCGACAAGGCCGCTTTCGCGCTGCCGTACAGATAGTTCGACTGGCGTCCGCGATCACCGGCAACTGAGGAAATTACCGCAATCGTGCCGCCGCGCTGCGCTTCGATCAAGTTCGCAACGCGCGTCAGCAGTGCAATGACCGACACCGCGTTGGTGTTGAACTCGCGCACCGCAACGTCGACGTCGTGCTGACACCCCCCCTGATCGGGCAACGTCCCGGGTGCGACCAGCACGATGTCCACCGCGCCGAGTTCGGTGACGCAGCGCTGCATCATGGCCGCGTGATCGCCAAGCTGATCGATGTCCATCTGGTGGCACAGCACGGCCTGCGCGCCGCGCGCCGTAAGATCGTCCGCGACCTGCTGCAAACGGTCCGCATTACGCGCGACGAGAAAGAAACGCGCGCCCTGCTTAACCCACTGCCGCGCACAAGCCATGGCGATCGCCGACGTGGCACCTACGATAACGATATTTTTCATACTCGAGTGGTTCGTTCCCAAAAGCGTGACAGCAAAGCCGGATCACGCAGCGCTTCGATCTGCTGCCACTGTGGATAGGCGGCGCGAAAATCCTCGCCCGTCATATGGGCGTCCTTAGCCGGATACATGCGGCCACCGCCCTCGCGCACGATCGCATCGAGCCGCTCAAACAGCTTGCGGTTCGATGCGTCGCGCTGCGGGAAATCGAGGGCAAGCGAGGTCCCCTCCAGCGGAAAGGACAGCAAGCCAGGCGATCGAAGATCGCCGCAGCGCTTGAGCACCGCGAGTATCGAGCCGGTGCCGCTAAGGGCGATCGCCTCGAGAATGGCGCGGGTAGCATCGCGCGCGACCGGTGCCGGCAGCACACACTGATACTGCTGAAAACCCGCTCGACCGTAAATGCGATTCCATTCAAGCAGGCTGTCGAGCGGGTAAAAGTAGGCGTCGTAGCTGACGCAAGAGCGCACCGTGTCGGCGCGTTGCCGCCTGTAATACAACTCGTTGAACGCGCGCAATGTCAGCCGGTTGAACACCGGTATCGGCGAGGTGAACGGTACTGTGCGCGTCTTCCGGCGTGCAACCTCGAGCCCTCCAGTGCGCGCGTGGTCGCCGACCATGAAAATACCCCGGCCAAGCGCGGCATCGCGGCTCTGACAGTCGACCCACGCCACGCTGTATTCATGCAGTGGATCGAGCCGTTCGGAAAGCGCGAAGAATTCGTCGAGATTGGCAAACCGGATGCTGGTCACGTCGAGCATGCTCGATCTGATCGGCATCAACTGGATCTCCGCCCAGGTGATGAGTCCGGTCATGCCGAGGCCACCGATCGTCGCCGCGAAGAACTCGGCGTTCGTGTCCGGTGCGCATTCGAACTGCGTGCCATCGCTGCGCAATAGACCAAAGCGCCGCACATGCCGGCCGAACGTGCCGCGTACGTGATGATTCTTGCCGTGCACGTCGTTGGCGATCGCGCCGCCGAGGGTCGCGTACTTGGTGCCAGGCGTGACCGGCAGCATCCAGCCGCGTGGGATCACCACATCGAGAATTTGCCCGAGCGTCATACCAGGCTCGGCGCGCAAGATGCCGTTGTCCCAATCGGCCGAAATCAGGCGATCCATCGGCAGCGTCTGGATCACGTTGCCCGAGGCAGCGAGGCAACTGTCGCCATAGCTGCGTCCATTGCCGAATGCGAGCGTCGTGCGCCCCTCGTTGCCTGCCTCGCGCCAGACCGCGGCGGCTGAATCGCGCCATGCGATCGGATGCGCATCTTGTGGCGCGTACGGATAGCGCCCCCAGGAATAGACTTTCGGCATCAGCTAGATCGCCATCCAGAAGACGATGCCGCACAGCCCGAAGACTACCCAGCTGACGCGGTCCTTCGCCGCGTACACGATCGGATCGTCATGCATCTGTCCGCGATGCGCGAGGACCCACGTCCGGCTCACCCAGTAGAGCAGCAGGGGACAGGCAAGCCAGATGAATTGCGGATGCCGGTACAGGCTCGTGGTATTGCTGTCCTGGATGTAAAGCGCGAGAACCAGCACGGAAAGATAGCCCGAGGCGGCCCCAAGCGACGAGATCAGCGACAGATCGCTTGCCACATAGCCTCTTCCGCGCGACTTCGCGAGGCCGCGCTCCTGCAGCGCATGCAGTTCCGCATAGCGCTTGACGAGCGCGAGGCTAAGAAAAACGAACATCGAAAAAGCGAGCAGCCAGAATGTGAGTTTGGCATCGATCGCCGCGGCGCCGGCGATTATCCGGGTGGTATAGAGCGAGGCCAATACGACCACGTCCACCATCACCCGCCGCTTGAGATGAAAAGAATAGGCGAGCGTCAGTACGTAATACCCCAGCAGTGTCAGCGCGAACTTGTGAGGCAGGAGGAACCACGCAATCGACCCGCCCATCACAAGGAGCACAGGAAAGAGCGCCGCCCCCCAGGCGAGAGGTAACGAGCCGGAAGCGAGCGGACGTTTGCGCTTTGTCGGGTGATGCCGATCGTCTTCGAGATCGAGCAGGTCATTGAGCAGATAGACGCTCGACGCGCACATACCGAATGCAAGAAAGGCCAGCGCCGCCGACAGCAGCAAGGCCGGATCCGACGCTTGATGCGCCGCCAGCAATGGAACGAAAATCAGCAGATTTTTCAGCCACTGATGTAGCCGCAAGGACTTCGCCCACGGCTTCAACCACCCGGCGCGCCCATCGATCACCCGCGCGACGTTGCCTTGCTTGCGCGCCGTGCGCTCCACACCATTCGACGGATTGACCACGTACGCGCGCTCCGCGGCGGCCCATACGGCCACATCGTCATGCGAATTTCCCGCGTAGTCGAAGCCTTTCTCGCCGAACTCCGCAACCAATACGTCGCGCTTGCGATGCGCGGACAGGTTGGTGACGCCATCGGTCGCGAAAGTCCTATCGAAGAGTCCCAGGTGCTCGGCAATCGCCTTCGCGTAGCGCTCGTGACTCGCGGTCGCGAGGACGAGTGTGCGCCCCGCGGCTCGCTCCTCTTTAAGCCACTCGATTACCGCGGGGTCGTAGGGCAGAACGGTGACATCGATATTGGTCGCCGCGGCGAGGCGCGCTTTGAGCCCGGCTTTGCCCTCGCGCATGAGCCACAGAAGCGGCTCATAAAAACGATGCGGGGCAGAACGGGTAAAAGCAAAGCCGCATTCGATCAGCACATCCGAACGAATCAGTGTTCCGTCGAGGTCTACCACGAGAGGCTTACAGCTCATTGCATTCACCGCTGCCGGAAAATTGGGTGAGAAAACGATGGCACATTAGGAAATTTGACTGCGCAAAGTAGGAACTGGACGAGACGATCGACGCCTTGGTCCAGGCTGCGCAAATACTACAACATCCGATGCGCAAGGCGGTTGCGGCCCATCGGAGCGGTGCCGCACCCTCTTTTAACAGAAGAAAAGAGAAAGTAATTAACGATTCAGGAAGACAATACCTGTTCATACAGCGATTTATATGCGCTGCCCAACGCTGCACCCGAAAACAATCGCTCATACCGCTCCCGCGCCGCCGCGCCCATGCGGCACGCCAGCGCTTCGTCGAGCGCCAGCCGGTTGATGGCGGCGGCCAGCGGCTGCGGCGCCTCGGGCGGCACGACGAATCCCGTCACGCCATCCTCGTTGACGAACGACGTTCCGGAGCCGACTTCACAGCACACCATCGGCTTGCCGAACATCGCCGCCTCGACCAGCACCATCCCGAACGCTTCCGAGCGCAAATGCGAGGGCAGCACCATCGCGCGACAGCCCTTGAGCAGCGCGACCTTTTCGTCATGGGTAACCTGCCCGGCGAACACCACGTTGCTCGCGCCATGCTCGCGCGCCAATGCAGCGAGCCGCTCGCGCTCCGGTCCCGAGCCCGCGATGACGATTTTCGCCTGCACGTGCCGCGCAGCCTCGACGAGCGTATGTAGCCCCTTGTAATAGCGCAACACGCCGAGCGCCAGAAAATACGGCTCATCCGGTTCGAGACCGAGCCGGCTCGCGAGATTGCGCTGCGCATCGGCCGGCTGCGGCGCGTCGCGATAATCGATGATCCCCAGCGGAATCGTCTTCAGGCGCTCCGGCGACACGCAGGCGGCGAGCGCCTCGCTGGTCCGCGCATAGGCGGGAGACGTCGCCACCACCGCGGACATGCTACGCAGCGTGCGCCGCATCAGCGGTCCATAGACCGCGCCAAGCAGCTTTTGCCGCACGATGTCGGAGTGATACGTCATCACCGTCGGCTTTTTCGTGCGTCCGAGCAGATGCAAGACGTCGGCGAACGGCCACGGAAAGTGGAAATGCACGACGTCGGCCCAGTCGGCCATCTCGCGGTACCTGATCACCGAGCACGGCCCCCCGAGATCGCACGATGCCGGCGCCGCCCACGATTTCTCGCGGATCACCTGCCCTTCGGGATAGTCGACGACCGTCGGGGTCGGGCTCGGCGACAAGGTGAGAATGCGCGGTTCGACGCCGCGTTCGCGCGTCGCTAGCGCAATCTGGCGGATCGCTTCCTGCAGGCCGCCGGGCGGGTCCGGGAAGTACGTGCGGTACACATGAACGACTCTCACGTGCGCACCTCCGCGCCGTGCTGCTGCGCGTTGCTGCCGCCGGCTTGCGGGTAGAGGAAAGTGATCGCCAGCATCTTGTCGAGCCGCGCCTCCCACGTATTGTCGCCAACCGCCGCGCGTGCTTCATCCGCGTTCAGCTTGCCGCGCGCCAACTGCTTTTCGATCGCCATGATGAACGCGTCGGCATCGCCGCCCACTTCGAGGCCCGCGCGCGGCTCCTTCGCGAAATCGAGCGGCGTCGATACGACCGGCAAACCGGCCGCGAGATATTCGTAGAACTTCATCGGAAACATCGAGTGCGTGTACTCGTTGATCAACGTCGGCAGCACGCCGACCCGCATGCCGCGCAGATACTGCGGCAGCACGCGATATGGCCGGTAGCCGAGCAGATGCACGTTCGGCAGACGCGCGAGCTGTGCGAGCAGATCGCTGCGCTGCCCCTCGCGCTCCTCGCCGATGATCACCCATTGCCACTGCGGCCGCGCCTGCGCGGTATGCAGCAGCAGCGGCAGGTCGACCTTGAAGTCCGACAGCACGCCGTGATACACGAGCCGCGGCTCGTCGATGGCGGCGAGTTCGGCGGGCAGCGGCCCGTCGGCGCGCGCCGCGCCGAAGTGCGCTTCATCGACGACGTTGCCGAAGAAATGGGTATTGCGGTTGAACGGCAGGCACACGTCCTTCAACGACTGCGCAGTCGTAAACACCGCCTCGCAGCGCCCGAGCAGATCCTGCTGCGCGTTGCGGAACGCATCGACGTCGACGCCGGGAATCGCCGCGATGTCGTCGACGCAGTGATAGACGAGCGGCCCGCGCGGCAGCGTCGCGATCGCATCGAGCATGTACGGGTGGTAGGTCCACACGACCGGCTTGCCGTAGCGATGCGACCTCGCGAAGCGGTTCACCGAAAAGCGCAGCATCGCCTGATTCAGCGCGCGCACGAACGGCAGATGATGCCCCGCCGGCACCATCAGCGGCGACAGCACCCAGATGTTGTCGGCGCGGCGCGGCGGCCCGAGCACGAGCGACTGCACGCCGCGCCACAGGCGTCGCCACAGCCGCGACCAGTCGCGCCCGCTGCCCACTTTCGGCGAGCGGAAGCCGACGCTTTCCACATACAGGATTCGCCAGCCGCGCGCGGCGAGGATGCTCGCCGTGTGCTGCTTGTTGGTCCAGTACGGCTCGTCCCAGTCGGCGGTCGAAAACAGCACGCAGTCTTGCGCGGGAAGCACGGGGTTCTTGCCGTCAGCCAACGAACACCTCGACCGGTCGGCCGCGCAGGCTGTCGACGATGCGCCGCGACGCCAGCCCGTCGCCGTACGGATTCGCACGATCGCGCAGCGCGGCGCGCCGCGCCGGATCGTCGAGCCAGCCGATCACCGCGCGCTCGATGCTCGCAGCGCTTTGGCCCGCGAGCGTCGCGAAACCGGCATCGACGCCTTCGCGGCGCTCGGTGTGATTGCGCATCACGACGACCGGCACGCCGAAGGTCGGCGCTTCTTCCTGGATGCCGCCCGAATCGCTGACCACGACGGCGCTGCCGCTGATCAGGTAGAGGCTGGTCGGATAGTCCACCGGTTCGATCAGTGCGAGGTTCGGGATGCCGTCGAGCTCGCGGTGCACGGGCTCGCGCACGGCCGGGTTCAGATGCACCGGGAACACCCAGCGGTAATCGCTATAGCGTTGGCAAAGATCGCGCAGCACGCGGCAAATGTCCTGCAGCACGTCGCCGAAATTCTCGCGGCGATGGCACGTGACCAGCACGTGCTGCTGCGCGCCGTGCCATGCGGGCAGCGGACTCGCGGGCGGCGTGACGCTCCAGCTCGCGCGCACTTCGCCGATCGCATCGACGACCGTGTTGCCGGTCACGACGATCTTGTGCGCCGCGACGCCTTCGGCAAGCAGGCTGTCACGCGCCCGCGCGGTCGGCGCGAAATGCAGCGTCGCGATGCGGCCGAGCAGGCTGCGGTTGGCTTCCTCGGGAAACGGACTCGCCAGATCGCCGGTGCGCAGCCCCGCTTCGACGTGTCCGACGCGGATACCGCGCTGGAACGCCGCGAAGCCCGCGCAGAACGCGGTCGTCGTATCGCCCTGCACGATCACCCAGTCGGGACGCGTTTCGTCGAGCGCTCGATCGAGCGCGGCGATCAGGCGCGACGCGAGCGCGTTCAGCGATTGCCCGGGGTGCATCGTTTCGAGCGTGATGTCCGGTTCGATGCCGAAATATTCGAGCGCCTGGCCGGCCATGTCCTTGTGCTGTCCGCTCGCGCAGACGATCGTGTCGAACTCGCTGCGCAGCGCTCGCACGAGCGGCGCAAGCTTGATGACCTCGGGCCGAGTGCCCATCACCACCATGACTTTCATTGCAGTGCTTTCCCCGCCTCGACCTTGGTATGAGCGCCGCGGAACTCGACGCCGAGCGCGAGCGGCGTCGTATCGGCAAATGGCGTGACGACGCGCCATGCGCCGTCGTGTTCGACGATTTGCGCGAGCGATCTGAAGCGCAGGAAATCGAGCGCGGCTTCCTCGTGCAGGAACAGCGGCCGTTGCGCCTTGCCGCGCATGTAGGCGATGAACTGCTCGTGCGCGTCGATGCGCGCCGCCTCGCCGGACCAGCCATACGCGTAGCGCTCGGAGAATGGATGGTCGAGATAGCCGAACAGCGTGTTGGTCGCATACGCGTAGTCGAAGGCCTGCTTGAAGATCGCGAGCGGATCGCCCTCTTTCAGCATGCAGTCGCCGTGCAGCATGCACTGCTGGCTATGGCCGACGAAACCCGCCGGCAAACCGGCCAACGCGCCGCCGCGCGCGATCAGAAACTCGGGATCGTTGCGGATGATGCCGCCGATGCAGCCAGCGTAGCCCGCATCGACGAGGCCGCGCAGCGCGTACGGCGGCGACTGGTGAAACGGCGAGACCGCATAGCGCACCGGCACGCCGGTCGCGCGTTCGAGCAGTTCGGCCGATTGCACGCCTTCCGCGATCGCCGTGTCGTAGCTGCCGCCCCAGTTCGGCGAATGCGTGGCCGTGTGCGACAGCACCGCGCCCTGCTGCCGGTCGGCGAGCAACTCGCGCAGGATGTCGTGCTGGCCGCCGCGTTGCAGGTTCCGAGTGTGCACGGCGAGCGTGAACGGCACGCCGAGACGCTGGTACGCCTGCCACAACGGACGCGCCGATTCGACGTCCTCGTCGCAATCGAGGCGCGAGGTGATCGCCGCGTCGTAGCCCCACGGCAATTCGCTCAGCACCGGCTGACACGGCAGCGCATCGGAGCGGTAGCCCGACAGAAACTGTTCGACGAGGCGCCATTCGAACGAATCGCACGGGCCGACCGGCCGGTTGAACCACAACACGCCCGATGCACCGGCGTCCCACAGCGCCGCGTAGGCGAACTGCCGCTCGCCGTTCACGACGACCGAAGCCAGCTCCGCTTCGGCCGGTACTTCGGGCGCCTGCGCGAGTGCCCAGATCGAGCCGTCGGCGCGAATCGCGCCGTAGCCGAGGTTGTTCCATTCGTCCGTGAAATCGAAGCGCTCGAACGGGCGATGCCATGCCGCGCCGCCGAGCGTCTGCGCGCGCACGCCGTAACGCACCGCCGCCGCGCTTTCGCGCGACTCGCCCGAAGGCGCCGATGCACTTCGGCTCGCCTGCGCCAGTTCAGGCGGCAGGGCCGCGGGCCGATAGCGCAGATAGTTCGCGAGCGCGATCGGCATATGGCCGAACACGATCAGCTTGCGCGGCCGCGCCTCGACGAATGCGATCAGGTCCGCGCTCCATGCATCGGGCGCGTCGACGGCGACCACGACGTCGGGTGGCGTCTCGTGCAGCATGTTGCGCGTGATCGCCTGCGCCTGCGTTGTGCTGACCGAGCGACGCAGCGCTGCCAGCACGTACTGGCCGGCATCGGCGCGCGCGTCGGCAAACGCGACGCCGATCATGCGCTCACCACGTGGCGGAATTTGGCCCGGCTGCCCACCCGCACGAAATCGTTGTGGCCGACGTAGGCGATCGTGAACGCGTCCTGCCAGAAGTGGCGCAGCTTCGCAGTCGTCTGTTCCGCGTTGGCGTGCGGTTCGAGCACGATGCGCAGCGTGGGCGGCGTCGTGCGCAGATCGATCTGGAATTCCTGGATTCCGCCGACGCGGTGATCGAGCATGTCCTGGATATGGTGCGTCGGATGCGCGACGCCGTTGATCGGCACGACGTCATGTATCCGCCCGACCACGTCGGTCAGGAAGAAGCCCCGCTCCGTTTCCTGCACGCGCGCGAGATCGCCGGTCGTGTAGCGGATCAACGGCATCAGCCTGTTGCGGAAACCGGTGAACACGAGTTCATGCGCGCCGTCGAGGCTGTCGGGCGCGACGCGGCTTTCCGGCCAGCCTTCCGATTCGAGGATCTGGAAGCCGCCTTCGTGACCGTCGAGCTCGTAGGCCATGACACCAAGCTCGGCGAGGCCGTACCGGTCGATCACGCGGCAGCGCAACGCCTTCGCGATCATCTCGCGCGCGTGCGGCTCGAGCAGCTCGCCGCTCGACTCGAATACCTGGAACGCCCTGCCGCCGCCGTACTTGCGCTGCACGTAACAGGCGAGCGCATACATCGTCGACGGATGCGAGTGGGCGAGATACGGCCGGCGACGCTTCAGCACGCGCCACATTTCCTCGAGGCCCTGATCGTCGATGCGGTCGAAGAAGATGTTGCTGCGATTCATCGCGAAGCATTTGAAGTCTTCGCGCGACGGCCATTCGGGCACGACCTGGTCGGGGAAGCGGCACGCGAAGTGCAGCTCCGAGCGATGGCGCAGCTTGCCGATCCGCTCGCGGCAATAGTTGGTGACCGCCGACGAATAATCGGCGCCTTCCTGGTCGTAGTAGATCGTCGTGGAAAGCCCGGTCGAGCCGCCGGTCTTGCACGCGTGATGCTGGCCCGCCACGAGCGGTCCCGACAGCAGACGCGGCCCCTGCTCGCGGATGATGTCCTTGGTCAGATACGGCAGCTCTTCCAGATAGCGAGGGTCGTCCTTGACCTTGGCGGGATCGAACTGTCTCGCCTGGAACAGGTCGCGATAGTAAGGCACCTGCGCGCCGGCGAATTCGAGCGTCGCGACGAGCCGTTCGAGCGCGATGCGGCGGCGATGCGGCATCGGCAGCGAATAGTGCTCGCGCAACTCGCGGATCTTTGAGCGCACATCGCGCTTTTCGGCGTTCTCCGCAATCGGATACGCGATATAGCCGCCCGCGAAACCCTTCAGCGTGCGAAACGGCTGACGCACGAGCAGGGATTCGGAGTAGCGCAGAAATGGATGATTAGCTCGCATCGAATTCGAACCTTGTTACGCCTCGGGGTCTGCCACGAGGTGTTGCTGAAGTGCGGGACCGGCCTGGCGCCGGATAGCCGGATAGCCGGTGGGTCCGCCTGCCGCCGTCGCGCCCGCGTGACGCTCGTCGCTCGCCGCCCGCCGCACGCCGCGGCTCGACGCGCGTCCCGGCGCCAGCGCACCATGCGGCGAGCCGGCCGCGCGCTCGCGTGCTCAGTGCGGCACCTGCGCGGCGTGGCTGATGAGCGGCTCGTCGGATTTTTCCGGCGGCAGCACGGCTTCGTCGGCCACCATCTTGCCGTGCTCCATCGAGATCTTGCGGGTGCACACGCGCGCGACCAGCTTCGGATCGTGCGACGCCACCACCAGCAGCGCCGCCTTGCCGACGAGGCCTTCCAGACGCTCGGCCGCCTTCACGCTGAACTCGGCGTCGCCAACGCTCAGCCACTCGTCCATGATCAGGATGTCGGCTTCGACGCTCGTCGAGATCGCGAACGCGAGGCGCAGCATCATCCCGCTCGAATAGGTGCGCACCGGCAGGTTCAGGTAGTCGCCGAGCTCGCTGAATTCGGCGATCTCGTCGATCTTGCTGCGAATGCGCGCGGGCTTCAGCCCGTCGAGAATGCCGCGCAGGTAGATGTTTTCGAAGCCGGTCGCGTCGGGATCGAGGCCCATCGACACGTCGAGCAGCGACGCGATCTTGCCCTGCACCTTCAACTCGCCGCGCACCGGCGCATAGACGCCCGACAGCGTGCGCAAAAGCGTCGTCTTGCCCGAGCCGTTGTGGCCGATCAGGCCGATGCGCTCGCCTTCGCCGAACGTGAAGCTGAGGTCGTCGATCGCGCGGACGATCGCATGGCGTCCCGCGTCATGGCCGATGCGGCCGCCCGTCGTGAGATTGAGCACCGCCTTCTTGAGCGAGCGATGCGAGTTCTCGTAAATCGGAAATTCGACGGAGATGTTACGAGCGACAATCGATGAAGAACTCACAATATCAAAGCCAGTAAGGAACGCGATTACGGAAACGCTTCATCAGGATCTGCGCGAACGCGAAGCCGACGATAAGCAGACCAATCGACCACGCCCACGACTCCCAGTGAGTCGGGCGGCCGGTGAGCGGCGCGCGCACCGTTTCGATCAGGTGATAGAGCGGGTTGTATTCGGCGACCCACGCGCGGTCCTTCAGGATTTCCGGCGCCCACATGACCGGCGTGAAGAAGAACACGACCTGGATCAGGTTCGTGACGATCGGCGGAATGTCGCGAAAGCGCGCGCACAGCACACCGAGCGTGGTGCCGAGCCATACGCCGTGGAGCAGCAGGATCACGAGCGCGAACGGCACCAGCACGATTTCCCAGCCCGGCCAGTGACCGAAGATGAGCAGCAGCACGACGACGACCGGCAGGCTATGCAGCAAAATCACGAAGTTGCGCCAGGCGATGCGGCACACATGCACGGTAAGCGGCAACCTGATCTGCTTGATCAGATAGGCCGAGCCGATAAAGGCCATGCAGCCCTCGTTGGCAACCGACGCCAGATACGCCCACACGACGAGACCGACCGCCAGAAACGGAAGATAGTCGGAGATTTCCTGGTGCAGCAGCGTGGAATACAACGCGCCGAGCACGACCACCATGATGATCGTGCTGAGCGTGAACCAGAACGGCCCGAGCACCGAGCGGCGATACCGCTGGCGGATGTCGTGCCAGCCGAGCGTGCCCCAAACCCGCACCGCCTTCATGCCGACCAGCAGGTCGTCGCGCTCGTTGTGACGTGTCAGGTCTTCCGAGTGGTTGATATAGCTGATATCCATCTCAAGTACGTCCGTAAATGTCTTCGTAGCGAACGATGTCGTCTTCGCCCAGATATTCGCCGCTTTGCACCTCGATCATCACGAGCTCGATGACGCCCGGATTTTCAAGGCGATGTCTGTGACCCGCCGGGATGTAGGTCGACTCGTTGGTCGACACGAAGAACTCCCTCTCGCCGTTGACGACCTTGGCCATGCCGCTCACCACGACCCAATGCTCGTTGCGGTGATGGTGCATCTGCAGGCTCAGGCTCGCGCCCGGCTTCACCTCGATGCGCTTGATCTTGAAGCGCGGCCCCTCTTCGAGCACCGAGTACGTGCCCCACGGCCGATGCACGGTGCGATGCACCTTGTACGTCTCGTGGCCGCGCGACTTCAGCTCCGTAAAAATCTGCTTCACGTCCTGCGCGCGATCCTTGTGCGCGACGAGCAGCGCGTCGGGCGTGTCGATCACGATCAGGTTGTCGACGCCGACCGCGCCGATCAGGCGCCCGCCGCTGCGCAGATACGAGTTCTTCACGTCGACGAGCAGCGCCTCGCCTTCGACGCGGTTGCCGCTCGCATCGGCGGGCGACAGATCGGACAGCGCGGTCCACGACCCGACGTCGGTCCAGCCGAGGTCGCAGCACACGACCGCCGCGTGCTCGCACTTCTCCATCACCGCGTAGTCGAACGACAACTCCGGCACCGCGCCGAAGCAGCCCGGCTCGAGACGCACCTGCGCGCCGGTCTTGCCCGCGGCGGACGGAGACTTGTCCATGCATTCGGCCGCGGCATCGAGAATGTCCGGACAGTGCTCGCGCATCTCCTTGAGGATCGTGCCGGCGGTGAAGCAGAACATGCCCGAATTCCACACGAACTTGCCCGACGCCAGATACTCGCGGGCCTTCTCCAACGACGGTTTCTCGATGAAGCTCACGACCCGCTCTCCATCGGCTTCGATATAGCCGTAGCCGGTTTCGGGCGTGTCCGGATGCATGCCGAAGGTGACCACATTGCCGGCCTGCGCAAGCGTCTGCGCACGCGCCACCGCTGCCGCGAACGCGGTTTGATCGGCGATCAGGTGGTCGGCGGCGAGCACCAGCATCACCGTGTCTTGGCCGTGCGCCTTCGCCGTGTGCAAGGCCGCCGTGGCGACCGCCGCGGCCGTGTTGCGGCCGAACGGTTCGAGAATGAACGAAGTCGCGATGTTCTTGCGGTTCACCTCGCGGAAATCGTCTTCGGTCTTGAAGAACAGCTCACGGTTGGTTACCGTCAGCACTTCCTTCACGCCGGGCAACGCGACCGCGCGCAGGAAGGCTTTCTGCAGCAGGCTTTCGCCGTCCGCGAGACGGATGAAAGGCTTCGGGTGCGATTCGCGCGAGACCGGCCAGAGCCGCGATCCCGCTCCGCCGCACAGAATGATCGGTAACAAACTCACAGCTCCCTCTCAGTACCGTAGTTATTACCCGGCCGTACTGGCTGGTGCATGGTTGACGCACACGTTTGCAATTCACGGCGCATGGACCGGTGAATCGGCGCCTGGCACGCCTTCACGTCGTGCCACATTCTACCGCCGCCCCCTTTCATCATTGTCAGGGACCGTCGGCGCTTGAACGCCCACGGGTTTGCAAACCTCAGGCGCGCGCCGCCGGGGACTTTGGAAAACCGTCCGTCAAACACAGCTTCAGCGCGTCGCGCCAATGCGGCGCGGCGAGTCCGAACACGCGCGCCAGCTTCTCGTTCGACATTCTGGAATTGGCTGGGCGCCTGGCCGGCGTCGGATACTCCGCGGCGGGAATCGGCAGCGTGTTCGGCCGATTCGGTAAATCCGCAAGCTCGAAGATCGCCGACGCGAAGCCGTGCCACGACGTCGAGTCGCCCGCGCACAGGTGATAGACGCCCGAGCGCTCGCTCCACCACTTCGCGCCGTCTTCGGCGGCGAAGGACTGCGCGCAGACATGCGCGGTCAGCGTCGCGATGGTGTTGCACCAGGTGGGCGCGCCGAACTGGTCGGCCACCACCTTCAGCTCGGGGCGGTCGGCGCCGAGACGCAGCATGGTCAGCAGAAAGTTCTTGCCGCGCGTGCCGTACACCCAGCTCGTGCGCAACACGAGGTGATCGACGCCGGTTGCCGCGATCGCCAGCTCGCCCGCGAGCTTGCTGCGGCCGTACACGTTCTGCGGATCGGTCGGATCGTCCTCGACGTACGCGCCTTCTTTCGTGCCGTTGAACACGTAGTCGGTCGAATAGTGGATCAGCGCGGCGCCGAGCTTTTTCGCTTCCTCGGCGAGCACGCCCGGCGCTTCGCCGTTCACGCGCATCGCGAGCTCGCGCTCTTCTTCGGCCTTATCGACCGCTGTGTAAGCGGCCGGATTGACGATCAACGCGGGACGCAACTCGCGCACCACCGCGCGAATCTGATCGAGATTCGACAGATCGAGCCGCGAGCGGTCGACCGCGACCACATTGCCGAGCCCTTGCAGCGTGCGCGCAAGCTCATAGCCGACCTGGCCATTGACGCCGGTGACGAGGATGGTCCGTTTCGCGTCGTGTGCGCTCATGCGATTCTCTTATGCGAAGACTTCGGCGTCGGCCAAGCGCTTGCCCGCCGCATCTTTGGCCGCGAGCAGCGGCTCGAAGTCAATCGGCCATTCAATGCCGATCGCCGGATCGTTCCAGATGATGCTGCGCTCGTGCTCGGGAAACCAGTAATCCGTGGTCTTGTAGAGGAACTGCGCCGACTCCGACAGCACGACGAAGCCGTGTGCGAAACCGGGCGGCACCCACAGCTGCCGATGGTTCTCGACCGACAGCGTCACGCCGACCCACTTGCCGAAGTTCGGCGAACTCCTGCGGATGTCGACAGCCACGTCGAACACCTCGCCCTCGACCACGCGCACGAGCTTGCCCTGCGCATGCTGGATCTGATAGTGCAGACCGCGCAGCACGCCCTTCGCCGAACGCGAATGATTGTCCTGCACGAACTCGACGCCCGCCTCGACCTTCTCGGCGAATTCGAGCGCATTGAAGCTCTCGAAGAAGAAGCCGCGCGCGTCACCGAACACCTTCGGCTCGATGATCTTGACTTCGGGCAGCGCGGTTGCGGTTACCTGGATGGCCATGCGACTTGATCCGTGAGAATGTTTTGCAGGTACTGCCCGTAGGCATTCTTGGCGAGCGGCTTGGCGAGCGCGAGCAACTGCTCGCCGTCGATCCACTGACGCCGGTACGCGATCTCTTCCGGACACGCGACCACCAGACCCTGGCGCTTCTGCAGCGTCGCGATGAAGGTCGCGGCTTCGATCAGCGAATCGTGCGTGCCGGTGTCCAGCCACGCATAGCCGCGGCCCATGATCTCGACGGTGAGCGCGGCGTTCGCGAGATAGTGCGAGTTCACGTCGGTGATTTCGAGTTCGCCGCGCGGCGACGGCTTGATATCGGCGGCGATATCGCAGACCTGCTTGTCGTAGAAGTACAGACCCGTGACCGCATAATTCGAACGCGGCTTGTCCGGCTTCTCTTCGATCGACAAGGCGCGGAACTGCTGGTCGAATTCGACCACGCCGTAGCGCTCCGGGTCCTGCACGTGATAGGCGAAGACAGTGGCGCCTTCGATCTGATCGTTCGCGCGTTCGAGCTGCTTGGCGAGATCGTGACCGTAGAAGATGTTGTCGCCCAGAATCAGCGCCGACGGGTCGTTCTTCACGAACTCGCGGCCGATGATGAACGCCTGCGCGAGCCCATCCGGCGACGGCTGCACCGCGTACTGGATATTCATGCCCCACTGGCTGCCGTCGCCGAGCATGGCTTCGAAGCGCGGCGTGTCCTGCGGCGTGGAGATGATCAGCACGTCGCGAATGCCCGCCACCATCAGCGTGGACAGCGGGTAGTAGATCATCGGCTTGTCGTACACCGGCAGCAGTTGCTTGGAGACGACGTGCGTGATCGGATACAGGCGGGTGCCCGAGCCGCCCGCGAGAATAATGCCTTTGCGCGCCATTGCCGTGCCTTTACGCGCGCTGCGCGTAGTTGGTCTCAACCCACTTCCGGTATTCGCCCGAAGCGACTTCGTCGACCCATTGCTGGTTGTCGAGATACCACTGGACCGTTTTGGCGAGACCCGTCTCGAATGTTTCCGCCGGCTTCCAGCCCAGTTCACGCTCGAGCTTGCGGGCGTCGATCGCATAACGGCGGTCGTGACCCGGACGATCGGTCACATAGGTGATCTGGTCGCGATACGAGCCGGCCGCCTCCGGACGCAGCGTGTCGAGCAGATCGCACAGCGTGTGCACGACCTCGAGATTCTTCTTCTCGTTCCAGCCGCCGACGTTGTACGTCTCGCCCGGCGTGCCGCGCGCGAGCACTTCGCGGATCGCGCTGCAATGATCGCCCACGTATAGCCAGTCGCGCACGTTCTGGCCGTCGCCATATACCGGCAGCGGCTTGCCGCCGAGCGCATTGGCAATCATCAGCGGGATCAGCTTTTCGGGGAACTGGTAGGGGCCGTAGTTGTTCGAGCAGTTGGTGGTCAGCACCGGCAGGCCATACGTGTGATGGTAGGCGCGCACGAGGTGATCCGAACCCGCCTTGGTCGCCGAATACGGGCTATTCGGCGCGTAGGGCGTCGTTTCGGAGAACTGCGGATCGGTGGCGGACAGCGAGCCGAACACTTCATCGGTCGACACGTGCAGGAAGCGGAATGCGGCGCGCTCCGCCTGGCCCAGCGTGTTCCAGTAACTGCGGGTGGCTTCGAGCAGCGTGAAGGTGCCGACCACGTTGGTCTGCACGAAATCGGCCGGGCCGTGAATCGAGCGATCCACATGGCTCTCAGCCGCGAAATGCAACACGGCGCGCGGCTTGTGTTCGACCAGCAGCGCGTCGAGCGCGGCGCGATCGCAGATGTCGACGCGCGCGAAAATGTGTCTGGAATTGCCCTGTAGCGACTTCAGCGTGCCCAGGTTGCCGGCGTAGGTCAGCTTGTCTACGTTGAGAACGGGTTCGTCCGACGCGTCGAACCAGTCGAGCACGAAATTGGCGCCAATGAAGCCGGCACCGCCTGTTACCAGGATCATGTAATTCCCTTGTCGATGTTAGTGACAGGCAGCGAAGCGTGCAGCCTGTTTACCCGCATGGTGGTGCCCGTTTCTCTAGCCGCCCATCGCGTTCGCGCCGAGAGCGAACACTCAAACGCCAATTTTATGAAGCCCTAATTATAAAGCCGAGCGGTGCAAAAACTAGAACCCTAACAACTTGAAACAGCTTGATAAAATTCGTTGCCGCTGATATGCGAAGAAGGGAGCCTTTCGGTGCGGTTACGCGGATTTTGACGCTCCCAAGACGGTCCGCCGCACAGTGCGCAGCGCGGCGCGCAAAGAGTGGGAAACGGAAAAGACGAACGTCGAAAGCGTCACGAAAGGCCGCAAACGCGACCCTTCACGACGCTTTAGAGCTGACCGTAAGGCACTTGCGCGAGCGCGCTCAGGCCGCGAGCATCCAGCGCAGCGTGTCGATGAAGGGAATCGGTTCGACCGCCGGCACCAGCGAGTGCAATTTCGCGGGCGAACCGGCGAGCATCTTGACGTCCGTTTGCCGGACGAAGGCTGGATTGACCTGGACTTCGATCTCGTGTCCGGTCTGCTCGCTCGCGCTCGTGAGGATTTCGCGCAACGAATAAGGTGTGCCGGTGCAGACGTTGACGATTTCGGCCGCGACGTCGGACTCGAGCAGCGCCTCGTACACGCTCGCCACATAACGCACGTCCGAGAAGTCGCGCGCGATGTCGATATTGCCAAGCTCGATCGACGCCGCGCGCCGCGCGAAATGGCTCACGATCTTCGGCACGAGGAAGTTCACCGCCTGGCCGCGGCCGGTGTAGTTGAAGGGCCGCACGATCAGGATCGGCAGGCGATCGAACCATGTGCGCACCAGCGTTTCCATCGCCGCTTTGCTGGCCGCGTAATGATTGACCGGCGTGAGCGGGAAGCTCTCGTCGATCGCGGCGCTGCTGACGTTGCCGTACACGTTCGCGCTGCTTGCGATCAGCAGCTTGCGCGGCACATGACCGACCGCGACGCAGGCTTCGAGCAGGTTCAGCGTGCCGATCACGTTGACGCGATAGAAGTCGAGCGGATCATCGTGACCCACGAAGCTGATTGCGGCCAGATGCACGATGTAATCGGGCCGCACGGTTTCGAGCACGCGCCGCCATCCATCCGGCGACGTGATGTCGAGCTTGACGCGGGTCGGCGTGTCGGGCTCGTCGCGGCCGGACACCGCTTCGATCACGGTATGGCCGCGCCCGATGAGCTTCTCGACCAGATAGCGGCCGGTAAAACCGTTCGCACCAGTGACGAGCGTGCGAAATGGCTGCTTCGCCGCGGAAGACGGCATGCTTGCTTCGTTCACGAGAGAGTCATCCTGTTGTTGTATGGCAATATCGCGCGCGGTCCATGCATGCTTGCTGCATTGCTGTGCTGCTGCGTTGCCGTTGCGGCAGTGTTCCGGCCGCCTCCCGCAACGTGATCGCGCGATATCCGAACCCCAAAGCGGCTATTATGTCACGCTAATTTGCTGCGTTGCCCAACGCGGCACGCACCTGGCAATACCGCGCGCATCGAACCGCTTTGATTTGCTCAATGACTTCGTCCAACGCTTCCAGCACGTCCGCTCCCCTCGTCCCGCTTGCTTTCGGCGATCTGCAAGGCTGCCGCGGGCCGTTTCAGCAATTGCTCGCCAAAGCCGCGCCGCCGGACGGCACACCACTGTGGTTCGCCGGTGACCTGATCAACCGCGGCCCCGACTCGCTCGATACTTTGCGCGACGTGATCGCGTTCGGCGAACGCGCGGTGCCGGTGCTCGGCAATCACGATCTGCATCTGCTTTCGGTGTCGGCGGGAATCCGCAAATCGAAACGAGGCGACACGATCGGCGATATCCTCGCCGCGCCCGACGCCGCCGATCTGATCGAATGGATACGTCACCGGCCGCTCGCGCATTTCGACAATGGCATGCTGATGGTGCATGCGGGTGTGCTGCCGCAATGGGATGTGACGCTGACGCTCGAACTCGCCGACGAGCTGCAACGCGCGCTGCGTGCGCCGAGCTGGAAAGAAACGCTTGCAGGCTTGTACGGCAACGCGCCGAACCGCTGGAGCCCGGGCCTCAAGGGTATCGAGCGCCTGCGCGTCACGTGCAGCGCATTGACGCGCATGCGTTTTTGTACCGCCGATGGCGTGATGGATTTCACGAGCAGCGGCACGCTCGCCTCGGCGCCGAGCGGCTGTATGCCGTGGTTCGACGTGCCGTCGCGCAGGAGCGCGGACGTGACCGTCGTGTTTGGTCATTGGGCCGCGCTCGGCCTGATGATGCGCGACAACCTGATCGGCCTCGACTCGGGCTGCGTGTGGGGGGAGAAGCTGTCGGCGGTACGGCTCGCGCGCGATCCGGCGCAGCGGACGTTGACGCAGGTCGATTGCGATTCGTGCGCCGTGCCGCGCGGGGGAAATTGAACGGATGACGGCGACGCTGCCCGGCAGCGCCGCCTCTCAGGCCGAGCTTGGCGGCTGATCCACCGGCTCGATTAGCGGCTCAGCCGCCGCAGCAGCGTCACCCGGCGACGCCGCATTCGCAACGTCACCCTCTTGCGCGACCGTCCCTGCAACGGCCCGGCCAGCCTGCATGTCCCGCAGCGCGCCCGCCACTACGTCCTGCGCCCGCGCCGCGAGCGCACGCCGGTCCGTGCCCGCCGCGAGCGGCGCGCCGACGTACACGTGAGCAGTGAGCGGCCCCCCGCGCAGCAGCATGTCGAGCGAATCGGACAACGACACGTCATCGATATACGCGGGCGCCGTCGACTGCCGGCCCTGCGCGTCCTCGTACATGATGCACACCGGCTGCACCGGCGCGCCAGCCGACACCGCCGCCTGGAACATGTTCGCGTGAAACGGCAGCAACTCGAGCCCGTTCGAGGTCGTGCCTTCGGGGAACACGCACATCAGCTCGCCCGCGCTCAGCCGATCCGCTAGCTCGTGCATGATCCGCTTCGCATCGCTACGCTTCTCGCGCTGGATGAACACTGTGTCGAGCTGCTGCGCGAGCCAGCCGACCACCGGCCATTGACGGATCTCCGCCTTCGACACGAACGGCGTCGGCCGCCACGCGTTGATCACGTAGATGTCGATCCATGAGATGTGATTGGCGACGACGAGCGCGCCGTGATCGAGCCGCGCCGCGTCGTTATGCACGACGAGGCGCATGCCGCACAAACGCAGCATCTTCAGCGACCACGCCCGATTGAGCGCGTGTCGCCGCTCGGCGCTCGCGTTCGGAAAGCGCGTCGCGACGGTCCACATGCCGTGCAGAAGATGCGCGATGAGACGGACCTTGCGTAACGCGAGCTTCATGACCGGAGCTCTCCTCGACTAAACCGGAACGATACCGCTCAGGGCCGCTCGTACGCGATCTGCCCCGACACGATGGTCGCGCGCACCTGGGCCGGCAGTTCGTAGCTGAGGAACGGGGTGTTGTGCCCCTGGCTCTTCAGCGCGCGCGGCTCGACGTGCCAGTGCGCATAGCGATCGAACACGCACAGGTCGGCCACCGCGCCGAGCGCGACACGGCCAGCCGTTTCGAGACCCAGCACCTGAGCCGGCGCCGCCGTGATGCGATTGAGCGCGGTCGCGAGCGGCACGCCGGCTTCGTCGGCCCACTTCACCGTCAGCGAAAGGAACAGCTCGAGGCCGGTTGCGCCTGGCGTCGCTTCGGCGAACGGCAGCAGCTTTTCGTCGTCGTCTACCGGCGTATGCGCCGAACAGATCGCGTCGATCGTGCCGTCGACGAGGCCCGCGCGGATCGCTTCGCGATCGCGCTGCTGGCGCAGCGGCGGGTCGAGCCGGAATTGCGCGTCGAAATAGCCGATGTCGAGGTCGATCAGATGCAAGTGGTTCACGGTGACGTCGCACGACACCGGCAGGCCTTCGGCCTTCGCCGCGCGCACGAGCGCCACGCCCGCCGCCGACGACACATGCGAAACGTGCACGCGCGCGCCAGTCACGCGCACGAGTTCGAAGATCGTATGCAGCGCGATGGTTTCGGCCGCCACCGGCACGCCCGACAGACCGAGCCGCGACGCCACCGCGCCACTCGCGGCGACGCCGCCCTTGCCGAGGTACGCATCGACGGGACGCAGCCACGTGGTAAAGCCGTAGGTCTTCGCGTATTGCAGCGCGCGCATCATCACCTGGGTGTCGACGATCGGCGTGTCGGCCTGCGAAAAGCCGACGCAGCCCGCCTCGGTCAGCTCGACCATCTCGGTGATGACCTGTCCTTTGAGACCGACCGTCAGCGCGCCGAGCGGATAGACGTGCGCCTGGTTCAGATTGCGCGCGCGGAACCTCAGCATCTCGACGAGGCCCGGTTCGTCGAGCGTCGGATCGGTGTCCGGCGGGCACACGAGGCTCGTCACACCGCCCGCGACCGCCGCGGCCATTTCCGATTTGAGCGTCGCCTTGTGCTCGTAGCCCGGCTCGCGCAGACGCGCGCACAGGTCGACGAGACCCGGCGCGATCGACAGGCCGCGCGCGTCGATCGTGCGCTCGGCCTGGAAGCCGGCCGGCGCGTTGCCGAGGGCGGCGATCTTGCCCGCCTCGATAAAAATGTCCTGCTGCTTTTCGGTGCCCGCCGCCGGATCGATCAGCGTGCCGCCTTGAATATGAATCTTCATGCGCTGCCTTTGTTAAACCTGTGATTCAGCCTATGCTTCGGCTTCCTGATCAGTCGTTGTTGCCCGCGACGATGCCCATTACCGCCATGCGCACCGCGATGCCGAACGTCACCTGGTTCAGGATCACCGATTGCGGGCCGTCCGCGACCTGCGAATCGATCTCGACGCCGCGATTCATCGGGCCGGGGTGCATCACGATCGCATCGGGGGCGGCGAGCGCGAGACGCTCGGGCGTGAGCCCCCAGCTCTTGAAGTACTCCTGCGACGAAGGCAGCAGCGCGCCGCTCATGCGTTCGTTCTGCAGGCGCAGCATGATGATCACGTCGACGTCCTTGAGACCTTCGTCGAGGTTGTGGAACACACGCACGCCCATCTGTTCGAGGCCGCCCGGCAGCAGCGTGCGCGGGCCGATCGCGCGCACTTCGGGCACGCCGAGCGTGGTCAGCGCATGAATGTCCGAGCGCGCGACGCGCGAATGCAGGATGTCGCCGACGATCGCCACGCGCAGCTTCGTGAAGTCCTTCTTGTAGTGGCGGATCGTGTACATGTCGAGCAGACCCTGCGTCGGGTGCGCGTGACGGCCGTCGCCGGCGTTGATCACGTGCACGTGCGGCGCGCAGTGCTGCGCGATCAGGAACGGCGCGCCGCTCGACGCATGCCGCACGACGAACAGATCCGCGTGCATCGCCGACAGGTTGTTGATCGTGTCGAGCAGCGATTCGCCCTTGCTCGTGGATGACGCGTTGATGTTCAGATTCAGTACGTCGGCCGACAGCCGCGTGGCCGCGATCTCGAACGTGGTGCGCGTGCGCGTGGAGTTTTCGAAGAACAGGTTGAACACCGACTTGCCGCGCAGCAGCGGCACCTTCTTCACTTCGCGATCGGTCACGCTGACGAACTGGTCGGCGGTCTCGAGAATGTGATTGACGATGGCCTTCGGCAGCCCCTCGATCGACAACAGATGTTTGAGCTCGCCGTTCTTCGTGAGCTGGGGGTTGCCTTTCAGGAAGCCGTAGCGGAAGCGCTCGGATGCGCTAGCGGAGGAGTCCTGCGGAGCTTGGGTGGCGGTGTTCATGATGTACCTGCTTCAAATACGGACTGCAACGTGATCGAGATCGGAGCGCCGCTCGCGAGCGTCTCAATCAACGCGTGCTTCAATGTGAAAAGAAAACCGCTGGCCGCCCGCGCCGTCGTCTTCATGGGCCAGCACGAGCGTCGCGTCGGCCGGCACGTCGACCGCGCCGCCGACGCAGCGCGCCGCCACCGGCAACTCGCGCCCGCCGCGATCGGCGAGCACCGCGAGTTCGACCGATGCCGGCCGGCCATAGTCGTACAGCTCGTTTACCGCGGCGCGAATCGTGCGGCCGGTGTACAGCACGTCGTCGACCAGCACGATGCGGCGGCCGTCGACCGTGAACGGCAGCGAGGTCGGGCTCGCCTGCGCGTGCAGCCCTTTCTTCGCGTAGTCGTCGCGATGCAGCGCGACGTTCACTACGCCGAAGCTCGCCAGCTTCAAGTCGCGCGCGAGCCGCTCGGCGAGCCATGCGCCACCGCTATGGATACCGACCAGCACCGCCGCTTGCGCACCGTCCGGCGCGGCGGCAAGCGCTTCGCCGTACGCCGCGCGAAGCTGGTCGAGCAGCGCGCGATACAGCGCTTCGGCGTCAATGGAACTCATGATCGTCGGATAGTCCGTCAAGGAATTGCTGGAGGATGATGCTCGCGGCCTCGGCATCGAGCATGTCGGCGCGGGCGTTGCCGGCGCGGATTTCAGCCTCGGCCTCGACCGACGAGTAGCGCTCGTCGACCCACGTGACCGGCAGATTGAAGCGGCCATTGAGCTGGTTGCCGAAGCGCTTTGCGAGCTGCGTGCGTTCGTGCGGCGTGCCGTCGGGATGCATGGGCAGCCCGACCACCAGCGCATCGGGTTTCCATTCGGCGATCAGCTTGCCGAGCGCTTCGAAGCGGTAGTCCTTGCTACGGTTCTGGACGACAACGAGCGGCCGCGCGCGGCGCGTGAGCGAATTGCCGACCGCCACGCCGATGCGTTTCACGCCGTAGTCGAACGCAAGCAGCGTCGCCTCACGTCCGGCCGGCAGATTCATGCGCGACCTCTCATGCGTGCCCGGCCTCGCCCGACAGCATCGACAGCGAGACACCGAGCAGCGCGAGCGCCGCTTCCAGGCGATCTTCAGCGGGCACGTCGAAGACGATCTTCGGATCGGCCTCGACCGTGAGCCACCCGTTTTTCGAGATTTCGTCCTCGAGCTGACCGGCACCCCAACCGGCGTGGCCCAGCGTCAGCAGAAAGCGTTCCGGACCGGTGCCGCTCGCAACGGCTTCGAGCACGTCTTTCGACGTGGTCATTTCGAGCCCGCCCGGCACGGACATCGAGGACGTGTACGCGCTGCCGTCTTGCGGATCGTGCAGCACGAAGCCGCGCTCGGTTTGCACCGGGCCGCCGAAATACACGGGAACGTGAAGAAGCGGTTCGATCTCGAGCTTTAGATCGATGCGATTGAAGAGCGCTTGCAGGTCGATATCGGTCGGCCGGTTGATCACGAGGCCGAGCGCGCCGCGCTCGCTGTGATCGCAAAGGTAGACCACCGTTCCTGAAAACGTCGGGTCGACCATGTTCGGCATGGCGATCAGGAACTGGTTAGTCAGATTGATGCGATCGGTACTCTTGGACATAGTTCGGATTTTAGCAAAGACGATGCGCGATGGCGGGCTGCTTTGAGCACGGCAGCAGGTCGGGACGCATGTGACGTGCCGCGCCAACGACGCCGGATCAAGTTGCACTCTATCACGCGCGCGACTCGCGCCATGCCGTGATCAGACGCCGAAACACCGCGTAGAACGGCGCGCTCGGTACGCGTTGCGCGGTAGCGGGATGGTGTCTTGTCACATCGGATTTCAGCGTGCTCGGAACGCGTCGGTCGAGGCGTTGCGCACGCAAGCCGTGCGCCACGTCGCGCGCGCGGACCGACCCGGGCAGCGCTTCAAGCGCCGCCGTGCTCGATCGCGCGCGTGAGCGCGGCGAGCGCCGCCTGGGTGAGGTTGCCGCCGGCCGGCGCGACCCCCGCGGCAACCTTGTGCAGCGTCGCGCGCAGGGCCTCGGCGGCCTGCTCGAGCGTATCGGCCGCAGGCGCGCCGACGATCACGTGCGCGCGCACCGCCGGCGTCGCGACGCCCGCATGCGCGCGACGCCGCCATGCGAGACCGAGCGCATCCGCGAGCAGCGCCACGTGACCCAAGCCGAGCGCGCAGGCAGCCGAGCCGAGCCGGTAGGCCGCGTCGCCCGCCTGCAGCGCTTCGCTCGGATCGGTTTTTTCCGGCTGATCGGCCGCGCGGGCATGCGCGGCGAGCGCCTGGATCGACGTGTCGGCGGTCTGCAGGAAATCTTCGTAGGCGTTGGCGTTGACGCTCAGCACGCCGAGATCGCGCGTGTGCGGCAGCGACTGCGCCTCGAGCGCGCCCGCCTCCCACAGTGCTTGCGACGACTGCGTGCCCGCGACGTGCCAGTCGACGGTCAAGCCGTAATCGTGCAGCGCCTCGACCTGGTCGGCGTCTTGCGCTGCCGCGCCGAACAGCGCGTAGTCGCGCCACAGCAGCGCGAGCGTCGCGCGCACCAACGAACGCGGCGCGCGCTCCATGCCACGCGCATGATCGGCGAGCGCCAGGTTGCAACGCGCGTAGAAACGCCGCGCGTCGGTATCGTGGATCGCGTGACCGCGCGCGCGCAGCGCCTTCGCGCAGGCTCGCGCGAGCCGCCAGAAATCATAGGGATCGGGGCCGGCGAGTTCAGTGAATACGGCGTCGAGCTCGTCGAGCGCGGCGTTCGTGACCGCGAGCGCCGCCGCGCTGCCCGTGTCGGCCTGCGAGCGCAGCACCGGCAGCAAGGCACGCTCGTAGCGGGCTCGCAGATGCGCGAGCCGATCGGCCGATTGCGCGTGCAGCGACGCCGGTGGCACCGGCCGCGCGCACAGCGCGAGGTCTTCGAAGGCGACGGCGGAGCCCGGCGTGTGTTCGGCGAGTTGCGAGCACAGTTCGACGTAATGGTTGAACAGTGTCGGCGAACAACTCAGCTCGCGAAGATTGTGGCGTTCGAGCGCCGCCCGGAAATCGCTCAGCGCCGCGCCGAACACCGGCCGCGCGTTTTCGGCTTCCGCCGGCTCGCCGCTCGCGAGCGGCGAGAGCCGCACCAGGGCGTCGGCGAAACGCTGCGCGCTCAGCCAGCCCGCCGTGCGCAGCGCGTGCGATGCGCGCAGCAGCGCGGCGCCGCTCTCGTCGCGCTGCTCGAACGCGAGCGACGCCTCGGCGAGCGCCAGTTCCGCGGGGCGGACCGCGCCGCCGCGCGGATTCGGCAGTGCATCGAAGGAAACGGGTGCAGCGGATCGAAGAGTCATGGGCAGGCGACACGAAGCTGACGGGGCCGCCGCTTCGCGCCGCGTGCTCAGCGATCGGCCAACGCGAACCGGTGACAGGATAATGACAGACTACGTTGCGACACGACGCACCCGGCGATGCTCCGCGCCGGCGCGCTCAGACAGGCGCCGGGCGAGCCGGACGCTTCAAGCGATTGCAGCAGTTGCGCGGCGGATGACGCCGCTGACTTTCGGGACCGAACCCCGGGCTCCGGTTGTCGGGCCGAAGCTTCCGGCCGCTCGCACGAACCCTCGAAACCGCGACGCCGGAACGATCGATCAAGCCAGGCAAACAACCCGGCCGTCCAGCACCGGCGGCTTGCCAAGCTTCAGATCTGGACCATTTCGAAGTCTTCCTTGCGCGCTCCGCACTCCGGGCACGTCCAGTTGATGGGAACGTCTTCCCAGCGCGTGCCCGGCGCAATGCCTTCCTCCGGCAAGCCGGCTTCTTCGTCGTAAATCCAGCCGCAAATCAGGCACATCCAGCTTTGATATTCCATTCTTGTGTCGCGTCGTTGAGTCCGTGGAAACGGGAGCCATGATGGTACCGTGTTGCCGCCCCCATGCCTAGCAATCGAAAACGCGCAATCGTAGCGTGCATCGGCCTTCCGCGGGGCGCCCGCGCGCCGGCCGGCGCCGCTTGCGGCGTGATGCTGCGTGCGGTGGCGCAAAATCGGCGGGACCGTGCAAGGTGCCTTCGGGAAAGCTCGCGGAGATAGCGCCGCCACCTCAGAGCCATCCCGCGCCGGCCCAGCGCGCCCGCGGGCCGCCCCCGGCGCGCGAAAAAACGCCCTCGCCGCGCTTTAGGCCGCATAATTGAGCCAATCGCGCCATGTGCGCCGGAATCCTGCTTTCTCTATTCATTTTCATGCCCAGCGACACGCCTCCGATCGTCCTCACCTTCGGCCTCTCCGATCCCACCGGCGGCTCCGGCCTGCAGGCGGACCTGATGACACTTGCCAGCATGGGCTGCCACGGCATTTCCGTGCTCACGGGTTATACAGTGCGCGACTCGGCGAGCTGCGACGAAGTCACCGGACTCGACCCGGACGTCGTCGCGACGCAGGCGCGCATGCTGCTCGAGGACATGCCGGTCGCCGCGTTCAAGGTCGGGGGGTGCACGCGTGCCGAAGTGGTGAGTGCGATCGCCGAAGTGGTCGCCGATTACGACGACATTCCGCTGATCCTCGCTCCCGACTTCACGCTCGACGACGAACACGTGCTCGCCGCCGACGAACTGCGCGAAGCGATCGCCGATCTGCTCGCGCCGCAAACCACGCTGCTGGTCGCCGATGCAACCACGCTGCTCGCCCTCGCCCAGCCCGACGGCGACGCGGAGGCGCCGAGCCTCGACGCGGCGATCTCGCATCTGCTGTCGCAGGGCTGCGAGTACATTCTGTCGACTGAAACCGGCACCCATCGGCTCGTCAACACCCTCTTCAGCGAGGACGGCCAGTTGCGTCAGGACATGTGGGACCGCGCACCCCATCGGCTGATGGGCCTCACCGATACGCTCGGCGCGGCGATCGCCGCGCTGCTCGCCAACGGCCAGGAGCCCGCGGAAGCGGTGCGCGAAAGCCAGGAATATCTGCATCAGGCTGTGCGCAATGCGTTCCGGCCCGGCATGGGTTCGTACGTGCCCGACCGCTTCTTCTGGGCGCGCAGCAGCGACGACGACGAAACCCCGCCGGCCCCGGGCAAGGGCGCGGCGCCGGGTGAGGCACGGCACTGACCTCGCCTTTCGCCGGTATCGACTGAAAAACCCGCGCGAAGCGGGTTTTTTAATTCAATTTTCCGCCATGCGCGTAACCAGACGTTTTATCGCGTAATTAAACGTTACAACGCCGATGGCATCGCCCGGCTAGACTTTGCACATTACAAACAATCATTTGTCCCCACATGTCGTTCCCGATCTTTTTCATCCATCCACCGAAGTGCGGCGGCTCGACCGTTATTTCGTTTTTTGACCTGAATAAAGGTAATGACCGGTTCGTTAACTTTGTTTGGGACCAGGATGGGTGGGAAAGCTGTCGCGCAAAGCTGCTCGAGACGCAGGTTGGCGGTGGCCATCTACCGTATGGCATTCATCGGGTAATCAAACATCCGGTCAACTACTGCACGATTCTGCGGGATCCGCTTGCACGCCAGATTTCGCATTACCTGTATGCGGCGAACGGTAAAAACGGCGAGGTCACGCGGGGCGTCAGCGTGTCGATGCCGGAGGCTCTGGCGCAGCAGGGCGTGCTGTCGCTCGACGAGTGGGTCAGCGAATCGCTCGGCGGCAGGAACCTGTTCGTGCAGATGCTGAGCGGCGAGCCGGCGGTCAACGAAGCGAGCCTCGCCGTCGCGCAAATCAATTTGCGCGAACAGATCAGTACCGTCGGCGTCTGCGAGGAGATGAGCGAATTCTTACTGCGGCTCTGCGGTTCGACCGGAATGAAATTGCCGTTTTATTTCGAAACGAATCGCACCAATGGCGCGCCGAAAGGCCATGCTCAGGTAAGCGAAGCAGCGAGACAAAAGTTCATTGAGGACAATAGCCTTGATTACGCGCTGTTCCGCGACGCGAATCGAATCGTTGAGGATCATGCGAATGAAACGGGCAGCGTCTTTTCGAATGCGCTCGAATTGGTCCGTTTGATTCAGGCCGAAATAAATCAGCTCGACAATCCGCACGTCTATAGCTCGTCGGTTTTTGGCTTCGACGGCTCATTCCTCGCACGCGTGCATGACGTGATCCGCCGCTTCGATCTCGCGCCGATCAACGCCTATCTGGAGTTCGCGCAAAACCGGCAGCGTCCGCCGGCTGACCTGTTCGACGGCTTCGTCGACACGGTGCGCGACGGCGCCGTGTACGGCTGGGCCGTCAACCTGAGCGAGCCGGAGCGGCAGGTTCCGCTCGAGGTCCGGGTCGGCACGCAGATCGTCGCGACCGGACTCAGCGGCGACCCGCGGCCCGACGTAGCGAGCGCCGGCTATCCAAGCTCACGCAGCGGATTTTCCATCGCACTGCCGGGCGGCATGCCGGACGGCTTTCGCGTTACCATCGCCAATTCCACCGAAAGCCTGCACAACGCCGGCACGTGGCGGCAAGGCTGGCACTGCGAATGAGCCAGAAGAGCCAGGAGAACCATCCATGAAAGAGCCGCCCCACTTCGTGCAGCGCTTCCAGGGCAACATCGCGGTGCAGGATCGCATCCGCATGTTCGGCCAGAAGCCGGCCACGATCTGGCTCACGGGCCTGTCCGGCGCCGGCAAATCGACGCTCGCGTTCGCGCTCGAGGAGCAACTGATCTCGCTCGGACACGCCTGCTATGTGCTTGACGGCGACAACATCCGCCACGGCCTGGCGAGCGACCTCGGTTTCGAGCGCCGCGACCGCCGCGAAAATATCCGCCGCGTCGCGCACGTCGCCCAGTTGATGAACGACGCCGGCCTGATCGTGATTACCGCGCTGATTTCGCCGATCCGCGAAGACCGCGCGATGGCGCGCGAGATCATCGGACCCGACAAGTTCGTCGAGACCTATCTATCCGCCCCGCTCGCCACCTGCGTGAGCCGCGATCCGAAAGGTCTTTACGCGAAAGCGAGGTCTGGCGAGATCGGATCGTTCACCGGCGTGTCCGCGCCCTATGAAGCGCCGACCGATCCCGACCTGCACGTCGACACGGAAACGCTGAGCCCCGCCGAAAGCGTCGCGCAGATCTTCCACTACCTGCGCGAAAAGTGTCTGGAAACGCCGGTTCGTCGTAGCGCTCACGCGGCAGGCGCCTGATTCGTTGAACGGTCATCCAGAAGCGCCCGCCGGCGCAGACGTCAACACCAGCCCAAAACGAAAAAACCCGCTGACGCGGGTTTTTTCGTTTTGGAAGCACGCCTCGCGGCGCACTCCCTACATGGACTTCCAACCGGGCCTCGTCGACGATCCCGCCACCATGGTATGACCACGCGGCCGGACCACGAGGCCCGAGCGGAATTACATGTCCATGCCCATGCCGCCCATGCCGCCGGGCATGCCGCCAGGCATCGGTGCATCTTCCTTCGGCAGTTCGCAGACAGCTGCGTCGGTCGTCAGCAGCAGGCCAGCAACCGAAGCTGCGTTTTGCAGCGCCGTGCGCGTCACCTTCGTCGGGTCCACGACGCCTGCGTCGACCAGGTCGACGTACTCGCCGGTCGCCGCGTTGTAGCCGTAGTTGCCCTTGCCAGCAGCAACCGCTGCCACGACGACGCTCGCTTCTTCGCCACCGTTGGTGACGATCTGGCGCAGCGGCTCTTCCATGGCGCGCAGCACGATCTTGATACCTGCGTCCTGATCGGCGTTAGCGCCCTTCAGGCCGGCGATCGCCGTACGTGCACGGATCAGCGCGACGCCGCCGCCTGCCACGATGCCTTCTTCCACAGCCGCGCGCGTTGCGTGCAGTGCGTCTTCGACACGTGCCTTCTTTTCCTTCATTTCGACTTCGGTCGCAGCACCGACCTTGATCACTGCAACGCCGCCTGCCAGCTTGGCGACGCGTTCTTGCAGCTTCTCACGATCGTAGTCCGAGGTCGCTTCTTCGATCTGCTTGCGCACTTGCTTGACGCGAGCTTCGATGTTCGCTGCTTCGCCAGCGCCGTCGATGATCGTGGTGTTTTCCTTGCCTACTTCGATGCGCTTCGCCTGGCCCAGTTCAGCTAGCGTTGCCTTTTCGAGCGTGAGGCCGGTTTCTTCAGCGATGACCTGACCGCCGGTCAGGATCGCGATGTCTTCCAGCATCGCCTTACGACGATCGCCGAAGCCCGGAGCCTTGACGGCAACGGTCTTCAGGATGCCGCGGATGTTGTTGACGACCAGCGTTGCGAGCGCTTCGCCTTCGACGTCCTCAGCGATGATCAGCAGCGGACGGCCAGCCTTCGCCACCTGCTCGAGCACCGGCAGCAGATCACGGATGTTCGACACCTTCTTGTCGTGCAGCAGCACGAACGGGTTCTCGAGCACGGCAACTTGCTTGTCCGGGTTGTTGATGAAGTACGGCGACAGGTAGCCGCGGTCGAATTGCATACCTTCGACCACGTCCAGCTCGTCTTGCAGCGACTTGCCGTCTTCGACGGTGATCACGCCTTCCTTGCCGACCTTGTCCATGGCTTCAGCGATGCGCTCGCCGATCGACGAATCGCTGTTCGCCGAGATCGCGCCGACCTGGGCGATTTCCTTGTTGGTCGTGCACGGCTTGCTGATCTTGCGCAGTTCTTCGATTGCAGCTGCAACAGCCTTGTCGATACCGCGCTTCAGGTCCATCGGGTTCATGCCCGATGCGACGTACTTCATGCCTTCGCGGACGATCGATTGCGCGAGAACCGTAGCGGTCGTCGTGCCGTCGCCTGCGTTGTCGCTGGTCTTGGAAGCGACTTCCTTGACCATTTGTGCGCCCATGTTCTGGAGCTTGTCTTTCAGTTCGATCTCTTTAGCGACCGACACACCATCCTTGGTGACCGTCGGGCCGCCGAAGCTGCGCTCGAGGACCACGTTGCGGCCCTTCGGACCCAGCGTGACCTTCACGGCGTTGGCGAGAATGTTCACGCCTTCGACCATCTTGGCGCGGGCGGAATCACCGAATACGACGTCTTTAGCTGCCATCTTCTAACTCCTTGAATTCTTTGGATATAACCGGGGAAGTAGCGACGTTGCGCTTACTTCTGCACCACGGCCATGATGTCTTCTTCACGCATGACGAGCAGTTCGTTGCCGTCGATCTTGACGGTCTGACCTGCGTACTTGCCGAACAGGACGCGGTCGCCGACCTTCACGTCGAGCGCAATAGCTGCGCCCTTGTCGTCGCGCTTGCCCGGGCCGACTGCGAGGATTTCGCCTTGATCCGGCTTTTCCGCTGCGGCTTCGGGGATCACGATGCCCGATGCAGTCTTGGTTTCCTGATCCAGACGTTTGACGATCACGCGATCATGCAAAGGACGAAGGTTCATACATACTCCTCTCTGATTGAGACTGAAGGACGCTGAGAAAACCCGGCTGGCGAAGCCAACCGGCGAAGTTGTTAGCACTCTCGTGCAGCGAGTGCTAATTATATGGACGGGTAATGACAAATTCAAGAAGTGGGGAACGCGGTGGTGGTGTCGAGGTTCACTTAGCTCGCTTAAGTTTGAACCCTGTCATCCGCACCGGAACGCCGCGTCGCCTAAAAATCCGCATAAAAACAATTACTTATGATTTGAATCGCGTTCACAGCGGCGCGACGAACACGATCCTCTCCGCCCCGATCAGGTCCGAAAATCTGCCATCGGGACCAAGCCCTGGGGCGTCCCACCGGGATGCGCCTCACGCTATTCGCGGAGATCGCAGTTAATTGGCATCGCCGCCAAAAGCTTGATGGTTTCCGCCAATCGCAAATGTCAAGTAGGGGTAAAGGTTACGATGCCCCTGAAAGAGACGTTCAGGCTCAACGGTGCAGCTGGGAAAGCTGCACGATTCGACGTAGTTCGGCGCCCCCCGGGATCGAGGTCTCACCGGTCAAGAAGCCTTGCCGGTGGCTGCTGCGATGGACCGTTTTCTGCCCCTGTGCCGACCGGCCCCCAAAAGGAGAAACGCCCTGACTCCCATCCTTGATGCGGACGACGCCACGCAATCGAAACCGGTCCGCGCCATCGCGCGAGCCGAGTGGCTGGCGCGCGCGATTCTGATCGGCTATGTACTGGTCTTCGTGCTCTACGGCGCCGTGGGCTACACGTCGATGGGCTACGACGACGAATTCTTCAACATCAGGTTGCTGGAGCAACACGGCTTGGGCGCGGTATCGCTGATGCAGAAGCAGGATGTGCATCCGCCCGGCCAGTACTTCATCAACTGGGTGCTGCATTCGCTGACCGGTGATTGGTCAATGGTACGTCTGGCCACGGCGTTGCTGACCGCGCTCGCCCTTGTTTACGCGACGGAATCGATCCGTCAGCGTTGCGGCGATCGCGCCGGGGGCATGCTGTTCGTGCTGCTCTGCCTGAACCCGGCCATCCTTATGTGGTGTACGGGTTTGCGCTGGTACGCGTATTTTGTGCCGGTGCTGGTCTGGCTCAGCATCACGCCCGTTCGCAACGACTGGCGGTATTGGGCCAAGTGTTTCGGCGGACTGGTCTTGCTCGGCTATATCGGTTACGCGGTGTTCGTGGTGGCCCTGCCGGTACTGCTGCTGTACTGGACCGGTGCGCGGCAGGGCTTGCGCACCAAGCTGACATCAATATTCTGCGGCGCGTTGATCGCGGCGCTGTTATACGCCTACCAGTTCCACATCTTCGTGACCGTGCATCTGCGGGCCAAAGACGGGCAGGTGTCGTCGATGGCCAAAAACGTGATGGGATTCCTGATCGCGCAGATGTCGAACCAGGGAATGTTTCCGGTCTCGGTGCCGGCCGCGCTATCCGCACTGGGCGTCACCGGGATGGTGTGGTTGGCTTTTTGTGCCGATTCACGGCGCAATCTGGACAACCGCTACCTGGTTCCGTATGGAGTCGGATCAATCATTAGCATCGTGTTGGGCATCGCCGGCAAGTTCCGCAATCTCGTGATCATGTCGCCGTGGCAGGCCATGTGGCTGGCCACGCTCCGCGTGTCGGGGCGCCACACGAAGGCCTTCGTGCTCTGCTTCGCGGCACTGGCCGCCGGCAATCTGTACGGCACGTTCAATGTGGTCACGCACCAGAACACCACCAAGAACAGCTGGGATCTGCAACTGGCGCCGGTGATGGGCGAGTTGGCGCGGGAAAGATCGGCATGCGGAGGCGACCTCGTGGTCGTAACGCATGACCCTGCACTGAGCTGGCATGTCGATCAGGCCGGATATCCGCAACTGGGGCCGTTCTCGAGTCAGACATTGTCGCGCTATATTCTTGGCCCCCATCGCTGCGTGGCTGTGGTACGCAGCTATGCGGGGAACTTCAATGCCTCCTCGATCGAACAGATGTATCGGCAGGCCGACGGGTTGCGCCACGGCGGGCAGACGCGCAAGCAGTTCGGTCGTGACGATAACTATCGCATGAAGCAGCGCCTGGACGCTCGTTATCCGCAATACCAGTTCGACATCACGATGTACCGCGGCGTTTCGGGCCTCGCTGAGTTGACGGCCTGGCATCCGTTAGCTGTCGCCGGCGTTCGAAACGCCGATGGAGATTAGCGGCGCACTGTCGGCCGCGATCTGCGTCATGCCGGCCATCGCCGTGATCGTCGCGAACGTTCGAGGGCAACACTTGCTTCCGCGCAAAAGCGATGAAAGCAAAGATCTGTTCGCGCCGGTACAACTCACCTTGGGGATTGTCCCGATCTCCAACGCGACTTCGCAGATTGTGTCCTGATTGCACTGCACGATGGCGTTTTTGCGTGCTATCCGATGCATCGCGTGATCAGCGCACGGTGCTACGCTCGTCGAAGCAGCATCGGCGGCGTGCCCGTCCGGCGAACTGCGGCGCACGACCAGCAAGCTCGAACACGACGCGCGACAAGCAACAAACGAAAGCACTACACTAAATCAAACACAAAAAGGCGAGACATCGCTGCGGGAGTGACTGCGATGGCATTCAAAACATATACCGTACTGACACTGTTGGTGGCGAGCAGTGCCGCGCTCGCGTGGAAACCGCTCACCTATCCGATCCGAAGTCAGAGCCCCTATGAGCGCGGCGTCGACAACGCGTTGTGCTACGCGGAAGCGAGCCGCGTGAGCAAGGTCGACATCCGTCGCGAGTCCCAAATCCCGCCGCGCCCGGCGCCAGCCGCAAAAGGCTCGTCGACGGGCGCGCCGGCAAAGCCACCTCTGCCGCAAAGTTCGTTCTCCGCCGCGCCGCTGCCCTATGGCGCGAACATGTCGGAGGCCACGAACGAGCCGATCGCAGCCGCGCCGACCGGCACTTCGCCGGCCAAACCGGCGAACGAGGCCGCGGCGGGCGTTGACCGTGCGCGTGGCGCGGCCACCGCACCGGCAGGCGCGTCGGGTGCAACTGACGAATCGTTGCAGGCCAACGCGGCATCCGACGTCAAGCTGCCGCCGCTGCCCGCGCCCGAGCCGCCGATGACGCGCTATTGGGCCGCCTACGCGGCGTGCATGCAGGCGCGCGGCTACGTCGTCCAGTAAGTCCGCTCGACGCCGCCTGCGAGCGGCGTCGCATTCATTCTTTTTGATGGCGCCTGACTTCGGCGCCAGTGGAGCGATACGGTCATGCCGCGCCACACGACCTCCGACCAGCCATTCTTCCACCACTGTTCATGCTGCGGCGCGCTGCTGCCCCACCGCTTGTCGCCGTGCCCGGTGTGCCATGCGCTGCCGATCGATTCGTTCGATACGGCCGACAGTCGCGCAGAGCGCACCGCACGAACCCGAGTGCTCGCCGCACCGCGCGCACAGTTCGAATCGCTGCCGCCGGGCGGGGGTTCGCCGGAGGACCGCGCCTCACGGCGCTCCGCGCAAACGAAGCTGAGCCCCTACGAACTGATCGACGAGGCGACCTTCGATCCGGCCGGCCGTCGACGGCGACATCGGCACGCGCTCGCCGCAGCGGCGCTCGCTACGCTCGGCGTCGCGTATGCCGGTTTCATTCTTCTCAGCGACGACGATGCGAGCGTCGATACGCCGGTTACGGTCTTCGGCACCGTGCACTCCGACGACCCCGAGCAAAGCCTTGCGGCGAACCTTGGGAAGAACGTCACGCAGAAGGGGGCGCCGTCCGTTGCCGCGGCGCCCAAAGCCCCGGCGGCGAGATCCGCGGCGCTCCCCGCGCAACCGCCGCGTCCTGTTGTCGTCGCGCGGCAGCAACCCGAGCCCGTGCACGCGGCTCCTGTCGCGCCACCACCGCCTGTCGGTGCGACCGCGCCCACGGTAGCGCGACCGGCCATCGTTGCGACCGCTTCTACCGTCGCGCCACCGCCTGTCGTTACCACCTCGCACACTGCCGCGCCACAGCCTGTCATTGCGTCCGCGCAGACCGTCGCGCAACCGCCAGCCATCGCACCCTCGCGCACCGTCGCGCCCCCGCCAGCCACCGCGACCGCGCACACGATCGCGCCAACGACGCCACCGGGTGCACCCATCTCCGCGCCCACCCCACGCGGCACGGCGGTCACGTCGACCAACACCAACACCGACACAACGACCGCCCCCCTCACGCAAGCGGACAAGCTGCGCGCCGACGCGGAGCGGAATCTGAAAGCCGCGCGCGGCTATCTGCAACGGGGCAATCTGGCGGCAACCAGAACGCGCCTCGCCGCTGTAATCACGGCGCAACCCGACAACCGCGACGCGCGCCGCCTGCGCGCTGAAGTGAGCACGCTAGAACAGCAACGCGACGCATTGCTCAGTCTCGCGCGCGGCTGCGGCAATGTCGGGCATTGGGACTGCGCGTTGCGCAACGCCAACCAGGCATTGCAGATCGATTCGAGCAGCAAGGCCGCGCGACGGCTCGTCGCGCTCGCGTCGCACCAGTCCGCATGGCAGACCATGGCGCCGCCGAGGGAGATGCCGGGAGATGCACGGCGGACCGTGGAACCGTCAAAGGAAACGCCGGGAGATATCCGCGCCCTGCTGGCGCATCACTAGGTGCCGCGAGGCGTCCCGCTGGAGAGCAACCCGAGCGCCGAAGACGCCATTGCCCAAGCGCCTGGTGCTTCGATGATCTCGCGCACCGGCTCATAGCGTCTTTGCGGTGGGCGCCCTCGCGGCTGTCGCCGGAACCCAGGCATTCAGCGACGAATGCGGTCGGGGTAACTGACGGTCAGTCAGATTTCCGCACAATGATCCGCTGCAAGACCGTCCGCTATCGACCTACGGCGAAACGAAAGCGGAGCAGGAACCGGCAATGCTCCATCGGTATGCGACGCACCGGAGATCGATTCACACCCAACCAGTTCGGCGCGCTCGTGCCACGTCCCCACCACCTGGATTTCACCCAATGAAAATCTTGCATCTGCTTCCCAGTGCTGATCCTCGCGGCGGCGGCCCGGTCGAAGGGGTACACCGCAGTGGCATAGCCATGCAGAAGGCCGGACACGACATCGAGGTGGCGACGTGTGACGACCCCCGCGCCGGCTACCTTGCGAGCTTTCCGTTCCGGGTCCACGCAGTGGGCCCCGGCCGCGGCCATTATGGCTACTGCAAGGGACTCGCACCCTGGCTCACCGCCAACGCGAAACGCTACGACGCGGTCATCGTGCATGGCTTGTGGCAATACCACAGCTTTGCGGCGTGGCGAGCCTTGCACGGCAGCGGCGTGCCCTACTACGTCTACGTGCACGGCATGCTCGACCCATGGTTCAAGGAAGCCTATCCGCTCAAGCATCTGAAGAAGTGGCTGTACTGGCCTTGGGCCGAATACCGCGTGCTGCGCGACGCCCGCGCCGTCATCTTCACGACCGAGGAAGAACGCACGCGCGCGCGTCAGTCGTTCTGGCTCTACCGCGCAAAAGAACGGATCGTGCCGTTCGGCACGACAGTGCCGCCCGTCGATCCGGCGGCGGTGCGCGAGGCGTTCCTGCAAACGGTTCCCGAGTCGCGCGGCAAACGCATCGTGCTGTTTCTAGGCCGCATCCATGCGAAGAAAGGCTGCGATCTGCTGATCGACGCGTTTGCCCGCGTCGCTAGTCACGATCCGGCGCTGCATCTTGTGATTGCCGGTCCGGACGACACCGGCTGGGTCCCGACGCTGCGCGCGCGCGCCGAGGCGGCCGGCGTCGCGCAGCGTCTCAGCTTGCCGGGCATGTTGCAGGGCGACCTCAAGTGGGGCGCTTTTCATGCGAGCGACGTGTTCGTTCTGCCCTCGCATCAGGAAAACTTCGGCGTGGCGGTTGCCGAGGCACTCGGTTGCGGACTGCCGGTGCTGATTTCGGACAAGGTCAACGTATGGCGCGAGATCGAAGCGGACGGCGCCGGACTGGTAGCCGCCGACACCGTGGACGGCACCGAGCGGAACCTGCTGCGCTGGATCGAACTCCCGCCCGCGGCACGTGAGGCGATGCGTGCGCAAGCCGCACTCACCTACCATTCGCGCTTTCGGATCGACACCATGGTGAGTGCGCTGACAGCGTTGCTGGACACGCATGGCAGCCACAGCAATGCAAGCGAACAGCAGGTCGCGGCGCTGCGCGAAGCCGCGCAGCAGAGCCGCTAGCTTTTTTCAGTTTCCATTCCTGATGTCTCACTGAGCCTGCGGGCCGATCCTTCGCGCCGCGATCGAGAGCGTCTCGACCGGGGCCGGCACGTCGATCGATGCGGCCGGGAAGTTGGCGGCGTCGAGCTCCGTCTTGCCGACCGCGTCCGGCACAGCGAGCCGCCGCACCAGATGACCGGCCAGACGCAAGGCCAGCGCGGTAATCGTGATCGTCGGGAAATTGGCACCAACGGTCGGAAACACCGAGCTGCCGCCCACATACAGATTGCTGATCCCGTGCACTTTGCAATCAGCGTCAACCACGCCCTCGCGCGGCGAAACGTGCATGCGCGTGGTGCCCATGTGATGCCACGTGCCCTCCACCTGCGCCGGCCATGGCCTGCCTTCGAACGGCGCGTCGAACTCGACGTCCGCGATATTGGCCATCTGCAATTCCTTCGCGAGCAGCATGAAGGTTTTGTCGAAGGTTCGCTTGACCTGCTCGCCGAGGCGCCAATCCACTCTGACGCGCGGCATGCCGAAGCGGTCGCGCTTGTCGGCCGATAACGTCACGCGGCTATCGGGATCAGGTACAGCCTCGACGATGGCCTGCAACGTCACGTGGGTGATCAGCGCCGGCGATTGCAACAGCCGCGCGAGGGCATATCCGACGGTGTGCAGCGGGTGCGCGATCATCGTCGCGATGTCCGCCTTCAGGCTGCGGCCCGGCTGGTCCTTCTGCATCAGGGCTTCCTTGCAGTGGATCAGCGCCTCGGAAGCCGCGCTGCTTTCGCCGTACCACTTCGAGTAGAGCCACACGCGTGAATTCAGCAGCTTCTCGCGCGCCATCCACTCCTGCTTCGGTGCGAACTGCGAGGAGATCTTCGTGCCGTGCGCCGACACCGCGGCGTTCTGGTAGTGATACTTGATGTCGTACAGCTTGTTGCGCGCCACACCCGGACGAAAGCGCACCTTGCCCGCCATCAACCGCGGGTGATCCATGAAGTAGCGGCCAACCAGATCGTTCGCATTTCCGAGCCCCGTGGCGTGGACGCCGTTCGATGCAAGAAGCAGGCGCGCATTCTCGATGCCGCCAGTGGCCAGCACGAAGATCCGCGCTTGCACCGAGATTCGCCGGCCGCTGATCGTGCCCACTTGCACGCGGTTGATCTTCGTACCCTGCGCATCGGCGTCGATGCTGAGCACGTTCGCGTACAGGAATACGCGCACTCGCTTCGACCTCGCCAGCTCGCGACGATACGCCTTGCCAAAGCGCATCGGCGGGCTGAAGTGCGCAACCGTGTCGCGCATGTCGCCGGTGCCGAGCGGCATGCGTCGCACGTCAGGACGGCCGATCTCGCGCTCCCAATAGGCAGGGTCGAAATTGTTCGGACCGAGCTTCAACCACTCGTGGGTGCGCTCGTAGTACGGCGCCAGTTCGTCGAGGCCGAACGGCCAGCCGCTGTGTGCGATCCAGTCGCGCTTCTCGAAGTCCCAGGGATCGAGCGGCCGGCACCAGCCGCCCCAACAGTTGCTGCTGCCGCCCAGGAAGCGGCTGCGCGAACCGTCCGCGAAGGTGTAGGGCAAGCCCACGTTCTCGCCGCGATAGAGATCGCGGGTTTCGTCGTCGGGGCCGAAACCGCCGCTCTCGAGCAGGCACGTTTCCACGCCTGCGCGTGACAATTCCAGCGACAGCGTGATGCCGGCGACGCCGGCCCCAATGATGCAGACCGTCGTTGAAATCACCGAATTTTGTTCAACACTTCGAGTATCGATAAACATCCGCTGCTCCCCTGTTTGCCATTGACTCCGAGTACATCACTGACCCTGTCCGCACCCTGCGGCCGCTCCGGCATGCGAGAGACCCCTAGTTCTGGCGCCCACAGCATCCGTGCGCTATGGAGTCCGATCTATAGTTTCTTTATTCAATGCTGATCAAGTCCACGGTTCCCGGCTGTGATGCGTTATAGCGTGGACTTACAACGGCGAAAGTAAAAACTCGATGCAGCAACTGACACTGGCGATGGCTTTCGATCAAATACGCAGAATACGGGGCGCAACGGCGGGCGGTGGCCCGCTGAGCATTGCATTTACCCAGCGGAAACGAAACGCTTCCGTATGAAGCGGCACGGATTTCCTCCATACACGCCCTCCGCTTCCAGTGATCGATGCACGACCGACAACGGCGTCACCACTGCCGAACGGCCGATTGTCACGCCCATTTGCACGACGCACTTCGACGTGATCCACACTCCGTCCTCGATGACGATCGGCGCGACGCGCAGATCCATCGTCGTGCTCATGTCATGCGACCCCGCTGTGAGGAACGTACCCTGCGAAATGCATACGTTCGACCCAATGCGAACCGGCGCCTGGTTATAGATCCAGACATCGGCGCCGAACCAGCAGTTGTCACCAACCTCGAGGTTCCACGGCGACTTGACGCGCAACTGATGCAGGAACCTGCAGCCGGTGCCGATCTTCGCGCCGAACAGACGCAACAGGCGGACCCGGACGAACGACAGCGGCAGCAGCTTGTTGTTGATCACGCACGCTTCAAGGACGTACCAGAGGAGCTCGATCAGAACGCTGCGGCGGCTCTGATAGTTTCCCTTTCCCGCCAGACTCAGATCGATCACGCGTCCGTCCTCGCGCGCCGGTTCGGCGCGAGGCACGCGTTCGCACTGCTGATCGTCGACAACGCTATTCATCACCTAGCCCCCAGGCACGATCCGTGGTATCCATATACAGGCATGCGAAACGACCTGCTGTTATTTTGCTGCATTGCGCTACGACGCTTTGAACGGTGGCCGCGCGGGCAAGCGTTTTGGCGGCTGCGCACGTCAAGGTTCGCGCACGATAAATTCCGAATGCATTTCTCCGGGGACCAGGATGAACAATTCGATCCGACACGCTGCTGGATGCCTGTTTGTCGCCGTCACGACATACGCGCTGCCGGCGTTCGCGCAATACAACGTGGACAACGTGGAACCCGCAACACCGGACGCGGCGGCGCTCAACGATGATGGCGCCGGGCTGCCGGCTCCCGCCGGCCGGCGCGCAACGAATCGTCCCGGCGAACAACAGCCGCCCGGCGCACCGGCCGAGTACGGCGGCGGCGATACGCCCCAAGGCGATACCGGCGAGGCGCAACGCGCCGCCCCGCTCGGCCAGCAACGCGTGACGGTCACGAATGGCGGCGCCGGTGCCCGACGTGCGCGCGACGACGCAAAGCGCAAGACGCCGGCAACCGACAATGGGCAAATGCGCGTGGCGGGTCAGCCGGGGCCAGCAGGCCCGACCGCGGCGGAGGCCCGGCCCCTTCAGGGCGCACCGAAAAACGTGTACGCCGATCCCTATGACGCGGGCAAGCATCCGATCTATCGCTCGCCCTGGTAAGCTTTCCTTCATAGAATGGCCGCATGCCGGATCAGTCCGGCGCGGCTTCCTCCGCAGTAGCTGCATTGACTCCATGGCCTCCGCCCGCTGAAGAGAGCGGATCGAGATAGGCCGCCCGCGTCGTCTCGCGCGTCGCACCGGTCTGAAGGAACACGGCCGCGAGACGTTCCTCGAAACTGCGAACGATCGACTCGGGCGATAGCGCGCGCTCCGCGTAGTCGCGCGCGGCTTTGCCGAGCGCGGCACGGCGCCCCGCATCGCTCGCCAGAGCGCTGATCGCCTCCGCCAGCGCGCTGGCGCGCTCGGGCGGCACCACCACACCGCGCGACTCCACCGCTTCATGCAATGCCGTGCCATGGTGCGCCATCGCCACCGTCACGCGGCCGCTCGCGAACATGCCGGTGAGCTTGGACGGCATCACCAGATCCGCCGCGTCGGCGCGCTGCGGCAGGACATGAATGTCGGCGAGGTTGAGCAGTTCGTTCAGACGCTCGGCCGGTTGCAGCGGAATGAAGACGCAGTTCACCAGTCCCGCGCAACGCAACAGCAAACTCTCTTTCGCAGCGCCATTGCCGCAGAACACGAACGTGATGTCGCTGCGAGCGGCGAGCAGCGCGGCCGCTTCGGCGAGCGTTTCGATACCCTGCTTCGCACCCATGTTTCCCGAGTACAGCACCACGACCTGGTGGTCAGGAATGCCGAGCTGCTGCCGGTATTCGCTGACGCGCGCAAGCGGATAGATGCTCGACACGTCCACCCAGTTAGGCAGGCATAGCACGCGCTCCGACGGCACGCCCTTGCTGGTCGCGCGCGCGCTCATCTGCCGCGTGATCGACGAGACCCCATCGAAGCGCCGCAGGAGCGCGCTTTCGAACCACTTTGCGACGCGCGCCGTGCGCGAGCTTTTCAGCAGCCCCAGATCGAAGGCAGCGTCCACCTCGTAGTCCTGGATATGCAGCCATGTCACGGCGCCCGTGACGCGGGCGAGCGCCAGCGCGGCCGGTGCGCACATCAAGGTGGGCGCGATCAGCATCACGGCATCGGGGCGCCACAGCACATGGCGCGCGAGCAGTGGCAGCGAACTTATCGCGAAGCTCGCCAGATGCAGCATCCGCTTGGCGCCGCCCGGCCGTGACGGCACCCACAGCGGCGCGCGCCACAGCGTCACGCCGTCACGCGTCTCGCGCCGATAGCGCCATGACGAGTAGCCCGCCGACACACGCCACTCGGGATAGTAGGGCGGCGCGCATATCACCCGCACCTCATGTCCCCGGCTCGCCAGCAGCACCGCCATTTCGGCCGTGTATTTGCCGGTCCCCGTCAATTCCGGTGCGTAGTTGAGGCCGTAGATCAGGATCTTCATCGTGGCTGCCAGAACGGTTAGGGTTGGGTAAGGGCGGCGCTGCCGCAGCGTTCAGCGGCAGCCGCTGGGGCGCCTAGGCTTGCAGCGCGGCGGCTGGCGAACCGGCATCGGATTCGAGGAACTCGCGATAGGTGGCCGCAATACCGTCCTCCAAACCTATGGTCGCGCGCCAGCCCATCTGCGTGAGCCGCGAGACGTCGAGCAGCTTGCGTGGCGTGCCGTCGGGCTTCGACGAATCGAACACGAGCTCGCCCTCGAAGCCGACCACCTTGCAGATGCTTTCGGCCAGCTCGCGGATCGTCAGGTCCTCACCCACGCCCACATTGAACAGCCCTTCCATCACGTTATGTTCGAGCACGAAGAGCGTAGCCGCGGCGAGGTCGTCGACGTGCAGGAACTCGCGGCGCGGAGTGCCTGAGCCCCACACCGTCAACGTCGGCGCGTCGCTCAGGCGCGCTTCATGCGCTTTGCGCAGCAGCGCCGGCAGCACGTGACTGCTGTTCAGATCGTAGTTGTCGTTCGGGCCGTACAGGTTGGTCGGCATCAACGCGACGTAGTGCGTGCCGTACTCGCGGTTGTATGCTTCGCACAGCTTGAGCCCGGCGATCTTCGCGATCGCATAGGCGTCGTTGGTCGGCTCGAGCGGCGAGCCCAGCAGATACTCCTCGCGAATCGGCTGCGGACATTGCTTCGGATAGATGCACGACGAGCCGAAGAACACCAGCCGTTCGACCCGCGCCCGATACGCGGCGTGGATCACGTTGGTTTCGATCACCAGGTTCTCGTAGATGAACTCGCCCGGCTGGGACGCGTTCGCGAGAATGCCGCCGACGCGCGCGGCCGCGAGCAGCACCACGTCGATCTGTTCGGTTTCGAAGAAGCGGTTCACGGCAGCCTGATTCGTCAGATCGAGCTCCGCGCGCGGGCGCGTGATGACATTCTGATAGCCGCTGGCTACGAGGCGCCGGACCAGCGCCGAGCCAACCATGCCGCGATGGCCCGCAACGAAGATGCGTGAGTGTATGTTCATCGCCGTTACTCGTGATGTTCCAACGCCGTGAATCCGGCCAGCGTGACGAGCGCGTCACGCCGGGCAATCTGATAGTCCGCGCGCACCATCTCCTTGACGAGCGATGCAAACGACGTCGTCGGCTGCCAGCCGAGCTGCGCATGCGCCTTGGACGGATCGCCCAGCAGCGTTTCGACTTCGGCGGGCCGGAAGTAGCGCGGATCGACCCGCACGATTACATCGCCCGGCGACAGCCTCGTCTCGCGCCCTTCGACCTTCTCGACGATGCCCACCTCCGCGATACCGGTGCCTTCGAAGCGCACGGTGATGCCCAGTTCAGCGGCCGCATGCTGAACGAACTCGCGCACGCTGTACTGCACCCCGGTGGCGATCACGTAATCCTCCGGCTTGTCCTGTTGCAGCATGCGCCACTGCATCTCCACGTAATCGCGCGCATGCCCCCAATCCCGCAGCGACGAGAGATTGCCGAGATAGAGCGTCTTCTGCACGCCCACCGCGATGCGCGCAACCGCACGCGTGATCTTGCGCGTGACGAATGTCTCGCCGCGTACCGGCGATTCGTGATTGAACAGAATCCCGTTGCACGCATACAGCCCATAGGCTTCGCGGTAATTGACCGTGGTCCAGTACGCGAACAGCTTGGCGACCGCATACGGGCTGCGCGGATAGAACGGGGTCGTCTCGGACTGCGGCACCTGCTGCACGAGCCCGTAAAGCTCCGAGGTGGAGGCCTGATAGAAACGCGTCTTGCTCTGCAAGCCGAGAATCCGGATTGCCTCGAGAATCCGCAACGCGCCGAGACCATCGGCGTTGGCCGTGTATTCCGGTTCCTCGAACGACACCGCGACGTGGCTCTGCGCCGCGAGGTTGTAGATTTCGTCGGGCTCGACGCGCTGGATCACGCGCAAAATGCTCGTGGAGTCGGTCAGGTCGGCGTGGTGCAGAAACAGACGCTGCTCCGGCTCATGCGGATCGCGGTAGAGATGATCGATCCGGTCCGTGTTGAACAGCGACGACCTGCGTTTGATGCCGTGCACGTCGTAACCCTTGGCGAGCAGCAACTCAGCCAGGTACGAACCGTCCTGCCCAGTGATACCGGTAATCAACGCGACCTTGCGTGTCATGGAAGCTTCTCCTTTTGCAGTTTGTGAATTTCCAGAACCGATGCCGGCATCGAGGCACGATTGAACGGTCCGCGCACGGGCCGCGTCTTCAACCGGCGATGCTGTCGTAGCCGTAATAGCCGCCCTGGTACCCCGAGCCGAGGAACGCGGCTTCCTGCGGCACGTCGGTGAGCAGCACGCCGCGCACCGCGACACCGCCGTTGCGCAGGCGCTTGGTGGTTTCGATGATCTCGTGCAGCGGCTGACGGCCGTGCCGCACGACGAGCAGCGTCGTCGCGGCGAATCTGCCGATCAGCGTCGAATCGGTCACGGCAAGCACCGGCGGCGTGTCGATGATCACGACGTCGTATTGCGGCTTCAGCACCTCGAGCATCGCTTCGAAGCGTTTGCTCATCAGCAGCTCAGCCGGGTGCGAGGGCAGCGTGCCCTTCGCGAGCACGTCGAGGTTGGGCAGCACGTCGCGCTGGATCATCGCGTTGAGATCGCCGCCGCACAGCACGTCGGACAGTCCCGGCCGATGGCTGACGCCGAAATGCGAATGCACGTCGCCGCGCCGCATGTCGCCGTCGATGATCAGCACGCGCTTGTGCGCCGACGCCACCAGCGTCGCCAGATTCACCGACAGGAACGACTTGCCGGCGTCGGGCCGCGAGCCGGTGATCATCACGACGTTGTTGGCCGCGTAGTCGAGCGACAACTGCAGCGAGGTGCGCAGATTGCGCACGCCTTCCACCGCGATATCCTCGGGTGCCTGCTGCGCGAGCACGTGCTGCCCGCGCTGACGCAGCGACACCTTTTCCTGCAGGCGCAATTGCGTCTGGCTGCGCGGCACCATCGCGAACACCGGCACGCCGAGCCTCCCCTCGAGCTCGTCGGGCCGCTCGACGCCGCCGCGCAGCGCACGCTTCAGGAAGATCAGCAGCAAGCCGAGCGCGAGGCCGCTGCCGAGCGCGCTCAGGATCACGAGCATGCGCTTCGGCCGCACGGGATCGTCGGGGGCTTCAGCGAAGTCCACGAGGCGCACGCCGCCCACCTGTCCCGCCTGCGCCACCCGTAGCCGCTGCACGCTGTCGAGCAGATTCGTGTACAGCTCGGTGTTGACGTGCACGTCGCGCTGCAGACGCAACGCGGTCTGCTCGGTGTCGGGCATCGTCGAGACGCTCTGGTTCATCGCTTTTTGCGCGCCCTGCAACGCGGCGATCTGCGCATCGAGCGCGGCCACCGTCGGATGACTCGGCGTGAATTTCTGCAACAGTTCCGCGCGCTGCTGCTGCAGATCCATCAGCTTCGTCTTGTTGTCGACGATCTGCTGCAGCAGCAGCTTGCTTTCTTCGCCGAGATCGACGGTGCCATGGGTATTGCGGAACTTGCCGTAGCGCTCTTCCGCGTCGTCGAGCGCCTTGCGCGCATCCGGCAGTTGCTGTTCGAGAAACGCGAGCGTGTGGTCGGACTCGGTCGAACGGCTCGCGAGATCCTGGCGCAGGAATTCGCGCGCCACGTTGTTGACGATCGCGGCAGTCAGCGCGGCGTCGGCGCCTTCGAGACTCACGCGGATCACGCCGGAATCCTCCGCCGTTTCCTGGACCACCAGCTTCTGCGCCAGACGCTCGACCGTGCCGAGCGTCGACGCGCGCGTCAGCTTGAAACGCGAGCCGGGCGCGCCGACCAGCCGGTCGACGTGCAGCGTGACCGGACCGACGGCGGTATCGGTCTGCACGGTCTCGCCGACGCGGCCCGGCAGGATCGCGGCGCCGTGAGGATCGCGCAGCATGTAGGTGTTGTCGGCGCCCGCGACGAGCGTGAAGGTTTCGCCGTACCAGTCCTTCGACGTGTCGAAGCGCGACACTGCGATGCTCTCGTTGCCCCACGCGAACCCGGACAGATTGATGAACGACGGCAGCCTGAACCACCAATGCCCATTCACGAGTCCCGCAATCTTGCTGCCGAGCACCGGCAGATAACGCGGCCTCGCGGTGATGTCGAGGTGCAGCGCGCGGACCGCCTCCTCGATGACGAGACGCGACTTCAGCAACTCGATCTGCGCCGCGGTCGACGGCTTCGAATCGTACGAGCCGGGACGCGGCGGCGCCGCATCCCGGCCGTTCGCGTTGACGTTCGCCGTTCTGTCCTCGACGTGAAACAGCACGTCCGAACGATAGACCGGCGGCGCGAGGAACGCGTACGCGCAGCCGAGCACGAGCGCGATCAGCGTCACCGTCACGATCGTGCGCCAACCGCGCACGATCGTACGAACGTAGTCGGACAGATGCAGCTTCCCCGGTTCATACACGCCGGCGTAACGGTCTTCGTAATTGATCGCCATCTTTTCACCCAACAGGGCCTGCCGGTTCAGATATCACGTCACGCACGCGTCACTTCGACACGACGACTCCCGTCACCGCCGCGTTGATCGCCGGCAGCAGCAGGTTCAGCACACGGTTGAAGCGAACCAGACCGCCCTGGCCCACGTACACGATGTCCTTCGGCTGCAGCTCGAACTGGTTCGCGAGCAGCATCGCCACCGGCGTAGTCGCATCGAGGTGATAGATCTGCGGCGAGTCGCTGGTCGAACCGCGGATCACGAATAGCTGCCGCCCTGCGGCCGTGTTCGAGTCGAAGCTGCCGCCATCGGAGATCGCCTGCGACAGCGTCAGCGAGCCGTCGCGCAACGGCAGCACCGTGGCCGGCTTGTTGACTTCGCCCATCACGTAGACGCCGCTGTCCTCGCGCCCGTTGATGCGAACCGTATCGCCCGGTTGAAGATAGATATCCGACGGATTGCGGCCGCGCTTGACGAGGTCGTCGATGTTCAGCGTATAAGTCGTGCCGTTGCGGATCAGCTGGACCTTGCTGCGATCGGCGGTCGTGCTGAAGCCCCCGCTCAGCGCGATCGCGTTCGTCAGCGACAACGGAATATCGTTGATCCACTGCGTGCCCGGCGTGCGCACTTCGCCGTCGACATACACCGTCGCGTTACGGAACGACGCGACGCGCACTGTCACCTCAGGCTTCTGGTACACCTTGCTCAAACGCTGATACAGCTCGCGCTGGATCGTCGCGGCATCCTTGCCCGCGACATGCAGGTTGCCCGCGTACGGAAACTGGATGTCACCTTTCTCGTCGATCAGGAAGCCCGGTATGGCGTCGGAGTTACGCGAGTTCGTCGGCGGCTGGCCGAGCGCGGCCGCGAGTTCCGGGTGATCCCACACGACGATCTGCAGCACGTCGCCGGGACCGACCCTGTACACGGCCGGCTTGCCGAACAGCGCCGTCGTCTCCGGCGACAGCGCCAAGGCCTTCTGGTCGGCATTCAGCTTCTTGACCAACGCCAGGTTGATATCGGTAATCGGAATTTCTTTTTGTTGCGAGGCTTCGGGACTGAACTCGCCGCCCGTTTCCTGAATCGTGGCCGGCGTGATCATCCGTTGTCCCGGTACGATCGAGCAGCCGGAAAGCAGTGCGGCACTCGTAAAAACCACCAGACTTCCTATGCGAAAAGCAAGCGAGTTCATGATCTTTCCTCCTTCGCCCCGAGGCGTTGTTATTGACGTTCTAGTAAGCATTTCGATGCACCAGTCCAGCGACAATCGTCGCGCCGATGATCCGCATATCGAGTGCGAACGACCAATGACCCAGGTAGTACAGGTCATGCTCGACGCGACGCTCCATCTTCTCGATGCGGTCGGTCTCGCCTCGAAAGCCGTTTATCTGTGCCCACCCCGTGATGCCCGGCTTGATCCGATAGCGATTGATGTAGCCCGCGACCACTTTCTGATAGAGGTCGTCGTGCTCGAGTGCATGGGGACGCGGTCCAACGACCGACATGTCGCCAAGCAACACGTTGAAAAATTGCGGCAGCTCGTCGAGGCTCGTGCGACGCAGAAACGCGCCGACTTTCGTCACGCGCTTGTCGTTGCGCGTGGCCTGACTGAGCGTGCCTTTGGCTTCCGTGTGCAGACGCATCGAGCGGAACTTGTAGATCGTGAAGACACGTCCGTCCGCGCCCTTGCGCTGCTGCCTGAACAGCACCGGCCCGCGCGAGGACAGCTTCACCGCGATCGCGATGGCCAGCATCAAAGGCGCGAGGCAGATCAGCGCGGTGGCCGCGAAGACCCGGTCAAAGATCTCTTTTCTCAGCATCGAACTGGGAGACAGCGGCGACGCGACGAGATTGATCGCCGGCACGCCGAGCAGATCGATTACGCCGCTGCCCTCGAACAGCGCATGGCTGCGCACGTCCGGCACGAAGCGGATATTCACCAGATCGTCGCGGAACTCGTCGATCAACGCGCAGATCAGTGGCTCCTCGGACAGCGAGAGCATCAGCCAGAGCTCGTGCACGTCGTTCCTGCGGATGTAGTCGGCGAGCTGATCGACGGTGTCGAACACCGGCACGCGCGGGCTCGTCACCTGCGAGGTGTCCGGTCGCGTGTTGTACACGGCCGTTGCGCGAAAGCCGGCGCCGGGCGCGGATTCGATACGGCGGATGATGGCGTCGCATTGCGAGCCGCTGCCGACGATCGCCACCTGATGCAGGTTCATGCCCGCGCCGCGAGCGCGTGCCAGCACCGCGTGCGTGATGACCCGGTTCGCGATCAGAAGGCTGCTGGACATCGCGGTCCAGTATGTGAACCACAGCCGCGACACGAGGTCGCTGCGATGCAGCGAATACATCAGCACGAGCGCGCAACTCTGCACCATCAACCACGCGAGCGAGACCTGACCGGCGAGCGCCAGCTTGGAGCGGCCGCGCCACGATTCGTACACGCCGAACGCCGGAAAGATGGCCAGCGCGAACGCGGCGGAAAACATCACGAGCGCCCAATGGAACCCGGATTGCGCGAGAGACTCAAAGCGGGCTTGCGACGCCGCCGTCGCACCCGCCAATATCAGCGCGACGTCGAACACTCGCGCGAATAAATCCTGAAAGGAGCGCATTCTGCTTGCCTCTGCGTTGCCATTCCGTCCACAAATGAAGTCCGGCGTGCTGCTCAGGAGCAGCGGCCGTAGGTGTCGTTGAACCTCACGATGTCGTCTTCACCCAGATAGGTGCCTGACTGGATCTCAATGATTTCGAGCGGCACCTTCCCCGGGTTTTCCAGCCGGTGACGAGTGCCGAGCGGGATAAAGGTGGATTCGTTTTCGCTCAGCAGGAACTGCTCTTCACCACGAGTGACGAGTGCCGTTCCACGCACGACCACCCAATGCTCGGCGCGGTGGTGATGCAGTTGCAGCGAAAGCTGTGCGCCCGGCGTCACGACGATGCGCTTGACCTGGAAACGCTCGCCGTGGTCGATCGAATCGTAGAAACCCCAAGGGCGGCGCACCTTGCGATGCGCGTCGGCCTCAGGCGCGCGCTGCGCCTTGATGCGCGCCACCAGACCCTTGACGTCCTGCACATGCGCGCGGTCGGCCACCAGCACGGCATCGGCGGTCTCGACCACCACCACGTTGCTGGTGCCGACGCAAGCAACCAGCCGTCCTTCCGAATGCGCGTAGCACGATTGCGCGCCTTCAAACGTGACGCGCCCACGCCCGGCATTGCCGTCGGCGTCCTTCTCCATCGCGGCCCATACCGCGTCCCACGAACCGAGATCCGACCAGCCCGCATCGAGCCGCACGACAACGCCGGCGGGTATCGCAGCCGGCGCACTGTGCTGCGCTGCGCCGGTGCTATCGCTGCCGTTCGTGTTGCCGGCCGCGCCTGGGCCCTTGCTATCGGCCAGGTGCTCCATCACCGCGTAATCGATCGAGTCCGCGGGCGCGCTGAGAAACGCGTCCAGCGACGGACGGAATATCGCGCCGTCGCGCCGGCCGCCTGCGAATGCCCGCTCGCAGGCCGCATGCATGTCCGGTTGCAGTCGCGCGAGCGTGTCGAGCCAGACGCTCGCGCGCACGATGAAGATGCCGCTGTTCCACCAGTACGTGCCGGCCGCCACGTACCGCGCAGCGATTTCCTGCGCCGGTTTCTCGACGAAGGCGTCGATTGCATGCGCGCCGCTGGCCAGGGCACCGCCGATCCGGATATAGCCGAAGCCCGTGTCGGGGTGCGTGGGGGGCACGCCGAGCGTCGCCACCGCGCCTTGTTCCGCGTGGCGCGCCGCGCACTCCAGCGCGCGTTGCAACGCGGGCACGTCGGAGATCGAATGATCGGCCGGCATCACGACGAGAATGGCGTCGCCGCCGTCCGCGCAAGCGAGTGACGCCGCCAGCGTCAGCGCGGGCGCCGTGTCGCGGCGTGCCGGTTCGACGATAAGACGCGCGTCAACGCCATTTTCATGAAGCTGCTCGGCAATCACGAAGCGATGCTCTTCGCCGCACACGATGATCGGCGCAGCGTCCACGCTCCAACCGGACGGGAAGCCGTCCATGCGTCGCGCGGTCGCCTGCAGCAGTGAATCGGAGCCGACCACGTCGATCAGCTGCTTCGGGAAGTTCTCGCGCGACACCGGCCATAGCCGTGTCCCCGAGCCCCCCGCAAGAATGACTGGGACAATGTGCGCACAACGCGCGCCGTCCAGATTGGCAGATGTGCCGCACACCGGTCCTTGCGTCAACATGTTCGGATTCCTTTTATTCTTCCAGATCCACGAATATCTGCTCCCGGCGGCGGCGTTCTTCGCGCGGCCGCCGGGATCGTTCTACGTCTGCAATTCGCCAACCATGCGCCGGCTTTGAATCCTGAACTCGGTGGGAGAAATTCTCATCCGCTTCCGGAATACTTTGGCGAGGCGGTCGCCGTTACCCATGCCAGTGCGGCGAGCAATCTTGTCGACTGGCAATTCGGATTCGGTCAACAGGCTGCAAGTCACCGCGAGACGCTCGTGCAGCAGAAAGGTGGACGGCGTGATGCCCATTTCCATCTTGAAGCGACGCAAGAAGTTGCGCTCGCTCATCGCCGCGAATTGCGCGGCGTCGGCGATCGAAATGGCTTGCTGGCAGTTCTCCTGCAGCCAGCGCGCTGCGGCGCGCACCTTGTCGCCCGGGCTCATGCCACCGTCTTCGCCGAGCAGCGGCGTCAGGTTCGAACACGAATCGGCGAGCAGGCGTTCGGCCACCGTGCGCGCAATCGCGCCGCCGAGATCGCGCTTGATCATCGCGAGCGCGCTTCTCATCGATTCCAGGCGGTCGCCTCCATCGGCTCCCTGCACCGGACGAGCGACATTCGTCTGCCTACCGATGTCGCCGCCGTGCCTGCTGTCGGACCAGTAAGCCGTCTCGAGCAACGCGCGTCCTTCCGCAATCGGACGGATCATGCCGGTGCTGGGGCGAATGCGGCGCAGCCATGCGATCAGCCGCTCGTCTTCGGCGGCGGCGCCGGCGCCCTTGCCGCCCGCGATGAACACCGCATCGAAGCCGCCGCAATGCCGCGCGTCGAGTCCGTCTGTCCAGACTCGCAGCGCCGACGAAGACATCACCATGCCGCCGTCGGCGGACAGGAAAGAGACTTCGTACAACCAACCACCGGAGCCGGACGATGCCAGTTCATTGGCTGCCTGGAACACCTCGGCGACGACTCCCGCTCCCTGCAGCGAGCAATCGTTGAACATCAGTATCGCGATGCGACGCACACCCTTGTTCGGAGCATGCACCCAGCGCAGCATGTCAGACTCGAGACTCGCGCACGTCATAGTCATCCTCTCTACGGAAAGCGGAGCTACCCTTCATCCATGGCGGCCGCATCGAGGCTGACTCTGTACGACGAATCAGCGCGGCGGCCATTCCAGCATCGGGCCGCCGTGACCGTCATTGCGGACATGGGGCTCATCGATGAAGTGGCCCGTCAGGCAGATTCGGAACAGCCCTCCCGACGGCGCCGGCTTATCAATGAGTTAATGGCCGACTCCCCACATGAATGAATACGTAGTTCGCAAATCCTAATGCAGATAGAAAATCGACTGCGTACGCCAGCGCACACTACGGGCCCACTCGGAAAAGACGGTCTTACCATCTGATCCCCCCGTTACTGCACAGATTTAAAGTGATTTTTTCGCATTCGCGCGGGAAGAGGAGTGCAATCCGCTTCTCCGCGACGACACTCGCCGGGCGGCCACTGGCTGGAATTGTGCTGCGGATAGCATGCTGGGGCGCGATTAAGAATCCGGCGTCCAATATAAACACCCAATCGGCTTCTAAATACTTAATTGACCGTTATTGGATAAAACGGATATAGAGGGCGCAATTAATGTTTCAATTGTGAAACACAGATACGGAACAATTTGAGGACGGGGAACGCAGTCTGTTCTGGCCCGTTGCCCGAAGTGTATGTATTGCGCCAGTGGCGCGATGTGTCGATGGTTCGGCGTATCCCGATGGGATCAGCGTCGGATGCCGCACATAGAGTCGCCCCTCGAACGGCTTAGCATGGCTGACAATGGCATGGAGTCGCACAGATGATGCGTCGCGGCGTCGCCGGACAACAGGGAAAGTAAAAGCGTGATGATGCAACTGACACTGGCGATGGCTGTCGACCCATGCGCGGAATGCGGGGCGCCGCGCAAACCTGCGCAAGGCGAAGCGTTGCTCGACGAGATGAACACGATCGCGCAGTGGGCGCAGTTGTGGGCAGGCTGTTATGACCGATCCCGGAAGTTGACGCATGTCGTGGTCGCAACCAGCAGTGTTAACCGGCCTTGATCAGCACTACCCTAATACTGGCTGCAATGATCGGGGCGCTCCTCTTTGTGACGTTCGGTGTGGTGTCGCTCGCGTTGCTGCTGGCACACGTGTCGGACCGGCTCATGCGCAGCGACGAGCATCGTCAGGATCCCTGATGCACCGAACCGCACCGCGGGGCATCGCGCCTCGGAACATCGCGCGCCTGATCAGCGCCTCACCTGTTGGAGAACCCATGCTGACACGGAGCGATCTCCTCAACGTCGTGCGTCTGACGCCTTTGATCGCGATCGACCTGATCGTCAGCGATGCCGACGGACGCGTTCTGCTCGGCCATCGCCGCAACCGCCCGGCGCGCGGCACCTGGTTCGTGCCGGGCGGCCGCATTCGAAAACATGAAACGCTCGATGCCGCCTTCACTCGCATCGCCGACGCCGAATTGGGCCTCATGAATCTGACACGTTCGGCCGCGCGGTTCGAAGGCGTATTCGAACATCACTACAGCGACAACTTTGCGGCCGAGCCGCACGTGTCGACGCATTACATCGTGCTGGCCTATGCGTTGCCGCCGACGAGCGCCGCGCCGATCGGACGGCTCGACCAGCACAGCGCGTATCTCTGGCTCGCACCGGCCGAACTGCTTGCACGCGCCGACGTCCACGAGAACACCAAGGCGTACTTCCGCTAAAACGGCTGCACCGCGCGGTTCCGTCCGCTGTTCGTGAATCCCGCGTTGGTCGTATTGAAGGCGCGGTCTTGCCCACGCTCGCCGCTCTGGCTATGCTGGCGGGTGCGTTGGCCCTGCCCTCTGCGAGCATCGTGCCTGCACAATTGCGCCCAGGCCGCGCGAGGCCGCATGAACCACCGCGAGCATTGCCGGCACAACAAGCGCCACACCCAGAACATTCGATCGAGGGGCTCTCTTCGTGTCCACCACTAGTCTCTTCTTCACCGCTGCCGGCGTCGGCCTCGCGATTGCCGCGCCGGTCGGCCCGATGGGCATGCTGTGCATCCGCCGCACGCTGACGGGCGGCCCGCGCGCTGGACTCGCGATCGGCTTCGGCATCGCCAGCGGCGACGCTGTCTACGGGCTCATCGCGGCGCTCGGCCTCGTCGGCATTTCGCAGTTCATGCTCGCCTACGACCGTCCGCTGCATCTGTTCGCGGGCCTGTTCCTGCTGTATCTCGGGGTGCGCGCGCTGCTGCAGAAGCCGCCCGCCGAAGCCGCTGACGGCAACGGCAACGGCAACGGCAACGGCAAGCTCGCGCAGATCGGCCGCGCCGGCGCGCTGCGCGCTTATGCGAGCGCGCTGTTGCTGACGTTGACCAATCCGCAGACCGTCATCATGTTCGCCGCGCTGTTCACGACGCTCGCGCCGCGCGGCGCATTTTCGCCAGCCATCGCGCTGACGACGGTCGGCGGCGTGTTCGCCGGCTCGATCACATGGTGGTGTTGCCTCGTCACGATGGTGTCGCTCGCGCGTCATGCGATCGGCACCAGGCTGCGCGTCGCGATCGATCGTGTGGTCGGGTTCACGCTCGCGGTGTTCGGCGCCGTCGAGATCCGCCGCGCGCTCTGAGCGCATGCCGCACGCAGGCGCGGCAGTTTTGCGACAATAGCGCCTTTTGCCGCACAGGCAGCGGGGCCGCGCGAGCGCGCGGCGCATCGCTCGCCGCCGCACCCACCTGCCCCGGCGCGTACGCCGGCCTTGCCGCCCAACCCTTCAAGCGCGCTGCGTCAGTTGTCCGTTCAATGGCTCTACCCCATATCGATCTGCTGTACTCCGTCTCCGGACTGTTCGTCGGCTTTCTGGTCGGGCTGACAGGCGTCGGCGGCGGCTCGCTGATGACCCCGATCCTCGTCCTGCTGTTCAAGGTGCACCCTGCCACCGCGGTCGGCACCGACCTGCTGTACGCGGCCGTCACCAAGGCGACCGGCACGCTGGTGCACGGCCTGAAGGGCTCGGTCGACTGGCAGGTCACGCTGCGCCTCGCGGCCGGCAGCGTGCCCGCGGCGACCGTCACGCTGATCCTGCTGCATCGCTTTGGGATGGACACGCCAGGCGCGAGCCGGCTGATCCAGGTCGTGCTCGGCGCGGCGCTGCTGATTACCGCGATCGCGCTTGTATTTCGTCCGCAGCTTGCGGCGCTCGGCGCGCGCAAGCTGCGCGCGCCGAGCCAGGGGCGCACGCTCGTGCTGACGATGCTGACCGGCGCGATCCTCGGTGCGCTGGTGTCGCTGACGTCGGTGGGCGCGGGCGCGATCGGCGTGACGGTGTTGTTGCTGCTGTACCCGCTGCTGCCGACCCAGCGTATTGTCGGCTCCGACATTGCACACGCGGTGCCGCTTACCTTGCTCGCGGGCGCCGGACACTGGCTGCTCGGCTCGATTGACTGGTCGATGCTGCTGTCGCTGCTGGCGGGATCGCTGCCGGGCATCGCGATCGGCAGCTATCTGTCGGCGCGCGCGCCGGACGCGCTGCTGCGCAATCTGCTCGCGGCGACGCTGACGCTGGTCGGCGTGCGGCTGGTGCTGTCGTGACGCGCAGAAGACGGCGTTACGCTAGTTGAAAAACCGGAAAGTCAGATCCGCCTCGAACTGCCGGATCCACTGACCGTGCCGGTCGCGATACGACCGTGACCAGTCGCCGCGCCGCACGGTCACGACCCGCTCGTGCGCGGGCTCGCCCGGTGCCGCACTCGCGCTGACGTCGAAATGCGCGGGCGCGAAGCCGTGTCGAGCGCACACCAGTTCGAACGCCGCGCGATCGCTGATCGGCAGATCGATATACCGAAACCGCATGGTTTCCATGAGCCAGGCCCCCCGTTCCCCGCTTATCACGGTACGCCTCGCGATGCGTCAGCACTGTGTTGCAGCGCACGAACTCGCGACGGCCGCGCTCATAGGGGCACCGGAACGCATGGCGCAAAAAAAGCTCCGGCGAGCCTACCGGAGCCTCGGGGTTGATAGATCGCGTGACGCGATGCAAACGCGGCGTCAATCCGGCGGCGCCGCCGCGCGCACGCGCATCGCTTACTGCTGCACTACCGACAGCTTGTTCGTCACCGATGTCACGCCCTCCACACCCTTGGCGGCATCGCCGGCCAGACCGATCTGCCCCTCGGTGGGCACCGAGCCGGTCAGCGTCACCGCGCCGCCGCGCGCACGCACGGCGATGTGCGACACGTCGAGACCCTGGACCTTGGTGAGCGCGGCACGCACCTTCCGGCCAAGTTCGTGATTCGCGTGCTTGCCGGCCTTGACGGCCGCTGCCGCCGACGCCGTGTCCGTTGCGTTAGTCTGAGCGTAGACGTTGCAGGCCACCACCATCGCCACGACCGAACCCAGTGTTTTCAGACCGACCATCTTCATAGCTCTCTTCTCCTTGGTTTCACATTGGACCGCATGTGCAAGCGGCTTCGTTACGACTACGGGCGGCCATGGCCGCGCGAATGCGCGCGTCAGGAATGGCCGGCTACGGCTGTGACACGATGTGCAAGAGGCGAGAGAGGCTGATTGCCGGCGACCGTGCGTCACGGGTCCGCCGGTAACGACGGCGCCTGATGCGGCACGGCAGGCAACCCGCCAACCGCGAAGCCGGCCGACGCACCCGGTTCTTGTCCGTCTTGCCGGGCTCGCGCCGCAAACGTTGGCATCGCGGTAGCGATGCACAATTTAATCTAGCCCGGACAGAAGCGCAAAGGGTTTAGCGCGCGGGCGGGCGCGCCCACAGCGGGCGCTTCATGCGCGCCGGATAAGGGCGGGCGCGTGCCGTGGCCCGGGCGCAATCCGCACCGGCGTCGTGCCGGCGTTCACCATTTGTTACGCGTTTTCGGGGTGACGCGCGGCCCCGCGTGTCGCGGCCGCGCGAATCTCAGGTACCATCGGCGCGACGCGTGCCGGCGCGCCGTCAATCCCCGTATGCCGCCGAGCCGCCTTCGTCCATTCGAGCCCTATCGACGGTCGCTTTCAGATGATCCGATGAAGCCTGATACCGGCCGCACCCGGCCTCCCCGTCTCGTCGCCCGTTTTGTCGCGATCTCATGGCGCGATCTGGCGGTCTCGTTCGGCCCGCTCGCGCTGCTCGTGGTCGTCGCGGTCTGGGCCGCCGTGCGGCTGATCCAGCCCGCGCCCCCGAATACGCTGACGATCAGCGCCGGCCCCGTCGGCAGCACGTTCTGGAACGCCGCGCAGAAATACAAGGCGATCCTCGCGCGCAACCGCATCACGCTGAACGTGCTGGCCTCGCAGGGCTCGCAGGAAAATCTGAAGCGCCTGTCGGACCCGAACGCGAAAGTCGACGTCGGCTTCGTGCAGAGCGGCATGCCCCGTGTCACGACGGACAAGAGCCCCAACCTGATGTCGCTCGGCAGCGTCGCTTACCTGCCGCTCGCGATCTTCTATCGCGGCGCACCCGTCGACTGGTTGTCCGGATTCAAGGGCGAGCGCCTTGCAATCGGCCCCGAGGGCAGCGGCACACATGAGCTCGCGCTCGCACTGCTGAAGGCCAACGGCATCGTGCCGGGCGGTCCCACCCAGCTGCTGCCGCTGACGGGCGACGAGGCCGCCGACGCCCTGATCGACGGCAAGATCGACGCGACCTTCCTGGCCGGCGACTCGGCGCAGCCGGCCGTGATGAGCAAGCTCTATCGCACGCAGAATGTTCGGTTCTACGATTTCACCCAGGCCGACGCGTACACGCGCCGCTTTCCGTACCTGACACACCTGAAGGTGCCGATGGGCGCCTTCGACCTCGGCAAGAACCTGCCGGCGACCTCCATTAGCATCGTCGCCCCGACCGCCGAGCTGGTCGCGCGCGATTCGCTGCATCCGGCGCTGTCGGATCTGCTGATCGAAGCCGCGCGCGAGGTGCACGGCGGCGCGACGACCATGCAGCGCGCCGGTGAATTTCCCGCGCCGCTCGCGCACGACTTCCCGCTCTCCGACGACGCCGCGCGCTACTACAAGTCGGGCAAGAGCTTCCTGTACCGGACGCTGCCGTTCTGGATCGCGAGTCTCGCGGACCGCCTGCTGGTCATCGTGGTGCCGCTGATCGTGCTGCTCGTGCCGGCGCTGCGCGTCGTGCCCGGGCTGTACGCGTGGCGGGTCAAGTCGCGCATCTATCGCTGGTACGGCTCGCTGATCGCGATCGAGCGCAGCGCGCTCGGCGAACATTCGGCTGACGAGCGGGCGTCGCTGCTCGACCGGCTCGACAGGATCGAGGAATCGGTCAACGGCATGAAGATGCCGCTCGCCTACGCGGACCAGTTCTACGTGCTGCGCGAGCACATCGGCTTCGTGCGGCGGCGGCTGGCGGCAAGCCGCGAGACGCCGCGCGCCCCGGACGAGGCCGACGAGGAGGCAACCGATAAAGTCAAGGATTGAGCGCTCCGACGAATCCGCCGGAATCCGCGCTCGAAGCGCGGCCACCAGGGGATATCGACCGGTGCAAGCCGGGGCCGCACCGCGTAAGATCATGACAATTTTGACGCGCTAACGGACGCGCCCTGCGCGTCGTCCGACACAGGCAATCCGGGAGACCTTTATGACCGTTGGCATCGACGCCCAACAGCCGCTGTGGTTCTACGATTTCGTCTCGCCGTTCACCTACCTGTTGCTCGAGCAATACGACAAATGGCCCGGCTTCGACTTCGCGTTCACGCCGGTGGTGCTGAACGACCTCTATCGCCACTGGGGCCAGCGCTCCGCGTACAGCGTGCCCGCCAAGCGCACGTTCATGTACCGGCACGCGCTGTTTCGCGCGGAACAATTGGGCATTCCGTACAAAATGCCGCCCGCCCATCCGTTCGATTCGACGAAGCCTCTTCTGCTCGCGACCGCCGCGAACGGCGACGTGCAATTCGTACGCGAGATTTTCCGCTTCATCTGGCGCGAGGGGCGCGATCCGTCGAGCGACGAAGCATTCGCCGAGCTGTGCGAGCGCGTCGGCAAGCCGGACGGCCCCGAGCTGGTCCAGGACGAAGCCGTGAAGGCGCAACTGCAACGCAACACCACCGATGCGATCAAGCTCGGCGTCTATGGCGTGCCGACGTTTCGCCTGAACGATCAGCTGTTCTGGGGCGAGGACGCGCTGCCGATGGTGCTGTACTGCGCACGCACGCCGAACTGGCTCGAATCGCGCGAGGTGAAGCGCATCAGCTCGCTGCCGTGGGGGCTGGCGGACAAGCCGGCATGACCCGGCTGCGGCAGCGGACCGTGCCTTGATGGCGGCTTCGGCCCGACAGATCATGGACGACACCGCCGCATCACTCGATATCTGGCTCGTGCGCGTGCTGCGCACGCTGCTGGTCGAGCGCAGCGTCACGCAGACCGCCTTGCGGCTGAACCAGACCCAGCCCGCGATCAGCACCGCGCTGCGCAAGCTGCGCGAAACGCTCGGCGATCCGATTCTGGTGCGCGGCAAGTCGGGAATGGTGCCGACCGAATACGGCGAGTCGCTGCTGCCAGCCGCGCAGCGCGTGCTGCGCGATGTCGATTTCGTCGCGACGCCGCACGGCGACTTCGACCCGGGCCGTTCACGCCGCACGTTCCGCGTCGCAGCGCCCGACTATCTGAACGACTTCTTCATGCCGACCGTGATCGCGCGCTTTCGTGAAGCGGCGCCACACGCGCGGCTCGAGGTCGAATCGCTCGGGCCGCTGCTCGATCATTCGGCCGCGCTCGACGCGGGCGAACTCGATCTCGTGATCGGCAACTGGCCCAAGCCCGAACCTCGCTTCGAGCGCAGCGACCTGTTCGCCGATACCGTCGTGTGCATGATGCGCGCGGACCATCCCCTGACGCGCGAGCCGCTCACGCGCGAAGCGTATCTGGCCGCGCCGCATCTGGCGCCCACCCCGTACAGCGGCGCGCGCGGCGGCGCCATCGATACGGGCTTCGCGCGCGCCAAGGCGAGCCGGCGCATCGTCGTGACGCTGCCCTACTTCGGGCTCGTCGCGCAGACGCTTCTGCAATCGGATCTGATCTTCACGACGACGCGCCGTTTTGCCATGCACTACGCGAGCATGTTGCCGCTCGCGGTCGTCGACGTGCCCATCGCGTTTCCGCGCATCCGGTGCTATCAACTGTGGCATACGCAGCCGGATCGGCCGGGCGACATCGGCTGGCTGAGGACGTTGATGTCCGAGGTGTCGGATCAACTGGTCGCGCGCAAACCGCCTCGGGCGAAGGGACAACAGCGGCTGCGCACCGGCAGCCGCGCCGTATGACCTAAATTGCGATCTGCTCAGTCTCGCGCGCAAGACATGCCTGCCGTGTCCTCAACCGCAGCAGTTGCGCGCACACCGCGATCGCGATCGCCTGGGGCGACTTGTCCGCGATCCCCTCGACGCCGATCGGACAGGTCATTTGCGCGAGCCGCTCCAGTTCCACACCGCGCGCGAGCAGACGGCGCTCGAACTTCACGCGCTTCGTCTTCGAGCCGATCATGCCGAAATAACTGAAATCGCGTCGTCGCATGATGCGCGCGGCGAGGGAAAAATCGAGCGCATGGTTGTGCGTCATCACCAGAAACCACGCGCCGGCCGGCGCCGTGTCGACGATCGCGTCGGGCGTGTCGGTCGCTTCGACCTGCACGTTGGGCGGCGTTTCATCGGGGAACAGCTCATCGCGTTGGTCGACCCAGTGGACCACGCACGGCAGGCTGCCGAGCAGACGCACGAGCGCATGGCCGACGTGTCCCGCACCGAACAGCACGATATGCATCGGTGAGCCATCGTTGATGACGCTCGTTGCGCCCTGAAAATCATTCAGGCGTGCTTCCATATTGCGCTCCCACTCGCTCGCCCCCATTACGCCTGCCGCGCGGCCGCGGTCATCGAGCGCACCGCGCCGACCGCCTTGAGGATTTCCTCGCTGGTCGCGGGCGCATTGAGCGGCGGGTTGACCTTGTGGCCGCCCACAGCCGACACGGCGTCGCGCACCGCGAAAAACACCGAGAACGGCAGCAGCAACGGCGGCTCGCCGGTCGCTTTCGAACGATGAATGCTGTCCTCCGCGTTGCGGTTCCTGAACAGGCTGACGTTGAAAACCGGCGGCACGTCGCCGACGGTCGGGATCTTGTACGTCGACGGCGCGTGCGTCATCAGCTTGCCGCCCGCGTTCCACCATAGCTCCTCAGTGGTGAGCCAGCCCATGCCCTGAATGAACGCGCCTTCCACCTGGCCGACATCGAGCGCCGGATTCAGCGAGGCGCCGACGTCGTGCAGCGCGTCGGCGCGCAGCACGCGCATTTCGCCGGTCAGCGTGTCGATCACGACTTCCGACGCCGCCGCGCCATACGAGTAGTAATAGAACGGCCGGCCTTGCAGCTTCGATTGGTCCCAGTAGAGCTTCGGCGTCGCGTAGAAGCCGTCGGACCATAGCTGGATGCGCGCGAGATAAGCCTTCGCAACCACTTCCTCGAACGGCACGACCGCCTCGCCGATCACCACGCGCTCGTGTGCGAAGCGCACGTCCCGCGCAGCGACGCTGCCTGCGCCGAAGCGCTCGGCCGCGAACGCAGCGAGCCGCGCGCGCAGCTGGCGCGCGGCGTCCTGCGCGGCCTTGCCGTTCAGATCGGAGCCGGTCGATGCGGCCGTCGCGGACGTGTTGGCGACTTTGCTGGTATCGGTCGCGCTCACGCGGATGCGGTTGAAGCCGACGCCGAGTTCATGCGCGACGACCTGCGCGACTTTCGTGTTCAGCCCCTGGCCCATTTCGGTGCCGCCGTGGTTCACGAGCACCGAACCATCGGTGTAGATGTGCACCAAGGCGCCGGCCTGGTTGAGGTGCGTCACGTTGAACGCGATGCCGAACTTGACCGGCGTCAGCGCGAGGCCCTTCTTCAGGATCTCGTTGTTCACGTTGAATTCGTCGATCTGCTGGCGGCGCGCGCGGTAGTCGCTGGTCGCTTCGAGTTCGTCGATCAGCTCGTGAATCACGTTGTCTTCGATCACCTGGCCGTACGGCGTCTGGTTGCGCTCGGTCTTGCCGTACAGATTGCGGCGGCGCACGTCGAGCGCATCCATGCCGCACGAGCGCGCGACGTTGTCGAGAATGTATTCGATCGCGAACGCGCCCTGCGGGCCGCCGAAGCCGCGAAACGCCGTGTTCGACTGCGTGTTGGTTTTGCCGCAGAAGCCGTCGATCGATACGTCGGAGAGCCAGTACGCGTTGTCGAAGTGGCACAACGCGCGCGTCATCACCGGGCCCGACAGGTCAGCCGAAAAGCCGCAGCGCGAGGTCATGTCGACCGCGACGCCTTCGATCACGCCCTCGTCGTCGTAACCGACTTCGTACGTGTAGTGGAAATCGTGACGCTTGCCCGTCACCATCATGTCGTCGTCGCGATCGGGGCGCAGCTTGACCGGGCGCAGCAGCTTCGATGCGGCAAGCGCCGCGCAGCAGGCGAACAGCGCCGACTGCGATTCCTTGCCGCCGAAGGCGCCGCCCATGCGCCGGCATTCGATCAGCACGTTGTGCGAAGCGACGCCCAACGTGTGCGCGACGAGGTGCTGCATTTCAGTCGGGTGCTGCGTCGAGCAGTAGACGTGCATGCCGTCGTCGTCCTTTGGCACCGCGTACGAAATCTGCCCTTCCAGATAGAACTGCTCCTGGCCGCCAAGCAGCATCTCACCGGCCTCGCGGTGCGCGGCCCGCGCGATCTTCGCGCCGGCATCGCCGCGCGCGAGTTTCATCGGCGGCAGCACGAACTGGTTCGCCGCCCGCGCCTGCTGCGCCGTGAGCACCGCCGGCAGCTCCTCGTAGACCACGTCGGCGCGCCGCGCGCCGAGACGCGCCGCGTCGCGCGAGGTCGCGACGACGATGAACATGGGCTGGCCGGCGTATTGCACGACGCCGTCGGCGAGAATCGGATCGTCGCCGTGAATGATCGGGCCGACGTCGTTGACGCCGGGGATATCGTCGGCAGTGAAGACCGCCACGACGCCGGGCGTCGCGCGAACCTTGTCGAAGCCGATGGAGACGATCTTCGCGTGCGCCTTCGACGACAACCCGAGCGCCGCGTGCAGCGTGCCGGCCAGCTCGGGAATGTCGTCGGTGTAGGTCGCGCGGCCGCTCACGTGCAGATGCGCGGACTCGTGCGGACGCGATACGTGGACCTGGGTGAAGTCGTCGAGATCCTCAACCTCTTTCAGAAACGGTTCCGCTTGCTGGTTCATTGTCGTGCTCTCCGTAAGCGTTCGGAACGCGCGGCGCTCAGGCGCTCGCGCCAGCCGGTGCGACCGCGCGCACGTCGAGCGCGCTCTTCGGCAGCGGCTCGCGCGTGCGCGTTTCAAGCCAGAAGCGGTACAGCGTGTTCTTCGCCGCTTCGAGGCGGTAGTCGCTGGTCGCGCGCATGTCGGTGAGCGGTGCATAGTCGTTGCCGAGGGCAAGCATCGCGGCCTGCGCGCTCGCCTCATGCCATTCGGCGTCGCGCAGCACGGCTTCGGCATGGAGCGCGCGCTTCGGCGTCGCGGCCATGCCGCCGAACGCGATACGCGGCTCGCGGATCACCTCGCCGTCGGCGATGAACGAGAACGCCGCGCAGACGGCCGAGATATCCGAATCGAAGCGCTTCGCCAGCTTGTAGGTGCGAAAGCGCAGGTTCGCGCGCGCGCCGCCGCGCGCGGGCACCTTGAGGCCGACCACGAACTCGTGTTCGGCCATGGCCTTCTTCTGATACGCGAGGTACAGGTCTTCGAGCGGCATCTCGCGCTCGATGTCACCGCCGCGCACGATCACGCGCGCGCCGAGCGCGATCAGCCCCGGCATCGAATCGCCGATCGGCGAGCCGTTCGCGATGTTGCCGCCGAGCGTGCCGGCGTTGCGGATCGGCAGCGACGCGAAGCGCTGCCACATTTCGGTCAGCTCCGGATACTGCTTCGCGATCTCGGCATACGCTTTTTCGACGCTGACGCCCGCGCCGATTTCGATCCAGTCGTCGCTGGTTTCGAGCTTTTGCAGCTCGGCGATCTGCCCGACGTAGACCAGATTGCCGAGCTCGCGCATCTGCTTGGTGACCCACAGGCCGATATCGGTGCTGCCCGCGAGAATGCGCGCGGCCGGTTGTTCCTCTTTGATCCGCGCGAGCGCCGCGACCGTGCGCGGCGCGGCGAAGCGCTGGCCCGCATGCTCGTAGTGGAACGTGTCGCCGCGCTCGAGCGTCGCGAGCGTGGCGGCGAGCGCCTTTACGTCGAGCGGCGCTTGCGGCGCGGGCGCGTCGAACATGCGCTCGGCCGCGTCGACGATCGGCCGGTAGCCGGTGCAGCGGCACAGGTTGCCGGTCAACGCATTGCTGATCGCCTCGCGCGACGGCACCGTGCGGTTCGCGCAGCGATGCTCGTGGCCGTGCTTCTCGTAGAGCGCCCACATCGACATGACGAAGCCCGGCGTGCAGAAGCCGCACTGCGAGCCGTGGCAGTCCACCATGGCCTGCTGCACCGGGTGCAGCGAGCCGTCCGGCTGGCGCAGGTCTTCGACGGTGAAGAGCGCGCGGCCGTCGAGCGTCGGCACGAACTGGATGCAGGCGTTGACCGCCTTGAAATCGACGCCGCCCGCCGCATTGCGCTCGCCGATCACGACGGTGCAGGCGCCGCAGTCACCCTCGGCGCAGCCTTCCTTGGTGCCGGTGCAATGCGCGTCCTCGCGCAGATACTGGAGCACCGTGCGCGTGACGGCCGCATCCCGGATTTCGCGGATCGCGTTGCGGTGATAGAAGCGAATCGGCTCGGTCATGTCTCGTTGCTCTCGTGTGATCGGTGTTCACGCGGACATGCCGCGTCGATGGTTTGAAAGCTATCACCGTCAATAAACACAACCCATAGCTCCGATCGCATGGGGGACATATTTCCCGCGCGATGTCGAGACGGATTTGGGTGCGGTGGCGCTTATGTTGATTGAGTATTTTTGCCGCCTTCCAGGGGCTTTTGCAGTTCAACCGACATATCCGATAGTGACATGCCACGGCGCCACGCCAATAAATTCGGCGTTGGCGCACGAAATGAAAGGTCTATCGAGGCGCCTTGCCGCCATCATTTCCAGCAAAGGAATCGGTTCCATGGGAAAATCACGCCTTCCCGCCGATATCAATTGTCGTTTTCCCGATGTCCACCGACTCCGCGTCCGCCCGCAGCGAATTTGCGACGACCCTGCAGATCATTCCGGTCGTCTTTTTCACCTTTCTTTGCTACCTGACGATCGGCATTCCGCTCGCGGTGTTGCCCGGCTATGTGCACGCCGACCTCGGCTACAGCGCGGTGCTGGCCGGCGCGGCGATCAGCGTGCAGTACTTCGCGACGCTCGCATCGCGGCCGCTCGCGGGCCGCTCGGCCGATACGCTCGGGCCGAAGCGCACGGTGTCGATCGGTCTCATCGGCTGCGGCGCGAGCGGCGCGCTGTTGCTGCTCGCGGCGCTGACCGGTCACTGGCCGGTGCTGAGCCTCGCTCTGCTCGTGTGCAGCCGCCTCGTGCTCGGCTTCGGCGAAAGTCTGTGCGGCACCGGCGCGATCCTGTGGGGGATCGGCCGGGTCGGCACGTCCAACAACGCGCGGGTGATTTCGTGGAACGGCATCGCGACCTACGGCGCGCTCGCGATCGGCGCGCCGCTCGGCGTGGCGATCTCGCGCTCGATCGGCTTTACCGCGCTCGGCATTCTGGTGATCGCGCTGGCGGCGCTCGGTTACTACCTCGCGCGTCTGATCGCTCCCGTACCGGTCGTGCATGGCGAGCGGATGTCGTATCGCAGCGTGTTCACGCGCGTGCTGCCGCACGGCATGGGCCTCGCGCTCGGCTCGGCAGGCTTCGGTTCGATCGCGACTTTCATCACGCTGTTCTACGCGGCGAAGCACTGGCCGAATGCGGCGCTATCCCTGACGCTGTTCGGCACGCTGTTCATCGGCGCGCGCCTGCTGTTCGCGAACACGATCAAGACCTACGGCGGCTTTCGTGTCGCGATCGCGTCGTTCTCGTTCGAATGCGCGGGTCTGTTGATGCTGTGGCTCGCGCCCGTGCCGCATATCGCGCTCGCGGGCGCGGCGCTGACCGGTTTCGGCTTCGCGCTGGTGTTCCCGGCGCTCGGCGTCGAGGCGGTCGGGCTCGTGCCGCCGGCGAGCCGCGGCGCGGCGTTGTCCGCGTACTCGGTGTTTCTGGATCTGTCGCTCGGCATCACCGGCCCGTTGGCGGGATATATCGCCGGCGAGTTCGGTTATGGCTCGGTGTTTCTGTTTGCCGCGATCGCGGCAGCCGCCGCGGTCGTGCTGTCGACCGTGCTGTATCTGCGCAACGCGAAGGCAGGCAACCTGTCCGCGGCGCAGTGAGTTCTCGCTGACCGGCGCGCGTAGTCGGCAGGCTCCGGCGCGGGGCCTGCTTCGCTGTCCCTCATGCGTCCTGCGATGTGCCCTCTGGCGCCTGCGGCGTCTCACCGGGGGCCGGCACCTTCGCGCGCAGCCGGTCCACAGCCAGGTCGCGGATCTTGCCAACGATGCGTCTGATCTGCTCCATCGCAAGCGGTACCTCGGCGAGCCGGCCGCGCCACGTGAGCATGATGAAGCGGTGCTCGTGCCAGGTTTTACGATTGGACCATCGTTCCTTGTAGATGGAATAGTACGGCCGGAAGTCGACATCGCGGCCGCTCGCGTGCGCCCATCGCGCGATGCGGTCGATGAGGAGGTTGCCGACAGAGAACGCGGCATACGCTTCGTCGTAGGTGGTGATGTAGTACTCGATGGTGCGCGGCCCGACGATATTGAGCGCTGCAGCCACGGGCGAGCCGTTCAGTTTCACAAAATAAACGAGCGGCGTTGTTACGAGATCAATTCGTCTCGCGAGGTCGATGAAGAAATCGCGCAACTGATCGTCCATCAAATACGCCGTGTGGAGCCCGCGAGCGAGTGCCCAGCGGCGCTTGTTGGCAAAGAGCCAGGTCAGCACCTCACGGGCGTCGTCGGCGTTCTGGCACCAGCCGTACTCCACCTGACCCCGGTCGGCGAGGCGCCGCGCACGACGGCGCAGGGGTCCCCGCAGCGACTCGGGCCGCGTGGCGAGATAGGCGTCGTAGGTTGCGAAACTGGACAGCGCGATCGAGTAGCCGTCCAGGCGGCGCCAACGTGCCGGTATTGCGCCCCTTACCCACGACTGGGGCGTATGGGCGAGTGCGGCGGCGAGCGGGGCATTGCAGTCGAGCATGCGCAGCTCCAGCACGTCGGCTTTGACGTCGCGCAACGCGTCGAGCGCGGCGGTGTAGACGCGTGCATCGGCAGGATCGGCAAGGAGCGGGCCGCCGTACTCCTCGTCGTTTCCGCAGCCGAGCGTGCGGGCGACGCGATATCCGCCCCGCCGCCCGATCATCAGCGGCCAGAGGGCGACGAGCGCCGCGCCGTCCGACACCAGCACGACGCTGACCGTCTCGCCGCGCGCGAATGCGTGCTCAGCCGCTACTTCGCTGAACGTGAAATCGAGGCCAGGCCGGTATGCGATGGCGAGTGTTTCCCATGCCCCACGCAGTCGTGCGACGTCGGCCGGCGAGCGGCACACGCGGACTTCGTGAGAGAAGGAACCTGTAACGGGACGGGCGGCAATGTCAGGGCTCACAGCAGCTTCGATCGGCGTATTGCGCATGATGAGCATCCTCGGTCCGATGCGACGCGCGGCTGCACCTCAGGCGCCCCCGCGTCTGGTTCGAACGCCTCGTGGCCATGCACGACGCGCTCATGAAAGTCGCCGGCCGCATCATCTGCTGGCGACGACTTCAACATTCGTTCTGTTGGCGTTTTTGGGGTTAAGCGGCTGCTTCTGCAGCAGCTCGGCTTTGCGTTGCGCCTCGATCAATTCGAGCACGCCTGCATCGATCTGGTCGGCCTCGACTTCGCGGGACGCGACGAGAACGTCGGAGAGTGTCCGCAAGAGCCCCTGCTCACCAAATCGGCGCCGAACGTCCGCCACCGCGATGTCGATCCGCGCGCGTCTTTGTTCATAGACTTGCCTTGCCACATTCAACACGGCGACGAACGATGCAATGTCGTGCTCGACGAAAACGATGGATTTAAATGCGACCGCCAGATTCGCATCCGGCAGCGCGGTCGAGACGACCAATCGTCCCGTAGCGACATACTCGATCACTTTGAATGGAAATAGGCCGCCACCCAAAGCCTCGATCGACTGATGAGGATTCAGAAGGACGTCGCAATCCGCCATCAGTTCGTAGACAGTGTCCTGATCGACGTATCCGTGAAAGAAAAAATTAGGACGGCGAGCGCTCAGCGCTTCGAACTGTTCGGCAAGTGGTCCTCTTCCCGACACATGGAAGACGAAGTTATCTCCGAGGCGCTCGACCATCTCCGGCAACCAGTCAGCGCCCTTCTCGGGATGAAGCGTGCCGAAATAGCCAACCACGACCTGCTGCCTTCGTTCCTCGGAGAACGCCGGCCGCTTGGTGCAGGCTTCGATAAGCCCGGCCGACACGACGCCGGGGCAGAGTTGAGCATCGCAGCCACTGCGGCGGCGCTCGCGCTTCAGAAGCGAACGGTTGACGGCCAGGCACAGATCGGGCTCCGGCAGCAGATAGCGCCAGGCGAGAAAATCGACCCAGGTCTTCGGATGCCATTTGCGCCGCGCCATCGCCGCGTCTTCGTACTCGAATACGAAAGGTGCGTTGAAGCGCCGCTTCAGCGCGCGCGCGAGCATTGCCTCGAACGCGTACCCGTTATATGCCCAGATGAGCGTGGGTTCCCCCGCTTGGGCGATTTCCTTTGCTACCGCATCCACCTCGAACAGGTTGAGGAGCTTGCCGATCGGCCGCACCGGATACTGCCGCAAAACGATTTCGCGTACCGAGGCGTCCCCAATGCGACAGGTATATTCTTCACGCTTCTGCCAGACCTGCTTGGCGTGCAACGTGTTCACCAGCACGATTTTCTTCTCCAGCCGCGCGAGGAGCGACAGGAAAAAACCCATCTTGGTTTTCGCTGCGGGGTTGCCGAAATCTGAACCGTGCTTGACGCTGTAAGGGGCGATGATGACGAACATCGGCGATTCTCCTCAATAGACGATCGCGATAGCTATCGAAAAGCGATTCGTATTCCGCTAGTCGATGTTTTATTGGGTTCCCGGTGGTTAGTTAAATATCGTCATTAGGTCCACGCACATCGCAGCATCGTTGAAAAAGTTCGGAACACCGCGGTCGCGGTGGCGAACACAATATCTCCTCACAAAAATATTCAATATAGGCACCAGCTTCGTTTTGTCCGATTTTGCCGCAGACGTCGCAGGACGGGATGAATAGCGTGCCCATTACCGCGACGCAAGCGGTTCGTTGGCGCGCGACGGCTCGTTTGCTGCCGCGAAGGCAATATTGACGACGACGACCATCGCGAGTTCGATGCCGACGACCGCGGCTATCGGTGCCGCGATGCCGAGAGTCGGCACGAGCACTCGAGCCATCACCAGGGCAAGTGCACTGACAATGCAAAAGCGCAGCGATACCCCGATGTGGCGGTTCGTCGCGATGAGCGCGATGAGCTTGACCTGATAAACAGCGGTCAAGGCGGTCGCGCCGAGAAGCGGCAACAACACCTGCGGCTCGTAACTGAGTCCGCCGCGCCCCCAGAAAGCGATGATGGATCGTCCCGCTAGCGCGATCCCGGTGAGGCACAGCACTGACGCCGCGATCAGCGCCTGTTCGGTCCGTACTCTGAGCCGCTCCGCGACCGCGGTTTGACCGAGTCCGTACAACATCGAAAAGCGCGGCCAGATCGAATGGCCAACCACGTTGATCAGCTGCGTCACCGTGCGAGAAAGCGTCCGGTAGGTGGAGAAGACCACCAGCGCCCGCGCGCCGAGCACGTTCCCGACGAGCAGAGTCAGACCCTGGACACTGAGGGCAGAGCCGAGCGTAAAGCCAAGATAGGCGAAGCCCAGAGGCAAAAGTTCACGTATCTCCGTCAACGACGCCCCGGTAAAGCTGATGCCGAGTTGCGGCACGAGCCTGTGCGCATAGAGCGTGAGCGCGGTCTGACAGATGAGGCGCGTGACAAACATGGCCAACGCCACGCCGAAAAAATTCGCGCCGAAAGCGAGCGCAGCCAGTCCCGCAGCCCATTCGCCGAGCCTGATCGACGACTGGATGAACGTGCCGTATGCGTAGCGGTCGATAATCCGGAAGCATGCGTCATACAGACTCGAGTACGTGCTCAGCAGCGCGCCTGCAATGAGCAGCACCAACGCGCCCCCGCCCTCCTTGCCGGCTGGAGAGAAAACGACGCAGCCAAGGGCGGTGAGGAGCATGCCGGCGAGCGCGAACAGCGTGACGCCGAGCAGCGCGCTTCGAAACGTCACCTTGGCGGCGTCGATGTCTCCTCTTGCCCAGGCGATGCAGGTCTTGGTCATCGCGACTGCGCTGAGGCCGACGTCGGACATCTGGAAGTAGGCCGGTATCGCCGCGATCATCAACCATCGGCCATAGCGCTCCGCGCCCCAGTAATGCAGGAAGAAAGGCAGCGACGCGAGCTGTATGACTGCGGTGACGACCTGATTGTAGGAGTTCGCCGCGACACCAGAGAGAATGGGCATGCGCGCGAGCGAAAACCGGAGTGCACGGAGAAGGCGAAATGTCTTCATATAGCTTCGGCGAACCAGGAACCCCAGGCAGACTTGACGACGTCCGCAGTGTCTATATCGTACGAGCCAGACTTGCCTACGCGTGGCCGTAGTACGACGAGTAACTTCTGCTGTGAGGCGGTATATCGTTGAAAAGAATCCCGCTTGGCACCATGCCAGCTACGCGCAACCGGCCTACCGATTCACTGATGTCCTCGAGCGATTCCTTGCCGTATCGCACCACCATCAGAATCGTACCGGCGTGCTTGCAGACGAGCATCGCATCGGTCACGGCAAGGATGGGAGGCGTATCGATGATCACCTTGTCGTACCGCAGCGAGAGTTGCTCTATCAAGGCGGCAAAGCGCGCGGAGTTCAGCAGATCGGCAGGTCTGGACGGATAGGAACCGCATGGCAGCAAGTCCACATCGGGGGCGACGTCGCGGATCAGCGCGTCTTCCACGACGGCGTCACCTTCGAGAACTTCGGCCAGTCCCGGGCTCGCGCTTGCGCCAAAGTAGTCGTGAACGTCGCCACGGCGCATGTCGGCGTCGACAATGGCGACGCGCTTACCGTCCGTCGCCATGACGGCGGCAAGATTGGCGGCAAGGAACGATTTGCCTACTTCCGAATGCGGGCCAGTCAGCGCAATGACGGGATTGGTTGTCGATACGTCCGCAAATTGCAGCATGGTCCGCAGATTGCGAATGCCTTCCACGGCCACATCTTTGGGATCATGTACCGCGAGCAGCGGGGGACCGCCTCGCGAGCGCCGGGCGTCTTTCTGCAACCGGGCTTGCCTGTCGCTACGCATCACGACGGCTGACACCGGCACGCCCGTCACCGTCACGATGTCGTAGCTGCTCTCTGTTCCCCCTGAGCCCGCCTGCCGCACGAACGCGCATACCGTGCCGAGCAACAGGCCGAACACCGAGGAAAGGGCCAGCACAAGCGGCACCTTCGGCTTCACAGGCCGATCGGGCGACAGTGCGAAATCCACGACGCGCACGTTCAATGCCTGCGCGGCCTTGGCGACGCGTAACTCCTGCGCGCGATTCAACAGATTCGTATACAGGCTCGTGCTGACGCGCACCTCCCGTTGCAGACGCATCAAGGCCTGCTCGAGAGCAGGCAGCCCCGCCACTTGCCGGCTCAATGCGTCCCGGCGACGTTGAAGGTCGACGATCTGCGCGTCGACCGACGCGACCGCCGGATGCGCAACGTTAAAGCGCTGCGCCAGATCCGAGCTTTGCTGTTTCAAGTCCGTGAGCTTGGTGTCGAGCTCGACCGCCTGCTGTAGCAGAAGACGGCTCTCCTCATCGAGATTCACTGCGCCATGGGTTTCGCGGAATGCGTTATAGCGCTGCTCCGCGTCGTCCACTTCGGCGCGCAGACGCGGCAGTTGCTGGTCGAAGAGCGCAAGCGAGCGCTCAGCATCGGACTCCTTGCGTGCGTTGTTCTGGTTGAAGTACTCACGCGCGATGGTATTGACGGTGTCAGTCGCTTTCTGGCGGTCCGGGCCCTCTAGCGCAATGCCTATCATGCCCGATTGCTTGACTCGCTCTGCGACGATCAGCTTGTTCTGGAGGTCGGTGATCGTTTCAAGCAAGGGCGAGCGCGTCAGGGTAAATTCGGTGCCCGGTCCCGAAACGAGCTTGTCGATCAGAAGCTTCACCGGACCATATGCCGTCGTCCCCGTAACGACTGTGCCTACTACTCCGTCCGCGACCAACGTGCCCTGCGGGTCTGTGAGTTCGAAACGGCCATCGCCCGTAGCGGTGACCACGAACTGCTTGTTGAAGAGCGATGACGGAATATCGAAACGGGAAACGTCGATGCGTTCGCCACCCCATGCAAAGCCCCTGAGACCGGGGACCGACGCGCCCGGCTGGCCGTCGGCCGCAAAACGTGCGGTCAATCCGCCCAGCAACGGAAAACGGCGGGGCTTCGCTTCGATGTCGAGATGCAGCTTACGCACCGCCTCGCCGATCACGAGCCGTGCGCCGAGCACCTCCATCTCGGTGTCCGAAGTGGTCCTCACATTGAAGATCGCGGCGAGCTGATTGAATGCAGGGTCGGTGTTGGGGTTTTGATTGTCGACCTGGATCAGCGCGTCAGCGCGATAGGTGGGCGGTGCCAGTAAAACGTAAAGCACGCCGAGCGCGAAGACCGCGAGCGCGACCTTCACGATGAGCCGCCAGTGCACTTTCAACACGCTGGTGTAATCGGACAGACGAAGCTGTCCCGCGTCCCTGTTGCGTCGGTAAAGCAGAGTAGGATCGAAGGCCATTGGATTTCTTCTCCGCTGCAAGGATTTGCGGGAACTCTACAAGTGCACGTGCCCGTTGACGGTACTTCACCGCACATATCAAATGGGGTTTGCCTTCGCGTCGTATCGGGAAAGAATTGCTGCCAGGCCGGCAGGGCTGAAAATAATCCTGATTGGACTTCGGGCATGCACAAATTGCAGAACAGCAACACGACCGGCGCACTCGTGCGCCGGCCGTGCCGGTTTTTCCGGTCGGCAAATTGCCCGCATCTTCAATCGACGCTATTCGAAGGGCCGTCAACGAACAGCCTATATGTCTTCTTCGTGTCGCACCGTTCGTAATCGAACACTGCGTTGAATGAACCGCCTGTCAGAGGGTGTGAGAAAACACCGTGCCCGAACCGGGAACGATCCGGCGCTTGAGTGTTCGCACTATCGAATACATCGTACTCATGCGCTCGACACTGAGACGCTGCGTCAGCGTACCGCCAAATCCTTCCAGAAATTTGTATGTACCAACGCACGAGAAGCCGTCAAAATCGAACGTCAGTTTGCGTTCGAGCGCCCGCTGAATCGCCGTCCAGAGCAGCAAGCTGATCGCACCGCTATGCGCCTCGGGTTTGCGCGATGACAACAGGTAGTACATCGCATTCTGGTCCCAGACGAGACCGATGGCGGCCACGAGTTGGCCTCCGGGGCCGTACGCGCCCAGCAATTGCCCGGCTTTTCGATCGACGAACGCGCTGATGAGTTCGCGCATCACGTCACTTCCGTAGGCGTTCGTGCGCGCGCGTTCGAACAGATTCGCATCGTAGAAATTCATGAACTCAGTTGGCGTGGCGACCGGCGCGACGGTCAGTTTCTTGCCCGCGGTGCGGATGACGTTTCGCGTCTTGGTATGCAGCCGCGCCCAAACCTCATCGGCCGTGCGCTCTGGCGAGATCCGAAACGTATAGCGCGCGCAGACCGTGAAACCGTGCAGCGAAAAAGCGAGCGCATCTTCGACTCGCGGGTCGAACAACTGATAGAAGCAGTCGAAATGCGGCAACTGTTCGATCAGTTCCGATGTGATGACCTGGCGATGACGCTGTTCACGGGCGGGATCAAGGCCCATCGGTTTGATGACCGGGCCCAGTGTGCGCGTGAGCGGCGGCAAGCGAGAAATCACCCACCCGCCCTTGCGAGTGGAATAGTAAGGCAACTGTCCGAGCAACTCTTTACCGCGCTGAACCTTGACCATGCTCCAATGGCCACCGGTAGCAATATCGAGCCACCACGGTTCACGAAAGATCGATTGCGCGGTGGGCTCGCCAGGCAGTCGTACCGGCGGGGCCGCGGATTCCACCATGCTGGCCTGAAGGCCATTGGAAACACTTTCATCAGCGAAAACCTTCAAGTTTGGCCTCGACGATTAGATCTTAGAGTTCCGTCGCAACAACGGGCCGGCGATGCGAATCCTTCGTACCGATGTCAACAACAATGAATCCGCGGATTGCAGGATGCCGGTAGCCGTTCGCCCGAGTCTCCATCGGGCCGTCGTCTCCAGCGTACCCCGCCTCCGCACAAACATTCGAGTCCATCCGCTCCAAAAGCTGCGGGAATTGCAATCGTCGGGACATCTACACCGACGGTCGAACGCCCCGAACTACTGCGATGCCCTCCACCAGCCTGACGACGTTCGGGGAAAACGCCACTACCTCACTTTGTCCGCCGATCATTCGAAGGTCGGCGACTTCGCGATTCGGACAGCCAGCGCCGGTACCAGATATCTCCCTCCCGGCACGGCGGCGGCAATGCGCAACGCACCGTCTTCGATACGGTTTAGCAAGCCGCGCAGTTTCAAGGCACGCTTTTCCACGCCATGCCACGACATCATCGCAAAGAGGAGCGTAAGGGCGAGCGAAATCGGAAAATGAACGTACCAGGTAAGAGCGGCCGGGCCAAGCATCGCGGCCACAGTTTGCTGTATCGGGAAACCGTATAGAAAGATGCCGTATGAGTAGTCGCCGCTTGCGACAAAACGGTGGCGTCGAGGCTGCGTGAGCCCGAGAAAGACTGTCAGATAGGTGGCTGGCAGCGCTGCGAAGTAATCCCCGCCGTGAACGGACAGGCAAATCAGCGCGACGACGCCAGATAGCACGCAGAGCCGTGCGCTCCAGACGATCCGGTCGCGAAACTGGTACGCGCATACGCCATAAAAAAAACAGAGGACGAGCATCGGTCCGTGCACCGTCACGGCAACCGAACCAGGACGGAGCCCATGCACAACGAGCACCACGTTCGCAGCAATCGATGCGCCAAGCAAAAGGTGCGGTCGTTGTGCCATGCCGGCATACGAGGCAATCGTCAATGCGACGTAACAGGCCAGCTCGAAGGGTAACGTCCACAATTGCTGATTGATTGCATCGGGCCACGGATTGCTGGCGAACATGCCGGGCAACGCGTAATGGACGTCTCCGAGCATGTTCAGGAAGTAAGCCCTGAACTGGGGATCAGTAAAATATTGATGAAGCGGCAGCGTCGTAAAGTACGGGCCGATCAGCAATGCGGCGATCAGCGTGTCTACTGCTAATGCGGGGAGCAGCCGCAGCACCCGCAGCCCGCAGAAGGACACGATCGTGCGGCACCGTTCGAAGCTGCCGGCGACCAGGAAGCCGCTCAGGGCGAAGAACATCGGCAAAATCAGCGCGAGTGGTGCCCGCGCGGGCCCGGACCATACCGCTAGAGTGAACGCGTGGCCATAACAGACGTTGATGGTGTGGCTCGCGACCACGAGGACAGCGAGCACCAGACGCATGTAGTCGAAACCGGACGGCCTGTTTTTCGCATCGGCAAGCCGCGATCCCAATGTCGCTGCAAAGGGGGACATCATTCCGCACTCCGTGAGGATGGGGCTTGTGCACCGGTCGCGGGTAGGCTGACGGTGAATGGCATTGTCAGGTATTCGAAAAGTCCGTTCGGTTCATCAGTGTAGTCAAGACCGACGTTCGGCCATTCGCCTTTCTTCGGGAAATGTGCGGTTCCAAACAAAACGTCCCACAGCGTCACGACTGCAGCGAAATTGCGGTTGTAATGGCGCAACTCGACCGAATGATGAATTCGGTGAAACCGATTGTCTGCAAACAGATAGCCAAGCGGGCCAAAGTGGACGCGTGTGTCCGCGTGCTCAAAGGTGCCCTGCATGAGTATCACCATGCCAATCAACGACCACAGGAAAGGGGGATGGAAGCTGATCAGGAGTGCCATTGGGAGCGTGACAACGAGAGGACGAATCAATTCCTCCGATATATGCATATTGGAATTCCATACACTCATTTCGCGGATCGAATGGTGGACCTGATGGAACCGCCATAAGAAACCGAAGGTATGCTGCGCGCGATGGAACCAGTAGTACAGAAAATCGCCCATCAATATAGCCCCAGCGAAGGCAAGGGCGATGCCGGCACCGCGCCAGACAGGATGTGGCGAATTCAATACGCCGTCGAGCGAAATCGAGAAAAGCGGCCGGATATGCAATGCGGCTATTAGAGACTGATATCCTTCAATGAAAATCCCCCCGATAACCAGGTAACAGATCTGAAACAGAATGCCGCGCGCGCGCGATAAAAAGGACACCTTGCCATACGGCAGCATTATCTCGATGGCAAGACAGAAAATAGAGGCAGCGGCTACGCGCTCGCCCGAACGCAATGTATGGGCGATATAAGTGAGCACGTCGAACATATGCATGGCTATTCCCCGGTTCGAGATGTGGAGATCATACGGATTCTTTGCCGCGCAACACCGCTATGAGGATCAGGATAGCGGCACACGCCTGATCCCGGAGGCGCACTACACCGTCGGTTTCAGCCATCATGCAGCAGATGCTGCCAAGTTTTAAATGCAATGCGAATCGTTTTAATGGGTCGCAGCTATTCCGCAACACATATTTCTTACCTCATATAAATGTTTGCGTTTACCGCGCCCTGCATGCTCCCCAATTTAAAAGCTGTTGCGAAATTACCCGCAGGAGCTGTTTCATTTTTCCTGTCGGCATTAACTTCGTGACCTGTTTCGTCCGATAGGAAGCAGTGGCTAAAAGTCCGCCCTGAATAATTTGGAAGGCCGAGTGGGACGGCGCTTGGAAGCGGAAATGAGGTTGGGAGGCTTGCAGGAACCTGGCATATTAACGCCAGACTCCTGCATTTTTCGACGAGGTGGAGATGGCTCCGAAGACGCCTGTCCCGCAAGAAGATTTCTTCCGGCATCCGCTGGTGCGCGTGGCTGACCTGATCAACTGGGATCGGTTTGGCGTGCTGATGAACGAGAGCTTCGTGTCCAGCAAGGGTCGACAGTCGAGCCTGACGCGCTGGCGAAAGCGTCTGCGGGAAGCAGGCGTTGAAGAGTTGCTGGCCGAGACCATCGAAGCCGCCAAAGGTCCGGGCGTGATCAAGGCATCGAGCGTCAAGCGCGTATTCGTCGACACGACTGTCATGGAGAAGTTGCGGCTTCTTCGTGTCTTCTCTCTCGTTGCCTCGTTCTACCCAGCGTTGTCGCAGACGTCATGACATAACGTCTGCAGCATGGGAAATGAGTTGTTGAGGGCCGAGTCAATAGTCCTGTCCACTTCGCATGGGATGGTCCACTGCTCCTTAGCGCGATAGAACCGCTTAATGCCACAGAACTATTTCACCTGCGAGTCATGGTTGACCTTACTCCGCCTGCGGACCAACGCGTCTCACAGCTGCTCCGACAAAACCGGACGGTCGCGAACGAAGAGTCGCCGGCAACACGAAATCCTCGATTTTGGGTATTTTATCTGAAAATAGAAACACATCGCCTCCCGGGACACACACATTATCAGTCAACCGGAGGGAGAAATCACCATTCCGAAAACCGTCGCCTGACAGACTGACGCAGCCGCTTCTAATCATCAAATTGCTACTCACAATGTTGTATTTTGGTGCTCCGACATCGTCCACCAGAATCGTGCTGAGATGCGGATATTTCGCATATGTGATTCCCTGATAAGGAACCGCTTTCAAGGCTTCCCGAAACGGGCCGCCCGGATCGCGAACCCAGTCTGCTTGCCAGGAAAGGCCGCGGTCATCGATGCTTATTGGCGGCGTGCTTTCAACAAACAGGTTTCCGACGATAACGTTGTCTCTCCCGCCTCCCACGTAGACGGCCCGCGGCACCTTGTAGAAGACGTTCCTCTCAACGACCGTGCCACTCACCTGATCATCCAGGTAAACGCCTCGGGCGTCTTGCGATGATTTGCCAATATTATGTATATAGTTGTCGCTTATAACGTTACCGCGCTGTGTCCAGTCACGCCCGAGGTATATAACCCCAGCATCACTGGTATCTTCCACAACATTATAGATTTCATTGAACCTAATAATATTGTCGTTGCCGCCAAGCAAGATTGCCAGGTGCGGGGCATCGTGGATTATATTGTTTTCGGCGATATTACCCACACCCTGCATGCCGATTCCCGGGCGATATGTATAGTTCCATCGATTGAAATCGTATATCTCGTTGTTTCTTACAACGGAACCGCCAGGCGCCAGCGTTTTTCGATCGCCACCGGCAATGGACACGCCGCCGTTTCCAACGTCATGAATCAGGCAATTTGAAACTTCGATTCCCTTGCCCGTCGCATCGATGGCTCGCCCTCCGATGTTCCGGATTTCGGCGCGGTTCACTCGCACATTCCGGGAGTCGCGAATGACGATTGCAGGGCCCCGTGCCAGTTTGAAATTCAAGCCGTCCAATTCGATGTGGCTCGCTCCCTCGACTCTGACCAGCGATTCGGCATCAGATATTTCGGTTTGCGACAGATCGCTCGATGGCGGCCAAAAGTAGATCCGTTGGTTCGCTGCATCCAGAACCCATTCACCGGACGATACGAGCTGCGACAGGACGTTTACCAGAAAAAAACGTTGCCCCGCACGAGTGGAGAAACTTGGAGTGCCGCCCAATTCGAAATCATTCTGGCTGCCGTTCAGTGCCCTGACCGGCAGCACTTCCATCGCCCAGTCGTAGTACCAATAGCCGACAGCCCATGATTCTTTTCCCAGAATAGAGCCTGCTGGAAGCGGCTGCTCGGACTCGAACTGTCGGCCGGTATGGCCTCTTACCGCCTCGATGCGAGCAAAGCCCGTCTGTGGCCAGCGCGCCATCGGCATTCGCCGGTCGCCAAAATAAAGTTCCGTGTTTGCAACCGATGGCTCTTCGCCCCAGCCGTGTGGCTGCAAGCCGTGTAACGCAGGCCCGTTGCGAGAAAAATCATAGACGCGAACCGCGGACCTCGACGTGGCGGGCAACTCGTTCGCTTCGCCGACCCGGAGCGGCCGAAATCCGGTGAGCGCTTTGCCCCCGCTGATCCATACCGCCCCCGGATGCATTGCATAAATTCGCAGCGGCGCATTCGCCGATCCGGATGCGCCAGCGGCGAGCACAATCGGCTCGGAGACGCGGTAGACGCCGTCCGCAATGGCGATGGCGACGGATGTAGACGACGACTGATGCTTCTGCCGGTATTCGATTGCGCGCGTTACCGCCGATCCAATGTCCGCCAGCGGCCCGTCGACACCGTTGCGCTCAAGTGACAAACCCGACGCCCTGTTACTTCCATCAGGCGCAACATAAAACGTAATGGCATTTGCGTGCCCGGAGCACAAAACCATCGCGGCGGTGGCGACCAGGTTGCCCAAGAATTTCAATGCGTTCGGCATCCGTCCGTTGTACAACGCTTCCTCCTATTGCATCGAGTAAGTCACTTCAGGTGGTTCCTGGAGCCGGTACGGCTGGCCGGGCGATTTTGCCTGGGATTTCATCGACCAGAGTTCCTGCAGGGTAATGCAGGGTGCTGCCCACGGCCGCCGGTTCCGAAGCGCCCCTGATTTGAAAGTGCGCATGATAGAGAAGCAAGGCAAACGAAATCATTACGACCTTGTCATATACGAATATGACGCCGTTAAATTGCATGCAAAGCAACAGGAACACGATTTCAGCGAAGCCCATATTTAAAAAAAGAATGGCCAGAACCGCCAATCCACTTACGCCATAAAGTATGAACATATTGATAAAAGCATTATCGCTGGCAGTATGCAAGCCTTGCGCTCCCGCACCCTTTAAAACAAGCGGAACGTAATCCATGGGAATGCCGAAGATATACCCCTGCAAAAATACCTCCCCTACTGTCTGTAGCGGATATACCAGCCGAATGAGCCCAGACTCGTCTGAGCCCCCCATCAACGCTTCGAATCTGCCACTTAGCAGCAGCACCGAAACGATGATGAAGACGGCGCCAAAAATGAGAAATCCGATGTTCTTCGACAGGTACTTCCAGTTGGCGACGAATAGAAATATGGCCAGCGAAACAATCCCAGAAACAGTCTGAGCCAACAGTACGATAATCAACGCGATGAAGGTAATGCAATTCCTTGCGATCTTGTTCCCGGAATTCACTTTCTGATTGGCAAACGCGAGACATAAGACGACGAATCCCAGATAGGAAGGCTCGGCATAGGTTGCAGCAGGTCGTATCACCACGGAGGTACCGCGCGACTGGCCAAATTCCGACCAGCAGGAAGCCAATGTCCAGCAGTGTTCCAGATCAATTGGCCCGGGAAACAGGCTATACGGCATGAAAAACTTTCCGCTGTGCAATGCAAATATATCGATCGCCTGGAGAGCCGTGATCAGAAGGAGGCCCACTGTGATGATCCAGATCGCGAGCTTTATCCGCAGATGCGTTCTATTGCCAATCACCAGCCTGACGTTCTTTAGTGAAATGATGACGAAGAATCCGAGCCCCTCTCTGAGAGATCTGTATAACGCGTCATCGGAAAAATCATTTACTGGCGAAAAAATAATTGGCAGAAAAATGAGCACCGTGCCAATCAAGCCAAAAACCAGTGCAGGAACGGTCAGCCTTCTAATACCGCAAATCATCACCACGAGGAAAAACGCCCCCGCTACCGAGAGGTGGAACGTATATCCAACCTGCAAAAGAAAAACGCAAACGATCAACGCGACGATTTGCAGGTAATTCAATTCGATCGTTCTATCTATTGCCCGCATTCTATTATCCCGAGAGCGTTTTTGGGGGTGGCGATGCCCGCCATGTCTCTATGTCTGTTTCCCGCCTGCGAAGCAAATGCCACGCAAAAGCCGCCTTCGGCATCCGTTGCACGGCTGGTCCTGATGCCATGCGAAACATTCAAGCACGAAATTGCCCCTGACCGACCGCCAAAATCTCGCCGGTTTCTCTCGCTCCGGGCAACTCGCAAGGGGTCGGCAGTTTTTCGACGCTCACGAATCTGTGTGCAATCCGCGTCAGAGCGTCAATGGAAGATGTTGCCGATCGCAGGGCCAGAGGTATCGCCACGATTTCCGGCGACACCATCCGGCTCGATCCAGATGCATGGACAGGTGTTGTCAATGGCGACGTGGCCAATCGAGCCTATGCCGAAATCGAGTTCGGCGCGGCTTCGGACAAAGACGGGCCGCCGCCCGTCTGCACATTCCGCTACTTCCCTTCCGACAACCCGCGTTCCAGCGCCGCGACGCCCGCCGGCAGATCGACCTTGACGCCGAGATCGACCATCGTGCGGCCGAGCGCGTGGACGGTGCGAAACAGGTTGTGCTCGCGACACTGCTCGCCCATCTGGCCGATACGCACGATCGGCAGGCCGAACGAGCCGGAGATTTCCACCTGATGTTGTCGCGAGATATGCGCGCAGACGTCGGCGGGACTCAGGCCGTCCGCCACCTCGATGCCGACCACCGAGTTGAGCCGGCAATTCTCGGGGGCATACAGTTGCAAGCCCATCGCAGTGACGCCCTGCTGCAACGCGAGCGAGCATTTCAGATGACGCGCGAAGCGCTTCTCCAGCGTCTCCGCGCAGACGAGCCGCAGCGCTTCGTGCAGCGCGAGTACGCCCGACACCGGCGCCGTGTAGTGATAGCCGGCGTTGTGCCAGAAGTTTTCCGCCAGCGAAGCATCGAGGCACCAGTGCGTATTGGGCACCGGGCGGTCTTTGACGCGCGCCCACGCGGCATCTGAAAACGCAATCAGCGACACGCCCGGAATCGACGACAAGCCCTTCTGGCCGCCGGTAATCACCGCGTCGATGCCCCAGGCGTCCATTTCGAGCGGCATCGTGCTGAGCGTGCAGACGGCGTCGACGATCACGAGTGCGCCCGCTTCCTTCGCGAGCGCGGCGATGTCTTTCAGATGATGGTTCCACACGGTGTTCGACGTCTCGCCCTGGACCACCGTGATGACCTCGGGACGCTCGCGGCGCAGCGCCTCGGCGACCTGGTCCAGACTCGCGACCGTGCGGTCCGCGACTTCGAGCACGCTCACACGCGCGCCGACGCGCCGGCCCATTTCGCCCATCCGGTCGCTGAAGAAGCCGTTCCTGATGCACAACATGCGCGTGCCTTCCCATGCGAGATTGGAGATCGCCATCTCCATCGCGCCCGATCCCGGTCCCGCGACGCCGAGTACCCACTTCGACTGCGTCTGGAACACATAGCGCGCCATCGTCTTCACCTGGTTCACTACCTTCGCCATCGTGCCGCCCAGATGGTTGATCACGATCGCATTGGCCTTCGCCACCGCGGCGGGAATCGGCACGGGGCCGGCACCCATCATCAGGAGCGGCTCTTCGGGAAGGATGGCGTCGAGCGATTCGACAACCGGACACGGGACGGACGAAGCTGCGGTAGTGGAGGTGGATATCGGCATGATCGGTGTGTGAATTTGGAGCACGAAGGAACGAACGGCCTCGCGGCGGGCACGCCGCTCGAGGCCGTTCGTCCGATCATTCACCGAACCGCACGATTGCGCAAGTTTTTTGGCCAGGCTAGCCGGTCGTCGGACAGTTACTTTCATCGCGAACTCGCCTAACATCGAGAAGAAGCAGATCTGCTCCTGGCCAATTTCTCGCGGCACGCTTCTTCGGAATCTGATATGCGCACGATCCTGTTCAGCAGTCGCCAATACGACATCGATACGTTTACCGAAGCCAATGCCGCGCACGGCTACGAACTGCATTTCCAGGAATCGCTGCTCGACACCGAGACCGCCATCCTCGCGCATGGCTACGACGTGGTCTGCCCGTTCGTCAACGACAATGTCGACGCCGCGACGCTCGAGCGGCTTCATGCCGGCGGCACGCGCATGATCGCGCTACGCTCGGCGGGCTTCAATCACGTCGATCTCGCGGCGGCCGAGCGACTCGGCATGCCGGTCGCGCGTGTGCCGGCGTACTCGCCGTACGCGGTCGCCGAACATGCGGTCGGGCTGATCCTCGCGCTGAACCGGCGCCTGCCGCGCGCGGTCGCGCGCACCCGCGAAGGCGACTTCTCGCTGAATGGGCTGCTCGGCTTCGACCTGCACGGCAAGACGGTCGGCGTGATCGGCACGGGCATCATCGGCCGGGTGTTCGCGCGCATCATGGCGGGCTTCGGCATGCAGGTCCTCGCCTACGATCCGGGCACGCCCGCCGACGAACTGCTCGCGCTCGGCGCGCGCTACGTGCCGCTCGATACGTTGCTCGCGCAAGCGGACATCGTCAGTCTGCATTGTCCGCTGCTGCCCGAGACCTATCACCTTATCGACAGCGCCGCGCTGGCAAAGATGAAGCGCGGCGCGATGCTGATCAACACCGGGCGCGGCGGGCTCGTCGAGTCGAACGCGCTGATCGGCGCATTGAAAGACGGCCGGCTCGGCCATCTGGGGCTCGACGTGTACGAGGAAGAAGGCGGCATCTTCTTCGAGGATCATTCGAATCTGCCGCTACAGGACGACGTGCTCGCGCGTCTGCTGATGTTCCCGAACGTGATCGTCACCGCGCACCAGGCGTTCTTCACGCACGAGGCGATGGCCGAAATCGCGCAAACCACGCTCGCGAACATCGCGGCATGGCAGGCGGGCACGCCGCGCAACATCGTGCATGCGGCGCACTAGCGGCGAGACCTGGGTGGTGCGCGCATTGCCGCGCGCGGCGACAGCTAGACGGCGCCCTCGCCGCCCAGTTGGGTCGTGCGAATCGCGGTACGGGCATCATCGGCCGCACCGCACAGTTCGCGCAGCAATACCGCCTCGCGCTCGTGCACTTCGACCGGACACCAGCGCGCGCCCGCCGCTGACAAATAGCGCGCGCGATGCTGGCCGTTGCGAAAGGCGACCACCCCCTCGCGCTCGATGCCGACCCAGCCGAGCAGTCCCGGCGCGCGACGCGTGGAGATCGTCACGTACGGCATCTGCGGAACGCGTGGGCTGTCGGGATCGAGAAACTCGCGAATGCCGCGGACCTTGCCCGCGTGCCACTCCGCGACAGGCTTGAGCACATAATCGGTGTTGTCGCGATCGGCGCACACGAGCAGCTTGCGCAGATCGACGAGCACGACCTGATGACGTGTGCCGTCGGTGAGGAATACGCGCTTCAGGCGCACATGGTCGTACCACGAATGCTCCTGCAGGGGCACGATCCAGACCGCATCGGCGCAGGCCGGTGATGAATTAGGCAATGGCAAGGACAAAGGCAGGCTCGGCAAGCGGGCGACAGGACGCCAGCGCATCAATAGAGCGCTAACGCTACGAGCCGGATGTGTAAGGAACATGACAACCCACCGGATTAGTTATGCTGCATCAGCGTGACGCCACACTGCCCGCTCAGCAGCCAATCATCGACCGTTAGATACCCTTCAGATACATAACGATGATAGCCAGTCAATATTCCACCCACCATGTGCGCATCGAGTCGAATGACGACACCGGTGTGGCCACGATCGTTCTCGATCGGCCCGCACGGCGCAACGCGGTCGATCGCCAGATGGCCGATGCGTTGAGCGCCGCGTTCAGCCGCTTCGAGGCGGAACCCGCGTGGCGCGCGGCCGTGCTGTTCGGCGCGGGCGGCACGTTTTGCGCGGGCGCGGACCTGAGCGCGCTCGCCGACGACACCCGCCGCAACGAGTTGCACGCGGACGGCAGCGGCCCGGGCCCGATGGGACCGACGCGGATGCGCTTCAGCAAGCCGGTGATCGCCGCAATCGCCGGCCATGCGGTCGCCGGTGGGCTCGAGCTTGCCGCCATGTGCGATTTGCGCGTCGTCGAGGAAGACGCGGTGCTCGGCGTGTTCTGCCGACGCGTCGGCATTGCGCTGATCGACGGCGGCACGATCCGGCTGCCGCGCTTGATCGGGCTGTCGCGCGCGCTCGATCTGATCTTGACCGGCCGCGCGGTCGATGCGCGAGAAGCGCTCGCGTTCGGACTCGCCAACCGCGTGGTGCCGAAGGGCGAAGCGCGCGCGGCCGCCGAGCAACTGGCCGCGCAGCTCGCCGCGTTTCCGCAAGTGGCGCTGCTCGCCGACCGCCGTTCCGCGCTGGAGAACAGCACGCTCGACGATCTCGCCGAAGCGTTGCGTCGCGAAGGCTCAGGCGGCTACGCGGCCCTCCTCGCCGAGGGCATGGCGGGCGCGGCGCGCTTTGCGTCGGGCGCGGGGCGGCATGGTGAATCGTTCGATGCGGATCAAGCAGCGCCGCGCGATACTTGAGGTTCCTGCGAGCGCACGTTGCAGCACCGTTACCCGAAGCGAAAGAGAGTGACTTCAATGGCTACGATCTACCGGGAAATCGCAGTGGATACCCCCGCGGCCAGTGCATGGGCGGCGCTGCGCGATCCCGCCGACGTTGCCAGCGTCTTCGCGGGCGTACTGATCGCGGCGCGCATGGAAGGCGACCTGCGCTGGGTCACGTTCGCCGACGGCACCGTGATCGAGGAACGCGTGATTGCCGTCGACGATGCCCACATGCGGCTCGCCTACTCGGTGGGCGGCGCACGCTTCGAGCATCATCACGCGACGCTGCAGGTCATGCCCGACACGCCCGCGCGTTGCCGCGTGATCTGGATCGCCGACTTCAAGCCCGACGAGCGCAGCGCCGTGGTCGAAGCGCTGACCGATGCGGGCTGCGCGGCCCTCGGGCGCAACCTCGCGCGGCGTTGAATGCCGCGCTGGCGGCTCGGCCATCCCGTCACCGCTTTCCACAAAAAACCACACCTCCCCCCGGCATTCGGCAAGTCAGATTTGACTTAGGTAGAATCCCCTACTGCTTTCCCCCTAAATGGCGACGGCATTCCCGCCTCGGGAACGCCCGCCCGGCGCCCGCTTATCGCGCCGCATCACGCGTTACACCCCATCATCGCCATGCCTTTGCCTCTGCTTGCCCTTGCCGTTGCCGCGTTTGGAATCGGTACCACCGAGTTCGTCATCATGGGGCTGCTGCCCGATGTCGCGCGCGATCTGTCCGTGTCCATTCCGGCGGCCGGCATGCTGGTGTCCGCATACGCGCTCGGCGTGACGATCGGCGCGCCGATCGTTGCAATCGCGGTCGCGAACATGCCGCGAAAAAAAGCGCTGATGAGCCTGATCGGCGTATTCATCGCCGGCAATCTGCTGTGCGCGATCGCGCCGGGCTACGCGGTGCTGATGGCCGCGCGCATCGTCACCGCGTTCTGCCATGGCGCGTTCTTCGGCATCGGCTCGGTGGTCGCGGCGGGGCTCGTCGCGCCGAATCGCCGCGCGCAGGCGATCGCGCTGATGTTCACCGGCCTCACGCTCGCTAACGTGCTTGGCGTGCCGCTCGGCACCGCGCTCGGCCAGGCGGTGGGCTGGCGCGCGACGTTCTGGGCCGTGACCGGCATCGGCGTGCTGGCGGCGGCCGCGCTCGCGGCGTGCCTGCCCGCCAGGATCGAGATGCACAAGGCAAGCCTCGTGCGCGAATTCAGCGTGCTGAAGAATCCGCAGGTGCTGATGGTGCTCGGCATCAGCGTGCTCGCGTCGGCGAGCCTGTTTTCGACCTTCACCTATATCACCCCGATTCTCGAGGACGTGACCGGCTTTACGCCGCATGCGGTCACGCTGGTACTGCTGCTGTTCGGCCTCGGCCTGACGGTCGGCAGCACGCTCGGCGGCAAGCTCGCGGACTGGCGGCTGATGCCGTCGCTGGTCGCGTTCCTGGTGGCGATCGTCGTGATTCTGTGCGTGTTCGCGGGCACGATGCACGCGCGCATTCCGGCGATGCTGACCGTATTCGCGTGGGGCGTGCTCGCGTTCGCTATTGTGCCGCCGCTGCAGATGCTGATCGTCGACCGCGCGAGCCATGCGCCGAATCTTGCGTCGACGCTGAACCAGGGCGCGTTCAATCTCGGCAACGCGACCGGCGCGTGGCTCGGCGGCATGGCGATCGGCGCGGGCGCGCCACTCACGACACTGCCGTGGGTCGGCGTCGTGACCGCGCTCGGCGCGCTGCTGCTGACGTTGTGGTCGGTGTCGATCGAACGGCGGGTGGCGGTGGCGGGTTGAAGCATCCCACCGTTCACACGACTGCCCCTACTCCCGGCGTTTCCGCCACGGCGCGGTGGGATGAAGAAAGCTTCACCGTGTTCTGTGAGGTCAACTGTCCACCTTTGCCTTCGCCGCCAGAACCGCAAGCCAGTCTCAGCGACGTGCTGGACGCGCGCTTCGGCATTGGCGCGCCTGCTTATGTCATGACGGCGGGCACGTTGTCGATGCATCTCGATCAGCAGCGCCGATTGGCCGGCTTGGACTTTTACACGAATCCCGAGCGATGGACCGTCCGCATTGCTGAGCAATTCACGGACCCGGCGAACAGAACGCCGCACATCGAAACCCAATTCGACGAACACGGACATGCGCAGGACATCGGAGCCCCAGAGGTTTTTTACGAACCTCGTCATGGCATCCTTGACCTGTCGTGGGGCTCCGTGACTCACTGGTACGGTATTGCGCCAACGCTCGCGATCGGCATCGATGACCACAAGCGTCTTACGCGCATCCGTCTGTACGGTCTGACGATAGCGCGGCAACACAGCCAATCCGCGCACATTCAATAAAGCTCGCTCACGCGAACCCTTCCTGCACCGAGTTGACGATTAGACCCTGGCTGCCGCGTTTTGAGATCGATACGCGGGGTGATAATCTTCAATCCACGTTGCGCGGGCAGTCGATAAACGGCCCATATTTCGTGGCGCCGCCGCCAGCAACGGGGAGACCGTCATGGTATCGCTGCGCACGTTGCGCCGTGTCTGCCTGCTGGGCGCGGCGATCGCGATAGGCGCGATCGCGGCCGCGAACTGCGGAGGCGGCGGAAGCGGGAACGACAACGCCCCGTCGGGAGCGAGCGCAGGCGGCAGCACCGCTCCATCGGGCAGCGGTTCGGGCACATCGATGGCGGCCGCGCAGGACGTGCTCACCTATCACAACGACATCGCGCGCACCGGCCAGAACCTCGGCGAAACCAGGCTGACGCCAGCCAACGTGACGGCATCGACGTTCGGCAAGGTCGGCTTCTTTGCCGTCGACGGCAAGGTCGATGCGCAGCCGCTATTCGTCGGTTCACTGCCGATCGCCGGCGGCACGCACAACGTGCTGTACGTCGCCACCGAGAATGACAGCGTGTTCGCATTCGACGCCGACACGGGCGCGACCCTATGGGAGGTGAGCACGCTAAGCGCCGGCGAAACCCCGAGCGATAGCCGCGGCTGCAGCCAGATCGTGAACGTGATCGGCATCACATCGACACCGGTGATCGACCGTTCGCGCGGGGCGCACGGCACACTCTTCGCCGTCGCGATGTCGAAGGACGCGGCCGGCGGCTATCATCAGCGCATCCATGCGCTCGACCTCGCGACCGGCGCCGAGCTGCTGAACGGTCCCACCGAAATTGCCGCCTCTTACCCGGGCGCAGGCGCGGGTAGTACGAACGGCGTCGTGCCGTTCACGCCATCGTTGTACGCGGAGCGCGCGGCGCTGCTGCAGCTCGGCAACACGGTCTACACGACGTGGACCTCGCACTGCGACGACGGAGGCTATACCGGTTGGATCATGGGCTACAGCGCCGACACGTTGCAGCAGACCAGCGTCCTCAACGTGACGCCCAACGGCAAGGGCGGCGCGATCTGGATGAGCGGCGCGGGTCCGGCCTCGGACGGCTCGTCGATCTACCTGCTCGATGCCAACGGCACTTTCGACACCACGCTCACCGCGAGCGGCTTCCCGGCCAGCAACGACTTCGGCAATGCGTTCCTGAAGCTCGGTACGTCGGGTGGCCTGTCGGTCGCGGACTACTTCGCGATGACGAACGTCGTTCAGGAGTCCAGCGGCGACATCGACCTGGGTTCCGGCGGCGCGCTCGTGCTGCCGGACCTGACCGACGCGAACGGCGTCGTGCAGCATCTGGCAGTCGGCGCGGGCAAGGACAGCACCATTTACGTGGCGAATCGCGACTCGATGGGCAGGTTCAACGCGACGGTCAACAACATCTATCAGGAGCTTCCCGCGCAGCTGGCCGGGGGCGTGTTCGGCATGCCAGCGTATTTCAACGGGCGCGTGTATTTCGGCTCGGTCGGCGATCATCTGAAGGCGTTCACCGTGACCAATGCGAAGCTGTCGATCACGCCGACAGCGCAGAGCGCGATGACCTTCGTCTATCCCGGCACGACCCCGAGCATTTCGGCGAACGGCGCCACGAACGGCATCGTGTGGGCCGCCGAGAACGGCACCATCGCGGCACTGCATGCGTTCGACCCGGTCACGCTCGCCGAGCTGTACAACAGCAACCAGATGGGCACGCGCGATCAGTTCGGCACAGGCAACAAGTTCATCACGCCATTGATCGCGAACGGCAAAGTGTATGTCGGCACGACGAACGGGGTCGCGGTGTTTGGGTTGCTGGGCGGGTGAGCGCACGCGATCGGCCCGCCCAGCGCATTGCCGCCGCCGATAACGAAAACCGTCTCCAGTTGGATATCGAGCTTGCGGCACGCGCGAACCCCGGGCGCTTCTCATCCGGCAGCTTCAGCTGACCGTTAGGACGGCGCACCGGCGTGCCGCTCACCACCACCGACGACGCGTGTCCGTTGTAGCCGATCGGCATCTCTGTCGAGCGTCGCCCAAAGATCGCTCACGACGTTCACCGTTGCTCCGGATTGAAGTGTTTCCTGAGGCCTTGCCAGCATTCGTAGTAATGCGCCTGCAGTTGCGCGGTTTCGAGCGCGAAGCGCGTCGGCCTGATCAGCGTGCGCGTCTCGAACATGAAGGCCATCGTGTCGTCGACCTTCTTCGGCACCGAGGTATCGATATGCGACGCCTTCTCGAACGTGTCCGCGTCCGGGCCGTGGCCCGACATGCAGTTGTGCAGGCTCGCGCCGCCGGGCACGAAGCCCTCGGCCTTGGCGTCATAGACGCCATGCACGAGACCCATGAACTCGCTCGCGACGTTGCGATGGAACCAGGGCGGGCGGAACGTATCTTCGGCTGCGAGCCAGCGCGGCGGGAAGATCACGAAGTCGATCGTATCGACGCCCAGTGTGTCGCTTTGCGATTGCAGCACCAGAAAGATCGACGGATCGGGATGGTCGAAGCTGATCGAGCCAATCGTGTTGAAGCGGCGCAGGTCGTATTTGTACGGCGCGTAGTTGCCGTGCCAGGCCACGACGTCGAGCGGCGAATGACCGATCTCCGCGCGCCACAGATTGCCGTTCATCTTCGCGACGAGTTCGAAGGCGCCTTCGCGGTCTTCGTACGCGGCATGCGGCGTCAGGAAATCGCGCGGATTCGCGAGACCGTTCGAGCCGATCGGCCCCAGGTCCGGAAGACGCAACAGCGCGCCGAAGTTCTCGCAGATATAGCCGCGCGCGCTGCCGTCCGGCAGGCTCACGGCGAAGCGCACGCCGCGCGGGATTACCGCGATTTCGAACGGTTCGATATCGACGCGGCCCATCTCGGTCGCGATCTGCAAGCGCCCTTGTTGCGGCACGATCAGCAGCTCGCCGTCGGCGCTGTAGAAGAAGCGGTCCTGCATCGAGCGGTTCGCCGCGTATAGATGAATCGCGCAACCGCTCATCGCTTCGGCCGAGCCGTTTCCTGCCATCGTGACCCAGCCGTCGATGAAATCGGTCGGCTCGGTTGGCATCGGCAGCGGGTCCCAGCGCAGCTGGTTCGGCGGCGTCGGCGGGACCCCGGCGAAGTTCGCGACGAGGCGCTCCGACGGTATCAGCGTGAACGGCTTGTGCATGGCGGCCGGGCGGATGCGGTACAGCCACGAGCGGCGGTTGTGAGCGCGTGGCGCCGTGAACGCGGTGCCCGAAAGCTGTTCGGCGTACAAGCCATAGGCCGCGCGCTGTGGCGAATTACGGCCGGTCGGCAGCGCGCCCGGCAAGGCCTCGGTTGCGAATTCGTTCGCGAAACCGGACTGGTAGCCGGGCTCGATATCGAGCCGCAGGCGCTCGTCAGCCGGCGTATGAGTTGAGGTATCCATACATGGTTCTCCGCGGGTTGCGCTGCTGCTTCCAGACTAATACGTGATCCGTGCAGCCGGACCGATTTCACTCGGGTCACGTGGCTGCGTTGCCGCGTCACGCTCACGAGCGCTTTTCCATTAATTTTGGCGACGCCGGGAGTTACGCATCGTAAAACCAATCACGGATAGTGAAACTAACGTATACCCTTGGAATAGCGCTCCGGATGTTGTTCACACCCCGCTCAGCCCCCTGGCCGATAAGCATGCGGCCAATATCGTTATGAACATTTTGTTCATGTGAGCACGGCGCGGACTGCTACCATCAATGGATGCGACCATCGCGTCGCGTCGTCACGCGCCCGGTGCGCGTTCACCGTCGCCACTCATCCGCCCTCATGATTTCGCCGACCATCCCCGATCTGATCGCCCGCGCCGCTCATCACCCGTTTCTCGGCGAGCATCTGGCGATGGGACACGGCACGCACGGAGGCATCGCGCTTGCGCGCTTCGACGGCATCGAACTCGCCAGCGCCTACGAACCGATCTTCGACATCAGCGTGCATGGCCTCGCGCAGTCGCTATCGTGCGGCGCGGAGGGAGTCGACCGGTTCGGAGACGAACTCGGCTTTCAGGCGGTCACGCACAGGCTCGACGCACCGCCGTTCGACGTGTTCGATCCGTTCGACAAGATCGCCGACGACCAACGGCTGGTCGCGCTGGACCGCATGTCGCGCGCGCTGCACGCAATCAACTTCTTCGGCGCGCAGCGGCATGGGCTCCTGTTTCTGCGCGTGCACGAGCGGCTGCTGAAGAGCGTGAAGTACGACCACGGACGGCATTTTTCGAGCGTGCTGACGTCGTTCAACCTGAGTCCGGCGCGCATCGTGATCGAGCTGCCGCCAGCGGCGGTCGCGCACAAGACTTTTCTCGGCTATCTGACGCGCAGTTATCAGCACTACGGGTTCAAGGTGGCGGGCAACCTGTCGAACGCGGGGCAGATTCTGTCGGTGTCGGAAACCGCGCGGCTCGACTTCATCAAGATGGATGCGGCGATCGCGTTGCGCGACGCGACCGTGAAGCCGCTCGTCGGCTACGCGAACCGGCTGCGGGTGCCGCTGATTTTCAATCGCGTAATGGATGAGGCGCAGTTCCTGGCACTCCAGCAGTACGACGTGCGCTTCGTGCAGGGGCCGTTGTTCACCGCGCATTATCACGACCGGGCGGCGTGACACGGTGTGCGCCCAGCGGGCCGGGGCGCCCCTGGATCACCTCGGCCTGGCTTGCCTCAGCCTGGCTCGCCCAGGCGCCGCGCGAGCGCCTTCAGGCGTGGCGCGACATTCTCGCGAAACACTTGCTCCCCCATCGACGACGCGGGCCCGCTACAGCTGAGCACGAGCCAGCGCTTTTCGCGCGGCTCGCGAAACGGCACCGCGACCGCGTTCACGTCGTCGTGCCACGCGCGAAACGAGTAGCAGCAGTGCTCGGTTGCGAACGCGGCGATCTCCTTTTCCGCTTTGGCGACGAGCGTCGGCCCCGCCTTGCCGGCCGCTTTCTTCAGTTCCGCGAGTAGCGCGGCGCGGGCGTCGGGCGGCTGCACGGCAAGATACGCGCGGCCCATCGAACTCGTCAGCATCGACAGTTTCGAGCCGGATGCGAGGCCGAGCGTCAGTGCGGTTTCGCTGCGGATCGTCTCCAGGTACACCATGTCGAGTCCGTCGCGGCAGCCGAGCGAGACCGCCGCGCCGACCTCGCGCGCGAGGCTGCGCAGGTGCGGGCGCGCGAGTTCGAGCGTGTCGGTACCCGACAGCAGCGCGAAGCCGAGCGACAGCACGCCCGCGTCGAGCGCATATTTGCCGTGGGTTTCGTCGAGCCGCAAATAGCCGAGCACGCTCAGCGTGTAAGCGAGCCGGTTCACGGTCGCCTTCGGCAATCCCGTGCGTTCGACGAAATCGCGGTTGCCGAGCATCGTTTCGCCCGGCCGGAACGCGCGCAACAGGTCCAGCCCGCGAGCGAGGGCCACGACGAACTTGCGTTCGTCGAGCGCGGCGGAGAATGTGGATGGCAGCCTCATAGGGTGCTACACTCGATCGTCGTTTGCAAAACATTGTTTCGCAGGGCGGAACTCAAGTCAAGCTCGTTCCGAGCGAGAGAATCGGGAGATACGTCATGGCCGTAGCCGCGCAGTTTCACTGGGAAGACCCATTGCTGCTGGATCAGCAGCTCACCGAAGACGAACGCATGGTGCGCGACGCCGCTGCGGCTTACGCGCAGGACAAGCTGCAGCCTCGCGTGCTCGAAGCGTTCCGTCACGAAAAGACCGACATCGGGATCTTTCGCGAAATGGGCGAGCTCGGCCTGCTCGGCCCGACGATTCCCGAACAGTACGGCGGCCCCGGTCTGAACTATGTCGCGTACGGGCTGATCGCGCGTGAAGTGGAACGTATCGACTCCGGCTATCGCTCGATGATGTCGGTGCAGTCGTCGCTGGTGATGGTGCCGATCCACGAATTCGGTTCGGACGCGCAGAAGGAAAAATATCTGCCCAGGCTCGCGCGCGGCGAGTGGATCGGCTGCTTCGGTCTGACCGAGCCGAACCATGGTTCCGATCCGGGCGGCATGGTCACGCGCGCGAAGAAGGTCGATGGCGGCTACTCGCTGTCGGGCTCGAAAATGTGGATCACGAACTCGCCGATCGCTGACGTGTTCGTCGTGTGGGCGAAGCTCGAGGAAGACGGCAAGGACCACATCCGCGGCTTCATTCTCGAGAAGGGCTGGAAGGGTCTGTCGGCGCCGGCGATCCACGGCAAGGTGGGGCTGCGTGCGTCGATCACCGGCGAAATCGTGCTCGACGACGTGTTCGTGCCGCAAGAGAACATCATGCCGGGCGTGAGCGGCCTGCGCGGTCCGTTCACGTGTTTGAACTCGGCGCGCTACGGCATCGCCTGGGGTGCGCTCGGCGCGGCTGAAGCGTGCTGGCACACCGCGCGTCAGTATGTGCTCGATCGCAAGCAGTTCGGCCGGCCGCTCGCCGCCAACCAGCTGATCCAGAAAAAGCTCGCCGACATGCAGACCGAAATCACGCTCGGCCTGCAAGGCGTGCTGCGGCTCGGCCGCATGAAGGACGAAGGCACCGCCGCCGTCGAAATCACCTCGATCATGAAGCGCAATTCGTGCGGCAAGGCACTCGACATCGCCCGCCTCGCGCGCGACATGCTCGGCGGCAACGGCATCTCGGACGAGTTCGGCGTCGCCCGACATCTGGTGAACCTCGAGGTCGTCAATACCTACGAAGGCACTCACGACGTTCACGCGCTGATCCTCGGCCGTGCGCAGACGGGCATTCAGGCGTTCTTCTGATTCCGATGTCGCAGTACCGATGACGGCAAAAAGCCGGCTCCCTCGAGCCGGCTTTTCATTCGGTGCCGCGCCGCTTAGCGGTTCGGCTGCGGCGTCAGGCGCAGATACGGACGCAGCGCCTTGTAGCCCTTCGGGAACTTCTGCCTGATGACTTCCTCGTCCTTCAGCGACGGCACGATCACGACGTCATCACCCTGCTTCCAGTTGCCCGGCGTCGCGACCGAGTGACTGTCGGTCAGCTGCAGCGAGTCGATCACGCGCAGCACTTCGTCGAAGTTGCGGCCGGTGCTCGCCGGATAGGTGATGATCAGACGCACCTTCCGGTTCGGATCGATCACGAACAGCGAACGCACGGTGAAGGTCTCGTTCGCGTTCGGATGAATCATGTCGTACAGCGTGGAAACCTTGCGGTCTCCGTCCGCGAGAATCGGAAAGCCTACGTTGGCGGCCTGCGTCTCGTTGATGTCCTTGATCCACTCCTTGTGCGACTCCGCGCTGTCGACCGACAACGCGATCGTCTTCACGTTGCGCTTTTCGAACTCGCTCGCGAGCTTCGCGGTGAGGCCCAGCTCGGTCGTGCAGACCGGCGTGAAGTCGGCCGGATGCGAGAACAGCACGCCCCAGCTATTGCCGAGCCACTCGTGAAACCTGATACGGCCAATACTCGACTCCTGTTCGAAATCCGGCGCAATGTCGCCAAGACGTAGACTCATAGTGCATCTCCTTGAGGTATTCGGGATGGTTTGCGTGTGTCCGCGGTGGATCGTCGCCATAAAGCGCTATAAAGCATAAGGCAGCGGTGGTGCGTGGCGAACCAACATCGCGTCAGTACTTTATGCGTTTTTGTAATTTTCTCCCATTTGACGGAAACTTTGCGGGACAGATCAACTCAATCCCTTATCGGTCTGGAGCAGAGCGCCCTCAACTGGGTTTTCTTAACGCCGTGCGCTGTCGGGAACGGTTGATGCAGCGGCGGCAAGCAGCCGCGACTATGCCTCGCCAGCAACCGTTTCTTTGGTTACGATTCTCGCGTAGCGTGAGACAAAGGGAGCTGTCAATGTCGGAAGTCAACAAGGAGAGATTGATGTCGGATATCAAAACCGTCCTCGCGGACGCTGAAGACCTGCTGAAACAGGCCGCGAGCGCTACCGGCGAACGCGCGTCGGAACTGCGCGAGACCGCGCTGACGCGCCTGAAGCAAGCGAAAGAAAAGGCAGCCGACGTTCAGGTCGTGGTCGTCGAAAAAGGCAAGAAGGCCGCCCGCGCCACCGACGACTATGTTCACGAGCACCCGTGGGCGTCGATCGGCATCGCCGCCGGCGTCGGCGTGCTGGTCGGTCTGCTGATCAATCGCAAATAAAGACCGGTGAGGCCGCCGGAGCAGGCCCGTCCGGCGCATCGTCGAAATGGGCGGACCGGCGCGAGCCTGGCCGGTCCCCTTCTGCTGGCGCGCGTGCGCGCCGGATAGACCCTCACGCGCAACGCCCACAGCCATGACGACCGAAACACACTCGCATCGCGCACAGCACAGCCCGTTGCGCCGCATTCTCAGTTCCGTGTTTGCGATCCTGCAAACACGGCTCGAACTGGTGGGCATCGAACTCGCCGAAGAAAAAGACCGCCTGCTTGGCGTGCTGTTTCTCGGCCTTGCCGCGATGATGCTCGCGTCGATGGCCTTGATCGCGTTGACCGCATTGATCGCTATTGCATTCTGGGACACCTACCGATGGCAGGCGCTCGCCGGCATCACCGCGGTCTACGCGATTGCCGGCCTCGGTTGTGCGCTGAAGGCGCGCAGCGGTCTGCGCAACGCGCCGATGGTATTCGAAGCGACCATCGCCGAGTTCCAGAAGGATCGTGAAGCGTTTCGCAACCGCGACTGACGGGCAGGTTTGACTGCATCCAATCCATCGCCCCACCTCCATTGCCGCCGACATGCCATGAGCCCCTCCCGATCCGATACCGCCTTTCGCAGCAAGCGCCTTCCGAAGGATTTGAGCGCGCCGCATCTGCGGGCGCTGCGCAAGGAATTGCTGCTCGTGCGTGCCGACGTCGAGCGCGTCGAACTCGCACAGGCCACCTTCGAATTTCGGGAGGCCGTCACGCGTTTCAGCTGGCTCAAGTTCGTCATTCCCGGTTTAGGCGGCGTGCGCGTCGGCAAGGGTGCGAAGGCGAGTGTGCTCAACGCGGGCACCATCGGCGCCTTGCTCAAGCAGTATCCGTTCGTCAGCTCGATCGTTTCGCTGTTGCTCGCCAAACCGCTGCGCTCGACGATCGTCTCGGGCGCAAAGCCCGCGCTCAAGTGGGGCGGCATTGCGCTCGGAGTGTGGGAAGCATTCCGCATCTGGCAGCAGATGAAGAACGACCCAGCGGCAGCTTCCGCTGCGGCGCAATCCGCCACCGCGCGGGCCGAGTCGATGTGAAGCGCCTATCGAGCTCGCTGCCGTCGTGAGTGGATTTCAATGATCCGCTAACCCGTATTCCAGCATTCACTGCCTGGTGGTACAGGGCCGCCCGCGTCGTTTCTGTTGTCCCGCTGACCTGTCGCATCCAGCACGAACGTGCCGCAAGGGTCGTCGCGCATCGGGCCCGCTTCCGCGGGCGCCGCTTCGATCCAATAGCCGCCGTTCGTGTCGTCCGCGGGCAACACGCGCACGTGATACACCGGCGTGCCGAACTGCGGTGCCTGATCGAGTCCCGCAGGCAAGGCAGGCACGCCATCGCTCGCTGCACCCTCGACGAATTGCGCAGCCCGATAGAGCGCCGACGCCGCATCGATGCGATGCGTGCGCGCGATGTGACTGCGGTACGTAGGGATCGCAAACGCAGCAAGCGTGGCGACAATCGCGAGCGCGATCACGAGTTCGATCAGCGTAAATGCGCATATATTTGGCCTTCTCATACGTCTCCGGTCGGTGCGTTCCTCAGAATGGGCGCGCGGCAACGCGCCGCCAATGACGTTCGATCGCGCCATCCTCGATCACCAGCTCCATCTGCAACCAGACCTGCGACTCGCTGCTCTGGCCGAAGCCGCGCGCGGTCAGCAGATAGGCGTTGGCGTTGGGTCGACTCGCGAGACGCCAAGGCTCGATCAGGCATTGCGGCGCGCGCGATGATCCGGGCCACTGAGCGACAGGGGTGACGGCGCCTGTATCGAACGCGGCCTCAAGCTTCCATTGGGCCGGCTTGCCGGGGACGAGCGGCGCTGGGGCCGCGTCGCCTGTCGACAGCACGTCGCGCTCGCACAAGGTCAGCGCTGAATCCGCCGCATGGAAAGCCTGCAGATGGTCGCGCACATTGGTCGCCGCGCGAGCCGCCGCGAGCGATGTCTCGAACCAGATTGCGGACGTGGCGAGCATCATGGCCGAGACCAACAGCACGATGGCTAGCACGACACCGCGTTGATGCCCACGGCGGACATGGGTTCGACAACTTCGCTTATCTAAGTATTCTGGCTTGCCGCGCAGCGTTGCCGTGTCACGGTCCATCACGCCGGCACCTCCATGCGGTTGCGCAGCGCAACGCGTCGAGAAAACGCCTGCCGAGGCCGCAAGTCGGTGCCGAGCGCGCTCGCGCCATCGCAGTCGACGTACCGCGAGCGCTGCCCTTGCGGCGCGCCGCGCACCAGTACGCAGACATCGACCGCGACGACGTTCGACCATTGATCCACCGGCACTGCCGACGCAGTCACCGCATCCGCCGCGCCGGCCAGCCAATAGCGCAGCCGCACGCGCTCGACGCCTTCCACCAGCGGCTGCGCGGACCCGGCATTGCCGCTGCCCACGCAGTAGAGTTCCGGCTCCCCGGTCGAGCCGCTGACATTGGCGAAGTAGCGATTGACCACCGGCACGCCCTGATCACCGAGCGCCGTGTCGCCGCCTTTGACGGCCTGCCCGACGCAGTCGGTGATCTGACCGCTCGACGATGGCCACGTCGATACGACGTCTGCAACGTAACGGATCGCGACGCCATCCGAGCCGGTGCTCAGCGGGGTGCAGGCGAGGCTGTCGTCGGCGCCGGTCGGACGACCGCCCGCGCAGCCGAACAACGCAGGCGCGGCGTCGTAGCCGCTGACATCGGCGGGAACGAAGCCGGCCATCTGCAATTGCTGACCGATCAGCATCAGCGCGGTCAATCCGGCTTCGCGAATCCGTGCTGCGTTGCTCGCCTGCACGAACGCGTTGCGCTGCGCCGTGTAGAGGGACACGGCACCCGCTGTCACGATCAGCCCGAGCGCCATCGCGATCACGAATTCGATCAGCGTATGGCCGCGCGCGCAATACGGCCGCTTCATTTCGCGAACGCCAACGCGACGCACGATGATCCGGCTGGCGCATCGATCCCGCCGCAAGACTCCGGTTTGTCGATCACGTGGCCAGCAGCCGGCCGGTCCTGCACGAACGCCCACGTCACGCGCGCCGTCGCGACCGCGCCGCTCTCGCCAATCGACACCTCGGCGTGCGGCAGCGCAGCCCTCGCCCGCGCGCTCCATTGATTGAGCGCAAGCTCCCCCATGGAAGACGTACTCGCCGCTTCGGCAATCGAATCGGCTAGCCACGTGGCGTTCTCGCGCAGCGCCATTGCGCGGGCTTCGCGTGCGGTCCACACCTGAGCCGCGATCAAACCCAAAGTGGTTATCGCGATCAATGCTACCGCCAGCATCACCTCAATCAGCGAACTGCCGACGCAGGCCGATGCGCGGGCGCGCAAACCGGTATCGAGTACGGACCGCCTCATGACGTCGCTCCACACGCGCCCTCCGCGAGCCGCGCGCGACCACCTGCCGCGATACTGATACAGCGCCGCCACGGGTTCCCCTGCATCGATTTCGTTGGACTTCGCGGCGCAATGTCGAAACTGCGAAACGCGCCGATCAGTTGCCCAGCCGGCGGTGTGAACGTCATATCCGTCTGGACGCCGGTGATGCTCACCGCCGCGAGCGCCGGCTGCGCGCGCAGCAGCGACGCCTTGCCGCCGCGCTCGGCGAACACGGCCCAACCGCAGGCCCAATCGACGATGCCGTCGGCGCAGGGTCGGCCCGACGCAAGACAAACGCGCGCCGCATCGACGCGGCATACCGTGACGCGCGTACCGCGCCGTAGCGCTTCGCTGCGGGCATAGGCGAGCGTCGATAGCAGCGCCCTCGCGCGCGCGTCGACCTGATCGCGCATATGCCATGCGGCAAACGACGGCATTGCCATCACGGCAATCAGCATCAGGAGCGCGATCACCGCCAGCGTTTCAACGAGCGTGAAACCGGCGCGCGAGGGCCGGTGAGTCTCCTTGCATTTCATCTGCATACCTGATCGTTTGAACGGATGCAGCCAATCTAGCGATTTACGGCGATTCCCACCATCGTCCGAATGGCCAGGTGGCATTCAGACGCTGGCGCACGCGAGAATGCACGTGACGATCCATCACGGAGGCGGGAGAAGCAATGCGTGAAAAAAGGCGCGAAAGGCGCGAGGCGATGAATGCGAACGACCGCGGCTCAGGTGCGGCACGCGCACGCTCAGCGCTTGCGGGAAGGCTTGGGCGGGGAAGAGGCGCGGCGGAATTCCTCGATCACGTCCTCGAATTCGGAGACGTCTTCGAAGCGCCGGTACACGGAAGCGAAACGGACATAGGCGATCGTATCGAGCGCGCGCAACTCGTTCATCACGAGTTCGCCGAGGCGCTCGCTACGCACCTCGCGCTCGCCGCTGCCAAGCAGCTGATACTCGATGCGCGCGACCGCCGCCTCGATCGCGTCCACCGCAACGGGGCGCTTGCGCAGCGCCAGTTGCATGCTGGCGACGATCTTGCGGCGATCGAACTCCGTGCGCGTGCCATCCTTCTTGACGACCGACGGCAACGCCAGCTCGACCCGCTCGTACGTCGTGAAACGCTTGTCGCAGGCCGGGCAGCGGCGGCGCCGGCGAATCGTCGCGCCGTCTTCGGATACGCGCGAGTCGACGACCTGCGTATCGGCGTGGCGGCAGAAGGGGCAATGCATGACGGCTTAGCCGTAGACCGGGAAACGCTTGGTCAGGTCGGCGACCTGCGCCTTCACGCGCTCGATCGTCGCGGCGTCTTCCGGGTTGTCCAGCACGTCGGCGATCAGGTTGCCGACCTGCTCGGCTTCCTTCACGCCAAAGCCGCGCGTGGTCATGGCCGGCGAACCGAGGCGGATGCCCGAGGTCACGAACGGCTTTTCCGGATCGTTCGGAATGGCGTTTTTATTGACCGTGATGTGCGCCGCGCCGAGCGCCGCTTCCGCAGCCTTGCCGGTAATCTTCTTCGCGCGCAGGTCGACCAGCATCACGTGGCTTTCGGTGCGACCCGACACGATGCGCAGACCGCGCTTGACCAGTGTTTCAGCGAGCACGCGCGCGTTCTCGACGACCTGCTGCTGATAGGCCTTGAATTCCGGCGAGAGTGCTTCCTTGAACGCCACGGCCTTGGCGGCGATCACGTGCATCAGCGGACCGCCCTGGATGCCCGGGAAAATCGCCGAGTTGATCTGCTTCTCGAACTCGGCCTTCATCAGGATCACGCCGCCGCGCGGGCCGCGCAGGCTCTTGTGCGTGGTGGTGGTGACGAAATCGGCGTGCGGCACCGGGTTCGGATAGACGCCCGCGGCGACGAGACCGGCGTAGTGCGCCATGTCAACCATGAAGTAGGCGCCGACCGACTTCGCGATCTTCGACATGCGTTCGAAATCGATGCGCAGCGCGAACGCGGATGCGCCCGCCACAATCAGCTTCGGCTTGTGTTCGTGTGCGAGCCTTTCAGCAGCGTCGTAGTCGATGTCTTCGGCTTCGTTCAGGCCGTAGCTGACCACGTTGAACCACTTGCCCGACATGTTGACCGGCGAGCCGTGCGTGAGGTGACCGCCGTGCGCGAGGCTCATGCCCATGATCGTGTCGCCCGGCTTGAGCATCGCGAAGAACACGCCCTGATTCGCCTGCGAGCCCGAGTTCGGCTGCACGTTCGCGGCTTCGGCGCCGAACAGCTGCTTCACGCGATCGATCGCCAGTTGCTCTGCGACGTCGACGTATTCGCAGCCGCCGTAGTAGCGCTTGCCCGGATACCCTTCGGCGTACTTGTTCGTGAGTTGCGAGCCTTGCGCGGCCATCACGGCCGGGCTCGTGTAGTTTTCCGACGCGATCAGTTCGATGTGCTCTTCCTGACGGCGGTTCTCCTGCTCGATGACCTTCCAGAGTTCAGGATCGACGTTGGCGATGGTGCTTTGGGCTCTGTCAAACATACGGGTTCCGTTGAGTGTTTTCAGGTTGACCGGGTCGTGCGCCGAATCCTGCGTAGAGGGTACACAGCGGAGTATGCATCGCTGCGGGTGGTGAGGTCTGCCGTGACGTGGCGAATGGAGAGACGCCGCACACGCGAGGTAGGCCAGCCACCGTCAGCGCAGATTCATGCGCGCGGTTCACGGCTGCCCAGGCGAACGGCAAAACGGCACCCTGCGCTTCACGGTGGGTTGTTCCACCTTGAACCCGATTGGTTGAATCGGCTGAGTCGGACGACTCGGTTCTATCGCCAGTCACGCAGGGTCGAGCGCGTTAGTGTATTGGAAGAGCCCCGAATAGGCAACCGGCTTGCAGGCGCCCAAGCCGCCGCTGGCGCGCCATCCGGCCATGCGGGCGCGCCCGCCACGCAACCGTCTGACGGAAGCGCACTGCCCGCGTCGCAGACCCGCTGCGCGCCGCCGCGACAGGCGCCGATCCGGCTCGTGCGTTCTTGCCGCAACGCCGCATTGGAAGTAGGCTTGGGGCCTTTGTCTCTTACCGACCAGGGAACTGCAATGATCGTGTTTGTCACTGGAGCGTCGGCCGGGTTCGGCGCCGCCATCGCCCGCGCATTTGTCAAGGGCGGCCATCGCGTGGTCGCCACCGCCCGCCGCAAGGACCGCCTGCAGGCGCTCGCCGACGAGCTCGGCGACGCGCTGCTGCCGTATGAGCTCGACGTGCGCGACCGCGCCGCCGTCGAAGCCGTGCCGGCCGCGCTGCCGGACGGGTTCGCCGCGATCGACGTGCTCGTCAACAACGCCGGCCTCGCGCTCGGCACCGAACCGGCACACAAGGCAAGCCTCGACGAATGGAACACCATGATCGAGACCAATTGCACGGGCCTCGTGCAGGTCACGCATGCGCTGTTGCCCGGCATGGTCGAGCGCAATCGCGGTCATGTCTTCAATCTTGGCTCGGTGGCGGGCCGCTGGCCGTATGCGGGCGGCAATGTGTACGGCGCGACCAAGGCGTTCGTGCGCCAGTTCAGCCTGAACCTGCGCGCCGACCTCGCCGGCACTGCGCTGCGCGTGACCGACATCGAGCCGGGTCTGTGCGGCGGCACCGAATTCTCGAACGTGCGCTACCGCGGCGACGACGAGAAGGCCGCCAAGGTCTATGAAAACGTGCAGCCGCTGACGGCCGAAGACATCGCGGATTCGATCTACTGGATCGCCACGCGCCCGGCCCACGTCAACATCAATACGATCGAGCTGATGCCGGTCGCGCAGTCGTTCGGCGGTCTGGCCGTGCATCGCGGCTGAGTTTGGGAGCGGGCGGGGACGCCCGCCGGTGCGGCAATTCGCCTCGCCACTCCCGTTGATGGTTTTTCGCAGGGCGGCGGCGTCCCGCTCCTCGCAGTCCCGGCGCGCCCGGCACAGCCGGCCACGATCCCCGCCGAAGCCCGCCACACGGACCGCACACTTTGAAACAGACCCCTTAGTGTGCGTTCCGGTAGAATGCGCCGCATGAATATGTCGAGAAGCCAGCCCGGCGCGGAAATCGGCTACACGTGGCCCATCCGCGTGTACTACGAAGATACCGACGCCGGCGGCATCGTGTTTTACGCCAATTACCTGAAATTTTTCGAACGCGCGCGCACCGAATGGCTGCGCGCGTGCGGTGTCGACCAGCACCGGCTAGCGGAAGAAAGCGACGCGATTTTTATCGTGCGCAGTACCGCGGTCGACTACCGGGCCCCGGCCAGGCTCGACGACATCGTGAGAATCGTCAGCCGGATCGAGCGTCTTGGCCGAGCTTCGCTAGACTTCGCGCAGGAAGCGTGGCGTGAAGGTGCCTTGCTGGCTACCGGTTCGATCCGGGTTGGCTGCGTGGACCGCGCGACGCTGCGGCCGGCCGCGATTCCGGCTCCGGTTCTCGCCGCCCTGCGACGCGGGGCGGGCGTGAGCCAGCACGGGGCTTGAACAGCGGCGACATGTCAACGAACGACGCCGGCGCCTCGTTGTTACGGGGCCAGCGAACTCATACCGGTCAGGTAACACAAAGCATGGTTCGGCTTCGATATCGCCGAAGCTTCCGTTTTGCCCACGGCAAGCTTGAAGCGGCCTTGCAGCCGGACGCCCCCTTCCCGGGACGTTAAAACGAACCTTTATGAACACTACACAAGATCTGTCGATCGTTTCACTCGTACTCAACGCGAGCCTGCTGGCCCAGGCCGTTATGGCTTTGCTGCTGTTGCTGTCGCTGCTCTCCTGGACTTTCATCTTCCGCAAGTGGTTTGCGATTCGCCGGGCGCGCGCGCAAACTGAGCGCTTCGAGCGTGATTTCTGGTCGGGCGGCGACCTGCAGGCGCTGTATCAGAGCGCCGCGAACAACCGCCACACGATTGGCGCACTCGAGCGGATTTTCGAGTCCGGCATGCGCGAATTCCTGAAAGGTAAAGAGAAGCGCCTGAACGATTCCGGCGCGATTCTCGACGGAGCCCGTCGCGCGATGCGCGCTGCGTTCCAGCGCGAAATGGACGTGCTCGAAGCGAACCTCGCGTTCCTCGCGTCGGTCGGTTCGGTCAGCCCGTATATCGGTCTGTTCGGCACGGTCTGGGGGATCATGAACGCGTTCCGCGGCCTCGCCAATGTGCAGCAGGCCACGCTCGCGAACGTCGCGCCGGGCATCGCCGAGGCACTGACCGCCACCGCGATCGGCCTGTTCGCCGCGATTCCGGCCGTCGTCGCCTACAACCGCTACGCGCACGACATCGACCGTCTGGCGATCCGTTTCGAAACCTTCATCGAAGAGTTCTCGAACATCCTGCAGCGCCAGGCACAGTAAGGAGGCCACGATGGCAGGCTCCCGCTCCTCCAGCATGCGCGGCTCGCGCCAGCGGCGCGCGATGGCCGACATCAACGTCGTGCCGTACATCGACGTGATGCTTGTGCTGCTCGTGATCTTCATGGTCACGGCGCCGCTCATCGCGCCGTCGATCGTCAATCTGCCGACCGTCGGCGGCGCCGCGCCGCAGCAACAGACGCCGCCCGTGATCGTCAACATCCGCGCCGACGGCAACATGAGCGTCAAGTACAAGGACGACTCCGGCACGCAGCAGCAGGAAGACATGACGAAAGCTGGCCTCAACGGTTTCATCGCCGATCGCGCACAATCGCACCCCGATCAGCCCGTCGTGATCGCCGCCGACAAAACCGTGAAGTACGAAGTCGTGATGAACGTGATGTCTGAACTGAAGGCTCAGGGCGTCAAGCGCGTTGGATTGCTCGTCAAATCGCAATGATCCGCAAGAACTCCGAATATCCGCTTCAGCCACCGCGTGAACGCGGCACCGGGCGAGCTTTTCTGTTCGCGTTGGTGATGCATGCGCTGCTCGGATTCTTCCTGTATCACGGCATCCAGTGGCAGAACAGCACGCCCGAGGGTGAGCAAGCGGAACTGTGGACCGAGGTGCCGGATTCGGCGATCCCGCATCCGGTTCCACCACCGCCCGCGCCCGCTCCGGTCGCCCCTGCCCCGCCCGTGCGCGACGAGCAGGCTGACATCGCGCTGCAGGAGAAGAAGCGCCAGCAACAGGAAGCGGCTCGCGCCGCGCAACTGGCCGAACAGCAGCGCCAGCAGAAACTGAAAGAGCAGCAGGAAGCGGAAGCGAAGCGTCAGCAGCAGCTGGCGCAGCAGCAGGCGGCCCAGCTCGCCGCGCAGAAAGCGGCGAAGCTCAAGCAGCAACAGGAGCAGCAGGCCGAGAAGCTCAAGCAACAGCAACTCGCCGAGCAGCAGAAGCAGCAGCAACTGAAAGAACAGCAGGAGCAGCAGCAAAAGCAGGCTCAGGCGGAAGCGCAGAAGAAGGCTGACGCCGAGAAAGCGGCGAAGGCCAAGGCGCAAGCCGATGCAGCCGCGCAAGCGAAGAAGCAGCTCGACGCCGAGCGTCGCGCACGCCTTGCGCAGATGCAGGGCATGGCTGGTCCAGCGGGGTCGTCGGGCAATGGCCTCGGCAAGACCGGAACGGGCAGCGGCTCGGGAGGCACGGCGGCATCGCCGGGCTATGCGGACAAGGTGCGCCGGGTCGTGCGGCCGAACATTTCGTGGGGCGGCGAAACTGAAGGTCTGGAGACCGTGATCGCCGTACGTTGCGCACCGAGCGGCACCTTGCTGAGCGCAAGCGTGTCACGCAGCAGCGGTAACGACGCGTGGGATGCAGCTGCACTGCGCGCCGTCCAGCGTTCCAATCCGATGCCGCAGGACGTCAACGGCAAGACACCGGAGAGCTTCTATATCACGCTGCGCCCGGCAGGTTGATTACGGCCTGGCAGCCGACTGACGGCCAACGCCCCACCCGCCCCGCGCGGCGTTGCGTGGGAACGAAATAGCCGTTTTCCGGTCTGTCTGCTGTCTTTGAGTATTGAGTAAAACCGTTTTGAGGAACCCATACAGCATGAGTTTGATGACCAAGCTAGGCCTGCGAACACTCGTGGCAACGTGCCTGATCGCCGTCGGCGGCGCCGCCAACGCACAACTCAACGTCCTCGTGACGGGCGTCGGATCCACCCAGTTTCCGATCGCAACGGCGAATTTCGCCAATGAAGCGAACTCCCCGCAGCAGGTCAGCACGATCGTGCGTCAGGATCTGCAACGCAGCGGCAAATTCACGAATGTCGACGCAGGTTCGACACCGGTCTCCGAAACCGATTCCGTGGACCTCGGCGCATGGAAGGCCAAAGGCGCCAACGCGTTCGTCGCGGGCAGCGTGAACCGTCTTCCCAACGGCCAGTACGAAGTGCGCTTCAAGCTGTACGATACGGTCAAGGGCGAAAGCCTCGGCGGCCTCGTGCTGGTGAGCCCGGAAAGCGGCCTGCGCATGAGCGCACACAAGGTCGCTGACTACATTTACGCCAAGCTGATGGGCAACCGCGGCGTGTTCGCGACGCGCCTGTCGTATGTGATCAAGACGGGCGGCCGTTATCAGTTGCAGATTTCCGATTCGGACGGCCAGGACGCGCATATCGCGCTGTCGAGCCCCGAGCCGATCATCTCGCCCGCCTGGTCGCCTGACGGCACCAAGGTCGCCTACGTATCGTTCGAAAAGAAAAAGCCGATCGTCTACATTCACGACCTGCCCACGGGCCGTCGCGTGATCGTGTCGGATCAGAAGGGCAACAACAGTGCGCCGGCCTGGTCGCCGGATGGCCGCACGCTCGCAGTCGCGCTGTCGCGCACCGGCAATACGCAGATTTTCGCGGTCAACGCGGACGGCAGCGGCCTGCGTCGTCTCACGCAGGGCAGCTCGATCGACACCGAGCCGACCTACTCCCCTGACGGTCAATGGATCTATTTCACCAGCGACCGCGGCGGTGCACCGCAAATCTATAAAATGCCGGCGCAAGGCGAAAGCGCGAGCAGCGCGCAACGCGTCACGTTCACGGGCAGCTATAACACCAGCCCGCGTGTGAGTCCTGACGGCAAGGAGCTTGCCTACATCTCGCGCGTCGGCGGTGCTTTCAAGCTGTATCTCCAGGACCTGCAAGGCGGGACCGCCACGGGCCTGACGGACACATCACATGACGAATCGCCGAGCTTCGCGGCGAACGGTCAGTACATTCTTTACGCCACTGAGGTGAACGGCCGTGGCGTGTTGGCCGCAGTATCGACCGACGGTCGCACTCGGCAGGTCCTGTCCGTTCAAGGCGGCAACGTACGCGAGCCGTCCTGGGGCCCGTTTATGCAATAACGTTGATGCAACAACACAAGGAGAGTAATCAAATGATGTCCAAACTTCGTTTCGCATTCGCCGTCGTGATGGTCGGTGCATTGGCCGCATGTCACTCGGGCGTGAAGCTCGACGAAAATGCCAACAAGGGCGCTGGCGGCGCTCAACCGAACCCGAACGACGTGGCGACGGTCAACGTCGACCCGCTGAACGATCCGAACAGCCCGCTCGCTAAGCGCAGCATCTACTTCGACTTCGACGCCTACTCGGTCAAGGACGACTATCAACCGCTGCTGCAACAACACGCGCAGTATCTGAAGAGCCACCCGCAGCGTCACGTGCTGATCCAGGGCAACACCGACGAGCGCGGCACCAGCGAATACAACCTCGCACTCGGCCAGCGGCGTGCTGAAGCCGTGCGCCGTTCGCTGTCGCTGATGGGCGTGCCGGATTCGCAAATGGAAGCCGTGAGCCTCGGCAAGGAAAAGCCGCTGGCAACGGGTCATGACGAAGCGTCGTGGGCACAGAACCGCCGCGCTGACCTCGTGTATCAACAGTAAGTCAACGGATGATAAGCCGAATGACGCATCGTTTCTCATGGCTGCGGTTTGCCGCAGCGGCCTGCGTCGCAGGCACGGCCCTCGCGGCCGTGCCTGCCCATGCGGGCATGTTCGACGACGATCAGGCCCGCCAGGCCATTCTCGATCTGCGCTCGAAGACTGACAGTCTGTCGAGCCAGCTGTCGGCGGCGCAGCGCACGATTCTCGATCAGTCCAACCGACTCGACCAGCTGAACCAGCAGGTCGCAACGCTGCGCGGACAGAATGAGGACATGGCGAACCAGCTCACGACGCTGCAAAAGCAGCAGAAGGACTACTACACCGATCTCGACGCGCGCCTGAAGAAATTCGAGCCGCAGCAACAGACGGTGGATGGCGTCCAGGGCGAGGTCCAGCCGGGTGAGACCGATGCGTTCAACGCGGCTTCACAGCAATTCCGCAGCGGCGATTTCAAGAACGCCGCGGCATCGTTCCGCAGCTTCATCTCCAAATATCCGAACAGCCCGTATCAGCCGACGGCGCAATACTGGCTCGGCAACGCGCTGTATGCCCTGCGCGACTACAAGGGCTCGACGGCGATCTGGCAAGGTATCGTGGCCAAGTACCCGCAGCATCCGCGTGCTCCGGAAGCGCTGCTCGCGATCGCAAACAATCAGCTCGAACAAGGCCAGAAGGCCGCGGCAAAAAAGACGCTCGAGCAGATCGTCGCGCAATACGCCGGCTCGGACGTCGCGCAGTCGGCGCAGAGCAAGCTGTCGCAAATCAAGTAGGACGTGGTGGCGGATTGATCGCGCATTGATGTAGTTGGCAGTAACGCGCAGTGTCTGAAGTGATGGTCACGCGCGCCTCTCGCTGGAAAGCCCGGGTAGCGATGCCCGGGCTTTTCATTTTGGCCTGATGGCCGTGCAGAGTTGACAGGGCATTGATGCGCCGATACAATCTCGCTTCTCTTTTGGGTCGTTAGCTCAGCTGGTAGAGCAGCGGACTTTTAATCCGTTGGTCACTGGTTCGAATCCAGTACGGCCTACCAAAAGATTCAAGGGCTTAGCTTCGGCTAGGCCCTTTTTCTTTGGTCCGCGAAAAGCCTCGCTGACCTTTCCACTGTCTTCGCTCGCGCAGGGCGGCCGCGTTTCGGTGGCTGGCACTCCGGTGGCCGGCATTCCGGTGGCCGGCACTCCGGTCGCGACACGTTGGCAACGTCGGTGTATGCGCTGCCGACGGGACGTGCGACCGTGTTGTGGATCGCGTGCCCACCTTGCTCGACCGCGCTGCTTGCCAGCCGACTAGAGCGCCTTCGAGAACCGCCCCATCGATCGACGGGAGAGCGATAATGGTCCGCCTACGCGACCGGCTCTTCGTCTGCAGCCCTACTGATCGCTCGATTGACGCTCAACTTGACCAGCAAAGGAGAAGCCCGATGGTGAAAAGCACTGGCCTGCGCTACGGCTCGATAGCCCAATTCTTCCATTGGTGTACTGCGGTTCTTGTCCTCGTCGCATTTGTGTATGGGCCAGGCGGATCGGAGCAGCGCGTGTACTCGTCCGTCCACGAGTTCGACCGGCGACTCCATGAGACATTGGGATTGTGCGTGTTCGCGCTCACTGTCATCCGATTGCTGTGGCGGACGATCGATGCCCAACCCAAGGCACCCTCCGGGTCACGCTGGATGGATCTCGTGGCGACAGTCGTCCAATCGCTGCTGTATCTGCTGCTCATTGCGCTTCCGCTGACCGCTGTGGCTGGCGCGTGGCTCGAAGGACACCCTCTGACGCTCGTCGCCGGAGTCGAGATTCCACCTTTAATCGGCATCTCACACGGTGCAGGCGCAACGTTCGCATCGATCCACAAGTTGCTCGGCGACGCGATCATGTGGCTTGCGGGACTGCACGCCCTCGCTGCCCTGTTCCATCACATCGTCCTCAAGGATGACGTACTGATCACCATGCTTCCCCGCTGGTTTCCCGGGACACGGGCAAGAACCGGACGGTAAGCCCTGAAGCGTGCTTCTCAGAAGCGCCTGGCAGTGGTCTAGCCAACGCTCCCGGTCACGATTCGAAGAACGCATTCGTGGATCAGGACGAAAAGCACCCACGCATCGCCGCATTCATAATTTTTAGTAATTTTTGATTCATGTTCGTGCCACGGGTGGTTTGTAGCCTCGCGCATTGCAATACCGGCTGCAACTTTCAAAAAAATTCACCACCTACTCAAGCGAACCGAATGCAAACTACCCTGAAGGCGCTTCCGATCGCGGTTCTGATCTCCGCCATCTACGGCTGCGGCGGCAGCAACCAAAACCCGGCGTCGCAAGGCACCACGAGCAGCACCCCGGGCACGCCGACCACGTCCACGACTTCCACCAGCAACTACGCGCCTGGCAACCTGCTGGTTTCGCGCACGGCCTACGACCCGACGTTCACCCTGAGCGGCACGCTGCCTTATAACGCGACACCCACGACCACCAATGCAGCGCCGGTGACCGCTGTCACGCCGGGCACCTTTCCAAATGTGTTCACCAACGACGCGAATGACGCCAACTTCGGCGTGACCTCGGAAGCCTATCTCGATCAGTGGGCACCGAACGCTACGAGCCCGTCGCAAACGCTGGACATCACCGCGCAGGCCGCGAAAAACAACGTCAATTTCGCCACCAGCTTCGCCTCGAAGTCCGAGCTTGCGCTGAACGTGTCGCTGGATCAGAAGTCGCTGACCTTCACCGGCTACAACACGTCGATCGACCAGGCCGACATCTCGAACTCGAACACGCCGGGCGTGGTCGACACGACCAATACCGATGTCGCAACGCCGACCTACCGTACCGTCGCGCAGCTGAATTTCGCCGACAACAGCCTGTCGTTCACGAACACCAACGCCTACGCTGGCAACAACAGCCGCGCAGCGGTGCTGGCCAACGGCATGTACTACATCGTCGGTAATGCCGGCAATTCGGGCAAGAATCCGAAGCCGACGACGGCGCAGCTCGACATGCTGACGATGAACACCGGCGTGCAAACGATCGCCCCCGGCAGCCAATGCGCGTTCACGCAGGTGATCGGTGCATTCCAGTCCGGCACGGGCACCGGCACGTACGCGGTCGCGCCAGCTGGAACGGCGTGCTCACTGGCGTCGATGGGTTCGATCACGGGCGGCAGTGCGACTGGCGATCAGTTCGGCTTCTCGATCACGAGCCTGCCGACGACGCCCCCGACGGCCGCCGACAAAACCGGCAAGGACGTCAACCTCCGCGGGCTCTTCGTCGGCCCGGACGGCACGATGTATGTCTCCAAGGGTAGTGGCGGCAATGGCGTGAACACCGTGTACCAGGTGGGCGCGACCGGCGCGCTCGCCAATGGCGGTACGCTGCCGCAAAACGCCGCGATCACGATCGTGCCGGGCTTCACGACGGCCCTCGCGACGAACCTGACTGCGCTCACGTCGCCGAGCCAGGTGACCGGCACGGTCTATCCGTTCGGCATGTGGATCCCCGCGTCGAATCCGTCGATCATGTTCGTCGCCGACGAAGGCGACGGCATTGCGGGCGACCAGGTGAGCGGCAGCGGCGGCCTGTGGGTCTATCAGAACCAGAACGGCACGTGGAAGCCGCTCGCCAACCTGACGAAGGGCTTGAACCTCGGCACCCCTTACACAGTGACCGACACCACCGGCGTGTACGGTACGAAGGGCGCGAGCTACACGACCACGCCCGACGGCCTGCGCAACATCACGGGCCAGGTCAACTGCGACGGTTCGTTCACGATCTACGCGGTAACCTCGACGATCGGCAACAGCCTGGGCACCGCGTTCGACGCGGGCGCCGACTCGAACCAGCTCGTCAAGATCACGGTGAGCATCAGCGGCTCGACGGTGAGTTCGGCGCAAGGATTCACCGTGATGCAGACCGCGCCGTTTGGTCAGGCGCTGCGTGGCGTCGCACTCGTGCCGAAGTCCTGAGCGAGTTGTTCGATTCACAAGTGACGACCTGCCATCTGGCCGGTCGTCATTCTTCATGCGCGTCCATGGGTCAACGCGCCAGCTCCCCTAGATGAGGCCGTGCGCGATGCCGCTCGGCCTCGCCCAACGCTCCCTGTCATTCGAGACGCCGAAATCGGCGGCTTGCAGTGAAACAGTGGTCGAGTTGGGCGTCGAACGCTTTGCACTGGCGAGCTCGAGGATGCGCTGTTCGTGCGCGTAGAAAAATTCGAGTTGGCGCGTGTCGGACGCTTTTCGTTCGAGTTCGAACACGCGCTCGAGCACGCGCCGCGACACATGAAAACGCTGAAGTCCGCGGCCAAGCCGGATCTGAAAGACAACGCCATCGCCGTTATGCGGCACTGCTGCCCAAATTAGCGGAATGCTGCTCATCGAGCCCCCGTGACTCTGGATCTTCGTATCGGGACTACCGACGATTTCATCCTCGCACGGATAAACGCAGGGCGCGACTTTTCAAAATTCAAACAACCTTGCTTTGGTGTTTTCGCCACAGCGGCAGGTGAATGCGCGGGGCGAGCATCTGATGCCCGACGGGCCTCTTCGTCCGAGGATTTCTTCGGCTTCGCGCCAGGAACGGTGCTTGCGCAAGCGGGCGCCGTTGCCTATAACTCCCGAAGACCGCGTGCTGCGGGTCACGGCAACACCGCCGTTCAATCCCTTGATGGCAACTAATAACGAGGAAACATCTTGGATATCGAAACCGTACGCACATTCATCATGACCCGGGGCGTCGACATCGGCACCAGGGTCGTCGGCGCCATCGTGCTGTGGATTGTCGGCCGCTGGGTCATCGGGCTGATCTCCAGCCTGCTGCGCAAGATGCTCGCACGCAACGGCAAGGTCGATCCGACGCTCGCCCACTACCTCGGGTCGATTCTCGGCGCGTTGCTCAACCTGCTGCTGGTTCTGGCGATCCTGGAAATCTTCGGGGTGCAGACGACGTCGTTCGCCGCGTTGCTCGCCGGTCTCGGCCTCGCGATCGGCACCGCGTGGGGCGGCCTCCTCGCGCACTTCGCGGCCGGCGTGTTCATGCAGGTGCTGCGGCCGTTCAAGGTGGGCGATTTCGTCACTGCCGCGGGCGTCACCGGCACCGTCACTGAGTTGGGTCTGTTCGGCACGACGATCGTCACGCCGGACAACGTGACGACCATCGTCGGCAACAACAAGATCTTTTCCGACACGATTTCCAACTTCAGCGTGCTGCCGTTCCGGCGCGTCGAGCTGACCGCGAAGATCGCCAATGGCGTCGATCCGACCGATGCGATCGCGCGCCTGAAAGCCGCCGTCACGAAGATTCCGAACGTGGCCGTCAACCCGGCGCCCGACATCGAGATCCTGAGCTTCACGCCGGAAGGACCGCTGCTGTGCGTGCGCCCTTACTCGTCCAACCAGAACTACTGGCAGGTCTACTTCGACACCAATCGCGCGATCGTGCAGACCTTCAAGGAAGCCGGCTATCCGACGCCGGAAACACCGCTCGCGCCGCGCGCGATCACGAGCGATTGACGGCATCGGACGTCCGCGCGAACGCGACCGGCGTTCGGGCAGCCGCATGAAAAAAGGCGTCGCGAGTTTCGCGACGCCTTTGTGTTTTCAAGGCCCGAAGTACAGCAAACAGCCCGTCGTCAGTGTTGACTCACGTTTGCGTCATGCTTGCGCAGCATCTTCCACAAGCCACCGAGCACGACCGGCACGATCGCCGCGCCGATACCGACCAGCACGATCACATTCAGGTACTGACGGATGAACGGGATGTTGCCGAAGAAATAGCCGAGCAGCACGAGCAAGAGCACCCACGACAGCGCACCGACCACGTTGAACAACTGGAAGCGGCTCCAGGTCATTGCCGACGCGCCCGCGACGAACGGCGCAAACGTCCGCACGACCGGGATGAAACGCGCCAGCACGATCGTCTTGCCGCCGTGCTTCTCGTAGAAGTTGTGGGTCCTCTGCAGAGCGGCCCGATCGAGGAAACGCTCGAGCACCGGAATGTGCGTATTGAACACGCGCGGGCCGATTGCGCGGCCGATCATGTAGTTCGTCGTATTGCCGGCGACCGCCGCCACCAGCAGCAACAGGATCAGCAGCCCAAGATGCATCTGCCCGGTCGCGCAGAACGCGCCGCCGATGAACAGCAGCGAATCGCCCGGCAGAAAAGGCAGAATGACGAGCCCGGTTTCGGCGAACACGATCGCGAACAGCACCGCGTAGACCCAGGCGCCGTATACGTGAATGAAGTCCCCGAGAAACTTGTCGATGTGCAGGACAAGGTTGGCAAAGTGTAGCAACGTATCCAAGGAACGTCCTTTAAACCAGTATGTGCGTGGATGGGAAAACGGCCGCCGCGCGACCCGGAAATAGAGGTAGCAAGCTGTGGGCCGATCGCTGCGAATTGACCGCGACATGATACAGAAAGTGCCTCGGGTCGATTGAAAATCTGTTGATTGGACACATGCCTGGGCGGCGTGCGCCGAGTCGCTATAATTTCGCCATGTCCGAGTTCTCCGAAACGCCTGCCGGCACCCCCGCCTCGACCGCACTCTCCAACGCCTCCAGCGGGGCGCCCGCGCCGCGTCCGCTGCGCGCGATCCAGCCCCTCCCCGATCAACTGATCAGCCAGATCGCCGCTGGCGAAGTGGTTGAGCGGCCGGCGTCGGTGGTCAAGGAACTGCTCGAGAATGCGCTCGACGCGGGCGCGCGGACACTGCGCATCCTGCTCGATGAGGGCGGCGTCAAACGCATCTCGATCACCGACGACGGTTGTGGCATCCCCGAGAACGAACTCGTGCTCGCACTGACCCGCCATGCGACCAGCAAGATCCGCTCGCTTGCCGAACTGGAGGCAGTCGCCACGCTCGGGTTCCGCGGCGAAGCGCTGGCTTCGATTGCGTCGGTCGCGCAGATGAGCATCACGAGCCGCACCGCGGACGTGCCGCATGCGGTGCGCATCGATGCGCAAACCGGCGTGCTGAGCCCCGCCGCCGGCGCCCAGGGCACCACGATCGAAGTCCGCGAGCTGTACTTCAACACGCCCGCGCGCCGAAAATTTTTGAAGAGCGAGCAGACCGAACTCGGCCATTGTCTGGAACAGATCCGCCGTGCCGCGCTCGCGCGGCCCGATGTCGCGATTTCAGTGCTGCACAACGGCAAGGCCGTCGAGCACTGGAATGCCAGCGAGCCGCCCGCGCGCGTCGCGAAGATTCTCGGCGAAACGTTCGCGACCGCCCATCTGCCGCTCGACGAATCCGCCGGCCCGCTCGCGATCTACGGCTGCGCCGGTCTGCCGACCGCGAGCCGCGGCCGCGCGGACCAGCAGTATTTCTTCGTCAACGGCCGCTTCGTGCGCGACAAACTGCTTACGCATGCGGTGCGCGCCGCGTATGAAGACGTGCTGCATGGCGAGCGCTTTCCGTCGTACGTGCTGTTTCTCGATCTGCCGCCCGAAGGCGTCGACGTGAACGTGCATCCGTCGAAAATCGAAGTGCGTTTCCGCGACTCGCGCTCGATCCACCAGTTCGTGTTCCATGCAGTGCAGCGCGCGCTCGCGCGGCACGCGGGCGCGTCGCCGGAAACCACGGCAGGTGGACATGCGGCGTATCTGGAGCCGTCGAACGGTGGCCCCGCTTCGTTTGGTTCGACGCCGCCTGGTGGTGCAAGTCGCGCCAGCGACGGCATCGGCACCGGCGCCGGTCTTTCGAGCGGCGCGGGCTTTGGCGCCGGAAGCCGCGACAGCCTTGCTGGCGGCAGCGGATTCAGCAGCTTCGGCGCCTCGCAGCCGGGCAACACCTGGATGCGCCAGGCGCGCATGACGCAAGGCACGCTGCCGGTTGCGCAACCGCTGGCGGGTTACGACGCGCTGTTCGGCCGCAAGGATCCGCTTGCCGGTCGAGTCGAAGGGGCATCGCTGTTCGAAGCGCGCGACTCGGCCATCGATTCGACGTCGCCATACGACGCAGCGCCATTCGCGTCGCGCCCGGCATCTCCCGCATTCGACGCCACTGACGATCAGCCGCTCGGCTTCGCGCTCGGCCAGGTCCACGGCATTTATGTGCTCGCGCAGAACCGCCACGGGCTCGTGATCGTCGACATGCACGCCGCGCACGAGCGCATCCTGTACGAGCAGTTCAAGAACGCGCTCGCCGATCGCACGATCGCCGTGCAGCCGCTGCTGATCCCTCAGACGATGCAGGCCGACCCGGTCGAGATCGGCACGGTCGAGGAAGAGCGCGACACACTCGATGCGCTCGGCTTCGACCTTGCGGTGCTGTCGCCGACCACGCTCGCGATCCGCGCGGTACCCGCGCTGCTGAAGGACGCCGATCTGCAAGCGCTCGCGCGCGCGGTGCTGTCCGACCTGCACGCGTTCGGCGGCTCGCGCGTGCTAACCGAGCGTCAGCATGAACTGCTCGGCACGCTCGCGTGCCATCACGCGGTGCGCGCGAACCGGCGTCTGACGCTCGACGAAATGAACGCGCTGTTGCGCCAGATGGAAGCGACCGAGCGCGCCGACCAGTGCAACCACGGGCGTCCGACCTGGTACCAGCTGACGCTGGCCGATCTCGATCGGCTCTTCATGCGCGGGCAGTAACGCACCGCGCTGAATCACACCGTTGCGCCGCGCGCGCGTTTGCCCATGACGTCACGCCCCACCCCCATCCCGTGCCTGCTCGGCCCCACCGCGTCGGGCAAGACCGCCGCTGCGCTCGCTCTCGCCGCGCGGCGGCCGGTCGAGATCATTAGCGTCGATTCGGCGCTCGTCTATCGCGAGATGGACATCGGCACCGCGAAGCCGACCGCCGAGGAACGCGCGGTCGCGCCGCATCATCTGATCGATATCGTCGACCCCGCCGACTCGTACTCGGCCGCGCAGTTTCGCTCCGACACGTTGCGGCTCGTCGGCGAGATTCATACGCGCGGGCGGCTGCCGCTGCTGGTCGGCGGCACGATGCTGTACTACAAGGCGCTCACGCAGGGACTCAACGACCTGCCCTCCGCCGATGCCGAAGTACGAGCGACACTCGACGCCGAAGCCGCCCGCGACGGCTGGCCGGCGCTGCACACGCGGCTCGCCGGGATCGATCCCGTCACGGCCGCGCGTCTCGCGCCGAACGACTCGCAGCGCATCCAGCGTGCGCTGGAGGTGTTCCTGCTGACCGGCCAGCCGATGTCGACGCTCCTCGTCGCGCCCGCGCGCATCGACGATGCCGCGTCGGCGTGGCGCTTCGTGCCGGTCGCGCTGGAGCCGTCCGAGCGCGGCGTGCTGCACGCGCGCATCGAGCAGCGCTTCGATGCGATGCTCGCGCACGGTTTCGTCGATGAAGTCGTGAAGCTGCGCGCGCGCGGCGATCTGCTGCCCGAAATGGCGTCGATGCGCTGCGTCGGGTATCGGCAGGTGTGGGAGTACCTCGATGGCGCGGTCGACTATCGGACCATGCGCGACAAAGGCATCTTCGCAACGCGGCAGCTCTGCAAGCGGCAGCTCACATGGCTGCGCAGCATGCCGGAAAGACAGGTGGTGGATTGCTGCGATCCGCACGCGACGGCGCGGGTAGTGGAGTTGATCGAGTCGCTCATCTGAGACGCCGATCAGGGCGAAGGAAGCGAAGAGGTTTGAAGCGGGAGGATGTAAAGCGCGGGATTTGAAGCAGGGGATTCGAAGCCCGCGCGGCGCACCGTTGCGGCGCACCACGCGAACTCGCGTCAATCTTTAGACCACGACCGTTTGCGCTTCGCCCGCCGCGCTTTCGCGGACCGTGCCGATCTTCCAGACCTGCTCGCCCGCCGCGGACAGCAGACCGATCGCTGCTTCGGCATCCGCCGCCGACACGATCACCGCCATGCCGATACCGCAGTTGAACACCCGGTGCATTTCGGCATCGGCGACGCCGCCGTGCTTCTGCAGCCACGAGAACAGCGGCGGCAGCGGCCACGCGCGATGGTCGAGCTCGGCCGTCAGGCCCTCGCGCAGCACGCGCGGAATGTTCTCGACGAGGCCGCCGCCCGTGATGTGCGCCATGCCCTTGACCTCGATCTGCTGCATCAGCGCCAGCAGTGGCTTCACGTAGATGCGCGTCGGCGCCATCAGCGCTTCGGCGAGCGTGCGGCCGTCGAAGTCGGCGTTCAGATCGGGATTGGCGCGCTCGATGATCTTGCGCACCAGCGAGAAGCCGTTCGAATGGATGCCGCTCGAGGCGAGGCCGAGCACCACGTCGCCGGGGGCAATCTTGCTGCCGTCGATGATCTTGCTCTTTTCCACCGCGCCGACCGCGAAACCGGCCAGGTCGTATTCACCGTCCGGGTACATGCCAGGCATTTCCGCGGTTTCGCCGCCGATCAGCGCGCAGCCCGACAGCTCGCAGCCCTGCGCAATGCCCTTCACCACGGTGGCCGCCGTGCCGACGTCGAGCTTGCCGCAGGCGAAATAGTCGAGGAAGAACAGCGGCTCGGCACCCTGCACGAGGATGTCGTTGACGCTCATCGCGACCAGATCCTGGCCGACCGTGTCGTGCCTGTTCAGCTGGAATGCGAGGCGCAGCTTGGTGCCGACGCCGTCGGTGCCGGACACGAGCACCGGTTCCTTGTACTTCTTCGGCACTTCGAACAGCGCGCCGAATCCACCGATGCCGCCTAGCACGCCGTCGCGCAGGGTTTTCTTGGCAAAGGGCTTGATGGCGTCGACGAGGGCGTCGCCCGCATCGATGTCCACGCCGGCGTCGCGATACGACAAGCCTTGGGCCGAATCGGTTGAATGCGGGGTGGATTTCGGTTGATTCATGGGGAAAAGCTCGAAGGTCGGTAAAATGCAATTTTACCCGATGCTGGCCGGCTGGCTGGAAATCGCGCGTTGCGTCGAGATCCGGGAAACGACTTTGCTGCACGAGACCCCGATTCCGGCGCCGGCCCGCGCAATTCCATCCGCCGCGCCTCGCGACGCGCGGCCTGGCAACCCGGCGAGCACGCTTTACGACAACTGACGGCCTGGCAACGTTCCAGGCCCCGAGGTCCGGGCCACTCGCGGCCCGAACCTCATTTTCGGCATTAACCTACTGTGCTTCGTCAACTGACGCTCGATCTCGGCACCCCGCCGCCATCGACATTCGACAATTTCTTCGCCGGCGCCAACGCCGAGCTCGTCACGCGCCTGCGTGAGCTCGACAACGCGCTCGCCGCCGGGCCGGTCGCCGATCGCACCTTCTACGTCTGGGGCGAAGCCGGCAGCGGCCGCACGCACCTGCTGCAGGCGCTCGTGCATGAAGCGCCGCCGGGCCATGCGCGCTTCGCCGGTCCGCAAAGCAGCCTCGCCGCCTTCGGCTTCGATCCGCGCGTCGCGCTCTATGCGATCGACGACTGCGACGCGCTTTCGGCCGCGCAGCAGATCGCCGTGTTCAACCTGTTCAACGAAGTGCGCGCGCATCCGACGAGCGCGCTCGTCGCCGCGGGCAACGCGCCGCCGATCGGCATGACGGTGCGCGAAGATCTGCGCACGCGGCTCGGCTGGGGTCTCGTGTTTCACCTCGCGCCGCTGCCCGACGACGCGAAGGCCGCGGTGTTGAAACGCGCGGCGCGCGAGCGCGGCATCATGCTCGCCGACGACGTGCCGGCCTACCTGCTCACGCACTTTCGCCGCGACATGCCGAGCCTGATGGCGCTGCTCGACGCGCTCGACCGCTTCTCGCTCGAACAGAAGCGCGCGGTCACGCTGCCGCTGTTGCGCACCATGCTCGCCTCGCCCGATCCCGCCACCGCGCCGGGTTCACACGCCGCTCTGTCCGCTTCAAGTAAAATAGGCCCCCATGGCTAACCTTGCACTGTTCGATCTCGACCACACGCTCATCCCCACCGACAGCGACCACGAATGGGGCCGCTTCATGGTGAAAAAAGGCATGGTCGACGCCGAAAATTTCGCCCGCGAAAACGACCGCTTCTACGCCGACTACAAGGCCGGCAAGCTCGACATTCACGCCTATCTGATCGCCATGCTGACGCCGCTCGCGAAGTACACGCGCGCGCAGCTCGCCGACCTTCATGCGCAGTACATGCACGAGGTCATCACACCGGCCATCCAGCCGGTCGCGCTCGAGCTCGTGAAACAGCACCGCGAAGCGGGCGACCTGTGCTGCGTCGTCACCGCGACCAACGAATTCATCACGCGGCCGATCGCGCAGGCGTTCGGCGTCGACACGCTGATCGCATGCGAGGCGGAGACCGTCGGCGGCGATCCGCACGGCGCCTACACCGGCCGCCCGACCGGCACGCCGAGCTACAAGGAAGGCAAGATCGTGCGCACCGAAATGTGGCTCGCGTCGCTCGGCAAGAGCTGGAGCGACTTCGAGCACAGCTATTTCTATAGCGATTCGCACAACGACATCCCGCTGCTCGAAAAAGTCACGGATCCCATCGCGACCAATCCGGACGACACGTTGCGCGCTCATGCGCAGGCCAAAGGCTGGCGCATCCTCGAACTCTTCCAACCCTCGTGATCAAGAAACTCATCCGCAAGCTATTCGGCCAGGACACGGCGACCGCTGACGACACGCTCTCCACCGAAACCCACGCCGCGGCCAGCGCCGACAGCGACGCTCATGGCAAAAGGACGGCGCGCGCCAAGTCCGGCTCCGGCACGACCGCGCGGCCGCGTCGCAAGTCCGCCGCCGCGAAAGCGCCGCGCGAGCCGGACGTACCCGTCATCATTCCGCACGACGTGCACGGCATCGACCCCACGCTGATCTCACGCAACGCGATCCGTGTGACCGAGGGACTGCAGCAGGCGGGCTTCCGCGCGTTCATCGTCGGTGGCGCGGTGCGCGACCTGCTGCTTGGTGTAAAGCCGAAGGACTTCGACGTCGCGACCGACGCGACGCCCGAGCAGGTGCAAAAGCTCTTCCGTCGCGCGCGCATCATCGGCCGGCGTTTCCAGATCGTGCACGTGCAGTTCGGCCAGGAAATCATCGAGACCTCGACGTTCCGCGCACTGGTCGACCCGCCCGCGGCCGACGCGCCGCCCCCGAAGCGTCTGAAGCGTGACGAGCTCGACCGTCGCACCCACGCGGTCGACGCGAGCGGCCGGGTGCTGCGCGACAACGTGTGGGGCGAGCAGCACGAGGACGCCACGCGCCGCGACTTCACGATCAACGCGATGTACTACGATCCGGCCACGCAAACCGTGCTGGATTATCACAACGGCATGGCCGACATGCGCGCGCGCCTGCTGCGCATGATCGGCGACCCGGCCACGCGCTATCGCGAAGACCCGGTGCGCATGCTGCGTGTCGTACGCTTTGCCGCCAAGCTCGATTTCGACATCGACGACGCCACGCGCGCGCCGATCGGGAAGATGGCCGATCTGATCAACAACGTGCCCGCGGCGCGTCTGTTCGACGAAATGCTGAAGCTGATGCTCTCGGGTCACGCGCTCGCGTGCCTGAAGCGGCTGCGCCAGGAAGGCCTGCATCACGGGCTGCTGCCGCTGCTCGACGTCGTGCTCGAGCAGCCGACCGGCGAAAAATTCATTTCATTGGCGCTCTCCAATACCGACGCCCGCGTGCTCGCCGGCAAGCCGGTGTCGCCGGGCTTCCTGTTCGCGACACTGTTGTGGCACGACGTGCAGCAGCGCTGGCAGAAATTCGAGGCCGAAGGCGAATATCCGGTGCCCGCGCTGCATCGCGCGATGGACGAAGTGCTCGATATGCAGACCGAAAAGCTCGCGATCCACAAGCGCTTCTCGGCCGACATGCGCGAAATCTGGGGCCTGCAACTGCGCCTCGAAAAGCGCTCGGGCCGGAGCGCGATGAAGCTGCTGGAACACCAAAGATTTAGAGCGGGGTATGATTTCCTCCTGTTGCGCTGCGCATCGGGCGAACTCGACGAGTCGGTCGGTGCATGGTGGACGGAGTTCATCGAAGGAGACGCCGCTGCTCGCGAAGCATTGCTCACGCAAGGCGGGAAGGACCGGAGCCCAAGAAAACGACGGCGGCGCGGTGGCGCCAGAAACCGCAAATCAGGCGACGGAGTGGAGGGCGGCTCGTCCGCCGAACGCACGGACAACGACGCGGGCCGTGAAGGCTCGTACGAAGACTGACGCGGCGTTCGCGGAAAGCCGTCGAACGATAGATGCAGGAAGCTATGCCATGACGGTTGCTTATCTCGGCCTCGGCGCGAATCTCGGGGACGCGCGCCAGACCCTGAAAGACGCGGTGGTGTGCCTCGCCCAACAGCACACCATCACCGTGCTCGCCAAATCGAGCCTGTATCGTACTGCCCCGATCGACGCGGGCGGCGACGACTTTTTCAACTGCGTCGTCAAGCTGGAAACCACGCTGCTCGTGCGGCAACTGCTCGCGCTTTGCCACAAGATCGAGCATCAGTTCGGCCGGGAGCGGCCATATCGCAACGCGCCGCGCACGCTCGACCTCGACATCCTGCTGTTCGGCGATCAGTCCATCGACGAAGCCGATCTGATCGTGCCGCATCCGCGCCTCGTCGAGCGCGCGTTTGCGCTGGTACCGCTCGTCGAGATCGACGCGGCGATCGTCATTCCGCGACATGGCCGGGCCGCCGCGCTGCTCGACAGCGTCAGCGATCAGCGCATCGAGAAGGTGAAGTCGCCCTGCCAGTGTCCCATGCTCAATGCGCTGACCGGCAATTCCGCCGACAAAGGCCGCTGCGAATGAGTTCGCCGCCGCTCACGGTTACCGCGCCGCAGTTGCACCCGCCGTTCGGCTATATCGCGATCGAAGGGCCGATTGGCGTCGGCAAAACGTCGCTCGCGCGGCGCCTCGCGCAACGCTGGTCGATGCACGAACTGTTCGAGCGGCCACAAGACAATCCGTTTCTCGAACGCTTCTATCGCGACACCGCGCGCTATGCACTGCCTGTACAGCTGCACTTTGCGCTACAACGCGCGCAGCAGGCGCAGGAAGTGAGCGCCGCGCAGGCGGGCGGCACGCCGTTGATCGCCGACTTCGTCACGCAGCGAAACGACATCTTCGCGCGTCTGACCTTGCAGGAAGACGAGTGGCAGCTGTATCGCTCGCTTGCCGGACGGCTCGACGCCAGCGCGCCGGCGCCGGACTTCGTCGTTTATCTGCAGGCGAGCCCCGAGGTGCTGTTCGCGCGCATCCAGAAGCGTGCGGTGCCGATGGAGCTGCAGATTTCCGATGCGTATCTGCGCGTGCTGTGCGACGCATACAACGAATTCTTCTACCACTACGACCACGCGCCCGTGCTGACGGTCAACGCCGAACACCTGAATCCGCTCGACTCCGACGCGGACCTTGCGCTGCTCGCCGAACGCATCGGGACGATGCGCGGCCGCAAGGAATTCTTTGTCAAAGGCACGTCGCTGTAAGCGGCGGCGGCCATGTCTTTTATCTGATTGGATTGACCATGACTTATTTGCAGGAAGCGGGCCGGAGCGCGATTACCGTGCCGAAACTGCAGGCAATGCGCGACGCCGGCGAAAAGATCGCGATGCTCACCTGTTACGACGCGAGCTTCGCCGCGCTGCTCGATCGCGCGGGAGTCGACACGCTGCTGATCGGCGACTCGCTCGGCAACGTGCTGCAAGGCCAGGCGACCACGCTGCCGGTGTCGCTTGCCGACATCGCGTATCACACGGCGAGCGTCGCGCGCGCCCGGCCGTCGGCACTGATCGTCGCGGACTTGCCGTTCGGCACGTACGGCACGCGCGAAGACGCGTTCCGGAGTTCGGTCGAACTGATGCGCGCGGGCGCGCAAATGGTGAAACTCGAAGGCGGCGAATGGCTCGCGGACACCGTGCGGTTTCTGGTCGAGCGCTCGGTTCCGGTGTGCGCGCACGTCGGTCTCACACCGCAGTCGGTGCATGCGTTCGGCGGCTTCAAGGTGCAGGGCAAGACAGAAGCGGGCGCGAGCCAACTACTGCGCGATTCGCTCGCTGTGCAGGAAGCCGGAGCGCAACTGATCGTGATGGAAGCGATCCCCTCGCAACTCGCGGGAGAAGTCACGAAGCAGCTGCGCATTCCGACCATCGGCATCGGCGCGGGCCTCGACTGCTCGGGTCAGGTGCTCGTGCTGCATGACATGCTCGGGATCTTCCCAGGCAAGCGGCCGCGCTTCGTGAAAGATTTCATGCAGGGACAGCCGAGCATTCAGGCTGCCGTCGAGGCCTACGTGCGAGCGGTGAAGGACGGTACGTTTCCGGGCGCCGAGCACACGTTTTAATCCTTACTTGCCGCGCGAGCGCGCGGCATTCCGGCATCAGCGCTCTAACGAACGAGCCGTGCCGGTACCGCGCCGCGTAACGCGTTGCACACGAGCAGCGCGTCGGCGTTCAGCACATCAGCCTGGGTCAGCACTTTTTCAGCTGCCTGCAGGCCCGATGCCTCGTCGAGCAACACGCTTCGCATCACGCCAGGCAGCAGGCCTGAGGCGAGCGGCGGCGTCCACCATCGTCCCGCGAGCTTCACGAACACGTTCGACCTGCCGCCTTCGGTCAGCTCGCCGCGTTCGTTGAAAAACAGCGTATCGAAGGCGCCTTTGGCCTCCGCTTCGCGCCACCCGCGGTCGTAGTCGGCGCGGCGCGTGGTCTTGTGGCGCAGCAGCGGATCGGCGGCGTGTGTCGGCGCGAATTGCGCGTCGGAGCCAAGCAGAACGCCTACGATCGCATCCGCCAGAGGCGCAAGTACCGCCGCTGTGATCTGCGTCGCGCCGCTCTTGCTCAACGCTAGCCGCATGCGGTGCGGAGTCTGCGCCGGCAGCCGCGCGCACTGCGCGGCAATCTCCTCACGAATGCGCCCTTCGTCGCACCCGAAGCCGAGCGTCGTGGCGCTCGACGACAAGCGCAGCAGATGCCGCTCGAGATGGCGCACGCCGTCTTCCCGCGTCACGTACATCGTTTCGAACAGGTCGAAGCCCGGCTCGGCGCCGGTCAGAAAACGTCCTTTCAATCGACACTCCTCGTGCTCCTCGGCGGCCACGCTGTCGAGCACGATGCCCGCGCCGATGCCCATGCTGCCGCGCAGGCAGTCCATGCCGCCGGATTGCGCCGACGCCGTCAGCGTCAGCGTGCGGATTGCCACCGACAGACAGAAGTCGCCGCAATCGTGATCGTCGCCCGGCGCATCGAGCCACCCGATCGCACCGGTATAAAGCCCGCGCGGCGTGCTTTCCAGCTCGTCGATCAACTGCATCGTGCGATGCTTGGGCGCACCGGTAATCGAGCCGCAGGGGAACAGGGCGCGCAGAATCGTCGCAAACGAGGTACCGCCGAGCAAGGTCGCTTCCACCGTCGACGTCATCTGCCACACCGACGCATACGGCTCGACGGAAAAAAGCGCGGGCACGTTGACCGACCCGATCCGGGCGACCCGCGACAGATCGTTACGCAGCAAATCGACGATCATCACGTTCTCGGCGCGATTCTTCGGGTCATTGGCGAGAAACCTGGCGTTGCCCTGGTCGGTGACGGGATCATCCGAGCGCGGCGCCGTACCTTTCATGGGCCGCGCGCGCAGCGTCGCGCCGTGCTTTTCGACGAACAGCTCGGGCGAACACGACAGCACCCACGCATCGTCCGGCAACCCGATCAACGCGCCGAACGGCACTGGCTGACGCGCGCGCAAACGCCGATAAAAGGCGAGCGGCGAGCCGAACACGTCGAAGCCGAGCCGGTACGTGTAGTTGACCTGATAGGAATCGCCCGCGCACAGGGCGGCGTGAATCGCGTCGATCGCCGCTTCGAACTGCGCGCGATCGACGCTTTCGCGCACGTTCGCCGTGCCCGCGACCGACGGCTCCAGCGCGCCGTTATCGCGCGCCATCAGCCACGCGTCGACCTCCTCGCGCGCCAGCTTCGTGCAGTGTTCGAACAATAAAAAACGCAGCGTGGCATTGCCACGCTGCGTTTCAGTGGGCCGAAGCTGATCGATGCCGACAAGCGAACGCCCAAATTCATAGTCGGCCAGCACGACGGCGTGCACACCGTTGCGGGTATCCGCCGCGACGCCGTCGCACACCGCTTCGAGCTGCGCCGCCCCGGTACACACCCGCTCGCGCACGAAACCCGTGTACAAGCGGCTCGACGGAAGCGCCGCCGTTGCACCGCAATCGTCGAGTAGAGCGAACACCGCGTCGCGACTGTTCACCGCCATACTGACCGCCAAATCAGATCAATCGAAAAAGCTCTTCACGCGATCGAACCAGCTCTTGCTTTGCGGACTATGCCGCGCACCGCCTTCCACGAGCGCCTTTTCGAACTGCTTGAGCAGATCGCGCTGCGCCTCGGTAAGCTTGACCGGCGTTTCGACCTGCACGTGCACGTACAGATCGCCGGCGATACTCGAGCGCAGCCCCTTGATGCCCTTGCCGCGCAAACGGAACGTCTTGCCCGACTGCGTGCCTTCGGGCACCGTGAAGCTCGCGCGGCCGGCGAGCGTCGGCACTTCGATCTCGCCGCCGAGCGCCGCGGTGGTGAACGGGATCGGCATCTGGCAATGCAGATCGTCGCCGTCGCGCTCGAACACCGAGTGCTGCTTGATATGAATCTCTACGTACAGATCGCCCGAGGGGCCGCCGTTGATGCCCGGCTCGCCGTTGCCGGCCGAGCGGATGCGCATGCCGTCGTCGATACCGGCCGGAATCTTCACTTCGAGCGTCTTGGTTTCCTTCACCTTGCCTGCGCCGTGGCAGTGATTGCACGGTTCGGGGATGTAGGTGCCGGAGCCGTGGCACTTCGGGCAAGTCTGCTGGATGCTGAAAAAGCCCTGCGACATGCGCACCGAACCCGAGCCGCTGCAGGTCGGGCAGGTTTCCGGCTTGGTGCCCGGCTTCGCACCCGAGCCGTGACACACTTCGCACGAGACCCAGCTCGGCACGCGAATCTGCGTGTCGTAGCCGTGCGCGGCCTGCTCGAGCGTGATTTCCATGCTGTAGCGCAGATCGGCGCCACGATACACCTGCGGGCCCGCGCGGCCGCCTGAGCGTCCGCCGCCGGCCGCCTGGCCGAAGATGTCGCCGAAGATGTCGCCGAACGCATCGGCAAAGCCGCCGAAACCTTGCGCGCCGGCCCCACCCATGTTCGGATCGACGCCCGCGTGGCCGTACTGATCGTACGCAGCGCGCTTTTGCGAATCCGACAGCATTTCATAGGCTTCCTTCACTTCCTTGAAATGCTCTTCCGCATCCTTGTTGCCCGGATTGCGGTCGGGGTGGTACTTCATCGCCAGCTTGCGATAAGCCTTCTTGATTTCGTCGTCGCTCGAGTTCTTTGCGACGCCCAGAACCTCGTAGTAATCCCGTTTCGCCATATCGGTTCAACGCCGCCGCGCAAAGCGACGCGGCAGCTCCTTGTGAATGCTGTGGAGTCTCACGACTCGTCCGGCCGCTGTCTGCGCCGCGCCAGAGCACGGTTCAAAACAACGCCCTCCATAAAACAAACGTGCCCGGAGAGCCCAAAAGGCTCGCCAGGCGCGAGAAAACCGCTCTTGCACTTGAGGGCGCCAGAGGGGCGCCGTTCTCGTGCAGCCGGGCCGTGCACATTGCTGTGCACGGCTTTACGGTCGGATGCCGACCTGGCTTTAGTCCTTCTTCACTTCCTTGAACTCAGCGTCGACCACGTCGTCGGCCTGCTCGCTCGCGCCCGCCGATGCACCGGCACCGCCCGCCGCGCCCGCTGCCGCCTCGGCACCTTGCGCAGCCTGCATGTCGGCGTACATCTTCTCGCCCATCTTCTGCGAGGCCGTGGCCACCGCTTCGATCTTCGCTTCGATCGCGGCTTTGTCGCTCGCGCTGCTCTTGAGCGCGTCTTCGAGGTCCTTCAACGCGGCTTCGATCTTGGCCTTCTCGCCAGCTTCGAGCTTGTCGCCGTACTCGGTCAGCGCCTTCTTCGTGCTGTGGACGAGCGCGTCACCCTGATTGCGGGCGTCGGCCAGCTCACGCAGCTTGTGATCTTCTTCCGCGTTCGCTTCGGCGTCCTTCACCATCTTTTCGATTTCGGCTTCGGACAGACCCGAGTTCGCCTTGATCGTGATGCGGTTCTCCTTGCCGGTCGCCTTGTCCTTCGCGCCGACGTGCAGAATGCCGTTTGCGTCGATGTCGAAGCTCACTTCGATCTGCGGCACGCCGCGCGGTGCCGGCGGAATGCCTTCGAGGTTGAACTCGCCGAGCAGCTTGTTGCCCGCTGCCATTTCGCGTTCGCCCTGGTACACCTTGATCGTCACGGCGCTCTGATTGTCGTCAGCCGTCGAGTAGACCTGCGCGTGCTTGGTCGGGATCGTGGTGTTCTTGTTGATCATCTTCGTCATCACGCCGCCGAGCGTTTCGATGCCGAGCGAGAGCGGCGTCACGTCGAGCAGCAGCACGTCCTTGCGGTCGCCCGACAGAACCTGGCCCTGGATCGCGGCACCCACGGCCACGGCTTCGTCCGGGTTCACGTCACGGCGCGGGTCCTTGCCGAAGAACTCCTTCACCTTCTCCTGCACCTTCGGCATACGGGTCATACCGCCGACCAGGATCACGTCGTCGACTTCGCCGACCTTCACGCCTGCGTCCTTGATCGCGACGCGGCACGGCTCGATGGTGCGTTCGATCAGGTCTTCGACCAGCGCTTCGAGCTTGGCGCGCGTGATCTTCAGGTTCAGGTGCTTCGGACCCGATGCGTCCGCCGTGATGTACGGCAGGTTGATTTCGGTCTGCTGGCTCGACGACAGCTCGATCTTCGCCTTTTCAGCCGATTCCTTCAGGCGCTGCAGCGCGAGCACGTCTTTCGACAGATCGACGCCCTGCTCCTTCTTGAACTCGCTGATGATGTAATCGATGATGCGCTGGTCGAAGTCTTCGCCGCCGAGGAACGTATCGCCGTTCGTGGACAGCACTTCGAACTGCATTTCACCGTCGACGTCGGCGATTTCGATGATCGAGATGTCGAACGTGCCGCCACCGAGGTCGAACACGGCGATCTTGCGGTCGCCCTTTTCAGCCTTGTCGAGACCGAATGCGAGCGCGGCTGCGGTCGGTTCGTTGATGATCCGCTTCACTTCGAGACCGGCGATGCGGCCCGCGTCCTTGGTGGCCTGACGCTGACTGTCGTTGAAGTACGCCGGAACCGTGATCACCGCTTCGCTGACGGTTTCGCCGAGGTAATCCTCAGCGGTCTTCTTCATCTTGCGCAGCACTTCAGCGGAAATCTGCGGCGGCGCCAGCTTCTGATCGCGCACTTCGACCCATGCGTCGCCATTGTCGGCCTTGACGATCCGGTACGGCATCAGACCGATGTCCTTCTGCACTTCCTTTTCTTCGAAGCGGCGGCCGATCAGGCGCTTGACCGCGTACAGCGTGTTCTTCGGGTTCGTGACCGACTGACGCTTGGCCGGCGCGCCAACGAGGATCTCGTTGTCTTCCATGTACGCGATGATCGACGGCGTGGTGCGCGCGCCTTCCGAATTCTCGATGACCTTGACCGAGTTGCCTTCCATGATCGCCACGCACGAGTTGGTCGTGCCGAGGTCGATGCCGATGATTTTGCCCATTTTTACGAATCTCCTGACTTTGATCGCTGCGGAAAGCGCCCGGTTGGCCCATCTGGCGGCGGGGCGATCCGCTCTCAATTCATACCTGCACTCAACATAAGTGCGGCCACATCGTTTTCAAGACCTTTTATGCGATGCGGTCTTTAATTTTTTTCAATCACGGGGCGGGCCCTTGAAACTTCGCTGCGCGCCCGCTCCGTCAGCCTGCACGGCGACCCGGCGTTGCTGGCCGCAAGTGCCTGAATCGACTGGACGTTTTGCGACGCGAAGCGATGCGAAACGACGATGCAGGCGCGACGGGCGCACACGCCCGGCGCGCGCCTCGCCGTACTTATTTCGGCGCCGCGACCGTCACGAGCGCGGGACGCAGCACGCGGTCCGCGATCACGAAACCCTTTTGCAACACCGCGACGACGGTGTTCGGCTCCTGGTCGGCCGGCACCATCGAAATTGCCTGATGACGATGCGGGTCGAACTTTTCCCCAACCGGATTGATGGCGACGACGCGGCCCTTCTCGAGCGCGCCACTCAGCTGGCGCAGCGTGAGCTCGACGCCCTCGCGGACCTTCTGCAGGTCGTCGGATGAATGGGCCACGGCCGCCTCGAGACTGTCGACCACGGGCAGCAGATGCTCGGCGAAGCTCTCGATTGCGAACTTGTGCGCCTTGGCGACGTCTTCCTGGGCGCGACGCCGCACGTTTTCGGTTTCCGCCTTCGCACGCAGGAAGCTCTCCTGCAGCTCGGCGATCTTCGCCTGAGCCTCGGCCAGCGCCTGCTCGCCAGCGTCCGGCGCCGCTTCAGCGGCGGTGCCGGCGTCCGGCTGCTGAGCAGCGGCCTGGGCGGCCTGAGCGGCCTCGGCGGCCTGGCGCGCGGCTTCGTCGGCGGGCGTGGGAGTCTGGCTCGTCGGGTTCTCTTGCGTGTTTTCCATGTCGCTGAAAGTCGTAAAAAAGTGAAAGCCAAAGACGGTGAAAACCGTTCCAACACGCGGCGATTTGTGCGTTGCAAAATCGCGACACGCGCCTTCGCGGCGACCGCCAGTCCGGACCGCAGATGGGGCCTGAATGGACCGTTTCAAGCGGCTCCGGCGGTTTTTTCGCAGCACCTTCGGGCAGGCGAAATGCGCCGTAACGACCATTATCGTGGCGCGATCAGATAGACATTGAGTGCGGCCCGCAACTGGCCTATTCTCCAGTCATACAGCAGAAATGCCACGTTAACCCTAATTTGACGCAAGGGCTTACCGAAGCCCTACAGTTGTTCCGATCGCTGCTTCAGCCCACCATCTTCCCAAGGGGAGTACCGTGAAACTGACCTTTGCAATCGGGGTGGTCGCATTGGTACTGATCGGGGGCACCACGACCATCTGCATGTCCGGTGCGGTCAACGACCACACCACCGAGTATGGCGGCGCGAGAGCCACGATGGAGCAGTTCCTCAATCCCCACCTGAAAATCTGTCGATAGTGCGCCGGTCGCGTTTGGTCGGCCGCCCGTGCAGCGCGGCAGCCGGCTCGTGGTACACCCTGCGCCGCTCCTGCTCGACCTGCCGCTTCGCCCTGCTCTCCGCGGTTTCTGCATAAAGCGTCTGAGCCACGCTCGCTGGGCCGCGCACGTCGCACACGCCCAGCACTTCGACCTGCCACACGAACCGCTCGATCTCGATTTCGACCAGATCTCCGACACGCACGTCCTTCGCCGGTTTCACAGCCACACCGGCGATGCGCACACGCCCCTTCTCGACCGCGTCCGCAGCCAGCGAGCGCGTCTTGAAAAAGCGCGCTGCCCACAGCCATTTGTCTATGCGCAGCCTGGCGCCCGGTTCGGTTGAAATGCGATAGTTCATCTGCGTACTCAAGCTCCTGTGGTGTGCGGCACGGGTACCGCCTGCACCGGCCATCCCTGCAGATGCTGCGCAACGATTTCGCCGAGCGCGGCAACCCACGGCTGCGCCGCGTTCAGACAGGCGATCCGGTGAAACTCCTTGCCGCCCGCCCGCAAAAATTCGTCGCGCACTTCCATGCCGATTTCCTCGATCGTCTCGAGGCAGTCGGCGGTGAAGCCTGGGCAGAACACGTCGGCACGTCGCACGCCTGCCGCGCCGAGTTCCTTCAACGTCGGTGCCGTGTAGGGCTGCAGCCACTCGGCCTTGCCGAAGCGCGACTGGAACGTGATGCGGCATTCCACCGGCGACAACCCGAGCGCCTGCATCAGCAGCGCGGCGGTCTGCTGGCATTGTTCGTGGTACGGGTCGCCCAGGTCGAGCGTGCGCTTCGGTACGCCGTGAAAGCTCAGCACGAGCTTGTCGCCCGCAGCGAAGTCCGGGCGGCCGTGCTGATGCCAATAGTGATGCACCTGCGCGGCGAGCGCCGCGATATACGCCGGGTGATCGGCGTACTGGCGCACCGTGCGGATTTCCGGCTGGTTGCGCATGCGTTTGAGCGCGCCAAAGGCTTCATCGAACGCAGTCGCGGTAGTCGACGACGAATACTGCGGATACATCGGCATCAGCAATACGCGTTCGGCGCCGGCGAGCTTCAGCTGGTTGAGCATGGCCGGAATGCCGGGCGTGCCGTAGCGCATCGCGTAATCGACCAGCACGGTGTAGTCGTTCAGTTGCAGCAGATGACGCAAGCCCTCCAGCTGCTTCTCGGTATGCACGCGCAGCGGCGAGCCCTCGGGCGTCCACACCGCCGCGTACTTCCTGGCGGAGCTGCGGCCACGAAACGGCAGAATCAGCAGACGCAGAATGAGCTGCCACAGCAACGCGGGAATTTCGACCACGCGCGGGTCGGAGAGGAACTGTGCGAGATAGCGGCGCACCGCGCGCGGCGTCGGCGCGTCGGGCGTGCCGAGATTGATCAGCAACACGGCGACGCGATGCGACGTGGCGTTCTGTGAAGGCCGCTCGAGGTCGAAACGCATAGGCAGCAGAATCACCGCTTCATGCGGCGAGTCGATTCAATGGAGATTCATTATAGCGGCGCGGGTTCCGCCCGGCCCCGCCAGACACCCATGGCCATTCGGACGATTGGCAGACGCCGCGCGTTCGCGCATGATGGCCGGCACGGGGCTGCGAAGACGGCAGCCGCGCGCGGCGCGAGGACTACTGCTGACTCAGCGTCATGGACAGCAGCCGCGCCGTGATGTCGACGATCGGGATCACGCGGCTGTAGGCCATGCGGGTCGGCCCAATCACGCCGAGCGTGCCGACGATCTTTCCGTTCACCTCGTACGGCGCGGTGACGACGCTCATTTCCTCGATCGGCACCAGAGTCGATTCGCCGCCGATGAAAATCTGCACCCCCGCCGCATGACTCGACACGTCGAGCAACTGAAGGAGGCTGGTCTTCTGGTCGAACACATCGAACAGCTTGCGCAGGCGCGCCATGTCCGACGAAAGGTCGGCGACTTCGAGCAGATTGCGCTCGCCCGAGATCAGCACGGTCTCGCCGGTGTCGGAATCGTCGGTGCTCGCGGTGACGGCCGCGTGCATGAGCGAGGTCATGTCGCCGCGCAGTTCGTCGATTTCCTCGCGCAGGCGGCGGCGCACTTCGTCGAACGACAGGCCCGCGAAGTGCGCGTTGATGTAATTGGAGGCTTCCACGAGCTGCGACGGCGAAAAGTCGCGCTGGGTAGCGAGGATGCGGTTTTGCACGTCGCCTTCGGGCGTCACGATGATCAGCAGAATGCGCTTGTCGGACAGGCGCATGAATTCGATCTGCTTGAACACGTGGCTGCGGCGCGGCGTAAGCACCACGCCGGCGAACTGCGAGAGGTTGGACAGCACGCTCGCCGCCGCGGCGACGATCTTCTGCGGCTCGCCCGCCTGCAGCGTGGTCTTGACGGTGCGCATCACCGCTTCCTCGTCGGCGGCGGATTCGACCGTCAACATCGTGTCGACGAACAGACGGTAGCCGCGCGGCGTCGGAATGCGCCCCGCCGAAGTATGCGGACTGATCACGAGCCCCAGATCCTCGAGGTCGGACATCACGTTGCGAATCGTGGCCGGACTCAGTTCGAGGCCCGAATAACGCGACAGCGTGCGCGAGCCGACCGGCTGACCTTCGGCGATGTAGCGCTCGATCAGCGTTTTGAGGAGGGTTTGTGCGCGAGGATCTAGCATGACGAAAAATTTTAGCTCAATGGCACCGCAGCCGCGAGCGCCCGCGGCGCCCGCTCCCGCCAAATGCGTGGCCGTCGGCAGGCTCGCATGTCATCAGGTCTTCACCATTCTAACGATAATCGCAACCTACGCAGACGCCGCGTGTGCGGCAAACCACTACCGGGTTGGTCTGCGATTCTTTTCAGGCCCCAGCTATGGTGTAATGCCGGCATGCAAGTGACCAGCCAGTTCAAGACCGTCGCGCTCGTGGGGCGCAGCAATACGCCAGGCATCGGCGAGCCGCTCACCGAACTCGCCGCGTGCATTGCGAAGCTCGGCCTCGAAGTCGTGTTCGAAGCCGACACCGCTGCCGAAATCGGTGTGACCGACTACCCGACGCTGCCTCCCGGTGAGATCGGCGCGCGCGCCGACGTCGCCGTGGTGCTCGGCGGCGACGGCACGATGCTTGGCATCGGTCGCCAGCTCGCGCCGTATCGCACGCCCTTGATCGGCATCAATCACGGGAGGCTCGGCTTCATCACCGACATTCCGATTTCCGACATGCGCGAGACCGTGCCGCAGATGCTGTCCGGCAATTTCGAGCGCGAGGAGCGCATGCTGCTGGAAGCGCGCATCGTGCGCGATGGCACGCCGATCTATCACGCGCTCGCGTTCAACGACGTGGTGGTCAACCGTAGCGGCTTCTCGGGCATGGCGGAACTGCGCGTGTCGGTCGACGGACGCTTCATGTACAACCAGCGCTCGGACGGCCTGATCGTCGCGACGCCGACCGGCTCGACCGCGTACTCGCTGTCGTCGCAGGGGCCGATCCTGCATCCGCAACTGCAGGGCATCGTGCTCGTGCCGATTGCGCCGCACGCATTGTCGAACCGGCCGATCGTGCTGCCGGACGAATCGAAGGTCAGCATCCAGATCGTCTCCGGGCGCGAAGTCAACGTTAATTTCGACATGCAGTCATTCACGTCGCTGGAGCTCGGCGACACGATCGAAGTTCGCCGCTCGCGTCACACGGTGCCGATTCTGCATCCTGTCGGCTACAGCTATTACGCGACGCTGCGCAAGAAGCTGCACTGGCACGAGTACCCGTCGCACGAAGAAGACCCGAGGCCCTGAGCGGCGCGTTCAAGCGCGCGCGCCGCCGCGGCCGTGACCCGAATCCCAAGCTCACCCGACGACCTCCATGCTTCGCCACCTCTCGATACGCGACTTCGTCATCGTCGCCGCGCTCGATCTCGAATTCGACAGCGGCTTTACCGTTTTCTCGGGCGAAACCGGCGCCGGCAAGTCGATTCTGATCGACGCGCTCGCACTCGCGCTCGGCGCGCGCGCCGAGGCAAGCGTCGTGCGCACCGGCCAGAGCCGTGCCGACATCACCGCGGAGTTCGAGACGCACGCGCTCGTCGATCAATGGCTCGACGCGCAGGCGCTCGGCGCAGCCGACGACGGCCAGCACGGCGGTACGGTGATGCTGCGGCGAGTGGTTGACGCGAGCGGCCGCTCGCGCGCATTCATCAACGGTACGGCGGCCACGCTCGCGCAGTTGCGCGAGGTCGGCGAAATGCTGGTGGACATTCACGGCCAGCACGCGCACCAGTTGCTGATGCGCCCGGACGCGCAGCGCGAGCTGTTCGACACGCATGCGGGCCTGTCCGAGATGGCCGCCGCGGTCACGCGCGCATGGCGCACGTGGCGCGACAAGGCGCAAGCGGTCGAGCACGCGCAGACGCGCGATCGCGAGCTGCAACTCGAGCGCGAGCGACTCGCGTGGCAGCTCGCCGAGCTCGACAAGCTCGCGCCGCAACCGGGCGAATGGGAAGAAGTGAACACCGAGCATCGGCGGCTGTCGCATTCGGCGAATCTGATCGACGGCGTGCAGGGCGCGCTCGGTGCGCTGTCGGAATCGGACGACGCGATGATCACGCATCTCGGCTCGATCGTGACGAAGGTGCGCGACCTCGCGGAGATCGACCCGGCCCTGAACGACGTGCTCGCCGCGCTCGAACCGGCGGAAATCCAGTTGCAGGAAGCGGCGTATTCGCTGAGCCATTACGCGCAGAAGCTCGAGCTCGATCCCGAGCGGCTCGCGCAAGTCGAAAAGCGCCTCGACGCGCTGCACTCGGCCGCGCGCAAATTCCGCTTGCAACCCGAGACGCTCCCCGAAGAACACGAAGCGCGCCGCAAGCAATTGGCCGCGCTCGACGCGGCCGCCGACCTCGACGGCCTGCGCGCCGCCGAGGCGCAAGCGAAGGAAGCGTTCGTCGCGGAGGCGAAAAAGCTGTCGAAGGCGCGAGCGAAAGCGGGCAAGGCGCTCGGCGAGGCGGTCACGACCGGCATGCAGGAACTGTCGATGAAAGGCGGCAGCTTCGAAGTCGCGCTGGTGCCGCTGCCCGAAGGCGGCGCGCATGGGCTCGAGCAGATCGAGTTTCGCGTTGCCGGTCACGCCGGCGTGCCGCTGCGGCCGCTCGCGAAAGTTGCGTCCGGCGGCGAGCTGGCGCGTATCAGTCTTGCGCTCGCGGTGATCGCGAGCACGGCCAGCCCGACACCGACGCTGATCTTCGACGAAGTGGACACCGGTATCGGTGGCGCCGTGGCCGAAGTGGTCGGGCGGCTGCTGCAACAGCTCGGCGAGGCGCGCCAGGTGTTGTGCGTGACCCATCTGCCGCAGGTCGCCGCGCGCGGCGATCATCATTTCCAGGTCGCAAAGACCGGCGACGGCAAGGGCGGCACGCTCAGCAGCGTGACCTCGCTCGACAAGGCGAGCCGCATCGAGGAAGTCGCACGCATGCTCGGCGGCCTCGAAATCACCGCGACCACGCGCAAGCACGCAAAGGAAATGCTGACCGCCTGAGCTTGCGCCGCGTGCAGGCCACGACATATGGCCTGGGCCGGCGTGGCCGGGACGTCACACCCATCCCGGCCACGCGTGACGCGCTACGCAAGGCGCGTCAGCAACGTCACCCGAACACCCTCTTCCACAACGCCAGCACCGCTTCGCGTTCGGTCGCGACCAGCGCGGGATCGACCCGCGCCTTCTCCATCCCGTCGAGCCGCAGCGTGTGCTGCAGCTTGCGATACCGCCGATACGCGGCGCCGACCGTCTCCGCTTCCACCTCGCTCATCAGCCCGAAACGCGACACCTCGCGCAGCAGCGCGATATTGCCGGTATTGCGAATCAGCTCGGGATCGCGCGCCGCATGCAGCAGCACCCAGTACTGCACGGTGAACTCGATATCGACCATTCCGCCGCGGTCGTGCTTGAGGTCGAACAGCGCCGGCGTATGGTTCGGGTGTCCCGCCTCGACACGCGCGCGCATCTCGACGATCTCCTTCGCGAGCGGCGGCGCTTCGCGCGGCGTCGTCAGCACCTGTTCGCGGATTGCCTCGAACTTCGCGCCGATCTCCGTATCGCCCGCGCAGTAGCGTGCACGCGTCAGCGCCTGGTGCTCCCACACCCACGCGGTGTTCGCCGCGTCGCCCTCGCGCAGCTGGTAGCGGCGAAACGCGTCGAGATCGGTGACGAGCAGGCCCGACTCGCCATTCGGCCGCAGCCGCAGATCGACGTCGAACAGCGTGCCGGCGCCGGTCGCGGTCGTGAGCCACGTGATTAGGCGCCGCGTATAGGTGGCGTAGACGTCGGCCGCGGCATCGTCGGGATCGTCGTACAGGAAGATCAGATCGAGGTCCGACGCGTAGCCGAGCTCCTTGCCGCCCAGCTTGCCGTAGGCGATCACCGCGAAGCGCGGCGCGTCGCGGTGACGTTTGGGCAGTTGCTTCCACACGGCTTCGAGCGTCACGTCGAGCACCGCGTCGGCCAGCGCGGACAGCTGGTCGCTGACGTGCTCGACGGAGAGCTTGCCGGCCAGATCGATGAGCAGAATGCGAAACACCTCGGCCTGATGAGCGTGGCGCAACAGATCCATCTGCTGCTCGACGCCGTCGGCGGCCGCGAGCCGCCGGCGCAGCGTACGCTTGAATTCGGGCCAGTCGAACGGACTGTTGATCGCCTCGCCGTCGAGCAGCTCGTCGAGCAGTTGCGGATGGCGGATCAGATAGCCGGCCGCCCAGCGCGAGCCGCCCAGCACCGACAGCACCTGGTGGAGCGCCTGCGGATACTCGGTGAGCAGCGCCAGATACGCGCCGCGCCGGCTCACCGTCTCGAGCAGATCGAAAAAGCGCGCGACGGTATCGCCGCGGCGCCCGGCCGGCTCCAGCGTGCGCGCGGCTTCGAGCGCGCGCTGCGCGACGATATCGAAACGCTGCCGGCTGCGCTCGTTCAGGCCCGCGTAGCGCGACGAGCGCCACACCGCCTGCAGCCGCGCGAGCAGCGCGCCGGGCTCGGCCACCCCCAGTTCGACGAGGCGCTCGCGCAGCGCGTCCTCGGCGCTGTCGTCGGCCAGCGCACTGCTCCACACCCATGCGGCCGCGCCGTCTTCGGGCGCGGCGCAACCGTCGCGACCGCCCACCTTGTCGGCGAAAATCTGGTCGAACTGCTGTTCGACGAACTCGCGATGCGCGTCGAGCTTCGTCATCAATTGTGAATAGTCGTCGCAACCCATCGTGCGCGCGAGCGCCACGCGGTCTTCGTCATCGACGGGCATCGCGTGGGTCTGCGCGTCGTTGCGGTATTGCAGACGATGCTCGAGCTCGCGCAGAAAGCGGTACGCCTGCGACAGCTTCAGGCAGACCGACGAGTCCATCAGCCCGTGAGTCGCCGCGTGGCGCAGTACCGCGAGCGTCGGCCGCACGCGAAAGCCGGCGTCCTGGCCGCCGCGGATCAGCTGGAACACCTGCGCGCTGAATTCGATTTCGCGGATACCGCCGCGGCCGAGCTTGATGTCGTCGGCCTTGTCGGGGCGCATCGAGGCGCGGCGCTGCGCCTCCTGGCGAATCTGCAGATGCAGCGCGCGAATCGCGCTGATCACGCCGAAGTCGAGATAGCGTCGATAGACGAACGGCGTGACGATCGCGTCGAGCTGCTTGTGCAGCCGCTGCGCCGCGGCGCTCGCCCCCTCGGATACGAGCCGCCCCTTGATCCACGCGTAGCGCTCCCACTCCCGCCCCTGCACGTAGAAATATTCTTCGAGCATGCCGAGGCTGCACACGAGCGGCCCCGAATCGCCGTTCGGCCGCAGACGCATGTCGACGCGAAATACATAGCCGTCGGCGGTGACTTCGGCGAGCGCGCCGATCAGCCGCTTGCCGAGACGCGTGAAGAACTCCTGGGTCGCGATCGGCGAGCGTTGGCCGCCGGCGGTCTCGCCGTCGTCCTCATAAACGAAGATCAGGTCGATGTCCGACGATACGTTCAGCTCGCGCCCACCGAGCTTGCCCATACCGACCACGCCGAGCGAGAGCCGTTCGCCCTGCGTGCCGCGCGGCTCGCCGTACAGCGCCTCGAGCTCGGCGCTCAGCACCGCCAGCGCGCGCTGGATCGTCGCTTCCGCGAGATCGGTCATCGCGCCGGTGACTTCGGCGATATCGGCCTCGCCGGCCAGATCGCGCTCCATCACCGCGCAGAACACTTCGGTGCGTAGCTGGCGCAGCGCGCGCTTCAGCGCGTCTTCGTTGAGCGGAGCACCGGCTGGCCCCGCCGCCTCGGCACACAATGCATCGAGACGCGCGTCGATGCGCTCGCGCGTCAGCGGCTCGTCGGCAAGCGCGCTGACACGCGCGACGAGTTGCGGGCGGGCCGCGGCAGCACGCGCGGCGTAGTGCGAATAGCTGGAACTGAGGAGAATGGCGTCAGTCATCGAAAATCTGGCTCGCTCGTTGCATGATTGTATTTGCGCGGCGGTTTTAGACGGTGTCCGGATGTCGTCACGAAGTCGTCGTCGTAGCGTTCTGTTGAGTCATCGGCACACGGCGACAAGCGCGCCGAAGTCCGCCCCGGATGCCTTCGCGCAAGGCCCCTCGCGGTCCGCGAGGCAGCGTGCGGACAGGGTTTGCAGGAGGCCCGCCGACGCTTTGCCGTGTGTTACATTTCGTCGTTAACTCGCAAAACTACCATACGCCCAGCCGCCGCAGCATGTCCGAGCGAAACGAATCCGCCGACCCGCAAGACCCATCGCAGGTCCGGCATCTGCGCGGAAGCGACCACATTGTGCTGCGTCGGACGTTGCGCGTGCTCGCCACGCTCGCACTCGTCCTCTATTTCATCGCGACCGGACTGTTCCTCGGCTTGCGCTACGTGGTGCTGCCGCGCGCCGATCTCTTCCGGCCGCGCATCGAAGCCGCCGTCTCCGACGCCCTGAACGCCCAATTCACGATCGGCCGCCTCGCGCCGCACTGGAGCGGCTTCCAGCCGGGGCTCGACGTTACGAACCTCGTCATCCGCGACCACGACGGCCGACCCGCGCTGACGATTCCGCACGCCACGGCGACGATGTCCTGGCGCTCGCTATGGCTGTTTCATCCTGCGCTGTCGAGTCTGATCGTCGATCAGCCGGACGTGCTGGTGTCGCGCAGCGAGGACGGCGTGCTGTCAGTCGCGGGCGTGCCGGTGCCGACGCGCCACAGCGGCAACGCCATACTGACCACCTGGCTGCTGCGCCAGCAGGCGATCGTGGTGCGCGGCGGGGTGCTGCGCTGGCGCGACGCGACTCGCAAGGAGCCCGAACTCGCGCTGCGCGACATCCGCATCGCGATCCTCAATGACGGCTACGACCACCGCATGGCGCTGCAGGCGCCGCCCGACGGCCAGGTGCTGAAAGGCCCGATCGATTTCCGCATGCACTTCCGTCACGCCCTGCTCTCCGCAATCGGCAAACCGATCAACTGGAACGGCCAGGCGTACGTCTCGACGGGCCCGGTCGATCTGCCAACGCTCGCGCGCTACGTCGCATTCCCGATCGAGACGTTCGCCGGCCGCGTCGACAATGCAATCTGGATCGACTTCCGCGAAGGCCGCATGACCGAGGCGACCGGCCAGCTGGACGGCAACGACGTCGCGCTGCGCGTGCACCCGACCCAGCCGAAGCTGCTCCTGCCGGTCGCCCATTTTCGATGGCGCGTAGGAGCAGGCGAAGGCGACTACACGCTGCAGCTGTCGGACCTGAGAGCCGAGCTCGGCCAGCCGCCGCTCGAAGACGGCACCCCGCTCACGCGCATCCTGCACTTCGAGACCCTCGACGGCCGCTACCGAACCGCATCGCTCCAGCATGGGCAGCTTTTGAGAGTCAGCGGCGATCGCGTCGATCTCGGGATCCTCGCCGAATTCAGCCGCGCGCTGCCGCTGCCGCGGCGCCTGTTGAATGAACTCGTGCGTATCAATCCGCGCGGGCTCGTCGCGAACTATGTCATCGAGGTCGAGCGCAGCAAGCCGGAATCCGGCGAGTTCGGCGGCGACCGGCGGCCGGCGGGTTCGGAGCCGATCGAGCGTTATCGCTTCAAGGGCGATCTGCAGGGCATCAGCTTCGCCGCCCAGGAACCGGGGCCGGGCCTCACGCCGCGCGGACACCCGCGCGCCGGCGTCCCCGGCATCGAAAACCTGTGGGGCAATGTCGACGCCGACGAAAAAGGCGGCCGCGCGAACCTCGACACGTCCGACGTTGCGATCACGCTGCCAGGCGTGTTCGACGATCCGCGCCTCACGTTCGCCCATCTGCACGGCCGCGCCGACTGGACGATGGGTGCGAAGGCGCCGGGCGACACGCGTCCGGCGTTCGCGGTCAAGCTCAACGATTTCGGCGTATCGAACCCGGACGTCGAGGCCACCGTGACCGCGAGTTACAGCAATCCCGGCCACGGCCGCGGGTCGCTCGACCTGAAGGCCGACTTCCAGCGCGCGCAGGTCACGCGCATTGCCCGCTATCTGCCCACAGCGGTCAGCGAAAAGCTGCGCATTTACCTCGGCCACGGATTGCAGGCTGGCGTGTCGCGTGGCGGCACGATCGAAGTGCACGGCGACCTGACCAAGTTCCCCTACGCGCGCGACCCCGACGCCGGGATCTTCCACATCGTCGCGCCCGTCACTGGCGGCAAATTCGATCCAACGCCGTTCCCGCCCCGCAAGATGCGCAACGGCACGCCAAACGTGTGGCCGCCGCTCGACGGCATCGACGGCGTGTTCGAGCTCAAGCAGAACCTGCTGCGCTTCGACATCGACCGGGGGCGCTACAAGCGCGTCGCGCTGACCGGCGTGAACGGCCGCATCGACGATCTCGGCACGAGAGGCTCGAACCTGATCATCCAGGGCAACGGCCGCGGCCCGCTCGCGGACATGCTCGACTACGTGAACGGCAGCTCGCTCGGCATCATGGCGCGGCATCAGACCGAGAAGATCCGTGCCGAAGGGTCGGCGTCGCTGGCGCTGAAGCTGACGATCCCGCGCACGCCGAAGCCGCATATCGGCGTCGAAGGCGCGCTCGGCTTCCAGAACAACCGCCTGAGCGCGAACAACGTGCCGCCGCTGTCGCAGCTCACCGGCCGGGTGCGTTTCACGGAGCGTTCGGCCGAGACCGAGCGGCTCTCCGGGCGCTTCCTCGGCGGCGACGTGCACGCGAACGGCGGCTTTCGCCAGGATGGCACGTACGCGCTCGCGCTCAACGGCCACATCGCTGTCGCTGCCGCGCGCGAGCTGAATCTGCGTGGTCCGGCTACGCAGGTGCTCACGCATATGAGCGGCAGCGCGCCGTATGCGCTGAGCGTCACCGGCGTGAAGGGCCGCCTGCCGCAAGTCAGCGCCAACTCCGATCTGACCGGGCTCGCGCTCGATTTTCCAGCGCCGTTCAAGAAGGCGGCCGGCACGCCGATGCCGCTCCGTTTCTCAGTCAATCCGGCGACGGCGCCGGGCGAAGCCGGCCTCGAGCGCGCCGAACTGACGTTCGGGCCGGTCGCCGCCGCGTACCTGCTGCGCTATCAGCCGAGGGTGCAGCCCAATACGCCACCCACCGTCGTGCGCGGCGCGATTGGTGTGAACCGCCCCGCCGACCTGCCGTCCGAGGGCGTGGTCGCCGCCGTCGACGTCAAGGAGTTCCATGCCGACGCCTGGCGTGCGCTCATCGCGCAGCTGCGCGCGGCCGCGGCCGGTGCGAATGGGGCGAACGGCAGCAACACGGCCAGCAGCGCCGCCACCCCCGCCGCCACCCCCGCCCCCGCGCCGAATCCGACGCTCACGCAATTCCTGCCGAATCGTTTCGCGCTGCACATCGACAAGCTGACGCTGCTCAAGCGCCACTGGGACAATGTGATCGTCGGCGCATCGCACACGGACCGCACGTGGCAGGCGAACATCGCGTCGAACCAGGTGTCCGGCCACGTATCGTGGCTGCCGGGCGCGACCCCCGATTCTCCGGGCGAGCTGCAGGCGCGCTTCGCGCGGATCGTGATTCCGTCGGTCGAGGACAGGGACCTGCTCGGCCCGGCGATGTCGGCGCCCGCTCTGAACATGCCGTCGATCGATCTGGTCGTGAACGAGCTGATCGTGCGCGATCGCAATGTCGGCCGGCTCGAGGTCGACGCACACAACTTCGACGAAAACGGCGTGCCGGTCTGGCAGCTCGACAAGCTCGTCGTGACGAACCCCACCGCGACGCTCACCGCGACCGCGAACTGGCGCACGTCGACCGAGCTGCCCACGTCGGCCGACGAAACCACGCCGCGTCGCACCGTGTTCGATTTCAAGCTCGACGTCAAGGATGCCGGCGCGATGCTCGAACGCTTCGGTCTGCCGAGGACGCTCAAGGGCGGCACCGGCTCGCTTGCCGGCAAGGCCGTGTGGCAAGGCGGCCCGACCACGATCGACTATTCGACGCTGAACGGCAACCTGGCGCTCGATCTGCGCCACGGCCAGATCCTCAAGGTCGACCCGGGCGTCGCGACGCTGCTCGGCGTGCTGAGTCTGCAAAGCCTCGCGCGCATCGCCACGCTCGATTTCCGTGACGTGATCGGCGAAGGCCTGCCGTTTTCGAGTGTGACCGGGACCGCGCAGATTCATGACGGCATCGCCCGCACCGACAACTTCAGGATGGTGACTGCGCCGGCACGCGCCGAGATGGTAGGCTCGGTCGACATCGCCCAGAGGACCCAGGACCTGCACCTGCACGTGGTGCCGACCGTCAGCGCCGGCTCCGCGGTGATCGTCGCGACGATCATCAATCCGCTGATCGGCCTCGGCGCGCTGGTCGCCGATGTCGCGTTGTCGCATGGGGTGTCGCAGGTGTTCGCGCGCGAGTACGCGATCACCGGCTCGTGGTCGAAACCGCACATCGAGCGGGTCACGACCGAACGCGGTAAGATTGACGTTCCGGCTTCGACCGTGGAAGCGCACTAAGTTTGGCCGGGTTCGCGCGGTTTCGCCTCCCGGCAATCTCGCCTGTCCGCTCCGCCGTCGCCGGCGCCGCTGTCCCGCACCTCGCGGCCGCTCCTGCAGCCTCGCCGACTCAATGCGCCAACGGGGCCGAGCCAGCCCAGAACCATGCATGCGGCGCGCAGGTTTCGCGCCGCTGCCTTGCCGGGAGCCTTTCGACACGCTCATGAGCGAAACACACGCCTCTTCTTCCCCGATCGACGCGGCATCCGGCGAGCCATTGAGCAGCCCGTTCCGGGTCGCCGCGCTGCAGATGGTCAGCACGCCGGATCGCGAGCGCAATCTCGCCGATGCGGAGCGCCTGATCGCCGAAGCCGCCGCCGATGGCGCGCAACTCGTGCTGCTGCCCGAATATTTCTGCTTCATGGGTTTCAAGGACACCGACAAGCTCGCCGTGCGCGAGCCGTATCGGGACGGTCCGATCCAGCGCTTTCTCGCCGACGCCGCGCGCCGTCACCGCATCTGGGTGATCGGCGGCACCATGCCGTTGACCGCGCCCGAGGCATCGCGCGTATTGAACACGACGCTCGTGTTCGACCCGCAGGGCAACGAAGCCGCGCGCTACGACAAGATCCACCTGTTTAACTTCGAAAAGGGCGAAGAAGCGTTCGACGAAGCGCGCACGATCCGCCCCGGCACCGACGTGCAGGGCTTCGACGCGCCATTCGGACGGGTCGGCCTGTCGGTCTGCTACGATCTGCGCTTTCCCGAGTTGTACAGGCGCCTGGGCGATTGCGCGCTGATCGTCGTGCCATCCGCATTCACCTACACGACCGGCCGCGCGCATTGGGAGCTGTTGCTGCGCACTCGCGCGATCGAAAACCAGTGCTACGTGCTCGCCGCGGCGCAAGGCGGCAAACATGAAAATGGCCGCCGCACCTGGGGCCACAGCATGCTGATCGACCCGTGGGGCGAGATCGTCGCGGTGCGCGACGAGGGCGCCGGCGTGGTCGCGGGCAACCTCGATCGCGCGCGCATCGACGAAGTGCGGCAGAGCCTGCCGGCATGGCGTCATCGCGTGCTGACCTGAAACCGACATTGAAACTGCGGCGCCTGCCACGCATATAGCGACGCAAGCGCTCCCCGACCTCTCCGTATCGAGCAGAACATACTTCGCATGAACATCATCGAACCCGGTATCCGTAATCTCGCCGCCGCCAAGGACATCCTCCTCACGCCCTATGGTCTCGACGAGTCGCTGCTCACGCGCACGCTCGCCGAAATCTTCACGCACCGCGTCGACTACGCGGACCTCTACTTCCAGGCCACCCGCAGCGAAGCGTGGAGTCTCGAGGAGGGCATCGTGAAGTCTGGCAGCTTCAGCATCGATCAGGGCGTCGGCGTGCGCGCCGTGTCGGGCGACCGCACCGCGTTCGCTTACTCGGACGACCTGTCGCCCGAAGCGATCCGCCAGGCGGCCATCGCCACGCGCGCGATCGCCAAGGCAGGCGGCGGCAAGCAGAAGATCAAGGTGGCGTCGTCGCTGACCGGCATCGCCGGGCGCGATCTGTACCTGCCGTCCGACCCGCTCCATTCGCTCGACGCAACCGCGAAGGTCAAGCTGCTCGAGCGCATCGAGCAGATGGCGCGCGGCCGTGACCCGCGCATCCAGCAGGTGATGGCCGGCCTCGCCGGCGAATACGACGTGGTGCTCGTCGCGCGCAGCGACGGCGGCTTCGCGGCCGACATCCGCCCGCTCGTGCGCGTATCGGTCACGGTCATCGCCGAGCAGAACGGCCGCCGAGAAATCGGCAGCGGCGGCGGCGGCGGCCGCTTCGACTACGGCTATTTCACCGACGATGTGCTGTCGCGCTACGTCGACGACGCGGTGCACGCCGCACTCGTCAATCTCGACGCGCGTCCGGCGCCGGCTGGCGCGATGACCGTCGTGCTCGGCCCGGGCTGGCCCGGTGTGCTGCTGCACGAGGCGATCGGCCACGGGCTCGAAGGCGACTTCAACCGCAAGGGATCGTCGGCGTTCGCGGGACGCATCGGCGAGCAGGTCGCCGCGAAGGGCGTCACCGTGGTCGACGACGGCACGCTGCCGAACCGCCGCGGCTCGCTCAATATCGACGACGAAGGCAACCCGACCCAGTGCACGACGCTGATCGAGGACGGCATCCTGAAGGGCTACATTCAGGATTCGCTGAACGCGCGTCTGATGAAGATGCCGATCACCGGCAACGCGCGGCGCGAATCGTACGCGGCGCTGCCGATGCCGCGCATGACCAACACGTACATGCTGAACGGCGACAAGGATCCGCAGGAGATTATCGAGTCGGTGAAGACGGGCCTGTATGCGGTCAACTTCGGCGGCGGTCAGGTCGACATCACGAACGGCAAGTTCGTGTTCTCGGCTTCCGAGGCTTATATGATCGAGAACGGCAAGGTCACGTACCCTGTCAAGGGCGCGACGCTGATCGGCAGCGGCCCGGAATCGCTGAAGTACGTCACGATGATCGGCAACGACATGAAGCTCGATTCGGGCGTCGGCGTATGCGGCAAGGAAGGCCAGAGCGTGCCGGTGGGCGTCGGTCAGCCGACGCTGCGCATCGAACGCATGACGGTCGGCGGCACGGCCTGATCTCGCGACAAATGCACGCTTCGCGCACACAAATGGCGAAGCGTGCGGGTTTTCCGCATTTTTCGATGTCCCGGCTTGTCAGCCGAGCCTGTAGCGGGTTATAAAGTCACTCACCTTTTTTTGACCAGCGACGCATTTCACTTCGCCATGTCCGCCAAGTTTTATTTTTACTTTTTTTGGTATCTCAGACCGCTGGCGGATCGAGAGGGGTGTTAGTGCACGCAGGACACCGAGAATTCCCGAAAAACCGCCAGCCAGCCTGGCGGTTTTTTTTCGTCTCACGCTTTTCGACACCTATCCGACATTTTGTCGTTGACCATTTTTTGATCGTCGCCACCCGCGCGAACACGCTACGAACCGACTCAGGAGAACCACATGCCCCCGCACAATACCGACGATGTCCGCATCCGCGAATTGAAAGAACTCACGCCGCCCGCGCACCTGATCCGCGAGTTTCCCTGCGACGAGACGGTGTCCAACGTGATCTACGACTCGCGCACTGCGATGCATCGCATTCTGCATGGCATGGATGACCGTCTGATCGTCGTGATCGGCCCGTGCTCGATCCACGATCCGAAGGCCGCGATCGAATATGCGGGCCGTCTGATCGAGCAGCGCAAGCGCTTCGCCGGCGAGCTCGAGGTCGTGATGCGCGTGTACTTCGAAAAGCCGCGCACGACGGTGGGCTGGAAAGGGCTCATCAACGATCCGCACATGGACAACAGCTTCAAGATCAATGAAGGCTTGCGCACCGCGCGCGAACTGCTGCTGCACATCAACGAACTCGGCCTGCCGGCTGGTACCGAGTACCTCGACATGATCAGCCCGCAGTACATCGCGGATCTGATCTCGTGGGGTGCGATCGGCGCGCGCACGACGGAGTCGCAGGTGCACCGCGAACTGGCGTCGGGGCTGTCGTGCCCGGTCGGCTTCAAGAACGGCACGGACGGCAACGTGAAGATCGCCGTCGACGCGATCAAGGCCGCCTCGCAGCCGCATCATTTCCTGTCGGTCACGAAGGGCGGCCACTCGGCGATCGTCTCGACGGCGGGCAATGAGGACTGCCACGTGATACTGCGCGGCGGCAAGACGCCGAACTACGACGCCGACAGCGTCAACGCGGCCTGCGCCGACATCGGCAAGGCGGGTCTCGCCGCGCGTCTGATGATCGACGCGAGCCATGCGAACAGTTCGAAGAAGCACGAGAATCAGATTCCGGTGTGCGCGGACATCGGCCGTCAGATCGCCGCGGGTGACGAGCGGATCGTCGGCGTGATGGTCGAGTCGCACCTCGTCGCGGGCCGCCAGGATCTACAGGAAGGCCGCGAGCTCGCATACGGCCAGAGCATTACCGATGCGTGCATCGGCTGGGACGAAAGCGTCGCCGTGCTCGAAGGCCTCGCCGAAGCGGTCAGACAGCGCCGCATCGCGCGCGGCAGCGGCAACTGAATACCCGCGCCCTGTCGCCACTTTGGCGGCTCGTCAGCAGTCCGTGGAAAAACCCGGTTCGATTTCGAGTCGGGTTTTTTTTGGCCATTCGGATGAATGGTACGCAGCCCGCTGCCTCGGTATGGTCATAGCTCGTTGCCTGGTTGCACGCACGGCTTGACCAGGTTGGAAACTGCGTATAAGATTTTATACACGAGGTGGCGATGGAGCAGGAAAAAGAGATTCGCTGGCCAGGTTCCAGCTACCGTGACTTGCTCGCTTTCCCAAATGAAGCACGTCGTCTGGCAGGGTTTCAGCTTCACAAGATTCAGTCCGGACTCGACCCCGACGACTGGAAACCGTTCGACTCCATCGGCGCGGGAACGCGCGAAATTCGCATCAGGGACGAAGTTGGCATTTTCCGCGTGATGTACGTGACCAAATACGCCGAAGCGCTGTACGTGCTGCATTGCTTTCAGAAGAAGACGCAGAGGCTCGGACCGCAGGACAGGAAAATTGCCGAAACGCGCTACCGCGCGATCACCCACTACAGGACCATCGAATCATGACGATCGACACCAACATTCGTCACGTAACGCGAGCCGGCGCGAACGTGTTCCTCGAACTCGGTTTTTCCGTCGAGGAAGCGAAGCGCCTTCACGCTGCATCGCAAAAGCAGATCAATGACACACGGCTGCTCAAGGAGCAGCTGATGACCGAACTGTCCACATGGATCGAACAGCATCATCTGAAGCAGGCGGAGGCGGCCGAAATTCTGATGGTGTCACGCCCGCGCGTGTCCGACGTCGTCAACAAGAAAACCAGTAAGTTCACGATCGACACGCTCGTCGAAATGTTGAGCCGCATCGGCAAGCCGGTGACGCTCGCCGTCGGTTGAGCGTCGGCTCGTGCGCAGCTCCGCGCGTCTCTATGCGCGCGTGGGGTTCGCCATTCAACGCGCGCCGCGATCGTGCTGCCACAGCACATCGGTGCCGCCGTCCGTGCGATTGAGCACGCGCGCCAGCACGAACAGCAGATCAGACAGCCGGTTCACGTACTGACGCGGCGCGGCGTTCAGCGCCTCATGTTCACCGAGCGCGACGATCGCGCGCTCCGCGCGGCGGCACACAGTGCGGCACACATGCGCGAGCGCAGCCGCGCGCGAGCCGCCCGGCAGAATGAATTCCTTCAGCGGTGGCAACGTGGCATTGTAGTCGGCGAGCCACCCGTCGAGCTGTGCGAGTTGCTGGTCGGTCATCATCGTGTGGCCGGGAATGCACAGTTCGCCGCCAAGATCGAACAGGTCATGTTGAATCGCGACCAACGTCGCGCGCACGTTCTCGGGCAGGTTTTCGCACAACAGCACGCCGAGATTCGAGTTGAGTTCGTCGACGTCGCCAATCGCAGCGATGCGCGCGCTGTCCTTGCGCACGCGGCGGCCGTCGCCGAGACCGGTGGTGCCGTCGTCGCCGGTGCGAGTGGCGATCTTGCTCAGGCGATTGCCCATGATGTCCCCCTGGATTCAGTGGTGATACGGCCACCACGTTCATGCATATTGCACGCATCGCGGAATCGTCGCCACTCTATGAGCCGCAGCCGGCCCGATGCCGGCTGGCGGGCGAACGGCGTAAAATGAAACAGCTGCGGTAAACAGGCTGCTACTCAAAGAAACTTTCGTGGGATCGGGGTAAGTGCTCAGCACTTGCTCTGATCGACTGGAGACATGCGTGAACCATCCCGTGCCGCCGGCCCCGCTGCGCCGGCCGTTTCCCGCCGAATTGCTGAACCAGCTCAAGGCCGCTTTCGGTGAGCGCGTGTCCGTTGCCGAAGCCGTGCGTGCGCACCACGGACGTGACGAATCGCCTTTCGATCCGCAACTGCCTGATGCCGTCGTCTTTGCGCGCACAACCGAAGACGTGCAGACCGCCGTCCGGCTGTGCGGCCGGTACGATGTACCGATCATCCCGTACGGCAACGGCTCGTCGCTCGAGGGCCATCTGCTCGCCGTGCAAGGCGGCGTGTCGATCGATCTGTCGGAAATGAACCGCGTGTTGTCGATCAACGCCGAAGACCTGACAGTCACCGTCGAGCCCGGCATCTCACGCAAGCAGTTGAACGAAGCGCTGCGCGACACAGGCCTGTTTTTCCCGATCGACCCGGGCGCGGACGCGAGTATCGGCGGTATGTCGGCCACTCGCGCGTCGGGCACCAACGCCGTACGCTACGGCACGATGCGCGAAAACGTGCTCGGCCTGACGGTCGTGCTCGCCGATGGCCGCGTCATCAAGACCGGCTCGCGCGCGCGCAAATCGTCGGCGGGTTATGACCTCACACGTCTGTTCGTCGGCTCGGAAGGCACGCTCGGCGTGATCACCGAAATCACCGTGCGCCTCTATCCGCATCCGGAAGCGGTGTCGGCCGCGGTGTGCGCATTCCCGTCAATGGGCGATGCAGTTCGCGCGGTCATCGAGACGATCCAGATCGGCGTGCCGATCGCACGCGTCGAATTCGTCGATTCGCTCGCGATCCGCTCGATCAACCGTCATTCGAACTTGACGCTGCGCGAAGCGCCCACGCTGTTCTTCGAATTTCACGGCACCGAGGCCGGCGTCAAGGAACAGGCCGAACTCGTGCAGGAAATCGCCGCGCAAAATGGGGGCGAAGGCTTCGAATGGGCGACGCGCCCAGAGGACCGCAGCCGTCTATGGAACGCGCGCCACAACGCCTATTTCGCGATGCTGCAACTGAAGCCCGGCTCGCGCGCGGTCACTACCGACGTCTGCGTCCCGATCTCGCGTCTGGCCGAGTGCGTGGTCGAAACGGAGCAGGACCTGATGGCTTCGCCGCTGCCTTGCCCGATCGTCGGTCACGTCGGCGACGGCAACTTCCACGTCGCGATCCTGATCGATCCGGACAAGCCCGAAGAGCTCGAGGAAGCCGAGCGCCTGAACCATCGCATCGTGCAGCGCGCGCTGCGCATGGACGGCACCTGCACCGGCGAGCATGGGATCGGCCTGCACAAGATGGGCTTTCTGCTCGAAGAACATGGCGACGTCGCGGTCGACACGATGCGCTCGATCAAGCATGCGCTCGATCCCCGCAACCTGATGAATCCGGGCAAGATCTTCGCATGGGCGGCGGGCTGATCGGCGCCGCAAGGCCTGGCCGCGGCAAGCCGCTGAAACTCCCCCGCGGCAACCGCACCGGCCCGAATACGAAAGTGACCCGCAGCAAGCCGCACGAATCAGCCGGCTCGAACCGGCAAGCCAGACCCGCGCAAGCCTCGAGGAGACAACTCACATGAACGCACCCGCTGAACTGTCGGCCGAAGTCCTCGCGCAGCGTCAGCGCGAAGTCGTGCAGGCGCTGATGGCCGTGTTGCCGAACCACTGTCTGCTGTATCGCGAGGAAGACACCGTCGCGTACGACTGCGACGGCCTCGCCGCGTACCGGCGTCTGCCGCTTGCAGTCGCGTTGCCGGAAACCGAATCGCAGGTGCAGCGCATCGTTCAGATCTGCCACCGCCTCGAGGTGCCCATCGTGCCTCGTGGCGCTGGCACCGGCCTGTCCGGCGGCGCCATGCCGATTCAGCATGGCGTGGTGGTGTCGCTCGCGCGTTTTCGCAAGATCGTCGAGGTCGACTCGTATGCGCGCACCGCGACCGTGCAGCCGGGCGTGCGCAATCTGGCGATCTCCGAGGCCGCGGCGCCATACGGCCTTTACTACGCGCCCGACCCGTCGTCGCAGATCGCCTGCACGATCGGCGGCAACGTCTCCGAGAATTCCGGAGGCGTGCATTGCCTGAAGTACGGCCTCACCGTGCACAACGTGCTGCGCGTGCGCGCGGTGACGATGGAAGGCGAGATCGTCGAATTCGGCTCACTCGCGCCGGACGCACCGGGGCTCGACCTGCTCGCGGTGCTGATCGGCAGCGAGGGCATGTTCGCGATCGTCACCGAGGTGACCGTCAGGCTCATTCCGAAGCCGCAAATGGCGCAGGTCATCATGGCCAGTTTCGACGATGTCGTCAAAGGCGGCGATGCGGTCGCGGGCATCATCGCCGCGGGCATCATCCCGGCCGGTCTGGAAATGATGGACAAGCCCGCCACGCGGGCGGTCGAGGAGTTCGTCAACGCGGGCTACGACCTCGACGCGGCGGCGATCCTGTTGTGCGAGTCGGACGGCACGCCCGAGGAAGTCGCGAACGAGATCGTGCGCATGACCGCGGTGCTGCGCGAGCACGGCGCGACACGCATCCAGATTTCGCGCACGGAGGCGGAGCGGCTGCGCTTCTGGTCCGGGCGCAAGAATGCGTTTCCGGCCGCCGGCCGCATTTCGCCGGACTACTATTGCATGGACGGCACCGTGCCGCGCCGCAGTATCGGGCCACTGCTCGCGCGCATCGAGGAAATGGAGAAGAAGTACCAACTGCGCTGCATCAACGTATTCCATGCCGGTGACGGCAACATGCATCCGCTGATCCTGTTCAACGGCAACGATCAGGACGAGTGGCACCGCGCCGAACTGTTCGGTTGCGACATTCTCGAGGCGTGCGTCGAGTTGGGCGGCACGGTGACGGGCGAACATGGCGTTGGTATCGAGAAGATCAATTCGATGTGCGTGCAGTTCTCACCCGAGGAGCGCGACACGTTCCACGCGGTCAAGCGGGCCTTCGACGCGCCCGGCCTGCTGAACCCCGACAAAGGCATCCCGACGCGGGCGCGCTGTGCCGAGTACGGCAAGATGCACGTGCGCGGCGGGCTGCTGCCTCATCCCGAACTGCCGCGCTTCTAGCGGCTGATGCGCCCGCCGTTCGCCGCGCCCGCGCTGGTGCAGGCGCGGGTGCGGCCTGGGCGGCGCATGGCGTCCTCTTCGGGCCGATGCACCCGACCCTCAATGCGGGTGCGCTCCGGGTTGCCAGCAAGGCCCCGCCCGGTACAATCAAACGAAACACAACGAGCAGGACACCATGGAAGAGGACGACATCGTCACCGTATGGTCCGAACGCGTGCGTTCGGCCAGCGCCGAGGGACGCGCGTTGCGCATACGCGGCGGCGGCACCAAGGACTGGTATGGCCAGACGCTGGAAGGTGAGATCCTCGACACGCGCGCTTATCGCGGCATCACTGCATACGATCCGGCCGAGCTCGTAATCACCGCGCGCGCGGGCACCCCGCTGCTGGAAATCGAAGCCGCGCTCGCCGAGCACGACCAGATGCTGCCGTTCGAGCCGCCGCACTTCGGCCCGCAGGCCACCTTCGGCGGCTGCATCGCCGCCGGGATTTCCGGACCGCGCCGCCCGGCCGTCGGCGCCGCGCGCGACTTCGTGCTCGGCGCTGTCGTGATGAACGGCCAGGGCCAGGTGCTGCACTTCGGCGGCCAGGTCGTGAAGAACGTCGCGGGCTACGACGTATCGCGGTTGCTCGCGGGCTCGCTCGGCACGCTCGGGCTGATCCTCGAACTGTCGGTCAAAGTGCTGCCGCGGCCGCAGGCAGAAGCCACCCTGAAGTTCGACATGAACGGCACCGACGCGGTCCGCAAGCTCAACGAATGGGGCGGCCGGCCGCTGCCGATCACCGCGAGCGCCTGGCGCAACGGCACGCTCGCGGTGCGGCTCGGCGGCGCGGAAGCCGCCGTCAAGGCCGCGCGCACCGGGCTCGGCGGCGAAGTCGTCGATGCGGTCGAAGCCGAACGTTTCTGGGCCGGCCTGCGCGAACAGACCGATTCGTTTTTTGCGGGGATTCCACCGAAGGCCGCGCTATGGCGGCTCGCGCTACCGTCGATCACCGAGCCACTGCAACTGCCCGGCGCGCAACTGATGGAATGGGGCGGCGGCCAGCGCTGGTGGATCACCGACACCGACGCGCAAACCGTGCGCATCAGCGCAAAGCAGGCTGGCGGCCACGCCACTATCTTCCGCAGCGGCCACGGCTACGACCGCAGCGCCGGCGTGTTCACGCCGCTGCCCGCGCCGTTGATGAAAATCCATCGCGGCCTCAAACACGCCTTCGACCCGGCCCGCATCTTCAACCGCGGCCGTCTCTACTCCGACTTCTGAGCGACGCGATGCAAACCAACCTCGCGGACTTCATACGCAATACGCCCGATGGAGACGAAGCCGACGCCATCCTGCGCAAATGCGTGCATTGCGGTTTCTGCACGGCCACCTGCCCGACCTATCAACTGCTCGGCGACGAGCTGGACGGGCCGCGCGGGCGCATCTATCTGATCAAGCAGATGGTCGAAGGCGCGCCGGTCACGCGCAGCACGCAGCTTCACCTCGACCGCTGCCTCACCTGTCGCAACTGCGAATCGACCTGTCCGTCCGGCGTCCAGTACGGGCGGCTCGTCGAAATCGGCCGCAAGCTGACCGAAGAGAAAGTCACGCGTCCGCTCAATCAGCGGCTGATGCGCCGCCTGCTCGCGAGCGTGCTGCCGAACAGCGCGATCTTCACGCCCGCGATGCGGCTGGGCCAGCACGTGCGCGGTCTGCTGCCGAAGAAGCTGCGCGACAAGGTGCCCGCGCGCCAGCGTCCGCTCGAATGGCCGAGCGCGAAACACGAACGCAAGGTGCTGATGCTCGCGGGCTGCGTGCAACCCTCGATGATGCCCAATGTGAACATCGCGACCGCGCGCGTGTTCGACGCGCTCGGCATCGAAACGCTGGTCGCGCCCGAAGCCGGCTGCTGCGGTGCGATCCGCCTGCACCTCGGCTATAACGACGAAGCGCTCGACGATCTGCGCACGAACATCGACGCATGGTGGCCCTACGTCGAACGAGGCGTTGAGGCGATCGTGATGAACGCGTCGGGCTGCGGCGCGATGGTCAAGGAATACGCGCACCTGCTGCGCCACGATCCCGCTTATGCGGAAAAAGCGCGCCGCATCGTCGAGCTGACGCGCGACCTCTCCGAAATCCTGCCCGAGTTCGAAGAACAGCTCGTCGCGATCACGCGGCGCCGTTCGGTGCACACCGTCGCGTTTCATCCGCCCTGCACGCTGCAGCATGGTCAGCAGCTCCGCGGTCAGGTGGAACAGTTGCTCGGCGCACTCGGCGTCGAAGTGCGGCTGCCCGCCGACAGCCATCTGTGCTGCGGCTCGGCCGGCACCTACTCGCTGATGCAGCCGCGGCTGTCCTACGCCCTGCGCGACCAGAAGCTCGAGCGTTTGCAGGCGCAGGAGCCGCAGGTCATCGTCTCGGCGAACGTGGGCTGCATCGCGCATCTGCAAAGCGGCACGTCGACGCCGGTCGCGCACTGGATCGAACTGGTCGAGCACATGCTGTCCGTATAATCGGGGCAACGTCTTCGCTGAACACCGGTTCGTTCCATGTCCGATCTGCTTCACCATCTGGGTCACAACCTCGCTGACGTGCAGCAGCGCATCGCCAGGGCCGCGCAAGCGGCCGGCCGTGACGCGCATTCCGTGACGCTGCTCGCGGTCTCCAAGACGTTTCCCGCCGATGCCGTGCGCGCCGCCCATGCGGCCGGTCAACATGCGTTCGGCGAGAACTACGTGCAGGAAGCGCTCGACAAGATCCGGGCGCTCGCCGATCTGCGCGCGTCGCTCGAATGGCATTTCATCGGGCCGCTGCAATCGAACAAGACGCGGCCGGTCGCCGAACATTTCGACTGGGTGCATTCGATCGATCGCCTGAAGATCGCGCAGCGGCTATCGGAGCAGCGTCCCGACAATCTTCCGCCGCTCAACGTGTGCCTGCAGGTCAACGTCAGCGGCGAAGCATCGAAGAGCGGCGTCGCGATCGCCGAGGCGCCCGCTATCGCGCAACAGATCGCCTCGCTGCCGAAGCTGAACCTGCGCGGACTGATGTCGATTCCCGAACCGGCTGGCGATCTCGACGCGCAACGCGCGCCGCATCGCGAGCTGCGCGAGCTGTTCGAGCGCTTGCGCAACGGCGGGCTCGCGCTCGATACGCTGTCGATGGGCATGTCGGCGGATCTTGAAGCCGCCGTGCTCGAAGGCGCGACGATCGTGCGTATCGGCACCGCGATCTTCGGTGCGCGCGATTATTCGCACTGAGCTTTTCTGCGGGCTTCGCGCGACCCTGCCTGCGCGAAGCCCTCATCGCATTCCCGCACCTCAACTGAACTTATCCGGACCATCATGAAAATTGCGTTTATCGGCGGCGGCAACATGGCCGCCGCGTTGATCGGCGGCCTCATCAAACGCGGCGTCGCGCCCGCTAACCTGTACGCGATCGATCCGAACGAAGACGCGCGCAAGCGCAACGAGCGGCAATTCGGCATCCGCACCGGCACGGCCGCCGACGCCGCGCTCGCCGATTACGACGCAGTCGTGCTCGCGGTGAAGCCGCAGATCCTGAAGAGCGTCGCCGAGACCGTTGCACCGCATCTGCGCGCGTCGCAGCTCATCGTCAGCATCGTCGCCGGCATTCGCATCGGTGACATGTCGCGCTGGCTCGCTGGCCACGACCGTATCGTGCGCGTGATGCCGAATACGCCGGCGCTGATCGGCATGGGCGTGACGGGTCTCGTCGCCACCAGCAGCGTCGACGAAGCAGGCCGCGCACTCGCCTCGCAGTTGCTCGGCGCCGTCGGCGAAACCGTGTGGTTCGACGACGAAGCGAAGATCGACGCGGTGACCGCGATCTCGGGCAGCGGGCCGGCTTACGTGTTTTATTTCATCGAAGCGCTGCAGGAAGCCGCGCGCCAGCTCGGCATGGAGGAAGCTCAGGGTCGGGCGCTCGCGGTCGCGACGTTCACGGGTGCCGCGCAACTCGCGGCCAATTCCGACGAGCCTTTGAGCGTGCTGCGCGAGCGCGTGACATCGAAAGGCGGCACGACCGCGGCGGCGCTCGCCTCATTCGACGCGAGCGGCATCAAGGATGCAATCGTGCGCGGCGCACTGGCCGCCGATGCACGCGCGCGAGAGATGGGCGACGAGTTCGGCAAGCAGTAACGCGAGTTAAAACGAAGTCGCCGCGTAATGCGCGGCGATTCCCGCGAACAGCGCGCCGCCGAGCCAGTTGTTGTGGCGGAACGCGGCAAAGCACGCCATGCGCTCGCGGTGGCGGATCAGCGTGTAGTGATAGATCGCGCAACCCGCCGCGACCGCCCAGCCCAGCCAGTACAGCAGGCCAAACCCGAGCGTCACGCCAATACCGGCGTAGATGCCGAGCGTCACCGCGTAGCACAGCATGACCGCGGCCACGTCGAAACGGCCGAATGTCAGCGCCGACGTGCGGATGCCGATCTTGATGTCGTCGTCGCGATCGACCATCGCGTATTCGGTGTCGTACGCGACGGCCCAGAAGATGTTCGCGACCAGCATCACCCAGGCGAGCAGCGGCACATGGTCCTGCACCGCGGCGAACGCCATCGGGATACCGAAGCCGAACGCGATGCCCAGATACGCCTGCGGAATGGCGAAGAAGCGCTTCATGAACGGATACGTGCCGGCGACGAACAGCGCGACCACCGACAACTCCTTCGTCAACGCATTGAGCGGCTGAATCAGCAGAAACGCGATCAGCGACAGCACGGTGGCCAGCACGACAGCTTCCCATGCGTTGATCTTGCCGGACGTGATCGGCCGGTTTTCGGTGCGCTTCACGTAACGGTCGAAATCGCGGTCCGCATAGTCGTTGATCGCACAGCCCGCCGAGCGCATCAGCACCGTGCCGAGCGTGAAGATGACCAGCAACTGCCACGACGGATGGCCGCCGGACGCGATCCACAGTGCGTTGAGCGTCGGCCACAGCAACAGCAGGCTGCCGATCGGCTTGTCCATGCGCACGAGGCGCAGATACAGGGGAAGTCGGGCGAACATGGGACGAATTCGGTGAAGTACGAACACGGTGCGCCTATTCTACGGGAAGCGCTCGGTGCGCCTGGATTCGCGCGGCGGCGGCGCAAAAAACAAAGCCTCCCGTGCGGGGAGGCCTGTTCGCTTTCAACGCGGCATGGGGGTGGCCAGAGCCGGCCTCAGCTGTGACTCAAGAGCAACTTAAGAGCAACTTAAGGGCAACTGAAGGGCAACTCAAGCAAGCAGCGAGCGCAGCATCCACGCGGTCTTCTCGTGCGTTTGCATGCGTTGCGTGAGCAGGTCGGCGGTCGGCTCGTCGTTAGCAACTTCGGTCGACGGGAAAATCGCGCGCGCGGTGCGCACCACGGCTTCCTGGCCCTCGACCAGCTGGCGGATCATCTCTTCGGCCGCCGGCACGCCATCCGCTTCGGGGATCGACGACAACTTCGCGAAGTCCTTGTAGCTGCCCGGTGCATGCACGCCCAGTGCGCGGATGCGTTCGGCAATCGAGTCGACCGCGAGCGCGAGTTCGTTGTATTGCGTTTCGAACATCAGATGCAGCGTGTTGAACATCGGACCCGTGACGTTCCAGTGGAAGTTGTGGGTCTTCAGGTACAGCGTGTAGGTATCGGCGAGCAGACGCGACAGCCCTTCGGCGATCTTCTTGCGATCCTTGTCGCTGATCCCGATATTGACATGCTGTACGGCTGCGGCTTCCTTCTTGGCCATGACGACTCCTTTGAAGAGTTATACGAACCGGTCGGCAAATGACGGTCTGCAAAAACAGACTTAAAACGTTCGACAGTGTAGCGTGAAATGCCGCAAAGCTTCCGCAAGACGTACCTCAAAGCCTTGCTGCGCGGCCTTGCGGCGCCCCCATGCTCAGCCGCCCAGCACGTGTTGCAACCCGTGCGCGGCGATCACCGCAAAGCCGCTCGCGACGATCGCAAAGCCCGCCACCTTGCGCAACATCAACACCGGCCGACGCGCCTGCATGCCGTTCATCGCGGCCGGCGCGCCGATGTTTGCCATCATCATCCGAATCATGACCGTACTCCCGGATCGTATCGTGACGGACGCAGCACGAGGCGCCGCGCCGCCGATTGCGTTAGTACTGCTTTGCCATCCGTTGCTTACCGCTTCCGGCATGACCTGAATCGCGAAGCGCCACTTCGGGAAGCGACCCGGTTCGATGCTGTTCACTGTCTCGCGCCCCGAGCGTCAGGCCGGGGCGTTGAGACTAGTCGATCAAAGGGGTCGCGCAATCGGTGGAAGAAACTATAACAAGTCTATTGAATGTTTGCGTTTGATTAATTATATCTATTCAATAGGGGCGCGCGTTTTCGCGGCAGCTATGCGTCAGTTGACGGCGGCCGGCAAATCGAGCTTCTTGACACCGGGCAGGTCGCAGGCAGCGATCGCGTCACAGATCGCGTCGATCGCGGGCATGCGCGTGAAGCTCTTGCGCCACGCGAGCACGACGCGGCGATCCGGCACCGGCTCGTCGAACGCCACGTAGCTGAGCAGGCCCGCGTCGATCCCGCCCGCATGCGGCTTGACCTCATGCACCGACATGCGCGGCAGCACCGTAATGCCGACACCGCTCGCGACCATATGGCGAATCGTTTCGAGCGACGAGCCCTCGAAGGTCTTCTGGATGCCGTCCGCATTCTGCGAGAAGCGCATCAGCTCGGGACACACGCCGAGCACGTGATCGCGGAAGCAATGGCCGCTGCCGAGCAGCAGCATGGTTTCCTGCTTCAAATCACTTGGGTCGATCTTCGGGCGGCTTTCCCACGCGTGGCCGGACGGCAGCGCCACGACGAACGGCTCGTCGTAGAGCGGGCGCAGCATCAGACCGGTTTCGGGAAACGGCAGCGCCATGATCGCAACGTCGATTTCGCCCTGCTTGAGCAGCTCGATCAACTTCAGCGTGTAGTTTTCCTGCAGCATCAGCGGCATCTGCGGCACGCGCCGGATCATCTGCTTGACGAGCGTCGGCAGCAGGTACGGCCCGATCGTGTAGATCACGCCGAGGCGCAGCGGTCCGACGAGCGGGTCCTTGCCCTGCTTGGCAATCTCCTTGATCGCGAGCGTCTGCTCGAGCACGCGTTGCGCCTGGGTGACGATCTGTTCGCCGATCGGCGTGACGCTGACCTCGCTGGTGCCGCGCTCGAAAATCTGCACGTTCAGCTCGTCTTCGAGCTTCTTGATGGCGACGGACAGCGTGGGCTGGCTGACGAAACACGCTTCGGCGGCCCGGCCGAAGTGCCGCTCGCGGGCTACCGCCACGATGTATTTCAATTCGGTGAGCGTCATTCGGGGATCAATCAGTACGATGGGTTCGATAGGTTCTAGTTATACACCCATAGGGTCGGTTCGCCAACCTTTTAGCCCTGCCGCTTGCGGCGACGGCTGCGCTCAGGCCTTCAGATACTGCTCGCGGGCGCCGAGCCAGCGCGCCAGGTGCTGGATGACCACCTCCGGATACTGGTCGAGCAGGGTCGCGGCGGCCTCGCGCGCAGGCTCGATCAGGTGCTGATCGTTCTGCAGGTCGGCGAAGCGCAGCATCGCCGCACCCGACTGCCGCGCGCCGAGGAACTCGCCAGGCCCGCGGATTTCGAGGTCGCGCCGGGCGATCTCGAAGCCGTCGGTGGTTTCGCGCATGGTTTGCAGGCGGGCGCGAGCGGTCATCGACAGCGGTCCGGTGTATAGCAGCACGCAGACCGACGCGGCGCTGCCGCGCCCCACGCGTCCGCGCAATTGATGCAGTTGCGCGAGACCGAAACGCTCCGCATGCTCGATCACCATCAGCGACGCGTTCGGCACGTCAACGCCCACTTCGATCACCGTGGTCGCGACCAGCAACTGGATCTCGTTGCGTGAGAACGCATCCATTACCGTGGCTTTTTCGGCGGGCGCGAGACGCCCGTGCGCGAGCCCGACTTTCAGCTCGGGCAGCGCGGCCACCAGCGTCTCGTAGGTCTCGACCGCCGTTTGCAACTGCAAGGTTTCGCTTTCCTCGATCAGCGGACACACCCAGTACACCTGGCGCCCGGTCAGCGCCGCCTCGCGCACGCGGCCGATCACTTCTTCGCGGCGCGCGTCGGAGACGAGCTTCGTGAGAATCGGTGTGCGGCCCGGCGGCAGTTCATCGATCGTGGAGACGTCGAGGTCCGCGTAGTAGGTCATGGCGAGCGTGCGCGGGATCGGCGTCGCGGACATCATCAATTGATGCGGCTGGAAATCGGGCTCGCCGTCGGCGGCGCCTTGCGCCTTTGCGCGCAACGCGAGCCGTTGCGCGACGCCGAAGCGGTGCTGTTCGTCGACGATCACGAGCCCGAGGCGCGCGAACTCGACTGCGTCCTGGATGATGGCGTGCGTGCCGATCACGAGCTGGGCGGTGCCGAGCGCCGCCGCTTCGAGCGCGGCGCGCTTCTCCTTCGTCTTGAGGCTGCCCGCGAGCCACGCGACCGTCACGCCGAGCGGCTCCAGCCAGCCGCGCAATTTGCGGGCGTGCTGCTCGGCGAGGATTTCTGTCGGCGCCATCAGTGCGGCCTGGTAGCCGGCGTCGATCGCCTGCGCGGCGGCGAGCGCCGCGACGATCGTCTTGCCGCTGCCGACATCGCCCTGCAACAGCCGCTGCATTGGATGCGGCTGGGTCAGATCGAGCGCGATCTCACCGCCGACGCGCTGCTGGGCGGCCGTCAGCGAAAACGGCAGCGCCTTCAGGAGGCGCGCGACCAGCGCGGATTCGTCGCCGAGCTTGCGGCGCGGCATCGCCGGCGCGGCACGCGTGCGGCGCTCGTCGTGCGCGCGCTTCAGCGACATCTGCTGCGCGAGCAGTTCCTCGAACTTGATGCGCACCCACGCCGGATGCGTGCCGTCGATCAGCGCCGTTTCGTCCGACTGCGCGTCCGGATGATGCAGCGTGCGCACGGCATCCATCAGCGCCGGCACGCCGAGCGGTTCGAGAAACGCGCGCGCGACCGGCGCGGGCAACAGCTCTGGCAGCGAGGTGCGCGCGAGCGCGTTGTCGATCGCCTTGCGCAGATACGCCTGCGACACGCCCGCCGTGCTCGGATAGACCGGCGTCAATGCCTGCGGCAGCGGCGTGTCTTCCTCGACGACGCGCACGCTCGGATGCACCATCTCCATGCCGAAGAAGCCGCCGCGCACGTCGCCGCGCACGCGCAAGCGCGCGCCGAGCGCCATCTGCTTGACCTGCGAGCCGTAGAAATTCAGAAAGCGCAGCACGAGTTCGTCGCCCTCGGCATCGCGCAGCTTGACGAGGAGCTGCCGGCGCGGGCGATAGGCGATCTCGTTGTCGAACACCACGCCTTCGGTTTGGGCGATGCCGCCGGGCAGCAGGTGGCCGATCGGCGTCAGCGAGGTTTCGTCCTCATACCGCATCGGCAGGTGCAGCACGAGGTCGATGTCGCGGGTGAGTCCGAGTTTGGCGAGCTTGTCGGCGGTTTTGACCGGGGTTTTGGTTTTGGCGGCGCGTTTGCCCTCGTCGCGCCCGGCATCGTGGCCGGCGGCCATCATGCCGCCTTCCGCGCCCGCTTGCGCCGTATCACCTTCCGGCGTCCGCGCTCGCGCACCGTGGCGCCGCGTTTCGGCGCCCGCTTCGAGGGTGGCAACGGACGATCGGCGGTCGGACAAAGGCATAGGCTGCTTCGCAAGTACAATATCGGCTGCTGTCGAAAGAAAGTCGTGCCGCCCTTCGCGCGTGCGTCATGAGCAGAGCACGGCACAGGGCGCGCGGGCCGCATCGGCGTCCCGCCATCATAGCCGCCCGGCTCCGGCTTCGGCTCAATTCAATCCCAAATCCGTCCCAACCCGCTTCCAGTCGTTTGCATGTTTACGCTTTCCGATTTCGACTTCGATCTGCCCACCGAGCTGATCGCGCAAGTCGCGCTGCCCGAGCGCAGCGCGAGCCGTCTGCTCGACGTGGACGCCGCAGGCGCTGCCGATGGCGCCGCGCGCATGATCGACCGCCGCTTCACCGAGCTGCCCGAGTGCATCGCGCCGGGCGATCTGCTCGTCTTCAACGATACCAAGGTGCTGAAGGCGCGCTTCTTCGGCCAGAAGGCGAGCGGCGGCAAGATCGAAGTGCTGGTCGAGCGCCTGACCGGCGAGCGCACCGCCCTTGCGCAGATCCGCGCGAGCAAGAGCCCGCAGGCTGGCACGACGATCCGCCTCGCGGATGCGTTCGACGTCACCGTCGGCGAGCGGGTCGATCAGTTCTACACCCTGCATTTTCCCGCTGACTGCCTGACGCTGATCGAGCAGTACGGCCGCCTGCCATTGCCGCCGTACATCGAGCACGACCCCGACGCCACCGACGAAACCCGCTATCAGACCGTGTTCGCGCAGAACCCGGGCGCGGTCGCTGCGCCGACCGCCGGCCTGCATTTCGACGACGCGCTGCTCGCCAAGCTCGACGCGCATGGCGTCGAGCGCGCCACGCTGACGCTGCACGTAGGCGCAGGCACGTTCCAGCCGGTGCGGGTCGAGAACCTCGCCGAGCACAAGATGCACAGCGAGTGGTATCACCTGCCGCAAGCGCTTGCGGACAAGATCGCTGCGACCAAAGCGCGCGGCAGCCGCGTGATCGCGGTCGGCACGACCTCGATGCGCGCGCTCGAAGCCGCCGCGCGCGACGCCGAGGCGGCCGGCCATCCGCTCGCCGCCGCGAGCGCGGAGACCGACATCTTCATCACGCCGGGCTTCCGGTTCCGCGTGGTCGACCGGCTGGTTACGAACTTCCATTTGCCGAAGTCGACGCTGCTGATGCTGGTGTCGGCGTTCGCGGGCGTCGAGACGATTCGCGCCGCATATCGTCATGCCATCGACGAGCGGTATCGGTTTTTCAGCTACGGTGACGCCATGCTGCTCACGCGGCGCGATGCATAAGCCGGTTCACGCAGTGCTTCGACGTTTTGCAGTTTTCCCAGCCGCCGCGATCCTTCGTGGCGGTTTTCATTGATCGCGCCGGACTGTATTCCGGTAGCCCAGGAGTGATCCCAATGACCCTCGGTCATCCCTCGCAACAGCCTGTCCACGAGCGCCCGGAGAACGGCCTCAGATTCGAACTGCTCGCCACCGACGGCCTCGCCCGCCGTGGCCGCGTCACGCTCAATCACGGCGTGGTCGAAACGCCGATCTTCATGCCGGTCGGCACCTACGGCACCGTGAAGGCGGTCCAGCCGCGCGAGCTCGACGAAATGCACGCGCAGATCATCCTCGGCAACACGTTTCACCTGTGGCTTCGCCCCGGCCTTGAAACCATCGAGGCGCACGGCGGCCTGCACGGCTTCATGGGCTGGAAAAAGCCGATCCTGACCGACTCGGGCGGCTTCCAGGTGTTCTCGCTCGGCGATCTTCGCAAGATCACCGAGGACGGCGTGACGTTCGCGTCGCCGATCAACGGCGATCGTCTTTTCCTGTCGCCCGAAGTGTCGATGCAGATCCAGAAGGTGCTGAACTCGGACATCGTGATGCAGTTCGACGAATGCACGCCGTACGCGACCAACAACGTTCCGACCACGCACAAGGAAGCGGCCGAATCGATGCGCATGTCGATGCGCTGGGCGCAACGCTCGATCGACGAATTCCAGCGTCTCGGCAATCCGAATGCGCTGTTCGGCATCGTGCAGGGCGGCATGTTCGAGGATCTGCGCGACGAGTCGCTCGCCGGCCTCGCCGGGAAAAGCTTCCACGGCCTCGCGATCGGCGGTCTGTCGGTCGGCGAGCCGAAGGAAGAGATGATGCGCATCCTGAACCACATCGGCCCGAAGCTGCCGGCCGACAAGCCGCACTACCTGATGGGCGTCGGCACGCCCGAAGACCTGGTCGCCGGCGTCGCGGCCGGCGTCGACATGTTCGACTGCGTCATGCCGACGCGCAACGCGCGCAACGGCTGGCTCTTCACGCGTTTCGGCGACATCAAGATCCGCAACGCCACGCACAGGAACTCGCTGCGTCCGCTCGACGAGCAATGCGGCTGCTACACCTGCCGCAATTTCACGCGCGGCTATCTGCACCACCTGCACCGCGTCGGCGAAATCCTCGGTGCGCAGCTGAACACGATCCACAACCTGCACTACTACCTTGAACTGATGCAGGAAATGCGCGACGCAATCGAGGCGAAACTGTTCGACACATTCCGCAAGCGCTTCCACGAGGACCGCGCGCGCGGCGTCGAACCGTCGTCCTGACGCCCAGGCACCCTGCGCGGGCCACGCGCCGGGAACTTACAATTCACTTTCGCCGGCCGCGCGACTTGCCTCGACGCGGACCTTTAAACGGTTGATCGCAAAGCCGATTCACCGTGCCCGCGCGCATGTGGCCGGTGTAGAATAATCGGCTGACTTTTTTGTTAGTTTTGACTGATAACGGAGAGACCAACGTGTCGTTCATTTCCAATGCCTTCGCGCAAGGCGCTGCAGCAGGTGGTGTCGAATCGAACCTGATGAGCTTCCTGCCGCTGATCCTGATGTTCGGCGTGCTGTACTTCATCATGATTCGCCCGCAAATGAAGCGCCAGAAGGAACATCGCAACATGCTCGCAGCGATGGCCAAGGGCGATGAAGTCGTGACGAACGGCGGCATCGTCGGCAAGGTGACGAAGGTGGGCGAAGCCTACGTCGGCGTCGAAATCTCGGAAGGTACGGAAATCACCGTGCAAAAGGCGTCGATCACGACGATTCTCCCGAAGGGCACGATCAAGTCGCTTTAAGGCCTGCTCTCCTCGCGTCCGGCGCGGCCTCGCCGGCAATTCAGGCACTTCGCTGAACGGCCCGCGCTCATCGCCGGACGCATCGCATCCAAGCCAACCTTCCCGTTGGACCACTCATGAATCGCTACCCCCTCTGGAAATACGCCGTGATGCTGGTGGCTCTGGTCATCGGCCTCGTGTACACGCTGCCCAATCTGTACGGCGAAGCGCCGGCGGTGCAGGTGTCGAGCGGCAAGGCCACGGTCAAGCTCGACGCCAGCACGCTCGCGTCGGTCGAAGCCGCGCTCGCGAGCAATCAGATCAAGCCGACAGCGGTCACGTTCGACAATTCGCAGATGAACGCGAACATCCGCGTACGCGTGACGGACACGGACACGCAGCTGCGCGTCAAGGATCTGCTGCAGAAGTCGCTCAATAGCGACCCGAACGATCCGCAGTACATCGTCGCCCTGAACCTGCAAAGCGCCTCGCCGACCTGGATGACCGCGCTGCGCGCACTGCCGATGTACCTCGGTCTCGACCTGCGCGGCGGCGTGCACTTCCTGCTGCAGGTCGACATGGCCGGCGCATTGAACAAGAAGCTCGATTCGGACGCCTCGGACGTGCGCACGCTCCTGCGCGACAACAATATCCGCGACGGCGGCGTGAATCGCGTGGGCCAGTCGGTGGTGGTGAATCTTGCCGACCAGGCCACGGCGGATGCGGCGCTCAAACTGCTCGGCCGCAGCGTCAGCGAACTCCAGTGGGCGTCGCAGCCGAACACCGGCGCAGACGGCGGCGTGCAGCTCGTCGGCACGTTCACGCCGGCCGTGCAGCGCGCAGTGCAGGACGCCGCGCTCAAGCAGAACATCACGACGCTGCATAACCGCGTCAACGAACTCGGCGTGGCCGAGCCGGTGATCCAGCAACAGGGCGCGGACCGCATCGTGGTCGAACTGCCGGGCGTGCAGGACACCGCGAAGGCGAAGGACATCATCGGCCGTACGGCGACGCTCGAAGCGCGCCTCGCCGACCCCGTCAACACGCATCCGAACCCGAACGACCCGGTGCCGCCAGGCGACGAACTCTTCACGCAAGGCAACCAGGTGCCGGTGCTGCTGCGCAAGCAGGTGATCTTCACCGGCGACCGCATCATCGACGCGTCGGCGGGCTTCGACGAACATCAGCGTCCGTCGGTCAACATCCGTCTCGACTCGGCCGGCGGCCGCGCGGTGCGCGCGGTGTCGCGCGACAACATCGGCAAGCCGATGGCGATGGTGCTGTTCGAACACGGCAAGGGCGAAGTGCTGACGGTCGCGACGATCCAGTCGGAACTGGGCGACCGCTTCCAGATCACCGGCCAGCCGACCCCGCAAGCCGCCGCCGACCTCGCGCTGCTGCTGCGCGCCGGTTCGCTCGCCGCGCCGATGGAAATCATCGAGGAACGCACGATCGGCCCGAGCCTCGGCGCCGACAACATCAAGAAGGGCTTCCACTCGGTCGTGTGGGGCTTCGCGGCCATCGCCGTGTTCATGATCGCGTACTACATGCTGTTCGGCGTGATCTCGATGATCGGCCTCTCGGTGAACCTGCTGCTGCTGGTCGCCGTGCTGTCGATGCTGCAGGCCACCCTCACGCTCCCGGGTATCGCCGCTATCGCGCTCGCGCTCGGTATGGCGATCGACGCGAACGTGCTGATCAACGAGCGCGTGCGCGAAGAACTGCGCAACGGCGCGCCGCCGCAACTAGCCATCCAGAACGGTTACGCGCACGCATGGGCGACGATTCTCGACTCCAACGTGACCACGCTGATCGCCGGCCTCGCACTGCTCGCGTTCGGCTCGGGTCCGGTGCGCGGCTTCGCGATCGTCCACTGTATCGGCATTCTGACGTCGATGTTCTCGGCGGTGTTCTTCTCGCGCGGCCTCGTCAACTTCTGGTACGGCGGCAAGAAGAAGCTGAAGTCGCTGTCGATCGGCCAGGTATGGCGCCCGCAAACGGCGGCAGCAGGCTCGGCCGCGTATGCCGGCGGCAGCCTGGGCAACGACGCCGCCGCGACCGACACCGCACAGGCCATCGCCACGGCGAAGGCACGCTCGAAGGCACCGGCCGCGGCCGGCGCGCAGGGTCGCGCGAAGCCGACCGTGCGTCGTCGCAATGCGCCGGGCACGCCGGCGTCGAACGGCTCGACGCCGCAAAAACCGGGTTCATCCCGCTGAGTCCCGGAGAACGAGACCATGGAATTTTTCCGCTTCCGTAAAGACATTCCGTTCATGCAGCGCGCGTTGATCTTCAACGCGATCTCGCTGATCACCTTCCTCGCCGCCGTCTTCTTCCTCGTACATCGCGGGCTGCATCTATCGGTGGAATTCACCGGCGGTACCGTGATCGAGGTGCAGTATCCGGGCCCGGTCCCGCTCGACCCGGTGCGCAACACGCTTGGCAAGCTCGGTTATGCCGACGCGCAGGTGCAAAACTTCGGCTCCTCGCGCGACGTGCTGATCCGTCTGCCGCTGAAGGCTGGGCTCACGTCCGCGCAGCAAAGCGACCAGGTCATGGGCGCGCTGAAAGCCGACACGCCGGAGGTGCAGTTGCAGCGCGTCGAGTTCGTCGGTCCGCAAGTCGGCAAGGAGCTCGCCACCGACGGTCTGCTCGCGCTCGCGTGCGTGGTGGCCGGTATCGTGATCTACCTGTCGTTCCGCTTCGAATGGAAGTACGCGGTGGCCGGCGTGATCGCCAACCTGCACGACGTCGTCATCATTCTCGGCTTCTTCGCGTTTTTCCAGTGGGAGTTTTCGCTGTCGGTACTGGCTGCCGTGCTCGCGGTGCTCGGCTATTCGGTCAACGAGTCGGTCGTCATCTTCGACCGGATTCGCGAAACCTTCCGCCGCGAACGCAAGATGACCGTGATCGAAGTGATCAATCACGCGATCACCAGCACGATGTCGCGAACCATCATCACGCACGGCTGTACGCAGATGATGGTGCTGTCGATGTTCCTGTTCGGCGGCCCGACCCTGCACTACTTCGCGCTCGCGCTGACGGTCGGTATTCTGTTCGGTATCTACTCGTCGGTATTCGTCGCCGCAGCGCTCGCCATGTGGCTCGGCGTCAAGCGCGAAGACCTGCTGAAGGAAAAGAAGGAACGCGTCGATCCGGACGATCCGAACGCGGGTGCGCAGGTTTGATGCGCGCGTAGTTGCTCATCGCGCATACAGCAAAGGCCGGTTCCTGCGAACCGGCCTCAGACTGCTGACAAAGTACCCCCAAAGCCTGGCCACGCGCCGGGCTTTGTCGTTTAATGGGCGTCATGCTCAAGAAACCAACACCGATGCAGCACGAACTCGAGATGGTCACGCTCGAGGA
>NZ_JAJITC010000020.1 GCF_020881035.1 Paraburkholderia translucens
AGCGGATTTCATAGGGGCCCGCAGCCGCAGCACCGACTGCAACAAGGCCGGATATAGAGCTGCAGCCCATCCTGTCTGTCGGAACACACGAAAACTGTTGCAAACGGGACGCGTTCATATAGGAATCATGGCTCAGTTAAGTGCAGCGCCAGGCAGTCATCCCATCTCCAGCTACCCGGACGGTACGACGCAAGCCGATCCATCGATGCCGGCCGGCTACAGCGAGCGGCTCTACAACGCAGACCTTGCGCCGCTACGCGCGCAGAACTGGACCGCGTACAACATTTTCGCGTTCTGGATGTCGGACGTGCATAGCGTCGGCGGCTATGTGTTCGCGGGGAGTCTCTTCGCGCTCGGCCTGACGAGCTGGCAGGTGCTGGTGTCGCTGCTCGTCGGCATCACGCTGGTGAACGTGCTGTGCAACCTGATCGTGAAGCCGAGCCGGTTGAACGGCGTGCCGTACCCGGTCGCGTGCCGTGCGACCTTCGGCGTGCTGGGCGCGAACGTGCCCGCGGTGATCCGCGGCCTGATCGCGGTCGCCTGGTATGGCATTCAGACGTATCTCGCGTCGAGCGCGCTCGTGATCGTCGTGCTGAAGTTCATGCCGCAATTGATGCCGTATGCGGACGTGCACCGGCATGGCCTGCTCGGTCTGTCGACGCTCGGCTGGGCCGGTTTCATGCTGCTGTGGGTGCTGCAGGCGCTGGTGTTCTGGCACGGCATGGAGACCATCAAGAAGTTCATCGATTTCGCCGGGCCGGCCGTCTACGTCGTGATGTTCATTCTCGCCGGCTACATGGTGTATCGCGCGGGTTGGCGCAACATCGGCATCAATCTCGGTGGCGTCAAATATCACGGCATGGAAGTGGTGCCGGTGATGATTACGGCGATCTCGCTGGTGGTGTCGTACTTCTCCGGACCGATGCTCAATTTCGGTGACTTCTCGCGCTACGGCAAGAGCTTTCGCAGCGTCAAGAGCGGCAATTTCTGGGGCCTGCCGGTCAACTTCCTCGCGTTCTCGCTCGTCACGGTGATCACGACCGCGGCCACGCTGCCGGTGTTCGGCGAACTGATCACGGACCCGGTCGAGACGGTGGGCCGCATCGACTACCCGCTGGCGGTGATTCTCGGCGCGCTGACCTTCACGATCGCGACGATCGGCATCAACATCGTCGCGAACTTCGTGTCGCCGGCCTTCGACTTCTCGAACGTGGCGCCGGGCCTGATCAGCTGGCGCGCGGGCGGCATGCTCGCGGCGGTCGCGTCGGTGTTCATTACGCCGTGGAATCTGTTCAACAATCCGGCCGTGATCCACTACACGCTCGACGTGCTCGGCAGCTTCATCGGACCTTTGTACGGGGTCCTGATCGTCGACTTCTACCTCGTGAAGCGTCAGAGGATCGTACTCGACGATCTGTACACGGTCGCCCCGAGCGGCTCGTACTGGTATCGCAACGGTGTCAACTATCGCGCGGTGGCCGCGCTGTTGCCGGCCGCGCTGATCGCGGTGATCTGCGTGATGGTGCCGGGACTCGACGGCCTGGCGAATTTTTCATGGTTCATCGGTGCGGGACTTGGCGCGTTGTTTTATTGGCTGCTCGCACGCTGAGGCGCGCCGGGTTTTCGCAAGCTTTCGCCGCTGCAAAAACGAGTCGAACAGGAGTCGCCATGCGTATCAAGCTGATCAATCCGAACACGACGCGCCGCATGACCGAGGCGATGGGGCGCTGCGCGCGCGAAGTCGCCGCACCCGGCACCGAAGTGGTCGCCGTCAATCCGACGATGGGCCCGCCGTCGATCGAAGGCTATTACGACGAAGCGCTCGCCACGCCCGGTCTGCTCGCCGAAGTCGCGGCGGGCGAGCGGGAAGGCTGCCACGGCTACGTGATCGCGTGCTTCGGCGACCCTGGTCTCTATGCGGCTCGCGAACTCGCGCGCGGCCCGGTGATCGGCATTGCCGAGGCGGCGATGCATGCGGCGAGCGTGCTTGCCCCGGGCTTCTCGGTCGTGACGACGCTCGCGCGCACCTGCGGGATGGCCTGGCATCTGGCCGAGCGCTACGGCATGAAGCGCTTCTGCCGCAACGTGCGTGCGACCGACGTCGCCGTGCTCGATCTCGACAAGCCAGGCTCGGCGGCGCGCCGCATCATTCTCGACGAATGCCGGCGCGCGCTCGCCGAGGACGGCTCGGACGCGATCGTGCTCGGTTGCGCGGGCATGGCCGAACTGTGCGCGGAGATCGAGGACGCACTCGGCGCGCCGGTGATCGAAGGCGTGACGGCGGCCGTCAAATGGACCGAGGCGCTGGTCGCGCTGCGTCTCGCGACGGCCAAGCGCGGCGACTACGCGCGGCCGCTCGCGAAGCGCTACGACGGCGCGCTCGCGCCGTTCAGCCCCGGCGCGCCGCGGGTAAACGCCGAGTCGTCGGACTCGCACATACACTCGGCGTAACACGCACTATCTGCCCGGCCGTATGGGCGCGCCGGGGTGTTTTCGCTACACTGGCTCAACTCGGTGCGGCGGCTTCGGCCAACGCCGGAGCCGCCGTTCGAACGCTTGCACGAGCCGATCCCGCCGCCGTTGCCGAGCGCTTGTGAGCCCGAGCTGCAAGCGAATTCCTGGTCCCGTCATTACGCATCCGTCAAACCATGCCACTCGACCCGAACTACCCACGCGATCTGATCGGCTACGGCCGCCACCCGGTGCAGGCGAACTGGCCGGGGCGAGCGCGTGTCGCGGTGCAATTCGTTCTCAACTACGAAGAGGGCGGCGAAAACTGCGTGCTGCATGGCGATGCCGCTTCCGAGCAGTTTCTGTCGGAGATCGTCGGCGCGGCGGCGTATCCGGCGCGGCACATGAGCATGGAGTCGATCTACGAATACGGCTCGCGCGCGGGCGTGTGGCGCATCCTGCGCGAATTCGAAAGGCGCGACCTGCCGCTGACGGTGTTCGGCGTCGGCATGGCGATCGAGCGGAATCCCGACGTCGCGCAAGCGTTCGTCGCGCTCGGGCATGAGATCGCGTGCCACGGCTACCGCTGGATTCACTATCAGAACATGTCGCCGGAACAGGAAGCGGAGCACATGCGCCTCGGCATGCAGGCGATCGAGCGCGTGACCGGTGTGCGGCCGCTCGGCTGGTACACCGGCCGCGACAGTCCGAACACGCATCGGCTGGTCGCCGAATACGGCGGCTTCCTCTATGACTCCGACTACTACGGCGACGACCTGCCGTTCTGGATGGACGTCGAAGTATCGGGCGGCAAGACCGTGCCGCAACTGATCGTGCCGTACACGCTCGACACCAACGACATGCGTTTCGCCACCCCGCAGGGCTTCAACGCCGCGGACCACTTCTTCACCTACCTGCGCGATGCTTTCGACGTGCTGTACGAAGAGGGCGACGAAGTGCCGAAGATGATGTCGATCGGCATGCACTGCCGGCTGCTTGGGCGGCCGGGGCGTTTTCGCGCGCTGCAGCGCTTTCTCGATCACATCGAGCGGCACGATAGCGTGTGGGTGTCGCGGCGCGTCGATATCGCGCGGCACTGGCACGCAACTCATCCTTACCGGCAAGACAGCCGCGAGGCTGCCGCATGAAGGCGATGCAATACACCCTCGATCAACTGAACGGCATCTCGGGCGACGCGTTCGTCGCGGCGCTGTCGGGCATCTTCGAGCACTCGCCGTGGGTCGCCGAAGCCGCGGCGCGCGAGCGACCGTTTGCGAGCGTCGACGAACTGCATAGACGGATGTCGCAGATCGTCGAAGCGGCGGGCGAGGACAAGCAGCTCGCGCTGATCAACGCGCACCCGGAGCTGGCCGGCAAGGCGGCGGTGCGCGGTGAGCTGACCGCTGAATCGACGCGCGAGCAAAGCGGCGCGGGTCTTGCGCAATGCACCCAGGAAGAGTTCGACAAGCTGCATGAATTGAACCGCGCGTATCGCGAGAAATTCGGCTTTCCGTTTATTCTCGCGGTGCGCGGCTACGACCGCCACGGCATCATCGCGAACTTCGAATCGCGCGTGAACAATAGCCGTGCCGACGAAATGCGCGCGAACCTCGATCAGATCTATCGCATTGCACGCTTGCGGCTCGACGACCTGATCGGCGTGTGAGGCGCGCAGCGTCAGGCAGCGAGCCGCACCATTTTTCCGCACCAATCGATCTCAAGGACGACCAGGATGGCACTTCCGATTCTCGACCCCAACGCACCGGAATTTACGCGCCGTTACGTGAATCTGGCGGACCCGCGTCTGGGCGCGCAGGCGCTCGAGGCCAGCGACGAATTCTTCGCGCCGAAGGACCGCATGCTGAATCCGGAACCGGCCGTCTTCATTCCGGGCAAGTACGACGACAACGGCAAGTGGATGGACGGCTGGGAAACGCGCCGCAAGCGCACGACCGGCTACGACTGGTGCATCGTCAAGCTCGCGCGGCCGGGCGTGATCAAGGGGCTCGACCTCGACACGAGCCACTTCACCGGCAATTTCCCGCCGGCGGCGTCGGTGGAAGCGGCACGCATCGTCGATGGCGTGCCGAACCAGGCGACGCAATGGACCGAGATCGTGCCGTCGACCACGTTGCAGGGCAATAGCCATCACTACCTCGAAGTCGGCGACACGGGCGCGTACACGCATCTGCGCGTGAACATCTATCCGGACGGCGGCATCGCGCGTCTGCGCGTGTACGGTCAGCCGCAGGTCGACTGGGCCGGCGCGAGCCGCGCCGAGCTGTTCGATCTCGCCGCGATGGAAAACGGCGCGTATCTGGTCGGCGCGAACAACCAGCACTTCGGCGCGGCCTCGACGCTGCTGATGCCGGGCCGCGGCGTGAACATGGGCGATGGCTGGGAAACGCGCCGTCGCCGGGAGCCGGGCAACGACTGGGCGATCATCGCGCTCGCGCAGCCGGGCGTGATCCGCAAGATCGAAGTCGACACCGCGCACTTCAAGGGCAACTATCCGGATCGCTGTTCGATCCAGGCCGCGTATGTGAAGGGGGGGACCGACAGCTCGCTCGTCACGCAGGCGATGTTCTGGCCGGTGCTGCTCGGCGAACAGAAACTGCAGATGGACAAGCAGCATTTCTTCGAAAGCGAGCTCGCGGCGCTCGGGCCCGTTACGCATGTGCGCTTCAACATCTATCCGGACGGCGGCGTGTCGCGTCTGCGGCTGTGGGGTACGCTCGAATGAAAGCGCTCGCGATCGAACCGCTGACGAAGGAAGCATTCGCCGCATTCGGCGACGTGATCGAACTCGAAGGCGCGCAGCAGATTCCGATCAATCTGGGCACGACGATCCGCTACCACGACCTCGCGAAAATCGACGTCACCGACGAGCACGGCCGCACGCTCGTCAATCTGTTTCGTGGCCAGCCGCGCACGCTGCCGTTCGAAGTGAAGATGCTCGAGCGTCATCCGCTCGGCAGCCAGGCGTTCGTGCCGCTGAACGACAAGCCGTACCTGGTCGTCGTCGCGCCCGCGGGCGAGCTCGACGCGACGCGGATCCGTGCATTCGTCACGAGCGGCTGGCAGGGTGTCAACTACGCGAAAGGCGTGTGGCACCATCCGCTGATTGTGTTGGGCGAAGTGAGCGACTTTGTCGTCGTCGATCGTGGCGGCGAGGGGCTCAATCTGGACGAGCGGGATCTGGCCGAGCCGCTCTGGCTCACGGAAGATGCGTTGAGCGCAGTGGCGGTTTGATGGTCATGCAGCTGCCGGGTGGCCGGTAGCGTCGCGAGGTTGACGAGAAAAGCCGGCGATGCCGGTTACGGCGCGGGCTTTTGGCATGGGTACCGCTCAGTTTCTCCTGCCGAGCAGCGGCGAATGCCCGATGACCTGCCTTGAGCGTTCGGGAGGCTCAGGTGCCGAAAATCCCGCTGCTTCGATCGCTGGCTTGAGCCCCTTGAATTGCAGGCTTTTCTTCGGCGAGCGCAGCGCTGTCATACCGTCGTCCCACGCATGCAGCATCTGCTTGGCGACCGTGCGCCACTGCGGTTCGTTGCGTGCCGCCTCGATCAATTCATGGCCCACGCCGACAGCCGAGTCGCACAGCGCTTCGACCATCTGCCCGTATTGCCGCGGCGCGATGCCCATGCGGGTGTTGAAAAATCGTTCCAGCGCTTTACCGGCTGCCCAGGTTTTCCGGCCGTCGATCGGCAAGCCCGGCGGATTGGCGGCGAAGCGCGGATAAGCCTGCGTCGTCACGACATCGTAGACGGGCGTGAACGCCACATCGTCGACCGACGTATAGAACAGGGCGACGTTCTTGGTGTGGCAGTCCGCGTTGCGCACGACGTAGTTGGTGAGCAGTTGCCAGCAGAGTTGCTGGAGTTGCTCCCGTATGGTGTCGCGATCGAGCAGATAGGCCCGGGCCGCGTTGAGCATTTTCTCGCTGGTCGAATTGTATTTCTCGTGCGGCGGCAAACCGAGCAGGCCGCACAGGTCTTCGACGCCGTACGCCGGCACCCCTTGCGCATCGACATCGAAGCGCTCGACGATCAGCGCACGGCCATCGTCCGACATCTGCGTGCGCGCGACGGGCGCCACTCCTAGTCGCTCCAGCACACGCATGGAATAGAACTCGTTGAAGCCGAGAAAAGGCGTATTGTCGTCCGAACCTTTGACGATGTGACGGCTCGTTCGAAGCGTCGGCTTGCCGAGTTGCACCGGTGTCGATGCGTCGGGCGCCTGCTTCTCCGGCGCGATGAACTTGGGCACGACGCCCGAAATAGCCGCTCTAGCGTATTCACGGACGAGTTGCGCGAAATGCTCGGCGGAGTTGTCGCCGTGCAGGATGTCCTGAACGTCGAGCGCCTGGAGCTCCGTGCCCGGCGCGACACCTTCCGGCGTGACGGTGACCCGGCCAATACCCATCGAGCCCACGACGGCGAGCAGCGAGAGATCGGTTCCGTCGAGCAGCGGCCCGAATTGCTCGCGGATCAGATTCAGCAGATAGCCCTCGGGCAGGTTCTGGCGGAAAAACGGATGCAGGTCGCGCGGCCAGCGCCAGGCCTCTTCGCGCACCGGCATCGTCAGACTGACGAAGTCGGCCGCGCTCGCCTCGCGGTTGTATTTGAGGACATAGTCATCGCGCTCACGAAACAACGTCGCGACGTTTTTGCCCAGTACCTGAACGTCGAGCTTCATGGCTGCGCGTCCGGTCTGCGCTGCTCGGCGAGGATGTCCTCGAGCGTGCGCCCATGCCCGTGCGCGACGAACTTGAGGTCGTAACCGGCGGCTTCGAGCAGGCGCACGAGCACGGACACGCTCATGTCATTTTTCGCGAGCGTCTCCATGCGCGCGACGGTCGTGCGGGCAACCCCCGCGCGGCGCGCCAGTTCTTCCTGCGACAGTTTGCTGTCGCGGCGTACGGTTTTGAGCATGTCCGAGACATCGGCGAGGTTGGTCATTTGTAGCCTCAGGGCATCAAATCCAGCAAATATGGGAATATTGTAGCCCAACAGGCGCAAAGAGATTAATTGTTTTTGTGCCTCTGGGGCTACGATGGGCGCGTCATCGACTATTTTTGTAGCTCACGGGATACAAAATCACGCAAACGTTCGATTGGCTCCGCACGCCGCAATCCCCAACACTGACGGGCTTGCCGCTCACGCGACAAGCCCGCTTCACGTTCCAACCTCTACCTCGGCGCCGGCTCCGTCATTCCGGCAGCGTTCCTTACTTCGCCGCACCGCCCTCGAACCACGCGGCAATCTTCATTCGCTCGTCGTCGGTCATATGCGTGACGTTGCCGAGCGGCATCGCCTTCAGCGTGACGGCCTGCTGATAGATGCGCTGCGCGTTCTGCGAGATTTCGTCAGGCGTATCCATCAGCACGCCGGCCGGTGCGCTGCCCATCAACGTCGGATGCGCGGAGTGGCAGGCCACGCAGCGCTGCTGCAGCACCGGCGCGATGTCGGCAACCTTCAGCGCCGGCGCGTTGGCGGCTTGCGCCTGCGGCACCACCGGTCGCGGCATCGTCCACACGAGCGCGGCGCACATCAGCGCGACGCCGGCTAGCGGCAGATACCACAGCACCTGGCCGCGATGGCGCATCACGAAGAACTGACGGATCAGCGCACCGGCCAGCATGATGACGACGAGCACCGCCCAGTTGTACGGATGCGTGTAGGTCATCGCGTAGTGGTTCGACAGCATCGCGAACACGACCGGCAACGTGAAATACGTGTTGTGCACCGAGCGCTGCTTGCCGCGCTTGCCATAGATCGGGTTCGGCGTGTCGCCCTTGAGCATCGCCTCGACCATCTTGCGCTGGCCCGGAATGATCACGAAGAACACGTTGGCCGACATGATCGTCGCGAGCATCGCGCCCATGATCAGATACGCCGCGCGGCCCGCGAAGATATGGCAGGCGAGATACGCCGCGATCAGCACGTAAACGCCGACGCAGAGGCCGAGCAGCCGGTCGCGCGCGCCGAGAATCCGGCACAGCGAGTCGTAGACGATCCAGCCGGCCGCGAGGAAACCGATTGCCGATGCGATGGCGACCACAGGCCCCATGTCGAGCACGTTCCTGTCGATCAGATAGGTGCTCGGCGAGAACAGATACAGCACGGTAAAGAGACCGAAGCCCGACAACCACGTCGTGTACGACGGCCATTTCGACCAGTGCAGGTCTTCGGGCATTTCGGGCGGCGCGACCGTGTACTTCTGCATGTTGTAGAATCCGCCGCCGTGCACGTGCCACAGCTCGCCGAACACGCCGCGGCGGCGCTGGTTCGGATCGGTCGGCGGTTTCAGGCTGTTGTCGAGCGCGACGAAATAGAACGATTCGCCGATCCATGCGATCGCGGCGGTGACGTGGAACCAGCGAATCGCGAGGTTCAGCCAGTCGGTGATGAAGCATTCCATGAAACTCCTCCGCTTCTGATTCGTTGTGCGCGCGATGACGGCCTAGCTGCCCCGATACGTGCTGTAGGAAAACGGCGACACCAGCAGCGGCACGTGATAGTGCGCATTGGCATCGGCGACGCCGAAGCGCAGCACGACGAGGTCGACGAAGCGCGGCTCCGGCACCTTCATGCCGAGCGCGGCGAAGTAGTCGCCCGCGCCGAACACGAGCTCGTATTCGCCCGCGACGAGCGCGTCGCCTTCGAGCAGCGGCTCGTCGCAGCGGCCGTCGTGATTCGTGAATGTGGTTTTGACCGCGCGCCGCGTGCCGCCCGCGAGCGCGAAAAGTTCGACCTTGATGCCCGCGCCGGGACGGCCGTTCGCCGTGTCGAGCACGTGGGTAGTGAGCTTGCCCATTCGCAATTGTCCTTGTGTGAATGCGAGGAGTCGGCGGCGGCCCGATCCATGACGTTTGCGGCGGATCGAGGCTCCACGTCAGTGGCTGCATACCCGTCGGCGAATCGAAGCGAGCGCCGTGGCAGCCATTGTAAAAAGGATGCTCCGTTCAGCGCGCGAGCGATAGGCAAGATAATGGTTCGCGCATGATGGACAGCCGTTCGAAAGCCGCCCCGACTCATCGGCCGATCGTATCGGCGCCAAAAAAGCGCCACTATATTGGCGATGTGAAGTTGGGTATCGCAACCGCGCGTGTTGTCAGCGGGATTTTGGCTACCGAAGGTAAGCGCTGTGCGGGCGGAGAAACTAACGACGATGAAGGAAGCAGTGAAACAACCCGGCAAAACGATGCTCGTGAAGCATGCGGACGTGCTGGTCACGATGGATGGCGAGCGGCGCGAACTGCGCGACGCCGGCCTTTATATCGAGGACAACCGGATCGTCGCGGTCGCCCCGACGGATCAGTTGCCGCCCACGGCCGACGAGGTGCTGGACCTGCGCGGCCACCTCGTGATTCCGGGCCTCGTCAACACGCATCACCATATGTACCAGAGCCTCACGCGTGCGATTCCCGCCGCGCAGAACGCCGAGCTGTTCGGCTGGCTCACGAATCTGTACAAGGTATGGGCGAACCTGACGCCCGACATGATCGAAGTATCGACGCTGACCGCGATGGCCGAACTGCTGCTGTCCGGCTGCACGACTTCGAGCGACCATCTGTATATCTATCCGAACGGCAGCCGTCTCGACCACAGCATCGCGGCCGCGCGCAGGATCGGCATGCGCTTTCACGCGGCGCGCGGCAGTATGAGCGTGGGGCAGAAAGACGGCGGCCTGCCGCCCGATTCGGTGGTCGAGCGTGAAGCGGACATCCTGAAGGACACGCAGCGTCTGATCGAGACGTATCACGACGAGGGTCGCTATGCGATGCTGCGCGTCGTGGTGGCGCCGTGCTCGCCGTTTTCGGTGAGCCGCGACCTGATGCGCGAATCGGCGGTGCTCGCGCGCCAGTACGGCGTGTCGTTGCACACGCATCTGGCGGAGAACGTCAACGACGTCGAGTACAGCCGCGAGAAGTTCGGCATGACGCCGGCCGAGTATGCGCACGATCTCGGCTGGGTCGGCCGCGACGTGTGGCATGCCCACTGCGTGCAACTCGACGACGCGGGCATCGCGCTGTTCGCGCGCACGGGCACCGGCGTCGCGCATTGTCCGTGCTCGAACATGCGGCTCGCGTCGGGCATCGCGCCGGTCAGGCGCATGCGGCTCGCGGGCGTGCCGGTCGGGCTCGGCGTCGACGGTTCGGCGTCCAACGACGGTGCGCAGATGGTTGCCGAGGTCCGTCAGGCTCTGCTGCTGCAGCGCGTCGGTTTCGGGCCTGACGCGATGACCGCGCGCGAGGCGCTCGAAATCGCGACCCTTGGCGGCGCGCGCGTGCTCAATCGCGACGACATCGGTGCGCTCGCGCCCGGCATGGCCGCGGATTTTGTCGCGTTCGATCTGCGTGAGCCGCAGTTTGCGGGTGCGCTGCACGATCCGGTCGCGGCTCTGGTATTCTGCGCACCCTCGCAGGTCAGCTACAGCGTGATCGACGGCAAGGTGGTGGTGAAGAATGGGCAACTTGCGACCCTCGAGCTCGGGCCGGTGATCGAGCGGCATAACCGGCTTGCCCGGCAGCTTTACGAGGCGGCGGCCTGAGCGGATGAGGCATCGGCGCCGCATGGCGCCTCAGGGCTTGTCGATCAACGTCCGGGTCGCCTCGCCGACGAGACCGCGCAGCCAGCGCACTTCGTCGGAGTAATGCACGCGCTCGTGCCACAACTGGTAGTACTGCATCGGCGGAAAATCGAGCGGCGCGGGCACCACGGTCAGCGGCAGGAACTTCGCGTAGTAGTCGGCAAACAGGCGCGTCGTCGTGAAGATCAGATCGGATTTGATCAGCACGTACGGCGCGAGATTGAAGTAGGGCAGCGTGACGACCACGTGGCGCTTGAGCCGCTCGCGCGCGAGGTGAACGTCGATCGCGCCGCGCTGGCCGACCGAGTAAGGTGTCGGCGCGAGATGCGGCGCGTTCAGGTACTGGTCGAGCGTGAGCCCGCCGCGTTTGGCGAACGGATGCGTGCTGCTCATCAGGCAGACGATCTGATCGACGAACAGGTTCGACAGATGCAACTGCTCGGGCGGCTCGGGCCAGTTGCCGACGACGATGTCGAGCTTGCCGTCCTCGAGCGCGAGTTCGTAGTCGAACGCGGGGCCGAGCGAATGGAATTCGAGCGTCGCGTTCGGCGCGGCCTGGCGAAAACGTTCGACGACGGTCGGCACGAACAGTACGTTGAGGTAGTCGGGACAACCGATCCGGTAGCAGCGGATCGACGTGGCCGGATCGAAGTTGTGCTGCTGGAACCTGATGCGCTCGATCTCGCGCAGTGCGTTCTGCACCGGTTCGAGCAGGCGCAGGCCGTACTCGGTCGGCACCATGCCGGACTTGCCGCGCACGAGCAGCGGATCGCCGGTGATATCGCGCAGACGGCGCAGCGCCGCGCTGATTGCGGGTTGGGACTGGTTCAGTTTGACGGCGGCGCGCGTCACGCTGCGCTCCATCAGCAGCGTGTGCAACACGCGTAGCAGGTACGTGTCGATCGCCTCGCGTTGCTGGCTCATGGACTCTCCGGAATATATGTACTGGCTGATCGATCGGACGTAGATGCATATGCGTTCTAATATGGAAGAAAATCCGCGTCAAGGGCTGCATACCCGCGGAGCTTGTAGCGGCGTGGGTTTGCGGGAATTTTGTCAACTCGACTGAGTGGGTCGAATTAGGTATCTTCAACCGGTTGTGGTGACGGATCGTCACGAACGCATACGGAATCTCATGAGCGACACTCCACATAGCGACGGCGCGCAATTCACCGGCGGGGCGGTCCCCCGGCTCGAGCTCACGGGCATCACGAAGCAATATCCGGCCGTGCGCGCCAATGACGAGGTCACCCTCGTCGTGGCACCCGGCGAGATTCACGCGGTGCTCGGCGAGAACGGCGCGGGCAAAAGCACGCTGATGAAGATCATCTACGGCGCGGTGCGGCCCGACGCCGGCGAGATCCGCTGGGAAGGCGAGACGGTCGACATCGCGAATCCGGCGGCCGCGCGCAAGCTCGGCATCGGCATGGTGTTTCAGCACTTCTCGCTGTTCGAGACGCTCACGGTCGGCGAAAACATCGCGCTCGCGCTCGACGAACCGTTCGATCTGAAGACGTTATCCAGGCGCATTCGCGAGGTGTCGGCCGACTACGGTCTCGATATCGATCCGCAGCGGCACGTGCACAGCCTGACGGTGGGCGAGCGGCAGCGCGTCGAAATCGTGCGCTGCCTGCTGCAGAATCCGCGTCTGCTGATCATGGACGAGCCCACCTCGGTGCTGACGCCGCAGGCGGTTCGCAAGCTCTTCACCACGCTGCGCCGACTCGCCGCCGAAGGCTGCAGCATCCTCTACATCAGCCACAAGCTCGACGAAATCCAGGAACTGTGCGACACCGCGACCGTGATGCGCGGCGGCCGCGTGACCGGTCACGTGAAGCCGAAGAACGAGACGCATGCGTCGCTCGCGCAGTTGATGGTCGGCCATTCGCTGCCGGACTACACACGGCGCGAGCACAAGCCGGGCGCGGTGCAGCTCGATGTCAGGCAGCTGTCGGTCGCGAGCGACGATCCATTCGGCACGTCGTTGCGCGACGTATCGTTCAGCGTGCATGCGGGCGAGATCTTCGGCATTGCCGGGGTGTCGGGCAACGGGCAGGCCGAACTGCTCGCGGCACTGTCCGGCGAAAAACGCGCTGAAAGACGCAGCCTTCCGGCCGACGCCATCACGATCTGCGGCAAGCCCGCCGCGCGCCTCGGCGCGGGCGGACGGCGCGCGCTCGGCTTCGGCTTCGTGCCCGAAGAGCGGCTCGGCCGCGGCGCGGTGCCGGCGATGAGCCTGGCCGACAACGCGCTTTTGACCGCGCATCGGCAGGGTATGGTCAGCTCGGGCTGGATCAGGGCGGGCGCGATGCGCGCGTTCGCGAAGCGCTGCATCGATGCGTTCGACGTGCGCTGCGGCGGCCCGGACGCGCTCGCGCAAAGTCTGTCGGGCGGCAATTTGCAGAAATACATCATGGGCCGCGAAATCCTGCAGGCGCCGAAGGTGCTCGTGGTCGCGCAGCCGACGTGGGGCGTCGATGTCGGCGCGTCCGCGTTCATCCGTCAGCAACTGCTCGATCTGTCGGCGCGCGGCGTCGCGATTCTGGTGATCTCGGAGGAGCTGGAAGAGCTTTTCGATATCTGCGATCGCATCGCGGTGCTCGCGGGCGGGCGGCTCTCGCCGGTGCGCGCGACCGCTGCGACCAATGCCGAGGAAATCGGCCGCTGGATGGCGGGGCTGTTCGGCGACCGCAAGGGCGCGGCGCCCGCGGCGGACCAGCCGGCGCATGCGTGAAGCGGAGCACGGCCTGCCGCGAGCCGGCTCACCGCGCCAACAGCCAGCACGCCAACCACCCATGCGACTGCGAACCCTGAAGAACAGAAACCGAATAATCACACGCTAGCCATGATGCTTCCCTATCGACTCGAAGCCCGCACGACGCCCTCGCGCACGATGCAGCTTGCCGTGCCGCTGATCGCCGCGTTGCTGACGCTCGCGATCGGCTTCCTGATCTTCGGCCTCGTCGGCCGCGACCCGTTGCAGGCGATGCACGCGTTTTTCATCGAGCCGCTCTCCAGCATCAACGGCTGGTCCGAGCTGCTCCTGAAAGCGTCGCCGCTGTGCCTGATCGGCCTCGGCCTCGCCATTGGCTATCGCGCGAACGTGTGGAACATCGGCGCCGAAGGGCAGATGCTGCTCGGCGGCATCGCGGCGAGCGGCGTCGCGATCTATTTCGATCAGGCGAGCGGCTGGTGGATCCTGCCGACCATGATGGCAGCCGGCATCTTCGGCGGCATGGCGTGGGCCGCGATTCCCGCGTTCCTGAAGAGCCGCTTCAACACCAACGAGATCCTCGTGAGCCTGATGCTCACGTACGTCGCGACGCAACTGCTGATCTACCTCGTGAGCGGCCCCTGGCGCGATCCGCAGGGCATGAATTTCCCGCTGTCGGAGATGTTCAGCGGCGACGCGCTGTATCCGGTGCTGTACGGCGACTGGCACTGGAAATTCCTGCGCGGTACGCGCCTGAACGCCTCCGTGTTCCTCACGCTGATCGCGATTCCGCTCGTCTGGCTGTTCATGCGCAAGAGCTTCGCGGGCTACCGCATGAACGTCGGCGGACTTGCGCCGCTCGCCGCGCGTTATGCGGGATTTTCCGACACGAAAACCATCTGGACGTCGCTGCTCATCAGCGGGGGCCTCGCGGGCCTCGCCGGCATGGGCGAGATCGCCGGTCCGATCGGCCAGTTGCAGGCAACGTGGTCGCCGGGCTACGGCTTCACCGCGATCATCGTCGTATTCGTGGGGCGGTTGCATCCGCTCGGCATCGTGCTCGCGAGTCTCCTGATGGCGCTGCTGTACCTCGGCGGCGAAGCGGTGCAGACCTCGATGCAATTGCCGCAGGCGCTATCGGGCGTATTCCAGGGGTTGCTGCTGTTCTGCCTGCTCGGCGCCGACCTGTTCGTGAACTACCGCGTGCGGCGCCGCTCGGCCGCCGCGGCGGCTCGTTAAGCCCGCTCATCCGCTTTCAGAGTCATTATGGATATCCAGCAAGCCACCGCACTCACGTCGAGCGCGATCACCGCGTCGATCCCGCTGATGTTCGCGGGCGCGGGCGAACTCGTCGCCGAAAAATCGGGCGTGCTCAATCTCGGCGTGGAAGGGATGATGCTGATGGGCGCCGTCAGCGGCTACGCGGTCACGTCGATCACCGGCAGTCCGTGGCTCGGCGTGCTCGCCGCGATCGGCGCCGGTCTCGCGATGTCGCTGCTGTTCGCGTTCCTCACGCTGACGATGCTCGCCAACCAGGTCGCGACCGGTTTGTCGCTGACGATCTTCGGCATCGGGCTGTCCGCGTATGTGGGCAAGCCGTACACGTCGGCCGCGGTGCGCGCGACGATCGATACGTGGACGATCCCGGGTCTGTCGAAGCTCCCGGTGCTGGGCCCGGCGCTGTTCACGCTGACGCCGCTCGATTACCTCGCGTTCCTGATGTTCGCGGCAATCGGCTGGTTCCTGTATCGCACACGCGCGGGTCTCGTGCTGCGCTCGGTCGGCGAATCGCCGCAGGTCGCGCACTCGGTCGGCTTTCCGGTGGTCGGCGTGCGCTACGGCGCGGTCGCGTTCGGCGGCGGCATGGCGGGACTGGCCGGCGGCTACTATTCGATCGTCAATCTGCACCTGTGGCAGGAGAACCTGACTTCGGGGCGCGGCTGGATCGCGCTCGCGCTGGTCGTGTTCGCGACGTGGCGGCCTGGGCGCCTCCTGATCGGCGCGCTGCTGTTCGGCGCGGTGACGGGGCTGCAGTTTTACGCGCAGGCGATCGGCGTGCCGGTGCCGACGCAGTTCCTCGCGATGCTGCCGTACGTCGCGACGATCGTCGTGCTCGCGCTGATCTCGCGCAACCCGAACACGATCCGCCTGAATGCGCCCGCCTCGCTCGGCAAGCCGTTTTTCTCGGCGGGCTAACGACACCACACGTTTAATATCGATCCGCTCAACACCATTCGCTCATCACGACAAGGGAAAAAAGATGAAGAGAAGAAACCTGCTGACCGCTTTTGCATGGGGCGCGGCGTCGCTGGCGTTGGCAGCGCCGCTCGCGCAAACCGCGCAGGCCGCCGACGTGCCGGGCGTCGCGTTCGTCTATCTCGGCAATCCGGGCGACGCCGGCTGGACTTTCGCGCACGACCAGGGCTCGCGGGAAGCCGAAGCGAAGTTCGGCAACCGGATCAAGATCACGCGCGTCGAGAACGTGCCGGAATCGGCCGACTCCGAGCGCGTGTTCCGCGATCTCGCGAACAAGGGCAACAAGATCATCTTCGGCACCAGCTTCGGCTTCCAGGACTTCCAGCTGAAGGTCGCCAAGGACTTTCCGGACACCATCTTCCTGCACGCAACCGGCTACAAGAAGGCGCCGAACTTCGGCACCTACGACCTTCGCATGTACCAGGGCGCGTATCTGGCCGGCGTCGCCGCGGGCTACGTGACGAAGAGCAACACGCTCGGCTTCGTCGCCTCGGTGCCGATTCCGGAAGTGGTGCGCAACATCAACGCGTTCACACTCGGCGCGCGCTCGGTGAATCCCAAGGTGCATACGAAGGTGATCTGGATCAACAGCTGGTTCGATCCGGGCAAGGAAAAGCAGGCCGCCGAAACGCTGATCGGTCAGGGCGCCGACGTGCTGCTGCAGAACACCGATTCGAGCGCGACGCTCGCGACCGCATCGGAGAAGCACGTGCATGCGTTCGGCTGGGATTCGGACATGAAGAAGTTCGGTCCCGATGCGCATCTCGGCTCGGTGGTCGGTCATTGGGGCGTGTACTACACGGCGGTCATCCAGCAGGTGCTCGACGGCAAGTGGAAGAACGATCCGGTGTGGTGGGGCATTCCGCAGAAGGCCGTCAACCTCGAGAACCTGAACACGTCGGCGATTCCGGCCGACGGGCAGAAGCAGGTCGCGGCGAAGCGTGATGAACTCGCGAGCGGCAAGCGCGATGTGTTCACCGGCCCGATCAAGGATCAGTCGGGCGCGGTCAAGGTGCCTGAAGGCAAAACCCTGACCGATGCGGAGCTGCAGCGCCTGAACTGGTACGTCGAGGGTGTCGACGGCCCGCTGCCGAAGTAAGCCGGCTGGCCTGACAGCAAAAAGCTGCGTCCCACTCAGATCGGACGCAGCTTTTTTGTTTGCTGCTATCGCGTGGCGGCGCGGCCGCCGCTCAGTCCTCGATGCGCAGGCCGACCTTCAGCGTCACCTGCCAGTACGCGACCTTGCCATCCTCGATCTGGCCGCGCGTTTCCGTGACCTCGAACCAGTGCAGATTGCGCAGCGTTTTCGACGCTTTGGCAATCGCGGTGGTAATCGCGTCGTCGATCGATGTCGGCGACGAGCCGGTCAGTTCAATCTTCTTGTAGACGTGGTCTGACATGGATGTCCTCCTTGGTGTGCGTCGCGGGTCGGAAAAACGCTGCTCGGAACACGCATAAAAAAGTATAGGCGGATCAGCGGCCGCTGCCCGAACCCTTGATTGCGCACGGCGCATGCCCGGTGGCGGCGACATCGCCCGTTTGGGCGGCCGCTATCATGTACGCGCAACATAAGCCATTCAATCTGGTACGGACCGTGGCCGGCACGGCCGGCCGGCACTCCGGCGGCGCCGGACGAACTCTCAGGTCGAAATCTCCAAACCTGCTAAAATAGTGGGTTTTTCGCCGATATCACATTCAAAGGGACGCGCCGTGCTGTCTACTGCCAATATCACCATGCAATTCGGGCCGAAGCCCCTCTTCGAGAACATTTCGGTCAAATTCGGGGAAGGGAACCGCTATGGCCTGATCGGTGCGAACGGCTGCGGTAAATCCACCTTCATGAAGATTCTCGGTTCGGACCTCGAGCCGAGCTCGGGCAACGTGATGCTCGAACCGAACGTGCGCCTCGGCAAGCTGCGCCAGGACCAGTTCGCGTACGAAGACGTGCGCGTGCTCGACGTGGTGATGATGGGCCACACGGAAATGTGGGCCGCGATGACCGAGCGTGACGCGATCTACGCGAACCCCGACGCGACCGACGACGACTACATGCACGCGGCCGAGCTCGAAGCGAAGTTCGCCGAGTACGACGGCTATACCGCCGAAGCGCGCGCGGGCGAACTGCTGCTCGGCATCGGTATTTCGATCGATCTGCACAACGGCCCGATGAGCAACGTCGCACCGGGCTGGAAGCTGCGCGTGCTGCTCGCGCAGGCGCTGTTTTCGAAGCCGGACGTGCTGCTGCTCGACGAGCCGACCAACAACCTCGACATCAACTCGATCCGTTGGCTGGAAGACGTGCTCAACCAGTACAACTCGACGATGATCATCATCTCGCACGACCGGCACTTCCTCAACCAGGTCTGCACGCACATGGCCGACATGGACTACGGCACGCTGAAGGTCTATCCGGGCAACTACGACGACTACATGCTCGCCAGCACGCAGGCGCGCGAGCGTCAGCAGGCCGCCAACGCGAAGGCGAAGGAGCGCGTGGCCGATCTGCAGGACTTCGTGCGCCGCTTCTCGGCAAACAAGTCGAAGGCGCGTCAGGCCACCAGCCGTCTGAAGATGATCGACAAGATCAAGATCGAGGAATTCAAGCCGTCGTCGCGGCAGAACCCGTTCATCCGCTTCGAGTTCGAGAAGAAGCTGCATAACATTGCGGTGGTCGCCGAGGGTATTTCAAAGAAATACGACCGCTCGATCTTCAATAACTTCAGCATCAGCGTGCAGCCTGGCGAGCGCATTGCGATCATCGGCGAGAACGGCGCGGGCAAGACCACGCTGCTGCGCTCGCTGCTGGGCAATCTGCAACTCGATCACGGCACGGTGAAGTGGGCGGAAAACGCCAACATCGGCTACATGCCGCAGGACACGTACGAAGAGTTTCCGAACGACGTCACGCTGATGGACTGGATCGACCAGTACCGCAAGGAAGGCGACGACGAGCAGATGGTGCGCGGCACGCTCGGCCGTCTGCTGTTCAACGCGGACGACATCCGCAAGTCGGTCAAGGTGCTGTCGGGCGGCGAGAAGGGCCGCATGATCTGGGGCAAGCTGATGCTCGGCCGCCACAACGTGCTGCTGATGGACGAGCCGACCAACCATATGGACATGGAGTCGATCGAATCGCTGCAGATCGCGCTGGAAAAGTTCGAAGGCACGCTGATTTTCGTGTCGCACGACCGCGAGTTCGTGAGCGGCCTCGCGAACCGGATCATCGAAGTGAAGACCGATGGCACGCTGAACGACTTCGGCGGCAACTATGAGGACTTCCTGGCGAGTCAGGGCGTGCAATAAGCACCGGGTCGCGGGTCTTCAGCGATCTTCAAAGGCCCACGCCGGCGGTCTGCCGGCGTGGGCCTTTTTGTTCATTCACCGGTCCAGTGCGAGCCGTCGAATGACTTCATCCAGCTTGCCCATCGGGCGAGCCTTCCCGTGAATCGTCCCGCTTGCGGGTTTCGCGGCTCTCGCCGTAGGGTGCCTCACGAGTTCGTGTGGAGGCTGCATCGCGTGAGTTCGCAATGCGCTTTCCGCTTCGCGTCCAAGTGCAACGAACCTCACGGATCGAGGGAACAGGCTGATGAAGTCAGTCAGAATCTGGCCCGTCGCCTGTAGCTCGTGATTCGATGGGCGGCGGTTGCTCTCGGGATCGTCGTTCGCAAACGGATGAAACGGGAACGCATTCCATAGCGCAAACTCCGTCGGTCCGAATCCGTTGGCGAGCATCGTCAGCCAGACGACCGAGGCGGTTCTCTCGTAGACGCCGTATTCGCGGTCGGTCATTCGAGACAGCGCATCGCGGCAACTGGTGCGGGTTGCCGGACCCGGGAGGTAGTCCGGCAGCGGGCTGCGGTCCGATCCGGTGGTGAAGCCGTTGAGCTTCGTGTCGTTGCCGAGCAGAATCCGCTCGGAGGTCATCGCGACGCCTGTGAAGCGCCCGCCGCGGCAACTGAGCGCCTCCGCAATCAGGATCATCTTGACGCTCGTCCGGCGCGCTTGCAGGTAGGCCGCAAGCTGTTGCTGGCGAATCAGTGGCGCGTTGACGCCGGGCTGATCGCGCGCATCGGTCTGAGACCACGGATTGAACACGTTGGCCATTCGAGGCCATTCGACGAGGCACTGCACGAAGTCCCGGACGGCGATCATGGAGTCGAAGTGTTCCGAAGCAAAAAATGCCGGGAGGTCCCGGCATTCTTCAGGGCGAGCGGCATCAACCCGCAATGCGCGCTACGAACGCACTCACAGCCTGTCGTTCTGAAACCGCATCGCCGTGCCTTCCCGTTCGATCCGGGCCCAGATCGCCCGCTTTTCCTCGTCGCTGAGGAACACCCAGTTTGACACTTCGATGGCGGTGCGGCCGCAGCCCTTGCAGATCTCGTCGAAAAGCGTGGAGCACACGCCGATGCACGGGCTGTCGGGAAGATCGTGGAGATTCGAAGTCATCGGAAACCTTGGAGCGGGGAGGCAAAGTCCCGTTATGTTAACCGATGCGTGGCGCGCGTTCCGCGCCGTGCTGGTCAACGTCGCGCGAAGTTGGCGGCATTTGCGCCGGGGTCGGCCGTCACGCCCCGGACGCCAGTTGCCACAACAACGCGCCATTCAGCGCAATGATGAACGCCGCCGACAGCCACGACAGCGTGAGCGGCACGCCATGCACACGCCAGCCGCGCATCAGCGCCGCATCGGACGCATAGCGGATCAGCGGGACGACTGCGAGTGGCAACTGCAGGCTCAGCACGACCTGGCTCGCGACCAGCAGTTGATTCGAGCCATGCTCGCCGAACATTCCCACCGCCAGCAGCGCCGGTCCGATCGCGAGCGCGCGCGTGAGCAGCGCGCGTCTCCAGCGCGGCATCCGCAGCCGCAGGAAACCCTCCATGACGGTCTGGCCGGCCAGTGTGCCGGTGACGGTTGCGCTCAGCCCGCACGCGAGCAGCGCTGCCGCGAACAGGATGCTGGCCCAGCGGCTGCCGACGAGCGGCGCGATCAACCGATGCGCGTCGGCCAGATCAGTCACGTCGCGATGGCCGCTCGCATAGAACACGGCCGCCGCGACGATCAGCAGCGCCGCGTTGATCACGAGCGCGAACGCGAGCGAGACGAAGGTATCGAGATTGACGACGTGCAGCGCAACCTTGATCTGAGCGTCGCTGCCGTCCGGCGCGTGATGCTTGACGAGCGCCGAATGCAGATACAGGTTGTGCGGCATGACCGTTGCGCCGACGATGCCCGCCGCGAGCCACAGCATGCCCGCGTTTCTGAGCAGCTCGACGCTCGGCGCGGTGCCGGCGAGCGCCGCGTGCCAGTCGGGCCGCGCGAGCGCGAGCTGCACGACGAAGCACAAGCCGACGAAGCCGATCAGCGCGGCGATCACCGCTTCCAGCCTGCGGCCGCCTTTGTGCTGCAGCGCGAGCAGCGCGAAGGTGCAGACCGCCGACATCAGCACGCCGACCGTCAGCGACACGCCGAGCAGCAGTTGCAGCGCGACCGCGCTGCCGACCACCTCGGCAACGTCGACGGCAATGATCGCGACTTCGCTGGTCAGCCACAGGAACACCGTGGTGCGCCGGCTGTTGCGCTCGCGGCACAACTGCGCGAGGTCGCGCCCGCTCACCACGCCGAGCCGCGACGACAGCCACTGCATCAGCATCCCCATCAGGCTCGACAGCAGCACGATGCCGAGCAGGCGGTAGCCGTAGCCCGCGCCGGCGCCGAGCGCGGTCGCCCAGTTGCCGGGATCGATATAGCCGACCGCGATCAGCGCGCCGGCGCCGAGGAACGAAAACCAGTGCGCCGGACGCGTCGGCTCGCCCGGAACTCGCCGGCCGCGGTTGGGACGCATCGCGAAAGGATTGGTGTTCATCGGTGCCTGAGTATCGGGGAAGTGCATCCTGCTGCAAGTCACATGCCCAATGCATGCGTGCAGCGGGCGGCGGTGGCGAAACGGCGCGATCCCGCCGAAAGATCATGATACGGGCATTCGAGCCGTCGCGGCGCGGACGCCGCGGCGCACGAAATGCGCCGCTGACGCCATGGCCGACCGGCACCGCCCGCGGCCGTCGAGCACCGGTACGGACCTGCTGGCGCACCGCCCAGGTGCGCGCCAACAACGGCCTGACAATCAGTTGACAGTGACACGACAGCCCCCCGCAGCCCGCGCGTAGCCCGGCCGGCGCGTGGCCGCCGCCCGCGTATTTTTCGGTAGACACGCGCCGATAACCCGTTAAAATTGCGCCCATTTTGCAGTGGTGCGGCCACAGTCCGTACCGTTTGCACGATAGCTCCGGTTTTTTTTGAGCGAGCAATAATTGGTGGTAGTTTTCGGGGTTTTCAGGGGGCGGTGCGCGAGGCCGCGGGCTTGAGTGACGAGACGATCGGAGAACGGGATGAACAAACGGATAGTGGGGCATGCGGCGGCGCTGATCTTGTGCGCGGCGCCGTGGTTGACGGCCGCTGCGAAGGATACGCAGCTCAACGTGTATAACTGGTCCGACTACATCGCGAAGGACACGATTCCGAACTTCACGAAGCAGACCGGCATCCAGGTCAAGTACGACAACTACGACAGCGACGACACGCTGCAGGCCAAGCTGCTGACCGGCAACTCGGGCTATGACATCGTCGTGCCGACCAGCAACTACGCGGGCAAGCAGATCGCCGCGGGCATCTTCGAGCCGCTCGACAAATCGAAGCTGCCGAACCTGAAGTACCTCGATCCGTCGCTGATGGCGCTCGTCGCCGGCGCCGATCCGGGCAACAAGTACGTGGTACCCTGGGCGTACGGCACGACCGGCCTCGGCTACAACGTGACGAAGGTCCAGCAGATCCTCGGCAAGAACACGCCGCTCGATAACTGGGACATCCTCTTCAAGCCCGAAAACATTTCGAAGCTGAAGGCCTGCGGCGTGTCGGTGCTCGACGCGCCGGACCAGATGTTCGCGGCCGCGCTGCACTACATGGGCAAGGACCCGATGAGCACGAACCCGGCCGACTACCACGCCGCGCTCGACATGCTCAAGAAGATCCGCCCGTACATCACGCAGTTCAACTCGTCGGGCTATATCAACGACCTCGTCGGCGGTGACATCTGCTTCGCGTACGGCTGGTCGGGCGATGTCGTGATCGCCAAGCATCGCGCGATCGAGGCGAAGAAGCCGTACAAGATCGAGTACTTCGTACCGAAGGGCGGCGCGCCGGTGTGGTTCGACGTGATGGCGATTCCGAAGGACGCGAAGCACAAGGAAGCCGCGCTCGAGTGGATCAATTACATCGAGACGCCGCAGGTGCACGCCGCGATCACCAACGCCGTGTACTACCCGAGCGTCAATATGGAAGCGCGCAAATACGTGGACAAGGACGTCGCGAACGATCCGGCCGTGTACCCGACGCCTGAAACCATCAAGACGCTGTTCCTGTTGAAGCCGCTGCCGCAGGAAATCCAGCGGCTGCAAACGCGGCTGTGGACCGAGTTCAAGTCCGGCCGCTAAGCGCGGCAATCCACAACGGATAAGCAGCATCATGAAGCCCTCGGTGTTCACCGGGGGCTTTGTTCGTCAAACGCCGGAGTGAAGCAGCATTATGATCAGTAGTGACCAGCCGGGCGCGCTGGCCGGGGCGCCCGTCCCGTCGACGGGCCCGAACGCCGTTGCGGGCGACGCAGCGGACAATTTCATCCAGATCGTCGATGTGGTGAAGAAGTTCGGCGAGACCGTCGCGGTCAGAAACGTCAACCTGACGGTCAGGAAGGGCGAGCTGTTCGCGTTGCTCGGCAGCTCGGGCTGCGGCAAGTCGACCTTGCTGCGCATGATGGCCGGGCTCGAAACCGTGACGTCAGGCAAGATCCTGATCGATGGCGAAGACCTCGCGCACCTGCCGCCGTATCGCCGGCCGGTCAACATGATGTTCCAGTCGTACGCGCTGTTTCCGCACATGACGGTCGAGGCGAACGTCGCGTTCGGCCTGAAGCAGGAGGGCGTGCCGAAGGCCGAGCTGAAAGACCGCGTGCACGGCGCGCTCGAACTCGTGCAAATGGGCCGCTTCGCGAAGCGCAAGCCGCATCAATTGTCCGGCGGGCAGCAGCAGCGCGTCGCGCTCGCGCGTTCGCTCGTCAAGCGGCCGAAGCTCCTGCTGCTCGACGAACCGATGTCGGCGCTCGACAAACAGATCCGCCAGCGCACGCAGATCGAGCTCGTCAACATTCTCGACCAGGTCGGCGTCACCTGCATGATGGTCACGCACGATCAGGAAGAAGCGATGACGATGGCTGACCGCCTCGCCGTAATGAGCGAAGGCCAGATCGTGCAGCTCGGCACGCCGCACGAAGTCTACGAGTATCCGAACAGCCGTTTTTCGGCGGAGTTCATCGGTTCGACCAATCTGTTCGAGGGCCATACGATCGAGGACGAACCCGATCACGTGTTCATCGAAACACCGGATTTGCCGAGCCCTTTGCACGTCAATCACGGCATCACCGGTCCGCTCGGCATGCCGGTGACGATCTCGGTGCGGCCCGAACGCATCGCGCTCACGCGCAAGCCGCCCGAGGGCGCGTACAACTGGGGCAAGGGCGTCGTCACGAACATCGCGTACATGGGCGGCTATTCGCTGTATCACGTCAAGCTCGACGGCGGCAAGACCGTGATCGCGAACGTGACGAGCCTCGCGCTCACCGAGATCGAGCCGCCGACCTGGGGCGACGAGGTGTACGTGCGCTGGAGCGCCTCGGCCGGCGTGGTGCTGACGTCATGAAAGAAGCGCTTGCGTCATTCTTTGCGTGGCCGGTGCGGCGTCTGAAGCTCAACGGCCGTACCGCCGTGGTGGCGGGGCCGTTCTTCTGGCTGCTGCTGTTTTTCCTCGTGCCGTTCCTGCTGGTCGTGAAGATCAGCTTCGCCGATTCGCAGCTCGGCATTCCGCCGTACACGCAACTCGTCAAGTTCGCGGAAGGCGCGTTGCACATCACGCTCGATCTGTCGCATTACGCGTTTCTGCTGACCGACAGCCTGTACTTCGCGACCTATGTGAATTCGGTCGTGGTCGCGGCGATTTCGACCGTGCTGTGTCTGCTGATCGGCTATCCGATGGCTTATTACATCGCGCGCTCGAATGCGGGCACTCGCAATCTGCTGATGATGGCCGTGATGTTGCCGTTCTGGACCTCGTTCTTGATCCGCGTGTACGCATGGATCGGCATTCTGAAGAACAACGGATTGCTGAATAATTTCCTGATGTCGATCGGGCTGATCCATTCGCCGATCGAGCTGTATCACACGAACACGGCGGTCTATATCGGCATGGTCTATTCATACCTGCCGTTTCTCGTGATGCCGCTTTACGCGCACCTCGTGAAAATGGACCTGACCTTGCTGGAAGCCGCGTACGACCTCGGCGCAAAGCCGTGGAAGGCGTTCTGGCAGATCACGCTGCCGCTGTCGAAGAACGGCATCATCGCGGGCTGTCTGCTGGTGTTCATTCCGGCGGTCGGCGAGTACGTGATTCCCGAGCTGCTCGGCGGCGCGAACACGCTGATGATCGGCCGCGTGATGTGGAATGAGTTCTTCGACAACGCCGACTGGCCGATGGCGTCCGCCGTCACGTGCGCGATGGTGCTGCTGCTGCTGGTGCCGATGGCGCTGTTCCAGCATGCGCAGGCGAAGGCCTTGGAGGAGGGCCGCCAATGAAGCCGAATCGCATGCTGCAGCTGATCGCTCTGGGCATCGGCTTTCTGTTTCTGTATATCCCGATCGTCAGCCTCGTCGTGTATTCGTTCAACGAATCGCAACTGGTCACGGTGTGGACGCGCTTTTCGATGCGCTGGTACGCGGCGCTGTTGAGCGACGACGAGCTCATTGCGTCCGCGTGGCTGTCGCTGCGCATCGGCTTGCTGACGGCGTTCGCGTCGGTGATCATCGGCACGTGGGCCGGTTTCGTGCTCGCGCGCATGGGGCGCTTTCGCGGCTTCACGCTATATACAGGCATGATCAATGCGCCGCTGGTGATTCCGGAAGTGATTCAGGGCATCTCGCTCCTGCTGCTGTTCATCGAAATGGCGCGCTGGATCGGCTGGCCGGCCGAACGCGGCATCTTCACGATCTGGATCGGTCACGTGATGCTGTGTATTTCGTACGTCGCGATCATCGTGCAGTCGCGCGTGCGGGAGCTGCATCCGTCGCTCGAGGAAGCCGCGCTCGATCTCGGCGCGACACCGCTGCGCGTGTTCTTCTCCGTCACCTTGCCGCTGATCTCGCAGGCGCTGGTGTCGGGCTGGCTGCTGTCGTTCACGCTGTCGATCGACGACCTCGTGCTGTCCGCGTTCCTGTCCGGTCCCGGCTCGACCACCTTGCCGCTCGTGGTGTTCTCGCGCGTGCGCCTCGGCCTGAACCCGGAGATGAACGCGCTCGCGACGCTGTTCATCGCGGTCGTCACGGTTGGCGTCGTCGCGGCGAACTTCTTCATGCAGCGCGCGGAGCGCAAGCGGGCCGTGATGGCGGTTTGAGGCGACATGACGCGCGAGGCGCCGCGCGTGATCGAACCGGCTGATCGACTCACGAATCGCGGCCTTCACTCCTTCCGACACTAGCCATGATCGAGTCCCTTCTGTTCGCGCTCGACTGGGAGCCGCTTTATCGGCTATGGGAACTGCTCGTAATCGTCGTGAAGTTTCTGTGGGAGCTGCTGCAGTTGCTGAGCGGCGGGGGCTGATGAGCGTGCCGGTTCAACGCGCGAAGCGGTAATCCTGTGGCCGCACGCGCCGCGTACGTTTGCGAAAACTGAACGTAAAGCCCGGCCAGATCGCGGTGACCTTACCGCTCTTTGTCTGATACCAGCTATGGCAGCCGCTCGTCCACACCGCGTGCTGCATCTGCTGCTGTAGACGCGCGTTGAAATCGCGCTGGACGTCGGCGCGCAGGGTCATCGTGCGGGCGTTCTGCTTGCGCAGCACGCGCAGGCAATCGACGATATAGCGCAGCTGCGACTCGATCATGTAGATCATCGAGTTATGGCCGAGCCCCGTGTTCGGGCCGGCGATCATGAAGAAGTTCGGGAAGTTCGCGATGCTCGTGCCGAGATAAGCCTCGGGGCCATCGCGCAGCCATAGCGCGCTGAGGTCGCTGCCGTCGAGGCCGGTCACTTCGAACGGCGCGCGCACGTCGTTGACCTGGAAGCCGGTGCCGCAGATGATCGCATCGGCGCGGTGATGCACGCCGTCGTCCGTCACGATGCCGTCGGCGACGATCTCGCGAATGCCGCTCGTCACGACGTCGACGTTCGGCTGACAGACGGCCGGGTAATAATCGCTCGACAGCAGCACGCGCTTGCAGCCGAGACGGTAGTTGGGCGTGAGCTTCGCGCGCAGCGCCGGGTCCTTGACGCGCCGCTCCAGATAGCTGAGGCCGAACTTCATCGGCGTCTTCATCAGCTTCGGATTGACGACGAACGCGATCCCGCGCGATTCGAGCTGCCAATAGATCGCACTGCGTACGAAACGCTGCGTGAACGGCAGCGTGCGAAACAGCCACTGCGCGCGCGGGCCGATCGGCTTGTCGCGCTTGGGCATCACCCATGGCGCGGTGCGCTGGAACAGGTCAAGATGCGCGACGCGCGGCTGGATTTTCGGCACGAACTGGATCGCGCTCGCGCCGGTGCCGATCACCGCCACACGTTTGCCGTCGAGCGGATAGGCGTGATCCCAGCGCGCTGAATGGAACAGTTTGCCCTCGAAACGCTCGATGCCGGCGATGCGCGGCAGCGCGGGGCGCGACAACGGACCGCTCGCGGCGATCAGCACGTCGGCCTCGATGGTCTCGCGCGTGCCATTCGTGTCGAGCTCGACGAGCCAGACCTGCCGCGCTGCGTCAAAGCGTGCGGCGCTCACCTTCGCATTGCAGCGCACGTAGCGCTCGACGCCGTACTTGCGCGCGCAGTGCTGCAGATACGCGAGAATTTCGGCTTGACTGCTGAACGCGCGCGACCATGCCGGATTCGCCTCGAACGAAAACGAATAGAGATGCGAGGGGACGTCGCAGGCCGCGCCAGGATAGGTATTGTCGCGCCAGGTGCCGCCGATGCCGCTCGCGGCCTCGTAGACCGTGAAAGACGTCATGCCCATCTTCTGCAGACGGATCGCCATGCCGAGGCCGGCAAAGCCACTGCCGACGATCGCAATGCGCGGCGCAGTGGATGAAGAAGGGGCGGGTGTCACGGCTGTCTCCGGCACGGGTGAAAGTAGCGGGTGAAATGATAGCGGCTTGCCGCGCACGAGGAACCGCAAACCGTGCCGCATGCGCCGGCGCAACGCAAAACCGGCAGATAAAAAAACAAACAGGCTCCGGGCAGGAGCCTGTTGTTGTCATTCAACGTGAAACGGAATCCGACGTCGCGGCTCGATCAGGTATCGGTCCAGCCACCGGAGTCGTCGTTGCTGCCCATGTCGATGCCGCCGCCGTTGTCGTCCCAATCGTTCGAGCCTTGACCGAAGTCGAGGCCGCCGCCGTTTCCGGCGTCGTTGCGGCGACGGCGCAATTCGTCGTCGTCGACGATCACGTCGCGCTCGACGACGCGATCACGCCCATGACTCAGCGCCTCGCCAAGCAGCACGCCGGTCAGCAGACCGCCCATGCCGCCACCCATGCCACCGCCTTGCTGCACGATGACCTGCGGCTGCGGCTGCTGTTGATACGGACCCTGTTGCGGATAAGGCGGCTGCGGGCTGCCGAAGCGTTCGGCCTCCTGTGCGTACGCTGACTGCTGGCTGGTGCCGACGGACGCGGCGGTCGGATCGGGCCGGCCGTCGGCGCGCGCGCGCAGGCTGGCGATGCGCTGCTCGAATTCGTCGAGTGCATAAGGCGGCAGCGGATTCTTGCCGTTCGACAGCGTTTCGACGACGCCGCGCAACTGATCTTCGGTCGCTTCGACGTCTTTCTCGAGCAGTTCGTGACCCGGCGCGGTGGACAGCTTCACGTCGAGTTTGATCGAGCGCACCGTGTTGAGCATGTCAGTTGCTCGCTTCAATTGTGCGCGGCGATCCTCGTCGGCGCGCGTATCTTCCTGGCTGCGCGCGCGGCGCAAAGTCCAGCGCAGCACGAACGCGATCGCAGCGATCAGAACAATGATACCGATCCACATACCTACCCCCGGACCATGCCGTTGTTGCGCTTGCGACATCATCGCCGACTGTTGCTGCACAGCAGGCGCATTCTGCTGCACGAACGGATTCGCGGCGTGACGGGTGACGTTGCCGCCCGCGCGTTCCGCGTCGCGGCGCAAGCGCGCTTCGGTTTGCGCGAAACGGCTCGGGTCGGTGAAACGGATCTGCGGATCGAGCGTCTTCGCCTGTTGCAACTGCGCGAGCGCGTCGCCGGAACGACCTTCGCGATCGAGCACCTGGGCGTACAGATAATGCGCGCGCGCGTTGTTCGGATGGGCTTGCAACACCTCGGTGAGACCGGCGTCGGCCTGCTGCCAGTCGCCTTGCGACATCGCCGATTCGATCTGCTGCGCGCTCGGCACCGCGAACGCCGCGGCCGACACGAGCAGCAGCGAAGCGAAGGCGGTTGCGAAAAGTTTTTTCATTTGCGGACCGGGCGCGGCGCGCCCGTCTCCATCAGTCGATTGCGGTGGCTGCCTGTGGCGGCCGGTATGCCGGTGCGTTCAGGAGCGAGCGTACCGGCATGTACTGCTTGATACTGCGATTGCCGTTGCTGCGCGGAGCGCGAAGTGCGCGCCCCCGGTGTTTACTGCGCCGGCGTGTTGAGCTGCTTCTTCAGCGCTTCGAGCCGATCGTCGATCGACGGGCCGCGGTTGAGTTCGGCGAGCTTCTCGTCGAGCGCCTTGCCGCTCTTTTCGTCGGCGGAGTTCAGGCGTGCGTCCGAACGCGCGTTCGACAGCGCCACCTTGTCTTCCAGCTTCTGGAAATCCTCGGAGAGGTTCTTGCCGCCGATGCCGCCGAGTGCCGTGGCCGCGACATCCTTCGCCTGCGCGATCTCCTGCTTGGCCTGCAGGATGTTCGAGCGTGCGTTCAGGTCGTTGCGGCGCGCGCGCATGTCCTCGATCTGGCTCTTCAACTGCGCGACCGACGGCTCCAGCGAAGTCAGCTCTTTCGTCAGCGCATCGCGTTCGGCTTCGGCCGTGGCTTGCGCGCCGAGCGCTTCACGCGCGAGCGCTTCGTCGCCGGACTGCAGCGCGCGGCGCGCGCCGTCTTCATACTTCTTCGCTTTGTCCGCGGCGACATCGCGCTTGCTTTGCTGAGTGGCGACCTGCGCCTGAATCTCGATCAGCGAGTTCTCGGCCTTGCCGATGCTGTCGTCGAGTTCGCGCACGATCTGGCGCGAGTCGCGCGACGGATCCTGGACCGAGTCGGCCGCATCGTTCAGAAGACCCTTGACGGTGCGCGAAATGCTGTCAAAAAGCGACATGAAAACCTCCAGAGAATGTAAGCGGCGCCGCCGATGCATGCGCGCCCTGACTGCCTTTAACTACTACCGCTACTTTACGCCGCCGCGCGCGATGCGCAACGGTCGGACCGGAGTTCGGGGCGCACTTGCCAATTGCAATAGGGCGGCGCGTTTTTGTTGAAACGCAATGCCGGTTGACGCTGGCCCAGATGACGGAAAGCCGCGAGGGGCATGGACTTGACGGCGGATATTACACCATCGGCTGTCTTAAAGATGGCTTAAACGATGCGGCCGTCCAAGGGCCCGCGCGGGGCCGGAAATGCCGCCGATTGCGCGCGGGGCGGGCGTTGCCGAACGGCGGTTCATGCGCGTGTCGCGAATGTATCGATATGCAACGGGAGGCTCGTCGCGTGCCGTTGCCGGCACGCTCGAAGGCGTTGATTGCGGCTCGACGCGCGGTAATTTTCCGTGACGCTTTCCGTCACGCGAAGCGGCTGGCTTCGGTGCTCGGGTCGCTGTCGGGTTCGTCGTCGTCGGGGGACTTGTCGACGCGGCGGCGCTTCAGTGAGGTACGCAGCCGCAGCCGCTTCCGTTTGGGTGGCGCAGTGTCGGTTGCGGCTGCTTCAGCGTTTTCTACCGTTTCGGCGCCGCGTGCTGCCATCAGACGGGCGACCGCTTCGGCGGTGGCCGCGGCCTGTTCGTCCTGCTCTGCGGCGAGTGCAGCGGCGACGCCCGCGGGAAGCAGCGGCGGCGGTGAATCCCTAGCATCCGCCGGGCCGGCAGCCGCGCTGGCCGCAGCGGCGTCGCCAGCCGCGGCGGCACCATGCGTCTCGGGAGCTTGCAGCGACACGGGCAGGGCAGCGCGCGCATAGCGCGTGCCGCGCGCCACACGCTGCAGCGCCGCGTTCAGCGCATCGGGCGCGCGCGGCGCCCGCAACCGGTCGACGATGCTCGCGGCCTTGACCTGCTCGCTGGTCGCACCGAAGCTCAGCACTGCGCGCCGCATCAGTTCACTGACGCTGATTCCCAGATCCTCCGCGGTCGCGGTAATCGCACGTTTCTGCGCGGTCGTGACGAATACGACGATCCGCTCGCTGGGCTTGGACATGTTCGACTCGCAGTCTTGTTAGCACGGGCGGGTCGGCGCGTGCCTCCGGGGACGGTGTCGGACCCCGCCTTCGGAGCTGCCGCTGGAACCCCGCCGATGGGGTCGCCGTCGCGCGCAATGATCTTCTCGGGCGCGCGGGGTTCATCATATGACGAGTTGCGCCGTCACGGAACAAGCTCGGCGCGAAAATCCCGTGACATCAACGAGTTGTAGGGTTTGCGGGCGGTTTGTCCACAGCCCTTTCAACAGAAAATGTTGATAACCCCGCATAAGCGGCGCGGCGCGCGCAAGCCGCTCGGCGCGCTGCGCGAAATTACAGACCTGGCTGGAAAAAGGCGGCCCGCGAAGGAATTCTTACAAAAAAACTGGCTTGGACCGCTACCGATTTCTTTTAAAATGCGCTGTTACGTTGCGCCGGACATGGTCCGAGGCGTGCCGTGCGGCCGGCCGGGGGCAGGGTCCGCAGGGCGGCGTACGTCCCGGCCCGGACGTCGAACACGACCCATGCGCGCGCCGGCGCGCGTGCAGACAGGCGCGCCGTTGCGGGCCCATTATTCCAGTCATGCCAATCATCAAACGACCGCATTCCTCGAACTCTCCGGCCGGCGAAGACCGGGACTCCCACCAACGCACGCCAGGACGCAACGCCGCTTCGCGCGACGCAGAGAGCGGCCGTCGCTCGATCGGTGCGTCGCTCGTGCTGTGGTTCTTCGGCCTGATCGCGACGCTCGTCGTGGTCGGCGCGCTGATCCTCGGCTATGCACTGGTCGTGATGGGGCCGCAGTTGCCGTCGCTCGACGCGCTGACCGACTATCGCCCGAAAGTGCCGCTGCGCGTCTATACCGCGGATCACGTGCTGATCGGCGAGTTCGGCGAGGAGCGGCGCAGCCTCGTGCGCTTCCAGGACATCCCGGACCAGATGAAAAAAGCGGTGCTCGCGATCGAGGACTACCGCTTCTACGAACACGGCGGCGTCGACTTCGTCGGCATCCTGCGCGCCGGTTTCGCCGACCTTGCGCATGGCGGCGCATCGCAAGGTGCGAGCACGATCACGATGCAGGTCGCGCGCAACTTCTTCCTCTCCAGCGAGAAAACCTACACGCGCAAGATCTACGAGATGTTGCTCGCCTACAAGATCGAGCGCGCGCTGACGAAGGACCAGATCCTCGAGCTGTACATGAACCAGATCTATCTGGGCGAGCGCGCATACGGCTTCGCCGCGGCCGCGCGCGTGTACTTCGGCAAGGACCTGAAGGACATCACGCTGGCCCAGGCCGCGATGCTCGCGGGTCTGCCGAAGGCGCCGTCCGCATATAACCCGGTCGTCAATCCGAAGCGCGCGAAGATCCGTCAGGAGTACATCCTGCGACGTATGCTCGAGCTCAACTACATCACGCAGCAGCAGTACGACGAGGCCGTGAAGGAAGAGATTCACACGAAGAATCCGGGCAACGAGTACAGCGTGCATGCCGAGTACGTCGCCGAAATGGTACGGCAGATGATGTACGCCCAGTACAAGGACGAAACCTATACGCGCGGCCTGACCGTGACCACGACGATCGACTCCGCCGATCAGGACGCGGCGTATCGCGCCGTGCGCAAAGGCGTGATGGACTACGAGCGGCGCCACGGCTATCGCGGACCGGAAGGCTTCGTGCAGCTACCCGAGGCCGGCGACGACCGCGATCAGACGATCGACGACGCGCTGACCGATCACCCCGACAACGGCGAGATCATCGCCGGTGTGGTGACGGACGCGAGCGCGAAGCAGGTGGTCGCGCAACTGGTCGACGGCACGCAGGTGACGGTGTCGGGCGACGGCCTGCGCTTCGTCGCCGCGGCGTTGAGCTCACGCGCGAACGCGACGCTGCGCATCAGGCCGGGCTCGATCGTGCGCCTCGTCGCCGACGACAAGGGCAACTGGCAGATCACGCAGTTGCCGCAGGTCGAAGGCGCGCTCGTGTCGCTCACGCCGCAGGACGGCGCGATTCGCGCGCTGATCGGCGGCTTCGACTTTAACAAGAACAAGTTCAACCATGTGACGCAGGCGTGGCGCCAGCCGGGTTCGAGCTTCAAGCCGTTCATCTACTCGGCGTCGCTCGAAAAGGGGCTCGCTCCGGCGACGATCATCAACGATGCGCCGCTGTACTTCCCGGCGAGCACACCGGGCGGCGACGCATGGGAGCCGAAGGATGACGACCAGCCCGACGGTCCGATGTCGATGCGCCTCGCGCTGCAGAAGTCGAAGAACCTCGTGTCGATCCGCATCCTGTCGTTCATCGGCACCAAATATGCGCAGGACTTCGTCACGCAGCGCTTTGGCTTCGACGCCGACAAGACTCCGCCCTATCTGCCGATGGCGCTCGGAGCGGGTCTCGTCACGCCGTTGCAATCGGCGGGCGCGTACTCGGTGTTCGCGAACGGCGGCTACCGGATCAATCCGTATCTGATCAACGAAGTCACCGACGCGCGTGGCGTGGTGATCTCGCGCGCGCAGCCGCTCGTCGCCGGGCGCGACGCGCCGCGCACGCTCGAGCCGCGTAATGCCTACATCATGAACAGCCTGCTGCATTCGGTCGCGACCGCGGGAACGGGGGCGGGCACCAACGTGCTGCATCGCTCGGACCTGCAGGGCAAGACCGGCACGACCAACGACGCGAAGGACGGCTGGTTCGCCGGCTATCAGCAGTCGCTGGTGGCGGTCGCGTGGATGGGCTACGACCAGCCGAAGAGCCTCGGCAGCCGCGAATTCGGCGCGCAACTCGCGCTGCCGATCTGGGTCGAGTACATGCAGCGCGCGCTGCGCGGCGTGCCGCAGGCCGAGCCGCAGCAGCCCGACGGCGTGACGGTGATGGACGGTGAGCTGTTCTTCAGCGACAGGTTGCCGGGGCAAGGCTTCGTCGCGAGCATCGGTCTCGATTCGGGCAATCCGATGGCCGGCGCGACCGACGCGCTCGGCGGCGTCGGGCCGGCCGGCCTGACGCCGCCAGTGGCGCCGCCGCCGAGCGTGTCGACGACAGAGAAGAAGCAGATCATGGATCTGTTCGAGTCGAACAAGCCTTGATGTTGGGAGCGCAGATGTGCGGAACGTGCCCATCCTGTTCAAAGCGATTCGGGTATGCGTCCGCTCGCGCGCCGCATAGCGTCACATCAACGGCGAAAAACGTCGATGCGAGGCACCTCGTCGGAAAAGGCGGACTGAAGTGCCCAAGCCTCATAAGGTTTTGCACCGGCAAGATGCTCCGGTAACTTCATTGCAAAATCATGCCAGGCTGAATCGTCTTCGGGCACCGTCAGGGTGCGGCCATCGTTTAGCGTGATGAGCAAGACGATCGAATTCCCAATCCATTGATCTGAGCGCGTAGCGATGATCTCGCAAATCTCTTCCCAAGCAATGCGTTGCTCGCCTTGCTCCTTATTGACGAACAAATCATAGTGCGCTCAATGCATTAGCCCGTTTTTCAGACAGTTTTCAACAGGCTCATCAACACGAACTGGGGATAAGTTCGCCGCATTCCGTACGAATTTCCAAGTCTAGTTGGATGCCGCCGCGTTCGTCACCCCGACCGATGCAGGCGCAGAAGCCGAAGTCGGCGCAGTCGACGAAGCACCACCCTGATCGACCGGCGGATTCCCCATCGCCTGAAACAGCGCGGCCGTATCCGTGAGCCGCGCGCTCGTATAGCGGATCTCGTCGAGTTGCGCGTTGCGCCATTGCTGCTCGCTCGAACGCGCCGACGCGACGGGCAGTGCGCCCAGCCGATAGCGTGCCGACGTGTCCTTGAACACGCCCTGCGCCGAGCGCGCGGCAACGTTCGCGGCATCGAGCGACTGTGCGTCGTGCTCGAGCGAGGCGAGCGTATCGGCGACGTTCTGGAACGCGGCCAGCACGGTCTGTTTGTACTGCGACACGCTCGCCTCGTACGTGTGCTGCGCCGCGTGGCGCTGTGCGACGAGCGCACCGCCATGAAACAGCGGCTGCGACAGCGACGCGCCGATGCTCCAGATCGCCCCCGCACCCGACACCGCGACCGGCCAGCTAAAGCCGCCTTGCCCCATCGAGGCGGACAGCGACAGGCTCGGGAACATCTGCGCGGTCGCCGCGCCGACATCGGCCGCCGCGGCCTTCAGCGCAGCGTCGGCGGCCTCGATGTCAGGTCGCGAGCGCAGCAACTCCGACGGCACGACGACCGGCACCTGCTCCGGTACATGCAGTTGCGCAAGATTGATGTCGTCGGGCGCCGCATCGGGTGTGCGGCCGAGCAGCACCGCGAGCGCGTGCCGCGTCGTCAGCCACTGTTGCCTGAGCGCAGGCAGACTCGCCGCCACGCTCGCCGCGCTTTGCTGCGCGTTCAGCAGATCGGCATGCGAAACTGCGCCGAGCTCGAAGCGCCGCTCGGTGTCGCGCGCCTGATCGTTGGCGAGGACCACGAGGCGCTCGGTCGTCTCGATCTGCGCATGCAGCGCGGCGCTCGTGATCGTCGCGGTCACGATGTTCGCCGCAAGCGCGCGTCGTGCCGCCTCGAGCTGGTAGACCTGCACGTTCACGCGCGCGGCGAGCGCCGCGTTCGCGAGACGCGAGGCGCCGAACAGATCGAACGTGTAATGCGCCTGCAGTTGGCCGACGAACACGTTGTACAGAAACGTGTTCGGTCCGATCTCGGGAATGGCGAGCGCGCGGTTGCGGGTGGCCTGGCCGCCGGCGTCGATGATCGGCAGCAGCGAGCTGCCGATCTGCGCGCGCAATTGCTCGCGCGCGGCGGCGAGACTGCGGTCGGTCGCCTCGAGTGTCGGACTATTGCGCAGGCCTTCGTCGACGAGCGCGTTCAGCGCATCCGAACGATACAGCTTCCACCATTCGGGCACCGGCTGCGCGCCGCTCACGAACTGCTGCGTGATCCCTTGCGCGGGCACGGTTTGGGTAGGCAGCGCCTCGGCACCATAGTGCGCGGGCTGCGGCATGACGGGCGCGTCGCCGTTGGGCCCGAACGAGCAGGCGCCGAGCACACAGGTGACGCCCGCGGCAATCGTGGCACGAGCCAGCGCGTCGAAGCGTGCGCGGCGGGAGAGGGCGGAAAGGGTCATGCTCGTGCTCATGCTCAGTTACCCGTGTGCGTGGCGCCGGAACCGGTCGGCGCGGGCGGCTCGCGCTCGTCGGTGCGCACGCGGAACGACGCGGCGTACAGCGCGGGCAGGTAGAACAGCGTGAGGATCGTCGCGCTCGTGATGCCGCCCATCAACGCCGTTGCCATCGGCCCGAAGAAGTTCGAGCGCAATAGCGGGATCAGCGCGAGCACGGCGGCCGCGGCGGTCAGCGTGATCGGCCGGAACCGCCGCACGGTCGCGCCGACGATCGCATCGAAACGTTTGTGCCCCGACGCGATGTCCTGCTCGATCTGATCGACGAGAATCACCGAATTGCGCATGATGATGCCGAACATCGCGATCACGCCGAGCATCGCGACGAAGCCGAACGGCTGGCCGAACAGCAGCAAGGTGAGCACGACGCCGATCAGGCCGAGCGGCGCGGTCAGCACGACCATCAGCACGCGCGCGGAGCTTTGCAGCTGGATCATCAGCAGCGTGAGCACCGCGATTGCCATGAGCGGCAACTGCGCGAAGATCGACGTTTGACCCTTGGCGCTTTCTTCGACCGAGCCGCCGATCTCGATCCGGTAGCCGACCGGCAGCGTCGCGCGGATCGGCGCGAGCGCCCGGTCAACCGCGTGCGTAACGTCGATGCCTTGCGCGCCGGGCATGACGTCCGACTGCACGGTGATGGTCGGCTGACGGTCGCGTTCCCAGATCACGCCGTACTCGAGGTCGTTGCGCAGAGCTCCAAGCGTGCCGAGCGGCACCGGGCCGTTCGGCGTCGGCATCGCGAGCGCGGTCAGCAGCGACGGATCGACGCGTTCCGCGCGCGGCGCGCGCAGATCCACGCTGATCAGCTTGTCGCGCTCGCGATACTGCGTGACCGTGTAGCCGGACATCGTCATCGCGAGGAAGCTGGAGATGTCTTCGGATGTCACGCCGAGCTCGCGAGCGCGTTTCTGGTCGATTTCGAAGCGTGCCGAGCGCTCGGCGGGTTCATCCCAGTCGAACTGCACGTTGCGTGTGCCGCGATCCGCGCGCATCGTCGCGGCGACGCGTTCGGCGATCGAGCGTACGGTCGCAATGTCGTCGCCACTCACGCGGAACTGCACCGGATAGCCGACCGGCGGTCCGTTCTCCAGGCGCGACAGGCGCGTGCGGATCGCCGGAAAGTTGTTGAGCAACTCCGGCTCGAGCCACTGCGCGAGCTTCTCGCGATCCTTGACCGACTTCGCGGTGATCACGAACTGCGCGAAGTTCGGCTGCGGCAGTTGCTGGTCGAGCGGCAGATAGAAGCGCGGCGCGCCGGTGCCGACGAAGCTGACCGTGTGACCGATCTCGGGGCGGCCCTCAAGCACTTTCTCGAGGCGTTGGGCCTGGCGCAAGGTGGCGTCGAACGACGCGCCTTCGGGCAGCCGCACATCCACCAGCAATTCCGGCCGGTCCGAACTCGGGAAGAACTGCTGCGGCACCAGCGAGAATCCGGCCATCGCGAGCACGAACAGCAGCACCGTGATCGCGAGCACGACGAAGCGCCGCTCGATGCACCAGCCGATCCAGCCGCGCAGGCGCGTATAGAAGCGCGTGTCATAGATGTCGTGCTCGTGGTCGTCGGGCTCGTGCGCGTGGCGTTTGCGCTCCGGCAGCATGTGATAGCCGAGCAGCGGAATCAGCACGACGGCTGCTAGCCACGACGCGATCAGCGCGATCGCCGACACCTCGAAGATCGAGCGCGTGTACTCGCCGGTGCTCGATTTCGCGAGCGCGATCGGCAGGAAGCCCGACACGGTCACGAGCGTGCCGGTCAGCATCGGAAACGCGGTGCTCGTGTACGCGAAGGCCGCGGCGCGCGCGCGATTCCAGCCTTGTTCGAGCTTCACCGACATCATTTCGACCGCGATGATCGCATCGTCGACGAGCAGCCCGAGCGCGAGCACGAGGGTGCCGAGCGATACCTTGTGCAATCCGATATCGAACACGTACATGCACAGCGCGGTGACCGCGAGCACCACCGGAATCGAGATCGCGACGACCATACCCGTGCGCACGCCCAACGACACGAGACTCACGATCAGCACGATCGCAACGGCTTCGGCGACGGCTTCGAGGAAGTCGTTGACCGAGCGCGCGACCGCGTGCGGCATGCTCGATACTTCGACGAGATTCAGACCGACAGGCAGTGCGGCGCGCAGTTGCGTCATCTGCTGATCGAGCGCGCGGCCAAGACGGATCACGTCGCCGCCCGGCTGCATCGTCACGCCGATGCCGAGCACGGGCTTCCCGCCGAAGCGCATCTGCGTGACGAGCGGCTCGTCGTAGCCGCGCCTGATCGTGGCGATGTCGCCGAGACGGAACGTGCGGTTGTTGATGCGGATCAGCATGTCGGCGAGCGCGTTGACATCGTTGAACTGTCCGCTCGGACGCACGAACACGCGGTCGTCCGTGGTGGTCAGCGTACCCGCGGGCGCGATCGCGTTCTGCGCGTTGATCGCCTGGCCGAGCTGCTGCGGCGAGATGCCGAGGCGCGTCAACTGCGTGTTCGCGATCTCGATGTAGATGCGCTGATCGGGGTCACCGAAATAATCGACCTTGCCGACGCCCGGCACGCGCAGCAGCACCGTGCGCAACTGGTCCGCGTAGTCGTGCAGTTGCGCGGCGGAAAAACCGTCGCCTTCGAGCGTGTAGATGTTCGTATAGACATCGCCGAACTCGTCGTTGAAGAACGGGCCCTGGATGCCCGGTGGCAAGGTCGCCGCGATATCGCCGACTTTCTTGCGCACCTGGTACCACGTCTGCGGCACCTGGCTTACTGGCGCCGAGTCCTTCATCGTAAAGAAGATCAGCGATTCGCCGGGGCGCGAGTAGCTGCGCACGAAATCGATGTACGGCGTTTCCTGCAGCTTGCGGCCAATGCGGTCGGTCAGTAGATCCTGTACCTGGCGCGCGGTGGCGCCCGGCCAGTACGTACGGATCACCATCACACGGAACGTGAAGGGCGGGTCTTCGGACTGCGCGAGCCGCGTGTACGCGAGGATGCCGAACGCGGTGGCCAGCGCGATCAGGAAGACCACCAGCGCCTGATGACGCAGCGCCCACGCGGACAGGTTGAAGCGTCCCTCGTCGTGCGGCGTGCTCATGAAGCGAAATCCTCGGGATGCAGCGGCGCGATCACGCGGACTTTCTGGCCGGCGCTCACCGTGTGCACGCCTTGCAGCACGACGCTGTCGCCATCTTTCAGGCCCTCGCTCACGATGAACGTGCGTTCGTAGTAGCGAGTGACCGTCACGCGACGCAGTTCGAGCGTATTGTCCGCGGCTCGCACGACCCAAACGGCCGGCTCGCGCCCCTCATGGAACAGCGCCGTGACCGGCAGCGTAAACATGCCGCGCTGCGCGGCCGCCTGAGCGAGCGGCACGTCCGGCGTGACGTCGGCGGTCATGCCGAGACGCACGTCGGCGCCGGCATCGATCAGCGTCAGACGCGCGCGCCACGTGCGGCTTTGCGGATCGGCGGCCGGCGACAGCTCCCGCACGCGCGCGCTGAACCTGCGACCCGGCAACGCCGCGAGCGTGACGCTCGCGTTCTGGCCAACCGCGAACGCCGCGAGCGCGCTTTCGGGCACGTCGCACAGCACGTCGACGTCGCCGCTCCACGCGAGGTTGTAGACGGCCTGGCCCGCCGACACGTTCTGGCCCGTGTCCGCCTGTTCGGCCGTGATGACGCCCGCATGACCGGCCACGAGCGTCGTGTACTGCAACTGGTTGTTCGCGAGCGCCGCCTGCTGTTGCGCCTGATCGCGCTGTGCGAGCGCGGACGCGTACGCGTTGGTGGTCTGCTCGAGCTGCGCCGGCGCGATGAGATTCTCTTTGGCCTGCGCCTTGTCGCGGTCGAGCTGCTGTTGCGCATAGACGAGCGTGTGCTGGGCGGCGTCGAGCTGCGCCTGCGTGGCGGCGGCGTTTTTCTGTGCATCGGCCGGGTCGAGCAGCGCGACGACTTCGCCGCTCTTCACGGTGTCGCCGAGCCGCACCCGCCGCTCGATGATCTTGCCCGCAATGCGGAACGACAGCGGCGTGGAGTAGCGCGCCTGCACTTCGCCGGGCAGCGACGCTGCCTGCAGCGCATGGCCGTCCGCGTGCACGGCGAGCGCGACCACCGGGCGCGGCGCGGGCGCGGCGGCTTCCTTCCTGGAGCAGGCCGCGAGCGCGAGCGCGCCTGCCAGCGCGAGCGCGCACGTTTGCCTGGAGAAACCGTGGTGAGAGGATGGAGGAAACTGCTGGCGCATCGCTGACGATGCGGTCGAACCGGGACGCTTCACAATTACCCCAACTGGAGACAGCGAACGAACACGGCAAGCCGCACGGCCCGCCAGCGAAGACCTGCATGCCGTATCATGCTATTTGCATACAGGTGTGGCTTTGAATGATGAAGCGCATTCTAATACACTCCTGTATTTGAATGGATAGGTGAATTAGAATTCTTTTCGAGCTAGACTGGCGGCCATGAAACGGCAAAGACTAACGAGAGAGCAGAGCAAGGACCAGACGCGAGAGCGCCTGCTCGACGCCGCGCAGGCGACCTTCATGAAGAAAGGCTTCGTCGCGACGAGCGTCGAGGACATCGCGGCGGCCGCCGGCTATACGCGCGGTGCGTTCTATTCGAACTTCCGCAGCAAGACCGAGCTGTTTCTCGAGTTGCTGGGACGCGATCACGAAGCGATGCAGGCGGGCCTGCACGCAATCTTTGAAAATGCGGCGTCGCGCGAAGAGATGGAGGCGCGTGTGCTGCGTTACTACAGCTCACTGCATCGCGAGAACAAGTGTTTTCTGCTGTGGGCCGAGGCGAAGCTGCTGGCGGTGCGTGACGGGCGCTTCCGGTCGCGCTTTAACGCCTTCATGCACGAGAAGATCGAGCAATTGAGCGCTTATGTGCGCGAGTTCTCGGAGCGCGTGGGCACACCGATTTCGATGCCGCCCGAGCAGTTCGCAATCGGTCTGATAGGCCTGTGCGACGGCGTGCAGTTCTTCTACGCGGTCGATCCGCAGAACGTGCCCTCGGAGATGGCCGAAAAGGTGCTGGCGGGATTTTTCTCGCGCGTGGTGTTCGGGCGCGATGCGTGAGAACCGGCGTTGAGCCTGGATGCGCGAACGCGCGACCCTTGCGGATCGCGCGTCAGATACGGCAAAAAAACCAGAAAATCAGTCGATCGGCAGTGGCGCGCAGGTATCGACAGCGGGCGCCGCACAGGCGAACGCATAGCGGCTGCTGGAGCTGAGAATTTTCTCCCCGGCGTGCAGCGCGGCCTTCATATCCGGGCTGCGCTCGTAACCGATATACGCTGAACTCGCGGCAGCTGACCAGCAAACCAGCGAGAACGCGATTTTTTCCAGCAGTTGAAAACGATGTGGCATGGCGGTGGAGCGGTCGTTTCTTTGGCCTGTATGGTACCAGCATATTAGGGTTTATCCCTAGTCGGATTCCACGATGTACTCCGCGATAGCGGCAGGGCGGACACGCCGCGTCGAACGTGACCGGAATGTCATTTCCGGGTCAGTGTTGGGACATGTCTGATCGATAGAATCGGATGCATAGGGCAAACCCGCAGGCGCCCATGCCGCGCGGGGCAATACTGGCGCCAACAGTTGCGCCGGCCCGGCTCGATCGAGGCAGGAGTCGTCCCATGAATCAACTGCAGTCGATGCGCGTGTTCGTCAAAGTGGCGGACCTCGGTAGTTTCGTCGGCGCGGCGGGCGCGCTGGATCTGTCCACCGCGGTCGTCACACGGCACGTCGCGGATCTCGAAGCGCGGCTCGGCACGCGACTGCTGAACCGCACGACACGGCGTCTGTCGCTCACCGAATCCGGCGCGACCTACCTGGAGCGTGTCCGCCACATCCTCGCCGATCTAGAAGGCGTCGAGCAGATGGTGGTGGCGCGCAATCACGAGCCGGTCGGCACCCTGCGCATCGTCGCGCCGGTCGTGTTCGGACTGCATAGTCTGGCGCCGGTCGTGCAGTCGTACGCGGCGCGCTATCCGGAAGTCGTGCCCGATGTCACGCTCGCCGACCGCCACGTCGATCTCGTCGAAGAAGGGTTCGACGTCGGCATCGTGGTTGCGCGGCATATGCGCAGCGCGAGCATCGTCACGCGGCGGCTGACGACCGGCTATATGACGGTGTGCGCGACGCCCGGCTATCTGGCGCAGCACGGCACGCCGAGGCGCCCCGAAGATCTGCTGCGGCATTCGTGCCTGAGCCGGCCGGCAGAACAGGGCGGCGGCGAGGAACGCGTGTTCATGGGTCCGGATGGCGAGGTGCGGGTGCGGCCGACCAACGCGATCGCGGCCAACAACGCCGAGATGCTGCGGCAATTCGCGCTGTTGGGCATGGGCGTGGCGATCCTGCCGAGCTACCTGATCGGCCGGGATCTGAAGGCGGGGCGGTTGGTACGCCTGCTCGACGAGTACAGTCTGCCGCCTATCGAAATCACGATTGCGTATCCGAGCCGGCTGCATCTGCCGGCGAAGGTGCGCACGTTCATCGACCATGTGGTCGAGCATTTCCAGCCGGACAGCAGGCTGTCGAAGGGGTCTCACGGCGTGGCGCAGGTGCGGCGGCTGGCGGAGGTGGCCGGGTCCGATGACGTGACCGCGCGAGAGGTGGCCGGCGACGCGCTCGAAAACCGCGGCACGACGCGCCGTCTGACGCGTGTGCCGCGCACGCGGATCGCGGCGTCGCAGTTCTAACGTGTGAGGTGGCGCGCGGCGCGTCTAGATTCCCAAGCCGGGACCGTAATTGCCGCTGATCAAGCGCGTGACCGACTCAATGTCGACATAGTCCTGCTCAGGCATGCCATCGAGCATCGCCAGCACCTCGTTGCTCGCGCCCGCTTCGCGCGCCGCGGCGACGAGCGCATCCTTGTTGGTCGGGAATTCGACTTCGCCAAGAAGATCGGCGATCTGCAGATCGATCGATTCGCCGGGAATGTCCGAGGCTGTCATGCGTGCTCCTGTCGTGCTCAAGTTAGTCGAATCTTTATTATCGCCGCGAAGAGCCACAGTCTGGCCGCGGTGAGCCTCTCGCAGTCCCGCGCATTGTGCAGCGCTCGTCCTCAGGTGGTCAGATGCTCGTTCTGCCCGGTCAGGCTGCGCTCCAGATGCCGGGACTTCGGCAGCGCAATATGGTCCCATTGCTGCGGATGGTTCTCGTCGATGCTCGAAACGTCCGGCGCCGGCGGCGCGACCGGCGCGGCGTTCGCCCGTTGCGCGAACCTGGGGGAATCCGCGCTGTCCGGCGCGGTATGGACCGGCGCGGCAAAGCACGAGGCCGACAGCGTCACCATGGTCAACAGTGTCGAGGTTCTCATCGCCCGACCTCCTAAAGCTCACGCGGCGCTGACAATGGAGCAAACCCTGTGCCGTCCCGCGTCGAAAGGACGGAGCAAGCTACCGGCCGCGTGGCGCTGCGCGGCCCATGCTCTTTACCATCTTAGATGGCAAATTCTGCAACGCGCGCCCATTTGCCACAAAACCATATTGCATAGATTCCATGATGGCACGAACGGCACTCATGCGTCGGCCAGGCGTTAGCGCAGCACGTCGAAGCGCGTCCACGGCCACGACGGGCGGTCGCGCATATAGCCGTTCAGCCAGTTCCACTGCGGATGCCGCTTCATGAACGCCTGGGCGTCGAACGGGCGGCCGCATGGATGACCCCAGCGCGCGGTGAACGCCATCTCGCGCGCCATTTCGCTATCGGCCACTTTGCCGTCGTTCGCGCCCCACGGATTGAACGGTCCATGATCGGTACCGCCGAAGCGCGCGTCGTCGAGCTCCAGATGCCCGCAGATCGTGCGCGAACACGGGTTGTCGTTGCGATCGAGATAGACGTCATGATGATCGGCGATCATCCGCTTCGCGAGCTCAACGTCGATCCTGCCGCGATGCATTTCCTCGAGTTGCATGAAGCGCAGACGCCGCGCACCGTTCTTGCGCACGTCGGTATAGTCCTCGCCTTCGCCGATGCATTCCTGGTTGCGGATCTTCAGATCCGTCGCGGTGTTGTAGCCGCTATAGAAACCGTCCCTGGTGGTCTCGAAGCCCGAGTAGTGCAGCCCGAGTTCGTAACGCGCGATCTCGCCGGTCTTCGTGTCGCCGAGCAGCCAGCTGTTCGCGTAGCCGCCGTTGTTCGCGAGCGAGAACATATCGCACCATTCCTTGATGCTGTTCGCGTATTGCGACGCGCGCCGCGAACGATAGAACTCGGGCGCGCCGGCCGCGTTGTAGCCCGCGAAGCTCGAGATCGTCGTTTCGGTGATCATCAGGCCGGCCGCCGTGACCCAGAAATCGGTCAGGCTCGAGATGCAGCCCGGCAAGCCCTGCATCAGGATACGGTTGCCACGATCCGGCACGATGTCGAACACGACGTTGAAGGCGTCGCCCGCGGCGTAGCGGTCCCACGAGTTGTGCGCCATCACGATGCGGCCGTCGCGCGTTGCGTTGCCGGTCGCGATGAATGCGCTGCAATGATGGCCGCGCCGGCCGCGCCACAGTTTTGCGCCCAACTGCGGCTGCTGCTGCGCCGCGTGCGTCGGCCACCAGCTTTGCAGCAGATCCATGTAGCCGTTCCACGCCAGCACTTCGGCGAACGGCAGCTTCGCGCCGTCGGCGATGCCCTGGATTTCGTCGGCGAATTCGGTATCGAGCTTGCTCGCGAACTGGCTCGTCGCCGCGTTGACGAAGACGTCGAACTCCTCGCCGGTGTCCCACTTCGCGAGATAGCGCGCGGTGCGGATCGCGTTCCTGATTTCGTCGGCGAGCAATTGGCCGTGCTGCTCGCCGCGATCGTACGGCTCGCCCTCGATATGCACGAAAATCCAGCCGGCCTGATCGCGGCGTACGGCCTCGGGGTCCGGTTCGCTCATCTTCGCTCCGACGATACGGTGCTCGCTGTTGCTGCGCCCATGCTGGCTTCACGCATGACGGCTGCACGAGGGGCGGGCGCTCTGTCCATTGTAGAGAATCCGCGCGGCTTTGCATTGCGGCCGCGAAGCGCTTGTGTGCGGACGTCGGGCGACTGTTTTAGCGCGACGGATTCATGCGGAAGTACGCATCGAGCAGCGACGTCTTGTAGACGACGCCGGTGAGCTTCGGATGCGCGGCGCTTTCGATCACGGGCAAGCGCTCGCCCTGAAACGCCAGGAAGTGCTGCAACGCGACGCCGAGCGACATGTCCGGCGTCAGCACGTCGAAATGCGGCTGCAAATAATCGGCGGCGGTCTTCGTCGCGGTGTCGCGCGCTTCGAGCAGATCGGACGTGATGTCCTTCAGCGCGACCACGCCGAGAAACGCGCCCGAGTCGTTCGCGACGTACAGATACTTGACCGGATATTCGAGGAACACGCGCGTCATGTCGTGCACGGTCGCGTTCGGCGGCACGACCGTCTGCGCGGGACGGATCAGCTCGCGCATCTGCGTCGCTCGCAGACGTGCGCGCTCCTGCTCCTCGCGATTGCGGCGCAGCGTGATCTCATACATCGAGGTCTTGCCGATCGCACGCGCGATGAAGTACGCGACCACGCTCGAGAGCATCAGCGGCAGCACGACCTGGTAGCTCAGGGTCATCTCGAAGATCATCAGGATCGCCATCAGCGGCGCCTGAGTCGCGCCCGCGAGGAATGCGCCCATGCCGACCATCGCATACGCGTAGGCGGCCGACGTCGCCTCCGGCCACAACGCGTGCATGCCCTGGCCGAACAGCGAGCCGACCGCCGCGCCGACGAACAGCGTCGGCGTGAATACCCCGCCGACCGCGCCGGAGCCGGCCGTCGCCGCGGTCGCCGCGAGCTTGCAGACGAGCACCACCACGAGCGCGGACCATGTCCACGGCGAATGCAGGATCGAGTTCACGACGCTATAGCCGTTGCCCCATACCTCGGGCTCCGCGACCGAAATGATGCCGACCACGAGACCGCCGAGCGCGAGCCGCATCGGCAGCGGCACGGGCAGTTTGCGAAAGGCCGCCTTCGACGCGTCGAGCAGCCGCAGAAACTGCGGCGCGGCCGCGCCGCACAGCCCGCCGAGCGCGACGAACAACAGCACCTCGAGACCGGTCACCGCCGGGAACTCCGGCATCTCGTAGGGCGGCTTGTAGCCGGCGAACTCGCGCATCGTGATGTTCGCGACGACGGCGGCGACCAGCACCGGCCCGAAGCTTTCCATCGCAATCGAGCCGAGCACGATTTCGGTGACGAAAAACGCGCCTGCGATCGGCGCGCTGTAGGCGGAGGTGATGCCGGCCGCCGCGCCGCATGCGACGAGCAGGCGCAGCCGCGGCGGATCGAAGTGGACCCAGCGGCCGATCAGCGACGAGGCGAGCGCCGCCAGCTGCACCATCGGACCTTCGCGGCCGATCGAGCCGCCGCTCGCGATCGTGAACAGCGACGACACGCTGCGCCACAGGCTCAGGCGCACCGGCACGACGCCGTCGCCGATCGCGACCGCTTCCATGTAGTCGGTGTGCCTGTTGTCGTCGGCGTGGCGCTGCGCGATCAGCAGAAACACGCCGGCGACGAGACCACCGGCGGCCGGCAACCAGATGCGCATGGTCCACGGCAGGCTGCGCGCCAGTTCGACGAAGCTGCCGGAGTGGCCGGTCATCGTCAGTTGGAGCTGTTCGATGCACCTGCGAAACACGACGGTCGCAAACGCGCCGACGATGCCGACCACGACCGACCAGACCAGCATCGTGTGGGCTTCGGAGAGCCGGAAAAGGCGTTGGGCGCGGGTGCGCAGCTTCAGCAGGAATGAAAGCACGTCGATGGTACGAGGCGTGAAGGCGGGTTGAAAAAGACGCGGCACAACAGCCGCGCGCCCGCCTCGAATGGCGGGCGCGCTATGGCGGGCGGGCGGGTGCGGGCCGCGCGGATCAAGCTGCCGCCTTGTCGAGTTCGGGGTAGTGGCGGAAGACACAACTTTCGTTATGGCCGATGCGCCGGTCCGAGTCCAGATATGCGGCGATCTTCGGTCTGGCGATCACGCTGTCGTGCAGCGCGGCGAGCCGCGGATAGTGTTCGCCAAAGCGCTTCAGCGCGCGCGGAAACGCGTACAGCAGACCGTCGATCAACTGAAACATCGACAGGTCGACGTAGGTCAGCGTGTCGCCGACCATGAAGCGGTCGCCGGCCGGATTCTGCGCGAGCACGCGCTCGAAGTACGACATGAACTTCGGAATCCGGTGGTCGATGAAATCGTGCGCGCGCACCTTCGCCGCGTCTTTCTGATCCTCGTAGTAGAGGCCGCTCGCGAGCGGATGGTGGGTGTCGTGCGCTTCGGTGACGACGTCGGCGATCGTCAGCTGCAGACCGTTTGCGACGTAACGCAGGCTGTCGACCGCGGGCGCGAGATTCAGCCGCGGGCCGAGATAGAACAGGATGTTGGCGGTCTGTGAGATCACCAGATCGCCGTCTTTCAGGAACGGTGGCGCGAACGGCGGATACGGCTCGTCGGGGCTTTGCATCACCGTCATCATCGCCTGGGTGCCGAGGCCCTTCGAAGGCTTGCCGCGCGCGACTTCGACATAGTCGACGCCGGCTTCCTCCAGCGCGAGCCGCACGAATTCACCGCGCCCTTGCAGGCCGTCCCAGTAATACAGTTCCAGGCTCATCGATCGATCCTCATGGCGGTCGCCCGGACGCGTCGCGGCAACGCGGTTTTATCGTTGCCGGCCGATGTCGCGCGCGGGCGGGTTGCGGGAGCAAAATTCGCAGCAACGAGTATGCCGTGTGATCGGCCGGGATGGGGCGCGAGAAAGCGCAAAACCCCGCGCGCGGCGGGGTGTCGGGGAAGGCGGGCAAGTTTGCGCCGGCTTACCGGAGCAGGTGCTGGACGGCCCATGTGATGCCCAGACCGCCGGCGATCAGCCATACGTACAGAATCAGGCCGGTGGTGAGCGCGCGCGGACCCGCTTCGCGAATCTGCGAGATGCGCGTTTCGATGCCGAGTGCGGTCATTGCCATCGTCAGCACGAAGGTGTCGAGCAGGTTCAGCGTCGAGGTGGCGCTTTCCGGCAGCACATGCAGCGAATTGACGACGACGCAGGCGAGGAAGCCGAGCGCGAACCAGGGGATCGCGAGCTTGCGCGGGGCCGCGCCCTCGGCGCTGCCGTGCTGGGTACCGCGCGCCGCACGGTTCACCCAGAGGCCGACCACCAGCAGCACCGGCACGAGCAGCATCACGCGCGTCATCTTGACGATCGTCGCGATGTGCGCCGCTTCCGGGCTCACGTTGCTCGCCGCGCCGACCACCTGTGCGACCTCGTGGATCGTGCCGCCGAAGAAGAGGCCCGCGCCGACCGTATCGAGATGCAGCCAGCCCGCCTTGAACAGCAACGGGTACAGGAACATCGACAACGTGCCGAACAGCACGACGCTGCCGACGGCCATCGCACTCTTGTGCGGCTTCGATTGCAGCGTCGATTCGAACGCGAGCACCGCGGCCGCGCCGCAGATCGCGCTGCCGGCCGCTGTCAGCAGCGCGGTGTCGCGATCGAGCTTCATGATTTTCATGCCGGCCCACGTGCCGAGCGCGAGCGTGCTGACGACGATCAGCACCGACACCGCGAGACCGGGCAGACCGACGTGCGCGATTTCCTGCAGGCTCACGCGCAGACCGAAGAACGCGACCGCGATGCGCAGCAGCTTGCGCGCGGAGAAATTGACGCCGGCCGCCCAGCTGGCCGGCATGCCGTCGCGCAGCGCGTTGCCGTAGATCGCGCCCGCGACGATGCCGACGATCAGCGGACTGAGGCCGAGGCCGGCAATCGCCGGAATCTGCGCGATGCGCGTGACGGCGGCGGCGAACAGCGCGACGAACAGCACGCCGTTGAGCTGGCCGCGCGTGGACAGCGCGGGGGATGCGGTGAGCGGGGCGGTGGGGGTGGACATATCGGATGCCTGTCTTCCTGGCGGACTGCGTGGGCAGCAATGGGGCTAATCCTAAATTAGATATATCGATATGAAAAATCATGATTTAGAATGTAAAGTATCGGCCAGTCGGATACTTTATCGACATGACCCCGGATCAGCTTATAACGTTCGCGGCGGTCGCCGAACATCGCAACATCAGCCGGGCCGCGGTGGCGCTGCATCTGTCGCAGCCGGCGGTGTCGGGCCAACTGAGACAGTTGCAGGACGAGTTTGGCGAGCCGCTGTATCAGCGTGATGGCCGCGGCGTGCGGCTGACGCCCGCGGGCGAGCAGCTCGCCATCTACGCGGCGAGGTTGCGCGATACGTGGCGGCAGGCGCACGCCTATCGCGACGCGCTGCGCGGTCTGGAGCGGGGCACCTTGCGGATCGGCGCGAGCACGACGCCGGCGAGCTACCTGCTGCCGTACCTGATCGCCGAATTCCATCGCCGTTTTCCGCACGTGAGCGTCCATACCGCCCACGGCAACACGGCGGAGATCGTCGGTGCGCTGGGCTCGGTCGATATCGCGATGATCGAGGGCCCGGCCGGCGCCGATCTGCCGCCGGACACGCTCGTCCACGCGTGGCGCGAGGACGAAATCGTCGCGATCATGCCGCGCTCGCATCCTCTTGCGCAGGCGGACAACGGCGGGCGCATCGAACTGGCCGCGTTCGGCGCTTATCCGCTGGTGCTGCGCGAGGAGGGCTCCGGCGTGCGGCAGACGGTCGAGCGCGAATTCGCGCGCGCGGGCGTGCCGATGCGCGTCGCGCTCGAAATCGCGGGCGTCGAAGGGGTGAAGGAGGCGGTGCGGGCCGGCATGGGCGTCGGCTTCGTATCGGCGATGTCGATGCGGCACGAGGACGGCGCGCTTTGCCTGCTGTCGCTGAGCCCGCAGCCGCTGACGCGGCGATTCTCGATTCTGGTGCGGCACGCGAGTGCGCAGTCGCGCGTTGTGGAGCAGTTTCTGGCGATGTGTGTCGCTGACGAAGCGGGTTGACCCGCCCGCCGCACGCCGCCGCGCCTGGGGATTTTCTCTATGGTGCGTGATGGCTGGCCCGCGCACTATTCGCACATCGGAGCGCCTCGGCGCTTTTTTAAGAAGCGCGTCTGGAACCGGTTCCAATTTCCATTCTTCGAACGAAATCGAGCGAATTCAACATGGCTGATGCAGTGGAGATCGTGATCGTCGCCAGCGCGTTCGGTGTGAATGCGGTGCGCGCCGACGGCCATCTGAAATGGGCCCGGGCGGCAAGGCGTGCCGGCGCGGCGGGTTTCGAGGTGCGCCGCGAGCTGTTCGCGAGCCACGCGGAGGCGGAGCGGCAGCGGCTGCGCGCGCTCGGCGGGGCGCTGGCCGATCTCGGGCTGTGGTCGGTGTTTTCGACGCCAGCATCGCTGTACGAGACGCACGGCCAGCTCGATACCGGCGCACTGCGTCTCGCGCTCGACGAAGCAGCCGCGCTCGGCGCGCGCTTCGTCAAGCTGCAGCTCGGCGGCTTCGCTGGCGAGGCGCACGGCGCGGCGATTGCTGCGCACCTCGCGAGCGGGAAAGGCAGCGCGGGCGACGCGCAGCCGCGGCTCGTCGTCGAAAACGGGCAACTGGCGCAGGGCGGCTCGCCCGCGCAGTTCGCCAGGCTGTTCGACGCGCTCGTACGCGAAGGCCACGCGGGCGTGCTCGGCATGACCTTCGATATCGGCAACTGGGCGTGGCTCGGCGTCGCGCCGCTGCAGATCGCCCCACTGCTCGCGCCATACGTGGAGTACATCCACTGCAAGACCACGGCGGGCGAGGGCGCGCGGCGCTTCGCGCTCGCGCCGGCCGAGGACGACGCGCAATTCCGCGCGGTCCTCGAGCGCCTGCCGCGCGACGTGCCGCGTGGCATCGAGTTTCCGTTCGACACGAGCCGGATCGACGCGCACGCCGCGCGCTGCGTGAGCTGGCTCGCGCGCGTGTAGAGGCGCGACACGACACATCACGAATCGATACACCCGATTGCACCTCCCGGAGCCCAGCATGACCCACCCGCACCCCGCCCTCGACGTGATCACCTACGGCGAGGCCATGGCGATGTTCGTCGCCGCCGAAACCGGCCCGCTTGCGGGCGTCGGGCACTTCACGAAGCGCATCGCCGGCGCGGACCTGAACGTCGCCATCGGCCTCTCGCGGCTTGGCTTCAAAGTGGGCTGGATGAGCCGCGTCGGCGACGATTCGTTCGGCCAGTACGTGCGCGACACGCTGACGAAAGAGGGCATCGACCAGCGCTGCGTCAGCACCGATGCGCGCTATCCGACCGGCTTCCAGCTCAAGTCGAGGAACGACGACGGCAGCGATCCGGCGGTCGAGTACTTCCGCAAGGGCTCGGCGGCGAGCCATCTGTCGCTCGACGACTACGTCGCCGATTACGTGCTGCCCGCGCGTCACCTGCATCTGACCGGCGTCGCGCCGGCGATCTCGGCCAGCTCGCGCGAGCTGGCGTTCCACCTGGCCCGCGAAATGCGTGCGGCTGGCAGGACGATCTCGTTCGACCCGAATCTGCGCCCGACGCTGTGGCCGTCGCGTGTGGCGATGGTCGAAGGCTTGAATGCGCTCGCCGCGCTGGCCGATTGGGTGCTGCCCGGCATCGGCGAGGGCAAGATTCTGACCGGCTACACGCAGCCGGAGGACATCGCGAAGTTCTATCTGGAGCGCGGCGCGCGTGGCGTGATCGTCAAGCTCGGCGCGCAGGGCGCGTATTACCGTACCGCGACCGAGGCCGCCACGATCGCGGGGCAGCCGGTCGCGAACGTCGTCGATACGGTCGGCGCGGGCGATGGCTTCGCGGTCGGCGTGATTAGCGCGCTGCTCGAAGGGCGCACGCTCGCGCAGGCGGTCGCGCGCGGCAACCGGATCGGCGCGCTCGCGATTCAGGTGATCGGCGATTCGGAAGGTTTGCCGGGCCGCGCCGAACTCGACGCGCTCGAGCTGGCCGAGGGGCCGGGCGTCGCGAGCGCGGCCTGACGCAGATCGAGCCGCATCGAGAACGACCTTCACGACAACAAGAGCGCCGGCAGCGCGCCCAGATTTTTTCATCATTGATTCGGGACGACGCCGTCCAGGGAGACTTCCATGACCTCATCGCTTGCGATTCGCCGCTGGTGGACGATCATGCCGATCGTGTTCATCACCTACAGCCTCGCGTATCTCGATCGCGCGAATTTCGGCTTCGCGTCGGCGGCCGGCATCAATCAGGATCTCGGTATCGGCAAGGGGCTCGCGTCGCTGATCGGCGCGCTGTTCTTCCTCGGCTATTTCTTCTTCCAGATTCCGGGCGCGATCTACGCCGAGCGCCGCAGCGTGAAGAAGCTCGTGTTCTGGAGCCTCGTTCTGTGGGGCGGCTGCGCGGCGTTGACCGGGATGGTCAGCAACATCCCGTCGCTGATGGCGATCCGCTTTTTGCTCGGGGTGGTCGAAGCCGCGGTGATGCCGGCCATGCTGATCTTCATCAGCAACTGGTTCACGAAGAGCGAGCGCTCACGCGCCAACACGTTCCTGATTCTCGGCAATCCGGTCACGGTGCTGTGGATGTCGGTCGTGTCGGGCTATCTCGTGCATTCGTTCGGCTGGCGGCAGATGTTCATCGCCGAGGGCGCGCCCGCGATCATCTGGGCGATCTGCTGGTGGTTCCTCGTGAAGGACAAGCCCGAGCAGGTGTCGTGGCTCACGCAGCAGGAAAAGGACGCGCTCGCGCAGACACTGCGCGCCGAGCAGGCCGCGATCAAGCCGGTGCGCAATTACCGCGAGGCGTTTCGCACGCCCGCGGTCATCAAGCTGTGCGCGCAGTATTTCTGCTGGAGCATCGGTGTGTACGGCTTCGTGCTGTGGCTGCCGTCGATCCTGAAGAACGGCTCGTCGTTCGGCATGGTCGAAACCGGCTGGCTGTCGGCGCTGCCCTATCTGGCCGCGACGATCGCCATGCTTGCAGCTTCATGGGCATCGGATAAACTCAACCGCCGCAAGGTGTTCGTCTGGCCGTTCCTGCTGATCGGCGCAATCGCGTTCGCGGCGTCGTACGGGCTCGGCTCGACGCATTTCTGGCTCTCGTATGCGTTGCTCGTGATCGCGGGGGCCGCCATGTATGCGCCGTACGGGCCGTTCTTCGCGATCGTGCCGGAACTGCTGCCGAAGAACGTCGCGGGCGGCGCGATGGCGCTGATCAACAGCATGGGCGCGCTCGGTTCGTTCGTCGGCTCGTACGTGGTCGGCTATCTGAATGGCGCAACCGGATCGCCCGCGGCATCGTATGCATTCATGAGCGTGGCGCTCGTCGCGGCGGTGATCCTGACGCTCGCCGTCAAGCCGGCCGCCGCCGCACAACGCGACCCCGCTCGCCCCACCGTCGCAAGGAAGATGAGCTGATGAAGAAGATCGTTGCCTGGAAGTCGCTGCCCGAGGATGTCCTCGCGTATCTGCAACGGCATGCGCAGGTCGTGCAGGTCGATCCGTCGCAGCATGATGCGTTCGTCGCCGCGCTGCGCGATGCCGACGGCGGCATCGGCGCGAGCGCGACGATCACGCCCGCGATGCTCGAAGGCGCGAGCCGGCTCAAGGCGCTCTCGACCATCTCGGTGGGCTACGATCAGTTCGACGTCGACGACCTCACGCGGCGCGGCATCGTGCTCGCGCATACGCCGGACGTGCTGACCGAATCGACCGCCGACACCGTGTTCTCGCTGATCCTCGCGTCCGCGCGGCGCGTCGTCGAACTGGCCGAGTGGGTCAAGGCGGGCCAGTGGCGCGCGAGCATCGGGCCTGCGCAGTTCGGGCTCGACGTGCAGGGCAAGACGCTCGGCATCGTCGGGCTGGGGCGCATCGGTGGCGCGGTCGCGCGCCGCGCGGCGCTCGGCTTCAACATGAAGGTGCTGTATACGAACCGCAGCGCGAACCACCAGGCGGAACAGGCGTATGGCGCGCGGCGCGTCGAACTGGCCGAGTTGCTCGCGCAGTCCGATTTCGTCTGCCTGCAGGTGCCGCTCACGCGAGAGACGCGGCATCTGATCGGCGCAGCCGAACTGCGCGCAATGAAGAGGAGCGCAATCCTGATCAACGCGTCGCGCGGCGCGACCGTCGATGAACCCGCGCTGATCGAAGCTTTGCGCAACGGCACGATTCACGGCGCGGGCCTCGACGTGTTCGACACCGAACCATTGCCGGCCGACTCGCCGTTGCTCTCGATGCCGAACGTGGTCGCGCTGCCGCACATCGGCTCGGCCACGCACGAGACCCGTCATGCGATGGCGCTCAACGCGGCCGAGAACCTGGTCGCCGCGCTCGACGGCACGTTGACGACGAACATCGTCAACCGCGAAGTGCTGGCGAAGTGAGTCGCGGCGGGGCGCGTGAGCTGCCGCGCCTCTGCCGGCACGAGCATACCGACACGAGCAATCAGCGAATGAGCACGACCCCGCCCAGCACGCCACCCGATCCGTCTCCCCCGCCGAGGCGCCGTGCGACGATCACCGATGTCGCGCGCGAAGCCGGCACCGGCAAGACCAGCATCTCGCGCTATCTGAACGGTGAGATGAGCGTGTTGTCGCCCGAGCTGCGCGCACGCATCGAGGCCGCGATCGCGCGGCTCGACTATCAGCCGAACCAGATGGCGCGCGGCCTGAAGCGAGGCCGCAACAGGCTGATCGGCATGCTGCTCGCCGACCTGACCAACCCGTACTCGGTCGAAGTGCTGCAAGGCGTGGAGGCCGCGTGTCACGCGCTCGGCCTGATGCCGCTGATCTGCCACGCGGCGAACGAAGTCGAGATGGAGCGGCGCTATCTGCAGTTGTTGACCACGTATCGCGTGGAAGGCGTGATCGTCAACGCCATCGGCGTGCGCGAGGAGACGTTGCGGCCGGTCGGCGGCGGCGGGATTCCGGCGGTGCTGGTCGATCGGCGGGTGGAGGGGCTGGCTGCCGACATGGTCGGTCTCGACAATGGCGCCGCCGCCGAACTGGGCACGCGGCATCTGCTCGAACAGGGCTTCGAGCACATCTGGTTCGTCGTGCAGCCGTTCGAGCAGGTCAGCTCGCGGCAGCTGCGCGTCGCAGCGTTCGATCGCGCGATGCGCGACGCTGGCCGCGCGCGCGGTCATACGCTGGTGCTCGATCTCGCCGACATGGACACGCTCGCGCGTGGCCTCGCGGAACTGGACCGTGCAATCGACTCATCGAGCGGGGCCGGTGCGAGGCTCGCCGGTGCAATGTCGCGCATCGCGCTGTTCGCGGCCAACGCACCGGTCGCGTTGCGCCTCGCGCTGCATCTGAAAGCGCGTTACGGCGCGAACTGGCAGACCCGTGTCGCGCTGCTTTCCATCGACGACCCGGATTGGGCCGAACTCGCGGGTATCACGACGATCCGTCAGCCGACCTACGACATCGGTTATCGCGCGGTCGAGTTCCTGCACGAGCGCATCGAAGGCGTGCACACGCGCGCGCGCGACTGCCTGCTGCCCGGCGAGCTGATCGTGCGCGCGTCCACGGCGCGCTGAGATCGCGAACGATCCGCGGGCAATCTGCGATCATTCGTGGTTGCGGCGCGCAGCAGTCGCGCGCCGGGGATCGCACGAAACACCCGCAAGGATACTCATGGTCGTCGCACCGCTTACCCTCGCGAGCCTCGCGCTCGCCACGCTCGTCATCGCCGCCTTACCGTTTCTGATTTACCGGCAGTTGCGCGAACCGCTCGCGCTCAGGCCGCGCGACGCGATTGCCGGTGTCGCGGTATTCGCGCTGTTCGCGATGGTGATCGAGCGTGCGCTGAACGACTATCTGCTGCGCGGCAACGAGACGACGGCGGCGTTGCTGGCGCATCCGCTCGCGTTCGTCGTCTACGGTGCGCTGGCCGCGGGCGTTTGCGAGGAAGTGGGGCGGTTCCTCGGCATGCGGCTGCTCATGAAGCGCGCCGCGGCGCGGCCGGGGGTGCGAAGCAAAGCGAGCGCGGACTCGAACGCAGGCGTTGACGCAAGCGCGGATACCAGCACCGTTGCCAGCACGGCGGCCAAGGCGCGCACGGCCGCCATGCGTGCCGACGATGGCGCCGCGCTCGGCTATGGTCTCGGCCACGGCGGCGCGGAAGCGTGGATGGTCGGCGTGCTCGTACAGCTGCAGTGGCTCGTGTTCGCGGTCCTCGAAAATCGCGGCCAGCTCGGTGACTATCTCGCCAATCTTCCGTCCGAAGCGGTGATGCGCGTGCATCTGATTCTCGCGAGCCTGACGCCGCAACTGGCCGGCATTTTCGCGCTCGAACGCATTGCGGCGCTGGTGTTCCAGATCGGCCTGTCGGTGCTGATGTGGCGTGGCGTGCGGGCCGGTTCGCGCGCCATCCTGCCGGTTGCGATCGTGGCGCACGCGTTGATCGACGTGCCCGCCGCCATGACCCAGGCGCGGCTACTGCCGCTCGCGGCGGCCGATACGATCTATGCGGTGGCAGCGGTGTTCGTCGTGGGACTGCTGATACGGAATTACCGGCGGCCGGACGCGGCATGAGCGGATGGGGGCGTGGACGCAGCCACGCGCCTCGCTATCCAACGAGCGTTTCTCTAAAATGCGCCTACGTTTCAGGATCTTCAATTCCCGGCAGCCTTCATGGAAGCTTACCAATACGACTGCGCGCATCCGGAGTTCGGCGAGCTCGCGCGCGTCATCAGCGATCTGTTTCCCGAGCAGACGCAATTCATCGAGCGGGCGGCCGAGGACGGCACGCCCGCGCTGACGATTCACTGGGTCGCGATGCGCTTCGGTTCGACCGCGCGCCGTATCGTGATGACGGTCGCGATCGCGCCGGCGGCGCTCGCGCGTTATCGCGCGATGCCGGCGCGCTTGCGCGGCCGCAGCTTCGCGGTATTGCGCGCGTACGTCGAAGCGAGCCTGGGCTCGCTCGAAGAAATGTATGCGAACGGCGAGGCGGTGCCGCGCGAAGTCACGGTGGATCTCGGCGACGAGTTCGCATGACGCGCGGCAGAAGCGGTTTCAATCCGCGAGGCGATAGACCTTCGCAAAACGCGCGGCCTGCACGACGCCATAGTCGCCGGGCGCGTACTGCATGACCCAGTCGCCGGCCGCGCCGTGCAGCACGTCGCCGCCGCTTGCCGAGCGCGCGAGCGAGAAAGCCTCGTCCATCCGGCGAGCCAGCACGACCGCCGGGCGGTTGCGATAGGCACCGGGTTCGCCGTGCGCGAGCGCGGCATCGGCGGGCACGTACTTCGCGTCGAAACGCTCGCGCGACACGACCCAGCGGTCGCCGGTCGAGCCGGTGATCAGCGCGTCGCCGCGCACGTAGCGGTTCGGGCCTTCGAGGCTCATCAACTGGCCTTCGGCGGCGGCGAATTCGACGCTTACCGTTTCGTCCTTGACGACGCGTTGAGCGTGCGGATCGTCACGCAGATCGAGATTCCTGAGTTCGGTCATGAAGCGGGGGGGAAGTTAGAGGGAGGCGTAGCGCTGAGGCGATCGTGTGCCGGGCCGCCGGGACGGATAGCCAGTCCCGGCACTGCGCAACCGAATCATGCCAGATGCATGGAGCGGCCGGGGCGTTTTGCGAGGCTGAGGAGCGGTGCGGTCGAAATCGATGACGTCCGAGCGGAACCGCGCCCGCAAGGCGGCAATGTGCGCGGCGGGCGCGCTCTTGCGTTACGGCTTCGCGGTCGCGTCACTTGCGGCTTCGGCCGCGGCCTTGCCGCCGTTGCCATGGTGGCCGCGATGATGAGCCCCCTCGGGGCCGCCCCGGTGGAACGTCACGTCGGCAAGCTTCTTCTGCTCCGGCGACAGGCTGCTATACAGCGGCTCGAACGCATCGACGAGCTTCTTCATGCCGTCCGCGTGCGCTTGCGCAATCGTTGCGTACTGTTTCATGTCGTCGAGCGCGCTCACGTTGGTGGCCTCTTTGCGCTGCTGGAACAGCTGGCTCATCGTCTCGCCGTTGCTGCGCATGACGTCGGCGAACGTCTTCCATTGCGCCTCCTGCGCGGGGGTGATCTGCAGTTGCGAGTGCAGATAAGCGATGCGGTCTTCGACGTTGCGTTCGTGGCCGGCCTTGGCCGCCGAGGCCGACTGGGCCGTATCCGGCGCCGCGGCCGGCGCGGCGGTTTGGGCGAAAGCGCCGCCCATCGAAACGGCCGTAGCCAGCAAAACCAGTGCTTTTTTCATCGAAACTCCTGATGTCTGTGCGTATCGAGACCCGGCACGCGGCGACGCGGCTGCCGCGTTCGGCTGTCGCCGCTATTAGTAACACGATATTCGTCCAATCCGATTCCTGTGCGACAAACGCTTACAACAGAAACGAACGGGAAACGGCTCGCGCGTTTGCGGCGTTCGCCCCGATCCATTGCCCCGCCCCCGTCCCACCGTGTGCTTCGCTCCTGTTGCCGCACCCCTTGACACAGCGCCGCTGGCCGCGCGGACGCGCGATAATCCGCGACATTCCGGACCAACTTCCTTTTCCCTCCGATGAGACCTCCGCGCCTCGATCAGCTCGACGACCTCGACCGCAACCTCGTTGCATTGCTGCAAGCCAACGCGCGTGAAAGTGTCGCGAATCTCGCGCGCCAGCTCGGCGTGGCGCGCACGACCGTGATCGCCCGCATCGCGCGGCTCGAACGCAGCAACGTGATTGCCGGCTACAGCGTGCGGCTTGGCCAGGACGTACTCGATTCGAGCATCGTGGCGTATGTCGGCATCATCATCGCGCCGAAGCACGGGGCGGCCGTCCAGAAGCGCCTCGGCAAAATGCCCGAAGTGCAGCTGCTGTGCGCGGTGAGCGGCGAGTTCGACTACGTGGCATGGCTGCGCGCCGATTCGCCGGAACGGCTCAACGATCTGCTCGATCAGATCGGCGGGCTCGAAGGTGTCGAGCGGACCACGACGTCGATCATCCTCGCGCGCAAGATCGACCGCGGCACGGTGTGAGTCCGCGCTGCTTCGCGAGTTCCGCGTTGACGTCTTGTTTACGGTTTTTCGACTAATCGTTCGACCGGTTCGTCGGAACGTCGAATCTGATGGTCATAGCGCAGCATTTTGCGCGTATGAACTGTTTTTGCTTCTTCCTACACTGTCGTCGAAGGGTTCGGCCCGCAGGCGCCGCGTGCCACGCGCGGCTCACTTTTCAAGCCCGGAAACGGCACGCATAACAAGGAGAAGCAGATGAAAGTAGCGATCGTTGGCGCAGGTCTGATCGGTCACACCATTGCCCATATGTTGCGCGAGACGGGCGACTATGAAGTCGTCGCGTTCGACCGCGATCAGCACGCGCTCGACAAGCTAGCTGCCCAGGGCATTCCGACGCGCCGCATCGATTCCGCCGACGCCGCCGTGCTGCGCGCCGCGATCGAGGGCTTCGACGTGCTGATCAACGCGCTGCCGTACTACCTCGCGGTCAACGTCGCATCGGCCGCGAAGGGCGCGGGCGTGCATTACTTCGATCTGACCGAGGACGTGCGCGCGACGCACGCGATCCGTGCGATCGCCGACGACGCCGATCACGCCTTCATGCCGCAGTGCGGTCTCGCGCCGGGCTTCATCGGCATTGCCGCGCACGAGCTAGCGAACCGCTTCACGGAAATCCGCGACGTGAAGATGCGCGTCGGCGCGCTGCCCGAGTTCCCGACCAACGCCCTGAAGTACAACCTGACGTGGAGCGTCGACGGCCTGATCAACGAGTACTGCCAGCCGTGCGAGGCGATCCGCGACGGCCGCACGCAATGGGTGCAGCCGCTCGAAGGTCTCGAGCATTTCTCGCTCGACGGCACCGAGTACGAAGCATTCAACACGTCGGGCGGGCTGGGCACGCTGTGCGAGACGCTGTCGGGCCGCGTCGAATCGCTCGACTACAAGTCGGTGCGCTATCCGGGTCATCGCAACCTGATGCAGTTCCTGCTGGAAGATCTGCGTCTGTCGAGCGACCGCGATACGCTGAAGACCATCATGCGCCGCTCGGTGCCGTCGACCGCGCAAGACGTCGTGCTCGTGTTCATCACGGTGAGCGGCATGCGCGACGCCCAGCTCGTGCAGGAGGTGTTCACGCGCAAGATCTTCGCGAAGACCGTGTGCGGCGTGCCGATGAGCGCGATCCAGATCACGACGGCCGGCGCGATGTGCGCGGTGCTCGATCTGTTCCGCGAGCGCAAACTGCCGCACAAGGGCTTCGTGCGTCAGGAGCAGGTAGCGCTCGGCGATTTCCTCGCGAACCGCTTCGGCAAGCTGTACGAAGGGCGGTCGCTGGAAGCGATGGCGACGGTTTGAGGTTCAGGTCGTGATCACGCGCCGGTCGCTGGCGGCGCCGCTCGAAGGGCGGCTGTCACTGAGCCACGATCCGCGCAACGAGCGTTTCGTAGTCCGCCGGCGCCGGCGCGGTATTGTCGAACCACAGCAGACCTTTGCGGCTCGCGCCGCCCGGCACGAAGCGGCGCTGCCGGTAGTCGTCCCAGTGCGCGAGCTTGTACGCATCGTTGGGATCGGCGCGCGCGACGATCCGCTGCCGCGCCACTTCGTCCGACGTCTGCACCCACACGACGCGCAGCTGCACGTCCGGCGCGACCCCCAGCCACGCATGGTCGAACAGACGCCGCTCGCGCACCTCGCGCGAGAGCGGGCCGACGATCAACGCGCTGACGCCGAGTTCGAGATTGTCGCGCGCGGTGTCGATGAGGCCGCGATACTCGGGCTCACGCAGATGCTGGAGGAACAGGGGGCTGTCGCGATCGTTCGGATCGCCGGTTAGCAGGCCCATCGCGGCCGCGCTGTAGCGGCCGTACAGCGTGTCCTTGTCGAGCAGGCAGAAGGGGGAGCCGCTCGCTTTCATGAGCGGGCCGAGCAGCATTTTTGCAAGCGTCGTTTTGCCCGTGCCCGCGTGACCACAAAAGAAAACCAGCAAACTCACGCCGGCTTGTCCTCCTGCGGCGCGGCGGCATCGGGACGCGGGTCGCGCGCGAACTTGCCGTTGGTCTCGAGCCACAACACGTTGATGATGCCGAAGCCGAGCGCCACACCCACGCCGAGAATCCAGGTGAAATACCACATCGCAGTCTCCTTGATCGTGCGGCTGCCTTTGCAGCGATCATGAAGAAGAACGCCGCGCCACGCAAGTGGCGCGGCGTTCATTAACAATCGGATACGCGCAGCTTCCCCATCGCGCCTTAACATGGCGGCTGATGCAAGCCGTCTGCAAGCGTGCTTGTCCGTGCACCCGAGACCCGGCGCCCGTCTTACGCGAAGCTTTCGCCAGAGAGCGGCGCGGTCTGCTTCCGTATCAAGGTAATCCGAACATGCTGATCAATTGCGCCGCCTATCAGGACGGCCGGAAACTCGCTGACATCGATATCGACAGCATCAGCGACTACATCGCGCGGCCCGAGTGCTTCGTCTGGGTCGCGCTGAAAGATCCGGACCCTGACGAACTCGCGGTGATGAAAGACGAGTTCAATCTGCACGAGCTCGCGATCGAAGACGCGCAACATGGTCATCAGCGCCCAAAAATCGAGGAGTACGGCGATTCGCTCTTTACCGTGATGCACACCGTCGAGCTGGACGACCAGGGCGAACTCCTGATCGGCGAAGTGGCGGTGTTCGTCGGCACCAACTATGCGCTGTCGGTGCGCCGCGGCACGCGCACCGGTTTTCAGAGTGTGCGGGCACGCTGCGAGCGCGAGCCGCACCTGCTGAAGGAGGGCTCCGGGTTCGTGCTGTACGCGCTGCTCGACGACGTGGTCGACCGTTATTTCCCGGTCATCGAGGCGATGAGCGCCGAGCTCGAAACGCTCGAGGACCGCATTTTCGACAAGAACGATTCGGCCGCCTCGCGCGCGATCATCGAGGACCTGTACACGATGAAGCGCCGGCTCGTGACCCTGCAGCACCATATCGTGCCGCTGCAGGAAGCAATCGGCAAACTGACGGGCGGGCGCATTCCGAGCATCTGCGCAGGCATGCAGGCGTACTTCCGCGACGTCTACGACCACCTCGACCGGATCGTCAGAACCATCGAGGGGCGGCGGGAAATCGTCGTCACGGCGGTGCAGGTGAACCTCGGCATGATCTCGCTCGCCGAGAGCGAGATCACCAAGCGGCTCGGCTCGTTCGCGGCACTCTTCGCGGTGCCGACGATGATCGCCGGCATCTACGGGATGAACTTCGAGCGCATTCCCGAGCTGCATTTCAGGTACGGCTATCCGGTCGTTCTGCTGGTGATGCTGGCGATCGACTTCGTGTTGTACCGGCGTTTTCGCAAGGCCGGCTGGCTGTAGCGGGCGCATCGCTCAATTTCCTCGCGGTTTCCCTTGCGGCGCGCGCGATCCCAGGCCAGCATAAGCGGCCTGTGCGTCGCGCCGCGTGCGGCGCACAGGCGATATCGACTGCACGGACCGAGCGAGCGACCCTTGCCACACGCTGCCCGGATCGATCGAGCGCATCGCGGCGCCACGGAGGCTGCGCGCCGGTGCATTGCAACACCGCGATTCGTTGACATTCCGAAAGGCTTGCATCGAGAATAGCGATCGCAAACGTTTGCGCATCACAAAAAATACGGCTCGCCATCGAGCCTGAAAACCAGGAGATTCGCATGAGCCATCGAACCCGCCGTCGCATTCTTGCTGCCGCAGTTCTCGCCACCGCCTCCGCCATCCTGCCTTTTCCCGCTGCCTACGCGCAGAACGCGCCGCATAAGCCGAAAGTTGCGCTCGTGATGAAGTCGCTCGCCAACGAGTTCTTCCTGACCATGGAGAACGGCGCGAAGGACTATCAGAAGCACAACCCCGACAAGTTCGACCTGATCACCAACGGCATCAAGGACGAAACCGACACGGCCGGCCAGATCCGCATCGTCGAGCAGATGATCGTCTCGAAGGTCGACGCGATCGTGCTCGCGCCGGCCGACTCGAAGGCGCTCGTGCCGGTCGTCAAGAAGGCGGTCGACGCGGGCATCATCGTCGTCAACATCGACAACCGGCTCGATCAGGACGTGTTGAAGTCGAAAGACCTGAACGTGCCGTTCGTCGGCCCCGACAACCGCAAGGGCGCGCGCATGGTCGGCGATTACCTCGCGAAACGCCTGAAGGCCGGCGACGAGGTCGGCATCATCGAGGGCGTGTCGACCACCACCAACGCGCAACAACGCACCGCGGGCTTCAAGGACGCAATGCAGGCCGTCGGCGCAAAGATCGTGTCGGTGCAGTCGGGCGAATGGGAAATCGACAAGGGCAACGCGGTCGCCTCGGCGATGCTCAACGAGTATCCGAACCTGAAGGCGCTGCTCGCCGGCAACGACAACATGGCGATCGGCGCGGTGTCGGCCGTGCGTGCGGCCGGCAAGCAGGGCAAGGTGCTGGTGGTCGGCTACGACAACATCGGCGCGATCCATCCGATGCTGAAGGACGGCCGCGTGCTCGCCACCGCCGACCAGTTCGCGGCGAAGCAGGCCGTGTTCGGCATCGATACCGCCTTGAAGGCGTTGAGCGAAAACAGGAAGCAGTCGCAATTGTCGGGCGTCGTCGAAACGCCGGTCGTTCTGGTGACGAAGGAGACCCTGAAGTAAGTGCGCGGCGCCCGGCTTTCGTTTTTATTCAACGAACGCTCAAGAATCCCACCGCGCCGCCGTTAATTCCAGAGACAAGCGTCATGACGGCGGTTCGCGCGGTGAGAGGAAGCGCGGCCATGAGCACCTGCGTATTCCGCGCAGTGGGCCGGCATGACTCGTGGCGGCCGGGCGCGGCTCGCCGTGCGGCACGCGCCGCGGGCCGCCGGTGCGCCACGAAGGCGCTGTAAGCGCCATGCAACCAGGAGCGCGATGGATTCAAACGACCACGACGCCTTGCCTGTCGTGCTGACCGTCAGCGGTATCGGCAAGACCTATGCGGAACCGGTGCTCGCCGACGTGTCGCTGTCGCTGCGGGCGGGCGAGGTATTGGCGTTGACCGGCGAGAACGGCGCGGGCAAGAGCACGCTGTCGAAGATCATCGGCGGGCTGGTCGAGCCGAGCGCCGGCACGATGCGGCTTGCCGGCGCGCCGTACGCACCCGCGAGCCGCACCGAGGCCGAGGCGCTCGGCGTGCGTATGGTGATGCAGGAGTTGAATCTGCTGCCCACGCTGTCGGTTGCCGAGAACCTGTTCCTGAACCGGCTGCCGCGCGCGGGCGCGTTCAGCTTCGGCTGGATCGATCGCCGCAGGCTGCGCGAGAACGCGCGCGAGGCGATGGCGCAGGTCGGGCTCGATGCGATCGATCCCGGCACGCTGGTCGGCGAACTCGGCATTGGTCATCAGCAGATGGTCGAGATCGCCCGCAACCTGATCGGCGACTGCCGCGTGCTGATCCTCGACGAACCGACCGCGATGCTGACCGCGCGCGAGGTCGATCTGCTGTTCGAGCAGATCGATCGGCTCAAGGCGCGCGGCGTTGCGCTCGTGTATATCTCGCACCGGCTCGAGGAGCTGGCACGCGTGGCCGAACGGGTCGCCGTGTTGCGCGACGGCCGCCTCGTGCAGGTCGACGCGATGGCGAACCTGACGAGCGAGCAGATCGTCACCTCGATGGTCGGGCGCGAACTCGGCGAGCATATCGATCTCGGCGAACGCAACATCGGCGCGCCGCTCCTGAAAGTGGAGCGTCTCGCGCGCGGCAAGGTCGTGCGCGACGTGTCGTTCGAGGTGCGCGCAGGCGAGATTTTCGGCGTGAGCGGCCTGATCGGGGCGGGCCGCACCGAGCTGATGCGGCTCATTTACGGCGCCGATCCGAAGGACGGCGGCAGCGTGTCGCTCGCCGCGACGCCGGGCGCGCCGCCCACGCCGGTGCGGATCGACTCGCCGGCGGACGCGGTGCGCGCGGGCATCGCGCTGATCACCGAAGACCGTAAGGGCGAAGGCCTGCTGCTGCCGCAACCGGTCGCAGCCAACATATCGCTCGGCAATCTCGGCAGCGTCGCGGCCCACGGCGTGCTCGACGCGAAGCGCGAGAACGCGCTCGCGCGCAAGCAGATCGCCGCGATGCGCATTCGCAGCTCGGGGCCCGCGCAGGTCGTCGGCGAGCTGTCGGGCGGCAACCAGCAGAAAGTCGTGATTGGCCGCTGGCTCGCACGTGACTGTCGCGTGCTGTTGTTCGACGAACCGACGCGCGGCATCGACGTCGGCGCGAAATTCGATATTTACGGCCTGATGGGCGCGCTCGCTCGCGAGGGTCGCGCGCTCGTCATGGTGTCGAGCGATCTGCGCGAGCTGATGCTGATCTGCGACCGGATCGGCGTGATGTCCGCGGGCCGTATGACAGGCGTGTTCGAGCGGGCGAACTGGAGCCAGGATGCGCTGCTCGCGTCCGCGTTCGCCGGCTACCGGGGCCGCGAAGCGCTCCTGCACACGCACACCGCCAACGAAGCAGGGAGTCTGTGATGACCGATCAATCGTGGCGCGACGCGGCGGGAGTCAAACAGGGCGAAAAGCAGGGCGGCCAGCAGGCTGGCGCGCCGGACGCGCCGCTCGCGACCGCGCCCGCCGACCCATCGGCGCCGCTCGCGAGCGGCAAGCCGGCCGGCACGCGGCTCGGCTTTTCGAACTACCTCGGTCTGGCCGGCGCGCTGCTCGCGATGATCGTGCTGTTCTCGCTGCTGAGTTCGCACTTTCTGACCTACGACACCTTCAGCACGATCGCCAACCAGATTCCGGATCTCGTCGTGATGTCGGTCGGCATGACCTTCGTGCTGATCATCGCGGGAATCGATCTGTCGGTGGGGTCGGTACTCGCGCTCGGGGCGTCGGTCGTCAGCGTGGTGACGCTGAAGTGGGGCTGGGGGCCGGCCGCGGGTGCGCTGCTCGGAGTCGCGGTCGCGGCGCTGACCGGCACCGTGACCGGCGCGGTGACGGTCGGCTGGCGGATTCCGTCGTTCATCGTGTCGCTCGGTGTGCTCGAGGCGGCGCGCGGCATGGCGTATCAGATGACCAATTCGCGCACCGCGTATATCGGCGACGCGTTCGATTTTCTGTCGAACCCGATCGCGCTCGGCATCTCGCCGGCCTTCCTGATCGCGGTCGCGGTGATGGTGGTCGCGCAGCTGGTGCTGACGCGCACGGTGTTCGGCCGTTATCTGGTCGGCATCGGCACCAACGAGGAAGCGGTGCGGCTCGCGGGCGTCAATCCGCGGCCGTACAAGGTGATCGTGTTCGCGCTGATGGGCGCGCTGTCGGGACTCGCGGCGCTGTTCCAGATCTCGCGGCTCGAGGCGGCCGATCCGAACGCGGGCGTCGGCCTGGAGTTGCAGGTGATCGCGGCCGTCGTGATCGGCGGCACGAGTCTGATGGGCGGGCGCGGTTCGGTAATCAGCACGTTCTTCGGCGTGCTGATCATTTCGGTGCTGGCGGCAGGCCTTGCGCAGATCGGTGCGAACGAGCCGACCAAGCGCATGATCACCGGCGCGGTGATCGTGGTGGCGGTGGTGCTCGACACGTACCGCAGCCGCCGCAAACGCGTCTGAGGCATGCGCTGCCGCGCAGCGACGAATGAGTGTGGTCTGTCCTCGATGGGGACGTCCGGCGGGTCGCGAGGCGGCGCGGCCGGAGCGAACGACAGACCGTAACGGTTTTGCATGGGATCCGGGTCGGTGCCGAAGCACCAGCTCAGGTCAACGGGAGAACAACAAGTTATGGCGACGATCAAGGATGTAGCGGCCGTGGCGGGTGTGTCGTTCACGACGGTATCGCATGTCGTGAACAACTCGCGGCCGGTGTCGGCCGATGTGCGCGCGAAAGTCGAACACGCGATCCGTCAACTGCACTACGTGCCGTCGGCGGTAGCGCGTTCGCTGAAGGCGCGTGCGACCGCGACGATCGGACTCGTGGTGCCGAACAGCACCAACCCGTATTTCGCCGAGCTCGCGCGCGGCATCGAGGACGGCTGCGCGCGCAACGGCTACTGCGTGTTCTTCTGCAATTCCGACGACGATCCCGCGAAGCAGCGCAATTACCTGCGGGTGCTGCAGGAAAAGCGCATCGACGGACTAATCGTCGCATCGGCCGGCGACGACGCGGTCCTTGCGCAGACGCTTGCCGACTCGCGCGAACCGCTCGTCGTGGTGGACCGCAACATCGAAGGAGTCGACGCGGACCTCGTGCAGATCGATCACGAGCGGGGCGCGTATCTGGCCACGCGGCATCTGCTGGAGCTCGGGCATGTGCGGATCGGCTGTATCACGGGGCAAGTGCATACCGCGGTCAGCGCGATGCGCGTGCACGGCTTCATTCGCGCGATGGCCGAGTGCGGCATCGGGATACCGGCCGATGCGATCGTGGAAAGCGATTTTTCGGGTGCGGGCGGACACCGCGCGGCCGCGAAGCTGTTCGATACGGTCAGGCCGTCGGCGATTTTCGCGGGCAACGATATGATGGGCATCGGCGCCCTGCGTGCGGCGGCTGAACGCAATATCAGCGTGCCGCGCGACTGCTCGATCATCGGTTTCGACGATATCGAGCTGGGCCGCTTCACGTTTCCGTCGCTGTCGACGGTCGGGCAGTCGGTGCGCGCGCTCGGCGACAAGGCCGCGCAGACGCTGGTCGAGCGGATCGCCGAGGCATCGTCGAACAATGCTGCGCGCGCGCCGGCGCGCCGGCACGTCGTGTCGCCGCGGCTGATCGTGCGCGAATCCACCGCGACATGGGCGGGCGACGCGCGGCGCGATCTGGCAGCTTGATGGGTGGTACGGGCGACGCGCGCGCGGGATAGCAACGCCGCCCGCCGCGCAACGGAGGACATTCAAGTGGCAAGCAACGATGCGCGCGCACGCGTGACGGTGGTCGGCAGCCTGAACATGGACCTCGTGGTGCGTTCACCGCGCCTGCCGCAGCCGGGCGAGACGCTGGCCGGCCGCACGTTCGCGCAGGTCGCGGGCGGCAAGGGCGGCAATCAGGCCGTTGCGGCCGCGCGGCTCGGCGCGCAGGTGTCGATGCTCGGCTGCGTCGGCGCCGACGCGAACGGCGCGCAACTGCGTGCGGGCCTCGAAGCGGAGCACATCGACTGCGCGGCGGTCGAAACCGGCAGAGAGCCGAGCGGCGTCGCGCTGATCGTCGTCGACGACGCGAGCCAGAACACCATCGTGATCGTCGCGGGCAGCAACGGCGAGGTCACACCGGCGACCATCGCGCGGCATCAAGCGACGCTCGCCGCCGCCGCTGTCGTGGTCTGCCAGCTCGAAACGCCGCCCGAGTCGGTGCGCGCGGCGCTAGCGGAGGCGCGGCGGCTCGGCAAGACCGTGATCCTGAATCCGGCGCCCGCCACCGGACCGTTGCCGGCCGACTGGCTGCCGCTGATCGACTACCTCATTCCGAACGAAATCGAGGCCGCCGCGCTGAGCGGCCTGCCCGTCGACTCGCCCGACGACGCCGCGCGGGCCGCCGCCGCGCTGCGCGCGGCCGGCGCGCGCAACGTGCTGGTCACGCTCGGTGCGCGCGGTGTACACGCGGCGCTCGAAGGCGCGGCTGCGACGCTGTACGATCCGCCGCACGTCGAGGCGGTCGACACGACCGCGGCCGGCGACACCTTCATCGGCGGCTTTGCGGCGCAACTCGCGCAGGGTGCGGGCGTCGAAGCGGCAATCCGCTTCGCGCAGCGCGCCGCCGCGTTATCGGTGACGCGCGCAGGCGCGCAGCCGTCGATTCCCACCAGCGCCGAGGTCGAGGCTTTCGCCTGAAGCCGTCGCGGCGTGAGCGCGCTCGCCCGCTGCCTGATCGAACCGCTGCGCCACTGCGCCACCGCGCCACCGCGCCGAGCGACTCTCCCCGCTCGTCCCACAACCCCAGCCCCGCCGCATACCTCAAAACTCGTGCTTTGACAAGTCCATCGGCGTCGCCCCAAACGCGCGCGACTGCACCGTCTCCAATCAATCCTCTTTCAACGTCTTTCAACGTCATTCTTCAGACGTTTTAAATGCTTCAAGTCTTCCTGAGTGTTGCCGTAAACGGGATTAGAGCGTTCACTCAAAAACGCCGGACCAAAAAAACAAACACGCCGCCCAATGCTGCGCAGGCAACCTCTCCGTCAGTACAGAACACAGGACCAAGCATGTTGAATAAAGGCATCACGATCAAGGCGCGAATCGGTCTCACGATGGCGTTCCTCGCCGCGCTGCTCGTTGCGATCAGCGTTTTCGGTCTGGTCGGCATGAGCCGTTCGAACGACGCCTATATGAGCACCTTCACCGACGCGATGCCGAGCGCGGTGAACGTCGGCAATGCGGAAATGTACGTGGCGCGCGAACGCCTCGCGCTCGACCGCGCCGCGTTCCAGGCTGGCACGCCGGATGCGGCATCGACGCTCGAGCGCGCGCGCATGCTCAGCGGCCAGTCCGAGATGTGGTGGAAGAAATATCTGGAGCTGCCGCGCGGCGCGGACGAAGAGCGGCTCGCGCAGGACGTCGCCGCGAAGCGCAACGCACTGCGTCAGAAGCTCGACGCGTTCGCGGCGGCGATCACGGCGAACGATCAGACCAGGTTGATCGAGGATGCGAAGAATCTGCAGGTCGTGTTCAATGACCTCGTCGGCGCCGACGATGCACTGCGCAAGTTCCAGTTCAATTCGGCCAGCCAGGGCTATAACTCCGCGCAGAGCAACTTCGAGACGTTCCGCATCGTCAGCATCGGCGCGCTGGTGGTCGGCGTGATCGCGGCGGCCCTGTCGTATCTGACGCTGAGCCGCGCGATCGCGCGTCCGCTCGGCGAAGCGCTCGGCCATTTCGACGCGATCGCGGCCGGCGATTTGCGCCGTCCGGTGGTCGTGACGTCGCGCGACGAAATGGGGCAACTGCTCGAAGGAATCGCCAGAATGCAGCACAGCCTCACCGAAACGGTGCGGAGCGTGCGTGGCGGCAGCGAGTCGATCGCGACCGCGACGCGGCAGATTGCAGCGGGCAACATCGACCTGTCGTCGCGGACCGAGGAGCAGGCGTCCGCGCTGCAGGAAACCGCGTCGAGCATGGAGCAGCTGACCGGCACCGTGCGCCAGAACGCGGACAACGCCCGCCAGGCCAGCGCGCTCGCCGCCAACGCGTCGGAGATCGCCAACCGGGGCAGCGCGGTGGTCGGCCAGGTGGTCGGCACGATGGGCGAAATCAACCAGAGCTCGGCGAAGATCGCCGACATCATCTCGATCATCGAGGGCATCGCGTTCCAGACCAACATCCTCGCGCTGAACGCGGCGGTCGAGGCGGCGCGTGCCGGCGAGGACGGGCGCGGCTTCGCGGTCGTCGCGGGCGAGGTGCGCAGCCTCGCGCAGCGTTCTTCGGCGGCGGCCAAGGAGATCAAGGAGCTGATCGATACCTCGGTCGAACGCGTGCACTCGGGCTCCGCGCTCGTCGATGAGGCCGGCCGCACGATGAGCGAAATCATCGGCGCGGTGCAGCGCGTGACCGACATCATGGGCGAGATCGCGGCGGCGTCGGAGGAGCAGAGCGGCGGCATCGACCAGGTCGCGCGCGCGGTCACGCAGATGGACGAGGTCACACAGCAGAACGCGGCGCTCGTCGAGGAAGCGGCGGCCGCGGCGTCGTCGCTCGAGGAGCAGGCGCTCCGGCTGCGCAGCGTGGTTGCCGTGTTCCAGGTCGACGACAGCGGCCGCGGGGCTCACGAAGCGGGGGCGCCCGCTGCACCGAAGCGCGTGGCTTCCCCGAGCCCGATCGCCACGCGCCCGCGCAAGCTCGCGCGTGGCTCGGTGCAGCCGGCCGCGCCGGCGAGAGCATCGATCCCGGCCACAGCCAAAGCCACAGCCGCTGTCGCGCCGCAGGCGCCGGCCGCACCCGTGCACGCGGCGGCCCGGTCCGCGGCGACGGCCGGTGGCGATCAGGAATGGGAGACGTTCTGAGATCGCTCAGGTCGACGTGCACATGGGCAGGAGCTTCCGCATCCGCGGATTTTTTTAGGGTGTGCACACGATTTAACGTTTGCGCGCCGTTGCCTTTTACCGTCACGCGCTGCGATCCGGTACATTGACGGGCACGGCCCCGGTCCGTCTGCACGGGGCGCGCCCACCCGCACCTCGAACGGGCGGCTCCTCCCTATCGCCAAGCCCTGTGAATCCCTGCCATGCGCCAGCCACAAAGAACCGACATGACGCGATACGACCTTGCGCAACACCTCGTCGAGGCGCGCCGTCAGCATCGTCCGATCGATGCGCCCGCACCCGACAGCCTGCCGCCCGATGCGGCGACCGCCTACGCTATCCAGCAGGCCGTGATCGCGGGTCTCGGCGAGACGACCGGCGCGTGGAAGATCGGCGCGAAGTCGCCGGGCGGCGCGGCTTCGGGCGCGCCGATTCCAGCCTCGCTGGTGGTGCCGTCGCCGGCGCGGCTCGCGCATGAGAGATTCTTTCGCGTGTTGGTCGAACTCGAGATCGCGTTCCGCTTCGATGTGACGATCGAGCCGCGCGCCCAGGCGTATGCGCGCGACGAGGTGCTGTCGAAGCTCGGCGCCGTGCTGCCGGCCATCGAGATCGTCGACAGCCGCTTTGCCGAATGGCCGAACGTCGCACCGCTCGCGCAATTGGCCGATGCGCAGAACAACGGCGCGCTGGTTACCGGACATCCGGCCGTCTACGCGAGCCTTGCGCGCGGCTTCGACTTCGTGTCGCCGGAGTTGGAGCTGAGTTTGAACGGCCATTCGCTGCTGCCGGAGGTGACCGGCAATCCGGCGGGCGATCCGCGCGAGCTGCTCGTGTGGTTCGTCAACCATTGCGCGGCGATGGGCATCACGATCGAGCGCGACTGGACCTTGACCACGGGTTCGTATGTCGGTGCGCACAAGATCGACGAGCCGGGCATCGTGCGCGGTCATATCGACGGGCTCGGTGAAGTGGAAATCGAATTGACCTGACTGATCGAGCGGCGGTCGTTACACAAATTACGACGCAACATCGCAGACGGCTGCCCGAGGGCGGCCGTTTTTATTTTGGCTAATGCGAAAGGGTGGCGGCCTTTGAGTCGTTAACCTGTTCGAACGCTTTGTTGCAACTTCGCCTCGTTTTTCCGTATACATCTATGAGAGCGGCGGCCAGCGAAAACCCATCGCGTGCCCGCTTGTTACGACGAAGTGTGCGTGCGCAGACGGCCGCTCTTTTATGGCGGGGTGAAGGTGCAGGTACGGTACGTGCATTACCCACGCGGCGACAGGGCGCGATGCAGCGGTATAGCGATGTCGTACAGGAGCACTGAATAGCGATGCGGTGTTGAAGAAAGCAGCAGTACAGCGGAGCAACAGAGGAGGTGACTCGCTACAGCGCGAGCGGGAAATTGTAGATGGTCGAAACTTTGTTTCCAAGTGGAGGACTGTGGCAGGGCGGCTACGGCGCGGTTTCGCAACGTAGTTCGTGAAAAAAAATTTAAAAGGGATTAGGATGAATTCGAGCGATGTCGTTTCCGAATAGCGCGCCGCGCACGACATCGCTCCAGACTTCGGCGAGGAGGTAGCATGGATATCTACAGCAGTTTCGCGACCCGCTTCGAGAAAACACGGGAGGATGAGCTCTCGCTCGAGGAGTATCTCGCGCTCTGCAAAGACAATCCCGCCGCGTACGCCACGGCTGGCGAACGCATGTTGACGGCAATCGGGGAACCGGAACAGATCGACACCCGCAACGATCCGCGCTTATCGCGGATCTTCGCGAACAAGGTCATCAAGGTCTACCCCGCATTCCGCGAGTTCTACGGAATGGAAGAGGTGATCGAGCAGGTGGTCGCCTACTTCCGGCACTCGGCCCAGGGGCTCGAAGAAAAGAAGCAGATCCTGTATCTGCTGGGACCGGTCGGCGGCGGCAAGTCGTCGATCGCGGAACGTCTGAAGCAACTGATGGAACGCGTGCCGTTCTATGCGATCAAGGGCTCGCCCGTCAACGAATCGCCGCTCGGGCTGTTCGATTACGAGGAAGACGGCCCGATCCTCGAAGAGCAATATGGCATTCCGCGCCGCTACCTGAAAAGTATCCTGAGTCCGTGGGCGGTCAAGCGCCTGCATGAGTACAACGGCGACATCCGCAAGTTCCGCGTGGTGCGCCGCTATCCGTCGATTCTTCGTCAGATTGGTATCTCGAAGACCGAACCGGGTGACGAGAACAACCAGGACATCTCGTCGCTGGTCGGCAAGGTCGACATCCGCAAGCTCGAACAGTACGCGCAGGACGACGCCGACGCCTACAGCTATTCGGGAGGCCTGTGCCTCGCCAATCAGGGCATGCTCGAATTCGTCGAAATGTTCAAGGCGCCGATCAAGGTGTTGCACCCGCTGCTCACCGCGACCCAGGAAGGCAACTTCAAGGGCACGGAAGGGTTCGGTGCGATTCCGTTCGACGGCATCATTCTCGCGCACTCGAACGAATCGGAATGGAAGGCGTTCCGCAACAACCGAAACAACGAGGCGCTGCTCGACCGGATCTTCGTCGTCAAGGTGCCGTACTGCCTGCGCTATAGCGAAGAGGTCAAGATCTACGAGAAGCTGCTGCGCAACTCGTCGCTGTACAACGCGGTCTGCGCGCCAGGCACGCTGAAGATGATGGCGCAAATGTCCGTGCTCACGCGCTTGCAGGAGCCGGAGAACTCGAGCCTGTTCTCGAAGATGCAGGTCTACGACGGAGAGAATCTGAAGGACACCGACCCGAAGGCGAAGTCGTACCAGGAGTACCGCGATTTCGCGGGCGTCGACGAAGGCATGACCGGTGTGTCGACCCGCTTCGCGTTCAAGATTCTGTCGCGCGTGTTCAACTTCGACTCGACCGAGGTCGCGGCCAATCCGGTGCATCTGATGTACGTGCTCGAACAGCAGATCGAGCGCGAGCAGTTCCCACCGGAAACCGAACAGAAGTATCTGTCGTTCATCAAGGACGTGCTCGCGTCGCGCTACGCGGAGTTCATCGGCAAGGAGATTCAGACGGCGTATCTGGAGTCGTACTCGGAGTATGGTCAGAACATTTTCGACCGCTATGTCACGTACGCGGACTTCTGGATCCAGGATCAGGAGTTCCGCGACCACGACACCGGCGAAAGCTTCGACCGTGCCGCATTGAACGCCGAACTGGAGAAGATCGAGAAGCCCGCGGGCATCAGCAATCCAAAGGACTTCCGCAACGAGATCGTGAACTTCGTGCTGCGTGCGCGTGCTGCGAATGCGGGCAAGAACCCCGCATGGATCAGCTACGAGAAGCTGCGCGTCGTGATCGAAAAGAAGATGTTCTCGAACACGGAAGAGCTCTTGCCGGTGATCTCGTTCAACGCGAAGGGCTCGGCCGAAGAGCAGCGCAAGCACGAAGACTTCGTCAATCGCATGGTGGCGAAGGGCTATACGCCGAAGCAGGTGCGCTTGCTGTGCGACTGGTATCTGCGCGTGCGCAAGTCGTCATGACGCTCGCGTGATACTTATGGTGTGCCGCCCGTATGGCCTGGCCGTACGGGCAACCGGCGAGGCGCAAGCCGCATAGCATTGCGCTGCGTGGCGGGCGTCTCGCACACCCGAAATATTGGTGCGGCCGCAGCGGATCGCGGTTGCATGGGACGGGAGACCGGGCGTGCTTCATCAAATCATCGACCGCAGGTTGGCAGGCAAGAACAAGAGCATTGCGAATCGCGAGCGCTTTTTGCGCCGCGTCAAAAACTATATTCGTCGCGCCGTTTCGGAGGCGGTGCGCGATCGCAGCATCAAGGACATCCAGAACACCCAGAGCATCACCATTCCGCGCAAGGACATCGCGGAGCCGTCGTTCCGTCACGGACCGGGCGGCCGGCGCGAGATGGTGCATCCCGGCAACTCGGACTACATCCGCGGCGACAAGATCCAGCGCCCGCAAGGCGGGGGCGGCGGCGGTGGAGGCAGTCAGGCCAGCAACGAGGGCGAGGGTCAGGACGACTTCGTGTTCGAGCTGAGCCGCGAAGAGTTCATGCAGTATTTCTTCGACGATCTCGAACTGCCGCGTCTCGTCAAAACCCATCTGATGGCTGTGCCAACGTGGAAAAGCGTTCGCGCGGGCTGGGCCGCCGAGGGCACGCCGAACAACATCGACGTGGTGCGTTCGCTGCGCAGCGCGCTTGGCCGGCGCATCGCGCTCGGCGCGCCGCTCGTCAACCAGTTGCATGAGATGGAGCGGCAGCTCGAGGAACTGAAGGCCGATCCCGCCGATCGCCGCGAAGAAATCAAGCTGCTCGAAGACGACATCCACCATCTGAAAGGACGCATCTGGCGGATTCCGTTTATCGATCCGTTCGATCTGCGCTACGTGAATCGCGTGAAGCAGCCCACGCCGTCGAGCCAGGCGGTCATGTTCTGCCTGATGGACGTGTCCGGCTCGATGGACGAGCAGCGCAAGGATCTCGCCAAGCGCTTCTTCATCCTGCTGTACCTGTTCCTGAAGCGTAACTACGAGCGCATCGAAGTGGTGTTCATTCGCCACCATACCCGCGCCGAGGAAGTCGACGAAGACACCTTCTTCCACTCGACCGAAAGCGGCGGCACCGTGGTGTCGAGCGCGCTCGAACTGATGCGCAAGGTCATGGACGAGCGCTACTCGCCGGCTGAATGGAACATTTACGGGGCACAGGCTTCCGATGGCGACAACTGGACCGACGACTCGCCGAAGTGCCGCAAGATACTCTCGGATGACATCCTCGATAAGGTGCGGTATTTTGCGTATATTCAGGTGACGCCCGAAGAGCAGAATCTGTGGCTCGAATACGCGCAACTGGCGCTATCGCAACCGCATATGGCGATGAAGAAGGTCGAAACCGCGGCCGATATTTATCCGGTCTTTCGCGAGTTGTTCGAGAAGCAGGCGGCGACTTCGTGATAGAACGCCGGTTATCCCTGAAGCACGTGAGCGACGAGGCGCGCGGCGAGTCGTGCGACTTGAGGCAGCCCGTCGTATGACGCACCGCAGCGCTACCAAGGCGTGCCGCAGCAACAGTCGGGGCATGCCGAGGCTGGAGCGGCCAGCACGGGAGCCGCTCGCGCCGGAGCAGTCCGCGATGCTGCGGCACGGGACACACCGGAACGCCCCCTCGAGGGGCAAAGGGAAGTCCGTATGAACATAGCCGATAGACGGCCTCTGCCGTGCCCGTCCGACTGGACCTTCGAATTAATCGAAGAGTACGACTCGCATATTGCCCGTGTTGCGGAGCAATACGAACTCGACGTGTATCCGATCCAGCTCGAACTCATCAGCGCCGAACAGATGATGGACGCCTACGCGTCCGTCGGCATGCCGGTGAACTACCGACACTGGTCGTTCGGTAAACACTTCCTTGCGACCGAAAAAAGCTATCGTCGCGGCCAGATGGGGCTCGCGTACGAAATCGTCATCAATTCGAATCCCTGCATCGCGTATCTGATGGAAGAGAACACGATGACGATGCAGGCGCTCGTCATCGCGCATGCGGCCTACGGCCACAACTCGTTCTTCAAGGGCAACTATCTGTTCCGCTTGTGGACGGACGCCCACGCGATCATCGATTACCTCGTGTACGCGAAGAACTACATCGCGGAGTGCGAGGAGCGCTATGGGCTCGATCGCGTCGAGGAGCTGCTCGATTCGTGCCACGCGCTGATGAATTACGGTGTGGACCGCTACAAGCGGCCGCAGAAGCTGTCGCTCCAGAAAGAGTTCGCCGCGCGTCGCGAACGTGAGGCGTATCTGCAGTCGCAGGTCAACGAGTTGTGGCGTACCTTGCCCACGCGCCATACGCCGCTGCCCGAAGAGGTCGAAGAGCGTTATCCGCCCGAGCCGCAGGAAAACCTCCTGTACTTCGCGGAGAAAAACGCGCCGCTGCTCGAGCCGTGGGAGCGCGAGGTGATCCGCATCGTGCGCAAGATCGGTCAGTACTTCTATCCGCAGCGGCAAACGCAGGTGATGAACGAAGGTTGGGCCACGTTCTGGCACTACACGCTGCTCAATACGATGTACAACCAGGGCAAGCTGGAAGACGGCTTCATGATGGAGTTTCTCCATTCGCACAGCAACGTCGTCTATCAGCCGCCGGTCACGAAGCCGTATTACAGCGGCATCAACCCGTATGCGCTCGGTTTTTCGATGATGAGCGACATTCGCCGCATCTGCGAAGCGCCGACCGACGAAGACCGCAAATGGTTTCCGGATCTGGCCGGCAGTCCGTGGCTGCCCGCGCTGCATTACGCGATGCGCAACTTCAAGGACGAGAGCTTCGTCGCGCAGTATCTGTCGCCGCATCTGATTCGCGAAATGCGCCTGTTCTCGGTGCTCGACGACGATATGCGCGACGCGCTCGAAGTCTCGGCGATTCACGACGATAGCGGCTACCAGTACGTGCGCCAGGCGCTGTCGCGGCAGTACGACATGCATCACCGCGAACCGAACATTCAGGTGTGGGCCGTCAACACGCGTGGGGACCGCAGTCTCACGTTGCGGCATTTCATGAGCGATAACCGCCATCTGTCGTCCGATAGTGACGAAGTGCTCAAGCACATGGCGCGTTTGTGGCAATTCGACGTGTTCCTCGAGAGCGTCGACGAAAACGGCACCGTCAGAAAGCGCTATGACTGCCGGTATGTGCCGCCTTCGGTGAGAATCTGAGCGCGCCTGAGCGCGGCCCGAGCGGTTCGCGTCACCCGGAAAGCCCCTGCCGGTCCCTCACCTGGCGGGGGCTTCGCTTTTGTTGCCGCGCCAATTGATCCCTGCTTGCGCTCAAGGCTTTCATCCCAGGGCTTTCATCAGGGTCGTTCGACAACATCCCATCTTCCGCTTTCAACTATGTAAAATCCGCTCACCCGCGACGGCCGGTCGGGCCGGGCGCGCGACATCAAGGCGGCGTCACGACCGTCCTCCTCGTTTAAATAAGGAAAGACATCAGCATGAACGACCAAACCGCGCAATTCGCCGTGGCCTCGGCGCACGATACACGGCGCCGCATTTTTGCCATCGTCGGCGCTTCGTCGGGCAATCTCGTCGAGTGGTTCGACTTCTACGTGTATTCGTTCACGGCGCTCTACTTCGCGCCGTCGTTCTTCCCGAGCGGCAACACGACTACGCAGTTGCTGAATACGGCCGGCGTGTTCGCCGCCGGCTTCCTGATGCGGCCGATCGGCGGCTGGTTCTTCGGGCGGCTCGCCGACAAACGCGGTCGCCGCACCGCGATGATGATTTCGGTATTCATGATGTGCGGCGGCTCGCTAGTGATCGCGATGCTGCCCACCTACGCGCAGATCGGCGCGCTCGCGCCGTCGTTGCTGCTCTTCGCGCGGCTGTTGCAGGGGCTTTCGGTGGGCGGCGAATACGGCACCAGCGCAACCTATATGAGCGAGGTGGCGCTCAAGGGCCGGCGCGGCTTCTTCGCGTCGTTCCAGTATGTGACGCTGATCGGCGGCCAGTTGTGCGCGCTGCTCGTGCTCGTGATCCTGCAACAGGCGCTGACGACCGAAGAGCTGAAGGCGTGGGGCTGGCGCGTGCCGTTCGTGATCGGCGCAATGGCCGCGTTGATCTCGCTGTATCTGCGCAAATCCCTCGATGAAACCACCACCGCGGCGACGCGCCAGCGCAAGGAAGCGGGCACGCTGCGCGGGCTGTGGGAGCACAAGACCGCGTTCATGACGGTGCTCGGCTTCACGGCCGGCGGCTCGCTGATCTTCTATACGTTCACCACGTACATGCAGAAGTACCTGGTCAACACGGCCGGCATGCACGCAAAGACCGCGAGCTCGGTCATGACCGCCGCGCTGTTCGTCTACATGCTGATGCAGCCGGTGTTCGGCGCGTTGTCGGACCGTATCGGCCGGCGCCGCTCGATGCTGTGTTTCGGCCTGTTTGCAACCCTCGGCACGGTGCCGCTCCTGCATGCGCTGAAAGACGTGACGAGCCCGTACGCGGCCTTCGCGCTGGTCGTCGTGGCGCTCGCGATCGTCAGCTTCTATACGTCGATCAGCGGCCTGATCAAGGCGGAGATGTTCCCGCCGCAAGTGCGCGCGCTCGGGGTGGGTTTGTCGTATGCAGTCGCGAACGCGATCTTCGGCGGCTCGGCGGAATACGTCGCGCTGTGGCTGAAGCAGGCCGGCCTCGAGTCGATGTTCTTCTGGTACGTGACGGCGATGTGTGCGATCGCGGGCCTCGTGTCGTTGCGTATGCGCGATCCGTCGACGGATGGGTATTTGCGTCACGAGCCTTGAGCGGGGAGACAGGACGAATCGTCGTGGGTGACACGGTCGAACGCATGGCGATTCACACTCGCTCGTGCAATTCCAGCGGCTCGTGCCGTTCGCTCACCAGTTCGTTGACGAACTCCTTGACCGCCGCGGCTTGATCCGCGGCGACTACCGGCGCGGCCGCGACGGCCGCGACCGCGGCGGCGGCCGCATCGGTCGCGGCGCTGGCGACCGATGGCCGCGCCCGCAGTGCCGCGCGCGCGAGCATCGCCAGGTGGTAGTAGAGGCGCGCGTCGAATCCATAGCGGTAGGCAAACAGATGCGCGAGCGCGACTTGCAGGCCCGCGCGCGGCTGGCCGTTGCGCGCGTGAATCGACACGACGATCGGTGCGAGCCGCCGCAGCGCGAGCCGCCGCGACGGTTCGAGTCGCGCCGGCAGGTCGAGCGACTTCACGTAGGCGTAGGCATTCAACGGTGCGGCCGTGGGCGTGCCGCGCGTGCGGTGCGAGATCGACGCGGCCGTCTTGCGATACACGGAAAGGTAGTCGTGCACATAAAAGACCTCGCGCGCGGCGAGGCACAGCCTCACGCCAAAGACGAAATCGCAGCACATGCCGTGCTGATCCGGGTAGCCGATCCGCTTGACGAGCCGCGCATCGGCCATCCATCCATTGTTCGGAAACATCTGGATCAGGCCGGTACGGCCTGCGAGCGGCTGCAAACCCTCGCTGGCCTTCGTGCGCCGGAACGCCGCGTTCAGGCGCACGCTCGCTTCGAGGTCGATCACGCCGTCGTGATCCGCTTCGTACTGCGCGCCGAATGCCGCATCGAGTCGCGGATAGCGCTGCCATAGCGACACCAGCTTGTCGACGGCGTCGGTCGTCAGCAAATCGTCGTCGTGGATCAGCAGGATCTTCTCGCCGCGCGCCTGAGCGAACAGGCTCGACACATTGCGCGCCTGGCCAAGCGGCGGCTCGTGCAACGTGTAGCGCACGCGCGGCTCGTCGCCGTAGCGCCGCGCGATCAGCTCCCGCGTGCGCAGGTCCGTCGAGTCGTCGCCAATCACGATTTCCAGATCCCGATAGCTTTGCGCGAGGCACGAGTCGACGCATTCGACGAGCAGATCGGGACGATTGCACGTGGGCACGCAGATGGAGACAACGGGCGCACCGGCGCTGGGAGAACTTGACGCGTTGGACATGGATGGGATGACGCCTTTTAACGAACCGAAGCGACATGGAGCGGCGCGACGCGGCGCGGTCGGGCGCTCGGTTCGCAGGGCGCCCACCTTGCCGCAAGCAGCAAAATAGTCCAACGCGCCGAAAAATATTCAGCAAAAATCGGAAAGAAATGTTTGCTTACAGAAAGGCGCCTGAAGGAAAAAAGCGATGCGATCTGGATGCAAGAGAGATCCAGGCCGCTTTGGGACGGGGTTTCAGTGCGTTGACTGACCCGGGTCATCTTCCTGCCGCTGATCATGCGTGCCGAGCATCCTTACCATCGACGATGACATCGTTGCCGCGTGCGGGCCGATTCGGTATGGTGGCTCATCGATCCTGCCGTTGCGCTTCTTACCGTGACCCGGAGACCCGCCCCATGACCCTTGACGCCAACGCCCCTGCACCGCACGCGCCGCCGATCCGCACCGATGTCCTGATCGTCGGCGCCGGTCCCGTGGGGCTGTTCGCGGCGTTCGAGGCCGGTGTGATCGGACTCACCTGTCAGATCGTGGACGCGCTCGAACGCGTGGGCGGCCAGTGCATCGAGTTGTATCCCGACAAGCCGATCTACGACATCCCCGCGATTACCTCGTGCACCGCGCGCGAACTGGTCGAGCGGCTGCTCGCTCAGTGCAAGCCGTTCGATGTGCCGATCCATCTGGAACAGCGCGTCGAAACGCTCGAGCAGCGCGACGACGGACGCTGGACCGCGCGCACCCAGCACGGCCTCGTGTTCGACGTCGCGGCGATCCTGCTCGCCGGCGGCAATGGCGCGTTCGTACCGCAAAAGCTCACGCTAGCCGAAGCCGCGCCGCTCGAAAAGCGCTACGTGCACTACAGCGTGCCGCGCCTCGCGGACTTCGCCGGCAAGAACGTGGTCGTTGCGGGCGGCGGCGATTCGGCGCTCGACTGGGCGTTGGCGCTTCGCAAGGTCGCGGCGCGCGTGACGCTCGTGCATCGGCGTGCCGGCTTCAGCGCGGCCGATTCGAGCGTCGAGCGGATGCGGCGCGCGGTCGACGCGGGCGAGATGGACTTCGTCGTCGGTGGGATCGCGGCGCTCAATGCGAAAGACGGTGTGCTGCGTTCGCTGACGCTGCGGCAGATCGGCGGCGAGGTGGAACTCGAAGCCGAGCATCTGATCGCGCTGTATGGACTCGTCGCCGATCTCGGCCCGATCGCGCAGTGGGGACTGACGATTCACGGCGGACGTGTCGATGTCGATACTTCGAACTACGAAAGCTCGCGCCCGGGCATCTTCGGGGTCGGTGACATTGCGAATTATCCGAACAAGCAGAAGCTGATCCTGTCGGGCTTTCACGAGGCGTCGCTCGCGCTGCGCAAGGCCTACGCGTACGCCTATCCCGACAAGAAGCGCGTGCACGTCCATTCGAGCTACGACGCGAAGCTCGCTGAAAAGATCGGCGCGGCGTGTTGAGCCGCGGCGGCCGCCCAGTGCGGCGGCGCGGGCGGGCGGGGGCGCGAAGCGGGTGGCGAACGACGTGAATAGCTTTTTCAACGAGACGGATGTTTTTGCTAACGAACGGCAATGCGAAATCCGAAACCACCACGCGGCGATGTCGGCCGTGAAGACCCTCAAGCGATCGCAAAGCCCGCCGCTATCGGCTTTGCGCCTGGCGAGCGGGCGCGCGAAGGCTCCGCCGCCGGCCAGGCGCGCCATTTGCTTACAACAAAAATTCCCATTGTGCGTCCCGCCATGAAACAGCTCGATGCTTCTTCTTTCCGCGACGACGGCGGCCCCGCCCGGATGCAGGCCGAGGCTCCGCGCTCGACGTCCGTCAGCGTCGATTATTCGTCGCTCGTGCAGGCCATCTCGGACTACGCGATCTTTCTGCTCGACGCGACCGGACACGTGGTGAGCTGGAACGCCGGTGCGCAGAAGCTCAAGGGCTACACGGAAGGCGAGATCGTCGGCCAGCATTTCTCGCGTTTCTATACCGAGGAAGCCGTCGCACGCGGCTGGCCGGCCTACGAGCTGGAACAGGCGACGCTGACCGGCCGCTTCGAGGACGAAGGCTGGCGTGTGCGCAAGGACGGTACGATGTTCTGGGCGAACGTCGTGATCACGGCGGTGCGCAACGAGGCGGGCACGCTCACGGGCTTCGCGAAGATCACGCGCGATCTGACCGCGCAACGCGAGTATCTGGAGGCGTTGCGGGAAAGCGAGGAGCGCTTCCGACTGCTTGTGGACAGCGTGGAGGACTACGCGATCTTCATGCTTGATCCGCAAGGTTTCGTTGTCAGCTGGAACTCAGGCGCCGCACGCATCAACGGCTATACGCACGATGAAATCGTCGGCCGGCATTTCTCGCTGTTCTATGTGCCGGGCGAGGCCGCGGCCGGCAAGCCCGCGCGCGCGCTCGCCATCGCGCGGCAGATCGGCACCGTCGAAGACGAAGGCTGGCGCGTGCGCAAGGACGGCTCGACCTTCTGGGCCAACGTGATCATCACCGCCATGTACGACGAAGCGCGCCGGCTGCGCGGCTTCGCGAAGGTTACGCGGGATCTGACCGAGCGGCGCCGGCGCGAGGAGCTTGAACGCTCGAGCGAGCGCATGCGCGATTTTCTCGCGACGCTCGCACACGAACTGCGCAATCCGCTCGCGCCGGTGCGCAACGCGGTCGGCACGATGCAGTTGGAAACCGGTCTGAGCCCCGTGCTCGCGCGGGCGCGCGATCTGATCGACCGCCAGGTCACGCACCTGACGCGGCTCGTCGACGATCTGCTCGATATCGGCCGCATCATGTCCGACAAGGTCGAGCTGCGCATCGCGCGCGTCGATCTCTCCGAACTCATCGCGCGCGCGATCGAAGCGGCGCGGCCGTTCCTCGACGCGCGCAGCCAGAGCGTCGTCGCCCATGTGCCCGCGGACCCCGTGGTGATTCGCGGCGACATGACGCGGCTCGTGCAGGTGCTGCAAAACCTGCTGCACAACGCCTCGAAGTTTTCGCCGAGCGGCAGTGTGATCGACATACTGGGCCGGATCGACTTTCGCATGGCAGTGCTCGAAGTGCGTGACCCCGGCTGCGGCATTCCGGTGCGGTCGCTCGACAGGATCTTCGAGCTGTTCGCGCAGGAGAAGGAGGGCCAGAATTTTGTTGAAGGCGGCCTCGGGATTGGCCTCACACTGTGCAAGTCGCTCGTCGAAATGCATGGCGGCAGCATCGTGGCGAGCAGCGAAGGGCCGGGGCTCGGCAGTACGTTCACGCTGAGCCTGCCGCTCGCGGATGCGCAGTCCGAAACCACGGAGAGCGGCACGATCACGACCGCTCCCGACATACAGCCGATGCGGATTCTGCTCGTCGACGACAACCGCGATTCGGCCGACAGTCTTGCGATGCTGCTCGAACTGAAAGGCCACGAGGTGCGCATCGCCTATGACGGCGAGCAGGCGCTGCAGATCGCGCCGCGCTTCACACCGCATCTCGCGTTCATCGACCTTGCGATGCCGAAGATGGACGGCTATGCGACGCTCGCGGCGATGCGCGCGCTGCCCGAGATGTCCCGCACGATGTACGCCGCGATGACCGGCTTCAGTCATGCAAGCGATCTCGATCGCACTCGCCGCGAGGGATTTCATGCGCACCTGGTGAAGCCCGTCGAAATGGCGGTGCTCGACGCGCTGCTCGCGAAGGCCGATGGGCGGCTCAGCGGAAGCGGCGCACCCTAGCCTCCGTTTCGAACCGTTGCAGGGCGGCCGCATACCGCTCACTCACGCCCACCTCGCGAAATCTCCTGGCCCGCGCCTCGCGGCAAGCGCAGCGTGACCGGAATCGACGCGAACGAGCACAGACCGACCACGAGGAACGCGGGCCAGAAGTCCGACCACATGATGCCCGGGTGCCCGTGCAGCACGCGCGAGATCTGCAGCACGATACCGCCGAGCGTCACGCCGAGCCCGAGCGACATCTGCTGCACGACGCTGCCCAGGCTCGTCGCGCGGCCGACGTCGCGGCTCGCGATCTCCGCGTAGGTCAGCGAATTGAGGCTCGTGAACTGCAACGCGGGGAAGAAGCCGCCGAGCAGCACGACGACCCAGATGATCCATGTCGGCGTGTGCGGGAAGAAGAGTCCGCACGCGGCGATCGAGATGCCCGAGAGCGCGGCGTTGAACACGAGCACCTGGCGAAAGCCGAAACGGCGCAGCACGGTGGAGGCGATCACGCGCATGAACATGCCGCCGAACGCTGACGCGCAGGTGATCAATCCCGACTGGAACGCGCTCATGCCGTGACCCTCCTGCAGCAGCAATGGCAGCAGAAACGGCAACGCGCCAAGACCGATGCGAAACAGCGAGCCGCCGAGCACGCTCGCCTGGAAGGTCGGCACCTTGAAAAAGCGCAGATCGAGCAGCGGCAGCGCGACGCGTTGCGCGTACGCGACGTAGATCGCGAGTAGCACGGCGCCGACCCCGCACATGCCGAAAGCATCCAGATTCGAAATCAGTTCGCCACCGACCAGCGACAAGCCGAGCAGCAACAGCACCGCGCCCGCCGCCGACAGCAGGAAGCCGATCCAGTCGAGCGGGCCGGGATGGGGTTCGCGCGTATTGGCGATGTAGCGATGGGTCAGATAGATGCCGAGAATGCCGATCGGCACGTTGATGAAGAAAATCAGCCGCCAGTGCAGATAGGTCGTAATGAAGCCGCCGAGCAGCGGACCGGCGGCGGGGCCCAGCATGGCGGGCACGCTCAGATAGTTCATCGCGCGGATGAAGTCGGCTTTCTCCACCACGCGGAAAATGATGATCCGCCCGACCGGCACCATCATCGCGCCGCCGACGCCCTGAATGAAACGCGCAATCGTAAAGGTGGCAAGCGAGTTCGACGCGGCGCACAGCAGCGAGCCCGTGACGAAGATGCCGATTGCCGTGCGAAATATCGTGCGCGCGCCGAACCTGTCGGCGAGCCAGCCGCACACGGGGATGAACACGCCGAGCCCGAGCACGTAGCTCGTGACGGCGATCTTTAGCGTGACCGGGTCGCGCCCGAAATCGCGCGCCATGACCGGCAGCGCGGTGACGATCACGTTGGCGTCGACGCTTTCCATGAACATCGCGCACGCGACGATAAGGGGCGCAATCAGAGCTTTCCGAGTTTCGGCGACCGACATGACGGGCGGGGCTGCGGCAAGGCGTCGCAGGCAAAGGGGGCATTATTGCACCTGTACGGTGCGGATTGTTAATACTGGCGCGGCCGATGCCGCCCCCTTACGAGTTTTCGTACCAGACCCACGACTGCGATGTCGCGCCAGGGCGAATATCTCGGAATTTTTTGTTGCAGCGCATCAAGAGGCGGCTATAATAGGGCTATTGCGTAGGTAAAAACCCTTATACGGAGCCTCTCATGAACACCTCATCGAACGCTGTCCGTTCCACCCCCGCTGCCAATACCTTCCTCGCCAAGCTGCGCGCGCTGGCGCTGCACGCGCTGAACCTGCATCTGCAGAACTGCGCGGTGATCGCCGAAGCGCATCGTCGCCCGAACTAAGCGCGCGATGCGTTACCCGAGGGCCGCGCAGGCCCCGGGCTGTCGTGTCAATGCCCGCTCGAGCAGCGGGCATTGTGCTTTGTGGCCCTGTCATGCGGGCCGCGCCGCTAGTCACTGGCGCTTCGCGCCGTGAGCCGCACCATCGAGACCCGTCCCCTCAGATCGTAATGCCGCGCATCCCGCGAGGAAGCATTACAATCGCGCCCTTTTGACACGCGCCGAGCAACAGGATCGACAGCAAAATAGCTAATGCTGTCAACCTTTTGCATCTTTTGCCGTTATCTCTTTGTAATCGCTGCCGCAGGCGATACCGCGCGAGACGACCCGTCGCCGCGACCGCTCCACGCAAGGCCCGCATTGACCATGTTTCACCGACTTCAGAACAGGTTCGAACGCTTCGGCACGTTGCTCAGCCGCGTATCGAAGGCGCTTGGCAGCCGGGGACTTCTGCCGCCTGTGCTTGCGCTCGTCATTTGCGGGCTGTTGCTGGTGGTGCTGCAGCATCTGTCGGAGGCGGTCGATTACCGGTCGGTGATCCGCGAGTTGCGCGCTCTGTCGGCGCGCGAATGGATCGGCGCGCTCGGCGCGACCGCGCTCAGCTACGTGGCGCTCGTGGGGCGCGACGCAGTCGGTCTGCGCTATCTCGGCGCAAGCGTGCCGCGCGCGGCACTGTGGGTCGGCGCGACCGCCGGTTCGGCGCTTGGCAACGCGACCGGTTTCGGCGCGCTCACGGGCGGGGCGGTGCGCGCGCGCGTGTACGGCGTCGCGAATATCACGCCCGCGCAGATCGGCCGCATGACGGTATTCACGAGTGTGTCGCTCGCGCTCGCGCTCGTGCTAATGACTGCGCTCGGCATGGTCTGCATGGCCGGCCAGCTTGCGCCGATGCTGCATCTGTCGCCGGACGCGCTGCGCTGGAGCGGCGCGGCACTGCTTGTCGCGCTGGCGCTGATCGCCGCCGCGTGCCGCCGCGAAACCCGGCCGATTCGCACGCGCTGGCAGTGGCTGTCGTTCGATATTCCCGCGCGCCGCGATCTGCTCGCGCAGGTCGCGCTAGCGGTGCTCGACGTGATCGCCGCGGGCCTCGCGCTGTGGGCGTTGCTGCCGCATGCGAACGTGAGCTTTGCCGGCTTCATCACCGTCTACGCAGCCGCAATGCTGCTCGGCATGATCGGCCATACGCCTGGCGGCGTCGGCGTGTTCGAGGCGGCGATGGCGTTCACGCTGAGCGGCAGCGTGCAGATGCATCAGATGGTCGCCGCGCTGCTTGCTTATCGCGCGATCTATTTCGGGGTGCCGCTCGCCGTGTCGGCGGCGCTGCTCGCGGGCTTCGAGGGGCGCGCGCTGAAAAACCGTCTGTCGCTGTTGCAGGCGGAGCGTGTGTCGGAGCTTGCGCCGCTGTTTCTAAGTCTGGTCACGTTCGTGGTCGGCGGCATGCTGGTGATTTCGAGCGCGACGCCCGCATTCTGGCAGCGCATTCATATGCTGCGCGACGTCGTGCCGCTGTGGGTGCTCGAAAGCTCGCAGATGCTGTGCAGCGTGGTCGGCGTGCTGCTGCTGTTCGTCGCGCGCGGACTGCTGCGCAGACTCGACGCGGCGTGGTGGATGACCCTCGCGCTCGCGGTGCTGAGCCTCGCGCTGTCGCTCACCAAAGGTCTCGCGTTCGTCGAGGCGGGCGTGCTCGGCATGCTGATCGTCCTGCTGCTCACGACGCGCAAGCGCTTCAATCGTCATTCGTCGCTGTTCGCCGAGCGTTTTACCGCAGGCTGGCTCGTATCGGTCGCGATGGTGCTGATGCTCGCGACCTGGGTCATGCTGTTCGCTTTCCGTGACGTGCCGTACACACGCGACCTGTGGTGGCAATTCGCGTTCGACGAGCGCGCGCCACGCGCGCTGCGCGCGACGCTCGCCGCGAGCCTGTTCGCCGCGACGTTCTCGTTCTGGCAATTGCTGCGTCCGGCCCCGGGCCGCTTCGTCAAGCCAGCGCCCGAAGATCTGCACGACGCCGCGCGCATCGTGCGCGCGCAGGAGCGCAGCGACGCCGGTCTCGCGCTGATGGGCGACAAGAGCTTTCTGTTTTCGGAGTCGCGCGAGGCGTTTCTCATGTACGCGAAATACGGGCGCACGTGGGCCGCGTTGCACGATCCGGTGGGCCCGCGCGAAGAGTGGGCTGGTCTCATCAGCAAGTTCGTCGCTCTCGCGCATGCGCACGGCGGCCGTGCCGCGTTCTACCAGGTACGCGCGAATGCGCTGCCGTTGTATCTCGACGCCGGCCTCACGCTGATGAAGCTCGGCGAGGAAGCGCACGTCGTGCTCGACGAATTCGATCTGAAGGGCTCGCATCGCGCGCATCTGCGCTACGCGCTGAAACGCGGCGAGCGCGACGGCTTCAGCGTCGAAGTGATCGATCAGGCGCACGTGCCGGCGTCGCTCGAAACGCTGCGCGGCATTTCCGACGGCTGGCTCGACAGCCACGATGCACGCGAGAAAAGCTTCTCGGTCGCGGCTTTCAATGACGAATACCTCGCCGCGCAATCGGTGATGCTGGTGCGCCAGCACGGCGAGCCGGTCGCGTTCGTGACCTTCATGACGACCGACATGAATACCGAGGCGACCATCGGCGTGATGCGTCACGTCGAAAGCGCGTCGTCGTACGCGATGGAATATCTGTTCACGCAGCTCGCGTTGCATCTGAAACAGGCGGGCTTCCGCTCGCTCAGTCTCGGCATTGCGCCGCTCTCGGGCGTGCAGCCGACGCCGCTCGCGTCGCGCTGGCATCGGCTGGCCGGCATCCTGTGGCGCTTCGGTGGCCGCTTTTATAACTTCCGCGGACTGCGTGCTTTCAAGAGCAAGTTCCAGCCGCGCTGGGAGCCGCGTTATCTCGCGGCATCCGGCTCGGGCGTGTTCTTCACGCTCGCGGACCTGTCGCTGCTGGCTGGAGGCCGGCGTTCATGACTTTGCATCCGTTGTTTCGGCTCGCCATCGCGGCGAGCGTTCTGAGCTGCGGCGCGCTCGCGCACGCAACCACCACCACCGTGCCTGGCGGCCGCTATGGCGACGTTCGCGTCACACAACCCGAGGGGCCGCTGCGCGGCTTCGTCGTGCTGTACTCGCAGGCGAGCGGCTGGAGTGCGGCCGATCAGCAGAGCGCCGACGCGCTCGCGAAAGCGGGCGCGCTGACCGTGGGCGTCGACACCGCACGCTACGCAGCCAACCTCGCGGCCAAAAAGGAAACCTGCCACAAGCTGGTGGGCGATGCCGAAGCGCTGAGCCATCAGCTCGAACGGCAATCACAGTCGAGCAACTATTTCGCGCCGATCGTCGCGGGTACGGGGCAGGGCGCGACGCTCGCGATGCACGTACTCGAGCAGGCGCCGTCCAATACGGTTGCAGGCGCGGTGTCAGTCGATGCCGAGCCCACGCTCGACGCGCGCTTTGAACCGTGTCCGCCCGATCCGACCGTGATCCGCGACAAGGTGCCCGGCTTCGTCGAAAAGGCCAGCACGGGCAATGCCGATCGCGCGCGTCTCGTCGCGTTGCTGACGCCGCATCTGCAGCCGGTATCGACGAGCGACGACGACGTGTCCGATTTGCCGCTGATCGAGCTGCCGGCTGAGCATCCGAACGGCCTGATGGCGATCGTGATTTCCGGTGACGGCGGCTGGCGCGATCTCGACAAGACGATCGCGCTGGCGCTGCAGAAAGACGGCGTGTCGGTGGTCGGCTGGGATAGCCTGCGGTATTTCTGGAGCGAGAAGCCGCCCGCGCAAACGAGCCGCGATCTCGCACGCGTGATGCAAACCTACGGTGCGCGCTGGCACGCGCAGCACATCGCGCTGATCGGCTATTCGTTCGGCGCCGACGTGATGCCTTTCGCGTACAACCGTCTGCCGCAGGCTCAGCGCGATAAGGTGTCGCTGATTTCGCTGCTCGGCTTCGCGCCCGACGCCGATTTCCAGATCCGCGTGGGCGGCTGGCTCGGCATGCCCGCGAGCGACAAGGCGCTGAACGTGCGGCCCGAGTTGACGCATGTGCCGCTGTCGATCGTCCAATGTTTCTATGGCGCGAGCGAAACCGACACGCTGTGCCCGGCGCTGGAGAGGACCGGTGTCGAAGTGATCCGCACTTCCGGCGATCATCATTTTGGCCGCGATTACAACGCGCTGGAGCAGCGCATTCTGGCGGCGTTCAGGAAGCAGAGCGGCGTGCGCGATTGATCGCGGCGTTGGTCGTAGCCGCGGGCGCGCTTGCTTGCGCGCCCCGTAATTTTCCGGGCCATTGCGGCCGAAGTGTTGCAATTGATTCGCTGCGTGGCGATAACCGCGCTAAGAGAGATTGACTGGTGTGGATCCGCGGATTGACAAAGCCAGTCAACTCGACGAAGATCGCCGGCATGAACTGCCTCGACATCCGTATTGCGCTGATTATTAGCATCATTCATCGAATGGTGGGTTAGCGCGCGTCGACTTGCAGTGACACATAACCCGCCAAACGAGCAAGCCCATCGCCTAATCTGTTGACGATTTGGTTTGGGTAGACTGACGCCGGCGTTGTTTCGAAGCCCCTTTGAACTTGGTTCTTAGGGGCTTTTTCTTGCCTCATGAACACCAAGCAGCTC
>NZ_JAJITC010000021.1 GCF_020881035.1 Paraburkholderia translucens
ATTACTGTGTGAGGCTTCTGATACCTTTTGCCTGGCAGCAGATTCCGCAGAATCCGCCGCCGCATCGCGGCATCAAGCGCCCACACTTATCGGCTGTTGGTTGTTAAAGATCGGTTCGCCCACCGCGCAGCGCCTGAATCACCCGGCACCGCGTCGTTTGCGTCGCTGCGTCTGCAGCAGAGAAACGGAATTATGAACAACTTCCAGCGGATCGTCAACACCCATTTCGCTTTCGCTTAAAAAAGTTGTGACTCACTTCCGCGCGGCGTTCACCACAGCGTCGACTGGAACCGCATCAGCCATAGCCGCGTAGCCTGCGTCGCTCGGATGGATGTGATCGCCACTATCGAAAGCGCGCTGCAGATGTTCCGGCTGCGCCCGGTCACGCAGTGCCGCGTCGAAATCGACAACGCCGTCAAACGCATGACTGGTCCGAATCCACCGATTAACGGCAAGCCGGATATTTTCCCGCTCCGGCGGCAGCGAAGCCGGCGTCAACGTCGCGCCGAACACCCTGACGCCATCGCGCCGCGCGGCGGTGATCACTCGCTGGTAACCGGCAATCAGATCAGCGGCCGTGACCGACGTATGCGGAAAATCGCAGTCGAGCCCGCCATGAGGTGGCATTGCCGCGAAGTTGATGTCATTGATGCCAATCAGCAGGATCGCCGCCTTAACGCCCGGGCGGCGCAAAACGTCGCGGTCGAAGCGGCTCGCGAGCGCGTCGCCATAGCAAGGCGAGTCACTCAGAAGCCGGTTCCCGCTGATGCCGAGATTCACGATCGCGGTCGACTGTGCGCCGCTTGCCGCTACCCGCCGAGCCAGCGCATCCGGCCAGCGACGATTCTGGTTCAGGCTGGAGCGCATGCCATCGGTAATCGAGTCGCCGATCGCGGCCACGGCAGCCGTCCGCGACGGCGCCTCCACCGACAAGCCTGTCACCCATACATATTGCGTGAAGCGTCCGCGAAACGCGGCGGCGGACTCGTCGGCTGTGTGACTGCCGGGCTCCGACACATAATTCACCTGATTCGCCACGCGGTGCCACGCGACGATCCGCTGCTCCGGCCCCACCAGTGCACTGATCGCATACGGCGCGCCTTCGACGACGTCGATCGCGAACGGATCGCTGTCCAGCTCCCCGCCCGGCGGAATGCTGACCGCACCCTTGCCGCCGAACGTCACGCGACTACCGGCGCCCTCGACCGCCGCCCCGCCGCCAGCGGAGCGCGCGATGCGCAGTTCCTCGATGACGAGCGGCGTCTGGCCGTACGCATTGCTCAAATGAACTCGCGCCGTCTTCCCCGATAACGTTGGATAAACGATTTGTCGGACGGTACGCCCGGCGACATCTGGCGCGCGATACAGCGGCGGCAACTCGGCGCGCTGCGGAATCGGTTGCAGCGCGGTAGCCCACACGGCGACCCAATGCCCGGGGGCGTCGGCAGCGAACGCGCTCGAGCAAACGACGATGGGAGCAAATTGGGCTAGCAGCGCTGCGCAGCATGCCGCAGCCACGGTGCGAATGGTCATTGGGAGGATCGGTTCAAGGCGAAACGGGCATTGTGCCCGATCGTCCCGGCAATCGCCGGCAATTGAGGGCAAGTCAGCCCGCCCCTGCCCCCTGCGGCCGTACCCGCTCTAACTCACGCCGTTTGCTGACTCATCATCTTCAGCGCGACTGCTTCGGCGACCTCGATTCCGTCGATCGCCGCCGAGTAGATTCCGCCTGCATACCCCGCGCCCTCGCCCGCCGGATACAACCCCTTGACGTTGACGCTCTGGTAATCGTCGCCGCGACGCACGCGTACCGGCGATGACGTTCGCGTTTCGACACCGGTCAGCACGGCGTCATGCATCGCGAAACCGGCGATTTTTTTCTCCATCTGCGGCAGCGCTTCGCGGATCGCGTCGATCGCATAGTCGGGCAGCGCGGTGCTGAGATCAGTCGGTCGCACGCCCGGCTTGTACGACGGCATGACCGAGCCGAGCGACGTGGACGGCCGCCCCGCGATGAAATCGCCGACGAGTTGCCCCGGCGCCATATAGTTACCCCCGCCGAGCTCGAAGGCCCGCTCTTCCCACTTGCGCTGGAAGGCGATACCGGCAAGTGGGCCGCCCGGGTAGTCGTCTGGCGTAATGCCGACCACGATGCCCGCGTTCGCGTTGCGCTCTGCGCGCGAGTACTGGCTCATGCCGTTCGTGACGACGCGCCCCGGCTCGGACGTCGCCGCCACAACAGTGCCGCCCGGGCACATGCAGAAGCTATACACGGTGCGCCCGTTGCTGCAGTGGTGCACCACCTTGTAGTCGGCCGCACCGAGCTGTTTGTGGCCGGCAAATTTCCCGAAACGGCTGCGATCGATGACACCCTGCGGGTGCTCGATCCGGAATCCGAGCGAAAACGGCTTCGCTTCGATATACACGCCGCGGTCGAACAGCATCTGGAAAGTGTCGCGCGCGCTATGGCCGACCGCCAGCACCACGTGATCGCAGCGCAGCGTCTCACCTGTCGACAGCCTCAGGCCGCGCACCTGGCCGTTGTCGATGTCGATGTCCTCGACGCGCGTCTCGAAACGCACCTCGCCGCCTAGTTCGTGGATGCTCGCGCGCATCTTCTCAACCATGCTGACGAGGCGGAATGTGCCGATGTGCGGCCGGCTCAGGTACAGGATGTCATCCGGGGCACCGGCCCGCACGAACTCGTCGAGCACCTTGCGGCCGTAGTGTTTCGGGTCCTTGATCTGGCTGTACAGCTTGCCGTCCGAAAACGTACCCGCACCGCCCTCGCCGAACTGCACGTTCGACTCGGGATTCAACACCGATTTGCGCCACAGGCCAAACGTGTCCTTGGTGCGCTCGCGCACGGCCTTGCCGCGCTCGAGGATGATCGGTCGGAAGCCCATCTGCGCGAGGATCAGGCCCGCGAACAGGCCGCACGGACCCATGCCGATCACGACCGGACGAGGCGTGCTCAGTTGCGCGGGCGCCCGAGTGACGAACTTGTAGCTCATGTCCGGCGTCACGCCGCAATGCGGCACGTCGGCGAGCCGCTTCAGCGCGGCCGCTTCATCCTTGACCTCGACATCGATGATGTAGGTGAGCTTGATGTCGGCGCGCTTGCGCGCGTCGTGCGCGCGACGAAACACGGTGTATCGGATGAGTCCGTCCCGCGCCACGCCGAGTTCCGCGAGGCGTGCGCGAATGGCTGCTTCGAGGGCGCTCTCGGGGTGATCGAGCGGGAGTTTGATTTCGCTTAAACGTAACATGAGTACCGAGATGCAAATGGGCCGCAAATCGCAGCCAATTCGCAATTTTACCGGCGTACGTGCCGAAGCGGGGTCGCGGCCGCTGCCCGGCGAAGTCAACCACATGTAGGCGCAGCCATTTCCACCACGTTCACCCCGTCCGTTACGCCCCCGCTACGCCCGAACATCTGCACTACTCCGATTGAGCACTGGCTTCGCGTGACAGCCACCGCCGCTTTCGGCCGTTTCGCGATCCGCTTACACTAGGGGCCGCTCATCGCTCGGGACATCGGTTCCTGGTCGGCGAGCGGCCTCTTTTTGTCACTGCTGCCGGCTTCACTGCAAGCCCTTGCCCATGAGCACGATTCACCTCACCAACGGCGACGTCGCCGCCGAGACGCTGCGCATCGCGCTGGCCCAGGCGGGCCGCGACGATCGCGTGCAGCCGTTGCGGGACGATCTGGCGGTTGGTCCGCTACGCGGCATTGACGACGGTCCACATGTGCGCGCCGGCTTCTGGGAACGCGTCAGCGCGAACACGCAACGCGACTTCGTGCGCGAGTTTCGCGAACAGGCCGCGGTGCTCGACGGCCTCGCGACCAGCCGCGCGAACCTCGTGGTGTGGCACGGCGAAAGCGCATCCGACCAGCTGATGCTGCGGCGCGTCTGCTACCTGCTGAACCGCCGCCCGCAGCGTTTGAACGCAGTGCGTTTGTCGATTACCGACCTCACCGACCGCCGGGCGTCGGCACATACCCGCGAGGATCGCGCGACATCGGTCGGTATGTTCGCGCCCGACGTGCTGCGGACGCGCCTGCCGGACGCCGCGCCGATTTCCGCGCTGCGCATCAGCCGGCTCGCGCTCGAATGGCAGGAGGTCACGCAGGCTAACGGCGAGACGCGGCGCTGGCGCGACAACGCGTTCACGAGCGGCGGCTTTGCCGAACTCGACGCGCTGATCCTCGAACGCACGACCGACGACTGGCAGCCCGCCGCCCGCGTCGCAGCTCACGTCATGACCGCCCCGCTGGGGTTCCTCGTCAGCGATAGCATCGTGTTGTGGCGCATCCGCGAACTCGAGGCGCAGCAACGCATTCGCCTGCGCGGCGACACGAACGCATGGCGCTCGCTCGAGCTGTGCGCGGTGCCCGCCCCCTGCTCACCTCAATAAGACAAGAACACACGACTACACGACTATGGCCCGCACCCGAGCCCCCGATCACGAAACCCAACGCGAACAGATTCTCGAACTGGCCGCGGCGAAATTCGCGCAAACCAGCTATCCGAGCACGTCAATGGCCGATCTCGCCGCGGCAAGCGGCACCTCGAAGGCGCGCCTCTATCACTATTACGAGAGCAAGGAAGCCATCCTGTTCGACCTGCTCGATCGCTACACAAAGCGGCTGATGCTGATCATCGCCGAGGTGGAAGGCTCGAGCCAGCGGCGCGGACTGAGCGAACGAGAATCCTTCGCGGAGCTGATTCGAGCATTCCTGTCCGAATACGAGACGTCGCACAGCCGACACGTCGCGTTGCTGAACGATGTCAAGTATCTGGTCGACGCGCAGCGCGAGATCATCCTGAACCGACAGCGCGACGTGGTCGCGGCGTTCGCTCGCCAGCTCGCGCGCGCCTACCCCGAACGCGCGACGCGCGATAACCAGACCGCGCTGACGATGATGGTGTTCGGCATGATCAACTGGACCTTCACATGGCTCAAGCCCGGCGGCCGCATGGGCTATCGCGAGTTCGCCGAGCAGGTGGTCGGCATGGTCGAGCATGGTCTTGGAACGGCGCCGGGCAGTTGAGACGGCCGCCTGAATGAACCACCACGAGCCCGCCGAATGACGCAAAGCAACAATATGCAGCCGCACGGAGGGCGGGGCGTTGGATCCGTGCGACATCTTGCCACGAACGCCCGTTCATTTTAATTTCCCTTTATAAATCATCGACTTAAAAATTTCTCGCTGACATTCCAGGCAGTCGCCCTGGATTCTGATACGGGTTTTCCCTAGTTTGCGGCTTCCCTTTCCGCTAAAATCGGCACTGCGGTGCACAACCCCGCCTGATTAAAAGGAGAACCCGACCATGAACACGCTGACCCTTAGCACCGTTGAGCCGATCGTCTCGAAAGATCGTGCGTCGCTGTTTGCTGGACCGGCGCACGTTCTGGTCCGCGAACTCACCGCCCTCGATCGCGAACGCCTGCTCACTCATTTCCTCGCGCTTGACGAAGACGACCGTCTGCTGCGCTTCGGCCAGGTTGTGCCGGACCGAGTGATCGAAAACTACGTGCGCACGATCGACTTTAAGCGCGACACCGTGTTTGGCGTGTTCAACAGCAAGCTCGAACTGAGCGGCGTCGGCCATCTGGCCTATCTACCGGCCGAAGGCGACAAGCGCACTGCTGAATTCGGCGTCTCGGTGCTCGAAAGCGCGCGCGGCCAGGGAATCGGCTCGAAGCTGTTCGAGCGCGCCGCGATCCGCAGCCGCAACACGCACGTGACGATGCTTTACATCCACTGCCTGACGAGCAACTCGACCATGATGCACATCGCCAAAAAGGCCGGCATGAAGATCGAGTACGCGTACGGCGAAGCCGACGCCTATCTGACGCTGTCGCCGGCAGACCAGTCGAGCATCCTCGCCGAAATGCTGCAGGAGCAGGCCGCGGTGTTCGACTACGCGCTCAAGCGCCACGCGCGCCAGGCATCCCGACTGTTCGAGTCGTTCATGCCGGTGGCTGTCGCTGCCTGAATAACCGCTACGGGGAAATGAGAAGGGGGCGGCCGCACGGTCGCCCTTTTTTCTATTTGTGACGCGGCCCACGCCGCGCGCCGGACCGAGCGCGTGGAGCCTAAAGAATAGGTAGCGCCGTCGTCTCCTTGATCTTTTCGAGCGAGAAGCTCGACTTCACATCTATTACCGACGGATGCCGCAGTAACTGATCCTGCACGAAGCGCGAAAAGTGCGCCATGTCCTCCACCTGGACGCGCAGCAGGTAGTCCATTTCACCGGTCATCGCGTGACATGCGACCACTTCGGGCCACGTCCGCACCGCCGCGCCAAATAGATCGGCGTGCGTGGCCTCGCCATGCGGGCTGAACGCGCGACCGCCCCCCTTTTCCAGCCGCACGCTGACATATGCGAGCAGGTCGAGCCCGAGACGCTGTGCGTCGAGCAGCGCCACGTAGCCGCGAATCACGCCGCTTTCCTCGAGGCGGCGAATGCGCCGCAGGCACGGACTCGGCGACAGATTGATCCGCTCGGCGATTTCCTGATTTGATAAACGGCCATTCTCCTGAAGGATGGCCAGAATACGCCGGTCGATCGCGTCTATCTCGGTTTTAGCCATGTTCTGCCAGGTAACGCTCAGATTGAGCCATAAACTGGCTCAAGCCTAGCGACGCACGACTAACTTCGCAAGTTCATGCCTCTATCGCAGTTCTACACTTGCTCTATCCGGTCGCGCCCCGCCGACCGTCCCGCGCGCTCACCGCCCGCGCACTCGGCAACCTTCTCGCATGAGATTGGAGACAGACAATGCAGGTTTCAACTTGGGAGAACCCGGTCGGCACCGACGGCTTCGAATTCATCGAATACACGGCCCCGGACCCGAAAGCGCTCGGCAAGCTGTTCGAGCGGATGGGCTTCACCGCGGTCGCGCGGCATCGTCACAAGGAGGTGACGCTGTATCGCCAGGGCGGCATCAACTTCATCGTCAATGCGGAGAAGCATTCGTTCGCGCAGCGCTTTGCGCGCTTGCATGGTCCGTCGATCTGCGCGATCGCGTTTCGGGTGAAGGACGCCGCGAAGGCCTACGCCCAGGCGCTCGAGAAAGGCGCGTGGGGCTTCGACAACAAGACCGGCCCGATGGAGCTGAACATTCCGGCGATCAAGGGCGTCGGCGATTCGCTGATCTATTTCGTCGACCGCTGGCGCGGCAAGAATGGCGCGGCGCCGAATAGCATCGGCGACATCGACATTTACGACGTCGACTTTGAGCCGATCCTGGGCGCGAACCCGAACCCGGTCGGCCACGGCCTGACTTATATCGATCATCTGACACACAACGTGCATCGCGGCCGCATGCGGGAATGGGCCGAGTTCTACGAGCGCCTGTTCAACTTCCGCGAGGTGCGCTACTTCGACATCGAGGGCAAGGTGACCGGAGTGAAGTCGAAGGCGATGACCTCGCCGTGCGGCAAGATCCGCATTCCGATCAACGAAGAAGGCTCGGACACCGCCGGCCAGATCCAGGAATATCTGGACGCGTACCACGGCGAAGGCATCCAGCACGTCGCGCTCGGCACTGGCGACATTTACCGCACCGTCGACGGCCTGCGCGCGTCGGACATTTCGCTGCTCGACACGATCGACACGTACTACGAACTCGTCGACCGCCGGGTGCCGAATCACGGTGAACCGCTCGACGAGCTGCGCAAGCGCAAGATCCTGATCGACGGCGCGCCGGACGATTTGCTGCTGCAGATCTTCACAGAAAACCAGATAGGACCGATCTTCTTCGAGATCATCCAGCGCAAGGGCAACCAGGGCTTCGGCGAAGGCAACTTCAAGGCGCTGTTCGAATCGATCGAACTCGACCAGATCCGGCGCGGTGTCGTGCAGGACAAGAGCTGATCACGATGATGCATTGCGGGTAAGCGGCGCGCAGACAAAAAAAGGGCGAGGATCATAGGATCCTCGCCCTTTTATTTCGCTGCGCCGCCGCTCGCGTACAAACGGCGGCCGGTTGTCAACCGACGCGCACGATGCGGCGCGTCACGAATTCTGCCGGTACTCGTCGCCGCCGGCCGAACCGTCTATCCGGCTCGTCCCCACACGCGCCGGTGTGACCTGGGCGGTGCGAATGACCGCGTTCGACAGCGCCCCCGTGCTGCCTGGATTCGAGCGCATCGGCGCGCTCATCGCGAAAAAAGCGGCGGAAACCATCAAGAAAGTCTGGACGTTTCTCGTGTTCATGTGTACTCCTTTTCTAACGGTCCCTGCGGTCCCGAAGCCACGCAGAATGCGCGACGTTCGGCATCGCCCGCAGGTGGGGATTAGACAGTGGTTTTCACTGCGGTTCCGTGAATTTGTAGGTTTTACAGCTTGTTACATGCGCAATCGCAATACGGTCAATTTCAACCGAAATGCAGAAAAATTGCTTGCAACCTGTACGCAAGATGCGGCGAACCCGCTCGAAGTAGGGCCGCGCGCGGGCGATTTTTGATTCGCTGCGGCGGGTTTCCACCAGTGCTACCATCGCTTGAAAGCCGTCAATATGACGACCCCGGCCCCAGCATTCACGAGATGCCGGGGGCCAGAAAAGTTTTGGTGATCCCAAGCTGAAGTGGAGGAGTACACATAATGAATGCCCCGCTAGACGCAGGTCAGCGAGCCTCGCTCGAAGCCGCGTTGTCTTCCGTCACGCTCGACGACAAATACACCCTCGAACGCGGCCGCGCGTACATGAGCGGCATCCAGGCGCTGGTGCGTCTGCCGATGCTGCAGCAGGAACGCGACCGCGCCGCCGGCCTCAACACCGCCGGTTTCATCTCCGGTTACCGCGGATCGCCGCTCGGCGGACTCGACCAGTCGCTATGGAAAGCACAGAAGCATCTGTCGGCGCACCAGGTCGTGTTCCAGCCCGGCGTCAACGAAGACCTCGCGGCCACCGCCGTGTGGGGTTCGCAGCAGGTCAATCTGTACCCGAGTGCCAAATACGACGGCGTGTTCTCGATGTGGTACGGCAAGGGCCCCGGCGTCGACCGTTCCGGTGACGTCTTCAAACACGGCAACTCGGCCGGCTCGTCGCGGCACGGCGGCGTTCTCGTGCTCGCCGGTGACGATCACGCGGCCAAATCCTCGACGCTCGCGCACCAGTCCGAACACATCTTCAAGGCGTGCGGGCTGCCGGTGCTGTTTCCGTCGAACGTGCAGGAATATCTCGACTTCGGCCTGCACGGCTGGGCGATGAGCCGCTATTCGGGCCTCTGGGTCGCGATGAAGTGCGTGACCGACGTGGTCGAATCGTCCGCATCGGTCGATATCGACCCGCACCGCACCACCATCATCCTCCCGGAAGACTTCCTGATGCCCGAGGGCGGGCTGAACATCCGCTGGCCCGATCCGCCGCTCGTGCAGGAAGCGCGTCTGCTCGACTACAAGTGGTACGCGGGGCTCGCCTATGTGCGCGCGAACAAACTCGATCGCGTCGAGATCGATTCGCCGCATGCGCGCTTCGGCATCATGACGGGCGGCAAGGCCTATCTCGACGTGCGTCAGGCGCTGACCGATCTCGGTCTGGACGACGAAACCTGCTCGCGCATCGGCATCCGGCTATACAAGGTCGGTTGCGTGTGGCCGCTCGAGGCGCAAGGCGCGCAGGCCTTCGCGCGCGGTCTCGACGAAATTCTCGTGGTCGAGGAAAAGCGCCAGATCCTCGAATACGCGATCAAGGAAGAGCTATACAACTGGCCTGACGCGCAGCGCCCGCGCGTATTCGGCAAGTTCGACGAAAAGGACGGTGCGGGCGGCGAATGGTCCGTGCCGATGGGCAACTGGCTGCTGCCGGCGCACTACGAGCTATCGCCCGCGATCATCGCGAAGGCGATCGCCACGCGGCTCGACAAGTTCGACCTGCCGTCGGACGTGCGCGAGCGCATCGCCGCGCGCATCGCGGTGATCGAGGCGAAGGAAAAGGCGCTCGCGCGGCCGCGCGTCGAAGTCGAGCGCAAGCCGTGGTTCTGCTCGGGATGCCCGCACAACACCTCGACCAACGTGCCGGAAGGCTCGCGCGCGATGGCCGGTATCGGCTGTCATTACATGACGGTCTGGATGGACCGCAGCACCAGCACATTCAGCCAGATGGGCGGCGAAGGCGTCGCGTGGATCGGCCAGGCGCCGTTTACGAACGACAAACACGTGTTCGCCAATCTCGGTGACGGCACTTACTTCCACTCGGGACTGCTCGCGATCCGCGCGGCAATCGCGTCGAAGGCGAACATCACGTACAAGCTGCTCTACAACGACGCGGTCGCGATGACGGGCGGCCAGCCGGTCGACGGCGTGCTGACCGTGCCGCAGATCACGCATCAGCTCGCCGCCGAAGGCGCGGCGAAAATCGTCATCGTCACCGATCAGCCGGAGAAGTACGCGGCGAACGTCGGGCTCGCGCCCGGCGTCGACGTTCATCACCGCGACCAGCTCGACGAAGTGCAGCGTCAGCTGCGCGAGATTCCCGGCACTACGATCCTGATCTACGACCAGACCTGCGCGACCGAGAAGCGCCGTCGCAGGAAGCGCGGCACGTATCCCGATCCGGCGCGGCGCGTCGTCATCAACGAGGCGGTGTGCGAAGGCTGCGGCGACTGCTCGGTGAAGTCGAACTGCCTGTCGGTCGAGCCGCTCGACACCGAGTACGGCACCAAGCGCCAGATCAACCAGTCGACCTGCAACAAGGACTTCTCGTGCGTGAACGGCTTCTGCCCGAGCTTCGTCTCCGTTGAAGGCGGCCAGTTGCGCAAGCCGAAGGCGGCTTCCGGCGTCGGCGCCGACGCGATGCCGGCGGTGCCGGACCCCGAGTTGCCATCCATCGACCGCCCATACGGCGTGCTGGTGACGGGCGTCGGCGGCACGGGCGTCGTCACGATCGGCGCGCTGCTCGGCATGGCCGCGCATCTGGAGAACAAGGGGGTCACCGTGCTCGACGTCACGGGCCTCGCGCAGAAGGGCGGTGCCGTGCTGAGCCACGTGCAGCTCGCGAACCAGCCCGCCGACATTCACGCGACCCGCATCGCGATGGGCGAAGCGAGCCTCGTGATCGGCTGCGATGCGATCGTGACCGCGGGCGACGAATGCGTGTCGCGCATGCACGCGGATCGCACGCGCGTCGTGTTGAACAGCGCGCATACGCCGACAGCCGAGCTGATCAAGAACCCGAACTGGCGCTTCCCCGGCACGAGCACCGAGGCCGACGTGCGCGCCGCGGCCGGCAATGACAACGTCTCGACCGTCGACGCGAATCACTTCGCGGTAGCGCTGCTCGGCGACGCGATCTACACGAACCCGTTCCTGCTCGGCTACGCGTGGCAGCGCGGCTGGGTGCCGCTCACGCACGAGTCGCTGATTCGCGCGATCGAGCTCAACAACGTGCAGGTAGAGAAAAACCGCGCGGCGTTCGAGTGGGGACGGCGCGCCGCGCACGATCTGGCCGCGGTACGCAAGCTCGCGCAATTGCGGGGACACAGCGAGACGGCGGACAGCGCAAGCGGCAAGATCATCGCGCTGCATACGCCGAAGGCGCTCGACACGCTGATCGACAAGCGTGCTGACTACCTCACTGCGTGGCAAAACCGTGCATATGCGGAGCGCTATCGCGCGCTGGTATCGCAGGTGCGGGACGCGGAAACCGCGCTCGAATCCGCCGACGGCCAGCTGCCGCTCACCGAAGCGGTCGCGAAGAACCTGCACAAGTTGATGGCGTACAAGGACGAATACGAGGTCGCGCGTCTGTACAGCGACCCGGCGTTCATCGAAAAGCTGAACGCGACGTTCGAAGGCGACTGGAAGCTGCATCTGCATCTTGCGCCGCCGACGCTATCGAAGAAGGACGCGCACGGCCATCTGATCAAGAAGAAGTACGGTCCGTGGATGTTCCGCGCCATGCACGTGCTGGCGAAGCTCAAGTTCCTGCGCGGCACCGCGTTCGACGTGTTCGGCAAAACCGGGGAGCGTCGCACCGAGCGCGCGCTGATCGGCGAATACGAGGCGCTGGTGCGCGAGCTGATCGGCGGGTTGACTTCGCAGAAACGCGATCTCGCGGTCGAGCTCGCGAATCTGCCCGACGCCATCCGCGGTTATGGGCACGTGAAGGAGAACAACCTGAAAGGCGTGCGCATCAAGTGGAACGAGCTGCTTACGCGTTGGCGTTCGCCGGATGCGGGCAAGACGACGCAGCACGCGGCTTGATCGGCTCCCGCAGCTAAATTGAAAAGGCGGCGGTCATTACGGACCGCCGTTTTTTTTCGCGCGAAAAAAAACGCTACAGAACCGGAATTCCGTAGCGCTTTTGATGACGTGATCGCGAGCGCAATACTATCTACCGCGCCCGCTTCAACCGCGCGCGATACACATTACTTCGCGGTCACCGGCTTGCGCGCGTTCGCCGAAGCGACCGCCGTCATGTTGATGATCCGGCGCACGGTCGCGGCCGGCGTCAGGATATGCACCGGTTTTTCCGCGCCGAGCAGGAACGGACCGACCGTCACTCCCTCGCCGCCGACGACCTTCAGCAGGTTGTAGGCGATGTTCGCCGCTTCGACGTTCGGCATGATCAGCAGATTCGCTTCGCCGGCGAGCGTCGTGCCCGGGAAAGCGGCCTTGCGGACCGCCTCCGACAGCGCCGCGTCGCCATGCATTTCACCGTCGATTTCGAGCGACGGCGCGCGTTGCGTGATCAGTTTGCGCGCCGCGGCCATGCGCTGCGACGACGACGACGGCGCGCTGCCGAAGTTCGAATTCGACAGCAGCGCGACCTTCGGCGTGATGCCGAACTTCTCGATTTCGCGCGCGGCGAGCATCGTCATGTCGGCGAGCTGCTCGGCAGTCGGCACTTCGTTCACGTACGTGTCGCAGATGAACAGGTTGCGGCCCGGCAGCATCAGCAGGTTCATCGCGGCGAAATTCTCGACGTCTTCAGCCTTGCCGAGCACCTGCTCGATGAAGTTCAGGTGCGTGTGGTACTGGCCGATCATGCCGCAGATCATGCCGTCCGCATCGCCGAGATGCACGAGGATCGCGCCGATCAGCGTGTTGAACTTGCGCATCGCGGCCTTCGCGACGTCCGGCGTCACGCCTTCGCGCGCGCCGATCTCGTGGTACGCCTGCCAGCTCTTGTGATAGCGCGGATCGTCTTCCGGATCGACGATCTCGACGTCTTCACCGCACTTGAGCTTCGAGCCCATTTTCTTCAGCCGCATCTCGATCACCGACGGACGGCCGACCAGGATCGGTTTGGCGATCTTTTCGAGCAGCACAAACTGCGCGGCGCGCAGCACGCGCTCGTCTTCGCCTTCCGCGAACACGATGCGCGCTGGAGCCGACTTCGCCGCCGCGAACACCGGCCGCATCACCATGCCCGACCGATACACGGTCGCGCCGAGCTGTTCGCGGTACGCGTCCATGTCCTGGATCGGGCGAGTCGCGACACCCGAATCCATCGCGGCTTGCGCGACGGCCGGCGCGATCTTGATAATCAGGCGCGGATCGAACGGCTTCGGAATCAGGTATTCGGGACCGAATTCGAGCGAGTGGCCCTCGTAAGCCTTGGCGACTTCATCGCCCTGGTCGGTTTCCTCGGCCAGTTCGGCGATCGCGCGCACGCATGCGAGCTTCATTTCTTCGGTGATCGTCATCGCGCCGACGTCGAGCGCACCGCGGAAGATGAACGGGAAGCACAGCACGTTGTTGACCTGGTTCGGATAGTCCGACCGGCCCGTAGCGATGATGCAGTCCGGGCGCACCTTCTTCGCTTCTTCAGGACGGATTTCCGGCTCGGGGTTCGCGAGCGCGAGAATCAGCGGCTGGGTGCCCATTTCCGCCACCATTTCCGGCTTCAGCACGCCGGCGCTCGAGCAGCCGAGGAACACGTCGGCGCCGCGGATCGCATCGGCGAGCGAGCGGGCTTCGGTGTGCGCCGCATAGCGCTCCTTCGAAGGATCGAGATTGCCGCGCCCTTCGTAGATCACGCCCTTCGAGTCGGCGACGAGAATGTTCTTCTTCGACAGACCGAGATTGACGAGCAGATCCAGACACGCGATGGCCGCCGCGCCCGCGCCCGAACAGACGAGCTTGACTTCCTCGAGCTTCTTGCCGACCACTTTGAGGCCGTTCAGGATGGCCGCCGAGGCGATGATCGCGGTGCCGTGCTGATCGTCGTGGAAGACCGGAATCTTCATGCGCTCGCGCAGCTTCTTCTCGATGTAGAAGCACTCGGGCGCCTTGATGTCTTCGAGGTTGATGCCGCCCAGGGTCGGCTCGAGCATCGCGATCGCCTCGACGAGCTTGTCCGGATCCGACTCGGAGAGCTCGATGTCGAACACGTCGATGCCCGCGAACTTCTTGAACAGACAGCCCTTGCCTTCCATCACCGGCTTCGCGGCGAGCGGGCCGATATTGCCGAGGCCGAGCACCGCGGTGCCATTCGTAATCACGCCGACGAGGTTGCCGCGCGACGTGTACTTCTGCGCGTCGAGCGGTTCCTCGTGGATCGCCATACAGGCTGCGGCCACGCCCGGCGAATATGCGAGCGACAGATCCAGCTGGTTCGACAGCGGCTTGGTGGGCGTCACCGAAATCTTGCCGGGTTTCGGATTCTGGTGATATGCGAGAGCGCTTTGCTTGAGTTGTTCGTCCATTTCTAGGCCTGCGAGACGTAAGTGATTGGGCCCGGTGCCCCACACCATTGCAGCGCATTCATCTGTCGGACGGAAAGCCAACCGAGGCAGGGTTCGCACGCGCCCGGTCAGGCGCGATGGCTTACCTCGACGAAGACGGGACGATGTGGAGTGCTTCGCGGGTCGATCAGTGTACACCCCGAATGCTTCGATGCACCGTGTGGTTAACCGGACTCGCCACTGGCGAAACAGCCGCCGCGGATGCTGCGTCGCCGTACGCGAAACTGCGCTTGCACTTGCACCGCGTCTACCAGCTCAGTCGAGTTCGGCGCCGCGTCGCTCAGGAATCAGGAACAGTGTCGCGAAGATGTCCAGCAGATAAATCGACGCCAGCAGCGCAAGCGCCGCCCCGAATGAGTAGCGCGCCGCCAGCGCGCCCACGACAAGCGGCCCAAAACCGCCCACCGCGCGGCCCGTGTTGAACAGCACGTTCTGCGCGGTGGCGCGCGCATCGGTTGGATAGAGTTCCGATATCAGCGCGCCGTAGCCCCCGAGCATGCCGTTCACGAACACCCCCATCGCCGCGCCGCCGATCAGCAGTGCCGCCGGCGTCGTCAGTTGCGCATACACGAACACCATGACGACAGCGCCCGCCTGGTAGAACAGGAACGTCGGCTTGCGGCCGAAGCGGTCGGCGGCGATGCCGAATAGCCAGATGCCGGACGCCATGCCGAGGATCGTCGCGGCGGTCCACAGCCCGGATTTGGTCAGCGAATAACCGAAGGTCTTCGACAGATAGCTTGGCAACCAGATCATCAGCCCGTAATAGCCGAAATTTTGCACCGAGCACAGAATCACGATGCCGAGACTGGCGCCCGTCGTGCGCGCATCGACGAACAGCAGTCTGAGCGGCAGCTTGCGCATGCCGCGCGCGACGCGTTCGTTGAAAAGTGCGGGCTCCTCGACACGGCGACGCACGAAGAACGATGCCAGCGCCGGCAGCAGCCCCAGCGCGAACATGCCGCGCCAGCCGATCACCGGCAGCAGCAGCGGCGTCAGCAACGCGGCCGCCAGCACACCAAGCTGCCAGCCAAGCCCGACGTACGACGAAACCCGCGCCCGCTGCGCCGCCGGCCATGCTTCCGCGACGAGCGTCATGCCGATGCCGAATTCGCCGCCCAGCCCGATGCCCGCAATGGTCCGATAGATCAGCAGGTCCGTGTAACCTTGCGCGAGCGCGCACAGACCGGTAAACACCGCAAAGACCAGAATCGTCCACGTCAGCATTCGCACGCGCCCGTAATAATCGCTGAGCACGCCGAAGATCATGCCGCCCGCGACTGCGCCGATCAGCGTCCAGGTCACGAGCGCACCGGCCTGCGACGAGCTCAGATGCAGGTCGACGGCGATTGCCGGCAGCATGAAGCCGAGAATCAGCAGATCGAAGCCGTCCATCGCGTAGCCAAGCACCGACGCGAGCAGCGCGCGGCCCGCATAACCCTGGTTGACGGTGAGGCGGGCGGCGGCGTCGGTAGCGGGTGTGGCGGCGTTCATTGAAAGCATTCCGTAGGTCAAGGGCCGGCTGTGCACGCGGCGGCCCGGAGAAGTCGCGTGAGTGTAAAGGCCGCCTTACCCGGTCACAAGACGATGCGCGCGGCGAAGCGCTCTCGCCCCGCGGCTCACGACGGACTCGTCCGTACGACCCATTTCGGGTAAAATAACGGCCCACGCGCGCAGCAAAAGCCGGTCCGTGCTCTGCCCCCGGCCCCGTATTCCGCCTGACATGGCGCGGCATACCCCGCTTGCTGCGCCATCGGGCCCCGCGCCCGCTTCTCCCCCCGCTCATTCCGAAGGATCCGCCCATGACAGGCTTCGATCGCCAGACGATCTCCGACACTACCGCCAAGATGCTGCTCGAAGTGCAAGCAGTGCATTTCAACGCGGAGAAACCGTATATTTTCACGTCCGGCTGGGCGAGCCCGGTATATATCGACTGCCGCAAGCTGATTTCGTATCCGCGCGTGCGCCGTGGCCTGATGGAAATGGCAGAAGCGACGATCCTGCGCGACGTCGGTTATGAGCAGATCGACGCTGTCGCCGGCGGCGAAACCGCCGGCATCCCGTTCGCGGCCTGGCTGTCCGATCGCCTGATGGTGCCGATGCAGTACGTGCGCAAGAAGCCGAAGGGTTTCGGCCGCAACGCGCAGATCGAGGGTCTGCTGACCGAAGGGCAGCGCGTGCTGCTGGTCGAAGACCTGACCACCGACAGCCGCAGCAAGATCAACTTCATCAACGCGCTGCGCACCGCCGGCGCCACCGTGAACCATTGCTTCGTGCTGTTTCACTACAACATCTTCAAGGAGAGCGTGTCGGTGCTGAAGGACATCGACGTCGATCTGCACGCACTCGCCACGTGGTGGGACGTGCTGCGTGTCGCGAAGGCCAACAACTATTTCGACACGAAGACGATCGACGAAGTGGAGAAATTCCTGCACGCGCCGGCCGAGTGGTCGGCTGCGCATGGCGGCGCAACGGCTACGCCGCAGTAAAGCGCAGCCGCTTTATGCGAAATGAATGAAAAGCCGCCTGTTGCGAAACAGGCGGCTTTTTTATCGCCGCTGGGCATGCAGATAAATCGATGCGCGATGTCAGGAATCGCTGGCGGCGTCCTTACGCGAATTCGACGACAGATTCAGCAAACCATTGCTCTGAGCATACTTGAATAGTTCGGAGTCTCGATCGATTCCCAGCTTGCGCATGGCCGCGTTTTTCTGCGTGCTGATCGTCTTGATGCTTCGGTTCAAACGCTCGGAGATTTCCTTGATCGTCATGCCCGACACGAACAGGCGTACGACTTCGAGTTCGCGCCGCGACAGCTTCGAGTCGTCGCGCCTGCCGGCTGAATTGACCCGCAACCCGTCGAGCACCGCCTTCACCGACGGACTCATATAGCCGATGCGACGGCCGACGTGCTGCACCGCGAGCGCAATGTGGCTCAGATCGTCCGATTTGTTCACGACCGACGTCACGCCAAGCTCCTTGAGCCGTTTGAGCAGCGCGGCGTTCTCGAGCATGGTGAGCACGACGATCGGCAGATTCGGGAAATTGCGGCGCAAATAGTCGATGAGTTGCAAGCCATCGCCGTACTGGCCGCCGGGCATGGCCAAGTCGGTGACGAGCACGTCGCATTCGGTGGATTGCAGCATTTTGACGAGTTCCGTCGACTGCCTCGCACGCCCAACGACTTGCATACCGGGAAACTTGAGCAGCGCATGTTCTGCGCCAAACAGAATGACCGGATGATCATCCGCAACCACGACCCTGAGCGAAACTTGCATCGTCCTCCTCTGGACGGATAAACCGGTCTCCACAACTTCTAACACGTATTTCGACGTTCCAACCTAAGCGAGTGAAATGCCGTCAGGGCCGCGCGACAATGCCTGCCACTATAGCTGATTTCCTGTCTGCTAATTCCGCGAGACGCGAACATAATGCATCGCAGAGCTAATCAGCGGTGATGTTAGACTTGATTCGACCTTGGGGCACAATTAAGGACAACGACCATCGCGAGGAGATTTGCCTCGCGCCCTGACAGGAGAACCGGCAAATGCACATGCGTTGCCTGGTTGTTTCGCTGGCGTCATCGTGGCGGGATCGATCGCTCGCGCTCGGCGCGATGCTCGCGCTATTCGCGGCGCATAGTGCCGGTGCGCGGGCCGACGGCCCGTTCACGCTGACGAGCGCGAACGTGCGCGGGGGTGGCACCGTGCAAAGCGCGCAGGTGTTCGACCAGAACGACTGCAAGGGCGGCAACCATTCGCCACAACTGACGTGGCGCAACGCGCCGGCCGGCACGCGCGGCTTCGCGATCACGATGTTCGACGAGGACGCGCCGGGTCGCGGCTGGTGGCACTGGGCGGTCGCGGGCATCCCGGCTACCGTCGACAGCCTGCCCGAAAATGCGAGTTCGTCGGGTTTCCTGCAGAAACTCGGCGCGGTCGAAGCGCGCAACGATTTCGATACCGACGGATATGGGGGCCCATGCCCGCCGCCCGGCAAACCGCATCGCTATATCATCACGGTGTACGCGCTGAACTCGGACAAACTGCGTCTCGCGCAAGGACGCCCCGCGTTGATGTTCGACCATGAGATCGGCACGGCCGCGATCGGCAGCGCGCGGCTAGTGGTCAATTACGGGCGCTAGCGGTGGTCGTCGCGGCGCGCCAGCGCGCCGCATTGCGTAGGGTTTCCCGTTCACCTTTCCGCTTGCTTTGCTGGAGCTTTCCACGCGGACGATCGGCATCGTTTTTCACAGCGGCTACGGCCACCTGAAGAAAGTCGCCGAAGCCTATCTGCGATTATCGGCCCGCATTCACCTCGCAACAGGTCACGCCACTGTCACGCCCCGCGCGCATCGTCGTTTTTTCGCGCTGCAGCGCACGTGCGCGGTGTTGAAGTCTTAAAATGGCGTTCCGGCGCGGCGTCGCGCCACGTTTCCAGTGAGTGAGATCGAGATGAGCACGAAAGTTTTTGTCGACGGACAGGAAGGCACCACCGGCCTGAAGATTTTTGAATACCTGTCGCAGCGCGCCGACATCGAAATCCTGCGTATCGAAGAAGCCAAGCGCAAGGACCTCGACGAGCGCCGTCGTCTCATCAACGCGTCGGACGTCACGTTCCTGTGCCTGCCTGACGTCGCCTCGCGCGAATCCGCTTCGCTCGTCGACAACGACCGCACCGTGCTGATCGACGCGAGCACCGCGTTCCGCACGTCGCCCGACTGGGCCTACGGCTTGCCCGAGCTGGCCCGCTCGCAACGCGAGCGTCTGCGGACGGCCAAACGCATTGCCGTGCCGGGCTGCCACGCATCGGCCTTCGTGCTTGCGATGCGCCCACTCGTCGAAGCCGGCATCGTCGCGCCCGAGTTCGCCGCGCACGCCTACTCGATCACCGGCTACAGCGGCGGCGGCAAGAAAATGATTGCCGACTATGAAGCGGGCGGCAACGACAGGCTGAAGAGCCCGCGCCCGTATGCGCTCGGCCTCACGCACAAGCATCTGCCGGAAATGGCGGCGCATACGGGCCTGAAGTCGGCGCCGATCTTCACGCCGATCGTCGGCGACTTTTACAAGGGCCTTGCGGTCACCACATACTTCTCGCCGCAGCAGCTCGCGAAAAAGACTAAGCCGCAGGACGTGCAGGCTCTGTTCGCGGAGTACTACGCGGGTGAAGCGTTCGTGCACGTCGCGCCGTTCAGCGCCGAGGCGAATCTCGACAACGGCTTCTTCGACGTGCAGGCGAACAACGACACAAATCGCGTCGACCTGTTCGTGTTCGGCAACGAGGAGCGTTTCGTGACCGTGGCGCGTCTGGACAATCTCGGCAAGGGCGCATCGGGCGCGGCGATCCAGTGTATGAATCTCGCGATCGGCGCAGCCGAAGACGCCGGCTTGAAGCGCTAGGCGAACCGACCCGCGGGCGTCGGCACCAGGTCGAGCGTCTGCTGTCCCACAGAAAAGCCGGTCATCACAGACCGGCTTTTTGCTTTAAAGCGCGCTCATTTCGCGGGCCTTCGCCGACGCCGGCGTATCGCACAACGGGTTCTTCGAAGAATTCCGGGCAAAAAAAAGCCCACCTAGGTTGGCGGGCTGAATCCATATCAGTGGAGACATGGAGGAGACAAAACGTACTATAGCAAACCGCTTGGTGCGTCGCAACATGCAAATTAGGGTTGACCCTCAATGTTGCGAACATACAACGGTCACATCCCTGTGGTTCAGTTTCCCTTGCCTCTCCAGACGCAAGCTGCTCAATGACGCACTAGCGCCATCATCGCGCCGAAACCGACGAATACGCCGCCCGTCAGCCGATGGAACATCCGCGCGACGCTGCGGCTCTTCAGCTTCGTGCCGATGCGCGTGCCGAACCCCGCGTACACCAGATACCAGCTGACCTCGATCGACGCGAACGTGGCGACCAGCACGCCGAATTGCGGCAACTTCGGCTGCGCCGCATCGATGAATTGGGGCAACAGCGCGGCCGCGAACAGGATCGCCTTCGGATTGCTGCTCGCGACCAGAAAACCGTTACGAAATAGCGCCAGGCGCGAGCGCACGGGCTTCGCCGTCAATTCATCGACGTTTCGCGCGATGGTTTCGTCGACCGGCGCACGCCAGGCCTTGATACCCAGGTACACCAGATAGGCCGCGCCGATCATGCGCAGCGCATTGAACATCGTCGGCCACGCCGCCAGGAAGACGCCGAGCCCCGCCGCCGATACCGCCAGCATCAACACCAGCGCCGACAGGCACCCGGCCATGGTCGCACTTGCGCGGCGCAGGCCGTGCTGGGCGCCGTGCGTCATCACGAGCAGCATGTTTGGACCGGGAATGGCGGAAACGACGAAAACGGTGACGGCGAATAGCCACCAGGTGTGCAGAGTCATCGAAATCGGGGAGAGAGAAAATCGGGCGGCTATTATGCCTCGCCGCCCGTCGTCACTTCACGCGGCCACTCGTATCGATCGCCAGGGTCCGGCGATCGACACCTTTCGTCAACGGCCGGCGCGACGCGTCGCCACCTGACCCAGTACCGCGAAATCCTTCTCGCCGTCGCCGTGCGCAATCGCCTCGATCAGGCTGTCGCGCACCACGCTCGCGACCGGCATCGGAGTCGTCACCGCATCGGCGGCGGCGAGCGCGAGGCGCACGTCCTTCAGGCCGAGGCGCGCCTTGAACAGCGCAGGCTCGAAGCGCTGCTCGGCGATCAGCTTGCCGTAGCCCGAGTACACCGGTCCCTGGAACAGGCCGCTCGTGATCACGTCGAGGAAGTCCTGCATCGCGAGCCCGTGGCCGGTCACGAGCGCGGCCGCCTCGCCGAGCGTCTCGATCGCCGCGCCGAGCATGAAGTTCGCGGCGAGCTTCATCACGTTCGCCTGCTGCGGCAGCGAGCCGATGCGCCAGGTCTTCTGGCCAAGCGCGTCGAAAATCGGCTGAATCCGGTCGATCGATTCGGCCGGGCCGCCCGCGACGATCGTCAGCTTGCCCGCCGCTGCGACGTCAGGCCGTCCGAGCACAGGCGCGGCGACGTAGTGCACGCCGCGCGACGCGTGCGCGGTCGCCAGTTCCTCGGCGAGCGCCACGGAAATCGTCGCCATGTTTGCGTGGATCAGCCCGCGCGGCGCATGTTCGAGCAGCGACGCGGTGATGACTTCGCGCAGCGCGGCATCGTCGGCGAGCATCGAGAACACGGCGTCGCCCGCAAACGCTTCTGCCGGCGTCGCGACGATCTGCGCGCCCAGCGCGGCCAGCGGCAGCGCCTTCTCCGGCGAGCGGTTCCACACACGCACCTGGTGCCCGGCTTTCAGAATGTTTGCAACCATCGCGGCGCCCATCTCGCCGAGACCAATAAAACCGATGTCCATCTATCGCTCCGTCTTCTAAAGAACCCGAAGTAAAGCACACTCATGCGACAAGCGCAGGACAACGCGCAATCCGGGCGGTGCCATACTCTTAGGATGGTCACTGCGACATTCCGTTTCTACGAGGAGCTGAACGACTTCATCGCCCGCCCGCTGCGCCGGCGCGCGTTCACCTGCGTCTGCGCACGCGGCGCGACGACCAAGCACATGATCGAAGTGCTCGGCGTGCCGCATACCGAGGTCGAGTTGATACTCGTGAACGGCGACTCGGTCGGATTCGATCATCCGCTCGCCGACGGCGACCGCGTCGCCGTCTATCCGAAATTCGAGGCGCTCGACATCCAGCCACTGCTGCGCGTGCGCGAGCGGCCGTTGCGGGTGGTGCGCTTCATCGCCGATGCGCATCTCGGCGGCCTCGCGCCTCTGCTGCGGCTCGCGGGCTTCGATACGCTGTACGACAACCATTATCCTGACGCCGATATCGAGGCGCTCGCCGCCGCGCAACAGCGCATCGTGCTGACGCGCGACCGCGAGCTGCTCAAACGCCGCAACATCACGCACGGCTGCTACGTGCGCGCATTGCGGCCGCGCGAGCAGTTGCGCGAAGTGTTCGAGCGGCTCGATCTCGCGCGCAGCGCGCAACCGTTCCGGCTATGCCTGATATGCAACGCGCCGCTGCGGCGCATCGCGCGTGAGGAAGCCGCCCCGCGCGTGCCGCACGGCGTGCTGCAGCGGCATGACCGCTTCGTCACCTGCGACGTCTGCTCGCGTGTGTTCTGGGAAGGCACGCATTGGCAGCGGATGCGCGCGTTGATGGACAGCGTTTCGGCCGGCGAGCCGTCGCGCATCGGCTGACGCCGCGTGCTTGCGTACAATGCAGGTTGATCTATTTCGCAAAGGCCTTTCCGATGGCGATGAAAAAAACCGACCTTGAAAAGAACAAGGCACTGAAACTGGGTAACGCGATGAAGCAGGCGGCCGCGAACCGCGCCGGCAAGGGCGCGGCGACCGAGCCGAAGATCGACCGGCGCGAGCAGCGCAAGCTCGATCAGGCTCAAGGCTTGGTTCCGTTTGCATGCAAGCTGAGCAGCGGGCTGGTCGAAGAGCTGAAAACGCGCGCCGCCACCCATCCGGACGGCCTGAACGGGCTACTGGACGACGTGATCCGGCGCGGACTCGCGGGCTGATCGTCCCGCGCAAGACCCGCCGCAAAAGCAAAAAAGGCCAGAGCGCATGCTCTGGCCTTTTTTGCTGGTAACGCATCTGGCGCCACGGCTGCGTCGACCAACCGGCGGTGCGGCGCAGCGGTACGGCGCGCCCGGCGAGCGGGCGTCGGATCAGTTTTGCGTGCCCTTGTCGTTCGTGCCCGCGGCGGAAGCTTCGGCGGAAACGTGTGCTTTCTTGCCGTGCGTCTTCAGTTGCTTGACGTGATGCTTCTTCGGTGCGCTTGCGGCTGCTGCGGGAGCGGCTTCCGATGCCTGAGCGAAGGCCTGAACGGAAACGAGCGCGATCGAAGCGGCTGCGAGCGAGACGATAACTTTCTTCATGTGTTGTTCCCCAAACCAGACGACTAAGTCAATGTGAATGAATACAACAGCTGCACGGTAGAGCGGGCTGGACTTCGAGGTGCCTTGCGCTCCCCGCGGGAGAGTATTACCCAAGCGTAGGCGGTTTGTCATGCGCAAAACCCGATATGTATTTTCCGGGAGACAGCTTGCTTTCAGCGTGCCTTCGTCTGCCGGGCAAGCCATACGAAGGGCATGACCGGCTGCGCCACAAGCCGGCCGCCTCGCGCCGCGCCAACCGCTGCGGCGCGCTCAAACCAGATTCCGCAACAGGCTCGCGGTCTCCTGCAGCACCGGCAAAACACGCTGCAGCGCTATGCGGCGCCATCGCACGCGGCGGTGATCTTCAGCATGGAAGGCGTGTTCGCGCCGTTTGCGAGCAGGCTCGTGCTCGGCGAAATGCTGGCGGCTCGGGGGTTGTGACAGGTTCGGTGCGCGACTGACGCGCTGAGCGGTCAGCCGGTCTTGCCGATTTGCAGAACTATGCCGCGCGCGGATGAGCGACCGCGCCCGGTGCATCGGCGGTCGGCGGAAACACGCACCAGCAGCCGTCGTCGTGACGAAAGAAGAACAACCCTCGCGCGCCCTCTCCCGTCGACGTTTCGACCCGCACATAACGCCGGCCGCCCGTGCGCGTGCGGCTGAACTCCGTCACGTGAATCGGCTGGGCAGGCGACGGCGCTAGCCACTTCTCGACCAGAAACCGCAACGACTGCTCGCTCGCGGCTCTCACGATCTGCTCCGGAACAGTTTGTCCCGCTGTGTGTCGCGCGTGGACTCGGGACTATCTTCGCCGGCGGCGTCGACGTTCTCGTCAGCCTCGGCGGCTCCCAGCGCCATCGCCCGATTGGTCGCGGCCGCGCGTAACGTTCTGCATTGAGCCGCATGCCGAAGGTCCGAGAGAAGACGGACTAGCTGTCGTGCTGATCTGCGTTTCATACATCCCCCGCACTGCACCAGGAACCTCAGAAACCACTTTAACTTTATGCCGGATTGTTCGCTGTACAAATGGTTTTGACAAAATAGCAACAGTTGCGCTTGCAAAATAACGGTGCGCAATCTTCGTGCCGCGTTGTGAATGTGCGCATTTGGCGGCCGGAAATCTGTGCGTTGGCGAGCGCTTCGCATCACGCGAAGCGTTGGAGCGCGAGCAACGGGCCTTTATTCGCAGGACGGTTATCCACAGCGACCTCTGAACAACTTTGGGATAGCACGACGGACAGCCTGTGCGCGAAATCTTGATAAACGCGGAGGTCGGTTAACGGAGGTTCGAACTTATCCCGCGTATGTAGTTTTTCTACCGGCGTGTTCCGCAGGGTTATAGTTTTCGCATGGCGTTGAAGCGCCGGGACATTTACGAGTTATCCACAGAATCAGTTAAGCCTTGTTAACTACTACTATGTTTGTATACGTATACGGTAAACCCCATAAGGTGAATTCGCTCCGCGGTTGAAGGACAGGCTGACCGGAACCTGGTCAGCCCGAATGCGAGTGCGCGCCGCGATCACGGCACCTGCGCCGTGCCGCTCGCGGGTTGGATCGCTGCCGCCTTGTCGACCGGGTCGGCAAGTTGAATGGCCGGCGACGGGGTCGTGAGCGGAACCGGTACTGACCCGGTCAGTGGCGCGGGCGCGGAGGATAAGATTGGCGCCTGAGCCCCGACTGGCGGCGTCACACCTTCGGACGCGCCCGTTGTCGATTGAGCGAGCGCTGGCGGCATTGGGTGGACCGGAACGGCTGTCGTCGCTTGAACGGCGGCCTGAGCCGTCGCCGGCACCGGCTCGGGCACCGGCTCAGGAGTCGTCACCTGGAGCGGCGCGGCCGCCGGCAATGTTCGCGTTTCGATCGGGCTGCTCGTCACCGGCTGCGTGCGCACGACGGTCTGCAAGTAATGATCGACGAGGCTGAAAAAGCGATCGTAGAACTTGCCCGATGGAATCGTCTCGCTCGAGATCTTCACCATCGCGTCGCTATTCGAGCGGATCGGCAGCGACAGCGAACCGAGCACGCTGAGCCCGACGCTCGCCGACGTATCGCTTTTCTTCAGCGCGTAGCCGTTCTGCACGGCGTTCACATAAACGATGCTGGTACTGGCCGCCTCTTCGCCGGGCGTGCACACGACGTGAAATTCGACAGACACATGGGTATCGCTGGTCGGCTGAAAATCCTTCGTGCCGTCGACGGTATCCGGGCGCGACATCGTCGTCAGATAGCCCTGGCTCAGCAGTGCGCGGCGCGCGGCTTCGCAGCTATCGGTCGTACTCGAATTGAAATTGCGTGCGTACGGGCTTGCGCCGGTTTCGAACAGTTCCTGAGTGAATTTGGGCCGCGGCGGGGTGCTGCATGCCGTGAGGACCAACAGCCCGAACAGGGCCGCTGCGGTGGTACGGAAAAAGAGGGTCTGCATGATCAGGTGCAAGAAGCGCCTCGTGAGCGCGAATGGGAATGCATTGTAGTCCGGCCGCGAAATGTGCGTAAAAAGCGTGCAACCGGCAGCCCGCGAACTATTACGGCAGGGAACAGCATCTCAAATATCAGGCAAGCCGTCCGAGTCCTACGGCGCGTACAGACAGAAACCGGGGAAGAAGCCGCGCGCGCGACTAGTTCGACGCCGAGCGCGTGGAGCCCGCCGTCGCGCCCGAAGTCGTCCCCGAGGCCGCAGCCGGCGCCGCCGTGGCAACACCGCCCGCTGAGGGCGCAAGAAGCATCGCCGGCACGCTGAATGGGTCCGCCCACTGGTTGGTTCCGGCGCAACGATCGGCCTCGCACGAAGCGGACCGCCCATCGGCCCCCTGAGCGTCGTCCGCGGACGACGCAATCGCCGCAAAATCCCCGACGCGCAGACTCACCTTCTGCGCGTAAGCCTTCGATCCGCCATAGCTCTTCAGCGCGGCATTCAGATCGCCGTTGGCCGAGCGCATGTAGCCGTACAGGATCGCCGAGCCGGCCTCGATGTTCGCTCCCGGTTCGGTCAGGTCCTTCACGTTGTGCAGCAGCCCGCGATGCGCCTGCGGCACGACCTGCATCAGCCCCGTCGCGCCATTGGCGCCGCGGGCTTTTTCCTTGAAGCGGGATTCGATCGAGATGATGGCGAGCAACAGCGCCGGGGGGAGGGAGTATTTGGAGGAGGCGGATTGCACCGCGTCCGAAATTTTTTGAGCTCTGTCCTTCGTCAGCCCGAATTTATGCGTCAGATACGCCGATATTCGGTCGCTGTTTTCGTCGGCCGCCGCAGCTTGCGCGAGCCCGAGCGAAAGCATGAACAGGCAAAGTAACCGACTCATGACGAACGATGGAAGGTAGCAAAGATCGGCGCATTATAGCGCCGCGATCCATGCCAACACCGCTCATCCACGATTTTTGTCTTTCAAATCAATGATGATCGTAAGCTCTCGATATGAATCGCGCCTATTTTGCCTTGGGTTGGTACCCGTCGGTCAGCGTTGCGAGGAATGCAGCGACGTCGTCGATGTCGCGTTCGGACCAGACCGGGCGCTCACCCGCTTTGCGCGTCAGTGGCTTGTCGGTCGTGTCGACGTTCACTCGCAGTGCGACCGGCAGATCGTTGAATTTGTCGACTTTGCCGTGCGCATCCTTCGGATACCACTTGTCCGGGTTCGTATCGCGTTGCACGTAGAAGCGCAGCGCGTCCTTCAGTGTATGGAAGCGGCCATTGTGGAAAAACACGCGGCGCGTCGCGGTATTGCGCAGCGACACCGACTTGAACAGCCCGCAATTGCGCTGGTCACTCTGATCCCGGCGCAGCGGTCCGCACACACCCATGTCGAAATACTTCGGATCGGCGTTGACCTTCAGCTCCGGGTTGCGCGGCACGCCAAGCGCCTGGAAATTGAAGTCGGTGAAAAGCGGATGAGCGCCGTTCACGCCCGGCTGGTCGATATGACAGGATGCGCAATTGCCGCCTCTCGGGTCGTCGAACAGCTTTTTGCCGCGCAACTCTTGTGCCGTTAGTTGCACTTTTCCGTCGAGGTAGTAATCGAACTTGCTCGTGTACGGATGAAGGTCCGGATCTTCGAGCTCGAAACGCTCGATTGCGTACATCGCCTGCGTGAACGCTTTCGACGGATCGGCAAAGATGTTTTGACCGAACACTTCCTTGAAGCGCGTCGCATACGGCGCGCGCTGCATCTTTGCGAGCAGCGCGGCCGGGTCCTTGTTCGCCATCTCGTTCGGATTGAACAGCGGGAAGCTTGCCTGATCGTGCAGATAATTGAAGCGCCCATCCCAGCCGAAGCCGCCGACAGGCGCGTTATCCGTTTCGCTGAGCCGCTCGGATAGGCTCGCTGGCTGCGCATGCGTCCAGACCGGCGTACGGTTCAACACGTAGCGCAGGCTCGGCACCGCTCGCGTGCCCTGCTGATGCAGGTCCGCACCGCCCAGTTGTGCGGCGAGACCGTTGGGCGGCCCATACGCGTGCTCCGGACTGTGACAGCTCGCGCACGACATCTTCCCCGAGCTCGACAGCGCCGGATCGAAGAACATCAGCTTGCCGAGCGCGGCGGCATCGCTATAGACGGGCTTCGCATCGGCGGGCGCCGGTGTCGGAGCCGATGCAACGGCGCCCGCCGCAACGGCGCCCGACGCAACGGCGCCCGACGCAACGGCGCCCGACGCAACGGCGCCGCTCAGCATCGCGCCGCCCATCAGGGCGGCGAGTGCTATCCGGCACGCGCTCGCGCGCGCCGTGAATCGCGAGGCGGAAGGCAGCATCGAGTCTTTAGAGGTTCGTGAAGATATCGCTGCCGAATCCGACCAGACCCGCCTGCCCCGCATAACCGAGATAGCCGAGCTGGAAGATGTCCTCGATGCTCTTCAGCATCGAATAGTGGTTGTACGGCACCGTCGACACCGTGCCCGGCTTGATGAACTTCGAGATCATCACCGCGCCCGTCTGGTCGCCGCCGTAGCTCGTTTTGGTCAGGTTGATCGTGATGCCCTTATAAGCGAGCGACGAAGTCTCCGGGAACGACGGCAGGTTCGGGCCCGGTTGCTGGCTGCAGCAGGTCGTGCCGGAAAAGACCAGATCCTCGCCCGATGCGGAACTGGTGACCGTCGCGTAGCTGCTTTCGTCGAAGTTGATGATGAGCAGACCGTCTTTCTGGAACGCCGGCGACGCCGTGATGATCGGCACCCACTTCTGCAGGAACGTGTTGGCGCTCGTCAGGCCACCCGGCTCGCCGTTCACGCAAGGCGCGTCGTGACCGTCGTCGCACAGGTTCGGCGTGATCAGGTTGAAGTTCGCGGTGGTCGAAATTGATTGCAGGTCGTTCTGCAGGTTGTTCAGATTGACGACGTGCGTGCCGCAGTCCGGCGAATCGATAATCGAGTGGAAGTACATGAACGGGTTGTGGCGCGTCGCGTACTGGTCACCGAGCGGCACGGCCGCGCTCGGCGCTTCCGCCGACTGCGTGAGGTCCGTCGTGTTCAGCGTCGGGTGGCCGCAGGTGGCGGCTTCGCGCGACGGGTCGTTGCCCATGTCGCCTTCGTAGCCCTTCCATGTATAGCCCGCTGCCGTGAGCTGGTCCGGCAGTGTCTTCACGCTCGCCGGATACACACAGCCCGAGCCGATCGCCTGGCCGTCGGAGGTCATGCCGGTGAGCTTGAAGTCCTGATAGGTCGTGCAGTCGTTATCGGTCTCGTTGGTCGCCGCCTGGCCGCTGATCATCGCGATGTAGTTGTCGAGACTCACGTGGCCAGTGCCGTAGTACTGCTGCACGAGCGCGCCTTGCGAGGCGAGCGTCTGCGCCAGATACGGCGCTTTGGTGTTCGCGCCGAACGTGGTCGCGTAATTTTCGTTTTCGAGCGTGATGACGAAGACGTGGCGAATCTGCTGCTGTCCGGTCAGTTGCAGCCCGCCGGAAGAAGACGAGCCGCAGGCGGCCACGATCAAAGCGATTAAGGCCGCGCACGCGGCCATGAGGAATGCGCGTAACCCGATGCGATGTGACATGTTGTTTGCCCTCTGTTGTTGTCTCTCTGGTGCCATGTAGCGATGGCTGTTTCGATTGCGGGCAGACTTTAGGGAGCGCGCATGACATATCCATGAAAGTTGACGTTGGTTCACCATTCGATGCATTGGCGGAACGTCGAGCGTGTCGGGATTGCGCATTTGCTCGCGCGACCAGGGATCGGTCACGCGATTCATGCTTCACGCAAATTTGAGACAATGCGCGCCGGCCGGGACTATCGTTGCGCGCCGACTCAATGAACTACCCATGTTTCAAGCGATGAGCAAGACAGCGTTTATTCCCAGCGTCCCTGGCACGTCGGAAGACGATTTCGAGATTTCGGCGAGCGCGAAGATGACCGGCTACCGGCGCTTCTTTGGCGTGCTCAAGGTGGTGCGGACGACCGATGGCCGCGTGCTGTTTCCGTTCGATGGCGCGCCCGAACTGGGCCCCCACGCGAGCCGGCTCGAAGCGCTCGCGGCCGCGCAGGTGTATGGCGAACATATCGTCGCGAGCGATCTGGCGCGGCCGGAGTTATAGGAATCGTCGATCACCCGGCGATACGCCGATGCGCGAACGCACGCGGGGCGCTCAGCGCACGCGTACCCGGCTTGCCGAGCCAGCCCCCGCACGCGCTGCGAGCACGCCACCGAGCACACCGCCGATATGGCTCTGCCACGACACATCCGGATAAATAGGCAGCACGCCGAACAGCAGGCTCAGACCGTAGGTGCTGACGACGGCCAGAGCCACGAGGATCGAGACGAGGTTGCGCGTGTAGTAGCCGCGTGCGACCAGGTAGCCCGCATAGCCGAACACGAGCCCACTGGCGCCGATATGCACCGTGTAAGGCGCTCCGAATAGCCACGCGCACAGGCCCGCGCCGAGCATCGCGCCGAGGGTCGCACGAAAGAAGCCGGCGATCTCGGGCCACGTACACAGCCAGCCGAGTACGATGATCCCGCTCGTGTTGGCGGCTATGTGCCCAAGGCTCGCATGCAGCCACGGCGCGAACAGAATGCCTTGCAGGCCGGCGATCGAACGCGGCACGACGCCGTGCTCGTTCAGATGCAGGAACGGCAACGCGACCGACAAAAAGAATACAGCCCACATCGAACCGACGAACAGCGCGATCAGGACGATTCGCGACTTGAGCCTGGCGGTTAGCGTGTTGCGGGACGAGGTTTTCATGGCGACGAGGCCGCTATTTTTTCTCTCGCATGCCGGGAGTGAACGTGATACCGACCAGCAATCCTTCCGGTGAGAGAAAACGGCTGACCGTCTGACCCCAAGGCTCCAACCTGCTCTTGACGAGCATCCGATATCCTCGCGCTTCAAGCTCCGCGGTCGCCTGTTCGACATCGTCGACATCAAACTCGAGCCAGGCTTGTGGAACAGGAATGTCGTCCGGCCAGGACTGCCTGCCGAAGCACGACTGGGCCGCGTGGCTGAGTGGCCACAGGGCAAAAGAATTGGCGCCAGCGAGAGCCTCCGTATGGAGGTAACCGCCACTCTCCTCCTTGAAAGGGATGCCGAGGCTATCGCAGTAGAGCTTGCGGCTCGCCTCCGCGTCACGGACGATTGGACCAAAGCCCGCGATGAACACGATCCCGATGTTTCCGATTCGTTCCATGGCTTCACCTCTCCCAGCAATGCATACCATTCCAGACTGACCCCAGCTCACGCTGTCCAGACGGACTTGATATCACAAACACCGGCCGGCCACCGAACGTCCCTAACGTCGCGCACGCGACGCCTGCCTTTACAGCATGGGCAATTGCTCAAAGGAGACGCCGCGGCGGTCGGCCACACGGTTCCTGCCCATTCGCTTGGCTCGATACAGCATGGCGTCGGCCTGGCCCACCAACTCGCGGGCCGCCACGCCACGGCCAACATCAGCGACCGCCAGTCCGACGCTGACCGTGACGACGCCGAAACTGCTCGAAGCGTGTGGGATAACCGCTGCCTCCACGTTGGCACGAATGCGCTCCGCCACTTCTAATGCTTCGCCTTCGGTGCAGTCCGCGAGAATCACGGCGAACTCTTCGCCCCCATAGCGGGCCGCGACATCACCGCTTCGTGCTGCCGCCCCCAAAGTCTTCGCCACCCTTTGCAAACAGGCATCGCCTGCGGGGTGACCGTAGTGGTCGTTGTAGGTTTTGAAATTGTCGATATCGATGAGAAGCAGGCTAACCGTTTTCGAACCCGAAGAGGAAATTCGCCGGTCCAACTCGATGTCGAAGTGCCGGCGATTGTACAAACCCGAAAGGACATCCCTATACGCGAGACGTTCCAGCTCGAATTGCTCGGCGTTTCGTCGTTCGTCCTCAAGGGTCTTCGCGTGCACGTCGCGTATTGCGAATGCGAGCGAGGAAAAGGCATTTCCGGAGATGTCGGGAAGCGCGGACACGTGACCTTGAACCCAAAGATACTCACCGTCGAGTCGGCTAATGCGAAAATTTGCCGCGGCCTCGGTTTTCTCAAGTATGGCGCCACTAGCGGCAGCTTCGACTTTGGCCCGGTCGTCCGGATGGACGAGCTCGCTGAAAGACCGGTCGAGCAGGTCTCGTACCCCATAACCGAGCACGATTTCCACGCGAGACGAGACATACATGATCTTTCTCTCTAGCGAAAGCTGCATGACGATTTCACCCGAGCTCTCGGCTAATGCACGATACCGGTACTCGCGCTCTCGCAGCAAATTCATGAGCCGGCTGCGTTGTGACTGCAACACGCTGACTGGAAAAGCAATGGCAAGCGCCGCGAGCACCAGAAACTGCAACGCAAGTATCCGGTCGTGCGTGGTTGCGTAGGGAAACAACCAGAACGGGCCGGTTTGATTCAGCGTGAACGCTATTGCAATAACACTGGTGAGAAGAACACCGAGCAAGACTGCCGCGAGTTCTGCCTCGAAGGCAAGTAGTGCGATGGGCGGCAAAATCCAGTACATCAGTGGATACCGGGACTGACCGAACACCACAGCCGTTACGACTGCCAGTAAGGAGAGCAGCGCAGCCGTCCTTTTGCGCTTGGGAGACCGCCACAAGTGAAGAATTTCACCCGAGAAAAACACCAACGCTGCCGGCGCAAAGATCGCCATGCCAAGCGCGTCAGACACGATCCAGTTTGCAATTGACGAAAACGGATGATTACTTGCCCAACCGTCCAACAATGACATGGCGGTAACGCCGGATACGAGCGGCGCAAGCAGCACGGCCGCGGCAACGAACCGGATACACGGTCGCGGCTGAATCAGTTCCGCCGCTGTGGCGACGTTGGGAACGAATAGAAGCGCCACGCATACCTCCACCATGTCGGAACCGGTAAAGGAGGTGGATACGTAAAGACTTTCGCCTACGTAGAGATTTGCGCCGAAAAAGCCAAGGGCTCCCCCCAATAAAATGCAATAACGATGCGAGCCCTTCGATACCATGGCCTGGGCGAGCAACACGCCGTTCGCGAGCCATATCGGCGCGATTTCGCCCCACATGGCTTTCAACGTGCCGCTTCCAAGGCAAATCAGGAATGAAAGGCTGCCCGCGAGCAGCATCGCGACCAGTGGCAAGCGCCAATCGCAAGCCAAACGGTGGACCGGCGCATGCGGGAGCTGCGAACCGGATTCTCTCAGATTGACAGTAAATGTACGACGCCAGATATGGATGAGTTGCCGCACAACAATCGCTCATATTCTTGTTGTGTCCAGCAATGTACGGCACGGAAGAAAATATCTCTAGCTTGCGAACGCAAAAAATTCTTTATGTTTTTTGCCTTCCATTCATTTTTCAACTCGTCCCGGCTTGACGCGCTACCCAGCACGAAAAGCACCAATCGCATCATGGGCACCCAACGCTGAGGTCACGGCGAACGAACAGGCTTGAGCGTCGCTGCAACGAACTCGGCAACAGCCTTCCTCGCGTCGGCCGCTGCCTTCTCGTTGTATGCGAGGGTGGCACCGCGTTGGACGCAAGGGTCGTTGTACGAGAACGGCTGTCTGGTGGCGGCGTTGTAAAGCTGACCGTTTTCCCCTTCCTGCCACTGGCACTTCAGCGTCGCCTGCGCTTGGGGAAGCGCCAGAGGGGTCTTATATGCCCGCCCATCAAAAGCGTGGCCCGCCCCTTGATATTCAATCAGCTGAACGTCCTTTCCTTTGGCCTTCAATCTCTGCACATATGCGCGGCACGCTTCGATTGGAACGTAGTCATCCGCGGTTCCCTGAAACACCCGGACCGGTTGCGCTGATATGTCATCGTCGTCGCTGTACGAATAGTTACAGGATGGATAAAAAGCGACGTACGCAGCAAACCGGGCTTCTGACGACAAAAGGTGCGCCTTCTGAAACCGCATCATGCTGGCGTTGAGAGCGCTTTGACCGCCTCTCGAGAACCCCATCAGCATCACACGGCTGGAGTCGATACGCGGATGCTTCGCCAGCAGCGCGAGGGCGCGGTAGGCATCCTCCGTCTGCGCGAGTCGTCCAAGCTGGGACTGGTCGTTATTCGTGTTGACGATGTCGCGACTCGTGAAGCTGTCAACGACGAACGTGGCAACGCCCATCGAGAGAAATTCCTGCTCCCAATCGAGGACAAGGCCACAAGGGCCGCACGACCCGTGAAGCAAAATGACGAGCGGGAATCGCTCGTTGCCCCCGCGCGGCAGGCGCAATTCACCGGCGATAGTCACCGGCTTGCCGTCCTCGCGTCCGGTGAGGAACTCCTGGTCCGTCAGCGTCAATGATTCAAACGGGATGACTTCCATCCTGGCGACCTGCGCTTCTGCGTCTGCATACAGTGCTGAGGCCAGCATGCAAAGAACGAGAAGGCCTCGCCGAAACCAGGGGTTGCTGCACCATCCAGGCGTGGTCATGGCAGATTCCTCGATCATCACGGCCAATGCAGGGCTCTCCGTGCAACAAGACGGACGCATTGAAACACCGGCCGGGAAATGGGAACTGGTAAAGCAGGAAGGATTTTCTACCGCTAGTTATTGTGTACCTGGCAACCAGTCAACACCGGATTAGGCGTTACGCAAATATCGAATAACGGCCACGATTTCCGCGAAGAAGAGTAGTCACTCGAGTCTGCCCAAGCCAAACCGTGGAACGCGCTCGCCGTGCCAGAGCCGACACGGTATTGATGTACGCGGCAGCGACAGACACGACGGAAATTGTTGTAAGCATAGTTTCGATTGCACTACACGATGCCTTCGAATTCCATTAGAAATCCGCCAACATTTCGCAGGGACAAGCCACGTCAAGGATGAAACGTCACCTAGCTTCGCGCGCGCTGCTTGAACTTCTGCTGTCTGACGTTGCGACCGACAATAGTTTGCCGTGATGCCTTCTGCATCACTCCACCGTCACCGACTTCGCCAGGTTGCGCGGCTTATCCACATCCGTGCCACGCGCACAGGCGGTGTGATACGCGAGCAACTGAAGCGGCACGACGTGCAGAATCGGCGACAGCAAGCCGTAGTGCTCCGGCATCCGGATCACATGCAGCCCCTCGCCGTTGACGATCTTCGTATCCGCGTCGGCGAACACATAAAGCTGGCCGCCGCGCGCACGCACTTCCTGGATGTTCGACTTCAGTTTTTCAAGCAGCGCGTCGTTCGGCGCGACCGTCACCACCGGCATCGCTTCGGTTACGAGCGCCAGCGGTCCGTGCTTGAGTTCGCCTGCCGGATACGCCTCGGCGTGGATATACGAAATCTCCTTGAGCTTCAACGCGCCTTCCAGCGCGATCGGATAGTGCATGCCGCGTCCGAGGAACAACGCGTGCTCCTTGCGCGAGAACTCCTCTGACCACGCGATGATCTGCGGCTCCAGCGCGAGCACGCTGTTGAGCGCAGCCGGCAGGTGGCGCAACTGCTTCAGATAATCCGCTTCCTGCTCGTCGTTCAGGCGTCCGCGCAGCTTCGCGAGCGTCGCCGCCAGCGTGAACAGCGCGACCAGCTGCGTCGTGAACGCTTTGGTCGACGCGACGCCAATCTCGCGGCCCGCATGCGTGAGGAATGACAGCTCCGTCTGCCGAACCATCGCGCTCGTGCCGACGTTGCAGATGGCGAGCGTATGCTTGTGGCCGAGTCCCTGCGCGTGCTTGAGCGCCGCGAGCGTGTCCGCGGTTTCGCCTGACTGCGAAATCACCACCACCAGCGACTTCGGATTCGGCACCGACTCGCGATAGCGATACTCGCTAGCGATTTCGACCTGAGTCGGAATCCTCGCGAGCGATTCGAGCCAGTACTTGGCGGTGAGCCCCGAGTAGTAGCTCGTGCCGCACGCGAGAATCAGCAGGCTGTCGATGTCCGCGAACACCTGGCCCGCGCCTTCTCCGAAGATCGACGCATCGAACGCATCGGTCTGGGCGATCGTGTCGGTGATCGCGCGCGGCTGCTCAAAAATTTCCTTCTGCATGAAATGGCGATACGGGCCGAGTTCGACCGCGCCCCCATACGCCGCGACCTGCCGCACCTCGCGTTGCGCGGCCTCGCCCTGGCGATCGGCGATGCGCACGCCATCGAGCGACAGTTCGCAGACGTCGCCTTCCTCGAGGAAGATGAAGCGCTCCGTGCTGCCCGCGAGCGCGAGCGCGTCGGACGCGAGGAAGTTTTCGCCCTCGCCGAGGCCGACCACGAGCGGCGAGCCCTGGCGCGCGCCGACCACCGTGTGCGGCTGGTCCTTGTGCAACACCGCGATCGCGTACGCTCCGTGCAGTTGCGCGACTGCGGCGCGCACCGCCGCGAACAGATCGCCGCGATACAAGCTGTGGATCAGGTGCGCGATAACCTCGGTGTCGGTCTGCGAGATGAACTCGTAACCCTTGCCCCGCAGCATTTCGCGCAGCCCTTCGTAGTTCTCGATGATGCCGTTGTGTACCAACGCGAGCGCATCTCGCGAGAAGATCGGATGCGCGTTGTCGGTAACTGGCGCACCGTGTGTGGCCCAGCGCGTATGCGCGATCCCTGTCACGCCTTCGAGGTTTCCGTCGCGCACCTGGCCTTCGAGGTCGGCGACGCGCTCAACGCTGCGCGCGCGGGTCGGGCCGCGAGCGTCGAGCACGGCGACGCCGCACGAGTCGTAGCCGCGATATTCGAGGCGTCGCAGTCCTTCGATCAGGACGGAAACGATATTACGTTGCGCAACCGCGCCGACAATGCCGCACATGTGTATTCCTTTTCAGTGCCGGATTCAGTGAGCGCGCCTCGCGGGCGCGCCAGATCGATCAGCTTTTCTTTTTGACCGGGCGCACGTAACCGATCCTGCTCGTTTGGGTCTTGTCGTTCAACACCAGCGCGTCGGCGGCGACGTCCTTCCAGACCGTGGTGCCGGCCGCGATGGTCGCGCCGCGCTGCACGCGCACCGGCGCGACCAGTTGCGTGTCGGAGCCGACGAACACGTCGTCCTCGATCACGGTGCGGAATTTGTTGGCGCCGTCGTAGTTGCAGGTGATCGTGCCCGCGCCGATATTCACGCGCGCGCCGATATCCGCATCGCCGATATAGGTGAGGTGGTTGGCTTTCGAGCCATGACCGAGCACCGCGTTCTTGACCTCGACGAAGTTCCCGACATGTGACTCGTCCTGCAGCGCCGCGCCAGGACGCAAGCGCGCGTACGGACCGAGAACGACCTTCGCGCCGACTTCCGCACCTTCGATGTGGGTGAACGCGTCGACGCGCGTGCCCGCGCCGATGCTCGCGTTGCGGATCACGCAATTCGGCCCGATGCTGACGTTGTCGGCCAGCGTCACCCGGCCTTCGAACACGCAGTTCACGTCGATCGACACGTCGCGCCCGCATTCGAGCGTGCCGCGCACGTCGACTCGCGCAGGATCGGCGAGCGTCACGCCCGCGACGAGCAGCGCGTCGGCGACATTGCGCTGGTGAATCCGCTCGAGCTCGGCGAGCTGCTGCTTGCTGTTCACGCCGAGCGTTTCCCATTCGTCGTCGGGCTGCGTGGTGACGACTTCGAGACCGGCCTCGATCGCCATCTCGACCGCGTCGGTCAGATAGAACTCGCCTTGCGCGTTGTCGTTTTTCAGCGCCGCGAGCCAGCCGGCGAGGCGCGCGGTCGGTGCGACCATGATGCCGGTGTTGATTTCGGCGATCTCCAGTTGCTCGGGGCTGGCGTCCTTCTGTTCGACGATGCGCTGCACCTTGCCATGCTGATCGCGCACGATGCGGCCGTAGCCGGTCGGGTCGTCGAGCGTGACGGTGAGCACGCCGTAGCCGTCCTGACCGGCGCGCCCGGTCAGTGCACGCAGCGTCTCGGCGCGCGTGAGCGGCACGTCGCCATAAAGCACCAGCGTGGGCAGTGAGGGGTCGAGCAGCGGCAGCGCCTGCTGTACCGCATGGCCGGTGCCGAGCTGCTGCTCCTGCACCGCGAATTGAAGATCGGGCGCCGCGACGGCTTCACGTACGGCTTCGGCGCCGTGGCCGATCACGACGATCAGACGCGCAGGCCTGAGCGTGCGAGCGGTGTCGATGACATGAGCGAGGAGCGGCCGGCCGGCCAGAGGATGGAGCACCTTGGGGAGCGCGGACCGCATGCGCTTGCCGGTACCTGCCGCCAAAATCACGATGTTCATGGCGTCGGCAAATAGACGAGTTTGGAGCCGAGGATTCTATCATGCTGCACCTGCAAAAAAGGCCGCTGACGCGGCCTCGGCAGGGGTGGCAAACCGGCGGAAAACCGCCGGAACGCCTGCAGACCAGGCACTTTTCGGCAGACGCGCTCAGAGATCGTCGAACTGGACCAGCGAGATGGTCTTCGCGCCGTTGAGCGGTGCGCCTTCCTCGCCCGTTGAGCAGGGTTCTTCGTCGAACGCGATATCGCCTTGCGGATCGGCCTCGCCCGTCGCGCGCAGCCCCGCGAACGGAAACAGCTGATGATCCATCAGATGCGACGGCACCACGTTCGACAGCGCGTTGAACATGTTCTCGATGCGGCCCGGGAAACGCTTCTCCCAGTCGCGGATCAGCGCCTTCATTTCCGCGCGCTTCAAGTTCGGCTGGCTACCGCACAGATTGCACGGAATGATCGGAAATTCGCGCAGCTCCGCGTACTTCTCCAGATCGGTTTCCTTCACGTAGGCGAGCGGCCGGATCACGATGTTCTTGCCGTCGTCCGATTGCAGCTTCGGCGGCATGCCCTTCAGCTTGCCGCCATAGAACAGGTTCAACAGCAGCGTCTGCAGAATGTCGTCGCGATGATGGCCGAGCGCGATCTTGGTCGCACCAAGCTCGCCCGCGACGCGGTACAGGATGCCGCGCCGCAGCCGCGAGCACAGCGAGCAGGTGGTCTTGCCCTCCGGCACGAGCCGCTTGACGATGCTATAGGTGTCCTGGTTCTCGATGTGAAACGGGATGTCGAGCTGCGTCAGGTATTCGGGCAGCACGTGCTCCGGGAAGCCCGGCTGCTTCTGGTCGAGGTTCACCGCGACGATGTCGAAATTGATCGGCGCGCGCTCGCGCAGCCGCATCAGGATGTCGAGCATCGCGTAACTGTCTTTGCCGCCCGACAGGCACACCATCACCTTGTCGCCGTCCTCGATCATGTTGTAGTCGCCGATCGCCTGTCCGACCTGGCGCGCGAGGCGCTTGAACAGCTTGTTGTTCTCGTACGCTTCCTTCTGCTCGCGGCGCGTGAGCGGCGATTTCGGAGCGCGGGCGGTGTGCGTGGCCTCGGCGGCTTCGGTGCCCTGGTTCAGCATTTCCGGTGCATGCATCGCTCAATCCTCCTTGATGCGGAAGACTTCGACACCGACCGCATCGCAGTCCGGATAGACGTCCGGCTTCTCGGTCGACACGCGCGCGCCGCGCACCTGCGGATGTTCGAGCATGACGCGCACGAGGTCGTCGCACAGCGTTTCCTGCAGATGGATATGGCCTTGCGAGACCCGCTTGGCGATCGTCGAGCGCATGAAGTCGTAGTCGACGACTTCGTTGAGCTTGTCGTGCACCGGCGTGGACAGCGCGAGCGGCACGAACAGTTCGACGTTGATCACGACGCGCTGTTCGCCACGCTTTTCGAAGTCGTGCACGCCGATATTGATGTGCACTTCGTAATTGCGCAGAAAGAGCCGGCGGCAATCGGCGAGCCGGGGGTGCGAAAGAGCGGCAAACATGTTCGTTCCAGTCAAAAAGGCGTGCGTTTGCACGCAAAGGGGCACTTCACCACGCGCGACGGCTGCCTCGGCGAGGCGGGCCGCGCGCGTGTCAGGCGCCCGTCAAAAACATCACGTCGCGCGGCAGCGGCACGAGATGCTGCCCGCCGTCGACCACCAGCGTCGTTCCGGTGACGCCGGCTGCATCCGCGAGATACAGCGCGGCGGCGACGATATCCTCGGGCCGCGACGCACGGCCAAGAGGCGTCATACGGTGAGCGGCTTCAAACCCTTCATGGGTCTGATCGGCCGATTGCATGGTCAGGCCGGGAGCAAGCCCGACCACCCGGACCTTCGGCGCGAGCGCCTGGGCGAGCGCGACCGTCGCGGTCTGCAGCGCCGCCTTCGACAGCGTGTACGACAGATAGTCCGGGTTCATGTTGTACAGCTTCTGGTCCAGCACATTGATGACGACACCGCGCTGGCTTTCGTCGCGCAAGGCGGCATCCGGCGTCGCGTCGTACAGCATACGCGCGAGCACGAGCGGCGCGCCGACGTTCATCGCGGTCAGCTTCAGCAGCAGCTCGTAGCCGACGTCGCGCGCCGTGTCTTCCTCGAAGCGCGACGCGTTGTTGACGATGCACGACGGCCGGCCCAGCGCCGCGGTACAGTCCGGCAGCAGCCGCACGACCTGCGCTTCGTCGCCGAGATCGGCGTGCAGCGCGACCGCGCGGCGGCCCATCGCGATGATTTGCGCGACCACTTCGTCGGCTTGCTCGCGCGAGGCGCCGAAGTGCACGGCCACATCCCAGCCGCGCGCGGCGAAGCCGAGCGCGAGCGCCCGCCCGATGCGGCGCGCGGCGCCGGTAATTAGCACGACGCGGGGCGTTTCGGCCGCGTGGGCGGCGAGGTCCGGAGAGACGGTCATTTACAATGCGGGGATGAATCCGAAAGCTCACGAACCCGATAGTTTACCTGCTCCCGGCCCGAGCGCGCTCGCGCAGTCCGACGCACTCGTCGCTGCGATCCGCGCGCAGCTCGACGCGGCCGGCGGCTGGCTGCCGTTCGACCGCTACATGGAGCGCGCGCTGTACGCGCCGGGGCTCGGCTACTACAGCGGCGGTGCGCGCAAATTCGGCCTGCGCGCCGAGGACGGCAGCGACTTCGTCACCGCGCCGGAACTATCGCCCCTGTTCGCCGCGACGCTCGCGCGCCCGGTCGCCGAAGCGCTGGAGGCGAGCGGCACGCGCGACGTGATCGAGTTCGGCGCCGGCACCGGAAAGCTCGCCGCGGGGTTGCTCAATGCGCTCGACACGCTCGGCGCGGAGTTCGACAGCTACTCGATCGTCGATCTGTCGGGTGAGCTGCGCGAGCGGCAGCGCGAGACGATCGCGGCGGCCACGCCCGCGCTGCTCGCGAAAGTGCGCTGGCTCGACGCATTGCCGGAGCGCTTCGAGGGCGTCGTGATCGGCAACGAGGTACTCGACGCGATGCCGGTACGGCTCTTCGCCCATCGCGGCGGCGTCTGGCACGAGCGCGGCGTGGTGTGGCGAGAGGCCGCATTCGGATTCGACGACCGACCGGTCGCGGCTGCCGCGGACCTCGCGCTGCTCGCCGAAATCGACGCGACCCGCGACCCCGCCGGCGACGACTACGTGACCGAAACGCACGAAGCCGCGCGCGCCTTCACGCGCACCATCTGCACGATGCTCGCGCGCGGTGCGATTTTCCTGATCGACTACGGCTTTCCGCGCCACGAGTACTACCACGACCAGCGCACGCAGGGCACGCTGATGTGCCACTACCGGCACCGCGCGCACGGCGACCCGTTCCTGTACCCCGGCCTGCAGGACATCACCGCGCACGTCGAATTCACCGGCATTGCCGAAGCGGGCGTCGAGACCGGCGCGGACCTGCTCGGCTTCACGTCGCAAGCGCGCTTCCTGCTCAATGCGGGCGTCACGGAGGCGCTCGGCGAAATCGATCCCGCTGACACCGCTCGTTTTCTGCCCGCGGCCAATGCGGTGCAGAAGCTGCTGTCCGAGGCGGAGATGGGCGAGCTGTTCAAGGTGATCGCGTTTTCGCGCGGACTCGACGACACGCTACGCGCCTTTTCGAGCGGCGACCGCTCGCATACGCTGTGATTGTGAATCCGCCTTGGCTTAAGGACTCGCGATGATCCGCTGGCTGCTGACTACCTTCGTTGCCGTCGCGGTGCTGTCGTCGTGCTGGCCGTGGCTGAAGAAGCTCGGCATCGGCCGGATGCCCGGCGATGTGACCTTGCGGCTGTTCGGCCGCGAGTATCCGTTTCCGTTCATGTCGACGCTGGTGCTGTCCATGTTGCTGTCGCTGCTGGCGCGGGCGTTGTAGGCGCCGCGCACCGCTTTACGCCAGCGACATTTCAGGCGAGCGCCGCGTCCACCGCGCGCACGCGCTCCTCATGCACGGCGTCCCTGATGCCGGCCGGCGCATCGGCGAGCCGCTTCGCGACCGCTCCCGCATCCACGCCTCGCGCGGCGACCAGCGCAACCCTCAGCCGCTCCGCCTGCGGGTAGTCGCTCATTTCGAAACCGAGCCGGCCGCGCGCATCGGACTCGCACGCCTGCAACGCCTCGGCAAAGCGCGCCGGTTTGCGGATCGCGTCGCTGCGCTCGAGCAGGCGCACCAGCGCCGCCGCCCCCATCTCCATCACGCGATGAATCGTGCCGTGCTCGCGCGCGACCAGCACGGCGAGATCGCGGCACTCGTTCGGCACGCGCAGCCGCTCGCACAGCGGCTTGAGCAGATCGACACTGCGCCCTTCGTGGCCGATATGCCTCGGCAGCACGTCCTCCGGCGTGGTCGCCTTGCCGAGGTCGTGCGTCAGCGCCGCGAAGCGCACCGGCAGCGTGTAGCCCTGCTGCGCGGCATGGTCGAGCACCATCATCACATGGATGCCGGTGTCGACCTCGGGGTGATAGTCGGCGCGCTGCGGCACGCCGAACAGCGCGTCGATCTCCGGCAGAATCCGCGCGAGCGCGCCGCATTGGCGCAGCACGTCGAACATCCGCGACGGCTTCTTCTCCATCAGTCCGCGCGAGACCTCCTGCCACACGCGCTCGGCGACCAGCGCATCGGCTTCGCCATCGGCGACCATCTCGCGCATCAGCGCCATCGTTTCCGGCGCGACCGTGAAATCGACGAAACGCGCCGCGAACCGCGCGATGCGCAGAATCCGCACCGGGTCTTCGAGGAACGCAGCGCTGACATGGCGAAAGAGCCGCGCCTGCAGATCGGCCTGACCGTTGAACGGATCGATGACCGGGCCGGTCGGCTCGCCGTCCGGGCGCACCTCGCGCGCCATCGCGTTGATCGTCAGATCACGGCGCGCGAGGTCCTCTTCGAGCGTCACGTCGGGCGCGTAGAAAAACTGGAAGCCGTGATAGCCCGCGGCCGTCTTGCGCTCGGTGCGCGCGAGCGCGTACTCCTCATGCGTCTGCGGATGCAGGAACACTGGAAAATCCTTGCCCACCGGGCGGTAGCCCTGCGCGACCATCTGCTCGGGCGTCGCTCCCACCACCACATAGTCGCGGTCCTTCACCGGTACGCCGAGCAATTCGTCGCGGACCGCGCCGCCTACTGCGTAAATGTTCATGGGCATTCGTCTTGATAGGCAATGGCGTGCGTTTCGCGGCGCGCGGCGTCGATCCATGCATTGACCGCGGGCAACGCGGTCAGCCGCTCGACATAGCCGGCCGCGCTCGCCGACAGCGGCGGCTTCCATGTGTTGAAGCGCATCGCGACCGGCGCGTACATCGCGTCGGCAATGCCGAATTCGCCGAACAGGAACGGGCCGCCGTAGGTATCGAGGCAGTCACGCCAGATCGTCGTGATTCGCGCGATATCGGCGAGCGCGCCGGCCGTGGCGTTCTTGCCCGGGAACGACGCGCGAATGTTCATCCACATGTTCGAGCGCAATTCGCCGAAGCCCGAATGCATTTCGGCGCTGACGCTGCGTGCGTGGGCGCGCGCCGCTGCGTCGCGCGGCCATAGCGCGTGCTGCGGATAGCGCTCGGCCAGCGTTTCGGCGATCGCAAGCGAATCCCATACGGCTTGCCCCGCGTCGTCGATCAGACACGGCACCTTGCCCGGTGCGCGCGGCGCCTGGGCGCAGACCTTCGCGTTCGTGTCCGGCTCGTTCAGGAAGATCAGCTCCTCGTCGAACGGAATGCCGAAGTGCGTGAGGAGCAGCCACGGGCGCATCGACCACGATGAATAGTTCTTGTCACCAATCAGTAGTTTCATGCCTGTCATCAGGGAGCGAGGAATGAGTTTCAGCGTCCCGCGGTGGCGCGGAACGTGTCGAGTCGTGAACCTTTGGCCGCGCCGGTCAGATACGCCGGCACGATTGCTTCGATGCTGACCGGCTCGAGTCCGAGTTCGGGCGCGAGCGGTGCGCTCAGAATATTGGCGACCTTCATCGAATCGAGATTGTCGCGCGAAATCACCGGTTCGCCCGGCGCCATTTCGAAGCTCAGCGCCTGCAGGCGCGCGAGCGGTTCGGGTAGACGGATGATGCGCGCGTGCTTGCCGATCACGTCGCCGCAATACGAGACCAGCTCTTCGAGCGTATAGATGGTCGGGCCGCCGAGCTCGTAGGTGCGGCCGTTCGCGCCATCGAGATCGAGCACGTTGACGATCGCCTTCGCGACGTCGCCGACATACACCGGTTGGAATTGCGCGTCGGGCATCGCGAGCGGAATGACCGGAAACACGCGCTGCAGGAACGCGAACTTGTTCAGAAACGCGTCCTCCGGGCCGAACACGACGGACGGCCGGAAGATCGTCCACGCGACGCTCGCCGCATGCACGGCTTTTTCTCCGTCGCCCTTCGAGCGCGAGTACATGCTCGGGCCGTTCGGATTGGCGCCAAGCGCACTCAGGTGAATCAACCGATGCACGCCCTTGCCTTCACAGGCGGCGACGATGCGCGTCGGCAGCTCGACGTGCGCATGCGCGAACTCCTGCCCATAGGGCTTGCCGCGTCTACCGTTGAGGATACCGACGAGGTTGATCACGCAATCGGCGCCTTCGACGAAGCGCGCGAGCTGGACCGGATCGAATACGTCGGTTTCGAGCACGTCGATCGGCAGCATGGTCAGATGGCGAGCGTTGTAGCGTCGCCGCGTGGCGAGACGCACGTCCTTGCCCATCTCGACGAGCGCATTGACGAGGTAGCTGCCGATGAACCCGGAGCCGCCGATGACTGCGATGGCTTGATGTCGCATTTTCGACTCCCTGTTGGAAGCCGCGGCAACGGCTGGCGAAGCGCGCCGCAACTTCGAAGCGAAATTGCGGCGGCAAGGCGCTTACGGTGCGATGTAACCCAGGCGCGCCTTCAGCGATTGCGGACGGCCTTCGAACAATGCCGCGTAGTAGACCGTGTTGGACAGCACATTCTTCACGTAGTCGCGAGTCTCCTGGAACGGAATCGCCTCGGCGAAGATCGCGCCTTCGACCGGGCGCTGCAGCGACTGCCGCCAGTTGCGCGGACGGCCCGGACCTGCGTTGTAGCCAGCGGTGGCCAGCACGGCGGACCCGTCGAACTGATTGTAGATCATCGCCAGGTAGTTCGTGCCGAGCAGGATGTTGGTGTTGATGTCGTTCATCTGCTCGCGCGACACCGGGCCGAGACCGATCTTCTTCGCGACCAGTTGCGCGGTGGCCGGCATCAACTGCATCAGGCCGCCCGCGCCGACGTCCGAGCGCGCGTTGATGATGAAGCGCGACTCCTGGCGGATCAGCCCGTACGCCCACTCGACGTCGAGCCCGCTCGACTGCGCGTCCTGCTCGACGATGTTGCGGAACGGCGAAAGGTAACGCAGCGTGAAGTCGTGCTCGCTCTTCGTGCGGTCCGCGGTGTTGACGGTGCGGTCGTACAGCTCGATGCGGCGCGCGTATTCCGCGGCAGCGAGCAGTTGCCGGTCGGTCATGTTGCGCAACGGCCAGTTCCACTCGCGATTGCCTTCGAGCCGCAGATTCAGCATATAGAAACGCCGCGCGAGGTCGAAGCCCGGCGTGGTGCCCGCTTGCTGCACTTCAGCGTCGGTCACGGCGGTTTTCGACGGCACGGTGATCTTCTGGCCGAGCTCTTCGAGCGCAAGCTGACCGTAGAAGTTGAAGTTCGACGCGATCGATTCGAATTCCTGATTGGCCGTTGCCGTGTCGCCGGCCTGCTTCAGCGCGCGCGCGTGCCAGTACACCCATGACGGCTGTTTGCGCAGCGATTCGGGCATCTGTTCGATCGACCAGCGCACCATGTTCCAGTCGCCGGCGAGCAACGCGCTGCGCGTGCGCCATTCATAGGCGGGATTCGACAGCGGCGCGTTCGCCGACAGCCGGAACCAGTCGACCGCGCCAGGTATCTGCTTGAGCGCGGCCTGGTAGCCGATCGTGCCCCAGCCGATCGCGCGCTCGGGCGCATTCAGCGACGGCGCGACCGACGCGAACGTGGCCGCGGCCATAGCCGGATCGTTGCGCGCCATGCGCGTGATGGCGAGCAGCGCCAACTGATGCGACTGCGCGTCGGGCCCGACGCCGCGCGCGAGCAGCAGCGGCGGCGTACTGGTCGCCTGGCTGAACAGCACCGGGTCGGGTGGCTGGTCGCCGAGCGCGTCGACGAGCTTGGCTCCGGTGCTCGTGTAGTTCTGCTCGTACGCGAGACGGATCTGCTGCCAGATGTCGTCGGGGCTGAACTGGCGGTTCGCGCCCAGCACCGTGATCAGATCGACGCAGCCGTCGCCGTACCATTTCGGCTCGACGAGCAGCGCGCGCGCTGCGTCCGCGACGTTCTCGCCGCGCGACGCGCGCGATTCGAGCGCATAGCACTTCACCTGGGTGTCGTCGTCGAGCACGAACTTCGCATATTGCTGGTCGAAGTTGCGCCAGTCGTGGCGCATGCCGAGCACCGTCAGGTAGTCGTTGCGCATGCGATCGGCGATCGCCTGGCCGTCGTACTTCTGCAGGAACGCGAGAACGGGGGTATCCGGCGCGTCGATGAGCGCATGGCCGCTCGAATCGAACAGTTGCGGCTTGATCTGAAAATATTCCAGATACGACGGCGCCGGATAATTGGGGATCATGCTCGCGAGTTGAGCTGCCCGCGGCGCGTCGTTAGTGCGCGCGGCTTCGCGAAGCTGGACGAAGATTTGATCGTCGTTCGTGAGTTGCGAGATCGGGAGAGGCTTGACGGCCGAGGCGGTGCTGCACGCGACGAGCGCCGCTGCGGCCAGCGCGATACCGGCCGCGCGATATACTCGAAAAAGGCGTTTTGACATCGTTGTTTCTGGAGCGCGAATTGGACCCAAGCATAGCATGCAACCCTGTCCCGCCAGCGAAAAAGGCACTCCGCCGGACCTTGCTGGAAACCCGTCTGCAAGCGGCTTCCGAGCCCGCGACGAATGCCGCGCTCGGGCGTCGGGTGCTCGATGCGCTAAAGCACTACGCAGTACAAAGCGTGGGGTTCTACTGGCCGCTCGCCGGCGAATTCGACGCGCGCGGCGCGATCGCGATCTGGCTCGCCGCGAACCCTCATCACGAAGCCAGTCTGCCAATCATCAAAGAACGTGGCACGCCGCTCGAATTCCATGCGTGGACGCCCGTGACACCGATGAAAATCGGCCATCACAAGATTGCCGAGCCCACCTCGGGGCGAGTCGTGCTCCCCGAGCTGCTGTTCGTGCCCTGCGTGGGTTTCGATGCCGACGGCTATCGCCTCGGCTACGGCGGCGGCTATTACGATCGCACGCTGGCCTGCTGGCCGGCCGCGCGCAAACCGATCACGATCGGCATCGCATACGAAGCGTGCCGCACCGGCACGCTGGAACGCGAGGCGCATGACATTCCGCTCGACCTGATCGTCACCGAGGCAGGGTTTCATCCGGCGCTGCCGGGTTGAACGCGCGCCACGCGGCATGTGATGCGCGGCGCTTGCGCGGTATTGCGCGGTTAGAGCGAAGCCGCCGCGCGCGCCGCCGTGTCGTACAGCCCCGACGCATTGCGCAGCAATTGCGCAGCCTCGCCGATCTGCTCGTTGGTCAGGCCGCTTTCTTTCAGCGTCGAGATCAGGCAGTTTTCGCGCACCTCGCGATACTTCAGGCAGAGCTCGCGGCCTGCGTCGGTCGCGGAAAAGAACACTTCCTTGCCGGTTTTTTCGCTTTTTACGTACCCTCTAGCTACGAGCTTCTTCAATGCGTAAGTCGCGACGTGCGTGTCCTCGATGTTCAGCACGAAGCAGATGTCCGCGAGTTTCTTGCGACGTTCGCGATGGCTCACGTGGTGCAGCAGCGACACCTCGATCGCGGTCATGTCCTTGTCGCCGGCTGCCGACATGCAGCGCACCATCCAGCGGTTGAATGCATTGCCCGCCATGATCAGCGCGTATTCGAGTTCGGATAGTTCCGCGCTGGTCTCGGAGACGAGGTGTTCCGACGAAACGATCTTGGTGGGATGACGCGTCATACGAGGTTCCCGGGACGAAATGGGCTGGAAAAGTGCCGCAAGTGTACGACGACACCCCTCGCCGGCGAGCCTGGCAAAAACGCTTATTGTTAAATTGTCAATATTTTATTGATAATGTACGCTCCACACGTCGTCGACTCCTTCATCCTCCGATTCGATCCGGGCCGTCCACCATGAGCCAACCACGAATCTTTCCGCTCGGCGATGCCGCGCTCGTCTGCGAAGCGCCGCCGCCCGCCACGCTGGCGTGTCAGCAGCGCGTGTGGGCCGCGGCCGAAGCTGCGCGCGACTGGCCGCATGTGCTCGAAGTCGTGCCCGGCATGAACAATCTGACACTCGTGTTCGATCCGCTCGCCACCGACGCCGACGCGCTCGGCGAACAGTTGCTCGCCGCCTGGAACGCGGCCGCCCAAGTGGCCGCGCCGGCGCGCGAGGTCGAGATCCCCGTGCGGTACGGAGGCGAATTCGGCCCCGATCTGCAGACGGTCGCCGAACATGCCGGGTTGAGCGCCCGTGAGGTCGTCGAGCGTCACTCGGGCGGCGCCTATGTGGTGTTTTTTCTCGGCTTCCAGCCGGGCTTCGCCTATATGGGCGGGCTGGACGCCGCGCTGTACACGCCGCGCCGCGCGTCGCCGCGGCTCGAGGTGGCGGCGGGCTCGGTCGGCATCGGCGGCGAGCAGACCGGCATCTATCCGGCCGTGTCGCCGGGCGGCTGGCAACTGATCGGCCGCACCGAGGTGCCGCTGTTCGATGCGGCGCGCCGCCCGCCCACGCTGCTGCAGCCCGGCGACCGCGTACGCTTCACGATCGCGGAGATCCACGCATGATCGACGTGATCCGCGCGGGTCTCCTGACCACCATCCAGGACCTCGGCCGCCACGGCTACCGGCATCTCGGCGTCGCGATGGCGGGCGCGCTCGACCGGCTGTCGCTCGAAGTCGGCAACCGGCTGGTCGGCAACCGCCCCGACGCGGCCGGCCTCGAAATCACCTTCGGCCCGACCGTGCTGCGCTTTCTGCGTGCCACGCGCGTCGCGATCACCGGCACGGAGTTCGGCGCGACGCTCGATGGCAAACCCGTCTATTCATGGTGGAGCCTGCCCGTGCAGGCCGGCCAGGAACTCGTGCTCCACGCGGCGAAACGCGGCATGCGCGGCTACGTCTGCGTGGCGGGCGGCATCGACGTGCTGCCGATGCTCGGCTCGCGCAGTACCGATCTCGCCGGCCATTTCGGCGGACTCGGCGGCCGCGCGCTCAATGACGGCGACCGTCTGCCGGTCGGCGCACCACTGCAGCGCGGCCGTCTCGGCTTCACGCCAGAGGCGCCAGGGTTCGGCGTGAAGGCGCCCGCCTGGTGCAAGTTCGTGCAGGTCCACGAGCCGCTGCGGCGTGGCCGTCATCCGTCGGGCGTGCCGTGGGCCATACCGATCCGCGTGCTGCGCGGTCCCGAATACGACAGCTTCACCGCGGACGCACAGCAGTCGTTCTGGTCCGACGAGTGGCTCGTGACCCCGAACAGCAACCGCATGGGCTACCGCCTTGCCGGCACCGAGCTGCAACGCATGCACCAGACCGATCTGCTGTCGCACGCGGTGCTGCCGGGCACGATCCAGGTGCCGCCGAACGGCCAGCCGATCGTGCTGATGAGCGACGCGCAGACCACCGGCGGCTATCCGAAGATCGGCGCAGTGATTCAGGCCGATTTGTGGAAGCTCGCGCAAGTGCGCCTGAACGCGGCGATCCGTTTCATCCCGACGACGCCTTACGAAGCGCGCCAGGCTTTGCTGGAAGAACGCACGTATCTGCGGCAGATCGATGCCGCGATCGCGATGCATGAAGAGCGTTGCGTGCGCCAGGCGGCGCTCGAGACGCAGTAACACCAAGTCAAGGAATCGCCATGGAAATCGATCTGAACGCCGATCTCGGCGAAGGCTGCGGCTCCGACGAAGCGCTGCTCGACCTCGTGAGCTCCGCCAACATCGCGTGCGGCTGGCATGCGGGCGGCCCCAACGCGATGCGCGACTGCGTGCGCTGGGCCGTGCGCAAAGGCGTGTCGATCGGCGCGCATCCGAGCTTCAACGATCCCGAGAACTTCGGCCGCAAGGAAATGGATCTGCCGGCGGGCGAGATTTACGCGGGCGTGCTGTATCAGCTCGGTGCGTTGTCCGCGATCGCGCAGGCCGAGGGCGGGCGCATCGCGCACGTGAAGCCGCACGGCGCGCTCTACAACCAGGCCGCGCGCGACGCGAAAATCGCCGACGCGATCGTCTCCGCCGTGCACGACTTCGATCCCTCGGTGGCGGTGTTCGCGCTCGCCGGCAGCGGACTCGTGAGCGCCGCGCGCAACGCGGGTCTGACCGCGATCGAGGAAGTGTTCGCCGATCGCGGCTATCGCGCGGACGGCTCGCTCGTGCCGCGCAAGGAGCCGGGCGCGCTGCTCGACGACGAGGACGAAGTGCTCGCGCGCACGCTCACGATGATCCGCGAGCAACGCGTGCAGGCCGTTGACGGTCAATGGGTGGCGCTGAACGCACAGACCATCTGCCTGCACGGCGACGGCCCGCACGCGCTCGCCTTCGCGCGACGCATCCGCGGCGCGCTCGACGACGCCGGTATCGAAGTGCACGCGGCGGGCGCCGCGCGCGTTTGAGCATTCGCATCAGCGCCCTCCGCACCGCGCGCATTTACCCGATCCAGCGCGCGTGACCGATCCAGCGCTTCGCTCCCGGGCGGGGCAGGTAAAGAGAGTTCGACGCGGCCGCACAGCCGCGGCAGCACACCGGCGCATGAGACCGCATGCGCCGGTTCAGGTAAGCCGCCAACCGCGGCGAAGTTGAACAATCTCTAGGGAGACCCTGATGCAGACAACTGTCAGTCTATGGCCGCTCATCGGTGTGGCCGTCATCATCGCCGGCTTTCTGTTGCGCTTCAATCCGATGCTGATCGTGGCCGTCGCCGCGATCGTCACCGGTTTCGCCGCGCACTTCCCGCCGGAAAAAATCCTCGCGCTGATCGGCACCGGCTTCATCAAGACGCGCAACATCCCGCTGATCATCCTGCTGCCGCTTGCGGTGATCGGCCTGCTCGAACGACACGGCTTGCGCGAGCGCGCACAGGCGTGGATCAGCGGCATCAAGGCGGCGACCGCCGGGCGACTCTTGATCGTCTATCTGGCCGTGCGCGAGCTGACCGCCGCGGTCGGCTTGACCGGGCTCGGCGGCCATCCGCAGATGGTGCGTCCATTGATCGCGCCGATGGCCGAGGGCGCGGCCGAGAGCCGCTTCGGCAAGATCAGCGACGCGGTGCGCTTCCGGCTGCGCGCGTTTTCCGCCGCGACCGACAACGTCGGCCTCTTCTTCGGCGAGGACATCTTCGTCGCGTTCGGCGCGATCGTGCTGATGACGACTTTCCTGAAGGAAGCGGGCATCGTCGTCGAGCCGATTCACGTGGCGGTATGGGGCATTCCGACCGCGATCAGCGCGTTCATCGTGCATGGCTTCCGGCTCTGGCTGCTCGACTGGCGGCTCGAACGCGAACTGCGCGGCACCGCGCCGGGCGGCAGTTCGAGCGCGGCCGCATCGACGCCTGCTTCGGCCACGCGCGCTACCGGAGACGAAGCATGACCTTCACGATCACTTACCTGTTCTGGCTGCTCGGCATCGTGCTGCTGGTTATCGGCGGCATGATCGTCACGGACCGCGAGCACCCGCGCCGCTTCACCGCGGGAGGCTTCTGGATTCTGTATGCGCTGATTTTCCTGATCGGGGACCGGTTGCCGACGGCCGTCGTCGGTGTCGCGGTGATCGCGATGGCGCTGATCGCGGGCTTCGGCGGCGTCACCGCGGGCAAGCCGAAGACGCTGTCGCTCGAAGCGCGTCAGGCGCGCGCCGCGCGTCTGCGCAACAAGCTCTTTATACCGGCGCTGACGATTCCGGTCGTCACCGTGATCATCACGTTCGCGGCGAGCCACCTCGTGTTCGGCGGCGTGCCGCTGATCGAGAAGGCCAACGTCACGCTAATCGGCTTTGGCCTCGGCTGCGTGATCGCACTCGTGATCGCCTGCGTGATCACGCGCGATACGGTCGGCCAGTCGATGAAAGAGGCGCGCCGCCTCGTCGACGCGTTGTCGTGGGCGGCGGTGCTGCCGCAGATGCTCGGCATGCTCGGCCTCGTGTTCTCGGACGCGGGCGTCGGCAAGGCGGTCGCGCACGTGACCACGTCGTATATCAGCCTCGATTACCGTTTCGTCGCGGTGGCTGTCTACTGTATCGGCATGGCGCTGTTCACGATGGTGATGGGCAACGGCTTCGCCGCGTTTCCGGTGATGACGGGCGGCGTCGGCGTGCCGATCCTCGTCGGCGTGTTTCACGGCAACCCGGCCGTGATGGCGGCGATCGGCATGTTCTCCGGCTACTGCGGCACGCTGATGACGCCGATGGCCGCGAACTTCAACATGGTGCCGGCCGCGCTGCTCGAATTGCCGGACAAGAACGCGGTGATCAAGGCGCAGATTCCGACTGCGCTGCCGCTGCTGGCGATCAATATCTTGCTGTTGAATTTTCTGATGTTTTTGTAGTGTTTCGGTTTTAGCGCTTAACCCTCACCCCGCCTCAACCACGAAGCCGTGCTGCCGCAATAGCTGCAGCACGCCTTTCGGTCCACCGAGGTGCAATGCGCCGATCGCGACGAACAGCGGCCTGTTCGGCGCGGCGAGCTGCAAGATCCTTGCAACGAAGCGGCGATTACGCTCATAGACGATCCGGTTATCGATCGAATCGGAAACGCGCCGGTCGCGCGCGAGCTTTTCCGATTTCGCGGCCTGCCACGCGGCGATCGCATCGGCATCGCCAACCTGCCACAGCCGATGCAGCGCACGCACGTCCTCGACATTCTGCGCGGGCGTCTGCACCAGATCCTGCGCGAGCATCTCGCGCTGCTGCGCGGCCGATAGTCCGGTGAACGCATGCATCTGCTGCGCGAGCGTTTCGAGTCCGACGATCTTGCCGCGCGTTTTCAGATAAACGTTCTGCAATTGCGCTTCGGTGCCGTACTCGGTTTGCAGACCCGCCGAGAGCGAGTCGTAGGTCTCGACCACCAGCGACGCGAGCCACGGCCGCATCTTCTTGATCGCATCGAGCGCGGCCTGGTTGCCGCGCAGCCGCAACGCGAGCTTGCGCCACAGCGGTTCGGGCAGCAGACCCGGCAGGCAGTCGTTTTTGCACACGCCGTACTTCGACACGTCGTCCTGCGACACCAGCAGTTCGTCGGGCGACAGTTCGAGCGCGAGCGTCGGCGACGCCGCGAGCGCCGCGAGGATCGGCGCGCGGAACGGCTGTCCCGCCGGATAGTCGGCAGGGTCGCCGACGTGCAGCGTGCCGAGCACGTAGATGGTGATATTGCCGCGCGTCGCGACATAGAAAGGCATGCGCGCCGGTTGCTGGCGCACCGGGCCGCTCGCCGTGGTGCCGGGCACCGGCGGCGCAGCGGGCCGCGGTGGCGTGCCGGGCACCGTGACCGTCGGGCGCACCTGCTGGCCTGGCGCATTGGCCGCCGCGCCGGCCGCGTAAGCGATGCCGGTGACGGCCGCGCCGGCCGACACCACGCAGGCGAGACGAAAAAAAATGGAAAAGGACGCGCGAACATAGGCTGGACAAACCGCGCGCGCGAACGCATGAACCAACGCGCCGGCGCAGCTTCCAGCAAACGCGCCGCAGAGCGCGGCGCCTTTCAGCGCACGCGCCCGGCAGCGCCGCGTGAAGGCGCCGCCTTCACACAGACGGCGCGCAAGACGACGCGCCGCCACCGCATCAGGCATCCACGTCCCCCACCTCTTCGGCGCGGTGACATGAGACGAGACGGCCATCCACTTCACGCAGCTTCGGCTCCTCGCTGCGGCAGCGGTCGATCACGTACGGGCAGCGCTGATGGAACGTGCAGCCCGACGGAGGATTCAGCGGCGACGGCATTTCACCTTGCAGCTTGATCTTGATGGTGCGGTCCGCCTCGAAGATCGACGGGGTCGCCGACATCAGCGCACGCGTGTACGGATGGCGCGGCTTCGAGAAGATGCGCTGCTTGTCGCCCAACTCCGCGACGCCGCCGAAGTACATGACCATCACGTCGTCGGCGATATGCTCGACCACCGACAGATTGTGCGAGATGAACACGTAGCTCGTCTTGAACTCGTCCTGCAGGTCCATGAACAGGTTCAGGATCTGCGCCTGGATCGACACGTCGAGCGCCGACACCGGTTCGTCCGCGACGACGATCTGCGGATCGAGGATCATCGCGCGCGCAATCGCGACGCGTTGACGCTGGCCGCCGGAGAACATGTGCGGATAGCGCTTCGCGTGCTCGGGCCGCAGGCCGACCGTGCGCATCATCTGCGCGATGCGTTCGGCGCGCTCAGTCGCGCTCATCTGCGTATTGATCGCAAGCGGCTCGCCGAGCGTCTGCTCGACGGTCTTGCGTGGATTGAGCGACGCAAACGGGTTCTGGAACACCATCTGCACGCGCCGCCTGAGCGCCGCGATCTTCTCGTGACTGGCACCGGCCACATCCTCGCCGTCGATCAGCAGGCGGCCCGCGCTCGGCGTTTCGATCATCGTCAGTTGACGCGCGAGCGTCGACTTGCCGCAGCCGGACTCGCCGACTACGGCCAGCGTCTTGCCGCGTTCGAGCGCGAACGACACGCCGTTCAGCGCCTTCACCGTGCCATGCGCGAACATGCCGCGCTTGACCGTGTAGTAGCGCGCGAGCCGATCGGCGACGAGCACGTGATCGCCAGTACGATCCGGCTGGCGGCGGGTTTCGGGTACTGCGCTCATCGGGCGCCTCCTTGCGTGTGAACGTCGGCGTCCTTCTCGAGGTTCAGCGGCTTGATGCAGCGCACGCGCGTGAAATCGGCGTGAGCGGGCAGCGGCGCGAGCGCGGGGCGGCCCTTCATGCAGTCGTCGACCACGTACTTGCAGCGCGGCGCGAACAGACACCCCTTGGGCCGGTCGTCGCGACCCGGCACCATGCCCGGCAGCGCCGCGAGCCGCACCGCGCCCACGTTGTGCTCGGGAATCGCGGCCAGCAACGCTTCCGTGTATGGATGATGCGGCGCGGTGAAGATGTCCGGCACCTTGTTGGTCTCGATCACCTCGCCCGCGTACATCACGGCGACGCGCTGCGCGACCTCGGAGACCACGGCCAGATCGTGCGAAATCAGCACGAGCGCCATGCCGCGCTCCTTCTGCAGGCGCATCAGCAGTTCCATGATCTGCGCCTGGATCGTCACGTCGAGCGCGGTGGTCGGCTCGTCGGCGATCAGCAGTTTCGGGTTGCAGGCGATCGCCATCGCGATCATCACGCGCTGGTTCATGCCGCCCGACATCTGATGCGGAAACGAGCCGATGCGGTTCTTCGCGTCCGGAATGCCGACCTGATCGAGCAGCTCGAGCGCGCGTTTTTCCAGCGCCGCGCCGCGCAGGCCTTCGTGCAGCTTCAGCACTTCCTTGATCTGATAGCCGACCGTGTAGCTCGGGTTCAGGCTCGTCAGCGCGTCCTGGAACACCATCGCGATGTCCTTGCCGATGATCTGGCGGCGTTGCTTCGCGGAGGCCTTCAGCAGATTCTTGCCGTCGAACGTGATTTCGTCGGCGGTGACCTTGCCGGGCGCGTCGATCAGGCCCATCAGCGCCATCATCGTCACGCTCTTGCCCGAGCCCGATTCGCCGACCACGCCGACCACTTCACCGGGCGCGACGTCGAGATTGATGCGGTCGACCGCGGGCAGGCCGCTGAAGTTGACCGCGAGATTGCGGATGGTCAGTAGGCTGTTCATGGTCAGGCCATCCGTTTCAGTTTGGGGTCGAGCGCGTCGCGCAGCCCGTCGCCGAGCAGGTTGATCGCGAGCACCGAGATCAGGATGGACAGGCCCGGCATCGTGACGATCCACCATGCGCTCTCGATGTAGTCGCGCGCCGACGCGAGCATCGCGCCCCACTCGGCAGACGGCGGTTGCACGCCGAGGCCGAGGAAGCCGAGCGCGGCGGCGTCGAGAATCGCCGACGAAAAGCCCAGTGTCGCCTGCACGATCAGCGGCGCGGTGCAGTTCGGCAGCACCTGCGAGAACATCAGCCGCAACGTGCCCGCGCCCGCGACGCGTGAAGCGGTCACGTACTCCTTCTGCAACTCGCCCTGAGCGGAAGCGCGCGTCAGACGCACATAGCCCGGCAGCGCGACGATCGCGATCGCGAGCATCGTGTTGACGAGACCCGGACCGATGATCGCGACCACCGCGACCGCGAGCAGCAGCGACGGCAGTGCGAGCAGCACGTCCATGATGCGCATGATCGGCGTGTCGGCCCATTTCTCGAAGAATGCGGCGACGAGGCCGAGCACCACGCCCGGAATCAACGCGAGCACCACCGACACGAACCCGATCCAGAACGACAGCCGCGCGCCGTACATCAGACGCGAGAGGATGTCGCGGCCCGCTTCATCGGTGCCGAGAATGAACTTCCAGTTGCCGCCGTCGAGCCACGCGGGCGGAATCTTCACGAAATCGCGGTATTGCTCGATCGGGCTGTGCGGCGCGATCAGCGGCGCGAAGATCGCGATGAAGATCAGCACCAGCACGATGATGCTCGCGCCGACCGCGCCGCGGTTGCGCGAGAAGTTGGCCCAGAATTCGCGCGCCGCGATGGCGCGCCCGCTCGGCGGCGTGACCGCCTGGGGGACGGTGTTTTGAATGTCAGCCATCGTGTCATGCCTCCCGCAGAGCCGCCTCAAGGGAGGCATGCGCCCCCTCGGGGGGCAGCGAACGTAAGTGAGCGTGGGGGTACATGTGTTACCTCGTATGGCGAATGCGCGGGTTGAGCACGCCGTACAGCAGATCGACGATGAGGTTCACGACGATCACCAGCGTCGCGATCAGCAGGATACCGCCCTGCACGACCGGATAGTCGCGCCGGCCGATCGCGTCGATCAGCCACTTGCCGATGCCCGGCCATGAAAACAGCGTTTCGGTCAGCACCGCGCCCGCGAGCAGTGTGCCGACCTGCAGGCCGATCACCGTGACGACCGGAATCAGCGCATTGCGCAGCGCATGCACGACGATCACGCGTGCCGGCGACAAGCCCTTCGCACGCGCGGTGCGGATGTAGTCCTCACGCAGCACTTCGAGCATCGACGAGCGCGTCATGCGCGCGACCACCGCGAGCGGAATCGTGCCGAGCACGATCGCGGGCAGAATCAGATGACTGAGCGCGGACTTGAACGCGCCTTCGTCGGTGGACATCAGCGAGTCGATCAGCATGAAGCCGGTCACGTGCGGAATGTCGTATTCGACCGCGATGCGGCCCGACACCGGCGTCAGGCCGAGCTTGACCGAGAACACCATGATGAGGATCAAGCCCCACCAGAAGATCGGCATCGAGTAGCCGGTCAGCGCGGTGCCCATCACGCCGTGATCGATCACCGTGCCGCGCCTCAATGCCGCGAACACGCCCGCCGGCAGGCCGACGATCAGCGCGAACAGCATCGCGCACATCGACAGTTCGACGGTGGCGGGAAAACGCGCGAGGAATTCGCCCATCACGCTCGTGTTGGTGATGATCGAAGTGCCGAGGTCGCCGTGCAGCGCGCGGACGATGTAGTGGAAGTACTGGATCGGCAGGGGCTCGTCGAGCCCGAGGCGGTGCATCGCGGCCGCATGCATGGCCGGATCGACGCCGCGCTCGCCCATCATCACTTCGATGGGGTCGCCGGGGATCAGGTGAATCAGCGCGAACGCGAGGATGGTGATGCCGATGAACGTCGGTATCACCATGCCGATGCGGCGCAAAACGAAGCGGAACATGGTTCGCTCCTATGGTACCGGTGATGAAAAAACGCAACCGGCGACGAGGGCTCGTGACCCCGGTCGCCGGACCATTTCGACCAGTGTTCCAACTGTCGAAGAGCGTACTGTATTGCGGCGTACTGCGCGAACTTTGCGAATTACTTGACGCTGACGCCGTCGAAGCGCGCGTAGCCGAGCGGTTCGATGCGCATGTCGACCACCCTCTTGCTGACCGGCTGGTAAACCGTCGAGTGAGCAACCGGCGAGAACGGCAATTGCTGCGCGAAGATATGCTGCGCATCGCCGTAGATCTTCGTGCGCGTCGCCACGTCGGACGTCGTGCGGCCCTTCTGGACCAGATCGTCGAACGGCTTGTAGCACCACTTCGAGAAGTTGTTGCCATTGATCGCCTCGCAGCCGAGCAGCGTGCCGAGCCAGTTGTCCGGATCGCCGTTGTCGCCGGTCCAGCCGATCGTCAACACGTCGTGCTCGCCCGCGTGTGCGCGCTTGATGTACTCGCCCCACTCGTACGTGACGATCTTCGCCTTCACGCCGATCTTCGCCCAGTCGGCCTGGATCATCTCGGCCATCAGGCGCGCGTTCGGGTTATACGCGCGCTGCACCGGCATCGCCCACAGCGTGATGTCGAAACCGTTCGAGAAGCCGGCCTTCGCGAGCAGGTCCTTTGCCTTGGCCGGATCGTACGAGGCGGCCGGCAGGTTCTTGACGAACGACCATTGCGTCGGCGGCATCGGGTTCGTGGCCAATTGGCCCGCGCCCTGGTAGACCGAGTCGATGATCGCCTTCTTGTTGATCGCCATGTCGAGCGCCTGACGCACTTCGAGCTTGTCGAGCGGCTTGTGCGTCACGTTGTACGCGAGGTAGCCGAGGTTGAAGCCCGGCTGCGACGGCATGTCGATATTCGGCTCGGCCTTCAGCGGCGCGATGTCGGCCGGGCGCGGATAGCTCATCACCTGGCATTCGTCGCGCTTGATCTTCTGCACGCGCACGCCCGCGTCCGGCGTGATCGAGAAGATCAGCTTCGAGATCTTCACGGCGTCCGGCTTCCAGTACTCCGGATTGCCGTCGAAGCGGATCGTCGCGTCCTTCGTGTAGCTGCGGAAGATGAACGGCCCCGTGCCGACCGGGAACTGGTTGATGTCGGCGGCCTTGCCCGCCTTCAGCAGCTGATCCGCATATTCGGCCGACAGGATCGACGCGTATTCCATCGCCAGATTCTGGATGAACGGCGCGTTGACTTCCTTCAGCGTGAACTTGACCGTGTACGGATCGACCTTCTCGACGCTCGTGATCAGCTTGTCGAGGCCCATGTCGGTGAAGTACGGGAACTGTACCGGATACGCCTTGCGGAACGGCTGGTTCGGGTCGAGCATGCGCTGGAACGAGAAGACCACGTCGTCCGCGTTGAATTCTCGCGTCGGCTTGAAGAACGCCGTGGTCTGGAATTTCACGCCATGACGCAGATGGAACGTGTAGGTCTTGCCATCCGGCGAAACGTCCCACTTTTCCGCGAGACCCGGCTCGACCTTGGTGCCGCCGCGCTCGAATTCGACGAGGCGGTTATAGACGGTGAACGTGTTGGCCGTGAAGTCGACGCCCGTCGTGTATTGGGCCGGATCGAAACCCGCGGGGCTGCCTTCCGAGCAGTAAACGAGGGTCTTGTTCGGGATCCCAGCCGCCTGGGCGCTCGTGACGCCAAGCAGGGATGCCGCTGCGGCAGCGACGAGCGTGGACACACGCGCAACGCGCAACAGATTGTTTTGCTTCATGTTTCCTCCAGGTTCAGGGCCGGCTTGCGCCAGCGTAGCGGGATATTACTTGAGCTTGGGCTGGCCACCAAGCGAACGAAAATCCCTTTGTTGACTATAGGAAACACTTCGCGCAAACGTTTTACCGTGGCTTCGCCACCAGCCGGGAAGGCCCGTTCGGGCCGCCCGGCAGCGCAAGCGGCGCAAAAAAGCGCGCCGTGTCCGCTTATTTCAGACCGACCTCCAGGAATTGCGTCGGGCCGAACGGATCGATCTTGAAGCCCGTCACGTTCTTGCTGATCGGCTGATAGACGGTCGAATGGGCGATTGGCGTGAACGGCACCTGGTCCTTGAAGATCTCCTGAGCCTGCGTATAGGCCTTGGTGCGATCGGCCATGTTGGTAGTGCTGCGGCCCTGCTTGATGAGATCGTCGAAGGGCTTGTAGCACCACTTCGAGAAGTTGCTGCCGTTGACCGCGTCGCAGCCGAGCAATACGCCGAGCCAGTTGTCGGGATCGCCGTAGTCGCCGGTCCAGCCGATCAGCATCGCCTGATGCTCGCCGGCATGCCCGCGGCGGATGTACTCGCCCCACTCGTAGGTGGCGATATTCACCTTGACACCGATCTTCGCCCAGTCCGCCTGCAGCATTTCGGCCATCAGGCGCGCGTTGGGGTTATAGGGGCGCTGTACCGGCATCGCCCACAGCGTCAGCTCGAAGCCGTCGGGGTACCCCGCCTGCTTCAACAGCGCTTTCGCTTTGTCGACGTCGTACGGCGCGTCCTTCAGGTTCTTGTCATAGCCCCACTGTGTCGGCGGCATCGGATTGGTCGCGGCCTGGCCCGCGCCCTGGTAGACCGCCTCGATGATCGCCTTCTTGTTCACCGACATGTCGAGGGCGCGGCGCACGAGCACGTTGTCGAGCGGCTTTTTGGTCGTGTTGTACGCGATGAAGCCGAGGTTGAAGCCCACTTCGCTCGGCATCGCGAGCGAGGCATCCGCCTTCACGGCGGGGATGTCGGCCGGGCGCGGATACGACATCACCTGGCATTCGCCGCGCTTTAACTTCTGCAGGCGCACGGCCGGATCGACCGTGATCGCGAAGATAAGCTTGCTGACCCTGGCGACGCCCGGCTTCCAGTAGTCGGGATTGCCGTCGAAGCGGATCGTGTCATCCTTGGTATAGCTGCGGAAAATGAATGGACCGGTGCCGACCGGGTACTGGTTGATGTCGGACGCCTTGCCCGCTTTCAACAGTTGATCCGTGTATTCAGCCGACAGGATCGAGGCGAACGGCATCGCGATCTGCTGCAGGAACGGCGCGTCGACTTCCTTCAGCGTGAAGCGCACCGTGTACGGATCGACCTTCTCGATCTTCGCGATGTTCTTGGCGAGACCGAGGTCGTTGAAGTACGGGAAATTGACCGGATACGCCTTGCGGAACGGATTCTCGGGATCGAGCATGCGCTCGAAGGTGAACACGACGTCGTCCGCGTTGAATTCGCGGGTCGGCTTGAAGTACGACGTGGTCTGGAATTTGACGCCGGGGCGCAGATGGAACGTGTAGGTGAGGCCGTCGGGCGACACGTCCCACTTTTCGGCCAGACCGGGCTCGATGTCCGTGCTGCCGTGCGCAAATTCGACGAGCCGGTTATGGACCGTGTACGAGCCGGCGCTGAACTCGACGCTGGTCGTGTATTGCGCGGTATCGAAGCCGGCCGGGCTGCCTTCGGAGCAGAAGATCAGCGTCTTGTCGGGCAAGGTGGCCGCCTGCGACGCGGCGGGCGCGAGGCCGCTCGCGGCAACCGCGAGCGCGGCGAGGGCCGGCAGGCAGAACTGGTGAAGCGCGAACGGCCCGTGTGCCGCAGTCTTTCTTGTCACTGTCATATCGTCCTCCGCACAGCAGCCGGGTTAGCTGCATTTCGATAATAGACAGCACAAAATTGAGCTTCAACAGGGAATTACCACGCTATTGCGCACGAATTTGAGACGAATTCCCGACTGGAGCAAGCCGCGCGGCCGTGGCGGCCGCGCGGCCAGGCGGGCATGCAGCTCACATGCCGAGCCGTTCGCAAATCGCCTTTGTCGCCGTGGCGGCGTTCAGCGTGTAGAAGTGAAGACCCGGCACTTTCGCGTCGATCAGCCGTTGACACAGATCCGTCACCACGTCGAGCCCGAACGCGCGGATCGACTCGCGGTCGTCGCCGAAACTCTCGAGCCGGCGCGCGATCCAGCGCGGCACTTCCGCGCCGCACATTTCGGAGAAGCGCATCAGCTGCGAGAAGTTCGTGATCGGCATGATGCCGGGCACGATCGGCACGTCGACGCCAAGCTTGCGCGCATCGTCGACGAATCGGAAATACGCGTCGGCGTTGAAGAAATACTGCGTGATCGCCGAGTTCGCGCCAGCCTTCACCTTGCGCGCGAAATTGTCCAGATCATGACGCGGCGAGCGCGCCTGCGGATGGTATTCCGGATAGCCGGCCACCTCGATCCAGAACCAGTCGCCGAACTCGGCGCGGATGAAGCTGACCAGCTCCGACGCATAGCGCAGCTCGCCGACGGCGCCCATGCCCGAAGGCAGATCGCCGCGCAGCGCGACGATGTGACGGATGCCGTTCGCGCGGTATTCGCCGAGGATCGCTCGCAGGCTTTCTTTCGACGAACCGACGCACGACAGGTGCGGTGCGGCCTCGAGCCCTTCCTTCGCCATGTCGAGGACGGTATCGAGCGTGCCTTGTTGCGTCGAGCCGCCGGCGCCGAACGTGACGGACACGAACTTGGGTTTGAGCGGTACGAGTTCCGCGCGCGTCGCGCGCAGTTTGTCGACGCCTTCCTGCGTTTTCGGCGGGAAGAATTCGAATGAAAGTTCGATCGGATTCATAGTCAAAAAGGTCAACCGAGGCTGCGGTTGCCGAAAATGAGCGCGGACAGCAGCCACGACACGATGCTGTACAGGATCGAGCCGAAGAACGCCGACCAGAAGCCCGACACCTCGAAGCCCTTCAGCAGCGACGCGGCCAGCCAGAAGCACAGCGCATTGACGACCAGAATGAAGAGGCCGAGCGTGAGGATCGTGACGGGCAGCGTCAACAGGATCAGCAGCGGGCGCAGCACCGAATTGATGAGGCCGAGCACGATCGCGACGATCAGCGCGGTGCCGAAGCTGCGGATGTGGATCGACGGAACGATGTAGGTAATGATCAGCAGCGCGAGGGCGTTGATGAGCCAGGTCAGCAGCACGGTCATGTGCAACTCCTTGTGAGCATCTGTGCGGAGAAAGTGTCCGGCAAACGGAAAGCGGTGCTGGCGAACAAAGCGGCGCATGACGCGCCGCCCGGTGATCAGACCGTCAAGCTTTGACTTCCGCCCGCGTGAGCCGGTATCGAACCCGCGGGCGGCCGCGTGCTTAGTAGCGGTAGTGATTCGGCTTGAACGGACCGTTCCTGTCGACGCCGATGTAGGCGGCCTGTTCTTCCGACAGCACGGTCAGGTTCGCGCCGATGCGCGCCAGATGCAGACGCGCGACCTTCTCGTCGAGATGCTTCGGCAGCACGTACACCTTGTTCTCGTACTTCGCGCCCTGCGTGAATAGTTCGATCTGCGCGAGCGTCTGGTTCGTGAACGAGTTCGACATCACGAACGACGGATGGCCCGTCGCGCAGCCGAGGTTCACGAGGCGGCCTTCGGCCAGCAGGATCACGCGCTTGCCGTCCGGGAAAATGATGTGGTCGACTTGCGGCTTGATGTTTTCCCACTGGTACTGGCGGGTCGACGCAACGTCGATTTCCGAGTCGAAGTGGCCGATGTTGCAGACGATCGCGTTATGACGCATCGCCTTCAGGTGGTCGTGGTTGAGCACATGGTAGTTGCCGGTCGCGGTCACGAAAATGTCGGCCTTGTCGGCCGCGTATTCCATCGTCACGACGCGGTAGCCTTCCATCGCGGCTTGCAGCGCGCAGATCGGATCGATTTCGGTGACCCACACGGTCGCGCCGAGGCCGCGCAGCGATTGCGCGCAGCCCTTGCCCACGTCGCCGTAACCGGCCACGACCGCGATCTTGCCCGCGATCATCACGTCGGTCGCGCGCTTGATGCCGTCGACGAGCGACTCGCGGCAGCCGTACAGGTTGTCGAACTTCGACTTCGTGACCGAGTCGTTGACGTTGATCGCCGGGAACGGCAGGCGGCCTTCCTTTTCCATCTGGTACAGACGGTGCACGCCGGTCGTGGTTTCCTCGGTGACGCCCTTGATGTGCGCGAGGCGCTTCGAGTACCACGTCGGGTCGATCTCGAGGTGCGCGGCGATCGACTTGTACAGCGCGGTTTCTTCGTCGTTGGTCGGCTTGGCGATCACCGAGCGGTCTTTCTCGGCCTTCGAGCCGAGGATCAGCAGCAGCGTCGCGTCGCCGCCGTCGTCGAGGATCATGTTGGCGAACTCGCCGTTCGGCCATTCGAAGATGCGGTGCGAGAACTCCCAGTATTCGTCGAGCGATTCGCCCTTGAACGCGAACACCGGCGTGCCGGCCTTGGCGATCGCGGCAGCGGCGTGGTCCTGGGTCGAGAAGATGTTGCACGAGGCCCAGCGCACATCCGCGCCGAGCGCGGTCAGCGTCTCGATCAACACGCCCGTTTGAATCGTCATGTGCAGCGAACCTGCGATGCGCGCGCCCTTCAGCGGCTGCTGCGCCTTGTATTCGTCGCGCGTTTGCATGAGGCCGGGCATTTCGGTCTCGGCGATCGTGAGTTCCTTGCGGCCCCAATCGGCGAGCGACATGTCGGCAACGATGTAGTCCTGCTTCTGGGAATCGATGACTGCGGCGTTCATCACGCCCTCCTTTCTAAGAAATTGACTAGAAATGTGACGTGAGCGCGGTTCGAGGCAGAGGACGGAATGGCGCGATGCGCGTTCCATGCTGCCGATTGAAGCCTTCGAGCCTGGCGGGCGGCCGGCGAATGCGGATTCGCGGTACCCGTCGCAACGCTCCTCGAAGACGAACGGCGATTGTAGCAAATCGAGATGACTTCGGCGCGCGCAGCGCCTCAGGGAAGCCGGTGAAATAGGGTGCGCCGGGGCATAAATAACATGACTTACAATCGCCCAAGCCATTCCAATCTGGAATTCTTGAGACCGCAATCATGGAACTCCGTGCGCTGCGCTATTTCGTCGAAGTGGTCCGTCAACAGAGTTTTACGATCGCCGCCGAGCAGATGTTCGTCACGCAGCCGACCATCAGCAAGATGGTCAAGTCGCTCGAGGATGAGATCGGCTCGCCGCTGCTCCTGCGCGACGGCCGCCAGATGGTGCTCACCGACGTCGGCCGGATCGTCTATCAGCGCGGCCAGGACGTCCTCGCCGCGCACGCGCAGCTACAGGCCGAACTGAACGATCTCGACACGCTCGGGCGCGGCGAACTGACAATCGGGATTCCGCCGATGGGCGGAGCCCTCTTCACGCCTGCTATCGCGGCGTTCCGCCAACGTTATCCCAAGATCGAGCTGAAGCTGTTCGAGCAGGGCTCGCGCGCGATCGAAGCCGCGCTGGTCAGCGGCGAACTGGAACTCGGCGGGGTGCTGCAACCGGTCGATCCCGACAGCATCGACGTGCTGCCGATGTCGCGCCAGTTGCTGTGGCTCGTCGCGCGCACCGGCTCGCGCTGGGACGCGTCGAACGAGGTGCCGCTCGCGCAGCTCGCGAACGAACCGTTCGTGTTTTATGGCGAGAGCCTCGCGTTGAACGATGTCGTGCTGAACGCGTGCCGCGCGGCGGGATTTGCACCGGCGATCGTCGGGCGCAGTGGACATTGGGACTTCATGGCGGCGCTGGTGCTGGCCGGCGTCGGCATCGCGCTGCTGCCGGCGCCGTATTGCCGGCGGCTCGATCCCGCGCAGTTCACGTGCCGGCCGGTCGTCGAGCCGGAGATTCCCTGGGAAATGGCGATCGGCTGGCGCCGCAACGGCTATCTGTCGCACGCCGCGCGCGCATGGCTCGACGTCGCGCGCGAAACACTGCCGGCGCACGTCAGCGACGATTTCATGCCCGGACCGGGAATCGGGTTCAGCGGGATCGCGCTGCCCGATGGCGCGCAGACACCCGCGGGCGAGTGACGCGCGGGCACGTCACCTGCCGTCGGCGTCGCCAGCATCGTTACGCCCTGCCGCCTTCCCGCCGGTTCGTCGCGATCAACTCCGCGGCCCGGTCACCAATCATCACCGTCGGTGAATTGGTATTGCCGCCGATCAAGGTCGGCATCACCGACGCATCGACGATCCTCAACCCCGACACGCCGCGCACGCGCAATTGCGGATCGACGACCGAGCGCGCGTCGCCGCCCATGCGGCAGGTCGCGACCGGGTGATAGATCGTGTCGGCATGCTCGGCGATCGTCTGGCGCAACTCCGCGTCCGACTGCCCCGGGCGCGTGTGCAACTCCTCGCCCCCATGCAATGCGAGCGACGGGGCGTCGAGAATGCGCCGCGCCATCTTCACGCCTTCAACGAGCAGGTCGAGATCGCGCGCATCGCTCAGAAAGCGCGGATCGATCAGCGGCGCGACGCGCGCATCGGCGCTCGCGAGTTTCACGGTGCCCCGGCTGTGCGGACGCAGCACGCACACGTGCAGCGAATAGCCGTGGCCCCAATGCATGCGACGGTTGTGGTCGTCGACGAGCGCAGCGCAGAAATGCAATTGCAGATCAGGCCGCGCGAGCGTTGGCCGGCTCTTCAGAAAACCGCCCGCCTCGGCGACATTGCTCGACAGCATGCCGCGCCCGTGTCGCATGAACGTGATGAACTGCGGCAGCATCCGCGCGATGCCGCGCACCGAGAAACCGGTCGGCTCGATCGACCTCACGCGCTTGTTGATGGTGAAATCGATGTGATCGATCAGGTTCTTGCCGACTTCGGGCGCATCGTGCAGCACGTCGATGCCGAGTGAGCGCAAATGCCCCGCCGGACCGATCCCTGAGCACATCAACAGTTGCGGGGAGTTGAACGCGCCCGCTGCGAGCACGACCTCGGCGCGCGCATCGAGCGTTTCGGTGCGGCCGCCGCGCGCGATCTCGACGCCGCGCGCGCGCTTGCCGTCGAACACGACGCGCAACACGGTGGCGTCGGCAATGGTGTGCAGATTCGCGCGCGGCCGGTCGTAGATATAGGCGCGCGCGACGCTGCAGCGTCGCCCGTCGCGCTGCGTGACCTGATAAAAGCCGATGCCTTCCTGGTCCGCGCCGTTGAAATCGTCGTTCGCCTTGTAGCCCGCTTCCATCGCGGCCTGCACGAAGCGCTTCGAGAACGGATTCTTGAAGCGCAGTTCGGACACGCTCAGCGGACCGCCCTCGCCGTGCCACGCATCGGCGCCGCGCTGGTTGTCTTCGGCACGGCGGAAATACGGCAGCACCTCGGCCCACGACCAGCCGTCGCAGCCGAGCCGCGCCCACTCGTCGTAATCGAGCGGATGGCCGCGCGTGTAGATCATCGCGTTGATCGCACTCGATCCGCCGAAGCCGCGTCCGCGCGGCTGATAGCCCAGACGGCCGGCGAGCCCCGGCTGCGGCGTGGTCAGGTAGCCGTAGTTGGTCTTCAGCTTGTTCGGCACCACCGCCGCGACGCCGACCGGCATGTTCACGAACAGATTGCGCTCGGTGTGGGGACCGGCTTCAATCAGCGCGATGGTCGCGTCGGGACAGCGATCCGCGAGACGGCTCGCGAGCGGGCAGCCGCCCGACCCCGCGCCGACGATGATGTAGTCGTACTGCATGCGCTCCTCCAGGTGGGCCGCGTTGCTCGCGGACCCTGTCTCGTGCACACTTGTCTGCGTGTGTTTTCTGCGCATTTTAGGGAGCGTTCCGGGGCTGCGGCGGCTGAGTGACAGAACGATTCCTCTAAACGCCGGGGGCATCGCGCCCCTATGATGCAAGGCGCGCACGGCCCCGCGCGCGCAGCCGTCGACCGGCCGGGCGCGGCATTCAAACCCGGCGCGGCGCGCACTCTCCTTCCCGCATGCGGCATCACGCGCGGCGCTCGAACCGGCGCCTCGACGCGTATCGGATCGCCGTGCGCAAAGCGGCGCACAATACACGAAGCACGGAGACAGCAGATGGAACGGCACGGCTTCGGCCAGACTCACGAGGTGACGAATCAGGCCCCGCCGCTCGCGGACTACAACCTGTTCGCGAGCGACGCCGCTTTGAGCGCGGCTGTCGAACGCGACGGCGCGCGCTGGCATCGCGAGGCGCTGCTACGACACGGCGCGGCGCTGACGACGCCCGCCACCCTCGCGCTCGCCGAACTCGCCAATCGCCACACGCCGGAGCTGATCACGCATAGCCCGCGCGGCGAGCGCATCGACGCGCTCGAGTTTCATCCCGCGTGGCATGAACTGCTCGCGCTGCTGCGGCGCGAAGGGCTGCACGCGCTGCCGTTCTCCGAGCCGCAAACCGGCGCGATGGCCGCGCGCTGCGCGGGCTACTTCATGCATGCGCAGATCGAATCGGGCTCGCTGTGTCCGCTGACGATGACGTTCGCGAGCATCCCCGTGTTGCAGCGCGAAACCGCGCTGTTCGGCCCGCTGCGCGACGCGCTGTACACGCGCGAGCACGATCCGCGCGACGTGCCGCTCACGCAGAAACGCTCCGCGATGATCGGCATGGGCATGACCGAGAAACAGGGCGGCTCGGACGTGCGCAGCAACCAGACGCACGCGCATGCGCTCGACGGCGCCGGCGGACGCGGCGCCGCCTACCGGCTCGTCGGTCATAAGTGGTTCTTCTCGGCGCCGCAGTGCGACGCGCATCTGGTGCTCGCGCGCACCGGCACACACGAGGGGCTGTCGTGCTTTTTCGTGCCGCGCTTTGCGCCCGACGGCAGCAAGAACGCGGTGCAGATCCAGCGTCTGAAGGACAAGCTCGGCAATCGCTCCAACGCAAGCGGCGAAGTCGAATTTCTCGACGCGTACGGCGTGATGATCGGCGATGAAGGACGCGGCGTGCCGACCATCATCGAGATGGCGAACTACACGCGGCTCGATTGCGTGATTGGCAGCGCCGCATTGATGCGCGCGGCGCTCGTGCAGGCGATCCATCATGCGCGGCATCGCAGCGCGTTCGGCCGGCACCTCGCCGAGCAGCCGCTGATGCGCAACGTGCTGGCAGATCTCGCGCTCGAGTCCGAGGCGGCGACCGTGCTGTTCATGCGTCTTGCGCGCGCCTTCGAGGAATCCGCCGATGCGTCCTCGGCAACATCCGTCGAACGTGCCTGGCGTCGCATCGTTACGCCGGCCGCGAAGTACTGGGTCTGCAAGCGCGCGCTCGAATTCACCGGCGAGGCGATGGAGGTCTGGGGCGGCAACGGCTACGTCGAAACCGGGCCGATGGCGCGCTTCTATCGCGAGGCGCCGGTCAACTCCATCTGGGAAGGCTCGGGCAACGTGATGTGCCTCGACGTACTGCGGGCGATGGAGCGCGAGCCGCAAGCCGCGCAGGCTTTGTTCGCCGCATGGCGGGACGTCGCGCGCGGGCATCCGGCGTTGGGCGCGGCGCTCGCGCGCCTCACCGCGATGCTGAGCGATGCGCCCGAGCAGCGCGAGGCGTCGGCGCGCCGCATCGCGCAACAGATCGTGCTGATCGCGCAGGCGACCTTGCTCGCGCAATATGCGCCGGCCATAGTCGCCGACGCGTTCATCGCGACGCGTCTCGCCGATGGCTGCGGCGAAAGCGGCCGCGTGTATGGCACGCTGCCGGCCACGTTCGATCACGCGGCGCTCGTCGAGCGCGCGTTTGCCGCGTAAGCGCGGCTCACACGCAAAACGCCCGAGCGCACCGCTCGCAACCCCGACTCAACCTCAAACCAATAAACGCGCTCGACGCGCGTGGTCATCCATCTGGGAGTGGACTCATATGAAGAACGATCTGTCGGGGCTCGCCGCGCTCGAAGCGCTGCTGCGCGATCAACGTCACGCGTATCTGCGCGCGCCGTATCCGTCGTGGGACACGCGCGCGACGCATCTGCGCGCGCTTCGCAAGCTGATGCTCGACAATCGCGACGCGCTCGCCGACGCGATGCACGCGGACTTCGGCAATCGCGCGAAGGAAGAAGTGCTGCTCGCCGAATTCCTGCTCGTGAAGGAAGAGATCGATGCCGCATTGCGTCACGGCAAGCGCTGGATGAAAGCGCAGCGCCGCCGCACCAACAAGTGGCTGCTGCCGGCGCGCGCGAAGGTGGTGCCGCAGCCGCTCGGCGTAGTCGGCATCATCGTGCCGTGGAATTATCCGGTGCTGCTCGCGGTTGGGCCGCTGATCAGCGCGCTGACGGCCGGCAATCGCGCGATCGTCAAGATGTCCGAACTGACGCCGCGGACCTCGGCGCTATTCGAGCAACTGATCGGCCAGACCTTCGCGCGCAATCACGTCGCGGTCGTCAACGGCGATGCGGCGCTCGCCGCCGCGTTCAGCGCGCAGCCGTTCGACCATCTGCTGTTTACCGGCTCGACGAAGGTCGGTCACGAAGTGATGCGCGCGGCGGCCGAACACCTGACACCCGTGACGCTTGAACTCGGCGGCAAGTCCCCGGCGCTGATCGGCGCGCATGCGCGTTTCGACAACGCGGTCGACAACGTGGTCGCCGGCAAGACGCTGAACGCCGGGCAGACCTGCGTCGCGCCCGACTACGTGCTGGTGCCGCGCGGCAAGGAGCAGGCGTTCATCGAACGGGCGCGCATGCGGATGGCGAAGATGTATCCGGACTTCGCGCGCAACCCGGACTACACGTCGATCATTTCGGCGCGGCACTTCGAGCGGCTCGAACGTCTGGCCGACGAAGCGCAGGCAGCCGGCGCGCGCGTGCATCCGTTGACCGACGCGCTGCCCGACGCGGCGAGCCGGCGCTTTCCGCTCGTCGCCGTGACCGGCGCGCCCGATGATTGCGCGCTGATGCAGGAGGAGATTTTTGGGCCGCTCCTGCCGCTGGTGCCGTATGACACGCTTGACGATGCGATCGCGTGGATCAATGCGCGGCCGCGGCCGCTGGCGCTCTATCTCTATGCCGACGATGCGAGGACGGTCGAGCGTGTCACGCTTGAAACGGTGGCGGGTGGGATGGCGGTTAACGAGACGCTGATGCATCTTGCGTGTGAGAGTTTGCCGTTCGGCGGGGTCGGGGCGAGTGGGATGGGGGCGTACCACGGGTATGAGGGGTTTGTTACTTTTTCCAAGATGAAGCCGGTGCTCACGCAGGCGCGGTTCAATGCGCGGGGGTTGATTTCGCCGCCATACGGTAGGCGCGTGAACGCGTTGTTGAAGTTGATGATGAGGTTTTGATTTGCCCTTCGGGCGGGGTTGGGGCGTTTTTGGTGGTGTTCTTTGTGGTGTTGGCCTTTCCTTGCTGTCTTATCGGTCTATTGGCGTTGCCCCTGTGCGGGGCATCATACTGGTAAACCCGTATTCCTTGCAACCCTTATGGGATAAGGCTTCCAGCCGATGACCCCGCTACAGTGCTCATTGAAATTTGCTCCGGGGGGAGCAGGGGGGAGATCGCGGGAGCTTTGCGGAAACCCGCATGGTACAGGCTCCCGCAACGGCTGGTCCGCAACGTGCAGGCCTGTTGTCTCGCCAGACTGGTGCTCCTTCCAGCGCAGTACGTCTGCATCTGACGCTCGAATGAAACACCCCGCCGAGGGGGGCCATCAACGAGGTAGCACAGTCTTACCTGATCGCCTTGCCTGTCGGCGTCACGCGCTACGCACAAGATCAAAGATCAATGAATCGCGGCAACAGGTCCTGGTCCGCAAGGCGGATTTCGATATCGTTCGCCGCCTTGACGTGCGCGCGGTTGTTCACGTCGAACACTTCATCCGTCACGCTGACGATAATCGTGCCTTGCTGCTTGCCATCGCGCATGACCGGGCTCAGGGCGCGAGCCTCAGGAACCTGGGCCGCTGTAAGAGTATGCGGTAGATAGAGCATCCAGCTTACGCCGGGGCGATCGTCGAATACTTTTTCGCGCGAATACTTTGCCGGGCCTAATGATGCATAGCTCGACTCGTAAAGCTCTGCCAGCTTGGCAACAACGTCGCTTGAAGACCTGTAATCTCCCAGTCGCGACGATTTTTCATCACGCTCTCCCAATATAATTCTCAGCATATCTGGCATCGAATCGGCACTACTGGTTAAACTGAATGATGCACCTTCCTGAGAGGAATTCTCCCCATTCCAAATTGCAAACAGCTTAATGGAGTCCTTGTTCTCCGCCTCAATCCCACCAACTGCCTCATTCGTAGGGATATAGCCGGTAAAAACCGCGGTTCGGAGGGAGTCCGCAAGATCATCCCCCTTGAGATACCAGTTTCCACCTAGTTTTTGATCCTTGTCCGCTATAAATTTGACAAACATACCAATCCGCTCAAGCTGAAGCTGGACACTACGTTGTCTGGCAGCGTTAGCGTCACGGTAAAGAGATAATATTTCCATGATTTTTCAAGGAAGGAAAACAGAGGGAACACCGGATATACTTAACACATCAAACATATGATGTCTGGTTCTTTCCGTCTCAAAATACCACATCACCCTAGACGGCGGATTATTTCGCACGACCCGCCCGTGCTTTCGTATGGTTTTTGCCATTGCATCAAATCCTCGAAAATAGAACACTGGCTGATCGTTGTCATCGAGAAATTGGTCATAGTTGCCTTTTGCCTCTTGCAATAGACATTGTGCGACAACGAAACCATCGAAGTCGATTTCTTCCGGTTCATTGGCCGGATGCCAGGCCCATTCCATGTTCCACCCGTCTCTAGTCTCGCGGCCTTTTCCGTCAGTAGTTATCCCGTATTCGTAGCCAGTGATACGAGCCTGATAACGGCGCGGCTCCGGGTTCATGCTGTGATTCCGCCTCACTTTCTCACCCTTTTCCGGTGGGCACTTGCAGGGCCTTTCGCGTTCGCGGGACCGGTCACGCGGTAGTTCGCCCCATCCGCCCTCTGCACCCGCGCCAGTGCCACTGCCGCCCGTAGAACCGGCAGGCGGTGCGGGGGTCGGGACTGGAACGGGCATAGGCATTGCCTGCGCCATTGCGTTCCCTGCACTTCCAAGTGTCGCCGGGAATGGAATACCCATCAGCGTTTCCCCTTCATTTCCTGTTGTCTTTTATGCGTTACCTGCATCAGCATTTCGAATCGCTGTTCAGCCGGAACGCCCGGTTTGTGCAGCCACGCCACGACCGCCGGTATCCAGTAAAACCCCGGCGTGGTCGCCTCCACATACAGGAAATCGACTATCGGCACGTCACGCGTAAAGCGCAGCATCCTTGTTTGCGCGAAGGCTGCATTAAGCCGATCTCGCAAGGTCGGATCATTGGCGAGCGCGGGATAGTCGCGCACGATATGGCCGCGGATAAAGTCCACATAG
>NZ_JAJITC010000022.1 GCF_020881035.1 Paraburkholderia translucens
GTCGGTGGGCAACAACTGAGGGAACGGCAGCGGATTGCGCGACCAGATCATCATCGCGAGCGTCTGCAGCAGGATCGACACACCGATGGCGGTGATCAGCGGCGCGAGACGCGGCGCGCGGCGAAGCGGCCGGTAGGCCACGCGCTCGATCGTGTAGCCGACCACCGAGCACACCGCCGCTGCGATGATCAACGCGATGACGAGCGTCAGCACATTGCCGAGGCCGGGAAAGTGGTTCTGCAGCACGCCTATGGCGGAAAGCGCGACCATCGCGCCCACCATCAACACATCGCCGTGAGCGAAGTTGATGATGCCCAGAATGCCGTAAACCATCGTGTAGCCCAGTGCGATGATGGCGTAGACACTGCCAAGCACCAGTCCATTCAGGATTTGTTGGACGAGGATGTCCATGTCTCTCCCACGCCTTTACGGCCTTTGACCTGTACGTACGAAACGAGCGACTTGGCGCCGCTCGTTAGCTGTTTTCCGAGGTCTTAACGGCGTTTAGCGGATCGGATTGAGGGTGTCGCCCAACACCCTGTAGACCGTCACAGGCGCATCTATCCACTCACCGGTCTTGTCAAAAGCTATCCGCCCGACCAAGCTAGAGAATTGCATTTGTTTAAGCACCGGCACGAACTTCTCGGGATCGGTCGAATTCGCGGCCTTGATTGCTTGTGCCACAACCATGGTTGCCGAGTAGAAAGCCGGTGAGTAGATATCGTTTTTCTCACCGAACTTCTCTTCAAATCTGGTCGCAAATTCGGGACCGCCCTGCAATGTCGCCAACGGCGAACCGCCTTGAGCGCAGTACCCTCGACCCTCCAGCGATCCTGCAGCGAGCTTCGGCATGTCTACAGAGCAGATCCCGTCACCTCCCATAATCGGAACCTCAAGCCCTAACTGCTTGGACTGTCGTGCGATCGAAGCAGCCTGTGCATAGTAGCCGCCATAGAAAATCACGTCCGGACGTTCGGCTTTGATATGAGTCAGGATCGCGTTGAAGTCAGTCGCCTTGTCGTTCGAATACTCTCGCCCGACAATCTCGACACCGTTCTTCTTCGCCGTGGCAGCGAACACGTCAGCGACTCCTGAGCCGTATGCCGTGCGATCGTCAATCACGGCCGCGTGCTTGGCATGCAACACCTTTGCTGCGTATTCGGCCATGCGCGCGCCCATGACATTGTCGTTGGCGGCCAGACGAAACACATAGGGTAAGTTCTGTTGTGTAATCGCCGGATTCGATGCCGCGCCAGTGATCATCGGAATGCGCGCATTGTTATAGATGCGCGATGCGGGAATCGTCACCCCGGAGTTGTAGTGGCCTATGACAGCCTTCACGCCTGAATCAACCAGCTTTTGAGCGACGGACACGCCCGTCTTCGGATCCCCTGCGTCGTCCTCCGACACCACTTCGAACGTGACTGGTTGGCCGTTGATCATCATCGGCTTTCGGTTCAGGTCTTCGACCGCGAGGCGGACACCTCGCTCATCGTCCTTGCCGAAATTCGACTGCCCTCCCGTCAAGGGACCTGCAACACCCACCTTGACGACTTCTGCTTCCGCAGTCATGCAGATAGTGAATAGGAATGCAGCGAACAAGGCCGTGGTCTTAATACCGTCCATAAATCTTTCTCCTCGCAGTGATCGATTGGCAACCGGCTCTCGCATCATGTGATCCGATATCCGCATTCAGTTCTGTGGAACACATGCGCTCGCAAAAGCCTGCGTATTCTTTTTGTTCAAATTTCAACGCGACATGCACACTCCCCAACACGTGCCCCTGCCTGTGCAGTCGGCAAGACCTGCACAGTTTCCAGGGAGGCTCCCTGGACCAGGTTAAGAAGAAATACGAAGGTTTGAATTGGATCGACGGGACAGAAGCAGCGGCTGGTCTCGAAGACCGGCACCATCGCGCAATCAAAGAACCGAGCATGACTATGAAAGGGCTCAGCCGAATTGGCTGCTCCTCGCCTTGACGGAACGCATCTGAGGCATGCGTTCGCCGGCGCACGCATGCGAGCGCGCATGCTCTACCTGGAGGATCTCGAGGTCGAGCGCCGCAGCCGTGTCAAGACAATCAAGCCGGCATACGTCCCAGGCGTGCGGGTTCGTCGACCTGGCAGCAGTGGTCAACCGGAATTCGCCCTTCAGTTGGCAGCAATGGCGTGAGGACTAGCGACCAAACATCGATTCGGAATGTGCTCCGTGCGAAGGGGAAGGTTTAAGGCGCAACGGATTCCGCTAAAAAGGTAAAGAGCCGGTCGAAGTTGCTGTGTGCCACGTTAAATCTTAGCCAGCCAGTCTTTACGCGTCCGCCGTAGAACAGATGTCCGGGCGCAAGCAGGATCTGCTTGTCTAAGGCACGCTCGGCTAGTTCCGCCGAATCCAGCTCGACTCCTGCCGGTCTCGCCCACACGAACATACCAGCCCCGGGCTCGCAAAAGATCTCAAATCCGATTGCTTCAAGCCGGCGACAGACTCGCTCCTGGGCGGTTGCGAGACGGTCTCTCAACTGTTCCGTCTGTTTGCGAAAATGCCCTTCTACCAGTATCGCGCTCACCAGCCGTTCAGTGACGGTTGGTGTTGACATACCCGACACCAGCTTCTGATAGAGCAGACCCTCAAGTATTCCAGCCTCTGCTACCACGAAACCGACGCGCAGACCCGCACCTATTGTTTTCGAGAAACTGCCAATATAAATGACGTGTTTCAGTTGATCCATCGATGCCAGCGTCACATGCGAACCTTGCACCAGATCGGCAGAGACGTCGTCCTCCACGATCACGCAGTTATAGCGTTCCGCAGCTTTCAGCAATTTGAAGGCCGTGGCCGAGCTGTAACTCGCGCCGGTGGGATTATGAAGTCGGCTATTCGTGAAGTAGACTTTTGGACGACGCGTTTCGAGAACCGTCTCCATGACGTAAGTGTCGGGTCCGGTAGGTGTCATCGGTATCCCAATGCTTTCAACGTCGCGCAACCGCAAGGCTACGAGCAGGTCGCTATAGCACGGTTCATCGACCATGACAGTGTCGCCCGGCTGAGTGAATTGCCGTATGACGAGGTCTAGCGACTGATTCGCACCCAGAGTCGTCATAACCCCGCCGACATCCACCTCTATTTCATAGTCGGATAGCTGTCGGGCTATCTGTTCTCGCAACGGTTCGTACCCCCTTGCGTGCCCGTAACCCAGCAGGCTTTCCGGCTGCAATGCGAGTTGTCTGAGCGCCCGCGCTAGACCATCGCTGTCGAACCACGGCTCAGGAAGCCAACCGGCTCCCGCGTATATCGCTCCTTCATTCGCGCCAAGGAAGTTTCGCAATAACCAGCCATTGGTAACCCTCTCATCGAGGTTTTCGGCGACCTTCCGCGGCGCGCTGTGGCACCGATCAGATACGTAAAAACCGGATCCACGTCGCGCTTCCAGTACGCCCTGCGCCACCAACCGATCATAGGCGTCGACGACAGTGAAGGTCGACACACCGTGCGCCGCGGCGAATGCACGGATGCTCGGCACGCGCGCACCGGCTCGCCAGCGCTTTTCAGCGACTTCATTCATCACGCCCGCGACGATCTGTACGGTGAGAGGCGTATCCGATTTGGAATCCAAGGTCAAAACGGGTTTCATCGTGGTCCCACAAAGAAGAACGCGGACGGACAACTGAACAGGTGTAGAGGCGCCCCGCCCTATACAGCTATTTCGCGGTCCCACCAAGTGTACATGTATCTGTGCAGGTCGTTTGCCTAAATTGATGGCCATCCCGCCCGACTCCGTGGCGATAACCCTGACTGTCTTCCCTCAGCATGAACAAGATACGAAATGCAAACGCGATCCTCACGCACGGCGACTTGTCCTCCCGGCGAGTCGTACTCGAGATTGCCGACCGGACACTCGAGAGGTTGGACAGCTACCAGCGGATCAGAAATATCATGCGCATGGAAGGCAACGTGTTGCATGTCGGAACCCGCTCATGGGATCTCTCGCTGAAGCGCAACGTGTACCTGATCGGGGCCGGCAAGGCCTGCAATCACATGGCGATGGCGGTGGATCACGTGTTGGGAGACTTCCTGACGCAGGGGATCGCCATCGTAAAGATTTTGGAGGAAACAGATCGATTCAACAGGACCGAAGTCTTCGTTGGTGGACACCCACTACCAAACGAAGAAGGGCACCGCGCATCCAGAAAAATTATCGAACTCGTCGATCAGGCGGGACCCGATGACCTGTTTATTGCTGTGATCAGCGGCGGCAGCTCAGCACTCATGTCATGTCCGATTGATGGCATTACCTTGCAGGATGAGATCGATACCACCGACGTGCTATTGAAATCCGGCGCGGGCATATACGAAATCAACGCGGTACGCCGTCACATTTCAGCCTTGAATGGCGGGATGCTGGCGAAGCGCATTCAGGAGGTAGGAGCCGAACTGATTGGATTCGGTATCAGCGATGCGGTGGGCTCGCCTGCCACGGGCGATATCGCTGTGCCCTATTCGGCCTATAAGAGCACGCCGATCGGTCCCGACATGACGACGCTGGACGATGCCCGCGCGACGATCGTCAATCGCAATGTTTCCGATCGCCTGCCTGCAAGCGTTGTCGATTATTTGATGAACGCAGGCCCTGAATCGGAAACGCCCAAAGCGTTTCCCGACAACACCTACTTCCTGATAAACACGCTGCCGGATTCCTGTATCTACGCCAAGCAAATTTGCGAAAAGATGGGTATCCCGGCCATGATCGTTTCATCCTTCCTTGAGGGTGAGAGCCGGGACGCCGGCACTTTCTTAGCTTCGATGGCGCGCGAGATCCAGACATATGGCAACCCGGTCAAGCCTCCGTGTGTGCTTCTTAGTTCCGGCGAAGTTACGACGCTGATCGATGACAACAGCGCGATCAAGGGCCACGGTGGCCCAGGCCAAGAAATGGCCGTGAGTTTTGCCATAACGGCCGCCAAGACACAGGGCGCTTGCCTGTTATCAATCGATAGCGAAGGCACGGACGGCACAGCAAATGTCGCTGGCGGTATCACCGATTCCACTAGCTTCAAGGCCGCGGCCGACAAGGGGATCAGTCTCTATCAAGCGCTGCGTGATCACAGTTGCTTCGAGGCTCTCGACTCGATTAATTCTGCTGTTTTTACCGGAAACACGGGCACCAACCTGTGCGATCTAAACATACTTTACGTTCCTGAACTGAAGGGGGGCGAGTAACATGGAAGACAGGATCGCATCCGTCCGAGCCCAGCAGATCATCGACTGCAAATGCCGCCCCGCTGTGGAAGTCGAGATACGTACCGAAGGCGGTGCGATCGGTCTGGGCGCCGCGCCCACGGGTACTTCGGTTGGCATGCACGAGTCATTTGTCCTGCGGGATAACGACCCGTCGAGCTACAAGGGGCTAAGCGTTCATAAAGCCGTCGACAACGCGGTCAACGTCATCGGCCCGGCGCTCACCGGCATGAACGTATTCGATCAGCGAGCCATCGACGAAAAAATGATCGCCCTCGATGGCACGCCAGACAAGAGGCAGCTGGGAGGCAATACGATTTACTCCGTATCCGTTGCGGCTTTCCGCGCTGCGGCGGCCGCGCTCTCGACTCCTCTTTACAAGCACATCGCAGGTGGCGACATCCGGACCGTGCCGGTTCCATGCTTCAACGTGGTCAACGGCGGGCGATACGATGGACTGACGCAGGCTTTCAATGAGTTCCTAATTGTTCCCTACGGCACTGATCGCGTCGATTCTTCCATCGAGATGGCGGTTGCCGTATTCCAGAAGCTCGCCGAAGTACTTACGGATTACCTGGGACATAAGCCACAAGTTGCCAGTTCCTACGGCTATGCTGCGCCGTCAGAAGACCCCGAAACGATCCTGGCACTGATGCAGAAGGCCGTTGATGAGTGCGGCTATACAGGCCGAATCGCCTTCGCGCTCGATTGTGCCTCGAGCGAGATGTACAACAAGGAGACCAATACCTATCTGCTGAAAGGCAAATGGGTATCGTCGGACGAACTGATCGCCTATGCCAGGTTCCTGACGGAGACTTTCCCTCTTGTTTTTATTGAGGACCTGCTCGACGAGAACGATTGGAGCGGCTACATCAAAGCAGTTCGCGAACTCGACCACACCATCGTTCTCGGCGACGACCTGACCGTGACCAACCCTGCCTTGCTTAAGAAAGCTTACGAACTCCGGGCCGTGGATGGTTTCGTACTCAAGCCCAATCAGGTCGGCACGATCACGGAGGCGTTGGACGCTTATCGATTTGCCGAAGAACACGGGATGATCGCGGTGCCATCAGGTCGCTCCGGTGGCGTCGTGAATGACGTCGTGATGGATTTCTCGGTCGGCCTCCGGGTTCCATTTCAAAAGAACGGCGCGCCGCGCTCCGGAGAACGCATCGAAAAGCTGAACTTTCTGATGCGTGCCAGTGCACGAAGCCCCGGTTGCCGCCTCTATGACATTTCGCCACTTCTTCGGTTTTGACGCGCTTCTGCCGTCGGATGCCTGCCGACATACCATCAAACCCCTTCGAATGGGAGACTCAAATGTATCCGAAAATCGACTTTCTCTATCTTTCAGAGCCGGACATGATCGCAGCCGGCGTACTGGATGCAGCGCAATGTGTTTCTGTATGCGAGGAGACTTTCAGTCTTCTTGGCAACGGCGATTACCTCATGGGCGGCGCCAATCACAACAATCACGGCATGAACATCGTCTTCCCAAAAGAGACGAAGTTTCCGAACATGCCGGTAGCGGGACCGGACCGGCGATTCGCCGCAATGCCCGGCTATCTCGGTGGACGTTTCGATGTCTGCGGCAATAAATGGTATGGGTCGAACCATGCCAATGCAGAGAAGGGATTGCCGCGCTCCATTCTGACCATGATGCTCAATGATAAGGACACAGGGGCCCCACTGGCTCTTATGTCCGCGAACCTTCTGAGTGCCGCACGAACCGGGGCTGTGCCTGGCGTCGCAGCAAAGCATCTGACCAACAAGGATTCGAAGACCGCGTCGGTCATCGGCTGCGGCCCGATCAACAAGGCCTGCCTAACTGCGATCATGACCCAACTCGACGCGATCGAGAAAATCATCTGCTTCGACGTCTTCCTGGACAAGGCGAACGAGTTTGCCAGCTGGGTTGAAGAAAAGTACGGCATCAGCGCCATCGGCGTCGACCAGGCTGAGCAAGGCTTCCGTGATGTGGATGTCATCACGGTCGCAGCCTCGCGCCTGAAGCCGCTTTACTTCAAGGATGAGTGGATCAAGGAAGGGGCAACCATTCTGGTGTCGGGACCATTCAATACCGACGATTCTTTCCTGACCAATTGCAAGATCGTCTTCGATCACACTCCCCTGCAAGAGGCGTACGTCGAGGACGCGATCGCGTCGGGGAACAAGGACGCCTACTACAGCGGTGTGATCGGCGGGCCGTTCTACCGGTTGATCGATGCCGGCAAACTGCCCACGCTAGCGGATTCGACTGGTCTGGGTGACGTCGTCAATGGCAATAAGCCCGGTCGGGAGAGCGCGAAGGAACGGGTGATTTTCATTGCCTGCGGCATGGCTGTTTTCGACATCAGTTGGGGCTTCGAAATGTACAGGAATGCAGTGCGGCAGGGAATTGGCCAATCGCTGAATCTCTGGGAGAAGCCCAACTCATTGTGATTCGCGCCAAAAAAGCTAGCGCAGGTTCAAAGGGGGCTACCGGCCGCATCACCCCGATGCTTCCCGGGGCCAGGCGAGATTGTAGCGGCCATCACGTGCCGCACGATAAAAATAGCGTTCTCTGTTATCGCTGTTTCCTCGCGGGTTCGCCTGTCCAGGATATGGTCATGTGAGGGTACCGTGGTGACCGACCGTTTGGCATGCCGCCGAACTGGCGGTAGGAAAAGTGACGCAGGAGCGAGGACGTCGAGTTCTCTCAACGCATTCCTCGCGCACATTTTTGCGTGTCTACGGTCGCTTCGAACTCCAGAAAATCTCACCATAAGCCTTTTGTGCGAAGCGAAAATGTGACTGCCTTCGGCCACTTTCAAAAAGCTCAAGGACGGAGAAGCAGCCTAAGGAGGGTCTGCAAAAGTCCTGGCGTCGACGTACGGGTGGACTATCCTGGGAGATAGGAACGTTCAAGGGGTTCTTCGATGACGCAACTTGGTCTTGGTCCGGATTTGTCAACGAAACGTACACGCAAACGGCAATTTCTCGATGAGATGAGGCGCGTTGTGCCATGGTCGAGGTTGATTGCGTTGATCGAACCGCACTATCCGAAGGGTAAGACTGGACGGCCGCCGTTCCCGATTGCGACGATGCTGCAGATCCATTGCACGGCCAGGAAACAAATGTGTACGCTGACGCCGGCTATCAGGGTATTGAAAAGCGCTGCAAGGCAAACCCGGTTCGCTGGCATGTCGGGATGCGGCCACGCAGGCGTAGACAACTGGACCTGAACGATCGTCTGGACGCGATATTCGACCAGATTGATCGCCTGAAGGCCGGCATTCGCGCCAAGGTCGAACATCCGTTCCGAGTCCTCAAACAGCAGTTTGGCTACACGAAAACCCGATACCGGGGTTTGATGAAAAACACCGCCCAGATCACAACACTATTTGCGGTGGGCAACCTGTGGATGGCACGCAAGGCTTTGCGAAAAGCTTGAAATGCCTGGAAATTGAGGTTACAAGTCTCGGCAAACAGGGGGGCGTCGCGGTTCAAAAGCCGGGCGACCAACCTGTCAGCAGATTCTCATGGCTGATTCGGTTCAAGTGGCAAAAGATCGACGCTCTGAAAACCAGTTGTGCAGACCCTCCTTAGTATTCTTTTTGCCAGCGGCCCTTCCTATAGCGCCAGACGCATGGTTTTCCGTTTAGTGAAAATGGTGGGGCACCCTCACCCCGCCGGAAACGGATAGCGCGGTCCCCATATACTCGATCTCGTCTATCACCATTTGCACCTGATAAGCCGGCTTGGACCCAAGCAGCGGCGCCTCGACGAACAGAACCGCCATCAGGCCGAAGAGGCATTCCAGGTCGGAGCAACTGGACTTGCTGGGTATGCCGTCCAGAATACCCGCGGCCTTCGCGGCCGAATTGAAATCGGCCTGGTCTGCGGGATCTGTTATCACAGCTGCGGCCAACCCGCAGAAGATCGGTAGGAATGCCTTAAGCCTGCGATGAGCGCCTTCCGGCGTGAATGCCTTGCCGGGTCGATGTGATGGAAACCGCTCCGCCGGGCATTATTCTGTTTTGCGAAGATCCGGCCGCGCCTTTTATTGAGCCTTCGCCAATTTCAGTGGAATATCGAACAGCGCTTCTGCCATGGAGCCTCCTCGTTGAAGATGGATCGCCCGTAAGGGCGGCGAAGCTGCGAAGCTCGACCGATCCCCTTCGATTCCGCAGACGCCGTCCGTGCGTCACACGGCGTTCTTGGGTCTGATCGTGTAGCGCAGCATCCTTTCGCGCGATGCTTCGAGCAGCCGCGTCATCGCGGCGGACGCAGCCTGTGCGTCGCGAGAAACGATCCGGCGACGCACGGCGTCGTGCAGTTCGATATCTTCGCTGGGCCGCGCCGCCTGCCGCAGCAGCATCTCCGACGACACCCGCAACGCCGCCTTGATCGCACTGCCGATCGTGATGAACATGCCGTTCTGCGACATCGCGATGATCGCCATATGAAACTCCAGCACCGCCTCGCTCACCGCCCGCACATCCGACTGCGCCGACGGCGATGCATACGCGCTGGCCAGCTCGCGATAGCGGCGCTCGATTAGCTGAAAGTCGTCGTCACTGCCGTGCCGCGCCGCCAGAAAGCTCGCGCGCGGCTCGAAGCAAAGGCGCATCTCGAAGATGTCCTCGACGATCTTCGAATCGAACTGCGCGTTGAGCCGCCAGGCAAGCACGTCACGGTCAAGCAGATTCCAGTCCGAGAACGGCAACACGCGCGTGCCGATCTTCGGCGTCACTTCGATCAGGCGCTTGCCGGTAAGCTGTTTGATCGCCTCGCGCACCGTCGTGCGACTCACGCGGTACTCGGTGCACAACTCGCTTTCGACAGGGAGCAGATCGCCCGGGCCGAACTCGCCCGAGACGATCCTCATGCCGACGATCCGCGCGACCTGCGCGGTCATCGTCCCTACGACGGGCTCACGCTCGAACATCACCCCTCCTTCGTAGACGTCCCGTGCGAGCCATCTAGCCGCGCTTGGCCGCGGTCGTGACAATCACGTTCCACGAGGCGGGCTTCAGACGCGCCGTCAGTTTCTCGCCATCGACCGAGACATTCTCGTTGGTCGCGGGAGCGACCGTCAGCGGCGCCTCACGCGTATTCACCGCCTTCATGTTCGGGTGGTGAAGTTCGAGCGCGTGATCGAGCGTGCGCTCCACGCCGAGGCCGCGCAATTCGATGCTGAGGTCCATCTCGTCGGTCAGGTGCCGGTTCAACGCAAAGATCGTCGTGGTGCCGCTCGCGCGGTCGTCGACCACGGCGGCGCACAGGTAGGCGATCTCAGGGAAGGTTTCGGCCGCGTAGGCCGGCGATTCGATCACCGGCTTGAGCACGCGGCCGTGCCCGAACTTCGATGCCTGCGAGAACGGATAAAAGATAGTCTGTCGCCAGGCGGCGCCGCCCGGCTCGGTCATGATCGGTCCAATCACGTTGACGAGTTGCGCGAGGCACGCCGTCTTGACGCGATCCGCGTTGTTCATCATCGTGATCAGCGCGCCGCCGACCACCAGCGCGTCCTCGGCGTTGTAGACCTCCTCGATCAGGCGCGGCGCGGTTGGCCAGCCCGGCTTGCGCAGATCGTTGATCGTGCGGGCCTTGTACCAGACGTTCCATTCATCGAACGACAGCATGATGCGTTTGGTCGAATGCTTGCGTGCCGCCACGCTGTCCGCGACGGTCACGATCTCCTTGATGAACAGATCCATCACGTCGATGTTGCCGAAGAATTCAGCGGTCGAGTCATGACGGTTTTCGAAGTACGTATGCAACGAGATGAAATCGACCTGATCGAAGCAGTGTTCGAGCACGCGATCTTCCCACGCGCCATAGGTCGCCATCTCGTGGTTCGACGAGCCGCACGCCGCGAGCTGGATGGTGGGATCCACCGCGCGCATCAGCTTGGCCGTTTCGAGCGCGGCGCGACCGTACTCGTCGGCGGTCTTGCGGCCGATTTGCCAAGGCCCGTCCATCTCGTTGCCGAGGCACCAGAACTTGATGTCATGCGGCTTCGCATAGCCGTGTTCGTGACGCAAGTCCGACAGCGTGGTGCCGCCAGGATGATTGCAATACTCGACGAAACGGCGCGCTTCATCCGGTCCGCGTGTGCCGAGATTGACGCCGTACATCGGCTCGATATCGAGCTCGCGGCACCAGTCGATGAATTCGTTGGTGCCGAACTGATTGGTCTCGACCGAATACCATGCGAGATCAAGCCGCTTGGGCCGCTGCGCTTTCGGGCCGACGCCGTCCTCCCAGTTATAGCCTGACAGAAAGTTGCCGCCGGGATATCGGACGATGGTCGGTCCGAGTTCGCGCGTGAGCGCCATCACGTCTTTTCGATAGCCACGCTCGTCCGCGTCGGGGTGATCCGGTTCATAGATGCCGGTATACACGCAGCGGCCCATATGTTCGACGAACGTGCCGAACACGCGCCGGTCAAGGTCCGCGACGACGAAATCCCGGTCGACGACAAGGCGGGAAGCAATCATTGTGATAGGTCCTGTGGAAGATGCCTGCGCGTGCCGCCCGATGCGGCACGCAGGCTATTGAGTTCGCTTGGTTTCGATCGAATTCGGTCGAGTTTGCGCCAACCGCGCGGCCACTACCTCGACAACAGCTTGTTGACACGGTCTTGCGCGTCTTGCTCGACTGCGGCAATCGGCTTGCCTGAGGTCAACATATTGCTGACCTCGCTGCCGACGATTTCCTGAATCGCGAACTGACGCGGCACCGTGTTCGGCAGCGCATAGCCGGTGGACGAGATCTCCTTGATCTCCGCCCGGTGCGGCAATGCGTTGAACGCCGCACTATCGATCACCGACTGGCGGGCCGGCAGATGCCCGGTGCGGGCCCAGTCGGCGTCGTGGTCATAGAGGAACTTGAGGAACACGAACGCGGCATGGCGGCTCTTTTCATCCTTGGCGCCGCCCTTGAGCATCACCCATGAGTGGCCATCGGCCCACACCGCCTTCTTCTGGAACAGGTTGGGGAACGGCACGACCTCGTAACCATTGTTGGCAAGAGGCGAACCCGTTTTCTTCGCCAGGTTGGTCAGGTCCTCGATCACCCATGTGCCGCAGATCAGCACGCCCGCGTTGCCGTTCATGAACGCCTGATTCGCTGCGCCGTAGTCGAGGTTCGGCGTGATGTCGCCCGCCTTCATCAGCCCATCCAGCAATTGCAGTGCATTGGTAACGGGCGGGACGCGCGGATCGATTTTTGTCGGGCCTGACGGAAAGAGCGTGCCGTTCTGCTGATAGACCATCGTGTACAGCGAGCGGGTCTGCGCGGCGCTCTCGTTGGCGATCGGCATGGCGAGATACGGCAGGCCGGTCTTGTCCTTGAACTGCTTCGCCTGTTTGAGCAGTTCGTCAGGCGTGGTTGGCAGGATCGGCTTGCCGCTCGCGTCGATGAGACCCGCTTTTCTGAACAGATTGATGTTGATGTGCCAAAGCCACGAATGCGTATCGAACGGCAATGCATAGGTTTTGTCGTCGAACGTGACACCGCGACGCGCGTGGCCCGTGAAGTCCTTTGTATCGATCCCCACCGATCTGAAGCCGTCGTCAAGCGGTTCGACGAGCTTGCGCTTCACATAGTCGCCGATTACCGCTTCGTGCATGACCGAAATCGTCGGCACGTCGTGACTCAGAATGCGCGCGTCGATCTGCGTATAGTACGGACCCCATTCAATGATCTGCGGCTTGACGACGATGTCTTCCTTGTTCGTCGCATTGAACTGATTGACCAGCGTCGTGATGATTCCGCACTCCCCCGTGGCCTTGTTCACGTCATTCACATTGCCGTATTCAGCGTCGCAGGCGCCGAAAAAGCGCGACAATGTTATTTCGGTTTTGGCGTGGGCCGGCGCTGTGAGGCCGACCGCCAGACCCAGCAAGGCAAGCGAAAGCGCACCGCGTACGAGCGATCTTTTCATGATTGTCTCCGATGTCGATGGGAGTTAGTGTTTAGCACCTACTCCCATCCCATCAAACGATGTCGATGGGAGTTAGTGCTTCAGCACCCGCACCCTTATTGGTCAACGTCTTGACCGGTTCTTCCCAACATGGCGCCGATGCCGTGAAACATCGGTGTGGCGGCGATTCAATTCATCGCACCGTGGTGCCAGCCACGGCGGCCACGATGTACTTCTGGAAAAACAGATACAGCACGAAAATCGGCAGGCCGGCGAAAACAGCTTGCGCCATCAGATAGCCGATACCCTCGGATTGCGCGAAATTGCCTTGCGTGGACGCGAGGCCGATCGTCAACGTATACATCTCCGGCTTCGAGGCCGACACGAGCGGCCAGAGGTAGTCGTTCCAGGCGCTGAGGAAGGTGAAGATCGCGAGCGTCGCCTGGGCCGGCATCGACAGCGGCAACACGATGCGCCAGAACACCTTGAAGCGCGACGCGTGGTCGAGCAGCGCGGCTTCCTCGATGTCGACGGGCACGGCCTTGAAGTACTGCGTCATCAGGTACACGCCGAACGGTGACGCGAGCCGCGGCATGATCAGTGCGCCGTAGGTGTTGTGCCAGTCGAGCGAAGCGAAGATGCCATGCAGCGGAATCACAAGCGCCTGCTCGGGAACCGCGAGCCCCGCGAGGCAGATCACGTACAGCCAGCGCTTGCCCGGAAAGGTCGTGCGTGCGAAGCCGTAGCCCGCCAGCGACGCGATGACGAGCGTCAGCAAGGTCTGGCCCAGCGCGACGATCACGCTGTTGATCAGCCAGCCTCCTACAGCGGACGTGCCGATGATGCTGGTGTAGTTCTGCAGCGTGAACGGCGCCGAGAACAGCACATCGGTATGCTGCTCCAGGAAAGCGTTCGGTTTGAACGACAACGCGAACACCCAGACCAGCGGCGCGATCCAGACGAGCGCGAGCAGCACCACGGCGCCGAGCATCACGCGCTCGCCGAGACGGCCGGTCAATGACCCGCGCGTGCGTTCGGGGCCGGGGGGACGCGAAGTGGACTCCAGTGCGGCGGTACTCATGCGGGATCCTTTCTGCGTACGATCCATGCCTGCACGGCGATACCTAGCAGCATCAGCGCGAACAGCACCTGGGCCGCGGCAGCCGAATAGCCGAACAACCATTGGCGAAAGCCGGATTCGTAAATGAACTGGACAAGTGGTCGCGAAGCGTTGTTCGGGCCACCGTCGGTCAGCAGTTGCGCCTGACCAAACAGCTGGAACTGGAACACCGCTTCGATCACCGCAACCAGCGCGACAGTGCGCCGGATCGACGGCAACGTGATCGATACGAACGTGCGCCAACGGTTTGCGTTATCGAGCGCGGCCGCTTCGTACAACTCCTGCGGGATCTGCTGAAGCGCGGCAAGAAACAGCATCATCGGCAGACCGACGATCCACCATACGGTAACGATCGCGATCATCGGCAGCGCCGTGGCTTCATGGACGAGCGGCACGAACTCGGGGATGTTCAACGCGTGGCTGACATCGGCGAGCAGTCCGCGGCCCGGCATCAACACCAGCTTCCAGACGAGCGTGACGATCGTCACCGACAGCACCGACGAACCGAAGAAGATCGCGCGCAGCGCCGCGCAGAATCGGCCTGGCCGGTTGAGCACGAGCGCGAGCGCAAGACCGAGCGCGACGAACATCGGCACGGTCATGAACACGAAGTAGAACGTGTTGCGCACTGCGCCGCGAAAGATCGGATCTGACGCGAGGTCGACGTAGTTCCTCAGGCCGATGAACTCGGTGGTGCCGGCGAGCAGATCGACGTTCTGCAGGCTCAGCCACCAGCCGTACGCGAGCGGCACGACCAGCAACAGCACGTAGACGACCACGAACGGCAATACGAACAGCCCGTTCGACCAGGACGCGAGGGGATAGTTGAAACGGCGTTGCCGCGCTTTCGGCAAACCGCCCGCCAGCGGGCGCTCAGCCGCCATGATGCGCGGCCCCGTTGGCGTCGAACAGGTGCAGATGGGCGGCGTCGAGGCTCATACGCAGCGGTTCGCCGGGCTGCAATTCGTACTCGCGCGGAATCTCGATCACAACCATCTGATTGCTGGCCAGACTCACGTGCGCCAGCGAACGATCGCCGAGGCGCTCGATGAATTCGGCGCGGCCGTTGAGCGCACCTGCGGTGTCGATCACCACATGCTCGGCGCGGATGCCGAGCGTGAGCTGGCCCGGCGGCAATCTGTCGGCCGCGATCGAGGTCGGAATCACGACATTGTCGACCGGCAGGCGCACGAGCAAACGGCCGCCGTTTTCGCCCGCGGGTTCGACATCGATGAAGTTCATTGCCGGTGCGCCGATGAAGCCGGCCACGAAGCGCGTGGCCGGACGCCGGTAGATATCGAGCGGCGCGCCGATTTGCTCGATGCGCCCGCGGTTCATCACCACGATGCGCGTGGCGAGCGTCATTGCTTCGATCTGATCGTGCGTGACGAACACCATGGTCGACGTGAGGCGCCGATGGATGCGCGCCAATTCGACCCGGGTGCGGGTGCGCAACGCCGCATCGAGGTTCGACAACGGCTCGTCGAACAAAAACGCTTGCGGTTCCTTGACCACGGCGCGGCCGATCGCGACACGCTGACGCTGACCGCCCGACAATTGCGCGGGGCGGCGCTTGAGCAGTGGATCGAGTTCGAGCATACGGGCGGCCTCGGTAATGCGCCGGTCGATCTCGCTCGCGACGACACCCGAGTTGCGCAATCCGAACGCCATGTTGTCGTAGACCGTCATGTGCGGATAGAGCGCGTAGTGCTGGAACACCATTGCGACATCGCGCCTGGCTGGCGGCAGATGGGTAACCTCGCGGCCACCGATGCTGATCTGCCCTTCGCTGACACCCTCCAGCCCGGCGATCATGCGCAGCAGCGTCGACTTACCGCAACCGGATGGACCTAGAAAGACGAGGAATTCGCCCTCGTGGATATTGAGGTCGAGACCAGTGATCACTTCCGTCTCGCCATACCGCTTCGTCACGCCGTTGAGCTGAATGCCCGTCACCGTGCCTCCTTGGGTTATGTCCCGGAACTGCCGTCTCTGTCTGTATTTGTCTGCTTTGATATTATGAAAATATAGTAATGCCGATTTGTTTTACCCGTCCAATCCCGATTTCGGTATTGACGTATTCGGATTCGGGTATTGGGGAATGCGAACTGAATTGCACGGCAGACTCGTAATTCAGGCGAGAGTGTCGATTGCACATAAAGTGAAAGCTGCGCTCATGACCGAACGGCATCAATCTCCCCAAGTGGAGTTACGACCCAAACACTTGAGGAACGAGGGCAATGAAGAGTAGGAAGTTGGCCGAGCCGAATGTCGAAAGTTGCCGGCGCTGCAGCCCCAGCGAAAACAAGGCCGCGCGGCGTCAATGACCCGGACTACAAACCCAGGGAGCGACGACTGCGGGCACCTGAAGCGCGCAACTCCAGGCGCGGGCGATGTCCCCAGCGACTATGCCTCATTGTCGACGAACTCGGTCTTCCCCAAGCCACGGCCTTTCGCTCGATACATGGCGCTGTCGACGGCGCGCATCAATGTCCGCACGTCAGAGCGTGGGCTGCCCGCGGCTTTCGGGACCATACATATGCCGATGCTGCACGACACAGCGACCGGATAGCCGGCCACGTTATCAAGATCGCTGAAGATCGCATGAACGCGGTCGGCTATGGCAAGTGCGTCCTGCTTGCCGTGGACGCGACGAGCCAGGACGACGAATTCGTCACCGCCCAGGCGAGCGAGCGTATCTCCGGGGCGCATCCGGCGCTCCAGCGCTTTGGCGAAGCTGCGCAGCAGTTCGTCACCGACTGCGTGGCCGAAAGAGTCGTTCACTTTCTTGAAGCCGTCCAGATCGATGAGCAGGATGGCGGTCGTGCCTGCGTCGTCGGCGGCCGCCGACAGCGTCCGTAGGATGGCCTGCTCGAGTCGCAGCCGGTTGAAAAGTCCAGTCAGCGGATCGGTCGCCGCCTGTCGCTCCAGCCGATGCACGAGAACGGCCAGATAGAGCGACATCGCCACCACGCTAAATGCGACGCCGAGGCCGGCGGTGACGTTCGCACGCCACCAGGGCTGCCAATGCATCAGGCCCGCGAGACCGATGAGCGCTGCGCAACAGGACACTGCCAGCATGCGATGGCCATACCGGCAGCCTGCCCCGGTCAGAAACCAGAAGACGACCCACAACATTGGAAGCGCGGCCGTCCCCCCCACAGCCAACGCTGCCATGATCAGGGCCTGGTCGGCGAAAGTCGTCAGGAGTAGCCGCATCGGAGCGCGCGTCACCGCGACTGTCGCGGCCACCCACGTCGCGATGCCGAACAGCACATAGGCGGCGACCACAAGAAGCGTCGCGTAGACATCGCTGGAACGATGGCCGACCCACACGGCCAGATAGGCGACGACCACCAAGGAGCCAAGAAAAACACGCAGTACCGCCTGCTCTTTCTCCGGTTGCCCCGAAAGTCCCTTTAGAAACGCTTCTCCGGGAGACGAAAAGCTATCCGTCTCGTCCATGCCAACTCCTTGCTCGAGATTCTGTAGTGTGTCCGACCGGGAGTGTAAACGACGTTCCGAATTCTTTAGATGCTTTCTGCGCCTTGTCGGACGACAGATCCGACTCTTGCGGCCTATCTGGAATCGGGACTGAGTCTGCCGCTTGCCTCGGGCACCTGGCTGTTCCATGCAGGCATGCGAGCGGGCCACTACATGCAACCGGGCTTTGCCGAGCATGATGGCGGCGGCATCGATCTCAGCTACGCGGCGGCAAACAGCAATGCGGGACCCATTTCGGGCGCACGCTCGACTGGCGGATGGGGGGTTGCTTGGGAGCACCGCTTCGGCAGCGCGTCGCAATCGTTTGCCGCGGCGTTTGTGAACGCCCCCGATGCGACCTGGCAGGTGTTTGGCTCGCCCACGAGCCGCGATACGGCGCGGCTTACTCTAGGCGCAAATTGGCGCCGGACGCGGCTTTCAACCTTCTACGTGCGATTTGCCGCCGACGAAGGCGCCCGCGAGCACGACCACGGAGTGCTCGCCGAAGCGCAGGGGGAAATGGTGAGCCAGGTATGAACCAAGATCTGGACGACGGCGCGGGGGACGCATTGACTCAAGATTTTTGCTATCCCGTTCACCCGCGATTTGATGTAACGGTGGTCTACTTCACCGCAACCACGCGACTAGCGGACGCCGCCCGCGTCCGCGCCAATCTGCAACGTTACCGCCCCGCTGTTGCGAGCGTCAGCCGGCTCGCTACCGAACTCACACCAGCAACCGCCTGTGCGTGCTGCTGCGCGATATCGATCTGCGCCTCATCGGGAACAGCACCGATGAGCGTCACAGCCCCCGCGTTTGCGAGTACCAAGACGGGCGACATATTCACGCCACCCGCTTTCACCAACGCCTTGCGCACGTTAGCAGCAAGCTGGCGATCCGCGGCGAATTGAAAACCTGATTTATGGGCTCAGGACTTGAGGAACCCGAGCAGGTCGGCATTGACCTGATCGACGTGCGTGCTGCACATGCCATGCGGCGCGCCCTTGTAGACCTTGAGCGTCGCGTTCCTCACGATCTTCGCCGAGAGCTTCGCCGAATCGTCGATCGGCACGATCTGGTCGTCGTCGCCGTGCAGGATCAGCGTGGGCACACTGATCTTCTTGAGGTCGTCGGTGTAGTCGACTTCAGAGAACTGCCTGATGCACTCGTACTGGCCTTTGATCGAACCGGCCATGCCCTGGCGCCAGAAGTCCTGCACGAGACCCTGCGAGACTTTTGCATCGGGGCGGTTGAAGCCGTAGAACGGCGTGGTCAGGTCCAGATAGAACTGCGAGCGGTTCGCCGCCACGCCCGCGCGGATACCGTCGAAGACCGACATCGGCAGACCCTCCGGATTGTTCGCAGACTTCACCATCTGAGGCGGCACCGCGCCGATGAGCACAGCCTTCGCCACACGCTTCTCGCCGTGTCGGCCAATGTAATGCGCCACTTCGCCTCCGCCCGTGGAATGGCCCACGAGCATCGCGCCCCTCACGTCGAGCGCGTCGAGCACAGCCGCGAGATCGTCGGCGTAGGTGTCCATGTCGTTGCCCACGGACGGCTGGCCCGAACGGCCATGGCCACGGCGGTCGTGCGCGATCACCCGGTAGCCCCGATTCACGAGGAAGAGCATCTGCGCGTCCCACGCGTCAGCCGAGAGCGGCCAGCCGTGCGAGAAGACGACCGGCTCGCCCGTGCCCCAGTCCTTGAAGAAGATCTGCGTGCCGTCCTTCGCGCTCACGTAACTGCCGCCGTGATGATGCGAGGTGCTGCTCGTGGACGCCGTGACGCCCGCCGTCGCCGCATTTGCGGACACGCTTGACACGCTGGACGCGGCGGCGACCGCGGCCACGGCGCCGGCCATGCCCGCACTTGCCGAAAGCAGCCTGCGGCGCGACGCCGAAGGCCTGGTCGAATCGATTTGCTGAGTGTTCATACTGGATCTCCGTCGTTGCATCGCCGCGCGCGGGCGGGCGATCACGTTAGGTATTGAGTTGGATTGGAAACGATCGTGGTCGAACCGTCGTGTCGAAGCTTATTCGTTTGCCAATGCCCGCTCTATCAGACCTTCGGCGCTCGCAGTCATACGGGCGTAGACGCGATACATACGTTCGTTTATTCGCCAGAGAGCCCGGTTCATCGAGTATTACCTGGGTACGCTGCGCAGATTTTTCCTTGGGCCCCGCGGAAGTGGCAATGCTGGAATCTTTCGAGGAATTTCAGACATGCACGCCATGGTTCATCTAACGCGGCGTGCAAATGGCGCGATATGGCCGAGCGCTTTGCACTTCAGCCATGTAAAAGCCCTATCAGTAACGGGATTTTTCCGGATGGCCCGGCGAGCTATCCGTCGCGCCGCGTTCCGCTACATGGCTGGCCGATGGCAGCGGCAGTGTGAACGTAGCGCGGGTGCCGCCACCGTCGCGCGGCGACAGGTGCAAAGTGCCGCCATGGGCCTCGACGATCGACGTGGAAATCGCAAGCCCCATCCCCATGCCGGTCGCCTTCGTCGTAAAAAGCGGTTCGGGTAGCCGCTCCGCAATCGCGGGATCGATCCCGCATCCGGTGTCTTCCACGATCACGCGTATTTCTGCGCATCCATCTGTGCGTTCGTCCGGCTCACATGACAGCATGAGCACGCGCTCCATCGCGTCGATTTCCTGCATCGCCTCAGCACCGTTGCTCAGCAGATTGATAACCACCTGTTGCAGTTGCACGCGATCGCCGAGAACGTACAGTGGCTCGTCCATGCCGTGGGTGCGCAGCGTAATACCCGCGGCCTCCAGTTGTCCGGACGACAATGAGATCGCCTCGCGCAACGTATCCGCCAGGTCGACGGTCGAAAACTGCGGCTCGGCGTTTCTTGCCTTGTCGCGCAGTGACTGGATGATCGTACGCGCGCGGACCGCGGATCGCGAAATAAGCGTGACCATTGCACGCGCTTCGCCGATTTCCGGCGGGGTCCTGTCGAGCCAGCGCAGCGCGGCGCTGGCCGACGCGTCGAGGGATGCCAGAGGCTGGCCGACCTCATGAACAATCGACGCGGCGAGTTCCCCCATCGCCTTCAGGCGAATGGCACGGGCGAGACTCGCATGGGCATGGCGCAATTGCTCTTCGGCGCGGGCGCGCTTCTCGTTCAGTTCGAGAAGCTCGTCATAAAGCCTCGCGTTTTCCAGCGCAAACGCCGCTTGGGACGCGATGACTTCGAGTACCGCAGCCTTCGCCGGCGTGAACATCCCGGCCACGAGGTTGTTTTCGAGATATAGAAGCCCAACCAGCTCGGAATGACGCATCAACGGCACGCACACGACCGACAGCGGGCGAACTTTGCGGATGTAATCGTCATGGGCGTAAGCGCGAGATTCCCTCGCATCGTCGAGTACGACGGCTTCCCGGGTGCGCGCAACGACCGTCAACAGCGTGACCGGCAGCACATCCGAATCGTACGGCGCAGACGCGTGACTCACGCCGATGGCACCGCTACGCACGCTGGCTCGCGCGGAGACCGACCACATTTCGCCACGCCGTACTACCAGGGTGCCCTGGTCCGCGCCGGCATTTTCGAGCGCGGTACGCAATAGCGTCTCTGCCAGACGCGCGGGAACGATGTCGCTGGCGAGCGCGTTCGCGATGTGCAGCACCGCGCGTGCATCGAGTGCCTGAAGCGTGCGTGCCGGTGGAACGCCGCCCTGGCCGGATTGCGCCTCGTCCTGCAGCAGTGACGCATACGCGGCCTGGAACTGGCGGACCTTGGCCGTTGCCCCCCAGCGCTGCCATGCAGCGCGTGCGCATCGTGCATATGCCTGCGCCGGCAGTTTGTGATCGATCCGCAGATGAAAACGCGTGGCGAATTCGGCAGCGAGCGCTTCCACTTGCGGGAAACGCCACTGCTGCGCGAGCTTGACGGCGCGCGCATAGCCGTCGCTGGCATCGTTACGACGCCCTGCTTCACGCGCCACCTCGGCGCAAACCAGTGCGTACCTCGCCGAAAAATTCTCGTGACACACCTGCGCCCAGCGTTGCAGCCGCCCCACGTAACGCTGAAGCGTCGCTTCCTGCGCCGCAGTGCGTGCGTCGATGGAGAGCAGCGCGAGCGCGCCGTAGAACGGCAGGTCCCCACTGTCGGCGAACGAGCGCGAGTATTCGGCGATCGACTCCGCGTGCGCCTGGCAGCGCAGCGCCTCTTCGATGTCACCGAAAATCAATGCCGCTTCGAGACGATAGACCCATTGCCAGACATCCACGAGCGTAGCGGGTGCGCCGGTCGCGGGCTGGGCGGGAAGCGATTCGCTCGCCGGCAAGTCCTGCAACCTCGACAGCAATTGCCATTGCGCAAGCAACGCCTCGATCACCAGCTGAAAATTGGCAGCCCGTGCGATAGTCAGCCCTTGCGTCGCGACCTCGCGAACGTCATCGAGGCTCTCTCCAGCGAACAACATGACGTTCGCTTCGTTCGCGCTGCAGTAAACCGTGAAGGTGTGATCGCCCGTCTGCGTGGTGATGTCAAACGCCTGCTTCAGGTAGTCACGGGCCTCCCGCGCCGGCTTGATCCATGGGACATACAAGGCGCCGAACGAGAGATAGACCCGGCCTTTATGACGATCGAGGCCTCGGGCGTCGACAAGATGCAAGGCCAGTTCGCCGAATTGCCTCGATGTGCGGTAATCCCCGTAGCGCTCCCCTAATACCTGATTCATGCAGACAAAAACGTCAGCGGACGCATCGGAGAGGCCAAACTGGCAAGCAATCAGCGTCGCTCTGAGCAGAATGAAATCCACCAGATTCTGGTTCGTGTACAACGCTGGCGGAATGATGTCCGCGAAAATATCGGTGATCGCGCGATGCAACGGATCAGCCGCAACGGGCAGATTGCGCAGGGCTTCCATTCCGTGCTCGTCCAGCCATGCACTTAGGCGCGCGTATTCGGCGTGTACGTCCGCCTCAGACGGCAGCCTCGGAATCTCGATGCCGGACTGACCAAGAAAATCGAGGCCGACATTCAACGCAAGGTCGAAGCGGCCGAGTGCCGTATAGAGCGCCGAACGAAGGCGCGCCACATCCGCACCAAACATGCCGCTGCCGGCTTGCGTGGACAGCGCGGCAAGACGCGACTCGGCCTGCTCCAGCGCACCCGTCATGAACTCCGCTTCGCCGCACAGCCGTCGCAGATTCCGGACGTAATCGGCGTGGTCCTGGTCGCTATCGCCGTCCGCAAAGGCGAGCGCCGCGCGGAAACAGTCGAGCGCCGTATCGTGCGCCATCGCCTTCTTCGCCCGAAGACCGGCCTCGTGATTCAGACGCGAGAACACGTGCCGCTCGTTACGATCGAGTGCCGCCATTCGTGCAAGATTCGCCTGCGCCGCCAGATAAAACACCTCGTACCCGTCGAAGGATGCGGCGAGCAGCCGACGCACGATGTCGAGGTGCCTCTGCGCCCGTTCTTGCACGGTCATCGCTGCATAGGCCGCTTCGCAGACCCGGTCGTGCGTGAAGAACCAATCGCTCAACCGGTCCGGAGACCCTTCGCCGGACCATTCGTGCTCCCCTTCACCTTGCCCGTAGCTGACGTAGCCGGCAATTACCGCAGCGCTCAACGCATGCACGATCGCGTCCTCTGCTATGCCGGACGCGCACGACAGCGTTTGAGTCGATGCGCGGCGTCCGAGGCAGGCGAGCACCTGCATTGCCGACAATGTGTCGATCGGCAACTGAAGCAGTCCGTGTGCAAGCAGCGACGCTACGTCCGCGAACGCCCGATGTTGGGCGATCTCCTGCACGCTCCATTGCCAGCGCGACGTTTCCATCTGGTACGTGAGCAGATCGTCCGCGATCAACGCCTGCAGCAGGCTTTGCACGAAGATCGGGCTGCCTCCCGTCTTTCGGTAAATCTCCTGCGCGAGAGGGCGGACGACCGCTGCATCCTCGCCAAGCGCAAGTGTCAGGTACTCGAGCACGGAATCGGGATGCAGCGGGCCCAGTTCGATCGACACCGCGTGCTCGGCGTCGATCAGCATCGAGCGCAATGGATGTTCGCAGAGAACCTCATCTGAGCGGAATGCACCGATAAACAGGAGTCCGATGTCGTCTTCCTGGCGCAGCAGGCGTTCGAGCACCTGAAGCGTTGCGGCGTCCGCCCACTGAAGATCATCGAGCACCAGCACGAGCGGCCGTCCGGCACTCGCGAACGACGCAATCAGACGGGCAACGGCGTGCAGCACGCGTTCCCGTTCTGCAGAAGGCGATATTTCGTGCGGCTGCGGGGCACCGGACGAATCGCCCAACAGTGCGCCGACCGCCGGCAACAACGTGGCGATCGTTTGCGAGGCTGGGCCAATTGCGTCTCTTATCTTTTGGCGCCATTGTGCGAACTCCTTTTCGGGGCGACCGAGTACGAATTGCAGCAGCGGTTCGACGGCATCGACCAGCACGGCGTAAGGCGCAGTGCGCTTCGCTTCTACGCCTTTTCCGAACGCCATCAGCGCTTCGCTCGTGTCGCGAATGCATGCAATGGCGCGGGCGATCAGTGTCGACTTTCCGATTCCCGACACACCCTCGACCCATGCGGCCTTTGCTCGCCCCGTATCGGCGACTGTCCGGTACAACCCGACAAGCCGGCGAACTTCTTCGTCGCGACCCGGCACGTGCGCGATCCGCTTTAACCGGTCATGCTTCGAGCGCGAGTCGAGCGTGAACGGCGTCACCTTACCTCGACTCTCCAATAGCGACTCGCAATGTTTAAGGTCGGCAAGGAGACTGCGCGCATTCCTGTAGCGGTGCTCCGGCGCCTTCTCCATCAGCTTCATGACGATCCGCGAAACCACCGATGGCACGTGCGGCGACACCTCCGCCGGTGGCCGGGGGACATGGGAAGCGTGCGCATGAATCAGCGCGGCAAAATCACTGGAATCGAATGGTGCAATCCCGGTGATCATTTCGTAAAAGATGCACCCGAGGGAGTAAAGATCCGCGCGCTCGTCGATACGGCGATTCATGCGCACGCCGATTTCGGGCGCCATGTACCGGAAGCTCTCGTCGTCCCATTCGAGCTCGCCGGGATTGCTGCTGCTCCGCGGCACCGTGTCGACATGAGCGATACGCCCATCGGGCGAGATCCGGATGCGTGAAGGGCTGAGCGACCGGTGGACGCCACCCGCTTCGTGCATCGAACAAATCGCCTCGGTAATTGCGATTGTCGTGCGGAGGAAGACCTTTAGCGTTCTGGTCGCCCGGAGGACGTCGACCAATGGCAAGGCCGCCGGAACGGATAACGTCGCCGCGAGCACGTTTTCCGGATCGACGGACGGTTCCCGTTTGCAAGACGCGAAACGCATCTCGCTGTGGCGCAGCGCGCAGAGCGACTCCGGTGGAGGCAGCATGTCGGTCATCCTGATGAGTGGGCGGCCACGGGGAAAGCACCGGAACCTCCCCGGGCTCTGTGTGGCATCGGACGTAAAGCGTGGCGCAGCAGGCTGCGAGCCACCATTTCATGTAGTCATCGTTCCATGAATGAACGTTAGCACATTCCTCCTTCAAGTAAAATTAATTTATGCTGCACGCTCGCGGTGAAGCGGAATGGCCCAGAGAACCAAAAACACTTATCTCTCTGAATTTAAAAGGATAATTTTTTGTTTCTTGTAGTCGACGCGAGACCGCTGTATGATCGCCATTCATGTAGTGCTCACCACATGAAGTCCTCTTTACCGGGATTCTTCAGAAGCATTTTTGGCGGCGTCGCCACAGGAAGCGTATGAGCAGGTCAGCAACAAAGAAGGCTGTGCGCGGCACAGGTGTGCGAGAGGCAGCCGCGCAGGAAACCCGTGACAAGATTCTTCGCGCAGCAACCAAGGTTTTTGCGCGCTACGGCTATGACGGCGGCAGTGTGGACAAGATCTCCAAGCTCGCGAAATCCTATGACCGGATGATCTACTACTACTACGGGAGCAAAGAAGGTCTATTCATCGCCGTTCTCGAAGACATCTATCGGCGGATGGACGAGGCGGAGATCCGGGTCGTAGCCGATCCTTCAGATCCCGTGGAAGCGCTCAACTCCGTTATCCGCTTCAAGCTGCGCTACTATTGGCGCAACCCCGAATTCATGACGCTGCTTAACTCGGAGAACCTGCACAGGGGCAGGCACGTATCCAAGTTGGAACGCAAGGGCGAATATTCGTCGCATACCATTCAGATCATTGAAAAGGTCCTTGCGAGCGGTGCCGAGCAGGGCCTGTTCCGCAAGGATCTGAACGCGCGCGACATGTTCCTCCTGATCGCTTCGACTGCCTATTTTTATACGTCTAACCGTTATACGTTATCCGTATTCCTCGGTGAGGATCTGGATGCCGAGGAAGCGGTGCATCACTGGGAAGAATTCGTGATAGACAGCGTGCAGCGTGTTGTGCGGGCCGACGTGCCCGCCTCCAGTTGAGCAGGTCGTTGGCACTCGCACGCCGTCAGCCAGTCCTTGCTCCCTTGCCATGAACTATTTTCGTGCTCGTACTGTTGACGAAGTGCTAGGTCGGCTCGCGGAGCGACCACCGCCGCGCGTGATTTGCGGTGCCACTGATCTGTTTGCCGACCCGGCGCTACTACCGGCCAAATATGAATGGGTGGACATTAGCCGCGTCGACGCATTGCGCGCCATCGAACGTCGTGACGGCATGGCTCGCATTGGCTCCGCAACTACTTGGGAGGCCATCGCCGCGACCGAGTGGTTACCCACCGCGCTCAGGGAAGCGGCGGCTTCCGTCGGCTCCCGGCAGATCCGCGTTCAGGGCAGCATCGGCGGCAACCTGTGCCATGCGTCGCCGGTGGCCGACGGCGTGCCGCCGCTTCTGGCGCTCGATGCACACGTCGAGCTGGCGAGCACGCGCGGCGTGCGCCGGTTGCCATTGACCGAGTTCCTGCTGGGCCGCCGCCGCACCTCTCTGCACGCAGACGAATTGCTGGTTGCCGTTTGGTTCGCGCTTCCGCGCGCGCAGGATCGCACGGCGTTCATAAAATGTACGAATCGCGATGGCGCCGCGATCGCCGTCGTTTCGGCTGCCGTGCGTCTGCGCATGTCGGGGGAGGACACCATGGACGCGGTCGCGATAAGTGTAGGCGGAGTATCGGAAACCGCGCTTAGGATGCGTGAGCTGGAGGCGGCGATGCAAGGCCAGCGGCGGGCCGGGTTGGCCCGCGCGATCGAAGAAGCGTCACTTGTAGAGCTCACCCCCATCGACGATTGCCGGGCCCCGGCTGCCCATCGCATTCACCTCGCGCGGCTGGCCATCGGGCGGGCTTTTAGCCACTGCATCAAGGAGACCGACCGTGGCGTATCAACTGCCTGATGATCGCGATGCCACGGCGGCGCGGGGCGCGCAGGTGGCAATATCGCCGGACCAGGATTGCTTCGAACTCAATGGTTCGCAAGTGCCGATCCCTGCCGACCGTTCGAAGCGCCTGCTCGATTATCTGCGTGCGGACCTGCGTCAGTTCGGCACCAAGGAAGGTTGCGGGCAAGGCGACTGCGGGAGTTGCACGGTGCTTGTCGATGGCGAAGTGCGCTATGCCTGCCTGATTCCCGTCTCGCAGGTCGAGGGACAGCGTGTCGTCACCATCGAAGGACTAGCCGGGAACACGGAATGCGGTCATCGTCTGAAGCAGGCATTTCTTGCCCATCAGGCGGTGCAATGCGGTTTTTGCACGCCGGGCATGCTAACCGCCGCGGCTGCAGCAATCGACGCTGGACGGGTAACCGACCGCGCTAGCGCGCGCGCCGCCATCGATGGCGTGCTCTGCCGCTGCACGGGCTACCAGAAGATCGTCGATGCCGTAACCGAGGTGGGGTGCGGCGGCGCCGCGCGGCGTTGTACGGCCGCGCCCGCCGAAGGGCCGTCCGTCGGCGTGCCGTTGACACGCCTGGACGGTGCCGAAAAGGTCGATGGAACCCAGCATTTTGGCGCCGACGGCTACCCGGCCCATAGCCTGCTCGTGCGGGCAGTCCGCTGCCCGCATCATCGCGCACGTTTCGCGTTCGGCGACCTCGCGGCGTTCGTCGACGCCCACCCGGGCGTCCATCGCGTCTTGACCCATGCCGATGTGCCGGGTATCAATCTGCATGGCGTAGCAACGCCTTATGCCGATCAGCCCGTGCTGCCGGAGTCGGAGGCGCGGCACTATCTCGAGGCGGTCGCGCTAGTGGTGGGCGAGCGCGACACGATCGCAGCACTTGAGATGGATGGCTTTCCCGTGACATGGGAGCCGCTGACACCGGTTCTTTCCATAACGGACGCGATGCGGGATGCAAGCCCGCAACTTCACCCTCGCCGCCCGGGCAATGTGCTGATCGAAGGCCTCGTGTGTCGCGGCGACGCCGCCACCGCGATGCAGGACGCGCGTTATGTGGTGAATACAACGTTCGACTCGAGTTTCGTCGAACATGCCTACCTGGAGCCGGAAGCCGGGTGGGCGCTGCGTACGGGCGATACCATCGAAATTCATTCGCCCACGCAGGCTCCTTATCCACATCGCGATGATCTCGCGCGCATCCTTGCCGTTGCGCCGGAACAGGTGCGGGTGGTGGCGACTGCGGTTGGCGGCGGCTTCGGCGGCAAACTCGACATGACGGTCCAGCCGCTGCTCGCCATCGCAGCCTGGCATCTCGACAGACCCGTCGCCATGACCCTGACGCGTGAGGAGTCGATGGCCACTTCGACCAAGCGCCATCCGGGCCGCATGGTATCCAGCATGGCAGCCGACGCCGATGGCCGGCTTTGCGCGGTAACGTTCGATGGTGACTTCAATACCGGTGCATTCGCTTCGTGGGGCACCGCGGTTGCCAACAGGGTGCCGGTCCACGCCGGTGGCCCCTACGTCATTCCTCACTACCTGGCGCGCACGCGCGCCATTCATACGCACGTGACACCGGCCGGCGCTTTCCGCGGCTTTGGCGTGCCGCAAACGATGATGTCCCAGGAGCAGCTTGTCGACGAGCTGGCGCTGAAGGTGGGCATCGATCCACTGGAATTTCGAGTATTGAACGCCTTGCGGCCCGGTGACACCCTGCCGACCGGACAGGTGCTCGACGATAGCGCCGGCCTCGTTGCATGCCTCGATGCGTTACGGCCCGCATGGCGTGACGCGCGCGCCCGGGTTGCTGCAGTGAACGAGACATCGCGCAGCCATGTTCGCCTTGGCGTCGGGATAGCGGCATTCTTCTATGGTTGCGGTAATACGGCACTCACCAACCCTTCGACCGTCCGTTTCGGCATACGCCCTGACGGCACCATCGTTCTGCATCAGGGGGCGGTGGATGCGGGACAGGGAGCCAATACTGTCATAGCGCAAATCGCCGCCGACGCTCTGGGCGTGCCGGTCCACAGCCTGCGGTTCATCGGGCCAGACACGGCCATGACCCCGGATTGCGGCCGCACCTCCGCTTCACGCCAGACCTTCGTGACCGGCCGCGCCGCCATGCTCGCCGGAACGACGCTGCGCCACCGCTTGCTGGCCGTGGTGGGGGCTGCGGACGATGCGAGGATCACCGCTGGTCCGCAAGGTATCGCCATAGATGGCCGCGCCGTGGCTCTGGGTAAATTGCCGGTCGACGCGCACGGCTACGTGCTGTCTGCCGAGGAAAGCTTCGATCCGCCCGTCACGCAGCTCGATGCAACCGGGCACGGCAACCCTTACGCTACCTACGCGTTCGGCGCCCAGATGGCGGAAGTCGAAGTGGACTGCCAGAGCGGGCGAGTTCGCGTGCGGAAGGTCATAGCAGCGCACGATGTCGGGAAAATGGTCAATCCCACCCTGCTCGAAGGACAAATAGAAGGCGCAGTGGCTCAGGGCGTAGGTATGGCGCTGATGGAGAAATACCATCCAGGGCGGTACAACAATCTCCGCGACTACCTGATCCCGACCGTGCACGATGTGCCGGAGGTGCAGTCGATTTTTATCGAGGCGCCGACGGCCGTAGGACCGTATGGTGCGAAAGGCGTCGGCGAACCGGCGTTGGTCCCGACGGCCGCCGCCATCCTGAATGCGATCCATGATGCGATCGGCGTACGGATCCGCGAGGCACCCGCCTCCCCCGATGTCATCCTGCGGGCGCTGGCCTCGCGTAACGGCCACTCCTGAATTCGACGAAACAAACGCGTTCCTAACGAATCACACAACAATGACAACAAGAGATTTCGAGCAAGCTTCGCCGCCGGTGGCATTGGGTCCGTCATGGTATGCCGAATTGAGCCCTGGCGGAAAGCGGGCGTTCATCGCGTCATTCGCCGGGTGGGTGACCGATGCGTTCGACTTCATGGTGTTCAGCTTCGTTCTGGCTTCGCTGATTGAGTTGTGGCACCTGGATCGCGGCAAGGCAGGACTGCTGGGCACGGTGACGCTGCTTTTTTCTTCGCTCGGCGGGTGGATCGCCGGCATGCTGGCGGACCGGTACGGACGGGTCAAAGTATTGCAGGGGACGATCCTGTGGTTTTCGTTCTTTACGCTTGCGATCGGTTTCGCACAGAATTTCGAGCAGATCTTCGTGCTGCGAGCATTGCAGGGGCTTGGTTTCGGTGGCGAATGGGCCGTCGGTGCCGTGTTGGTCGGCGAGATCGTGACACCGGCGCATCGCGGCAAGGTCGTTGGGCTGGTACAAAGCGGGTGGGCTATTGGATGGGGTGCCGCAGCCATTCTCTACAGTATCGCGTTTTCCGTTCTCCCCGAGTCCATGGCCTGGCGCAGTCTGTTCTGGATAAGCTTCCTGCCTGCATCGCTCGTGCTGTACATACGCAAGTACGTGCCGGAGCCCGAAGTCTTCGCGGCCACCAACGCAACCAGAACGCAAGATGCCAAACCGTCCCCGGTCTGGGCTATTTTCTCGCCGCCGCTGTTGCGAAGAACCGTGCTGGCCGCTCTGCTGTGCACGGGCATACAGGGAGGCTTCTACGCAATGTCCATCTGGCTACCCACCCTCTTGAAGTTCGAACGCCATCTGTCCGTGCTCGACACAGGCGCCTATCTTCTCGTGATCATCGTGGGGTCGTTCTGCGGATACCTGACTGGCGCGTACCTGTCCGACTATCTGGGCCGGCGGCGCAACTTCATCCTGTTTTCGATACTGTCGCTCGTCTCGGTTTGCCTGTACCTGACTCTCCCGCTTTCCAATACCGAAATGCTTTGGCTCGGATTCCCGCTCGGGTTCTCGTCGTGCGGAATTTTCAGCGGGATCGGCGCATATTTGGCTGAGCTGTACCCATCGGAATTGCGTGCGAATGGGCAAGGCTTTACTTATAACTTTGGCCGCGGGATAGGCGCGCTATTTCCGGCGCTTGTTGGCGTGCTCGGCCATTCCACAAGCATCTCGGTCGGAATCGCGATTTTTTCGGGTACGGCGTATGGCCTGGTCCTTCTAACGGTGTTGCTTTTGCCAGAGACCAAAGGCGCCACGCTTTAGCTGTTTTTCCGCAAATCGGGCCATGCGCCGCGGCGCCGCCGGCGCCATGCACACGCGCTCACTTTCGCATGCACGCCGCCGATTTCCGGTTCGTTGCCGCGGGCAACGGATGGGTCGGCGGGGGTGGTTTCGTATCACACTGTATCTGCGGTACGGCAAAACAAAAAACGTTACACGCAAGCGGTATCCGCGAAACACGTCAGATACATTGCGGGATTCAAATGTCCGGCACGCAGCGCGCACATGCTCGATGCACGCTCGTTGCGCCAACACCAGGCGGTCCATCGCGGCTTGCACGTTCTAGCCGTGTGACCGGTTAAATCTAATTTCAATCCTGTCAGGACATGGTCATGATCCGATCGATTAAGAAGTCATTCAGCGCCGCCCTGCTGCTCAGCGGTCTGTTCGCAGTACAGGTTTCCGATGCGGCAAGCACCGAATCCCTCAAGGGAACGAACGTCGTGCTGGTGCACGGCGCGTTCGCCGACGGCTCTAGTTGGGACAAGGTGATTCCGCTGCTCGAAGCGCGCGGGCTCCATGTCGTCGCGGTGCAGAATCCGCTCAGCTCGCTCGCCGACGACGTCGCCGCAACAAAGCGCGCGATCGATCAGCAGAGCGGTCCGGTCGTTCTCGTCGGTCATTCATGGGGCGGCGTCGTCATCAGCGAGGCCGGCAATGACGACAAGGTGAAGAGCCTCGTCTATGTTGCCGCGTTCGCACCCGACAACGGCCAGTCGATCGAAGACATGACCAGGGGCAAGGCGGCCCCCGCGTGGGTGAGCGAACTGCACACCGACGCCGGCGGCTACCTGACGCTCTCGACGAAGGCAGTACTTGAAGACTTCGCGCAGGACCTGCCGGTGCCGCAACGTCGGCTGATTGCGGAAACACAAGGGCCGTGGGCGTCCGGCTGCATCGGCGCGAAAATCACGCAGGCGGCGTGGCACGACAAGCCGTCGTGGTTCGTGGTCGCGCGTCAGGATCACATGATCGACCCGGACCTCCAGCAGACGATGGCGAATAACATTGGCGCGCACGTCACGCGGGTCGATGCGAGCCACGTGACGATGGTCAGTCAGCCGAAGGCCGTGGCCGACGCGATCATTGCCGCTGCACAAGCCGCGCACCGGGAATAACGGGGCACGCAGTGATATCCCGGCGGTGATCGAACGGTGGGTCGGCAGCGCGTGACGTTCGCGCTGCCTCACGCCGCCGGCGAACGGTATCATCCATTCGTATGCCCGCATCCCATCTGCGTATGCAACGAATGGACCAGCGCGACGGCTTCTGCTACGTTTACAGCCGGGTCGCCGGAAGGCCGACCCTTACCGTGGACACCTGGACGCCGCGATGCGCGATACCCCTTCTTCCAGCACGACCGCTTCATCCGATCGCTTCGAAGCCCGTGTCGTCTATGTCGTCGACGACGACGAACTCGTACGTGGTGCGGTCGTCGGCTTGCTGCGCTCGGTCGGCCTCACAGTGCATGCATTCAGCTCGACCGACCAATTCCTTGCGGCGCCGCGTAGCGAAGGCCCTTCGTGCCTCGTGCTCGACGTGCGCTTGCGCGGCGAGAGTGGCCTCGCGTTCCAGAAATCTCTGACCGAAACCGGCAAGCCCCACATGCCGATCATATTCATGACGGGTCATGGCGACATCGCGATGACCGTCAAGGCGATGAAAGCCGGCGCGATGGATTTCCTCGCGAAGCCGTTTCGCGACCAGGATATGGTGGACGCGGTAATCGCGGCTCTCGACAACGATGCGAAACGCCTTGAAGCTGCCCGCTCCCTGGACGGTCTGCAGACCTGCTGGGAATCACTGACGCCACGCGAGCGCGAGGTCCTGCAACACGTCGCCGCGGGTCTGATGAACAAGCAGATCGCGGATCGGATGAGCATCGCGGAAATCACCGCCAAGATTCATCGCGGACAGGCGATGCGGAAAATGAATACGCGCTCGGTCGCCGACCTGGTGCGCAAGATGGAAGCGCTCGGCGTAGGTCACAAGGCGAACTGAGCGCACTGTCGCCGAAGGGTGGGCCGAGGCCAGCCGGGCTCCATACCTACATATGATGGCGATCGCGATTACCGGCGGTATGCTGAAACATCGGGTGACGGTGGGATGGGCCCACGAGTTGATCCGGTCGCAAGCAGGAACTCCCTTGTCGCCTTCAGCTAATGAACTCGTGTCGATCGTCGACGACGATCCTCTCGTTCGAACCGCCACGAGCAGTCTCGTGCGTTCGCTCGGATGGGATGCCCGCGAATTCTCGTGCGCCGAGGATTTTCTTGCGTCGAACGAACGGATGCAAACGCACTGCCTCCTGTGTGACGTTCGAATGCCGGGAATGAACGGCATGGAACTGCTGGAGCGGCTCGAAGCCGAAGGTCTGCGCATCCCCACCCTCCTCATCACCGCATTCGCCACCGCGCGCATTCTCGAGCGTGCGCGCGCGAGCACCGCGCTGCGCCTGCTCGAAAAGCCGATCGACGCCGTCGAACTGGAAACGTGGATCGTTCGCGCGCTGAACCAGCGCTGAAGGTGTGCCAACGGCTGCATGCGAAAGTCAAACCTTCGTAGGGGCCGCGCGCCCGTTGATGTGATAGTGCAGACCCCGCGTCGCATGATTTCATTTCAGTGCCGCTCCACCTCGCGGCGACAGGAGATGAAGATGACTTTGAACCCGGGATTCTTGCTTGACGTGTTGCTGGGATCGTTCGTGAGATCAGTGCGATCCGACCTGGTCACGAAAAAACAGCTGCGTGGACTTGCCGCGCGGATAGGCCCCAAAGGCGAGCTGTATCGCGGCTCGATCGCGGCTGGCATCCTGCTCGTCGCAATCAGTCAGCCCATAGGGTGGAGCGCGTTGCTCATGCTGCCCAGCCTTTCCGACGATCCGCCGCTTGTGCTCGTCTGCCTCGTGGCAATGGGCCTTGCCCTCCTGTCGCTCGCTCAATCGATGAATGCCTTCGAGCAGCGATCGAGCATCGACCGTCTCGCGGCGGCAATCGCGCAGCGCGGCCCGCAACGCGCTCACGAGGCGCTTGCCATGGCCGGCTCGCCCGCGATCGTCCGGCTGATCCAGTCGATCAACCATTCGCAGCGGCACAACGCCGAACGTGCGGCTGAACTGCTCGACATGCTTGCCGCCTACGCGCACGACCAGCGCACGCCGCTTACGCGCATCGCGCTTCGCTGCGAGCAGATCGGCGACCGGGCGTTGCGCGAAGCGATCGAGCTCGATCTTGAGGAAGTGACCGAGCTGGTCGACGCGAGCATCGCCTGTGCGCGGATGCAGTGCAGCGCCACCGAACGCCTGCGCTGTATCGATGCAGACGGACTGATCAGCACGCTGATCGACAACTACAAGGACGCGGGAAGCGCCGTTGTGCTCGAAGGCCACGTCGGCTGCCCGATCGTCGCCTGCCCGCACGCGCTGCGACGCGTGCTCGTCAACCTGATCGATAACGCATTGCGCTATGGCAGCGACGTCCGTCTTTGCGTGCGGGTCGAAGCCCGGCAGCTGATTCTCGCGGTGCGGGACTCGGGCCCGGGCATCGAACTCGCCGAAATGGAGGCCGTCTTCGCACCGTGGTATCGGGCGCCGCAGACGGCTTTGCGCGCACCGGGGTCCGGCCTCGGGCTCGCGACCGCCCGTCGGCTGACCCTGGCGATGCGCGGCAAGCTGGAACTGGAAAACCGCAGCAGCGGCGGACTCGAGGCAAGACTGACGCTGCCGTTGACCACGGAGAACGACCGTTGATTCAAGTACTGCTGTCCGCGAATGTACTGCATGCGCGGACAGTCTCGTCAGTCACAACGCTACCCAAGGACCTGCAATGCAGATCATCGACAAGATTTATATCGACGGCGAGTTCGTCACGCCGCACGGCGACGAACTGTTTGATCTCTTCAACCCTGCGACCGAACAGGTGATCGGCCGCGTGCGCCTCGCCGATGCGCAGGACGCGCGGGACGCGATTGCTGCAGCGAAGCGCGCGTTTCCCGCGTTTTCGCGCACGGACAAGCGCGAGCGCATCGACATGCTGAAGCGTATGCATGAGGCCGTCGTCGCGAAAGAGGACGAGCTTTACGAAGCGATCACGGAAGAATATGGCGCGCCCGTGTCGCGTGGCCGGTGGATGGCTCGGCATGCGAGCAATGTGCTTCTCGAAGCCACGAAGGTGCTAAAGGACTATGCGTTCACGCGCCGGGCGGGCACCGCGGAAGTCGTGATGCAGCCGCTCGGCGTCGCCGGTCTGATCACGCCGTGGAATAGCGATGCCGGTTTCATTTGCGGAAAACTGGCAGCCGCGCTAGCCGCGGGCTGCACGGCGGTTGTCAAGCCGAGCGAAATGAGTGCGATCCAGACCCACATCGTCACGGAAGCGTTGCATGAAGCAGGCTTGCCGGCGGGCGTATTCAATATCGTGACGGGGCGCGGCGACACGGCCGGCGCGCAGATCAGCTCGCACCCCGACGTGGCCAAACTGTCGTTCACCGGCTCCACGGCGGTCGGCAAATCCATTCTGCGCACCGGCGCGGAAACCTTGAAGCGCGTGACACTGGAACTCGGCGGCAAGTCGCCGGTGATCGTGCTCGACGATGCCGATTTCGATCACGCAGTGCCGCTTGCGATTCAGGCCGGTTTCATGAACAGCGGTCAGGCATGCATCGCTGGCACGCGCATTCTCGTGCCCGGGCAACGGCTCGCGGAATTCGAGAGGCGCGTGCGGGAAGAGGTGGCGCGCACCCAGGCGGGCGATCCGCGCGATCCGCGAACGAGCGTCGGCCCGATGGTCAGCGAGAACCAGTGGGAGCGCGTGCAGCGCTATATCCGCATCGGCATCGACGAAGGAGCGCGTTTGATCGCGGGCGGCGAAGGCCGGCCGGAGGGCATCGACGCAGGATGGTTTGTCCGCCCCACGGTCTTCAGCGACGTGACGAACGACATGACGATCGCGCGCGAAGAGATTTTCGGCCCGGTCCTGTCGATCATCTCGTACCGCGATATTGACGAGGCTATCGCCATCGCCAATGACACGAACTACGGCTTGCAGGCGTACGTGTTCTCCGAGGATGAGAGGCGTGCACGCTGGGTCGCGGCGCACATCGAAGCGGGGCGCGTACTCATCAATACACTGGCACACGAACCGGCCGCACCGTTCGGCGGCTTCAAGCAATCGGGCATCGGGCGCGAGTACGGCACGTTTGGACTGGAGGCGTTTCTCGAGCCGAAGGCCGTAGTTGCGGCATTCTGATAGCGAAACTCAGGCATTCGCCGGTGCACCTGTGCGGGTTGGCCAAGCAGGAGCGCCAACCCGAGGAAGAGCTTGAGGACGGGTCGACTCGTCGGTAGACGGCTACCGCTTGCCAACTCCCATTTTTCTCCGCTTATACTCACTGTCGCCTGAGCGGCGAACGCCTAGGCCCCACGCTGCACGCCGACAAAATGCCACGACACCGGTCGACAACACGGCACGCGATTCACGTTTCGCAACCGCAATTCTTACACTACAGGTGGGGTCTCTTATGCTAAATCGTTCTTTTCGCGCTGTGATTTCATCGTTGCTCGTGACCGGCGCGGCCGTTGCGCCGGCCATCGCGCATTCAGACGACGGCTTCGCGCAGGACGACGGCGCCTCGCATGGCCGTGCGGTCAAGGTGATGATCATTTCGATGTTCGGCCCGGAAGGTCAGGTATGGCTCGATCATCTCGGACCGTGGCAGGACATCACCGTCGCGGGCCTGTCTCCTGACTACCCGGCCGTGCACTGCAATCGCCAGGACGTCTGCGTGATGACGACGGGCATGGGGCACGCGAACGCCGCCGCGTCGATCATGGCGCTGACGTTCTCGCCACGTTTCGACTTGCGTCATACCTACTTCATGGTGGCGGGCATCGCGGGTATCGATCCGCTTCAGGGGACCGTCGGTTCCGCTGCCTGGGCGAAATGGCTCGTCGACTTCGGCATTCAGTGGGAAATCGACGGACGCGAAATTCCGCCGGGCTGGAACACCGGCTATCTCGGCATCAACACGACGAGCCCGACGCAGAAGCCACCGCTCGACTACCGCACCGAAGTGTTCCAGCTCAATCCGGCGCTCGCGAACGCGGCGTTCGCGCTATCACGCAACGTGACGCTGACCGACGACGCCCAGGCGCAGGCTGCACGCGCGAAATACAACTATGCGCCCGCGAACCGTCCGCCGACCGTGATCCAATGCGACACCCTGGCGGGCGATACCTGGTGGTCGGGCACCGACCTTGGAGAGCGCGCGCGGCAATGGACGAAGATCCTGACCGACGGCAAGGGCACCTATTGCACGACGCAGCAGGAAGACAACGCCACCTTCGAGGCGCTGACGCGCGCGGCGACCGTGCATCGCGTCGACCTGAACCGTGTTGCGGTGCTGCGTGCCGGCTCGGACTTCGACCGCCCGTACGCGGGCCAATCGAGCGCCGACAATCTGCTCAACTACGCTTCGCAGGGCGGCTTCGCGATCGCGATCGACAATCTGTTTCTGACGGGCAACCCGCTCGTACAGGACATCGTCACGCATTGGGGCGAGTGGCGCGGCGGCGTACCCCAGCGGTAGCGCATTTGCGGCGTGGTGAAGCGTACCGCGTTCGCATCGCCGAATTACGATCCGCACACGTCTTGCCCCTTGCGTCCGCGAATGAGAGAAAGAGCAGCTTCATCCCCGGCTGTGAGCAGTGTTGCGCCCGCGAGCTTCTCCTTGCAAACGGCTTCAACGAGGCTCCGACCTCGATTCTCCACGAGCCACCGGATGGACCACACCCGCATGGTCTGATCCGCGGACGCGGTCACCACCTGTCGACCGTCCGGGCTGAAGACGGCGGACCAAACCGGCCCGTCATGTCCGGTAAGCTGCGCGATCATCCGTCCGGTGGCCGTGTCCCACACCCGCGCGGTTTTGTCGTCGGATGCGGTCACGACCCGCCGGCCGTCCGGGCTGAAGGCGGCGGACCTGACCGGCCCGCCATGCCCGGTCAGATTCGCGATCATCTGTCCGGTCGCCGCGTCCCAGACCCGCGCGGTTTTGTCATCGGAGGCGGTCACCACGCGTCGGCCATCCGGGCTGAAGGCCGTGGAATTTACCGTCCCCTGATGCCCGCTGAGCTGCGCGATCTGTTTGCCCGTGGACACGTCCCACACCCGCGCGTCCCCATCACGGGACGCAGTCACCATCCGATGGCCGTCCGGGCTGAAGGCGGTGGTGACAACCGCCCCCTGATACTCGCTGAGCGGCAAGACCTGGTTGCCCGCCGCTGCGTCCCACGCGCGCGCGGTCCGATCCACGGACACGGTCACCACCCGGCGGCCGTCCGGACTGAAGCCGGCGGAGTTCACCGGCGCCTGATGTCCGGCGAGTTGCGTTATCACCTGGCCGCTCGTTATGTCCCACACCCGCGCGGTTTTGTCATCGGATGCGGTCACGACCCGCCGGCCGTCGGGGCTGAAGACGGCGGAGCTCACCGGTCCCTGATGCCCGGTAAGCTGCGCGATCATCTGGCCGGCGACCGCATCCCACACCCGCGCGGTACCGTCCGCGGACGCGGTCGCCACCCGCCGGCCGTCCCGGCTGAAGGTAGCGGAATAGACCAGATCCTGATGCCCGCTGAGCAGCACAATCTTTCTGCCCGTCACCGCGTCCCACACCCGTGCGGTCTTGTCCGCGGACGCGGTTACCACCCGCTTACCATCCGGGCTGAAGACGGCGGAGCTAACCGGCCCGTGATGCCCGATGAGCTGCGCGATCACCTTGCCGGTCGACGCATCCCACACCCGCGCGGTCCTGTCCGCGGACGCGGTCACCACCCGCTGACCATCTGGACCGACGGCGGCGGAGAAAACCGGTCGCTGATGCCCGGTGAGCTGTGCGATCACCTTGCCGGTCGACGCGTCCCACACCCGCGCGGTCCTGTCCGCGGACGCGGTCACCACGCGCTGGCCGTCCGGACTGAAGACGGCGGAATAAACCAGGTCCTGATGTCCGCTGAGCTTTACGAGCTGTCTGCCTGTCGCCGCGTCCCACACCCGCGCGGTTCCGTCCCGCGATGCGGTCACCACCCGCTCGCCGCCCGGACTGAAGGTCGCCGAATAAACCCACCCCTGATGCCCGCTGAGCAGCGCGATCTGTTTGCCCGTCTGCACGTCCCACACCCGCCCGGTTCCGTCCCAGGATGCGGTCACCACGCGCTGGCCGTCCGGGCTGAAGACGGCGGAATCGACCGCATCCTGATGCCCGCTGAGCAGCGTGGTTTGCATCGATGCATACGCGCCACGCATCAGCTCCAGCTCTGCCTCTACCGATCCGGGCGAAAGCCAGCCCTTGCCCATCGCCAGCACGGCGAAACGCATCCCGCGATCATGGTTCCCCGCGTCGTTTGCGGTTCTCGCGGCCGAAGCCAATACAAGGGAAGTCTGGCGTGCGGCCGTCCGAGTGTGCTGGATGATCCACCCACCCGTCACGATCACAATGACCGCGACCACACCCAGGAGTACCTGGATGCATCGCTGCGCCCGCCCTGTCCGTAACGTACTCATGTTTCTCAACGTGGCTGACCGACGTGACTAGCTGCGCTCGGAAAGCTGCGCGGACACGATCGATTCCGGTGATCCGCGCCCGCCAATGGCCATGACGAGCGACCTCCGACGTTCAGGACGGGACCTTACTATAATCAAGAGGCACGCGCCGCTCGACAGGTAGCTGCCGACCTTGGTGTGTCCGTCGTACCTGCGCGCGGAGCATTTTTGCATGGAGGTACCCCATGGCTACCTACGTCATCCTCAGCCGTCTCTCCCCTGACGCGTTCAAGGATCCCAGGGAACTCAAACTGATTGCCGCCACCGTAGCGGAAAAAATCAAAACTGAATGCCCAGCCGTGACCTGGAAACAAAGCTATCTGACACTCGGACGATTCGACGTCGTGGACATTGTCGAGACGAACGATCTGAAACAGCTTGAGCTAGCGGCGCTGATCATCCGGGGTTATGGGCATGCCGCCACCGAGACGATGCACGCGACAGTGTGGAACGATTTCATCGGCGCGCTATAGCGGTTGGACTCCTAACCCATCCGCCGCGCGAGCCACATCGCTGCCGCCGCGTTGATGCCGGTCGAGCCACCGACGAAGCGTCCCTCTTCCTGAAGCAAGTGGTAGACCATGTTCACGCACGCCGGATCGTCGATTAGAACGGCTTCGTCGATTGGCGTACCCTCCAGGTTGGCGGTCACGCGCGACGAGCCGAGACCCTCCGTGATCGAGCTGCCTTCGACGCATACCTCGCCCGTCTTCACGAAGTTGTACAAGCCGCTGCCTTCCGGATCGCCCAGCACGATCTTGACGCCGGAGTTCCTTTCGTTGAAGAGACATCGTATGGGAGGGACGCCGCCAGCGCGTCGCTCCCGGCGATGATCTTCGACGCGATGCTAGAACAGGTGTTTGACGCCGACCATGACGCCGGTCTGGCCCACACCAGCGGCAGGCGTGGTTCCGCCGCCGCCCCCGCTCACCGAATAGCGCGCCTTCGTGCTGTTGGCGAGATACGCAGCCTGTGCATAGACCGATGAACGCTTGCTGAGGAGATAGGTCGTGCGCAGCGTGCCCATCGTGGCGCGCGTGTCGTGGTCGCTATTGATGATGCGGAACACTTCGCCATCGAGCAGGAACGCGGGCGTGACCATGTACGAAACCCCCATGAAGAAGAGGTTCGAACGGACGTTGGGCACCGCGGGCGAATCGGTGACCACGCGGCGTCCGATCCAGCCCGCGCCGAGCTTCGCGCCGCCGTACTGTGCGTAGGCGCTGAGCTGCGTGCGCGCGTCCTTGTCGGCTGCGTTGATGAGCGGCGTCGGCGCCACGCCGTCGAAGAAGTTGGCCGCTGCCGTCGCGCCGCCGCGCTGCTCCTCGTACGAGGCCGCGGCGCCGAAGTATTGCGAGTCGTACTTGAGCATCACGGACCAGTCGCGGCATTCCGTGGGGTGGCCGGGCACCGAGCCCGCGCACGTGCCTTGCCCCGGCGAGTTGCCGGTGCCCGCGGCATCGCGTCCGAATGAGTAGCCCGCGCCGAGTGTGAAGCCCTTGTAGGAACCAAGGTATGTGACGGAGTTGTCCGCGCGCGCGTTGGGCACGTAGGCATCGAGCGAACCCATGCCGTAGATGTCGGGTCCGATGATGTCCGCGCCCAGAACCGCGAGATAGGTCATCGTGTATTGGCGACCAAACGCGAGCGTTCCATAGGGGCTCTTGATGCCGACGAAGGCCTGCCGTCCGAAGAGCCGTCCACCCTGACCGGAACTGCCGTCGCGCAAGTTGAAGCCGCTTTCGAGCGTGAACACCGCGCTGTAGCCACCGCCGAGGTCTTCGTTGCCGCGCAGCCCCCAGCGCGACGGGAATTCACCGGTCACGGCGGGCATCCGGAACACGTGGTCGCCCTTCGCATTGGCGTGCGAAACAAATTCGATGCCGGTGTCCACGATACCGTACAGCGTCACACTCGATTGCGCGAAGGCTCCAGTGCTCAACGCGCACAGCGCGCCGCACATGAGGACGTGAGTCGACTTCAATTGCATGTTGTTGTCTCCAAACCTTGTTGTGTGCTTTTATTGAACTGCGAACGTGATTCTTCAGAATGGTGAGCTCAGTCCATCGCGCGCGGCCTCCGCAGCAGCATCAATGCCGGTCAGGACGCGAACCAGCACCAGCATGTCGAAGCTGCTGACGAGCGCGGTGGCGATCGAGAGAATGCCGAATATGGCGGCGCAGAGGATCAGCACCCGCTTGCGCCCGATGCGATCGGCGAGCCGGCCGCCGACCATCGCGCCCGGCAGGAGTCCGAACGTACCGGCGCTGAAAGCGAGTCCCATCTGTGACACGGTGAGGCCGAATTCGCGCGCCATACGAGGCGCGGCAACGCCGACCGACTGCAGGTCCATCCCCTCGAGCAGGGCAACCGCGAAACAAAGGGCTAAAGTCGTGGCGATACCGCTACCCGCGATGGGTCGCGTTGCCGCGTCGTCTCCTGATAGTGCCGTTCTGGTCGATCTCATGGTTGTCGCCTGATGGTCTATTTAGTTTTCGAAGTCACCGCGGGGTCCATTGTGCGTATCAGGAAACCTGATAACATGGGCAAAATAAAGCGCGTTGCTGAAAACGCGCCTGCCCCGGTGACAGCCCGAATTTAATATCAGGCGTCCTGATAGCGCAAGCTGATTGTATTTGGTGGATACCCCAGGTGGTGGTGTCTTAAACGGTCATTCCATACAGGGACGCGATCTCTGGCAGGTCATGGGTGGTTTAGCGTTGCGGTACCATTGCGCGTTCCACCGACAGCCTTCAACCGACGCAATGAACGACAAGGTCTCCACAAAAACAACGTCTGTCGGCGCGGCTCGCGCATCCGTCAGGGGGCGCAAGGCCGCTGCGCCCCGGCTGACCTACCTGATCGGCCGTCTCGAGCGGCTCCTGCGCCGCGAACTGTCGGCCGCGCTCGCTCCGCTTGGCCTCACGCTTTCGCAGTTCACCGCGCTATCCGTGCTGGACAGGCGCGGCGAAGCGTCGAACGCCCAGCTTGCCGAGGGTTCGTTCATCACGCCGCAATCGGCCAACGAGGTGATCAGCGTCATGGTGTCGCGCAACTGGATCAGCCGCGAGCCGGACCCGAATCACGGACGCATCGTCGTGCTGCGGCTCACCGGCGAAGGGCGCGATGTGATGCGCCAGGGCATGAAAGCGGTGCAGGCTGTCGAGGAACGAATGCTGAACGGCATGGACGCGCAGAGCGCGAGCGCCGCGCGCGTGAACCTCGAACTTTTCGTGCGCAATCTGCGGCAAAGCTGAACGCGCTTACGCCACCCGTTGCGGTTTGAGCAGGCGGATAGCATTTCCTCGAGCACAGATGGCAAATGCTAGAATTCGCCCCTATGTCCTACTGGCGCAAACTCTTTCTTGTCGTGCTGCTGGCACTGAGCCTTCCGGTTCAGTCGTTTGCGGTCGTCTCGATGGTTTGTGCCGCCTCGGAATCGGTCGATGCCGAACCGGCCGTCCATCATCACCATCAATCCGGGCCGGTCAACGAACACGCTGTCGTGGCCGATGATCACGACCGCCAGGGCCAGCAGCATCACGGCGGCCACCATGTTCACGAATGTTTGACCTGCGCGTCCTGCTGTGTTGGTGCAGTGCCGCCGGTTGTGCCTGCTTCATTCGCTACGGCTGACCTGCCTCAATTCCCCGTCCCATTGCCCCCGGCTGCCAGTGTCGTGTCGTTCACGACAGGCGGCATTGAACGGCCTCCCCGGTCGGTTCTCGTCTGATCCTCCCACGCGTAGCCATTCGCTACGACCAGCAGGTTTTTCTGGAGTCCGTCACGGTCTCCGGATGATTCACGACGAGAACCATTCATGCGAACTATTTCTGCGGCGCTTTTCAGCGCAGCCGCGGCGTTGCCGTTGCTCGCGCATGCCGCGACAGTGGCCGACCCCACGGATGCGGGGGCGTCGGTGCCGGTCGCCTCGGTGCCATCCGCGTTCGACGGCTACAGGTCCTACCAGGATCGGCAAGCCCCCAGTTGGCAACAATTGAATCGCGCCGTTACCCCGAGTCGCGGCACGGCGGGGATGGGGCACGCTCAGCAGCCAGGCGAGACCTCCAACGGGACCCGCGCTCACGAACACGGGGGCGAGACGCGATGATCCAATACCTCGCGCAACACCGCGCGACGGGCATTATCGTTGCGATGGTGTTGCTGGCTGGCTGCACGACCTTTTCGAAGGACGGTGGATTCAACGCCGTATCGACGGCCGCGTCTGAGCGCCTCGGCAAAGATGCGGTCCATGTGAAAACCGACGCGGATCGCAATGCGGCCTTCAGGCGGACGCAGGAACTGCTGTCGAAGCCGCTCGGCATGGACGACGCCGTCCAGCTCGCCCTGCTCAACAACCGAGGGCTCCAGGCGTCATACGGCGAACTCGGCATATCCGAAGCCGACCTCGTCCAGGCAGGCCGTCTGCCCAATCCGGGCTTCACCTTCAGCCGGACACACTGGAGCGATGGCTTCGGCATCAGCCGGACATTTTCGATGGGTGTGCTCGGGGTGCTCACGCTGCCCGTCGCGACTCGCATCGAGAGCCGCCGGTTCGAACAGACGAAGCTCGAGACCGCCAACGCGATGCTCTCGGTGGCCGCCGACGCCCGCAAGGCCTACGTGAACGCGGTGGCTGCGCAACAGGCGGCTTCGTATGCGGCGCAGGTCAGGGACTCCGCCGAGGCCGGTGCGGAACTCGCGTTGCGCATGCGCGAGGCGGGCAATTTCAGCAAGCTCGACTATGCGCGCGAGCAGGCCTTTTACGCGGAGTCGGTCGCGCAGTTGGCAAGGGTCCGGCAGCGTTCGGTCATGGCGCGGGAAAAGCTCACGCGCACGATGGGCCTATGGGGTTCAGCGACCCGGTACGAGCTGCCGGAGCGACTGCCTGACCTGCCAGAAGACAGGCCGCAACTCAACGACCTCGAAAGCTTCGCGATGCAAAACCGCCTCGACATCCAGGCGGCGAAGCTCAGAACACAAAGCGTTGCGACCTCTCTGGGGCTCACCAGGGCAACCCGGTTCATCAATGCGCTGGACGTTGGCTATCTCGACAACTTCGAGACCGACAAGGGTCATGAGCATGGCTACGAAATCAGTGTCGAGATTCCCCTTTTCGACTGGGGAAGCGCCAAGGTCGCACGTGCCGAAGCCATCTATATGCAGTCGGCGAACCGGCTCGCGCAGACGGCGATCGACGCCCGCTCCGAAGTACGTGAGTCGTACTCCGCCTACGTGACGAGCTACGACGTCGCCAGGCACTATCGGGACGAGGTCGTGCCCGTACGCAAGACCATTTCGGATGAAGTGCTGCTGCGCTACAACGGCATGCTCGCCAGCGTATTCGAGCTGCTTGCCGATTCGCGCGAGCAGATCGCCGCGGTCAACGGCTACATCGATGCGCTGAAGGACTACTGGCTTGCGCAGACGGACCTGCAACAGTCGCTTGGCGGCCGGCTGCCGCCGCTTGCGATGTCGCAGACGCAGGACATACCGCGCGGCGGCGCAACGCCGGCTCCCGCGACGCAACCGGCGTCGCCCACGAATTCAGAAGGTCAATGAAGATGGTTTCACGTCGAAGTTTTCTCGGCGGTTCGGGCGCCGCGCTCCTTGGCGCTGCATTGGTCAGCAAGGCTGGCGCAGCGTCGCTTCCCGAAGCGCCAAGCATGGATAAGACCAGCACCCAGGCGCCGCTCGTCCCGCCCAACGGTCGCCCCTATACACCCGTGGCGACACTCAATGGCTGGACGCTGCCATGGCGCATGAAGAACGGCTGGAAGGAGTTCCATCTGATTGCCGAGCCTGTGGTCCGTGAATTGGCGCCCGGCATGAAGGCGAACCTGTGGGGCTACAACGGCCAGGCGCCTGGCCCGACCATCGAAGCCGTCGAAGGCGACAAGGTCCGCATCTTCGTGACCAACAGGTTGCCGGAACACACCACGGTTCACTGGCACGGGATGCTCGTGCCGTCCGGCATGGACGGCGTGGGCGGGCTGACGCAACCGCACATCCCGCCGGGCAAGACGTTCGTCTATGAGTTCGAGCTCGAGAAGCACGGCACTTTCATGTATCACCCGCATGCCGACGAGATGGTGCAGATGGCGATGGGGATGATGGGCACGTTCATCGTGCACCCGAAGGACCCTGGCGTCATGCCTGTCGACCGCGACTTCGTGTTTCTGATGTCCGCGTATGACATCGACCCGGGCAGCTTCACGCCGCGCGTCAACGAAATGACGGACTTCAACATGTGGACCTGGAACGCCCGGGTCTTTCCGGGCATCGACCCGCTGCCTGTACGAGCCGGAGACCGCGTACGCATCCGCTTCGGCAATCTGACGATGACCAATCACCCCATTCATCTGCACGGGTACAGCTTCGAGGTCGCAGGGACCGACGGCGGATGGATTCCTCCCTCCGCACGCTGGCCGGAAGTGACCGCCGATGTCGCAGTCGGTCAGATGCGGGCCATCGAGTTCACCGCCAACCGGCCCGGCGACTGGGCCTTTCACTGCCACAAGTCGCACCACACGATGAATGCGATGGGGCATCAGGTGCCGAATCTGATTGGCGTGCCGCAAAAAGACCTCGCGAAGCGCATCAACAAGCTCGTGCCGGACTACATGGCAATGGGCAGCGCTGGCGGCTCGATGGGCGATATGGAAATGCCGCTACCGGACAACACACTCCCAATGATGACGGGGACCGGTCCGTTCGGCGCGCTGGAAATGGGCGGCATGTTCAGCGTCGTGAAGGTGCGTGAGGGACTCGGCCGCAACGACTACCGCGACCCGGGCTGGTTCAAGCATCCGAAGGGAACCGTCGCGTACGAATACACCGGCGAACTGCCCGATAGCTGATTCCTGCTGGAGCCGGGGTTTTCGCCCGGCCAGATATCTGTGACTTTTACTGTGGAGCAAACCTGATGAAGAACATAGTGATTTCGATTGTGATGGGTTGCGCCGTGGCCGTTTCAGCGACCGCCTTCGCGGCCGGCGATACGGGCAACATGAATATGGCGGGAGGCGCGCAACAGGGCGCAGACGCGAAGAACACCATGTCACATGGCGAGGTGAAGAAAGTGGATACCGCCGCCGGGAAGCTGACCATCAAGCACGGTCCGCTCGAGAACCTCGGCATGGACGCGATGACGATGGTGTTCAAGGTCAAGGACCCGGCCATGTTGTCCCAGGTGAAGGTCGGCGACAGGATCGACTTCGTCGCGGAAGAGGTCAATGGCGCACTGACGGTCACAAAACTACAGAAGCAATGAGTGTTCAATGGGGCGCCAGCGATACGGCAAGCGAAACGCCCCAATTCAGTCCAAGGAGACAACAGTCATGAATACACGTTCACCACGATTGTCTCCAGCGCAATCGCGTTCTGGATTGATTGCGCGCCGATGAGCGAATCGACGGTCGGGGAGGCAGGTGCCGTCGCCCGTTCGATGCCGGTGGAAACCGGTTTTGGCCACGCATGGTCAGCGCACCACGATCGCGCCTATCCCGATGGCCGCCGATTGCGGGATTGCACCGACCGGGTAAGCCCGAATATTACTCACATATTACGATTTCTATACTGCCTCACCGACAATGAGCGTCAGGTTTCCTTAGACGTCCGCTCGGCGTATTGGGGCCGGTCAAGGTTCCATGCATAAAAGACATGCTACGGAGACAGTTATGGGAATTCGCTTGAAAAGCGTAGTGAGTGCGCTCGCGCTGTGTGCCCTCGTTGATGTCAGCCTCGCCGCCGAGCCGATAAAGATCGGCGTGGACGGACCTTTCACCGGTGGCTCGTCTTCGATGGGCGTCAGCATGCGTGACGGCGTGCGGCTCGCGACCGCCGAAATCAATAAAGCCGGCGGCGTGCTGGGCCGTCAGATCGTGCTGGTGGAGCGCGACGACGAAGCGAAAAACGAACGCGGCGTGCAGATCGCGCAAGAGCTGATCAACAAGGAAAAAGTCTCCGCGGTGGTGGGCTACATCAATACGGGCGTGGCACTCGCGTCGCAACGCTTCTTCCAGGATGCGAAGATCCCTGTCTTCAACAATGTCGCGACCGGCAGCGTCGTGACGAAGCAGTTCACCGACCAACCGGACAATTACGTATTCCGCAACGCCGCGGCCGACCGCATTCAGGCACCGATGATCGTCGAGGAAGCCGTCAGCAAGCGAGGCTTCAAGAAGGTTGCGATTCTCGCCGACTCGACCAACTACGGCCAGCTCGGCCGCGAAGACCTTGAAAAAGCGCTTGCCGCGAAAGGCGTGAAACCGGTCGCCGAAGAGAAATTCAATATCAAGGACGTGGACATGACCGCACAGTTGCTCAAGGCCAAGGAGGCCGGCGCTGAAGCGGTGCTCACTTACGGCATTGGGCCGGAACTCGCTCAGATCGCCAACGGCATGGCAAAGCTCGGCTGGAAGGTGCCGTTGATCGGCAGCTGGACTCTGTCGATGGCGAACTACATCGACAACGCCAGCACCAACGGCGAAGGCGCGCGCATGCCGCAGACATTCATTCAGGAACCCAATACACCGAAGCGCAAGGCTTTCATCGACGCCTACCTGAATGAATTCAAGCCGAAGAACAACCGCATCGACTCACCGGTGTCTGCCGCGCAAGGGTACGACTCGGTCTATCTGCTGGCCGCGGCGATCAACCAGGCCGGTTCGACCGACGGCGCAAAGGTGCGCGCCGCGCTTGAAAACCTCAACACCAAGGTTGATGGCGTCGTAATGGTGTACGACAAGCCCTTTACCCACGACGACCATGAAGCGATCAGCCCGAACGTGCCGGTGCTCGGCGAGGTCAAGGGCGGTCGCGTGATCTATGCCTACGAGGCGGATCGGAAGGGCGGCAGCCAGTTGCGCACCAAGCAGGCGTCTTCCAACTAGGCGCTAGCGGCGCGGCCCCGGCGCACATTCGCGCGCCGGAACTGGACAAACGCACGGCAGGCACAATGCGCCGGTGCGAATGCAACCTCTGCGCAAGAAAAACAGTACTCTCCAAAGCCGCACCCGGCCTCCGGCGGGCGCGGCTTTGCTTCATGGACGGCGGCACCCCAAGGCGTTCGACGATGCTCATTCTTCTGCAGCTTCTCTATAGTGGCATTGCGCTCGGCATGATCTACGCCGTGATCGCATTCGGTTACCAACTCACTTTCGCCACCTCTGGCACGCTCAACTTCGGCCAGGGCGATGCGCTGATGCTCGGCGCGCTGGTCGGCCTGACGCTGGTATCGCTCGGCGTCAACTACTGGCTGATGATCCCGCTCGTATGCATTTTCGGTCTGGTACAAGGCGCATTGGTCGAACGGATCGGGGTGCGTCCGGCAATCAGGATCAAGTCCGAGTTCGGCTGGATCATGTCGACCATCGCGCTCGGAATCATCTTCAAGAACGTCGCTGAAAACGTGTGGGGCCGCGACGATCTGCGCTTTCCGTCACCGCTGCCGGAAGCGCCGCTGAAGGTGCTTGGCGCGAACGTGCTGCCGATGGAGTTGCTGGTGGTTGCCGGTGCGCTACTGATGATGCTCGCTGTCGAATTTTTCAACCGCAAGACCATCTTCGGCAAGGCGGTAGTGGCCACCGCCAACGACCGCGACGCCGCGGCGCTGATGGGCATCAACACGGGCCTCGTGATCACGTTCTCGTATGCGCTGTCGTCGCTGACTGCCGCGTTCGCCGGTGTGCTGATCGCCCCGCTCACGCTGACTGGCGCGACGATGGGCGCGGTGCTCGGTCTCAAGGCGTTCGCGGTGGCGATCATTGGCGGATTGACTAGCGGCATGGGCATCCTTGTTGGCGGTGTGATTCTCGGCATCGCGGAAACCACGACCGGCTTCTACATCTCCACCGGTTACAAGGACGTGCCGGGGCTCGTGCTGCTCCTGATCGTGCTCGCAATGAAACCCGCCGGCCTTTTCGGCAAGACCTCGATCAAGAAAGTGTGAGGACGCCATGACACTGAAAAAACCCATCGCGTCGACACTCGCACTTTCCGCGCTTGCGATATTCCCGGTGGTCTCGGGCAATCCGTACTACATCCACCTCTTCGAGACCATCATGATCTATGCGATCCTGCTGTTCGGTCTCGACATCGTGGTGGGCTACACCGGCCAGGTCAGCCTGGGACATGCCGGGCTCTTCGGGGTCGGCGCTTACACGGCGGGTGTGCTTTTCGTCAAGCTCGGCATGCCGATCTTCGTCACCGCGCCGCTCGCCATTCTCACCACGGCCGGCTTCGGCGCGATCCTCGCCCTGCCCGCGCTGCGCGTGTCCGGCCCTTACCTTGCGATGGTGACGCTCGCGTTCGGCACGATCCTGCAGATCCTCATCAATGAGATGGATTTCCTGACCAACGGGCCGATGGGATTGAAAATTCAAAAGCCGTCGCTCGGGGCGCGGCCGATGAACGAAGTGGAATACTACTGGCTGGTCGCGGTGCTGCTCGTGGTGTCGCTGATCGTGGTGCACCGCGTCCTGAAGTCGCACCTCGGGCGGGCCTTCGAGGCACTACGTGACAGTCCGATCGCGTCGGACTGCATGGGCGTGTCGGTGTACCGCTACAAGGTCTACGCGTTCGTCATCAGCGCGGGCTTTGCCGGTCTCGCGGGCTGCCTCTACTCGTATTCCGAGCAGTACATTTCGCCGAATACCTACAATTTCGAGCTAACTATCCTGTTCCTGCTCGCGGTCATCATGGGCGGCCGCAAGACACGCAGCGGCGCGCTGCTTGGTTCGGCGATCATCGTGCTTCTGCCGAAGCTCCTCGATGACATCGATATGTTTCGCGCCGTCGCGTCGGGCCTGGCTGCCGTGATCGTATTCGGCGCAGGTATCGCGCTGGCGCGCAAGGTGTCGACACCCCGCAAGGTCGCGATCCCTGTACTGGGCACAGTGGGCCTCGCCGCGTTCTCGTACCGCATCGACACTCTCGCTGATTGGCGTTTAACGATCTTCGGTCTGATGATCCTGCTCGTGGTCTACTACCTGCAGGACGGTGTCGTCGGTTTCGCTCGCAAAACTCTTATGCAACGCCGGGTACGCCCGGTCACGGTCGACAGCAGCCACGTTCCGACGATCGGCGGCGACGCTATTGCGGCCGTACACGCGCAAGGCACTGAGGAAATCCTGCAATTGCGCGGCATCCTGATGCAATTCAGCGGCCTGAAGGCCCTGAACCATGTCGACCTGAGCGTGAGGCGCGGCACGATCCACGGACTGATCGGCCCGAACGGCTCAGGCAAGAGCACCATGATGAACGTGCTGACCGGCATCTACGCGCCGACTTCAGGGACGCTTAACTACGGCGGCACATCGCTCGCGGGAAAGACGTCAGCGCAAATCGCGCTGGCGGGCATCGCGCGCACCTTCCAGAACGTGCAACTGTTCGGCGAGATGACGGCGCTCGAAAATGTGCTGGTCGGGTTGCATCACACGTTCCGCGCCAATCTCGCGGATGTCGGACTGATGTCGCCGCGTTACCGGCGTGAGGAGCGCGCCGCCCGCGACCGCGCCATCGGCATGCTGCGGTTTGTCGGGCTACAAGACGTTGCTGGCGAAGAAGCGCGCAACCTGCCCTACGGTAAGCAGCGGCTGCTTGAAATCGCGCGGGCGCTCGCCCTCGATCCACAGGTGCTGCTACTCGACGAGCCAGCCGCCGGCCTCACTGCGCCGGACATCAAGGAACTGGTCGCGATCATCCGCAAGATCCGCGATCAGGGCATCACCGTCGTACTGATCGAACATCATATGGACGTCGTGATGAGCGTTTGCGACCGGGTGTCGGTGCTCGACTTTGGGCAGAAGATCGCGGAAGGCAATCCGTCCGACATCCAATCAAACGAAAAGGTGATCGAGGCTTATCTCGGCGGCGAGACTACCGGGCAAGCGGCCTGAGCCGCCCGACCGACTTTGGGACCCACGAGACTCACAGGAATAGACATGCTATCGGTCAAGAATCTGCATGCTGGATACGGCAAGGTGAAGGTGTTGCACGGCATCTCGATCGACGTCCCGAAGGGCTCCGTCGTGACGCTGATCGGCTCGAACGGCGCAGGCAAAACCACTACGATGCGCGCGATTTCCGGCATGATCCGGCCGAGCTCCGGCGAGATCACCATGGGCGTGGGCGCGAGCGCGAAGCGTATCGATGCGCTCGACTCGCACCGCATCGCGCGACTTGGGCTCGCCCACTCGCCAGAGGGACGGCGCGTGTTCGCGACGATGACCGTAACGGACAACCTCATTTTGGGCGCCTTTGCGCGCCTGACCTGGGCGCGGCCGCGAGGTGATGTCAACGCCGATCTCGAACGCGCGATCGAGCTTTTTCCGCGTCTGAAGGAGCGGCGCAATCAACTCGCCGGCACGCTCTCTGGCGGCGAGCAACAAATGCTCGCGATGGCGCGGGCGGTCATGCTGAACCCGGAGGTCGTGCTGCTTGACGAACCGTCGATGGGGCTCGCCCCGATCATCGTCGAGGAGGTGTTTCGCATCATCCGGAATCTTAAGGACCAGGGCGTGACGATGCTGCTCGTCGAGCAATTCGCGGCGGCGGCTCTCGACGTGGCCGACTACGGCTACGTACTGGAAAACGGCCGGATTGCAGCGCATGGGCCGGCGCCGCAATTGCGCAACGACCCGTCGGTGAAGGCAGCCTATCTGGGCATGAGTCATTGAGGCCACGGACGGCCTGATCAGTGGCCAGCAGACGACCCGGCCGCGCCGGGTTGCGGCTTCTCGAGCAGCCAGAACGTCTCCGAGAAGGTCATGACCATCGCCTGCTGCTGGATCTGTCCGGTGAGCTGACCGAGTTCGCGCATCTGCGAGTATCGCAAGCACTTGCGCCCCGCCGCGAATCAGCTGGGACGCGACGAAGTCGTGGCCGACACTTTGCGCCGTCAGCGAAGTGTCGAGCATGCTGCTCAGCGTGAAGAGCAGCAGGCCGCGCAGCTCGTTACGCATGCCATGCCTTGCGCGGCATGTCGGAAAGCAAGGTGACAACGCCCGCTATATACCCCACCTCAGCGACGGCGTATGCACCGGACTATCCCAATGCCGCGTCATGTCATCTTCCATTACGCACAAGGTGATCGACGCGCCGGCCATTTCCAGCGAGGTCGTCAGCGAACCGACCTGCGCGCGTGCGATCTTCAGCTCGCGCTGTTGCAGCCATAAGCGCGTGGAATTGAACAACAGATACAGTTCGCCGAGCGGCGTGCCGCCTAGTCCATTGATCAGGACCAGCAATTCCGAGCCAGTCCGTGGTTTCAGATCGGCGACGATCGCCGTTAGCAGTTCTCCCGCAATCGCGTCGGCCGCGGCAAAGCGCGCGCGCCGCCGCCCTGGCTCGCCATGTATTCCGACGCCGACTTCGATTTCATCGTCGCCGATCTTGAACGTCAGGGTGCCCGCTGCGGGCACCGTGCAACTCGAGAACGCAACGCCCATCGACGCCGTATTCTTGTTGATGCGGTCGCCGAACGCCTTGCATTGTTCGAGGTCCGCGCCGCTTTCGGCAAGGCTGCCCACCAGTTTCTCGACGATCACGGCACCCGCCACGCCGCGTCGGCCCGTCGTGTAACTGGAGTTTTCGACTGCGACGTCGTCGTTGATCAACACCATTGCATTCGGCACTTCCGACATCTCCGACGCCATTTCGAAGTTCATGAGGTCGCCGGAATAGTTCTTCACGATGAAGAGCGTCCCCGCGCCCGTATCGACGGCCTGCGCGGCTGCCATCATCTGATCAGGCGTTGGCGACGTAAAAACCTGGCCGGGGCACGCCGCATCGAGCATTCCATAGCCGACAAAGCCGCTATGCAAAGGCTCGTGTCCCGAGCCGCCGCCCGACACCAGTGCAACCTTGCCCGGCTTCGGTGTCTTGCGCCGCACGAATACCGGTTCCTGATTGAGCACGACCAGATCGCTATGGGCGGCCGCGAATCCGGCGAGGCTCTCGGTCAAAAAGTCGTCGACGTGGTTGATAAATTTTTTCATGGCCTACGCTCCTTTCACTCTCTGTCTTGCGCGAGCCGCGCACATACCGCTTCGATCATCAACTGACTCGAGCGCGCGCCCGGATCGATGTGACCTCGCGAGCGTTCGCCGAGAAAGGATGCGCGCCCCTTGGTCGCGAGCATGTCGCGCGTGGCGAACATGCTCGCTTGGGCGACCTGCGGCAACGCGTCGAGCACGGCTTCCGGCGCCGCGTTGGTGTCAGCCAGTTCCGCAAAACGCGACGCTACGGGAATGAGCACGTCCATCATCGTCTTGCTGCCGATGCCCGCCTTGCCACGCTGAGCGACGGCATCGACGCCCGCAGCGAAAATCCGCGACGCGTCCGCGAGGCTCATCGCGTGCGCACTTTCGGCCGAGGCCTTCGCCATTCCGTGCAGCAACGAAAAGAACAACGGCCCGGACGAGCCGCCGACCGTCGACAGCAGTTTCGACGCTGCAAGGTTCAGCGCGGATGCGAACGCTTCCGCCTCTATCTCGGCGCGCATCGCGAGCAGCGCATCGACGCCGCGTAACAAGTTGAAGATATGATCGCCGTCGCCAATTTGCTGATCAAGCGCCGCGATCTCGTCCGTGTGTTCCTTCAGCGTGGCATGCGCAGCCTCGATGCACGCCATGACCGTTTTGCCGTTCATGCGGGAATCCTCCTGCCATCGGAGCGGAAATAAAGAAGGCTGCGCGGCGGCAACGACACGCCGACCGTTTGCCCTGGCACGAAATTGCGTTCGGTCATCGTCGTCGCGACAATTGCGGTGCCATCGCGGTCCAGAATCAGCAGATGCCGAAGCGGGGAATATTCGAGCACGCGAAGATTGAGGACGTCTCGCGCATCAGGAGCGTGCAGCACGATGTCTTCAGGACGGATCGCGACCGTCGCCGTACCCGCTGGCATCGCGGCGGCGTCGAACAGCGTAGCGGGCAACAAGTTGATGGGCGGAGAGCCGAGGCGGCGGGCCGCACTGAGGGAGTCCGGTTTGCCATACACTTCGCGCGGCGCGCCCATCTGCACAATGCGGCCATGCTCGAGTATGCCGATGCGATCGGCGAGCGTCGTCGCTTCGACCTGATCGTGCGTCACGTAAATAATCGTCGCGCCGATCGTGCGATGCAGCCGTTTCAGTTCGATCCGCAGTTCCTCGCGCAGTTTCGCGTCGAGCGACGACAGCGGCTCGTCCATCAGGAACACTTTGGGCTCGCGCACAAGCGCGCGCCCAATCGCGACGCGCTGCATTTCGCCGCCCGACAGGCGCGTCGCCGCGTTGCCGAGCTTGGACTCCATATGCAGCATGCGGGCCACCGCCTGCACGCGCGCGCTGACTTGCGCCTCGCTCACGCGCCGCCGCGGAGAACGCAACGGAAAAGCCAGATTGTCGAATACGGTCAGATGGGGATACAGCGAATACTGTTGAAAGATGAACGCAACGTCGCGATCCGCCGGATGCAAATCCGTCGCCGGTTCGCCATCAATGAAAATCTCGCCTTCGTCGGGCTTTTCGAGCCCGGCGATCAGGCGCAGCGTCGTCGTCTTGCCTGCGCCGCTCGGGCCCAGCAACACGACGAATTCGCCCTCCTTCACCTCGATCGAAGCGTCGTCTACCGCGACGATATCGCCGAAGCGTTTCGTCACGTGGAGCAAACGGATCTCAGACATAAGCGTCTCCATTGCCGTTTCCATTGACGGCCATCTGCCGCGCCGCGCCCGGGAGCATCCTGCCGCTCACCGCGTCGTACAGCAGCGTGCGCTCCTTGCGAAACGACAGACCGACCTGAGCCCCTGCGGCCTGCCCTTCGTCCTTGCCGACCCTCACGCGCACAATGCCAAGCGCTGTATCGACCACGAGGATCTGATGCGAGCCGAGATACTCGTCGGCAATCACGCGGCCACGCAAGGCACCGCGCGCGTCGATCAGGACGTGCTCGGGCCGGATGCCCAGCAGCGCTTTCGCGGCGGAGGCATCAACGCGCGGCACCGCCACCGGCGCGCCGCCGAGCGACACCCGTTCCGTACCCGCTTCGACTCCGGCGTCTACAGCGAGAAAGTTCATTGGCGGACTTCCGATGAACTTGCCGACAAAAACGGTGGCAGGAAAATGATAAACCTCATGCGGCGACGCGGATTGAAGTACTTCGCCCTGATCCATCACGACGACGTCGTCGGCCATCGCCATCGCTTCACTTTGATCGTGCGTGACGTAGATCGTGGTTGCTTTAAGCGTGTTATGCAGCTTGCGCAGTTCAAGGCACATCAGCTCGCGGAAATCGGCATCGAGCGTGCCGAGCGGCTCGTCCATCAGGAAGGCCTTCGGATGCCGCACGATCGCGCGCCCCAACGCGACGCGTTGCCGGTCGCCGCCCGAGAGTCCGCCCGTCTTGCGGTCGAGTATGTTTTCGATGCGCAGCATATGAGCGGCGGATTCGACGCGCGTTGCGATTTCTCGCCGCGAAATGCCCTCGTTTTTCAGCGGAAACGCGATGTTCTTGCGCACGCTCATGTGCGGATAGAGCGCGAACATCTGGAACACGAACGCGATGTCGCGCTGCCGCGCGCGCAGCGCCGTGACATCTTCTCCGTCGATATGAATCTGTCCCGATGTCGGCAACTCAAGCCCGGCGATCATGCGCAACGTCGTCGTCTTTCCGCAACCGGAAGGTCCGAGCAGCACGACGAAGCGGCCGGCGCCTACCGTCAGATTCGTACTGCGCACGGCCGTAAAATCGCCGAAACGCTTGTGAAGATTCGAAAGAACGATCGTCGACATGGCTTAGTCCGGAAAATGACTGGTCACGACGAAAGCCAGCGCGCCCGCCAGAATCACGGGGAACGACCACGTATAGAGATCGACAGTGAACGGTTGTACGAGCATCGCGATGCCCACGCCGATGAGCACCGTCGAAGCGCCTTCACAATAGCGCCGGCGGAAAAAGCGCCGGCGTGACAGGGTAGTTTGCACTTTCATTTGCGCACCGCTCCGAAAGTGATGCCGCGCAACAGGTGCTTGCGCAGCACGACGGTGAAGATGAGGATTGGCAGCACGAACAGTGTCGTGGCGGCCGCGACGGCTGGCCAGTCCTGGCCGCCCTCGCCAATGATGAACGGAATGAACGGCGGCATCGTCTGCGCGTCGCCGCTTGTGAGCAACAATGCAAACGCGTACTCGTTCCAGGCGAAGATCAAACAGAAAATCGCAGTTGCGGCAATGCCCGTGATCGCTTGCGGCAACACGACCTTGAGAAAAGCCTGCAGCCGCGTGTATCCGTCAACGAGCGCGGCTTCTTCATATTCGCGCGGAATCTCGTCGATGAAACCCTTGAGCAACCACACTGCGAGCGACACATTCACGGCCGTGTACAGCACGATCATGCCCAGGTAGCTATCGGCCAGTCCAAGCGCACGGTACATCAGATAGATGGGAATCGCGACGGCAATGGGTGGCATCATCCGTGTCGACAGAATGAAAAACAGCAGGTCGTCGGCCAGCGGCACCCTGAACCGCGAGAACGCATACGCGGCAAGCGTGCCGAGAAACACCGCGAGAAACGTCGAGCCGAAACCGATGACGAGCGAATTGACGAAACGCGGCAAGACCTTCGACGGCCCCGCAATCACCATATTGCGTTTGCGGACGTCGCGGTCATACCAGGTCTGTGCCGGAGGCAGGCTCGCGATGAACTCCGGCGACTGCCGTGAACGGATCGTGAAAAGATTCACGTAGCCTTCCATCGATGGTTGAAACATCACGACAGGGGGATACGCAATCGCATCCTCCTGCGTCTTGAAGCTCGTCAGAATGATCCACACGATAGGCAACGTCGCAACGAGTGCATACGCGACCACGACGATGGCCGCGAACGTCTTGCTGCGCGGCGACGCGGCTACGACCGATTGTTGAAGGGCAAGGTCCGTCATCGCTGTTTCACCCTGTTAAGTGCCTTCACATAGATATTCGCGGCGCCGAACACGGCGACGAACAGAATGATCGCCAGCGCAGACGAATAACCCGTTTGCCACTTCTCGAAGGCCGCGCGCTTGAGTGTGATCGACACGGTTTCCGTCACCGAACCTGGACCGCCCGACGTCAGCAGATTCACCATGTCGAACATCTTGAAGTTCTCGATGCCGCGAAACAGAATGGCCAGCATCAGGAACGGCAGCGTCATCGGCAGCGTGATGGACCAGAACTGGCGCCACGGCGAAGCACGGTCCACTTCGGCTGCTTCGTAGATGTAGTCAGGAATCGAACGCAGGCCGGCAAGACAGATCAGCATCACGTAGGGCGTCCACATCCATGTATCGACCATGACGATGGTCCACGGAGCGAGCGGCACGTCGCCGATCATCTGGAACGAGTTGGGCGCAATGCCCGTGAAGAAACTGACGATGTCGTTGAAGAGGCCCGTTTGAGGTTGCAGCAGGAAAGTCCAGAAGTTGCCGACGACGGCGGGCGACAACATCATCGGCAGCAGGATCAGCGTCGTCCAGAAGCTATGGCCGCGAAACTGCCGGTTCACCAGGAGCGCAAGCCCGAAGCCGAGCAATACCTCGAGTCCGACCGACCAGAACACAAAGCGCGCGGTGACCTGCATCGCGTACCAGATGTCTTCGTCGGTCAGGATGCGCATTGACTCAGTTTTTTTGTTACCGAGCCACGGGCATTGCCTCATGTAATTTGCTACCCGTCAGAATGCTGGCGGGAGCGACTTATGGCGAGGCAGCTCAGCATGACAACACGACGGGAA
>NZ_JAJITC010000023.1 GCF_020881035.1 Paraburkholderia translucens
GCGATCCAGGGTCCGGTGGGCAATGGCGAGAGCACGGACGACACGCAGCCGACGCTGGTGGGCAAGGGTGAGCCGGGCGACACGATCGTCGTGATCGACAACGGCACGCCGATTGGCGAGGCTGAGGTCGACGAGGAGGGCAACTGGAGCTTCACGCCGGAGACGCCGCTGGAAGAAGGCGAGCATGAGTTCACGCTGGTGGAGCGCGATCCTGCGGGCAACGAAAGCGATCCGTCGGATCCGTGGACGGTGATCGTGGACACAACCCCGTCAACACCGGTCATCACGATGGTGATTGACGACGTGGGTCTGATCCAGGGTCCAATCGAAAACGGTGGCACGACCGACGACAACAGGCCGACGCTGGTGGGCAAGGGTGAGCCGAACAAAATGGTGGTAATCGGTGACCACGACGTCGTCGTCGCTATGGTTTGGACGGACGAGAACGGCGACTGGACGTGGACGTCGTCGAAAGAGCTGACCGATGGCTTGCATGAATTCACTGTGTGGTACGTCGGAACAACGGTCGATGAAACGTCGGACCCCTGGGTGATCACAGTGGATGCTGGCGTGCCAGCACCGGTCATCACTACGGTGATCGACGATGTGGGTCCGATCCAGGGGCCGGTGGGCGATGGCGGGGTAACTGACGATGCGCGGCCGACCGTTCGGGGTACGGCTGAGGTGGGCTCGACTGTGTCGGTGTACGACAACGGCCGTCTGATTGGTACGGCGGTGGCGGACAGCAACGGTCAGTGGAGCTTTACGGCGTCAACCGACCTGGCTGACGGATTGCACAGCCTCACGGCGACTGCGACGAACCCGGCGACGGGCAACGTCAGCCCGTCGTCGGACTCCTGGGCAATCACAGTGGATACTGGCGTGGCAGCACCGGTCATCACTACGGTGATTGACGATGTTGGCCTGATCCAGGGTCCAGTGAACGATGGCGGGGTAACGGACGATGCGCGGCCGACCGTTCGGGGTACGGCTGAGGCGGGCTCGACTGTGTCGGTGTACGACAACGGCCGTCTGATTGGTACGGCGGTGGCGGACAGCAACGGTCAGTGGAGCTTTACGCCGTCAACCAACCTGGCTGACGGATCGCACAGCCTCACGGCGACCGCGACGAATCCGGCAACGGGCAACGTTAGCCCATCGTCGGACTCTTGGGCCGTGACCGTCGATACGGTGGCGCCAAGTGCTCAGGCGACCTTCGATCGAATGGGCAAAGACGCGGGCATATGGCCGTGGGACTTCATTACCAATGATGGTTCGGCGGGGCGCCTTATCTATGGCGCATTGACCGCAAAACTCGCCGCAAACGAGAAGGTTCAGGTGTCAGTTGACGGTGGAAAGACCTGGCAGGACGCGCTGACCGATAACGCGGGACACTGGGCATTCCAGGACAACACGTCGCATTACGCCTCCTGGACGATCCAGACGCGCGTGGTCGATGCGGCAGGCAATTGCGGCAAAGTGGTGTCGCAAAACGTAACGCTCGATACGACTGCCCCGGCAGCGGTCAGTTCGGCCACGTATAGCAATGGGGCGTTTTACGTTCAACTGCCTGGAGGCCTTGTGAATGGCGATTCCGTTGTCGTGGTAGTGGGCAATGCAACCCTTTATCATTATTTGACTGCTGGCGAGATCAGCTCGGGGAGCATGGTATTCACTGTCAACCAGAGCGAGATCGATGCGATTAAATCAGGTGCCAGTTGGGGGATTCAGATTATGGATACGGCTGGCAATGCCTCTGGTTGGTACGGTCACGTAGGGGCTCCGTTGCAAATCAACGTAGATGGACATGCAGCGCTATACGTCGGCACCGACAACAACGACGTCTTCACGATAAGCGACACGAAGGCAATCGGCGAAGTGGAGCAGCAGCGAGACATACTCCAGGGCGGAGGCGGTATCGACACGCTGAAGTTGACCGGTGCAGGGCAAAATCTGGACCTTGGAGACACCCCTCACTTGACGCTCAATTCGATCGAAGTGCTCGACATCACCGGTACGGGCAATAACACGCTCAAGCTTTCGCTGGCCGATGTGCTTAACCTGGGCGGGCAGGACCTGTTCGTTGCCGACGGCCGCACGCAGGTGATGGTGAAGGGCAATGCGGGCGACAAGGTCGAGCTGTCCGACTTGCTGCCGAACGGAGGCGATGTTGGCGACTGGGTGCAACAGTCTGGCACCACGACTGTGAGCGGGGTCGCGTATGACGTCTTCTACCACTCGGGTCTGAACGCCGAACTGCTGGTACAGCATGGTGTCGACACAACGTTGCTGAACCACTGACCTCTGGATGGTCCGCGACGCATGACCAGCGTCGCGGACCCCGGAATTTCAACCTAACCATTAAACTTGTCCCCCGGACGATAACTAGCTGTTCGGGGACCGTCTGGATGATTTACCATGACTTTCAATCAAACCCTCAAGCGTGCGCTCGCGGGCGCATTGCTCGTGACTGCAGGCGTCTTGCCCGCCGTCGCACAACAAACTTCTTCTAACCAGCAACCGCCGGCTGCCGTGGCGGCCGCACCCGCTGCTGCGCCGATGGCCGGTGCTGGTACACAGCCCGGCAAGGTATTCGGCCAGACGTACGCGCCCGTCGGACAGGTCGGCCCGCAGCAGGCGCAGGTCGTCTACTACCGTGACACATCCGCTGGCGCGGGCCGGTCGGCTGCCGCTGGTGTCTATGTTGATGGCGACCTGCAGACCGCGTTGCTGCCCAACGGCTACAGCATCTTCTGCGTGAAGCCCGGTGAACACACGCTCGGCGCGCACATCCACGATGCACCGCTGTACAAAGGCAAGACCACCGGTGGCTCCCGCGCTGAACTGAAGGGCGGCATGACCTACTTCATGAAGGTCGCTCCGGCTGGCAGCAATGGTGTACCGGTGACGGTGCCGCGCAACGAAGCCGAAGCCCAGTTGCAGGGCATGCGCGCGCAAATGCACGTGCTCTCCCGCGCGTCTGCAGTTCAGGTGTGCGACTATCCGTCAGTCCCCCTGGTACAACCTGCCGCGGCTGCACGCTCTGCCGTGATTAAAAACTACACGCTCAAGGGCGACACACTGTTCGCCTTCGGAAAGTCTGGCGGTCGGGACATCACTGGCGAAGGGCGGGCGGAGATTTCGCGTCTTGCCGAGCAGATTCTCGCGGACAACGCATCGCTGGAAGCCGTCACGGTGATTGGTCACGCAGACCTGATCGGCTCGGACGCAGCGGCGCAGAAACTCGGCGAGCAGCGTGCGATGACAGTTCGCCGGATGCTGATTGAACACGGCATCCCGACGTTGAAGATTACAGCTGAAAGTGCGGGCAATTCCGATCCTGTAGTGACGGAATGCAGCGGTACGAGGCAGCAGAAGATTGACTGCAACGCGCCCAACCGCCGCGTGGTGGTACGTGTGAACATGTCCCATCCGACCTGATGGCACGGCGGGCACAGGCTCATGTGGCGAGCGACCTTCCTCATTTGGTGAGGTCGCGTTCCCGCCAAGCAGCTGTTACGAAATGAATCAAAACCGCTTTGCGGCGCGTCGCGTACGTAGCGAACTTTCAGGCGTCGAAACGCGCGAAGCGATGCAATCGAACGTTCGAGGGACCAGCTTTGGTAGATGCGTTTCCACGCGTGTTCCTTCTGCCATGTGGCGACCCGTCTGCAGTAAGCGGTTCTGTAACCGTATCCCCCTCTCTGGGGGGTGCAGATTTCACGCAATACCTGAGCGCAGTCCGAACATGATGCCCGCGGAACGGGGCGGTCGGATGTCGGCTTGCGCTCCCCATACTGTCGATTGCGCAGTGTTCGTGCAGGCAGCGGTAGTTCGAGGAGTGGCCTCGGATCGTCTATGAGTTCTTTAGGCGTCAGTTTCCTGTTGGGCGAGACATGACAGGAAGCTGACGCCAGCAGGTCAGAAAAGTTAGCGGTCCGAAAGCGCAATTTTTCAACGTCTTCTTATCGTTAGTCTGTCTTTTGCCACAGACAAAACGAAACGACGAGGGCCTCAAGTACGGAGTAGAGAATGCCCAGACAACCGGCAATTCCTGCAATCAATGTATTGCTTGCTTATGCAGCATTGCAAGACAGTGATCAGGAGTTCTTCAACAGAATGCTCAACGAGTTCACCTTTGCATCCCGGGTGCGCAAACGGGAGTTTATCGAGCAGTGGCGACGGGAGCTCGTGTCCGCGGGCGAAAAACCGATAGCGCCGATACACGACGCCCCCTCCGGAAGGTGAGATTTCAGGGGCTCAGTTTTTTCGATTGCAGGCTCGAACCCCTGCAAAAGAATCGTTCACCAAATGTATATACTGAATTAGTCAATCGTCGTCGGTCAGATTTCATTGTCCGCTCCCCGACGAAGCGCTGTCGTCAGGTATCGGGCCGTAGACGCATTGCCCCCCTCTTAGCCGAGAGTAAAACCATGTTGCCCACCGCGTTCACTTCGACAGATTCTCCTGCCCTGTTTGCACGACTGCGCTCTGCCGTTGAACCGCAGGTCGATCGCCTGGCAGCGCCCTGGCCGTCCTTTGTCCTGTTCTTTTCATGGAGCGACGGGCAGCGGCGAGCCGACGTCGTGAGCACAACGGCCCCGACATTTGACGAGGCGTGGACCCTCGGCATGGAGCGGGCCGCGCAGGCTGTCGGCACGACCGGGGTGACCGTCCAGTGGCTTCGGGTGGACTGGGTCGAAAACGTTGAGGGTACGACATGGAGAGCACTGCGGGAGCGCCTCGAACAGACCAAACGCAACTACTTTCGCAGCGGCCTGTCGCTGGACAGCAGTTTCACGCACGCTTTCCTCGAGACTGAACTGAATGCCAACGCCATGCTGTATGGTGGCGCGGCCCATGCGCATGCCGTTGTCAACATGAAGAACTTCGAACGGTATGCCGCCAACCGGCACAAACTTGCCAACGTGGATTTCGCAGACGCGCGGGATGTGTATGTGTTCTCGTCCCGGGGGGCGTTCACGAGTCGGCAATCGCAGGAAGTACATCTTTTGCATGGAACGGGTCCGAATGCGGGGCGCCGTGTCATGGAACATCTCGAGCCGGCAGACGTCAGGGAGCTCGTCGCATCCGGAAGCCGCTATCTAGCCGGACAGGTACAGCAAGACGGACGCTTTCATTATGGTTGGCACCCCTGCTTCGATCGCGCCATTGGGACTTACAACACGCTGCGCCATGCAAGTTCGGTCTACGCAATGCTAGAGGCTTGGGAAGTGACCCGGGATAGCGACCTCAAGATAGCAATCGATGCAGCTCTGCATTATCTCGTCAACGAACTCATCATGCCGGTGAAATTGCCCTCCGGCGCCCGGGCCGCGTTTCTTGTTGACGCCAAGGCCGAAATTAAACTGGGTGGAAACGGCGTGTGCCTTCTGGCGCTGGTCAAATATAGCGAACTGACCGGCTCGCGCGAATATATGGATCTGCTTGAGCAACTCGCGACAGGCATCCTTTTCATGCAGGATGCGGACACCGGCAAGTTCAGTCACGTACTGAACTATCCGGATCTGTCGGTGAAACAGGCGTTCCGGATCATTTATTACGACGGGGAAGCGGCCTTCGGCCTGATGCGCCTTTATGGCCTGACTAACGATGCGAGGTGGCTCGCAGCAGTAGAAAAGGCGTTCGGCTTTTTCATCGAGGCGAACCACTGGAAGGCGCATGATCACTGGCTTAGCTATTGCGTGAACGAACTGACTCGTCACAGACCACTGGAGGCGTATTACAAGTTCGGAATTCAGAATTTCGCCGGCTATCTCGATTTCGTGATCGGCAGAATCACCACGTTTCCGACCCTGCTTGAACTGATGACCGCTGCCGAGCAGATGATCGGTCGTCTGCGGCAGCAGCCCGAATTGGAACACCTCCTTGCCGGGGTCGATCTGGATAAATTTTTCCAGGCACTGCATGCGCGGGCACAGCGCCTTCTGAATGGCTATTTCTGGCCGGAACTCGCCATGTACTTCGCCAATCCGGGCAGAATCACAGGAAGCTTCTTCATCCGTCATCACGCCTTCCGGATTCGTATCGACGACGTTGAGCACTATCTGTCCGGCTTTGTCGCCTATTTGAACTATCTGAATAAGCAGCAACAGCCGGCGTCCTCCGCGGCCGGGCGGGAATGGAACGCCTCGGTGATCAGGTCAGTCACGCAGGGGACATGGCTTACTGCGCCGTCACCGGGGTGGACCGCGAGCGGCCTTTGCATTTACGCGCCTGCCATGCAGGCCGGAAACGTCGTGGTGGCCCGAGTACGCGAGGCTGACCGCGGGATTCCTGTTTCCGTCATTCGACAGATGCTCACGCGCCCGGTGGGTGTTATCGCGAGCGATCCCGATGTGCAGGCTCAGCTTAAGGATTTGCCTGTACTGCATGTCGCAGATACGGGGGAGGCAATTCTTGCGATGGGCACCTACGCACGCCAGCAGATGAGCGGTACCGTTTTGGCGGTGACCGGAAGCGCAGGGAAGACTACGCTCGTGGCCATGCTGGCTGATACCCTCAATGCTTACGGCCAGACGGCGGCGAGTGCGTTCAACGCAAACCTTCCCCACGGTTTGAGCTGGAACCTTGCGTCGATCACGTGGGATACCCCTCACGTCGTCCTGGAAGTTGCCGTGGGCAACATGAAGAAGAGCGCGCTCATTGCTCGACCGGACATCAGCATTTTCACCAACATCCAGCCAGCGCACCTCGGCAAAAGCAGCACAATCACCGACATTGCCCGGACCAAGAGCATGATCTTTCTTGGCATGTCTGCGGGGAGTACCGTGATACTCAATCGCGACATGCTGGAATGGGACACTGTCTTTCACGCGGCCATGGAGCGGGATCTGAAAATTGTTACTTATGGCACGACTGCCGAGTGCGATTTGCAACTCGTGAGGCATGACGCGGCGCAACAATCGGCTACTGTCCGCATCAGAGGGCGCGATGTCACCTACGCGATTGGGGCTGCTGGCTTGCACATGGCGCTGAACAGCGTGGCCGTCCTCGCTGCGGTTTTGGCGCTCAACTATCCACTTGAGCCCGCGCTGGACCGGATCGCAAACTTCGCAGCCCTGTCCGGTCGGGGCGAGGAGCTTGAGCTGACGCTCGACGGCCGGCACCTGACCGTCGTTGACCATGCCTACAATGCCAATCCCGGTTCGATGCGGGCAGCCTTGGAACATTTGAGGGACATGAAGTCCGCCGGCAGGCGGGTCGCTGTTCTAGGTGAGATGGCTGAACTCGGTCCCGAGGCGCCACTGCGTCACACTGAACTCGCTGCGGTGATTGAGCGTTGTGCAATCGATCGTGTTTATGTGATGGGCAAACTCTATACCGACTTCTGGGAGCGACTGCCCAATGCCTGCCGTGGACGTCACACCCATTCTCTGGATGAGTTGAAATCTGCACTTCACGAAGAGCTGGCCGACGAGGATGTGGTGTTGCTCAAGGGCTCCAACAGCACGGGCATACACCACATCGTGACGTGGATGAAGGCATCTGCCCAGAAGCAGGCCGTCTGACTTTCTTCATGCACGCGGGCAAAGCACCCCTATCACGCTTGACGCAATGACCCCCGGCGCGGGGTCGGTCGTGCGCGCGCATGGCGATCCTTTGATCAGCTGCGTTCGCCCTATACATTCTCACGGAATTTCACTCATGCAATGGCCCGGTCGATATTTTCGACGTTTGTCGCACCTTCTACGCTGGAGACTCCGGCGTTTCCTATTCGTTGCCTTTGGCATTTGGGGCGTGACCGAACCCGCTCTGGGAGGACGGCCCGCACTGGGGCCGTTCGAGGATCCACGGCCCGGAGAGCTCCATACCCCCGTGGGAAGCGAGCCGTTCGACGTTATACAAGCCCTGAATGGCTCATTTAGCTCCCCGGAGCACTGTGCACGAGTTCCCGATAGCCTCTGGGTCGAAGTCAACGGCAAGGGAGATTGCATCCGGTACTACACGCATGGACTTTCCGGAGGCGAGAATTCCACAGTACTTGTTTATTTCAGCGGCGATGTCATGCTGAGAACGGCGAAGGGAGTGAGGTACATTGCGCAATCCTACCGGTCCGCATCACCTATGGAGATTGGTAAGGAGATGGCTGACTGGTCTGCTGATGCCGGCCTCCCTGCGGTCTATCTTGCGCGCCCGGGCATCTATGGCTCCTCTGGCGACCATAACCTGAGGCGCACGCACCGCGAGATTGAATTGATGGAGCGCGCACTGACCATGCTCAAGGAGCGTTACAACATTAGATCATTCATCCTGACCGGACATTCCGCAGGAGGCCAGATCGTCGCCGCGCTGCTGAACAGACGCCAGGACATCGCGGCATCTGTGGTTTCTTCCGGCCTTGTTTCAGTGAAACAGGTCACGGCGTACTGGGAATCCAGACGGGAAATTCCCGGTCGACTTCTCTACGACGCGCAGAATTATTACGATCCTGTCGACGAAATCGGGCGTGTTCGTCGGGACCCGATTCCGGAGATCTATCTGATTTCGGATCCGGAGGATCGTATCGTTCCTTTTTACAGTCAGTTGCACTACGTCCGCCGTCTGCGCGGCGCCGGCCTTAGACCGCATCATATCTACGCCTATGCTCCCGGGCCGCAACGTCACCTGCTCGCCAGACACGCGAAACGCGCAGCGGCGCTGTTGGCCCAGAGAAAGTCCGCGGAGGAAATTCGCATGGCGCTTGCGAAACTGGACTTGCAGCAGGTTCGGTAGATCGTCGGGCAGGTGCGAATTCCAGTGAAACACTGTCCGCAATAGTCGTAGTGCGGGGCGTTGCCCCAGGAAATTGAGCCGCAAGCTTTCTTTGATGCGGGCATCTTGGCCGTGACGCCCACGCCAAGATCTCTGCGGATTGCTAATGGCTACTCTCAGGCTTTTTTCGTAGACTAGTTCAATGGTGGGCGACTTGCTGCTCGTTGCCTGCCGGGCTTCGATTAGCCTGATTTCCGGCTGGACGTGACCGTGTCAATTCTCGACGCGACTGCCGACAGTTCGGGACAGAACCTGTGCGGGGGACGCGCGCGGTAGTGGTGCGCGCTCGCAGCGAGGTGATCGCGATGAGCGTGGTTTTCGCAGAGGCGGCTTGGGTGCCTCGCGCAGAAACAGGGGGGAGTATGAGTGGTATCGATCCGAAACGATTCGGCAAGGTGGCGGTGCTGTCGGGCGGTGTGTCCGCCGAGCGTGAAGTGTCGAACAATTCCGGTCGTCTCGTGCTGCAAGGTTTGCGCGATTGTGGAGTGGACGCACATCTTTTTGATCCGTCCGTACGGCCGCTGTCAGCTCTGAAGGACGAGGGCTTTGTGCGCGCGTTCAACGTGCTGCATGGTGGCTACGGCGAGAATGGGCAGATTCAGGGCGCACTAGACTTTTACGGCATTCGTTACACGGGGAGCGGCGTGCTCGGTTCGGCACTCGGACTTGATAAGTTTCGCGCAAAACTGGTGTGGCAGCAGTTGGGGATTCCAACACCGCCGTTCGAGACTGTGATGCGCGGCGACGACTTCGATGCGCGCGCGCGGGCGATCATCGCGCAACTCGGCCTGCCGCTCTTTGTGAAGCCGGCCAGCGAAGGCTCGAGCGTCGCGGTGATCAAGGTGAAGGCTGCTCAGGATCTGCCTGCAGCGATTTCTGAAGCGGCAAAATTTGACAAGATAGTGCTGGTCGAGAAGAGCATCGAAGGGGGTGGGGAATACACTGCATGCATTGCGGGTGACCTCGATTTGCCAGTCATTCTCATCGTGCCGGGAGGCGAATTCTACGACTACGACGCGAAGTACATCTCCGACAATACGCAGTACCTGATTCCGTGCGGACTGGCATCGTCAGAAGAGGTGCGCCTGAAGGCGCTCGCGCGTCGCGCGTTCGAAGTACTCGGCTGCAGCGACTGGGGGCGCGCCGACTTCATGCTGGACGGTGACGGCAATCCGTACTTTCTCGAAGTAAATACTGCGCCTGGAATGACAGATCATTCGCTTCCGCCGAAGGCCGCTCGCGCGGTTGGTATCAGCTATGAGGAACTGGTCGTGAAGGTATTGTCACTCACGCTGAAGGACGACGGAGTCGCTGGGTGAGCCAACGTTCATCAGCCCGACTTCGTCCTTATTGACCTGCGGGTACATGTATCGCTATAGGTTACTCGCGCGCTCGGACCAATCCTGCCGGTACTTCGGCCTTGAACAGGGTATCTATCATTGCGACGAGCACATTGAAATGGCATCTCTTTACCGACAGACGGTTCCATGCCTGTCTGCAGCCGGTCGCTGTAGCGCAAGCTGACGTATCGCGACTCGCTGTGGGAGTGATAGCGCGGCGCCCCGTCATGGTCCAGGCGATGAGCGCACAGCGCCTGTTCAAGTGCATTAGGAACGAAGTCCGTGGTCGTTGACGAGTTGACGCGCCGGCCGCGACCTCGATTGCGAACGCCACATAGAGCCAGCCCCCCTACGTTATCCTTAGCTTCACGCTCTAGCGCCTGGCCGTATTCGTGTTCTGGCGTGGTATTGCCTTCGTGCTCGCCGCACGATGGACCAATTAAAAAGGCGAAACAGAGGTTCGCCTTTGGTGTGCTGGCGGAGTGGACGGGACTCGAACCCGCGACCCCCGGCGTGACAGGCCGGTATTCTAACCAACTGAACTACCACTCCTTAAATGGTGAGTTCAGTTTAGGCTATTCGAACGCGGTTTGCGAGCCAGATTTCTGTCCAAAGAGGGGGCTATGTGATTGGTCAAGCAGTAGGGGCGAATCTCGTTCGGAGGGAATGCTGTCACGTACGACGAACAGCACCCCGCGGCGTCGTCCGGCACGAGCGAAGAGCGCTCTGCTACGACATTCGCGGGCCTGTCCTCGAACATGCGAAGCGGCTCGAAGAAGAGGGCCACCGCGTCATCAAGCTGAACATCGGCAATCTGGCGCCGTTCGGCTTCGAGGCGCCCGACGAGATCATTCAGGACATGATCCTGAACCTGCCGGGCTCGTCGGGCTACTCCGATTCGAAGGGCGTGTTCGCCGCGCGCAAGGCGATCATGCATTACACGCAGCAAAAGGGCGTGCACGGCGTCGAACTCGACGACATCTACATCGGCAACGGCGCCTCCGAGCTGATCGTGATGGCGCTGCAGGGCCTCGTCAACGACGGCGACGAGGTGCTGCTGCCGGCGCCCGATTACCCGCTGTGGACCGCCGGCGTGAGCCTCGCGGGCGGCACGCCAGTGCACTACATCTGCGACGAATCGAATAGCTGGATGCCCGATCTCCACGACATCCGCGCAAAAATCACGCTGAACACGCGCGCGCTCGTGGTCATCAACCCCAACAACCCGACCGGCGCGCTGTATTCGGACGAACTGCTGCTTGGCCTGATCGAGATCGCGCGCCAGCACGGCCTCGTGATCTTCGCCGACGAGGTCTACGACAAGATCGTCTACGACGGCAAGACGCACACCTCGATGGCGTCGCTGTCCGAAGACGTGCTGACCGTCACGTTCAACAGCATCGCCTACGAGATGCTGACGGCGATCCCGGGCGTGAGCTGCGTGAAGCCCGAGGCGGCGCTGTACATGTTCCCGCACCTCGACCCGCAGGTGTATCCGGTCCAGAACGACCAGCAGTTCATCCTCGACCTGCTGCTCGAAGAGCGCGTGCTGCTCGTGCAGGGCACCGGTTTCAACTGGAAGACGCCGGATCACTTTCGCGTCGTGTTCCTGCCGAACGTCGACGACCTCGCCGATTCGATCCACCGGATCGCGCGTTTCCTCGATGGCTACCGCAAGCGTCCTACGGCCTGCTGAGTCGCCCGGACAGCCGTTTCGCCTAAGGCCAGTAAGCAGGCCGCGTTCTGCTGCGCGGAAGCTGTTCTGGCAGACCAGTTTCAGGTATGCCAATACGACGGAAGCCTTGGAGACACGAGCGAGTTCTCCCGACGTAAGGTGAATTAAGCATACCGTGACAAGATTCGTCCAGTAAGCGGACTAACATCACCTCCCCGAAGCGATTCTCATCGGTCGGTGCCATTCGTGCAGGGTTTCGGAGGAGCACCCGGGTTCACGCCTAGCGCGGGGTCACGATGTCAGGCGGGGCTTGCGGTGGCCACATTGGTTTTGCAAAGTCGGACGGCAGCAGGTCGCTGAATCGGCGTTGAGTCCACGTTACGGCAAATAGGCGACCAGATACCAGTGGGTCTCGAGGTTGCGGGTGGCTTTGATTTCCAGCGCCCCTTCAGACGCTTCTAGTCAGCTTGCAGGCGCGACGATGCCATCTCTTTCAGCGCTCAAACTGAGAGCCTGCGTTGCTCAGCCTTGGTCGCGACGGGCGGCAACGACGAACTCGAAAATTGCGAAAACTCGATCGACCGTGCGCACTCCACGGCATTCAACTCGAAGGTGGCGCTGGTGCAATTGGACCAGCATTCGAAGTCAAGGCGATATGCAAATTCGTACTGGTCCTGCCAGTTCGGTGCGGCCGTCTGATTTCGCCAACGGACTGATTTTCCGACAATGAGATCCAGTACGAAATTTCCTGTTTCGTTTCATCAGTCACGCGAAGTAACCGAACCGACCCTTTAGACGAGGAATATTCCATCGTTCTCTAAGTTGGGGACTGCGGTTCACCTGTCGCGTAGCAACGATCAATCTGACCGGTTCCGATCATGACCCAACATACTCGACCCGAAGCGCAAGCCGCGTTGCAGGCTTTGAACCAGGAGGGAGACCGTCCGGGATTGGCACGCCGCCCAACCGGATGGCTGATTTTGGCGCTGCTTGGCGCGGTGGCGAGTGGTCCTGTCGCTGCGCAAACGAAGCCTGATCAGACATTGGTAAGCGATGCCACAATCGCACCGAAACCCGGTTCGACGAAAGCGAAACAACTGTCTACGTCGACCAACCGCGCGCCCCCAGCGACCTTCGCGCAGTGGCTCGAAACGCAACCGTCCAGTACCGATAACGTGCCTTCAGTCGATTCCGCCACGCTACGTCGCATCTTCCGTGACGCTGTCGAGAAGGCAGAGCAACGCAGTCCCGAAGTGAGGCAGGCATATACCGCCTATGAAGCCGCGAATGCAGATGTCGACGAAGCGAAGGGGCAACGGTGGCCACAAATTGACATCGGCTCGCAGACACAGAGCCTTAAATTTGGTCCGGGCAATCGGAATGGCGACAATAGCGGCAATGTGGTGACGGCGACCATCTCGACGACGGTGTACGACTGGGGCCGCACAAAAAACACCATCGGAAGCCGTGAGCATCTCTCGGATGCTGCGCGCAGCAATTACACTGCGGCGCGTGAGCAGAATGCGTTCGACGTGACCAGCACGCTTGTCGAGCTGGGCAAACAATGTGCGATCGTTGACTTGAGCCAACGATTCGTGGAGCGGATGGCCACGCTCGTAAAAATGCTCGATGAAATCGTGGCCGTCGACCGAGGTCGCGGCAGCGAACTCACTCAGGCGAAGGCCCGTCTGTTGCAGGCTGAAGCCGCGCATGATTCCGCGCAGGCCAAGGTGCGCGATGCGGAACTGAAGCTACAAAAGCTGTTAGGTGAGACCACGCCACCGATTCCTCGCACGCGCGACTGGCCCATCCAACCGGGCAATCTGCCGCAACTTCTGCAGCAGGTGGACACTCACTCGAGCCTACGTCAGATTCAATCCGAGGCCAATGCGGCCGACCTGAATGCAAAGGCGGTGAAAGCGTCGGGGCTGCCAACGGTCAACTGGACTGTCAGTGCAAATGCCGGCGTCGGAGGCGCGGGACAACGAGCGCCATGGCAGACCATGTTGACGCTCAATTGGGCGGCATTTCGTGGCGGTTCGACGAAGGCGGCGACGGCCGCGGCCGGGCATCGAGCACAGGCCGCGTGGCAGCGCGTCGATCAGCAGCGGCGTGACCTCGAGTATGGCATTCGTGCGGCAGATCAGGATGCGCACACCATGCTTAGCCGCGCGGACCAATACGAACGACTTTCCGCCGAGACCGATCAGGTTCGCAAGGCCTTCTTCGAACAGTGGTACCACTTGGGCAAACGAACCCTGCTCGATGTGTTGCTCGCGGAGAACGATCACTATGGCAACAGGGTGAGCGAAGTCACGAATCGCTTCGGCGGTTACGCGGCGGTGCTGCAGGAATATGCATCGGCAGGCGCGCTGCTTGACTGGCTGGAGACGGGTCGCACCGGCAGTTGAGCGTTCACCAAGGCAAGGTTGCGAAAGCGATGATCGACCGTACGCATGTGCTGTCTGGTCTGCAACAGACACAGCTGGTCGGAATCGCGCGATCAAGCGCCTATTACACACCGCGGCCGGCGAGCGGGGCATGGAATTTCCGTTCGCCGGAACTCAGTATGTCGGCGCGCCTGCTGCATCGGGAAGGCCGTATGTAGTGGACCCGTTAGGCAATTGTGTGACCGGACGCGCGCACACGCTCCTGGAGCTGAGTGCGGAACGGCTGCTACGGAGGCGGCCTCGACAGATATTCACAGGTCGAGTGATTTGTTCTTGTTTGTAACCAGTTGGATCGGGGGAAGCTTTGTCAGCTAAGGCTCTGTGGGGTGTCGATTTGACAAATTCCAGTGCGGTCGGTCGTCTTCCTGACGGGTTGCCTATTTTTGTGCTGCCGCGATAGTTGTGCGCGATATTCTGACATAATCACTCAACGTCCGGACACCTAGGAATTTTTCAGAGTGGGCACTATCGTTGAACCGGAGGAGCCCGCAACGCGCGAGCGGGTGGAGCGTCCGAGGCAATCATGCTCCTGATTTGATCTTAGGCAGCGTTGCGAAATATGCATCATCTGCTGCCTGATCTGCCAGGCTCGAATGGGGCCGATTTCGCTTGTAGAGCTCTATGTATTCGCCAATGGAGCGCTGAGCATGACTGACCGACTCTTTGGCCTTCAGATAGACTCCCTCGTACTTGAGGCCGCGCCAGACTCGTTCGACGAACACATTATCACGTCAGCCGCCACAGCCGTCTGTCGACGGCCGGATACCCCGGCTCAGCGCGACTTGGGCGCCCGCGCCCGCAGCGAACTGGCTGCTCTGAGTGGTGCTGACGATATCGAGCCACCTATAGGGCGCGCGCGTTTCTTCCAGTATCTCCATATCGCGCGTCGCTATTGGGGTGAAGGGGGCCTCGTGCGCGAGTACCTTGCGGCTCGCCCAGTGCATCATCGGCGTCAGACAGACGGAGCCCCTTCCAGGGAAACATTGCCCAGGGTCAAGTTGCCAATATCGGCAGACAGTGCCTCGAGGTTTGCCGGGTCCTCGCTCGCCGGCGCGCCTGCCTTGCCGGATCAGTCCCTCGCGCGCTCCGGCATCTGTCGCTTCCATCTCGTGATCTGGTTCGGATGCCTATCGAACTGCCGCGCCAGTTGGGCCCGTGCGCGCTCGACTTTACCCGGTGCCCGCGCCTCTTTGGCTTTGAACACCCGGGGGCGCGTCTGTCGCGTTTTGCTCGCCATGGTTTCAGGTTCCATTACCCGCGCTATTGTTCGCCCAATCCCCGATCAATCCGCTTGCCTAGCTGGCCAAATTTACGCGGCCACCTTTCAACTATTACCGATTTATTCGAAGTCTGTAATGTGTGTGACTACATTTAGAAGCAGGAAACCTTCAAATGGATGATTTCACCATCCGGGTCATTCTCGCCGATGACCATCCAGCTGTCGTTGCCGGACTACTTCATACACTCAAGAAGCACCGCACGCTTGAAGTTGTTGACACGGTTGGCAATTCGACCGAATTACTTGCCGCACTTGGCAAGCAGCCCTGCGACGTACTCGTATCCGACTACGCGATGCCCGGAGGCGATTACGGCGATGGCATCACACTGTTTTCATTCTTGCGACGCCGGTACCCCGCTCTACGGATTGTGATATTGACCATGATTGACAATCCCGGTGTGATTCGCTCTATTCTCAAGCTCGACATTCAATGCATTCTCAGCAAGGCCGATACGACCGACCATTTGCTAGCCGCAATTCATGGCGCGTACGCGAATGGTCGTTATTTTTCCCCAACCATTTCTAAGATTGTCTGGCAGCTCGACGTCGAATCCATGGGTTCCAGTAGCCGGGCGCTCACCAAGCGTGAATCTGAAGTAATCAGACTATTTGTATCCGGACTCTCCGTCAACGAAATTGCGGCGCAACTCAAGCGCAGCAAACAGACCATCAGCGCGCAAAAAACCAGTGCGATGCGCAAGCTTGGAGTGGAGACTGACACCGAGCTGATCAAATACTCGATTGGGGCGGCGCTTGCAGACGAGCCGGTTGACGAAGACCGCAATGACGGGCGGGATGACACGAAACCGGGGGCAAGCTAGTGCTCTTGTGGCGCGACAATCGGGATGAGGAAGTGCAGCAAACAAGATGAGAAGGTCGCGGCGACATTGATGATGCAGAAATCGTTCGCCGCGGGCGATCGTCGCGCGTCGATCGGTCTGCGGCGAGATATCCTGATTGCGCAGCGGTACGCCGACGTTGTGATGTGCTGTAAAGCTTGTAGGACGTACGGATCTCTACAGCTTGCGCCGAAGAGCGGTACGTCGGCGATAGACTTCGACAGTAAGCTCTGGGATGGTCGAGTGATGAACCAATCGGCCGACGGCCGCCTACGTTATCGTTGGATCAAGGAAGACCAAGTTCCATTCCTCGAAGGACTGACCGGCTGTCATGTGGACGGGACGGTACTCATACCTGTAGCTGATGAGTTCAATTCGAATAGAGGTCTCGGCGTTGCCATTGGTAACACACGCGAGATCATTCAGCATGAGCAGATCGAATGGATCCAGCGATTGATGGCATCTTCGAGAGCCAGTTCACGACGTGAGAGCTGGAGTCGTTGCCCCAGGTCAGAGGTGCGGGCAAAGCCGCCTTTCCAACCAGATCCTGAATCAGTTATCTGCGCCCGGAAGACTAATTACGCACAGCGCTAACACCTTCGCCTCGGGTCACGGCCTGGCTTGCGGCGGCTGGAACTCTTCGCCAAACGCTTTTTCAGAATGTGGTCGTGCGTGGATTCGCTGTGCAAAAGACGTCAGTAAGCGGGTTTCGCCTTGGCTTACAAGCCACTCCAGTAAGTGCTCCGTTTTAACGCTGCTTGGTCCAACCGCGTTGAGATGAAAGGCGGACAAGCTAAAAATTCGTACTGGTCCTGCCGAGTCGATGCGACCGTCTGATTTTTTCAACTGGCTTATTTTTGGACAATGAGAACCAGCGCGACATTTTGTGTTTCGTTCATCAATCACGCGAAGTAGCCGAATCGCCACTTGGACGACAAGGATCGTTTCAACGTTCTGTACGTCCCCATTACGATTCAGGTATCGCGCCGCAACGATCAATCTAATCGGTTCCGATCATGACTCAAGACGTTTTTCCTGATATGCAGGTTGCAGCGCAAACCCTGACCAATGAAGACGGCCTGCTCAGCTCCGTAATGTGGATTTGCGAGCGCTACGGTTGCGGCAAGACGGCAGAGGCACTGACCGCTGGTCTGCCGAAGAGTGGCATGCTTTCCCCGTCGCTGGCGCTCGGCGCGCTCTCGAATGCGGGCCTCACCGCGGGCCTCGTGGAGCGCCGCTTGCAACTGCTGCCGGGGCACGTGCTGCCGGTCATTTTGCTGCATCGCCGGATGGGCGGCTGCGTGTTGCTGGGTAGGCGGACGAATCCGGATAAGGAAAGCAAAAGCCGCCTGCTGTATCAGGTGATCGTGCCGGAAATCGGGCAAGAGCCCGTGGAGTACACCCAAGAGGAAATGGATGAGATCTATGCCGGCTACGCCATTCTGGTCAAGCCGACAGCCAGAGTGGAGTTGCGCGAAGAGGGCAGCGTCGAACCAGCCGGCCATTGGCTACTGGGTACCCTATGGCGCTATCGGCGCTACTACGCAAGTGCCGCGCTTGGCGCGTTGCTCATCAATGTACTTGGCCTCGCCACCGTCTTTTTCACCATGAATGTGTACGACCGCGTAGTACCGAACCAAGCGTACGTCACGCTCTGGTCGCTCGCGGTCGGGGTTGGCATTGCAATGCTGTTCGAGGCGATCTCTCGTCATGTCCGTAGCCATTTGCTGGACGTCGCCGGCAAGAAGGCGGATCTGATCATGGGCACACTTCTATTCCGGCGAGCGCTATCCATCCGGATGGAGCACAAGCCGGCGTCGGCAGGCTCGTTCGCCAACCAGCTGCGCGAGTTCGAGTCGGTGCGAGACTTCGCGACCTCCGCGACGCTCTCAGCCATCTCCGATCTGCCGTTCGTGTTCGTTTTCGTGGGCGTGGTGTTCGCGGTCGGAGGCTCGCTGGGCTGGGTACCATTGTTGATGGTTCCGTTGATCATCGGGGCGAGTCTATTCGTGCAGTGGCCGCTTGCCCGACTCATGAAAGAGAATCTCAAGGAGGCATCGCTCAAGCAGGGCGTACTGATCGAGTCGGTTGAAGGTCTCGAAACACTCAAGGCGGTGGGTGGTGAAGGCCATATGCAAAAGCGTTGGGAGACCTTCAGCGGGATGGCGGCATCCTCGTCGATGAAGTCGCGCCAGATCTCCAGCAAGGCAATGAGCTTCATCACCTTGTTGCAGCAGTTGCAGACGGTAGTGCTGGTCGTGCTGGGCGTGTACCTGATTGGCGCAGGCGAGCTGACGCAAGGCGCACTGATCGGTACCGTGATGTTGGCCGGTCGAATCACCGCGCCGCTGGGCCAGGTGATGGGACTCGCCTTGCGCTTCCAGCAGGCGAAGGCCGCGTTGCATTCGTTGAACAGCCTGATGTCGATGCCCGTTGATCGTGACCCATCTCGTACCTATCTGCCCAAGCCTTCGCTCTCGGGACAAATCACGCTGAAGGATGTCTGCTTCTCATACCCGGCGCCAGACATGCAATCGAATCTGTCGGTTCTGAAGGACGTCAATCTGAGCATCGGAGCTGGTGAGCGGGTTGCGATTCTGGGCCGCGTCGGTAGCGGTAAATCGACCCTCCTGCGTGTGATGGCGCGTCTTTATGGACCGGTCGGCGGTCAGATGTTCACGGACGGTCTGGATGTTGACCAGATTGACCTGGCCGACTGGCGTAAAGCCGTGGGTTATGTGGGCCAGGATGCTCGTCTTTTTCACGGTACCCTGCGCGAAAACGTGATGATCGGCCGGCCCGAAGCGACCGCTGACGAGTTTTTGCGCGTGATGCGTCTGACCGGGCTCGACCACTTCGCCAGCCGCCATCCAAAGGGCATCAATCTTCCTATCGGAGAAGGTGGTCTGGGCATATCTGGCGGCCAGCGTCAACTGGTGTCGTTAGCTCGCAGCCTCCTTGCGCGGCCGCAGCTTCTGTTGCTCGACGAGCCGACCAGCGCGATGGACAGCCAGACGGAGGCGGTTTTCCTCGAGCACCTCGCGCGTGCAACGGTCGGACAGGCGATCGTTGTCGTAACTCATCGGCCATCCTTGTTGGCACTGGTTGACCGGATTGTCGTCGTCGAGGAGGGCAAAGTCGTGGCAGACGGTCCGAAGCAAAAGATCCTCGCCGCGCTGTCGAGCAAGGATAAAGCGGCCGGAGTGGATAAATCGCAGCCGCACGTGCAACAGCGCACTCCGCCGGGAACGGTGGCCACTAGCGCTTCCAGCTCAGCCGCTACGCCCGCGGCGCCTAAAGCCGTCACCACGGATATCAGGATTCTGGCGGCAAAAAGGGCCGCGTCAGCAGCCACTGCGGAAGCCAGTAGCGAGCACCGAGGCGCGCCGAACAAGGAGCAATCTCAATGAAGTTCAATATGTTTAGACGCGGCGCGAAAGATGTCAGGCTCACCCCAGGCGACGCCGCATTTATGAGCGACATCCAGGAATCTCTGCTCTCGCAGTCGACTCCTGGCTCGATGATCATGCTTTATGTGATTCTCGCGATTCTGGCAGGCGGGCTGACCTGGGCGCATTTTGCTCGTGTGGAAGAGATGACGCACGGCGATGGAACCATCATTTCGAAGAGCCGCGAGCAGGTCATCCAGAGTCTCGAAGGCGGGATTCTCGAGCAGCTGGAAGTACGTGAAGGCGATATCGTCAAAAAGGGCCAGGTATTGGCAAAGATCGACCCAACGCGTGCAGAGACAAGCTATCGTGAAGCGTGGTCGAAATCGGTCGGCCTGAAGGCGACGATCGCTCGTTTGCGCGCCGAGGCGTACGGGCAACCACTGACGTTTGCGGACGACGTGAAAGCCGTGCCTGCGGTCGTGAAGCAGGAGACGCTCGCATACAACGCGCGACGCCGCGCACTCGACGACAGCGTAGCCGCGCTGGAAAAAAGCCACTCGCTTTCGGTCAAGGAAATTGGGCTGGCCGAGCCGCTGGCGGCCAAAGGGCTGGTGTCCGAAGTCGAACTGCTCCGCATGCGCCGTCAGGCAAACGATCTGCGCTCGCAGATCGTCGAGCGGCGCAACAAGTTTCAGGCCGATGCGAACTCGGAACTGACGAAGCTGGAACTGGAGTTGGCGCAAACCAGCGAAACCGTGGTGGGCCGCGCCGATATCCTGCAACGCACGACGGTGGTGGCACCCGTATATGGCACGGTGAAGAACGTGCGCGTCAATACGATTGGGGGGGTCATTCAGCCGGGCGAGCACATTATGGAAATCGTTCCGCTGGAAGACCAGTTACTCGTCGAGGCACGCATCAAGCCTTCAGATGTCGCATTCCTGCATCCCGGTCAACCGGCCACGGTGAAGATTACAGCCTACGACTACGGCATTTATGGCGGCCTGACCGGCAAGGTGGAGCACATCAGTCCTGACACCCTCAAAGATGACCAGAAGGCCGCAGCGGGCCGGCCCGATGCGACCTACTACCGCGTGCTCGTGCTGACAGACTCGAGTGAGTTGCATGCTGGCGGGAAGAGCCTACCGATTCTGCCGGGTATGGTCGCGACGGTCGACATTCGTACTGGTGAGAAAACCATTCTTGACTACCTGTTGAAGCCGATTTTCAAAGCGCGCGAGGCGTTCCGGGAGCGTTAGAAGTAATCGGGAAAATCGCACCTTTGGGACTGTTGGGGAAGATCTGCCAAACGCCTGGCATTGATCTCCCCGTGAGTTGTCCTGAGGAGGAGCGGCATGAGTGGAGTAGAGCGGTGATGCCACAACCCTGACTGGGTCAATACCTGGCAACCTAGTCCACGATACCTCTGTTGTAGTGCTTCCTTCCGCGTGCCTGTAGTTTTGTGGTCGAAATGAGGATCTCACGCAATGTTTCTGGTCAAGCGGAAAAATTCACCGACACCATGCACGGTATCGACGCGCTTTCGCAGCTCGGATCGAGATAACGATCGAATAGCAGACGTCGAAGGTTTTCCATATTGCTGTCGACAGACGGGCCTCAATCCGTTGAGCGGCATTCCGCGATCGAAGGGTCATGTCCACAACACACCAAAAACAACTGTGACCTTTGCGGCGCTGAAACATGCAGGCCTGCAATTCTCGCAGCTATCGGCAGTCCGCAATCGCCTGATAAACCATGACTCCCGGAAGCTTCAAAATCGCTTCTCAGGTCGGAGGCCACGCGCTAGTCGGTAGAACGTGTTGTACCGCGGCAATTCATCTTGCCGCCGCGTCCGGCCGTCTCCAGCGATGAAACAGCACTGAGCCGATCCAGCACGCCATGAACGTCGCGACGATGCCGTAGCCGAGCGCGCCGAAATGTTCGTTGAAGCCCGTGAGCGCGCCCCAGACCCCGCGGTTCCAGCCGAGGCGGTCCGACAGCAGTTCCAGTGCCTCGACGCCGCCGATCACGATCGCGACGACCGCGGACACGAGCGTGATGCTTGCGTTGTAGTACAGCTTGCGCTTCGGGTCGTCCATCGCCCAGCCGTACGCATGGACCATCAACACGTTGTCGGTCGAATCGACGAGCGTCATGCCTGCCGTGAAGAGCGCCGGAAACACGAGAATCGAATAGAGCGGCAGGCCGGTGCCCGCCTGCGACGCGGCGATCGCGAGCAGGCCGATCTCGGTCGCGGTGTCGAAGCCGAGCCCGAACAGCACGCCGACCGGGTACATGTGCCAGCTTTTCGTGATCATTCGGAACAACGGCCGCAAGGCGCGCGACAGCAGGCCGGCAGGGGCGAGCGAATCGGCGGACACTGTGCTCGCCGCGCCGTCATGGTGCGCATTCCGGTAGCGCCGCCACACATCGCGCAGGATCACGAGATTGACCGCCGCCAGCACCAGCAGGAACGTCGCCGAGACCAGCGTGCTGAGCATGCCGCCGACTTCCCTTAAGCTCTCGAAGCGCCCATGCAACGAATGCGTGGTCCATGCGATGCCGAGCGTCGCTGCGATCACGATCGTCGAATGGCCGAGCGAAAACGCGAGCCCGATGCCGACCGGTCGCTTGCCGGTTTGCATCAGCTTGCGCGTGACGGCGTCGATCGCCGCGATGTGGTCGGCGTCGACCGCATGACGCAGACCGAAACCGTATGCAAGCAGCGCGGTGCCGAGCAGCAGCGGATAGTGGCGAAACGCGATCAGCGCCCATAGCCATGCGCCGAGGTTGGCGGCGATCAGCACCGCGTAGAGGGCGACGAGGCGAGGGCGCAGCGAGGCAGTAGGCGTCATGTGGCGCGGGCGAATGTATGGGCAGGCTATTTTAGTGATCGTGTGGATGCTTGTGGATCGGATCGACCCAGTAGACCGTTTCCGGCTGCTCGACCGCGTCGATGTTCAGATTGACGACGACTGCTTCGTTGTCGCTGCGCACGAGCACGCATTCTAGCGGCTCGTCGGTGCTCGCGTTGATCTCCTGATGCGGCACATAGGGCGGCACGAAGATGAAGTCGCCGGGACCGGCCTCGGCGGTAAATTCCAGACGCTCGCCCCAGCGCATGCGCGCATGGCCGCGCACTACGTAGATCACGCTTTCGAGCGCGCCATGATGATGCGCGCCGGTCTTGGCGTTCGGGTGGATCGTCACGGTGCCGGCCCAGATCTTCTGCGCGCCGACGCGTGCCGCGTTGATCGCCGCCGCCCGGTTCATGCCCGGCGTCTGCGCGGTGTTGGTGTCGAGCTGATCGCCGCGGACGACCTTCACGCCGTGCTCGCGCCAGTCGACCTGCGCGCCGGGCCCCATGGCCTCGTGCTCGGCCCGGTAATGCGGATGTTCGTGATCCTGGCTCATCGAGTCTCCTCCTCGGCTTGCGTGCCGCGTTCGAGTCGTACGCTTCGGTCTTACGAATGAGGGGCGCGCCATATCGATGATCGACATTCTGGCACGTTCAAAAAACGGCTGCGCGCCATGAGGACGCGAACGGCGCCGCGAAAAAAAAGCCCGCTCACCGGGAGCGGGCTTCAAATCGTTGCCCTCGATGCCGCCGCTTCAGCGTCATTGCTTCTTGGCGTTGATCACGGCCTCGGCGACGTTGCCCGGCGTTTCAGCGTAGTGCTTGAACTCCATCGTATAGGTGGCGCGGCCCTGGGTGGCCGAGCGCAGCGACGTCGAGTAGCCGAACATCTCGGCGAGCGGCACTTCCGCGCGCACCAGCTTGCCGCCGCCGCCCGCGATGTCTTCCATGCCCTGCACCATGCCGCGCCGGCTCGACAGGTCACCCATCACGTTGCCCATGAAGTCCTCGGGCGTTTCCACCTCGACGGCCATCATCGGTTCGAGCAGCACCGGTCTCGCTTTGCGCATCGCGTCCTTGAAGGCCATCGAGCCGGCCATGCGGAACGCGTTTTCGTTCGAGTCGACGTCGTGGTACGAACCGAAGGTCAGCGTGACCTTCACGTCGACGACCGGGTAGCCTGCAAGCACGCCGGCCTTCAGCGTTTCCTGGATGCCCTTGTCGACGGCCGGGATGAACTCGCGTGGAATCACGCCGCCCTTGATCGCGTCGACGAACTCGTAGCCCTTGCCCTGTTCGCTCGGCTCCAGCGTGATGACTGCGTGACCGTACTGCCCGCGGCCGCCCGACTGCTTGACGAACTTGCCTTCGACGTCCTCGACCTTGTTGCGCACGGTTTCGCGATACGCGACCTGCGGCTTGCCGACGGTCGCTTCCACGCCGAACTCCCGCTTCATCCGGTCGACCAGGATTTCGAGGTGCAGCTCGCCCATGCCGGAGATGATCGTCTGTCCGGATTCCTCATCGGTTTGCACGCGGAACGACGGGTCTTCCTGCGCGAGACGGTTCAGCGCAATGCCCATTTTTTCCTGGTCGGCCTTGGTCTTCGGCTCGACGGCCTGCGAGATCACCGGGTCAGGGAAGATCATCTTTTCGAGGATGATCACATGGTTAGGATCGCAGAGCGTGTCGCCGGTGGTCGCTTCCTTCAGGCCGACGGCCGCGGCGATGTCGCCCGCGTAGACCTCCTTGATTTCCTTGCGCTCGTTCGCATGCATCTGCAGGATGCGGCCGAGGCGCTCCTTCTTTTCCTTGACCGCGTTGTAGACCGTGTCGCCCGAATTGACCACGCCCGAATACACGCGGAAGAAGATCAGCTGGCCGACGAACGGGTCGGTCATGATCTTGAAGGCGAGCGCCGAGAACGGATCCTCGTCGTTCGGATGACGCTCGATCTCCTTGTCGTGCTCGTCGTGACCGGTGATCGCGGGCACGTCGACGGGCGACGGCAGATAGTCGATCACCGCGTCGAGCATCGCCTGCACGCCCTTGTTCTTGAACGCGCTGCCGCACAGCATCGGCACGATCTCGTTGGCGATCGTGCGCGCGCGGATGCCGTGCTTGATTTCTTCTTCGGTCAGGTGGTGCTCGCCGCCCAGGTACTTTTCGAGCAGCGCCTCGTTCGCCTCGGCGGCGGCCTCGACCATCTTGTCGTGCCATTCCTGAGCGGTGGCCGCGAGCTCAGCAGGAATGTCCCGGTACTCGAACTTGATGCCCTGGCTGTCGTCGTCCCAGTAGATCGCCTTCATTTTCACGAGGTCGACCACGCCCTGAAAGTGCTCTTCCGCGCCGATCGGAATCTGGATCGGCACGGCGACGCCCTTCAGGCGATCGCCGATCTGCCGCTGCACGCGGAAGAAGTCGGCGCCGACGCGGTCCATCTTGTTGACGAACGCGATGCGCGGCACCTTGTACTTGTTCGCCTGGCGCCACACGGTTTCCGATTGCGGCTGCACGCCGCCGACCGAGTCGTACACCATGCACGCGCCGTCGAGCACGCGCATCGAGCGCTCGACTTCGATCGTGAAGTCGACGTGCCCGGGGGTGTCGATGATGTTGATCCGATGCTCGGGATAGTTGCCGGCCATGCCTTTCCAGAACGCCGTGGTGGCCGCCGACGTGATCGTGATGCCGCGCTCCTGCTCCTGTTCCATCCAGTCCATCGTCGCCGCACCGTCGTGAACCTCGCCGATCTTGTGGGTCACGCCGGTGTAGAACAGGATCCGTTCGGTGGTGGTGGTTTTGCCGGCATCGATGTGAGCGCTGATGCCGATATTCCGGTAGCGCTCGATGGGAGTCTTGCGGGGCACGTTGAATCTCCTTGTAATGGCGCGCCTGAAACGCATGCCGGGCGGCCGCGTGGGCCGCCCGGGGAGTCGGGGTGCTGCTTTGTCGCGAATACAAGGATAGCGCGTCGATTGGTCTTTTGCATGAATCCTGCCAGCCGGCGCGGAGGCTGGCCGCGCGGGGCTGCACGGGCGAAAAAAAGCCGGCGCCTCGAGCTGAGGCGCCGGCTTTTTCGGGACGGCGCGGCGGGGCGGACGAACCGCTCAGGCGGCCGGAGAGCCCGGCGGCGAGCCGTTTACTGCGTGATACCCGGCACTGGCGGCAAACCCTGAATCTGCATCCCCGGCTTGATGCCCTTCGCCGAGAACCAGCCCTTGGGCATTTCCAGCGCGAACACGCCGTTGTGCGTCGGGCAGTGGTTGTTGGTGGTCTCGGCCTGCATCTCGGCGATGTCGGTGATCGTGCCGTCGGCGCGCATGAACGCGATCGACAGCGGGATTAGCGTGTTCTTCATCCAGAAGCAGTGGCCGGCGTTCTCGTTGAACACGAACAGCATGCCTTCGTTCGGCGCGAGCTTCGTGCGATACATCAAGCCCTGCTCGCGGTCCGCATCGTTGGCGGCGACGGCCGCGTCGATCACGAACATGCCCGCGGTCAGCCTGACGCGCGGAAAGTCGCCCGGCTGCTTGGCGCCCGGCGGCATCTGCTGCGCCTGGGCGGGGGCGGTTGTGGCGGCGAACGAGAGCGCCGCGAGCGGCAGTGCAACGGCAACGGCGAAGCGCGCCAACAACGAGCGCATGATAAATCGCACGGCAAGACTCCTTGCTGAAATGAACTCGCGCATGTTACGCGAGCGCGTCAAAAACAAAAAGGCAGATCGCCTTGCGGTGATCTGCCTTACAACGCCGTAAGAACGGCAATGAAGCTAGTTCTTGACTGCGTTCTTACAAGCAACTTACTCCGAAGCTGCCGAAGCTGCAGCAGCTGCTGCTGCCTTCTTGTGCGACTTCTTGTGAGCGTGCTTGGTGGTCTTCTTTGCTGCTGCTGCCGGAGCTGCCGAAGCTGCTTCCGGTGCCGATGCTTGTGCGAATGCTGCCGTTGCGAAGAGGCCAGCGACCAGAGCGGCGATCAGTTTGTTCATTTTGTGAATCCTCAGCTTGAGTTAATTAACCAAATGACCCGGCTTATGTAGAGTCAGGTCGGTAAACGTGCCATCCACCTTTCGGTTGACAGCCGCATCGAACAAAATTTTCGACGCGTCTGCTAGCGCTCGGACTTTCGTACTCGCCGCGCAAAGCGGCGTATGCAAAGGTCTTTAAGGCTGAATGCCGGATAGCTTCGGCGGCATCTGCGTCGAATAACGCGTGGAGTCGTGCGGCGGTTGACGTGAAGCGAGCGGAAATTTTTCGCGTGGTGAACAGCGGCCAAACTTCATTGCGAAGGCTTGCGTGAGCCAATATGTTTCACGCCGTCCGGGCCCACGTTTCACGCATTATTTTGCTTGACGCTACAACGAGTTAGCGCTGATTGTCACAAACATGAAACGTGCATGTGAGTGATCACGCGAACGCACGTTCGCGTGTGCGCGAGGCGGCCAAGCCATGCTGTGGCCGGCACACGCAATCGTCAAATAGCGTTCAGGCGATGCCATCCCACGGCGCGTTCGCTCGCAACTCGACGCTCTCGCCGGGTCGCAGTCCGAGTGAAAAAATGTCAAGCGCGCCGATGCCGACGCGCACGAGGCGCAGTGTCGGAAAACCGACCGCGGCCGTCATGCGACGTACCTGACGGTTCTTGCCTTCGGTGATCGATAGCTCGATCCACGTAGTCGGGATCGCAGCGCGATAGCGGATCGGCGGTGTGCGCGTCCACAGCGAGCTGTCCGGCTCGACATGGCTCGCCTGGCATGGGCGCGTCACGTAGTCGCCGAGATCGACGCCGCGCGCGAGCTTTTTCAACGCGGTGTCGTCGACCGCACCCTCGACTTGCGCCCAGTAGCGTTTGACGAGCTTGTGGCGCGGCTCGGCGATGCGCGCCTGCAGGGCGCCGTCATCGGTGAGCAGCAGCAGTCCTTCGCTATCGGAGTCGAGCCGGCCGGCCGGGTAGACGCCGGGCACCTTGACCCAGTCGGCAAGTGACGCGCGCGTCTCGTGCGGCGAGAATTGGCAGATGGTGCCGAACGGTTTGTTGAGGGCGAGAAGGCGCATACGAAAGCGATACTGCAGGGCGACTGACGGCGCGATGATAATGCATAAATCGGGATGCCGATCCCTGTATCTTATAGAGGAGTGCGGCGCGCCCGAGCCGTCGGCCATCTCGGAAAAGCCGCAGCCGTGGACGGCCGTGTCGCGCGCAAGGGGTCGGCTAGAATAGCGCCCAGGCCGCTCGCGGACGTTCGGCATCGCGCGGCGAAGGCGTCGTTTTCGCAGTCTCCCATCAGCATTCGCAAAGCTTTCACTGGAGTCCGATCATGCCGTATCAGCACATCAAGGTTCCGGCCGGTGGCGAGAAGATCACCGTCAACGCCGACTTCTCGCTCAATGTTTCCGACGAGCCGATCATCCCGTATATCGAAGGCGACGGCACCGGTCTGGACATCACGCCGGTCATGCTCAAGGTCGTGGATGCGGCGGTTGCAAAGGCGTACGGCGGCAAGAAGAAAATTCACTGGATGGAAATTTACGCGGGCGAGAAGGCGACCAGGGTGTACGGCCCGGACGTATGGCTGCCAGACGAAACGCTGCAGGCGGTCAAGGAATACATCGTATCGATCAAGGGGCCGCTCACCACGCCGGTCGGCGGCGGCATCCGCTCGTTGAACGTCGCGTTGCGCCAGGAACTGGACCTCTACGTGTGTCTGCGCCCGGTGCGGTACTTCAAGGGCGTGCCCTCGCCGGTGCGCGAGCCCGAGAAGATCGACATGGTGATCTTCCGTGAGAACTCGGAAGACATCTACGCGGGCATCGAATGGCCGGCCGAATCCGAGCAGGCGAAGAAGGTCATCAGGTTCCTGCGCGAAGAAATGGGCGTGAACAAGATTCGCTTCCCGGATTCGTCGGGCATCGGCATCAAGCCGGTGTCGCGCGAAGGTACCGAGCGTCTCGTGCGCAAGGCGATCCAGTATGCGATCGATAACGAACGCCGCTCGGTTACGCTGGTGCACAAGGGCAACATCATGAAGTACACCGAAGGCGCGTTCCGCGACTACGGTTACGCGCTAGCGCAAAAGGAGTTCGACGCGCAATTGATCGACGGCGGACCGTGGATGAAAGTCAGGAATCCAAAGACCGGCGGCGACGTCGTCGTAAAGGACGTGATCGCCGACGCGTTCCTGCAACAGATTCTGCTGCGCCCGGCCGAATACGATGTGATCGCCACGCTGAACCTGAACGGCGACTACGTTTCGGAGCGCGCTCGCCGCACAGGTGGGCGGCATCGGCATTGCGCCCGGCGCGAATCTGTCGGATTCGGTCGCGATGTTCGAAGCGACGCACGGCACGGCGCCGAAATACGCGGGCAAGGATTACGTGAATCCGGGCTCGGAAATCCTCTCGGCGGAAATGATGTTGCGCCATCTGGGCTGGTTCGAAGCGGCGGATCTGATAATCAGTTCGATGGAAGAATCGATTCTGCAAAAGCGCGTCACTTACGATTTTGCCCGTCTGATGGAAGGCGCAACCCAGGTGTCGTGCTCCGCATTTGGGCAAGTAATGATTGAAAATATGTAATTGATTTCGCCGGGATTATTCGTTTTGCATAAAATCCCCATCGCCAGCAGGCGGCGGGGGTATTCTTTTCCCCTGAGTTTTCGCGCGGCTTTCCGGCCGGAAAGCCGCCGCAAAAAAGAAACCCGGCACGGAGCCGGGTTTCAAAAAGGTCAGGAAACGAACGCCTCAGGCTGGTGCCTGAATGTTCGATGCCTGTTTGCCTTTGGGGCCTTGCACAACCTCGAAGGTGACCTTCTGGCCTTCCTTCAGCGTCTTGAAGCCATTCATCTGGATGGCCGAGAAGTGTGCAAACAGATCCTCGCCGCCCTCGTCAGGCGTGATGAACCCGAAACCCTTCGCGTCGTTAAACCATTTGACCGTACCAGTTGCCATTCCAACTTCCCCTGTAACTCATGTCACTACCACGAGCCCTCGAAAAGCCACGACCACACGAGGCAGCCGCTTCCTCCTCACAAGCTCACCTTCGGCATTTTTTCGAAATTATGGCTTAGTGAAAAAAGTGCCAGCTTGATTGTTGGGGCTCTTTATTCGAGTGTCAAGAACATTTTTGAGACGTCGTTGTCGCGTTGCAAACCGGCTGCTTTCCAGGGTTTTTCCCGCTTCCGTTATGTGCGGTGGCGCAAGCGGCATCGCTTGAAAAGTCGCATAATCGACGCACATGCTGAGCGTGCCCAAGGTGCCGGCGCCCAGTGCGGCCAGCGTTTCCAGCCAGGACCGGCAGGTTGTGCGATACTCGATCCGACTGCGGTGCAGTACGCACCGCGCATGACAGGATGGGGGCCGGCACCGCAATCGGCCCGTCGAAAACGCGTCTACCTGGGCAATCATGACAACCTCGTGACCGGCCGGGCGGCAGCGAACGGGCTCATCGGCCGGGTGGCCGGGTTTCGACAGGATTGCGGGCCTGTCCTAGTTGTTTAGAATGGGTGTATGGCGATTATCCCGGACAAGCAGGACGGCACCGTACTGGAGCGGCAGGAGCAGAAACTCAAGCCGCCGTCCATGTACAAGGTGGTGCTGCTGAATGACGACTTCACGCCGATGGAATTTGTCGTGATGATCGTGCAGGAATATTTTAATAAAGATCGTGAAACCGCAACGCAGGTCATGTTGAAGGTGCATCGCGAAGGCAGGGGAGTTTGTGGGGTCTATACGCGGGACATCGCGTCGACCAAAGTCGAGCAAGTCGTTACCCACGCACGGCAGGCCGGGCATCCGCTGCAGTGTGTGATGGAGGAAGCATGATTGCCCAGGAACTGGAAGTCAGCCTGCATATGGCGTTCATGGAAGCGCGCCAGGCAAGGCACGAGTTCATAACGGTCGAACATCTTTTGCTCGCGCTGTTGGATAACCCGACGGCGGCCGAGGTGCTGCGCGCGTGCGCGGCCAATATCGAGGACCTGCGCCAGAACCTGCGCAACTTCATTCATGACAACACGCCGACCGTGCCGGGCACGGACGACGTCGACACGCAGCCCACGCTCGGTTTCCAGCGTGTGATCCAGCGCGCGATCATGCATGTGCAGTCCACCTCGAACGGCAAGAAGGAAGTGACCGGTGCGAACGTGCTGGTCGCGATCTTCGGCGAGAAGGATTCGCACGCGGTGTACTACCTGCAGCAGCAGGGCGTCACGCGTCTGGACGTGGTCAATTTCATCTCGCACGGCATCGCCAAGACGAGCAGTTCCGACGCAGCGAAAGCAAGCGACGCGAATGCCGAGTCCGACGAAGCCGCTGCGCAGAAGGAAACGCCGCTCGCCCAGTTCACGCAAAACCTGAACCAGATGGCGAAGGACGGCCGCATCGATCCGCTGATCGGGCGCGAGTCGGAAGTCGAGCGCGTGGTGCAGGTGCTGTGCCGCCGGCGCAAGAACAATCCGCTGCTGGTCGGCGAGGCCGGGGTTGGCAAAACCGCGATCGCCGAAGGGCTCGCATGGCGCATCACGCGCGGAGAAGTACCGGACATCCTGGCGGATGCCCAGGTGTATTCCCTCGACATGGGCGCACTGCTCGCGGGCACCAAGTATCGCGGCGACTTCGAGCAGCGTCTGAAGACGGTGCTGAAGGAACTGAAGGAGCGTCCGCACGCGATTCTCTTCATCGACGAAATCCACACGCTGATCGGCGCGGGCGCCGCTTCGGGCGGCACGCTGGATGCGTCGAACCTGCTGAAGCCGGCGCTCTCGTCTGGCACGCTGAAGTGCATCGGCGCGACCACGTTCACCGAATACCGCGGCATCTTCGAAAAGGACGCGGCGCTGTCGCGTCGTTTCCAGAAGGTCGACGTGACCGAACCGACCGTCGAGCAGACGGTCGCGATCCTGCGCGGGCTCAAGTCGCGTTTCGAAGAGCATCACGGCGTGAAGTATTCGTCGGGTGCGCTGTCGGCGGCAGCTGAGCTATCGGCGCGCTTCATCACCGATCGTCACTTGCCTGACAAGGCGATCGACGTGATCGACGAAGCGGGCGCGGCGCAGCGCATTCTGCCGAAGTCGAAGCAGAAGAAGACGATCGGCAAGAACGAGATCGAGGAAATCATCTCGAAGATCGCGCGCGTGCCGGCCCAAAGCGTGTCGCAGGACGATCGCAGCAAGCTGCAGACGCTCGACCGCGATCTGAAGAGCGTCGTATTCGGGCAAGACCCGGCTATCGACGCGCTCTCGGCCGCGATCAAGATGGCGCGCGCGGGCCTCGGCAAGCTCGACAAGCCGATCGGCGCGTTCCTGTTCTCCGGTCCGACCGGTGTCGGCAAGACCGAGGTCGCGAAGCAACTCGCGTTTACGCTCGGCATCGAGCTGACCCGCTTCGACATGTCCGAGTACATGGAGCGTCACGCGGTGAGCCGGCTGATCGGCGCGCCGCCGGGTTACGTCGGTTTCGACCAGGGCGGCCTGCTGACCGAGGCGATCACGAAGAAGCCGCACTGCGTGCTGCTGCTCGACGAAATCGAAAAGGCGCATCCGGACATCTTCAACGTGCTGTTGCAGGTGATGGACCACGGCACGCTGACGGACAACAACGGGCGCAAGGCGGACTTCCGCAACGTCATCATCATCATGACGACCAACGCGGGCGCCGAAGCGATGGGCAAGGCGGTGATCGGCTTCACGAACCGCCGCGAGGCGGGCGACGAGATGGTCGACATCAAGCGGATGTTCACGCCGGAGTTCCGCAACCGTCTGGACGCGACGATCAGCTTCCGTGCGCTCGATGAGGAAATCATCATGCGCGTGGTCGACAAGTTCCTGATGCAGCTGGAAGATCAGTTGCACGAGAAGAAGGTCGATGCACTCTTCACCGACGCGCTGCGCAAGCATCTCGCGAAGCACGGTTTCGACCCGCTCATGGGTGCGCGTCCAATGCAGCGCCTGATCCAGGACACGATCCGTCGCGCGCTCGCCGACGAATTGCTGTTCGGCAAGCTGATGAACGGCGGTCGGGTCACGGTCGACGTCGACGCGGACGACAAGGTGCAACTGACCTTCGACGAGCAGCCGGCGCCGCGTAATCCGAATCCGGAGGCGGTGGAAGTCGAGTGATGCCAGTCAGGCCGGCGTTGGGTAAAGCCGGCCAAGCGCGAAAAGCAGAACGGCGCGGGTTTTACCCCGCGCCGTTTTTTTTGCTCCGAATTACCGCTGGCGGCGTGCCCTGAAAAGCCCAGCCGCCGCATCGCAGCAATCGATCAACGCTTGCCGGTGCTGCCAAACCCGCCCGCGCCGCGTACGCTTTCCTCGAAGTCATCGACGATTTCGAACTGCGCCTGCACGACCGGCACGATCACCAGTTGCGCGAGGCGTTCCATCGGATTCAGCACGAACGTTGTATCGCCGCGATTCCACGTCGAAATCATCAGTTGGCCCTGGTAGTCGGAATCGATCAGGCCGACCAGGTTGCCGAGCACGATCCCATGCTTGTGGCCCAGACCCGAGCGCGGCAGAATCAGCGCAGCATAACCAGGGTCGCCGACGTGGATCGCGAGCCCGGTCGGCACCAGCGCGGTTTCGCCGGGTTTCAGCGTCAGCGGTTCGTCGAGGCAGGCGCGCAAATCGAGGCCCGCGCTGCCGGTCGTTGCGTAGGCGGGGAGCTGCTCGCGCATGCGCTCATCGAGAATCTTCAGTTCGAGTTTCATGCAAGTTCGATAGTGAGTGGGGTTGGGTGAAGAGGCAGGCGGCAGACCGGCAAAAGCCGGGTGATCAATCCGCTTTGTTCGAGCCGAGCTGGAACGCGTCGGCGAGCAGTTCGTAGGAGCGCAGGCGCGCGCGATAGCTGCCGGCCACGGTCAGCACGATCAGCTCGTCGGCCTGGAACTGCTGCTGCAGATCCGTGAGCCGCTCGGTCACGCTCTCGGGCGTGCCGATGATGCTGCGCGGCTTTTCCCGGTCGATCACGAGCTGTTCGCGCTCGCCATACTCCTGCGCGATGCCTTGCTCGATCGTCGGAATGGGTTCGTTCAGGCCATATGCCATCTGCAGGCGACGCAGATCGACGGCCTTTTCGAGGTCCGCGGCTTCGTGCTCGGTATCCGCGCAGATCACAAAGACCGCGGCCGCGAGATACGGATGCGACGACTCTTTGCCGGGCTGGAACCGCTCGCGATACGCCAGCGCGACCTGTTTGCCGAAATGCGCATTGATGAAATGCGCAAACGAGAAGCGGATGCCGAGCTGCGCGGCGAGCAGACCGCCGAATTCGCTGGAGCCGAGCATCCATAGTTGCGGGCGCGTCTCGACCTGCGGCTGGAGCAGGACGCCTTGCGCGAGGTGATCGTCGGGCAGCGAGCCGTGCATCAGGCCGAGCAGCTCGGCAACCTGCTGCGGAAAAATCTCGCCACGATTGTAGGTGCCAGCGGCGACCGCCTGCGCGGTACGCATGTCGCCGCCCGGCGCACGTCCGAGGCCGAGATCGACGCGGTTGGGAAACAGCGCTTCGAGCATCATGAACTGCTCGGCGACCTTGAACGGGCTGTAGTACGGCAGCATGATGCCGCCCGAGCCGATGCGAATGCGGCTCGTCACGCTGCCGAGACGCGCCAGCATCACTTCAGGGCACGGGTTCGACACGCCGCGCAGGCCGTGGTGCTCGGCGCACCAGTAGCGCGTGTAGCCGAGGTCGTCGGCGAGCTGCGCGAGTTCGACGGTCGCGGCGATCGCGTCCGCCACCGAATGACCGGCGATCACCGGGGTTTGATCGAGCACGGAGAGTAGCGTCATGACGGTAGTGCTCCAGATGATTCCGGTTGGCTATGCAAGCAGGACGGCACGGACACACATGTCCGTCGCCGTTGGCCTGCTCAGCGAAACGGACCGGGGTCGGGCGGCAGACGCTTCGCGATTTCGGTGATCAACGCGCGCGCGAGCGTCTGCTTGTCGGCGCGTGGCAGCCTGGTCGCGCCGCCTGCTTCGAACAGGATCACTTCGTTGTCGTCGAGCCCGAACGTTTGCGGACCCAGATTGCCGATCAGCAGCGGCACGTTTTTGCGCGCGCGCTTTTCCTCGCCGTGGACTTCGAGGTTGTCGCTCTCCGCGGCGAAGCCGACCGTGAACGGCGGCTTTGGCAGTCGGGCGACCGCCGCGAGGATGTCCGGATTCTCGACGAATGAAAAGCTCGGCAGCGCGCGCTCGGCAGTCTTCTTGATCTTTTGATCGCTGACGTGGTCGACGCGCCAGTCGGCCACCGCCGCGACGCCGATGAAAATGTCCGCATCCGCGACCGCGCGCATCACCGCGTCGTGCATCTGCTGCGCGGTCTGCACGTCCTCGCGCAATACGCCCCACGGCGTCTCCAGCGCGACCGGACCGGCCACCAGATGCACGTCGGCGCCCGCCTGCTGCGCGGCACGCGCGAGTGCAAAGCCCATCTTGCCGCTCGAACGATTCGTGATGCCGCGCACCGGATCGAGCGGTTCGAAGGTCGGGCCAGCGGTCAGCAGCACGCGCCGGCCGGACAGGATTTTCGCCGCGAAGAACGACGCGATCGCCTCGTAGGTCGCGGCCGCTTCGAGCATGCGGCCATCGCCGATTTCGCCGCAGGCCTGCGGGCCGGAATCGGGGCCGAGCACTTCGAGGCCGTCCGCGCGCAGTAGCGCTACGTTGCGTTGCGTGGCGGGGTTCTGCCACATCTGCCGGTTCATCGCCGGCACGACGAGCAGCGGGCAGTCGCGCGCGATGCACAGCGTCGAGAGCAGATCGTCGGCCATGCCGTGCGCGAGCTTGGCGAGGAAGTCGGTCGAGGCGGGCGCGATCACGATCGCGTCGGCTTCGCGCGACAGGTCGATGTGCGCCATGTTGTTCGGCACGCGCGCGTCCCACTGGCTTGTGTAGACCGGCCGGCCCGACAGCGCCTGCATCGTAATGGGGGTGATGAACTGGGTGGCCGCTTCGGTCATGACGACCTGCACGGTTGCGCCTGCCTTGGTCAGCAGACGCGTGAGTTCGGCGATCTTGTAGCAGGCGATGCCGCCCGTCATGCCGAGGACGAGGTGTTTGCCTGCGAGTTCTGCGGTTGCCAACGAAAGCCTCCGACAAAGCGTGATCGCGCGGCGGCGCGAGGGTGTTGCCCGTCGCCGCCGCCGCGCGTTTCAAACCGGACGCGACGCACGGCTCGCTTGACCGCAGCCGTGCGCCACCACGGCGACGTCAGCGTGTGCCGCGTACCCGCCGCAGCTCGTCGATCACGAGCAGGACCGCGCCGATCGTGATGGCGCTGTCGGCGAGATTGAACGCCGGCCAATGCCAGCCACCCACGTGGAAATCGAGGAAGTCGATCACGTGGCCGTACGCGAGCCGGTCGATCACATTGCCAAGCGCGCCGCCGAGAATCAACGCGAGCGCCGTGCAGAACATTTTCTGCCCGCTATGGCGCTTGAGCAGATAGCAGATCACGAGCGCTGCGACCACGCCGAGCGCGGTGAACGCCCAGCGCTGCCAGCCGCCCGCCATCGCGAGAAAGCTGAACGCGGCGCCGCGGTTGTACACGAGAATCAGGTTGAAGAACGGCGTGACCTCGTGCGGCACACCGTAGGCGAACACCTTGCGCACGGCGATTTTCGTCAGCTGATCGAACAGTATGACGATCAGCGCGATGCCGAGCCAGGGTGCCAGCGAGCCGCTTGCGGTGGACGTTTTCGACATGGTTCTCGCCATTATGCCGCGCTCCTCGTTTCGCCAGTGCCGAACAGATTGCTGAAGCAGCGGCCGCACAGCGACGGATGCTCGGCGTTCGCGCCAACGTCCGCGCGATAGTGCCAGCAACGCTCGCACTTCAGGTACTTCGACGCGATTACCTCGACGCTTTCATCTGCTTCGCTGTCGACCTTGACGACGTTCGCCGCCGAGGTGATCAGCACGAACTTCAGGTCTTCTCCGAGGCTCGCGAGCGCGTCGTGACGCGCGCCGCTCGCGCGGATTTCGACCTCCGCCTGCAGCGACGAGCCGATCAGGTTCGCGACCCGCGCCTCTTCGAGCGCCTTGGTCACGTCGCCGCGCACCGCGCGCAGCAGCGTCCACTTGTCGAGCAGAGCGCCCGCGTCGGGCACGGCCGGGTACGCGTGGTAGGTCTCGGTGAAGATCGTCTCGCTGTTCGGCTGGAACACCTTCCACGCTTCTTCGGCGGTGAACGACAGGAACGGCGCCATCACGCGCAGCAGGCCGTGCGCGATGTGGTAAAGCGCGGTCTGCGCCGAGCGGCGCGCGACCGAATCCGCCGCCGTGGTGTACAAGCGGTCCTTCAGCACGTCGAGGTAGAAGCCGCCCAGGTCTTCCGAGCAGAACGTCTGAAGTTTCGCGACGACCGGGTGGAACTCGTACTTCTCGTAATGCGCGAGGATGTCGTTTTGCAGGTTCGCCGACAGCGCCACCGCGTAACGGTCGATCTCGAGCCAGTCTTCGACCGGACGCGCATGCTGCGCGAAGTCGAAGTCCGACAGGTTCGCAAGCAGGAAGCGCAGCGTGTTACGGATACGGCGGTAGCTTTCCGTCACGCGCTTGAGGATTTCCTCCGAGATCGCGAGCTCGCCCGAATAGTCGGTTGACGCGATCCACAAGCGGATGATTTCCGCGCCGAGGCGGTTCGCGACTTCGTGCGGGTCGATACCGTTGCCGAGCGACTTGCTCATCTTGCGGCCTTCGCCGTCGACGGTGAAGCCGTGCGTGAGCAGTGCGTTGTAGGGCGGGCGGCCGTCGAGCATCGAGGCGGTCAGCAGCGACGAATGGAACCAGCCGCGGTGCTGGTCCGAGCCTTCGAGATACAGGTCGGCCGGGAACTGCAGCTCGTCCTTGTGCGAGCCGCGCAGCACGTGCCAGTGCGTAGTGCCCGAGTCGAACCACACGTCGAGCGTGTCGCGGTTCTTTTCGTACAGGTTCGCGTCGTCGCCGATCAGCTCGCGCGGATCGAGCGTCTGCCATGCCTCGATGCCTTCCTTCTCGACGCGTTGCGCGACCTGTTCCAGCAACTCGAGCGTGCGCGGATGCAACTCGCCGGTTTCCTTATGCACGAAGAACGCCATCGGCACACCCCACTGGCGCTGACGCGACAGCGTCCAGTCCGGCCGGTTCGCGATCATGCTGAAGAGGCGCTGCTTGCCCCACGACGGATAGAACGCCGTGTTCTCGATGCCCTCGAGCGCGGTCTCGCGTAGCGTCCTGTCGCCGTCGTTGGGCTTCACGTCCATGCCGGCGAACCACTGGGAGGTGGCGCGGTAGATGATCGGCGTCTTGTGACGCCAGCAGTGCATATAGCTGTGTGTGTACTTCTCGGTGCGCAGCAGCGAGCCGGCGCCTTGCAGCGCCTCGACGATCTGCGGATTGGCCGCCCAGATCGACAGGCCGCCGAACAGCGCGAGCGATTCGATGTAGCGGCCGTCGCCCATCACCGGGTTGATGATGTCCGAGTCGGCCATGCCGTGCGCCTTGCACGACACGAAGTCCTCCACGCCATACGCGGGCGACGAGTGCACGATGCCGGTGCCGGTCTCGGTCGTCACGTAGTCGCCGAGGTAGACCGGCGCGGTGCGCTTGTAGCCCGGATGCGCGGACGCGAGCGGGTGATTGAAGCGCAGGTTCACGAGCTTCTCGCCCGGCGTCGTCGCGACTATCGTGCCTTCGAGGCCGTACAGCTTCAGGCAGGCTTCGACGCGTTCCTCGGCGAGGATCAGCAGGCCGCGCGGCGTGTCGACGAGCGCGTAGGCGATTTCCGGGTGCAGGTTCAGCGCCTGGTTGGCGGGGATGGTCCACGGCGTGGTGGTCCAGATCACGATGCCGCCCTCGTTGCGCGGTAGCGCGGCGAGGCCGAACGCCTGCGCGGTCTTTTCCGGCTCGGCGAAACCGAACAGCACGTCGATGGTCGGATCGGTCTTGTCCTTGTACTCGACTTCCGCTTCAGCGAGCGCCGAGCCGCAGTCGAAACACCAGTTGACCGGCTTCAGGCCGCGGAACACGTAGCCCTTTTCCATGATCTTCGCGAGCGCGCGGATTTCTCCGGCTTCGTTCGCGAAGTTCATCGTCTTGTACGGATTGTCCCAGTCGCCGAGCACGCCCAGACGGCGGAAGCCCGCCTTCTGCTTCTCGATCTGCTCGGTCGCGTAGGCGCGCGCCTTCTGCATCACTTCCGCCGCGGGCAGCGATTTGCCGAACTGCTTTTCGATCTGGATTTCGATCGGCATGCCGTGGCAGTCCCAGCCCGGCACGTAAACCGCGTCAAAGCCCGCCAGGTTGCGCGCCTTGACGATCATGTCCTTCAGGATCTTGTTCACTGCGTGGCCGAGATGGATGTCGCCGTTCGCATACGGCGGGCCATCGTGCAGGATGAACTTCTTGCGGCCTTTGGAGGCGGCGCGGATCTTGTCGTAGACGTTGCGCTCCTGCCAGTCCTTGACCCATTGCGGCTCGCGCTTGGGCAGGTCGCCGCGCATCGGGAACGGCGTGTCGAGCAGGTTGACCGGGTAGCGGGACTGCGGTTTCGAATCGGCTTTCTTGTTGCTCATGATGTGGGTGGCGGTGAATTCGTTTCTATGCGTAGCGGCGCGCGGATTGCGCGCGACGCGCGAGGAGCGTGGGACGCGTCCGGCAGGCGGCTCCGTGTGCATCCCGGACGCCCTTCGATGCGCGCGGCGGCGGTCCGAGCGGCGCCGCGCGCCGGCCGGAACCGCGGCGTTTATCTAATTCGGTCGGTGGCCGAGGTGGCGAAACCGGTGGAACGGCTGCCCGGCGTGCCGGCGCCGACCGCGGCGAACCACGCGCGCGCATTGGCGACGTCGCGCGCGATAGCGGCGGTGAGCGTTTCGAGATCGACGAACTTCTCCTCGTCGCGCAGCTTCTTCAGAAATTCGACGCGCACGAGTTTGCCATACGCGTCGCCATGCCAATCGAGCAGGTGCACTTCGAGCAGCACGCGGCCGGAATCGTCGACGGTGGGGCGCAGGCCGAGGCTCGCGACGCCCGGCAGCGGTTGCTCGGCGATGCCGTGAACCTGGACGACGAAGATGCCGGCGAGCGCGGGGCGCTTGTGCGCGATCGGCAGGTTGAGCGTCGGAAAGCCGAGATCCCGGCCGAGCTTCATGCCGTGCGTGACATGGCCGCTGATCAGATAGTCTCGGCCGAGCGCGGCACGCGCCGAGTCGAGGTCGCCCGCGACCAGCGCCGCGCGCACGCCCGAGCTCGAAATGCGCGCACCGGACGGATCGGCGACCGTCGCCATCTGTTCGACTTCGAAGCCGTACCGCTTGCCGGCCGCCTGCAGCGACGCGAAATCGCCGGCGCGCTTCGCGCCGTAGCGGAAGTCGTCGCCAATCATGATCCAGCGCGCGTGCAGTCCGTTGACGATGATCCGCTCCACGAACGCGTCCGGCGACTGGCTCGCGAACGTGTGATTGAAGTGCTCGACCACGACCCGGTCGACCCCGTTGGTGCGCAGCGCCTCCAGCTTGTCGCGCAGCATCGCGATGCGCGGCGGCGCGCCGGCCGGGTTGAAGAACTCGCGCGGGTGAGGCTCGAAGGTCATCACGCAGACGGGCAGGCCACGCGCATTGGCGGCCGCGCGCACGTGAGCGAGCAGCGCCTGGTGGCCACGGTGGACACCGTCGAAGTTGCCGATGGTCAGCGCGCACGGCGCACGGCTCTCGGCATTGGGAAGGCCGCGGAAGACTCTCACGATAACGGGTTGCAGCGGTTGCAATAGGGGCGCGGCCAGGGTGCCGCAAAACAATCGATTATAAACGCTCGGCGCAACAGACGGCTGCGCGGTCCCGGTCCGGCGATTGCCGAATGATAAAATCCGCGCATGAAAAAACTCGTCATCCTGATTTCCGGACGGGGCAGCAACATGGAAGCCATCGTGCGCACCTGCGCAATTGAGGGCTGGGCGGCGCGGGTCGCCGCCGTGATTGCCAACCGTCCCGATGCCGCGGGGCTTGCCTTCGCGGCGTCGCGTGGCATCGCAACGGCGGTGGTTGACCATCGCCAGTTTCCGGATCGCGACAGCTTCGATGCGGCACTCGCCGAGCAGATCGACGCGTTCGAGCCGGACCTCGTCGTGCTCGCCGGCTTCATGCGCGTGCTGAGCGCGCGCTTCGTCGACCATTACGCCGGACGCATGCTGAACGTGCACCCATCATTGCTGCCGAGCTTCCCGGGCCTGAAGACCCACCAGCAGGCGCTCGACGCCGGCGTGCGGTTCCACGGCGCGTCGGTGCATTTTGTCACATCAAAGCTCGATCACGGGCCGATCGTCGTGCAGTCGGCGGTGCCCGTCGAGGCGGGCGATACCGCTGAAACGCTCGCCGCACGCGTGCTCGCGACCGAGCACATCATTTATCCACGCGCGGTGCGCTGGTTCGTCGAAGGGCGTCTCGCTCTGGACGGCTCGCGCGTCACGCTTACGCCGTCGGAGCCGCAATGGCTCTTTGCCGGTCACACCGCCGGAGAGGGCGCATGAGATTGCATGGTTTCCTGATTGGACAAACTGAAACGCTACTGGCCGAAGTGCTGCGGCTGAACGGCCCCGCCGACGCCACCACGAGCCGGTTCTTCCGCGCGCATCCGAAGCTCGGCCACGCCGAGCGCGGCGTGATCGCCGAGGCGGTGTTCGCGGTGCTGCGGCGCCGGATGGAGTTCGCGCATCTCGCAGAAAGCGGCACCGGTAATCCGGCGCGCCGCATGGCACTGCTGGGCCTGATGCAGACGGTCGGACGCTCGGCGCTCAAGCCGTTCGTCACGGAGGCCGAGGCGACTTGGCTCGAGCATGTGTCGAAGATCGACCCCGAAAACCTGCCGCTGCGGATTCGCCTGAATTTGCCCGACTGGATCTGCCAGGCGCTGAGCACGCGCTTCGGGGCCGCCGAGCTCGCGCAACTGGCCGCCGCGTTGAACTACCCGGCGCCGCTCGATCTGCGCGCGAACCCGATCAAGGCGAGCCGCGACGACGTGCTGGGGGCGCTGTCGAAGGCGGGCATCGAGGCGGGCGCGACGCCGTTCGCGCCGCTCGGCGTACGCGTGGTCGGCAAGCCGGCGCTCACGAGGCTCGACGCGTTCCAGCAGGGCTGGCTCGAAGTGCAGGACGAGGGCAGTCAGCTGCTGTGCTCGCTGGTCGCGCCACGGCGCGGCGAGATGATCGTCGATTTCTGCGCGGGCGCGGGCGGCAAGACGCTGGCGCTCGGGGCGGCGATGCGCTCGACCGGCCGGCTCTACGCGTTCGACATCTCCGAGCGGCGTCTCGCGAAGCTGAAACCGCGCCTCGCGCGCAGCGGCCTGTCGAACGTGAATCCGGTGCTGATCGACAGTGAACACGACGCGAAGATCAAGCGTCTGGCCGGCAAGATCGACCGGGTGCTCGTCGATGCGCCGTGCAGCGGCCTCGGTACGCTGCGCCGCAATCCGGACCTGAAGTGGCGCCAGTCGCCGGAATCGGTCGCCGAGCTGGCGCCGAAGCAGGCGTCGATTCTCGCGAGCGCGGCGCGTCTCGTGAAGAAGGGCGGGCGGCTCGTCTATGCAACATGCTCGATTCTCGAAGCGGAAAATGAGGCGATCGTGCAGCAGTTCCTCGCCGATCACCCGGACTTCACGCTCGTGCCCGTGCGCGACGTGCTCGCCGAGCAGCGCATCGAGCTCGAGATGGGTGACTACCTGTCTCTGTGGCCGCACCGCCACGCGACCGACGGTTTCTTCGCCGCGGTGCTCGAGCGCCAGAGCTAGGCAGCCGGCTTCAGGCCGGCGCGCGCGAATTAGCAGACGAATCCGCATGTGCCGGCCAATTCGGGGACATCCATGAACCCCACCCGTCATCGTCGGTCCGACAAGCGGCGCAATGCCGCATCCGGTCACAATGACCGACTTTGCGCTCGATCCGACGGCCGATTCCATGCTCGGGCCCGCCGACGGAGGGGCCAGCCACCCGCGCTGACGCTCGTTTGGCGTCGCGCCGCGACAGTCGCTATGGATTGACAACGCACAAAAAATCCCTAGTTGTTACAAACACTTGGGAGGCTTCAAGTAGAATGTCGTCCTATTCCTCTGTATGCTTTCACTTTCTTGACACACGCGGCGCGTGTGGTCCGTACCTCTTGTTCTGCAGGTAACTTACCTTGTTGAATTCCTTGCTCGATTTCCTTGTCCATGGCCTGCTGCATTTCTCGTGGTGGCAGCTGGTCGTGTATACCCTGATCGTCACGCACATCACGATCATCGGCGTGACCGTCTATCTGCATCGCTGCCAGGCGCATCGCGCGCTGGATCTGCACCCAATCGCCAGTCATTTTTTCCGTTTCTGGCTGTGGATGACCACTGGCATGCTGACCGGCCAATGGGCCGCGATTCATCGCAAGCACCACGCGAAGTGCGAGACCGAGGAGGATCCGCACAGCCCGCAGACGCGCGGCATCTGGAAAGTGCTGCTCGAGGGCGCTGAGCTTTATCGTGCTGAAGCGAAAAACGAAGAGACGATGCGCAAGTTCAGCCACGGCACGCCGAACGACTGGATAGAGCACAACGTCTACACGAAGTATCCGATTCTCGGCGTGAGCCTGATGATGGTCATCAACGTCGCGCTTTTCGGCGTGGTCGGCCTGACCATCTGGGCCGTGCAAATGGTGTGGATTCCGTTCTGGGCCGCCGGCGTGGTCAACGGTCTCGGACACTTCTGGGGCTATCGCAACTTCAATTCGTCGGATGCAAGCACCAACCTCTTGCCTTGGGGCATCATCATCGGCGGCGAGGAGCTGCACAACAACCACCACACGTACGCGACGTCGGCGAAGCTGTCGAACAAGTGGTACGAGTTCGACATCGGCTGGATGTACATCCGCATCATGCAGGCGCTTCGTCTGGCCAAGGTGAAGAAGATCGCGCCGACGCCGCATTTGACCACCGGCAAGCTCGTGCTCGATCAGGACACGCTGCAGGCCGTGCTGGCGAACCGCTATGAAGTGATGGCGCGTTACGCGAAGGCGATCAAGCGTGCCTACCGGCAGGAGCTTGCGCATCTGAAGGAAGTCGGTGCGCGCGAAAAGTATCAGGTAATGCGTGGCGCGCGTAGCTGGTTCCACAAGGAAGAAGCGGGCCTGAACGAGCCGCAGAAGCGCCAGCTGCCGCAGATTTTCGCGAACAGCCAGAAATTGAAGACCTACATCGACATGCGCAACGAACTCGCGTCGATGTGGGAGCGTTCCAACGCGTCGCGCGAGCAACTGCTGGCGCAGTTGCAGGACTGGTGTCATCGCGCAGAGCAAAGCGGTATCAAGGCGCTGCAAGACTTCGCGCTGCGACTGCGTCGATATGCCTGAAATCCATTAAAATTCAAGAACGTCACAAAACCCCGCGTTGGCGGGGTTTTGCATTTTTGGGCAGTGGAAAACCATCGCATCGACAGCGCGAGTGGCAAGCCGCGGCGGCAAGGTGAGGGCAGAGGACATGATGGAGCAGCAGGCGATCAGGACCGTCGAATACGATCGGCCTCAGGCGCAGGGCACGACCTGCGGGATCGGACAGGCGTGGGCGAAGGTGCCTCAGACGCCGTCGGCGGAAGAGAAGCGGGCGCTGAAGGCGCGCATTCGCGCGTTGCTCGAGCGCGAGAAAGCGGTGCTCGTCGCGCACTATTATGTCGACGCAGAATTGCAGGAACTCGCCGACGAAACCGGCGGCTGCGTGGCCGATTCGCTGGAAATGGCGCGTTTCGGGCGTGATCACGACGCCCAGACGCTGGTGGTCGCGGGCGTGCGCTTCATGGGTGAGACCGCGAAAATTCTCAGTCCCGACAAGCGCATCCTGATGCCGGATCTGGATGCGACCTGTTCGCTCGACCTTGGCTGTCCGATCGACGAGTTCTCGGCATTCTGCGACGCGCACCCAGACCGCACCGTGGTCGTGTACGCGAACACGAGCGCAGCCGTGAAGGCGCGGGCTGACTGGATGGTGACGTCGTCGATCGGGCTGGAGATCGTTGCCGATCTGCATGCGCGCGGCGAGAAGATCATCTGGGCGCCGGACCGTCATCTCGGCAGCTACATTCAGGGCAAGACCGGCGCGGACATGCTGATGTGGCAGGGCTCGTGCCTCGTGCACGACGAGTTCAAGGGCATCGAGCTCGATCTGCTGCGCGCCGAGTATCCCGGCGCGAAGGTGCTCGTGCATCCGGAGTCGCCGGCCAGCGTGGTAGCGCAGGCGGATGTGGTCGGCTCGACCACGCAACTGATCGCTGCCGCGCAGAAGCTCGATGCGACGCATTTCATCGTTGCGACCGACCTCGGGATCCTCCACAAGATGCAACTCGCCGCGCCCGGCAAGACGCTGATCGCCGCGCCGACGGCCGGCAACAGCGCGACCTGCAAGAGCTGCGCGCATTGTCCGTGGATGGCGATGAACGGCCTGGCGAGTCTGGCTGACGTGCTCGAGCGCGGCCACAACGAGATTTCCGTCGATCGCGCGATCGGCGCGCGCGCGCGTCTACCGATCGATCGCATGCTCGACTTCGCGGCACGTCACAAGAAGCGCGTGCAGGCAAGCGGCGACCTTGCGCGTGACGCGCAACTGTATTCGAACGTGGGGGCTGCGTAATGACGGTAGTGGAGAAGGCGCTCGAGCAGGCATCGGCGCGCGAAGGGTCCGACGCAGTGTCACCGCTTTTCGCGGAGATTCGCGCGCAATACGGCGCGGCGTTCGACGCGGCGCTCGCGCGCAACGTCGCCGATGCGCTCACCGAAGACATCGGCAGCGGCGACCAGACGGGCCGTCTCGTGCCTGCGGATGAGGTGCGCAACGCGCGCATCATCGTGCGCGAGGACGCGGTGCTGTGCGGCGTGCCGTGGTTCGATGCAGTGATGCGCTCAGTCGATCCGCGCATCGAAGTTCAATGGCGTTACCGTGAGGGCGAGCGCATGGGCGCCGACACGACGGTGTGCGATCTGCGCGGGCCGGCGCGCGCACTGCTCACTGCCGAGCGCAACGCGATGAATTTCCTGCAGTTGCTGTCCGGCGTGGCGAGCGCAACGCGCCGCTATGTCGACGCAATCGCTCACACGCGCACGCGCGTTCTCGATACGCGCAAGACGCTGCCGGGTTTGCGGCTGGCGCAGAAGTACGCGGTGCGCGTGGGCGGCGGTGCGAATCAGCGGCTCGCGCTGTACGACGGCATTCTGATCAAGGAAAACCACATTGCCGCTGCCGGCGGCGTAGGTGCGGCAATGGACGCGGCGCTTGCGCTGGATGCGGGCGTACCGATCCAGATCGAGGTTGAAACGCTCGAGCAATTGGAAATCGCGCTCGCGCATGGCGCCCAGTCGATTTTGCTCGACAACTTCTCGTTCGACATGATGCGCGATGCGGTCCGTAGCACGGCGGGGCGCGCGGTGCTCGAGGTGTCCGGCGGCGTGAACTTCGAGACCGTGCGTACCATCGCGGAGACGGGCGTGGATCGCGTGTCGATCGGCGCGCTGACCAAGGACGTACGCGCGACCGACTACTCGATGCGGATCGTTTGAGCCGCGCGCAATTGGCGCATCAGCCAGCGCTCGTGATCACTGAACAAGGCCATTGCCGGAGTTTTCCGGCAATGGCCTTGTCGTTTGCCGCGCCGTTTCCGTGCGTGTTTCGGCGCAATGCCGTCAGGCATTCGGCCTGCGCACATACTTCGGCGACAGAACTGTCGGCAGCGCCTTGGGCAATGCATCCGGCCAGTCGCGGCTGAAGTGCAGGCCGCGGCTTTCCCGCCGCGACCGCGCGCCTTCGACGATCAGCGACGCCACGTCGACCAGGTTGCGCAGCTCCAGCAAATCGCGACTCACCTTGAAGTTCGCGTAGTACTCGTGGATCTCGTCGCGCAGCAGCGCGAGCCGATGCTTCGCGCGCTCGAGCCGCTTGTCGGTACGCACGATACCGACGTAGTTCCACATCAGCCGGCGCAGTTCATCCCAGTTGTGCGCGACCACGACTTCCTCGTCCGGATCGGACACGCGGCTTTCGTCCCAGTCCGGCAACGGCGCGTGGACGGCCGCGGTGAAGCCCTCCGCTTCGATCGCCTCGGCGGCCGAGCGGCCAATCACGAGGCATTCGAGCAGGGAATTGCTGGCGAGCCGATTCGCGCCGTGCAGCCCCGTGCAGGATGTCTCGCCGACCGCATAGAGGCCCGCTAGATCGGTGCGACCCGCCAGATCGGTGACGACCCCGCCACATGTGTAATGCGCGGCCGGCACGACCGGAATCGGCTCTTTCGTGATGTCGATTCCGAACTCGAGGCAGCGGGCGAGGATCGTCGGGAAATGCTCTTGCAGAAACTGGGCTGGCTGGTGGCTGATGTCGAGATACACGCAATCGATGCCCCGTTTCTTGATCTCGAAGTCGATCGCCCGCGCGACGATATCGCGCGGCGCGAGCTCGGCGCGCTCGTCGTGATTGGGCATGAAGCGCGTGCCGTCGGGCAGCTTCAGGATGCCGCCTTCGCCGCGTACGGCCTCTGAAATCAGGAACGACTTCGCGTACGGGTGGAACAGGCAGGTCGGATGGAACTGGATGAATTCCATGTTCGACACGCGGCAGCCTGCGCGCCACGCCATTGCGATGCCGTCGCCGGTCGCGGTGTCCGGGTTCGTCGTGTACAGATAGACCTTGCCGGCGCCGCCGGTTGCGAGCACTGTATGCGGCGCTTCGATCGTGATGGTGCGGCCGCTTTGCAAATCGAGCGCATACAAGCCATGGCAGCGGCGCCCGGGCAGGCCGAGGCGCTCGGACGTGATGAGGTCGATCGCGTGATGGTCTTCGAACAGCGTGATGTTCGGATGATGGCGCACCTGCTCGTTGAGCGTCGCGACGACCGCGTGGCCGGTCGCATCGGCTGCATGAATGATCCTGCGATGGCTATGACCGCCTTCGCGCGTCAGATGGAAGCCCAATTCGGCATCGTCGTCCTTCGTGAACGGCACGCCCTGTTCGATCAGCCATTCGATCGCGGCGCGCCCACGCTCTACGATATAGCGCGTCGCGGCCTCGTCGCACAGGCCGCCACCCGCGATCAGCGTGTCGCGCACATGATTCTCGACGCTGTCTGCTGAATCGAGCACCGCAGCGATGCCGCCTTGTGCCCAGTCGCTCGCGCCCTCGGTCAGCGACCGTTTGGCGATCACAGCAACTCGCCGCGTCTGCGCGAGGTTGAGCGCGACGCTCAAACCGGCGAGACCGCTACCGACAATCGCCACATCGAATTCCATTGCCCACATCTCCCTCTTTCGTTTTGCGATGACGGCGCGCGATCCGCGCGCCGCGAAAACGATAAAGGATACGCGCCGTGACGCTTTGGCGAAAGCTGGCCAAACGGAATCGGGCGATTCGCGTGCGTTGCAGTGATACCGCGAGGTCCGCGCAAAAACAAAAAAGCCTCGCAGGGATGCGAGGCTTTTCGTGTTTTTGCCTTCGTCAGGCTGGACAGCCAAGATTACTTGATCTTGGTTTCCTTGTAGTCAACGTGCTTGCGGATGACCGGATCAAATTTCTTGATCAGCATCTTTTCCGGCATGTTGCGTTTGTTCTTCGTGGTCGTGTAGAAGTGACCCGTGCCTGCGGTCGATTCCAGCTTGATCTTGTCGCGTGCGCCTTTCGCCATGATTTACTCCTTAGGCTTCACCGCGTGCGCGCAGGTCTGCGAGCACAGCGTCGATACCGTTCTTGTCGATGAGGCGCAGGCCGGCGTTCGAAACGCGCAGACGCACCCAACGGTTTTCGCTTTCCACCCAGATACGGCGGTTTTGCAGGTTCGGCAGGAACCGGCGCTTGGTCTTGTTGTTCGCGTGGGAAACGTTGTTGCCGCTCATCGGCGCTTTCCCAGTTACTTGGCATACGCGTGCCATGAGAGCACTCCTAATACGCTAATTCTGAGTTCGAACGCCGTGAAAGTTTCCCGAAAAGAGCCGCGCTGAAGGTGCACGAAGCTGCGCCGACGTTGAATCGATGCACTCGCTACCACAGCCGCCTGACCTTTGCGGAACGCCTTGGTGGCTTCGGAACAGGGGGTTGGAAATAGGCAAACCGGGATTCTAGCAGAAAAAAAGCCGCAAAATCAAACCTTATTTGTGACGCCGGGGACGGTGCCGTGCGGCGGGCTTTCCGCTTCCCACGCCCGATCGGGCTTGCGCGCGAGCCTTGGCCAACCGGCGCGGGCGAAGGAGTATACGCTGTCTGCGCCGATCACCAGGTGATCGATCAACTGCACGTCGACGAGCGCGAGCGCGTCGCGCAGCGTCTGCGTGAGGTGACAGTCGCTTGCGCTCGGCTCTACGGCGCCGGACGGATGATTGTGCGCGACGATCAGGCTGGCCGCGTTCGCGGCGAGCGCCCGCCGCACGATCTCGCGCGGATAGACGGCCATACGCGTGAGTGAGCCGCGTGCGCTCTCCTCGCAGCGGATGAGTCGATGCCGGGCGTCGAGAAACAGCGACACGAATACCTCCTGTGGCTGTCCGCCGATCAGAAGGCGCAGATAGCTTTCGACCGCTTCAGGCGAATTCATCAACGGGCGCTTGCGCATCCTGTCGACGAGCGAGCGGCGCGCCATTTCCATGATCGCGAGCAATTGCGCCTTCTTCGCTGGACCCATGCCGCGGACGCCGTCGAAGTCCTCGTAAGTCGCGTCGAGCATCGCGCGCAGCGAGCCGAAGCGCTCGAGCAGCGCCCGTGCCACGCTGAACACGTCGTGGCCGGGCAGGCCGGAGCCGAGCACGAGCGCGATCATTTCGGTGTCCGACAGCACGCCGGGCCCCTGGTTGATCAGCCGCTCGCGCGGCATGTCGCGCCGCAGCCATTTGCCGCGGACCAGTTGCCGCCGGCCGCGGGCGTTTGAACCGGCGGCTTCCGAGGAGGGCCTGGCCGACCCGTGCGCGGCCGCTTTTGCGCCGTCACTGGCGCGTGCCCTTGCCGCCGGTCGCGCCGTTGCTGCAGTGCCTTCGTCGATTGTGCTGGCGAAATCAGCCATATATGTTGAGTCCTCCGCGTAAGGTTGGCGGCGCAACGCGCCGCACGGGCCGTGCCGTCCTCGCGCGCGACGGACTCAAGCCGGCGCTCGCTAGGTGGCTTACAATAGACACTTTGCGCACGGCACGCCCACGGTTTGCCACACGCGTCGACTGCGCCCTCGGCGCACGCGTGCAGCGCGCTTCGACTGAGCGAGCATTGCATGAGCATCATCGATATTTCCGAGGTGAAACCCGGTTCACACGTCACGCTGCATTACCGGCTCTCCCTTGCCGATGGCGCCGAAGTGATCAACACGTTCAACGACAAGCCGGCCACGCTGCTGCTCGGCGCCGGTCAACTGGCGCCGCCGCTGGAAGATATTTTGCTGGGTTTGAAGGCCGGCCACCATTCGACCTTTCAGCTACCGCCCGGGCAGGCGTTCGGTCCGCGCAACCCGGACCTGATCCAGCGCGTGTCCCTCGCCACGCTGCGGGAGAACAGCATGATCGGCGAGGATTTTTCGCCGGGTGATCTGGTCGAATTCAACGCGCCGGGTGGCGGGCGCTATGCCGGCGTGCTGAAGGAAGTCGGCGAAACGTCGGCCCTGTTCGATTTCAATCACCCGCTTGCCGGCCAGGCGCTGGCGTTCGAAGTGAAAATCATCGGGATTCTGTAAACATGAGCATCACGGATACGACTCTCGCCGAAGCGGAGATCCTGCTGGCCCAGCCACGCGGGTTCTGCGCCGGCGTCGACCGGGCGATCGAGATCGTCGAGCGGGCCATCAAGCTGTATGGCTCGCCGATCTACGTGCGTCACGAAATCGTCCATAACGCCTATGTGGTCGAAGATCTGCGCAAGAAGGGGGCGATCTTCATCGAGAACCTGGATGAAGTGCCGGCGGGCAACACGGTGATCTTCAGCGCGCACGGCGTGTCGAAGGCGGTGCGCTCGGAGGCGGAGTCGCGCGGGCTGCGAGTGTACGACGCCACCTGCCCGCTCGTGACCAAGGTGCATATCGAAGTCGCGAAGATGCGCCAGGATGGTTTCGATATCGTCATGATCGGCCACAAGGGCCACCCGGAAGTCGAAGGCACGATGGGGCAGGCGGCCGAGGGCATGCATCTGGTCGAGGACATCGAGGACGTGCAGGCGTTGCAGCTCGACGATCCCGAGCGGATCGCGTTCGTCACGCAAACCACGCTGTCGGTCGACGACGCCGCCGAGATCATAGGTGCGCTGAAGACCAAGTACCCGTCCATCCGTGAGCCGAAGAAGCAGGACATTTGCTACGCCACGCAGAACCGACAGGACGCCGTGAAGTTCATGGCGCCGAAGTGCGACGTGGTGGTCGTCGTGGGCAGTCCCAATAGTTCCAATTCGAACCGCTTGCGCGAGCTTGCCGAAAAGCTCGGCGTTCCGGCCTATATGGTCGATTCCCCCGATCAGATCGATCCGGTCTGGGTCGAGGGCAAGCGTCGCATCGGCGTGACTGCCGGCGCGTCGGCGCCGGAAGTGCTGGCACAGGCGGTAATTGCGCGCCTGCGCGAACTAGGCGTGCGCAATGTGCGCGCGCTCGAGGGCATCGAGGAAAACATCGCGTTTCCGCTGCCGCGCGGGCTCGGTTTGCCCGCCTGACGATCCGTTAGCCAGGTTGAAAGGAAGGCGCGCCCGAGGGCGCGCTTTTTTTATGCATCGGGCCGGTTCAGCCGCCGCGTGAATTAAGTGCCCCAACAGCGGAATTCGTCGAATTCCGGTGCTCGCGCGAAATTATTTTGAATTGCGATCCGGTTCCTTATTGAATTTCGCGTGAAGCGTCCCCGTTTTGAGCCGGCCGAATGCGAGCGAAGAATTAATCGTGCGCTGAATTTGTGCGAACTCCCGACGTGCAGCCAAAAGGTTATAGCGAACGCAAAGCCCCAGCCCATCCGGCGCTCGGGTCGGTCGCCCACGACGCCTTAGCCAGGCGGGCTCTGCGTCGGTGCAACTGATGCACAGAAATGAATCGCAACCGGGTTGCGCTTTTTGCTGGTTTTGGCTTTCAAAACGAGGTTGCAATGCAGGAAAACCCCACCGGTTCAACAATATTGCCACCCGCATAATTGGAGTTACAATGCGCGCGTTCTCAAGGCCCTGAGGTCCTGAACAGTGGATTTTGCAAGGCGCAGGAGACCTTACTTGATGCGAGTCAAATTTGCTTACGCCGTGTCCATCGCGGCCACGGTTGCGATGCTGACCGCGTGCGGCAAGAACCCGAGTGGCGAAGCGGGAACGGCGGCTTCGGCCGCTGCGGTCGCCGCGGCGAGCGAAGCGACTATCGTGAAGATTGGTCATGCGGCTCCGTTGACGGGCGGCATCGCGCATCTGGGCAAGGACAACGAAAATGGGGCGCGCCTCGCTGTCGAGGAAATCAATGCGCAGGGTCTGACGATCGACGGTCGCAAGATCCAGCTGCAGCTCGACGCACAGGACGATGCGGCGGACCCGAAGACCGGCACCGCCGTTGCGCAGAAGCTGGTCGACGATCACGTGGCCGCGGTGATCGGGCACCTGAACTCCGGAGTCTCGATTCCGGCGTCGAAGATCTACAGCGACGCGAGCATCGTGGAGATTTCGCCGTCGTCGACCAATCCTGCGTATACGCAGCAAGGGTTCAAGACCACCTATCGGGTGGTCGCCACCGACGCGCAGCAGGGTCCGGCGCTCGCCAATTACGCGACCAAGGCGCTGGGCGCCAAACGCATTGCGGTCGTGGACGATGCGACTGCCTACGGCAAGGGTCTCGCGGACGAGTTCGCGAAGACCGCCGGGGCGAGCGGCGCGAAGATCATCGCGCGGGAGGCGACGAACGACAAGGCCACGGATTTCCGGGCCATTCTCACGAAGATCAAGAGTGTTCAGCCGGACGTCATCATGTTCGGCGGCATGGACGCGACGGGCGGGCCGTTTACGAAGCAGGCGGCGGCGCTCGGCATCAGGGCAAAAATCCTTGGCGGCGACGGTGTGTGTACCGACAAGGTAGGTGAGCTGGCGGGTACCGCCGTGCAAAACCTGGTCTGTTCGGAAGCAGGGCTGGCGCTTTCGAAAATGACCAATGGAGCGGACTTCGAAAAGAAGTACGAGGACCGCTTCCACACGCCGGTGCAGATTTACGCGCCGTTCACGTATGACGCTGTGTACGTGATCGTCGATGCAATGAAGCGCGCCAATTCGATCGAGGCGCCCAAGGTGCTGGCTGCGATGCCTTCGACCGATTACAACGGGGTAATCGGCCACATCGCGTTCGACGACAAGGGTGATTTGAAAGAGGGCGCCATCACGCTCTACGACTTCAAGGACGGCAAGAAGGCAGTGCTCGACGTCGTAAAGATGTGATGACGGGATATTCGGGCTGACGGCACCGACACCATCCAACGGTGCCGTTTTTGCATCCGTCCAAGGGGAGCCTGCGACCGCATCACGGTCGTCAGGGCGAGCCGGAAGCGGATAACCCTTATCGGTCTTTTACATCAGTACCCGCAGTGCCGTTGAGATTCGTAGCGCATCCCCGCCTACCGGCAGATGAAAAACGCGAATCCAGTCGCACGGGCTAAGGAGCAATAAATGGATATCTTCATCCAGCAGATCCTGAATGGACTGGTGCTTGGCAGTGTCTACGCCATCATCGCACTGGGCTACACGATGGTTTACGGCATTCTGGGCATCATCAACTTCGCTCACGGCGATGTGTTGATGGTGGGCGCGATG
>NZ_JAJITC010000024.1 GCF_020881035.1 Paraburkholderia translucens
CACCCGACATTTCAGGTGCGTCAGGAAGACCCGACATGAAGAAGCCCCTGTAAGTCATTGACTAACAGGGGCTATTTTGCAGAATCAAAACACGCTTATCAACAGATTAAGCGATGGGCTTGCCCATACCGGCCCGTTTTACATGCCGGGCCGTCCGCAGCGTGCGTCACAGTGCAAGCTTTCTCGCGCGTATTGCGTGCGCTCGCCCACCTTCGGCGTCCGCCGTCTCGCTGTACCCTCGCCCTTGCTCCGCCGGCGCGCAACCTCGCGGGCCAACACGTTGGCACAGCGTTTGCTGGTTTGCGCGAGGAGCGATCACCCGCCCCGCTCGACCGCCGTCTGCCGTCAAAGCACCCGCGACGGGGCAGCGGGGCGACGATCTTTGCACTACATTGACCAATACGCGCCCCCGCTGACGCATCGCGTGGTATCCGGCACGGGAAGCCCGATGAGCGCTGTGATCGCATGCCAACTGCATCCACACCGCAGCAGGACAACTCTGGAAACGACCGATGGAACCTCCAAACGGGTACGCGCCGCGGATTTACTTTCTTCATTCTCTTCTCGTCGGGCCCCTCGATGCCTGGCCCGCGCAGTTCGCACACGCGGCCGCCCTCGGCTTCGATCATGCGTTGATCGGCGGGCTGTTCGAGCCAGGTCAGGCCGGCCACGCCCAGGTGGTCGGCAATCACGCGCGGCTGCATCCGGTGTTCGATGCACAGCAATCAACCCGCGACGGCGTGCGCATGCTCGCCGAAGCCGCGCGCCGCAACCGCCTCACGCTGCTGGTGGATATCGTGATGGACCGCATGGCCGCCGACGGCGTGCTGTACGCCGAACATTCGGACTGGTTCCATGCGCGCGAGTCCGAGCTCGCGCGGCTCGATCCGCGCCATGTGCATCGCGAAGACAATGTCGTCTACGCGAATTTCGACGACCCCGCGACAAGCGGCGCGCTGACCGTATGGTGGACCCAGCAACTGCTCTCGCTCGCCGAGGCAGGTGTCGGCGGCTTCCGCTTCGATTCGCCGCATCGCGTACCGGCCACCGTATGGCGGCATCTCGGCGACGAAGTGCGCGCGCGGCATCCGCAAGTGCGCTTTCTCGCGGCGACGCCGGGCCTTTCGCGCGGCGATCTGCCCGGTCTCGAAACAGCCGGCTTCGACAGCGCATTTTCGTCGGTCCGCTGGTGGGATTTCCGTTCGAGCTGGATGGCCGAGGAATACGCGACGCTCACGCGCATCGGCGGTCCGATCGCGTTTCCCGAAGCGCCGTATGACACGCGGCTCGCCGCCGAGCTGAGTCAGGTGCATGATGCGGCGATCGTCGAGCGTGCGTATCGACGCGCGCTGTTCACGTCGGTTGCACTGGGCAGCGGCTGGATGATGCCGATGGGCTTCGAATACGGCATGACCGAGCCGATGTCGCAAACGCGCGGCGACGCCGCGCAGTTCGCGCGCGCCGCGCAGTCACGCCGCTTCGATCTGAGCGCCGCCGTCACCCAGGCCAACGACATCGCGCGGAATACGCCGACGCTGCACGCCAACGGTGAATTGCGCCCATTGAGCGGGCCCGGCGCGCCAGCCGCGGTTCTGCTGCGCGCCGACGCGGCCGATCTGCGCGACGCAACCGAAGCAGTCCTGATCGTCGTGAACCCCGAACTCGGCGCGCCGGTGCGCGTCGATCCCGCGCGCTTCCTTGCGGGCGTGCCGGGCAGCTTTACCCGCTTCGCGCCGCTCGACGCGCGGGGCCGGACCGAACCCGTGGCGCTCGCGCCATTCGCGCTCGCGCCCGGCGCAGTGCGGCTGCTGCGCGCGTTCGCCGAAAAGCCGATCTACCTCGCGCCGCCGATCGACAAGACGAACAGCAAGCGCAGCGGCCACAAGACCGTGCTCGAAGCCATCGAAGCGCCGCGCGTCGCGATCGAGAGCGTGTCGCCGTCGGTCGAGAACGGCCGCTTCGCGGCCAAGCGCAGCGTCGGCGAGCGCGCTGAAATCCGTGCGGCGATATTCGCCGAAGGTCACGACAAGATCGCGGCCGCCGTGCTGTGGCGCGCTGCCGACGAAACCGCGTGGCACGAAGTGTTGATGTCACCCGCGCCGCCGGCCGGGCTCGATTTGTGGAGCACGCGCATTCCGCTCGAGAGGATCGGCCGCTATGAGTTCACCGTGATCGCTTGGCGCGACGACTTCGCGTCGCTCGTCGAGCACATCCAGAAGAAGCTGAAGGCTGGGCAAACGGTCGAGATCGAACTCGAGGAAGCCGCGCATCTGTTCGCACTCGTGCTCGCCGAAGTCGAGACGGCCGAGGGCGCCGACAAGGAACCACTCGAACAGATCGTGCGCAACTTCCAGAAAGCCGACGCTGAACAGAAGCTCGCGCTGATTCTCGCGCCCGCCACCGCGCAAGCGATGACGGCCGCACGCCATCGCCCGTTCCTGAGCCGCGATCCGATCATCTATAAGATCGACTCGGAGCGTACGGCCGCCTGTTTCGCGAGCTGGTACGAGATCTTCCCGCGCTCGATGAGCGACGACGAATCGCGCCACGGCACGTTCGCCGACGTCACCGCGAAGTTGCCGCGCATTCGCGACATGGGCTTCGACGTGCTGTACTTCCCGCCGATTCACCCCATCGGTCTCGCGAACCGCAAGGGCCGCAACAACACGTTGACCGCGCAGCCCGGCGACGTCGGCAGTCCGTATGCGATCGGCGCGGCCGAGGGCGGCCACACGGCCGTGCATCCGCAGCTCGGCACGCTCGACGACTTCAAGGCGATGCTCGCTGCCGCGCATGCGCACGGCCTCGAAATCGCGCTCGACTTCGCGATCCAGTGCTCGCCCGATCACCCGTGGCTGAAGGAGCATCCGACGTGGTTCGCGTGGCGCCCCGACGGCACGCTGCGCTATGCGGAGAATCCGCCGAAGAAGTATCAGGACATCGTCAATCCCGACTTCTACGCGCACGACGCGAAGCCCGACCTGTGGCTCGCGTTGCGCGACGTGATCCTGTTCTGGATCGACGCTGGCGTACGCATCTTTCGTGTCGACAATCCGCACACCAAGCCGCTGCCGTTCTGGGAATGGATGATCGCCGACGTGCGCGCGCGCCATCCCGACGTCATCTTCCTCGCGGAAGCCTTCACGCGGCCGCGCATGATGAACCGGCTCGGCAAGATCGGCTTCTCGCAGTCGTACACGTACTTCACGTGGCGCGAGTCGAAGCACGATTTCATCGAGTACCTCACCGAACTCACGCAGACTGGCGCGCGCGATTTCTACCGGCCGAACTTCTTCGTCAATACACCGGACATCAACCCGCGCCATCTGCAATCGCAGGGACGCACGGGCTTCCTGATTCGCGCGGCGCTCGCGGCGACGCTGGCGGGCCTGTGGGGCGCCTATAGCGGCTTCGAACTGTGCGAGGCCGCCGCGCTGCCCAACAGCGAAGAATATCTGGACTCGGAAAAATATCAGCTGCGTGCATGGGACTGGCACCGGCCCGGCAATATCGTCGGCGAGATCACTGCGTTGAACCGCATTCGCCGCGCGAATCCGGCGCTGCATACGCATCTCGGTCTCACGTTTCTCGCCGCGCACAACGACTACATCCTGCTGTTCGAGAAGGCGACCGAAACGCGCGACAATGTGATCGTCGTCGCGATCAATCTCGATCCGTTCAACGAACAGGGCGCGGACATCGAGTTGTCGTGGGACACGTTCCAGCGCTGGCATCTGCACGATCACGCCGCGCTCGAAGTCATCGACCAGATGACCGGCGCGCGTTTCGAATGGCACGGGCGCTGGCAACACGTGCGACTCGGCCTGGGCCAACCGTTCTCGATCTGGGGCATCGCGCCGCTAGGCGGCCTGCCCGCCGAACGCCCGGAGGAGACCGATCACGAACCCGACAGCGCTCTTCACGCAGACGCTGACAACCCAACCTGGATGGAAGGTGGAACATGAAGCGTGACGACCCAGCCCAAACCGTGCACGAGGCCCAAACGGCCGTAGCCGCCGGCACCGCGGCGAAGGTACGCACGCGCCGGCGCCGCAAGCCCGCGGCGCTCAGCGACGATCCGCTGTGGTACAAGGACGCGATCATCTACCAGGTGCACGTCAAGTCGTTCTTCGATGGGAACAACGACGGCGTCGGCGATTTCCCCGGCCTGATAGCGAAGCTCGACTACATCGCCGAGCTCGGCGTCAACGCGATCTGGCTGCTGCCGTTCTACCCGTCGCCACGCCGCGACGACGGCTACGACATCGCCGATTATCGCAACGTGCATCCCGACTACGGCCAGCTCGCCGACGTACGGCGCTTCATCCAGGAAGCGCACGCGCGCGGCATCCGCGTGATTACGGAGCTGGTGATCAACCACACGTCGGATCAGCACCCGTGGTTCCAGCGCGCGCGGCGCGCGAAGCCCGGCTCGAAATATCGCAACTACTACGTGTGGTCCGACACCGATCAGAAGTACCTGGACACACGCATCATCTTCATCGACTCGGAGCCGTCGAACTGGACACACGATCCGGTCGCGGGCGCGTACTACTGGCACCGCTTCTACTCGCACCAGCCGGATCTGAACTTCGACCATCCGGCGGTCATGAAAGAGGTATTGCAGGTGATGCGCTTCTGGCTCGACATGGGCATCGACGGGCTGCGGCTCGATGCGGTGCCGTACCTCGTCGAACGTGAAGGCACCAACAACGAGAACCTGCCGGAGACGCACGCGATCCTGAAGAAGATTCGCGCGACCATCGACGCCGAGTACCCGAACCGGATGCTGCTCGCCGAGGCAAACCAGTGGCCCGAGGACGTGAAGGAGTACTTCGGCAACGAAGACGAATGCCATATGGCGTTTCACTTCCCCCTGATGCCGCGCATCTATATGTCGATCGCGAGCGAGGACCGCTTTCCGATCACCGACATCATGAAGCAGACGCCGGATCTCGCCGAATCGAATCAGTGGGCGATCTTCCTGCGCAATCACGACGAGCTGACGCTCGAAATGGTCACCGATTCCGAGCGCGACTACCTGTGGAACACCTATGCGAGCGATCGCCGCGCGCGTCTGAACCTCGGCATTCGCCGCCGCCTCGCCCCGCTGATGGAGCGCGACCGCCGCCGCATCGAGCTGATCAAATCGCTGCTGCTGTCGATGCCCGGCACGCCGGTCATCTACTACGGCGACGAACTCGGCATGGGCGACAACATCCACCTCGGCGACCGCGACGGTGTGCGCACGCCGATGCAGTGGTCGTCGGATCGCAATGGCGGTTTCTCGCGCGCCGACCCCGAGCAATTGGTGCTGCCGCCGGTGATGGGTTCGCTGTACGGCTTCGACGCGGTCAATGTCGAGGCGCAGAGCCGCGACCCGCATTCGCTGCTGAACTGGACACGCCGCATGCTGGCGACGCGGCGCTCGAAGCAAACCTTCGGACGCGGCACGATCCGTTTTCTGAAGCCGGAAAACCGCAAGATTCTCGCGTATCTGCGCGAAGCACCCGAGGACGCGCCGATCCTGTGTGTCGCGAACCTGTCGCGCGCGCCGCAGGCGGTCGAACTCGACCTGTCCGAATTCAACGGCTTCGTGCCGATCGAGATGACCGCCGACTCGGTGTTCCCCGCGATCGGCCAGCTAACCTATCTGCTGACGTTTCCGCCGTACGGCTTCCTATGGTTCATGCTGTGCAAAAACGGCGAGCGTCCGACGTGGGCGCAGGCGCATTCGGTGCCGCTGCCGGAGTTCGTCACGATCGTGATCCGCGAAGGGCAGACCGGGCCGACACCGGAGAACGTGCGGCTGCTCGAATCCGAGGTGCTGCCGTCGTGGCTGAGCCGGCGCCGCTGGTTCGCGTCGAAGGATCAGAAGATGCATGCGGTGCGGCTCGCCGCGCTGACCACGATTCCGAACGGCGGCTTCGCGTTCACTGAAATCGAGGCGGACGTCGGCGACCACACCGAGCGCTATGTAGTGCCTATCGCGATCACGTGGGGCGGAGAAACCACCACGCCGCTGTTCATGCAACTCGCGTTAGCGCGCGTGCGGCGCGGCCGCAACGTCGGCCATCTGACCGACGCGTTCGCGCTGCCGATCTTCGCGCACAACGTGCTGCGCAAGCTGCGCGAGCGAGCGGTCGTGCCGACCGTGCAGAAGAGCGAGATCAGGTTCCTGCCGACCGAGCGCTTCGCCGAACTCGACAGTCTCGGCGAGCGGCCCGAGATCCGCTGGCTCGCGGCCGAGCAGAGCAACAGTTCGCTGATCATCGCCGATGCCGCGGTGCTGAAGCTCGTGCGGCGGCTCGTCAGCGGCATTCATCCGGAAGCGGAAATCAGCCGTTACCTGACCCAGCTCGGCTATGCGAACACCGCGCCGCTGTATGGCGAAGTGGTGCGCGTCGACCCCGCGGGCGTGCCGCATACGCTCGCGATCCTGCAAGGCTTTATCGACAATCAGGGCGATGCATGGAACTGGTCGCTCGATCATCTGCGCCGCTCGGTCGACGAACTCGCGATCGCGGTCGACACCACCGAAACGCAGACGGTCCCCGACCGCACGAACGAATCGATCCTGCTGGACGGCTATGGCGAGCTCGCGGGCATCATCGGCAAACGGCTCGGCGAATTGCATGTCGCGCTCGCCACGCCGAGCGACGATCCCGCGTTCGCGCCGGAACCGGCCACCCCGGAGCAGGTGAAGGCGTGGATAGCCGCGACGCAGACGATGCTCGCCAGCGCGCTCGATCTGCTCGCGCCGCGCATCGCGGACATGAGCGACCCGGAGACGAAAGGTCTCGCGCAGAGTCTGATCGATCGCCGCGCCGCGCTCGTCGAGGCGGTCGACAAGCTGGTGCCGGACGACGCAGGCGCATTGCGCATCCGCATCCACGGCGACTTCCATCTCGGCCAGGTGCTGGTTGCTCATGGCGACGCCTATCTGATCGACTTCGAAGGCGAGCCTGCGCGTTCGCTCGAAGAGCGTCGCCAGAAATCGAGCCCATTGCGCGACGTGGCCGGTCTGATGCGTTCGCTGTCCTATGCAAGCGCTGCCGCGCAGTCGACCACCGAAAGCGCGCCGCAACAAACCGCCGGTCGCAAGCGTGCGCTGTTCGAGCGCTTCCGCGCGCACGCCACCAGCGTATTCCTGGCCGAATACCGCGCGGCCGCCGCGCAGTCGCCGACGCCGCTCGTCGCTGCGGAATCCGAGCAGGCGCTGCTCGATCTGTTCCTGATCGAGAAGGCCGCTTACGAAATTCGCTACGAAGCGGCCAACCGGCCGACGTGGCTGAGCTTGCCGGTGCGCGGCCTCGCGGCGCTCACGAGCCGTCTGCTAGGCGACACCGGCGCGCCGCCGCACGGCGATCCATCAACCCAGGCGCCTGGCGCCGCCACGCCGCCTAACCCGGCGGAGGGCGACTATGAGTGAGCATGATCCGGCCGCAGGCCTTCAACCCGTCGATATCGACGCGCTCGTCGAAGCACGTCACCCCGATCCGTTTTCGCAGCTCGGGCTGCATCAGACCGGTGCCGGGCCGATCGTGCGCGCGCTGCTGCCGAACGCCGCGCACGTCAGCGTGATTTCGCGCGCCGATGGCGCGACGCTCGGCGAACTCGAACAGTTGCGTCCCGGCCTCTTCGCGGGTCGCATCGCGTCGGCGATGCCGTACCGTTTGCGAATCGACTGGCATGGCGTCGTTCAGGAAGTCGAGGACACCTATTCCTATGGTCCTGTGCTCGGCGACGAACCGCTCGAACGGCTCGCGCGAGGCGATCCGTACGCGGTGCTCGAATGTCTCGGCGCGCGGCCGGTCGACATCGACGGTGTGCCGGGCGTGCGCTTTGCCGTGTGGGCGCCGAATGCGCGGCGCGTGTCGGTGGTCGGCGACTTCAATGCGTGGGACGGCCGCCGTCATCCGATGCGGCTGCGTCATCAGGCAGGCGTTTGGGAGCTGTTCGTGCCGCGCGTCGGCGCGGGCGCGCGCTACAAGTACGAGCTGCTGTCGCGCGACGGCCATCCGCTGCCGCTGAAGGCCGACCCGTGCGCGATGCAGTCGGAAAAGCCGCCGGGCACCGCATCGATCGTCGCGCACGTGGACGAGATCGAGCAGTTTCCGTGGAGCGATCACGAGTGGCTCCAGACGCGCGCCGGCAAGCAGACCGCGCGCACGCCGATCGCGATCTACGAAGTGCACGCGGAGTCGTGGCTGCGCATCGCGGAGGAAGGTCAGCGGGGTCTCGACTGGGAGGAACTCGCCGAGCGGCTGATTCCGTACGCGAAGAGCATGGGCTTCACGCACATCGAATTTCTGCCGATCGCCGAGCATCCGTTCGGCGGCTCCTGGGGCTATCAGCCACTTGGGCAGTTCGCTCCGTCCGCGCGGTTCGGCAAGCCCGAGCAGTTCGCGCGGTTCGTCGATCGCGCGCACGCGGCGGGGCTCGGCGTGATTCTCGACTGGGTGCCCGCGCATTTTCCGAACGACGCGCACGGCCTGATCGATTTCGACGGCACGCCGCTCTATGAGCACGCCGATCCGCGCGAAGGCTATCACCAGGACTGGAACACGATGATCTACAACCTCGGCCGCCACGAGGTCAGCGCGTTCCTGATCGCGTCGGGGCTCGCGTGGCTGAAGCGCTATCACGTCGACGGATTGCGCGTCGACGCGGTCGCTTCGATGCTGTATCGCGACTACTCGCGCGCGGCCGGCGAGTGGGTGCCGAACATCTACGGCGGGCGCGAGAATCTCGAAGCGATCGCCTTCCTGAAGCGCCTGAACCACGAGGTCCGCTATGTGCCGGGCGCACCCGGCGCGATCACGGTCGCCGAGGAATCGACCGCATGGCCGGGCGTCACCGCGCGCGTCGCGGATGGCGGCCTCGGCTTCGACTTCAAGTGGAACATGGGGTGGATGCACGACACGCTGCATTACATGCACGAGGACCCGGTGTATCGCCAATATCACCACCACAACATGACGTTCGGCATGGTGTACGCGTATTCCGAGCGCTTCGTACTGCCGCTTTCGCACGACGAGGTGGTGCACGGCAAGGGCTCGCTGCTCGGCAAGATGCCCGGCGACCGCTGGCAGCGGTTCGCGAATCTGCGCGCGTACTTCGGTTTCATGTGGACACACCCGGGCAAGAAGCTGCTGTTCATGGGCGGCGAATTCGGGCAGATGGCGGAATTCGACCACGACGGCTCGCCGCATTGGCATCTGCTCGATGATCCGAACCACCACGGCGTGCAGTTGCTGGTGCGCGACCTGAACCACCTGTATCGCAACGAGCCTGCGCTGCATCTGCTCGACAGCGAACCGGGCGGCTTCGAATGGTTGATCGGCGACGACAGCCACAACAGCGTGTTCGCCTATCGGCGCACCGACGGCGCGGGCCAGGAGTTCGTCGTGATCAGCAACATGACGCCGGTTCCGCGGCTCGGTTATCGGCTCGGCCTGCCGCGCGGCGGACGCTGGGCGGAAGTGCTGAATACCGATGCAGGGGTGTACGGCGGCTCGAACATGGGTAATGGCGGGCTGATTCACACGGACGAGGTATCAAGCCACGGCAGGCCGCATTCCGCTGCGCTGACCTTGCCCCCGCTGGCAACGATCGTATTGCGCGCGGACTAAGGAAACGTGCCGCAGACCGGGCGCGCGGCGAGAGGCACGCGCCGCGCGCCCGTTGCATGAAGACCCAGGCAGACCGAGGCTCTAGCTCGACAATCAGAACGGGACAACGGAAAACATGTCGCATGCGCTGCCCGACCGGTTGCTGCCCGGCTCGCCATATCCGCTCGGTGCGAGCTGGGATGGGCTGGGCGTCAACTTTGCGGTGTTCTCGGCGAACGCACAGAAAATCGAGCTATGCCTGTTCGATTCCACCGGCCGCAAGGAAATTCGCCGCTTCGCCATGCCCGAATGCACCGACGAGGTCTGGCACGGCTATCTGCCGAACGCGCATCCGGGCACTGCGTACGGCTTTCGCGCGCATGGGCCGTATCAACCGCATTTCGGGCATCGCTTCAATCCTCACAAACTGCTGCTCGATCCGTATGCGCGCAAGCTCGTCGGGCAGTTTCGCTGGTCCGATGCGCTGTTCGGCTATCGCGTGCATTCGAATCGTGCGGACCTTTCCATCGACCGGCGCGATTCCGCGCCCGCGATGCCCAAGTGCGTCGTGATCGACGAGGCGTTCGACTCGTCGCACGACAAGCGCCTCGACGTGCCGTGGGGCGAGACCGTGATCTACGAAACGCACTTGCGCGGCGCGTCGATGCTGCGCGCCGATCTGCGCCAGCATGAACGCGGCACGTTCGCGGCGCTCGGGACGCCCGAGTTCATCGAGCATCTGCTGAAGCTCGGTGTGACCGCGGTCGAGTTGCTGCCCGTGCACGCGTTTCTGAACGACCGCTTCCTGGTGGGGCGCGGTCTGCGCAATTACTGGGGCTACAACACCGCCGCGTTCTTCGCGCCGGAGCCGACCTATCTGAGTACGCACAGGCTCGACGAAATGCGCATTGCCGTGCGGCAGTTGCACGCGGCGGGCATTGAGGTCATTCTCGACGTGGTCTACAACCACACCTGCGAAAGCAACGAGATGGGCCCGACCATTTCGTGGCGCGGCCTCGACAACGCCAGCTACTACCGGCTGATTCCCGGCGACGAGCGTCACTTCATCAACGACACCGGTTGTGGCAACACGGTCAATCTGCCGCATCCGCGCGTGCTGCAGATGGTGATGGATTCACTGCGCTACTGGTCGAGCGCGTTCAACATCGACGGTTTCCGTTTCGATCTCGGCGTGACGCTCGGGCGCGAAAGCCACGGCTTCGACCCGGGTTCGGGTTTCTTCGACGCGTTGCGTCAGGACCCGGTGCTCTCGCAGCGCAAGCTGATCTCAGAGCCGTGGGACATCGGCCCCGGCGGCTATCAGCTCGGCAATCATCCGCCGGGCTTCAGCGAATGGAACGATCGTTTCCGCGACACCGTGCGACGCTTCTGGCGCGGCGACGCGGGCCTGCGACCCGATCTCGCCGCGCGCCTGACCGGCTCGGCCGATGTGTTCAACCGGCGGCATCGCAAGCCGTGGGCATCGATCAACTTCGTCACGTCACACGACGGCTTCACATTGGCCGATGTCACCGCGTACGAGCAGAAGCACAACGAAGCCAACCTGGAAGACAACAACGACGGCCACAACGAGAATTGCAGCCGCAATTGGGGCGTCGAAGGCGCCACTGACGATCCCGCGATCCTCGCAACGCGCCGTCGCGTGTCGCGCTCGCTGATCGCGACGCTGATGATCGCGCTCGGCACACCGATGCTGCTCGCCGGCGACGAAGCCCTGCGCACGCAGCGCGGCAACAACAATGCATATTGTCAGGATAACGACCTATCGTGGCTCGACTGGGATCTCGCGGATTCGCAGGAAGGCCGGCGCATGACCGAGTTCGTCGGGCGCGTGATCGCGTTGCGCAAGCGCCATCCGTTGCTACGCGAAACGCGTTTTCTGTTTGGCGACCGCGAAGTACTGCCTGGCCTGTTCGACGTCGGCTGGTTCGACGAGCACGGCGATCCGCTCACAATCGAAGCGTGGCAGGACCCGGAGGGACGCGCGTTCACTTTGCGTCGCGCGGGTCCGGGCCTGAACGGCGAATCCGAAGTATTGTTACTGATGCTCAACGCCCACGAGCACCCGCTGCAGTTCATGCCCCCCGCGCCGCACCTGGAATGGCATGTGCTGTTGGACACGGCCACCCCGGAACGCGCGCCGCAGCGGCTCGCGACCGCAGAGTTCGAAGTCGCCGCGCACGGCCTCGTGATACTCGCCGCACAGCCGACCGGCGAAGCGGATTGGCAAGCGGGCTGGAAGGCTGGCGCACAGCACGGGCCGCGGCTCCTGACCGCACTGCCGCCCGATCCGGGCGCGCAGCAGTCAAACGGCGATGGTTCGCAATGAGCGATGCGCCGCGGCAAAACCGTTTGAGCGAGGTCAACTCGCCATGCAACCGGGGTGGCAAGAATGTTGCGACGCAATGCCTGCTGCGTCGCGTCGCATTTCGATCCAGGCTGGGTAGCAGATTCGAATGGTGAAGACATGTCTGAACGCCCGATTGATCCACACGCGCATCATCATGCGCATTGCCTGCCGTTCAGCGCGCAGTTGATCGGCGCGAGCGGCACGCGAGCGCAAACGCGGTTCCGTTTTTGGGCACCGTCGTGCAAAAGCGTGCAGGTGGTTATCGAAAATGGACCCTCGCAAGGCGCGCACGTCATGGAGCCGACCAGCAACGGCTGGTTCGAGACCACCGTGGAGAGTGGCGCGGGCACGCTGTATCGGTTCCAGCTCGACAACGGACTGTTGGTGCCCGATCCGGCCTCGCGTTTCCAGCCGCAGGATGTGCACGGTCCGAGCGAGGTCATCGATCCGCGCGCTTACCGCTGGGAAAGAACCGACTGGCACGGCCGGCCCTGGGAAGAAACGGTGCTGTACGAATTGCACGTTGGCGCAATGGGCGGCTATGCGGGCGTGCGCAAGCGCTTGCCCGAACTCGCCGCGCTCGGCGTCACCGCGATCGAGCTGATGCCGTTGAACGACTTTCCCGGTCGTCACAACTGGGGTTACGACGGCGTGCTGCCGTATGCGCCCGACTCCGCATACGGCCGCCCCGAAGAACTGAAAGCGCTGATCGACACTGCGCACGGTCTCGGCCTGATGGTGTTTCTCGACGTCGTCTACAACCACTTCGGTCCGGACGGCAACTATCTGCACGCTTACGCGGAGCCGTTTTTCCGCGCAGAGGTGAACACGCCGTGGGGCCCCGCGATCGACTTCGAGCGCAGCGAAGTCAGCGACTTCTTCACCGACAATGCGGTCTACTGGATCAACGAATATCGTTTCGACGGTCTGCGTTTCGATGCGGTGCACGCGATCGACAATCCAGAGTGGCTGCGCGAGCTGTCGGACCATATCCGCGCGCGCGTGCAGCAAGGCCGCCATGTGCATCTGGTGCTGGAAAACGAGCACAACAGTGCGAGCCTGCTAGAGGCGCATTTCGACGCGCAATGGAACGACGACGCGCACAACACGCTGCACGTGCTGCTGACCGGCGAGACCGAAGGCTATTACCACGCGTATGCAAACGAACCGATTCGCCGGCTCGCGCGCGTGCTGTCCGAAGGCTTCGCATATCAGGGCGAGCCATCACCGCTGCACGATGGCGCACCGCGTGGCGAAGCGAGCGCGCATCGGCCGCCCACGTCGTTCGTGATGTTCTTGCAGAACCACGATCAGATCGGCAACCGCGCTTTCGGCGAGCGTCTGCGCACGCTGACGACGGACGACGCGCTACGCGCCGCGACCGCGTTGCTGTTGCTGTCGCCGCAAATTCCGCTGCTGTTCATGGACGAGGAACACGGCTCGACGCAGCCGTTCCTGTTTTTCACCGATTACACCGGCGACCTCGCCGACGCCGTGCGCGAAGGTCGGCGCCGGGAATTCGCACGCTTCGCCGCGTTCAGCGACGAACAGCGTCGCGCGCAGATTCCCGATCCCAACGACGAAAAGACCTTCGCCGCTTCGTCGCCACCCGGGCCCGACGCCACGCCGACGCCTGATCGGCTCGACTGGTTGCATTTCTACAAGTCTGCGCTCGCGGTGCGCGCGAAGCTGATCACGCCGCGCCTGCAACATACGAAGGCGCGCGGCGCGGCCGTGCTGCGCGATACCGGCGGCGGCGACGCAAATGCGCTCATTGCGCGCTGGAAACTCGGCGATGGCGAGACGCTGTCGATCGCGCTGAATCTGTCGCAGCAGCACGTCGCGTTCGACGACATCCCCGACGGCAAGGTCATTTTCGAAACACCGCCGCGCGCGCGCGAGCAGGCCGACGCGCGGGTGCTGCCGGCGCATGCGTGCATTGTGTGGGTGAGCGGCGATGTCAACGAATTCGCGAGCCGCCACGATGCGCGCGTCGCATCCCAAGAGGAGCAGCGCGCGTGACGACCCGACGCCCCAACGACAGGCTCGCCGCCCTCGCCAGCCGCGCAGGCTTCGAGGTGGAATGGCGGGACGCGCACCACAACACGCAGCACGTGCCCGAGAGCACGCTCGCGACGCTGCTCGAACGCATGGGTCTGCCGTGCGGCAACGCCACGCAGATCCGCCACAGCGCGACTGATCTGGAGGCCGAACTATCGGGCCGCAAGCTGCCGCCGCTCATGACCGCGGTGATTGGGCGCGGCATCGCGCTGCCTGCTGCCGCGGTCAAGTCGGGCAGCCATTACCGGATCGAGCTGGAGAGCGGCGCGATCATCGACGGCCGCTTCACCGCGCCCAAGGGCGAGCAAGCGTTGCTCGCGCCGATCGACGAGGCGGGCTATCACTCACTCGTGATCAACGACCACCGCATGACGCTCGCGGTCGCCCCGCCGCGCTGCTACACCGTCGCCGACGCGTGGCGCACGCTGCACGACGGCGAAGGCGATCGAGAAGCCGCGCCGCCCGTGCCGCCGCTGTGGGGCATCGCCGCGCAGCTTTACGGCTTGCGCCGCACCGGCGACGGCGGGATCGGCGATTACACGGCGCTCGCGCAGCTTGCCCGACACAGCGCGCAGCGTGGCGCGCACGCGCTCGCCGTCAGTCCCACGCACGCGATGTTCAGCGCGCAGCCGGAGCGCTTTAGCCCCTACGCGCCGTCGTCGCGCTTGTGGCTCAACGTCACGCATATCGATCCGGCGGCGGTGTTCGGCGCGGACGCGTCTGCTTGCGCATCGGCGCTAGCCGGTAACGCACGGTCTCAATACGAGGACCTGGCGCTGATCGATTGGCCCAACGCGACGCGGCTGAAGCTCGCGGTGTTGCGCAAGTTGTACGAGCAGTTCAACGCGAACGAGCGCCCGCAACACTCGCCGCGCGCGCTCGAATTTCATGGCTTCTGTGAACGGGCCGGGCGCGCGCTCGAAGATCACGCGCGCTTCGAGTCACTACAGGCCGCTCAACTCGCGCAAGGCGGCGACGGTCATTGGCGCAACTGGCCCGACGCGTTGCGCGACCCTCGCAGCCCCGAAGTCGAGGCGTTCGCGGCCGCGCATCGCAATGAAGTGGACTTTCATCTGTTTCTGCAATGGCTGGCCTCGCGCGGCTTGTTGCACGCGCAGCACACCGCGCGCGAAGCCGGCATGGCAATCGGCCTGATCGCCGATCTCGCGGTCGGTTGCGACAGCGCCGGCAGTCACGCCTGGTCCTACCCCGACGACATGCTGCAGGGCGTGTCGGTCGGCGCGCCGCCCGACCTGTTCAACCAGGCCGGCCAATCGTGGGGACTCACCACGTTCTCGCCGCGCGCAATGCGCACGCAAGGATTCGTCGCGTTCATCGACATGCTGCGCGCGGCGTTCGCGCATGCCGGCGGCATCCGCATCGATCACGTGCTCGGCTTGCGGCGTCTGTGGCTCGTGCCCGAGGGTGAAAGCGCGCGCAACGGCGCGTATCTGCGCTATCCACTCGAAGATCTGCTGCGGCTGATCGCGCTCGAATCGTGGCGGCATCGCGCGATCGTGATCGGCGAGGATCTCGGCACCGTGCCGGCCGGTTTTCGCGAGCGGCTCGACGAGCACGGCATCGAAGGGATTCGCGTGCTGTGGTTCGAAGGCTCGCCCGACGGCCACGGCTTCAAGGCGCCAGCCGATTGGGACCGCTACGCGGTCGGCACGACGACCACGCATGATCTGCCGACCGTCGCGGGCTGGTGGCTTGGCAGCGACATCAGATGGCGCAACCGTATCGGCCAGACGATGGCGCGCGCCGACGGCCGCGATCCCGAGCAAGCGGCGCTCGAAGAGCGCGCGCGGGAGCGCGCTGACTTGTGGCGCGCATTCCAGCAAGCGGGCGTGGCCGCGGCCGGCGTCGCGGCGCCGGCCGACGACGACGCGCCTGTCGACGAAGCGCTCGCGTTCGTCGCCGCGACGCCTGGCTCGCTCGTCATGTTCCCGCTCGAAGATCTGCTTGCGCTCGCCGAGCAGCCGAACCTGCCGGGCTCGATCGACGAACATCCGAACTGGCGCCGCCGCATGACGCTGCCCGTCGACGCGATGTTCGACGACCCCACGTTCACCGACCGCCTGCTGGCCGTCGACCGCGCGCGCCGCGCTGCCGCGAATGTCGCGGCAGCGCCTCCATCCAACGCTTCTTCGGAGCCTGACACGCCATGACCGTCCCACGCTCCACGCTGCGCCTCCAGTTCCATCGCGGCTTCACGTTCGACGACGCCGCGCGCTACGTCGAATACTTCGCCGCGATCGGCATCAGCCATGTGTACGCGTCGCCGATCACGACTGCCGCGCCCGGTTCGATGCACGGCTACGACACCGTCGACTACACCCAGGTCAGCGCGGAATACGGCGGCGAGGAGGGTTTGAAGCGCCTCGTCGAGAAGCTGCGCGCGCACGACATGGGTCTCATCGTCGACGTGGTGGCGAATCACATGGGTGTCGGCAGTTCGAACAACGCGTGGTGGCTCGACATTCTCGAATGGGGCCGCCACAGCGCGTATGCGCGTCACTTCGACGTCGACTGGCATTCGCCCGATCCCGCGCTGCGCGGCAAGGTGCTGCTGCCGGCGCTCGGCGCGCCGTACGGCGACGAACTGGCGGCAGGCCGCATCGGGCTGCATTTCGCGGCCGACAGCGGGCGCTTTTATGTCGGCTACGGTCCGCACGTATTTCCGGTCTGCCCGGTCGATTACGCGGCGATCCTGCAAAGCGCCGACCGCGCCGATCTGAGCACGCTCGCCAATCGCTTTCAGGGACTCACCACGCAGCCCGCCGATCAGCCGCGCGCCGCCGAGGCGCGCGACGCGCTGCGCGAGTTCGTCGCGCGTGAAGGCAATGCGGCGATCGAGTTCGTGCTGGAGACTTACGCGCCCGAAGATCCGGTCACACGCGACCGGCTGCATCGGCTGATCGAGCGGCAGCATTTCCGGCTCGCGTGGTGGCGCACTGCCTCCGACGAAGTGAACTGGCGACGCTTCTTCGACATCTCGGCGCTCGCCGGCGTGCGCGTCGAGCGGCCCGAGGTGTTCGAAGCGGTGCATGCGCTGATCTTTCGCCTCTATCGCGAAGGGCTCGTCGACGGCTTGCGGATCGATCACGTCGACGGGCTCGCCGAACCGCGCGAGTACTGCCAGCGCGTGCGTCAACGGCTCAGCGAGTTGCGCGACACCGCGCCGTACCTGGTGGTCGAAAAGATTCTCGGCCGCGGCGAGCCGTTGCGCGACGACTGGCCCGTCGACGGCACGACCGGCTACGACTTCATGAACGACGTCGGCGCGCTGCTGCACGATCCGGCCGGGGCCGAACCGCTCGCCCGCACGTGGGCCGAACTCACGGGCCGCAGCGAACGTTTCGCCGACGAAGCGCTCGCTGCGCGTCGCAAGATTCTCGCGGAAAACCTCTCCGCGGAACTCGATCGCGCGGCGCGCGCGCTGCATCGGATCGCACGCGATTCGCTGAACACGCGCGACTTCACGTACACGACACTGCGCCGCGTGCTGGTCGAACTGGCCGTGCATTTCCCCGTGTACCGCATGTATCCGCAGAACGGTCTGTGCTGCGCGACCGACAACGTCTATTTCGAGCAGTCGCTCGCCGCCGCGTACGCTTCGTTGCCGCGCTCAGACCATGTGGCGCTCGAGCGCGTGAACGCGTGGCTTGGCGGCAGCGCCGAAGAGACGCCGCCCGGACGTGGCGGCCCGCAATCGCAGCAGCAGGGGCAAAGCGGCGGCCCGCCGCCGCATACGGGTTCCTCGCGGCGCAGCGCGCAAACGCTGTTTTCGCAATTGACCGCGCCGCTCGCCGCAAAGGCGATCGAAGACACCGCGTGCTATCGCTACGGACGTCTGCTGTCGCGCAACGAAGTCGGCTCAGACCCCGGCGAGTTTGCGCTGTCGGTCGAGCAGTTTCACGCGGGGAACTTAGAGCGCGCACAACGTTTTCCGCATGCCATGCTCACCACCGCCACGCACGATCACAAGCGCGGTGAAGACGTGCGCGCGCGGCTCGCGGTGCTCAGCGAGATCGCCGACGAGTGGGCCGCGACGTTGCGTGCATGGTCGACGTTGAATGCGCCGCAGCGCCGCGCGCTCGACGGCACGCCGATCAGCGTCGTGAGCCGGGACAGAAGCGACGCGTGGGCGCCCGGCCCCGCCGCCGAGGCGATGCTGTATCAAACGCTGGTGGGTTGCTGGCCGCCGGAGCTGCGCGCCGACGACGAAGCCGGCGTCAAGGAATTGGCCAAGCGCGTCGCGCAATGGCAGTTGAAGGCGCTGCGCGAAGCCAAGCTGCAAACCAGTTGGCTTGCGCCCGACGAAGCCTATGAAAGCGGCTGCCGCGAGTTCCTGTTCGACATCCTCGCGCCGCAGCGGCGCGACGGCTTCCTGAAGGAGTTATCGGCGTTCGTCGCGCGCATTGGCCGCGCGGGCGCGCTCAACAGTCTGCAGCAGACGGTGCTGCGGCTCGCCTCGCCGGGGATTCCTGATCTTTATCAGGGCACCGAGCTATGGGACTTCAGCCTCGTCGATCCGGACAATCGACGGCCCGTCGATTTCGCCAAACGCGAGGCGTGGCTGACGCAAGCGCAAACGCCGCCGTCGGAATTTCTCGCGGACTGGCGCGACGGACGCGTGAAGCTCGCGGTGATCCAGCGTGTGCTGGCCTTGCGCGCTCATCTGCCTGAGCTGCTGAGTCAGGGTACCTATCTGCCGCTCACGGTGCGCGGCGCGCAGGCGTCGAGTGTGATCGCGTTTGCGCGGCGGCATGGCAATGCGTGGGCGGTGGTGATTGCCAGCCGGCTGGCGGCAGGGCTGCTTCGCGAGCACGCCGATCTGCCCTTCGTCGAGCCGCAGCAATGGGCGGATACTGCCGTGGAGATGCCGTCCGATCTGTCGGCGCGCGCGCTGTTCGACTGGCTGAGCCCCGCTGCGCCGAAAGTCGACCAGCACGGGGTGCTGTTGCTGCGCGACGCGCTCGCCGCGATGCCGGTCGCAGTGCTGGTGGAGGATGGGGTGCCTCGAAGCTGAGGTAGCCAGGAATGCTTGAGGCGCGGGTTGACTCGCGTCTCAGCCGCCCTCGTCGTCGAACACCTTCGGGTACACGCGCACGAGGACGATGCGCGGCCCTTTCATCTTCTTGACCACGACGTCGAAGTCTTCGAACTCGATGCGCTGCCCTTCGCCCGGCAGATCGTTGAGCGCCTGGATCACGAGGCCGCCGACCGATTCGGCTTTGCCCTCGTCGATGTCGATGCCCAGCGCACGTTCGAGCGATACCACCGGCAAGCTGCCCTTGCCCATCAGCGTGCCGTCGTCCATGCGCGTCCAGTCGGCGTCGCCCTGACGGAACTCGTCGTGGATCTGCCCCACCAGCGCGCCGAGCAGATTGTCGAGCGTCAGGAAGCCGATCGGCTTCGCGTTCTTGTGGCCGACCAGCGCGAAATGCGGAGCGCCCTTGCGAAAGCGCCGGAATAGCTCCAGCGCCGGCATGTCGGGCTTCACGTACTGGACGGGCCGCACGTAGCGCGACAGGTCATCGAGCGTGCTGCCCGCCTGGCGCGCGAGCAGCAGGTCCTTCAGATGGATCATGCCGGCCACGCGCTCGCCCGATGCATCCTCGAACAGCGGATAGCGGCTGAAGCGATGCCGCGCGACCACCTGCATGTTGTCGCGCAACGGCAGGTCGCGCCGCAGGCCGACCATTTCATGCGACGGCCGCATCAGGTCCGATACGGTCATGCGCGAGAAATCGAGCGAATGCGCGATCGTGTTCCATTCGTCCTGGCTGTACGCACCGGCCGGCGCGCTCAGTTCGCTTGCGACGTTCGCGCGGCGCCCGCGCAGGATCAGCTTCAGTTCGTCAGTGGAGTAATGCGAGTCGTGGCCGTGCTCGCTATCGAGCCCCGCGGCCTTCAGCACCGTGTTCGCGCTGGTATTGAGCACCCAGATGGCCGGGTACATTACCCAGTAGAAACCGTACAGCGGCATTGCCGCCCACAGCGAAATCTTCTCCGCCTCGCGGATGGCGAGCGACTTCGGCGCGAGTTCGCCGACCACGATATGCAGGAACGAAATGCACGAGAACGCGAAGAACAGCGAAATGCCGTGGATCAGCCGCTCGGACTCGACGCCAATCACGGCGAAAAGCGGCATCAGCAGCTGCGCGAACGCCGGTTCGCCGATCCAGCCGAGCCCGAGCGACGCGAGCGTGATGCCAAGCTGACAGGCCGACAGATAGGCGTCGAGCTGTCCGTGCACCTTCGCGAGCAGACGCCCGCGCATGCCATGCCGGTCGGCGAGACTTTGCACGCGGGTCTGCCGCAGTTTGACCAGACCGAATTCGGCGGCAACGAAAAAGCCGTTGAGGGCAACCAGAAACAATGCACCGATAAGGGCGACAACCTGGATCAAAGCGACGGGCTCCGGCAACAAAAGTTGTCAGTATAGAGGCTGAAAGCTCACTGAAATGTTAATCGTGCGCTGACGCATCTGCTCACAGCACTCATTTCAGCGCCGCCGCGCTAAACGGCACGCGCAGCACGAGCGTGGCCGGGGTTGCCGTGACGTTGTCCGCCTGCGTCGCATCGCTTTGCTCGAAGCTGCCGCCGTGCGCCTCCGCGACGCGCTTGCACAGCGCGAACACCCACGCGATGCGCTTCGCCTCACGCGGCTCGCCGGCCTGCTTGCGCGCGAACGCTTCGAGCACGTGCGGCAGCGCGGGGTCGTTCAACGCCGCGTCGTTCGGCTCGTACGTGACGCTCGCGTGCCATGTGCCATTGTCCGGGCGCGCGGACAATACGACCTCGGTGCCCCGCGCGCTCGCTTCGGTGGCGAACGTCAGCATCAGCCATAGAGCGGCGGCAAGGCGCTCGCGATCACCGTTCAGTTGCTCGGTGGCGATCTGCGAGTCGAGCCGCACTTCGACTCCGCGTGCGCGGGCGAGGCCGGAGCGGACTTCCTCGACGCTTTCGTCGAGCAGCGGATGCAGCGGAAACGGTTCGTATGTGAGCGCAAACGTCTTGGTTTCGGCACGGGTCGCATCGACGATCGTCTCGAGAAGCTTCACCTGCTGATCGACGCCACTGCGAATGCCGGTGATCGCGCGCTGCGAGTTGGGATCGTTCGCGTCGAGCTTGCGCTCGAGCACATATGCCCAGCTGTGAATTGCATTCAACGGACCGCGCAGGTCGTGCGACACCAGCGACAGCACATGATCGCGCATGAACAACGCGGCTTCCGCGCGCAGGAGCGCGCTGCGTTCGGAGATGGCAAAGTCGGCGGACGCCGGCTGGGTGCCAGCAGTCCCTGTGGGTGACGGTGTCACGATCGAGTCCTCTCAGGCAATGCTGGTTGATGGAAGGAAGCCTCATTATAGGCATCCCGTCCCGGCGGGCCAGTGTGGCCATGGAGCGAGTCCGGACGCAATTCGTATGCCACATGGAACCCGGCGAGAGCGGCGAGATTCGGCGATCCGCGGCAACGCGCCTACAATGTCGGTTTTCCGTTTTTATTCGAGGAGTAACGCATGTCGACTGTGACGACCGCATCCGGCCTGAAATACGAAGACCTAGTGGAAGGCACCGGCGCCGAAGCCGTGGCAGGCAAGACCGTGACCGTGCACTACACCGGCTGGCTGACCGACGGCCAGAAGTTCGATTCGAGCAAAGACCGCAATGACCCGTTCGCGTTCGTGCTGGGTGGCGGCATGGTCATCAAGGGCTGGGACGAAGGCGTGCAAGGCATGAAGGTCGGCGGCAAGCGCAAGCTGACCATTCCGCCGCAGCTCGGGTACGGCGTGCGCGGCGCGGGTGGCGTGATTCCGCCGAACGCGACGCTCGTGTTCGACGTCGAACTGCTCGCGGTCTGAGCTACGCCTAAGTGTTGCGATGAGCCACGCCGCCGTCACCGCCCCTAACGTTTCGCTGCGCTGCTATGGCGCGATCGAAGCGTCGGACGTGCACGACTTTCATCAGGTCGTGCTCGGACTCGACGGCGCGATGGTGATGGCGGTAGAAGGCGTTGCGCAGCAGATCGACGCCGGCTCCGCATGGTTGATCCCGGCCGGCGCGCGGCACGATTACGCGGGCGTCGGCGCGAACCGGCAGCTTGTGCTCGATTTGCCAGCGGCGTCGCTGGCGGTGCCCGAGCGGCTGTTCGAGCGCGCGCGGGCGGTCACGCTCGATGAGTCGCTCGCACAACTCGTGCATCGGATTGCCGCGCACGCGGCGCACGGGGCGGACGAAGCGCAAGCGGGTGCCTTCGGTCACCGCCGCTTCCATTGGGATGCCGCGGCGCGTCTGGGCGCCGCGCTTGTAGCCGATGCCGGTACGCTCGCCGGCGCGCAGGCGAACCCCGTGGGGCTCGATGTTGCGCGCATCGACCGCTGGCTGCGTGCGCATCTGTCAGAGCCGCTGCGGATCGCGGACCTCGCCGCGCACTGCGGCTTCGGCATGCGGCGTTTCCATCAACTGTTTGTCGATGCGTTCGGCGAGACGCCGCATCGCTATTTGCAGCGGCTGCGGCTCGACACGTCGATCACGCTGCTTGCGGACCCGCGTCTTTCGTTGACCGATATCGCGCTCGAGATCGGTTTCGGCGATCAAAGCGCTTATACGCATGCGTTCACGCGGCGTTTTGGGCTGGCGCCCGGGCAGTGGCGCGCGTTGCGGCACTGAGAGCATACAACGCACCGATAAGGGCTCCGAGGCAGTTAAGCGCGTTGCTCGTCAGCCTTCGAGACCACGCTGCAAATCCGCACGAATATCACCGGCGTTTTCGAGTCCCACCGCAAGCCGGATCAGACCTTCGCTGATGCTCGCCGCCGCGCGCGCTTCGGGCGTAATGCGGCCGTGCGTGGTCGTTGCCGGATGCGTGATCGTCGTACGCGTGTCGCCGAGGTTGCCGGTGATCGAGCAGACCTTCGTGCCGTCGATCACGCGCCATGCATTCGCGCGCATCTGCTCGGGCGTGTCGCCCTTCAACTCGAACGACAGGATCGCGCCGCCCGACTTCTGCTGACGCCTCGCGAGCGCGTGCTGCGGGTGCGATTCGAGCCCCGGATAAAAGACACGATTCACGGCGGGATGCGAGTCCAGCCAGCGCGCGATTTCGAGCGCGTTAGCCGACTGTTTTTCGACGCGCAGCGACAGCGTTTCCATGCCCTTCAACAGCACCCACGCGTTGAACGCGGACAGCGTCGGCCCGGCGCTGCGCACGAACGGGAACACCTTTTCCATGATGAATTGCTTGGAGCCGACCAGCGCACCGCCGAGCACGCGGCCTTGGCCGTCGAGGAACTTGGTCGCCGAATGCATGACGACATCCGCGCCGAGTTTCAGCGGCTGCTGCAACGTCGACATCACGACCGACATGATCGCGGCCATGCCCGAAGCCGTCGCGATACAGGCTTCACCGCCTTCGAGCGCGGCAAGGCGGTCCTGGAACATCGAGACGGTCGGGTTCGTGAAGCGTGAGTACGTGAAGTAGTCTTCGGAGTTCTTGAAGCGCTCGGCGGCGTCGGCGGCGCTCGCGAACACGAAGCTCGAAGTCAGGAAAATCGCTTCCGAGTGCTCGTTGAAGTCGCTGCGCGCGGTGCCCGAACGGACGGCCAGCGTGTCGAAGCCGAAGTCTTGGGGGGCGTCCATGTTGTTCTGATTTTCAATGTTTCGTGGCTGTCTCGAAGGCCGCTTCGCCGGCTACCCGGCACCGCAACCCGCGGGTAACCACAATGGCAGCAACGAAAAAGCCCGCTTGTGCGACGGCATAAGCGGGCTTCACGTCGGGGACGCTGGGCTAGGGCTGATGTGTGCTCAGCCGACCGACAGTTGCAGATGCAGCTGCGAACGTGCCGGACCGCCACCGTCGATCGCGTCGCTTGCGGCGTCACGGTCCGACTGGGATGACGGCGCGAGACGCGCGCTTTCGATGCGGTCGAGGTATTCGGTCGTGACGTCGCCTGTCACATAGTTGCCGTCGAAGCACGACGCTTCAAACTCCTTCAGCGCCGGGTTGATGTCGCGCACCGCCTGCTTCAGCGCATCGACGTCCTGATACACAAGGTGATCCGCGCCGATCATGCGCGCGACTTCCTCGTCCGTGCGGCCGTGCGCGACCAGTTCGCCGCGCGTTGGCATGTCGATGCCGTAGACGTTCGGGAATTTCACCGGCGGCGCCGCCGACGCGAAAATCACCTTGTTCGCGCCCGCGTCGCGCGCCATCTGCACGATTTCGTGCGAGGTCGTGCCACGCACGATCGAATCGTCGACGATCAGCACGTTCTTGCCCTTGAACTCGATGTTCATCGCGTTCAGCTTCTGGCGCACCGACTTCTTACGTACCGCCTGACCGGGCATGATGAAGGTACGGCCCACGTAGCGGTTCTTGAAGAAGCCCTCGCGATACTCGACGCCGAGCTTCTTCGCGACCTGCATCGCGGCCGGGCGCGACGAATCGGGAATCGGCATCACCACGTCGATCGCGACGTCGGGCAGCTCGCGCTTGATCTTTTCGGCGAGGTAGTCGCCCATGCGCAGACGCACGTTGTAGACCGGCACGCCGTCGAGCACCGAATCCGGACGCGCCAGATACACGAGTTCGAAGATGCAGGGGTTCAAGCTCGGGCTTGCGGCGCACTGCTGCGAATGCAGCTGGCCTTCGGTGTCGATGAAAACCGCCTCGCCCGGCTGCACGTCGCGCACGAATTCGAAACCGACGCCTTCGATCGCCACCGACTCCGACGCCAGCATCCACTCGACGCCGTCGGCCGTTTCCTGCTTGCCGATGCACAGCGGACGGATACCGAACGGGTCGCGGAAACCGAGCAGACCGTAGCCGGCAATCAGCGAAACGATCGCGTACGAGCCGCGTACCCGCCGATGCACGCCGGCCACCGCCTTGAACAGCGCGGCCGGATCGAGCTGCAGACCCGAACTCGACAGTTGCAGTTCATGCGCGAGGACGTTGAGCAGCACTTCGGTATCGGAATTGGTGTTCACGTGGCGGCGATCGATGCGGAACATCTCATCTTTCAGCTGCTGCCAGTTGGTCAGGTTGCCGTTGTGCGCGAGGATGATGCCGAACGGCGCGTTCACGTAGAACGGCTGCGCTTCTTCTTCGCTCGATGCCGAACCGGCGGTCGGGTAACGGACCTGACCGATGCCCGTCGTGCCCGGCAGGCTGCGCATGTTGCGCGTGCGGAACACGTCGCGCACCATGCCGTTGGCCTTGTGCATGTGGAAATTGCTGCCGTTCGCGGTTGCGATGCCGGCCGCGTCCTGACCGCGGTGCTGCAGCAGCAGCAGGCTGTCATAGATCAGCTGGTTGACCGGAGAGTGGGAAACTACGCCTACGATGCCGCACATGGCATGTCCTTCAAAGGTACGAAATTCTAGATGGCGACCGGTGCCTGCGACCGCGTCCGCGCCGTGATACGACGAGACGCGCTACGACGTCAAGGCAACCGGTGTGCGCCGGAGTCCTGTTGCGCGTTGCTCGGAGCGCCCGGATCGTCCACATGAACGTATGCGGCGAGCGCCTCGGGAAGCAGCGGTTTCATTGCGCGTACACCCTCGACCGCATACGGACGAAGCAACGCATTGCGCCAGAATTCCTCTTTGGGCAGTTCGGTCAAGCCGGCGAGGGCGACCAGAATCAGCACCAGAACGACCCCGCGCACGAGGCCGAACATCAAACCGAGCGAGCGGTCCGCACCGCCCAGCCCCGTGACCTGCACGAGGCGGCTGAGCAGTGCGCTCACCACGCTCGCGACCAGCACCACGCCGATCACCACGAGCGAGAAAGCGAGCAGCCACTGGGTCAACGCGCCACCCGGCCACTTGGACGGGATATACGGGACCACGTAGCCCACGAACTCGCACGCCAGCAGAAACGCCGCGACCCAGCCGATCAAACCAAACAGCTCCGACAGCAACCCGCGCCAGGCGCCTCGCAGCGCTGACAAGCCGATCACCGCCATTACAGCGTAGTCGAAGGCAGTGAACATCGCTCGCTTACTGCGTACTGCTGCCGTTCGAACCAGGCACGAGACCCGCCTCGCGAACCTTCGCGATCGCCGCGGTCGCCGCAGCACGATCGGCGAACGGGCCGGCCCGCAGCAATGTCAGCGTCGAGCCGTCAGCCTGCTTCTTGTGTTCGGTATATGCGGGCACACCCGCCGCTTTCAACTTCGTGGCCCAATTGCGCGCGCTCGCTTCGTTCGCGAAGGCGCCAAGCTGCACCGCGAAACGGTTGCCCGGCGGCGAAGCCGGTGTGCCGGAGTTCGCATCCGCGCTGGCGGCGGCCGTGTTCGTGTCGTCGTCAGACTGTGACGGTGTAGCCGCGGGTGCCTTCGTCTGTTTGGCGGCGGCAGCGGGTGCGGTGTTGGGTGCGAGCGACTCGGCTTGCGGCTTCGCGGCGGATTTGGATACGCCGGCGCTCGCGGTGCCCGTTGACGCGGACGGGGTCGCGCCCTGCTTCGCTGCGGTCGATTGAGTCGATTGGGCCGGCTTCGCGGAGGAGGCCGACGCCGCTGCCGTGGTCGCCGCGGTCGTTGCGGGCGCGAGGCTGGACGCGGCAATGCCGGCGTCGGCTGCCGGCGGATTGTCCGGCGCGACGCCGGCTTGCACGTCTTCGTTGGCGGTGGATTTGGCGAGCTTCGGCGCGGGCCGGCTCGGAATGTCGATCGAGATGTCGTCGGTGACGGGCTTGGGGTGCGAGTCCAGCACCATCGGCAGGATGATCACCGCCGCGACGACCATTGCAATTGCGCCGACGAGCCGGCGGCGCGCGCGCTGCTTTTCCGGCAGCGTGGGGTCAAGCAGCATGGCGTCTGCATCGACGGTGCGCTCGCTGCGGCGGGTGCGCCGCTCGACGCGCTCGCCCCGGGCGGCCCGATTGGAACTGGTGTTTGCGCCGCGCCGGCTGGGCGCGTCGTCTTTCTTGCCGAACGAGAAAATTCCCATGAATCGCTTGGTTCGAGCCTGGCGCCCGCTCAGTGTTGCTGCGATTTCCGGTAGGCCATCACACCCGCTACCGTATAGAAACTGCCGAAAACCACGATTCTATCATTCTCTGACGCACGCTTAAGCGCGTCCTGGAAAGCCTGTGCGGGCGTCGCGAAACGCCTGACGCTGCTGTCGGTGCCGTCTTCCACGCCCAGCTCACGCAACGCGGTTTCCAGCTCCTGCGCGGACGCAGCGCGCGGAGTCGGCAAATCGGTCACGCACCAATGATCGATCTCGCCTTTCAGATGATTGAGGATGCCCGCGATGTCCTTGTCGCGCATCGCGCCGAACACGGCGTACGTGTACGGGAAAAAGCCCATATTGCCGAGGTTCTGTCCGAGCACCGCCGCCGCGTGCGGATTGTGGCCGACGTCGAGCACGATGGACGGCTTGCCCGGCAACACCTGGAAGCGGCCCGGCAGATCCACGTTGGCGATGCCGAGCCGGATATCCTGCGCCGACACCGGCAGACGGTCCCGCAACGCTTCGAGCCCGGCGAGCGCCGCGGACGTGTTGATCAGCTGATTCGCGCCGCGCAGCGACGGATACGCGAGTGCCGAGCGCCGCAGCGTCGGGCCGACGTAGCTCCACTGCTGGCGCTCGCTGCCGGCCTGGCCTTCATAACGGAAATCGCGGCCGAACAGCCACAATTGCGCGCCGATCTTTTCCGCATGATCGATCAGCGACTGCGGCGGCATCGGGTCCGCGCAGATCGCCGGCTTGCCGGGGCGGAAAATCCCGGCCTTTTCGAAGGCGATTTTTTCGCGCGTGTCACCGAGGTAGTCGGTGTGATCCAGATCGATGCTCGTGATGATCGCGCAGTCGGTATCGACGACATTGACCGCGTCGAGACGGCCGCCGAGGCCGACTTCGAAAATCACCGCGTCGAGGCCGCGCGACGCGAACAGCCTCATGATCGCGAGCGTCGTGAATTCGAAATAAGTCAGCGTAACCGGTTCGGCGAGGCTTAGGCGCGCGGCTTCGACGGCTTCGAAGTGCGGCAGCAGATCAGCGTCACTTGCCATCGCGCCGTTGATGCGCGCTCGCTCGTTGAACGACAGCAGATGCGGCGATGTGTGGCAGCCAACCGTATAGCCCGCGCGCAGCAGGATCGCTTCGAGAATCGCGCAGGTCGAGCCTTTGCCGTTCGTGCCGCCGACCGTGATGATCGGGCAGGCGAACGACAGCTGCATCGCATCGCGTACCTGGGAGATGCGGCCCAGACCCATGTCGATGCCGACTGGATGCGCGGATTCAAGGTGCGTGAGCCACGCGTCGAGGGTGGGGAATGTCGTCATCGGGTGAATCTTGAGTCAGTCGCGGTGGTTCGGATCTGCCGTGCTGCGGGCGGTACTGGTCACGAGCGGAAGACGCCGCGCGGTTTATGCGCACAAACCCGCACCTCGAGCCACGTCAGCTTCGGTTTCAAACACTGCGGCTTCGCAGGCGACCGTAATTATCCCGGAAATGACAGCGCGCCGCTTGATTGCTCACGCGGCGCGCTATTTTTGGTTGCTTGTCTGCCCGGCTCTTACGCGACCGCGTCCGCCGGTTGATGGCTCAGCAGCGCCAGCAATTGCGCTATTTCTTCGCGCAGCTTGCGACGGTCGACGATCATGTCGATCGCGCCCTTCTGCAGCAGGAACTCGGCGCGCTGGAAGCCTTCCGGCAGTTTCTCGCGCACAGTCTGTTCGATCACGCGCGGACCGGCGAAACCGATCAGCGCCTTCGGCTCGGCGATCACGACGTCGCCGAGGAACGCGAAACTCGCGGACACGCCGCCCATGGTCGGGTCGGTCAGCACCGAGATGAACGGCAGCTTGGCTTCGGCCAGCTTCGTGAGCATGGCGGTAGTCTTCGCCATCTGCATCAACGACAGCAGGCTCTCCTGCATCCGCGCGCCGCCCGAAGCGGTAAAGCAGATGAACGGCACTTTCTGTTCGAGCGCGTTCTGCGCGCCGCGCGCGAATCGCTCGCCGACCACCGAACCCATCGAGCCGCCCATGAACGAGAACTCGAAACAGGACACGACGACCGGCAGCGTGTGAATTGCGCCGCCCATCACGACCATTGCGTCGGTCTCGTCGGTTTCATCCATCGCCTCTTTGAGGCGCTCGGGGTACTTGCGGCTGTCTTTGAACTTCAGCGCATCGACCGGAACGATTTCCTGGCCGATTTCGTAGCGGCCTTCCGGATCGAGCAGGCTGTCGAGCCGCTCACGCGCGCCGATGCGCATGTGATGGTCGCACTTCGGGCAAACATGCAGATTGGCCTCGACGTCGTTGCGGTACAGCACGGCTTCGCATGACGGGCACTTGATCCACAGGCCTTCCGGAATTCCCTTGCGGTTCTTCGGGTCGGTTTGTTTGATTTTTGGCGGCAGCAGCTTATCGAGCCAGCTCATAGGAATCCTTCTGGGTCAGCAGTCGCGCGAACGGCGGGACGAGCCCGCCGCCCACGCTACCGCGACAAAAATAACTGTTATCGGGCAGTCGCGACACTATCGAGCGCCGCCCGCACTTCGGCGACGAAACGCGTGAGCGTCTCGGCAGCGGCGTCGGGCGCCGCCTGTTCGAGCAATTGGACGATACGGCTGCCGATCACGACGGCGTCGGCTATTTCGCCCACCGCGCGCGCCGTTTGCGCGTCGCGAATGCCGAAACCGACGCCCACCGGCAGGGGGACGCGCGACTTGATGGCCGGGATTTTACTCGCGATGCTGGAAACGTCCAGATTTGCCGCGCCGGTGACCCCTTTCAGCGACACATAGTAGACGTAGCCGCTAGCAATCCGGCCGACTTCGGCGATACGTTCGTCGGTAGAGGTCGGTGCGAGCAGAAATATCGGATCGATGCCGGCAGCTTGCATCTGTTGCGCGAAGCTTGCGCACTCTTCAGGAGGATAGTCGACCACCAGCACGCCGTCGACACCGGCTTCCTTCGCGGCTTTCGCAAAAACCTCGGCGCCCATCCGTTCGATCGGATTGGCATAGCCCATCAGCACGACCGGGGTTTTCTCGTCAGTTTCACGGAAGCGTTTGACATCAGCCAGCACGTGACGCAGCGATACTCCGCGCGCGAGCGCGCGTTCGGACGACTGCTGGATCACCGGGCCGTCGGCCATGGGGTCCGAAAACGGGACGCCCAGTTCGATCACATCCGCGCCGCCCGCGGCGAGCGCATGCATGAATTCGACCGTGCGAGCCGGGTCCGGGTCGCCGGCGGTCATGAACGGAATCAAGCCTTTCTTACCTTGGGCGGACAGCGCAGCAAACGTGTTCTTGATACGGGACATGGAAGTATTCTCGAATTAGGGCTACTGCGCGCTCTTCGGAGCGGGCTTTTCAGCGCACTTAGTCGCGGATTTAGCGCTTTTCACTGCACTTCGGTCGACGGCTGCACTTTCGACTTAGCTCGGGTCCGGCGCGGAGCAGCAGGCGTAGCGGCGACGCTGACCCGCTCGCGCGCTATTGCGCAATAGCTCTCGTTGATCTCATAGCCGACGAATTCGCGTTGATGACGAACGCAAGCGACCGCGGTAGTGCCGCTGCCCATGAACGGATCGAGCACACGACCGCCCTTCGGGCAACTGGACAGCACCATTCGCTCGACGATTTCCAGGGGTTTCTGGGTGGGGTGCGCGACGCGCTCGGCATGCTGCCTATGCAGACGCGAGACCGACCAGACGTCCTTCGGATTATAGCCAAGCTCCAACCACTTGCTTCCCTCGAACAACTTACGCGAACGCGCCTTCTTCGTGACTGCATCGTACGGAATGCGGACGGGGTCGAGATCGAAGAAATAGTCCTTCGACACCGCGAAGAAACCGATGTTGTCGTGCACCGAGGTGAAGCGACGCGTAGTGCCGCCCATACTCGGCACGCGCCGGTCCCAGATGATTTCGTTGACCATCAGGAGCTTGGTCTTCAGGAAGCTGAAGATTTCCGGCGCGTACTGCCACGTGCAGAAGATGTAGAGCGAACCCGTCGGCTTGAGCTTCGGGACGGCGAGCTCGAGCCAGCCACGCGTCCAGACGAGAAATTCCTCGCCCGTACGCATGTCCGAATCGTTGCCGTAGTCCTTCCCGAGCCCATAGGGCGGATCACAGACGATCAGGTCGATTGACCCGTCGGGAATGTTCGCTACATCGGTCAGAAAATCGCGGTTCAACAGCTGAATGCCGGCCGGCACCTGCGCCACCAACGGTGCGGATGCCGCGCCCGCCGATACTTCGGCGTCCGGATTCGCCGTTTCAATCGCCGGCTGCGGCTCGTCGAACTCGTCGCGCATCGTCGCGGCTCAGAATTGGATACCCGATCGCTCGGCGACCGTGTGCATGTCCTTGTCGCCGCGGCCCGACAGGTTGACCAGCAGAATCTTGTCTTTCGACAAGGTCGGCGCGAGCTTCGCCGCATAGGCGAGCGCGTGGCTCGACTCCAACGCGGGAATGATGCCCTCGATGCGACAGCAATCGTGGAATGCTTTCAGCGCTTCTTCATCGGTGATGCCGACATATTGCGCGCGATTGCTTTCTTTTAGCCACGCATGCTCCGGCCCGACGCCCGGATAGTCGAGGCCCGCCGACACCGAATGCGTCTCGATGATCTGGCCGTCTTCGTCCTGCAGCAGGTAGGTACGGTTGCCATGCAGCACACCCGGACTCCCGCCGATCAGCGAGGCCGCGTGACGACCCGTTTCGATACCGTCGCCGGCCGCTTCGACGCCGATCAGCTGCACGGAACTGTCTTCGATGTACGGATAAAAAATCCCCATCGCATTCGAACCGCCGCCCACACACGCGATCACGGCGTCCGGCTGGCGACCGGCGAGTTCAGGCATCTGCACACGGCATTCGTCGCCGATCACGCGTTGGAAATCGCGCACCATCATCGGATACGGATGCGGGCCCGCGACCGTGCCGATGATATAGAAGGTGTTTTCGACGTTGGTGACCCAGTCGCGCATCGCTTCGTTCAGCGCGTCCTTCAGCGTGCGCGAACCCGATTCGACCGGTACGACGGTCGCGCCGAGCAACTTCATGCGGTACACGTTGGCGGCCTGACGGTGTACGTCCTCGACGCCCATATAGACCACGCACTCCATACCGAAGCGCGCACAGATCGTCGCGGTGGCAACCCCGTGCTGACCAGCACCGGTTTCCGCGATTACCCGCGGCTTGCCCATGCGCTTGGCGAGCAAGGCCTGGCCGATGACGTTGTTGATCTTGTGTGCGCCGGTGTGATTCAGGTCTTCGCGCTTCAGGTAAACCTGTGCGCCGCCGAGCAATTCGCTCCAGCGGCGTGCGTGATAAATCGGGGAGGGGCGACCCACGAAATGCTTCAGTTCGCGCTCGTACTCGGCGACGAATTCCGCGTCTTTCTGATATTTCTCGTACGCTTGGCGCAGTTCGTCGAGCGCGGAAAACAGCGTTTCGGCGACGAACACGCCGCCAAACTGGCCGAAGTGGCCTCTTTCGTCAGGCAAGTTGTACATGGTGATCACTCTTCACAGAATGGCTCGCCGCTTTCATCGGAAAGCACTCGCGAGCCTGAATCATTCGGCGTCCGCCGCGCGCACCGCGCGTACGAACGCAGCCATCCGGGCGTGATCCTTCACGCCCCTGGCGCCCGGTACTTCGATGCCGCTCGAGACATCGACCGCGTACGGGCGCACGCGATGGATCGCATCACTGACGTTTTGCGCGTTCAACCCACCACTCAAAACGGCCCGATGCGCGAGCTCTGCTGGAATAAGTGACCAATCGAAAACCCTTCCACCGCCGCCGTAGCCTTCGACATGGGTGTCGAATAGAAGGCCACTGGCTGCTGAATAGTTGAAAGCTGATTTTACCAAATCGGCGGGTTGAGTATCCGCCGCAACCCGCAACGCCCGCAACCAAGGCAAACCCGCAACGCCGGCAAGCGTCTCGCACTGCTGCGGCGTCTCGTCGCCGTGAAACTGCAACAACGTCAGGTTCACGTTGCTCGCGACTTCACGGACCCAATCTGGCGTCGCATTGACGAACAGACCGACGACCGACACGAATGGCGGCACGCCATGCACGAGTTCGACCGCTTGCGCGACGTTCACCGAGCGCGGGCTGGGCGGATAGAAAACGAGGCCGATCGCGTCGGCTCCGAGGCTGATTGCGTGGTCGACATCGGCGGGTTTCGACAGTCCGCACAGCTTGATGCGCGTGCGGTGCGGCACGCTTTGCGGGGCGGTGGCCTCGGCCTGGGTGGCGGAGTTTTCTGCTGCTTTCATGTTTCCGGTTGCTCGATCCATATGCTGCTCCACGGCACGCTGCCCGTCGCCGGGGCGGGCACGCCGAATTGCTCAGGATAGCCCACTTGCGCGAGATACAAGCCGTCGGGCATGAAGGTCGGCGCCGCGCAATCGCGGCGGCGGCTCGCCAGTACGTCGGCCATCCACGCCGCCGGGCGGCGGCCGCTGCCAATCTCGATCAGACAGCCCATCACGTTGCGCACCATGTGGTGCAGGAACGCGTTCGCGCGAAAGCGGAAATGCACGAAGTTGCCTTGTCGTTTGACGTCGATCTGATACAGATGCTTGAACGGCGTTTTCGACTGGCATTGCGACGACCGGAACGCCGAAAAGTCATGCTCGCCGATCAGGTGCGCGGTGGCCGAGCGCATCGCGTCGACGTCAAGCGGTGTGTGCACCCAGCCGGCGCGCGTCGTGAGCATCGGCGAGCGCACCGGGTTGACGTACAGGACGTAGTAGTAGGTCCGTTCGAACGCCGAGAAACGCGCGTGGAAGTCGTCGGGCATCGGCTTGGCCCACTGCACGCCGATCGTCTTCGGCAGGAACGCGTTCGGGCCGCGCACCCAGGAGATATCGACGCGATCGAGTTCAGTGTCGAAATGCACGACCTGGCCGAGGCCGTGCACACCGCGGTCGGTGCGGCCGGCCACGACGGTCTGCACGGGCGTACGCGTGAATTCGCGCAGCGCTCGTTCGAGCTCGTCCTGGACCGTGTTGCCATGCGGTTGCGACTGCCAGCCGGCGAACGCAGCGCCGTCGTACTGCACGCCTAATGCAATGCGCTTCACGACAGCGGTGCGAGAGTCGAAAGCAACGCGCGGGCTTCGGTGCGCGTAGCTGGATCGTTCGCTTCGATCACTTCGTTGATGAGCGCGCGCGCGCCGGCGAGATCGCCGAGTTCAATGTACTCGGAGGCCAGCTCCAGCTTGTTGCGCGCGATGCGGCCTAGATCGGCGGGCGTGAAGGCCGGCAACGGCTGCGCCGGGCTCGGCGGCAATTCGAGGTCGAAGTCGAGCTTCAGCGCACCGAAGCCCGCCGCGCCGAGACCCGCTACGGCGCCGTGGCCTGCGGTGCCGGCGGCGATCTGATCGGCGATGTGCGGAGCGTCGTCGTTGAGGTCATGGGCGCCGAAGGCCTGCTGCGCGGTCGTATCGGGCGATGCGACCGGTTGCGTCGACAGCGACGTGGAACGCTCCGCGTCGCTGACTGTGGGCACTTCGATGCGCGGCGGCAGCGGCATGTTCAGGCTGCTGAACGCGTCGACGGCGTCGCGCGGGAACTCGGTCGGTACGGACGGCGAGGGTTGCGGCGGTGCCGGGATGTCGCTGAACGGCTGACCGAACGACGTGGTGGCGGGCTGTTCGGTCTGGTGTTGCGTGAAATCGATCACTGGAGGTGGAACGTTTAAGGAAGTCTGCGGTTCGGCCGTCGCGGTGTGCGGTGTGCTCGAGGGTGTTTCTGTTGGGCTTGGGCTCGCGCCTGTAGCGGTGCCTGCCGCATTATCTGCCGTCGGGCTTTCTGAGGATTCGTCGTCCCATTGCAGACGATGCGCGTGCTCGTCCTGCGTTTCGCCGGTGGCCGGCTCGAGCGGCCCCAGCGGCAACGCTTCGGCGCCGAGTTCTGCCGCGGCGGCGAGGTTGGCGGCGGTGGCCGCTGCGTGCAAGACTTCGTCGTGAGTCGGGCTGACTGCCGGTGGTTCAGTGGACGCTGCGCTTTCGCTCGAGGGCGGCATGCCAACGGGTTGTGCCGTCGGTGCGACGGGTTCGGGAGTGCCCGGTTGTGGTGGATGGTCTGCTTGCAGCGCCTCCTCTTCCGCAGCCGCTTGCCGGGCAGCGATGCGTTCCGCCTCTGCGTGTTCCGCTTCCGTACGTTCCGCCGCAACACGCGCCGCTTCTCGCTCGGCTGCTGCGCGTTCCGCTGCCGCCTTCTCCTCGGCCGCTGCTCGTTCTGATGCCGCTTGCTCTGCCGCCGCACGTTCTGCCGACGCCTGCTCGGCTGCAGCACGTTCCGCAGCAGCGCGTTCTGCCACTGCCGCCGCAGCCGCCTGCTGTGCAGCCTCTTGGTCTTGCGCGTCCGAACCTTCCGGCACCGCCGTCGGCGCGGTCGCCGTTCTCGCCGTGTCGGCATCAGTTGCCTCGGCAGCGCGCGCCGCGGCCATCTTTTCGCGTTTGCGGCGACCCATGCGCAGAGCCGCGAGCAGAACGACCAGCGCCGCACCCACCGCCGCCGCGATGCTCAGGCCACGCTGGGACAAGCCACCTTCGTTCGACGGCGACGTCGCCACGTTCGCGGGCGCCGGTGCTGTGGCGATCGTCGGCGCTGAACCACTCGCACTCGGCTGCGCAGCGCTCACCGGCGCGGGGCCCGAGGCGACGGGCGCTCCGCCGATACCGTGCTTCTGCAACTCCATCAGGACGCGATTTTTCAGCGCGAGCAATTGCTGCAGACTCGACACCTGCGGATGCGGCTGCGAGGCTGACTGCGCGGCCGTGGTGGCGGTCGACGGCGCTTGTCCGCCAGGCACACTCGCCGGCGCTTGGATCGATCCGGCCCATTCCTGCGCGCCGCTCGTCGCTACTGGGGGGGAGCTCGCCACCGGCGCGGACGAAACCACGCCACCCGCCGCCGCGCCAGTCGATACTGCCGCGCTCGCAGCGACCGGTGCACTGGCCGTGCCGGAGACCGCCGGTGCGGCCGATGTTGTTGCTTGAGCCGCGGCACTGGCCGCGCTTGCGCCGGCCGCGTTGAGCTGCGCGACAGCGCTCGCCGCGCTAGCCGCCGCTGCTGCCGACGCCGCCGTCGACGCGGAAGCGGCAGTAACCGCCGTAGACTCCGACGCCCCCGCCGCAGCCGCGGTCGACGAAGCCGCTAACGCCCCCGACGCATCGAGCGCCGGCACGATCAATACCGCGCCCACACGCAGCCGGCTCGGATCGTGATTCATGAACGCCGCAGGATTCGTGTCGAACAGGGCACGCGTCGCGCGCACGAGTACGGCCCGGTCATGCGACTGGGTGATAACGATCGCGACATCGTTCAGGGATTGTCCAGCGTGTACCGTGTAGCGACTGCCCACGGCGACACTCACGGAAGTGGAAGCCGCATCCGGCGCGCTCGCGGTACCGGCCGGCGCGGCGAACGAATTGCCTGCGCCACCGACGAGCAGCGCGAGAGCAAAAGCGGCAGCTGCGGCCATCGCGGCCGGACGGCTCCTCAATCGTCGCTTATCGTGACGAATGGACACAGCCCGAAGAGCGGAACGTCGAAAGTTCATCGGGACTCCTGGCGCATCAGCGCGCAGCCTATTTTGCGAGTGGAAAGAGACAAGATGATCGGAGCACACAATGAAAAAAGCGCCGCGCAAGCGCGACGCTTCTTGAGTTGTCTACGCGTCGTGAGCGCGTAGTTTACTTTACTTGTCGAGCACAATGCGAAGCATACGACGCAGAGGTTCAGCCGCGCCCCACAGCAGTTGATCGCCGACCGTGAAGGCCGACAGATATTCGCCGCCCATCGCGAGCTTGCGCACGCGGCCGACCGGCACCGTCAGCGTACCGGTGACGACCGCCGGAGACAGATCGCGCATCGACGCTTCACGCTCGTTCGGTACGACCTTGACCCAGTCGTTGCCCGACGCGAGGATGCTGTTCACTTCGTCGAGCGGCACGTCCTTGTTCAGCTTGATCGTAAGAGCCTGGGAGTGGCAGCGCATCGCTCCGATCCGCACGCACAGGCCGTCCACCGGGATCGAACCCGGCATGCCCATGGCCGGCTTGCCGAGAATCTTGTTGGTTTCCGCGCCGCCCTTCCACTCTTCTTTCGACATGCCGTTGCCGAGATCCTTGTCGATCCACGGAATCAGCGAGCCCGCAAGCGGCACGCCGAAGTGGTCGGTCGGCATGCTGTCGCTGTTCATCGCATTCAGAACGCGACGGTCGATGTCGAGAATCGCCGAAGACGGGTTCGCGAGTTCGTCCTTCACCGCACCGTGCAGCGTGCCCATCTGCGACAACAGTTCACGCATGTTCTGCGCGCCCGCGCCCGATGCGGCCTGATAAGTCATGGCCGTCATCCAGTCGACGAGGTTTTCGCGGAACAGGCCGCCCAGCGCCATCAGCATCAGGCTGACCGTGCAGTTACCGCCGATGAAATTCTTCTGCCCTTTGACGAGTGCGTTCTTGATCACGTCGAGGTTGACCGGATCGAGAATGATGACCGCGTCGTCCTTCATGCGCAGCGACGAAGCCGCGTCGATCCAGTAGCCATTCCAGCCCGCCGCGCGGAGCTTCGGGAACACCTCGTTGGTGTAGTCGCCGCCCTGGCAGGAGATGATCGCGTCGCACTTCTTCAGGTCTTCGATGCTTGTCGCATCTTTGAGCTTGGTCTCGTTTTTGGCGAACGACGGCGCGTTGCCGCCCGCGTTGCTGGTGCTGAAAAACACCGGTTCGATCAAGTCGAAATCGCCTTCCTGCTGCATACGTTGCATCAGGACGCTGCCGACCATGCCGCGCCAACCTACGAGACCTACGTTCATGACTTCATACCCTTCGAATGGAAACTTCCCCGCATCTTTGCCCGCAGTGACCGCGCGGGGAAGATGGGCGGACACAACGGACGATCAGCGTTTCGTAATCGTTTTCGGGGTAATCGTTTTGATGGTAATGGCGAACTCGATTGCACGAGCAGATGTGCCGTGCAATTTGGAAATCGAGGAGATTTGGGAGATCCGGGCCATCAGCACAATATACACGAAAACGGAAAACCGGCGGCGCTCTCTTCGCCGTATTGAGCGCGAATCGGCCTGTTTGAAGGCCGATTCGCATTTTCAACGCGCTTTACAGCGCGGCCACCACGGCATCGCCCATCGCGGCGGTGCCGACCTGCTTGCAACCCGGCGTGAGAATGTCGCCGGTGCGGTAGCCCTGTTCGAGCACCTTCTTCACAGCGCTCTCAATGCGATCCGCCTGCTCCGCCTTATTCAGCGAATAGCGCAGCATCATCGCGGCGGACAGGATCGTCGCAAGCGGATTCGCGACGCCCTTGCCGGCGATGTCCGGAGCGGAACCGTGCGAGGGCTCGTACAAGCCCTTGTTGTTCTTGTCGAGCGATGCCGACGGCAGCATGCCGATCGAGCCAGTCAGCATGGCCGCCTCGTCGGACAGGATGTCGCCGAACATGTTGCCGGTCACGATCACGTCGAACGACTTCGGCGCTTTCACGAGTTGCATCGCGGCGTTGTCGACATACATGTGCGACAGCTCGACGTCCGCATATTCCTTCGACACGTCGATCATCACGTCCTTCCAGAACTGCGAGGTTTCGAGCACGTTGGCTTTGTCGACCGAGGTCAGCTTCTTGCCGCGCTTTTGCGCCGCCTGGAACGCGACGTGCGCGATGCGGCGCACTTCGGGCTCCGAATAACGCATCGTGTCGAAACCTTCCTTCGCGCCGGCGAACAGGCCGTCCGGCGACGTACGCACGCCGCGCGGCGCGCCGAAGTAGATGTCGCCATTGAGTTCGCGCACGATCAGGATGTCGAGACCCGACACGATCTCTTCCTTCAGCGACGACGCACCCGTGAGTTGCGGATAACAGATCGCCGGACGGAAGTTCGCGAAGAGTTCCAGGTGCTTGCGCAGACCGAGAATCGCCTGCTCGGGGCGCAGAGCGCGTTCGAGCTTGTCGTATTTCCAGTCGCCGACCGCGCCGAACAGGATCGCGTCGGCTTCCTTCGCGAGCGCGAGCGTCGAGTCCGGCAGCGGATGGCCCTTCGCTTCGTAGCCCGCGCCGCCGACCGGCGCTTCTTCGAGTTCGAACTTCTCGCCGAGCACGTTGAGGACCTTGACGGCTTCCTTGACGATTTCGGGACCGATGCCGTCGCCCGGCAACACTGCGATCTTCATGCGAATTCCTTGATGATTTTTTCGAGTCTTTTCTGGCGCAAACCGGCGCGGGCGCGCGGACCTCGCGTCCTCACGCCCTCGCGGATTCGGTCAACGAACGAGGCGATTGTTCAGCCACGGTTGCTTCGCGAGACGCTCCGCTTCGAACTGGCGGATTTTGTCGGCGTGACGCAGCGTCAGGCCGATGTCGTCGAAACCGTTCAGCAGGCAGTACTTGCGGAAACCCGCGACTTCGAACGGATATTCGGCGCCGCCGTCGGCCGTGCGCACGACTTGCGCTTCGAGGTCGATAGTCAGCTTGAAGCCGTTGAACGCGTAGGTTTCATTGAACAGGTGATCGACCTGTTGTTCGCTCAACACGATCGGCAGCAAGCCATTCTTGAAGCAGTTGTTGTAGAAGATGTCGGCAAAGCTCGGCGCGATCAGCGCGCGAAAGCCATACTGCTGCAATGCCCAGGGCGCGTGTTCGCGCGAGCTGCCGCAGCCGAAGTTCTTGCGCGCGAGCAGCACCGAAGCACCTGCGTAGCGCGGCTGATTCAGCACGAAGTCCGGGTTCAGCGGACGCTTCGAGTTGTCCTGACCCGGTTCGCCGTGGTCGAGGTAGCGCCATTCGTCGAACGCGTTCGGACCAAAGCCCGTGCGCTTGATCGATTTCAGGAACTGCTTCGGGATGATCGCGTCCGTGTCGACGTTCTCGCGATCGAGCGGCGCCACGACGCCGGTGTGTACGATGAATTTATCCATGACGCTAGCGCCTGTTCAGGACCGGGCGATGCGGGTGGTGCTGCGAAGGCCCCGTGCCGCATCGCCGGCAAAAATCAAAACCCGCTTATTTCTCAGCGTGATTGCTGATCGAATTGCCGAGGTGCGACATGTCCTCGCCAAATCCGTGCACCGTGTTGCAGCCGGCAACACCGAGCAGGAGTCCGGCGAGCGCACCGAGTGCGAAGCGGCGCAATAGAGTGATGCGATTCAAGTTCTTCATCATTCGATTTATCCAAGCTTGCGAATATCGACGAAATGCCCTTCGATGGCCGCAGCAGCGGCCATTGCGGGACTTACCAGGTGCGTGCGGCCACCGGCACCCTGACGACCTTCGAAGTTCCGGTTCGACGTGGATGCGCAACGCTCGCCCGGCTCGAGCCGGTCGGCGTTCATTGCGAGGCACATCGAGCAGCCCGGCTCGCGCCATTCGAAACCGGCGTCGGTGAAGACCTTGTCGAGGCCTTCACGCTCCGCCTGCGCCTTCACCAAGCCCGAACCCGGCACGACCATCGCCAGACGGATGTTCGGCGCGACACGGCGGCCCAGTTTCTTCACGACGTAAGCCGCGGCGCGAATGTCTTCGATGCGCGCGTTGGTGCACGACCCGATGAAGATTTTATCCGGCTTGATCGACTCGATCGGCAAGTTCGGTTCGAGCGCCATGTACTTGAGCGCGCGCTCCATCGCGTCGCGCTTGACCGGGTCCTTTTCGCGCTCCGGGTCTGGCACACGGCCGTCGACCGGCGTGACCATTTCCGGCGACGTGCCCCACGTGACCTGCGGCACGATTTCGGCGGCATTCAGCTCGACCACGCGATCGAAATGCGCGCCGTCGTCCGACTTGAACTGCTTCCAGTACTCCACCGCATGATCCCATTCGACGCCCTGCGGCGAGAACGGACGGCCCTTCAGGTAGTCGATCGTGGTCTCGTCGACAGCGACCATGCCGGCGCGCGCGCCCGCTTCGATCGCCATGTTGCAGACGGTCATGCGGCCTTCCATCGACAGCGAGCGGATCGTCGAGCCGCCGAATTCGATTGCGTAGCCGGTGCCGCCCGCGGTGCCGATCTTGCCGATGATCGCGAGCACGATGTCCTTCGCGGTGCAGCCGCGCGGCAATTGGCCCTCGACCTTCACGAGCATGTTCTTGCTCTTCTTTTGCAGGAGCGTTTGGGTGGCCAGCACGTGCTCGACTTCCGACGTGCCGATGCCGTGCGCGAGCGCGCCGAATGCGCCGTGCGTGGACGTGTGCGAGTCGCCGCAGACGATCGTCATACCCGGCAGCGTGGCCCCCTGTTCCGGCCCGATGATGTGGACGATGCCCTGACGCACGTCGTTCATCTTGAACTGCGTGATGCCATAGGCGTCGCAGTTCGCGTCGAGCGTGTCGACCTGCAGCTTCGAGACCGGATCGGCGATGCCGTGGCTGCGGTCCGTGGTCGGCACGTTGTGGTCGGACACGGCCAGGTTCGCGCTGATGCGCCACACCGGGCGCTCGGCCATCTTCAGGCCTTCGAACGCCTGCGGGCTGGTCACTTCATGCAGCAGGTGACGGTCGATGTAGAGAATCGTGGTGCCGTCGTCTTCCGTGTGGACCACGTGCGTGTTCCACAATTTGTCGTAGAGAGTCTGTGCCATGGTATGCGGGGTAGTAATGACTGCGGGCTGACTGTGTCGATTGATTATGCCACGCTGCGCATCGCGATGGGCCGCTCAGTCAACGAAAAAACCGATAAAAAACATGGAGTTGGCTGGTAGTGGCAATACCTGTATCGACGTTACCCGGCAAGCGTCGGCCACGACGGCAGCAACGCGCGGCATGCGCGACCTGCGGCGCACGCACAAACAGAAACGCCCCAACGGTAGACCCGTTGAGGCGTTACATTCACTCCGATTTCGCGCTGCTGCGCGGCACGAATGCCGCGACGAAGCGCGTGTGTCGAGGTCGACCAGTGCTTAGCGCTGTGCGATCGGCTTCGCCTCGCGCGGCGCCTCGCCGATGAACAGTTGACGCGGACGGCCAATCTTCTGCTCCGGATCGGCGATCATTTCGTTCCACTGCGCAATCCAGCCGACCGTACGTGCCATCGCGAAGATGCACGTGAACATCGAGGTCGGAATGCCCAGCGCGCGCTGCACGATGCCCGAATAGAAGTCGACATTCGGGTACAGCTTGCGCGACACGAAGTATTCGTCTTCGAGCGCGATCTTCTCCAGCGCCATCGCGAGCTTGAACAGCGGGTCGTCGTGCAGGCCCAGCTCTTCGAGCACTTCGTGGCAGGTTTCGCGCATCAGCTTCGCGCGCGGGTCGTAGTTCTTGTACACCCGGTGACCGAAGCCCATCAGCTTCACGCCCGAGTTCTTGTCCTTCACCTGCTTGATGAACTCAGGAATGTTGTCGACCGAGCCGATTTCCTCCAGCATGTTCAGCGCGGCTTCGTTCGCACCGCCGTGCGCCGGACCCCACAGACACGCGATACCCGCTGCGATACATGCAAACGGATTCGCGCCCGACGAACCGGCAAGACGCACGGTCGACGTCGAGGCGTTCTGCTCGTGGTCCGCGTGCAGGATGAGAATACGGTCGAGCGCGCGCACCAGCACGTCGTTGACCTTGTACTCTTCGCACGGGTTCGAGAACATCATGCGCATGAAATTCGCGCTGTACGACAGGTCGTTCTTCGGGTACACGAACGGCTGGCCGATGCTGTACTTGTACGCCATCGCCACCAGCGTGGGCAGCTTCGCGATCATGCGGATCGCCGACACTTCGCGGTGGTGCGGGTTATTGATGTCGAGCGAGTCGTGATAGAACGCGGACAGCGCGCCGACCGCGGCGACGAGAATCGCCATCGGGTGCGCGTCGCGACGGAAGCCGCGGAAGAAGAACTGCATCTGCTCGTGCACCATCGTGTGCTTCGTGACGGTGTCGACGAATTCCTCCTTCTGCTGCGCGTTCGGCAGCTCGCCGTTCAGCAACAGGTAGCAGGTTTCGAGGAAGTCGGCGTTTTCCGCGAGGTTGTCGATCGCGTAGCCGCGGTACAGCAGTTCACCCTTGTCGCCGTCGATGTAGGTGATCGCCGAATTGCACGCCGCCGTCGACATGAAGCCCGGATCGTACGTGAATTTGCCGGTCTGGCCGTACAGTTTGCGAATGTCGATCACGTCAGGGCCAATGGTGCCCTTGTAAATCGGCATTTCAACGCTCGGCGAATTGTCGCTGAACGATAGCGTGGCTTTAACATCTGACGGGGTCATAGCACATCCTCAATCGAAGTATAAAAACAGGGTTTCGATAATTGCACGCCTGGAACAACGGACTGGCGGCGCTCAAGCGTTGCGCAGCAACGTCAGAACCCGGATCACGTCCGGGTCGGCCAGATCGCCTTCTGGTTCCTTGCGCGCGAGTAGCAAGTCCATCAGGTCGTTATCGCTCAGCTCGAGCAGGCGCGTGAGTGCGCCCACGTCGGCATCGCTGAGGTCATGCTCATATCGGCTGAAAAAACGCTCGAAAATCAGATCGTTTTCCAGCAGGCCCCGGCGTGCGCGCCAGCGTAGGCGCGCACGGCGGAGAGGGTCGGACTGATGCGATGTATCGGTCATGTCGGTCCACCCCGGGCCGCCCTGAGGCGTACTGACCGCCCCCTTCGGGGCAGCGCACGCGAGGGAGCGCGGGGCTCATTCATACTAGACGGCGCGGCGAACCATCAATTCCTTGATCTTGCCAATTGCCTTGGTCGGGTTCAGGCCCTTCGGGCAAACGTCGACGCAATTCATGATGGTGTGGCAACGGAACAGACGGTACGGATCTTCCAGATTGTCGAGGCGTTCGCCGGTTGCCTGGTCGCGGCTGTCCGCGATGAAGCGGTAGGCTTGCAGCAGACCAGCCGGGCCGACGAACTTGTCCGGGTTCCACCAGAAGCTCGGGCACGACGTCGAGCAGCTCGCGCACAGGATACATTCGTACAGGCCGTCGAGCTCATCGCGTTCTTCCGGCGACTGCAGACGTTCCTTTTCCGGCGGCGGCGTATCGTTGATCAGGTACGGCTTGATTGAGTGATACTGGTTGAAGAACTGCGTGAAGTCGCAGATCAGGTCACGCACGACGGGCAGGCCCGGCAGCGGACGCAGCACGATCTTCTGCGGCAGGTCGTTCAGGTTCGTCAGGCACGCGAGGCCGTTCTTGCCGTTGATGTTCATTGCATCCGAACCGCACACGCCTTCGCGGCACGAGCGACGGAACGACAGCGTTTCGTCGAGCGCCTTCAGCTTGACGAGCGCGTCGAGCAGCATGCGTTCGTGCGAGTCGATTTCGATCTCATACGTTTGCATGCGCGGTGCGGCGTCCTTGTCCGGATCGTAGCGGTAAATTTCAAATGTACGCTTGGCCATTTCTCTGAATTCCTTTGACTTGTGCCTTAGAAGGTACGCGCTTTCGGCGGAACCGATTCGACGGTCAGCGGCTTCATGTGGACCGGCTTGTAGTCGAGGCGATCGCCTTCGCTGAACCACAACGTATGGCGCAGCCAGTTTTCGTCATCGCGATGTTCGAAGTCGTTGTGCGCGTGCGCGCCACGGCTTTCCTTGCGCGCTTCGGCGGAGACCATCGTGGCGCGCGCCACTTCGATCAGGTTCGCCACTTCCAGCGCTTCGACACGGGCCGTGTTGAAGACCTTCGACTTGTCCTTCAGATGGATGTTGTCGACGCGTGCGGCCACTTCGCGGATAGCTCCGACGCCTTCAGCCAGCAGGGCCGAGGTACGGAACACGCCCGCGTGCTTCTGCATCGTGCCGCGAATGTCGTTCGCGACCGACTGTGCGTACTCGCCCGACGACGAGCTATCGAGCTTCGCCAGCCGCGACAGCGCGAAGTCGGCAGCATCTGCCGGCAGCGGCTTGTGTTCCTTCAGTTCCTTCACGTGCTTGACGATGTGGTTGCCGGCAGCGCGGCCGAACACCACGAGGTCGAGCAGCGAATTCGTGCCGAGACGGTTCGCACCGTGCACCGACACGCACGAGCATTCGCCCACTGCGTAGAAACCATTGACGACTTCTTCGTGGCCGCGCGGCGTACCAACGACCTGGCCGTTGATGTTCGTGGGAATACCACCCATCTGGTAGTGGATGGTCGGCACGACCGGGATCGGCTCTTTGATACAGTCGACGTTCGCGAACTTCAGCGCGATTTCGCGGATCGACGGCAGACGCTTCATGATCGTCTCGGCGCCGATGTGCGACAGGTCGAGCAGCACGTGGTCCTTGTTCGGACCCACACCGCGGCCTTCCTTGATTTCCTGGTCCATCGAACGCGAAACGAAGTCGCGCGGCGCCAGATCCTTCAGCGTCGGCGCGTAGCGTTCCATGAAACGCTCGCCGTTCGAGTTACGCAGAATACCGCCTTCGCCGCGCACGCCTTCGGTGATCAGCACACCCGCGCCGGCCACGCCGGTCGGGTGGAATTGCCAGAATTCCATGTCCTGCAGCGCGATGCCCGAACGGGCCGCCATGCCGAGGCCGTCACCGGTGTTGATGAACGCGTTGGTCGATGCCGCGAAGATCCGGCCCGCGCCGCCCGTGGCGAACAGCGTGGTCTTGCCTTCGAGGATGTAGACGTCGCCGGTTTCCATTTCCAGCGCGGTCACGCCGAGCACGTCGCCGTCGGCGTCGCGGATCAGGTCCAGCGCCATCCATTCGACGAAGAATTGCGTCTTGGCAGCAACGTTCTGTTGGTACAGCGTGTGCAGCAGCGCGTGACCGGTACGGTCAGCCGCCGCGCAGGCGCGTTGCACCGGCTTTTCGCCGTAGTTCGCGGTGTGGCCGCCGAACGGGCGCTGATAGATCGTGCCGTCCGCGTTACGGTCGAACGGCATGCCGAAGTGTTCGAGTTCGTAGACGGCGTTCGGTGCTTCACGGCACATGAACTCGATCGCGTCCTGGTCGCCGAGCCAGTCGGAGCCTTTGATCGTGTCGTAGAAGTGGTAATGCCAGTTGTCTTCGCTCATGTTGCCGAGCGAAGCGCCGATGCCGCCTTGCGCCGCGACCGTGTGCGAACGCGTCGGGAACACCTTGGACAGCACGCAGACCGACAGACCGGCGCGCGCGAGTTGCAGTGACGCGCGCATCCCCGAGCCGCCCGCGCCGACGATAACCACGTCGAATTTACGACGCGGCAGAGAATTCTTGATTGCAACCATGCTTTTATACTCTCCAGAGAATCTGCGCAGCGTAGCCCGCACATGCGAGCAGCCAGAGGATCGTCAACGCCTGCAGGACGAGACGCGTGCCAACCGGCTTCACGTAATCCATCCAGATGTCGCGCACACCCACCCAAGCGTGGTAGAACAGCGAGAGAAGCGTGACGAACGTGGCGAGCTTCATCCACTGCGTCGCGAAGATCGACGCCCAGCCGTCGTACGAGAAGTCGTGCGCGCCGAAGAACCACGCGAGCAGAATCACCGTGTAGACCGCCATCACGCAGGCGGTGATGCGCTGCGCGAGCCAGTCGCGCAGACCGTAATGCGCGCCGACGACGAGACGCTTCGAACCGATTCGGTTATTGGCTGCCATTTTTTAGAATGCTCCGAACAGTTTTGCCGCGAATGCAACGGTAAGCAGCGACGACACGACGATCACGACGATGGAGGTCGACTTGCCCTTCTCCTTCGACACGGCATCGTGATTCGTATCCATCACGAGGTGACGGATGCCGGCGCAGAAGTGGAACAGGAAAGCCCAAGCGAGAACGAGCGTGATCAGCTTGACGATGATGTTGGAGAGAAAGCCCTTGAAGACTTCGAAGCTCAGCTCGGAAGTCAGGCTCTGATCGAAGAGGAACAGCAGGAACGGAAGAAAGAGAAACAACAAGGCACCGCTCACGCGGTGCAGAATCGACACGCGTCCCGCCAACGGGAGACGGTATGCCGTCAATATTTGCCCAAGACCGATGTTCCGGAATTCCGGCCTCGGTTTTTTTACGGCTTCTGCCATGCTAGACCCCTACTATGTAGTCACACCAATCCGCAATTTTAGCGCCTTTTTATATCGCGCTGCAGCGAAAACCACCATGGTTTCTCGGCTGCGCGCGCAATGAAAGCGCCTTCCGATCGGCACGCGTGCGGGACGCCGCGCCTCGTTCCAACCTGCGTTAGCTCAGGTCGTTCTGATAGTAATACCCGGTTGTGACATACCAACCCCGCCGGACTTCGACCGGCCGGTCCCCATAGGTATAGGACACGCGCTCGACCGAGAGCAACGGAAAACCCGCCGGCACATGCAGCAGGTCCGCCACGGCAGGGTCCGCCGCGACCGCGCGGATCTTCTCCGTCGCGCGAATCATGCGGGTGCCGAATTCCGTCTCGAACATCGCGTAGAGAGGACCCTTGTACTCCGACAGCCGCTCGAGCGTGAGCCCGCGGAACACGGCGCCGGGCAGCCAGATCTCGTCGAGCACCGTGACTTCGCCGTCGAACTGCAGCAAACGCTTGATCAGCACGACGGGATCGGCGGGCTTCAGATCGAGTTGCCGGGCGATTTCCGCGGAAGCGCGCAGCCGCCGGCATTCGAGCAGGCGGCTCACGTGCGGATGCTCCGCGCCGTCGTCGGCGAGCAGTCTCAGGAAGCGGAACTGGGCGCGCTCTTCGTTGTGCGTGGCAACGAAGGTGCCCTTGCCCTGACGACGCACCAGCAGGTTGTCGGCCGCCAGTTCGTCGATCGCCTTACGCACGGTGCCCTGGCTCACCTTGAAACGCGCGGCCAGTTCGACCTCACTAGGGATGATTTCGCCCGGCTTCCATTCGCCGCTTTCAAGGCTCTGCGTAATCAAGCCCTTGATCTGCTGATACAAAGGGCTGAAAGTAGGCGACGCAGCTGCACCGGCAGCGGGTACTCCTTCGCCCGCGGCCCCCTGGCCGTTCGGATTCACAGGATTCGCCGGGTTCGAATTCATGCGCGCATTTCATCATAAAGGGCTGGGGCACGTCTAGGTTTTTCCCGCGATAGATATGTCTTATATAAGACATAAGATACTGTTGACTTTGCCGGTTTCGACTCCTACACTCCTTGTCGAGCAAGGGTTTGCGGGGTTTTGCGAGGGCTGTATGATGCAGCGCCGCGACGCTCCGGCCGCCACTCTGCGCCATGCCGTCCTCCACGCAGTTCAGGTTTCGATTCGCCGCCATCCGTTGCATTCGCGCGTTGTATCGGTGTCGCACGCGCTGGCCAGACGTTTGCCGAACCGGGCTGTTCGCCGGAGCCCGCAGCGTGTGGTTGCGGCCCAGGCCCGGCGTGAGCCCAGGTCCATCCGGTCCCGCTCGGCAGTACAGATTTTCGGCACGGTGGTCTTGCCGCAAAGCGCCTCCCGGTCTCGGCACATTCCGAGCCGCACGCGAACAGTGATTTCCGCCGTGTTTCATAACGCTTCGCTGAACGCGCATATAGAATGGCGTTTTCCCTAGCGTCTAACGCATCGTCCTGGAGAATTCTCAATGGCTAAGCCCGCAAAGCGCGTTGCCGTCACCGGCGCCGCAGGTCAAATCGCTTACTCCCTGCTGTTCCGCATCGCCAATGGCGACCTGCTCGGCAAGGATCAGCCGGTGATCCTGCAACTGCTCGATCTGCCGCAAGCGCAAGCCGCCGTCAAAGGCGTCGTGATGGAACTGGATGATTGCGCATTCCCGCTGCTGTCGGGCGTCGTGATCACGGACGACCCGAGGGTCGCGTTCAAGGATGCCGACATTGCGCTGCTCGTCGGCGCGCGTCCGCGTTCGAAGGGCATGGAGCGTAAGGATCTGCTGTCGGCCAACGCCGAGATCTTCACGGTTCAAGGCAAGGCGCTGAACGACGTCGCCAGCCGCGACGTGAAGGTGCTGGTGGTCGGCAACCCGGCCAACACGAACGCGTACATCGCCATGAAGTCGGCACCGGATCTGCCGAAGAAGAACTTCACCGCAATGCTGCGTCTGGACCACAACCGCGCGCTGTCGCAACTGGCCGCCAAGTCGGGCAAGCCGGTCGCATCGATCGAAAAGCTCGCGGTATGGGGCAACCACTCGCCGACCATGTACCCGGACTTCCGTTTCGCGACGGCAGAAGGCCAGGACCTGACCAAGCTGATCAACGACGACGAATGGAACCGTAACACGTTCATCCCGACCGTCGGCAAGCGCGGCGCGGCGATCATCGAAGCGCGCGGCCTGTCGTCGGCGGCATCGGCGGCTAACGCCGCGATCGACCACGTGCGCGACTGGGTGCTCGGCACGAACGGCAAGTGGGTCACGATGGGCATTCCGTCGGACGGCTCGTACGGCATCCCCGAAGACATCATCTACGGCGTGCCGGTGACCTGCGAGAATGGCGAATACAAGCGCGTCGAAGGTCTGGCAATCGACGCGTTCTCGCGCGAAAAGATGGACGGCACGCTGCAGGAACTGCTGGAAGAGCGCGACGGCGTTCAGCATCTGCTCGGCTAAGCACCTGATGCGGATGAACCGGAACTCCGAACCGTTAGCGCGGCGGGTTCCGGTTTTTTTCGTGCGAATGGCCATTCAATCATCGCCATTCGCGTCTGATTCGAACGTGCTTTGCGATTGCCCGGCGACACTCGCGCAGAGCACGCCCGAATCCGATTCCCCCTGATCCTCACCACGCCCCACACGCCGAAGATGCGCGTTCTCACACCCGCCGAAGTGCTGTTCGAAGGCGAAGCGCCGCCCGCTGTCCTCCCTGCCTGCGATCACTACGCGGGCAGCGAAAAACTGATGCTGAAGTCGCTCGCATTGCAGCAGCACCTCGGCCCGGTGTTCGATATCACGCTTGATTGCGAAGACGGCGCGCAGGTCGGCCGCGAGGCCGAGCACGCGGAGCTGGTCGCGTCGCTGCTGGGCAGCGAGCATGACCGCTTCGGCCGCGTCGGCGTGCGCATCCACGACTTTGCTCACGCGCACTGGCGCGACGACGTGCGCCTGATTCTGCGCGCCGCGAAGCGGGCCCCCGCTTACATCACCCTGCCGAAAATCCGCAACGTCCACGATGCCGCCGAAATGATCGCGTTCATCGAGGCGACGCGGCGCGAGCTCAATGTCGCGCAACCGGTGCCGGTGCAACTGCTGGTCGAAACGCACGGCGCGCTCGTCCGCGTGTTCGAGCTGGCCGCGCTGCCGGGCGTCGAGGCGCTGAGCTTCGGCCTGATGGACTTCGTCTCCGCGCACGACGGCGCGATTCCCGATACCGCGATGCGCTCACCGGGCCAGTTCGATCATCCGCTGGTGCGGCGCGCGAAGCTCGAGATTTCGGCGGCCTGTCATGCGTACGGCAAGGTGCCGTCGCACAACGTCAGCACCGAAGTACGCGACATGAGCGTGGTCTCGAACGACGCCCAGCGTGCCCGCAACGAGTTCGGCTACACGCGTATGTGGAGCATCCATCCGGCGCAGATCGAGCCGATCGTCGCGGCGTTCGCGCCGCGCGACGAAGAAATCGCCACCGCCACCGAAATCCTCCTGGCAGCGCAGTCCGCGCATTGGGGCCCGACGCGTCACGGCGATACGCTGCACGACCGTGCGAGCTATCGCTATTACTGGTCGGTGCTGCGCCGCGCGCAAACCACCGGCCGCGCTGTTGCGCAAGAAGCGGCGCCGCTTTTTGCGAAAGCGGGCGCTAAAGGACAGTCGGCGGCATGAGCGACAGGGTTGGAACGGCAGCAATCAGCCGGCACACTGGAGAAGGCGGAAGATGAGCGAGACAACCCAAGCCGCTGGCGCAACAGGCGGCAACGGAACGCAAAGCGGCTTCAAGCCGAAAAAATCCGTCGCGCTGTCGGGCGTGACCGCGGGCAACACGGCCCTGTGCACGGTCGGCAAGACCGGCAACGATCTGCACTATCGCGGCTACGACATTCTCGACATCGCCAGC
>NZ_JAJITC010000025.1 GCF_020881035.1 Paraburkholderia translucens
CGGAATTATGAACAACTTCCAGCAGGTCGTCAACAGGTTTTTATCACTCGCTTAACCCGTCCACACCGCGGAAGTCCCCGCCATCCAAGGCTTCCCGCTCCTCCGCGCCCCGGCGTCCGGAGCGCGAAAGAGCGGGATTCTAGTCGGCGCAGCCCAAACATGCAAGCGAAATCCTGGGGTTTTCCTCAGGGCGCCTTCCCCACACGGCCCGGATCGTCTACCACGGACGTTTTCACTTCCGGCGACAGAGTCTGCGCTTTCGATGCGCCGATCGTCCAGTCATGCAGCACAGCATATGCGACCGCCAACAACGTAGGGCCGATGAAAACACCAAGGAACCCAAACGCGAACGCGCCGCCGAGGATACCCAACATCACCAGAATCAACGGCATATCGCTGTTCTTGCCGATCAGGATCGGCTTGATGACGTTGTCGGACATGCCGACAACCAGCACACCCCACACGACCAGAAAAATCGCCCAGCCAGTCGAACCGCCCTGATACAGCCAGATCGCCGCGGGCAGCCAGACGATGACCGGGCCGCCGGGCACCACCGACAGGAAAAACGTCGCCAGCCCGAGCAGCGCCGGCGCCGGCACTCCCGCCATCCAGCAACCGAATCCCGCGAGAACCGCCTGCACGAGAGCCGTACCGAGAATCCCGTAGACCACGCCCTTCACAGTGCTGCCCGCGAGCGCAAGCAGATAGTCTGCGCGCTCACCCGCGACTCGACGCATCCCCGCATTCAGCCACGCGGCCGCTCCCTCGCCACCGGTGTAAAAGAAGAACGCGAGCACGATGCTCAGCGCCAGCAGCCCCAGACCGTGCGTCACCGCCAAGGCCGCCGCCAGAATCCACTTGCCCGCCGGTGCAGCGAGCGTGCGCAGTTGTGCGATCAGTTCGGAATTGCTGCTGGTGACGCGCTCCCAAAAGGTTTCGATGCTCGAACCGACAAGCGGGATCCGCTGTATCCACGGCGGCAGATCAGGCAACCCCGACTCGAAAAGTCTTTCCACCAGCGCCACGATCTGGTGAACATGCGCGCCGAATGCAAAACCCGCATAAACGAACGGCCCCAGCACCACGATCAGAATGATCAGCACGATGAAGGTCGCAGCCAGCTTGCGCCGGCCGCCGACCACGCCAGTAAGTCGCCGGTAGAGTCCCCAGGAGCTGTAACTGAGGATGGCCCCCCACAGCAGCGCGGTCGTAAAAGGCGCCAGCACCAGCAACGAACCACCCACGAGCACAATCAATGCGAATACCGCGGCAAGTCGTTCGATCAGTTGGTCCGATTTCACGAGGGTTCTCCTATTGCGCCAGACCGCGGCAATGAAATGTCACACGCCCGTCAGGCGCCCGCTGAACGCCGTCAGTATAGAAGCGAGTCAGGCGCTCGGGGTGCTCTTATACCATCGGGTCAAGGCGATGTGCGTCGGGTGAGACTGTGCTGGTGGCAAGCGCATTCTTGAGATGGAAACGCCCAAATCGCTCGTGGATGGCCCACCAACCGATACAGCTTCCCGGAAACGACTAGAATATAAGGTTCCGTGCCCCCAATTTTCCGGATCTATGCGCTCGCGAATCGCCAAACGTCTCCCTCCCGACGCCGACAAGCTCGTCGGTCTCTCGCTCGCGCTTTTCGCGTCGGGCAGCCGTACCGAAGATCGCTTCTGGGAAGCGAGACTCGACGCGCTGCTGACAAAAATTGTGCGTAACGCCAACCAGACTACGCTCGACGCCGCGCTCGACCATCTGCAGCAGAATCATCCCGATGCCTACGGCGCGCTAGCTGACATGGCGGAAACGCATAGCGAATCGTTCGTGCTCGAACACGAAGGCGTGTCTTATGAAGCCCTGCTCATCGCGGCGCCCGTGCTCGCCTGGACCCGCTACGTGATTCCCTCCGGCCCGCTCAAGTCCGACGCCGCCGACGCGTTGCGCGCGCACCTGCAAGCGCACGTGCTCGCCGCGAACACGCGCGTCGCAATGGCGCCGTTCCTGTACAGCATCGACCAGTTGCCGCGCCATCACGTCGAAACGTGGCGCATCGCTCAGCAACTCGCGCAGGCCGCCGTCAGCGGCGGCAACCCGAAGCTCAATTACGGCGAACTGCCAGAGACCTCGCCGATTTTGGCGGACCCGCGCTTCCTGCTCGCCGTCGTCGCCGCGCCCGTCGGCGAGGCGACGTTCCGCTGGCAGGAAGAAGAGCACGGCAGTCGCATCGAACGCAGCCAATGTCTCGAGCAATGGGCCACGCAAGGCGGTGCGAATCTGTCGGTCGTGCTGCCGGGCTGCGAATTTGAATGCCTGCTGCCGGACGCGTACTACTCGGCCTGCCGCGACGCCGACGAAAGCGTTCGTCCGCACACCGTGCGGACCGCCGTGCGTTATCTTTTCGACACAATTGGCACGGCGCCGCAGGACCTGCGCGCGGTGGTTGCCGGTTTCGGCGAACGACGCATCGACGAGTACCGCGTTGGCTTCACGCGCAAGGGCAGCAACGACGTGATCTACGGTGTCGTGTGGCCACTCTATGGTCGCGAGAATGGAGAACCGGGCATCGACGAAGAGCCGCAGGAAATCACTGGCTCGGACGATCCACTCGAGGAAATCGTCGCGCTTCTCAAGGAAACCGGCATCACCGACGTGCGCCGCCACGCAGGCCGCTTCGAGCCGGAATATTGCGACGACTGCGGCGTGCCGCTGTATGCGGACCCACTCGGCGAGATCGTCCATGCGGAAATGCCTGAAGACGCTGAGCCCGCGCAACCCCATTTCCATTAATCCCGGCGTCGACATCCACGCCTTATCGCGAAAAGGCCCCGCATATGCGGGGCTTTTTCGTTGAATAGCCGCCTTTCTTATGCCTTTTGGACAGCCGTCAAAACGAAAGGAATTTGTCATCATAGACACGGTGACGTATCGCCGTGATCGAGCCAGCTTCACGAACCGGACAGATGCGTCGCGCTATCTCGCCCGATACATCTGGAGACATACATGCGCTTCTCGATTCTCAATTCAAACCCGGAACGACGTGATGGACTCAAGGCCTTGTTGCGGCAGATCGACCGGCTGGCGCGCTTTACCGAAGCCGATGAATGGCGTCTGCTCGAACGTCCGTTCAAGCGTTACCGGCCTGATCTCGTCGTAATCGACTGGGAAGACTGGATGTCGGTTGCGCAAGTTCGCGCACTGCTCAGCCACTTTCCCGACCTGCGTATCAGCGTGCTCACCGACGGGACGGTACCAGCGCTCGTGCGCGCGCTGATGGACGAAGGCGTGCTCGGCGTCGTCCCGCGCGACACCGATCCCTGCCTGATCGTGCGTGCGCTCGAAATGGTGCTGCTCGGCGGTCATTACGTGCCGCCCGGCGCGCTGGCGATCGATCCGCCGCTGCCGACCGACACCACGATCCGTCCGTTCGATGAAGAATGTCCGCCGCCGCGCCGCAACAGACTCTCGAGCGGACTGTCACCCCGGCAGGAGCAGATCATGCGCTGCGTACACATGGGCAGCACCAACAAGATGATCGCGCGCACGCTCGGCATTAGCGAGGGCACGGTCAAGATCCACCTGACCAGCATATTCCAGCAACTCGGCGCGCCCAATCGCGCCGCCGCGGTCGCGCTTTACAACGGCTGGCTGACGAACCATTTGCAGGTCCTGCGCAACAACGGCGAGAGCAGCGCGAAGCCTGTCGTACGCGGTCAACCTGGCCCAGTTCCGCTACGGCACCGCAAACGCGCGCGCTTCCAGTACCCGTTGCCCGACGGCGACACCGGCACGGCGCTGCCAATGGCAGCGGAACCCACCCCGTCGTATGGGGAGACCCCGCCCGAGCGGCTCGCACAAAAGTCGGTCAGGTCGGGCTCAACATGACGCGGGTCGCGTTGCGCACATGCGCTCGAACAACCGCATTCGCGCAACGTTGAAGGTGGGCTGGCATGGAAGCCGCTCACACCTTTTCTCGTCCAACGAGTAATATGAGACTCATGGGGTTCCTCTACACACCGCTTCCGTTCTGGGTCGCTGTCGGTGGCTGGATTGCCACTGCGATGGTGATCGCGCTCGCGCTGTGGAAGAATCCTTTCAAAAGACTTCAGGACGGCACGCTCCAGCATGTCTGGCTCGCCATCATCGTCGCGGTGTCGGTGCTGTGGGCGAGTAACGCCTGGCTCGACGACGGCACCGTGATGCACCTGCTCGGCGCCACGCTCGTCGTCACGCTGTTCGACTGGGGTCTCGCGCTGATCGCGATGGCGGTAGTTGCAGGTCTGGCTGCCGTGGTCTTCGATGCGCCGTGGCAGGGCATCGCGCTGACGTTCCTCGTGTACGGCGCGCTGCCCGTCGGTATCTCGACCTTGCTCCAGCGCGTGTGCACCGCGTGGCTGCCGCGCAATCTTTTCATGTTCATCTTCGGCCAGGGTTTCGTTTCACCCTCTATTGCCGTGTCGCTGACCGCCGCGGCAGCGCTCGGAGTTCACATCGCGGTCTCTGGCGGTTCGATGACGGTGGTGCCGGTCGGCTATGCGCTGAGCGTGCTCCTGCTCGCCACCGGCGAAGCATGGTTCACTGGCATGGCGACCGCACTGATCGCGGTCTACCGTCCCGCGTGGGTCACGACGTACGATGTGCGGCGCTATCGTCTGGGCGGCCCGCGCACCTGAGATGCGCGCTTTGACGCCGCACGGCGCGCATCTGTGATAATCAGCGCATTGTCAGTGGAGGCTTATCGGGCGCTCCCACGAGGACGACACTGAATATTTGTCGCCACATTGAACTCAACCCGTCCGCGGGGCATCTTATTTGCCTCACTTCCCATTAGCGTCTAAACAACTAGATGGATCGCACCAACTTACCGCGCCGACTGTTGCGGGTGATCGGCCGGTTCGCAGCCTGCGCAGCGAGTCTCCCCCTCATCTGCGCGGTTCCCGCATTCGCTGATCAACTCGAACAGCACAACGACCTCGTCAACAGATTTATCACCCAAATGCACGCGGACCCGCTCGTCGCGGACTGCGCCGCGCATGGCGACTTTGTCGCGAGCACATCGACCGCGTTCGACCACGTCGAATTTCCGCCCAGTTCGTTCGACAGCGCCCATTCATCGGTCACGCCGTGGAACGACTCGTTCGACGAAGGCAAGCAGCGCGTCAAGGTGGACAGCATCGTCACCGTCGAGGGCGTCGGTGTGCGCTCGAACAACTCCGGCGAGCCAGCCGATCTCAAATTCCGCTGCGGCTACGTCGGCTCACAAATGCTCGCGTTCAGCTGGAACGACCCGGTGCCGCCGAACCGCGCGAATAGCACGGGATCGGGCAAGCACAAGGGCGGCAAAGGCAAGCACGCGGCCGGCAGCAAGTCGCCGAAGAAATCGTCGAATACAGGCTCGGGAAAGTCGTCGCGCGCTGCGTCGAACAAATCGGCAAACAAGAGCTCGAAGAAAAAGAGCCCATGACATCGGGCGCCGATCGACTGGCGCGCCCGCCCGATCTGCCGTTCCAATAAAAAAACGAGGCACGCACTTTTTCCGTGCGAGCCTCGTTTTTTATGTCTGTCGGCGTCTTTAAGCGAACGTCTCTACGTGACGCAGGATCGCCTGCAACATCGCGGCGCCAAGCGACGCGCTGCGCTCACCGTTCCAGCCCACACGCTCGTCGGGCAGATTCGCGTTATCCTTGAACGGCATTTCCAACGTCAACGACAGACAGCCGAATTCATTGCCGATGTACTTCGACGCGAGCTTCAACGCATCCTCTCGATACTTGCTCGCCGCATAGCCGAACTTGTCCTGAAAATCCGGACTCGCGTGCTTGAACGCTTCGATGAACGCCTTCTGCTCGAGCCCCTGCCGCTCGGTGAAACCAGGCAGCATTTCGGAGCCCGCCACGAACACATACGGCAGCGCCTCGTCGCCATGAATATCGAAGAACAGGTCGCAGCCCGTCGCCTGAATCGCGTCGCGTACCACCAGCACCTCAGGACTGCGCGCGGCGTCCGGCTCCATCCATTCGCGGTTCAGATTCGCGCCGGCCGCATTGGTGCGCAGATTGCCGCGCACACTGCCGTCCGGATTCATGTTCGGCACGATGTAGAACACCGCGTGGCCGTACAGCTTGCGCGCGACCGGATCGCCCGCCCAATCGCCCCAACCCACGAGGCGTTTCACGAACCCTTCGATAAACCATTCGGCCATTGTCTCGCCCGGATGCTGGCGCGCGATCAGCCAGATCTTCTTTTTCGGTGCGGCGTCGGCGGCATCGTCCGTGGGCGGCGTGCCGAGCGTGAGCAGCGAAATCGGCCGGCCTTCGACGGTCTTGCCAAGTTCGGTCAGCGATGCGTGCGGCATCTGCTGCACGGCGCCGAGAAACTCGGCATGGCGCTCCTCGCTGTACGGCTCGAAGTACGCGTAGTAGATGCTGTCGAAATCCGGTGTGTGGTCGATCGTCAGCACCTTGCCGTCGTACGAGGTCGGCACGCGAAACCAGTTCACGCGGTCATAGCTCGCGACTGCCCGATAGTCGCGCCAGCCCTCCGCGAACGCGCACGCGGCTGCGTTCTCGAAGGTCATCACGCAGCGCTCGCGCGCCGCGCCCGTGAGGCGGAAATAGAACCACTGCGCGAACTCGGCGTGGCTGTCGGGCCGCACGCGCAAGCGAATATTGCCGGCGTCCTCGCAGGACAACACATCAATCGCGCCAGCGTCGAAATTGCTCGTAATCGATAACGTCATGAGATTCATCCCTGCCTGAATTCACGCTGCCTGTTCAACGCAGCGCCACCCTCATTCCGCAATACGGCGGCGAAATACGTAAGTGGAATCGTTCGAGGCTTCGGCGTTGAACGCATAGCCTTCAGAATCGAAGTCCCTCAGCTGCGCGGGACGATCGAGGCGGTTTTCGACCGCGAAGCGCGCCATCAATCCACGCGCGCGTTTTGCATGGAAGCTGATGACCTTGTAGCGGCCGCCCTTCCAGTCTTCGAACACCGGCGTGACGACCGGCGCGTCGAGCAGCTTCGGCTTGACCGACTTGAAGTACTCGCCCGAGGCGCAATTGACCAGCACGCGCGAGGCCGCCGCATTCGCCTTCAACTGCGCGTTCAACGCTTGCGTGATGCGCTCGCCCCAGAACGCATACAGGTCCTTGCCGCGCGGGTTGGCGAAGCGCGTGCCCATTTCGAGCCGATAAGGTTGCAGCAGATCGAGCGGACGCAACAGGCCGTAGAGGCCCGACAGCACACGCACATGATTCTGCGCATAGTCGAGGTCGGCCGGCGATAGCGTCTTCGCACCGAAACCTTCGTACACGTCGCCGTCGAAGGCGAGCACCGCCTGCTTGGCGTTGTGCGTGCCGAATTGCGGCGACCAGTCCGCATAACGCTGAAAATTGAGGTGCGCGAGCTGATCGGAAATGCTCATCAGCGAAGCAATCTGTTGCGGCGACAAGCGGCGCAGGCCGTTGATCAGTTCGGCGGCATCGTCGACGAAATCGGGGATCGTGTGCTTTTTGACGTGCGGCGGGGTGTCGTAGTCGAGCGATTTCGCCGGCGACAGAACGATTATCATAGAGGCTTGCAGGCACGCCGTGCCTGGCGGTCAAAGACGAAAGCCCGATTGTAACGAATGCCCGGTTCCCTCGCCTCAAGCGGCGCGTTGCGCGTCGTACTCGATTCCAACGTGTGGATCGATATTCTCGTATTCGACGATCCGCGCACGCGGCCGATCGCCGCCGCGCTCGAGAGCGGCGCCCTTGCCGCGCTGATCGACGCGCGCTGCCTCGCCGAGCTCACCTACGTGCTCGACTATCCGCAATTCGCGCAGCGCAACGTCGACAAAGCTGCCGCGCTCGCGGTCGTCGCGCGGCTGGCGCAACTGGTCGAGCCGCCTGAGCCGACCGAGTCCACCGGCAACGCGCGGCCGCTGCCCCAATGCAAGGATCGCGACGATCAGAAGTTTCTCGAGCTCGCGCATGCGGCCCAAGCTGACTGGCTCGTGTCGAAAGATCGCGCTGTGCTGAAACTGGCGAAACGGATCGCGCGCGACTTCGGCTTCCGGATCGCGCAACCGGCACCGTTCGTCGAGGCAACCGCCATCGCGCAGAATGCCGGGGGCGAGCCCGTCAGCGCGTGACTCCGGCCACCGGTATCGCGTTTCGAGCCAACCGCGCATCGACGGCTCATCACGAGCCGGGCGGACGGCCGGCGTGAATCCCGCGGTGCGCACGGCATCTCGCGATTCCCTACAATCAGGCTTCGCCCTTCGCAACGACAGTTTCGAGAACCGGCCTTCCTTATTGCCTGCTACCCACGACGCCATGAACGCACCGCACGACACGCCCACGAGCCCCACGTTTCCGTCTCGCCTGCCGGATGTCGGCACGACGATTTTCACCGTGATGAGCGCGCTCGCCGCGGAAAAAGGCGCGGTGAATCTGGGCCAGGGCTTTCCCGACTTCGCCTGCGATCCGCGCATCGTCGACGCGGTCTCCAACGCCATGCGCGATGGCCACAACCAGTACCCGCCGATGGCCGGCGTGCTGCCGCTGCGTCAGGCGATTTCGGACAAGATCGCGAACCTGTACGGCCGCCGATATGACGCCAACGGCGAAATCACCGTCACCGCGGGCGCCACGCAGGCATTGCTGACCGCAATTCTCTGCACCGTCCATCCGGGCGACGAAGTAATCGTGATCGAGCCGACCTACGACAGCTATCCGCCGTCGATCGAACTCGCGGGCGGCAAGCCGGTCTTCGTCACGCTCGACGCACCCGACTACGCGATCCCGTTCGACAAGCTCGCCGCCGCGCTCACGCCGAAGACGCGGCTCATCATGATCAACACGCCGCACAATCCGACCGGCACGGTGTGGCGCGAACAGGATATGCGCAAGCTCGAAGAGATCGTACGCGGCACCAACGTGCTGATCCTGTCCGACGAGGTGTACGAGCACATGGTCTACGACGGCGCGCCGCATGAAAGCGTCGCGCGTTATCCGGAGCTCGCGCAGCGCAGCTTCGTCGTGTCGAGCTTCGGCAAGACCTACCACGTAACCGGCTGGAAGGTCGGCTATGTGGCCGCACCTGCCGCGCTCACCGCCGAATTCCGCAAGGTGCACCAGTTCAACGTATTCACCGTCAACACGCCGATGCAGATCGGGCTCGCTGACTACATGAAGGACCCCGCACCCTACGTCGATCTGCCGGCGTTTTATCAGCGCAAACGCGACTTCTTCCGCGCGGGCCTCGCGAGTTCGCGCTTCAGGTTGCTGCCGTGCACGGGCACGTATTTTCAGTGTGTCGACTATTCGGCGATCAGCGGTCTGCCCGAAGCCGAATTCGCGCAATGGCTGACCGGCGAGATCGGCGTGGCGGCCATTCCGGTCTCGGCGTTCTATCATGAGGCGCACGAATCAGGCGTGGTGCGCTTCTGCTTCGCCAAGCAGGAAAGCACGCTCGCCACCGCGCTCGAACGGCTCGCGCGGCTCTAGGATGCGTCGCGATACCGACGAGCGGCAGGTTCACGTAGCCGGCGGTATCCGCGACGCTGAACTGAGCATCGCGGGTTCCTGACTCGGCTTCACGAGTTCCTCCTCGAACTCGATACCAGCCGCGACTTTCGATCAAATCACCCAATAAATGGCACGATCGTGCTATTCTGAAATAACCATGGAGTCCGGCATCACAATGAACTCTCGCAATTTCAGTATCGAGACCATCGGCATCGTCGGCACAGGCGCAATGGGCCGCGGCATCGCGCAGATCGCGGCGCTCGCGGGCCTGCGCGTGCGGCTCTACGACACCAACGCGGCGGCTGTCGGCGCCGCGCGCGACTATCTCGCGGAGACCTTCGCCAAATTGACGGCCAAAAGCAAGCTCGCCCAGTCGCGCTCGCTTGCGGCGCTCGCGAACGTAAGCAGCGCGCAGGCGATCAGTGAACTGGTCGGCTGCGATCTGGTCATCGAGGCGATCGTCGAAAAGCTCGATGTGAAGCAGGCGCTATTCCGCGAGCTCGAAACCGTGGTCAGCGGCCGCTGCATCCTCGCGTCGAATACCTCGTCGCTGTCGATCACCGCGATCGCCGCGGGCTGCACCGATCCGTCGCGCGTGGTCGGCTATCACTTTTTCAATCCGGTCCCGCTGATGAAGGTCGTCGAGGTGATCGACGGGCTGCGCAGCGACCCGGCAGCGGGCGACGCGCTGATGGACCTCGCGCGCCGCATGGGTCACACGCCCGTGCGCGCGAAGGACATGCCGGGCTTCATCGTCAATCACGCGGGCCGCGGCATGAATACCGAGGGCCTGCGCGTGGCGGGCGAAGGCGTCGCGAGCTTTGCCGATATCGACCGCATCATGCGCGAGCAGGCCGGCTTTCGCCTCGGGCCATTCGAGCTGCTGGACCTGACCGCGCTCGACGTGTCGCACCCGGTGATGGAGTCGATCTATCACCAGTTTTACGAGGAACCGCGCTACACGCCGTCGCCAATCACCGGCACGCGGCTCGCGGGCGGACTGCTCGGCCGCAAAACCGGCGAGGGTTTTTATCGCTACGTGGACGGCAAGCAGCAGGTGCCCGCCGAAGATCCCGTGCCGACCACGCTGCCGCAAAGTGTGTGGGTCAGCAAACGCTACCCTGAAGCGTATGAGGCGGTCGTGCAACTGGTCGGCAAAGCGGGCGTGAAGCTCGACGAAGGCGCGACGCCCGCGGCCGGTTCGCTGATCGTCGTCACGCCGTTCGGCCACGACGCGACCACGGCCGCCGTCGACGAAGCGCTCGACGCGAGCCGCGTCGTCGCCGTAGACGCGCTGTTTCCGCTCGTCGGCGCGCAACGCCGCACACTGATGACCACGCCAGCCACGACGCGCGCGGCGCGCGACAGCGCGCATGCGCTGTTCGCCGCCGACGGCGTCCCCGTCACCGTGATCCGTGATTCGACCGGCTTCGTCGCGCAGCGGGTGGTCGCGACGATCGTCAACATCGGCTGCGACATCGCGCAAAAGCAGATCGCAACGCCGCAGGACATTGATCTTGCCGTTACGCTCGGTCTCGGCTATCCGCGTGGGCCGCTCGCATTGGGAGACGCACTGGGCGCCACCACGATCCTGATCATCCTGCGCAATATGTTCAACGTGCTCGGCGAGCCGCGCTACCGCCCGTCGCCATGGCTCGCAAGACGCGCGCAACTCGGCCTTTCGCTCACGCAACGCGACGTCGCCGACGTCCAGACGGAGACAGAATCATGAGCGCCGCCCTCCTCGCTTCACGCCCGGCCAGCAGCGAATCGACGCTGGTCCTCACACTGTCGAATCCCGGCGCGCGCAACGCGCTGCACCCCGACATGTACGCGGCCGCCATCGAGGCGTTCGATACGGTCGAGCGCGATCCGTCGATTCGCGCCGTCGTCATCACCGGCGCCGACAACTTCTTTTGCGCGGGTGGCAATCTGAACCGCCTGCTCGAAAATCGCGCGAAAGACCCGTCCGTGCAAGCCGACAGCATCGACATGCTCGGAGAATGGATTTCGGCACTCCGGCTGTCGTCGAAACCCGTCATTGCGGCAGTGGAAGGCGCCGCGGCCGGCGCGGGATTTTCGCTTGCGCTCGCCTGCGATCTGATCGTCGCCGCCGACAACGCCAAATTCGCGATGTCATATGCGCGCGTCGGCTTGACGCCCGACGGCGGCGGCTCGTGGTTCCTCGCGCAGTCACTGCCGCGTCAGCTGGCCACCGAGGTACTGATCGAAGCCAAGCCGATCGGCGCTGCGCGATTGCATGAACTTGGCGTGGTCAACCGGCTGACGAAAGCCGGCAGCGCACTTGATCACGCGCTCGCCTGGGCCGACGAGCTCGGCTCGATTTCGCCCAACTCGGCCGCGCGCATCAAGGGGCTGATTGCCGCCGCCGGGGCGCAAACGCTCGCGGATCATCTGGTCGCCGAGCGCGATAACTTCGTCGCGTCGCTGCATCATCGCGACGGTCTCGAAGGCATCACCGCGTTCCTCGAAAAACGCGCGCCGATCTATAAATAAGCGACGGGAGAGCCACCCGACATGCCCGACTACCAACTGCCGAAACGTCGCCGCATCTTCCTCATGCGTCACGGCGACGTCACTTACTTCGACGACTCCGGCCGCGCGATCAATCCCGAAACCGTGCCGTTGAACGCGAACGGCCGCGAGCAGGCGAGCGCGGCGGGCCGCGTGTTCGCCGCGCAGCAGGTGCGCTTTGACCGCGTGATCGTCAGCGGCTTGCCGCGCACGATCGAAACCGCGCGGCGCGTGCTTGCCGAAACGGGGCAGCAGATCGAACCCGAGATCGAACCCGCATGGCAGGAGATTCGCGGCGGGCGGCTCGGCACCATTCCGGCGAGCGATATCGAGGCGGCGTTTCTCGGCGTGTTCGACGGCATCGTGCCGGAAAGCACGCGTTTTCTCGACGGCGAAACGATCGGCGAGCTGTTCGATCGCGTGTTGCCGGCCGTGACGGCGCTGCGGGAGGACACGTCGTGGGACACCGTCTTGCTGGTGCTGCACGGCGGCGTCAATCGCGCGATCCTCTCGCACGCGCTGACGGCTGGGGGCCGCACGTTCTTCGGCCATCTGGCGCAGGCGACCGGCTGCATCAACGCGCTCGACGTCGGCGCCGCACCGCGCGACTGGGTGCTGCGCATGCTCAACTATTCGCCACCGTCTCCGTTGCATCGCGACATCCGCAACACGACGATGGAAATGCTCTACGCGCAATTCATCCGATACCAGCGCAGCTGACACCGAACTGGAGGGCACACATGGCGCAAGCCACGCAGACCGGCGAACCCGCACGCGGCCGGGACTACTCGGCTTTCGAGGGCACCCGCCCGGTCAACGAGCGGCAACGCTTCGACAACGACGCGCTCGCCGCGTGGCTGGCCGGGCACGTCGATGGATTCGAGGGTCCGCTCACGCTCGAGCAATTCGCGGGCGGACAATCCAATCCCACTTTCAAGCTGATTACGCCGTCGCGCTCGTATGTAATGCGCGCGAAGCCCGGGCCCGCCGCGAAGCTGCTGCCGTCCGCGCATGCGATCGAACGCGAATATCGCGTGATGCGCGCGCTCGCCGGCACCGAGGTGCCGGTCGCGCGGATGCTCGCGCTGTGCGAGGACGAAAGCGTGCTCGGCCGCGCGTTCTACGTGATGGAGTTCGTGGAGGGGCGCGTGCTGTGGGATCAGTCGCTGCCCGGGATGACGCCCACCGAGCGCGCGGCGATTTATGACGAAATGAATCGCGTCATCGCGGCGTTGCACAGCGTCGACGTCGCCGCCGCCGGCCTCGCCGATTTCGGTAAGCCCGGCAATTACTTCGCGCGCCAGATCGGTCGCTGGAGCAAGCAGTATCTGGCCTCCGAGACCGAGCCGATCGACGCGATGCATCGGCTGATCGATTGGCTGCCGCAGCACATGCCCGCAGAGACGAGTGGCCGTACCTCGGTCGTGCATGGCGACTATCGGCTCGACAATCTGATCTTCGATCGCAACGAGCCGCGCGTGCTTGCGGTGCTCGACTGGGAACTGTCGACGCTCGGCGACCCGCTCGCCGATCTTGCGTATCACTGCATGGCTTGGCATGTCGACCCGGCACAGTTCCGCGGCATCGCGGGACTCGATTGGGGCGCGCTTGGCATTCCCGATGAAGCACGGTACGTCGAGCGATATTGCCAACGCACCGGCTTCGAGATTCATGGCGACTGGAATTTCTACCTGGCGTACAACATGTTCCGCATTGCCGCGATCCTGCAAGGGATCATGAAGCGCGTCGTCGACGGTACCGCATCGAGCGCGCAGGCGCTCGACGCCGGCCGACGCGCGAAGCCGATGGCCGAACTGGCCTGGCGCTACGCGCAGAAGGCTCTCTAGACGCAACGGCGCGCCCCGCGTCCCACATTCGCAGTCCGCAATCCGCGAGGTCTCAGATGAATTTCGATTACACCCCGAAGGTCCAGGCGTTGCGCGAAAAACTGCTCGCCTTTTTCGACGAGCACATTTATCCGAACGAACAGGCGTTCTATGCCGAGATCGCGCGCAATCGCCAGAACGGCAACGCGTGGGTGCCGACCGAACTGATCGAGCAACTGAAGCAGAAGGCACGCGACGCCGGCCTGTGGAATCTGTTCCTGCCGCAATCGGAGCGCGGCGCCGGCCTGACGAATCTCGAATACGCGCCGCTGTGCGAGATCATGGGCCGCGTGCCCTGGGCGCCGGAAGTGTTCAACTGCAACGCGCCGGACACCGGCAACATGGAGACGATCGAGCGCTACGGCAGCGAAGACAACAAGCGCGAATGGCTCGAACCGCTGCTTCAAGGGCAGATCCGTTCGGCGTTTCTGATGACGGAACCGGAGGTGGCGTCGTCGGATGCGACCAATATCCAGACTAGCATCGTGCGCGACGGCGACCATTACGTGATCAACGGTCACAAGTGGTGGTCATCGGGCGCGGGCGATCCGCGTTGCGCCGTCTATATCGTGATGGGCAAGACCGATCCGGACGCGCCGCGCCATCAGCAACAGTCGATGATCCTCGTGCCCGCCGACGCCACCGGCATCACCGTGCACCGCCCGCTCACCGTGTTCGGTTACGACGATGCGCCGCACGGCCACATGGAGATCACCCTCGACAACGTGCGGGTACCCGCCACCAACATGCTGCTCGGCGAGGGCCGCGGCTTCGAGATCGCACAGGGCCGTCTCGGCCCGGGGCGCATTCATCACTGCATGCGCCTGATCGGTCTCGCCGAACGCGCGCTCGAACTGATGGCGAAGCGCTCGCTGCGGCGGGTCGCGTTCGGCAAGCCGGTTGCATCGCAAGGCGTCACCCAGGAGCGTCTCGCCGAGGCGCGCTGCATGATCGAACAGGCGCGCCTGCTCACGCTGAAGACCGCGTACATGATGGACACCGTCGGCAACAAGGGCGCGCGCGGCGAGATCGCGATGATCAAGGTGGTCGCACCGAACATGGCGTGTCAGGTGATCGACTGGGCGATTCAGGCGCATGGCGGCGGCGGCGTCAGCGACGATTTCCCGCTCGCGTATGCGTATGCCTCGGCGCGCACGCTGCGGTTCGCCGACGGTCCCGACGAAGTGCACCGCAACGCGATAGCCAAGCTCGAGCTCGCGCGTTATATGAATGCGGGCGGCTGAGGTCATCGCAAGCGGCGTCGCGCGATCTATGCTCTAATTTTCGGCAACGGCGGCGCCCTCATTGCGGCGCGGCTTTGACGAACAAGGAGCCAGGATGATCGACGTCTATAGCTGGGCGACCCCGAACGGCCACAAGGTTCACATCATGCTCGAGGAGACGGGCCTGCCTTACACCGTGCATGCCGTGAACATCGGTGCCGGCGACCAGTTCACGCCCGAGTTTCTCGCCATCAGTCCCAACAACAAGATTCCCGCGATCGTCGATTCTGAAGGTCCGAAAGGCGCCGATGGGCGGCCGTTCGCGTTGTTCGAATCGGGTGCGATTCTGATCTATCTCGCCGAGAAAACCGGCAAATTTCTACCGACCGATCCCGCCGCGCGCTATAAGGTGCTGCAATGGCTGATGTTCCAGATGGGCGGCCTCGGTCCGATGCTCGGACAAACGCACCACTTCCGCGTGTATGCACCCGAGCAGATCGAATACGCGGTCAACCGCTACACCAACGAAGCACGGCGTCTGTATGGCGTGATGGACACGCAACTCGGCAAGACGCGTTATCTCGCGGGCAACGACTATACGATCGCGGACATCGCCGCGTTTCCGTGGACGCGTTCGTGGAAAAACCAGGGCATCGACCTCGATGCGTTGCCGAACGTGAAGCGCTGGCATGAAGAAATCGCGGCCCGGCCGGCGGTGGTGCGCGGCGTCGAAGTGCTCGCGTCCGCGCGCGCGCCGCTGATGGACGATAAAGCGAAAGAGATCCTGTTTGGCGCCACGCAGTACGCGAGACACTGATTCAAAGCCGTCTCGCTGAGACGGCTCGACACAAATAGAAAGCGCGAGCGGCAGGCACGCCGGCTCGCGCTTTTTCATTTCATCTGCAAAGGGCAAACGCTAGAAATAATGCCGCGTGATGAACTCCGCGACGCACACCGGCCGCGCGCTGCCCTGACGCTCGAGCGTCACGTTCCATGCGAGCTGCACGCCGCCGTTCTCCACGTCGGTCACCGATTCGACCGCGAACTTCCCGCGCAGCGACGAACCGACCGGCACAGGCGAGATGAAGCGCACGCGATTCAAGCCGTAGTTGACGCCCATGCGTTGCTCGATTCTCACCGTTTCGCCGAGCAAAGCCGGAATCAGCGACAGCGTCAGGAATCCATGCGCGACCGGCCCGCCAAAAGGCGATTCAAGCGTGGCCCGCTCGGGATCGATGTGAATCCATTGATGATCGCCGGTCGCCTCGGCGAAGCGGTTGACCCGGTCCTGATCGACGCTTAGCCATTCGCTGACGAGCGGCTGCGCGCCGATGAGCGCACGCAAGGCTTCGGCGTTGTCGAACGCAACGATCGTCGCGGCACTCGCTTTCATGCCGCGACTCCAGGTTCGCGCAGACCGAACAGGCCCTTCGAGCTCACCGTGATCACCGTTTCGCCGTGCTGATTGATACCTTCCCAGCGGGTCGACACGATGCCGCGATCGGGCTTGCTCTGCGACACGCGTTTGTCGACGACGACATTCATCATCGTGATCGTGTCGCCAACTCGTACCGGCTTTAGCCAGCGGATTTCGTCGACACCGGGCGAGCCCATCGACGTCGAATCCGCCAGTACATTGCGCACGAGCATGCCCATCATGACCGAGCACGTGTGCCAACCGCTCGCGACGAGGCCACGAAACGGCGATTCGGCCGCGGCGGCTTCGTCGAGATGAAACGGTTGTGGATCGAACTTCTGCGCGAATTCAACAATCTCCTCGCGCGTGAATGTGTGCTTGCCGATCTCGCGGCTCGTGCCCACTTCCATGTCTTCGAAACTGAATTTCATTGTGCAACTCCTTTGTCCGCTGAAACCGGCCGCTCAGTCTTCGGCGATGGCAAATGCGGGTAGCGTGGCAAACCGCGCGAGATGATGATCGACGTCGCCAAGCGTGGTCTCGATGATCGCAAGACGCTTGAACAGATGCGCAGCCGCCACTTCGTTCGTGACACCCATGCCGCCATGCAGCTGCACCGCCTGTTGACCGACGAAACGCGCGGCCTGCCCGACCCGAACCTTGGCTGCGGAGATGGCACGACGCCGCTCGTTCGCGTCCTCACTCGCGTAGCGCATCGCAGCCAGATACGTGATCGAACGCGCCTGCTCCGCGTGGATCAGCATCTCGACCATGCGGTGCTGCAACGCCTGAAAACGCGCGATCGGCTGGCCGAACTGCTGGCGCGTTTTCGTGTACTCGACAGTGGCGTGATTGAGCGCGTCGAGCGCGCCGAGCGCTTCCGCGCACAGCAGCAACGTGCCGTAGTCGGCGATCTGCTCGAGGCCCGCCGCACCCGCATGTTTGCCGGCGAGCCGGCGCGCAGGCGTGCTGCTGAATTCGAGCGTCGCGGCCCGCTGGCCGTCGATGGTGCGGTACTCGGTGAGCTTGACGCCGGACGCGTTTCGCGCGACGGCAAAAAGCGCGATTTCGCCATCGAGGCGCGCCGGCACGATCCAGTGGTCCGCCTGTGCGCCGTGCTGCACGACCGATTTCGTGCCGCTCAGCGTGTGCTGTGCGCCCTGCGCGCTCGCGGTCGTCGCGACCTCGAACAGATCGTAGCGCGCGTGCGGCTCGTGAAGCGCCACGGCCAGTTTGCATTCGCCCCGCGCCACCCGCTCAAGCAATGCGGCGTCTTCGCCGTCGTCAGTGCCTGCGATGCGCAGCGCTTCGATGCCGACCGCGGTCGCCCAATACGGCTCGATGACGAGCGCCCGACCGAGTTCCTGCATAACCACGAGCATGTCGATCGGGCCGCCGTTGAAGCCACCGTGCGCTTCGGGCACCGGCAACGCGGTCAACCCAAGCTCGGTGAACGCGGTCCAGTGCGAAGCCGATATGCCCTGCTCCGAGCGCACGATCTCCTGGCGCGCTTCGAAGCCGTAACTCTTCTCGAGATAGCGGCGCAACGCATCGGCAAATTGCTGTTGTTCGTCGTTGAAAGTGAAGTCCATGCGACGCTCCTCAAAGTCCGAGAATCATCTGCGCGATGATGTTCTTTTGAATTTCGTTCGACCCGCCGTAAATCGACGTCTTACGGAAATTGAAGTAGTACGCGGCGAGCGGCGCGGCATCGTCGTCGCCAGCGAGACTGTGCTCGCGTTCGCCTTCGAGGAAAGGCACGTCGAACGGTGCGGCGAGCGGACCGATGGCTTCGAACATCAACTCGGTCAGCCCCTGCTGCACCTCCGTGCCCTTGATCTTCAGCATCGATGCTTCCGGACCCGGGCCGCGGCCGCCCGCCTCGTTGGCCACCACGCGTTGCACGGTGACTTCCAGCGCCATCAACTCGATCTCGAGACCCGCGACCTTCGCGGCAAACACCGGATCGTGCAGCAGCGGCTTGCCGTTCTTTCTCTGATTCAGCGAGACACGCTTGAGAAAGGCCAACTCGCGCTTTGACGCGCCGACTCGCGCAATGCCGGTACGCTCGTGCCCGAGCAGATATTTCGCATACGTCCAGCCGCGATTTTCTTCGCCGACCAGATTGTCGACCGGTACTTTCACGTCCTCGAAGAACACTTCGTTGACTTCGTGATCTTCGTCGAGCGTGATGATCGGCCGCACCGTGATGCCCGGCGTTTTCATGTCGATGAGCAGGAACGAGATGCCCTCCTGCTTTTTGGCACCGCTGTCGGTGCGCACGAGGCAGAACATCATGTCGGCATACTGGCCGAGCGTGGTCCAGGTCTTTTGACCATTGACCACGTAATGATCACCGACGCGCTCAGCGCGAGTGCGCAGCGACGCAAGGTCGGAGCCCGCTCCCGGCTCCGAATAGCCCTGGCACCACCAATCCGTACCATCGAGAATGCGCGGCAGATAATGGCGCTTTTGCGCCTCGTTGCCGTACTTCATCAGCACCGGCGCGACCATCGACACACCGAAAGGCAGAACGGTAGGCGCGCCTATACGCGCGCACTCCTCTTCCCAGATATGCCGTTGCGTCGCGTCCCAGCCAGGGCCGCCGTATTCGCGCGGCCATGCGACCGCTGACCAACCTCGCGTGCCGAGCAGCCTGTGCCAGCTTGCGAAGTCTTCGCGAGAAAGACGTTTGTGATTGAGAACCTTGTCGCTCAGCTCGCGAGGCAGATTCGCTTCGAGCCAGGCGCGGATGTCGGCGCGGAACGCGTCTTCAGCGGGGGAATAGTCCAGATTCATGCGTAGTGTCTCCTGGCCGCCACCATCCGGCTGCCTGGAGCCACTGCGCTATTGCAGCGGTTCCTTCAGCGCAGCCGGGACCGGCAGCGGCATCACTTCAATGCCTTCCTCGACCAAGGCACGCGCATCCTCCGGCGTCGTCACGCCGCGAATGCTGCGCGCGGGCGCCTCGTTGTAGTGAATGCGCCGCGCTTCCTCGGCGAAGCGGTCGCCCACGTTCTCGGTCTTCTCCAGTACCTCGCGCAGCGCTCGGATCATGTGCGCCTGCATTTGCTCTACGCCCGCCGGCACCTTCGAGTCGGCCGCGCCCGACAGATTCAGACGCGGTGCCGACGGCAACCGGCTGACCTCGGTCGCGCCGCAGATCGGACATTCGACGAGCTTGCGGGACTGCTGCGACTCGAAGTCATCAGCCGAAGCGAACCATCCTTCGAACCGATGGCCATGCGGACACTGTAAATCGAGGACCTTCATGTGGAATCAGGGCTTGCGTGCCAGTTTAGCGCAAAATGAAAATTTGTGAACGGTCGTTCGTAAAGCTGCGGAGCCGACGCTCAGTCGTCAGTTGGTGTACGGGAATCTGACGCGGGTGGGCGATTTTAACGCTTTACGGCAGGCCCTGCCGAAGGCGGCCCGGCGCGTAAGCCATGTCACGCCTGATTCGTTTTCCCGCCCGCTTCCGGAGCCCTCCTACGCCACGAGATCTCCGAGTTGACGGCTCACACGCGGTTCGATCTGACGGGCCTCCTTCGTCAGATTGATCTGCTTTGCCAGTTTTGCCATGTCCATCACACCGGTCTTGATGTCGTAGTCGCCGCGCTCGGTCAGCCATTCGAGTACGTCCGCCAGATGCCACACCGACGCACTGCCTTCGTGGACCGGCGGCGGGAAGTCGATGGCGTGGTTCAGCATCAGCTTGCGCATGTTTTGCCGCGACACACCGGCCACCTCGGCCACGTCGGTCAGCCCCACGAAGTCAGGCCCCGCTTCGACCAGTCTGGCGGACGGCACCGTGCGCTTCACGTCTTTGAGCGCGCTGGCGACAGCCTCAATCGCGCTCGCGCCTTCCCGAGTGAAAAGCAGCGCGAGACGACCTGCTTGCCCGACGCCAACTGTGGCGTCGTCGCACCCCATTGCTCCCAACCGCTCGACGATTGCGTCCGCATCACAGTCTTCGGCAGCGAGGCGATATTTCAACGTGAACACATATTCCATACGTTACTCCTGTCCTGGTTTAGCCCACCTGATTGCGATTGCGGTTTAATACTTGCGAACCGACTGACGTCGAGTCGTGCAGTTGTCGACGATGCGCCGCAAATGTCTGGCGTGATTGCCGGGGTTCTTCGGCGTACTCCATACGCTCGATATACAGAACTCTCCGCAACGGCACTCGCTGTCTTTGTACGGGCAAGAAATCTTTCCCCACGCATGGCCTTTCCCTCCGTCCTGGACGCGCCAGCCATGCCGTTCCGCGTACGCCAATGCGTTCTCGATCTCTTTCTTCGTGTGCTTTCCTCGAACCACCGGCACCTCCAATGTAGTCGCTCCGCCAATAGTTGTCAATCGACAACCACAAATCGACCTGCAATCAGATTATTCCGATGCCGATCATTCGTTATCCCAAACAAGATCAGCGACCGGCAGCGGATAATAGGTTCATACTAGCTCGCCAACGAGACCGCGACGAGCCGGCCGGATGGCATAGGAACCGCCTTGTTCTCGGGCTCGAAAGAAAATGGCGAAGCCAATGACGAAGCCCCTGCCGGTCGTCGACCAACAGGGGCTTTATTAAACGTCAACGCGGATCAGCGATCCGGCAGAGGCACACCTATACCGCTTCGGGCGCTTTCGTCGGCCACGCGCCCGACAACACCTTCTCGAGCCAGAACGTACCAATGATCGTCTTCACATCGGTGATTTTGCCCGTTCGCACCCACTCCGACACCTGCTCCAGGTTTGCCGTGAAGAGTTCGAGAAACTCGCCGTCGTCGAGTTCGCGCTCGCCCACGGTCAAGCCTCGCGCGAGATAGATGTCAATGAATTCGGTCGAATAGGAAATGATCGGGTGAATTCGTGTCAAGTACACGTATTCGCGAGCGGTATAGCCGGTTTCCTCACGTAGTTCGCGCACCGCGCAGGCGAGCGCCCCCTCGTTCGGGTCGAGCTTGCCGGCCGGATATTCGACCATCACCTTGCCCATCGGATAGCGATACTGGCTCTCAAGCAGGACGCGACCGTCATCGAACAAAGGGATCACCATGACGGCGCCCGGATGCTGAACGTATTCGCGCGTCGCCTGTTTGCCGTCTGGCAAACGGACCGTATCGAACTTGACCGTCATGAACGGCCCTTGATGGACCGTCTTGCTGTCGATGCAAGTCTCAGTTAGCGCGGCATCGTGATTGGGAAGTTCGGCCATGTGCGGACCTCAGAACAGCCAGGCGCGCCCGACGGCGGCACGCCGTCAGCGGCGTTTGACGAGATATTGGAAGGTAAATCCGGGGAATGCGAACACGACGAACAGCGCGAACGTGATCGCATAGAACTGCCAGCCCTGCTCGAAGCGATTTCCCGCGCGCGCCTCGAGCAGAAAAGCCAGCGCGCCGACCACGAAATACAGCACGATCAATTCGGCGATCCGGAGCCATGCGCTTTTCTTCGCCGCTTTCAACGGCACGGCGGCGAAGAGGCGCTGATTCACGAACGGCAGGTTGGCGCCGACCAGCGCCAACAGCACGATGAACCAGCCCGCGGCGGACATCAGAGCAGCAGCGTGTGCTGGACTGCCTGCAGACAGGCGCGCAACAGCGGATCCGGCACTATACCGAGCACCAGCACCGCGACGCCGTTGAGCGCGAGCATCGCGCGAGTGCCCGTGTCGGCAAGGATCGGCGATTTGTCTTGCGGCTCGTCGAAGTACATCAGCTTGACGATACGCAGGTAGTAGAACGCGCCGAACAACGACGTAATCACTGCCAGCACGGTGAGCCAGGTCAGGCCAGCGTTCATCGTCGCCTGCAGCACGGCGAGCTTCGCGTAGAAGCCGACTGCGGGCGGAATTCCCGCGAGCGAGAACATCATGATCATCATGACGAAGGCGAACACCGGGCTGCGCTGATTGAGGCCCTTGAAGTCCTCGAGCGTGTCCGCTTCGCAGTCGCGGCGCGCGAGCAGCATGATGACGCCGAAGGTGCCGAGTGTCGTGATCAGGTAGACGATGCTGTAGAACATCGCCGAGCTGTACGCGCTCGCAGCGCCCGTGGTCTTCTCGTCGACGACGCCGGCGAGCAGGCCGAGCAGCACGAAGCCCATGTTCGAAATCGCCGAATACGCGAGCATCCGCTTGACGTTGCGCTGCACGATACCGGTAATGTTGCCGACGATCAGCGACAGCGCCGCCAGAATCACCAGCATCTGCTGCCATTCAACTGCGAGCGGCAGCAGGCCCATCACGAGGAAACGCAGACCCCAGGCAAACGCCGCGACCTTGGGGCCGCCGCCGACCACGAGCGTCATGGCCGTTGGTGCGCCCTGGTACACGTCGGGCACCCACATATGGAACGGCACCGCGCCCATCTTGAACGCCACGCCCGCCACGATGAAGATCACACCGAACAGCAACACGGTCGCATCGTAGTGGCTTGTGCTGATCGCCTTGAACACCTCGCTCAGGTCGAGCGAGCCGGTCGCGCCATACAGCATCGAAATACCGTAGAGCAGGAAGCCCGAAGCCAGCGCGCCGAGCACGTAGTACTTCATCGCCGCTTCGTTCGACGACGCCACTTCGCGGCGCAGCGCAATCACGGCGTACAGCGACAGCGACATCAGTTCCAGACCGAGGTACAGCGTCAGGAAGTTGTTGCCCGAGATCATCACGATCTGACCGAGCAGCGAGAACATGCCGAGCAGGAAGAAGTCGCCGCGGAACAGGCCACGGTCTTCCAGGTAGCGACGCGAATAAACGATCGTCACCGCGTAGCCGAGCGACACCACCGCCTTCATCACGTTGGCGAACGGATCGACCACGTACATGTGATCGAAGAAGTAATGCACTTGCGGGTCGAACGCATTGAACGCGAACCAGATCCCGGCGACGAGCGTCGAGTAGAACGCGATGAAATACGTGGTGCGGCGACCCTCCTGGCCGACGAACGTGTCGTTGAGCCACGCGATCACAATGGCGAACATCACCAGTGCGTCGGGCAACAGAGCAGTCATAGGGGCGTTTTGCATGGTCTTAAATTCCTCCGCTCGTCGTTACTGAGGCAACGGCAGCTTCGATTGAGCAACGTGGGAGAGGAGGTTTTCCACGGATACGTGCATCACATCGGTAAAGGGCTTCGGGTACAGGCCCATGAACAGCGTCAGTGCAGCAAGCACTGCCAGCATGAAAAACTCGCGGCGGTTGATGTCGAACAGGCTCTTCACGTGATCGTTGGCGACCGCACCGAAGTACACCCGCTTGTACATCCATAGCGTGTAGGCCGCGCCGAGAATCAGCGTGACGGCCGCACCGCCCGCGATCCAGAAGTTGTACTGGACGGCAGCCAGAATCACCATGAACTCGCCGACGAAACCGGAAGTGCCCGGCAAGCCGCAGTTGGCCATGGCGAACAGCATCACGAACGCGGCGAACTTCGGCATCACGTTGACGACGCCACCGTAATCGGCGATCTGACGCGAGTGCATCCGGTCGTACAGTACGCCGATGGTCAGGAACATCGCGCCCGACACGAAGCCGTGCGAGATCATCTGCACGATCGCGCCTTCCGCGCCGAGCTGATTGAAGATGAAAAAGCCGAGCGTGACGAAACCCATATGCGCGATCGACGAATAAGCGACCAGCTTCTTCATGTCGGCCTGCACCATCGCGACGAGGCCGATGTAGATCACGGCAATCAGCGACAGCGTGATGACGACCGGCGCCAGAAAATGGCTCGCGTCCGGCGTGATCGGCAGTGAGAAACGCAGGAAACCGTATGCGCCCAGCTTCAGCATGATCGCGGCCAGCACGACCGAGCCGCCGGTCGGCGCTTCCACGTGGGCGTCAGGCAACCAGGTGTGCACCGGCCACATGGGGACCTTCACCGCGAATGCGAGGAAGAACGCGATGAAGAGCAGTACCTGTGGCGTCATCGCGATCTGCGTGTGCTGCCAGGTCGCGAGGTCGAACGATCCGGTCTCGACATACAGATAGATCAGCGCGACCAGCATCAGCAGGGAGCCCGCCAGCGTATACAGGAAGAACTTGAACGCCGCATACACGCGGTTCGGCCCGCCCCACACACCGATGATGATGTACATCGGAATCAGCGTCGCTTCGAAGAACGCGTAGAACAACAAGCCGTCCGCCGCGCTGAACACGCCCACCATGATCCCCGAGAGGATCAGGAACGCTGCGAAGTACTGGCCGACGTTCTTGGTGATCACTTCCCACCCTGCGATCACCACGATCACCGTGATCAACGCTGTCAACACGACGAACCACATCGAAATGCCGTCCACGCCGAGGTGATACGTGATGTGGAAGCGATCGATCCAGCTCGTCTGCTCGACGAACTGCAGGTCGGCGGTGCTCGAGTCGAAGCTCGTGATCAGCGGCAGCGTGACGATGAAGCTCAGGACCGAGCCGATCAGCGAGATCCAGCGTGCGGGGGCCGGGTTCTGGTCGTTGCCGATCGCAAGGACCAGCAGACCGAAGAGGATCGGCAACCAGATCGCGATGCTGAGAATCGGATAAGCGTGCATGAGTGTCCCTCGCCTTATTTGCCGCCGAGCGTTACAAACAGGGTCAGGAGCCCCAGCATGCCGATGATCATGGCGAACGCGTAGTGGTAGATGTAGCCGGATTGCAGGAACCGGATCACGCTAGCGAACCAGCCGATAAAGCGTGCGCTGCCGTTGACGACGCCGTCGATCACGACCACGTCGCCTTCCTTCCACAGACCCCGGCCAATGGCGACCGCGCCACGAGCAAACACGACTTCGTTGATCTTGTCCATGTAGTACTTGTTATCGAGCAGCGTGTAGATCGGGCCGAATGCGCGCTTGATGACCGCAGGCAGATCCGGACGGACCAGATACAGGTACCAGGCGACCAGTACGCCAGCGAGCGCGAGCCATACCGGCAGACCCGACACCGAGTGCAGTCCCATCGACGCCCAGCCCTGGAATTCTTCAGCCATCTCATGCAGCGCCGGATGGTTCTCGCTGATGTAGATCACCTTGTCGAACGCGACGCCGTGCTGGAAGAAGTCGCCGAACAGCAGCGGACCGACAGCTATCGCGCCGATCACGATCGACGGAATCGCCAGCAGCACCAGCGGCACCCACACGACCCACGGCGTCTCATGCGGCTCGTGAGCGTGGTCGTCGTGGCCGTGGGCGTCATGCGCATGTGCATGCAACGCGGCTTCGGCGCCCATCGGAGATCCCGGGTGCTTCGGACCGCGGAAGCGCTCCTCGCCATGAAACACCATGAAATACATACGGAACGAATACAGCGCGGTCACGAACACGCTTGCTACCACTGCGAAGTATGCGAAACCCGAGCCCGGCAGATGCGACAGCCTCACCGCGTCGATGATCGAGTCTTTCGAATAGAAGCCTGAGAAGAACGGGGTGCCGATCAGCGCGAGCGAACCGATCAGCGACGTGATCCACGTGATCGGCATGTACTTGCGCAGGCCGCCCATGTTGCGCATGTCCTGATCGTGGTGCATGCCGATGATCACCGAGCCGGCGCCGAGGAACAACAGCGCCTTGAAGAACGCGTGCGTCATCAGATGGAAGACGGCGACCGAATAAGCCGACGCGCCGAGCGCGACCGTCATGTAACCGAGCTGCGACAGCGTGGAATAAGCGACCACACGCTTGATGTCGTTCTGGACGACCCCGAGGAAGCCCATGAAAAGCGCGGTAATCGCACCGATGACCAGGACGAAGGACAGCGCCGTATCCGACAGTTCGAACAGCGGCGACATACGCGTGACCATGAAGATACCGGCCGTCACCATGGTTGCCGCGTGAATCAGCGCGGAGATCGGCGTCGGGCCTTCCATCGAATCGGGCAGCCACACGTGCAGCGGGAACTGCGCCGACTTACCCATCGCGCCGATGAACAGGCAAATGCAGGCGACCGTCAGCAGACCCCAGTCGGTACCCGGAAAATTCAGCGCCGCGAGTTCCGTGCGCTTCGCAAAGACCTCGCCGTAGTTCATCGAACCGGCGAATGCGAACAGCAGACCGATACCGAGCAGGAAACCGAAGTCGCCGACGCGGTTCACGATGAACGCCTTCATGTTCGCGTAGATCGCGCTCTCACGCTTGAAGTAGAAGCCGATCAGCAGGTACGAGACGAGACCCACCGCCTCCCAGCCGAAGAACAACTGCAGGAAGTTGTTGCTCATCACGAGCATCAGCATCGAGAACGTGAACAGCGAGATGTACGAAAAGAAGCGTTGGTAGCCATCGTCGTCGGCCATGTAGCCGATCGTGTAGATGTGCACCATCAACGACACGAAATTCACCACGACGATCATCATCGCGGTCAGCGAGTCGACCAGGAACCCGACCTCGAGCTGCGTCTTGCCGATCGACATCCATTGATAAACGGTCGCGTTGAAGCTCGCGCCGTCCATCACCTGGAAGAACACCATGACCGACAGGACGAACGATATCGCGACGCCGAGGATCGTGACCGAATGCGCGCCCGCTCGCCCTATCGCCTTTCCGAACAGCCCTGCAACCAGCGAACCGGCGAGCGGTGCCAGCGGAATTGCCAACAGCAGGTTTTCATTGAGTATCGTGGACATAACCGCTTTTCCTGAAATTAACCTTTGAGCTGATCGAGATCCTCGACATTGATCGTGTCGAGGCTGCGGAACAGGGTCACCAGAATTGCGAGACCGATCGCCGCTTCGGCAGCGGCAACCGTCAGCACGAAGAAGACGAAAATCTGGCCGTGCACGTCGCCCAGGTAGTGCGAGAACGCGACGAAATTGGTGTTCACCGCGAGCAGCATCAGTTCGATCGCCATCAGAATGATGATGACGTTGCGGCGGTTCAGGAAAATGCCGACGATGCTGATCGCAAACAGGATCGCGCCGAGGACAAGGTAATGGGCAAGGCTCAACATGATTTCTATCTCCTGTCCGCTCAGCTGTTCTTGGCCGGTGCCGAGTCGGCTGCTGCTGCAGCTGCAGCAGCTGCTTCTTCCGCTGCAAGGGTTGCCGCGCTTTTCTCTGACGGCATCTTCACGACGCGCACGCGGTCCTGGGCTCGCACCTTGACCTGGGCGCTGACGTTCTGACGCTTGCTGTCTTTCTTGTGGCTCGAGGTCAGCGCGATCGCAGCGATGATCGCCACCAGCAGAATCAGGCCGGCGATTTCAAACGCGAAGATGTAGTCGGTGTAGATGACTTTGCCGATCAGGCGCGTATTCGACCAATCGCCCATACCGGCGGCGGCCGCGGCCGTGTCGTGCAGCGCCGTGGTGGTCGCGCCATAGCCGTGCCACAGGATCAGCGCGGTTTCGACCACGATGATCGCTCCCACCGCCGAGGCCATCGGCACGAAGCGTTTGAAGTCCTTGCGCAGCACGTCGAGATTGATGTCCAGCATCATCACGACGAACAGGAACAGCACCATCACCGCGCCGACGTAGACCAACACCAGCAGGATCGCGAGGAACTCGGCCTCCAGCAGCATCCAGATCGCCGCTGCGTTGAAGAACGCCAGCACCAGAAACAGTGCGCACGCCACCGGGTTGCGCGAGGTGATCACCTTCAGCCCTGAAACCACCAGGAGCAGCGCGAAGATGTAGAACAGTACGGTCGTGAATTCCATGATTACCGGTTCATCGTTAGGCCATCGTCAGGCATTGTTCTTTGGCACGCGTGCTCGGCAACAGCGGCCGAAACCGCCAGAACCGCCGCACAGGTGCGCCGTGCCGCGGCGCTCAGGCCGCGGCGGTCGGCCCGACAGCAGGCCGTGTTACTGCTTTTACTGCCGCAATTACTGCATCAGCGGGAAAGCGCTTCAACGATACGGTGCATCGGCTGCCTTATTGGCGGCGATCTGCGCTTCGTAGCGGTCGCCGACGGCCAGCAGCATTTCCTTCGTGAAGTACAGGTCGCCGCGCTTCTCGCCGTGATACTCGAGAATGTGCGTCTCGACGATCGAGTCGACCGGGCAGCTTTCTTCGCAAAAACCGCAGAAGATGCACTTGGTCAGGTCGATGTCGTAGCGCGTCGTGCGGCGCGTGTTGTCCGCGCGCGTTTCCGATTCGATCGTGATCGCGAGCGCCGGACACACTGCTTCGCACAGTTTGCACGCGATACAGCGCTCTTCGCCGTTTTCATAGCGGCGCAGCGCATGCAGGCCGCGGAAACGCGGCGAGATCGGGGTCTTCTCTTCCGGGAACTGCACGGTGACCTTGCGCTGGAACGTGTAGCGTCCGGTCAGCGCGAGGCCTTTCAGCAGTTCCGTGAGGAAGAAAGTCTTGAAGAAGTTTTGGATTGCGGTCATAGGTTCGTCCGCCCTTTATTTCCAGATGTTCAACGGCGACATGATCCAGAAGCCGACCACCACGAGCCACACCACACAGACCGGAATGAAGACCTTCCAGCCCAGACGCATGATCTGGTCGTAGCGGTAGCGCGGGAACGTCGCACGCGCCCAGATGAACACCGACAACAGGAGGAAGACCTTGGCGACGAGCCAGACGATGCCCGGGATGAACGACAGGAACCCAAACGGTGCGCTCCAGCCGCCGAGGAACAGAGTTGCAGCCAATGCCGAGATGACGATCATGTTGATGTACTCGGCGAGGAAGAACAGCGCGAACGCCATACCCGAGTAATCGATCATGTGGCCCGCGACGATTTCCGATTCACCTTCCACCACGTCGAACGGATGACGGTTGGTTTCGGCAATGCCCGAGATGAAGTACACGACGAACATCGGCAGCAACGGCAGCCAGTTCCACGACAGGAAGTTCAGGCCGTGCGATGCGAAGAAGCCCTGCTCCTGCGAGCCGACGATGCCCGACAGATTCAGCGTGCCCGCCGTCATCAGCACGACCACGAGCGCGAAGCCCATCGAGATTTCGTATGAGACCATCTGCGCCGCGGCACGCATCGCGCCGAGAAACGCGTATTTCGAGTTCGACGCCCATCCGGCCAGAATCACGCCATATACGCCGATCGACGAGATCGCCATCGCGTACAACAGACCCGCGTTGATGTCGCCGAGCACCGCGCCCGCCTGAAACGGAATCACCGCCCAAACCGCGAACGCCGGCACCACCACCATGATCGGCGCGATGACGTAGATCCAGCGGCTCGCCTGGGCGGGCTGGATCACTTCCTTGAGCAGCAGCTTCAGCACGTCGGCGATCGGCTGCAAGAGTCCACCGGGGCCGACGCGGTTCGGCCCGAGACGCACGTGCATCCAGCCGATCAGCTTACGCTCCCACAGGATCAGGTAAGCGACGCACAGCAGGATCACGACGGCCACCACCAGGATGCGCACGAGCGCCCACACCGTGGGCCATGCCACACCGAGAAGTTGGGCGCCGCCCGAGTTGATCGTATCGAACAAGCTCATTTACGCCTTCTCCACCACCAGTTCACCGAACAGGCTGCCCAGCGCCGCACCGGCAGGCGTAGCCGCCGATACGCGGACGACCGTCTCCGCAAGATTCGCATCGCGCACGGCCGGCAACTGCACCGTTTGCTCGCCCTGACGAACGCGCACCGCGTCGCCCTCTTTCAATCCCAGTTTGTCGAACAGCGCCGCCGGCAGGCCGACCGCGTTCGCCGTACGGGCCGCCGCCGTCAGGTGCAACGACGGCGCGCGACGCACGAGGGCATCGGCATGATAGATCGGCACGTTCGCGAGACGCTCGAACTTGCCTTCCGCCGCCGTCACGGCCTTGCCGCGCGTTACCGCGACGCCGGTGCGGTTCGACAGACGCGAACTCAGGTCACCATCGCCGAGCGCAGCCGTGCGCACTTCTTCAACCGTGTCGTATTCGAAGCCCGGCGCGCCGAGCAGGCTGCCCAGCACGCGCAACACCTTCCAGGCCGGACGCGTGTCGCCGAGCGGACGCACCACGCCATTGAACGCCTGCACGGTACCTTCCGCGTTGACGAAGGAGCCGCCGGTTTCCGTGAACGGCGCGATTGGCAGCAGCACGTCGGCATAGTCGGCGCCCGTCTGGAACGGCGACATGACGACGACCATCTCGGCCTGCTTGAGCGCGGCAAGCGCCTCTGCCGGATTGGCCGTGTCGAATTCCGGTTCGAGATTCAGCAGCAGATAGCCCTTGCGCGGCTGCTCGAACACTTCGCGTGCGTTAAGACCGCCTTCGCCCGGCAGCGCGTTCACGAGGTGCGCGCCGACCGTGTTGGCCGCTTCAGTCAGGAAACCGAGTGTTGCGCCGGTTGCCTCGGCAATCCATTGCGCCGTGGCGTGGATCGCAGCGAAGTCCGGATGACGAACCACTTCGTTGCCAAGCAGCACGACGCGGTGCTCGCCGGTGACCAGCGATTTTGCGATCTGCTTGTGTGCGTCGGTCGGCTGCGTGCCAGCGAATGCTTCCGGCAGCGCGACGCCCTGCGCTTCGCCCACCGCACCGGCGATGCCGGCGAGCATGTCGAGCCATGCCGACGGCGCCGCAACCACACGTCGCGCCTGCGGGATCATCGCGTCGTCGTTGGTGGCCTGGATCAGCGTGAGCGGGGAGCCGCCGCGTGCGACCTGGCGCAGACGTGCGGCGAACAGCGGATGATCCCGGCGCAGATCCGAACCGATCACGAGCGCCGCATCGACGTTCGACAGATCGGCGATCGTGCTGCCGAGCCACGGCGCGCCAGTCACGGGCGCCGAAAAATCCGACTGACGCAGGCGGAAGTCGACGTTCGGCGTGCCGACGGCTTGCGCGACCTGCTTCAGCAGAAATAGCTCTTCGACCGTGCTATGCGCGCTCGACAGCGCCGCGAGCGCCTGCGCACCATGGTCGCCCTTGATGCCCTTCAGACCCTTGACCACGTATTCGAGCGCGGTTTGCCAGTCGGTTTCGACCCACTGGCCGCCCTGCTTGAGCATCGGTCTCGTCAGACGTTCGGGGCTGTTGAGGCCTTCGTATGAGAAGCGGTCCTTGTCCGAAATCCAGCACTCGTTGATCGCTTCGTTTTCGAACGGCAGAACGCGCATCACGCGACTGTTCTTCACCTGCACGATGAGGTTCGCGCCGACGGAATCGTGCGGGCTCACCGACTTGCGGCGCGACAGCTCCCACGTCCGGGCGCTGTAGCGGAACGGCTTGCTCGTGAGCGCGCCGACCGGGCACAGGTCGATCATGTTGCCCGACAGTTCGGAGTCGACCGTCTTGCCGACGAACGACGTGATTTCCGAATGCTCGCCGCGACCCAGCATGCCGAGTTCCATCACACCGGCGATTTCCTGACCGAAGCGAACGCAACGCGTGCAGTGGATGCAGCGCGACATCTCTTCCATCGAGATCAGCGGGCCCACGTTCTTGTGGAACACCACGCGCTTTTCTTCGCTGTAGCGAGACGACGACTTGCCGTAGCCAACTGCCAGATCCTGCAACTGGCATTCGCCGCCCTGGTCGCAGATCGGGCAATCGAGCGGATGGTTGATCAGCAGGAATTCCATCACGGCTTGTTGGCCCTTCACCGCCTTGTCCGACTTGGTGCGCACGATCATGCCGGCCGACACCGGGGTCGCGCACGCTGGCACGGCCTTCGGCATCTTCTCTACATCGACCAGACACATCCGGCAATTGGCCGCAATCGACAGCTTCTTGTGATAGCAGAAGTGAGGAATGTAGGTGTCGACCTTATGCGCAGCCTGGATCACCATGCTGCCTTCAGGCACCTCGACTTTCTTGCCGTCTATTTCCAGTTCAACCATGATGGTCAATCTTCCTTAACCTGTTACCGCTCAATCGTTCGCCTGTTCATCGCCCGCTTCGGGCGATGAATCCTGCGGTTGAGGTGTTCGTCTGGTAGTTATCCGTCAGCCGAATCTGTCGGGCCGACTCAGGCAGCCACTGTTTCGGGCGCCGCCGCCGTGCCGGCATGGCCGCCGACGAGGCAATGCTTGTGAGCGACGTGATATTCGAATTCGTCCCAGTAGTGCTTGAGCATGCCCCGGACCGGCATGGCGGCTGCGTCGCCCAGCGCGCAGATCGTGCGGCCCATGATGTTTTCCGCGACGGAGTTCAGCAGATCCAGATCTTCCTGGCGACCGAGACCATGTTCGATACGATGCACCACGCGGTACAGCCAGCCCGTGCCTTCGCGGCAAGGCGTGCACTGACCGCACGACTCTTCGTAATAGAAGTACGACAGACGCAGCAGCGAGCGCACCATGCAGCGCGTCTCGTCCATCACGATCACGGCGCCCGAACCGAGCATCGAGCCAGCCTTCGCGATCGAGTCGTAATCCATGTCGGTCTGCATCATCATGTCGCCCGGAATCACCGGTGCCGACGAACCGCCAGGAATCACGGCCTTGATCTTCTTGCCACCACGCATACCGCCGGCGAGCTCCATCAGCGTCGCGAACGGCGTGCCGAGCGGGATTTCATAATTGCCCGGCCGCTCGACGTCGCCCGACACCGAGAAAATCTTCGTGCCGCCGTTGTTCGGTTTGCCGATTTCGAGGTAATTCTGCGGGCCGATGGCGAGCAGGAACGGCACCGCCGCGAACGTTTCGGTGTTATTGATCGTGGTCGGCTTGCCGTACACGCCGAAGCTCGCCGGGAACGGCGGCTTGAAGCGCGGCTGCCCCTTCTTGCCCTCGAGGGATTCGAGCAGGGCGGTTTCCTCGCCGCAGATATACGCGCCGTAACCGTGATGCGCGTGCAGCTGGAACGAGAAGCCCGAGCCCATGATGTTGTCGCCGAGGAACCCGGCGCGGCGAGCTTCTTCTAACGCTTGTTCAAAGCGCTTGTAGACTTCCCAGATTTCGCCGTGAATATAGTTGTAGCCGACCGTGATGCCCATCGCGTACGCACCGATCGCCATGCCTTCGATCAGCGCATGCGGATTGAAGCGAAGGATGTCACGGTCCTTGAACGTACCCGGTTCGCCCTCGTCCGAATTGCAGACGAGGTATTTCTGGCCCGGGAACTGACGCGGCATGAAGCTCCACTTCAGACCGGTCGGGAAGCCCGCACCGCCGCGCCCGCGCAGACCCGACGCCTTGACGTCGGCGATCACCTGCTCGGCGGGAATCTTTTCTTCGAGGATGCGGCGCAGCTGCGCATAACCGCCGCGCGCTACGTAGTCTTCGAGATGCCAGTTGTCGCCGTTCAGCCCGGCGAGAATCAGCGGTTTGATGTGACGATCATGTAAAGCCGTCATTTCGAAAGTTCCTCGAGCAGCTGGTCGATCTTCTCGCGGCTCATGAAGCTGCACATACGGTGGTTGTTCACCAGCATCACCGGCGCGTCGCCGCACGAACCCATGCACTCACCTTCTTTCAGGGAGAACTTGCCGTCGGGCGTGGTTTCGCCGAAGTCGATGCCGAGCTTCTGCTTCAGGTATTCGGCGGCGCTTTCCGAACCGCCGTCCGGGCCGAGCTGACACGGCAGATTCGTGCAGAGCGTGATCTTGTACTTGCCGACCGGCGACGTCTCGTACATCGTGTAGAAGGTCGCCACCTCCTGCACGGCGATCGCCGGCATGCCAAGATAATCCGCGACGAACTGCATAAGTTCGGGCGACAGCCAGCCATGCTCGTCCTGAGCAATGGCCAACGCCGACATCACGGCGGACTGTTTCTGATCGGCGGGATACTTCGCGATCGCACGATCGATTTCTTTCAGGCCTTCAGCTGAGATCATTTTCAGACACGACTCTTTCAATTCCTACCGAACGAAAACCTGTCGCGTACGTCAGACTGCGACAGACCCGGCGTTCCTTTGCTTGACGCGCGTGGCGGTGCGACGACCGCAGACCCGCGTCGCTGAATACGTCCTAGCGATCCACTTCGCCGAACACGATGTCCTGCGTGCCGATGATCGTCACGGCGTCCGCGATCATGTGGCCGCGCGCCATTTCGTCGAGCGCGGACAGGTGCGCGTAACCCGGGGCGCGAATCTTCAGGCGATACGGCTTGTTAGCGCCGTCCGAGATCAGATAGATGCCGAACTCGCCCTTCGGATGTTCGACTGCGGCGTACGCCTCCCCTTCCGGCACATGGAAGCCCTCGGTGAACAGCTTGAAGTGATGGATCAGATCTTCCATGTTCGACTTCATGCCGACTCGCGACGGCGGCGCAACCTTGTGATTGTCCGTCATCACCGGGCCCGGATTTTTGCGCAGCCACTCAATGCACTGTTTCGCGATCCGCGTTGATTGACGCATTTCTTCGACGCGCACCAGGTAGCGGTCGTAGCAGTCGCCGTTCACGCCGACCGGAATGTCGAAGTCGAGCTTGTCATACACTTCGTACGGCTGCTTCTTGCGCAGGTCCCACTCGACACCCGAGCCGCGCAGCATCGCGCCGGTCATGCCGAGCTGCAGCGCGCGCTCCGGGCTGACCACGCCGATGCCGACCAGACGCTGCTTCCAGATCCGGTTGTCGGTGAGCAGCGTTTCGTATTCGTCGACGCACTTCGGGAAGCGCGTAAAGAAATCGTCGATGAAGTCGAGCAGCGAACCCTGACGGTTCTCGTTCATCTTCGACAACGCCTTCGCATTGCGGATCTTCGACGCCTTGTATTGCGGCATTGCGTCAGGCAGATCGCGATAGACGCCACCCGGACGATAGTAGGCCGCGTGCATCCGTGCGCCGGACACCGCTTCATACACATCCATCAGGTCTTCGCGTTCGCGGAATGCATACAGGAACACCGCCATCGCGCCGACGTCGAGCGCATGCGCGCCGATCCACATCAGATGGTTCAACACCCGCGTGATTTCGTCGAACAGGACCCGAATGTATTGCGCGCGCAGCGGCACGTCGATGCCGAGCAGCTTTTCGATGGCGAGCACATAGCCGTGCTCGTTGACCATCATCGACACGTAGTCGAGACGGTCCATGTACGGCACTGATTGGATGAACGTCTTGCCTTCGGCAAGCTTTTCAGTCGCGCGATGCAGCAGACCGATGTGCGGATCGGCGCGCTGGATCACTTCGCCGTCGAGTTCGAGCACGAGCCGCAGCACACCGTGCGCTGCCGGGTGCTGCGGACCGAAGTTGAGCGTGTAGTTCTTGATCTCTGCCATGACGTTCTCTTAGTGTTTCAGACCGCCATAGCGATCCTCGCGGATCACGCGCGGTGTGATTTCCCGCGGCTCGATCGTCACCGGTTGATAGACGACGCGCTTCTCTTCCGGGTCGTAACGCATCTCGACGTAACCGGAGATCGGAAAATCCTTGCGGAACGGGTGACCGATGAAACCGTAGTCGGTCAGGATGCGGCGCAGGTCCGGGTGACCTTCGAAGACGATGCCGTACAAGTCGAACGCTTCGCGCTCGTACCAGTTGACCGAATTCCAGATTTCGACGACGGACGGCAGGATCGGCATGTCGTCGTCCGGCGCGAATACGCGCAGACGTAGACGCCAGTTGTTCTGCACCGACAGCAGATGCAGCACGGCCGCAAAACGCGGGCCGTCGTAAGCGCCATCGGCATAGGTTTGATAATCGACGCCGCACAGGTCAACGCACTGCTCGAAACCGAGCGTGCGGTCGTCGCGCAGACGCCTTGCCACGTTGAGGTAATCGCTCGCCTTCACGACGATCGTCAACTCACCGACTGCCTCGGTGGTGCTCAACAGGAGGCCGCCAAAGGCCGCCTCGAGGTTCGCTTTCAGGGTCTCGAGTTTGCTTGCCATATAGTGGGGAGGCGTTGGCCTTATTGACGGGCGATGGTGTTGGTGCGGCGAATCTTGGCTTGCAGCTGGATCACGCCGTACACCAGCGCTTCCGCCGTGGGCGGACAACCCGGCACGTACACGTCGACCGGAACGATCCGGTCGCAGCCGCGCACGACCGAGTAAGAGTAGTGGTAATAGCCACCGCCGTTCGCGCACGAGCCCATCGAGATCACCCAGCGCGGCTCGGCCATCTGGTCGTAGACCTTGCGCAGAGCGGGCGCCATCTTGTTGCACAGCGTGCCGGCGACGATCATCACGTCCGACTGACGCGGACTCGGACGAAACACCACACCAAAACGGTCGAGGTCATAACGGGCAGCCCCCGCATGCATCATCTCGACCGCACAGCACGCAAGACCGAACGTCATCGGCCACAGCGAGCCGGTGCGCGTCCAGTTGATCAGTTTGTCTGCCGTAGTGGTGACAAACCCTTCCTTCAAGACCCCTTCGATACTCATTTGCTTTCCACTCCAGACTGGGCGGCAAGCCTGGCCACCCACGCAAACCGGCGATTAATCCATCATTCCCAGTCGAGGCCGCCCTTCTTCCAGATATAGGCAAAGCCAAGCAGGAACTCGAGCAGGAAAATCATCATTGCCGTGAAACCAGCCCAGCCGATGTCACGCAACGCCACGCCCCACGGGAACAGGAACGCGGTTTCAAGGTCGAAAATAATGAAGAGAATGGCGACGAGGTAGTAGCGCACGTCGAACTTCATGCGCGCATCTTCGAATGCTTCGAAGCCGCACTCGTACGGTGCGTTTTTCTCGGTGTCGGGCTTGTTGGGACCGAGGATCTTGCCGATACTGACCAGTGCTACGCCTAAACCGGTGCCCACAATAAGGAACAACAAAACGGGGAAATAGGCTGCGAGGTTCAAGACAATCCTCAATCGGTTGGTTCTGAGTGCCGTCAGGAGCATAGCACCCCTGACGCGAAATCACTTTCTCAACGTACATGGCGCAAGCCCTGCGCGCGCCAGAAGTGAAAATGCCAGCCGAAGCGAAGCAAACGGCTGGCATTTAGATAACATTTGGTGCCGACGGCGAGACTCGAACTCGCACAGCTTTCGCCACTACCCCCTCAAGATAGCGTGTCTACCAATTTCACCACGTCGGCACTATATGCAATCCGGGAAAACAACTTGTAAAACCCGCGAATCGCTTCAAGACTTGAATTCTAACTTGTTTAAGCGGATTGTTCAACGCACAAGAGCACGTCGGCCGAAAATTTATTTCGGCACGCCCGTCGCCGGAACGGACGCTGGCGAAGCCGGCGTTGCAGGCGACGGCGCCACTGGAGCCGAGCCCGCAGCCGGCGCCGAAGCAACAACCGGCGCAGTGACTGCCGCACCCAGCACGCCTGCCGAAGGCTTCACGCGGTACGCGCCAAGGTAAGTGAGCGCCAGCGTCGTGACAAAAAACAGCGCCGCGAGCACAGCCGTGGTACGCGAGAGGAAGTTCGCCGACCCCGTCGCGCCGAACAGGCTGCCCGACGCTCCGCTGCCGAAAGCCGCGCCCATATCGGCACCCTTGCCGTGCTGCAACAAGACGAGCCCGATGACCCCGAGCGCCGACAATAACTGAACGACGATAATCAACGTTTTCAAATACAGCATCACACTCACCTGAGTCTTTATTTAACCGCGCCGCACACTTTGTGTTGCGCTAAATGGAGTCATCCTTGCCGAGACGCCCTGCTTAACCGGCAACGCTGGTTGCGGCCGCCGCCTTGCAGATCGCCAGGAAATCCTGAGCTTTCAACGACGCGCCGCCAATCAGGCCACCGTCGATATCGAGTTGACGAAACAACTCTTCCGCGTTGTCCGGCTTCACGCTGCCGCCGTACAGCAACGGCACGTCCGCCGCGCCCTCTGCCGCGAGACGCGCACGTAGAAACGCGTGCACGGCCTGCGCCTGCTCCGCCGACGCACTCTTGCCGGTGCCAATTGCCCACACCGGCTCATACGCAACGACGAGGCGCGCCGCTTCCTGAGCCGACAGCTTCGCGAGCACCTCGTCGAGTTGCGCGCCGACCACCCGCTCGGTCAAACCACCTTCGCGTTCCTCGAGGGTTTCGCCGACACAGACGATCGGCGTCAGACCCGCTTCGAGCGCACGCTGCGTTTTGACCGCCACCAGTTCGGCGCTTTCGCGGTGATACGCACGACGCTCCGAGTGCCCGACGATCGCAAGCGTGGCGCCGAAGTCCGTCACCATCGGCGCGGCCACTTCGCCGGTATAGGCGCCGTGCGTGAATGCGGACACATCCTGCACGCCCCACACGACCGGACTGCCTTCGAGCAGCGACTGCGCCTGCGCGACATAGAGGCTCGGCACGCATACACCGACGCGCACGTCGGCCGGCAATTCATCGGCGCCCTGCGCTACCGCCTGCAACAACGCGGTATTCGCGGCGAGCCGCCCATGCATCTTCCAGTTACCGACGACCAGCTTGCCTCGTTGTTGTTTCGACATCGTCTCGTGTTGTCCTGTCTTGGCAGTCCTGCCTGCTCTGCTGGCGGACTTAGCTAACGTCTCGCTACAGGTTCTTGCCTGCGCTCGCGGTCCGCCCGCCGCTTCTACCCGGCGCGCGCAAAACGCGCAATTTTACTGCGTGGGGTGGATCGGGTCAAACCGATGCCGTCAAGCGTCCTGACCCCAAGTCAGCACGATCTTGCCGACGTGCGCGCTGCTTTCCATCAGCGAATGCGCGTCGGCAGCCTGGACGGCAGGAAACACGCGATGTATGACTGGTTTGATGCGCCCGGCTTCGAGATGCGGCCACACGCGCTCCTTCAGTTGCGCGGCGATTTGCGCCTTGAATTCGACCGGCCGCGGCCGCAGCGTCGAACCGGTGAGCGTGAGCCGCCGGCGCAACATTTCATTCAGGTTCAACTCCGCCTTAGCGCCGCCGAGCAGCGCGATCAGGACGATGCGGCCGCCGTCGGCGAGCGCCGACAGCTCGCGCGGCACGTAGCTGCCCGCCACCATGTCGAGGATCACGTCGACGCCGCGATCGTTGGTCAGCGACTTGATGACCTCGACGAAATCTTCAGTCTTGTAGTTGATCGCCCGTTCGGCGCCGAGCGCTTCGCACGCGCGACACTTTTCGTCCGAGCCGGCGGTGGCGAACACACGGAAACCGAGGGCATGCGCAATCTGGATCGCAGTCACACCGATCCCGCTCGACCCACCCTGCACGAGCAGCGTTTCGTTCGGACCGCCTTCACCCTGGCCGAGTTGCGCGCGATTGAACACGTTGCTCCACACCGTGAAGAATGTCTCGGGCAGCGAAGCCGCCTCGATATCCGACAACCCCACCGGCACCGGCAGGCACTGCAGGAGCGGCGCCGCCGCATACTCGGCGTAGCCGCCGCCCGCGAGCAGCGCGCACACGCGATCGCCGATTTTCAGACTGAACGGGTTGTTCTTCGGCTCGATTGCGCCACCGACGATCTCGCCCGCCACCTCCAGCCCCGGCAGATCCGACGCCCCCGGTGGAGGCGCATAGCCGCCCTTGCGCTGAAACACATCCGGACGATTGATGCCGGATGCCGCCACCTTGATGAGCACCTCACCCGCCTTGAGCTGCGGCGTCGGACGCTCCGCCAGCTTGAGGACTTCCGGCGCACCGAATTCGGTGATTTCGATCGCTTTCATCTGCGTCAACTCCAAGATTGGATTGTGTTGCCTATCCGTTGCTGTCGGCCGCCTGAGTGCCGCGTCGCCACTCGAATCCGCAACGCAATCCATCCTGCATGAAAAACGGCCGGCGCGCATTACGCAACCGGCCGTTTTTTCGCTACCGCATTATTGCGGCGTCGGCTCGCCTTGCGGCGCGTCGTTCAGCAACGCCTTTGCCGACAGACGCACACGACCCTTCTCGTCCGTCTGGATGACCTTGACCTTCACTTGCTGGCCGTCCTTCAGGTAGTCGTTGATGTCCTTGATGCGCTCGTTCGCAATCTCGGAGATGTGCAGCAGACCATCCTTACCCGGCAGGATGTTCACGATCGCGCCGAAATCGAGCAGCTTGAGCACGGTGCCTTCGTACACCTGGCCGACTTCCACTTCCATCGTGATCGCTTCGATACGACGCTTCGCTTCGGCCATGCCTTCGCTATTCGTGCTCGCGATCGTGACAACGCCGTCGTCCGAAATGTCGATCGTCGTGCCGGTTTCTTCGGTCAGCGCACGGATCACCGAGCCGCCCTTGCCGATCACGTCGCGGATCTTTTCCGGGTTGATCTTGATCGTGATCATGCGTGGCGCAAACTCCGACAGCTGCGTATTCGCACCTGCCACGGCCGAGGTCATCTTGCCGAGGATGTGCATGCGGCCCTCCTTCGCCTGCGCGAGCGCGACCTGCATGATTTCCTTCGTGATGCCCTGGATCTTGATGTCCATCTGCAGCGCGGTCACACCTTGCTCGGTACCCGCGACCTTGAAGTCCATGTCGCCGAGGTGATCTTCGTCGCCGAGGATGTCGGTCAGCACCGCGAAGCGGTTGCCTTCGAGAATCAGGCCCATCGCGATACCGGCGACGTGCGCCTTCATCGGCACGCCGGCGTCCATCAGCGCGAGGCAGCCGCCGCACACCGAAGCCATCGACGAGGAACCGTTCGACTCGGTGATTTCCGACACGACGCGGATCGAGTAGCCGAATTCGTCGGCGCTCGGCAGGCACGCGACGAGCGCGCGCTTCGCGAGTCGGCCGTGGCCGATTTCACGGCGCTTCGGCGAACCGACGCGGCCCGTTTCGCCGGTAGCGAACGGAGGCATGTTGTAGTGAAGCATAAAGCGTTCGCGGTACTCGCCTTCGAGCGCGTCGATGCTTTGCTCGTCGCCCTTCGTGCCGAGCGTCGCGATGACCAGTGCCTGCGTCTCGCCGCGCGTGAACAGCGCCGAGCCGTGGGCACGCGGAAGCACGCCAGTGCGGATTTCGATCGGGCGCACAGTGCGCGTATCGCGGCCGTCGATACGCGGCTCGCCGTTCAGGATCTGCGTACGAACGATTTTCGCTTCGATGTCGAACAGCACGTTGCCGACCGACGCCTTGTCGGCCGCCACGGTGCCCGCTGCCGCCGCTTCTTCCTCGAGCTTCGCCGAAGTCGCCGCGTAGACTTCCTTCAGCTTGGTCGAGCGAGCCTGCTTGTCGCGGATCTGGTAAGCGGCGAGCAGATCGGCTTGCGCGAGTTCGGTCACACGCGCGATCAGCGCTTCGTTCTTCGCGGCCGGTTGCCAGTCCCACTCAGGCTTGCCGCCTTCGCGGACCAGTTCGTGGATTGCGTCGATCGCGGTTTGCATCTGCTCGTGACCGAACACGACGGCGCCGAGCATGACTTCTTCGCTCAACTGCTGCGCTTCCGATTCGACCATCAGCACCGCGCGCTCCGTGCCGGCGACGACGAGGTCGAGCGCCGACTCCTTCATCTGTGCGCGCGTCGGGTTCAGCACGTATTCGTTGTTGATGTAAGCCACGCGCGCCGCGCCGACCGGGCCGTTGAACGGCAGACCGGACACCGCGAGCGCCGCCGAGGCGCCGATCAGCGCGGGGATGTCGGCGGGGATTTCCGGATTCAGCGACAGCACGTGAATCACGACCTGAACTTCGTTGTAGAAGCCTTCCGGGAAAAGCGGGCGCAGCGGGCGGTCGATCAGGCGCGAGATCAGCGTCTCCCCTTCCGACGGACGGCCTTCGCGGCGGAAGAAGCCTCCCGGGATCTTGCCGGCGGCGTAGGTCTTTTCGAGGTAGTCGACGGTCAGGGGGAAGAAGTCCTGGCCCGGCTTTGCGGTCTTCGCGCCGACCACGGTGGCGAGCACCACGGTATCTTCGACGTCGACGATTACCGCGCCGCTCGCCTGGCGAGCGATTTCACCGGTTTCAAGGCGAACGTTGTGCTGCCCCCACTTAAACTCTTTGACGATCTTGTTAAACATAGTCATTGCATTTCCTCATCGTAATGCCGCGCAGACCAGAAGCGGCGCGGCAACGCCGGGACCGGCACCGCATGGGAAGAGTCGTGCTATGCCATTCCAGAGAGCCACGTGCTGCGAATGCGCGCGAACCGCTGGAATGACACAAAACTCCGCCCTGAAGCCCGGCCATATTCCTGTTACTGCCTGTTTTACTGCTGTTTTGCCACCGCTACTGCTATTGCGTTGCTCAGGGACGCCGCGCGGACCGGGATATGCCGCGGATCACAGACCCGACGCGTCACACAAAGCGCACCGCGCAAAAACAAAATGCCTGTATCAGCGAAACTGACACAGGCATCTTGCTGAACGACTGGCCGATTACTTACGCAGACCCAGCTTCTCGATCAGGCTGCGGTAACGGTCCGCGTCCTTGCCCTTCAGGTAGTCGAGCAGCTTGCGACGGCGGCTCACCATGCGCAGCAGACCGCGGCGGCTGTGGTGATCCTTCGTGTGCTCCTTGAAGTGGGAGGTCAGTTCGTTGATACGGGTCGTGAGCAGCGCGACCTGAACTTCGGGAGAGCCGGTGTCGTTGGCTGCGCGTGCGAATTGCGCGACGACTTCGGACTTCTTGCTTGCTTCAACTGCGGACATGTCAATTTCCTTGATAACTGGACAGGCGGTCACGGAAGAAAGGCCGTGCCGTGGGATACCCGTTTCACAATCTGCTGAGTCCCGTTCGTGGCCGAGTTGACTGAATCTCAACACCCAGCCCAACAACGGGACGCGTATTGTAGCACAGCCCGCCTCGGCCGCGAACCCCGACCAGCAAGGCGAAATGAGCACCGCTCGCGGCCGCTCAAGGCCGCCGCATCCGACAGACCGTCGGCAATGTCGTGCGCTCGGCCGGCAGCGCCAGCACCGTGCGAAACCCATAGCCGGAGCCTTCGTTGTCGAAAGGCACGCCCGGCGTGCCGGCTTTGGTCATCTGCATTACGTAAAGGGGCTGGATCAACTGGTGGTCGTCGGGGCGCATCCACGATGCGTGAAAGCCGTTCTCGAAGCGGATGCCCTCGAGCGCTCTCGCGACCGCCGTCGGATCGGCGCTGCCCGCGCGGTTCATCGCGGCGGCAAGCGTTTCGACCATCAGGGGGATGCGCAGGACCAGGTAGTCGTCCTGGGCGGCCGGAAAGCGCGCGCGGAACGCCGCGTACCATGCGTCGGAAGCCCTGCCGCCGACGTTCGGATGCCACTCCGCCACGGCGATCACGTGACCCACACCCGCGTCGCCGAGCGCGGCCGGAGCGCCGAGGCTGTTGCCGTAGAACGTGTAAAACTTCGTGTCGAGACCCTGCTCGCGTGCCGCCTTCACGAGCAGCGTCAGATCGTTGCCCCAATTCCCGGTGATCACCGCGTCTGCGCCGCTCGCGCGTATTTTCGCGATATACGGCGCGAAGTCCTTCACGCGGCCGATCGGATGAAATTCGTCGCCGACCACCGCGATGTCGGGACGCCTGGACGCGAGCGATGAACGCGCGAGGCTGCTCACGTCGTGGCCGAAGCTGTAATCCTGGTTCAGCAGATAGACCCTCTTCACGGCCTTGTCGCGCTCGATTACATCGGCGAGCGCGGCCATGCGCATGCCCGCGTGCGCGTCGAAGCGGAAGTGCCAGAAGCTGCAATCTGCGTTGGTGAGCGCGGGGTCGTCGGCGGAGTAGTTGAGGAAAAGTTCGCGGTTGTCCGGTTCGCGGCTGTTCTGTTTGTCGATCGCGCCGATCAGCGCCGCGGCGACCGCCGAGCCGTTGCCTTGGAGGATGTAGCCGATATGACGGTCCGCAGCCGCACGCAATTGCGTCAGCGCTTCCTCGGTGCTGCCCTTGCTGTCGAGCACGACGAGTTCGAACGGATGAATGCCGTCCGCGAACTTTACGCCCCCGTGCGCGTTCACCTGCTCGACACCGAACCGAAGATTGCGCTCGACCGCCGCGCCCGCGTTCGCGAACGGACCGGACATGCCTTCGATCAACGCGAGCTGGATTGGTGTGCCGGTGGACTTGCCGGCCGCCGTCGGGCCGGGCGCCGTCGCGGCGTGCGTCACGCTCGCCGCTGCCATCGCCATCGAAATCGCTGTCAGCGCCAGCGCCGCCGTCCGTTGCCACATCGCCATCATTGTGTCCTGCCCGAATCTTTCGAAGCGCGGATCATAGGACGCCGCCCATGAAATAGGCAAGCCGGTGCAACTTTACCGGCGTAACGCCGGGCACGGTCCGGCGAGGCGATTCATTTACTGCGGCACATGTCAAAATGATGCGTCTCGATGCTAAAAATGCCCACTCGAACGCCATCGGAGGAATACATGTTCGACCGCCACCACCGCACGGCGGCCTCTGTCGCGAGGCCGGCCGGCGCCCGTCTGCGCCGTGCCGCGTTCGCCTGCCTCAGCGCGCTCGCGCTCGGCGGCTGCTTGCAGCCGTGGCAGCAATATCAGCAGGGTGCGGACGTCTCGACGGTCATCGCCCGGCTCGGTCCGCCGCGCGAAACCTACGATCTCCCGGACGGCGGCAAGCGTCTGATGTGGCCGACCCAACCGATGGGCGAAACCACCACGGCCGCCGACATCGACGCGGCCGGCAAGATCGTCGACATGCGCCAGGTGCTGCAGCCCAACGAGTTCTATCGCGCCGAAATCGGCAAATGGACGCGCAGCGACGTGCTGGTGAACTTCGGCCGTCCGGTCGAAACGTCGTACTTCCCGATGATGAGGCGCGAAGTCTGGACCTATCGCTATCTCGAAGACAATGTCTGGTACATGCTCTACAGCTTCTATTTCGACGACCAGGGCATCCTGCGCCTCACGCAAAAGACCCCCGACCCGCTGCACGAACCCGATCGCCGCAACATGTTCTGATCGCACCGGGAGTCGTTTTCGGACACAGCACCAAAATCTCAAAAAGCCACCTTCGATAGGTGGCTCAGACTGCTGACCAACCCCACGTTTTTCGGAGCGTGGGGTTTTGTTTTTCAGGCGAGGCGAGTTTTGTCGTGGGGTCCGAGAATTTGTGCGATGAAGGCCAGTATCGAGCTGGCGAGGCGC
>NZ_JAJITC010000026.1 GCF_020881035.1 Paraburkholderia translucens
GAGCTGCTTGGTGTTCATGAGGCAAGAAAAAGCCCCTAAGAACCAAGTTCAAAGGGGCTTCGAAACAACGCCGGCGTCAGTCTACCCAAACCAAATCGTCAACAGATTAGGCGATGGGCTTGCGGTATGGGGATGGTTTTACCTGCCGGGTCAACGATGTGGCATTCGATGGCACATGTGTGGCATTCGCGTGAAGTTCGTCCGCAAGCCGCACGAGAGCAGGGTCAGGAACCCAGCAGCCCCGCCGCGATGTTCACGCACAAGCCGAGCACCGCGACGTTGAAGTAGAACGAGAGGATCGATTGCGCGAGCGTCGCGCGACGAATATCACGCGAGCGCAGCACGACGTCGGAGGTCTGCGACGCGACCGCGATCGTGAACGAGTAGTACATGAAGTCCCAGTAGTTCGGCAGCAGATGGTGATCGGGGAACTTCAACGCGGATTCGAGTGCGTCGGTGTCGTAGTAGAGGCGCGCGTAGTGCAGCGTGAAGATCGTCGGAATCAGGAACCATGCACCGATGAGCGTCAGACCGGTCAGCAGGTAGTGCCAGGCGACCGAGGCGCCGGCGGTGCCCTTCGCCGAGGCGAGTTCGAGCACGATTGCCGCGATGCTCGCGACCGTCGCGACACAGATCACGAACAGCACGACGCCCGCGTTTTCGTCGTCACGCATCGCGTATTCACGCACGCGATGTTCGTCGGCCAGAGCCATGTGCACCCAGATCATCAGCAGGTAGCTCCAGATGGCCGCGTCCCAGCCGATCAGCGTGCGGGCCATTGGACTCGTGTGGCCAGGCACGAGGAACGCGACGATGATGCCGATCACGAGCCCGATCACGGTGCGGGGCCGATTGCGAAGAACCTGCGGATAATATTTGATGGTCATGGAATTCGCTGAGCAACGAAAGTGTATGACGGCCAATGCCGCGGATTCTACGCGTGCAATGCAGACCGATCGTCGAATGGGGGTCACAGGCTATAGTCTTTCGCAGCGGCCTTGCGCGCCGCTTTCAGTTGAAAGGCGATTGGCGGAAAGCTGCGCACGCCGCAATAGCCTGCGACGCGCCGCGAGCGCGCGGCAGGAGTGATCATCGCAACGGTGCATTCCCGGTAACGCATACCGCGAACGTGACGTTTCAACGTCATTTTTGCGTCGTTCGAGTTCTTTTCCGCTCGATGACGCGTGCGGATACGATAGGCACCCCGCATACGCGTTGGCATCCGCCGCATTATCATGGGCGGATGAACTCCACCCCCGTCATCAATTTCGTTCAGCATCACGCCGCCAACGAGGCCGGCCGCGATTTTGTGGTCGGCGATTTGCACGGCTGCGTCGATGCGTTGCGTTACCTGCTGTGTCAGATAGCGTTCGATCCGACGGTCGACCGGCTGTTTTCGGTCGGCGATCTGGTCGATCGCGGCGAGCACTCGGAGCAGGCGCTCGCGCTGCTCGCGAAGCCGTGGTTCTACGCGGTGCTCGGCAATCACGAGGACGCGCTGTGCGCGGTCGCCGAGGGCCGCATGCGGCGGCAGTGGTGGTACGGCATCGGCGGCGCCTGGGCGGCCGGCGTGCCCGACGAACGTCTTCGCTACTACGCCGAGCATCTGCGCACGCTGCCGCTCGCGCGCGTGGTCGGTAGTGGCCCGACGCGCTTCAACGTTCTGCATGCCGAATTTTTTGGCTCGGACGCCGAGCTCGATGCGGGCAACTATTCGGCCGAAACGCGCCAGCAAATGCTGTGGGGCCGCGAGCTAGCGCTCGGCAATGGCGATCCGCTGCGGCAGCGCGGACTGTCGCTGACCTATTGCGGCCATACGCCGATGCGCGACATCACGCAGATCGGCTCGCAGGTGTTCATCGATACCGGCGCGTTCGGGCCGGACGGCGCGTTGACGATCGTCCAGCCGCAGGCGCTGCGCCGCTGGTCGATCTCGGTCGAGGCCGCGCGCGCGGAAGGGGCGAGGGAGCTGGCGTTGCCTTGAGCGGGTGAAGTTCGCCACGCTGCTTCGCCGCTCTTGCCTCACCCGACCTGGCTCAGCTCGAACACCATATCCACGCTCGTGCCGTTCCAGTTGTATTCGAGGTATGCCGCGTGATGACATTCGCGCAGCAGCGTCGTGCGAAACGCGGCGAGGCATTCGCCGGTGCTATCGCGCACCGACGGATAGACGATGCCCGGCGCGCCCGCTTCGCGCACCGCGCGTCCGAGTGCCTGCCCGGCCAGATAGTCCTCGGGCGACAGCACGGCGGGATCGAGCTCGGGATCATGACGCAAATCGACCACGCTGCCCTGCGCGATGACCGTGTAAAGACGCATCTGCTGACGCATCGGCGGCTCGGCGGTCGCTTCGAGGAACTTGCCGGTGTGGTAACGGGTTTCGGCGATCGCTGTCGCACGCGAACGCGCGCAATAGAACACGCCGTACGTGCCGTCGGAAAAGCGGCTGCCAAGCGGATTCAGGTGCGTGAGCGCGGCCATGATCGGCCCGTAGCCGGGGCCGAAACGGCGCTCCTCGCGCGGCACCAGATCGAGTTCACCGATTTCGGTGCGCAGACGGTCGTTGGTCATCGCTTCGAGCGCATAGAGCGCGTCGAAATCTTCCGGAGAAGCGACCCGGTCGAACAGATTGACGGCCGGAAAGCGCGTCGGAATCACGCGATACGCCGGTGACCAGTCGAACGCGGAGGTGGTCCAGCGGTCCTGCCATTGCGGTCGTGTCACGCCCAGCCGCCTCGCATCGCATCGAGATACTGGCGCACCGCCACGAGGTCGCTGATGTTGCCCGCCAGCATGCGGTCCAGCGCGCGGCGGCCACCGAACGGCGGCGCGCTGTTGGGACGTTTGACCCACGTGTCGGCGGCGCTCGGCTGCGGCAGCAGGATCTGCAGCGCCTTGTAGATGCCGAGCAGCAGCGACAATCGCTCCAGCGTATCGCGGCTGAGGCGTGCGGTCTCGGGCTCGTGCCTCCACTTGAAGAACGTCGAGCGGCCCGGCTTGCCGAGCAGCACGATCTGCTCGTCGGCGTTGAGATCCCAGTCGCGCGCGATGTTGAAGAACGCGCGCAAACCTGCTGCGGACATCTGCGGCATCGTGGGCTCCGAGAGCTGTCGTCGTGGAGATGCTTCGGGCGAGGAAATTCGGGCGGCGTGAGCCATTGCGGGTAAGTCCCTATGTGTACTTGTTTCCGATATTAGTCTAAAAGTGGATTTTTGCAAGAGAATATAATCCCGGCTCGTTTTGGCAGTCGTCGATCAGGAGAAGTAACAGATGCGGGTTCGAGCAGTAGCAGCGGCGCTGGCCGTGTGGTGTGTGTCGGAAGCGGCGTTGGCTGCCGGTTATACGGAAGTGTGGAATCCGTCGGAGGCGAGCGGGCATGTCGCAAGCGGACACGTGACGAGGCAGGCGCACGCACGGAAGAAGCCAGAGGCCATGAAGGTGAAGGCGGCCGCCAAGGGCGGAAACAAGGCTAAAGCCGACCCCCATGCGAAGCAGATGGCGAGCGTCCGGCACGTGGCGCACCATGCCGCATCGGGCGGCGCGGGTCACGGCGGCAAACTTGCGGCGCACGGCGGCGTGAAGCAAGTCGCGGCGGGCGCGAACGTGAAGAGCCGCGCGAGAGGCGGTACGCAAGTCGCGGCATCGGGCCCGAACCGGGCGCACGCCAGCGTCAGCGCGCAGGTTGCGAAACACGCGCAGCCGCATGTGCAACTGGCGCATGCGGAGCCGGCTCAGGGCAAGGTCGTGCGCGCCAATTTCGCGTCAGGCCACACCGCGCGTCCGCACGTGGACAAAGTCGCGGCGAAACCAGCGGCTTCCCGCGCGAATCCGATCAGGCCGGCGGTGCAGCCTTCGCCGGACACGTCCGCAAACGTTAGCAACATCGCGCCGATGGGCTCCGTGCCGAATCCGGCGACCGCCAGCAGCGGTTCGCTCCCCCCAATCCTTCACTGAAGCCGCTTTCGGCGGTGCGGCGTGGTGCGGCGGCAGTGGCGATTTCACGCCGCGGCCAAGCCGTTTGCGAGCAGCCGCAGCGTTCCAGCCGAGCGGGGCTCGCGCACGCGCGAATGCAGCGTCACGCGTGATTCCGGCAGCGCCGGCAGGCCGAGCCGCGCGCCAACGTCGATCAGACCGCGCGGCGCGACCCGGCGCGCGAGCGGCGACACGGCGAGTCCCGCCGCCACGGCAGCGCCGACCGCCGCGACGCCACCGCCGACAAACACCTCCTGCCATGCGATCCCCGCCGCCGTCAGCGTGCGCAACGCGACGTCACGGACGTTGCACGGCGGACTCAATAGCGCGAGCGCCAGCGGCTCCCCGGCTTGCGGCAGCCAGTCCGGCATCGCGAGCCAACCGAGCGGCTCGCTGAACAGCGTCTGTGCATCGTCACGCGGGGGCTCGTCGGCGCCGTAGCGGACGATTACCGCATCGAGCCGGCGTTCGTCGAACTGCGCGAGCAGCGCCACCGACGTGCCCATATGCAGCTCGACGACGAGACCCGGATCGTGCGCGTTGAGCCGGCCGAGCAGATGCGGCAGATCCGCTCCCGCGACATGCTCGCTGAGCCCGAGCACGAGCCGCCGCCGCTCAACCGACAGCGCGCCCAGTGCGCGCTCGTGCGCGTTCAGCAACTCGCGCGCGGCGCCGAGAAACGCGTGTCCGTCGGCGGACAGACGCACGACGCGCGGCGTGCGCTCCAGCAACTGCTTGCCCAGGTGCGCCTCCAGCCGCTTCAGCTTCAGACTGACGGCCGATTGCGTGGTATCGAGCGCGTCCGCGGCGCGCGTAAAACTGCGCAGATCGGCGACCAGCACGAAGGCCCGCACCGCATCGAGATCGAGGACTTTCATTTCGGATGAAAATGAATGAAATCAGCGAAGATATCTGTTTATTATGAACCGGCGCGCCTAAGCTGTGTTTAACAACACCGCAACAAGGAGCCCGTCATGCCGCTCACCCGAATCTCACTTCGCGCCGGCAAGCCCGCCGACTATCGGCACGCGCTAACCGCCGGTATCCAGCGCTCGCTGGTCGAGACGTTCAACGTCCCGAAGGACGACATGTTCGTGCTGATCAGCGAGCACACGCCCGACAACATGATCTACGACCGCCAGTACCAGAACATCGCGCGCGGCGACGACCTCGTCGTGATTCAGTTGACCGTCAGCAACACGCGCACGGTCGAGCAGAAGAAGGCGCTGTATCGACGCATCGTCGATGAACTCGGTAAGTCGCCGGGCGTGCGGCCGGAAGACGTGTTCATCAATCTCGTCGAGGTCGAGAAGGAGAACTGGTCGTTTGGGAATGGGATTGCGCAGTATGCGGTTTGAGCTCGAGGGGGCGTTGATGCCGTGAGGCTTGATCTTCCGATCACGGCACCAGTGCGCGTTCCACTTATGGTTCATCCTTGTCGGGCCAATACCATGCAGGCCGGTCGAGCGGCATTTGCCCCGTCACGGCTGTTTCCGAAAGCTCCTTTGTCAGCTCAACGACGTTGCATTGAGGGTGACTCTCGATCGAGGCAGCCAGTCGGGTCGAATGAGAAACCACCCATACCTGCGAGTGGGCCGAGGCGCGGATGATCAAACGTCCTAACGCGGGCAAAAGGTCCGGATGCAGGCTGGACTCCGGTTCGTTCAGCACCATCAACGACGGAGGCCTGGGGGTCAATAGCGCCGCAACGAGAAGCAGATAGCGGAGCGTACCGTCCGACAGTTCCGCGGCGCAGAGCGGACGCAGAAGCCCATGCTGATGCAATGTCAGGGTAAAGAGCCCGCCCGGCTCGCACTTGACGTCCACACGCGAACCGGGGAAGGCGTCATCGATCGCTTCATCGAGCGCTTGCGCGTCGCCGATCTCACGAATGGTCTGCACGGCGGCCGCGACGTCTCTTCCGTCGTGGTGCATGACAGGTGTATGCGTGCCGAGCTGGCTTTGTCGGGCAGGCGCGTGTGCGTCGGTACGGAAATGATCGTAAAAGCGCCAACTCCGCATGACCTCGCGGACTTCGAGGACTTCGGGACTTTGCCGGTCCCGGCCGAGATGGGAAAACAGACTTTCATAAGTCGGCAGTTGATGCGTCACGACATCCCAGCCGCCGTCGACGCGTCGCCGGACAAGCGAACCCTGACGATCCACGAGCAAAGTTGCTGGACGAAGATAAGGGCCGGCCCATATGCACTCGCGCTTGAATTCGGGGTCCAATGAGAATACGGATTGAGAACGCGGTTTTAACCCCAGCGTGACCGCATAGCCAAACGCGTCGCCACTGAAGCCGAGCTTCAGGCGGTGAGCGTGCTTTCGGGGACCGCCCTGAACGCTGGTCTCGCCACGCCGCATTGCTCGAGAGATGGACTCAGGACCGGCCCACATGGTGGATTTCATGCCGCCCTCGCGAGCGAGCGGCGCGATCACGCCATCCTGCGAGGTTTCTGAAAGTAAGCGAAGCGCTCTGTAAAGATTAGATTTCCCACTCCCGTTCGCGCCAGTGATCAGATTCAGTGACGTCAGGGGAAGGACGAGATTTCTTATCGATCGATAGTTGCTTACTGCGAATGTCGTCAGCATTGTCACCTCGGGTACAGGCCGCCAATATTCATACGGCACGCGACAAAATATATCGGCAATTCCATTCGGCTATGGCTTGAAAGGCGCGCTGGCGGCGACCGGCAAATCGGCGAAAAGAGGCCAGATAAAAGGCCTTTTCGCGACGCAAACGATTGCACACGGTCGATAGAATTTTGTTACGCACTGTCACGCGTCCGATACCTGTCGGATCGCTTTCTCACATCGGATTTCCGGTTAATTCAGCATGGCACGGCTCGCACGGCACTACGTCCCAGACCAACCGCAGCACGTCATCTTGCAGGGGCTCACTGGGCCCGCATTCCTGGACGAAGGAGACTATCTGTACTTCCTCGTCTGCCTGGCAGACGCAGCGCGTGTCGCCGATCTGGCAGTCCATGCGTGGGTGCTCATGCCTGACACCGTACAGCTTCTCGTCACGCCTGCATACGAGTCGAGCGTGGCCATGGCGATGCAGGCGGTCGGCCGTCGCTATGTCGAGGCCTTCAACCGCCGCCATGGACGCCGCGGTACGGTGTGGCGTGGCGAGTACCGGGCCATCGTGATCGAGCCCGATCGGTATTTCATGCTGGCGAGCCAGGTCATCGATCAAGCGCCGGTACGCAACCGCCTGGTGGCGGAGCCCGGAAACTATCAGTGGTCGAGCTACACGCACCACATCGGGCTACGTGTCGATAGCTTCATCAAAGACCATCCACTTTACCGCGGGCTCGGCAATACACCATCCGAGCGCCACCAGGCTTACCGCGATCTTGGCGCACTGCCTCTTGACGAACGCGAGGTCGATAACCTGCTTCAGTCGACGCTCAACGGCTGGGTGCTCGGCAGCGCCGCGTATTGCGAGTGGGCGGCGCAGACAGCCAGCCGGCGTCTGATGCCCCTGCTGCTGCGAGACCGGCCGCCCAAGGTGCGCACGACGCGCGCTCTTGCACAGGTGGACTAATCTTCTTCGTCCGGTCGACGACGTAAATAGACTGGGAGCTAGTCTTTACCCCACCGCCAGCGTGGCGGCTCGCCCTTCAACCAGCACACGATCACGAAGGCAATGGTGAGCAACACAACCAGAAAGGCGAACGTCAGCGGATGACCGGCGGGTTGAAACCTGAAAACGACCGCGCCGAGCAATAAAACGTAAGCGAGCAGTGTCGCCCATCCTTGCCAGCGCACCGGAAGGCCCCAACCCCAGCCATAGCGTTTCGCGGGGAACCAGTATTCATGTGTGGGTGACATCGCGCGGTCTCCAGATTCGGATGATTGCTCATTGTCGACGATTAGCGGTCCGTCGGGAGCGTACCCATTGCCAGGCCGGGGCAGTCGCGCCGTGGGGCGCGATGGTGCGAGATAATGATTGGCCGTCGTTCGACTGACCCTCAACAACTCCCGCCATGACCATCGAGCACCCCGATCCTGCCCGCGACGCCCTCGGACTCGGCGGCTCTGTCTGGTTTCAGGCCGGCACGCAGACGCTCGGCGGCGCGGCGCGCATCGCGCTGCTTGCGGCGATCGGCGAGACCGGGTCGATCACGAGTGCGGCGAAGGCGGTCGGCATCAGCTACAAAGGCGCCTGGGATGCCGTCGACACGATGAACAACCTCGCCGGCGAGCCGCTCGTCGTGCGTTCGACCGGCGGCAAGGGCGGCGGCGGCACGACGCTGACGCCACGCGCCATGAAGCTGATCGAAACGTTTCGGGCAATCGAGCGCGAGCATCGGCGCTTTCTCGAACGCGCGGGCGCGGCAATCGGCGAGGGCTTTGCGCGGGACTGGGATCTGATCGGCCGCATCGGCGTGAAGACGAGCGCGCGCAATCAGTTCTACGGCACGGTGTCGGCGATCGAGCGCGGTACCGTCAATGACGAAGTGTCGCTCGCGCTGCCCGGCGGTCACACGATCGTCGCGGTGCTCACGCATGAGAGCGCCGAAGCGCTCGGGCTCGCCGTAGGCGCGGCCGCGTTTGCGCTGATCAAGGCATCGTGGGTCGTGCTGCTCGTCGCCGATGATGGCGATTCACCGCTGAAGCTGTCGGCGCGCAATCAGTTGCGTGGCACGGTGCAGGGCGTGAAGCGCGGCGCGGTGAACGCGGAAGTGTCGCTCGGGCTCGCGGGCGGCGCAGTGGTCACCGCCGTCGTCACCAATGGCAGCATCGACATGCTTGGTTTGCAGGAAGGCGCGAGCGCGATCGCGGCATTCAAGGCGTCGAGCGTGATACTCGGCGTGAAGGATTGAGCGCTGCCTGGCCGTAACGAGGGTGCAAAGCCATCCGTTCAACGAGGCGACGCCTCGCTTCGCGCATACCCCGCGAACGGATGATCCTCGCGCACGCGGCCATCGCTGACCTGCACGACCTGGTCGCCGAATGCGGCGACGTCGTCCGGATCGTGCGTGATCAGCACCATCGGAATATCGAGTCGCGTTTGCAGGTCCGAAAGCTCGCGCCGCATGCGCTGGCGCAGCGCGCTATCGAGCGCGGAAAACGGTTCGTCGAGCAGCAGCAGGCGCGGCTGCGAAACGAATGCGCGCGCCAGCGCGACGCGCTGCTTCTGCCCGCCCGACAGTTGCGCCGGATGATTGCCGGCCACGCCCCTCAACTCGAGCGCGTCGAGCCAGTAATCGACCTGCGGATGCGCGCCGCGCGTACGCGGATTGAGCCAGCTCCGGCGCAGCCCGAAACCGATGTTCTGCCGCACGTTCAGATGCGGAAACAGGGCGTAGTCCTGAAACAGATACGCGATCTTGCGCGCTTGCGGCTTCTGGTCGATGCCGACCGCGCTGTCGAACAGCGTGGTGCCATGCAGCGTGATCGACCCTTCGTCGGGACGCAGCAGACCGGCGATCGCCTGCAACGTCAGGCTCTTGCCCGCGCCCGACGGCCCGAACAGCACGAGCCTTTGGGTGCTGGCGCGGAAGGCGACGTCGAGCGTGAAGTGCCGCTCGGCGGTCTCGAAGGTTTTGCGGATGGCGACGTCGAGCAGCATGTCAGCGGGATCTCAGAAGCGTGTGCTGCGGCACGAGGCGCCCGGCGAGCAGCAGGATCGTCACGCACGCAACCGAGGTCACGAGCACGAGGAAGTTGGCGGTGCTGTCGTCGCCGGCCTGCACGGCCGAATAGACCGCCACCGACAGCGTCTGCGTGCGGCCCGGCAGATTGCCCGCGATCATCAGCGTCGCGCCGAATTCGCCGAGCGCGCGTGCGAACGCGAGCAGGCCGCCGGCGAGGATGCCGCGCGCGGCGAGCGGCAGCGTCACGCGGAAAAACACCGCGGCTTCGCTGACGCCGAGCGTGCGCGCCGCGCTTTCCAACTGCGGATCGACGCCTTCGAAGGCCGCGCGCGCCGACTTCAGCACGAGCGGAAACGCCACCACCGTCGACGCGATTACCGCGCCTTGCCACGTGAACACGAGCTGGATGTCGAAGCGGTAAAGCCACGCGCCGATCACACCGCGCCGGCCGAGCAGCACGAGCAGGTAATAGCCGAGCACCGTGGGCGGCAGCACGAGCGGCAGCATCAGAAGCGAATCGATCACGTCGCGCGCGCCTGAGCGCCAGCGCGACAGACCGAGCGCCACCGCGACGCCGAGCACGAGATTGAGCGCAGTAGCCCAGCCCGCGACCTTCAGCGACAGCAGCAGCGGCACCCAGACCTGTTCCATGAGCATGCGCCTTTCCGGCGAATCAATGCGCGGGCTTGAAGCCGTACTTCGCGAGCACCGCCTGGCCAGCCGGCGACAGCACGAAGTCGATGAAGGCCTGCGCGTCGGCCGCATGGTGGCTGCCGTCGACTTGCGCGATCGGGTAGGTGATCGGCGTTTGCGTCGGCAGGCTCATCGCGACCTTGACCTTGTCGGGCATGATCGCGGCGTCGGTGCCAAATACGAAGCCGGCGTCGACTTCGCCGCGCGCGACGTAATCGAGGCTCTGACGCACATTCGACGCGAGCACCGCCTTGGCGCTCACCGCGTCCCACACGCCCGTGGCCTTGAGCGCGCCTTGCGTGTAGCGGCCGACCGGCACCGAAGCCGGATCGCCGAAGGCGACGCGCTTCACGTTTGCGGTCGTCAGATCGCCGAGGCTGGCGGGTGCGAAGTGACTGTCGCTCGGCACGATCAGCACCAGCGAATTGGCCGCGAAGTTGCGTCGCGTGGACGGCGCGACGACCTTTTGCGCAGCGGCCATGTCCATCGCCTTCTGATCCGCGGACGCGAATACGTCGGCGGGCGCGCCTTTGACGATCTGCTGCATCAGCACGTCGGACGCGCCGAAGTTCAGCAGGACCTTGGTGCCCGGATGCTGCTGCTCGAACGCGTCGCCGACCGCCTTGAACGCATTGGTCAGGCTGGCGGCGGCAGAGACCACCAGTTCATCCGCATGGGCATTCATGCTGGCCACAACAGAGGCGGCGGCTGCGACGCACAGCGCGTATCGCGCCAGACGGCGAGAGAGTGTCATGTAGGACCCGGAGTCGAACGTGAGCGGAAAGCAGCGGCTTGGAAACGCTATCGTAATATATGCGCGGTTATAGCGGTGCGCACGATTTGGCGTCGCGCTTCACACGTGGAGTGAAGCGCTACGAAACCGTCAAGGAAGTTTGAAAACGCGCCGGAAAGCGCGGCGCAAGTGTGCTCACATGGTCCGACGCACCAGCGGGCTCGAGCCTATTGAGCGTTTGCGACAGTGGCGCGGCCACCGGACGGACGTCACGGCTGGCCCTCCATTTCGCGCGGATGAACGGCCGGTCGTGGCCGGACACTTTCAGTGCGATATGGGTGACCCAGCGTTGCGTCGGCACATGCACGCCGTGCATCGCGATGGCCAGCACCATCATGCTGATGGCGACCGGCAGCGCCTGCAGCTGGCCCGGCTGCGCGTCCCACGCGATGCGCACGAACACGAGCGCTGCGAGCGCGCCGACGACGCAGCCGGTCATCGCTTCGGACGGCGAATGCGCGCTCAGCACGACGCGCGACAACCCCACCGCGATGCCGGCGGCAAGCCCCGCCAGCACGCCGAGCAGCCTAACGGAGCGCCGCGCGGGCAATAGCATCAAAAATAGCGTGACTGGATAGACGGCCGTGGACAGCATGGCGTGACCGCTGACGCCAGTGAAATCGAGTTCGCGCACGCCGACACCCCAGCCGAGGAAAGCGATCTTGGTCACGGTCACGACGCCGATTGCCGTGCCGAGCAGGGCGAGCCAGCAGGCCGCGAGCCGCCACGAGTAGCCGACCGCCAACCACAGCGCGATAGCGAGCGCGAGCGGCAGCGTCATACCTGCGCCGCCGAGGCTGGTGATCGAATACCACAGGTGGATCGGTAATTCGGGCATGGCAGGGGCGCGACACGGGTCACGTCAAATCGGGTTGGCGAGAATCGGCGCGCCACCGGCACGAAGCGCCGGTGTGGCCCGGATCGATCCCTCAGGGAATCAACCGCCAGTATAGTCGGGCATGGCGCGGCGGTCTTGCAACGCACTGCGCATTTTTGTGCGTCGAGTGTGGGCTGCCGAACAGGCATCCAGCCGGGTGACGGCAAGGCGGCAGCAAGGTTCGCCGAGGTTGCGATCGGGAAACGTAGCGGACTCAGTGTTCAGCAACGCATGAAAATTGATGTTATTGTGCATTGCACAACTTCATGCGTTCTGTTGTCCTGGAGTTCGCTATTTACCCCTTTTTGCGAGGTCATCGCCGATGGCAAAAAGCCTGTCGAAAATCTGGCTGCGCGGTTTCAAGCGCCTGCTCGCGATCCAAACCGAACACGCGCAAAAAACCGCCAAGCGAGCGCAAGCGCGGCCCGTTCGCGCCGCCACCGCCAAACCGTCGAGCAAGACTCATCCACTCAAGCCGGCCGCTGCGCTGCGCACGCTCACGAGACGCGAAGCGCCGCGCGAGTCGCGCGTGCGTCCACGCGCGGCCGCGTGGGCGAGCGGCGCATGGACGCGCTCGTTCCATTCCGCGCCGGCCGCGCCCGGCCGGCTCGTCAATCACCTGCAGTACGGGCTCTATATCCCGTCCGGTCACGCACGTGAGGCGCTCCCGCTCGTCGTGATGCTGCACGGCTGCACGCAGTCAATCGACGATTTCGCCGAAGGTACGCGTATGAACCTGCTCGCCGACCGCTATGGCTTCGCGGTTGTGTATCCCGAGCAGTCGAAGCATGCCCATTCGCACCGCTGCTGGCACTGGTACGACGCCGCCGGAGACGCGGAGGCGCGCGCGGTCGTGTCGCTGGTGGATGCGCTGGTCGAGCAGCACGGCTTTGATCGCGAACGTGTCTACGCGGCCGGGATTTCAGCGGGCGCGGGGCTAACGGCGCTGTTGGCCGTCAAATATCCGGAACATTTCGCCGCAGTTGCGCTGCATTCGGGCCCCGCTTTCGGCGAGGCGCGCTCCGGCGTGACCGCCATGGACGTGATGCGGCGCGGCGCGCGTCGTGAGCCGGTCGAGCTCGTCGACCAGAACACCAACGTCGCGCAGTATCCGGGCATGCCGGCTCTGATCGTCCACGGCGACGCCGACCACGTGGTCACGCCGGTCAACGCGGATCAGTTGGCGGCACAGTTCCTGCGCCTGAACCGCTTCATCGACGCCAACGGCGCGCGCAAAGCCGGCGAGACGCGCGAAGACCGCAAGAATGGGGTCGTGACGCGCGATTATCTGCGCGGCGGACGGCGCGTGGTACGGGTGTGTCGCGTACAAGGGCTCGGCCACGCGTGGGCCGGCGGTGATGACGCGCTCCCGTTCCATTCCTCCAAGGGCCCGGATGCGAGCGCCATGCTGTGGGAGTTTTTCCGGCATCAGCGTCGCGCGGACGCGGGGCGCGTCGCGGAAGGACTGGCGACGTCCTCGGCTGGGCGATGACGTCGCAACAACACTTCGGAAATTGAACAGTAGCGCGGATCTAGGGTTTTCCCTATAATACGGGTTATCCCTTAGTCGTAAACGCCTAGCTTTCATTGCCGAGGTCGACCATGTATCTGATTAGCCGCCTGTTCCTGTTCTTGACCAAGTCGCCCGACCAGCTCGCGAAAGAGCGCGCTGACGCCTATCTCGCTGAAGCGACCGATCTCTACGACCTCGAATTCCGCATGCGTAACCTCGATCGCGAAGCGAACGCGCGTCAGCCGTCGTGGATCAGCCAGCAACACGGCTAATCCGCCTGCCTCGAACCGGCTTCAGGCCGTTAGTTATCGGAACATCGGCGCGCGGTAAGGCGCCGGTGCTCCGGGGTCAGCCAACTCAGGCTGGCAGTCGCGTCGTCTCCTTCACCGTGAAGCGGCCCTCGGTTGCGCTCGCCCGGCTTCGCTCAAGCAGCCGGATTCATCTGCCACAGCGCGTAATTCAGGAGCGCCGCATACGCGACCCACACGACATACGGCACCAGCAGAATCCCCGCCAAGCGATCACGTCGCCAGAACACATACGTCAGCATCACGATCAGTACGAGCAGGATCACGATGTCGAGCAGCCCCATCTCCGGCCGATGCAGGCCAAAAAACAGCCACATCCATGCGGCGTTGAACACTAGCTGCACGACCCACAGGACGATTGCCGCGGTCAGGCCGTCGCGCTTCCATATGCGCCAGGCGGAAAACGCCATCAGGACGTAAAGCACAGCCCAGACCGGCGGGAAGACCCAGTTCGGCGGATTGAAGGCAGGCTTTTGCAGACCCGCGTACCATGCGTCCGGCAAAGACAGACTCGCGGTCCAGCCGGCCGCCAGCGTCAGGATCAGAAACACGAGCAACGACGGCAGACGGCGCATTTTCAGCCCTCCAGAGCTTGTAATTTCCTGATGTGAGCGGGCACTTACTTTCCGGGTAGAACCAAGGGACGCTCGCGGATCGGCTCATGATCGACGATCGGTTCGTGGAAATTCTCCACCACGACCATGCCAAATTAAACGATCCGCTCCGCGCCCTGCGGTGAGCCGTGAGCGGATCCCTAATGCCCGTGCGATCGGCCCAACGGCCGACTTTAACTCACGCGACGTGCAGACGAACCGCGACGTTGTTGCGCGTGGCGTTCGAGTACGGACACACCTGATGCGCTGCGTCGACCAGTTCCTTCGCTGCCTCCGGAGCCACGCCCGGCAGCGAGATGCGCAGATCGATGTCGAGCGCGAAGCCGCCCTTGTCGTTCGGACCGATGCCGACGTCGGCGGAAACCTGCGTGTCAGCCGGCAGAGCCTGCTTGCGCTGGCCGGCGACGAACTTCATGGCGCTCAGGAAACAGGCCGAATAGCCTGCAGCGAACAGCTGTTCGGGATTGGTGCCCGCTGCGCCATTGCCACCGAGCTCGCGCGGCGCGGCCAGCTTGACGTCCAATGCATTGTCCGACGATACGGCGCGGCCGTCGCGGCCACCGGTGCTGGTTGCGCTTGCTTTGTAGAGGATGTTCATGGTGCTGCTCCTAATCAGGGTTGTCGGGGTTGGCATGTTTGCCGCCGTGTGCCGCTTCAACGGTTTGACGAAGCGCAAGGAACGCGGCGTGTGGTTAAGATAGTACACAAATCATTTGCGTGCAAATGATTTGTGTAGCGCCGCGTGAGCCGGTCTGTTGCATCGAACGCACTACTGGTCCATGAAATCGTTGAGTGTCTTGCGCAGGCGCGTCAGGTCGTCGCGCAGTTGCAGCAGGAAGTCCGGCGTTTGCTGGGTCGCGCAGAGAATTTCGCCGGGCACCTCACGCGCCTGACGCTTGAGCGCCTTGCCCGCGCCGGTGAGGCGAATGTATACGAGGCGCTCATCGTCGGTGCCGCGGACACGCTCGACCAGGCCCTGCGCCTCGAGGCGCTTCAGCAGCGGTGTGACCGTCGCTGGATCGAGACTCAGGCGCGTAGCCATGTCCTTGACGGTGACGTCGTCGGTTTCCCAAAGCACGAGCATCGCCAGATATTGCGGATACGTGAGGCCGAGCTTTTCTAGCAGCGGCTTGTACGCTTTCGTCATCGCAAGCGAAGTCGAGTAGAGCGCGAAGCAGAGTTGTTCGTCGAGCGTGAAGGGCGGGGCGGGACGCTGGGTCATGATCCATCTCGGCTAAAAGAGTGTACGAATGGATTGCACGCAAACCATTGTGCCGCAAATCGATTCAGGATGACGAGCTCCGGCAAGAGGTGGTGCGAGAGAGTCCCCGAGCGAAGTCGCGCGGGCGCCAGGACGGCACCCGCGCGGCAACGACGGATCAGGCTGCCGGCGTGGTCGGCAGATCCGGCGTTTGCGGCGTCTGTACGCCGAAGCAGCCGCGATAGGTCGCGTAGAACGAGCAGTACAGCATCGTCGTGACGATCATGGTGGCGGGCATCAGGATCGCGAACGCGAAGTCGGCCGCGCCGAGTGCCTGCATCAGCGCGGAGAGCCCCAACGACACGACCGTCGCGACTGCGAACCACAGCGCCGCGAACACGATGAAAGCGCCGCGATTGCGCCAGCAACTGACGACGCTGAAGAACATCGCCTTGATAGGCGGCACGTCGTGCCAGGCGGCCAAAATGGGCGAAAACCAGAACAGCATCGCGACCGGCACATAGAATGCGAGTGCGGTGATGACCGCAAGCGGGATGTTGCTGTTGGCGATCGCGTTCTCATCCATCGACGCGCTGCCGAGCATCACCTTCAGCAGCATGCCGCCGTCGGCGAGCGCCGAGCCGGCCAGCACGAGTGCCATCGCGATGACATAGAGCACGCCGAGCACGAGCAAGCGTCGCGCGACCACCGGGCCGTACGAATGAAAGCCGTCGACGAGAATGGTCGGAAACACCGGCTTGCCCGCGATCGTATTGCGGCACGCTGCCATGAAGCCGACCGCGACGCCCGGAATGAACAGCAGCGGCAATACGCCGCCGACCACCGGAATCTGCGACACCAGCGTCATCACCAGCAAGTAGGTGAAGAACAGCGTCAGGAAGGCGAGCGGATTCTTGCGGAACAGCCAGATGCCCTGACGGAACCACACATAGCCGGTTTTCGCGGGGACTTCGATCAGTTGCATGAGGTATGGATGCCTGGATTCGCGGCGCCCTGCAGGCGCTCGCGAAGAATGCGTTCGAAATGGCCGGGGTCGTGCGGCTTCAGCAGTTCCGCCGCGCGCGGCAAATGAAAATCATACAGGCGCGAGACCCAGAAACGATACGCGCCCGCACGCAGCATGTCGCCCCAGTGATGATTTTCCTCGACGGTGAACGGCCGCACCGTCTGATACGAGCGCAACAGCGCCTCGGTGCGCGCGGCGTCGAGCTTGCCCGTTGCGAGGTCGACACACCAGTCGTTGACCGTCACCGCGACGTCGAACAGCCACTTGTCGCAGCCGGCGAAATAGAAATCGAAGAAGCCGCCGAGCCGCACTTCGTGGCCGGTGCCGGGCGCCGCGTGCGCGAACATCGCGTTGTCGCGGAACAGGTCGGCATGACAAGGGCCTTCGGGCAGCGCGGCGTAGTCGGCCGATGCAAAGAATGCTTCCTGATGCGCAAGCTCGGACGCCAGCAGATCGCGCTGCTCGCCTTCGAGATACGGCAGGATCGTCGGCACGGTTTCACGCCACCACGGCAGGCTGCGCAGGTTCGGCTGATAACGCGGATAGTCGCGACCCGCCAGGTGTAAGCGCGCCAGCATCTGTCCGACCTCGGCGCAGTGCTCGACACCCGGCGCGAGCTCGGGCGCGCCTTCGAGTTTCGTCACGATCGTCGCGGGCTTGCCGAGCAGCATGCCGAACAGCGCGCCGTCGAGACGCGGCATCGGATCCGGTACCGGCACACGGTGAGCGGCAAGATGCCGCATCAGATCCAGATAAAACGGCAGTTGCTCGGCTGTCAGCTTTTCGAAAATCGTCAGCACGTATTCGCCGCGCGTCGTCGTCAGAAAGAAGTTGCTGTTTTCGATGCCGGACGAAATGCCGCGAAACTCGACGACATCGCCGAGATCGTAGTGACTCATCCATTCTGCGAGTTGGGATTCGTTGACAGCGGTGAAGACGGCCATGCGGAAACGTCGGATCAGGTTGTTCGGGCTGGCGCGGTGCGGCCAGTGCGAGGGTAAGACAAATGAATGCGGTGGACCGGGCGGCGCGTGTGTTCATCGCGCCGCGGCCACGACCGGTTGCGATCGCGGCACGGCTGCGCCGCGGCTGCCGTTGCCGGCGCGCCGCGTTCGCAACGATCAATAGTGGAGATTCACCGACGGCAGGCGCGTACTGGGCTTGCCGCTGTCGTGGACGGTAGGCGATGTGTCGGGCGACGCGCTCATCTGGTAGCGCGTGCCGAAATTCGAGTGCACGTCGATTTCGACCGGCTTGCCCTTGTCGCGGAATTCAGTTATTTCGGTGCCGGTCGGGCTGACTTCGTGAAAGCTCGGCGTGCGCGGAACGTTGATGTCGACCTTCGAGCTGACCTCAGCGGCCGGACGATTGATCTTGTCCAGGTCGGGAAGACCGGCCCGTTCATTGGCGGACTGGGGCGCGTTGGCGGGCGGCGGTTCGTCGACAGGCTGGGCAGCCATCGCGGCGCTGCCGAAGGCAAGGGCCAGCGCAACGGCGATGGGAAGGAGCGGCTTCATGGTGATTCTCCGATTGGGTGCCCGATTCTAGCAAATCCGGCCTCGCGTACGGGCGCGAAGCCTTATTTTGCGCCGCTTTCGCGCGACATGCGTGCATTCCCGCGAGCTGTGTTGCAAGCTTCGCCGCCGACATTTGGCAGGAGCGGGTTCCGTGGTAATGTCGTCTCATCAAAAAGGGTGAACGATGATGATCAACAACGATATCAATCAGCGCACGGTGCAGACTCCCGCCAACAGCTTCCCGACCGAAGGCTTCGACGACGCGGCCGAGGCCGTTACTCGCCTCGCCGCGATCTACGAGGCAAACACGTCGTTCCTGCGCGATGCGTTCGCGCGCTATCGCCGCAACGAGCATTTCGACCATCGCGTGCGGGCCTGCTATCCGTTCGTGCGCGTGCGCACCGAGGTCAACACGCACGTCGATTCGCGCCGCTCGTACGGGTTCGTCTCGGGGCCGGGCGTGTTCGAGACGACCGTCACGCGGCCCGATCTGTTCGGCAACTACTATCGCGAGCAACTGAGGCTGCTGGCGAAGAACCATCACGTGCAGATCGAGGTCGGCGTGTCGGACCAGCCGATTCCGATTCATTTCGCGTTCGCCGAGGGTATACACCTCGAGGGCGATCTGGACCGCGAGCGCCTGTTTCTCTTGCGCGACATCTTCGACACCCCGGACCTCGCGCTGCTCGACGACCGCATCGTCAACGGCACGTACGAGCCGCTGCCGGGCGAACCGCATCCGCTTGCATTGTTTACGGCGGCGCGCGTCGATTTTTCGCTGCATCGGCTGAAGCACTACACGGCGACCTCGCCGACGCATGTGCAGAACTACGTGCTCTACACGAACTATCAGTTCTACATCGACGAATTCGTGAAACTCGGCCGCGGCATGATGGCCCGTACCGACGACGAGGAGTTGCGAGCTTATCGCAGCGAATACACGTCGTTCGTCGAGCCGGGCGACGTCGTCACATACAACGAGAATCTCGGCGAGCAGGCGCAGGAGGGCACGCCGCCGCCGCGTCTGCCGCAGATGCCGGCGTATCACCTGAAGCGTGCGGACGGCAGCGGCATCACGATGATCAACATCGGAGTCGGGCCGTCGAATGCGAAGACGATCACTGATCACATTGCGGTGCTGCGTCCGCATGCGTGGATCATGCTCGGCCACTGCGCGGGGCTGCGCAATACGCAGCGTCTCGGCGACTACGTGCTCGCGCACGGCTATGTGCGCGAAGATCATGTGCTCGATGCCGATTTGCCGCTGTGGGTGCCGATTCCGGCGCTCGCCGAAGTGCAGGTCGCGCTCGAGCGCGCGGTCGCGCAGGTCACGCAGCTCGATGGCGTGGAGCTGAAGCGCGTGATGCGCACTGGGACGGTGGCGAGCGTCGATAATCGCAACTGGGAGCTGCGCGATCATCGCGAGCCGGTGCAGCGGCTCTCGCAGAGCCGCGCGATCGCGCTCGACATGGAAAGCGCGACGATCGCCGCGAACGGCTTTCGCTTCCGTGTGCCTTACGGCACGCTGCTGTGCGTGTCGGACAAGCCGTTGCACGGCGAGTTGAAACTACCGGGCATGGCCGATCAGTTCTATCGCGCGCAGGTCGATCAGCATCTGCAGATCGGCGTGAAGGCGATGGAACTGCTGCGCATGAATGGGCTGCATCGATTGCATAGCCGCAAGCTGCGCAGCTTTGCTGAAGTGGCGTTTCAATAGCGGAGCCTTGCTGCGCGGGAATTCTGAGGCTATTCCGGAGCATCGTGAGGCCGGCGGTGTAACTCAGCCGGCGATGGCTTCTACGGCTATCGCCGCACCCCTCTACAGCACTGTTTCCGGTGCTTTCACTTCCTTCCTCGAAGTAAGAAAAGTATGATACGGCCGTTTGTATGAAGTTGAGGGCGACCTGAGAGATCAAGTACGCCCGACTAACAACAATAAACAAATAGAATGAATTTCAGAAAAGACATAAACGGGGTGCGCGCCATAGCGGTCACAGCAGTCGTTCTGTACCACTACGGCATTTGGCCATTCACCGGGGGCTTTGTTGGCGTAGATATTTTCTTTGTCCTATCGGGCTTTCTGCTGACTTCGATCGCCTATGCCGATATACAGGCGGGCAGATTCAGCATTTGGCAGTTCTTGATGAGGCGAATACGCCGCATCCTGCCAGCGCTGGTGATAATGATCGCATTCTGCGTGTTGTGGGCAGGCTATTTCTATCTGCCTGACGACTACATGCATTTTTCGCGAGTCGCGACAGCAGCGATCCTGATGCGGTCCAACCACGCGTTCGCTGACGATGTCGGGTACTTTGCGCCAGACGCTGCGCAAAATCTCTTGCTACATACGTGGTCTTTGTCGGTCGAGGTCCAGTTCTACATTGTCTTTGCCGTCCTCTGCGGAGTGGTCTGGCCGCGCTCCGGAAGTGGGCGACGTGTAGCAGGCGCAGTGTTGTTCGCTGCGATCGTTGTCGCGTCGTTTGCCTGGTGCCAATGGCGCACAGTCACTTCGCTGAACTCGGCGTTTTACCTTCTCCCGAGCCGTGCATGGGAGCTTCTTGCGGGTTCCGCGACCGCAGTCTATCTACGCAGCCCGCGTAGCGATGCCGCCAATAACCTCCTGGCGATTGCGGGACTGGCGCTGCTCAGTATCGCTATCTTCGGCCTTGACACTGCCTCGTTATACCCCGGCTGGAGGGCGATTCTCCCCGTAGCAGGAACCGTCCTGCTGATACTGTCGCAAGGCGGCTTGGTGGCGCCCCTGCTTCATGCACACAGCCTCCAATTCGTCGGGCGCATTTCATATTCCGTCTACCTGTGGCATTGGCCCCTTCTGCTTGCCTTTCGGGAAAGGGCAGATTGTGCGCCTTCATTCGAGGAAACGATCGCGCTGCTCGGCGGGAGCATCTTGCTAGGCTGGGCTTCGTATGAACTCGTTGAGCGTCCGACACGCAAGCGCCTTGGCAATGGCCAGACATTCGCCGGCTGGGTGATGTCCATTTGCGTGGGGTTCGCTCTCACAGCAATGCTGGGGGCGACCCATGGCTTCCCGCAAAGGCTTCCCGCCTATCTCCAGCCCGCGGTGCAGGCGAAGATCGTGGGAAATCCGGAGGAATCTTTGTGCATGCGCGCAAGCGATGGAACGAAGAAGATAAAGATGGATGGAGATTTCTGCCGCATTGGCGTCAAATCCGGAGAACCCACAATGATGCTGTGGGGCGACTCCTTTGCCGGCAGGCTGCAATCGACGGTCGACGATACCGCTGCAGCACTCGGTCTTTCAGGAATCGTTGCGACACACGGCGGCTGCCCGCCGTTCAAGGGCAAGGCATTCGACGGTTCGGGAGCCAACGTCTTCCCCGGATGCGAACGCTATGCCAACTTTGTCTACGACTACTTTGCACAGCATCCGACGATTCGCCTCGTGGTAATCGCAGGAGAGTGGAAGCGTTACGACGCGAATTATGAAGGGATGGTGTTGCGGGATATTGCACGCATTCTTGCGAGGCGCGGGGGGCGGCTCGTCCTGGTATCAGCCGTTCCTCATCCGCCAGAGATCGTCCCGAAAGAATGGGCTCGACGGCAGGTTTGTGTGGGCCGCGCCATTCCCGAGTGGGCAGCCCCACGCGACAGTCAGTCGAGCATCTTCGCCGGCGGCATGAAGATCACCTCAGCCGCTGCTCAAGTCGGCAATGTCACGGTAGTGGACCCGTTCTCCAGGCTCTGCTCTCGCGACTCATGTTTCTTTGTAAAAAACAATCAGGCGCTTTTTTCGGACGGGGACCATCTCAGTGATGTTGGTGTGAAGTACATAGCGCCAGACATCATCAACGCGCTCAAGAGGGCCAATGACGAGATTATCGCAAGCGAGGGTCAGTCGGGCGCGCATTCATAGTCGTTGCGACTGAACGCGCGTTGACGCCGTCCCCTTTCGTAGCCGTGCGCGACCAATGACCCGATGAGCAAAAGGGACAAAATTCCGCTTGATTCATTACCGCGCGAGCATGGCACCGACGCACACCAGGCCAGCGATAACCGCGCCATACGCGGCGTGAACGTAACGGGCCTGTCGCTTGTAGCGGGCCGTGAACGACGGTGCGAAGTCCTTCATGCGCTTGCCGAAAAGGTTGATCGGGTTGGCTGCGAGCTCGATATACCTGTCACGATTGCGTTCGTAGATGAGCCGCTGCGATTCCTCGATCTTGCCAAGCGCGGCCAGTTCAGTGGAGCGCGAGCTTTTCTTGATGCGGTAGAGGTAGAGCGGCGCGTCAATGTATTGGACCTTTGATTCCGGGCTCAGCATCCGCACGTAGAATTCCCAATCCTCGAACCCATAGACCATCTCCGACGAATAGCCGCCCGCGCTAATGAACGCCTCGCGCCGGTACATGGTCGTGTTGACGATCATGTTTTGCCAAAGCAGTTTTTCGTAGCTGTATGCCGGCAATCGCCACACCTTGCGATTTTCGCCAAAACGTTGTGTCCCAGAATGCACGAGAACCGTGTCGGGCTGTGCCTCGAAGCGCTCAACGGCTAGCCGGAGGAAATCCCGGTGAATCATGTCGTCGCCATCAAGCGGTACAAACAGTTCGCCGCGCGCGCACGAAAAGCCGAAGTTGCGGGCTGCGGCAACGCCGCCGTTTTGCTTCGTGAGGGCGAGGAATCGAGGATCTTTCTCGGTGTAGCGACGGATGATCGAATCGGAGCCGTCGCTAGAGCCGTCATTCACGATGATGCATTCCCAATCGCTATAGGACTGGCTCAGCACGGATTCGAGAGCGTCAGCAATGAATTCTTCCTGGTTGTAGCAGGGGACAACTATGGAAACTTTCGGCATGGTCCAGCGGCGTTCGGTGGTGGAATCGTTAAAGAGAACGATGGCGTGCCATTGTAAAGGGTGCTGCCGTCACGACGACGGAATGAAGCGCGACGCGCCGCACGCGCCGAGAGACGCTTAATGACAGATGGACGATCTTCCCAGACGACGGCAGCTGCCGGGCTTCCGGCCGCAATCGGCAAGGCCGAGCAGGTCCGTGCCGAACGGCAAGCGTTCCAAACGTTTTTCATTCGCCAATGCGGTTGACCGTGAGCGCACCGCAAACTGGGCTGTAAAACGAAAGCGGGCGGCCCGAAGGCTGCCCGCGACGTGCGCGAATCCAGGCGCGCAACGTCAGGCCATCACAGGTAGAACATGCGGTCTTCGTCCGACTTGACCGGATGTGCTTCAGCTTCTTCGCGGTCTTCGTAGAACTTGAGCACCGCTTCGAGCACCTGGTCCGGATTGTCGATTACCTGCATCAGATCGATGTCGGTCGGATTGATCAGACCCATCGGGATCAGCGCGCTCTTGAACCATGCGAGCAGACCCTCCCAGAACTCGGCGCCCACCAGGATGATCGGTACGTGACGCGACTTCTTGGTTTGGATCAGTGTGAGGACTTCGGCGAGTTCGTCGAGTGTGCCGAAGCCACCGGGCATCACGATCACCGCGTCCGAATTCTTCACGAACGTAACCTTGCGCGTGAAGAAATGACGGAAGCGCAGCGAGATGTCCTGCCACTGGTTGCCCGATTGCTCGTGCGGCAACTCGATGTTCAGACCGACCGACGGTGCCTTGCCCGCATGTGCGCCCTTGTTGGCCGCTTCCATGATGCCGGGGCCGCCGCCGGAGATCACCGCGAAGCCCGCATCCGACAATTTTCGTGCGATCTGCGTGGCCAGTTTGTAGTACGGCGAGTTCGGCTTCAGGCGCGCCGAACCGTAGATGCTGACCGCCGGGCGGATCTCCGACAGGTACTCGGTCGCCTCGATAAACTCTGCCATAATCGTGAACATCTGCCACGATGCGCGCGCTTTTTTGGCCGTCGCGCGCTCTTGATCTGCGAGTGATCGCAGACTCGGAATCACTTTTCTCTTAGTCATAATGCCTGAAGAACGAAGCCTTGAAGGTAAGACCCTGCTGTTGGTCGACGGTTCGAGTTATCTGTACCGGGCCTACCATGCGATGCCTGATCTGCGCGGTCCGGAGGGTGGCCCGACGGGTGCACTCTACGGGATGATCAACATGCTGCGGCGCATGCGCAAGGAAGTCACAGCAGAGTATAGCGCGTGCGTGTTCGACGCCAAGGGTAAAACGTTTCGCGACGACTGGTATCCGGAATACAAGGCGAACCGTCCGTCAATGCCGGAAGATCTTGCCCGTCAGATCGAGCCGATTCACGTCGCCGTGCGCGCCCTCGGCTGGCCGCTGCTGATGATCGACCGCGTGGAAGCGGACGATGTCATCGGCACGCTGTGCACCGAAGCGGAAAAGCTCGGCATGAACGTGGTCGTGTCGACCGGCGACAAGGACCTCGCTCAACTCGTCTCGGACCGCGTGACGCTCGTCAATACGATGACCAACGAAACGCTCGACCGCGACGGCGTGGTCGCGAAGTTCGGCGTGCCGCCGGAGCGCATCATCGACTATCTGTCGCTGATCGGCGATACCGTCGACAACGTGCCCGGCGTCGAGAAATGCGGCCCGAAAACCGCCGTCAAATGGCTGACGCAATACGATTCGCTTGATGGCATCGTCGCACATGCGGACGAAATCAAAGGTGCGGTAGGAGACAATCTGCGCCGCGCGCTGGACTTTTTGCCGATGGCGCGCAAGCTCGTGACCGTCGAGCGTCAGTGCGATCTGACCGGTCACATCGTCTCGATCGAGGAAAGTCTGCCGAGCCGTCCCGAGTCGCGAGAAGAGTTGCGCGAGCTCTTCACGCGTCATGGTTTCAAGACATGGCTGCGCGAGGTCGAAATCGCCGATGCGGTAGAAGGCCCGGAAACTGACGTGCCGCCCGCACTCACTGTCGACCACGAACGCCACTACGAGACCGTGCAGACATGGGAGCAATTCGACGCGTGGCTCGAGCGGATCAACGCGGCCGAATTGACTTCCTTCGACACCGAGACCACGTCGCTCGATCCGATGGTCGCGCAGATCGTCGGCTTGTCTCTCTCGGTCGAAGCGGGCCATGCCGCGTATGTGCCGCTCGCGCATCGCGGCCCCGACGCGCCGGTGCAACTGCCTGGCGACGAAGTGCTCACGAAGCTCAAGCCTTGGCTCGAAAGCGCGGACCACAAGAAGGTCGGTCAGCATCTGAAATACGACGAACAGGTGCTCGCGAACTACGGCATCGAAATGCGAGGGGTCGAACATGACACGCTGCTGGAATCGTATGTGCTCGAATCGCATCGCACGCACGACATGGACAGCCTCGCGCTGCGCCACCTCGGCGTGAAGACGATCAAGTATGAAGACGTTGCGGGCAAGGGCGCGCAACAGATCGGCTTCGACGAAGTCGCGCTCGACAAAGCCGCTGAATACGCGGCCGAAGATGCCGATATCACGTTGCGTTTGCATCAGGCCTTGTATCCGCAAATCGCCGCGGAGAAGACTCTGGACCACGTGTATCGCGAGATCGAAGTGCCGACCTCGCGCGTGCTGCGCAAAATGGAGCGCACCGGCGTGCTGATCGACGCGCAGAAGCTGCGTCAGCAGAGCAGTGAGATCGCCACGCGTCTGATCGAACTCGAAGGCAAGGCGTACGAACTGGCCGGCGGCGAATTCAACCTCGGTTCGCCGAAGCAGATCGGTCAGATCTTCTTCGAGAAGCTCGAGCTGCCGGTCATCAAGAAGACTCCGAGCGGCGCGCCGTCCACTGACGAGGAAGTGCTGCAGAAGCTCGCCGAAGACTATCCGTTGCCGAAGATTCTGCTCGAGCATCGCGGCCTGTCGAAGCTGAAGTCCACCTATACCGACAAGCTGCCGCGCATGGTCAATCCGCAGACCGGCCGCGTTCATACCAACTACGCACAGGCCGTCGCGGTGACGGGGCGGCTCGCGTCGAACGATCCGAACCTGCAGAACATTCCGGTGCGTACCGGCGAGGGCCGCCGCATTCGCGAGGCGTTCATCGCGCCGCCGGGGCACAAGCTCGTGTCCGCCGATTATTCGCAGATCGAGTTGCGCATCATGGCGCACATCTCCGGCGACGAATCGCTGATGCGCGCGTTCTCGCAGGGCGAGGACATTCACCGCGCGACCGCGTCGGAAATCTTCAACGTGACGCCGCTCGAAGTGTCGAGCGATCAGCGGCGCGTCGCCAAGGTCATCAACTTCGGGCTCATCTACGGCATGAGCGCGTTCGGTCTCGCGTCGAACCTCGGTATCACGCGCGATGCGGCGAAGATGTATATCGACCGCTACTTCGCGCGTTATCCGGGTGTTGCGCGCTATATGGACGAGACGCGTTCGAGCGCGAAGGCGAAAGGCTACGTCGAGACGGTGTTCGGCCGCCGTCTGTGGCTGCCCGAGATCAACGGCGGCAACGGACCGCGCCGTCAGGCCGCCGAGCGTGCAGCGATCAACGCGCCGATGCAGGGCACCGCGGCCGACCTGATCAAGATGTCGATGATCGCCGTGCAGAACTGGATCGAAGACTCGAAGGTCGGCACGCGCATGATCATGCAGGTGCACGACGAACTGATTCTCGAAGTACCCGACGCAGAGTTGTCCGAAGTCCGCAAGCGCCTGCCCGAACTGATGTGCGGCGTCGCCGCGCTGAAGGTGCCGCTCGTCGCCGAGGTCGGTGCGGGCCTGAACTGGGAGGAGGCGCATTGACACGCCTGTGACATGAGCACGTTCGGCGCATGACCACGTCGTGCGCATGTCACACATGAGTTTTGGCGACTTGTGACTTTCCGTGCGGGTCGAGGACAATCAGCTCAGGACGGCGCATTCATGCGCGGCGTCGCGACAGATAATTCATCGGCAACACGGAGAAGTGCTATGCATCGATTTATCGTCGTTGGCGGAGGTGCGGGAGGACTGGAACTGGCGACTCGCCTTGGCGATCGCTACGGCGCCGGCAAGAAGGGGCGCAGTGCGCAGGCCCAGATCACGCTGGTCGACCGCTACCCGACGCACATCTGGAAGCCGCTGCTGCATGAGGTGGCGGCGGGCAGCATGGACCCGTTCACTCAGGAGCTCGCATACGCGGCGCAGGCGCGCTGGCACGGCTTCGAATTCCAGCAGGGCGAGCTGACCGGGCTCGATCGGGCGAACCGGCGCATCCGGCTCGGCATCGTGCTCGACGACGACGGCGGCGAACTGCTCCCCGAACGCGAGCTCGAGTACGACACGCTGGTCATTGCGATTGGCAGTACCACGGCCTTCTTCGGCGTCAAGGGAGCGGCCGAATTCTCCATTGCACTCGATACCGTCGGTCAGGCCGAACGTTTCCGCAAGCGCCTGATCGCGGCGTGCATACGCGCCGAGCATCAAGTGCACGAGCCAGTCGAGTCGAGACCGGGACCCGGGACGTGGTCATCCAGCGAGCCACGCATTCAGGTGGCCATCGTCGGCGGCGGCGCGACTGGGGTCGAGTTGTCGGCGGAATTGCGCAATACCGCGCAGGTGTTGTCGGCGTATGGCTTGCACAAGCTCGATCCGCGGCACGACGTCGGCATCGTGTTGATAGAGGCGGGCCCGCGCATTCTGCCCGCGTTGCAGGAGCGCGTTTCCACGGCCACCGCTGAACTGCTGACCAAGCTCGGCGTTAAGCTGATGATCGGCGAAACCGTGGCCGAGGTCGCGCCCGGCTATATCCGCACCGCGAGCGGTCATACGGTGCGCGCTGATTTGACCGTGTGGGCCGCGGGCATCAAGGCGCCGGCGGTGCTGGCTCAGCTCGACGGACTGCCGGTCAACCGGCTTGGTCAACTGGTCGTGCGCCGCACGCTGCAAACGGAAATCGACGAGAACATCTTCGCGCTCGGCGACTGTGCCGCCTGCGAGTGGCCTGGCAACGAGCGCAACGTGCCGCCGCGCGCACAGGCGGCACACCAGCAGGCGACTTTTCTGTTGAAGGCTCTGGCGGCGCGCCTCGATAACAGGCCGCTGCCGGAATTCACCTATCGCGACTTCGGCTCGCTTGTCTCTCTCGGACACTTCAGCGCGGTCGGCAATCTGATGGGAGGGGTGATCGGCGGCAACATGCTGATTGAAGGGCTCTTTGCACGCTTCATGTACATGTCGCTCTACCGGCTCCATATCGCGGCGCTCCACGGCTACCCGCGCATGGTGCTCGATACCTTCGCGCATTGGTTGCACCGTACCACGCTGCCGCGCGTCAAGCTCCACTGACGCGCGCCCGCGCGAATCTCGGTTGAATGCGCAACGGGATTCGCGTATGGCGTATCCTGTTGCGTCTAACAATTCTTCGAGGAGCGCCGCATGCTGAAACCTGAAGTCGACAGCCTGGTCCCGCACGTTCCCTTCAATCGGCGCACCTTCATCAAGGCCGCGCTGGGCACCGGCTTCGCGGCGGCGGTTCTGCCCGTCTCGGCGCAAACCATTCATACAGACAGCGATGGCCTCGAAGCAGGGGAAGTGGCGTTTCATTCGGGCGGCACGCTGATACCCGCCTATCGCGCGCAGCCGAAGGGCAAGACGCAATTGCCGGTGATCCTCGTCGTGCATGAAATCTTTGGCGTGCATGAGCATATCGCCGACGTCTGCCGGCGCTTCGCAAAGCAAGGCTATCTGGCGATCGCGCCGAACCTGTACGAGCGCGAGGGCGATCCAACCGTCTACACCAGCATGCAGCAACTGAACGAGCAACTGGTCAGCAAGGTACCCGACGAGCAGGTGCTGGCGGACCTCGACGCGGCCGCCGCCTGGGCCGGCGAAAACGGCGGCGACCTGAGCCGGCTCGGCGTGAACGGTTTCTGCTGGGGCGGGCGCATTGCATGGCTGTATGCCGAGCACAATCCGCGGGTGAAAGCGGGTGTCGCCTGGTATGGTCGCGTAACCGGCGAGAAGAATGCAAAGACGCCGGCCAATCCGATCGATCTCGTCGCTGACCTTCATGCGCCGGTGCTCGGCCTGTATGGGCGCCAGGATCAAAGCATTCCGCAGGCCACCCTGGAGCAGATGAAGCAGGCGATCGCGCAAGGGCCGCAAGCAGGACGCGGGTCGCAGTTCGTCGTGTATGACGACGCCGGTCACGCGTTTTTCGCCGATTACCGTCCGAGCTACAGGAAAGCCGATGCCGAGGATGGCTGGCGTCGCACGCTCGTGTGGTTCAAGCAACATGGCGTGGCTTGAAGCGAGCCCAATGGTAAATCCGATATAAAAAAGGCCGTTGCCGCTTTGAGGCGGCCACGGCCTTTTTGTCTGGTTAGCACCTGGCGCGGCTTGCGCTCAAGGGTTTGGCCCCGTTGCCACTGGCCGTTTCGGATCAGAACTCCATTCGCTCCACGACCCTGGGTACAACGCTGAGCCGTGCAGGCCGGCGACCTCCATCGCGAGCGAATTCACGCATGCGGTCACGCCCGAGCCGCATTGCAGCACCACATGTTCCGGCGGCGTGTCGCCGAGCAGTGCGAGAAATTCCTCGCGCAGTGTGTGCGCGGGTTTGAAGCGGCCGTCGGCGGTCAGGTTGTCCTTGAAGAAGCGGTTCAGCGCACCTGGGATATGGCCGCCGACGCGATCGAGCGTCTCGTTTTCGCCGCGATAGCGATCGGCCGCGCGTGCGTCGACGACAATCCGCTCCTTCGAGTCGAGGTTGCGCTCCACCGCCTGGACATCGACGGTCACCGCGAGCGGCGCGGCTGCCGCGAAGTCGCCGGTGTTCTGCGCCGGCACCTCCTGCGTTAGCGGTTGGCCGGCCGCTTCCCACGCTTGCAAGCCGCCGTCGAGCAGCGCGACCGCGTCGTGTCCGAGCCAGCGCAACAGCCACCAGACGCGCGCCGCGTACATGCCGCCCTGCGCGTCGTACGCGACGACCTGTTGGCCTTGCTTCAGCCCACGCGAGGCCAGCGTTTCGACGAGCCGCGCCCGATCGGGAAGCGGATGCCGGCCGTTAGAGCCGTTCTTCGGCCCGGACAGATCGCGGTCGAGATGCAGATAATGTGCGCCCGGTATATGGCCGGCCAGCCAGGCTTTCTCACCCGCTTCGGTATCGGCGAGGTCGAACCGGCAGTCGATCACGAACACGCTGGCCGGCGCGGCCGTGAGCCGTTCCGCGAGATTGGTTGCGGAGATCAGGGTGGTGTAATGAGTGTGGGGCATGAACGTCTCCTCGATACGGGCGATGGCGGCTGCGGGCCGCGCCATTCACGGGGCTGGCGCATGGCCGGTCTATGTCGGTAGTCTAAACAAAAAAAGACGGGTCGAAGCCCGTCTTTCCTTGAGTCGATCGAGACGCCGGGTGGCGAGGATCAGATCGTGCCGAGTTCGCGCCGCAGAAACTCGTGGAAGTGCTGCATGCCGTCTTCCATCGGGCTCTGGTACGGACCGACCTGCGACTCGCCGCGCTCCATGAGCGCGAGGCGGCCGGCGTCCATGCGCTCGGCGATCTCGTCGTCTTCGCGGGCCGTCTCCATGTAGGCGGCACGTTCGGCTTCGACAAAATCGCGTTCGAACAGCGCGATTTCCTCGGGGTAATAGAACTCCACCACGTTGGTGGTCTTCTGCGGACCGCGCGGAATCAGCCACGACACGACCAGCACGTGCGGGTACCACTCGATCATGATGCCCGGGTAGTACACCATCCAGATCGCGCCGAACTCGGGCGGATTGCCGTCGCGGAATCGCAGCACTTCGTCGTGCCACTTGCGGTACGTCGGGCTGCCCGGTTGCTCGAGCGCCTTGTGCACGCCGACCGTTTGAACGCTGTACCAGTCGCCGAACTCCCACGTCAGATCGTCGCAATTGACGAAGCTGCCTAGCCCCGGATGGAACGGCGCGACGTGATAGTCCTCCAGATAGACCTCGATGAAGGTCTTCCAGTTGTAGTTGCACTCGTGGACTTCGACGTGATCGAACATAAAGCCCGAGAAGTCGAAATGGCGCTTGGTGCCAAGGCGAGCGAGATCTTTCGCGACGTCGCGTCCCTGCGCCTCGAATAGCAGCCCTTGCCAGTTCTGCAGCGGCGTGGCGCCGAGATTCAGGCACGGGTTGTCCGCGAAATGGGGCGCGCCGAGCAGCTCGCCCTTCAGGTCGTACGTCCAGCGATGCAGCGGACAGACGATGTTCTGCGTCTGGCCGCGGCCGTTGAGCATGATGGCTTGCCGGTGGCGGCACACGTTCGAGAGCAGCTGGACTTGCGACTGCTGGTTACGGACGAGCACCCGCCCCTCGCGTTCGCTGGGCAAGGCAAAATAATCCCCCGCCTCGGGCACCATGAGATCGTGGCCGATGTAGCGAGGACCTTTCTTGAAAAGGGTGTCGATTTCGCGCGTAAGAAGCGCTTCGTCAAAGTAAGCCGTGACTGGCAGCTGGCTGTGGACAGACCGCAACTGCAATGCATTGCTCAGATTGGACATTCCCACTCCCGATGAAGACGTGAAAGCAGTGAACAACCCAACCATCGAAGATTCGATTTAGGGAGCCCGCAATTATACCCGTTTCCCCGTGATGGGGGCACTTAAGTGCCTGATTTGGGTTAAAAATGTCAAGAAAGTTCGGCATTTTCGCCGCAGACCTCGAGCTTTTTTTCTGCGAGACTTCAGGGTCAAAGCGGGGCAAAGGCGGGCATGAGTCAGGCTCGAAGCGAGGCTGCAAGGCGGGGCGCGGGCGGCCGAGCGGATCGAAGATGTCGCTTTTGCCGTAGAATGTCCGACTTGTTTTAATTTTGCGACTATTCATGGCGAAGACCGCATCGAGAGATCCCGCCGCCGCGCCAACTGAAAGCGGCGAAAGCGCGCCGCTGCCGGAGAACTACGAGGCCGCGCAGGCTGAGCTGGAAGAGCTGGTCGCGCGCATGGAAGGCGGTAGCCTGAGCCTCGAGGAATCGTTGGCAGCGTACCGCCGTGGGGCGGCACTTGTCGCATTCTGTCAACAGCAGCTCGAAAAAGTCGAGCAGCAAGTGCGGGTGCTGGACGGCGAGACACTCAAGCCGCTGCCCGTGAATAGCGCAGGCACAGCCGCGACTGAGAGCGGGGACGACCTATGACATTCGAACAATGGACGCGCTTGGTGCTCGAACGTGTCGAAACGGCGTTGGAACGCTATCTGCCGGCCGAGACGACCGAACCCGCCAAGCTGCACGAGGCGATGCGCTATGCGGTGCTCGGTGGCGGCAAGCGGGTTCGACCGCTCCTGTGCCACGCCGCCGGCGAGCTAACCGGCGCGCGCGCCGAATGCCTCGATGCGGCGGCTGCGGCGCTGGAAATGATCCACGTGTACTCGCTCGTGCACGACGACATGCCGTGCATGGACGACGACGCGCTGCGCCGCGGCAAGCCGACGGTCCATGTCAAGTATGACGAAGCGACCGCGCTTCTGGTCGGCGACGCGCTGCAATCGCAGGCATTCGTCGTGCTCACGTCCGACGTGCTGGGCGCGCCGCAGCAGGCCTCGCTCGTGCGCGAACTCGCGCTGGCAAGCGGCTCAATCGGCATGTGTGGCGGACAGGCCATCGATCTGGCGAGTGTCGGCCACACGCTGACCCGCCCGCAGCTCGAGACCATGCATCGGATGAAGACCGGCGCACTGCTGCGCGCGGCCGTGCGCATGGGCGCATTGGCAGGCGAGACGCCGGACGAGCCGGCGCTGGCGTCGCTCGATGCCTACGCCGCCGCGGTCGGTCTCGCGTTTCAGGTCGTCGACGACATTCTCGACGTAACGACTGACTCCGCAACGCTCGGCAAGACCGCCGGCAAGGACGCGAAGGACGGCAAGCCGACCTACGTGTCGATTATCGGGCTCGACGCGTCGCGCGCGCTCGCGGCGCAACTGCGCAGCGACGCGCACGCCGCGCTTGCGCCGTTCGGCGCGCGCGCGCAGCGCCTTGCCGAACTGGCCGACCTGGTGGTGAACCGGGTCAGCTGAACGCGAAAGCCCGCCGCCGCGCACCCTCCATCCGAAGGGTGCATGTATGAAGTGCGGGCGCGTAAGTTTTCCTACAATGGAACGACGATGTACGACTTGCTGAAAACCATCGACGACCCGGCAGCCTTGCGCCGCCTCGATCGCCGCCAATTGCAGCCGCTTGCCGACGAGTTGCGTGCCTTTGTGCTCGACAGCGTATCGCAGACGGGCGGCCATCTCTCGTCCAACCTCGGCACGGTCGAGTTGACCATCGCGCTGCATTACGTGTTCGATACGCCGCATGACCGGATCGTTTGGGACGTCGGCCATCAGACCTATCCGCACAAGATCCTGACCGGTCGCCGTGACCAGATGCACACGCTGCGTCAGTTGGGCGGCATCTCGGGCTTCCCGAAACGCGACGAATCGGAATACGACACCTTCGGCACCGCGCACTCGAGCACGTCGATTTCGGCCGCGCTCGGCATGGCGATCGCGAGCAAGCTGCAGGGCGACAACCGCATGGGCATCGCCGTGATCGGCGACGGCGCGATGACGGCCGGCATGGCTTTCGAGGCAATGAACAACGCCGGCGTCGAAGACGACGTGCCACTGCTCGTGATCCTCAACGACAACGACATGTCGATTTCGCCGCCGGTCGGCGCGCTCAATCGCCATCTCGCGCGTCTGATGTCGGGGCGCTTCTATGCAGCTGCGCGCGCGGGCGTCGAACGCGTGCTGCGCGTCGCGCCGCCGGTGCTCGATCTCGCGCGCAAGCTCGAAGAGCACGCGAAGGGCATGATCGTGCCGGCCACGCTGTTCGAGGAGTTCGGCTTCAACTACATCGGGCCGATCGACGGTCATGACCTCGATTCGCTGATTCCGACGCTGCAAAACATCAAGGAACTGCGCGGTCCGCAATTCCTTCACGTGGTCACGAAGAAAGGCCAGGGCTACAAGCTGGCCGAGGCCGATCCGGTGCTGTACCACGGCCCGGGCAAGTTCAACCCGGCCGAGGGCATCAAGCCGGCCGCAACGCCATCGAAGAAGACCTATACGCAGGTGTTTGGCGAATGGCTGTGCGACGCGGCCGAGCTCGACTCGCGCGTGGTCGGCATTACGCCGGCGATGCGTGAAGGCTCGGGCATGGTCGAGTTCGAAAAGCGCTTTCCGGACCGTTACTTCGACGTCGGCATCGCCGAGCAGCACGCGGTGACGTTCGCGGGCGGGCTTGCCGCGGACGGCATGAAGCCGGTCGTCGCGATCTATTCGACCTTCCTGCAACGCGCGTACGACCAGTTGATCCACGACGTCGCCCTGCAAAACCTGCCGGTGGTGTTCGCGATCGATCGCGCGGGTCTCGTCGGCGCGGACGGCGCGACGCACGCGGGTGCATATGACCTCGCGTTCATGCGTTGCATCCCGAACATGACCGTGATGGTGCCGTCGGATGAAAACGAGTGCCGGCAAATGCTGTACACCGCGTTGCAGCAATCGCATCCGACCGCGGTGCGCTATCCGCGCGGTGCAGGCACCGGCGTCGCCACCGTCAAGCAGATGAGCGCGTTGCCGCTCGGCAAGGGCGAAGTGCGTCGCGAGACTTCGGCGCCAGCCGGCAAGCGTATCGCGATTCTCGCGTTCGGTACGATGGTCGCGCCGTCGCTCGCGGCGGCCGAGCAACTCGATGCCACCGTCGCGAACATGCGCTTCGTGAAGCCGCTCGACACCGAGCTCGTGCGCAAGCTGGCCGAAACGCACGATGCAATCGTCACCGTCGAAGAAGGCTGCATCATGGGCGGCGCGGGTTCGGCCTGCGTCGAAGCCCTGCTCCGGAGTGGGGTTATGCGCCCCGTACTACAATTGGGCCTCCCCGACCGGTTCATCGATCACGGGGACCCGGCCAAGCTGCTCGCCGCGTGCGGTCTCGACGCCGCAGGTATCGCCCGGTCGATCCGCGAACGTTTTCTCACGAGCGGAGCGGTTGGCGGCCAGTCGTCGGTGAAGCGCGTCGCGTAAGACGCTGTCGCCTGTCTTGCCGCCGTCGTGCGACGGCGGTTTCCGCAATTTCCAGATCGAACCGACGGGCGTTGCGGCCCGTCACCCAACGCCGGCAGCAGCCGGCGTTCGCCGTTGCGCATGCTGATCCGCGCGGCCGCCGGGCGTTCCGAAGTCGCTGCGCGACAGCCCTCCGACGCAACGAAGCTCGGCACGGCCCGGCGCTTTCCTGAAAGGACAAAAGAATGAATCAGATGAATCCCGCCTTCGTGATGCCCGACGTGCAAAGCACGCCTGACACGCGCCAGATTCCAATCCAGCGGGTCGGCGTGAAGGGCGTGCGTCATCCGTTGACGGTTCGCACCCAGAGTGGCGAAGTGCAGCCGACGGTCGGCACGTGGAATCTCGACGTGCATTTGCCGGCCGAGCAGAAGGGCACCCATATGTCGCGTTTCGTCGCGCTGCTCGAGGAGAACAAGGCACCGCGCGAGCCGGCCACGTTCCGCACGATGCTCGCGGCAATGCTCGAAAGGCTGGAAGCCAAGGCGGGCCGCATCGAAGTGTCGTTCCCGTACTTCGTGAACAAGACCGCGCCGGTGTCGGGTGTGCAGAGCCTGCTCGACTATGAAGTCACGCTGACGGGCGAGACCCGCAATGGCGCAACGCGGCTGTTTCTGAAGGTGCTGGCGCCGGTCACGAGCCTGTGCCCGTGCTCGAAGAAGATATCGCAGTATGGCGCGCACAACCAGCGCTCGCACGTGACGATCAACGCCGAGCTGAGCGGCGACGTCGCTCCCGAAGAGTTGATCCGTATCGCTGAGGAAGAAGCGTCGTGCGAACTGTGGGGGCTGCTCAAGCGCCCGGACGAAAAGTTCGTCACCGAGCGCGCGTATGAAAATCCGAAGTTCGTCGAAGACCTCGTGCGCGATGTCGCCCAGCGTCTGAATGCCGACGAGCGCATCGCCGCGTATGTGCTCGAAGCCGAGAATTTCGAGTCGATTCACAATCACAGCGCCTATGCAGTGATCGAGCGGGACAAGCGCGTTGCTTGATACGTTCGTTCTTCGCCGGCCCGCACGGTCTCATTGCGGGAGAATCGAAGCAAAAAAAGCCGCCTCCAAAGCGGCTTTTTTTTGCCTTGCGAAAGGGGCTCAGTGCGCGAGCGTCGTCAGATCCCAGCGGGGCTTCACCGTGAACGCGTAGTCGTTGCCGGCCTGTTCGGGCCAGCGTTGCAAGCGCAGCGCGCCGGCCAGCGCGATCATCGCGCCGTTGTCCGTGCACAGCGAAAGGTCGGGGTAGTGCACGTAGAAATTGCGCTTCTGCGCGGCGGCCGACAGCGCTTCGCGCAACTGCCGGTTCGCGCCGACACCGCCCGCCACAACCAGCCGATTCAGCTTGGTGCGCTTGAGCGCCGCAAGCGATTTGGCGGCCAGCACTTCGACGGCTGCATCCACGAAACCGCGCGCGAGGTCGGCCTTCGCCTGCTCGCAGATGTTCGTGCCGCCGAGCCGGTTCGCGTGCGTGAGCACGGCGGTCTTCAGGCCGCTGAAGCTGAAATCGAGGTCGCCGGAATACAGCATCGGGCGCGGCAGTACGACCGCGCCGGGCGTGCCGAACTCCGCGAGGCGCGAGACTTCCGGGCCACCAGGATAGCCGAGGCCGAGGAGCTTGGCGGTTTTGTCGAAGGCTTCGCCGGCGGCGTCGTCGAGTGTTTCGCCGAGCGTCTCGTAGACGCCGACGTCCGTCACACGCATCAGTTGCGTATGCCCGCCCGACACCAGCAGCGCGACGAACGGAAACGGCGGCGGCTCATCGACGAGCAGCGGCGACAGCAGATGCCCTTCGAGGTGATGAATGCCGACGGTCGGCTTGTTCCACGCCATCGCCAGCGAATTGGCGACGCTCGCGCCGACTAGCAGCGCGCCCGCGAGTCCGGGCCCTTGCGTGTAAGCGATCGCGTCGATGTCGCCGCGCGCGACGCCGGCGCGCTCCATCACTTCTTCGAGCAGCGGCAACGCGCGGCGGATATGGTCGCGCGACGCAAGCTCCGGCACGACGCCGCCGTACTCCCGATGCATCGCAATCTGCGAATGCAGCGCGTGCGCGAGCAGGCCGCGCTCTGTGTCGTAGAGCGCCAGACCGGTTTCGTCGCAGGAGCTTTCGATGCCGAGAACGAGCATGATGAATCGCTTGAGGCGGACACGCGCGAGGCGCGCCCGAAAGTGAAAGGTAAGCCTGAAAGTATACCAGTGCGGACAGGCAGCCGCAGGCGGCCAGCAGACCGCCTCCTCGGCCGCGCCGGTCCGGCAGGTACAATGCGGCCCCATGGAATCCTTTGATATCGCGGTGATCGGCGCGGGTGCGGCCGGCATGATGTGCGCCGCCGTGGCCGGTCAACTCGGCCGGCGCGTAGCGCTCATTGACCACTCGCAGCGCCTCGCGGAGAAAATCCGCATTTCCGGCGGCGGGCGCTGCAACTTTACGAATCTGTACGCGGGGCCGGCCAATTATCTGTCGGCGAATCCGCATTTTTGCCGCTCGGCGCTCGCGCGCTATACGCCGCGCGACTTTATGGCCTTGCTCAAGCAGCATCGCGTGACATGGCACGAGAAGCACAAGGGCCAGCTGTTCTGTGACCAGTCGAGCGATGCGATCATCGACGTGCTGAAACGCGAGTGCGACGCGGGCGGGGTTGCATGGCGCAAGCCACTGTCCGTCGAAGAGGTGCGTCAGGACACCGAGGGACGGTTTCTGCTCGGCACGATGGCGGGCACGATGGCCGCCCGGGCGCTCGTAATCGCGACCGGCGGCCTGTCGATCCCGAAGATCGGCGCGACCGATTTCGCGTACCGGATCGCCAAGCAGTTCGGCCACAAGTTGATCGACATGCGCCCCGCGCTGGTGCCGCTGACGTTCGCGCCCGCCGACTGGGAGCCGTTCGCCGCGCTGTCGGGCGTCTCGCTCGAAGTGCAACTGTCGACGGGCAATAAGAAGGCCGGTGCCGAGTTCACTGAAGATCTGCTGCTCACGCATCGCGGCCTGTCGGGCCCGGGCGTGCTGCAGATCTCGAGTTACTGGCAGCCCGGCGAGCCGATTCACATCAATCTGCTGCCGGAGCGCGACGCCGCGGCCACGCTCATCGAGGCCAAAAACGGCACGAAGCGGCAGATCGCCAATCTATTGTCGGAATGGGTGCCGCAGCGGCTTGCACATGCCTGGCTCGACACCCATCAGGTGCCGGCCGAGGCCCGCGTGGCGGATTTGCCGGACAAGACGCTGCGCCGCATCGGCGAGGCCCTGTCGCGATGGACGATCACCCCGAACGGCACCGAGGGCTATCGCAAGGCCGAAGTGACGCGCGGCGGCGTCGATACGCGCGGCTTGTCGTCGACGACCATGATGAGCTCGCGGGTGCCCGGGCTCTACTTCATCGGCGAAGCAGTCGACGTTACCGGCTGGCTCGGCGGCTACAATTTCCAATGGGCATGGGCATCAGGCGTAGCGGCGGGCGAGGCGGCCGCGGAATACGCGCGGGGGCTTGACGGCGCGATGGCTTTGTGAGAAAGCTCTGCTATACTCCTGAACCTTTACAAAGTTCCGTTATTGAAAAATGACGACCATCCGCGTAAAAGACAATGAGCCGTTCGAAGTCGCCATGCGCCGTTTCAAGCGGACCATGGAGAAAAACGGCTTGCTGACGGAACTTCGCGCTCGCGAGTTTTACGAAAAGCCCACGGCCGAACGCAAGCGGAAGAAAGCGGCGGCAGTGAAGCGTCATTTCAAGCGTCTGCGTGGCCAGATGCTGCCGAAGAAGCTCTACTGATTCTGGCGTTGCCGCGCTCTGCTTCGCACACAGCACGGCAGCATCCAAGCCGATGACGACACGACAGGTGTCATCACGGAAAACCCGGCCCATCGGGCCAGCCGGCAGGGTCGGATCCACTACGCATATTGCGCCAGCCCGCTTGAGGAAGAAGTCCCAAGCGGGTATTTGTGTTGATGCGGCGGCATTGCCGCCAGCGACCGGCCGGTTTTTCAACTTTTCAACGCAATTCAGGTGAGTGATGAGTCTCAAGGACCGGATCAACGACGATATGAAAGCTGCCATGCGGGCGCGCGAGACCGAGCGTCTCGGGACGATCCGTCTGCTGCTCGCCGCGATCAAGCAGCGCGAGGTCGATGAGCGTGTCACGCTCGACGACACTGGTATAACCGCCGTCGTCGACAAAATGATCAAGCAGCGTAAGGATTCGATCAGCCAGTTCGAGGCCGCGGGACGCACGGATCTCGCAGACAAGGAAAAGGCCGAACTGGCCATTCTTTCCGCGTACATGCCTGAACAGATGTCCGAAGCGGAAATCGTTGCCGAAGTGCAGGCGGCGGTCGCACAAACCGGCGCAGCCGGCCCTCAGGACATGGGCAAGGTGATGGGCGTGCTCAAACCGAAGCTGGCTGGCCGAGCCGATATGACCGCTGTCTCGGCCCAGGTCAAAGCCGCGCTCGCGAAGTAACTCCGTTGGTTTGTCCGGGTCGCGCGTGCTTCGTGGAAGGCGAGGCGCCGTGCCCGGCCGCGGTGTCGAGCCCGGACTCCGGGCTTGGATTTTGAAGCTTTCCTGGCAGCGTCATTTACTGTGATCCCACCGTCATTCCTGCAGGACCTGCTCAACCGCGTCGATATCGTCGACGTGGTCGGCCGGTATGTGCAGCTGAAAAAGGGCGGCGCGAACTTCATGGGGCTGTGCCCGTTTCACAACGAGAAGAGCCCCTCGTTTACGGTTAGTCCGACTAAACAGTTTTATCACTGCTTCGGCTGCGGTGCGCATGGCACTGCCATCGGTTTTCTGATGGAGCACGTGGGTGCGTCGTTCCCCGAAGCGGTCAACGAGCTCGCGCAATCGGTGGGTCTCACCGTGCCGCACGAACCTTCGCCCGGATATGGTGGCGCGGGCGGGAGCGCCGGCGGCTATGCGCCGGCGGCTTCCAAGGCAGTCACCACCGCGCTGTCCGACCTCATGCAGACCGCCTGCGACTACTACCGAAAGCAGCTGCGCGGCGCGCCGGACGCGATTCAGTATCTGAAAAAGCGCGGCCTGACAGGTGAAATCGCCGCGCGCTTCGGGCTCGGCTACGCACCGGATGGCTGGCAGAACCTGGAGGCGGCGTTCCCGAATTATCGCGACGACGGACTCGTCGAAGCGGGTCTCGTGATCGTCAGCGAAAAGTCCGACGCGCAGGGGCAGAACCGCCGCTACGACCGTTTTCGCGAGCGGATCATGTTCCCCATTCGCAATGTGAAAGGGCAGGTGATCGGTTTCGGCGGCCGCGTGCTCGATGGCGGCGAGCCAAAGTATTTGAATTCGCCCGAAACGCCGCTATTTAACAAGGGCAGCGAGCTATACGGCCTATTCGAGGCGCGTCTCGCGATTCGGGAGCAGCGCTATGTGCTGGTCGTCGAAGGTTATATGGACGTGGTCGCGTTGGCCCAGTTGGGCTTCCAGAACGCCGTCGCCACCCTCGGCACTGCCTGCACGCCGATTCATGTGCAGAAACTGATGCGCCAGACCGATACGATCATCTTCAGTTTCGACGGCGACGCGGCGGGCCGGCGCGCCGCGCGTCGCGCGCTCGATGCCTGTCTCCCGCATGCGGCCGACAACAGGACGATCCGCTTTCTGTTCCTGCCGACCGAGCACGACCCCGACAGCTACGTGCGCGAGTTCGGCACCGAGGCGTTTGCCGAGCAGGTCGAAAGGGCGATGCCGCTATCGCAATTCATGCTTAACGAGGTGCTGACCGGCAAGGAGCTCGATCAGCCGGAAGGCAAGGCCCGCGCGCTGTTCGACGCGAAACCGTTGCTGCAGGCATTGCCGGCCAATGCGCTGCGCGCGCAGATCATGCACATGTTCGCGGACCGGCTCGATGTGCCGTTCAGCGAGGTCGCGGCCCTTTGCGAGGTCGACGCCCGGATCGCGGCCGCCGCGCGCGAGGCGCCGGCCCGCAAGGACCGGCGCAGCGTGACCGGTATAGAGGAAAAGACGCTGCGCAATCTGGTGATGTATCCGCGCACGATCGCGATGCTCGACGAAGAGGCCGAAGAGGCGCTGCTCACCGTGACGCGGCACGCGGAACTGTTCGCGGAAGTGGCGACGCACGCACGTGCGCTCGGCGATTCGGCGGCGTTCCAGTTGTTGTCCGATCTCTTGCGAAATGGTGCGAACGCCCCAACTTTCGAGGAAATCTTTCGCAAAATTCTAGACTATGATGAAAACGTCCGGGATTTGCTGCTGAAAGACCCACAGGACGCGGCCGTCATCGAGGAACGGCGCGAGCAGGAACGGATTGTGGGCGAGGAGTTGAAGGCCGCGATTCTGAAAATGCGATACGACGCTTATTGCGATCGTCTTGAGCAGCTTTCACGGCAAACCCGGCATACGCCGGAAGAATTCGCCGAGTTTTCGGAGCTGAACCGGAAGCGGGCTGACATGAAGCGTCAGCTCGGGCTGTAACGGAGATGCCGAAACCTCGGATGGTACAATCAAAAAGTTTCTAGCGTTTTGTTTTCTCAAGGGTTTTCCTAGCAAAGGCGAAAGGCGATGCGATGGCAAAGACGACAGGCGGAAATCAGACAACAGGCTCACGCTCTAAAGAGCGCACCGGCAAAGTTGCCGAAGCCAAACTGACTGCGTCCGCCAGGAGAACGTCCTCTGCAGTCAGCGCTGCGCCCGCTGCCGGGAAGAAGTCGTCGACCACTGCGGCCGCGCAGGCGGCAAAGGTTCGGACGGCGAAAGCTGTAGCACCGCCGGCTGCCAAGCGGTCGGGTGTCAGTAGCGCAAGGGAAGCGGCTGCCGTTGAGGTCGATGCGGTAGCGCGCGTGACTCCAGTATCCACGGTTCAACCGGCTGTTGTTCAACAGCCGGGGGTCGAGACTACAGCCGGTACGGCGAACTCCATGACGAAAAAGCTGAACGAAGTACCCGTCGAAGACGATGCAACCCAGACCGAAGAAACCGCTGCCGCCGCACCGGGCAAGACGGAGAAGGTCAAGGCTCGCGACCGTCGTGCGAAGGAAAAAGCGCTGCTAAAAGACGCGTTCGCGTCGTCGCAGCCGGGCACGGTCGAGGAACTCGAAGAGCGTCGCTCCAAGCTGCGCGCGCTGATCAAGCTCGGCAAGGAACGCGGCTTCCTCACGTACGCCGAAATCAACGATCACCTGCCGGACAATTTCACCGAGACCGAGGCGATCGAAGGCATCATCAGCACGTTCAACGACATGGGCGTCGCGGTCTACGAACAGGCCCCGGACGCCGAAACGCTGCTGCTCAACGACAACGCGCCCGCGGCTTCGTCGGATGACGAAGTCGAAGAGGAAGCCGAAGTCGCGCTGTCCACCGTCGATTCCGAATTTGGCCGCACCACTGATCCCGTGCGCATGTACATGCGCGAAATGGGCACGGTCGAGCTGCTTACGCGCGAAGGCGAAATCGAAATCGCAAAGCGTATCGAAGACGGCCTGAAGCACATGGTGATGGCCATCTCCGCGTGCCCGACCACGATCGCCGACATCCTCGCAATGGCCGAGCGCGTCGCCAACGACGAAGTGCGCATCGACGAACTCGTCGACGGTCTGATCGACGCCGACGCGGAAGACGCCGACGGCTTTTCCGCGCAGGAAGCCGAAGCGATCGAGAACGAAGACGAGGAAGCCGAAGCAGAGGACGAAGAGGACGAGGAAGAAGACGATGGCGCGGCGCAAGCCACGGCCAACGCCGCGCAGCTCGAAGCGCTGCGGCGCGCGTCGCTCGAAAAATTCGCGTTGATCAGCGAATGGTTCGACAAGATGCGCCGTGCGTTCGAGAAGGAAGGCTACAAGTCCAAGTCGTATCTGAAGGCGCAGGAAACGATCCAGAACGAGCTGATGACGATCCGCTTCACCGCGCGTACCGTCGAGCGTCTGTGCGACACGCTGCGTGCGCAGGTGGATGAGGTGCGCCAGGTCGAGCGTCAGATTCTGCATACGGTCGTCGATAAGTGCGGCATGCCGCGCGCGGAATTCATCGCACGTTTCCCGGGCAGCGAGACGGACCTCGAATGGGCCGACAAGATCGTCGCCGAAGGTCACGCGTATAGCGCGATCCTCACGCGCAACATTCCGGCGATCCGCGAACAGCAGCAGCGTCTGCTCGATCTGCAGGCGCGCGTGGTGCTGCCGCTCAAGGACCTGAAAGAAACCAACCGTCAGATGGCGGCCGGTGAGCTGAAGGCGCGCCAGGCGAAACGGGAGATGACCGAGGCGAACTTGCGGCTCGTGATCTCGATTGCGAAGAAGTACACGAATCGCGGTCTGCAGTTCCTCGACCTGATTCAGGAAGGCAACATCGGCCTGATGAAGGCAGTGGACAAGTTCGAATATCGTCGTGGCTACAAGTTCTCGACGTATGCGACGTGGTGGATTCGCCAGGCCATTACGCGTTCGATCGCCGACCAGGCGCGCACGATCCGGATTCCGGTTCATATGATCGAAACGATCAACAAGATGAACCGCATTTCGCGTCAGATCTTGCAGGAAACCGGTCTCGAGCCGGATCCCGCAACGCTGGCCGAGAAGATGGAGATGCCGGAAGACAAGATCCGCAAAATCATGAAGATCGCGAAGGAGCCGATCTCGATGGAAACGCCGATCGGTGACGACGACGACTCTCATCTGGGCGACTTCATCGAAGATACGAACACGGTCGCCCCGGCGGATGCCGCGTTGCACGCGAGCATGCGCGACGTCGTGAAGGACGTGCTCGACTCGCTGACGCCGCGCGAAGCGAAGGTGTTGCGCATGCGTTTCGGTATCGAGATGAGCACGGATCACACGCTTGAGGAAGTCGGCAAGCAGTTCGACGTGACGCGCGAGCGGATTCGTCAGATCGAGGCGAAGGCGCTGCGCAAGCTGCGTCATCCGAGCCGCTCGGACAAGCTGAAGTCGTTCCTCGAAGGAAATTGATCGAGGCGGCCTTAGCCGGCTGAAAAAGACGTGATCAAAGGGGCCTCGTGGTCGTTTCGCAGAAGCGAAGCGGTTGCGCAGGCCCCTTTTTCGTGTAGTATGTCGGCCAATCGATGAAACGGGCCCGGCCTTACGACCGGGTCTTTTTTCTTGGGCTGGACGCCGTGTTGGTTGCAGGCAGTGGACTCATAATCCACCTCCGAAAGGACATCGTGGGTTCGAACCCCACCCGGCCCACCAAAGTATCCAAAGAAGGGTTCCGTATTCCGGAACCCTTCAGACTGCTGACAAAGTACCCCCAAAGCCTGGCCACACGCCGGGCTTTGTCGTTTAATGGGCGTCATGCTCAAGAAACCAACACCGATGCAGCACGAACTCGAGATGGTCACGCTCGAGG
>NZ_JAJITC010000027.1 GCF_020881035.1 Paraburkholderia translucens
AGCGGATTTCATAGGGGCCCGCAGCCGCAGCACCGACTGCAACAAGGCCGGATATAGAGCTGCAGCCCATCCTGTCTGTCGGAACACACGAAAACTGTTGCAAACGGGACGCGTTCATATAGGTGAATCATGGGCTCAATCAACCCGGAAGGTGGCACCCGAGGCGGGGCCAATATTGTAGGCGGTGGTATAGGCGAAGGGCCGGGGCCGGATATCATGGCCGCGGCTACACTGGACGGGACCAAGGTGATGTCTTCCGACGGCGAACACGTAGGCAAAATTTCAGACATCATGCTGGACGTCCGAAGCGGACGCATTGCCTATGCAGTGCTGGCGGAGGGAGGATTCCTCGGAATGGGGGCCAATCTGCACGCCATCCCATGGAGTGCACTGACGCTCGATACGGACGAAAAATGCTTCTTCGTCGACATTACCGCCCAGCGCCTCAAGGACGACCCCGGTTTTGACAAGGACCACTGGCCCGTCATGGCTGACGCAAAGTGGGGGATGTCGATGCATACGTACTACAACCGGGACCCGTACTGGTCAGCAACCCACGCCGTGGTCGAAAGCGACCCGACCATCAGGCCGAGCGAGCACTAAAAAAGACAATGGCCGAGCCGCGCCACGCCGACAGCTAATCTGTCGCTCGGGTGCCTGCGCCACCGCCTCGGTGCGGTGGCGTACCCGCCTCGCTTCAGCAATATGGCGCGCCAATATTACGGCGCGGCGTCATCTGGTTCAGTCTCGTGGGTGTCGGCGGCCATCCTGCAGCAGCCTTGCCAAGTCGATGCCGCCGTCACCTTGGGGTCGGGTCCGTCGTCCGTACCACTGCCAACGATTCTTGCACCGCCGCCCGAGGCGCTCCCTTGTGGAACACCCCTTGCTCAAATCAAATGATTCCAACCCGCCGGAGACTCTCATGGCTACCAATCCGAAGCAGCGGAACCCCTCAGGTGACAAGTCCGAAGAGGACGTCGACAAGGCGGTCGAAGACACCTTCCCGGCCAGTGACCCGCCCGCGACGGGCGGGACGACACGAATTGAATCAGAGGACGGCGAAGAGGTCGACGAGGACGGGCCTACTCCGCAGTAATCGCCGTTTCGCACGAATATGTGTAGGCGACAAGCCATCTGACCGTTCACCGGAGAAGCCGAGGGCAGCCAGGCAAATCCTCCGCGGCCGCGACTAGCATCGTGATTTTTATCGCACAGTACTCTTCTTACGTGCGAGCGTGAGCGCAGGAACGTTGGCAGCTTGCGGAGCTAGTCCGTGGATTGCGTAATGCCGAACCGCCGCCGCGCCCTCGGTATTTGAGCGTTCATCAAGTCTTTTCGCCAGTGCCAATAGAAAACGTTCTAGATGTGCGCTCCCATGTTTGCCAGAAAATTGGCCATCACCTCCTCGATGCACGCGTGCCGCGGCCAGGGAGATAGCGTGCTAGAAACATGCGATGCTCCGACGGACAGCTCCAGCAGATACGCAGTTTCAATGCGAAATCGTGCGGCGCTTTCTCCATTCGCTCTCTTGTTCATTCTCTGTCTCCAACCGTTATTTGGCGCGCCCTCAGGGGCGGCTTTCCGCCCCTGGAGCCCCTTGGACGGGAGGTCGACCGGCAACCTGAATCCTACCGGTCAGCTTCCACCCGAGGCAGGGTTGGTAGCCGACGAAGGCGTGGCAGTCCCCGCCTTCTTCTGCATCTTTTTGTGCGAACTTGTCGTTGCGGGTGCCATGGTATTAGCCCCTGACGCGCCAGAGACGGTGTCGGTCGAGCCGCCAGCGTTTGGCTTGCTCATTCCTGTGCCGCCCTGGCCTCCAGCGGCGCCGCCGCCCGCACTTTGGGCGAAGACGCTACCGGACATTCCCACCAGAAGTACCGAAATCAAAACTCCTTTCGTCGCGACTCGCATAGCAGTCTCCTCAAGCATGGGCCGGTCAACACCGAACGGCGTCAATCCGTGTGTTCCCGAACGCAATTCGCATACCGCGAGGGGCGCGCCAGCGCTACGGCGAGGCAGAAGGCCGCTGGCAACCCGACCCACCGTGTGACAAGGCTGGCAAAGAAGTCAAACGCCGCGTCAGTGGACACTGCGCGGCGTAAGAGGGTTTGCCTTATCCGGGACCATGTCCAATTCATCCGTCGGAGCCAGCGCTCTTGCATCTGGGTTCATCGCCTGCCCCCAAGGAATGTGGTCATCGGTGCTCCGCAGCAAGCGTGCCCGTATGCGGTTGCGCCCGTGGGACTGTGCAGGAATGCAGCCGGTCGGGGCGTGATGGATGGGCAATGCTTCTTGCTTCAGGCGGCTTACAGCAGCCCGCTGCTCGGCAAAACTGAGGGTATTGGTGAGTTGTCCCTCGCGGGTGCTCGTTTTATGCTTGGAACAGCAGGGAATGATTGCTGCTACCCCTTCGCGCGTTCGCCAGCGCCCGCCCCAAATCCCGCTCGGCTCCGGGTCAACGCACTATTCGCGGGATGGCCCTTCGGATACCTTGTAGTCCCTGTCTTCGTCCAACTTTGGAAGCAAATCCAGAGGTCATGGAAAGTAATCACGCGCTTGCTGATAACGACGAATTCGCCAACCGCCCAGCGAGGCAACCGGACTACGCGTCGGAAAGCGCTGGTCTCGTCCGGCTCGCTGCAGCGCAGATGGGACCAAGAGCTAATTTGCTGCAGGAGATTGCGGACGTCGCCCTCTCTGTTTGCAATGCGGGTAGCGCGGGGATTAGCCTCGTCGAAGGCACGGGCGATAGCCGGCATTTCAGGTGGCTGGCCGTTGCGGGACGCTGTGCAGACCTGCGCGGGAAGACAACGGCATGGGACGAATGTCCTTGTGCAATGACGCTGGAGGCACGCACGCCGCAATTATTTATCCGCCCGCAGGACGAGTTCCCCTGTCTCAGGTTTCTTGGCGTCGATGTCGCCGAAGGCATCGTTGTGCCTATACCGACGACCGACACCCCGTTGTGGGCGATATGGGTTATGTCAGACGAAGAGGGACGCCAATTCGACCTCGAAGACGTCCGGTTACTTTCAAATCTGGCTGTGTTTGCCGGCGCAGCGCTGACTGTCGTTGACGCGCGCGACAGTGGAATCGAAAACGACCAGCGACATAACGAATTCATCGCGATGCTTGGGCATGAACTTCGGCATCCCATGGCCCCTATCGGTAGTGCCGTCGGCGCTGCCGCGCGACTATGCGCTGACAACGCGAAGGCCGTCGAGGTCCTACCATCGCACGACGGCAGTTAAGGCATCTGCGCGCGCTTGTCGACGACCTGCTCGACGCGCCACGATCGAAATACGGCAAGCTTGTCATCAGGCACAGCGACACGTCCCTGAACGAAATTGCATTTGACTCGGTAACTGCGGTCAAGCACTAGTTCGCGTCCCGGCGTCATACGCTGACGATTAGTGGCCTTGACACCCCTATGCCTGTTCGCGCAGACCATGTCCGTCTCAGCCAGGTACTGGGCAACATCCTCTCAAATGCGGCGAAGTACACGCCGACAGGGGGCGCGGTCGAAGTCATCGTTGAAGTCGACGAAAGCGCCAGCAGGGGCTAGGCTGCCGACACGGTCGTTATAACCGTCAAGGACCACGGTATTGGCATTAACAGGGCGGTGCAGCCGCACGTCTTTGACCTGTTCGCCCAGTCTGCCCGCGGCCAGGCGAGAGCGGAAGGCGGACTTGTCATTGGCCTCGCCGTCGCGAAGCGCATGATTGAGCTACATGGAGGAACCATATCTCTTCACAGCAACGGTGCGGCCACAGGAACGGTAGTAACGTTGCGATTGCCCATCCTGCGCAAGACGCCGGCTCATTCCCTCGCTGAGCAAGTCCCCATTACCTCTCCCGCACCCGTGCGCCTTCTACTGGTCGAACAATCAGGACGCACTGCTCTCGCTCGGCCTGTTACTGGAACTCGAAGGACACACTGTGACCACTGCGGCCAGTGGTCGTGAGGCTATCCGCCTTATGAGCGCGCTGCAGCCAGAAGTGGCAATCGTCGATGTAGGGATGCCGGACATAGATGGGTTCGAGGTAGCTCGCGCGATTCCCGCTGACTGCACCATGGACCACATAACGCTGGTCGCCTTGACCGGATACGCCGCGGACTCCGACAAGTCGAGAGCATTGGCAGCAGGCATTGAGTACCACCTCACCAAACCACTTTCGCTGGAAGAACTGCGCACCATATTGGGGACCCGAAGGCGCTGTTGAATCTAGCCACGGTAATTTTCTGCTTTCCTTGCATCAAGGCCAGCAGCGGGTGTCGACTGGCTGCCAGCGCGACGATGCCGGGCCAACACCAATCAGGTAGGTGCCATGGCTGATGCGACTGACCGAACATTGTTCCTGGACACATCGCAGCAGAATCTAAAGGTCGACAGGCTTGCGGAAAAAGACTGACCAGCATCCGCTCTGAGCCAGCGGCACCACATTCGCAAAAAAGAGCACGACCGGCAGGCGTGTGTAGCGAGGCAGGTCGCGCACATGGCGGCAAAGCGTCCAGCCATCTATTCCAGGCATCTGCCAGCCGGAAATGTTAATCTGCAGGTTGAACTCATCGAGCTTGTCAAGGGCATCAGCCCCGTCCGCCGCGGGGCACGACTTCGTGCCCCGCAGTCTCTATTACTTCCGGCAGCGCGCGTAGGTTGTCGGCGTCGTCATCCACCAGCAGCACGATACTCATAGGGCGCCCGAGAGCCGTATTTCTATCGGCGCAACCCCCGTGCCACCGGTCTTCAGGCCAAACAGACGCCGCTGCACGGCCTTGCGCCGACTTAACCGCGATATCGGCGACAGACAAATCTTTTAGTGAGGCATTCTGATTGACATTGCCCCCAACAAACTGAGCCCATCTCAGCTCTATCGTCGCGATAATAAAAAAGGAGCGGATGCAGTCGCCCGGAATCGCAGGAACGTCGTGTGCTGCATGTTTGAGCCGCGACATCCGTCGCAAATCAACTTGGAGGATTCTCATGAACAAGGACCAGGTCAAGGGCGTAGCCGAAAAGACGAAGGGCAAGGTCAACGAGGCGGTGGGAAAAGCCACTGATGACCCAGCGCAGGAATTGAAGGGCGACCTGCAGCAAGAAGCGGGTCAGACGAGGAAAGACATGGGTGACGTCAAGGAGGCGGCAAAAGACGTCGCTAAAGACAAGCGCTAGAAGCCCTGCACAAGGCAGCATTGCTGATGAAGGACTGGCCGGCGTTTTTCAGACGCCGGCCGGTGTTTCGTGGGCATGTCGTACCCCACATTGCGTATTTCGGCGAACGTGACCGCCGATTTCGGGAACGTGACCGATTCGGCGGGGTTGGGCGTTGCGCGGTGTTGATTGTAGATTTCCTTGTCAGTTCTGGTCGAGTTCGGGCTCCAGGACGTTGTGTGTTGGGGATGCCTTTCTGAGGGATTCACCGGTAAGCGTGATCCGGTGATGACGCTGCATGAGGCGGTCGAGCATTGCGTCGGCGATGGTCTGATCGCCGATCCATCCATGCCAGTGCTCAATCGGTAACTGGCTGGTGATGATGGTCGCCTTTCCCGCCGAGCGGTCATCGATCATCTCGAGCAGATCGTTTCGGACCATCGCGTCGAGGGGAGCCATTCCCCAATCGTCCAGCAGGAGCACGTCGACGCGGGCGACCTGCAGGAGCCATTTCGTGAAGCCGCCATTGCCGTGCAGAACGCGAAGCTCCTCGCCAAGTCGAGGCACGCGCAGATACAAGGCCGAATGCCCGCGCCGGCAGGCGTATTGGGCCAGGGCGCAAGCGAGCCACGATTTCCCGGCGCCGGTTGGGCCGCTGATGAGCAGGCTGTAGCCGGCTTCGACCCAGTCGCCAAGGGCGAGGCTCGTGAGCGAGCGCGGATCGACGCCACGGCCAGCGCGCGTGTCGAGATCTTCAATGGCGGCCTGCGGATACTTGAGGCGCGCCTGCTTGAGCAGTCGGGTACGACGGCGATCATCACGCCAGCTGGCTTCCCGGTCGACCAGCAGTGACAGGCGTTCCTCGAAGCTCAGGCTGGCCGCACTGGGCTGCGTCAGTTGTTCTTCCAGGCCGTCAGCGAAGCCGTCCAGCTTCAGGGTGCGCAGTTGCGTCAGTGTCTGTTGCATCATCATGGTGGGTCTTCTTTATTGGTAGTAGCTGGGCCCGCGTACATGCGCGTGACTTGGGCTGATCCAGTCGGCAGGCGTTGCCACTGCAGCGCGGTCGCGGTTGTTGATCAGGACGTCGCGCACGTGGCGGTAACGGTGCACGCCCAGTTCCAGTGCCAGCGCGCAGGCGGCTTCGAGACGTTCGCGGCCATAGCGACGTGAGAGCGAGAGCAATCCGAGGCACGCCCGATAGCCGTGTTCCGGATGACGTTGCTCCTGCAGCAACCGGGTAACAAGCACGCCGGTTGCCGCGCCGATCTGCTGTCCCCAATGAATCAGCCGCTGCGGAGTCCATTCCAGATGAGCGCGGTGCGCCGCCGGCATGTGCTCGACGACGGTGGTGTAGCCGCCTGCGCGCTCGTTGCGTGCGTGGCTGGCGACACGACGACCGCGATGCAGCAGTTCGACAGCGCCCGCCGTGATACGCGCATCGAGCTTGAGACCGACCAGCGCGTGCGGCACGCTGTAGCGGTGTTTGTTGATCTCGACGTGATAGTCGATGTGAACCGTCACGGTCTTGAAACGCGCGAGCTCATAGGGCTGTGCCGGCAGCGGCTGCAGTGCCGGCGCGTCCAGCTGGGCGAATGCGCTGGCGCGACATCCCGGCAGCTTCTGGAATGGCCTCTCATTCAGGTTCCTGAGCAGCGGGCGGATCGCCTCATTGACCGAGTGGACCGACTCAAACCGGTGATGACGCAGGCGTGCCATGATCCAGCGTTCGACGACCTGGACCGCAACCTCTACCTTCGGTTTGTCCTGCGGACGATATACGCGTGCAGGAAGGAATGACGTGCCGTAGTGACGCGCAAAGTCCAGCACGGTGTCGCCGGCGCGAGGTTCATAGCGATCGGGATCGGCAATCATCGCGCGCGGGTTATCCGGCACGATCAGCTGCGGCACGCCGCCATAGAAGGTCAGCGCGCGAGCAATACCGCCCAGCCAGTCCTCCATCGTTTCGGCTGGCGTCGCGCATGCGAACGTGTAACTCGATGCGCCCATGGCCGCCACGAAGATGTGCGCGCGCCGTCCAGTCGTCAGCGGCAACGTGGGACCGGCGAAGTCGACGAACAGCTTCTCGCCGGCGCGGTGAATCTGACGCATCGAGCGCCTCAGGCGTTTCGTGAACGCCTTGTAGTGCTCGCAGAACTGCGTATAGCGGTAGGTCTGCCGGTCCGCGAACTCGGCCTGGTACTCCTCCCACAGCAACGTCAGCGTCATGCCCTTGCGACGCAGCTGCTGGTGGATGCGTCCGTAGTCGGGCTGGGCGTAGCCTGCTGGCCCCGTGGGCTTGCCGAGAAGCCGCCGCTCAAGCTCGCCTTCATCCATATCGCAGGCGCTTGCCCAGTCCAGCCCGGCGGCACCGGCCAGTCCGATGTACTTCGTGACCACGCCCCTGGATATGCCCAGTGACGCGGCGATCCGATCGTGCGAGAAGCCGCCGTCGAATTTAAGTCGTAAAACGTCCTTGATCATGCGCATGTTCATCCGGTGCGCGGGCATGCTCTCTCCGGCCAAAGCCGGCGAGCATAGCCCGCGTGGTTGATGTCATGCGCAACGCCATTCCTGCCTTTCGGTCCGATCGGTCACGTTCCCGAATTGACCGGTCACGTTGCCGAAATCGCCGGTCACGATCCCGAAACGGCCGGTCACGTTCGTCCGAAATACGCAACCGATTTCATCTGGCTCCTTGGAGGTAGCGAAGCAGCGCCGTTCGAGTATGCATTTGCGTTGCGGTCGGGACGATTCCCTAAAGTTCCGCCTCCTCTAGCCGATAGAGCAAAGTGGCTGCTAAAAAATAGCGGTTCACGATTCGTCGTTTTTAAAAACACCTGATGGGCCCGGGTGAACACTCATTCATATACCAACAACAAGGTGACTGTTTGAAATTGAAAAACTCTTTATCCCGTTATCGTTTTTGTGCTCTTGCGATCACCTGTTCGGCGCTGGTTGCAGCGTGCGGAGGTGGCGGGTCCAATAACTCGAATTCATCGAACCAAACCAATAACGGCGGCACGAGCAATAACAGCAGTACGTCAGTGATGCTGATGCAGCCGGCCGCGACGGCGGTCTCACTTACCGCAACCGGTGACCCGACTGCAGACGGCATCACGTTCATGAACTCCGTCCGCGCGGCCGTTGGCTATACCACGCCACTGGCCGTTGACCCCACACTCACGACCGTGTCGAAGAACCACACGGTGTATCTGGTCGACAATGCGGCGACCGGACACAACGAAACGGCTGGCTTGCCTGGGTTCACTGGATCCAGCCCCATGGCGCGTGACCCGAACTTTGCGGCCGAGGTTGTGGTCGCGGGCGATCCGGCTGCGTTCCAGAACTCACTGTCGCCGGTGGAAGACATTTTCAATGCTCCGTACCACCGGATGGGGATGTTGAGCAACTACACCGCGATGGGCGTGGCGAGCACGATCGGCACCTCGACAACGGGCGTGCCATGGGAGGCGCTTAACATCGACTTTGCTGGTCTCAATACTACGGCGAGCCCAGCCCAGCTCGTGGCCTACCCGTTCCCGGGAGAAACCGGGGTCCAGAGGTCCTGGTGGGAAGCCGAATCTCCGGACCCGTTCGCAACGCAGCCGCAATATCAGAACACTTACGTTGGTTATCCGGTGACGATCCAGTCAGTTGTCGGAGCAAAGCTGAGTTCAGTCAGCATTACGATTACGGACAGCAATGGCAACAACGTCCCGTGCCTGCTGAACGCATCGGATAACGATACAGAACTGAACAACGGCGCGATGTGTATTCCGTTTGCACCGCTTCAGGCCAACTCGGCCTACACCGCGCATCTCACCGGTGTGCTGACAGATATGAGTGGCAAGACCTATTCGATCAGCAACCTCTCGTGGACATTTACTACGGGTGCGGCGCTGATTAACAACGCAGCGGCGCTGCCGGGCGTCGTGCCCTTGCAGCACCCGCGTCCGGATTGACCAGACGTTAGAGAACCGGTCGAATATAGACCGCCGGGGCTCCCCCCGGCGGGAGCGGCCGACTGCCGATGCTAAGCGAGTGTCTGGTATGAGGCGGGCCGGGACACTTCAGCGTTTGGCGAACTCCTTGGCCTGCTTGACCTCTACAAGCGCTGACGGATGGAGCCGCCGCCTAGTACTCGCCCCCGCGGCATAAACGCTGCATTAACGACGCTGCTGGCTGCAGCCGCGATTCGAGAATGGCTCCAGGTGAGCAGACCCTCTCTCGGCGACCTACTACCCAGCGTCGCTGCGAGCCAGTTCCGATGACGGTCGCGCGAAAGCAGAGGAAAGGGAAGCCTTGGCGCCGGGATCGGTGTCCTGACCCGTTCAAACGCTCGGATTGCGGCGGAATTACTCCAGAAACGGTCATGAATTTCCGACTCTGAACGGCGGCTCCGGGTCCAGTCTGTGTAAAAACGCAAGCCGATGTGGCTCGACGACTTCGCGGCGTCGTTCCCCGTCATTGGCGGCTGTTTTAGCCCGCCGCATGGTTGAAGGATCTTCAGACCGGTCAGAATGCGAAGGTCCGTCGACGAGTCGAGAAACTCTCCGGTTCGCCGCGGTGCAGCCGGTTTGATGTAAGGCCTCTCCTCAGACCCTCATCTTTTCCATTAGCGCCGCCGTGCCTAAGATCGCCATGACCCGCTTGAGGTTGTATGCGAGAACATGCAGACTCATCTCTGTGCTGACATGCTCGCGCGTCTTCATCAGGAAGTGCGTAGCGCCCATCCAGAACTTGAGCGTACCAAACGGATGCTCTACAGTCTGACGGCGTATGCGCATCATTTCCGGCTTCTGGTGCAGTCTCTGCTGCATCGCTTCGACTACGCCCTCATGCTCCCAACGCTTTATCCGGCGGGCCTGCTTTCCCGATGTGCATTGCTTTCTGATTGTGCAGGTAGCACAAGCCGAACTCGAGTAGCAATGCAGCGTCACCCCGTGCTCGATGTTTGTGAAGCGCCAGGTGAGTCGCTGTTGCGCGGGGCAACGGTACTCATCATCTTCGGCAACGTAGACAAAGTCCTGCTTTCCGAAGTACCCATCCGCTTTACTGCCCGACGTCATTGGTTTCGGAACGAACGCCGTAATACCCGCCTCATTGCATTTCAAAATTTCCTCGCCCTTGAAATAACCTCGGTCAGCAACAACGGTCAGATTTTCGATGCCGGTAGCCGCTCGCGCCTGCCCGGCCATGTTCGTCAACTGGTTGCAATCATTGCCAGGATTGGTGACCTCGTGTGCCACGATCAGATGCGACGTGGCGTCAACGGCGGTCTGAACGTTGTAGCCAACCATCCCTGTTCCTCGACCGCTGGTGGCCATAGAGCGCGCGTCCGGATCAGTCAGCGAGACCTGTCCATCGGGTGAGTCGCGCAGTCGCTGCTCCATTGTCTTGAGGTCTTGCATCTGCTGCCTGAGCTTCTTGATCTTGTCGCCGATGCGGCTCGTCTTCGCCTCGGCGACATCGGATTGCGTCCTGTCTGCTGTCTCCATTGCCGCAAGGTAGCGCGCGATGCTCTCATCAATCTGCTGCATACGCGCCCGGACCTTACCACTCGTGAAGTTGCGATCACGATTGTTGACGGCTTTGAACTTGCTGCCGTCAATGGCCACAATCGACTTTGAGAACGGATCCAGGTTACGGCACAACACGATGAATTGCCGGCATACATTGCGGATCGCTTTGCCGTTGTCACGGCGAAAGTCGGTAATAGTCTTGAAATCCGGTGAAAGACGACCTGTTAGCCACATGAGTTCAATGTTGCGTTGAGTCTCACGCTCCAGACGCCGACTCGATTGAATGCGGTTCAGGTAGCCGTAAATATAAATCTTTAGCAGTATGGATGGATGATATGAGGGACGTCCCGTCGTTGCGGCAGCGGTTCCGTCAAAACCGAGATCGTGAAGATCGAGCTCATCGACAAAGACGTCGACTACGCGCACTGGATTGTCGTCGGACACATAGTCCTCAGATACTCGGGCAGCAAAACAGCTAGCTTACGGTCTTCGCCTTCAACGAATCGCTTCATGTGCCCGCCCGACCTGAATGCGTTACCTCAGTCTAGGCGATCAGCGTGCGTTTTCACACAAGCTGGGGTCGCCTTCTGCCCGACTCGGACCGATCAATGGCGGCCCGACTTCGCCAGTTCAACGTCGGACGGGTTCGCCAATTGAGCTCACGTCTTGCGTGTCGCTACCTTCGCCCCTTCACCAAATGCCATGCACACCATTCGATAGATACGAAAGTGCGGCGCGGCGAAGGGGCATTAGGAGTCCGTTAGCCGCCCGCCCGCAGATTAGCTACTTGTGCTTCGGCATTCATCTTGGTTGCGACCAACGCCACCTCAAGCGGCACCACGGTCTTTCCAATGGGCATTAAGGCTAGCCCCGCCAGCTTGAAATGCTGAATGCCGAAAGGGATGCCGATGATCGTCACGCAGCAACCGGCGCCGTAAAGAGCGTGTGACAGCGCCATGATCCAGCCTCCTGTAATCAGCCACACGATATTTCCAAGTGTGCCAAGTGCGCCCGTCCCAACGTCCTTCTTGAGGCTCAAATCCTTTCGTGACATGACCGTCTTGCCGAATGGAGCCAGTGCGAACTTCGCCATCACGAAGCATGCGCGGCCCCAAGGTATGCCGATGATCGAAAGAAAAGCGATACAGCCAATAATCACCCATGCAAGGCTCGCAAGAAGTCCGCCCGCAATGATCCATAGAAAATTCCCCAATGCGCGCACCTATATTCCCTCCTTTTCTGTTGTTTTAAACCGATTAGCGGTCCACTCGTTTTATCGACGCCGGTGGAAAAAACTTTAGCGTGGCATAGAGCGAACGGGTGCCAGTCGCAGCGTGGCGAGGTTAAACCTGCGTTTGCAAATTGCCTGGGTCGGCAGCCAGGTCAGGAGCAGCCTGTCGACGGATACGCTGCGAAAGCAGTCGTTCAATTAACTGGACTTCCCGTGCATTGGCGTTGGTGGCCGACTTTATTGTCGTCTGCTATAAGACTACTCGCGACATCATCGGGGACCGGTGTCGCTGTCAGATAGGGCTCTGAAGCCGCAGGATTCACTAAACACATGACAACCTCAACTGGGCTGGGCGTCGCCATTCCACTCGCCCGCAAAGTTGCTGCAAAGGTCCAGTCCAACAACCGGTGATCCCATGACGTCATTCGCGCCCGCAACGCCGCTCATACCCCGTTCGCATCTCTTCGGAAGCCCAAGCAAGGTATTTCCCCGTATCAGCCAGGATGGCCAGTACCTGGCGTGGCTCGCCCCGGTCGACGGGGTATTGAACATTTGGGTGGCGCCCAGCGATACGCCGGAGCGCGCTTTCCCTGTCACGCATGACACCCGGCGCGGTGTCCTTTCATTTAGCTGGACTTACGCGGGTCATTACCTCGTTTATCCGCGCGATGCCGACGGCAATGAGGAATTTCATATTTACGCGGTCGACGCGAAAACCCGGGTCGACCGTGACTTGACGCCGTTTGAAGGGGTGCGCGCAGACGTCGTCGCAATAAGTCGGCTTGTGCGCGATCGCGTGCTCGTGAGGATGAACCGGCGCGATCCGAAGTTTTTTGACCTGTACACGCTTAAAATCGACACCGGCGAGTTGCGGTTGCTCGAGCGGAATGACTCGAACATGGGCGGGTTCGTCGTGGACGAGCACTACCGCCCGCGCGTCGCGGGAAGGTTCGCTGCGGACGGCACACTGCAATTGTTCGATCGTCGTGACGACGCAAACTGGAAGGAATGGTTCAGCTTCGCTCCAGAAGACGCGCGCGTGTCGCGTCCGATCCAACTGAATGCGGACGGCAGCGCGCTATTCATGCTGGACAGCCGGGGACGGGACACGGCAGCACTCGTGCGTCTTGATCTCCCTTCCGGAGAGCGGCGCGTGCTCGGAGAAGACAGCCTGACAGATGTCGACGGCATACTCGTCGACGCGGACACGCACGAGCCGGTCGGCTATTCCATCTATGCCGAGCGGCAGGTGTATTTGGCTTTGACACCTGAATTCCAGTCGGATCTCGACTTTCTCGCCGGTCGTGATCTGGGTGAATGGGATAGGGTGAGCCGCACGGAGGACGATTTGCGATGGGTGATCGTCGCACAGTCGGACCTCGAGCCGAGCAAGGCTTACCTGTACAACCGCGAGAGCCGGACATTGGAACCGCTGTTCACATTCCGCCCAGAATTGGCGGATGCGCCGCTCGTTCCGATGCGGCCTGTGACGATCACCGCCCGGGATGGGCTCGAGTTGGTTTCTTACGTGACGCGCCCGCGCGGCAGCGACGGCCCCGGCGCGCTGGTTCTGCTCGTGCACGGCGGCCCGTGGGCGCGGGACACGTTTGGGTTCTACCCTGAACATCAGTGGCTCGCGAATCGCGGCTACAGCGTCCTTAGCGTCAACTTTCGCGGCTCAACGGGTTTCGGCAAGGCGTTCGTCAACGCGGGCGACAAGGAATGGGGCCGACGCATGGATGACGACTTGCTGGATGCGGTCGGCTGGGCAATCCGCGAGGGAATCGCAGATCCGAAACGCATCGCGATCATGGGTGGCAGCTACGGCGGCTATGCGGTATTGAACGCCATGACCCGCAATCCCGACGTCTACGCGTGCGGTGTCGATATTGTCGGCCCGTCCAATTTGGAGACGCTGCTCGCGACCGTTCCTTCATACTGGGAATCGATGCGCGGCCAGTTGGTCAAGGCACTGGGCGATCCGTCGACCGATGCCGGACTGGCACTTCTTCGCGAGCGCTCGCCGGTTTACCGCGCCGACCAAATCAGCAAGCCTCTTTTGATTGCGCAGGGCGCGAACGATCCGCGTGTGAAGCGGATCGAAAGCGACCAGATGGTCGCCGCAATGAAGTCCAACGGCATTCCGGTGACGTACCTGCTTTTTCCGGACGAAGGGCACGGCTTTGTCCGGCCTGCAAACCGCCTCTCGTTTTATGCCGTTGCGGAGGCCTTTCTCGAGCGCCATCTCGGCGGCCGCGCCGAACCGATTGCCGCGTCTGACATCCACGGCTCCACGATGGAATTACTCGAAGGCGAGGAGATGGTCGCACTTCGTGTGCGAGCCCAATGACGGGCAACGGCATCGGTCGCTCGAGCGAAACCACAGCGACCGGAAAGCGAAGTTTGCCAATGTCCGTTTTATGGGGACCCGCCGTCCGCAATGGGTCGAGGCCGTGTGAAAACGCACGCTGAATGAGGCGTTCCGAAAACTCGACCCTTCAGATCGCTCTCTATTGGCTTCGTAGCAACTCGGGAAGGGTAAAGCGACACCCGCAAACCGAGTACTTTTGCGTTTTCACACGGCCTCGGTCGATCACTGCCGTACACGCGGTTCGACAATGTCCCCTGGCCTGATGCCCGCGTATCCAGATATCGCCGAACCCTCATCAGTACAGGTTTCCGGCGTCTATCCGGACCACCACCTTACCGAAGTGCTGTCCGGACTCAAGATGCCTGTACGCCGCGGGCGCATCGTCAAAGCCAAAGACGTGATCGACCACCGGCCGGATTTGATGCGCGGACACGAACCTGACCACCTCGTCGAGCATCGAGCGGCTGCCCACCATGATTCCATGCAGCCGCTTGATGCCCCCGATCACCGGCAGAAGTCCAAGCTCCGGTCCGCTAAAGCCGCTCACACCACCAATGATCGACACGAGGCCGCCCATTTTCGTCGCGGCCACCGAGCGCGGCAGTGTGTCCCGTCCACCGATCTCCAGCACGATATCCGCGCCTACCCCATCGGTCAGCCGGAGAACTTCGTTCTGCCATTCCGGCTTGGCGCGGTAGTTGATCGTCTCATCGGCGCCGAGTTTGCGCGCGCGTTCCAGTTTTTCATCGCTCGACGACGTGATGATCGTGCGCAGACCCGCCGCGCGCGCCAGTTGCAGCGCGAAGATCGACACCCCGCCTGTGCCGAGCAGCACAACCGTGGAACCGGGTTTCGCGTCGCCGTCCACGAATAGCGCGTTCCATGCGGTGACGCCGACGCACGACAACGTGGAGGCTTCGTCATAACCCAGGTGTGCCGGGATCACCGCAAGAGCCGTTTCGTCGACCAGGAACCGCTCGGCCAGCACGCCGTTGACTTTGGCGCCTGGCGAACCGTCGACTTTCCACGGTGTCGGAGCCCCGTCGATCCAACGCGGGAAATATGTGTTGACCACGCGATCGCCCGATTTGAAGCGGCTCACGTCGCGGCCGGTCTCGATGACTTCGCCCGCGCCATCGCACAGCGGGATCAGCGGCGCATCGCCAATGCCGAGATAGTCACCGCGGGCGAACATCAGGTCCCGATAGTTCAGCGACGCCGCGTGAACCTTGACAACGACCTCGGTCGGCCCCGGCGATCGCATGGTGGCGTCGCTGCGCTTCAGGCCGGAGATACCGGCGCCGGGTTTCAGTTTCCATGCGTTCATAGCAACTCCTCACAGGGTAGAAGCACCTATGTTAGTGTTGCCGGAAAGGACGCATTGACGAGATCTTGACGACTTATCGTCGCCTGGCAGGAAACAGAAACCGCGGTAACGGGAGCTCGCACGATGGACGATCGGCTAAGAGGCATTGCGGAATTTGTGGATGTGGTGGATGCCGGCAGCTTCGCCGCGGCGGGCGAACGCCTTGGTGTCACGCGCTCGGCGATCGCGAAGATTGTCGCGAGGCTCGAGCAGCGTCTCGGGGTGAGACTGCTGCAGCGAACCACCCGCCATCTGAGCCTGACCGACGAAGGACATGCATACTATGAGCAGTGCCGACGCGTGATGGCCGAACTCGGCGCGGCCGAGGCGACGCTGGAGGCGGGCCGCCGCGATCCGTCCGGGCGGCTGCGCATCACCGCGCCGGTGCTGTTCGGCAGGCAGTGCGTCGCACCCGTGATGCTGAAGCTGGTCGAGCGCCATCCGTTGCTCGACGTCGAGATGTCGTTCAGCGATCGCGTGTCGGACCTGGTCGAGGACGGCTTCGATATCGCGGTGCGGATTGGACCGCTGCCGGACCATGCAACGCTGGTCGGGCGCCGGCTCGGCGTTCAGCGGATGGGCATTTGCGCGTCTCCGGCCTGGCTCGATCGCCACGGGCGGCCGTCGGGCCTCGCCGAACTCGGCTCGCACGTCAGCATCGCTTACGGCCGCGGTGGACAGAGCACACCGTGGCGAGTGCTCGGCGCAGACGGCGAGGTGCAGGAGTGCCGACTGTCCGCGCGCCTGCGTTATGACGACCTCCAGGCCATCGCCGACGCAGCGGCTGCGGGCGCAGGGCTCGCCTGGTTACCATGCTGGCTCATGGCGCCCTATCTGCGCGACGGCCGGCTGTCGCTCGTGATGGATAGCAACAGCGTGCAGGGCGCCGAGGTTCACGTCATCCGCCCGCAATCGCGACATCTGCCCTCGAAGGTACGCGTCGCAATCGACGCGCTAGTGGACGAGATACCACGAGTGCTTGCACGGGTCTGAGCGGCCGTGCGAAGTGTTGAGGTCGCAGCAGGCGCTGGGAACGGCCGCGGCTTCCGATCGAACAGGCGTTGCACGACTATACGAATATCTAGGTCCGGTTCGGGCTTGGGCGCGCTTTTGAGCAGGGTCATCCGACCTGGCGTTGCTACGTAGACGGCTTGCGCAAAGCGTAGACCGTATTAAATTCCTCACCGTTGCGACGATGAAATTGTCAATCGGTGGCCATGCCGCATGTCAACGCCCACAGAATCTTGCCGCATAAAGGTTCGGGGGAGCGAAAACACACTTGTCAACGGTCGACGTGGGCCGGCGCCGCGTCTCGCTCAATACGAAGCTATCCCGACAGCACAGGCGACGGTTCAGGGCATCGGCCGCTGGACCAATGGGCGATGTTCTTCCGGGTTCGGCCAATTCCGGACATTGGACCGACGGGCCAGGATTGACGACAATCCACGTAACGCCCCTCATCGATCATCGTTATGAAGATAGCCGCCCTCTCTGATATTCACGGTAACCTCTCGGCGCTGGACGCCGTGCTGGCTGATATTCGTTCGGTCGGTGCAGACTTGATCGTCAATCTTGGCGACATCCTTTCCGGTCCGCTTTTTCCCAATGAGACGGCAGACCGGTTAATGCCTCTCGACATTCCCACCATTCGGGGCAATCATGAAAGGCAGATCCTTACTGGTCATCGCGAGCATGTCGGTGCATCCGACCGTTGGGCCCTCGATCGGTTGCGTCCAGATCAGCTGGCATGGATCGAGGGTTTGCCCAGCACGCTGCTTCTTTGGGAAGACGTTCTTCTGGTCCACGGGACGCCCGGAGACGACTTGGCTTACTTTCTGGAAACAGTAACTCCCTCCGGATGCCGCGAGGCAACGTCCGAAGAGATCGAGTGTCGAGCAGCGAACGCCGCTTCGAAGCTGATTTTGTGCGGCCATACCCACTTGCAGCGCTCAGTCAAGCTTGCCGATGGTCGCTTCGTCGTCAATCCGGGTAGCGTCGGCCTTCAAGCTTATGAAGATCAGCGGCCATTTCCTCATCGTATGGAGATGGGCTCGCCCCACGCGCGATATGCGCTCCTGACACGGAGCAGGTCCGAGTGGGCAGTGGAATTTCGTGCTGTGGAATATGACTGGAACAGGGCAGCGGCGACTGCAGAGGCGAACGGACGGCTTGACTGGGCCGTCGCTCTCCGCAGCGGCCACTGCTGAGCCCGCGATCGGCCATCACCGGACGGTCGACATACGGCCAGCAATCGCCGACAATCGATTCGGTCCCTGAATTCCCAGGCGGGCTCAGGCCCAATAAACCTCGGAATCGCTCGTTCCACGAATAAGGTCCAGTATGAGCGCAAATGCGCATGGCGATACCCGAATATTCGCTCTCATCTTCGTCGTGCTGGTTGCAGCGGGTTTCAGATGGTTCCGGTGGCGAAACGCGAAGGCTTCAGGGATGACCCGGTCACAGTTCGCTGACGTCAAGTCGAGGCCCGGAGAGAAGCTGTTAGTGCAGGCACAATGGTCTCGATTGTCAGGGTGGACTCTCGTCTTTCTCCCGATTTTCGGGGGGGCAATATCGCAGATTCGCCATCCAGATACCCTCTTTATGCTTATAGGGGCGATAGTGTTCTCAGAGATATTTTTCGGTGGACTTGGGTGGTTCCTACTGTGGAACGCCAGGCAGATTGAGGAACGAGCACGTCAGATGGGAGCAACTCCGTAGATTCTTCCGAATGGCCGTTGCCGAGCAAGGTGGGCGTGCGCAACGGGTCGGCTAGGGCCGGCCACGTCGGGCGATAGTCGGCAATCTACGGACGCTCGACTGGGCAGGCTAGATCGTCCTCAATCGCCAGCAATGTTTGCGACCGAAATCTCAACCGGTGCGGCCCCGATATCGTTGCACATAAAAGGAAAAATACATGCTTGCCGCACATATGGACGCCGTTGAAGCGTCTCTGTTACAGACCTCCAGAATTCCCGCAAATTCCGGACACACTCTTCATAGAGGAACGCCGAGAGAAGCTTTTATTCGACAGTTTTTGGAAAGTCATCTAAGTGCAAACGTGACAATTGGCACCGGAGAAATCATCGATGCGAATTCGACTCCGAGGGCACCGCGAAATCAATTCGACATTGTCATATATAAGAAAAACTATCCGAAGTTGGATTTTGGCGGTGGCGTCAGTGGGTTCATGATCGAATCGGTTGTTGCTACGATCGAGGTTAAGTCACTGCTTGACCAAGCCGCAATTGACCAATCCGTTCGAGCAGCGAGCAACGCGAAGGGACTCACGCCGAACATCACGAAGTCATTTTCCACGGGATGGATCCCGCCAAAAATCTTGAACTTTGTCGTCGCCTACGACGGACCAGCTCAGATGAGCACGGCGCACGGATGGATTTTGAATTCTCATACGTCTCTAGGGATTCCACTTCCCGCATGGACCCAGCAAACAAAAGTTAACACTCCTGGAACGGCGCTCGACGGCGTCTTCCTTCTACAAAAGGGCTTTATCAAGCTCGACAACTCACCACTTTCATTGAACTCGGGTGTCAATCCGCTTCCCGGTATCCATGTCGTGTGCGATTCCCCAACTGGTAACCTCCTAATGTTGTTTCTGTTCTTACAGGAAGCTTGCAATAATATCGAAGGAGCTTGGCTCAATCCCATTCCATACGTCCAAACGGTTCGCTATCCGCAGGTGAGGGTTATTTGAATTTGGCTCAGTAGCGGCTTTCTCAGAACCCGCATTGCGAAGGTGTCAGATGCAGCGAAGGGAAGGCCTTGTCCGGAGCTGGCCAATCGGCCGTTATCGAGAAGATCGGCGGGCCGCTGTGGGTCGGCACGACTCGTTCATTCACGACATAGCCGACATTCACCGGCACTTGGTTGCGAAGGTCAGCAAAGCGCCCTGCAGCCGCCGCACGCTGCCCGATCGGCGAGCCTCTGCTCAGGCCGAAATGTACGCATAGCCCGATCGTCAGCTTTCGGGATGCGTCGCGAACACTTCGACGTGACAGCGCGTTCTTTTTGTCCCTTTGATTCAGCGTCCTGTGGCCAGCCGTGCGGCAGCGATGAATCACTGATTCGCCCCCGAACTCAACCTGTCGATCATCGCGCGGATCGCCTGCATCTGCACGCCCTTCCGATCGGCGAAGTGCGAATCGGTATAGCCCCACCAGTCCCAGCATCCAAGCGGATTGCTCACCGGGATGACGACCGCCTGCGGATAGAGCACGACGATCTGATTGTTGTCGGCCCATCGGTCGTAGCCCGCGTGTTTAACGAAGGTCGTGCCGTAATACGGCTTGCTGCCGGATGAATCGGCCGGCACATAGTCCTGCCCCTGCTCGCAGCCGTGCAGGGCGACGTGCAGACGACAGCGCGCGCCCGCTTTGCAGTCTTCTGGAATATAGACCCAGCCCGTGCTGTCAAGACCCGCCGCGCCCGGCACGCTCCACCGCCCGCTCTTCGGAAGGAACGCGGTCTGGTCGAACTGCACGAAATGGCCGGCCGGCGCCGAGCCCGTGCGCGGCTTGAGCGGCGCCGGACCGTAGATCCATCCAAGGATCGCCTTTGCCCCATCGAACTGGCACTTGCCGATGAAAGGCGATACCGAGTCGCCGCACGCCACGCCGTAGTTCAGGGTCGGCATGGTGTGGCCTGCGTTATCAAGCGATACTGCCGACAGATTGGCCGGAGGCAACCCCAGCGTGCGGTAGTAGTCGTCGAGTTGCTGAACGACCGCTTGCGGCACGGTCGTATCCTTCTGTCCGGAAATTGTGACGACGCGTTGTCCAGCAAGTTTGGCCGGATCGTCGATTAACTTTCTGGCAAACGCCTGGCGGGTAGCCAACACGAGCGACGGCACCCGCACCGCTTACTATCGATGAGTACGCGACAGCCAGTTGAACCGCCATATAGCCGCCCGATGAGAGACCCGAGACCGACGTCTGCGTAATGTCGATATTCAGCGCCGGCAACGGCTGCGGCGTTTGGGCGTAACCGCAAAGAGACAGCACGTTTAGCGCCAGGCCGAAGAGCCGCAAGACAACTCGCATGAATCGCTCCGGTGAATGGTCATCCCTTCATGGCATACGACAGAACACGTCAATGCAGCGGGAAGGCCAGGCAAGTGCCGTCCGATGCGTGGGATGGTCGTCCATCACTTTAGCGCATCGCCGGGTTGAATCCGCCGACTGCGACTGCCGTCTGAATGTCCTGCCGACGCGTCGGACGAAGGCCCCTTCCTGGCCGGTTGCACTCGGTGCGCTATGAGGCCGCAAAGCGGGCACTGGCCCGAACGAGGGTATCCGACCGTACGCGTGCGAGGCCGGCTACCGAACGCGTACGGTCGGCCATGAACGGTCGCTCACCTGTGCATAGTGAATCGCCGACGATTTGCGCTGTTAAGGCGGACTCGCCAGGACACCAGCCTTGCCGCTGACGCCAGATACAGCGGCGATGGAGCGCGTCCCCACTCTGCTGCAACCTCTTAGGTCCATACCTGAATCAGCGTGCCGGTACGTACCCGAAGTCCTCCGCGGAGTCACATCTGAAAGCGATCGCGCGTCGTGATGTAATCGCTCGCGCCAAAACGCCCCACAGGAAAGTAGTGCTCAAGGCGCACGCGCCAAGCATCCAGATCGACTAGCTCGTCCCGTACATGCAGCATCAGCACCTTGCCGATAAAAATATGGCGGCTCGGGGTCTCCAATGTCTCCCACAACGCACACTCGAACGCGACGGGCGCTTGCTCGATGCGCGGCGGTTTCACGCGCGACGACGCGAGCGCGGTGAACCCCACCTGATCGAGCTCGGAAACATCGGCGGCAAAGCGCTCCCCGCAGCGATGCATCTGCTGCGCGATGGCCTCGTCGGCGAGATGCACGACGAACTCCCTCTCGCGCGGAATATTCACGGCCGTGTCCTTGAGCGTGCCGTCCGCCAGGCGGTTAATGCTGATCATGATAATGGGCGGCTCCTCGCCGAGCATGTTGAACATCGAGAACGGCGCGGCGTTCACGATTCCGTCCTCGCCCAGCGTCGTCACGAGCGCGATCGGACGCGGCACAATGAGGCTCGCCATCAGCTTGTAGCGCTGATACCCGGTGATCGCTTCGAAGTCGATTTCCATGTCACTCCATTGCGGTTCGTTGCGCAGGATTGATGCCGAGCAAATACGCAAGCCCTTTCGCACCAGGCATCCGCGATGTCTCGATACGCGCCTCCAGGTCGTGCAGATGCGCGCTCATGTGCGCGATAGCGCCTTGTGCATCGCGTGCCTCGAGGCATTCGAGTATGGCGCAGTGCTCGTCGTGCTCACACGGCGCATTACCGACCGGCTCGTAGGCTCCCACGATCAGCGAACAGCGCGATACCAGTTCCGTCAAGTAGTGCTCGAGGATCGCATTGCCTGCCAGCGCAGCGATGCGCAAATGAAACGCGCTCGCCAGCCGCGCCCAAGACGGCTGATCGAAGCGATGCATCGCCTCATGCTCCTCTTTCAGTTGCTCACGCAGCGCCGCGATGTCGGCAGCGCTCGCGCGCTGCGTCGCGAGTTCGACCAGCGAGCGTTCGAGCGCACGCCTGGCCTCGAAGATCATGCGTGTCTCCTCGCGCGTGGGCTGCGCGATCACCGCGCCCTTGTTCGGACGCAGGACGACGATGCCGTCGTACGCAAGCTTCTCCAATGCACGCCGCACCACCGCGCGGCTCACGCCGAACAGAGTGCATAGTTCCGGCTCGGGCAGTTTCGTACCGGGCGTGAGCCTGCGGTTGAGCACGCCCTCGAAGATCGAGCGGTAGATGCGCGCGTCCGCGCGCTCTCTCTCCGTCCTCATTCGACATCCACCGCAAGCGGCACGGTCTCGTCGACGTGTCGCGCAATCGCGCCGGGTGTCGTGAGCCAGATGTCGTCGCGCGCTGCTGCGATATGCGCGAGCGCACGCCGTAGATGCCGTAGGCGATACGGCTGCCCGACGATATAAGGATGCAGCGCGATCCCCATTACGAGCGCTGGCGGCGCATGCGCGCGTTGCGTCTGCTCCAGCATCTCGTCGAACTGGTCGATGATCATGTCGGCGAAGTCGCGCATATCCATCTGGCGCGCCATGATCATCGGCAAATCGTTGAGTTCCTGCGGATACGGGATCGACCAGATCGGGCCGCCGCGCGTTTTCATGCGCACGGGACGGTCGTCGTGGCACCAGTTGAGCGTATAGCGATAGCCGGTCTCGGCGAGCAGGTCCGGCGTGTGACGCGACTCGGAGATCCACGGCGAGAGCCAGCCCGAAGGTGCCACGCCCGAGTATTCGGTCATGCGCGTGCGGCAATGCGCGAGCAGTGCGCGCTCGCCCTCTTCGTCGAGATCACTCTGACGCCGCGCGTTCGTATGGCCGTGAGCGATCAACTCGTCGCCGCGAGCCATGCATGCTTCGATCAGTTCGGGGCAATGATCGTAAAGCGAGGTATTGATGAGCGTGCCGGCGGGCATGTCGAGCGTGTCGAATAGTTCGATGCAGCGCCACGCACCCACGCGATTGCCGTACTCGCGCCAGCTGTAGTTCAGCACATCGGGCTGCGGCGACGGCGGCCCGAGCGCCGCGCCCAGCCCCTCGCCGAACACGAAGTGCTCCAGATTGAAGCCCAGATAAAACGCCAGATTCGTCCCGTTGGGCCAGCGATATCCATCGCCATGGTGTATCGGGCGGTAGGCGAAACGTCCATGCGTCTTCAACGGATCGAAGTCGTCCATTATCGAGTGAGAATGAATCAGTTTGGTCAGGTCATGCCCCAAAGCGGGCGTTATCCGCACCTCGATCGCACACACGTGACATACGCAATCGCCGACGATCGTGGCACGAGATCGTGTGCAATAAGCAGGCCAATTCGTCGACACGCGCTCGTGAGCGCGCGTTGCAGCCTCCGTGACCAGATCCCACGGCTGTCCTTCGGAACACCAATGGCATATGTCTTGCAACGGCTTACCCGCAAATTCCTCAGCGTCTTCACACAGGACAGGCCTTCATGGTTCAACCGCGCTCCACCCTGGCCCACGCGAGCCCGGCCGACATCGAACTCGTGCATGTTTCGAAGCGCTATGGTGATGCGCTCGCCGTCGATTCCATCGACCTACGCATTCCTGGCGGCGCGTACTGCTGTCTGCTCGGGCCGTCCGGCTGCGGCAAAACCTCGACGCTGCGCATGATCGCGGGCCACGAATGGGTCTCCGAAGGCGACGTCCTGATCGCCGGGCGCAACGTCACGCTCGAACAGCCCGCCGCGCGCGGCACCGCGATGGTCTTCCAGAGCTACGCGCTTTTTCCGCATCTCTCGGCGCTCGACAACGTCGCGTTCAGCCTCAAGGTGCGTGGTGTCGCCAGGGACATGCGTCGAAAGCGCGCGGGCGAACTGCTTGAACTCGTCGCGATGTCGGCTTATGGGGAGCGCAAGCCCGCGCAACTCTCCGGCGGCCAGCAGCAGCGCGTCGCGCTCGCGCGCGCGCTGCTCAACGAACCGCGCTGCCTGCTTCTCGATGAGCCGCTCTCTGCCCTCGATCCCTTCCTGCGCGTGCAGATGCGCGCCGAGCTCAAGCGCTGGCAGAAGGAACTCGGCATCACCTTCGTGCACGTCACGCATTCGCAGGAAGAAGCGATGGCGCTCGCGGATCTGGTCGTCGTCATGAGTCATGGCCATATCGAACAGAGCGACACGCCGTTCGAAGTCTTCAATCGTCCGCGCACGGAATTCGTCGCGCGCTTTCTCGGCGGTCACAACGTCTTGGGAAAGAACGGGCGGCTCTTCACCGTGCGCGCGGACCATCTGCGCATCGCGCCACACGGCGTCGCGCCCGGGACGAGCGCGGGTGGCAACGGACTCTCGCGCATCGGCGGCCTTGCATGCACGGTGCGCGAAGCCGAGTATCAGGGCACTCATCTGCGCATGACGCTCGATCCGCTCGACGGTTCGCCCGAACTCGTTTCCCTGATCAGCGACGCCGACTACGACCCCCAACGCGCCGGTCCCGGCGCGCGCGTGACGGTGTGGTGGGACGAGCAGAACGCCCATCCGCTTGCCGCCTGAACATCGATATTCATCGCTTCAAATTCGAGGAGAGTCCAATGAAAAACGAAAACACCAAGGCAGGTGAAGAGGCATTGGCAAACAGGGGCCTTTCACGCCGCACCTTCATCAAGGGCGCGGTGGCGGCAGCCGGCATCGCCGGCTTTCCCTACGTCCGTGCACAGGAAAAGATCACGCTGCGCTATCTCGGCACCGCGGTCAACCAGAGCGCGGAGATCGCGAAGAAGTTCAAGGAAGACACGGGCATCGAGATTCAATACATTCCCGTCACGACCGACGACGTGACCAAACGCATCATCACCCAGCCCAACTCCTTCGACATCGTCGACACTGAATACTTCTCGCTCAAAAAGCTGATTCCCGCCGGCACGCTCGCGGGCATGGACACGAAGCGCATCAAGCTCGCCGACAGGATTACGCCCGTGCTGACGAAAGGCGAGGTCAACGGCAAGAAGATCGGAGATCAGGGCACCGCGCCGAAGAAAGTCATGTTCCTGAAGGACGCGCGCTCGACCGAGTTCAGCGCGACGCCGACTGAATGGATGACGCTGATTCCGACGACATACAACGCCGACACGCTCGGCATTCGCCCGGATCTCATCCCACGCCCGGTGACGACATGGGCGGATCTGCTGAATCCTCAGTTCAAGGGCAAGGCGGCACTGCTGAACATTCCGGCCATCGGCATCATGGACGCGGCGATGGCGATCGAAGCGATGGGCCAGGTGAAGTACGGCGACAAGGGCAACATGACAAAGGCCGAGATCGACCAGACCATCAAGGTGCTGATCGAGGCGAAGCGTGCCGGGCAGTTCCGCGCCTTCTGGCGCGACTTCAACGAGAGCGTGAACCTGATGGCCTCGGGCGAAGTCGTGATCCAGTCCATGTGGTCGCCGGCTGTCACCAAGGTTCGCACGATGGGTATCGCCTGCAAGTTCCAGCCGCTCAAGGAGGGATATCGCTCCTGGGCGTCGGGCTTCGGCTTCCCGCGCTCGCTGCAGGGCAAGAAACTCGACGCGGCGTATGAATTCGTCAACTGGTTCCAGGACGGATGGGCCGGTGCCTATTTGATGCGCCAAGGCTATTACCCGGGTGTGACGGAAACCGCGAAGGCGCACATGCAGGCCTACGAGTGGGACTACTGGATGGAAGGCAAACCCGCCGCGCAGGACATCAAGGCGCCCGACGGCCAGTTGCTCGAGAAGGTCGGCGCCGTACGCGACGGCGGCTCGTACAACCAGCGCATGGGCGCGATCGCCTGCTGGAACGCGGTGATGGATGAGAACATCTATATGGTCCAGAAGTGGAACGAATTCATCGCTGCATGAAGGAACATGCCTGACAATGGCTTCCGTCGACCATCTCCAGCAAGCGAAGACAATGCCGGTGCGCCACCGGAGCGTGAGCGGATGGCTGCAAGCTACGCCGCTCACGCTGATATTCGCGCTGTTCTTCATCGTGCCGCTCGTGATCACGCTGATCGTGAGCTTCTGGGATTTCAACGAATACCAGATCATTCCGGCGTTCACGCTGAAGAACTATGCAGCGATATTCGACGGCTGCGGCTCCTTCACCGATGTCTGCGTTACCTTCAAGACGTACTGGTCGACATTGAAGTTCTGCGCGATCGTCTGGGCCGTGACGCTGCTGCTCGGATTCACGATCGCGTACTTTCTCGCCTTTCATGTGCGCACGACCGCGATGCAGACCGTGCTATTCCTGGTCTGCACGATTCCGTTCTGGACCTCGAACGTGATCCGTATGATCTCGTGGATCCCGCTGCTCGGCCGCAACGGGCTCGTGAACCAGGCGCTGATGTCAACGCATCTCGTCGAGCGTCCAGTCGAATGGCTGCTGTATTCGAACTTCTCCGTGGTCCTCGCGTTCGTGCATCTCTATACGTTCTTCATGATCGTACCGATCTTCAATGCGATGATGCGCATCGACCGTTCGCTGCTCGATGCCGCGCGCGACGGCGGCGCGAGCGGCTGGCAGGTGATCCGCGACGTGGTGCTGCCGTTGTCGAAGACGGGCATCGTGATCGGCTCGATCTTCGTCGTCACCATCGTCATGGGTGACTTCCTCACCGTCGGCGTGATGGGCGGGCAGCAGATCGCCTCGGTGGGCAAGATCATCCAGGTGCAGACGAGCTACCTGCAGTTTCCGGCCGCGGCGGCCAACGCGGTCATTCTGCTCGCCGTCGTGCTGATGCTCGTGTGGGCGCTGACGCGCGTCGTCGATATCAGAAAGGAGCTGTGACATGGGCGGCACATTTGCGCATCGCGAGCATCGGCCAGCGAGCTTTTACTGGCTCGCACTCGTCTTCGGGCTGTTCGTGCTGTTTCTCTACGGCCCCGTCATCACGATTTTCATTCTGTCGTTTCAAGGCGCCGAAGGCGGTCTCACGTTTCCGATACATGGCGCATCGCTGCACTGGTTCGCAGCGTTGCGCGACGGAGTCGGCGATATCGACATCTGGGCCGCGTTCGGCCGCTCCGTGAGGCTGGCGCTCGCGGTAACCGTGCTGACCACGGTGTTCTCCGTGATGGCCGGCCTCGCGTTCAGACGGCGCTTTCGCGGCGATACCGCCGTGTTCTACGTGTCGGTCGCCAGCCTCATCATGCCGTCGATCATCGTCTCGCTCGGTATTGGCCTGACCTTTCGCCTGCTGGACACGCTCATCAAGTATCTGGCGAACGAATGGGGGTTCCAGTCGTTTGCGGACAACTGGGCCACCTCGATGGGCCTCTTCACCTCGGCGCTCGGGGCACATCTCACGTGGACCCTGCCGTTTGGCCTGCTCGTGATGTTCGCCGTATTCAATCGCTTCAATCCCGCCTACGAAGAGGCCGCGCGCGATCTCGGCGCGTCGCCGTGGCAGTCGTTCAAGCATGTGGTGCTGCCGATCATCGGGCCTTCCGTAATCGGCGTCGGCATGTTCGGCTTCACGCTCTCCTGGGATGAGATCGCGCGCACGTCGCAAGCCATCGGCGATCAGAACACGCTCCCGCTCGAATTGCAGGGCCTGACGACCTCGGTCACGACGCCCGTGATCTACGCGCTCGGCACGATGACCACGCTGATGTCGCTCGTGGTGACGGTTGGCGGCCTGCTGATCGCCGGATCGATCGCGAAGAGACGAAAAACGGTTGACTGAGGGCGCTCATGTCAGCTCGAGCACGCGCTCTCCGGCGAGAAAGGCGCGCACGAGCTCATGCGTCTGCGCCGTGCGATCGGTCTGCCACGACGGTGCGAGCATGTCGGTACCAAAGGTTCGCGAGAGCGCGTACGCATTCGACCTGTGGAAATACGCGAGGCTCACGAGCGTCACGTACAGATGCAGCGGGTCGATTCCCTGACGCAGCGTACCCGCCGCCTCTCCACGCCGGATCAAGGTACGAAGCTTGTCGAGCACCGGCGAGGACAGCGCCTGAATCACTTTCGACTTCTTCAGCGCTCGCGCCCGGTTCAGGTTCTCCCACGAAAGCAGGCAAAGCAGTTCCGGATGCGCGGCGAAGTGTCCTTCTGTAAAGTCGTAGAGCTGAAGAATGCCGGCGGAGGGATCGACCGTGTGCACATCGAGCGTCACCGCGAGCTCCGCTTCGCGCAGCCGCGCAAGCACATGTTCCGGCACTTCCACGTAGAGCGCTTCCTTGCCGCCGAAGTAGTGATAGATCATCCGGATGTTCACCTGCGCGGGAGTCGCATGGTCTCGACGCTCGTACTTGAACTCTTTCCCAACCTTTCGTGAGCCTGGCCGCCATGTCTCCCCCCTGCAACAAAGCGCTCGACGCCTATGCGGACGCCGCGCTTGCACTGATTTTCCCTGCGCTTCCCGTAGAAGCCGCCGCGCGCGCCAAGGTGCAATTCGTCCGCATCGCGCAGCTCGCTGCGCCCGTGCTCGCCTACCCCGTCGATACGAGCGACGAACCTGCACCGGTGTATCGCCCATGACCGCACATCACGCCTTGCCGTGTGGCGCGCTCGGCATCGCCCGCGCCTACGCCGATGGTGCATTTAGCGCGCGCGAGCTGATCGAAGCGACGCTCGCCCGCATCGACGCGTACGATGCGCAGGTCAATGCGTTCACCGCGATCACACGCGACCGGGCGCTTGCTGCAGCGGATGCGCTCGATGCACGCCGCGCGCGCGGCGGCGCGTTGCCCCCGCTCGCGGGCGTGCCATTCGCCGCGAAGAATCACTTCAATATAGAAGGCATCTCGACCCTGGCCGGTTCGCGCGTACTCGCCGGCGCACCGCCCGCCACGCAGGACGCAACACTCGTGAAGCGCCTCACCGCGCAGGGCGCGATTCTCACCGGCGCGCTCAACATGGACGAGTTCGCATACGGCTTCACAACCGAGAACCATCATGCCGGGCCGTGCCGCAATCCGCACGATCTGACGCGTTCCGCAGGCGGATCGTCGGGCGGCAGCGCGGCGGCGGTCGCGGCGGGTTTCGTGCCGGTCACGCTCGGCACGGACACGAATGGCTCGGTGCGCGTGCCAGCGTCGCTGTGCGGCGTTTTTGGCGTGAAGCCGACGTTTGGACGCCTATCGCGATACGGCACTTATCCGTTCGTCGCGAGTCTGGATCACATGGGCGCATTCGCGCGCAGCGCCGAGGATCTCACGGCGATCTACGATGCGTTGCAGTTCGCCGATCCACTCGACCCCGCATGCGCGCAGCGCGCTTTCGAATCCGCGAATACGAAGCCCGGCGCATTGCGGGTTGCGCGCCTCGGCGGCTATTTCGACGAACACGCGAACGACGACGCGCGTGATGCATCGCATACCGCGGCCGCAGCGCTGGATGCTACACGCACGATCGAGTATCCGGCTGCCGATGCGGCGCGCGGTGCGGCGTTTCTCATCACGGCGGCGGAAGGCGGCCAGTTGCACATGGAAAACTTGCGCTCGCACTATGACGATCGCGAACCTCTGTCGCGCGATCGCCTCATCGCTGGCGCACTCCTACCCGCCGCATGGCTCGTCCAGGCGCAGCGCGTCCGTGCAGCGTTGCGGCGGCGTGTGCTCGAACTCTTCGAGCACTACGATGTGCTGATTGCGCCCGCAACGCCAGTGGTTGCACCGCACGTCGGCGACGAGTTCATGGAGATCAACGGCGAGCGGCTCGCGGTGCGGCCCAACCTCGGCTTGCTGACACAGCCCGTGTCGTGCCTCGGCCTGCCGGTCGTTGCGGCACCCATGCGCACGAAAAACGGCTTGCCGATCGCCGTGCAGCTGATCGCGCCGCCCTGGCGCGAAGATCTCGCGTTCGAGGCGGCGCGCCGGCTCGAAGCGGAGAGCGTCGCATATTGCCCGCCTCCGCCATCGTTCGATGAGGCGCATCTGGCGTCGGGAGCGGATGCATGAACGCGATCAACCGTCCCGATGTGCTCGCCGAAGTCGATGCGGTCTTTGATGCCTACGAGCAGGCTCTCGTCACCAACGACGTCGCCGTGCTCGACAGACTCTTCTTCGATTCTCCGAACACGCTCCGCTACGGTACGACGGAAAACCTTTACGGCTACGAGGCGATCCGCACGTTTCGCGCCGCGCGGACCGGCAAGGGCCTCGCACGCACGATGACGGCGCGCGTCGTCACGACCTATGGCGACTCGTTCGCCGTGACCAATATCGAGTTTCGGCGCGAAGGCGATTCGCGCATCGGCAGGCAGAGTCAGACATGGGTGAGGATGCCTGATGGATGGCGCGTGGTGAGCGCGCATGTTAGTTGGATGGAGGCTTGAAATTCACCTTGTCGCGCCTTATGGCATGTCCGGCAGGCGCGGCAACAACGACGCGGCGATGCCGGTACGATCTGCCGTCCTCACTCGCAGGAGCCCGCTAGCGGAGTCCACCGTGGCCCGTCCACCGGCTGTCACCCCCGATGAAAGCCGCGCCACCTTCCCGGCCACTACTTCGATACGATCCGTGCCGCGGGCATTGTCACGTTGGCTCGTCGACGACGCAAAGATCGCAGAGGACGCGTGTTCGCTCAAGAGGCTGACGGATTTTGGGTGAGCTCGGTGACACGATGCCATTTGGCAAAGCGCTCAGCTTGCTGTTTTCGGTAGAGCGAAGCACGCAGCAGGTGTCGCTTGAGCGCGAAGAGCCGCCGGGTCGGGCCGAAGCTTGAAAGGAACGCCATAGCAGCTTTGCGATGTCGCGCAGGCTCAACCGAAACCTGAAGTACCAGCGCACCGCGGAACTGATGACGACTGCCGGAAAGCGATGGCCGTGATCGAGTGATTTCGTCTTTTGCATCACGGCATGTTACGCGACCCGCTCAACAACGTGACAACGCCGAGCAGGGCCTTATTGCGACACTGCCGGTCTGGGTCCCGGCCACCGCGTCAGACCGCTTTGACGAGCGCGCAACGCCTGGCTGGGATCTCGCAGCACCTCTTGTGGAACCTTCGCGCGCCGATCAACCAGCTCCCGTGCGCTGCGCACATCGCGGCCCAGATTGACGGTGAGCGCGCCAATCAGCGCCCCTTGCTCGTCGAGGCCAAACAGTACGCAAGGCGGCGTATCGAGTTGGCCGCGCACGATCCAGTTCGGCGCCGACATGTCGCCGACGAACTGCACGTTGAACCCGCACTGGTCCGTCCAGAACCATGGCGCTGCCTGCGCGTCGGGCGAAAGGCCGAGCATGGAGCGTGCTGCCGCAATGCCCTGATTCTGTGCGTTCTCCCACGTCTCACGACGTGGATGGCGCCATAGAGTCCAGCCTACCTCGGCTAGGCTCGAAACAGGACTTAAACCGCTGGTTAAGCGCGCCACTTCAGCTTACTGCGCAGCGAGACGAAGCCCTCGCTTTTTTGGGGGCCTTCATTCATTTGAATGATGCGATGGCCTTAACTGCCGTTCGATACTGCTCCCACGGAAAGCTCGTCGTCTCGTATCCGCAAGGGAGGCAGAAAATGAAAGTCCGACGTGTGAAGGCTCCGTCGACCATTAAAAGGGCGACCTCGCTGGCAGTCATGTCCTTTTCAATTCTTGTCGCGGCGTGTGGCGGTGGCGGCAATGATAGTGGTCCAAGTGCGCCAGCCACAAACCAGACTGGCTCCCAAGGGACCACAGGGACTTCCGGCGGCACATCAACCAATGCCCAGGCGCCTGTCATCGGTACGCAACCTTCCAACAGCACCACCGCTGTTGACTCTTCAGCAAGCTTCTCCGTCACAGCCAGCGGCGCAGGCCCGCTGTCGTATCAGTGGCGACGCAACGGCGTCGCAATAGACGGCGCAACGTCCGCCTCGTACACAACGCCAGCACTTGCCGTGGCCGACGGAGATTCGAAATACGATGTCGTGGTCAGCGGCCCCGGCGGGAGCGTCACGAGTTCTCAGGCGTCCGTAAGCGTCTCGCTTCATAGTGGCATGAACCGGTTGATCGGCCAGCAGAAAACCGCGGGAGCGAGCGACGGCGACAGTGCCAGCGCGCTGTTCAACGCACCGGCCGGAACCGTTACCGACATCAACGGGAACATCTTCGTGGCCGACGCAGGTAACTTCACCATCCGAAAGATCGACCCTACATACGCGGTGACAACGCTTGCTGGCAAACCCGGCGTGAGCGGGTTTCAGGACGGTACAGGACAAGGTGCTCTATTCGGAGGAACAGGAGAGTGGATCGACGGCCATCTACTCTCTTTGGGGAACGTACCGGTTGCGAGTGCTGATCGTACCGTGCGAGCGCCACAAAAGCTCTCGGTAGACACGGATCAGAACATTCTGTTGGCCGACGCTGCACACAATGTGCTTCGCAAGGTCACACAGGCGGGTGTTGTAACAACCTTCGCCGGTACGCCGAATACGCCGGGCACCGGCGACGGCCCAACCTCCACTGCGCTACTCAATTTGCCACTGGACGTTGCGGCCGACGGCGCAGCCACGACTTATTTTGTGGACGTCGTGTTGCCCCCACCAACACTCGAAAATTACAGCATCCGCAAAGTGACCTCTTCCGCCCAGGGCCGGACCGTATCGAGAGCATGGACGAGCATGGTAGACGAGCCCATTTTGGACATCTCGGTCCATAACGGGACGCTCTATTTCATTTCAGGAGCGTCCGTGTCTCCCAAGTCAACGAATGGCCTGTACAAGCTCAATTCGGATGGCACTGCGACCATGATCGCGGGTGACACAGGCAGCCCTGTACCGACCCTGCCTGGGGCTCCCAGTTTTCTCGCGGCCGGAAACGACGGGATGCTCTATGTGGTGGAGAGCCCCCTTACGAAAATCTATCGCGTGAATCCGAACGGCACGGTGACCCTGCTGTTTGACTACTCGGCCACGGGCCTATCGGGAGTTCTTCGCGGGATGTCGGTTACCGCTGACGACAAGAATCTCCTGCTGACCATCGATAACGCGCTTTTCCTGTTGCCCCTGACGAACTAGACGGTCGCCGGCTGTAGAAGGCTGAACCGCCAGCGATCCCAATTCGATGGAACCACAACGGAGCTAGTACATGAAAACCGTCACTATGCTGTGCCGCGCATTGCGCGGTTGGTCAGCTATGGGGCATATGAGGCTAGTCGTGTCGCTTGCGGCCTTGTGCATGCTCGGGCTGTTGTCGGCGTGTGGAGGCAGCGGCGGCGGTGATCCGAGCGCATCGTCGAGCGCGCAGGCGTGCAACGTGAAGGGCCCGACGTGTACGGTGTCGGCATCGCCTCCGGGCACCCAGGATGCGCCGGTCGCGCCCGGAACGAAGATCACTTTGTCGGCGTCCTGTGACGCTTCGCTTACGCAGGCCGACTGGTTCACAAATGGAAAAACGTTCGCGAATGGCAATAGTGCAATCGTGGCACCCAACGTCTCAACGAGCTACGGATTTGAGTACGGAAACTGCGCGGGCAGCAATCACACTGGCTTGGACGTGCTTGTCGCCGCAACCGGAGGTGGCGCCAATGCATCAACTGCTCCAGGCGCAACGGGAGCAGGTACGGGTGCGGTAAGCGTTGCGCCATCGAACCATGGTCAACCAGCACTGCAGTGCATTTCAACCCAGGCTAACTCGTCGGGTGGCACCGACTTTGTGAACTTGTGCAACGTTAATGTCACGATAAGTTGGTGCACACTGTATAACGATTGGACCAATTCGCAGTGTAAAGCTCGTGCGGACTCAACAAGTCCCACTGGCTATTACTACGATACCAATGCCGATACGCTTGCAACCGGTGCAATAAGCCTCGTCCTTGGCGGGTCTGTGCCCAACCAGACTGTCTGGTTCATGGCTTGCGCAAACTCCGCCCTCCCGTTTCTCACAGGCTTTAACACCTCGCAACTGGGGGCAAATTCTATTGGACAAGGCGTCTGCCATTGAGCGTTCTAGTGACTGCGGAGCAATGTGCGGAAGAACTCCTTTGGAGGTGCCAGAATGAGAAAATTCACAAACCATTTCTTATTGATTGCAATGCTTTCTGGCTGCACGACCATGAAAGCGTTTCAATCTGCTGGAGACGAATTTAGTCAAGGAAATGTTGGACTCGGGATTTGGGAGGTTGTCTCATCTCCGATCGCCATGATTTACGACGTCGCAACGCTCGGTGGCGCATTGAGCACGCCTTCCTCCGCCTCGAGCAGTGATAATTCGGGCGGGTCAATTGCAGCAACGACTGGAGCCGGCGGGAGCGCTGGTGTCACGATGTTATCGGCAAAAGATGCTGATTTGGCCGATTTGGGTTCGAGAAAAAGCAATGTAATAACCTCGAAGAATTCGAATGAATGCGTTTCCCTGGTCTCACGCCATAGGGAGCAGTTAACTGTGGTTAATCGTTGCTCATTTAATATCAACGTATTCGTATGTGAGGTAACGAATTCGACGGGTAACGGAAGTTGCGGGAACGACTCGGTGAATTCTATTGTTATGAACCACGTCCCGCCTGGAGACGACGGTGGTCGCATGTACGGCAATTCACTGCTTTGGAAAGGAGGACAAATGCGGACGTTCGCATGCAAAGATGTTGTGGCGAAAAACGGATTTTTCTTCGCACCTCTTGTAACCAGGTGGGACGGGAATCAGTTTTCGGCGATATGTGCAGCTGGTTGAGATGGCCTCCGGCGTCACAGTAGACATCGGTCCATAGCAGTTGAATCCAGACGCGCTTCACTGCCGAGCGCGGCATCGAAGGGACGGGCTGCTAGGTGGGCTGGTCCTTAGGCAGACGTCCGAAGGAAGTGTGCGCTGGGGCACGCAAGGCCTTTTGAACCGCAATTACACTTCGGTAAGACGATGAAAGCGTTTTGGGCGGCATTGGAGCCACGCTGAAAGTCTACATGTCATTCGGGAAAACCATCGCGCGGCGTCAGCACTCACATGGCTTTCTAGATGTCAACAAGAACAGGGACATCGTCGTGGTGCACAAGGATGAGCTCATCGGGGATCTCTATGAAGCCGCTCTGACTCAGGACGGCTTTTTTGAGACTATTCAGCGAGTGGCTGAATGGGTCGAGGCTGACATGTTTCACATGTACAGCATCGATGCCATCAGCAATTCCCCGCGCTTTTCGTACTACACGCCAACGGCGACCACGTTCGACGGGATGATAGCGCGGTACGTCGAGTACTACCGGGGGCTCGATCCACGTGTGGACCTTGTCAACTGCCAGCCCGCCAATACCTGGTTTGCCTGTCAGGACCACTTCAATGACCGTTACGTTTCCCGGAGCGAGTTTTTCCAGGATTTCCTGATTCCAAACGGACTGCGTTACATGTTCGGGACGCGTATCGCTTCCGCGGGAGGTAGTGACGTGCTGGTCGCGCTCGTGCGCGCGGCTGGACGCGCGTCTTTTACAGATCGCAATAGAGCGGATTTCACGTCGATAAGCGGGCACATGCAGCGAGCCATCAGATGCTGGCAGGGTGCCGTTGAATTGCATCACAGTGCGGCGGTCGGTGCGGAAATGTCTGCGCTGTTAAGCATTGCTGCCATTGTCCTGGACCGACAGCTGCGAGCGGTGTCGGTGAACCCGGAGGCCGAGACCATGCTCCGGGCAACTGCCAGTCTCAAACTCAGGGGCGACCGCCTGGTCGCGACGTCTTCGAGCGTAAATGACGCACTTCAGGCGGCCTTTGGGCGCGTGGCGAAATCGGGGCATGGCGAGACGCTTGCCATTACCGATCGGGCGAATGGTAACTACGACTTGTTTCTGAGCATCAATGCGTTGCCGAGTTCCTCGGGAGTTGCACGCACTGTCGGTCCGGGGCTGCTGGTTATGGCGCGTCGAAAAGGGAGCAGTCGCCTGGTTACGGCGATCCAGTTGCGCCAGGCGTTCGACCTGAGCGCGGCCGAAGCAGCGGCGGCGGAAGCGCTGATCGACGGCGCCTCGCCGGACGAGTATGCGCAGAAAAATGGGGTGAGTATCGCGACGGTAAGAACACAGCTGCGCGCGATTTATGAGAAGACCGGTACCCGAACTCAGGCTGAGGCCGTGGGGTTGATGCTGTGGGTGCTGACCCAACGCCCCCAAGCGAGGTATGAGCCATGCAAAGCCTCACATGGTAAGTGATAGGAATTTATCTACTTTTGCTTGCTCCCCATCCGCCAGATTCCGAAACAAGGTTTCGGCTGCATCAAACCGCTTCGTTAGCAGAATGGAGCAAAAGGCAGCTGCACCTCGAAAGCGGCCTTTGGTTCCAGACAACGCCGAGGTCCGCTTCGTGTCGAGAGTGTTAGTTCGCTGATGCGGGAAACTGGCGTGCCGCTGCTCGACCCCGCCAACGTCCGCAACCTGCCGCAACATTACTGCCGCTCGCTTTCCGGAGCGCCGTGCAAATGCCAACCACGACTCGCTTTGAAGCGGTTCCCAACGGTCAGCGGAATCATGCGCGTCTAACCTTCTGCATCAAAAAGTCGACCAGATCCTGCTGTACAGTGTCGAGCACGTCGCCTGTGCCGATCAGCGCGAGTTCTGTTGGTGGGAGTGCCGGCATGTCAGAGCATATTTGATGCTCGGGCGAAACCGCCGATTTAGGCAACACCGAGATAGCCAGCCCCGCGGCAACGGCAGCCTGAATCGCAGTTAGACTTTGGCTGCTGAATGCTATTCGCCACGCACGCTTAGCCTTGTCGAGGGTGCGAATCGCGCGCTTCCGATAGATGCAACCATCGGGGAAAAGCGCAAGCGCGAAGGGCTCCTCCGAATCCCGTTCCGGTAACACGACGTCCCGACCTCGCACCCAGACAAGGGCCTCTGGCCACGATGCGAAGCAGTCCCCGCTGCCAGGTTCACGTTTGACGAGGGCAATATCAATTTCGCCAGCAGAAAGCCTTTGTTGCAAAACTACGCTCATTCCCGCTAGCGTTTCAAGTCGCGCATCCGGACGGATCTTCAGAAAACCGGAAAGTAGCGCTGACATACGCCGCGCGTCGAAGTCTTCCGGAACTCCCAACCGCACAGGTGAAAGCTGCACATCTCGCCGAAGCGCCTCCTGCGCCTCTTGAGATAAAGCAAGCAATCTGCGCGCGTACTGCGTGAGCAGTACGCCATGCTCCGTGGGAGTCACATGGTTACCGGTGCGGTCTCGAAGAAGCAACGGTCGCCCGACGAATTCTTCAAGTTTGCGCACCTGCTGGCTCACTGTCGATTGCGTGCGATGTACACGTTCGCCCGCGCGAGTGAAACTGCGTTCATCAACGACGCAAATCAACGTCTTCAGCAGTTCAAGGTCAAACATGATTCGTTATTTACCTTTCCACTGAACATCAGAGATTTATTTAATTTCCAAATATATAGCATTCCGCTTATTCTGCAAACATCTTTTGTACGAAACGGAGTCAATGATGTCACTGAAGGGTACACGGCGGCCGAAATGGCTGACTTTTGACTGCTATGGCACGCTCATCCAATGGGACGAAGGTCTGCTTGCCGCGGTGCAAGAGATTCTGGGCAATCGTGGGGTGACTGAAGTCGAGGCGCCCAAGTTCATCGAGGTGTACGACCGGCATGAACATGCGCTTGAACAAATGCCACCGCATCGCTCCTTCCGGGAGATCTCGGGTCAAGGGTTACGTCTTGCGCTGAAGGAGTTTGGACTCGATGGCAGCGAAAAGGACACCACAGTGCTCACGTCGCGAATCTCTGCGATGCCGCCGTTTACCGAAGTCGTCAGCACACTAAGGGAACTCAAGGCGATGGGGTATCGCCTTTGCATTGTGTCAAATACTGACGACGATATCATTGCGGGCAACGTCGCACAGCTCGGCGGTTATATTGACCGTGTCGTAACCGCACAGCAGGCCGGAGCTTACAAGCCTGCACGACGATTGTTCGAGTACGCTCACGAACTACTCAATGTATCGAAGGACGATGTCGTGCATATCTGTGCCAGCCCGCATCTTGACCACGCCGCCGCACGAGACATCGGATTTCGGTGTGTCTGGATAGATCGAGGTACGGGTCGTAAGCTACTTTTGGATTACACACCTGATGCCACGCTAAAAACGCTGGACCAAGTGCCACAGCTGTTCGCAACCCTTGACTGGTAGTCGCTTCGCCGAATGGTGTGCGGCGGTGCCCCCATCGAGGAGCCGGTCGGAACTGGCATCTTCTCTTCGCAGTCGACCGCTAGCGTTGCCTCCGTCTCGCGTCTACATTTGTTGCGAAGGTTGAGCTACTTGGCAAGAAGCTACTCACGATCGAACAGGTAGATACCTCGTGGCCACAGGCCACGAAAGCCTCGCTTAGGCCATTAGTTGTCAAACGAAGCGGCGTTTCTCTATTTTGCCGGACCGGCGTTCTGTCTAATAAAATAGACCAGTATTCGTCACCCCGTGTTCTGCAACACGTGCCGCAATTTTGCTTATTGCCAGATGAATCCCGCGCCGCGCGCACGTTGTCGTCGCCAGCGCAATGACGCTTCAGCAATTCGACTTGAAGGTCATTCAACGGATCAAGATAGGGGAATTGGTTCTTGATCCAGCGCGCGAGTATTGGGTTATCCGCAAGCCGTTCCGGCTTGCCCCTGATCTCCGACAGCACATCGGACGTTCGCTGCCATTCCGCCATGATCCGCCCGAACACCTGTTTGCGCAGCCTTGTCGGTCAAGAGCGCGGCGTAGCGCGATGCGACCGCGCAGTCGGTCTTCGCCAGCACCATGTCCATGTTCGACAGCAGATTCGCGAAGAACGGCCACGTCTTGAGCGGACACGTCGAGCCAGCCTGTCACCGCGCTGCCGAAGCCGTACCAGCCCGTCAGCCTGACGAGTCGCCTTATTCAAGAGACCGTACCTCTTCGGCGCGCCTTGCTTCCTGCTCCATTGCTGTGTGCAGCATCGGCGGTTCGTACGTCGCTACGTCTACTCTCCTAGATACGCGGCCCGCACCTTCGGATCGTCGAGCATCTGTTTCGCGTCGCCCGACATCGTGATCAGACCGGAGTCCATCACGTAGCCGCGATTGGCCGCCTGCAGCGCGAGACGCGCGTTCTGCTCG
>NZ_JAJITC010000028.1 GCF_020881035.1 Paraburkholderia translucens
ACTCACAGGCCAAACTCAACGCCGTGGCACGAAGGCTGAACGAGCGCCCAAGGAAGACTCTGGATTATGAAACACCGGCAGAACGATTCCATCGAACTATTGCATCGACCGGTTGAATCCGCCCTTGGAAGCAGCCGTTGACGCGGTTTAATGCGGGCCGTCAATCCGGAACCGCCTCAGGGCGCGATACAGCCAGCAGGCGTTGTCGAACCGGGAGATAACGGTAGAAAGTGCCAATGGCAGAATCGAGCAAGCGCGGCTAGGTATGCTGCCCAGCGATGGACGACCATGACGGAAATCCGCACGATTCAGACCATGCAAACTGACGCTGTTGCTCCGGCCGCCTACGCAAGGCGATTTGACGCTGTTCTCGCCTACATCGACGCTAACCTCGATGGCGACCTGTCCGTGGAAGCACTGAGCCGCATCGCGCATTTCTCGCGGTTCCATTTTCACCGGCAGTTTGCCGCCTACACAGGCGTCCCGGTGGCGCGCTATGTGCAACTAATGCGGCTGCGGATGGCTGCCCGGCGCCTTGCGTCACGCAATGGTTGCTCGGTCCTCGACGCGGCGCTCGGCGCCGGCTTTGACAGCCCGGAAGCTTTTAGCCGAGCGTTCAAGCGTGTCTTCGGCATAGCGCCGAGCTCATTCCGACGGCAGCCGAACTGGCAAGTCTGGAGTGCTTCCTTCGTCATCCCGCATCTTTCAAGGAAACTGACCATGCAGGTGAGAATCGTCGTCTTCCCCGAAACCCGTGTGGCTGCGCTTGAACACCGCGGGCCGATCGGACATATCAATGCAAGCGTGCGCAAGTTCATCGACTGGCGCGCGCAAAGCGAGCAATCTCCGGTGTCGTCGAGCCGGACCTTCGGCATTCCGCGCAGCAACCCCGAAACGACGCCGCCGGATGCATTCCGTTTCGACATCTGCGGTGAGATCAACGAGCCGGTCGCGCCGAATCCCGACGGCGTTCGCGAACTGGTGATTCCGGGCGGGCGATGCGCTGTGGTCCGGCACGTGGGATCGACCGACCATATCGGCGAGACGATCTACCCGATCTACCGCGACTGGCTTCCTGCAAGTGGCGAAGAACTGCGCGATCACCCCTTGTTCTTCCACTACCTCAGCGTCAATCCGGACACGCCACAGGATCAATGGCAGACCGACATCTACGTGCCCCTCGCATGACAGGGCACCGCTGCCATGACCATCATCGCGCTCGCGCTACTCGTTGTCCTCGCCACCATCGCACTGGCGCTTGTATTCGGCGGTCCACGGCGCCCCGCGCCGATGCCCAGTATCAGTGCGCCGTTTGCGCGGGTCGATTTTTCAGACCTGCCGGAGCAGTCGACGTTCCGGGCCGAGGACGGGCAGGCGCTGGCTTACCGGCAATATCGAAAGTGCACGCATACGGGCAACGGCAGCGTCCTGCTCATCCACGGTTCATCGGCGCGCAGCGCCAGCATGCACCCGCTTGCAAAAGCGATGGCCGCGGCCGGCTTCGCGGTCTACGCGCTGGACATGCGTGGACATGGCGCATCCGGGACAAGGGGGCACATTGACCGTATCGGTCGGCTGGAATCGGATCTGGAGGCATTCATGCGCGAGGTGTGTCCGCCTCGGCCATCGACACTCGTCGGCTTTTCAGCGGGCGCGGGTTTCGCCCTGCGCGTCGCGGGCAGCTCCCACCAGAAGCTCTTCGACCGCTACCTGTTGCTAGCGCCATTTATCGGCGATCAGGCGCCCACACAACGCCCGCGCAACGGCGGATGGGCTGAAGTCGGTGTGCCGCGCATCGTCGCCATCCTGCTGCTGAACGCATTTGGATTTCGCTTTGCGAACGCGATGACCGTCATCCGCTTCGCCCTGAGCGACGAGGATGGCGCATTGCTTACCCCGCAGTATGACTTCAACCTTGCGAGCAACTTCCGTCCAGCGCGCGATTACATCAGCACGATTCGACGTGCCCGGCAACCCTGCGCGGTCATGGCAGGAATAGACGACGAAGTGTTCAGGAGCGAGCAGATCGAAGGTATCGTTCGGGAAGCTGGCCAGAATTGGCCGGTCACGTTGCTCCCGAACGTGGGGCACATGGAACTCACACTCGAACCATCGGCTATCGCGACGGTGGTGCGCCAACTGCATGACCAATGGTAAACCGTGACGCGTTGCACTGCCGCACGTCGCCCCTGATGGCTGGTCTTATCGCCAAGGTCTCCGCGTACGCCGCCCGAAGTAGCCGATGTCCGGGTATTGAAGGTTGCCCGTGCCTGCTGGGCAGCTTTCGGTTGAGGAATCGCAGGTTTGTAGTGGGACGGACTGCTTTGGCCAAGACCGTGCCAACCGCTGTGGGCTCATGGGTGGCCGTTGGACCTTGGAAGCCGTCGTTGGCGACGTGCGGGATCGAGCGGCTTTTGTGGGTCGGGCTGCGTCAGTCTGCTCCCTAAACTCATCGCTCGGAAGCGTCACTGGAATTTAGCGGCCCGCAAGCGGCGAGTCGGCAGTGCGTATTTCAGATCCATTCCGTCCGCCCGGAAACAAAGGGGCGGGATGACCGCTTCCAGCTCCTCACCTGACACCAGTCGTCTGGCTCGGGATATACTGACTGCCATGGATACGAAACCCATCTCGCTGAAACTGCACGGTTGGTGGCGCGCCTGAATCCGGCGGCCCGTTTTTCTACGTATTTTGCAAACCGATGCCGCCAGTCTTGGCGGCATTTTTGTTTGCGCGCGCTGACGGCTGGTGCCATCAAAAATTTGAGGCTCCAGTCCATGACGAAATCAACCCGTCCTACCATCCTGACCGGCGATCGGACTACCGGCCCGCTTCATCTCGGCCACTATATCGGTTCCTTGCGCGCCAGGGTTCAGCTCCAGCATGAAGCACAGCAGTTCCTGCTTCTCGCGGACACACAAGCGTTGACCGACAACGTCGGCCGGCATCAGAAAGTGACTGAGAATGTCATTGAAGTAGCTCTCGATTATCTTGCTGTTGGCATCGATCCGGGTAAGTCCACCATCCTCATCCAATCGCAGGTGCCGGAGTTGGCGGAGCTGTCTCAATACCTGCTCAACCTCGTGACGGTCGCGCGTCTTGAGCGCAACCCCACGATCAAGGAGGAGATTCGTCTACGCGGATTCGAGCGCGACATCCCTGCCGGCTTCCTGACGTATCCCGTCAGTCAGGCGGCTGATATCACTGCGTTCAAGGCAACGCACGTGCCAGTGGGCGATGATCAGCTACCGATGATCGAGCAGACCAACGAATTGGTGCGGCGCTTCAACAACACCGTCGAGCGGTCCGTACTGGTCGAATGCGAGGCTGTGCTGTCGCAGGTCACTCGATTGCCCGGTATCGATGGCAAAGCCAAGATGAGCAAGTCCCTCGGGAACGCCATCTCTCTGGGCGCCACTCAGGACGAAATCACGACGGCGGTCAACAACATGTATACCGACCCGAACCACTTGCGAGTCAGCGACCCGGGTCGGGTAGAGGGTAACGTCGTGTTCGCGTTCCTTGACGCGTTCGAGCCCGACGTACAGACAGTGGACGAGCTGAAATCGCACTATCGTCGCGGGGGACTGGGCGATAGCGCGGTCAAGCGGGTTTTAAACGAGCGACTGCAGTCACTTATCGAGCCCATTCGTGCGCGCCGTCGCGAGCTGGAGGAAGACCGGGGCGAGGTGCTCGCGATCTTGCGTCGCGGTACGATGCGCGCGCGCGATGTCGCCGCGGAGACACTTTCGGAGGTCAAAGGCGCGCTGGGCTTGAGCTACTTCCAGAACTGAGCGGCTGCTTTCGACGATACTGCACTCGCCCACGAAGGTCATGAGCGACCGCTACTTTCAGGTGACTTGTCGTTCCGAAGCCGCTCAGGGGCGAGCATGAACGGCTCGAGATGGCCGGGTTAGGGCAATGGCCTCCGCAAATTGCTTGCCCGAGACCGGCCATTGAGCGAGCGTGAACGAGACCTCGGCCAGTCAAACTGGACGACGACCGCCACCGGCGCCTAATGGCCGGCGGACTCTCTGCCTCTCGCAAGCGGCATACGCTGCCTGAAACTCGCGAGCCGGCGATCGGCTGCTCGCGACCCACTTCGGTTTTTCGACGTTCTACAGAACGGACGTTCGATCTCTCTATCCTCTCCCCCGGAACGGACTACGCGGCCGTCGAGATTGCGCGCTTCACGTTTGGATCGAAGTGGTTTCGATACCAGTCAATCATTCCACGCATATGCGGCTCGGCCGGTGGCATATCCCCCGCGCCTAAGAGTTCTGCACATGCGGCGGCCACTGCGGTGAGAATCCTCGCCGTTTCCGGGACATAAGGTAGATCGAGATTCCTGTCGTGACGCGACCGGATCACTTCATAGCGAACGTTCTCGGGCAGCGTCCACGCGCTAGTCAAGAATTCCTGCACGCTCACTTGTCGCCCGCCTATCTGGACGGAACGACCGCGATGCTCTTCAGCATAGCCAGCCTGTTCCAACCGCTCGCAACTGTCGATAGCGGCATTTAGAACTTCCCGAATCAATTTCCAGTTGGTTTTCATTACACTCCTTCGCAGCAGCTTCAATGAAATGTTCGAGACGTCCTGTTGCAAGAATCGATGCGCAATAATTGTCGGCGATTCGAGTCTGCGCGTCGAATGCCTGTTTCTGGCCGCACAGCGTCGCACGACCGAGCGCGAAAATAACCTCGGGCATGCACATCATGCAAAAGGCATAAGTCGACCCTAAGGGACATCGACTTTGACGGAAAGCGTATGACCGTTGTGAGTGGCGAAGTTGACGCTTGAATGCCTCGTCGGGGGAGGCTGCAAATGGCAGAGCGTGGCCGCGTGCTGCCTCACTTGGCCGGCCTCTCACGAGCTGTCCTAAACGATCGATTTGTCAGCATTCCGACGTTGGAATATGCCAATAATCGGAACGACTAACCGGCTTCGGCATACTCAGGCAGACCGTCCGCCGTCCTATCCCAGGTTAGCCGATACTTGATCCAGGTGTGAGTCGCTGGAGGAACTTCGCCAGGTTCATCGAGAGAGCAGGTCGAAACATCCACCACGTCGGGCGACTCGGCGTTTGCGTAAGCCAATGGCGTCCCGCATTGACCGCAAAACGCCCGAAGAACGCCCGGGCTGGATTCAAACGTCTTTGGCGTGCCTTGTATCCAACGGAGTCCATCCTTGCTTACACTGAACCAGGCAACCGCTGGCGCTGCCGATACCTTTCGGCATGTGGCGCAGTGGCAAAGCGTCGTGCCGAACGGAGTCGAATGAATCTCATACCGGATGGCACGGCAGTAGCATCCACCTGTCAGCATCGAATCCCTCGACCTATCATTCCTGAACAGATCGTCGGCAATCCACGACAGCTTGTCGAGCGACCGAAAACGTAGCCGGAAAAGGCGGACGTGACGCCTGGCCCGACTCGCGTGCCGCGCCATGTACCTCGAACCGCGCGGAACAGCCCGCGTGGATCATTCGAGGCGCTTCACCGCGAACAAAAGCGCGTGCTGCTCGTGGACGATATACGACTGATAGCGGGCGGGAAGCAACGCGTTGACGACCTGCCAGACGGGCAGCGCTTCATGTCCGATGTCTTCCACCACGACCCAGCCACCGAGCCTCACCTTCTTCAACCCGAATATCAGCGTCTGGATGTTGGCATGCGGAGAGTGCAGACCGTCGTCGATGATGAGATCGCATTCGCCAGCCACTGAGCCTGCGAGCTGCTCGAAAGTGGCTGGATCGGTCTGGTCGACGAAGAACGTCTGAATGCGCTCCTCCTGGAAGAGAACCCGGCGGTCGATGTCCGCTCCATAGATCTGCGCGAAAGGCAGAAAATCCCTGAACGCCCTGAGCGAGCCGCCCGCCTCGCCTCTGACCATGTATGAAACGGTGTCGGAATGATGGGTGCCGATGCCGATTTCGATCACCGAGCGTATGGCCTGGCGATCCGCAAGGATCGCACCGTACAGATGGTGGTAGCTGTGATGGCTCGATTTGTCGCTGCCTTGAGCGTCGAGGCGCTCCTTCAGCGCGCTTGCGGCCTGCCGCTGTTCGTCGTTGGCCGGAAAATCGGCGATTTCCATGACGGGCGCCGGCGGCCTTCCGACGTAGGCCGCCAGGTCGCTCAATAGAGGAAGCGTCTGGTTGATCGCATCGACCGTGAGCTTCGCTCTGGCCTTGTAGCTTCCTTCGCTACACGGAATGAACTGCGGAAAAGTGCGCAGCACGTTCATCACGCTGAAATTGCTGAGCCTGCGCTGGGCGGCCCGGGCGTAATGATCGACTACCGCGAAATGCGAGCCGTAAGACTTGCTGAGGGAGCGGGACTCGGTGCTGGCGACGGTATCACGCATGGTCGATCTCCTTGAGTCGGGTAATCGTGTCGTGCATGGGTTGCAGGCCGTATGAGGTTCGCGCAAGCCTCGAACATGAACTACTTCGCCGCCCCGCGCAACCCACGCATTTTCCGGGCCTGCAAAGCGAGGTCCACCACAATGTTGAGATCTGAATTCGTACCAACATCCGCGCATTGCGAACGCCAGCTCTCGTTCAACCGTCCATGGCCTTGCGCGATAATCCCAGGTTGCTACGGCCTGGAAGGCGCTTTTCCCCGCGTGTACCCGGCGCGATCGACTGCTAGTCGTGCAGCGGACTATGCGTCGTCACGAACGCCTCTTTGATCCGACGGAGATTTGCAGTGGTTCGTCAGCGCCCTCGCGACTACACGTTGTGGACTCTCACGCTCGCCTACCTGTTGAGTCAGTTTTTCCGCAGCTACGTCGCGGTAGTCGCGCCGCAACTGATCGCGGACTACGGCTTTACGCAGAAGATGTTCGGTCTGTTCGCGGGCGCGTTCTTTCTCACTTTCGCCTGCGCGCAGATACCGCTCGGACTTGCATTCGACCGGTTCGGCATCGGCCGGCCGACCGTCCTCTGCATGAGCGTCGGAACGGGCGGGGCGGCGACGCTTCCATTGACGCACGATCCCGTGCTGGCGCTGGCGTCCCAGGCCGCTTTGGGCCTCGGCTGCGCGCCGATCTTCATGGGACTGCTTAACCATGTGCTCGTCGCCGGTCATGGTCAACGCCAGGTGCGAACGGTGACTGTCGCGAGCGGCATCGGCATCTTCGGCGCGCTGATCGCGGCATTGCCGCTGGCGTGGGCCGCGACGAAAATCGGCTGGCGGCCGGCGATGGGCGTCGCCGCGGCGGCGATGGCCCTGACGACAGCGGCCGTGACCGCTTCGCTTTGGCGCCGCCCGCGCGCGGCGGCGCGAAGAAAGGATCTCGGGCAAGGGCCAAGGCGAACGCGAGCGAGCAACAACGCGCGGTCGAACAACCTTGCGTTTCTCACCTTGTTGCCCGTCTGCTTCGCGCTGTCGGCGGGCGGAACGTTCAGAACCTCATGGGGCGGTCCCTATTTCGCGGACGTGTTCGCTCTCGACACGGTCGCGCGAGGACGCGTGATGACTGCCGCGAGCGTTTCGGCGCTGGTCGTATCGCTGATCATTCCGCTGCTGGTGCGCAGGTTTTCGGTCAAGGCGCTGTCGCTCGCCGGGTTGTCGCTCGGCATACTGGCCGCGGCGCTGCTGCTGGTGCTGCCGTCTTACAACGCGCTGCTGAGCGCGTCGTTGGTGTGCGTGCTGTTCAGTGTCGGCGCGATTCATCCGCTCGTGATGTCGCAGGCCCGCGCGATCTCCGCCGCATCGAGCCTCGGCTTGCGGCTCGGCATACTCAACAGCATGGTGTTTCTCGGCGTCGCCGTGACGAGCAATTGCTTCGGATGGCTCGCGGCGAGGGGCATCCGCGAGGGACTGCCCGCACCGGATATTTTCGCGCGACTGTTTCTCTTCACGATGATCGTGCTCGTGATCGGCCTTGCGACCTATGTCTTCAGCCCGAGTGTGCAATCGGAGGACAGTGCGAACGTCGTGCGGCGAACGCGCCCGGTCTCGCCGGTCGGCGACAAGTGAGGGTCGCGAAGACCGTTCACCAGGGCACGACCCTGCCTAGATAATCCAGGTAATGCAGTCCCGCGCGGCCTTGCTGCGAGTCGATCGTCGTCACCAGGTTCGGAATGCTCTCGTCGATACCGAGTCGCGCGTCGGGTCCGCCCATGTCGGTGCGCACCCAGCCCGGCGCCATCAACAACAAGGTTCGCGAGTCATCGGCGTGGCGCGCGGCGAAGCTGCGCATCAGCATGTTGAGCGCGGCCTTGCTGCTGCGATAGACCTCGTACTTGCCGTTGGTGTTATTCGCGACGCTGCCCTGTCCGGACGACATCACGGCGAGCGTGCCGTGCGGTTGGACCAGATCGGCGAACGCCTCGATCACGCGCATCGGGCTCAGCGCGTTGGTCACCATCACGCGCACGAACTCGTCGGTCGATACATCCGCGATGGTCTCCCGGTCGTCGTTCTTCACACCGGCGTTCACGAACAGCAAATCGAGCCGTCGAGCGGCAAGGCGAGCGCGTAAAGCGGCGATCTGCTGTGGCACCGTGATATCGAGCGTTTCGATTTCGAGCGCGCCGGAAAGCTTGCGCAGCCTGTCCATCGAATCGGGGCGGGCGGTGGCGATCACGTGCCAGCCGCGTGCGAGATATTCTTCGACCATCGCGAATCCGAGACCGCGCGAGGCGCCGATCAGTAGTACGGTTTTTTGCTGAAGTTCGGTTTGCATCGGCTATGGCTCTCCATGACGTAGCTGTCCGTTGGTTGTAGAAAAATATAGCGATGCCCACGAATCGGCGGAAGACGCGCCGACTGCATTGTTAACCTGCAGCGGACGCCTTCTCCGCGCGGTTCGGTCGCACTGCGGTGTTAGGATCGGGCATGCCGGAAATCGACCTGAACCTGTTGACCGCGCTCGACATGCTGCTGGCCGAGGCGAGCGTCGCGCGCGCCGCGCGCCGCCTGGGGCTGAGCGCCTCGGCAATGAGCAGAACGCTCGCCCGGCTGCGCGAAGCCACCGGCGATCCGCTGCTAGTGCGCGCGGGACGCGATATGGTCCTGACGCCCACCGCGCAGAAGATTCGTGAACGCACCCGCACGGCGCTCGATGAGGCGCGCGCGGTGCTGCGGCCCTCGCATGCCGAACCCGATCTCGCCACACTGCGGCGAACCTTCACGATCCGCGCCAACGACGGCTTCGTCGAAGCATTCGGCGCGCCGCTGATCGCAGCGGTAACGGCGGTCGCGCCGCAGGTGTGCCTGCGCTTTGCGCCGAAGCCGGAAAAGAGTCCGGCGCACCTGCGCGACGGTTCAGCCGATCTGGAGATCGGCGTCCCAGGCGAGATGGGGCCGGAGGTGCGCTTGCAGGCACTGTTTCGCGATCGTTTCGTGGGGGGCGTGAGGAAGGGCCATCCGCTCGAATGCGAAGGCGAAATCAGCGCCGGGCGATACGTCGCGTTCGGACATGTGGTCGCGTCACGGCACGAGAGCGCGCACGGCCCCGTGGATCGCGCGCTCGCCGCGTCTGGTCTGCAAAGAACCATCGTGGCGATCGTGCCGAGCTTTCCCGCCGCGCTGGCGGTGGCGCGAAGCTCGGATCTGATCGCGCTGGTGCCGGCGTCTTTCATCGGCGCTCACGTCGGGCATCGAGGTCATGACTCAGGTATCGCTTGCAACTCCGTGTGCGCGTTCGAATTGCCGGTCGCGACGGAAAGAATCACGGTGTCGCAGATGTGGCATCCGCGGCTGGAAGTCGACCCTGTGCACCGTTGGCTCAGGCAACTGGTGCTCTCGGTGTGCCGCCGCGAAGCGCCACCGCCGTGAAGCTCGGGCACGGAAGGCGGCGCGGCGCAAGCCGAAGCGGTGATCCACACCGCGTTGGACAGCGCCTTTAGCCAGCGCCGTCCGTGACTAGTGATCCGGACGTCCTCAAGCCCAGCAATACGGTCAGGAGGCTTGATAGCGTCACGACGACGGCCAGCATCGCAGCGACATGCAATCCTTCGGCGAGATCGTTGAGTTCCGGTCGCACGAGCGAACCGAACACGCCGACACCCACCACGCCACCGATCTGGCGCGCGGTATTCAGTACGCCCGACGCAATGCCGATACTCGACGGTCCGACGTGCGTCAGCACCGCCGTATTGATCGACGGCACTGCAAGCGCCACCCCGACGCCGACTGCCAGCAACGGCAACGCCACCGCGAGAGCGTTGCTGTCCGCCTGCACGAACACCAGCGCAAGATAGCCCACCGCCGCCAGCGCCTGACCGAAAGCCATCGGCAGGCGATAACCAAAACGCGCAGTGAGCGTGCCAGATACAACGTTCGCGACGGTCACGACCGCCGTCATGGGCAGGAACGCAAGGCCGGTTTCGAGCGGCGTGTCGTGCCGCGCGTTCTGGAAAAACAGACTCATCGCGAACATGAGTCCGTAGTAGCCGAAATTCAGCGATAGCCCCGTTATCGCACTGACGTTCATCGCGGCATTGCGGAACAGCGTGAGCGGTAACAGCGGCTGCGGATGCCGTGCCTCGACCACGACGAACAGCGCGCCGGTTACGACAGCCACGGCGAGTCCCGCCGTCACGGTCGCGCTCGTCCATCCTCGCCTACCGCTTTCGACAACCGCATACGTCAGGGCGGCCAGGCTGATGACGGCAAGCGTCTGCCCGGGCAGATCGATGCGACGCCCCGCGCGGCGCACGGTGTCGGGCGCATGAGCGACTGTGAGCCAGATGCCGGCAATGCCGATCGGCAGGTTGATCAGAAAAATCGCTGGCCAGCCGAAACGGTCGACCAGCACGCCGCCGACCAGCGGACCGGCACCCAGCGCGAGCGCGGCCGTGCCCGCCCAGATGCTGACGGCCTTCGCCCGCGCATGCGGCTCCGGAAACGCTGCGCCGAGCAGCGCCAGTGACGATGGCACGCACAACGCCGCGCCGACGCCTTGCAACACGCGCGACGCAATCAACGCCGCCGTGGCGCCCGACAGCCCGCACGTGGCCGATGCGCAGGTGAACACCGCAAGGCCGGCGATGAACACGCGCCGTGCGCCGAACCGGTCGGCCAGCGCGCCGGCCGACAGCAGCAGACTGGCGAATGCAAGGGTGTACGCGTTGACGACCCATTCGAGTGCCGTGGAATTGATGGCGAGGCTATCGCGGATTCGTGCGAGGGCGACATTCACGACGGTGACGTCGAGACAGACGATGACGAAGCCGAGACTCGTCGCGAGCAAGGCGAGACGCGATGAGCGGGCCGATGAATTGTGGGATCTGAGCATGTTCCGCGAGCATGAAGTGGAGCGAGCCGGACCGGGATGGGCCGCGTTCATCGCATGCGGCAGACTGTATTTCACAAACCACTATTGATAAACGCGCACCCAATGGCTACAGAACCCAGTACTATTGGGGAATGGACCTTCTCAAAGCGATGACCGTCTTCGTGCGTGTAGTCGAAACCGGCAGCCTGACGGCGGCCTCGGTGGCGTGCGACCTATCGCCGACGATGGTCGGCAATTACCTTCAGGCGCTGGAAACGCGGCTTGGCGCGCGACTCATCCATCGCACCACGCGCAGGCAGAAGCTCAGCGCCTTCGGCGAGGTCTACTACGAACGATGCGTCGCGATCCTCGGCCTGATCGACGATTCGGAAAGGCTCGCGCTCGACCATCTCGCAACGCCACGCGGACGCCTGCGCGTAACCGCGCCCATCGTCTTCAGCAACGAATGCCTGATTCCGGCAATCGCCGATTACTGTGAGCGCTATCCCGAGGTGAAGCTCGACATCGTCGTCACCGACGCACTCTCGGATCTGATCGGCGACGGCTTCGAGGCGGCGGTTCGCGTAGGCGCGCTGGGCAATCCGGATCTCGTGGCGCGGCGTCTGCGGCCTTACCGGCTTGTGCTGTGTGCGTCAGGTGCGTATCTGAAAACGCGGGGCGCGCCGTCATCGCCCGACGCGCTGCGGTCGCATCAATGCCTGACGTACGCGTTTCCGCCGCGCTCGGAATGGTACGCCGCGCAGCCCGAATGGATCCTGCAAGGTCCGCAAGGACGAGTGAGCGTGCCCGTCGACGGCAGGTTGAAGATCGACAATGCGGACGCGTTGCGACGAGCGGCGTTGCGCGGCCTCGGTATCGTCATGCTGCCTGAGATTCTTGTCGCCCACGATCTGCGCGCGAAGCGGCTGATCGAAGTGCTGCCGGAGTTTGTCGCCCCCGCGCGGCCGCTGAACCTGCTGTATCTGCGTGAGCGACAGATGTCGCCGAAGCTGCGGAGCTTTATCGAATTTATGGTCGAGCGCTTCGGCGCTGACGCGACAACGCACGACAGTGAATGAACAGGAGTAAGCGCACTGGAAGCGGCCGTCCGATCAAGGCAACCGAATGGCCCGTTGCGGCCGGTAGCACCGGCTCTGTCGTGTACCGGGCCTGCCCGTTCACACCGGCGGCGCGACCGACGCGCCCGCCACTCCATTGCGCGCGATAGCCGACGCGACGAAGCCGCTGCGCTTCATGTCCTCGACGAACTCTGCAAGGAAGCGGGCAGCTTGCCCGCCGCGCGTCTTCGGCACGCCCATCGCCTGCTGGATGACCATGAACGGCTCGCCAAGCATGCGCAGACCGGGTGCCTTTGCCAGTTCCGCTTCGAGCACCTGTTTCACGCCCGCTGCGACTTCTAGCTTCTCGTCGAGAAAGGTCTGCACGACCACCTGTGAAGAGGCGGTGCGCACGAGGCTTGCGTGCTTGATCTCACGAGTCAGGAACAGGTCGTATGCCGTGCCCTGGCCCACGGCGATACGGTTCGAGGCGATATCGACCTGAGCGTTTTCCGTGATGGGGGAATCGTCGCGCACCAGATACCGGCCCTCGATGAGGATGTAAGGCGCACTGAACGCGATTTCAGCGCCGCGGACCGGATCGACAGCGAAGAAACCGATATCCGCGCTGCCTTCGGAAACAGCTTCGACCGATTTGCGAGCCGTGTCGAAAACGACGAGTTCAAGTTCGACTTGCAGGCGTGCGGCAAGCTCGCGCGAAAGGTCGACTGAAACACCAGTGGCTTGCGCGTCGCTCGATCCGCGCCTGGCAAGCACCGGATTGCCGAGGTTGATCGATGCGCGCAACTTCCCGGCCGGCGCGAAGGCGCTAACGATGGAGGAATCAGGATTCATCAAGAGACCTTTAAGGCTGGTGGTGGGGGGAAACGGTCGTTGCTTTCCTCGGTCTCGCCCGCATGCGCCGCCACGCGCATTCGAGCTGCGTTCGCACCGCAACTGCACGGTATCGTAACGAAAAACAATGGATTCGCGTGCCGCACTTCGGAGCTCGCCGCGCTTGGCGGCAGCGATACCTACGACGAAGCGGTGACGTAGCTGCGCGATGTCGTCGGCGAGGACTTCGACGAGCAACGCATCGACGTGTATCTCGAGAACGGGCCGAAGAGGGGCGCCTATCTCGCGAAGCATGCGGACGGCGCTCGCGCAACGGCGCGTCAAACTCTGGCTCGGCATGCCGATGCGTTCGTTGCACTCGGAAGGCGGGCGCGTGACGGGGGTGATCGTGAGCTGAGGGGGCGCCCCGTCAGCATCCACGCTGCACGCGGCGTCGTGCTCGCGTGCGACGGATTCGAAGCCAATCAGGCGATGCGCGAACAATATCTGCCGAAGCCGACACGCGCCGAGTGGAGCGCTGCGCCGCCCGTCAACACCGGCGACGGCATTCGTGCTGGGCGAGTCATCGCGACACGGCGAAGCCAATTCGCGCGGCCCAGCGATGCTGGTTGTAAGCGAGAAGATCTTCCGCGTAGCCGTTGAAATAGTTGAGAAACAGATATCCGCCCCAAGCACTGCCGAACAGCTTGGCGAGCGGGTAGGTAAATTGCACGTCGACGCTTCCATAGGTCGATTTCGTGCCCTTTCTCAAAGTGGTCGCGAGCTGCCAGCCGTCCGGACTGCCATATTTGACCAGCAGGTCGACATAGCCGCGATAGTTGGCGATATCCGAATTCGTGTCCTGTTTGTGCACGTACCCGTAGATTTTCGGTGCAACGGTGAAGTGGTTGGCGTTGAGGTCGCCGAAATCCCAAATCGGCTTCGCGTACACAATGTCGATGCCGCGCGACCCGGGACCGGCGGTCCCGTTCGACTCGTGCTCGTAGCCCGTCTCGACGCCCATCCGGGTGAACCAGCCGGTCCGCCACCCGGTGTCCTCGAGGTAGTAGAAAAGCGCGGGCATGTAGCTCGTGTCGTAGAACGGGTTCATATGCCCGCGGATATCCCAGAGCGAAGTCTGCGTATAGGCGAAATAGAGATTGTCGAGAAGACCGCGTGAGCGCGGATCATCGGGCAAAACGAAGCGGAACTTGAAGCTGACCTGGAATTTGGCAAGACCGTTGTCCGACGAGTCCCAGCCATCGGCGAAGTACATGGGTTGGTAGGGCGAAAGCCGCCCAAGGAGGAAGGTGCCGAGGTCCGGCACCAGCGAATTCGAGGGCTTCACGGTCGAAGGCGGCATTTGCGAGGCGATCGACTCGTTGCCGGTCGTCGGCCCTTCGGCCGGCGCGATCGCAAGCGGTACGGGTGCGGCCGTTGCGGCACTGGCCGTCGCCGCGTTGCGAGGCATGCGCGTGAGCAGGACCACCGAAGGCGATACGTCGACGCCGGGCACGTCGACGCGAAGCGCACCGCGCGCCCACTCGGGCCACGGCGCGCTATAGCTGACCGCCTTCATCTCGCCGGCCGCGAGCCGCACATGCTCGGGCGCGCCGGATTCGCGCGTGAGCAGTACGGCCCTCGGCAGGGCCTCGCCGTTGGTCAGCGTTACGCTGAGGGTGCGAGGCACGTCGACCGACGTGCCGGAGGGAGCGTCGCCGGTGTACACGATCGTCACCACGAGCGGTTCGTCGGACCTCGCTTCGCGCGGCGGACGCAATATTGAAACCCCAGCGACGCCATACGCGGCGTAGCTGCCGAGCACCAGCGCGCTCATGCATAGCGACAGGCTGGGGAGCAGTCTGGAAAACGAGCTGGAAAGCGGACTGGAAGATAATCGGGAAACACGCGAGCGGTGGCTGCGTATGACAGACTGGCGGTCGTTCTTCACGCGAGACATCAATCGATTCCGCACGCGGAGCTCCTATTGGTCTACGAGGTCGGGTCGCAATGAGACGATATCTTCAAACCGGTCAATGGGATACCAAACCAGAACCGCCGTGTTTCAGAGAGGATACGGCAATGGACGCCGGCTCCCGCCATCTGGTTTTAGTCCATTTTGCCAATGACATACAGGCAGAGGCCGTTCACTGCGTCGGGGAGACGAGCAGCGACACCGGCACGCCGTGACAATCGACCTCGGCGACGACCGTCGCACCGAGCCCGGCAGCCGCTTTGGCGCGGGCGTTGAACGGGCCTACCTCGCGGTCGATGCGCAGAATGTTCAGCGGCCAGGATAGCCGGGTCAGCCGCTCGTGCACGAACGCGCCCACCCATAGCGGCGCGGCGGAGGTGCCGTTGTCGACCGCGTAGCCGCTCGGCCAGAAGCGCAGCACGTAGCGTTCCTCGCGCGATTCACCGGGCCGCATGAACACCAGCGACGACGGCACGCCGTTGTTCAGCTTCGGCAGCACCGGCAGCGACACCGCGGCGACATCGGGCGAGGCGAGCGACAGCAGGCTGTGCGCGGACACGTCGGTGCCCTCGACCCAGCCCTGCGCGCGCAACTGCTCGCGGATCGAAGCGGGCTGCGAGACCCATTGCAGTGTCAGCGGCTCCTTGCGATCGCCGCCCATGTCGGAGCGAAAGCACGGCAGGCGCCTCCATCCGGAAAGCTTCCACTGCGCCTGGGTCAGTTGCACGGGCGGCGGTTGCGGCGCGCTGTCCGGCGGCGTCGGCATCGCGAGCCCGAGTTGCAGGCCGACGCTGACCGCGATGATCGCGAGCACCAGAAGCGGCATGAATCGACGCTGTGGCGGCGGCTGCGGGTGCCGCCACATCGCCGTCAACGCGATCAGCGCGACCCACGCATACGCGAGTGCCGCGCCGCCGATCGCGTCGGACACCCAGTAGCGGCCGAAGTAGACGCCCGCGAGCGCGACCACGATCACGACGATGATGCTCGCCCCCGCAACCAGCACGCCTTCGAGCCTGCCGACCCGGCGCGCGAGCAGGAAGGCGAGAAAGCCGTAGACGATCACCGTCGCGGCGACGTGATTGCTCGGAAACACGTATTGGCTCGCCATCAGCTCATTGGGTGGCGCGCGGCGCATCGCGAATTGCAGGCCGAGAATCAGCAGCTGCGAAAACGCAACTGCCGCGAGCCAGTAGGTGATCGTGCGCCAGCGCCGCTCCCAGATCATCCATAGGGTGACCGTCACGACCAGCACGGTCAGCGTGATACCGCTGCCGAGCGTCGCGAGCGACGCGAGGACCGTGTCGCCCCACGGCGTGCGCACCGATTGCAGGAAGTGATAGACGGACAGGTCGATGATGGTCAGCGGATCACCGCTGACGACGTCCTCCAGGACCCCCACGAAAAGCGCGCCGGCCACTAGTACGATCAGCGATGTCAGCAGGAGGTGGGTCGCATCGGGCGTGTCCGGATCGAGTATGCGACGCGCGGCGCGCCCGAGCGGACCCGGATGGCGGCATGCCCACCGTCCGAGGTGACGGCCCGCCGCGCTCGACCACGCGTTCGCGTGCGACACCAGAAAGCCCGCGCCGCGAAAGCTGAGCCACACGATGCACAAAAGCATCGCGATGATCACGACGAGCCGGAACGATACCGCGCCCGCGAGCAGCACCGACGCACCGAACACGACGCCGGGCAGGATATGCGCGGGCGCCCACAGCAGCGCGGAAAGTACGTTGATTGCGAAGAAGCGCAGCGGCCCCATGTTCATCATGCCGGCGACGACCGGCACGATCGCGCGCAACGGGGGGAGAAAGCGGGCGAGCACGACGCTCTTCGCGCCGTGCTTCAAAAAGTAGCGCCGCCCCGCGTCGAGCACCTCGGGATGCGAGCGGAACGGCCACAGCAGGACGATGCGCTCCTTGTAGCGATCGCCTAGCCAGAAGCTGAGGCCGTCGCCGGCAACCGCGCCGACGATCGCCCAAACGAATACCCAGGCAAGGCTCAACGAGCCGGTGCCGGTCAGCGCGCCCGCGAGGAACATCGCGGTGCTGCCGGGGATGAAGGTGCCGATCACCGCGATCGCTTCGAGAAAAGCGGCGAGGAATACGACCGCGAGCATCCACGACGCGTGGCCGGCGAGCAGATGCAAAAGGTGGATGTAGGCGTGCTCCATCGTGCGCGATCGGCCGTTCTGGCGTAACGACCGATCATAACGCGCACGGACATACCGTGGGCGCGGGCGGCAGCGCGCCGCTGCAGCGCTCGGGCGATCGGCTCAGAATAGACCTGGTAGCTCGGCGGATCTCGATGTGCTGGAGGTGGGTATGAACAGGACAAGTATGGGGATCGTGCGGCTGGCTTTGCTTGCGGCACTGATGACCGTGGGGGCCGCGGGGAAGATCCAGGCACAGCAACTGGGCAATTACGGCAGTGGCGGAAGCGCGACTAATGCGGGCACCAACGCGCGCGCCAATGCGTCCGCCGCCACCGGCAACGCGGCCGCCGGCGGCGGGATGGGAATGGGTACCGGCGTCAGTCCGACTGCCATGCCAAGCCCCGGCATGTCGGCGGGCGGCACGTATGGCCTCGGCTCGGGCGGCGGGACCGGCTCCGACCGCGCGCCCAATGATATGCGCGCGAACGGCACGGCGCTCTACATGAGTCCCGACCCGCGCGCGCCGAACGTGACCGGCCGCGCGGCGCCGCCGCGCTAGTGGGCCGCGTATAGAATGCAGGTCCGATACGACCACAGGAGAAGCGAATGGCATACGGCGAGCACAAGTACCGCGTTTCGGTGCAATGGACAGGCAACCGCGGCAGCGGCACGTCCGGCTACCGCGACTACGGCCGCAATCATGTGATCTCTTCGGGCGGCAAGCCCGACATTCCGGGTTCGTCGGATCCGGCGTTTCTCGGCGACGCGACGCGCTGGAGTCCCGAGGATCTGCTGGTCGCATCGGCGAGCGCGTGTCACAAATTGTGGTATCTGCATCTGTGCTCGGACGCGGGCATCGTCGTGCTCGACTATCGCGACGACGCCGAAGGCACGATGCTCGATACCGCTCAGGAAGGCCGCTTCTCGCAGATCGTGCTGCGCCCGCGCGTGACGATCCGCGCGGGCGGCGACGTCGAGCTGGCCACGCATCTGCATCACGTCGCGCATCAGAAGTGCTATGTCGCGAACTCGGTCAACTTTCCGATTCTCTGCGAGCCGGTGGTGGAGACGGACGCGCGTTGAGGCGCATGCGGTAGAGGGCCGGCCGAGCGCCGGCGCGCGGTTTGCGGGCGCTCAACGATTGCCGTCGAGCAGATCGCCGAGCATTTCGTCGAACGCGGCCTGCGCGTCTTCGAGCTCCTGCAGCGCGGCGTCGAAAGTCTGCAACGCAAATTGCGAGGGTTGGCCGCTGCCGGCCGGCGGAAATTGCGATTGCAGCGACGCGAACGCCGTTTGCACGCGCTTGGTCGCGGTCAATACGCGTTCCATTGCGGCGGTTTCTTCGGCTCGCGCCTTGTCGTGATCCATGAGTACTCCGGGGTCGTCGGGTTGCCTCGGAACGGCTCGCGCCGCTCCGCAGGAGGAAAAGGTGACTATGCCATGTTCGCGGTCAGGAGAGCGGCAGCGCCTCATACGCTTTCACTTCGCGCAACGATAACGCCGATTCCACCGACGTCACGCCTGGCAGACCGCGCAGTTGATCGCGCATGAACGTGCCGTAGTCATCGAGGTCGCGCGCGACGACTTGCAGGATGTAGTCGGCGCTGCCCGATACGTTGTGGCACGACAGGATACGCGGGATGGCCTGTACCTCGCGCTCGAAGCGCGTGGCCACCACGCGGTCGTGGACGGCGAAGCGCACGAGCACGAACGCAATCACGCCCAGCCCAAGCGCGCCGCGCGACAGCACCGCGCGGTAGCGGTCGATATAACCATCGTTCTCCAGGCGTTTCAGACGCCGTGCGCACGGCGTCTCGCTGAGGCCGACCGTCTCGGCGAGACGCGCATTCGACATCCGGCCATCGTTTTGCAGCGCGGCGAGGATTGCGCGGTCGATCTTGTCGAGGGCGTCGGCGGACATGGTCGTTAGCTGGCTTTTTCGGGGGAGGGGATAGCGCTATGCGGTAGGAGAATTTTAGCGCGTTCCGCTATTTTTGACGCACGCGGGGCCGAACTTCGCCAGCAAACCCTCCGCGTCCGATAGCAACATGGAGTCTCTAGCAAGAAGGAGGCTCCGATGATTTCCGCTCACCTGCTAGCCGTCTATGTGGCGGCATTGGTCGCCGTTTATGCGGTACCCGGGCCGGACATGGCGCTGGTCCTGCAAACCAGCATTGCGCGCGGCGTGCGCAGCGGCCTTGCGGCTGCCGCGGGGCTCGGCGTGTCGCGCGCGACGCATGTGACGCTGTCGGCGTGCGGGATGGCGGCGCTCTTGCGCAATGCGCCGTGGCTGTACGATGCGGTGCGCTACGCCGGTGCGGTCTATCTCGCCTGGGTTGGAATCCAGATCTTTCGCTCGCCTGGCTTTGCGTTGCCCGCTGGTGCCCGTGACAAACAGGACGCCCACGCGCCGCGAGTGGAATCCCCTGCTTCGAGCGACGCGGGCAATGGGTCGCGGCCGTTGCGCACCGCGTTCGTCAAAGGTCTGCTGACGAATCTGCTCAACCCGAAGGCGCTGCTGTTCTGCTCGGTGCTGTTGCCGCAATTCGTTCGGCCCGGCTCGGGGCCGGTAGCGTGGCAGATGATCGAACTCGGCGTCGTGCTGCTCGTGATCGGCGCATGCTTCGACGCGCTGTATGCAATCGGCGCCGCGCGCATCGCCCGCTGGATGCGCTCGCATCCGTTCGCGCAGACGGTGCAGCGCTGGACGTTTTCGGCTGCGTTGATCGGGTTTGCGCTGCGGCTTTCTCTGGATTGAGACGTGGCGTTGGCGTGAGTTGGCTGGGCTGACGGCCGGCGACGCCGACCGCGCAGGACCCGGTGATTGTGTTGATAAAGCCGATAGCGCAGCCGGCCACCGCGCCGGCGCGCCAGCACAGGCGACCGCGCGCACGCGCGGCGGCCCGCCAGTTGCCTTACTGCTGCATCCCGCCCAGATAATCGAGCTTGCCGAGTTCGACGCCGTTATGACGGAGGATGTCGTATGCAGTCGTGACGTGGAAATAGAAGTTCGGCAGCACGAAACCGAACAGATATGACACTCCCGTGAATTCGATCGGACCCGGCCGCAGTTTCAGCGTGATCGTGCGGCTTTCCGAACCGTCGAACTGCGCCGCGTTGAATTCCTTCAGGTAATCGATCGTTTTCTGGATACGGGCCTGCAATTCGTCGAAAGTCTGCTCGACGTCCTCGAACTTTGGCGGCTCGACGCCGGCGAGGCGCGCCGCGCAACCCTTCGCGGTGTCGCTCGCGATATATACCTGGCGCACGAGCGGCAGCATGTCCGGCGCGAGCCGCGCGTTCGTGAACACCGAAGGCTCGATCTGCTTTGCGGCGGCGTGCGCCTCGGCTTTGCCGAGGATGGCCTGCAGATTCGTGAGGCCGCGGATCAGCACAGGCACTGATGCTTGATACATCGAAATTGACATAGGTTCCTCTGATTTCTCGACCTTGCGCACAGGCGGCGCGCGGCAATGAAACGGCGGAAATGCCGCTTCAGCATCATAGCGTGTCGCCTCCTCGCGGCACACTGGCGATTCGGACGACTGCCACGCGCGCCGGAACTGTGTTCGAATGCTTGGGTCGGACGGTGGAACGAAGTTCTTGAACAACCCGCCTGCCGCGTATCGTGCCAAACGACGCGCCCCGTGCAGGTGCGTGGCGTGCTTGCCCATCGTGGGGCCGTCCGGCCGCATGCGATCGGGCGCGCCGCCCCGCCAACAGGAGAGTCGACACCATGGTCACCAAGCATCCATTGCCGGGCAGCGAGCGGCACGTCGAGAAGGGTACGAAGGTCATCGGGCAATGCGATCCCGCCGAGCGGATCGAGGTCTTCGTGATGCTGCGCCGTCAGCAGCAGGCGCAGTTCGACGCATTGATGAGCCGCATCGCCGCGGACGACCCGAGCGTGAAGCCGCTGTCGCGTGAGGCGCTCGCCAAAGACTACGGCGCTGCGCCCGAGGACATCGCGAAGGTTCGCGCGTTTGCGGGTGCGCATGGGCTCGCCGTCGTGCGCGAAGACCCGTCGGCACGCACGGTGGTGCTAGGCGGCACGATCGCGCAGTTCGAGAGCGCCTTCGAGGTCAAGCTCGAACGTTACCAGCACCACGTAGCTGGGCCGTTCCGTGGCCGCACCGGCACCATCAGCGTGCCCGACGATCTGCATGGCATCGTCGAAGCGGTGCTCGGACTCGACAACCGGCCGCAGGCGCGGCCGTACTTCCGCATCCGGCCGCCGTTCGTGCCGGCGCGCGCACGCCAGGTGTCGTACACGCCGCCGCAGCTCGCGTCGCTCTATCAGTTTCCGCAAGGCGACGGCGCCGGCCAGTGCGTCGGCATCATCGAGCTCGGCGGCGGCTATAACGCATCGGACCTGAAGACCTATTTCGCGAGCCTCGGCGTGAGCGAGCCGACCGTGACTGCCGTCGGCGTCGATCAGGCCGGCAACCAGCCGAGCGGCGACCCGAACGGGCCGGACGGCGAAGTTACGCTCGACATCGAGATCGTCGGTGCGATCGTGCCGCGCGCGGCCATCGCCGTGTACTTCACCCAGAACAGCGACGCCGGCTTCATCGACGCGGTGAGCCGCGCGGTGCACGACACGGCAAACAAGCCGTCGGTGATCTCGATCAGTTGGGGGGCGCCGGAATCGGTCTGGACCGGCCAGTCGATGCAGGCGCTCAACAGCGTGCTGCAGTCGGCGGCGGCGCTCGGCGTGACGATCTGCGTGGCCTCGGGCGACAGCGGGTCGAGCGACGGATCGGGCGGCGGCGACCAGGTCGACTTCCCGGCCTCGAGCCCGTATGTGCTCGCTTGCGGCGGCACTCACCTGACAACGTCCGGTTCGTCGATCACGAGCGAGGTCGTGTGGAATGACGGCGATTTGGGCGGCGCGAGCGGCGGCGGCGTCAGCACTGCCTTTCCCGTGCCCGCGTGGCAGCAGGGTTTGTCGGCCACGTCGACGGGCGGCGGCAGCCAGCCGCTCAGCGGGCGCGGCGTGCCGGACGTCGCAGGCGATGCGTCGCCGCTGACCGGCTACGAGGTGCTGGTCGACGGCGCGCAAACGGTGGTGGGCGGCACCAGCGCGGTGGCGCCGCTGTGGGCGGCGCTGATCGCGCGCATCAACGCGGCGAAGGGGCAGCCGGCCGGTTTCGTCAATGCGAAGCTATACAAGGCGCCGGGCGTGTGCAACGACATCACGCAGGGCAGCAACGGCAGCTTCGCGGCGGCGCCGGGATGGGACGCCTGCACGGGCCTTGGTAGTCCCAATGGCGAGAAGGTGGCGGCCGCACTATAGTCTGCAACACAGCGCACGATAAACAACAACGAGACGCAGGGACGAGCACGCACGGCACGTAAAACGAACCCTTGGAGCGATCATGACGAATACAGAATCAGCTTCCGGTAATCAGCCTTCGCCGCACAGTACGCACGCCACCGCCACCGCCACAGCAGGCGCGGCCACCGCCGCCAACGCGCCGCACAAGGCCGGCGACCAGCCGTTCTTCGATCCGGTAGCCTACGGCAACGGACCCGACGATTCGGTCACCGAAACAGTCGAAACGGCCGCGATCACGCATCATTCGGTCACGATCGGCGGGCACAAGATCAACTACACGGCCACCGCGGGCCATCTGGTGATCGTCGATCCGAGCAGCTCGCAGCCGTCGGCGCGAATGTTTTACGTCGCCTTCACGCAGGACAACCAGAAGGAAGAAACGCGGCCGGTCACGTTCTTCTATAACGGCGGGCCGGGGTCGTCGTCGGTATTCGTGCTGCTCGGCTCATTCGCGCCGAGCCGCATCAAGACCTCGATGCCAGGCTTCACCCCGCCCGCGCCGTATTCTCTCGAAGACAATCCGGACAGTCTGCTCGACAGGAGCGACCTCGTGTTCATCAACCCGGTCGGCACCGGCTATTCGGCGGCGATCGCGCCGAAGAAGAACCGCGACTTCTGGGGCGTCGATCAGGACGCGGATTCGATCAAGCAGTTCATCAAGCGTTTCCTGACGAAGAACAACCGCTGGAATTCGCCCAAGTATCTGTTCGGCGAGTCCTATGGCACGGCGCGCAGCTGCGTGCTCGCATATCGGCTGCACGAGGATGGGGTCGATCTGAACGGCATTACGCTGCAGTCGTCGATTCTCGATTACACGCAATCGGGCAACCCGGTCGGCGCGCTGCCCACGGCGGCCGCGGACGCGTGGTATCACAAGAAGCTCGGCGTCGCGCCGCGGCCGACCGATCTCGGCACGTTCGCCGAGGAGGTCGCGCAGTTCGCGCGCACGGATTACCTGGACGCGCTGCGCAAGTTTCCGACCACCGACTCCACGACCGTCGAGAAGCTCAGCGAATACACCGGCATCGACAAAACGACGCTGCTCGCCTGGAGTCTCGACATCGCGGGCTACGACAGCCGCGGCAACTCGCTGTTCCTGACCACGCTGCTGAAGTCGCAAGGCCTCGCACTCGGCGCCTACGACGGCCGCGTGACCGCGATCGATACCGGCATCGCCGGCAAGATCGACCCGAACTCCGGCGGCAACGATCCGACGATGACCGCGGTCACAGGCGTCTATACGACGATGTGGAACGTGTATCTGAACGAGCAGTTGAAGTACACGTCGAACTCGTCGTTTACGGACCTCAACGATCAGGCGTTCAAGTACTGGGATTTCAGCCATATCGATCCGACTGGCGCACAGAAGGGCGTCGACGATAAGGGCAATATCATTCTGTACACGGCCGGCGACCTTGCGGCCGTGATGGCGCTCAATCCCGACCTGAAGGTGCTGTCGGCCAACGGCTTCTTCGATTTCGTTACACCGTTCTATCAGACCGTCCTCGATTTGCAGCAGATGCCGCTCGTCAGTCAGCAGGTACGGCAGAACCTGTCGGCGCGATTCTATCCATCAGGGCATATGGTGTATCTCGATGGCGGGTCGCGCACCGCGCTGAAAGCCGATCTGGCGCAGATGTACCAGGAAACGGTGTCGAACGCACAGGCGCTCGGGCGGATCCGTGCACTGCAGGCACGGGTCGCGAAGTAGCGCAAGCAAGCTGCGCGCGGGCGCTGCCGGCTCAGCCGGCACCCCGCGCTTCCCTGTCCGGCTTTGGTACCCGCAAACGATATTCGCGCAGGAGATTTGAACGATGACCTCGTATTTGTCATGGCTCGCTCTTGGGCGGGCCGCATGAACCTGACCGTGCGCAACATCGCCGAATCGTGCAGCGAGCAGGAAGTGCGGGAATTTCTGGAACGCGAACTCGGCCGCTACGCGAAACACGTCGAAGTCGTGGACGCCGGCAAGCCCGGCGCCTACGCGACGGTCGAACTCGACGCCAGCGTGCCGTATGTCGGCGACGTGATCGCGCGGCAGATACATGGCAAGCATCTGGGCGGCCAGCCGCTCGAAGCGAGCGCCGATCTGTTCAGCGGCGAACCGCCGGAAGCACGGTGAGCGCCGCGGTCAAACCGATTTATCCGACGGCGCCGGCCAGTCGAACGGCGTATAAGGCAGCGCCCGTTTGTGACGCGTCGCGTCGTAAAACTGCAGGATCACGTCACGCGTGGTATCGCTGACCGGCTTGCCTTCGAGAAAATCGTCGATCTCGTCGTACGGGATGCCGTACGCGTCTTCGTCGGGACGGAGCGGCCGCAGCATCTCGAGGTCGGCGGTCGGCACCTTGTGCGTCAGCTCGTCGGGTGCGCCGAGCGTTTTCGCGAGCGCGCGCACGCGGCGCTTGCTGAGCCCGGCGAGCGGCAGCACGTCGGCGCCGCCGTCGCCGAACTTCGTGAAAAAGCCCATCACCGATTCAGCCGCGTGGTCCGTGCCGATCACGACGCCCGAGCGGGCACCCGCCACCGCGTATTGCGCGATCATCCGCTGGCGCGCCTTGATATTGCCGTGCACGAAATCCCGCTGCGATTCGTCCTTGAACGACACGCCGCTTTTATCGAGCGCCTCGAGCATTGCATCGGCCGCCGCTTTGATATCGATAGCCAGATTATCGTCGGCGCGAATGAAACTCAATGCTTGTAGGGCATCGGCTTCATCGCGTTGTTGGCCGTAAGGCAGCCGGACGGCGACGAAACGCGCGTCGTAATGGTTTGCGCGCAAACGCTCGACCGCGAGTTGCGCAAGACGCCCGGCCGTCGTCGAATCGACGCCGCCGCTAATGCCGAGCACATAAGTTTTCAGGCGGCTGCTGCGCAGATAGTCCGCCAGAAAATTGACCCGGCGCTCGATTTCACGGTGTGCGTCGAACTCGGATGCGACGTGCATTTCGGCCGCGATGCCGGCCTGGCGGGCAGCTAGATCGGATTGAGCCATGATCGTCCTGTGTCCTCGTGAGAGAGAAATAGAATGAGGCGGGTTGGAGCAGATTGAAAGCCGGTTGAAAAACGGTTTGAACAGTATCGAAGCGAGCCGCGGCCTGCGATGGTTCTTTTGTCGAATGCAATCGTGTTTCGCCTTGAGTCGCCTGGTTCACCGGCGGTGGTTTTAATCGCGTATTAATTGCCGCTTTTTCGATGCGCTGATTGCCGAAAATGGTCAATCATTAAGGAGCGTCTGGGCGCTTGGCGGTATTTCATCGACACTTCTCAGTTCGCTGAGTAATATCGATCGTGGCGAACGCCGTAGAGACCGGCGTGCAATCAATAATAATCATGTTTGCCCCAGGACGCGATGACATACCCAGATCGGCGTGGCCAGCGCGGATTGAACCGCCTGAGGATTGGCGTATGGTTTTGCGCAGGCGTGTTATCGAGTGCCAGCGCGATGGCGGCACAGGGTCATCCGGCGGCGTCCGGTACGCCGCACTCACCGGTGCTGACCGCGATCGACGCGGCCACCGTCGCTGCGCCTGACGCGGCCGGCGTCGTCGATCCGCGTCGTGCGTTCCTGCTGCGCGAGGTGTTTGCGCAGGACGTGACGCGCCGGCTCAAGCTGCCCGCCGCGGAGCAGCGCGCGTACGCCGAGCGTCTGCAGGCGGCGCTCGATGCTAACGAGCTTGGCGATCTGTCGGGCGAGTACGTGGTGCTCGTCGATCGCAATCCGAACGTGCAGGCGATCTTCATCTACTTCCGCGCGGTGCCTGCCGACAACTGGCAAATGATCGGCGCATCGCCGGTGTCCACCGGTCGGCCCGGCGAGTACGACCACTTCATCACGCCGCTCGGCGTGTTCGAACATACGCCCGACAACATGGATTTCCGCTCAGAGGGCACGCAGAACGAAAATCGCATCCGCGGCTACGGCCGGCGCGACATGCGCATTTTCGACCTCGGCTGGGCGCAGGGCGAACGGGGCTGGGGCAAGGGCGGCATGTCGCAGATGCGCTTCCAGATGCACGCCACCGACCCCGATCGGCTCGAACCGCTACTCGGCATTCGCCATTCGAAGGGCTGCGTGCGGATTCCCGCGTCGCTGAACACGTTCCTCGATCACTACGGAATTCTCGACGCTGAATACGCGCAGCTCGTCGATTCCGGCAAATCGCTGTGGGTGCTGAAAAGCGATCGGCAGATCCTGCCGTGGGCTGGGCGTTATATCGTGGTGGTCGATTCGCAGCGCAAGAGCCGGCCGGCATGGTCGCCGGCGCCGGGCGCGGCTGCGCGGGCGAAGATGCCCGCGCATGCGGATACGGCCGACTGACGGGCGGTTCCGGGTGACGAGGCCCGGCGCCGCTCACGATCTGGCCAGCAGCACGCCGGCCAATGCCAGCGCAAACCCGGCGATCTGCACTGGCAGCAGGGTCTCGCCAAACCCCAGATAGCCTTGGAGTGCGGCCAGCGGCGGCGCCAGAAACAGCAGCGCGGTCGCGCGCGCCGCATTGCCTCGCCGGACCATCCACACCAGCAACGTCACGCTGATGCCCGACAGCATCACGATGCCCCACGCAAGCGATGCCCAAAGCGTCGGCGACACGATCCAGCGATGCTCGCCGAGCGCGAGCGCCAGCACACCCGCGACGATCGCCGCGCCGAGGTTCTGCACCGCGCTCGCGCTGCGAATATCGGCCTTCGCGAGAGAGGTCTTCTGGAACAGCGTGCCCACCGTAATCGCCGCCACTGCGACGATCGATATCAGCACGACCAGCCACGCGGGTGCGTTGCCGTGCGTGGGCGGCGTCGCGGCGGCGAGCTTGGGCGCGAGCACCAGCACGACGCCGGCCAGACCGAGCGTCATGCCGCTCCAGCCGCGCCGTGACAAGCGCTCGCCGAACAGCGGTGCGGCGACGGCGCCGGTCGCGAGCGGCTGCAGCGCGCCGAGCAAGGCCATCACGCCGGCGCTCAGACCCTGCGCGACAGCCCAGTAGCCGGCGCCGAGATAGACGCCCTGCAGTAGAGCGCCCGCGGTGAGGTGTTTGCCGAGATTGCGTCCAGTGGGCCAGGCCGCGCGCGCGACGAGAGCGGCTAGCGCGAAGACCAGCGCGGTGCCGCCGAAGCGGGCGAGCAGAAACAGATTGGGATCGGCGTAAGGCGTGATCGCGCGGGCGACCACGAAACCGGTCGACCACAGCACGACGAAGACAGCGGCAAGGAAGGAAGCGAGCATCGAGGCGGGCGGCGTGAAAAAGCCGTCATCCTGACGGCTCCGGCGGCGCGCGTCTTGTTCGAAGCTGCAACGCGCGCGCCGGACCGTCACCAGGCGAGCAGCATCATCCCCGCTCCGAGGATGCCGCCACAGACGACGCACGCCCACAATAGCCAGCGCGTGCGCCGGTATTCGCGCGCGAGATCCTCGAACAGTTGCGCGTTCTGCCGCGGCGTGCCGGTGCGATCGTGCTGCTGCAGATAGCGCACGGCCAGTTGCGGCACGCGCGGCAGCATTTGCGCAAGATGCGGTAGCTCGTACGACAGTCGCTTGAGCCAGCCGCGATGATCGAGGTCACGCCGCGCGATATCGGCAAGCACGCCGCGTGTGATGCTCCATGTATCGATGCCCGGATGCAACGACCGCCCGAGCATCTCTGCCTGCTGGAACGATCGCTGCGCGGTCGCGAGCGGACCGGACACGCGACCGTCGAAGGGCTCGACACCGTGCAACAGATGATCAAACAGCGGACCCGCCGAGCGATCCTCCGGCGCCGCCGCGAAGTGCGCTTCAGCGCGCGTGCGCAGCTCGGCTTCGAGCATCTCGGCGCGAGTGTCTTGTGGCACGTGGCCGGCATCGCGGTGCATATCGGCGAGCCGCGCGTAGTCCTGGTCGAACAGCGCGGTCGCGCCATGCACGAAGAACTCCCGCTCGCCGCTCGACAGCGTCGCCATGATCGCGAAATCCGCAAGCACGAGGCGCCCGCGCGTATCAGGCTCGATGCTGACGCGCACGTGGCGCGCATCGAGCGTCGCGTGAAAGAAGCCATGCTCGAACGCCTGCCTCGCGACCACCTCGACGATATGCGCGGCGAGCGGCGCCAGCTTGATGCCGTGCGCGTGCAGGCCGGGAGCGTCGCTCGCGGGCAATGTGTTGACGCGCTGCATCGTGAGCGTGTGGTCGGTGCACAGGTCCCAGATCACATCCGGCACGACGATCCGTTTGTCGCCGTCGAAATGGTGGCCGGTCTGGCTCAGATTGGCGGCTTCCGCGCGCAGGTCGAAGCGGCGCAGGATGTCGTCGGTGAAGGTCTGCGCGAGCGCGCGCAACTGCAGTTTGCGCGCGATGCGCGAGAGCTTTTCGAGCCAGCGCGCGACCCAGCGCAACAGCGCGAGTTCGTCGCCGATCTGTTGCAACTGCTGCGCGCGCACGAGCTTGATCGCGACTTCGCGGTGACCTTTGACCGGCGTCGCGAGCCGCGCGAAATGAGTCTGCTCGGCGAAGCCGCTGCGTACCGGCACCAGGTCGACCGCGCTGAACAGTTCGGCGAGCGGCCGCCCGAACGCTCGCGTCAAGGCCAGCGCGGAGTCCTCCGGCGACAGCGGCACTTCCATGTGATCGATCGCGTCGAGCGCATCGTGCAGTGTGCCGCTCGCGAGCTCGGGTCGCCCGGCGAGCGTTTGGGCGAAGCGGCTCGCGAGCGGACCGAGTGCCGGCAGCAGAGCATGCAACTGCTGCCCGCTGCGCTCCGACGCATGCACGCGGGCGATCAGCTCGATCATCCAGTGCAGTTTGTGGTCGGGCGGGGCGGCGAGCCAGATCAGGCGCGCGCCGTAACGCAGCGCATGAAACAGCAGCAGTAGACGGCGAAACAGTGGCGGCATCGGCAGTTCGGTTGACGGCGAGGCGGTGTGCGCGGGACCCGGTGGGGCGGTGGCGTTGCGTTCGCCGCGCAGCCGGCGAGTCCAGCCGTCAAGGTTAGCAGGTCGACGCGATGGCTGGCGTGCTCGCGCGCAGCGGCCGCTCGATTCCGCCTCGGCGCTGCCTGCGCGCCAGGCCCATCAGCGCGCAATACGCGTACTACAATACGGCGGCCTTTCTCGATCACCGCGAAACCCACGCGTGCCGGCTTCCGGCCTTCTCAGATGCTCGCAGAACAACGTCATCAATACATCCTTGCGCAAGTCGCAAAGAACGGCGCGCTGTCGGTCGCCGAGCTGGTGCGCGAACTGAACGTATCGCGCGAAACGATCCGCCGCGACCTCAACGCGCTGGCCGGCCGCGGCCTGCTCGTGACGACGCACGGCGGCGCGTTGTCCAACGATCGGCGCGAGCCCGATCTCGATACGCGCGAAGCCGAGAACGCCGGCGCCAAGCGAGCGATCGGCGAGCGCGCGGCCGAGTTCGTGCCGGACGGCGCGTCGCTGATCATCGATTCGGGCAGCACCACCCAGGCGGTGGCGCGGGCGCTGCTCGACCGGCATCGGCTGACGGTCTATACGAACGACTGGCGCATCGCGCTGCTGCTCGGCCGGCGCAACGACAATCGCGTGACGCTCCTCGGCGGCGAGCTGTCCGACATCGAGGACGCCACCTTCGGCCTCGACACGGTCCAGCAGCTCACGCAGTACCACGCGGATTTCGCGTTCATCGGCGCGGGCGGGATTTCGCCCGACGGCTATCTGACCGACTACAGCCGCATGGCCGCCGAAGTGCGCAGCCGCATGATCGCCGCGGCCGATACGGTCCTCGTCGTCGCCGACCATTCGAAGTTCGGACGCGTGACGCCGGTGCGCATCAACGGCATCGAGTCGGCGCGTTACCTGGTCACCGAACTGGCGCCCGAGCGCGCGCTCGGCAAGGCGATCGCGGCGCACGGGCCGGAGATTCTGATTGCTTGAAGCGAGGGAGCGAAGTGATCTCCACCGCGCTCGTACATCACCCGATTAAAGCCCCATTCCCCGCGCGCCAAAATCCCAATAAAAAAAGCCACGGATCTCGCTGCTAGATCCGAGGCGGCCGGGCGGCGTTGTCAGCACCCCCGTGCGCTCCAGGAGGGAGGGGTGCCGCGAACGCCTCGAACACGGCCAGTGCGCCGCCGAGACCCGTCTGCGTGTGCACCGCAATTTCTCGGCTCAGCCTGCATACATCGTCATTTTCGCCATATACGATCCAACACGGGATCGGCGTGCGGCGCTTCGCTTTCGCGTGGCTCGGCGAGTTCCATCGATGGGCCGGGGTTGGCGAATTGTGTCGTTTTTTGGAATTCGGCACAATCGTCATGGCCTTGTCATCGAAACCTGTGATTCTTGCCGTGCCCGTTCAGGTGCGGCAGGCAGCGCGTGTGTCATAGGCGGGCTGTCAATCAGGCTGGGCGCGAAGCGGCAAGGTTGTCGGCAATCTGCAATCCACGACAGACCGGTGCGATGACCGCAGCGGGCAACACGCATGCGGCGCGTGCCGCCGTTCCATCACTACAGGTATGGGTTACCCCGACCGTCTGGTTTTTATTGCCTTTCGGAGAGAGCGACATGACAAAGACGAATTCCCTTCACGCCGCGGCCGGTCTCGCGCGCAAACTGCTGCCGGCGCTCGTCGCCGCAGCCGCGGTCGGCGGTACCGCGATGCAGGCGCATGCGGCCGACGCCGTCGTGCTGTACACGGCCGACGGCCTCGAAAATCTGTACAAGGATGTGCTGCCGGCCTTCGAAAGGAAGGAAGGCGTGAAGGTCAATATCGTCACGGCGGGTAGCGGGGAAGTCGTGAACCGCGCGACCATCGAGAAGGATCAGCCGAAGGCCGACGTGATCGTCACGCTGCCGCCGTTCATCCAGCAGGCCGACCAGAGCGGTCTGCTGCAGGCGTATCAGAGCGTCAACTACAAGAACGTGCCAGCCATCGCGAAGGCGCCGAACGGCCAGTGGGCGACCTTCGTGAACAACTACTTCTCGTTCGCGATCAACCCCGAAGTCACCAAGACCCAGCCGAAGACCTTCGCGGACCTGCTGCACCCGGACTTCAGCGGCAAGGTCGCCTATTCGAATCCGGCGACCGCCGGCGACGGCATGGCGGTGATCATCCTGACCTCGTCGCTGATGGGCGAAGACCAGGCATTCGACTATCTGAAGAAACTCGAGCAGAGCGCCAAGTTCCACACCAAGGGCACGGGCTATCTCGACGTGCTGCTCTCGCGCAACGAAATCGCCGTTGCCAACGGCGACCTGCAGATGGACCTCGACGACGCGGCCAACGGCGGCCTGTCGCTCAAGCCGGTGTTTCTCGCAGCCACGCCCGGCGGCCAGCCGACCACCTTCCAGTTGCCGTACGCGATCGGGCTGATCAAGAACGGCCCGAACCAGGCCGAGGGCAAGAAGCTGATCGACTATCTGATGTCGACGGATGTGCAGTCGAAAGTGCCGGACATCTTCGGCATTCCGGGCCGCACCGACGTACCGCTCGCGGGTAAGAACGGCGAAGCGGTCAAGCAGTCGATCGCCGGCGTGAAGCTGATCCCGGTGGACTGGGATCATGTGATGTCGAAGAAGGCCGATTGGACCGCGCGCTGGAAGAACGAAGTCATCGGTTCGTCGGGTAAAGAGACCGAAGTGGTCAAGCCGAAGTAAGTGACCCAGGCAGGCAGCGTCTGACGTTGTTGATTCAGGGCGGCGCTACGCGGCGAGCGCGGGGCGCCGCGTCAGCATTCATTCCGTTGGAGGACGTCCCAGGTGAACACGGCCAGTCTCGCTCACCCCAATGCGCCAGGCGCTTCGCTGGATGCGGTGGACGCCGCGCGTTCCGACGCGCCCGGCGGCGTGCAGATCGATCACCTGACGGTGCGTTTCGGCGCGCGCACGGTGCTCGACGATCTGTCGTTGACCATCCAGCGCGGCGAGTTGCTCACCGTGCTCGGCCGCAGCGGCTGCGGCAAGACGACCTTGCTGCGCTTCATCGCGGGCTTCATCGAGGCGGACGGTCTCGCCGGCACGCTGACGGTGGCGGGCCGCGATCTGACGCACGTGCCGCCGCACAAGCGCAATCTCGGTCTGCTGTTCCAGAGCTATGCGCTGTTTCCGCATCTGACGGTGTTCGAGAACGTCGCGTTCGGCTTGCGTGCACGGCGTATATCGGCGCGCGACGTCGCGCGCCGCGTCGCCGAGGCGTTGAAGCTCGTGCAGCTTGGCGACGCCGGTCACGTGATGCCCGCGCAACTGTCGGGCGGCATGCAGCAGCGCGTGGCGCTGGCCCGCGCGCTCGTGATCGAGCCCGACGTGCTGTTGCTCGACGAACCGCTGTCCGCGCTCGACGCCAATCTGCGCGCGTCGGTGCGCTCCGAACTGAAGTCGCTGCATGAGCGCCTGCCGAATCTGACGATCGTCTGCGTGACGCACGATCAGGACGACGCGCTCGTGCTATCCGACCGCACGCTGCTGATGCGCGATGGCCACATCGCGCAGCTCGGCACGCCGCAGCAGCTGTACGACACGCCGGCCGACGGTTTCGTTGCGCGTTATCTCGGCGCAGCCAATCTGCTGCCGCCGCAGGTCGCGTTCGGCATGGACGACGCGCGCTACAACGAGCGCGAGCGTGTCGCGTGTCTGCGTCCGGAGGCGCTGCGCATCGTGCCGCTCGGCGAGGGGCAACTGCACGGCGCGATCGCCTCGGTCGAATGGTACGGCGCGGCCTTGTCGGTGTCGGTCGTGCTCGATGCGCTGCCGAACGAGCCAGTACTCGTCACGATGCAGCGCGGTCTCGGCATGACGCCGGAGAAGGGCGCGCGTATGTCCCTGCGTTACGAGGCTGGCGATGTCGTCCTTATCAAGCCCTGATACGCCCAATCTGCCAGGCCTCGACAGCGAGGCGGCCGCGCGTCGTCGCGCGAGTGCCGCGGCGCATACGGCCGCGGTGAAGCGGCGCGAGCGCATCGCGCACTGGCACCTGTTGTTCATTGCGGTCGTGGTGCTCGGACCGCTCGTCATCTATCCGCTCGTGCGGCTCGTGATGCTGAGTCTGACGGGCGCGCATGGCCTCTCGGGCCACGCGTACGTGACGTTCTTCGGCAACCCGGAAACGCGCGGCGTGATCGGCACGACCCTCGGCATCCTGTTCGCGAGCGCGAGCCTCGCCTCCCTGCTCGGTGTGGCGCTCGCGTCGCTTCTGTTCTTCAAGCCGTTTCCGGGCGCGCGCATGGTCACGCGCTTTCTCGAACTGTTCGTCGCGTTTCCGTCGTTTCTGGTGGCGTTCACGCTGATCTTTCTGTACGGCTCGCAGGGCTCGGTCAGCATCGCGCTGCAGCGGCTGTTCAATCTGCAGGCGCCGCCGCTCGATTTCCTGTTCGGCATCGGCGGCGTGATTCTCGCGGAAGTCGTGTTCTATACGCCGTTCGTCGTGCGTCCGACGTTGGCATCGTTCGCGCTGCTCGACCAGCGGCTGATCGAAGCCGCGCGCAGCCTCGGCGCGAATGGCCCGATGGTCGCGTTCCGCGTGATTCTGCCGCTGGCGTGGCCGGGTATCGCGGCGGGCACGATTCTGTGTTTTCTGCTGACGCTGAACGAGTTCGGCATTCTGCTGGTGCTCGGCAGCGCGCATCTGATCACGCTGCCGGTCGCGATCTACAGCGCCGCCACGGTCGATCTCGATCTGCCGAGCGCCGCCGCCGGCGCGGTCGTCATGCTGCTGATGTCGTTGTCGCTGTATGCGTTGTACCGGCGCGTCAATCGCCGGAAGGCGACGGGAGCCGGTCATGGCCGATGAACTCGATCCGACCGTGTTGCCGGTCATGCACAAAAAGGGCCGGCCGGTGCGGCACAGTCTCGCGGTGCGTGTGTTGGGCAGTCTGTTTCTCGGCTTCGCCGCGCTGCTGTGCTTCTGGCTGTTCGTGCTGCCGGTGCTGGTGGTCGCGCTGTCGAGCGTGGCGTCGCACTGGTCCGGCACGGTCCTGCCCGACGGTTACAGCATGCGCTGGTTCGAGCGCCTCAGTTCGAGCGACTTCGACGCGCTGACGACCAGCCTCGAAGTCGGTATGGGCGTCGCGGTGCTCGGCACGATTCTCGGTTTGTGGCTCGCGCTCGCGCTCGAAGGACGCGACCGGCGCGGCCTCGGCGCTCTCGTCGACACGATCGCGATGATGCCCAACGGCGTGCCGAGCGTGGTGCTCGGCCTCGCGGTGCTGATCGCATATCACAAGCGGCCGCTCGATCTGTCGGGTTCGGCGGCGATCGTCGTGTTCGTGCAGCTCGCGCTGGTGCTGCCGTTCTGCTACCGCTGCGCGGCCTCTGCGCTGCGCCCGGAGCTGACCGTGCTGCGCGAAGCGGCCGCGAGCCTCGGTGCGCCGCCGTCGATGGTGCTGCGCCGCGTCGTGCTGCCGCAACTGGTGCCGGCGATCCGCGCGAGTCTCGCGCTCGGCTTCGCGCTGTCGCTCGGCGAACTCGGCGCGACGCTGACAGTGTATCCGCCGGGCTTCGCGACGGTGCCGATCGTCGTGGTCGGGCAGGTGGAACGCGGTTATTACCTGCCGGCCTCTGCGCTGTCGCTGATTTTGCTGCTGGTCTCGCTGGTCGCGCTGCTGATGATCGCGGCGCGCGCTCCCCGTCGACGGATCGGCTGACCAGATCGGCTGGCGGACAATTTTTCGTGATCTGAAGCGCGCGCCGATGGCCGGGTATCGACGTTGACGTGGCAATATTTGTCGAAATGACCGACTCTATGCACTCCGCTTCCGTCGATCCGATCGAGGTCGTGCGCCGCCATTCGCTGACGACGCTGGTGCGCGACGAGATCGAACGGCATATCGTCGACGGCACGCTGACGCCGGGCGACAAGCTCAACGAAGCCGATTGGGCGGCGCGCTTGCACGTGTCGCGCGGGCCGGTGCGCGAGGCGTTTCGCGCGCTCGAGCAGGCCGGGCTCGTACGCACGGAAAAGAACCGCGGCGTGTTCGTGCGGACGGTGTCGCTAGCGGAGGCGGATGAGATTTACGCGGTGCGTGCGGTGCTCGAAGAGGCTGCGTGCCGGATGCTTGCGGCGTGCATCGACGCGGCGAAGCTCGCGGTGCTACGCGACTGGGTGGACGCGATGCGCGCAGCGCTCGCGTCGCACGATCACGACGCGTATGCGCGCGCGAACGTCGCATTTCACGATGCGCTCGTCGCGGCGGCCGGCAACGCGAAGTTGTACGACACGTATCGCGGGCTCGTGAGTCAGTTGAACCTGTTTCGGCGGGCAGCGCTGGTCGTGCGGGGCGACGCGATGAAGCGTTCGCTCGCCGAGCATCGCGCGATTCTGATCGCGCTCGCGTCGCGCGATGCGGAGCAGGCGGCACACTTGATGCGCGCGCACGTGCAGGGCGGATTGCAGCGCGCGCATGCCGTTTGCGCGGGGGCGGGCGATGAGGCGCGCGCGCAGCGCGTCCCGGCAACCGAATGCGCGCCCGGTTCGCGCGCGCGATGACGCCTTTGCGGTGACGACCCCGGCAATGGAAAACCACGCAATGACACGTCCCGAGCAACGCATGATCGAAGTCAACGGCCGGAGTTACCGGCTGCCTTCGCAACCGACGGTCGTCGTCTGCGTCGACGGCTGCGAATCTGCGTATCTGGACGCAGCGGTCGCGGCCGGCGTCGCGCCGTTCATCGGTTCGATGCTCGCGGGAGGCGCGGCGTTTCGCGGCGATTGTGTGGTCCCATCGTTCACCAATCCGAACAACCTGTCGATCGTGACCGGCGTGCTGCCGTCCGTGCACGGCATCTGCGGCAACTACTTCTGGGACCCGGACGCGAACGGTGGCGCGGGGGCGGCGGTGATGATGAACGACCCCGCCTACCTGCGCGCGCCAACGCTGCTCGCGGCGGCAGCCGACGCCGGCGCCGCCGTCGCCGTCGTCACCGCGAAGGACAAGCTGCGCGGGTTGCTCGGCTGGCGGCTGAAGGGCATCTGCTTCTCGGCGGAAAGAGCCGACAAGGTGACGCGCGAGGAAAACGGCATCGACGACGTGCTCGACCTGGTTGGTCTGCCGTTGCCGGGCGTGTATAGCGCGGGCTTGTCGGAATTCGTATTTGCAGCCGGCGTTCGGCTCGCGCAGACGCGCAAGCTCGATCTCATGTATCTGTCGACGACCGACTATGTCCAGCACAAATGTGCGCCCGGCACCGAAGGCGCGAACGCGTTCTGCGCGATGATGGACGGCTACCTCGCGAAACTCGACGCGCTCGGCTGGGTAATCGGACTCACCGCCGACCACGGCATGAACGCAAAGCACGATCCGCAAACCGGCGAACCGAATGTGATCTATCTGCAGGACGTGCTCGACGACTGGCTCGGCGGGGCGGCGGCGCGCGTGATTCTGCCGATCACCGATCCCTATGTCGTGCATCACGGCGCGCTGGGCTCTTTCGCGACGGTCTATTTGCCGCGCCAGGTCGACGCGGCGTCCGCGATTGCGCGGATCGGCCGCCTGCCGGGAATCGAAGTCGTGCTCGACCGACGCGCCGCGTGCGTGCGCTTTGGGTTGCCCGAGGATCGGATCGGCGATCTCGTCGTGATCGCCACGAAGCATGTCGTGCTCGGTACGAGGCGCGATGAACATGACCTGTCCGGGCTCACGGTGCCACTGCGCTCGCACGGCGGGATTTCCGAGCAGGAAGTGCCGCTGCTGTTCAACAGGCACGTTCAGTTGCCGGACTCCGACGGCGGCGGCAACCAGCGCAAACGCCTGCGCAACTTCGACATCTTCGATGTCGCGCTGAATCGAGTGTCGGCATCATGAACACGGCGCAGTGGGATCATCCGGCGTTGCGCGCCGAAGCGCTGCGGCGGGGCGGCGAGCGAGTGACGCGCGCGCGGACGCTCGACGTATTCGATCCTTATACCGGCATGCGCGTCGGCACGGTCAATGTGTGGGAAGTTCCGGGCTAACGGATCGAACTGACACCGTTCGGCGGTATCAAGGATTCGGGGCTCGGCTACAAGGAGCGGGTTCAGGAAGCGATGAAGAGCTTTACCAATCTGAAGACGTTTTCGTTACCCTGGGAGTGACAGGTGGCATTGAGTCTGGACGATATCCGTGTGCTTTTTGAGCGACACGGCAGCCTCGCATACAGCGGCGAGCCGGTGACGCAACTAGAGCACGCGCTGCAGAGCGGTGCGCTGGCCGAGATGGAGGGTGCGAGCGACGAACTGGTCGCCGCGGCGTTTTTGCACGACCTCGGGCATTTGCTGAACCTGCAAGGGGAGACGCCGACGGAGCGAGGCGTCGACGATAGGCATCAGTATTTCGCGTTGCCGTTTTTGCGGCCCGTTTTGCCGGATGCGGTGCTGGAGCCGATCCGTCTGCACGTCGATGCAAAGCGCTGCTTGTGCGCGATCGATGCCACCTATTCCGGCCAGCTTTCCGCTGATTCCGTACGCAGCCTGCAATTGCAAGGTGGGATCTTTAGCGAGGAGGAGGCGCAGGCGTTTATGCAGAAGCCGTACGCTGAAGACGCGATGCGTTTGCGCCGCTGGGACGATCGCGCGAAAGAGAAGGATCGTGCGACGCCGGGTATCGACCATTATCTAGCCGTGGTCGAGCGCGTGATGCCCGCAAGCAGATGAGTGAGTCTAGACGCATTGGGTCGTGGGTAGATTGAGTCCCGCTTGTCAAAATATTGCTTGCAAGTCCCGATGACGCCGACTAGAATCCCGCTCTTTCGCGCTCCGGACGCCGGGGCGCGGAGGAGCGGGAAGCCTTGGATGGCGGGGACTTCCGCGGTGTGGACGGGTTAAGCGAGTGATAAAAACCTGTTGACGATCCGCTGGAAGTTGTTCATAATTCCGTTTCTCTGCTGCAGACGCAGCGACGCAAACGACGCGGTGCCGGGTAATTCAGGCGCTGCGCAGTGGGCGAACCGATCTTTAACAACCAACAGCCGATAAGTGTGGGCGCTTGATGCCGCGATGCGGCGGCGGATTCTGCGGAATCTGCTGCCAGGCAAAAGGTATCAGA
>NZ_JAJITC010000029.1 GCF_020881035.1 Paraburkholderia translucens
TTCCCGTCGTGTTGTCATGCTGAGCTGCCTCGCCATAAGTCGCTCCCGCCAGCATTCTGACGGGTAGCAAATTACATGAGGCAATGCCCGTGGCTCGGTAACAAAAAAACTGAGTCAATGCGCCGGTGTAGCGGCGAAGTTTTTGGCCGGTGATGAGGAGTTGAAGGCGGCGTAGCCGCCGAAGACGACGAATCACCGGCGGCGCCGAGTCGACTGGGTTCCCATCAACACTTTCTGACTGATCGCTGCTCGATAGATGTATTCGTCACGGTGCCCCGCGATTTTCAAAATATCGAACGCGGAGTCGAAAGTATCGCCGACAGTCGCGTGTGGACCAACATGCTCGATCAGATCGGTCTGCCCGAGCAATCGACGGAACAAGCCTGATCGGCCTTTCTTCGCCATTTCACGGAAAACGGCGGCGGAAAACAGCCGAGTCAAAGCGGACAGTTGCGCTGTGCTGTGGATCTTCATTCCCCCACCTGAGCCGGGCAGGTTTTTTTTGTGCGCATCCTGTGTCCTCATTGCCATGGAGCGATAACGCCCACGTGCTTATACAAGGTTGTTCGAGACACGCCATAACGACGAGCTACATCGGCCACCTGAATACTAGGATCGCGCAACAACAGCTCTTCAGTCACCAGCGCATGGACATTGCCCACGCTAAAGAACTTCTCGGCGAGATTCTCGATAACGGCGAGATCGTCCGGAGCAGTTTTGCTCCGTCGGCAAGTTATATCAGCGAAGGCCTTGCGCAGTGGGATAAGTTGCGCGACGAGATGATGTATGCAAATCGCTGGTTTCTTGATGTTGCCATTGACCTGGATCGTCTCCGCCAACTGCTTGACATGCTACTGGCACCGACATTACCCCGGCAGTGGTATCGCGCGCGAATTCGTACCGAGGATAAGGTCTTTCCGGTCGAGGAGATGGGGGCACCGCCGAAGCGGCGCTCGTCACATGGCAGGGCCAATCCGGCTGGTATTCCTTACCTTTATCTGGGGTCGCTTCCCGATACGGCTGTTGCTGAGATAAGGCCGCATACCGGCGAATCTGCTTGTGTCGCGGATTTCATGGTCCCCGAAATCAAGGCTGTGGACTTGCGCAATCCGCGCAAGCTCGTGTCACCTTTCATTCTTACCGACGCGAGTGAGATCGGCCAGCTACGTGCTGACTTACCTTTTCTTGAACGTCTGGGTGAGGAGTTGACGCGACCGGTTCAGCCTGCCGGGGCAGCGATCGACTATATTCCGAGCCAGTATCTTTGTGAATTCATTAAGAAGAGCGGCTTCGACGGCGTCGTCTATCGCAGTTCTGTTAGCGACGGCATCAATCTCGCGTTGTTCAATCCAGCACAGGCGGTTGGTGGGGGCGTGACGCTCTATAGCGTGACCAAAGTGTCGGTCCAGGTAGCCGCCGCCTAAGGAATCTCCGCACACAAGCGCACGATTTGTACTGGCCGCACACTAGGCTGAGCACCGGGAGAAGAGCATGACGAAGCTGCACCGGCCGACTTGGTCGAGCCGTTTTTCGTCACCGAGGGCGTCGCCGCCGAGCTGACTGCCGCCGGCTATGAGTTCGAGTCACCCGGCCACGCCAGAACGAAGAGCGTCCGCGACCTGTTTGGATGGCAGCCCGGCGAAGTGCTGGAAGAGGCCATTGCTCGGCACTAGGGCCAATAGTGTTGGCACTCGTAATCTGAGCATGGTATTTTTCATGGAATCGACTTTGTGAGTATTGGTAAGTTGTTGTAATAAAAAGGATTTTTGCGATTGTTTATCATCGAGTGGGAGTGACCTGAACCGTTCCCGGGTCGTTCCACGGTGATCCGGGCAATACCAGGAGGGGATGCCGGTACAGTTGGCGGTATCGATATCTCCTCCTCTTGCGGCGAGGCGTCAGGAAGACTTTCCGCCCCCGTCCATTCCCGCTCCCTTACGCCAGACTTCCTTGCCTTTTTCCGAAAGCTCGCCGCAACTGTGCGTGGCGTCGGCTTGCGTGCCCTCCACAGCCATGGACCCGCCAGGCTGCTCCTGGGATTTCATCTTCTTGTGTTTGCGCACGGCAACGCGTTCGTCGTGCGAGCGGCCAGCATAGTCATTCATCATGTCCTCCATGGTTGGATTGGTTCATTCCGGCACGCGCTATATTTGCCCCATGACCAGCAGAACGACCAGGATCACGACGATCAACCCGAGGGTGCCCGACGGGGCATAGCCCCACGAGCGGCTGTACGGCCATGCGGGAAACGCGCCGATCAGAAGCAGGATCAGTAAGATGAGAAGAATAGTCCCAAGCATAAGGCCTCCCTGTTGACAGGCATCATGAGATGACGATCGATGCCGGTATCCCTCGTGGCGCAATGGCCGTGCCTGATCGTTTCCATGTGCCGCTCGGACGCTGCCCCTCCGCTCCTTCATAGCTCACGGTGTGGGCCGGCCGGGAACACCGTTTGCGGCGCCACCGGCAAGCGAATCGCGCCGATCGTTCATGAAGCCCCGTTCATCACCGCATCAATCGCCTGGCCGCCAGGAACTGACGCCCGCAGTGCAGAGCCTGCGCGCGCTGAATTCGCTGGCCAGCGGCGTGGTCGTGATCGCCGCGCTGTACCTCGGGCGGAGCATATTGATACCAATTACGCTGGCGGTGTTGCTCAGCTTCATCGTTGCGCCGCTCGTGGGGCTGCTAAGACGGTTCCATTTCGGCCAGTCGTCGTCGGTGATCGTCGCGGTGCTGTTCACGCTATCAGCGCTGTCGGCTGTCGGCGTGCTGATCGGTGCACAGGTCGCGCAAGTCGCGGGCGATCTGCCGCAGTATCAGTGGACCGTCGAGCATAAGATTCGCGTCGCGCAAGAAAATACCGTTGGCCGCGCGGATGCATGGCTCGCGAGCGCATCGAATGCGCTGAAGCGCTTCACGCCGCCACCTGGCGGCCCGCACAGGAAAGACAATCCGGTTTCTACCAGCGGCGATGCGCCGTTGCCCGTCGAAGTGCACGAGCCTACGCCGTCGCCGATCGAACTGGCGCAACGCTATCTGTCGCCGGTAGTCAGCCCGATGGAAACAGCCGGTATCGTGCTGGTGGTCACGATCTTCATTCTGCTGGAGCGTGAGTTGTTGCGCGACCGGATGATCCGGCTGTTCGGCTCGGACGACTTGCATCGCACGTCGACGGCGATCGGTGAAGCCGCCGCCCGCCTGAGCCGCTATTTCGCGATGCAGCTGGCGATCAATGCGGGAGTCGGCGCTTTCGTCGCAATCGGCCTTGCGATCCTCGGCATGCCTGGTGCGCTGCTGTTCGGCGTGCTGACGGCGCTCCTGCGCTTCGTGCCATATATCGGCGCCTGGATCGCCGCGCTCATGGCCGTGGTCATGGCCGTCGCGGTCAGCCCGGGATGGTGGATGGCGGCCGGCACGGCAGTTCTCTTTGCGGCCACTGAAGGTATCTCGAGCCAGTTGATCGAGCCGTTGCTGTACGGACGCGGCAATGGACTCTCTCCGCTTGCCGTGATCATCGCGGCGATTTTCTGGAGCTGGCTATGGGGGCCCGTGGGCTTGGTGCTATCGACGCCGCTGATGCTGTGCCTGGTGACGCTCAGCCGCCATGTCGAACGGCTCGAATTCCTCGACGTCCTGTTCGGCGATCGCCCCGGCCTGACGCCAGCGGAAAATCTCTATCAGAGACTGCTGGCCAACGATCCGACGGAGGCGTTGCTGCAGGCCGGCGCACTGCTCAAAGACTGCTCGCTGGCGGCGTACTACGACGACGCAGTACTCGCGGGCCTGCGGATCGCGCACGCGGACGTTCGGCGCGACGTCGTGCCGGCGGCCCAACTGAAGCTGGTTCGGTCGGCGGCGAACACGATCATCGCCGGACTCAAAGAGGTCGGCGACGCGACGACGATTGCGTCGGACGGTGAACCGGTGAACACGGTACCGGTGTTGTGCATCGGCGGGCGTGGCAAGCTGGACGATTTGTTGGCCGCAATCGCTGTGCAACTGCTGAACAAGCACGGTTTCGAGGCATCGCAGGTAAACTGCGAGCGGTTTGCCGCTGGCCGTTTCGATGAAGCGCGGCTCGCGTCGCGTCCAATCGTCTGTGTGATTTCATTCGACGCCCGCGAGCCTCAGCCCTATCTGCGCAATCTGCTGCTGCGGTTGAGCGAGGCAAGGGGCTCGCGCGAATTGATACTGGGTATGCATGAGGAGGGCGAGTCCGGAACCGACGCTTCGCCTGTCACGGTACAAGGGCGCACGATCCGCGTCGTCGCGTCATTCCAGCAATTGCTGCAGGCCTGTGCCCAGGCCGCGCAAACATTGCACGAGCAGGGGCGCGGCAGTGCCGGCCCTGCAGACGCCGGGACGCATGCACACGACGTTGCGGCTCACGGCTAGACGGCGGTTCGCGGCGAGAGCAGATCCTCGATCATCACCGGCAATCTGCGCACGCGAACACCCGTGGCATGGTGGACGGCATCGGTGATGGCGGCCGCAATGCCGGCCAGACCGATCTCGCCGATGCCACGCGCTCCCGTCTCGTTGAATACGGTATCCGGATAGTCGAGAAAGGTGACGTCGAGTTCCGGCGTATCCGCGGTCGACGCGACAATGTAATCCGCGAGATTGCTGTTGATCGGCGCGCCGCTCCGTTCGTCGTACACCGTATGCTCGAAGAGCGCCATCCCGATCCCCATCACGATCGCCCCCTCGATCTGGTTGCGTCCCGCGCGCGGATTCAGAATGCGGCCGCCGTCGATGACCGTGACGACTCGGCTCACGCGCAGCTGTGCAATCTCCGGTTGCCACGTGATCTCCGCGAAATGAGCGCCGTACGAAAAGATCGAATAGCGCTTCTTCAAGGGATCGTCGAAGCCGCCATGCGCGCTGCCGCTGCCGGACGCCGCATACATCCTCGCCATTGCCATGATCCGCTCGAACGGAATGCCGCTCTCCGGCGTCTCGCTCTTGCGGTGCACCCGGGCGCGGCTGAACGCGAGCGAGTCGGCGTCGGCGCCCCTGAACGGCGATTCCTCGACTGTCGCAGCGCGAGACAACACGGTCTTGACAGCCGCGCGCACTGCATCGAGAACGGCGGGAACCACCGATGCTGTGGCGGCGCTGCCGCCGGAAACCGGGCCGCGCGGCAGCGCCGAATCGCCGAGCCGCACCTCGATGCGTTCGAGCGGTATGCCGGTTTCCTCCGCCACGAGCTGCGCGAGAATCGTGTAGGTGCCAGTGCCGATGTCCTGCGTGCCGCAGACGATCCGCGCGCTGCCGTCCGCGCGCAGATCGACGTCCGCCGCGGCGGAAAAGCGCAGCCCCGGCCATGCGCAGACGCCGACGCCCCAGCCGAGTGTCGATCCGTCGCGCCGCATCGAACCTATCTCCCGTGAGCGCTGTGACCAGCCGAAGCGTTCAGCGCCGGTCTGCAGACACTCCACCAGATGCCGCGACGAAAACGGCAAGCCGGTGCTTTCGTCGACGCCCGGTTCGTTGCGCAGTCGCAGTTCGACCGGATCGATGCCTAGCTCGTACGCAAGCTCGTTCATCGCCGATTCGATCGCGTAGAGTCCGGGCACCGCGCCGGGCCCGCGCATCGAGGTCGGCGAACCGACATGGCGGCGCGCGAGTGCCGAGCTCACGCGCAGATTCGGCGTGCTGTACAGGACCGGCGTCACTTCACCGCAGCTTTCCTGATACTTATCCGCGATCGAAGTGTGATTCAAGTAGTCATGCCGCAACGAGGTCAGCCGTCCGTCGCGTTCCGCCGACAGCCGCACGCGTTGCTGCGTGACGGGCCGGTGGCCGACGTTCTGGAACATCATCCTGCGGCTGACGACGAGCTTCACGGGGCGCCCCGTCAAACGGGTCGCGGCGGCCGCGAGCAGCGTGTGCGGCCAGACCCATAGTTTGCCGCCGAAGCCTGAGCCCAGGTAGTGCGAGATCACGCGTACCTTCTCCTTCGGCATGCCGAGCATCTGCGCGAGCGTGCCGTGATGTGTCGCGATGGACTGAGTCGTTTCGTAGAACGTATAGCTGTCTCCATCCCAGTGCGCGACCGATGCGTGCAGCTCGATCGGGTTGTGCGTCTCGGTCGGCGTCACGTAGGTGGCGTCGAGCTTGACCGGCGCCCGCTCGAAGGCGCTCCCGGCGTCGCCGCGTTCGCTCTCGACCGTCGGAGCGTCGTCGGGCTGCAGCGCGTCGCGCACGTCGTGCGGCGCCGTGTCGTAGCCGGCCTTGACGGCGGCCGCCGCGGCGCTGGCCGCTTCGAACGTGTCGGCGATCACGAGCGCGATGTACTGGCCGTAGTAGCGGATCACGTCGTCTTCGAACGGCGGCCGCGCCTCGTCGACGTAACCCACGTCGATCTCGTTGCCGGCGATGCGGTAGAAGGGGCCGACATTGCCCCGATGCAGCACCGCGTGCACGCCGGGCATCGCTTCGGCCGCCGCCAGATCGAGCGAGGTGAGCCGGCCGCTCGCGATGGTGCTGCATACCGGCACCGCGTGCAGCAGGTCCGGCAGCTCGACGTCCGCCGTATACATAGCGCGGCCACTGACCTTCAGTGGCCCTTCGATGCGCGCCTGTGGCCGGCCGAGCACGGACAGCGCGGAGTCTGGCAGGGTGGACATGGTGCGTTCCCTTTCGTGGAGAGCGGGTCTATCAGTCATGAGCCGCAGCCTGGGTCAGTGCATGAACGATGCAGCGGCGCGCCAGCTCGACCTTGAAACCGTTCTGGCTTTGCGGCTTCGCGTTCGCGAGTGCGGCGTGCGCGGCTTTCTGGAAAGTAGCGGTGTCCGGTGGCGCGCCGTGCAGTACCGCTTCGGCTTCGAGCGCATGCCACGGCTTCGTGCCGACACCGCCCAGCGCGACGCGCGCATACGCGATGCGGCCGTTCTCGATCTGCATGACCACGGCGGCCGATGCCAGTGCGAATTCGTAGGACGCGCGGTCCCGCAGCTTCAGATATAGCGAGCGGCTACCCGCGGGCAATGGCGGCAGCGTGACGTGCGTGATCAGCTCTCCCGCCCCGAGCACGGTTTCACGTTGCGGCGTCGTGCCGGGCAGCAGGTAGAAGTCGTCGATCGCGACACTGCGCGTGCCGTCCGGTCCCTCGATGTGGATCGTCGCATCGAGCGCGGTCAGCGCGGCGTTCATGTCCGACGGATTGGTGGCGATACAGGCGTCGCTCGTGCCGAGAATCGCGAGCGTGCGGTTGAACCCGTCGATCGCTGGGCAGCCCGAGCCCGGTTCGCGCTTGTTGCACGGCATCGAGGTGTCGCGGAAATACACGCAGCGCGTGCGTTGCAGCAGGTTGCCGGCGGTCGTCGCCATGTTGCGCAGCTGCGCCGACGCGCCGGCCAGCAGCGCTTGCGACAGCACCGCGTACGGTTCGCGGATCAACGGGTGCAAGGCCAGATCCGCATTGCGCGCGGTCGCGCCGATCTTCACGCCGCCGTCGGGCAGCGCCTCGATGCGATCGAGCGGCAGCCGGCTGATGTCGATCACGATGGCCGGCCGCTCGACGTTCAGCTTCATGAGGTCGAGCAGTGTCGTGCCGCCTGCGAGAAAGCGCACCTGCGCGCCATGCCCGGCGTCCGCCGATGCCGCGCCGGCGGCGATCGCGCCGCGCACGTCCTGCGCGCGCGATAGCTGGAACAGTTCCATGATCGCGCTCCTCAGGACCGGCCGCGCACGCGCTGGATTGCCGCGACGATGTTCTGGTACGCGCCGCAGCGGCACAGGTTGCCGCTCATCGCTTCGCGCACGTCGGCATCGCCGGGTCCGACCGCTTCGCCGAGCAGCGCGACGGCGGACATGATCTGGCCGGACGTGCAATAGCCGCACTGATAGCCGTCGCATTCGACGAACGCTTCCTGCATCGGATGCAGCGCGGCCGGCTCGCCAATGCCTTCGATCGTGGTGATCTCGTCGCCGGCGTGGGTGGCGGCGAGCGTCAGGCACGCATTCACGCGCCGTCCGTTGACGTGCACCGTGCAGGCGCCGCACTGGCCATGATCGCAGCCTTTTTTCGTGCCCGTCAGGTGCAGGTGTTCGCGCAGCGCGTCGAGCAGGCTCGTGCGCGGGTCGAGCGACAGCTCGCGGGTCGTGCCGTTGACGGTCAATTCGACCGGAACGACGAGGGGCGCAGCCGGTCCGCTGCCGGACGACGGCGTGCGGCGGCGCGCGCCGTTCTGCATGTCGTTCTGACTGCCGTTGTGTCGCTGGTCCGCTTCGGAAGCGTGGACGTTGTGCATCGTGCGTTCTCCTGGTAGGAACGGAGCGGGGGCAATCGGCCCTGCGGGAGGGCGAATCGGAATGTGAAGCCGCCACTGGCTAAGCATCGGCGCAGCGGGCTCGACCAAAGACAGTAGCAAGCGCGATACCCGCCGAATACCGTCCGCCAGACGGCAGAAGCGTCCAGCAGGTAACGGCGCGCTAAAGTTCGCCGTGCGCCGCGAGCTGGGCAATCCGGTCCGCGGTTCTGCACGCGACGGCCTGGATCGTCAGCGAGGGGTTCACGCCGCCGACCGTTGGAAATACCGATCCGTCGCAGATCCAGAGGTTCGGAATGTCCCAACTGCGGCAATCGGCGTTCACGACGCTCGTCGCTCGATCGTCGCCCATGCGTGCCGTGCCGTTCAAATGGCAAGTATCGTCTTTCTGCAACCAGATCTGCCGGCCGCCGGCCGCCTCGAGCGCCTGCGCCATGAATTTCAGCGCGTGCGCGATCATGCGCCGATCGTTGTCGCAGTAGCTCCATGTGACGCGCGCGACCGGCAGGCCGTACTGGTCCTTCTCATCGGCGAGCGTCACGCGGTTGCGCTCCTGCGGCAGCGTTTCGCCGACCATCTTGAGCCCCGCCTGGTGGTTGTAGCGCTGCATCTCGTCGAGCAGCGGACGGCCCCACAGGCCACGGCCGTTCTGCGCTTCCGCCCAAACGTTCGGCAGCGGCCCCTGGCTCATGTACGCATAGCCGCCGAAGAAGTCCTTGCCCGCGTCCTCGTAGTTCCAGTGCTCGCTGATCGACAGCGACGGCGGCCCCTTGTACCAGCGGATTTCCTCGTCCATCAGGGCCCATGCCGCCTGATTCGACTGCGCCATCAGGTTCCGGCCGACGAGCCCGGAGCGGTTCGCGAGCCCGTCGGGAAAACGCGCGTTGGCAGACATCAGCAGGAGTCTCGGCGTTTCGATCGCGTAGCCCGCGACGACCACGTGCTTCGCGCGCTGGAACTGCCAGCGCCCTTCGCGCAGATACTCGACGCCGGTGGCCCGGCCCGCGTCGCTCATCGCGATCCGGCCGACCATCGCGAGGTCGCGGATCTCGGCGCCAGCATGCACCGCGCGCGGAATCCATGTGACGAGCGCGCTCTGCTTCGCGTTGGTCGCGCAGCCGGTCACGCAGAAGCCGCGGTACACGCACGGGTGCGCGCGGCCGCGCGGCGCTGAAATGGTCGCGAGCGGCGTCGGTGCCCAGCCGACGCCCAGCGCCTCGGCGCCGCGCGCGAGCACGAGCGCTGCCGCGTTCAGCTCGTGCGGACGGTACGGATAACGCGGGCGCTTCGGCCCCCACGGATAGCGCACCGGGCCGGAGATCTTCAGTGCGTCCTCGACATACCTGTAGTAGCGCCACATTTCGCGCCAGTCGAGCGGCCAGTCGGCGCCATAGCCGAGCAGCGTGCGCGCCTTGAACCACTCGGGCCGAAAGCGCAGCGACACCATCGCGAAGTGCACCGTGCTGCCGCCGACCGCCTTGCCGCTGTTGTTGGAGCCGAGCTTCAACGGGTCATCGCCGTCGACGATGCGCTCGTCGGTCCAGTACAGCTTCGCCTGATGCTGCTCGTCGGATGCGAACTCCTCGAGCGGGCGCCACCACGCGCCCGCGTCGAACGCGACCACGCTAAAGCCCTGTTCCGCGAGACGGCAGGCGAGCGTGCCGCCTCCCGCCCCGGTACCGACGATCGCGAAATCGACTTCCTCGTTCTGCGGGTATTCGCGCATCGGAATCCAACCGCCCGGCGTGAACACGTCCGGTGCGCGGCCATCCTTGCCGCGCGGGTGATGGAGCGCATCATCGAGCATGGCGGTTCTTCCGTGCGGCGCGCGCTTCGTCGCCGGGGCGGGCCTCGGCGGCCTCCCACGGGTCGCGCCGGTTGAAATTCATCCGCACGTAGCCGCGCGGATTGGCCGGACCGCCGAAGCCGATTTCACTCCAGGCGATCGGATGCGCGTAGTAGGTCGTGCAGATGTCGTGCAACACGTGTTGCGTGAAGAACAGCGCGGCTGGCATCCCTTGCCACACGTCGTCCATCAGCGCGCCGCGCTCCATCGCTTGCAGCAGCGCGATGCGCGCGGGCTCGCCGACGTCGGCGAATGCGGCGCCGTGACGGCTGCGGCATTCCTCGTCGAGCGCGGCGAGTGCGATGCGCCACGCCTGCTGCATCGGCGGCAGCTTTGCATTGCGATAGCCGTCGCCGCGCCCGCGCGCGATCTTGCGGTCGACCAGCGCCGCGAGCGGCACCGGCGCGCGCCCGCCCGGCTGCGGAACGACCGTCGCGCACAGTGCGCGCAGCGTGCGCCATTGCGCGGGATCGCACCACGCGGGTTCGTCGGGCGTGCCGAGCCGCGCATCGACGACAAGCCGTGTGGCGTGGTCCCACGACGGCGAATTGCGCTTGGCGAGCACGTCGTAGTCCGGATAAGCAGGCGGGGGTTGGACGTTCATCGTTCGGTCTCCCTCAGGCGCAGCGCCGCGAGGCCGGCGGCGGCGAGCGCGGTGAAGGCGGGTGGCGCGGGCAACGGCGGACCGTTGGGGACGTTCTGCGACCAGTTGCGCCAACCGCCCTGGCTGCGTGCGACGCCGCGCACGTGGAAGGCGCTGCCGGCAAAGCCGAGCGCCGCGGTGATCCTCAGCCACAGACGCGCGAACCAGCGCGGGCGCGCCGGCGCCAGCGCGGCGTTCGCGAGCAACGCGGCGGCTACCGGCGCGATCGTGACGGGTGCGTACATCGCACGATGCTGGAACGCGCCGCGAAAATGCAGCAACGCAACCTCTCCGACCGTGCCGATCAATCCGGCGCTGACCAGTAGCGCCAGCGCGCGTCCGGCGGGCATGCCGAAAAGCTGGGGATCGACGGCGGGCTGATCGCGCAACTGCTCGGCAATCGCGCCCAGCGCGCCGGACAGCAGCAATGAAGTCGGTGCGCCGAGCGGCGCGCCGTAGAACAGGTTGTGCCAGCTAAAACCGCCCGGGCGCTTCGTCACGTTGTACAGATGGAATACCGACCCGGCGACGCCGGTGGCGGCAGCCGCCAGATAGACGGCGCGGCGCGCCGCATGGCTGGCCTCGGTGTGGTCCCTGCCGCCGTGCAGCCCGGCCAGCAGCGAGCACGTTGCGCTGAGGAGCGGCGCGTACATTGCCCGGTTTTCGAATGAGCCGCGATAGTGCTCGACCGCGCTGTCGGCCAGTACGGAAAATGCGAGCAGCGCCGAGCCATGATTGAAGCCGCGCGCCGCATCGATATGCGCGAGGGACGCGTGGCCGGGGACGGGCGCGTGCGCGGCACGCCGTGCGAGCCGCGGCGCAGGAAGTGGCGAATGCAGTGATCCCGCGAGGCGTTGCCGGTTGCGCGGGACGCTGTCGTGCCGCTCGCGAGACGCGAGCGCAACCACGCCTGAGGCGGCGCACAGGATGCCGAGGATGGGTAGTGTGGTTCGGATCACGAGTTTCCGGCGATAGGTCGAAGTTGACGGCGTGTTTCAGGCTGGATCGATCGCGTAGCGCTCGGCGTCGGCGCGTTTGAACTCGAGGCCGCACCCGGGCCGCGACAGGTCGGGCGCGATCGTGCCGTCGGTCGCGCGCGGCGCGCCGTCGAACAGCATCGACTCGATCCGGACGTGGTCGTGGAACCATTCCTGGTGCAGCAGGCCGCGTACCGCGGCTGCGGCGTGCAGATGCAGCGCGGGCGCGCAGTGCGCGGACAGCGGAATGTGCTGCGCTTCAGCGAGACTGGCAGCCTGCAGAAAGCCGGTAATCCCGCCGCAGCGGCTGGCGTCCGCCTGCAGCACGTCAACGGCCCGGGCCGCGAGCATGCGCCTGAAGTAGTCCGCGGTGTAGCCGTATTCGCCGGCGGCAATGTCCATGCCGGCTGGCGCCGCGCGGCGCAGCGCGCGCATTCCATCGAGGTCGTCGGAGGTGACCGGTTCCTCGAACCATGCGACGGCGGTCTGCGCGAACGTATGCGCGATTTTCAGCGCCGCCTTCGTGCCGAACGCGCCGTTCGCGTCAACGAAAAGCCCGCGCCCCGAGCCGATTGCCTCACGCGCGCACTGCACGCGAGCCGGGTCACGGCCGGGGTCGCTGCCGACCTTGATCTTGACCCAGCGGCAGCCATCCTCGTCGGTCCAGCGCGTGAGTTGCTCGCGAATCCGGGCATCGCTGTAGGTCGTGAAGCCGCCGCTGCCGTAGATCGGCACGCGTTCGCGCGTACGACCGAGCAGCGTGACGACTGGCACATCGAGACGCTTCGCGTGCAGATCCCACAACGCGCAGTCAAGCGCCGAAATCGCGGTCGCCGCGATTCCGTCGCGGCCGAGATTGCGCACCGCGCGTTGCATGTCGAGCCATCGTTCGGTGATCCGGGACGCGTCGGTGCCTTGCAACACCTTCGCGAGCGTCCGGTTGACGAGCGTCGTGACGCAGCCGTCGCTATAGGTGTAGCCGAGTCCGGTCGCGCCCGCGGCGTCGACCTCGACCACGATCAGCGTCGTCGCGTCCCATGCGAAGGTGCCGTCGGCCTCCGGCGCGTCGGTCGGAATACGGAACGCGCGTGCAGCGATACGTGTGATAGGCGCGCATGCATCCGCCTCCGTGGGAGCCGACACGGTCGCATCGATGGGCGTATCGTGCGCGGCGGTCCCGGACTGATCCGGAAGTATCGTGCCTGTCATCGCATAGGGTCCTGCAGGGGATGAGCGGAATGAGCCAGTTCGCGGCGCGCGTCGGTCGCAAACGAAGGACAGCGAAGTTTCAGCAAGCCGCATGCCTCGCGGCGCAGTTGCGGTAAACGGGGGGGGCGGTTTCGCCCGCGCGCCGCTCGGGCTCGACGCTTGCTGCGCTCACCACGCACACTCATGCCGAATGGCAGTTCGGCAAACGCGGGAGATGGGACATGACGCAAACCGTAGGTGACTTCATCATCGACAGACTGCATCGCTGGGGCGTGCGACGCATGTTCGGCTATCCGGGCGACGGCATCAACGGCGTGTTCGGCGCGCTGAATCGTGCAGAGGGAAAGATCGCATTCGTGCAGGCGCGCCACGAGGAAATGGCAGCGTTCATGGCGAGCGCGCACGCGAAGTTCACGGGCGAGCTCGGCGTGTGCATTGCCACCTCGGGGCCGGGCGCCGCGCATCTGCTGACGGGGCTCTATGACGCTCGCCTCGACCATATGCCGGTGCTCGCGATCACGGGGCAGCAGGCGCGCGCCGGTCTTGGCTCGCACTACCAGCAGGAGCTCGATCTGGCTGCGCTGTTCAAGGACGTGGCCGGCGCCTACGTGCAGCAGGCGAGCGTGCCGGCGCAGGTACGTCACATGGTGGATCGCGCGGTCCGCATCGCGCTGTCCGAGCGGCGCGTGACTGCGCTGATCCTGCCGAACGACCTGCAGGATCTGGAATACGAAGGTCCGGGGCGCAAACACGGCACGGCGCACTCCGGCGTGGGCTTTGCGAAGCCGCGCGTGGTGCCGGCGCAGGAGGATCTCGAGCGTGCAGCGGACGTGCTGAACGCGGGGCGCAAGGTCGCGATGCTGGTCGGTGCCGGCGCATTGCACGCGACCGACGAAGTGATCGCGGTCGCGGACCGGCTCGGCGCAGGCGTCGCGAAGGCGCTGCTCGGCAAGGCCGTGCTCCCCGACGACCTGCCATGGGTGACGGGCTCGATCGGTCTGCTTGGCACGAAGCCGAGCTACGAGCTGATGACGAACTGCGACACGCTGCTGATGATCGGTTCTGGCTTTCCGTACGCGGAATTCCTGCCGAAGGAGGGCGACGCGCGCGGCGTGCAGATCGACATCGCTGCGGACATGCTGAGCCTGCGCTATCCGATGGAGGTCAACCTCGTCGGCGATGCGGCGCAGACCCTGCGCGCGCTGCTGCCGCTGTTGCAGCAGAAGGACAGTGATGCGTGGCGTTCCAGGATCGAGCGCTGGACGGGCCGCTGGTGGGAGACGCTGCACGAGCGCGCGCACGAGTCCGCGAAAAACGGCGTGAATCCGCAGCGCGCGTTCACCGAGCTGTCTGCGCGCCTGCCGGACGGTGCGATCCTGACGAGCGACTCGGGCTCGTGCGCGAACTGGTATGCGCGCGACCTGAAGATCCGGCGCGGCATGATGTGCTCGCTGTCGGGCGGGCTCGCGTCGATGGGGGCGGCGGTGCCGTATGCAATCGCCGCCAAGTTCGCGCATCCGGGGCGGCCGGTGATCGCGATGGTCGGCGACGGGGCCATGCAGATGAACAACATGGCCGAACTGATCACGGTCTCGAAGTACTGGAAGGAGTGGGCCGATCCGCGCTGGATCTGCATGGTGCTGAACAACGAAGACCTCAATCAGGTGACGTGGGAGCAGCGGGTGATGGAGGGCGATCCGAAGTTCGTCGCTTCGCAGTCGATCCCGAACGTGCCGTATCACCGCTTTGCCGAGATGCTCGGGTTCCAGGGAATCTACGTCGACGAGGCCGATCGTCTCGGCGAAGCGTGGGACGAGGCGCTCTCGGCCAAGCGGCCCGTGCTGCTCGAAGTGAAGAGCGATCCGGAAGTGCCGCCGCTGCCGCCTCACGTGACGCTCGCGCAGGCGCGCGCGTTCGCCCGCACGCTGATGGAAGGCGACCCAGAGGAAGGCAGCGTGATTGCGAACACCGCGAAGCAGGTGCTTTCCACCGTGCTGCCCGGCGGCAAGGAGTGAGCGGTCGGATAACCGCCCAGGCTGCGTCAGCCGAAGGCGGGCGCGCAGCTCGCACGGCGCATCGTGCCGCGCAGCATCATTGACGGAGCGCGTCACCGCCCGGCTGCGGGCGCGTCGTCCTGCCACCCGCCGCCGAGGGCCTTGTAAAGCGCGACGAGATCGGTCGTGACCTGCGCGACGTTCTGTGCCGCCTGCTCGCGACCTCGTGCGAGCTGCCGCTGGGCGTCGAGCACGTTGAGATAGGTGACGATCCCTTTGCGATAGCTCTCGCGCGCCAGCTCGAATGCCTGCTGCTGCTCGCGCACGCTGTCGTCGAGCGCAACCTGCCTCGCCTGGTCGGTGCGATAGACCGTTAGGGCGTCGTCGACGTCACGCAGCGCGGCGAGCACCGTCTTGCGATAGTCGAGCGCGGCATTCGCCTGCTGCACCTTCGATAGCTTGAGGTTCGCGACGAGCGCGCCGCCCTGGAAAAGCGGCAGCGAAATCTGCGGCCCGAACGAGTAGAACAGGTGCGGCCAGCGCGACAGGTCGCTCGCGTTCACCGCGCGCGTGCCGACCCGTCCCGTAAGCGAGATGTCCGGATAGAACTGTGTGACCGCGACGCCGACGCTTGCCGTCGCTGCACGGAGCGTCGCCTCCGCACGCCGGATGTCGGGGCGCCGGCGCGCCAGCGTCGAGGGCAGCTCGCATTGGCGCGCAGGTCCGGCAGACCTTGAGCCGCCGTCTGCTGCACCTGCAGCCGCGCCTCGGCGATGCGCAGCACCGCTTCCTGCAGATCGGGATTCCCGGCCACCGCGCGCCCGATCAACGCATCGAGCGTCGGGTCGTTGAAGCTGCGCCACCAGCGAGGGTCCGGATCGGAGTCGACGGTCGGTGTCGAGAAGGTCTGCGTGCCGGACGCCTCGCTTGCCGCCGCGGCCGAAGCCGGCGGCGCGGCCGCGGCGCGTGACAGGTCGTGCCACTGCGCCGGCACGTCGGCCTTCGGCGGCTTGAAGTCGGGGCCGACCGTGCATCCGGTTGCGAGCGCCGCGAGTCCAAGTGCCAAAACAGCGCGGATGAGGGCGCGCGCGGGCGAATCATTCATGTCAGTGTCCTGCGCCTGCGCCCGCCGCTTTCACCGGCGAGAAGAAGAACGTCAACGGCAGGAAGCATAGGCAGAAGATCGACAGGATCGCGAACACGTCGATGTACGCGAGGATCGCCGCCTGCGACGCGAAGGTCTCGTACAGGCGGCCCGTCGCAGTCTGCAACGCGGCGGCGTGCGGCTCGCCCGTCGTGTCCATGATGGTTTTCGCGGTGCGCCGCAGGGTGTCGGCGTAATTCTGCGAGAGCGGCGTCATGTGCCCGGAGAGGTGCGCCATGCGGACCTGCATGCGTTCGCGGATCATCGCGGTCGACAGCGCGATGCCGACCGAGCCCGCGACGTTGCGAAACATCGTGAAGAGCGCGGACGCGTCGTTGTTCAGCCGGCGGGGCACGGTCAGGTACGCGAGCGTCGTGATCGGCACGAACAGAAAGCCGATTGCGATCGACTGCGCGCTGCGCATCTTCACGAGCGTTGCGTAGTCGACGTCGGGAACGAGCGTATGCGCGTATGCGAGCGCGAGTGCCAGCAGCAGGAAGCCAGTGGCGATCAGATAACGTGTCTGCACATGCGGCATGAGCCGGCTGATGATGGGTATCTCCATCACGATCAACACGGCACCGGGCGAGAGCACGAGACCCGCGAGTGTCGCCGTGTAGCCGAGCCGCTGCTGCGCGAGCTGCGGCACGAGCACCGCGCTGCCATAGAGAATGGCCGCGAAGGCAGCCATCAGCACGCAGCCGATCGAGAAATTGCGGTCCCTCAGGCACGAGAGATCGACGACCGGACGCCTCGCGTACAGCAGCCATACCGTCGCGCCGAGGATGCCGGCCGCGGCGAGCGCGCCGAACGTGACGATGAACGGCGACTTGAACCAGTCGTCGTCCTCGCCGCGGTCGAGCATCACTGCAGGCAACCGAGACCGATCGCAATCAGCGTGATGCCGGGATAGTCGATTGACATCTTGCCGCGATGGCGGCGCCCCCACGGCGGGTCCTCGACGAACTGCATCACGCCGAGCGTCGTGAGGATGCCGAACGGCACGTTCAGCAGGAACACCCAGCGCCATGAGAAGTTGTCGGTGATCCAGCCGCCGAGCGTCGGCCCCAGCACCGGCGCGACCACGATCGCGACCGCGGAGACCGAGAATGCGCGGCCGCGCCGCTCGGGTGCAAAGGTGTCGAGGATGATCGACTGCTGGTTCGGCTGCAAGCCACCGCCGAAGAAGCCTTGCAGCACCCGGAACACGATCAGCTGGCCGAGGCTCGTCGCGATGCCGCACAGGAACGAGCAGGCGGTGAACGCAGCGATACACACGAGGAAATAGCGCTTGCGGCCGAGGATGCGGCCAAAGAACGCCGAGATCGGCAACACGATCCCATTCGATACCAGATAGGACGTGAGTGTCCAGGTCGCTTCGTCGTAGCTCGCGGACATCGTGCCGGCGATGTGCGGCAGCGCGACGTTGACGATCGTCGTGTCGAGTACTTCCATGAACGCCGCGAGCGTGACGACGATCGCGATCAGCCACGGATTCGCGGCGGGCCGCCAGCCGCCATGGTCGGTGTCGCGACCGCTAGCGCCGTTGCCGTTCGAAGCCTTTGCGTTCATCTCGGCCCCGCGGCGCCGGGACGGCGGATCGATGCGGCCAGCGCGCAGCGCAGGGCGAACGGCAGAGGCGGGCGGCGCAGAGGCATCGCGCGGTCCTTGGTCAACGACGGGCCGGCGCGGCGGCAACGTAAAAACGCCTTGCCGGTTGAAACTATTGCAGGGGGCTCGCGCCTTCTCGAGTCCGCCGTGCGCGTGGCGATGCAGCGGCTGCTACGGGCGCACGTACACGGTCGGTTCGACCGACAATCCACGCGGCAACGGATGGTCTTTCGGAAGACCGTCGTCGATCACGATCTTCACGAAGTTGCCGGTTGCGTTCTCGGCCGGAAACGCGGAGAAGCGCGAGTCGCTGCCGAGCTGCACGCTTTGCACGTGGCCATGCAGCTCGAGCTCGGGGTACGCGTCGACCTTGATTGTCACCTTGTCGCCGGGGCGCAACCGGTCGAGCTGCGTTTCCTTATAGTTCGCGGTGATCCAGACCTCAGGCGTCACGATCGAGAAGAGTGTCGTGCCCGCCTGCAGGAACGTGCCATATTGCACGTTGCGCCGCGTAATCCAGCCGTCCGACGGCGCGCGCACTTCGCACCACGACAGGTTCAGCTCCGCCTGTTCGAGCTGGACCTCTGCCTGCCGTACCTGCTGACGCCGTTCCTCGACCGTCGCTTCGACCTGGCGGATCTGCTGCGGCACGAGCGCTGCGGTTCGCAACTGCGCGCTCGCCTCGTCGACGTGGGCGGCGGCGGTCGCGTTCTCTGCATTGGCGACGTCGATGTTCTGCTGCGACGTCGCGCGGATGTCGACCGCATGCTGTCTTTCGTAGCTCGCCTGTGCCTCGCGCAGATTCGCATGCGCGGATTCGACCTGCGCTTTCGCCTGCGCATACTGCGCGGGATATTGCACCCGCGCGACGTCGAGTTTCACGACGGCCTTCAGCTGCGCCTGCGCGAGGCCTAACTGCGCCCTGGCCGCATCCACCTGGGTTTGATAGTCGCGCCTGTCGATCACGACCATCAGGTCGCCCTTGCGGACCCGGGTGTTGTCGTCGACAGCGAGCGTGCTCACGTAGCCGGATACCTTCGGCGCAATCGTGATGGCGTTGCCGTCGGTGTAGGCATCGTCGGTGCCTTCCTGGTTTCGCGTCGCGAACCACCAGCCGAACGCGGCGAGGCCGAGCACCACGACGACGACCGAAAGGACGATCAGCGGCTTCTTGCCGGGCCGCTTGCGCTCACCGCCATTTCCATCGCTGCCGTCGCTTCCGTCACCGTTGCCGGGGGCCTCCGTGCTCGCGTTGCGCTCGCCATGCTCGTTGCGCCTGGGCTCGTCGTGGGCGGGCGGCGAATGGTCATCGCTGCGCGGCTCAGTCATGGCGCGCCCTTCGCCGCGGTGCGGCCGGCCGCATCAATGTGACCCATGCGACGAACGCCGCCTCGCGCGCTTGTCGTCGTGCTGCTCGGGTGCTTCGTCGTGTGATTCGTTGCCGTCGTCTTCGATGCGTGTGCTGCCACCGGTCGACGGCGCATCGCTTGCCGGAAACGTGTTTTCGACCGCCTCGTCGATCTGCTGCTCGCTGCGGTTCGAATGAGGGTGTTTTTCGCGGTTGGACATCATTTGCTCCCTGGCGGGCCCATCCGACATCCAGCCAGCAAACCGCGTGCCGTGCGCGGGAGCCGCGAAGCGCTTCGGGAGCGGATGCAAACCGTGTTGGCGTTGCGGCGACGCGGTCATCGGCCCAGCGCAGCACGACGAGCGTAACCCTAGCGGTTCGCGAGCCGGCCCGCGCGGCGCAGCGCATCGATGAGTTCGCCGCGAGCACGCTCGCGCGTCTGGGGATCCGGCGCGCGCAGCACGTAAGACGGATGCCAGGTCGCGATGACCTTGAGGCCTTCGTGCTCGATCGTCTTGCCGAAAGCGGCATTGAGCCGTGCCCCCGGCTGCTCGAGCAACGCCTTCAGCGCAGTGGCGCCGAGCGCCACGACGACGCGCGGCTGCTCGCGCGCCAGTTCCCGTTCGAGCCAGTACCGGCACGCTTCAAATTCCCGCTGGGCCGGACTCTTGTGCATCCGGCGCTTGCCGCGCGGCTCCCATTTGAAATGTTTGACCGCGTTGGTGATGTAGACATCGTGTCGGTCGATGCCGGCTTCTTTCAGCGCGTCGTCGAGCAGCGCGCCGGCCGGGCCCACGAACGGCTTGCCGTGACGGTCTTCCTGGTCACCGGGTTGTTCACCGACGAGCATGACGGGCGCATGCTTCGGCCCTTCGCCGCCGACCGCCTGGGTCGCCCGCGCCCAGAGCGGACAGCGCCGGCATTCGTCGAGGCGCGCCGGCTGCTGCCCGGGATCGAAATGGGCTTTGTCGTCGGCATCGTGTTCCATGGGGTCCTCGCATCTGCGTCGCGCAGGGTGCCGCGCGGGCGCACAGCCCGCCTTACGTGGACGGGGCAATATCCGTTCCCGTCGCCGGCATCGTTGGGCGTCGGCCTGTGGATGGAATGCCGGTTGCTTAGGGGTGCATGCAGGCTGGCGCGCCGCGGCAAACGGTTCGGTCTCGCACAAGGCGATTGGCGCCGTGCCTGCTCGGTCGGTCCGTATAGCGAGAAGAGGCGAGAAGAACATGAAACGAGCGACATGGCCTTCCCCGGTAGTGGTGACCGGCGCGCTGGCCGACGTTCGCGCGGCTGGCGCGACAGCCTTGCCGATTTCACTGGAGGTCAGCGAAGCCGCAGCGGTCCAGGCCGCTGCCGAGCGCATCGAAAACGAGTTGGGGCCGATCGACGTCCGGGTCGACCACGCGATGCCGACCGTGTTCTCCCCGTTGAGCGGCACGACGCTCGGCATGGCTGCTGTGAGCGTCGCGCCTTTCGCGAGGAGGCGGTGGCATGGCGCGACTGGCTCGTGCGGGCCGTCGCCGGACACCCGAGCGACATGCAGATCGTCTATGCGGTCGACGGTTCGCGGCATATCGCCGAGTGGATCTGCGACTGGCTGCCCGGCTACGAAGGCGCGACCCCGGTACGCTTCGGCAACCTCGCGGTATCGCAAAGCCAGCACGACATCTATGGCGAAGTCATGAATGCGCTGTACGTTGCCCGCCGGCATGGCCTGCCGCCGGATGACGACGTCTGGGAGCTCGAGCGCCGGATGGCGGATCACGTTGGACGGATATGGAGAGAGCCGGACAATGGCTTGTGGGAGCTACGGCGTGAACCGAGGCACTACACGTTGTCGAAGGCGATGTGCTGGGTCGCGCTCGATCGCGCGATCCGTTGTGCGAGGGACTTCGGCGAGGCCTCGCGCGTAGCGCATTGGAAGCATCTTGCCGCACGCCTGCATCGCGATATCTGCCAGCGAGGCTTCAACCGCGCATTGAATTGCTTTACACAATCGTACGGCAGCGATCAGATCGACGCGAGCCTGCTGCTTCTACCTCTGTTTGGGTTCCTGCCCGTCGACGATCCCCGGATTGCCGCTACGGTCGATGCGATCGAGCGAAATCTCATGAAGGACGGACTCGTGCGGCGCTATCGAAGCGAGTTGCCCGAAGGCGCATTCCTCGCATGCAGCCTGTGGCTCGTGCAGATCCGCAAGATGCAGGGCCGCGACGACACGGCAAGGGAACTGTTCGACCGCGTCGTGGCGCTGCGCAACGACGTGGGACTGCTGGCCGAGGAGTACGACACCTCGCTGAACCGGCAGTGCGGCAATTTTCCACTGACGCTGTCGCACGTCGCGTTGATCGGTGCGGCGCATGCGCTCGACGATGTGGACTATCTCGCTCTTCATCGGTGATCCGAGCCGAGCCGCATCCAGTGTCCCGGGGGCACGTTCTCAGGTGGAACGCAGTTTGCGTCATGAAGCCCAGGTCGGTCCCGGCGAGGCTCATCCGGCCGGCGATGCGAGGAGGGCGACATGAGCGTGATGTCCGTGCAACTGCATTGGAGCGACGTGCTCGTTCGCATCGTGCTGGCGCTGGTTGCGGGCGCATTGATCGGGGTCGACCGCAGCGAGGCGGGCAAGACGGCGGGTTTGCGGACGACGATTCTGGTTTGCCTTGCCGCGTGCATCGCGATGCTTCAGGTGAACGCGCTTCTCGGACTGTCCGGCAAGTCTGCCGACTCGTTCGTCAGGCTGGACCTGATGCGCCTGCCACTCGGCATCCTGACGGGCGTCGGCTTCATCGGGGCGGGGGCGGTGTTTCGCCGCGATGGGCTGATAACCGGCGTGACCACCGCAGCCACGTTGTGGTTCGTCACCGTGATCGGACTTTGCATCGGCGGCGGCCAGCTCGTGCTTGGCGTGCTGGGGCTCGGACTCGGATTGATCGTGCTGTGGGCGCTGCAGCCGCTCGAGCACCGTCTGACCCGCGACAAGCGTGCGTGGCTCACGCTTGGCTACGGGCGCGATGCAGCAGGCCGGGACGCGCTGCTGGAACGGCTGCGAGCCGCGGGCTTTGCGTTGGAATGCCGGGGAGTCCGGCAAACGGACGAGGAAGGTGGCGTCGAGGAGCGGCTCGTCGTGAGTTGGCGCGACCGCTCCGATTCCGACGACATGGCGAAGATCCTGAGCGCCGCCACGACCTCGGCCGGGTTGAGATCGGCATGCTGGGCGTCGATCGGCTAGGACCCTGATCGAGCATGTCACCGGATGTCGCGGTGCCTACGGAGCGGGCTGGGGATCATGAACGGGCCGCAGCGGCACACGAGCGCTACCGGGCAGGTACAGAGCTTGCGAAGCACGGGTACGGGCCGCAGGTGCTGCAGCGGCAGCAGGTCCGGACATTGACTGAAAGAGTCATCCCAAGCCGGGGGCATGCGTGCGCTGGAGTAGGTTCAATTCGGGATGCAGAGTATCGATTGTGGCCCTGATCATGCGGACGAGGCATGTAATGGGGCGCCTTCCCGAGGCTTCCGGCAGGATTCAACATCTCAAAGGAGAGTAACGTGAACGAAGACATCACAGCTGGCAAGTGGAAGCAATTGATCGGCAAGGCGAAGGCCGCGTGGGGCGAACTGACGGACGATGACCTCACCCGCGCCGAAGGACGTGCCGAGCGGCTTACCGGGATCATCCAGGAGCGCTACGGCAAGACTCGCGAAGAAGCGCAACAGGAAGTCCGTCGCTTCTTCGATGCAAATCGCGACTAGCTGCGGTAGGGTATTTTCGTCATCGCTCACCCGCTAGCATGATCACCTTCGAGCGCACCGGAGCCGTCATCGAGCGCTGCCGATCGCGTTCCCGACGAAGCCCGGTGCCGGAAGGTGCTCAGCGCCGCAGCGAAGGTTGGCGGCGATCCACCGCGAGTGCGATCGCCGCCAGCACAACCGATATTGCCGAGAACGTCGCATTCGCCCAGAAGTGTCCGGCGAAGCGCGACAGCAACGCGATGCCTACCACCGGCAGCGAATTGCCGGTATAGCAGCACAGCAGATAGGCGGAGAGCAGCTCGGCTCGCCGCTCCGCGGGCGCCATCCTGTTTGCCTCCTGAAGACTGCCGCGAAAGCCGAGCGCACAGGCGACGCCGCAAACTGCCGTCGCCAGGATCAACAATGCGAGCGATCCTGCGGCTTGGGCCCATAGCAGGAGAGCCAGGCTTGGCGGGAGCAGCCACAAACCCGTCCTCATCGCGGCGCGCGCGGCCAGCGCCGACGTTGCGACGACGGTGATTGCGCTGGTGGCGAACAGCTCCGCCACCACAGCGCCGCTCAAGGCGGGGCTGTGCTCGTGCATGCTGTTCTCGAGCAGATTGGGGAGTAGCGCCGCGTAGAATCCGAGCAGCGAAAAGGTGGCGAAGGCCGTGACGGCGGGGGTAATGAACGGCACGCGCAAGTCGGCCGGCACACCGACATGAAAGTCGAGCGACAGTTTCCCGATACTGCGCACGCGCTGTTGCACCGTTTCCCGCGACAGTGCGGTCAGTGCAGCCATGGCGGCGAGGATCGTCAGATAGACCACAAAAACGGTGTGTAGCGGCGCGGGCGCAAACTGCGCGAGCAGACCCGCCAGCAATGCGCCGGCTGCGAGACCGGCAAGATTGATCGCGGCGGCGAGGCGGCTCGCGGGCGCGGCGTCGTTGCCCGGATGCAGCTCGGTGATCCATGCCGTCGCCGTCGCCGCGCCGACGCCGATCGCGAGGCCGCTCGCCGCCCGCGCAACGAAGAGCCATGCGGGACCCGTGGCGAACAGGAATAGCAGGGTGCTCACCATCGCGATCGCAAGCATGAGCAGGCTGACCGGCCGACGGCCCGCCTGGTCTGACACACGGCCGAACAGGAATGTCGCGCCGAGATTGCCGATGACGTAGGCAGCGTAGATGAGCGTCACCATCAGCTCTGACAGCGCGAAAGCGCGCTGATAGAGGGGATACAGCGGGGTGACGAGCGGGCTGCCCGCATAGAGCACGCCAAGCAGGGCGGTCGCCGAAGTCAGCGACGCCTGGCGATCGAGCGTGACGCGCGATTGCAAGCGCGAATCCATGCCTCTCTCCCACAGTGCGCATTGCGCAGGAGCACGCAATCGACATTCCCGCGCTGCACCGACGATGGCGTGCAGAAGCGGCCGACATCATGCCAGGGCCGAGCTTTCGCACATGCTGCCGGGGATGGTTTTCGTCCCGCTCGCGCGGCCACTCCGAGGATTCACCGCGAGCCGCGTCCGAACGCTTCGCGCAGCTTGCGCTTCGCCTGTTGCAGCACGTTGCGCCGTGTCTGGGGCAAATTTCTGCCGGCCCGGTTCACATAAAAGTTCAACATCGACATCGCCGATTGAAACGGCGTGCCCTTGCGCCGCCTGCTTCGCGTAGAAGAACGCTTCAACGACTGCGCGATTTCTTCCGCGCTGCCTGACTTGAAGATGCCCCCCTCGATATCCATCGCGTCGCTGGTTTCCATCACCTGATGCGACCAGCGGTTGGAGCGCTGGCTCGCACTTTTCCGGCTGGGGCGGGCGTGGTCTGCGCGCGCATGGCGTTGACGCGGCGGGCGGCCAGCACGGCGGCGCGTCGAGGGATGAGCGGACTGTGAGCGTGACATGGTGCCCTCGTCTGAATAGGTTTGGCGTTGCGGAAATACTGCGAGCGCGCAATACACATGCCAAAACTGGCTCGCACATGCGCTGCGGCAAGTTCGTCAAAAGCCCAAGGAGCGGCAGGCGCGGGCACCGGTTTTGCTGATTCGACAGAGAGCCGCTGCGCGACGCAGCAACCAGCCGAACCCGACAGTCGCTCGCCGTCGCCGATGAGGGCGCCCGACGAACGTGGCAGGAGGCATCATGACGCGCGCAATCTGGAGGGGGGGCATCAGCTTCGGCCTCGTCTATGTGCCGGTGCAGATTTATCCGGCGACGACGACGCGGCACACGAGCTTCAGTCTGCTCGACAAACACTCGATCGATCCCATTGGCTACCGGCAGATCAACAAGCGCACCGGCAAGGAAGTCGCACGCGAAAACATCGTGCGCGGCTTCGAGTACGAGAAAGGCAAGTACGTCGTGCTTGACGACGACGAGATCCGGGCTGCCAATCCGGAATCGACGCAGACGGTCGACATCCTTGCCTTCGTCGACGCGTCCGAGATTTCCTTTCTTTATCTCGATACGCCTTACTACCTGGTACCCGAGCGCCGCGGCGAGAAAACCTACGCGCTGTTGCGCGATGCGCTTTCCAGTACCGGCAGGATCGGCATTGCGAGCGTCGTGTTGCACAGCAAGCAGCATCTGGCGGCGTTGGTTGCCGCGGGAGGCATGCTGGCGCTCGATACGCTGCGCTGGTCCGACGAGGTCCGTCCGCTCGACGGGCTGCGCCTGCCGGACGAGCGTGCGAGCAAGACTGGCGTGACGGCGCGCGAACTCGACATGGCGAAGAAGCTGATCGACGACATGACGACCGCGTGGAACCCTGACGACTATCACGATACGTTCCACGACAAGATCCTTGCACTCGTGGACAGGAAGATCAGGGAAGGCAAGACCAGGGAGGTCGGCACCATCGAGGCGAGCGCGGCGCCCAGTACGCGGCAGACGGCGGAAATCGTGGATCTGTCGGAACTGCTCAGGCGCAGTCTGGGGCGGCGCAATGCAAAGGGCGGCGAGTCCGCCGGGGACGAAACCGGGCCCGCAGAACTATCGTCCCCGCGAAGCAAGCGCCGCGCGACAAGCAGTGTGCGCCGATCCAGCCAGCGCACGACGTCGCCGCGCAGCCGCCGCGCGTAGTGCCGGCATGCGTGAACGCAACGACGAATTCCGACCATGACGCAAAAACTGGAGACGTACCGGCGCAAGCGCCGCTTCGACGAGACGCCGGAACCGGCAGGCACATCGCGTGGCAGGCGCGCCACCGGGCGCTCGGGCGGCAACGGCAAATCGAATCGCCATGCGCTCTCGTTCGTGATTCAGGAACACGATGCGCGGCGGCTTCATTACGACTTCCGTCTCGAACTGGACGGCGCACTGAAGTCGTGGGCGATCCCGAAAGGGCCGAGCCTCGATCCATCGGTGAAGCGTCTCGCGGTTCACGTCGAGGATCATCCGCTGGAGTACGGATCGTTCGAAGGCGAGATTCCCGCGGGCAACTACGGCGCGGGCACGGTGCTCGTGTGGGACCGTGGCACGTGGGAACCGGCGGACGGCGAACGCGCCGCGCGCGACGCGTATGCGGCCGGCAAACTGAAGTTCCGCCTCGACGGCGAAAAGCTGCACGGTGGCTGGACGCTCGTGAAAAGCCATATGCGCGGCAGCGGCGACAAGGAGCAGTGGCTGCTGATCAAGGAGCGGGACGAAGCGGCCCGCAGCGAAGACGAGTTCGACGTGCTGGCCGAGCGGCCGGGTAGTGTGCTCTCGCATGCACAAAACAACGATGCCCGCAGCAGCGGCAGGCAGGCAAAGCAGAGCGCGGCGAAGCGCAAGACTCGCCCGACAGCGTCGGCGGCCCGTTCGGATAACGGCAAAGCCAGCCGCCCCGACATCGTCGCCACGCGCAATGTGTCGTCGCTGCGCGAGCTGGCGGCATCGCCGTCGATCGAAGGTGCCCTGAAGGCCGCACTGCCGGCTACGCTCAATCCGCAACTCGCGACGCTCGTCGATACGGTGCCGCAAGGCGACGACTGGTCGTATGAAATCAAGTTCGACGGCTACCGGGTGCTCGCGCGTATCGACCGGCGCGCGGCAAAGCAGCCGGTACGCATTTTTACGCGGAACGGACTCGACTGGAGCGCGAAATTTGCCAGGCAATGCGAAGCGCTCGCGCAGCTCGACATCGACTCGGCGTGGATCGACGGCGAAGCAGCGGTGCTCGACGAACACGGCGTGCCGGATTTTCAGGCGCTGCAGAACGCATTCGATGCGAACCGTCCTCAGGACATCGTGCTGTTTCTGTTCGATCTGCCGTGGCTGAACGGCTATGACCTGCGCAAGGTTCCGCTCGTGCAGCGCCGCGCGCTGCTAGGCGCGGTGCTCGAGAACACGGGCAGCGACATGCTGCGCTTTTCGGGGGACTTCGCGATCTCGCCTCACGACCTGCTGCAAAGCGCATGCGACATGGGACTCGAGGGTATCGTCGGCAAGCGGCGCGACAGCCACTACGTGTCGAGACGAAGCCCGGCGTGGATCAAACTGCGCTGCCGCAGACGTCAGGAGTTCGTGATCGGCGGCTATAGCGAGCCGGCCGGAAGCCGCAGCGGATTCGGCGCGCTGCTGCTCGGCGTGTATGACGCAAATCGCCGGCTGCAATACGTGGGGCGCGTCGGCACCGGTTTCGACGAGGCCGCGTTGCGAACCGTGAAGCAGGAACTGGCCGCACGCGAAGTCGGGCAGATGCCGTTCGCGGATGTGCCGCGCGAGCGCAGCCGCACGCCGGTACATTGGGTGAAGCCCGACCTGGTCGCCGAATGCAACTTCGCGCAATGGACCAGCGATGGCATCGTGAGGCAGGCGTCGTTCATCGGCCTGCGCCGCGACAAGCCCGCGCGTGAAATCGTACGGGAGGCGCCCCGGACGGACAGTACGAAGCCGGTCCAACGCGCCGGGAAAATGTCCGGTGAACAGACGGTTGCCGGCCTGAGGATCTCGCATCCGGACCGCATCATCGACAAAGGCACAGGGACGACCAAGCTCGAGCTCGTTCAGTACTACGCGTGGATCGCGCCGCAGATGCTGCCGCATCTGGCGAACCGGCCCGTTGCGCTGGCGCGCGCGCCGGACGGAATCGGCGGCGAGTACTTTTTTCAGAAGCACGGCAGCAGGCTCGCGTTGCCGCACGTCACCCAGCACGAAGGGCTCGACCCGGGGCGCGCGGCACTGTTGACGATCGACAACACCGAGGCACTGATCGGCGCGGCGCAGATGGATGCGATTGAGTTTCATACATGGAACGGCGTGGTGTCGGCGCTGGAGAAACCCGACCGGATGGTGTTCGACCTGGACCCGGACCCCGTTCTTGGATGGGACGCGATGATCGAGGCCGCGCAGCTTACGCGAGACCTGCTTGCGGAGCTGGGTCTCGCGTCGTGGTGCAAGACGAGCGGAGGCAAGGGGCTGCATGTGGTGGTGCCGCTTGCAAAGGCGTTGGGCTGGGACGACGTGAAGACATTCGCGCGGTCGGTCGCGCAGCACATGGCGCGGACGCTGCCCAACCGGTTCAGCGCGAAGATGGGCGAGCAGAATCGCAGGAAGAAGATCTTCGTCGACTATTTGCGCAACAACCGCGGTTCGAGCACGATCGCGGCATTTTCCGCGCGTGCGCGACCGGGCCTCGGTGTGTCGGTACCGCTCGCGTGGGACGAAGTCGAGCATACGGTGAGCGGCGATCAGTGGACGGTCGGCAACCTGCGCGAGCGGCTCGATACGCTGAAGCACGACCCGTGGGCCGGTTATGCGAAGTGCCGGCTGCGCATCACCGTGGAGATGCGCAGGCGCGTCGAATCGTCATCGGGCGAAGAAGACGAGGAGCGCCGGTAGTTACGACTGACCGGAATGACGCCATGACTCGATGACCCGCTCGCCGGTCCGGGCACATGCACCACGGCGAACCCTGTCACGAATGCGAGCCAGCGCGATTCACTCAGGCCCAAGATCATCGGGCCCGCACTCGAGCCGGGCGTCAATGCGGGGTCAGTGGGGCACGTCGAGCAGATCGTCGCCGGGTGCGAGTTCGTCCGAGCAATCGTCACGCTGCGAGCCGTCGGGTCGCGTCGCATCGCAGTGCTCGCGAACGAAGACCCGCAGCCTTCTTTGCACACGCAGCCGCCCGGCAGTATCCATGGCGGCATAGCGGTCTATCTGCTTGCCCGTAAAGCGAACCGTGCACACGCAACGCGAATCGAGCGTCGAGTCGGCATGGCTTTCCGGTACCCACGAAATCTGCATGTAGACGGTCGATCCCTCGTCGTACACGTTGGCGGTCGGCGTCTTGACGGATTTGAATAGATCGACCGTCGCGAGTTGGAGTTCCTCGATGCGTTGGTGCCTGTCGATTCGGATCATGATTCCTTCTGTCGTCGATATCCCTCGCGCAGCAAACTTCAGGCCTTGCTTCGAGTGGGGCCGCGGGGAATGGTCCTTGCGGGACCTGCGTGCGCATGGCGCATCGGGCCACGGCGCGGGCATGCCCGATGCGGACCGCAAGAAAGGACAACGAGGGCGCCTGCCGCGCCCGATTCCCGCACTCGAAAGGAGAACGCAGATGTCTGACACACTGAAGGGATACAAGGTGGCGGTGCTCGCCGTCGATGGTTTCGAGCAGGCTGAACTGTTCGAGCCGAAACGGGCCCTCGCCGAAGCGGGCGCGACGGTCCACGTCGTCTCGGCGAAGCCGGGCACGATCCAGGGCTTCAGGCACGTCGACAAAGGCGACACCGTGGCGGTCGACAGGACCTTCGACGACGCGAGCGCAGCAGACTACGACGCGGTCGTACTGCCGGGGGGCGTGGTGAACGGCGATGCGATCCGCCTGCTGCCGCAGGCGCAGGCTTTCGTTAAGTCCGCAGACGACGCGAAAAAGCCGATCGCGGTGATCTGCCACGGCGGTTGGCTGCCGGTGTCGGCGGGAATCGTCAAGGGACGCACGATGACGAGCTGGCCGAGCCTGCAGGACGATATCCGCAACGCGGGGGGCACGTGGGTCGACCGGGAAGTCGTCGAAGATGGTCATCTGATCACGAGCCGCAAGCCGGACGATCTCCCGGCCTTCAACAAGGCGTTGATAGCTCAACTGTCGAAGCGCAAGGCCAGTTGAGGGGATAGATAGGCGTTCGATCTGCCACGCTTGCCGTTCGCAGCGGAGATGTCCGGGAGGACGCTGTCCGAGCAAGGGCTAGCCTGGCGTCGGGCTGCGCCGATGCACTGATGCAGGCCATGACGACGCTGCGGCCGCAGCGGGTCAGCCTGTGCCAGATCGCCTTGCCGGGAGACCTCAATGAACACCTGGCTTGATCATTGGGAGCGGCGCTACATCGACCGCATCAATGCGGCTTGATCGCCACCTTCAGCACGCCGTCCCGCTGATTCGCGAACAGCTCGTAGGCGGCCACGATGTCATCGAGCTTGTAGTGATGCGTGACTAGTGCGCCCAGGTCGGCGCGGCCCGACTCGATCACGTTCATCAGACGCCTCATGCGCTCTTTTCCGCCAGGGCACAGTGCCGTATTGATCTTGTGATCGCCGAGGCCCGCCGCGAATGCGGCCAGCGGAATCGTCAGATCGGAGGAGTAGACGCCGAGACTCGACAGCGTGCCGCCCGGCTTGAGGATGCGCAACGCCGATTCGAACGTGCTCTGGATGCCGAGCGCTTCGATCGACGAATCCACGCCGCGGCCGCCGGTCACCTTGAGGATCTCGTCGATCACGTCGCAATTCTTGAAGTTCAGCGTGACGTCGGCCCCCATCTTGCGCGCGATCTCCAGACGATGGTCGTTCCCATCCACCGCGATGATCGTGGTCGCCCCCAGCAGGCGGGCACCCGCGGTCGCGCACAGGCCGATCGGCCCTTGCGCGAACACGGCCACCGTATCGCCGATCCGGATGTTGGCGTTCTCCGCGCCCTTGAAGCCGGTCGACATGATGTCGGGACACATCAGCACCTGCTCGTCGCTCAAGCCGTCGGGGACCGGCGCGAGGTTCGCTTGCGCGTCGGGCACCAGCACGTATTCGGCCTGGGTGCCATCGATCAGGTTGCCGAATCGCCAGCCCGCAGTCGCCTTGTAGCCGTGGCAGCCGCACTGGCCTTTGGCGATCAGATAGCTGCCGTCCTGCGATGGGACGCCGTCTTGCGCCGCATACGAATTGAAATTGGGGCAGATCGCACCGGCGATCACGCGCTGGCCTTCCTCGTAGCCGCTCACCGCGCTGCCGAGCTTTTCGATCACGCCAACCGGTTCGTGGCCGATCGTCAGGCCTTTGGCGACCGGATACTCGCCTTTCAGAATGTGCACATCGGTGCCGCAGATCGTGGTGGTCGTGATGCGCACCAGCGCATCGTTGGCGCCCACCTCGGGCATGGGCTTGTCGGCGAGCTCGATACGGCCCGGTTCGACGAATACGGCGGCTTTCATCATGGCGCTCACGACTGTCTCCTTCCGTTCAGGTCAATCCAAACTCAAAGGGAGCTCGCGCGGGGTTCCGCAGGTTGGCCGCGACGATCGCATTCGCGATCATGCGTCTTGACTCGACAGGCAACGCCGACGAGAAAGCGCGATGCCACTTTAAAGTAGCAGAAGTTTGGCAATCCGCAGAACATCCGGGAAAAATGACGCCACTGTGTTACCGGGCGCGAACATCGGATCGGTGAGGCTGCGTCCCGCGATGTTCGCGAGCACCATCACGCGGCGACGTGAAAAACTGATCCGGCGCGCCGGGCATTCTCTAGTGATGCTGCATGAACATACACTGTCATGGCTGCAACGGGTCGCCTGTGCGGATCGGCAGAAGGAATCAGCGAGGGAACGAGGCGCGATGCCGGAACAACTGTGGTTGCCTAAGCTCGAAACGCGGTCCCCACCCACCGACGGGCTCTTTTTTGCGGTCTATCCCGACGCCAACACCGCGGCCGGTATCGCGAAGCTCGCTCAGCAGCTTTGCGTCGAGGCACAGGCGCGCAGCCGCGTGCGCGGCAAACCGCTTGCTGTGGACCGCTTGCACGTGACGCTCAGGCATCTCGGGAACTTCGCGGGCGGCCTGCCTGCGGATGTGGTCGAGGCAGCGAAGCGGGCGGCGGCGTTGGTCAGCATGGCGCCGTTTACAGTCGAATTCGATGCGGTGGCGAGCTTCGCGAAAAGGCCACGCCCCGGGCCGGTGGTGCTGGTCGGCGAGCACAGTGTGCGGGGCCTGCATGCGCTTCACGATGCGCTCGAAGCGGGGTTGGAGGCGGGCGGCATCGAGCCGGACGCACGCTTTACGCCGCACCTGACGCTGGCGTACGGGCTGCCGTGGATCGGGCGCCGCCCGGCCGAGCCGGTATGCTGGAACGTGCGGGAGTTTGCGCTGATGCACAGTTTGCTTGGGCAATCCAGGCATATCGTGCTCGCGCGCTGGCCGCTGGTGGGCCAGCGCTAAAGAGGCGGAGGCGTCGAACTCGCGTGTGTTGCGCAAGCCGCCGGCTAGAACCGCACGCTCGTCCCGCAGCCGCCGGCAAAGGCGCCGCCACTTGCCGCCGCGCCACCGCAAAAAACGCCACAACCGGAAAGCAGCACCGTCGCGGCAATCGCTGCCAATGCGGCACGCTTGCTCAAGCGCCGCGGGGCGTGAGGGCCGCGCCTCATCGGCTGCGCGGCGCGGAGCGGTTGCGGACTCGCGACGGGAAAAGCACGGCGGTGATCGATCGGCTCGAAGGACATCGCGGCATCAACTTCGACGAGTGGAAAACGTCCGCATGCCGCGCTGCCTGGGCGACGCGCGCATGGTGCGACTTGATGACTTACTCTAAGTCCACGCCGAAGCACCGTCAAATGCCGAATAGTCGGCGAATCGGCGAGTATTTGCTGTCCAATGAGCGCTGAACACCCCTGCGCTCCCTGATAGAATGCTCGGGCCGCAACGTAGTGGATTGCAAATGAAATTGCTTGATGCGCTTGTCGAACAGCGTATTGCCGCCGCGGCCGCGCGCGGAGAGTTCGACGACTTGCCGGGTGCGGGTGCGCCGCTCCCCCTGGACGACGATGCGATGGTGCCGCCAGAGGTGCGCGTCGCCAACCGGATTCTGAAAAACGCGGGCTTCGTGCCGCCCGCCGTCGAGCAGCTGCGCGCGTTGCGCGACCTGCAAACGGAGCTGAATGCCGTGAGCGATCAGGCAACCCGTTGCCGTCTCCAGGCGCGCATGCTTGCGCTCGATATGGCGCTCGAATCGCTGCGCGGCGGCCCGCTGGTCCTGCCGCGCGAATATTGCCGCCGGATCGCCGAACGTCTGTCCGAGCGCGTCGGCAATGTCGATGCGCCCGGTGCGGGTTCGCAGTGAGCGAGCCGACCGTGTCTGCCGCCTCGGTTGGCTTGCCGGCGCAGGTCGAGGATGGCGAGAAATCCGTTGGTACTGGCATCGGCGCGGTTTCCTCGCCCGCTGCGGATCACGCTACGGCCAAAGCCCCCACGCCTGCCGAAAATCCCGGACCTTCCATCGTCTCCGAACGTGATCTGCGCTTCATGACGCTCGCCCAGGCGGCCGCCGAAGAAGCGCGCGCAGCCGGCGAAGTACCGGTCGGGGCGGTGCTCGTGCGCGGCGACGAAGTCATCGCGAGAGGCTTCAACCATCCGATCGGCGCGCACGATCCGTCCGCGCATGCCGAAATGGTCGCGCTGCGCGCCGCCGCGCAATCGCTCCGAAACTACCGTCTGCCGGGCTGCGAACTCTATGTGACGCTCGAGCCTTGCCTCATGTGCGCCGGTGCGATCATGCACGCGCGCATCGCACGCGTCGTGTTTGGCGCGCGCGATCCGAAAACCGGTGCGTGCGGCAGCGTCGTCGATGCATTCGCAAACCCTCGACTGAACCATCACACAACGGTCAACGGCGGCGTCCTCGAAGCCGAATGCGGCGCAGCGCTCAGTTCGTTTTTCGCCGAGCGGCGTCGCGCGAGTCGCGAAGCGCGCGCGGCAGCACACGGCGAGACGGCTGAAGGCAACGAACCGCCCCCAAACACTCGGCTATAAAACAACAACATTCAACGGGTCTCGCCATGACCGCTCCTCGTACCATCGAACTGATCGCGCCGTCCGGCTATCCGCATGATCCGGAGGTGCTGCGTCGCGCATTGCATCGGCTGCGTGCGCAGGGGCATCGTGTCGACGGGGAGGAGGCCGCGACGCGCCGCTATCAGCGCTTCGCCGGCACCGATGGCGAGCGCGCGGCCGATCTGAACCGGCTCGCCGATCCGTCGCGCGACTTGCCCGATATCGTGCTGGCCGTGCGCGGCGGCTACGGCGCGGTGCGGATCCTGCACGGTCTCGACTATGACGGGCTGCAGCGGCGGCTGGCCGATCAGCCGATCGCGCTGGTCGGCCACAGCGACTTCACCGCGATCCAGTTGGCGCTGCTCGCGCGCGCCGGCGTGAAGACCTTCAGCGGCCCGATGCTGATGAGCGATTTCGGCGCCGAGGAGCTCAGCGAATTCACGATGCAGCATTTCTGGTCGGCGTTGACCCAGCCGACCATCACCGTCACGAGCGACACGCCGCAGGCGCACAACGTCGACGTATCGGGCACGCTGTGGGGCGGCAATCTGGCGGTGGTGGCGTCGCTGGTCGGCACGCCGTACATGCCGCCGGTGAAAGGAGGGATTTTGTTTGTCGAGGACGTCAACGAGCAGCCGTTCCGCATCGAGCGCATGATCTATCAGCTGCATCTGGCCGGCATCCTCGCGCAGCAGCAGGCGCTCGTGCTCGGCGATTTCTCCGGCGGCAAGCCCTACGCGTACGACAACGGCTACGACCTGCATGCGATGATCGAGCAGGTGCGCTCGCTGATCGGCATTCCGGTCGTGACGGGACTCCAGTTCGGGCACGTTCACGACATGCTGACATTGCCGGTCGGTGCGCACGCGCGTCTGGTCGCCAATGCGCATGGATTCAGGCTGACGGCGTCGGGCTATCCGAGTCTTGGCTGAAGCGTGCGTGAGCGGGGCAGGAGCGGGCAAATAGAGCGGGCAGATAGCCCGCTCTATTTTGTACTGGTGACGCAACTAACTGTCAGTGTTTCAAGCCTCGCTCCGTTCCACACCTGTCGCCAATGTTCTAGGTTTTTGTTGACAAAAACCTGCCAGCAAGCGGATCTTGTCCTGTCCGGACGGGTAAGTTTCCCATCGAACCGCCGCCCAGCCTGGTGTGCAGGCGGACCCACCGCATCGCAGCACAAAAACTGTCAAAGATCGACGCAAAGATTGTTGACAATCTTTGTGTCCATCCTATGATGACCAGCATACCGAGGCGCACATCATGTCCGACACAGAATCCGTCGCGAACAGTTCGAAGCCCGAAGCAATCGCCGAGCGTATCCGGGCGGCGATCCTCGAGCACCGGCTGGCGCCCGGCGCGAAGCTCACTGAAGCTCAGTTATGCGAAGTATTCGCCGTGAAGCGCGGTCCGATCCGTCAGGCGCTCTCGCAACTGGCGGGGGAGCGGCTCGTCGATCTCGAACCGAATCGCGGGGCGTTCGTCGCGAGTCCGTCGTTGCAGGAGGTGCATGAGGTGTTCGAAATGCGCCGCATCATCGAGCTGGCCGTCGTCGAAAAGATCTGTAGCGGACACGGCATGCGGCGCTTGAAGAACATCGGCAGCATGCTCGGCCGGGAACGCAAGGCGTTCGAAACGCGGGATTTCCCAGCGTGGATCCGGCTGTCGGGCGAGTTTCATACGGAGCTCGCGAATCTGACCGGTAACACGGTGTTGTGCGATTGCCTGAACGGACTGGTCGCGCGCTCCACGCTGATTTCCGCGCTATACGAGTCGCTCGGACGCAGCCCGTGCTCGTTCGAAGACCACGAAGCGATTCTCGCCGCGCTCGACGCCGGCGATGCGAAGCAGGCCGCAGCGCTGATGTCGCGCCATCTGCAAAGTGTCGAGTTGAAGATGCTGGAGCGCCCCGCGCGCGGGGCAGCGGACCTGCACGAAGTATTCGGCGCGCTTGCGCCGAAAGAAACATCCACGTAGACAGCCGAAGCCGGCACCACCCCCAGGCTGAGGCAAGCAGCAGGCGAGCGCCCGTTCGTGGTGCGAGCCGCACTGAATTGCACTGAACCGATCGATGCACGGCCGGGCGGCCTCGCGCGAGCGCCGCCGGCCTGAACACGCACGTCCGTCGCGAGACGACGGACTGGGGGCAGCGACGTATCGCCGCAAATCCGCGCGGGCTGGCGGTGCGATCACCCCAAGTCCATCCATACGGAGAGACGCGCGGCACGGCCGGCAACCACGACGCCGATTTCTTCACCCGCGCAGGCCGGGAAACGAGCAACTGGCATGGCCGATGCAGTGTCCGTCGATGCTTTATCGACGGCCCCTATCCACAGGAGAATTGAAGTGAACGCGTCCCACCCGAAACCGTGAGAGCAGAGGAAGGGGTGGATCCTCACGGGCCGACGGCATCGAAGTGCCCAGGTGGAAAATGCACGCATTTCCCGGCAACCGGAGGATCCACGATGAACAGTATCGCAGTGGGCGTAGACATCGCCAAGCACGTATTCCAGGTGCATTACGTCGATCAGGTAACCGGAGAGATCGTCAACAAGCCGCTCAAGCGCGGGAAGTTCCTCGAGCACTTCGCGAACCGTTCGCGGTGCCTGATCGGGATGGAAGCGTGCGGCGGAGCGCACCACTGGGCGCGGCACCTGACGCAGTTGGGTCACGAGGTCAGGCTGATGCCGGCGGAATTCGTGAAGGCGTTCAACATCCGCAACAAGAACGATGCGGCGGACGCGCGCGCGAATTGGCTGGCGGTGCAGCAGCCGGGCAAGCCGGTGGCGGTGAAGACGGAAATGCAGCAGGCGATGCTGGCGCTGCACCGGATGCGCGAGCAGTTGGTGAAATTCCGCACGATGCAGAGCAACGG
>NZ_JAJITC010000003.1 GCF_020881035.1 Paraburkholderia translucens
CCTGATGACCATAGCGAGTCGGTCCCACCCCTTCCCATCCCGAACAGGACCGTGAAACGACTCCACGCCGATGATAGTGCGGATTGCCCGTGTGAAAGTAGGTAATCGTCAGGCTCCTTACCCCAGACAGAAACCCCACCCAGCGCGGTGGGGTTTCTGCGTTTACGCACTGTCAATGCACGCCTGAAAAATCCGGCACTCAGCGGCGGTTTTTCTCTTATCTAGGCCATTGCTTCGCCATCACCCTCGTGGACGTGAGCTGTCGGAACCAACTGGACTCGCGGACCCGCGCCACGGAAGCTTCGCCAGCACCTGACCGATCGCAACGTCGAACGGCGTGCGTCGGCCAATTCCAAGCGCCTCCAGGCGGCTTGACGTCAGATGGCAGTTGTGCGGCCGCCGCGTCGAGTCTGTGGGGGCGCGCTGCGGCGTCAGATGCGCATTGAGTTGTAGCGCCGCCGCAAGGCGCACGGCGATCTCGTACTTGTTCATCGGTTCATTGCCCGACCATTGAACGATGCCCGAGATCGTTTCGCCGCGCCCGTGCCGCTCGAGCATCTGCCGAATCACGACCGCGACATCGGGCGTGAACGTGGGATAGCGGATCGCCCAAGCGTCCATCGTGGCAGTCTGGCCGTCCGGCGCGGCCGAAGCCGCGATCGCCGGCACCAGGCTAGTCACGGCCGACTCCGACCAGTTGACGATCGGCCCATACAGCAGAGGCAGTCGTAGCACGCATCCGAGGTCAGCCGTTTCGATTAGCGCTCGCTCGCCTTCGAGCTTGCTCTGGCCGTACGCGTTGAGCGGCCGAGGTGTGCTGTCGTGTCGATAGGGCGGGCGCGTGCCGTCGAATACATAGTCGGTCGAGATCGATAGCGTCCAGGCGCCGTTTCGGTTCGCCGCCCTGGCGATCGTTCGTACGGCATCGACATTTAGCGCGCGTGCAAGCGCTGGATCGCGCTCGCATACATCGGGCCGGCGCTCTGCCGCAGCAATCACGACGGCGTCTGGCGCCACGTGCTCGATGAAACGCTCGACCGCAAAGCTATCGCGAACGTCCAACGCGACCAACTGCAGCGATGGCCGGCTGAATGCGGTGGTGACGATCTGCCAGCCAACCTGGCGTGCAAGTTCTTCGTTGAGCGCTCGGCCCAGCAGCCCGGAACCACCAATCACCGCAACCTTGAACATGATTGGCGCCCTCAGCGCATAGACGTGACCGTGTATCCGGCTTCGTCGATTGCGTGCTTCAGCGCATCGACCGTTTGTGTCGAGTCCACGACGACGCGGCCGGTCGCGAGATCCACTTGAACCTGGGCGGCGGCGTCATGCTCGCGAATCGCGCTCGTAACGGCGCCAACACAGTGCTGGCAGCTCATGCCTTCTACATGGAGTTCGATTGTCATTGGGGAGCTCGGCGGGAATCAGATTGGGGATAGTCGAATTATGCCTGCCGATCCGCATTTGGTGATGCTGACCTTCCGTCCATGGGAAAGAGTAGGATCGGCTCGAGTTCGGCCAAGATCAGGAAGGAAACAGTCATGAACATTGGTGAAGCGGCCCGCGCGTCGGGCGTTACGGCGAAGATGATCCGCTACTATGAAAGTGTCGGCCTGTTGGCAGCGAAGGCGCGTACGAGCGCCGGTTATCGCGTGTATGGCCCGCAGGAAGTGCATTCGCTGCGTTTTATTCGCCAGGCGCGACGGCTCGGATTTCTAGTCGAGGATATCCGGCGACTGCTGGCGCTATGGCACGACCGCTCGCGTGCAAGCGCGGAAGTGAAGCGGATCGCGCTCGAACATGTCGCCGAACTCGATCGCCGCATTGCCGAGCTGACCGATATGCGCGACACCCTCGCGCATCTGGCCGATCATTGCCACGGCGACGACCGGCCCGAATGTCCCATCATCGAGCGCCTCGCCGATACGGATCTGGTCTCGGGACAAGGTTGCCATCCCCTTTAACGGTTCGGTTCCGCAAGAGGTGCAACCTATAACTTGATATTCCTTGACACGCGCGTACTGGCACCTAGATTGTGCATAGAGAGCAGCGAAGCAATCACGATCGCGGGAAGATCGCCAGAAATCGGATAAGATGACGTGATCGATGCACCGATACGGTGCGTCATTCCAGGAGGGAATGCCCCTCATGCCAGGATTTCAATGTCAAGGTTGGACGCTTTGGTTATAATGCGGGTTAACCCTTATGAGGGAAATCCCTGACGTCCTGTCACGGGGATTCGGTGGAGAACATTAATGTTTGCGTACTTCCTTGAAAAGCTGAGCACCTGGTTCGAAACCGCGGAACGTAGCCGCCGCGAAGCGTATCTGGCATCGTCCTCGGATATCGTCCAACTCGAGCAGCGCATCCGTTCGCTCGAAACCAACGGCTTCTCTCTATAAGTCCACGTTTCGAGAGTGACGCGGCGTCGCGAGCAGTCGCGCTGCCATCGCAGTACCAATGTCGGGCCCCGTAAAAGCGGGGCTTTGTTATATCTGAACACCCAAAATTGCGCTCCTGCAGGTATTTTTTCGGGTGGTCGGCACCAGAACGCTTGTCATGCCGAGTATCGACTAGCTTCGAAACGCAGGCCGCGGTAAGGTAGGGCGTTTTTCGCGCAAGACGGCATTCATAATCTATCGGGCCGCCCATGTCCTCCGTCCGTTCGCTCCAAACACTCCGGTCTGTGATGACCATTGCCGCCGTGGCGACGCTCTGCGTCGCGTCGGACGCATTCGCAGTCTCCGATAACGACCGCCGGCCAGTGATTCTCGATACGCTAGGCGGCGTCAATAATGGCCAGAGCGGCACGGTGCTGCTGAATTCGCCGGCTGACCCACAGCCGCTCGTCGGCGCCCCACCGATCTCGGCACCGGTCGAGCTGCCGCAGGAATCGTCGCCGCCGTTCGTGGTCGCGCCCTATATCCAATTGCCGCCGGGTGGCGGCGTACCGCAGGGGTCGACACCTCGACCAGTCCCGCTTCCGCAATGACGTAGCAACGGCACGAAAGATCGCCGGCGACGCTTCTACCCCGGCCGTTTCTGTTCCGTCTTGCTGTTTGTGATTTTCGCGGGCGCGACGGCGCTCGAAACGGCAGTGGGTGGTAGCGCCGAGATCGGCGCTGGCGCCTTCGAGCACCCCATGTTTATGGGGGACAACGTGCGCAACGCGTATTCGCCCGATGGACTAATGCGGACGGACAGGCAGGCGACGGTCGCTGCGCGCGTTGTCGCCGTTCGATAGCCGCCTCGATTCGAAGAAAGTCGATCCGAGCGGGACCGATACGGACGAATTCGCGAGCAAGGCGGTCGCACAGTTCAAGTGAGCGCAAGCCGCTCACGCGCCAATCGTCGCATTCAATTGCCGCGAAACTCGAGCTTGAACGTCGCGGCCTTGTCCTCGCCGAGCACCTTGACGAGCCATGGCATCTGGTCCTTCAGCATCTTGGCGAGCGTATACGGTGGATTCAGCATGAACATGCCGCTGCCGAACAGTCCATAGCCGTCCTCCGGAGGATTGCTGACGGTCAGACTGACGTGCAGCCAGTTGTCTTTCTGCAGTTGTTTTAGCTGATCGGGGAAGCGCTGCGACTCGGGACGCTTAACCTGCGGATACCAGACCGCGTACGTGCCGGTCGGAAACCGCTTCAGGCTTTCCTCGACACAGCGCAACGTGCGCCCGTAATCGCGCTTGTCTTCATACGAAGGATCGAGCAGGATCAGCGCGCGACGCGGCGCCGGCGGCAGCAGCGCGAGAATGCCGTCGAAGCCGTCGCCCGCGTACAGCATCGCGCGACGACCCGCGTCGCGGAAATTGTGTCGCAGCACATCGATTTCGGTGCTGTGCAGCTCGAACAGTCGCATGCGATCCTGCGCACGCAATTGCCGCCACGCGAGATACGGCGAGCCGGGATAGAAATGCAGCTGGCCATCGGCATTGAGCGCGCTGACTTCGTCGACGTAGTCGGCGAACAGCGGCGGCAGATCGTTTCGGCCCCACAGTTTCGCAATGCCCGTCTCGAACTCGCCGGTCTTTGTCGCGTAGCCGTCCTGCAGCGAGTAGACGCCGGCGCCCGCGTGCGTGTCGATATACCAGTAGGCCTTGTCCTTCTGGCCAAGGTAGCGCAGAAGCTGCAACACGACGGCGTGTTTCAGAACGTCGGCGTGATTGCCGGCATGAAAGGCGTGGCGGTAGCTGAGCATGATGAGAAGACACTGAAAGAGCGCAGGCTGGCCCGAAGGAGCCGGTGGCGCGGCTGCGTATTGTACGCGACCGCGCGTGCCTGATTATCCACTCAGTGCGTGGTGCGGCGCGCCGATTACTCGTGCGCGTCGCCGACGATTTCTTCGATCCGCTGTTTGATTTCCGGCGTGATGCGCTCGGCCACCTCGGCGGACTTCATGTTTTCGCCGATCTGTTCGACCCGCGACGCACCGGTGATCACCGTGCTGACATGCGGATTCTTCAGAATCCACGCGATGGCAAGCTGACCGACCGTACAGCTGAGTTCATCGGCAACCGTGCCGAGCCGGCCGACCACGTTGTTTCTCGTCGGATCGGTCAGCTGCTGACGCAGCCAGTCATAGCCCTGCAACTGCGCGCGACTGTCGGCGGGTACGCCGTCGCGATATTTGCCGGTGAGCAGACCCGACGCGAGCGGACTCCACGTCGTCAGGCCCAGGCCGATATCCTCGTAGAGCCGCTTGTATTCCTGTTCGACGCGTTTGCGGTGAAACAGGTTGTATTGCGGTTGCTCCATGACCGGCTTGTGAAGATGATGCCGCTCGGCGATTTCATAAGCCGCGCGAATCTCGTCGGCGCTCCATTCCGACGTGCCCCAGTACAGCGCCTTGCCGCGCGCGATCATGTCGCTCATCGCCCAGACCGTCTCCTCGATCGGCGTGTTCGGGTCGGGACGATGACAGAACACGAGATCGACATAGTCGAGTTGCAGGCGCTTCAGCGATCCGTCGATCGCGTTCATCAGGTACTTGCGGTTCAACGTGTGGTACTGGTTCGGCGCCTCGGTGAGCCCCCAGAAAAATTTTGTCGATACGATGTAGCTCACACGCGGCCAGGCGAGTTCCTTCAATGCATGGCCCATGATCTCCTCGGATTTGCCGCCCGCGTAAACCTCGGCATTGTCGAAGAAATTGACGCCCGCGTCGCGCGCCGCGGCAAGCGATTCCCGCGCGGCGCGATGATCCACCTGGTTGCCGTACGTGACCCACGAGCCGATGGACAATTCGCTCACTTGCAGGCCGGAGCGACCCAGACGTCGATAATTCATGCATGTCTCCTGGTTGGTGATGCCACGGGAACAGAGCCCGAGTTCGGTCCGAAAGGCATCAGTTTAAAGAGATAAGGATCGGTGTGCGTTTTACCTATGTCGTTCACAGGGTTCATGCACAATAGCAAAACCGGCCGCCGCGCTGCATCCGCCGAACGGTGTATGCCGTTTGGCCGACTTCAAACCGGGCGCGGTCTTGTGGTCTCATTGCTCATCAACTGCATGGAGGTTCCAGATGTCGTCTCTGAGCACGAATCTGAACGGCAAGGTCGCCGTCGTCACGGGCGCCGCGAGCGGCATCGGCAAGCAGATCGCGTTGACTCTTTCTGCGGCGGGTGCAGCGGTCGCGATCGCCGATCTGAACCAGGACGGTGCGAACGCCGTGGCTGAAGAAATCAGAAAGGGCGGCGGCAAGGCAATCGGCGTGGCAATGGACGTGACAAGCGAAGACGCCGTCAACCAGGGTATCGACAAAGTCGCCGAGGAATTCGGCTCGATCGACATTCTCGTTTCCAACGCCGGTATCCAGATCGTCAATCCGATTGAAAACTATTCGTTCTCGGACTGGAGAAAGATGCAGGCCATTCACGTGGACGGCGCGTTCCTGACCACCAAGGCGGCGCTCAAGCACATGTACAAGGACAATCGCGGCGGCGTCGTGATCTACATGGGCTCGGTCCACTCGCATCTCGCCTCGCCGCTGAAGTCCGCCTACGTGACCGCGAAGCACGCGCTGCTGGGCCTCTCGCGCGTGCTCGCCAAGGAAGGTGCTGCGCACAACGTACGTTCGCACGTCGTGTGCCCGGGCTTCGTGCGCACGCCACTCGTCGACAAGCAGATCCCCGAGCAGGCGAAGGAACTCGGCATCAGCGAAGAGGAAGTGATCAAGCGCGTGATGCTTGGCGGCACCGTCGACGGGATCTTTACGACGGTCGAAGACGTCGCGCAGACCGTGCTGTTCCTGTCGGCCTTCCCGACGGCGGCGCTGACCGGCCAGTCGTTCGTGGTGAGCCACGGCTGGTACATGCACTAGGGAGAGCCCATGGCGCAACGCAATCTGAAGCGGGCGCGCGCGGGCGTGTCCGGCGACGGAGAGGGCGCGGGTTCAGCGTCCGCCGCTCGTCCGCATCGGCATCTCCGGTTGCCCAACTACGAAACCGTCGCGCTGATGCTGCAAGGCGGTGGCGCGCTAGGCGCTTATCAGGCCGGCGTCTTTCAGGGACTTTACGAAGCCGGCATTGAACCGAACTGGATCGCGGGCATTTCGATCGGCGCGCTGAATACGGCGATCATTGCGGGCAATCCGCCGGAAAAGCGCGTCGAGCGTCTGCTGCAGTTCTGGGAAACGATCTGCGAGCCGGCGTTCGGGCCGCCGTTGCCGGCTCCGATCGAGCACGTGCTGTTCAATTCGAGCGAAGCGGTGCGTAAGGCATTTACGGCAGCGCAGGCGATGGGCGCCATCGTCGAAGGCCAAAAGGGCTTTTTCGTGCCGCGTTTCCCGCCGCCGCTGCCCACTGTCTCCGGTCCGCCACAACTGGCGAGCTACTACGACACCACGCCGCTGAAGGCGACGCTCGAGACGCTGTGTGATTTCGAGCGGATCAATTTGGGAGAAATACGCGTGTCGGTGGGGGCGGTGAATTGCGGCACGGGTAATTTCGCGTACTTCGACAATACGCACACCACGCTCAGGCCCGAGCATTTCATGGCGTCAGGCGCGTTGCCGCCGGGCTTCGCCGCTGTCGAGATCGACGGCCAGTTCTACTGGGACGGCGGACTGATGTCGAATACGCCGCTCTACGAGGTGCTCCAGTCCACGCCGCGCCGCGACACGCTCGCGTTTCAGGTCGATCTATGGAGTGCAATCGGGCCCGTGCCGGACAACATCACCGACGTACAGGGGCGCATGAAGGACATTCAGTATTCTAGCCGCACGCGTTTCGTGACCGACATGCTGCAGCGCTCGCAGCGGTTTCGTCACGTGCTGCGCGAGGTGCTGGATCGCGTGCCCGTCGAGCGGCGCGACGATCCCTGGTGTGAGCTGGCCGAGGAGCTGTCGTGTTCAAAGCGCTACAACGTGATACACCTGATCTACCGGCACAAGGAATACGAAGGACACTACAAGGACTTTCAGTTCGGTCTGTCCACGATGCGTGAGCATTGGCGAAGTGGTCTCGAAGACATACGCCGTTCGCTCGAGCACCCCGACTGGCTCGAGATGCCCGATAACGATGCCGGGTTCGTCACGCACGACATTCATCGAGACTCGCGCTGACCTGCCGCTGATAGAGCCGGCGTTGCGCCGGCAAGGTCAAACTGTCAGGAAATAAAAAACGGCGCCTATTTCGGAAAAGGGCGCCGTTTCTACAAGCGGTGGCAGCGGCGAACCATCTGCATCGGCGCGGTAAAACTCCGCGCCGCGAATCGCCTTACTTCAGCACGTGAGCAATCGCGTTCGCGACCACGTCCAGGTTGCGCGTATTGAGCGCAGCCACGCAGATGCGGCCAGTGCTGACCGCATAGATGCCGAACTCTTCGCGCAGGCGGTCCACTTGCGCTGCCGTTAGGCCCGAGTACGAGAACATGCCGCGCTGTGCGTTCACGAAGCTGAAGTCGCGATCAACGCCGCTTGCCTTCAGACGCTCGACGAGACCATTGCGCATTGCACGGATGCGGTCCCGCATTTCACCCAGTTCGCTTTCCCACGTCGCACGCAGTTCGGGGGACGCGAGCACCGCCGCGACCACCGAGCCGCCGTGCGTCGGCGGGTTGGAGTAGTTCGTGCGGATCACGCGCTTCAGTTGCGACAGCACGCGTGCGGCTTCGTCCTTGCTCGCAGTGATGATCGACAGCGCGCCGACGCGTTCGCCATACAGCGAGAACGACTTCGAGAACGACGACGAGACGAACACGTTCAGTTCCTGCGCCGCAAATAGACGCACCGCTGCGGCGTCCGATTCGATGTTATCGCCGAAGCCCTGGTAGGCGATATCGAGGAACGGCACGAGATTGCGTGCCTTGACGACCTCGACGACCTGCTTCCACTGCTCGACGCTCAGATCGACGCCGGTAGGATTGTGACAGCAAGCATGCAGCACGACGATGGTGCCGGCCGCGTAGCTGTTCAGCGCGCTCAACATGCCGTCGAAGTTCACGCCGTGCGTCTGCGCGTCGTAGTACGGATATGACTCGACGACGAAGCCCGCGCCTTCGAACAGCGCGCGGTGGTTTTCCCAGCTCGGGTCGCTGATCGCGACCTTGCTGTCCGGGTTGACACGCTTCAGGAAGTCCGCGCCGATCTTCAGCGCGCCCGTGCCGCCCAGCGCCTGCGCCGTGACGACGCGGCCGGCCGCGATCAGGGGCGAGTCGTTGCCGAGCAGCAGCTTTTGCACAGCGGCGTCGTAAGCGGCGATACCTTCGATCGGCAGATACCCGCGCGGCAGTGCGGCTTCGACGCGGGCCTTCTCGGCATCGCGCACGGCGCGCAGCAGCGGAATCTTGCCTTCTTCATTGAAGTACACGCCAACGCCGAGGTTGACCTTGGTGGCGCGCGTATCGGCGTTGAAGGCTTCGTTCAGGCCCAGAATCGGGTCGCGGGGAGCAAGTTCGACGGCGGAGAACAGAGACATGATGGGTGGGCAGCAGTAGTGAAAAGAGGGCGGCTCGCGCGCGGCGGTCCGGTCTGCGGACAGCGGCGAGCGAACGCGACTTCGCATTGTAACGAATCCGGGCGCGTTTTTCGGGCCACGAGACAGGCAACGGGCGATTTATTGCTTGAAAAACAGGCACTGCGGGGTCATGTGGCAATGAGGGATTTCGAGCGTGCGCGGCTGTGGCGCAGGCGCAAACGGACGAGATGTGTGTCGCATCAATCGCGCCGCGCATGCTCCCGCAAAGGGTCACAACGCGTCGTGGCCCCAGCGCGCGGCGATACCTTACGCAACCCCGCTCGATCTTCGCTTTTCGCAACCCGTTAGAATGATCCTTTGCCCAAGGCCCGGTGCCGCCCCTCATGTCCGAACACCATCTGACTGAAGCCGACCAGACGCTCGACGAATCCAGGTTCGTTACGTTCAAAGGTTCGCCGTTCAAACTCTACCAGCCATATCCGCCTGCCGGCGACCAGCCCACGGCCATCGACACGCTCGTCGAAGGGATCGAGGACGGGCTCGCATTTCAGACGCTGCTCGGCGTGACTGGGTCCGGCAAGACCTTCACGATGGCCAATACCATCGCGCGGGTCGGCCGCCCGGCGATCGTGTTCGCGCCGAACAAGACGCTCGCCGCGCAACTGTATTCGGAGTTCCGCGAGTTCTTCCCGCGCAACGCGGTCGAGTACTTCGTCTCGTACTACGACTACTACCAGCCGGAGGCGTACGTACCGCAGCGCGACCTGTTCATCGAGAAAGACTCGTCGATCAACGAGCATATCGAACAGATGCGACTGTCGGCGACCAAGAGCCTGATGGAGCGTCGCGACGTGGTGATCGTCGCGACGGTGTCGGCGATATACGGTATCGGCAACCCGTCCGAATACCACCAGATGATTCTTACGTTGCGCACGGGCGACCGGCTCGGCCAGCGCGACGTCATCGCGCGCTTGATCGCGATGCAGTACAGCCGCAACGAAGCCGACTTTCAGCGCGGCTCGTTCCGCGTGCGCGGCGACACAATCGATATTTTCCCGGCCGAACATGCCGAAATGGCGGTGCGCGTCGAGCTGTTCGACGACGAAGTCGAAACGCTGCAGCTATTCGATCCGCTCACCGGCCGCGTGCGGCAGAAAATCCCGCGCTTTACCGTGTATCCGTCGTCGCATTACGTGACGCCACGCGACACCGTGCTGCGCGCGGTCGAAACCATCAAGGCCGAACTGCGCGACCGGCTCGAGTTCTTCTACAGCGAAGGCAAGCTCGTCGAGGCGCAGCGGCTCGAGCAGCGCACCCGCTTCGACCTCGAAATGCTGCAGGAGCTGGGATTCTGCAAGGGCATCGAGAACTATTCACGGCACTTTTCGGGCGCGGCGCCGGGCGAGCCGCCGCCGACGCTAGTCGATTACCTGCCGCCCGACGCGATCATGATGCTCGACGAATCGCACGTTCTGATCGGCCAGCTGAACGGCATGTACAACGGCGACCGCGCGCGCAAGGAAAACCTCGTCGGCTATGGCTTCCGGTTACCGTCGGCGCTCGACAACCGGCCGCTCAAGTTCAACGAGTTCGAGCGCAAGATGCGCCAGGTCGTGTTCGTCTCCGCGACGCCGGCCGATTATGAGAAGAAGAACTCGGGACAGGTCGCCGAACAGCTGGTGCGCCCGACCGGCCTCGTCGACCCCGAAATCGAAGTGCGGCCGGCTCGCACTCAGGTCGACGACGTGCTCGGCGAGATCAACGAGCGCATCAAGGCCGGCGACCGCGTGCTGGTCACGACGCTGACCAAGCGGATGGCTGAGCAGCTCACCGAGTTTCTGGCCGACCACGGCATCAAGGTGCGCTATCTGCACAGCGACATCGACACGGTCGAGCGTGTCGAGATCATCCGCGATCTGCGTCTGGGCGCGTTCGACGTGCTGGTCGGGATCAACCTGCTGCGGGAGGGGCTCGATATTCCGGAGGTGTCGCTCGTCGCTATTCTCGACGCGGACAAGGAGGGTTTCCTGCGCGCCGAGCGTTCACTGATCCAGACCATCGGCCGGGCGGCGCGTAACGTGAACGGCAAGGCGATCCTGTACGCGGACAACATCACCGATTCGATGCGCCGTGCGATCGACGAAACCGAGCGGCGCCGCACGAAGCAGATCGCGTTCAACGCGGCCCACGGGATCACGCCGCGTGGCGTGGTCAAGCGGATTCGCGACATCATCGACGGCGTCTACAACGTCGACGAAGCGCGTGCCGAGTTGAAGGAGCAGCAGGTCCGCGCGAAGTTCGAGGACATGTCCGAGAAGCAGCTCGCCAAAGAGATCAAGCGCCTCGAAAAGCAGATGATGGAGCACGCGAAGAATCTCGAATTCGAGAAGGCCGCGCAGACTCGCGACCAGCTCGCGCTGCTGCGTCAGCGCGTGTTCGGCGCGAACGTCGGCGACCATGTGTCGGGCGTCGAGTGACGGACGCGTTTCTCCTCTGCGTTTGTCCACCATCAAAAGCGCGCGGACATTGGCCGCGCCTGCTCACCGCCGCCGGCGCTTGAGCTCCCGCTCGAACCGGCTGCGCGGCCGCCATGGCCGCGAATCGTACCGTCCCTGTTTCACCGAGCGCAGACCACTTTTCTTGAGCGGGCCTTAAGACCCTGACGGCATAGGCCGGGCGTGTCGGCAGATTTGTTCTCCCCAGCGATCGATGATAAACTCAACCAATATTGAGAATGGTTCGCATTTAAATTCACATCTGGTTTGCGAGCGCTCTGTTCCAGTGAAATCGATTCCCGTCAGATAAAAACAAGGAGTTTCAATGCGGATGTCTTCCTTTGTGCGGGGCGGTGCGGCAGCGGTAGCCGCTGTCGCGGCGCTGTGCGCCTCGGCCGCCGAATATCCGATCGGCAAGCAGCAGATCCAGGGCGGCATGGAAATCGGCGCGGTCTATCTGCAGCCGATCGCGATGGAACCCGAAGGCATGATGCGCAAGGCGTCGGAGTCGGACATCCACCTCGAGTCCGATATCCACGCGGTCAAGAACAATCCGACCGGTTTCGCTGAAGGCGACTGGATGCCGTATCTGCAGGTGCACTACGAACTGACGAAGACCGGCTCGAACCAGCCGGTCAAGGGCGACCTGATGCCGATGGTCGCGAACGACGGTCCGCACTACGGCGACAACGTGAAGCTGCAAGGCCCGGGCAAGTACCACCTGAAGCTGATCGTCGAACCGCCGATGCAGACGGGCCACATGGCGTTCGGCCGCCACGTCGACAAGGAAACCGGCGTGGGTCCGTGGTTCAAGCCGATCACACTCGAATATGACTTCACCTTCGCCGGCATCGGCAAGAAGGGCGGTTACTGATCGGCGCGTGGTGCCAGTGCAGTCAATAACCCTATCAGTGAATGCAGCAGACGGCGCGCGCACGCTCGGGATCACACCCGGCGCCGGCGCGTCGCATTTTCCGGAAAGCTCAATGGGAATCAACCGAAAGATCGCGATGCTCGCCGCCACGCTTAGCCTGGCGGCCACGGCTCATGCGGCCGACCTGCCGACTTTCAAGCTCGAAATGAACGACGGCAAGCTGAACCCGGCTCGCATCGAAGTGCCGGCGGGCCAGCGTATCAAGATCGAAGTGCGTAACACCGGCAAGGGCGCGGCCGAATTCGAAAGCGTGCAGTTGCGCAAAGAGAAGGTATTGGCGCCGGGCGCTGATTCGTTCGTCGTGATCGCCCCGCTCGCGCCGGGCGAATACAAGTTTTTCGACGATTTCCACCAGCAGGCGCAAGGCGTGATCGTCGCGAAGTAAGCATTGGTCTCGGTCGAACGCAAGCGTCGTCTTTCGTGCGAGGCAATGCAGGCGGGTAGTCGAAGGATCGAAGGGAGAACTTGAATGGGTCAGATTCTGTTCATCGTGTGGCGGGAAAGTGTCGAGGCGCTGCTGGTCGTCGGCATCCTGTACGCGTGGTTGAAAAACGGCGACGATGACGCGCGCCGCGGCTTGCCGTATCTGTGGGGCGGCGTGGCGGCCGGCGTGATCGCGGCGGTGGCGCTCGGCGCGGCGCTGATCGGCTTCACGGAGGTGCTCTCCGGCGACGCGCAGGATTACTTCCAGACCGCGATGGTGCTCATTGCCTGTGTGCTGATCGTGCAGATGGTGCTGTGGATGAAGCAGCACGGCCGCACGCTGAAGCGCGACATGGAACGCTCGCTGCAGAAGAGCCAACGCGATTCGAACTGGTGGGGCGTCGCGGTTCTGGTCGCACTGGCGATTGCGCGCGAAGGCAGCGAAACGGTGATCTTCCTGTACGGCCTCGGCTTCGGACAGTCGGGTCATGTCGACGGCGGTCAGACGCTGGCGGTGGTGATCGGTCTCGCGCTCGCGTTCCTGACCTTCTACGTGTTGCAACTCGGCGGCAAGGTCATCTCGTGGCGGCTCTTTTTCCGCGTCACGGAAATCATGCTGCTGTTCCTCGGCGCGGGCCTGTTCCAGACCGGCGTCGACAAGCTGATCGACAAGGAAGTCCTCCCGACTCTCGTCGGCCAGGTGTGGAATTCGTCGGCGATTCTCGACGATTCGAGCACGTTTGGGTCGCTCGTCGCAACGCTGACCGGCTACCGCGCGCATCCGGCGCTGATGAATCTGATTGCCTACGGCGTCTACTGGGCGGTCGTTTATCTGCTGCTGCGCCGTGCCAATCGCAAGCCCGCGCGGCAGGCGGCAGGGCGCGCGGCATGAGCACCGTGACGGCTCTCCGGCCGGGTCGTCTCGCGGCAGCCGGCCAGTGGATGCAGCGCCACGGCGCGGTCATTCGCGGGATCCAGTGGACCGTGGTCGCCGTGTACGCGTTTCTGATCATCGTGCCCGCGCTGATGCCGCTGCCGGACGACACCGCGCATCTTTGGAACAACCTGACGCTCGCGGCGCAGTTCGTTTTCTGGGGCATCTGGTGGCCGTTCGTGCTGCTGTCGATGGTGATGCTCGGACGCGTCTGGTGCGGCGTGCTCTGCCCGGAAGGCGCGCTCGCCGAATTCGCGAGCAAATTCGGCCGCGGCCGCGCGATTCCTCGCTGGATGCGCTGGGGCGGCTGGCCGTTCGTCGCGTTCGGCATCACGACGATCTACGGGCAGATGGTGAGCGTCTATCAGTATCCCAAGGCGGTGCTGCTCGTGCTCGGTGGCTCGACGTTGGCGGCGATCGTGATCGGTCTGCTATACGGACGCGAGAAGCGCGTCTGGTGCAAATACCTGTGCCCCGTCAACGGGGTTTTTTCGCTTCTGTCCCGGCTCGCGCCGTTTCACTACAAGGTCGACGAAGACGCGTGGCGTCGCTCGTACAAAAACGGGGAGCATGGGCATCGCGTGATTCCGATCAACTGCGCGCCGCTCGTGCCGTTGCGCAACATGAAGGGCGCGGCCGAGTGCCATATGTGCGGCCGCTGCAGCGGACACCGCGACGCGATCGCGCTGACATGGCGCAAGCCGTCGACGGAAGTCGTGCAGTTGGGCGACCAGAAGGCGAACCCCTGGGACACCGCGCTGATCCTCTATGGCCTGCTCGGCATCGCGATCGGCGCGTTCCACTGGACCGCGTCGCGCTGGTTCATCGACCTGAAAATGTTCGTCGCGACGTGGCTCGTCGATCGCGACATCACGTGGCCGCTCGACACCAACGCCCCGTGGTTCCTGTTCACGCATTACCCCGACCAGAACGACGTGTTCTCGTGGCTCGACGGCTCGCTGCTGATCGGCTATATCCTCGCGACGGCGCTTGTTTACGGCACCGCGCTGCTGCTGTTGCTGGCCGGCGCGACGCGAATGCTTGGCCGTTTTGACGCAACCCGACTGCATCATCTGACGCAGGGGTTGATTCCGATCGCGGGCGCGGGCGTGTTCCTCGGTTTGTCGGCGACGACGCTGTCGCTGCTGCGCGCGGAGCACGTGTCGCTGTGGTGGGCGTCCGATCTGCGCGTCGCGATTCTCGTGATTGCGAGTGCGTGGAGCGCCTGGCTCGCGTGGCTCGTCACGCGCCGCTATAGCGAGCGCTTCGCGCCGCGCGCGCTGGCCATGTTGTGGTTCGTTGCGGCGCTGGCGGTCGTCAATAGCGCGTGGTGGCTGATGTTCTGGGGTTGGGCGTCGAAATGATGCGTTAGCCCGGGTGTTGCGCGAACCCGGACTTGCGCACAAGCAGAAAAGCCGTGGGATGTTGCTATCCCACGGCTTTTTCATTTTCAACGAATGAGAACCAAAAAAGCGGCCTGGCTGGCTGTGACGGCTGGCATGGTGTCTGCACGAAGGGGTCTAGTTCTCGCGTGCAAGCCGTCTTGGCTGGCTAATGCCCAACACCTCTCTGGGAGGTGGTCCCCACAATACCTGTTACTGACTCCAAGTTGCCTCGCTACTTCGTCAGGATCAGCTTGCCGAGGCGCGTCGCACGCAATTGGTACGTCTCGCCGTTATGCACGATGCTGACGTGACTCTGGCCTTGCAGCAGTGCATCGCTGCGCACGACCCGTTCTGGTGTCTCGCCTGGACCGGTGGCGCGCTTGGCGGCCGGTTTCGCCGCGGGCGCAACCATCGTCGACGCTTTCGGGCGGCTGGTCAGCGCGGCCGCCGAGCGGCGCAGGCTGAGCGTGGAGGAGCGAGTCATATCGGTCATTCGTTTTAGCTTGTTCGTCGATTCGGTGAGCTGATTCTAAATGATAACCATTCCTATTTACAAGGTCCAAAAATCGATCGGATTCGACTGGTGATAGGTGGGCAAAAGAACGGCAGGACGATTTCAGGGAGCATCCTGGACATGCCCCCAAGACGCGGGCAGAGCGCCCGCGCGGAAGGTCAGTGCAAAGGCCCCGGTTGCTGTTTGCCCGCGACGTACTGGCGGATCAGTCGAACCGTGTCGATATCATTCTCGCGATACGCGGACTTGACGATCTCCTGCGTCTGCACGGCATCCTGATCGGTCGAGACGGGCAGCGTGGTCGCGTATTCGAAGCGCAGGAACAGTTGCAGTTCGTCGGGCTGCTCGATCGTCATCGTGAGCGAGCCGCCGACGTACTCGGCGGTCGGCAGGATGTCGTAGCGCACGCTCTGACTTGCCTGCAGCGTAACGCGATCACGCACGGTGGCCTGGCCGTAGTGCAGTTCGCGCTCGAGCACATTGCCGTCGCGCGACAGGATCGTGCAGCTGTCGAGACCCATCACGAACAGCTGAGGTTGCTCGGCGCGCAGCACGAGCCCTTCCCATAACTGTTCGCGAGTCATCGATTCGACGAAAGGATTCAACGGATCGTTGATCTGAATGAGGTGTTCGAAATTCAAGACGACTGCGTCCTATGAAAATGTTGCAATACCCGTAGCCCGATCGGCCGAAGTCAGCTCGCCCTATGTTCGCGCTATGCGACGGCGAGCGCGGAGCGGATCGAGACCGTGCGCGTGAGGATCTTGTGCACCGGGCACGCGTTGGCAATTTGCAAAAGCCGTTCCCGCTGCTCGTCGGTCAACTCGCCGTCGAGCACGATCTGACGGTCGATCGTCGAGCCCGCGTCGCCGGTTTCCATCGACAGTTTGACGCGTACGCTCGCGAGCAGCCAGCCCTTGCGCTGCGCGTACATCTTCAGCGTAATCGACGTGCATGCCCCCAGGCTCGACAGCAGAAGCGAGACCGGTGTCGGACCACGATCGCCGCCGCCGAGAGATTCAGGTTCGTCGGCAAGCCAGGTGTGCTTGCCGTCGTCGAACATCACCTGAAAATTCGTCGAACCGATGTGGGCGTTGACGGTGGGTTCTGCCATGCGCGCTCCTGTGCGGGATGAAGTAGCGTCGCGCCGCGGCCCGTGGCAATCAACGCGCGCCGCGCGACATGAGTCGTTATTGTGAACGAATTTACCGGCGTTCGCGCCCCGAGGCGGGCGGTTTGCTGCGCGTAACAAGCGGGCGGCGCGTTTTGGCTCGCGTCGACGGGCATGAATGACGCACCGTGCTCGGTTGGCTTTCTGTGCCGGTCAGTGCGTGATCGCGCCCATCCGGCCCGCCTGATAGTCGATCACCGCCTGGCGGATCTCGTCCTCGGTATTCATCACGAATGGGCCATACCGCACCACCGGCTCCTTCAGCGGCAGTCCACCGAGCAGAAGCACTTCGAGCGGTTCGTCGCCGGCCGTAAGCGTCACCGCGTCGCCGTCGTTGGCGAACACGACCATCGTGCGTGCGTCGATGTCAGCGCGCGCGTCGCCTTCGCCGTACACCCCTTTGCCGGACAGTCCATACGCGAACACGCGATAGTCGGCTGGAACCGGCTGGCGGATCGTTGCGCCCGGCTGCAGCGAGAAATGCTGATACAGGATCGGCGTGCGCGTTTCGATCACGGCCTTGACTCCGAGCGCTTCGCCAGCGATCACTTTCACGCGCACCTTGCCGTCGTCGGACGTTGCCACTGGAATGCGCGTCGACGGAATCTCCTGATAACGCGGCGCGATCATCTTGTCGCAACGCGGCAGATTTACCCATAGCTGCAAGCCATGCACGCGGCCGCCGGTCCGCACGAATTCCGGGTCCGGCATTTCGCTATGCACGACGCCCGCGCCCGCGGTCATCCATTGCACATCACCGGCGCGCAGCGTGCCGGAATGACCCGCCGAGTCCTTGTGGCCGAACTGGCCCTCGAGCGCATAAGTGACCGTCTCGAAGCCGCGATGCGGATGATCGGGCGCGCCCTTGGCCTCGCCCGGCGCATAGTCGACCGGCCCCATTTCGTCGAGCAGCAGGAACGGATCGAAGTCCATCAGCAGACGCGTCGGAAACGGCCGATGGACGATAAAACCGCCGCCCTCCACCGTGCGCAGCGACGGGAACGTACGTTCAATCGTGCGTGACGTACTCATCAATATCACCTCGAAAAATGGGGAATGGCGTCATTTTTGAAACATGGAGCTATTATAGGGACCGTTTTTCACGGTGCCAGCCGCCCGGCAGCAATGGATTGTTCTGTTAATGGAACGACGAGATGAAGATCGATTCACATAATCTGAACGACCTGATGTACTTTTCACAGGTCGTCGAACATGGCGGATTTTCCGCCGCCGAGCGAGTGCTGGGCATCTCGAAGTCACGGCTATCCCGTCGGCTCACGGAGCTGGAGGCGTCGCTGGGCGTGCGCCTGTTGCAGCGTTCCACGCGCAAGCTCGCGCTGACCGAAGCGGGGCAGCTGTTCTACCAGCACTGTCAGGCGATGCTCAGCGAGGCTCAGGCGGCGGTCAACGTCGTGCAGCAGCTGCGCTCGTCGCCGCGCGGCACGGTGCGCGTGAGTGTGCCGGTCACGATCTCGCAGACGATTCTGTCGACCATCCTGCCGGAGTTCATGCACCGCTATCCGGAGGTGCGCGTCGTGATGCGCGTGACGAATCGCGTGGTCGATCTGTTCGAGGACTCGATCGACGTTGCGCTGCGGGTGCGTTCCGATCCGCCGGAAAACGCGAACATCGTCGTGCGGCCGTTGTGGCGCACCGAGCAGATGCTGGTCGGCGCACCGAGCCTGCTGCAGCAGAATGCGCCGCCGCTGACGCCGGCCGACCTGAACCGCTTCGAAACACTCGACGTGCCGACGAGCGACGGCCGCCACGTGTACAACCTGATCTCGCCCGATGGCACGCGCCATATTCACGAGCACGAGCCGCGCCTCGTGACCGCCGATCTGATGACGATCCGCGAGGCGGTGCTCGCCGGCGTCGGTATCGCCGCATTGCCGGAGATGATGTATGGGGCCGCATTGCGGGCGGGGCAGTTGTCGCCGGTGATGCCGGGCTGGAGTTTCCCGACGCCGCAGTTGTACGCGGTGTTCGTATCGCGGCAGGGCATGGTGCCGGCTGTGCGCGCCTTCGTCGATTATCTGGTCGAGATGCTCGATCCGGACGAGGGCAAGCACATCATGGGCGAGTGTCCGGCGCCCGGCAAAAATACGGTGTCGCAGACATCGGTGGCAGAGACTTCCGCCGTTGCGCCGACGTTGGTCTCCTAGCACGCCTGGCGGAAATTTGAGGGGCACAGGGTGCGCCGGTGGCCGCTATCGCGCGGCGCAAATCGCTTTTAGCATTTAAGCGCGGCCTGTCATCATTACTTTCAATGGCAGTTTGCTTGAATGCACGCGCATGCGGGCCTATATTGAAATCCCTTTCGCTAAGGAGTCTCTTATGCGAAAACTCATGGCCGCTATCATAGCGGGCCTGATAGGGCTGACCGCGCTGTCCGTGTCGACCACGGCCGTCGCATGCGGTGATAGGAGCTATCAGTCTTCGGCCGATGGCAAATGATCCCGCCGCCCGAAGGCGCCGAGCGCGCACAAGAAAAGGCCTTCATCCGATGATGAAGGCCTTTTGCTTTTTGGCCCCTGTTTCAAGGGGTTTTCGCGTGGACACGCATTGCGCTGCGCGTGTCACTTCACCGGTTACTTCGCTTTCGGCTGCGTGACGAAGCCGATCTTCGTCAGTCCGCCAGCCTGCGCGGCCGACATCACCTGCGCGACCTTCTCGTAAGGCACCTTGCGGTCCGCATCGAGGTGCAGTTCCGGCTGCGGGCTCGCCTGCGCGGCCGCGGCGATCTTCGCGGCGAGCGCCGCGTCGTCGACTTGCGTGGCGTCCCACTGCACGTTGCCGTCGGCGTCGATCGACACCGTCACCTGCGCGGGCTTCGGGTCTTCCTTCTGACTGCTCGCATGCGGCAGATCGATCTTGACCGCGTGACGGATTGCCGGAATCGTCACCATGAAGACGATCAGCAGAACCAGCATGACGTCGACGAGCGGCGTCATGTTGATCTCGCTCATCAGGCCGTCGTCATCGTCTGCGGCGAAAGGGCTCATTGCCATTGGAATGCCTCGTCGATCAGTTGGCGCGGGTCGCGAGACGCAGGCCGTCACCGCGCCTCGTCGACGACAGGCGCGCGCCCGTCACGAAGAACGCATGCAGGCCGTGCGCGAAGCGGGCGAGCTTCGCGACGATCGCCTTGTTGGCGCGCGTGAGTGCGTTGTAGCCGAGGACCGCCGGAATCGCGACGAACAGACCGAACGCGGTCATGATCAGCGCTTCGCCGACCGGGCCCGCGACCTGGTCGATCGACGACTGGCCGCTCGCGCCGATCGCGAGCAGTGCGTGATAAATGCCCCACACGGTGCCGAACAGACCGACGAACGGCGCCGTGCTGCCGATCGATGCGAGGATCGCGAGACCGCTCTGCATGCGTGCGACGCTTTCGTCCATCGTGTCCTTCAGGCAGCGCGTGATCCAGTCCGACACGTCCATGCGGTCATGCAGATGCGGCTGCGTCTGATGATGATGGTCGGCCGCCTCCTGGCCCGACAGCGCGAGCGCGAGGAACGGGTTGTGATGTGGCGTCGAGGTACCGCCGCCGAGCTTTTGCACGCCGTCGGCGAGGTCGTCCGAATGCCAGAACGCCTGCTCGGCATTCTTCGTGAGACGCTTCAGGCGCATCACGTTCCGCCCTTTGACGACGATCACGCTCCAGGACATCACCGACATGATCAAAAGCGCGAGCGCGATACCGCGCGTCACGAAATCCCCTTGGGTCCAGACGTGCGCCAATCCGTAGTTTTGCATTGCCATTCCTTGATTTTGAAATCTGCTTCAATCGGTCAGATCGAAGTTGAAAGACTGGGTGTACGCGGCTCTGACGGGCTCACCGTTCTCGAGATGCGGCTTGCAGGCGCTCGCGTGCATGGCGGCTACCGCGGCGTCGTCGAGGCGGCTATAGCCGCTGCTCTTCGTCAGTTCGATGTTGTCGAGCTTGCCGGTCAGGCCGATGACGAACCGCACCGACGCGATGCCGGTTTCGTGGCGCCGTTTCGAAAGCGTCGGGTAATCGGGATGCGCGATATTGCACTCGACGTGCGAGACGTTCCTTGGCGCGCTGATTTCCATCGTCGGCTTGCCGATGGCGGGCGTTGCCGCGGCGGGCGGCGTCGCCAGGCCGGGCGGCGACGCCGGTGCGGCCGGCGCGGGCGGCTGCGGATCGGGGGCTGCGACTTGCGTCGCCGACGGCGCGGCCGCCTGCGGCAACGGAGTCGGCGCCGGCTTGGGCGCCGGAGCCGGCTTTGGCCGGTGCGTCGGCTGCGAATGGACGGACGGCGCCGGATGAGGCGGCGGCGATGCGATCGATTGCAGCGCAGCCGGCGCGGGCGGCAGCAGTTCGGCGGTCATGACACGCGATTCGAGCGCGGCCTGGACGGGTTCGTGACGCAGCGTCATGATCGCGCCGAGCAGCGCGACGTGAATCGCCGCGACCACGGCAGTGGTCGTGAGCGCGCGGGAATTCGGTCGAGTGGACGACGCCGGCGTCATGTTCGGAAAATCAGCAGCGAAATGAACAAAGTAGTCACGAAACCAATCAGCAATTCCATCTCGACCTCCTTTTCAAGGATGAGCGGGGTAGCTGGCTGGTACGACTACTGGCTGGCTGACGGCAGTGGAATAACGCGGTACGGCGGTCAATACCGCGGAGGTGTTGCAGACGCGCGGCACATCCAATGTCACATCAAGTGATGCATCAGATGTGCGTCGCGCATGAACGCGTAGGGGACACATGGACCGCGGCTCGCGCCGCGCCCCGGCAAGCTGGACTCAGGCTGCCTTGCGCTCGCAGAACGTCACTTGCACGACCTGCGCGACGTTCTGCACCTGTTGATGCTCGACGAGACCAACACCGCAACGGCTCGCGCATACGCCGCTTTGCAGCATGACGTCACGCACGGATTCCTCGCATTTGCCGCAGCAGGAAGCGACGCCGAGTTCGAACTGCAACTCGTCGAACGAATCGATGCCATCCGCAATCGAGGAGCGGATTGTGCGGTCGGAGACGGATTTGCAGACGCAGACAATCATGGCAGGGCGGGATAGCTAGAGTTAATGCGAATTATTATCATTATGTTTGTCGCGTTTGGCAAGCGTTCTGTGCGGCTTTTTGTAACAAAACCAGTCCCTTAGCGGGGATCTCGCCAGACGCGAGTGCCGCGAGTGCCGCCCCGGGCACGTCGCGCGCGCCGGATCGAGGCGCTAAGCGGCCCGGGAATCCGGTGCGGCCGTACGCGGAGATGGAATCAGCACCTGTTCGACCGCCGCCTCGATCTGCAACAGCGTGGCAGCTAGTTGTTGCTGATGGACCCCATCGTCGGTGGAATAGAAGCGCGGCAGCGGCGTGCCCGCGGCCGGCGTGGCGGCGCGCAGGCCGTGCTGGTCAAGCACGCGTTCGAGTTGACGGGCGATTGCGACGCTCGTGTCGATCAACGCGAGACGCTCGCCGACGATATCGCGAATCGCCGCATCGAGAAACGGGTAATGGGTGCAACCGAGCACCAGCGTGTCGGCGCCTGCGTCGAGCATCGGCTCGAGATAGCTGCGCAACAGCTCACGCAGCTCGGCCGACCCGATGTCGCAACGCTCCACCGCCTGCACGAGTCCGTGGCCGGGCTGGCACAGAAAGCGGCAGTCGGCGGCGTAGCGTTCGAGTAGTGCCTGGAAGCGGGCGCTGCGCAGCGTCGCCTGGGTCGCGAGCACGCCGGCGACGCGGCTTTTCGACTGCAGCGCGGCGGGCTTCACGCCGGGTTCGACGCCCACGAGCGGAATCGGCAGCTTTTCGCGCACCAGCGCGATCGACTGCGCGGTCGCCGTGTTGCACGCGACCACGACCGCCTTCGCGCCTTGTGCGGCAAGCCATGCGCCGATGGCGAGCGTGCGGTCGGTGATGAAGTCGTCGTCGCGCTCGCCGTAGGGCGCGTATAGCGAGTCGGCGACATATAACAGCGCCTCGTCAGGCAGTTGCGCACGTACCGCGCGCAGCACCGACAGACCACCCAGCCCCGAATCGAAAATACCGATCGGCGCCTGGGACGCGGCGCCAGCGGCAACACTGCGGACAGTCGGGGACGGCGAAGGGGCGGGCATAGGCGAAGAAATCGAGCGTGACGTGGCGGTCGTAGAAATAAGCGAAACCTGAGCGAAGCGCGAGGCGGCGCGCAAGTATACCGTCAGTGTGGTGCGGTCCGGCGCGAGTGCCTCGTTCACAGGCGCCACGCGCTACCGCGCGGGATGCGTCAGCGTGCTCCGATCAGGACTCGACCGAGCCCATCGCGCTTTGCTGGTAGTTCTGGATACCGACCTTGTCGATCAGATCGAGTTGGGTTTCGAGCCAGTCGATGTGCTCTTCGGTGTCCTCGAGAATCGTCGTGAAGATCTCACGCGAGACGAAATCGCGCACCGATTCGCAGTACGCAATCGCTTCCTTGCAGGTGCTCTGCGAAACCTGTTCGAGCTTCAGATCGCATTCAATGATTTCTTTGGTTTCCTCACCGATCAGCAGCTTGTGCAGATCCTGCAGATTCGGCAGGCCGTCGAGCACGAAGATGCGTTCGATCAGCAGGTCCGCGTGCTTCATTTCGCCGATCGACTCGTCGTACTCGTGCTTGCCGAGCTTGTCGAGGCCCCAGTGGCTGTACATCCGGGCATGCAGGAAATACTGGTTGATCGCGGTCAGCTCGTTCTTCAGCTGGGCGTTCAGATATTCGATGACCTTCTTGTCGCCTTGCATGTCCTTTCCTCTTTCGGGGACCTCGAATTTCCAACAACAATAAACGCCATGCCCGAAAAAGCCAAGAAATTGCATGACGCAAGGCAATAAAAAAGCCGGGATCGCGGTCCCGGCTTTTCGACTGGATGCAGTGGCGTTAATTGCCGGTCATCAAGCGGTAGCGACCGGAATCTTGCCGATCTTGGCCTGCCATTCCTTCGGGCCGGTCTGGTGTACGGAGGTACCGGTCGAATCGACGGCGACCGTAACCGGCATATCCTGCACGTCGAACTCGTAGATCGCTTCCATTCCGAGGTCTTCGAACGCGAGGACCTTCGCGCTGCGGATCGCCTTCGACACGAGGTACGCGGCGCCGCCGACGGCCATCAGATACGCGGCCTTGTGCTTCTTGATCGACTCGATCGCGACCGGGCCGCGCTCGGCCTTGCCGATCATCGAAATGAGGCCCGTTTGAGCGAGCATCGTCTCGGTGAACTTGTCCATCCGCGTCGCGGTGGTCGGGCCGGCCGGGCCCACCGCTTCGTCGCGCACCGGATCGACCGGGCCGACGTAGTAGATGACGCGGTTCGTGAAGTCGACCGGTAGCTTCTCGCCCTTCGCGAGCATGTCGGCAATGCGCTTGTGCGCGGCGTCGCGGCCCGTCAACATCTTGCCCGACAGCAGCAGCGTCTGGCCCGGCTTCCAGCTGGCCACTTCTTCCGGCGTCAGCGTGTTCAGATCAACGCGCTTGCTGGTCTCCGTGTTCGGTTCCCAGTGCACCTTCGGCCATGCATCGAGCGAGGGCGCTTCGAGTTTGGCGACGCCCGAACCGTCGAGCGTGAAGTGCGCGTGGCGCGTCGCCGCGCAGTTCGGGATGATCGCGATCGGCTTGGACGCGGCGTGCGTCGGCGCGGCCATGATCTTCACGTCGAGCACGGTCGACAGACCGCCGAGACCCTGCGCGCCGATGCCGAGCGCGTTGACCTTCTCGTGCAGCTCGACGCGCAGCTCTTCGATCCAGTCCTTCGGGCCGCGCGCGATCACGTCCTGAATGTCGATCGGGTCCATCAGCGATTCCTTCGCCATCACCATCGCTTTTTCAGCGGTGCCGCCGATGCCGATGCCGAGCATGCCCGGCGGGCACCAGCCTGCGCCCATCGTCGGCACGGTCTTCAGAATCCAGTCGACGATCGAATCCGACGGGTTGAGCATCGCGAACTTCGACTTGTTCTCCGAGCCGCCGCCCTTGGCCGCGACCTGCACGTCCACCGTGTTACCCGGCACGATCTCGTAGTGGATCACGGCCGGCGTGTTGTCCTTCGTGTTCTTGCGCGCGCCTTCGGGCGGGCTCACGATCGATGCGCGCAGTACGTTGTCCGGATTCAGATAACCACGGCGCACGCCCTCGTTGATCATGTCGGTGACGCTCATCGTCGCGCCGTCCCAACGCACATCCATGCCGACCTTCACGAACACCGTGACGATACCGGTGTCCTGGCAGATCGGGCGCTTGCCTTCGGCGCACATGCGGCTGTTGGTGAGGATCTGCGCGATCGCGTCCTTCGCTGCTGGGCTCTGTTCGAGTTCGTACGCGCGGCCGAGCGCTTCGATGTAGTCGAGCGGATGGTAGTAGCTGATGTACTGCAGCGAATCAGCGATGCTCTGAATCAGGTCTTCCTGTTTGATGACGGTCATGGCTAGCTCAATGGGGAGTGGCGCTTGTTGTCGGATCGCAGCGCGGTGCGGTCAGTCTTACGCCTTCAGGGGAGTGGAAACCTTGATACCGCCCGCGGCGTGCAATGCCGCAGGCGCTTCGAAATGTTTGGACGGAACCCGGGGCCATGTGCCGACGGCGCGGCCACCGGGAGGTCCCGAGACTCGCGCCGGGCGCGCTATTGTACAGCGTCGGTCGAATCTGCTGCTTTCCGGCGGGCAGCCCGCCGGCCTTACGATGCGACCGGCGGCACGCTGCGCGCCTTCAGGCTCGCGAGGCCGATACCGGCGATCACGCAGGCGAGCGCGATGCCGTGCGCGAGCGTGGGCCGCTCGCCGAGGAACACGATGCCGTAAAGCGCCGCGGCGACCGGCAGCACCGCGCTGAACACGCCGGCGAGACTGCCCTGCACGTGACGGATGCCCTTCATCCACAGCCAGAACGAGAAGATGCTGGCCGACAGCCCGTACCACAGCACCAGCATCCAGACGCTCGACGGCACCGCGCGATAGTCGAAGTGCGCGAGCACGCTGGCGCCGAGCGGCAGCATCAGCAGCAGGCCGAACAGATGCGTGTACGCGCAGATGTCGATCGGCTCGAGCGTTTGCGTGAGGCGTCGCGACAGGATGACGTACAGCGATTCGCAGCACACGGCGCCCAGCACCATGAAGTTTCCCGAGAGCGATCCGGCGCCGGCTATCGCATGCGCGCCCGCTTCGGCGTGCGCGACATTGATGACGACGACGCCGACGATCGCCAGCACGATCGACGTGAGCGCGCGGCCATCCGGCCGCTCTTTCAGGATCAGCCACGACAGCAGCGCGACGACCGCCGGAATCGTGCTCGTGATCACGCCGGCGGCGACGGCGCTCGTGCGCGCGACGCCGTTGAGCATCAGCAACGTGAAGCCGAAGGTGCCGAACAGCGCCTGCAAAAACAGGTTGATCCACTCGTCGCGTTTGACGCGGCGCAGTTTGGTCACGCGCAGGAGCGGCCAGAGCACGGCCATCGCGATCACGAAACGCAGCAGCGCGAACAGTGGAACGGGGACGAAGGCGACGATCGATTTACCGATTCCGACATTGCTGCCGACCAGCAGCATCGAGGTAATGAGAAGCAGGGCGTAGCGATTCAAGCTGGAATCCGGGCGGCTGGTTCAGCTAGCATTGTAAGAGGCGGTGCGACAGAGCGTAACCATCGAACGCGCGTAAAACGCACGTAGAACGGGCGATCTTTTCCTCGCCCCTCTCGTCTGATCAACGCGCGGGCGCGTCGACGGCATGCTCGATCTAAGGGTTTTCGCTTGCAGATCAACATGATGCGCGTAAGTGGCTGGTAAGTTGCAGCGCTTATGGTTAAGCCTTGAGGCTCGGGCACGCTTGATGAGCGGGCCCGCATGCACGGATGTTGCGATGCCGCACGCACGCGCGTGGGGCGGCATCGCGAGGTGGGAGACAGTGCCGCTCGTGGCGGCTCGAACAGGATAAGGCCAGCGCGCGGGCCGCGCGCCGGCACAGATTTTTCGTTTCATCTTCCAAGGGGTTGTCGATGTCTGCGATTGAATCGGTTCTTCAGGAAAGCCGCGTTTTTCCGCCCTCCGCTGACACTGCGAAGGGCGCCGCGATCTCCGGCATGGATGCGTACCGGGCGCTAGTCGCCGAAGCGGAACGCGACTACGAAGGCTTCTGGGGGCGTCTCGCGAAGGAGACGCTGAGTTGGCACAAGCCGTTCACGAAGGTGCTCGACGAATCGAAGGCACCGTTCTACTCGTGGTTCGAGGACGGCCAGCTGAACGCGTCGTATAACAGCATCGACCGTCACGTCGAAGCCGGTCACGGCGAGCGCGTCGCGATCGTATTCGAAGCCGACGACGGTACCGTCACCAACGTCACCTATCAGGACCTGCGGCAACGCGTATCGCGCTTCGCGAATGCGCTGAAAAAACGCGGCGTGAAGAAGGGCGATCCGGTCGTCATCTATATGCCGATGTCGATCGAAGGCATCGTCGCGATGCAGGCGTGCGCGCGTATCGGCGCGACGCACTCGGTCGTGTTCGGCGGCTTCTCGTCGAAGTCGCTGAACGAGCGGCTCGTCGACGTCGGCGCGGTCGCGCTGATCACGTCCGACGAACAGATGCGCGGCGGCAAGGCCTTGCCGCTCAAGAACATCGCCGACGAAGCGCTCGCGCTCGGCGGCTGCGAGAAGGTCAAGAGCGTGATCGTGTACCGGCGCACCGGCGGCAAGGTCGGATGGGACGCAGGGCGCGACCTGTGGATGCATGAACTCACGCAGGGCGAGTCGGACCAGTGCGCGCCCGAATGGGTCGACGCCGAGCATCCGCTCTTCATCCTCTATACGTCCGGCTCGACCGGCAAACCGAAGGGCGTGCAGCACTGCACCGGCGGCTATCTGCTGTGGGCTGCGCAGACGCTGAAGTGGACCTTCGACTGGCGGCCCACGGACGTGTTCTGGTGTACCGCCGACATCGGCTGGGTCACCGGGCATACCTACATCACGTACGGGCCGCTGACGCTCGGCGGCACCCAGGTCGTGTTCGAAGGCGTGCCGACCTATCCGGATGCCGGACGCTTCTGGCAGATGATCGCGAAGCACAAGGTCACGCTGTTCTACACGGCGCCGACCGCCATCCGCTCGCTGATCAAGGCGTCTGAGGCCGACGCGAAAGTGCATCCGAAGCGCTATGACCTGTCGGCGCTGCGCATCATCGGCACGGTCGGGGAGCCGATCAATCCGGAAGCGTGGGTGTGGTACTACGAGAACGTCGGCGGGGGCCGCTGCCCGATCGTCGATACGTGGTGGCAGACCGAGACCGGTGGTCACATGATCGCGCCGATGCCGGGCGCGACGCCGCTCGTGCCGGGTTCGTGCACGCTGCCGCTGCCGGGCATCATGGCCGCGGTCGTCGACGAAACGGGCCAGGACGTGCCGAACGGGCAGGGCGGCATCCTGGTGATCAAGCGTCCGTGGCCGGCGATGCTGCGCAACGTGTGGGGCGACCCGGACCGCTATAAGAAGAGCTATTTCCCCGAGGAGCTCGGCGGCAAGCTCTACCTTGCAGGCGATGGCGCGGTGCGCGACAAGGAAACCGGCTACTTCACGATCATGGGCCGCATCGACGACGTGCTCAACGTGTCGGGCCATCGTCTCGGCACGATGGAGATCGAGTCGGCGCTGGTCGCCAATCCGCTCGTCGCGGAGGCGGCCGTGGTGGGCCGCCCCGATGCGACGACCGGCGAGGCAGTGTGCGCGTTCGTCGTGTTGAAGCGCGCGCGTCCGCAAGGCGAAGAGGCCGTCAAGCTCGCGAACGAACTGCGCAACTGGGTCGGCAAGGAGATCGGTCCGATCGCGAAACCGAAGGACATCCGCTTCGGCGAGAACCTGCCGAAGACGCGTTCAGGCAAGATCATGCGCCGCCTGTTGCGTTCGCTCGCGAAGGGGGAGGCAATCACGCAGGACGTGTCGACGCTCGAGAATCCGGCGATTCTCGATCAGCTCGGCGAGTCGATTTAAGGCGTTGTTATCGGGTCTCGCGCGGGCGGCGGCGGTGGTTCAGACACGCTTGCGGCCGCGTCGCGCGAGGCCCGTTGTTCGAGCGGCCGGCTTGCGTCGCGGCATCGCGCGGACAATCCCAATTGCCTGGCCGATGCCTTTTTGATACATAGGCGCATGGCCGCGCCGCATCCATCCTCCCATGTCACGTTGAACCCCGCGCCCGAACCGCCGCGAGTCTCGGCGGCGATGGCGCTCGCACATCGCAAGTACTGGCGTTTCAACCTCGCATTGATCGCGGTGCTGATGACGCTGGGCTTCTTCGTTTCCTTCGTCGTGCCGTTGCTCGCGCCCACGCTCGCGCAGGCGCACGTCGGCGGCTTCAGGCTGCCGTTCTACTTTGGCGCGCAGGGCGCGATCCTGATCTACCTCGCGTTGATCCTCGCCTATATCGTGCTGATGCAGCGCGCCGATCGCCGGTTGCAACGCGCGTTCGAAGCGGATTCGCGGCGCGATGCCGCAAGCGGTCCCACCGTGGATCTCGCGAGTCACGAGGACGCCGGCACGAACGCGCCGGCCGCACGCGGACGCTGAGCCGATGAAGCACACGCATCGGCTGATCCGCTCGTACACGCTTTATACGCTCGGCTTCCTGCTGTTCGTCTTCGTGATGTGGCGCATCGAGCGCCGCACCGGTCCGGGCGTATGGATCGGCTATGTGTTCCTGTTCGTCCCAATCGCGGTGTATGCGGTGATCGGTGTCCTGTCGCGCACGTCGGATCTGGTCGAATACTACGTGGCGGGGCGGCGCGTGCCGTCGGCGTTCAACGGTATGGCGACCGCGGCCGACTGGCTGTCGGCCGCGTCGTTCATCGGTCTTGCCGGCTCGATCTACGCGACCGGCTACGATGGCCTCGCGTACGTGATGGGCTGGACCGGCGGCTACTGCCTCGTCGCGTTCCTGCTTGCGCCGTATGTGCGCAAGCTCGCGCGCTACACGATTCCCGATTTTCTCGGCACGCGCTATTCGAGCCACGCGGTGCGCGGGCTCGCGGCGCTCGCCGCGATCCTGTGCTCGTTCGTGTATCTGGTCGCGCAGATTCAGGGGGTCGGGCTGATCGCGACGCGCTTCATTGGCGTCGATTTCGCGGTCGGCATTTTCTGCGGGCTCGCGGGCATTCTGGTGTGCTCGTTTCTCGGGGGCATGCGCGCGGTGACGTGGACCCAGGTCGCGCAGTACATCATCCTGATCCTGGCGATGCTGATACCCGTGTCGATGATCGCCCACAAAGACGGCCTCGGTTGGGTGCCGCAATTCAGTTATGGACGTTTGATGGAGCGCATGGAAGGGCTCGAGAAACAGGTGCGCGACGCGCCGCTCGAACAGCGCGTGCGCGACGACTATCGACGCCGTGCCGCGCTGATGCAGATGCGCCTCGATACGCTGCCGCAATCGTACGTCGACGAGAAGCAGCGGCTCACGCTTGAGGTCAGCGATCTGCGCCGCCATAACGGTCCGTTGCGCGAGATCAAGGAGCGCGAGCGCGCGCTCGAACAGTTTCCGCGCGATGCCGCCGCCGCGCAGATCGTCTGGAGCCAGCAGCGCGACGATATGCTGATGCGCGCGACCGCGCCGGTGCCGATGCACGAACCGTTTCCCGTTGTCGGCGATGAAGACCGCAGCACGCATGCGCGCAACTTTCTGTCCCTCCTGCTGTGTCTGTCGCTGGGCACGGCGAGCCTGCCGCATATCCTGACGCGCTACAACACGACGACCTCGGTCGCTTCGGCGCGGCGCTCGGTCGGCTGGACGCTCTTTTTCGTCGCGCTGTTTTACCTGACCGTGCCAGCGCTCGCGGTGCTGATCAAGTACGAGATGTTGACGAACGTGGTCGGTCATCACTTCGCCGATCTGCCGCAATGGCTGACGCAATGGCGCAAGGTCGAGCCGAGCCTGATCAGTCTCGCCGATACGAACGGTGACGGCATCGTGCGCTGGAGCGAGATCCAGATGCAGCCCGATATGGTCGTGCTCGCGGCGCCCGAGATCGCGGGGCTGCCGTACGTGATGTCGGGCTTGATCGCGGCGGGGGCGTTGGCGGCGGCGCTATCGACCGCGGATGGTCTGCTGCTGACGATTGCGAACGCGTTGTCGCATGACGTGTACTACCACATGGTCGATCCGAACGCGTCGAGCCAGCGGCGCGTGACGATCTCGAAGATTCTGCTGCTGGGTGTGGCGCTGTTCGCATCGTACGTGGCGTCGCTCAATACCGGGAACATTCTGTTTCTGGTCGGGGCGGCGTTTTCGCTGGCGGCGTCGAGTCTGTTTCCCGCGCTCGTGCTCGCCGTGTTCTGGAAACGCACGACGCGGCTAGGCGCGGTGGCGGGGATGGTCGCAGGGCTCGTCGTGTGCATCTACTACATCGTGTCGACGTATCCGTTCTTCACGCAGATGACGGGTTTCACGGGTGCGCGCTGGTTCGGCATCGAGCCGATCAGCTCGGGCGTGTTCGGCGTGCCGGCCGGGTTTCTCGTGGCGATCGGGGTGAGTCTGATCGATCGCAAGGCGGACGCTTATACGATCGCGCTGGTCGACTATATCCGGCATCCGTAGGCCGTCTGCGCGCGGCGTGGGCCGAGGTGTGGCGCAAGGCGCGAAGTTTGCTATAATTCGGCTCCCCGCCGGAGAGATGGATGAGTGGTTTAAGTCGCACGCCTGGAAAGCGTGTATAGGTTAATAGCCTATCGGGGGTTCGAATCCCCCTCTCTCCGCCAGGACGGAATACCAAAACCCTGTAAGTTCAATGGCTTACGGGGTTTTTGTTTTTTCTGGCCCATCAATTAGCCCATCATCGAGCAACGTTTCACGGCTGGGCCGGCGGTTTCTCCTGCTGGTCGCGCACCGTCGCGCGTTCGCGACACTCCGCTAGAATCCGGCTATGTCCGGTGCCCGCAAGTTGGCCTGCTGTGCAACATCGTCATGGCTACGGCGAGCCCTCAGGAGGCAACGTGAACGACCCGTATTCGTACAAGGCTATCAATCCGCTGTGGAGTCTGGTCGATCCGCTGACCGTAGAGCAGGCTGCGGCATTGATCGCTGGCTTCGATCCGAACGCGGTTGATGAGAGCGGCGAGTGGTTCAAGAATCGAGAAACCGGTTTTACTGACAGCGACGGCATTACATGGGTCCGGACTGCGTTCGAAGCGCTGGTCAACGCAATCAATGCTGGCAAGCTGAAGGCAACGATTCGCCGTTCTGCGTGGGAGCGAGGATGGGACGAAGAGCCCGAAGACAATGAGCGCTTCTCGGAAAAGGTGACGATACGCGAGGACGATGCAGCAGAAGCGTGGCACACCGATCCCGTCGTCGATGCCCCCTTCGTTGGCGAGGACATTGGCGAGTGCAATGGGATGGTTGACGTAGGGTGACGCATTGCTGTCCTTCCGCCGCTGGTTGCGGTGTTTTTCGGCGGCGAAGGCTATTGCCCGGATAAGGTTTTTCATTGTAGTTCTCTCTTCGTCTTGAACACGTTCGACATCGCGTATTTGTGCCCGTTCGTGAATCGACCGCGAACGATAGTCCTACCTTTGCGCGACTGCGAGCACTGCGTACACGCGGCGAGCATGGCTGACAATCATGATTCAAATGCGCCACGCCCCCATTGCCATGCAAATGGCGGCGCGCATGCATGGTGCGCTGTACTTCAAGCGTCACGTACACAGCGTGACCCCGGATTGGCGTCTGGGAACCGAATAGGCGGGCAACCGCCGACCGGCGGTTTTTTTACGCCCGCATCAAGCGCCCTTATGGTCGGGCCTTGGTGGGGGAGCGCTTGCGCTCGCCGGTTTCCTATTCGCCGGTACGCCAACCTTGCCATGTGCCCGGCCACCGCGATTGGCGTCGGGGGCCGGGTTCCAAATTCGAATAGGAGGTGTCTCTTGCACCATATCCCCGCTCGCCCTGAGCAAACTCAATCGCCCATTTCATCCCACAGGATCGACGCACAACGGGATGCCGCGATGCCTGACACCGCTGTTATCCGCGTCGATCAACTGTACGCGCTGGCGGGGCTGTTGAGTCTGGAAGAAGTCGCGGAGCAGTTTTCCGATCTCTCAACCGTTGCTCGGGTTTCCATTTTTGGTCTGTTCGAGGATGCGCTCGCTGACATACGCGCAGCACTGATGCAGACGGCGGCGCGTGAATAGCCTGCTTGCGAGTGCCGCCAGCGGCTGAAAAGCCGCGAATGGCGGCGCGAGTCCTTCCCGCGATCATTCGCACTGCGGGCGCGAAAAACCGCAACGTTCTGCCGGGTGCTTTTTTCTGTTTCGTTAAGAGCTGCGGAGATTTTGGGCCGTCGCCCATGTACGAATGTCTGTCGCACGGTAATCATCTGACTGCTGTCAACCCCGGCAGCGACTTCAGATGAACCGTCGACACACCTATGTCCCTGTCCATATTTGAGATGTTCTCGGTGGAACTGTGCTGCCAGAGGCCACCGGGTGCCCGTTATGTCATCTGTAACGAATTGCACTACAAGGCGTGCCTCGGGAAGGCCGCAGACCTCGGGAAAGCCAGGGCAGAAACCCGCGAATTTCTCGGTATTGCCGACCTGAACCGCAGGCAATGGGAGAAGGACGGGAAACTGATCAGGAAGCTCATTGGCCAGAGCTGGTTGTTTTTTCACAACGTGCGAAACGGGAACCCTGACACCGATGGCTGGTGGGTCATCGTCGCGCTTCTCGAAGAGGTTCGCCGGGGCAAACTGCTTGTCATTAAAGGCCCGCGTGATAGCCTGTTTCCGTCAGCCTACAGCAGTACGCCGTTGAGGAATCTCGCGAGGTCCGCCCAGTACCATCCGGCCACCTGGCAAGCCCAGTTAGCCGCTGCGCGCGCAGCGAGGGCTGGCGATAGAGGCGCATCAACGCTGCTCGGCGACGCGCAGCCGTTCGAGTACATACCAGATACCGTAAGCGGTGATGTCCAAGAACTCGCCGCGAGCACGAACAACCCGAAGTTCGCCGCAAAGATGCTTGGATACGACCAGCATACCTTCGGCGATATCTTGCACGACTTCAAACCCGACAATGGCCTTGGCCCGGCTGATAACGTTATCTGGCACGACAACGGCGACGTCTACTTCAACGGCCGTTTCGTAGCCAACTTCCACGATTGGGCCAACTGAGAGAATCGCAATGACCGACCATCAACTAGCTCACGCGACGTTTCACGTAATGGGTGACGCGGTAATCCCTCAATTCTGGACGGACTATTTCGGCGTTTCCCCGAGTTCGGCCATAACCAAGGGCGAGTCCTTTACCACACCTTCTGGCAGGGTCAGCCGGACACCCGGCCGCGTAGGGCTTTGGGCGGTCGCAAGCAAACCGTTCGTTCGCAGTAACGAACTCGAACCACATTTACGCTTTCTTATCGAACGACTCAACCTCACCCGGCCGGACTTGCGGGAAACGCTGGAGCGCGAAGGGGTAAAGGTGCGATTCTGGTGTTACTGGGACAACGAGAGCGGCGACCGCGTGCCCGATGTGCCCGACGATATTCGCACCATGATGGAAGCGATTGGCGGGACTGTTGAGATTGATGAATATCGATAGAACCTAGCTCGAACGCAAACGCCAACCCTCGCGAGTCGGCTTTTTTGTGCGGGCTTGTAAGGCACAGCGTGAGTGTTATGGGCCGCGCCTCTGAATCAATCCGCTATGCCGCAAACATGCACGGCCCACGCTTCCATCATCGGGCGGCGTTGTTCCAGCAGGTCGGTGCGGTGATATGCCGCCCTCTCTCCGCTAGCCTTCCCATGAGGCCTTCCAGCCGACGCAGCCCCCGATCTGTGCCATAGAACCGGGGGTGTGCCAGAGATTTTCATCGAAGCGGCTTCACGCGCTCCGGTTTTCTGCGGTAAATCCTTTTCGTTACCTTTCCGTCCGCATGGGCAAGAAGCGCTCGCGCGTGCTCGAGCGTCTCTGCATCGCTGGCGCATTTCGCCCGCAGATCGTGCTCGCTGACGTGATGCTGCGGCGCTGGAGATCGAAGCGGGCTGCTCACTCAAAGGGCGAGCGACATCACCGCATTGCTGCCACATGACTGGCAGCCTCTTACCGCTGTCGCCTGACTCACCGTTCGTCAAGGCGGGTTCACCGTGCCCCTTACTGCCAAAGTCGCCCCGGTCTGCAGGGTCTTCGAGGTGTCTTGAGTCAGCGAGGGTTCTTCTGAATCACCAAAGGTCCGCCCATAACGGTTGCCCGATGCGTATCAGCCACGTTGAGCTTAAGCGTATGCACGGCTGGGCCAGGCAGGAACGGCGCCACATCGCCGCGCACCCACGTTTCATGTCCCGCCAGAAAATACGGCGACAGTGGATTGCCGGACTGTCCGCCGGGCATCTCGAAGATGCCGTCCTGCTCACGCCCTGGCGATACTGCAAAACGCTCGGATGCGCCGAACACCGGTGACTGCACGCGCGGCATATTGATGTCGCCCGGCAGCGGATCGCCCGGCGTGCTGAGCCAGCTGCGCACCCACGGCAGCCACGACGGCACGATCCGCGCGAACGGATGCGCGATTGCCGAGCGGTTGCGCTCGCCCCAGCGTGCATCTTCAGGCTTCGTGCCCTTCGGCAATTGCGCGATCGAGCGGTCGATCCGATCCAGCACGAACGCGCGCCAGTCCGCGAAGCCCTCGGGTATCCACGCGTGCTGGCCGGCGAGCGTCTCCATTGTCGCCTCGTAACGCGAGTTCGCCGCCCGATAGCTGAGCTCGGGTGCGATCGCGGTCATCTGCTTGTCGAGCGCACCGAACCAGGCGTCGTACAGGGAGTAGTAGAACGCGCGCACCAGCCGGTAGCCGACCGCAGTCACATCCGCGTGACCATCCCAGGTTTCGACGAGCCGGCGGAATGCCGCGCGTTCGGGATGGCCGTTGAGAGCGGTCGCGTCGAGCGCGTCGAGGGCAGTGCGTCGCCAGTGTTCAATCCAGAAAGCCCGGTCGTCGGTCTGCACCGCCAGCATGTCGCGCTCGGTCGCATGCGGCAACGCGAGCAGATCGTCGCGAATCTGCGTCGCGCGTGCGCCGAGATCGGCGCCCGCATCGCCGATGCGTGCTGCCTCGCCCGGTGGCAACGTCCGGTTGTTCGCAGTCCAGATGCGGCCCGCCGGCGGATCGGTGCGCAACGGATACTCAGCGGGAGGCAGATACTTCTGCCAACCACTATAGGTATCGGAGCGGAACGGGAGGCTGGCGAGCGCCGTGGCATCCGCATCGGCAAAGCGCGGCAGGGGACCGGCGAGCGTCCAACCGATATGGCCCTGTGCATCAGCCGCCATGAAATTCTGCGTTGGCAGGCCGAAGGTCTGCGCAGCGTGCAACGCGTCGATGACGTTCGACACGCTTTCGAGCTGCATGAGGTTCACGTTGATCGCCTGCGGATCCTGCGCAACCCAATGCAAGGCATACGCATGCGGGCCCACCACGATCTGGGGCCCCCAGCGGGTTTGCACGACCGGAAGATCGACACTCGCGCCGCCGTTCACGTCGAGGCGCTCATGGATCACCTGCGCCGTCTGCCAGCCGCCGTCGGGCACTCCATAGCGAAGCGGATCGTCCGGGTCGCGCAGCAGTTCGATGAGATCGATGAACCGCCCGTAGCTGTTCGTGAATCCCCAGGCAATATGGCCGTTGCTGCCGCTCACGACGAGTGGCGTGCCCGGCAAGCTCACTCCCGTGATGCGCCGCACGCTGCCCTCTGGCGCGGGATAGACCAGCGATAACCGGTACCAGATGTTCGGCAGCGACAAGCCGAGGTGCATGTCGCTCGCGAGCAGCGCGCGTCCTTCCACGCCGTGCGCACCGTCGACCGCGAATCCATTGCTGCCGACCATCGAATCGACGTGAGCCCCGGCGTCGATGAGTCTGGGTACGCTGCTCAATGACCCGCTGGTCTGCGCGTCGAAGTCCGCGGCGGACCGCGTTGCGGCCAGCCACGGCGGCGGCGTCGCGGGCAGGGCGGGGGGTGACGGCGCGAATGCGCGCATGCCGTCGAGCGGAGCATCCCAGCGGCTCGTTGCGGGCAGCAGGAACGCAAGCAGGTCCGCAGGCAGCCGCTCGCGCAGCGCCGCGCGTGACAGCACGTGCGTGACCTGGCCGTACTGCAGGTCGATGTACATGGCATAGACGGCGAGCAACGTGTCCTCGGGACGCCACGGGACCGGTTGCGTGCCCAGCAGCCAGTATTCGAACGGCCGCGCGCGAAGCGAGCGCAGGCCGTCGTTGACGCCCGTCGCATAGTGTTCGATCAGTTGCCTCTGCTCTGCGGGCAACGCGGCGAGCGCCGCCCGCGCGTGTTCGCGAAAACGCATCGGCCGGTCGCGCCGGTCCAGCGCCAGCGCAGCCGGACCCATGAGCGCGGCCATCTCGCCGGCGGCGACCCGGCGCAGCAGATCCATCTGAAAGAAGCGGTCCTGTGCGTGAACGAAACCGGTCGCATACGCGACGTCGTCCCGCGTGCTGCCTTGCACCGTGGGCACGCCGAGCGCGTCGCGCGCGATTGTCACCGTTGCCGATACCGGCGCGGCGCGCGTGCCGTCGAGTTGCGGCAGGCTCGCCCGCAGAGTCAACCCGGTTGCCACCACCAACGCGACCAGAACGGTGACTACGGCGCACAGCAGAATCAGCGGCCACGCGCGGCGCCGCTTTTGCGGGAATGGCTCGAACGGATCATTGCGGATCATGCAGGCGGTTGTCCAATGCTTGCTGCAACGGCAATCTCATCGCCGAAATGCCTTGCGACGATAGCATGGCCGTGTGGAGACAATATGCGTGGACGTCACTGGAGCCGGATAATGATCATCGTCGCGCTCCGGATGGCATGGATTTTTTTCAGAGAAGTGAGGCTTTGTGGCCTCCATAAAGGCACTCGGTTTATCTGACGTCCGTATTCGAAGCCCTCCTTTTTGCGCACTCGCGCGCTCGCCTGATGCGCCGCGGAGCTAAATGTCAGCCAGCTCAAATGCGGCTTTGGCCGACGAATGGGCGATCGGGTCAGCCGTCGTACGAGCACTCCAGATCCGAAAGCTGACGGACGAGCTACTCGCACCTTTCGGGCATTGCGGACGCTTCGCCACAGACCTCGTCGGGCAGCAGCATCGTGCTAACCGGCCGTTCGCGCGAGCCTGCTCCCGAGCGGCGACTCTCCAATCGGCGAATACGAACTTACGACCCACAACGGTCCTTTGCCTTTCTCAATACCGGCCATTCGCGACAAGTCGAGCGCAACTGGTCACTGAGCACTCCTGCCAGCGCCTTCCGATGACGCGTTGCCGGCAGCCTCCGGGTAACCTACGAGCGCCGTATGTAAGCCTTCAAACCCGCCGCAATCGCTGAGAACGTCACCGCACAACGTGCGCTCTCGCGCAGGTCCTCGTGCATGGCCACCCAGGTGTCCATCGCAATCGAGAAGCTGGCCGGTAACACGCGTATCAGCGCCTTGTCCTGCGCGGTCAACGCCGCCTGGCACACGCCAATGCCGAAGCCCGCGCGGATGGCGGCTAGCTGGGCCAGGTCGCTGTCGGCGCGAAACGCCAGGGCAGCGCGCGAGAACACTGGGAATTGATCCTGGAGCCGGCGGATGAATGCGTTCTCGTGATCAAAGCCGACGATCGCGTGACGGGACAACTCATCCATCGATTTCGGCGTGCCGTGCGCTGCCAGATAGTGTTCGTGAGCATACAAACCGAGTTCGACGGCGCCTACGCGTCTGGCCACCAACGCGTCCTGCGTGGGCCGGAGCATGCGCACCGCGATGTCCGCCTCGCGGTGCAGTAAATCATCCACCTTGTTCGACAACACCAGTTCGATGACCAGTTCAGGGTGCTCGCGCCGCAATGCAGCGAGGATAGGCGGGAGCACCTCGACGCCCATGACCTCGCTTGCGGTCAATCGCACCGTACCGCGAACGCCTGCCCCGTGGCTGCTGGCCACCCGGAGCAGCGCCGCAGAGGTCGCGGCCACGCCGGCGGCATAGGGCCTCAGTTCGAGCGCAGCATCGGTAGGCGCGAAGCCATCGAACGAGCGCGTGAAGAGCTTTAACGCCAGTGCCGATTCCAGACCGTCGATGTGACGGCCGACCGTCGGTTGGGTCATCCCCATCGCGCGCGCGGCCGCTGACAGTGAACCTGTCTCCAGGACCGTCAGAAAAGTGCGGTACCACTCCCAGTTCGGTTCGCGTTGAATCATGGTATGCATTTTTGTATAGGCGCGATAGCAATCTAGGCGATTTTCGTTTGGCTGTCTATTGAGCAAACTACGGTCTCCAGCAGCAGGATCGATCGAAGTCTAAGGAGCGAAAAATGAACATCGCAGCCATCGAGGCGCGGACATCTCCGCGCCAGGGTACCTGCGTCACAGCCGTGTGGACCCGGCGGGGTGTCAACGTAGTGTTCGCTGCTTCCGTCGCAGCGCTCGAAGCCTGGCTGCGGGCACCGGTTCAACCCGTTCTCGATGCGTATCTGGGCACTGTGCTCGCTCGTGCCTCATCGATCTCTGTTGCGATCTTTCGCCACCTCTCGTCGTGAGCTTTCATCCCCAAGGAGAATCATCGTGTCCAAAGTAGCCCTGTTCGGCGCCGCAGGCGTTATCGGTCAAAGCATTGCCTCCTCCCTCCGTTGCAGCGGCCGTCCCTACCGCGTCGTCGGCCGTACCGAAGCAAGCCTGCGCGAGGCATTCGGCGCCGACCCGCTTGCTGAGATCGTCACCTGGAACCCTGACTCGCCCGCCTCGGTGCTGGCCGCGGCGAAGGGCATCGAGACGCTGATTTATATGGTCGGCGTGAACTACTGGCAGTTCGAACTGCATCCGGAGCTGATGCGCAAGACGATTGATGGTGCGGTCGCCGCCGGGGTCAAAAACATCATTTTGATTGGCACCGTGTACCCGTACGGCAAGTCCCGCGCCAACCCGGTACGCGAAGACCATCCGCGTGAGCCGCACACGTACAAGGGCCGCATGCGCAAGGCGCAGGAGGATCTGCTGATGCAAGCGCATGGCGACGGCCGCATCAACGCAACTGTCCTGCGCTTGCCGGACTTCTATGGACCCGGCGTGGAAGCCAGTCTGCTGCACCGCGCGGCGCAGGCTGCAGTGAACGGCGGCGCCGCAGACATGGTCGGGCCGATCGACCGCCCGCACGAGTTTGTCTTCGTACCGGACGTGGGGCCGGTGGTCGCGCGGCTGGTCGATACCCCCGCCGCGTTCGGGAAAATCTGGAACTTCGCCGGCGTGGGTGTCACGACGCAGCGCGCACTCGTGTCGGAAATGGAACGCCAGACTGGCAACAAGATCAGGTTACGCGTGGCAGGCAACATGATGCTGCGTCTGATCGGCCTGTTCAACCCATTCATGCGAGAGATGGTCGAGATGAACTACCTGATGACCGACCAGCTGATCATGGACGATTCGGCGCTGCAGCAACTGATCGGGCCGATCCGTAAGACGTCGTATGTAGAAGGCGTCCGGCAGACGCTTGCCGCTGTGGCAAATACCCGAGCGCTGGTCACCGCAGCCTGAGCGCCGTCATGAAAAACATCATTTCCAGCGCAGCCGCGCGCTTCGTCGCCCGTGCCTCTGTTCTGACGAGCATCGCGGTAGTCGCTGTTGCACTGCTCGCGGCAGAAGAGGCACACGCGGGGACTACCGTCGATATCGATCTGGCGGCTCCAGTAGTGTCGCGCCATGACGTTGACATCGATGCGCCGCTTTCGACCGTGTGGGCAGTTCAAACCAACATCTCGGCGTGGCCGACGTGGCGCCCCACAGTGACTGCCGCCCACTTTGACGGGACGCTGTCCGCCGGATCGGCATTCAAATGGGAGGAAGGCGGCTTGAAGATCACTTCTACGGTCCGGGAAATCGTGCCGCAGCGAAGAATCGTCTGGACAGGCCCGGCGCAAGGAATCTTCGCGGTGCATGTTTGGGAGTTCTCCGCAACGGGGCGCGGCGTCCATGTGCACACCGAGGAGTCATGGAGCGGTGACGTCGTGAGGGCCAACGCCACGACTTTGCAACCGATGCTGGATGGAGCCCTGGGGGATTGGCTGACGCGACTCAAGCAGGTCAGCGAAGCTGACTCGCCGCAGCGCCAGCAGAAGACTCAGTAAATGCTTGATTCGAGACATGCCGGATAGGCAGCGTCAAGCAGCATGGCCAACGTCAGTCAAGATAATTTGCGGTTGGCCGACCGATAAACAACCAGGGAGCTTAGCGCTCTTCCACCCGCTTTTCGCTGTCGAGCTCGGCGAGAAGAGCAGACGCATAGCGCTCCCCCGCAGCGGCGCCCTTCGGCACGGCCTGCTCAATTTCGCCAAGCTCACGTTCCGTCAGTCGAAGTTCGATGGAGCCAAGAGCCTCCTGAAGCCTCGCGCGCGTGCGTGCACCCACCAGTGGCACGATGTCCATCCCCTGCGCCGACACCCACGCAATCGCCAGTTGGGCAACGGTCACGCCCTTGCGCTCTGCCACCTTGCGAAGCGTTTCGACCAAAGCCAGATTGTGAGAGGCATTGTCGCCCTGAAATCGAGGACTGATGGCCCGAAAATCGTTTGGCCTCGCGCCAGCTTGCCAGTGTCCGCTAATCAGACCGCGAGAGAGCACGCCGTAGGCGGTGATGCCAATGCCAAGCGAGCGGCAGGTAGGCAAAATATCATCTTCAATCCCGCGTGAGATCAGCGAGTATTCGATCTGGAGGTCGCTGATCGTGTGGACGTTTGCCGCGCGCCGGATCGAATCCGCGCCGAGTTCGGAGAGGCCGATGTGCCGTACGTAGCCCGCCTTGACCAGATCCGCGATTGCGCCAACCGTGTCTTCGATCGGGACATTCGGATCGAGCCTTGCCGGCCGGTAAATGTCGATGTGATCGACTCCCAGCCGTTGCAGCGAATACGCGACGAAGTTTCGCACGGCCTGCGGACGGGCGTCATATCCGTGCCAGCCGCGAGCCGGATCGCGCAGCGCGCCGAACTTGACGCTGATCTGCACCGAGTCACGACGTGATGGTGGAAGCACGGACAACGCCTCGCGTATCAGCAGCTCATTGTGACCCATGCCGTAGAAGTCGCCGGTATCCAGCAGCGTAATGCCTGCTTCGATCGCGGCGTGTAGTGTCGCGATGCTTTCGCTGCGATCGGCCGGCCCGTACAGGTCGGAGATGCCCATGCAACCCAGTCCGATGGCGGATACAGCTGGCCCCTTCTGGCCGAGGATGCGTGCTTTCATGTGCGTTCTCCTCAAAAAAATCACGTGGGCAAAGCGGTTACCAGGTGCGCGGCCGGAGCAGGTCGGACATACCGACTCGATGCAGCATTTCGGCTCTGAGACGGTCGAGCACGGCGAATCCGACATCCGCGCCGTCCTGCGCTGGATCAACGTGGACGCGAAACGGTCGCCGACCCATAGGCGCGTCGACCGCATCGACGATGGCGTGCGCTACGAGACTTGCATCGGCGTCGGGCGGCACGATTGCGGCGAATGCCTGCTGGATACGCTCGCCCAGCCCCGCACAGGGCCCTTTTTCGTACTGACCGAGTACGCCCTGATCTTGCGGGCGGCCTGCATGCGCGAAGTGGTTCGTGCCGGACGTGAAGGCCCCGGGAACGACAATCGAGGTTTCAATGCCCCACGGCGACAGTTCTCGCGCGTACTGAACCGCGATGGCATCCATCGCGGCTTTCGCTGCGAAGTACGGCGCGAGGTAAGGCGGAGTGCCGCCTGCGGAACTGCTACTCGACACCCAGAGCACCAGCCCCTTTTTTTCCGCGCGCATGTGCGGCACAACCGCCCGATTGACGTGCTGGGTGCCCACTACGTTCGTGTCGTAAAGCTGGGCGAACTGCTCGGGTGTGAACGCCTCGGCTGGACCGAAGGCCATATGACCCGCGTTATGAACGATGACGTCGATGTGGCCGGCCTCCCTCACAACTCGAGCGATGGCGTTATCGACCGAAGGCTGCGACGAGACGTCCATCTCCGCGGTGCGAAGATCCGCTGGGCAGGTGCGGGCGAATTCGCGCATCTGCGCGACAGTGGAGGCGTTACGTCCTTCGGTTGCACGCATGGTCGCGTAGACGGTATGACCCGCCCGTGCGAGCGCCTCGGCGGCGAGGCGGCCGAAGCCGCTGGAAGCGCCGGTTACGACGATGACTTGTTTCACGTTGATCTCCTTGTCTGGTGGATGGTCGTCGCTCAAATGATTCCGCCATTCACGCGAAGGGTTTGTCCGTCAATCCAGCTCGCGGCGTTGCTAACGAGGAAGGCGACCACTTCGGAGATGTCCGCCGGCTCGCCGAGTCGTTCCATGGGCGCCGCCTTGGCGATGCGTTCGACCTGCTCGGGCGTCTTGTCCTTGAGAAAAAGCTCGGTTGCGGTCGGCCCGGGCGCGACAGCGTTCACTGTGATATTCCGGCCGCGCAGCTCCTTGGCGAAGATGTTGGTCATCGTCTCGACGGCTGCTTTCGTCGCGGCATAGACGGAATATCCAGGCTGCGAAAGACCGTTCATGCTGCTGGAGAAATTCACGATGCGGCCACCGGCGCGCAATCTTTTGGCGGCAGCGCGCAGCGTGTTGAAGGTTCCCTTCAGGTTGATGGCGACAAGCCGGTCGAACAGCGCGTCGTCGGTGTCGACGAGCGAGACGAGGCCGGGCTGCATGATCCCCGCGTTGTTGACGAGAATGTCCACACCGCCGAACAACGTGATGGCGGTATCGAACATTGCAGCCACCTGGGCAGGCACCGTCACGTCGGCGCGAATCGCCGCCGCCCGCCCGCCCGCGGCCTGAATCGATTCCACGACCGCCAATGCGTCGGCTTCGCGCCCCGCATAGTTGACGACGACGGCGATGCCGTCCGCGGCCAGGCGTTGCGCGATCGCTGCGCCGATTCCACGGGAAGCGCCAGTGACAATAGCGACCTTGGCGGCTTGTGCATGGTTGGCTTGGGTACTCATGGCAAATCTCCTTGGGACTGGTGGGTGTGACTGCGATGAGTGCATTTTCGTGAGGAGGCCACTCCAACGGTAGTGGCATGACCCGAATATCGGTTATGCTTTTCTCGTATGAGCATCTACGACAATCTTGACCTCCTTCGCGCATTCGTCGCCATCGTCGATAGCGGCAGCATTTCGGCGGCTGCGCGAAAGCGCCGGCTAAGTCAACCGACGCTGAGCCGACAACTGCAGGCGCTGGAGGCGCAGTCTGGCGCGGCGCTGCTGCGTCGTGATACGCATCGCATGAGTCTCACCGACGCGGGCCAGCAGATACTCGCGGACGCCCAGACGTTGCTTTCGCTGGCCGAGGAATGTGAAAGCCGGCTGCGCAGCGATCAGACAGCGTTGAGCGGTCAGATCCGCGTGTTTTCCACCATCGACTTTGGTCAAACGGTCGTCAGTCGCCTGATCAGCAGTTTCATTCAGACGAACCCTGCTGTGCGGGTCGAACTCGGATATTCGAATCGGCCTCTGCACATGATCGAGGAGGGCTGCGACGCCGGCATCCTCGCGGGGACGCTCAGTGACGAGCGGGTCGTGTCCCGCCCGCTGGGTGAGATAACGCGCTGTGTCGTCGGCTCTCCGTCACTGCTGAAGGAGCACAAAAAGCCGCGCAAACCGGCGCACCTGGCCGGCTTTCCATGGATTGCACTATCGGGAAGTCAGTTCGGCAATCCGAGGCACGTGACGTTGCACTCAGGGTCTGAGAGTTGCTCGCTGGAACTCGAGCCAGTGTTTTTGACTGAGGGTGGTGCAAGTATCCGCGAAGCGGTTCGCATGGGGCTCGGTCTTGCCGTGCTGCCCGAGTGGTTCGTCGAGGAAGACCTGCTGGCTCAGCGGATGGTCCGAGTTCTCCCGAAGTGGCGGCCCAAGCCGTGGTCGGCACAAATCGTCTATCCGGCACAGCGAAGAATGCCGCTTCGGGTCAAGGCATTTGTCGACTTTGCGACGCAATACATGGCAACCGTGCTCAAGCCGCATAAGGCCGCTTCGGGTTGAAAATCCATCCTTCGCGGGCTGCCGGCCGGCCCCGAGGCGCGGCGGGTCGTCCATCAGCCTGATCACTGGCCCCCGTGTCGCTAGCTCCGCGGCGTTGTATTGGAAACGCACGACGACGAGCACGTCTTTGCGGATCGCCACCTTCTCGTAGACAATGCGTCATTTGGGCGACAGACGGGAGGGCGCCACGAAGCCGGACCTGCTTGGCTCGCAAGAACGCTTGCATGGCGCACAGTCGGTTTCGTCGTCGCAGCGATTAATCAATACGGGAATGTGAATGGCAACTTCTAACGAAAAATCTTCGGGACAAGCACGTTACGCGAGCTATCCCAGTCTGGTAGACCGGGTCATCCTCATTACGGGCGGCGCAAGTGGCATTGGCGCTTCGTTCGTCGAGCACTTCGTTGCGCAAGGCGCACGTGTGGGCTTTCTCGACATCGACACGAACGCGGGAACAGCTCTCGCCGAATCGCTCGGTGACGCGCGCCATAAACCGCTCTTCGTCGCCTGCGACGTCACCGACATTCCCGCGTTGCACTCGGCCATCGCCGAAGTGCGGGCGGTATTCGGACCGATCGAGGTGCTCGTGAACAACGCGGCGAACGATCGCCGCCACACGCTCGCCGACGTTACGCCCGAGTCGTTCGATGCAGGCGTTGCAGTTAACGTGCGGCATCAGTTGTTCGCAGCGCAGGCCGTGGTCGAGGATATGAAGGCCGCACGCGCGGGCTCGATCATTAATCTCGGCTCGCATTGCTGGATGCTCAAGAGCAGCCAGTTTCCGGTTTACGCAATGAGCAAGGCGGCGGTACAGGGCCTGACGCGCGGGTTCGCCAAGGAGCTCGGCGCGTATGGGATCCGCGTGAACACGCTCGTGCCAGGCTGGGTGTTGACTGAGAAGCAGCGCAACCTGTGGCTCACCGACGAAGGCCGCGAAGAGATACGGCGCGGTCAGTGCATCGACGAGGAAATGGAGCCCGGCGATCTCGCGCGCATGGCGCTCTTCCTCGCGGCCGACGACAGCCGCATGATCACGTCGGAGGACGTCATGGTGACGGGTGGCTGGTCGTAATAAGGCCGATTCTCGCCAGGCGGTTTCGCCCATTGACGAGCGTAGGGGCATGACTGCTTTGGCGCACGGGTGCCCAGGTCGACGCGAGACAGACATTCAGCGCATGCTTGTGCGCACCACCGCTTCAGATCGCAGGAGCGAACCCCAGAGGACGGCACCCGAACGAGATCGTGTGGAAACGAGATTTCTCCGCCTGTGAGCGAGATCCGTGAGCAGTCGATGGTCACCGTATCGGGAATCCCGTTCCGTGCGATCGACTCTTCAAAGTAACGCGGGGCCGCAGTCTTGTCCCGATGGGCGCGTAGCAGAACGTCAAGGGTATGGCCGTCGTTGTCGACGGCACGGTAAAGATACCGCCATTCCTTTTCGACGCGGATGAACGTCTCGTCCATCGGCCAGCTCTTACCGACCGGGAGCTGGCGGCGGCGCAACGCCTTCTCCAGTACCGGCAACAGCTTGAGCACCCAGCGATGCACGGTTGAATGATCCACCGGGATGCCTCGCTCCGCCATGTGACGACGCTTCCCGACTCCTTCCGGCATCACACCGGCTTCTTTTTCTCTTCCCGTTGACGTTGCTTGCGCGGATTGAATTCGATAAAGCGTGATGCCATCAATGCGTAGAGAAACTGGCGAAGGCGGGGGGCAAACGTCACAGGATGACTCCTCGTCGTGGTGGGTCCCCAACCGACGCAATCCCCATGCCATCGCGCGTGAAGGGCGTTGCGATTCCCGGCTTGCCCTGAGATGGTGCTTTCGCCGTGATGAGGGTGCATCGTTCGCGTCGTTCACGGGCATGGTTCGACCATGCGCTGCTTGTGTTTAGCAGGCGTGCGTAGAGAGCCACTGCGCGTACGAATCGATGCCTTCCTCCAGACCAACCTGTGGCGCGTACCCCAGTTCTCGTTTCGCCAGCGAGAGATCGAACGGCGCGTTGCGATCGAGCACGTCGATCGTCCCCGGACCGATTTCGATCTGGGCTTCAGGAAAGCGCTTTCGCACCAGCGCGGCGACCTCGGCGTAGGAGCGCTGATCACCGCCCGTGATATTGAATGCACCGCCCGCCGCATGTGGCGCGGCGAGCGCCAGCAGGCTCGCCCTCGCGACGTCCGTGACGTGAACGTACTGAAAGCGGTAGTCGGCGCCGGCCGGCTCGTGGGTCGGACGGCCGTCAATCGCGTTGCGCAGCAGCGTATGCAGATAGCACTGCATGAATTGCCCCGGCCCATAGATCCAACCGGGACGCAACGACACGATCTGCATGCCGTAAAGGCCGCTATAGACCGCAGCCAGCTTCTCGGTGAAGACCTTGGTGGCGCCGTATGGCGTGGTGGGATCAAGCGGCGCGTCCTCTCGTGTCACTTCGAGATGGTCGTTGTTGCCGTAGACGCATTCGGAGCTGAAGTTCACAACCCGACGCACCGACTTCAGACGCGCCGCCTCGAAAACGTTTGTCGTGCCCAGCGCATTGGTCACGACCGTTTGCCAGGGAATCTCGCGTGAAAAGAACGGATGCGAGATGGCCGCCGTATGTATGATCGCGTCGATCTCGAAGCGATCGATCGTTTCGAGCAGTTGTGGCAAGTCGTTCAGATCGCCTTGCACATAGTGGACGCCGCGCGCTGTGTCCGTCGCGGCGGCGCGGCGGTCAAGGCTGACCGCAACGCGTCCGCCTTGCGCGATCATGTGCATGAGCGTGCTGCCGAGGAAGCCGCAGCCGCCTGTCACGAGTATTGCCATGTCACGTTCTCCTCTCCGTGTGGGTCGCTCCAGCACGCCTTGGCATGGTGCGCATGGGCTCAGCCGTTCATGACGCCGCCGCCGTTTACGCCGACTATCTGCCCGGTGATGAAGCTGGCCGCATCCGAACTCAGGAACCGCACGGCCTGAGCGATCTCTTCAGGCGTGCCGAGGCGCTTGAGCGGGTAGCGTGCAGCTTCCTCCTCGATATAGCGCGCGCCAAGCGCTTCGACCATCGGCGTGAGCACGCCGCCGGGCGCGACCGCGTTCACACGCACGCCGTGCGGCGCCAGCTCGCGCGCGAGGCTCTTGGTGAACGCAATGATTCCGCCCTTCGCGGCGCTGTAATGACTGAGGTTCTCGCAGCCGAGCTGGCCGAGGTCGGACGCAATGTTGACGATCGCTCCGCGACGCTGCTTTTGCATCAGACGCGCCGCTTCGCGCGAAAAGTAGAAGGCGCCGTAGAGATGCACCTTGATCATCCTGTCCCACTCGCTGTCGCTGATCTCGGTCACTGGCGCCTCACGCAGGATGCCCGCATTGTTGACGAGCACATCGAGCCTTTCGATATCCGCGAAAAGACCGCGTACGCTGGCGGCGTCGGCAACGTCTGCGGCGGCGAGCGTGCATCTCGCGCCTAGCGCTTCGATGTCTTTGCGTAGTTCATCGAGCGCCGCACTGGAGGGCAGGTCGTTGACGATCACATGGGCGCGCTCGCGTGCGAATGCGAGCGCGATCGCGCGGCCAATGCCGCTGCCAGCGCCTGTCACGAGGCACGTCATGGCGCGATCGCGCGCCGGGTCGAAGGAATCGCCTGGTTGCATGTTCAACGGGTGACCGTGAATGGTGATGCGGCCGATTCTAGGTCCGCTTTTTTTTGACGGCCAGCGTCAGCGCGAGATTGCGTGGCGGTGCGTCGTGGTCACCAATGTCGCCAGCCTTGTCCCATCAAGAGGGCATGTTGCACCGGGATGGGGCGGCTCCACCGGATCATGCGTGTGCTGCGCGCCGCTCACATGAGGCGCTTTTCACGCAATCTTTACATGCGCAAAGGGTTTTCCATGGGCTGGCAAGCTTCCTGCATAGTGCCAGGCGTCACGGGATGAGCGTTGAGTTCAGCTATTGACAGGAAAACTAGGGTTCCGGTCCGCGGGAGGTACGAGGCGGATGACTGGTCCGAGAGTTTTCCGGCTCCGGCATCAAGGGGCTCCACGGAGGGATAAAAGCCCGGGAGATGCGCAAGACAGCGCGCCTCCCGTGTCCATTTCCCTTCATGACCAGGAGCCTCAGATATGCCGTTCGGATTGAAAAAAGCGTTGTGCTCGCTCTCTATCGTCAGCGCTCTAGTTGCTTGCGCACTGCCCGGTTCGCCGGCAGTCCAGGCGGCCGAGTCGCTCAAGATCGGCACCGTCGTGTGGATCGGCTATGGGCCGTTCTACGTTGCCGAAGCCCTCGATCTCTACAAGAAGTACGGCCTTTCGGTCAAACTCCAGTACTTCACCGACCCCGGCCTGCTGCCTGCCGCGCTGACCAGCCATTCGGTCAACGGCGTGATGCTCACCTACGATCAGGTCGTCGGCTCGGTCGCCAAGGGGCTGTCCGAAAAGGTCGTGATGCCCATCGACTTTTCCGCGGGCGCGGATGCGATCGTCGCCTCGGGAGACATCAAGTCGGTGGCGGACTTCAAGGGCAAGAAGATCGCCTTCAATCCGCTCTCGCCGTCTGACTTCCTGCTCAGCTACGCGCTGCAAACGAGTGGCCTGAGCGACAAGGACATCCACTCCGTGAACATGACGCCCGAAGGCATTCCGGGCGCGATGCTCTCCGGCAGCCTGCCGGTTGGCGTGACCTACGAGCCGAACGTCTCTCAGATCGTCAACTCGGGCAAGGGTAAGTTCCACGTGGTCTACTCGTCGCGCAATGCGCCGGGCCTGATCGCGGACGTGCTGGTGTTCGACGATTCGTTCATCGACGCGCATCCGGCCGAAGTGAAGGGCATTCTGCAAGCCTACGCCGACGGCCTCGCGTATATGAAGAGCCATCCCGACGACGCCAACAAGATCATCGCCAAGGTGCTCGGCGTCACGCCCGCGGACGTCAAGGCGCAACTGACCGGCGTGTACAACATCCCCGTCGCGGAGATGCCGCAGAGTTTCGTGAAGGGGCCGACGACGCGGTCCTACTACACGAGCGGCGCGGTGATTGGCAATCTGCTGCTCAAGAAAGGGCAGATCAGTGCGCTGCCGCCCACCGAGAAGACGATCGACGCGCAGTTCGTCAACCAGCTCGTGAGGTAAGCGCCATGGCCGCGATCTACCGTTATCGGGACGCGCTGGTGCCCAATAGCGCCGCCATTGCTTACGCGGTCGGCGGTTACGCGCTCGGCGTCGTGATGCTGTGCTCGCATGCTGCATGGGTCGCGGCCGCCGGCGTCGTGTTGCTCGCGCACGCCATGATCATCGGCGCTTATCTGCTGCACGACGCCGCCCATCTGGCGATCTTCCGCACGCCCGAAGCCAACGCGCGTCTCGGCGCGGCCATGGCGTGGCTGACCGGTGCCTGCTATGCGCCGTTTAGCGCGCTGCGCCACAAGCACATGCGCCATCACGTGGACCGTGCAGACATCGTGACCTTCGACGCGAAGGCGTTCCTGCTGAAGCTGCCCGCCAGTCTGCGGCGCGCCATCGTGTTGGCCGAATGGCTCTATGTACCGGCGATCGAGCTCGTGATGCACGGCTACGTGATGCTCATGCCCTTCCTGCACGAGGACCAGCGTGCTCAACGGCGGCGCGTCGTCGTGATCCTGCTGGTGCGTGCCGCGCTGTTCGGCGTGCTTGCCTGGGTGTCGCCGAAGGCGGTGCTGCTTTACCTGCTCGCGTGGTTCGTCTGCCTCACTGTCCTGCGCTTCGCCGACGCCTATCAGCACACCTATGACGCCTTTGCCGTGCTCGAAGGCAACGGCGCGATCGCCGACGACAAGGTGCGCGACCGGGCGTACGAACAGCGCAACACCTACTCGAACCTCGTCTCGGTGCGCTATCCGGCGTTTAACCTGCTGCTGCTGAACTTCTCGTATCACAACGCGCATCACGACCGGCCCGTCGAGCCCTGGTACCGCCTGCCGCGCGCGCATCAGCAACTGTACGGCGACGACGCGAGCCAGGTCATTCCGATGTCGCGACTGCTGCGCGGCTTTCACCGGCATCGCGTCACGCGGCTGCTCTCGGCCGACTATGGATCGATGGATGTCACGCGCAAGCAGGTCGACGACTTCTATGGAGCGGTGGGTGTGTCATTCCTCACTGCGGTTTGACTGGCCGGAGGGCGCGCCGTGCGAGAGGAACGCCGCGCTCCCTTTGACGACAACGAACGCTTTACCCGATCACAGGATCGCTCAATGAATTCTCACCTGATGCAGCATCTGAGCTGGGTCGACTACCACCAGCGCATCCTTGGCGACGAGGCTATCGTGCTGTTGCCTTGCGGCGCGCTGGAGCAGCATGGCCCGCATCTTCCGCTCGGCACCGATGCGCTCCTGTCGAGCGCAGTGGCGCTCGACGTTGCACGCGAAGTGGGCGGCATCGTGGCGCCCGCATTCAATTACGGTTATCGCTCGCAGCCGAAATGCGGCGGCGGACAACATTTCTGCGGCACGACGAGTCTCGACGGCAACAACCTGAGCCAGATGACGCGCGACGTGATCCGCGAATTCGCTCGCCATGGCGTGCGACGGCTCGCGTTGATCGACGGCCACTACGAGAACCAGTGGTTCCTCACGGAAGGCATCGAGCTTGCGATGCGCGATCTGTCCCAGCAAGGCACCCGCACGCCGCCGCTGCGTGTCGTGCGGCTGGAGTACTGGGACTTTCTGACCGAGCCCACGCTCGCCAAGGTATTTCCGGAAGGGTTTCCCGGTTTCGCGCTCGAGCATGCGGCGGTGATGGAAACGTCGATGATGCTGCACTACCACCCGGACCTCGTATCGACCGACAAGATTCCCGACGACCGTCCTGCGGACTTTCCGCCGTACGACACCTACCCGGCACGCACGGGCTGGGTTCCGCTTTCGGGTGTGCTGTCGTCGGCTCGCGGCGCGAGTGCGGTCAAGGGGGCGTTGCTCGCGCAGGAAGTCGCGCAACGGGTAGCCGCCGCGTTGCGCGCGGAATTCTCGGACCTGTCCTGATCTGCACCAGGAGTGAGCCGGACATGACCCACCTGATGAATCAGATAGACGCAAGCGTCGTCGATGCGAGCGCCTGGCTCGACCGGCCCGTTGCGGCTGATTGTGTTGCCCAGCGCTATCGCGGCGTGTGGCGGCGCACGCTGTTGCGAGACGCGGCGGGGTGCGAGGACCGTGCAACGCGCGTGTTCTGGCTGCAAACGGCGCGCGTGCATGTGGATCTGCGCGTGAGCGCGGACCGCTCCGATTTCGAGGGCGTAAGCGGCCTCGACGCATTGCCGCGCGACATGCTGGTCGAGCTGGCGCGGCAGCAGGGCTTCGCGGGTTTCACCGGGATCGAGCCGGGCGCACCCGACGTTTGCACCTGGCATCGCCAGATCGACTTCAGTCCACCGGCCGACACGCGCGATATCGGCACGATGCGCTTCGAGTCACCCGGCGTGCTGCTGGAAGACGGCGTCGACGCCCATTATCACGAGCGCTGGGAACGCGAACCGGCTTCGGATGGCCCGACGTGGGCGGCGCGCGTGCCGCGCACGGCGTTGCTGGCCGCGGGCGCGCTGCAAGGCCCGACGGTGGAGCATGCATCCGATGAAGAGCCAATGAGCTTTCTGGCACGCGCCGGCGGCTTTTTCATGTTTGCGCGCGCGCGTTCTGCAACGGCGACCGCCTGGCTTGCACAGCATCGCGGGCGCACGCTGGCGCAGGTCGTCGGAGATCCGTCCGTCTCGCTCGAACAGGCCCGCGCGCTGCTCGATTTCGAAATATCGCTCGGGCGGGTGGCGGCCTCGCCTGGCGTGCTTCCTGTTATTGCGTTGTCAACACATCCATGGCGCGAAGGGCGCGCCGTGCCCTTCGAACTCGACCCGGATACCGAAATTGCCGAACCCGCTGGAATCGCTGACTCAAGGAGCAACCATGTCGACGACTGAACACGTGAGCCCGCGCGAATTACTGCCCGCGCGCGCCGCGACCAGGGCGCGGTCTGCGCCGCTATGGGCTGTGCGAGGCGAAATCAGCCGCCGCGCCTATATCGGGTTCGCCTTGACGGGGCTGATCGTGCCGCTCCTCGCCTGGTGGGCCTTGTCAATCTCCGGGCTCGTCGATCCGACCTTCATGCCGCAGCCTGGCGCCGTCGTGCATCGGCTCGTGAGCTGGTGGACGGACGACGGCCTTGCGGACGATATCTCCATCAGCATCTACCGCGTGGTGGGCGGCTGGGCGCTCTCGGCGGTGTTCGCGCTGCCGCTCGGCCTGCTGATCGGCACGTTCCGCCCGGTGCAGGCGTTGCTCGAGCCGCTGACCGACTTCATCCGCTACATGCCCGCCGTCGCGTTCATCCCGCTCGTGATGCTGTGGATCGGCATCGACGAAGGATCGAAGATCGCGATCATCTTCATCGGCACGTTCTTCCAGATGGTGCTGATGATTGCCGAGAACGTGCGCGCGGTGCCGATCGCGCAGATTGAAGCCGCGCAAACGATGGGCGCGACGCGAGAGGAGATGATCCGCCTCGTGATCTTTCCGTCGTCGCGGCCGGCCATCGTCGACACGCTGCGTATCACCATGGGCTGGGCCTGGACCTACCTCGTGGTCGCCGAGCTCGTGGCGGCCAACTCGGGACTCGGCTACGCGATCCTGAAGGCACAGCGCTATTTGCAGACGGATCGCATTTTCGGCGGCATCCTGCTGATCGGCGTCATCGGGCTCCTGATCGATCAGGCATTCCGCCTCGTTCACCGGCTGTGTTTTGGAAAATGGATGGCCAAGCGATGATGAACACTTCCTCGAAAATCTCCATCGAACTGGTATCGAAGTACTTTGGGCGCGGCGGCGACCAGGTGCGCGCGCTCGCCAGCATCGAACTCAACGTACGGCAAAACGAGTTCATCACGCTAGTGGGGGCCTCGGGCTGCGGCAAGTCCACCTTGCTGCGCATTCTCGGCGGCCTCGAAACGATCGACGAAGGCGCGGTTCGCGTGGACGGACAAGCGATCGAAGGCCCAGGCGTAGACCGCGCCATGGTGTTCCAGCACTACAGCCTGTACCCGTGGCTGACGGTTCGCCAGAACATCCAGTTTTCGCGGCGGCTCAAGACCAACCGGCGCGATCTGAGTTCGAGCGCGGTCGAGGTGGCGAGCGGGCGAGCGGACGCGCTGCTGCGCCTGATGGGGCTCACGCACGTTGCCGACGCGTTTCCGAACCAGCTCTCCGGCGGCATGCAGCAGCGCGTGGCAATCGCGCGCGCATTGCAGGGCAAGCCATCCATCCTGCTGATGGACGAACCGTTCGGCGCGCTCGACGCGCAGACCCGCGAGGTGATGCACGATTTGATTCTGCACGTGCATGCACTGGAGAAGTCCACTATCGTGTTCGTCACGCACGACGTGGAGGAAGCCATCTACCTCGGCCATCGCGTCGTGCTGATGGCGCCGCGGCCGGGTCGCATCGACACGATCTACGACGTGCCGTTGCCTGCCGTGCGCGATCCGGAGATGAAGCTCGCTCCGGAATTCAATGCGCTCAAACGCCAAATTCTGGCGCGTATTCGCGAGACGTCGGGCATGAAGACCGACCTCGAAATGCTCGAGCAGCTCACACGCACCGAGGCGTGAACCGCGCAGCGGCGCGCCGCATGCTCAGGCGTGCGGCGCGAACGTCTCCAGCGCGGCGAGCAGATCGTTCGAGCGCGCGGTGGCGGCGAGATACCCGCCCTCGACGCGCAGCAAGCGGATCGCGTCGGCGTGATCGCTCGCGTTCGGCTCCGCGCAGCAGTCTTCGAGCACGAGCACCTCATAGCCGCGATCGCTCGCCTCGCGCGCCGTGCTCGTCACGCAAACGCCGGTCGTCACGCCGGTCAGGATCAGCCGCGTGATGCCGGAAACCGTCAACACGTGATGCAGGTCCGTGGCGTGAAAAGCGCCGGTGCCGGGCTTGTCGATCACAATTTCGTTTTCGCGCGGCTGGAGTTCGTCGATGATCTGCCAGCCCGCTTCGCCGCGCACCAGCAACCTGCCGAGGGGCCCGCGGCTGCCGATTGCGGCGCCTGCCAGCGCAGTCTTCAGGCGCTTGCTCTCGGGAAGATCCGCGAGGTCGGGGCGGTGTCCTTCGCGCGTGTGCACGATCTTCATGCCGAGCTCGGCCGCACGGTCCCGTACGCGCTGGATATGCGGCACGATGGCCCGGGCGGGGCCGACATCGGCGCCGCGTGCGCCCATGTAACCACGCGGGTCGCAAAAGTCGCGTTGCATGTCGATGATGACGAGCGCGGTCGACTCGATCGTCAACGGGCCGGTGATCGGAAAATCGTAGGGCTGGGCAGGGATCTTCATGGTTGAGTACGCAAGGACCGAGCCGCCAGATTAAGCCGACAAAATTGTGCGGACACGCAGGCACCGAACTGAAGCTTGCCGTTTTGTGCGAGGCGTAAAGATGGTGCGGAATCGTCTGAAGTGGTGCTTCTTTCCCGGGCCTTTGCGCAGTTTTGATTGGCACGCTATTCGCTTAATTTCTGCTCGAGAGGTGCGAAGCAATTTGCATCATCTTAGGATGGCTAGGGTTCCGGTCGTCGCGCTGCAAAGCGCGACGATGGCTGGTCCGAGAGCCATCCGGTCTTGTTGCCTGCCTCATATTGCAAATCGAAGGCGGCGGTAAGGCTCCACGGAGGGATAAAAGCCCGGGAGGTCGCGATGTCGTCGGAATCGCCCTCTCACTGCTTTTGTCTACCCCGATATCAGGAGCCGCCATGTCGCCGCAACGATTTTCCGAACCCGTTCCCTTGTCCCAGGTTCTCTGGGAAACCGTCATCCCCGCCGGTACGCACTGGTCAGGCGTGCTGCGCCGCGGCCTCGCGCTGCGCCTTGTCGATATCGAGGGTGGCGCCAATCTCTCCGCTGTGTTCTACCGCCAGGAAGATCCGCTCGAACGCTACAACATGGCGGATACACTCAAGGCGCAGCACATCGCACATTTGACGAGCGGTCACGTGCTGTACTCGGACATGGGCCGTGTGATGGCCTCGATCACGCACGACACGCTGGGCTGGCACGATCCGGTCGGCGGTGTCGGCAACGCCAAGCTGTTCGAGCGCCGCTACGGCAAGACGACCTACCAGGCACAGCGAAACGACATGATCCGCAACGGGCGCGACAGCCTCGTGCTCGAACTCGCGAAGCACGGTCTCGGTGCGCGCGATCTGGTCGCCAACGTCAACTTCTTCAGCAAGGTCGCTTTTGGCGATGACGGCTCGCTGACCTGGGTGCCGGAGCACTCGAAGGCGGGAGCGTGCCTGGACCTGCGCTTCGAGATGAACACGCTCGCCGCGTTTTCGACAGCGCCGCATCCGCTCGATGCGAACCCGGCTTATGCGCCGAAGCCGGTGAAGCTCGTTGCCTACCGTGCCTACGCCGCCGATGCCCGCGTGCCCGACAACGACGCCTGCCGCAGCGCCTGCCCCGAGAACACCCGCGGGTTCGTCAACACCGACCGTCTGTTTGCGTAAGGAGCCGTCATGCCTATTGTCGAAAGCCAACTGGACACGCAACGCGCGTCTTACGACTTCACGCTGCTCGCAGGCGAGCCGTGGCTTCACCCGTTAAAGCGCGGCGAGGTGCTGCGCATTCTCGATCTCGAAGGCAACCAGGCCGTCGACACGCTCTTCTACAACAGCGCCGACCCGCTCGAGCGCTATAGCGCGCAGGACACGATTCGCGAGCAGGGCAATTTGTACCTCACGGCAGGCAGCGTCCTGATGTCGAACCTGGGCAACCCGATGCTGACCATCGTCGCCGATACCTGCGGGCGCCACGATACGCTCGGCGGCGCTTGCGCGGCGGAGAGCAACACCGTGCGTTACGCACTCGAGAAGCGCTATATGCACAACTGCCGCGACAGCTTTCTGAATGTCATCACGCATTGCGACTGTGGCGCCCATGCGCGTCTGACCAAACGCGACATTGTCAGTAACATCAACTTCTTCATGAATGTGCCAGTTACCCCGGAGGGAAAGCTGACGTTCGAGGACGGCATTTCGGCGCCCGGCAAATATGTCGAATTGCGCGCGCATATGGACGTGAGTGTGCTGATCTCGAACTGTCCTCAGCTCAACAATCCTTGCAACGGCTATAACCCGACGCCTGTGCGGTTGACCATCTGGGAGGCGTCATGAGCTTCGGCAAGGTTCTGATTGCGAATCGCGGCGAGATTGCGTGCCGCGTAGTTCGCACGCTGCGCCGGCTGGGTATCGCTTCGGTCGCGGTCTATTCGGAGGCGGACCGGCATGCGCGCCACGTGCTGGAAGCCGATGAAGCGGTGTGCGTCGGCCCCGCCCCGGCGGCGCAGAGCTACCTGAACGTCGCTGCCATCCTCGACGCGGCGCGCAAGACAGGCGCACACGCCGTGCATCCAGGCTATGGTTTTCTTTCGGAGAACGCAGCGTTCGCGCAGGCCTGCGAAGAGGCGGGGATCCGCTTCATTGGTCCGCGCCCGGAGCAGATGCGCGCGTTCGGCCTCAAGCATACGGCGCGTGCGCTCGCGCGCGCGCACGACGTGCCGCTGCTGCCCGGCACGGGCCTGCTCCCCGATCTGGCGAGCGCGCAAGCCGAGGCCGCGCGCATCAGCTATCCGGTGATGCTCAAGAGCACGGCGGGCGGCGGCGGCATCGGCATGGCGCTGTGTCGCGACGCGCAACAGCTCGAAGCCGCATTTGCGTCGGTCGCGCGTCTGGGGGAGGCGAACTTTGCCAACGCCGGCGTCTACCTGGAGAAGTTCGTCGAGCACGCGCGGCATATCGAGGTGCAGATATTCGGCGACGGCAAGGGCGGCGTGATCGCGCTCGGCGAGCGCGACTGCTCGGTGCAGCGGCGCAACCAGAAAGTGATCGAGGAAACGCCTGCACCCGGCCTCTCCGACGTGGAACGCGCGGCGCTGCATGCGAGCGCGGTGCGGCTTGCTCAGGCGGTGGCCTACGCTTCGGCAGGCACGGTGGAGTTCGTGTTCGACACGCTGGAGCGGCGCTTTTACTTCCTGGAAGTGAATACGCGCCTGCAGGTCGAGCACTGCGTGACGGAGGCGGTGACGGGCCTCGATCTCGTTGAATGGATGATTCGCCAAGCCGAAGGCACGTTGCCGCCGCTGGAAACGATTGCACGCGCGCCGAACGGCGCGAGCATCCAGGTGCGCCTCTACGCGGAAGACCCGCACAAGCAGTTCCAGCCGAGCGCGGGCACGCTGACCCATGTGGACTTTCCGTCCGATGCGCGCGTCGACACCTGGGTCGAGGCGGGCACCGAGATCAGTTCGTTCTACGATCCGCTTCTTGCGAAGCTGATCGTCAAGGGGGAAACGCGTGCGGAGGCGCTCGCAGCGCTGCGCGACGCGCTCTCGCGCACGCATCTCTACGGCATCGAAACGAACCTCGACTATTTGCGCGCCATTGCCGGTTCGAGCACCTTCGCACGCGCCGAGCAGACCACGGGCTTCCTGTCGCGCTTCGCGTTCGCGCCGCATACGATCGACGTGCTCGACGGCGGTGTGCAGACCACCGTGCAACAGACACCCGGCCGGCTCGGCTACTGGGACGTCGGTGTGCCGCCTTCGGGCCCGATGGACGATCTCTCGTTCGATCTCGTCAATGAGCTGGTCGGGAACGCCCCCGACGCCGCCGGTCTCGAGTTCACGATGGTGGGCGCAACGCTGCGCTTCAACAGCACCGCGCTTTTCGTCCTCGGCGGCGCGCCGCTCGCGGCGACGCTCGACGGCGCACCGGTCGCGTTCTGGCAGGTGCAGCGCGCCGCGCCCGGCGCCGTGCTGAAGCTCGGTGGCGTGACCGGCGCAGGCGTGCGTGCGTATCTCGCCGTCAAGGGCGGCCTCCAGGTGCCGGACTATCTCGGCAGCAAGGCCACGTTTACGCTCGGTCAGTTCGGCGGTCATGCGGGCCGCGCGCTGCGGCGGGGCGACGTGCTCCACTTTGCCGAAGACGCCGGCTCGGGCGAAGCGGGCGCCACGCTCCCTGCGGCCCGCATTCCCGAGCTGACGAGCCACTGGACGCTCGGCGTGCTCGACGGTCCGCATGGCGCGCCCGACTTCTTCACGCCCGCCGACATCGACATGCTGTACGGCACGCGCTGGGCGGTTCACTACAATTCGAGCCGCACGGGCGTGCGCCTGATCGGGCCGAAGCCGCAATGGGCGCGTGCGGACGGCGGTGAGGCCGGCTTGCATCCGTCGAACATCCACGACAACGCCTACGCGATCGGCGCCGTCGATTTCACCGGCGACATGCCGGTGATCCTCGGGCCGGACGGGCCGAGCCTTGGCGGCTTCGTCTGCCCCGTCACGGTGGTGCGCGAGGAGCTCTGGAAGCTCGGCCAGCTCCGTCCGGGCGATACCGTACAGTTCGCGCGCGTGGTCGAAAAGCGGGAACCGGCTGCACCTTCTGCGCCCGCTGGGGAGTGCGTGCTGTATCGCGACGCCGGGGCAGGCGAAGGGATCGGCGTAGTGTATCGGCGCTCGGGCGACGGCAATCTGCTGATCGAGTACGGTCCGCTTGTGCTCGACCTCAATCTGCGCTTTCGCGTGCATGCGCTCATGACATGGCTACAAAGGGCGGACCTGCCGGGCATCGTCGACCTCACGCCCGGCATCCGCTCGCTGCAGGTGCACTTCGACCCACGCGTGCTGGCGCGCGAGAAGCTCATCGAGCATTTGCAGCGGGCAGAGCGCGAGCTGCCCCCCGTCACCGAGATGCGTGTGCCGAACCGCATCGTGCATTTGCCGCTCTCCTGGGACGACCCGTCCACGCGCGTCGCGATCGAACGGTACATGCAGTCGGTGCGGCCCGACGCGCCGTGGTGCCCGAGCAATATCGAGTTCATCCGCCGCATCAACGGGCTCGAGAGCATCGACGACGTCAAGCGCATCGTGTTCGACGCGCGCTACCTCGTCATGGGCCTAGGCGACGTCTATCTCGGCGCGCCGGTCGCAACGCCGCTCGATCCGCGCCACCGGCTCGTCACCACCAAATACAACCCGGCGCGCACGTGGACGCCGGAGAACGCGGTCGGCATCGGCGGCGCCTACCTGTGCGTGTACGGCATGGAAGGGCCGGGCGGATATCAGTTCGTGGGCCGCACGGTGCAGATGTGGAACCGCTATCGCACCACACGCGAGTTCGAGGCGGGCAAGCCCTGGTTGCTGCGCGTTTTCGACGAGATTCGTTTCTACGAAGTCAGCGAAGCGGAGCTCGCGCAGCTGCGCGCCGACTTCATCGCCGGTCGCGCCAGCCTCAAGATCGAAGAGTCTGTATTCGATCTCGGCGCTTACAGCGAGCTTCTCCGTGAACAGGCCAGTTCGATCGCGGCGTTCAAGGCGACCCAGCAGGCCGCGTTCGAAGCGGAGCGCGAACGCTGGCGCGCGGCGGGCCACACGCAATACAGCGCCGATCAGGAGAGCGCGGGTACGGCGTCCGGCGGCGCCGGCGATGCGCTCGACGAAGGCTGCCTGGCACTGTCGGCCGATCTTTCCGGCAGCGTCTGGAAGCTGCTCGTGAAACCGGGCGATGCCATCGAGAAAGGGCAGGTTGTCGCCATTCTCGAATCGATGAAGATGGAAGTCTCCGTAAGCGCGAGCGAGGCGGGCACGATCGAATCGGTCGATTGCAGCGAAGGGGCGGCCATCGTCAGCGGACAACGACTCATGGTGCTGCGCGTCGAGGCGCGCACCCCCACACTTCAAGAGGAATCCCAGGTATGAATGCAGCGCAACCCATGACGATTGCCGGACTGCAAGCGCAGTATCGCGACGGCACGCTTACGCCGGCGCAGCTCGTCGATTCGATCGCCGCACGCCTTGCCGAGGGCGACCCCCATCACGCCTGGATCCGCCCGCTCACGCGCGACGAGATGATGCGCTACGCCGAGGCTTTGGAGGATCGCGATCCGGCGAGCCTGCCGCTTTATGGCGTGCCGTTTGCGATCAAGGACAACATCGATCTCGCGGGCATTCCCACCACGGCCGGCTGCCCCGACTACGCCTACGTGCCACAGACGAGTGCGCCCGTGGTCGCCCGCCTGATCGCGGCTGGTGCGATTCCGGTGGGCAAGACCAATCTCGACCAGTTCGCAACCGGCCTGTCCGGCCAGCGCTCGCCATATGGAGCGTGCCGCAATGCGCTCGACATGCGCTACGCTTCCGGCGGTTCGAGCTCCGGCTCGGCCGTGAGCGTAGCGCTCGGCATCGTCGCGTTTTCGCTGGGTACCGACACGGCGGGCTCGGGCCGCGTGCCCGCCGCGTTTCACGGCCTGATCGGCCTGAAGCCGACCAAGGGCGTGCTCAGCACGCAGGGCGTCGTGCCCGCCTGCAAATCGCTCGATTGCGTGACAATCTTCGCGCAGACGATCGGCGACGCGCGCATCGTGTTCGATGCGGCGCGCGGCGTGGCCGAAGACGATCCCTATGGCCGCCTGTGGTCGCCCCTCGCGGGCGCAGCAAGACCACGCGAAGCCCGGTCGCTGGCAGGCGTGCGGCTTGGCGTGCCGCGTGCCGCGCAGCTCGAGTTTTTCGGCGACGACTCGTATCGCGCCGCATTCGATGCCGCGCTCGCACGCGCGAAGGCAGCCGGCGCACACCTCGTGGAGATCGATTTCGAGCCGTTCCTCGCCACGGCGCGCCTGCTCTACGAAGGGCCGTGGGTGGCGGAACGGCTTGCGGCGATACGCGAGTTCCATGCGGCGAAGCCTGAGGCGCTTCATCCGGTGATCAGGGAGATCATTGGTGGCGCGGCGCGCTGGAGCGCTGCGGACGTGTTCGAGGCCTTCGATCGCCTCGCAACGTTGAGGCTGCAAAGCGAACGCGTCTGGTCCTCGATCGACGCGATCTTCATGCCGACCTCGGCGACGACGGCGACCGTCGACGAACTGGAAGCCGATCCGATCCGTGTGAACTCACGCTTCGGCTACTACACGAACTTCGTCAATCTGCTCGACCTTTCTGCGCTCGCCGTGCCGGCCGGGCAGTGCACCGTGGGGCGGCATGCCAGACTGCCTTTCGGCATCACGTTCGTTGCGCGAGCTCACGAAGACGCCTGGCTGCTCGACCTCGCGAAAGCATGGCTCGGCAATGACGAAACGGGCGCGGAAGCCGCCAACCCGAGCGACGACTTGAACGGCCGCACGCGCGTCGCGGTGGTTGGCGCGCATCTGACGGGGCAACCGCTCAACTGGCAACTCACGCAGCGCAACGCGCGCCTCATCCGCACCACACGCACCGCGCAGGAGTACCGGCTTTACGCATTGCCGGCCGCGCCCGGCGCAGTCGGCAAGCCGGGCTTGGTGCGTACGGCTCATGACGGCGTGGCGATCGAGGTCGAGGTCTGGGAGATGCCGGTCTGCGCCTATGGCAGCTTCGTGGCCGGGATTGCGCCGCCGCTCGGGATCGGCACGCTGAAGCTTGCCGACGGGTCGCTCGTACAGGGCTTTCTGTGCGAGAGCGCGGCGCTGGCGGGTGCGATCGACATCAGCGATGCGGGCGGGTGGCGGTCATGGGTCGGGGGTTGTTCTGAAACGGCTGACGTGGGGCCGTAAACGAGGAGTTGGGAATGGATCGAGGCGAACGCGCGTGAGTCGTTTCGGTCGGCATTGATCGACCGCGCCGAACGGGGAAAGCTATGAAGCCGGAGTCGATCGAAGTGAAGCCGGTTCTCTCCGACGATGAGGCGGAGATCCTCGCTGCACGTAACGCATTCGCGAGATGCGGCGCGGAGATCGCCGCGCGCCGCCGCGCCGCGATGGAGGTCGCCGCGACGAAGGCGGGACCGGACGGGGGCGTAGACCCTGCTTTCGGTTTGCTTGGCATACATGCTCCTTTGGGTACATTTATGCCTTGAACACAAAATTTCTGACAGGCTCAGCTGCGGAGATTTTGGGCCGTCGCCCATGTACGAATGTCTGTCGCACGGTAATCATCTGACTGCTGTCAACCCCGGCAGCGACTTCAGATAAGCCGTCAAACATCAACAGATATGGACAATGCCAAAACCCTTGATGGCTTCCACGACTCCTATCTCATAGGAATCGACGTGGATCATTTAACCAATTCCCTCACACTAAAACTGAGACTTGGCGAAACTGTAACATCTTTGATCTTTCAAGGTGCTACCCGGCTTTTGCTAACAGAAATGCTCATACAAAATATCGTCTATGATATTAAAGAACTGATGCCGGGTTCTGAGGCTCATCAAAACGCAAAGGCGTTACTTGATAAAACGTATTGGAAGGTCAACAATCCCGGCTCGCGCATTATCACAATCACTGCATCGCTTGGGGCGGAATTATTTATTGAATTCGAAAACGTAGAGAAACTGATTCATTGATCACTCGCGCGTAGCGCGGGAAACTGATCAGGAAGCTCATTGGCCAGAGCTGGCTGTTTTTTCACAACGTGCGAAACCGCAACCTTGACACCGATGGCTGGTGGGTCTTCGTTGCGCTTCTCGAAGAGGTTCGCCGGGGCAAACTGCTTGTCATTAAAGGCCCGCGCGATAGCCTGTTTCCGTCACCCTGCAGCAGTACGCCGTTGAGGAATCTCGCGAGGTCCGCCCAGTACGATCCGGCCACCTGGCAAGCCCAGTTAGCCGCTGCGCGCGCAGCGAGGGCTAGTGACAGGGACGCCTCAACGCTGCTTGGCGACGCGCAGCCGTTCGCCTATCAGCCGGACATGCCTGATGTGGACGCTGTGCAGGTCGCGGGTAGTGAGGGAACACCTCGCAACAACCTGGCGCAAAACAAGCAGTTCAAGGCTGTTGTAAAGGCGCTGGGGCTGAATAAAAATCAGGCCAGGCAGCTTCATGACGATATCAGTAAGCAAGGCCTCGGGTATCACGAAATGTTGGAGCGGGGGCAGGACATGTTTGGAGGTGGTGATGATTGATGCAAGGACAGAAATTGCGGGGCGGCTTGCTGTGCTCGTCGGGCTTGATGTGAGCTGGGTTAGCCATGCGGGAGACATGGTCACCATGCAATTTGGCCCACAGCGGCGGTACATGCTTCGGGGAAAAAGTCGGGAGGATGGAGAGTGGGCGCTTCATGTGCAATGTGCTTGGCAGCTCGAACGAGAGGGCGTCACCGTAGCAACGAGAGAGGATCTGCGGGGCTCCGATGAAAAGGCGCACGTCACGACCCGGCGCTTGCATGAAATGCTCGTCGGGCAAGGGCCTCTCAAGGTCGAGGATGCATCGGCAAACGACGCGGGCGGCATCGTCATTTCGTTTTCGCAAGGGTATCGCCTTGTGGTGATCCCGGACGGCGTTGAAGATGACGAGGACTGGCGCTTCTTCGCGCCGGGCAACGATGCTGCACATCTGGTAATTGAGGGGGGCGCGGTCGCCCCTGAGTCTTTCGACTGATAGGCAACAGCCGACCCTCCCGAGTCGGCTTTTTTTGGAGAAGCTCGAACTCTTCCCACGTCGTGCCGTGAATCTCGCCCCACGGGTCACGGTCAGAATCAGCAAGAGCAGGGCGGCGCGCGTGCCGTCGTCTTGCTGGGAGCTCGCAATATGCGCCTTAACGAACGCTGGCACGTTGCGCCAGGGCATGGTGGGCTGGTGTTCCTAATTGCCTGTTCCATCGATGCTCGCCTTCACCGAGCGCGTCGCGCTCGATAACCACGGACTTCGCTCGATCGAACCGCACGTGCTCGCGTTTGCCGCCGAAGTAGGCGAACGCTTCGCGCAGGCATTCGCACCGCGTGGCGGCATCCTCGCCGGCAGTAAAGCGCACGAAGCGGTACGGCTGCATCCGAGTGTCGCCACCAGCGCCGGCAGCGGCGCACGGCCACGCCGGATGACCGTGAAGTCGGCCTGCATCTGCTTGCCCGGCGGCGTTTCGAAGCGCACCACCGGCTCGGGCCCAGCACGCTTGTACGGCGCCAGAAATGCCTTGAGCTGGCTGACACCATCTTGGTAGCCGGCTTCCTGCACCTCCCGCAACAGCACTGTCGCCGGAATCCAGTGCCGTCGTGCAGCAACCACACGTTCGAGCAGATAGTCTTTGAACAGGTCGAGCTTCGTCGGGCGTGGCTCGCGTTGCCTGTAACGGCCCGCCTGGTCATCCCGCAAATAGCGGCGCACCGTGTTGCGCGATAAGCCCGTTTGCCGTGCTATCTCACACACCGCCGTTTCCCGCCTTGCCCATACCTTGATTTCTACTGCTTGCTCCTGAGACAGCATCGGCGGCAAAAAGCCGCCATCCTCTCCCAAGTGGGTCAGGTTTACTTCGGCGGTGGGTCAGTTTTGAATTGGCGCTAACATCTCGCGATCATTCGCACTGCGGGCACGAAAAACCGCAACGTTCTGGCGGGTGCTTTTTTCTTTTATCGAAAGCTGCGGAGATTTTGGGCCGTCGCCCATGTACGAATGTCTGTCGCACGGTAATCATCTGACTGCTGCCAAGCCCGGCAGCGACTTCAGATAAACCGTCGACACACCTATGTCCCTGTCCGTATTTGAGATGTTCTCGGTAGAACTGTTCTGCCAGAGGCCACCGGGTGCCCGTTATGTCATCTGTAACGAATCGCACTACAAGGCGTGCCTCGGGAAGGCCGCAGACCTCGGGAAAGCCAGGGCAGAAACCCGCGAATTTCTCGGTATTGCCGACCTGAACCGCCGGCAATGGGAGAAGGACGGGAAACTGATCAGGAAGCTCATTGGCCAGAGCTGGCTGTTTTTTCACAACGTGCGAAACCGCAACCTTGACACCGATGGCTGGTGGGTCATCGTCGCGCTTCTCGAAGAGGTTCGCCGGGGCAAACTGCTTGTCAAGGCCCGCGCGATAGCCTGTTTCCGTCACCTTACGACAGTACGCCGTTGAGGAATTTCGCGAGGTCCGCCCAGTACGATCCGGCCACCTGGCAAGCCCAGTTAGCCGCTGCGCGCGCAGCGAGGGCTGGCGATAGAGGCGCCTCAACGCTGCTTGGCGACGCGCAACCATTCGAATACACCGAAGATGCTCCAACCGCCGATGCCTTCGACATTGCAAAAACGCCCAATACCGGAGAGCCGGGCACTTGGTACACAAACCCTGGCAGTGGGCAGATGCGCTTATATGGCGATGACGGCAACCCGGTGGTCGATTTTGACTTTGATCACGATCACGGCCAAGGTATTCCGCACGCACACAACTGGGCAATCAACCCGCTGACCGGAAAGTTGAGGCGCGGAGCGGGTGTGCCCATGTCCATCCTTCCTTTTTGAGCGACCCAGAGTGTCATATGAACAACACCACCTATCGGAACGCTATCGGTTTCGAAGACATCCCCACCTTCCACGATGCCGAGCTCATCAAAATTGAGCACCATCCAAGCGAACGAGAACTGCAGCTCCAGTTCCAGCGAGTCGGAGGGACAACCGGAACTTTTCGCTTTACCGGCGTCGTATCGCAACGCATGGTCGACTTCGCTGAACAAAATGTCGTCTCACGCCTTCTGATTTCGCCGGCTTACAGATTTTCGACAGCCGAGGTCGGCCAGTGGCTGAGCTGGGTGGACGGCCGAGTGGATTCGCGATCTCCCGTCGTTGATGTGTCCAGGATTACCCGATGTGTGGAAGACCTTGCAGCCGGGCGACGGGCATTGTTCGTTCTAGAGCCGTCTTGCGGCGCTGAAGGAGTGGTACTTTGCGAGGCAATCGAACTTTGTCTGGAAACTGACGCCTGACATCCTGATCAGGGCAATCGACCGCTGCGGATTCGAGTCCCATCAGTTTCAGTGATTTCGAGCAGGAAATCGCGTCGATTGCAAGTACGGGCGATTTCAAATGCAAGTCGCAACAGCTATTGATGGCGAATATTCCAGAAAGGCGACGTGTCGTGGTTATGTGGTCCGAAGATAAGCAGGCGCTCGTCTCGTACACGCTCGACGCTGAGAAGGTGCAGGCTGTAACGGAGAGGTTTTTTCCTCTTGAACTGCCGCTTGCCGACTACAACAACGCTTTGTACGATGAGTTCGCCAAGCAGTTTGGTGCTGCAACACTCAACCTGCTTGCGCTTTCCAACCCCGATATGAAACCTTTTGTCAAAACTACACCGGCGGAGGATTCGCCGTGTCGCGGCACTCCATCAGGTAGGCAATAGACGGCATCGAGCAGAAGGCGGAGGACATCTCCGTGCTTGAAACACTGTCATAACGGGGCTGAAGGCGATGAAAATACTCCGCCGAAGTCTTATTGTGCCGGTGCTGTTGCTGGCGCTATCCCCTGCGGTTCATGCAATGAAAAAATTTCCCGTTCGCAACGGTACGCCCCAAGGCCCGCTCGGCAAGGTCGCGCGCATCGCCGCGTTTATCGTCGTTCGCCTTGACCCGGCGTAGCAGCGTCGTCAAGGTCATATTGGATAGCAACTTGCCGCGAGGCGACGGAAACACCAACGTCTCTTGCTGCTTCTGTTCCTTTAACGTCTTGACGACAGCAAGCGTTGCCGCCGAAAGCGGAACGCGATGCGGCTCTTTCGCTTTCATCCGCTCGCCGGAAATGGTCCACACCCCGGCCTTCAGGTCGAATCCATCCTACGTCGCGCCGCTGCGGGTCGCGGTCAGAATCAGCAAGAGCAGGGCGGCGCGCGTGCTGTCAATTCTTCCCCGCATCCCCCCGCTCCGCACACGCCCCCGTAACAGGCGGCCGCCCGCGCGTCGCCCCTGACAACGGCACCTGCTGCTGAATCCCAGCCTTCGCCAGCATATGAGCGCTAATGGGCGCCGTCAGAAACAAAAACGCGGGAATCAGCAACTCATGCAGACTTGCATAGTTGTGGTGCACGCTGAAATACACCACCGACGCGAACACGATTCCACCCACACCGAGGGTGGTCGATTTGGTCGGCCCGTGCAGCCGCATGAAGAAGTCAGGCAACCGCGCGAGCCCGATCGCGCCGATGAACATAAACAGACTGCCGACGAGCAGCAGCACACAAACGATCGCTTCGATAACGAATTGCATCGGTATGCCTCCCGCTAGTTGAGTTCGATGATGTCGCCGCGCTGCAGGTACTTGGTGAGCGCGACGGTGCCCACGAAACCCATCACCGCGATCAGCAGCGCAACTTCGAAGAGGACCGTCGAGCGCAGGCTGATGCCGTACACGACGATCAGCGCGATCGCGTTGATGTTCAGCGTATCGAGCGCGACGATGCGATCGGGCAGCGACGGACCGCGCACGAGTCGCCAGAGCGTGAGCAGGAACGCGATGCCGAGGATCGCGAGCGAGATCGGGATGACGATGGCTAGCATGCGAAGATCTCCATCAATGGGCCTTCATAACGGGACTTGATGAGCGCGATGAGCTCCGCTTCGTCGTCGAGGTCGAGTACGTGCACGCAGAGCTGCGTGCGGTCGTCGCTGAGCTCGGCGCACAGCGTGCCGGGGCTCAGCGAGACCACGCTGACGAGTAACGTGAGCGCGATCTCATGGGTGCTGTCGAGCGGCACTTCGATGAACGCCGGGCGCAGCCGCTTCGTCGGCCCGAGCACGAGCAGCGCGACTTCGACGTTGGCGACGATGATGTCGACGACCACACGCCAGGCGAGACGCACGAGCAGCCACGGCCGGACGAAGCGGACCGGCCGCAGCCACAGGCCTTCGGCTACGCGGAAAGAGATCACGCAGCCGAGCACGGCGCCGAGCAGCAGATTGCCCGGGGAGACGTCATTCATCAGCATCACCCAGCAAATGATCAGCACCACGGTGAGCCAGGGGTGAGGGAAGAGCCGTCGCAACATCGTCAGTTCCCCTTGCCGTCGTCGGCGCGTGCTGCCTGCGCCGTCGGCGCCGCGTCCGCGTCAGACAGAATCGCCTGCACGTAAGCACCGCGATCGAAGAGCTGCGCCGCCGTATCTGTGAGATAGTGCCGCACCGCGCCCGCGCCGAGCGTGATGGCCATGACGCAGCCGAGCAGCAGGGAGCAGGCGGCGAGCTTCGCGTTGCTGCCGCGCGGTGCGCGCGCTTCTTCGCCGGCAGCGGCGCGCGCGGCCGGCTCGGCCCACATCAGCCGCGTGCCCGTGCGGCTCAGCGCGACGATCGAGAGCAGGCCCGACAGCAGTACGGCCGGCCACAGCACGGCTGCCGCGCCGCCCGGCGTGGCGGCCAGCACCATTGCCTTGCCGAGGAAGCCCGAGAGCGGCGGCAGGCCGGCGGCGCCCACCGCGGCGATCAGATAGAGCAGCGCGGCAAGCTTCGACGGCCACGGCGCATGCGTTGGCGAGGCCGCTTCAACTTTGCCCTGGGCTTCGGCGGGAGCGGGGGCGACGGCAAGCACGGCAACCGCACCGGCCGCCGCGACCCGCAGCGGCTGCACCCGCGCCAGCGTCGCCACCACTTCGTCGTCCGGCTCAGGCGTGATGGCGGCCGCGGCCGCGTCGTCGAGCGCTTCGAGCGAGCCGGGTTCGATCGTATCGACATCGGCGGAAACGACGACGTAGGGGGCAGGGGCGGCGTGGATCGTCGCGGCGATGTCGGGTTCGAGCGTGTCCGCGAGCAGGAACAGCGCGCCTGTGCAGAGCGTCGTGCTGATCAGGTAGTAGAGCAGCGCGCTCCATGCAAGCGGCGTCTGCTGCGTGATCGCCGCGATCAGCAGTCCCACCGAGACGAGCACGAGATAGCCCGTCGTGGTCTTCAGACTCGACACCGCGAGCGCGCCCAGCGCGCCGAACGCGATCGTCGCGATCGCGAGCCACCACGCCCATTGATGCATGAACGCATCGAGTACGCCGCCCGCCGCGCCGAACACGAGTGCGTCGCAGCGCAGCATCGCATAGATGCCGACCTTGGTCATGATCGCGAACAGCGCGGCCACCGGGCCGATCGCGCTGCGGTATGCCTGCGGCAGCCAGAACGACATGGGAAAGACGGCGGCCTTCAGGCCGAACACGAGCATCAGTGTCGCGCCCGCGAACTGCGCGAGCGGCAGCGACCCGGGGCCAAGACGGGCAAGACGTTCGCCCATGTCCGTCATGTTGAGCGTGCCCGTGATGCCGTAGAGCACGCCGACAGCGATCAGGAAGAACGACGAGCCGACGAGGTTCATCAACAGATAGTGCAGCCCGTTGCGCACCCGCCGCGCGCCGCCGCCATGCAGCAGCAGCGCGTACGACGCGATCAGCAGCAGCTCGAAGAACACGAACAGGTTGAAGAGGTCGCCCGCGAGGAAAGCGCCGTTCAGGCCCATCAGCTCGAACTGGAACAGCGCGCGGAAATAACGGCCGCGCCTCGCGTCCTCGCTCGAGGTGCCGAGCAGGCAGCAGAGCGCCAGCACGGCGGTGAGCACCAGCATCAGCGCGCCGAGCCGGTCGAGTTGCAGCACGATGCCGAACGGTGCGGGCCATGCGCCGAGCGCGTAGCTCATGATCTCACCGTGCGCCGCGCGCTCCATCAGCAGGCACGCAATGGGCAGCAGCGCGATGATGGCGGCCACGTTGACCGCGCGCTGCAGACGATTCGCGCGCAGTGGCAACGCGACGATGACTCCCGCTGTGAAGAGCGGAATCAGGATCGGGAGCAGGAGGGCGTGGTTCATTCGCTGCGCGTCTCCTCGCCATTGACGTGATCGTTGCCCGTGATCGAAAACGAGCGCAGCGCGAGCACCACGGTGAAGGCTGTCATCGCGAAGCCGATCACGATGGCCGTCAGCACGAGCGCCTGCGGCACCGGATCGACGTATTGCGCCCCCGCCGCGATGACGGCCGGCTTGCCGAGCGCGAGCCGTCCCATGCCGAGCAGGAACAGGTTGATCGCGTACGAGAACAGCGTGATGCCGAGAATCACGGGCAACACGCGCGCGCACAGCAGCAGATAGATGCCGCACGCGCAAAGCACGCCGATCGCGATGGCAAAGGCGGCTTCCATCAGCTTTTCTCCACGGATTGCATGTCCTTGTCGCGCACGCCGAGGTGCGAGACGATCGTGAGCGTCGTGCCGACCACCGCGCCCATCACCCCGAAATCGAACAGCATCGCCGTGGACAGCTCGATTTCGCCGATGAGCGGCAGATGCAGATGCCCGAACGCACTGGTCAGGAACGGCCGGCCGAACGTGAGACTGCCGAGCCCCGTGGCCGCGGCGATCAGAATGCCGAGGCCGGCGAGCGAGCGGTAGTTGAGATGAATGCGCGACTCGGTCCACAGCACGCCGTTCGCGACGTACTGCAGCAACAGCGCGATCGAGATGATCAGCGACGCGATGAAGCCGCCGCCTGGCAGGTTGTGGCCGCGCAGGAACACGAACACGGCGACGAGTATGGTGAGCGGCAGCATGAGCCGCGCGAGAATCGCGAGCATCAGCGGATGCGATTGCGACGACCACGGCCGGCCGTCCGGCCCCGCGTCGGGCGACTTCAGGCGCAGCCCGCGCAACAGCGCCTTGACGGCGAGCCCCGCCACCACCAGCACGCTGATTTCGACCATCGTATCGAAGCCGCGAAAATCGACGAGGATCACGTTGACGACGTTATGGCCCCCGCTGCCGGGCAGCGCGTTGTCGAGGAAGTACGGCGCGATGCCCGCCGCCGGCGCGCTCGTCATGATCCTGTATGCGACGGCGCCGAGCAGCGCGCCGCCCGCGAGCGCCAGCACGCCGTTGCGCAACCGCACGGGAAGCGGCTCGACGGTGTTCTGCAACGCGGGCAGAAAATAGACGGCCAGCACCAGCAGCAGGATCGTGACCACTTCGACGGAGATCTGCGTGAGCGCGAGATCGGGCGCGGAGAAGCGCACGAAGACGAGCGACACGAGCAGGCCGCAGGTGCTCAGCATCACGAGCGCGTAAAGCGTGCGCGCTCGCACGAGCACCACGCCGACAGCGAGCAGCGACATCAGCACGAGGCCGCCGGGCGTAACCGGATCGAGCGGCAAGCGCGCGTGGCCGCCGCTCCAACTGCCGGGCGCGACGAGCGATACGCCGGGCACCATCAGCATGGCCGCGATCATCCACGCGAGGTAGCCCGGCAACGAACGCGTCTCGAACACGCGCACGATCACACCGGCGCTCTGTTCGAGCCGCTGCACGAGGCGGTCGAAGATTTCACTGGCGTTCAGCTCGGTGAGCAGCGTGCGGTGATGGCGGAACGCATTGCGGCGCAGGAAAAAGAGGGCCGCGCCGGCCGCGAACGACACCACGCTCATCACGAGCGGCGTGTTGATACCGTGCCACAGACTCAGGTCGTAGCGGGGCAGGTTGCCGCCAACGGTGAACCACGCCGCGGACTCGAGCAGCCTCCCGATGCATTGCTGCGGGAACAGGCCGATCAGCAGGCACAGCGCCACGAGAATTTCGACCGGCAGCTTCATGAAGCGCGGCGGCTCGTGCGGCGGATAGCGCGGCAGGTCGCGCGGCGTCTTGCCGTCGAAGAACACGCCCCACACGAAGCGCAGTGAGTACGCCACCGAGAGCGCCGCGGCCACGATCGCGATGACCGGCACGACGAGGTTGAAGGGCCCGAACATGCTTTGCGCGAGCGTTTCGCCGAAAAACATTTCCTTGGAGAGGAAGCCGTTGAGCAGCGGCACGCCGGCCATCGCGAGCGACGCCACGCTCGCGAGCGCGGCCGTATGCGGCATGTACCTGCGCAGACCGCGCAGACGGCCCAGATCCCGCGTGCCCGTCTCGTGATCGATGATGCCCGCGGCCATGAAGAGCGACGCCTTGAACACGGCGTGGTTGATCGTGTGAAAGAGCGCGGCGACGGTCGAAAGCTGCGTGTCGAGGCCGAACAGCAGCACGATCAGGCCGAGATGACTGATGGTGGAATACGCGAGCAGGCCCTTCAGATCGCGCTGGATCAGCGCCATCGCGGCGCCGCCCACGAGTGTGACGAGCCCGGCGAGCGTCGCCGTGTACGCCCACAGCGGCGAACTTTCGAAAACCGGATAGAGACGCGCGAGCAGGAACACGCCGGCCTTCACCATGGTCGCCGAATGCAGATAGGCCGACACGGGCGTGGGCGCCGACATCGCGTGCGGCAGCCAGAAATGGAAGGGAAACTGCGCCGACTTCGTGAACGCCGCGAATAGCGTGAGCAGCAGGATGGCCGGGTAGAGCGGATCGTGGCGCACTCCGTCGGCCTGGGCGAGCACGTCGTTCAGCTCGTAGCTGCCGCAGACGTGGCCGAGCAGCAGCACGGCCGCGAGCAGCGCGAGGCCCCCCGCGCCGGTGATGGTAAGCGCCATGCGCGCGCCGCGCCTGGCGTCGGGCCGCCATGGCCAGAAGCCGATCAGCAGGAACGAGACGAGGCTCGTGAGCTCCCAGAAGATGACGAGCAGCAGCAGGTTGTTCGACAGCACGATGCCGAGCATCGCGCCCATGAAGAGCAGAAGCAGCAGGTACAGACGCGGCAACGCATCGCTGCCGGCGAGGTAATAGCGTGCGTAGATGAAGACAAGCAGGCCGATCGCGAGTACGAGCAGCGCGAACATGAACGAGAGGCCGTCGAGGCGCAGCGATAGCGCGAGGCCGATGTCGGGCACCCACTCATGGCGCCATTGCATCACGTCGTGGTCGGCAATGCCCACGCGCTCGCTGAGCAGCAGCCCGCAGCCGAACAGCGCCGCCGCGAAGGCGATCGGCGTGCAGAGCGCGGCAGCGTGCCGCCTCGTGAGCGCAATGAGCGCCGCGGCTATGAACGGAAGTGCGACGAGCCACGCCAATACCATTCCGTGCCCTCCGGGAGTTCCAGTGCATGATAGGCGGTATGGCTGGCCGGTGGGAGTAGGCGGCGGTGCCGCCTTCCGGGCGGCTGCCCACGGCGCCCCATCATAGCCGCAAACCGGTCGGCAGTTCACATCGATCCGTGAGGCATGAATATACGCAGTCCGAAGCGCAGTGAGCCGGCTGGCCCCCGAGTCATTCCAATTGATGCGGACGCGCGCGTCGATTTGAAACCCCGCGTGACCGTGCCATAATCGGCAAACTTGACGACCGACCGAGGCGCCAAATTGAAAGGAACTGAACTGGATCTGTATGCAACGGAAGAGCCAGGCCATACCCTGGCTTTCAATCTTTTCAATGGCACATGGGTGTCCGATGTGCCGGGCTATGGTTTAGGTATGGCGCCCCATTTCGACGATGGGCGTCTACACTGGTTCGAGTCGGTGTGCGGGGGATTCTCCGGAAAAAGCGTGCTCGAACTCGGCCCCATGGAAGGCGGCCACACGTTCATGATGGCGAGAGCCGGTGCCTCTCGGGTGCTGGCTGTCGAGGCGAATTCGAAGTCCTTTCTGAAATGCCTGCTCGTGCAGAATGCATTGAAATTCAATGCCGAATTCATGTATGGCGATTTCAGGGAATTGCTGAAAAAGCGCGATCAGCGGTTCGATCTGATTCTGGCAAGCGGCGTGCTTTACCACATGCTCGATCCGGTATCACTACTGGAAAATATGGCGCACGCGTCCGACGCCATTTGCATCTGGACTCACTATTACGATGCCGAAGTGGCCCGCACGAATACGAACATGCAGATTCACGCCGATCCGACGCCAACCGTTTCGGAGTTTCGTGGACGCGAAGTCCATCTGCATCGATACAGTTATCTCGACAGCATCAACCACGCGAAATTTATCGGCGGGACTGCTCCGCAGGCCAACTGGATGACCCGCGAGAGCCTGATGGCAGTCCTCGACGCACTCGGTATGACGGTGATCGTGGGACTGGACGATCGCGACCAGCATCCGGCCGGCCCGTCGATTCTGCTTTTTGCCGCGCGCATAGCGCATTTCGATGAGGCGCGATACCTCCAGCGCTACCCCGACGTAGCGCAAGCGGTCGCGCAAAAGCATTTCAATTCTGGCGCGGAACACTACATCCGCTTTGGCCGCGCGGAAGGGCGCTCGTTCGAGTGATCGACACCGCGGAGCCAGCGTTCTGTTCAAGCCAGTTCCCGAAAACGCGAACCCGGAAAGTTTCCCGTAAAAGATGAATACTCCTGAAAATCAGCGCTTTTTCGATAAGCCCGTCGTCGCGGACGTACCGATCGACAGTCAGACTCAGATCTTCAAGTTCGAAAAATTTCCGGCGTCGGGCCCGATTCCCTGGCTCGATCGGCCGGATGCGCTGGAGCGGGTCGCCGAGCTGTTGTCGAGCGGAGTGATCAGCGAGCAGCAGGCCGAGTGGTGCAGAAAATGGGTGAGCGACGGCTACCTGATCATCGAAGGCTTTTTCAAGCACGAGCAGCTCGATGCGACATGGCAAGCGTATGAGAACGCCATTGCCGACGGCACGCTGCAGCCGCCGCACGAACCGCTGTTTGAAGGCGATACGCTGCCGGGCCGCACGCTGAATCCGCATTTCAAAGTTCCCGCGGTTCGCGAAATGCTATTTGACGAGCGCATGAACGAGATCGTAAGTCTGCTGCTGGGCGCGAAATCGGCGCCTTTCCAGACCATCGGTGGTCATAAGAGCAGCGAGCAACTCGAGCATTCCGATTCGATTCACATGTCGACCTATCCGAACGGGTATCTCGTCGCGAACTGGATCGCCTTCGAGGATATTCATCCGGATTCGGGGCCGCTCGTTTATCACCCCGGCACGCACAAGCTGCCGTATCTGATGTCGACTGAACTGGGCATGCCGTTCGGTTGCGGTTATTCGGCTTATCACGACATCTATGAACCCGCGATCCAGAAGCTGATCGCTGACCATTCGGCTGGCCCGCATTACTTCTACCCGAGGAAGGGCGACGTGCTGTTGTGGCACGCGAACCTGCTGCACGGCGGCAGCAAGCTGCGCGATCCGCAACACGTGAGTCGCAAGGCGCTCGTTTGCCATTTCTTCGCGGAGGGGTGTCTGTGCTATCACGACCTGATCGGCATGCCGTCGAGCCTGACGCCAATCGTCGACTTCGACGGCGAGGCGTACCTCGACGCCAATCCGGACGTGGCGGCGAGCGGCGGCGATGCCTTGCGGCACTACATCTACTACGGTCGATTCGAAGGCCGCCCCCTGACCAGCGCCGCATCGAGCCAACGCAAGGCGCGGCTCGCCCAACTGCCTGACGGGTTCGATGCGAAGCTCTACCTCGAAGCGAATCCCGACGTCGCCGCGGCGGGTGTCGACGCGGTCGATCACTTCGTCGAATTCGGCCGCGCGGAGGGCCGGCCGCTGCGGCCCTGAGGCATGCATGGCAACGCAAGCCGGGGAGGGCGGCCTGCTTCGGCATGTCCGCCGAAAGTGCATGCTGATACTTTGCATGCCGGTGCCCACGATCCAACGCGGGCATCCACTGGAGCGGTCGAGCCGCCCGCGCCAGCCCCCTGCAACACGTCCTCCGATCTTGCTCTAAACTAGCGCCCGCCCAATCCACTTCGCGATGCGCCACGTTACGAACAACAGCTGATGTCCCCCGCCTCCACCGATCCCGCCGATGCCCCGAATTTCAGCCTGCCGAAACACCCGCCGTTCCAGCGTTTCTGGTGCACTCGCATCCTGTCGTCGCTCTCGTTCCAGATGCTCGCGGTCGCGATGGGCTGGCATGTCTACGCGCTCACGCATAGCGCCTTCGCCCTTGGCCTCGTCGGCCTCGCGCAGTTTCTGCCGATGTTCCTGCTGACCCTCGTGGTCGGCCATGTCGCCGATCGTTACGATCGCCGCCGCATTGCCGCCGTCTGCCAGAGCCTCGCCAGCGTCGCCGCATTGCTGTTCGCGATCGGCACCTTCGGCGGCTGGATCAGCGCGCCGGTCGTCTATGTGCTGGCCGCCTGCGTCGGCGCCGCGCGCGCGTTCGAATCGCCCGCGGTGGCATCGCTGCTGCCTGCCGTCGTACCGCGCGGCCATCTGCCCAAGGCGACCGCGTGGGCCACGTCCGCGAATCAGACCGCGCAGATCGCCGGACCCGCGCTCGGTGGTCTGCTGTTCGGCATCGGTCCGGGTGCCGCATATCTGGCATGCACGCTGTCTTACGCGGCCGCGGCGGCCTCGGTGTGGAGCATTCCGCTGCAGGTGAAGCCGGCGAGCCGCGCGCCGGTCACGCTCGAATCGATCTTCTCGGGCATCCGGTTCATTCGCCGCGAGCCGGTGATTTTCGGCGCGTTGTCGCTCGATCTGTTCGCGGTGCTGTTCGGCGGCGCGACCGCGTTGTTGCCGATCTTTGCGCGCGATGTGCTGCATGCGGGCCCGATCGGTCTCGGACTGCTGCGTTCGGCCACGGCAATCGGTGCGCTCGCGGGCACCATCTGGCTCGCGCATTTTCCGTTGCGCAACCGGCCCGGCGCGGCGATGTTCGGCGGCGTGTTCGCGTTCGGCCTCGCGACGATCGTGTTCGGGCTTTCACACCAGTTCCTCGTGTCGCTGCTCGCGCTGATGGTGCTCGGCGCATCGGACACGATCAGCGTGGTCGTCCGGCTGTCGCTCGTGCAACTGCGCACGCCTGACGAGATGCTCGGTCGCGTCAGCGCGGTCAATTCGTTGTTCATTGGGACGTCGAATCAATTGGGCGAATTCGAATCGGGCCTGACCGCGGGATGGTGGGGCGCGCAGCCGGCGGTGCTGGCCGGCGGTATCGCGACGATCGCGATCGCGCTGTTGTGGATGCGGTTCTTTCCGCAATTGCGGCAAGCGCGCACGCTCGAGCGCGAAGAGGCACTCGCTGCGAGCGCCTGATTGCTTGCCGCGCATCGTCAAGCGCTGCAGCGATCAACCCGCCGCCGCATTCACCGGCGCAACCCCGAGCGCCTGACGGATCGCGTCGGCGAGTTCGCTCGCGGCGAACTTCGCGACATAGCCGTTCGCGCCGGCGTTCTTCACATGCGCCTCATTCGCCGCGCCCGTCAACGACGAGTGAATCAGCACCGGAATATCGCGCGTGCGCTCGTCGGCCTTGATCTGGCGCGTCAGCATGAAGCCGTCCATCTCAGGCATCTCGAGATCGGTCAGCACCAGCGCGATGCTGTCCTTCGCGCGCGTGCCGTTTTGCTGCGCTTCGCGTGCGACCTGCTGCAGCGTATGCCACGCTTCCTCGCCGGTCTTCGTCATGATGTAGTCCGCGCCGATCGCGGCGAGCGCCTGCTCGATCAGCTTGCGCGCGAAGCCGGAGTCATCGGCGGCGAGGATCTTCGCGCCGCGGGCAATGCCGAGCGCTGCGCCGACCGAGGCCGGATCGACGCTCGGATGCTGCGACGGAAACACGTCGCGCAACACCTGTTCGACGTCGATCACCTGGGCGAGCCGCGAGTCGCCGGTATTGCCGTCGATGCGCGCGATGCTCGTGACGAGCTGGCCGCCCGCCGAGCCCTCGGCCGACATCACCTGGTTCCATTCGAGCCGCACGATCTCGTCCACTTCCTCGACCGCGAAGGCCTGCGTCGAACGCGCGAACTCGGTGACGAGCAGGATGTTCAGGCCGCGCGTCGGCTCGCAGCCCATCAGCCGCGGCAGGTCGATCACGGGGATGATCTGCCCGCGAATGTCGACGGCTCCCATCACGAACGGCGACGATCCGGCGATCGGCGTGATGGCCGGCATCGTCGAGATTTCGCGGACCTTGAATACGTTGATCCCGTACAGCTCGTGCGCGTCGCTGCCCGGCACGCAGCCGAGCCGGTACAGCAGCAGCTCGAACTTGTTGGAGCTCGTCAGATTGCTGCGCTCGGTGTTGCGATCGTGATTGGCACGGTGATCGTCTGCCATTGGAACCTTTCTCCAGGGTTACGGTGCTGACCGGTGCTAAGCGGTGCCTGTCTCTGGTTATCGGCGTTGATGGCGAAAAATCCAGCTCTGCGTGGCGATTTGCGCGGCGCGCGGTTCGTCGGTATACGGCAAACGAATGCGAATTCATATGAGGCTTACCTAAGGTTACACAAGCGACAGCAGCGTTTCACCTGACCGGGGGCGTGGCTTCTAGAATCGGCAGCGACAAAAGCGTGGCGCCGCGCTGGGCTCGCAAGCTGTCCTCAAGGCCGTGCCTCGCACGCCTCCTTCGCGGCGCACGTATTTGTCGTTTCGCTTTCAGCTGCTTTCACCTCAAGGAGAACGTATGATCCGCCTGCCTTCCGTCCCCTTCGCCCGCATCGCCGCCGCAGCCTGCTTCGGCGGTCTTCTGACGGCCGCCTCGGTGGCCAGCGCGCAGAGCGCCGCACCCGCGGACACGGGCCGCCTGCACGCAGCCGATCAGGCTTTCATCGCGGATGGCACGCAAGCTGTCGCGACGCAGCGCGACGCCGCGCGTATCGCTACCGCGCGTTCGACGGACCGCGAAGTGAAGGCCTTCGCCGAACGCGTGTCGAGCGACGACGCGAAGATCACCGACGCCTTGCGAGCGGCGAGTCCGCGTGGCGTCGACGTGCCGAAGAACGATCCGGATGCCGCCGTGCTCGCGAGCATCAACAACCTGCGCGGCGCGGAGTTCGACAAGACGTACGTCGAGCAGGTCGCGCTCGCGGGTGAACAGAAAGCGCTGTCCGCTTTTCAGGCGGAAATCGCATCCGGCCGCGACGAGAAGTTGAAGAGCGCCGCGAAAGTGGCGCTGCCGACGATCCAGCAGCACTATGCGATGGCGCAGGAGCTTGCGAAGCGCAAGCATCTGTCCGTGGCCGCACAATAAGCGGGCGCTACGTCGCCACGCGGCAGCGGCGGTACTGCGAATGAGGGTTTTTCGGCGATAATCGCGCGCTGCTTCCGACGATTCTTCGCGCCTTCGATTCCAGGTACCGCATGAGCAAGCCAGCCAGTCTGCCGCAACAGTTGGACCATCTGCTTCGACGAGCCGTCGCGCTACAGCAGAACGGCGCGCTCGTCGAAGCGGAGGAACTCTATCGCGAGATTCTCGAACTGAAGCCCCGGCATGTCGACGCGTTGCGCTGGCTCGGAGAACTCGCGCTGCAAACCGGCCGTCTGCAGGAAGGCGTCGATCTGCTGAGAAAGGCGCTCGCGCTCAACCCGAAGCAGCCGGCCGTGCATTCGAATCTCGCCTATGCGCTGAACGCGTTGCAACGTCATGACGAAGCGCTCGCCTGCGCCGAGCGTGCGCTCATGATGCAGCCGAAATTCGCCGATGCGTTGAATAATCGCGGTAACGCATTGGCGGCGTTGAACCGTCTGGCCGATGCGCTCGCGAGCTACGAGCGCGCGCTGTCGCTTGCGCCGGAGTTCGCGGCGGCATGGAATAATCGCGCGTGCGTGCTGCGCGATCTCGGCCGCTATGCCGATGCACTCGAGAGCTGCGGCGAGGCGCTCGCATTGCAGCCGAATTATCCGGATGCGTGGAGCAATCGCGGCAACGTGCTCGGCGATCTCAACCAGCCACATGAAGCCGAGCGCTGCTACCAACGGGCGCTGGAACTCGCGCCCGCGTTCGTCGATGCATGGAACAACCTCGGTCTCGCGCAGATCGATCTGAATCAGCGCGAGGAGGCGTTGTCGAGCTTTGAGCAGGCGCTTGCGCTGAATCCCGCCTCGGCCGAAGCGCACTGGAACCGGGCGCTGTGTCTGCTGCAGATGGGGCGCTTCGATACCGGCTGGCGCGAATACGAATGGCGCTGGGAGCGCAGCCGCATCAAGCCCGGCAAGCGCGGGTTCGCGCAGCCGCTCTGGCTCGGCGATTTTCCGCTCGGCGGCAAAACGATCCTGCTGCATGCGGAGCAGGGCCTCGGCGACGCGCTGCAATTCTGCCGCTATGCGACGCTCGTCGCAGGGCTCGGCGCGAAGGTCGTGCTCGAAGTGCCGGGCCCGTTGTTGCGGCTGCTGTCGACGCTCGAAGGCGTCGATCAGGTGGTCGAAGCGGGGCAGCCGTTGCCGCCGTTCGATTGTCATTGCCCGCTACTGAGCTTGCCGCTTGCGTTCAACACGAACGAAGCGAGCATTCCGGCCGTCACGCCGTATCTTTTTGCGCAGCCCGCGGCGGTGAACGAATGGCGCGAGCGTATCGAAGGGGACGGCAACACTCACGCGGATGGCAACGCAATCAGGCCACTGAGAGTCGGCCTCGTCTGGGCTGGCGAGAACCGCGCGCATGTCGCGGAACTGCGCAAGATCGACGCGCGCCGCTCGCTCGTGTTCGAGCAACTCGCGCCGCTCCTCGACGTGCCGAACGTACGCTTCTTCAGCGTGCAGAAGGGCGCGGCCGCGCCGCAACTAGCCGAAAGCGCCCACCGTGACCGTGTCGCCGATTACACGGACCTGCTGCACGATTTCGCCGATACGGCCGCGCTCGTGGCCAGTCTCGATCTGGTGATTTCGGTCGATACGTCCACCGCGCACCTGGCCGGTGCGCTCGACAAACCCGTCTGGATTTTGAACCGATTCGACACCTGCTGGCGCTGGCTGCTCGAACGCAGCGACACGCCGTGGTATCCGTCCGCGCGTCTGTTCCGCCAACCGGCGCTCGGCGATTGGGACAGTGTGATCGACGCCGCGCGCGATGCGTTGGCCCAGTTGAGCGCGTCGACTTCGTGACGCCTGTTGGCGGACACGCGTAGACTGAATCTCCGTTCATCGACGGCAATGCCACGGAGATTCTGCAATGGAATACAGACATCTGGGTGCTTCGGGTTTCAAGGTGCCGGTGCTCAGCTTCGGCACCGGTACGTTCGGCGGCAAGGGTGAATTTTTTCAGGCTTGGGGGGCGACCGACGTCGCCGAAGCGCGGCGTCTGGTCGACATCTGCCTGGACGCGGGTGTCACGATGTTCGACACCGCCGACATCTATTCGAACGGCGCGTCCGAGTCGGTGCTTGGCGAGGCGCTGAAGGGCAAGCGCGACAAGGCGATCCTCTCGACGAAGGCGACCTTCCGTTTCGACGACGATCCGAACGGCGTGGGCTCGTCGCGCTTCCATCTGATCAAGGCGGTCGATGCGGCGCTCAGGCGTCTGCAAACCGATTACATCGACCTGTTCCAGCTGCACGGCTTCGACGCGAAAACGCCGATCCCCGAGGTGCTGTCCACGCTCGACGACCTCGTGCGCGCGGGCAAGATCCGCTACATCGGCGCGTCGAATTTCTCCGGCTGGCATCTCATGAAGTCGCTCGATATCGCGGACCGTTACGGCTATCCGCGCTACGTCGCGAATCAGACGTACTACTCATTGGTCGGCCGCGATTACGAGTGGGAGCTGATGCCGCTCGGCGTCGACCAGGGCGTCGGCGCGGTGGTGTGGAGTCCGCTCGGCTGGGGACGCTTGACGGGCAAGCTCAAGCGCGGCCAGCCGCTGCCGGAGACGAGCCGTCTGCACAAGACCGCCGACATGGGGCCGCCCGTGCCGGAAGAGTATCTGTTTCGCGTGCTCGACGCGCTCGACGAAGTCGTCGCCGAAACCGGCAAGACCGTGCCGCAGATCGCGCTGAACTGGCTGCTGCAGCGGCCAACGGTCGCGACGGTGCTGATCGGCGCGCGTAACGAGGAGCAATTGCGGCAGAACCTCGGCGCGGTCGGCTGGAATCTGACGCCCGAGCAGGTCGCGAAGCTCGACGCGGCGAGCGCCGTGCGGCCCGCGTATCCGTACTGGCATCAGGAAGGCTTCGCGGAGCGCAATCCGAAGGTGGTTTGAGCGACAAGCAGCGAGGCTCCGGCGTGGCTGCGGGCCGGACTTGGCAGTTGTCGAGCCGGCTGCGGGAGAATCGCCAGGCGGTGAGGCGATGAAACGACAACGCGCCCGCCATGTGCCCCTGTCATGGAAAACTGTATAAACATACAGTATAGTATCCCCCTACAGCCGGGCTTCCGCGCCCCCTCGCGCGGTCCCGGCTGCACCGAACTTGCGCGGTCGCGAGAGCCGGCCGTGAGAGGTGGTCCACTCCTTCAGACGGTCGGAAAAATTGTCCTCCAACGACGCAACCCGTGACACCCTCGCTGACAATCCCCACGGCAACAACCCAGGCAGCAGCAAAAGCCAGGGCACGATCCGCATCCGCGGCGCGCGCCAGCACAACCTGAAAAACGTCGACCTCGACGTGCGCACCGGCGAAATGACGGTCGTCACCGGGCCATCGGGCTCGGGCAAGTCGAGTCTCGTGTTCGACACGCTGTATGCGGAAGGGCAGCGCCGCTACGTCGAAACCTTCAGCGCGTACGCGCGCCAGTTCCTCGACCGGATGGACCGGCCGCAGGTGGACCGCGTCGACGGCGTACCGCCCGCCATCGCGATCGACCAGACCAACCCGGTGCGCAGCTCGCGCTCCACGGTCGGCACGATGACCGAGCTCAACGATCACCTGAAGCTGTTGTACGCGCGCGCGGCCGAGCTGTTCGACCGCCGGACCGCGCACCCGGTGCGGCACGACACGCCCGAGACGATCTACGCGGAACTGCTCGAGCGCACCGCGCAGGAGGAGCCGCGGCTCGTCGTCACGTTCCCGGTCGAGCTGCCCGAGTCGGCCTCCGAGCAGGAGGTCGAGCAATGGCTGTCGGCGAGCGGCTACACGCGCGTGCAGGCGCAGCGCGAAGTCGATTCGCCGACCGGCAAGCGCAGGCTGCTCGACGTCGTCGCCGACCGCTTCCGGCTGCATTCGGTGGACAAAGCGCGCGCGATCGAGGCAATCGAGGCGTCGCTGAAGCGCGGCGGCGGGCGCGTCAACATTTACGTGCTGCCGGCCCCGTCCGACGAAGCGCCGGCTGAAGGCGCCGAGCCGCGTATCTGGCGTTTCTCCACCGGTCTGCACAGCCCCGAAAGCGATCTGCGCTACGCCGATCCGCAGCCGGCGTTGTTCTCCTTCAACTCGGCCTATGGCGCGTGCGACGCCTGCCGTGGTTTCGGCCGTGTGATCGGCGTCGACCTCGGCCTCGTCATTCCGGACGCTCGCAAGACACTGCGCGAAGGCGCGGTCAAGCCGATGCAGACGCCCGCGTGGAAGGAGTGCCAGGACGATCTGATGCGCTACGCGGCGAAGGCCGACATCCGCCGCGACACGCCGTGGGGCGAACTGAGCGAGCGCGAGCGCAACTGGGTCATCAACGGCTCGCCGGACTGGAACGGCAAGTGGCAGACGCATTGGTACGGCGTCAAACGCTTCTTCGACTATCTCGAATCGAAGGCGTACAAGATGCATATCCGCGTGCTGCTGTCGAAGTACCGCAGCTACACGCCGTGCGAGACCTGCGGCGGCGCACGCCTGAAAACCGAATCGTTGCTGTGGCGCCTTGGCAGCAAGGCGAACGCGAACGAGGTGCTCGCGCCCGCGCAACGCTTCATGCCGCGCGGCGTAGAGTGGTCGCGCGCGCAGCTCGAAGCGTTGCCGGGCCTGACCGTGCACGACCTGATGCTGATGCCGATCGAGCGCATCCGCCGTTTCTTCGACGACATCACGCTGCCGAGCGCGTTGCTCGACGACGCGCTGAAGCTGCTGCTCGCCGAGGTGCGCACGCGCCTCAAATACCTATGCGACGTCGGCCTCGGCTATCTGACGCTCGACCGGCAAAGTCGCACCCTGTCGGGCGGCGAGGTGCAGCGCATCAACCTGACCACGGCGCTCGGCACGTCGCTGACCAAAACCCTGTTCGTGCTCGACGAGCCGAGCATCGGCCTGCATCCGCGCGACCTGAATCGCATCGTCGAGGCGATGCATCGCCTGCGCGACGCGGGCAATACGCTCGTCGTGGTCGAGCACGATCCGTCGGTGATGCTCGCGGCGGACCGGCTGATCGACATGGGGCCGGGGCCGGGCGAGCGCGGCGGCTCGATCATTTTCGACGGCGCGCCCGAGGCGATCCGTTCGTCCGGCACGCTGACCGGCGAGTACCTTGGCGGCCGGCGCCATGTCGCCGATGCCGCGCACTGGTCGCGTCGTCCGGTCGATGCGGGCACGCCGCGCATCGTGCTCGAAGGCGCGAGCGAACACAATCTGCGCGACGTCACGGTGGCGATTCCGCTGCAGCGGCTCGTCTGCGTGACCGGCGTGTCGGGTTCCGGCAAATCGACGCTGCTGCAGGACGTGCTGTATCCGGCCATGGCGCGCCACTTCGGCCTCGCCACCGAAGCGCCGGGCGCGTTCACGGCGCTGAAGGGCGCCGACCAGGTCACGGACGTCGTGTTCGTCGACCAGTCGCCGATCGGCAAGACCGCGCGCTCGAATCCGGCCAGCTACGTCGGCGCGTTCGACGAAATCCGCAAGCTGTTCGCGAAGGCGCCGCTTGCGCAGCAGCGCGGCTACGGCCCCGGCATGTTCAGCTTCAACTCGGGCGACGGCCGCTGCCCGACCTGCGGCGGCTCGGGCTTCGAGCACATCGAAATGCAGTTCCTCTCCGACGTGTACCTGCGTTGCCCCGATTGCGACGGGCGCCGTTATCGCGCGGAAATCCTCGAAGTGAAGATCGAACGAGGCACGCCCGCGCGCGCGTTGAGCATCGCCGACGTGCTCGAACTGACCGTCAGCGAGGCCGCCGCGTACTTCGCGCAGGACGCCGAAGTATTGCGCGTGCTGCAGCCGATCGTCGATGTCGGGCTCGAATACGTGAAGCTCGGCCAGCCGGTGCCGACGCTGTCGGGCGGTGAGGCGCAGCGGCTCAAGCTCGCGGGCTTTCTGGCGGAATCGGCGCAGGTGCGCGGCACGAAGCAGGCGGTTGCGAAGCGCCTGTTCATGTTCGACGAACCGACCACGGGTCTGCATTTCGACGACATTGCGAAGCTCATGCAGGCGTTCGGCAAGCTGCTTGCGAGCGGTCATTCGCTGATCGTGATCGAGCACAATCTCGACGTGATCCGCGCGGCCGACTGGATCATCGATCTCGGCCCCGAAGGCGGCGACGGCGGCGGCCGCGTGTTGTGCGCGGGTACGCCGGACGAAGTGAAGGCGTGCGCCGAGTCGCATACCGGCGAGGCGCTGCTGCATTACGACCGCACGATGGACACGGCAGCCGCAACGGAACCCCAGGGCATCCCGCTGCAGAAGGCGCTGAACGCGGCCCGCGCGCGGCGGGCGATCGAAGGCGAGGACGTGGTGCGCATCGTCAACGCGCGCGAGCACAACCTGAAGGCGCTCGACGTCGACATTCCGCACGGCAAGTTCAACGTGATCACCGGCGTGTCGGGCTCCGGCAAATCGACGCTCGCGTTCGACATCCTGTTCCACGAAGGCCAGCGGCGCTATCTCGAATCGTTGAACGCGTATGCGCGCTCGATCGTGCAGCCGGCCGGCCGGCCCGAAGTCGATGCGGTATACGGCATTCCGCCGACCGTCGCGATCGAGCAGCGGCTCTCGCGCGGCGGCCGCAAGAGTACCGTCGCGACGACCTCGGAGGTGTGGCACTTCCTGCGCCTGCTGTACGTGAAGCTCGGCTTGCAGCACTGCATTCACGACGGCACGCCGGTCACGTCGCAAAGCGCCGAATCAATCGCGGCGCAGTTGCTGCGCGATCACAAGGGCCAGCATGTCGGCTTCCTCGCGCCGCTCGTCGTGAACCGCAAGGGCGTCTATACCGACCTCGCGAAATGGGCGAAGGCGCGCGGCAATACGCATCTGCGTGTGGACGGCGAGTTCGTGCCGGTCGATCCGTGGCCGAAGCTCGACCGCTTCCGCGAACACACGATCGAGTTGCCGGTTGCGGACCTCGTCGTATCGGCCGATCACGAAGCCGAGCTGCGTGAAGCGCTCGATCAGACACTCGAGATCGGCAAGGGCGTCATGCATCTGCTCGCGCCGCTCGACGGCCTGCACGACGCGATCAACGGCGGCCGTTCCACCGCGAAGCTCGGCGGCGTGAAGGTGCTGTCGACGAGGCGAGCGTGCCCGGTATGCGGCACGAGCTACCCCGAGCTCGATCCGCGCATGTTCTCGTACAACAGCAAGCATGGCTGGTGCACGAGCTGCGTCGGCACGGGGCTGTCGCTCACACGCGAACAACGCGCCGCGTACGACGACACCATCGTCGTCGACGACAATCGCGGCCGTGAACAGAGCTTGCCGTCGGAGGAGCAGGAACCGGAAGGGCTCGTCGACGAGCCATGTCCCGATTGCGCGGGCACGCGTCTGAACCCAGTCGCGCGTGCGGTGACGTTCGACTCGCAGGCGATCGTCGACGTCGCGCAATGGACCGTGTCCGACACACGCGCGTGGATCGATTCGCTGCACCTGACGGGCCGCGACGCCGAAATCGCGCGTGACGTGGTCAGCGAAATCGGCAGCCGGTTGCAGTTTCTCGAAGAAGTCGGGCTCGGCTACCTGAGCCTCGATCGCGCGGCGCCGAGTTTGTCGGGCGGCGAAGCGCAGCGTATCCGGCTTGCCGCGCAGCTTGGCAGCAACCTGCAGGGCGTGTGCTACGTACTCGACGAGCCGACCATCGGCTTGCATCCGCGCGACAACCAGATCCTGCTGAACGCGTTGCGCAAGCTCGGCGACAAGGGCAATACGCTCGTCGTCGTGGAGCATGACGAAGATACGATCCGGCGCGCCGATCACATCATCGATATCGGGCCGGGCGCGGGCAAGCGCGGCGGCACGCTGATCGCGCAAGGCAATGTCGCCGACCTGGCCGCGCAGCCCGACTCGCTGACCGGGCGCTTCCTCGCGCAGCCGATCGTGCATCCGCTGCAGCCGCGTCGCCAAGTCGTCGCGCCGGGCAAGCGCGCAGCCGCGGTGCCGGAGAACTGGCTGACCGTGCATGGCGGCAAGCTCCATAACCTGCGCGACGTGACGGTCGGCATTCCGCTCGCGCGGCTCGTCGCGGTGACGGGCGTCAGCGGCTCGGGCAAGTCGACGCTCGCGCGCGACGTGCTGATGACCAATCTGCTCGATGCGGTCGGGCGCTCTGTGCTGTCGTCGCCGGCCACGCGGCGCGCGCGGGCGGCTGCCGAGGAGAAGCCGGCCGCGAACCGGCGCTCGAGCGTGCTCGCGCGCACCGCGCCGCGCGCACCGCTCCACGTCACGCACACGTGGCAAGGCTGCGATTCGGTCACCGGCTGGGAAAGCATCGACCGCGTGCTCGAAGTCGATCAGACGCCGATCGGCAAAACGCCGCGTTCGTGTCCCGCCACCTACATCGGCGTATGGGATGCGATCCGCAAGCTGTTCGCGGGCACGCTGGAGGCACGCGCGCGCGGCTATACCGCATCACGTTTCTCGTTCAATACCGGCGAAGGCCGCTGCCCCGCATGCGAGGGCCAGGGGGTGCGCACGATCGGCATGAGCTTCCTGCCCGACGTGAAGGTGCCGTGCGACGTTTGCCACGGCCAGCGCTTCAATCCGGAGACGCTCGCGGTCACGTGGCGCGGCAAGAACATCGGCGACGTGCTGACCATGGAGATCGACGAAGCGGTCGAATTCTTCGCGTCGATCACGAACATCGGGCATCCGCTGCAACTGATGAAGGACGTCGGGCTCGGCTATCTGACGCTCGGCCAGCCGTCGCCAACGCTGTCGGGCGGCGAGGCGCAGCGCATCAAGCTCGTCACCGAGCTGAGCAAGGTGCGCGACGACATCACGCGGCGCGGCCAGAAACCGCCCCACACGCTCTACGTGCTCGACGAGCCGACGGTCGGCCTGCATATGGCGGACGTCGCGAGGCTGATTCGCGTGCTGCATCGGCTCGTGGATGGCGGGCATAGCGTGGTCGTCATCGAGCACGACCTCGACGTGATCGCCGAGGCGGATTGGATCATCGACCTCGGTCCGGAGGGCGGGGTAGGCGGCGGCACGATCGTCGCCGCGACGGATCCCGAAAGCCTGTCGCGCGTCGTCGCGAGTCATACGGGCGCCGCCTTGCGGCCGGTGCTCGCGCGCACGGCGGCAACGGCGACGCTTGCCGGCGAAGGAACGAACGGTTGAAATAAAGTGACGTGCGCTGGCGCGGCAGTGCCTCATGGCTTGCCCGCCACGCGCGATTGCTGCACCGCATTCAATCGTCTCTGGTGAACTTCAGGTAGCGTGCGCGTGGGGTTAAGTCATACAAAATCGTTCAGCGATGTTTCAATTTTGAAACGTTTTTGAACGCATGATAAACGCGCATTTGGATATTAATTTGCGGCGTAGAATAAATACAACGGAAATGACTAATGCCGAGGGCCATAAATTCTTGCCTTGCGAATAGAAAGCGAAATCGCGATGGCATTATCGGGCGATAAGCAGTTCACGACTGAAACATTTTTGAAGTCCGCAAGAAACGTACTCGGTAGCGCCAATCAACACGCTTCGCATTACCGGAAGCTTTCTCTGAATACGGGAAAGCGGCGTCCGTAAAGGCCCGGCGGTAAGTTATCGATATCAGGGCCCGCACGGGCTTACCGCCGTATCCTGCCTCGGCGGGATGTTCATATCGAATACTCCATCACGGTTTTCCTCAGACATTAAATTTCGTGATGAAAACCGTTTTTCAAATTTACTATAGCGGACCATTCCGCTAACATCACGGTTATTCCTTTATGCGGCGCGACTTCGCTTTTCCGCCGAATAAACGCATTCTCTCGTCTCGTTTGGTTACGGGGCATTAGGGTCCACAATGTATGACCGCTTGGGGAAAGATCATGCCGCACATGCACCTTGATCCAACCAGAATTACGTGGCCACACACGCCCGCCGTGAACGTCCGTACTGCAGTGCGGCGAATCGGCATCCTACTGTTCGATGGCTTCTGGCTGCTCGGCCCGGGCACCGTCGTTGAAATGTTTCAGACCGCCAATGAGTTCGCGGGCACGCGAGCCGGCGAAGATCCGCCTTACGAAGTCCAATTCCTGTCGATGGAGGGCGGCAATGTCGCCAGTTCATCGTCGGCGCGCATCTGGACCGACCGCATCGACACACGCTTTGGCGGCGGCTTCGACGCGCTGTTCATCGCGGGCGGCTACGGCGCCCACGTGGCCGCCCGCGACGAACGCCTGCTGAACTGGCTGCGCGCGGTGCAATCGCGCACGCGCGCGATCGAAACCATCGGCGAGGGACGCCTCGTGCTCGAAGCGGCCGGCCCGACCGAGCATGATGGCCTGATGAGCCGCTATCCCGGCGCGAACGCAAGCGAAGGCGCGTTCAGCGCGGCCAACGACCGTCACGACTGCGCGCGCAGCGCGTTGATGTTCATCAAGCGCGACCTGGGCGCCGAGATCGCGCGCAGCGTCGCCGATCGCGTGATGCCCGGCATGGCCGCGACGTGGGTGCCGCTGCCGGCCGAGGGCGGCACGCTGAGCGTCGCCGAAAAGATTCGCGCGGCCGCGCGTTGGATGGAGGCGAACTGCGACCGTCCGGTATCGGTCGCCGATGCCGCGCAGGTCGCCGCAATGAGCGAGCGTAATTTTCTGCGCCGCTTCAAGCACGAGATGCAGGTCACGCCATCGGACTACCTGCTGCAGGTGCGGCTGCGCATCGCGTGCAACTTCCTGACCGAGACCGAGTTGCCGGTCGACAAGATCGCGCGTCGCAGCGGCACCGGTAACGGCGATCGTCTCGCCAAAATTTTCCGCAAGCGCATGGCATTGTCGCCAACCGAGTACCGCGCCCGCAGCCGGGCGGCCACTGAGGCGTAGCATGTATCTTTAGCATGCGATTGGGCGAGCGCGCCGCCAGTGCGCCTCGTCGGTCGGACGCGGCCGCGTTAGCGGTCGTATCTTCGCTGGCCTGCCTTTTTACGAGCACATTGGCGATGGGCAACACGGTCATGGCGACGGCATTGCCGGAAGTGAAACTGATCGAGCCGGAAGTGTTCGTCGACGAGTTCGGCTTCTGCTTCGAGAGTTTCAGCGCGGACGAGTTTTCGGACGACGTCGCGCAGGGTTTCAACTTCGTGCAGGACCGTCATTTGCGCGCGGTGCATCGCGTGCTGCGCGGCTTGCACTACCAGGTGCAGCGCCCCCAGGGACGGCTGTTGCGCGTCGTGCGCGGCGAGATCTTCGACGTCGCGGTTGACGTGCGCCTCAACTCGCCGAACTTCGGCAAGTGGAGCGGCGAGTATCTGAGCGCGGCCAACCACCGGCAGATCTGGGTGCCGCCCGGTTTCGCGCACGGTTTCGTTGTGCTTTCCGACGTCGCCGAGTGCGTGTGGAAAACCACCGAGTACTGGTTTCCCGAGCTCGAACGCTGCCTGCTGTGGTCCGATCCCGACATCGGCATCGAGTGGCCGATCGACTTTGAGCCGATCCTCGGCAGCAAGGATGCGGCCGGCCGCCGTCTCTACGAAGCCGAAAACATCGAGTGATTGGCATGTGAGTCTTGCGATATTTGTTCGCGCCGTCGGCAGCGATTGCAATACCCTGCGGCAAGTATTGCAACCGCTGCGGCGTCACCGTCGGATCAAGCCCATCAACAGGGTGACGAGGAAGATGACGACGAAGATGAAGAACAACACCTTGGCGATTTCGGTTGCGCCCGCCGCAATGCCCCCAAAGCCGAACACGGCGGCGATGATGGCGATGATGAAGAAAATCACAGCGTATCGAAGCATGGTGCCTCCACCGGTGGATTGTTGAACCGACGTCGGACCGGCGATCCGTTGCGTACGTCACGCGGCTTCGCGTGCGAGATGCCGGCGAGCGGGATTCAGCAATAGATGTGCCACCGCTTCATTTGCCCCGACCTTCACGTTCGCACGGGCGCGGGGGCAACGAGTCGGCAATGGCAGGAACAATGCACAAGACGCCGGACGGCGTGGGCTCGCGTCGAAATTTCAACGCAACTGGGTCACCGCGAGCAGCAACACCATGCTGCCGATGGCGCCATCGAGTACACGCCACGCGCTCGCGCGGCGAAACAGCGGCGCAAGCATGCGCGCGCCGTAGCCGAGCGCGACGAACCACACAGCGCTGACCATCATCGCTCCAATCGCGAAGGCGATCCGTGCGCCTTCCGGCTCGCGCGCACCGGCCGTGCCGATCAGCAGGAACGTGTCCAGATAGACGTGCGGATTGAGCCATGTGAACGCGAGCGTCATCAGCACGATCGGCAGCGCACGTTGCGCGGGCGGCGCCTGATCGGCGGCGGCGCCGCTCGAAGCGTCGAGCACCGCGTGTCCCGGCCGCAGCGCGCGCGAGAGCGCGCTGACGCCGAACCAGGCGAGATACCCGAGCCCGACGTAGAGCATCGCGTGCACGAAGTTCGGGTAGCGCTCCATCAGTACCGCGGCGCCGCCGACGCCCGCGCCGATCAGGACGAAGTCCGACAGTGTGCACAACAGCACGATCTTGCCGACGTGCGAGCGCATGATGCCCTGCCGCAGCACGAATGCGTTCTGCGCGCCGATCGTTACGATCAGCGACGCGCACAGCGCCGCGCCATGAGAAAAAGACGACCAGTTCATAAGCGGTCCGGAAGACGGGAGCAGTGGGGATGGACGGGGAAAAGCGACAGCGCTAGTCTGCGGGTTCGCGTCTCGTAAGAGAAGCTAATTTACTTAATGCAGATTAAGGAACGCTAATGCTCGACTATGCCTTGCTCGGCGCGCTGGCCGCCGTGGTGCGCCACGGCTCGTTCGATCGTGCTGCGAGCGAGCTCAATATCACGCCGTCTGCCGTATCGCAGCGGGTCAAGCTGCTCGAGGAGCGCGTCGGCAGCGTGCTCGTGAAGCGCGGCCAGCCCTGCGTGGCGACCGCTTCCGGCGCGCTGCTGTGCCGCCATACCGAGCGCGTCCAACTGCTCGAAGCGGAACTGAACGGCCGCTTGCCGGCATTGCCCGGCGCGCTCGTGGGGCCGTGGCCGGCATTGCGCGTCGCCGTCAACGACGACAGCGTCGGCACCTGGTTCATCGATGCGGTCGCGCCGTTCTGTGTCGAACGCGAGATGCTGCTCGACCTCGTGATCGACGATCAGGACTACACCGCGCAGCGTATTCGCGACGGCAGCGTGCAGGGCGCGATCACGACGCAGGCCGAACCGGTACAGGGCTGCCGCTCGACGCGCCTCGGCCGCATGCGTTACCTCGCGGTCTGCTCGCCCGCGTTTCGCGCGCGCTACTTCGCTAATGGCGTCACGCGCGAGAGCCTGCGGCGCACGCCGTGCGTCGACTTCAATCCGAAGGATCAACTGCAAAAACGTTTCATGCGACGCATCACGCGCGCGGAGCTCGATCCGCCGTTGCACTGGATTCCGCACGTCGCTGGTTTTCTGCGCGCGTGCGTGATGAGCCTTGGCTGGGGCATGTGCCCCGAGCGGATGATCGCGGGGCATCTGGCGCGCGGCGAACTGGTCGAGATCGCGCCGGGCAGGCATATCGACGTCGATCTTTACTGGCAGAGCTGGCGCCTGTCGATCGGCTGGCTCGACGATTTCAGCGCGATGCTGAGAAAGCGCGCGAGCGAGTTTCTGGATTGACTTTCTGATTGAATTGGCGGGTCAAGTGGCAAGCCGGAACACCGATACCGCCGACCTCGAGCGAGTCGCCATGCTTTCGATCACGGCGGTGATGTCAGCGATCCGAACAGACTGATCTGAAATCTGCCCCATCGTCTCGACGACTTCCTGCACGGCTGAACCGCCGAGCTCGGTCGCCGCCTTTGCGGTGGTCACAAGGCTATTGGCCTGACGTGCATTCCCGGCGTTCTGTTTTGCCGTCGCGGTGATCTGCTCCATGCTGGCGGCCGTCTCCTGTAGCGAGGCGGCCCCTTCCTCCGTGCGTTCCGACAGGTCCAGATTGCCTTGCGCGATCTCACCTCGCCGCCGACTTTCCGCGATCGGTCACGGCCGCGCCGTCCCCATTGCCGTTGCTGGCCGCCGGGGCGTCGCGCGTCTCGGGCATCGCCGCCCACACCAGCAGCACCGCGAGCGCGCCCGCCGCCGCGAGGCAGAAGAAGCTCACCGCATTGCCGAAACGATCGGCGACGAAGCCCGCCGCCGTCGTGCTCAGCGTCGCGCCGATGCCGGCCGCGAGCCCGAACAGGCCGATGCACAGGTTGTAGCGGCCCTTGTCGCCGGCCACGTCGGCGGCGATCAGCGGCAGCATCACACCGAACACCGCGGCGCTCAAACCGTCGAGCATCTGCACCGGCACGAGCAGATAGGGACTGCTGATGCCCGCGAACAGCAGCGCGCGGATCGGCAGCGCGGAGAAGCCGAGCAGCAGGATCGGTCGGCGGCCCCAGCGTTCGGCCGAGCGCCCCACCCACGGCGACATGATCGCCACGATCGCCTGCGGCACGATGATGCACGCCGCGATCACGAGCTGCACGTTGTCACCCATGCCGGCCGTTACTTCGCCGGCGGCCAGGTTCAGCATGGCCGCGTTCGACAAGTGGAATAGCACGATGCACGCCGCGAACAGCAGCATGCGCCGGTCGCGCAGCAGCTCGCGCAGGCTTTCGCGCCGTTCGAGTTGCTCCGGAGTGGGCGCCGCCTTTGGCAGCTCGATCGTGTCGGTGCGCTGGATCATCGCGAGCGCGATCAGCGCGGGAACCGCGAGGCCCGCGGTCAGAAAGAACACCGCGCGCGGCGTGTAGTACTCGCCGAACAGGCCCATCAGTCCGGCCGCGACCGCGCTGCCGATCGACGCCCAGCGCGCATTGCGCCCGAGCCGGTCGCCGAGATTCGCGCGCCCCACCAGCGCGAACGAAATCGCGGCGAGCGCCGGCGTCAGCATGCAGCTCGCGAAACCGTGGAACACCTCGGCGGCGATCACCGGCAGCACGGTCGGGCTCATCGCGAGCAGCATCGCGCTCAGGATGATCGCGCCGATCGCCCACGCGGCCGCTGCCTTCTTGTTGCGCAGCGCGTCGACCGCGGCGCCGCCCGGCACCTGGCTCACCATCGCGCTGATCGTGCCGACCGACAGCACCATGCCGATCTCGCCCTGGGTCCATTTGTGCGACGCGAGGTACGACGCGATGAACGGTCCGAAGCCCGTCTGCACGTTGGCGACGAAGAAGTTGAGCCAATCGAGCGCGCGCAGGCTTCGCGCCGTGACCAGAGTGCGGACCGTCATCGGACCGCCCGTGCGTTGGAAACCGGAAGGGCCGTCGACGCCGTCGGCGGCGCGGAGGCCGCGGTCGCGGCGCTCGCCGCGGGGGGCGCGGCAGGCGGCGCGGGCGACACTGCGCGGATCGGCTTGCCGGTCGCGTAGGGCGGCGTCGCGTTGATCTGCGCGTCGCTCAGATCGAGCTGCGGATGCAGCTCCTTGTCGCGCGTGACGAAGCGCAGCGCCGACCAGTTCGCGGCGATCGTGCGCCGGTCGGTGCTGACCATGCCGCTCACGTCGAGCACGATCGCCTGTGGCTGCGCGTTGGCATCGATCAGCACGTCCACCACGCGACCCACCTTCGCGCCGTTCGCGCGCTCGACGGTCGCATCGAGGAGCGCCAGTTCAGGCACGTTCGATTTGGTCGTCGTGCTCGGCACGGCGGTCGCGTTCAGCGTGATCGGCGCGCCTTTTGCCGTCGGCGTGAAGTGGAAGGTACCCCACGGGAAGTTCACCTTGCGGTCGCCGACGCCGAGGAAGCCCAGCAGATTGACGACCATCTCGCGTGGCTTGCCGGCCGCGTCGGCGGTCATGTCGATCGCGCGGCCCACCACCTTGCCGTCGGGCTTTTGCACCTGACTGTCGAGCAGCGTGCGCGCGTCGCTGCGCTCGATCGTGCGCAGCACGATCAGCGGCGGCGGGGGCGGGGGCGGCGGCGGGGCCGGCGCGACGACGGGCGGCGGCGGTTCGACCTTGTGCGGCTTGACGGCCGGCTTCTTCGGTTTCTTCTGCTCGGGACCCTCGTTCGCCTCGGTCTCGACCGGCTCCGGCGCCGAAGCGGCGACAGGCGCGCTCGCCGGCTCGACCGGCATCACGGTCGCCTCGACGATCGGCGCCTGCTGCGTACCCCACAGCAGCGCGCTGCAACCGGACAGCGCGGCGAGCGCGAGCAGCGCGGCCACGGCGCACAGCAAGCGGAACAGACGGAACAGATCAGGCGAATCGAGCGGACCAAACGGTCCAGGCGCGACAATCGGCAGGCGCCGGACGGGGCGCGGAAAACCGCCAGTCATCAGGAAAAACTCCACGGGCTGGTGCGGACGGGCGCAATGAGCCGCCGCGGTTGGATCGGGTACGGCCCAGAGTTTAACCCGCGCTGCCGCGCGGGGCCGTCTTTCGCAGGCTGTTTTGCCGGCAGTCCGGCGGCATCGCGCTGCACACCCCGTGCCAGGAATCTCGCCGCCGATGCGGCTTCGGCGCGTTTTCGCCGCAGGCCGAATGACGTAGGTGTAAACGCGCGGCGCGCTCGCGCGACCAACTGTCGCGCAGAACTCATAAGTCGCGCGACATGCCCGGCATGCGGTTCATGCGATTGGGCTCATGGTTGTCTTCACCTACATTTCGCCTCAGCAAAGCGCTACCCACACCAACGCATCCACGAGACGAACCTGATGACGGCCGCCGTAGCCGCCGTTTCAGCACGCTGATAAAGGAGGCACTCATCATGATGGAACCGCAGATCCTCGCGAATCCCGACGTCGCGAGCGAATCCTTCGACACCGGAGCACCGCGCGGCAAGGGCTTTCTCGACCGCTACTTCGACATATCCGCGCGCGGCAGCACGCAGCGTCGGGAGTTCGTCGCTGGCGTGACGACTTTCCTCGCGATGGTCTATTCCGTGTTCGTCGTGCCGGGCATGTTCGGCAAAGCGGGCTTCGACACCAGCGCGGTGTTCGTCGCGGTCTGTTTGACCACCGCGTTCGGTTCGTTGCTGATGGGCGTGTGGGCGCGTCTGCCGATCGCGATCGGCTGCGCGATCTCGCTGACCGCGTTCACCGCCTTCGGGCTCGTGCTCGGCAAAGGCCTCCATCCGAGCGTCGCGCTCGGCGCCGTGTTCCTGATGGGCGTCGTGTTTACCGCGATCTCCGTGACCGGCGTGCGCTCGTGGATCTTGCGCAACCTGCCGGCGGGCATCGCGCACGGCACCGGGATCGGCATCGGTCTGTTCCTGCTGCTGATCGCCGCGAACGACGTCGGGCTCGTCGTCAAGAATCCGGGCGCCGGCTTGCCGGTGTCGCTCGGCAATATCACCGCCTTGCCGGCGCTGATGTCGGTCGCCGGACTGGCCGTGATCTTCGGGCTCGTGCGGCGGCGCGTGCCGGGCTCGATCCTGATCGTGATCGTGGCGATCTCGGCAATCGGCCTCGCGATCGATCCGGCCGTCGCGTTTCACGGGGTGTTCGCGGTGCCGTCGTTGAGCGCGCCCGGTCATGCGTCGCTGATCGGTGCGATGGACGTGCGGGGCGCGCTGTCGATGGCGGTGCTGCCGAGCGTGCTCGCGCTCGTGATGACCGCCGTATTCGACGCGACCGGCACGATCCGCGCGGTCGCGGGCCAGGCGGGGCAGCTCGACGAGAACGGCCGCATCATCAACGGCGGCCGCGCGCTGACCGCCGATTCGCTGAGCTCGATCTTCTCGGGGCTGCTCGGCGGCGCGCCGGCGGCCGCGTATATCGAGTCGACGGTCGGCGTCGCGGCGGGCGCGAAGACCGGGATGGCGGCGGCCGTCGTCGGTCTGCTGTTTCTCGTCGTGATGTTCTTCTCGCCGCTCGCCGCGCTGGTGCCTGCGTATGCGACCGCGCCCGCGCTGATGTACGTGGGGCTGCTGATGTTGTCGAACGTGAGCAAGCTCCATATGGACGACATGGTCGACGCGATGGCGGGGCTCGTGTGCGCGGTGTTCATCGTGCTCACTGCGAACATCGTGACCGGCATCATGCTCGGCTTCGCGACGCTCGTGATCGGGCGGGTCGTCAGCGGCGAGTATCGCAAGCTCAACGCGGGGACCGTGGCGATCGCGGCGGTGCTGGCGGGGTTCTATCTCGGCGGCTGGGCGATCTGAATTCGTAGCGGGCCCTTGACTTTGGCCTCGGCGTTTCTAAACCATAAGCTTATGGTCAAGCCTGCATCCGCAGGAAAGGAGACGCAGATGGAACTGCAACATCGCATCGGCAGTCGGGAAGAATGGCTCGCCGCGAGCCGCGCGCTGCTCGCCGAGGAAAAAGCGCATATGCGCGCCGGCGACGAACTCGCGCGCAAGCGTCGCGAATTGCCGTGGGTCAAGGTCGAGAAGCTTTATACGTTCGATACGCCAGAGGGTCCCAGGACGCTCGCGGAGCTGTTCGACGGCCGCAGTCAACTGATCGTCTATCACTTCATGATGGGACCGGACTGGCAGGAGGGGTGCGTCGGCTGCTCGTTCCTGTCGGACCATATGAGTGGCATTCTCACGCACCTCGTCCATCACGACGTCAGCTATGTGACGGTATCGCATGCGCCGCTCGCGAAGATCGACGCATTCAAACGGCGCATGGGATGGACCTTTCCGTGGGTGTCGTCGAGCGGCAGCGAGTTCAATTTCGACTACCACGTGTCGTTCACGCCCGAGGAGCTGGCGAGCAAAAAGGCGTTCTACAACTTCAGCGAGCAGGACGTCGGCATCGACGAGCAGCACGGTCACAGCGTGTTCTACAAGGACGAAAACGGCGACGTGTACCACACATACTCATGCTATGGGCGCGGCGACGAGCGCTTCCTGAACACGTACGCGCATCTGGATATCACGCCGAAAGGGCGCAACGAGAAAAGCAATCTGACCGACTGGGTCAGGCATCACGACCGCTATGACGACCATGTGCACGCGGCTTGCCCGGCGTGCGGATCGTACACGGTGTGAAATGGCGAGGCGCGTTCAGCGCTACAGCGCCATATCGAAGGCGGGTTTGAGAAATACCTCGATCGCCATCACGACGAGGCCCATCGCCGCGGCGGAGAGCGTCAATACGCCGTATTCGTCGTAGCGCGTGTCGTACAGGCACGCGACGACGAACAGAATCGCCAGCAGGTTGGTCAGCCAGTAGAAGTCCAGCGCGAGGGGCATCGTTCGAATCCGGGCTCAGGTGTGACGGTGCGAATCGCACCGTCACGTCCGCGCGATTCTATCGAAACGAGATTACGAATTCTCGACGGCTGCGCTTACACGGATTACGGTCGTCACGCTCTAATTCCACCACCAGGTGTATATACAAGTCTCGGACTCGAGCGCGGCGGCCATGCCGACTCGACGCCCCAACCGCGGCACCCCCTAGCCGTGCGCCAGCGGGGGATTTTCCGCCTGAACGAAGCCGCAAACTATGGAAATCCCGAGGCACGATATTTAAAAAATAAGTTGTATATACAAGACTCGCCCGATAGACTTACTTGAACTTGTATAGACAGGACGACAACCATGATTCTGAAGCCCGGCTGCCTGACCCTCCCGCAACTGCGCCAGATCGCGCGTGAGCCGGTCACGCTTGAACTCGATCCCGCCAGCCATGCCGCTATCGACGCGTGCGCGCAGGCCGTCGCCGAGATCACCGCCAGGGGCGAGCCGGCCTACGGCATCAATACCGGCTTCGGCCGCCTCGCCAGCACGCACATTCCGCGCGATCAACTCGAACTGCTGCAGCGCAATCTGGTGCTGTCGCATGCGGTCGGCGTCGGCGAGCCGATGTCGCGCCCGGTCGTGCGTCTGCTGATGGCGCTGAAGCTGTCGAGCCTCGGCCGCGGCCACTCGGGCATCCGCCGCGAAGTGATGGAAGCGCTGATCGCACTGTTCAACGCCGACGTGCTGCCGGTGATCCCGGTCAAGGGCTCGGTCGGCGCATCGGGCGACCTCGCGCCGCTCGCGCATATGTCGGCGATCCTGCTCGGCGTCGGCGAAGTGTTCGCGAAAGGCGAGCGCATCCCGGCTACCGAAGGCCTCGCACTCGTCGGCCTGAAGCCGCTCACGTTGCAGGCGAAGGAAGGTCTGGCGCTGCTGAACGGCACGCAGGCCTCGGCCGCGCTCGCGCTCTACAACATGTTCGCGATCGAAGACCTGTACCGCACGGCGCTCGTCGCCGGCGCGCTGTCCGTCGACGCGGCGATGGGCTCGGTCAAGCCGTTCGACGCGCGCATCCACGAACTGCGCGGCCATCGAGGTCAGATCGACGCGGCGGCGGCTTATCGCTCGCTGCTGCAAGGCTCGGCGATCAACGTGTCGCACGCCCACTGCGACAAGGTGCAGGACCCGTACAGCCTGCGCTGCCAGCCGCAGGTGATGGGCGCGTGTCTCGACCAGATGCGTCAGGCCGCCGAAACGCTGCTGGTCGAAGCGAACGCGGTCTCCGACAATCCGCTGATTTTCCCGGACACCGGCGAAGTGCTCTCGGGCGGCAACTTCCACGCCGAGCCGGTCGCGTTCGCGGCCGACAACCTCGCGCTGGCCGCTGCGGAAATCGGCGCGCTCGCGGAACGCCGCATCGCGCTGCTGATCGACGCGACACTGTCGGGCCTGCCGCCGTTCCTCGTCAAGGACGGCGGCGTCAACTCCGGCTTCATGATCGCGCACGTGACGGCGGCGGCGCTCGCGTCCGAGAACAAGACGCTCGCGCACCCGGCCTCGGTCGATTCGCTGCCCACGTCCGCGAACCAGGAGGACCACGTGTCGATGGCGACTTTCGCCGCGCGCAAGCTCGGCGATATCGCCGAGAACACCGCGAACATCCTGTCGATCGAACTGCTCGCCGCCGCTCAGGGCGTCGATCTGCGCGCGCCGCACAAGACCAGCCCGAGCCTGCAGAAGGTGATGGACCTCGTGCGCAAGCACGTGCCGCACTACGAGCTCGACCACTACTTCGCGCCGGACATCGCAGCCGTCACGAAACTCGTGCAGGCCGGCTCGATCGCGAAGCTGAGCCCGTTGTCGTTCGCCTCGGAACAATGAGTCGCCGGGAACACGGATCACACCTATGAACGCACCGGCTTATCAGGGCATCAAGGACTTCATCCTCGCGCGCATTCACGCGGGGGAGTGGGGCGAGGGCGACCAGGTTCCCTCGGAAAACGAGCTTGCGCGCGAGTTCAACGTCGCGCGCATGACGGTCAACCGGGCGTTGCGCGAGCTGACCTCGGAACAGGTGCTCACACGCGTACAAGGCTCGGGCACCTTCGTCGCCCGTCCCAAGTACGAGTCGACGCTGGTCGCGATCCGCAGCATCTCCGATGAGATCGTCGCGCGCGGTCATCGCTATCAGGCACAGGTGCTCGACATCGGCGCAAGCATCGCCGATGCGGCGCTCGCCGAAGAGATGCAGGTGAGCGCGGGCAGCCCCGTGTTTCATTCGCGCCTGCTGCATTTCGAAAACGAGGAGCCGGTGCAGCTCGAGGAACGCTGGGTCAACCCGGCCGTCGCGCCCGAATATGCGTTGCAGGATTTCACCATCACGACGCCGAACCAGTACCTCGTGCGCGTCGCGCCGCTGCAGCGCGTCGAGTACCGCATCGAGGCGCTCGGGGCCGACGACATCACGCGCGAGCTGCTGACGATGAGTGAACGCGAGCCGTGTCTCGTGCTGCACCGGCGCACGTGGTCGCAAGGGCAGGTGGCCTCGATCGCGAATCTGTGGCATCCGGGCACCCGTTACCGCTTCACCGGTCATTTCTGAATTCGTTTTTTCGCGCCTTTTCGTTTGCGCCGAATCTTTATCGAACCTCTTCACGCCTCCCGAGGGACACCATGAACGATCCGAAACCCGTCGATCCGCGTCTTGATCCGAGCCGCACGGTCCGCGCACCGCGCGGCGCGCACAAGACCTGCAAGACCTGGATCGCGGAAGCCGCGTACCGGATGATCCAGAACAATCTGGACCCCGAAGTCGCCGAGCATCCGCACGCGCTCGTCGTGTATGGCGGCATTGGCCGCGCCGCGCGCAACTGGGAGTGCTTCGACCAGATCCTCGCGTCGCTGAAGGACCTGAACGAAGACGAAACGCTGCTGATTCAATCGGGCAAGCCGGTCGGCGTGTTCCGCACGCACGCGGACGCGCCGCGCGTGCTGCTCGCGAATTCGAACCTCGTGCCGCACTGGGCGACGTGGGAACATTTCCATGAACTCGATCGCAAGGGCCTGATGATGTACGGCCAGATGACCGCGGGCAGCTGGATCTACATCGGCAGCCAGGGCATCGTGCAAGGCACCTACGAGACCTTCTTCGCGGTCGCGAACCAGCACTTCAACGGGGAGCCCGCGGGCCGCTGGATCCTGACTGGCGGTCTCGGCGGCATGGGCGGCGCGCAGCCGCTCGCGGCGACGATGGCGGGCTTCTCGATGATCGCGGTCGAATGCGACGAGACGCGCATCGACTTCCGTCTGAAAACGCGCTACGTCGACCGGAAAGCGAAGACGCTCGACGAAGCGCTGGCCATGATCGAAGCAGCGAAGCAAAGCGGCAAGCCGGTGTCGGTCGGTCTGCTCGGCAATGCCGCCGACGTGTTCGCCGAGTGCGTCGCGCGCGGCATCACGCCGGACTGCGTGACCGATCAGACGAGCGCGCACGACCCGATTCACGGCTACCTGCCGCAAGGCTGGACGGTGGAGGACTGGCGCGAGCGTCAGAAGACCGCCCCGCAAAGCATCGTCACGCCGGCCAGGCAGTCGATGGCGAGGCAGGTGCAAGCCATGCTGACGCTGCAGGAACGCGGCGCGGCAACGCTCGACTACGGCAACAACATCCGCCAGATGGCGCTCGAAATGGGCGTGGAAAACGCGTTCGATTTCCCGGGCTTCGTGCCCGCGTATATCCGTCCGCTGTTCTGCGAAGGCAAGGGGCCGTTCCGCTGGGTCGCGCTGTCGGGAGATCCCGAGGATATCTACAAGACCGATGCGAAGGTCAAGGAACTGATTCCCGACGATCCGCATCTGCATCACTGGCTCGACATGGCGCGCGAACGCATCGCGTTCCAGGGTCTGCCCGCGCGGATCTGCTGGGTCGGCGTGAAGGATCGTTATCGTCTCGGCCAGGCGTTCAACGAAATGGTCAAAAACGGCGAATTGAAGGCGCCGATCGTGATCGGCCGCGACCATCTCGACACCGGTTCGGTCGCGAGCCCGAACCGCGAAACCGAATCGATGAAGGACGGCTCGGACGCGGTCAGCGACTGGCCGCTGCTCAACGCGCTGCTGAACACGGCAGGCGGGGCGTCGTGGGTGTCGCTGCATCACGGCGGCGGCGTCGGCATGGGCTTCTCGCAGCACGCGGGCGTCGTGATCGTCGCGGACGGCACCGAAGCCGCGCACCAGCGCCTCGGCCGCGTACTGCTGAACGACCCGGCGACCGGCGTGATGCGTCACGCGGATGCGGGCTATGAACTCGCGCAGCAAACGGCGCGCGAAGTTGGCCTGAATCTGCCGATGCTGGGCCGCTGATCGTGCGCGTTGTCAACGACGCGGGCGGCATGGCAAGCGTCACGCTGATTCGCGGCGCTAGCCTCGTGGCGGCGCCGTGGAAAAACGGCGGCGGGCTCACGCGCGAGGTGGCCGCGTTTCCGCCGCCGGGCAGCGGGCAGGGCGCGGCGGGCAGCGACTTCCTGTGGCGCGTGAGCGTCGCCGATGTCGAGCAGGCCGGGCCGTTCTCGCGCTTCGACGGCGTCGAGCGGACGCTCGTATTGCTCTCGGGCGCGGGTATGCTGCTCGATGAGATCGGCGACGCGGGCGTGGTCGCGACGCAGGCGTTGCGGCAGCCGCTCGACATCGCGCGCTTTAGCGGCGAGACGCGCATCGACGCGCGGCTCGTCGACGGCGCGACGCGCGACTTCAACCTGATGGTTCGGCGCGACGTGGCGCAGGGCGAAATGGACGTGTGGCGCACTGGCGGCCAGGCCGATGCGCCGCGCTCGCTCGACGGCGACGTGGTGCTGCTGTTTTGCGCGAGCGGCGCGGTCACGGTCACGGTCCCCTTGGCCGCCGAGCACGCGCAGGCTGTGCGGCTCGACAGCGGCGACACGCTGCGCATCGACGGGCCGAACGCGCTAGCCTGCGCACTGGCGGGCGAGGGCGCGGTGCTCGCGATCACGATTCACTACACGCGATGAAGCAAACTCTCTGGCATCACCTGAACCTGTGTGCGCAGGGCGATCCTCGCCACACCGTTGCCGATGCCGCGATCGCGGTCGAAGACGGCCGCATCGCGTGGCTCGGCGCGGCTGCCGAACTTCCCGCGCAATACGCCGGATGGCCGCGCGAAGATCTGCGCGGCGCGTGGGTGACGCCGGGCCTGATCGATTGTCATACGCACCTTGTGTACGGCGGCCAGCGCGCGGACGAATTCGCACAGCGTCTCGCGGGTGTCAGCTACGAAGAAATCGCGCGGCAGGGCGGCGGCATTCTGTCGACGGTGCGCGCGACGCGCGCGGCGGACGAAGCGTCGTTGTTGCGGCAAGCCGCGGCCCGGCTCGAACCGCTGCTCGCCGACGGCGTGACGGCAATCGAAATCAAATCCGGCTACGGCCTCGACCTCGCGAGCGAGCGCAAGATGCTGCGCGTCGCCCGGCAACTCGGCGAGCGCTATCCGGTCACGGTCTATACGACGTTTCTCGGCGCGCATGCGCTGCCGCCTGAATTCGCGGGCCGCGCAGACGCGTATATCGACGAAGTCTGCAACACGATGCTGCCCGCGCTCGCGGACGAGGGCCTCGTCGATGCGGTCGACGTGTTCTGCGAGCGCATCGGTTTTTCGCTGGCGCAAAGCGAGCGCGTCTTCAACGCCGCCGCGCGCTACGCGTTGCCGGTCAAGATGCACGCCGAGCAGTTGTCGAACGGCGGCGGCACGGCGCTCGCGGCGCGGCACCGCGCGCTGTCGGCGGATCATTTGGAGTTTCTCGACGAAGCCGGCGTCGCCGCGATGAAAGAAGCGGGCACCGTCGCGGTGCTGCTGCCGGGCGCGTACTACTTCATTCGCGAGACGCAGTTGCCGCCGCTGGAACTGCTGCGGCGCTACGAGGTGCCGATCGCGCTTTCGACCGACAGCAATCCGGGCACCTCGCCCGCAACTTCGTTGCTGCTGATGATGAACATGGCGAGCACGCTGTTTCGCATGACCGTGCCGGAGGTGCTGCAAGGCGTCACCGCGCATGCGGCGCGCGCGCTCGGCAAAGCCGGCGAGCACGGCGCGCTGCAAGTCGGTCGCGCGGCCGATTTCGCGGTGTGGTCGGTGGATTCGCTGGCCGAGCTTGCTTACTGGATTGGCCGGCCTTTGTGCGCGCGCGTCGTGCGCGCGGGCGAAACCGTTTATACGCGGCGCGAGTCGAGTGCGACCTGAACCAGAGCCAGATAGATGACGCAATCCAATCAATCGCTGTTCGCCGCTCACGCGTATCTGCCCGACGGCTGGCGCCGTAACGTGCTGCTCGAATGGGACACGCAAGGCACGCTGAGCGCGGTCACGCCGGATCGACCCGAAGCGCCGCCGGGTGTGCCGAAAGCGGCGGGCCCGCTGATGCCTGGCATGCCGAACCTTCACTCGCACGCGTTTCAGCGCGCGATGGCGGGGCTGACCGAATATCGCGCCAACGCCACGGATAACTTCTGGTCCTGGCGTGACCTGATGTATCGCTTTGCCGCGCGCATCACACCGGAAGGTCTCGCGAGCGTCGCGCAGTGGCTCTACATCGAAATGCTGAAGGCCGGCTATACGTCGGTGTGCGAGTTCCACTACGTGCATCACGCGCAGGACGGCCGGCGCTACGCGAATCAGGCCGAGCTTGCGCAACGGGTCGTGGATGCGGCATCGGCGAGCGGCATCGGCATCACGATGCTGCCGGTGCTGTATCAGTTCAGCGGCTTCGGCGCGCGTGCGCCGCGCGACGATCAGCGGCGCTTCGTCAATACGCCGGAGAGCCTGCTCGATCTGCTCGGTACGCTGCGCGCGGCGCGACCCGAAAACACCGCGCGGCGTTACGGGGTGGCGCCGCATTCGCTGCGCGCGGTGCCGCAGGCGTCGTTGCGCGCGTTGCTTGGCGGCATCGATGCCAGCGCGCCCGTGCATATTCATATTGCCGAACAGACCGCCGAAGTCGACGCATGCCTCGAAACCGAAGGCGCGCGGCCGGTGCAATGGCTGCTCGATCGTTTCGATGTGGACGGCCGCTGGTGTCTGGTGCACGCCACCCATGTCGATGCGAACGAAACGCTCGCGCTCGCGAAGAGCGGCGCGGTCGCGGGTTTGTGTCCAAGCACCGAGGCCAATCTCGGCGACGGCATCTTTCCCGCGCACGACTATCTCGCCGCGCACGGCCGCATCGGCGTCGGCTCGGACAGCCATATCGGCGTCGACTGGCGTGCCGAGTTGCGACTGCTCGAATACGGCCAGCGTCTGACACGCCGGCAGCGCAACGTGCTGGCCTCGGCGCGAGCCCCGCATGTCGCGGATGGTCTGTACGCGGCCGCGCTCGACGGCGGCGCGCGTGCGACCGGCCGCGCGGTCGGTGCGTTGCTGCCGGGCCATCGCGCGGACTGGCTCGTGCTCGACGCCGAGCATTCGAGCATCGCCGAACATGCGCCGCAGGCGTGGCTGTCGGGCGTCGTCTTCTGCGAGCATGGCGAGACGCCGATCCGCGATGTTTATGCAGGCGGCGTCAAGGTCGTCGATGATCGCAGGCATCGAGACGAAGAGGGCGCGTATGCGCGCTATCGCACGGCGCTCGTGGAGCTGCTCAAATAACGCCATGACCCGCCGAACCGATTCTCCGATCCCCCGATTCTGGACTGACATGACTGCGTCGAACCTCACGCCGGTTTTCTCGCTGCATCAGGGAAGCCTGCCGCTTCTGATCTCGATCCCGCATCTGGGCACGCAAATCCCCGCCGACATCGCCGCGACGATGACGCCCCTCGCGCAACGCACCGACGATTGCGACTGGCATCTCGATCGCCTGTATGCATTCGCGAAACGCCTCGGCGCGTCGATCCTGACACCGACCTACGCGCGCTACGTGATCGACCTGAACCGCCCGCCCGACGGCGCGAACCTGTATCCGGGGCAGGACACCACGGGCCTGCTGCCGGTCGATACCTTCGACAAGGAGCCGCTCTATCTCGACGGCCACCTGCCCAGCGACGCCGAAATCGCGCGCCGTCGCGACGTCTACTGGAAGCCGTATCACGACGCGCTCACCGGCGAGCTCGCGGCGCTCAAGGCGAAGCACGGCAAGGTGCTGCTGTGGGAAGCGCATTCGATCCGCTCGCGCGTGCCGCGGTTTTTCGACGGACGTCTGCCGGATTTCAACTTCGGCACCGCGAATGGGGCGAGCGCGGCGCCCGGCATGGCCGACGAACTGGCCGCGCTGGTCGAGCGCCACGGCGGCTATACGGCGGTCGCCAATGGCCGCTTCAAGGGCGGCTATATCACGCGGCAATACGGGCAGCCCGGGCAGGGCGTGCATGCGGTGCAACTCGAACTGTCGCAGATCACCTACATGGAAGAGCAACGGCCCTATGCGTACGATGAAAACCTCGCCGCGAAGGTCGCGCCGCTGCTCGAAGCACTGGTGACGACGGCTCTCGCGCGCGTCGAAGCAAAGGTGTAACAGCATGTGTCCGTGATTGCATGCTGGCGCGATCATATGGAATGGTTTGAGCGTTTGGCGCGCGCGGCGTGATCGTGCGCCGGCTGTTTCACGACGCGGTGCGCCATGAAAAAAAGCCCCGCGAATGCGGGGCTTTTTGATGTGCGCCGCGCCCATTGGACGCGGTTTCAGTCAGTGTTGTGGAGCAACCATTGCGGCACCACGCGTGCCGCAATGGCGCATAAGCATGCCACATCGCGCCGTCACGGATAGGAACGGCGCGCGAATACGTGTATCAATGCAACACGCGGTGTGTCGTACGGCATTGCACGTCAACCGCGAGGCGACGACTCTTTCAGAACGATGACATGGCGGTCATCGGTTCATCAGGCGAAAAGATGGAAGACCCAGCGATGGAAGATTCCGACGAATTGCTGCTGCCAGTCTGGCGCGCGAACCTGGTGTTGCTGACCAGCGAGGTCGGCGCCGCGACCCGGCTCGCGCGCATGATGACCTTTTCCGCAAGCTATCTGAAGCTGATGCTGTCCGGGCAGCGCGAGTTCAGCGAGGAGTTCGTGCGCGGCGTCGAGGCCGTTACCGGCTTGCCGGGCGGGTGGATGGACGTGCTGCACACCGGTCCCGACATCCCGCCGAATGCGCGCGAGGCGATCGACAACGAGCAGCCGCTCGCGCGCTTTCGCGGCACCGCGCATCCGGTGCGCAAGAAGACCGTGCTGCGGCCCGAGCCGATTTTCTTGCAGCCGCAGCCCGCGCGTCGCATCGAGGAACAACCGCTCGATGTCGAAGCGCACCGCCGTCACGCGCATTTTCGCAAGGTGCGCGATCTCGCCACGCAGGAAGTGCGGCGCTTCGAGCGGCATCTGCTGCATGCGCCGGTGGAGCTCGCGTCGATGCGCGCGAAAGTCGAGGACGTGATGGCCGCGGCCGAACTCGACGACCGCATTCAGGCCGATCTCGCGGGCCGCCTCGAACAGATCGACAAGCATCGGAACATGCTGCTCAGGCACGTGGAAAAACTGCAGGCGCTGCTCAGTCAGCTCGACGACAGCGAGTGACGGTACTGTGCTGGAAGCACGACACGAACCTGGCCGAGGTCGATCTTGCGGAACATTGTCGTCACGTTGGCGCACACGCCGATCGGCGGGAGCGGGCTCGCGCGGCGCATGCGTGGTGCCGCGTTGCTTGCCGCACTATGCGCCGCCATCGCCAGCGCCATCGCCTTTCCCCTGCGCTGCGCCGCAGGCGAGCGCGTCCCCTCGACGATCGAGCGCGACGTTCACCTGTTCGTGATCCAGAAGGACGGTTCCGTCGAGGAACACGACGACACCGTGATGCGCGCGGATACGGCCAGCGGCATCGACGATATCGCGCAGCGCTACGTGTGGTTCAACAAGGACATCGAGCAGGTGCAACTGCTGGCCGCCGAAACCATCGACCCCGACGGCACCAGGCACATCGTCGGTCCCGAGGCGATCCGCGACGTGGATGAGCCGCGCTCGGCCGGCGCGCCGAGCTTCGAGGACGGCGTGTTGCGCACCGTGATCTTCCCCGCCGTCCAGGTCGGCTCGCGCGTGCATCTCGCGTTTCGCAAGACGCGCGCGAAGCCGCTGCAGGCGGGCACCTTCGCTTATCTGGTCGAACCGTCGCTCGAGCCGGTCGAGGAGCAGCGCCTGATCTTCGATCTTCCGGCCGACGTGCCGCTTTATACGGACGCGCGCGGCTACGTCGCGCTGCCGCCCGTGAGCGCGAACGGCCGCACCCGCTACGAGTTCGACTATCGGCACGGCCCGTATGCGCGGCACGAAGCGGGCGCGGTCGGCTATGCGAACTGGGGCGACCGGCTGATGGTCTCGACGGTGCCGGACTTCGCGAGCTTCGCCGCGCGCTATCGCGGTCCCGCCGACAGCGACGCGACCCGCGACGATCCCGCGATCGTCGCGCTGGCGCAGCAACTGACGGCAGGTCTCACCGATCCTCGCGACAAAGCCCGCGCGCTCTACGACTGGATGCGGCTCAACATCCGCTACGTCGCGCTGTTTCTCGGCGAGACGGCGGCGATTCCGCACAAGGCGGCGGACATCCTGCGCAACCGCTATGGCGACTGCAAGGACCACGTCGCGCTATACGGCGCGCTGCTCGCGGCGACCGGTATTCGCAGCGAACCCGTGCTGCTCAATCTCGGCCCGTACTACTCGCTGCCCGATGTGCCGGGCTACGGCGCGAGCGCGATCAATCACGCGATCATCTGGATCCCGGAACTGGCGCAATTCGCGGACACGACGGCGGGCGGCACCGAGTTCGGCTATCTGCCGGGCGGCGTGATGGACCGGCCGGTGCTGCTGGTCGACGACGGCGTGCTCGCCCGCACGCCGGCTACGCAACCGCGCGAGCGCAACGCCCGCCTGCAGATCGACATCGACGACGACGGCACCGGGCATTACGCATATCGTGTCGAGGATGCGGGCTTTCCTGCCGAGCTCGAGCGCAACAGGTTCCGGCGCGCGACGCGCCAGGGCGCGCAGCAGATTGCCGCGAGCCGTCTGCTGCAAACGGGCCTGCACGGCACTGCGCAGTCGGAGACCGAGGACGTGAGGGCGACCGCCGGCGCGTTTGCGACATCGACGGAAGGCCGCGTGCCGCACCTTGTCTGGCCGGACGGCACGACTGCGGTGCCGGCCCTGACGAGCCTCGCCGGCGGCATGAACTCGCAGGTCGAGGCGTGGCTGGCGGAACCCGTCAGAACGCAGCCGTGGACCTGCATCGGCGGGGAGTTCGATGAAACCCTGGAACTGAGCTTGCCGCGCTTTGTGCGCGTGACGGACTTGCCGGCCGACAGCCTGGTCGAGGACCCGCTGCTCACGTTCGCGTCACGCTACGTCTTCGATCCTCAGACACGCACCTTGCAGGTCAGCCGGCACCTGCGCGCCGCGTTCGGGCATCAGATGTGTACCGCAAGCGAATTCGCGGCGATTCACGACGACCTCGTGCGCATCGAGCGCGATCTGGATGCCGAGCTGGTCGTCAAGTCCGTGAGCGTGAGATAGAAGCGGGCCCCGCATCGGCCGCAAGCCGGGCAGGGCCGCTCTCCTGGCCGGAGTTCGCGCTTACGTGCCGCTCTTCGTCACGATCGGCACCCACGCGCCGTTCTTCACCTGATACAGCGTCGAGGCGCCGCTCTTCAAGGCGCCGGTGCTGTCGAACGAGATCTTGCCGGTCACGCCATCGTAATCGATCGACTTCAGCACCGGACGGTACACGTTCGGCGAGTCGGATTTGGCCTGCTGCATCGCCCTGATCGCGACCCACGCGCCGTCATAGCCGAACGGCGCGTACGACAGCACGTCCGCGCCGAAGCGCTTCTTGAACTTGGCGTTGAAGTCCTTGCCGCCCGGCAGCTCCGCGAGAGGTCGGCCGTATTCCCAGGCCATCGCGCCGTCGGACGCTTCGCCCGCGAGCTTGATGAAGTCCTCGTCCATCACGCCGCCGCCGCCGACCAGCTGTGCGTTCAGGCCGAGCTGCTTCATGCGCCGAGCGAAGCCCGCGGCCTGGCTGTCGAGGCCGGCGAAGAACACGAGGTCCGCATTGGCGCCCTTGAACTTGGTGATCTGCGTGCTGAAGTCGACTGCATGGTTGTCGGTGTAGTCGCGCGCGACGATCGTGCCGCCATGCGCCTTCACGGCTTTCTCGAACTCGTCGGCCTCGCCCTGGCCGAACGCGGTGCGATCGTCGATGATGGCGATGCGCTTGGCCTTCGTGACGTCGACCGCATAGACGCCTGCGTTGCCGGCGTTCTGCGCATCGGTCGAAATCACCATGAAGGTGTTCGCGAAGCCGCGGCCCGTGATGATCGGGTTCGTCGCGGCGGGGTCGAGCACCGGAATGCCGGCCTGCTCATAGACCTGCGAGGCCGGAATCGTCGTGCCCGAGTTGAAGTGCCCGACGACCACCGCGACGCCCGAGTCGACCAGCTTCTGCGCGGCCTGCACGCCGACGCGCGGGTCGGCCTGATCGTCCTGCGAGACGATCTCGAAGTGCGCGACCTTGTCGCCGATCTTGATCTTCTGCGCGTTGGCTTCGTCGATCGCGAGCCGCACGCCGTTTTCCAGATCCTTGCCGTAGCCGGCATTGGCGCCCGTCAGCGGCGCGGCGAAACCGATCTTGACCGACAAGTCGTCGGCGAAACTGGCGGCAGGCGCGACGGCGAACATCGCGCCCACGAGCAGGCTCAAGGGTTTCAGCGTGTTGCGAAGACTCATGGTCTCTCCTTGCATCGACGGTTGTTATGAAAACGGCAAAACAGCCAGGCGGTAGGACACGTGATTCTGGCGGGAATATAGAAAGCCAAATTGCCGTCGTCTTGGCAATTCGTGGCGTTTTGGATGAGCATTTCGGCACAGGCCGCGACCTGTGCGCGAAGTGCCTATAAAGCGTGTGGGCGGGAGACAACCAGGCGTGCCGCGCGGAGCGCCGCCATGGCTGCCGATTGCCGCATATGCTTGAGAAACCGGCGCGAGCGCGCCGGCGGGAGGTGCGGTGTTGCGGTGTTGCGGGGGAAGGCGGAGTCTTCCGCCTAGCGCCCGCCTTGCTGGCGCAGCAGTTCTTCACGCAGACGCTGGAGCGGCGCCTTGGTGTCTTCGTCGGCCCATGTGTCGAGATCGTCGATCGCGCGCTGGCAGCCGTCGAGCACCACGTCGAGATCGACCGGCACGCCGTTGTTCAGCGCGAATTCGATCGTCTCGGCGAACTGCTGGCACTCGTCCTCGCCGTACGAGATGTCGAGGTTGTCGGCGATGATTTCGGCGATGTTGCTGCGCGCCTTGTCGTCGGCCGTCACCATGTCGACGATGCCGCGCGCCACCGCCAGCGAATAGTAGAGCGCGATATCGAGCCATTGCGCGGGATCGAAGTCGGGCTGGCCGAACTGGTCCTCGAAGAACTCGATCGCTTCCTGTTCGTGCGCTTCGTCCGCGTCGACGCTCATGCACAACTGTTCAAAAAATTCTTCCCGCTCGCTGCGGATATGACCGTCCATCGATGCCTCGTCTGCTGAATGCCGGATGCTGTAAATTGCCGCGCGGCGCGGGCGCAAGCCCGTCGCGGCGCGGCACGCATTATAGGACGGCGGCCAGCACAAGCCCGCTATTGGCGTGAACGGGCCCCAAGTGACCTAAGCCGTCTCCGCGACCCACGCATCGAACCACTCGCGCGGCTGCGCGATTTCGTTCTGCGACGCCACGAGTTCGAGTTCATAGCGTCCGGCCAGCCAGGTCGTCTTCACGACGGCGTTCACCGCGGCGAGCGTGTGCTCGAAGGCCGAGCGGATCGAATCGCCGAGCAGCGTGCGCGCGACGAAGACCGCGCTCGTCAGATCGCCGACGCCGACCGGCTGGCGCGCGAACGGATAGAGCGGGCGTTGTCCCATCCACGCCTCGCGCTCGGTGACGACCAGCATGTTGAAGCGGTCGGCGAGACTGTTGCGATCGAGCAGATGCTTGACGAGCACGAGCTTAGGCCCGCGTGCGATCACCTCGCGGCACGCGGCCACCGCTTCCTCGAGCGTCTCGATCTCGCGGCCGACGAGGCGCTGCAATTCGATGTGATTCGGTGCGATCGCGTCGGCGACTCGCGGCATCTCGCGCACGAGGAATTCCTGGATGCCCGGCTCGACCTTGCAGCCGCCCGCCGCGCCCATCACCGGATCGCAGAAGTACCAGGCGCGCGGATTGGCGGCCTTCACCGCCCTGACGATTTCGATGACCGCCTGCGCCTGTTCGGTCGTGCCGAGATAGCCCGAGAGCACCGCGTCGCAGCGCGGCAGCATGCCGATTGCGCCGATGCCCTCGACGAGCTCTTCCATCTGCGAGGCGTCGATCGCGCTACCGCTCCAGTGCCCGTATTGCGTGTGATTCGAGAACTGCACGGTGTTGAGCGGCCACACGTTGATGCCCAACCGGCGCATCGGAAACTCGGCCGCGCTGTTGCCGGCGTGACCGAACACGACATGGGACTGAATGCTCAAAACGTTTTTCGTCATGGTAAGGCTCGCGCGACCGGTCCAGCGCGATCAACAAAGCGGGAAGGAAGGGCTCGCGCGGGCGGGACGATGGCCCGGGCGCCGCGCGGCAGACATGCCTGACACAGATGGTGCAGGAAAAACGCACGAACTGCATCACCGGCAAGTCAGCCAACAATACAGGAGATTGGCCGCCGCGAGTTGATCCGGCCCCGTGTTGTTGCGCCGAACCATCAAATGCGCGCGGAGATTCGCGGAACCTGACAATCCGCGCGCCGCCGACGCTTCAGACCAGCTCCTGATACAAGGCCAGATAGCGCTCCGCCGACGCGCCCCAGCCGAAGTCCTCGCGCATGGCGCGCCGCTGCGTGGCCTTCCATTCGGTGCGGCGCCCGTAGAGCGCGAAGGCGCGCCGGATCGCCGCGGCGAGTCCTTTCGGATCGAAACGCTCGAACACGAAGCCGGTCGCGAGATCGTCGGCGAGGTTTTCGAGCGATGCGTCGGCGACCGTATCGGCGAGACCGCCGACGCTGTGCACGAGCGGCAGCGACCCGTAGGCGAGCGCATAGAGTTGCGTGAGCCCGCACGGCTCGAAGCGCGACGGCACCGCGACCACGTCGCTGCCGGCGATGATCGTATGCGCGAGCGCTTCGTCGAAGCCGAGCTCGACCGCGACCGATTCCGGATGCGCCTGCGCGACCATCTTGAGGCCGGTTTCGAGCGCCGGATCGCCGGTGCCGAACACCACCAGCTGGCCGCCGCGCTTGACGATCTCGGGCACCGCGCCGAGCAGCAGGTCGAGGCCCTTCTGCTCGGTCAACCGGCTGACGACGCCGAACAGCAGCGCGTCGCTGCGCGGCGCGAGGCCGAAGCGTTTTTGCAGCGCTTCCTTGCAGGCGAGCTTGCCGGCCAGCCGCGAGGCGCTGTAATGCGTCGCGAGCAGCGCGTCGGTGGCGGGATTCCATACCGTGTAGTCGACGCCGTTGAGGATCCCGCTCAGATCGTGCGCGCGATGGCGCAGAAGTCCGTCGAGCCCGCCGCCGTGCGCGAGCGTCTGGATTTCGCGCGCATAGTTCGGGCTGACCGTCGTGATGCGGTCGCTGTAGTAGAGCCCGGCCTTCAGGAACGATAGCTGTCCATAGAATTCGACGCCGCGCATGTTGAAGAAATCGTGCGGCAGGCCGAGCAGGCCGAACTGATGCGCGGGAAAAATCCCCTGGTAGGCGAGGTTGTGGATCGTGAACACGCTGCGCGCCGGCGCGCGGCCATGCTCGCGTTCGGCGGCCTTCAGATAGGCGGGCGCGAGTCCCGCGTGCCAGTCGTGCGCATGGACGATCTGCGGCGACCACGTGGGGTCGAGCTGCTGCGCGAGTTGCGCGGCGACCCAGCCGAGCAGCGCGAAACGCTGCGCGTTGTCGCCGTACGGCACGTGTTCATCGTTCAGATACGGGTTGCCGGGCCGGTCGTACAGCGACGCGGCGCTGATCACATAGACGGTGAGGCCGTTCGTGGGCAGCGTGCCGCGCTCGAGCGTCACGTCCGGCGCGCCGAAACGGCTTCCCAGCTGCGCGACCGTTTGCAGGTCGCCGAGGCCGGCGAGCACGGCCGGAAATCCCGGCAGCAGCACCCGCACGTCGGCGCCGCGCTCGATCAGCGCGGACGGCAGCGCGCCCGCGACGTCGGCGAGACCGCCCGTTTTGAGGAGAGGATACAGCTCGCTTGCGACGTGCAGGGCGCGAATCGTCATAGGCCGGGTCTCGGTCGGGATGGCAGGGTTGATCGGGCAAAGCGTGGCCGGCGGCTGGCGCCGCAGGCGCGGACAAAGGGCAGGCCGGCGCTACTTCTGCGACTTGCGCAACGCCTCCTGAGTGACCAGCACGACGCCTTCGTCGGTGCGATAGAAGCGCTCGGCGTCGCGCGCCGGGTCTTCGCCGATCACCGTGCCTTCGGGAATCGTGCAGCCACGGTCGATCACCACCTTCTGCAGGCGGCAGCTCGCACCGACCATCACCTGTGGCAGCAAGACTGCCTCATTGATGTTACAGAACGAACTCACTTTCACGTTCGACGACAACACCGAGCGCGAAATCTGCGAGCCCGAGATCACGCAGCCGCCGCAGACGATCAGATTGTTGCCCGAGCCCTGCAGCCCCTTCATGTCGCGCACGAACTTCGCGGGCGGCAACTGCTCCTGGTACGTCCAGATCGGCCAGGTCTCGTCGTAGAGGTCGAGCGTCGGGATCGTCGAGGCGAGATCGAGGTTCGCGGCCCAGTACGCGTCGATCGTGCCGACGTCGCGCCAGTACGGCTCGACGCTCGGGTCCGACGATACGCACGACATGCTGAACGGATGCGCGATCGCGACGCCCTGGGTGACGACGCGCGGCAGGATGTCCTTGCCGAAGTCATGATCGGTCTCGAGCGCGGCGATGTTCTCTTCGAGCAACGCGTACAGGTAATCGGCGTTGAACACGTAGATCCCCATGCTCGCGAGCGCCGTGTCCGGGCGGCCGGGTATGGCGGGCGGGTCGGCCGGCTTTTCGACGAAGCCGGTTACGCGGCGGTTTTCGTCCACCGCCATCACGCCGAATGCGACCGCGTCCATGCGCGGCACCTCGATGCAGCCGACCGTGCAGTCGGCGCCGCTGTCGGCGTGATCGGCGATCATGCGCGTGTAGTCCATCTTGTAGATGTGGTCGCCGGCGAGCACGACTACGTACTTCGGATGGATCGAGCGGATGATGTCGAGGTTCTGGAACACCGCGTCGGCGGTGCCGCGATACCAGTGCGCGCCTTCGACCCGCTGCTGCGCGGGCCACAGGTCGATGAACTCGCCCATCTCGCCGCGCAAAAAGCTCCAGCCGCGTTGCAGATGACGCAGCAGCGAATGCGCCTTGTACTGCGTGACCACCGCGATGCGGCGGATGCCGGAGTTCAGGCAGTTGGACAGCGCGAAGTCGATGATCCGGTATTTGCCGCCGAAGTGCACCGCCGGTTTCACGCGCTTGTTCGTGAGCGGCCCGAGGCGAGTGCCGCGTCCGCCTGCGAGGACGATCGCGAGGGTAGTGCGCTGCAAGTCGTTCAGCCGTGCCGGAGTACTCATGGTTGTCTCCTGTCGACCGGAGTCAGCGCATCAGTGCTTGCTCCGATCCCATGCAAGATGGTTGCTCGATTGTTCTACCCCGGGTGATCTGGTCGTTATCCCTGCGCCGATGTTTCGTGCTGCGCGGCAGTCGTGCCGCGTCGCCGCTTGTTCGCTACGCGTTTTCGCGGGCCCGTCAGTCAGTTCTAGCACCGATTGGACGCGAGCGAGGCGTGTTTATTCAGCGGGCCGCGTGGTGGACCCCCCTCGAACGATCGGCTGTTAGCGCACGATGATCGGTGCGGCGCAGCACATAGAGCACGAGGTTACGGTCGGACGGTGCGCAATCCAAGCTGCCGCAATACCCATGCCACATTGCCGCGGCCGCGCGCCGTGTCCCGCCGTGCGGGACTGGCGCCGGAGTTCGGCGGCGCGTCGTAGAATCGTGCGCTCCTGGCCTCGTCCGTTCCCTGTCGCGTTTTTTCCAGAAGAACCTCGCAATGAAACTTCACCGCCCATTCGTGCATGCCCTGTCGAGTCTGTGCGCGGGCGCCGTGCTGTGCGCGGCGTCCGTCGCTCTGGCCGCGACGCCGGTGAGCGAGGCGAGCCCGGCCGCCGTGACCGCGTCCGCGCCCGACGATGCCGGCCCGGCCTACGGTCCCGAACTGCAAGGATTCAACTATCCGGCGCCGGTCGAACGCTTCGACTTCACGTCGCAAGGCGTGCCGTTGCAGATGGCCTACATGGACGTAAAGCCGGCGCATGGGAACGGCCGCACCGTGGTGTTGCTGCACGGCAAGAATTTTTGTTCGGCGACATGGGACCCGACGATTCGCCGATTGAGCGACGCCGGCTATCGCGTGATCGCACCCGATCAGATCGGCTTCTGCAAATCGAGCAAGCCGGAGCATTACCAGTACAGCTTCCAGCAGCTCGCGCGCAACACGCATGCGCTGCTCGAGTCGCTCGGCGTGAGCGACGTCACGGTGGTCGGCCACTCGACGGGCGGTATGCTCGCCATTCGCTATGCGCTGATGTATCCGCGCGAAACGCAGCAACTGGTGCTCGTGAACCCGATCGGGCTCGAGGACTGGAAGGCGAAGGGCGTGCCGTCGCTGTCGGTCGACCAGTGGTACCAGCGGGAGCTGAAGACTAGCGCCGATGGCATCCGCCGCTACGAACAGGCGACCTACTACGCGGGTCAATGGCGCGCCGATTACGAACCATGGGTGCAGATGCTCGCCGGCATGTATCGGGGGCCGGGCAAGCAGATCGTCGCGTGGAATTCCGCGCTGCTGTACGACATGATTTACACGCAGCCGGTTGTTTATGAACTGGGGCAGCTCAGTATGCCGACGCTGCTTCTGATCGGTCAGAAGGACACCACTGCGATCGGCAAGGATGCCGCGCCGCCCGAGGTGCGTGCGAAGCTCGGCCACTATCCGGAACTGGGCCGCGCCGCCGCGAAAGCGATTCCGCATGCGACGCTCGTCGAATTCCCGGATCTGGGGCACGCGCCGCAGATGCAGGATCCGGACGCGTTTCATAAGGCTTTGCTCGATGGGTTGGCGGCGGTGCCGGGGAATCGCTGAGCGTTCAAACTGATTTTTGTCCCGTCACCGTACTCCCGCTTCGTTCAACGTCAGGCGAAATTGCCTGAGGGATTTGGCGGTTTTCTCCGCGAATCTCTGGCGAGGCCCCTTGCAGACACGAGTCAACTTGCTTGCATTCGCCCTGAATCGTGAATCAGTTAAAAACGATATTTTATTTTTATACCAATCGCTTTACGTACATGCTCCGGTTGTGCTACGGTCCCGACCGGAGAGCCATTTTTAGTCAATATCGCATCACCGCTGCGGCCAACCCGCATCCATTCGAAATCACTCTCGACACTGACGTTGGAATATGCTTTTGGCCGCACTTCGAGTGCGAACCGTGCGCCGATTGCCGCTTTGGTCGTCAGGTTTGCCTGGTCAAATAACTGGTTATCGAAGTTCACTTCGAGATGCTCCGGGGAAGACACGACGAGCAAGCCGGTCAGATAGATGTCTGACCATGATGCTTGCAAAAGACGTGTTTGCGCTCCAGCCAGAAATCGCCACGAATTGTATTCTTCCTGCATTCCCAGTGTAGCGCCTCGCCCCAGAATATCCCGCTTCCAATAGTCCCATTCGGTGCCCACGAGAAGTAGCACTGCATCGGAAATATATCGGCCTGCCTCGGTCGTTACGCGAAACTGTCTGGTCCTCGTGTCCGTGGAAAACGATGTTCCGTTTTGCATTTGACCGTCGTAGCTGAGGTTGCCTCCATAAAACTCACCGCCCAAGGTGACGAGCCAGTCTCCTTTTCGATAGTTAGCCTTGAATTCCAGGCCGGGGAGAAAGCCGTGCTCTTTTACCAGCGGGTTGCCGTTGGTATCAACTTCTTCCGTGGTTGCGTACCGAACTCCTCCCGCGCCGGAAAATTGCCACTGCGCATAGGCCGATCTGCCAGTAGCTAATGCAATGATCAAAACGATGAATAGGACAAATTGCCTCATGAAATGCCAAAGATAAGTGTTTATGCGACGGAAGCCAATAAAAAATGGGCGCGTAAACGCGCCCATTAATCACGAACCTTTGCTTAAATTCGGCTATTCAAATCCGCCCAGGTGGTATTGATCGTTTGATCAATGACCCCGTCGCCATTGCTGTCGATATCGATTTTGACATTGGTGCTGTCAATTACCGTGAGTGTGGCGCTGCTATTATTTGCGGTTACCGTCATCGATCCGACCGACGGGTTCGCTGAGCCAATAGCCTGGAACGGTGTCTTGGTCTTCACCGTGTAGCTGACGCTACCAAGCGTGGGCGAACTGCCCGTCAACGTAAAGTTTGCGCTGGAGGTGTTAGTGGTGCCAGCGATCGAACCGTTAAAGCTATAAGCCGTCAGCTTGCGGCTAATGACGGTTCCATTGCTCTGCGTCAGGTTCATCTGGAGCGACGATCCACTGACGGTAGCAGTGGCGTGCTGGGAATCAGTTTGGCTGTAGCCGAGTGACATATCGCCGTTGGCAGCGATAGTGATGCCGCCGCTTTGCAATGTCAGATTGTTATAGTTAAGGGTGAGTGTGGCACTCCATTGGGTGCTGGAGCCAATTGTGCCAGAGAGGTTGTTAAATCCATACGTGAGCTGGCCATTTATTACCTCGCCATTTTCCGAGCAACTATTGGCGGTAATCGTCATGCTGTCGCCGTTGCTGACTATCCCCGGATTCGCTGCGGTAACGGATACCGAAATTGTCCCTCCGCTTGCGCATGCGCTTGCTGCCGAGGTCGTTACACCGGCTACGAGGTTATTGACGGGTTGTACACCAAGACCCTTGTAAAGCTGTGCGAGCGAGGCTGTAATCAGGCCAGCGGTCGGGGTCTCTACGGACACCCCGGTTGCCAGCGATGCTCCGGTACTACTTTGAGTGCCTAAGTCCTGCACCCCGGAATACGCATATGCCACAGCGTCCTGAGCGTTAGTGGAGGTAATAACGCCTACGGCACCGGAACCTGAATTTGAATTTGAACCTGGATTTGACGCCGAAGTACCACCGCCTCCGCCGCCACATGCCGCCAACAGGCAAGCACTGATCAAACCAGCAAACACGCTTTTCTTAAACCCGACTGACATTAGTTTTATCCTTTTATTCGAGGAATTTTATGGTGCTGCGGCAACCAACCAACCCGCGCGTGATCTCCCGCGATGCTGCCAGTTGGCCCGCGAGATTGTAACGTTTTGTAAGTACCTGTATCAATCCTTGGAATAGAAGCGCGCATCGGATTTCGTGGTCATTTATGCCTTACGAATATTCAGCGCAATCAAAAATCGATCAGGGCTGTTCGGAGCGTGGTCGCTAAGGGTTATTCGTCGCGTGCTCACATAATGGGAGTGAAGCGGGCATCGAATAAACCTTAACGGCATTCGCTTTTCGACCGAAATCCGTGAAAGGGCTGTCTGGTCCTTCGCGGATTTCCGGAGGACCACTTGCGGACATGCTGTAGTCGGTCCGGAGGCGACCTACACTCAAATCGCTCTCTTCCCAAGCCTCCGGAGCCCTCGTTATGGTCGCGCAACTCAATCACACCATCGTCTGGTGCTCGAACCAGAGCGCCTCAGCCAGGTTTCTGGCCGAAATGCTGGGCCGGCCAGCGCCGGGTCGCTTCGGCCACTTCGACGTCGTCGAGCTGGACAACGGTGTCTCGCTCGACTTCGCCGAAGTCGAAGGCAAGATCCAGCCGCAGCACTACGCCTTCCTGATCAGCGAAGCTGATTTCGACGCCGTGTTCACCCGCATCAAAGATCGTGGACTGGAATTCTGGGCCGATCCGAGGGGGCACCGGCCGGGCGAGATCAATCACAACGATGGCGGGCGCGGCGTCTATTTTCACGATTCTGACGGCCACTATCTCGAAGTGATCACCCGGCCGTACGGCAGCGGCGCATGAGCGCGGGTATGCCGTGCGCCGTGGAGCGACCCGCATTCCATACAGCCCAATGACGACCTCGAAGATCGTGGGTCGTCGGATGCGGGCTTTCGTACTCAAGACGTACGGTGGCCCGGAGTGCACGAGTCTGGAAGATGTTCCCGTGCCCGCTCCCTCTTCACGGCAACTGCTCGTCGGCGTTCGCGCCGCGGGCCTGAACCCTGTGGACTTCAAGACGCGCAGGGGTGATCTGCGAGTCGTACAGCGTTACCGGCTACCGGTTGTGCTCGGGAACGATCTGTCAGGCGAGGTCGTTGCGTGTGGTGACCAGGTGCGCCGGTTTCGCGTCGGCGAGCGCGTGTTCGCATGCGTTGCCAGGGACACGATGGGCGCGTTCGCCCAGTTCGCCGTCGTCGACGAAGAGCTCGCAGCCGTGATACCCGCGAGCATCGACTTTGCAACTGCCGCGGCTATTCCGGTTGCCGGGCTCACCGCGCTGCAGGCGCTGCGCGATGAATTGCATGTCTCGAAGGGACAGCGGCTGTTCATCTCCGGCGGCGCGGGTGGCGTAGGCACTTTCGCCATACAGCTTGCCAGGCGCCTCGGCACCCAGGTTGCCACGACCGCGTCGCCGCGTGGAGAAGCGCTCGTTCGACAGCTTGGCGCCGACCTCGTCATCGACTACACGCGCGAGCGGCCCGCATCGGTTCTCTCGGGATTCGACGGCGCATTCGACCTGCTCGGCGGCGACACGCTCAAGCAGGCATTCGCCATTGTCCGGCCGGGCGCCACCGTCGTTTCTGTCGCCGGAATGCCCGAACCGGATGCAGCGTCGAACGGCCCCGGACGCGGGCCGGGATTGCAGGCGCTGTTCTGGATTGGAAGCTTTTCGCTGAGACGCTGCGCGCGCCGGCACGGAGCGCGCTACCGCTATCTCTTCATGCATCCGAGCGGCCCTGACCTGTCCGAACTCGGCCGCCTCGTCGACGCCAATGCGCTCGAGGTGGTGATCGACAGCGTGCATTCTTTTGAGCACATCGCCGACGCCATGGCCAAGCTCGAGTCGGGACGTGCCAAAGGCAAGATCGTCGTCACGATGACAGACGTCCCGTAGGCCAGGGCGCAGGTCGTTGTTTCTGCCGCCGTGGTGTTCCCTGAGGCTCATCGTGTCGCTACTTCGCGGTCGGCTGCGGCGCTGGCACGCGCTGCGAGCGGGCATGGTTCGGCGGTTGCGCGGCTACCTCGACTTGTCCATGAATGCGTGCTTGATGAGCGTCCGCGAACATGTAGTACGGGAAAGGGTGGGGCGGCTCGGAGGCTGCGTCGAGCCGGTCAACCAGTTCCGGCGCCAGCGTGAAATCGAGAGCCCCGAGCGACTCCTCGAGTTGCGCCGCCTTCGTCGCGCCAACGATGATGCTCGCGACTCCGCGTTTCTGGTAGAGCCAGTTCAGCGCCACCTGCGCCATTGGCCGGTTCGCAAGGCGCGCGACTGCCTCCAACTCCGCGACGATGGCGAAATTGCGCGCCGAAAGCTTGTCGAATCCGGGCGGCGGCTTGTCGCCGACGGTCTGCAAACGGCCGCTGCCCGTGACGTCGGTCGGATGTTGCGCGCCCTGTGACGGACGGTATTTGCCGGACAGCACACCCATGCCGAGCGGGCTCCACGCCACGAGCCCCATCCCGAGGCTCGTCGCGAGGTCGGCGAATTCGTGTTCCGCGTTGCGCTCGATCATCGAGTACTCCAGTTGCATCGCCGCGACCGGTTCGAAGCCGCGCCAGTCCGCGAGCGTCTGCGCACGCCCGGCATACCACGCGGGCACGTCGGAAAGCCCGACGTAGCGGATCTTGCCCGCGCGCACGGCGTCATCCATCGCGCGCATCACTTCGTCGGCGGGCGTCATACGGTCCCACGTGTGCAGGTAATAAAGGTCGATGTAGTCGGTGCCGAGCCGCCTGAGCGAGCCTTCCAGCGCCCGCAACAGGTTCTTGCGATGGTTGCCGCCCGCGTTCGGGTTGCCGGGCTGCGCGTTGTACGAGTATTTCGTCGCGATCACGAGCCGCTCGCGCAGTCCACGCGCCGCCGTAAACCGGCCGACCCATTGTTCGCTCGTGCCTTCGGTGTAGAGGTCGGCCGTGTCGATGAAGTTGCCGCCTGCGTCGACGTATAGGTCGAACAGCTGCCGCGCGGCCGCTTCGTCGGCGCCCCAACCCCATTCGGTGCCGAACGTCATCGTGCCGAGCGAGATCGGGCTCACGCGCAGGCCGGAGCGGCCGAGCAGGGTGTAGTGGTCGAGTGTCATGGCTGTCTCCTTGGGAGGTGGGCAAGCGATGACTTCATCTTGCGCCGGTTCTTTTTGTGGAAAAATCGGCTTCACCTGAAAGCACTATGAAGCAAGCCTTCACAATGGAGCCGCGATGGACGCATCCTCCTTGCCTGCCGTGTTGGCCGTCGCGGCGGTCGCACGGCACGGCAGCTTCACGCGCGCCGCGAGTGCCGCGGGCATGTCGACATCGGCTCTTTCGCAGAGTGTGCGTGCGCTCGAGGTCCGGCTGGGCGTGCGCCTCTTCAATCGGACGACGCGCCGCGTCGTCCTGACCGAAGCCGGTGCTCAGTTCCTGGCGCGTGTGCAGCCGGCGCTGGCTGAAATCGACGCCGCTTTCGACGCGCTGGACGAAACCCGCGGCTTGCCGGCGGGTACCTTGCGCATCAACCTGTCGCGCATCGCGAGCGAGTTGCTGGTGATGCCGCATGTCAGTGAGTTCTTGCAGCGCTATCCGCAGATCCGGCTGGAACTCGCACTCGACGACGGCTTCGCCGATCTCGTGGGGGAAGGCTTCGACGCCGGCATCCGGCTGGGCGAGAGTCTTGCGCCGGGCATGGTCGCGGTGGCGCTGGGCGGGCCGATAAGGCTCGTGGTCGTCGGGTCGCCGGACTACTTCGCGAGCCATCCGCCGCCAGCGACGCCTGATGACCTCGCAGCGCACGACTGCCTGCATTACGGCTTCGCGACGGGTGGGGTGTATCGATGGGAGTTCGTGCGACCTGAGGAGCCCCAGCGCGTGTTCGACGTGATCACGCAAGGCCGCCTCGTCACCAACGATCTGAGGACGATGGTGCAGGCGGCGGAACGAGGCGTCGGCTTGCTGCATGTGATCGACGATTACGTGCGTGCGCAACTGGACGAAGGGCGGCTCGTGCCGGTGCTTCAAATGTGGTGCCCTTCGTTTCCGGGCTTCTACCTTTACACGGCGGGACGCGCGCAGATGCCCGCGAAGCTGCGCGCGCTCATCGACTTTCTGCGGGAGAAGCGAGGGACGGCGCAAGTCTCAGGCTGACCCCCGGGAATCTGGACTTCATTTGTTGCCGTACGTCCCCAGGCCCCAATCTGCTGTCGGTGGCCTCGTCCGCGCTGGTGATGGGTGCATTCGGCCCGCCTGGTGCAGATCGGTGCAAAAGACGAGGGCGGTTGCCCATGACCCGCCCTTCTTTTGTGCGTTACCGTGCCGGCCGATCGATTCGCTTTCCGCTTATTTACCCGCCGCCAATTCATCGCGCACCTGCGCGCCGATTTCGAACGAGCGCAGCCGCGCTTCGTGATCGTAAATCTGCGCGGTCAGCATCAATTCGTTCGCGCCGGTCTGCTCGATGATCGATCGCAGACCTTCGCGGACTGCGTCGCGATCGCCGAGCACCGTGCAGGCGAGCGCCCGTGCGACGTTGTTCAGCTCGATCTCCGATGCGTCGAGCCGCTCCACCGGCGGCTGCAATTGCCCCGGCGTGCCGCGCCGCAAATTGATGAACTGCTGCTGCAGCGAGGTGAAAAGACGCGCGGCTTCGTCGTGCGTGTCGGCGGCGAACAGATTGACGCCGACCATCGCATAAGGTTTCGCGAGCGTCGCGGACGGCCGGAACTGCGAGCGATACACCTGCAGCGCGCTCATCATGTAATCGGGCGCGAAGTGCGACGCGAACGCGAACGGCAGGCCTAGCGCCGCGGCCAGTTGCGCGCTGTACAGCGAGGAGCCGAGCAGCCACAGCGGCACCTGCAGGCCCGCACCCGGCACCGCGCGAATCCGCTGGCCCTCGACCGGCTCCGCGAAATAGCGTTGCAACTCGACGACGTCGTCGGGGAAGGTTTCGGCGCTCGCCTGCAGGTCGCGGCGCAGCGCGCGGGCGGTGGTCTGGTCGGTGCCGGGCGCGCGGCCCAGGCCGAGATCGATCCGCCCAGGATACAGCGACGCGAGCGTGCCGAACTGTTCGGCGATCACGAGCGGCGCATGGTTCGGCAGCATGATGCCGCCGGAGCCGACGCGAATCGTCTTCGTGCCGCCTGCCACGTAGCCGATCACGACCGAGGTCGCCGCGCTCGCGATGCCGGGCATGTTGTGATGCTCGGCGAGCCAGTAGCGTTTGTAGTTCAACGTTTCCGCGTGCTGGGCGAGTGACAGTGTGTTCCTGAACGCGTCCGCCGGCGTGGCGCCCGCGGTGACCGGTGAAAGATCGAGAACCGAGAAGGAGATCATTGTGGGTTGATTGCAGTGGGCGGCGCTTTCGCGCGATGCGGCATTGTGGCAAAGCGGCGGCTTTTCTGCTGGCGGCAAGGCGATGTCCACATCGGCCGAAGGGTTTGCGCGGAGCGCGGCAACGATTCGTGGCGCGGAAATTGCACCCGCTGGCATGTTCGCGCCGCGGTGTTTCGCATTCGCCTTGCGCGGGTATAAGCAATCCAGCGAGTGACCGTGCGCCAATCTGCATTCGAGAGTACGGTTGAATTATCGACACGGTGACGCGAGCCGTTACCGGAGTTCTGGAATGAAAGCGAAGGAGTTCCCGATCCCATGAATGTCGTCAAAGAGTTTCATACCCGATCATTCCAAGACGTGTGCCACGCCTTGCTCGCCCGCGAGGAGATCGCACTGCTCGACGTGCGTGAGGAAGATCCGCACGCGCGCAGTCATCCGTTGTTCGCCGCCAATCTGCCACTGTCGCGGCTCGAGCTCGACGCGCCAGCGCGGCTGCCGCGCCGCGCGGTGCCGATCGTCGTGCTCGATGCCGGCGAGGGCCTCGCGAGGCGCGCGGCCGAGCGCCTCGGCGCGCTCGGCTATACCCACGTCGCGTTGCTCGAAGGCGGCCTGCAAGGCTGGCGCGAAGCCGGCGGCGAGCTGTTCAGGGACGTCAACGTGCCGAGCAAGGCATTCGCCGAACTGGTCGACAGCGTGCGTCATACGCCATCGCTGTCCGCGCAGCAGGTGCAGGCGCTGCTCGATCGCGACGCCGATGTCGTGGTGCTCGACGCGCGCCGCTTCGACGAGTTTCAGACCATGAACATTCCCGGCAGCATCAGTGTGCCCGGTGCGGAACTGGTGCTGCGCGCGCGGCAGCTCGCGCCGGATCCAGCCACGCGCATCATCGTCAATTGCGCGGGACGCACGCGCAGCATCATCGGTGCGCAGTCGCTGATCAACGCGGGCGTGCCGAATCCGGTCGCGGCGCTGCGCAACGGCACGATGGGCTGGACGCTCGCCGGTCAGCCGCTCGCGCATGGCGGGGCGCGGCGCGCCGAAGGCGCCGTCGACGACGCCTCGCGACTCGCCGCTGCGGAGGGCGCGCGCGCGGTTGCCGATCGTGCGCGTGTGCACCGCACCTCGCGCGACGAAGCGCGTCGCTGGGCTGACGAAGCGGTGCGCACGGTGTATCGCTTCGACGTGCGCATGCCTGAGGAGTACGAGGCGGGCCACGTGCCCGGTTTTCGCAGTGCGCCGGGCGGCCAGCTCGTGCAGGAGACCGACCGGTTCGTGCCGGTGCGTGGCGCGCGCGTGATCCTCGCGGACAGCGACGGCGTGCGCGCGAACATGACCGCTTCGTGGCTCGCGCAGATGAACGTCGAGGTGTACGTGGTCGATGGCCTGACGGCGGCCGATTTCGCCGAGAAGGGTGTGGCGCCGCTCGCGCGCAACGCGGTCGCGCCGCCCGACGTCGACGAGATCGCTCCGGCCGAGCTCGCCGCGCTTCTGCAATCGACGGGGACCGTGGTGCTCGATTTCGCGAACAGCACGAGCTACCTGAAGCGGCACGTTCCGGGCGCGTGGTTCGTGATTCGCAGCCAGCTCGCCGACGCGCTGCGCATCCTGCCCGACGCGAAGCGCTATGTGCTCACGTGCGACGGCGGTGTGCTCGCGCGCTTCGTCGCGCCGGAACTCGCCGAGGCGACCGGGCGGCCGGTGCAGGTATTGCGCGGCGGCACGATGGCGTGGATCGACGCGGGCTTGCCGGTCGAGTCGGGCGGCACGCGCATGGCGTCGCCGCGCATCGACCGTTATCAGCGGCCGTATGAAGGCACCGACAACGCGCGCGAGGCGATGAGCGCGTATCTGGAGTGGGAGCATGGGCTCGTCGCGCAACTCGCACGCGACGGCACCCACGGCTTTCGGGTGATATGACGGGCCGGCCATCCGGCGGCCGCGAGAATCCTCTGCCGATTCGGTGTAAACGCGCTCTCCTCGAAAGCCTCCAATGCGTCTAAATTAACGGCATCAGGAAGGCTTATCGAGGGACCAGGGCGGCCAGGAAAAAGGCAGCGGTTCGTCATTCGGCGATGGCGCAAGGTGAGCAGCCAAGGTTGCTCATCGCTTCGGCTGGAGCGGACCGCTGCGCGTCGTCCGTGGTGCTTCGCGCAAGGCGGCCAGTGAGCCGCCGTCACTTCCGGTTGATCGCAATCGACCGAGCTGGCGACGCTGTGTACAGCGTCGCCTTTTTGCATCTGGCGTGCCCATCTCATTCGACCTTTTCGCGCCGCGCGCAACACTTTGCGCGTGTAGCCGCACGCGTCTTGCCCGCGTCGCTCGCGGTTTTTTCCGCGCACGGTTATGCTTGTAGCACACACTACAGACCGGCAATGCACACGGATGGCAGATCCCGCGCGCATCCGGACAGGAACCGACGTGAGTCTCAAACCGCTGGGTGTCACGCTGCTGATAGCGTGCTTCGCGCTGACCGGCTGCGACCAACAGCAGAGCGATCAAGCCGTGCAAAAACTCAAGGACTTTTTCAACGCGGTCAAACCGGACGCGTTGCTGCTCAAGGACATGACGCCGGGCGTCACGACCGAAGCGCAGGTTCTCGCGCAGATGGGTAAGCCCGAAACCGCGCGCGCCTTCACCGACGGCTCGAAACGCTTCGAATATCCGCGCGGCCCGCAGGGCCTCAACACGTACATGGTCGACATCGACCGCGACGGCAAGCTGCAGGCGATCACGCAGGTGCTGACCGCGGCCAACTTCGCGAAGATCCGCTCCGGCATGACCGAAGAGGAGGTGCGGCGCTTGCTCGGCAAACCTGGACAGATCGCGGTGTTTCCGCTGAAGCCGGAGACCGTGTGGAGCTGGAAATGGCGTGAGGGCGGCGTGACCGAAGAGGGCATCTTCAACGTGCACTTCGACCGGAACCAGCGGGTGTACACCACGTCGCGCTCTGACGTGATACGAGGACGATAGGCGTGGAAATGCCGGCCAGAATGCGGGCCGAAGAAAGCGGGGTGAGGGGATGATACGTCGACGTCGGTACAGCCGGATCGGGCTGGTGTTGGGAGGCGGCGCCGCGCGCGGCTGGGCGCACATCGGCGCGATTCGCGCGCTGCAGGACGCGGGCATCAAGCCCGACGTGGTGTGCGGCACGTCGATCGGCGCGCTGGTCGGCGCGGTCTATGCGAACGGCGATCTCGACTGGCTCGAGGAGTGGGTGTCGCGGCTCACGTGGCAGACCGTGGTGCGGCTGCTCGATCTGCGCATCTCCGGCGGACTACTCGGCGGGCGCAAGGTGATCCAGCTGTTCGCCGACAAATTCGACGGCCGCGCCATCGCGCAACTGGGCATACCGTTCGCCGCGGTCGCGACCGAGCTCGACACGGGCCGCGAAATCTGGCTGCAGGACGGCAGCACCGTGGAGTGTGTACGCGCGTCGATTGCGATTCCGGGCATTTTCACGCCGGTGTGGCACAACGGCGTGTGGCTCGTCGACGGCGGGCTCAGCAACCCGGTGCCGGTGTCGGTCGCGCGCGGCATGCGCGCGGACTGCGTGATCGCGATCGACTTGAACAACGACATCCTGAACGGCCGCGACTTCGGCGGCGCGGTCGTCGAAACGCCCGCTCTCGATCCCGCCGCGCCGCCGCCCGTCGCGCTGCGCCGCAACGGCAAGCCGTGGCCGCGCTGGCTCGCGCCAGCCGAAGCGAGCACCACCGGCGACGTGCGCGTGCCGCCGAAGCCGAGCGCGCATGTGCCGTCGATGTTGAGTTCGATCGCGCAAAGCATCGACATCATGCAGGTGCGCATCACGCGCAGCAGGCTCGCCGGCGAGCCGGCCGATATCCTGATCCAGCCGCGTCTCGGCGGCATGGGCATCTTCGATTTTCACCGCGCGGCGCCTGCCATCGAGGAAGGGCGCGCGGCGGTCGAGCACATGCTGCCGGCGATTCGCGCGCGGCTCGAGCTCGACTGAGCGCGCCCTCAGATCGAGCCCTCGGGCGCGGCGGTGGGTCTGCCACAGCAGCGCCGCGAGGGCGGGCGGCGCGCCTTCGAAGGCAAACGGATTGAGAAACTGGCGCGGCCACATCGGCGCGCTATCGCCTGTGAGTCGCAACCCGGCCTTATGGCTCATAGATGAGTCAATCTGACGGCTTCCGGTCGGAGTGGCGGTTGAAGCAGTCGCCGCGTCGCCTATCGAAAAAGCGACCCGAAACTTGCGAAATCGAGGCACGACCGAGCGCGCGTGGCGCACCTGACAAAACGACAACCCTTGTGAAACCAAGCGCTACGAGCGTTCCAACCGGCGTCGGTGCATCATGTTGCATCGCAGCAAGACAGCCGCCCGGCATTTGAGAAATTGATTTTCGCTTGCGAGACTCCGCGCCATGCCGGAGTAGCGCGCAGCCAGCGAAGCCGCCGCCATCCGCGCGATTTCAACAACTCTGGATGGAGACACGCGTGTTCCTATACGGCTTTGGTCCGGTGCTGCTCGCCGGCACGATCCAGACGATCGAGCTGTCCGTTCTGTCGCTGGCGGCCGCGGTGTTGCTCGGCCTCGCGGGCGCGGCGGCGAAACTCTCGTTCAACCGGCCCTTGCGGGCCATCGCGACTGGCTATACGACGCTGATCCGCTCGGTGCCCGACCTCGTGCTGATGCTGTTGCTGTTCTACAGCATCCAGATGGCGGTCAACGATGTCACCGACGCGCTCGATCTGCCGCAGTTCGACATCGATCCGTTCGTGGCCGGCGTGCTGACGCTCGGTTTCATCTACGGCGCGTACTTCACCGAAACCTTCCGTGGCGCGTTTCTCGCGGTGCCACGCGGCCAGCTCGAAGCGGGCAGCGCATATGGCATGCGCGGCGTGCGCGTGTTCACGCGCATCCTGTTCCCCCAGATGATGCGTTTCGCGCTGCCCGGCATCGGCAACAACTGGCAGGTGCTCGTGAAGGCGACCGCGCTCGTCTCGATCATCGGTCTCGCCGACGTCGTGAAGGCCGCGCAGGACGCGGGCAAGAGCACTTTCAACATGTTCTTCTTCATTCTCGTCGCCGCGCTGATCTATCTGGCGATCACCACCGTATCGAACGTCGTGCTGATCTGGCTGAACCGCCGCTATTCGATCGGCGTGCGACACGCGGAGCTTTGAGCGTCATGATCGATATCCTCAATCAATTCTGGCAGGCGTATCTGTTCTGGGACGGTCAACGCCTGTCGGGTCTCGCGGTCACGCTGTGGCTGCTGGTCGCGTCGATCGCGATCGGCTTCGTGTGCGCGGTGCCGCTGGCGGTCGCGCGCGTGTCGAACAGGCGCTGGCTCTCGACGCCAGTGCGTTTGTACACCTACGTATTTCGCGGCACGCCGCTTTACGTGCAACTGCTGTTGATCTACACCGGCGTGTACAGTCTCGCATTCGTGCGCTCGCACAGCCTGCTCGACGCGTTCTTTCGCAGCGGTTTTCACTGCGCGATCCTCGCCTTCGCGCTGAACACCTGCGCGTACACGACCGAGATTTTCGCGGGTGCGATCCGCTCGACCTCGCACGGTGAAGTCGAGGCGGCGCGCGCTTACGGCATGAGCTGGTTCACGATGTACCGGCGCGTTGTGATACCGTCCGCGCTGCGCCGCGCGCTGCCGTTGTACAGTAACGAAGTGATCCTGATGCTGCACGCGACCACGGTCGCGTTCACGGCCACCGTGCCCGACATCCTGAAGGTCGCGCGCGACGCGAACTCGGCGACCTATCAGTCGTTCAACGCGTTCGGGCTCGCGGCGTTGCTTTATCTCGTGGTGTCGTTCGCGCTGGTCGCGCTGTTCAGGCGCGCCGAGCGTCGCTGGCTCGCCCATCTCGCGGTGCGCACGCATTGAGCGCGCGACGGCGCCAAAGCCGGGGGCGCCACGCGCTTCGGCACGGCGGCGTCCGCACCAGACCGATCCGTAGACTGATCCGCATTTTTCACTGGGAGAGCATCTTGCTCCATACCACTCAAACCGAAGCTTGCAAGCTCGCCGTACAGGACATCCACAAGCGCTACGGCGACAACGAAGTGCTCAAGGGCGTGTCGCTCAACGCGAACAAGGGCGACGTGATCAGCATCATCGGCGCGAGCGGCTCGGGCAAAAGCACTTTCCTGCGTTGCATCAACTTTCTCGAGCGGCCGAACGCCGGGCAGATCATCGTCGATGGTGAAGCGGTCAAGACGAAGACCGATCGCGCCGGCAATCTCGAAGTGGCGGACCACAAGCAACTGCAGCGCATCCGCACGAAGCTCGCGATGGTGTTCCAGCATTTCAATCTGTGGGCGCATATGAATGTGCTGGAAAACGTGACCGAAGCGCCGATTCATGTGCTCGGCCTGAAGCGCAAGGAAGCCGAGGACCGCGCGCGCGAATATCTCGAGAAGGTCGGTCTCGCGCCGCGTCTCGAGAAGCAGTACCCGTCGCATCTGTCGGGCGGCCAGCAGCAGCGCGTCGCGATTGCGCGGGCTCTGGCGATGCATCCCGACGTGATGCTGTTCGACGAACCGACCTCCGCGCTCGACCCGGAGCTCGTCGGCGAAGTGCTGAAGGTGATGCAGAAGCTCGCCGAGGAAGGCCGCACGATGATCGTCGTCACGCACGAAATGGGCTTTGCTCGCAACGTGTCGAACCATGTGATGTTCCTGCACCAGGGCCGCAGCGAGGAAGAGGGCAATCCCGCCGAGGTGCTTAGAGCGCCGCGCAGCGAGCGCCTGAAGCAGTTCCTGTCCGGCAGCCTGAAGTAACGCGCGGCTCGCTCGCGCGTCAGCACTTCCCTCACACCCCCGCAACCGATGGCCCGCACGTCCAGCCCGGCTCGCACGACGCAGGTCGCGATCGTCGCCTTGCCGCCTGTGTCGATGTCGGGCGTCGGTCCGATCGTCGACGCGCTCAATCTCGCCAATGAAATCGACGGCCGCGCGCTGTATCGCGTGCAGGTGTGTTCGTGGGACGGCCGCGCGGTGCCTTTGTCGGGCGGCGCGCAATGGCCGGCCGATGCCGCCTTCGGTGACGCGATCGCGTGCGACTGGCTCATCCTCGTCAGCGAGCAGTTCCAGCAGTTCGCCGACTACCGGTTGTTTCTCGCGAGCCTCGCGCGCGTCGGCCAGCGCACGCCGCTCGTCACCGGCATTCATCACGGCGTGTGGTGGCTCGCGATGGCGGGGCAGTTGTCGGGCTATCGCGTGAGCGTGAACTGGGAAACCTATCAGCAGTTCTCCGAACAATTCGAACGCTCGATCGTCACGCAGCAGATCTTCGAAATCGATCGCGATCGCGCGACCTGCGCGGGCGGTCAGGCGACCGTCGACTTCATGCTCGCGATGATCGGCCGCGAGCACGGGCCCGAACTCGCGGAGCGCATTGCCGATACCCTCGGTGTCGGGGCGTTGCGCACCGGCGAGGAGCGTCAGCGCATTCCGTTCGTGACCGCGCCGGGCGAGCGTCATCCGCGCCTGAACGACGCGCTGCTGCTGATGGAAGCGAACATCGAGGACCCGCTTACGACCGATGAAATCGCCGGCCTCGTCGGCGTCTCGCGGCGGCAACTGGAGCGGCTGTTTCGACAGTATCTCGGCTCGATGCCGTCCAAATACTATCTGGGGCTGCGGCTGTCGAAGGCTCGCACGCAATTGCAGCGCACCAGCAAATCGGTCGTGCAGATCAGCCTCGCGTGCGGATTTTCGTCGGCGGCGCACTTCTCGAATGCGTATCGCGAGCGCTTCGGCGTCACGCCGCGCGAGGATCGCCGCAACTGGATCGACCGGCAGACCGGCGCGCACGGCGGCGCGAGCGAACCGCGGCCCGCCGCGCTGATCGAGCGGCCCGAGGTGGAATGACACGAAGTGAAGGCGCCCACCGGAAGCTACCTGAAAGCAAACCTGGCACGCACGCGACACAACGTGACGCAAGCGCGACGCAAGCGCGACACGAGGCCCGGAACCTCATAGAAAGCGTCGCCTATGCGCAAGACTTGCCGCGCGCGGTTTCCTACACTAGCTGTATTACCTGTCACCCGTAAGAGGATTTGCCATGAACGACCTGACTGTGACACGCCAGACCTTCGACGAAGTCATGGTGCCGGTGTTTTCCCCCGCCCCTTTCGTACCGGATCGCGGTCTCGGCTCGCGCGTGTGGGACACGCAAGGCCGCGACTATATCGACTTCGCCGGCGGTATCGCCGTCACCGCACTCGGTCATGGCCATCCGGAACTGCTGAAGGTGCTGCATGAGCAGGGCAGCAAGCTGTGGCACATCGGTAATGGCTACACCAACGAGCCGGTGCTGCGCCTCGCGAAGCGCCTCGTCAGCCTCACGTTCGCCGACCGCGCGTTCTTCGCCAACTCGGGCGCCGAAGCGAACGAGGCCGCGCTGAAGCTCGCGCGCCGCGTCGCGGTCGACCGTCATGGCGAGCAGAAAGCCGAAATCATTTCGTTCACGCAGTCGTTCCACGGCCGCACGCTGTTCACGGTCAGCGTCGGTGGCCAGCCGAAGTACTCCGAAGGCTTCGGCCCGGTGCCGGGCGGCATCACGCATCTGCCGTACAACGACATCGCGGCGGCGAGGAAGGCGATCGGCGCGCAGACCTGTGCGGTGATCGTCGAGCCGATCCAGGGCGAGGGCGGCGTGATCCCGGCCGACCCGGCGTTCCTGAAAGCGCTGCGCGAAGCGTGCGACCAGCACGACGCGCTGCTGATTTTCGACGAAGTGCAAACCGGCGTGGGCCGCAGCGGCTACTTCTACGCATACCAGGACACCGGCGTGACGCCGGACATCCTGACCACCGCGAAGGCGCTCGGCAACGGCTTCCCGATCGGCGCGATGCTGACCACCCACGAGCTCGCCGCGCACTTCAAGCTCGGCGTGCACGGCACGACCTACGGCGGCAATCCGCTCGCCTCGGCGATCGCGGAGAAAGTGGTCGAGCTCGTCAGCGACCCGAAGGTGCTCGAAGGCGTGCGCTCGCGCAGCGAGACGCTGAAGGGCCACCTCGCGAAACTGAACGCGCGCCTGGGGCTCTTCACCGAAGTGCGCGGCAAGGGCCTCCTGATCGGCGCCGAACTGAATGACCGCTTCCGGGGCCGTGCGAAGGACTTCGTCACCGCGGCCGGCCAGCACGGCGTGATCATGCTGATGGCGGGCCCGGACGTGCTGCGCTTCGTGCCGTCGCTGATCATGCCGCTCGACGACATGGCCGAAGGCTTCGCGCGTCTCGAGAAGGCGTTCGGCGAGCTCGTCGGCGCGAACGCGCAGGCGGCGTCGCGCTGATGCTCAGGCAGCTCCGGACGCCCACGCTGATGCAGCGGATCATGCGTCACATTCAACAGGAACGATGATGCTCTTCGTACGTCCAGGCCGCCTGGCCGATCTCGATGCGCTCGAGCAGATGGCGCGCACCGCGCAACCGGTGCTGCATTCCCTGCCGCACGACCGGCGCGCGCTCGAAGCGCGCGTGGCGTTGTCGGAAGACTCGTTTCGCGCGGAAGTCGATTTTCCGGGCGAGGAGTTCTATCTGTTCGTGCTCGAAGACTCCGAAACCGGCAAGCTGATGGGCACCGCGAGCATCGTCGCGGCGGCCGGTTACGCGGACCCGTTCTACGTGTTTCGCAACGACGCGCTGATTCATGCGTCGCGCGAGCTGCACGTGAATCGCAAGATCCACGCGCTGACGATGTCGCACGAATTGACCGGCAAGAGCCGGCTCGCGGGCTACTACATCGACCCGTCGCTGCGTGGCGACGCGGCCGCGCAATTGATGTCGCGCGCGCGCATGATGTACATCGCCGCGAACCGCAAGCGCTTCACGCCCGAGGTGTTCTCACTGCTGCTCGGCGTGACCGACGAAAACGGCGTGTCGCCGTTCTGGGAAGCGGTGGGGCGCAAGTTCTTCGGCCGCGATTTCGCCGACATCGAAGTCGAATCGGGCGGCCGCAGCCGCACGTTCATCGCTGAAGTGATGCCGACCTATCCCGTGTATGTGCCGCTATTGCCCGAAGCGGCGCAGCGTGTGCTCGGCGAGCCGGACGCGAACGCGCTGCTCGCGTATGAGATTCATATCGAGGAAGGCTTCGAGACCGATCGCTACGTCGACATCTTCGATGCGGGTCCGGTACTGACCGCGCAGGTGGATCGCAGTGTCAGCGTGAGGCACAACGAAACGCGCGTCGTGCGCGAAGGGCCCGCGACACACGGCCAAACCTACCTGATCGCGCACAACGGCGCCGGCGGCGAGTTTCGTTGCGTGCTCGGCGAGCTCGCGCCCGGCAAGGAGGCGGGCGCCGTGTTGTCGCAGGCGGCGCGCGCCGCGCTCGGCGTACGGGAAGGCGATGCGGTGCGCTGCGTGCCGCTGCATCAGCCGCAGAATGAACAATCGGGAGAAGCGCAATGATCGTCGTTCGCGTCGTACAACGAAGCGATGTGGATGCGCTGATGCGGCTCGCACAGGAAACCGGGCCGGGCCTGACCACCTTCAAGCCGGATCGCGATGCGCTCGCGGCGCGGGTCGAACGCGCGCGCCGCACCATGGAAGACAAGGCCGAGCCGCATGAGGCGGGCTATTTCTTCGTGATGGAAGACACCGCGACCGGCGACGTGGCCGGGGTCTGCGGTATCGAAACAGCGGTGGGTCTGCAGCAGCCGTTCTACAACTATCGCGTGAGCACGGTCGTGCACGCGAGCCAGGACCTCGGCATCTGGACGCGCATGCACGCGCTGAACATCTCGCACGACCTCACCGGTTATGCGGAAGTGTGCTCGCTGTTCCTGAGTCCGCGTTATCGCACGAGCGGCGTCGGCGGCTTGCTGTCGCGCTCGCGCTTCATGTTTCTCGCCCAGTTTCGCGAGCGTTTTCCGCAGCGTCTGTGCGCGGAACTGCGCGGCCATTTCGATGAGCAGGGCACCTCGCCGTTCTGGCGCGCGGTCGGCTCGCATTTTTACCAGATCGATTTCAACGCGGCCGACTATCTGAGCTCGCATGGCCGCAAGGCGTTTCTCGCCGAGCTGATGCCGCGCTATCCGGTGTACGTCGAACTGTTGCCGGAGGAGGCGCAGCGCTGCGTCGGCCTCACGCACAACGACACGATACCGGCGCGCCGCATGCTCGAAGCCGAAGGGCTGCGCTACGAGAATCACGTCGATATCTTCGACGCGGGTCCGGTGCTCGAATGCCATATCGCTGATTTGCGTACGGTGCGCGAGAGCGTGCTGGTGACGGCTGAGATCGGCGAGTCAGCCGCACCCGCCGCGCAGGATGGACCCAGGTCGATGGTATCGAACACCTCGCTCGGCGATTTTCGCGTTGGTGTCGTGGCGGATGTGCCGCGCGACGGTGCGTTGCGCCTGAGCGCCGCCGCGGCCGCCGCGCTGAATGTGAAGGCAGGCGATTCGCTGCGGGTGCTGCCGTTGAAACACAAACAAGGATGATCATGAGCGAGCTATTCATCGACGGCGAATGGGCCGCCGGCACAGGACCCGCGTTTGCATCGCACAATCCCGGCACGGGCGCGGTGGTGTGGCAAGGCAATAGCGCGTCGGCGGACGACGTCGATCGCGCGGTACGTAGCGCGCGCCGTGCGTTCGCCGCATGGTCGGCGCTCACGCTCGAAGCGCGCTGCGCGGTGGTGCGCCGCTTCGCCGCGCTCGTGACCGAGCGCAAGGAAGCGCTCGCCGAAGCGATCGGCCGCGAGACCGGCAAGCCGCTGTGGGAAGCGCGCACCGAAGCGGCCTCGATGGCCGCGAAGGTGGAAATCTCGATCCAGTCGTACAACGAGCGCACCGGCGAAAAGCGCTCGGCGATGGCCGACGGCACCGCCGTGCTGCGGCATCGTCCGCACGGCGTGGTGGCGGTGTTCGGGCCGTACAACTTCCCGGGGCATCTGCCGAACGGGCATATCGTGCCTGCGCTGATCGCTGGTAACGCGGTCGTGTTCAAGCCGTCGGAACTCGCGCCCGGCGTCGCGGCGCTGACCGTGCAAATCTGGCGCGACGCGGGGCTGCCAGCCGGGGTGGTGAATCTCGTACAGGGTGAGAAGGACACCGGCATCGCCCTCGCGAATCACCGGCAGATCGACGGTTTGTTTTTCACCGGTAGTTCGGATACCGGAACATTGCTGCACAAACAGTTCGGCGGCCGGCCGGAGATCGTGCTCGCGCTCGAGATGGGCGGCAACAATCCGCTCGTGATCGCCCCGGTCGCGGATCTCGACGCTGCCGTGCACCACACCATCCAATCGGCGTTTCTGTCAGCGGGGCAGCGTTGCACGTGCGCGCGTCGCATCTTCGTGCCCGACGATGCGTTCGGCGAGCGCTTCCTCGCGCGCCTGACGGAAGTGACGGCGCGCATCCGCGTCGGCGAATACAACGCCGATCCGCAGCCGTTCATGGGCGCCGTGGTGTCGGCACGCGCGGCCTCGCGTCTGATGAGCGCGCAGGAGCGTCTGCTCGCGAGCGGCGCGAAGGCGCTGCTGAAAATGGAGCAGCGCGATCCGCAGCTCGGTTTCGTCACGCCGGCGATTCTCGACGTGACCGGCGTGAAGGACCTGCCCGACGAGGAGCACTTCGGTCCGCTCGCGCAGATCATCCGCTACCGCGGCTTCGACGACGCGCTCGAACAGGCGAACGATACCGAGTTCGGTCTCTCGGCCGGACTGCTGGCCGACGATGAAGCACTGTGGACGCATTTCCAGCGCACGATTCGCGCCGGCATCGTCAACTGGAACCGGCCGACCAATGGCGCTTCTTCGGGCGCGCCGTTCGGCGGCACGGGCCGCTCGGGCAATCATCGGCCGAGCGCGTACTATGCGGCCGACTACTGCGCGTACCCGATGGCCTCCGTCGAAAGCGCGCAACTGAACATGCCCGCGAGCGTCTCGCCGGGCCTTCAATTCTGAGGATCGACGATGCTGCAAGCCACTGAAGCCAATTTCGACGGCCTGGTCGGCCCGACTCACAACTACGCGGGCTTGTCGTTCGGCAACGTCGCGTCGCAGAACAACGAGAAGTCGGTCGCGAATCCGCAGGCCGCCGCGCGCCAGGGTCTGCGCAAGATGAAGCGGCTGGCGGACCTCGGGTTTCATCAGGGCGTGCTGCCGCCGCAGGAACGTCCGTCGATGCGTCTGTTGCGCGAGCTCGGTTTTTCCGGCGACGACGCTTCGGTGATCGCGCGCGTCGCGAAGAACGCGCCCGAGTTGCTCGCGGCCGCGAGTTCGGCCTCGGCGATGTGGACCGCAAACGCGGCGACCGTGAGCCCGTCCGCCGATACGCACGACGGCCGCGTGCATTTCACGCCCGCCAATCTGTGCAGCAAGCTGCATCGCGCGATCGAACACGAGTCGACGCGCCGCACGTTGCGCGCGATCTTCAGCGACGCCGACCGCTTCGTCGTGCACGAGGCGCTGCCCGGCACGCCCGCGCTCGGCGACGAGGGCGCGGCGAATCACACGCGCTTCTGTGCGCAATACGAGGCGCGCGGTGTCGAATTCTTCGTGTATGGCCGCAGCGAGTATCGTCGCGGGCCGGAACCGAAGCGCTATCCGGCGCGCCAGACGTTCGAGGCGAGCCGCGCGGTCGCGCATCGTCATGGCTTGCAGGAAGCGGCGACCGTGTACGCGCAGCAGAATCCGGAAGTGATCGACGCCGGCGTGTTCCATAACGACGTGATCGCGGTGGGCAATCGCAGCACGCTGTTCTGCCATCAGCTCGCGTTCGTCGAGCAAAGCGCGGTGTACGACGAGCTGCGCTCGAAGCTCGCGAGCCTGCACGCCGAGTTCAATGTGATCGAAGTGCCCGACGCGCAGGTCGGCGTCGCCGATGCGGTGTCGTCGTATCTGTTCAACAGCCAGCTGCTGACGCGCCCGGACGGCAGACAGGTGTTGGTGGTGCCGCAGGAGTGCCGGGAAAATCCGCGCGTGGCCGCGTATCTGGACGAGCTGACTTCGCGCAGCGGTCCGATCGACGAGGTGCTCGTGTTCGATCTGCGCGAGAGCATGAAGAACGGCGGGGGCCCCGCATGCCTGCGTCTGCGTGTCGTGCTCGATGATGCCGAACGCGCGGCGGTCGCGCCGGGCGTGTGGATCAACGACGCGCTGTTCGGCCGTCTCGACGCGTGGATCGAAAAGCACTACCGCGATCGTCTCGCGCCGGCCGATCTGAGCGATCCGCAACTGCTGGTCGAATCGCGCACCGCGCTCGATGAGCTGACGCAAATCCTCGATCTGGGCTCGCTGTATGACTTCCAGCGCTGAGCACGCAATGCCGGCCCCGAGCGCGATGCTCGACGATTTTCTCGCCTTTACGCTGGCGGGTTCGCAGCCTCGCGCGCATGACAGGCGAGGGACGTGCGCGAATGGCGTGCGCTGGACCTGGCAGGATGACGGCGTACTTGTCATCGAGCCCGCGCACGAGCAGGCGGACTTACGCAGCGTGCTCGTCTCGGCTGGCGTGCATGGCGACGAAACCGCACCGATCGAACTGTTGTCGCGCATCGTTGCCGATATCGCGCAAGGCCGCGCCGCCCTCGCGTGCCGGCTGCTAGTGGTTCTCGGCAACATCGATGCGATGCGCGACGGCGGCCGCTATCGTGACGACGATCTGAACCGGCTCTTCAGCGGTCGTCATCTGCAACTGCCGCGCAGTCACGAAGCGCCGCGCGCGGCCGCGCTCGAACAGGCCGCGATGCGCTTTTTCGCGGACGCGTCCGAGGCGCCAGGCGCGCGCTGGCATATCGACATGCATACGGCGATCCGTGCGTCGGTGTTCGAGCGCTTCGCGCTGCTGCCGCATACCGGCAAGCCGTTTTCGCGTGCGATGTTCGAATGGCTCGGCGAGGCGCGCATCGACGCGGTGTTGCTGCACACGACGAAGGGCAACACGTATTCCCACTTCACCGCGCAAGCCTGCGGCGCCGATGCGTGCACGCTCGAACTCGGCAAGGTGCGGCCGTTCGGCCAGAACGATCTGACGCGCTTCGAGGGCGCGGATCTCGCGGTGCGCGCGCTCCTGGCCGGCGCGCGGGTGGACTCGCGAAGCAACGCACCAACCGGCGGCGAGAGCACTTTGCCGCGCGTGTTCACGGTCGTCGATCAGCTCACCAAGCAAAGCGACGCATTCGAGTTGCTGCTCGCATCCGACGTGCCGAACTTCACGCCGCTCGCAAAGGGCACCTTGCTCGCGCGGGACGGCGACTATCGGTACACCGTGCGGCGCGATGAAGAGCGCATCGTGTTTCCGAACCCGGCGGTCAAGCCCGGCCTGCGCGCGGGTCTGCTTGTCGTCGACACCACGGCCGAGACGCTGCGGCGTCTTGTCTAGACAGGTTGCGTGTAAAATCGCGGGCTTCGCGGCTCTCGCATCCACCGATTACGCGGGCCGTGCGAGTCGGAAGCGCGACGGACGCAAGCCGTCCGTGCGTGCCCATCCGGCTCCGTTTTAGTCAACCCCGTAGAGGAACACCCGTAATGAAGATGAATTGGCCCAACATGGCCGCGCTCGCGCTGTTCGCGACGGCGGCGCTGGCGGCAGGCACCGCGTCGGCGGCTGAGATCAAGGAAGTGCGCTTCGGCGTCGAGGCGTCGTATGCGCCGTTCGAATCGAAGTCGCCGGCTGGCGAGCTGCAGGGCTTCGACATCGACGTCGGCAATGCCGTGTGCGCGAAGCTGAAGGCCAAATGCGTGTGGGTCGAGAACTCGTTCGACGGTCTGATCCCGGCGCTCGAAGCGCGCAAATTCAGCGCGATCAACTCGGACATGACGATCACCGACCAGCGTCGCCAGGCGATCGACTTCACCGATCCGATCTACACGATCCCGAATCAGATGATCGCGAGGAAGGGCAGCGCTCTGCAGCCGACGCCTGCGTCGCTGAAGGGCAAGCACGTCGGCGTGCTGCAGGGCACGATCCAGGAAACGTATGCGAAGGCGCGCTGGGCGCCGGCCGGCGTCGACGTCGTGCCGTATCAGACGCAGGACCAGATTTACGCGGACCTCGCGGCGGGCCGTCTCGATGCGTCGTTCCAGGATGCCGAAGCGGCTTCGAAGGGCTTTCTGAAGAAGCCGCAGGGCGCGGGCTTCGAGTTCGCCGGTCCGGCCGTCAGCGATGAGAAGCTGCTCGGCGCGGGTGTCGGTTACGGCGTGCGCAAGAACGACAAGGCGCTCAAGGATGCATTGAACGGCGCGTTGAAGGAGCTGAAGGCGGACGGCACGATCGACCGCCTCGCCGCGAAGTACTTCGACGTGAAAGTCGTCCTCAAGTAACGACGGTGAACGACTGACAACGGCCGCTTATGCGGCCGTTCTGCTTTTTGCGCCTGTCGCAAACGTTCAACAAATATTTCGAGATATTGCCCCGTAAGCTGTTCGCGCCTGATGACGCTGCGATAAAATCGCGAGGCACGCCGCGCCCGATGGACCTTTCAACGTCACGGAAATGCGCCGACGTGCAGCGAAAAACAGAACATAGCGGCCAGGCGCCAGCGGCGCTGAGCGGGGACTGGAATGACCACCATCGCAATCGAGACTCTGAGCCACAGCGGCACGACCGACGACGCGTCGCTGATCGCCAGCTTCGCGCGTCAGCCCATTCTGAATCGGGACGGCATGCTGTGCGGCTACGAGATCAAGGTGCGTGCGCCCGAGCTGCCGCTCGCCGACGCGGACCACACGGCGTCGCGAGCCGACGCCTTGCCGGGCCGCCCGCCAACACCGGCGCAACGCGTCGTGCGCGCGGTCGTGCGCGGTCTCGTGCAGGGCGACGTGCTCGGCGCGCTGACCGGCCATCCGGCGTACGTCGACGTGAGCCGCGAACTGCTGCTCGACGACGCGATCATGAGATTGCCCGCCGAGCGCTTCATGCTCGAACTGCCTTCATCGCTCGAAGTCGACGGCGAGTTGATCGCGCGTATCGTGCATCTGCATGGCCGCCGCTACCGTTTCGCGCTCGACGACGTCACGCTGCCCGACGAGACCTTCGCAAAGCTGCTGCCATACGCCGAAGTCGTGAAGGTCGACGTCGCGCGTGCGCCGCGCGCGCTGCTGCCGAAGCTCGCGAGCGTGCTGAAGTCGGCGGGCAAGCTGCTGCTCGCAGCGGGCCTCGATTCGCAGGCCGACTTTGAAACGGCGCATGAGCTCGGCTTCGACCGCTTCCAGGGCTACTACTTCGCGCGTGCGCAAAGCTCGGCGACGCGCCGTGTCAGCGCGCCGCGCCACGCGCTGCTCAATCTGCTGCAACTGCTCGCGGGAGACCCGACGGTCGCGCAGCTCGAAGCCGAGCTGAAGCTGAACCCGTTGCTCGTCATGCATCTGATGAAGCTCGCGAATTCGAGCGGCCTCGCGGTCGGTCACAAGGTGACGACGTTGCGCGACGCGATCAACGCGACCGGCACCGACCGCATCGCGCGCTGGACGCAACTGCTGCTCTACGCCGACGGCCGCAAGGTCGCGCTCGAGGACGATCCGCTGCTGCAACTCGCGGCCTCGCGCGCGCGCTTCATGGAGCTCGCAATCGAGCGCATGCCCGAGGCGGGCCGCGATGAAGCCGACGCGGCCTTCCTGACCGGTGTGTTTTCGTTCGTCGATGCGGTGTTTGGGGGCTCGCTCGAAAAAACGCTGAACATCCTGACGCTGTCGCGACCGATCCAGGCCGCGATCCTGCATCGCGAGGGCACGCTTGGCGTGCTGCTGAGCGCGGTCGAAGCGCTCGAGAGCGGCGCATGGGAGCGCATCGCGACGCTATGCGAGCGCCTTGCGCCATTGACCGTGGAAGAGGTCGCGCGCATGGGCCTCGCGGCCGGCGCATGGGCCGGCGTCGCGGATCACAGCGCGCATGGGCTGGAGCGGATCGAGGACTGAGCGGTGCGCGAGCGTCGCGAACCTGAAGCTCAATGCCCTGCGCGTTATCACGCAATCGTTTTCGGGCAAACACGGAAGGGATGGAAGTGAAGCAGGGTGATCAACGATCACGCCAGGTCTTCACGTCGTCTCCATTTCCCGCATCTGCCCCTGGCCGAAAAAACGCCCTAACTCCTGCGCCAGTTCGTTGAGCACGCCCATCTCCTTCTGCGAGATGCGGCGCGCCTCCTGCGTATGCGACCAGTCGCCGTACATGAGCGCGACAGTCTGATCGGTTTCGTCGAGGATCGGCAGCAGGACGAACGCGCGCGCGTCGTCGAACGCGCGGCGGAACCACTCGGGCAGCCGCGCGACCATCTTCGGATCGCGCGCATTCTCTATGAAGATGCCCACCGAGTTCGCGATCGCGAGATGAAACACGTCGGGCTCGAACGCGGTGTTGAACGTGAGCCGGGGCAGCGCCGCGTCGATTTTCGGCCCGAGGCCGAGGCGCGCCTTGAAGGTGCCGTTGCTGTGCTTGACGAACACCACGACGCGCGCGAAGCCGAGGCCCGCGAGCACGGTCTCCGCGGCCATCGCGAGCGCCGGTGCGAGCGGGCTGCCCTCGGGCAGGTCGCGCAGGTCATTCACGCCGACCGCGATGCGTGCTTCGGGCGTGAGCGCTTCGCGCGCAATCGCATCGGCATTCGCGCGCAGCTCGACGATTTCTGCCATCACGCCGTCGCCGCCTTCCTCGCGCGCAAGCGCGACGCTCATCTGCAGCAGCACGTCGGGGTCGGTGTTCAACGCGCCGCTGTACTGCTGCGCCAGTTCGCCGATGCGTGCCTCGCGTTCCCAGTCGGGCATGTTTTGCTGCGTGAGCACGTCGGCGACCGCGGTCGAGTAATTGGTGATCGCGCGCAGCCACTGCACCTGGCGCGGTTGCGTCACATCCTGCGGATCGAACTCGCCCATGCCCGAACGGATCGTGTCGGGCAGGCGCCAGCGCACCGCGGCTTCGGCGCCGATTTCATCGAACGTGACGCCGAGCACGAGCACGCACGCATCGGTTTCGAGCGCGCCGCCTTCGATATGGCGGCGAATCTGGTCCCATTCGGCGTCGAGATAGAAAACGACGAGCAGCTTGCCGATCTGCCGCATCAGCGTGCAGACCACCGCTTCCTCGCCGGCGCGCAGGTCGCCGCGCTCGGTCAGCTTGCGTGCGACGCACCCCGACAGCAGCGTGCGGTTCAGTTCGAGTTTCGCGTCGATGCGGCGCGGCGCGCTGTGATGAAAGTGATCGACGATCTTCAGACCGACGACCAGATGGCCGACCGCATCCATGCCCAGCACCATCAGCGCGCGCGACACTGTCGTGATGTTGCCGCCGAACGCCATGTACATCGCCGAGTTCGCGAGCCGCAGCACCTTTTGCGTGAGCGCGAAATCAGACAGTACCACCTGCACGAGGCCGGTGAAGTCCAGGTCGTCGTTGTTCACCGCCGCCATGGTGCTGCGCAGCGATTGCGACAGCATCGGAAAATCGCCGCGCTCGCTCATTCGCGTCCAGAGCCGGTCGAGCACTGCCGCCTTTACCATGTGAGTCCCGCAAAAGCCATACGTGTTCCAGTGAATGCCATGCCGGTCGTGAGCCGGCTTGTTGCGCTGCGTGAGCGTCGCGTCTGCATCGCCCGTTACGCGCTGTGCAACTCGAGCTCGCGCGTTTCGAAACGCTGCGCGAGTTCTTCGGACGGCAGCGCCTTGCAGACGAGCCAGCCCTGAATGTGATCGCAGCCCATCTCGGTGAGCAGCTCGCGTTGCGCTTCGGTTTCGACGCCCTCGGCGACCAGTTCGAGATCGAGCGTCTGCGCAAGGCCGACGACAGCGCTTACGATTGCCTGATCGTTTCGCGAGGTTAGCAGATTCTCGACGAAACTCCGGTCGATCTTCAGCTTCGCCAGCGGAAAGCGCTGCAGGTACGCAAGGCTCGAATAGCCGGTGCCGAAGTCGTCGACCGCGAAGCGGATGCCCATCGCGGTCAGGTCTTCGAGCAAGACCTTCGCGTGCGCCGGGTCGTGCATCAGCAGACTCTCGGTGATCTCGAAGACGACGCGGCGTGGATCGATGCCGGTCAGCTCGATCGCCTCGCGCACCGAATCCTTGAAGCGCGGATCACGGAACTGCTGCGGCGATACGTTGACAGCGACGTACTGCAGCGGGATGCCCTGCGCGTCCCACTGGATCAGCTGCATGCACGCGATCTTCAGCACCCAGTTGCCGAGGAAGTTGATGAGCCCGATCGACTCGGCGAGCGGAATGAACATCGACGGCGGCACGAGGCCGTGCACCGGATGCGCCCAGCGGATCAAGGCCTCGACACCGACCACGCCCCCCGTGCGGCTGCTCGTGATCGGCTGGAAGTGTAGCGAGAATTCGCCGTTGCGTACGCCGTCGTAGAGGTCAGCCTCGAGCTTCAGGCGCTCGGCGTCGGCCGGATTGTCGTCGGGCACGTAGAACGCGAGCGTGTTGCCGCCCGCGGCCTTCGCCTGCAACAGGGCGTGATCGGCCCAGCGCAGCAGATGGGTGTCGATGCCTGCAGTGTCGCTCGCGTGGCGCACGTCCGGGTACAGCGCAATCCCGATGCTCGCGGACAGGTGCACCTGTTGCCCCTTGAACACATACGGCTGCTGGATCGCGGTCAACAGCCGCCGCGCCAGCGCCTCGGCGGCGGCGGCCGCGTCGGTGCGGTTCGCGGCCGGCTTGACGAGGATCGCGAACTCGTCACTGGCGACGCGCGCGATCGTTTCGTTCGGGCTCGTCATGTTCAGCAGGCGCCGCGACGTGTCGCGCAGCATCTCGTCGCCGGCGTCGTAGCCGAGCGCGCGGTTCACGCGTTGATAGTCGTCCAGATCGAGCAGCAGCAGCGCGACCGGCGTGCCGTGCGTGTCGGCCTTTTGCTGAGCGTCGACCAGGGCGTGCAGCAGCCCGGCCTGGTTCGGCAGGCTGGTCAGCCGGTCCAGATGCAGCGCCTGGGTCAGGCGCTCTTCGGTGGCGCACCACGACGACACGTCGAAGCCGGCGATCGCGTAGCCTGCGACGCCGTCGTGGCTGCTGCGCACGACGCGCAGCTCGACCGTGATCGGATAGGTCAGCGACTTGACGAGCCCGAGCGTCGCTTTCTCGACGTTGCCCGAGGCCGCCGCCTGCTTGAGCAGCGCGTCGAGGCGCGGCACGTCGGCGGGCGCGACCAGATCGTGCAGTGTCGCGGTCTTCAGATACTCGCGGTGATAGCCGATAAAGCGCAGGCTCGCGTCGGACACGTAGACGAAATGCAGCGCATCGTCGACGTGTGCGAGCAGGTCGACGGCGCCAACCACCTGTTCCAGTGGGGGCGGGCGGTTCGTGCTGCCCGGCCGCTTGTCGTCCTCGCGACGGCCGAACGCCCGCATCCGGTCCAGGACCGTGCGCAAGGAGCCCCGGCGGGGCGCGGTGATCGTGTTCGCTTCCATGTCTGTCGCTGGCAACCTGGGTTCGTCCGCGGGCGGGGCTGCTTGTCCGTTGGCCGGGGCGGCGGCCAGATAGCAGGCCGCCCCATCAGAACGAGATAACGACTCGCGCGGGAAAATCTTTAGCGGCCGGCGCAGAAAAACATCTTGCAAGCAGGGGCCTGGTGCCCTGGCTCGGGCGATTCGGTTAAAGTGACGCCGCTTTGCGGCCGTTAATACGGCGAATCTCCGTAGTTCCCGGCGACGGTCATGACGTCGCACAGCCTAGCCTTTCCAGACCTTGCACCGATGATCCATATTCGAACGCCCCGTTGTCAGGTCCGCCGGACCTCTTCGGCCCGTCTTGCGGGACGTCGAGGTGCGTGATGCTTCCGCCGCCCGGTTGGCCGGCTTTCCCGGGCACGCGCAGCCGGACGTTGCCGCGCAGTACGTCTACGTCGGCCGTCAGCCGATTCTCGATCGCGACGGCGCGCTCCATGCGTATGAGCTGCTGTTTCGCGCGGGCAGGTACAACTACGCCGAAGTCAACGACGACGCCCAGGCCACCGCGCAGGTGGTCGCGCGCACGATCGGCGGCATCGGCGTGCCGGCCGTGCTCGGCCAGCATCGCGGCTTCGTCAATATCGACCGCGCGCTGCTCTTTAGCGACATCGTCCATCTGATGCCGCCGGAGCGATTCGTGCTCGAAATCCTCGAAACCGTGCACTACGACGCGTCGCTCGCGCGCCGTCTCGAAGAGCTGCGCGGCGCCGGCTTCCAGATCGCGCTCGACGACGTGCACGAGCCGTCCGACGAGCTGAACGCCATGCTGCCCTACGCCGACATCGTCAAGATCGACTTCCTGCAGACGCCGCCCCGCACGGTCGAGAAACTCGCGGCGATGCTGCGCGGCCACGGCAAGACGCTGCTCGCCGAGAAGATCGAGACGCGCGAGGACTTCGCGCTCGCCCACGAGTTCGGCTTCGACCTGTTCCAGGGCTACTTCTTCGCGCAGCCGCAGGTGCTTGCCACGCCGCGCAACCGCTCGCTGCGTCCGGGCCTGCTGCGGCTGCTCGCGCTGCTGTCGGGCGATGCCGGCATCGTCGAGCTCGAGGCGGAGCTGAAGCTGAATCCGAGCGTGGTCGTGCAGCTGCTGCGGCTCGTCAATTCGAGCGCGTTCGGCCTCGGGCGCAACATTGCGTCGCTGCGCGAGGCGATCATCGCGACCGGCACGCGGCAGATCGCGCGCTGGGCGCAACTGCTGCTGTACGCGGACACCGGCGACCTGCCGTGGCGGGCCGATCCGCTCGTGGAACTGGCCGCGACGCGCTCGCGCTTCATGGAGCTCGCCGCGAACTGGCTGCGGCCGGGCGACGACGAATTCGCCGATGCCGCGTTCATGACCGGCATCTTTTCGCTGGTGCACATCGTGCTCGACAGCACGCCCGACGCCGTGCTCGAAAAGCTCGGCCTCGCGCCGCAGATCCGCGAGGCGATCGTCGCGCGCAAGGGCGAGCTGGGGGCGCTGTTGCTGATCGCCGAGGTCGCGGGAGAGGGCGGCGACGCCGCGCCGGTCGCGGCAGCGGCGGGTTTCCCGGCGCTGACGCCCGACGTGCTGTCGGATCTGAACCTGTCGGCGGCGGCCTGGTTCGGCGCACATCTGGCGGAGCCGGTCGCTTGATGCACCGGGCTCGCGCGCCGCGAGCTTTCGATTCGCTTGTGGTTCGCGCGACGTGCTGTCGCTCCGTGCGCATCCGTGCTCCAATAGGGCGTTCAGCGACGGCCGTTGTGACGCCGCTCGAAGCTGTCTTTGATGCACCAGATCAAACGCGTGAGCTCACGCATGGAGAAGCAGATGAAGACAAAACACATCGCGGCGGCGCTGAGCGCCGTCATGGCTTTCGGATTCGCGACGCATGCCCCGCTCGCTTCTGCGGCACTGAAGCCCGGCGACACGGCGCCGACGTTTACCGCCGAAGCCTCGCTCGGCGGCAAGACCTACACGTATTCGCTGGCTGATCAACTGAAGAAGGGGCCGGTGGTGCTGTACTTCTATCCGGCCGCGTTCACGAAGGGCTGCACGATCGAGGCGCACGAGTTCGCCGATGCGGTCGACGAGTACAAGAAGTACGGCGCCACGGTGATCGGCGTGTCGCACGACAACATCGATACGCTGACGAAGTTTTCGGTCAGCGAATGCCGCAGCAAATTCCCGGTCGCGGCCGACGCCGACGCGAAGGTGATCAACGCCTATGACGCGGGCATGCCGATGAAGGCCGGCATGGCGAATCGCGTGTCGTATGTGATCTCGCCCGACGGCAAGATCATCTACGAGTACACGAGCCTGTCGCCGGAGAAACATGTCGAGAACACGCTGAATGCGCTCAAGGAATGGGCGGCCGCGCATAAGGGGCAGTGAGGGGCTGCGCGCGGCATCGCGTATCGCTCGTGCCAGGCTAAATTCTCTTACCGGATGAGATTGCGATGCCGATTCTCGTTGGGTTGATTGCGCTGGTCGCGCTGGCCATCGAGCAGAAGCGGTGAGCGCCGCCTTGATTGCATCATGACGACGTCGGCGCCGCACCACCGGCGCGGCGTGCCTTTCTCGCCTCCCAGCGCACGCGGAAGCGATCCATATACAGATAGACGACCGGCGTCGTATAGAGCGTCAGCATCTGGCTGACGATCAGTCCGCCGACGATCGAAATACCGAGCGGCGCGCGCATCTCCGCGCCTTCGCCGCTGCCGAACGCGAGCGGCAGCGCGCCGAGCAGCGCCGCGAAGGTGGTCATCATGATCGGGCGAAAGCGCAGCAGGCAGGCCTGGTAGATCGCCTCGCGCGACGACATCCCCTGGCGCGACGCCTCGATCGCGAAGTCCACCATCAGGATCGCGTTCTTCTTGACGATGCCGATCAGGAGAATCACGCCGATCAGCGCGATGATGCTGAATTCGGTCTTGAACAGCAGCAGCGCGAGCAGCGCGCCGACGCCCGCAGAGGGCAGCGTCGACAGGATCGTCAACGGGTGGATGTAGCTCTCGTACAGGATGCCGAGCACGATATACACCGCCGCGAGCGCGGCGAGGATCAGGATCGGCTGATCGGACATCGACTGCTGGAACGCCTGTGCAGTGCCCTGGAAGCTGCCGTGAATGGTGGCTGGCATGCCGATCTCGGCCATCGTGTCGTAGATCGCCCGCGTCGCGGTGGACAGCGACACGCCCGGCGGCAGATTGAACGAGATCGTCGACGCGACGAACTGGCTCTGGTGATTGACCGACAGCGGCGTGGTGCCCGGCCCGAAGGTCGCGATCGCCGACAGCGGCACCATCGTTTCCTTCGCGATCGACACAGGCGAGCCCGAGGACGCGCTCGACTTGCCGCTCGCCGCGATCGAGTTGATCGCCTGATTGCGCGCGGAGTCGGCCGCGATGGCGGCTGCGCTCGATGTGGTGGTGGCCGCGGTGCCGCCACTCGCCGCGCTCGTTGTTTTGGACGTCACGGTGCCGGCCGGCGCATTGGTGGTTTGTGCGCCGCTCGCGCTGCCGCCCGAGGTGCTGACGAAAATCTGCTTCAGCATCTCAGGGCTTTGCCAGTAGCGCGGCGCCACTTCCATCACGACGTGATACTGATTCTGCGGGTTGTAGATGGTCGACACCTGGCGCTGGCCGAACGCGTCGTACAGCGTGTTGTCGATCTGTGCGGGCTTGATGCCGAGGCGGGATGCGGTGGCGCGGTCGATCGTCACCATCGCTTCGAGGCCGCCTTGCTGCTGGTCGGAGTTCACGTCCGCGAGCTCCTTGCGCGCCTGCAGCGCCTCGGTGAGCTTCGGCCCCCACTTGTACAGGTCGGGCGTCGAATCGGCGAGCAGCGTGAACTGAAACTGCGCGTTCGATTGCCGGCCGCCCACGCGGATATCCTGCACCGCCTGAAGGAAGGTGCGCACGCCGGCCACGTCGCCGAGCGGCGCACGCAGTTGCTGGATCACCTGGTCGGCGGACAGCTTGCGCTCGTTCTTCGGCTTGAGCGACACGAACATGAAGCCCGAGTTGGTCTGCCGGCCGCCCGTGAAGCCGACCACGCTGTCGACTGCCGGGTTCTTGCCGACGATCGCCATCATCTCGGAGAACTTGCTCTTCATCGCCTGAAACGACGTGGACTGGTCGGCCTGGATGCCGCCGATCAGGCGTCCGGTGTCCTGCTGCGGGAAGAAGCCCTTCGGCACGATCACATAGAGCGCGACGTTCAGCGCGATGGTCAGCAGCAGGACGATGAGAATCAGCAGCGGATGACGCAGCGCCCAGCCGAGCGTGCGCTCGTAGCCGCGCTGCATCGATGCGAAGCCGCGTTCGAGCCAGCGGCCGAAGCGGCCTTCCTCGACCTTTTCGTGCGGCTCGCGCAGCAGGCGCGAGCACATCATCGGCGTGAGGGTCAGCGAGACGATCAACGACACCGCGATCGCGAGCGACAGCGTCAGCGCGAACTCGCGGAACAGCCGCCCGACGATGCCGCCCATCAGCAGGATCGGCAGGAACACGGCGACGAGCGAGATGCTGATCGACATCACCGTGAAGCCGACCTCGCGCGCGCCGAGAAACGCGGCCTTCATGCGCGGCACGCCGTCTTCGATGTGCCGAGAGATGTTTTCGAGCACGACGATCGCGTCGTCGACGACGAAGCCCGTCGCGATGGTCAGCGCCATCAGCGACAGATTGTCGATCGAGAATCCCATCAGGTACATCGCGCCGAACGTGCCGACGATCGACAGCGGTACGGCCACGCTCGGAATCAACGTGGCGCGCCAGTTGCGCAGGAACAGGAACACGACCATCACGACCAGCGCGACCGCGATCACGAGCGTGCGCTCGGTGTCCTTCAGCGATGCGCGGATGGTCGTGGAGCGGTCCGAGGTCGGCTCGATATCGACGTCGGCGGGCAGCGACGCGTGCAACTGCGGCAGCATCGCCTTCACACGGTCGACGGTCTCGATGATGTTCGCGCCCGGCTGCCGGTACAGGATCACCAGCACCGATTGCTTGCCGTTGAAGAGGCCCAGGTTGCGCAGGTCCTCGACCGAATCGACGACCTCGCCCATGTCGGAGAGTTTCACTGGCGCGCCGTTGCGATAGGCGATCACGAGGTCCTTGTACTGCGACGCCTTGCTCGCCTGGTCGTTCGTATACAGCTGCACGCGATTCTCGCCGAACTCGATCGCGCCTTTCGGGCTGTTCGCGTTGGCCGAGGCGAGCGCCGCGCGCACGTCTTCGAGGCCGATGCCGTAATGCGACAGCGCATGCGGCAGCAGTTCGACGCGCACCGCCGGATTCGCCGACCCGCTGACGTCCACTTCGCCGACTCCCTGCACCTGCGACAGCGATTGCTGCAACACCGTGGCGGCCGAATCGTAGAGCTGGCCGGCGGTGAGCGTGCGGGAGGTCAGCGCGAGAATCAGGATCGGCGCGTCGGCCGGGTTGACCTTGTGGTAAGTCGGGTTGCTGCGCAGGCTCGTGGGCAGGTCGGCGCGCGCCGCGTTGATCGCCGCCTGCACGTCGCGCGCGGCGCCGTCGATGTCGCGGTTCAGGCCGAACTGCAGCGTGATGCGCGTCGAGCCGACGGAGCTTTGCGAGGTCATCTCGGTCACGTCGGCGATCGAGCCCAGATGCCGTTCCAGAGGGCTCGCGACGCTCGTCGCGACGGTCTCGGGGCTGCCGCCCGGCAGCGTCGCCTGAACCGAAATGGTCGGGAAGTCGACCTGCGGCAGCGGCGCGACCGGCAGCTTCGTGAACGCGAAGATACCGGACAGCGCAATGCCGATCGCCAGCAGCGTCGTGGCGACCGGGCGGGAAATGAACGGACGCGACAGGTTCATCGCTCAGTTCCTTGCATCGGCGGCGGGCGGCGTGGCGCTACCGGACGAATCGCCGCGGTGAAAGCGCGCGCGCAGCCGGCGGCCGAGCGAATCGAACGCGAGGTAGATCACCGGCGTCGTGAACAGCGTCAGGAGCTGGCTCACGATCAGACCGCCGGCGATCGCGATACCGAGCGGACGGCGCAGCTCCGAGCCCGCGCCGGTGCCGAGCATCAGCGGCAGCGCGCCGAGCAGCGCGGCGAGCGTGGTCATCAGGATCGGCCGGAAGCGCAGCAGACACGCCTGATAGATCGCCTCGCGCGGCGGCTTGCCTTCCTCGCGTTCGGCGTAGAGCGCGAAGTCGATCATCATGATCGCGTTCTTCTTCACGATACCGATCAGGAGCACGATGCCGATGATGCCGATGATGTCGAGATCGTGGCCGGTGATCAGCAGCGCGAGCAGCGCGCCGACGCCGGCCGACGGCAGCGTCGACAGAATCGTGATCGGATGGATGAAGCTCTCGTACAGCACGCCGAGCACGATGTACATCGTGACGATCGCCGCAAGGATCAGGAACAGCTCGTTCGCGAGCGACGCCTGGAACGCGAGCGCCGCGCCCTGGAAGCGCGTCTGGAACGACGCGGGCAGGCCGATGTCCTTTTCGGCCTGCTCGATCGCCTGCACGGCCGCGCCGAGCGACGCACCCGGCGCGAGGTTGAACGACACCGTGGTGGCCGGGAACTGGCTCAGGTGCGTAATGAGCAGCGGCGCGGGCCGCTCGATGAACTTCGCGATCGATGACAGCGGCACCTGGCCGCCCGCCGACGTGGACGAGGGCAGGAAGATCGAGTTCAGCGACTCGGTGTAGCGCTGCATCGTCGGCTGCGCTTCGAGAATCACGCGGTACTGATTCGACTGCGTGAAGATCGTCGAAACGATGCGCTGGCCGAACGCGTCGTACAGCGCGCTGTCGATGGTGGCCGGCGTGATGCCGAAGCGTGCCGCGGTCGCGCGGTCGATTTCGATGAACACCGAGCGGCCGTTGTCCTGCAGATCGGTGGCCACGTCCGCGAGTTCGGGCGACTGCTTGAGCCGGTCGACCAGCTTCGGCACCCAGGTCGTGAATTCGCTGATGTTCGGATCGGTCAGCATGAAGTGGTACTGCGTCGGGCTCACGGTCGAGTCGATCGTCAGATCCTGCACCGGCTGCATGTAGAGCGACGCACCCGGAATGTGCGCGACGTCCTTCTGCAACTGGCGGATCACGTCGCTCGCGGTGTTGCTGCGGTCGTCGCGCGGCTTCAGGTTGATCAGCATGCGGCCGCTGTTCAGCGTGATGTTGCTGCCGTCCACGCCGATGAACGAGGTCAGGCTTTCGACGTCCGGGTTCTTCAGGATCTGCGCGGCGAGCGCCTGCTGACGCTCGGCCATCGACGCGAACGACACCGATTGCGGCATCTGCGTGATCGCCTGGATCACGCCGGTGTCCTGCACCGGGAAGAAGCCCTTCGGCACGAACACATAGAGCAGGCCGGTCAGCACGAGCGTGAGCAGTGCAACCACCAGCGTGGAGCGCTGGCGGTTCAGCACCCACGTGAGCGCGACCGCGTAGCGCGCGATCACCCAGTCGATGAACTGGTGCGCCTTCGCCTCGAAGCGGTGGCTTTCAGGCGGCGGCGTATGGCGCAACAGCTTCGCGCACATCATCGGCACGAGCGTCAGCGACACGACCGCCGAGATGACGATCGTGACCGCGAGCGTGATCGCGAATTCGTGGAACAGGCGTCCGACCACGTCGCCCATGAAGAGCAGCGGGATCAGCACCGCGATCAGCGAGACCGTCAGAGAAATGATCGTGAAGCCGATCTGCTTCGAGCCCTTCAACGCGGCTTCGAGCGCCGTGTCGCCTTCCTCGACGTAACGCGCGATGTTCTCGATCATCACGATCGCATCGTCGACGACGAAGCCGGTGGCGATGGTCAGCGCCATCAGCGACAGGTTATCGAGCGAGAAACCGAACAGGTACATCACGGCGAGCGTGCCGATCAGCGAGAGCGGCACCGACAGGCTCGGAATGATCGTCGCGTAGACGTTGGCGAGAAACAGGTACATCACGAGCACGACCAGCACGACCGACATCGCCAGCTCGAACTGCACGTCGCGCACCGACGCGCGGATCGTGGTGGTGCGGTCGGTGACGACCTGCACGTCGAGCGCGGCGGGCAGCGCCTGCTGCAGTTGCGGCAGCAGCGCCTTGATGCTGTCGACCACCTGGATCACGTTCGCGCCCGGCTGGCGCTGCACGTTCAGGATGATCGCGGGCGTGTTGTCGACCCACGCGCCGAGCTTCGTGTTCTCCGGTCCCGCCACGATGCTCGCGACGTCGGTCAGCATCACCGGACGGCCGTTCCTGTATGCAACGACGGCGGTCTTGTACTCGTCGGCGTCGGTCAGCTGGTCGTTCGAGTTGATCGTGTAGTTGCGCGTCGGGCCGTCGAAATTGCCTTTCGGCGTGTTGACGTTGAGGTTCGAGATCGTGGTGCGCAGGTCGTCGAGGTTCAGGCCGTATGCGGCGAGCGCGCGCGGGTTCGCCTGAATGCGGATCGCCGGGCGCTGGCCGCCCGACAGGCTCACGAGACCCACGCCCGCGACCTGCGAAATCTTCTGCGCGAGCCGCGTATCGGCGAGATCCTGCACCTGCGTGAGCGGCAGCGTCTTCGAGGTGATCGCGAGCGTCATGATCGGCGCGTCGGCCGGGTTGACCTTCGCGTAGATCGGTGGCGCGGGCAGGTCGGACGGCAGCAGGTTGCCCGCCGCGTTGATCGCCGCCTGAACTTCCTGCTCGGCGATATCGAGCGGCAGATCGAGGCTGAATTGCAGCGTGATGATCGACGAGCCCGCCGAGCTTTGCGACGACATCTGGTTCAGCGACGGCATCTGCCCGAACTGCCGCTCGAGCGGCGCCGTCACCGACGACGTCATCACCTCCGGGCTCGCGCCCGGATAGAAGGTCTGCACCTGGATCGTCGGATAGTCGACCTCGGGCAGCGCGGACAGCGGCAGAAAGCGCAGCGCGACGAGGCCGACCAGCATGATCGCCGCCATCAGCAGCGCGGTGCCGACGGGACGCAGAATAAAAGCGCGGGATGGATTCATGCGGTAAGTGCCGTGCCTTTACTTTATTGCGATGCGTGCGCTGCGTGCCGGCCGTGACGCGCGGGTGCGCCCGAGGCCGCTGCCGGAGCGCTAGCGCCCTGTGCGCCGGATGCGCCACGGGGCCGCTCGGCCGGGATCGTGATCTTCGCGCCTTCGCGCAGTCGGTCCGAACCGTCGGTCACGACGCGCTCGCCGACCGCGAGGCCCGAGCGGATGCTGGTGCGCTCGCCGTCGACCGGGCCGGGCTTGACCTGGCGCACGGTGACCGTATTGTCGGGCTTCACGACGTACACGAACGGACCCATCGAGCCGTTGAGCACCGCCGAGGTCGGCACGATGACCGCGTCCTTGATCGTGTCGACGAGCAGGCGCGTGTTGACGAACTGGTTCGGGAACAGTCCGTTGTCCTTGTTCTCGAAGATCGCGCGCAGCCTGATCGTGCCGGTGGTCGTGTCGATCTGATTGTCCATCGTCTTCAGCGTGCCCACTTCGAGCGGATGGGTGTTGCTGCGGTCGTAGGCGGTCGCCGAGAGCTGCTCGCCGTTGCGCGTGTGCTCGATGATCTGCTGGAGGTTGTCTTCGGACGTCGTGAAGACCACGCTGATCGGATCGAGCTGCGTAATCACGACGATGCCGTTGGCGAGGCCCGAGGTCACGTAGTTGCCCGGGTCGACCTGACGCAGACCGACGCGTCCCGACACCGGCGCGGTGATGCGCGCGTAGATGAGGTCGAGCTTGAAGCTGTCGACGTTCGCCTGATCGGCCTTCACCGTGCCTTCGTATTGGCGCACCAGCGACGCCTGCGTGTCGACCTGCTGGCTTGCGATCGAGTCCTGCGCGAGCAGCGTCTGGTAGCGCTTCAGATCGAGACGCGCGGTGGCGAGCAGTGCCTGGTCGCGCAACAGCGTGCCCTCGGCGTTGCGCAGCGAAATCTCATACGGGCGCGGGTCGATCTGGGCCAGCACGTCGCCCTTCTTGACCATCTGGCCTTCCTTGAAATAGACGTCCTGCAGCACGCCGCTCAGCTGCGGCAGCACGGTGACGGTGGCGAGCGGCGTGACCGTGCCGAGCGCGGTCAGCACGACCGGCATCTCGCCCTGCGTCGCCGCGGCGACGTGCACCGGTTGCGGCACGTCGATCGCGTTCGGACCGCCGCGGCCGAAACGGCCAGCGCGTGCACCGCTCGCGGCGCCCGGCGCGCTCGCGCCGGGCCCGCCCCACGGATGCCAGCGCCACAGCACGACGCCGAGCACGACCAGCGCCGCGACGATCAGCGCAATGGTGCGGCCACGGTGGCGTTTCACCGTGCCGGGCGCGCTCGACTGCGCGCCGCTCGCGGCCGGTTCAGACGCGGCGGGGCGTTGGGTTTCCGGGTGCTTTTGTTGTTCGTCCATCGGTTCGGTCAGGTGGCTGGGCTTGATGATGTGAGCCGCTCATGCGGCCGCCGCCATTCGAAGAGCGGGGCAACGGCACATGGGCGGCAGGTCAGGCGGTTGTGGCAGCGAGCGCCGCGAAAGTTCAGGGCGATGCTACCCGAGGCGCGGGACAGAGATGTTAGCGCAATGCGGAATCACCACAGATGGGCGGGGCCGATTTCGCCGGCGCTCACGGCTCGCCGCGCACGCGTTCGCGCGACGCGATGCGATGCGATGCGATGCGATGCGATGCGTGATCGTACGTTGCGGCGTCCGTAACAGTCCACCCGCGGTTTTTTTCGTTTGATTACGAAGGTTACAGGATGTCAGTGGATTGCCGGGCGAGGGCAGGGCGCCAGCAACGGGCGCCGTTTGGCACCCGTTGCTGCGGGATCTTATTCGTCGAGTCGGCGCCCAGGCGCGCCGCCGATCTCCATGACGATCATGTCGATGCATTCGAGCAATGCGGGCGCGGCGTGCGAGATCAGCCAGTCGCGCGGACATTGGTTGGCCGAGCCGCCGCAATTGACCGCGTAGCGCTCGCCCGACGGCCCGACGAAGCCAAGCGCGATCGCGTTCAGGCCGTCGTACCACTCGCCGGTGGCGATCGCGAAGCCGCGCTCGAGCGTGTCCTCTATCGCGCTTTCGAGGCGGCTGCCGAGATAGCCCCAATCGTCGCCTTCGGCCGTCTGCAGGCCGGCGAGCAGACGGTCGCGCTCCGGCTGCGCGAGCGAAGCGAGGTACGCCCGGCCGACGGCGGTGCGCGTCAAGCTCATGCGCGAGCCGACTTCGAGCCGCGAGACGAGCACCGCGGAACGCGGCCGGATCGTGTCGATCACGACCATGTCGTAGCGGTCGCGTACAGCAAGATGCACCGACAACGCGGTGCGCTCGGCGAGCTCGATCAGGAAGGGCCGGGCGCGGGAGCGGATGTCGAAGTTGCGCAGAAAGCCGTTGCTCAGTTCGAGCACGGACGAGGTCAGCACGAAGCGCTCGCTGTCGGGCAACCGCAGCAGGAAACCGGTGCCCACGAGCGTGGCGGTGATGCGCGACACGGTGGGCTTCGGGATGCCGGTCAACTCGGTCAGCTCGCGGTTGCTGAGGGGCGCGTGCGCGGCGGCGACGGTGCGCAGCACGGTCAGGCCGCGCGCGAGCGCGGTGACTTCGTCGCCCGGGCCGCCCCGGTCTTTGCTGGTTGGGACCCTGGCGGCTTCGGTCTGGTTAGGCGTGGATTGGTTCATGCGTTATTTTGAAACTTTATTTCAAATTATTCGTTCGGCAACCTGTTGCGGGGTGCTTTTCGAATGCGCGGACATCTCCAAACCGGGGCGAGAATTTTTTTATATTTTAGAAAGCTTATTGTATCGGAACGAATTGCTCATTGGCGGACCGATCGATGTTCTACTTGACTTAATCAGCATAACCATAAAAAATGGAACCTCATTTCAAAAGCCGCTTCCACAGGCTGTATTCTGGTGCATGTGAGCGCAAAATCCCGGAATCCAGGACCGATTGCTCATTCAATGAGTGTCGCGGCTTTTGAATACCGTCTCTCAGGTTCTAGCACGGCCCTCGGAATGGCTAGAACTTTTAAGGCGTCACGGCAACGTGACGCCTTTTTTTTGTCGTCCATCAGGCACGCCACAGTCGAGGTCTGATTGGATCGGTTTTTCAGATGCGGAAGCCGAGGCGAATATTGCAGCCGTCGATCAGGACGTGATGACAGCGATTGGCGGATCCGGATGCGCTCACGAATTGAATTTCGCAGCGAGGCTTTGCCGGTCGCGCAGCACGGATAGCACGAGCGCTCCCATGCCGCACATGGCGATCAGCGCGGTCAACGCGCTTTTTCCGGCGTGCACGAGCACCCAGCCGCCGACGGCCGGAAAGCCGAACGCACCGAGCGAATAAGCGACGATGAACCATGTCAGCGCGGCCTGACGATGGCTGACATCGGAATCGTTGACCGCCTGTTCCTGGATCACAGGATAGGCGAGCCCGTAGCCGGCCCCGAACAGCACGGCGCTGGTCGGGTGGAACAGCGTGTGATACGGAACGGCGAACATGGCTGCAATGCCAAGCAGCATCAATATGATTACGAGTTTGGTCGCGATTTCACGCGGCGAACTGATCACGAGCCGTCCGAGCAGCCAGCGCGCGAGAACGACCGTCACGGTGTAAAAACTGAAGAACGTCCCGGCGTGGGATCCGGTACCCTGAACGAGCGACATCTGGAACGTCAACAGGCCGGAGAAGACGCAGGCGCATAAGCCAATCATCGCGATCGAGTGAACCGCGCGCGTGCGGAGAATGGCGCCCGAGTTGAGCGTCCATGTCTTTTGCGGGTGCGTTGCGGGATCCGGCGACAAGCGTGCGAAAACTTCCAGCATCAACGATCCGACCATGCACAGGCCCGCGATGACGAGCAGCACGCTTGCGACGGTCCAGTGCAGCGAGCGGATCGCGAACGCGGCTAACGCCGGACATGCGCCGATGCCCAGCATTTGAATCGTGCCGAATCGCATGAACCATGAGCCTCGATCGCTATTCGTGGTTCGTTCGGCGAGTGCCATTGGAGCAGCGAGGCTGAACGAACCCCAGCCAAAACCGACAAGGAATCCGGGAAGAAAGCCGATCGCATTCTCGGGCGCGATTATCGTGAAAGCCGCGACGCCTGTGCCGAGGCATAGCGTCGCGATCGACGTCAATCTCGCCGCGCCTATGCGCGGGGCGAACCAGTCGACCAGCGGAAAGCTCAGAAACGTGCCGATCACTGCTTGCGCGAACGCAACTCCGGTGTTCAGATCGGTTCCGCCCGTGGACCGGAAATGCATCGAAAGCAAAAACGTCGCGCCATAACCGCTGGCGGCGAGCAGCGTGCCGAGTAGTACGAAAAGAGCATGGAATGGTTGCATGCGCCGAACTCTGTTGATCGACAAGGGCACCGGCTGCCCTGATGGATTGGGCGAAACGCTGGTTCGCGAGCCTTTCGCAACGGTGACCTGCAGCTGTCTATCTGGCGTCGCCCTACGCATGGCGACGCGATTAACGAATCGCCCAGTCGTGTGACCGGCTGACATATTAATCCTTCAACCCGCGCGAATTTCCAATACCAAAGTACTAGAGCCTCTTCAATACACTCAATGTAAGCTTCAGGCTTGACGAACGGTTGAAACAGGCATTGAAGTTTGATTGACATCGAGGGTGTCTGCGATGGCTTTCCTTGCGTCCGACGTGGTAGCCCGCTGCGGATATATCTGCGTATAGCTCGCTAAATCGATCGCCGTATAGTCCTATCCACTGATGCGATGGTGCATCGTCACATCTGCCCATAAGCTTGATCGAGTCGGCTTTTAACTAATCACGAGGAGATGAAGCGTGGCAGAACTGATTAACGAACGCCGTCGGCGAATTCTGGGAACCAGCTTGGCGGGCGTTGCGCTGGCGGGAACGGGCGTTGCCGGATTCGCCGGCGCGCAGTCGGCGTCCGCGAGCCCGAACGCGGCGTCCTTCGGTGAAATTCACCGGGTTCAGGCGAATGGCCTGAGCATCGGATATGTGGACGCCGGCCCGAAAGAAGGTCCGGTCGTCGTCTTGCTGCACGGCTGGCCCTACGATGTCTACAGCTTCGCCGAGGTCGCGCCGATACTCACGGCGGCGGGGCATCGGGTGCTCGTGCCGTATTTGCGCGGCTATGGTCCGACGCAATTCGTGTCGGCTGACATACCGCGCAATGGTCAGCAAGCCGTTGTCGCCGTCGATATCGTCGCGTTCATGGACGCGCTGAACGTCAGGCAGGCCGTCATCGGCGGGTTCGATTGGGGCGCGCGCACCGCCAACATCATCGCCGCGCTGTGGCCGGAGCGCTGCAAGGCGCTCGTCTCCGTGAGCGGTTATCTGATCGGCAGCCAGGCTGCCAACGAGAAGCCGCTGCCGCCAGCGGCTGAACTGGCATGGTGGTATCAGTTCTATTTCTCCACGGCGCGCGGCCAGGCGGGGTACGCTCAGAACAGCCACGATTTCAACAAGCTGATCTGGCGTCTTGCGTCGCCACAGTGGCGCTTCGATGACGCGACTTACGAACGCACGGCGGCTTCGTTCGACAATCCCGACCATGTTGCTGTGGTGATCAACAACTATCGCTGGCGTCTGGGGCTCGCGCAAGGCGAGGCCAAGTACGACGACATCGAGAAGAAGCTTGCGCTGTCGCCCGCGATCGCGGTGCCGACCATCACGCTCGAGGGCGATGCCAACGGCGCGCCGCATCCGCAGCCGGCCGCGTACGCCGCGAAGTTCACGGGCAAATACCAGCACCGCGACATCAGCGGCGGGATTGGCCACAATCTGCCCCAGGAAGCGCCCCAGGCGTTCGCGGACGCGCTGCTGCAGGTCCAGCGCCTGTGACCGAAGCGTGCGCTCAATGATGCTCGCTTGCGTGTCAAGGATCGCGACTGCGAGTTCACGCGCTACGCGCGTTGCGTTGCGTTGAACGCATTGGCTGCGCCGGTGCTGGCGACGCGAAAATCCGCGATCCGCGTCACGGCACATCGCGCACCGTCGACAGAGCCGTTCTCGTGAGACCGCTGGAATGCGCCGGCACAGCCGGCGCGGTCTTCGACGATGAAACCGGCAGGATCAGGGCGCGGCGTACAGCGTCAGCTTGCTCGTCACCGACTGCACGCCCGGCACTTTCGACGCGAGATCCTGAGCGACCTGGTCTTGCGATTCGTCGAGAATGGTACCTGCCAGGGTGACCTTGCCCGAGCGCGAATTCGCGAACACGGCGATGTCCGTGTCATTCAGTTCTTTCGACTTGAGCAGAGCCTCGCGGACCTTCTTGGCCAGTGCATGATTGGCGGCGCGATCGGCATGCATCTCCGCGCGAAGCTGCTCTTTGGTGGGAGCGGCGGTGTCGGCGGCGGTCGCAGCCTGTACGAGTGCGGCCGACGACAGCAGAGCGGCGAGCGCACCCGTGAGTGCCTTGTGGCGTAACGTCATGAAATCACCTGTTCACGAGGGATTGAGGAGGAGTCTTGAGTGTGGGTCTTGCCCGCTAGAAAGGATAGTCTGCGGTCCGCTTCTTTTCTATCGGACGTTCGGTGCCGAACACTATACGGATGTGGACAGAGCGTCATACCTTCGGATATTGCGCGTCGAACCGTCACTGTGTCTTTATCGGTGACCGGGAAAGACGAGGATCAGGAGCGCGGTCGGGATCGCTAGCGGATCGAAGGGTTCGAGCGTGTGTGGGCCACGCGTGACGCGTGCGCCTCAGCGCGCCAGCAACGAAACCGTGGCGATGCCGAGAATCGTCATGATCAGCGACGCGCTCACGTGGATCGCCACTTCGCCGGCCGCCCAGCCGAGCCGCCCGTCCTGCAAGCGCTGCACGACCTCCGCGGAGAATGTCGAGAACGTCGAGAGGCCGCCCATCAAACCCGTGATGACGAACAGGCGCCATTCCGGCGCGAGCTGCGGCACGCGCGCGAAGCCCGCGACCGCTACCCCGATGATGTAGCCCGCGATCACGTTGGCAGCGAGCGTGCCGAGCGGCAGGTCGCTAAAGATGGCGTTCAGGCGAAAGCCGAGGAACCAGCGGAACAGCGAGCCGAGTGCGCCACCGATGGCGACCGCAAGAAAAGACCAATACATGGAAGAGGATCGAAACCGGAATGTCGACAAACCGGTTGATGCGGGCGAGTGGATGCCGCGTCCGCAAAACCGGGCGTAGCAGGCATCATCAGCCCCAAAGGCGGTTAATGGAGAATGCCATCTCCAGCCGCGGAGTCTAACATCGGCGCGCGCATTTGGGGACAGGCACGTGATGCGCGCCTGTCCCGTTTTCCTCGCGCGCCGCCGCCTGTTACTCCGCGGTCGCCGAAATCTTGTGGATCGACAGGTCGGCGCCGTTGTACTCCTCTTCCTGGTCGAGCCGCAGACCGACGGTCATGCGGATCACGCCGTACACGATCGTGCCGCCGAGCCCCGCGACGACTATGCCGCCGAGCGTGCCAATCACCTGCGAACCGAGCGACACGCCGCCCATCCCGCCGAGCGCTTGCATGCCGAAGATGCCGGCCGCGATGCCGCCCCATGCGCCGCACAGGCCGTGCAGCGGCCACACGCCGAGCACGTCGTCGATGCGCCAGCGGTTCTGCACACAGGTGAACATATAGACGAACAGCACGCCGGCAATACCACCCGTGACCAGCGCGCCGAGCGGATGCATCAGATCCGAGCCCGCGCACACGGCCACGAGTCCCGCGAGCGGGCCGTTGTACGTGAAGCCCGGGTCGTTGCGGCCCGCGAGCCACGCGGTCAGCGTGCCGCCGACCATCGCCATCAGCGAGTTGACCGCGACGAGGCCGCTGATCTTGTCGAGCGTCTGCGCGCTCATCACGTTGAAGCCGAACCAGCCGACCGTGAGGACCCATGCGCCGAGCGCGAGGAACGGGATATTCGATGGCGGATGCGCGGCGATGCCGCCGTCGCGGTGATAGCGGCCGTTGCGTGCGCCGAGCAGCAACACGGCGGGCAGCGCGACCCAGCCGCCGAACGCGTGTACGACCACCGAGCCCGCGAAATCATGGAACGGCGCGCCGAAAGCATGCGTGAGCCAGTCCTGGATGCCGAAACGGTCATTCCACGCGATACCTTCGAAGAACGGATAGACGAACCCGACCAGCACGAACGTCGCGCACAGCTGCGGATTGAATTTCGAGCGCTCGGCGATGCCGCCCGAAACGATCGCGGGGATCGCGGCGGCGAACGTCAGCAGGAAGAAAAAGCGCACGAGGCCGTAGCCGTTGTGCTCGGCGAGCGACGCGGCATTGCCGAAAAACTGCACGCCGTAGGCGATCGTGTAGCCGATGAAGAAATACGCGATCGTCGAGACCGCGAAGTCGACCAGAATCTTGACCAGCGCATTGACCTGATTCTTCTTGCGCACGGTGCCGAGCTCAAGAAATGCGAACCCCGCGTGCATTGCCAGCACCATCGCGGCACCGATCAGAAGAAACTCCGTGTTGGCCCCGTATTTCAGACTTTCCATCGATATGTCCCGCTTTTTTTACCAAAAAAGTGCGCTATAGAGCAAGAAGCGGGCCAAAGTTGTGCGAATCGCGTTGATGCGGTGCAATCGGGCACCGGGATGGGATCCGAAACCGCTGCGGCGATAAGTGGTGCAATGACCTCATGCACCGCGAAAGAGAGTCAAAGCACAGGAAAAGTGCATAAACCGGCGTCGCTGCCACGCGTGACCCAGACAAGGGCGCAATATTCGATTTCTATTACAGTTTTATTCGGAATCCTGACGCATCGACCTGTTCGCCGGTCGCGCGCCTGCCCATTTCTGGCGCAAAGTCTGCCGACGCGGGAAACCGCGGTAGGCGTGTTCGTGACCCTCTTTGTCTTCGCGCACAAACGCCGACATAATGTGCCGACCCCGTGCTTGAACCGTCGGCCAACTCCTCGAGATGCGCACGCATGAGACTAACTACCAAGGGCCTGCTGCTGATCGCGATTCCGGCCGTCTTCGAACTCGCGCTGCTCTCCGGGCTCGTGAAGGCCCAGGCCGACGCGACTTTGGCCGAACGCTGGGCGATGGATAGCGAGGAGGTGCTGCGCCAGACCACCGGGATTCTCGACCCGGTGCTGTCCGAATCGGTCGCGCTGCGCGGCGCGGTGCTCGCTAACGACATCCGCTTCGCGACACCGGTCGCGCTGTGGGTGGAGGTCGACCGGCGCATCGATCAACTGGCCGAACTCGTCGCCGACAATCCCGCGCAGGTCGAGCGCGTGGTCCAGGTGCGTCAGGCGGTGCAGGCGTACCGTCAGTGGTCGGACCGGATCCAGGACCTGCTGCATGCCGGGAGGCGCGGCGAGATTCTCGAGCGCTTCCACGATCTCGCTCAGGCCGACGTGCTCGATCGTTTCCGTTTGCAGGTAACCGCGTTCCAGACCGAGGAGCGCCGCCTCGACATGGCGCGCTCGAATGCGGCCGCCGCCGCGCGCGCGCGGCAACAGACCCTGATCGTCGCGGCCGCACTGGGCTCGCTGCTGTTCGTCGCGCTCGCCATCTGGATGTTCACGCGCGGCGTGCGCGGCCGGCTCGCGCTTCTGTCCGACAACGCAGCACGGCTCGCCGGCAACGAGCCGCTCGCGCCGATCGGCGCGGGCCACGATGAAATCGCACGGCTCGACCTGACCTTGCACGAGACGAGCCGCCGTCTGCTCGAAGCCGAGCGCATCGAGGCACGCTTTCACGCGGACCTCGAGCGCCGCACCGCCGAGCTCGCGAGGATCAACGAGACTTTGCGTCAGCAAACGCAGGAAAACGAAATGTTCATCTATAGCGTGTCGCACGACCTGCGCGCGCCGCTCGTGAACCTGCAAGGCTTTTCGAAGGAGCTGATTCGCGCGTGCGACGAGTTGCGCGACGCGGTGCGCGACTCGTCACTTGCGATGAGCACGCGCGAGCGTATCGAGCGGATCGTCGACGAAGACATCGGCGAGGCGCTGCATTATCTGCAAACCGCGGTGCTGCGCGCGTCGCACATCATCGACGCGCTGCTGCGGCTCTCGCGTGTCGGACGTGTCGAGTACCGGCGTCAGAAGGTCGATGTGCGCGACATCGTGCAGCGCGTCGTCGATGCGATGCAGGGCTCGATTCGCGCGCGGCGCGCGCGCGTGACGGTGGGCGAACTGCCCGCGGTATGGGGCGACCCGACCGCGCTCGAACAGATCTTCGCGAACCTGGTCGGCAATGCGCTCAACTATCTGGACCCGGCGCGCGAAGGCCGCGTCGAAATCGGGACGACGCCCGCGCCGCCGGGCGTGCATTCGCTGCGCATCTTCTACGTGCGCGACAACGGCCAGGGCATTCCGGCGATCGCGCTGCCGCGCCTGTTCACCGCATTCCAGCGCCTGCATGGCAATGCGGCGGCCGGCGAGGGCATCGGCCTCGCGCTCGTGCGGCGGATGGTCGAGCGGCACGGCGGCCGCGTGTGGGCGGAATCGAAGGAGGGGGCGGGCACGACGTTCTATCTGTCGTTGCCGGAGGCTGGCGCGGCGGTCTCCGAGGCTGCGGATGGCGCGCCTGCGCTCGCCGTGGCGGACACGGTAGGACCGCTCGAGAGCAACCGGCGAGGATCCGCCGCGCTCTGAGCAGCCGCGCGGCGCAACGGCGGTATGATGGGCGCCTCTTCGCATGCGCGAGCCGCCCGGCGCGGCTCCTTCCTGATCATGATTTCATCCCTTTCCTCATCGTTATTGCGCCGCGCCGCGGTCGTGGTCCTCGTGTTCGGCGCGCTGGCCGCGTGCCAGAAGAACGACGCGTCGGCCGGCCAGGCCGCGGGCAAGCTCAACGACGCCGCGCAATTTGCCGGCCAGAAGCTCGATCAGGCCGCGAGCTACGTCGGCCAGCAGATCGACGCGACCAAAAACGCCGCGCAGCAGAACCTCGACTCGGCCTCCGCGCCGTCGATCACGATCGACCCGTCCGCACTCGCGTCGAGCGCGCAGGCGAATCTGCAGAACGCGGCGAGCGCGGCCAGCGCCCAGCTCGGCAAGGCCGCCTCGATTACGGGCCAGGGTCTCGAAACGGCGGGGCGCAAGCTGCAGGCGTGGTCGGCGCAGAACGCGGGCACGTCGGCTTCGTCGAGCGCGCCGGCCGATTCCTCCGACGCGCAAAAACAGATGGACAAATGAGCTGCGCGAGGTTGCGTTCGTGGTTCGCGGATTGACGTTCCGAATAAATGTAATTACGATCATTACACATTGTCGTTGCGGGACGGATTTGCTGTGAACACGAGTAGCCGGTTTGCGTTTGCGGTGCATGTGCTCGCGTTGCTGTCGTTGCAGGGCGGCGTGCCGTTGTCGTCGGAGATGATTGCGGGCAGCGTGAATACGAATCCTGCGCTGATCCGCCGGCTACTGGCGATGCTCTCCGACGCCGGGCTCACCACGTCGCAGTTGGGGGCCGGTGGAGGCGCATTGCTCGCGCGGCGGCCCGAACAGATCACCCTGCTCGAAGTCTATCGCGCGGTGGAAGACGCGCAGTTGTTCGCGTTGCATCGCGAGGCGCCGAATCCCGCCTGCATGGTGGGGCGCAACATCCAGGGCGTGCTGCGCGGTGTCATCGACGAAGCGCAGCAGGCCATGGAGGCCGCGCTCGTCGGGCGCACGCTCGCCGACGCGACGGCTGATGTCGTGCGCTCGGAGAAGCAGCGCGAGCGCAAGCGCCGTGCTCGAGCGGACAAGACTGCAGTGAAAACGACGAAAGAGCAGAGCCGCAGCGTGCGTGCCGAATGATTGCGGTACGCGCCAGATCAACGAACGGGGTGAGCGCCCCGCTTTTTTTTTCGTTATATGTAACTGTAATGATTACATATAAGACTACCTGAGGAGGACGTCGAAATGAGCAAGCAACTGAAGATCGCCTTGTTTGGCGCGACCGGCATGGTCGGTTCGCGGATCGCCGCCGAAGCGGCGCGTCGCGGGCATCAGGTGACGGCGCTCGTGCGCGATCCGGCGCGCGTGCCGGCGGGCGTCGCGAATCTGCAGGCGTCGAAGGCCGATTTGCTCGACGCCGCGAGTGTTGCCGAGGCGCTGCGCGGCCAGGACGTGGTCGCAAGCGCTTATGCACCGCCGCAAGACGATCTCGCGACGCTGGCGCAAGCCACGCGCACGCTCGTCGAAGGTGCGCGTGCGGCGGGGGTCAAACGCGTGGTCGTGGTAGGCGGCGCGGGTTCGCTCGAAGTCGCGCCGGGCAAGCAACTGGTCGACACCGACGGTTTTCCGGACGCCTACAAGGGCATCGCGCTGGCGCATCGCGACGTGTTCGACTACTACCGTGGCATCGCCGATCTCGACTGGACGTTCTTCGCGCCGGCCGCGCTGATCGCGCCGGGCGAGCGCACCGGCAAGTTCCGCACGGGGGCGAACACGCTGATCGCGGACGCGCAGGGCAATAGCCGCATTTCGGCCGAAGACTACGCGATCGCGTTCGTGGACGAACTGGAGCAGGGCCGCTTCATCCGCCAGATCGCGACGGTCGCGTACTGACGACTGCCGTTCCGGATTCGCCGGCCGCGCAAGCGTACTAACATTCGGTTACGCATGTTCGGGCGCGCCGGGCAAAACTGCGGCTACACTGGCGTGTCCCGTTTTCTTACGGATTGCCATGCAGTCATGCCCGTCGCGGCTTGAGTCCGAGGCTGCGCCGTCTGGCGGCGGACAGCAGCCGGCGGGTCGCACCGCCACCCCTCTATCCTCCAGCCCCACCGCTCGCGGCCCTTCCATCTGCGGCGCCCGACCGCGCCCGAGCGCGAGCGGCTGGTTCGCGGCGCTGCTGTGCGCCGCGCTGATGCTGTGCATCGCCGCGCTGCCGCGCACGGCGCAAGCTGCGAGCCCCGCGCTCGGCGGCGGCACGCCGGTGATCCCGGCATTGCAGAGCCTGATCAACAGCGCGACGGTGAACGCGCCCGCCGCGTCCCCGGCGTCGGGCGCCTCGGCGGCCGAGGCGGCGTCGGCGCCGTCGCCAGCAAGCCAGGCGGAGCTCGCGCGCTCGCTCGACAGCGTGATCGGCACGCTCGAGAACGACCATCAGCGCACCGCGCTCCTGACTCAGTTGAAAAAACTGCGCGACGTGTCGCAAAGCGCCGCGCAAACCGTCGGCCCGCCCGCGCCCGCGCAACCGAGCCCGGGACTGCTCGGCGCGATCGCATCGGGCATCGCGTCGTTCGAATCCGACGTGAACCACGGCCGAACGCCGTTGCGCTACTGGAGCGGGCGTGTGACCGCGGCCGGCAACGAGCTGTACACGATCGTCTCGGGGCAGGGGCGTGAGGGTCTCGGCAGGATCCTGTTGACGATGGTAGCGATGCTGGCCGGCTGGGGCGCCTGCGCCGGCGCGCTGATCTATCTGCAGCACCGTCTGCACCGGCGTTTCGGCATCGAGCTCGTGCTGCGGCCCAATCCCACCACGCTCGAACTGGTGATCTTCGCGCTGCGCCGCGTGGGTCCATGGATCATCGCGTTCATCGCGGCGCTGCTGTTCGTGCGCGCGATGCCCGATGCGCTCGGCCGCACGCTCGGCCTCGTGGTCGCGTATGCGATCGTGGCGGGCGCGGTGTTTTCCGCGATCTGTCTGATCATGTTTTCGCTGTTCGGCTCGGGCCACCGGCGCGTCGCGGTGCGCCTGCTGATCGATCACGCGCGCCGGGTGCTGTTCTTGATCGGCGTGTGCGGCGCGCTCGGCGACGCGGCCGTCAATTACGACGTCGAGCATCAGCTCGGCACGAATCTCGCCGCACTGCTTTCGACCGGGGCCAACATGACGGCCGCAGTGCTCACCGGCTACTTCGCGCTCGCGTTCCGCCGGCCGGTCGCGCACCTGATCCGCAACCGGCCGTATCAGCAGCGCAACGACCACAAGGCCGCGACCGACGCGTTCGACGTGCTCGGCGCGCTGTGGCATGTGCCGGTGCTGGTGCTCGCGGCCGCGTCGGTGGTGGCGACGCTCGGCGGCTCCGGCTCCAGCGAGGACGTGCTGCAAATCTCGGTCGTCACCGCGCTGCTGCTGGTGCTGGCGTTCTTCCTGTCGGCGATCGTGCTGCGCATGACGCGGCCGCGCAGCGCCCGCGCGCGGCGCCGCTCGCCGTACCTGACGCGGCTGCTGCGCTTTTGCGGCACGCTGCTGACGCTGTTCATCTGGCTGTTTTTCTTCGAATTCGCGGCGCGTCTGTGGGACGTGTCGCTGGCCGCGGTGATCGAGAAAAACGTCGCAGCGCGCGGCATCGCGCATGCGATGTCGGCGATCGTCGCGACGCTTTTCATCGCGTGGCTGCTGTGGATTCTGGTCGACACCGCGATCACCGAGACGCTCAATCCGGCCGGGCCGCGCAACAAAGGGCGCGCCCCGAGCACGCGCGCGCGCACGATGCTGCCGCTGGTGCGCAACGTGTTGCTGGTGACGATCATGACGATCGGGGGCATCGTCACCGCCGCCAACCTCGGCATCAACGTGACGCCGCTGCTCGCGGGCGCGGGCGTGATTGGCCTGGCGATCGGTTTCGGCGCGCAGTCGCTCGTGACCGACCTGATCACGGGCCTGTTCATCATCATCGAGGACACGATCTCGGTCGGCGACTGGATCGACGTCGATGGCGGGCACGCGGGCACGGTCGAGCACCTGTCGATCCGCACCGTGCGGCTGCGCGACGGGCAGGGCGCGATCCACGCGATTCCGTTCTCGCAGATCAAGATCGTGAAGAACCTGTCGCGCGATTTCGCGTATGCGGTGTTCGAGGTGCGCATGTCGTTCTCGACCGATGTCGACGAGATCACCCAGCTGATTCGCGAAGTCGGCGCCGAGTTGATGGCCGACTTCCGTTACCGGCGCGAGATGCTGGGGCCGATCGAGGTGTGGGGCCTCGACCGCTTCGACCCGAACTGGATGGTCGTCAAAGGGCAGATCAAGACGCGGCCTTTGCAGCAATGGAGCGTTGCGCGCGCGTTCAACCTGCGGCTCAAGCGCAAGATGGACGAGGCGGGGATCGAGATTCCGGTCGCGCGGATGCGGCTCTACACGTCGTCGAGGGATAGCGAGGGCGAGCCATTGCGCGACGATGAGATGGCCGGTTTCGGTGCGCCTGCACATGCCGCGGCCGATGACGGCAGACACGCGCACGGCGATCCGCGTCAGCGGGTGCGGGATGGCGGGCACGATAGAGCTCAGGATGCGGCACCCGAGCGGGGCCATGAAAAAGCACATGAAAGGGCGCATCAAGCCGCGCGCGAGAAAGTCCGCGAAGCAGCACACGAGTATTCGCGCGAAGCTGGGTATCAAGCGGGTGGCGTTGGCCCGGCGGCGGGTGCATCAGCGCATGTGCCGCTTGCGCCCGCGCGTGACGTGTCGCACGAACCGCGTCCGGCGCCGCCGCCCACCGGGCAGAGCGAGCCGGTTCCGCCACAGATTCCGACGGCGAACGACGGCGGGGGGAAGCGTTGAGACCGGTGTTCGCGTGATGGCGTAGTCGCCTGATCACTTCACGGCGTGACGTCGAACGGTTACAGCAACTCAGCCGTGTCGGCCACGCGCACGATGTCGTTCACATGCGTGCCGAGCGCCGCGCCCTCGACACCATAGATGTGCAACGACACGGCCGGCGCATCGCTACAGTTGCCTAGCCGATGAATCGCACCGCGGCCGCTGCGCACGAACGACACCGCGCCGCTTTTGCGTGCCACTACGCGCTGCGCGCTCGCGCATTGCCGCGCGTCGTCCCATTCGAAGATCGTTTCGCTCAGCGTGCCGTCGATCACCGTGTAAGCGCACCACGTGTGATGAGCGTGCACGGGGCTCGCCTGGCCCGGCTGCCAGACCAGCGCGGCAACCGCGTAGCGGCCGCGTGGATCGGCGAGCAGCAAATGGCGGCGATAGGTGTCGGCCCACCCCTCGCGTTGCGTCGGCGCGAGCAGCGCCGGATCGGCGGCTGCCTCGGCGAGCGCGAGCCGCATGGTGCGGGCGAAGGACGGCGAATGCGACGGTTCCGGGAACCTCGAGCAGGCTTCGAACATCGCGTCGAGCGAGTCGGACAGGCGCCCGAAAGCGGTGGCGCGAAGGTTGTCGATCATGGTTCTGGCGCAGCGTGCCCGCTGCTTGTTGGCAATTTTCGGTATCGTGATTTATACCCGTTTGACCGGAGAAAGAGTTTCCATATAATTCCCTCGACCGCAAGAAAAGTAGAATAATTTCCTATAGGGGGTGGTGGCATGAGTATGGATATCATCGATCGGAAGCTGCTCGAACTGCTGCAGATCGACGCTACGATGCCGATCGCCGAACTCGCGCAGCGCGTGAATCTGTCGCAAACACCTTGCTGGAAACGGCTGCAGCGCCTCAAGGAAGCGGGCGTGATTCGCGCGCAGGTGGCGCTGTGCGATGCGCGCAAGCTAGGCGTCGGGACGACGGTGTTCGTGGCGGTGCGTACCAATCAGCACACGGAGGCGTGGGCCAGCGCGTTCACGCAGGCGGTGCGCGATATTCCGGAAGTGGTCGAGGTCTACCGGATGAGCGGCGAGACCGACTATCTGCTGCGCGTGGTGGTCTCCGATATCGACGACTACGACCGCATCTACAAGCAGTTGATCACGGCCGTGCCGCTATACGACGTGAGTTCGAGCTTCGCGATGGAGCAGATCAAGTATTCGACAGCGTTGCCGGTGCGCTCTTCGGCGGTAACCTGATCGTCGCGGCGACGGGTTGGGCGCGAGGCGCGCCGCTTGCTCGCTGCAAAGCGAACGCGCCACGGCGCATCCCTATCGCCCCGGCCGGCTGCAAGCCGCGTGCGAGCCCACTGGGCGTAGAATGCCGCCTTCCCGATTCATGCGCGACCGCTTCGCGAACCGAGCCACTTCATGACCAGACCGCCGCACAAGAAGAACCCGACCTTTGGCGTTGCCGTCTTTATCGTGGTGGCGATCCTGCTGGTGATCGCCACGCTGTTCTACAACGCGATCCGCCAAAAGCAGGAGTTCGACAGCCTGGACGCGCAGGCAAGTTCAGCGACTTCGGAAGCTGCCGCGGCGGCCGATGCGATCAAACCGGCGAGCGGCGCGGCGCAGTAACGCCAGCGCGTTTTCTTGCTCACTCCTCCGGCAGCCTGATCACGCTCGCGTCCTTGCGAATCTGCGCGGACGCCGCGAGCATCTGCTTGCATTGATGCGCGAGCAGCTTCGTGTCGTGCACCGCATCGGCCGTATAGTCCGGCGAATTCTCCGTTTTGACGACCATCGCATCGAGTTCGCGATTCATCAGTTTGATCTGCTCGCTCTGTTCGGCGGGCAACGGGGTGCCGGCTTCGGCGGCGCTCAGGTTGTCGCGCACGAGGCTCAAAGCGCGCTGCAGCGGTTGTAGCGAGACGTCCTCCACCTGTTGCTGCTGTTGCGCCGAGGCGCGCAACAGCGGCGCGGCGGCGGTGATCTGCGACGCGAGCACGTGGCTGCGCACGAGCAGACCGTTCAACTCCGGGACGAACTTCTGCGCGGACTTCGGTTCGAGCATCATCCGCTGGAACGCCTGGCCGAGATTCGCGAATGCGACGTGGACATTCTTGCGCGCCAGACGGTAGCGGTAATCGCGGTCGAGCGCGGTCGCCGCCGCGCTGGTGCGCCCAGCGGCTAGCGCGCCCACGCCGCGGGCTTCGGCTTTGACTCCAGCGACAGCGAGCGCCGGGCCGCCAAAGTCGATCGCCGGATCGGCCATCGCCGCCGCCGGCGCACGCGCGCCCGCTTCGGTCACGGCGGCGACCACCGCCGCGGCCGGCTTGCCGCTCCACCACCAGCTCGCTTCGAGATACTGCCGCGTCGCGCTGATCATGTTGTTGACGAGCTTGCCCATCAACCGGTACTCCCAGTATGGGAACAAGTGACTCGCCGCGATTGCGATCGCGCAGCCGACCACGGTGTCGATCGCGCGCTCGCCGATGATGCGCATGCTGCCCGGCGCGAGCAGATGGAACAGCAGCAGCACATACGACGACGTGAACACGACGCTCGCGGCGTAGTTGAACAGCAGCAGGCTGTAGCTCATCACCATCGAAGCGAACATCACCACCATCAGGATGTGCGGCTCTTTCACGAAGATGATCAGCGCGATGCTCGCCGCGCAGCCGATCAGCGTGCCGATGATCCGCTGCCCGTTGCGCTGCTTGGTCAGCGAGTAGCCGGGCTTCAGGATGATCACCGTGGTCATCACGATCCAGTACGCGTTCGTGAGCGGCAACAGCCGGCCGAGCCAGAAGCCGACGGCGACCGCGATGGTCACGCGCAACGCGTGGCGAAAGCTCGGCGAGGCCATCGTCAGATTCGAGAAGATCTGCCCGAGCGGCACGCGGCGGCTCGACACGAAGCGGGTCAGCGCCTCGTCGATGCGCAGTTCGGTTTCGGTGGGGCTCGGCTCGGTGGTGAGGCTTCGGCGCATTCTGTCGATCAGCCGCGTGGCGCTCCAGATGCGGCGGAAATTCGACGACACCGCCGAATACGCCTCGGGATTCTGCGTCGGCAACTCCTGCTTGCGCATCAGCTCGATTTCATACTCGATAGCGCGCAATTCCGCCTTCACGTTCACGCGCTTGCGCGGCGCCTGGTTCTGCAGCACCGCGAGGCCGATCTCCTCGAGATCTTCGGCTGCCTTGCGGATCAGATCGCGGTAGAACACCAGCAGATCGGAGCCGCCGAACGTGGTTCGCACGAGTGGGTAATCGGTGTGCGCGCCGACGAACAGTTCGTGCAGATCGACGGTATTGATGAACAGGTTGTAGAGCATCGCGCGGCGTGGTTCGAGCTTGCCGCGCTTGAGCCTGGGCAGATTGCGCAGCACGATGTCGCGCGCCGCGTCCTGGCGCTCGACTGCGGAGATCTGCTTGTCGACGAGGTTGCGGTAGCACTCGTCGAGATCGTTGTCGAGATCGTAGAACGCGGCGCGCGCGAGCAGATAGTCCGCGCACGCGAACACGCTTTCGGCGAGCGCCTGCTGCTCGATCCGATTCATCATCCGGTGGCTCACCAAGGTCGACCAGTACGTGTACCAGAGCCCGCCGAGCAGGATCCACGACGCGTTGACGAGTGCCTGCATCGGCGTGAAGTGCTCCTCGAGCGTCATGATCATCATGAACAGCGTCGCGAAGCTGATCTGCGGCCAGCGGTTGCCGTACACGACGATCAGCGACAGCACGAACGTGAGCGGCACGACCGTGCACCACAGCGCGATCGGATTGACGGTGGCGAGGCCGGTGGCGAGCGCGGACAGAAAGCCGATCACCGTGCAGGCCAGCATTTCGTTGTGCTTGTACTTGAGCGGGCCCGGCATGTCGACGACGCAGGCGCCGAGCGCGCCGGTCGCGATCGTGAAGCCGAGCTCACGATCGTGGAACACGACCAGGCACAGGATGGCCGGTAACGACACGCCGACCGCGATGCGCAGGCCGCCATAAAAATACTGGCTGTAGAGGAATTTTCTTATTTCGACTGAATAGCGCATCGACTACCTGAATCCATTCACCGAGGGAACCGCAAGTGGGAAAGACAGCGCGAAACTGCCGTCGAGTCTAACTGATTTTGCGCGCGTTCTGACCTCGTCCATTCGGCCAGGTTATGCCCTGGGGGATGGTTTGTTATGCTGTCGCTTCAATGTCCGCCAGGACTCGCGCCGAGCGCCTCGCGGCCATCCGCGTGCCACATGTCATCCGGAATCCATGCTTCAGCTCTTCTACTCGAACCGCTACGAAACGCTGGTCGGCGCGCTGCTCGACGACCTCGCGCAAGCGCCGTCCGACCCCTGGACCGCGCGACCCGTGATCGTGCCGAGCGCGGCCGTACGCCGGCGGCTCGAGCTCGATATCGCCGCTCGTCAGGGCGTCTGCGCGAACGTCAACTTTTGTTATCTCGCGCAATGGCTGTGGGCGCAGATCGGTGGCGTGATCGAGGTGCCGAAGCATTCGCCGTTTGCGCCCGACCGGCTCGTGTGGCGTTGCTACCGGCTGCTGGGCGACCCGGACGAAGCGCTGCCGTGGAACGCTTCGCCGCGTCTGCGCACCTATCTCGATGCGGCCGACGCGTCGATGCGCTACGAACTCGCCAGGCGCGTGGCGACCGTGCTCGATCACTATTTGACCTATCGCCCCGAATGGCTGCTGCAATGGCACAAGGGCGGCTCGATCTTCGCGAGTGGCGCAGCGGACGACACCGGTCCGCGTCTGACCGGCGCGAGCGACGCGGCGCGCGAGGACGAGCGCTGGCAGGCGGCGTTGTGGCGCGCGGTGCTCGCGGAACTCGCGCAAGCCGGCGGCCATGCGCAAACGTCCGCGGCCGCGCTGCCGCCCGCGTACCGGTTCCTCGATGAAATCGGCGCGCTCGATCTAGGAGCCATCTCGAACGCGCAATGGCCCGAGGCGGTCAGCGTGTTCGCGCTGCCGACCATGCCGCCGCTGCATATCGCGTTGCTGCGCGCGTTGTCGCGCTGGATCGACGTGCGTCTGTACGTAATGAATCCATGCCGCGAGTTCTGGTTCGACGTGGTCAGCGAAGGGCGCGTGCAGGCGCTCGACGCGGCAGGGCAGCTCGACTATCAGGAAGTCGGTCATCCGCTGCTCGCCGAATGGGGCCGTCAGACTCAGGCGCAGCTGCATATGCTGCACGAGCTGACCGAGAGCGCCGCATCGGCCGAAACCGGCGACTTCACCGAGAACCCCGAGCCGAGCTGGCTCGCCGCCGTGCAGAACGGCATCCTCGCACTGCGCGATGAAGCCGATGCCGACGAACCGCCGCTCGAGCGCGGCATCGAGGTCCACGTCTGCCATAGCCTGTCGCGGCAACTCGAAGTGCTGCACGATCGCCTGCTCGGCTGGTTCGACGAGTTCGACGATCTGCAGCCGTCCGACGTGCTGGTCGCCGTGTCCGATCTCGCGGCGGCCGGTCCGCTGATCGACGCGGTGTTCGGCACCACGCCCGCCGGCGATACGCGCCGCATTCCGTACCGGATAACCGGTTTGCCGCCGTCGCAGGCCAATCCGGTCGCGCGGCTGTTGCTCGACTGGCTCGCGCTGCCCGAGCGCAGTGTCGGCGCGCCGGATCTGATCGAATGGCTGCGCGTCGATGCGGTCGCGGTGCGTTACGGCATCGACGCTAATTCGCTCGAAGCCGCGCAGGAATGGCTCGCGGCGGCTGGCGCGCGGCGCGGGCTCGCGCCGCTCGAACCGGTTGGCGAGCACGTACCGGTCGCGCGCCATACGTTCGCCGATGCGCTGACGCGCCTGTACCTCGGCTACGCGATGCCGGCCGGCGGCGAGCCCGTCGATGCGTGGCTGCCGGTCGAAGGCGCGGATGGTTCGGATGCCGAATTGCTCGGCCGCCTGTCGTGTTTCGTCGACGATATCGACAGCTTCGCGGCGACCTGCGCAGTCGAGCGCACACCTGCCGAATGGTCGCAACTGCTGCTCGAAACGCTCGGGCAGTGCTTCGACGGCGGGATCGACTTCGCCGATTCGCTCGCGGCGGTGCGCGACGCGCTCGACGCGATGAGCGCAGCGATGCAGGCGGGCGCCCAGGACGTGCTGCTGCCCGCTTCGGTGGTGCGCACCGCGCTCGCCGAAGCGCTCGACGATCCGGCGCGCGGCGGCGTGCCGTGGGGCAGCGTGACGTTTTCTTCGCTGACGAGTCTGCGCGGCTTGCCATTCCGCGTCGTCTGTCTGCTGGGCATGGACGACGGTGTGCTGCCGTCGCTCGCGCGCGCGGACGAATTCGACCTGATGGCCGCGTTTGGCAAGGCAGGCGACCGTCAGCGCCGCGACGACGAGCGCAATCTGTTCCTCGATCTGCTGCTTGCCGCGCGCGAGCAACTCTTCATCGCTTACACGGGCCGCAGCATTCGCGACAACGCGCCGCTGCCGCCGGCCGCGCTCGTCGACGAACTGCTCGATCATCTCGCGCGGGTGTCGGCGGGTGAGAACGCGAGTCCGGCCGAGGTCGACCGCGCACGGCGTGCGTTCATCGTCGAGCATCCGTTGCAGGCGTTCGCGCCGGACTATTTTTCGTCGAATCCCGACCTGTTCACGTACGACGCCGATCGCGCCGAGCTGGCCACGCTGCTGGCCGAGCCGCAGCATCCCGAGACCGCGCCGTTCTTCGCTCGACCGCTGCCGCCGGAAGACACGCGCGAGGTCGGGTTCGACGACTTCGTGCGCTTCTGGCGTCATCCGGCGCGCGCGCTGCTGCGCGACCGGCTCGGTATCGCGTTGTCGGATGCGCAGGGCGAGTTGCTCGACACCGAGCCGTTCGATCTCGACTATGCGGGCCGCGACGCGCTTGCCGAGCGTCTGCTGCCGGTGCTGCTCGACGCCGACGCCGAAGACGACGTGATGTTCAGCCGCGTGCAGCGCGTCGCCGAGGCGAGCCCCGAGCTGCCCGGCGGCGCGACCGGCGCGGTCTGGCGCGCGCGCGAGCTGTCCGCGCTGCGGCAGTTGGCATCGAGCGTGCGGCGCGAAGTGGCCGCGGGCGTCGAGCGCTTGCCGTTTGCGCTCGATATCGCGCCGCGCTGGCCGCAGGGCGGCGAGGGCGCCGATAGCCCCGTCACGCTGTTCGGCGACTACGACGCGCTGCTGCGCGAGTCCGCCGAAACACCGCTGCAATTGCGCGGCACGTTGAACCTGCTGACCGGAACGGGACAAGTGATCTTTCGTTATGCCAAAGCCAGCGCACGCGACTATCTGTCCGCGTGGCTCGCGCATCTGGTCTATTGCGCGGCAAGGCCGGACGGTCCGCGCCGCACCGTGTGGCACGGCAGCGGCGAGAGTTTCGAGCTCGCGCCGGTCGCTGCTCCGCTCGACGAACTCGCGCCGTTGCTTGCGCTCTTCAATGCCGGGCGCCGGCTGCCGTTGCGCTTCTTCCCGAAGAGTGCATGGGCGAGGATCAGCGAGAGCGAATCGGCGGCGCAAGGCGTGTGGATCAACGACCGCGTGCGCGGCGAATCCGACGACCCCGCATTGCGCATCGCGCTGCGCGGTACGCCGCTCACGCTCGACGAACCGTTCGGCAGCCTCGCTGCGATCGTCTTCAAGCCGTTGATCCAGCACTTGAGGAGCGCCTCATGAGCGACGCGCTGCGCCATCAAGGTCTCGCCGCCGACGAACTCGACGTGTTCGCGTGTCCGCTCGACGGCGTGAACCAGATCGAAGCATCAGCGGGCACTGGCAAGACGTGGAACATCTGCGCGCTGTACGTGCGGCTGCTGCTGGAAAAGAACCTGAACGCGGATCAGATCCTCGTCGTGACTTTCACGAAGGCGGCGACCGCGGAACTGCACGAGCGTATTCGCGGGCGTCTCGCGGAACTGCATCGCGCGATCGAGATGGACGACGACGGCGGCGATCCGTTCATCCGCCGGCTGTTCGAGACGACGCTCGCACCGCAAAACGGCATCGAGCGCGAGGCTGCGTTGAAGGTCGTGCGCCGCGCGCTGCGCACGTTCGATCAGGCCGCGATCCACACGATCCACGCGTTCTGTCAGCGCGCGTTGCAGGAAGCGCCGTTCGCGGCCGCGATGCCATTCGCGTTCGAAATGGAAGCCGACGACGCGGCACTGCGTTTCGAACTCGCCGCCGATTTCTGGCGCGAGCAGGTCGAACCGGTCGCGTATGCGCATCCCGCGTTCGCCGCGTGGCTGGTGGCAAGGCGCGCCGGCCCCGCATCGCTCGACGAGCAGTTGGCGCGGCGCCTGAAAAAACCGCTCGCGCAATTGCGCTGGGGCGGCGTCGATGCGCCCGGCGCAAGCGCCGATCCGCAGGCCGGCTTCGATGACGCGTGCGCGATCTGGCAGGCCGAACGCGACACGATCGTCGCGCTGCTCGCCGAGGCGCAGGAGCGTCTGAGCAAGACCACGCACAAGCCCGATCACGTGAGCGCGGCGATCGCCGCGTGGAGCGACTACTTTGCGCAGGGCGACTGCCATGCGCCACCGCCGCGTGCGGCGTTGAAGCTGACGGCGTCGGCGTTGAAGAAGGCGACCAAGGTCAAGTTCGAGCCGCCCGCGCATCCGTTCTTCGAGCATGCCGAAGCGTTGGCCGCGGCCGTGGTCGCCGCGGAAGCCGCGCAGCGCGCGCGCTGGCTCGCGCTCGTGCAGAGCTGGCTCGACTACGCGCCGGACGAGTTGGTGGCGCGCAAGCGCACGCGCCGCGTCGTGTCGTTCGACGATCTGCTTGCCAATCTGTATCGCGCGCTCGCCGCGCATGCGTGGCTCGCCGATGCGTTGCGCAGCCGCTATCCGGCCGCGTTGATCGACGAGTTTCAGGACACCGATCCGCTGCAATTCGCTATTTTTGGCCGCATTTTCGCGCCGGCGGGGCCGCTTTTCCTGGTCGGCGATCCGAAGCAGGCGATCTACAGTTTCCGCGCCGCGGATCTGCACACGTACCTCGCGGCGCGCGAGTCGGCGTCCGCACGCTACACGCTCGCGGTCAACCAGCGCTCGACCGCGCCGATCGTGGACGCGTGCAACCGGATCTTCGAAGCGAATCCGCAGGCGTTCGTCCTCGACGGTCTCGACTATCAGCCGGTCCGCGCGGGCGAGCGGCGCCGCGCGCCGTTCAGCGATCCCGAGGCGAGCGCCGGAGATTTCCGCATCTGGACGTTGCCGCAAGGCGACGCCGCGCTGAGCAAACGCGACGCGCAGCGCGCCGCGAGCGAAGCTTGCGCGGCCGAGATCGTGCGGCTGTTGCGAGGCGCGCGTGAAGGCGTGGTGACGATCGGCGACAAGCCGCTCGCACCGGGCGATATCGCCGTGCTCGTGCAGACCCACAAGCAGGGCAGCCTCGTCAAACGCGTGCTCGCGGCGTGGGGCGTCGGCAGCGTGGAGCTTGCGCAGGCGTCGGTGTTCGCGACGCTGGATGCCGAGCAGATCGAGCGCGTGCTGGCTGCCATCGACACGCCCGGCGATCTGCGGCGTCTGCGCGCCGCGCTCGCCACCGACTGGCTCGGGCTCGACGCCGCCGCGCTGTGGCGTCTCACGCAGGTCGCCGATGCGCCCGCGGCCGTCGACGAGTCGACGCAAGCGCTCGACCCCGCGGACGCGATGGGCTGGGTCGAACGTTTTTCGCGCTACCGGATGTTGTGGCACGAACGCGGCTTCGCGGTGATGTGGCGCACGCTGATGCGCGAGCTGCGCGTCGCGCAGCGGCTCGTCGCGGGAGCCGACGGCGAGCGGCGCCTCACCAACGTGAACCATCTTGCCGAGCTCGTGCAGGCGCGCGCAGCTACCCAGCCCGGCATCGCGCCGACCTTGCGCTGGCTCGCCGCGCAGCGCGAGCAGGGCGGCGGCGAAGAGGCACAGTTGCGGCTCGAGTCGGATCGCAATCTCGTGCAGATCGTCACGGTCCACAAGTCGAAGGGGCTCGAATACGCGGTCGTGTTCTGTCCGTTCCTCAACGATGGCGGCTTGCGCGAGCCGCCATCGTCGGGCTTGCCCGATGCGCGCGAGTATCACGACGACGGCGGCGAGGCGGTGCTGCACTACGGTTGCGATGAAGAGGAAGCCGGGCGCGCGTCGCGTTATGCGGTGCGCGAGCAGGCGGCGGAACGCGCGCGGCTCGTCTACGTGGCGCTCACGCGGGCGGTGTACCGCTGCTACCTCGTCGCGGGCACCTATCTGTCCGCACGCTCGACGAAGGAGTCGCGCCGCAGCGTGCTGAACTGGCTCGTGGGCGGCAGCGGACAGACGTTCGACGCGTGGCTCGCCGAGCCGCCCGACGAGGCCGCCCTCGCGGCGAGCTGGCACGCGCTCGCGGGCGGACCGGTCACGCTGCAGCCGCTGCCTGAATTGACTCGCCGCGTGCCGCTCGAAAGTCTGCAGGATCACGGTGCGCGTCGCCATGCGCGCGCGAATCGGCGGCCGTTGCGCGATCAGTGGCGCATGGCGAGTTTCAGCGGCTTGATCGCGGCAGGCGGCAGGAGCGCGGAGGCGCACGGTCTCGCGCCGCAGGAAGACGTGCGGCCCGATCATGATGAAATCGCCGATGCCCCCGAGTCTGCTCCGCTCGCCGTAACGGCCGCCGCGGCGAACGCCCCGGCGCATGCCGACGACGACATTCTCGCGTTCCCACGCGGCGCCGCGGCCGGCGAATGCCTGCATCGCATGTTCGAGCTCGCCGATTTCACCGACGCCCGCACGTGGCCCGACGCGATTCGCGGCGCGCTGCACGAGCGTCCGGCGCCAGCCGCGCCCGAGCTTGCCGCGCGCTTGCCCGCGATGATGCATCGGCTGCTCGCCGACGTCGTTTCGACCGAACTCGTGCCGGGCATGACGCTCGCGCGGCTCGATCCGCATCGGCGCCTGAACGAACTCGAGTTCTTGTTCGCGGCGCCGTCGCTCGATTTTTCGGCGCTGCGAGAACTGCTGATCGAATATGGTTATCCCGACGTCGCGCTCGAGCCCGGCGCGCTGCGCGGGTACGTCAAGGGATTTATCGACATGATCGTCGAGCACGACGGCCGCTTCTGGATCGTCGACTGGAAATCGAACCATCTCGGCGACACCGCCGCCGATTACGCGGCCGGGCCGCTCGAAGCGGCGATGGCCAGTCATGCGTATCACCTGCAGGCGCTGCTGTATACGGTCGCGCTGCATCGCTATCTGAAGACGCGCATGCGCGACTATGCATACGACACGCACATCGGCGGCTATCTCTATCTGTTCGTGCGCGGCGTGCGGCCCGACTGGCGCGACGCCGACGGTTCAGCCGGCGTGCATAGGCGGCGCGCGCCGTTCGAACTCGTGGCGCTGCTCGACGCGGCGATGATCGGAGGCACCGCATGAGCACGCCCGGCACGCTCGATCAGCACCCGGCCGCGCCGCTCGGGCTTGAGGACATCGGCGTCAATCTGCCCGCGCCGGCCGATTTCAGCATTGCGCTCGCCGAGGGATTCGCGCGCCGCATCGGCATGCTTGCGCGCCGCGGTGGCGCTTCGACCGAGGTGGTGAAGTGGGCCGCGCGCGGCGCGTTCGCGGCGAGCCGCGCGACGGCCGAAGGCCACGTGTGCGTGCCGCTTGCGACGCTCGCGCGCCGCTTCGACGCGTCGAGCGCCGAGGTGCGCGCGGCGCTGCTCGCGAGCGGCATGGCAAGCGACGGCGCGGCGGGCGCGGCGGCGTTGCGGCCGCTCGTGATCGACGGCCAGGGGCGTCTTTATCTCGCGCGCTACTACGACTACGAACGGCGTCTCGCGCAAGCATTGGTCGCGCATGCGACGAACGAAGGGCGCATCGCGAAAGCTGAAGCCGAAACCGACCCCGCCGCGTTGCGTGAGCGGCTGTTGCGCTACTTCGGGCCGCCGAAGGACGACGACATCGACTGGCAACGCGTCGCGGCCGTGATGGCGCTGTCGGGGCGGCTGACGATCGTCAGCGGCGGCCCGGGCACCGGGAAGACGACGACCGTGGTGGGCGTGCTCGCGTGTCTGCTCGATGCGCGCGCCGATCTGCGCATCGCACTCGCGGCACCGACCGGCAAGGCGGCGCAGCGGATGCAGGAAGCGTTGCTCGCGCGCGCGGGCGACCTGCCGCCCGAACTCGCCGCGCGTTTGCCGCAGACCTCTTACACGCTGCATCGCTTGCTGGGGACGGGGCCGGGCGGGCGCTTCCGGCATCATCGCGAAAATCCGCTGCCGTACGACGTCGTCGTGATCGACGAGGCGTCGATGATCGACGTCGCGATGGCCACGCATCTGCTCGACGCGATCGCGCCGCACACGCGACTCGTGATGCTAGGCGACAAGGACCAGCTCGCGGCGGTCGAGGCGGGCGCGGTGTTCGCCGAACTCAGCGCGCGGCCCGCGCTCAGTTCGAGCGGATCGCGGCGGGTCGCGCAGGCGCTCGGCATCGACGAGGCGCGGCTCGCGCGGGCATTGCCACGCGTGTCGCCGGACACGTTCGACCTGGTACCGTCGGATGATCTGTTCGGCGGCGGCCAGGCCGAGCGGGATACAGGATCGGCGACCGAACGCAATCCGCTTGCCGACTGCGTCGTCTGGCTCGAGCGCAACTACCGGTTCGGTCTCGAGTCGCCGATCGGCCGTCTGTCGGTCGCGATTCGCAACGGCTCGCCAAGCGCGGCGCTCGACGTATTGCGGATCGACCCGACCGATGTCTGCGCCGCGGCGCTGTACGAGGACGCGAACACGGCTCTGGCCGAGCGCACCGTCTCGCGACTTGCCGCCGGCTTCGCGCCGTATGCCGAGGCGCTTGCCACGGCGCTCGCCACCGATACGCCCGATCCATTGCCGCTCTTCGACGCGCTCAACCGCTTCCGCATTCTGTGCGCGACGCGGCTCGGCTCTCGCGGCGTCGATCAGGTCAATGCGGCGATGGCGGCTCAGGTGCGGCGCGCCGCCGGCGTCACGCTCGCGGTGGGGGCGCAGTGGTTTGCGGGGCGTCCGGTGATGGTCACGCGCAACGATTACGCGCTGGGTCTGTTCAACGGCGACATCGGCATTGCGCTGCCGGGCGCGGCCGGCGCGCTGCGCGTGTATTTCCGCACCGGTGACGGCACTGTGCGCGCGGTGTCGCCGGCCGCGCTGCCGCCGCACGACACCGCGTTCGCGCTGACGGTCCACAAGTCGCAAGGTTCGGAGTTCGAGCACGCGGTGCTGGTGCTGCCGCCGGTGTTTAGCCGCGTGCTCTCGCGCGAGCTCGTGTACACGGCGATCACTCGCGCGCGCGAACGTGTCGAGGTGATCGGCGCGCGAGCCGTGCTCGCGCAGGCAATCGCGACGCCGACGCAGCGTGATTCGGGGCTGGAAGCACGGATTGCGGATGCATCGCGTTGAGCGCGGGGCCACAGTTAGGCAGCTGGGGTGGAGCGGTCATGTGGTGCCTTGGCGCGAGGCGCTTAACCGGCCATCCCGCTCGCCCGCTCGATGGCGTCGACGCGGTTGCGCATCGTTTTGCGGTACCACAGCGTCCACAGTGCCAGGCCCACGTAAATGCCGTAGCCGATAAAGGGCGACACGACGAGGAAGCGTTCGATCGGCCATGTCAGCGCCATCCACGCGCGCAGCGCGGTTTCGCCGGTCAGGCCGAGGCCCCAGACGAGCGTCATCGTGCGCATCGCGATGGCGAGGCCGGGGCGTTCGCGCCACAGCGCCTCGAAATGCGCGGCGCCGCCTTCCATCTCGCGCGCGACCGTCGCGCGTGCAAGGTAGAAGATCAGCGGACGGCGCATCGGCAGCGACAGCAGGAACGCGACGCCGACCGCGCCGGACACGAGCGACTCGCGCAACAGCAGCATGCGCGGACTGCCACCGAGCGCCATTGCCGCCACCGACAGCACGATGCCCGCGACGACCATCACGCTGAGCGCATCGACACGCCGAAAGCGCGCCAGCTCGATCGCGCTCCACGCGAGCGGCGGCGCGGCGGACGCGATCAGCGCGCCGGTTTCCCCGACGCGCGGCAACGCGAGCCGGTAGGCAAGCCACGGCAGCAGAAAGTTGACGGCCAGTTCGAGGACGAAGCCCGGACGGATTTTCATATGGGTTTACGCCATAAGCGAAAAGAAGCAGTATCGAGGAGCCAGCCATGCCGGCGCAAATGGTCTTCTTCGTAGCATTCGCGAGCCGGTGATCCCGGGCACGCAGCGCACGCATCGGGCATCTCGCACCGAGCGCTTGTACACTGACGCACCTTCTGTCCCTGCCACCGATGACATCCCGCTACTCGATCCCGCCGAACGAAATCGAATTGACCGCCGTGCGCGCGCAGGGGGCGGGTGGTCAGAACGTCAACAAGGTGTCGAGCGCGATCCATCTGCGTTTCGACGTGCGCGCTTCGTCGCTGCCGGAAGTGCTGAAGATGCGTCTGCTCGCGCTGTCCGACCACCGGCTCACGCGCGACGGCGTCGTGATCATCAAGGCGCAGGAGCATCGGACCCAGGAGATGAACCGTGCGGCGGCGCTCGCGCGGCTCTACGAGCTGATCGAAAGCGTCAGCGTGACGCGCAAGCCGCGGGTCGCGACCCGGCCGACCCGCGCGTCGAACCTGAGGCGGCTCGACAGCAAGTCGAAACGTGGCGAGGTCAAGTTGGGGCGCGGCCGCGTGCACGAGTAGCAGCGCGCAGCACGCGCGTCAGGCGCAGCGCAAGAATGGCCGTCAACGCCTGGCGTCGCGTCGAGCGGTGCACGCATCCGGGGCCGATGCCTCCGGCACGAAATCGACGCACAGCACGTGCGTGCCGTCGCGCTCGAAGGCGATCGCCGCGGTGTAGCAGTCCTGACCATCGGCGAGCGAGTAGTGCGGCCCCATCATCGCGACGCGGCCCGGTGCCGCGAGCGCGTGCCGGAAATAGGCGCGGCGCGACCAGTTGGCGCGTGTCTGCGCATAGAGCGGCGCGAGCCGCTTTGGCGGAGGGGGCACCGATGCCGCCTTCACCGAAGGCTGGGTCTGCTCGCCCTGGCCGTCGGTGAGAAACACGCGGCGCGCTTCGGGCAGATGCCAGATCTTTTGCGCAGCCTGTTCGAGGTCGCCGGTTGCCTTGTAGGTGTCGACGGCCGCGAGCACCGCTTCGGCGCAGCCCTCGAAACCGATCCGCTGGTGGCCGGCGTGCGCGCGCTCGTACTCGGCGAACTTGCTCCAGATCGACGCAACAAGCGCTGGTACCTTCGTGCAGGCAGCCTGCACGCTGCTCTTCGGCTGACCGAACCAGAAGCCCTGCACGAAATCGACGTCGGCCTGCATCAGGATCATGAGTTCTTCGTCGGTCTCGACGCCTTCGGCGAGCACCAGTGTGCCCGACTGATGCAGCATCGCGATCAGATGGCTGATCATCGATTCGTCGCCCTCGCGTTTGCCGGCGCGCGCGACCAGCGAACGGTCCAGCTTGACGATGTCGGGACGGAAGCGCCACACGCGGTCGAAGTTCGAAAAGCCGGTGCCGAAGTCGTCGATCGCGATCAGGAAGTCGCGCGGCTGCGAGGCGGCGAGCATGCTGGCGACGGCGGATTCGTCGTCGGCGGGTTGCTCCAGCACTTCGATGACGATGCGCTCCTGCGGCAGCCCGAAATGTGCGGACAACTCGTCGATGAACGCGCGCTGCGGCCAGCCGGTTTCGAACACCTGCGGACGCGTGTTCAGAAACAGCCACCCGGTGCTGATGCCTTGCTCCATGAAATTCGCCACATGCAGGCAACGCGCGATGCGATCGAGTTCGCGCGCTTCGGCGGCCGAGCGCGTTCCTGAGAACAGCACTTCGGGCGAGACGGGCAGGCCGACCGGATCGAACGCGCGCAACAGGCCCTCGTAGCCGACCACGCACTGATGCGTGACCGACAGCACCGGCTGGAACACGCTGTGCAACGTCAACGCGCGCCAGGTCGCAGTCCAGCCCGATTCGCCGCGGACCAGGTGCGGGAGCAGGCCGCTTACGGTCAAATCGCTGACGGTTGGCTTGGAAACGGGCATGAGAGCTTGCATGAGATTCTTGCGGCAAGGGGGTGAAGGGGCACGCAACCCATTCGGACGCGCAGCGATCGCAGACCCGAAGCGTCGAGCGGACGAAACGAACCCGTCCCGCGAACACGAAGGGTAGTATCTCAGCTACGCTGGACTCCGGCGAATTGGTCAAAGTCAGTCTAGCAGTTTGCCGCCCGCACCAATGTGCGAGTCGCCACAAACTCACGGGCGCGAAAATTCTCCGCAAACCGGCTGACTACGGCCGAGCGGCAATCCATTGCGGGTAGTTCGCCGGAGCGTTTCGCACGCTTGCCACGCGCGAAACGGATTCTCACTCGCAATCCGTTCCCGTACCACGCCGAGGGTAACAGGGCACTCAGTGGTCGCCCGCCAAACTCCAGGCGTCGACGCCGTTCACAGGTGAGTGCCGGCGCGGAGCTCTGGCGTGGTCGTTTGGGCGAGGGCTCGGCACGGCTTGGCTCTGCGAGATCGGTCTGACGCGACGTTGCTGCGGCATGGCGGGCGGAGGCGAGATTCGTGCGTCGCCATGCTGGCCGGCGCAGTCGGCGGCGAGTTCGGCAATCGACGGGTATGCTGCTGCTTTTCGCAAAAAGGAGATCGGGTATGGCGGAAATCGCGGTGGTCGCAATTTCGGTGGCGAAGCCGGGGCATGAGGAGCAGTTACGCGAGGCGCTCGAAGGCATCGTCGGGCCGACGCGCAACGAAGAGGGCGTGCTGCAGTACGACCTGCACCGCGACGTGCAGGAGCCGCGCCGGTTCGTGTTCGTCGAACGTTGGGAAAGCCGGGACGCGCTCGCGGCGCATGCGAGATCCGCGCATATCGAGGCCTATAAGAAGGCGGCCGCGGATTGGATCGAGCACGCGGAGATTCGCGTCGTGTCGAAGATCGCCTGAGTTGTGGCGCGGGCGGCGTCAGGGCGCGCCGACGCGCCGGGCAGGTGCGGCGGCCTGCGCCTCGCGCGCCGTCAACGATCAGTGGGTCGCTTGTGGGACATCGAGAATCAGGATGATGGTCCAGTCGGCGTCGCCGTCATGATGATACTGGCGCTCCGCGACGATGAACGGCTGCTGTTTGCCGGCCGGGCCGAGAAACAGCACGTCGCCTTCCATCGGCAGGCATTCGACGGGCGGCAGCGCGAGGTACGCTTCCTGACCGCCACGCGGCATCAGTTTTTCAATCTTGCGAGATGCTGCTTCGGTCCATTCGATATCAAGCTGGATGTTGCTCATGCTGTCCTCCGCACCAAGGTGCGCACGGGTTAGGGGATGCCGGCGGCTTGCCGGTGGGTGCGCGACTTTAGCACACCGAAAGCGGCGCGCCGGCGGCCTCGTCAAGCCGATGCGCGCATGGACCGCCGCGTCAGCGCCGCTCGAATCACTGAAATAAAAAAGCCGAAACCGGCGCTGCCAGCTTCGGCTTTTTACCTGCACGGCTCGGCCGCGAGGCGAGATCTCGACGTCGCTCAGGTGCCCGAGGATTCGGCACCCTTCTTCGGATGATGGGGAGCCATCTTGTGATGCTTGGCCGGAGCGGCGGGTGCGGTTTCCATCGACTGCTCGCGGTTTTGCAAATCTTGCGCACGCTGCTCGACGTCCGCCGCCTTGGCTGGATCGGTGCTCGTCGTGATGCCGCTGTCCTGGGCGTAAGCCGCACCGGCTGCGGCACAGAGGGAAACCAGGATCGCCAGGAATACTTTCTTCATCGTTACCTCCATAGAGTGATGGTGGACCCGAGAATTGCTTTTCCAGTCGGAAAGACAATGCATTCTATCGAGCTGACTCTGGTCCAGCCGATTGGTTTGTAACCGCGCTAAACAATTGTTTCAGATTGTAATTAGCGCGATCTGCCTGCCGTTCAAACAGCTTATACGATGCGCGCGCGACAATGCCCCGGCGGTCGCGATGCATTCGCTCGGCCCGGGAAAATGGTTCGCATGGTTCAATTAGTCGAGCTGTACTCGACACGCGAGGGCGAATCGGCGGCGTCGTTCGTCAGAACCAGCCGATGGCGCGATACAGGTGAAATTGCGCAAGGCCGGCCAGCTCATGCAGCGCAATCTCCGCGGCCTTGAGGTTATCGATGTGCGGCAGCAGGCCGAGTCGCGCGTACCGCGCGCCCGAAATCTCCGGCTGCGGCTCGAGACCGAAGCACTGAAAGTCGAGCAGCGCACGCGGCATGTGGTATGCAGACGTGACGAGTATCAACGTGTCGTAATGCGACCGGCCAACAATGGCTGAGACATTGCGCGCGTTTTCGTAGGTCGTGCGGCTGCTGTTCTCGAGCACGATGTCCGAGCGCGGCACCTGCTGACGCAGCAGATAAGGCAGGTAGGTGTCGGCTTCTGTCGCGCTATGCCGCTGCGGATTGCCGCCGCTGACGATTATCTGGCAGGTGTTGGCCGTGCGCTTGCATGCCGCATAGTTTCGCGCGCTGAGCTCGATGCGCGAAAGCACGTCGCGTGGCGGCACCAGCACGTGGTCGTGGTTGTAGATCGTGCCGCCGCCGAGCAGGATGATCGCGGTGCGCGGCGCGTAGGTGACGGTCGTGGCGCTCTGTCGTTGCGGCTGAGCCAGATCGAGCAGCGGCGCGGTCAGCCAGCCAGCCGCGAGCAGCCAGAACAGCGCGATCATGCAGATAACGAGCGGTCGGCGCGCGCGCTTCGATCGCAGGATTGCAGCGAAAAAAAGCGCTAATAAAGTGAATAGAATCAATTTAAATGGGGTAACGTATGTCTTTCGGGACAAATCTACGGGCTTGCCATCGCGCTGCGGCGCACGCATCAGGGGTCCGTGGAGAGAACGCTAACATGCCGTTCTGACGGGGGTTCCGAAAACGAGACCAGGCAGCACCTGGCGGAAATCCGCTGCCAGACAGGCGGCGAGCTTCTGACCAGGGGCGGGTGCCACGTGCGTCGCCGGTGGCGCAGTGACGCGTGGGCATGAATGTGTCATAGCTGCACTTTAAGAAAGAAGTGAGATGACCACGTATTCCAACGAAGCCGTACTTGAAGCGCTCCGGCGAGCGCAATATCGTCAGGTTCCCTGGGCCAGAAGGCCGGGCGTCTTCCAATATCTTCGCGCACTAGGGCTGATGGACACCGTTCGGCAGCGAACTGTCGCGCCGGCACCGGGCTTTCATGCCCCCGTCGACATCGCCGTGCTCACCGAGCGGGGCAGAGCGGAGTTTGCGCGGCTCGAGCACGACGAGCGTCTGCTTACGTGGACAGCGCAACGCATGAACGACTATGTTCTCGGCGCGGCCGAACCGCGGTCGGCCGCGACGGCCGAGGTCAGGTCTTAGCACAGAGTACATCGCTTTTCTGCATCACGGTCCGCCCGGGCTTATCACCCCTCGGCGGGCGTCCTCTTCTGTCGCCCCGTCGCCGCGCGCCTCCGGGGGCCAATTTTGTTTTCCACATCGGCGAAGCGCGATGCGGTTCGCGCCGGGCGTTGCTTTTGTGCATCTTCCACGCCATTGACGACTTGCGGGCAAAAAAAAGCCCGTATCGCGAGGATACGGGCATACCGGAATTACTACTGCCACGCTGTGCTAATGGCGTTGAGTCAGACTGGCGACGCGGCCGGTGGTTCCCCGATTCTGTATGCGGCAATGCAAGCGACCGTGCACAGCCCCGCACCACTCGTTGTCCGGATGGTGATCGAGGACGTCAACGCCGCCGCTGATTCTCGCGCGGCGTATCAGGCCGTGCCCGCACGTTGCTGGCAATGTCGCCGCGCAGGTCGCCCCGCGGCGCGGGCGGCGTGAAGTCGCGATTGTGCGCCTCGCTTTGCTGCGACGCTTCCAGCGTAGCCGGATGGTCCGGACGCCAGTTCCACCCTTGCGGGCGTTGTTGAGCGAATGACGGCGCGGCCATCAATGAAATCACAATGCCGCACAACAGCAGTGACATTGGTTTCATCCGAAATCCCCCTCGACCTCAAGCCAGTCCGACTCAAGGCCCGTTTGCACACCTCATAAGGTATGCCCCGCTGCGAAAGCACGCTGTAATTAATAGTAAATGGATGTTTCACCCGCAGCTATCGGGCGGCTGAGGAGTCTCAGGCAGCACGGATTGGACGCTGGAGCGGTCATGCGCAAAGATCGCGGAAACGCTCGGGCGGTCGACCGCAGGGACGAAGTGTCTCGCGAAGGCCGTCAAACGCGAGCGCGTCGTGCGCGCACACGCAACTGCGGAAAAGTGGGCTGGATAAAAAACCGGGCGCCCGCAGGCGCCCGGTGACAACGTAGTTTGCGCGTCAGGCCATCTTGACCGGCGCGCGCCACGATTCCGGATTGGTCCAGAACGCACCGCGCAGACGGTCCCGGCTCGGCGGTGCTGGCGGTTTCGCGGCCGTTGCGCCGATCCGGCCGCGCAGCGAAATCTGGCGGCCGCTCGTGCCAAGCCGCTTCACGATTTCAGCGAGCGTGCCATCGGCCTGCCACTCGTCGAAGCGCCGGCGGCAAGTCGGCGGCGACGGGTAGCGGCCCGGCAGCTTGGACCAGCCTTCGCCCGTCGAGAGCACCCAAAGCACGGCGTTGACCACCGCCCGCGCTTCCACGCGCGGACGACCGCGCCGTTCGCTGCGCGCCGGCTCGGCACAGAACAAAGCCTCGACCAGCGCCCACTCGTTATCTCTCAAATCGTCGAACAGCATCATGTTTCACCTCAGCGAAGCTAACCCCGGTGCGCTGCCCCGCGCCGCGCACTCTTCCTGCACTCGATAGGCGAGTACCAAAAGGGACGGGCTTGCCACGGATTGCCTTTTAGCCGGAAAACCATGGCGCCGACCCTGCGCATCTCGCAACGCACGAAGTGTGCCAATCGGATTCCGATCGCCCGAAAGCCCCATGGCGGCGGGCCCGCGCGGGCGCCAACCAGGGGCGTATAAGAATCCAAAAAAACCTTCTCCGAAATCAGGGCAATCACCAATCTTGTGCACGCAGGCCCGACGAACGTGCGTTCGCGCCTTTTTGCTGCAATGCAGCGAGCGTTGAGTCCGCTGTCATGCCGCGCGGGCCAGGTCGTACAATGCGCATCAAATTGCGCTATTGATGAGGTGGACAAATGAATGTCACGCTGCGGCAGCTCAGGGTTTTCATCGAGGTGGCGCGCCTGCAGAGCTTCAGCCGGGCTGGTGACGAAATCGGCCTCACACAGTCGGCGGTCAGCCGCTGCGTGCGCGAACTCGAAAGCGAGATCGGCCTGAAGCTCATCGATCGCACGACGCGCGAGGTACAGCTGACCGATGTCGGCGGCAACCTTGTCTCGAGTGTGTCGCGCCTGCTGTCCGACCTCGACGATGCGTTGCGCGAGATCCGCGAAATTGGCGAGCAGCGGCGGGGACGCGTGGTGGTCGCGGCGAGCCCGACCGTCGCTTGCCGGCTGATGCCGCGCGTCGTTGCGTGGTGCGGGCAGCAATTTCCTTATGTGACGCTCGGTCTGCGCGACGACGTGCAGAGCGATGTGGTCCGCAAGGTGAAGTCAGGCGAGGTGGACTTTGGCGTCATCATCGGCCCTTTCTCCGACGACGATCTGCTCAGCGAAACGCTGATGACCGACTCGTTCTGCATCGTGGCGCGCGATGATCATCCGCTCGCCGCGCGCAAACAGGTCACGTGGAAGGACCTCGACGGCGAGCAACTCGTGATGCTCGATTACGCATCCGGCAGCCGCCCGCTCATCGACGCCGTGATGCAGGCGCAGGGCGTGAACGCCACCGTGGTGCAGGAACTCGGTCATTCGGCGACCGTGTTCGGGCTGGTCGAGGCGGGCGTCGGGATCAGCGTGCTGCCGTGGCTCGCGCTGCCGTTGCCAGCGGGGGCGTCGCTGGCCGCCCGTCCGCTGGTGCCGCGCGCCGAGCGGCTCGTCGAGCTGGTGCGGCGGCGCGACCGGTCGCTGTCGCCCGCGGCCGAGGCGGTGTGGAATCTGATCCGGCAGTTGCCGGGGCGGGCAGAGGAGTTGAATTGACCGACGCTAACGGCGCGTTCGCGCGCGGCGCGTCTGTCCGTTGGATCGGCGCAATGCACGGCCGGCCTTGCCCTCATAGTGCGCTTCACCGCTGCCCGGCCACCCGTCGGGATAAACTACCGCCTTCATTGCGCAGGCCTTCGCGGTTGCGCCCCGAGTCTCTTATCCTTCATCCACCCGGAAGCCTCGATGAGCGAATTGGACCTGTCCGTGCCCTCCATCCCGAATGCGCGCGACGCCGTGCGCGCGCTGCGTCCATCGCAAATTCGTGAAGTTGCGAACGCCGGTTTCGGCGTTGCCGACGTCCTGCCGTTCTGGTTCGGCGAGTCCGACCGCGTGACACCCGCGTTCATCCGCGACGCCGCGAGCGCCGCGCTTGCGGCCGGCGCCACGTTCTACACGCATAACCTCGGCATCGCGCCGCTGCGCGCGGCCCTCGCCCGCTACGTGAGCGCGTTGCACGGTGCGACTTCGCCCGAGCACGTCGCGGTGACGAGCGCAGGCGTCAACGCGCTGATGCTCGCCGCGCAGCTGGTGGTCGGCGCCGGCGATCGGGTGGTCGCAGTGACGCCGCTGTGGCCGAATCTGGTCGAGATTCCGAAGATCCTCGGCGCGCACGTCGAAACCGTCGCGCTCGGCTACGGCGAACACGGCTGGCAGCTCGACGTCGGGCAATTGCTGGCCGCGCTGACGCCCGACACGAAGATGCTGATGATCAACTCGCCGAACAATCCGACCGGCTGGGTGATGACTCGCGACGACCAGCGCACCGTGCTCGAGCACTGCCGGCGTCACGGCATCTGGATCGTCGCGGACGAAGTCTACGAGCGGCTCTACTACCCTGGCGACGGCATCACCGGGTCGACCGGCACGCGATCCGCGCCGTCGTTTCTCGACCTCGCGACGCGCGACGAACGCGTGATCTGTGTGAATTCGTTTTCGAAAGCCTGGCTGATGACCGGATGGCGGCTGGGCTGGATCGTCGCGCCGACCGCATTGATGGACGATCTGGCCAAGCTGGTCGAGTACAACACCTCGTGCGCGCCGTCGTTCGTGCAGCAGGCCGGCATCGCGGCGCTCGAGCAGGGCGAGGGCTTTGCGCGGGAGCTGGTGCGCGACTTGAGAACGTCGCGCGATCATCTGGTGCGCGCGCTATCGGCGGTCCCGGGCGTCGATGTGAAGGCGCCACTGGGCGCAATGTATCTGTTCTTCTCGATGCCGGGCTCGGCGCGCAGCCTCGATTTGTGCAAGGCGATGGTGCGCGAAGTCGGGCTCGGCGTGGCGCCGGGCAGCGCGTTCGGGCCGCAGGGTGAGGGGTACGTGCGTTGGTGCTATGCGTGCGATACGGCGCGGCTCGATGCGGGCGTCGCGCGCTTGAGGCAGTTTCTGGTGGACCACGCCGGCATCTGAACATGCGACCTCGCGTGCCCGCGGGGCGGCGTCTTGCGCGCCGCCAGCGGCGAATGGTCACTGATCGTGAGATTTTCTCTCTGGCGGCTCACAGCCGCGGCGCTCTCGGGCGCACCGGTCGGTGCGGCGGCGGAAGGTACGCGGGGATAGCAGCTTTACGCCCCGACCGTTTTTGCGTAATATGGCGCTCAGTCACGCGATTCCTTTCAGGAATATCGCCGCTCCGTCCGGCTGGGTCTGGCTCGATAAGTCTGTTCGCCACCCCCCGGTGCGTGCTCCCATCAATATGACCGATCAGAATCGGGCGAGCGCGTCTTCAGTTCCACATCGTCTGTTTGATCCGGTTCTTTGACCACAGGGTCTGACCTAGCTGCATGAATACCCAAGAGGCGAAGATCGTCCTCGAGACTGCCTTGATCTGCGCACAGGAGCCGTTAAAGCTCGGCGAATTGCGCAAGCTCTTTGCCGACGGCGTGTCGGCAGACACTGTTCGGACTTTGCTCGAAGACCTGAAGCGGGATTGGTCTGGGCGCGGTGTAGAGCTGGTCGGGCTGGCGTCGGGCTGGCGGTTTCAAAGCAAGCCCGCGATGCGTTCGTATCTGGATCGGTTGCATCCGGAAAAACCGCCGAAATATTCACGCGCGGTGCTCGAAACGCTCGCGATCATTGCCTACCGGCAACCGGTAACACGGGGCGATATCGAAGAAATTCGCGGCGTGACGGTGAATACGCAGGTCGTCAAGCAACTCGAGGACCGCGGCTGGATCGAGGTGATCGGCCATCGCGACGTACCGGGGCGTCCGGCGCTGTACGCGACCACGCGCCAGTTCTTGGACGATCTCGGCCTGAGCGCGCTTGACGAACTGCCGCCGCTTGCCGATCCGTCCGCGCAACTGAACGCCGATCTGCTGGGTCAGCACGCGATCGAGTTTGCCGAGGGCGACGCGCAAAGCGTACAGCCAGCAGAGCAGAGCACGGCGAGTGAGGCTGGCGAGGGGGCTTCGCTGGAAGCGGCGCAAGCCGACGCGGCGCAGCATGCCACGTCGGGATTCGAAGCGCAGCGGCACGAGACCGTAGCCGAGTCGACCTCCGAGCCAGAGGCTCATGCGCAGGCGCCCGGGCAGGCCGGCACGACGGATGCGTCGAACGTGCCGCAGGACACGCAACAAGAGCCCGAACCGGCGCCCGCGGCAACGCAGACCGGCGTTAGCGGCGCGGCACAGTATCACGATCCGGTCGCCCAGAGCGATCCGGCAACACCCGCGCATGATTCGGGCGTAGTTCGCAAGCCGGCGCACGCCGCCCGGCCGAACCCGATCGAGGCGGCGCACGACGATCCCGAGGATCGCCGCGATGCCGCGCAGGACGCAGGCTTTCTGACCGACGACGAAACCGAGTCGCGCAGCGCCTGACGTAACCGAACTTTTTGCCGCGCCCGCAACGGGCGCGCGCGACCTGACATTTTGAGGTTGTTTTGACACATACCCACGACACCGATTCGTCCGAATCCGAGCGCGCCGTGCCGTCGGCGCGGACCGACGAACGCGCCACGCAAGCGTCGGCAGGCGAGGGCGAGCGCCCGGCTCACGGCGCGGAAGCCGACGGCGAAGAGCGTCCGCGCCGCGGTCTGCGTCGCGGACCGCGCAGCCTGATCGCGCGACGCCGCGCCGGCGCGAAGACGAAGGCAGCCGACGGTGCGCCCGCACAAGGCGCCTCGGTTGCTTCCGAAGCGCCGCCGGACGGCGAGGTCGTCGCGCAGGCGCACGCACCGCGCAATAATGCGGCCACCAAACAGGGCGGTCGACGCAACGCCCGTGCAGCGAAGCTCGAGGACGCGTCACGCGAAGGACAGCGCGAACGTCAAGCGCAACAAGGCCAGCGTGAAGGTCAACGCGGGGGGCAGCGCCAGAACCGTCGCGGCGCCGATACAGCCGCGGCCTCGGGCGCGGATTCGACTCAGGACGATCTGTTCTCGTACGTGACGTCGCCCGCGTTCGATGCCGACAACAGCACGACAGGCGGCGTGCGCGCGCCGATGCTGCGCCGTGGCAAGGCCGCGGGCCCGAAGCGCGTGCTGTCGCCCGACGACGACGCGCCGAAGCTGCACAAGGTGCTCGCCGAAGCGGGCATGGGCTCGCGCCGCGACATGGAGGAGCTGATCATCGCCGGCCGCGTGTCGGTGAACGGCGAGCCGGCGCACATCGGCCAGCGCATCATGCCGACCGACCAGGTTCGCATCAACGGCAAGCCGGTCAAGCGCAAGCTCGCCAGTAAGCCGCCGCGCGTACTTCTGTACCACAAACCGACAGGCGAAATCGTCAGCCACGCGGACCCCGAAGGCCGTCCGTCGGTGTTTGACAAGCTGCCGCCAATGAAGACCGCCAAGTGGGTCGCGGTCGGCCGTCTCGACTTCAACACAGAGGGTCTGCTGATGCTGACCACGTCGGGCGATCTCGCAAACCGCTTCATGCATCCGCGCTATAGCGTCGAGCGCGAGTATGCGGTGCGCGTCGTCGGCGAACTTGCCGAGGGTATGCGTCAGAAGCTGCTGCACGGCGTCGAACTCGAGGACGGCCCGGCGAATTTCCTGCGCATCCGCGACGGCGGCGGCGAAGGAACCAATCACTGGTATCACGTCGCGCTTGCCGAAGGGCGGAATCGCGAAGTGCGCCGCATGTTCGAAGCGGCCGGCCTGATGGTCAGCCGCCTGATCCGCACGCGTCACGGCCCGATTTCGCTGCCACGTGGTCTGAAACGTGGTCGTTGGGAAGAGCTTGAGGATAACCAGGTCCGTGCGCTGATGGCCTCGGTCGGCCTGAAGGCGCCGACGGAGGAGCGCGGTAGCCGCAACGCGGCGCCGGAGCGCCGTCAGCCGGATCCGATGCAGACGTCGATGGGCTTCATCAACCGCGAGCCGGTTCTGATGTCGCACAGCCGCTTCGAGCAGCAGCCGCGCGGACAGGGCCGCCGTGGCGCGGCGGCTGGCGGCTTCGGCGCGGGCTTCGGTGCCGGCGTCGGTAATCGGGGCGCCGGTGGCCAGCGCGGCCGGGACGTTGACGGCAATCGCGCGCCGTCGCCGAATGGCAATCGTGCGCGTGCCGGTGGCAAGCGTGCCGGTGCGGCGCCGGGCAATGGCGGCGGCAATCGCGCGCCGGGCGGCAACCGGGGCGGTAACGCCAACCGCGCTGGCGGCAACGCAGGTCCGGGCGGCGTCAATCGTGGCGGCGGCGCGCCGCGCGGTCGTTCCCGCGGCCGGTAAGCGGGGCGCAGCGTTTGAGGGATGGCCGTTGAGCGGCCGCCCTTTCATGCGGGGCGCGTCACCGCCGGGTCGCACGAGCTTCAGACGGCTCGACCAGCATCGCGAGGTGCAATCCCGAATGTTTACCGCGCGAGCCGTTGATCGTTTTCAGCGATTTGCGGCTGAGTGTTTGGCGTAGTGCGGCGGTCTCCCGAGAGTTCAAACGCCGTGCGAAACGACGCCCGAGACATCAGGGAAGCACTTCATGAAAGAGTTGACGCAGTCCTTGCAACCCCCTTTCCGGATTGCTCGCACGACCTCGCCAAAGCCCGGATTCGTCGCCCTCTTGTCGAAAGATTCCCATGAAATCAAGCGGAAATGCGCGGCGCCCGGCGTACTGCGGATTGCGTTTGGGCCGAAAAATGGCTACAATCGCGAAGTCGCTGGGCGTACGGTTTCATGTGCGGCTCAGGTGCGACCACCGGCAATAAGATGATGGGCGTTCAGCCCATTTTTTTTTGCCGCTCAGTTCATCGTGGTTCGGCATCTCGGGTTCGCACGAACGTGCGCCAGCTTGGCGCGCGGCCCGCATTGGTTGTTTGCAGAAGAGGCGAGGCTCGCTGCGCGAACATCTAAGAGGGCACTGTGCAACTGACGGAACTGATTGAAACCACGGTCGTGGGACTCGGCTACGAGCTCGTCGATCTCGAGCGCACCGGGCGCGGCATGTTGTGTATCTATATCGACCAGCCGGCCGGCATCGCAATCGAAGACTGCGAGAAAGTCACGCGTCAGCTCCAGCACGTTCTGACGGTCGAAAATATCGATTACGAGCGGCTCGAAGTGTCGTCGCCCGGTCTCGACCGCCCGCTGAAAAAACTGGCGGATTTTGAACGCTTCGCGGGCAGCGAAGCGGTTATCACACTGAAAAAGCCATTGGACGGTCGAAAATCGTACCGGGGTATCTTGCATGCTCCGCAGGGCGAGACGATCGGTCTTGAATTTGAAGGAAAAGAAGGCGCCGCGATGCTCGATTTCACGCTCGCGGACATGGACAAGGCGCGCCTTGTTCCGAAAGTTGACTTTAGGAGCCGCAAACAATGAGTCGCGAAGTGTTGATGCTGGTGGATGCGCTGGCACGCGAGAAGAATGTCGATAAGGACGTGGTATTTGCCGCGCTCGAAGCGGCTCTCGCTTCGGCCTCCAAGAAACTCTTCGAAGAAGATGCGGATATCCGCGTCCACATCGACCGTGAAAGCGGCGAGCACGAAACGTTTCGCCGCTGGAAGGTGGTGCCGGACGAAGCTGGTTTGCAGGAGCCGGATCAGGAAATCCTGCTGTTCGAGGCGCGCGAGCAACAGCCGAATATCCAACTCGACGAGTACATCGAGGAGCCGGTACCGTCGATCGAATTCGGCCGTATCGGCGCGCAGGCCGCCAAGCAGGTGATCCTGCAGAAGGTGCGCGACGCCGAGCGCGAGCAGATCCTGAACGACTTTCTCGAACGCGGCGAACACATCATGACCGGTTCGGTGAAGCGCCTCGACAAGGGCAATTTCATCGTCGAATCGGGCCGTGTGGAAGCGCTCCTGCGTCGCGACCAGTTGATCCCGAAGGAAAATCTTCGCGTGGGCGACCGCGTGCGCGCCTATATTGCGAAGGTCGATCGTACTGCCCGTGGTCCGCAGATCGAACTCTCGCGTACGGCGCCGGAATTCCTGATGAAGCTGTTCGAAATGGAAGTGCCGGAAATCGAGCAGGGCCTGCTCGAGATCAAGGCCGCGGCGCGAGACCCGGGTGTACGCGCGAAGATCGGTGTGGTCGCTTACGACAAACGCATCGATCCGATCGGCACTTGCGTCGGTATCCGCGGCTCGCGCGTGCAGGCCGTGCGCAACGAGCTCGGTGGCGAAAACGTCGACATCGTGCTATGGTCGGAAGACCCCGCCCAGTTCGTGATCGGCGCGCTCGCGCCGGCAGCCGTGCAGTCGATCGTCGTCGATGAAGAAAAGCATTCGATGGACGTCGTCGTCGACGAGAACGAACTGGCGGTCGCGATCGGCCGCAGCGGCCAGAACGTGCGTCTTGCCAGCGAGCTCACTGGTTGGCAAATCAACATCATGACGCCGGATGAATCTGCGCAGAAGCAGAATCAGGAGCGTGGCGTCCTGCGCGACCTGTTCATGGCGCGTCTCGATGTCGACGAGGAAGTCGCCGACATCCTGATCGACGAAGGCTTCACGAGCCTCGAAGAGATCGCTTATGTGCCGCTCAACGAAATGCTCGAAATCGAGGCATTCGACGAAGATACCGTTCACGAACTGCGCAACCGGTCGCGCGACGCGCTGTTGACGATGGCGATTGCGAACGAAGAAAAGGTCGAGAATGTGGCACTCGACCTGAAGAGCCTGGACGGCATGGACGCCGACCTGCTCGCGAAACTGGCCGAACATCAGATCCAGACGCGCGACGAACTCGCCGAGCTGGCCGTGGATGAACTGGTCGAGATGACTGGGATGGGAGAGGATGCCGCTAAGGCGTTGATCATGAAAGCACGTGAACACTGGTTCCAGTGAGAAATGACCATGGCGCACTGAATTGAACGCGGCCGCGAGGCCGCATGACCCGATGCTAACCGCAAGGAATCGGTCCTTGCATTAAGAGGAATGAATGGCGAGTAACAACGTAGCCCAATTTGCCGCGGAACTGAAAATGCCTGCTGGCGTGCTGCTCGAGCAGCTGCAGGCAGCGGGCGTCCAGAAAGCGAGCGAAGACGACAACCTGTCCGAGGCGGACAAGGCGCGTCTGCTCGATCACTTGCGCAAGTCGCATGGCTCGAACGATGCCGACAAGCGCAAGATCACGCTGACGCGCCGGCATACGTCGGAGATCAAGCAATCCGATGCGACGGGCAAAGCTCGCACCATTCAGGTCGAGGTGCGCAAGAAGCGCACGTTCGTCCGCCGCGACGAGGCAGTCGCGGAAGGCGGGGAGGCATCGAATCATGTGGCCGAAAACTCGGACGCCGAAGATCTCGAGTTGCAGCGTCGTGAAGAAGAAGCACGTCACGAAGCTGAACTGCTCGAAAAGCAGGCGCAGGAGCTGAAGGCGCGCCAGGAACAGCTCGAGCGCGAAGAGGCCGAGCGTCAGGCGCGCGAGCAGGCTGCGGAAGCCGAACGTCAGCGCGCGGAAGATGAGGCGAAGAAGCGCGCGGCGGCTGCGGCCGAGGCGGCAGCTCGCGAGAAGGCCCAGCAGGCGGCGGCTCAAGCCGCTGCACCGGCTGCCACGAAGGCAAGCGAGCAGGACGACGAACGCGCGGCCGCGGAACGCGCCGCACAACGCGAAGCCGCGAAGAAAGCGGAAGACGCCGCGCGTGTGGCCGCTGAAAAGGCGCGTGCGGAACAGGAAGAAATCGCCAAGCGCCGCGCGGCGGCCGAAGCCGAAGCGCGCGCGATTCGCGAAATGATGAACACGCCGCGCAAGGCGCAGGTGAAGGCGCCGGAACCGGCGCCGAAGCCCGCCGAGCCGGCCAAGGCAGCCGAGGCCAAGGGTACGCTGCACAAGCCGGCGCGTCCGGCTGGCGAAGCGCCGGCGCGCCCGGCAGCCAGGAAGCCTGCAGCTGCCGCGGCTCCGGCGCCGGCGAGCGCACCTTCTGCGGGCGACAAGAAAAAGCCGGCCGGCGGTAAGAGCGGCTGGCAGGACGACGCAGCCAAGCGCCGCGGCATCAAGACGCGCGGCGACTCGAGCGGCGGTGTGGACCGCGGCTGGCGCGGCGGTCCGAAGGGCCGTGGCAAGCATCAGGAACAGGCCACGACGTTCCAGGCGCCGACCGAGCCGATCGTGCGTGAGGTGCACGTGCCGGAAACCATCACGGTCGCGGATCTCGCGCACAAGATGGCGGTGAAGGCGTCGGAAGTCATCAAGGTGATGATGAAGCTCGGCCAGATGGTCACGATCAACCAGATGCTGGACCAGGAAACGGCGATGATCATCGTCGAGGAACTGGGCCACCGTGCGGTTGCGGCGAAGCTGGACGATCCGGAAGCAATGCTGGTCGAAGGCGAAGCGACCGATGCGGAAGCGTTGCCGCGTCCGCCGGTCGTCACGGTGATGGGCCACGTCGACCACGGCAAGACTTCGCTGCTCGACTACGTCCGTCGCTCGAAGGTTGCCGCGGGCGAAGCGGGCGGCATTACGCAGCACATCGGCGCTTACCATGTCGAAACGCCGCGCGGCGTCATCACGTTCCTCGATACGCCGGGTCACGAAGCCTTTACGGCAATGCGTGCCCGTGGTGCGAAGGCGACCGACATCGTCATTCTGGTGGTCGCTGCCGACGACGGCGTGATGCCACAGACGAAGGAAGCGATTTCCCACGCGAAGGCCGGCGGCGTGCCGCTCGTCGTCGCAATCAACAAGATCGACAAGCCTGACGCGAATCCGGAACGCGTGAAGCAGGAACTCGTCGCCGAAGGCGTCGTGCCGGAAGAGTACGGTGGCGACTCGCCGTTCGTGCCGGTGTCGGCGAAGACCGGCGCGGGCATCGACGATCTGCTCGAAAACGTGCTGCTGCAGGCCGAAGTGCTCGAACTGAAGGCACCGGTCGAATCGCCGGCCAAGGGTCTCGTGATCGAAGCGAAGCTCGACAAGGGTAAGGGTCCGGTCGCAACGATCCTCGTCCAGTCGGGTACGCTGAACCGCGGCGACGTCGTGCTGGCAGGCAGCGCCTATGGTCGCGTGCGTGCAATGCTCGACGAAACCGGCAAGCCGACCAAGTCCGCTGGCCCGTCGATCCCGGTCGAAATCCAGGGTCTGTCGGAAGTGCCGCAGGCGGGCGAGGAAGTGATCGTGATGCCGGACGAGCGCAAGGCGCGTGAAGTTGCTCTGTTCCGGCAGGGCAAGTTCCGCGACGTCAAGCTCGCGAAGCAGCAGGCCGCGAAGCTCGAGACGATGCTCGAACAGATGGGCGAAGGCGAAGTGCAGTACATGCCGCTCATCGTCAAGGCCGACGTGCAGGGTTCGCAGGAAGCGCTGGTGCAGTCTCTGCAGAAGCTCTCCACCGACGAAGTGCGCGTGCAGATCGTGCACGGCGCGGTTGGCGGCATCAGCGAGTCGGACGTCAACCTCGCGACGGCGTCGAAGGCAGTCATCATCGGCTTCAACACCCGCGCGGATGCGCAGGCTCGTAAGCTCGCGGAAGCCAATGGCGTCGATATCCGCTACTACAACATCATCTACGACGCCGTGGATGACGTGAAGGCGGCGATGTCGGGCATGTTGGCGCCGGAGAAGCGCGAAGTCGTAACGGGCACGGTCGAAGTGCGTCAGGTGTTCAAGGTGCCGAAGGTCGGCACGGTGGCCGGCTGTATGGTTACGGACGGTTTCGTCAAGCGCTCGTCGTCGGTGCGCGTGCTGCGCAACAACGTCGTCATCTTCACGGGCGAGCTCGATTCGCTCAAGCGCTTCAAGGACGACGTGAAGGAAGTCCGTCAGGGCTTCGAGTGCGGTATGTCGATCAAGAACTTCAACGATATCGTCGAAGGCGATCAGTTCGAAGTGTTCGAGGTCACGGAAGTCGCGCGTACGCTGTAATTCACGCGGCACGGCACAACAACGGGCGGAACGGGCTTGACGCCCGCTCCGCCCGTTGTTTTTGAGCCCGCTGCCTCGAATTTATCGCATCGCTTCGATGCCGCGTTCATCGTGAATTGGCTTACGGCGCGAGGCCATCGCGCCGCCGAGCTGCTCACAGGCCGCGGCGAAACACGGCGCCGTCGTATCGAATGGATAACAAACACGGCTCGCGCGAACCATTTTTTGCATCCGTCATCGCGGAGCACACAACACCATGTCTAAAAAACGTACTTCTCCCAATCGCAACGCGCAGATCGCCGATCAGATCCAGCGCGACCTGGCCGAGCTGCTGCGCGAGGTCAAGGATCCGCGCATCGGCATCGTCACGTTTCAGAGCGTCGAGCTCACCCCCGACTACGCCCACGCGAAGGTCTACTTCACGACGCTGACGGGCGACCCGCAGCAGACGCTCGAGGCCCTGACGCACGCGGCCGGCCATCTGCGCAATCTGCTGTTCAAGCGCCTGCATATCCATACGGTTCCGACGCTGCATTTCCACTACGACAAGACGATCGAGCGCGCTGTCGAAATGTCGCGTCTGATCGACGAGGCAAATTCCACGCGCGCGAAGGACGACTGAGCGACTGCGGCGCTGCGGCGTCCGACGTAGCGCGCGGCGCCGGTTTTCGTATTTCCCGAACATCTGCCTCACTCGACATGACCGCACCTCATCGCCCCCGCGTGCCGCGTCGCGCGCTCGACGGCGTGCTGCTGCTCGACAAGCCGCTCGGCCTGTCGAGCAACGACGCGCTGATCCGCGCGAAACGTCTCTATCTGGCGAAAAAGGCGGGCCACACCGGCACGCTCGACCCGCTCGCAACCGGCCTGTTGCCACTCTGCTTTGGCGAGGCCACCAAGTTTTCGCAAGACCTGCTCGAAGCCGACAAAACCTACGAGGCCACGATGCGCCTCGGCATACGCACGACCACCGGCGACGCCGAAGGCGAGGCGCTCGACATCCGAGCGGTCGATTGCGACGAGTTGGCGGTGCGGGCGGCCTTGCCACGCTTCATTGGCGAGATCGTTCAGATTCCGCCGATGTACTCGGCGCTCAAGCGGGACGGCAAGCCCCTGTACGAGTACGCGCGCGCCGGCAAGACGGTCGAGCGGGAAGGGCGTTATGTGACGATTCACGCGCTCGAGCTGATTGCTTGCGCGCTGCCGGAAGTGACGTTTCGCGTGACGTGCAGCAAGGGCACCTATGTGCGCACACTCGCTGAGGATATCGGCGAGGCGCTCGGCTGCGGCGCGCATCTGATTGCGCTGCGGCGCACGGGCGTCGGCGCGCTGACGCTCGAGCATTCGGTCACGCTCGACGCGTTGTCCGAGGCGACCCAGGCCGAACGCGACGCATGGCTGCGACCGGTCGACGCGTTGCTGTCGACGTTCCCGCTGGTCCGTCTCAACGACGACGACACGCGCCGTTTCCTGCACGGCCAGCGGCTGAAGCTGTCGTCGTTGACGATCGGCGCCGATGCGGTGCGTGCGCCGCGCGTGAGAGTGTACTCGGCGCAGGGGCGGCTGCTCGGCGTCGCGAAGCCAGGCGAAGGCGTGCTTGCACCCGAACGACTGGTCGTGACGACGGAGAACTAGACGCAGGGCTTTTCCAGTCGCATGCGGAAAATAAAAAAGCGGGATCGCCCGATAGCGGCCCCGCTTTTTTTTCACGCCATCTACGACGCGGTGTCGAACTAGCGCAACGCAACAACCAACGTGTTCAATGCGCCGCGGACGCCGCCGCTCCCGCATTGCCACCTGCGCGTTCCGGTCGTGTGATCCAGATCAGCGCGATCAGCGCGACAAAAATACCGGCCGAAATGAAGAACAGATCGTTCACGCCCAACTGCGCGGCTTGCTGCGTGACCATGGTGTTGAAGAGACCGTAGGTCTGCTGCTGATTCAGTCCCGCCGCGCCCATTTGTTGAACGGACTGGCCAAACGCGGGGTTATAAGCGTTCGCCTGTTCGGTCAGCTGTGCGTGATGCATGATCGTGCGGTGATCCCACGCAGTTTGGAAGATCGACGTGCCGATACCACCACACATGATCCGCACGAAGTTCGACAACCCCGACGCGGCCGGAATCCGATGGCCCGGCAAGCCCGACAGCGTAATCGACACGAGCGGAATGAAGAAGCCGGCCATGCCGATGCCCTGAATCAGCGTGGGCAGCATCAACGAGGATGTATCGACGCCCGTCGTGTAACGCGAGCGCATCCAGAAACACAGCGCGAAAATCAGGAACGACAGGGTCGCGATGTAGCGCGGATCAGTTCGCGGTAGGACCTTGCCGGTGAGCGGCGACAGCAGGATCGCGAACAGGCCGACGGGCGCCATCACGAGTCCGGCTTCTGTCGCCGTGTAGCCGATATCGGTCTGCAGCCACAGCGGTAGCAGCACGAGGTTCCCGAAGTAGAGCCCATAGCCGATCGATAGCGCGATCGTGCCGCCGGTGAAGTTACGCCGGCTGAACAGCGACAGATCGACCACCGGGTGCTCGGCCGTCAGTTCCCACACGATAAAGAATGCGAGTGCGATCAGCGCGACGAGCGCGAGCACGACGATCGTGGTCGACGAGAACCAGTCGAGGTCCTTGCCCTTGTCGAGCATGACCTGCAGCGAGCCGACCCAGACGATCAGAAGACCGAGGCCGACGCCGTCGATCGGTGCCTTCCTGACGAGTGAATCGCGGTTGCGAAAGATCGCCCACGTCGCGACGGCCGCCACCACGCCGACCGGAATGTTGACGTAGAAAATCCACGGCCAGGAAATGTTGTCGGAAATCCAGCCGCCAAGAATCGGACCGGCAACCGGCGCGATCAGTGTGGTCATCGCCCACATCGATAGCGCCATCGGTGCCTTCGCGCGCGGGTAGCTTGCAAGCAGGAGCGTCTGCGACAGCGGGATCATCGGGCCGGCCACCGCGCCTTGCAGCACGCGCGACGCAAGCAGGAACGGCAGGTTCGGCGAGAGACCGCACATCCACGACGAGAGCACGAACAGCACGATCGACGCCATGAACAGACGCACCTGGCCGATGCGGTCGGTGAGCCAGCCAGTCAGCGGCACCGAGATTGCGTTGGCCACCGCAAACGACGTGATCACCCACGTGCCCTGGTCGGACGACACGCCAAGGTCGCCGGAAATCGACGGGATCGACACGTTCGCGATCGACGTGTCCAGAACGTTCATGAACACGGCGAGCGACACCGCGATGGTGCCGATCACCAGTTGCGCACCCTCGAGCGGCGGGTGAGGGACTTGCGCCTGAGCCTGAGCCATTGAAGAGCCTTCTATGAATCGTCGGGCCGAGCCTTAGCTCTTTTTGGCAGCCGGTTTCGCGGCCGCGCCGTTCTGCGCCGTCGATTTCTGCGCGCCGCCGTTCACGTTCGGGCCGGCGTTTTCCGAAATGATGCGGGCGATTTCCGCGTCGGCTTCCGCGCCGTATTTGTCGAAGACGTTGGTCTGGTAAGCCGTGCTCGGTGCCTGGCCAAGCTGGCCGCCAGTGTCGTCCTTGATGTTGACGTCGGCCTGCATCGACAGACCGATACGCAGCGGGTGCTTTTCGAGTTCCTGCGGATCGAGCGAAATACGCACCGGCAGACGCTGCACGACCTTGATCCAGTTACCGGTCGCGTTCTGCGCTGGCAGCAGCGAGAACGCCGAACCCGTGCCGGCCGAGAAGCCGACCACCTTGCCGTGAAACGGCACCGACGAGCCATACACGTCAGCCGTCAGTTCGACCGGTTGGCCGATACGCATGTGCTTCAGCTGCACTTCCTTGAAGTTTGCGTCCACCCACACGTCTTGCAGCGGCACGATCGCCATCAGGGGCGTACCCGGCGAGACGCGCTGGCCGACCTGCACCGAGCGTTTCGCGACATAGCCGGTGACCGGTGCGGGCAGCGTGTTGCGCGCGTGGTTCAGGTAGGCATCGCGCAGCTTCGCGGCGGCCGCCTGCACGTTGGGGTGATCGGCGATCGTGGTGTTCGCGGTCAGCGCGCGGTTTGCCGCAAGCTGCTGTTTGGCGGCGTCGAGCGCGGCCTGGGCGGACTTGACGGAATCGCGTGCGTGCGAGATTTCTTCTTGCGATACCGCGCCGGTCTGCGCGACCGTCAGACGGCGCCTCAAGTCGTCCTGAGCGCGCGACAAATCAGCCTGGCGCGCCGCGACTTGCGCTTCGTACTGGCTGTCGTCGGCGAACAGGCCGCGCACCTGGCGCACCACCTGCGCGAGATTCGCCTCGGCCTGCTGGAGTGCGACACGCGCATCGGCCGGGTCGAGCACGACGAGGGGGTCGCCGGCCTTGACGACCTGGGTGTCGTCCGCGTTGACCGCGATCACGGTGCCCGTGACCTGCGGCGTGATCTGCACGACGTTGCCGCTCACGTAGGCGTCGTCGGTGTCTTCATGAAAGCGTGCGTCCAGGAAGTAGTAGAGACCATATGCGACCGCCGCGATCAGGATCACGATGACGAGCAGCGTCATCATGCGTTTGCGTTTGCCGTTGGTCGCCGCTTGCGGCGCAGTAGCGGGCTGCTGGGGGGTGCTCATTGATTTGCTCCGGGCTCTCTTAAACGTCGTCGTTTATTCGGGTGTTCGTGCGTATGCGTGTTCGTTGCCGCAGGCGGGCTCGCTCAGTTCGCGGCGGTGTTGGTGGCTTGATTCGCGGCGTTGGCCGATGCGGGCGCGTCGGTCGGCACCACGAGACCCGTCTGGGTCGCGTCGAAGCCCCCGCCCAGCGCCTTGATCAGGCCGATCTGCAGATCGCGGCGGCGCATCTGCAGACTCGTGACGGTCTGTTCGGCGGCCAGCCGGTTTTCGTCGGCGGTCAGCACCTGCAGCTGCGGCGAGAGGCCGGCCTTGTAGCGGATCACGGCGAGCTGGTACGCCTGGCTCGACGCATCGAGCGCGCGCTGGGCGTCGCCTTGTTGGCGGTCGATAGAGCGAATCGACGACACCTGGGTCGACACGTCCTGCAGCGCGTTGATCAGCGTCTGGTTGTAGTTCGCAACGTCGAGGTCGAAGTCGGCGTAGCGGCCCTTCAACTGCGCGCGCAACGCGCCGGCGTCGAAGATCGGCAGATGGATCGCCGGCCCGAACTGGATCTGACGGCTCGACGCAGTCAGGAAACGGCCCCAGCCGAACGCGTCGAAACCGAAGCCGGCCGCGAGGTTCACGTCCGGGTAGAACTCGGCCTTCGCCTCTTTCACGTCGTGCATTGCGGCTTCGACCTGCCAGCGCGCGGCGACGATGTCCGCGCGGCGCGCCACGAGGTCGGCCGGGATGTTGTCCGGCAGCGCGACCACGCTGCCGCCGGTCAGCACCGGTTTGTCGATCTGCAGGCCACGGTCTGGGCCCTTGCCGAGCAGCGCGCCCAACTGGTAGCGCACGACGGTGATCTGGCCATCGAGGTCGGTGAGGTTCGACTGGCTCGTCGCGATGTTGCCGGCGGCGGTCTGCTTCTCGACGTTGGTATCGAGGCCGGCCCTCACGCGGTCGTTGGTGATGCGGCCGACGTTCTCGCGGTTGGCGATTTCGCGCGCGGCGATGTCGCGGAACGCATACAGTTGCGCGAGCTGGTTGTAGGTGCTTGCGACCGACGCGGCGAGCGTCACGCGCGCCTGCTGCATGTCGGCCTCGGCCGCTTTCTGCTGCGACACGGCCTGGCCGAGGCGCTGACGGTTCTTGCCCCACAGGTCGAGCTCCCACGACGCGCTCGCGAGCACGTTGTTCTCGCTATACCAGGTGCCACCGAACGGAGGGGGGTAGAGGGAATTCGCCGAGAACAGCTCGCGGGTCCACGAATAGCTCGCGTTGACTTTCGGAAACAGCGCTGCGCGCGAGCTTTCGATATACGACGAAGCCTTCGCGAGCCGCGCCTGTGCCTGTGCAATCGACGGGTTGCCGTCGAGCGCCTCCGCGATCAGCTTCGGCAGTTGCGGGTCGCCGAACTGGTTGGCCCAGTCGAGCGACGGCCACTGACCGCCCTCGTTGGGCAGGCTTTGCGTCGACTCATACTGCGTCGGCGACGCGATCTGCTTGTCGCTTCTGACGCCGAAGTAGTTCGCGCACCCCGTGAGGGCGAGCGCTGCCGCCGCTGCGGCGACAGCGGCCCGGCTCGACAGCGCGGGCGCGGACAGGGAAAGGGATTTCATCGCTCGACTCTTTGAGTGGAATGTAGTGGTGGACGCAGCAAGCAATTTCTTACGATTTGCTATCGAGATGGCTGGCGGTATCGCGGGGAAGTCCCGCCTGTTCACCGGAATTGATGAGCACGCGGCGTAGCATGCTCTTCAGGAAGCCCACTTCCTCGGGGGTGAACCCATTCAGCAGGCTATCGAGCACGCCATTGAAAATGCCCGGCATGCGGGCTGCGATCGCATGGCCTTCCGGTGTCAATGCGAGGCGCACGACGCGCCTGTCTTCGTTGCTGCGCACCCGCGTGAGCAGCCCGCGCTTTTCCAGCCGGTCGATCAGGCGCGTGACGGCGCTTGCGTCGATGCCGTATTCACGCGCCAGTTCGGCCGCGAGCAGGCATTTGCCGCTCGCCACCATAAACAGGATGCTCCCCTGTTGGCTGGTGATGCCGAGTTCAGCCATGCTGCGTTGCGTGATCAGATTCGACAGGGTCGATTTCACGCGCGAGATGAGATAGCCGACGCTTTCCCCGAGCTGATACTCGCTCAGGTCCGGCGTGGATTCGTTGGACGGCTCCGTCATGATTCTCGTGCGAATGCAATGGTTGACTATGCATTAGTATAGCGGGCTGTTGATTGACACGACAAGCGTTATCACAGCTTAGGCAAGGAATTTTTGCGCTCAGGCAGCAAATGCATGCGGTTTGGCGTGGGCGCGGCGCCGGACATTTGCCCCTGACCTTGCGTAGCGCCGGGAGCGGACGGTCTATCGGGGAATACCAGAAAGGATCATCCGTGCGTGCTATAATTTTGGGTTCCCAAAAGTGCGCTTTGGGCTTGTTATCGTGGTTTATCTCGTCAACCAGCAGCATAAGCAAGCGGCGCACTCAACCGTCTTCAGGTTTCCTATGACCCGCGCCCTACGCAACATCGCCATCATTGCTCACGTCGACCACGGCAAGACCACCCTCGTCGACCAGCTCCTCCGTCAGACCGCCACGTTCCGCGAGAACCAGCAGATCGCCGAGCGCGTGATGGACTCGAACGACATCGAAAAAGAGCGCGGCATCACGATCCTGTCGAAGAACTGTGCGGTGGAGTACGAAGGCACGCACATCAACATCGTCGATACGCCGGGGCACGCTGACTTCGGCGGCGAAGTGGAGCGCGTGCTGTCGATGGTCGACTCGGTGCTGCTGCTCGTCGACGCGGTGGAAGGCCCGATGCCGCAAACGCGCTTCGTCACGAAGAAGGCGCTCGCGCTGGGTCTGAAGCCGATCGTCGTGATCAACAAGGTTGACCGTCCGGGCGCGCGGGTGGACTGGGTGATCAACCAGACCTTCGACCTGTTCGACAAGCTCGGCGCCAGCGAAGAGCAGCTCGACTTCCCGATCGTCTATGCATCGGGGCTGAATGGCTATGCCGGTCTCACGCCGGACGTGCGCGACGGCGACATGCGTCCGCTGTTCGAGGCGATCCTCGAGCACGTGCCGGTTCGCCCGGCCGATCCGGAAGGTCCGCTGCAGTTGCAGATCACCTCGCTCGACTATTCGTCGTATGTCGGCCGTATCGGTATTGGCCGCATCACGCGCGGCCGGATCAAGCCGGGCATGGCGGTCGCGGTGCGCTCGGGTCCGGAAGGCGAAATCCTCAATCGCAAGATCAACCAGGTGCTGTCGTTCAAGGGCCTCGATCGCGTGCAGGTCGACTCGGCTGAAGCCGGTGACATCGTGCTGATCAACGGTATCGAGGAAGTCGGCATCGGCGTGACGATCTGCTCGCCGGAGCAGCCCGAAGCGCTGCCGATGATCACGGTCGACGAACCCACGCTGACGATGAACTTCCTCGTCAATTCGTCGCCGCTCGCGGGCCGCGAAGGCAAGTTCGTCACGAGCCGTCAGATTCGCGATCGCCTGATGAAGGAACTGAACCACAACGTCGCGCTGCGCGTGCGCGACACCGGCGATGAAACCACGTTCGAAGTGGCGGGCCGCGGCGAGCTGCACCTGACCATTCTGGTCGAAAACATGCGCCGCGAAGGCTACGAGCTGGCCGTGTCGCGTCCGCGCGTCGTGATGCAGGAAATCGACGGCGTCAAGCACGAGCCGTACGAAAACCTGACCGTCGACATGGAAGACACGCACCAGGGCGGCGTGATGGAAGAACTCGGCCGCCGCAAGGGCGAAATGCTCGACATGGCGTCGGACGGTCGTGGCCGCACGCGTCTCGAGTACCGCATTTCGGCGCGTGGTCTGATCGGCTTCCAGTCGGAATTTCTCACGCTCACGCGCGGCACGGGTCTGATGAGCCACACGTTCGATTCGTACCAGCCGGTCAAGGAAGGAGCGATCGGTGAGCGTCGCAACGGCGTGCTGATTTCCCAGGACGACGGCGCGGCTGTCGCGTACGCTCTGTGGAAGCTGCAGGATCGCGGCCGCATGTTCGTGTCGCCGGGCGAGGCCCTGTATGAAGGCATGATCATCGGCATTCACAGCCGCGACAACGACCTCGTCGTGAACCCGATCAAGGGCAAGCAGCTCACGAACGTGCGCGCGTCGGGCACCGATGAAGCCGTGCGTCTGGTGCCGCCGGTTCAACTGTCGCTCGAATACGCGGTCGAGTTCATCGACGACGACGAACTCGTCGAAGTCACGCCGAAGTCGATCCGTCTGCGCAAGCGCTACCTGAAGGAACACGAGCGCCGCAGCGCGAGCCGCAACAAGGTTGCCGGCGAATAAGCGGGACTCGAACCTGTCCGGATAGCAGCGAATGCAAGCCACCTTCGGGTGGCTTCGTCGTTTTTGGCCCATCATTCTTTGCGGCGCTGCATCACCCCAGTTTTTTGCCGCGGCGGCCCGCGTGTCGCGGCCGCTCGCGCTGTTCGCCTCCATTTCTCGCAGAACACTGTTGCGCGCCTCGAAGAGGTGTCCGCCACCCGTGAAATGCCCGCCGTTACAGCGTTTGCGCCCGCGCGGTTCGCTATCTGGGCTATTCGTTCTGTGCTATGCTCCCGGGTGCAAAGTTTTAGGTCCTTCCAAGCAAGACTTGATTCGCGCAATCCGCTAAACGGTCAGGCCGTGTCGCGGAAGGTTCGGTAACCCGCTATTTCTCGAGAAACTCGAAGAAAGGTGAGCGTAAAAATGATGAAGCAATTCCAGTCGAACTCTTATCTGTTCGGCGGCAATGCTCCGTACGTTGAAGAAATGTACGAAGCGTATCTCGATAATCCGGCGTCAGTGCCCGAGACCTGGCGCAGCTATTTCGATGCGTTGCAGAACGTGCCCGCATCGGACGGCACCAATGCCAACGACGTGGCCCATGGCCCGATCGTCGAATCGTTTGCACAGCGCGCCAAGGCCAATGCCTTCCTGCCGCGCGCAACGGCCGGCGGCGAAGATCTCGCAACCGCCCGCAAACAGGTTTACGTCCAGTCTCTCATCGGCGCATATCGCTTCCTCGGCTCGCAATGGGCCAATCTCGATCCTCTGAAGCGCCGCGAACGTCCCGCGATCCCCGAACTTGAACCCGCGTTCTACGACTTCACCGAAGCCGACATGGACCAGGAGTTCAGCGCCACGAATCTGTACTTCGGGTTCGAGCGCGCGACGCTGCGCGAGATCGTCAAAGCCCTGCGCGACACGTACTGCGGCACGATCGGCGCCGAGTACATGTACATCAGCGATCCGGAGCAGAAGCGCTGGTGGAAGGAACGCCTCGAATCGATCCGTTCGACGCCGAACTTCAGCAACGACAAGAAGAAGCACATCCTGAATCGCCTGACGGCCGCAGAAGGCCTCGAGCGTTTCCTGCACACCAAGTACGTCGGCCAGAAGCGCTTCTCGCTCGAAGGTGGCGAGAGCTTCATCGCGGCGATGGACGAAGTCGTGCGTCACGGCGGTCTGCGCGGCGTTCAGGAAATCGTCATCGCGATGGCGCACCGCGGCCGTCTGAACGTGCTGGTCAACACGCTCGGCAAGATGCCGGCTGACCTGTTCGCCGAATTCGAAGGCAAGCACGTCGACGATCTGCCCGCTGGCGACGTCAAGTATCACAAGGGCTTCTCGTCGGACGTCGCGACGGAAGGCGGCCCGGTTCACCTGTCGCTCGCATTCAACCCGTCGCACCTCGAAATCGTCAACCCGGTGGTCGAGGGTTCGGCGAAGGCGCGTATGGACCGCCGCGGCGACGAAAACGGCGTCCAGGTGCTGCCGGTGCAGATTCACGGCGACGCGGCTTTCGCGGGCCAGGGCGTGGTGATGGAAACGCTGAACCTCGCGCAAACGCGCGGTTACGGCACGCACGGCACGCTGCACATCGTCATCAACAACCAGATTGGCTTCACGACGTCGGACCCGCGCGACTCGCGCTCCACGTTGTACTGCTCGGACGTCGTCAAGATGATCGAAGCGCCGGTGCTGCACGTGAACGGCGACGATCCCGAAGCGGTCGTGCTGGCCATTCAGATGGCGATCGACTTCCGCATGCAGTTCCACAAGGACGTCGTCGTCGACATCGTCTGCTTCCGCAAGCTGGGCCACAACGAGCAGGACACCCCGGCGGTCACGCAGCCGCTGATGTACAAGACGATCGCGAAGCACCCGGGCACGCGCGCGCTGTACGCAGAAAAGCTCGTGCAGCAGGGCGTGATCACCGCCACGGAAGGCGACGAATTCGTCAAGGCGTATCGCAAGGCGATGGACGAAGGCCATCACACGGTCGACCCGGTGCTCTCGAACTACAAGAGCAAGTACGCGGTGGACTGGGTGCCGTTCCTGAACCGCAAGTGGACCGATGCGGCCGACACGGCCGTGCCGCTCGCGGAACTGAAGCGCCTTGCCGAGCGCATCACCACGATTCCGGAAAACTTCAAGGTTCACCCGCTCGTCGAGCGCGTGATCAACGACCGTCGCGCAATGGGCCGCGGCGAAGCAAAGCTCGACTGGGGCATGGGCGAACACCTCGCGTTCGCGTCGCTGGTCGCATCCGGCTATGCCGTGCGCCTGACCGGTCAGGATTCGGGCCGCGGCACGTTCACGCACCGTCACGCGGTGCTGCACGACCAGAACCGCGAGCGCTGGAACGACGGCACGTACGTGCCGCTGCAGAACATCGCCGAAGGTCAGGCGAAGTTCACGGTGATCGACTCGGTGCTGTCGGAAGAAGCGGTGCTCGGCTTCGAATACGGCTACTCGACCGCTGAACCGAACACGTTCGTCGCGTGGGAAGCGCAGTTCGGCGACTTCGTGAACGGCGCGCAGGTCGTGATCGACCAGTTCATCTCGTCGGGCGAAGTGAAGTGGGGCCGCGTGTCGGGCCTGACCATGCTGCTGCCGCACGGCTACGAAGGCCAGGGTCCGGAGCACTCGTCGGCGCGTATCGAGCGTTTCCTGCAACTGTGCGCAGACCACAACATGCAGGTCGTGCAGCCGACCACGCCGGCGCAGATCTTCCACCTGCTGCGTCGCCAGATGATCCGCCTGTTCCGCAAGCCGTTGATCGTCTTCACGCCGAAGTCGCTGCTGCGTCACAAGGAAGCCGTCTCGGATCTGTCGGAACTCGCGAAGGGTTCGTTCCAGCCGGTCATCGGCGAAGTGGACGAAACCATCGACGCGAAGAAGGTCAAGCGCGTGCTGGTGTGCTCGGGCCGCGTGTACTACGACCTGGTCGCGCATCGCCGCGAAGCGAAGGCGAACGACGTCGCGATCGTCCGTATCGAACAGCTCTATCCGTTCGCGCACAAGCAGTTCGAAGCGGAAATGAAGAAGTACGACAACGCGACCGAAGTGGTGTGGGTGCAGGACGAGCCGCAGAATCAGGGCCCGTGGTTCTACATCGAGCACCATCTGAAGGAAGGCATGAAGGAAGGGCAGAAGCTGGCATACAGCGGCCGTCCGGCTTCGGCCTCGCCGGCAGTCGGCTACTACGCGAAGCACTACGAGCAGCAGAAGGCGCTGGTCGAAGGCGCTTTCGGCCGCCTCAAGAGCGCGTCGATCGCCAAATAAAGAAACAGACGAGCCGGGAAAGCGCAATGCGTTTTCCCGCGCCGCGCTGAACCGCGTTGAACGGTTCCCATGAGGTTCAGGCGCGGCGCGCACGGTTCGCAGGCGGTCGTGAAGAAGGGCCGTCACCCGATACGTATTCAGGATACTCATAATGGCTATTGTTGAAGTCAAGGTTCCCCAGCTCTCCGAGTCGGTCTCGGAAGCGACCATGCTGCAGTGGAAGAAGAAGCCCGGCGAGGCTGTCGCTCAGGACGAAATCCTCATCGAAATCGAGACCGACAAGGTCGTGCTCGAAGTGCCGGCGCCGGCAGCAGGCGTGCTCGCGCAAGTCATCTCGAACGACGGCGACACGGTCACGGCTGACCAGGTGATCGCGAAGATCGACACCGAAGGCACCGCAGGCGCCGCCGCTGTCGAAGCCGAAGTGAAGCCGGCTCCGGTCGCCGCACCGGCTGCGGCTCCCGCGCCGGCTGCACAGGCCGCTGTCGCAACGGGCTCGAACACCGCTGCTTCGCCCGCTGCCGGCAAGCTGATGGCCGAGAAGGGCCTGGCTGCTGGCGACGTCGCCGGCACGGGCCGCGACGGCCGCATCACGAAGGGCGACGTGCTCGCCGCTGGCCAGGCTGCTCCGGCAGCGGCCAAGGCTGCACCGGCTGCGGCCGCCGCTCCGAAGGCTGCGAAGCCGTCGCTGCCGGAAGTCAAGGCGCCGGCATCGGCCGACCAGTGGCTGAAGGACCGTCCGGAACAGCGCGTGCCGATGTCGCGTCTGCGTGCGCGTATCGCCGAGCGTCTGCTCGAGTCGCAGCAAACCAACGCCATCCTCACGACGTTCAACGAAGTGAACATGGCGCCGGTCATGGAACTGCGCAACAAGTACAAGGACAAGTTCGAGAAGGAACACGGCGTGAAGCTCGGCTTCATGTCTTTCTTCGTGAAAGCGGCTGTCCACGCGCTGAAGAAGTTCCCGCTCGTGAACGCGTCGATCGACGGTAACGACATCGTCTATCACGGCTACTTCGACATCGGTATCGCTGTCGGCTCGCCGCGTGGTCTGGTGGTGCCGATCCTGCGCAATGCGGACCAGCTGAGCCTCGCCGACATCGAGAAAAAGATCGCCGAATTCGGTCAGAAGGCGAAGGACGGCAAGCTGTCGATCGAAGAAATGACCGGCGGTACGTTCTCGATCTCGAACGGCGGCGTGTTCGGCTCGATGCTGTCGACCCCGATCATCAACCCGCCGCAGTCCGCGATCCTCGGCGTGCACGCCACCAAGGAACGCGCTGTGGTCGAAAACGGCCAGATCGTGATCCGCCCGATGAACTACCTCGCGCTGTCCTACGACCACCGTATCATCGACGGCCGCGAAGCAGTGCTGTCGCTGGTCGCGATGAAGGACGCGCTGGAAGATCCGGCGCGCCTGCTGCTCGACCTGTAAGCGCACGTTCCACTGACCGCGGCTCGCGTTGTGCGCGAGCCGGGGTCATCCGTAGCACGTCTTTAGCATTCCGCAGTACAGGAACGGCGCGCGCCACCTCGGGTGGCCCGGCGCCGTTCCGCCATCAAAGGGATTGTCATGTCCAAAGAATTTGACGTCGTCGTGATCGGCGCAGGCCCCGGCGGTTATATCGCCGCCATCCGCGCAGCGCAGCTCGGCAAGACCGTCGCATGTATCGAGAAGTGGAAGAACCCGGCCGGCGCGCTGAAGCTCGGCGGCACCTGCCTGAACGTCGGCTGCATTCCGTCGAAGGCGCTGCTCGCGTCGTCGGAAGAGTTTGAAAACGCCTCGCATCACCTCGCCGACCACGGCATCTCGGTGGAAAACGTCTCGGTCGATATCTCGAAGATGATGGCCCGCAAGGACGGCATCGTCGAGAAGATGACCAAGGGTATCGAATTCCTGTTCCGCAAGAACAAGATCACGTGGCTCAAGGGCCATGGCAAGTTCACCGGCAAGACCGACGCCGGCGTGCAGATCGAAGTGAGCGGCGAAGCTGAAACCGAAGTCGTCACGGCGAAGAACGTGATCATCGCGACGGGTTCGAAGGCGCGTCATCTGCCGGGCATTCCGGTCGACAACAAGCTGATCGCCGACAACGAAGGCGCACTTTCGTTCGACACGGCACCGAAGAAGCTCGCCGTGATCGGCGCGGGCGTGATCGGTCTGGAGCTCGGCTCGGTGTGGCGCCGCCTCGGCGCGGACGTGACCGTGCTCGAAGCGCTGCCGGAATTCCTCGGTGCGGCTGACCAGGCGCTGTCGAAAGAAGCGGCCAAGCAGTTCAAGAAGCAGGGTCTCGACATTCACGTCGGCGTGAAGGTCGGCGAAGTGAAGACCAGCGAAAACGGCGTGACGATCGCCTACACGGACAAGGACGGCAACGCGCAGACGCTCGAAGCCGACCGCCTGATCGTGTCGGTCGGCCGGGTGCCGAACACCGACAATCTGGGCCTCGAATCGATCGGCCTGAAGGCCAACGAGCGCGGCTTCATCGACGTGGACGACCACTGCGCGACGGCTGTGCCGAACGTGTACGCGATCGGCGACGTGGTGCGCGGCCCGATGCTCGCGCACAAGGCCGAAGACGAAGGCGTGATGGTCGCGGAACTGATCGACGGCCAGAAGCCGCACATCGACTACAACTGCGTGCCGTGGGTGATCTACACCGAACCGGAAATCGCATGGGTCGGCAAGACCGAGCAGCAGCTGAAGGCCGAGGGCCGCGAGATCAAGACGGGCCAGTTCCCGTTCATGGCGAACGGCCGCGCGCTCGGCATCAACAAGGCGGATGGTTTCGTCAAGATGATCGCCGACGCGAAGACCGACGAACTGCTCGGCGTGCACATCATCTCGGCGAACGCATCGGACCTGATCGCGGAAGCCGTGGTGGCGATGGAGTTCAAGGCGGCGTCGGAAGACATCGGCCGTATTTGCCATCCGCACCCGTCGCTGTCGGAAGTCATGCGCGAAGCGGCACTCGCCGTCGACAAGCGCGCGCTGAACATGTAAGCGCGCACGCCTGACCGAAACGCAACCTTGGCATCACCGAAGGCGGGCGGGGTTCACTCCCTCCCGCCTTTCTTTTTGCGGCAACACGATGAACGTCACCGAATACTACGAAAAAGAACTGCAGACGCGCGGCTATCGATCCGATCCGGCGCAACGCGCGGCGGTCGAGCGCCTGCAGCGGTGCTATGACGAGTGGACCGCGTACAAGTCGCGCCGCTCGAACGCGTTCAAGAAACTGATCATTCACCCGGATCTGCCGCGCGGCGTGTACATGTGGGGCGGCGTGGGCCGCGGCAAGAGCTTCCTGATGGACAGCTTCTACACGATCGTGCCGCTGCACCGCAAGACGCGTCTGCATTTTCACGAGTTCATGCGCGAGGTGCATCGCGAGCTCGAAGAACTCAAGGGCACGGCCGATCCGCTCGACGAACTCGCCCGCCGCATCGCGAAGCGCTATCGGCTCATCTGTTTCGACGAATTCCACGTCTCGGATATCGCCGACGCGATGATCCTGTACCGCCTGCTCGACAAGCTATTCGAGAACGGCGTGCAGTTCGTGATGACGTCCAACTACGATCCCGACAAGCTTTACCCGGACGGTCTGCATCGCGACCGCATGCTGCCTGCGATCGAGCTGATCAAGCAGAAGCTCGACGTGATCAACGTCGACGCGGGTATCGACTACCGGCAGCGCACACTCGCGCAGGTGGAGGTCTATCACACGCCGCTGGACGCCGCCGCCGGCAAGGCACTGCGCGACGCCTTCGCGCGCCTTGCCGCGGTGCCCGACGAAAGCCCGCTGCTGCATATCGAGAAGCGCGAGCTGAAGGCGCTACGCCGCGCGGATGGGGTTGTCTGGTTCGACTTCGCGACACTGTGCGGTGGTCCGCGCTCGCAGAATGACTACCTCGAACTCGCGACGCGCTTTCATGCGGTGATCCTGTCGGACGTGCCGCAGATGTCGGTGCGCATGGCGTCGGAAGCGCGCCGCTTCACGTGGCTGATCGACGTGTTCTACGACCACAAGGTCAAGCTGCTGATGTCGGCCGCCGTGCCGCCCGAGCAACTGTACGTCGATGGTCCGATGGCCAACGAATTCACACGTACGGTATCGCGCATCGTCGAAATGCAGTCGAAGGAGTATCTCGACACGCCGCGCCGGATCGTCGATACGTCGCTGACCTGAGTCGCAACGAACGGCGCATTTTAGGAATCGGAGTGGTCTTATATTCTGCGTACGGGTGACTGGCTATCTTTTGTCGTTGTTCTGACAAAGGAGGAAGCATGAACCCTTATCGCGATATCACCGATGAAGAATGGCAGCGCGTTGCGCCGCTGCTGCCCGAACTGCGGCCACGTACCGAACTGCGTGGCCGCCCGCTTGCCGATACCCGCTCGGTGCTCAACGGTGTGCTGTGGGTCATGTATAGCGGCTCGACGTGGTCCGCAATGCCGCGGCGCTATCCGTCGTATCAGACCTGTCATCGCCGCTTCAAGTCGTGGTACGAATCAGGCGTAATCAAGCACGTCACGGAGCAACTGGCCGGCGCCGCGAGTGAAGATCTCTGCAAATTGATGGAAGCGCGGATGCGCATGCATTCCAATGCGTCTCATAAGCGCGGAGTGGTCGGGCCCGCGGCGTTCCGTGTTCCGCCCGTCGTATACAACCCGGCATCGGCCCCGCCGGTCCCCGCGTCGCCACTCGCTTCCCCTGCATCGTTGAAACAGGCCGCATGACCATTGCAAACGGCAGGCCACAATTGAAACGGCCGCGCGATTCATGATCGCCGGCCGTTTTTTTCATGCTGCAATTACGCTAGCCATGTGACACGCGCTACGCATGCGCCGGGCATCGAATCTCACTGCTGCCGGATCCACGTCTGCGAGCGGCCGAGCAGCGCTACGCCGATGTAGCCGCGTACCACGAGCTTGTTGCCACCGTCTTCGAGATGCATCTTGCACTTGTAGACCTTCCCGTTTTCAGGGTCGAGAATCTGGCCGTGATCCCACGCGTCTCCATCCTTCTTCATGCTGTTGATGATGGTCATGCCGAGAATCGGTTGATCCTTGCGCGCGTCGGTGCATGCCGTGCAGCGGCGATCCGGCTGGTTGTTCGCGCCAAGACCCTTGATGACCTTGCCGTTCAACTCGCCATTGCTGTCCTGCGTGATCTGCACGAGCGCCTTCGGCTGGCCCGTCTGATCGTCGATCGTTTGCCACATGCCGATCGGGCTCTCGGTCTGTGCCATCGCGCTCATGGCGCTGGCGAGCAGAACCCCGGCGAGCGCTGCGTGACGGGCGGTGCGCAGCGCGAGCGCGCGAGCATGTTGAGTGAATTGCGTCATTGGCTTCCTCCTTGATGTGAGACAGCGCGATCTTGGTCGCGCGGCGTTATGAGCATCGCGGCCGGATGTGCTGTAGCGGCCTTCGCGATGCGAGACGATGCCAGCGGCGTGCCGTTTGCATCGTCAGCGCAGAATACGCGAAAGTATTACCGCCGTTTGATAGTGGCGCTTCTAATCATTGCGAGGCACGCTCGAGATGTGTCGCTTCAGCGAGTGGGGGAGCGTCGCATATCCGCAACTGCATCACGCGCCCCTCCGAGAAAAATCCGCTCTCCGCGCCGGTCTGCCTGATTTGATGGCGGTCCTCCATGCCCGATGCTCGATGCATATGCCGACACGGTGCCGAACATGCCACGCGAGCCGCTCGGCAGCAATGGACCAGATAACGGACAACTGCGCTTGTCGCTGATAACGGGTGCGCCGCGCGAGGGTACTCGGGGCTTGTCGAGCGGATTGCCGCCTGCTGCCGCGCGGACCGGACGGGATTGCATCTGTGCTCGTTCCAGCTGAAAAAACACGCAAATACCAAATTTTTGACGAAGAGCCCGAAACCCGCGAAACTGAGTAATAATGACCAGCTTCTACCAAAAAACAAAATCTGTTCAGCAGGTAATACATGGACCGAAAGTCAAAGCTACGAGAGATTGCTCTGGCCGCATGCATCGTATTGGGGGCTCTTCAGGGCGCGAACGCACAGGCCCTGGAGAACAGTAGCGCAAGCAGTCCAGTCGTGTCCCAGCCGGGTACGACGAGCGCGTTGCCCGAAACTTCGCCGGCCGGCCAGGCTGAGACCACTGCACTGACGCCGGACGAAAACCGGCAATCCGCCACCGGCAATGTGGCGGAATTGCAGCAGATGATCCGCGGTTCGGAACTCAGCGAACTGCGCACCACATACAACGGCACGTATGGCGCGAGCCTGATGTTCTACGGCAAGGAGATGACCTACTACGTCTCGCTGTTCGAGCAGAAGAACTTCTGGCGCGTGATCAAGACGCAGGACGCCGCTCGCGCCGAACTCATCTACAAGGATTTCGTGCGGCAGACGGTGCAACTGTCGGACGTCGAGATCCGCCGTACGCAACTCGAAGCGCAGAAGGCGTTCACACAGCGCATGGTCGCGCTGTCGCAGGAACGCGCGAGCCGGCTGCAGGCCGACCTCGACATCGCGCGTCAGCAGCAGAGCATCGTGGCGAGCCAGCAGGAGCAGAAGCGTGCCGAGGCGACCGAACTGGCACAGCAGAAGGCTGCCGCACAGGATCAGTTGCGCGTTGCCCAGCGTCAGGTTCGCGACCTGCAGCGTCAGCTCGATAGCGGATTGCCGTTGCATTGAACGCAGCGGGATGAGCCGTTCGTGAATGGACGGGATGGCGCGGCAATCAATGCGCCGCCCGGTTTTTGCCATTCCCGTCGCCTGCCAGAAGCGCCGACCGGGTCGTTCGGTGCTTTTCGCACGCCGCTATCCGGCGCATCGCACTTTCGCCGCCGGGCTCTTCCGCACCTCCCTGCGTTTTTTCGCAAGCTGCGAGAACGTCGTGCGCTCGCGGCCATCGCGCGGCGCTAGATGACTCGACTTCAATGTCGCTTGCGCGTACCCGCCTGAGTCTTGCGCATCCGCTCGTGAGACGACTTCGTCACGTCGACCGCGATGGGATCGCTGGCGGGGAAGCTTTCCATCAGCGCTTCGTCGAGCCGCATATCGACGGACGTCGACGGCGTCCGGGGCACGCGCGCAGGCTGCGGAGCGTGCTGGCTTTTGCTGGTCATGTCGAACTCCATCAGCAGAGGGTCAATCATTCAGAATAGCGCATCGCGGCAATCCGAGGAGGCCGGTTCAGTGGCTTCACGAACGCGAAAACGCCGGCGTGTACGCCACGTGTGCACGCAGCCCACGTCGTGGAACCCAAATTGGAACACTGGAATTGGGCGACGCGGCAACCGGCGCTGCCCGGTGCCGGCGGTCAAGGGAAGATTCGAGCTGACTGAGCGGCAGCTGATGCGATTTGAGAAGATTCTGCGGCGCCTCGGTCCGGCCACGGAGTAGCGAGGCGCGGCCGTTACCGCCTTTGCGTCGTTATTCCTGAATGCCGCCGGGACTGCCGCCGCCGTGATTGCCGCCTTCGCCGCCGGTGCCGAACAGGCGCCGACGCCGCGTGACCACCACCGGCCCTTCGGAGTTACCACTTCCGCGCTCGCCCGGTGCCCGCTCCGGCGACGCCGCCCCATACGATTCGCGCGCATCGCGCGGCTCACGATGTTCGCGCGAACCATGCGGGCCGCGCGCGCCGTGCTCGCCGTGCGACGTTCTGCCCCCCGTACGCGGCGCCGGCCGCGTGCCGGTGTCGAGCTGGATCGTGGAGATCGCGCGCTTGTAGATGCCCTGCAGGCCAACCGGCGTGCGCAGCATCACCAGGTACTGATCGAACGACTCGATGCATCCGGTCAGGCGGATACCGTTGACCAGATAAATCTCGACGCGCTTGCGTTCCTTGCGCGCGGCATTCATGAAGTCGTTTTGCGGATGCGATTCTGCGGAAGCCATGGACAATTCAGGTTAGATAAACGGTGGTTCGCCGCGATTTTACTCTTTCTACTCAAGGCGGGGGCAGAGCATGTCGACGGGGTTAACTTCGCCCACTATAACGACTTGTGAGCGCATAAGCATCCGATAACGTGACGCCGTAACGTTGAGTTACGAATCTGCTGATCAATGGCGGCTTCTTCCGGTCTCTCCAGGCATTGCCGGCATGGTTGGCGGAAAAGGAAGAACATTGGAGAGCGCTGCGACGGCGGTGGAATAAACCGGGCGCCCGCAGCGTTAAGTCCAGTATGACAGCACCGCATTCTGCGGCCTGCCGCCCGCCGCGCCGGTCGATGGATCGCGCGCCGGGTACCTGCCAGGAGGTTCACCATGAAAGCATCCCGAATTCTGTCAGCGCTCTTCGTCCTGCTCGCGCTTGCATGCGGCTCGCTTGCGCACGCCGCCGGTACCGACACCGCGGCGTCGGGCTCGAGCAGCAACAGCACGAGCAGTGGCGGCGGCTACTAACGCCGCGACCGAGCCTGGCACACCGGGTGAAATTCGAAGCAGAAGTGATCGCGTGGTTGCCGCAGTTGCGCCGTTACGCGCGCGCACTGACGGGCGACCTCGCCTGGGCCGACGATCTCGTGCAGGATACGGCGGAGCGGGCGCTTGCGCACTGGTCGGCGTTCCGGCCGAACAGCAATCTGCGCGCGTGGCTGCTGACGATCCTGCGGCATCTGTACATTGACCAGTTGCGCGGCCGCCGCGAGATCGCCGTCGACGACGAAAGCGCGCCGTGGCGCAATCTGGAGGCGCCGCATGGCGAGGTCGACGGTCTGGTGCTGCGCGACGTGCAGCGCGCGCTGTACTGCCTGCCGCTCGAGCAGCGTGAGGTGCTGCTGTTGGTGTGTGTCGAGGAGCTATCGTACCAGGAGGCATCGAGCGCGCTGGGGGTGCCGATCGGTACGGTGATGTCGCGGCTGTCGCGCGCGCGCGAGCATATGCGCGCGTTGCTGTGCGAGGAGCCGCAGGGACCGATACAGGGGCCGCATCCCGGTGCGCCGCAGGCGGCGCACAAGATCGCGCCGCTGAAAGTGGTGAGAAACCGATAATGAACAACGACGATTTCGATTCTGGCCTTCCCGACGAGCTCGATCTGCGCGTGCTGTCGGCCTATGTCGATGGCGAATTGCCGGATGCACAGCGCGCCGCGGTTGAAACGCAGCTTGGCCAGCATCCGCAGGCCGCCGCCCGTGTCGCGGCGTGGCGCGCGCAGAAGGCGGCGCTGCGCGCGCTGTGCGGCGCGCCGCGCGGCGAGGCGGGACAAGCGCAAGCAGCGCAGCACACGCACGATCAACGGCAGGCCGCCGAACCGGGCGGGCGACATCACGCGGCCAGCCCACCCGCGGCGGCGCAGGAGCCGGCCTTCATCATCGTGCGTCGTTCGCGGCCGTGGTGGCAGCGCGTGGGTCTCGCCGCCTGCTGGCTCGCGGCCGGCGCCGGGCTCGCGCTGGCGCTCGGTCCGCTCGCGCCGCGGCTGACCGGCGGCGCTTGGAGCGGCTTCGGCGCCCAGCCGGCCGGTTTTGCGCAGCGCGCGGACATCGCCTACGCGGTGTACTCGCCGGAGCGGCGTCATCCGGTCGAAGTCGCCGCGAGCGAAGAGGCGCATCTGATCACGTGGCTGTCGAAGCGGCTGAATCGTCCGCTGTCCCTGCCGTCGCTGCAGGAGTATGGTTATTCGCTGGTGGGCGGCCGGCTGTTGCCCGGCGAGGCGGGACCGGCGGCGCAGTTCATGTACGAGAACCAGGCCGGTGCGCGCCTGACACTGTATGTGACCGGCGTCACGCGCGACGAAACCGCGTTCCGTCTGTTGCGCGATGGCGAGCGCCGCACCTTCTACTGGATCAGCGACGGCTTGGGCTACGCACTGTCCGGCGCGATCGCGGAAGGCAAGCTGCGCGAGATCGCGCTCGACGTGTGCAACGAACTCGGTGGCAAGCCTGAGACGTGGCAGCAGTAGCGGACGGTAGCGCGCGGCTCGCCGAGCGCGCCTGCGCCCGCCACTAGCCCGACAAGGAGACGTCTTGCCCCAGACGCTGCCCCCGAACCTGTCCGCCGCTCAGTTCGATCGCGCGCTCGCCGGCTGGCGCGCGATCGTCGGCGACGCGCACGTGGTGAACTCGGAGGCCGGCCTTTCCGCCTATCTCGATCCGTTCGCGCCCGGCGATCCAGGCGCATTTGCCGCGAGCGCGGCGCTGCTGCCCGCGTCAGTCGATGAAATCCGCGCGGTGTTGCGCATCGCCAATCAATACCGGATTCCGCTGTGGACCGTGTCGACCGGGCGCAACTTTGCGTACGGCGGCGCGGCGCCGCGTCTGACCGGCTCGGTCGTGCTCGACTTGCAGCGCATGAACCGCATCCTCGAAGTGAATGAAACGCTGGCCTATGCGCTCGTCGAACCCGGCGTCAGCTATTTCGATCTGTACGCGCATCTGCGCGAGAAGGGCTACAGGCTCTGGGTCGATCCTCCCGCTGCCGGCTGGGGCAGCGTGCTCGGCAACACGCTCGAGCGCGGCTTCGGCTATACCGACTACGGCGATCACGCGGCCGCGCAATGCGGGATGGAGGTGGTGCTCGCCAACGGCGACGTGCTGCGCACCGGCATGGGCGGCATCGAGATCGGCACCGCGTGGCAGCTGTATCAGCCGGGCTACGGACCGTCTTTCGATGCGATGTTCATGCAGTCGAACTACGGCGTCGTCACGAAGCTCGGGGTGTGGCTGATGCCGGCGCCACCCGCCTATCTGCTCGGCGAATTCCAGTTTCGTCGCGAGGCGGATCTGGAGGCGATCGTCGAGATTCTGCGGCCGCTGCGGCTCGACGGCACGATCCGCAATCATGCGGTGATCGAGGGCGGGTTGCGGCGCGCGGCGAGTCTCTCGGCGCGCCAGCAGTGGTACGACGGCGCGGGCGCGATGCCCGAGGCCGCGGTGCAGGCCATGCTCGACAAGCTCGGCGTGGGGCGCTGGAACCTGCATTTCGCGCTGTACGGCACGCCCGAACTGATCGACGCGCGCTATGCGCTGATCGAGCACGCCTTCGCGCGCGTGCGCGAGGCGCGGCTATCGGCGGCGCGTTATGCGGGCGATGCACAGCCCGCCGGCGGCGGCGATCGCAACATGGCCGGCATTCCCGCGATGACCGCGTTTCGCATGCTCGACTGGCGCGGCGGCGCGGGCGCGCACGTCGACTTCGCGCCGATCTGTCCGGCGACCGGGCGCGACGCGATGCGCCAGTACACGATGGTGAAAGCGCGCGCCGCGGAATATGGTTTCGATTACTACGGCGGCTTCACGGCGGGCGCGCGGCATCTGCATCACATCTTCGCGGCGATTTTCGATCGCGGCGACGCGAACCAGGTGGAGCAGGCGGGCGAGCTGCTGCGCTCGCTGATGAGCGATGCACGCGCGGCCGGTTATGGCGAATATCGCGCGCATCTCGCGTACATGGATTTTGCGGCCGCGCAATACAGCTTCAACGATGGCGCGTCGCTACGCTTCGCGGAAACGCTGAAGGATGCGCTCGACCCGAACGGCATTCTCGCGCCCGGCAAGCAGGGCATCTGGCCAGCGGCGTGGCGCGACCGGCGAGGGTACACGTGAACTGGACGTGCACGCCAATGGACCGACGCACTTTCCTCGTCACCGGCGCATGGCTCTCGACGGCCGCGGGCGGCGCATGGCCGTGGCTCGCGCAAGCCGCCGCGCGCGCCGATGCCGCTCGCACGTTCGCGATCGTCGACTCGACGCTCGAATGCGGCGCGTCGTTCGCGCGCTATGCCGCGCAGCTTCGCTTGCCGACTTTCGAAACCGGCGACGATGCCGGCGTGCTCTGGTTCACCGCACTCGCGCCGCTGCTCGGCGCAAGCCAATTGCCACCCGCGACGCCTTCGCTGATCGGCTTCACGCGCGCGTCCGATTACTTCGTCCTGCGACACCTCGCCCTTCGCACGGGACGCTTCGTCGAGCATCGACACGAAGAGCGCGACGGGCCGCACGCAAGGCCCGCCTACGTGGCCTTCGCGCTGACGCCGCGGTGCGCGCGCGGCTAGAACTTATAGTCTTTGTTCTCCGGGTCGAACGTCGCGTCATCGAACGTCATCGGCGTGATCTTCTCGAACACGATCCGCTCGAATAGCTTGCCGTCGTTGTCGTAAGACTCGACGCTGCGAAAGAACGGATGCCGCAGATCGAGCCCGAGCGTTTCCTTCTTCGCGTAGAACTGGGGTTGGCCGACCGGCGTTTCAAACGTGAACGCGACCACGCGCACGCCGTCGATCGTCTTGACGGCGATCTGCACCGAACGGGGCAAGCCGGTCTCCGCGTATTTCCTTCCTTCGCTCAGATATTGAGTGGCGATGTACTCGGTGCCGAGATCGCGCAGGTTGTGGTTCGATTGCGAGCGCGCGAGCGTACCGGTCAGCGACGTCCACATCGGCATCACGTTCAGGATGCCGCCGAGGTGGCCGAGCATTTCGTCGTCGCGCTTCGATTCGTCGTAGATGACTTCCTGGCCCGCATGCCCGCCGTCGGGCAGCCATTTTGCGTAGATTCGCAGCGGATCGTGCGCGATTCGCACCAGCATGTGATCGGGCTCGTCGGGCCACTGGCCGCGAATGCGTTCGGAGCGCAACATCGTGAACTCGTACGACGGGTAGCCGTTCGGCCCTTCCTTGATATAGCGCGGCAGCGCAAGCGGGTTGAGCGACTGGAACAGCGCGACCAGTTGCGCGTCGCCGAGCTTTTCGAGCGCGCCGCTTTGCTGCGCGGCCCGCAGCCATTTGACCTGCTGGTCGAGCGTCAGCTTGCCGACCTGAGCGGCCGGCGTGGCCGGCGGCTTGACGGCGCTGGGTGGAGCAGGGGGATCGTCGTTCTTCGCGTAGGCCGCGGGTAGCGCAAGCAGGGCCAGCGCGACGAGCAGTGCGCACGCCGGTAAGCGTTGCCGCAGGCGGTGCGAACGAGCGGACATGCGCTGCTTCATGAATCTCTCCGGAAAGTGCCGCGGCCGCTCATGCAACCCGGCGAGGCAAACGCAACGCAACAAAGCATTAACGCTTTGAAGCAGCGCTTATTCCCGTCAGGCAGACTTCTGCTTCGCGAGTTCCTCGTCGCGCAACGCGCGGCGCAGGATCTTGCCGACGTTGGTTTGCGGCAGCTCGTCGCGGAACTCGACCAGCTTCGGCACCTTGTAGCCGGTTAGATTCTTGCGGCAGTACGCGATCACCTGCTCGGCGGTGAGCGTCGGCGTGCGCCGCACGATGAAGACCTTCACGCGCTCGCCCTGCGCGGGGTCGGGCACGCCGATCGCCGCGACTTCGCGCACGCCCGGATGCGCGGCGATCACGTCCTCGATTTCATTCGGATACACGTTGAAGCCCGACACGACGATCATGTCCTTCTTGCGATCGATCAGCCGGATAAAGCCGCGCGAATCCATCACGCCGATGTCGCCGGTCGCGAGCCAGCCGTCGTCGTCTAGCACCTTCGCGGTTTCCTCCGGGCGGTTCCAATAGCCTTTCATGACCTGCGGCCCCTTCACGCACAACTCGCCCGCCTCGCCGATATTGGCCCAGTTGCCGTCGTCCTTTCTGAAGCGCACCTGCGTGGATGGCGCGGGCAGGCCGATCGAGCCTTCGAAGTCGCGCAGATTGGACAGATCGACAGGATTCATCGATACGATCGGCGAGCACTCGGTGAGCCCGTAGCCCTCGACGATCGGCTTGCCCGTCACCGCCTTGAAGCGCTCGGCGACGGCTTTTTGCGTCGCCATGCCGCCCGCCATCGCGAGCTTCAGGCCGGAAAAGTCACGCCGGCAGAATTCCTCGTTGTCGAGGAACGCGTTATAGAGCGTGTTGACGGCGGTCATGCCGGTGAATTTCTCGTGACGGATGATCATCATCACGCGCTTCATGTCGCGCGGATTCGCGATCAGAATGTTGCGCCCGCCGAGCCCCATGAAGATCATCGCGTTCAGGGTCAACGAGTAGATGTGATAAAGCGGCAGCGGCGTCAGCACGGTTTCGCCTTCGCCGGACAGCTGTCCCGCGGCCCACGCCTTCGCCTGCAACAGATTGGCGATGATGTTCCGGTGCGTGAGCATCGCACCCTTCGGGATGCCGGTGGTGCCGCCCGTGTATTGCAGGAATGCAATGTCTTCATGTGTCGCGCTGACCGGCTTGAGAGGCAGCGAATAGCCAGCTGAGAGCGCTTTGAGCAGCGGCACCGCCCGCGGCAGCCTGTAGGCGGGCACCATCTTCTTGACGTGACGCAACATGAAATTGAGCAGGCGCCCCTTCAGGTTCAGGCCGTCGGCGAGCAGATCGCCGAGGCCCGTCACGATCACGTTGCGCACCTGGGTGTCCGGCAATGCATCTTCGAGCGTCTTCGCGAAGTTCTCGAACACGACGATCGTCTGCGCGCCGCTGTCTTTGAGCTGATATGCGAGTTCGCGCACCGTGTAGAGCGGATTCACGTTGACGACCACGCCGCCCGCCTTGATCGTGCCGAACAGCGCGACCGGATACTGGAACGTGTTGGGCAGCATGATCGCGACGCGATCGCCCGGCTGCACGCCGATGCTTTGCAGGTACGCGGCAAACGCGCTCGCCTTGCGGCCCAGCTCGCCGTACGTCAGGTTCGCGCCGACGCTCACGTAGGCGACGCGGTTGCGGAACTGCGCGGTGCATTCGTCGGAGAACTGGCCGATCGACTCGTACTGCGTAATGTCGATATCACGCGGCACGTCGTGCGGGTAGGACCCGTACCAGATGCCGTCGGTGTTGGGCGCATGCGCGCCGCTCGCGTCATGCGTTTGCGGCGGGGCATGGGTAGGCTGGGTCATCGGTTGTCTCCTGAAGTGTTGGAATCTAGCGTTCCAGAATCGCGACCACCCCCTGGCCGCCCGCCGCGCAGATCGAGATCAGCCCGCGCGCGCTGCCGGCCGGTTTGTCGAGTTGCGCGAGCATCTTTGCGAGCGCGGCGAGGATGCGTCCGCCCGTCGCCGCGAACGGGTGGCCGGTCGCGAGCGAGCCGCCGTTCACGTTGAGCCTCGCGCGATCGATCGCGCCAAGCGCGCCGGTGAGGCCAAGCTGCGTGCGGCAATATTCGTCATCCTGCCATGCCGCGAGCGTGCACAAAAGCTGGGCAGCGAACGCTTCGTGGATTTCGTAGAAATCGAAGTCCTGCAACGCGAGGCCCGCGCGCGCGAGCATGCGCGGCACCGCGTAGGCGGGCGCCATCAGGAGGCCTTCCTGCCGGCCGAAAAAGTCCACGGCCGCCGTCTCCGACCAGCTCAGATACGCAAGCACCGGCAAGCCGCGCCCGGCTGCCCACGCTTCGCTCGCGAGCAGCACCGCGGAGGCGCCGTCGGTGAGCGGCGTCGAATTGCCCGCGGTCAGCGTGCCGGCGTCGCGGTCGAACACCGGCTTCAGATTCGAGAGCTGGTCGAGCGACAGGTCGGCGCGCAGGTTGTTGTCGCGCGCGAGGCCTTTGTACGGCGTCATCAGATCGTTGATGAAGCCGCGCGTGTACGCATCGGCCAGCTTGCGATGGCTCTCGTACGCCAGCGCGTCCTGCGCCTCGCGCGAGATGTTCCAGCGCTTGGCCATCAGTTCGCAATGCTCGCCCATCGACAGCCCCGTGCGCGGCTCGACGTTGCGCGGCAGGAGAGGCTTGAAGAACATGCCGGGCCGCAGTCTGCTGAGCGCGCTGATCCGTTGAGCGGTGCTCTTGCCGCGATTCGCTTCGAGCAGGATCTTGCGCATGCGCTCATTGACGCCGATCGGCGTGTCGGACGCGGTATCGACGCCGCCCGCGATGCCCGCGTCGATCTGCCCGAGCGCGATCTTGTTGGCGACGAGAAGCGCCGCTTCGAGGCCGGTGCCGCAGGCCTGCTGCACGTCGTAGGCGGGCGTTTCCCTGGCGAGCGTGGTGGACAGCACGGACTCGCGCGTCAGGTTGAAGTCGCGCGAATGCTTGATGACCGCGCCCGCCGCGACTTCGCCGAGACGCACGCCGTGCAGGTCGTAGCGATCGATCAGACCTTGCAGCGTGAAGCTCAGCATGTCCTGATTCGATGCGGTCGCATACGCGGTGTTGGAGCGGGCAAACGGAATCCGGTTGCCTCCGACGATGGCGACGCGGCGCACGGCGGGTTGCGGGTAGGACATGCTCGGCTCCTCGGGTTGTGGCCGGATCGCAGGGCTACAGTGTGCTCGCGGCTCATAGCAGCCGCCACTGCATGCGCCCGCGCAAATGGGGCTTTTCCCCAGCGATATCGCGCACCTCGAACTCGCGCTCGATCAGCGACGCGGATGCGCTCCACAGCGTCGCTTCGCCCGGCAGCAGCATCGGCACCCTGAACTCGGCGCTCAGCGTCGCTTCGGCAAGCGCCTTGGGCGGCTGCAATGACGATGCGGCGCGCGCGAGCGTCCACATGCCATGCGCGATGGCGCGCGGAAAGCCGTACGCTTTCGCCGCCAGCGCACTCATGTGGATCGGGTTGTAGTCGCCCGACACACTCGCGTAGTCGCGGCCCAGTTGCGGCGCGAGTTGCCAGCGCGCGATGCGCTGCAGCGCATCGGGCCCGAGCGTCAGCGCTTCGAGCGGATGGCCGAGCGCCGGCACCGAGCGCTTCAGATAGATACTGTCGCCGTCCCACACCGCCTCGCCGCGCCGATAGATACGCGTATGCACGACGAACGCCTGACCCCTGTCGTGACGCAGCAGCGCGCCGAATTCGACCTCGATGCGCAGCAGGTCCTTGTACGCGAGCGGGCGGCGCAGCCGCACGTGATTGGCCAGATGCACGAGGCCGAGCGCGGGCCACGGAAACGCCGGGTCGGTCAGCATCAACAGATGCAGGGGAAACGCGAGCAGATGCGGGTAAGTGAGCGGCACGCCGTGCTCGGGAATGAAGCCGCACACGCGCGCATAGCGCCACACCGGTCCCGGATCGAGCGCGACGGCGGGCCGCACGAGGCGCAGCGCCGGCAGCCGCGAGTCGCGTCCGCGCTTGACGAGGCCCGTCAGCGCGCGCCCATACAGCTTTGCCGGTGCGGGCAGCGTATCGATGACGATGGTTTTCGGCCGCGAGCCGTCGCCGCCCGGTGCGTTCGCATGCTGACGGCTGCCGAACGGATCACCCGGTTCGCCCATGCTGTTGCTCCCGTTCAGGCGCCAATCAGGCTTTGACCGCACACGCGCACGACCTGGCCCGTCACGCCCGCCGAGCCCGGATGCGCGAGCCACGCGATGGTCTGCGCGACGTCGACGGGCTGGCCGCCCTGGCTCATCGAGTTCATGCGGCGGCCGGCCTCGCGGATCGCGAACGGAAGCATCGCGGTCATCTGCGTTTCGATGAAGCCGGGCGCGACCGCGTTGATCGTGATGCCGCGCGCGCGCAGGTGCGGCGCCATGCTCTCGATGCGGCCGATCACGCCAGCCTTCGAAGTCGCGTAATTGGTCTGGCCGGGATTGCCCGCGATGCCGCTGATCGACGACACCGCGACGATGCGCCCGCCGTCGCGGAGGATGCCGCCCGCGAGCAGCGCGTCGTCGATGCGCTCCTGCGCGCTCAGATTGATGTCGATCACGCCTTGCCATGCGGCGTCGGACATCTTCGCGATGGTCTTGTCCTTCGTGATGCCGGCGTTGTGCACGACGATATCGACACCGAGCTCGTCGAGTGCGGCGGCGATCTGCGCGGGCGCTTCGGGCGCGGCGATGTCGAACGTGAGCGCGCTGCTGTTCAACTGACGCATCGTCGCGGCGAGCGCGTCGCGCGCGGACGGAACGTCGAGGCCGATCACCTGCGCGCCCTCGGCTGCGAGCACGCTCGCGATCGCCGCGCCGATGCCGCGCGCGGCGCCCGTGACGAGCGCGCGCCGTGCGGCGAGCGGCTGGCGCCAGTCGAACGCGGGCGCGTTGTGGGGGATCGTGCCGTTGGCCGCGATCCGCACCACCTGGCCCGACACATAGGCCGAGCGCGGCGACAGAAAAAAGCGCAGCGTCGCCTCGGCGCCGCCTTCCGCGCCTTGCCCGATGTACACGAGATTCGCGGTGATGCCGCGCCGCGCCTCCTTGCCGAGCGAGCGCACGAGCCCTTCGAGCGCGCGTTGGGCGGTCCATTGACGCGGGCTCGCGCAGGCCTCGGGCGGCCGCCCGAGCACGACGATGCGCCCGCACTTGCCGAGCGAGCGCAGCGTGTCGTGGAAAAAGCCGTGCAGCGGTTCGAGCTGGCTGCTGTCGTCGATACCGCTCGCGTCGAACAGCAGCGCGGCGAGCTTGCCCGGCGAACCGGCTTCCGCCGGCTCGAAGCGGCCGGTCATCAGGCCGCGACGGTTGGCGAGCGCCACCCACAGCGCGGCGCTGTCGTGCGCGACGCTCGTCATGCCGACGCTCGCGACGAGACTCGCAAGCGCGTCGAGCAGCCGGGGTTCGCGGCCCGCGCCGATCGCGATCAGACCGTCGAACTCGGGGCGGTCCGCGCGATAGCGCCGCAGCACCTCGGGCTTCGGCAGGCCGAGCGAGCGCACGAGACCCCCGCCGAACGGCGAGTTGACGAAGTTCAGATACGAGTCGTTCATGTGATCGGTTGCTCCGCTGGACGCGCCGTAGCTGGCCTCTTTGCTCTCCGGGGCCGCCGGACGTGTGCCAGTGTGCCTTGAGTTGCGTGGCGCGTCATGCCGCGCGGACGAAAAAAAAGCCGTTCCGAATGGATCGGAACGGCTTCGCCGTAGCGGTTCGAGCGCCTGACGCGCTTACACCTGTCCTCCGACAGCGCTCCCCGTCGAGCCCGCCTCGACGACGTCACGCGCGGACTGCGTCATGTCGATGCCGCGGCGCTCCCGGCTGAACGGAATCAGCGCGCAGATCACGATCGCGACGACGCCGATCACGACCGCCATCACGAGCGCGTAGTCGTTGTTGTGCAGTTCGGCGAGCTTCGCTTGCAGCGGACCGTTGACCGACGCGATGAGATTGCCCAGCTGATACACGAGGCCGGGGAAGGTCGCGCGAATTTCATCGGGCGAGATTTCGTTCAGGTGCACCGGAATCACGCCCCATGCCCCTTGCACCGAGATCTGCATCAGGAACGCACCGAGCGCGAGCAGCATCGGCGTGCTCGAGAAAGCCCACAGCGGCAGCACCGGCAGCGCGATCAGCGCGGCGATGAAGATCGCGCGCTTACGGCCGATCCGCTCCGACATCCAGCCGAAGAAGAGCCCCCCGCAAATCGCGCCGATGTTCAGCGTGATCGTGATCCACGACACCGTGTGCGCGCCGAATTGATGCTGCACGCGCAGGAAGGTCGGATACAGATCCTGCGAGCCGTGCGAGAAGAAGTTGAACGCGGTCATCAGGATGATCGCGTAGATCGACAGGCCGATATTCTGCTTGAGCGTCGCGACGAGACCGGGACGCACCTTCTTTTCGAGCGTCTGGAACGCCGGCGACTCCGGCACGTGCGCGCGAATGTAGAGCACGAGCAGCGCGGGCAGCACGCCGACGAAGAACATGCCGCGCCAGCCGATGTATTGAAAGAACAGGCCGAACACGATCGAAGCCAGCAGGTACCCGCTCGGATAGCCGGCCTGCAGGAGACCCGAAACGATACCGCGCGACTTCGGCGGCACGGTTTCCATGGTCAGCGCGCCGCCGACACCCCATTCGCCGCCCATCGCGATACCGAACAGGGCGCGCAGCACGAGCAGCGTCATCAGGTTCGGCGACAGGCCGGACAGCAGTTCGAGCAGCGAAAAGCACGCGATGTTGAGCATGAGGGTCGGACGGCGGCCGTGTTTGTCGGCGAGCCAGCCGAAAATCAATGCGCCGAGCGGACGCATCATCAAGGTCAACATGATCGCGACCGCGACCGACGGAATGTCCGTATTGAATTCCTGCGCGATATCTTTCAATACGAACACCATCAGAAAGAAATCGAATGCGTCGAGGGTCCAGCCCAGATAGGCGGCGATCGTGACGTTTCTTTGTTCCCGAGTCCAGCTCATGGATCGTTCTCCCGAGTCTCCAGATCTCCAGAAGTCCGCGTTGGACGACGGGCCGCTCCATTGCCCCTTGCGCTTGACGGCAGACGTTTCCGGGCGAGTGTACGCCGAGCGTTAAGCGGCTGCTTGATTGAAGCCGCGTTTATCGGTGTTAATCCCGAGCAAATTTCGTGCTGAATCCGCAACGCATACTCAATGTCGGTCAAATGTAATGGCGGGAGCGATTCGTGTGTGTCGTTTGTAATGTTGATCGGGACTACGCCAAGCGTTCTTTGGTCAGATCGATGGCCATGACGTTTTGACTGGACGAGCGCGGTTCTGCCGGGCTGCGCACCTTACGACGACTCGTAGACCGGCGGGGCGCGCCGCGCGCCGCACCGAACGTTCATGTACAGTTACTTCGCCAACGTATCGACATATCGCTATGTCAGTGAAGCCATCGCCCTCCTTGCTCGATGAGAAGCTCGACGCTGTCGCGCGCCGTTATCGCCTGCCGGCGCTCGCGATCGTGTGTGCATCGACGCAGCAGGCGAGTCCCGCCACCATGCTCGCGCTCGCGATCGAGCAGGCTCGCGAGGCGAGCGCGCGTGGCGAAGCGCCGGAGGCGGCGAACCGGCGGCTCTTCATCGAGACGCTCGCGCGCATGATTCGGGACGCGATGCGCGAGGAAGGCGGCGACCCGGTGTTTCAGGCGATGCTGCTGCGGCATCGCAACGCCGTGGTGCGCGAGTACGCGTCGCTCGCCGCGCACGCAAGTGTCGATCGCCGGCTGATTCACGCGGCCGTCAATGCGATCGCTCATCCAGCCAAACAGCAGCGGTTGCTGCCCGGTCCGCAACGCGATGCGTTGGCGCGGCTGCACGCGCTCGCGTTCGCCGAGGCGTGGCCCGCGCTGGCCGACGCCTTGCAGCGTTGCCTCGAGACCCCGCGAATCGCGCATGAAGCGGCGCTGCAACGCGGCCTTGCGCAATTGCTGGAGAGTGACGCGTTGCATCGCCTGCGGCGTCTCGACGCGCTCACGTCCGACGAGCGCGTGCGTCACTACCAGGTGCTGTGGGATCGCCAGGGGCCGCGCCCGGGAAGCTCGAGTGCCGTCGCGCGAGGCTTGAGCTCGAAGCGGCGCGGCGCCGCGGTCGAAGCATCGGCCACCGATGCGCTCGCCGCACTCGCGCGGCGGCTGAACGACGCGCAGGGTGAGTTCGCGACTTACCGTGTCGTGAATTCGATGCGCGTGCCGGCCGCGATACCCGCGAGCCACGAGCGCGCGAAGACCGAATGGGACGTGGTGCTGCTGCGCGAGGCGCAGCCTCCGGCCGACGCCGCGACGTGGGACGTGTGCCTGCTCGTCGAAGCGAAGGCATCGGTGGACGCGGCCACCACCGATCTGCCGCGGCTCGTGCGCGGACTGACGCTGCTCGCGCACGCGGACCCGCACACCGTCTATTCGTTCCGCACGTTGCAGGGGACGGTGCGGCTGCGCGGCGCTTCGCTGGCCGCGCTGACGAGCGACGGACCCGGTCTGCGCAGGACCGTGCTCTATTGCTGCGACGCGCCCGTCGAAGCGACGCCGCGCGTGCTGAGTCCCGCGAGCCGGATGCAGCTGCTGTCGGCCCACGCCAGCCTCGAATTCGCGAGCGCGCTGGCGGAAGGTCGCGAAGCCGATTCCGCGGACCTCGAACCGGTGTGGCGTCAGTTGCTCGAATCGCCGCGATGGCGCGCGGTGCTCGACCAGTACGCCACGCTGCGCGAGGTCCGCGAATTGATGGTTCATCCGGAAGACCTGCGGGCCGCGGTCGATATCGCCACGCAAGACGGTTGAGCGCCGCGCGCGCATCGCTAAGGAGGCGGACCATGAGCAGGCTTGCCAGATCAGCAGCCGTCGACGAGCGGGCCCGGCGGTGGTGGAGCTTCGTCATAGCGACGCTTTTCTGCTTCCTGTGCCAGAGCACCTTCGCGCAAGCGGACGACAGCGCGGCTCGCCTGCGGGACAAATATCAGAGTCTGACGCAGCAACTTGCGCACAACCCGTTTCAGCGTCCCTTGCACCTTGAATCGCAGGAGTTGCCGTCGGCGCTCAAGGGCGATATTTATGGTGTGCTCAATTATCCTTTCGCGGTGGTCAGCGGCGCGCTCAGCGACCCGGCGCAGGGCCCGGCCAACTGGTGCGACGTGCTGATCCTGCATCTGAACACCAAATACTGTCATGCCTCGAGCGGCGCCAATGGTACGGTCCTCACCGTGAACATCGGCAAGAAAACCGAGGAATCACTGTCGTCGTCCTACCGGGTGCAATTCGACTTTCGCCCGGTCGCGAGCACCCCGGATTATTTTCGCGTCGAGCTAAGCGCGGCGACGGGGCCGCTCAGCACGAAAGACTACCGGATCGTGCTGGAAGCGATACCCGTGGACGATAGCCGCACCTTTATCCATCTGACTTACGCCTATGGGTACGGCACGGCGGGACGGCTTGCCATGAAAACCTATCTGGCGACGATCGGCAGCGACAAGGTCGGCTTTTCCTCAACGCGCGATCCATCGACGGGCGAGACGCAATACATCGGCGGCGTGCGTGGTCTGGTGGAACGCAATACCATGCGCTACTACCTCGCCATCGATGCCTATCTTGGTGCGCTGTCCAGTCCGGCCAATGCCCGCGTCGAAAAACGCTTCGCGGACTGGTTCGATGCGACCGAGCAGTATCCGCGGCAATTGCATGAGGTCAGCCGCGCCGACTACATGCAAATGAAGCACAACGAGTATCAACGTCAGCAGACCGCCCAGTAGGATGCGCGGCGGCGCGCCATCGAATTGAAATCTTGCGTCGCTCAGGTGTCGATCCGGAGGTTCGTCGAACGTCGTTGCCTGGTAGGACAATCGGTCAGCAACGTCGGATTCGCGTTTCGCGCCGATTCTGGCCGCCATCACAACCCGATTCAGGAGAACACACCGTGGACAGACCCGACAATCCGATCCTGCAGGTGCTGGAAGACTACACAGCCGCGGTATGGGCAAAAAACGTGGACTCGTTCGTCGCGCTATACGACCGGGATACGGTGGTCTTCGACATGTGGGGGGCATGGTCGCACCATGGCATCGCATCGTGGCGGGCAGTGGTCCAGGGCTGGTTCGGCTCGCTGGGTAAAGAGCGGGTGATCGTGGATTTCAGCGATGCGCGAACGATCGTGGCCGCGGACCTCGCCGTGGTTCACGCCTTCGCGACTTACAAAGCCGTCGATGCCGACGGCCTGGAGTTGCGCTCGATGGACAATCGCCTGACCATGACGCTCCGGCAGCAAGCCGAGGGGTGGAAGATCGTCCACCAGCACACGTCGTCGCCGATCGAGGTCGGCACGGCGCAAGTCATTTTCAGGCGCTAACTCAGCGACACGCCCTTCTGTTCAAAGCCCAGCCATGAAACCATTGCTTGCCGGCCGATGCCTTTGCGGCGCCGTCCATTACTCGGTAAAGGACGAGTTCGTCTATGCGTTGAACTGCCATTGTTCCAACTGTCGGCGTGCAACCGGCTCGGCGTTCAAACCATTCGCGGGCATCGAGCGTGACAAGCTGCGTATCACCGAGGGCGAAGACAGCCTGTTGATTTTCGGTGATGAACGAGCGGAACACGATGTGCGCTGCAAGCTATGCGGAAGCCTGATGTTCTCGGTGGTTCGTCAGGGGCAATACGTTCATGTCACGCTGGGAACCCTGACGGACTCACCCTCCATGCGTCCCACTGCCCACATTTTCGTGGGTTCGAAAGCACCGTGGTATTCCATCACTGACCAACTGCCGCAACACGACGAATTCGGGTAAATGCGCGCGGTCGTTTGCGTGGAGCGGCCGCCTGTTCGTCGCGTCTCGCGTGAATCCCTTAGTAGTACAGCGTGACGACGATCGTATCGACGTAATCGCCGACTGCAAGGTCGGGTTGGGCTGGCACGAGGCCATAAACGGTGAGAGATACCGTGTTGCCGGCAGTGTCGGTCGTGCCTTGAACCATGCTTGCGTCATCGTTGCCCCAGACCTGCGTGGCGCTCGAGTCCTGATACAGCTGATAGCGCACGAATCCGCCGGTTCCGGCCATGCGGCGCATGGAGCCATCGAAATTCAGCCCATTGTCGAGGCCCACGCTCCAGGTCGTGCCGGGCGGGCATTCGACCCGGATGTTGCCGGTTTCCCTCAACTGGCTTAGAGGAGGGGGCACGGCTCCGAAGTCGATATCGGTGGCGGCAACCCAGCAACCGTACTCGAACGTCGCAAGGACGCCTGAGGAATTGAACATGGAGATGCCGCCGCCGATCCCGCCGGTGGTGCAGTCCGCCGAACTGGCAAAGCTCGCGGTGCTGTACCGGAAGCGCAGAAGGCCCGTGATGCCTTGCTCCGAAAAGGGGATGGCCGCGGGAACCGCTTGCCCCGGATAGACCCAGCCGTAGATGGGGATATTGACGGTCTGAGGCGTCGCAGGTGCAGCCACGATCTGCACCTGGTAGACGGGCGTGGAGCCCGGTGCTCCGATGTGCTGTGTGTGGACGGGATCGGAAAACAGGTCGTAGTTGAGATAGGCGTTGTTGTAGTTGCTCATGCGCCGTGTCGGCTGCCCACCGCTCCATTGGCCCGGGTTCAGATAGATGCAGACCTGGTAGTGGAAGGTTTGGCCACCTGAAAAGTCCGGCTCGCAGGTAATGTTCAGCTGGGATGTAGCCGGGCGGCCACTGCTCGTGACCGTGCCGAAGTCCATGCCGAACGCGCCGTTGACGAAACAGGAGTCCGAGGACTGCGCGTGGGCCGGCTGTACGTGAAGCGCCAGGGCGACGAAGACCGCGAGCCAGAACATGAGCGCGGCCGGGTTGCGAGGCGACGCGCGGGCTATCGGCATGGCTGATCTCCGAGGTCGATCCGGCCGCGTTGGGGCAGTGTGTCCGGCAGAGTCGCGACGCATTGGCCCGTGTTCAAGGGCACGGACAGCCGCGCACCTGCGGGCGGGTTCTCGAGGAATACGCGGCCGTCATAGCCGATCGTCACGGGAAGGCTGCCGGGGTCGAGCACGGCTTGCGTGCCCGCCGGTATCGCTTCGCCCGTCACGCTATGTACGGAAAAGTCGAGCATCAGCATGGTCTGCATCTCGAAGCGCGCCAGCATGCCGCTTCCTGTCGAGGGGACTGCCTGCATGCGCACGCGCTCCACGCTGACATCGGCCGGCAGCCCGCGCGGATCGATGGACAGATCGTTGTTCTGCCACGCGTTGAGTGGCGTCACCAGCAGCAGGCCGTTGTCGTCGGTGGTGCCGATCAGGCGGTTTTCCAGTTTGACCGGGACGCCGGCGATGCCGTCGGTCGATACCAGCGCGAAGGCATCGTAGACCCTGCGCATGGGGAACACATGACCTTGCATCAGGAGCACCCCCCCTGTGACGTCGGCATACACCGTGCTGTTGCCCGCGCTCTGGTTCCTCAAGTATTGGCCGCCGAGCCGCCATTGCCCGAAGCGTGTGAGCTGGCTGATCTCGGCCTGGCCGCCCGCATCCTCTCCGGCGCTGGCCTGAACGCGCCAGCCCCAGCCGTCGGAGTCGCCGGGAATGCTTTGCGCGGCGCCGACAGTTCCGGTGTTGCCTCGACCCTGGTGCACAGCGCTCGCCCAGGTCTGGACCCGGTTGCCGAGCGGCAGCGACCAGTAGGCATAGGCTGTGGTTCCACCGTGGCCTTCGAGATCGCGATTCGCACCCACGCTGAAATAGCCAAATCTCCCAAACGACTGCGACCAGCTGAGGCCCGCGTAGCTTGCGCCCGGAAGATCCTGGTATGTCTGATGCACAAAGCTGGCGCCTAGCTGACCACGTCCGAGATTCCAGCCGAGGAACGCCTGCGAACTGCTCAGCGGCAACGTCGAGCCCTCGAGCGTGCCGATGTCCTGGAACGCGTCGTTGCGGCGCAAGGTCGAGAGATTGACGCTGAAGCCGTAGCCGCGCCATTCGTAGCCGGCGCCGTATTGCTGTCCGCGCCTGCTGCCGTGGTTGCTGGTAGCGAAGGACGCGCTGATGACGCCGGCCTGGCCTAGCCGGACGGCTGCGCCGACGCCGCCCATGGTCAGGCCGTGGGAGGTCTCGCCATGCGCCTCTAGCGTCAGATAATCGGTCACGCCATAGCGGCCGCTGCCGCTGAACATGGCGTTGTCCGCGTAGGAGAACGAGCGAATGCCGTAATCGAGACGCAGTGCGCCGACCTCGAACGACCAGTCGCTGAGGCCCTTCTGCAACAGTCTCGTGCTGTTGTAGAACGGAATGTTGACGACTCGCCGCTGGCCGGTGATATCGGTGACCACGATCTGCGCCGTACCCGCGCCCGAGATGACGGGCGCGCCGACGACCTGAAACTGGCCCGGCGCCACGGGCCCCTGCGCCTGCCGCACGCCATTGATGTAAAGGTCGACGAGCGACGGGACCGCCGTCTCGCCGACGAACGAGGCCAGCGGCACCGTGACCCGGTAAGGCTGCAGCTCGAAGTTGCGCGAGATGCGCAGGCCGCCGAACCGCATGGTGCGAGTCCACGACAAGGCGCCGCTCAAGGCGTCGCCCATCGTCACTGTCGTCATCGAGTCCGGAAAATCCAGTTGCCAGGATGTGTCGAGGCGGATATTGCGTTCGCTGTCGGTGCCATAGCCGCGGGTCAGCTGCGTCAGGTTACTGGTGCGCCAGATTCCGGGCCCCACCCCGAACAGACGCAGTTCGGTCCAGCCGCTGGCGCTGGTCGTATCGTTGTCCCTTTGCGTGTAGAAGTCGTAGTTCAACAACAGGCCGGGTGCACGCGTCGCGGGGTCCAGATGCGGCACGGGCGGCGTCGCGTAGCCGACCTCCGAAGGCGGACCGCTCAATAATTCGACGGGCGCAAAAATCTCGAGTCGCTGATTGGCCACGTCGTATTGGGTTTGCAGGTTTGGCAGGCTGGTCAGGTCGACGAGGCCGCTGGCAGTCGCGGCGCCGGGCCAGGTCAGGCCGAGCCCTAGCAGCGTGTTCGCGTCGGTATAGATGTGTCCGTCGCGCACCACGAAATGTTCGATTCGCCGGAGTTCCACATGATTGACCGCCACCTCCAGATAGAGGTCTTGTCCCCGCGAAGAGTCGATGTCTGCCGGCGGGGCCGCAGACCAGGCAGGCGATAGCACTCCGGCGACAAGACTAAGGCTAGCGGCCAGCACCGTCCATTGGCACCGCCTGCGCTTCAGTGTCGTCATCGAATCGGGCCTTGAGCGTCATGCCTGGCGGCAAAGGATAAGGAACGTTCAGAGGCCAGCGCATGTGTTGGCCAGACAGGACATAGCCGACCAGCCCGCCATCCACGGACTGGGTCTGGCCGCCGGATGCCACGGTGCTCAAGGCGCTGATGCGGATGGCGTGGTTGCCGTCGTTCTCGACGCGTAACTCGGCCTTGCCGTCCTGGCCGGCCGCTACCTGGGCGTGGACATTGCTGAGGTCGGTTCTGATGACGGTGGCACCGTGCTGTGGTCTCGGCACCGGCGGGGTCGGCGTGGTGTTCACGAAGATCGGCAGCGAATAGCGCATCAGCAACCTCAGGCCGGTTCCGTGCGGCACGCTCTGGTGCGGCAGTTCGTCGATCAGCAGGCGGTAGCTGAGCTCACTTGCGGGCGTCGTCGGGTGGAGGCGGATCACGCGCACGGTCTGCTGATGGCCCGGCGCGATGTGCATGATGGGCGGGCTGACTACGAGCTCACTCGAGGCCGCCGGGCTCAGATGATCCTGACCGTCTTCCTGGGTCCAGCGCATGATGCGCACCTGTGCCTCGACGGCGTCTTGCCCCTTGTTGGCGATCTGGATCGTCTGGCCTTGCTGCGTGGGTTGGAATTCCATGCGGACCGGTGCGACCTGGAGGATCGCGGCGGCTTGCGCTGGCGCCGCGCCGCCGACGGCGGCGACGATGGCTGCTGCACTCCAGACGCCACGGAGCAGGGGTGGCTGAACCAGTGAACGCATGGAGTGCATGGACATCCCCCATCAGTAGGAAATCGTTGCGGTGACGGTATCCAGATACTGGCCCACTGGTTCTGTACCGCCCACGGTAGCCGTTGCATAGACAGTGAGCGGGATGTTGTAGCCGGGACCTATGCCGGTCCCGGTGCCCGAGTACCACGAGGGCGCGTCGTTCCCCCAGTTCGTACCTGTCGAGTCGTGGCTCAGGGTATAGGGAATCCGGGTGCCCGCCGTGGATTCCATGGCGCGCGCGTTGACATCGCCCGTGACGGTGCCGCCATTGAGTCCCAGCGTAAAGGGCAGGCCGTTGGTGCACTGGACGTTGATGGTGCCGGTCTGCGAGTACGTGCTCGCGGCCGAGAGCTGCGTGCCGAAGTCGATGTCCGTGGCTGAAGAGATCAGGCAGGTACCTTGAATGGTGATCCTGACCTGGAAGGTGGTCGTTGCGGTGGTCTGGGCCTGCGCCGAGGCCGCGATGGCTGCAAGCGCGGCGATGGCCAGCAGCTTTGACAAGTGAAGAGTGGCACGCATTTGTTCTATCCCTCCGGACAGGAATCACGGACGGTCAGCCGAAGGCGGCACCTGAGAACGGCAGCCGGTCATCGACGCCGGGGGCATGGGGCCAGCAGCCGGAACTGCCTTTCGTAGAGGGTAATAACAGTTTTGCGGCGAATCAAGGAAATATGCCTGTGGGCACGGTCGGCATCGCGGGCTCATCGATTCGAACGACAACCAGGCGGACTTGCATAGGTTTCCTGAATGACGCCCTCTGTAGGTGGCCCGCGTTCTATCCGTGCACTCAGTGCTGGCGCAGCACGGCCTCGAAAAACTGCACCACGGCGGCGTTGAATCGCTCATGGAACGCAGCCCGGTCGAACCCCGGCTTGCTGTCGCAGATCTGCGGCCGCCGCCGCGCAAGACGCGCGTCGCACGGCGGCAGGAAGTCGTAGTGGCCTGCGTTGTCGACGACGTGCCAGGCGGGAGCGCGGGGCAGGCCGTCGCGTACCGGCTCATCGTACCAGGGATGCGGCTGATGACGATCGTCGGCGGCGCTCCATAGCTGCACCGGCGCGCGAACGCCGCTGAGCCCGGCGCGACCGAACGCAAATCCGAACGATGGCGCGGCGATGACGACGGCCTCGATGCGCGGATCGTGGACCCAGGCGCCGGCGGGCACCTGCGCGCCGGAATGAACGTCCACGTTCGCGTGCCGCAAGGCCTCGCACAGATCATGATCGGGATGGGCCTCGCAAAACGGGGCGATCGTCGCAAGATCCGGAATGCCGCCCGCTGCCACGAGCGCGGTGAAGCCGCCGTTGGAAAAGCCAAATGCGCCGACGCGGGCCGCATCGAGCTGCTCGTGCCCGTGCCAGTCGTCGAGCATGTAGTCCACCAGCCGATGAAGCTGGGCGGGACGGCGCCAGAGTTGCAGCACGCGGCTCTGATCGTCGAAAGTGTCGCCGGCGTGACTGAGCGCCGCCGCGACGAAGCCCGCACGAGCGAGAGCGAGCGCCGTGTCGTAATGGCCGCCATACCAGCCCGCACCGCCGTGCGACAACACCACCAGCGGCAGGTGCCGGCCGGCGATCGGGGCGTCCGGCGCGATGGTCTGGGTGAGATCGCCCAGAGCGTGCGGCGTTGCCGGCGCGGTGGTCGGATACCAGATTCCGGCCGCGAGCGGCGGTTCGGCGCCATTCGGTATGGCGACCTGCTCAAAGCCGACATCGGCCGCGAGGACGGGCGCGGCGGGCATCAAGGCCAAAAGGGCAGCAACAATGGTCATCAATCTCACGATGCTCTGCATGGTTGTCGTCGCTGAGATGAACTTCGGGCGGCTCGAGGCTATGAGACCAAAGTCCAATTGAATATTTCAGAACCGGGTTCAATAGTAGTGAAAAGTCGGGTTTTATCGACAACAAAACCATCGCGACTGTCTTCCCGAAGATGCCGGAATCGCAGGCAGGTTCCGGTATTGCCGTCAAACAGGTTCCAGTGGGTTTGAGTTTTCGCGTCTTGCAGGCCTATCACGGAGTCGCCGCCGAACCGCGGCGCGACCTGGCGGGAGAAGAACCTATGCTGCTCACCCCGACGACCCAGCGAACTGCGTCGAGAGAGATGCTCGATGTACTGATCCGCGCCGGACTCATTGCGATCCTGGCCGTGTTCTGTTTCCGGATCTTCGCTCCGTTTCTCGACCTGATGGCCTGGTCGGTGATTCTCGCGATCACGCTCTATCCGCTCCAGGTCCTTCTGCGCCCTGTGTTCGGCGGCAAGGACGGTCTGGTCGCTACGCTGATCGTGCTCGTCGCGTTTGCCGTGATTCTCGTGCCGACCTACGTGTTGGGTCTCGCGGTAGGCGATTCGATCGAGAAATCGATAGCCATGTTCAAAAGCGGTGGCTTCCAGATTCCGCCTCCCGCGGAGTCGGTGTCGAGTTGGCCGGTGATCGGCCAGCGTGTGTACGACTTCTGGCTGCAGGCCTCGACGGACCTGACCGGCCTCGCGCAGAAATTCGCTCCGCAGCTCAAGGGGGCCGGCCTCGCTCTGCTTGCTACGTTGACGGGGCTCGGTGCCGCGCTGGTGATATTTTTCGTCGCGTTGATCGTTGCCGGAATCCTGATGGCTTATGGTGAGAACGGCTATCACAGCGCGGTGCAGATCGCCTCGCGCATCTCCGGCCCGGAGAACGGGACTCAGATCGCCGATTTGTGCACGGCGACGATTCGCGCGGTGGCGCAAGGGGTAGTGGGCATCGCGTTCATCCAGATGCTGCTGATCGGCATCGGCTTCATCGTGACGGGGATACCCGGCGCGGGGCTGCTCGCGCTGGCCGTGCTGCTCCTCGGCATCATGCAACTCCCGGCCACGCTGATCACCATTCCCGTGATCATTTTCGTGATCGTCACGGACGGCGTGAGCACCGCAACGATCCTCTTCTCGGTGTATGTCTTCGTCGCGGGCCTTTCCGATAACGTGCTCAAGCCCTTGTTGCTGGGCCGCGGCGTCGCGGTGCCGATGCCCGTCGTGCTGATCGGAGCGCTCGGCGGCATGGTGACGGGGGGCGTGATCGGGCTGTTCGTCGGGCCCGTGATGCTCGCGGTCGGCTATCAGCTGTTCTGGCGCTGGGTGAAGGACCAGCCGCAATCCCAGCAGCCTCAGCCGTCCCAGGAACAGAAACAGGCCTGACGCTCGAGGATGGCTCCGTGTCACCGCTCATGCGTCCGTATCGGGTCGCCGTGCTCTTCGGGGCGCTCGGTCTGAGCGGATGCATGCGGGTCGGCCCGGACTTTCAGCCGCGGCATGAAGCGTGGAGCGAACACTGGCGTAGCGAGTCGATCGCCCAGGTCACGCAGCAGGGCTTACAGCCCGATCTGCGCCAATGGTGGCTCATATTCGATGACCGGAACCTCGAACGGCTGATCGCCGAAGCCGACGCGAACAATGGTGACCTGAAGATCGCCGGGCTGCGCGTGCTCGAGGCACGCGCGCAGCTCGGCATTGCGCAGGCGGGACGCTATCCTCAGGTGCAACAGGCGAGCGCAGAGGCACTGGCTTCGGCGCGCAAACGCTCGGATGGATTCAATCCGCGCTCGGGCGCCTACGTGCAGTACGGCGCGGGCTTCAGCGTCGGCTGGGAGCTGGATTTCTGGGGGCGTTTCAGTCGCGCGATCGAGTCGGCCGACGCCGCGTTCTTCGCCGCGCAAGCCAATCGCGACGACGCGCTGGTTCTGCTGCACGCCCAGATCGCCGATACGTATTTCACGCTGCGCGTCGCGCAGGCGAGGCTGCGCATCGCTCGCGAGAACGCCCAGTTGCAAAAGCGCAGCTACGACATCGCTCAAAAGCTCTTCAAGGCCGGCGAGACCGATGAACTCGACTTCCAGCAGGCGAAGACGCAGTACCTGGGGACACTGAGCAGCATCCCCGATCTGGAAAGCCAGATCGTCCTTGCGCGTCACGCGCTGTCGGTGCTCCTGGGGCGACCGCCCGGTCCGCTGCCGGAGATCGAGGTCCAGGCCGGCAAGGAGGGCGTGGTGCCGCTCGTGGATCGCGCGGTGCTGCAGGACGTGCCGGCCGATCTCCTGTTGCGGCGCCCGGATGTTCGCTCCGCCGAGTATCAGATGGCGGCGCAGTCGGCCCTCATCGGCGTGGCAAAAGCGGATCTGTACCCGTCCGTGTCGTTGCTCGGCTCGCTCGTGTGGACCGCCAGTTCGCTCACGGGCGAACCGAGCACGCTGATTTTCGCGGCGGGCCCGAGCGTGACGTGGAACGTGTTCGATTACGGCAGGATCGCCAACAACGTGCGCGTTCAGGACGCACGGCTGCAGGAGTTGACGGTGGCTTATCAGAACACGGTGCGCGAGGCGGCGCGCGAGGCCGATGATGCCGCCACGGCGCTGATCGCCGCACTGCAGCGCGACACCATCCTGAACGACGCGCAAGGCGCGGCGCGGCGCTCGCTCACGCTCGCCAATACGGTCTACCGCGAAGGCTATTCGGACTTCCAGCGGGTGCTCGATGCGCAACGTGCGCTGTTCGCGCAGCAGGACGCGTACGTGGTCAATCGCAGCAACGCCGTCGGCAGCGTGATCGCGCTTTACAAGGCCCTCGGAGGAGGCTGGCAGACGCAACAGCCGCTCGTCGATGCGGCGACGAGCGCGCAGATGCGGCAACGCACCGACTGGGGCGATTTGCTGAACGACACGTCGCCGTCTTCCGCCGCGCCGGGTCAAGCCGAAGGGGCGCCACGATGAGCGATGCCCCCGAACCTCGAACGGCCGCCTCGCCGCAGCCGCCGGCGCAAGCTGCCGACCCTTCGGCCAAAGCGGTCCGATGGGTTGTCTGTCTGATCGTGCTGAGCTTGATCTGGTATCTGCTCGCCGACCGCTTCACGCCGTACACGCAACAGGCGCGAATCCAGGCCTACGTCATACCCGTCGCCGCCGAAGTGTCGGGACGCGTGACCCGGGTGTTCATCCATAACAACCAGCACGTCAACGCGGGGGACGTGCTGTTCGAAGTCGATAGCGAGTCCTACCGCATCGCCGCCGAGCGGGCGCGCGCCGATCTGGAGTCCACGCGCCGTCAGGTCGGCGCCAGCACGGCCGGTATCGACTCCGCGCTTGCCGGGTTGCGGGCCGCCATCGCGAACGAGGTCAAGGCGCGGCAGGACAGCGAACGGCTCGAGCGGCTCTATCGCGAAGACGAGGGCACCGTCTCGCTGCGACGCCTCGAGATCGCGCGGGCGACGCACGAACAGGCCCAGAGCCAGGTGGTCGGCGCGCAAGCCGAAGTCGAACGCGCCCGGGAGCAGCAAGGCGGAAACGAGGCCGAGAATGCGCAGTTGCGCAGCGCCGCCGGCGCGCTGGCAAAGGCCGAACTCGATCTCGCCAATGCACGCATCAGAGCCCGGTCGAGTGGCGTCGTGACCGATCTGCGCACGGAAGTCGGGCAGTTCGCGGCGGCGGGCAGCCCGGTCATGACGTTGATCGCGATCCGCGACGTGTGGATCAGCGCCGATATGACGGAGAACAATCTCGGCCATCTCAGACCGGGCACCCGTGTCGTGATCGCGTTGGATGGGTTGCCCGGCGAAGTGTTCGACGGGCGGATTCGCAGTATCGGCTATGGCGTGAGCGTGGGCCAGAGCACCCCAGCCGGCAGTTTGCCGACCGTGCAGAACAGCCGCGACTGGCTGCGTCCCGCGCAACGGTTTCCGGTGATCGTCGAATTCGACGAGAGCGAGCGTGCGCGCCTGCGCGATCTGCGTGTGGGAGGGCAGGCCGAAGTGATGGCATTTCCGACTCAAGGCAATCCGCTCAATCCGCTGGGACACGCCTTCATACGGGTGATGAGCTGGCTTTCCTACGTCTATTGAGAGACCTATGCAGCCCGTGATCCAGCGTCTCGGTAATCGCGCGATACGTGTTGCCACAGGAACGGCGCTTTCTCTTGCCATCAGCTTTGGGCTCGATTTCCCGATACCGGTCGTCGCGCCGGTATTCGCGGTGTTTCTGCTCGCCACGCAGAGCCGTCCGCTGTCGCTGAAGGCCGGACTGATTGTTTCGCTGGTCGTGGCGTCGACCACCGGCAGCGGCCTCATGCTCGTTCCGTTGCTTCGTCATTACGCGTGGGCCGGCGTGATGCTCGTCGGCCTCATGTTGTTCCTCGCGTTTCGTTATGGACTGCGCGGCGGTAACAACCTGGTCGCGACTTTTCTGGTCGCAGGACTGACGATGATTTCCGCCGCGGGCACGGCTGATTTCGAACTGGCCTTGACGGTCGTGGGCGCGCTGGCGAAGGGGCTTCTGCTGGCCGTGCTGGTGTCGACGCTGGCACACAGGCTGTTTCCCGAACGCACGGGCGCGCGCGAACAGCCGGTTGCGGGCGCGATGGCGGACGACCAGGCCGCCTATATCGCGCTGCGTGCCGCGCTCGTCGTCATGCCGGCCTATCTGCTCGCGATGACCGATCCGGCCAACTACATGCCGATCATCATGAAGTCCGTCAGTCTCGGCAGACAAACCTGCACGACGTCGGCCCGCAGCGCCGCACGCGATCTGATCGGCTCGACGCTGCTCGGCGGCCTGCTCGCCATTGCGTTCTGGTTCGCGCTCAGGCTGTTCGTGCATCTCTGGATGTTCTTTCTGTGGATGCTGCTGTGCGGCCTGTTCGTAGGACGCAAGCTCTACGGTCTTCAGCCGACCCGTTGTTCGCCGGGCTTCTGGCTGAACAGTCTCGTGACGATGATCATTCTGCTGGGGCAATCGGTGCAGGACAGCGTGGCGGGCAAGGACGTCTACACCGCGTTTGCGGTGCGCATGGGGCTCTTTCTGGCTGTCACGGTCTACGCGTGTTTGATGCTTCTGCTTTTCGAGCAGCGCCGCCGTGTGAAATGAGGCGCTGCGGTATGCCGCGCGCGGGGCCTGACTGATGGCCGCAATGCCGATCCGCTGATCGCGGAAGGAGCGCGCAATGGAAAATGCAAGAGACGATGGCACTGGCCGTCTTCGGGCCAGCGAGATCCTCAAGGAGATGGCGATGACGCTCTGGTATCTGAGAGCGATCCTGATTGGCCTGCTTCTTCTGTTCGTTTTGCTGACCTTCGGCATGTACTACTGGGGCGCACCTGTCGAGACAGCGAACCGGACGCCCTCATCGATCAGCGAAACCGTGTACTTCTGCGCGATCACCGCGCTGACGATCGGCTATGGCGACGTCGTGCCAACATCGACGTTCGGCCGGATCGACGCCGTATGCCTTGGGCTGATCGGATTGGTGTTCACCGGCTTGTTCGTGGCCGCGGCGGTACGCGGTGTGCAGGAGGCGGCGCAGCGGACGGAGCCGGGAGTTTAGCTTCGTTGCGAGCTGATCGCACCGCATTTCCCGCGGACGGATCTTCCTGTGCCGCCGGTGCACTGGAATCAGCGTGATCGGTGGCCGGTTGGGTCGGCGTTGCAGCAGTGGAATCGGACATCCGTCGCTCCTTTATCGATTCAAGCCAGGACGGCCTTGCGTCGCTTCGGGTTGCCTCATGGCAGCTCTTCGGGCTCGCGAAAGAGGGGCACGGCCCCGTCACGCAACTGATGAGCGCGCTGTGTGCCGGGCGTGGCTCGACTGAGCGCGGGGGCTATTGGCCCTCTGGCATTTTCGACGAATGATGGCTGGTAATGAGCCACTTGTGTCCATCCCAGGCGTAGGTGAACGTATAGCGCGCCTTGACAACCGAGCCGTCCGCAAACTTGAAGGAATAGAGCCCCGAGTCGATCGCGGTGTTGCATTCGATCATGATGTCGCTGAAGTCGATCGTGCCGACTGGCTTGTTTTCGAGGAAGTGTTTGAAGTAGTCGAGCTTTTCGTCCGCAGTCAAACGCGGCTTGTTCGAGACGGTCGGCAGCAGGATCGAGTGCGGCGCATAGTTCGCCACGACCTTCTGCGGGTCGCCGGTTTTCAGCGAGTCGTTCCAGCGATCGAACAGCGCGGAAATCTGCTTCTTCGAGGTGGGATGGCAGGCTTCCGACCTCGCGAATGCGCCGCCGTGGAGCGCGAGCGCAACCATCGCAACAACGACGGACGGCCCGGATACGCTGATTCTCATGATGCCCTTCGCGATTCGTTGCGGGTGGATTCTTCCGCCAGTAAATCGGATGTACGCCTGAGCTATCCGCCACAGCATCGGCGTTACAGGACAAGGGCCCGTTTTATTTGTGCCGGTTCAGCCCGCTTCTTCCAGAACCACGACGCTGCGCGCCTCCACGCGACATTGTTCGCTCTCGATGGCGGCCTGTTGCGCAGATTGCACGATGTCATGCGGCGCGTCGCGCGCGGTATCGACGATACGACGCCAGTGCTGCCCGTCGGGCGCGGGTAGCTGGACCGTGCACGCGCCATCGTCCATGTTGAAGACGGCGTGCAGCGCAGGTTCGCCGGGCGCTTCGCCGCCCAGCGTGACGACGAGAAGCCGTGCGCGCGGATCGTGCCAGCCCGGCTCGTGCAGGCGCTCGCCGTGCCATGCCACATCCGGTCGGGTCTGCCCGGGCGAGGGGCGCCCGGTGAGGAAACGTCGCCGGCGCAGACTCGCGTGGCGCTTGCGCAGCGCAATCAGCGCCTGCACGAAGCGCAACATGGCCGAGCCGGACTCCGTGGGCGTCCAGTCGAACCAGCTCAGCGCGTTGTCCTGACAATACGCGTTGTTGTTGCCGCGCTGGCTGCGCAGCACCTCGTCGCCCGCGAGCATCATCGGCACGCCCTGGCTCAGAAACAGGAGGGCCATCAGGTTGCGCGCCTGACGGTGCCGCAGACCGAGAATCCTCGCGTCGCCGGTCTCGCCCTCGGCTCCGCAGTTCCACGACAGGTTGTCGGAGGTGCCGTCGCGATTCTCGTCGCCGTTGGCTTCGTTGCGCTTCGACTCGTAGCTCACGAGATCCATCAGCGTGAAACCGTCGTGGCACGTCACGTAGTTGATGCTGTTGTTGGGCAGCCGGCCGTCGTCCGCATAGAGGTCCGAACTGCCGGCGATGCACGTGGCGACCTCCCCGATGATTCCCGGGTCGCCGCGCACGAAACGGCGAATCACGTCCCGATAGCGGCCGTTCCACTCGGCCCAAGCCATGCCGGGAAAGGCGCCGACCTGATACATCCCGGCGGCGTCCCATGCCTCCGCGATCAACGGCACGTGCGAGAGCACACGCGAAGACTCGATCGCCCAGGGCAGCGGTGGATCGGGCATCAGCTCGCCGCGCTGGTCGCGCGCGAAGACACTCGCGAGGTCGAACCGGAAGCCATCGACGCCCAGCCGTACCACCCAGTATTCGAGGCAGTGAACGATGAACGTCGTCACCAGTGGATGGTTGCAATTGACCGTGTTGCCGCAGCCGGTGTAGTCCCGATAGCGGCGCCGGTCGGCCGCGTCGAGGTGGTAAAAAATATCGTTCCCGAGGCCCTTGAAGTTGATGATGGGTCCCGTCTCGCCTGCTTCGGCCGTATGGTTGAACACCACGTCGAGCAGCACGCCAATGCCGGCGGTGTGCAACGCGTCGGTGAGGGCGCGAAACTCCTGCGGCGCGCGCGCGGGGTCGCGGCAGTATCGAGGATGCGGACTGTAGTAGCTATGCGTGCTGTAACCCCAGTAGTTGGTCAGTCCGCGTGCCGCCGCGGCGGGCGGAACGTCCTGCTCGTCGAAGGCCATCACGGGCAGCAGCTCGACGTGAGTCACACCGAGTTGCTTGAGGTACGGAATCTTCTCGATCAGGCCGGCGAAGGTGCCGGGATGCTCCACGCCACTCGACGCATGACGCGTGAAGCCGCCGACATGCAGTTCGTAGATGAGCGCGTCGTCGAGCCCGCGCGAGACGAGCGTGGAGCACACGGGCAGCGTTTCCGTCACGATCGCGCGGTGCGTTGCGTGCCCGGCGGGACTCGGCTTGCCGGGAGGAGGCCGCGTCCACAGAGCGTCGCTGACCGCGCGGGCATCCGGGTCGAGGAGCTCCCTGTCGGGATCGAACCGCTCGCCGCTTGACTGCGTCTCCCGCGGACCGTCCACCCGCCATGTGTAGTGCGTGCCGATCGGCAACGCTTCCACCATCACATGCCAGAAGAAGAAGGTTCGATTGGTGTCGGCAGCGAGCGTGACGATCTGAAACGGCTCGGGGCTGTCGGCAGCCTCATACAGCAGCAACTCAACGCGCGTCGCGTGGCGGCAGAAAATGCAGAAATTGATGCCGCCGGGCACCTCGCTCGCGCCTGGCGGAAAACGCGACCCGGGGCGAACCGCATACGCGCGGCTCGATCCCGTTTCAGGCTCATCGATCAAGGGCGATCCTCACCGGGCGGATGTTCCAGATCTTCTTGCAGTATTCGTCGATGGAGCGGTCGGAAGAGAACTTGCCCGCGCGCGCCGTGTTCAGGATCGACATGCGGGTCCAGCGCCGCGTGTCCTGCCAGGCGGCGCTGACGTCGTCCTGGCGCGCCACGTAGGCGGCGTAATCGGCGAGCACGAGAAACGGGTCCGCCTGCATCAGATTGTCGATGAGCGGGCGGAACATCTCGCGATCTCCGCGCGAGAAATGACCGGAGGCGATCAGGTCCAGCACTTCGCCCAGTTCCGCGTTCTCCTTCACGTAGGCCGCGGGGTGATAACCGTCATGCTTGACGCGTTCCACCTCGTCGGCGGACAGGCCGAACAGGAAGAAGTTGTCGTCGCCGACTTCTTCACGGATTTCGATATTGGCCCCGTCCAGCGTGCCGATCGTCAGCGCACCGTTCATCATGAACTTCATGTTGCCGGTGCCCGATGCTTCCTTGCCGGCCGTCGAAATCTGCTCGGACAGATCGGCGGCGGGGTAGATGAAGTGAGCATTCTTCACATTGAAGTCCGGATAGAACACCACCTTCAGCCGCCCGTTCACCAGCGGGTCGTTATTCACGACTTCGGCGATGCCGTTGATCAAACGGATGATGAGCTTGGCCATCGCATAGCCGGGCGCCGCCTTGCCGCCGAATACGAAGCAGCGCGGTGTCAGCGCCAGTTGCGGGTTGCGCAGCAGGCGCCGGTACAGCGTGACGATCAGGAGCGCGTTCAGATGTTGCCGCTTGTATTCATGGATGCGCTTGACCTGCACGTCGAACAGCGCGGCAGCATCGACGCCGATGCCCGTCGCGTTGCGGATGCGCGCGGCGAGCACGGCCTTGTTCGATTGCTTCACGCGAGCCCAGCGCTCCTGAAACGCGGCGTCGTCGGCATACGCTTCGAGCTTGCGCAGTTGCGCGAGATCGGTCTCCCAGCCGCTGCCGACGGTTTCGTCGAGCAGCCGCGCGAGCGCCGGATTGGAGAGCAGCAGGAAGCGGCGCGGCGTGACGCCGTTCGTGACGTTGTAAAAACGCTCGGGCCACAATTCGGCGAAGTCTCGCAACACGGTCTGCTTGAGCAGCCTGGAATGCAGTTCGGCCACGCCGTTGATCGCGTAGCTGCCCACCGTCGCCAGGTGCGCCATGCGCACGAGCTTGTCGCCGCGCTCGTCGATCAGCGACATGCGTGCGACGCGCGCTTCATCGCCCGGATAGCGTTGCCGGACCTCTTCGACGAAGCGCCGGTTGATCTCATAGATGATTTCGAGCAGGCGCGGCAGCAGGTTGCGCATGAGCGGCAGCCCCCAGGTTTCGAGCGCTTCGGGCAGCAGCGTGTGATTGGTGTAAGCGAGCGCGCGCCGCGTGATGTCCCAGGCGTCGTCCCACGGCACCTGCCGCTCGTCCACCAGCAGACGCATCAGTTCGGCGACGGCGATCGACGGGTGCGTGTCGTTCAGCTGCACGCTGAACATCTGGGCGAAGCGTTCGACCGGTTCGCCCTTGAGCTCGAGCAGGCGCAGCATGTCCTGCAGCGAGCAGGACACGAAGAAATATTGCTGCGCAAGGCGCAGGCGCTTGCCGGCCTCGGGCTCGTCGTTCGGATAGAGCACCTTCGACAGCGTCTCGGAGATGACCTTCTCGTTGACGGCCTCGTAATAGTCACCGGCGTTGAAGTCTTGCAGGTCGAACGACTCGACCGCCTCGCTCTTCCACAGCCGCAAGGTGTTGCACGTGTTGACGCGATAGCCGGGCACGGGCGTATCGCAAGCCACGCCTTTGACTTGCCGCGTGGGCGTCCAGCGCACGCACAGGCGCCCTTGTGCATCGGTTTCGTTGTGGGTGTGGCCGCCGAACCCTACGTAGTACGCGACCTCGGGGCGCACGATCTCCCATGGATTGCCCTTTTGCAGCCACTTGTCGGTGGTTTCGACCTGCCAGCCGTCGCGGATCTGCTGATCGAAGATGCCGAACTCGTAGCGGATCCCATAGCCGACGGCGGGTATTTCCAGGGTCGCGAGCGAATCCAGATAGCAGGCCGCGAGCCGGCCAAGCCCGCCATTGCCGAGCCCCGGTTCTTCTTCGATCGCGAGCAGGGTGTCGAGCTCGATGCCGAGCGCGCGCAGCGCATCGCGTGCGTTGGCCTCGATGCCGAGATTGACGAGGTTGTTGCCGAGTTGCGGGCCGATCAGGAACTCGGCGGAAAGGTAGCAGGCCACCCGCACATCGTGTGCGGCGTAAGTCTGCACGGAGGCTGCCCAGCGGGCCAGCATGCGGTCGCGCACGCTGTAGGCGAGCGCCATGTACCAGTCATCCGGGCGGGCGATCGCCGGATAGCGGCCCCCCAGGCACAGCAGATTGTCGAGCACGCCGCGCTGGAGCGCCGTGGCGCTCAGGCCGGTGCGTGCCGCATCCGCGTCGGGCGGCGGGGGCGTAGTGGGAGCGTCGGCCATGGTGCTGTTCCCGGTGCATGCTGCGTATGACGTTCAGAACGGCCAGACCCAGTCGGCGACCTCGGCGCGGTCCGTGCCGTGCGTATGCGCGTAGTTGAGGTTGCTGACGATCGCGTTTCTCATGTCTTCCCTGAGATGCGCCGATCTGTCCTGCAAACGCGGCACGCGGTCGAGCACGTCGATCACCAGATTGAAGCGGTCGACCTGATTGAGAATCGCCAGTTCGAGCGGTGTGTTGATGTTGCCTTTCTCCTTGTAGCCGCGCACGTGCAGATTCTCGTGATTGCGAAAGCGATAGGCGAGCTTGTGAATCAGCCACGGGTAACCGTGGAAATTGAAGATCACCGGCTTGCTGGTGGTGAACAGGCTGTCGAACTCGCGTTCGGTCGAGCCGTGCGGGTGCTCGGTCGCCGGCTGCATCCTGAACAGGTCCACCACGTTGACGAAACGCAGCTTGAGTTCGGGCAGGCGTTCGCGCAGGATCGCCGTGGCCGCCAGCGCTTCCTGGGTGGCGACGTCGCCGCACGAGGCCATCACCACGTCCGGTTCGGCGTCCTCGTCGTTGCTCGCGCGCCGCCACACGCCGATGCCTTTGGCGCAGTGCACGAAGGCTTCGTCGATGGTCGTGAATTGCAGGTGTTTCTGCTTGTCGGCCACGATGACGTTGATGCAGTCGGTGGTGCGCAGGCAATGGTCGGCGACCACCAGCAGCGTGTTCGCGTCGGGCGGGAGATAGACGCGGGTGACCGACGGGCTCTTGTTGGTGACGAGATCGATGAAGCCGGGGTCCTGATGCGAGAAGCCATTGTGATCCTGCCGCCATACGGTGGAGGACAGCAGTATGTTCTCCGCCGACACCCACGCGCGCCAGGGCACGTGATTCCTGCTGATGTCGAGCCACTTCGCGTGCTGATTGAACATCGAATCCACGACGTGCGCAAACGCTTCGTAGGTATGGAAGAAGCCGTGGCGGCCCGTCAGCAGATAGCCTTCGAGCCACCCCATCAGCGTGTGCTCCGAGAGCATTTCCATCACGCGTCCGTCGCGTGCGAGTTCGCCGCCGTCCTCGTCCTCGGGAAGCATGTCGGCCATCCACACCTTCTTGCTGACCTCGTAGATCGATTGCAGACGGTTCGACGCCGTTTCGTCCGGGCCGAACACGCGGAAGGTGTTCATATTGCAGCGCATCGTGTCGCGCAGAAATTCGCCGAGCGGCCGCGTGTTCTCGCGCAGCACCTTGCCCGCGTGCTGCACATCCACGGCGTACGCGCGCACGTCGGGCAGCTTCAGCTCGCGGCGCAGGATGCCGCCGTTCGCGTGCGGATTGGCGCTCATGCGCCGCGGGCCTTCGGGAGAGAGTGCCTTGAGCGCGGGGATCAGCGTGCCGTTGGCGTCGAAAAGTTCGTCGGGCCGGTAGCTGCGCATCCACTGTTCGAGCACTTCGAGATTCGCGGAGTTGGTGCGCACATCCGCGAACGGCACCTGGTGCGAGCGCCATGAGCCTTCGACCTTGTGGCCGTTGATCTCCTTCGGTCCGCTCCAGCCCTTGGGCGTGCGCAGCACGATCATCGGCCAGAGCGGCCGCTCCAGATTGCCCTTCTCGCGTGCCTGCTGATGGATCTCGCGAATTTCGCCGAGCACGGTGTCGAGCGTGTGCGCCATCTTCTGATGCATTTCCGCGTGATCCGATCCTTCGACGAAATGCGGGGTGTATCCATACCCGAGAAAGAGCGCTTCCAGTTCCCGGCTGCTGATGCGCGACAGGATGGTCGGATTGGCGATCTTGTAGCCGTTCAGATTGAGGATCGGCAGCACGGTGCCGTCGCGGGCCGGATTGATGAACTTGTTCGAATGCCACGCGGTGGCAAGCGGCCCGGTCTCCGCCTCGCCATCGCCGACCACGCAGGCCACGATGAGGTCGGGGTTGTCGAGCACGGCGCCATACGCGTGCGAGAGGCTGTAGCCGAGTTCGCCGCCCTCATGGATGGATCCGGGTGTCTCCGGCGTCACATGCGAACCGATATGGCCGGGGAACGAGAACTGCTTGAAGAACTTCTGCATGCCCTCGGCATCTTCACTCTTGTCGGGATAGATCTCGGAGTAAGTGCCTTCGAGGTAGGTGGGGCCGAGCACGCCCGGTGCGCCGTGTCCGGGACCTGCCATGAAAACGACATCGAGGTCGTCGCGTTTGATCGCGCGGTTCAGATGCGCCCAGACGAACGACAAGGCCGGGCTCGCGCCCCAGTGTCCGAGCAGGCGATGCTTGATGTGTTCGACTTTCAGCGGCTCGCGCAACAGCGGGTTGTCGAGCAGATAAATCATGCCGACCGAAAGATAGTTGCATGCGCGCCACCACGCATCGATCAGTTGAAGTTCGTCGCTGCCGAGCGCGGTCTGCTGCGAAGCGTCCGCCGCGGAATGTTTGCCCATGCCGACCTCTCCTGTATGTGCAGCCTGAACCCGAGGGTATGGATCGTGCCGGGTGCGCTGCGCAGGCGCTTCGATGAGTGATGGGGTCCGAGTCGCGCCTGTTGGCGGACCTCTACAACGGGGTAGTCTTCGTCAACCGGTGAACATTCAATAACGCAGGATATGTTACTGCGCGCAGATTGCAAGGATGATCCGTCGGCGTGTCGAGCGGCTTGCAGAGCCGCATTGGCGCATTCACGCCGCGATCCGATGCTCGTAAAACGGCCGGTCCCGATTGTCGAGAATCGCGTACAGCGCGCCCAGATCGCGCGGATCGGGATTCAACCACGCGTCGATATGCTCAGGCTTGATCGGAATGATGCAGCGATCATGCCCCGCGGCGGCGACCTCGGGTGGCGGCTCGTCGGTGATCGCCGCGAAGGACAATAAATCCGGCTCGCCTTTGCCGCTCCAGCGGGACCATAAGCACGCGATCAGCATGTCGTGAGGCGGGCTGGGCCTGAACTCGAGCCGGACGTTTTCATCCTTCTCGCCGGGCGCCAGTTCACGGCCTTCCATCCGCGCGCGCGACACGTTCTCATAGAAGGCACTCGCCAGAACCAGTCCATGCGAATAGCCGAATAGCGTTTTCCAGAAACCTTCGAGACTGTCGCGGCGGGCGTTGTACGTGCCGGGATAGCGGGCGTCGTACGAGGCGGGCTTGCCGGCGAGGCGGCACTGATAGCGCATCGGCTTGACGACGCGCTGGCCGTTTTCCAGCACCATCACAGGCGCGTAGTAGCCGGGGAAGATGCGCGAGTCGGCTGCTTTGGGATCGCTGCGCCCGAGGTCTTCGAGCCGCTCGAGCGTGCGCTCGATCTTGTCTTGCGCGATCCGCTTGCTCTCGCTGGCCGCCTTGGTGACTTTGGTCTGCAGCGAGCGCTCGGCATCGGCGAGGCGGGTGCGCTGTTTGAACAGTTCCTGTTCGAGCTTCGCGGTTTGCTGCGATCTGAAGCGCCCAATCAGCGCCCAGACTTCCCGTTCCGCGTCGGAGTGCGGCTCCGAGAAGGCGTCTTCCATCGCTTTGGGAATTCTGGCCTGACTGTCCTGTGCACGTTCGAAGAAAAGACGCGCGAATTCTTCGATGCTCATCTGCGCGCCGAACATGCGGACATAGCGGCGGTAGTCCGCCTGGATCTGAGCCGAATAGCACATGGAGGCCTCCGTTTGCTGTGTCGATGATACGCATTTGCGCGCTCCCGTCAGCAGAAATCTCGACTCACTGTCTGCAAGCCGCCCAGCAGATGAGACATGTCGACGAGGCGCTGCGCCACGAGGTGCCGTACTTCCCCCTGACACTGCCATGTGCCGTACACGGCGAGCAGCGCCGCGCCCAACGCCTCCTTGCGCTGCTTTTCGAGCAGGCTCGGCCAGATGATCACGTTGACGTTGCCGGTCTCGTCTTCGAGCGTGACGAACACGACGCCCTTGGCCGTGCCGGGACGCTGGCGGACCGTCACCAGTCCACAGCCGCGCGCGAGGCGGCCGTCGCGATAGGTCCGCAGCGTCGAGGCCGGCATCAGCCGGTGCGCGAGCAACTGCGGCCTGAGCAGTTCCAGCGGATGGCGGTTCAGCGTCAGGCCGAGCGAGCGATAGTCCGCCACGATGTCGTTCGCTTCGCTCGGCGCGCCCAGCTCCGGTGTTTCGTCCGGAGTCGCCGCGGCCGCGAGCAGATCCTTGTCCGGCACCGCGGCGACCGATTGCCACAGCGCTTCGCGGCGGTTTCCCGCGAGCGATGCCAGCGCATTCGCCTGCGCGAGCGCATGCAGGTCCTTGCGGTCGAGCTGCGCGCGGCGCGCGAGATCGTTGACGCTCGCGAACGCCCGCACCGCGCGCGCGTTCTCGATCCGCTCGGCGGCGCCGTCCTTCATGCCGCGCACGAGCGAAAGACCGAGCCGCACGGCGGGACGCGCCGCGCCCGCATGGGCTTCGAGCGATGAATCCCAGCCGCTCACCGTCACATCGACCGGCAATACCTTGACGCCATGCCGCTGCGCATCCTGAACCAGTTGCGACGGCGAATAGAAGCCCATCGGCTGGCTGTTCAGCATCGCGGCGAGAAAGGCCTCGGGCTCGTGACACTTGAGCCAGCTGCTCGCATAGACGAGCAACGCGAAACTGGCCGCGTGACTTTCGGGGAAGCCATATTCGCCGAAGCCCTTGATCTGCTCGAAGATCGCCTCCGCGAAGGCCTGGTCGTAGCCGCGCGCCTGCATGCCGAGCACGATGCGGTCGTAGTATTTTTCGAGGCCGCCCTTGCGTTTCCAGGCGGCCATCGCGCGCCGCAACTGGTCGGCTTCGCCCGCGGTGAAGCCGGCCGCGAGAATCGCCACCTGCATCACCTGCTCCTGGAAGATCGGCACGCCGAGCGTGCGGCCCAGCGCGGTCTTCAAGTCCTCGCTCGGATAGGTCTCGGGCTCGAAGCCCTGGCGGCGCTGCAGATACGGATGCACGGCGCCGCCCTGAATCGGACCCGGCCGCACGATCGCGACTTCGATGACGAGGTCGTAGAACTTGCGCGGCCGCATGCGCGGCAGCATGCTCATCTGCGCGCGCGATTCGATCTGGAACACGCCGACTGTATCGGCGGCCGAAATCATCGCGTAGGTCGCCTCGTCCTCGGCGGGGATGTCCTGCATCTCGAAGCGTTCGCCGCGCTGCTCCGAAACGAGGTCGAGCGTGCGCCGGATCGCCGACAGCATGCCGAGCGCGAGCACGTCGACCTTCAGTAAGCCTAATGATTCGAGATCGTCCTTGTCCCACTCGATCACCGATCGGTCCGCCATCGCCGCGTTTTCCACCGGCACGAGCCGTGTGAGCTTGCCGCGGCTGATCACGAAGCCGCCCGAATGCTGCGACAGGTGGCGCGGAAAATTCAGCAGTTGCGAGGCGAGCTTCGCCCATGCCTGAATCAGGGGCTTGTCCGGATCGAGGCCGGATTCCGCGAAGCGCGCGAGCAGACCCTCGCTGGTATCGAACCAGTGATGCGACTTCGCGACCGCATCGACGATCTGCGGATCGACGCCGAGCGCCTTGCCGGTTTCACGCAGTGCTCCGCGCGGACGATAGGTCGACACCGCCGCCGCGATCGCCGCCCGGTCGCGGCCGTACTTGCGGTAGATGTACTGGATCACTTCTTCGCGCCGCTGGTGCTCGAAGTCGACGTCGATATCGGGCGGCTCGCCGCGCTCCTTGCTGATGAAGCGCTCGAACAGCATGTTGCCGCGCGCGGGGTCCACTTCGGTCACGCCGAGGCAATAGCAGACCGCCGAGTTCGCCGCCGATCCGCGCCCCTGACACAGAATGTGCTGGCTGCGCGCGAAGCGGACGACGTCATAAACCGTCAGGAAATACGGCTCGTACTGCAGGTCCGCGATCAGTTCGAGTTCGTGCTCGATCTGCTGCTGCACCTGATGCGGAATCCCCGCCGGAAAACGCCGCTGCGCGCCGATGTAGGTTTCCTGGCGAAGATACGAGGCCGGCGTGTGGCCGGGCGGCACCAGCTCGTCCGGATACTCGTAGCGCAACTCGTCGAGCGAAAACGTGCAGCGGCTCATGATGTCGAGCGTCGCGGCCAGCGCGTCTTGCGGGTACAGGTTGGCGAGCCGCAACCGCGAGCGCAGATGCTGCTCGGCGTTCGGCGCGAGCTCATAGCCGCACTCATGGACCGGTTTGCCGACCCGGATCGCGGTCATCGTGTCCTGCAGCGGCTTGCGCGAGCGCACGTGCATCACGACTTCGCCGAGCGCGACCACCGGCACGTCACGGCTCCTCGCGACGAACTCGACCGCGCCGCGATGCAGGTCGTCCATCGCGCGTTGATGGAGCACGAGGCCGACCCATGCGCGGCCGGTAAACGTGTCGTCGAGCCATTCGACCTGCGCGTCGAGCGCGTCTTCGCTGGCCGGGAAATCCGGTACGAGAATCGCGATGCAGTCGGGCATGCCGAGCAGGTGGCGATACGCCTTTTCCGGCCGCGACAGATCCTGCGGCGTGAGCCGGTATTCGCCCTTGGGCGCGCGCATGCGCGCCAGCGTGATGAGCTCGGACAGATTGCCGTAGCCGTTGCGGTTGCGGGCGAGCAGGATCAGGCCGAACGCCGGCGAACCATCGGCATTGACGAGCCGGAAATACGCGCCGACGATGAACGGCAGCTTCGCTTCCTTCGCCGCGACATGCGCGCGCACGACACCCGCGAGCGAGCACTCGTCAGTGATCGCGAGCGCGGAGTAGCCGAGTTGCGCGGCACGCCCGGCCAGTTCCTCGGCGTGCGAGGCGCCCCGCAGAAACGTGAAGTTGGAAAAGCAGAACAGTTCGGCGTACGCCGGCAGCATCGTGAAGGGGGTGTCCATGGCCGTTCATCCGCGTCTATCAGCCGAACAGGCCATGAAGGAACCAGCGTTGCTCTTCTTCCGCGTCGCGGCTGCTCACGCGTTCGCGATAGATCCAGTAGCAGCTCTGGTCGTCGGCCTGCGCGACGAAGTAGTCGCGCGTGACGAGCTCGCCGTCGAACCAGCCGCTCTCGATGCGCTCGCCCGGCGACACCATCCGTAAAGGCGATCCATAGAACGGGCGGTGCTGGCGCATCAGCAGACGCACGGGCGTGTCGAGCATCCAGGTCGGGCGGGGCAGATTCTGCGGCAGCGCATTGGGCTTGACCGGCTGCGACACCGGCAGCCAGCGGTTCGCGATCTCCGGGCGATGATCGGCGCTCGGCGCGGGCTTCAGCACGTTCTCTTCGCCGAGCCGCGCGACCAGCAGTTCGAGCAGGCGCTCGTGATCCTCCTTCGAGCCGCCCGGTTCGGGAAAGAGCGTGTCGGACGCGGGCGCGGCCGGCTCGACGTTCGATGCATCGAGCCGCAACGCAATCACGGGCGCGGCGAGCTCGATACGATGCAGCCGCTCCTTCAGCAGGCGCATCAGATGTTCTTCGCGCCAGGTGGGCTCGCCGAGTGCGATGTCGATGGTGGTCGGCTCGATCGCATTGCGGCCGCGCTCGTGTTCGAGCGACAGGCGAATGCCGGAGACCGCGAGCTGTTTCGCGCACAGCCAGCCGCACAGTTGCACGACGAGCCGCTGCGCGCCGAACACCGCGCCATCCGCGTGTTCGAGCCGGTCCGGCATCTCGATGCGAGCGCTGAACGTGGGCGGCAACTCGAGCCAGTCGAACAGTTCGGGCGCGGTGCCGAACGCGCGGTCGAGCGAATCGAGCAGATGTTCGCCGCAGCGGCGCTGCAAGCCGGCGCGGGGCAGGCGGCGCAGATCGGCGATGCGCTCGCAGCCGAGGCCCGTGAACCAGTCGGCGAACGGGCGGACTTCGGGCACGGCGAGCATCGGCAGAACCGACAGGCGCCGTTCGAGCGACGCGAGCTTCAGCACGCGCCGGTTGCCATACTGCGCGAGCAGCCATGCGCCCTGGCCGGTCGGCGCGGCACTGATGCGCGCGGTGAAGCCGAGCGCAGCCAGCACCGCCTTCGCGTCGCGGCACAGCGCGAGCAGGCCGCCGAAGAGCCGCAGACTCGCGCCGATCTCGACCGCGACCGTCGCTTCGTCGAGCAACGCGACTTCGGGCGAGAAGCGCATCAGCGCGATGCCCACCTCGCGATGGGCCGCCGCCTCGCGGCCGCCATCGCGCTCGAACATCTCCGTTTCCGGCGACAGCGTCAGCACGCCCCCGCGCTTCATGCCGGGACGCACGCCCGCCGAGCGCGCGGCGGCGTCGGCCATGATCACCCTGTCTTTCTCCAGCACCGCGCAGCCATGCGCGGGCTCAGGCGACCACTTCGGCCTGAAGACCTCGAGCGGCAACTTTGGCAGATGAACGGCGAGAAAGACGCGCATGTCGGGAAAGCAGAACGGGAGTGGGTTGAAGGGGAATCGACAGGGGCTCTGCGCGAGCGGGCCCTCGTCGTTTCACGATGTCGATGGTGAGACCCTCGGCCGATGGCCTGAGCGCGAGCCGCAGCAGCGCGGGCGAGGCGTCCTGCGCGGTGGCGAGCGGCCGCACCATGATGAAGAGCGTCTCCGACGACTGCGCCGCCAGATGCAGACGGCGCAGCGACGACGCTTGCGCGTACTGCGCCCAGAAGATCAGCGCGCCGCAACTGCCGGCGCGCAGGATCTGTTCGGCGGCCCACAGCGCGTCGGCGGTTTTCGGCGCATTGATGCGCAGCACCTGCTGCAGCGACAGGCCGATGTAGTTGAGCCCGAGGCCGTCCGGCGTGTGCGGCGGCTGCACGAAGGCGATTGGACGCTCGCCGACGGCGCTGAGCGCCGGCCGCAATAGCCGCAGCTCGCCGACGCCGGCCTGCTGCACGAGCAGATCGACCAGCGCGCCGAGCGGCCAGCCGCCGCCGGGCAATTCCGCCGACAGGGCCGGATAGCCGGTATCGACGCTGCGGCCGCGCCCGGCGCCAAGCTGGGACGCCCGCCACAGGGACGGGTGAATGGCTTCCGGAGCGGGCAGGGCGGCTGTCATTTGCGAAAATACCTGTATGGATATACAGTATCCTACATGTTTTTTATGAGATAGCGAACAGGCACTTTTTGGGGAGCGGGTTCATGGACATGCGAGTGCGCAAGCCGGCCGGGCACCCGATGCCGGAGATCGCGGCGTTCGTGGCCGAACTGAAAGCGGTGTTCGGCGAAGCCGGCATCGGCGAAGCGATTCGCCGCGGCAAGGCGGGCGAGCCGACCTTTCATGCGCGGGAAAACGGGCGCTCGGCGGGTACGGCGGCGCCGGTTGCAGCGAACGTCTGGCGCGTCGATCGCGCGGTGCGCGACCGTCACTACTGCGAAGGTTGCGACGGCTCGTGCGTGGGCAGCGGAAAGTCGTGCCGTCCATAATGGCAGCGGCCCTCAACCACGGAGAACCCCATGCTGCGCACCTACCTCGGAAGTTGCCATTGCCAACTCGTGAAGTTCGAAGCCCGCATCGATCTCGACGAGGGCACGTCGAAATGCAATTGCAGTTACTGCAGCAGGCTGCGCTTCTGGCACGTGCAGGTGCGCCGGGAGGACTTCCGTCTGCTCTGCGATGAAGCCGCGCTGAGCGCATATCAGGGTAACAATCCGGTCGCGCATCACCCGTTCTGCAAACGCTGCGGAGTCCACGCATTCGACCGCATCGACATGCCAAACGGCACAGGGTATCCGTATATCAACGTGAACATCATGTGCCTCGATGAACTCGATCTCGACGCAGCGCTGAATGCGCCGGTGACCTATCGGAATGGCCTGCACAACGACTGGGGCAATCCGCCTGCGCAAACAAGGCATCTCTGATCGCGCTGACAAGGGCGCTCATCGCGCCTGGTTCAGGAGCCCCGCAGTGCCAAAGGCCGTCTCTACCCGATGGTTCCGCACGGCCTCGGCGTCCCGGCGCTCAAGCTCGCGGAGCATAGACCTTGCACCAGCCGTCAGCCGAAACGGACTTGCCCGGGAACATCGGGCATGCTCCGGCCGTGTCACCCGGCGCGCCGGTGTAGAAGCGACAATTCGCGCAGTTCTGGCCCGCGTGGTACTTGGGAAACTTCGCCGCATCGACGCTGCTCGCCTTCGCACGATAGCCGAGCAAGCTGGCCGTGGCGTCGTTTTCATCGACGAGCGGCGGCGCGGCGAACGCGACGTCGGCGCTCGCGAGTGCGGCACACAGGCCAGCGGCCTGGAGAATGAAGTGTCTGCGAGTGTGAGAGACCATGATGATGCCCTGAGAAAAGAGAAGGGGTGCCCACGCCGCGTTTTCCATGAAGCGGCGTGGCGATGCGAAGCAGTGCAAAGGAATCTGAAGCAATGCTCTAATGGCGCGGTCCGGCGTTCAGCGGCGTCTTCGACGATTGCGCCGTCTGCGCGGTCAGCTTCGCGCTGCCGGTGTCGTAGCCATTCGTGTAGAGCAGGAAGGCCATCAGGTCGGCGTACTCCTCGTCGCTCATCTTGCCGGGACGATCGGCGGGCATGTTGGTCGACATGTACTGATAGATGCCGCCGATCGTCAGATGCGAGTTCGACGCCGGCGCGAATGCCGGGCCGCTCAACGATGGCGCGGTGTTGCCTTCGAGCTTCTCGCCGTGGCATTTCGCGCAAGAATCGGCATACAGATGTTCGCCGTGCGCGACCTGATCGTGATCGAACGAAGGCGCGTCAGCGCTCGCCGCGACCTTGATGAAGCCGCCCGCGGCCGGCATGCCGCTCACGCGCCATGCGTCCGTGCGCGGCACCGCGAGCATCGGGCCATCGAGATAGCGCGCGAGTCCCGCATGCGTAGTGTCCGGCGTGGCCGAGCCGGTCGCGTGGCTGGTCGGCAGCGCCCAGTCGCGGGTCAGCCCGGCGAGCCGGCCATCGTTGCGCAGGCGCGTGAGCGCCTTGTCGATGCGCTGTTGCAGCAACTGCGTGCCGGCCCCGGACGCGAACACGAGATTCCAGTCGGCATAGGGCGAATCGGCGACGGCAACGTCGAACTGCTGCTGTGGATGAGCATGCCGGTACGCCACCACGGCCGGGTACCAGACGATCGCCCGTTGGGCGCGTCCCTTCGCGAGTGCGTCGACGGTCAGATCCGAGGTGATTTCCAGATCGAACCGGGCGTTCTTCTGCTGGACCGCGATCAGCTGCGACGGGCTCGACCACGTGGCGGCGATGGTGATTTTGCCGTCCGGCGCCGTGACGCTGGTGCTGGTTGCACGGGCGCCGCGCAGCGTGACGCTCACATAGCCCGAGTGCAGATAGCTCTCGGAAAAGAGCAGGTGCGAATCGGAGCCGTCGGCGACGCTCGAACGCGGAAAGCCCGCGATCACATCGCAGTTGCGCTGCAGCGATTTCGCGAGTTCGTGAGCGGAGATGCCGTCGTCGCCGCCGTCGTCGTCGATGCCGCGCGAGGCGAACCTCGCGGTGATGCCCGCCGCGCTCAACACGGCGCGTGCCACGGCCTTGTCGAGCCCGGCCGAGGGACTGCCGGGCATGGTGCAGACACGCACGCCGGAGGACGCTTGCGCCGCAGACTTTGCGGCAACATGAGCGGCGCTGGCCGCGAGCGCGCTCGCGAGAGCAACGTGAATGAGTCGATGGTTCATGATCGTGCGTTCCTGTGATAGCGGGAACCCCGCGCCCGCACGGGCCGCGTGCGGGCGGACGGAGATGCGATGGCGCGAGCGGATGCGAAAGACGATGGCGCGGGGGCTCAGCCGCGATCGAGCGCGAACACGTACAGCGTGCCGCCGCGCGGAACGTCCTTCGCGACGTCGGCCATCGGACCGCCCCAGATCGGATTCGCGCCGCCGTAGCCCGCCAGCACGGCCACGTACTCCTTGCCATCGACTTCGAACACGGAAGGTTGCGCGACGACGCCGCTCGCGAGTTGCGGGCTCTCCCACAGCACCTTGCCCGTGGACACGTCGAATGCGTACAGGTGGCCGTCGAGCGAGCCGCTGAACGCGAGGCCGCTGGCGGTCGTGGCGACGCCGCCGTTCCAGGGCATTTTGGTCCAGTGGCCCCACAGCTTCTTGCCGGTATTCACGTCGATGGCCTGAAGCTCGCCATAGCCCTGGCTGCCCGGTTCGGGCTGGATCTCGAAGCCTTCGCCGAGGTAGGGCAGACCCTCCATGTAGCTGACCGACTTGCCGGACAGGCTCATGCACGCATGCAGCGCGGGCACCACCGCGATGTGCCGCTCGGGATCGTAGGAGACCGACCACCAGTTCTTGCCGCCGAGAAAACTCGGGCAGGTGTTGATCGTCGTGCCGGCCTTCGGAAACCGGGTTGGGTCCTGCACCGGCTTGCCGTCGGCGGTGTAGCCCGTCACCGAGAGCGCCTTGACGAACGGCTCGGCGTAGATCAGCTTGCCGGTCTTGCGGTCGATTGCGTGGAAGAAGCCGTTGCGGTCGGCGTGAATGATGGCGTCATACTGCCTGCCCTTGTAGCTGATGCTGGCCAGCACCGGTGTGTTGACGCCGTCGTAGTCCCACGTGTCGTTACTCGTGTACTGGTAGTGCCACTTCAGGTCGCCGTTCTTCGGATTGAGCGCGAGCAGGGAATCGGAGTACAGATTGTCGCCGGGACGCAGTGCGGCGAGCCACGGCCCCGGATTGCCGACGCCCCAGTACAGCGTCTGCGTCGCCGCGTCGTAGGTGCCGGTCAGCCAGGCCGCTCCGCCACCATGTTCTTGCATGCCGTCGGGCCATGTGTTGCTGCCTTTTTCACCGGCATTCGGGATCGTGTAGCGCTTCCACAGAATCGAGCCGTCGCCGGGATCGAGGGCGGCGATATAGCCGCGAATCCCGTATTCGCCGCCAGACGTGCCCACCACGATCGCGCCGTCGAGCGCGAGCGGCGCAAGCGAGAACGCATAGCCGAGACCCGGCTCGAACAGCTGCTTCTTCCAGACGAGATTGCCGCTCTGCGCGTCGAGCGCGGCCACCTCGCCGCTCAGCATCGCCACGTAGACGTTCTTGCCATACAGCGCGACGCCACGATTGACGACATCGCAGCAGGCGGTCTTGAACGATTCCGCGCCGAGCTTCGGCTCGTATTTCCAGAGCTGCGTGCCGGTTTTCGCATCGAAAGCATAGACGTTGTCCTTCGGCGTACTGACGAAAAGATAGCCGCCGTTGACGATCGGCGTTGCCTCGAAGCCCTGCTTGAGGTCCGCGGGGAACTGGTAGCTCCAGGCCTGTTTGAGCCCGGCGACATTCGATGCATCGATCTGCTTCAGAGGCGAATGCGACTGGCCGCTGTAGCTGCGGTAGTAGGTCAGCCAGCCCGGGTCGCTCTGTGCTTGCGAGAGCCGCTCGTAGGTCACGTCGGGATAGTCCGGGGCGGCGTTCACCGGAGCTACATTCAGTGCCATCGCAAGCGCGATGCTCGCTCCATGGACAGGCAGCCAGCCTGCGGCGGGCGCACGGTTCTTCATAGTCGTCTCCTGAGTGTTTGTCGATGCAGTGCCGGCAGAGGCGTCGTGCCTTTTTGTTCTGTGTCGATCCGGTTGCGGTGCCGGTAGTGCAAGTCACATGCCATTCGCGCATCGAGTCCGCACGGGAGCCTGAAAAGTGCGACTGCCTCATTGCCCGCGCGGCACTGCATGTGAGCCCGGTCGTGCCGTGGACGGCTTCTGAGTCGAGCGGGTCGTTCTGCTCAGTACACCATAGTGATTAGCGTGCTGTCACACGCATGTTGCATCCCGCAGCAGCGGTGTTCCGAAACTGAACACTGCGACTTTCCGGAACGTACCGTGCGGCGACGCGTTCGATACCCGCACCCCCGCTAAGACCTCTGCGCTAAACCAACAAGACTTGCGTATCGACATCGGCATGTCGTTTGCTTTGACGGGAACGACCGCCCATCCAGTGCGGTTGTTCCATCCAATCGCAAACCAGGAGACACGCCATGCAATGGATCATCCCGTCGTACACCGAGCTGCGTTTTGGCTTTGAAGTCACGATGTATATCGCCAATCGCTGAGCAGGCCGCAGCGTGCCGCACGCGGCGCGCGAATGGCGCGCGGAGCGGCACACGCGAGGCATGGACATGAAGATCAGGAACCTTCGCCCGCCTTGCACGCTACGGTCCGGGCGCGGCGCAATTCTCGCGGGTTGCGACGGAGAGCGCGAGTGGGTCTGGATGACGGTGTGACGGCTCTGAAGCAACTGGGACCGATCAAAATGGTCTGAGCAGCCATCGGGGCAGGGGGATGCGGAACGTTTCCAGGTTCCGCGTCGCTTCGCCGATGCTTTCGCGCCGAAGCGTTTGGAGGCTCATATGAAGCTCGCGCCGCCGTTGACGGGAATCGTCTGGCCCGTGACGAACCCGTTGCCGACGATCATCAGCACGACCTGCGCGACCTCGTCCACATCGCCGAGCCGACCCACCGGCAGCCGCTCCGCGACGTTCGCGGCCTTCAGTGGCGCGGCCATTTCAGTGTCGATCGGTCCCGGCGCCACCGCATTGACGGTAATCCCTTCGCGCCCGAGTCGCGCTGCATACCCGCGTGTCAGCCCCTCGATGCCTGCTTTCGAGGCGTTGTAGTGAACGCCGACGAGGCCGGCGCCACGCGCGGCCACTGACGAGAGGTTGACAATGCGGCCCCAGCGGCGTGCGCGCATGCCTGGCAGCACCGCCTGCGTACACAGGAACGCCGACTTCAGATTGACGGCAAGCGTCCGGTCGAATTCGGCTTCCGTCAGATTGTCGATGTCGAGGAAAGCACCCATGCCGGCGTTGTTCACGAGTATGTCGACGATTCCGAGACGGTCTTCGACCTCCCCGATCATTCTCGTGACGTCATCGCCAACCGATACGTCGGCGCGCACGGCAATCGCGCGGCCCCCGGCGCTTTCGATTTCGTCGACGACCTGGGAAGCATCGTCACCGCGCTGCCGGTAGTTGACGGCGACTGCCGCGCCGGCTGAAGCAAGGGAGATGGCAATCGCGCGTCCGATTCCGCGCGAGCCGCCAGTCACCAGAGCGACGCGATTGTTCAGATCGGGTGATAGAGCGGACACGAAGACCTCCAATTCCGAAGAAGATGAAAAGTCCGGCAGCGGCCGCCATCCGGCGTGGCGTCGCTGATCGAAACATTACTCCGATTGGCCGGAGTCTTCCCGCTCGATGCAGTCTCGCGAGGATGATGCCCGGCGAGAACCTGGCGCCGCACCTGTGCAACTAGCCGGGGCGTCCCTTTCGCGACAGTCGCGAATCGACTACTCCCAATCAGGCTGCTGCAAGGTCAACCCGTGCTGCCCTTTGTAAGCCGCCACAGCCGGCTGCGACCATCCGGCGAGCAATTGCGGCGCGACGCGATAGACGTCGACGCCGAGCGGCCGACATACTTCGAGCGGGTCTCGCGCATCGGGGCCCCACATCGGCAACGATAGATCGCCTCCCGGACAGGTCGATAACGCGCACAGCAAATCGATCTCGGCGAAGAACTCCAGAAAATCGCCCTTTTTTGCGGGGCAGGCTTTCATGAAGTACTTGTCGTCGAGATTCAAACCGGTGCACTGGAAGACGTTCAGCACGTCGTGGACGTCGTACTCGGTCAGGCCATACGGCGCAATGGCGCGCGTCAGGTTCGAATGGCAATGGAAATGGAAGTCTTCCCCTGTCAGCATGCGGTTCACGTAGGGATCGCAACGGGTGCCAAGCAGATCATGCACGCGTCCCCCGTGCTCGTCGGTACCATAGTTCGCGAGGCTGTCGCCGGTGATCGTCACCATCGGGCGTAGGAACGGCAGCGTCGACCACAAGCGGTCGAACGTGCTCACATGCGCCGCCTGAAGCTGACGCGTGCGCGACGCCCACATGCGTTCGCGCGGATTGTGCTGGTTCCAGAGGTTGAGGTCCGCAACCTGCGGTCCCTCGATCGTCACGATGCGGAACACGTGGCCAGCGGGCACGGTCCACGCCCGGCCCGAGCGGATCGGAACGACGATCGACTCGATCAGCTCGCGGTCAGCCTGCTCGGTCGCGATTCGTCGGTAGAAGTCTTTGTCGACCTCGAGCGCGGAGCCTTTGGTCGATTGATATGCGGCAGGGTAGTTCAACATGAGCTCGCTCCTTGAAAATGCACTCTGCTTGCGCCTTGCCTGTCACGCCGCCGTCGCACTGCCCCCCAGATAGGCGGTACGAACCCGGCTGTCCTGCGCCAGTTCCCGCGACGCACCCGACAGCACCACGCTGCCGCTTTCCAGCACATAGGCGCGGTGTGCGATGCGAAGAGCCTGCCTGACGTTCTGTTCGACCAGCAGCACCGAAGTGCCTTCGCTGCAGATACCGGCGATCATGCCGAAGATCACGCGCACCAGTTTCGGCGCAAGTCCCATCGAGGGCTCGTCGAGCAATACGAGTTTCGGCTTGAGCATCAACGCGCGCGCGATCGCAAGCATCTGCTGTTCGCCGCCGCTGAGCGTTCCAGCCAACTGGCCGCGACGCTCGCCAAGCCGCGGGAAGGTCTCGTAGAGCGCGGCAATGCGGCGCTCGAGCGCCGCCGCGTCGCGCCGCAACAGGTAACCGCCAAGCCGCAGATTCTCTTCGACGCTCAACGCGCCGAACATGCGCCGCCCCTCCGGCACGTGCCCAATGCCGAGCGCGACGATCTGATGCGCCTGCAGCGCCGTCAGTGGCCGCCCCGAAAGCGCGATCGTTCCGGCGCGCGCGCGCAGCAGACCCGAGATGGTTCGCAGCGTCGTGGTCTTGCCCGCGCCGTTGGCGCCGAGCAACGCCACGATCTCGCCCGGCTGCACCTCGAGAGAGACGCCATGCAGCGCCTCGATGTTGCCGTAATTCACGCGCAGATCGCGAACCGCTAGGAGTTCCACAGCGACTTCTCCCCGTTGGCGGCATCGCCGGCCGCGCCGTCTTCTTCGGCTGTGCCGAGATAGGCGTCGATCACCCGTTGATCGCTCTGGATCTGCGCCGGCGGCCCTTCAGCGATGATCACGCCATGATCCATCACGATGATCCGGTCCGACACGCCCATCACCAGCGTCATGTCGTGCTCGATCAGCAATACCGTGACGCCCAGCCCGCGGATGCGGCGGATCAACTCCATCAACGCGAGCTTTTCGGTCGGATTCATTCCGGCCGCCGGCTCGTCCAGCAACAGCAGGCGCGGATTGCTGGCGAGCGCGCGGGCGATTTCGAGCCGCCGCTGGTCGCCGTAGGGCAAATCGGCTGCGTATTCGCTCGCGCGCGCGGACAGCCCGACCATCGCGAGCCAGCGCATGCCTTGCGACTCGTGTTCGGCCGCTTCCGCATGCGCGGACGGCGTACCCGCCAGTTCGGCGACAAGGGGCGTGTGCAGCCGGTGGTCCATGCCAATCAGTACGTTCTCGAATGCGCTCATGTGTGCGAACAGGCGAATGCCCTGAAACGTACGGGCGATACCGCGATGCACGTTGCGGTGCGGCGCGCCGCTGCCGAGGGGAGACCCGCACCAGAAGATGCGTCCCGCGCTCGGGCGGATCACGCCTGTCAGGCAGTTGAAGACCGTGGTCTTGCCCGCGCCGTTCGGACCAATGAGCGCGAGAATTTCGCCGCCGCGAACGGCGAAGCTGATTCCGCCGATGGCCAGCACGCCGCCGAAGCGGCACACCAGGTCCCGAACCTCGAGCAGTGTTTCGCCCTGCCGGGCCTCGAGCGTCGGCGCGGGCGGAGCCGGCTCGCCCGGCGGATGCGTGCGCGGCATCGCGCGCTTCGCGCGCACGGGCCATAAGCCCTGCGGCCGCAGCAACATGAGTGCAACGAGTGCGACAGCAAAGCCGAAGATGCGCCAGAGGTTCAGAAAACGCAGCAGCTCCGGCACGCCGGCGACGATGACCGCGCCGAGAATCACCCCGGGAATGCTGCCGCGCCCGCCGAGGACGACGATGATCAGAATCGTCACGGACTGAAGATAGGTGAAACCGGTGGGATCGATGGTGCCGAAGCGCGCGGCGAATAGGCTGCCGCCTATCCCGCCGATCAGCGCGCCCATCACGTACGCGAGCAGCTTCACGCGCAAGGTCGGCACGCCGACCGCCTCGGCGGCCGCTTCGTCTTCGCGGATGCTGGTCCACGCGCGCCCGAGCCGCGACTGGCCGAGCCGGATGGCGAACAGCAGCACGACGAGGAAGAACGCCATGCCCAGTTCGTAGACCGCCTGAGGTGAGCTGATTTCAAAGCCGAACAGAGTGGGGCTCGCAATGCCGTAGATGCCGTTCGGTCCGCCCGTGATCTCCAGGTTGGTCGCGATGATGCGGGTAATCTCGCCGAAGCCGAGCGTGACGATCGCCAGATAGTCGCTGCGCAGCCGCAACGTCGGGTAGCCGATCACGATCCCCGACACCCCGGCAATCGCGAGGCTGAACGGCAGCGTCGCCCAGAACGAGAAATGCAGCAGCGTTTGGAGCAGTGCCGTCGTATAGGCGCCGATCGCGAAGAATGCCGCGTAGCCGAGGTCCAGCAGTCCCGCGTAGCCGACGACGATGTTCAGGCCAAGGCCGAGGATCGAATAGGTAATGATCGTGAGCGCGACGTTGACGAGATAGCCGCTCGCGAACGCGGGCAGCGCGACGGCCGCCGCCAGCAGGCCGATGACGATGGGCACGCGCCAACGCGGCAGGAAAGCCGGCGCGCTCATCGGCTACATCCTCTCGACGACGCGTTCGCCGAACAGGCCCGTCGGCTTTATCACGAGCACGGCGATCAGCACGCCGAACACGAAGACATCCGTCCATTGCGACGACACATAGCCCGCGCCGAACGCTTCGAGCAGACCGATCAGGAAGCCGCCCGCCATGGCGCCCGGAATGTTGCCGATGCCGCCCAGAACCGCTGCGGTAAACGCGCGCAGACCGAGCACGAAGCCCATGAAAAAGTTGATCTGCGTGTAAAAGAGACCTTCCATCACGCCCGCGACGGCAGCGAGCGCGGAGCCGATGAAGAAGGTGAGCTGGATCAGCCGCTCGACGTTGATGCCCATCAGGCGCGCCGCATCCTGGTCGATGGCGAGCGCGCGCATCGCGGTGCCGAGGAACGTGTAATGCACGAAAAAATAGAGACCCAGCATCAGCACGAAGCTGGCGGCGATGATACCGATCTGCGCAAACGTGATCTGGACCTCGAGCAGGTTCAGCCCCGCCTGGGTGAGCAGGTGCGGATAGGTCCTGAAGCCCGCGCCATAGCTCAGCAATACGGCGTTTTCGAGCACCAGCGACATGCCCAGCGCGGTAATCAGGATCGACAGCCGCGGTGCGCGCAGCAACGGCTGATAGGCGACACGCGCGATGGCGACGCCGAGCGCCCCCGTCACGACCGCCGCGCTCACGAAAGCAGCGGCCAGTGCGAACGCAAGCGGCAACCGCGCGCTCGCGAGCGTCGCGAGGCTGGTCCATCCGACGAACGCGCCGACCATGAACAGGTCGCCGTGCGCAAAGTTGATCAGCCGGATGATGCCGTAGACCATCGTGTAACCGAGGGCCACGAGCGCATAGAACGAACCGATCGTCAGCCCTTCGACGACGAACTGGAAAAAGGTGCTCATGGCCGCAACGGATACGCCGCCGTGCCTACTTCATTGCCACCCATTTGCCCGCCGCGTCCTGTCGCTGATAAGCCTCGAACTGGTCGTTGCGCACGATGACCGTGATATAAACCGCGCGGCTGCGGTCGCCCTTTGGATTGAACCCGATCGTCCCCGTCAGCCCCGGATAGTCCTTGACCTTGTGAAGCGCTGCGATGATCGCCGCCGGCGTGGTCGATTTCGCATCGGCAATCGCCTTGGCCGTGACGCCGACTGCATCGTATTCGTACACGGAATAGGGTCCCGGTCCCTGGCCGTAGGCCTTGGTGTAGTCGTCGACGTAGCCGTGGGCGCCCGACAGGAATTGCGCCAGCGGCGAGGTGGTGATGATCATGCCGTCGGCCGCCGGGCCCGCCGTTTTCATGAGCGTCGGGTCGTTCGTTCCATCGCCGCCCATAAGGGTCATCTTCAGGCCCAGTTGCCGCGCCTCCTTGACGATCAGCCCCGCTTCCGAGAAGTAGCCGGTGTAGTAGATGACGTCAGGCTTGAGCGACGCGACCTTGGTGAGCGTCGGTGAGTAGTCCATCTGGCCCGGCGTGATCGAGTCGGCGTAGACGACGTCGACGCCGTCTTTCTTGAGCGCCTCGACTGTGTTCTGGGCGAGCCCCTTCGAGTAAGTCGTGTTGTCGTCGATGACGGCCACGCGTTTCGCGTTCAGCGAGTTCTTGATGAAGCTGGCCGCGAACGGGCCCTGTTGATCGTCGCGACCAATGGTGCGGAACACGTTGTCGTAGCCCATTTCGGTGAGCTTCGGATTGGTCGACGCATCCAGTACATACGGAATGCCGGCCCGATGGAACGTCGTCAACTCCGGAAGCGCGGCGCTGGAGCAGTAGCCGCCCGCCACCGCGACCACGCCCGCATCGACCAGTTTCTGCGCAGCCTGCACAGCGGTTTGCGCGTCACAGGCGTCATCCTCCGGTACGAGCTCGATCTGCTTGCCGAGCACGCCGCCCGCCGCATTGATTTTCGCGGCAGCCAGCTTGGCGCCGTTGAGGATATCGGTGCCGGCATTGGCGCTGCTGCCCGAAAGCGGCACGGGCACGCCGATCTTGATGGTCTGCCCCTGCGCCGCCTGTGGGACGAGCGCCGCGAATGTCGCGAGTCCGACCACCGCGGCACCGAGGGATTGCCGCAAGATGCGCGCGGCGTCGGGCTTGCCATTGTTCTGAATATTCATGTTCGTGGCTCCTGACTGTGAAGCCGACCGGACCATCCCGCGAGGCGGGTAGGCCAGCGGTCAGTTAGCTGAACATAACGGATCGTTACGCGTGGCGCGAGCCTGTCGTGCAGAGTTCGCGCAGTGCCGGCACAAGAATGCCTCCTCAATGATAGAACTCGAAGAACGCCTGACCGTTATAGGGTATGCGCGTATAAAACCCCCGCAAAAGCGGCTACGGACTAATATTTTGTCAACGACAGCAGGGGGGCGCGCATGACGAGCATCGTGCTTGGCGCGGGCATTGCGGGCGTCACCACCGCGTACTACCTCGCGATGGACGGTCGCGCCGTCACCGTGCTCGATCGCCGGCCGGGCGTTGCGCTCGAAACCAGCTTTGCGAATGCCGGACTCGTCGCGCCGGGGCATTCGTACACGTGGGCTTCGCCGCGCGCACCGAAGATCCTGCTGAAATCGCTGTTCGTCGAAGGACAGGCGCTGCGTCTGCGCTTGAGCGCCGATCCGCACATGTGGGCCTGGTGCGCGCTATTCCTGCGCAACTGCACCGCCGCGCGCTCGCGCGAAAACACTACGCGCAAGGTCAGGCTGTGCCGTTACGCTCAGGATCAGCTGCGGCAGGTGAGCGCAAGGGAGCAACTGCAATACGACGGGATCCGCCGCGGCCTGCTGTATCTCTATCGTGACGCGGCATCGTTCGAACGCGGCCGCTCCAACATGTCGATCCTCGTCGACAATGGCCTGCCGCTCGAAACGCTGGACACCGCGCAGGCGCTCGCGCGCGAGCCGGCGCTCGGGCATGCGCGCGACACGATTGCCGGCGCGATTTACTGCCCGACTGACGAGAGCGGCGATGCCTACCAGTTCACCCGCGAACTGCAGAAAGTCTGCGAGCGGCTTGGCGTGCGCTTCATGTTCGACACCCCGATCAGCCGCCTCGAAGCGGCGGGCGATGCAATAACGGGTGTTCGCACGCCGGCGGGCCTGATCGCCGGCGACGACTACGTGCTCGCGCTCGGCTCGTATTCGCCGATTCTCGCGCGCCCGCTCGGTTACCGGCTCGCCGTCTATCCCGTCAAGGGCTACTCGGCAACCTTTCCCGCCGGAGCGGAACACCGTCCCCCGCAGATCGGTGGCGTGGATGAAAACCATCTCGTTGCGTGGGCGCGCTTCGGCGCGCGGCTTCGCTTTACCGCGACGGCCGAATTTGCAGGCTATGACACACGCCACACGCCCGCTGACTTCGCGCCGATCCTGCGCACGGCGCGCGAGCTGTTTCCCGACGGCGCGGACTACACGAAGCCGAGCTACTGGGCGGGGCTGCGTCCGATGACGCCTGAAGGCACCCCGCTGATCGGCCGCACGCGCCACCGCAATCTGTTTCTGAACACGGGTCACGGCCACATGGGATGGACGATGTCTTGCGGTACCGCGAAACTGCTCGCCGACATCATGGCGGGACGCCCACCCGAGCTGGGCCTGACAGGGATGACGATGAAATGAGCACGACCTCACTGCGGCACGACGCCTACACGAAGCTCGAATTCACGCTCGACGACGGCATCGCGAGTCGCGCGGCGATCGGCCTCGTCGTGCTGGCCACCGACCACACGATCGAACATGAATGGCGTCAACTGCTGCGGCAGGACGGCGTAGCCTTCTATGAAAGCCGCTTGCAGAATTCGCCGGATATCACGCCGGCCCGGCTAGCGGAAATCGAGTCGCGCATCGCGCCCGCGGTTGGATTGCTTCTGCCCGGCGAGCGGCTCGACGTCGTGGCGTTCGGCTGCACGTCTGCGTCCATGGTGATCGGCGAGGAGCCCGTGTTTGGCCGCACACGCGAGGCGCGTCCCGGCATCGCCTGCACGACGCCGATCACGGCTGCGCTCGCCGCGCTTGCCGTGCTACAGGTGCGGCGCGTCGCATTATTGACACCGTATATCCGGTCCATCAACGACTTCATGCGCGACTACATCGAGGCACGCGGTGTTGCCGTGACCCGCATCGCGTCGTTCGAGCATGCAGACGACAACGCGGTTGCCCGCATCGATGCGTCTTCAATACGCGCGGCGATTGAACAGCTGGCGCGCCACGCCGATGCGGACGCGGTGTTCGTCTCCTGCACGAGCCTGCGGGTTGCCGCGTTGATTCCGCACCTGGAGGAGACCACAGGCAAGCCCGTGATATCGAGCAACTTCGCAATGGCCTGGCATGCGTTACGGCTTGCTGGCGTGCGCGATAGCGAGCCGCAACTCGGGCAGTTGTTTGCGCTATAGCAGTGGGCCGATGCTTTGGCAGGCGGGTATGAGAAAGGTGAACGACAAAAACAAAAAACCCCGTAAGACTTCGATCTTACGGGGTTTCTCGAACTACTTCGGCTAACGCCGGAACAACTTGTGGTGCCCAGGAGAGGACTCGAACCTCCACGGTGTTGCCACCGCTAGGACCTGAACCTAGTGCGTCTACCAATTCCGCCACCTGGGCACGTCTTCAAGCTAGACCGCTATTTTAGCAAGATGATTAAGTTTGTCAATCCCTGCTTCAAACAAACCTGTCTTTATCATCCGCCCGGTTGAACGCGCAGCGACGAGGTGATGCAATCGCTACCGGACCGCCGTCCTGCTCATCCGGTAATCGAAACGCAAACAGCATCGATCGATCGCCGGGTGTTGCACAAAAAATAGAGCCGCCAGAAGGCGGCTCTATTTTGAATCTGGTGCCCAAGAGAGGACTCGAACCTCCACAGTGTTGCCACCGCTAGGACCTGAACCTAGTGCGTCTACCAATTTCGCCACCTGGGCAGGTGATGAACAGCAAAGACCGCCATTATAGCGACCGGTTCCGACCTGTCAAGCGATTTGCCAAAGCCGATCCACCCCCGCGGGGAGTCCGCGCACTACGCGGCCAAACGACCGCCACAGGCCCGCGTGGCGCGCCACACGGGTGTTAGAATGCCTCGCAGTAGTTCGTTGGCACGATGCACATCCGGGGTCCCGGCGCGAGTGTCCTGGTGTGCTCGGCAATACGTGCGTCGCCCCGGCGTTGAACGAGCTCGACCCCGGCAGTTTCCGGTGCAATCGCAGTAGAGCAAGAAGCAGCAGGTGCAATGACCGAGGCAGCGCCGCCGCGCTGCAGATGCAACCGAGCGCGACTGCGCGCATTACGCAAACGCCCTCCAGGCCGGACCACATCGCCGACCGACGTCCATGCAACGAGAAAAAATCATCGACAAGCCCTTGAGCAAATTTCCGTATCCGATTCCAAGCCGCGAAGAAATCCTCGGCGTGCTGCGCACGAGTGAAACGCCGCTTGCCGCGAACGACATCGCCGAAGCCCTGTCGATCAAGCGCCAGGAGCGCGAAGGATTTTTCAAGCGTCTCGGCGCAATGGAGCGCGACGGCCAGATCCGGCTCGATCAGCGCAACCTCTATCAATTGACCCATCCGTCGAACTTCGTCGCGGGCCGCGTGCAGGGCCATCGCGACGGCTACGGCTTCCTGATTCGCGACGACGGCCAGGACGACCTGTTCCTGCCCAACGGCGAGATGCAGAAGGTGATGCACAACGACCGCGTGCTCGCGCGCATCGTCGGTTATGACCGGCGCGGGCGGCCGGAAGGGCACATCGTCGAGGTCACGGACCGCGCGAACAAACGCGTGATCGGCCGTCTGCTCAACGAGAACGGCGCGCTGATCGTCGCGCCCGAAGACAAGCGCATCGGCCACGACATCCTGATCACGCAGAACACCCGCAAGGCGAAGGTCGGCCAGGTCGTGGTGGTCGAGCTGACCGATTTCCCGAGCCGTCATTCGCAGCCGCTCGGCCGCGTGGTGGAAGTGCTGGGCGATATCGACGACCCAGGCATGGAAATCGAAATCGCGGTGCGCAAGTACGGCGTGCCGCACGAGTTCAGCGAGGCCGCGCTCGCCGAAGCGGCGAAGCTGCCCGACGAAGTGCGCCCGGCCGACATCCGCCATCGCGTCGATCTGCGCGACGTGCCGCTCGTCACGATCGACGGCGAGGACGCGCGCGACTTCGACGACGCCGTCTATTGCGAGCCGGTGAAAGTCGGCCGCGGCGACGGTTTCCGCCTGATCGTCGCGATCGCCGACGTGTCGCACTACGTGCATCCGCAAAGCGGGCTCGACGCCGACGCGATCGAGCGCAGCACGTCGGTGTATTTCCCGCGCCGTGTGATTCCGATGCTGCCGGAGAAGCTGTCGAACGGATTGTGCTCGCTGAATCCGCAAGTCGACCGCTGCGTGCTCGTGTGCGACATGATCGTCACCGCGCGCGGCGACGTGAAGGCGTATCAGTTCTATCCGGGTGTCATGCATTCGGCCGCGCGGCTGACCTACACCGAAGTCGCCGCGGTGCTGACGAACACCAAGGGCCCGGAAGCGACCCGTCGCGCCGCGTTGTTGCCGCAGTTGCAGAATCTGTACGGCGTCTACAAGGCGCTGTTCGCGGCGCGCCAGAAGCGTGGCGCGATCGACTTCGATACGACTGAGACGTACATCGTCTGCAATGCACAGGGCAAGATCGAGCAGATCGTGCCGCGCACGCGCAACGACGCGCACAAGCTGATCGAGGAATGCATGCTGGCCGCGAACGTGTGCGCCGCGGACTTTCTCAAGCGCCACAAGCATCCGGGCCTGTTCCGCGTGCATGCGGGCCCCAGCGCGGAAAAGCTCGAGAACCTTCGCACGTTCCTGCGCGGTATGGGCTTGACGCTCGGTGGCGGTGACTCGCCGCACGCGAGCGACTACGCTGCATTGATGGCGCAGATCCGCGACCGGCCCGACGCGTCGATGCTGCAGACGATGCTGCTGCGCTCGATGCAGCAGGCGGTCTACAGCCCCGACAACATCGGCCACTTCGGTCTCGCCTACGAGGCCTACGCGCACTTCACGAGCCCGATTCGACGCTATCCCGATCTGCTCACCCATCGCGCGATCTACGCGATCCTGCAAGGCCGCAAGTATCACCCTCAGCCGCCGGACGGCGTCGAGCTGAATACCGCGCTGTCGCCGCGCGCCCGCGCGATGCAGCAGGCCGACGAGGAAAAGCGCGGCCCACGCGCTCGCGGGAACAACGTGGCGATCTGGGAAGAGCTCGGGCTGCATTGCTCGGCAAACGAGCGCCGCGCGGACGAAGCATCGCGCGACGTCGAAGCATGGCTCAAGTGCTATTTCATGCGCGACAAGCTCGGCGAGGAATATGGCGGCATGGTCAACGGCGTCACGTCGTTTGGCATTTTCGTGCAACTCGATTCGCTGTTCATCGAAGGTCTCGTGCATGTGACCGAACTCGGCTCCGACTATTTCCAGTACGACGAGATCAAGAACGAACTGCGCGGCGAGCGCACCGGCATTCGCTACCGGCTATCGGATCGTGTGCGCGTGCAGGTGAGCCGCGTCGATCTCGACGCGCGCAAGATCGACTTCCGCCTCGTGCGCGATACGCCGATCAAGCCGCCCGTGGCACGCGGCATCGCGGCGGACAGGAGCGAAGGCGCTGGCGCACGCGTGCGCGCATTGCCGCCGGCGGAACGCGGCGCGTCAGTGCCGGGTCCGCGGCACAAGAAGGCCGCGCCCGCGCAGAGCGCGGCGGTCAAGGAAGCGCGCGCGGCGCGTGGCGCGGCGAAGAAGCATGGTGCTGCGAGCAAGGCGGCGTCCAAGCAGGCACGCAAGAAGCGCTGAGGCTGTCGCAGCGCCGGGACCGCGCGCAACGGGCACGTGAACAGGTGCCGGTTGCGCGCGGTCTGCCTTTCGGTTTCATATTCATCACTGCGGCGCGCGTTGAATGCGCGCCCAATCAAAGGTTGTTCAGTCATGGCACGTCACAAGGTTTTATACGGTTTCCACGCAGTGACCGCGCGTATCCGGCACGATGCGTCGACGGTCGAGGATGTCTATTACGACGCGACGCGCAAGGACCGTCGTATGACCGAATTCCTGCAGGCCGCGAAGGACGCGGGCGTGCGTCTGATCGCCGCCGACGAAACGCGCCTGTGGGGCCTCGCGCGAACGGAACGTCATCAGGGTGTGGTCGCGCGCGCGGGCGATCTGCCGCTCGCGCAGAATCTCGCAGAATTGCTCGACGGCATCAGCGGCTCACCGCTGATTCTGGTGCTCGACGGCGTGACCGATCCGCACAATCTCGGCGCTTGCCTGCGCGTCGCCGACGCGGCCGGCGCGCATGCGGTGATTGCGCCGCGCGATCGCGCGGTGGGATTGAACGCGACCGCAGCGAAGGTGGCGAGCGGCGCCGCCGACACCGTGCCGTACATCACGGTCACGAATCTGGCGCGCGCGCTGCGCGAGCTCAAGGACGCGGGTGTCTGGGTGGTCGGCACGGCTGGCGACGCGCAGAAAAGTGTCTACGAAACGGAACTCGATGGGCCGGTGGCGCTCGTGATGGGCGCCGAAGGCGAGGGCATGCGGCGTCTGACGCGTGAGACCTGCGATGTCGTCATGCACATTCCGATGGCGGGGACGGTGGAGAGTTTGAATGTGTCCGTGGCGAGCGGGGTGTGCCTGTTCGAGGCGGTGCGGCAAAGGGCGGTGAAGAAGTAGTTGTGATCGTCGCTCCTGCTGTCGGCAGATCGGTTGGCGCCCGGGACGCGGTTGTGGTTCCGGGCGCTTTGCTTTGCCGATTGTTCAGCATCTCCATGATTCTCCCGCGGCATTCCAGAATCCTCGGCGATATGTCTCCAATGCTGTCCGGCAAACCAGCGCCGTCCGCGGCACCGGTCCATCCAAACCCCGCTCTCTGCGCGCCACTCCGGTAAACTACGGGTTTTTCACGCTTCTCCCGCCTCTGCCATGACTCAAGACGAACTCAAGCAACTGGTTGGCCAGGCCGCCGCCGATTACGTCAACGCCAACGTGCCGCAAGGCTCGGTGATCGGTGTCGGCACGGGCTCCACCGCGAACTGCTTCATCGACGCGCTGGCCGCCACCCGATCCCGCTATCGCGGCGCGGTGTCGAGTTCGCTCGCCACGACCGCGCGTTTGCAATCGCACGGCTTCAAGGTGCTCGATCTGAATGAAATCGATTCGCTGCCGGTGTACGTCGATGGCGCCGACGAAATCGATCGCAGCGGCGCGATGATCAAGGGCGGCGGCGGCGCGCTCACGCGCGAGAAGATCGTCGCGTCGGTGTCGGAGGTGTTCGTCTGCATCGCGGATGCGAGCAAGGTCGTCGAGACGCTCGGCAAATTCCCGCTGCCGATCGAAGTCGTGCCGATGGCGCGCACCGCGATCGGCCGTCGCGTGACGGCGCTCGGCGGCGTGCCCGTCGTGCGCGTGACGAAAGAGGGCGTGCCGTTCATCACCGACAACGGTAACGAGATCATCGACGTGAAGGGCTTGAGCATCAGCGACCCGCGCACGCTGGAAGCGCATATCAATGCGTGGCCCGGCGTCGTGACGGTCGGCCTGTTCGCGGTCCGCGGAGCGAACCTCTGTCTGCTCGGCACGGACACCGGCGTCCAGACGATCACGTACGGCCAGAATTAAGCGGACTGCGTTTGCATTCGCTGTGACGCGAGTGAGCCGTTCCAACGGCTCACTCGCGTTTTTTTATGCGTCAGGCGTTGGGCTCAGCGCAAAGCGAACGGATGAAGCCGCGCATTCGCAGCGGCGAACGGACGCTTTGAATTATTCGCGCACTCTCGTACGTCGAATGTGGGCACGCGCACGCACAGCCAGGAACGCGGCACATACACTCTTCTCCAAGGCCATGCGGCGTTTTCTGACGGGCGGAGCGGAATATGAAAGTGGCGATCGTGCACGATTGGCTCGTCGCCGCCGGCGGCGCCGAGAAAGTGCTCGAGCAGATCATCGAGTGCTTTCCCGACGCCGATCTTTTCAGCGTCGTCGATTTTCTCGAAGATCGCAAGCCGGTTGCAGGTAAGCCGGTCACCACGTCGTTCATTCAACGTTTGCCGTTTGCGCGCACTCGCTATCGCGCGTATTTGCCCTTGATGCCGCTCGCCGTCGAACGGTTCGATCTGTCGAGCTACGAGCTGATCATCACCAGTTCTCGCGCGGTCGCAAAGGGCGTGATGGTCGGTCCCGGGCAGACACACATCAGTTACGTGCATTCGCTGATGCGCTACGCGTGGGATCTGCAGCATCAGTGTCTGCGCGAAGCGAATCTGATGAGCGGGCCGAAGTCGTGGGCCGCGCGTGTGATGCTGCATTATCTGCGCGGCTGGGATGCGCAGTCCTCGAACGGGGTCGATCGATTGATCGCGAATTCGCAATCCGTCGCGCGGTGCATGATGAAAACGTATCGGCGCGATGCCGCGGTGATCCCGCCGCCCGTCGACGTGAACGAGTTCGAATTGCGCACCGAGAAAGACGATTTTTATCTGACCGTGTCGCGGATGGTGCCGCACAAACGCATCGATCTGATCGTCGAGGCGTTCAGCGCCACGCCGCAGCGCAAGCTGATCGTGATTGGCGATGGGCCGCAGATGGCGTCAGTTCGCGCGAAGGCCGGATCGAACGTGACGATCCTCGGCTCTCAGCCGTTCGACGTATTGAAGGACTATCTGGCACGCGCGCGTGCCTTCGTGTTTGCCGCCGAGGAGGATTTCGGCATCGTGCCGCTCGAAGCGCAGGCCTGCGGCACACCGGTGATTGCGTTCGGCAAGGGCGGCGCGCTCGAAACGGTGGTGCCGGTCGGCGACCCGCATCCTACCGGCGTTTTCTTCACGCGCCAGACGGTCGTGTCGATGCTCGATGCGATCGATCGCTTCGAGCGGCTGAGCGCGTACATCACGCCGGCGGCCTGTCGCGCGAATGCCGAGCGGTTTTCGGCGCGGGTATTCCGGCGCGCGTTCATGGCCGAGGTCACGCGCACGATTTCGGCGGATGGTCGGCGCCGCTCGGCGGTGGAGTTCGCAGATCGGATGGAGTGGGCGCAGCCCGATCTCTTAACCCGGGAATTCGGCTGGGCCGACGACGCCGCGCCGAAAAGCAGGTGGGAGCACTGAGGCGAGGCTCGTTCGCGGTTCTCGCCACGCGATGTTTCAGAAAGGAGAGGCCAAGGTTTTTTTCGCAGTCGTGCAGTGATTTTGCAACGGGTAGTAAGGAGCCGTTCTGACCAACGCGTCCGGGCGGCTGTTGGTGTGGGCGCGTGCGCTTCGCGCTTTGCGTGGGCAGCGCGTATCGCTCGATACGCGCCGCGCGTGCAAGGCCCGCTGCGGCGGGCCCTCGTCAAGCAGGTAAGGTTGGACCTAAAAAACGAAATCGGGGTGCGCGTCACGCGTTACGGGCGAGTCATTCGTCGGCGCAGCATGCCTCGCGTGGCCATAACGACCTGAAGCAGACGTTCGCTATCGTGTCCGCAGGACTGCCTCACTGCGATGTTCGCCGTGCCGGCAGTTCAGCGTGCAACGGCGATTCACTACAACAGGCAGTCGTCGCGCGTCATCGATGAACGCGCAGGCGGCTTTTGGACGAGGACAAATCTAAACAAATGAATGCCGATCGCCTTCCGGGACCCTTTCCCGACATCTCCGCAACCTGGGCTTCGCTGCAAAGCCAGTTGCCGATCACGCCGATTCGCACCGAACAGGATTATCAGCAGATGGTGCGCGTTGCCAACTCGCTGTCCGATCATCTGAGCGGCAACGACAACGATCCACTCGCCGATCTGCACGCGATCGTGAAGGAATTGATCGTTCATTGGCAAGCGCGCAACCTGACGGTTCCGAGAGCGGAGCCGCGCGAAGTGCTGCGCCATTTGCTGATCACGCATGGGCTCAAGCAGAAGGATCTGGCCGGCATCGCATCGCCGACCGTCGTCAGCGATATTCTCGCGGGGCGCCGCGCGATCAGCAAGAAAGTCGCCAAAGCGCTCGCGGTGCGGTTTCAGACCGACGTCAGCGTGTTCCTGTAGAGGGGTCCTGGAGCGGCGAACCGTTGGAGGACGTGGTTTGCCGCCGTGGTTTTCCCTGTGCGCCAACGCTTGCGGCTGATCGGGCCGCAAGCGTTGGCGTTTTTATTTGTGGCGACGTGTGCGAGGTGTGAGCCGGTTCTGCGAGTTCTTGCGCAAAGACGGTCGGGCATTTATCAGAACGCATTGCGACCGGCAAAGCCCTTGTCGAACCAGAACGACCAGTTATGGATATAGGACAGGCCGAACTTCCCGCGTGCTTCCATCCTTTCGATCTTGGTGGTCGCGCCGCGATGCGCGCAAAGCCCGGCGCGCCGACGATCGCGACGGTGCGCATGTTCATGCCGCGGCGTAGGAAGCGCAGCACGACGTGCATGATGCCGCGGCTCGCGATGATCAGCGCGCCTGAAATCAGCGTCGAGTAACCGAATCACAGACGCGACACCGCATCCATTCGATGCAGGCCGCCCGCGATCAAGAAGAGCGCGCCGAGACAGCGCGGAGTCGTCCTGAGCATCGCCCAGATCAACCCAATCATCGAGCAACTTGCCGCTTTATTCAACGGCCTCGGCCTGGCGCAGTCGCGGCAGCAGACGATCGAATTCGCGCTTCACGAGCCCATAGCATTCGCATGCGCGGGCTTCGAGGCCCTTGCGGTCGAGCACTTTGATATGGCCGCGGCTATGATGAATCAGGCCTTCGTCATGCAGCTTGCCGGCCGCCTCGGTGATGCCTTCGCGGCGCACGCCGAGCATGTCGGCGATCAGTTGTTGCGTGACCGTCAGATCGTTCGACGCGACGCGGTCCACTTCGATGAGCAGCCACCGGCACAGTTGCTTGTTGAGCGCGTGATGGCGATTGCACGCGGCGGTCTGCGCGACCTGAGTCAGAAGCGCGTGCATATACAGCAGCATCAGGCGGCGCAGGAAGTCGGAGCGCGAGAACTGCTGCTTGAGCGCCTGTGCGCTCATCCGGTACGCGAAGCCCGCGCATTGCACCTGCACGCGGTTCGGCATGGTCTCGCCGCCCGTGAGGACCGGCACGCCGGTCATGCCTTCGCGGCCGACCGCTGCGATCTCGACGGAGCTGCCGTCTTCCATCGTCGAGAGCATCGAGATGATCGCGGTGGTGGGGAAGTACACATGATGGATCCGTTGACCCGAGTCGCACAGCAGTTGCTCGGTGCGCAGATGAACCAGTTCGAGGTGTGGAGCTAGCGCTTGCCATTCGTGCGACGGCAATGCGCCCAGCAGATGGTTACCGTGCAGATCGGATTGAAGTGTCAACATGATCGGTCCTCGCATGAAAGTCGCGCGTCGCGTGACTTTCTCCGTTTCTTTGATCCGATGCCCGCATCCTGGGGACTGGCTGCCTGGCGAGCAGCTAGGATGAACGGCATCGGCCCCGTTTAAGGCCTCTGTGCTGCCGCCTCTGTTGTTGCGCTCGTGTGCGGTCGCACTCTGTTGCGCAGAGGTAATAGCGAGGACCGTGCCAACGTTAGGGGAAACGCGTCCTGATGCGGCGCAGCGAAGAAACCCCAGGGACGTCGCGAAGCCAAAAATGGCTTTTTGTTTCAATTCTGCAAACCCCGGCCGGCGCAGAATGCATGGCATGAAAACTTTGGGATTCGGCAAATCCCTTGATATCAAAGGCTTCGCGGTCAAAAACCGGGGGCTGTGGAAGCCGTCTCAGTTTTGAACCTGCCGCCGCATGCACGGCTTGACGGGTTCCTCGCGGCGTGCCAGAAATGATTCAAAAGTGTTAAATGCGATATGCACGCAGCCGAACGAAAGGCCTTTCAGAGGCGGTGACAGTCGCGTTCGAGCCAACAGTGAGTTGCCCAAGCAGACAGTTCGAGGCGCGCGAAGCGAGCTATTGGCGCGTTTCGCAGGCACGTGGTTAGTACCGGATGACCACCGCCCGTAGAAGATGGCGGATAAGGCATGGATCGCACGGACTGCACCGTGGCTGCCGCGAATGTTTCAGCGGCTTTAAAGGATGCCTTCGATGCCGGTGCAACGACTTCTTGCTGCAATGCCGCATGCATGATCGGCAGCCGGAGCGAGCGCAAGCAGCGGCAGCATCGCATGCACACTACGCTCGGGCAGATGAAACGCTTCGAAGACGATCTGGCTGCAGCCGATGGCGGCATCGTATGACGTTGCAATCGTGACATCGCGCGCACGGCATCGCGCCATCGCAGAGACGAAACGCCGTCGCCGCAACAAGTGGCGCGTGACACGTATCGACATCGTGGGAATCGACGAAACGTAACACCCACGAAACAACCTCGTCGTCGTCCTGAAGCTGCCTGGTCAGATCAATCGTGTCGCATGCATGCGGCGCGCCGCCGGGCAACTCGTTCGGACGCCACGGACCGACGGCCTGGACAATGCCTCAGCGCGCCAGCGCAGCTAGCGGCGACAGCGTCTTTTCATAAGCGCTTTCGAGTACGTCGAAGCAGTCCGCGCACGTATCGCGACGGCCGCACGAGATCGCGCGAGTGAGCCGGAACTGCATCACCATCGACTCCGACGCGATACTTTGCGCGGCGGCCGGTATCGTCGGCGGGATATCGAAGCCCTGCGCGAACAGCCACAGCAGATACTTCGACAGAAACTCGAAGTTCGCCCCGAGCTGCCGCATCAGATTGAACGAATACAGATGGAAGTACGCCTCGTCGCGATCGAACAGTGCGTCGAGGTGCGCGGGAAACGCGGCGCGCCATTGCGAAATTGGATTGACCAACGGACGCCGCTGAAGATGCGCGCAGAGCAGTTCCGCCGACGCATCCGCGAGCGCGTTGCCTTCGAGCGCGGGCCGCGCCTGCTTGGCGAACTGGACGTGGGGAAACAGCAGATCGGCCTGCGCGGCGAAATGCGGCAACTTGCGAAACACGCCGTCGTAGTCTTCGCCGTCGAGCCGGTGGTAGCCCGTGTCGTGGAAGTAGCCGATACGGCGCGCGGCGGCATCGACGAAGTCGATGCCGATGGTGGTCTTGCGATGCTGGCTGCGGTACGAGTTCGCGCGCGTATCGGGCAGATAGTAGCGGTCCGCTTCGACGAGCACGGTGTGTCCGCGCAGCGTCTGCGCGAGCACGTGTGCTTCGAGCGAGTCGTAGATCGCGAGCTCCTGCACCTCGGTGCCATACAGACGGTCGAGATCGTCGAGTGGAAACCTGAGGAACGTGAACTGATCGCCTTCGAAATCCTGCGTGACGGTAAACGCCAGCGCCGCGCAGGGATCGAGTCCGAAGCTATGCAGCAACTCGATCCACAGATCGACATGACAGTTGGTCTCCTGCCACACGCGTTCTCCCTGATGCAGCGCATGCGGCAAGTGCTCACGCCATTGCGTGCCGGAAGGCCCTGAGCTCCGCCACGGATTCATGCGCGCGCCTCGGCGGTGGCTTGATCCAGCAGCGGGGCGCTCACGCCGCCGCCTGGGTCTGCTGCAACTCCGTTATCGCGGCGGCCATCGAGTCGATGCTCGAGAACAGGTGCCGCGTCAGCATACGGTCGGGAATTTCCACTTTGAACTCATCTTCGATCGCCAGCATCAGATGCACGGTCGCGAGCGATGAGAGTCCGGCAGCATAGAGGTCGGCGTCGTCGGTAAGGCTATCCACAGGGACATCGATGCGTGCGGACTCGGAAAGGATGCGTCTCAATGCGGTCTTCATGCAATGCTTCCCCTTGGCTCAAAGGTCTGCCGCTGAGTGCCAACGTCGAACGGGTGTCCGCACGTCATTTTTGTGTCCACGGTCGAGGCGGTGCGGTGACCGTGGCGCGCATGCGGTGGCTGCGCCTGGTTGACTCGTATTTAAGAATTGTCAATCCGGAGCGTCAGTGCGATGGCGCACGGAATCACATCTTCCGCGCACGTACCGTGTCATCCATGTCGAGGGACCGTCATGGATCGAGATGCCATCGCGTACGGCAAGCCTCGCCGGTTCCGCCGGGAATCCTGTCCACCGGGGGCGTGATGAATTGGAGAACGCTGGAATTCGATCAGTTATCAGCACGTGAGTTGTATGTCGTGCTGCGGGCGCGCAGCGCGGTATTCGTCGTCGAGCAGTCGCATGTGTGCCTCGACGCGGACGGTCGCGACGAACGGGCGTTGCATGTGTTCGCGGTCGAGGACATGGCGCGGCCGATGCCGGTGCTCGCCTATGCGCGGGTGCAACCCGGGGATTCCGAGGATCCGGAAGTCACGATCGACAAGGTGCTGACGAGCCCGCTGCGGCGCGGCGACGGTACCGCCGAAATGCTAATTGAACGTGTGCTCGATGCGGTTGCCGAGCGCTGGCCGGGCCGCGCCACGCGGGTGAGCGCACCGCTTGGCTTGCGCGGCTTCTACGAGCAGTTCGGTTTCCGCAAGACGCAGGGGCCGTACCTCGAGCACGGGGTGCCGTTCATTGGTCTCACGCGGCAAGTGCGCGGCGCTCAGGTGCGCTTCGGTCAGCGGCGCCGCGAGCGCGACGGCGCATCGTTCGTCAATACGTTCGAACTGTTGTAACCCGTTTGTGGGCGCCGGCACGCGGACGTCCCACCCCGTGCAGGTCAGACAATTTCATCTCGTAACGTGCGTAGTCGCACAAATGAAAGCCGGCAATGCAGGCACCCTCTGAAAAGCAAGCTCGGACCCCAGGCGAAACAGGCGGCGTTACAGGAACGAAACAATTCTTCAGAGGGATAACCCTGTCAGGAAGTGTCCCAACTGGCGCATCCGTTTCGAAGCTAGCAACGTATCGGAAAACGATCCTTTTCGCATAACAACGATACGTAGGGGCCTTTCAGTCAACAGGCTACGCGGGGACAACACCGCTTCGGGGATATGCCATGGAACACGCAAACAAGGATCGCTCGCTGGTGAGCAAGGTGATGGACGGGCTCGTCACCGGCATCGTCGAAGAAAAGTACGGCGCGATACTGCCGCCGCAGGACGTGCTGTCGAAGGAGTTCGACGTGAGCCGCACCGTCATGCGCGAGGCGCTGTCGATGCTGCTCGCGCGTGACATGCTCGACGTGCGGCCGAAGATCGGCACGCGCATCCGGCCGATGAGCGACTGGCGCATGATCGACGAGGACGTCGTCAACTGGCGTTTTCGCGCGAAGCCGGATCCGATGTTCCTGCGTGACATCATCGAGTTTCGCATCCTGATCGAACCGCGCGCGTCGGCGCAGGCGGCCGCGCGCGGCAGCGCCGCGGACGTCGCGGCGATTCGCGAGGCGTTCGAGGCGTTTCGCGTGGCCCGTCCGGGAGAGGCCGGCTATCGGGAAGCCGACGAACTATTCCATACGCGCATCCTGATCGCGAGCGGCAACCAGTTCTTCAAGCAGATGGCGGCGATCATTCGCGGCGCGCTGTCGACCGTCAATCCGATCGTGGACGACCGGGAAGGACTGTGGGAGGCCGCTGTTGCGTCGCATCAGCGGGTCATCGAGGCAATCGAGCGGCGCGATCCCAGGGAGGCCGAGATCGCGTCGTTCGCGATGATCGACCACAGCGTCGAAGAGGTCGCCGCCCGGTTTTCCGCGGAGCCGCCGGCGCGGGTGTAAGCGCGGGCGCGGCAGATCTGTCAGCGCCCGGCGGTGGGGCAGGCGGCGAAGGGCGGTTCGCGTTTGCCGCGTTCGCCGCATGCGTGTTCGGCATGCGCGACAATAGCGGCTGTTCCGAACCGCATGGACCTTTGCACACGATGACAGACACGACAGCGGCACCGTACGCAGCCAACGCTCACCCGACCCATCGGCACGACACCACTTCGACGCGCGAGATCCGCTGGGGGATCGTCGGAACCGGCCGCATTGCGCGCCGCTTCGCGCAAGGGCTCGCCTGCGTGCCGCAGGCACGGCTCGCCGCGCTGTGGTCGCGTCGTGCGCAACCGGCACGCGCGTTCGCCGGCGAGTTCGGCGGCAGCGTCTGCGAGAGCTTCGACGCGCTGCTCGGGAGCGGCATCGACGCGCTCTATATCGCGACGCTGCAGGACAGTCACGCCGATTATGCGATCGCCGCGATGCAAGCCGGCCTGCACGTGCTGTGCGAGAAGCCCGCATGCATCAACGGCCCGCAGCTCGAGCGCGTGCTCGCGGCCGCGCGCGCTTCGCAACGGCTCTTCATGGAAGCGATGAAGCCGCCGTTCTATCCGCTCTACAGAAAGTTGCGCGAGCACCTCGCGGTCGACCCGATCGGCGAAGTCGGCCTCGTGCGCGCGGGTTGCTCGGTGCCGGGCGTGCCCGCCGATCATCCGTCCCTGTCGTTCGAGCATGCGGGCGGCGCGCTGCTCGATATCGGCATCTACGAGATGTTTCTGGCGGTCGACTGGCTAGGCGCGCCGCGCGACGTGCAGACGTTCGGCCGGCTCGGCCCGACCGGCGTCGATACGTTCGCGAGTCTGAACAGCCAGCACGCGCGCGGCGGCATCGCGCAACTATTCTGCGGGCTGGACCTGCACGGCAAGGGCGATGCGCTGCTGATGGCCAAAGGCGGTCACGTGAGCCTGCACGAACCGTGGTGGAACCCGTCGCGCGCGACGATCCGCTACGCGGACGGCCGCGTCGTCGAACTCGACGAGCCGTTCGAAGGCGGTGGTTTGAACTACGAGACCGCGCACTTCTGCGAGCTGATTCGCGCGGGCCGGCTGGAGAGTCCGCTGATGCCGCACGACATGTCGCGGCAGATGATCGCGATGGCCGACGCGGCGCGCGCGGCGTTGGGGCTCCGGTTCGCTGGAGAGTGAGCGGCGGGTGTGAACGAAGAGGAGCGCGCGGCGCTCAGTGCCGCGTCGGCAGCGACAGACGCCGCTCGTACCAGCGCTGCGCCCATTCGAGCACCTGGCACAGCACCCAGTACACGGCGGCGGCCGCAAGGTAGAGCGGCAGCGGCTGATAAGTCGACGCGATGATTTCCTGCGCGCTGCGCAACAGCTCGGTCACGGTGATCACGGACACGAGCGAAGTGTCCTTGATCAGGCTGATCAGGCTGTTCGACAGACTCGGCACCGCGATGCGCAGCGCCTGTGGCGCGATCACGTAGCGCAGCGTCTGACGCCGCGACAGCCCGAGGCTGTACGAGGCGAGCCACTGGCCCTGGTGGATCCCCAGAATCGCGCCGCGCATGCTTTCCGACAGATAGGCAGCGACGTTCGCCGACAGCGCGATCACGCCGGCCGGCGTCGGCTCGAGCGAAATGCCGAAGCTCGGCAGACCGTAATAAATCACGAAGATCTGCACCAGCAGCGGCGTGCCGCGCATCACGCTCACATAGACGCGCGCGATCCAGTTCAGCGGACGGCTGTGGCTGATGCCCATCAGCGCAAGCACGGCGCCGCCGATCAGGCCGAAGATCATCGAAAGGATCGCGAACTTGATCGTCAGCAAGGCGCCTTGTACGAGCACCGGCAGCGATTGGAGCAGCAGGGAAGTGATGGACATGGGCGGTGTTCTTATTGACGCACAAAGCGCACATCATAAACTTCGGCGCGCGTTAAGGCGCGATTCGCGCGATGCGGCTTGGGGTATCCGTCACGCGGGGGCTGAAGCGTGGGTCGGCTGCATCCCGCAGAAACGCGAAGGGCGGCATCGCATCACGATGCCGCCCTTCGTTTGACTGCAGGCGTATTACTTGATCGGCTTGCTGACGTCGATGCCGAACCATTTCTCCGAGATCTTCGTGAAGGTCCCGTCCGCCTCGAGTTGGGTCATGGCGTCGTCGATCGCCTTCGCGAACTCCGGGTTGCCCTTTTTGAACGGAATGCCCGACGGGTTGCCCGGGCCGACGTTCGCGCCGGTGCGCAGCGGCAGCGGCGAGTTCTTCAGCAGGTAGGCGAGCATCAGACGGTCGTTCAACGCCGCGTCGAGCCGGCCGGCCGCCAGATCGCGTAGATACTCGGGCGCGCCCGGATAGGTCTTCACGTCGATACCGGGGACCGCCTTCGCCATGTCCATGTAGTTCGTGCCGAGACCGACGCCGAGCTTCTTGCCCTTGAGGTCTTCGAGCGAGTGGAACTGGCGCGTGTCGTCCTTGCGCTGGATCAGCTGCGCGGCCGAGTACGTGTACGCCGGCGAGAAGTCGAGCGTCTGCTTGCGTGCGTCGGTGATGCCGACCTGGTTGACGATCACGTCGAACTTGCCCGCCTGCAGACCGGCGATGATGCCGCTCCACTCGGTCGTGACGAACTCCGGCTTCACGCCGAGCTTGGCTGCGACGGCCTTGGCGATGTCGACGTCGTACCCGACCAGCTCGCCCGACGGCGCTTTCGAGTTGAACGGCGGGAAGGTGCCCTCGAGACCGATGCGCAGCGTGCCGCGCTGCTTGACCTGATCGAGCAGGTCTGCCGCGTGCGCGGTGACGGCGGCCAGCGACGCGCCGAGCAGCGCGGTGGCAAGAAGCTTCTTGAGCAGGCCTGATTTCATCGTGTTCCTTTATACGTCCGGTGTTTTGACGGTCGAGAGCATAGCAAACGAGACTATTGCAACCTAAATACCGTCTGTTTATGTCTATATGCGCCGGTGGTGCGCATGCTCAGCGCAGCGCCTGCGCGCATTCGGCGACGAGCGCCGGACCGCGGTAAATGAAACCAGTATAAAGCTGCACCAGCGACGCGCCGGCCGCGAGCTTGGCGCGCGCATCGTCGCCCGAGAAGATCCCGCCGACGCCGATGATCGGCACCGCCTCGCCGACTTCGGCGCGCAGTTTGCGGATCACCGCGTTCGAGGCGTCGAACACCGGCTTGCCCGACAGGCCGCCGGCTTCGTCGCCGTGCGGCATGCCAGTGACGGCGGCGCGCGACAGCGTGGTGTTGGTTGCGATCACGCCTTCGAACTGGTGACGCAGCAAGGTGTCCGCGATGGATTTGATCTGCTCGTCGTCGAGGTCCGGGGCGATCTTCAGCGCGAGCGGCACGAGCTTGCCGTGCATGTCGGCGAGGCGTTGCTGCTTGTCCTTCAGCGCGGCGAGCAGCGCGTCGAGTTCGTCGGCGCCTTGTAGCTGGCGCAGGTTCTTCGTATTCGGCGACGAGATGTTGACCGTGACGTAGCTCGCGAACGGGTACACGCGTTCGAGGCAGTAGAGATAGTCTTCGGCGGCGCGCTCGATCGGCGTGTCGGCATTCTTGCCGATGTTCAGGCCGAGGACGCCGCGATAGCGCGCGGCCTGGACGTTCTTCACGAACTGGTCGACGCCGGCGTTGTTGAAGCCCATCCGGTTGATCACCGCGTTTGCCTGCGGCAACCGGAACATGCGCGGGCGCGGATTGCCCGGCTGCGCGCGCGGCGTCACGGTGCCCACTTCGATGAAGCCGAAGCCGAGTGCCGCCAGACCGTCGATGCACGCGCCGTCCTTGTCGAGGCCCGCCGCGAGTCCGACCGGGTTGCGGAACGTCAGGCCCATCACGGTGCGCGGCGAATCCGGCACGCGCGCCGCGAGCGCGCCGGCGAGGCCGGTGCGGCCGGCGGCGCCGAGCATGCGCAAGGTCAGATGGTGAGCGTCTTCCGCGTCCATGCGAAAGAGTTGGGCGCGAATGAGCGGATAAAGGGAACTGAGCACGGGATGAAGCCGGACGGCCGGAAAATGGGAACCCGCTATTTTACCGGCTTTGGACCTTGATGAGGCTGCCAGGGTGTGGCTCGCGACAGCCACGCCTTGCCTACTTGCCTACGGCCTGAGCGGCCCGCGTCGCCCGTGCATCGCGAAATCGACCGGCGGCAGTTCGATGCTGGCCGGATCGAGCACGCGCCACGCCCCGTCGATCAGGCCTTCGAGCGGTCGGAAATTCGCCTTGTATGCCATCTTCGGGCTTTCGCGAATCCAGTAGCCGAGATACACGTAAGGCAGATTCAGGCTGCGTGCCTGTTCGATCTGCCAGTAAATGTTGTAGGTGCCGAAGCTCGCGTGCGGCAGGTCCGGCTCGAAGAACGTATACACGGACGACAAGCCGTCGCCGAGGATATCGATCATGCTGATCATGCGCAGCGCGCCCGGCGCGTCGGGGCGTCCCGGCGCCGGCTCGCGAAACTCGACGAGCCGCGAGTTGATCCGGCTTTGCAGCAGGAACTGCTCGTACTGGTCCCGGCTGTCGCGATCCATGCCGCCGCCTGCGTGGCGCGCCGACTGGTAGCGCATATACAGCACGTAATGCTCCTCGTCGTAGTGCAGCGGCGATACGGTCGCGATCAGGTCGCCGTGCTTTTTCCAGACACGCCGCTGGGTGCGGTTCGGCTGAAAACGCTCGACCGGCACGCGCACCGGCACGCACGCGCGGCAGCCGTCGCAATACGGGCGGTAGGTGAACACGCCCGAGCGACGGAAGCCCGCCTTGACGAGGTCCGTGTAGACGTCCGAATTGATCAGGTGACTGGGTGTGGCGACTTGCGAGCGCGCGATGCGGCCGTCCAGGTAACTGCAGGGATAGGGCGCCGTTGCATAAAATTGCAGCGCGGAAAGCGGGGAAAGAGGCAGCTCGTTGGGATGAGTCACGTTGGCAGCTCTCGAAGCGTCTCTGGTACTGCAAACCCGGCACGCCTGGCTATTGATGCCGCGATTCGACGGGCAGCGGACCCGGGTTCGGCCTGATTCTTCCTACGCCGCACGCGCGACGATCTCGAGCAGGGCGGTCTTGTCGAACCGCCACGGGATCACCGGTGCGCCGACGGACGCGCGAACATGCGCGACGAACGCTTTGCGCGCAATCTCGCGACCGCCGAGCGACGCCAGATGCGACGTGTTCTGCTGGCAGTCTATCATTTCTACTTCGTGACGTCGCAAGTGGCCGACCAGCGCGGCTAGCGCCATTTTCGAGCCATCGCTGACGTCGGTGTACATCGATTCGCCGAAGAACATCCGGCCGAGCGACACGCCGTACAAACCGGCTACGCGCCTTCCCTCGAACCAGGTTTCGATGCTGTGCGCATCGCCCATGCGGTGCAATGACGAATAAGCGTCGACGACATCGGCGGTGATCCATGTGCCGCGCTGACCGCGGCGCGGCGCCTGCGCGCACGCGCGCATCACGGCGGCAAAATCGTGATCGACGCGGATTTCCCACGCATCGTCTCGCAACATGCGCTTGAGCGTCTTGCGTAGCGACGGCGACAGCTTGAACTCGGCGGGGCGCAGGATCATGCGCGGATCGGGGCTCCACCACAACACCGGCTGGCCGTCCGAATACCACGGGAAAATGCCGCGCCGGTAAGCGTCGATGAGGCGCGACGGCAGCAGGTCGGCGCTTGCCGCGAGCAGACCCGGCGCGCCGCTCGCGGCGCCGAGCGCGCGCTCGACGGGCGGGAACGGATCGTCAGCGCCGAGCCAGGGAACCATGCGCGCCGCTCAACTTTCGCGCAGTGAGCGGAAGATGTCGCCCGTATGCAGGCCGAAGCTGCCGGCCGCGCGGTCGGCGAAAAAAAAGCGCAGCGTCTGGCCGACGGTCGGAAATGCGATCTCGTCCCACGGAATCTCATGCTCCTCGAAGAGCTTCACTTCCAAACTTTCCTCGCCGGCGGCGACGTCGAGATCGAGCAGCCGCGCCATGTAGAACAGATGCACCTGATGGACGTGCGGCACGTTCAGTAACGAAAAGAGGTTCTGCACTTCGACGCGCGCGCCGGCTTCCTCGAGCGTTTCGCGCGACGCGGCCTCGGCTGTCGTCTCTCCCATTTCCATGAAGCCGGCGGGCAGCGTCCAGTAACCGTAGCGCGGCTCGATCGCGCGACGGCACAGCAGCACCTTGTCGTCCCACACGGGAACGGTGCCGACCACGTTACGCGGATTCTGATAATGCACGGTGCCGCAACTGGCGCATACGAAGCGCTCGCGATTGTCGCCCGGCGGAATGCTCAGACTGACGCCGTGGCCGCAGACAGAACAGAATTTCATTGGAAAGGGGACGAGAAAGGGTGATAGGAGTTTATCACCGGGGCGGGGCATTACTGGGACGCTGGCAGAGGCTGCCGCGTCTGACATGGTTCTCGTCCGCGGGCGGTGCGGCGTTGGTGTGGCTGGCCGGGTGGCAGTCTGCGAGGCGACAAAAACAAAAAAGGGTTACACGGCGATGCGTTGTAACCCTTCAATGATTTCGGTTGGTTGCGGGGGTAGGATTTGAACCTACGACCTTCGGGTTATGAGCCCGACGAGCTGCCAGACTGCTCCACCCCGCGTCCGTCGAAGAAAAAATTATAGCCTAACCAGACAGCCAGCGCAATAGCCATGTAAGGATTGGCTTCATTGCGGTTCGCATGCCGTCGCGACGTCGGATACCGGGAAGACCGCGGAAAGCCGCGCATGGACGCTGCGCTAGAATTCAGATACTTCACACGGCTCGCCGGATCCTCATGACGGCGGCGCTTCCACTCTCCGACTCGCTCAGCACCCATGGATATCGCTCACGATCTGCAGGTCATCGCCATTCAGGAAAAGACTCTCGTGTTTCCCCGTTTCGATCCCGACCGCGCATGGCAGGTCGGCGCCTATCTGCATGAGGTCGCGAAAGCGCGCGGCATTGCTGCCGCGATCGATGTGCGCACGTTCGGCCAGCCGCTGTTCTTCAGCCTGCTCGACGGCGCGACGCCGGACAACGTGGACTGGGCGCGCCGCAAGGGCAACACCGTCGCGCACTTTCGCCGCAGCTCGTACGCGATTGGTCTGAAGATGCAACTCGCGGGCGCGACGCTCGCCGACAAACACGGTCTGCCGGCCACCGAGTACGCGTCGCACGGCGGTGCGTTCCCGCTGACGGTAGAAGGCGCGGGCGTGATCGGGTCGATCACGGTGTCCGGTTTGCCGCAGCGCGCCGATCATGAACTCGTAGTCGAAGCGCTGTGCGCGCATCTCGGTCACGACTACGGCAAGCTCGCACTCGCGAAGTCCTGACGCAATGCGCGTACTTCCTCCATATGCGCCGCGCGCCCAAGCCTTCGCGATTGCAGCACGGAACGTGGGTCGGCTTACTTGCAGCGCACGATCATCGAGCGGTTTTTCACGTTCGCCGACACGACGTTCGTGATGCTGCCGCCGGCGGTGCCGCCTTCGTCGTTATCCTTCGACACGATGTCGTAACCCGTCGCGCCGCAGGCCTTGCCCGCCTGCACGTAGCACGAAGCCCAGCTCGAGCCCGCGTCGGCACCGCTGCAGTTCACCGCGAAGCCGGTCTGGCCGTTCGGCAGATTGATCAGCGTGGTCGTGTTCGACGACGCGCAACCGCCCAGTCCCGTGGCGAGCAGCAGGGCGGCAGGCAATGCAGCCGACAGCGACGCGCGACGCACGAGGGCAAGCGCGGCGCTGGGCCGAAGGCGGTGGAATCGGCCGGCGCGCCGCGGTTGCGTCGTGAATTGCATCGTGTTGTGTCCTTTCATTCGAATAGAGGGAGTTGGCGGCCGACACCGGCGAGGGCACCGATGCGTACGTCGACGGCGCGCGCCGCGTATCAGGGCGCTTCGACCGTGATGCCCGCCGCACTGACGAGCCGCCGGGCTTCCGCGCCTTCTTCAGTGGCCGCGTCTTCCCAGATGCTGATCGCTTTCGGGATGTCGATGCCGTGACTTTCGGCGTACGCAAACCAGTGGTTCGCCGCATCCGGCTCGGGCAGCTCGCGATTCTGCAGAAAATATTTTCCCATATTGGGCTCGCTGGACTCGAAATGGCGTCCTAACTGGAACGGATTCGACGGCGCGGAGAATGCCGTCGAGGCTGTTCGACCGGTGCGCGCGGCAGAAGTGCGGTACGACAGCGGCGCGGTGCGCACGCTCGCGTGGCGAGCCGAACTTATCGCGCTGCGGCGCGCCTTATCGTTATGGCGCCGTCGTGACTGGCGCCTGCTTACCAACCAACCGCAAGAGGAGGACGAAGATGGCTGAACGGGTCAGTGGCCCCTATCGCGGCTATTACATCAGCGCTACCGCGCGCCTCGTGCCGGCAGGCAGCGCTTCGGGCACGCCGGACGCCACGGCCGACGACGCGCACACCCGTGCGGGTGGCACTTACGTCGGCTCGGTCAGTCTCGCCGAACTCGGCCCGGACGACCCGCACCGGATCGAAACGCTGCTGGAACTCGGCGACCGGCAACGGTTCGCCAGCGAAGAAGAGGCGCTCGCGTTCGTGGAACAGGCGGCGCGTGAGTATATCGACCGATTGCTGGATGGGCAGTGAGGCTCGCGGCGGGTCCTGTGCAGACGGATGACCGAAGCGCTCGGCTCGTCAAGGCGCCGCGCGATGCCCAGAATCCGGCGAGCGCGTGCGCTGGACCGTGATCTGGCGGCGCGGGTACCATAGCGGGACCCGCGAGGGTCGGCGGCGCGCCGTGAGCTTGCGCGCGTGCTGCCTTCGCGCCGCTACCTTCTACGAGGCGACCATGGAAATCCGCTTTCCCGCAGACGCGCCCGCTTATCGCGACTCCAACTTGACCGTGGTCTTTTCCGCGCTGGTGGACGGTGAGCCGGTGCCGTGCGCGATCTCGGTCGAAGCGCTCGAGGATCATTTCGGTGCGCATACCGAGAACCTCGAAGGCTGGCTGCGTGCGTTCGATGCGGGGCGGCCGCGCATCGAGGCCGTCGCGCGCGAGCATCTGCAGATCAGCAACGGCGCGCCGGTCCTGCTAAGGAGCGGCCACTTTCCGCCGGGGCAGATGGCGGGCTGACCGGATCAGCCGAGAGTTCATCGGTGCGAGCGGCGGGGCGCTCGTCCATCCGTTCGGTTTGTTTTCCGCCCACGCATCGTCGACGCATCACCGCGAACTCACGCGCTCCGACACCTCATCTCGGGCCGCTTCGAAGCACCGCCGGATCCCTTCACGATACGACGTCTTCCTCAGCGGCCCGATCAACGCTGCCAGCGCCGAATCATCGAGCACGAGCGGTTCAGTCATCAGATAGTTCATCTCGACTAGTTCGCGCATCAGCGGATTGAATAGCCCGAGCACGCGCAGCATGCCTTTGCCGGCCACCATCAGCTTCGGCTCGCGGCCCGCGAGCGCGTACGCCTCGCGCGCCACCTCGCGCGGCGTGATCGTGCCAGCGCCGGCGAGATGCCACCAGCGGCCGTAAGCGTCGGGCGTGCGCGTGAGTCGTTCGACCACTGGACCCACATCCGGCAGATAGATGAATTCGTGCGGCATATCGATGGGGCCCAGCACCTGCGCGCGCCTGGCCGCAGCGGCGCCAACGAAGATATCGTGCAGCAGGCTGCGTTCGACGCCCGGCCCGTAGAAATCGGGCAGTCGCAACACCAGCGTTTTGAAGCCGTTCTGGCCATGGGCGGCCAGAACGAGGTTTTCCTGCGCGAGCCGCATGCGGCCCTTGAACGTGTGAGGTTCGCGCGGATGATCTTCGTGGATGGGATTGCTGCCGCGCGCGCGGCCGTACGGATATACGGTGCCGATCAGAATGAAACGTTCGACGCCCGCCGCCATTACGCCGGCGAGCGTTTTCTCCATCAACGGCGGGTGCTGCGCGAACTGATCGTAGGGCACGCCGACGAGGTAGACGACGGTCTGCAGGCCGGCGGCCGCCGCGCGGATCGAGGTGGGGTCGTCGGGGTTCCAGATGACGATTTCCGCGTGAGGGTCATGACCGAAGGTCCGCTGCAGTGCCTCGCGTGAGCGGCCGACCACCCGATAGTCGCGGCCCGCCGCGCCAAGCGCCGCCCCGATGCTTTGACCGGCCGCGCCCGCGGCACCGAATAAACCGACCTTTCCCGTGGCTTGCATGACGACTCCCTGAAGTGGCGGCGCGACGTCGCCGCGTGGCCCTGTCGCTGCGGAAATTAATGGAAGAAAGTTACTGAACATCGTTCAGTGAACGCTGTTCAGTTTAATTTGACTTTTCAGTTTGTCAATCTGAAAATTGCGAATCATGGGAATCGCCGAACGAAAAAACCGTCAGAAGCAGGCGCTGCGCGAACGTATCCTCGATGCCGCGCGGCGCATCGTCGTGCGCGAGGGCTTTGCCGCGCTGTCGATGCGCAAGATCGCCGACGCGATCGAATATTCGCCCGCCACGCTGTATCTGCATTTCGCGAGCCGCGACGACATCGCGCGGGCCTTGTGCGCGGAGGGATACGCGCAGTTGCTCGCGACCTTCGTGCCGCTCATGCAAATCGCCGATCCCGCCGAACGGTTGAAGGCGCTTGGGCGCGCGTACGTCGCGTTCGGCGTCGAGCATCCGGAAACGTACCGGCTGATTTTCATGGAGGATCCGAGCTACACCGGCGCGGCGCTGGGCGGCGCAGTGGGCGTTGGCAAAGACGAGGGTAACGCGGGCGAGCCCAGCGCGAACACCCGGAGAGGTCATTCGACCACCGCCCCGGGCAACGCCGCCGGCGAGGCCAGCGAGGACCTCGGCGACGCCGCGCTGCAGATCATGATCGACGCGCTCGACGAATTGCGCACCGCGGGTCGTCTTCCGGCGCCGGTTGCATCGGTGGAGCCGGCCGTCCGGGCCGAGGCGTTGTGGGCGAGTCTGCACGGCATCGTCGCGCTGTATCTCACTTGCCCGGTGTTTCCGAGCGCGCCACTCGACACGCTCGTCGGCGTGACCCTCGACGCGTGGCTCGGGGCGCCGCAGACCGCGAGGGCGGGCGGATCGGCCAACGCCGCTGTTCGCGGCGAGAAACGGCCCAAGCGGCTCCCAGCTTCCTCCACGGACCCGCCCCCTCGGCCTCCCGCCAGGCGTAAAGCTGCGGGCCCGTGATAACGTTCAGTTCCCACTCATTCCGTGTCGCCGCGCCCGCCATGTCCACGTCCGCCTCGCCCGCCGTCAGCGACGAAATCGCGACCCACGTAGCCAACCGCATCGGCTTCATCGAACTGGAGCGGCCGAAAGCGCTGAATGCGCTGTCGACCGGCATGATCCGCGCGATCCACGCCGCGCTCGACCAGTGGCGGGAGGCCCCCGAGGTGCTGGCCGTCGTCGTGCGCAGCCAGCACCAGCGCGCATTCTGCGCGGGCGCCGACCTCCGCTTCCTGTACGAGACGGCGCAACGCGGCGACCAGCAGGCGCGCGACACCTTCTTCTGCGAGGAATACCGCCTCAATCACGCGATCTTCACGTACCCGAAGCCGTATATCGCCTTGATGAACGGCATCGTGATGGGCGGCGGCATGGGCATTTCGCAAGGCGCGCATCGCACCGGCGGCCTGCGCGTCGTCACGCAATCGACGCAGATGGCGATGCCCGAAACCCGCATCGGCCTGTTTCCCGACGTCGGGGCGAGCTGGTTTCTCGCGCGCACGCCCGGCGCGATCGGCCGTTACCTGGCCGTGACCGGCGAGACGATCGGCGCGGCCGACGCGCTATACGCGGGCCTTGCCGATGCCTATATCGACGGCGAGGCGTTGCCCGCGCTGATCGACACGTTGCGCCGCGAACCTTTCGAGAGCGGCCCGGATGTGGTTGCATGCATCGAGCGCGAGACGCTCGGGTATCAGGTCGTGCCTCGCCCCGAGGAAAGCGCGCTCGCGAAGGCGCGTACGCTGATCGACCGGCATTTCGCGTCAGCCGAGGTCGCGCGGATCCTCGCGTCGCTCGAACAGGAACGCGAGCGCGGCGGTGAGGCGGCGCAGTGGGCCGATCAGACGATCGCGGTGCTGCGCGAACGCTCGCCGCTGTCGATGGCGGTCTCGCTCGAAGTGGTCACGCGTGCCGAAGGGTCGATGGCCGACGTGCTACGCGTCGATCTCGATCTGGCGCGCTCGAGCTTTCTGCTCGGGGATATGGTGGAGGGGATTCGCGCGCGCATCATCGACAAGGACAACGCGCCGCACTGGCGCTTCGCGCGCATCGAGGACGTCAAGCCGGCCGATGTGGAGAAGATGTTCGAGAGCCCATGGCCGGCGAACGAGCATCCGTTGCGCGCGCTGCGCGGCTGAACGCGCCATTCACGATCCTGCCCGTGCGAATCCATGCACCGCGCGCACGCGGGCGCGCCGCGCTTATTCCTCGGCCTCGCTTGCCATGAACGCTCGCATGAATACGAGCGCGCCCCAGCCCCACATCGCATTCGCGGCGAAGCCGACCGCGAGACGCGGCAGCATGTTGCCGCTCGGCCAGATGCCGCGCAGCGGATCGACCACGAACACGCTCGCCGCCGTCAGCACGATGCCGCCGAACACGAACGCGGGGACCCACGGTGCGTGCCGGTGCGGCGCGACTCGCAGCAGCCAGGCCATCAGCACGGCCCAGCACGCGCTCCAGATTGCGTTAGCGATGAACTCAGGCAAGCCGAGCGGCAAAAACGGCGCAGTAGAAAAACCGTTGGGGTCGATCATGCCGGCGGCGTGCATGAGCGCCAGCGTCGATTCGTGAAAGAACAGGGAAGCCAGAAAACCGGCAACGAACGGCAGAATAATTTTTTGCATGCATTGCACCGGCAACGTACAGGTGATGCGAATGCAAGACCTGCACCGGGTGATGGGAAACGAGCGCCATTATATCGACAGGGGTGGGGCCGGCCCGGCGGCGCGTGTATAAAGCGCAACATCCGTATGCGGTAGCGCCGGGCTAATCACGAAAGCGGAAAACCTAAGCTCAAAAAAATCGTTCAAAAGCCGCGGACCGCTCCATAGACTCTTCCCTCATGCAGACGGCGCAGGCGTGGCCGTCATCCGTTGAATCGGGCGCGTTGCGCGCACGTTGGTGGTCTGAGTCCACCGTCCGTTTTGCAATCCTTCAACCCGTCGCAGCGCCTTGCCGGTTGCCGGCTCGATGCGCGCGGCCGGCGCTCGCGCGCACCGTATTCATTCCGTCAAGAACAGGCAGGAGCAACTACATGAATGTGTTCTGGTTCATCCCGACTCACGGCGATAGCCGCTATCTCGGTACGTCCCAAGGCGCACGCGCAGCCGATTACGACTACTTCCGTCAGATCGCCGTCGCCGCCGATACGCTCGGCTACGAGGGCGTGCTGCTGCCGACCGGCCGCTCGTGCGAGGACGCATGGGTCGTCGCGTCTAGCCTGATTCCCGCGACGCAGCGGCTCAAGTTCCTCGTTGCGATTCGACCGGGGCTGTCGTCGCCGGGGCTCGCCGCACGCATGGCGGCGACGTTCGACCGGCTCTCGAACGGTCGCCTGCTGATCAACGTCGTGACCGGTGGCGACGCTGCCGAACTGGCCGGCGACGGCGTGTTCGTCGATCACGACACGCGCTACGAAATCACCGACGAGTTTCTGCATATCTGGCGCAAGCTGCTCGCCGCGTCACACACCAACGAAGCGATCGATTTCGACGGCAGGCATCTGCAGTCGAAGGGCGGCAAGGCGCTGTATCCGCCGGTTCAGAACCCGCATCCGCCGCTGTGGTTCGGCGGCTCGTCAGCGGCTGCGCACGACATCGCGGCCGAGCACATCGACACCTATCTGACGTGGGGCGAGCCGCCCGAAGCGGTCGCGAAGAAGCTCGCCGACATCCGCGCGCGCGCCGCGGCGCGCGGCCGACAGATCCGCTTCGGCATCCGCTTGCACGTGATCGTGCGCGAGACCGAGGAAGAAGCGTGGGCCGCCGCCGACAAGCTCATCAGCAAGCTCGACGACGACACGGTCGCGCGTGCGCAAGCCTCGTTCGCGAAGATGGATTCAGAGGGGCAGCGCCGCATGGCCGCGCTGCACGGCGGCAAGCGCGGCGGGCGCGAGCAGCTCGAGGTGTATCCGAATCTGTGGGCGGGCGTCGGGCTCGTGCGCGGCGGCGCCGGCACCGCGCTGGTCGGCAGCCCGGAGCAGGTGGCCGCGCGCATGAAGGAATACGCGGCGCTCGGCATCGAGACGTTCATCCTGTCGGGCTATCCCCACCTCGAGGAATCGTATCGTTTCGCCGAGCTCGTGTTTCCGCTGCTGCCGCAACGACGCAGCAAGGTGGCCAACGGGCCGTTGTCAGGGCCGTTCGGCGAGATCGTCGGCACCAGCTATCTGCCGAAGGCGGCGAGCGCAAGCTGAGCGGGCGCGAAGCGTCTGTCGCGCGGCTTGCGTGACCGGCTCGCGACGATCGGCAGGCAAGGAGAAAAGCCAACATGAGTGACACGACTTTGAGCGCGACCGCGAGGGCGACCCCGCAGGCCGCGAGCGGCACGCGCGCCGCCGCGCTGCGCCGTTGGCGCGCGCATCTGCTGCCATGGCTCGCACCGCTTGCGATCCTGCTCGCGTGGGAATTCGCCGCGCGTAGCGGCGCGCTGTCGACACGCGTGCTGCCCGAGCCGCTCGCGGTCGTGAAGGCCGCCTGGTCGCTGATCCAGTCCGGCGAAATGTGGGCGGACGTGAAGGTCAGCACGTGGCGGGCGGTGTCGGGCTTCGCGATCGGCGGGGGCATCGGACTCGTGCTCGGACTCGCGACGGGTCTCTTCAAACCCGCGGAAATCGTACTCGATTCGACCGTGCAGATGATCCGCAACATCCCGGCGCTCGCGATGATTCCGCTCGTGATCCTGTGGTTCGGTATCGAGGAAGAAGCGAAGGTGTTCCTCGTCGCGCTCGGGGTGTTTTTCCCGGTCTATGTGAACACGTTCCACGGCATCCGTTCGGTCGATGCAAACCTGATCGAGATGGCGCGCAGCTATGGCGTCAAAGGTTTCGCGCTGTACCGCCACGTGATCCTGCCGGGCGCGCTGCCGTCGATTCTGGTGGGCGTGCGCTTCGCGTTCGGCCTGATGTGGGTCACGCTGATCGTCGCCGAAACCATCTCCGCGCAATCGGGCATCGGCTACATGACGATGAATGCGCGCGAATTCCTGCAAACCGATGTGGTGGTGGTCGGCATTCTGTTGTACGCGGCGCTCGGCAAACTCGCGGACATGCTCGCGAAGGGCCTGGAGCGCGTGTCGCTGCGCTGGCATCCGGCCTATCAGCGAGGAGCAAAAGCATGAGTGCAACGACGCTATCGACGACATTCGGCGGCATCGCGGGCAGCGATCTCGAGGCGGAGCTCGCGCAGGCGCGAGTCGCGGATCACGACGCGAATGAAGCGTTGGAGATCGAGCGGGAGGCGGCGGCTGCGGCGCCCCACGGACTGCAATTTACCGACGCGCTCGCGCGCAATGACGCGCGCCCGGCGAGCGACCCCGCGGTGCGATTGCGCGGCGTCGGCAAGCACTATGGCGACCGCGAGGTGCTGTCGGGCTTCGATCTGTCGATCGAGCGGGGCAGCTTCGTCGCGATCGTCGGCCGCAGCGGCTGCGGCAAGTCGACCTTGCTGCGGCTCATCGCGGGTCTCGAAGAAACCAGCTCGGGCGCGCTCGAAAAGCGCGCCGTCGACGGCGGTCCGCTCGATACCCGCATTATGTTTCAGGATGCGCGTCTATTGCCGTGGAAAACCGTGCTGCAGAACGTGATGCTCGGCATCAGCCGTGGCGCGCGCGACGATGCGCGCGCGGTGCTCGCCGAAGTCGGCCTGCTCGAACGCGCGAACGACTGGCCCGCGCAACTGTCGGGCGGCCAGCGGCAGCGCGTCGCGCTCGCGCGGGCGCTCGTGCATCGTCCGCAATTGCTGCTGCTCGACGAGCCGCTCGGCGCGCTCGATGCGTTGACGCGCATTGAAATGCACGCGCTGATCGAACGGCTGTGGCGCGAGCATCGCTTCACTGCGCTGCTGGTCACGCACGACGTGCACGAAGCGGTCGCGCTCGGCGACCGGATTCTGCTGATCGAGGAAGGGCGCATCGCACTCGATCAGCCGGTGGCGCTCGCGCGGCCGCGCGAGCGGGCGTCGGCGGGTTTCGCTGCGCTCGAAGACCACGTGCTGCAACGCGTGCTGAAAAGCGCGCCGAACGACGACACGCAGGCGCATCGCGCGTATGAGCCCTATGACCCGTACGGCTTGCCCGAACCCGGCCATCTCAGGCGGCCGACCGACGTGCGCTGGGCCGTCTGAGTTTTGAACCGAATCGATCCGTTCCGTTATCAACCGCTACTGTGGAGTTATCTGAAATGAGCATTTCCGCCATCAACGTGCGCAATCAGTTCAAAGGCAAGGTCAGGGAAATCATTCGCGGCTCGGTGGTATCCGAAGTCGATGTGGAGACGCCGTTCGGCATCGTCACGTCGGTGATCACGACGCGCTCGGTCGACGAACTCGAACTGAAAGTCGGCTCGGAGGTGGTCGCGCTCGTGAAATCGACCGAGGTGTCGATCGCGCGCCTCTGATCACGCCTTCCTGATGCGGGCGGCGTGCGCAGCGGCTACTTCGCGTTCGCGCCGCTTGCGGGCGGCTCGTGCGACATATGGTCGTTGGTCGGCTTGGCCGGCCGCTTGATCGGCATGTTGTCGGGATTGCCCGAGCCGGCGGCGCCAGATGCCGCCTCGGGCGGTTTGGCCATTGGCGTATGGCTGTCGGGCGGCGTGCCGGGCGCCGTCTGCGCGACGGCGCTTGCGCCGCTTACACCGATTGCGAGCAGCGCCGCCAGCGCGGTCGCGGTGGCCGTCAGCGTGACCCGTTTATCTCGCTTCATGTCGCTCTCCTTCGATGTCGCGTGCCGCCGGTCGGCGCGCGGCTGTGTGCACAATTCGCGGTAGCAGGCCGTGTTCCGGGGCCGCTGCTCGCGCGCCGAACTGTGTTTTTACCCGTGCTCTGATCGCTCACGCCTGCGCGAGACGCCAATTTGCAGCTTCGGTGCTTCATGCGGCGCGCCCATCGTCCACGTACGCCTGCATCCGCCGATGAAACTTGCTACGATGAATTGAGTATTCCGACGGAGACGGCCATGTCGAAGTCCCTGAGTCCTGAAGCGGTCGAAGCGTTGCGGCGTCTGAACGACGTCGGCGTCGGACAGACGGCGCCCCAAGTCGAGCAGTCCGTCGTGGCGGAGTTACTGGCATGTGACCTCGTTGCCGAAGCAGGCAGTGGTGAGGTCGAAATCAACTGCAAGGGCCGGCAATATCTTTCCGGCGATTGCGACTGATCCGCCGATCGACGGCCGGCCGCAGGGCCGGTCTGGAGAGCGGAGCGGCGCGTCGCGGGTGAGTCGTGATCCGGTCGTCCGGCATCGCGACGCCCGCGACGCGCGCGTGTACGCTTGCCCGCGATTGGCGATCCCACGGAGGCGAGCATGGAGCCGAAGGGCGTCGACATGGGCGACTACCAGGCGCGCTATGGCGACTATGACATCGAGGTGGCGGTCGAGCAGGTGCTGACCGGCGTCAAGGCGCATTTCCGGGTGCTGCGCGACGATTCGACGGTGGTCGACTGGCAGCTCGTGCACATCGACAGCTTATGGTCCACCGAGCATGCGGCCGCAGAGGCGGGATTTCGCGCAGCGCGCGAGTTGATCGATGCGGGACTGGCGAGCTAGAGGCCGGCAGGCGTGTCACGACGGACCGGCCGAGGCCGTCGCTAACGTAACGAGGCGCCGGCATCGATACTGCATGCGCGGCGCCTGGTTTGATCGCTGCCCTCGAGGACAGCGGATCTGACGGTGCGAGTGGTGGCTTAGTGGCCGAAGTACACCGATCGCGAGGTTGAAGCGGGTTCGCTGCGCGAGCCCGACTGCGTGGACACGCTATTCACGCCACCGTATGCATTCGATTGGGCGTTGGCGCGTTCAGCCGCGACGGTCTGCGCATTCTGGCCTTGTTGCGAAGCCGGCGCGCCGACCGCCGGACGATAGTACGGTGCGGGACCGTAGCCGCTTGCGAAAGCAGGAGCGGCGATCGCGGCAGAAGCGGCAACGAGCAGGGCGGCGATGAGCTTGGTCTTCATGGTAAGACTCCAATAACGTTGGGACTGCATTTCGGGAACCTGTTGCAGGAGCCAATGAGCAAGGTGTCTGCAACGTCGATGGAGGGCAGTGTATACCCCTACTATCAAAGATTTATGCCGATAATCTGAATTTACTATTCCCGGTCGGGAAATAATCCCTCAGACGTAAGCGTGGCGGGGCAGAGCGGCGATCGATCCCCGTCGGCAAAGCGGTTTTTGAAAATCGGGGAAGGCGGGAGGGAATAATGTGCGGGCAGAGACAGTCAGCCAACCAATAACGGCGTTGTGGTTGCTTAACCTGCGTTTGGCCGTGAGCGAGAAGGCGGAACGACGATCTCTACCTTGCCGGTCGCAACGTGGTAAACCAGACCCGAAACCGCAACTGCCCTAGCGCAGTTCGCTGACTGCCGCTCGACTGACGTCGCGACGCGCTGACCGCTGTCCGATTGCGGGCGCGACGCGAGCGGGAGTGGTGCAGTTCGCGCATGCGCGATCCCACACCGTGCGCAGGTCTCATGGCGCGCGCCAACGCAGAGCGCCTTCGTCAGCGTGAAGACAGCGACTTCTGCGCATCGAGCGATGCCGGGTCCCAGCCGCCGCCGAGCGCCTTGAACGTGGAGATCGCTGCACGCGCCGATCCGGTTTGCGCTTGCGCGCGCGCGTCGGCGGCCTCGAGCAGGGTCTCGTTGGCGTGCAATACGTCGATGAAACTCGCCGCGCCGCTGCGGTACGCCGTCATCGAGGAATCCTTGGCTCGGGACAGCGACGATTCCGCATGCGACAGCGTGGCCGCCTGTGCTTCTCGATTCACTAATGAGGAGAGCGAGTTTTCGACGTCCTCGGAGGCGCGGAGTACGGCTTGGCGATAGGCCGCGAGCGCTTGCGCGTCGGCGCCTTTCGCCTCGTCGACATCGGCGTTGATGCGCGCGAAGTCGAACAGGCGCCAGCGCAGCCCGACGAGTCCGGCCGCCTGGCTGGCGCCGCCCGAGAACAACGTACCAGCCGCGGCCGAAGTCGCGCTGCCGAGGAAGGCGTTCAGCGAGACCGTTGGATAGTACTCGGCGATCGCCGCGCCAATACGAGCATTGGCGGCGGCGAGGTGACGTTCCGCGGCGATCAGATCGGGGCGTCTTTGCAGCAGATCGGCCGGCGTGCCCATATCAGCGATCGACGGTGCAACTGGGATCGCGGTCGGCGCGCTCAACTCTGCCCGGTGCGTGCCGGCCGGCGTACCAAGCATCACGTCGAGGGAATTCGACGCGGCATCCAGCGCCGCGTCGAGGACGGGCACGGTGGCCTGAACCTGGTCGAGCGCGCCTTGCGCCTGCTGAACCTGATAGTCGGCGGCGGCGCCCTTCGAATACAGGAGTTTCACGTCTGCGAGCAGCGCTTGCTGCGTCTGCACCTGCCGGGTTGCGATATCGAGACGGGCCTGGAGCCCGCGGATCGTGACGTAGATATCCGCAGTCTGGGCCGCGACGGCGAGTCGGGTGGCGACCGCCGCCGCCTGCGTCGCCGCGTAATCGGCAAGCGCGGCTTCGCGCTGACGCCGCAAGCCGCCAAAAATGTCGATCTCCCAACTGGCTTCCAGATTGGTCTCGTACTCGGTGCCCCAGCGCTCGTAACCCGGTGTGGCATTGAGCAACTGCCCCAGCGGTGTGTTGACCGACTGATAGGCGCGCGCCGCCGAGGCGGAAACCGCCGCCGAGGGAAGCAGGGCCGCGTTGGCCGAGCCGAGGCGCGCGCGTGCCTGGGCGATTTGCGCGACGGCCTGGGCCAGGTCCAGGTTCTGGGCCAGCGCCAGAGAAACATAGTGCGTGAGCAGGGGGTCGTTGAAGCCTTCCCACCATGCGGACAGATTGGCCGCCGGAGCCTTTGCCGCGCTGGCGGACGGCGGCTGGGTCGCATAGCGCTGCGCGAGCGGCGCATCCGGGCGGTGGTAGTCGGGACCCACGGCACAGGCCGAAAGGGTGGCGACGCTAATCAGGAGAACCAGTGGAGGACGTAACGACATGATGATCTCGGGAGCGACGACAGGAAGGGTAATGTAGTGACCAATATACAATATGGTCACAAGTTGTCAACTCCCGGGTCAGGGACTAAGCTTGAGGCATGAACAAGCCCATCCCCTCCGCCTCCCCGTCCCGTGGCCCCTCGGACCACGAAGTTCGCGCCCAGATCGTCGAAGCCGCCACGGAATACTTCAGTCGCTACGGCTACGAAAAGACCACGGTCTCCGATCTCGCGAAGGAAATCGGGTTTTCGAAAGCCTATATCTACAAGTTTTTCGACTCGAAACAGGCGATCGGCGAAGTCATCTGCGCCAATCGCCTCGCCGCCATCATCGCGGCAGTCAGAGAAAACGTCCACGACGCGCACAGCGCGACGGAAAAATTTCGCCGTATGTTCAAGACCTTACTTGCCTCGGGAAGCCAGCTTTTCTTCCAGGATCGCAAGCTCTACGATATCGCCGCCGTGGCGGCCACCTCGCCTTGGCCTTCCGTCAAAGGCTATGAAGAACAGATCCGGCGACTCATCGTCGACATTCTGCGGCTCGGACGTGAAACCGGCGAATTCGAACGTAAGACGCCGCTGGACGAGGCGGTCAATGCGGTCTTTCTGGTGATGAAGCCTTACTTCAATCCCTTGCTGCTCCAGTACAACCTCGATTCCGCGGAAGAGGCCACGGTGCAGCTCGCGAGCCTGGTGCTCAGAAGCCTGGCTCCATGAATCTTGTTGTGACTATTGACTGAAACGGTCACTAGGATAAGAATGAGGTCTCCTGTTTTTTGCGAGGGGCGACCTCATGTTCCGGCACCATCATTTTGTCTACGCATTGAGCCTGGCTTCGCTCGCACTCGCGGCGTGCGGCGAGCGGCCCGCCGCTGATCCGCGTACCCAGGCGCCACTCGTGCGTACCAGCGTCGTGCACGGCGCGGCGGGCGCGAGCCGGTCGTTTTCGGGCGTCGTGGCAGCCCGCGTTCAGAGCGATCTCGGTTTCCGGGTTCAGGGCAAAGTCATCGAGCGTCTGGTCGACGCGGGCCAAACGGTCAAGCGCGGCCAACCCCTGATGCGCATCGATCCGGTCGACCTGGGACTGCAGGCCCGTTCGCAGCAGGAACTCGTGGATGCTGCGCAGGCGCGCGCGACGCAGACGGCCGCCGACGAGGCTCGGTATCGAGATCTCGTCGCGGCCGGCGCGGTGTCGGCATCGACGTATGAGCAGATCAGGGCTGCCGCCGATTCCGCCAGGGCACAGCTCGTCGCGGCGAAGGCGCAGGCGGTGCTCGCCAGCAACGCTTCCGGATACGCAGTGCTCGTGGCGGACGCTGACGGCGTGGTGGTCGAGACGCTCGCAGAGCCTGGCCAGGTGGTCGCGCCGGGGCAGATCGTCGTGCGGCTCGCGCATGCCGGACCCCGCGAGGCCGTCGTCCAGCTTCCCGAGACGCTGCGTCCGGCACCCGGCTCGATCGCCGAGGCGACGCTTTACGGCGCCGACACGAAGCCGGTTCCCGCCGCCTTGCGTCAGCTTTCCGATTCGGCCGACCGGCTTACGCGGACCTACGAGGCGAGGTACGTGCTCGAAGGCGCGCTGTCGAACGCGCCGCTCGGCGCGACCGTGACCATCGATCTCGCCGGCGATGCCGGCCAGGCACAGGCCGCGATGGAAGTGCCGATCGGCGCCGTGTTCGATCCGGGCACGGGTACCGGCGTCTGGACCGTCGATCCATCGCAGTCGCGGGCGACCTGGCACAAGGTTCGCGTCACCGCCTTGAGCGACGACAGTGCAACGGTGTCCGGCGATCTTCGCGACGGCGAGGAGGTCGTCGCGCTCGGCGCCCAGCTGATTCACGACGGAGAACGCGTGCGCGTCGCCCACGACGCGGTGGCGACTGCGTCGGTCTCACGGGAAGGAGCGGCGCAATGAGCGGCTTCAATTTATCGGCTCTTGCGGTGCGGGAGCGCTCCGTCACGCTGTTTCTGATCATTCTGATTTCGATCGCTGGCGTCGTCACCTTCTTGAAACTGGGGCGGGCCGAAGACCCGCCATTCACCGTCAAGTCGATGACGGTCATTACCGCGTGGCCCGGCGCCACCGCGCAGGAAATGCAGGATCAGGTGGCCGAGCCGCTCGAGAAGCGCATGCAGGAGTTGCGCTGGTACGACCGCACCGAGACCTATACGCGTCCGGGGCTGGCGTTCACCACGGTGACCTTGCTCGACAGCACGCCGCCTGCGGACGTGCCGGAGGAGTTCTACCAGGCGCGCAAAAAGCTCTCCGATGAAGCGAGCCGCCTGCCGCCCGGCGTGATCGGTCCGCTCGTCAATGACGAGTATTCCGATGTCACGTTCGCGCTGTTCGCACTCAAGGCGAAAGGCGAGCCGCAACGCTTGCTGGTGCGTGACGCCGAGGGACTGCGCCAGCGTCTCCTCCATGTGCCGGGCGTCAAGAAGGTGAACATCATCGGCGAGCAGGCGGAACGGATCTATGTCTCGTTTTCGCACGACCGGCTCGCGACGCTCGGCGTGACGCCGCAGGATATCTTCGCAGCCCTGAATAACCAGAACGTGCTGACACCCGCCGGTTCGATCGACACGGCGGGCGCGCAGGTTTTCATTCGCGTCGAAGGTGCGTTCGACAGACTGCAGACCATCCGCGATACGCCCATCGTTGTTCAAGGCCGAACGTTGAAGCTCTCGGACGTGGCCACCGTCGAGCGCGGTTACGAAGATCCGGCCACCTTCCAGATTCGCAACAAGGGCGAGCCTGCGCTGCTGCTCGGCGTCGTGATGCGGGACGGCTGGAATGGGCTCACCCTCGGGCAGGCGCTCGACACGGAAGTCGCATCGATCAATGCAGGGCTGCCGCTCGGGATGAGTCTCACGAAGGTGACCGATCAGGCCGTCAACATTCATTCGGCGATCGACGAGTTCATGGTCAAGTTCTTCGTTGCGCTGCTCGTGGTGATGGTCGTGAGCTTCGCGAGCATGGGGTGGCGCGTCGGCATCGTGGTGTCGGCTGCGGTGCCGCTGACACTCGCGGGCGTGTTCGTCGTCATGGCCGCGACGGGCAAGAGCTTCGACCGCATCACGCTGGGTTCGCTGATTCTCGCGCTGGGCCTGCTCGTCGACGACGCGATCATCGCCATCGAGATGATGGTCGTGAAAATGGAGGAGGGCTATAGCCGCGTTCAGGCGTCGGCGTATGCGTGGAGCCACACGGCGGCGCCGATGCTCTCGGGCACGCTGGTCACGGCCGTCGGCTTCATGCCGAATGGCTTTGCGCGCTCGACGGCGGGCGAATACACGAGCAACATGTTCTGGATCGTCGGCATCGCCTTGATTACTTCATGGATCGTTGCCGTTGTGTTCACGCCGTATCTCGGCGTCAAGCTGTTGCCCGACATTCCCGTGATCGTAGGCGGCCACGGCGCGATCTACAACACGCGGAACTACCAGCGTTTTCGCGAGTTTCTGGGACGCGTGATCCGACGAAAGTGGCTGGTCGCGGGAATCGTGGTGGCCTCGTTCGTGATCGCCGTGATGGGCATGGCGCTCGTGAAAAAGCAGTTCTTCCCGACCTCCGATCGCCCGGAAGTACTCGTGGAAGTGCAGATGCCCTACGGTACGTCGATCGAACAGACCTCCGCGGCAACGGAAAAGGTCGAGGCCTGGCTCGCGAAGCAGCCGGAAGCGAAGATCGTGACGTCGTACATCGGACAGGGGGCGCCGCGCTTCTATCTGGCGATGTCGCCGGAGTTGCCCGATTCGTCCTTCGCGAAGATGGTGATTCGCACGAGTGACGAGAAGCAGCGCGAGGCGCTCAAATTCCGTCTGCGCAAAGTTATTGCGGAAGGCCTGGTGCCAGGGGCTCAGGTTCGCGTCACCCAACTGGTGTTCGGCCCATACTCGCCTTACCCCGTTGCGTTCAGGGTCATGGGCCCGGACGCGCAGACCTTGCGCACCATTGCCGCGCAGGTGGAACGGACCATGAACGCGAACCCGATGATGCGCACGGTGAACGCCGACTGGGGGCCGCGCGTTGCCACCGTGCATTTCACGCTCGATCAAAATCGGCTCGGGGCATTCGGCTTGACGTCGAATTCCGTCGCGCAGCAACTGCAATTCCTGCTGACCGGCATTCCCGTCACGCACGTGCGCGAGGACATTCGTTCGGTGGAACTCGTCGCGAGATCGGCGGGCGAGATCCGGCTCGATCCGCAGCGTATCGACGGATTTACGCTGATCGGCGCGGCGGGTCAGCGCGTGCCGCTCTCGCAGATCGGCAAGGTCGATATCCGCATGGAAGATCCGATTCTTCGCCGCCGCGATCGGACGCCGACGATCACCGTGCGCGGAGATATTGCGGAGGGACTGCAGCCGCCCGATGTGTCGACGGCGACGCTGGCGCAACTTCAGCCGATTATCGCGAAGCTGCCCGATGGCTACCGGATCGAGGAAGCCGGGTCCATCGAGGAATCCAACAAGGCGACGAAGGCGCTCGCGCCGCTGTTCCCGATCATGATTGCGCTGACGCTGCTCATCATCATTTTTCAGACGCGCTCGATCGCCGCGACCATGATGGTGTTCGCGACCAGTCCGCTGGGTTTGATCGGCGTTGTGCCGACACTGCTGCTGTTCAACCAGCCCTTCGGGATCAACGCGCTGGTGGGGCTCATTGCACTCTCCGGCATCCTGATGCGCAATACGTTGATCCTGATCGGCCAGATCGAGCACAACGCGCGCGAAGGCATGGCGCCGTTCGACGCGGTGGTGGAGGCCACCATCCAGCGCTCGAGGCCGGTGATTCTGACCGCACTTGCCGCGATGCTTGCGTTCATTCCGCTGACCCATTCCGTGTTCTGGGGCACGTTGGCTTATACGCTGATCGGCGGGACATTCGCCGGAACGATTCTGACGCTGGTGTTTCTGCCGGCCATGTACTCGATCTGGTTCAGGATACGGCCCGAGGCAGGGGAACACCGCTCCGCGCTCGAACCCCGCGCCAGTGCGATTGCGTAGACAGGTCCGCACCCGGGCGATGATGGTTGCGCCCGGCGCCTGTCCAGGCCGGTCGACGACGAGGCGTTCGGGCGAAAAGCAAGTCGCCGTTGTGTCATGCGCAACGAGCCGCCGCGTTGCTGCCGCCGTGCGCACGCGAGGTTTGATGCCACGCCGGGACGTCAATGCCATCGAGAAATCAAACGTGGCTCGCGGGACATTGACTTCTACACATGTTGCTTAAAGGAGAATTGACGATGAGTACACGTGAGATTGTGTTGTGCCAGCCGGTGCGTACGGCGATTGGCGGCTTCAATGGCGCATTCAAGGATGTCCCTGCTACCGAGCTTGGCGCAGTCGTGGTGCGCGAAACATTGGCGCGCGCAACCCTCGATCCCGCGCTGCTCGGCTCCGTGGTGCTCGGCAATGTGATCCAGGCGGGTAACAAGATGAACCCGGCTCGCCAGGCGGAGCTTGGCGGCGGCGTGCCGGTGACGGTGCCGGCGCTGACGCTCAACCGCGTATGCGGCTCGGGTGCGCAGGCTATTGCCAGCGCGGCCCAGGAAGTGATGCTAGGCCTCACCGACGTCGCGCTCGCGGGCGGCATGGAGAACATGGACCGGGCGCCTTATCTGCTGGACGGCGGACGCTGGGGCTATCGCATGGGAAACGCCGAAATCCACGACAGCATGCTGCGCGATGGTCTCGTTGATGCGTTTTCCGCCCAGCATTCTGGCTGGCATACCGAAGACCTGGTGACGCAGGCCGCGCTCACGCGAGCCGAGCAGGATGACTGGGCGGTGCGTTCCCAGCAGCGCTTCGCCGCCGCGCAGGCGGCGGGGCGTTTCAAGGAGGAGATCGTGGCGGTCGAGGTGAAGGGCAAGAAGGGCGTGGAGCGCGTCGTCGCCGATGAGGCTCCGAGGCCGGACACGACGCTGGAAGGGCTTGCCAGGCTGCGCCCAGCGTTTCGCCCCGATGGCACCATCACGGCGGGCAATGCGCCAGGCCTGAACAGCGCGGCGAGCGCCATGCTGGTGGCCGAGCGCGGCTTCGCCGAAGCCCGCGGGCTCGCGCCCATGGTGAAGCTCGTGTCGTGGGGCGTGGCGGCGGTCGAGCCGGGCCTCTTCGGTCTCGGTCCTGTGCCAGCCGTTCAGCTTGCGTTGCAGCGGGCGGGCTTGTCGCTTGGCGATGTGGACCGCTTCGAGATCAATGAAGCGTTTGCGGCGGTGCCGCTCGCGGTGATGAAGGAACTGGGCATCCCCGAGGACATCGTGAACGTCGAGGGCGGCGCGATCGCGCACGGCCATCCGATCGGCGCGACCGGTGCGATTCTTACCACGCGCCTTGCGTGGTCGATGCAGCGCGATGGGCTGCGCCGCGGCGTCGTGACTCTTTGCATCGGCGGCGGCCAGGGAATCGCGCTGGTGCTCGAGAAAGTGTGAGGACGTCGCGCCGCCTGATACAACGCCGGCGCGCCTGGGGCGGTGACTCAGGCAGGCCGGCCGGAGTATGGCTGAACTTCCCGTGATAAGCGGCGTTAGACGTGGGGCAGCGCCGAGTCGACTGCTCATCCCGCCCCTGATCTGAGCAGGGACGGATCAGGAAATTGGGAAATCGATTCCGAAAACACAAAAAGCCGTTCCGAATGTCACATTCGGGAACGGCTTTTGGTGCGTAAGTGCTTGAGACTTAGAGAATTCCTTGGGGGGGACGCTTGCTGCTACGGCTACCTGCGGGATTGCGGGGCGTCGTTCCGAATTTGATCCATGCGTTAGCCTGCTGGGATTGTATGCTTTGAGGCGCGCGCGAAGATCCTAATCCGGTCCCCAGCGGTCAACGTGGCGGCGCGCGGGACGAAGCACGTCTCGGATGCCGGATTGGCTCCAACCGATTCCCTTTTCGCTCCCGGGACTGAGTCGCCTTGTAGGCGCCGTCGCGCATGCTGGAGCGCCCATCGTCGCGTACCACTGGCTCGGCTCACTGGCCCCCCAAGGACGTGCCGTGCATTGCCTTTAGGGAGGCAAGTCAGGCGCTCTGTGACTCGAACGGCGACTCGGCCAACTTAGACCCTCCAAATCTGCACCGCCCGCTCGGCGAATTCCTTAGATCGGTCGTCCACCTGCTTGAACTTGAATTGGCTGAGCCTCGAGAGATCGCGAGTCAGCCGGATATTGGACTTGGCGTACTCCTTGCGTTTGGCTAGGAACGGGTTGTTCGACGCCACCACGTTCAGTTCGTCGGCCAGCAAGGTCATATTGCCGATGCGGTGATATTGCCGCAGAACATCTGGCACTGCCCGCCAGCGATGCGGGACGCGTCGCCACCGATCTCGTCCGTGAGTACCGCGAACGCATGCATGACTATGCCGCGATGCGTGCGCTCGATGTCTGGTATGACAGAATCGACTTGCGCAAGTATCAAGATCGTTCGGGCGATCCTGCTGTCGTTGCCGCAATACGCAGGCGCGTTGCGGAGCGGATGGAGGTGGAGCGGCAAAAACAGGTGCCTGACCATCTCTATCCCAAGCTGGTCACCGAGGAAGGAGGTCGACCCCACATTAAGGAGGAGCCACCGTTGATTTTCCATCCGACTGAGGAGATCGCACCCGGCCTTGAGTCAGGATATGTGGAAGCCGTCACCCTATACCGCGAGAGCTTGGCCGAGCATGTTCGGGTACTGTTCGACAGGTTCCATCTCGTCGATCTGGCGTTGAAGGTGGTCGGCGTGGGGAGCGTAGGCACGATGTGCGCGGTGGGCCTCTTCCTTGCGGCAGACAATGACCCGCTGTTCCTGCAGGTAAAGGAGGCGCGGGCCTCCGTGCTGGAACCCTATGCAGGCAAGAGTCTGCATCCCAATCACGGCCAGCGGGTGATCGCCGGTCAGCGCCTCATGCAGAGTGCAAGTGATGTCTTCCTGGGATGGACCAGCGGAAAAAATGGCCGCCACTTCTACCTTCGGCAGCTTCGTGACATGAAGATATCTGCCCTCATCGAGGACTGGGACACGGGTATGCTGCGGCAATACGCGCGCATTTGCGCGCACGCACTCGCACGTGCCCATGCTCGTTCGGGCGATGCAGCAATGATCGATATGTTTCTCGTCAACCATCCAGCCAAGCAGCGCCGCTGTGCCGTATGCAGTGTCACCTACCAGTCGGCGAGGCTTCAGGTCCCGTTGGTGTTCAACACGATCGATCATTGTCCTGGTTGATTCGACCTCTTGGGACTGGTTCGCCGGCGTCGCTTCAACGTCAACAATGATCCCTGCCTGCAGGTCAATCAGGTAATTCGTCGAATAGGCAAAGAACGCGGGACCACCCGGCGCAGCCGTCCATCGTGCAGCAGGATCAGTCAGGGATATCTTCTTTGGCGGTGTCGAAGACATTGCTGGCTCTGACGTGTCCGCTTCCACCGGATTGGTTTGCGCCAGTGCCTCAAGATATTCCCGCACAGCCCGGCTCTGGCCGTTGGCACATCCCCAGTCGATAGGTTCTGTCCCCGGCACTCCGTTCGCACGACTCGCGTCGGCCTTGATGATGCTTGCGTCAATCGCGAATCCCTCAGATCTCGCAGATCAAGGAAGCGATCAATGCCTCTCAACAGGTGTGATTGCGGGACGTGATTGTCGAGGTTGAACGAGTAGAAGAGCTTGTCCTGTCCGCTTTCCAATCGACCCATCATGACGATTCACTCCCGTCGTTCGGTGTCTCCCAGGATACCCAACATTCCGCATCTATGGCGACTTTTTCAACAGAATCGGCCATCTGCGGCCATTCGCCCACGCATCAGCGCGGACATTCCGACGTCGGCTCCGCAACCGACAATTGACATTCGCGGAGCCGATAAAGCAGGTCGAATCATTGGCATCCGCTGTCGCTCTGCTCCGACGAGAACAAGGAGCCGTCGAGCTGGGGTCGGTCGTCGAGCAATAGGAACTGCAGGCACCGTGTAGAACTGGCGCCAGGAGTTCCGCCAACCTGTTGCGTGCGTTCTTGCTCGTATAGACACCAATTTCTAGGCCCCCTCCCCAAGCACGTGGAACAGTTCATCCTCCTGCGCGCAGTGCAAGCGCACAATCGCGTCGAGTCCATACAGCAGCCGCTGGAACTCCCGAATGCTGTCCGCATCCGGCCCGTCGATCGGTACATCCGCTGTCATCTGTCTGAGCAGACGGGCGATGCGAAATATCTCGTGGTGCATGCCACTCATCGCGGCCATCGGATCTTCGCCGCCAAGCAGGCGCGCAAGATCCGGATACACCTCCGTATCATCGCGTTGTTCGTGCGGAACAAGCTCTCGGGTCAGCGACTCGTTCACGTTGTCAAGCGCGCCCGCTATCGCCGTTCGCGGTAATCGCGGCAACTCGTCGGCCAGTTTCCGGATCTGTTCAGTCACGGGACCGAGCTCGACGTGACCGGCTTTCAGCCGGTCTGCATCGCCGCGCGCGAGAGTGCCGGTCGTCGCGGTCGAGCGTACCCTTAGCGCGCGGAGTGCATTCACGATGACTGCCACGTCGATGAGTTCCTGAAGCATCGCACCTAACAAGGGTGGCAAGTAGCCGAAGGCCGCCACCGCCATGGCCGCGAACGAAAGCGCCACGCCGGCCACCACGCTCTGGACCGCGATCCGTCGCGTGCGGCGAGCCACTCGTAATGCCTCTACGAGGCGGTCCAGCCGGTCTACGAGCAGTACGATGTCTGCCGCCTCCGATGACGCCGCGGCCCCGCGCGCGCCCATCGCGATCCCGACGTCGGCGGCGGCGAGTGCAGGGGCGTCGTTGATGCCATCGCCCACCATGATGACGGTGCCTTCCGCTCGAGCGGCGTGGATCGCGGCGAGCTTGTCTGCAGGCGTCTGTTCCGCGCGCACTTCGGTTACCCCGAGCGTCGCACCGATGGTCTCGGCCACGTCGCGTCTGTCGCCAGTGAGCATGACGAGCCGCCGGATACCTTCCTGTCGCAGCAACCTTAGCGCCCGTGGCGTCTCCAGACGGATCTGGTCGGCCATCTGGATGGCGCCCGCCATTACACCGTCGATGCCCACGAACACGGCCGAGGCGCCTTCGTTGGCAACGCGCTGGAGGAATGCCTTGCTCCATTGCGCTGGCGCCGCGACCGTCGAGACATAGGCAAACGAACCGATCGCGACGACGCGACCGTCGACCTCACCCGTCAGTCCCGCACCCGGCTGCTCGACAACGCGGGCAGGCACGGCAAGAGCGAGATTGCGTTCGCGTGCCGCAGTGGTCACCGCCTCGGAAATCACATGGCCCGAAGCTTGAGCAAGCGAGGCGGCGAACCGCAACACGCGGTCCGGCGTCGTGCCAGGATCACTTTCGACCGCCACCAGACGGGCATGGCCGCCAGTAAGCGTACCGGTTTTGTCGAAAAACATGATCTTCGCCTGCGCGAGCCGTTCCAGAGCGCCGCCGCCTTTAACGAGCACGCCACGTTTCGCGCAACGCGACATTCCGGAGACGATTGCCACGGGCACCGCCAGGATCAATGGGCATGGGGTGGCAACGACGAGCACTGCCAGCGCTCGTACGGCGTTGCCTGTGACAAGCCAGCTGCCGCCGGCAAGAAGCATGGCGACGGGTATGAAAAGCAGTGCATAGCGGTCGGCGAGACGCGCCGCGGGACTGCGCTCCTGCTGCGCGGACTGCACCATGCGGACGATCCCGGCAAACGTGCTATCGCGCGCTGCCGCCGCAGCCACCATCTCGAACGCCGCTCCCGCGTTGACTACGCCGCTGAGCACGGCCTCGCCGGGCGGGCGCGACTGGAGCACGGACTCGCCGGTGAGTGCCGATTCGTCCAACTGTGCGTGACTGGCGAGCGTGCCATCGACTGGTACGAACTCGCCGCTGCGGACCAGCAGGCAATCTCCCGGACGGACAGCGTCCAGTTCCACCCGGCACCACTCGCCTGCCTCGAAGCGATTGGCGTAGCGCGGCGCGTGAGCAAGGAGCGCCGTCATTTCGCGTCGTGCCCGTTCCTGCGCGTAGGTTTCCAGTGCGCGCCCACTCGCCAGCATTAGCGAGATCACCGCGGCGGTGAGATATTCGCCGAGTGCCAGCGCGAAACCAATGGCGAGCAGAGCGAGAACATCGATGCCTGCTTCGTGCCGCCGCAGCGCCTGGACGATGGAAACCGACAACGCCAGCACGACCGGCACTGCGCCGGCGGTCCACAACGCGTGTGCAATGGCGGTTCGGCCCAATGCGGCAAACATGAGCCCGGCTATCAGGCTCAGGGCCGTGATAAGCAGCAGGACGAAGTCGATAGAACGCAATAGGCGTCGCATGGCGAAAGCATTGAGTCCGAGTGAGGCACGAGGCGGATTGCAGTACGGCTTTTCGGAACGACTCAAACGGTGAGCCATGTCAGAGTGTATGAGCCGATCTTTAGCGCCTTTTGACTGACGTCAAACCAGTCGGACGGCGACGGCCCCGACCCGGATCTGGTCTCGTATGCAAACAGGCGTGCCTGTAATAAAACCATACAAAATCCGCGCAGATGGAACGGTTTCTTAAGCTTGCGGTAAGGCTTTTTGGGCAAGATACACGCGTTTCAGACTCTTCGAGGGGTGACAATGTCCGCCATCGAGCAACGCGGCGACGAGACCTATGGGCTCGTCGCGCGTCTTCTTCACTGGTCAATCGTTGTCCTGGTCGCAGCACAATTCGTTGTTGGCTGGACGATGCCCGACGTGCACCGCGACACGCAACCGGTCGGCCTCATTGCGTGGCACCTTGCGATCGGCACGGCACTGATTGCGGCCATGGCTGTACGGGTCGTCTGGCGGCTCACGCACCAGCCGCCTCCGGGCAACCTGCCGCCGCTGCTGGATACCATTTCGCGCTCCACGCACTTCCTGCTTTATGCCGCGCTGATCGCAGTTCCGGTGCTAGGCTGGGCCAATGCGTCGTCGCGGGGCTGGGCGGAGACGCTCTTCGGTGCGCTGCCATTGCCGGCGCTCGTGCCCACGGGGTCAACCGTGGGACATGCAATGGGAGACATTCATAGCGCGCTCGCTTGGGTGCTGCTGGTGCTGATCGGCATGCACGTCGGCGCAGCGCTGTTCCACCGCTTCGTGCGCAAGGATAAGGTGCTACAACGGATAACGTGGTGATCGGCCATCCGGCTATCGCGTTAGCGTGATTCCAGCGGCTCATTCCTACCGAGAGGAATGAGCCGCTTCGGCTTGCGGGCTCTTCCCGATCAACTTTATTGCGAATCCGCTAGAGACGTCGGGAAAGCAAGGCAAGGGTGACCATCGTCCACATGGGCCGGCGACCGCCGCTTGACCGCTTGCACGGCGCAGCGCCGCCCTCCCTGGCTTGACATGCATCAAGCGCGACGGCACTGCCAAACAGCAAAATGAAAAGCTGGAGGCCCAGCCGTTAAGAGGTTCGTCGTGGCGACACTGGCAATCCTGTTCGTCGTCGTGCTGCTGATCAATCTAATGCCGGCGTTTGCGCCGCCCACGTGGATGGCCATGTCGTGGGTCGGCTTCAATGTTCCGGAGGGCAACCCGGTTGTCTTCGCATTCGTCGCCGCCGGCGCGGCGACGTTCGGCCGGCTGATTCTGGCCACTTTTGCGCGGTCGCTCGTTCACGGACGGCTGATGCGCGAATCCGACCGGCAAAACATCGACGTGGTCAAAGCCTGGCTAGAGACGCACAAGATGACCCTCAGCGCGTTCTTCCTTTATGCATTGAGCCCGTTTCCTTCGAACTATCTCTTCATCGCGTATGGGCTTTCAGGGCTGCCGCTCAGAGTCATTGGAGCGGCATTCTTCGTCGGCCGTACGGTGAGCTACACGGTCTGGGCGCATCTTGGCCGGTTCGTATCCGCGCACATGGATCCAGAAGTGCAGTTTGAAGGTGGCTACCTCAGCGGCTACTTCGTCGTCACGCAACTGATCTTGCTCGGGCTCGTGTACATACTCATGAAACTCGACTGGAAGATGCTCCTCGAACAACGGAAGCTGGCGTGGCGGCGGTCGCTGAAGCGGCACAGCCGCGTAGATCACGGCCATACCACCGAGCGTTGAACCAAACGACGCGGCATGCGTAACGGAGCCCTGCAACGCCCGCCGCGTGGAAATTTCCATCGGAGGGAAGCATCACGTGAAAACTGAGGAACTCTTCGACGACACCGAGAACACGGAACATTCTCCTGCCGAGCGTGCTGCGGCGGCGTCACGCAGCACATGGGTGAGCGTGGCCGTTAATCTAGCCCTGACCTTCGGCCAGGTGCTTACGGGCATTCTTTCTGGCTCTCAGGGTCTTGTCGCGGACGGCATACACTCGCTCTCCGATCTCGTCTCTGACTTTGTGGTGCTTTTTGCCAGCCATCACAGCAGGAAAGACGCTGACGAAGAGCATCCATACGGTCATCAGCGGTTCGAAACCGCCGCGTCGCTGGCGCTTGGTTTCCTTCTTGGCGCGGTGGGCGTTGGTATGCTTTGGTCCGCGCAGCGCAAACTCGAAGATCCAGCATCCGTGCAGCGCGTTCACATCGTCGCGTTATGGGTGGCGATGGGGGCACTGATCGCGAAGGAGCTGCTGTTCCGTTACATGCTCGCGATTGCGAAGCGCGTGAAGTCGAGCATGCTCGTCGCCAACGCGTGGCATGCCAGGTCCGATGCTGCATCTTCGCTGGTGGTTGGCGTGGGTATCGTTGGCAATCTGGCAGGCTATCCCATACTCGATCCGGTAGCGGCGCTGATTGTCGGCATGTTGGTGCTCAAGATGGGATGGGAGTTCGGCTCAGAGGCTCTTCACGACCTGATGGACCGCTCGGCAGACGAGAGTGAGGTGGACGCCATCCGGCAGACGCTGCTCGGGACGTCCGGCGTCATCGGCGTTCACGACCTGCGCACGCGCAAGATGGGTGACATGATCGTGGCCGATGTTCACATCGAGGTCGACGCCACGATTTCCATCGAAGCGGGACACGATATCGCAGTCGCTGCGCGCCAGCGCGTCTTGACGCGCCATCGCGTGCTCAATGTCATGACCCATGTCGACCCGCGTAAGCGGGGCGGTGTGGATACGCCTCCAGGGCAAACCGGCGCGTGATCGATGCGCCCCGTTATTTACAGGTGGTGGTCGCAGGTCAGGCGGATGTTGGTCGCTTGGCGCTGTTTTTTCGCGTGATCGAAAGATCGAAGCGATAGCGGCCCCGCCACGGCATATCGAAATAGTTGCCGTAGGTCATGATGTCATTGAATTTCACTTCCTGCAGTGGCTTGACCTCTGTACGTGAGCGCGATTTTGGCGCCGGACTCGTCACCGTGGCAGTGATAGCCGCGTCGCTGATGCGCTCGCCGGTTGCCTTGTCGAACAGGGCGACGTGATAGCTCGAGAGTCCCGGCATCGATGCGGGCGCGACCGGCTCGCTTGCTTCAGGCGCTGGCTCCGCGGTTCAACCAGCGCATCACGTTCGCGTTGACCGGCGGAGAATACCTGTCGGATGTCACGGTTACGCTGAACCCGGAGCGAGGCGTCGAACTCCTGAAGGCGAGAACGCACGGTCCGTTCATCTACTTCCGGATGCCACCCGGACGCTACCGGATCGCAGCGCAGGCCGGTCATGTCATCGAACACCGATGGGTGAACGTGCCGGTGAAAGGTGGAATCGATACCCGGTTCTACTGGCCGGAACCGAATCGGCATGGTGTTGTAAGCAGCCTATAGCTCCAGCCTCGGACGGAATGCCGTGAGGAGATATTTCATGACGCATTGCTCTCGGATTACCGGAATTGTGGTGACTGCGGTCGCCGTGGTTGCGACGCCCGTTGTGCATGGCGAAGAACTGGCCCGCATCGCTACACATTCGCAGCGTTACGGCGCGCACATCGGAATCTCCGCCTACGATGATCCGCTCCTTAAGGGTGTGACGTGCTACGTTTCCGGTATGCACCGCGACGGCGATCTCGGTAGTGTTCAACCGGGCCGCACATCAGACGCCGTCGTTGCCTGCCAGCAGGTTGACAAGCTGAGTACGCCTATCCAGATCCCCGCAAAGGCGCAGGTATTCGATGAATCGGTAGACCCAGTCTTCAAGGCCGTTCACGTCATCCGGATTCTGGATGCGAAACGGCTGACAGTGCTGTATGTCAGCTATACGGAAAGCGAACTGGCCGGCAATCTCCCCGGCCATGTCGACGTGATCCGGCTACAGATGCGCGGAAAGCGGACCGGGCAATAGCGCCGCGTGAACGATATGCGAACCATTGCCCCAGGTCTTGCACCACTTGAACCCGCATTCGAATATCGGTTGCTTCCGTCTGGCTTCTTATGCAAGCGCCTCAAGACGCAATCCTTGTCACAGCACTGGAATCGGCCTCAGGTTCCTTTTGACTGACATCAATCCACGAAATCTCCACCCGTAAGCCGCCGAGCGCACGGGATCTGCCGACGTGGATCGCGGCGCCATGCGCGCCTGCGATGCGCCGCACGATCGACCATCCGAGCCCGCTGCCGCTTTGCCCGCTACCAGACCCACGGAAGAATCGCTCTCCCAGTCGTCGCAGGTCGTCTTCCGGGAGACCCGGTCCGCTATCTTCCACAGCCAGCGTAACGTGGCTATCGCGATGGCGAACCGACACCGAAATTCGAGCCCGAGTAGGGCTATAGCGGACGGCGTTGTCGACCAGATTGCGAATGAGCGACGCAAGTAGCACCTCGTTGCCTATGACGACGCAGTGTCCTGGCGCTTCGAACTCGAGTTGCTGCAACCGGCCGATCGACTGCGGGGCGATGTCGGCGACAACCTGCTTCGCTACCGCACCAAGGTCGATAGCAGCGCTGTCAGCGTTATCGTCCGTCGGCGTCCCGGCTTCGAGCCGCGACAGCAGCAAGAGCTGATCGACGAGATGCACCATACGGTCGCAGCCCTCAAGCACACCAGAGAGCGCGTGCCTGCGAAGCCCGGCATCGTCTTCCGCCATAGCCACCTGTGCCTGTGCTTTGATTGCGGCGATTGGCGTGCGCAGTTCATGCGCGGCATCTGCGGTGAACCGCCGCTCCGCGTCGAGCACGGCCCGAATGCGATCGAACAGACGGTTGAGCGCATCGAGCATCGGCTGCATTTCTTGCGGTGCGCGATTCATCTGGACCGCGTCCAGTGCACGCGGATCGCGCCGCGCCAGCAAGCGCCCCAGGTCCCGTAGCGGCGCCGCGCCTCGTCGGACGGCCCACCAGGTCACGAGCGCGAGCACCGGCAGCGCGCCGGCCATGGGCCAGAAGGCGCTGCGCATCACCGCCATCAGTATCGAAGTGCGCGAGTCAATCCGCTCCCCCACGTAGACTTCGACATCGTGCTGCGCGCTGGGAGTTGCAAATACCCGCCATGCCTTGCCATCTATCTCGACGGTCCAAAATCCCGATACCCGCCTCTCCTGGGGAGGCACCATGGGTTGCGCGGGCGCATTGGCTGAATGCATTCCGAGCCGCCCTTCGTGGAAAACCTGAAATACCACCTTCGGCGCGTAGGGATGCAGAATCGGAGCATCCAGGGTTTCGTCGTCGTCCGCCGCCTGGGCCTGCTGCATCACCAGCAGCGCCGCAGCCTGCGCGAGATGGCTGTCGAGTAGCTGATCGATTTCACGCCGCGCGTCCCGCCAGGTGAGTGCGCTCGCGATCAGCCACACGGTCGCTACCACTCCGGTCACGAGCACCAGCAAACGTCCCTGCAGCGAGCGCGGCGGCTTCATGGCTCGTCCGTAGTTTCGCGCAGCAGCACGTAGCCTACGCCGCGCACGGTCCGAATCAGGTCGCTGCCGAGCTTGCTTCTGAGGCGATGCACATGCACTTCGACCGCGTTGCTTTCCACTTCCTGGCCCCAGCTATACAGATGCTGCTCGATCTGTTCGCGCGAAAGAACGTGGCCCGCATTCAGCATCAACACATGCAGCAGATCGAACTCGCGCGCAGACAGCGTCACGGGGGCGCCATCGCGGTACACCATACGCGATGCCGGTTCCAGCACGACATCCTGAGCCTCAAGCCGCTCGCGCGGCCGGCCATGCGAGCGGCGCACCAGTGCGCGCAGCCGGGCGCCGAGTTCGTGGAGATCGATCGGTTTGACCACGTAGTCGTCGGCGCCGATGTCGAGCCCGCGGATGCGATCGGGCACAGCATCGCGGGCTGTGAGCACCAGAATGGGAAGCTCCACACCGGCGCGGCGCACGTTTAGCAGCACATCGATCCCGTCCATGCGCGGCAGGCCGAGATCGAGGACCGCGGCCGCGTAGGGATGGGCGCGCAGCTCGCGCTGCGCCGCCTCGCCGTCGCGAACCCAGTCGACCTGAAAGCCCTGCTGTCGCAAACCGGCACGCATGCCGTCGCCGAGCAGGGGGTCGTCTTCGACAAGCAGAATGCGCACGCGTGAAATGTCCTGTCGATTGGGATCAGTCGCCGTCGCCATCTCCGTCGGTCCGCAGATGTGCAGCGGAAGCCGCGGATGGATTGGGCGCCGACGCTTGCGGCGCCGCCTGCCATTGTGTCCACCACCAGGCGATTGCGGCTGCCATCACCAACGCAGCGAACCCCCAGCGCGCGGTTCGAATGCTCTCGTTGGCGCGGCCCGATTTGTATCCCGTTACCATCGCACCAATCAGGTTTTCGCGATGGAGCAGGCTGCTCGCCAGCACCGCTACGACGTGAATGACGATGAGCGCGAGCATGGCGTTTGCAAGGCCCCCATGCAGCTCGCCAAGCCATTCGCCACCGGTGCTGTTATAGGCGGCCCAGCCGGTCACGCCGACGGCCCAGGTCATGAGCAGCATGGCAATAATCGCGATGGCACCTGCCGGATTGTGGCCGACATGTCGCTCCGGACGCCCCTTGAGGAGGCTCGCCATGTAGCGGAGGACCGCTCTTGGCGAGCGCACGAAGGCGGAGAACCGGGCGTATCGAGTTCCCATCACTCCCCAGACGATGCGAAACGCTACGAGGCCGACCATCGTGTACCCCAGCGTCGCGTGCAGCAGGCGCCATCGCTCGCTTTCCGCCGTCAGCCATGCGCCGGCGAACGAGGCAACCATCAGCCAGTGGAATACGCGCACGGGCGCGTCCCATACCAGAATCCGGACCGTGCCGGGCGCGTGCGCGTCGTTGTCAGCGCGGGATACCCATGTATCGTTCATCGAAATTTCCTTGATCTGCCCGCGTATGACAGGCGGCGCAGTTCGATGCGCTCCTGATTGCCGGACGCCGCCACGTCGACGCAGGAACTTCGTCGTGCGCGCCCATGAACCACGTTGAGCGGGTAATGCGATCCTCGGGCGGCGCGTTCGTCGTCCGCCCCGCGTTTGCGGCATGGCCCGTAAGCCAGCTTTCGAGCTGCTTCACCGAGGCGGGGTCCAGAGACGCGTTAGTGCCGAAGTGGTGATCGAGATTGTTGAGGATGCGTCGCCACGAATCCGCGGGCAACATACCTGGCGGATAGGCCAGGTGGCAGGCGGCGCACTCCTGCTGGTATTTGGGCAGTGGCGTCACGGATCTTGCATGCTGCTCGTCCTCTGCGAAAGCAACGCCTGCAAGCACGGTCGCGGCAAGTGTCGTGAACGCGTATGCGATAACAGTAGCGAATCGGATTCCCATGTGTCAGTCACCCGCGAAGTCATCGATGTCGATCCCGCTCGTGCGTGCTATGGCTTGAGCGTCAATAGCCAACTCAAGATGTCGGCTTTCTCCGACGCCGTGCACTCGCGCCCAACCACATCCCCGCAATTGCGGCGGAACCACTTTTCCGTTTTTGCCGCATCCGTAAAGCGCTCCGGATTGAAGGCCGGTGCAAGCGGAGCAATCGTCTTGCCAGTGGCTGCATGCAGTCCGCTTCCGGTCGGCGCGGCGCCGTGGCACGTCGCACAGGCCCACTCACGGCCATGTCGCGTGGTGAAGAACTGTTGACCTCGCGAGGGAACAGGCGCAGTTCCCGACTGCGCGGCGTAGTCGTTCAGGATTTGCGCAGGAGATTCCGCGTACGCGGCTGAAACACCGGTGGCAGTGACAACGCCGAAGACGTACAGCAAGCGAAGCGCGCGCGGGCGCCCAGACTTGAGCATCGTGAATTCTCCCAGTGGATGCTCTACATGTTCGGGCGGCTTTCTTACCGGATTCTTAACGCCGCCATCGACCCCATTCTCAACAGTAGCGCTCTGCCTGGGTTGACCTGAATCAACCCTGTCGGATCAAGCGGTGGTTAGTACGCACGGGGCCAGAGAAAAGACCTGCTGACCGTGCAGCATCATGCGGGCGATGAATTGACGTAAGTCAATGGTTATAGCGGCAACATTCGTCAATTGAAGCAAGCCTTTCTCTGCGGCGCATGTGAACGCTCCGTGTGCATGAAGAAGGCGACGATGTACGTTGTTTAGCGTTTGAGACGAGTTCTCGTTTTGTCTGGCTGGCATTGCTCTGGACGGAACGGCTCTGGCCGAATCCCCCCGGTAGAACGTTGCGCTTCAGGTCGACCGCTGGAGATGGGGGCATGGACCGGGTCCGGGCATGACGGGCGGCGCGAGGTCAGTACGAGATCGGACACGTTTACCCTCTGTGATCGTTTCCATATTCGTCAGGCGCACTCGTACCAGCCCTTTGAGCGGTTGACGATGCGCACCACGAGCAGCATGACGGGCACTTCGATCAGCACGCCCACGACGGTCGCGAGCGCAGCCCCTGAATTGAAGCCGAACAGACCGATTGCGGTGGCGACAGCCAGTTCGAAGAAGTTCGACGCGCCAATCAGCGCCGACGGACAGGCAATGTTGTGCTTCTCGCCGACCGCGCGATTGAGCCCGTAGGCAAGCGCCGAATTGAACAACACCTGGATCAGGATCGGCACCGCGAGCAGCACGATAACGAGCGGCTGCTTCAGGATGGCTTCGCCCTGGAACGCGAAGAGCAGCACCAGCGTCGCCAGCAGCGCGGTGATGGACCATGGGCCGATCCTTGCCATGGCAGCATCGAATGCCGCCTGCCCCCGGACAAGGAGCACCTGGCGCAGGATCTGCGCGAGGATGACCGGAATCACGATGTAGAGCACGACGGACGTGAGAAGCGTCGCCCACGGCACCGTGATCGAGGAAATGCCAAGCAGCAGGCCGACGAGCGGCGCAAAGGCGACCACCATGATGCTGTCGTTCAGCGCGACCTGAGAGAGCGTGAACAGAGGATCACCGCCGGTCAGGCGGCTCCAGACGAACACCATCGCCGTACAGGGCGCCGCTGCGAGCAGGATCAGACCCGCGACGTAGCTGTCGAGTTGCTCTGCAGGCAGCATCGGCGCGAACAGGTGCTTGACGAAGAGCCATGCGAGCAGCGCCATTGAGAACGGTTTGACCAGCCAGTTCACGACGAGCGTTACGCCGATGCCCTTGACGTGCTGGCGCACCTCGTGCAGCGCGCCGAAGTCGACCTTGACGAGCATCGGGATGATCATCACCCAGATCAGCAAGCCGACCGGCAGGTTGACATGCGCATATTCCAGCCGGCCAATCGTCTGGAAGACACCAGGCAGCACCTGTCCAAGCAGGATGCCGGCGACAATGCACAGCGCGACCCAGACGGTCAGGTAGCGCTCAAAGAAGCTGATGGCCGGCTTCGCGGCCGGCTTCCCCGAAGCGGCAACATTGGGGGTGTTCATGAAGTGACTCGATCAAAAGGGTTCAGCTCTGAACGATGTCGTTTAGAGCCTGCTGCAGTTGGGCGTTGTCAAGTCTTTCGAGTGGGAGCGCAAGCAGTTGCAGCATGCGGTAGCCGATCGCTTCGCGCGTGAGTTCGAATGCTTGCCGCTTACCTTCATCACCACCGGGCGCGTTCGACGGATCGGCGTAGCCCCAGTGAACCTTGACAGGGCGGCCCGGCCAGAACGGACACGCCTCGGCCGCGGCGCTGTCGCAGACCGTGATGACGATGCGCATCTCGGGTGCGCCGTCCTGCGCGAATTCATCCCAGCTTTTGCTGCGATAGCCTTGCGTATCGATGCCGGCGTTCGTCAGCGCTTCGAGCGCGAACGGATTGATGCGACCGCTCGGCGCACTGCCTGCGCTGTACGCGCGGACGTCCTTGCCGAGCTTCTTCGCCCAATGGTTCAGCATGCCTTCGGAAAGCACACTGCGCGCGGAATTGTGCGTGCAGAGGATGAGTACGTTCGTGGTCATGGTGTTGTCTGTGGGCAGCGTGATCAGCAGCAGGCCGAACCGGCAGGTTTAACAGGGATGCCAACAGGTTTGCCGCTCGGAGCACAGCAGGACGTTGCCCCTGCCGACGACGATGTTTGCCTGCTCTCGCCATATACCGGCGCGCCGTCCAGCGTATGGAAGTGCTCCCAGGCAATCCCCTGCGGATCGAGAAGCCAGTGCTTGTCGCTGCGCGCATAGCAGCAGGTTGTCTCGCCCTGGTCGAGCAGTGCCATGTCCGCGGCCTCCGCCCGCGTTGCCAGTTCGGCAAGCTCTGCCGCGTCGTCCACCTGGAAGCCGAGGTGGTCGACGCCGGCATTTGTGCCGCGCGTTGAAATCGCAAAGTTCACGCGGGGATCGTCCAGCATCCATTTGGCGTAGTCCGCCTCGACGCGCGCCGGTTCTGCGGCGAACAGCTTCGAATAGAACGCGACACTGGCTGCGAGGTCGTCAACGTGGACGTGGATGTGAAACCGCTTCATGTTGGTTCTCCGTCAAGATTTGCATGAGTCCGCGCCAGGTTCAAGGCAAGGCTGCCCCTGACAGCAGTTTTCGGTCAGAAAGCCAAGCACCGCGCTCATATGGTGATAAGCGGCGCGATAGATCAGGCTGCGCCCGTCGCGCTCCTGCGTGACCAGCCCCGCGTTCATCAGCTCCTTCAGGTGAAAGGAGAGCGTCGCGTTGGGAACCTCGAGCTGTTCCGCCATGGCGCCCGGTGTCAAGCCGCTCGGGCCAGCGACCACCAGCATGCGGAACACACGCAGTCGCAGTTCGTGGGCAAGCGCCGCAAGCGCGCGGATAACGTCTTTATCTTCCATAGTTCCAATTTATTCGAAATGTTGAATGAAAGCAAGCCAGCGCTGCGGTTCACCGGGGACATACGCTCTCTGACGTCCATGCGCGCGGCCAAACCGCCGCGCTAGCTAGAAACAACGTGTGGCAACGCCGACGCAGTGAGATCAAAGGCGGCTATCGTTTTGAGAGCGGACGGCATCGCGACGATGGTCCAAGGACCGTCCGGCGGCACGGGCCAGGAAGCCCCTTTGCCGAAGTTGGGAGGATGATCTCGCTCCCCATAGCAGGTGACGAATTGGAATAACAGATTTCCGCCGTTCAGCCCGAGAGAAAGATGTCCAATCTCCTCGATTGATGTTGCCCGCAACCTTGATCTACGACTTTGCGCTGAAACCCCTTCGGCTCGATGAAGACATTCACGATCGGGCCGCCGCCAGGCGAAAGCGCGCGGAGTTCGTCCCGACCATGGGCTGCCTGGCCCTTTACGTTCGGTGATTTGCCCGTACGATTCGACCGCATCCAGCGCCGCATGCTGATTGGGCTATCGACGCGGATCGGACTTTCGGCTTATCCGCAAGGGCTGTCCAGCCGTGAAGGGCACTTACGGATGGGCAAGTTGCCATCGGAGGATGGGGTGGCTTGCGCCGGCTGGCATTGCCCACGTGCCGTTTGGACCGAAGTCGTATGACGCGAACGATGAAGCCATACTCATTTGTGCGGTGGTGAGCCCGTTGGAGGCCGGTAGTCCTGGTCCGGAGAGAACAGCCACCGGCGCGAGCGTCGTCTCTGTATTCCAGAAAACGTCAGTTGAGATCGGGACGGAGTTGAAGGCCACTATCCCCGCCGGCCTCTGCAGCACAGGTCCGACCGCGAACGACTCGCTGATAGTCCCCGAATTGCTCTGGACCAGGCCGGCGCTGCCGCAGCTGTTTCCTCCCGGGCAGGATCCGATGTACCGGACGCTACCGGTTGCGTACGATTGAGCGACTGAGCCTCCGTTAATACCGGCAAGGCCGCCACCGCCGCCGCTGTAAGGCCCGGCGGTGACGTTACCGCTGGCATAAGACTGCACGATACGGCCCATCGCAAGATTGTCGCCCACCAGTCCACCGACGGTGTATTGCGCGGCAACACTGACGCTGCTCGACGACCGCTGGATCAGGCCATAGTTGTATCCGACCAGACCACCGGAATACGTGACATAGTTGAAACCAGTCATCAAGTTAATCGACCCGGCGGTGCTGTCAAACAGTACCGTTCCATAATTGACGCCGGCCAGGACGCCATAGGAGGCGAACTGGATAAGAGAAGTACTCTCCGTCGTGCTTCCGGCAAGGTTCAGGTTACGAACAATTCCTGCTGAGCCGATAACCCCGAACATGCCATGCGCACCCATCACGGAACCGCGTTCTCCGTGGTCCCCGGGAACTGCCCCAAGGGTAAAATTGCGGATCGTGTGACCCGCGCCATCGAACTGGCCAGTGAACGGCAAGTTGATCGACCCGATCGGCGGCAATCGGGTCGCGCCGGCATCGATGTTGCGGCCCAGCGCATAGTTGCTGGCGAGGTCGCTGGCGACGTTCGTCAGGTCGACGAGGGAATTGACGAGTTTGTAGCTGGTGATCTGCGTCACCAATCCGCTGAATTCGGCTGCCGCCCATTCGGGGTTGGTCCGTTGCGTGCCGGCAAGGTATGAGCCGTTCATGTCGTACAAGGCGCTGACTGCGCCAGTGCTCGCCGACCAGTCCAGCGTGCCATGGTTGGTCACATTGCCGCCGTTGCCGATGCCTGATGCGTCGGCGCGCAAGATCAGATTGCCCGCACCATGGTTGGCGATAGTCGCATCCGTCGTCACGGAGACCTCGTGGTACGCGGCGAGCGTAAGCGAAGCCGGACCGGACCAGCGCAGGCTCGACGCGACGGCGAGGTCACCCGTTGCCTCGTTGGCTCCCGTCGTAGTCAGGTCGACCGACGTGCCGGCGTTAAGACTGCGCTGCAATGCATGCGCGGCAGCATCGTCTATCGTGAAAGCGGGTGTCGAGAGGTTCCATTGGCCTGCATCGACCATCGCGTCTTTGCCGAACGCCAGGTGCGCCGCTTGGGTATCGACGGTTCCGCCGCTGCCGTCTGCGTTGGTCGCGGCAATCTTGGCGGACTGCTTGATACGGCCGCTGTCGGCAACGAGCCAGACGTGCCCTTCGCGGCTCGCCGTGCCGGTTGCACGGATGCGCGTACCGCCGCCCGCGAGCGCATACACGTTGCCGTCGGCGGCCTGCAGGCTGATCTGCGCGGCGGTTATCCGTCCCCTGTTGACGACCGCACCCTGACTACCCGTCTGCACGAACACCTGCCGGCTGCTCGCCGAATTCTGCAACAGCACCTGCCCGCCTGCCGCCAGCTCCGCCGTGCCGTTGGGCGCGGACACGGCGCCCGCATTGATCACGGCGCTGCGCGCGATCAGGAACACATCGCCGCCGCTGGAACTGATCCTGCCCAGGTTGATCACGCTTGCATCCGCGTTGCCCGACAGCTTGAGCGCACCGCTGCCTTTTATGAAGGCGTCGTCGCAGATATCCAGGGTGGACGCGACGAAGCGGTCCCCCGTGCTGATTACGCCCGACGGCCCGACGACGATGCCCTGCGGATTGATCACATACAGGCTGCCCGTGGCACTGAGCCGGCCGAGGATCGCGGACGGCGAGCCCCCCGTCACCCGGTTCAGCGTCGCGCCCGAGCCGTTGTCGAACGTCACGCTATTGTTCCTGCCCACGGAGAAGCTGTTCCACTCGATCACACCGCGCGTCGAACCCGGTTGGGTGATCAAGAGCCCGTTGCCCTGGCCCGCTATCGCGCCCGCGCCGGCCACGTAAGTGCCCCCTTGTGGAAGGACGCCCGCTGTGAGCGGCACATGGGCAAAGGACATCCCGATGAGCGAAATTCCGACGGCGAGCCACAGGCCTCCGTTTGTTTGCCCACGATGGAGCGGGCGTCGCGCGGGCCGAGGTAGTTCTGGATCTGACATACATCCCCCTTTCCGCGGGAGGCGCGCAATGGTGCCGATGACCCCGCAGAGCCGACCGGAAACCCGTAAGTCCCAGCGTCTGAAGAATAGTCACGCGCCGAACCGTCTGGTTGACGTACGTCAAACGAATCAACGCCGAAGAAGAAGGCTGGAACTGACGACGCTAAGCGAGGGTGCCATCCAGGCCGCAAGATTCCGGGCGCGGTAGGGGTCTCCCGCCTTTGGCGCAAGCGCCTTCTTGCGCCAGAACAGCGCCGGAGGTGTGTGATGAAATGTCCCATTCGTGCGCGGCTTGTGCAGGCTGCCTGATTCCATCATTCTGGCGTTGCCTGTACAGCATGGCCGAAATTGCAAACCGATTGTCACGATCGCCGGCACTAGGGTAGGCCTCCGCAGATGTTCGCCCTCCTAAGCGGCCATTCCGAGCGCGCGGTGATGACTGATCGCTCCGGGTCGTAAGTACGCGTTCGCGGATGTGAGAGTCGCCGAGCCGGACCCGGCTCGGGCTAACGGCCGGTTAGCCGCGTGCAGCCGCCCGATGAGGGTCGGTAGCTGAGCGTCGGCTTTGGCCGATTATTCGACGACTGCATTTGACTTGCGAGCACTCTCAACTTAAGAGCGAAGCCAGCGACTGGGTGTTTCGCAGAACTGGCTGCTGGTACCAAAAACCGGCCGCGCTCTAGCCGACACGATCAATAGTTGCAGCTTCGCTCGATCGTTTTGCGGATCGTTTCGCCTCGTGCTCGCGGGATGCGATAGTTCTGCGCGGCCTGGATTGCGATGTCGACGCTGACAAGAGAGATGACAGGCAAGTGCTCAGTCATCAACTGATTGGCCTCACCGAAGTCGCGTTCGATGCCGAACCCGTGTAGCACCTCTACGAAGATGGGACCCTCGTCACAACCGGTTCGTCACCCTGAAGGAGGGCAGTGAGCCGGCTCGCTTCCGGAGTGACGATGCCTCTGAAGCAAGTCGATCCATATGCAGAAATCGACAGGTGTCATCAATCTTAGCCAGTTCTCATTTTCTCGTCGCCCTGCCAGTTGAGCTTGCCCAAATACTGAACAGCCTCTTTCTGACGCTGGAGTTGGTGAATCGTCCTTAAGCCCAGTTTCACTACTTCCCGCGTGGTTTTCAAGCCAGTTGCAGCAAGTGCGTCGGCCATGAGGCGATCATCGATTTCGATGTTGATACGCATGAGGAGGATCCCTATACCTTCTATACACATATACCCTCTGCGATCGGAGAATCAATCCGACCACCTTGGGCAGCCCGGTCATCCCGCACGCCGGTGACTTGTTGAGTCATTAGGCCTGAACCACACGATGACGGCGGGTCGTGCATGATCCCGGACGGCGCCGTATGTCTGATTACGCTCACGCGCCGGCCGTCTCGCTTGCCAACACAGTCCGGGCGGCGGCCGAAACGTCCAGTGGCCTGATCTCGGCAATATTGTCGCGGATCGCCCGGGTGGCGGCGCGGTTCACCGCTTCAGCGATGACGGCATCAGCATCTGCGATAGCGCGTCCGGCGAGCACGTCCATGCATCTGCCGATTGTGCCTTGTTTCAACACGTAGCGTCCCCTGGCGAACTTAAACAACGTCTCGGTGACGTAACGCTCGAGGTCTGCGCGCTCAGGGACGTCAAACCGGACTTTCTCGCTGAATCGTCCGCCGCGCACGGCTGCCGCATCGGGCCGGCCGTAGTGATTTGTTGCCGCGACAAAGATAACGTCCCGGACGCGTCCGCCAGCGCCATCGAGAGTGGTGAGGATCCTGTTTGTCAATGGTGCGACGTTCGAATACTGGCGGTCGGCGAGGATGTCATCCGCCTCGTCAATGAAAATGATTGCAGGCCGGATGTCACTGGCTTCACGCACGATCCGCTCCCATGAATCAGGCCGCGCGAGGATATCAGCGCCTGAGGTCTTGAGGAATGCGTATCCGGATGCCTTTGCGAGCGCCATCGCGGCCTGTGTCTTGCCCGTGCCCGGCGGCTCGTAAAAGAGCAGCCCCCTTGGCAGGCTTCCACCGATCTGCTCCAGCCGGTGAACCTCCCGCATCCGCGCAGTATGTTGCCAGACTCCGCCGGCATGATGATGTCCTCGATGGCCTTCACGTTCTCGGGCAATTTTCCGCGCCGACCCTGCAGCAGACGCATGGCCCGCATCGCGATGTCGAAGGTGACCATGCCACTGAACTGGCCATCCCGTTGCATCTCGTGCAACTGGCCTCCGAGCGCGGTTAACCGCGATGCGCTGAATCCCTCCCAGCGGCCGGCGAGTGCCTCGACAGTACTTTTGGCAACTGTTTGCGGCCCCAGCTTTCTGCAGATCGCATGGCCCATGAGACTGATTCGAGCAGGCAGATCGGGCGGGGGAATTTCGATCCTGAAGTCCAGGCGACCATCGCGAATGCCGGCAGTATCGAGCTGCTCGATGTAGTTCGTGGCTGCCACCAGGATGACACGTGATCCGCGCAGGTTAACGATTTCCGTGAGCATGGTGTTAACCACATCGCGATCCATCGAGTGCACCTGGGTGCTGCCATCCCGCGGCTTGAGGAACGAGTCGATTTCATCGATCAGGAGCACACAGGGGGCGGTTCGGTGTGCCGTCCTGAAGACTGCCCTGATTTTTTCCGGAGTGTCATTGACCCACTTCGAGGCGGTGTCGCCAAAGGCGATTGGCAGGAACGGCACCCCGAGCTCGCCAGCGAGGGCCTCGGCGAAGAGCGTCTTGCCATTGCCTGGTTCTCCGAAGAGAAGGATACCGTTGCGCTCGTCGCTGCCATCGTCACCCGCCAGGATGTCGTGCGCAGCACGCAGCAGTCGCCGTTTCGTGTCGGCCATTCCCACCACATGCCTGAACGTCCGCCGGGGCTGTCGGACGCAGCCGCTGAAGTCGTGCTCGGGTTGCGTCCGGGACGCTGGCGAGGGCGGCCGTGCGGTGGTCGCAGGCTGTTTCGGGAGACTTTTCCGCATCGCTGGATTGTGCGAGTCTTCCGGACTGGCAGGGGCTGCAGGAGCTGGCGGGACAACTGGCGTTGTGGGCGTCGTCGTAGCGACGGGAACTGGGCGCGGCACCGGGATCGGTCCGGAAGGTACGGTACGTTCAGTGACAACGGGTGTACCGCGCGCAATCTTCGCGTCGAGCGGTACCCAGACCCGAGCCCCATCGACGATGAGCTGATCCGATGCGCGGCGCGCGCGGTACAGGTTCTGGAAGACGGAGAAATTCATGTGTTCCTCGAAAGAAAAGTGTTGACGGTGAGCGACGCAGGCCGCGCGTGACTTCTGGTGACCAGTCTCTCGCGCGACACTGCCAATGCAAATCCGGGTCTTGCAGTCAGCTCATGTGGGTGTCCATACCGGGAGACCCCAGCGGGGGCGGAAAGAGCCGCGCATCCCGCGACGCCGGTGCCGCAGCGGGCGGACGGGCAGGCGACGCTCCATGCGCTTTCGTCCATGAATCTGTTTGACACGATCGCGTAGTTGCTTGCGGGCGTCGCGGCGCTTCCATGCGACAGGGCGTGCTAACTGGTCTTCGAGCCGACGGCGAAGAAGTTCGATCACCTGAAGCGGGACCTCAGTCGGGATGGCAAATACGGCGCGTCCACTACTGACGATGTCGACTTTGCGATCGTTTACTGCCGAGACGGAGACTATTTTCACGTTCAGTCCTCCTGTGTATCCGGCGAATGGCCGCGGTTCTTCGCGGCCATCAGGTTCATTTGCAGTGTTGCCTGATCCAGCGGGCGAAAAGAATCAACGGCTGGACGTAGTCAAGGAGGAGTCCGTAGCACTCGTCCACGAACACCTTCCATAGCGGGGAGCGGTCCATGTCTGCTTCTCCTTCGGAAAATGACGGACTGTCCGGGCTTACCCGCGACACCACAGAAAGTCAGCGAAGGAGCGATGCGGCGAGCGCAGCATCAGTAGGGACGCCAAGTCCGAAGGTCCATCCACCGGCAGATCTTCAGGGGCATTTGCGCAGGTGCTCGCGTAGTCAAAGGAAGTCGCGGGAGTGAGGACGACTGGAATGGTCATGGATTGATCGAGCGAAAACACGTTCATAAGTGACTCCGATGAGGTAAGGCGCCCGAAAGCGAGCATGTGGGCGATGCGCGCAAGGGCGCGACGGTTCCAGTGGGGAAGGCGAGGCCACAAGGATGGCAACTCGTTCCCCGCTCCGTTGTGTCGCTGCGAACTGCGTTGAGGCGACAGGACCAGCGTGTCACGGGTTTTAACGAATGCACGTCGACACGCAGGGCGGCGGATTCGCGGAGCAGTGTCAGGACGGCGACAAACGTCAGTGCTTTCAGCCGCAGGCAGGTGGATCGTTTGGCGGGAACGCGAGCATCGGATCCGGCGGTTCAGGAAGGAACAAGTGCTTCTACCGCTCGAAACCTGCTGACAGCGATACCACGTGTCGCCTAAAGCGGCCGCCGTTGAACCAACGGACCGCGCGTGTGGCGGCGCGATCGTCGGTAGCGCTGGTGCCGAGCTGTTCGCTTGCTCGCACGGCGTGATGATCATGTCTGCGTTCCATGAGAACGTCAGCCGCGCAACAATGGAAGGGCGTCAGTGGAAGGAGCGCGAGGAAGATGAGAACGTCGTCCTCGAGTTGGCCCGCTCGCCGGCGGAGAAATGCTAGTGGTGTGTCTATGGTCGCGCTGGACAGCGCCCGGCGAGTCGGACCTTTTGTCGTTTACTGCCATCACAGACGAGCCGCCGCCCGAGGTGGCCACTGCGGGGCATGACCGCTGGTTCGTGCCGATCAAAGCCGCGAGTGTAGAAGCGTAGCTGAATCCCAATCCGGCCAATGTAGCCGCGCTCCATGCGATTCTGGACGACAGGGAGCGGCCGTACTACGAACACCGACTCGCCGCATGTGGGCGAATGCGGCGAGGCCTCAGCCAGATGGTGAAAAAGAAGGGCGACCGTGGCCGGCCCTGAGACGCCGCAACTGACCAGAGTCCAGCGTTTCGGTGCCCACGACACGACTCGAACTCAGGGGCGAAGTTCAGCATAACGGCAATCTGCTGCGCGACAACCTGCCTAATTTCTTCGGGGGGAAATACCTTACATTTTCCTTGAGGCGGCAAATAGTTGAAGTAGTTGGAGCAGCCGCCGAGGACGTCTCCAACCATCAGAATACGTGTGCGGGATGCGTCTCGCCCGCGGGCGTCGCGCCATCGCTAGCGCGCATATAGCGGCCCCATGCCGTCCACTGGCTGTGGCGCCCTGCGAGACGTGTCCTCCTGATGTCCTGATCAGGGACATCGAAAGTGTCTTGCATGAAACGCGCCCGTGCGCAATATCCGGCGCGTTGTTCTTCTGAACTTGAGACTCCACGCCGCGGCTCGTCTAGCCGCTCGAAATCAACAGCGCGCTTACATGTCCATGCAGCGCCCGCCAGCAATCATGTCGTCGAGATCCGGGAACGGCGCGCTCCCATAATCATTGATACGAATGGCTGAGGCACCTTTGGTGCGCTGCTCCGCGGTCGGTATAGGCGCGATCCTCGGGAATCCGGGCCACAGAAACGGCAGGGCGGCCGATGCGAGCAGCTGGAAAACAGATGTGGGGGTATCGGAACGGGGGGGCGCATACTGTATATGCGAACAGTATATAAACTCTGGCTTATGAGGAAGCGGTGCAGATCGATTCCCAAAATGGGAATTTTGCGGAAATCCAAAACAAAAACGGCACTGTATTTTTACACAGTGCCGTTTTCTAAGCGATTGAATCGCTTGGGAATTCTTTGGGGTGGCTGATGGGACTCGAACCCACGACGACAGGAATCACAATCCTGGACTCTACCAACTGAGCTACAGCCACCACTAACGTCTGCTTGACTCGCTTTAAAAAACATGTCTCGCCAACGAAGAAACGAGATTATAGGGACTTGATTTGCGTTTGCCTAGTCCTTTATTCAAAAATATCGAGGGGCTCGCGCAGATGCTGTCTTGCTTCGTCAAAGATAGTCAGGTCGCGGGCCGCTAGCCGCTTGCTGTCCGACAGAACGCGACGCCAGCCGCGCGCACCCGCTTCGCCGCGATACAGGCCGAGCGCATGGCGCGTGATCGCGCCGAGATAGGTCCCACGAGCCATTTCAGTCGCGCAATACTCAATCAGTTTCGCTTCGACCTGCTCGCGCGTAAGCGGGGCCTGAGCCGACCCATAGAAGCGCGAGTCGACCTCGGCGAGGACGTAGGGGTTGTGATAGGCCTCGCGCCCGAGCATTACGCCGTCGAGGTGCTGAAGATGCGTGTCGACTTCGTCGAGCGTCTTGATGCCGCCGTTGATGATGATCTCCAGCTTCGGAAAGTCGCGCTTCAGCTGATACGCGTAGTCGTACTTGAGCGGCGGAATCTCGCGGTTTTCCTTCGGGCTCAAGCCCTTCAGGATCGCGTTGCGCGCATGAACGATAAAGACCTCGCAGCCGGCCTCCGCAACGGTGCCGACGAAATCCCGCACGAAGCCGTATTCCTCGACCGTATCGACGCCGATCCGGTGCTTGACCGTAACCGGCACCGAGACGACATCGCGCATCGCCTTCACGCAATCGGCGACGAGTTGCGGCTCGTTCATCAGGCACGCGCCGAATGCGCCGCGTTGCACGCGCTCGGACGGGCAGCCGCAATTCAGGTTGATTTCGTCGTAGCCCCATTGCTCCCCGAGCTTCGCCGAACGCGCGAGATCGTCGGGCTCGCTGCCGCCAAGTTGCAGCGCAACCGGCGCTTCGTCGGGCGTAAACGAGAGATGACGCGGAACATCGCCGTGCAGCAGCGCGCCGGTCGTCACCATTTCCGTATAAAGCCACGTACGGCGCGAAATCATTCGATGCAGCGAGCGGCAATGACGATCTGTCCAATCCATCATCGGCGCGACGGACACGCGGCGGGGACTGGGAGTGTGAGGTAACGACATGGGACGGCCAGACGGCTTGAATCAAAGGAGCAATTTTACCGCAAGGTCAGAAACCGCCGAGCGCGTGAAAGTCACGTCGTTTTGTGATGGATGCAGATACAGGTTCGTCGATCTTCAATGCCCGTGTCCGCCCATCCCGCCCCCGGTCCACGCACTCCCGCCGCCGTGCATGCCACCCCCGCCGCCGTGCCATCCACCATTGCCGCCGTGCCAGCCACTACCATGCCATCCGCCGCCATGCCATCCGCCGCCATGCCATCCACCACGTCCGTGCCAGTTCCCATGTCCGTAATAGCAGCAAGGACCGCCAAAACCGCCGTAGATACCAACCGAGCCATACACCGGTCCGTAGTAAGGTGGTCCATACGCATAAGGATAGTAGGGCTGCGCATACGGATAGCCGTATTCCGCGGGGGGCGCGGCGACGCATCCGGTAAAGCTAGCGGCCGCGGCCGCTAGCAACGTCATCGACGCAATGAGCCTGCTCACGGTTCTCTCCTGCACATACTCATCAGAAACACCGCACGCAATGGAGTTCAGCGGTATTTGTGTCCAGGCGTTACCGCCTGGGCGGGGCGCCGCGCGCTGGGGGGGCGCAACCACAGGAGCCCTTGCCGCGACGCTCAATCCTTCCACCAATCTTCCCGCACGCTACCGATCAGTGCTGGAGTAACACTTCGTTAACGATCTGAAACGCTCCTGAAGGGCACGGCTGCTATGTTCCTCGGACGATTCGTCGTCGAGTCCGCAGCGATGCGCGTGCCTGCGCGGCAATCCACGCTCCAGTTCGACGCAAACAACCCGTTCGCCTGCGAAGCCGCCGGCGGCCGACCGTCGCGCCAGCCTTTCTCCCGCCATCACCAGCGATCCACCGCCGTCAATGACGCCCGATTCCCTCCCGGACACCGCCGCGCCATGGCTCGCCGAAGGCGACGCCTGCATCGCGCGCGGCGACCTCGAAGCCGCACTGCGAGGTTTCGAATCCGCGTGCGCGCTAGAGCCCGTCGAAGCGATCCCTCACGAGCGCCGCGCCGCGACGCTTGCCGCGCTGCGCCGCTATGCCGAGGCGGAGGCCGGTTACCGCGAGGCGATTTCGCTCGATCCGCACAACGCCGATCTGCATCACGGACTCGGCTGGGCGCTCGAGCAGTTGGATCGGCTCGACGCAGCCGTCGACGCCTATCGCGAAGCGGTGCGTTTGAATCCGCGCGCCGCCCGTTCGAGCAACAACGCGGGCAACTGTCTGCAGGCGCTCGGCCGTTTCGACGAAGCGCACGAGGCATACCTGCGCGCGATCCACGTCGAGCCGCGCGTGCCGCTCTACTACCGCAACTTCGTGCAGACCGGGCGCCTCGCCGCCGACGATCCCGTCTTCGCGCAATTGGCGCAGCTTGCAGGGGACGCCGCGTCGTTCGACCGCGCCGACCAGGCCGAGTTGCACTTCGCGTATGGCACGGCGCTGTCCGGCGTGGGCCGCGACGATGCCTCGTTCCATCATCTGCTCAAAGGCAACGCGCTCTATCGCGAGGGCGTGCGCTACAACGAGGCGGAATCGCTCGGACTGTTCGGGCGCTTGCCCGAACTGTTCGGCGCGCACGCGCTGGCGGCGGCACGCGGTATCGGCGATCCTCCGGTGGCGCCGATTTTCATCGTCGGTATGCCGCGTTCCGGCTCGACCTTGATCGAGCAGATTCTCGCGAGCCATCCGCGCGTGTTCGGCGCGGGCGAACGCACCGAATTCGGCGAGGCGCTGGTCCAATGCATTCGCCGTGATGCGGGCGATCCGTTGCGGATCGATGTCGAGGCGTTGGAGAAGGCGGGCGCGGCGCAATGGAGCGCGCTCGGCGCGGACTATCTGCGACGCATGCAGGGCCCGCTCGCGCAATCCGGCGGTCAGGCTGCCCGCTTTACCGACAAGTATCCGTTCAACTTCATCAACGTCGGCTTCATTCATCTCGCGCTGCCGAACGCGCGCATCATCCACAGCCGTCGTTCGCCATTGCAGACCTGTCTGTCGATTTTCTCGCGCATTTTTCACGACGTTCCGTTCGGCTACGATCTCGGCGAACTGGGCCGTTATTACCGCGCATACGATGCGTTGATGGCGCACTGGCGGCGCGTGCTGCCCGCGGATGTCATGCTCGAGATCGACTACGAAGAACTGGTCGACGCTTTCGAAGCGACCGTGCGTCGCCTGCTCGCGCATTGCGGGCTCGAGTGGGACGAACGCTGCCTCGCGTTTCACGAGACGACGCGGCGTGTGAGCACCGCGAGTTCGGCGCAGGTGCGCCAGCCGCTGTATCGAACCTCGATGCGGCGCTGGCAGCCGCGTCGCGAATTGCTCGAACCGCTATGGGAAGGTCTTGGAGCGGAACTGGCGGCGGCCGACGCTCAACGGGCGAGAGCCGACGCGTGATGCAGCCAGGGATATACGCCAACAATGAACATCGCGTAGAGCGCGGCCATCGTCACGCCGGCGGCCGTGCCCCAGATGTCGCGCGAGGCCGCGCCCTGGCGAAAGTGCACAGGTAGTCCAACCACCACGTAACCGATCACGAAGAACAGGATGACCGCGCGCACCGGCGACAGATCGTGGCCGATGAATTCGACGAGTGCGGAAAGGGTGAATTGGGACATGGACAGACATGCGATCACGAAGGCGGGGGATCGCACGGCGCTGGAACGCAGCGGAACACGATTCAACGAACGACGACTGAACCGCTTCACTATCGACGTTTCACAGCGCGACGACCTATGCGGATTAAAGGCCACGCAAAGGCGATGCGCAAGACAAAACCTCGATAAATTTGCATTGGCATGCGTTGCTTGCAGCTCGCCTGCGCTGCGACTTTCAGCCGGCTTGATAAGGCTTCACGCGGCTTTCACGATGCCGGTCTCAACGCTGCTCGCGCTTCGACTTGCGCAGCGGTTCGAGCAGCGGCTTCAAGCCGTTGTGATCAATCTCGTGCATCAACGCGAGGAGACGGCCGATCTCACCGGGCGGAAAGCCCTGGCTCGCGAACCAGTTCAGATAATGGCCGGGCAGATCGGCAAGCAAGCGGCCTTGATATTTCCCGTAGGGCATCACGCGCGTGACCAGCAATTCGAGGTGTTCGTGATTCATGGGAGCGAAGTCGTGAAGAAGCGCGCATGCGGATCGCAATGCGACGCAGGAGCCCCGCATTCTAGCGTCGCTGCAGGTATTGCGGCGGCGTGGTAACGTCAGCGCTTTCCGTTCACCTCTTCAACAGGACAAGCTAGATGGAACACCGCAGACTCGGCGACTCGGACGTGCAGGTCAGCCTGATTGGTCTCGGCACGATGACGTGGGGCGAGCAGAACACCGAGCAGGAAGCGCATGCCCAGATCGACTACGCGCTCGATCACGGCGTGAACCTGATTGACACCGCCGAAATGTATCCGGTGCCGCCGCGCGCCGAAACGCAAGGCTCGACGGAGCGCTACATCGGCACGTGGCTCGCTCAGCACAAGAGCGCGCGCGAGAAAATCGTGCTCGCCACCAAGATCGCGGGCCCGGCGCGTCAGCCGCACAATCCGCGTCACATTCGCGGCGAGGGCAACCAGTTCGATCGCAAGAACCTGACCGAGGCGCTCAACGACAGCCTCAAGCGTCTGCAAACGGACTACGTCGATCTATATCAATTGCACTGGCCGGATCGCAGCACGATGACGTTCGGCCGTCCGTCGTATCCGTGGGTCGACGACCCGTACACGGTGCCGATCGAGGAAACGCTCACGGTGCTCGCCGAATTCGTGAAGGCTGGCAAGGTGCGCCATATCGGCGTGTCGAACGAGACGCCGTGGGGCGTCGCGCAATTTCTCCGCGCGGCCGAAAAGCTCGGCCTGCCGCGCATCGTCAGCATCCAGAATCCGTACAGCCTGTTGAACCGCACGTACGAAGCGGGGCTCTCCGAGTACGCGCATCGTGACAACATCGGTTTGCTCGCGTATTCGCCGCTCGCGTTCGGCTGGCTGTCGGGCAAGTACGAAGGCGGCGCGCGTCCGGCCGGCGCGCGCATCACGCTGTTCGAGCGCTTCCAGCGCTACAGCAAGCCGCAAGCAGTGCAAGCGACTACGCGTTACGTCGAACTCGCAAAGCAGCACGGCTTGTCGCCCGCGCAATTCGCGCTCGCGTTCGTCAATAGCCGGCCGTTCGTGACCAGCAACCTGATTGGCGCGACTTCGCTCGAGCAGTTGAAGGAGAACATCGACAGCGCGAGCGTGAAACTGTCGCCGGAAGTGCTCGCGGAAATCGACCAGCTGCACGAACTGCAGCCGAATCCGGCACCTTGATGGTCAGGTAATCGCGTCGTGCTTGCTGTGGTTGCCCCGGTTGGTCGCCGGGGCGGCCGTGGCAAGCAGATCGGCGCTTCAGGCCGGCCGCCCGAATCCTGCGCGCTCGAAGGCATCCTGCTCGAGCCGGACCTGATCTGCAACCACAGCGGTTCGATCCATCGCCATGCGCAGAAGTCCGGCGCGATCATGTTCACTGGGCTGCTGTCGGTTGCGCGACCGCTACGCCGAGGACGGCTTCGTCGCGATTCCATTGACCGATCCGCAGATGGGCCAGCGAAGTATCGAGGCGCGGAGGATGGGCGGGCGCGAGTTGCCGTCCTCGGATGCGGGCGTTTCGCGACCATCTGGTCACGCGGATCGTCTGTGTCGAGCCGGCTGAGGCGCTCGCGCGGCAAACGGACCAAGGTCGCGGCAAGCGCGCGCCGCGGCCCCCGCAAACCGATGCATGAAATGCGACACATCCCACGCACCAAACGGCAAATGTTCTCCCGGAATCCGATTCACGACCTAAACTGTGGTGGACGGTAACGACGGCCTTTTGAAAACGACTCTGATGGTGCGCTCAACGATCAGGAAAGCGGCGGAACAATGACAGTCGAACCGCGGACATGCCGCGCAGCCCTCGATGCTGCAACGCACACCAGCGTCGGCATGCGGACCCCAAAATAAACGCGGCGCGTCGTCCCGACGGCGTGTTGCCCACAACAATAGAGCGATAGGACCCACACATCCATGGCGCAACAGAAAACCAATCCAAAGCTCGAGCAGGCGCTTACGCGCGGCGATCTCGCGATCCGTCAGGCGAACTCGGCGAGAGCGACCGCGTTGTTGCGCGCGCTCGCCAAGATGATCGTCGATGCATCGGCGACCATCGGCGTGGAAGCCTTTACGCTGATTCATGACGGCGACCGGATCTACGATCCCGCCGACGGCCTGTGGCCGCAGGCGCTGCTGATCTCGCTCGACGGACCGGTGGAGGACGCCGATCCTGACGAATTGCGCACGGTGCGGCTGATCGCGGACGATCCGGGTACCGTGTTCCGGGTCGAATGGCAGCGCGCCGATGGCAAGATCGGGCGCCACGAGGGCGGGCCGTTCGCGACGGTCGCGTTCATCTCCGACGTCGACATTCCGTGGAACGACGACGAGAACTGACGCGGCGCGGTTCGGCGCGGGGGCATGCACGATGCGCCCGCGCGCTGGGGACTTACTTCATCATGCGGCGCCGCAGCAGGATCGCCGAGACGATGAAGCCACCGATGGCATAGGCGGCCAGCACGCTCACATGCAGCGCGGCGTGATCAATCGGCCGGCCGAGCATCGCCGGGCGCATCAGATCGACCGCATTGGCGAGCGGCAGCGCGGCGGTCACGGCCTGGGCGGCCGCGGGCAGTTGCGAGGTCGGAAAGAACACGCCGGAGAGCAGCAGCATCGGCGTGAGCACGAGCGTCTGATAGAACATGAAGAAGTCGTACGACGGTGCGAGCGCCGTCACGATCATCGCGAGGCTCGCGAACGCGAGACCGGCGAGCACGACGATCGGCAGCGCGAGCAGCATCGACGGAAAATTCGCATAGCCGAGCGCGCCTGCCACCAGCATGATCGCGACGCCGGACAACACGGATTTACTCGCGGCCCACATCACCTCGCCGAGCACGATATCGCCGAGCGTGAGCGGCGTATGCATGATCGCCTCCCACGTGCGCTGCACGTGCATGCGTGAAAAGCCCGAATACATCGACTCGAAGCTCGCCGACATCATCACGCTCGAGGCCACCGTGCCCGCCGCCAGAAACGAGATATACGACACGCCGTCGACGTGCCCGACCATCAGCCCGAGCCCGAGGCCAAGACCGAACAGATAGATCATCGGATCGGCGAGGTTGCCGAACATCGACGCGATCGCGAGCTTCTTCCAGACAAGATAGTTGCGGCGCCACACCGCGATCCAGTTCATGGCGTTGGCGGGGAAGGCACCGAACGGTTCCTGTGCCGATGGCGTGTGGTCGTGAGTTTCGTATGTGCGTGCGTCCATGAAGTGCCTCGCTGCCTGGTCAGTCCTGCATCTCGCGTCCGGTGAGCCGCAGAAATACATCCTCGAGATTCGCCGGCCGATGCAGATAGCGTAGATCGGCCCGCTGCTTGAGCCGCGCATGGATGGGCTGCGCGTCGTTCACGTAGCAGAACAGCGTCTCGCCGCTGATCTCGGTGCGCTCGGCGAGCGGCGCGAGTTCGTCGCGCAACGCAAGCGGATCGGGGCCGTAGATTTCGATCACGTCGCAGCCGATCTCGGACTCGATCAGCTCGCGTGGCGCACCTTCAGCGATCTTGCGTCCTTCCTCGATCACGCACAGCCGATGACAAAGCCGCTCGGCTTCTTCCATGAAGTGCGTGGTCAGCAGGATGGTTTTGCCGCGCGCGAGCAGCGAGCGCAGCCGCTCCCAGATGAGATGGCGCGCCTGCGGGTCGAGACCGGTGGTCGGCTCGTCCATGATCAGCACGTCGGGATCGTTGATCAGCGCGCGAGCGAGCGTGAGGCGCCGCTTCATGCCGCCCGACAGTTCGCTCACACGGGCGTGCGCCTTGTTCTCGAGGCGGGCGAATTCGAGCAGCCCCGGCACCGCTGCGCGACACTGTGCAGCGCTCAGGCCGAAGTAGCGGCCGAACACGAGCAGATTTTCACGCACCGAGAAATCGGGATCGAGGTTGTCGAACTGCGGCACCACCCCCACGCGCGAGCGCGCGATGCGCGCGCGGCCCGGGATCGGCTCGCCGCACAGGCGGATCGCGCCGGCGTCGGGCGCCGCGATGCCGAGCAGCATGCGCAACGTGGTGGTCTTGCCGGCGCCGTTGGGGCCGAGCAGCCCGAAGCATTCGCCGGCGTTCACATGAAACGACAATCCATCGACGACCGTTTTTTCGCCGTAGTTTTTCCTGACCTGATGGAATTCGATGGGGGCAGCGGGCATAGATCTAGCGAGACTCCGTAAGACGACACAAGGTAAGGGCAAGACCCACAACATACCTGCGCCACGCGCTTTGCGCACGTGCGGCCGCGAGCGTTGCGAAGCCGCTCATTCCAGAGTATCGGCCGTCGCTGCGAACGGGCGTACGGGAACGCGTTATGCATCAGGGGCCCGGTGCTGCCCGGTAGAGCCGGTTGCAGTCGGCGCGACCGGGCCGCCGCACGGCCCGTGGAGCGCCGACGCAACGTTCGGACACGACGTTTTGCGCCGCGGCATTCCTGCGCAAACGTTGTCGCCAGTCGCCCAACGGTTGTGCACGCTGGGTCAGCATGCACCGGCGATGGACTTAGCGTTTTCCATCCCTTGCAAGCCGGATTGCGGCGCACCATGATTGATTCAGATCGCGCCTTCGCGCGAAGGGGGAAAATGATGGCGAGCTACCAGAAAATCCTGTTGTGCTACGACGGCTCGCGCGAAGGCCGCAAAGCCCTGCGGTGCGGTGCCGATCTGGCTTTGGAGTTGAAGGCGGAAACGCATCTGCTGTCGGTCGTCGACATGCGTTCGAGCATCGCGCAAAGCGCGGGCCTGTTGACCGACGTCGCCTGCGGCAGCTTCGAAAAAACGGCCCGTGAGATCTTGCAGGAAGGGGTGAACTGGCTGACCGAGCGCGGCGTGAATGCCCAAGGGCATTTCGCGTTCGGTCATCCGATCGACGAGATCGCCAATCTTGCCAACGAGTTGCAGGTGGACCTCGTGGTGGTCGGTCATCGCTGCCGGACCGGTTTGTCGCGTTGGTGGATGGGGGCGGGTAACACGCCGCTGCTCGACCGCGTCTCGTGCAGCATCCTGGTGGCATGCTCGTCCGGCCAGGAGCAGCAGCAGGCGGCTGCGGCGTGAGCTTAGCCGCCCGGCATGCCCACCCCGCCAACATCACTCGTTCAGATTGATCGCCGCGAGCTTCCACGTAATCAGACCTTCGCGATGGAAGATGGCCGAGTAATTCGCGTTGCCTTCGCCGCGCCGGAACGTGATGACAAATTCATTGAGACTGCGATAGCCGGCCGTGCTCTGACGCGCGGGGGGCGGCGCGCTCGCCTGATTGGCGCCCGCGGCCGGCGCTTCGCCGCCTGCGGCTGGCGGCGGCGCGGCCGGTTGCTCGCCCGGCGTGCCGCGAGGCGGCATGCCGTTCAGGAGCGCCGCGACACCGTCGGGTGTCGCATAGGCATCGACGAGCGGGCCGATCAGCGTCACCCCGATCACCGCTCCGATCGTGGCCATCTTGTTGCCGGCGTCCGCCTCGAGCCGGCGTGTCAGCATATCGGCCACCTGCTGTTTGAGGCTGGCGCGTAGCGCGGGAAAGTCCACGTACTGATTGACCGTTTGCACGTCGCGCGCATCTGCTGCGCGTTTGAGATTGTTCACCGCGATGTACGGCGACGCATAAACAAACCCCAGCGCGGCAATCACGATCACCACGATCAGCGTGATCAGCAGCGGCCGGGTGGCGCTGCCTTGTGAGCGTTTCGGAACTGTCATCGAATGGGACTCCACGTCAGTGATGATCTAACGTCGACCACGGCGAGGTCGAAACGATCCCATAACACGCGAACATCTGAACATCCGAAATGCGCCTTGGATGCGTGCTCAGAATTCGCTCACGCTTCGAACGCCGCGCCGTGGACGTTGGCTTCTTCGGCTATGCAACGGTCGATCATACGGCATACGGCGTCGACCGTGCCGACCATGATCAAGCGCGATGGTCCATGATAGACCCGCACCGGCGCTCGACGCGCAGGCTCCGCCATGTTCAGCGCCGCATTCAGGGATACGCGTGCGAATGCCGGCAACGACGACGGCAGTCCTGACGCTTCGGCAGGCGCGTCGAACAGCGACGGCGTGCGCGCCGCGGACGCCTCGACCAACCCGCAAGGCGTGAGCTTGCGCAGATGGCGCAGACGACCGAACTGGCGAAAAGGCAGCAGGCGGGCAAGGCGTTCCATGAGTCTCTCCAGGCGATACGGCGTTGATGCGGGCGTAAATGCGGCTTGGGTTGAACAAACTGGCGCGAACGTTCCGGCGACAGCTAAAGATCAGAACTCGCTGGGGCGGATCAGCCCGACCGCGATTCCTTCGAGGGCGAAATCCGCGCTGCCGGTTTCCACGAAGATGTTGTCGTAGTCGGGATTTTCGGCGATCAGCTCGATGCCGTTCGGCCGGCGCTTCAGACGCTTGACCGTCACGTCGTCGCCAAGCCGCGCAATGATGATCTGGCCGTCCTTCGCTTCGCTCCGCTTTTGCACCGCGAGCAGGTCGCCGTCGAGAATGCCCGCGTCGCGCATGGACAGGCCGCGCACCTTCAGCAGGTAGTCGGGTTTGCTCGAGAACAGCGCCGGGTCGCACGCGTAGTGCTGCGAGATATGTTCCTGCGCGAGGATCGGGCTACCCGCCGCGACCCGGCCAATCAGCGGCAGCGACAACTGCATCAGGCCCGCGTGCGGCAGCGTGAACTGGTGCGGTGCATCCTCCTGCCCGGACAGCAGGCGGATGCCGCGCGACGCGCCGGCTGCGAGCTCGATCACGCCCTTGCGCGCCAGCGCGCGCAGGTGCTCTTCCGCGGAATTGGCCGAGCTGAAACCGAGTTCAGCGGCAATTTCCGCGCGGGTGGGCGGAAAACCGGTGCGTTCGATGGCGCGGCGGATCAGATCGAAAACCTGCTGCTGTCGTGCGGTGAGTTTTGTCATGGCCACTGTATGTATGAACAGGTGACTGTATTTTTATACAGTATTCGGCGTATTTCAAGCTTTACTTTAAGTTCGGCGCGAGGGGCGTGCTGCGGCGTCGCCCATCGGCGATATCGCGGCACTTTCGGCGCCTGAGCAGCCGGTACGTCTGTCGTTACCACTTTTGAGCATTAAAAAATGAATAAACATTATTTTTAATGATGAAAGCCCTTCGATAGACTGGCTCCCGGCTTGGCGCTCATGTGCACGTGACCGCGACGCAGAACAACACCAGACACTCATCAGCGGACCATCACGCGGAGAAAAACTGAGATGAACCATCGGCATACGGGGCTTGCGGCTCGAACCGGCAAACTGATCGCGGCGCTCGCCGTCGGCGCGGCGGGCGCGCTCGGCATGTTGGGCGCAAGCGGTGTCGCGCACGCCGACACCACGCTTCTGAACGTTTCCTACGATCCGACGCGCGAACTGTATCAGGACGTCAATCAGGCATTCGGCAAGCAATGGCAGGCGAAGACGGGCGAGACTGTCACCTTCAAACAGTCGCACGGCGGCTCGGGCGCGCAGGCGCGCTCGGTGCTCGACGGCCTGCAGGCCGACGTCGTGACGCTCGCGCTCGCCTATGACATCGACGCGATCGCGAACAAGGGCCTCATCGACAAGGACTGGCAGAAGCGTCTGCCGGACAACGCCTCGCCGTACACCTCGACGATCGTATTTCTCGTGCGCAAGGGCAACCCGAAGCACATCAAGGATTGGGACGATCTGGTGAAGCCGGGCGTGTCGATCGTGACTCCGAATCCAAAGACCTCGGGCGGCGCGCGCTGGAATTATCTGGCCGCCTGGGCCTACGCCGAGCATCAGCCGGGCGGCAACGACCAGAAGGCAAAGGAGTTCGTCGGCAAGCTGTACAAGAACGCCGGCGTGCTCGATTCGGGCGCGCGCGGCGCGACCACGAGCTTCGTGCAGCGCGGTATCGGCGACGTGCTGATCGCGTGGGAGAACGAGGCGTTCCTGTCGGTGAAGGAGTTTGGTCCGGACAAGTTCGAGATCGTCGTGCCCTCGGTGAGCATCCTCGCCGAGCCGCCGGTCGCGGTGGTCGACAAGGTCGTCGACAAACACGGCACGCGCAAGCTCGCCGAGGCGTATCTGAACTTCCTGTATAGCGAGGAAGGCCAGGAGATTGCGGCGCGCAATTTCTATCGTCCGCGTTCTAACAAGGTTCCGGCCGAGCTGACCGCGAAGTTCCCGAAGCTCAAGCTCTACACGATCGACGATTCGTTCGGCGGCTGGGCCAACGCACAGAAGACCCACTTCGCGGATGGCGGCGTGTTCGATTCGATCTATCAGCCGCAGTAAGAATCGCCGTCTGAAGTTCAGGCAGAGGAAAGAGGGCGCGCCCAATCGGCGCGCTTTCGGCCAACCGGACGCCGGTGGCCGGCAGTACCGCAGTACCACATCACGACAACACGGCAACACGGCAACACGAACAACCGCGCGAGCATCAACCATGAACGAGTATCCAGCATGACCACGTTGACCTTCCGCAAGCCGAGCGCATTGCCCGGTTTTGGCCTGACACTCGGCATCACGGTGGCTTATCTGAGCCTCGTGGTGCTGATTCCGTTGGCGGCGACCTTTCTGAAAACCGCGACGCTCGACTGGGACCAGTTCGTGCGGGCAGTCAGCTCGCCGCGCGTGCTCGCTTCATACCGGCTGACGTTTTTCTCGGCGCTCGGCGGCGCGCTGATCAACGCCGTGTTCGGCTTTCTCGTCGCGTGGGTGCTGGTGCGCTACACGTTTCCCTTCAAGCGCATCGTCGATGCGGTCGTCGATCTGCCGTTCGCGCTGCCCACCTCGGTCGCGGGCATTTCGCTCGCGGCCGTGTATGCAGGCAACGGCTGGATCGGCCAGTTCCTCGCGCCGCTCGGCATCAAGATCGCGTTCACGCCGGCCGGGGTGCTGGTCGCGCTGACGTTCATCGGCCTGCCTTTCGTCGTGCGCACGGTGCAGCCGGTGCTCGAGGAGTTCGAGCGTGAGCAGGAGGAGGCGGCCGCGTGCCTCGGCGCGTCGCGCTGGCTGACGTTTCGCCGCGTGGTGCTGCCGGCTGTGTTCCCGGCGCTCCTGACCGGCTTCGCGCTCGCCTTCGCGCGCGCACTCGGCGAATACGGCTCGGTGATCTTCATCGCGGGCAATGTGCCGATGAAGTCCGAGATCACGTCGCTCCTGATCATCACCAAGCTCGAGCAATACGACTATGCGGGTGCGACGGCGCTCGCGGTCGTGATGCTGGTCGTGTCGTTCCTGATGCTGCTGTTGATCAACACGTTGCAGTGGTATCTGCAGCGGCGCACGAGCCGCGGCAACACAGGGCCGGCGCCGGCGGCCACGAACGTCGCCGCCATCGGTGGAGGCGTGCAATGAGCCGCGTTCCGACGAATCCGGCGCGCGCCGTGCGTCGCCCCGATCCGGTCAGCGAGCCGCCCGTCGTGCGCTGGCTGCTGATCGGCCTCGCGCTGCTGTTTCTCGCGCTGTTTCTGGTCGTGCCGCTCGCCGCGGTGTTCTATCAGGCGCTGAACAAAGGGCTGCGCTTTTACTTCGAAGCGCTCGTCGATGCCGATGCGCTGTCGGCCATCAAACTGACGCTGCTCACCGCGGCGATCGCGGTGCCGCTGAATCTCGTGTTCGGCCTCGCGGCGTCGTGGTGTATCGCGAAGTTCGACTTCCGCGGCAAGGCGCTCCTGACCACGCTGATCGATTTGCCGTTCTCGGTGTCGCCGGTGATCTCCGGTCTGATCTACGTGCTGATGTTCGGCGCGCAGGGCTGGTTCGGCCCGTGGCTCCAGGATCACAACGTGCAGATCATTTTCGCGGTGCCGGGCATCGTGCTCGCGACAATCTTCGTCACGTTCCCGTTCGTCGCGCGCGAACTGATTCCGCTCATGCAGGCGCAGGGCAACGACGAGGAAGAAGCCGCGCGCGTGCTCGGCGCCTCGGGCTGGCAGACGTTCCGGCGCGTCACGCTGCCGAACGTCAAATGGGGTCTGCTGTACGGCGTGATTCTGTGCAATGCGCGCGCGATGGGCGAGTTCGGCGCGGTCTCGGTCGTGTCGGGCCATATTCGCGGGCAGACCGACACGATGCCGCTGCACGTCGAAATTCTCTACAACGAATACAACTTCTCGGCCGCGTTCGCCGTGGCGTCGCTGCTCGCGCTGCTCGCGCTCGTGACGCTTGGGCTGAAGCTGCTGGCCGAGCGTCATATGTCGGCGGACCTGTCGGCCGCGCGCGAGGTGCCCGCGTATGCGGGGCCGGTGCCATCCGCCGCCTCACAGGCCGGCAGTGCGCAGTCCGGTTCTCATTCGTTTTTCGTCAACGCCACGCCTGCGTCGCAGCGACATCCGCTCAAGCAAGGAGAGCTGTAAATGGGTATCACCGTTCGTAACCTGCAAAAGCGCTTCGGCGATTTCGTCGCGCTCGACGACGTGTCGCTCGACTTTCCGCCGGGCGAACTCGTCGCGCTGCTCGGGCCGTCGGGTTGCGGCAAGACGACGCTGCTGCGGGTGATCGCCGGCCTCGAATACGCGGACGGCGGCCAGGTCGAGCTGCAAGGCCAGGACGTCGCGGCGGTCGGCGCGCGTGAGCGCGAAGTGGGCTTCGTTTTCCAGCATTACGCGCTGTTCCGTCATATGACGGTTTTCGAAAACGTCGCGTTCGGGCTGCGCGTGAAGCCGCGCAAGGAGCGTCCGTCGGAAAGGACGATTCGCGAGAAGGTGCACGAACTGTTGAAGCTCGTGCAGCTCGACTGGCTCGCGCAGCGCTATCCGTCGGAGCTTTCGGGTGGTCAGCGGCAGCGCATCGCGCTCGCGCGCGCATTGGCTGTGGAGCCGAAGGTACTGCTGCTTGACGAGCCGTTCGGCGCGCTCGACGCGAAGGTGCGCAAGGAACTGCGCAGCTGGCTGCGTCGCCTGCATGACGATCTGCATATTTCGACGATCTTCGTCACGCACGACCAGGAGGAAGCGCTCGAAGTGGCCGACCGCATCGTCGTGCTCAATCGCGGGCATGTCGAGCAGACAGGCAGCCCGCAGGATGTGTACGACCACCCGCAGACGCCATTCGTCTACGAGTTCCTCGGCGCGGCGAACCGTCTGCGCGGCAACGTCGATGCGCGAGGCTTCGTCGTCGACGGCGCCGCGCTGCCGGTTGCGATCACGGCTGATTTCAGTGGTCCTGCGTGCGCTTATGTGAGGCCGCACGATTTGCAGCTTTATCCGCAGACGGCCGGACATCGCGAGGGCATCGTCGTCGACGTGCGGCGCGTGGTGACGCTCGGCGGCTCGGTGCGCGTCGAGCTCGCGGGCCGCGAGGGCAATCTGCTCGAAGCGGAACTCGATCGCGAAACGTGGCGCGATCTGCAACTAACAATAGGCGACGGCGTGACGGCAGTGCCGCGCGCGTTGCGCGTGTTTCCGGAGACAAATCGATGAATTTCCAGCAGTTGCGCTTCGTGCGCGAGGCCGTGCGTCAGAACATGAACCTGACCGAAGTGGCGAATGTGCTGTACACGTCGCAATCGGGCGTGTCCAAGCAGATCAAGGATCTCGAGGACGAGCTCGGCGTGGACATCTTCATTCGCCGCGGCAAGCGTCTGACGGGCCTCACCGAGCCGGGCAAGGCCGTGCATCAGCTGATCGAGCGGATGCTGCTCGATGCGGAGAATCTGCGCCGCGTTGCGCGTCAGTTCGCCGATCAGGACAGCGGCCACCTCGTCGTCGCGACCACCCATACGCAGGCCCGCTACGCGTTGCCGAAGGTGGTCCGGCAGTTCACGTCGGTGTTCCCCAAAGTGCACCTGGCGCTGCGCCAGGGCAGCCCGCAGCAGATCGCGCAAATGATCATCAACGGCGAGGCGGATATCGGCATCTCGACCGAAGCGCTCGACCGCTTCCCCGACATCGTCACGTTCCCGTGCTATTCGTGGCATCACGTGGTGGTGGTGCCGAAGGATCATCCGCTCGTCGGCCGCTCGAATTTGACGCTCGAGGAGATTGCCGAATTCCCAATCGTCACCTATGACCAGGACTTCACGGGCCGCTCGCATATCGATCAGGCGTTCGCCAAAGCGGGTGCGCTGCCCGACGTCGTGTTGACCGCGATCGACGCCGACGTGATCAAGACCTACGTCGAGCTCGGCATGGGTATCGGCGTGGTGGCGGCGATGGCCTACGACCCGAAGCGCGACACTGAGCTCGTCGCGCTCGACACGCAGCATCTCTTCGAGGCGAGCACGACTCGCGTCGGCTTGCGCAAGGGGGCGTTCCTGCGCGCGTACGCGTACCGGTTGATCGAAATGTTCGCGCCGCAACTGAACGAGGTCGATATCGCGGCGCAACTGCGTGAGGCGGCTTAAAGCCGCGAACAGCTGACGGTGGGGCTTGCACCCGCGGGGGGGGGGGGCGCACAAAAGAAAAAGAGTCTTGCCAGTCCCGGCAAGACTCTTTCCAAACGCCCGCTACACGAATGCTGAACTAACGGACCTCCCCTCTTTTACGTGAAATGGCTGTTAGAACTCGTAGCCAATCTGAGCACGTACGCCAGCGTCGCCAGTCGACGTAACCGATACCGCGGCGTTGACGAGCCACTTATTGTTGCGTGAACGGTACGTCGCGCCTACTGCTGCGGCGCTGCCGCCCTTATACGTCGCGCCACCCGCTGCGACGATCGTCTTGCCCGGACCCGACGGCGTCATGTTCGGCATTGCCATCGCTGCCGCGATACCCGCGTACGCATTTTTCGCAACGTTGTTAATCGCGTTATTCATCTCGCCGAAACGCTGATCGGTGTAGCTGTTGGCCTGCTGCACGCCCCGTGCGACCGAACTGTTCATCTGACCGACATTGACTGCATCCGTGTCTGCCGTACCCGCTGCAACGTTGGTGATCTGGCGTTCGTTGCCCGCCGAGCCCACCGACACCGAGTTGTCGCGATCCGTCACCGAACCTTGACCCAACGCCACCGAGTTCGCATTGCCAGCCTGCGAGCCCGTGCCGATCGCCGTCGAGTTGACGCCGGTCGCCGCCGCGTTGTTGCCCACTGCCACCGTGTTGTCCGCCGCTGCATTGGCGTTTGCCCCGACCACCGTGCTGGCTGCACCGGTACCCGGCGCCGCTGCATTGACTACTGGGTCCTTGCCGTTGTCCGACGACGTAGCATCCGGGACAGTGAGGTCCGGGCTGCCCGCCTGGATGTTCGACATTTGCGAACCTAGATCCTGCACCTGGCCGTTCAGATCCGTCACCTGGTCCTGCAAAGCCGACAGCTGACCGTAGTTCACCGCGTCGTACTGGCTCGTGCCATTTGCCACATTGGTCAGGATCACCGGACCTGCGTTCAAGCCAGCACCCAGCGTCACGGAACCGAAGTTCACCGAACCGTCGATGTGACGGTCATACTGCACCGCGCCCGACAGTTGCGTCCCGACATCGCCCACCTGGGTCTGCAGCTTCGTGATGTCCGTCGTGTTCTGCGTCACCCGGTCATCGAGGTTGGTGACGGCGTCGCCCACGGTATGCACCGTCGTACCGCCGACGCGGTAGCTCGGGGCCGAGATCGTGCCGTCCGCATTCACCGTCGCACCACCGCCCAGGCCCGCGGCCACGCTCGCCGAGTTCGCATACAGCTGGCTGCCGTTGATGGCCTCCTTGCTGCCCGCAGCAACCGCACCGTCGGCCACGCCGGCGAGCGTGCGCACGCCGTCGATACCGGTGAAGTCCACCGTCGAGCCGTCCAGGCCCCTGGCCACCGTGATGACCTTGCTGGTCGCATCCTGCTGCACCAGGCCGACGACGCCGCCGTCCAGTTGCTGCGTCAGGTTCGTGACCGAGCTTTCGACGCTGGTGACGCGGCCGTCGATGCTGGTGACGCGGTTGTCCACCGTGCTCACGCGGGTGTCCAGGCCGGTGATGTTCGTCGTGTTGGCCGTCACGTTCTGGTTGGTCGCGTACAGCTGCGAACCGTTCACCGCTTCGGTGCTGGTGTTGCTCAGCGCACCGGCGTTCACGCCGGCGAGCGTGCGCACGCCGTCGGTACCGGTGAAGTCCACCGTCGAGCCGTCCAGGCCCCTGGCCACCGTGATGACCTTGCTGGTCGTATCCTGCTGCACCAGGCCGACGCTGCCGCCGTCCAGTTGCTGCGTCAGGTTCGTGACCGAGCCTTCGACGCTGGTGACGCGGCCGTCGATGCTGGTGACGCGGCCGTCGATGCTCGTGACGCGGTTGTCCACCGTGCTCACGCGGCTGTCCAGGCCGGTGATGTTCGTCGTGTTGGCCGCGATGTCGGTCGTGTTGGCCGTCACGTTCTGGTTGGTCGCGTACAGCTGCGAACCGTTCACCGCTTCGGTGCTGGTGGCGCTCAGCGCACCGGCGTTCACGCCGGCGAGCGTGCGCACGCCGTCGATACCGGTGAAGTCCACCGTCGAGCCGTCCAGGCCCCTGGCCACCGTGATGACCTTGCTGGTCGCATCCTGCTGCACCAGGCCGACGACGCCGCCGTCCAGTTGCTGCGTCAGGTTCGTGACCGAGCTTTCGACGCTGGTGACGCGGCCGTCGATGCTGGTGACGCGGTTGTCCACCGTGCTCACGCGGCTGTCCAGGCCGGTGATGTTCGTCGTGTTGGCCGTCACGTTCTGGTTGGTCGCGTACAGCTGCGAGCCGTTCACCGCTTCGGTGCTGGTGGCGCTCAGCGCACCGGCGTTCACGCCGGCGAGCGTGCGCACGCCGTCGGTACCGGTGAAGTCCACCGTCGAGCCGTCCAGGCCCTTGGCCACCGTGATGACCTTGCTGGTCGTATCCTGCTGCACCAGGCCGACGCTGCCGCCGTCCAGTTGCTGCGTCAGGTTCGTGACCGAGTCTTCCACGGTGCTCACGCGGCTGTCCAGGCCGGTAATGTTGGTCGTGTTCCCAGTCACGCGACCGTCCAGGTTGTCGATCGCATCGCCCATGTTGTTGACCGTCGTGCCGCCCACCGTGTAGGCAGGCGCATTGATGGAACCGTCGGCATTGACCGCAGCACCGCCACCAAGCGCGGCGGTGACACCCTTGAGTTGCGACACAACAACCGCGTCCGAGTCCTGCGTGCCGGCCGCCACATTGATGATCTGACGCTGGAGCGTCGTGCTGCCAACCGACACCGCGTTGCCGCGGTCGGCGATCGACTTCGAACCCAGGGCCACCGAGTCATCCTCCGATGCAGACGCACCTGAACCCAGTGCGATCGAGCGGACCCCTGCCGATTGAGCGAGAAAACCAACTGCCGTGGAGGAGTCTCCCGCCGCAATAGCACGGGCACCGACCGCAGCAGAGTTGACCCCCGACGACTCAGCGGTTGAACCAAGTGCCGTAGACCAAGCTCCTGTCGCTTTGGTATTGTCACCAATTGCAGTCGAACCCTGGCCTGTCGCGCCGGCTCGATTACCGACCGCCGTGGCCTGTTTCGCAGCCACGGCTGCTCCGCCGGCAGCCACAGCCCCGCCATCGCTGGCACTTGCATCAACATCGGTGCCCGTAAGGCCCGCGGTGGCCTTGAAGAAGCGATTCGCGCCAGCCACTGCAGCCACGTCATTGGCGAGATTCGTCACGTTCTGGTTGGTCGCGTACAGCTGCGAGCCGTTCACCGCTTCGGTGCTGGTGGCGCTCAGCGCACCGGCCTTCACGCCGCTCAGCGTGCGCACGCCTTCGGTACCGCTGAAGTCCACCATCGTGCCGTCCAGACCACTGGCCACCGTGATGACCTTGCTGGTCGCATCCTGCTGCACCAGGCCGACGCTGCCGCCATCCAGTTGCTGCGTCAGGTTCGTGACCGAGCCTTCCACGTTGCTCACGCGGCCGTCGATGCTGGTGACGCGGTTGTCCACCGTGCTCACGCGGCTGTCCAGGCCGGTAATGTTGGTCGTGTTCCCAGTCACGCGACCGTCCAGGTTGTCGATCGCATCGCCCATGTTGTTGACCGTCGTGCCGCCCACCGTGTAGGCAGGCGCATTGATGGAACCGTCGGCATTGACCGCAGCACCGCCACCAAGCGCGGCGGTGACACCCTTGAGTTGCGACACAACAACCGCGTCCGAGTCCTGCGTGCCGGCCGCCACATTGATGATCTGACGCTGGAGCGTCGTGCTGCCAACCGACACCGCGTTGCCGCGGTCGGCGATCGACTTCGAACCCAAGGCCACCGAGTCATCCTCCGATGCAGACGCATTTTGACCCAGTGCGATTGAGCCGCGTCCTGCCGATTGAGCGTTGGAACCAACTGCCGCGGAGAAGTCCCCTGCCGATTTCGCAAGCGCACCAACCGCAGCAGAGTTGACCCCCGCCGACTCGGAGGTTGAACCAACCGCCGTGGACCAGTCACCTGTCGCCTTAGTCCGGTCACCAAGTGCAGCAGAGCCCTTGCCTTCCGCGTAGGACTGGTTGCCGAGCGCTGTGGACCTCAATCCTGCCGAGTACGCTTGGTAACCGACCGCCGTGGAGTAATCCCCTTCCGAGCGTGCCTCGTAACCTAAAGCGGCTGAGAGATCAGCTGACGCCGTCGAATTGGCGCCCAGCGCGATCGAGTTCTGCGCCGATGCAGAGGCGTTGTTACCGAGCGCGGTCGAATTCGCATCCAACGCCTTGGCGTTTACACCAATAGCCGTAGACCCGCTTTCGCTTGCCGTGGAACTGGCACCAATGGCAGTCGAACTGGCGCCAGATGCCGTGGAACTGGCGCCAACTGCCGTCGACTGGCCGCCGGTCGACTGGGCAGCATCTCCCAGCGCTGTACTATATCCGCCGTTCGCGATTGCGGCAGGTCCAACCGCAACGTTACCGTTCGTACCATCCTGTCCCGCGACTGTAGTGCCGCCGTTAGGGGCCGTCTGGGATGCGGCACCCGTTGCGACGTTCGTCACATCAGTACCAACGGCCATATTATTCGCGAATGCCGTTCCGGATGAGGCAAGACACGCGACACCGGCTACGACAGCCACCGCATTCGCGACTGCCGTCCCAATCGTCCGGGAAGATCTATTTGGCTTTCGGCGTGCAGCCGCCTGCTCGGACACAGCCACCCACGACCCACTTGCTTCATTCCAGACGCTGACATATGACTTGTTCATGACATCATTCCTTTTAAGATCTAAGAAACATAGGTATGCGAACTATTTGAAGATCAACGCTGACCGCTTTCGTTGTTCAATATCAGTCGCAAAAACAGGGACGATAAAGTTTCCGCAAGCTAACGACCGCAGTAAGAACCGGCGAGATTCTACTGGGTCAATCGGGAGCGGTGTGTTAATTCTCTTTAACTGTGTTCATTTTAATTTTTTGAGACGCAGCGAATATAGGTCGCGTCCGAATATGTTTTTCGAGGCGGAGCGAAAATAGGCCAAGTCCCAGTCCTCCCAGCGATTGTCTGGGCGCCGCGGCGCTGAAAAATCCGGATAGGATGACGAATAAAAAATGGCATCCTATGGGTTTCATCAGGCATCAAAGGTTCGGTGATATTCGTCGTCAATAGGTGTGCTGACGAGTGCAGCGAGGCGCCACATTGGATTCAAGTCCGCTCGCATGTTGCGCAGGCTCAAGCGAGGCGCGCCCGCGTCCGGTCGTCCACGCGTGGCGGCGCCTGGCGCATCGCTTACAATCGCCGCCATGAATACCTCGACCACCTCTCTCCCGATTCCGCCCGGTCATCGCGTCACGCCAACGCTGCCGCGCATCGCGGTGCTCGCGACCGGCGGCACGATCGCCGGTTCGGCTCCGGATGCCGCCAATACATCTGGCTATCAGGCGGGCGTCGTCGGCGTCGATCAGCTGCTCGCGGCGGTGCCGGCGTTGTCCACGGTCGCGCGGATCGCGCCCGAGCAGATCGCCAACGTCGACAGCAAGGACATGGCGATACCGCTATGGACCACGCTCGCGCAGCGCATCAACGCGCTGCTCGCGACGGACGATGTCGACGGCGTGGTCGTCACGCACGGCACCGACACGCTCGAAGAAACTGCTTATCTGCTGCATCTGACCGTCAAGTCGGACAAGCCGGTCGTGCTCACCGCGGCGATGCGCCCAGCGTCGGCGCTTTCCGCCGACGGTCCGCTGAATCTGCTGAATGCGGTGACGGTCGCCGCGCACGCGGCGGCGCGCGGGCAGGGCGTGCTGGTAGCGTTCAACAACCGGATTCATAGCGCGCGCGACGTCGTGAAAACGAGCACCTATGCAGTCGATGCATTCCAGTCGCCCGAGATCGGCGCGCTAGGCTGGGTGCAGGATGGCCGCGTCGAATTCCAGCGCGGCGTGGTGCGCGCGCATACGGTCGCAAGCGAGTTCGCGATCGATGCGGCGTGGCCGCAGGTGGAGATCGTCACGAGCTATGCGGGGGTATCGCGAATCGCTGTCGATGCGCTGGTCGCTGCGGGCGTAGCGGGCATCGTCGTGGCGGGTACGGGCAACGGCTCGATCCATCAGGCGTTGCAGCAGGCGCTGGCCGATGGCGTGTCGCGCGGGGTGGCGGTGGTGCGCGCGTCGCGCGTGGGTTCGGGACATGTGATGCGCAACGGCGCGGCCGCCGACGATGCGCTCGGATTCGTCAGCGCGGGTTCGCTGAATCCATATAAGGCGAGGGTGCTGTTGATGCTGGCGCTGGCCGCGGGCCATACGGCGCCGCCTGCGCTGCAGAAGGTGTTCGATACGTATTGATTGACGAATCCCGCAGCCGGACACCCAACGACGACGTCTGACCGACCAAGGCTTCCCCGTCGTCGCCGGGTGCCGCTGCGGACTTCACTGGCGGCTCTCAGCCCAGAGCGGCGCGATTTGCCCGTCGCGCCGCGGCGGCAACCGGGGTTGCCGTGCGGCCAACGGATGCCCCACCTGTACTCACCGTGACCTCGCCGATGCCGGAGCGGCAAGCGGCGCCGTCGACGGCGAGCTAAACCAAAGACAACGACTTCAGGCCGCCTTCGCTTCCTCGCTATCAGGTGTCTGCGCGATTTCATGATTCGCCATGATCTCGAGCGCGCGCACCATCGCCGAGTGATCCCACGCCTTGCCGCCATTCGCCGCGCACACGCTGAACAGCTGCTGCGCGCTCGCGGTATGCGGCAGCGCGATGCCGAGCTTGCGCGCGCCATCGAGCGCGAGGTTCAGGTCCTTCTGATGCAGCTCGATACGAAAGCCCGGGTTGAACGCGCGCTTCGTCATGCGCTCGCCATGCACTTCGAGAATCCGGGAGGACGCGAAGCCGCCCATCAACGCGCGGCGCACCCGTTCCGGATCGGCGCCCGAACGCGACGCGAACAGCAGCGCCTCGGCAACCGCTTCGATATTCAGCGCGACGATGATCTGGTTCGCGACCTTGCAGGTCTGACCCGCGCCGTTCGCGCCGATCAGCGAGACGTTCTTGCCCATCAGTTCGAACAGCGGCCTGGCCAGCGCAAAGGCTTTTTCCGGACCGCCGACCATGATCGTCAGCGACGCTTCGCGCGCGCCGATTTCGCCGCCCGACACAGGCGCATCTAGATAGTCGACTCCGAGCGCGTTGATCTTCTTCGCGAACGCTTGCGTGTCGAGCGGCGAGATCGAGCTCATGTCGATCACGAGCTTGCCTTTGGTGAGGCCAGCGGCGACACCGTCGTCGGCGAACAGCACGTTGGCGACGTCGGGCGTGTCCGGCACCATGATCATGACGATGTCGGCGGCCTGCGCGACGGCCGTCGAACTGGCGACCACGCTCGTTGTCTTCGCGATGTCGTCCGGCACCGGATACGCGCCGTTGACGAACAGGGAGTGGCCGCCCTTGATGAGGTTGCGCGCCATGTGCGCGCCCATGATGCCGAGTCCGATGAAGCCGATCTTTGCCATGTGTGTGTGTCTCCAGGGTTATAGGGGGCGTACGTCAAGGAGTTTCCGGGGGGCGTCGGGAGCCCTGAGGAACCTCACGCCGCCGCGTGCGCCGCGCCTCGCACCTGGCCGGCCACGCTTTGCACCCAGCCAAGGCCAGCCGCGGTCGTCGTGCGCGGCTTGTACTCGCAACCGACATAGCCGTCGTAGCCGAGCGAGTCGAGCAGCGCGAACAGATACGGATAGTTGATTTCGCCGGTGCCTGGTTCGTGGCGCCCCGGGTTATCCGCGAGCTGGATATGCGCGATCCGCGCGAGGTTCTTTTCGATGGTTGCCGCGAGTTCGCCTTCCATCCGCTGCATGTGATAGATGTCGTATTGCAGGAACAGATTGTCCGATCCGACTTCGTGAATCACGTCGAGTCCATCGCGTGACCGGTTCAGCGCGAAACCCGGAATGTCGTACGAGTTGCACGGTTCGACGAGCAGCCGGATGCCGGCCTTTTGCAGCTCGCCCGCGGCAAAACGCAGGTTGTCGACGATCGTTGCGCGGGCGGTGTCCGCGTCGACGTTCGCAGTTGGAATGCCGACGAGGCAGTTCAGTTGCGCGACCTTCAATGCGCTTGCATATTCGATCGCGCGTCCGACGCCTTCCTGAAACTCGGCTATCCGATCGGGCAAACACGCGATGCCGCGTTCGCCCGCTTCCCAGTTGCCCGCCGGCAGGTTGTGCAGCACCAGCTTCAGGCGGTTCTGTTGCAAGCGTTCGCTCAATTCGGCGATCGAATACGGATACGGGAACAGGAACTCCACGGCATGAAAGCCCGCGCTGGCCGCGGCCGCGAAACGGTGGAGGAACGGCACTTCGTTGAACAGCATCGTCAGGTTCGCTGCGAATTTCGGCATGGTGCGTGTGTCTCCTGGATCGGTCAGGGAAGGGCGCGTCTGTTGTCATGCATGCTGCCCATGTCGCGAATGCGCAGCGCTCAGTCGAGCAGGCTGATCGCCGTCGGCGCATCGGCGCGCTTTTCGGCAAGTTCCTCGAACTCGTTGATCGCGTCGATCTCGGCGCCCATCGACATATTCGTCATGCGTTCGAGAATCACTTCGACGATCACCGGCACGTTGAACTCGGTGAGCATCGACTGCGCTTTTTGTAGCGCCGGTTTCAGGTCCTCCGGCTTGAACACGCGAATCGCCTTGCAGCCAAGACCTTCGGCAACCGCTACGTGATCGACGCCATAGCCGTTCGTCTGCGGCGAATTGATGTTCTCGAATCCGAGTTGCACGCAGTAGTCCATCTCGAACGCGCGCTGCGCCTGGCGGATCAGGCCGAGATAGGCGTTGTTCACGACGACATGCACATAGGGCAGCTTGAACTGCGCGCCGGCCGCGAGCTCTTCGATCATGAACTGGAAATCGTAGTCTCCTGACAGCGCGACGATCGGCCGTTGCGGATCGGCCGCGCGCACGCCGAGCGCCGCCGGAATCGTCCAGCCCAGCGGGCCGGCCTGGCCGCAGTTGATCCAGTTGCGCGCCTTGTAGACGTGCAGGAATTGCGCGGCGGCGATCTGCGACAAACCGATCGTGCTCACGTAGCAGGTATCGCGGCCGAACACCTGGTTCATCTCTTCGTAGACGCGCTGCGGCTTCATCGGCACGTTGTCGAAGTGCGTCTTGCGCAACATCGTGCGCTTGCGTTGCTGGCAATCGGCGGCCCACGCGCTGCGATCCTTGAGCTTGCCCGCGGCCTTCCATTCGCTAGCCACTTCGACGAACAGTTCGAGCGCGGCCTTCGCATCGGACACGATGCCGAGATCCGGTCCGAACACGCGCCCGATCTGCGTCGGTTCGATGTCGACGTGCACGAACTTGCGGCCTTTCGTGTAGACGTCGATGCTGCCGGTGTGACGGTTCGCCCAGCGGTTGCCGATGCCGAGCACGAAGTCGGAGGCGAGCATCGTCGCGTTGCCGTAGCGGTGCGAGGTCTGCAGACCGACCATGCCCGCCATCAGCGGATGGTCGTCGGCAATCGCGCCCCACGACATCAGCGTCGGGATAACCGGCACGCCGAGCGTTTCGGCGAACTTCACGAGCAGGTCTTCGGCCGCGGCGTTCAGCACGCCGCCGCCCGATACGATCAGCGGCCTGTCGGCATCATTGAGCAGCGTGAGCGCTGCTTCGATCTGCTTGCGCGTCGCCTTCGGCTTGTAGACCGGCAGCGGCTCGTACGTGTCGATATCGAACTCGATTTCGGCGAGCTGCACGTCGATCGGCAGATCGACCAGCACGGGGCCCGGACGGCCCGAGCGCATCAGATGGAACGCCTGCTGGAACACGCGCGGCACGAGCGCCGGTTCGCGTACGGTCACGGCCCATTTGGTGACGGGCTTCGCGATCGATTCGATGTCGACGGCCTGGAAGTCTTCCTTGTACAGACGCGCGCGCGGCGCCTGGCCTGTGATAGCCAGAATGGGAATCGAGTCGGCCTGAGCGGAGTACAAACCGGTGATCATGTCGGTGCCGGCGGGGCCCGACGTACCGATGCACACGCCGATGTTGCCCGGCTGTGCGCGGGTGTAGCCCTCGGCCATGTGCGACGCACCCTCCACATGGCGCGCGAGCACGTGGCTGATGCCGCCGGCTTTGCGCATCGCCGAGTAGAACGGGTTGATTGCTGCGCCCGGCACGCCGAACGCAGTATCGATGCCTTCCTTTTCGAGCACCAGAACGGCGGCGTCGACGGCTCTCATTTTGGCCATGAATGTCTCCTCAATGTCGGGAACTACGTCGGTTGGAGGACACTGTAGGGCTGCACCAAAGGTTTGATAAGATCAGTCCGGGTCGCTTATTCCAAAACAAAAAGTATTGAATGGCGTGAAGTACCGCACGCGGCTGGCGGCAGTCCGGCCTGTGACCTGAGACCGGTGGGAGACGAGCATGGACCGCTTCAAGCAGATCGAAACCTTCGTGCGGGTCGCCGACGCGGGCAGTCTCGCGGCGGCGGCGCTGGAGGAGGGCGTGTCGCCGGTGATCCTCGGACGGCGCATCGACGCGCTCGAAAAACGCCTTGGCGTGAAGCTGATGTACCGCTCGACGCGGCGGCTCGTCGTCAGCGAGGACGGTGCCGCGTTTCTCGAACGCTGCCGGGTGCTCCTCAGCGAATGGGATCAGGCGGAAAACGAGCTGAGCGCGGGACGCCGCACGGTGAGCGGCCATCTGATCGTGTCGGCGCCGGCTGCGTTCGGCCGCAAACACGTCGCGCCGCTCGCGCCCGCATTTCTGCGTGACAAGCCCGGGTTACAGATGTCGTTCAATCTGACCGACCGGGTCGTCGATCTGGTGCGTGAGGGCTACGACCTGTCGATTCGCATCGGCGGCGCGGTCGATCCGAACTTCGTCGCGGTGAAGCTGGCGTCGAATCGGCGCGTCGTGTGCGGCACGCCCGACTATTTCCGCCGCCACGGGAAGCCGAAGACGCTCGAGGATCTGCCGGCCCACAACTGCCTCGCGTTCAATCTGCAAGGCGGGCAGAACCGCGGCTGGTACTTTCGCCGCAACGGCAAACTCGCGACGGTGCGGGTGGGCGGCTCGCTCGATTGCAACGACGGCGAACTGCTGCACCGCTGGGTCTCGGAAGGGCTCGGACTCGGCTGGCGCTCGACTTGGGAAATCCAGCAGCAGCTCGCGCGCGGCGAGCTTGAAACCGTGCTCGACGAATATGCGCTGCCCGATTACGACATCCTCGCGGTCTATCCGCAACAGCGCTACGTGCCGGCACGGGTGCGCTATTTCATCGACTATCTGAGGGATGTGTACGCGAGCGACGACTACTGGAACCGGGGGTCGTAGTAGCTGGGGGGCGGTTCGCAGTCGAGCGCGATCTTTTTGCGAATATCGGCGCGAGGCGGGAATAAACTGAGCCTATGGCCAGTTCCGCAATGAAAGACACGTCAGGAACGACACGACGCGGGGCGCGCGACAGCGACCCGCACGATGCAGCCGCCATGCCCTTGGAGGGGCCCACGTGGTCCAGATCGATTCAGACGCCGCCCGCGCGCGGGGCGAGCCCAACGCCGACGCCGATGCCGATGCAGCGAAAAGCCGCCGCTTCCAGCAGCTGGCGCTGCCGCATCTCGACGCCGCGTATAACCTCGCGCGCTGGCTGTGCGGCAACTCGAACGATGCCGAGGACGTCGTGCAGGAAGCGTTCATGCGCGCGTTCCGCTTCTTCGATACGTTTCGCGGCGACTCCGCGCGGCCGTGGCTGCTCGCGATCGTGCGCCGCACGTGGTACACGGAATGGCGGCGGCGCGCGCCGTCGCACGACATGCTCGAATTCGACGAAACGATGGACGACGCCACCCTCGACGGTTGGAGCGCCGGGGGGGACGATCCACAGACCCTGCTGATCCGCGACGAGGATGTCCGGCAGGTGCACGACGCATTGGCGCTTTTGCCGGTGGAGTATCGCGAGGTGCTGATTTTGCGTGAGCTCGAGGAAATGGGATACCGGGAGATCGCGGTGGTGGCCGATGTGCCGATCGGTACGGTGATGTCGCGACTCGCGCGCGGACGGCGCAAGCTGGCGGAGGTGCTGATGGCGCGGCAAGGCAGGGGAGAACCGGCAGGCGCGGGACGCGAAGGCGGACAGGGTGGCGGGCACGGCCCGACCCATGCGCCGCCGGATCGGGCCGTGCAGCCCGGGCGAGTTGCGCAGCCCGCGGCCTCCGCGCCCTCCGCCCGGCCGACACGAAGTTCCGGCGACTGCCCGGCCGCAACCTCGGCGGGTGGGCCCGCCAGCGCAACAGTCACACAGCTCCGGGCGTTTGCCGACGGCCGGCCCCTCAACATTCCCGGCGCTGCCGCCGACCCCGCTCAGGAGACGCCGGATGAACTGTAACGAAGCTCGGCCGCTCCTCGATGCGAATGCCGATCACGAACTGCCGGCGCCCGATGCGCGCCGGGTCCAGCAGCATATCGACAGCTGCGACGGCTGCCGGCGCGCGAGCGACAACCTGCGCGCGCTGAGCGGCGCGCTGCGCGCGGCACCGTATCATCGTGCGCCGCAGTCGTTGCGGGCGCGGATCGTGGCGGGCTTGCCTCGCGCGGTCGAAGAGGGAACTTCGGTGTCGGTCACGACGGGGGCGCCTGAAGATGCAGAGGAGGGGGCTGTCGGCAGCGCTAGCGCCGGGATGACGGACGTGGCGACGTACGAACCTCGGCCTCAGCGTCGCGGGGCGCGGCGGCCCGCGTGGCTAGACAGGTGGCTCAGAGGCTTCAGCGGTTCGGGCGGCTCGGGCGATTCACGCGGCCTGCAAACCGCCTTCGGCGGGCCGCTCGCCACGGGCGGCGCCAATCGCGCGGTCGCGCGCGGTAGTCTCGCGGCGCTCGTGATAGCGTTGTGCGCGGCCGCGGCGGTCCTCACGCTGACGCTGCGGCGGCCGGCCGAATTCATGCCATTTGCCGACGAACTCATCGAGAGCCACGTGCGCGCGCAGGTCTCCGGCCGCGACATTGACGTGATTTCGACCGACCGTCACACGGTCAAGCCGTGGTTTAACGGCCGGATCGACTATTCGCCGCCGGTCGAGGATCTCGCGGCGAGCGGCTTCGCGCTGCAAGGCGGCCGGCTCGATTACATCGCGCATCAGCGGGTTGCGGTGCTCGTGTACCGCTACGGCAAGCACGTGATCGACGTGTACGTGTTCCCGCAGTCCGCGAGCGGGGGCGCGGCCCGTGGCATCGAGGGCGCGGCGCCGGCATTGCTCGGTCACGACGGCTATTCGATCGCTCACTGGGACGCGGCGGGCATGACCTGGTGGGCGATTTCGGACGCCGCGCCCGATGCGTTGCGCGGCCTCGAAGCGGCGCTCAGAGCGCGTTTGCAAAGCGGAAGCCAGAGCACGGAAGCGGGATGAGTGGCAAAATCGGCCCGATTTCCGTGACTTGCCACACCTAAGCTCTTGAAAACACATCCGATTCCGGCGCTGGATCGACGCAATACCTTGCAATCCGTCCCCGTTCGGGTTATACTCTTTGGCTTCTCACTTGCCGCACCGGTTCCGACGCCCGGGCGGCTTCAATCCACAAGGAGTGTGTAATGCGTCATTACGAAATCGTCTTTATCGTGCATCCCGATCAGAGCGAGCAGGTGCCCGCCATGATCGAGCGTTACAAGAGCACGATCACGTCGCACGGTGGTCAGATTCACCGCGTCGAAGACTGGGGCCGTCGCCAACTGGCCTACATGATCGAGAAACTCGCGAAGGCTCACTACGTCTGCATGAACATCGAATGCGACCAGACCGCGCTCGAGGAGCTGGAACACGCGTTCAAGTTCAACGACGCCGTTCTGCGTCACCTCATCGTCAAGATGAAGAAGGCCGAAACCGGCCCGTCGCCGATGATGAAGGAAGTGCAGCGCGAAGAAGCCAAGAAATCGGCAGCCGCTCAGCCGACCGAAGCGCAGGCTTAAGACACACTATTTAAGCTACCAGACACGCAGCGTCGCTCCGCTCACGTACACGAAGGCATACACAGGTACATGAACCGGCTGCAACTGACGGCGAGCGTCGTGGAGCGCGAACCGGTGCGGTATACCCCCGCCGGCGTTCCGATTGCAAGCTGCACGTTGCACCACCGCACGGAAGTCGTCGAGGCGGGCATTGCCCGCCAGGTCGAGCTGACCATGCAGGCGGTCGCCGCGGGCGAAGCGAGCGGTAAGCTCGAGAACTGTCAGATGGGTGTCGAAACGCTCTTCACAGGTTTTCTGGCGAAAAAGCATCGTAACGCGCGAACTCTGGTATTTCACATCACAGCATTGCAGGACATTGGAAAGGACTAATCATGCCCCGCCCGACTGGTAAGAAATTCGACAAGCGTCGTCAGCAACAGAACCCGCTCTTCAAGCGCAAGAAGTTCTGCCGTTTCACGGCTGCTGGCGTCGAGTACATCGACTACAAAGACATCGAAACGCTGAAGGACTTCATCGGCGAGAACGGCAAGATCACGCCGGCACGTCTCACGGGTACGAAGGCGCATTATCAACGCCAGCTGGACACGGCTATCAAGCGCGCACGTTTCCTCGCGCTGATGCCGTACACCGACCAGCACAAGGCCTAACCCGACGACGCGATAAGGAGCATCCGAATGCAAATCATTCTTCTGGAAAAGGTCGTCAATCTGGGTAACCTGGGCGACATCGTGAAGGTCAAGGACGGTTACGCACGTAACTTCCTGATTCCGAACAAGAAAGCTCGCCGAGCAACGAAGGAAGCCCTGGCTGAATTCGAAGTGCGCCGTGCAGAACTGGAAAAGGTCGCGGCTGAAAAGCTGGCGGCCGCTCAAGCTCAAGGCGAAAAGCTGGCAGGCCAGTCGGTTCAGATCAATCAGAAGGCCGGCGTCGACGGCCGTCTGTTTGGCTCGGTGACGAACGCCGACATCGCCGAAGCACTGGGCAAGCAAGGCTTCGCAGTGGAAAAGTCGCAAGTGCGTCTGCCGGAAGGCCCGCTGAAGATGGTTGGCGATCACCCGGTTCAGGTTTCGCTGCACACCGACGTTCTCGTCGATGTGACGGTGGTCGTGATCGGCGAACACGTCTAAGCATCAGGCAGGATCAGCCAGCTTATTGCTGGTGAAGAGCAGGGGCCGGGTAACCGGCCCCTGCTTTTTTTATGCCCGACTATCTCCCGTCTATCTGCTCTTTTGCGTTTTTTCCGCTCGCAGCCGTCGCCGGATTGCCCGATAATTCCTCCCCATGAACGCACCGTCCAAAGATCCTCAACTCGAGTCGCTGAAAGTCCCGCCGCATTCGATCGAAGCCGAGCAATCGGTGCTGGGCGGCCTGCTGCTCGACAACGCGGCCTGGGACCGCATCGCCGACTTCCTCGCGCAGAGCGACTTCTACCGCTACGACCACCGCATCATCTTCGAGCACATCGGCAAGCTCATCGCGGCCACGCGTCCGGCCGACGTGGTGACGGTCTATGAAGCGCTAGGGACCTCGGGCAAGGCGGAAGAGGTCGGTGGACTCGCTTACCTGAACGCGCTTGCGCAGAACACACCAAGCGCGGCCAATATTCGCCGCTATGCGGAAATCGTGCGCGACCGCGCGGTGCTGCGCCGGCTCGTGTCGGTCGCCGATGAAATCTCCGCTGACGCGTTCAACCCGCAAGGCAAGGAAGTCCGGCAATTGCTGGACGAAGCCGAATCGAAGGTGTTTTCGATCGCCGAAGACGGCGCGCGCGGCACCCAGGGCTTTCTCGAGATCGGGCCGCTGCTGACCCAGGTGGTCGAGCGGATCGACACGCTCTATCACACCGCCAATCCGAGCGACGTGACCGGCACGCCGACCGGCTTCGTCGATCTGGATCGTATGACCTCGGGCATGCACGGCGGCGAGCTGATCATCGTCGCGGGCCGTCCGTCGATGGGTAAGACGGCGTTTTCGATGAACATCGGCGAATACGTCGCGGTCGAGTACGGACTCCCGGTTGCGGTGTTTTCGATGGAAATGCCGGGCACGCAGCTCACGATGCGTATGCTCGGCTCGGTCGGCCGGCTCGACCAGCATCGCATGCGCACCGGGCGGCTCACCGACGAGGATTGGCCGAAGCTCACACACGCGGTGCAGAAGATGAGCGAGGCACAGATCTTCATCGACGAAACCGGCGGTCTGAACCCGATGGAGCTGCGCTCGCGCGCGCGCCGGCTCTCACGCCAGTGCGGCAAGCTCGGGCTCATCATCATCGACTACCTGCAGCTGATGAGCGGTTCGTCGGCGGGAGAAAACCGTGCGACCGAAATCTCGGAAATTTCGCGTTCGCTCAAGGGCCTCGCGAAGGAGCTCGACGTACCGGTGATCGCGTTGTCGCAGCTGAACCGCGGTCTCGAGCAGCGGCCGAACAAGCGGCCGATCATGTCGGATCTGCGCGAATCGGGCGCGATCGAACAGGACGCCGACGTGATCCTGTTCATCTACCGCGATGAAGTGTACAACCCGGACAGTCCCGACAAGGGCACCGCGGAGATCATCATCGGCAAACAACGGAATGGTCCGATCGGCCCCGTTCGGCTCACGTTCCATGGTCAATACACGAAGTTTGACAACTTTGCCGGCGCGCAGAACTTCTACGGCGGCGAGTGACGCAAAAGGTCGCGGGCTGTTGTAACGGCGCTGTCACAAGTGCGGCGTTGGTTACACAACGGTACAATATGGCGGTTTTATGTCAGCCTTTATGTGACCCATTTTCAGGATCCCAATGTTCGGTCGATTCATGCCCACCGAGGGCAAGTTTTTTGAAATATTCAATTCGCACGCAACGTGCATCATCTCGGCGAGCCGCGAACTCGAGCTCCTGATCGACAATCTGCAGGACGCCGAAACCCACAAACAGAACGTGCAAAAGGCCGAGAAAGCGGCCGACAAGCTCACGCACGAAGCGATCGACCTGCTGCACAAGACCTTCATCACGCCGCTCGACCGCGACGAGATCCACAAGCTGATCACGACGATGGACGACATCCTCGACCTGATGGAGGACGTCGCCACCGCGATCTCGCTGTACGACGTGCAAGCGGTCACGTCGGAGGCGAGCCAGCTCGCGCATATCTGCACGGCGACCTGCGAACGTGTGCAGTTCGCGGTGAGCCTGCTGTCGGACTTGAAGCAGGCGAGCCAGATTCTGAAGGCTTGCGAGGACATCGACCGGCTCGAATCGGAAGCCGACCGCGTGCTGCGCGCGGCGATGTCGAAGCTGTTCCGCGAGGAAGACGACGTCAAGGTCCTGATCAAGCTGAAGGCGATCTACGAGCTGCTCGAAACGATCACGGACAAATGTGAGGATGTGGCGAACATCATCGAAGGCATCGTGCTGGAAAACGCATAATGCAATCGATACAACTCGCTATCTGGGTCGTCGCCGGCCTGGTCGCCATTGCGCTGGTGTTCGACTTCATGAACGGCTTTCACGACGCGGCCAATTCGATCGCCACGGTCGTGTCGACCGGGGTGCTGAAGCCGCAGCAGGCGGTGGCGTTCGCGGCGGCGTTCAACGTCATCGCGTACTTCGTGTTCCACCTGAAGGTGGCCGCCACCGTGGGCAAGGGCACGATCGACCCGGACATCGTCGATCACTACGTGATCTTCGGCGCGCTGGTCGGTGCGATCGTGTGGAACGTCATCACCTGGGTGTACGGCATTCCGTCCAGCTCGTCGCACGCGCTGATCGGCGGCCTCGTGGGCGCGGCGCTCGCGAAGTCGGGCTGGGGGGCGCTGAACTGGGACGGGCTGATGAAGACCGTGGCGTTCATTTTCATTTCGCCGCTGCTCGGCTTCGTGCTCGGCTCGTTTTTCATGCTGCTGGTGTCGTGGCTGTACTTCCGCACGCCGCCCAGCAAGGTCGACCGGCGCTTTCGCCGGATGCAGCTGATCTCCGCTGGCCTGTATAGCCTCGGTCATGGTGGCAACGATGCTCAGAAGACCATCGGCATCATCTGGATGCTGCTGATCGCAACGGGCTTTGCGTCGCTGAAAGCGGACGCGCCGCCGCTGTGGGTGATCGGCGGCTGTTATCTGTCGATGGGTCTCGGTACGCTGTTCGGCGGCTGGCGCATCGTGCGCACGATGGGGCAGAAAATCACCAAGCTCAAGCCAGTCGGCGGCTTCTGCGCGGAGGCAGGCGGGGCGATCACGCTATTTACCGCCTCAGCGCTCGGCATTCCCGTATCCACCACGCATACGATTACCGGCGCGATCGTCGGGGTCGGCGCGACGCAGAAGCTCAGCGCGGTGCGTTGGGGCGTCGCCGGCAACATCGTTTGGGCGTGGATTCTGACGATTCCGGCTTCCGCGATCCTGTCGGGCGGGGCCTGGTGGGTGGGGCACCACTTCCTGTAATCACCGTGCGATGCGGGCCTGCGCTGCCGGAGCTGGCTTACCGGCACGCGCGGGCTTCGGCTTCAAGCCGCCCGTTGCATCGCATCGTTTGCCTCGGCAGTTCAACTTACAGAGCGCGATTCCGTCGTCCTGACGGCCGTCGCGGTGCTCGACGCGTTCAGATCAGCGGCGCGTTCGCACCGTCCATCGGGATGATCGCGCCGGTCACATAGCTCGCTCGGCGACTCGCGAGGAACAGCGCCACGTCGGCGATTTCCTCCGGCCTGGCATAGCGGCCGAGCGGCATCCTGGCCTGGCCGCGTGCGAGGGCTTCGTCGTTACCGATGCCTTGCTGCGCCGCCTCCAGCCGGACCGCTTCCTCGACGCGCTCGGTCAGCGTCGGGCCCGGGTTGATCGCGTTGATGCGGATGCCGTAGCGCGCGTAGTAATGCGCGAGGCCGACGGTCGCGAGCATCAGCGCCGCATTGGCCGCGCCGCCCGCGATATGAATGTCGGTGGCGATTTTGCCGCCCATGCCGATGATATTGACGATCGTGCCCGGCTCGGCACCGCCGTCGGCCTTGGCGCGCTCGGCCATCCGGCGCAGCACTTCCTGCTGCGGATAGATGTAAGGGAAATACTTCGCTTCCATCGTCGCGCGGAATGCATCGGCATCCAGCGTTTCCGGGTCGTAGCGGCGCGCGGCACCGGCGCTGTTGATCAGCACGTCGATCGGACCCACCGCGGTGCTGACTTCTTCGACGATATCGGCGGCGCTGTGCGGCTCGTGCAGATCGGCGCGCGTGCGGTGCACGTGAAATCCTTCCTCCTTCAGCTGTTCGAAGGCGCGCGCCAGATTGGCGGGATCGCGCGACACGATCGCGACCTTCGCGCCTTCCTGGGCGAAGGCGCGCGCGCAGGCAAAGCCGATGCCTTTGCTGCCGCCGGTAATCAGCACCACTTTGCTTTTGAGCCCGAGTTCCATTGTCGTCACCCGCCGTCGAAAGAATATCGATGACGATAGCAGATCAGGGCCTCAGTAGTTGCCGTTCGCGAAACGGGCAATCGGGTCGTCGCCGCTTTGCGTGGGCGCGGGCATGCCGTGGGAAGCCGTCGATGCGCGCATGAGCCGTACGCCGCCGACGGTGTCGTCGATCTGTTGCGCCTGCCGGGCTTGGCGTTGCGCGACGGACGCGGGCGGCGGCGGTTCGAACGCATCGGCGGCGGCGTTGATTGCGTCGGGTGCAGCTGGCGGTAGGGCGCGAGCAGTAGTCGCCGGCTGCATCGATTGGATGGGGGAAGAAGCGCCGTTTTCATGCGTACTGCCTCGAGCCACCGGGACCACCGCGGGTGCCGCGGCGCCCGCCGGGCGCGCTTGCCACTGCGCAGTGCCGAGGCCCGGCGGCGGCTCGAACTGATCGGCTTGCGCGACAGGCGCATCGCCGCTTGCATCGGCCGCCGTGGTCGCGTCCGTGACCCGCTGGGCCGTTGCCGTCGGCGGCGCTCCCGCATAGGCCGACGTTGCCGGAACCGCCACGATGGTTCCCGTGCCCGCGGCGGTTGCCGCCACACCGCGCTCCGTCTGCGGGGCTGCTGCCTGATAGCTCGGCGTATCGAACGGCGCCGGCGTCGCGGTCGGTCCCGCCATCCGGCGGATGCCGTCGAAGCGCTTGGCCCAGTAGGGGTTGGTCAGATAGTCGAGCCGCACCGTGCCGCCCGTCGACGGCGCGTTGACGAAGCGCAGCTTACCGACATAGATGCCGACGTGCGAATGCGCGCGCCCCGTCGTATTGAAAAAGATCAGATCGCCGGGCGCGATTTCGTCGGGTTCGATCGATTCGCCGCGCCCGCTCATCTCGGCGGTCGTGCGCGGCAGGTTCACCGACGCGGCGCGCAGCACCACGTAGCGCACGAGTCCGCTGCAATCGAAACCGCTATCGGGCGTATTGCCGCCCCAGCGGTACGGAACACCGACGAGGCTCATCGCCTGAATCGAGATTTCCTCGCGGCCGATGCTGTGATCGACGAAGTGGGGGAAGCCGGGCGGGGGCGTGTGAGAGGCGCCATTCGCGGCCACGATGCCGCCCGAGCCACGCGACGTCTTTTGCGGCGCGCCGGCGCAGGCGGCGAGCAGCAGGACGGGCAGCAGCGAAATGGCGAGTCGGCGCATGAAGACGGCAGGGGCGGTAAGCGCCCATTTACTCACTGACGATGTCGCGATGTTAGTCGCCCCACAAGGCTGCCGCAAGAAATGTTGATAAATTACTTGAAGTTTGCGCGCTAAGTGTTGCCCGCGCGGAACGCCGGGGCAATAAAAAGCCGCGTCCGGAACGAACCGGACGCGGCTTGCGATGAAGAGCCGGAAAAATCCCAGCGAAAGCCTAGAGAATCTCCGACGCGTAGTCGGCGAGGCGCGAGCGCTCGCCGCGCGCGAGCGTCACGTGTCCGCTGTGCGCCCAGCCCTTGAAACGGTCGACCACGTAGGTCAGGCCCGAGCTGCCCTCAGTCAGATAAGGCGTATCGATCTGCGCGATGTTGCCGAGGCAGATGATCTTGGTGCCCGGACCCGCGCGTGTGACGAGCGTCTTCATCTGTTTCGGCGTCAGGTTTTGCGCCTCGTCGATGATCAGATACTTGTCGACGAACGTGCGGCCGCGCATGAAGTTCATGCTCTTGATCTTCAGGCGCGAGCGGATCAACTCCTGGGTCGCGGCGCGGCCCCATTCGCCGGCGGCGTCGTCGGTTTTCTGCAGGACTTCGAGGTTATCGTCGAATGCACCCATCCACGGCTGCATTTTTTCCTCTTCGGTGCCCGGCAGGAAGCCGATGTCTTCACCGACCGGCACCGTCGCGCGCGTCACGATGATCTCGTTGTAGCGTTTGTCGTCGAGCACCTGCGCAAGGCCCGCCGCGAGCGCGACCAGCGTCTTGCCGGTGCCGGCCTGGCCGAGCAGCGTGACGAAGTCGATTTCCGGGTTCATCAGCAGGTTCAGCGCGAAGTTCTGCTCGCGGTTGCGCGCCGTGATGCCCCACACGTTGTTCTTGTGGTGGCCGTAGTCGCGCAGCGTTTGCAGCAGCGCCGTCTTGCCGTTCAGCTCGCGCACCAGCGCATGAAACGCGGGTTCGCCGTTCTGCGGCTCCAGATAAACGAACTCGTTGACCAGCATCGATGCGCACAGCGGACCCGTCACGCGGTAGTACGTGGTGCCGGTCTTCGTGTCCTGCCAGCTTTCCATGCCCTTCGCGTGCCGGGTCCAGAAATCCTGCGGCAGCGCGCGAATGCCCGTGTACAGCAGATCGCTGTCCTCGAGCACCTGGTCGTTGAAGTAGTCTTCGGCGGGCAGACCGAGCGCATGCGCCTTGATGCGCATGTTGATGTCTTTCGACACCAGCACGACCTGGCGATCGGCGCGGTCGCGCTGCAACGCGCGCACGACGCCGAGGATCTGGTTGTCGGCCTTGCCTTCGGGCAGACCTTCAACGGGCTCGATCGCGGTCAGCCGGGTCTGGAAGTACAGCCGCCCGGACGCCTCACGGCTGCCCAGACGCGCGAGCGAAATGCCGTCGGCCATGTCGCCTGCGTTCGCGACGAGCGAGTCGAGCGTGCGGCTCACCTGACGCGCGTTACGCGCGACTTCCGACATCCCCTTCTTGTGGTTGTCGAGCTCTTCCAACGTCATCATCGGCAGATAGACGTCGTGCTCCTCGAAGCGGAACAGACAGCTCGGGTCGTGCATCAGCACGTTCGTGTCGAGCACGAACAGCTTCTGCACCTCGACGGGCGTCGCGCTCGTGCCGCGCTTCTTGCGCGTGGTGGCCACTGTCGCCGCGGCAGGTGCGGTGGCTGTTTCGGACGCCGGCTGCTTCGCGGCGGGCGCGCGCGCGACGGCCGGCTGCGCGTCATCCTCAGCGGCTTCGAGCTGTGGACGCGTGGCCGGCACCGGCTGCAACAGCGCAGCGGTCTGTTTGGTCCTGCGGCCGCGCGCCGGCGCGGGTTGCACGGCGGCAGGCGGCTCGACGGCGGGCACGGGCCGCAACGTGGTGGCGGCATTGGCGGCGTGCGCCATCGGTGTGGCGACATTGGCGCGGCCGTAATCGGCCGACTCTGCGGATTCCCCTTCACGCGCCTGTTTTTTCGCGGTGGAGCGCGCGGGCGTGACGGCTTTGGCCTTGTATTCGTCAGGCGACAAAAGATTGCCGAGCTTGCTGGGGGGAGTAGGCAAAGGCATGGTTTCCCTCGAAATGATCGGGTCACATATCGTGCGCCGCCCGTCGCATTCTGCCGATGCCCTCACGGAGCACCCAGTTTGCGCGAGGAGGCGCGCATTCGGTCTAGAGATGCCGGTTCGCCTGGTCTTCGATAGGCTCCTTGACGGAAGCGCGCGGCCCGATGAACGGACGGTCGCGCGCAATTAAAAAAGCCGCCGCCCGGGTATTCGGGGCAAGCGGCTCGACGATGATGTTCTCGTTGCGCCTCACGTTCCGAACGGCACCGGTGGATCCGGACGAGCGGCCGTCAGAGCTGGCGCAGCGGAGAGAAATGTGGGGTGGACTGGCACTCATTGCGGCCCAATATAACGCGCCTCAAAGCGCTTGTACAGCCTCCAGAATATCGTCGACGTGGCCCGGTACTTTCACGCCGCGCCACTCCTGGCGCAGCACGCCATCGGCGTCGATGAGGAACGTGGAGCGCTCGATTCCCCGTACCTCTTTGCCATACATTTTCTTCATTTTGATGACGGCGAACAGCGCGCAAAGCGCTTCTTCCGGATCCGAAATCAGCGGGAAGGGCAGTTCGAGCTTGGCCTTGAAGTTCTCATGCGAGCGCAGGCTGTCGCGCGACACGCCGATCACTTCAGCGCCGGCCTTCCTGAACTTCGGATACAGATCGCGGAACTGCAGCCCTTCGGTCGTGCATCCCGGCGTATTGTCCTTCGGATAAAAATACAGCACCACCTTCTTGCCCCGCAGCTTGGACAGCGTGATCTCGCCGCCCGTCGCGGCGGCGGTGAAGTCGGGGACGGGTTGGTCGACTGCAATGGACACGAGGTTCTCCGGTTGTTGGGGCCGGCGTCGCCAGGTGTCGCGACGTCGGCCGGAATGTCGTCGAGGTGGCTGTCGTGCGGGACACGGACGGAGCGCGGTGACTGACTGGTTTTCGCGCCATTGCCCGAGCGTCCGACCCAGTAGCAAGCGGCGTGCTTTCTGACGATGCCCGCGCCGCCGCCCTTCAGGGCTGGACGATCAGCTCGCCGGAACGCCCCGGAATTTCACCCCACGTAACAGGGTACGATGGCAGCGTGTCGCGGTCTAGCGTGGCGTAGTAATCGCCCATCGTCGCGAAAGTGTGGCCCTGCGCGCGCCAGCCTTCGAGCAGTTGTTCGAACACCGGCGCGAGCTTCTGTCCTTCGAGTTCCGCGTGCAGCGTGAACACCTGGTCATGCGGGTTTTTTTCCGTCTGCCGGAGCATCCACGCGGCGACATTGTGCGTGCCGACACCGTCGACGCCGAGCACTTCGTCGAGCGTGGGCAGCGTGGTCGGCATTTGCACGTGCCTGAGCGTTTTGCCGTTCACCACCGGCAGATACGGCGAGTGGCCGCGGCCGTCGGACGCATAGCGCATGCCCCACGCGTCGATCTGCTCGAAGGCGTGGCCGTTCATCTGCCAGCCCGCTGCGCCGTGCGTGATGGGCGGCGCGCCGAAGATTTCGATGAAGCGCGCGTGACTCTGCTGCATCTGCTCGACGGTCCACGCGCGATCTTTGGCGCGCACATTGTCCTGCCAGTACACGTGATCCCACGTGTGGATGCCGCACTCGAAGCCGGCTTCGTGGATCGCGCGCATCTCGGCTGCGGCCTTCGCGCCGATGTCCGGGCCGGGCAGCAGCACGCCGTACATCAGTTGCCTGACGCCGTAATGCTCGACCACCGACGTGCGCGACACCTTCTTCAGAAAGCCCGGCCGGAACACGCGGCGGATCGCCCAGCCGGTGTGGTCGGGGCCGAGGCTGAAGAGGAAGGTGGCGCGTGCCTTGAAGCGGTCGAAGATACGCGCGAGATTCGGCACGCCTTCGCGGGTGCCGCGCAGCGTGTCGACGTCGATCTTCAGGACGATACGAGCCAAGGCTCCGCCCTTATTGCTGTTCGACGAGTGCGCGGGCTTCCGCGACGTGGCCGCGATACGCTTCGAAAATCTTGCGCAGCGCTTCGTCGAAGGTCGACGTGGGTGCCCAGCCGAGTTCCTGCTTCGTGTTGTCGATCTTCGGCACGCGGTTCTGCACGTCCTGATAGCCGTTGCCGTAGTACGCGCCCGACGACGTTTCGACCAGTTGCACCTTCTTCGCCGATTCCGCGTATTCGGGGAATTCGGCCGCGAGCGCCAGCATCTTGTGCGCGAGTTCCCGCACCGAGAAGTTGTTGGTCGGGTTGCCGATGTTGTAGATCTTGCCGGTGGCGACGCCGTTCCTGTTCTCGATGATCTTCATCAGCGCGCTGATGCCGTCGTCGATGTCGGTGAACGCGCGCTTCTGCGCGCCGCCGTCGACGAGGCTGATGTTCTCGCCGCGCACGATATGGCCAAGGAACTGCGTGACTACGCGCGAGCTACCTTCCTTCGGCGTGTAGATCGAGTCGAGGCCCGGGCCGATCCAGTTGAACGGACGGAACAGCGTGAAGTTCAGGCCTTCCATGCCATAGCCCCAGATCACGCGGTCCATCAACTGCTTCGAGCACGCGTAGATCCAGCGCGGCTTGTTGATCGGGCCGTATGACAGTTGCGACTCTTCCGGATCGAACTGCTCGTCCGTGCACATGCCGTAGACCTCGGAGGTCGACGGAAACACGAGGTGCTTGCCGTACTTGACGGCCGAACGCACGATCGGCAGGTTCGCCTCGAAGTCGAGTTCGAACACGCGCAGCGGCTGCTTCACGTAGGTGGCGGGCGTGGCGATCGCAACGAGCGGCAGGATCACATCGCATTTGCGGATGTGATATTCGACCCACTCCTTGTTGATCGTGATGTCGCCTTCGAAAAAGTGCATCCGCTCATGATTGACGAGGTCACCGAGACGTTCGGTCTGCATGTCCATCCCGAACACTTCCCAGTCGGTCGTTTCGAGAATGCGTTTGGACAGGTGATGGCCGATGAAGCCATTCACACCCAGAATCAGGACTTTTTTCATGAATGAGATTGGATGAGCTGGGCGAATTCCGCCGGACTGACGGCAGTCTCGCCGCCGTCGTGCTGGTGCCGCAATTCGTGGATGGTGATGGTGCGGCCGTCGCCGCAAATCGCGAAAACGGCATTATCGCTTACGTGCAGGCCCGGGGGCAAATCCGAGCGGAGCGCGCCGGGCGCCGCGAGCCGCGCGCGCGCGACGATGAAGCGCCGGCCGTCAACATCCGTGAACGCGCCCGGATACGGCGGCGCGACCGCGCGGATCAGGTTGTAGACCTGCTGCGCGGGCTGGTTCCAGTCGATGCGGCCGTCTTCCGGCTTGCGCCCGCCGTAGTAGCTGCCGTGAGCGAGATCGTTCGGCAGATGCGGCGCCTCGCCTGCGAGCAGCGCCGGCAGCACGCGCCAGAGCGTCTGCTCGGCGGCGACGGTAACCTTGTCGAAGACCTGCGCGGCGGTGTCGTCGGGCAGGATCGGCACCGGGGTTTGCGCGATGATTGCCCCCGCGTCGGGCTTCGCGGCCATTTCGTGCAGCGTCGCGCCGGTTTCGCTCTCGCCGTTGAGCACCGCCCAGTTGGTCGGCACGCGGCCGCGATACTTCGGCAGCAGCGAACCGTGCATGTTGTAAGCGCCCCGTGCGGCAATCGCGAGCAGGTCGAGCGGCAACATGTGGCGGTAGTAGAACGAGAAGATGAAGTCCGGCCGCGCGGCGCTCACCGCGGCGCGCAGTTCCGGGCTCTTCGGATCGGCCGGCGTGACCACGGCGATACCATGCTCGGCCGCCACCGATGCGACGCTGCCGAACCAGATGTTCTCGCTCGGGTTGTCTTCGTGCGTGACGACGAGCGCCACGTCGACGCCGCGCGCGAGCAGCACCTGCAGGCAGCGCACCCCGACGTTGTGATACGCGAATACGACGGCGCGCGGCTTCATGGATTGCGGCCCTGATCGGCGACCGGCACCGGCTGCACACGAGGCGTGACGCTCTCACGCGGCGCTTCGGCGATGGCCGCGCTGTCCTGCTCTTCGAGAATGGTCTGCACGAGGTAACGCGGCCGCGCGCGCACCTGCTGATAGATCCGGCCGATGTACTCACCGAGCAGGCCGAGCGCGAAGATGATCACGCCGAGCAGGAAGAACGTGATGGCGAACAGCGTGAACACACCTTGCACTTCCGCGCCGATGATGAAGCGGCGAATCAGCAGCAGGACGAACAGCGCCGCGGACCCCAGCGACAGGATCACGCCGATGAACGACAGCCATTGCAGCGGCACGACCGAGAAGCCGGTGACGAGGTCGAAGTTCAGACGGATCAGCGAGTACAGCGAGTACTTCGATTCGCCGGCGAAGCGTTCTTCGTGCGCGACCTCGATTTCCACGGGGTTCTGCGCGAACGTGTACGCGAGCGCCGGAATGAACGTGTTGATTTCGCCGCAGCGGTTGATCGTATCGATGATGTGGCGGCTGTACGCGCGCAGCATGCAGCCCTGGTCGGTCATCTTGATGCGCGTGATGCGCTCGCGCAGCTGATTCATCGCGCGCGACGCCTTGCGGCGCCACAAGCTGTCCTGGCGCTGCCGACGGATCGTGCCGACGTAGTCGAAGCCGTCGCGCATCTTGGCGACGAGCTTGCCGATTTCCTCGGGCGGATTCTGCAGGTCGGCGTCGAGCGTGATCACGATGTCGCCGCGCGATTGCTCGAAGCCCGCGAGGATCGCCATGTGCTGGCCGTAGTTGCCGTTCAGCAGGATCACGCGCGTCGTGTCGGGGCGCAGCCGGAACTGCCCGGCGAGCAGCGCGGCGGATTTGTCACGGCTGCCGTCGTTGATGAAGATCACTTCATAACCGGTGCCGAGCGCGTCGAGCGCCGGATAAAGGCGCGCGAACAGCGCGGCCAGCCCGGCTTCCTCGTTGTACACCGGAATGATGATCGACACTTCCGGCGCGACGGCGCGATGTTGCGAATAAGTCATGTCCGCTTACTTTCCGTAGTGTTCGCAAATTTCGTTGACCGCACGGCACACCCGCTCGACGTCGCCTTCGTTCATCAGCGTGAAGAGCGGCAGCGTGACGGTGGAGGCGCCGAAGCGCTCCGCGTGCGGGAACATGCCTTCCTTGAAGCCGCGCGCGCGGTACAAGGAAAACAGGTGCAGCGCAGGGTAGTGCACGCCCGAGCCGATGCCGCGTTCTTTCAGCTCGCCCATGAAGCCGGCGCGATCGATCGACAGCTTTTCGAGCGGCAGCGTGATCTGGAACATGTGCCAGTTGCTGTTTTCGAAGTCGGCGAACGGCAGGCCGACGCCGAGCTTGACGGCCGCGCCGCCTTCGAACTGCGAGAAATACGCGCGTGCGAGCTTTTTGCGCTGCGCGATGAAGCGCGCGAGATGCGGCAGCTGGCCGAGGCCGACGCGCGCGGCGACGTCGGTCAGATTGTATTTGCCGCCGAGCACGTCGCAGTCCATGCCGTCGAAGCCGGTGCGCGTGATGCCCTGCAGGCGGTACTTCTGCGCGAGCACCGCTTCCTCTTCGTTGTTCAGCACGAGCGCGCCGCCTTCGATCGAGGTCAGGTTCTTGTTCGCGTGGAAGCTGAACGACACGATGTCGCCGAGCTTGCCGATGCGCTCGCCCCTCCAGGTGGAGCCGAACGCCTGCGCGGCGTCTTCGATCACGCGCAGCTTGTGCGCGCGGGCGATCGCGTACAGACGGTCCATGTCGACCGGCAGGCCGGACAGGAACACCGGCATCAATGCCTTGGTGCGCGGCGTGATCGCTTTTTCGAGCAGGTCGAGATCGATGTTGCGCGTGACCGGGTCGATGTCCGCGAACACCGGCGTCGCGCCCGTTTCGAGGATCACGTTGCTGGTCGCAACCCAGGTGGACGGCGTCGTGATGACTTCGTCGCCGGGACCGACGCCGGCGATGCGCAGGCCGATTTCGAGCGTCGCGGTGCCGGAATTGAAGGTGCGCACCGGACGGCCGCCGCAGAACTCGGAGAGCGCGGCTTCGAACTTCTGGTTCTGCGGGCCGGTGGTGATCCAGCCGGAACGCAGCACGTCGGCGACGCCCTGGATCGTTTCCTCATCGATCTCGGGTTTGACAAACGGCAAAAACGGGTCTTTTGACTGGCTCATGAATCCATCGCTCGATTGAAAGGGGTGCGGCCCGACGGGCGCGAAGTAAACCACAAACTACGCGCAAACCCAAGGCCGCGGCCGAAAAAACGCAACCGGTCAGGTTACCGCGGCTAACCTTACGTCAGGCTTAGGCGGCTCGTGCTCCGCCCGGGTTCCTGCGCGGTGCGGCGCCTAGCTGCGCGCGAGCACGACCACGCCGACGAGGATGATGCCGATGCCGACCAGCTTCTGCACCGACATCACTTCGCCGAACAGATACCACGCGGCGATCGCGTTGACGACGTAGCCGAGCGACAGCATCGGATAGGCGATCGACACATCCACGCGCGACAGACCGATGATCCACACCGCCACGCTGATCACGTAGCAGGCGAGCCCGCCGATGATCGGCGGCTGGGTTGCCAGCTTGAAGCCGATGGGCAGGATGTTCGCACGGGAGAATTCGAAGTGTCCAACGGCATTCGTGCCGGCTTTGAGCAACAGTTGCGCGCCGGCATTCAGCGTGACGCCGGCGAGGATACAGAAGAGGGAAATCGGGTTCATCGAACGGTATGGTTCTCGAAAGGGTTATGGCTTGGTCGCGGGCGTGGAGGCGTCGGCCGGAGCCGCATCGGCGAGCGGCTTCATGACCACCACGCGACGCGGGTCGCGCGCGATCACCTGCATCGGCACGCCTTGTTTCACCAGACGGTCGTAGGTCGGCGGCGGGATCAACGCGAGCGCATAGCGTTCGGTGTTCCAGCGCTCGATCCATGCGTCCATCGTCGGTACCCATTTTTGCGGCTCGACGGAGACGCCGAACGCAAGCTCGTCCGGGTGCGCGACCATGATCATCGTGTGGCCGATGTAGAACGGCAGCGTATGGTCGAGCACGCCGACCGAGTAGAACGGCGTGTCGGGCGGCAGTTTCGCGAGCTCGGCCTTGATCGCGGGCGCGAGAGGGGCGCCGGAGCTCACGCGCCCGAACACGTCGTGGCCGGTGCCCGCAATCGTGCCGAGCAGCAGCCAGCCCGCGCCGAACGCGGCGAGGCTGCCCAGACCGATCCGGGCATGGGGGCTCGAGCCGCCCTTGCCGTGGCGGTTCAGCCACAGCGCGAACAGCGTGAGCACGAGAGCGACGGCCAGCGCGGCGAGCACCCACCCCCGGAACGCGGCGTACAGCTCGGCCGGATTACGCTCGGAGCCGAAACGCGGCAGGAAAAGCGCCACGAACGCGGCGGCCACGAAAAACAGCGCATATCCCGCCAGATGCCGGCGCCACTGCTCGCGCGTGACGAGCGGCAGGTACAGGCCGATCAGCATCGCGATCGGCGGCGCGATCGGCAGCGTGTAGGACAGCAGTTTCGAGTGCGAGGCGCTGAAGAAGAGGAAGATGAAGACGATCCACGTAAGCATCAGCGTGACCGGCGCGAAGCCGTTCGGCTGGCGCGGCTGGCGCCACGCGTGGCGCATGCTTTGCACGGTCACCGACAGCCACGGCAGGAAGCCCAACAGCAACACCGGCACGAAGTAGTAGAACGCGCCGGGGCGATTCTGCTCGGGCGTCAGATAGCGCTTGAACTGCTGGACGATGAAGAAGAAGTTCAGGAATTCCGGGTTGCGTTGCTGCACGAGCACGAACCACGGGGTCACGATCGCGAAAAAGATGATCAGACCGCTCACCAGATGCAGGCGTTTCCAGAGCGCCCAGTCGCGCGCGATCAGCGTGTAGAGCACGAGCACCGCGCCCGGCAGGATCAGCCCGACGAGGCCCTTGGACAGGACGGCCAGCGCCATCGACGCCCAGCACACCCACATCCAGCCGCGCACGCACGGAGGCCGCAGGCTGGGGCGCTGCGCGAGCAGCAGCGAGCACAGCGTGAGCGCCATCCAGAACGACAGGCCCATGTCGAGCGTGTTGAAGTGGCCCATCAGGTTCCAGTACGGCGAGCAGGCGAGCACGAGCGCCGCGAACACCCCGGTTGCCGCATTGAATACGCGCGCGCCGGTGAAGCCGATCAGCAGCACGCCGGCGAAGCCCGTCAGCGCGGTGTAAAGGCGTGCCTGCCATTCGCCGATGCCGAACCATGCGAACGTCAGGGCATTCGCCCAGGTTTGCAGCGGCGGCTTCTCGAAATACTTGTAGGCGTTGTAGCGCGGCGTGATCCAGTCGCCGGTCAGGAACATTTCGCGCGCCATTTCAGCGTAGCGGCCTTCGTCGCTCGGCAGCAGATGGCGCCAGCCGAGCGGCACGAACCAGATCACGGCGAGAACCAGCACCAGCAACAGGATCGCGGTGCGATTGAGCGGTAGCCTCGAGGGCGTATCGTTCATGAATTTCAACCTTTTTTTATCGGCTGCGCGCGCACGGGCGCGGCGCTGGGTTCCGGCACGGCGGGGCGCCCGACGCGCTCAGGCTTCGATCAGCAACGCGGCCGCGACCTTGCGGCCCTCGGCCATCAGAATGTTGTAAGTACGGCAGGCGGCCTTGAAGTCCATCGTTTCGACGCCGATGCGTTTCGCGGTGAGCGCGGCGGTCAGGCGCGGATGCGGAAAGCGCAGCCGCTCGCCACTGCCGAACACGACCACTTCGGGCGCGGCGTCGACCAGCATCGCGAAATGCTCGGCGCTCAGCTGCTCGAACGACGAGACGGGCCAGGGAATGACCGGCGCGTCCGGCAGCACGAGAAGGCTGCCCGCGTGACGCACCAGATTGATTTCGACGTAGTCGGCGCCGTAGCCGGTGACGGTATTCAGCGCGCCGCTGGAATCCTGATGTAATTTCAAATTGGTTTTCCGAAGTCGTCGTGAGACGTCATGCGTGTTGCTGGCCTGGCGGCACGTCGCACAGGCCGTGCGGTCCGACGCGTGTGACACACGAGAAGGCCGAAAAGGCTTGCCGTTGCGGGTGGTGCATTGCGGAAGTCGGCCAAAATCCGCTAAATTATAACTTTTTAGCCGCCTTGCGGCGCCCCCCGCTCAAGTGCCGCCACAAGCCGCGCTGGGCGCATCGGCGTGGCCCATCAGCTACCTGTGTTGGCATCGCCCGCTTTTACTGCGATTTTTCCCGCGCCCGAGCCCGGAAAGCCGCGGCGGTTCGACAGTTCGACCCATTCGCGGCTGGCCGCCGTCGCCGGCGCCGCCGCATGCGAATTCCCCGTAGCGGTGAATCTGAGCGGCCCGGCGTCGTCAGCCGGGCTCCCGTTTGCCCAAGGTTTGCCCCAGCCATCAACCAGGATGAAGTGCCCGCCGTGAAACCGATTCTCAAATCCAACAAATTGTTGAATGTCTGCTACGACATTCGCGGGCCTGTCCTCGAACATGCGAAGCGGCTCGAAGAAGAGGGCCACCGCATCATCAAGCTGAACATCGGCAATCTGGCGCCGTTCGGCTTCGAGGCGCCGGACGAGATCATTCAGGACATGATCCTGAACCTGCCGGGCTCGTCAGGCTACTCCGATTCGAAGGGCGTGTTCGCCGCGCGCAAGGCGATCATGCATTACACGCAGCAAAAGGGCGTGCACGGCGTCGAACTCGACGACATCTACATCGGCAACGGCGCCTCCGAGCTGATCGTGATGGCGCTGCAGGGCCTCGTCAACGACGGCGACGAGGTGCTGCTGCCGGCGCCCGATTACCCGCTGTGGACCGCCGGCGTGAGCCTCGCGGGCGGCACGCCAGTGCACTACATCTGCGACGAATCGAATAGCTGGATGCCCGATCTCGACGACATCCGCGCGAAAATCACGCCGAACACGCGCGCGCTCGTGGTCATCAACCCCAACAACCCGACCGGCGCGCTGTATTCGGACGAACTGCTGCTTGGCCTGATCGAGATCGCGCGCCAGCACGGCCTCGTGATTTTCGCCGACGAGGTCTACGACAAGATCGTCTACGACGGCAAGACGCACACCTCGATGGCGTCGCTGTCCGAAGACGTGCTGACCGTCACGTTCAACAGCCTGTCGAAGAGCTACCGCTCGTGCGGCTATCGCGCCGGCTGGATGGCGATCTCGGGTCTGACCGGCGAGAACCGCCGGCTCGCGAAAGACTATCTGGAAGGGCTTGGCATCCTCGCGTCGATGCGGCTGTGCCCGAACGTGCCCGGCCAGTACGCGATCCAGACCGCGCTCGGCGGCTATCAGAGCATCAACGACCTGATCGTGCCGGGCGGCCGCCTCTACAAGCAGCGCGAGCTCGCCTATGAGATGCTGACGGCGATCCCCGGCGTGAGCTGCGTGAAGCCCGAAGCGGCCCTGTACATGTTCCCGCGCCTCGATCCGAAGGTGTATCCGATCCAGAACGACCAGCAGTTCATCCTCGACCTGCTGCTCGAAGAGCGCGTGCTGCTCGTGCAGGGCACCGGCTTCAACTGGAAGACGCCGGATCACTTCCGCGTCGTGTTCCTGCCGAACGTCGACGACCTCGCGGATTCGATCCACCGGATCGCGCGTTTCCTCGAAGGCTACCGCAAACGTCATACGGGCTGAGCCAGGCTCGCGTACGATGTGGCGCGCGAAGCTCGCACATGAGGCGCGCCACGCCCGACACCCTTTTCAAACCTCTACTAGAAACACACGCTGCATGGAACCGATCAAAGTTGGACTGCTGGGCTTCGGCACGGTAGGCAGCGGCACCTTCACGGTACTGCGCCGCAATCAGGAAGAAATCAAACGTCGCGCGGGTCGCGGCATCGAGATTGCGCGCATTGCCGTGCGCAACCCGGCCAAGGCCACCACGGCGCTGGGCGGCGAAGCGGGCAGCGTGGCGCTGACCGACGACTTCAACGCGGTCGTCGACGATCCGTCGATCGCGATCGTCGCGGAAATGATCGGCGGCACCGGCATCGCGCGCGACCTCGTGCTGCGCGCGATCAAAAACGGCAAGCACGTGGTCACGGCCAACAAGGCGCTGCTGGCGGTGCACGGCACGGAGATCTTCGAAGCGGCGCGCGCGAACGGCGTGATGGTCGCGTTCGAGGCGGCGGTGGCGGGCGGCATTCCGATCATCAAGGCGCTGCGCGAGGGCCTGACCGCGAACCGCATCCAGTACATCGCGGGCATCATCAACGGCACGACCAATTACATCCTGTCGGAGATGCGCGACCGCGGGCTCGATTTCGCGACTGCGCTGAAAGCCGCACAGGAGCTCGGCTACGCGGAAGCGGACCCGACCTTCGACATCGAGGGCGTCGACGCCGCGCACAAGGCGACGATCATGAGCGCGATCGCGTTCGGCGTGCCGGTGCAGTTCGACCGCGCGTACGTCGAGGGCATCAGCAAGCTCGCCGCGATCGACATCAAATACGCCGAGGAACTCGGCTACCGTATCAAGCTGCTCGGCATCACGCGCCGCACCGACCAGGGCATCGAGCTGCGCGTGCACCCGACGCTGATTCCCGAAAAGCGCCTGCTTGCCAATGTGGAAGGCGCGATGAATGCGGTCGTCGTGCATGGCGACGCGGTCGGTGCGACGCTGTATTACGGCAAGGGCGCGGGCGCGGAGCCGACGGCGTCCGCCGTGGTGGCCGATCTGGTCGACGTGACGCGCCTGCACACGGCCGACCCCGAACACCGCGTGCCGCATCTGGCGTTCCAGCCGGACAGCCTGTCGAACACGCCGATCCTGCCGATCGACGAAGTGACGAGCGGCTACTACCTGCGCCTGCGCGTCGCGGACGTGACCGGCGTGCTTGCCGATATCACGCGCATCCTCGCCGACAGCGGCATCTCGATCGATGCGCTGCTGCAGAAGGAATCGGAGCAGGTCGACTCCAACGGCAAGGGCGAAACCGACATCATCCTGATCACGCACGTCACGGTCGAAAAGCAGGTCAACGCCGCGATCAGGTCGATCGAGGCGCTGAAGACCGTCGTCTCGCAAGTCACGAAGCTGCGCATGGAAGCGCTGAACTAGGCCGAACTATGAACTACCTCTCCACGCGCGGCGCCGGAGCCGGCGAGCGCCATACCTTCTCCGACATCCTGCTCGGCGGTCTCGCGAAAGACGGCGGCCTGTACCTGCCGGCGGAATATCCGCGCGTCACGGCGGACGAACTCACGCGCTGGCGCGCGCTGCCGTACGCGGATCTCGCGTTCGAGATCCTGTCTAAGTTCTGCGACGACATCCCCGCGGACGACCTCCGCGCGCTGACGCGCAAAACCTACACGGCCGCGACCTACTGCAACGTGCGCGACGACGAAAGCGCCGCGCAGATCACGCCGCTGAAGACGCTCGGCGTCGAAGACGGCGCGCCGCTCGCGCTGCTGGAGCTGTCGAACGGGCCGACGCTCGCGTTCAAGGACATGGCGATGCAACTGATCGGCAACCTGTTCGAGTACGCGCTCGCCAAGCACGGTGAAACGCTGAACATTCTCGGCGCGACGTCGGGCGACACCGGCAGCGCCGCTGAATACGCGATGCGCGGCAAGCAGGGCATCCGCGTATTCATGCTGTCGCCGCACAAAAAGATGAGCGCGTTCCAGACCGCGCAGATGTACAGCCTGCAAGATCCGAACATCTTCAATCTCGCGGTGCAAGGCGTGTTCGACGACGCGCAGGACATCGTGAAGGCGGTGTCGAACGATCACGCGTTCAAGGCGAAGTACAAGATCGGCACGGTCAATTCGATCAACTGGGCGCGCGTCGTCGCGCAGGTCGTCTACTACTTCAAGGGCTACTTTGCCGCGACGAAGTCGAACGACGAGCGTGTGTCGTTCACGGTGCCGTCGGGCAACTTCGGCAACGTGTGCGCGGGACATATCGCGCGCATGATGGGGCTGCCGATCGAGAAGCTCGTCGTCGCGACCAACGAAAACGACGTGCTCGACGAGTTCTTCCGCACCGGCATCTACCGCGTGCGCAAGGCGGCCGAGACATATCACACCAGCAGCCCGAGCATGGACATCTCGAAGGCATCGAACTTCGAGCGCTTCGTGTACGACCTGCTCGGCCGCGATCCGGCGCGCGTGCTGCAACTGTTCCGCGACGTCGAGGAAAAGGGCGGTTTCGACCTCGCGGCAAGCGGCGACTTCGCGCGTGTGAGGGAGTTCGGTTTCGTGTCGGGCAGCAGCAGTCACGACACCCGCGTCGAGACGATCCGCGACGTGTTCCAGCGTTACGACACGATGATCGACACCCACACGGCCGACGGTGTGAAGGTCGCGCGCGAGCATCTGCAGCCGGGCGTTCCGATGATCGTTCTGGAGACCGCGCAGCCGATCAAGTTCGGCGAGACGATCCGCGAGGCGCTGCTGCGCGAACCGGAGCGGCCGGCGGCGTTCTCGGGGCTCGAGTCGCTGCCCCAGCGCTTCGAGGTCGTACCCGCGGATGCGCAGCGGGTGAAGGATTTCATCGTCGCGAATACCGGCGAATAAGGGCGGCCCGGCCGCGTGAGCCGCTCGACGGCCCACGCGGCATCGCGTGCTGCGGCATCGTTTCACGTTGATCGGCGCCCGTACCCGCGGCGCGAAAATCGCTGGCCGCACCCCTGCGGCCAGGCATCAAGAAACACAAAATGCTCCCCCTCACGCCCAGCCGCCCAGGCTGACGGCATCGGCCGCTACAATAGTCCTTTAACCTGCGGCTTCGATACTTCCGATGTCCACCCCCACGCCCCGTGCTCCGATGCTCGCCACTGCCGATGCACTAGCGATCCTGCTCGACGCCGCGCGCCCGATCGACGGTATCGAAACGCTGCCGACGCTCGCCGCGCTCAATCGCGTGCTCGCCGCCGAGGTCACGTCGCCGCTCGACGTGCCGCCGATGAACACGAGCGCGATGGACGGCTATGCAGTCCGCATTGCCGACCTCTCGCACGGCAGCCGCCTGCCGGTCTCGCAACGCATTCCGGCCGGTCATGCGCCTCGCCCGCTCGCGCCCGGCAGCGCGGCGCGCATCTTCACCGGCGCGACGGTGCCCGCCGGCGCCGACGCGGTCGTGATGCAGGAGCAAACCGAGGCAGCCGGCGACGAAGTCACGATCGTGCATCGTCCGCAGGCCGGCGAGTGGATTACCGCGCAGGGCGCCGATATTCACGCGGGCTCGGTGATCCTGCCGGCTGGCACGCGGCTGACGCCGCAGGCGTTGGGACTTGCCGCGTCGGTCGGGTGTGCGCAACTCGAGGTGCGCCGGCGCGTCAAGGTCGCCGTGTTTTTCACCGGCGACGAACTGACGATGCCCGGCGAGCCGCTGAAACCCGGCGCGATCTACAACTCGAATCGCTTCACGCTGCGCGGACTGCTCGAGAAGCTCGGTTGCGAAGTCACCGACTACGGCATCGTCGCCGATCAACTCGACGCGACCCGCGCGACGTTGCGCGAAGCCGCCCAGGCACATGATCTGATCCTGACTTGCGGCGGCGTGTCGGTCGGCGAGGAGGATCACGTGAAGCCGGCGGTCGAGGCCGAAGGGCGCCTGTCGATGTGGCAGATCGCGATGAAGCCGGGCAAGCCGCTTGCGTTCGGCGCGGTGCGCCGCGGTGCGCGCGAAGATCAGGCGGCCGAAACGTTCTTCATTGGCCTGCCGGGCAATCCGGTGTCGAGTTTCGTGACGTTCCTGCTGTTCGTGCGGCCGTTCGTGCTGCGTCTGGCCGGGATGCAGGCGGTCGCGCCGCGCGCGCTGTCGCTGCGCGCGGACTTCACTCAGGGCAAGGCCGATCGCCGCAACGAGTTCCTGCGCGCGCGTGTCAACGCGGCGGGTGGGCTCGACCTGTTTGCGAACCAGAGCTCGGCCGTGTTGACTTCGACCGTCTGGAGCGACGGCCTGATCGACAATCCGCCGAACCACGCGATCAGCGCCGGCGAAACCGTGCGCTTCATTCCGTTTTCCGAACTGTTGAACTGAGGCCGGCTTTGCAGCGCAGACCGGCGGTATCCCGATGAAGATCGAACTCCGATACTTTGCGAGCGTGCGTGAAGCGCTCGGCAGGTCCGACGAAACCGTCGAGGTGCCCGACGGTATTGCGACTGTCGGCGACGTGCGTGCATGGCTGCGCATGCGCGGCGGCATCTGGGCCGAGACGCTCTCCGAAGGCCGCGCGCTGCGCATGGCCTGCAACCACGTGATGACCGACGCGGGCACCCGCATCACCGAAGGCTGCGAAGTCGCGTTCTTTCCGCCCGTCACCGGCGGCTGAGCCGCGCTTACGCACTTCACGCCAGCGATAGAAGCCAACAGGAGTCGCTCATGCCCGTTCGCGTCCAGACCGAAGACTTCGATCTCAATACCGAGGTGGCCGCGCTGCGCGCGCGCAATCCGCGGATTGGCGCGGTGGCGTGCTTCGTCGGCACCGTGCGCGACCTGAACGAGGGCAGCACGGTCGAGACGATGGAGCTCGAGCACTATCCCGGCATGACCGAGAAGTCGCTCGAGGCGATCGTCGAGCGTGCGCGTGCGCGCTGGCCCGGCATCGAGGTGCTGATCGTGCATCGCGTCGGCAAGCTGTATCCGCTCGATCAGATCGTGCTCGTCGCCACGACGGCCGCGCATCGTGGCGACGCGTTTGCGTCGTGCGAATTCGTGATGGACTACCTGAAGACCGAAGCGCCGTTCTGGAAGAAGGAAAAAACCGACGCGGGCGAGCGCTGGGTCGACGCTCGTGTGACCGACGATGCCGCGCTCGCGCGTTGGGGTATCGAGTCGGGAAACCGGAAGGCGGACTAGGCAATTAGCGGCGGGCAGCGGGGCGGCAACGGCTCACGCGGCGTCTGTGCGTCAGGCCGCTGGCGCCGGGCGAGGTTCACTCGTCCCGTGAGCGCCCGATGATCGGCACCGGAAACGGCTCCCCAGCCGGCCGCGAGGCGTGCTCGGCATCGTCGTCGTCGCGCGGCCGACGCTTCGGCGCGACCCGCTCGAGCAGCGCCTGCTGCTCCGGCGGAATCTTGTAATCCCACCCGAAACGGCTCAACTGCAGACTCTGGGCGATTCGCAGCGCCGGCTCCATGAAGCGGACCGCCGCGGCTGGCTGGTAGCGCGATTCGACCGTATCGAGGAACAGGTACAGCCAGCGGCTGAAATGCTGCGGCTCGATGCCCTCGAGCGGCTGATGCGCCTGCTGCACGTTACCGCGATATTGCTTCGCGCCGAGCACGAGGCTGCTCCAGAACGTGCACATCTTCGGCAGATGGTCGTCCCAGCGGCCTTCGAGCTTCGCGTCGAAGACCGGGCCGAGCAGCGGATCGGCGCGCACACGATCGTAAAAACCGTAGACGAGGTCGCGGATATTCGCGTCGGTGGGTTCGGCCGCGCGCTCGACCGGCGGCGCGGCGGGGAAAGACGGATTCATGCGGATTCCAGAAAAAATCGGTTGCCGGTGGTGGCGGGGCGGCGGCGGCTCCGGCGCTTCGGCGTGTGTCGCGGGATAAGCGGCCACGCCCGACGCGAGTGACCCCGGGGCCTCTTCGCTGGGCGCGCGCGAACGGAACGAGGCACCCAACCCCCCGTTTTGGGAGCCAACAAGCGATGCGTAAGAAGTTACTATTGCTATCCGAACCAGCCTGGCAAAGCAACCAGAACACCGACGCCGCCAGCCAGTCATGTTAGGGCGCGGCGCTGGTTCACGGCAACCCTGGCGTCGATGCGGTTATCGGCGGGTTCAAGGCACTTGCCGCCGGCCTTTCATGCCATACCAGAGCCTATGAGACTGACCGACTACACGGACTACGCGCTGCGCGTGCTGCTGTACCTCGCGGTGCGGGGCGACGGATTATCGACGATTCACGACATTTCGCAAGCCTACGGCATCTCGAAGAACCATCTTATGAAGGTCGTGCAGCAACTCGGCGAGCGTGGCTGGGTCGAAACCGTGCGCGGCCGCAATGGCGGTCTGCGGCTTGGCGCGCAATCGCTCGCGTTGACCGTCGGCGACGTGGTGCGTGCGACGGAAAGCGACTTTGCCCTGGTCGGCTGTCTGCCGGACCGGCAGGGTGTGCAGCGGCCTTGCGTGATCACATCGCAGTGCCGGCTGCGTGGTGCGTTGCAGGCGGCGAGCCTCGCTTTTCTCGCCGAGCTCGATCGCCACACGATAGGCGAGGTCGCGCAGCCGCAAGGTCCGCTGGCGTCATTGCTTGGGCTCGACGCCACGATTGCGGTGCCGCCGTTGCCGATTTCAGCGCCGTCGGGCGGCACGCGGGACGGCACTCCTGCGGCGCTCGGCCAGAAGGACTAGAAGATCCGTCCTGCTCCGAGGGTGAAAACGCGGCCAGCGCCGCACTGGGGAAGGATCGCGGCAGTTCTTGCGCGCAAATGTTAAATAGTTGCGACTGAGGCCAAAAAAGCGCTTGAAACCCCAATAGATCGCCTCATTTTGGTGGTAATCGAAATTGGAGGTCTCTTGATGAGAATCGACAAACTCACCACTAAATTCCAGGAAGCGCTGGCGGACGCCCAAAGTCTGGCGGTTGGCCACGACAACCAGTACATCGAACCGGTCCACCTGCTGGCGGCGCTCGTCGCGCAGCAGGACGGCTCCGCCCGCTCGTTGCTCTCGCGCGCTGGCGTGCATGTGCAACCGCTGCAAACCGCACTGAACGACGCGATCACGCGGCTGCCGCAGGTGCGGGGCACCGACGGCAACGTGCAGATCGGCCGCGACCTGACCGGTTTGCTGAACCAGGCCGACAAGGAAGCGCAGAAGCTCAACGACACGTTCATCGCGAGCGAGATGTTCCTGCTCGCGGTCGCTGATGACAAGGGCGACGCCGGCCGTCTCGCGCGCGAGCACGGGCTGTCGCGCAAGTCGCTCGAAACCGCGATTGCCGCAGTGCGCGGCGGCTCGCAGGTGCATAGTCAGGACGCCGAAAGCCAGCGCGAAGCGCTGAAGAAATACACGATCGATCTGACCGAGCGCGCCCGCGCCGGCAAGCTCGACCCCGTGATCGGCCGTGACGACGAAATCCGCCGCTCCATTCAGATCCTGCAGCGACGCACCAAGAACAATCCGGTGCTGATCGGCGAGCCGGGCGTGGGCAAGACCGCGATCGTCGAAGGACTCGCGCAACGCATCGTCAATGGCGAAGTGCCGGAGACGCTGAAGAACAAGCGCGTGCTGTCGCTCGACATGGCCGCGCTGCTCGCGGGCGCCAAATATCGCGGCGAGTTCGAGGAGCGCCTGAAGGCCGTGCTCAACGACATCGCCAAGGACGAAGGGCAGACCATCGTCTTCATCGACGAAATTCACACGATGGTCGGCGCCGGCAAGGCCGAAGGCGCGATGGATGCGGGCAACATGCTGAAGCCTGCGCTCTCGCGTGGCGAGCTGCACTGCGTCGGCGCGACCACGCTCGACGAATACCGCAAGTACATCGAGAAAGATGCTGCGCTCGAGCGCCGCTTCCAGAAGGTACTGGTGGACGAACCGTCGGTCGAGGCGACCATCGCGATTCTGCGCGGTTTGCAGGAGCGTTACGAGCTGCACCACGGCGTCGACATCACCGACCCGGCGATCGTCGCGGCGGCGGAGCTGTCGCATCGCTACATCACGGACCGCTTCCTGCCGGACAAGGCGATCGATCTGATCGACGAAGCCGCTTCGAAGATCAAGATGGAAATCGACTCGAAGCCGGAGGAGATGGACCGGCTCGACCGTCGTCTGATCCAGTTGAAGATCGAACGCGAAGCGGTGAAGAAGGAGAAGGACGAAGCGTCGCAGAAGCGCCTGCAACTGATCGAAGAGGAAATCGAGCGGCTCAACCGCGAATATTCCGACCTCGAGGAAATCTGGACCGCGGAAAAGGCGGCGGTGCAGGGTAGCGCTCAGTTGAAGGAAGAGATCGAGAAGACGCGCGCGGAAATCACGCGTCTGCAGCGCGAGGGCAAGCTCGAGAAGGTGGCCGAATTGCAGTACGGCAAGCTGCCGGGCCTCGAAGCGCAACTGAAGGAGGTCACGCGCGCCGAAGCCGAGGAGCAGAACAGCCCGAAGCGTCCGCGTCTCTTGCGCACGCAGGTCGGCGCGGAAGAAATCGCCGAGGTCGTGTCGCGTGCCACCGGTATTCCGGTGTCGCGGATGATGCAGGGCGAGCGCGAAAAGCTGCTGCAGATCGAGTCGAAGTTGCATGAGCGCGTGGTCGGGCAAGACGAGGCGATCAACGCGGTGGCCGATGCGATCCGGCGCTCGCGCGCGGGTCTGTCGGACCCGAACCGTCCGTACGGCTCGTTCCTGTTTCTGGGGCCGACCGGCGTCGGCAAGACCGAGCTGTGCAAGGCGTTGGCGTCGTTCCTGTTCGACTCGGAAGATCATCTGATCCGCATCGACATGAGCGAGTTCATGGAGAAGCACAGCGTCGCGCGCCTGATCGGCGCTCCGCCGGGATACGTCGGCTACGAAGAAGGCGGTTATCTGACCGAGGCCGTGCGCCGCAAGCCATATAGCGTGATTCTGCTCGACGAAATCGAGAAGGCGCATCCGGACGTGTTCAACGTGCTGCTGCAGGTGCTCGACGACGGCCGCATGACCGATGGCCAGGGCCGCACCGTCGACTTCAAGAACACGGTGATCGTGATGACGTCGAACCTCGGTTCGCAGGTGATCCAGGCGATGGTCGGCGAGTCGCAGGAAGCGGTGAAGGACGCGGTGTGGGAAGAGGTGAAGCTGCACTTCAGGCCCGAGTTCCTGAACCGGATCGACGACGTCGTCGTGTTCCATGCGCTCGATCGCTCGAACATCCAGTCGATCGCGCGGATCCAGTTGCAGCGTCTGCATGAGCGGCTCGCGAAGCTCGACATGCAGCTGGTGGTGTCGGATGCGGCGCTCGAGCACATCGGCAAGGTCGGCTACGACCCGCTGTTCGGTGCGCGGCCGCTCAAGCGCGCGATTCAGCAGGAGGTCGAGAACCCGATCGCCAAGCTGATCCTGGCCGGCAAGTTCGGTCCGAAGGATGTGATTCCGGTCGAAGTCGACAACGGCGAACTCGTGTTCGAACGCGTCGTGCACTGAGCGCGCAGCTTGGGTGACGCGACGGGGCGGCAATCGTGCCGTTCCCGCCGGCGTTAAATAACCGGCAGCGAAGGTCACTTCGTTGCCGGTTTTCTTTTGCCGGCCGATTTCGGGCGGGATATTGCGGTCGAGCGGCGGCTTACGCAGCCGCCGGCGAATGACCCACAGCGTCCTTAAGCGTTGCCCTTGTTGCCGAGCAGCGACGACAGGCCGCCGAGCGCACCGAGCACCGTCGTCGCGTTCAGCTTGCCCTCGGCCGGCACTTCGCCGTCCGGCGTGGCCGCGTTGACGACGTGCGGCAGGATCTGCGACAGCAGACCCGTCACCTGATCCGGCTGGACGCCGGCTTTTGCGGCGAGGTCGCTCACCGCTTGCGAGCCGAGCACGCTATGCAGCGCTTCGGGCGCGATCGGCTGATTTTCTCCATTGCCGACCCACGACGACACGACGTCGCCGAGGCCCTTTTCCTGGAAGCGCTGGATCAGGCCGTTCAGGCCGCCGGGCTGGTTGTTGACGAATTCGAGCGCGGCTGAGATCAGCGCTTGCTGGCCGCCGCCTTCTGGCGATTTGCCAAACAGGGAACCGATGGTGTCGAGTAGGCTCATGACGGACTCTCTTGAATGCCGGCGCGTGCATGACGGCCGGGTGGGTGACGACGACGCGCGGTTGCGCGGCGCGGTGAAACGCAAGGGCTACCGCCCCGTCGGCATCATGCGCCGGACGCGGCGGAATCCGCCTTGCTCTTCTTCGCTTTCTTTTTCGAAGCTTGGGTGCCGGATGCCTGCGCCGGTGCGCTCGCTGCCACGGTGGCCGGAGCGGCAGCGGCTGCCGCGTCGGACGCAGCGGTCTTGCCCTTCTTCTTCGACTTCGACATCTTCTCGGCCGAGGCGGGGGTGGCCGCGGCCGGTGCGGTCGTCGCAGCCGGCGCGGCGGTGGTCGCCGCAGTCGCCGGCGCCATCTTCGTGCCCGCCGGGCTGCCCGGCTTCGTCGACGCCTTCGCGCCGGTCGGCGGCGCCGCCGAGCCGTTGACCGTCAGCCCAGCCGCTTCGAGGTTCGCGACCGATTTCTGGCCGAGGCCCTTGACGCGCGCCGCGAGATCGTCGGCATTCTTGAACGGACCGTTTTTGGCGCGTTCGTCGAGGATCGCTTTCGCATGCGCGGGGCCGATGCCCTTGACCGATTCGAGCGCGGCCTGATCGGCGGTATTCACTTCGACGGCCGCGGCAAATCCGGCCGATAGCGCCAAAACCACAGCGACGCAAAGCATGAAAAGCTTCTTCAGCATGGCAAGCACTCCATTGAGGACAAAAAAATTTGCCAGGAACGGACGGCGCATTCTGTCGGCGGGCGCTGCGTTTAAGCATAGAACAAATCGCAAGCCCGATTTGAGTTAGCGGACGATTTATACCGTCGATTGATGACAGGTAAATCAGGCTGGACAACAATTAAGGCTTTTGCCGGCGGGGCTAATGCCGGTTAGCTTATCGTTTGATAATCGTCCGGCATAAATCGTCTGCGATTAAAACAGGGCGCGCGGACAAATGACAGCGTCCGACGCTTGACTTAGAGTGCACTCGAAGTCCTAACCTGAGTTCGTCATGTCGAAACACTCAACCACGCTCACCATCGGTGAGGTCGCCGAAACGATCGGCGTGTCCACGCACACGCTGCGCTACTACGAACAGGCCGGCCTGATCAGGCCGGTCGGGCGCACGCAAGCGGGGCACCGGCTCTACTCGCGGGCCGATCTCGACTGGTTACGCTTCGTGATGCGTCTGAAGGCAACGGGCATGTCGATCTCCGGCATGCAGCAGATCGCCGCGCTGCGCGCGCAGGGCCATCCGACGATGCGCGAGCGGCGCGACCTGCTGGTTGCGCATCGCGCCGCGCTGCTCGCGCGGATCGCCGATCTGCAGAGCAACCTCGGCGCGATCGAGGGCAAGATCGCCTACTATGAGGCGGCCACGAGCGGCGCGGTTGAGCCCGATCCGGCAGGGCAGGACGACGAAATCTCGTCGCCCTCACACGTCAATGAGGACTCGCAATGGACTACGCACACAACGACCGCTACGCGCGCGGATGGGACAAACTCAGGGAAATCGACGGTTCGGCGGGTGAGCAGGTAATCGCCGCCCTCGCGCCAGTCGCGCCGGAATTCGGGCGCCTGCTGATCGAATTCGGCTTCGGCGACATCTACAGCCGGCCGCAGCTCGATCTGCGCACGCGCGAAATCGCGACGATCGCGTCGCTAGCCACGCTCGGCTGCGCGCAGCCGCAGCTGAGGGTGCACATCGAGGCGGCCCTGAACGTCGGCTGCACGCGCGAGCAGATCGTCGAGGTGTTCATGCAGATGGCACTTTATGCGGGCTTTCCGGCGGCGCTCAATGCGCTGTTCACAGCGCGGGAGATTTTCGAGCGCAAGGATCGGGAGCAGGAGACCGCGTGTGCACCGTGAGAGCGTCGAGTTGCGCTCGGAGAGGAAGGCGGATGCATGGCTGCTCGTGTCTTGCGCGGACTCAGACGCAACTAACTGTCTGCTTGGCTCTATCCAGAAATCGCGTTCCGACAAAGCAAACCGTCTACGAGCCCCCGTCCGCGCGCAAGTGCCGCTGGCTCACGATCCGCCAGTACACCAGCAGACCGACCCCGGCGATTGCGAGACTCGCGGTATTCGCGACCCAGAAGCCGCGCGCTCCGGTCAGCCAGGCCGGCGTGAGACCGGTCGTATCGAAGCCGAGCGCATAGCCGCCACCGAGTCCGACGCCCCATAGCGCCACCGCATAGATGACGGTCGGCACGACGGCGACCTTGTAGGCGCGCAGCACGAACGCGGTCGAGATCTGCAACGCGTCGAACAGGTGATAGCAGGCGACGATCAGCACCAGCGGCAACGCCTTCGCCGCGACCTGCGCGTCCGTCGTGTAGCCGTCGACGATATACGGCCGCAGGACGAGCACGAGCGCGCCATAGCAGCAGGCGATCGCCACTGCCATGACGATGCCATGACGCGACAGCATGCGCGCCGCCTGCGGCCGATGCGCGCCGAGCTCCTGCGCGACCAGCGTCGACGACGCGACGCCGATCGACAGCGGCGTCATATAGAGCACCGCGCCGATGTTGCCGGCGATCTGATGCCCGGCGAGCGTCGTCGTGCCGAAACGGGCGATGAAAAGCGCCATGAAGGTGTACGACGTGACTTCGATCAGATACGACAGCCCCATCGGAATACCAAGCCGCAGTTGCGCGGCCTGGCGCTTCCAGACCGGCCAGCAGAAGTGCGTGAAGATGCCGAGCGCCTTGAAATCGTCGACGCGTGCGAGCAGCAGCATGCCGAGCGCCGCGAGCCCCCAGTTGAGCAGCGTGCTCGCGAGCGCACAGCCCGGACCGCCCAAGGCCGGCACGCTGAGTCCGCCGAAAATGAACCAGGTGTTGAGCGGAATTTTCAGCAGCAGCGCGGCGACCTGCAGAAACATCACGAGCCGCGGCTTGCCGAGCGCATTGGCGACCGAACCGTAGATCCGGAAGGCGAGGCCGGCCGGCAGACCGAACGCGAGAATCCGCAGGTACGCAAGCGTGCGCTCGTGCAGCGCGTCGGGCACGCGCGACAACGCGAGCAGCGGCCCAGGAAAGAACAGGATCAGAAAGCCGATCACGGTGAGCACGGCGGCGAGCCACCATGACTGGCGCACCTCCTCGCCGATCTCGCCATAGCGGCGTGCGCCGTATAGTTGCGCGGCGATCGGTTGCAGTGCGGTCAGGATGCCGGTCAGGCCGATATAGACCGAGACGTAGATCGACGAGCCGAGGCCGAGCGCAGCCAGATCGACGGCCGAGTAGCGCCCGACCATCGCCGTATCGATCACCCCGAACGCGATGATGGCCAACTGGCCGATCAATACGGGCCACGCGAGCGCGGCGATTTTCCGTACGTCGGCGATCATGGTCACTTGAGTTTCTTGCGCCAGTTGCGGTGATTGCCGGGCGGCGGCTTGGGACGGTCGATGCGCACGTACAGGCGGAAGCGCTCGTCGCGATCGGCGGCGCGGCGGCCTTCCCACACGAGTCTCCAGGTGTAGTCGGGCATCGCGCTCGGGGCGCCGTAGTCCTGCGAGTCCTGACGCAGTATCACGTCGCAGTCCTGGTCGAACGAGAAATGCATGTCGCCGAAATACGCGAACGTCGCAATCTGCGCATTGCCGAGGCGCACCGGCGAGATGCACGTGTAGTCATCGGGCAGGTGATTGGCGATCTGCTGCGCGACGTCGCGATAGGTCCGGCTGTAATTGACGACCGGCAGCCATAGAGTCATCAGCAGCACCCACATCAGCGTGGTACCGGCGCTCGACAGCACGACGCTGCGCCACAGTACCTTGGGATGACGCGCGAGGCGCCAGCGCACCAGCAGGAACCAGCACACGGTCACCGCAACCGCGCAGACGAACGACAGAATCTTGAACTGCGGCACGAAGCCAGGCGCGAGCCGCGCAAGGTTGCGCGCGAGCGGATGCGGAAAGCCGGTCAGACCCGCCACATACACGAGCCACACGAAGCTGCCGAGGATCGTGAAGCTCAGCAGCGCGAACCAGTCGATCGCGTTGATCGCGCCGCGCTTGAGCGTCGGCAGCGCGAAAGCGGCGAGCACCGCGAGCGGCGGCAGCAGCAGCATGTAGAGTCGGTTCGACTGATGGCTCTGCAGCACGACGAGCACGAACAGCGGCCCGATCACCGACAGCGGAATCGCCACGTGCGGCGCGCGGCGCAGCCCCTGCCAGCTGAACCATGACCACAGCGCGAGCGGCCAGGCGGGCCACGTGAAGAGCGGCAGGTTTTTCAGCGCATAAGCGGCGACCGAGCCCGGCGGGCCCGCGAACGAACTCAGGCTCACGCGCAGCCATTGGTTCAAATACCAGACGGCGTCGTCGGGGAAGGCGGCGAGCGCGATGATTGGCCAGGACACCGCGAGCACGAGCGCGACAGGCAGGCCCGCGAGCAGCAGCCAGCGTGAGCGCGTTTCGCGCACGATCAGCGTCATCGCGAGCGTGCCGACGAGCAGCGCGGCGACCAGCACCGGGCTGCTCGCAAGCGTGACGAGGCCGATCGCGAGACCCCAGATCAGCGCGCCCTGGATCGGCTTGTCGATCATGCGCACGAGGCCGTAGACGAGCATCGCGATGCAGACGAACTGTGCGAGTTGCGGCGTGGTTTCGTGGCCGCGCTCGGCGAGGCCGAAGCACGCGAGCAGGATCAGCAGCGCGCCATCGGCGAGCGTGCGGCCGTAGTCGCGCGGTTCCGGCTCGCCGCCGAACGCATATTTGAACGGCTGGACCTCGGCGCGCCGGCCGAGCAGATAGGCCGCGTACCAGACGAACGCGCAGCCCGCGCAGAACAGCAGACCTGTGAACACGCGTGACGCGTTGCTCGCGTCGACCCACGGCGCGAGTAGGCGGATCGCGCTCGCGCCGAGCCAATAGCCGAGCGGGCCGTCCTCGGTCAGATACTTGCCGACGAGGTTCGGCAACAGCCAGTCGTGCGCGCTGCCGTTCGCCATCGTCCACATGACACCGAAACCGGCTGCGTCCTCGTTCTTCCATGGATCGCGGCCAAAGAGTCCGAACGATGCGTAGACGAAACAGATGGTCAGCAGCAGCCAGCGCGGCAAGGCACTGGTCGCGGAGGCAGTGAGGCGAACGACAGGTCTCATGCGGTGTGTGGTGTCAGATAAGCGATGCAGCCGGGGCGCGTCGGCGGGTCAGGGTGGCAGGGCCCGTCTCGAGCATCCGGCATTGTAGTCGTGCCGTGCGATGCACGTCAGGCCGGTCACGACCGGCAATGTGGATGGACAAGCTGTAACACGGTGCCGTGCAAGCGCGGCAGTGCATCAGGCGCAAGCGACAAAAAAGGGCAGCTCGCGCTGCCCTTTCTGTTTGCTCCGTGGCCGGCCTGACGCTGGCACCGTTGCGCTATTACTTCGCCGCCTTGCCCGAAGCGCGTGCGCCGAACTTCTTGTTGAACTTCTCGACGCGGCCGGCCGTGTCCATGATCTTTTGCTGGCCGGTGTAGAACGGGTGCGATTCCGACGAGACTTCGATCTTCGCGAGCGGATAGGTCTTGCCGTTGAATTCTGCGGTTTCGCGAGTCTGGATGGTCGAGCGCGTCACGAACTTGAAGTCGTTCGACATATCGACGAACAGGACTTCGCGGTAATCCGGGTGAATGCCTTCTTTCATGGTCTTTCCTTTAATCTGGCGGTAGCCAACCCGCGTGCAGCCTTGAATGGGGGCTGCCTTCAGGCGCGAGCCACTTGCCTACGGTCGAAAAACGGCGATTATGCCAGAAAATCAGTCGCTTGGCGATTTTTCTGCCAGCGGATTCTGTTGAGGCGCCAGCGGGATGCCGTCCCCGGCCGCTCAAGCCGGCGCGAACGTCAATCCCACGCGCGCCGGGTCCTGCCGGTAGTAGCGCGCGAGCAGCCGGTACAGTTCCGGATACTCCGCCTCGAACGCGTGCGGCTTGACGAACAGCGCCTCGCTGCACACCGCGAAAAATTCCGACGGGTGGTCCGCCGCATACGGATCGATCAGCGATTCCCGCTCGAAACGCGCCCAGCGACGCTCGGGCACCGCATCGACTTTCGCGCAGAAGTGATCGTATGCGTGGTCGAATACGTCGGCCCATGCCTGTGCATCGAGCGGCGCGTGCCAGCGGCGCACCAGCGGCGGGTGGCCGTCCGCTTCGCCGTTCAGCATATCGATCTTGTGCGCGAACTCGTGAATCACGACGTTGTACGCGTCGCTGCCGTCGGTCATCTGCGCGTCTTCCCACGACAGTACGACCGGGCCGCCTTCCCACGCCTCGCCGCTCGCGTCGTGTTCGATCTCGTGGACAACGCCGTCTTCGTCCTCGACGGTCTTGCGGATCACGAATTCGCCGGGATAGATGATCACGCCGACCCAGCCGCGATACAGATCGAGGCTCAGGTTCAGCACCGGCAGGCACGCCTGGGCGGCGATGGCGACCGTCATCGCGTCGGTCAACTCGAGCTCGTGCGCGGTCGAGAACTCCTTGCGCGCGATGAAGAGACTGGTCAGCTCGCGCAGCCGCGCGAGATCGGGCGCTTCCAGATGGGTCAGAAATGGCAAGCCGGCGAGCGTCGCCTGCCACAACGAATCGTCGATCGCGTAGTCGCGCAGCGCTCGCTCGCGGCGGCGCGTGCCCAGCCAGTTCGTGAGTTTCGCCAGCATGCTTGAGCCCATCTCTAGTCGATCCGATTTTGCCATGCCGCGAACAGGCCGCCGCATATCGCGACGCCGATCAGAAAATAGAAGCCGTCGAGCGACGCGAGGAAACTGGCCTGCTGCGCGACCGTCCGGCTGATCGACGCCATCGCGAGCGCGTGCGCCTCGTTCGCCGCATGACCGGCGGCGAAGCCGCGGGTCAGCGTCGCGAGGGTATTCTGGAACAGAGGATTGTACGGATTCGCGGACTCCGCGAGACGACTTTCGTGTAGCGCCAGCCGATGCTGCTCGACGATGATCACCGAGGCGGTCGCGAAGGAGACCGTCAATTGGCGGATGATGTTTTTCAACCGGTAGCCGTGCGTGAACTCCTCGATCGCGAAGATGCGAAATGTCAGGTTCGCGACCGGCAGTACGATGAACAGCAACAGCAGGCCGCGCAACAGCAGCGGCACGACGAGCGCCGCCTCGCCGACGTCCGGCGACATGCGCGTCATCCATGCTGCGGCGAACGCGGCGATCGCAAAGCCCGGCACGATGATCCACTTCTTGCGCGGCAGCAGCTTCGCGTAATGCAGATAGACGAACAGCGCGCTCGCCGAAATCAGCGACGTGACGCCGACGAGCCGCCCGGTGTTCTCGACCGGATAGCCGAGTCCGCCTTCGAGAAAGCGCGAGATCAGGTAGCTGAACACGGTCGTCATGTAGTAATAGAACATGTACAGCACCATGCCGACCTGAAAGACCTTTTCGCGCAACGCATGCAGGCGCACGAGCGGCGAGGGGTGATGCCATTGGTGATACGCGAACCAGCCGAGCGCGGCGCAGCCGGCCACCGTCAGCAGGATCAGTCCCGGCGACGCGCTGAACAGCTGAAAGCGCACCTGCTGCATCACGATCTGCAGCGCGCCCTGCGCGAACGCGAAGACCAGATACGGCCAGAAATGCGCGGAGCCGCGTGCTTCGGGTAGGCGGTTGCCGGCATCGGGCAGCGCGAGCAGCGCGAGCACGGCGAACAGCACGCCGGCCGGCACCGTGCATGCGAACAACGCGCGCCAGTCGAAATGCGCGACCAGCTGTCCGCCGACGAGCGGCGCAAGGGCGCTCCCGAGCAAGATCAGCAGCAGAAACGCGCGTGTGGCCGCTGGCCGCTGCTGCGGGGTGAAACTCATCTGGATCAGGATCCGGCAGGCGCCCATCATCGGGCCGATGAAGTAGCCCTGAAAGCCGCGCGCAAACGCGAGTTGGATAGACGATTCGCTGAGCGCCGCGGCTGCCGCGCCCGCTGAATAGAGCAGCATGCAGCCGGCCACGTAGCGCCGGTAGCCGAAGCGCTCGACCCACCATTCCTGCTGCAGGATGCCGAGCACCGCAGCGACCGCATAGGCGCTCGATGCCCACACGAGCTGATCCGGCGATGCATTGACGCCACCCGCGATATAGCTGGCGAAAAACGAGAAGATGGCGTTGTCGAAATAGTCCAGCCCGGTGACGACCGCGAGCACCCATGGGAAAAAGTCGCCGCGCAGCTTGTCAACGCTGAGCCACGCAGTGTGGGACGAGGTATTGCTCACGACGATCTGGCCGGTTTTCCGGTGCGGGACTTGCCAGTGCGTCGGCTGGGCGCAACGCTGGTTTTTTCAGCCGCGCCGGCCGCTTTGGCTCGCGCCTGACGACGCTGTTCGAGCAGTTGATCGGCGTTTTCGCCGGCGAGTCGCCGCTCCAGATAGTCGAGGTCGGGGGCCAGTTCGGCGCGCAGTGTCTGTGCTTCCTTCAGTTCGCGGCGCACCGCCTCGATGCGGGCGTCAAGCGTTTCGAGCTGCTGGGCGATCGCGTCGCGAATCTGTTGCAACGATTCGGTTGAAAAACGATGGCCGCCTTCGACCGGTTCGAGCGGCCGCTTCAGCATTTCGGTGATGCTGTGCAGCGAGAAGCCGAGTGAGCGCAAACGCAGGATGCGCGCGAAACGCTTCAGGTCATCTTCGTCGTAAAGACGGTAGCGGCCTTCGCTGCGCGTCGGTGACACGAGGCCGCGCTCCTCGTAGTACTTCAGCGTGCGCGGCGTCACGCCGAGACGTTCGGCGGCGTCGCGCACGGTCAATAGCGTGGGGGAGTCCTTCGACATGACGGTGACGCGCAAGGATGAGGGCGTCGGCATTATACTGCAACGTGTACGTGCACGTATGTGTTAGAGCGCATTGGGCGGGCGCACGACGGACGAAAAAAAACCGCTCGCGAATTGCGAGCGGTTTTTCATGCGGTGCGGTGGCCGGCTAATGCGGGCAGCACAAGCGTGACGCGTTAGCTGCCGCCGCCACGACGCATCATGTCGAAGAACTCGGAGTTGCTCTTGGTCTGGCGGATCTTGTCGAGCAGGAATTCCATCGACTCGACTTCGTCCATGTCGTGAATGAACTTGCGCAGCACCCAGATTTTCTGCAGCACTTCGGGTTTGATCAGCAGTTCTTCGCGGCGGGTGCCCGACTTGTTCAGGTTGATCGACGGGTAGACGCGCTTCTCGGCGAGACGGCGCTCGAGGTGCACTTCCATGTTGCCGGTGCCCTTGAACTCTTCGTAGATCACGTCGTCCATGCGGCTGCCGGTTTCGATCAGCGCCGTGCCGATGATGGTGAGCGACCCGCCTTCCTCGATGTTGCGCGCCGCGCCGAAGAAGCGCTTCGGACGCTGCAGCGCGTTGGCGTCGACACCGCCGGTCAGTACTTTGCCCGAGGCCGGCACGACGGTGTTGTAGGCGCGCGCGAGACGCGTGATCGAGTCGAGCAGAATCACGACGTCGTTCTTCATTTCGACGAGGCGCTTGGCCTTCTCGATCACCATTTCGGCGACTTGCACGTGACGCGCGGCGGGTTCGTCGAACGTGGAGGCGATCACTTCGCCGGCCACCGAGCGCTGCATTTCCGTCACTTCTTCCGGGCGCTCGTCGATCAGCAGCACGAACAGCACGACGTCGGGATGGTTCTGCTTGATCGCGTGCGCGATGTGCTGAAGCATCACGGTCTTGCCCGACTTCGGCGAGGCGACGAGCAGGCCGCGCTGGCCCTTGCCGATCGGCGCGATCATGTCGATGATGCGGCCGGTCACGTTCTCTTCGCCGCGCATTTCACGTTCGAGCAGCAGCACCTTGTTCGGGTGCAGCGGCGTCAGGTTTTCGAACATGATCTTGTGCTTCGAGGCCTCCGGCGGCTGGCCGTTGACCTTGTCCACCTTCACCAGCGCGAAATAGCGCTCGCCGTCTTTCGGCGTACGCACTTCGCCTTCGATCGTGTCGCCCGTATGCAGGTTGAAGCGGCGGATTTGCGACGGGCTGATGTAGATGTCATCCGTGCTGGCGAGGTAGGAGGTTTCCGGCGAACGCAGGAAGCCGAAACCGTCCGGCAGCACTTCGAGGGTGCCGTCGCCGAAGATCGTGTCGCCCGCTTTGGCTCGTTTTTTTAGAATGGCGAACATCAATTCCTGCTTGCGCAGGCGGTTCGCGCTTTCGATCTCGAGGCCGTTGGCCATCTCGATCAATTGGGACACGTGCAGAGTCTTAAGCTCGGATAAATGCATACGGAGAACCCGCAGGAGAAGGTGCGACGAAATGAAATCTGGGAGGAGGGTGAGCGGAACCGCTCAAAGACTTACACGTCTTTTCGACGTTTTGTGGATTCTAGCATAGCACACGCCAATTTCCGCCGGTGCGGCGGCGTGGCATCTTTGTCGTGGAGCGTGTTGCCGGTTGACAACACGCCCAATCCGAAGCGCTTACGGCACGCGATGAATCCGCGAGCGCCGCGGCGTTGATTTTACAGATTGCCGTCGAGGAACGCGGTGAGCTGCGACTTCGACAGAGCGCCGACCTTCTGAGCGGCGACGGCGCCGTTCTTGAAGAGGATCAGCGTGGGGATGCCGCGCACGCCGAACTTGACCGGCGTGGACTGATGCTCGTCGACGTTGATCTTCGCGACTTGCAGGCGGTCCGCGTAATCCTTGGCGACTTCGTCGAGGATCGGCGCGATCATCTTGCACGGACCGCACCATTCGGCCCAGAAATCGAGCAGCACGGGTTTATCGGATTTCACGACGTCCTGTTCGAACGATGCGTCGCTGATATGCTTGATTTGTTCGCTCATTTATGAATACCTCTGTCGGTTCGAGGCCCGCCTGAATTTGCTCGCCACGATACGTCAAAAACCGGGAAAATTTCCGTTCGCTTTCCGCATCCGGCGCCTTGCCGCGTATGCCCGTGAAATTCCGAAAAGCCGCCTGAAAAAACCAGGATCTTCACGGAATACGCGGAAAGAGTCGCGTTTGCGGGTCTTTCAACTGGCAGTGTAGCTTAATTCGCTATGCGTTGCCGATGGCGATAGTACTCGTTAGGGCAGTGGGGCTAATGGGCCGCAGCCGAAGCGTCAGCCTGTTTCTGCGGCCGATGGACACCGCGTTGCAACGTAAATGGTGGCGTGCGCGGCGAACGCAAGTGCGGTGCGAGGGGACGCCGTCGCGGTTGCCGCAGAGGCGCCGGGCAGCGTGCATAAGATCTGCATAAGGCAGGCGCAGACGGCGCGAATCCGTGCGATCCGGTGCGTCGTTCGCGTTTTGCTAGTATCGACAGTCGCACAATGCGCGCGGCAATGATAGAATCTTTCGTGACGGGCCTCCTCGCATGGAGGGATGGTCAACCTGGTCAGGTCGGGAACGAAGCAGCCACAGCCGTTTTCCACCAGTGCCGAGGGTCGGGCTCGTCACCTTCCTTTGCTTTTTCTTCGCGGCCGTGCTCACGGATTCTCCGCAATCATTTCCAGCTTCCGTATCGATCGTTCGTGGTGTTCGAATGGCGCGTCATCGCGCGTTCGAGCGTCGTCCCGAATCGGTTTTGCGTGGCATTGTTGCTGATACAATTTCCGGATGACCTATCAAGTTCTCGCACGCAAATGGCGGCCGAAGGATTTCGCTTCGCTCGTCGGACAGGAGCACGTGGTGCGCGCGCTCACCCATGCGCTCGACGGCGGCCGTCTGCATCACGCCTATTTGTTTACAGGTACGCGCGGCGTCGGCAAGACCACGCTGTCGCGGATCTTCGCGAAGGCGCTCAATTGCGAGACCGGCGTGACGTCGACGCCGTGCGGCGTGTGCCGTGCGTGTCGCGAGATCGATGAAGGGCGCTTTGTCGATTACGTCGAGATGGACGCGGCGAGTAATCGCGGCGTCGACGAAATGGCCGCGCTCCTCGAGCGCGCGGTGTATGCGCCCGTCGATGCGCGCTTCAAGGTCTACATGATCGACGAAGTGCACATGCTCACGAACCACGCGTTCAACGCGATGCTGAAGACGCTCGAAGAGCCGCCGCCGCACGTCAAGTTCATCCTCGCGACCACCGACCCGCAGAAGATTCCGGTCACCGTGCTGTCGCGCTGTCTGCAGTTCAATCTGAAGCAGATGCCGGCCGGACATATCGTGTCGCATCTCGAACGCATTCTCGGCGAAGAGAACGTGCCGCACGAGGCGCAGGCACTGCGCCTGCTCGCGCGCGCAGCCGACGGATCGATGCGCGACGCGCTGTCGCTGACCGATCAGGCGATCGCCTATTCGGCGAACGAGGTCAGCGAAGACGCGGTGCGGGGCATGCTCGGCGCACTCGACCAGAGTTATCTGATCCGCTTGCTCGACGCGCTCGCGCAGGGCGACGGCGCGGCGGTGCTCGCGGTCGCCGACGAAATGGCATTGCGCAGTCTGTCGTTCTCGACGGCGCTGCAGGATCTGGCGAGTCTGCTGCATCGGATCGCGTGGGCGCAGTTCGCGCCGTCGTCGGTGCTCGACGAATGGCCCGAGGCGGCCGATCTGCGCCGCTTTGCCGAGACACTGAGCGCCGAGCAGGTGCAACTGTTCTATCAGATCGCGACGATCGGCCGAAGCGAGCTTGGTCTCGCGCCCGACGAATACGCGGGCTTCACGATGACGCTGCTGCGCATGCTCGCGTTCGAGCCGGCGCCGACGGGCGGCGGTGGAGCGGCGGGAGCCGCTGGCACGCAAACAGGCGCGGCCGGGGCCGGTGCGAAGCGCTCTGGTACACCGACAGTCGCCGCGCTGCGCGCGCTGGCGCCTTCTTCCGCCACTGCGATGTCCACCGCCGCACCGGCTCGCGGACGACAGGCCGACGTTTCCGGCGCTGACCAGAACGAGGCGATGACACCGTCCGCGCCGGTTGCCATGCCGATCGCGAGGCCCGCTGCCGCTGGTCAAGACAGAGCAGCGGTGCAAACAGCGGTGCAAACACTTGTTGCCGAAACCGCACGCGCGACAGACGCGTCGCCTGCCGCAGCCGCACAGCCGCTGGCTCCGTGGGAAGACTCTCCCACGAACGAGGGCGTCGCCATGGCCCGCTCGATCGAGCCGGTCTCGAATGAAGGTTCCGACGCCGAACCTGTGTCCACCCAGCCTGCGCCTGCCGCGCTCCAGGGGATGGAGCAAGTCCCGCAACCCGCCGTGGCGGACGCCGCGCCGCGCCGCGCGGGTGGTGCAAGCGCCGCGCTCGACGTGCTACGCAACGCCGGCATGAAAGTATCGTCCGATCGCGGCCGCTCAAGCACGGTCGCGGCCGCGAAACCCGCCGCGCCGAAACCGCCCGCGCCGAAGCCCGCCGCCGCGCCAGGCGTGGTGGTGCCGGCGCCGACGCCCGCCGCGCCGCGCCGCGCGCCGCAGCACACCGCGGCGCAGGCTGCGCCGACCCGCAACGCAAACAGCGGCGCGAGCGGCAATGTGCAACAGAACGGCCCGTCGATTCCACCGTGGGACGACATGCCGCCCGACGAGTACATGCCGCTGTCGGCCGCGGAAGACGCGTACTTCATTGCGCCGGACGAGAACTTCGTACCAGTGTTCGACAGCGGCCCCGACGACGTCCGCATGGATGGCCCGGCCGCGCAGGCCGCCGCGCCCGCGCCGGTCGTCGATACGCGCCCGCTGCCGCCCGCCGTGCCGCTCGATCCGCTCGGTTTCAACGGCGACTGGCCGGCGCTGGCCGTCGATCTGCCGCTGAAGGGCATCTCGTACCAGCTGGCATTCAACAGCGAACTGATGGCGCTCGAAGGCGGCCTGCTGAAGCTGAACGTGCCGGTGCCGCAATACGCGGAAGCCTCGCAGGTCGCTAAACTGAAGGCAGCGCTCATCGAGCGGCTCGGCCGGAACGTCGACGTAGAGGTCGAAGTCGGCCCGGCGCGCCGCACTGCCGCCGCGCGCGACGCCGCACTGCGCGCTCAGCGCCAGCAGGAAGCCGAGCGCGAAATCAGCGCCGATCCGTTCGTGCAGTCGTTGATTCGTGAGTTCGGCGCGAGCATCGTGCCGGGCTCGATCCGCCCGATTACCCCGGACGCTGCACCGAACGGTGCGGCGCCGTCCCCCTGATCCATCGTTCGCGGCGTCGGCGCAGCGCGACGCCGGAATGCCAGATTCCACGCTATCAAGAAGGAGCACGTCCATGATGAAAGGCCAACTCGCCGGGCTGATGAAGCAAGCCCAGCAGATGCAGGAAAACATGAAGAAGATGCAGGAGCAACTCGCTCAGATCGAAGTCGAGGGGCAGTCGGGTGCCGGTCTCGTCAAGGTGACGATGACCTGCAAGAACGACGTGCGCCGCGTGTCGATCGATCCGAGCCTGCTCGCCGACGACAAGGACATGCTCGAAGACCTCGTCGCCGCTGCGTTCAACGACGCCGTGCGCAAGGCCGAGGCAACCGCACAGGAAAAGATGGGCGGCATGACCGCCGGACTGCCGTTGCCGCCGGGCTTCAAGCTGCCGTTCTGAGGCTTCGCAGCCGTATAGCGGGCTAAAGGAGGCTAAAGGGGGCAAGCGCCGCCCGGTCCGAGCACCGCCGTTCCCCCAACTTGCCCACCGGGTACCACCCACGTCGACGCCGATCCGCATGAAACAACCTTCCGCCCTGTCGGCGCTCGTCGAAGCGCTGCGCGCGCTGCCCGGTGTCGGGCCGAAGTCCGCGCAGCGCATGGCGTATCACCTGATGCAGCACGATCGCGAAGGCGCCGAAAAGCTCGGCCGCTCGCTGCTGTTCGCGACCGAACATCTGCGTCACTGCGAAAAGTGCAACACGTTTACCGAAGCGCAGATCTGCGAGGTCTGCCTCGATGAGGAGCGCGATCCGTCACTGCTGTGCGTCGTCGAAACGCCGGCCGACCAGATCATGCTCGAACAGACGATGACCTATCGCGGCCTCTATTTCGTGCTGATGGGGCGGCTCAGTCCGCTCGACGGCATCGGTCCGAAGGAGATCCATTTCGACCGGCTCGTCAAGCGCGCCTCGGACGGCGTCGTCAAGGAGGTCGTGCTGGCCACCAATTTCACCAACGAGGGCGAGGCCACCGCGCATTACCTTGGGCAGACGCTGAAGGCGCGCGGGCTCGCCGTGACGCGTCTCGCGCGTGGTGTGCCGGTGGGCGGCGAACTCGAATATGTCGATGCGGGTACGATCGCGCGCGCGATGCTCGACCGTCGGTCGATGTAGTCGCGCGGCGTTCACTGCCCGCCGTAATAGCCTTCCCGGCACATTTCGCTGCGAGTGGCAGGGACCGCGCGCATCGCGATGCAAAACAAAGGAGACTCATGAGCGCGACCCCCGAACCAGGCGCGAGCGCCGCACCGCAAGATGCACGCGGTCCGCTCGCTGGCGTCAAGGTGCTGGAGCTCGGCACGCTGATCGCCGGGCCGTTTGCCGCGCGCTTTCTCGGCGAATTCGGCGCCGACGTGATCAAGATCGAAGACCCCAAAGGCGGCGACCCGCTGCGCAAGTGGCGCAAGCTGTATCCGGAAGTCGGCGGTACGTCGCTGTGGTGGGCCGTGCAGGCGCGCAACAAGAAGTCCGTCACGATCAACCTCAAAGCCGACGAGGGCAAGGAGATCGTGCGGCGCCTCGCGAAAGAAGCCGATATCGTCGTCGAGAATTTCCGGCCCGGTCTGCTCGAAAAGCTCGGCCTCGGTTACGACGTGCTGTCCGCCGGGAACCCCGGCCTCGTGATGGTGCGTCTGTCCGGCTACGGCCAGACCGGTCCGTATCGCGACCGTCCGGGCTTCGGCGCGATCGCCGAGTCGATGGGCGGCCTGCGCCATATCACCGGTTATCCGGATCTGCCGCCGCCGCGCATCGGCATCTCGATCGGCGATTCGATCGCCGCGCTGCACGGCGTGATCGGCGCGCTGATGGCGCTGCATCACAAGCAGGTGAACGGCGGCAAGGGGCAGGTCGTCGATGTCGCTTTGTACGAGGCCGTCTTCAACATGATGGAAAGCGTGGTGCCCGAATACGGGGTCTACGGCATGGTGCGCGAGCGCACCGGCGCGTCGCTGCCGGGTATCGTGCCGTCGAATACGTATCCGTGCCGCGACGGCAGCATCGTGATCGGCGGCAATAGCGATCCGATCTTCAGGCGTCTGATGATCGCGATCGGGCGCGACGATCTCGCGAACGATCCGGCGCTTGCGCATAACGACGGCCGTGTGCCGCGCACGCAGGAAATCGACGCCGCGATCGCCGCATGGCTGTCCACGCGCACGATCGACGAAGCGCTCGCGGTGCTGAACGCGGCCGACGTGCCGGTGGGCCGCATCTACAGCGTCGCCGATATGTTCACCGATCCGCAGTTCATCGCGCGGCAGATGATCCAGCGGTTCAAGTGGCAGGACGGCAAGGAAATCACGCTGCCCGCGGTCACGCCGAAGCTGTCGGCGACCCCCGGCGAGACCCGCTGGCTGGGTCCAGAACTGGGTGAACATACCGATGAAGTCCTGCAATCGCTAGGTTATGATGCTGACGCCATCGCAAGGTTGCGGGCTCAACAGATCGTCTGACGCGCGCAGGGCAATACGTCGAGCAAGGCACGTAACAGAGCCGGACCACAAAAATCTGGAGACAGCATTCCATGCAACGCAGAAACTTCCTCGCCGCCGGTGCGGCGCTCGCGGGTGCGTCACTCGCGGCCACACCGTTTGCTTTCGCGCAGGGCAAACCCGAGACCACCAAGGTCGCGATCGCGGTCGGCGGCAAGAACCTGTTCTACTACCTGCCGCTGACGATCGCCGAGCGCCGCAACTACTTCAAGGACGAAGGACTCGAAGTCGACATCTCGGACTTCGCGGGCGGCTCGCAGGCGCTGAAAGCGGCAGTCGGCGGGAGCGCGGACGTGGTCTCCGGCGCGTTCGAACACACGCTGCTGTTGCAGGCGCAAAAGCAGATGTTCCGCGAATTCGTGCTGCAGGGCCGCGCGCCGCAAATCGTGCTCGCGGTGTCGAAGAAGACGATGCCGAACTTCAGGTCGATCGCTGATCTGAAGGGCAAAAAGATCGGCGTCACCGCGCCGGGTTCGTCGACCTCGATCATGGCGAGCTTCGTGCTCGCGAAGGCGGGGCTCGGTCCGAAAGACGTCGCGTTCATCGGCGTGGGCGCGGGTGCCGGCGCAATCGCCGCGCTGCAGTCCGGACAGATCGACGCGATCGCGAACCTCGATCCGGTCGTCACGCGCCTCGAACGCGCGGGCGACGTGCGCGTCGTCTCGGACACGCGCACGCTCGCCGATACGCACACCGTGTTCGGCGGCGACATGCCGGCGGGCTGCCTGTACGCATCGCAGTCCTTCATCACGAAGAACCCGAACACCACGCAGGCGCTGACCAATGCGATGGTGCGCGCGCTCAAGTGGCTGCAGAACGCGAGCGGCAGCGAACTGATCAACACGGTGCCGGAGAGCTATCTGCTCGGCGACCGCGCGCTCTATCTCGACGCGTGGCAGCACGTGCGCGAAGCGATGTCGCCCGATGGCCTGATGCCCGCCGACGGTCCCGCAACTTCGTTGAAGACGCTCAAGGCGTTCGATCCGATGATCCAGAACGCGCAGATCGATCTGTCGAAGACGTGGACCAACGACTTCGTGAAAAAGGCGCTGACGACCGTCAAGGCGTAAACGAAGCGGCGCGCGCGAGTATCGAACCGGACGTGCAGAGAGCGACTCGTCGCGTCCACGTCCGCTGCCGCCAGCGTCGCTGGCGGTGCCGCGCCGATTCCCTGCAAACCCGATCCCCGAAGCGAGCCGAACGATGACCGTTGCAGCCCTGGCGCTCGAAAACATCACCTGCACTTTCGCTGCGCGCGACAACAGCGCGCAGCGCTATACCGCAGTCAAGGACACGACGCTGCGGATCGAGCCGGGCGAGTTCGTGTCGGTGGTCGGACCGACCGGCTGCGGCAAGTCCACGCTGCTGAACATCGGTGCCGGACTGTTGCAACCGTCGGAGGGCGCGGTCAGCGTATTCGGCGAAAAGCTCAGTGGCCTGAATCGCCGCGCGGGCTACATGTTCCAGGCCGATGCGCTGATGCCGTGGCGCTCGGCGCTCGACAACGTGATGGCCGGCCTGTCGTTTCAGGGCGTGCCGGCGGCCGATGCGCGCGCGAAGGCCGAAGAGTGGTTGAAGCGCGTCGGTCTTGGCGGCTTCGGCGACCGCTATCCGCATCAACTGTCGGGCGGCATGCGCAAGCGCGTCGCGATGGCGCAGACGCTGATACTCGACCCCGACATCATCCTGATGGACGAGCCGTTTTCCGCGCTGGATATTCAGACGCGCCAGTTGATGGAAAACGAGCTACTCGATCTATGGGCCGCAAAGCGCAAGGCGGTGCTCTTCATCACGCACGACCTCGACGAAGCGATCGCCATGTCGGACCGGGTGGTGGTGCTATCGGCCGGGCCCGCCACGCATCCGATCGGCGAGTTCCGGATCGATCTGCCGCGGCCGCGCGATGTCGCCGAAATCCGCTCGCATCCGCGTTTCGTCGAATTGCATGCGCAGATCTGGGGTGTGCTGCGCGATGAAGTGCTCAAGGGTTATCAGCAGCAACTGACCGCTGTTTAAGTGTGCCGCGCATCCCCGCATGCGCATTAAACAAGAAGACGCGTTCAACAATCGTCCAAGGCAAACCAAGTCATGTGGAAGACGTTGCGCCCTAGCCGGGCGAATCTGGTGATCTGGCAGTGGCTGCTGCTCGTGCTGTGCTTCGTGCTGTGGTACGTGCTGACGAGTCCGACGCTGTTGCCGCCGTTCTATTTCGACGATCCGAACAAGGCGGCGTTCTTCTTCGGCGAGCCGCAGAAAGTGCTGCAGCGGATCTGGGAGTGGTTCACGGGCGGTGAAATCTATCTGCATCTGTGGATCACGCTCGTCGAGACCGTGCTCGCGTTCGTGGTCGGGACCGCGATCGGGCTCGGCGTCGGCCTCTGGCTCGCGCTCGCGCCGACTGCGAGCGCGCTGTTCGATCCGTACGTGAAGGCCGCGAACTCGATGCCGCGCGTGATTCTCGCGCCGATCTTCGGGGTGTGGTTTGGACTCGGCATCTGGTCGAAGGTCGCGCTGGGGATCACGCTGGTGTTCTTCATCGTGTTCTTCAACGTCTATCAGGGCGTGAAGGAAGTGAGTCCGGTCGTGCTCGCGAACGCACGCATGCTCGGCGCGAACCGCAAGCAGCTGCTGCGCTTCGTCTATCTGCCGAGCGCGATGAGCTGGGTATTTTCGAGCCTGCATACGTCGGTCGGGCTCGCGTTCGTCGGTTCAGTGGTGGGCGAGTATCTCGGCTCGGCGCGCGGTGTCGGCTATCTGATCCTGCAGGCCGAAGGCACCTTCGATGTCAACACCGTATTCGCGGGGATTCTGGTGTTGACCGCGTTCGCACTGATCCTCGATGCGATCGTCGGGATGGCGGAACGGCGTTTGATGAAGTGGCAGCCTCGCACGGGGGATGCGGAGAAGCTGTGAGCGTTGATCGCAAGCGGCGCGGCGAACGAACCGGCATTCGGCCGCCGCGCCGTTTTTCATGCTGCGTTATGGCGTGATCACCACCTTGCCGATGACGCGACGCTCGGCCATGTCGCGCAACGCGCGGCCGGTGTCGTCGAGCGAATAGCGGGCGGACACGTACGGCTTGAGCTTGCCCTCGCGAATCCAGCCGGTCATCTGCTCGAAAGCCGCGCGATTGCGCTGCGGCTCACGCCTGGCGAAGTCGCCCCAGAATACGCCGACCACGCTCGCGCCCTTGAGCAGCATCAGGTTCAGCGGCAGCTTCGGGATCTCACCGTTCGCAAAGCCGACTACGAGATAACGCCCCCGCCAGCCGATGCTGCGAAACGCGGGCTCGGCATATGCGCCGCCGACCGGGTCGTAGATCACGTCCGGGCCTTGGCCGTCGGTGAGCGCCTTGATGCGCTCGCGCAGATCCTCGCTGTTGTAGTTGATCGTCGCGTCCGCACCGTGCTTCACGCAGGTCGCGAGCTTTTCATCGTTCGATGCCGCCGCGATCACGCGCGCGCCGAGCACCTTGCCGATTTCGACCGCCGCCAGCCCGACGCCGCCAGCCGCGCCGAGTACGAGCATCGTCTCACCAGGCTGTAGCGCGCCGCGATCGACCACCGCGTGATGCGAGGTGCCGTACGCGAGCGTGAACGCGGCCGCGAGTTCGAACGGCACGTCGTCGTCGAGCGGCACGCAGGCCGCGGCGGGCGCGAGCGCCTGCTCGGCGAACCCGCCGGAGCCGGTGAACGCGGCAACGCGCGAGCCGGGCCTGAACTGCGTGACCCCTTCGCCCACCGCGCGCACGATGCCCGCGGCTTCCGAGCCCGGCGTGAACGGCAGCGGCGGCTTGAACTGGTATTTGTTCTCGATGATCAGCACGTCGGGGAAATTGACGGGAGCAGCCTTCACGTCGATCACGACGTGGCCGGGCGGCGGTTCGAGATCCGGCAGGTCCTCGATGACGAGGCTTTCCGGTGGCCCGTATTGCTTGCAGCGAATCGCGCGCATCGTGTCTCCATATCGTTCGGGGTTCACAACCTTTTCGAGTGTAAAGCAAAGCGCACGACCGTGCGATTTATCGCGCCGCGGGCCGCGATATGCATTGCAATCTTTGGTGCGGCGCGGACGCGACCGGTCGCGCAGCAGGTATTGCGTTGCACAGCGCGAGGCACCCACCATGCAGTTCCATCGACGATCGTGCACGGCATCACGTTCAGCGCAAAGCAGCATTTTTCGCGTTCGACGCAAGCATGAGCGCGCGTGAAAACCACCGGTTCGCACGACCGTTGCGCTTGCCACGCCGGCACGCCGCCACGTCGTTCGCGCGCAATCTGTCCTCGGTTACAATCGGCGCATGCGAATCCTACTCAGCAACGACGACGGGTATCTGGCGCCGGGCCTCGCTGCGCTTTATGAAGCGCTGAAGCCGATTGCCGACGTCACAGTGATGGCCCCCGAACAGAACTGCAGCGCCGCGTCGAATTCCCTGACGCTGTGGCGGCCGCTCTCGGTCCTGCGTTCGGCGAACGGCTTCTATTACGTGAACGGCACGCCGACCGATTCGGTGCACATCGCGCTGACCGGCATGCTCGACCATAAGCCGGACCTCGTCGTGTCGGGCATCAACAACGGGCAGAACATGGGCGACGACACCCTGTATTCCGGCACCGTCGCGGCCGCCACCGAAGGCATCATGTTCGGCGTGCCGGCCATCGCGTTTTCGCTCGTCGACAAGGACTGGGCGCATCTCGACGACGCGGCGCGCGTGGCCGCCGAAATCGTCACGCATTATCTCGAGCGGCCGTTGCCGGGGCATCCGCTGCTGAACGTCAATATTCCTAACCTCCCATACGAGCAGCTGCGCGGCTGGCAGATCACGAGACTGGGCAAACGGCATCCATCGCAGCCGGTGATCCGCCAAACCAATCCGCGCGGCGAACCGATCTACTGGATCGGCGCCTCGGGCCAGGCGCGCGACGCGAGCGAAGGCACGGACTTCCACGCGGTTGCCAACGGCGCCGTGTCGATCACGCCGCTGCAGCTCGATCTGACTTACACGCAAATGCTGCCCGCGGCGCGCGACTGGCTGCGCGCAGGCAGCGGCGCTTCATGACCGGCGAACGCGCGAAGCGTTTTCCGCTCGGTCTCGAGGACCTGGTGCGCGAACCGCGCCGGCCCGACGGGCGCCCGGGCGAGATGCGTGCAGCGGCGCTCGCGGCGAGCGCGGCCTTGAATGCGCGGCAGCAATCGGCGAAACCGGCGCAGGGCGGCGCGGCTGCACGGGCGCAGGCAAGGACGCCCGCTGCCGCACAAGCTGCGCCGGCGACGCGACCCCAGGTGATTCCCCAGGCGAAGACGCAAGGTGCTGCGTCGGCCACGGCAATAGCGGCGACCGCCGCGATGCCGCCGAAGCCGCAGGCCGCGCCAGTCGCGAGGACAGCGGCGAACGCGTCGGCCGGTGCGTTGGCGGGGCAGCCGGTCAAGCCGGGAGCGAAGTCGTCGGTCAAGTCCGCCAAAGCCTCGACGCCTGCGCCTCGCCATGGCGCACGCGCGACGCCATCGCCTCTTGCGCCGCCCGCGCAGCAAGCCGTGAAACCCGCGCCGAACGCCGCGCTTGCCGGTGCAACGAGCGGCGCATTCGGCGGCGCAGGCAACGGCGCGACAAACAACGCATTGGCGCTGACTTCGGAACGGGTTCGCGAACGCATGGTCGAACGCCTGCGAACCAATGGCGTGAGCGATCAGCGTGTGCTCAACGCGATGGCTGCGGTACCGCGTCATATGTTCGTCGATCCGGGTCTTGCGGCCCAGGCGTACGAAGATGCCGCGCTGCCGATCGGCCATCACCAGACCATCTCGAAGCCGTCGGTGGTCGCGCGGATGATCGAGCTCGCGGCGGCCGGGCGCGCGCTGAACACCGTGCTCGAAATCGGCACCGGCTGCGGCTATCAGGCGGCGGTGCTGAGCCAGGTCGCGCGCGAGGTTTATTCGATTGAACGCATCAAGCCGCTGTCCGAACGCGCGAAGACCAATCTGCGTCCGCTGCGTATTCCGAATATCCGGCTGCACTACGGCGACGGGCGGCTCGGGTTGCCGTCGGCGGCGCCGTTCGACGCGATCGTGATCGCGGCGGCCGGGCTCGACGTGCCCCAGGCGTTGCTCGAGCAGCTTGCGATCGGCGGACGTCTGGTTGCACCGGTCGGCTCGCAGGAAGGACAGAGCCAGGTGCTGACGCTGGTCGAGCGCCTCGGGCCCGCGCAGTGGCGCGAGTCGCGGCTTGATCGCGTTTTCTTTGTACCCTTAAAATCCGGAGTGATTTGACACCGATGAGTATGTTGCGCGCGATGCACAGAACCACCCCGAATACCCCTCTGACCGTAACCCAGCGCAGCGTGTGCGTGCTCGCCTTGTCCCTGTTGATGACGGCCTGTGCATCCCGGCTCGACCAGGCGCCCGTCGTCGACCGCTCCGGCGCGGGCACGCTCGCCACCGCGCAGGGCGCGGCGCAGCCGGCCGTGCCGCTCGGTCCGCCGCCGCCTGGCTACTATCGCGTGAAGCCGGGCGACACGCTGTACCGCATTGCGCTCGAAAATGGCCAGAATTACCGCGACATCTCGGCGTGGAACAACCTGACCAATCCGAATCAGATCGAAGTCGACCAGTTGCTGCGCGTCGTGCCGCCGGGCGCGAATCCCGCGGCCATGACGCCGGGCGTCTCGACCGCGCCGATCGGCAGCGCGGGCGCGGTGCAAAGCGCACCGCTGAACGGCAACGCGCCGGCCGCGGTCGGTGCCGCCATACCGCCGCTCTACGGTTCGGCGACCAACGGCGCGCCCGCGAATGGTGCGCTTGCTCCTTCTCCGGCCAATCCCTCTGCGGCGAGCGCCGACACGGGCAGCGCCGCGGCGGGCAACGTCGCGTTCGCATGGCCGGTGCGCGGTCCGCTGCTCAACACGTTCAACGACTCGACCAACAAGGGCGTCAATATAGGCGGCTCCGTGGGCGAGCCGGTCAAAGCGTCGGCGGATGGTCGCGTCGTCTATGCCGGAAATGGGCTGCGTGGATACGGTAATCTCATTATCATCAAGCATGATGCAACTTATCTCACCGCGTATGCACACAACCGCGCTTTGATGGTAAAAGAGGGGGACGCGGTAACGAAAGGGCAGAAGATCGCAGAGATGGGCAATAGCGATTCCGACCGCGTGATGTTGCATTTCGAAGTTCGCCGACAGGGTAAACCAGTTGACCCACTGAAGTATTTGCCGCCGCAATAAGCGATACGACCATGCCGAAATCGAAGCGCCGCCCGCCGCAAGCCGAGTCTGAGAAGATCAGCGAAATCACGTCCGCCGCAGCAGTGGACGAAAGCGGTGCTTCGGAAGTGGAAGAAGAGGTCGTCGAGGAGCGCGACCTCGACGAACGCCCGAGCGGCCTCGACGACAGCGAGGGCGCCGACGCGCGCGAAGGGGCCGCCGACGCGGTGCCCGACGCCGACGATTTCCGCGCCCTGCTGCAGGCCGAACTCACGGCCGACACAATCCAGCATTATCTGAACCGCATAAGCGTGAAGCCGCTGCTCACCGTCGAGGAAGAGCAGAAATATTCGCGCCTTGCCAAGGCCGGTGAGTTCGAAGCGCGGCAGGTGATGATCGAACGCAATCTGCGGCTGGTCGTCAGCATTGCCAAGGGTTATCTGAATCGCGGCGTGCCGCTGCTCGATCTGATCGAGGAGGGCAACCTCGGCCTCATGCACGCAATCGAGAAATTCGATCCGACGCGCGGCTTCCGTTTTTCGACCTACGCGACGTGGTGGATTCGCCAGAGCATCGAGCGCGCGATCATGAACCAGGCACGCACCGTGCGATTGCCCGTGCATGTGATTCGTGAGCTCAACCAGGTGTTGCGCGCGAAGCGTCATCTGGAAAAGAACTCGATGAATGCCGGCGAGGCGGCCGAGCGCCGCGACGCGAGCATCGACGACATCGCCTATCTGACCGGCAAGACCACAGACGAGGTCACCGACATCCTCGCGCTGAACGAGCACACCGCGTCGCTCGATGCACCGCTCGACCTCGATCCGGCGAGCAGCCTGCTCGATCTGCTGTCCGACGACCAGAGCCAGTCGCCCGACGCCGAGGTGCAGCATCGCGAGCTCGAAACGCTGACGCGTGCGTGGCTCGCGCGTTTGTCGGACAAGCACCGCCACGTGATCGAGCGGCGCTTCGGTCTGAATCATATAGAGCCCGCCACGCTCGAGGAGCTGGCCGACGAAATGGGCCTCACGCGCGAGCGTGTGCGCCAGATCCAACAGGAAGCGCTGGTGCGGCTGAAGCGCTTCTTCGCCTCAAACGGTGTCCGCAAAGACGCCGTTCTCTGAACTGATGACACCGATTCTTGTTTTCGACATCGAGACGATTCCCGATGTCGCCGGCATCCGCCGTCTTGAAGATCTGCCCGCGTCGATGAGTGACGCCGAAGTGGCCGAGCACGCGTTCGCCGCGCGCCGCGAAAAAACCGGCAGCGATTTTCTGCCGCATCACCTGCAACGGGTTGCGGCGATTTCCTGCGTATTTCGCGACAACAACGGATTTCGCGTGCGCTCGCTCGGCACGCCAGAGGACGGCGAGGCGACGCTCGTGCAGTCGTTCTATCGCGTGATCGAAAAGTACACGCCGCAGCTCGTATCGTGGAACGGCGGTGGTTTCGATCTGCCGGTGCTCAATTATCGCGCGCTCGTCAACGGCATTCCCGCCTACCGGTTCTGGGATCTCGGCGACGACGACCGCGACTTCAAGTGGAACAACTACATCAGCCGTTACCACGCGCGTCACACCGACCTGATGGACGTGCTCGCGATGTATCAGGCGCGCGCCAACGCGCCGCTCGACGCACTCGCGAAAATGTGCGGCTTTCCTGGCAAGATGGGCATGGACGGCAGCCAGGTGTGGCAGGCGTTCCAGCAAGGGCGCATCGAGGAAATCCGCAACTACTGCGAGACCGACGTCGTCAATACCTACCTGCTGTATTGCCGCTTCCAGCTGATGCGCGGCGGCTTTTCGCCGTCGGAGTATGCTGATGAAGTCAATCTCGTGAAGAACGCGCTGGCATTGGAAACCGCGCCGCAGTGGGCCGAGTATCTGGCCGCGTTCGAGTAGTAAGCTCGCACCACCAGAGCCTGCACGCGGTCGTTGCGCCGCCAGCCGGGCCATGAGCCGTCGGCGCCTGGGGCGCGGTCTGCACCGCATGGCAGGCAAGCCAGACGCTTCGTCTACAATCTCGCCTTTCTCCCACAGCTTGTCAGGAAGTCCGCAGGTGTCCCGAACTGCCCCCCAACGTCGCTCGCCGCGGCGCTCACCGAAACATGCGAAGGCGCACGCCCCGGCGCCGGCGGCCGTCATTACCGGCAACGAGCCGGTCATCGAAATCGTTTCGCTCGACATGGAAGCGCGCGGCGTGGGCCGCACCGAGAGCGAAGATGGCACGCCAGGCAAGGTCGTATTCGTCGAAGGCGCATTGCCGGGCGAGCGCGTCAGCTACTCGACGCATCGCAGCAAGCCGAAATTCGAGCAGGCCGAAGTCGTTCAGGTGTTCCGCGAAAGCGCCATTCGCACGGCGCCGAAATGTACGTACTTCAACATCTGCGGCGGCTGCTCGATGCAGCATCTCGACATGCGCGCCCAGGTGGCGGTCAAGCAGCGCGTGCTCGAGGACAACCTGCAGCATTTGGCCAGGCTGCGCCCCGAAACGGTGTTTCGGCCGATTCACGGGCCGTCCTGGGGATATCGCTATCGCGCGCGGCTCGCGGTGCGCTACCTGCCGGAGCGCGGCGGCATGCGCATCGGCTTTCACGAGAAGAAGAGCAGCTACATCGCCGACATGAAGACCTGCGAGGTGCTGCCGCCGCATGTGTCGGCGATGCTGATGCCGCTGCGCTTCATGGTCCGCAAGCTGTCGATCTACGACCGCATGCCGCAGCTCGAGCTTGCGGTCGGCTCGTCGGTCACGGCGCTCGTCGTGCGCAACCTCGAACCGCTGACGGCCGAGGACGAGCAGGTGCTGCGGGAGTTCGCAGACGAGCACAAGGTGCAGTTCTGGATTCAGCCGGGCGGTCCCGACACGGTCACGCCGCTTTATCCGCTCGACGTGCAGCTCGACTACACGCTGCCCGAATACGGCATCCGCATGCCGTTCAAGCCGACTGATTTCACGCAGGTCAATCACGCGATCAACCGGGTGTTGGTGAGCCGTGCGTTGCGCCTGCTCGCGCCCGAGCGCACGGATCGTGTGCTCGACCTGTTCTGCGGGATCGGCAATTTCACGCTGCCGCTCGCGCGGATCTCGCGGGAAGTGGTCGGCATCGAGGGCAGCGAAGTGCTGACCCAGCGCGCGCTTGCGAACGCGGAGCTGAACGGCGTCGCGGGGCATACATCGTTCGCGAGCCGCAACCTGTTCGAAGTCACCGCCGACGACCTGCGCGCGCTCGGTCACTTCGACAAGTTCCTCGTCGACCCGCCGCGCGAAGGCGCGCTCGCAGTCGCGAAAGCGCTCGCCGAGATCGCACAGAGCGGCAACGGGCCGCTGCCGAAGCGCATCGTCTACGTGTCGTGCGCGCCGGCCACGCTCGCGCGCGATGCCGGCCTGCTCGTTCACGAGGCCGGCTATCGGCTGGTGGGCGCGGGCGTCGTCAACATGTTTCCGCATACGTCGCACGTGGAATCGATTGCGCTGTTCGAGCGCGACTGAGCCGCGCGGCGCGCACAAAAGAAAACGCCACGGCCCCGGCCGTGGCGTTTTTCTTTTCAGACGACGCTCAGTGTGCCGTCGGCAAGCGGGGCGTCAGAACTGCCACCACGACTTCTGCGCGCCTGGCCGTGCGCGGCCGGTGATATATGGGCTGTCGGGGAAAGTGCCGGCCAGCACACGCCGGGTGTCGTCGGCGAGTTGCTGGTTGTTCAGCTTCTCGTACGACAGGATCATGATGTGCAGCGCGTCTTCGATGGCCGGCGCGTTCTTGTATTCGCGCAATGCGAGCTGCGCGCGGTTGATCGCGGCGACATAGGCGCCGCGGCGATAGTAGTAGTCCGCCGCGTGGACTTCGTGCGACGCCAGCGCGTTCACGATGTAGCGCATGCGCTGCGCGGCGTCCGGCGCGTACTTGCTGTTCGGGAAGCGGTCCACCACGACCTTGAATGCGTCATACGACTCGCGCAGCGACTTCGGATCGCGCTCGCTCATGTCCTGGCCCGAGAAGCGGCCGAACAGACCGAGGTCGTCGTTGAAGTGGATCATGCCCTTCAGGTAGTACGCGTACGCGATGTCCGGGTGATCCGGGTGCAGCTGGATGAAGCGGTCGATGGCCTGGTCGGCGGCGGCGTTTTCGTTGTCCTTCCAGTTGCAGTACGCGACGTTGATCTGGGCCTGCTGGGCGAAGTGGCCGAACGGGTCGCGGCCCTCGAGCAGCTCGAAATACTTGGCGCACTTGCCCCAGTCACCACCGCTCAGGGCGTCGTTCGCCTCCGTATATAATTTGTTGTTGGCCCACGTGGCCGTTTCGTCGGTCTTCTCCGGCAGGCCGTGGCAAGCCGCAACAGCGACGACGGCCGCGGCGCACGCAACGTATCCGGCCACTTTCCGGGCCGCCTTCTTGATGGCCGCCATATTGATCGCCGCTTCAGTGATGGTGTTCAAGGCTCGCATTTTCCAGTCTAGCTTTACGTCCAGGTGACCCAGATTCAATGACCCGCTCAAATACTCCAGGCACCGCAGGCGCCGGGAATAGCAACAAAGATTATAACGTAAGCGCCGACCCCGCCGACGCGTTGGGCGTCGATTCCCTCGACGACGATTTCGCCGGCGAGGCGCTCGCCGCAAGCAGTCCGCAAGGGGCCGCCACGGCGTCAGGCGTGCCCGGTCGCACGGCCGACGAGCCGCCGCGCCGCGTCGTCGTGCCCGACGAATTGGCCGGCGAGCGCCTCGACAAGGTGGTCGCGAAGGTATTCCCGGAATTCTCGCGCAGCCGTCTGCAAAGCTGGATCGAGGCCGAGCGGGTGCGCGTCGACGGCAAGCCGGCAAAGATCCGCCAGCCGGTGCCGCTCGGAGCCACCATCGAACTCGAGCCCGATCTGTTGCCCGAGCAGCTCGCCTTCACGCCCGAACCGGTACCGCTCGACATCGTCTACGAGGACGACACGCTCGTCGTCATCAACAAGCCGGCCGGCATGGTCGTGCATCCGGCCGCGGGCAACTGGAGCGGCACGGTGCTCAACGGCCTGCTGCATCGCTATGGGGAGGCGGCGGCCGGTCTGCCGCGCGCGGGCATCGTGCATCGGCTCGACAAGGAGACGTCGGGGCTGATGGTGGTCGCTCGCACGCTCGCGGCGCAGACCGACCTCGTGCGCCAGTTGCAGGCGCGCACGGTGAAGCGCCGCTATCTCGCGCTCGTGTGGGGCAACATGCCCGAGGAAGGCACGATCGACGCGCCGATCGGCCGCGATCCGCGCGAGCGCACGCGCATGGCCGTGGTGACGGGCGCGGCGGGCAAGCCGGCGCGCACGCATTTCAGGCGCGTGACCTCCGCGATCTGGCAACGTCAGCCGGTCACGGCGATCCATTGCGATCTGGAGACGGGGCGCACCCATCAGATTCGCGTGCATTGCGCGCATATCGGCCATCCGCTGCTCGGAGACCCCGTGTATGGACGCGCGCGCGGCAAGCGCTCGGTCACGCCGCTGCCGGACGGCTTCGCGCGCCAGGCGCTGCATGCGTGGCGGCTCGGGCTGATCCATCCGAAGACCGGCCGCTCGATGCAGTGGCGCGCCGACGTGCCGGCCGACATCGAGGCATTGTCGGCGGCGCTCGGTCTGGGCCGCGACGATGCTGGCGAGTTCGACGACGCGTATGACGAGGATGAGGACTACGATGTCTCGTTCGATGCCGCCGCGTACGATGAAGGCAGCGATCACGACGACGAGGACGATCACGCATGAACACGAACTTGCCGGAGCTGGGTTTTGCCGATGTCGTTCAGCCCCCATGGAACGTATCGCCGCGCGTGCGCGCGCTCGTGACGACGCGCGACGGGGGCGTCAGCGAGGCGCCGTTCGGGCGCTGGCGCGACGGCGCTGACCAGCCCGGCGGTCTCAATCTGGGCATGAAAACCGGCGACGACCCCGCCGCTGTCGCGAGCAATCGCGCACGGCTCCTCGCGCTCGCCGGTGTTCGCGAAGCCGCATGGCTGGAACAGATCCACGGCGCCGGCATCGTACGCGCCGAGGACGCGCTCGCGTACGCGCGCGAGCACGGCGCGCCGGTGCGCGCCGACGCCAGCGTCACCAGTCACGCGGGCATCGCGTGCGTCGTGATGGTCGCCGATTGCATGCCGGTGCTGTTGTGCGACGAAGCGGGGCGCGCGGTCGGCGCGGCGCATGCCGGCTGGCGCGGACTCGCGGCGGGCATCGTCGAGCAGACCGCCGCGCGTGTCGCTGCGCTGGCCGGCGTGCAGGCGAGCGAATTGCACGCGTACCTCGGACCGTCGATCGGGCCCAGCGCATTCGAAGTCGGTGCAGACGTGCGTGACGCGTTCATGACCGTCGTCGACGGCGCACAACGCGAGGCCACCTCGAACGCATTTGTCGCGCATCCGGAGAATGCGGGCAAATATCTGGCCGATCTGCCGGCGCTCGCGCGTCTGCGCCTGCAACGGCTCGGCCTCACGCGCATCAGCGGCGGCGATCTGTGCACGGTCACGCTGCGCGAGCGTTTTTATTCTTATCGCCGCGACCGCGAAACGGGCCGAATGGCCGCGTTGATCTGGATCGACAATCAGGCGCAAACCATTGCCGATTAATTTTTTTTCAGGGCCCCGCACGCATCTGGTCATACCTTTGGGATCGAACGGTGGGTTATTTCGCGCGGGTCGGTGATTATTGAATGCCACCGCGAATGCGCCGTTGAAAACGTGTCCTCCCGCCCTCACGCACGTTTTTTTTGTTGCACTGCCGGAAGGCCCGCCGAATAGCGGAAATCGCCCGCCGGCAATGTGGGGGCGCGCACGAACAAACTGGCTTAAATGCCGGGCGGGGTGGGAGTTTTCTGATTTGCTCGTAGTGCGATTCATTTGGCTCGCAGAAGTGCGATTTCCCATACAGGGAAAACGATAATTAAAAAACTATCGCACTGCGGCAAAATCGGGAACAAGCATTGACATGCCTTGTGATGGGGAGCAAGAATGTTCCTCCCGAGCTCCTCGTCGTACATGGGACAGGGCGTGACGAGGTCGCGAGCAATCGCTACGTGCGCACGAACCTGCCTCTCAACCCGTCCGTAAGGACTTACCGGTCAAAAGCAGGCATGGCAGCATCTCATTCCTCAGCTTCCCCTAGCACGGACTCCTCGAAGGAGCACACGCGGCAGGCCGGTACGAGCGGTGCATCGTCAACCGCAGGCATGCAGCAATTTCTCGACGCCTGGATGAGCGCATGGCGGTCGTTTGGCGTGCCGCCGAACGGCACACCGTTCCAGGTTCCCCCATTGCCGCAGATGCCGGACTTCGCACAGTTGGCGGCAGCCTTCCCGCAAATGCCAGCGTTTCCCGGCATGCCCGACTTCAGCAAGCTGGCCGCTGGCGCGCTGCCGTCGTTGCCGGGACTGAGCATTCCCACCGCCGCGATTCCGCCGGCGCGTTTGCAGAGGCTGCAGACCGACTATTCGCGCGAGGCGATGGACCTGATCCAGCAGGCCACCACGTCGGCGATCAAGGCGCCCGCACTCAAGGACCGGCGCTTTAGCGCGGACGCCTGGAGCGAAGCGCCGGTCTATGCATTCACCGCCGCATGGTATCTGCTGAACGCGCGCTATTTGCAGCAGATGGTCGATGCGCTCGACACCGAGCCGAAAACGCGCGAGCGCATCCGCTTCGCGGTTCAGCAGTGGACCGCGGCGGCCTCGCCGAGCAACTTCTTCGCACTGAATCCCGAAGCGCAGAAAACGCTGCTCGACAGCAAAGGCGAGAGCCTGCGCCAGGGCGTGATGAACCTGCTCGGCGATCTGCAGCGCGGCAAGATTTCCCAAACCGACGAATCGCGTTTCACGGTCGGCGAGAACCTCGCGAACACCGAGGGCTCGGTCGTGTTCGAGAACGATCTGCTGCAACTGATCCAGTACAAGCCGCGCACGCCGACGGTGCGCGAACGGCCGCTGCTGATCGTGCCGCCGTGCATTAACAAGTTCTACATTCTTGACCTGCAGCCCGAGAACTCGCTCGTCGCGCACGCGCTCGATTCGGGCCACCAGGTATTCCTGATTTCGTGGCGCAATGCGGATCAGTCGATCGCGCACAAGACGTGGGACGACTACGTCAGCGAGGGCGTGCTCACTGCGATGGACACCGTAAGCAGGATCAGCGGCCGCGAGCAGATCAACACGCTCGGCTTTTGCATCGGCGGCACGTTGCTCGCCACCGCGCTGGCCGTGGCGGCGGCGCGCGGCGAACATCCTGCCGCCTCGATGACGCTGCTCACCGCGATGCTCGACTTCTCCGACACGGGCGTGCTTGACGTGTTCGTCGACGAGGCGCACGTGCAGATGCGCGAGCAGACCATCGGCGGCAAGAACGGTGCGCCGCCCGGACTGATGCGTGGCATCGAATTCGCGAACACCTTCTCTTTCCTGCGCCCGAACGACCTCGTGTGGAACTACGTCGTCGACAATTACCTGAAGGGCCGCACGCCGGTGCCGTTCGACCTGCTGTACTGGAACAGCGACTCGACCAGCGTGCCGGGGCCGATGTACGTCTGGTATCTGCGCAATACGTACCTCGAGAACAAGCTGCGCGAGCCGGGTGCGCTCACCACCTGCGGCGAGCCGATCGATCTGTCGAAGATCGACGTGCCGACCTTCATCTACGGTTCACGCGAAGACCATATCGTGCCGTGGCAAACCGCCTATGCGTCGGTACCGCTGCTTACCGGGCCGCTGAAGTTCGTGCTTGGCGCGTCGGGCCATATCGCCGGTGTGATCAATCCGCCCGCGAAGAAAAAGCGCAGCTTCTGGAAGCTCGAGACCGATGCGAAGACGCTGCCCGAATCCGCCGACGAATGGTTCGACGCTGCGACCGAAGTACCCGGCAGCTGGTGGCCCGAATGGACCGAGTGGCTCGATCAGTACGGCGGCAAGAAAGTGAAGCCGCGCGCCACGCCCGGCTCCGACGAATTCGCGGTCATCGAGCCGGCGCCTGGCCGCTATGTGCGGCAAAGGGAGTAAGGTTTCACATACGGGCTCGACCCGCGCGTTCGAAGGTCGTTTTGGCGTTGACTATCGCTCGCGGTCGGCCGGTGCATGGATGCATGACGGTTGAATGAGCGTCTAATTGATGAAGACGTGTGGGCAACGCAAGTTGCAACGCGATTTTTAACGTAACGGGCTGCGGCCCGATTGGCCGAGGTGCCCGGAGGATATGGAAATGACTGACGTTGTGATCGTATCGGCGGCTCGTACTGCAGTTGGCAAATTTGGTGGGTCGCTGGCGAAGACCGCCGCTCCCGAACTTGGCGCGGTAGCTGTGCGCGCCGTACTCGAGCGGGCAGGCGTGAAGCCGGAACAGGTGAGCGAAGTCATCCTGGGCCAGGTGCTGACCGCGGGCTCCGGCCAGAACCCCGCGCGCCAGGCGCTGATCAAGGCGGGCTTGCCGTCGGCCGTGCCGGGCATGACGATCAACAAGGTTTGCGGCTCGGGCCTGAAGGCCGTGATGCTCGCGGCCAACGCGATCATCGCCGGTGATGCCGACATCGTCGTGGCTGGCGGCCAGGAAAACATGAGCGCCGCGCCGCACGTGCTGCCCGGTTCGCGCGACGGCTTCCGCATGGGCGACGCGAAGCTCATCGACTCCATGATCGTCGACGGCCTGTGGGACGTCTATAACCAGTACCACATGGGCGTGACGGCCGAGAACGTCGCGAAGGAATACGGCATCACGCGCGAGCAGCAGGATGCGTTCGCGGCGTTGTCGCAGAACAAGGCGGAAGCCGCGCAGAAGGCAGGGCGCTTCAATGACGAAATCGTGCCGGTCGAGATTCCGCAGCGCAAGGGCGAACCGCTGCGCTTCGTTACCGACGAATTCGTGCGTCATGGCGTAACCGCCGAGTCGCTGGCGGGCCTGAAGCCTGCGTTCTCGAAGGAAGGCACGGTTACGGCGGCGAACGCATCGGGTCTGAACGACGGCGCGGCTGCGGTACTCGTGATGTCGCTGAAGAAGGCGGAAGCGCTCGGCCTCACGCCGCTCGCGCGCATCAAGGCGTACGCGAACGCGGGCGTCGATCCGAAGGTGATGGGCATGGGCCCGGTGCCGGCTTCGCGCCGCTGCCTCGAGCGCGCGGGCTGGACGCCGGCCGATCTCGACCTGATGGAAATCAACGAAGCATTTGCCGCTCAGGCGCTCGCCGTGCATAAGCAGATGGGCTGGGATACGTCGAAGATCAACGTGAACGGCGGCGCGATTGCGATCGGCCATCCGATCGGCGCGTCCGGCTGCCGGATTCTGGTCACGCTGCTGCACGAAATGCAGAAGCGCGATGCGAAGAAGGGCCTGGCGTCGCTGTGTATTGGCGGCGGTATGGGTGTCGCGCTCGCGGTCGAGCGCATTTAAAGTACTGGGTCGCCGCGCGCATTCTCGACCGTTCGCGCGCGGCCGTGCACATTGCCAGTCGGTCGCCCGGCGGCAACGCGGACCAGCATCAGGCGAGGCACGAGGGCGCCGGCGGGCACCTCGACAACGATAACGGAGTGTGATTTATGACACAGCGAATTGCGTACGTAACGGGCGGCATGGGCGGCATCGGCACCAGCATCTGCCAGCGTCTGCACAAAGAGGGCTTTCGGGTGGTCGCAGGCTGCGGCCCGAATTCGCCACGCCGTGCGAAGTGGCTCGACGAGCAGAAAGCACTCGGCTACGATTTTGTAGCGTCCGAGGGCAACGTCGGCGACTGGGAATCGACCAAGGCCGCATTCGACAAGGTCAAAGCCGAAATCGGCGAGATCGACGTGCTGGTCAACAACGCCGGTATCACGCGCGATGTCGTGTTCCGCAAGATGACGCACGAAGACTGGACGGCGGTGATCGACACCAACCTCACCAGCCTGTTCAACGTCACCAAGCAGGTGATCGACGGCATGGTCGAGCGGGGCTTTGGCCGCGTGATCAACATTTCGTCGGTGAACGGCCAGAAAGGCCAGTTCGGCCAGACCAACTACTCGACCGCGAAGGCCGGCATTCACGGATTTACGATGTCGCTCGCGCAGGAAGTCGCGACCAAGGGCGTCACGGTCAATACCGTGTCGCCGGGCTACATCGGTACCGACATGGTCAAGGCGATCCGCCCGGACGTGCTGGAAAAAATCGTCGCGACGATTCCGGTGCGCCGCCTCGGTCAGCCGGACGAAATCGGCTCGATTGTCGCGTGGCTCGCGTCGGAAGAATCGGGCTTCGCCACCGGCGCCGATTTTTCGCTGAACGGCGGCTTGCATATGGGCTGAGCCGTCGGCGCGCCGGCTTGCAAGCGGTGCGCTCTTCGGCTCAGCTCGTTTCGCCGGCGTCCCGGCTGGGCAATGGTCCGATTGCGCAGCCCGGACGCGGTTTCCGCGTTTGCTAAACTCGAGCTTAAAGGCGTTACATGACTACTACTACAAAGAAAACGGCCGAACGACTGATCAAGAAATATCCGAATCGTCGGCTCTACGACACCGAGACGAGCACCTACATCACGCTGACCGATGTAAAGCAACTCGTGCTCGATCAGGAAGATTTCAAGGTGATCGATGCCAAAAGCAACGAGGACCTGACGCGCTCGATCCTGCTGCAGATCATTCTCGAAGAAGAGAGCGGCGGCCTGCCGATGTTCTCGTCGTCGATGCTGTCGCAAATCATCCGGTTCTACGGTCATGCGATGCAGGGCATGATGGGTACGTATCTGGAAAAGAATATCCAGGCCTTCATCGACATTCAGGCGAAGCTCGCCGACCAGTCGAAGAATCTCTATGAAGGCAAGGCGATGAATCCCGAGGTCTGGTCGCAGTTCATGAACATGCAGGCGCCGATGATGCAGGGCATGATGACCAGCTACATCGAGCAATCGAAGAACATGTTCGTGCAGATGCAGGAGCAGATGCAGAACCAGGCGAAGACGATGTTCGCCTCGTTCCCGTTCACGCCGGGCGGCGCGGTCAATGCGACCAACGCGAGCAACGCGCCGGCTGCGCCGCAGGGCAGTCCGGAGCCGGAAAAGAAGTGACGCAATGAGTGGCGGCGAGCTCAGCTCGGGTTGAGGAGGGCTTGTTCGGGGAAGCCAGCACGCGTGCAGCCGACCTTCATCGTCGCGGCAGCGTCCCGCGGTACTGGCTGCGCCAGCGACTGATCGCCTGCGTGTCGTTTTCATTCAGCCTCGTTGCCGATCTGGCCGCGCGGGGCGGGAGTCTGCGGCCGTTGACGCGCTACAATGCCGGACCGCTCGTGCCGTTCCCATTTTCCTTCCGCTGGACCCACCCTATGTTTCAGATCGTTGCCCTGATCGTGTCAGCATCGGCTGCACGGATCAGTCTGCGCTGACCCGCCGTTTACCCCTATCCTCATGAGTCGGCTGTTTCTCGCCCCAATGGAAGGGCTTGCGGACTACGTGCTGCGCGACGTGCTGACGAGCGCGGGCGCTTTCGACGGCTGCGTGTCCGAATTCGTCCGGATAACAGGCTCCCTGCTGCCGACGCGCGTCTACGAGCGCGAGGCGCCCGAAATCCTGCACGCGAGCGTGACCGCCAGCGGCACGCCGATGGTGATCCAGCTGCTCGGCAGCGATCCCGACTGGATGGCGCGCAATGCCGCGCATGCGGCCACGCTGTCGCCCTACGGTATCGACCTGAACTTCGGTTGTCCCGCCAAAGTCGTCAATCAGCATGGCGGCGGCGCGATGCTGCTCGCGAACCCGGAGCTGCTGAACCGGATCGTCTCGGCCGTGCGCGCCGCGGTGCCAGCCAGTGTTGCCGTGACGGCAAAAATGCGCCTCGGCGTGTCCGACACATCACGGGCGATCGAATGCGCGCAGGCGCTCGCGGACGGCGGCGCGGCCTCGCTCGTCGTGCATGCGCGCACGCGCGACGACCGCTACCGGCCGCCTGCCCACTGGGAATGGATCGCACGCATCGACGAGGCCGTCGCGGTGCCAGTCATCGCGAACGGTGAGGTCTGGAGCGTGGCGGACTGGCAGCGCTGCCGCGCGGTCAGCGGTTGCGCGGACGTGATGATCGGGCGTGGCGCCGTGTCGGACCCATTCCTCGCGCAGCGAATCCGCGGGCTCATGGACCCCTGCCCGTCAGCCGACGAATGGCAGCAGGTGCTGCGTTCGATCGTCGGCTACCTGATTAAGCTGCGCGCGCGCGGCACGCTGAGCCACGAGCATGGCCGCGTCAAGAAGTGGCTGAGCTATCTGCAGCGCACCTGGCCGCAAGCGGCCGAACTGCACGCGGCGATCCGTCGCGTGCAGGACACTGACGAAATTCTTTCGGTTGTCGGCGAGGCGCTGGCGGCCGCAGGCACCTCGGCGCCGTCGCGTCAGGACATTTCCGGCGACCAACATAGCGAGCTGAATCAAGCCGATCCGGCCGAGTCCATCTCCGTTTGAAGACTAGAATTCAAAGACTTACGAGCGGTAGCGGTGCCGAACCGCTACAATTCAGGGTTTAACGTCTTCAAGCGGTTCCTCATGTCTTCCACCCCCTCGAACGCTGCGGCCGTGCCGGGCGCCTCGCCGAAAGTCGGCTTCGTTTCCCTCGGCTGCCCCAAGGCCCTCGTCGACTCCGAGCAGATCATCACCCAGCTGCGCGCCGAAGGCTACGAAATCTCCGGCACCTATGACGGCGCGGACCTCGTGGTCGTCAACACCTGCGGTTTCATCGACGAAGCCGTCCAGGAAAGCCTCGACGCCATCGGCGAAGCGCTCAGCGAAAACGGCAAGGTGATCGTCACCGGCTGCCTCGGCGCGAAGAAGAGCGCGAGCGGCGCGGGGCTCATCGAGGAAGTGCATCCGAAGGTGCTCGCCGTGACCGGCCCGCACGCGGTCGGCGAGGTGATGCAGGCGGTGCATAACCATCTGCCGAAGCCGCACGATCCGTTCATCGATCTGGTGCCCGCCGCGGGCGTCAAGCTCACGCCGCGCCACTACGCATACCTGAAGATTTCCGAGGGCTGCAATCACCGCTGCACGTTCTGCATCATCCCGTCGATGCGCGGCGATCTCGTCTCGCGCCCGGTCGCCGAAGTCATGCTCGAAGCGGAGAACCTGTTCAAGTCCGGCGTGAAGGAACTGCTCGTGATTTCGCAGGACACGAGCGCTTACGGCGTCGACGTCAAATACCGCACCGGTTTCTGGAACGGCAAGCCGATCAAGACGCGCATGACCGATCTGGTCGCCGCGCTCGGCGAACTCGCGGCGCAATACGGCGCGTGGGTGCGTCTGCATTACGTGTATCCCTACCCGAGCGTCGACGAAGTGATTCCGATGATGGCCGAGGGTCCGTACAAGGGCCACGTGCTGCCGTATCTCGATGTGCCTTTCCAGCACGCGCATCCGGAAGTGTTGAAGCGCATGAAGCGCCCGGCCAACGCCGAGAAGGTCATGGAGCGCGTGAAGGCGTGGCGCGAGATCTGCCCCGATCTGACGATCCGCAGCACGTTCATCGCCGGCTTCCCGGGCGAGACCGAAGAGCAGTTCGAAACGCTGCTCGATTTCATCCGCGAGGCGGAGCTCGATCGCGTCGGCTGCTTTGCCTACTCGCCGGTAGAAGGCGCGAGTGCCAACGAACTCGACGGCGCGCTGCCCGACGAAGTGCGCGAGGAGCGTCGCGCGCGTTTCATGGAAGTGGCCGAACAGGTGTCGGCGAAGCGCATCGCCAGGAAGGTCGGCAAGACGTTGAAGGTGCTGGTCGACGAAATCAACGCCGATGGCGGCATCGGCCGCACCGCCGCGGATGCGCCGGAGATCGACGGCGTCGTCTATATCGCGCCGGCCACCAAGGCGTCGAAGCGCTACAAGGTCGGCGATTTCGTATCCGTGAAGATAACCGGCGCGGATGGCCACGATCTGTGGGGCGAGGTCTAGGCGATGGTGGTCAACGCGGCCGCGCGGCCTGAGGCTCAAACCCCGGAAATCCTCGCGCTCGGCGAGGCGATGATCGAATTCAACCAGTCGGCGAAGGATCAGCCGAACTATCTGCAAGGCTTCGGCGGCGACACGTCGAACTTCTGTATCGCGGCCGCGCGCCAGGGCGCGCGGACCGGCTTCGTCTCGGCGGTCGGCGCCGATCATTTCGGACGCCTGCTCGTGGACCTGTGGGAGCGCGAAGGGGTGGATACGTCGTTCGTGCGTATCGATCCGCAAGCATCGACCGGCGTCTATTTCGTCTCGCACGGCCCCAGTGGCCACGCGTTCGACTATCTGCGCGCGGGCTCGGCGGCGAGCCGCTATGCGCCGGCCGACTTGCCGCGCGACGCGCTCGCGGCGGCCAAGGTCGTCCATCTGTCGGGCATCAGTCTCGCGATCAGCGTGAGCGCCTGCGATGCCGCGCTCGACGCGATCGCGCATGCGCGCGTGAACGGCGTGCGCGTGAGCTTCGACACCAATCTGCGCCTGAAGCTGTGGCCGCTCGCGCGGGCGCGCGCGGTGATGCTCGAGGCGATCCGCCAGACCGACATCTGCCTGCCGAGCTGGGATGACGTGACCGAACTGACGGGGCTGACTGGCCGCGACGAGATCGTCGACTTTCTGCTCTCGCATGGACCGAGCGTGGTTGCGCTGAAGCTCGGCAAGGATGGCTCGTATATCGCCACGCCGAACGAGCGGCGAGTCGTGCCGGGCCACGTCGTCGATGCGGTCGATGCGACCGGCGCCGGCGACTGCTTCGGCGGCGCGTTCATCGCGCGCATCGTCGCGGGCGACGATCCATTTGCCGCCGCGCGTTACGCGAACGTCGCCGCCGCGCTGTCGACGCAAGGCTATGGCGCGGTCGCACCGATTCCGTCGCGCGAGACAGTCGAGCGGCTGTTGACGGGCTAGCTATCATTTGAGCCGCGCGCGGCGCAACATGGCCCGTGCTGGCGTAATCATCCAGGCAAACTGGAGAGACAACAGGAGGAGCAAGCGATGCAACGGGACGTAGTGGTGGTAAGCGGTGTGCGCACGGCAATCGGCACGTTCGGCGGCAGCCTGAAGGATTTCGCGCCGACCGATCTCGGCGCGCGCGTCGTGCGCGAAGTGCTCGAGCGCGCGAGCGTGTCGGGTGACGAAGTCGGGCACGTCGTTTTCGGCAATGTCGTGCATACCGAGCCAAAGGACATGTACCTCGCGCGCGTCGCGGCGATCAACGGCGGGGTCGCGCAGCATACGCCCGCGCTGACCGTCAACCGGCTATGCGGCTCGGGCTTGCAGGCCATCGTTTCGGCGGCGCAGAGCGTCCTGCTCGGCGACGCCGATATCGCGATCGGCGGCGGCGCGGAAAACATGAGCCGCGCGCCTTACTCGATGCCTGCCGCGCGCTTCGGTCAGCGCATGGGCGACGCGCGTCTCGTCGACATGATGGTCGGCGCGCTCAATGATCCGTTCCAGTCGATCCACATGGGCGTGACCGCCGAGAACGTCGCGCGCAAGTACGAGATCTCGCGCGACGCCCAGGACGCGCTCGCGCTCGAATCGCATCGCCGCGCGGCGCACGCGATCACGAGCGGCTACTTCAAGGAACAGATTCTGCCGATCACGATTGCGTCGAAGAAGGGCGACGTCGTGTTCGGCACGGACGAGCATGCGCGGCTGAACGCAACGGCGGAAGACTTCGCAAAGCTCAAGCCGGTGTTCGTGAAGGAGAACGGCACGGTGACGGCGGGCAACGCGTCGGGCATCAACGACGCCGCCGCGGCCGTCGTGCTGATGGAGCGCGGCGTCGCCGAGCGGCGCGGCGTGAAGCCGTTGGCGCGGCTCGTGTCCTACGCGCATGCCGGCGTCGATCCGGCGTACATGGGCATCGGGCCGGTGCCGGCGAGCCGCAAGGCGCTCGAGCGGGCCGGTCTCACGGTCGCCGATCTCGACGTGATAGAGGCCAACGAGGCGTTCGCCGCGCAGGCCTGCGCGGTCAGCAAGGAGCTCGGCTTCGACCCGGCCAAGGTCAATCCGAACGGCTCGGGCATTTCGCTCGGCCATCCGATCGGCGCAACCGGCGCGCTGATTACCGTGAAGGCGCTGTACGAACTGCAGCGCATCGGCGGGCGCTATGCGCTCGTCACGATGTGCATCGGCGGCGGCCAGGGCATCGCGGCGGTGTTCGAGCGTCTCTGATCGCGTGCGGCGGGCGCGTGCGGCATAGGTAGCAAGCAGGAACAGTAACGAGGATGGACAGCATGCAGGAAGCGAAAGTGACGAAGGATTCGGCAACGCGCGCGTTGCGCCGGCGCGCTGGCGTGGTGGCGAGCGCTGCCGCGCTGCTGTGCGCCGGCGCGGTGCTGTGGACGCCGTCGCAGGCTTGGGCCGAAAGCGATGCGGTCAAGCAACTGGCGGCACCGCCGCCGATCCAGTTGCCGCTGAAACCGAGCCCCGAGTTCGCGAAGTTCCCGCGCTATGCGGGCACGCTCGGCGCGCGGCCGATCGTGCTGCGGCTTGGCCCCAAGACCGATGACCCGTCCGGCGTGCACGGCGAGTATCAGTACACCGATACCGGTGAGGTGATCCTGATCGCCGGCGATCGCGTCGGCGATACGCTCGAGGTCGAGGAATCGAATGACGGCACGCATATCACCGGCAATTGGGTCGGTAAGTTCGCGGCCGACGGCTCGCTCGAAGGCGACCGGATGAATGTCGACGATTCGAGCCCGCAGGAGTTCAACCTGAGGCCGTTGGCGGCCGGTTCGGCCGGCGCGGGGACAGCCAATGCCCCGACCCCGGCGCCGCAACCCGCTGCGGCCAACGGCGCGGCTGCGGCGGCCTCAGCGGCACCGGCAGCGGCACCCGCTGCCGGCGGACATCCGGTGGGCGGCGTCAGCAACCTGCAAACCGGCGACTGACGGGTCTGCGCGCCGCGCATCCGGAATCGCGCAGCGCGGCTAACGTGCCAGTCGCGCTCTCCTGCGTTTTTCATCGAGCTTTACATGACTGAATCCAAACTCAAACGCGCTCTGCAAACCCGCATCGTGCACGCCGAGGACCAGATCACGCCGGGCTTCGAATCGTTCTCGACGCCGGTCACGCGCGCCTCGACGGTGGTGTTCCCCGATCTCGCCGCGATGCGCGCGCTCGACTGGAAGAACGACGCGCAATGGCGTTACGGCCTGCATGCGACGCCGACGCAGATCGCGCTCGCGCAGCGCCTCGCTGCAATCGAGGGCGGCAATCATGCGCTGCTGCAGCCGTCGGGGCTGTCGTCGATCTCGAACGTCTACTTCGGCCTCGTGAAGGCCGGCGACGACGTGCTGATTCCCGATAACGTCTATTCGCCGAACCGCGATCACGGCGACTGGCTCGCGCGCGATTTCGGCGTCACGGCGCGCTACTACGACCCGCTGATCGGCGCGGGCATCGCTAGTCTGATCCGGCCGAACACGCGCCTGATCTGGATCGAGGCGCCCGGCTCGGTGACGATGGAAGTGCCCGACGTGCCGGCCATCACGGCGGCGGCGCGTGTGCGCAAGGTCGTCACCGCGATCGACAACACGTGGTCCGCGGGCCTCGCGTTCCGGCCGTTCGAGCACGGCGTCGACATCTCGGTGCAGGCGCTGACCAAATACCAGTCGGGCGGTGGCGACGTGCTGATGGGCGCGACGATTACGGTCGACCGCGAAGTCCATGTGAAGCTGAAGGCGGCGCGCATGCGCATGGGCATCGGCGTGTCGTCGGACGACTGCTCGCTGATTCTGCGCAGCCTGCCGAGCATGCGGCTGCGTTTCGCGCAGCACGACCGCGCGGCGCTGTCGCTCGCGACGTGGTTGAAGAGCCGGCCGGAAATCGCCGCGGTGTTGCATCCGGCGCTCGCCGATTGCCCGGGGCACGAAGTATACAAGCGTGACTTCACCGGCGCGGGCGGCCTGTTTTCAGTCGTGTTCGACGAGCGTTACAGCGATTCGCAGATCGACACCTTCTGCGAATCGCTCGAGCTTTTTTCGCTTGGCTGGAGCTGGGGAGGCGCGCATAGCCTCGCAATGCCGTATCACATCGCGTCGATGCGGACAGCGGCACAGTGGCCGCACAGGGGCACGCTGGTGCGCTTCTATATCGGTCTCGAGGACGAGGCGGATCTGCGCGCGGATATCGAGCGGAGTCTCGCGACGCTCGCTTGACGCGCGCTGCCGCTGTTCCGCGTGGTGGTTCGAGAAGCCCGCCGGGATGCGTTCCCGGCGGGCTTTTTTGGGCTCCATGCTGCGAAAGCCCCGGCCTCAAATCAACCGCAGCAAGCCATCCAGTCCAACGAAATTGAACGACACGCTGGCTGCCTCGCGCACCACCGGTTTGGCGCGGAATGCAACGGAGAGTCCCGCTTCGGCCATCATCTTCAGGTCGTTCGAGCCGTCGCCCATCGCAATCGCGCGCGACGGCTCGATGCCGAGCGTCGCACAAGTTTCGCGCAGCGTGCGCGCTTTCACGTCGGCATTGACGATCTCGCCGACCACCTTGCCGGTCAGCTTGCCGTCGACGATTTCGAGTGTGTTCGCGCGCGTGAAATCGAGGCCGAGGCGCGCCTTCAGCTTCTCGGTGAAGAACGTGAAGCCGCCCGATACGAGCAGCGTTTTCAGGCCCGCCTGTTTCGCGCCGGAGAGCATGCGTTCGGCGCCCGGCGACAACTGCAGCCGCTCTTCGTACACGCGCTCGAGCGCGCCGGCGTCGAGGCCCTTTAGCAGCGCGACGCGCCGCGTCAGGCTTTCGTTGAAATCCTTGATCTCGCCGCGCATCGCCGCTTCGGTGATCGCCGCGACTTCGGTTTTGAGCCCGCAAAAATCGGCGATCTCGTCGATGCACTCGATCGTGATCAGCGTCGAATCCATGTCCATCGCGACGAGACCAAAGTCGCGCAGCTGCCTCCCTGCATCGACGAACGCGTAATCGAGCTGATGCGCGTAGCAATACGCTTCGACGTCGGCGCGTTGCGTGAGGTTCGCATCGGCGATGCGAATGGCGTTCGCGTCGATGACGGCGGCTTGCGAGCCGCGCGCGAGCGCGACGAGTGTCTTGTGGTGGTCGGCGGAAAGGGGGGCGACGCTTTGAATGACGAGGTTCATGGACGACCAGTGACGCGGGAAAATGGAGGCGCGGGGCGCGCGGAAAATCCCGCTATTGTATCGGTTCCGTGCGCTGCGCCGTCGTGGGCGGCTGGATGGTGAGCCGAGGCACGGCGGGCGCTGGGGAATTTGCGGGTGTGCGGCGGTGCCGGTCCTGCTCGGACCTGGAGGCGGCCTCTGCGGGTATCGGCCGGGCCGCCGTCGAGCGGTAGCCGCTCGGCAAGATTCACTGGAACCCGTGGCACGCTTGCTGCTGCGCTTGATGTCAGGGAATCCGCCCGACAAGGAGCTGACGTGCAACAGCAAACCGAAGCCGCTTCCGAAGAGGCGCCGCAAAAAAGCTCGCCCAACAAGCGCGCGGCGAAAAAGACCGCCAGGACCGCTGCTTCGGAAAGCGCGTCCGCCCGAACCACGGCAAGCCGCACGCGCGCGCAGAGCGAAATCGCCGGCGTGCGCATCTCGCATCCTGATCGCGTGATCGACACAAGCAGTGGGGCAAGCAAGCTCGAACTCGTGCAGTACTACGAATCCATTGCCGAATGGATGCTGCCGCATCTGCGCGAACGGCCGGTTGCGCTGGTGCGCGCGCCCGAGGGTATCGGCGGCGAGCTGTTCTTCCAGAAGCACAGCCAGAAGCTGGCGATTGCCCACGTCACGCAGCATGAGGGACTCGATCCGGGCCATCCGCCGCTGATCACGATCGACACGCTCGCCGCGCTGGTCGGCGCCGCGCAGATGGGCACCGTCGAATTTCATACGTGGAATGCGATTGCGTCGAGCATCGAAAAGCCCGATCGCGTCGTGTTCGATCTCGATCCGGACCCGTCGCTCGGCTGGGAGCGCATGATCGAGGCCGCGCAACTGACGCGCTCGCTGCTCGACGAACTGGGCCTCGAGTCGTTCTGCAAGACGAGCGGCGGCAAGGGCTTGCACGTAGTCGTTCCGCTCGTGAAGCAGGCCGGTTGGGACGACGTGAAGGACTTCTCGCAGGCGGTCGCGCGGCACATGGCGGCGACGCTGCCACGGTACTTCAGCGCGAAGATGGGCGCGCAGAATCGCAAGAAGAAAATTTTCATCGATTATCTGCGCAACAACCGCGGCTCGAGCACGGTGGCGGCATTCTCGGCTCGCGCGCGGCCGGGGCTCGGGGTGTCGGTGCCGCTAGCATGGGATGAACTCGAGAAGACGACGGGTGGCGATCAGTGGAACATCCGCAACGTGCGCGAGCGCGTGGACGGTCTCAAAAGCGACCCATGGGCGAACTATGCGAAGACGCGTCAGCGCATCACGGCCGCAATGAAAAAACGTCTGGGCGGCACGCCATGAGCGATCGTCCGGGTGGCTGAATTCGATCGCACATGCACCGCGCGGACTCGGCGCGCGGTCGGCAAGCTGGTTCCAACAGGGTTTTGAGATGAAATCGGCGCGCAGAAAGCGCGTCCCCGCAAGCCGGTTAACACCCGAGCCGACACGGCACGCGCGGCATCGCGCTTGGCGTTAGACTGACGACGCAGCATGCCAAAACGGTTGCGTGTCTTGCGGCGAGGCAAGCCGGTATAACCCGGCTGAGCTGGGACGTGCGTGAACAACAGTGCACAGGCAGTCGCACCGACGCGAGCGCGCAGCGGCACCACAACGAGGTGACAGTATGAGCTTGCGCTTCAAACTCTCCGCCGTTTCCGTTGTCGCTTCTCTCGCCTGCACGCTCGTGCCGGCTGCTCGTGCAGCCACGCCGATCACGGTGACCAACCAGGCCCCGCTGGACGGTCCGATTCGCTACACCGTTCGCGTCACGTCGAAACAGTTCGGCAATTCCCAGGAAACCCGCACGATCCGCTCGGGCGAATCAGACGACTTCACCTGGAAGACCGTGCCGCCAGGTGGTCCGGTGCCCGGCACGGATGCGTGCCCGGACTACTCGTCGCTGCCGGTCGACGCGAATGGCGCGATGATCCGCCAGACGCAGATCCGCTTCGCGCCGGTGGTGTCGAAAGACGGCACCGCGACCGTGCAATTGAGCTTCCAGGCGCAGACGCCCCATGGCGTCAAAACCGTGACGAGCGGAGGCAAGACGCTCCAGTGTCCGAACGATGTGCGCATGAGCCAGATCGTGCGTTTCACGATGCCGGTCAACGGCACGACAAAAACGCTGACGCTGAGCGACGGCACCGAGGTGGCGATCACCGCGAAGCGTTGAAGACGAGCGGGCAGGGGATTGCCGCGTCCGCGGCCCGCAGCATGCGCTGGTGCGTCATCCCTTGCGCGCCGCGCGCTCGACCAGCCGCGCCGGCAAGAACTGGTGCCCGGCCGAAAAGAGCCGCCGGTACGTGAGCAGCACCGCGCCCACGGTCCCCAGCGCCGACGCCGCCGCGATCAGAAACATGATGACGATCTGATAGCGCACCGCCTGCAATGGCGACTGTCCCGCCAGCACCTGACCGGTCATCATGCCGGGCAGGCTCACGACACCGACCACCGCCATCTGGTTCAACGTCGGCATCATGCCCGCGCGCACCGCCTGGCGGGCTGGCGCCTGCGCGGCCTCCCAGCGCGTCGCGCCGAGCGCGAGCGCCATGTCGACGCGGTCGCGCCGCGCGGTCAGTTCCTCGATCATCCGCTCGATGCCAAGCGACACGCCGGTCAGCGTGTTGCCGAGGATCATGCCGAGAATCGGAATCGCATATTGCGGCGCGTACCACGGATGAATGCGGATCACGACGAACAGGCCCACCGCTGCAACGAGCCATGAACTCACCCAGATCGACAGCACGCTGTCGGCGCGTTGCCCGGCATAGGTGCGGCTGCCGCGCTGGGCGCCGGCGAAACCGGCGATCAGCGTCATCAGGATCATCAGCGGCAGCACGACGTACCAGCGATCGAATTCGAACACCCAGCCGAGCACATAGCCGATCGCGAGTAGCTGGACGACGGTGCGCACCGCGGCCCATGCGAGCTTGCGCTCGAGATCGAGCTTCAGCGCGACCGACACCGCGCCATTCACGACGATCAGCAGCGTCGCGATCGCGACGTCCCACAGGCTCAAATTCTGCAGGGTCATGGGCGGGTCTCCCGAGGCAGTCCGGCAGCAGCGCGGTGTTGGGCTTCGCCGTGGACGGGAAGGTCTTCGCCGAGCACGCCGGCGCGCATCGTCAGATGCCGTTCGCTCATGCGGGCCGCCTGCTCCAGATCGTGCGACACCCATATCGACGCATGACGTCCCGGCGCGGCATCGAACCACGCCCGCACGAGCGCTTCGATCGCGCGCGACGACGCCGGGTCGAGCGATGCGGTCGGTTCGTCGAGCAACAGCACTTGAGGCGCGAGTTGCAGCACGCGGATCAGCGCGGCGATCTGCGCTTCGCCGCCTGACAGCTCGCTCGCGCGCTTGTCGAGAAAGTCTTCGCCACGGCCGGCTCGTATGGCAAGCGCGGCCGCCCGGGCGCGATCGAAGCGCACGTCGCGATATGCGCGCAATTCGAACGGATAGCGCAGATTGTCTTCGACGCTGCCGTCGATCAACGCGGGCCGTTGCCGGATATACGCCACATTGCGCCGATAGCGCGGAATCGCCGCGCGCTCGACCGGCGCGCCATGCCACAGAATGCGTCCCGCATCGATCGGATCAAGTAGCGCGAGCGCGCGCAGAAACACGCTTTTGCCGGAGCCAGATGGTCCGGTGACCGCGACGCGCTCGCCTGCGCGCAGTGCGAAGGTGGCCGGTTGCAACAGCGTCTGGCCGCGCTCGGCATCACGCCGCACGATGCCGTTGGCGAGGACGAAGGGAACATCGGTCATGGTTGGATCGTCGTGGAGAGGGGGCCGGGAACGGTACTTTATCGGCCATGATTCTTCGATGCCGGCGCGACGGCGTCAATGCGCCCGTTGGCGTGTCGGCAAAGTGTGCGCCATGATAAAACCACAACGCGCGACCACGCGCGCCATCGCACGCGCTGGCGCAGCGATGCATGTCGCCGCGCCGGGCACGATAACTGCTGCACGGTGCACAACATAGAACAACAAGCGGAGTTTATTGATGGCAGGGTCGAGCAGCGTCGGACGACGGATCGGAAAAGTCTTTGCATGGCTGCTGGCGGCGCTTGTCATCCTGGTTGTCGCGCTCGTCATCTTCATCCTGACCTTCGACTGGAACCGCGCGCGGCCGTACGTCGACGATAAGGTCAGCCAGGCGATCGGCAGGCCGTTCGCGATCAACGGCGATCTCAAGGTCGGTTGGCGTTCTCCGTCCGGCGAAACCGGCTGGCGCGGCTGGGTGCCCTGGCCGCGCTTTTCGGCAGCCAATATCACGATCGGCAATCCCGACTGGGCCAGGCAGCCGCAGTTCGCGACGCTCGACGAAATCGATTTCGAGGTCCAGGTGCTGCCGCTGCTCGCGCATGACATCGTGATTCCGGCGATCAACCTCGTCAATCCGTCGGTCGATCTCGAACGCCTGGCCGATGGGCGCAACAACTGGACCTTCAAGCTGCCGTCGTCGCGGGGACCGTCGAAGTGGACGCTCGACTTGCACGATGTCGGCTTCGCGAAGGGCAATATCGCGCTGTCGGACCAGCAGAAGAAGGTCGACCTTCGGATGGTCGTCGATACGCTCGGGCAGCCGATTCCGCTCGGCGACGCGCTCAAACAGCAGGAGGCGGCCTCGCGCAGCGCATCCGCGCAGGCGATCGGCCGCGCGGGCGCGAGCAAGCTCGCCGCGCAGGCCGAGGCGCAGGCAGCCTCGGAGGCGAAAGCAGCTTCCGAAGCGCCGGCTGCGGCGCAGGCATCGGCAGCAGCGGGCGCGCCCGCGACGAGCGGCGCCACCGCGCCGGGCGAAGCCGCGCACCAGAGCGCCAGCGCAGCCGCGGCAAAGTCGGGCGCGAGCGGCAGCGCACCTGGCGCACCGCGCGCGAGCCCGCTCTATGCGATCGGATGGACCGTCAAGGGCACATACAACAGCACGCCGGTGTCCGGCAGCGGCAAGCTCGGCGGCGTGCTCGCGCTGCAGGACGTGAACCGGCCGTTCCCGGTGCAGGCCGACGTGAAAGGCGGCGACCTGCATATCGCATTCGTTGGCACGATTACCGATCCGGCGCATCTCGCGGCGCTCGATCTGCGTCTCTGGCTGCAAGGCAACAGCATGGCACGCCTGTATTCGCTGACCGGCGTGACCTTGCCCGAAACTCCGCCGTACGCGACCGAGGGCCATCTGATCGGTCGGTTCAAGTCGAGCGGCAACGTGTTCACTTATGAAAACTTTACGGGCCGGGTCGGCGGCAGCGATCTCAACGGTTCGTTGACCTATACCGCGCGAGAGCCGAGGCCGCTGCTGCAGGGTGAAGTCGAATCGCATCTATTGCAGTTCCCGGATCTCGCGCCGGTGATCGGCGCCGATTCGAAGGCGAGCCAGGCGCAACGCGGCGAAAAGACTCATCAGCCGGCCGATCGCGTACTGCCGGCCGAAGAGTTCCACACCGACCGCTGGAAGGCGATCGACGCCGACGTCAAGTACGCCGGCCGGCGCATCGTCAAGAACCCGAATCTGCCGATCACGGATTTGTACACCCACGTCGTGATGACCGATGGCGTGCTGTCGCTCGTGCCGCTGAAGTTCGGCGTCGCGGGCGGCTCGCTCGCGTCGGACATTCACCTCGATGGCAGCGGGGCGCCGCTGAAGGGGCGCTTTGCCATGTCGGCGCGGCATCTGAAGTTGAAGCAGTTGTTCCCGAACTTCAAGACGATGCAGAACGCGCTCGGCGAGATCAACGGGGATGCGTCGCTGTCCGCGACCGGCAATTCGCCCGCGGCGCTCGCGGCGACTTCGAACGGCGAGCTGAAGGCCCTCGTCACCGAGGGCACCGTAAGCCGTCTGCTGATGGAGGCGGCGGGGCTGAACGTCGCGAACGTCGTGTATGAAAAGCTGTTCGGCGATCGCGACGTGCAGATCAACTGCGCGGCCGCCAATTTCATCGCCACCGACGGTGTGCTCGAGGCGCGTGTGTTCGCGCTCGATACCGGCGACGCGGTGATCAACATCGACGGTCACGTGAATCTGCGTGACGAGACGCTGGACCTTGGCGTGCATCCGCACACGAAGGGCTTCCGGGTCCTTTCGCTGCGTTCTCCGCTGTACGTGAAGGGCACGTTGAAGGACCCGCGCGTCGGCGTCAATGCGGCCGCGCTCGCGTTGCGTGGGGGCGCGGCGGTCGGCCTCGGGCTGATCAATCCGTTCGCGGCACTGATCCCGCTGCTCGCGCCGAGCAACAACAAGCCGCTTGCATGTACGAAATTGCTCGCGCAGGCCCAGCAGATGCCCAAGGCGCCGCCGCCGGGCGTCAAGCAGCCGAACACACCGGTCTCGCACGAGGGCGCGCCGGTCAACGAGTCCTCGGGCGGCGCGTCCAAGCCGGCCGTTTCGGGTCGCAAGCCCGCCGCGCTGTCGCCGGCGAGCGCGGCCGAATACAAGGGGAGTTGATGCTGTCGGCGCGGCCTGCGGCCATGCCGAAGATGGGATGCCGGATGACCGGCGAGATACGACAGGACAAGCTGTCAGTAGCGCTGAACTTCAGGGCGCCTGATGACGCTATCTGAGCGAGCGCGGTGCTGCATCGCCGGCCGCATCCTGACGACGCACGCCGCGGCGGGTACCGATCCGCGTCGCGCCGAACTCCGTCAGAATCTTGCCGCGCGCGCGGCTCGCGAACACGAGGAAGCCGAAGCCGTCCGACTCGTACCAGTAGCCGCCGTTCTCGAGACCATCGAGCGGCTGCTCCAGCGCGTTGGTAATGGATTCGATGCAGCGCCGCCGCAACTCGGCCGGTGCGGGATAGGGGGGCTGCGCGCCGCGCACACTGCATAGCAGTACATCGAGTCCGGGTAGCGCATGCGCATAGAGCACGGGTTCATCCTGCGCACGGGCACGGGCGATCTTGGTGTCGAGCTGACCGAACGGCTTGAAATGCCGCAGAACCGCGAGGAACGACTCGTCGCCGTCCACCTTCGCGCGCTTACGCTTTTTCGGGAAGGACATAAAAATTCGCCTGAAAAGGAATTGCAAGAAACGCTGCGTCCTCATGCGACCACTCCCGGCTTTCGCGCGCCGCACGTCGATCTTTTATAGCATACGACAAGGCCGGATTCACGATGATTCGACGCTACTGCATCGCTCACCGCCTCCCGCACGAATCATGCCGAACCGCCTCGCCGCGCGCATTCGCATCCCAGCACACCTTGTCTCCATCATAGACGCAGGCAGCGCCGAAAAAACATCCCATCCCAATAAAAAAGTCATTTTTATGTGGTCGGGCGCTTGCTGGCGCGCCGTTGAAATATCTCAAATTCACGTCGATAATGGCCGCTCTGGCCGCGCCGCGCCCGCCTCAAGGGGCGCGACGGGTGTGCGCGAGCCCCGCCGTTCGAGTGACAGCCTGAATCACAGCCTGAACGCCCTGACGGGACCATGAAACTATTCACCAAAGGCTTGCTGCTGATCGCGGTACCGAGCGTGGTCGAACTCGCGCTGCTCGGGGTCGTCTTCGATACCCAGGAGCAGACCGCGCAGGCCGCGCAGTGGGTCGACAACAGCAAGCAGATCCTTTACCAGTCGTCGGCCATCGTCGATCCGCTGCTGCGTCAGGCCGCGCGCGTGCGCACGGCCATGGTGACGGGCGACGCTTCGCTGATCGACCGCCATGCGGTGTGGGTCGACCTGAACGACCGGTTCGCGAAGCTCGATACGCTGGTCGCCGAAACGCCATCCCAGGCCGAGCGCGTACGCAATATGCGGCGCGCGATCGACGCGTATCGCGAACAGAGCGTCGCCATTTCGCGGGCGTTGCACGAGGGGCGCAGTCTGCGCCCCTATATCGCGCTCGAAACCGGCGCGTTGCCGCAACAGATCGCCGTGTTCCGCGACGAGCTGGCCCAGTTCGGCGCGGCGGCGGCGCAACTCGACCTCGAGCAGTCGACCGCGCTTGGAGAGCGGCGCGAGCTTCAGCAGCGCGCGCTCATCGCTGCCGTGTTCGGTTCGATGCTGATCTGGGCGGTCACCGCGTTCGTGTTCGCGCGCGGCATCGGCCAACGCCTCGAAGTCCTGACCGATAACGCCGAGCGGCTCGGCAGCGGCCGGCCGCTCGCGGCGCCATTGTCGGGCAGCGACGAAATCGCCGCGCTCGACACGGTGCTGCATCAGACCGACGCGCGACTGCGCGAGGCCGAAGCCGAACAGGAGGCCCTGAAGACGCAGCTCGAAACACGCGCGCTGCAACTGGCAGCCGTCAATGAGGAATTGCGCCAGGAAACGCAGGACAACGAGATGTTCATCTACAGCGTGTCGCACGATCTGCGCTCGCCACTCGTCAATCTGCAGGGTTTTTCGAAGGAGCTGCACGTATCGTGCGACGAGCTCGACGGCATCATCGGGCAGGCTCGCCTGCCTGAGCGTGAGCAGCGGCGCATGACGCAGATCCTCGACGGCGACGTGCGCGAATCGCTGCACTATTTGCGCACCGCGGTCGCGCGCGCGGCGGCGATCATCGACGCGCTCCTGCGCATCTCGCGCGCGGGACGGCTCGAATACCAGTGGCAGCGGGTCAGCGTCGGACGCGCGGTGGCGCGCGTCGTCGATGCGCTGCAAGGCGCGATCGAGCAGCGCGCGGCGAGCGTCACGGTGCGCGAGCTGCCGCCCGCATGGGGCGACCCGGCGGCGATCGAGCAGGTCTTCAGCAACCTGATCGGCAATGCGCTGAATTTTCTCGATCCGGCGCGCCGCGGGCGCATCGAGGTCGGCGCGCTGGAGCCCGGACCTGTCGACGAGAGCGAACCGCGCGCGGCCCGTATGCGCACCTATTACGTCCGCGACAATGGGCTCGGTATTCCGGCCGGGTATCTGTCGAAGGTGTTTCGCGCATTCCAGCGTCTGCACGGGGACGTCGCGAGCGGCGAGGGGATCGGTCTGGCGCTGGTGCGGCGCACGGTCGAGCGGCACGGCGGGCGCGTCTGGGTCGAATCGGCTGAAGGCGCGGGCTCGACGTTTTTCGTGGTACTGCCCGAACAGCCGGTGCGCCTGTGAGCGCGGCGCATGCCGGCGCGAGCAGTGACGCCGCCATCCTGGCCGCGGCACGCATGACGAATCGTTGGTACGGAGAGCCTATGAATCACGCGCAAACGGTCAGCATCGTTCTGATCGAAGACGACGACGGTCACGCGACGCTTGTCGAGCGCAATCTGCGCCGCGCCGGCATTTCGAACGGCTTCATGCGCTTTCGCGACGGCCAGCAGGCGCTCGATTATTTCTTCGGCCCCGCGCCCGCGCAGCCATTGACCGACGCCGACGGCCGTCCGTATCCATCGCGCGAAAATCTCGCGAATTTCGTCGTGCTGCTCGATCTGAAGATGCCGCGCGTCGACGGCTTCGAGGTGCTGCGGCGTCTGAAGGAAGCCCCCGAGACCGCCGCGGTGCCGGTGATCGTGCTGACCACCACCGACGATCCGCGCGAAATCGCGCGCTGCTACGAGCTCGGCTGCAACGTCTATATCTGCAAGCCGGTCGAATACGATGCGTTCATCGAGGCCGTGCGCCGGCTCGGCTTCTTCCTGCAAGTGGTCAAGCTGCCGCCGGGGCATCGGCTCGCGCCGCCCTGAAGCTGTCCGAAAGCCGTTCATGACAAGATAAGCCCCGAACTGACCCAGAGAAGATCTGCATGACCCAAGAAGTGTCCACGCCGCACGCCGCATACGTGCTGGTCGTCGATGACGACGAAGGCATCTTGCGACTCGCGCGCAAGTCACTCGAGCGCGCCGGCTGCCGGGTGGCGATCTGCGCCGGCGTCGAGGCGGCCCGCGAGCGCCTCGCGAACGGCGGCCCCGATCTGCTTGTGCTCGACTATCAGCTGAGCGGTCCCGAGACCGGGCTCGATTTCTTCAGGCGTCTGCGCGCGGAGGGCGTGCGCATTCCGGCGATTCTCGTGACCGGCTTCACCGACGAATCGCGCGTGATCGAAGCGCTGCGCTCAGGCGTGTCCGACGTGGTGCCGAAGTCCGGTGACTATCTCGACTATCTGCCGGAAGCCGTGGAGCGCGTGCTCTCGCAGGTACGGCTGCAACGCGCGTCCGACGAGGCGCTGCTGCTGCGCGATCGCGAACTGCACTACCGGACGCTCTCGGAAGCGTTGCCGCATCTCGTGCTGACTTGCGACGCGGCCGGAAATTGCGACTTCCTGTCGAAGCAGTGGCGCGACTACACCGGCTTGCCCGAACACGGCTCGCACGGTCTCGCCTGGCTCGACGCCGTGCATCCCGACGATCGCGAGCAGATCCGGCGCAGCTGGCTACAGGCGGTCGCGAGCCGCAGCGGCGACTATCGCCAGGAGATGCGGATTCGCCGGCACGACGGCGAGTACCGCTGGTTCGACGTGCGGGTGGTCGCGATGCGCGACGCCGATGGCAACGTCAGCAAATGGTTCGGCAGTTGCACCGACATCCACTCGCAGCGCGAGGCGATCGAGGAGCGCGAGCGACTGCTCGAGTCGGAGCAGGCCGCGCGCCAGGCCGCTGAAGAAGCGAATCGCGCGAAGGACCGTTTTCTCGCGATGCTCTCCCACGAATTGCGCACGCCGCTCACGCCGGTGCTCGCGGGCGCGAGCGTGCTCGAGATGATCCCCGGGCTGCCCGAGCAGGCACGCGCGAGCGTGCGGATGATCCGCCGCAACGTCGAGCTGGAGGCGCGGCTGATCGACGACCTGCTCGATCTCACGCGCGTCGCGAACGGCAAGCTTCGGCTGTCGCTGGAGACCGTCGACGTGCACGAGGTGATCGACAGCGTGCTCGAACTCTTTCGCAGCGAAATCCAGGTCAAGCAGCAGGACGTGCATGTCGAGAAGCACGCGACGCATCACTACGTGCTCGCCGATCGCGCGCGCCTGCAACAGATGCTGTGGAACCTGATTCGCAACGCCGCGAAGTTCACGCCGGACGGCGGTCATATCTATGTGCGCACGCGCGACGAACGCATGCAGGTGCAGATCTCGGTCGAAGACACCGGCATCGGCATCGAGCCCGAGCAGATCGGCAAGCTGTTCAATGCGTTCGAGCAGGGCGACCAGAAGATGACGCGGCAGTTCGGCGGCCTCGGTCTGGGTCTCGCGATCACGAAGGCTTTGACCGACGTGCACGGCGGTACCGTGACCGCGCAGAGCCCCGGTCCGCATTGCGGCGCGACCTTCACGATCACGCTGCCGACCGCCGCGGCGCCGGCCGCCGCTCAGCCGGTCATCGTGCCGAGCACGGCGCAGCCGGCAAGCTCGCTGACGGTGCTGCTGATCGAGGATCACATCGATACCGCCGACGTGATGGCGCAGTTGATGCGCAGCGTCGGCCATGACGTGACGGTGGTCGGGCGCGTCGACGATGCGCTTGCGGCGACGCAGCTGCGCAGCTTCGATCTGGTCGTCAGCGATGTCGGGTTGCCTGATGGCACCGGCCTCGATTTCATCAAGGCGTTTCGCGAACAGTCGGACGTGCCTGCGGTCGCCCTGACCGGCTTCGGCACCGACGAGGACGTGCGCCGTTGTTTGAGCGCGGGCTTCACGTCGCATTTGACGAAGCCTGTCAATTTCGGCCAGCTCGAAACGATGATGGAAAGCGCGGCGCAATTGAAGGCGCGCAAGGGCGCCTGAGAACCTAGCGCTGCTGATTTTTCAGCGTATCGCGGATCTCGCGCAGCAGCAGCACGTCTTCTGGTGTCGGCGGCGGCTCGGCCGGCGCGGCTTCGGCCGGTTTGCGCAGATTGTTGATGAACTTGACCATCATGAAAATGATGAACGCGAGAATGATGAAGTTGATCAGCACGGTAATGAACGAACCGTAGCCGATCACCGCCACGCCCGCCGTTTGCAGGTCTTTATACGATTCCGGATTCCCTTTGTAATTCGCCGGAATATGGCCGAGGCGAATGTACATATTGGAAAAATCGAGGCCGCCGGTAGCGAGCCCGACAACCGGCATGATCAGGTCTTTGACCACGGAATTGACGATGGTGGAAAAAGCGCCGCCGATAATCACACCGACCGCCAGATCCATCACATTGCCCTTGAGGGCAAATTCTTTGAATTCCTGGATCATGCTCATGGGTGCACCTCCCCTGATATCGATAGCCGAATAATACCAACCTGAGGCGGATCGGCTAGTGCCTTAGCCGCCTTGCACCAGGGCGATTCGTTGCGCGTCGCTAATGTGGAAACTGTGACGCTCCATGACGCGCGCGCTCCAGATGCGCGGCAAAACTGACCGGGTCGATGTTGGTGCCGCACAGCAGCACACCTACGCGTTTGCCCTGCAACGGGTCGCGCAGCGGCCCAAGCAGCGCCGCGGTAGCGGCCGCGCAGGCCGGCTCGACCGCGAGCTTTAGCTGATCGAAGAGGATCAGCATTGCCGCGCGCAACTGGTCGTCCGACGCCGTCACGAGCCGATCGATATGGCGGCGGCACAATTCGTAGCTGTATTGTTCGGTATGCGGCGACATCAGCGAATCGGCGATGCTGTACATATGGCCCATTCTGACCGTGTGGTTGGCGGCGAAGCTCCTGCGCATCACGTCCGAGCCTTCGGGCTCGACGCCGTACACATGCATGTTCGGATTCGCGAGCCGCAGCGCCGTGGAGACGCCGGCCGCGAGTCCTCCGCCTCCGATCGGCACGATCACCGCTTCGAGGTCGGGCGTTTGGGTCGCCCATTCGTAGCCGAGCGTGGCCGAGCCGAGCACCGTGCGATAGCCGTTGAACGGATGCACGAAATACCGGCCTTCCTCGGCCTCGATGTGGCGTACCAGCTCGAACGCTTCGGCGAGATCTTCGGCATACACGATGTCGGCGCCGTACTCGCGGCATAGCGCGACGCGCGCAGGATTGGCTGCGCTGAACAGCACGACTTTCGCGCTGACGCCCAGCCGCATCGCCGCATAGGCGACGGCCACCGCATGATTGCCACCCGATACGCAGGTGACGCCTGCGCTCTTTTGCGCATCGTCGAGCGCGAGCAGGTTCGTGAAGGCACCGCGTGCCTTGAAGCTGCCGCCGGCCTGCAGCAGTTCGAACTTGAAGTTGACGACGGTGCCGTGCAGCGACCCGAAGTCGAGCCGGTCGAACACCGGCGTGCGCGCGACCCACGGCGTCAACGCAAAGTGCTGCGCGGCGATGTCGTCGAGCGTGGGGATCGGCTCGCCGTCGATCGTGTGATCCGTGTGCTGCGGCATGGCGCTGGACATGGCGGTCGCTCCGGAGTCGTCGGTATCGGTAAGACTCGTTGCGCGGCGCGCTGGTTCAGTGCGGCTGCGCGCCGCTGCAACGAAGGAGGCTAAGCGGCCTCGACCGACATGCTGTGGATGAACTTGTGCAAAAAGCGCTCGCACGCGACGAGCTGCTCGAGCTCGACGAATTCGTTCGCCTTGTGCGCCTGCTGGATGTCGCCGGGACCGCAGACGATGCTCGGAACACCGGCGTTGGAAAAGAGGCCCGCTTCGGTGGCGTATGCGACCTTGCGCTTGTCCTGGTCGACCGTCAGCGCGCGCACGAGCTGCGTGATCGCGGCCTGTTCGGACGAATCGAGGCCGGGCGCCGCGGCGATCTTCGTGATCTCGATCGCGGCCGACGGATGCTCGCGCAGCATTTTCGGCAGCAGCGTTTCGCGCGCGTAAGTGTCGATGCGCGCGAAGATCTGCTCGGGATCGAGCGTCGGCAGATTGCGGAATTCGAACTGGAACCGGCACTCGGCCGGCACCGTGTTGACCGCGTTGCCGCCCGTGATCGTGCTGGTCTGCGCGGTGCTGAACGGCACGTCGTACAGTTCGTCGAACGGGCCTTGCTCGCGGAATTGGTCGGCCATGTCGCGGATGTAGCAGATCAGGCGTGCCGCGTACTCGATCGCGTTCAAGCCCTTCGGCGTCAGCGACGAATGCGCGGCCTGGCCGCGCACGCAGCAGTGATACGCGTTGATGCCCTTGTGCGCGATGATCGGGCGCATGCTGGTCGGCTCGCCGACAATGCAGCCGTCTGGCTTCACCCCACGCTTCATCAGATCGGCGATCATGAGCGGCGCGCCGACGCAGCCAATTTCCTCGTCGAACGACAGCGCGAAGTGAATCGGCTTCGCGAGCTTCGTGCGCTGCATGTCCGGCAGGAGGGTGAGCGCTGCGCCGATGAAGCCCTTCATGTCGCACGTACCGCGGCCGTACAGCTTGTCGCCGCGGATCTCGGGCTTGAACGGATCGCTGTCCCATTGCTGGCCGTCCACCGGCACGACGTCCGTGTGGCCCGACAGCACGACGCCGCCGTTCGTTTCGCCATCGTGCGCGGGTATCGTCGCGAACAGGTTCGCCCATTGGCCGCCCTTGCCGTGCGTGAGCGTCGCCTCGACGCCGGCCGCGCGCAACGCGTCGCGCACGGTTTCGATCAGGCCGAGATTCGGATTGCGGCTCACCGTGTCCATCGATACGAGACGGGTGACCCAGGGCAGAGATACCGGAGATGCGGGAGCAGCGAGGGAGGCGGAAGACTGCGACGATTGCGCCGTTTCAGCGACTTGAGGCATGACATGACTCCGGCATTAGAGTCTATCGATCATATCCCAAATTGGATGCTCTCAAGGTCTTCCGTGAGCCGGTGCCGCGTTGGCGCAGCGCAGCATCGATGCGAAAAACGGGGGACGTCCCCCCGTTTTCTTCGGTTCCTGCAGCCCTTCACCCCGCGCTCAGCGCTCAGCGCGCGGGCGCGGCCGCTGTGCCGCGGCTGGGCGCTCCGAGCGCGCGCAAGGTCTCCTTGACGGTCGCGACACGCACCGCGAGATCCGGGCTGCGCGTTTCGATACGCAGCTTGTCCTGACCCGCGAGCTTGATATGCCGGTGCTTTTGCACCATCTCGATGATCCGCATCGCGTCGACCGGCGGATTCGGGACGAACTGCAGGCCGATCACCGCTTCGCCCGCATCGATCTTCGAAATGCCAAGCGGCTTCGCGGCGAGCCGCAGACGATGCGTTTCCACCAGCGCATGCGCCTGCGGCGGCAGCTTGCCGAAGCGGTCGATCAACTCTTCCTGAATGCCGTCGATCGAATCGTTGTGTTCGCAGTTCGCGAGACGCTTGTACAGCGACAGACGCTCCTGCACGTCGCCGCAATAGTCCGACGGCAGGATCGCCGGCGTATGCAGGTTGATCTCGGTGGTCGCGGCGAGCGGCGCGGTGAGGTCCGGCTCCTTGCCGTTCTTGAGCGCCTTCACCGCGTCGTTGAGCATGTCGGTATAAAGCTGGAAGCCGATCTCGAGAATCTCGCCCGACTGTTTGTCGCCGAGGACCTCGCCGGTGCCGCGGATTTCGAGATCGTGCATGGCCAGATAGAAGCCGGAGCCCAGTTCCTCCATCTGCTGAATCGCTTCGAGGCGCCGTTGCGCCTGCTTGGTGAGACCTTGCGGATCGTGCACGAGCAGGTACGAATACGCCTGGTGATGCGAGCGTCCGACGCGGCCACGCAGCTGATGCAATTGCGCGAGACCGAACTTGTCGGCGCGATGGATCAGGATCGTGTTCGCGCTCGGCACGTCGATGCCGGTTTCGATGATCGTCGTGCAGAGCAGCACGTTCGCGCGTTGGGCGACGAAATCGCGCATCACGCGCTCCAGCTCGCGCTCGTGCATCTGTCCGTGCGCGACCGCGATGCGCGCTTCGGGCACCAGCGCTTCGAGCATCTGCCGGCGATTCTCGATCGTCTCGACTTCGTTGTGCAGGAAGTAGACCTGGCCGCCTCGCTTCAGCTCGCGCAGCATCGCTTCGCGAATCACGCCGTCTTCCTCGCGCCGCACGAAGGTCTTGATCGCGAGGCGCTTCTGCGGCGCGGTCGCGATCACCGAGAAATCGCGCAGGCCTTCGAGCGCCATGCCGAGCGTGCGCGGGATCGGCGTCGCGGTCAGCGTCAGCACGTCGACCTCGGCGCGCAGCGCCTTCAGCGCCTCCTTCTGACGCACGCCGAAACGATGCTCCTCGTCGATGATCACGAGCCCGAGCCGTTTGAACTGCACATCCGAGGACAGCAGCTTGTGCGTGCCGATCACGATATCGACCGCGCCTTCGTTGATCTGCCGGATCGCCGCGTTCACTTCCTTCGTCGACTTGAAGCGCGACAGCTCGGCGATGCGCACCGGCCAGTCGGAGAAGCGGTCGCTGAAGGTTTGCGTGTGCTGTTCGGCGAGCAGCGTGGTCGGCGACAGCAGCGCGACCTGCTTGCCGCCCATCACCGCGATGAACGCCGCGCGCAGCGCGACTTCGGTCTTGCCGAAGCCGACGTCGCCGCACACGAGGCGGTCCATCGGCTTGCCGCTCGTCATGTCGCCGATCACGGCCGCGATCGCTGCGGCCTGGTCCGGTGTTTCCTCGAAACCGAAGCTCTCGGCAAACTTCACATAGTCCTTCGGTTCGAGCGCGAACGCGTGGCCCTCGCGGGCGGCACGGCGCGCGTACAGATTGAGCAGTTCGGCGGCGGTGTCGCGGATCTGCTGCGCGGCCTTGCGCTTGGCCTTTTCCCACTGGCCCGAACCGAGCGCGTGCAGCGGCGCGCTTTCCGGATCGGCCCCGCTATAGCGCGAAATGACATGCAGTTGCGCGACCGGCACGTAGAGCTTGCTGTCGCCCGCGTATTCGAGATGCAGGAACTCGGTTTCGCCTTCGCCGAGGTCCATCGTCGCGAGACCCATATAGCGGCCGATGCCGTGCTGCGAATGCACGACCGGGTCGCCGACCTTCAGCTCGGACAGATCGCGCACCATCGAATCGACATTGCTCGCCTGTTCCTGGCGGCGGCGGCCCGCGCGGCGCGCGAGCGGCCCGTAGAGCTCCGTTTCGGTGATGATCGCGATGCCTTCGCCCGGCACCGCGAAGCCGCTCGCGAGCGGCGCGACGCCGAGCGAGAAGGGCGCCTCGCTCTTGAGCCAGTCGGCGAAGCTGTCGGCTGGGGCGGGCTTCAGCTGGTTGTCGGCGAGCAGTTGCAGCAGCGTCTCGCGGCGGCCCGCCGATTCGGCGGCGAACAGCACGCGGTTCGGTGTCGTGGCGAGATACGCGCGCAGCGCCGAGACCGGGTCGTCGGCGTGACGGTCGATCGCGAGGTTCGGCAACGCGCTCGACCAGGCGCCGTCGGTGTTCGCTGGCAGCATGAGGCGCGCGAACGGCTTCGCGAACGTGAAGAAATCCTGATCCGACAGGAACAGCTTCTGCGGTTCGAGAATCGGCCGGTCGCGATCGTGCGAGAGGAAGTTGAAGCGCTGCTTCGTGTCGTTGGTGAAGCGCCGGATCGCCGCTTCCAGATCGCCGACGAAGGCGAGCTGCGAGCCTTCGGGCAGGTAATGGAAGAGGGTGGCCGTTTCCTCGAAGAACAGCGGCAGATAGTATTCGATGCCCGCCGACGGCACGCCGTTGCCGATGTCTTTGTAGATCGACGCGCGGCTCGGATCGCCCTCGAAGGTCTCGCGCCAGCGGCTGCGGAATGCGGTGCGCGAGGCTTCGTCGAACGGGAATTCGCGGCCTGGCAGCAGGCGCACGTCCTTGACCGGATAGAGGCTGCGCTGCGTGTCGGGATCGAACGCCCGGATCGAGTCGACCTGGTCGTCGAACAGGTCGATCCGGTACGGCAACGGCGAGCCCATCGGGAACAGATCGAGCAGCGAGCCGCGCACGCAGTATTCGCCGGGACGCACGACCTGGCTCACGTGCTCGTAGCCGGCGAGCGTCAACTGCGCCTTCAGCTTCGCCTCATCGAGCCGCTCGCCCTGCGAGAACGAGAACGTGTAGGCCGCCAAAAACGACGCGGGCGGCATCCGGTACAAGGCCGTCGTGGCCGGTACGAGCAGGATGTCGCAGCGGCCTTCGCCGAGATCATGCAGCGTGGCGAGCCGCTCGGACACGAGGTCCTGATGCGGCGAAAACGTGTCGTAAGGCAGCGTCTCCCAGTCGGGCAGGAGTCGCACGCGCGCCTCGGGAGCGAAGAAACCGATTTCCTGCGACAAGCGCTGCGCATCGACCGCGCTTTCGCAGACCACCGCAAGCAGCGGCATCTTCTCGCGATACGCAAGATGGTAGCGGGCGATCAGCAGTGCGTCGGACGAACCGCGCGTGCCGTCGAAGACGAAACGCTGGCCGGCCTTCACGAGCGCGACGGGCGAGGAGGACTGCGAGGATGCGGCGATGTCTGGCATAAAGGAGAAAAAGCGGCTCGGGGTTCACGCGACGGCCAAGTTTACGCGTCTACGGGCGTGGATGCGAAGGACCTATTATAAAATCCGTCCTTCACTTTGACCTGGCGGCATCCGCACTCGTGACTTCCCGTCTCTTCGCCCTGATCCCTTGCGCAGGCACCGGCAGCCGTTCCGGCGCCGTGATGCCCAAGCAATACCGCACTGTTGCCGGTCGCGACATGCTGCATTACTCGCTCGCCGCGTTCGACGCCTGCAGCGAATTCGCCCAGACCCTCGTCGTGATCGCGCCCGACGACCAGCACTTCGACGCGCGCCGCTTTGGCAATCTGCGCTTCGCCGTGCGGCGCGTCGGTGGCGCTTCGCGCCAGGCTTCGGTGCTCAACGGTCTGCATGCGCTTGCCGAATTCGGCGCCCACGACGACGACTGGGTGCTCGTGCACGACGCGGCCCGCCCGGGCATCACGCCCGCGCTGATCCGCACGCTGATCGGTTCGCTCAAGGACGACGCGGTCGGCGGCATCATGGCATTGCCGGTGGCCGATACATTGAAGCGTCTCGACCGCGCGTCGGTCGATGGCCGCATCGCCCGCACCGAGTCGCGTGACGGCTTGTGGCAGGCGCAGACGCCGCAGATGTTCCGCATCGGCATGTTGCGCGAGGCGATCCTGCGCGCGCAGGCCGACGGCCACGATCTGACCGACGAGGCAAGCGCGATCGAATGGTCGGGCCATGCGCCGAAGCTCGTGCAAGGCAGCCTGCGCAACTTCAAGGTGACGTACCCGGAGGATTTCGATCTGGCCGAGGCGATTCTGAGCCGCGGCGCCGGTTCGTGACGTCTGGCCGTCGGCCGTTGACATGATTTGAAGGCTCTAAAGAAGCGCTAAAGCTTCAGCACTTGAGGATATGACGCACATGGATTTCAGAATTGGGCAAGGCTACGACGTGCATGCGCTGGTGCCGGGCCGCGCGTTGATCATCGGCGGCGTGACGATTCCGTACGAGCGCGGGCTGCTCGGCCACTCGGACGCGGACGTGCTGCTGCACGCGATCACGGATGCGCTGTTCGGTGCGGCGGCATTGGGTGACATCGGCACGCATTTCTCGGATACCGACGCGAAGTTTGCGGGAGCGGACAGCCGCGTGTTGCTGCGCGAATGCGTGGCGCGCGTGAAGGCGGCGGGTTTCGAGATCGGCAACGTCGATAGCAGCGTGATCGCGCAGGCGCCGAAGCTCGCGCCGCATATCGAAGGAATGCGCGCCAATATCGCGGCGGACCTCGGTTTGCCGGTCGAGCGCGTGAACGTTAAGGCGAAGACGAACGAGAAGCTCGGTTATCTTGGCCGCGGCGAGGGCATCGAGGCACAGGCCGCGGTGCTGTTGATCAGGGGCTAAGCTGGGTTTTGCACGGGTGATCGAGCGTGCCGCTCAGAGCGTCGCGCCGCCGATCGCCCGATTGCTCGGACACAGCTCTTCCGTTTGCAGGCCGTCGAGGATGCGCAGCACTTCTTCGGGATTGCGCCCCACGTACAGATTGTTGACCGACACGTGCTGGATCGTGTTGTCCGGATCGACGATATAGGTCGCGCGCAGCGCGACGCCCGCTTCCTTGTCGCGCACACCGAGCTGGTCGATCAGCTCGCCTTTCACGTCGCCGAACGAGTAGTGGTTGAGCCGGTCGAGTTCCTTGTTCTCGCGGCGCCACGCGAGTTTCGCGTATTCATTGTCGACGCTGCCGCCGAGCACCACGGCCCCGCGATCCTCGAACGCCTTGACGAGCTTGCTGAACTCGACGATTTCCGTCGGGCAGATCAGCGAAAAATCCTTCGGATAGAAGTAGATGATTTTCCACTTGCCTGGAAACGACTGTTCGGTGATGTATTCGAACGCCGAGACGCCGAGTTCCTCGTGGTCATTGAAGCCCGGCTTGGCGGCGATGACGGTGAACGCTTCGAGTTTGTCGCCAACGGTTTTCATGCAAGAACTCCTTCGAAGTCGCAACAACGGCATGTATCGAATGGCGGCAGCGTGACGATCGGTGGGTCGTCGGCTTACGCGCCTTTTGCGAGCGGAAACTCGATCGTCACTTCGAGCCCAGGTCCCGGCGAGCGGTTGCGCAGACGCAGCGCGCCGCGATACCGCGCGACGAGCCGCTGCACGATGGCCATGCCGAGTCCTGTGCCGTTGGCCTGGGTGCGCGCCGAATTCACGCGATAAAACGGCCGGGTAACGAGCGCGAGCTGATCTTCGGGAATACCGGGGCCTTCGTCGACCACCGAGAGTTCGACGCGCGAATGCGACACGCGCGTTTCGAGAATCACGTGCGGCACGCCGTCGCCTTCACTGCCGCCGTATTTGCGCGCGTTTTCGAGCAGATTGCCGACCACCCGCCGCATGTCGGTTTCATCGGCCTCGATCACTGCGGAGGGTGCGAGCCGCGTGATCAGCCGCATGCTGTCCTCGCTTTGCATGCGCGCGGCGAGTTCGCCCGCGATCACCGAGAGGTCGACAGGTTCCGGCACGCGCTGCACAGGGCGCGCGTAATCGAGGAAGCGGCCGATGATCAAGTCCATCTGCTCGATGTCGTCGACCATCGCGTCCTTGGTGGCCTGGTCGGACGGGCTCATTTCGGTTTCGAGCCGCAGCCGCGCGAGCGGTGTGCGCAGATCGTGCGAGATGCCCGCGAGCATCAGCGCGCGGTCGGCCTCGAGCTGTTCGAGGTCGCGCACCATCTGGTTGAAGCTTCGATTGGTTTCGGCGGCGACGCCCATGCCGCGCTCAGGCAGCGGTTCGGGCGATTGCCCCGAGCCGACCCTGCGCGCGGCCATCGCCAGACGCGCGAACGGCCGGTTCACCAGACTCGTGATGAACGCCGCGCCGAACAGCGAGAGCGCGAGCGCGAACACGCCCCAGCCGGCCCATTGCAGGCCGCTCGCGTTGTCGAGCTGATCGCGATCGAGCGCGACCCAGTAATCGTCGTCGTCGATCTTGAAGCTGATCCACACGCCGTTGATATCGTTCACGCTTTGCGCGATCACGGTGTCGTCGCCGAGGCGGCTGCGGATGTCGTGCTCGATCAGGCGATTCAGCGATTCGTCGGGCTGTAGTTTGTATTTGTCGGTGGCTTCGCGCGGGTACACGCGCACCCCTTCATTGCTCTCCAGATCCTGCAGCAGCGCGCGCCGCAGGTCTGGATCGGAATAGAGGAGTGCGGTGCGCGTGAGCTTGACGATCGCGACGAGTTGCAGAGCGACGCGCTGCGCGCGCGGCTCCCGCTCGATCACGCGAAAGCTCTGGAACCACGCGGCGAGACTGACTGCGATCAACAGTGCGATCAGCAGAAACGTGCGCCAGAAAAGGCCACCGAACGCGAGCGTCAGGAGGCGCCGGTCGATCCGCATGGGCCCTTCTTATGTGAAGTCAAAGACAGAAACTTTCTTGCATGGGATCAGAGTCAGTGCTTTGCGCCGACTCTGGTCGAGGACACACTCAGGCTGCACCGTCGGGAATGAACACGTAGCCAAGGCCCCATACGGTCTGAATGAAGCGCGGGCTGCCCGGATCGGGTTCGATCAGCTTGCGCAGACGCGAGATCTGCACGTCGAGGCTGCGGTCGAAGACTTCGTACTCGCGGCCGCGCGCGAGCTCCATCAGCTTTTCGCGCGACAGCGGTTGCCGCGGATGACGTGCAAACACTTTCAGCACCGAGAATTCGCCCGTGGTGAGCGGAATTTCCTGACCAGCCTTGGTCAGCGTTCGAGTGGCAAGATTCAGCGCGAACTCGCCGAACTCGAACACCTCGGTCGTCTCGGACGGGGCACCCGGCAATTCGGACGGTGACTGCCGACGCAGCACCGCGTGAATGCGCGCGACCAGTTCGCGCGGATTGAACGGCTTGGGCAGATAGTCGTCGGCGCCCATCTCGAGACCGACGATACGATCGACATCCTCACCCTTGGCCGTGAGCATGATGATCGGTGTGCGGTCGTTGCTGCCGCGCAGACGCCGGCAGATCGAGAGGCCGTCCTCACCGGGCAGCATCAGGTCGAGCACGAGCAGATCGAAGCGTTCGCGCACCCAGAGCTTGTTCATGGACGGCGCATTTTCGGCGACGTAGACGTTGAAGCCCTGCTCGCCGAGATAGCGGCGCAGAAGATCACGCAGGCGTGGATCGTCGTCGACGACGAGGATTTTCGAAGGGTTTTTGGTTTCCATGGTCGGCATCTTAGCGCGATTAGAAAGTGGTGCGCGGTTACACCATTTATGGGGTTACAGTCAGTTACAAAATTTACCCGCGGTGTGGCGCGACGTAAAGTATGCGCGTTTAGACTCCTTTACTGAATGCGGCTGTTCGGTGGATACTTCACTCGACAAAACTCTCGCACCCGGCTGTTACCGGGGTTTGTATACGCATCTGAGGTAGCCGGTTGCCGCGCCACGAAGGGAACAACATGAAGGGAGGGGTTTGGCCAAATGTGCGCCTAAGCGTGATCACACTGGCGGTAGCCGGTACGCTCGCAGGCACATTGGGTCCGACGCTCGCCCATGCGCAGCCTCCCGCGGACAGAATGGCAAGCGAGCACGCGCCGCGCTCCGGCAATGGCAGAGCCAGCCACCATAAGCCGAGCATCGATCAGCCTGCCTCTGAAGTGATTCTGCGTACCTCGGTTCCCCCTGATCTAGACCAACGTCGCCGCGACGGACATATGACACCCGAAGAGCGTCGGCTGTTGCGGCAGCATATCGAAGACGCCGTGCGCGAGTTGTACAAGCGGTAGTCACTTCATTTCGGCGTCTTTTGCGCGCGCATCGCCGCGCGACATCCTGTTGCATCTTCAGCAGTCAATTGCCGGCTCCGTGTTCCGTTGAGTCGCCAGCACCGGCGCATTTCCCCAAGGGAAGCCGTATCACCGCCACCCGACAGAGCGAATTGACCCCGGCGCGCCGAGCGCGACACATGGACACTGGATCAGCGTCGCGAGCAACAAAAGCTGTTCAAACAGCGTTACGAACTATTACGGGCATGGTGGGTGCGCGAGATGCTGAACACGCCTGCGCCGCTCAGCGAACGCATGACGCTCTTCTGGCACACCCGCTCTTCACGTCGGTGCAGGACATGGTCCAGTGCCTGCATCTGATGGCGCGACAGAATCGGCGGCTGCGTCAACACGCGCTCGGCAATATTGGTGAGCTGCTGCTTGACACCGCGAAAGGAACGAGACGCTCGTCATGACGTAGGCGGAGTTCGGGCGACGTCCGCGCGAGAACCAGAGCAACGGTAGCGATCACGGCGCGATGGCGCCGCACTTCCTGAGGGCGGTCGCGTACAGGGCGGTTTGTAGGGCGTGCCGGCGATGCTTGCGCGCCTCGACGGGAATGGCAGCCTGCCGGTCGGCGTGGATTTTCGCCAGCTTTATGCGACCGTGCTCCGGCCCTGGTGGGGACGCGACGCGGCGGCGATTCTGCAGCAGCGGTTCGAGCCGCTGCCGTTGCTGCGGGCTTGAGCGTCCATGAGTCTGGGCGCTTGTGCTCGGCTCAGTGCGCTGAGCTTCTCAGTGCGATTGCCTCTTCGCTCACTGCGCCTATTTCGCGCGCCACGCGATCCATAGCTTGCGGATCGGCGTCAACGCAATGCGCTGATGCAACACGTGATAACCGTCGCGCTCGATTTCATCGAGCAATGCCAACGCGAGCGCGGCGAGCGCGAGTAGCGTGCGTTGCGCCCGCCGCGCGCCATTGGGCACCTCGGCGAGCGCGGTTTGAACCGCGGCGCGCGCGCGATGCGTCTGGAAGCGCATCAGCTCGCTGAACGCGTCGGTGTATTTGCGGTTGATCAGATCGGCGGCGGTGACGTTGTAGCGCTGCATCTCGTCGATCGGAACGTAGATACGGCCGTGGCGCGCATCGTTACCGGTTTCGGCGACGAACTGCGCGAGCATCAGGGCCTCGCCGAGCGGGGCGGCCCACTCCGACGTTTGCACGGCATCGCTGGCGGATCCAGTTGCCGCGGCGCGTGACACCAGCGATGCAAAATTGCCGCCGACGCCACGCACATAGCGCCGCAGGTTCGCATAGTCGAGATAGCGCGCCTGGTCGAGATCCATCTCGAAACCGGTGAGCAGTTCCTGAAGAGCGGGATATTCGGCTTGCGGGTCGGGCAGGTAGGCCGCGAGCGCCTCGGAAACCGGATGCGACGGCTTGCCAGCGGCGAGCGCGGCGATTTCTTTTTGCCACCATGCGAACTTCGTGCGGCCGACTGCCGGATCACTGGTTTCCTTCACCGTTTCCTCGAACTCGCGACGCAGTGCGAAGAGCGCCGTCAATAGCGGCTGACTGGCTGCGCGAGCCTGGCGAAGCGCATAGTAGGTGCTCGATCCTGGGGGAGCCGCTTTCTGCTGGCAATAGTCGTCGAAATTCACGGGATGGGTGTGTGGGGAAGGGCTGTCGAGAAGGGGCGGCGTCAGTCGCGGCGCGTTTCTCGCCGAGCCGAAAATTGTAGCATCGGCGCCGCGCGCGCAGATGCCGCTGGATGCAGACAAGCGCGAATCAATCGGTTAGAATCTCGCGCTTACGCTTTCGGACGCGTGGTTAGCGCGGTTGGGAGTGCACAGGACATTCGGGCGCGACGCATCGCGGCGTACCCGGCCGCGAGGGTGGCGAAATTGGTAGACGCACCAGGTTTAGGTCCTGACGCCCGCAAGGGTGTAGGGGTTCGAGTCCCCTCCCTCGCACCACTCATTGGTAGTCGGAAAGAACCCCGTCAAGTCTCTGGACCCGCGGGGTTTTTCTTTTTCCGCTGCTGGAAGGCCGTTGTCGTCCTCAGCGGCCCTCTCAGGCGCCCGGCGCTCCTGGCGCTTTCGGCGATCCCGGGAGTTCTGCCAGCGCAGCGCCTTCGAGGAAGCGGCGTGTCGATTCGAACGCCTGCAGCATCTGGTCCGGCCACGGCGTTTGCAGCATGACCGCCTGATGATTTTCAAATGCCGACGTCAACTGTTTCGCCAGCTCCGGCGAACGAAGATGACGCAGCACGACGCTGAGCGCGATTGCAGTCGCCTGGCTCGCGCCGGCGGTCTGGAGTTCCGATGCGGTGAGTGCCGCGACCTGCTTGTTGATGTCCACTGAAACGTCCGTGAATGAAAAAGAGGGTGAAGGCGCGTTGGCCAATGCTCGATTTTGACACGCGCCACCCGTTGAAGTGAAACGGCGCATTTCATACACAGCCGGTTCGCCGTGCGTTATGACTGCCGTGCGCTCATCGTTCTGATCACTTTATCGAGCGCCGTGCCGAACGCGGCCCTTTCCTCTTCGTCGAGACAGTCGAACAATTCGTCGTTCCATTTGCGCGCGATCGGCATCACCTTGCGATAGAGCGCTCGGCCTTCTTGCGTCAGGGAAACCAGCACGACGCGACCGTCGGCGGCACTCGCTTCGCGCTGCACGAGTCCCTGCCGGATCAGCGCTTCGGCTGCGCGGCTCGCCTGGCTTTTGTCGAGATTGGCATGGCGCGCCAGTTCCATGATCGAGAACGGCCCGAACGACCCCACCGACGCAATCACCCGCGCTTCGGGCAGCGTCACGTCGAGTTTCGCCGCGTAGCGCGCGCTGATACCACGATCGGCCAGTTTGTTCAGCACATGCAGACGGTACGTGAGGAACTGCTCGAGCCCGGCTTTGGCGGAGTCCTTCATGGTCACCCCGTGATGAGTGAAACGGTCGCGGCGCTGTGATTGTTCCTGCAACCGTTTTGTGGGTCAACGCATACCGTATTTCAGGCGCGTCAGCTGCTCGGCTTCGTTGGTGAGCAGGCGAGCCGCGTCGCGAATTGCGACGTCGAGCGTGATCGGCCCCGGCGCCGGCGAAAAGCAGCCGCCGAAGTATTCGGCAAGCCGCGGCAGCGCGGCGGGGTCGACCGCGCCGGACAGCAGCGTGGCGGGCACACCCGCGGCCCGCGCATGCGCACACGCGATGAACGGCGCCTTGCCGTGCAGCGTCTGCACGTCGGAGCGGCCTTCGCCCGTGATCAGCCAGTCGGCGCCAGCAAGTGCGGCATCGAGGCCGATCTGCCGCGCAACCGTTTCCGCGCCCGGCTCGAACCGCGCGCCGAGCATGTGCAGCGCGAAGCCGAGCCCGCCCGCCGCGCCGGCGCCCGCCTGCTCGCGCGCGGTGCGGCCGAGCGCGGCTTCGAGCAGATCGGCAAAGCGCGCGAGCGCCGCGTCGATCGACGCGACCTGTTCGGGCTTCACGCCCTTTTGCGGGCCGAAGACGGCGGTTGCGCCGTGATCGCCGGTGAGGGGATTGTCGACGTCCGACATGCCGATGAACTGCGTATCGGCAAGCCGTGCATCGAGCTGCGACGCGTCGAGCCGTGCAACACGCGCCAGCTGCCCGGGCGTGCCCTCGAGCTCGTTGCCTTGCGCGTCGAAGAGCTTCAGGCCCAGGCCTATGAGCAGGCCAGCGCCTCCGTCGTTCGTGCTACTGCCGCCGAGCGCGACGAAAAAGCGCCGTACACCGGCGTCGAGCAGCGCGCGAATCGCCTCGCCCATGCCGCGCGTGCTGCGCGCCTCGACCGGCACGCCCATGCCGACGGGATCGGTTATGCCGACGATCTCCGCCGTTTCGATGATCGCGCTGCCGTCCGCGAGCAGGCCCGTCAGCGCTTCGCGCGCCGGACCGGCCGCGCCTTGCACGCTGAGCACACGGCGCTCGCCGCCGCTCGTCAGCATGGCTTCGAGCGTGCCTTCGCCGCCGTCGGCCATCGGGCAGATGCGTACGTTGGCGTCGGGGCGTGCGCGCTGGATGCCGGATGCGATCGCCTGCGCGACCTGTTCCGCGCTCAGCGAGCCTTTGAATGAATCAGGAGCGATGACGACGACGGGCGAGGGCGACGAATTCGGCATGATGTCTCTGAGAGATTTGAGTCGTTGTAGGCGGTTGCTGAAGCGGGAGAGGCGACCGGCTGCGGGCGGTGCCTCGACCGAGTGCGTTAGCTTAGCAGCATGGGGGCGGCGGCTAAACCGCTCTGTTCGTGTCCAAACCTCTCGAAAATGGCCATCAAACGCCAGGAATGCAGGGAAAAGTCGATGCAACGATCGAATCCCGGCTAGGCGCGCAAATAGTTTGCTAAAATATTTGGCTCTTTGGACTCAACCGTGCTGCCGGCGGCCTGCAAGCCCGCGGCGCAGGCGCCTGGTCGGTGCAATCGGCGCAAACCGATGCGACGCCGATGCCAAGCGACATCGACAGGCGGCACGAGAAGATAACTGATTCGCTCGAATAATTTTAGGACGATTGAAGCCATGGCTAACGTTGTTGAAAACCTCGGCAAGCTCGAACGCCGCGTAACGATTTCCCTGCCGAAGGATGCCGTGCAGAAGGAAGTGGATTCGCGTATCCGTCAACTCGCGAAGAACGTGCGCATGCCGGGTTTCCGCCCGGGCAAGGTGCCGCTCAAGATGGTGACGCAACAGTATTCGGGTCAGGTGGAAGCCGAAGTGCTGAGCGACAAGGTCGGCAAGGAATTCTTCGACATCAGCCGCACCGAAAACCTGCGTGTCGCAGGTCAGCCGAGCTTCGCGCCGAAGGCCGACGCCGCCGAAGGCAGCTACGCGTTCGACGCGACCTTCGAGGTGTACCCGGAAGTGAAGCTGGGCGACATCGCCACCGCAGAAATCGAGCGCACCACGACCACGATCAGCGAAGCTGAAATCGACCGCACGCTGGACATCCTGCGCAAGCAGCGCGTGCATTTCCACGCTCGTGGCGAATCCGGCGAGCACGGCGACGGCGGCGCGGACACGGCCGCGAAAGACGGCGATCGCGTGACGGTCGACTTCGTCGGCAAGCTCGACGGCGAAGCATTCCAGGGTGGTACCGCCGAAGACTTCAGCTTCATCCTCGGCGAAGGCCGCATGTTGCCGGAATTCGAAAAAGCAGCGCTCGGCCTGAAGGCCGGTGAAGCGAAGCAATTCGACCTGAAGTTCCCGGACGACTACCACGGCAAGGAAGTGGCAGGTAAAACGGCGCAATTCACGATCACGATGAAGAAGATCGAATGGCCGCATCTGCCGGAAGTCGACGGCGAATTCGCGAAGTCGCTCGGCATCGCGGATGGCGATCTGACCAAGATGCGCGCCGAAATCAAGGACAACCTCGAGCGTGAAGCGAAGCGTCGCACGCAGGCGATCGTCAAGAATCAGGTGATGGACGCACTGCTGAAGATCTCCGAACTCGACGTACCCAACGCGCTCATCGAGCAGGATCAGGAGCGCCTCGTCGCGATGGCTCGCCAGGATCTGGAGCAGCGCGGTGTGCCGAACGCCAAGGACGCGCCGATTCCGGCCGCGATGTTCAAGGAGCAGGCCGAGCGCCGCGTGAAGCTGGGCCTCGTGCTGGCCGAACTCGTGAAGGCGAACGAACTGCAGGCGAAGCCGGAGCAGATCCGCGCCGAAGTCGACGAATTCGCGAAAAGCTATGAAGACCCGAAGGAAGTCGTCCGCTGGTATTATTCAAACCAGCAACGTCTTGCTGAAATGGAAGCGTATGTCGTTGAAGCCAACGTCGTCGACTTCGTCCTCAGCAAGGCCAAGGTGACGGACAAGGAAGTGAGCTTCGAAGAACTGGCAAGCGCAACGGCGCAGGCGTAAGCGTCGCTGCAACGGCGTGCCGGCTGTCGGAGCGACCGACGGCCCGCACGCCGTTTTTTTGTGCCGTGGAAATGTGTGACGTACCGGATCAGGTCGTGCGGCGCATACATCAGGCGGCACTTGAATACGGGCTCGTTGCACCAACCTGTGTCCAGCGGTAAATATTCAGACTATCTCCAGACAAGGATCCATTGCATGACCTTTCGCGCCCAAATGCTGGACACGTTGACCTCCCAGTCGTCCCGGGATCTCGAAGCGCAGGCACTCGGTCTGGTGCCGATCGTCGTGGAAACGAGCGGCCGGGGCGAGCGCTCGTATGATATCTATTCGCGTCTACTGAAGGAACGCATCGTGTTCCTCGTGGGCGAAGTGAACGACCAGACGGCCAATCTGGTGGTCGCACAGATGCTGTTTCTCGAAAGCGAAAATCCGGACAAGGACATCTATTTCTACATCAACAGCCCGGGCGGTTCGGTGTCGGCGGGTATGGCGATCTACGATACGATGCAGTTCATCAAGCCGGACGTCTCGACGCTGTGTATGGGGCTCGCGGCAAGCATGGGCGCGTTCCTGCTCGCGGCCGGCGCGAAGGGCAAGCGTTTCGCGCTGCCGAATTCACGTGTGATGATTCACCAGCCGCTCGGCGGCGCGCGCGGCCAGGCATCGGACATCGAAATCCAGGCGCGAGAAATCCTGTACCTGAAGGATCGGCTCAATCATCTGCTTGCGCACCATACCGGTCAGCCCGTCGAACGCATCGCGCGCGACACAGACCGCGACAATTTCATGTCTGGCGATGACGCGCAAGCTTACGGCCTCGTCGATCAGGTGGCGCACAAGCGCCCCTGATCTGGTACGGTTTTGTTCCGCTGTTTTGTCCGTTGTTGCGGCAAAACCGTCGTCGGGCTGGTTGTGAAGGTTCCACTTCCGTCCGGGCGTCTGCGGCAAGCGCCGTTATCCTGCTCACTAGCCCTGCCGCGCCCAAACTGCGTGGCGGGGGCAAACGGCGTATTATGTAATCCGGTGTCCGGAGGCTCACACATCTATGGCGGACAAGAAAGGTTCTAACAGCGAAAAGCTGTTGTATTGCTCGTTCTGCGGCAAGAGTCAGCATGAGGTTAAGAAACTGATTGCTGGCCCGTCGGTGTTCATTTGCGATGAATGTATCGACCTGTGCAACGAAATCATTCGCGACGAGGCTGCGGGTGCGGGCATCGAGGCGGGCTTGTCCAAGTCCGATCTGCCAACTCCGCAGGAAATCCGCGAAATTCTGGACCAGTACGTGATCGGTCAGGAGCGCGCGAAGAAGATCCTCGCGGTTGCGGTCTACAACCACTACAAGCGCCTCAAACATCTCGACAAAAAGGACGAAGTCGAGCTGTCGAAGAGCAACATCCTGCTGATTGGCCCGACGGGCTCCGGCAAGACTTTGCTCGCGCAGACGCTCGCGCGCCTTCTGAACGTGCCGTTCGTGATTGCGGACGCGACCACGCTGACGGAAGCCGGTTATGTCGGCGAAGACGTCGAGAACATTATTCAGAAGCTGCTGCAGAACTGCAATTACGAGGTGGACAAGGCGCAGCGCGGCATCGTCTATATCGACGAAATCGACAAGATCAGCCGCAAGTCCGACAACCCCTCCATCACGCGCGACGTATCGGGCGAAGGCGTGCAGCAGGCCCTCCTGAAACTGGTCGAAGGCACGATGGCGTCGGTGCCGCCGCAAGGCGGTCGTAAGCATCCCAACCAGGACTTCATCCAGGTTGATACGACGAACATCCTGTTCATCTGCGGCGGTGCGTTCGACGGCCTCGAGAAAGTCATCGTAGATCGTACCGAGAAGACCGGCATCGGCTTCGGCGCGAGCGTGAAGAGCAAGCAGGACCGCGATGCCGGCGAAGTGCTGCGCGAAGTCGAGCCGGAAGATCTGATCAAGTTCGGCCTGATTCCGGAACTGATCGGCCGTTTGCCAGTGGTTGCCACGCTCGGCAAGCTCGACGAAGCGGCGCTGATGAAGATTCTCGTCGAGCCGAAGAATGCGCTGGTCAAGCAGTACCACAAGCTCTTCGGCATGGAGCGCGTCGAGCTCGAGATTCGTCCGGCCGCTCTGCAGGCCGTGGCGCGCAAGGCGATTCGCCGCAAGACCGGCGCGCGGGGCCTGCGTTCGATTCTGGAACAGGCGTTGCTTGATGTAATGTACGATCTGCCTCAAATGAAAGGGGTCAGCAAGGTCATCATCGACGACAACGTTATCGACGGCGACGGCAAACCGCTGCTGATTTACGAAGACGCGCCGAAGGTGGCGGGTTCTAACTGATCGGCTTTAGAGTTCTCCAAAAGGCCGTTCATGGCGACGTGAACGGCTTTTTCGTTTATCGTGTGGTCAGACTGGTTGTTCTCACTATGGAGTCACTGAACTTTCGGAGTCACTGAACTTTTCCCACACGCGGAGGCTTGCAATATTTTCTGCTGGCCTCACCTATCGAACGAACTGATTCCACTCATGGGGAAATGAAATGTCAGGAACCCAACTCCTCCCGCCGGAACGCATTACGCTGCCGCTGCTCCCGCTGCGCGACGTAGTCGTTTTCCCGCACATGGTGATTCCGCTCTTCGTAGGCCGCCCGAAGTCGATCAAGGCTCTCGAAGCAGCGATGGAAGGCGGCAAGCACATCATGCTCGTCGCCCAGAAAACGGCTGCGAAAGACGAGCCGACCGAAAAGGACATGTACGAAGTAGGGTGTATCGCCAACATCCTGCAGATGCTGAAGCTGCCCGACGGTACTGTGAAGGTGCTTGTCGAAGGCTTGCAGCGCGCGAAAACGCTTTCCATCGAAGAACAGGAAACGCAGTTCTCGTGCGAAGTCATGCCGCTCGAACCCGACCACGCCGACAGCGCTGAGACTGAAGCGCTGCGTCGCGCGATCGTGTCGCAGTTCGATCAGTATGTGAAGCTGAACAAGAAGATTCCGCCCGAGATCCTGACGTCGCTGTCGGGTATCGACGAGGCTGGGCGTCTCGCCGATACGATCGCAGCGCATCTGCCGCTCAAGCTCGATCAGAAGCAGCACATCCTCGAGATGTTCCCTGTGATCGAGCGGCTCGAACATCTGCTCGCGCAACTCGAAGCCGAGATCGACATCCTGCAGGTCGAAAAGCGTATCCGCGGGCGCGTGAAGCGCCAGATGGAGAAGAGCCAACGCGAGTACTACCTGAACGAACAGGTCAAGGCGATCCAGAAGGAACTCGGCGAGGGCGAAGAAGGTGCGGATCTCGAAGAACTCGAGAAGCGCATTACGGCAGCCCGCATGCCGAAGGAAGCCAAGAAGAAGGCCGACGCCGAGCTGAAGAAGCTCAAGCTGATGTCGCCCATGTCGGCGGAAGCGACGGTCGTGCGCAACTACATCGACACGCTGATCGGCTTGCCGTGGCGCAAGAAGAGCAAGGTCAACAACGACCTGTCGAATGCAGAGCGCGTGCTCGACGAAGACCACTTCGGTCTCGAGAAGGTCAAGGAACGCATTCTCGAGTATCTCGCGGTGCAGCAGCGTGTCGACAAGGTCAAGGCGCCGATCCTGTGCCTCGTTGGGCCTCCGGGTGTCGGTAAGACTTCGCTCGGCCAGTCGATCGCGCGTGCGACGAACCGCAAGTTCGTGCGCATGGCCTTGGGCGGCGTGCGAGACGAAGCCGAGATTCGCGGCCACCGTCGTACGTACATCGGTTCGATGCCGGGCAAGATCCTGCAAAGCCTGACCAAGGTCGGCGTGCGCAATCCGCTTTTCCTGCTCGACGAAGTCGACAAGATGGGCCAGGACTTCCGCGGCGATCCGTCGTCGGCGCTGCTCGAAGTGCTCGACCCGGAACAGAACCACACGTTTGCCGATCACTATGTCGAAGTCGACTTCGATCTGTCGGACGTGATGTTCGTGGCGACGTCGAACTCGCTGAACATTCCGCCGCCGTTGCTCGACCGGATGGAAGTGATCCGTCTGTCGGGCTACACGGAAGACGAGAAGGTCAGTATCGCGCAGCGGTATCTTTTGCCCAAACAGAAGAAGAACAACGGCCTCAAGGACGGCGAGGTCGATGTGACGGAAACAGCGATTCGCGACATCATTCGTTATTACACGCGCGAAGCGGGCGTCCGTTCGCTCGAGCGTGAAATTTCGAAGATCTGCCGCAAGGTCGTGAAGATGCTGTTGCTAAAGAAGGCGGAAGGCGCGGCGAAGGTCGACGGCAGCAATCTCGACACGTTCCTCGGCGTGCGCAAGTACGACTTCGGTTTGGCCGCGAAGGAAAATCAGGTAGGCCAGGTCACGGGTCTCGCGTGGACGGAAGTGGGCGGCGATCTGCTGACCATCGAAGCCGCGGTGATGCCGGGCAAGGGCAATGTGATCCGCACGGGTTCGCTCGGCGACGTAATGAAGGAATCCGTCGAGGCGGCGCGCTCGGTCGTGCGTTCGCGTTCGCGTCGTCTTGGCATCAAGGACGAAGCGTTCGAGAAGCAGGACATTCACATTCACGTGCCGGAAGGGGCGACCCCGAAAGACGGTCCCTCGGCCGGTATCGCGATGACGACCGCGCTGGTGTCGGTGTTGACCGGCATACCGGTGCGCGCCGATGTCGCGATGACGGGCGAAATCACATTGCGTGGCGAAGTGCTGCCGATCGGCGGCCTGAAGGAGAAGCTGCTGGCGGCGCATCGCGGTGGCATCAAGCTGGTGCTGATTCCGGAAGAGAACGTCAAGGACTTGACCGAGATTCCGGACAACGTGAAGAACGCGATCGAAATCGTGCCGGTCCGCTGGATCGACAAGGTGCTCGAACTCGCGCTCGAACGAGCGCCGCAAGCGTTGCCGGAAGACGAGCCGAAGCCTTCGGCGCCGGTTGGTGCCGAGCCGGACAAGGATTCCGCAACGGAGGTCGTCAAGCACTGAGGTTCGAAGCGCATGAAAATGCGCTGACACCGAAGCTTCGCGTAGTGCTGCTACTCAACCAGAGAACCCGCGGTCATGGCCGCGGGTTTTTTATTGGCCGCACCACCTCGTCATTCGCTCTGCAAGTTCCGCTCTTCGACGAAATCCCACATTCCCGGCAGCGCAAGACACGCGCGTCGTTGCGCCGCATCGCCAGTCTTTCCGCTGCAACATGCAAAGCACCCCTCTAAAACCATTCCGGTCAGGCGCAACCCCGCTTGACACAAGGGTTTCGGCCACTTCTAATGGGGCGGCCTGGCGTCACCGCCGGCCGCGTGGCGGGAGGTGCTGGAAAGCACTGCCACAATTGCCAATAAACATTCACGGGGATTGGAATGAACAAGACGGAATTGATCGATCACATCGCACAGCAAGCCGACATTTCCAAAGCCGCGGCCGGCCGTGCACTCGATGCAGTGATCGCCGGTGTCAAAAATACGTTGAAGAAAGGCGGCTCGGTCACGTTGGTCGGCTTCGGTACGTTCGCGGTCGGCAAACGCACGGCACGCACTGGACGCAATCCGCGCACGGGCGCCGAAATCAAAATCAAGGCGGCAAAAGTTCCTAAATTTAGGCCTGGCAAAGCACTGAAGGATGCGCTAAACTAACGGGCTTGCTGCTTGAGGAATTGCTGAACCGGGTGCTTTAACATCCGCTTAGAAAGCAGCAGCAAGACAGGAAGCACATCAAGCACTGAATCACGAAACGGGTGCTTAGCTCAGTTGGTAGAGCGGCGCCCTTACAAGGCGTAGGTCGGGAGTTCGAGCCTCTCAGCACCCACCAGTTTCAGATTCTTTGGCAGTGTTTTCAGTAGTAAGCGCAGTATAAGGAGTGGTAGTTCAGTCGGTTAGAATACCGGCCTGTCACGCCGGGGGTCGCGGGTTCGAGTCCCGTCCACTCCGCCAGTATCCACGAAAGGCGAACTCCGGTTCGCCTTTTTTGTTGCCCGCTGTTGTAAGATCGGGCGTTCTGTTTTTGGCAGCCCTCTCGCATGCTCGATTTTTTCCGCAACCACCAACGCCTGATGATGTTCATGCTCATCCTGGTCATTTTGCCGGGGTTGGGTTTCGTGGGTATCCAGGGCTTCCGCGGCTTCTTTGACGAAAGTGCAAACGTCGCGAGTGTCAACGGTCACAAGATCACCCGCGTCGAGTACGACGACGCGATGCGTCAGCAGATCGACCGCGGGCGTCAGATGCTCGGCGCGCAGTTCGACATGAAGGCGTTCGACACGCCGGAGCGCCGTCGCCAGATGCTCGACGGCATGATCGAGCAGCGTGTGCTCGCCGACGAAACGCAGCGTCTCCATCTGAGCGCATCGGACGACGCGGTGCGCCGCGCGCTGCTCTCCGATCCGGTGATCTCGTCGCTGAAAAACCCGGACGGTTCGATCGACCTCGACCGCTACAAGCAGTTGCTCGCGATGCAAGGCATGACGCCCGATCAGTACGACGAGCGCGTGCGCTACAACCTCGCGATGCAACAGCTGCCCGCCAGCATCGAAGCGAGCGCCTTCACGTCGAAGACGCTCGCGCAACACCTCACCGAGCTCGCCCAGCAGCAGCGGGAAGTGCAAGGCATTGCGTTCCATCCGCACGACTACGCAGCAAAAATCCAGCCGACCGATGCTCAACTGCAAGCGTATTACGACGCGCATCGCAACGACTTCGCGACGCCCGCTACCGCGACGATCCAGTACCTGGTGATGTCGCCGGCCACGCTGAGCGCCTCGGTGCAGCCGAGCGACGCGGACCTGAAGAAGTACTACGACGAGAACATCGCGCACTTCCGCACCGAAGGCGAAGTGCGCGCGAGCCACATTCTGGTCGCGGCACCGAAGGACGCGAGCGCGGCCGACAAGGCCAAGGCGAAGCAGAAGGCCGAGGAGTTGCTCGCGCAGGTCAAGGCGCATCCGGATCAGTTTGCGCAGATCGCGCAGCAGAATTCGCAGGATCCGGGTTCGGCGTCGAAGGGTGGCGATCTCGGTTACTTCGGCCGTGGCATGATCGCGGGCGGCCCCGCGTTCGACGATGCGGTGTTCGCGCTGAAAAAGGACGAAATCAGCGGCATCGTGCAGACCGACTTCGGTTTCCATATCGTCAAGGTCACGGATGTGAAGCCGGCGGTCACCAAATCGTTCGACGAAGTCAAAGACCAGATCGCCAAAGAGCTGAAGACGCAACTGGCGGCCAAGGCGTTTACCGACAGCTCGGAAGGATTCACGTCGCTCGTCTATGAAAAGGCGAAGAGCCTGCAGCCGGCCGCGGACAAGTTCAAGCTACAGATCCAGACCGCGACGGTCACACCGCAGCCGGATCCGAAGCTGGCACCCGACAGCCCGCTGAACAACCCGAAGTTCCTCGCGGCCGTATTCGCGAACGACTCCGTGTCGGCGCATAACAATACGCAGGCCATCGACGTCGGCAACAATACGCTGATCGCTGCGCGCATCACCGACTACAAGCCCGCTGCCGTGCCGGCGTTCGACGCGGTGAAGGACGCGGTCCGTCAGAAGGTGATCGCCGAGCAATCGAACGAGGCCGCACATAAGGACGGCATCGCGAAGCTGGCGGAGTTCGAGAAGTCGAAGTCGACCACCGGTTTCTCGTCGCCGCTGAAGGTGTCGCGCAATGACGCGCAAGGCGTGCCGCCTGCCGCACTGAGCGCCATCTACAAGGTCGATGCGCAAAAACTGCCGGCCTACGTCGGTGTCGATCTCGGCGACGATGGCTACGCAATCTATCGCGTGAACCAGATCGTGCCGCCCGCGGCCACCGATGCTGAGCATCTCGCCGCTGCGCAGCAGCAGATCGCTCAGGTCGACGCGCAGACGCAGGCCGAAGCGTATCTGAAGGCACTGCGCGAGCGTTCGAGCGTGAAGTTCTACGGTTCGCTCGATGGCGCCGCGCAGGCGGTCGACCAGTAAGCCGTCGTAAGCATCACCGATTTTTCTCAAAAAAAGCCCCGCCAATGCGGGGCTTTTTCATGTCACAAGCCGTTCAGCAGGCTTTTCAGCGAGGAGAACTCGTGCGAAGCAGTGGCTTGACAGCGGGCCACACGTTGTTGAGCAGCACGGGCTGCGCCTGCTGCGTGGGGTGGATCTGATCGGTCTGGAACATGTCCGGCTTATCCACGATGCCGGCGAGCAAAAACGGCACGAGGGGCAAATGGAACTCCTTCGATAGCTCGCCGTAGAGGCCATGGAACTTTTGCGTGTAGTCGGGGCCGTAATTGGGCGGCACATACATGCCGACGAGTACGACCTTCGCGTGACCTTGCTGCGCCTGTTCGATGATCGTGCGCAGGTTGTCCTCGGTCGTGGAGAGCGGCACGCCGCGCAATGCGTCGTTGGCGCCAAGCTCGACGATCACGATGCTCGGCTTGAGCCGTTCCATCAGCGCAGGCAGACGCGCGCGTCCGCCGCTCGTCGTGTCGCCGCTGATGCTCGCATTAGCGACGCTATAATCGATGCGCTCTTCGGCAAGACGCTGACGCATCAACGCGACCCAGCCCGTATCGCGAGGCAGGCCGTACTCAGCGGAGATGCTGTCGCCGAGCACGACGATCACCGGCTTCGCGGGTTCTGGCGCATTCGCAGCGTGAGCCCGCAACGGCAAGGAAACCAGCGCGGCGGCCATCATGGTGGCGCCGAATGCCGCAGTCAGCGCGGCGGCGCGAGGGGCGATGGCGCGCACTTTCAACCTACGCTTCACCATGCCAAACAGAACTGATCCAGTCATTGAAGTGCGGGGTTTGTGCAAGAGGGTTAAGGATGCAACGGGCGAACTGACGATCCTCGACAACATCGATCTTGCCATCGATGCCGGAAGCAGCGTGGCGATCGTCGGTGCATCCGGGTCGGGCAAGTCTACGCTGCTCGGCTTGCTCGCGGGATTGGACAGCGCGAGCGCGGGCTCGGTTCGGCTGCTTGGCCACGAACTCGGCGAGCTCGACGAAGACGGGCGCGCCGCGTTGCGCAGTGGAGCGGTCGGCTTCGTGTTCCAGTCGTTTCAATTGATGCCGCATCTGACCGCACTCGAAAACGTCTCGTTGCCGCTCGAGCTGCAAGGCGGCATCGGCACCCGCGAAGCCGCCGCACGTGCACGCGAGCTCCTCGAAGAGGTCGGGCTCGGCAAGCGTACCGGTCACTATCCGAAGCTGTTGTCGGGCGGCGAGCAGCAGCGCGTTGCGCTTGCGCGTGCGTTCGTCACGCGTCCGGCGATCCTGTTCGCCGACGAACCTACCGGCAGTCTCGACGCCGCCACCGGCCATGCGGTCATCGATCTGATGTTCGAGATGAATCGCGCGCATGGCGCGACGCTCGTGCTCGTGACACACGACATCGAACTCGCGCGCCGTTGCGATACGACGGTCACGATCGAAGCGGGGCGGCTCGCGTAGCCCGCAAGGCCGATCAGCGCTTCAACGCAGCCCGTGCCCGTGCGATCAACGCCGAGGTAGACGAGTCGTGCTTCTTCACATCGGCACTTTGCGCGCCCAGATCGGCTTCGACGACCTTGCCGAGGATCTTGCCGAGTTCGACGCCCCACTGATCGAACGGGTTGATGTTCCACACCGACGCCTGCACCAGCACCTTGTGCTCATAAAGCGCGATCAGCGCGCCGAGCGTCCGCGCGTTCAGCGCGTCGAGCAGCAGCGTCGCGGTCGGCCGGTTGCCGGGGAACGCGAGGTGCGGGGCGAGCTCCGGTTTGTCGGGGCCAGCCACTTTCTTCGCTTCTTCGAGCGTGCGACCCAGCATCAGCGCTTCGCTTTGCGCGAAGCAGTTGGCCAGCAGCTTCGGGTGATGGCTCGCGAGCGGATGCTCGGGCGTCAGCACCGCGATGAAATCGATCGGCACGATCGTCGGGCCCTGGTGCAGCATCTGGAAGAACGCGTGCTGGCCGTTCGTGCCAGGTTCGCCCCACGTGACCGCGGAAGTCGCATAGTCGACCATCGCGCCATCGAGACGCGCGGACTTGCCGTTGCTCTCCATTTCGAGCTGCTGGAGATAAGAAGGCAGATAATGCAGCGCTTGCGAATACGGCGCGACCAGGTAGCTCTGCGAGCCGAAGAAATTGCGATACCAGACGCCGATCATGCCGAGCAAGACCGGCAGGTTCTTTTCAAGCGGCGCGGTGCGGAAATGCTGGTCCATTTCGTTGGCGCCGGCGAGCAACTCATCGAACTGCTGTGGGCCGACCGCGATCATGATCGATAGACCGACTGCCGACCACAGCGAATAGCGGCCGCCGACCCAATCCCACATCTCGAACACGTTCTCCTTCGCGATCCCGAACTTCACGACTTCGGCCGGATTCGCAGACACACCCACGAAGTGCTTCGCAAGCGCGCTTTCCGGGCAGCCTTTCTGGATGAACCAGTCGCGCAACGAGTGGGCGTTGGTCATCGTTTCCAGTGTCGTGAAGGTCTTCGACACGACGATCGCGAGCGTCTCTTCGGGATCGATCTGCTGCATCACGTTGTATAGATCGGCGCCGTCGACGTTCGACACGAAATGCGTCGAGATCTCCGGCGTCGCGAGATGATGCAGCGCGTGCACGACCATCTTCGGACCGAGATCCGAGCCGCCGATGCCGATATTCACGACATGACGAATCCGCTTGCCGGTGTAGCCGGTCCACGCGCCGCTGCGAACCTGCTCGGCGAACGCGGCCATTTTTTTGCGCTCGGCCTGCACCTGCGCGAAGAACGGCGCGTTCGGGTCAGTTGCGCGCAATGCGGTGTGCAGCGCGGCGCGGCCTTCGGTCGGATTGACGACCTCGCCGGCGAACATGGCGTCGCGGCGTTTCTCCACGCCGGCTTCGCGCGCGAGTTGCACGAGTAGCCGCAGGGTTTCGTCGGTGATGCGGTGCTTCGAGAAATCGGCGGCGAGACCGCCGCCCGCGAACGTGAAGCGTTCGGCGCGCGTGGGAGCGGGATCGTTCTCGGGGGCGAACCAGTCGCGCAGATGCGCATCGCGAATCGTGTCGTAATGCGTCTGCAGCGAGGACCAGGAGGGGAGCGAGTTCTGGGTCATAGCGTCCGTCTAACCAAGGGGCACGAAGGAAGGCGCGCGCATGAAGCGCGGCCGAGAATGATGCAGCGCAGGCAGTCAGTATAGCGGGGATGCGTGACGGGCAGCAGTGCCTTGCACGCGCCGCAATGATGGAAACGGCGATGTTTCATCGATGTGTACGAGCGAGGCGAACGCGCGGCGCGCGATACGTCCCTCAGGCAGCCGGCGCCGGATAGAACAGCCGGTTCAACAAGGTCCGCACCATCGGCGCCAGCTCGCCGGCCGTGAGACCCGCGGGGCCCTGGCCTTGCGCGGTCAGCGTATCGGCGGCGAGGCCGTGCAGGTAGACGCCCGCGAGCGCCGCCTCGAAGCGCGGCAGATGCTGCGCGAGCAGCGCGCCGATCATGCCGCCGAGCACGTCGCCGGTACCGCCTGTCGCGAGCGCGGCGTTGCCGGTCGGGTTCAGTGCGAGGCGGCCGTCGGGCGCGGCAATGATCGTGCCGACGCCCTTCAGCACGACGACGCTCGCAAAGCGCGCCGCGAGCGCGCGGGCGGCCGCGAGCCGGTCGCGCTGCACGCTGGCGGCGTCGCTGCCCAGCAGACGCGCTGCTTCGAGCGGATGCGGCGTCAGGATGCACGGATCGCCTTGCGCGCCGCGCGCGGCGACGTCTGCGGCGAGCGCGGGATCTTTCGCGATCAGGTTCAGCGCGTCGGCGTCGAACAGCTTCGGCACGTCGAGCTGCAGCACCTCGTGCAGGACGCGCGCCGCGCGTTCTCCATGACCCATGCCGCAGCCGATCGCAAGTGCGTCCATCGCGTTGAGCGGCAGCGTGTCGATTGGATGCAGCATCAGTTCGGGGTGTGGCGGATCGTAGGGCGGGGCGCCTTCGCCCAGCAGCGCGACGTGGACCTTGCCCGCGCCCGTATAGAGTGCCGCGCGCGCCGCGAGGATCGGCGCGCCGCACATGCCGGTGTCGCCGCCGACCACCGCGAGGCTGCCAAATGTGCCCTTGTTGGCCGCGAAGTCGCGCGGGGGCATGAAGGGCCCGAAGAGATCGGGGGCGCTGAGCTGGATCATCTTGGCGCCGCTGCTCGTGGCGGGATCCCGGCCGCCGTCGCCGATGATTCCTGCCGCGAGCCCGATCGGTGCGACCGTCACCCGGCCGGCGAGGTCGCGGCCCTGCGCGGTGAAAAGCCCCGGCTTTGCGCCGATGAACGTGACCGTGTGCGTGGCGTGAACCGCTGCCGCGCCGTGGCCGCCGATCACCGCGCCGGTGTCGCTGTCGAGCCCGCTCGGCACATCGAGCGCGAGCACGGCGCCTTGGGCCGGGCGAGTCTGCGTGCGTTCCGACAGCTGCCGCGCAAGCGCCGCGAACACGCCGTCGAGCGGCCTCACGAGGCCGATGCCGAACATGCCGTCGACAAGCCAGCCGTAGCCGTCGAGCGAGGCGGGCGGCGCCGTGTCGATCGGCACGCCCGCGGCCCGCGCGGCGTCGAGCGCCCAGCGCGCGTCGGCGGGCTTCACTTCAACCGGCATGCAGACTGCGACGGCAATGCCCGCTTTGTGCAGTTCCGTCGCGACGACCAGCGCGTCGCCGCCGTTGTTGCCGGGACCTGCGATCAGAAAGACGCGCTGCTGCGCGTTCGCCACCGACGTATCCGCTGCAATCCGCCGGAGCAGCCAGCGCGCGGCCGCGTAGCCGGCGCGCGCCATGAGCGTGTGCCCGGGCAGGGTCGCGGCGGCCTGGGATTCGGCGATCCGCAAGTCGGTCAGCGTCAGCAGCGGCAGCGCACGCGGCGGCGAGTCGGTCAGCGGATCGAAAAGGACGGGCGGTGAGTGGTCTGCATCTGTCATGGCGAAACCCGGCGGTGCGCCCGCGGCTCGGCGGGCAGACATGGGAATCGCTATGGTAGTGCCGATAGCCGCGCGGTGGGCGGCTGTTTCGCCGCGTGCGGTGGACGTGGCGCGACGAGCGCAGGGGTGCCGGGAGCGTGCAGTCAGCCCGCCAGACCCGCCAGAAAGAACGCGAGACCCTACTGGAACCGCTCCGGCCGCAGGGCCGCGAGCGTGTCTTGCGGCAGCGTCGGCGTCTGTCCCGACATCAGCTCGGCAACGAGCTTGCCCGCGCCGCACGCGATACCCCAGCCGGCCGGGCCGTGCCCAACGTTGACGAACAGCCGCGGATGCAGCGCGTTGCCGATCACCGGCAGCCCATCGGGCGACAGCAGCTTCACGCCTTCCCACGGCAGCGCCGTCGAGATGCGCGCGGCACCCGGAATCCAGTCATGCGTCGCCTGACCCAGCAGCGCGAGCGCCTCTTTGGTCAGCGCTTCACCCAGCGGCCTGTCGATCTGGCTGGGGCTTTGCAGCACCGCGCCACCCGCGATCCGCAGCCGATGGTTCATGCGGCTGATGCCGATGCGCTTGACCGCATCGACGATTGCGACGTGCGGCGCGCATTCCTCGTGCGCAATCGGTGCGACCAGCGTATGCAGCCGTAGCGGATAGAGCGGCAGCCTGAGCCCCGCGCGCTCGAGCAGCGCGAGGCTGCCGTAACCGGCCGCGACCACGACCGCGTCAGCCTGGACCACGTCGATTTCGCGCGAGCGAGGCGCGTTCTCGCGTGGCGCCAGTTCGACCGCCGCGCGCTGGCTTTCGAGACGAATGCCGCTCACCTCGCAGTTCGCCATGAACTGCACGCCACCGAGCGTATCGAGCACCTGTTTGACGAGCTTCGTGAAGAGCGGGCAGTTCGCGGTGCGCTCGTGTTCGAACAGCACGCCGCCGGCGAATTCTGGATCGGTGGGCACCGCATGCTCGAACGCCGCGCATTCGGCCGGGCTCAGCACGTGATGCGGCACCTCGAACCGGCCCAGCAGATCGAGCGCGGGCGCGCTGAGTTCCCATTCGTGAGCGGCCCGCACGAGGTACAAAAGCCCGTTCGCCTGTTCGAAATCGAGACCGAAGCGGGCTTCGACGTCGGCCATTGCGTCGCGCGATGATTCGATCAGCGGCCGTAGCAGCGCATACTGCCGCGCGAACGCTTCCGGTTCCTGCCATTGTCCGAGCTGCTTGACGAATTGCCGCGCGGCGCCGTTGAATCCGGTCTTGCTGATTACGCCGTTTTTTGCGTTGTTGCGGCTCGCCATGAAGGTCGGGCCGAACCAGACGTCGAGCGGCGTCGGCAGCACGTTGCCGCCTTGCCCGTAGGTGGCGCCTTGCGCAACGGTCGCGTGACGCTCGACGACGCATACCCGGTGGCCGGCCGCGCGCAGGTGATAGGCGGTGGCGACGCCCGCTATCCCGCCGCCAATGACGATGACATCCATGCTCTGATTCGATATGCCGACGGGCGGCTTGCGCGCGTTCCCGTTGGGTGTGACATGCGGCGCGCCGCCGGGTGTCGCCCGGGCCGCACGCGCCGATCTGGTGAAACGCGAATAATAGCAGTCAAAGCCCCCGCGCGGCGACGTGACGGACGGCGCGGCGCGGGCTCGCGCAGCACGGCGCGGGCCACCGCCCACGGACCCCGGAGCCCGTCGGACACCCGTTCCCGGGGTATAATCCCGGACTTCCTTTCCGCCTCACGTCGCCTGCATGCGCGACTCCCCGGCATCATTGAGCGACGCAACGTCAAGTCCCATGGCCCACTTCTCGTGTTTCCCCGGCGCTTCGGCCCTTTCCGATTTCCGTCAAACCCGCCTGCTCGACACGCTCACGCGCATCGACCCGAATATCACCGGCGTGCGCGGGCAATATCTGCACTTCGTCAACGCCCAGACCGAACTGTCCGCTGAAGACAGCGCGAAGATCGAGGCGTTGATGCACTACGGCGATCCGTTCGAAGCAGGCAAAGACCGCGGCGCCGTCGAGACCTTCCTCGTCGTGCCGCGTTTTGGCACCGTGTCGCCGTGGGCCAGCAAGGCAACCGACATTGCGCATCTGTGCGGCCTCACGCAGGTGCGGCGCATCGAGCGCGGCGTCGAGTACACGGTCACGCTGAAAAGCGGCCTGCTCGGCGGCAAGAAGACGCTGTCCGACGAAGCCCGCGCGGCCGTCGCCGCGGCGCTGCACGATCGGATGACCGAGAGCGTGGCTGCGTCGCGCGACCATGCACTGCATCTGTTCGACGAGCTGCCGGCCAAGCCGCTGCAAACCGTCGACGTGCTCGCAAGCGGCCGCGCCGCCCTCGAAGCCGCCAACGCTGAACTCGGCCTCGCGCTCGCCGACGACGAAATCGACTATCTGGTCGACGCATTCACGAAGCTCGGCCGCAACCCGACCGACGTCGAACTGATGATGTTCGCGCAGGCCAACAGCGAGCATTGCCGCCACAAGATCTTCAACGCGGACTGGACGATCGATGGCGAGAAGCAGGACATGTCGCTGTTCAACATGATCCGCAACACCGAGAAGCTGAACCCGCAGGGCACGATCGTCGCGTATTCGGACAACTCGGCGATCATGGTCGGCGGCATGGCCGAGCGCTGGTTCCCGCGCACGCCGGCTGACCTCGGCGCGAGCGAATTGCCCGAGCACTATGCGCGCAGCGTCGAGCTCACGCACACGCTGATGAAGGTGGAAACCCACAACCACCCGACGGCGATCTCGCCGTTTCCGGGCGCTGCGACCGGCGCGGGCGGCGAAATTCGCGACGAAGGCGCGACCGGCCGCGGCGCGCGTCCGAAGGCGGGTCTCACGGGCTTCACGGTGTCGAACCTCGAACTGCCGGGCGCCGTCGAGGCGTGGGAAAACGCTCGCGATACCGCTCGGCCGCTCGCGCAGCGCAACCCGGCCGACCAGCACGAAGCGTACGGCCGCCCGGATCGCATCGCGTCGCCGCTGCAGATCATGATCGACGGCCCGCTCGGCGGCGCCGCGTTCAACAACGAATTCGGCCGGCCGAACCTTGGCGGCTACTTCCGTGCGTACGAGCAGAACGTCGCGGGTCTCGTGCGCGGCTATCACAAGCCGATCATGATCGCGGGCGGCATCGGCAATATCTCCGACCAGCACACGCACAAGCACGATCTGCCGGAAGGCTCGTTGCTGATCCAGATCGGCGGTCCGGGCATGCGCATCGGCATGGGCGGCGGCGCCGCGAGCTCGATGGCGACCGGCACCAACACCGCCGAGCTCGACTTCGACTCGGTGCAGCGCGGCAATCCGGAGATCGAGCGTCGCGCGCAGGAAGTGATCAACGCGTGCTGGCAGCTCGGCGACAAGAACCCGATTCTCAGCATCCACGACGTGGGCGCGGGCGGTCTGTCGAACGCGTTCCCCGAAGTCGTCGACGGCGCGGGCAAGGGTGCGCTGTTCGAATTGCGCAAAATCCAGCTCGAAGAGAGCGGCCTTTCGCCGCGTGAAATCTGGTCGAACGAAGCGCAGGAGCGCTACGTGCTCGCGATCGCGCCGGCCGATCTGCCGGTTTTCGAGGCGATGTGCGAGCGCGAGCGCTGCCCGTTCGCGGTGATCGGCACGGCCACCGCCGAGCGTCAGCTGAAGCTCATCGATTCGGAGCAGAACGAAGCCGCGCATCAGCCGGTCGACATGCCGATGGAAGTGCTGCTCGGCAAGCCGCCGCGCATGCATCGCGACGTGAAACGCGTCGAACGCAGGCTCGAACCGGTCGACGTGACCGGCCTCGCGCTGCAAGAGCTCGCGCAAAGCGTGCTGCGTCATCCGACGGTCGCGAGCAAGTCGTTCCTGATCACGATCGGCGACCGCTCGGTCGGCGGCACTACCGCGCGCGACCAGATGGTTGGCCCGTGGCAGGTGCCGGTCGCCGACGTCGCGATTACGACGATGGATTACGCGGGCTTCAACGGCGAAGCGATGACGATGTCCGAGCGCACGCCGCTCGCAGTCATCAATGCGCCGGCGTCGGGCCGCATGGCGGTCGGCGAGGCGATCACGAACATCGCCGCGGCGCCGATCGCGTCGCTCGACAAGCTGAAGCTGTCGGCCAACTGGATGGCCGCGTGCGGCGCACCGGGCGAAGACGCGGCGCTCTACGACACGGTCAAGGCGATCGGCATGGAACTGTGCCCGGCGCTTGGCATCGGCATTCCGGTCGGCAAGGATTCGCTGTCGATGCGCACGCGCTGGGAGGAGAACGGCGTGGCGAAGGAAGTGGTCGCGCCGGTGTCGCTGATCATCTCGGCCTTCGCGCCGGTCGAAGACGTGCGCCGTCATCTGACGCCGCAACTGCGCCGTGCGAGCGAAGTCGGCGAGTCGGTGCTGATCGCGATCGATCTCGGCCGCGGCAAGCAGCGTCTGGGCGGCAGCATCCTCGCGCAGGTCACGCAGCAGGTCGGCGACACGGTGCCGGACGTCGATGATCCGGAAGATCTGAAGCGCTTTTTCAACGCGATCCAGGCGCTCAATCGCGACGGCAAGCTGCTCGCGTACCACGACCGCTCGGACGGCGGCCTGTGGGCAACCGTGTGCGAAATGGCGTTCGCGGGCCACGCGGGCGTGTCGCTGAACGTCGACATGCTCGTGCTCGACGCGAACCACGAATCCGACTACGGCGACGCGAAGGATTGGGCGAAGCAGACCAGCGGCCGTCGCGAAGACCGCACGCTGCGCGCGCTCTTCAACGAAGAGCTCGGCGCCGTCGTGCAGGTGCGCGCGGCCGATCGCGACGCGGTCCTCGCCGCGCTGCGCGAGCACGGTCTGTCGGCGTGCTCGCACGTGATCGGCAAGACCAACGAGCGCGACGTGATCGAGATCTATCGCGACGCGAAGAAGGTCTACGAAGCGCCGCGCGCCGAACTGCATCGCACGTGGAGCGAAGTGAGCTGGCGCATCGCGCGTCTGCGCGACAACCCGGCATGCGCCGACGCCGAATACGACGCCTTGCTCGACGCGGCGGACCCCGGCATCACCCCGGTGCTGAGCTTCGATCCGGCTGACGATGTCGCCGCGCCGTTCATCGGCAAGGGCGCGCGTCCGCGTGTCGCGATCCTGCGCGAGCAGGGCGTCAACTCGCATCTGGAGACGGCCTATGCATTCGATCGCGCCGGCTTCGACGCGCACGACGTGCACATGAGCGACCTGCTTGCGGGCCGCGCGAATCTCGCCGATTTCGCGGGCGCGGTCGCGTGCGGTGGCTTCTCCTACGGCGACACGCTGGGCGCCGGCGAGGGCTGGGCGAAGACGATCCGCTTCAATGCGCAACTGGCCGACATGTTCGCCGCGTTCTTCGGTCGTGACGACACCTTCGCGCTCGGCATCTGCAACGGCTGCCAGATGATGAGCAGCCTCGCATCGATGATCCCCGGCGCCGAAGCATGGCCGAAGTTCACGCGCAACAAGTCGGAGAAGTTCGAGGCGCGCTTCTCGCTCGTCGAGGTGCAGGCATCGCCGTCTCTCTTCTTCGCCGGCATGGAAGGCTCGCGCATCCCGGTCGCGGTCGCGCACGGCGAAGGCTTTGCGGACTTCTCGCAGCAGGGTGACAAGTCAAAGGTGGCGGTCGCGATGCGCTATGTCGATCACCGTGGCCAGGCGACCGAGCAGTATCCGTTCAACCCGAACGGTTCGCCCGAGGGCATCACGTCGGTCACGACGGCCGACGGCCGCTTCACGGTGCTGATGCCGCACACGGAGCGCGTGCATCGCGCGGTGCAGATGAGCTGGCATCCTGAAGGCTGGGGCGAAACCGGCACGGACGCGAGCCCGTGGCTGCGCGTGTTCCAGAACGCGCGCCGCTGGCTCGGGTGATGAGCCGAGGGGCCGCTGCCTGCGGCGGCCTTTGTGCGGCGGCAGCGCGCTGTCGCCGCCAACCTCGCAGCAACAAAAAAGCCGCCCACACAGGCGGCTTTTTGCATTCGGGCTTCAGCAACGTCGGGCGGAGTATCCGAAGACGATCCACCCGCTGATGCTTACTGAATCTTCGCGTTCTTGCGCAGATTCTCTTCGAACGCCTGGAGTTTTTCCTGCTGGATCTGCTGCACGATCTGCGCGCGCACCTGGTCGAGGGGCGGCGGCGTGACGGCGCGGATGTCGTCGACACGGATGATGTGCCAGCCGAATTGCGTATGCACCGGCGCATCGGTGATCTGGCCTTTCTGCAGGTGCGTCGCCGCGTCCGCGAATTCAGGCACGTAGGCCTTCGGGTCCGACCAGTCGAGGTCGCCGCCGTTCTTGCCCGATCCCGGATCCTTCGAGAACTGCTTCGCCAGATCTTCGAAGCTCGCGCCGGCCTTGATCTTCGCGATCAGGTCCTTCGCCTGCTGTTCGTTGTCGACGAGGATATGGTGCAGGTGATATTCATTGCCGGCCGTTTGCTTGATGAGCGCGTTGTAGCGCGCGGTGATCTCGGCGTCGCTCGGCTGGTTGTTCTTCACGAAGTCTTCGATGAGCGCGCGCAGCACCACGGTTTGTTGCGCGACCGCGACTTGCGCCTTGACGTCGGGGCGGTTCGGCAGACCGCGGCGCAGCGCTTCCTGCATCAGGATTTCGCGATTCACGAGCTCTTCGCGCACGGCCTGCTGCAACTGCGGCGTGTTCTGCTGGCCTTGGTGAACCAGTTGCTCGATCAATGCATCGGCGCGCGACTTCGGTATCGGCGTACCGTTCACGACGGCGATGTTCTGTGCGAATGCAGGTGCGGCCGCGAACGCAGCCAGCAATACCCAAAGGCGGGATTTCTTCAAGGTCATCGAGAGGTTCCTAGCGGGGCAACAAAGCAAATTCTTCGGGCGTATACGCCGTGATGGCAAGGGCATGAATGCCGCGCTGCATGGCATCGGCCAGCGCATCATACACCATGCGATGCCGCGCCACGCGGGGCTTGCCGGCAAACGCGGCGGCCACGATCGTGACACTGAAATGGCCGCCGGCGGAAGCGCCTGCGTGACCGGCGTGCTGCGCGCTGTCGTCGGTGATGCGGATCGACTCGACGGGCGCGAGCGCGGCCGTGAGGCGCGCCTCGATCAGCGCGGCGCGCTCGGCCGTGGTGGCGTGCATGAACAGGTCGCTCATGTCATTCTTCCTTCATGTACTTCGACAGCCACAGGCTCTGTCCGACGATGAATACGAGCAGGCAGCCGGTCGCGCCGAACAGCTTGAAATTGACCCACTGATCGGTCGTGAAGTGATACGCGACGAACAGGTTCAGGAGGCCGAGCAGCACGAAAAACACCGCCCAGATCAGGTTCAGCTTGCCCCAGATCGCGTGCGGCAGCGAGATCTGCTTGCCCATCATCGCTTCGATCAGGTTCTTGTTGAAGCCGAGCTGCGAGACGATCAGCGCGACGGAAAACGCCCAGTACAGCACGGTCGGCTTCCATTTGATGAAGGTGTCGTTGTGCAGCACGAGCGTCGCGCCGCCGAATACCACGACGACGCCGAGGCTCACCCACAACATGGGGTCGACCTTGCGGTGGCGGAACGCCACCCATGCGATCTGCACCAGCGTGGCGACGATCGCCACTGCCGTCGCCGTGAAAATGCCCCAAATCTTGAAGGCGACGAAGAACAGGATGATCGGGAACAGATCGAACAGGAATTTCATTATCTGGTCGGGAAGTCGGAGAGTGAGTCGAACGGTGAAGGGCGCCCGCCTGGCGCACAAGGTGCGCGACGGCCGCCGGCGAGCGGGACCGCTGCAAGAGAAAGGCGCCGCGCGCGGTTCGCGCCGCGGCACCGGAGGCGGGCAGGTTCGCTGCCGCGCCGCATTACTTGGGCTCGAATTGTAACGCAGCCGAATTGATGCAGTAACGCAGACCGGTCGGCGCCGGTCCGTCCTCGAACACGTGGCCGAGGTGCGCGCCGCAGTTCTTGCATTGCACCTCGATGCGCAGCATGCCATGCGAGCGGTCGGTCTTCTCGGCGATCACCTCGCCATTGATCGGCCGGAAATAGCTGGGCCAGCCGCAGCCGGCGTCGAACTTGGTGTCCGATTCGAACAGCGGCGTGCCGCAGCACACGCAGTCGTAGACGCCGCGTTCCCAGTGATCGCTATAGCGGCCCGTGAACGGGCGCTCGGTCGCCGCGTGGCGGGTTACCTGGTATTCGATGTCGGACAGCTGCTGGCGCCACTCGGCGTCGGTTTTCTGCACGGCGGGGGTGTCATGCTTGAGATCGTCGGGGTTGCTCATTGTCGGGTTCCTGTCTCGGTTTGACCCGGTGTGTGCCGGGTGTTTTCTCGCGGCGCGGTCGTGGTGATTCAGCTGCACCCACGCGTCATGACGAACAGCTCACTTCCAGCGAGCTCGCCCAGTCGGGCGGCAGGCCCGCATACGCCTCGTATTCCGGTTGCTCGTCGAATGGCCGGCGCAGCACGGCCGCGAGCCGTTGCACTTCGGAGAAGTCCTTCTCTCTCGCGCGTTGGATCGCGGTTTCCGCGAGATGGTTGCGAAGTACGAATTTGGGGTTCACGCGATTCATTGCAATGGCGCGCGCGGCGTCGTCGCGTGACTCTTTGGCGAGCCGCGCGCGGTAGTCGTTCGCCCATGCGTCGAAGGCGGCGCGATCGAGGAACAGGTCGCGCGCGGGCGCATCGCCGCTCGCGTCGTGTTTCGACAGGCGCGCGAGATTGCGGAACGTCAGCGTGAAATCTGCGCGGTTCGCGTGCATCGCTTCGAACAGCCGGTTGACGAGCGCGTCGTCGCCTTCGCGTGTCTGTTCGAGGCCGAGCTTCGCGCGCATGCGGTTTTCGAGCGCCGGCGCGAAGCGCTCCTTGAAGCCCGCGAGCACGTGCTGCGCGTCTTCGACGGCCTTCTCGGCGCGCACGCTTTCGTCGTGCCGCAGGCCAAAGAGCGGCAGCAGGCCCTGCGCGAGACAGAAGAGGTTCCAGTACGCGATCTGCGGTTGCAGCCGGTACGCATAACGGCCTTGCGTGTCCGAGTGATTGCAGATGTGGCCGGCGTCGAAGCCATCCATGAAACCGAACGGGCCGTAATCGATGGTCAGGCCGAGGATCGACATGTTGTCGGTATTCATCACGCCGTGACAGAAACCGACCGCCTGCCAGTCGACCATCAGATCCGCGGTGGAGCGCACCGCTTCGGCGAGCAGAGCCAGATAGGGATCATCGGCCTCCCTGCAATGCGGATAGAAGCGCGAGATCACGTGATCGGCCAGCGCGCGCAATGCATCGACGCGATCGTTCGCATAGAAGTGCTCGAAGTGGCCGAAGCGCACGAAGCTCGGCGCGACGCGCGTGACCACCGCGGCGGTTTCGATCGTCTCGCGCCGCACGGGCTGGTCGGAGCCGATCACGCACAGCGCGCGCGTGGTCGGAATGCCGAGATGATGCATCGCCTCCGAACACAGATATTCCCGAATCGACGAGCGCAGCACCGCGCGGCCGTCGCCCATGCGCGAATACGGCGTGCGGCCCGCGCCCTTGAGCTGCAGTTCGAAGCGCTCGCCGTCGTGTTCGAGCTCGCCGAGCACGAGCGCGCGGCCGTCGCCGAGCTGGCCGGCCCACACGCCGAACTGATGTCCGGAGTACACCGACGCATAAGGCAGCGCGTCGGCCGGCCAGTCGCGTGTCGCGTTGCCGCAGAACAGCTCGACGAAGCCCGGGTCGCGCTCGATGCCCTCAGGCAAGCCGAGCTGCGCGGCCGCGTCGGCCGAGAAACCGACGAGGTAGGGTGCATCGAGCGGCGCGGCGGGAAGGCGCGTGAAAAACGTGCCGCCGAGCCGCGCGAACGCGTTGGCCGAGGGGGTGGCGAGTGGGTTGGAAAGATCCGTCAAAGCCGCGGATAGCTCTGCAATGCTTGGGGAAAACGACATGTTGAGCGCCTCTGGATTAACCGATATTGTAAGTCCGCGCCTGCGGCGATGCTGGCCGGCCGCCTTCGTCGTTCGGACCATGCCCACGGCACCCACCCACTAGCACAAGCCGAGGAGACCCCGCCTTATGACGACGCCGCTGCTGGGCCAGATGATGAACGTGCCGCTCACCGTGTCATCGCTGCTCGCGCATGCCGCGCGGCATTTCGGCGGCACCGAGATCGTATCTCGGCGCATCGAGGGCGATCTGCATCGCTACACGTATCGCGATTGCGAGAAGCGCGCGAAACAGCTTGCGCAGGCGCTCATCGCGCTCGGCGTCGAACCGGGTGAACGGATCGGGACGCTCGCGTGGAACGGCTATCGGCATCTCGAAGCGTATTACGGCATCACCGGCTTCGGCGCCGTGTGCCACACGATCAACCCGCGGCTCTTCGCCGAGCAGATCGCCTACATCATCAATCACGCCGACGACGCGTACGTGCTGTTCGACACGACGTTCGCCGCGCTCGTCGACACGCTTGCGCCGCAGTGCCCGCGCGTGCGCGGCTGGATCGCACTGTGCGATGAGGCGCATCGGCCGCTCATGCAAACGCCCGATGGGCCGTCCCCCGTGCTGTGCTACGAGAGGCTGATGGACGCGCAGGACGGCCAGTTCGACTGGCCCGCGCTCGACGAGCGCCAGGCGTCGTACCTCTGCTACACGTCGGGCACGACCGGCAATCCGAAAGGCGCGCTGTATTCGCATCGCTCGACGGTCCTGCATGCGTTCGGCGCGGCGTTGCCCGACGCGATGAGCCTGTCCGCGCGCGACTCGGTACTGCCCGTCGTGCCAATGTTCCATGTCAACGCATGGGGCCTGCCTCATGCGAGCCCGCTCACCGGCGCGAAGCTCGTATTTCCCGGCAAGGATCTCGACGGCAAGTCATTGTACGAACTGATGGAAAGCGAGCGCGTCACGTTTTCGGCGGGTGTGCCGACCGTCTGGCTCGGTCTGCTGAGCTACCTGCGTGAGACGCGCGCGAAGTTTTCTTCGCTCGAACGCACGGTGATCGGCGGCTCCGCGTGTCCGCCCGCGATGCTGCGCATCCTGGAGGACGACTACGGCGTGCAGGTGATCCACGCATGGGGCATGACGGAGATGTCGCCGCTCGGCACCTTGTCGAAACTGACCTGGGAGCAGAGCCAGCGACCCATCGAGGAGCAGCGCAAGCTGCTCGAAAAGCAGGGCCACGCGATCTATGGCGTCGACATGAAGATCGTCGGCGAGGATGGCCGCGAGCTTCCCTGGGATGGCGTCGCGTTCGGCGACCTGCACGTGCGCGGACCGTGGGTGATCGACCGGTACTTCTGCGCGGACGAGTCGCCGCTCGTCGACGGCTGGTTCCCGACCGGCGACGTCGCCACGATCGACCCCGACAGCTTCCTGCACATCACCGACCGCTCGAAGGACGTGATCAAGTCGGGCGGCGAATGGATCAGCTCGATCGAGGTCGAGAACGTCGCGATCGCGCATCCGGCGGTCGCGGAGGCCGCTTGCATCGCGTGCGCGCATCCGAAGTGGACCGAGCGGCCGCTGCTCGTCGTCGTCAAACGCGCGGGGCACGAACTTACGCGCGACGAACTGCTTGCGTTTTACGAGGGCAAGGTCGCGAAGTGGTGGATTCCCGACGACGTCGTGTTCGTCGAGGGGCTGCCGCACACGGCGACCGGCAAGCTGCAGAAGCTGAAGCTGCGCGATATGTTCCGCGATCACGTGCTGCCATCCGCGCTTGCAGATAGCCGCAACTGTCCGCTGACACCTTAGGGGAAACCCGTTCGCCAACAAATTGAACGATCGTGCTTTTTTAGTGTATTCTGCCTGCTGATTCCGCAGCCGTCGCTTGAAAAAGCCTGACGATGAGCAGGCTCGACGGACCGGAGAGACGGCGCATCAGGCGCCGCCGCAATGCATGGATCGCACGGAGGCACTCAGATGGCAGTGGACTATACAACTCGTGACGGCGTCGCCGTCCTCACGCTGAACAATCCTCCCGTCAACGGGCTTGGGCTCTCGACGCGAGCCGGTATCGTCGAAGGGATCGAGCGCGCGCAGAATGACCCCGCCGTCAAGGCGATCGTGCTGACGGGCGCGGGCAAAGCCTTTTCGGGCGGCGCCGACATCACCGAATTCAATACGCCGAAGGCGACCCAGGAGCCGACGCTCCCGACGGTCATCGAGGCCGTCGAAGGCAGCGCCAAGCCGGTCGTCGCGGCGATTCACAGCGTCGCGATGGGCGGCGGCCTCGAACTTGCCCTCGGCGCGCATTACCGGGTGGCCGCGGCCGGCGCGCAGATCGCGCTGCCCGAGGTGAAGCTCGGCATCCTGCCGGGCGCGGGCGGCACGCAGCGTCTGCCGCGCGCAATCGGTCTCGAAGCGTCGCTGAACATGATCGTGTCCGGCGCGCCAGTGCTTTCCGAGAAGCTCGCCGATTCGGGACTGTTCGACGAGGTCGTCGCGAATCCCGCCGAATTGGCCGATACCGCGCTCGCGTTTGCGCGCAAGGTCGGCGCGCAGGCCGGAGCGCATCCGAAGGTGCGCGATCGCAAGATCGAGCATCCGAACGCGGCCGGATTTATCCAGTTCGCGCGCAATACCGTCGTGGCGATCGCGAAGCATTTCCCGGCGCCGCATAAATGCATCGACGCGATCGAAGCCGGTGTGAATGACGGCTTCGACAAGGGCCTCGCATTCGAGCGCGAATGCTTTACCGCGCTCGTGCAAACGCCTGAGAGCCGCGCGCTGCGTCACGCGTTTTTCGGCGAGCGCGCGGCGAGCAAGATTCCCGATGTGCCGTCCGATACACCGGTGCGCGACATCACTCAGGTGGCCGTGATCGGCGCGGGCACGATGGGTGGCGGCATCGCGATGAACTTCATCAACGCGGGTATTCCGGTCACGCTGCTGGAAACGAAGCAGGAAGCGCTCGAGCGCGGTCTCGCGACGATCCGCAAGAACTACGAGGCATCGGTCAAGAAGGGCAAGCTGAAGCCCGAGGTGATGGAGCAGCGCCTCGCGTTGCTGAGCCCAACGCTCTCCTACGACGAACTGAAGCAGGCCGACCTGATCGTCGAAGCCGTGTTCGAGGAACTGGGCGTGAAGGAGCAGGTATTCCGCCGGCTCGACGAAGTCGCGAAGCCCGGTGCGATTCTCGCGTCGAATACGTCGACACTCGACGTCGACAGGATCGCCGCGTTCACGAAGCGTCCGCAGGACGTGGTCGGCATGCACTTCTTCAGCCCGGCCAACGTGATGAAGCTGCTCGAAGTCGTGCGCGGTAAGGAGACCGCGAAAGACGTGCTCGCCACCGTGATGAAGCTTGCGAAGAAGATCAAGAAGACCGCCGTGGTGTCGGGCGTGTGCGACGGCTTTATCGGCAATCGCATGATCGAGCAATACATTCGCCAGGCGCTCTTCATGCTCGAAGAGGGCGCGCTGCCCGCGCAGGTCGATCGCGCCATCGAGAAGTTCGGCTTCGCGATGGGCCCGTTCCGCATGAGCGACCTCGCCGGCAACGATATCGGCTGGGCGATCCGCAAGCGTCGCTATCTGGAACACCCGGAGATGCACTACTCGAAGATCGCCGACCGTCTGTGCGAGATGGGCCGCTTCGGCCAGAAGACCGGCGGCGGCTGGTACGACTACAAGGCGGGCGATCGCACCGCGTATCCGTCGAGCGTGGTCAACGACATGATCGGCGAGTACTCGAAGGAGACCAACGCCCAGCGCCGCAAGATCAGCGATGAAGAAATCGTCGAGCGTCTCGTGTTCGCGCTCGTCAACGAAGGCGCGAAGATTCTCGAGGAAGGCATCGCGTCGAAGGCGTCGGACATCGACATGGTCTATCTGACCGGCTACGGCTTCCCGCTCCATCGCGGCGGCCCGATGTTGTACGCCGACACGGTCGGGCTCTACAACGTCGAGCGCGCGATTCGCCGCTATGCGGCGCGGCCGAACGGAGACGCGTGGCAGCTCGCGCCCAGCATCGCGAAGCTGGCCGCCGAAGGGCGCGGCTTCAACGACCGAGCCTAACGCACGGATCGAGCGATGCGGATGTTCGCTCGTATCGCTCGCATGAAACGACATAGGCGGCGCGGTGACGCGCTTTTGACCGCACGGCAGTGAGCCGGCGCGCCGCTTTCGACATCGCAATTGGAGACACGCATGACTGATGCCGTAATCGTATCCACCGCCCGCACGGGTCTTGCCAAATCGTGGCGCGGCGGTTTCAACATGACGCACGGCGCGACGCTCGGCGGCCACGTGACGCAGGCCGCGGTCGAGCGCGCGAAGCTCGACCCGGCGCGCGTCGAGGACGTGATCATGGGTTGCGCGAACCCCGAAGGCGCGACCGGCGGCAATATCGCGCGGCAGATCGCGTTGCGCGCGGGCCTGCCGGTCAGCGTGCCGGGTATGACCGTGAACCGATTCTGTTCATCGGGCTTGCAGACGATCGCACTCGCGGCGCAACGCGTCATTGCCGGCGAGGGCGACGTGTTCGTCGCGGGTGGCGTCGAATCGATCTCGTGCGTGCAGAACGAGATGAACCGCCACATGATGACCGAAGGCTGGCTCACCGAGCATAAGCCGGAGATCTACTGGTCGATGCTGCAGACCGCGGAGAACGTCGCTAAGCGCTACTCGATCCCGAAGGAACGTCAGGACGAGTACGGCGTGCGCTCGCAGCAGCGCGCGGCGGCCGCGCTCGCGGCCGGCAAGTTCACGGACGAGATCGTGCCGCTGACGGTGCTCGCCGGCGTCGCGGACAAGGCGAGCGGCCGTCTCTACACGAAGGAGGTGACCGTCAGCGGCGACGAAGGCATTCGCGCCGATACGACGCTCGAAGGTGTGTCGAAGATTCGCACCGCGCTGCCAGGCGGCGTGATTACGGCAGGCAATGCGAGCCAGTTTTCGGACGGTGCATCGGCTTGTGTCGTGATGAACGCGACGTTGGCCGAACGCGAAGGACTGCAGCCGCTCGGCATTTTCCGCGGCTTCGCGGTGGCCGGCTGCGAGCCCGACGAAATGGGTATCGGCCCGGTGTTCGCGGTGCCGAAGCTGCTGAAGAAAGCCGGCCTGAAGGTCGACGACATCGATCTATGGGAACTGAATGAAGCCTTCGCGGTGCAGGTGCTGTATTGCGCGGACAAGCTCGGCATTTCGCACGACCGCCTGAACGTGAACGGCGGCGCGATCGCGGTCGGCCATCCGTATGGCGTTTCGGGCGCGCGGCTGACGGGGCATGCGCTCATCGAAGGCAAGCGGCGCGGCGCGAGGTTCGTCGTCGTGACGATGTGCATCGGCGGCGGGCAGGGCGCGGCGGGTTTGTTCGAGGTGGTTTGAGCGGACGTGGGCCGGCGTCACTGCCAACCCGCGTCCGACGACGGCAGGCTCAGCGTCCCATGATGGGTGAATCGCGTGGTGCCGGTCAGGCCGCCCGCGAGCTTGCCGCGCAGAACGTACGGAACCTCTCCCGACTGCGCGGCGCCGGCTAACGCGAAGGCCTGACGAACCGCGGCGAAAGCCGGCACGGTCAGCGGCACGGTGACGACGGTTTCGCCGAAGCGCGGCACGGTGCCGCTCTGGTCGCTGACGCCGCTCGCGAACGGCTTGCCGTTCAGTTCGAGATCGAGCGACACGCCGTTGAAGCTGATCGCGGTGTCGTTGGGATTCTGCACGCGCAGCTTGACGTTGAAGCGCATCTCCATGCCCTGGCCCGCGATCGGCTCGATGCCTGCCACGTTGACGCGCAATGGGTCGGCGCCGAACAGGCCCGCGCAGCCGCCGAGTGTCAGCATGACGACGACGGCGGCGAATGAGCGCCACACATGGGAGAGCTGGCCCGGCAGCAGCGCGCGAAAGAATGACATGACCTGCACCTCGAGCGAAGCGGTTGATCATGCATTGTAACGGGCCAGGTGGCGCGCGCAGGCAGTAGCGCGAGCGAATGGCCGCGGCGGTGGCGGCATCGTTTCCCGACGGCACGCGATTCACGCCGCCGCGCGGCGGGATGTTTTTCTGGATCGAATTGCCGCCTGAAGTATCGTCGTCGGCTTTGTTCGATGCCGCCTTGGAGGACGGTATTCGCATCATGCCGGGCACGGTGTTTTCGAACACGAGGCGTTTCGATCACTTCATCCGGCTCAGTTGTCCGAGCGCGGATCTGGATAGGACCGAGGAAGCAGTGCGCAGAGTGGGGCGCCTGGCGGCACGGATGGCGGCCCATGCGCCAACGCGATAGCAGGTATCATTTCTTGCTGCGAGCAGGCACCGGGTTCACGAAACGGTGTGATGCGCAAGCTCGCCGAACCCGCCGAAGGCTCCCCACTCTCCGTCGGCTATGAAATCTGATACCCAGGCAATGACCGATCCATCCACCTCATCCAGAACGGGCCATGCATCATTGCTCGAAAGCCCGTTCATCGACCGTCTCGGCGCACAGTTGTTGTCGGCCGCCGACGGCGTCAGCGAACTCGTGCTGCCGTTGCAGCCCGATCATATGAACACGTGGGACGTCGCGCACGGCGGCGTCACGATGACCCTCGCCGACGTCGCGCTCGCGACGGCCGCGCGCAGTCTCGCCGGCAATGGCGTCGGCGTCGTCACCGTCGAGATGAAGGTGAACTTCATGCAGCCGGGCCGCGGCGAGTTGCGCGCGACCGGCCGCGTGCTGCATCGCTCGACGACGATGGCCTATTGCGAAGGCGAGATTCGCGACAGCGCCGGCCACTTCGTCGCGAAAGCGCTTGGCACGTTCAAGTACATGCGCCGCCTCGCGGTGGGTCGCGACATCAAGGAACAGCGTTTGCGCAGCGATCCGTCGGCGAAGCCCGGTCCGAGCGACTGAGCATCAAGCGCATTCGACTATTCAACGACTATCCTGCATCCACCGGATCCAGGCAAGCCTATCGACCCAAGGAGACGACCTCATGGCCCAGATCAACCGCCAGGTGCTGCTGGTTTCGCGCCCGCAAGGCGAAGCCACGCCAGATAACTTCAAGCTCGTCGAAGCGCCGCTCGCGCCGCTCGCCGACGGCGAAGTGCGGGTGCGCAACCATTACCTGTCGCTCGATCCGTATATGCGCGGACGCATGAACGACAGCAAGTCGTACGCGGCGCCGCAGCCGTTGAACGAAGTGATGATCGGCGGCACGGTCGGCGAGGTCGTCGAGACGAGGAATCCGAAGTTTACGGTCGGCGACAAGGTCGTCGCGATGTTCGGCTGGCAGGAGTACGGCACGTCGAACGGCGCGGGCATGCAGAAGGTCGACGACACGCACGTGCCGCTGTCGGCGTATCTCGGCCCGGTCGGCATGCCGGGGGTCACCGCGTGGTACGGGCTGAACCGTATCATTGCGCCGAAAGCGGGCGAGACGGTGGTCGTCAGCGCGGCGAGCGGGGCGGTGGGCAGCGTGGTCGGACAGCTCGCGAAGGCGGCGGGGGCGCGCGCGGTCGGCATCGCGGGCGGCGCGGACAAGTGCCGCTACGTGGTCGAGACGCTCGGCTTCGACGCCTGCGTCGACTACAAGGCCGGCAACCTGTACAAGGACCTGAAGGCCGTCACGCCCGACGGTGTCGACGGCTACTTCGAGAACGTCGGCGGCGAGGTGCTCGACGCGACGCTCGCGCGCATGAACGCGTTCGGGCGCATCGCGTTGTGCGGCTTCATCGCGGGCTATGACGGCCAGCCGCTGCCGCTCAAGCATCCGTCGCTGATGCTCACGCAGCGGCTGCTCGTGCAAGGCTTTATCGTCAGCGAACATATGGACGTGTGGCCCGAGGCGCTCAAGCAGCTCGGTACGCTCGTCGCGCAGAAAAAGCTGCAGTATCGCGAGACCATCGCACAAGGGCTCGAAGCCGCGCCCGATGCATTCATCGGTTTGCTGAAGGGCCGCAACTTCGGCAAGCAACTGGTCAAGCTGATCTGAGCATGACATTACTGCAAGCCGCCACTCGATCAGGAAGTCACAGGATGTTTGAATTCGCAGGCAAGGTAGCCGTGATCACCGGCGCGGGCAGCGGCTTCGGCCGCGCGTTCGCGCACAAAGGCGCGGCGCTCGGCATGAAGCTCGTGCTCGCCGACGTCAACGCCGGTGAGCTCGCGCAGACCGTCGACTCATTGCGCGAAGCCGGCGCCGACGCGATCGGCGTGCCGACCGACGTGTCGGACGCCGCGCAGGTCGAAGCGCTCGCGCAAGCCGCGCTCGCCGAGTTCGGCAAGGTGCACGTGCTCTTCAACAATGCGGGCGTCGGTACCGGCGGCTTCCTGTGGGAAAGCTCGGCGAACGACTGGTCGTGGGTGTTCGGCGTCAACGTGATGGGCGTCGCGCACGGCGTGCGCGTGTTCGCGCCGATCATGCTCGCGCAGAACGAACCCGCGCATATCGTCAACACGGCGTCGGTGGCAGGGTTGCTGGCGCCGCCGGCGATGGGCGTCTACAACGCATCGAAGCATGCCGTGGTGGCGCTGACCGAGACGCTTTATCACGACCTGAAGCTGGCGCAGGCTGGCACGGGGGGCGAGGTTGGCTGTTCGCTGCTGTGTCCCGCCTTCGTGCCGACCGGCATCGCGGATGCCGAGCGCGCGCGTCCCGGCGGCTTGCGCAATGCGAGCCGGCCGACGCGCTCGCAGATCGCCGCCGGCAAGCAGTTGCAGCGCGCGGTGCAGTCGGGCAAGCTCACCGCCGCGGATGTCGCCGACATCGCGTTCGAGGCGATCGCCGCCCGGCGTTTCTATATCATCACGCATCCGGGCATCATGGCGACCGTGAAGCTGCGCCACGAGGATATCGAACAGTTGCGCGAGCCGTCCGATCCGATGTCGCTGAAGCCCGAGGTGAAGAACCCGCAGTAGCGCATCGGCGCGATAGCCGGTGCGCCGGATCCTGCTCACTGTTGGCGCTGCCGCGCCGCCCGATGCGTGACGCGCATCACTTTGCCCGACCCATGCCTCTGAATCCCACGATCGAGCAGGTGCTCGACATGATCGCGCGGGCCAAACGCCCGCAATATCACCACATGAGCGCGCAAGCGGCTCGTGCGTCGTACGAGAAAAGCGCACCGATCCTGGAGATCGCGAGCGCGCCGATGTTCTCCGTCGAAGACCTGCGCGTGCCGACGCGCGACGGCGCGACGATCCGCGCGCGCCTCTACTTTCCGGTCGAGCCGAACTGGACCGAGCCGATGCCCGCGTTCGTGTATTACCACGGCGGCGGCTTCACGGTCGGCAGCGTCGACACGCACGATGCGCTGTGCCGGATGTTCGCGCGCGACGGGCAGTGCGCGGTGCTGTCGGTCGATTACCGGCTCGCGCCCGAGCACAAGTTCCCGACCGCGGTCGACGATGCCTTCGACGCGCTGAGCTGGCTGCACGAACATGCGTCCGAATTCGGCATCGACGGCGCGCGGCTCGCGGTGGGCGGCGATAGCGCGGGCGGCACGCTCGCGACGGTCTGCGCGGTGCTCGCGCGCGACGCAGGCGTCGCGCTCGCACTGCAATTGCTGATCTATCCTGGTACGACCGGCCATCAGCAGACCGACTCGCATTCGCGCCTCGCCGACGGCTTCCTGCTGTCGGGCGACACGATCCAGTGGTTTTTCGAGCAATACATCCGCGACAGCGGCGATCGCGACGATTGGCGTTTCGCGCCGCTCGACGGCGAGCGCGGCGCGCCCGATTTTCGTGACCTTGCGCCCGCGTGGATCGCCACCGCCGAATACGATCCGCTGAGCGACGAGGGCGATGCGTACGCCGCGAAGCTGCGCGCGCTCGGCAACCCCGTCACGCTCAAACGCTACGCGGGCATGATCCATGAATTCTTCAAGATGGGCGGCTACGTGCCCGAAGTCGCGCACGCGCATGCGGATGCCGCGGCGGCGTTGCGCGCGGCATTCGGCATCGGCTGAGGGCGCTGCTCGCGAGGCCGTGAGCGGCTGGCCGCTCACCGGACGATCACGCCACGCTCATCCGGTCGCGCTCGACATTGAACGCGAAGCTGCGTTCGAAATCGCCAGGCCGGACGATCCGGTGCGAGCCGTTGTCGTCGCTGCGCTCGGCGACCGCGACGCCGAGCACCTCGCCATACGCGGCGACGCGCAAAGCGGTGGTGCTGCGCGTGCCGTAATCCGGCGATTCGATGAACGCCGCCGACAGCACGCGTTCGCGCTCCAGCGAAATGCCGGTCGACGGCAATTCGTCGTCGCGCGCGAGCCGCGGATCGCGCATCAGATCGATCAGCCGTTCGAGCGGCGGCATCGCATCGCGCGCGAGCAAGGTGCGGAGCTCCCCACGCTTTCTGACGAGCTTCGGCCACGCGGTATCGAGCACTGCGTTCGAGATCCCGTGCGTGCCCGGCGCGATCAGCGCGGGGCCGCTGCTGGCGTTGACGCCGCCGCGATTGCAGTACCACGCGAGTTCGCGGCGCGTCCAGTCGCCGACCAGCAGATTGAAGCCGTTGTAGATCTCGCCGGTTCGCGCGACATGTTGCAGGTACGCGAGCGGGGTCTCGTGCGGATTGCCGTCGGCGTCGCGCGCGGCGCTGGTCAGCCAGTCGCTGACGAGCGTGCCGCGGGTCGGCGCATCGGCGCGCATTTCGCCGGGTGCGCGGTAGTTGGTCAGCGCGGCGAAGCGGCCGTCGCGCGACAGCCCGAGCCACGTGCCGCCGCCCATGAGGTCGCGGCCCGCCAGCACGTCCGGCGCATCGCGCCACCAGCCGATCGGCTCGGCCGTGCGGCGGAAGAACTCGTCGCGATTCGCGGCGAGCGTGAACAGCGGACCGTCGAGCGCGTCGGGTCGCCAGTCGAATACGATCAGGCACATCGGGGAGCGTCTCCCGCTCGGAGCGTGGGGCTGCCGCTTCATGCGGCAAAAAATCGGACGAGAATAAAGCAGCCAATAAAGAAACGGCGCCCGATTGCCAAGCCCATCGCTTAATCTGTTGATAAGCGTGTTTTGATTCTGCAAAATAGCCCCTGTTAGTCAATGACTTACAGGGGCTTCTTCATGTCGGGTCTTCCTGACGCACCTGAAATGTCGGGTGC
>NZ_JAJITC010000030.1 GCF_020881035.1 Paraburkholderia translucens
GATGGGCGTGCCGACCGCGATGTTCACGCCGCTGTTCGTGATCTCGCGTACGGCCGGCTGGAGCGCGCACATCATCGAGCAGCGCGTCGACAACAAGATCATTCGGCCGAGCGCGAACTACACCGGACCCGAGAATTTAAAGTACGTGCCGCTAAATAGGAGAAAATAGCGGTCGCTGTGCGCTCCACAGCGCGTGCAGTTCAACCCGCGCGGCCGCCGGACCGGCCGTCCGCGCACTGTTTAACGGATTTTAGATAGAAAGGTTTTCTCCATGAAAAAGCTGATGATCGCCGCCATGATTGGCGCCCTGTCCACGACGATGCTGTCCGTCGCGACTGACGCCGCTGCTGCGGACACGGCCACTACCACCACGAAGAAGGCTACGGCAAAGCGCCCGGAGCCGAAGCGTCTCGTCAAGCGCAAGGCGAATCCGGTGAAGGAAGCGAAGGTCGATCCGATCCCGGAAGGCGCTGAAAAGTGGTCGTGCAAGGACGGTCTTGCTTTCGAAATGAAAGGCGACATGAGGCGTGACCAGATCGTCGTGGTTCATTGGGCGAACAAGAACTACAACCTGCCGCGCGAATCGACCACGACGGGCGCCGACCGCTTCCACGACGCGGCATCCGGTATGGACCTGGTCGTGATCCCGACGAAGGCCATGCTGTTCCAGGACAAGGACAGCTCGCGTCTCGCAGACGAGTGCAAGACGGTCGCGATGGAACAGGGCGCGCCGGCGGCAACGCAATCGAACGCGATCGACAAGACCGGCAACTGATCCTTGCCGCCAGGGAAGGCCTTCCGATGTCCGCCCCGCTCTCCAACGTACGACCTGACCCGGACGCTGTCCTGGTCGATATCGTCGACTACGTGCTGGACTACCGGATCGACAGCGCGCTCGCGCTGGAAACGGCGCGGTATTGTCTGATCGACACGCTCGGTTGCGGACTCGAGGCGCTGACCTACCCAGCCTGCACCAAGCTGATGGGACCGATCGTGGCAGGCACGATCGTCCCCAACGGCGCGAAGGTGCCGGGCACGTCGTTCCAGCTGGACCCGGTTCAGGCCGCTTTCAACATCGGCGCGATGATCCGCTGGCTAGATTTCAACGACACCTGGCTCGCCGCCGAATGGGGTCATCCGTCGGACAACCTCGGCGGAATTCTCGCGACAGCCGACTGGCTCTCGCGCACTGCCATCGCAGCGGGCAAAGCGCCGCTGACGATGAAAGACGTCCTGATCGCCATGATCAAGGCGCACGAAATTCAAGGCTGCATCGCGCTCGAGAACTCGTTCAACAAGGTCGGGCTCGATCATGTGCTTCTCGTCAAGCTCGCGTCGACCGCGGTGGTCGGCCAACTGATCGGCCTCACGCGCGACGAGCTGATCAACGCGGTATCGCAGTCGCTCGTCGATGGGCAGGCGCTGCGCACCTACCGCCATGCGCCGAACACGGGTTCACGCAAATCATGGGCCGCCGGCGACGCGACCTCGCGCGCGGTGCGCCTCGCGCTGATCTCGAAGACCGGCGAGATGGGCTATCCGTCGGTGCTCAGCGCGAAAACGTGGGGCTTCTACGATGTGCTGTTCAACGGCAACGCGTTCCGGTTTCAGCGTCCGTACGGCTCGTACGTAATGGAAAACGTGCTGTTCAAGATTTCGTTTCCGGCCGAGTTCCACGCGCAGACCGCCGTGGAAGCCGCACTCGCGCTGCATGCGCAACTTGCCGCGCAGGGCCGTCGCATCGAAGACATTCGCCGCATCACGATTCGCACGCACGAAGCGGCGATTCGTATCATCGATAAGAAAGGTCCGCTGAACAATCCGGCCGACCGCGATCATTGCATCCAGTACATGATCGCGGTGCCGCTGATTTTCGGCCGTCTTACCGCCGCTGATTACGAAGATTCAGTGGCGCGGGACGCACGTATCGATGCGTTGCGCGCGAAGATGGAATGCGTCGAAGACGCGCAGTTCACGAAGGATTATCACGACCCGGAGAAGCGTTCGATCGCTAATGCACTGACGATCGAATTCGACGACGGGTCGAAGCTGGGCGAAGTCGTAGTCGAATACCCGATCGGTCATAAGCGCCGTCGCGAAGACGGAATTCCGTTGCTGGTCGAGAAGTTCAGGACCAACCTCGCGCGGCGCTTTCCGGTCAAGCAGCAGCAGGCGATTCTCGGCGTATCGCTCGATCAGGCCAGGCTCGAAGCGACGCCGGTCAATGAATACATCGATCTGTACGTCATCTAGGCTAAGTACTGTAGTTCCGCGATCCAAACCAAGGAAAACACCATGGCCCACAACCTCCACAAAACGCTCAAGGAATTCGACAGCGGTTCCGGCAAAGGCAAGTTCTACTCCCTGCCGCAACTCGGCAAGGCACTGAACCTCAAGATCGACCGCCTGCCGGTTTCGATCCGTATCGTGCTGGAATCGGTGCTGCGCAACTACGACGGCAAGAAGATCGCCGAAGAACACATCACGCAACTCGCGAACTGGAAGCCGAACGCAGCGCGCGTCGACGAAATCCCGTTCGTCGTGTCGCGCGTCGTGCTGCAGGACTTCACCGGCGTGCCGCTGCTCGCCGATATCGCTGCGATGCGCGGCGTCGCGAAGGCCGTCGGCAAGAACCCGAAGTCAATCGAGCCGCTCGTGCCGGTCGATCTCGTCGTCGACCACTCGGTGCAGGTCGATCACTTCCGCGAGAAGAACGCGCTCGACCTGAACATGAAGCTGGAATTCCAGCGCAACAACGAGCGCTACCAGTTCATGAAGTGGGGCATGCAGGCGTTCGACACGTTCAAGGTCGTGCCGCCGGGCGTCGGCATCGTTCACCAGGTGAACCTCGAGTACCTCGCACGCGGCGTGCACAAGAAGGCCGACGGCGCGGACACCTTGTACTACCCCGATTCGCTGGTCGGCACGGACAGCCACACGACGATGATCAACGGCATCGGCGTGGTCGGTTGGGGCGTGGGCGGTATCGAAGCTGAAGCGGGCATGCTCGGCCAGCCGGTGTACTTCCTGACGCCGGACGTCGTCGGTGTGAACCTGAAGGGCAGGCTGCGCGAAGGCGTGACCGCAACCGACCTCGTACTGACGATCACCGAACTGCTGCGTAAGGAGAAGGTCGTCGGCAAGTTCGTCGAGTTCTTCGGCGAAGGCACGCGTTCTCTGTCGCTGCCGGACCGCGCGACGATCGGCAACATGGCGCCGGAATATGGCGCGACGATGGGCTTCTTCCCGGTCGACGAAAAGACCATCGACTACTTCAAGGGCACGGGCCGTACCGACGCGGAAATTTCCGCGTTCGAAAACTACTTCAAGGCGCAGAATCTGTTCGGCATTCCGGACGAAGGCGACATCGATTACACGAAGGTCGTCACGCTGGATCTCGGCACGGTCGCGCCGTCGCTGGCAGGCCCGAAGCGTCCGCAGGACCGCATCGAAATCGGCCACGTGAAATCGACCTTCATCGACCTGTTCTCGAAGCCGGTCGCCGAAAACGGCTTCGCGAAGAAAAGCGGCGATCTCGACGCGCAATACAAGACGAGCAACGGTATCGACGTGAAGAACGGCGACGTGCTGATCGCCGCGATCACGTCGTGCACGAATACGTCGAACCCGAGCGTGCTGCTCGCCGCCGGTCTGCTCGCGAAGAAGGCTGTCGAAGCTGGCCTGACGGTCGCTCCGCACATCAAGACGTCGCTGGCACCGGGATCGCGTGTCGTCACCGAGTACCTGACGAAGACCGACCTGCTGAAGTACCTCGACAAGCTCGGCTTCACGCTCGCCGCGTACGGCTGCACGACCTGTATCGGTAATGCGGGCGACCTGACGCCGGAACTGAACGAAGCGATCACGAAGAACGACATCGTCGCGGCAGCCGTGCTGTCGGGCAACCGAAACTTCGAAGCGCGTATTCACCCGAACATCCGCGCGAACTTCCTCGCGTCGCCGCCGCTCGTCGTCGCGTACGCGATCGCTGGCAACATCACGCGCGACCTGATGACCGAGCCGGTCGGCAAGGGCAAGGGCGGCAAGGACATCTATCTCGGCGACATCTGGCCGACCAGCGAAGAAGTCAACGCGCTGCTCAAGTACGCGCTCGATGCCGACGCGTTCCGCAAGAATTACTCGCAGCTGACGAAGAAGGGCGACCTGTGGAGCAAGATCGAGGGCGAGGAAGGTCAGGTCTACGACTGGCCGAAGTCGACCTACATCGCCGAACCGCCGTTCTTCGGCAAGGACTTCTCGATGACGCCGGCTTCCGGCATCGCGCCGGTCAAGGGCGCCCGCGCACTGGGCATTTTTGGTGATTCGGTCACGACCGACCACATCAGCCCGGCCGGCTCGATCAAGGAAGACTCGCCGGCAGGCCGCTGGCTGAAGGAAAACGGCGTGCAGAAGGCCGACTTCAACAGCTACGGCTCGCGCCGCGGCAACCACGACGTGATGATGCGCGGCACCTTCGCGAACGTCCGTATCAAGAACCTGATGATCCCGGCGAAGGCGGATGGCACGCGCGTCGAAGGCGGTCTGACGATTCACCAGCCGAGCGGCGAACAATTGTCGATCTACGACGCGGCGATGAAGTACATCGATGCCGGCACGCCGACCATCGTGTTCGCAGGCGAAGAGTACGGTACGGGCTCGTCGCGCGACTGGGCGGCCAAGGGTACGCAACTGTTGGGCGTGAAAGCCGTGGTCGCGCGCAGCTTCGAACGGATCCATCGTTCGAACCTCGTCGGCATGGGCGTTCTGCCGCTGCAGTTCAAGGGCTCGGACAGCGTGCAGTCGCTCGGCATCACCGGCGAAGAGACGTACGACATCGAGGGTCTCGGCGACGACTTCAAGCCGCAACAGGAAGTCACGCTCGTGATCCACGGCAAGGATGGTGACAAGCGTGTTCCGGTGCTGCTGCGTATCGACACGCCGATCGAAGTCGACTACTACAAGCACGGCGGGATTCTGCCGTTCGTGCTGCGCTCTCTGCTGGCTGCTTGATCCAGGCGGCTGCGCAAACAGCCTCGCTGTTTTGCAGGGGCTGCGTCCTGTGGAGGGCGCAGCCGACTTTGAAGCCCGACCTCAGGTCGGGCTTTTTTTCGGTTCGTCAGAGATTCGCGGGAAGGCGAATTTAAAAGGGTCGCCCGGAGCGCCGACCGTCAATGCTCAGTGACTTTCGCCGTCTTCGTCGACGGCCGGCTCGGTGACTGGCGATGGCTCAATGGCCGGCTCTGCGGAAACCGCCGTTGGTTTCTCCTCATCCGCAGGTTCGCCGGCATCCGCCTCCGCGCTTTCAGCCACCGCAGCATCCGCAACGTCGTCTGACTCAGCTACCGCCTCGTCCGCAACATCGGCTGACTCCGCTACGGCCTCCTCCGCAGCGTCGTCTGACTCCGCTACCGTCTCCTCCGCAGCGTCGTCTGACTCAGCTGCCGCCTCCTCCGCAGCGTCGTCTGACTCAGCTACCGTCTCATCCGCAGCGTCGTCTGATTCAGCTACTGCTGCATCCGCAACGTCGCCTGACGCATCGGGCTCCTGGATTGACTCGTCGGTCGGCGTCGCAACAATCTCATCTGGCACGCCAGCCGTGCCGTCGTCGTTCGTAGTCATCGAAATCCTCATAAGGTCGAGTTATTGGTAGAAACCCCCAAGGATTCCCAATGAAATGTGCGTCGCCAACGGTCGACTTTTTTATCGCAGGCAGCGTGCCCGGCGTGGGAGAGCACATAGTCTCACATGAGTACCCCGACGATGAATCACGGCATCGATGCATTCGATTTGGTTTTGTTCGCAAGCGAACACATCGCGTGACTCGCACAGAACCCTGAGTGTTCGACCCGAACGTCTGCTTCGTGAAGCGCAGGCGAGACTCCGTATGCCGCCGCTCGAGGGCCGATGTCGCGGTCCCCGGAAATCCGCGAAGAGCTTTCTCTCATGAGCCCGCAGTCACGGTCCGCGCGCCGCCATCACTTCAACCCGAAATCGACCCGCGTCGTTGCGCCCTTGTCCTTGATGTCGTCGGCATTCATCTTCGGCGCGACGATAAACACGCGGCTGCTGTCGATCTTGCCTTCCAGGTACTGTTGCACGCTTTGCGCGCGCTGCTGTGCGAGTTGCCGCAGGCTGGCCTCGTCGATCGGCGCGTTGGCCGCGAGCGCGCCCTTCATGTCGTCGTCGGGCAGCGTCTTCGTCATACCGATGAAGTTGCGCGGCTTCTTGAAGTCGGCCGACTTGTAGGCCTTGTTCAGATATTTGTCGTAATCCTGCTGATCGACCTTGACCGTCGACACATCGACGCTCTCGCCGTTGCCCACCATGTCCTTGATCTTCTGCCGCTTGACCATCTGATCGACGTACTGCGAGCGCAGCGCCGGCTCGTCGACCTTCGGATCGACGCGGCCGATCAGATCCATGCGGATCGACGGCTTGTCGGCGAGCGCCTTCACGATCGTGTCGAGCTTCTGCTTGTCGGCGTCGGTGAGCGTGGCCGAGCCCGCCTCGAATTCGACGTAGCCGAGTTCCTCGCCCTTGCCGCCGAACGCGTGCGCGATCAGCGTGAACGGCGCGGTCACCGCCTTTTCAAGCAGATTGAGCACCGCATGCCAGATCAGCCCGCCGATGCTGAACTCGGGGTTCGACAGCGAGCCGGAGACCGGCAGGTTCACGTCGATCTCGCCGCGCGAGTTCTTGAGCAGCGAGATCGCAAAACGCACCGGCAGCTTGGTCGCGGTGTCGTTGTCGATGTGATCGCCGAAGGTGAGCTGATCGATGAAAAGGTGATTGTTCGCGTCCAGCTGATCGTTATCGAGCTTGTAGTGCAGATCGACGTTGAGTTTGCCCTTCGTGATCGGGTAGCCGGCGTATTTCGCCGAATACGGTGTCAGGTTGGTCAGCTCGATGTCGTGGGCGGTCGCGGTCAGATCGAGCGCCGGCTTCGCGATCAGCGGGTTGACGGTGCCGCGGATCGTCAGCGGACCGTTGGCCGCGAGTTTCGCGGCGACGTCGACCGGCGCGGGGGTGGTCGATTCCGTGCCGAACGCGCCGATCGTGCCCTGAATGTCGACGAGATTCGCCGTGTAGTTCGGCTTGATGAAGTTGTCGGTGTAGGTCACGCGGCCCTGCTGCAACACGAGTTGTCCGAAGTGCAGCTTCAGCGGGCTCTTGGGCGGCGTCGCGGCAGTGGCGGTGGCGACCGGTCTGGGCGCTGTGCCCGGCGATGCAGCGGATGCGGCTTTCGGCGCAGAGGCCGCGACCGCTTCGGACACCGCCTCCGGCGTCAGCGGAATGGGATGCCCCTCGCTCTCGTGCGCGACCAGATCCTTGAGATTCAGCTTGCCTTGCGCGTCGAGCAGCACGCGCCCATAGAACTTCGAGAATGTCACGCGGCTCGCGTCAACCACGGTGCCGTGCTCGTCGTAATCGGCCTTCAGGTTCGTGAGCGCAAACGAGCCCCAGCCGGCGAACGGGGCCGACGTCAACTTATCGATCATGCGCACGGCGACGAGCGCCATGTCGCCGCGATAGTTCGCTTTAAGCGACTTCCCCTGGATGACCGAGAGATCGCCGTTCGCGTTCAGCAGCGCGCTCGCGAGCGTCGCGTTCAGGTTGCCGCCGAAGTACGGCTCGAACGCGGCCGCGTCGAGCTGGTTGGCGTTGATCTTGACCGCCAGCTTCAGCGGCGTGGCGGTCACGTCGCCCTTCACGGCCAGCGTGCCCTTTTTGTTCAACGTTGCCTGCAGATCGACGGGCAACGCAAGGCTCAGGTCGTCGCTGATCTGCCGCACCTTCAACTGCACCGGCGTAAAGCTCAGTTTGACCGGCTGCGGCAGCGTGTTGTCGGTGAAATCGGCGCTCGCGTCTTTGAGCGTCAATTCACCGATCCTGTAGCGCCACGCAGGGCCCTCGGCCTGTGCTTTTTTCGCCGCGTGAATCGCGGTGCGCTGCGTCGCCTCCTGATGCGTACCGGCGAGCGCGTTCAGATTGATGCTGCCGTCCTTCAAACGTTGCGCGTCGATCGCGAGGCCCGTTGCGTCGACGCTCGTCACCTCGGCCGTGCGCGCCGCAACGTCCACCTGCTTGACGACCACGGTGCCCTGCGCGAGCGAGATCACCGGCGTCTTGTCGCCGCGTGCCGCGAGCTTCAGCGCCTGCATGTCCAGTTGCGTGTCCGCGACCGTCAGGGCCATCGGCGACTTCGACCAGTTCGCGTCGATGTTCGTGGTCGCGGACAGCTTGCCGTCGAGCGCTTGCGCGGACGTCGCGGTGTCGAGATACGGCTGCCACGGCGGCAGCTTCAGCGACTTCAGATCGAGCTTCGCGCTCGCGGTCTTCGCCGCGAGGCCGACCGTGCCGTCGGCGGCGAGCGAACCGGCGCCGTCCTTCAGGTTCGTGTTCAGCGTGTAGTGCGCGGGAGTTGATGCGAGCGTCGAGAAATCGGTCAGCGTGACCGCGAGGTTTTGCAGGCCCGTTTCGACCGGACGCGCCGCGGCTTCGTCGCGCAAGTTCACCGTGCCGTCGTCGAGCGTGAAGCGTTTGATCGCGACGTCGAACGGCGGGGCCGCTTTTTCGGCGGCGGTTTTGGCGTTGGCGTTGGCATTGGCGTCTGCGGTTTCCTTCGCCGCCGTTTTTTCCGGCGCGCTAGCGAACATATGCTCGACGCTCAATACGCCATCCTTGTCGCGCGCGAGACTCGCGCTCGGCGCGTTGATGCGGATTTCGTCGAAGTGATAGACGCTCTTCAACGGCTCGAGCGATGCCGCCGCCACATGCACCGCGCGCGCCGCGAAGAACGGCGCCTTGCCCTGATCCTGCACGTTGACTTCGTTCAGGTCCACGGTGCCGGCGACGCGTAGCAACGGCGTATCGTTCGTCATCACGAAGTTCAGCTTCAGGTCGGTGGACAGCTTGCCCGACTGCACGATCACCGGCAGCTTCGTCGGCGCATAGGACACCAGTTTCGGCACGTCGAGATCGTCGAAGCGCAGCGACACTTCGGATTCGCGCGATGCCGCGAACGGCTTGGTCCTGCCGTCGATAGCGAGCTGACTGTCGCCATCGATGCGCGCGCGCAGCAGCGGCTCGACGAAGATGTCCGTCTTCGACGGCAGCGTCGCGATGAACGGGATGCCAAGCATCCATTGATCGATCACGTGGCGGGTGCCGAGCAGCCGGTCGTCGAAGGTGATCTGGCCGTTCTCGACGCGAATGTTGGACACGGAGAATTGTGTCGGCTTGCTGTTCGGTTTTGATGGCTGATTCGCGAATTTCTCGATCAGGTCGCTGAAATTGAAGTGCTGCGCATCGTAGCGAACGAGATGAAAGCGCGGCGAATCGACGTGCACTTCGTCGACGATCGGCGCGCCGCGAAACAGTGAACTCCACGACGGCTGCACGATGAGCCGCGAAATATCGACGAAGTCGCCCGCGCCGCCGCGCTCGCCGATATGCACGTTGTCGGCCTCCAGGCGCAGTGTGTACGGATTGAGCGCGATGCGGCCGATCGACGCCGGCCGGTCGAGCTGCTTGCTCAACTGCTGGCTCGCGATGTGGCGAATCAACGGGGGCGCCGCGAAAAAGCCGAGCAGGCCGAACACGACGACGAAGATCAGCAGACCGACGAGAATCCGTCGCGTACGATGCGACTGCGCGACTTCGCGCACGGTCCGCATGGAGGAGGCTAACGATGCTTTATTGAGGCTTGCCATGCTCGGTCTGGGTGAATGCGGCGGCAAGCCCGCCGCGCAAAACAGAGATCCCGCAAGCGGCAGTATAAATCGTGAATTAATGGTTAGACAGAAATGTCAGGACCGGTCTGACGATTCGTGCTGCTGACCGATTTGCGCTTCGGCGACGGAGAGATTGTGGTTAGCGTTGGTTACATAACGAAGCCGGACGGCGCGCGGTTTGCCCACGCGCCGTCCACATCATTGGCGCACGACCGCTGGCGGCTGCCAGCTGCCGTCGGTGGCTTGCGGCTTCGGCGCGTACAGGCGCAGCACCAGCTGCATGTCCGAGCGCGGTGCCGGCAGCCAGTTGCCGGTCCGGCTGCGCACGTACGACACGACTACGTCGAGCGAACCATCGCGATTGCGGCGCGCGCCATTGCGATCGCCGACCGCGAGCCGCGCCGGCGCGTTCTCGCTCAGCGCGCCATCTTTCGTGTACGCGGTAATCGTCCAGAAGCCGCGCACCGGCGGTAACTGGTTCGCCGGGAAGTGGATCACGTAGCGGTTCGCACCGTTCAGGGTGTTGCCGTCGCTGTCCTGCGTGACGACCGCGCGTACTTCGTCGTCCTTCGTTCCGATGCCCAACTGAGTGCTCGCCGCATACGCGCGCAGCCCGTAGTCGGGACCGTAGTTGCCGACTGCGTCGCCGAGCCAGCTCCAGCCGTTTCCGCTCAGCAGATTCGTAGGCGGTGTCGCGACGCGATCACGACCTTCGGCGAGACCGGCTGAAAGTGCATCGGGCGCTTTCGGCAGCTTCACCGGATCGCCTGGCGTGACGCCGAGATCGGCGAGGAATTTGAGCGCGTGCGGATCGGCTGGTGTCGGCGGATTGTCGGGCAACGCGTCGGCAAGACGGCTGAAGAAGCCGCTCGCGTCGAGCGCGGCGACCTGCTGGGCCGGCGTGCCGGTGGTCCCCGCGACCCCGCTTGCACTACCGCGCGGCGGCATCGCCGCCGGCTGCGCATCACCGAGGAAGACGCTCAGCGGCTCCAGACGGATCGCGCGTTGCAGTTTGCGCACCGCGCTCAGATCGCGCGTGCCGCTCGTCTGAATGCGCACGCTGATCCATGCGTTGCGGGTCGGCACTTCGACACCTTGCGCGCCCTTCGGCAGTTCGCCCTTCCAGCCCGGCGCGACGAACGCAATCGTTTGCGCGTGCAGGCCCTTTGCGGCGGCCGAACCCGTGCCGTACTGCGGCCCGGTCGACCACACGACGTTGGTCCACATGTCGAGCACGCGCGCATCGACGTAGCGGCCATGAGAGTCGGGTAGCGCCAGGATCACCGGCCCGTCGCCGAGGTCGAGCCAGCCGTTCGAGTCGAGCGTATCGAGGCTCGGCTGCGGCGGGTTGGTCGCGCCGATCGGCGGCAGCGCCTGGGCGTGACGCAGCGTGTTGAAAGGCGCCTGGCCCGGATCGGTGCCGATCGCCGCATCGCGCGTGGCGCTCATCAGCACGAGCGGATAGCCGAATACATACGAGTCGGCGACTTCATCCTTGATCCAGCCGGTGCTTTGTTGCGTCGCTGTGGGAATCGAGCCACAGCTGGCCAGCAGTGCGAGACCCGCGATCGACGCGCAGGTCCGTTGAAGCAAAAACAGTTCTCGGCGATTATTTATCATTCGATTAGTGTGCGGAACGCGCAGTACCAGGGAGACGTCGGTGCGCAGCGCCAGGCGCATGCGCAGTTATCCCAAACTATTGCGCAGCGAGTCCGCGGGTTGCGATTTCGACAACATCGCGTTGTATCGTATCCTTGCTAACCAGGCAAGCACAATGCAAGCAATCGCAGCTGGCAGCGCACGGGGAGATCACAAAAGTGACAGTCGATGTCGTCGACGTGTCACGTTCCAATGCCAAGTGCTCGCACGAGCACATCATGCATTTCGAGTCGCGGAGCCGTTGATCCGCCAATTTGTCGATTCTCCCGCCGCTATCGTCGTCCCGCATCCGGAGCGTTTCAATGTACATGCCCACCCATTTCGAAGAGAACCGTCCAGAGGTTCTCCATCGCCTGATCGCCGAGCAACCGTTCGGCGCACTGATTACGAACGGCCCCAATGGGCTCGATGCGAATCATTTGCCGTTCGAAGCGCAGGCCGACCCGGCGGATGCGTCGCGTCTGGTGCTGCGCGCGCACGTCGCGCGGGCGAACCCGGTCTGGCAGGAAGTCGCGACTTGTCCCGAAGCACTCGTGATTTTTCAGGGGCCGGCCGCCTATATTTCGCCGACCTGGTATCCAAGCAAGCACGAAACGCACAAGCAGGTGCCGACCTACAACTATATGGTCGTGCATGCACATGGCAGGATCGTGGTGCGCGACGATGAATCGTTCGTGCGTGGCCTCGTCGCGCGACTCACGCGCAAGATGGAAGCCGGCGAGCCCGTGCCGTGGAAGATGGGCGACGCGCCGGCCGACTACATCGCGCAAATGCTCGGCGCGATCGTCGGTATCGAGATCGAGGTCACACGGCTCGTCGGCAAATGGAAGCTCGGGCAGAACAAGGTGGCGGGAGACCGGCGCGGCGCGGCGCAAACCCTGCTCGCGCGCGACAGCGATCAGCAGAAGGCGGTGGGTCAGGCGATGCTGGATGCGCCGCCGGCGTTTTGACGGCAGCGGCATAATCCGGCCTTGACCTTCCCATCATGGGAAGGTCAATAATGGTTTCAATATGCGGCCCAATGCCGCCGCGAGCCTTGCCTGCCATGACTGAACTTGCCAATCCGCAGCGCCCCGCCGGCGCGGCCGCCATTTCCCCCGCCACGCAGGTCGTCGAACTCGAGATCGGCGGCATGACTTGCGCGTCGTGCGCAATGCGCGTCGAAAAGGCGCTCGCGAAGGTGCCGGGTGTCGCGCACGCGTCTGTCAATCTGGCGACCGAAACCGCCACGGTTCATCCCCAAGGCACCCCGTCAGCCGATGCCGACGCGCTGATCGCCGCCGTCAGGAAAGCCGGCTACGAAGCGACGCTGAGCGCGCCGCCCGCCACCGCGGCGCCGGTCGATGCGGCGGCGACCGGCGCCGCCGGTGACATTCTCGCCGCGACGCACGCCCCCACCGTCGACCGCAAGCAGATTCAGACCCGGCGCGACCTCGCGAGCGTGGTCGTGTCGGCGCTGCTGACGCTGCCGCTCGTCGCGCCCATGGTCGGAGAATGGTTCGGCCTGCACGCGATGCTGCCACCGTGGCCGCAGTTCGTGCTCGCCTCGATCGTGCAGTTCGTGTTCGGCGCGCGCTTCTATCGCGCCGCCTACCGTGCGGTGCGCGCCGGCTCGGGCAACATGGACCTGCTGGTCGCGCTCGGCACATCGGCGGCATATGGCATTAGCGTCTACGAACTCGCGACGCATCCGGGCGACATGATGCACCTGTACTTCGAAGCATCGGCTGTCGTGATCACGCTGGTGCGCTTCGGCAAATGGCTCGAGGCGCGCGCGAAGCGCCAGACCACCGATGCGATCCGCGCGCTCAACGCCCTGCGTCCCGAGCGCGCGCGCATTCGCGACGGCGCCGGCGAGCGCGACGTGCCGCTCGCGCAGGTGCGGGTCGGCACGGTCGTGATCGTGCGGCCGGGCGAGCGGGTGCCGGTCGACGGCGCCGTGCTCGAAGGCCGCACGCATATCGACGAAGCGCTGATCACCGGCGAAAGCCTGCCGGTGCCGAAGCAGACCGGCGACGCCGTCACGGCCGGCTCGATCAACGGCGAAGGCGCGCTCGTGGTGACGACCACCGCCATCGGCGCGGAGACGACGCTCGCGCGCATCATCCGGCTCGTCGAAAGCGCGCAGGCCGAGAAGGCGCCGATTCAGCGGCTCGTCGACCGTGTCAGTGAAATCTTCGTGCCGGCGATTCTGGCGCTCGCCGCGCTCACACTCGTTGGCTGGCTGCTCGCCGGCGCGGGCGGCGAAACTGCGGTCCTGAACGCGGTCGCGGTGCTGGTGATCGCTTGCCCATGCGCGCTCGGACTCGCCACACCCGCCGCCATCATGGCCGGCACCGGCGTCGCGGCTCGCCACGGCGTGCTGATCAAGGACGCGGAAGCGCTCGAAATCGCGCATCGCGTATCGATCGTCGCGTTCGACAAAACCGGCACGCTGACGCTCGGCCAGCCATCGGTAACGGCGTTCGAGCCGGTTGGCGGCGTGAGCCGCGATGAAGCGCTCGCGCTCGCCGCGGCGGTGCAGCGGCATAGCGATCATCCGCTGGCGAAGGCGGTGGTGCGCGCGTACGAAGCACAGTTTGGACCCATGGCCGACGACAACCATGGCGCGGCCAGCGCCACCGCCGCTCGCGCCGTCGCCGGCCGGGGCGTCGAAGCCGACGTCGACGGCCGCACGCTCTCGCTCGGCAGCACGCGCTGGCTGCGCGAGCTTGGCATTGCGCTGCCGCCGGGGTTCGCCGAGCGCGCGCAGGAATTCGAGGCCGCCGGCAACACAGTGTCGTGGCTGATGACGCGCGCGCCTCGAGGCCCCGAAGCGCTCGCGCTGATCGCGTTCGGCGACACGGTGAAGCCGACCGCGCGCGCCGCCGTCGCGCGGCTCGCGCGCATGGGCATCCGCAGCGTGCTCGTGACCGGCGACAACCGTGGCAGCGCGGCGAGCGTCGCGCAGGCGCTCGGCATCGATGAATTCCACGCCGAGGTGCTGCCCGACGACAAGGCCCGCGTGATCCGCGACCTGAAGATCCGCCACGCGGGCATCGTCGCAATGGCGGGCGACGGCATCAACGACGCGCCCGCGCTTGCCGCCGCAGACATCGGCATCGCGATGGCGACCGGCACCGACGTCGCCATGCATGCCGCCGGCATCACGCTGATGCGCGGCGACCCGGCACTCGTCGCCGATGCGATCGACATCTCGCGCAGAACCTGGCGCAAGATCCAGCAGAACCTGTTCTGGGCATTCGTCTACAACCTGATCGGCATTCCGTTGGCCGCGTTCGGCCTGCTGAACCCGATGCTCGCGGGCGCGGCAATGGCGTTTTCGAGCGTCAGCGTCGTCACGAACGCGCTGCTGCTGCGGACGTGGCGCGCTGCGCCGGGCCATTTGGTCGATCAGGTGCGCTAGGCGTCGCTGGAAGATCTGCTTCGCATCGGGCCACGTTTCCTCGTGGCCCGCTTTACCGCCATGACGGGCGGATTCTCTTGCCCGCTAAAGACCGCCACCTTCCAGGCCGTAAACCAGTGGATCGATGCCGTTTGTGACCACGTATTCCGCGCATCGCCCGTCCCCCTTTCGCGCCTGCCCATGAACTCTCTCTTTTTGCGCCGCGCCAGCGTCGGCCTGCGGCTTGCCGTGCTCTCGTGCGTGCTCGTCACGCTGATTTTCGCCACCTTCGCGTGGGCGCTCACGCGCGCCGCCGGTGAGCAGGTGCGCGATCAGGTGGTCGAACGCATCGCCGAGAAGGACCGCTCGATCGCCGCGATGATCGCGCTGTTCGACCAGGCGCTGTCGGCCGAGGTCGATCGCTCGACATCGCTGTTCGCGAGCTTCCTGCCCACCGACTTCTCGCTCGACGACACCCAGAAAGTCGACATTGGCGGCGTCGCGACGCCGACTTTCAAGGCCGGCGACAAGGTGTTGAACCTCGACTTCACGATTCCGGACCAGTTCCTCCAACGCAGCGGCGCGGTCGCGACCGTGTTTGCGCGCAGCGGCGACGACTTCGTGCGCGTCACTACGTCGTTGAAGAAGCAGGACGGCACCCGCGCGATCGGCACTTTGCTCGACCGCAAGGGCCCGGCGTATGCGCCGCTGCTCGCGAACCGCACGTACACCGGCCTCGCCACGCTGTTCGGCAAGCGCATGATCACGCAGTACCGGCCGATCGCCGATGCGAGCGGCCGCGTGATCGGCGCGCTGTTCGTCGGCGTAGACGTGGACAAGGAGATCCGGTCGGTCGAGGAGGGCATCCACGCGCTGAAAATCGGCGCGAGCGGCTACTACTTCGTGCTCGACGCATCGAGCGGCGCGGAGCGCGGCAAGCTGCTCGTGCATCCGGCCGCCGCTGGCCAGAAAGCCGACGACGCGAACGCGCCGTATCAGCGCATGCTCGACATGAAGCAGGGCGAACTCGACTACCGCTCGGCTGACGCGACGCTCGGCGAGTCCGGCCCGAGCGACAAGTTGGTGTCGTTCGTCACGGTGCCGGAGTGGCACTGGCTCGTCGGCGGCGTCGCGCCGCGTGACGAAGTGATGGCCGACATCGTGCACACCCGCAACGCATTCCTGCTGCTCGGCCTCGCGCTGGTCGGCCTGTTCGCGATCGCGTTCCTCGTCGCGGTGCGACGGTTCGTCAGCCGTCCGCTCGAGGAAGCCGCGCGCGCCTCCGAGCGTCTCGCCGCAGGCGATCTGAGCGTGCGCGTCGCACAACACGGCCGCGCGCGCGCCGACGAGATCGGCCGCCTGATGCAGGCGATCGACGGCATCGGCGAAGGCCTCGCGCGCATCGTCGCGCAGGTGCGCAGCGCGTCGGCCGACATGTCGGCGGGCACCGAGAAGATCGCCACCGGCAGCGGCAACATCGCAATGCGCATCGCGACGCAGGCGAGCAGCCTGGAGGAAACGGCCGCGAGCATGGAGCAGATCACGTCGACCGTGCAGCAGAACGCCGATCACGCGACCGAGGCCAACACACTGGTCACGCACGCCGCCGATTCGGCGCTCGAAGGCGGCCGCGCGGTCGAGCGCGTGGTGTCGACGATGGGAGAAATCAGCCGCTCGTCGCAAAAGATCGCCGAAATCACGACGGTGATCGAGGGCATCGCCTTTCAGACCAACATCCTCGCGTTGAACGCGGCGGTCGAAGCGGCGCGTGCTGGCGAACACGGCAAGGGCTTCGCGGTCGTCGCGGCGGAAGTGCGCGCTCTCGCGCAGCGCAGCGCGGCGGCGGTGAAGGAGATCGAGGCGGTGATCGCGGCATCGAGCGCGAACGTCAGCAGCGGTTTTCGCATCGCCGAAGAAGCGAGCGCGACGATGCAGGGGATCGTCACTCAGGTGGGCCAGGTTCGCGCGATCATGAGCGAGATCAACGTGGCCTCGCGCGAGCAGTCAGGCGGCATCGAACAGGTCAATCGGGCGGTCACCCAGATCGGCGAGGCGACACAGCAGAACGCGACGATCGTCGGCGACGCCGAAGCCGCGGCGGCCGAGTTGCGTGAGCAGGCTGCGCGGCTCGCGCAAGTGGTCAGCGTCTTCAAGCTCGAAGGCGGGCGAGGGTGACGGATAGGTATAAAGCGAACGGCACCCACCGCGCCTAGAACTCGACATCCAGTTCGTCGATCTCCTCCACCTCCTGCCGCGCGAGTGCGATCCATTCGCGCATCTCGGGCAGCGCCATGATCCGCTGTCCGTATTCGACGATATCCGGGTCGAGTTGCACGTCGTAGGTCACGAACCGCGTGATCACCGGCGCGTACATCGCGTCGGCCACGGTCCGCTCCCCGAACAGGAACGGGCCGCCGTACTCCTTCAGACATTCGCGCCAGATCGTCACGATCCGCTCGATGTCGGATTGCGCGCGCGCCCAAACCTTGAAGCCCGGGAAATGCGCCTTCAGGTTCATCGGCAATGCCGAGCGCAACGACGCAAACCCCGAATGCATCTCGCCGCAGATCGAGCGGCAATGCGCGCGGGCGCGGATGTCCCGCGGCAGCAGCGCCGCCTCCGGTTTCAATTCGTTCAGATACTCGGCGATCGCCATCGTGTCCCAGACCTTGACGTCCTCGTGCACGAGGCACGGCACGAGAATCGACGGCGACAGCAGCAGCAGTTCGGCGCGCGTCGCGGGATCGTCGATCGGCACCACGATCTCTTCGAACGGCAAGCCGCTGAATTTCGTCAGCAGCCAGCCGCGCAGCGACCATGACGAGTAGTTCCTGCTGCTGATCGTGAGCGTAGTCTTGCCCATACGTGTCTCCTCCAGATCGGATATTGCGCCGTGCTGGACGGCACCCATGCACGCCGCCGTGCGCGCGCGCACCAAAGCGCGGCAAGGCCGGCCCATTTCGCTGACGCATGCAAGGGATATGCCGGTCCGCTAACACATGCGGCAACCTGAGACGACATGCGTGGCAGCGCGCGCAGGCGCCTGGCGTATCACTTGCTTTGATTCGGGTTCCTGTCTTTCTGAGGCATCCGCGTGACAGTATGAATCTGTTCGCCTATTCCACCTATCAGGCCTGCGCCGACATGCTGCTACCGATGCGGCACGGCGCGGCGCTGGCGAACCATTCGCTCGATGCGTGGCCCGCATTCGCGCAGACGCCGCACGGACGCTCGCTGCGCGCGGCCTGCGAGCTGCTGATCCTCGGCGGGCTCACGTCGAAGCGGCCGCCGTTCGGCATCGACAGCGTCGTCACGGAAGGCGCGCCGGTCGCGGTGGTCGAGGAAGTCGTCACGCGCACACCGTTCTGCTCGCTCTTGCATTTTCGTAAGGATGCCGTTCTCTCGAGTCCGCAGCCGCGCGTGCTGATGATCGCGCCGATGTCGGGTCACTTCGCTACCCTGCTGCGCGCAACCGTGCGCACGATGCTGGCCGAGCACGACGTCTACATCACCGACTGGCACAATCCGCGCGACGTGCCGCTCGGCGAAGGCCGCTTCGGCTTCGACGAATTCGTGCGTCACGTGATCGACTTCACCGCGCGGATCGGGTCCGGCACCCACCTGCTCGCGGTCTGCCAGCCGACCGTCGCGGCGCTCGCCGCAGTCGCGCTGATGGCCGCCGACGATCATCCCGCGCAGCCGGCCAGCATGACATTGATGGCCGGCCCGATCGACACGCGTATCAATCCGACACGCGTCAACGAATTGGCCAAAAGCCGCTCGATCGAGTGGTTCGAACGCAATCTGATCAGCGCGGTCCCGTTCGGCTTCGCCGGCGCGCAGCGTCGCGTATATCCGGGCTTCGTGCAATTGGCGGCGTTCATGTCGATGAATCCGGGCCGCCACGCCGACTCGTTCGAGACCATGTACTACGAGCGCGGCAAGGGCGATCCGCAGAAAGCCGACACGATCCGTACTTTCTACGAAGAATACTTCGCGACGATGGATCTGACGGCCGACTTCTATCTGGAGACCGTGGACACGGTGTTTCAGCAGCATGCGCTGCCGTTGCGCACGCTCGAAGTGGAGGGGCGTCTGGTGGAGCCGTCGAAAATTCGCCGCACCGCGTTACTGACCGTGGAAGGCGAAAAGGACGATATCTGCGCGGTCGGGCAGACGCTCGCCGCGCAGGACATGTGCGAGCGCCTGCGGCCGTATCTGAAGACGCATCATGTGCAAACCGGTGTCGGCCACTACGGCGTGTTCAGCGGACGTCGCTGGGAGCAGCACATTTATCCGCGCGTGCGGGCCGTGATTTACGACAACGAACCGCGCGCCGTGCTCGTCAGTTCGCGCGCGCGTCCCATCCAGCCGGTGCCCGCGGCGACCGCGGCGGAAGTCACGGCAGCCGCGCCGGTTGCGGCCGCAGTAGTCGGGGTGGAAATGGAAGCGGGCGGGAGCGCCAGCGGCAACAGCGATTCCGCGGCAACGGAGCCGACGCCATTCGCACGCAGACGGCCGCCCGCGACGACCTGAGCGCCGCGCGGGGCCGCGCGTTGCGTCGGTTCACGGGATGCCGTTCCATCACACTGTCGCATCACGCCAAGGCGTCGGAGCCGGCACTGGGCACGGCGCCTCGGCGTCGATCGATTTGAAGTCGGCCGGCGAAACGATCTCCAGGTACTCCATATCTTCCGAATAGTCGAACAGATAATGGACGATGCCCGGTGCCTGATGCACGCAATCGCCGGCCGCGACGAGCGTCTCCTGGTCGCCGTACATGAAGCGCGCCCAGCCCTTCAGCATGAACACGATGTGGAATTCGGCCTCATGACGGTGCCAGCCAGTGCCTTGCTCTGGTGCGTGATTCGCCTTGACGAGTTGCGCGAGCACCTTGCCGCCGGTCGCCTCGGCGATCCCCAGATCACGGTAAAGGAAGAAGTCGCGCAGGCCCTGATCCACGTACGACGTGTCTTGCGGACGGATATGGCTGAATTGCGTGGCGAATGGGTTGGACATGATCGCGCTCCAGGAAGGTGAGCCGGTATCGCAACCGGCGCGTTGGAGCGCCGGTTGCAAGCATCAAGCAGGCCAGTGGACCTAATGGAGCGAGCGGGTTCAGACCGTCGGGCGGATCATCTGGAACATCTCGCCGATCTGCGCATAGTCGGCGCGATAACCGGCGCGCATGATCGGCTGCGCGGCATGCGTGTCGAACAGGCCATCCTTCAGATACGCGTCGTCGATATGCACGCCGACCACCTGGCCGAGCGACAGATAGTTGTCCATCGGCTTGCCGTCGATGTCATGTAGACGCACGATCTGCAGCAGCTTGCATTCGAGCGCGGCAGGCGATTCGGCGACGTGCGGCACCGCGACGTTGCAGCCTGGCGCGGGCGTGAGACCGGCCAGCGCGAACTCGTCGACATGCGGCGCAACCGGCGCCGACGAGCGGTTCATCTGCTCGGCGAGCGGCCGCGTGGCGAGATTCCACACGAATTCGCCGGTCGACTCGATGTTGGCGAGGCTGTCCTTGCGGCCCTCGCTGCAAAAACCGATGATCGGCGGAAAGGTCGCGAACGCACCAAAGAAGCTGTACGGCGCGAGATTGAGCGTCCCTTCGGGGTCGCGCGACGAAATCCAGCCGATCAGCCGCGGCGCGACAATCGCCTTGAAAGGATCATGCGGCAGGCCGTGACCGAAGGCGGGGTCGTAGAAGTAATGGGACATGGCGTGGCTTAGGATTGGCGTGTGAAAGTTGGTGCGAAAAGCGGCGCAGAGCCCGGGACAGGAAGGCTATTTATACCGCACAAGTTGCGCACGCCGGTGTGCCCCGCGTCGACCTTCGCGCAACAGCACGGCCGCACTCGCACGCCCGAATGCAACGAAGCCGGCCTGCCCGTGACGGGAAGACCGGCTTCGTGGACTCGCGCCGTCAGCTGCGGCGCCGTTGGGCGCGTATTAGTAGCGCGGCGGCGGCGGGCGGTGATCGTCGCGATCGTCGTGGTGGCGCGGATCGTAGTCGTGCGGATGATGGCGCAGCCACTCGTCATGCTCCCAGTAGCGATGGCCGTCCCAGTAACGGTCGCCGTGCCACCCCATGCTGACCGGCACGCCTGCCGGCATCATGTGCGGTTCACCGCGCACGACCGGCGCCGGACCGTTTTCGATGATCACGCGCTCTTGCGCGAATGCGCTACCAGCCGCGACGAGTGCGCCGCCCGCGAGCAGCGCTGCGATAAGCGAGCGCGATGCCTTGCCAAAAGTTTTCATCATGACCTCCCGTCAAAGTTCTATTCCTCACCAGCGTCCGATTTGCCCGGGTCGCGCGATTCGCTTCGTTCGCTTGGCCGGCAACCCGGACCAGACGCTGTGCACGTGAGACCGACTTTAGCGGCCCAACTCGCATGAAGACGTGAGCGCTTGTAAGCGCGCATTTCAAAGATGGGGACGAATGACGGAGGACCGATTTCGCTTTCGAGCGCCACTCGGCAATGGCTTACGGGACGATCCCGCCGCCCGGCCCCCTGAATCGGCGTGAAAGCTGGTTACATTCATTTCGGGGACGAAACATTTGAGAAGGTTGTGCGCCGCGGTAGCTGCAGGCCAAAAAAACAAAAAGCCACGACCCGCGTTTCGCGAATAGTGGCTCAATGAAAGGCGCTAGCTGAGATGCGCGCCGCCCCAGCGCGTTGTCCCGCGCCGAGAGGTGGTATTGCCGGTGTTAGTCCGTCAGCTTGATGCCGAACATCGTGGACTGCGCGCGGCGCAGACGCTCTGCTTCACGGGCACGCGCTTCGTACGAGTAGTCCGAATCCAGCGGCAGATGGGGCGACGCAAAGAGGTCGCTGACCTTTTGGAACAGTGCGAAGATGTAGCTCATGGCGACTCCCGGTTAGTGACTGCATTGCTAGGGTTTTCCCTTAGGAATGATTATAGGGGTTTCCCCTAGGAAAAAGCTAGTGCAGTGCAACAAATTTCCGGTGTGGCCGGTTGCCGCGTTCTCACGGGGCTCGAAACGTTGCATCCCCGCAACAGCCCCGATTTAACGATCGGACGCCCGTGCCGCGTGGCGGCTGCAATACCAGCTAGTTCAGGCTCGAAATTCCTGCTTTGTGGCCGTGCAGATTACGAGCGCGTCTCGCGTGCGTCGGCGTCGCGCCGGGCTGTGTGGGCGCCGCAACGGACGTCGGGGCAGGTGCCGACGCGGCATTCGCTGTTGCCGTCGCGGCATTGGCGGCGTGCGCGTCGAGCAGGGTCGCCATCGCCGCCTGCTGGTTCTGCATCAGCTGCTCGATACGGCGCTGCTGAGCCGTCGTCTCCCGCGTGAGGCGCATTAGCAGGAGCGTCTGCGTGATGCCGATCGCCACCGTCACCAGCAGCGCGCCAACCACGATCGAGAGCATCCATTTCATGCGCCGCGAATGATCGGTTGCGGCGCGGCGTTGATCGGCGATCACGCCATACAGCGCATCGACGGTGTCGGCGAACGCGGTGGCGCGCGCGCGGTCGAGTTCCGGCTCCGAGCGCCGCGCGGTGACGGCCGCATCGGTGTGGCGCGTGTCACGCGAGGCGGCGGCGAATCCAGTGGGAGTGTCTGCAGACGCGGACCGCGGGTTCGCCAGGGGCGTCGCGGTGGAGAGCTCGTCGTCCTGCTTCGCGGTGGCGAGCTCTGACGAGGCGGATTGCGTCTCCGCCGCGGCTGCCTCCGTAGACTGGCACACGCTGCTGCCGATCGCAGCGGACGTGGCAACCGAAGCCGCGTCGCGCGATGCCGTCGCCGCTTTGGCGAAGGTCGCGGCGAAACGCTGCGGCGGTTTGCCAGCACCCGCCGTCGCCGCCGACTCCGCTTCGGCTGCCTGGCGCAATGCGGTCACGCTGCGCGCGACGGTCGCGGCCGCCATCGCCGGGCTGAGCGGCGCGGATGACTCACGCGGCGTTCCCGTCGGTTTCTCGTCGCTGGTTGATGCTGCGTTCGACGTGGCATCCGCGGAGGCGCCGTTCGTGGCCTCGCTTGCGCGCGCATCAGCAACCGGCATCACTGGCTCGATATCGAATCCGCTCAACTGCCCGCTCACCGGCACCGGCGCGTCAAGTTTCGCCGCACGCGGTGCGCGGCGCGCCGTCTTGTCGAACAACGCGTGTTCATCGAATGCGCCTACCGCCTGCAGCACCACATCCGGCAATTCGAAGCCATGCAGCGTGCCCTGGCGGACGTCGATGTTCATCGCCTCGAGCGTCGCGCGAGTCGGATCGTCGGGGAACAGGTCGAGCGTGCTGTCATCGCGCGCGACGCCACTCAGTTGCGCGAGGCGTTGCGCCGAGCGCGCTGCCCGCGCCAGCTTGTTTTCGGTTTCGGTGGAGACGGCGCCCTGGCGCTGCTTCTTCGCTGCGGCGCGCCGGGGCCTGGATTGCGGGGATGCTGCGGAATCTGCCATAGAGAAAAGAGCGGTCGTCGCCGGGAACGTGGCGCCGAATGCCGCTCGTCATTGCCATTGGAATATTTAGAGCCCGCATTGTCGCATGGCGCTCCGCCCGCGCCGAAGCCATTCCCCGACGATTTGCGCCGATTCGCGCCCGCTCGCGCGTTTCAGATGTTTGCTCCGAGGTGTCAGCACGAGGCGTTTGCTTTATGCTAAGCCGCACATCACCGCGGCCTCGGCAAGCGGGCATACTGAACCGCCATCCTGAACGCCGCCTCGAAATATTGCGCACGCTGCACCTGAACCACTCGACCATGCCAAGCACGACCCCTCCCCCTGTTTCGACGACCTCCGCCACGACCGCGCTGCGCGAGCACTTCGCGAACGTGGTGCTGCCGATGTGGCGTGGGCCCGGCTTCAATCACGCGCTACGACTGCCTTATGAAGCGCTCGATTCGACCGGCCTTCAGCCGGCGCCCGCGCAACGCTATCGGGCGATGGCATGTGCACGACAGTTGTTCACGTTTTCGCAGGCGGGCGACATGGAACACGCACGCGTGCTGTTCGATTCGTTGACACGCTTCTTTCAGGACGCGGATCATGGCGGATGGTTCTACAGCGTCGACGCGCTCGGCAAGCCGCTCGACACGACCAAGGATCTCTACACGCACGCGTTCGTCGTGTTCGCGTGCGCCGAATACGCGCGGCGCTCCAACAGCCGGGAAGCGCTGCAACTGGTGCACGGCACAACCGCAGTGATCCAATCGAACTTCGCGGCCGACGGAGGCCTCTTCAACGCGGCGCTCAATGTCGATTTTTCGGAGGTGACGGGTACGCCGCTGCAGAATCCGCTGATGCACTTGACCGAAGCGTGGCTCGCCGCCTGCGAAGCGACGCGCGACAACGTGTTCGGGGCCGCGTTGCGCCGCCTCGCCGACGCGGTCGCACGACACTTCGTGCACGCGCCTAGCGGCTGCATCGCCGAATTGCCGATCGGCGCGAGCGGCAACCGTCTGGAGCCGGGCCATCAGTTCGAGTGGTACTGGCTGGTCAAGCAGGCGGGCGCGCTGTTCGATGGCACGGGGCTCGCCGAATCGCTGGCGCGCGCATTCACCTTCGCGCAGCAGCATGGCGTGGATCCGCGCAGTGGCGGCGTGTGCGCATCGCTCGACGAGGCCGGCCAGGCCAGCGACGCGACCCAGCGGATCTGGGCACAGACGGAATACTTGCGTGCGCTCGCCTGGCACGACGACCCGGGCGTGCGAGCGGCGCTGCCGCAACAGATCGAACGTTTTCGGCGATGCTTTCTGCATGAGCACGGCTGGTTCGAATGCAAAGCGCCAACCGGCGAAGTTGCGCGCGCCGACATGCCATCGACCACGCCGTATCACCTCGCTACCGCGTACGCGGCGCTGCCCGTGGCCGCTGAATCGCCAGTGCGGACTTAGCTGAACTTGGGCGGCAATAGACGAAGTTGACGGGCGGATGGACTCAGCAAACGGTCGGGGCACATCGAGAGAAATGTGTCGGCCGTTGCCGGGAAGATTTAATGCCGCTGGTAGCCCTAGCGAAAGAAAGTTCTCGCCAGACCTACTCAAAACGCGAAAAAAGCATCGAAATCGGGAATACCCGGATGCAGGTTGATTGGCGTCTGTCATGAAGACGTGATACAACTCTCCCCTCGCGGCCGCACGTCACATTGAGCAATGACGGTCGCGATGCAATACACAACATTTATTTGGATCAATAATGGCAACAGGTACTGTTAAGTGGTTTAACGATGCAAAGGGCTTTGGCTTCATTACGCCGGACGACGGCGGCGAAGACCTTTTTGCACACTTCTCGGAAATCCAGGCAACGGGCTTCAAGTCCCTGCAGGAAAACCAGAAGGTGTCGTTCGAAGTCAAGCAAGGCCCGAAGGGCAAGCAAGCTGCGAACATCCAGGCAATCTAAGTACTTTCAGGTACTTTGAGACAGACTTGGACGTCACGATAGGCGCCTCCACAGGCCCCTGCGTCTAATGCAAAATGGCTCGCTTTAGCGGGCCATTTTCTATTTGCTGCCTCGTTTTTAAGCGTCATTCCTTTAATGCGTATGCGTTCCGGTTAATGCCAATTCCGCATTAGCGGTGATGAGGCCACCCGGCTGTTGCGTGTGCAACACACTTTCCGAAATTTCGAGTACGGAAAACGCCTGCTTCAATTGCTCGGTCTGCTGGTGCAACAGAGCGGCCGCTGCCTGCTCGAAGAGCGTCGAGCCTTCCTGAACCTCCGCGAACGATTCACTGTTCAGCGGCAAGCACATCTAGCATGCCAGCTGCGACCTTGATCCTGCTGAACATCGTGGACACCTGAGAATAAGGAATCACGGGGCATACCAGGGTTAACGGCGGGTCGACTGACGGCTTGAGACCACATTCTGCAAATAAACGATCTATGTGCAGGTTTCATTGCCGACCATCGCGGTTGCGGTAGTCTCGCGCAACAGTTCGAGACTCATCGCGTGGAATCACCTTGCGCAGCGAAGAGTCGCTTCCTAGAGTGGGTAGGGACCGCTCGGCGCGCGCTGTGCGGATGCGCTGATGCACACGCAGACCCTGCACGAAGGAACCACGATGACCGACCTACTCGACCGGGCGCGCGGCGCGCTGCACGCCCAGCCGTTCAGCATGCTGCTCGGCGCGGAGTTGATGCACGCCGGCAGCGACGAACTTACCCTGTGTCTGCCGATTCGCGATGAACTGCGGCAGCAGCACGGCTTCGTGCATGGCGGCGTCATCAGCTATCTCGCTGACAACGCTTTGACGTTCGCGGGTGCTGTGTCGCTGGGTCCGAGGGTCGTGACCGGTGAATACAAGATCAACTATTTGCGCCCAGCGGTGAAGGGCACGCTGATCGCGCGCGCGAGCGTTGTCTATGCGGGCAGGCATCAGGCGACCTGCCAGTGCAGCGTATTCGTGGTGGAAGGGAATCGCGAGAAGCTGGTCGCCGTTGCGCAGGGGACCGTCAACCGCATTGGGGAGAATGGGGAGCAAGAGGCAGGAGGGTAGGACTTTGCACTAATGTTGCACGTAGGGGTGCATATCGATGACTAACGTCAATATCCGATGTTCGTACGCCCCGAGACTCGACTACGACGACATAAGCTGATTTACGCCGCCAACGTTCCCCATCGCTTCTGACCTGCGCCAACACACTACCGGGCAGCAAGAGTCCGCGACACGGGCGATGGATGAATTGCGTGACCCAAAATGGAAAAGACGCGGCAGCGGGCGTCGCCCATCGCCAGCCGGCAGACGAAAAAAAGCCGTTCCCGCCAACAACGGAAACGGCTTTTCCAAACTGCGGCTCGACTCGCGAACCGCGCGCGCCTCACTCGGCCGCGTAAGTCTTTTGCGTCTGCTCACCCAACCCTTCGATACCCAAACGCACCGTCTGCCCCGGCTTCAGAAACACGGGGTTCGGTTTCACGCCCATGCCGACGCCCGGCGGCGTGCCGGTCGAGATCACATCGCCCGGCTGCAGGCTCATGCACTGCGAGACATACGACACCAGCTTCGCGACGCTGAAGATCATCGTCTTCGTGCTGCCGTTCTGGTAGCGATGGCCGTCCACTTCGAGCCACAGGCTCAGGTTCTGCGGATCGGCAACTTCATCACGCGTGACGACCCACGGACCGATCGGGCCGAACGTATCGAAGCCCTTGCCCTTGTCCCACGTGCCGCCGCGCTCGATCTGCCATTCGCGCTCCGACACGTCGTTGACGACGCAATAGCCGGCCACGTGCTCGAGCGCGTTCGCCTCGTCGACATACTTTGCCGCCTTGCCGATCACGACGCCGAGTTCCACTTCCCAGTCGGTCTTCTTCGAGCCGCGCGGGATTTCGATGTCGTCGTTCGGGCCGCTGATCGCGCTCGTCCACTTGTTGAAGATGACCGGTTCGGCCGGTACCGGCAGATTCGATTCCGCCGCATGATCCGCGTAGTTCAGGCCGATGCAGATGAACTTGCCGACCTTGCCGACGCACGGTCCCACGCGTGGATTGCCTTCGACGACCGGTAGCGTCGCCGGATCGAGCGCGCGCAGTTTCGCGAGGCTTTCATCGCCAAGCGTCGCGCCGTCGATATCGCCCACCACCTTCGACAGGTCGCGAATCTTGCCTTGCGCGTCGAGCAGGCCCGGCTTTTCCTGGCCTTTCGGCCCATAACGAAGCAATTTCATCGTTGCACTTCCCTTTACGTTCAGTAGTGTTCAGTTCGTCAATCAATCAGAATCAGTTCGACCATCCGCCGTCGATCACATGGATCTGGCCCGTCGTGAACGACGACTCGTCGGACGCGAGATACAGCGCGAGCGCGGCAATCTCCTCCGGCTTGCCGATGCGACCCATCGGCTGGCGCGCGACGAACGCGGCCTGCACCGCATCGACCGACGCGCCTTGCGCCTGAGCCTGCGCGGCGATGCGCTGTTCGAGCGACGGCGAGGCCACGGTGCCCGGACAAATCGCGTTACAGCGTACACCACGTGTGACGAAGTCGGCGGCGACGGACTTGGTCAACCCGATCACCGCGGCCTTCGACGCGCCGTAGGCGAAGCGGTTCGGCACGCCCTTCACGCTCGAGGCCGCCGACGACATGTTGATGATCGAGCCGCCGCCCTTCTCCAGCATGGCCGGCAAAAGCGCTCGAATCATACGGTACATCGCCTTCGCGTTGAGGTCGAAAGCGAAATCCCAGTCCTCCTCGCTGCAATCGAGGATATTGCCGGCGTGCACGAAGCCCGCGCAGTTGAACAGCACATCGATCGGGCCGACTTCAGCGGCGAGCGCTTTGATCGCCGCGCCGTCGAGCACATCGAGCTTGCGCGCCTCGACCGGCTTGCCGGCGAGTCCGTCGATGCGGATATCGGTGGCGATCACGCGCGCGCCTTCGCGTGCGAACAGTTCGGCGGTCGCGAGACCGATGCCTTGTCCCGCCGCGGTGATCAGTGCCGTTTTGCCGGCCAGTCTTTGTGTCATCTACGACTCCAGTTGAATGGGCTGCTAACGAAATCAAAGCCGGTAAAACGCGGCGGCGTTGCCGCCGAACACGGCGTCGCGCTCGGCGTCGCTCAACGGGGCGAGCAGCGTGGTCGCCACCGAATGCCAGAGCAGATAGTCGCCATTGAGCTCCAGCACCGGCCAGTCGCTGCCCCACATGAGCCGCGAGGGCCCGAAGCTATTCAGCAGATGCTCGACGTAGGGCCGCAACGTGTCCTCCGTCCAGCCGGGCGCCGCCTCGGTCGCGAGGCCCGACAGCTTGCAGTGCACGTGCGGGAAAGCGGCGAGCCGCGTGATCGCGTCGCGCCACACCTGATAACCCGACTGGCCGTAGCGGATCGGCGGCTTCGCGCCATGATCGACGACGATGCGCAGCGCCGGAAAACGCTGCGCGAAGATTTCGACGTATTGCACATGGCGTGAGTAGATCAGCGCATCGAACGCGAGGTCGTGCGCGATCAGTGCTTCGATCGCCGGCGCGAGATCGGGGTTGGCGATCCAGCCGTCGTCGGGCAGGTCCTGCAGCATCGGCCGCACGCCCTTGAACTTCGGCTCGCGCGCGAGCGCCTCGATCAGATCGGGCGCGTTCGGCAGCAATAGCGGCACCCAGCCGACCACGCCGGCAACCGACGGCTCATGCCGCGCGATGTCCAGCAGGTAGCGGGTTTCGTCGAGCGTCTGCGCGGCCTGCACGACCACGGTCCGCTCGATGCCGGCCTGTTCGCGCAACGGCTTCAGATCGTCGGGGCCGAACGGCCGGTAGAGGATGGTCTGGTCCGGCGTCATCCACTCATAGTCGCCGCGTGCGGGGTCCCAGTAGTGCTGGTGAGCGTCGATCTGCATGGTCGGTCAGTCCTCGGGCGAGGGCGCGCGGGGGTCGAGCAGGCCCGCGTCGCGCAATGCGGACCACAGCGCCGCGGGAATCGGCTGCTCGAACGACGCGACGTTCTCGCGTATTTCGTCGGCACTGCGCGCGCCGGTCAGCACGGTGGCGACCGCCGGATGCGCATACGGAAACTGCAACGCGGCGGCGGCGAGCGACACGCCGTGTGTGCGGCACACCGCCTCCAGACGCGCGACCCGCTCGATCACCTCGGGCGGCGCGGCGCCGTAATTGAACTTCAGATCGCCTTCGACGCCACGCGCCAGGATGCCCGAATTGAACGCGCCACCCAACAGAATGCTGACGCCGCGCGCTTCGCAGGCGGGCAGCAGGTCGTCGAGGGTGCTCTGCTCGAGCAGCGTATAGCGGCCCGCGAGCAAGGCGCAATCGATATCGAACTCGGCCATCGCGTCGAGGATCACCGCGCCCTCGTTGACGCCGAGGCCGACCGCCTTGATCGCGCCGGTCGAGCGCAGCCGCTCCAGCGCGCGGAAGCCGCCGCCTTCGGTCAGTTGCTGCCAGTAATACGGATGCTGGTCGCCGTGCGTCAGGCGGCCGATGTCGTGTATGAGCAGGATGTCGATGTCGATCATGCCGAGGCGCTGCTGGCTATCCTCATAGGAACGCAGAATGCCGTCGTGCGTGTAGTCGTAGATCGCTTCGAAGGGCAGCGGGCTCTGCCAGCCCTCGCGGTTGTCGAAGGGCGACGTGCGCGGCACGAAACGTCGACCAACCTTGGTCGACAGCACGTACTCGCCGCGCGGATAGTTGCGCAACGCGGCGCCGAGCCGATGCTCCGCCTTCGTGTTGCCGTAGTGCGGCGCGGTGTCGAAGTAGCGCACGCCCGCGTCCCATGCGGCGACCACGGTCGCATGGGCCTCCTCGTCGGACAGGTCGCGATACAGGCCGCCGAGTGGCGCCGTGCCGAGACCTAATCCGCTCACCTGCAGCGAGCTGCGGCCGATCCGGCGCCGCTGCCCGACCTTCGATCCGATCGATGCCGACATGAGCGTGTCTCCTGATTGTGGTGTTTTTACCATGCGACGGGCGACATGCGCCGTCAATATGATGCGCCGTCAAGCGTGCATTAATTCACCAATAAACGTATTATTCATATTCGAATTTTTACAAGTCAAGAAAACTGCGCCGCGCGGATGCCGGTGTTTTCCCTGGAGATAGCCATTCGGTTCGCCAAATGCTACGCACTCGCCCGCGCACACCAGATAATAAGAACTCCGGACGAAATTCCCCGACGCTCACGATGGACGCCGAAGACAAAGACGACGACCGCTACCGCGCCCCCGCTCTGGACAAAGGCCTCGACATTCTCGAACTGCTGTCCGAGCAGAAAGAAGGACTCACGCGCGCCGAGATCACGCGGCAGTTGGGCCGCAACGCCAGCGAGATGTACCGGATGCTCGAACGGCTCGTCGCGCGGCAATACGTGGTGCGCTCGGCGGCCGGCGACCGCTACTCGCTGAGCCTGAAGCTGTTTGCGCTCGCGCACCGCCATCCGCCCATGAACCGGCTGATCGCCGAGGCGCTGCCGCTGATGCAGCGCTTCGCCGACGCGGCCGAGCAGTCGTGCCACCTCGTCGTCTACGACCGCGGCAACCTGCTCGTGATCGCGCAGGTCGACGGACCCGGCACATGGGGCATGTCGGTGCGGCTCGGCTCGCGGGTCGGCCTGATCGACACCGGTTCCGGTCGCGTGATGCTCGCGTTCCAGAGCGTCGAGCAGCGTCAGCAGATGCTTGCCGAGCACACGAAAGTGAAGGGCGAAGTGACGATCGATCGCGACGCGCTGGAGGAGGACTGCGAGCGCATCCGCGCGGCGGGCTTCTGGCAGAAAGACAGCCAGCAGAGCTTCGGCGTCACCGATGTGACGTTCCCGATACTCGCGCCGTCGGGACAGGCAATCGCGGTGCTCACCTGCCCGTATCTGCGCCGGATCGACGAATACGTCGCGCCGACGCTCGACGCGGCCACTACGCTGCTGCGCGACACGGTGCAGGCGCTGTCGATGTTCCGCGAGCAGGCCGCGTAATCAGCGGGCTACCCGGCGGCGCGCTCGCGCACATGGTTTAGAATGGCGGCCCTTCCAAAATTACGCCGCATGACAGGCTCGTGCGCGCGCATCGATTGAGCAATGGCCAAACTTCTGACCGATTCCGAATTCCAGCGCTTTTCCGAACTCCAGCAGAAGCAGTCGAGCTTCACGATCACCCCCGAAGAAGCCGACGAACTGCGCGACATCGTCGCTCACGCGCAGAAGCGCCGCGACGACCGCGCCGCCGCGATGCAAAGCATCGAGGCCTTCATCCAGCAATTCGGCATCACACCCGACGAGCTGTTTTCACCCGAGCAGATCGGCGAAGCGGCGCGCACCTACGGTCTGATTCCGGCCGCGCGCAAGGAGCGCGTGCTGCCGCCGTCGCTGACGTTCAACGGCAAGCCGTATCAATGGACCACGCGCCCGCTGCCCGACGAAATCCGCGTGCCGCTGTTCGACGCGTTCAAGGCTGGCGAGTCGGTGAAATCGTTCATCTCGACGCTGAAGGATGCGAACCGCTGCGCGGCGACCATCGCGCGGCTCGAGCGCGAAACCGGCGCCGTGTATGCGCAGGCATGGCTCGAAGAGCTGTCGGTCACGCGCGCCCAGGTGGACGAGGCCGCGCAGAAATTGGCGGCGTGAACGGTTGAAGCCGGGCGGTGAGCGGGGCGAGAGGTCAGCCGCTCAACGCGCGGGCGGGGTGCGGGCGGAGGCATCCGGGTCCGCGCCCGCCGCTTCGTCGAGGGCCATCCTGAAGCCCACCACGCCGGGGTCATCGGTGCGCGTCATCGTGAAGCCGCTGGCCTTCGCGAGCGCGATCATCGCGGTGTTCTCGCGCAGCGCTTCGCCGACCAGCCAGTGCGTGCCGCGCGCCCGCGCATACGCGATGATCCGCTGCATCAGCAACTGGCCGAGGCGCCGCCCCTTCTGGTCCGAGCGCACGGTCACCGCGAATTCAGCGGTCTCGTTGTCGGGATCGGCCACCGCGCGCACCACCCCGAGCGTTTGCGCGACGCCGTCTTCGTTGTCGACCGTCGCGATCAGCGCCATTTCCCGGTCGTAGTCGATCTGGGTCATGCGCGCGAGTTGCGAGTGCTCGAACGTCCCGACCGAGCCGAAAAAACGCAGGCGCAGATCTTCCGGCGTCATCGCCTCGACGAAAGCGCGATGCGCGTTTTCGTCTTCCGGCCGAATCGGCCGCACCGTCACGCGAAGCCCCTGCCAGTCGACCGTTTCCTCGAAGCGGCGCGGATACGGCACGATCGCGAGACGGCTGCGCTGCGCGCCAACCCGCAACACCGGATCGACCACCATCACGCGATCCCGGTAGACCCTGAGCTTCAATGAGAGGCCAACGATCTCGCGCACGTCGCAAACCACTTGAGAGAGCGCCGTCAGCGCCGCGAGCGTCGGTTCCGGCGCGACCAGCCTCGCGTAATGCGAACGCATGACGATGTCGCGCGCGAGCGTCGGATTGAGCGGCGGCAGGCCATAGACGTGCAACGCGCCGGACACGCCATCGACCGGCGGCGCGATGAAGCGGAACACGGGGCCGAAATTATCGTCGTCGTGCAGTTCGACGGCGACGTCGACGATGGGTTTGGCCGCGTCCCGCGCCTCGCCCCCTGCCTCTTCGACAGCTTCCACCTTCAACCCGAAGCGGTCCAGAAACCGCGCCGCCGCCGCGCCGGCCAGCGTGCTTTCGCCCGCCGCCAACGCCTCTCGAGCCTGCGCCTGGGCGGCATCGATCGCTTCGGGACTCTGCGCGGCCAGACCCTCGGGCATCTGCATCAGCAGTTCGCGGCCCAGCCGGTACTCGACTAGCCGCGAGAACGCGCGCGCGAGCCGCTGCGGCGTCGTGTGCACCGGGATGCCCTGCGCGTGCAGCGCATCCCGCGTCGCCGCATCGACGCCGCCGAAGAAACACGCAAGCAGTCCGCGATAAGCGAATCGCTGATGCCCGATCAGCGCCCGCGCAACGTCGTCGACGGGCGCGCCATGCGTCGACGCGTGCACCACGAACGCGGTGCCCGTCGCGCGATGCTCGGCAAGCAGTTTCAGCGCGGTGCCGAAATGCTCGGGACGCGCGTCATCGCCGAGCAGCAGCGGATTGCCGCCGACCGCATGCGGCAGCGCCTCGTGAAGCGCGTCCGACGCCTCCGCCGGCCACGGCGCGAGCAGGCCGCCGGCGGCGGCGAACGCGTCGCGCGCGAGCGTCGCGAGACCGCGGTCGCTCGTAATCAGCGTCGCGGTGCCGCCCGCCGCGACGCGGCCCACGCCGAGCGTTTCGATTTCGTCGAGCAGATCGTCGAGCGCGTCCACGCGCACGAGGCCCGCCCGCCGGAACGCCGCCGTATAGAGTCCGTCGGCGGGATCGTCGCGGCCGGAGCGCAGCGCGAGCACCGGCTTGTTGCGCGCCGCCGCGCGCGCGGCCGACATGAACTTGCGCGCGGCCCGCACGCTGTCGAGTTCGAGCAGGATCGCGCGCGTGCCGGGGTCGCTCGCGAGGTAATCGAGCACGTCGCCGGCGTCCACGTCAGCCTCCGCGCCGAGCGCCACCGCGTGCGAAAAGCCGAGCCCGCGCGCCTGCGCCCAGCCGAGCACCGCGTTGGTCAGGGCATTGGACTGCGACACCCACGCCACGCCGCCCGCCTTGACCGTGCACGACGGCGCGCCCAGATGCGCGCCGAGCGCCGGCGATACCACGCCGAGGCTGCCCGGCCCGACGATGCGCAGCAGATGCGGGCGCGCCGCCGACAGCGCATGGCGCAGCGCGAGCCGGTCTTCGTCGCTGCGCACTTCGCCAACGATGATCACCGCGCGCGTGCCCATGCCGCCGAGCTTGTGGATCAGCGCGGGCCACGTCGCGGGCCGCGTGCAGATCACCGCGACAGTGGGCGGCTGCGGCAAATCGCTGACATCGTGGATCACCGCATGGCCGCCAAATGTCGCGTGCTTCGGATTGACCGGCCACAGCGGACCGCCGAAGCCGCCTTCGAGCACGCGCGCCCAGACCATCGCGCCAGTGCTGCCCGGCCGCTCGGACGCGCCGACCACGGCGACGGATTTGGGGCGAAACAAGGCGTCAAGGTTGCGAACGGTCACGGGCGCTCCATGCGGTTGGACAGGAATCGGAGCCGGCTTCGCGGCGGGGCGGGTGGTTTCGTCAGCATAGGCGAAGTCACGCGCCGGTGCGGGGTTGTTGCGAGGCGAAAAAAAACCGCGTCGATCGACCAAGCCCATCGCCTAATCTGTTGACGATTTGGTTTGGGTAGACTGACGCCGGCGTTGTTTCGAAGCCCCTTTGAACTTGGTTCTTAGGGGCTTTTTCTTGCCTCATGAACACCAAGCAGCTC
>NZ_JAJITC010000031.1 GCF_020881035.1 Paraburkholderia translucens
CGCCTCGCCAGCTCGATACTGGCTTTCATCGCCCAAATTCTCGGACCCCACGACAAAACTCGCCTCGCCTGAAAAACAAAACCCCACGCTCCGAAAAACGTGGGGTTGGTCAGCAGTCTGAAGGGTTCCGTATTCCGGAACCCTTTTTTTTGGCGCGAAGCGTAGACCTGACCGCACCGCCCGACGACGCGGCGGGCTCGCGGCTCGATCGTGGCGGTCGACGCCACAAGTAGGGGTCGCGGGTAATCAGGGAAACTCCGGGGGGAATGAGGGCGAGGCTGCGCCGTTAATTGAATACGGAAGGCGTGCCGACGCACGCTATCCGCTTTCAGCGCGGTTTTGTCACGCGGCGGCCGGCGCCGCAATTCACCTCCGGGCAAGGCCCGTACTGAACGCTTCTTCGAGTCGGGTGTACATTTTTATAAAAACGCGATTGTGGTCCCGCTAAAGCGAGAAATCAGAAGGCCGCCGCAAAGGCGGTTTTTTTAATTGTGATGTGGATTCGATGCGGCAAGCTGTGGCCTGCGCGCCATCAAGGCTCCATCGTTATTGCAGGGATTCGCCAATAGGAATGACGGAAATAAGCCGTCGTAATTAATTGGCAGATTAATCGTCGCACGGGAAATCGGTTAATGCGGTCCGGTGAGCGCCGGAGACCGCATTCCCCTCATTAAGTTCCGGCGATGACAAAATAAGTTTGGACGAGATAGAGCGACGGTCACTTCAACCGGCTGGCTACGAAGAATCTCAAGGTCTTTCCATCAATTTGCTCCGACCCGATTACGTCACCCATATTAATGAACTGTTGCAAACGCACAACTGCGGTTATTGATGCGTTGCATATTCGTTTTGGCTAGAGCATCTGATCCGGCACGTTGATCTTGCAATAAACGACTGAAAAACAAGAAGTTATCCCCCTCAGCTCCAACATTGTTGCGAATTTCGAAAAATCCTGTTGCGTGAATTACCGGCGCCGCTACCAGGGTGTCCCCCTACACTCACGCTTCGCTTCAAGGGTGCCCGGTCGATCTCACAGGTTCGGCCAACCGGGCGGCGGCAGATGCGATGCATCGGCTGCTGAGGCAGATTCTGCTCCCCGTATTAATTTTTCGAATTGGAGTTCCCATGAAAAAGAGTCTCATCGTCGTTGCGGCTGCCGCATCGTTCGCTTCGGTCGCTCACGCACAAAGCAGCGTGACCCTCTACGGTCTGCTCGACGCAGGCCTGACCTACACCAGCAACGTTGCTCACAACTCCAAATGGGCAGCCGGTAGCGGCGGTATCGACCAGAGCAGGTTCGGCCTGCGTGGTTCGGAAGATCTGGGCGGCGGTCTGAAGGCAATCTTCACGTTGGAAAGCGGCTTCAACATCAACAACGGCAAGTTCGCCAACAACAACGGCATGTTCAACCGTCAGGCCTTCGTCGGTCTGTCGAGCTCGCAATTCGGTACGGTCACGCTGGGTCGCCAGTACGACGCAGCGCAGGACTACCTCGCACCGCTGACCGCAACGGGCAGCTGGGGCGGCACCTACTTCGCGCACCCGTTCAACAACGACAACCTGAACACCAACGGTGGTCTGGCAGTCAACAACTCGGTCAAGTACTCGAGCGCTAACTACGCTGGCTTCACGTTCGGCGGCACGTACGGCTTCTCGAACCAGGCTGGCGGCTTCGCAAATAACCGTCAGTACAGCGTGGGCGCCGCATACCAGTGGCAAGGCCTGCACCTCGGTGCTGCCTACGCTCAGCAAAACAACCCGGCTGCTAACACGAGCGGCGCATCGGACGGCGTCGTCGCGAACACCGCGGGCGTCCTGACCGGCGACTTCCGTCAGCGTCAGTTCGGCGCAGGCGCTTCGTACGGCTTCGGCCCGGCGCTGGTCGGCGTGGCCTGGACGCAATCGCGCATCGACAACCTGGTTGGCGCGGCAGCGGGTCAGCGTCAAGGCCACACCAACAACTACGAAATCAACGGCAAGTACAACGTGACCCCGGCACTGGGCCTCGGCGTCGCGTACACGTTCACCGACGCACGCGGCTACGGCATCAACGCCGACGGTAACGACATGAAGACCCGTTACCACCAGATCGGCCTGCAGGCTGACTACTCGCTGTCGCGTCGCACCGACGTCTACGCTCAGGCTGTCTACCAGCACGCAATGGGCGACGGCGGCGTGGCCTCGATCTACAGCGGCGACAACACGGTTCCGACCTCGTCGTCGAAGAACCAGACGGCTGCTACGGTCGGTCTGCGTCACCGCTTCTAAGCTTCAGCAGAAGCTGCCTGTAGTACGAAAAGGTGCCGTTCGCGGCACCTTTTTTTATGCGCCCGGCTGACCGGCGAGTCGGCTGCCGCCTGCAAGACAAAAAAAAACGGCGTCCCAGGGGACGCCGCTTTGCCATAACGATTCAGTGATTTAGAAAATCGTCCGCAGACCGAGCGCAACGCCGGTCTGGTTGTTGCGGCCCGGCAGTTCGACCGAGGCCGCGCCCGACACCTTGCCGAAATCGACGGTACCGTACACCTCGGTACGCTTCGACAGCGCGTACTCGGCCAGCGCGACGAACGTGTAACGATAGCCGCTGCCGAGCTGGCCGTCGCCGATGGCAGCATTCGACATGTGGTCGTAGTACGCGGCGCCCGTCAGCATCAGCGCGCGCGTGGCCTGCCACGTGACGCCGGCGAACGGGCCGTTGTCGATGCGGCCCGAGCCCTTGACGATATCGACGCCCGGCACGAGCGTTTGCTGCGCGAGCGCGCTGTCGACGAAGCCGGTGTCGTCCTTCGAACGCAGATAGCCGACGTACAGTTTCGTCGAGCTGAACGCATAGACCGCATTCGCGTTGAAGATGGTCTGCTTGTGATTGCTGTTGTCGCTGTTCTGCTGCACACCGGCCGCGACCGACAGCGGACCCGCCATGTACGACAGCGTGAAGCCGTACATGTTGCCTGCGCCGAGATGGCCCGGCACCTGGCCCGAGAAGCCGCCCTCGCCGGTCGATTCCGAGTTCGTGCCGAACGAGTACATCGCGGCCACCGTCAGGCCGTTGAAGGTGCCGGTGTACTTGACCCCGTTATCCGCATACAGCCCCGCGCCGAGCGCGCCCGGCAGCCACGCGTTCTCGTTGTAGTTGCCGACCGTGAGCGGGTCGTAGGTGTCGCTGAGCAGGTCGAACAGCGGTGTTTTCTGGCGACCGAGTGTCAGCGTGCCATAGGGGCTGCTGACACCAACGTAGGCATTGCGGTTGAAGAGGCGCTGCTTGTCCGATGCCGAGCCGTCCTGCAGGTTGATCCCGCTTTCCAGATCGAAAATCGCCTTGAGACCGCCGCCGAGGTCTTCCGAGCCGCGCAAACCCCAGCGGCTATTGGTGATCGCGCCGTTCGTCATGTATAGACGGTTGTCGTTTTTGGCGTTCGAGTTCGTCAGGTAGCGAACGCTGACGTCGGCGACGCCGTACAGCGTGACCGAGCTTTGTGCCGAAGCCTGTTCGGACGTCACGGCAATGGCGGCGGCGCCGACGAGCGCGGCAGTCTTGATAGAGCGGATGGGTCTCAATGGATGTCCTGCGTGAGGAAAGCGGTTTTCTAGTTCAGACGCGGCGCGCGCCAAGGGGGGCGGCGCCGGGCGCGCCGATGATAGACCACGGTCCGCGCCGCGCCATCAGCGCTTTGGCGCAATAACTTATTGCCATTTTCGACTATTGCGCATTTCCAGAGCGCGACGCTGGCTGAGCCACTCTGTCATTTGAATGACAGACGGTTCCTGACGACAATGGTTAGGCTAGGTCCTGATTCATCCAGAAGAACACGATCACAACAATCGGCGGCGCCGCTGGCGCCACAGGAGACGATGCAATGACACAGCACATGTTTGACGACGGTCTCGGTCGGCGCGAGGCCAATTATGTCCCGTTGACGCCGATCGACTTCCTCGTGCGAGCCGCGCAAGTGTATGGCGAGCGGCCCGCGATCGTCCATGGAGAGGTTCGCCGCAACTGGCGCGAGACCTACGAGCGCGCGCGGCGGCTCGCGAGCGCGCTGCAAAAGGCCGGCATCGGCCGCGGCGATACGGTCGCCGCGTTGCTGCCGAACATTCCGGCGATGGTTGAAGCGCACTTCGGCGTGCCGATGGCGGGCGCCGTGCTCAATACGCTGAACACGCGGCTCGACGTCGCGACGGTGCTGTTCATGCTGCGCCACGGCGAGGCGAAGGCGCTGATCGTCGATACGGAATACGGCGAGTTCGCGCATCGCGCGGCGCTCGAATTCCCAGACCTGCGCATCATCAGCGTGGCCGACGCGCAGCCCGCTGACGCCACGCAATTCACCCGTGCGACAGATTACGAAGCGTTCCTGCAAACCGGCGACCCTTCTTTCGAGTGGCTATCGCCTGCCGACGAATGGGATGCGATCGCGCTGAACTACACGTCGGGCACGACCGGTGATCCGAAGGGCGTCGTCTACCATCACCGCGGCGCGTACCTGAACGCGCTGAGCAACATTCTCGAATGGGACATGCCGAAGCACGCGGTCTACCTATGGACGCTGCCCCTGTTTCACTGCAACGGCTGGTGCTTTCCGTGGACCGTGGCCGCGCGGGCCGGCGTCAATGTCTGCCTGCGCAAGTTCGACGCGAAGACCGTGTTCGAGCTGATTCGCCGCGAGCGCATTACCCATTATTGCGGAGCGCCGATCGTACAGAGCTCGCTCGCGAATGCGCCGGCCGAATGGCGGGAGGGCATCACGCATCGCGTGTCGACGATGGTGGCCGGTGCCGCGCCGCCGCCCGCGGTGATCGCGAAAATGAAGCAGATCGGCTTCGACCTGACCCATGTGTACGGGCTCACTGAAACCTACGGACCGGCCGCCGTCTGCGCAAGGCAGGACGAATGGGACGCGCTCGACGATCAAACCCGCGCCGATCTGACCGCGCGCCAGGGTGTGCGCTATCACCTGCAGGCAGCGGTCGCGGTCCTCGATTCCGACACGCTCGCGCCTGTGCCGGACGATGGCGAGACGATCGGCGAGATCATGTTCCGCGGCAACATCTGCATGAAGGGTTATCTGAAGAACGAACGCGCGACCGAAGCGGCGTTCAAGGGCGGCTGGTTCCACACCGGCGATCTCGGCGTGCGCACCGCCGACGGCTATATCCGCATCCGTGACCGCAGCAAGGACATCATCATCTCGGGCGGCGAGAACATTTCGAGCATCGAGGTGGAAGACGCGTTGTACCGGCATCCGGCGGTATCGGTAGCGGCGGTGGTCGCGATGGCCGATCCCAAGTGGGGCGAGGTGCCGTGCGCGTTCATCGAGCTGAAGGAGGGAGCGCAGGCGACCGAGGAGGAGATCATCGCGCACTGCCGGCTGTTTCTAGCCGGCTACAAGTTGCCGAAGGCGGTGCGCTTTGGTGAGTTGCCGAAGACGTCGACGGGAAAGATCCAGAAGTTCGAGTTGCGAGCGCGAATCAAGGCGGAAGGAAAGGGCTAACGCGCCGCGGGTACCACTGCTTCAGTCGCGGCGCGCATCGAATCACGACGGCGCGCGCCGCCTGGCGCTGTAGTCAGATTCCCACCTTGTGCGCGGTCAGAATCAGCCGCAAGCCCAGCGCGGTCACCGCGCCCGCCGCTATCCGATCGACCCACGCCTTCCAGCGCAGATAGATTTCGCGCGGCCGTTTGCTCGAAAAGCACAATGCGACGATCGTATACCAGCCCGCTTCGATCGCGAAGATCGCCGGGGGCAGCGCGAAATAACACCACACCGGCGGATGCTGCGGCAGCAGCGCGGCGAAGATGCTGCCGTAATAGACCGCCGTTTTCGGATTGCTCAGCTGTGTGCTCAAGCCGATCCAGAACGATTTGCGCGGGTTGCCGCCGCTGCCCGTTTGCGTCTCGCTGAAAGCGAGCGGCTTCGCGGCGCCGCGCCAGATCTTCGACGCGAGATAGACGAGGTAGACGCCGCCGGCCACTTTCAGCCCGACATAGAGCCATTCGACCGTCGCGAGCAGCGTATAGAGCCCGAGCAGCGCGATGCCGCTAAAAAACACACCGCCGATGCCCATGCCGAGCGCCGTCGCAAGACCGTCGCCGCGCGACAGCCCAATCGCGTTGCGCGCGACGATGACGAAGCTCGGCCCTGGGCTCATCGCGCCTAAAAGCAGCGCGGCCAGGATCGTGAGGATGGCGGTTGAGGCGGGCATTGTCGCGTCTCCTGATGTCGGACAGCTACCGGACCTTCTGGCGAGAATCGAGTTTTGCATTGTGCGCCAATCGCGCGGCGCAAGCCACGAATACCGAAAAGTCGGAAGTGCCCTAACAAGCGCAATCGGAAAAAGTCCTTTGCTGCTGCCAAAATACATCGAATGCTAGAATCGCTTCGCATGCGCCGAAGCTGCCTCGCAATGACGAGGCGAACCATGAGGCGAAACACGGGCGCAATTGAGCCACGTCGACTCTTCGAGTAGCCGATTCGCTTGGTCCCAGCGCCTCGACTCAGGCGCTTAAATTCAGGATTTGACAGGCATCACTTGCGAATGCGGGTTTCCACGCATTTGCAAGGGTCGCGTGAATTCGTCGAATTGCTTTCCGTTCAAATTGAATTACGCACAGGCTTCGCGTTCTATTGCGAAATGCTGTTTGTCTAATGCCATCAAGAGCTACGACACCGATAACCTATGAAAGATCTGGAACGACAACAACGACTGTTCCAACGTGATGAGAATCTGCGCGAGCGCATGATCGCGTGGATCCGCCGCCGCATGGACGATTACAACATCACAATGGAAGCGCTGGCCGAATCGCTCGAAGCCGATGCGAATGCCGTGCCCCAAGTGCTGTATCGCGATGCGTTCGGTAACACGTGGGACGGTCACGGCGATAAACCGGCGTGGCTCGCGCGCGCGATTCACGCCGGACAAAGCATCGAGCATTTCCGCTGCGAAGCGTAAGCCAGCGCGCCGCGAAGCGTTGGCGCGAAAAAAAGCCCGCGCGAGGCGGGCTTAGTTTTTACTGCTCGGAGTTTCGCGGCTATTCGCGCCTTACAGGTCGAAAAATACGGTTTCCTTGTCGCCCTGCATGTGGATGTCGAAGCGATACATGTTGGCCGTTCCGGTCACGCGACGTGCCATCAGTGTGCCGCGGCGCTCGGCCGGCACGGACGCGAGCACGGCGTCCTGTTCGTTCGCCTGCGCTTCGTCCTCGAAGTAGATGCGCGTGAACGTGTGCAGCAGCATGCCGCGCATCGTCAGGATCACGTTGATGTGCGGCGCTTCGCCTGGGTTCGCGCGGCCCGGCTTCACCGTCTCGACGATGAAGCGCTTGTGCGGGTCCGTGCCGGTGCCGACGCGCGCAAAGCCGTGAAAGCCGGTCTTCAGGACTTCCTCGCGCGATTCCGGATAGTGGCCGTTCGAGTCGACTTGCGACATCTCGATCATCGCGTCGCCGACCGCCTTGCCGTCGCCGTCGAACACCTGACCGACGATCGTGATGTGCTCGCCGGCCGCTTCCATGTCGGCCAGAACGTGCGTGAACAGGCTCTTGTAGTCGAAGTCGTATTGCTGCGGGCAAAGACCGTATGCGAAGTACGGACCAACGGTTTGCGAAGGCGTTTGCTTGAGGGTCGTCATGGCTTAGCGCTCCATCGGGGTTTCGTTCGGGCCGCGCAGCACGATGTCGAAATCGTAGCCGAGCGCATAGGCCTCTTGCGTGGTGTCGAGCGAGAACTTCGAGATCATGCGCTCACGGGCATGCTCCGGCGTGCCCTGGTAGATCGGGTCGAAGGCGAGCAGCGGGTCGCCGGGGAAGTACATCTGCGTGATGAGACGCGAGCCGAAATGGTTGCCGAACAGCGAAAAGTGAATGTGCTGCGGACGCCATGCGTTCGGATGGTTGCCCCACGGATACGCACCCGGCTTGATGGTCAGGAAGCGGTAACGGCCTTCGTTGTCGGTGATGCAGCGGCCCGCACCGAGGAAGTTCGGGTCGAGCGGCGCGTCGTGCTGGTCGTTCTTGTGCACGTAGCGGCCCGCGGCGTTGGCTTGCCAGATTTCCACGAGCGTGTTGCGCACCGGGTGGCCGCCTTCGTCCAGGACGCGGCCCGTCACGATGATGCGCTCGCCGAGCGGCTCGCCGTTGCGCACCGCGTTGCGGGTCAGGTCGTTGTCGAGCGCGCCGAGGTCGTCGGTGCCGTAGACCGGCACGCGCTGATCGCGCAGCCGTTCCTTCAGCGGAATCAGCTGGCGCGTCGGACCGCGTTTGACCGACGAACCGTATGGCGGATAGATGTACTCGGGATGCGACGCAAAATCGCGCGGGGAGAGGATTGAATCTTCCATGAAGTGTCTCCGTTGGAGGAATCGTGGGATGCGACGTTATGGCACGCACTTTATACAAAGCCGTCGGTTATGAAAAATGACGTTTCTGCGCGTTTCATATAACCTTCTGTTATGCAACGCAGTCTCGCGGACAGCCGCGTCAAATTCCGTCATCTCCAGTGCTTTCTGGCCGTCGCGCAATTCGGCAGCGTTCAGCGGGCGGCCGATAGTCTGTCCGTCACCCAGCCGGCGGTGTCCAAGACGGTGGCCGAGCTGGAGTCGATTCTCGGCGTGAAGCTGTTCGAACGCGGCCGTCACGGCGCGGTGCCGACGCGCGAGGGACAGCTTTTCATGCCGCACGCGAGCGCTTGCGTGAGCGCGCTGCGTCAGGGCGTCGATCTGCTTGCGCGCGCCGAGGGCGCGGCCGCTGCGACGCTCGAAGTCGGCGTACTGCCGACCGTCGCTGCGGTGCTGGTACCCCCTGTGCTTGGGCAGTTCTCGACGCAATGGCCGCGCGTGATCGTGCGCCTCGCGACCGGCGCGAATCCGGAACTCCTCGAGCGCTTGAAAGCGGGCTCGATCGAAGTGGCGATCGGCCGTCTCGCGGACCCTGAACGGATGGTCGGCCTGAGCTTCGAGCAGCTCTTTACCGAGCCGCTGATCGCGGTCGTGCGGGCCGGGCATCCGCTTGCCCAAGGGACACCGTTGCCGGCCACGTCGCTGGAGGAATTTCCGATTGTGGTGCCGCCGTTCGGCACGCTGATCCGCCAGTCGGCCGACAGCTTGCTCAGCGCGTGGGGCGTGCCGCCGTTATCGGCGTTCGTCGAGGTGTTGTCGGTATCGACCGGGCGCGCGCTGACACTCGAGAACGGCGCGGTGTGGTTCACGCCGCAAAGCGCGGTCGAATATGAACTCGCGCACGGCATGCTGGTGCGCTTGCCGCTGCCGTTCGCTGGCACCGGCGAGCCGGTCGGGTTGATCCGTCGCTCGGATACACAGCCGTCGGCGGTGGGACGCGCGTTCATCGAGGCGGTACGCGAGGTCGCGCGGGGCAGAATGGCGGCGGTGTCGGGGAAAGAGGCAGGCAAAGCCGCCGGTAAATCCACAGGCAAAACGGCGCACAAAGGCAGGCGGGCTGACGCGCCGCTCGAATGATACGGCGGGGACTGCCGCTTGCATGCCGCCGGACACCGGCCGGCCTGCCGTTCGAACGATGAACCAAACAGTACAAAATGTCGGTTGCGAATGCCCTGCGACCCGGTGTAAAAACACGGTGCGAACGCCGCCGCCCGTTTCTGCCGCGGCACACCGAAAGACCGCACAAGGAGATTGCCATGCCCAGCGACCTGCCCACTCCCGAGGCCGCGCAGCGCGCCGTGCTGGCGCCTGAGCACAATCCGCTCGGCACGGCTGGCCTCGAGTTCGTCGAATTCGCCGCGAGTGACCCGCGGGCGCTCGGCGAGACCTTCACGCGGCTCGGCTTCAAGGCGATCGCGCGTCATGTCAGCAAGGATGTGACGTTGTACCGTCAGGGCGAAATGAATTTCCTGATCAACGCGGAACCTGATTCGTTCGCGTCGCGCTACGCGGAGGAATACGGAGTTGGCATCTGCGCGATCGGGATTCGCGTCGCCGACGCGCAGCGTGCGTTCGAACGCGCGGTGGAGCTCGGTGCGTGGGAGTTCGAGGGCGAGCGCATCGGCGCGGGCGAGTTGCTGATTCCGGCGATTCAGGGGATCGGCGATTCGCATATTTATTTCGTCGACCGTTGGCGCGGGCGCGGCGGTCAACGGGGCGGACTCGGTGATATCTCGATCTTCGACATCGATTTTCGGCCGATCGAAATCGGCACGGCCGAAGCCGATCTGAATCACGCGGGCAGCGGCCTGATCGCGGTGGACCATCTGACGCAGACCGTTGGCGAAGGCCGCATGCAGGAGTGGATCGACTTCTATCGCGACCTGCTCAACTTCCGGGAAATCCACGAGCTGCACGCGAACTGGCACGTGTCGGCCGAATCGCGTGTGATGGTGTCGCCGTGCGGCGCGATCCGCGTGCCGCTCTACGAGGAAGGCACGCGCCGGACCGACCTGATGCACGAATATTTGCCCGATCATCCGGGCGAAGGCGTGCAGCATATCGCGCTCGCCACCGACGACATCTTCGCGTGCGTCGAGCGTCTGCTCGCGAACGGTGTCGAATTCGTCGAGCCGCCGCCTCGCTACTACGATCAGATCGGTGCGCGTTTGCCGGGCCACGGACTCGATGTCGAGCGACTGCGGCGCACGCATGTGCTCGTGGATGGCGAGATCGGCGCGGACGGCGTGCCGCTGCTGTTCTTCCAGACCTTCGTGCGCCGCCGCACGGGCGAGATCTTCTTCGAGATCGTGCAGCGCCAGGGGCATCATGGCTTCGGAGAAGGCAACCTCGCCGCCTTGGCGCAGGCGCGCGCGGGCAGCTGAGTTTCAGCCCCTCTCGGGCGGCCGCGCCAGCCTTGGACAAATCGCGTTGAGCGCGCGCTATTTCTTCGCCGAATCGTTCGCGGCCGGTGGCGCGTGCGGAAGGTCCGCATTGGTCGCCATCCATAACACTTCGGCGTCTTCCTCACTGGTCGACACCGCCGCGTGACCCGTGCGGCTGTCGAAGTAGAGACTGTCGCCGGCGTTCAGATGAGTCGGCGCGTACAGCTCGGAATAGAGGCAGACGCTGCCGCTGATCACGTAGAGAAACTCCTCGCCCTCGTGGCGGCCCCAGTCGTCGAATGCGTCGAGCGTGTGTGCCGAGATGCGGATGCGAAACGGCAGCATCGCCTTGTGCGCGAGGTCGGTCGCGAGCAGTTCCATCTGATAGCCGCGATACGCGTGGCGTTGGCCTTCGTTCTTGCGCGTCAACGCGCGCCGGCCGCTCGCGCTGACTCTCGGCGTCGAGCCGAACAGTTCGCCGATTTCGATCTTCAGGCCCAGCACGATTTTTTGCAGGACGTCGAAAGTGGGGGACATCAGGCCGTTTTCGATTTTCGACAGCGTCGAACGAGAGACACCGCATAGGCGGCTCGCGGTTTCGAGCGTCAGATCCTGCGCCTGACGGGCGGCGCGCACGCGCCGGCCGAGATCGGTGGTCGACGTGTCCGCGGATTTCGTGAGATGAGTGTCCATGAGGCTTGCCACTGTTCGGGTTACGCGCTTGATCGGAGCGAATAATGTTTCCGATCATAACATTCGACGCGACGGAAGCCTGTGTGGGCCAACTCAGACGTTCACACGCTTTTCTCATCGGAAACGCCGGGGACTCCGGAGAATTCGACTCGGCGCGCGAACGCCTAAGTGCGCAGCCTGTGAGCCGCCTATCCGACGGCCGCCACGCAATCGATCTCGATGTCGAAATGCCCCGGCCACGCGGGCACGTTGACGAAGATGCGCGCCGGCGGATCGACCGGAAAATAGCGCGTGTAGACCGCGTTGACCGCGGCGAATTTCTCGACCGACGTGCAATAGACGTTGCACTTGAGCACCTGATCGAGCGAGGAGCCGGCTGCTTCCAAACAAAGCTTCATTTGCTCGAGCACGAGCTCGGTCTGCCGTTCGATTGGCGCGTCGACCGGTTTTCCAGTCTCCGGATCGAACGGCGGAAGGCCCGACACGTAGACCGTGTCACCGTGACGCGTGACGGCGCAGGCCGGCGCTTTCAAGTTTTCGAGGTAGGTGGACAACGGTTCGACGCGAATGATTTCGCGAGCCATGACGATCTCCTGCATGAGAAGTGTCCGCTAGCGCAGCGGGGTGAACGGAACGTGCGCAGTTCAGAACGTTCAAGTGCTTCACGCATCGCGAGTGAAAAGCGCGTTGAGTTGCGCGCCCGTAGTCGCGCCGGAAAAGTCGAAACGGCCCTCGGCCAACGCCTGGGCGGCCTGCATGAATCCACCCCACGCAGCGCGCGCGAGCGCGCCGCCGACGCTGATTCGCCGTACGCCGAGCGCGGCCACTTCCTGCAAGGTCAGATTCGACGTCGAGCCGATCAGCAGATTGACGGGCTTCGGCGCGACGGCCGCGACCACCGCTTCGATCTGCTCGCGCGTCTGGATGCCGGGCGCGTACAGGCAATCGGCGCCTGCCGCCGCATAGGCCCTCAGACGCGCGATCGCGTCGTCGAGATCGGGCTTGCCGGCGAAGAAATTCTCCGCGCGGCCGATCAGCAGCGTGTCGCCGCCGGTCTGATCGATCGCACGGCGCGCGGCGCTGAGCCGCTGCACGGCGACGTCGACCGGAAAAAGCGGCGCGGCGGGGTTGCCGGTCGAGTCTTCGATCGACAGACCCGCGACGCCCGTTGCCACCGCGAGCGTCACGCTTTCAGCGACCTCTTCAGGATCGCGGCCGAAGCCGCTTTCGAAGTCGGCATTGACAGGCAGATCGGTCGCTTCGACGATCGTCCGCAGGTGCGCGAGGATCACTTCTCGCGGCAGCGAGTTGTCCGCATGCCCGGTCGACCACGCAAAGCCGGAACTCGTGGTCGCGAGCGCCTTGAAGCCGAGCGTGCGCAGAAATCGGGCACTGCCCGCGTCCCACGGATTAGGCAGCACGAAACAGCCAGACGAGTGCAGCGCGCGGAAGGCGGCGCGTTTTTCAGCGGCAGTGCGGGGCATCGCATGTCTCCTTGGGGTGAGGGAGCGCGACTCCCTCGTTGGGGGGAAACGTCGGGTCGACTAATGCGCAGGCACATCGGCGTCCACCACGGGAAGTCCACAAGCGGACCATCACACCGAACGACGCTTCGATCCTGATTATCGGGCGAGTTTCGAGCGCGCGCAGCGCAAGGTGGAGATCTGGTTGAGTTCGCAGTAGCGGCGGATTCCCGATCGCCGTGCAAACGCAAAAAGCGAGCGCATGCTTCGAAAGCACGGCTCGCTTCATATCAGATCGAAACAGCGACAATCACAGGCGAGAGGGTTCTTGACTCACCGTCCTTCCCCGTCAGCGCGGCTTGCTATAGGTTCATCAACCTTCACTGACCGTCCGGATTGATCCACATCGGATGCTGACCGGGGCCGGATTGCGACGACCCGCCCATCGGCGACCCATATCCCGACGTGTCGCCCTGGCCCTTCGCGTTCATCGCGGAGACGCGCGCCTCGGCCGCCTGAATGTCCGCGGGATACTGGGCATCGAAGGCAGTGGCCGGGTTATAGCCCACCTGCTCCAGTTGCCTGATTTCTGCGTTGACTTCGGCGCGCGTGACCGGCTGTTGCGATTGTGCGATCGCAGCGACCGGCGCGGCGATCACGGCAGCGAGCGCAACTGTTTGGATAAGCGATCTCATGATGGTTTCCTCCGTAGTTGCTATCCAGCACCGCGGCAATGCGGGTGCCATTGACTCCAGTCTAGGAGTGAGCGCATTCCGGGAAAACCACTAGTCGACTAATTCAGTATTGCGGAGAACAGGCAGTCGGCGAGTTGTAATTTCGCTTTTCGCGATTTTCGGAAACCAACGCAAGAGCGCGTTTAAATCCGGTCTCACACACCTTTGCGAACGTCGACGCGATAAGTCGTGGTTTGCCGATAAGTATCACCGGGTCGCACGATCACCTTGTCCTGTCCGGTCATATTGACCTCGTTCGGAAAGCCGCCCGCTTCGAGGCACAAACCGGCATGCCGTTGATAGCGAACGCCCCCGCGCCCCGGGTTGCCGTTCAGTGCGTTGCCGGTGTAAAACTGCAGCCCCCGTTGATCGGTCGCAACGGTCAACTCGCGTCCGCTGCCCGGATCGTATGCGCAGGCGACTTCGCGCAGTGGCGGCCCGACCTCGTCGATGGCAGCATCGGGCGCCTCACGCAATACGTAGCAATGATCGAAGCCGCCGGCACGCGCGAGTTGCGCATGCGGCCAGTCGAGCCGACCGCCGATCGGCGCGCTCTGCCGGAAGTCGAATGCGTTGCCCGCGACGTCGGCGAGCTTGTACGGAATCAATGCCGCGTCGACTTCGAAAAAGCGGTCGGCGTCGATCGACAGCACGTGGCCGCGAATGTCGGTGTCCGCGCGCCCGGTCAGATTGAAGTACGGATGGCTCGTCAAATTGAGCGGCGTCGGCGCGTCGGTGATCGCTTCATAGCCGATCGTCAGCGTGCCGTCATCGTCGAGCGAATAGCGCACCTGCACGGTCACGTTGCCCGGAAAACCAGCATCGCCTTCAGGCGACTCAAGCCGCATCAGCAACGCGCCGTCGTCCTCGCTGACGTCCCACAATGCGCGATGAAAGCCGATCGTGCCGCCATGCAGCAGATTCGGACCTTCGTTGCGATCGAGCGTGTACTCGATGCCATCGAGCGAAAAGCGCGCGCCCGCAATGCGATTCGCCCAGCGGCCGACCAGTCCGCCCATGTAGGTCGTGGCCGCCACGTATTCAGCGGGCGTGTCGTGACCGAGCAGAATATCGCCGAGCCGTCCCGCGCGATCCGGCGCATGCCACGAAACCAATGTCGCGCCGAGGTCACTGATGGCGACCTTCATGCCGTGCGCGTTGCGCAGCGTGTAGAGCCGCACGCGATCGCCGCCCGGCAGCGTGCCCCACGGTTCGGAAGAGAGTTGTGCAATGCTGATCATGTGGTCGGTGCGAAGAAAGAAAAGAAAAGCATGCTCAGCGGGTGGTTTTCGTCTTCGGGCCCACGCGCTCCTGGTATTCGCGCGGCGTGCAGCCGAGTTCGCGGCGAAATACCGCGTACATGTATTGCAATGAGGTGAAGCCGCAGCGAATCGCGACTTCGGCGCTCGACGCATCGCGTTTCGCGAGCAGCGTCTTCGCGACGTCGAGCTTGTGGCGCAGGATTTCCTGATGCACCGTGCATTGAAGCTCGCGCCGGAAATACTCTTCGAGCGACGAGCGCGACACGCCCACGTAGTCGGCCACCTGCTCGGTGCGGATGCCCTGGCACGCATACTGGCGGATGAAATGCCGTGCGCGCATCACATACGGACTCGCGAGCGGCTGATGCCGTGTCGATTCCAGCACATTGATGCCGACCGGCGGCACCAGAATGCGACGCCCTGGAAAGCGTGCGCCGCGCAGCATCTGATGCAGGATGTGCGCGGCGGTGCGGCCCATTTCCTCGGTGCCTTGAATCACGGACGACAGCGGAATGCGCGTCAGCGTACGTGTGAGCGGATCGTTGTCGATGCCGATGATGGCGACTTCCTCGGGCACCGGAATGCCCGCGATCAGACATGCCTGCAACAGGTGCCGCGCCCGCGCGTCGGTCACCGCGATGATGCCGACCGGCTTCGGCAGTTGCCGCAGCCATGTGGTGAGCTGCTCGATCGCCTGGTTCCATGACGGCGCGCTCGTCGACAGACCGCGATAGATCTCGCTATCGATCTGCGCGGCGCTGCGTCCGTCCGCACTGCGCAGCTGCGCGAAAGCGAGTTCGCGCTGCTGCGCCCAGCGGTTTTGCTCCGCCTGCGGCAGGCTGTACAGCGCGAAGTTTTCGAGGCCCGCGCCGATCAGATGCGTGTACGCGAGCGACACGAGCTTGCTGTTGTCGGTCGCGATATAGGGTAAATCCGGAGGGTACTGCGCTGGATCCTCGTATGAGGATCCGACGGCGACCACCGGCAGCGGACAGTCGCGCAGGGCTTCGTCGACAGCGGGGTCGTCGAAGTCCGCGATGATGCCGTCACCGTCGAAGCGCTCGATCCCCGCGAGCCGGCAACGGAAGTCTTCTTCGAGGAAGAGATCCCACGCGACGCGCGTTGACAGCAGGTAGTTGCCGATACCGGTGATGATCTCGCGGTCGTAGACCTTGTTCGCGTTGAACAGCAGCGCGATCCGATGGGTTGTCTGAGGTGCTTGTGGACGGGTCATGGCGGTAAGCGGCGAGCGGTCAATGGACTACGCGCCTTTGTCTCCATCGTGTCGGGGTCTGGGGGCAACCCCGTTTTTAAGCGTCTCGTTATTCTAGGCGCCGAATCGCGCGAGGGCAGCACACAAACGCGCGGGCGGTAAGAAACATCAAGCGCGCTGCGCAATTTCGCAATTGCCGACATACCATGCAAGCGGCAGCATGGCGTCACTTTGTCGGCCGGCGAGGTATCATCGCGCCGGTTGCAATGCAGCATACATGGGAGACGACGATGTCCTACTTCGAACACATTCCCGAGATCCGTTATGAAGGCCCGCAATCGGACAACCCGCTTGCATACCGTCATTACGACAAGAGCAGGAAGGTCCTCGGCAAGACGCTGGAAGAGCATCTGCGTATTGCCGTGTGCTACTGGCATACCTTCGTGTGGCCCGGCGTGGATATCTTCGGCCAGGCCGCGTTCCAGCGGCCGTGGCAGCAACCCGGCGACGCAATGGAACGGGCGCTGCAAAAGGCCGACGCCGCGTTCGAATTCTTCGCGAAGCTCGGCACGCCCTACTACACGTTCCACGATACCGACGTCGCGCCCGAAGGCGCGAGCGTGAAGGAATACAGCGAGAACTTCCTGCGCGTGTCCGACTACCTCGCGCGCAAGCAGCAGGACACCGGCGTCAAATTGCTGTGGGGCACCGCGAATCTGTTCTCGAATCCGCGATATGCGGCCGGCGCCGCAACCAATCCGAATCCGGAGATCTTCGCGTTCGCCGCGACCCAGGTGCGTCATGCGCTCGACGCGACGCTGCGCCTCGGCGGCGAAAACTACGTGCTGTGGGGTGGCCGCGAAGGCTACGACACGCTGCTCAACACCGACCTCGTGCGTGAGCGCGAGCAGTTTGCGCGCTTCCTGCACATGGTGGTCGAGCACAAGCACAAGATCGGTTTCAAGGGCGCGCTGCTGATCGAGCCGAAGCCGCAGGAGCCGACCAAGCATCAATACGACTACGACGTCGCGACCGTGCACGGCTTCCTGTTGCAACACGGCCTGGACAAAGAGATTCGCGTGAACATCGAGGCGAATCACGCGACGCTCGCGGGCCACTCTTTCCATCACGAGATTGCGACGGCGTTTGCGCTCGGCATTTTCGGCAGCGTCGACGCGAATCGCGGCGATCCGCAAAATGGCTGGGATACCGATCAATTCCCCAATAGCGTCGAGGAATTGACGCTGGCCTTCTACGAGATACTGCGCCACGGCGGTTTCACGACCGGCGGCATGAACTTCGACGCGAAAGTGCGGCGCCAGAGTATCGATGCGGAAGACCTGTTTTATGGCCACATCGGTGCGATCGACAACCTCGCGCTCGGCCTCGAACGCGCGGCGGTGCTGGTCGAAAACGAGCGCCTCGAGCAGTTCCGGCGGCAACGCTACGCGGGCTGGGACGGCGAGTTCGGTCGCAAGATCCTGTCGGGCGAGTATTCGCTCGCGACGCTCGCGTCGGATACGCTGGCGCGTGATCTGAATCCGCGGCATGTGAGCGGGCGGCAGGAGCACGTGGAAAATATCGTGAATCAGGCCATTTATAACGGACGTTGAATAAAGATTGCGCGGCCACGTTGACCGCGCGCACCAGCAAGCTGTGGGTTTTCGCTTGTTCGAGTCTGTGTCTCGCAGCGCAGACCGATACACCCGGCATTCCGGATATCAATACACAAGGAGACAAAAATGAAGTTCGCAATGCGTCGTAACGTACTGAGTTCGCTGCTGTGCGGCGCGGTACTCGCCAGCCTGTCACTCGCCGCGCCGCTCGCGCATGCCAGCAAGGACCATCCGGAAATCGGCTTCTGTATCGACGATCTGCGCGTCGAGCGCTGGTCGCGCGATCGTGACTATTTCGTCGCCGCGGCGGAAAAACTCGGGGCAAAGGTTTCGGTGCAGTCGGCCGATGCGAGCGAGGAGCGTCAGATCTCGCAGATCGAAAACCTGATCTCGCGCGGCGTCGACGTGATCGTGATCGTGCCGTTCAACTCGAAGACACTCGGCAACGTGGTGGCCGAAGCGAGAAAAGCGGGCATCAAGGTCGTGTCGTATGACCGCCTGATTCTCGACGCCGATATCGACGCCTATATCTCGTTCGACAACGAGAAGGTCGGCGAAATGCAGGCGCAGGGCGTCTACGACGTACGGCCGAAGGGCAACTACTTCCTGCTCGGCGGCGCGCCGACCGACAACAACGCGAAGATGCTGCGTCAGGGCCAGCTGAAGGTGCTGCAGCCCGCGATCGACAAGGGTGACATCAAGGTGGTCGGCCAGCAGTGGGTGCCGGAGTGGAGCGCATCGACTGCGCTGCGCATCATGGAAGACGCGCTGACCGCCAACAACAACAAGATCGACGCCGTCGTCGCGTCGAATGACGGCACCGCTGGCGGCGCGATCCAGGCGCTTGCCGCACAAGGCCTCGCGGGCAAGGTACCCATCTCGGGTCAGGATGCCGACCTCGCGGCTGTGAAGCGCGTGGCGGCCGGTACGCAGACGATGACGGTCTACAAGCCGCTGAAGCTGATCGCGAGCGAAGCGGCGAAGCTGTCGGTCGCGCTTGCCAAGGGTGAGAAGCCGGGGTTCAACGCGCAATACGACAACGGCAAGAAGAAGGTCGACACGGTGCTGCTGCAACCCACCAAGCTGACGAAGGCCAACCTTGACCTCGTCGTGAAGGACGGCTTCTACACGCAGGAACAGCTCGCGAGCAAATAAAACGAAGACGGGTGCGTTGTAACCACCACGCTTCCGGGTCATCGCGCCCGGGAGCGTGGTCGAACATCGGCCCAACTTGCAGCGAGGCATACCGAATGACGCAACCTCTTCTGACGATGCGCGGCATCGTCAAAGCTTTTTCCGGCGTGAAAGCGCTCGACGGCATCGATCTGACCGTGTCGCCGGGCGAATGCGTGGGCCTGTGCGGCGAAAACGGCGCAGGCAAATCGACGCTGATGAAGGTGCTGTCCGGCGTTTACCCGCACGGTACGTGGGATGGCGAAATAACCTGGGAAGGCGAGCCGCTGAAGGCCGCCAGCGTGCGCGACACCGAACGCGCGGGCATCATCATCATTCACCAGGAACTGATGCTCGTGCCAGAGCTGTCAGTCGCGGAGAACATCTTTCTCGGCAACGAGATTACGCTGCCCGGCGGGCGCATGAATTACGCGGCGATGTATCAGCGCGCCGACGAACTACTGCGTGAACTCGGCATCAGTGGCATCAATGCCGCACAGCCGGTGATGAACTACGGCGGCGGCCATCAGCAACTGATCGAAATCGCGAAGGCGCTCAACAAGCGCGCGAAGCTGCTCATTCTCGACGAACCGTCGTCGTCGCTGACCGCCTCCGAAATCGCGATTCTGCTCGACATCGTGCGCGATCTGAAGCGGCGCGGCATTGCGTGCGTGTACATCTCGCACAAGCTCGATGAAGTCGCCGCCGTTTGCGACACGATCAGCGTGATTCGCGACGGCCGCCATGTCGCGACCGAGCCGATGCACGCGCTGACCACCGACCGCATCATCTCGCTGATGGTCGGCCGCGAGATCAAGAACCTGTTTCCGCGCGAGCCGCATCCGATCGGCGAGGTGATTTTCGAAGCCCGCAACGTCACCTGTTTCGACGTGACGAACCCGCGCCGCAAGCGTGTGGACGACGTGTCGTTCTCGTTGCGACGCGGCGAAATTCTCGGTGTCGCGGGGCTCGTCGGCGCGGGCCGCACCGAGCTGATGCAGGCGATCTTCGGCGCGTATCCGGGCGTCAGCGAGGCGAGCGTCGTGCTCGACGGCAAGCCGTTGAAGATTCGCGCACCGATCGACGCGATTCGCGCCGGTATCGCGATGGTGCCCGAGGACCGCAAACGCCACGGTATCGTGCCGGGCTTGAGCGTTGGCCATAACATCACGCTTGCCGTGTTGCAGCAGTTCGCGTCGGGCGGGCGTATCGATTCCGCAGCGGAGCTCGACACGATTCATACGGAAATGAAGCGGCTCTCCGTGCGCGCCGCGAATCCGATGCTTTCGATTGCGAGTCTGTCGGGCGGCAACCAGCAGAAGGCCGTGCTCACGCGCATGCTGCTGACCAACCCCTCGGTGCTGATCCTCGATGAGCCGACGCGCGGCGTCGACGTCGGCGCGAAATACGAAATCTACAAGCTGATCTTTCAGCTGGCGCAGCGTGGCATGTCGATCGTGATGGTGTCGTCCGAGTTGCCGGAAGTGCTCGGCCTCAGCGACCGTGTGCTGGTGATCGGCGAGGGCGAATTGCGCGGCGACTTCGTCAACGACGGCCTCACGCAGGAAGACATCCTGGGCGCCGCGATCCGCCCTGTGCATCTATCTTCGAACCCAACCGTAGCGAGTGCCGCATGACTCCCGAAGTAACTTCCCAACGAACCGACAACGCCGTGCCGCGAGACGCATTCGGCGGCACGCAACGGATCCAGCAACTGTTCGCGCGTTACAAGATTCTCGCGCTGCTGATTGCCGTCGCCGTGATCTGGATTTTCTTTTCCGGGCTCACGCACGGCGCGTTCGTCACGCCGCGCAACCTGTCGAATCTGCTGCGGCAGATGTCGATTACCGGCATGCTCGCGTGCGGCATGGTGTTCGTGATCATCGCCGGCGAAATCGATCTGTCGGTCGGTTCGCTGCTTGGATTGCTCGGCGGCGTCGCGGCTATCCTCGACGTGAACCGGCACTGGCCGATCGGCGCGACGATACCGGTCGTGTTGCTGCTCGGCGTCGCGGTCGGCATGTTCAACGGCTGGTGGTCGACGTATCGACGCGTGCCTTCGTTTATCGTCGGGCTCGGCGGCATGCTCGCGTATCGCGGCATTTTGCTCGGCATTACAGGCGGATCGACCATTGCGCCGGTGTCGGACAGCTTCGTGTTCGTCGGCCAGGGTTATCTGCCGCGGCTCGCCGGCGACACGCTTGCTGTCGTGCTGTTCCTGCTATTGGCGTTCCTGACGATCCGCCAACGCGCCAACCGGCAGTGTTACCAGTTGCCCGTCGTGCCGCTTTGGCAGGACGTCGCGAAGGTGATCGGCGCGGGTGCGATTCTCGCAGGCTTCGTCGCGATGCTCGACAGTTACGGCGGCATTCCCGTGCCGGTGTTGCTGCTGCTCGCGCTGCTCGGCATCTTCACGTGGATCGCGACGCAGACGGTGTTCGGCCGCCGCATCTACGCAGTCGGTTCGAACCTCGAAGCGACACGGCTGTCGGGAGTCAACACCGACCGCGTCAAACTCGCGATCTTCGCGCTGATGGGGCTGATGTGCGCGTTCGCCGGCATCGTCAACACCGCGCGGCTCGCGGCCGGTTCGCCGTCGGCGGGCTCGATGGGCGAACTCGACGCGATCGCCGCGTGCTTCATCGGCGGCACGTCGATGCGTGGCGGCTCGGGCACCGTGTACGGCGCGCTGATCGGCGCGCTCGTGATGGCGAGCCTCGACAACGGTATGTCGATGCTCGACGTCGATGCGTACTGGCAGATGATCGTGAAGGGCGGCATTCTCGTGCTGGCCGTCTGGATCGACGTGGTGTCGGGTTCGAACCGCCGTTGATCTGATCGTTAGATCGTTCCAAACGCAAGGCTCGCGGTGTGCCGGCGGTGGCTTACCCCGGCACCCCGCCGTCCTCGCGAACGCAGTTAATGAAGCGCCCCACGTTTTTCCCCCGGCGCTTTCAATCCCCGTCTTTCCTCATCGCACGGCCGCTTGAGCCGCACGCGCGCATTTAAGTCTCCCGCTCGGCAATTCGTCTTATTACTATTGGCAGACAAAGACGGGTGCATCGGCGCTGTCGCCGGTTTCCTACCATCGAGCCAGCCGAGCGAGTCATACCATGTTGACGCGCAGAACTTTCCTGCTGGGCGGCGCTAGCGTGTTGGGCGGGCTGCTGGTTGGCTGGGCCGTGGTGCCGCCGCGGCAGCGCCTCACAACGTCGACGCCGCTGCCCACGCAAGGCTCGCAGGTCGCGCTGAACGGCTGGGTCAAGATCGACGCCGACAACAGCGTGACGATCATGATGCCCAAGGCCGAAATGGGCCAAGGCATCCACACGGGACTCGCGATGCTGCTCGCCGAGGAGCTCGACGCCGACTGGTCACAGGTGCGAGTCGAAGAGGCGCCGATCGACCGGATCTACAACGCGGTGCAGGCCGTCGTCGAAGATCTGCCGTTTCGCCCCGATGACGACGGCTACGTCAGGCAAGGCACCGTGTGGATCACGCGCAAGGCGGTGCGCGAGTTCGGCACGATGATGACGGGCGGCTCGTCGAGCATGAACGAGCTATGGACGCCAATGCGCGAGGCCGGCGCGTCGGCGCGCGCGATGCTGCTCAACGCGGCGGCCGAGCGCTGGGAGGTGCCGGTCCGCGAATGCCGCGCGGAAAAGGGCCACGTGCTGCATTCATGGGGGCACAAGGCGACGTTCGGCGAGTTGTCGTCGATGGCGGCACGGCAGCCGTTGCCGCGCAGCGTCGTTCTGAAGCAGGCCGCCGACTTCAAGCTGATCGGTCAGCCCATTCGGCGTATCGAAGCCGTGTCGAAAATAAACGGCGAGGCGCGCTTCGGGATCGACGTGCTGCCCAACGGTCTGCTCTACGCGAGCGTCGTGATGTGCCCGACGCTCGGCGGCTGGGTCGCCCATTTCGACGCGACGCCCGCGCAGAAGATGCCAGGCTTCATCAAGGCGATGGCCGTGCCGCCGTATGCGGGCGGCACCGGCGGCGTAGCCGTGATCGCGGACAACGCGTTTCGCGCGATGAACGCGGTCGAGGCGATCGACGTCGCCTGGCACGACGGCGCGGCCGCGAAGCTGTCGAGCGTGGAGGTGGACCGCCACCTCGCCGATGCGCTCGACGATAGCGACGGGCACGTGTATTACGACATCGGCAACGTCGACAAAGCGATGAGTCGCGCGGCACGCACGATCAATGCCGTGTATCACGTGCCCTATCTCGCACACGGCGCGGTCGAGCCGATGAACTGCACGGTGCAGTTCGCGGACGGCGCGGCGACCGTGTGGGTGTCGACGCAGATGCCGGGGCTCGCCCGGCAGCATGCGGCAAAGGCGCTCGGCATCGACGCGGATCTCGTCGACGTTCAGCCGCAGTTGTTGGGCGGGGCGTTCGGGCGGCGCCTCGAACTTGATTTCATCGCACAGGCCGCGGCGATCGCGCGCGAGGCCGATGGCCGTCCGGTGCAAACGATCTGGTCGCGCGCGCAGGACTTCACGCACGATTTCTACCGGCCCGCGTGCGTGGCGCGGCTTCAGGCCGGCTTCGACGAGGACGGCAAGCTGGTCGCGTGGCACGCGAAGTCGGCGGGGCAGGCGATCGTGCCGGAAGCGCTCGCGCGTTACTACGGCGTGCCGCGCATGCCGATCGACAAAACCACCTGCGAAGGCGCGTACGATCAACCGTACGAGTGGCCGGCCGCGCGCGTGTCGCACAAGATCGTCGAATTGCCGGTGCCCATCGGCTTCTGGCGCTCGGTCGGTCACTCGCATCAGGCGTTCTTCACCGAAAGTTTCACGGATGAAGCGGCGGCGGCAGCCGGGCAGGACCCGATTGCGTTTCGCGCGAAGCTGCTCGCCGAGCATCCGCGTCATCTGGCGGTCCTCAAGCGTGTCGAGGCGATGTCGGAATGGGGCCGTCCGCTCAAGCCCGCCGCCGATGGCGCGCGCTGCGCGCGTGGCGTCGCGTTGCATGAGGCGTTCGGCAGCGTCGTCGCGCAGGTCGCGGAGGTGTCGATCGGGGCGGACCGGCAGATTCGCGTGCATCGCGTGGTGTGCGTGATCGATTGCGGCTTGCCGGTGAATCCGAATCTGATCCGTCAGCAGATGGAAGGCGGCATCGTGTTTGGGCTGTCGAGCGCTTTGCAGAACGAGATCACGATCGTCAACGGCGAGGCGCAGCAGAAAAACTTCGTGGATTTTCCGGTCGTGCGGATGAACGCGTGCCCGGCGATCGAAGTCCACATCATGCCGAGCCAACTGCACCCGCAAGGTGTCGGCGAACCGGGCGTGCCGCCGGTCGCGCCGGCGGTGGGCAATGCGGTGTTCGCACTGACGGGGCAGCGATTGCGTACGCTGCCGTTGCGGCTTGCGTGACGGCGCGACGATTCAGGAGGCAAGCATGGCAGTACTGAATATCAACGGACGCAAGGTGCAAATCGATGCCGAACAGGACATGCCGCTGCTATGGATACTGCGCTGCGATCTCGGCATGACCGGCACGAAGTTCGGCTGCGGAGTCGGCATCTGCGGCGCGTGCATGATCAATCTCGATGATGTCGCGGTCTTTGCATGTCAGACGCCGATGTCGAGCCTGCATACGCAGAAGATCACGACGATCGAGGGTTTGCAGGGACGCGAGGCGCAGGCGCTGAAGGCCGCATGGATCGAACTCGATGTGGTGCAGTGCGGTTATTGCCAGAGCGCGCAATTGATGGCGGCTTGCGCATTGCTGAAGCGCAAGCCTGATCCGACTGATGCCGACATCGACGACGCGATGTCGCTGGTGGTGTGCCGTTGCGGCACGTATCCGCGGGTGCGGGCGGCGATCCATCTGGCGGCGGCGAAGGCGCGCCAGAGCTAGGTAACGCTGCCTGGCCGCCTGTCGCCGAATTCGATTCGCCGATGGTCAGCGCGCGGTCACGGCGATTTGGCAGCCGCGGCCGCCGACGCTCCCGCCTTTGCTGACGACCTGTCCGTGACAGGCGTGGCCTTCAACCGCGGTGGCGTTTCCCCCGGCGTGCTCTGACCACCGACCTCCCACCCGCCGCCAAGCGACAGAAACAGATTGACCTGATCGATCGCCACCTGGCCCTCGGCCGCCGCGAGCTGCGACTTCGCGGCCGTCAGCGTGCGGGTCGCGTCGAGATCGGAGATGAACGACTCGCGCCCGGCGCGATACAGCCGGTGCGTTTCATCCGCCGATTTCGCCGCTGATTTCAGCGCCTCGCGCAGCGCTTCGGCGCGCGCGTAGTCGGACGCGTAGGTCGCGAGATTGGTCTCGGTCTCGCGCAGCGCGGTCAGCACCACGCCGTCGAACCTCGCGAGCGCGACCTGGCTCGACGCCTCGGCTTCGTGCACCCGTTGGCGCGCGCCGTTGGTCGGGAAGGTCCAGCTGATCAGCGGACCGAAAGCCCAACGCGCGGTCGGTATCGTGGGAATGTCTTCGAGAACGCCGGTGTAGCCCGCCGACGCGCCGATGCTGATGCTCGGATAGAGCGCCCCGGTCGCGACGCCGATGCGCGCCGTCGACGCCGCGAGCTGACGCTCGGCTTCGTGCACGTCGGGGCGGCGCCGCAGCAGCGCGGCGCCGTCGCCAACCGGAATCGGCTGGTGGATCTGCGGCAACCGATCGCACGCGAGCACGGCCGGCGGCAGCTGGGAAGGCGACTGCGCGAGCAGCATCGCGAGGCGGTATTGCGCGATCTTGCGGCGCGCGGTGTAGCGGGGAATGTCGGCCCTCAGATTCTCGATCTGCGTCTGGCCGCTCGTGACCGCGGTCTGGCTGCCGCGGCCCGCGTCGCGCAGACGGCGCGACAGGTCCACGCGCTCCGTTTGCAACGCGAGCGATTGTTCCGCGATGCGCAGTTCCTCGGCCGCCGAGCATTGCTCGACGTACGAGCGCACCACATCCGCCACGACGGTGATCCGCGCAAGGTCGCCCGCCGCTTCCACGGCTTCGGTGTCCGCCGCCGCCGCTTCGACGCCACGGCGCAGCTTGCCGAACAGGTCGATTTCATACGAGACGTTGACGCCCATGTCGCCGAGGTTGGCGACCGGTATTTTTTCGAACAGCAGGAATTGCTCGGCCGATTCCTGCGCGCGCTGGATCGCCACCGACGCGTTGCCTGAGAAACCGCCCTGCGCTTGTGCAATGCTGAGCGCCTCACGCGAGCGCGCGAGATTCGCGGCCGCGACGCGCAGATCGGTATTCGATTTCAGCGCCTGGTCGACCAGGCCATTCAGCACCGGATCGTCGTACAGTTTCCACCAGACGGTCGGCACGTTGAGAGTGGAGGTTAGCCTGGGATCTGCGCCCTCGATCGGTCCGTTCGCGAGAGGCGCATTGACGAGCGCCTGCTTCGGCAGCGTGTAGTTCGGGCCGACGTTGATGCAGCCGTTCAGCGCGAAGGTAAGCGGCAATAACGGCAGCAGTGGCAGCAGCGGCAAGCGCGGCGCAAGCGAGGACAAGGCACGCACGAACTTCATTGCGATGCGCCCGACGCAGCGGGAGCCGATGCCACGGACGAGCCCGGCGCCACCGGCGCAGCCGAAGCGGGAACCGTGCCCGACGCCACGCCCGTACCCGACACGGGCCGCCTCCTGAGCGGCGACAGCTCACGCACCGACACCGTCGCGGTACGCCCCGCGATCAGGCGGAAATCAGCGGGCACTTCATCGAGCGCGACCCGCACCGGAATGCGCTGCGCGAGCCGCACCCAGCTGAACGCCGGGTTCACGTTCGGCAGCAGATTCGCGCTTTGGGTGCGGTCGCGGTCTTCGATACCGGCGACGATGCTCTGCACGTGCCCGCGCAGCGGCTTCGGCTCGCCCATCACGACGATGTCGACCGGCTGACCGATGTCGATGCCGCGCAGCTTGGTTTCCTCGAAGTAGCCGTCCACGCGGAACGAATGCATGTCGACCACCGCGACCACCGCGCGGCCGGCCGCGACATATTCGCCGGCGCGGGGTGCGCGGTCGTTCAGATAGCCGTCGACCGGACTCTTGATCGTCGAGCGTTCGAGGTTCAGCTTCGCGGTGTCGATCGCGACGATCGCGTCGGCGAGCGCGGCTTCTCCCGCATCGACGCGCGAGCGGCTTTCTTCAAGCACTTCGACAGCGACGAGGTTGCCGAGCTGACGGTTGCGCGCATATTCGCGGCGCGCCTGGTCGAGCGTCGCGCGGCGCTGCTGCGCGGTAGCCTCGGCCTGACGCAGCGCGAGCGTGTAGCGCGCCTGATCGATCCTGAACAGCACCTGGCCCTGCTTGACCTGCTGGTTGTCGACGACCTCGACCGACGAGACCAGTCCCGACACGTCAGGCGCGACCTGGATCACATCGGCTCGCACGTGCCCGTCGCGGGTCCACGGTGCGAACATGTAGTAGTTGACCAGCTGCCACAGCACGTATGCCGCGACCACCACGACGACGAGGGTCAGCAAAATCCGACCGACGGAGAACCAGGTTCTTTTCACGTTATTAGCTTGTGCGAAACGACGACGACAAGGCCCAGCACCAGCACATAGATGCCGAGATCGAAGATGGAGCGATGCCAGACGAAGCGGTAAAAGCCGACGTAGGCGAACACGGTGCGAATGCCGAGGTTGATCAGATACGCGATCAGCATCAGGACCAGCACGGACGGCACGAACACGCCGAAGATATCGATTTCACCGATCATCGCGGAACGGGGGAAGGGGTGGAGCAGGTTGCGGAAACGGGCGCACAGACAGATTCATCACGCGGCGGCCTCCGGTTCGGTCGGCGTTGGTTTCGTGAGGGTCGCCGGAAACAACGAAAGACGCAAGCCGATCAGCGCGTGCAGCGCGTCGCGCAACTGGCGCGCCGTGGTCGGCGAGGTCTCGGTCGGCGCCGCGGCGTTGGCGAGTCCCTGCGCGGTGACGCGCGCAATCGCCGCGTCGACTGACGACATCAGACTGTCCGGCACCGGCTCGCGGCGGCGTCGAGCGACGCAGCTCTCGTAGTATGTACGCACTCCATCGAGCACATGGTCGATCGCGGCGGGCGCTTCGCCGCCGAGCTTGCGTGTGAGGCGACGCAGATCGAGCGCGTTGAACGCGATGCGCAGATCCCGGAAGCTCTCGATCGACGGATGACGGTGGTCGTCGGTGGCGGCCAGGCGCGGGATCAGCTGCATCAGCCGGTCGAGCATGCGCGCGGCAAGATTGCGCGGATCTTCGATCGGCCGCGTCGAGGCCGTCAGTGCGACGTCGGCCCAGCTCGAACGCAACAGGCGCGCCGCGGCGAGCTCGGCGCCGAACGGGCGGGTCACGCGGGTCCACAGGTACGCGTACAACAGACCCGAAAGGCCTGCGAGATTGGCGTTCATGAAGGTCAGGAAGTTAGCGTCGTACGCGTCCTGAATACTGATGAAGGTGGCCGTATTCACGGCGACCAGCACCGTCACCATGTTGAACTGCGGGCGCGGAATCAGCGTGCCGACCAGAATGAATGGCACCGAGAACAGGATGACCAGCATCGGGAAGTCGTGCACCTTTGGCAGCACGACGAACAGATAGAGGCCCGCCGCCACCACGCTGATCGCGGTCGCGATGAAAAAGCGGAACACGAACGGCGCGGGTTCGTCGAGCGCGGCGAAGAAGCAGCAGGCGACCGCCGCAAGCGTGACCGCGCTCGCGCCGTCGTTCCAGCCCGAGCTGATCCACAGCGCGCACGCGAGCACCACCGCTGCGCCCGCCGACACGCATGCGAACAGCATCATGCCGCGATCGTAGAAGCGCTCGGTGCCGCCGAGCCGCCAGTGACGAAAATGCGGCCGCCACGAGCCTTCTTCGCGCGTGATGATGATGCGCAGCGAGCGGCAGTCCTGCCAGACGTCGATCACCTGCCCCAATCGCCACAGCGCGTTCGACAGCAGCGCGCCGTCCCAATGCTGTAGCGCGGCGGCGGGCGGGCGCATCGCGGCGATACGCTCGCGCAGCGCGTTGGCGGTTTCGTCTGCGTGGTAGCCCTCGCTCGGCGCGGGCAGCGGCTGATTGAACCACTTGATCACGTCGTCGATCAGCGTCTGCAGTCCTTCGGGCCAGTGTTGCGGGCCGTTGTAATAGAGCGCGAGCAGTGGATCCGCGAGCGACGACATGATCGGCAGCAGCAACTGCATGCGGCCGCGTAGTTCATGCGCGCGCGCGAGCACGTCGGGCCGTGTGTGATCGTAGGCGAGCTGGCTCAGCAGCAGTTCGAGACCGTTGATCGTGCTTGCGAGCCGTTGCCGCGCGCCCGATATCGCCGAACTCGCGATGCGGCCCGATAGCGTTTCGGTCGCGTAGAACGCGGCGTCGCGAAACCATGCGTCGGTGCGCTCGATGATCGTCGGCGCGAGCCGGCTCGGAAACACCACGCTGCCGACGATGCTCGCGCAGATGATGCCGAGCAGGATCTCCTCGGTCCGGCTCACGGCGAGATCGAAGATGCCGGTCGGATTCGTCACCGACGGTAGCGCGATGATCGGCATTGTGTAGGCCGCCAGCATGAACACGTAGCTGCGCGCGGTGCGGTCCGATACCGCCAGGTAGAGCATCGTGCCCGTCCACATTGCGACGATCACGCTGAACAGGTAAGGCGATTCGACGAACGGCGGCACCAGCAGCACCGCGCCCGACGCGCCGAGCACGGTACCCAGCGCACGATAGATCGCCTTCGAGCGGGTCGCGCCGACGAACGGGTTCGACACGATGTAGACGGTGGCCATTGCCCAGTACGGCCGCTGCAGGCTGCCCGCCAGGCCGATGTAGAGCGCGATCATGGCCGCGGTGAAAGTCTTGACCGAGAACAGCCAGTCGCGAAGTGTGGGATAGACCATAGACCGTTACGCGGAATCGGCGCTGTGCGGGGTGGTGTCTCGCGCGCCGCGTTTGGTGGACTTGCGCGCCTTGACGGTGCCGCGCGGTTGGCTGACCGCTTTTGCCAAGGTCCTGCCGCTTGCCTGTTTGACTTTGCTCGCAAGCACCGTGCGTTTGGCGGGCTTGCGCTTTGCCGGTTCCCGGTGCACCGGCTGTGTGCGTTCGCTCGGCGCATCGCGTTCGCCGCTGCCTGGTTCGGGGCGTGCGGCGACATCGGTCGTGAATGCGTCGAGCACCCTCAGCGCGGCTTCGAGATCGTCGCGCGATACGCCTTTGAGCGCGTGCGCACGGAGCGTGACCAGCTCCTCTTCCATCTTCGCGGTGACGGCGCGGCCTTCGTCGGTCAGTGCAACGGTCTTGGCGCGGCGGTCTTCGGGATCTTCGTCGCGGCGCATCAGGCCGGCCGCGCACAACTGGTCGAGCAGCCGCACGAGCGACGGCCCTTCGATGCCGATGTGATCGGCGAGCGTAACCTGGCGCACCGCCGAGCCGAGCCGGCTCGCGGTCAGAAGCGGCGTCGCGCACGCTTCCGAGACGTTGAAGGCCGCGAGCACGCCGTGACTCGTGCGTCGCCACTTTCTTGCGGCGACGACCAGCGTGCCGCTGACAGTGCGGCGTAGGGCATCGAGATTCGACATGGCCGGTATTGTATTTCCAAACGATTCGTTAGCAAGCTATTGAATTGGAAAATCTTGCCGGAGCAGCGGACTCTGCGGCGCGAATGCGACAGTAGCGCCCAATCGGCGGCCGACCCGATCCGCATCGTGTCCGTCAGGCCGTGCATAGGCATGAAGCATGCTGCTCGATGGGGGCTCGCTGTGAGCCTGGTTCAGCGGAATCTGGGGAGGGGCACGCACAACATGAGAACCTATCGACTGTCTGCAATCGCGCTGACCGCAGCATCGCTCGTTGCGCTGCTGTCGGGCGGGGCATCCGCCGACGATAGCCCCAGACCCTGTGATGCGCTCAAACGAATCGTGGCCGCGGCACCCGACGGCTTCGTATCATTGACACCCGACGATGGCAAAGGCGTCGCGCAACCGTATGGCGACGACGCTCAATGTTCAGCCGCGCATCGCAGTTTCCAATGCACGTGGACGCCGCGTCAGGCGGCGGGCTCGAACGCGGATGCGTTGGAAGCGGTCGGGGCCGATATCGCGTCATGCCTGCCCGAGGCGACGCACGATCAGAATTCGCCGGGACGTCAGCACTTTTATCTAGGCGGGAAGGATCGACGCACCGAGATCACCCTGACAACCGACGGCTCCAACCGGTTGCGAGTTGTGGTGGCGGGCGGGTAAGAGTGGTTTGCGTTCAGATGATGGCGGCTGGCCATCGTCTCCAGCCGCGTCGCGAGTGGCGTAACTCGACGACCGACAGCGGCGCGAACTCGATGCGACGGAACACGGCCGGCGATGCGCCGAGGGCATGCACGATTGCCGCTCGCAGGAGCAGCGCGTGGGTGATTGCGACTATTGTTTGAGCGTGCGCCGAGGCTGCGAAGCCCGCTTCGTTGACCGCGTTGCATGAATGCACATCCGGCCGTGAGCGTCGGGCCATTCTTCGAGCCGCCGCACGAGCTGACCGAACGGTGTGTACGTCGGGATTATCGCGGGCGTGCAACTGTCGATGCGGGTCGTCAACGAAGTGCGGGCTGCGTTTCCGGCCGTGCTGCCGTGGAATTTCGCGTCGCGGCCATCGGTAAGGTGATCATGTGGATGACGATCGGGCTGCTCTACGGCGCGATCGTCGAGTGCAGCGCTCTTACGCGTACGAATGCGCGTGTGGCGATGAAGTTCGGCGGAATATGACGGTTACTCGCGGCCGCGCTTTGCGCGCAATGCGCGAGAACGTTTTTGCATCAAGTACTTGGCGCGATTGTGGGGTGGTTATCCACAGGCTTGCGAACATTTTCTGTGGAAAAGATGCTGCGCTCTTGGTCGATTCGTCGAGCGGGAGAATTCCATCGGATGACTAACTAATCGAAGTTTTCGCACGTCACTGCTCATTTTTTAAGCTCTTCAACTTTTTAAAATAAATTGCGAGAAAGCTATTGACGGAATGCGGACCGCTCTCCATAATCT
>NZ_JAJITC010000032.1 GCF_020881035.1 Paraburkholderia translucens
AGAGCTCACCCCGCATCGCCGCGTCCGCAGCGCTCGCTTTGCTGTGGAATCGCTGCTCGACTTCGCGTGGAATGCCCGCTCGCCTTGCCGTGGAACGGCTGCTCGATTTGCGCGGAATACGCACGCTTGCCGACCATCTCGCTTACGCATGGAACATGACGTATCCCAGGTTACCAGGTTTCGCGGCAAAGATGTGGGTAATTGCAAGGCTGGCGCCACGCTTACATCACGGTAGCCCAATCGTCAGGATCAAGTCCATGTGCATCGATGCCATTCAGTGCAGCGGCAGCGAACCGCTCAGAGAGAGTTATCGGGGTGTGAAACCGCTCTTGGATGAGCGCTACTGTCCTTTTCAAGGTGTCCACGCTGCATCGTTCATTCATCGGCTTTAGTCCGTCCGTTGACTAGATTCTGGAGTCTGGGTGCAACCACGATGATCATTCTCAATGCGTCGCTCATCGAAACGAGAGTCAGCTCAGTATTTGACCGAAGACGCGTGTTGCATCACAGTTGCGCGGCTTACATTTTCCTCGGAAAAAGACCGCAAGACGGCAAGTTTCGGACCCTGATCGGTCCTTCGGGTTAGCCGATAGCGGTAATTCACCACGCGCTGCCGACGTTGTTGGTAGGGTGTCCTTGCCCGTTAGGCAGCGCTGGCTTGAACAAGGCGCAGCGCCCATCCTGTTTTTAACGTGCCGTCTTCACGCTGCATGGGCGCAACCGCCGTCAGCAATTCGCTCTTGAACTGCTCGCGCCCAGCGTCCGACATCCTGTCGGTATCGTAGGTTTCCAGCATGCTCTGCCATAACTGTTCTGGCGTAGGCGTCCATTCGACGTCAATGTCTTCAAACGCGATGTTTGCAAACCCCTGCTGGAGTAGTTCTCTCCAACCGGCTTCGCAGCGTGTGCGCGAATCACCGAAGCGTAAGCGAGTCAGGTGTGCGTTCGCGATGGGTCGGAACACGTTTAGGAAAGCTTCCCCAACTTCGCCGAGCAGAAAGGCTCGGCCAACGACAGCGGCAAACCTACCGCCCTTACGCAATACGCGGCGGATTTCGCGCATGACTTGTTCGATGTCGTCCATCAACATCAAAGCCATGTGCGACAGCACGTAATCCACCGATCCGGTTTCAAGCGACAACTCTTGCGCGCGCTCATTTATCAACCTGATATTCGGCGGCAACACCGCTCGAGCAGCAACTAACTCGCCATCGCTCATGTCAATGCCGATCAACTTCGTCGCTGTATGGTCCCTGTCGCTCAAAATCTCCAGCAGTGGCCCGTCACCGCATGCCAGATCAAGCACGATCCGGGGCAACTCATCGTTCGGGACCCGTTCTGCTAGCGCGTGATAAGACGATAAGTATTCTGCCTGTCCGGATCGAGCAGCATAGGCGCTGTACGCCCTGCGCGTTGTTCCGACTTGGCGCAGATGGAAATCTTTCAAATAAGCTTCTACTTGGGAAGTCATGTTTGCGTGACCGGTTCGCTCAGATTGCGGTTGTACTTCAAGGCTTCGAGTCGTCATCTTCGCCGAAAATTGTCAACATACCCAGCTTCGATGTCGGAACGTCTCGTTCTGGCCAAAGATCACTACTCGTCGCGCGCCGATTGAGTAGGTATCCGGTAGATGACAGACATGTATTTCGGTGTCTCGCGCCGCTCCACGATGACACCACCGAGCGATTCAGCGATGCGGCGGCTCGGGATATTTTCTTCGGCCACTGGATAGGTGAAGCTCGCTACGCGAAGGGTCCGGCTTGCCCAGCCTGCCACAAGACCCACAGCTTCACGGCCAAAGCCTTCCTGGTGGCGGTCTTCCCGGATCCAAATACCTAATTCCGGGCTAGTGTTCCGAACGTAGTGAAGTCCGGCTAATCCAAGAAAACCCCCAGCGTCACGTTCACGGATTGCGAAGACGAAGTCCGCGCCGTCATCTATCGCTGGCAGCCAGGACTGCCAGATACGATCGAAATCCTCACGACTTGCGGGCGGATCCCACGCCATGAAGCGGGTAAGTGAAGGCGTAATGCACGGGAAACTCAAATCTGCGTCGATGGTCGAGAACGGCCTTATGGAAAGCCGAGCTGATTCAATGCGGATTTCGTGCGAGCGCACCATCTCTCATCCCTCGATTCATTCGCTAATGTCGTCGGATTGTCGACGATCTGCGTCTCTCTGTCGAACGTCTCTTCCTGGGCCGCCGACTGCTGTCTACCCGCGTCTCATCTGCAACGACGCGTCAGTCGTGCTTATCACGCGAAACCCGAAGCGGCGATAAAGGTTTATTGCCGGATTTCCTTTCAAAACACTCAGCTTGACAGGTACACCAGCGACGTCTGCCAGCTGTAGAAATCCACGGACCACATGCGCCCCGATGCCGCGGCCCTGATGCGTGGGCAAAATCTTAATTTGCACGATGGCCCACTCATCTGCGTCCCGAAGAGATTTGAAAAGTCCGATTTCTTCGGACCCCAACAAATTATGCAAGAGTCGTTGTAGCGATACCGAAGACGCTCCCGGTGAGTACGCTCGTCGGTGGGCTCGCCAGCGCGTTTTAGGTGCTCGTCCATCGTCGCTTTCCGCAAATCGAACAGAAACGGCTCATCGGCAGGCGTCGCCGCACGGAGCGTGATTCCAAAATTCTTCATTCGAACTCTCAACCGTAGCCTCGGTAACGCTACCGATTGTTGACGATCTCCAGCACCTTGTCGACCGTCCGGTTGTGGCCGATCAGCGACCACTTGCTGACCGGCCCGAACCCCTACACCTCTGTCTGTTCAGCCATTTCAAGCGCGTCATCGACCTCGATGCCGAGGTATCGGACGGTGCTCTCGAGCTTCGTGTGGCCGAGCAGCAGCTGGACAGCCCTGAGGTTCTTCGTGCGGCGATAAATCAATGACGCCTTGGTTCGGCGCATCGTGTGCGTACCATAGGCCGTGTCGTCAAGGCCGATTGAGGCGACCCACCGATGAACCAAACGGGCGTATTGTCGTGTCGACAGGTGGGGAGAGCCGTGAATCCTGCTTTTGAACAGGAAGTCGGTCGCATGCAGCCCGGCATGCCTTATCCACGCAGCCACACTGTCTCGCGTCTGCTCGGTGATCTCGAATTGCACTGGCCGTTGCGTCTTCTGCTGCATGATCATTGCACGGCTGGCGACGTGCTCTCCTTGATAGACGTCCCGAACGCGCAGCTTTGTCAAATCACACGCCCGAAGCTTGCTATCGATGGCGAGATTGAACATTGCCAGACCCCGCACGTGGGATGAAAGCTGCAAGCGCACACGGATCGCCCAGATCTCCTTAAGCTTCAGCGGGGGCTTCTGTCCCGTCAATCTTCCTTTGTTCCACGGCACCCGCGACGGGCTCGTGTCGGTTGATGCGTTCATGACAATCTCCTTTCAGTTGAAGGGAGATTCAGTCTGTACTTCTTCAATGGGCGCTAGCCGACCCTGAGCGGTCCGTCATCTTTCTCCGAAGCGGACACTCCGGTCGCATCAGCGAAGGGCGGGAGATCGATAGGTCACGAAGTGCTCGTCTTTTGACACGACGGAGAAACCGAGCTTCTGATAAAAGCGTATCGCCCCATGATTGCACAAGAAACATGAAAGCGTTAACGGTCGGGCCGACTCGGACACGCGCGCCATCAACATGTGCATTGTCCGCCGACCGATCCCTCGGCCGCGATACTCCGGTTGTAGAAGCAAGAGCGACAAGTGAACGCGCTCGACCTCGTCCTTGAGCGAAACATACCCCACAGCTAACGATCCGAGGCTTATCGAAATGAAATCCGGATCAAAGTATGAGGTATTAAATCTTTCTCGCTGAAAGTTCTCGTCCCAGCCGAACGTTTGCTCGACATGTTCATGAAGAGACAGTTCGTAAAGAGCAAACAGCGCTTGCCTATCAACAGCACTACTGGGCATCTGGCGCAGTGTGATAACACCATCGTCAGACGTAATCGGTCGCAATAAGATACTCATCATGTGTGGATGCTTGTCGCTCGCGTTGCAGTTCGAGAATAGATTTCTCCGCACAGGTCACTCAACCGTTTAGGTCAATGCGATACCTGAGAGTCTCGGCAAGTCCATAGGCGGCTGCTTTTCTGAAGCGCTCGATCAATACGCCGTTGCACGCCACGATGACTCTCTGCGAGGCAACATTCTCCGGATCAACTGTTAGCTCGACGTACGGAAGACCTTGTAGTCGTGCTTCGCCCAGCATCAATTTGAGTGCTTGTTTGGCGTAGCCGTTGCCTCTCTTCCACGGCACGACCGAGAAGCCGATATGCCCGAGAACATATGGCGGCAATTCAGCAGTTCCAGCTTGCCAACGAAATCCGATTGCGCCGCTCAGTGCACCGTCCCAAATCCATCGCACAACGCTTGGAAGGCGCGCGACGGTCGAGCCGTCCGGTAAAGGAATCGGCCCGCCCGATGCAGTCGGATCATCCAGTTCCCCCACAAATCGCTCAGCGTCAACTTCTATAGCGCGGAGTTGTTCGCGCGCAGCGATCTCCTTACGGACGTTGTCGGGCGACCATCCGGCTTCAAGCGCTGAAACATAGCTCGGCAGCAATGCGGTCGTAGGTCTCAACAGTTTGATTGTGCTCATGCTGTTCGGTGCTTGTCTGGGAGCGCTGATTGTCCATGAGTTAAAGCAGCTGCGTCGAGCGTCTCAAAATGGCCGCATTCTGCCTGCTCGGGGGGAGCCGGATCATTGTCGGATTTTTGAATAAACCCGCGTATTACGCAGCGTCCCGCTAGGCTCTACTCGCGAATTGCGTAATACGCCTTCAAGCGCCATGCCAACTCGCTCACACAATCGCCATGCATTCGGGTTCAGGTCGTCGGTGTAGGCTTCCACGCGATGGGCCGCGAAGGCGGTGAAGGCGAGGTCGACTATCGCGGTGACGGCTTCGCTGATTAGGCCTTGCTTAGTCCAGGCGGATCGTCCCCACCAGCCGGCCTCAAACGTGCCGGCGCTCCAGCGCGGGTTGTGAAGCCCACCACATCCGACCAACTCGCCGGAATCACGCAACAAGAAGAGAAAAGGAAAATCGCGACGGGCGATAAAGTTGGACGCCCCGACCCGGCAGAAGGCCTCAGAGGCATCAACGGAGGGCTCTTCCATTGCCCAAGGCAAAGATGCCGGAAACTCGCGTAGAGCCTCCAGTGATTCGATAGTCGCCTGAAAGACTTGCTGACCATCACCCTGTCGAGGGGGGCGAATGACTAGCCGATCGGTGTAAATCGGACCGGGTAGATCTATCAGGACAGGTTGCATGGAGACGGTTCCAGGTTGAAACAGAAACGGGGACTGTTCAGTGCGAATTGTCGGCGATCTAGACTGCGATGTCGAACGGCCGAAATTGGCCGGTATTACCCGCTGAGCGATGCCGCCTCAAAGCTGCCACTGGCGCAAGGAAATCTATTCGAACGCCAGCTTACGGCGCGGTAAGTCGAACGCGTACAGTCGGCCATCACCGGTCGTTCGATGCCAGCCCTAAGGCGCCGTTCGAATTCCCCATCGACCTTCGAAAGCGGTCTCCGAAAGTTCGATTCGCCACGTGTGAACCCCGTTAGGTGCTCACAAAGATGGCGTGTCACGCAAGGTTCGCCGGCCTGCGCAGATACTCGCCAAGGAAGTCGACGAACGTCCTGAGCTTGACCGAAAGCTGGTTGCGCTCCAGATAGATCGCGTGGATATTCGCGTCCGGCAATGCCCAGTCCTCGAGCAACGGCACGAGTTCGCCGCGCGCGAGATGCCCCTCGATCTCCCACTGCGATCGCACGACGATCCCGCGCCCTTCGAGCGCCCAATGCAGCACGACGCTACCGTCGTTGCTGGACAACGCGCCATCCACCTTGACAGTCTCCGTGCGCTTGCCACGGGAAAAATGCCACGTGCCGTACGCCGACTCGTTCTCGCGCAACACGATGCACGCGTGCCGTATCAGATCGTGCGGCACGGAAGGCTCGCCATGCTGCGCCACATAGCCGGGTGACGCGCACACCAGGCGTTTGTTTTCGAGCAGGAGCCGCGCGTTGATGCGCGCATCGGGCACCTCGCCGAAGCGAATGCCGAGATCGAAACCCTCGTCCTGAAGACTCATCGGACGGTCCGTCAGATGCAGCAGGATCTTCATCGCGGGATAGCGCGCGACGAATTCCGACACCGCCGGCGCAATGCGCGCCCGGCCAAATCCAAACGATGCATTTACGCGCAGCAGTCCCGTCGGCTCCCCGCGGCTTTGCGTGACGAGGTGCTCCAGTTCCGACAACTCGTCGAGAATGCGCGAGCCGTTCGACAGATACAGTTCGCCTTCCGGCGTGAGGCTCAGACGCCGCGTCGTACGGTTCATCAGGCGCACGCCGAGGCGCCGTTCCAGTTGCGCAAGCCGCTTGCTGATCGCGGGCGGCGTCACGCCCAGTTCGCGCGCGGCAGCGGCCAGATTGCGATGCCGCGCCACGAGCGCGAACAGATTCAGGTCCGAGAAACCATCCATTTTTCGATGCTCCACTTGTTCGGCTATTCGTTCCTGAAAGTTACGACCGGAATGCATTTCAGGAAACCAAATCGCATGATTCATCAATTAGACTCGAAGCAAGATCAGGAGACAACCCATGTTTGAAGGCTTCAGGAACGTGTCGGCGAGTGTCGACGATGTACGCATTCACGCCATTCAGGGCGGGCGCGGTCCCGCGCTCCTGCTCCTGCACGGGCATCCCCAAACGCATGTGATCTGGCACAAGGTCGCGCCCACGCTGGCGGAACATTTCACTGTGATCGCCGCCGATTTGCGCGGCTACGGGGACAGCGGCAAGCCGCCGGGCGCTGCCGATCATGCGAACTACGCGAAGCGCCGCATGGCGCTCGATCAGATCGAACTGATGCGCCGTCTCGGCCATGCGACCTTCGCGGTGATCGGTCACGATCGCGGCGCGCGGGTCGCGGCGCGCATGGCGCTCGATCATCCGGATGCGGTGACGCGCCTCGTGACGCTCGATGTCGCGCCGACGCTCGCGATGTACGAGCAGACTTCGTTCGACTTCGCGCGCGCCTATTGGCACTGGTTCATGCTGGTGCGTCCCGCGCCGTTTCCGGAGACGCTGATACGCGCGGATCCCGATCTCTATCTCAAACAGACGATCGGCGCGCGCAGCGCCGGCCTCGCGCCATTCACGGCCGACGCTTACGCGGAATATCTGCGTTGCCTGTCCGATCCCGAAACGGCGCACGGCATCTGCGAGGACTACCGCGCGAGCGTGACGATCGACCTCGATCACGACCGCGCCACGCTCGCTTCCCAGCAGCGCATCGTCTGTCCGTTCATGGCGTTGTGGGGCGCGCAAGGCGTGATCGACCAATGCTTCAAGCCGCTCTCCGAGTGGCAGGCGTATGCGTCGAACGTGCAGGGCGAAGCGCTGCCCTGTGGCCACTACATCCCCGAAGAAGCGCCGGAGTTGTTGCTTGAACGCGTGCTGCCTTTTCTCAGCGAGTAAGCCGATGTCCAACCGAACCCTTTACCAGAAGCTCGTCGATTCGCACACGGTGACGCGTATCGACGAACAAAACGTGCTGCTGTACGCCGATCTGCATCTGATGAACGAGTACACCAGCCCGCAGGCATTCAGCGCACTCGATGCGCGTGGCCGCGCCGTGCGCCGTCCGCGTCAGCAGCTCGCCGTCGTGAGCCACATCATTCCCACGCATGCGGAGTCGCCGCGCGTGATTCGCGATGCGGCGTCGCTGCTGCAGGCTCAGAACCTGGCGCGCAATTGCGAACGCGCGGGCATCCGGCTCTTTGCCGCGGACGATCCGCTGCAAGGCATCGAACATATCGTCGCGCCGGAACTCGGCCTGATTCGCCCCGGCATGGTCGTGCTGTGCGGCGACAGCCACACCACCACCTACGGCGCGCTCGGCGCATTGGGCTTCGGCATCGGCACGTCGGAAGTCGAGCACGTGCTCGCGACGCAAACGCTTGTGTACCGGCTTGCGAGGATCATGCGCATCACGATCGATGGCGCATTGCCGTACGGCACGTCGTCGAAAGACGTCGTCATCTGGATCATCAGCAGGATCGGCGCGCAAGGCGCGCGCGGTTACGCGGTGGAATTCGCCGGTTCGACAATCGAATCGCTGTCGGCCGAGGCGCGCATGACCTTGTGCAACATGACGGTCGAAGCGGGCGCGCGCGCTGCGCTGATCGCGCCCGACGCGACCACCCTGGACTACGTGCGCGCCCACGCGCCTTCACTTGACGAAGCGGCCTGGGAAGCTGCGCTCGAAGACTGGCGCGACTTGCAGTCCGACACAGGCGCGCACTTCGACGCCGAACATCGCTTCGACGCGCGGAACATCGCGCCGTTCGTCACCTGGGGCACGAGTCCCGATCAGGCCGTCGCCATCGATCAGCCGATTCCCGACGAAACCGCGCAACCGACACCGGAAGCCGCGGCCTCGCTGCGCCGAGCGCTCGATTACATGGGACTCACGCCCCGCCGGCTGATTGCCGGCACGCGGATCGACCGCGTGTTCATCGGCTCGTGCACCAACGGGCGCATCGAAGACTTGCGCACGGTGGCCGCGATCGTGCGCGGCAGACGCGTGGCGCCAGGCGTGCGCGCGATGGTCGTGCCGGGTTCGGGCAGCGTGCGCCGTGCCGCCGAACAGGAAGGCATAGCGAAGACGCTGATCGATGCGGGCTTCGAATGGCGCGAGCCGGGCTGCTCAATGTGTCTCGCGATGAACGACGACGTGCTCGAAGCCGGCGAACGCTGCGCGTCCACCACCAACCGCAATTTCGAAGGCCGCCAGGGACGCGGCGGCCGCACGCATCTGATGAGTCCGGCCATGGCGGCGGCTGCCGCGATGACCGGCTGCATCACCGATGTCCGCACGCTGGAGGCACCCGCATCATGACCAGGCTTACCACCATTGAAGGCAGCGCCGCCCCGTTGCCGATCGACAACCTCGACACCGACCAGATCATGCCGAAGCAGTTCCTGCGCATCATCGACAAGGCGGGTCTCGCCGACGGCCTGCTGTACGACCTGCGCTTCGACGGGCGAGGCGCAACTCGCCCGGACTGCGTGCTGAACCAGAGCGCTTACGCGAACGCGCGCATCCTGATCGGCGGCGCGAATTTCGGCTGCGGATCGAGCCGCGAGCACGCGGTGTGGGGCTTGCAGCAATACGGATTTCAGGCGGTGATCGCGCCGAGCTTCGCGGAAATCTTCTATTCCAACGCGATGAATAACCGCTTGCTGCTCGTGCAACTGGATCGCGATGCCGTCGATGCGTTGACGCGCGAGGCGATCGCAACGCCTGGCACATCGTTCTCGATTGATCTCGAACGGCAGACGGTGAGGTCCGCCTCGGACCAGCAGTATGTGTATCCGCTTGGCGCGCGCCACAAGCGCATGGTGATCGAAGGCATGGATACCGTCGATCTGACGCTCGACTCCCTCTGCGCAATCGAAGCGTTCGAACGGGCGCATTTCGCGCGACATCCCTGGGCGCAAGTGATGTAAGCGCCCAACCGCCGCGCGACGCGGCGCGTTCCCTGTTTTAACCGGGCCGATTCCCTTCCGACCGAAGAAGGGAGGGGCATCCCTTTGCCTCGAAAATGGAGGAGACACATGAAGCGCAAACCGTTTTACACGATTCTCTATGTGCAGGTGCTTGCAGCCATCGTCGCCGGCGTGCTGCTCGGCCATTTCGCGCCGCACGCGGCGGTTGCATTGAAGCCGTTCGGCGATCTGTTCATCAAGCTCGTGCGGATGATCATTGGGCCGGTGATTTTTTGCACGGTCGTGACGGGTATCGCGGGCATGCAGGACATGAAGAAAGTCGGCCGCGTCGGCGGCAAGGCGCTGCTCTATTTCGAGGTCGCATCCACCCTCGCGCTAGGAATTGGTTTGCTGGCCGCGCACGTGATCGCGCCGGGCAACGGCTTCAACGTCGATCCGTCGACGCTCGATGCGCGCGCCGTTTCAGGCTATGCGGCGCAGGCGGCGCATGGCGACGGCATCGCCGGATTCATCGCGCATGTGATACCCGACACGTTTGTCGGCGCGCTGGTCCAGGGCGACATCCTTCCCGTGCTGCTGATCGCGATGCTGTTCGGCACGGCGCTCGCACTGATGGGCGAGCCCGCCGCGCCCGTCACGCAGATGATCGAAACCTTGTCCAAGGCATTCTTTCGCATCGTCGGGATGGTCACGAGTCTCGCGCCGATCGGCGCCTTCGGGGCGATGGCATTCACGATAGGCCGTTACGGCATCGTTTCGCTGCTGCCGATGCTGAAGCTGATCGGCACGTTCTATTTCACCGCGTTCGTGTTCGTGGCTGTCGTGCTCGGCATCGTTGCGCGTCTGTGCGGGTTCGGTCTCTGGCGCTTTCTTGCTCATATCCGCGACGAATTGCTGATCGTGCTAGGTACATCGACGTCCGAGGCGGCGTTGCCGCAACTGATGGACAAGCTCGAACGCCTGGGTTGCCCACGCGGCGTGGTGGGGCTCGTCGTGCCGACCGGTTACTCGTTCAATCTCGATGGCACTAACATCTATATGACGCTCGCCGTGCTGTTTCTCGCACAGGCGACCAACACACATTTGTCGTTTGGGCAGCAACTCACGCTATTGCTCGTCACGATGGTGACCTCGAAGGGATCGACGGGCGTGACGGGCGCGGGCTTCATCACGCTCGCTGCGAGCCTGTCCGTGGTGCCGACCGTTCCCGTCAGCGCGATGGTGCTGATCCTCGGCATCGATCGCTTCATGTCCGAATGCAGGGCGTTGACCAACATCGTGGGCAATGGCGTGGCGACGATCGTGGTATCAGCGTGGGAAGGCGAGCTCGATCGGGCGAAGCTCGCGATGGCGTTGGGCAATGGGAAGCAGGTCCGAGGCGATTCGCGGTCCCCCGACATGCGCGAAACGGCCGCTATTGATCGTGAACGGTCTTTTACGAATGATTTGATCCGGTGACCGCTTCGGGTCAGGCTGCGTCAGTCTCCTCCCCAAACTCATCGCTCGGAAGCGGTCACTGGAATTCAGCGGCCCACAAGCGGCCAGTCGGCAGTGCGTACTCCCGACCCACAGGAGCCGTTCATCACTTTCCCAAGCGGACGTTCGCAAGTGTCCGCGTAGGCGCAGAGGTGCCAGCGGTTAGGATTTGCTGCAGAATTTGCCGTACGGCGTTCGATCGGTAATCGAGCGCTTGTTGAGCGCGGCGTCTCGAAGCGCCGTCGCGCGGTCGGTCAGCGGTTTGGCTTCCGCAGAGCGTCCCGCTCCAGCAAGGGCGCGTGCGTACTCCTCCAGAATATCGGAATACGCAACAGGTGCTTTGTTCGCGACATTCGCTCCGTCCAAGAACGGCATTGCGCGTTCGAAGTATGCGGCGGATTGCGAAAACTTCTTCTGGTCCAGATTCAAGCGAGCCAGTTCGATCAATGACAGAAAGAGAGGTTGGCCTGCTTGTTTATCAAGCTGGTAAGCCGCGTTAAGTTCGCGTTCGGATTCGTCAAAGAAACAGGTGACGCCCAACGAACGCCCGTATTCGTAGTGTGCGATAGCCCTGCTCGCTGGAGGCAAGTCCGCCTGATCAGCGTTCAGCGTTGCACGGGCAAAAGCTCGACGTGCGGTGTCCCAATCGCCGCGCCGCTCGGCTGCCGCACCGACCGCAGTGTAATTGGTGGCCACCCGCTCGCTGACTGCCGAAGCGCATCCGCATAGAACAACGCTTAAGATGAGAACCGCGTCAAGCGCCTTCATGTTTTCTCAATTGCAGGGATAATTGTTGTCAAAATGAACGTCGCTCAGACGGATCCACGCAGTGCCGCACATAACCCTTTTTCAAGGCACATGTGAAAGACTGTCGTGGCAAATCTAACGGCTCGTTAGAGAGAAACTTGAGCGTAGCGCCCATGGTTCATCGCAGAAATGCTGGATCGAGTTCATACGGAAACAACGGAAAGCGTGCGCCACGCATGGGCTTCGTTTGTTGACGATCCAAGTAACCCTGTCGACCGGCCGCTTCTGGCCGATTGGGTGAGGTCGCCAACGGCTGCTCATTGGCGCTCCAGTTCGCAAAACCTAAAATTGGCTGACTGACCGCTTCGGAGAAAGTTATCTGACCGGAGTGGGTCGGTAAGACCCATTCGTGGATAGAGACAGGAGACATTCGTCGGCATGGGTTTGCGAGTGTCGGCGAAGCGACCTTCAGCCGCCGTACGGCGGCTGAAGGTCGACCGTCGGCTTAGGCCGAGTCGAACGCATAGGCTGTCCGGCAGTTTTCCCCACCGAAGCGGTCTCGAGGATGGTTGTCCTGCAGCAACGACGCCGGCACAGGTCCGCCGGTTCTGTTCTAGGACAACCGCGCTGGAGCGCGGCCGCACAAATCCCGATGTAGCATCGTTTCGCGCGGCCAGAACCAGCTGCGCTAGATTTCAATCTGCTCCGAAATCTCGAGCGCGTCGTCGACTTCGATACCAAGGTAGCGGATTGTGCTTTCAATCTTGCTGTGGCCAAGCAGCAACTGCACTGCCCTGAGGTTCTTGGTGCGTTTGTAAATCAGGGTTGCCTTCGTGCGTCGCATCGAATGGATACCGTACGCTGTCGAATCAAGCCCCGCGGCATCGGCCCATCGACGAATCATCCGGGCATATTGCCGGGTTGAAAGATGCGGGGACGCCAATAGTCGACTTGGGAAGAGGTACTGCTCCGACCTCAGGGTAGCCTTCTCCAGCCATGCGCCGACCGCCTTCCGGGTCGACTCGGTCAGTTCAAACCGGACCGGACGCTGCGTCTTTCGCTGGACGACCTGCGACCGCGACAGGACCTGATTGCCGTGCGTCACGTCGCGGACTCGCAGACTGACAAGATCGCAACCACGCAGTTTGCTGTCGATTGCTAAGTTGAACAGGGCAAGATCGCGGACAGCATGAGCGTTCTGAAGGTAGATCCGGATGGCCCAGACGTCTTTCGGCCTCAGCGGCGGCTTCTGCCCGACCAGCTTGCCCTTGTTCCATGCCTCACGGGATTGTTCGGTCTTCATCGTAGTCTCCCCCAGGGGTGATGGGAGTTCGATTGTGGTCTCCAACCTCGACGCCCGCTCTGGCCGGACTTGCCCGGGGTCGATACCCGGCCCGGCCAAATAATGCCTTTCATCGATCTTCGAAGCCTTCACCAGAGCGGCAGGTCCGCGAACGAATGCTGCACGATGACCTACAGGTAAATTTCGGCCATTGCCGACATTCGAGGGACCGAGTTCTACGTCAGCAATGTGGCTGATCGCGGACGATGGCGGCATCGAGCAGGTCAATGGCGGCTTCCGCATCCGCGATCCCACACTCCCGACCCGGAGCGGATCTCCGCTGTCCTCGACCGAAAGTCCGCTTCAGATCCTATCGCGGCCGCCTGCTGGCTGTCCAAAACCACGAGCGGTTAAAGCCTTCACATTGCCGGAGTATTGAAAATGCCGTCAAGAAAGATGTCCACCAGGTGGGCAACGCGCGATTTCGAGGAGCCGCCGTGCTCGATGGAGAGCGAGATCGCCGTCCGTCACCGTAACGGCGAGCCGTGGTGAAATTTCCTTCCAATGAGAGACCAAGCCCGACCCAAACTATCAGACAGTCGCATCCAATTGAATTTTTAAGCTGGCGCTTAGATTATTGGTTTTGTTAGATGCATGTCATTGATTTAGAAAAAGACAGGCAATTAACCAAATCTACCTGCACTGACATGCCGACCGCTTTCGCACAAACCGTCGAAGCGCACTTTGCGGAGCTTACCCCCACGGCCAAGCGCATCGCCAGTTACATGCTGGCGAATCTCGAACGACTTGGACTCGAGACCGCTGATCAGATTGCGCAGCAAACGGCCACAAGCGGGATTTCTGTGGGGCGTTTTCTGCGCAGCGTCGGCTATCGCAACCTCGACGACCTCAAGCGCGAGCTGCGCGGCGCACAAGCGCGCTCGTGGATGATTACCGACCGGCTCGACGAATACCGGCGTGTGTCCGGACAGTTCGGCAACGCCGCGCATAACGGGGAGAACGGCGCCCTGACCCGCTCCCTAGAACTCGAAATCGACGCGATCCAGCATGTATACCGGTTGGCGCAATCGCCCATGTTCGCCCGCATCGCGGAGCGCATTTCCCATGCGGACGCCGTGTATATCCTCGGCATACAGTCGACGCGTGGCATCAGCAACGCGTTCTACAGCTACCTCGAATACATCCGTGCGCGTGTGTTCTACTCCGACGGTATGTCCGGCTCATACGTCGACTCGCTGAACTCGGAGTTTGCCTCACCGTACCTCGTCGTTACCGATACGCGCGCCTACTCGATGATCGCGCGCCGCTACTGTGAAGCCGCGACACGTCGTGGCGTGCCGTTCACGCTGGTCACCGACATCTATTGTCCCTGGGCTCGCGAATTCGCCTGCGACCTGTTGCAGGTCAAAACCGACGTCGGCCAGTTCTGGGACTCTCTGGCGCCGCTCACCTGCCTGTTCAACCTGCTGATTAGCGCGATCGTCGCCCAACTGGGGGCAGCCATCGACGAGCGCGTCGCGCGCAATCGCGAGCTGCAGGGCGAATTTAGCCAGTTCGATCTCTGAACCCTCTCACATCCGTCATCCCACCCCGCTCTCCATGACAAAACCGCGACTCATCGAAATCACCCCCGCCACGCATGGCGTGGACATCGACCTCGTCTATGCCACCGAGCGCAACCTGACCGGCAAGCCCATCTACAAGGAGGCTCACTGCCTGCTGCTCGAACCCGCCGAAGCCGGTTTGCGCAAGGGAGTTGAAATTGCCCGCGACGCCGGCCTGACAGTGCGGATTTTCGACGCCTACCGGCCACCCCAGGCGCAACAGGTGCTGTGGGATTTCCTGCCCGATCCCACTTACATCGCTGAGCTTGGCCGTGGTTCGAACCATAGCCGCGGCACAGCGATCGACGTGACGCTGCTGGATGCCAGTGGCAACGAACTCGACATGGGCACGGCCTTCGACGCCATGACGATCGAGTCCGAACACTTCCATACGGGCCTGCCCGAACACGTGCAGCGCAACCGCCTGTTACTGCTCGGCATCATGCACGCCGCCGGCTTTGCGCACATCAAAAGCGAATGGTGGCATTACGAGCTGCCAGGCTCCCGTTCGCTGCCGCTGATCGACAACAGCGAAAGCGGTCCGTTGCGTCTCATGTAGTGGCGTTCGATTTCTCCATCCGTTGTTCCCTGACAGGCTCTACCCCATTCCTTATGGAGCGGCAATGAAACTCGTATTGCGCAATGCACTGACGGCGGCAGCAATCGCCTCCGCCTCGACCCTGTCGCTCACAGCGGCCAACCCCGCTGCAGCGGCGACGCCGAAAGACATGTTCGTCATGGCGACGTTCCTCGACGAATTCACCACGCTCGATCCAGGCGAAGTCTACGAACTGGTGCCGGAAGAATATGTGGCGAATACATATGACCGGCTGGTGCGGGTCGATCTGAAAGACCCGTCGAAGTTCAACGGCGATGTCGCGCAATCATGGACCGTGAGCCCCGACGGCCTGACCTTCACGTTCAAGATCCGTTCGGGTCTCAAGTTCCACTCGGGCAATCCGTTGACCGCCGACGACGTCGCGTGGTCGATCCAGCGCACCGTCCTGCTCGACAAAGGCGCGGCGGCCGTGCTGCAAGGCATCGGCCTGACCAGGGACAATGTGCTTAACAACGTGAAGAAGGTTGACGATACCACCGTCAGTGTGACGACAGACCAGAAATACGCGCCAACGTTTGTCCTGAACGTCCTCGGCGCGTGGCCTGCATCGGTGGTGGACAAGCAGTTGCTGCTCACGCACCAGAAAGGCAATGACTTCGGCAACGACTGGCTGCGCACCAACGAGGCCGGCTCCGGCGCCTACAAGCTCGTCAAATGGACCGCCAACGACAGCATCGTACTGCAGCGCTTCGACGGTTATCACTTACCGCTCGCGATGAAGCGTATCGTGTTGCGTCATGTGCCGGAAGCTTCGAGCCAACGCCTGCTGATCGAGAACGGCGACGTCGATGTGGCGCGCAACCTGAGTCCAGACGATCTCGTCGCTCTGACGAAGTCCGGCAACGCGCATGTGACCGCGGTGCCGCAAGCGACGCTTCTGTACCTCGGCCTGAACGTCAAGAATCCGAATCTGGCAAAACCGGAAGTTCAAGAAGCGATGAAGTGGCTGATCGACTATAACGGTATCCAGAGCAACGTCGCGAAAACCACCTACAAGGTGCACGAAACGTTCCTCCCCGAAGGCTTTCTCGGCGCGCTGAACACGAACCCTTACCAGCAGAACGTCACGAAGGCCAAAGCGCTGCTGGCAAAAGCCGGGCTTCCGAATGGCTTTTCCGTGACGATGGACGTGCGTAACGGCTACCCGTACAGCGAAATAGCCGAAGCCGTGCAGGCCAATCTTGCGCAAGGCGGCATAAAGGTTCAGATCATTTCCGCCGACAACAAGCAGACGCTTGCAAAGTACCGTTCGCGCTCGCACGACATCTATATCGGGGAATGGTCCGCGGACTACATCGACCCGCACAGCAACGCCCAGGGCTTCGCCTGGAATCCGGACAATTCCGACAAGTCGGCCTACAAGATGCTCGCCTGGCGCAACTCGTGGGACATTCCTGGCCTGACGAAGGAGACCAACGCCGCGCTCGCCGAATCGTCGACAGCGAAGCGCACCGAGTCGTACCAGACGATGCAGAAGCAGATGCTCGCGAACTCACCCTTCGTGATCATGTTCCAGCAGGTCTCGCAAGTGGCCGCGCGACCGGGGGTGACGGGACTCGAGGTGGGTCCGATCAACGACCTCGTGTCGTATCGTGATCTGAAGAAGCAGTAAGGTTTGCGGCGAAGGCGATACTGTCCAGGCTTCGCCTTTGACCGAGGAACTCATCATGTCGACTCCCTTCACGAGTTTCGAACGCATGCGCGCGCTTTCAGCCGAAAGCGCCAGCGCGCGCTGGACCTTGCGCCTGGTGCGCTGGGTAATCACGCTGGTGATCACCTTCACCGGGTTGCTGGCGGTCACGTTCGTGATTGGCCGTAAAATTCCGATCGATCCGGTACTGGCGATTCTCGGCGATCGCGCGTCGGCGGCCGCCTACGCGGCGGCGCGTCTCCAGCTCGGGCTGGACAAGCCGCTCGCCGTGCAGTTCCTGATCTATGCGCGGGATGTGCTGCATGGCAACTTTGGCATGTCGCTGCTGACCGCCCATCCAGTTATCGAAGACATCCAGCGTGTGTTTCCCGCGACGCTCGAACTCGCGACGCTGTCGACCATCAATGGCGTACTGATCGGTGTGCCGCTCGGGGTGATCGCCGCCGTGCGCCACAACCGCTGGATCGATCACGTCGCGCGCATCGTCGGCCTCGTCGGCAGTTCGGTACCGGTATTCTGGCTCGGGCTGATGGGCCTTCTGCTGTTCTACGCGAAGCTGCACTGGGTAGCGGGTCCGGGACGCGTCGATCCGGTATTCGACGGGATGGTCGATACGCACACAGGCAGCCTGCTCATCGATTCGCTCATGGCGGGCGAATGGGACGTGTTCTTCAATGCGTTCTCGCATATCGCGCTGCCTGCTGCCATTCTCGGCTACTACTCGGTCGCCTATCTGAGCCGCATGACCCGTTCGTTCATGCTCGAGCAACTCAATCAGGAATACATCACCACGGCACGCGCGAAAGGCTTGCCCGAGCGCCGGGTGATATGGCGTCACGCCTTCGGCAATATCGCCGTGCCGCTCCTGACCGTGATCGCACTCACGTACAGCTATCTGCTCGAAGGCTCGGTGCTGACCGAAATGGTTTTCGCCTGGCCCGGTATCGGTTCGTACCTGACGGGCGCCCTGCTGAACGCTGATATGAACGCCGTGCTTGGCAGCACGCTCGTGATCGGCGTCATGTTCATCGCGCTCAACCTGTTGACCGATGCGCTTTATCGCGTGTTCGATCCGCGCGCCCGCTGATGTTCCGGAGATTTCTTTCGTGCTTCCCCCAACCGATCAATCTATGCAGACGCAGGAATGGCCGATGAGTGCCGTGCTCCGACGATGGAAAGACTGGCTGCTGAGCGACACGCCCGCGTCACGCAGGCAGGCCTCGCTCGGCCTCGCTTACCGGCGCTGGCGACGTTTCGCGGGCAATCCGCTGTCGGTCTTCGGCTTGTTAATTCTGGCCTTGCTGATCATCATCGCGGCCATCGGGCCGCTGATCGTACCGCACGATCCGCTGCAGCAAGTCCTCTCCGACCGTCTGCTGCCGCCAGGTTCGCCATCGCACTGGTTCGGCACCGACCAGCTTGGCCGGGACATCCTCTCACGTCTTGTCTACGGCTCACGGCTCACGCTTTCGATTGCGATTCTCGTCGTGGTGATCGTGGTTCCGGTGGGCCTTTTGATCGGCACCACGGCTGGCTTCTTTGGCGGCTGGGTGGACAACGTGCTGATGCGGATCACCGACGTGGCGCTCGCGTTTCCGAAGATCGTGCTCGCGCTCGCTTTCGCGGCCGCGCTGGGACCCGGCGTCATCAACGCGGTGATCGCCATTTCGATTACGGCGTGGCCAGCCTATGCACGCCTCGCGCGGGCGGAAACGCTGCGGCTCGTGCATGCGGATTTCATTCACGTCGCGCGCTTGCAGGGCGCGTCGCAGACGCGCATCCTCCTGCGCTATATCACGCCGCTCTGCTCGTCGTCGGTCATCGTGCGCGCGACACTCGATATGGCCGGCATCATTCTCACTGTCGCGGGGCTTGGGTTCCTGGGCCTCGGCGCGCAACCGCCGGCCCCCGAGTGGGGTTTCATGGTCGCGTCGGGTCGCAACGTGCTGCTCGATTCGTGGTGGGTGGCCACCATTCCGGGCTTCGCCATTCTGCTGGTGAGCCTCGCCTTCAACCTGCTCGGCGACGGTCTACGAGACGTCTTCGACCCGCGCCATGGAGGCTGACATGCCAGTCGTTACGACCCAACCTCTGTGCAAAATCGACGATCTGCGAATTGGCTTTCGCGGTAATGGCGGCGAATTGACCGAAGCCGTGCGAGGCCTTTCGCTGACACTGCAGCGCGGCGAGCGGCTTGGCATCGTTGGCGAATCCGGTTCTGGCAAATCGCTCACCGGACGTGCGCTGCTCGGCCTGCTGCCGCCCGCGGCGCAATGCCATGCCAAGGCGATGAAGTTCAACGGTCAGGATCTGCTGGCAATGTCGGTGCGCAAGCGCCGGCAACTGTGCGGCCAGCAGATAGGCATGATCCTGCAAGATCCGAAATACTCGCTCAACCCGGTGATGACCGTCGCGCAACAGATGCGCGAAGCGTTCGACCTACACGGTCCGAAGTTCAGCCGTCGCGAGATGCGCGAGAAGATCATAGAGGCGCTGGCATCGGTGCATATCCGCGATCCGGAGCGTGTCGCCGATGCCTACCCGCACGAGTTGTCGGGTGGCATGGGGCAGCGCGTGATGATCGCCATGATGGTGTCGCCCGGACCGCGTCTGCTCATCGCCGACGAGCCGACCAGCGCGCTCGACGTGCTGGTCTCGATGCAGGTGCTCGGGATTCTCGACGAGATGATCGAAAAGCACCACACAGGCCTCATCTTTATCAGCCACGACCTGCCCCTCGTCATGTCGTTCTGCGACCGCGTCCTCGTGATGTTTGCGGGGCGTGTGGTAGAGACCTGCGCAGCGCGCGATCTCGTGCATGCCCAGCATCCCTATACGCGCGCCCTGCTCGCGGCGAATCCACCGCTCATCGATCCGCCCGGTGAACTGCCCGTGCTGAAGCGGGACGCGGCATGGCTCACGCAATCGGCAGGAGAATCAGCATGATCGATGTCAACGCCCTGACGGTCCGCTTCAGGACCAAAACCGGTGACGTCGACGCCGTGCGCGAGGCGAGCTTTCGTGTCGGCGAAGGAGAAGTCTTCGGGCTGGTCGGCGAATCGGGTTCCGGCAAGTCGACGATTCTGCGCGCGTTGACGGGCCTCGCGCCAGTCGCCGGCGGCCATATGAAAATCGGCCCGCACGTGTATGGAGAGAAGATCGACCGCTCCTTTCGACGCGACGTACAGATGGTTTTTCAGGATCCGTACGGCTCACTGCATCCGCGTTTCACAGTCGATCAGACCTTGCGCGAGCCGCTGACCATCAACGGCATCGGCCGGCAAGAACAACGCATTGTCGATGCGCTGCGCGAAGTCGGGCTAGGTCCGGCGTATCGCTTCCGCTATCCGCATCAGTTGTCGGGGGGGCAGCGGCAACGCGTCGCGATTGCACGGGCGCTGATTGTCGAACCGCGCGTGCTGCTGCTCGATGAGCCGACGTCCGCGCTCGATGTGTCCGTGCAAGCCGAAATCCTGAACCTGCTGCGACGGCTTCATCGCGAACGCAATCTCACAGTGATGCTCGTGAGCCACAACCTGGCGGTCGTCGGCTTTCTCTGCTCGCGCGTCGCGGTCATGCGAAATGGCGAGATTGTCGAGCAGCGCGATATCGCTTCCATTCGCGCGCAGCAGGTCGAGCACGAGTACACTCGCAGCCTGCTGCTCGCGACCACGGGCTACCTGCGCAAGTCGGTCCGGTAACTGGAGCGGACACGCTGTTAGAGGAGCCAGTAGCGGCGCGGAGTTGTCACCGAGCTCCGATTGCACCGGCACCATGAAAATCGTCGATACCGCAGGCGGAGCGGTGTCGGCCGGCGTCGAAACTGATCTAAACATCGTCGTCGCTGCCGACGGGATGCTCATTCAATCCGTTGTTTACAGGGCGATCACTGTATCAGGCCAGACGCCGGACTGCGTGACGTGTCCACCGCAGTGTGAGCCAGGTGTGCAAGAAAGCTTTGAGGGGAAAAAGGTCTTGGTCCACGGCTTCGGTTAGTCGAGTCCCGGATGTACGCACGGCCGCTAGGCGCTCACAATGAGTTAGGCTGTGCCCGAGCCCGGGCGCAGGTTTTCGGGTCTTTTAATGGCCGCGCCTTTCCTGAGCGCGTGCTTGGCTGGACAATCACGGCTAGCCGCGCGCATCGATGGGTATCCCGAGGGTATCGGGACGCATTGTGACCTAAGATGCTCCGATGGAGGAACGCAGTTCATAAAGTTCGATTACTTTTTTATAAAAGGCCTTTTTTCTTTGGTTTCGCAAAACCTTATTAGAAGCAACAAGCTTCTTTTTAACTAAGTTAGGTATCAAGGTTATACCTTACCGCTAGGCCGACCTTTACCGTAACCTCGTCCCCTCGATCCACTGTGCACGGGGCATGGAAATACGGTATAGCCGCCGTTCGACGGTGGCGGTCGAACGTGCTCTTTCCGAAATCGTGGCCCCTTAGGACTCCGCTGCAAAATCAGTTGAGTGACTGTTATGCAGCAGGACGGACACCTTCCCAGACTCGCTGCAATAGTGCTCGGAGCAGCACCGCCTCTATCGGCTCACCTTCTGAGCTAGGCACACGCGCGACATATCGGTTGCTGCGGTCTGCGAACGCAAGTTTGGCCTTTTCATTGTGCAAGCCCGGCTTACCATTCTTGATGTCAAACCGGAGTTCCGCTTACTGCGGTAGCGGCGTGAGGTCTCTGACACAACGTGCAAGTGCCACACCGGCGATTAAGACATCTAAGCACGCGGTGACATGGGCGAAGACGGTACATGGACTAGAAGTCACGCTGTTTGCCGCCGTTGCCTGGCCTGGTATAGCCCTTGCGCGCTTGAGTGCGTACAAGGTGATGACCTATGGAGGAGTCGCATGCCACAAGTCATCGTTGCGCTGTTCGGCTCATATCATGACGGCGATGAAGCGCTTCGCGCGCTGCGGGCATTGGGGTTAAGCCTGGACCATGGACATTTATACCAGAGCGCAAAACGCGCCCCGACGACGCCTGTTTCTGTCAACACACCAGAGCTAGACTGGCGCCTCCACGAATCCGCGGAGTATGCCGCGCATGGCGAGCGTCCGGGCGCGGGCGCGAACCGATACAACCCAGAGACGGAAGATTTGGGCCTCAGCGCCGACACTGCAGCTCCTGTGAGCGCCGACCCAGTCTCGCGTACGCTTCTGGTCATTGAGGACACAACTGGCCTGAGACCTGCCACCGTTTGCGGGGTGCTTTATGACTACGGTGCGCTCGCCGTAAAGGACGCGGCCGGCCACTGGCGCTTTTCACCCAACCGGAAGGTCTGCCGCAGCCAGGAGTCGTGACTTGATTCGCGACTTCCAATTTTCCGACGCCGGATGGAGGTGCGGCTGACTGGCGACCGAGGCCAACCATGGTAGTGCACGCAGCCACTGCAGAGTTGGACCGGTAGCCCGTTGCTCGTGCGCCCGCCCCTGGAATGCCCCTTGCGCGTTCTAGAAGCACCCTTTTCAAGGAGAATTGAAATGAACGCGTCCCACCCGAAACCGTGAGAGCAGAGGAAGGGGTGGATCCTCACGGGCCGACGGCATCGAAGTGCCCAGGTGGAAAATGCACGCATTTCCCGGCAACCGGAGGATCCACGATGAA
>NZ_JAJITC010000033.1 GCF_020881035.1 Paraburkholderia translucens
CACCACCGTGCCGCGACCCGAGATCGAGAACACGTCTTCCACCGGCATCAGGAACGTACCGTCCACCGCGCGCTCCGGCGTCGGGATGTACGTGTCCAGCGCGTCGGCCAGGTTCATGATCGCCACTTCGCCCAGCTCGCCCTTGTCACCTTCCAGCGCCAGCTTGGCCGAACCCTTGATGATCGGCGTGTCGTCGCCCGGGAAGTCGTACTTCGACAGAAGTTCGCGAACTTCCATCTCGACGAGCTCCAGCAGCTCGGCGTCGTCCACCATGTCGCACTTGTTCAGGAACACGATGATGTACGGAACGCCAACCTGGCGCGCCAGCAGGATGTGCTCACGCGTTTGCGGCATCGGGCCGTCAGCGGCCGAGCACACCAGGATTGCGCCGTCCATCTGCGCCGCGCCCGTGATCATGTTCTTCACGTAGTCAGCGTGGCCCGGGCAGTCGACGTGCGCGTAGTGGCGGTTCGCCGTTTCGTACTCGACGTGCGCGGTGTTGATCGTAATACCGCGCGCCTTCTCTTCCGGCGCAGCGTCGATCTGGTCATACGCCTTCGCTTCGCCGCCGAACTTCTGCGTCAGAACCGTCGTGATCGCTGCCGTCAGCGTGGTCTTGCCGTGGTCAACGTGACCGATCGTGCCCACGTTTACGTGCGGCTTGGTCCGTTCGAATTTGCCTTTAGCCATGTTTCTCTTCTTTCAGAAAGTTAATCGTTAAATGACTTTGCCGCGCGATTACTTGGACTTCGCGTTGATGATAGCTTCCGACACGTTACGCGGAGCTTCAGCGTAGTGCTTGAACTCCATCGTGTACGTTGCACGACCCTGCGTCAGCGAACGCAGCGACGTCGAGTAGCCGAACATTTCCGACAGCGGCACTTCGGCGCGAACGATCTTGCCGCCGCCAACCATGTCTTCCATGCCCTGGACGATACCGCGACGGCCCGACAGGTCGCCCATCACGTTGCCCATGTAGTCTTCCGGCGTTTCGACTTCCACAGCCATCATCGGTTCGAGGATGACCGGGCTTGCCTTGCGCATTGCTTCCTTGAACGCCATCGAGCCGGCCATACGGAACGCGTTTTCGTTCGAGTCGACGTCATGGTACGAACCAAACGTCAGGTGAACCTTCACGTCAACGACCGGGAAGCCCGCCAGCACGCCAGCCTTCAGCGTCTCCTGAATGCCCTTGTCGACTGCCGGGATGTATTCACGCGGAATCACGCCGCCCTTGATCTCGTCGAGGAACTCGTAACCCTTGCCCTGCTCGTTCGGCTCAAGCGTGATGACCGCGTGACCGTACTGACCACGGCCGCCCGACTGCTTGACGAACTTGCCGTCAACATCGGCCGCCGTGCTGCGGATCGTTTCGCGGTAAGCCACCTGCGGCTTGCCAACGGTCGCTTCCACCCCGAATTCACGCTTCATCCGGTCTACCAGGATTTCGAGGTGCAGTTCGCCCATGCCCGAAATGATGGTTTGACCCGATTCTTCGTCCGTCTGAACGCGGAACGACGGATCTTCCTGAGCCAGACGATTCAGCGCCAGACCCATCTTTTCCTGGTCAGCCTTGGTTTTCGGCTCGACAGCCTGCGAAATCACCGGCTCCGGGAAAATCATGCGTTCGAGCACGATGGGGTTCTGGGGATCGCACAGCGTGTCGCCGGTGGTCGCTTCCTTCAGACCGACCGCAGCAGCGATGTCGCCTGCGCGCACTTCCTTGATTTCTTCGCGCTGGTTCGCATGCATTTGCAGAATACGGCCCAGACGTTCCTTCTTGTCCTTGGTCGCGTTCAGCACCGTATCGCCCGAATTGACGACGCCCGAGTACACGCGGAAGAAGATCAACTGACCGACGAACGGGTCGGTCATGATCTTGAATGCCAGCGCCGAGAACTTTTCGTCGTCGGCAGCGCGGCGCTCCGCCTTTTCACCATTTTCCAGTTCGCCAGTAACCGGCGGGATGTCGATCGGCGACGGCAGGAAGTCGAGCACGGCGTCAAGCATGCGCTGAACGCCCTTGTTCTTGAATGCGGTGCCGCACAGCATCGGCTGGATTTCGCAAGCGATCGTACGATCGCGCAGACCCTTGATGATTTCCTCTTCGGTCAACTCACCCGACTCGAGGTACTTGTTCATCATGTCTTCGCTCGCCTCAGCCGCGGCTTCGACCATCTTTTCACGCCATTCGTTGCACGTGTCGACGAGCTCTGCCGGGATGTCTTCGTACGAAAATTTGGTGCCTTGGGACGCGTCGTCCCAAATGATCGCCTTCATCTTCATCAGATCGACGACGCCCGTGAAGTTCTCTTCAGCGCCGATAGGCACCACGACCGGAACCGGGTTCGCCTTCAGACGCAGCTTGAGTTGGTCGTAGACTTTGAAGAAGTTCGCGCCAGTACGGTCCATCTTGTTGATGAACGCCAGACGGGGAACCTTGTACTTGTTAGCCTGACGCCACACGGTTTCCGACTGGGGCTGCACACCGCCCACAGCGCAGTACACCATGCACGCGCCGTCGAGCACGCGCATCGAGCGTTCGACTTCGATCGTGAAGTCGACGTGACCCGGGGTGTCAATGATGTTGATGCGGTGCTCGGCGCGGTCGCCAGCCATACCCTTCCAGAATGCCGTCGTAGCAGCGGAAGTAATCGTGATGCCGCGTTCCTGTTCCTGCTCCATCCAGTCCATGGTGGCAGCGCCGTCGTGAACTTCACCAATCTTGTGGTTCACGCCCGTGTAGAACAGAATGCGCTCGGTCGTCGTCGTTTTGCCGGCGTCGATGTGAGCGCTAATACCGATGTTACGGTAGCGCTCGATAGGAGTCTTGCGAGCCACTTTGATCCTCTATTGGGATGACGCGATGCGAGAGATACCCATCGCGCTGTAACACAAACGGGCGAGGCGCCTTTGAAGCGCACCCGCCCGGAATTTCTTTCCGCTTTCCGCTAAACCCGGGATCCGGTAGCTTAGAAACGGAAGTGCGAGAACGCCTTGTTGGCTTCTGCCATCCGGTGAACTTCGTCGCGCTTCTTCATCGCGCCGCCACGGCCTTCAGCCGCTTCGGAGAGCTCACCTGCCAGACGCAGGGCCATCGACTTCTCGCTGCGCTTCTTCGCGGCTTCACGCAGCCAACGCATCGCCAATGCCATACGACGCGACGGGCGCACTTCGACCGGAACCTGATAGTTCGCACCACCAACGCGGCGGCTCTTCACTTCGACCACCGGCTTGACGTTGTTGAGCGCCACCGTGAACACTTCCAGCGGGTCCTTGCCACCCTTGGTCTGGATCTGTTCGAAAGCGCCGTACACGATACGCTCGGCAACCGACTTCTTGCCGGAGAGCATCAGCACGTTCATGAATTTTGCTACATCAACGTTGCCGAACTTCGGATCCGGCAACACTTCCCGCTTGGGGACTTCGCGACGACGCGGCATGTTTCTTCCTTTACCTTTTCAGTTGGAGCTGCTTGCAGCCCCGCGGCCACCAACTAACCCGATTCATCCGTAAGACCAACCAGCCTGGTCGGGTGACCACTTACTCGATAGCACCGGCGAGTCCGGCACCATCGCCATTACCGCCTTTGCAGGCGACCTGAACTACGACTGACCGGCGAATTACTTGCCAGCCTTGGCACGCTTCGCGCCGTACTTCGAGCGAGCCTGCTTACGGTCCTTGACGCCCTGGGTGTCCAGTGAGCCGCGAACCATGTGGTAACGCACGCCCGGCAAGTCCTTCACACGGCCGCCGCGAATCAGCACGACCGAGTGTTCCTGCAGGTTGTGGCCTTCACCACCGATGTACGAAATGACTTCGAAGCCATTCGTCAAACGAACCTTGGCGACCTTACGGAGTGCCGAGTTCGGCTTTTTCGGCGTCGTGGTGTACACACGGGTGCACACGCCGCGACGCTGGGGACAGTCCTGCAAAGCCGGGCTCTTGCTCTTCGTCGTTTCCGACGTGCGGCCTTTGCGAACCAGTTGATTGATGGTTGGCATTGTTTATTCCTGAAAATGAACAAAATCGACGCATCTGTTTCCGGGCAAAGCGGAAACGCCTGCGCATCGAACTCCCGGCTGGCCTGCTCACGCACGAATTGAAGTCGCGCGCAGGCATTCCAAGAACCGGAACCTAGCATAATATTCCGAAAATACTAAGGGAGTCAATAGGTTGCGTTGTTTCGCACCCTTGTCAATCTGGCGAAGTAGCGGGATGGGCTCAGTCTGCCGCTACGACGTGCAGCAATTCATAGCCGAAACGGTCGAGTTTTCGAGCTCCCATGCCAGGAATGCCGCGCAGATCGTCGATCGAAGCGGGGCCGAGACGGGCAATTTCCGCAAGCGTCGCGTCATGGAAAATCACGTAAGCCGGCGCGCCGTCGCTCCTGGCGGTTTCCGTGCGCCACATCCGCAGACGCTCCCAGCACGCGCGCTCGCGCGGGCCCATGCCGACCGTCGGATCAGCGCGCTCACTCGTGCGTCCGGACGATTGGCGCGTACGTGTTGGCTTAACGTAGCGGCGCATCGTCACCTTCTGCTCACCCTTGAGCACGGGCTTGCTCGCTTCGGTCAGCACGAGCGAACCGAAACCTTCGTGGTCGACCGTCAGATAGCCAAACGCGACGAGCTGGCGGAACACGGCGCGCCATTCCGGCTCGCCGAGCGCCTCGCCGATGCCGAACGTGGTGAGCTTCTCGTGGCCGCGCTGCAGGATTTTCTCGCTGCGGCTGCCGCGCAAAATATCGATCAGATGTCCGGCGCCGAAATGAAAGCCGCTTGCGCGTTGTGCGCGAAACACGCACGACAGCGCCATCTGGGCCTCGCGCGTCGCATCCCAAGTCGGCGGCGGCTCGAGGCAGTTATCGCAGTTTCCGCACGGCTGACTCGTTTCACCAAAGTACGCGAGCAGGCGCACGCGCCGGCAGGTCGCTGTTTCGCACAGGCCAAGCAGAGCGTCGAGCTTGGCGGTCTGGACTCGCTTATGCGCTTCGTCGGCCTCCGATTCGTCGATCATCTTGCGCTGCTGCACGACGTCGCCGAGCCCGTAGGCCATCCACGCGTTCGACGGCAGTCCGTCGCGACCCGCGCGACCGGTCTCCTGATAGTAGCCTTCGACGCTCTTTGGCAGATCCAGATGCGCGACAAACCGCACGTCGGGTTTGTCGATGCCCATGCCAAACGCAATCGTCGCGCACATGACGATACCTTCCTCGCGCTGGAACATCTCCTGATGCTTCTGGCGCACTTCGAACTCCATGCCTGCGTGATACGGCAGCGCGCGCATGCCCTTTTCCTTCAACCACTCCGCGGTTTCCTCGACCTTCCGGCGCGACAGGCAATAAACGACGCCCGCGTCGGTCGTGCCGTCCGGCTTCGTATGCTCGGCGCGGATAAAGTCGAGCAGTTGCGTGCGCGCATTGTCTTTTTCGGCAATGCGGTAGCGGATGTTCGGCCGATCGAAACTGGACACGAACACGCGCGCATCTTCGAGTGCGAGACGGTGAATGATTTCGTCCCGCGTGATCGCATCGGCAGTGGCCGTCAATGCGATGCGCGGCACATTCGGAAAGCGCTCGTGCAGCACCGACAGCTGGATGTATTCGGGCCGGAAATCGTGTCCCCATTGCGACACGCAGTGCGCTTCGTCGATCGCGAAAAGGCCGATGCGAGTGCGCTCGAGCAGCTCCTGAAAGCGCGGTGTCATCAGCCGTTCCGGCGCGACGTACAACATATCGATGTCGCCGTCGCGCAGCGCGCGCTCGGTGGAAATCGCCTCCGCGCTCGAGAGTGTCGAGTTCAGATACGCGGCGCGCACGCCGACTTCGGTCAGCGCCGCCACCTGGTCCTGCATGAGCGCGATCAGCGGTGAAACCACAATGCCAGCGCCGAAGCCGCGTTCGCGCCGCACCAGCGACGGAATCTGATAGCACAGCGATTTGCCGCCGCCCGTCGGCATCAGCACGAGACAATCGCCGCCGTCGGCGACGTGCTCGACAATTTCGCCTTGCTGTCCTCTGAACGCGGGATAACCGAAGACTTCGTTGAGGATTTGGAGCGGACGGGACATGTATTCGAGAGAGACGGCGAAGAGAACGGCACGCAGGCGGTGACAAGGATTTTACCAACGCATTCGCGCCGCGCCTGCGCTTTGCGACAACGTTGGCCATCGGGCCTAGGGCCGCGCCGACGCATGGCATCGCCCCATACGCAAAAAAGCATAAAAAAAGCCGCTCAGTCGAAACTGAGCGGCTTTCGTGGCGCGTCATGTAAGGCGGCTTACGCCGCCCACACTTACTCGCCAGAGTGCTGCTGTTCGGCAGCCGGGGTTTCCGGCGTACCGAATTCGAACGACTCTTCCGCTGCGATCTGATCGAAACGCTCGCGGTCGGCCAGTTCCTTGCTCTTGCGCGCCTTGTGGAACGCGAGACCGGTACCGGCCGGAATCAGACGGCCGACGATCACGTTTTCCTTCAGGCCACGCAGATCGTCGCGCTTGCCCATGATCGCCGCTTCGGTCAGCACGCGGGTCGTTTCCTGGAACGACGCCGCGGAGATGAACGAATCGGTCGACAGCGACGCCTTCGTGATACCGAGCAATACGTTTTCGTACGTTGCCGGACGCTTGTCTTCCGCGATCATACGGTCGTTCTCGTCGAGCATGTCCGACCGCTCGACCTGTTCGCCCGGGATGAAACGCGTATCACCGTTGTCCGAAATCTGCACGCGGCGCAGCATCTGACGCACGATTACTTCAATGTGCTTGTCGTTGATCTTCACGCCCTGCAGACGGTACACGTCCTGCACTTCGTCCACGATGTAACGCGACAGCGCCTCGACGCCCTGCAGACGCAGGATGTCGTGCGGATCCGCCGGTCCGTCGACGATCATTTCGCCCTTGTTGACGACCTGACCATCGTGCACCAGAACCTGCTTTTCCTTCGCGATCAGGAACTCGTGCTGATTGCCCTCGAGGTCCGTGATAACGAGACGCTGCTTGCCCTTGGTGTCCTTACCGAACGACGTCGTACCCGTGACTTCCGCCAGGATACCCGCGTCCTTCGGCGACCGAGCTTCGAACAGTTCCGCCACACGCGGCAGACCACCGGTAATGTCACGCGTCTTCTGCGATTCGGTCGGAATACGTGCGAGCACTTCACCGACCTGCACCTGCTGACCGTCCTTCACCGTGATCAGCGCGCCGACCTGGAAGCCGATCTGCACCGAGTGCTCGGTGTTCGGGATCTTCACTTCCTCACCGTTCGCATCGAGCAGCTTGACCTGCGGACGCACCGTCTTCGACGCCTGCGACCCACGACGCTTCACGTCGATCACGACGAGCGTGGACAGACCCGTCACGTCGTCGATCTGCTTCGCGACGGTCACGCCTTCCTCGACGTTCTCGAACTTCACCGTACCACCGTACTCGGTGATGATCGGACGCGTCATCGGGTCCCACGTGGCCAGTTGCGTACCAGCCTTGATCTGCGCACCGTCGAGTTGCAGCAGCGTGGCGCCGTACGGCACCTTGTGCCGCTCGCGCTCACGGCCGTGATCGTCGGTGATCATCGCTTCGCCCGAACGCGAGATGACGATCTGCTCGCCCTTCGCGTTCGTGACGTAACGCATCGTCGACGTGAAACGCACCGTACCGTTCGACTTCGCTTCGACCGACGAAGCCACAGCCGCACGCGATGCGGCACCACCGATGTGGAACGTACGCATCGTGAGCTGCGTGCCAGGTTCACCGATCGACTGCGCCGCGATCACGCCGACCGCTTCGCCGACGTTCACGAGCGAGCCGCGGCCGAGGTCGCGACCATAACAGGCCGCGCACAGACCGTAACGCGTTTCGCAGGTGAGCGGCGTGCGCACGCGCACTTCGTCGATGCCGAGGCGCTCGATGTCTTCGACCGCGTCTTCGTCGAGCAGCGTGCCCGCTTCGAACAGCGTTTCCTGCGATTCCGGGTTGACGATGTCAGCCACGGCCACGCGACCCAGAATACGGTCACGCAGCGCTTCGACCACTTCACCGCCTTCCACGAGCGCCTTCATCGCCACGCCGTTCGACGTGCCGCAATCTTCCTCGACGACGACCAGGTCCTGCGTCACGTCGACGAGACGACGCGTCAGGTAACCCGAGTTCGCGGTCTTCAGTGCCGTATCAGCCAGACCCTTACGTGCGCCGTGGGTCGAGATGAAGTACTGCAACACGTTCAGACCTTCGCGGAAGTTCGCCGTGATGGGCGTCTCGATGATCGAGCCGTCCGGCTTCGCCATCAGGCCGCGCATACCGGCCAGCTGGCGGATCTGAACCGCGGAGCCGCGAGCGCCCGAGTCAGCCATCATGTAGATGGAGTTGAACGACTCCTGACGCGTCTGGTTGCCGTCGCGGTCCGTGACCGGCTCCGTCGACAGCTGCTCCATCATCGCCTTGCCGACCGCTTCCGACGTTGCCGACCAGATGTCGACCACGTTGTTGTAGCGTTCCTGCGCGGTGACGAGACCCGACATGTACTGACGGTCGTATTCCTTCACCTTCTTCGCGGCATCGCCAACGATGGTTTCTTTCTGCGGCGGCACGAGCATGTCGTCGACGCAGATCGAAATACCAGCGCGCGTTGCCAGACGGAAGCCCGACTGCATCAACTGGTCGGCGAAAATCACCGTCTCGCGCAGACCGCACTTGCGGAACGCCGTGTTGATCAGGCGCGAGATTTCCTTCTTCTTCAGCGGCTTGTTCAGCACCGAGAACGGCAGTCCAGGCGGCAGAATTTCCGACAGGATCGAGCGGCCAACCGTAGTTGCGTACAGCGTGACCTTCGGCACGAACGCCGGCGCGCCCTCCGACTTGTCTTCGTTGTGGACCATTTCGGTGATCCGCACGTTGACGCGCGAGGCGAGTTCGACTTCCTTGTTCTCGTACGCGCGCAGCACTTCCGACACGCCCGTGAACGTCAGACCTTCTCCCTTGCCGTTCACCGCTTCACGCGTCGCGTAGTACAGGCCGAGCACGATATCCTGCGACGGCACGATCGACGGATCGCCGTTAGCCGGGAACAGCACGTTGTTCGACGCCAGCATCAGCGTGCGTGCTTCCATCTGCGCTTCGAGCGACAGCGGCACGTGAACGGCCATCTGGTCACCGTCGAAGTCGGCGTTGAACGCCGCGCAAACGAGCGGGTGCAGCTGGATTGCCTTACCTTCGATCAGCACCGGCTCGAAAGCCTGGATGCCGAGACGGTGCAGCGTCGGTGCACGGTTCAGCATGACCGGATGTTCGCGGATCACCTCTTCGAGGATGTCCCACACGACCGGCGTCTGGTTCTCGACTTCCTTCTTCGCAGCCTTGATGGTGGTAGCAACACCCATCACTTCGAGCTTGTTGAAGATGAACGGCTTGAACAGTTCGAGCGCCATCAACTTCGGCAGACCGCACTGATGCAGCTTCAGCGTCGGGCCGACCACGATCACCGAACGGCCCGAGTAGTCGACACGCTTACCGAGCAGGTTCTGACGGAAGCGACCGCCCTTACCCTTGATCATGTCGGCGAGCGACTTCAGCGGACGCTTGTTCGCGCCGGTCATCGCCTTGCCGCGACGGCCGTTGTCGAGCAGCGAGTCGACGGCTTCCTGCAGCATCCGCTTTTCGTTGCGGACGATGATTTCAGGTGCCTTCAGCTCGAGCAGACGCTTCAACCGGTTGTTACGGTTGATCACGCGGCGATACAGGTCGTTCAGGTCCGACGTCGCGAAACGGCCGCCGTCGAGCGGCACCAGCGGACGTAGCTCCGGCGGCAGCACCGGCAGCACCTCGAGGACCATCCAGTCCGGCTTGATGCCCGAACGTTGGAACGCCTCGAGCACCTTCAGGCGCTTCGCGTACTTCTTGATCTTCGCTTCCGAGCCAGTGTTCTTGAGCTCCGTGCGCAGCAGTTCGACCTGCTCGTCGATGTTGATCGCGCGCAACAGTTCGCGAATACCTTCCGCGCCCATCTCTGCACGGAATTCGTCGCCGTATTCCTCGACCTTGTTGTAGTAATCCTCTTCGGTCATGATCTGGCGCGCTTTGAGCGGCGTCATGCCCGGATCAATCACCACATATGCTTCGAAGTACAGCACGCGCTCGATGTCGCGCAGCGTCATGTCGAGCACCATGCCCAGACGCGACGGCAGCGACTTCAGGAACCAGATGTGCGCGACTGGAGAGGCCAGCTCGATGTGGCCCATCCGCTCGCGACGCACCTTCGCGAGGGTCACTTCGACGCCGCACTTCTCGCAGATCACGCCGCGGTGCTTCAGGCGCTTGTACTTGCCGCAAAGGCATTCGTAGTCCTTGATCGGACCGAAAATCTTCGCGCAGAACAGACCATCGCGCTCCGGCTTGAACGTGCGGTAGTTGATGGTTTCCGGCTTCTTGACTTCACCGAACGACCACGAACGGATCTTGTCGGGCGAGGCCAGACCGATCTTGATCGCGTCAAAAACTTCAGGTTGTTGGACTTGCTTGAATAGATCGAGCAAAGCTTTCATCGCTTCTCTCCAGTAGTCCGATTAGTTCCGGTCCAGGTCGATGTCGATACCCAGCGACCGGATTTCCTTCACCAACACGTTGAACGACTCAGGCATGCCGGCATCGATCACGTGATCGCCCTTGACCAGGTTCTCGTAAACCTTGGTCCGGCCCGTCACGTCGTCCGACTTCACCGTCAGCATTTCCTGCAGCACGTACGATGCGCCGTACGCTTCGAGCGCCCACACTTCCATTTCACCGAAACGCTGGCCACCGAACTGCGCCTTACCGCCCAACGGTTGCTGCGTGACGAGCGAGTACGGGCCCGTGGAACGCGCGTGCATCTTGTCGTCCACCAGGTGGTGCAGCTTCAGGTAGTGCATGTAGCCTACCGTCACCGTACGTTCGAACATCTCGCCCGTGCGGCCGTCGAACAGACGCACCTGGTTCTTCGACGGCGTCATGCCGAGGTTTTCAGCGATGTCGTCCGGGAATGCCAGATCCAGTGCGCGGGACATTTCCTCTTCCGTCGCACCGTCGAACACCGGCGTTGCGAACGGCACGCCTTCGCGCAGGTTCTTCGCCAGTTCGAGGATTTCGTCGTCGCTAAAGCTGTCCAGCTCTTCGGCGCGGCCCGATTCGTTGTAGATCTTGGTCAGGAATTCGCGCAGTTCAGTGATCTTCGCCTGACGCTGCAGCATTTCGCCGATACGCCAGCCGAGACCCTTCGCGGCCCAACCCAGATGCACCTCGAGGACCTGACCGACGTTCATCCGCGACGGCACGCCGAGCGGGTTCAGAACGACGTCAGCCGGACGGCCGTCGGCCATGTACGGCATGTCTTCGATCGGCACGATCTTCGACACCACACCCTTGTTGCCGTGACGGCCTGCCATCTTGTCGCCGGGCTGCAGACGGCGCTTCACCGCCAGATACACCTTGACCATCTTCAGCACGCCCGGCGGCAGTTCGTCGCCTTGCGTGAGCTTCTTGCGCTTTTCTTCGAATGCGAGGTCGAACTGGTGGCGCTTCTCTTCGATCGAGTTCTTGATCGCTTCGAGCTGGGCCGCTGCTTCTTCATCCGCGAGGCGAATGTCGAACCAGTGATAGTGGTCCAAGTCTTCGAGATAAGCGCGCTCGATCTTCGTGCCCTTCGCGAGCTTCTTCGGACCGCCGTTCGCTACCTTGCCTTCGAGCATACGCGCGAGACGCTGGAACGCATCGCCTTCCACGATACGCAACTGGTCGTTCAGGTCGAGGCGATAGCGCTTCAGTTCATCGTCGATGATCTGTTGCGCGCGCTTGTCGCGCTGGATGCCTTCACGCGTGAACACTTGCACGTCGATCACCGTGCCGCTCATGCCCGACGGCACGCGCAGCGACGTATCTTTTACGTCGGATGCCTTCTCACCGAAGATCGCGCGCAGCAGCTTTTCTTCCGGTGTCAGCTGGGTTTCGCCCTTCGGCGTGACCTTACCGACCAGCACGTCGCCCGCTTCCACTTCCGCGCCGATGTACACGATGCCCGACTCGTCGAGACGGCCAAGCTGCACTTCCGCGAGGTTCGAGATGTCGCGCGTGATTTCTTCCGGTCCGAGCTTCGTATCGCGAGCAACGACGTTCAGTTCTTCGATGTGGATCGACGTGTAGCGGTCGTCCGCAACGACCTTCTCCGAGATCAGAATCGAGTCTTCGAAGTTGTAGCCGTTCCACGGCATGAACGCGATCAGCATGTTCTGGCCGAGCGCGAGCTCGCCCAGATCGGTCGATGCGCCGTCAGCCAGCACGTCGCCACGCGCAACCTTGTCGCCCATCTTCACGATCGGACGCTGGTTGATGTTCGTGTTCTGGTTCGAACGCGTGTACTTGATCAGGTTGTAGATGTCGACACCGACTTCACCCGCGACCGCTTCATCGTCGTTCACGCGAATCACGATACGGCCCGCGTCGACGTAATCGACCACACCGCCACGCAGTGCCTGAACCGTCGTGCCCGAGTCGACCGCCACGGTGCGCTCGATGCCCGTACCGACGACCGGCTTTTCCGGACGCAGACACGGCACAGCCTGACGCTGCATGTTCGAGCCCATCAATGCGCGGTTCGCGTCATCGTGCTCGAGGAACGGAATCAGCGAAGCTGCGACCGACACGATCTGCGACGGCGCCACGTCCATGTACTGGATGCGGTCTGGCGTGACCATCAGCGTTTCGCCCGCTTCACGCGACGAAACGAGTTCGTCGGTCAGCGTGCCGTCGTCAGCCACCGCCGCGTTCGCCTGAGCGATCACGTAACGGCCTTCTTCGATCGCCGACAGATAGTCGATCTGGTCGGTCACCTTGCCGTCCGTGACCTTGCGGTACGGCGTTTCAAGGAAGCCGTATTCGTTCAGGTGAGCGTACAGAGCGAGCGAATTGATCAGGCCGATGTTCGGACCTTCCGGCGTCTCGATCGGGCACACGCGGCCGTAGTGGGTCGGGTGCACGTCGCGGACTTCGAAGCCTGCGCGTTCGCGCGTCAGACCGCCCGGGCCCAGTGCGGAAACACGGCGCTTGTGCGTGATCTCCGACAGCGGGTTGGTCTGATCCATGAACTGCGACAGTTGCGACGAACCGAAGAACTCGCGGATCGCCGACGAAATCGGCTTTGAGTTGATCAGGTCGTGCGGCATCAAATTTTCGCTTTCAGCCTGGCCGAGGCGTTCCTTCACAGCACGTTCGACCCGCACGAGGCCCGCGCGGAACTGGTTCTCTGCGAGTTCGCCGACGCAACGCACACGACGGTTGCCGAGGTGGTCGATGTCGTCGACTTCGCCCTTGCCGTTGCGCAGCTCCACGAGGATCTTGATCGTCGCGAGGATGTCGTCGTCCTGCAGCGTCATCGGGCCGACGATTTCGTCACGGCCAACCCGGCGATTGAACTTCATACGACCCACCTTCGACAGGTCGTACGCTTCTTCGCTGTAGAACAGACGGTTGAACAGCGCCTCGACCGCTTCTTCGGTCGGCGGCTCCCCCGGACGCATCATTCGGTAGATCGCAATGCGCGCGGCCATCTTGTCGGCCGTTTCGTCGATGCGCAGCGTCGACGAAATGTACGGACCTTGGTCCAGATCGTTCGTGTAGAGCGTCTGGATGTCCTTGATCTTCGCTTCGCGCAGCTTCTCTAGCACGGATTCGGTGATTTCGTCATTCGCGTTCGCGATGACTTCACCGGTGTCGCTGTCGATTACGTTCTTGGCGAGGACGCGGCCCAGCAGATAGTCTTCCGGCACCGAGATGAACTTGGTCTTCGCGTTATCGAGGTCGCGAATGTGCTTGGCGTTGATCCGCTTGTCCTTCTGGACGATCACATTGCCGTCCCGGTCCGCGATATCGAAGCGCGCGACTTCGCCACGCAGGCGCTCCGGCACGAATTCCATCTGCGCGCCTTCCGGCATCAGCGTGAAATTGTCGAACACGAAGAAGTTCGCGAGGATCTGTTCCGGCGTAAGGCCGATGGCCTTAAGCAGGATTGTGACCGGCATCTTGCGGCGACGGTCGACGCGGAAGTACAGCACGTCCTTCGGGTCAAATTCGAAGTCGAGCCACGAGCCGCGATAAGGAATGATACGTGCCGAGAACAGCAGTTTGCCCGAGCTGTGCGTCTTGCCTTTGTCGTGTTCAAAAAACACGCCCGGCGAACGGTGCAGCTGCGAAACGATTACACGTTCGGTGCCATTGATGACGAACGAACCGGTCGGCGTCATGAGCGGAATTTCGCCCATGTACACTTCCTGTTCTTTCACTTCCTTGACGACCGGTTTGCTCGGCGATTCCTTGTCGAGCAGCACCAGACGCACCTTGGCGCGCAACGCCGAACAGTACGTCAGACCGCGCTGCTGGCATTCCTTGATGTTAAATGCCGGCGGCGACAGCATGTAGCTGACGAACTCCAGGCGCGCGAAGCCGTTATGCGAAACGATCGGGAAAACCGAGGTAAACGCAGCCTGCAGGCCTTCCGGCTTGCGTTGCGTAGACGACGTGTCTGCTTGCAGAAACGTGCTGAATGATTCAAGCTGGGTAGCCAGCAGGAAAGGTACTTGGTGAACGATGGGGCGCTTCGCAAAACTCTTGCGAATACGCTTCTTCTCGGTGAAGGAATATTGCATACGATCTCCGAATCACGGCGGGCATAGTTGTCGAGGCAGGATACCTTGATGAGACAACCCGAGTGTTCACCGACTGAGACCCGATGGCCGTCCAATGGCTTGAACGAGCCTAGAAGCTTGGTGGTTGGCCGCTACCAACCGCTGGCTGACGGCAGCGGATGCCTGTGTTGCCCGCTACCCGACCAAACTTGCCTTCTGCAGTCGCTTCAGAAGACAAAGAGAAGCGCCGGTCGATGTTGATGACTGGCGATTTTCTTTGGCTTCTTGGGATCACACTCTCGCCGGCATACACCTGCAAAAACGCAGTCCCCACAAAGCACAAAAAGGCCGGCGGTGAAAAACCGCCAGCCTTCGCACAGCGCGTTGAAACTTACTTGATTTCAACCTTCGCGCCGGCTTCTTCCAGCTTCTTCTTGGCTTCTTCAGCTGCGGCCTTGGGCACCGCTTCCTTAACGGGCTTCGGTGCACCGTCGACCAGATCCTTCGCTTCCTTCAGGCCAAGACCCGTCAGTTCGCGAACAGCCTTAATGACCGAAACCTTGTTTGCACCGGCTTCAGCCAAGATGACCGTGAATTCGGTCTGCTCTTCAGCAGCAGCGGCGCCGCCACCTGCACCTGCCGGGCCCGCCACTGCAACAGCAGCTGCCGACACGCCAAACTTTTCTTCGAATGCCTTAACCAGCTCGTTCAGTTCCAGAACCGACATCGAGCCAACGGCTTCGAGGATGTCTTCTTTTGCGATTGCCATTTGAAATACTCCTAAATTGAATTCGGATACAGCCAGCGATCAATCACGCTCGACTGAAGTGCATTACGCAGCGGTCTCTTCGCCTTGTTTCTTTTCTGCCAGCGCGGCCAGAGCGCGCGCGAAGCCGGAAACAGGTGCCTGCATAACGTACAACAGCTTGGAGAGCAGTTCTTCGCGGCTCGGGATGTTAGCCAGTGCTTGCACACCCGCCTTGTCCATCACCTTGCCTTCGTAGGAACCAGCCTTGATGACCAACTTGTCATTGCCCTTGCTGAAGTCATTGACGACCTTAGCAGCAGCAATTGCATCTTCCGAGATGCCGTAGATCAGGGGGCCAGTCATCTGCTCTGCCAGCGGAGCAAACGGGGTACCTTCGACAGCGCGACGCGCCAGCGTGTTCTTCAACACGCGAAGGTACACCTGTTGCTCACGCGCTTTCGCGCGCAGCTTGGTCAGATCGCCAACCGCGATTCCACGATACTCAGCCAGAACCACGGTCTGAGCTTTCGCGACTTGCGCGGCAACCTCAGCGACGACGGCCTGCTTGCTTTCTTTGTTGAGTGGCACGGTTAACCTCCAGATTCGATACACGCAGCGTGCGCCTTGTGTACCGCGTTCAATAACGGCGTCCGACCAGTCAGGAGTATTTCAACCGCCGACGCCCGTATCGCTACGGGCATCCAACGGCTTCATCACTACAAAACCTTTTCGGGTTCGCCATCTGCGTTGGCTTTACATTAAGGATCCGCCTACCTGCTGCGTGCCCGCCAACGGTCTTTGACAACCGGTTACGCGATGCAGACCGCCAGCGCGCAACCGCCCAAAGCCCTTACACACCACCCCGGCTCACACCGGAGCGGCAAATTTCCTTACTGTGCAGTGATCGACGTTTGGTCGACGCGAACACCAACACCCATCGTGCTCGACAGAGCGACTTTGCGCAGGTACACGCCCTTGCTCGTTGCCGGCTTCGCCTTTTGCAGCGCTTCGATCAGCGCGTTCAGGTTGTTGCGCAGAGCAGCCGGTTCGAACGAAGCACGGCCGATAGTTGCGTGGATAATACCGGCCTTGTCGACACGGAATTGCACCTGACCAGCTTTCGCATTCTTGACTGCGGTCGCGACGTCCGGCGTGACCGTGCCGACCTTCGGGTTGGGCATCAGGCCACGCGGACCGAGGATCTGCCCGAGCGTACCGACGATACGCATCGTGTCCGGTGAAGCGATCACGATGTCGAAGTTCAGGTTGCCAGCTTTGACCTGCTCGGCCAGATCTTCCATACCGACGACGTCAGCACCAGCTGCGCGAGCCTGTTCAGCCTTTTCGCCCTGTGCGAATACAGCCACGCGGACGGACTTGCCAGTACCGGCGGGCAGCACAACCGAGCCGCGAACGACTTGATCCGATTTCTTCGCATCGATGCCGAGTTGTACAGCGACGTCGATCGATTCGTCGAATTTCGCGCTAGCGCATTCCTTCACGAGCGACAGAGCATCTTCGATTGCGTACAACTTCTGACGGTCAACCTTGGCTGCAAATGCTTGCAGACGCTTCGAAAGCTTAGCCATTTACACGCCCTCCACGGTGATGCCCATCGAGCGGGCGCTACCAGCGATCGTACGAACCGCTGCGTCCAGATCAGCAGCCGTCAGGTCGGGCATTTTGGTCTTGGCGATTTCCTCAGCTTGAGCGCGGGTGATGTTGCCGACCTTATCGGTATGCGGCTTGCTCGAACCCTTGTCCAACTTCGCTGCCTTCTTAATCAGAACCGTGGCCGGTGGCGTCTTCAGAACAAACGTGAAGCTCTTGTCCGCAAATGCCGTGATCACGACAGGAATCGGCAGACCCGGTTCCATTGCTTGAGTCTGCGCATTGAACGCCTTGCAGAACTCCATGATGTTCAGACCGCGCTGGCCCAGTGCCGGACCGACCGGCGGCGACGGGTTGGCTTTACCTGCAGGAATCTGCAGCTTGATAAAGCCGATGATTTTCTTTGCCATTTCGAGAACCTCTTTGGAACGTCGACTTGCTTGCGAACGTTCAGTGAGTAGTAGCGCGTGTTCGCCACCGAAGCCGGCTAGTTACGCTCCTCAACGGCCGTTACGCGGACCGTAAGCGCGAAATACGGAACGCACCAGGTGGCGCGTTCCGCAAAATTTGAATTACAACTTTTCGACCTGCCCGAATTCCAACTCGACCGGCGTCGCGCGGCCGAAGATCGTAACGGAAACACGGACTCGCGACTTTTCGTAGTTCACTTCTTCAACGCTGCCGTTGAAATCAGTGAACGGCCCCTCCTTCACCCGCACCATTTCGCCTACTTCGAACAGGGTCTTCGGACGCGGCTTCTCCACGCCTTCCTGCATTTGCGACATGATTTTTTCAACTTCCCTAGGGGAAATCGGGCTAGGACGATTACGCGCCCCACCGACAAAACCGGTCACCTTTGCCGTATTCTTCACGAGGTGCCAAGTTTCGTCTGTCATCTCCATTTCGACCAGCACATAGCCGGGAAAGAAGCGACGTTCCGTCACTGATTTGTGACCGCCCTTCACTTCGACAACTTCTTCCGTTGGAACGAGGATCTGGCCGAATTGGCTCTGCATGCCGGCACGTTCGATACGCTCCTGAAGCGCTCGTTGCACACTTTTTTCCATGCCGGAATATGCGTGCACTACGTACCAACGTTTACCGCTCGGGGATGCCGGAGTATCGCTCATATCATTTCCAACCCAGAATCGCCGAGAAAATCGCCCATTCAATGGATTTATCACAAACCCAAAGAAAAATTGCCATCACGACTACGAAGCCGAACACTACGAGGGTTGTCTGGGTAGCCTCTTTGCGAGTGGGCCAGACAACCTTGCGGACTTCTTTATACGAGTCTTTGGCGAAAGCGATGAAACCCTTGCCTGGTGCCGAGAGAAGACCGACTGCAACACCCGCGATCGCACCAACAGCCAAGGCGGCTCCGCGGATGTACCATTCCTGGCCATTTAGCCAGAAGAACCCCACGAACCCGGCCAAGACCAACAATACACCGGCGATCAAAATCAACTTGTCGCCGGATGTATTTACAGTTTCGACGGAAGGATTCGCCATAACACCTTAACAAAGCGCCACTACGACGCGATAGTTGGCAGGGGCAGAGGGAATCGAACCCCCAACCTTCGGTTTTGGAGACCGACGCTCTGCCAGTTGAGCTATACCCCTAAACCATTTGGGGCTGACGAGACCGCCAGCCCCGATACAACGGATTGTCGAGAACTATCTGGCGTTACTCGATGATCTTTGCGACGACACCAGCGCCGACCGTGCGGCCGCCTTCGCGAATTGCGAAGCGCAGACCTTCTTCCATCGCGATCGGGTTGATCAGCTTCACCGTGATCGACACGTTGTC
>NZ_JAJITC010000034.1 GCF_020881035.1 Paraburkholderia translucens
CGTCAGGCTCCTTACCCCAGACAGAAACCCCACCCAGCGCGGTGGGGTTTCTGCGTTTACGCGGCCTTTTACGCGCTTCGTTACTTTCCAATCCGCAGCGCGTCCGCGTAACCCGTCAGTTCCAGATAGGCTCGCCCTACATCAACATTCTGTCGACTCATCCGCACCGCGCCTTCCCAATACACCGCGCCAGTCGACTGTCGTGAATCGAGTTCCTGATCTTCCATCAGCGGATCGAGTTGCCACGTCTGCGAGCCCGTTCTAACCGTCATCGACACCGGATACGAAGCATTCGTACGCGGCGAGCGCCACACGCGACGTGTCGTGAAGGAGACTTCATCAGGCCCGAAGTTCGTTACCTGTCCGTCAGGTTGGCGAAGCGTCGCGTGGGCCCATATTGCATGTCCATCTCGGCTACGGATCTTGAATGCCATCAGTGCGGAGCCGTCCGTCAGATTGGCGCCGAGCCAATCCCATCCGACCGCATTGGCATCGAGCAACGTGCTCGACCACTCGTGATCCAGCCATGCGGTGCCCGTCACCGCCGTAGTGCGCGTCGAGTCGTTTCCACCCGTGGCAGGACGTACCACCGCGCCTGTGACGCGGAGTTGCGGTTGGCTGTAGTAATAGCTGGCCTGTTCGGGCCGCGGTCCTTTGCGCGAGTAACCGCGCTCGCCCTGAATCAGCGGGGGTTGCGTTGGCATCAGTTTCAGATGTAGCGAGAATCCGTTTGCGTCGGCGGTGACGTCGTAGTGGCCGTCCGCGGCGCGAATCATTTTCCAGGCGTCGAGTTTGACGTTGGTGGTGGCGGGCTTTGCGTAGGCGATCCCGAAACCCTCGCGAGCGATGCGCTGATCGTGAGCGAGGCGTCCGAGCGCAGGGTCGCTCAAGGCAGCGTGCGCGATGATCAGTTGCGAGGGCGCAAAAGCGCTGGGATCGGCGGCGTCGTGACCGGTCGCCGAGCGGAAGAAGGTGATCTGGAATCCGAGCGGCCGGTTTTGCGGTGTCGTCAGCCAACCCGTCGCGTACCACCATTCGTTGCGGAATGCCGGATGGGCACCAGTGTCTTGCGGAAACAAGATCGAATGGTCGGGCGTGACTGCCGCGAAGGCGGCCGGGCTGGACGCAGAGCGTTCGCTGCTGGCGGCATACGATGTCGACACAGCAGCCATGCCGACGCAAACCAGGCCTGAAAAAAGAAGGTGCGGGCGTCGCAGAAGTACCCGGCTGCGTCTGGGCGCGATAGCAATCTCAATCAGAACCGGTACTCCAAACGGCATTGCACGCGCGATCATCATCGAGCGTATTCCGCGTGTAGGTCGCGCAGTTCGCATCACCAGTCCTCCTTAACCGCGCGCACCGCATCCACGGAGACCGCGCCACGTCCCGCGACCACCGCGGTCGAGCACGACAGCAGCAGCATCACCGACGCGACTGCGCCTAGCACGAACCACGGCACATGCAACGACATGCTCCAGTGAAACGACTGTGGATTGACGACGAACACGAGAATCAGGCTGATCGCGAAACCAAGCGCGAATCCGAGCGCAATGCCGCATGCGGCGAGCAAGCCGCCCTCCGACGCGAGGATAGCCAGCACCTGCGCGCGCGTCACGCCGACGTGGCGCAACATCCCAAACTCGCGGGCGCGCGCGAGCGTTTGCGCGGAAAACGTCGCGGCGACGCCGAACAATCCGATCACGATGGCCACCGCCTCGAGCAGATACGTGACTGCAAAACTGCGGTCGAAAATAACCAGCGTGCGCGCACGAATCTCACCGGGTTGAGACAACTCGAGCGACGCGCCGAACGGCAACGCCCTCAGTTCCTCCACAACGCGCTCGACACTCAGGCCTCGCTCGACGGTCACGGCGACATCGGTTGCGGTGGAATCGCCGGTCAGCCGACGATAATCGGCGAGCCGTATCTGGGTCGCGCCGCTTTGCCGTGCGTAATCGCGCCACACGCCAGCTACAACGAACGTTTGTCCGTGCTCGCCAAGCGGCAAGCGCACACGCTGGCCCAACCTATATCCATACAGATCGATCATCGCTTCGGACACCCAAATAGGTATATCGCCGGCGCGAAGTGCGGACAGCGGCAGCACCGCGCCGGTCATTTGCAGGTTCGCGCCCGGGTCGGCCGCGTCGATTTCGCGCGCGAGCAGGGCGACGTCCGGGCGCGCGGGATCGAGCGTCAGATGGGTGATACGCGCGAACGCGGCGCGGCGGATGCCGGGCAGCGCCGCGATCCGCGTCTGTTCATCGGGCCGCAAGCCGCCACTGTCGGCGCTATTGCCGCCCGACGCAACGCGCACATACAGATCGGCGGACAGCAGATGCGTGACCCAATCGTCGACGGATACGCGGAAACTGGCCACCATGATCGCCATCGCGACGATCAGCGCGAAGCTCGACAGCACGCCGCTCATCGCAATCGACGCCTGCCCCGGCGCATTCGCGAGACGCGCGATCGCGAGCGTGCCTGTCGCGCCCGCGCGGCGTCGCTTGCCGCGCGCTCGGCTCGCCGCGCCGAATGTCAGCGCGGTTACGCGCGGCATCAGCGCGATGCCGCCGACGAGCAACAATGCAACCGCCAGATAACCGGCGATCGGCGCATCGAACCACGGCGGCACGCGCGTCAGCGCGGCGGCGGCCAGCAAACAGCCGAACGCAGGCCACGGCGTCGCGAGCCGCGCCAACGCGCCTTCCTCGGCGCCGGCCTTGAGTGCCGCTGCAGGCCGTGCGCGCGCCGCATCGACGGCGGGCGCGACGCTGCCCAACACCGACACCGCGATGCCGAGCGCGAGAAACACCGCGCTCGCGAGCGGCTCGAAACCGACTCGCGGTTGCACGCCCGGGAAATAGCCTCCGCCGAGATCGCTGCCGAAGAAGCGCAGTGCGCCGCTGGCCATCGCGTAGCCGAGCGCAAGTCCGCACACCGAACCGAGCAGCCCGAGCAGCGCACCTTCGATCAGGATCTGCCGCAATAGCTGAGCTCGCGTGAGTCCGAGCACGCGCAGCATCGCGAATTGCGAGCGGCGTCGCACGACGCCGAGTGCCTGCGTCGAAAACACGAGGAACGCGCCCGTGAACAGCGCGACCAGCGCGAGCACGTTCATGTTGATCCGATAAGCGCGCGACAGGCGATCGGTGCGGCTTTGCGTATCTCGCGTCTCTGCGACCACCCACGCATTGCCGAGCCGCTGTTGAAGCGCCCGTTTGAAGCGTTGCCGATCGATGCCGCGTTCCAGTTGCACGTCGACGCGCGACAGCTTGCCCACTTTGCCGAACTTCCATTGCACGGCGGCGATGTCCATCACCGCGAGCCGTTGCCCCGGTCGCGTCCGCACGAGCCCGCCCGCGACGCGCAGATGCAGATCGGACGTGCCGCTGCGCAGCGTCAAATCGTCTCCGGCCTTGAGGTTCAGCCATTGCTGCGCGGCGGTCGACAGAAATACCGCATCGGAGGCAAGCGTGTCGAACGGCCGCTCAGACGATGGCACGCCGATCAGATCGGGCGTGATCCGGCTCGCCTTGAAGATGTCGATGCCGAGGACCGGCAGGGCGCCGCGGTGGCCCGGCACCGCGACATCGAACGCGAGCACGGGGCTCGCCAGCGACACACCGGGCTCGTTGGCCAGACGCGGATAGAGGGACTCGTCGACGAAAGGCTGCGCACCGCGCACTTCTAAATCGGCTTCACCGGACAGACTGCGCGCGGCCGCCGAAAATTCGTTGAAGGCCGCGCTGTTGATCAATTGCACCGCGTAGCCGAGCGCGACGCCTAGCGCGATCGTAGCGATCGCGACGAGTGCGCGTCCGCGGTGGCTGCGCCATTCCGCGGCCAACAGCCAGCGCGCGACCACGCGATATCCCCGCGTGCGCGGCAGTGGGCGAAGCTCAGCGGCCATCGTCGGTCGAACGGGCCGCGGCATGCGCGGCGTTCGCGGTTCTTTGGCGCGCGGCATGAAGGCTGCCGTCGCTCAGGATCAACACGCGGTCGGCTACGGCGGCCGCGGCTTCCGAGTGCGTGACCATGATCGTCGCCGCACCGGTCGCCTTGCTTTGGGCGCGGAACAGGCCGAGCACGTCGTGCGCGGTCGCGGGGTCGAGGTTGCCGGTCGGTTCGTCGGCGAGAAGCAGCGTCGGGCGATGCGCGAGCGCTCGCGCGATCGCGACGCGCTGCAACTCACCGCCGGATAGATCTCGCGGAAAGTCGTCGCCGCGTCCGCCGAGGCCGACCGCCGCGAGCATGTCGAGTGCGGCGGCAGTCGGCAGATCGTTGAGCAGCAGTGGCAGCGCGACGTTTTGCGCGAGCGTCAGATGCGGCAGCACGTGAAACGCCTGGAAGACGAAGCCGAGCTTCTGACGGCGCAGACGCGTCGCGGCGTTATCGTCGAGTTGCTCGATGGCGCGTCCGCCGATTAGCACGCTGCCGCTATCGGCGCGGTCGAGTCCGGCGATCAGGTTGAGCAGCGTCGATTTGCCGACGCCCGAGTCGCCCATGATCGCGACGAATTCGCCCGCTGCGAGCGTGAAGTCGAGCTGTGCAAGCACGATGCGGCCGGCGCCGTAGCGTTTGCTGAGGCCGCGGCATTCGAGTGCGGGTACGACGAAGTCGTCACGAAGCGTCATGCGGGGAGATCCTGAAAGGCGGCCGGGCGATGGAGCCGGCCGGGTGAAATGAGTGTGCCTCGTCGCGCGATCTTTCGCAGCAGCAGGCATGGAGTACCCTGATTTTGCGTAAGGAAAATGAAGGTTTCTCCGGGTCTCGGACGGGTAGTTTCGAGGCTTGGTGATGGACTTGCGGGGCACGGTTGTCGCTCCCGTTGCGGATCGATTTAGAGCAGGGGTACAAAAATTTTTTTATCGCTGCGAAGGCAAACTTTTGTTGGAGCCACGGCGTTCGGCACCTCTCAACGACCGGTTGGCCGCACGAGCTGTTCCAGCCAAACCAACCCGAGGAAGAGCGAGCGCATAAAAGCGGCCAACTTTCGGGTAATTGCCAGCTTTTGCCGGCAAATTTTCGACGCCCCGCGAGGCCTTTCTGGCATTGTGCACGCGCACATTTCGATGCGTTTTGCAAGTGCCCGCGTCGCAAAGATGTTTTGTGGTGCGGATTTTGCTGCTGTTGCGCTGCAAAATTATTCTTATCTTGGTAATCTCCCACCCTTGGTCAGTCGGCTGCGGGTAAACGTGTAGCGGGACACCCCTTCACGCGTCTGTTTCAGCACACTCCAACTTACATTTCCATTTCAACGCCTGCTGTTTTCGGGGCGTTGATGCGGCGTTTTGTACTTCAAGTTTTGACAGAGCACATGCCATTGCCTCTCCTAAGTCTTCTCATCTGGATCCCCATCGTCGCCGGGTTCGTGGTCCTGCGCGCCGGGTCCGACGCGGCGCGTAACCGCACGCGTTGGCTCGCGCTGATCGGCGCGGTGGCGGGTTTCCTGCCGGTGATCCCGCTCGTGGCGAATTTCCGCAACGACGTGACCTCGATGCAGTTCGTCGAAAACGTTCGCTGGTCGCCGACGTTCGATATCGCATGGCATGTGGGAATCGACGGGATTTCGCTTTGGCTGGTCGCGCTGACCGCGCTGACGACGATCATCATCGTGATCGCGTCGTGGGAGTCGATCACGCAGCGCACCGCGCAGTACTTTGGCGCGTTCCTGATGCTATCGGGTTTCATGCAGGGCGTGTTCACGTCGCTCGACGGCATGATGTTCTTCATCGCGTTCGAGGCGACGCTGATTCCGCTGTATCTGCTGATTGGCACCTACGGTCACAAGAATCGCACGTATGCAGCGGTGAAGTTCTTCTTCGTGTCGTTCGTCGGCTCGCTGATGATGCTGATGTCGCTGCTCTATCTGTATAGCCAGACGCACAGCTTCGACCTTGCGGTGTGGCGCGAAGCGCATCTCGACATGGTGCCGCAGGCGCTGATCTTCCTGGGCTTTCTCGCCGCGTTCGGCGTGAAGGTGCCGATGTGGCCGCTGCATACGTGGCTGCCTGACGTGCACCTCGACGGCCCGACCGGCGCCGCGGTGATGATCGGCATGCTGAAGATCGGCGGCTACGGCCTGCTGCGTTTCGCGCTGCCGATCGCGCCGCAAGCGAGCCACTTCTTCGCGCCGATGATGATCACGTTGTCGCTCGTCGCGGTGATCTACTCGAGCCTGCTCGCGCTCGTGCAAACCGACATGCGCCGTCTGCTTGCGTATTCGACGGTCGCGCACATGGGCCTCGTCACGCTCGGCCTGTTCGTCTTCAACCGCTTCGGGCAATCCGGCGCGATCGTGCAGATGATCTCGTACGGCGTGGTGTCCGGCGCGATGCTGTTGTGCACCGGCATGCTCTACGACCGCACGAAGACCGCCTCGATCGCTGAATACGGCGGCGTCGCCAACACGATGCCGCGCTTTGCCGCGTTCGTGATGCTGTTCTCGATGGCCAACATCGGTCTGCCCGGCACGTCGGGTTTCGTCGGCGAATTTATGGTGCTGATGGGCGCGATCCGCTTCAACTTCTGGATTGGCGCGATCGCCGCGACCACGCTGATCCTCAGCGCGGCCTACACGCTGTGGATGTACAAGCGCGTGATCTTCGGCGCGATTGCCAACGCCCGCGTCGCGACGCTGAAGGATCTCGGCAAGCGCGAGTTCGTGCTGCTCGGTGCGATGGCGCTGCTCGTCCTCGCGATCGGTCTGGATCCGAAGCCGTTTACCGATGCGATCGATCCGTCGGTCGGCACGCTGCTCGCGCAATCGGAACGCTCGGCACTTCCGACGGACGCGGTACCGGCGGAAGGCGGCGAACATCTGCAGGCAGCGGCTCCCGGGCCGGCTCCCGTCGCCACGCACACTCCGGGTTAAAAGAACAGAGCGCAAGAGTGGTTGTCGCATCCGCGCGTCAGGATGCGGCGACGCTCTTGCGCTTTTGCGCGTCGCGAACAATTCCCCTTTGTCAATGCATGCGTGAGGTAGCAAGTCGAAACCACTGCGCATCAGGCGGTTTTTTAGCGTTTTTTCGGGGGACTTGGCGATGCGTCAACTTTTCGACGCTTCGTTTTGGAGTGTCGCAAACGACGCTGGTGGGTAGGGTGTGCGGGGAATGCGGCAACATGTCGCACCGCGTCGCGGTGCAATAGATCGTTGCTAAATCGAGTGTTTATCGGCATTCGATGCCCCCCTATTATGCGAGCGCTTATTAATGGAGAGCCGTCGAATGACGTTCGTTGAAGTCAAAAAAACGAGGCAGTGGATATGAAAGGACGGACGCTAGCAAGGCCGGCAAGTTTCATTTCCGCCAGCCTCATGTTGCTGCTTTCGGGTTGCAGTGACCTCGATATTCTGAATCCGAAGGGGAGTGTGGGACTCGCGGAGCGTGATCTGATCGCGACTTCGGTGTGGGCCATGCTGATCGTCGTGGTGCCGGTCATTCTGATGACACTGTTTTTCGCGTGGCGTTATCGCGCGTCGAACAGGAACGCGGAATACAAACCGGGCTGGACTCATTCGACCGCTGTCGAAGTCGTCGTCTGGACGATTCCGACGCTGATCATTCTGTTCCTCGCCGCGTTGACGTGGCGGACGACGCATGAGCTCGATCCGTATCGTCCGCTCGAGTCGCAGGTCAAGCCGATCAACGTCGAAGTCGTCGCGCTTGACTGGAAGTGGCTGTTCATCTATCCGGACCTTGGCATCGCGTCGGTGAACCAGCTCGCGATTCCCGTCGGCACGCCGGTGAACTTCCGGATCACGTCGGACACGGTGATGAACTCGTTCTTCATCCCGCAGTTGGGCGGCCAGGTCTACGCGATGGCGGGCATGCAAACGCGCCTGCACCTGATCGCCGACCACGCCGGCGACTACGCAGGCCTCACCGCGAACTTCAGCGGCAAGGGCTTCTCGGACATGAAGTTCCGCACGCTCGCCAGCTCGCCTGAAGACTTCAACGCATGGGTTGCAAAAGTGCGCGCTTCGTCGGACCGCCTCGACATGGACCGCTATCACGCGGTATCGGAGCCGAGCGAGAAGGACCCGGTGCACTACTTCTCGACCGTCGACCCGAAGCTCTTCAACAACATCATTGCCCGATACAACAACGGCAACGTCCTCGACAACATGAAGGACGCCAACTGTGCGCCTAAGGGGTAACGCATGTTCGGAAAACTAACCCTCGATGCGATTCCGTATCACGAGCCAATCATCGTTACGGCGGGTGCCGGCATGGTGCTCGCCGCGCTGGCGGTGCTCGGCGGAATCACGTATTTCGGCAAATGGCGCTACCTGTGGAGCGAATGGCTGACGTCCGTCGATCATAAGAAGATCGGCGTCATGTACATCGTCGTCGCGTTCATCATGCTGCTGCGCGGCTTCGCCGACGCAATCATGATGCGTATGCAACTGGCGCTGTCGTACCTGAGCCCGGGCTTTTTGCCGCCGCATCACTACGACCAGATCTTCACCGCGCATGGCGTCATCATGATCTTCTTCATGGCGATGACGTTCATGGTCGGTCTGATGAACCTGGTCGTGCCGTTGCAGATCGGCGCGCGCGACGTCGCGTTCCCGTTCATCAACTCGCTGAGCTTCTGGATGACGGCCGTCAGCGCGATCCTGATCAACATCTCGCTGGTGATCGGTGAGTTCGGGCAGACCGGCTGGCTCGCTTATCCGCCGCTGTCCGAACTGCAGTTCAGCCCCGGCGTCGGCGTCGACTATTACCTGTGGAGCTTGCAGCTCTCCGGTATCGGCACGTTGCTGACCGGTGTGAACTTCTTCGTGACGATCGTGAAGATGCGCGCGCCCGGCATGTCGTTCATGAAGATGCCGGTGTTCACGTGGACCGCGCTATGCACGAACGTGCTGATCATGGCATCGTTCCCGATCCTCACGGTCACGCTCGCACTGCTCGGTCTGGACCGTTACCTCGGCATGCACTTCTTCACGAACGAAGCCGGCGGCAACGCGATGCTGTACCTGAACCTGATCTGGGCATGGGGTCACCCCGAGGTGTACATCCTGATCCTGCCGGCGTTCGGTATCTTCTCGGAAGTCGTCGCGACCTTCGCAAAGAAGCCGCTGTTCGGCTACAAGACGATGGTGTGGGCGACCTGCGCGATCATGGTGCTGTCGTTCCTCGTGTGGCTCCACCACTTCTTCACGATGGGTTCGGGCGCTGACGTCAATGCGTTCTTCGGTATCGCGACGATGGTGATTTCGATTCCGACCGGCGTCAAAGTGTTCAACTGGCTGTTTACGATCTACAAGGGCCGTCTGCAATTCACGACGCCGATTCTGTGGACCATCGGCTTCATCATCACTTTCACGATCGGCGGTATGACCGGCGTGATGATGGCGATTCCGGGCGCGGACTTCGTGTTGCACAACAGCCTGTTCCTGATCGCTCACTTCCACAACGTGATTATCGGTGGCGTGCTGTTCGGTTATCTGGCCGGCTTCAACTACTGGTTCCCGAAGGCGTTCGGCTTCAAGCTGAACGAGAAGATCGGCAAGGCCGCGTTCTGGTTCTGGCAGATCGGCTTCTGGGTGGCGTTCACGCCGCTCTACGTGCTCGGCTTCATGGGCATGACGCGTCGTTTGAACCACTATGACAACCCGGCATGGCATCCGTGGCTGATCGTTGCCGCGTTCGGCGCGGTGCTGATCGCGATCGGTATCGCTTGCCAGTTGCTGCAGCTGGTCGTCAGCATCCGCGATCGCAACCTGCCGGAAAACCGCGACCTCACGGGCGATCCGTGGGACGGGCATACGCTGGAATGGGCAACGAGCTCGCCGCCGCCGGCGTATAACTTTGCGCACATCCCGACGGTTCGCTCGCTCGACGCGTTCACCGAAATGAAGTCGCGCAAGGGAGCGCAGAAAACGCCGGCGTATCGCGACATTCACATGCCGTCGAATACGTCCGCGGGTCTGCTGGTGGGTCTGTTCTCGCTGGTGCTCGGCTTTGCAGCTGTGTGGCACATCTGGTGGCTTGCGATCGTCGGCTTTGTCGGCGCGATCGTCACCGTGATCGTCTACAGCTTCCAGGACAACGAGGGCTATTACATTCCGGCCGACACTGTCGCGCTGATCGAAGAGAAACGCAACGGCGGTGCTGGTGCCGTGGCCGGTGTCGGCGCAAGCGCCGGCAAGCAGGTCGCGCTGGAGGTGGACTGATGTTACAGAAGACTATTGCGGTTGAGCCGCAACTCGCGCCGGACCACGTGCCGTCGCACTCGGTGTTCGGTTTCTGGTTGTACCTGATGACCGACTGCATCATCTTCGCGGCGTTGTTCGCAGTGTTCGCGGTGATGAGCAATCAGTTCGCGGGCGGTCCGAGCGGCAAGGACCTGTTCGAGATCCCGGGCGTCGCGCTCGAAACGGCGATGCTGCTGCTCTCGAGCATCACGTACGGCTTCGCGATGCTCGGCGCGCACAAGAACCGCAAGGGTGCGCTGCTCGGCTGGCTCGGCGTGACGTTCCTGCTGGGTCTCGCGTTCCTCGTGCTGGAAATGCGCGAGTTCTCGCACCTGATCGCCGACGGCGCGGGTCCGGGCCGCAGCGCGTTCCTGTCGTCGTTCTTCACGCTGGTCGGCACGCACGGTCTGCACGTGACGTTCGGCCTGATCTGGATGGTGGTGCTGGCGCTGCAGGTAATGCGTCATCGCGACCTGACCGAACGCGACATGATCCGTCTGACGTGCCTGAGCCTTTTCTGGCACTTCCTCGACGTCGTGTGGATCGGCGTTTTCACCTTTGTCTATCTTGCGAGCGTGATCTAAATGGACCATAGTCATAACGCCCATGGCGCGCACTCGGAAGGCGGCCACGGCAGCTTCGGCAGCTATACCGCGGGCTTCGTGCTGTCGGTCATTCTGACCGTCGCGGCATTCGCGCTCGTGATGACCGGCACGTTGACGGGCCAGAGCGCGCTGCTTGCAATCGCAGGCCTCGCGTTCGTGCAGATCCTCGTGCACTTGGTGTTCTTCCTGCATATGAACACGTCGTCGTCGCAACGCTGGAACGTGACGGCGTTTGCGTTCACCGCACTGACCGCGGTGATCGTGATCGGCGGCACGTTGTGGGTGATGCACAACGTCAGCATGAACATGATGTCGCGATAAGCGGATAGCGCTATAGCGTCAGCCTCATAAATAGCCCCGCAAGATTCCGGTCTTGCGGGGCTTTTCTTTTGTCTGGCAGATCTGATTTTATTGGACGCCTGACTGGCGCTTCTGCTGGAAGCGCGATACGGTGTGGCCGATTGCGCTGCGAGTCCAGCGGAATCTAGCAACCGGCATGATCAGTCCGTGCCAGATTTCGGCGATCTCGGTCCGTATAGCAGCCCATTCGGCGGCCCCGCGTGCAGCAGCCGATAACTCGTCACGGCGGCAATATCGTGACTTTTGTCCGACAGCGAGTTTGCAATCTGTTTGACCGCCGCGGACACGAGCATGCCGATCAGGCTGCCGCCGCTGTAGTTGTTCCCCTCGTTGCTGTTGGCACTTGCGCTGCCCTGCCACAATACATCGCCAGTCTTCAGGTCCACCAGCTTCGCCGACGCCGTGACGACAGTCGCGCTATCGACCACGTGGTACAGGGTGCCGAATTGCGTGATCTTCGAATACAGCACCGCGTCGGCACCGAAGATCTCCCGAAGCTTCGCGGGGGAGGTTGCCTGAATATCGGCCGGGACGGTCAAGCCGTTCTGGCGGAATGTCTCATCCATCACGGCGACTGGCACCACGTAATAACCCGATTCGGCGAGGGGCATCGTCATCTGCGACAGCATGCTGTTCGTCGCGTGCACGTCGGTAGTCTCGTTTTCGGGTGGAAGAACGAGGATCGAGTGCGGCCTGCTGTTCCTGAAAGCGGTGTAATCGGCATGCTTGACAGGCTGCGCGCACGCAGCCAACAACGTGAACGTCGAGAGGGCAAACCAAAGTCTGAAAGAAAGGAGTCTGGACATGAGGGCTCGCTTAAGGCTGTTTCGTTTTCTGTTTCATCAGGAAATCCATGTAGGTCGAGGACTCCGGAAACAGATCCTTCTCAGCCCCGAACTGCTCCATGGCCGGTCCGTCCTTGCCGAGGCTCGCGTACAGCATGCCAAGTTGTGCATGAAAACCTGGCGGGGGCGTGGCGCCCTTTGCGCGGATTTCCTGCAGTGCTTTTTCAAGTGCGTCGATCTGTTGCCGAGGGTCCTTGTCTCTCTGAAGATAGTCATAGACCGCCGGCTGGTAGCCGGTCCACTGGTAAAGGGGCGGCGGGCTGCTGGCCGCACATCCCGTGAGGAGCACCGCGACTGTCATTGCCGGCAACAGCATTCCCCGTATCTTGCCCGTATGTTTCATCGTCAATCCCGTGAGTGTGATGGCGCGTCGCACGAAAATCGGTGCGACGCCGCTGCGTCTTGCGCCTATCGCGATACCTTGAGCGCGCCTTGATCGACTTGCGCAGCCAGGTGGTTGACCGCCTCCTGGATCGCAAGGTCGAGGACCTTGCCATTCAGGGTAGAGTCGTAGCCGGCGGTGCCCCCAAAGCCGATGATTTCGCGATTCGACAGGCTGTATTCGCCGGCCCCCTGGCTCGACGCCACGACTTCCGAAGTCGTGGTATTGACGACGTTCAGACTCACCTTTGCATAAGCCACCTGGTTCCTGCCGCTGCCGAGAATGCCAAAGAGCTGGCGATCACCCACTTCCTTGCGGCCAAACTCGGTGATGTCGCCAGTGACGACAAAGTTCGCGCCCTTGATCGCCTGTCCCTGCTTCATGAAACCAGCTTCCTGACTGATTTCAGCGAGGTTGTCACGATCGAGCACGTTGAAGCGCCCGCTCTGCTGCAGGGCGGTGATCAGGATGGTCTTCGCTTGCCCTCCAAGACGGTCGACTCCGTCCGAGAAAATACCTCGCATATAGCTGGACCGGTTGTCGAATTTGCCCACGGCCATCTCGATGCGCTGGCCCGCGTAGGGAGTTTGGGAAACGCTCACCGGCTGAACCGTCAGCGAACGCGACGACTCAGTGGCACATCCGCCCAACGCCAGCGCGGCGGCGACCACTGCAACTCCATATACCTTTGACATATTCATCGTTCTCCTTTTGGATAAAACAGAATTGATCGACGCATTCATCAGAATTGCGCTGTTACCTGAAAGCCGAGCGTCACTTGCGCCGTCGGAAAGTCCGAGGGCTTATAGACAGGGGTGCCAGCAAACAGGTCATAGGCGAGGGCACCGGCCTTCGCTGACGTGCTGCCCCTGATACCGACCACGGCGCCCGCCAGTTGCGTACCGGCGAGATAGACGGCGCTCGGACCGAATACATGGCCGTAGTCGATGCCCGCGTAGAACGACTGGCCGGTCGAACCAATCGGCAACTGCAGCTCGTTGCGCCAGTAGAAGCCGCGTTCGGCCGCGAGCATGGTTTCACCGTCGAAGCCGCGCACGGTGTAGCGGCTGCCGATCGTCAGGTCGTCGATATAGTTGAGCGTGTTGTTCGTGAACTGGCCATGAACCGACGTGACGTACCGTAGGGGGCTGGCTCGCGATCGGGAACGGTACCGACAGGTTGGCGTCGAGCACGGCCATGCGGAAGCGGTAGGTCGGGCCGCACGGGTAAAAATCCGGAGTTGCGCCGAGGCCGCCGATGCCCTGGCGATACGCGAACGAACCGTCGAATTGCGAAGCGCCGAAGTAGTGGCGATCGGTCAGCGCCGCTTCGATGAACGTGTTGTTGCGACGCTGCTGCGGGATATCGGTGTCTTCGATGAAGCTCTCGCCAAAGCGCTTCGTCAGACGGAACTGCGCGCCGAGGACATTGTTCTGGCTGCGCAGAAGCACCCGTTGCAGTTTGAAGTCCACTGTCTGTGCATTGCCGCTTGCGACGAAGGTGTAGTTTGCGCCTGCGATCGGCTGGTAGTACGTGTTCGTGTATGCCGACAGCGTGCCGGTCCAGTAGCCCCACGGAATCGAATAGGAGCCGTTCCAGCCGTGCGAGCCCAAACTTCTGTCGCCGAATTCGAGGTCCTGGCTCACGCCGGCGGTGAAGATATCGTTCAGGCCGAGCGGGTTGTCGAGGCCGAGGCTCAGGTTGCCTTGGAGTTTGCCGGTTGCGCGCGTGCCGGAGTTGTCGATCGAGGCGACGACGGTCCACGGCTTCGTACGCTTCACGTCCAGTACCACGTCGCTCTCGCCGGGGACGCTGGTGGGGACGATCTGCATGGAGACGTCCTGGCCGGCGACCCGCTTCATCTGTTCAAGGCCCTGTTCGAGGTCGCGCAGGTTTAGTACGTTGCCGTCGCGCGTCGGGAATGCGGATTTCCATGTGCCGCGTGTGGACGGATTGGAGAATCGAATCTGGTTGATTACGCCGGGGACTAGCGCGAATTTCAGCGTCCCGGTTGAGAGATCCTGTTCGGGTAACAGGACGCGCGTCGTGATGTAGCCGCGGCTGAGGATCTGCTGTTGCAGGCTTTTGGTGAGCGTATCAATGCCCTGTTTGCCAATGCATTGACCTCTGTAGTGGTCGAGCCATTCGCGCACAAATGCGAAGCGGTCGAGCGGCAGGGCGGATGCGCCTTGCGCGCGCATTGGATCGGGGAGTGTCGGTGGTACGTCCAGCACGAATCTGTCGATGCGGAAACACGGCGTTTCGATGGGCAGGTCGGGCCAGCCCGAAGCTTGCTCGATAGTCGAGCGTACCGAGGGTGCGTTGACGGCCGCTTCGCGTTGCTGCGCTTCTTGCTGTTGTTGAACCTGCTGGTTCTGTTCCGAGTTGGCGCGTGCTGCTGCGGCCGTGTCGGCGTGTGTTGGCGTCTGCTGCGCGTGGGACGCAAGCGATACCATGGCTGTGAGCGGCAAGGCCGCCAGCCTTTTTCCTATCTTCATTTTCGTTTACAGGTGCGGAGCAGTTGGAACAGGGCAAACCACGCAAGGTTGCTCGGATTACCAGCCCGCTATCGAAGGTGCCGTTATGACAAAGACGTCGTGCTCCTGTTGTTCCGCTTGTATGAATTTGGCTGCCGCAAGATTGTTCACCTCTGCGACATCCTGGCTCACAGGCGGGTCCGCCCCGTCCCAAATGCAGTCGGACCTGGCTTCGAATCCCGGGGCATGCCATATCCCTCCCTCGACCCGAGCAACGACCAAGCCGTGCTTCGCGGCAGAGATGCAAATTGCCACCGCAGCTTCGGCCGACAGCTTCATCACGACGCTTCCACCGAGCTCGAAGAAGTCATTCGGTGATACGTAAAGCCTCTGTAGTTCAATACTCATTCGATTCACTTCCAATTGATTCGACTATCAGGAATCCAACCCGGATCGCTCTTTCCACTTACTTGCACAACCTCTCCGGTCCGGTCATTGACCACTATGTAGCCACCTTTCGAACCATAGACAGATGCGGTGTCATTTCTGGCCTGGTCATTCGGCGTCTTCGGCGCGGAGCGATTGTCCGCGGTATGACCGACTGCCCTGCTGCAATCACGGTTTCAATGTTCTGGTTAGTCCACCCTGTGGTCCCAAGAACCTTTGATATTGCCCACCGATCTAGATTTTTGAATACATCGCTTTCAGAGATTCCATGAACTGGCCATTCACGCCTTGACTGAGCGCATCCCAACTATCCAAGTGAAAGTTGCTTAGCAACTCCGCAAGCTTTGGCGAGGCGTTGAAGTACAAGACATTCCAGAGTATTTCAGCGTCCAAGCTGTTTGCCTTGTCACCGAAATTCAACAGGTTCTCTAACAGATGAGCTCCCGCTTCGCCTGATATCTCCTTGCGATGCGTACCTTCCAGAAGTCCAACGTGAACGTTAATGCGGAGGAAGTCAACAACAGCCTGCCTCCATAATTCGGGCATCGATCCAAATTGACCTCCATGCACTTGTGACAGCGCCGCGTTCGGAGAGAAATCATCAAGTCCAGATACGACAAGCTGTTTCTGATAGTCAATCTCAGGGAATGAAGTCATGGCCGTCTCATTTTCCAGGGAACTTAAATTTCGCAATCTCGCCTCTATTGATTGCCTTGACCGCAGGGTTAGTCTTCGGCGTTTTGCTTGCAAAGCGAATATCCAGTTAGTGACGTTGCCCTCGATTTTCGTATCCGCTAACCGAGCACTTATTATGCCGCTTCCTTTCGCTGTGCGGCGTGCCAGTCTTGTTCAAATTGCATCGGACTGACGTAATTCAACGTCGAGTGCAA
>NZ_JAJITC010000035.1 GCF_020881035.1 Paraburkholderia translucens
TTACTGTGTGAGGCTTCTGATACCTTTTGCCTGGCAGCAGATTCCGCAGAATCCGCCGCCGCATCGCGGCATCAAGCGCCCACACTTATCGGCTGTTGGTTGTTAAAGATCGGTTCGCCCACCACGCAGCGCCTGGACTACCCGGCACCGCGTCGTTTGCGTCGCTGCGTCTGCAGCAGAGAAACGAGATTATGGAGAGTGATGGACAACACGTCAAGCCCATTCCGCGAATTTCTTTCGGGTACAACGTTCGAGGCTGCGACTCCACATGTATAAGACAGCGAGCACCCTTGCAAAAGGAGCGACGCGCCCTCATCTAACCATCTAATACAGTAAGCCGCATGCATCCACTTGGACCACCCATCCGGACAACCTGAGACATTAACGCGAGAACAACAGCCGACGATTTGATGTGCGTCAATGAGCGCGAACCCCCAAGCTCGTATATAATGCGAGCCGCGCAAAATTTCGCATGTCCATCGGCCCGCTTCAAGCGGGCTCATCTTTTTTGCTCCCCAGAGCACAGCCCAACAACCGCGTTGAGTCACATCAGGTGATGCTGAGCCCCGCTCGAAACGCCTGACGGTAGCGTCTTGCGTCTCATAGCGAAGCCTCTAGAGGAAATTACGTGAACCCTTTTGATCGCGAAGATTCGCAACACGACACCGCCGCCTTCACTGCCAAAGTTCCGTCCGGCCGCTCGGCCAAAGGCAAGGGCGCCGGCAAAGCGATCCCCGTGGCAGCCGATCTGCCCCCGCAACAGGCCGAAGAGCGCCAGCGCCTGATGCGCGCACTGATCCAGCTGGGTAAAGAGCAAGGCTACCTGACCCACGCGCAGATCAACGACCACCTGCCCGACAACTTCACGCAAACCGCCGCGATCGATAGCATCGTCAGCGCATTCAGCGACATGGGCGTGCAGGTCTTCGAGCAGGCGCCGGACGCGGAAACGCTGCTGCTCAACTCAAACGCCCCGGCCGTCGTGTCGGACGATCAGGCAGACGAGGAAACTGAAGTCGCGTTGTCGACTGTCGATTCCGAATTCGGCCGCACCACCGACCCCGTGCGTATGTACATGCGCGAAATGGGCGCGACCGAGCTGCTCACGCGCGCAGGCGAAATCGCGATCGCGAAGCGAATCGAAGACGGCCTGCACGAAATGGTGCAGGCGATCGCCGCGTGCCCGCTCGCGATCTCCGCGATCCTTGCGAGCGCACAGCAGGTTGCCGACGGCGAGTTGCGCATCGACGAGCTCGTCGACGGTCTGAATGAAGAGACGGCCGCCGCGGAAGAAGTCGCAAGCGCCGACGCGGATGCCGACGAGGACGCCGACGCCGACGAAGAAAGCGAAGACGAAGAAGACGACGACGTCGGCCCGGCCGATTCGTCGGCGGCGGACGAAGCTCGCCTTAAGCAGCTCACGAGCGACTGCCTCGAAATCTTTGCCCAGGTCGGTATTCTGTTTGACCAGATGAGCGCGGCGCACACGCGCGGCGACGTCACCTCTAAGGCCTATCTGCGCGCACGCGAAGAGATTCAACAGCACCTCGCGAAGATCCGCTTCACTGCACGCACGATCGACCGTTTGTGCGGAGACGTACAGCACCAGGTCGCGCAAGTGCGCGCGATCGAGCGCAACATTCTGCAGATCGTCGTCTCGAAGGCCGGCATGCCGCGCGAGAAGTTCATCGAGACGTTCGCGGGTGCCGAGACCGATCTCGGCTGGACCGAGCGTGCCGCGCGCAGCGGCGCTTCAACCTATGGCGCGGCGCTTGAGCGTCATCTGCCGGCCATCCAGTCCGAGCAGCAGAAGCTGATCGACATCGAAGCGACGGTGTCGCTGCCGCTCAAGCATCTGAAAGAGATCAACCGCCAGATGGTCGCGGCCGAGTCGAAGATGCGCAAGGCCAAGAGCGAGATGATCGAGGCGAACCTGCGTCTCGTGATCTCGATCGCGAAGAAGTACGTGAACCGCGGCATGCTGTTCCTCGACCTGATCCAGGAAGGCAACATCGGTCTGATGAAGGCCGTCGACAAGTTCGAATACCGCCGTGGCTGGAAGTTTTCGACGTACGCGACGTGGTGGGTTCGGCAGGCCGTCACGCGTTCGCTCGCGGACCAGGCGCGTACGATCCGCGTGCCGGTTCACATGATCGAAACGATCAACAAGCTCAACCGCATTTCGCGCGAGATCCTTCAGCAGACCGGCCAGGAAGCCCATCCGGCGGTGCTCGCGGAGCGCATGGAACTGTCGGAAGAGAAGGTGCGCGGCATTCTGAAGATCGCGAAGCAGCCGGTGTCGCTGGAAACGCCGGTCGGCGACGACGGCGATGCGACGCTGGGCGACATGATCGAAGACGCGGCCGTGTCGTCGCCGGCGGATGCCGCGATGCAGGCCGATCTGCGTGCCGCGATCGACGACGCGCTAGACTCGCTGTCGCCGCGCGAAGCGAAGGTGCTGCGCATGCGCTACGGTATCAACACGAAGTCGGATCACACGCTCGAAGAAGTGGGCAAGCAGTTCGACGTGACGCGAGAGCGGATCCGTCAGATTGAGAGCAAGGCAATGCGCAAGCTCATGCATCCGAGCCGCGCGGACCGTCTGAAGTCGTTCCTCGATCGTTAAGCCTCTCGCGCTTGCCGTGCGCGTTGCACGGCAAGCCGACACACCCTCGTCATACACAAGCAGCGGGATGAACCGGCCGACGGTGAGTCCCGCTGCGTGCTTTGTGCCGTTCGTTTCCGCACATCTTCACACGCACGAGTGCTCCGCTTCGCTTCTCGCCCGTTGTCCACAGATTTTGGGAACAACCTTGTGGACAACCTGCGAGCGACTGCGCTAACTCATTGAGCGTATTGCATTTGCACGTATTGCGTTTCCCACATGCCCGCTCAGGGCACAAGACCAACAGCTAAACCACGTTCTTCTCGACGATCGGCCGGTTTTCCAGCACACGCGTAAAGCTGAGCGAACTCAGGTCGAGCGTCGTATAACGGCCATGCAAAATCAATTCTGCGATGCCGCGCCCGGTTGCCGGTCCTTGTTGCAAACCATGACCGCTGAAACCGTTCGCGAACACGCAATTGGCGACATCCGGATGATGACCAATGATCGCGTTCTGATCGAGCACGTTGTATTCGTAATAGCCGGACCAGCAGTTCTGCACGCGTAGCGCCTCGAATTGCGGCACACGGTGCGCGAGCGTCGGCCAGATCACGTCGTCGAATAGCGCGTGATCGACTGCGTCGAGCGGCAAATCGTCGGGGTCGTTATCGGCCGATGGCGAAGTGCCGCAGAGATACGAATTGCCTTCGGGCCGGAAGTAAACGCCGCTCGGATCGATCAGCAGAGGACAGGGTTCGAGCTTGGCCGGCGACGTGACGTTGAAGATGCTGCGTCGCCGCGCGTAGACGGGCAGGTCGATGCCGATCATCAGCGCGATCTTGCGCGACCACGCGCCGGCCGCATTGACGACGATGTCGCACGCATAGGTCTTGCCATCCGCTGTTTGTACCTGCGTGATGCGGTTCCCGTCCCGATGCAGCGCGCTCACATCGGCTGCGACATAGCGGGCGCCGAGCGCCTGCGCTTTCTTGCGCAGCGCCTGCACGAGACCGTAGCCATCGAACCAGCCCTCGCCGCTTTCGCCATAAGCGCCAGCAACGAGGTCTTCGGTATAGAGCCAGGGGAATCGCGTTTGCAAGCCGTGAGTGTCGAGCAGGCTGATATCCGCGCCGAGGCTTTTTTGTAAGGCGTGATTCTCGCGCAGCGTCGCAACACCCGCCGGCGTCGCAAGAAACAGGTAGCCGCCTTCGTGCAAATCGATCGAGGGCCGCGTGCCGTCGACTTCGAGCCGCTCGCCGATCGAGCGCAGAAACTCAATGCCGAACAGCGACATCTGAATGGAAAGCGGCGTCGAGAATTGCTGCCGGATCGACGCCGCCGACAACGCCGACGACGAACGCGCATAAGTCGGATCGCGTTCGATCACCGTGACACCGACTGTCGGATCCGACAGCCGCAAGAAATACGCAACCGAGCTGCCGATCACCCCACCGCCGACGATCACGACTTTCGAACTCACACCTTGCTCCACGAGTAACAGGGCCGCTCCGGAACGCCGGGCGGCGCAAACGGATTGCTAAAGCGCGCGTGCCGCCGCGCGTAACAGACTTACGCTCGCTCAGTCGAGATTGAAGTCGATGCCCTGCGCAAGCGGCAGCGCCGACGAGTAGTTCACGGTATTGGTCGCGCGACGCATATAAGCCTTCCACGCATCCGAACCCGACTCGCGCCCGCCGCCGGTTTCCTTCTCGCCGCCAAACGCGCCACCGATTTCCGCGCCGCTCGGCCCGATGTTGACGTTCGCGATGCCGCAGTCGCTGCCCGACGCGGACAGGAAGTGTTCCGCTTCGCGCAGGTCGCTTGTGAACACGCATGACGACAGACCATGACGCGCGGCATTGTTCGCCTCGACAGCATCGGCGAACTCGGTATAGCGCAGCACGTACAGAATCGGCGCGAAGGTTTCCTTCAGCACCACCGACGTTTGCGACGGCATCTCGACGATGGCCGGACGCACGTAGTAGCCGCCCTCATAACCTTTCACTTCGACGCGCTCACCGCCGAACACCTTGCCGCCCTCGGCCTTCGCCTGGTGCAGCGCTTCCTGCATGCGATCGAACGATTGACGGTCAATCAGCGGCCCCATCAGCGTGCCCTTCTCGAGCGGATTGCCGATCGGCACGCGGCTATACAGCTGCTTCAGACGCTCGACGGTCTTCTCGTACACGCTGTCGTGCACGAACAGACGCCGCAGCGACGTGCAGCGCTGACCAGCCGTGCCGACCGCCGAGAACAGGATGCCGCGCATCGCGAGTTCATGGTCGGCGGTTTGCGTGACGATGCCCGCGTTGTTGCCGCCGAGTTCGAGCAGCGAGCGGCCGAAGCGCTTCGCCACTTCGACGCCGACCTTGCGACCCATTTCGGTGCTGCCCGTCGCGCTGACGATCGACGCGCGCGGATCGGCCACGAGCTTTTCACCAACGTCGCGGCCGCCGATGACCAGCGCGCTGAGGCCGGCGGGCGCATCGCCGAACTCCTTCAGCGCGTCTTCGAGAATCCTGTTGACGGCAAGCGCCGAGAGCGGCGTCTTTTCCGACGGCTTCCAGATCACCGCGTTACCGCACACGAGCGCGAGCGCCGCATTCCAGGACCACACCGCCACAGGAAAATTGAACGCCGAGATCACGACGCAGGTGCCGAGCGGATGCCACGACTCCGCCATCCGGTGACCGGGGCGCTCGGACGCGATCGTCAAACCGTAGAGCTGGCGCGACAGGCCGACCGCGAAATCGCAGATGTCGATCATCTCCTGCACTTCGCCCATGCCTTCCTGCAGAATCTTGCCGGTCTCCAGCGAGACGAGGCTGCCGAGCGCGTGCTTCTGTTCGCGCAGCCGATTGCCGAGCAACCTCACCAGCTCCCCACGGCGCGGCGCCGGCACGTTGCGCCACACGGCGAACGCGTCTTGCGCCTGAGCGAGCGCCGCATCGACCTCTGCCGTCGTCCGGCTGGCCACACGGCCGATGAGCTCGCCGGTAATCGGCGAATGAACCGCGATATCGCCGGCTTGCGCGGCGTGGGCAATGCCGAGATCGGCGAGGATAGCGGACGCGTCCATGTGAACTCCTTTTATTTCCGATGCGAAACAAGAGTAATTTCGGAAACTATACACGCGGGTTTTTAGCGCGGCAAGAAGATGCTTGCCGAGTGAAATACTGGTTGACAGAGGGCCGCGGCGTTTCCAGATGGAAACCTTACGGCACTTCGGCAGATATCCGCCGGCCGTGCGTCAAGCCTCTACCACGCCTTCATCTTCCGCCACCGCCATCAACTGGTCGACCAGCCCCCGCGCGAACGGCGGCAACATGCACGTCGCCCCTAATGCCCTCGCCGTACTCCGGCATGTCGCCGGCCAGATGCTCGACGCGTTCGAGCACGAGCCGCGCGTGATGCACGAACGCCTCGCCCGCGGATGTCGGCGTCACGCGCCGGCTCGTGCGATAGAGCAGCTTGAGGCCGAGTTGGTCCTCGAGATTCTTGACCCGGTTGCTGGTGGCCGCCGCCGACAGGTGCGAAAGCTCCGCGGCGCGCGCATCTGCACTGAGAGGGCGCCGAACATGATCGTTGCCGGAATAAATTCTTCCCAAAAATTTGACCGAGACCTACGCTGTGCAGGAAAGCAAACAGAGACACGATATTGGTGATGAGGGCCCATAGGGATAGATCGTCGCATGCGCGGCGCCCGCGAGCGCCGGCTGTGGCTGGCCGTCGATCTTGCGAAAGTACTCGCCGGAAAACTGCTGGCACAGATCGCGCACGGCCTCTCGAATGTCCCGGAACGATTCGTGTTGCGTGGCTTGCATGATCGAGCCTCGTGGAATTCAGGCTAGCGTGGCGGTTGCGCGCATGGTCAGATAGCCTTCGTGGTCCTTGGCCCATAGATCGATGGTCTTGCCGTCGGCGGCGGGCTTGCCGCATACCGTGAACGTCTGGTCCGCGAACGTGGGACGCAGCGCGCGAAACGCGAAGCTTTGCAGCGTCGCTTGCGGGAGTTCGCGCCGCACGAGATCGACGAGCAGCGTCGCGATCAACGGACCGTGAACGACAAGCCCCGGATAACCTTCGACCTGCGTGACGTACGGATGGTCGTAGTGAATGCGATGGCCGTTGAAGGTCAGTGCCGAGTAGCGGAATAGCATCACGGCATCGGCATCGATCGTCCGGCGCCACGTTTCGCCTTCGGGTGCGGGCACCGGCCGCTGCGGGCGGGCGCCTTCCAGCGGCGGGTCGCGATAGACGATGTCGTGCTCCTCCTCGAGCTTCAGTTCGCCAGCGACTTCGATCGAATGTTGCACGGTGACGAACACGAGGCGGCCCGAGCGGCCGTTCTTGTCCTCGATGTTGGCGATCGTGGACGTGCGCTGTGCGTGCTCGCCGATCTTCAGCGGTGCATGAAACGTGAGCCGGCCTCCGGCCCACATGCGACGCGGCAGCGGCACAGGCGGCAGGAAGCCGCCACGTTTTGGATGACCGTCGGGACCAACTTCGGATAGCGGTGCCACTGGCAGAAAGTACAGCCAGTGCCACAACGGCGGCACGGTGTTACCGCCTTCCTCACGATCGAGCGTGGCGGCGAGCGCTTTCAACGGAAACGCGGTGATGTCGTCTTCAACCATCACCTGCTTGTCGAGCCAATCTTCGAGTTTCTCTGAGGCAGCGGACATGGCGGAGTCTCCAGATACGGGCGTTGGTCCTTGTTCGGCTCTACTATGACCGAGGCGCTACGCTCCGCGAAGTTCGCATTGTCGAAGCGGGGCTTCGGTTTTGCTTAAGACGTTAGGCGCAGCGCGGGGCGCCGGCGATCCTTTTTCGGCGCGATCGGAAATTCGGTGCGGCCTGGCCCGCTTCATCGAATTGCGACCGTGCTCCCGCATCTGCCCGCTTATTTGAGTCCGAGTCGCTTGGCCAGACGGTTCAGATTCGCCCTGTCGAGGCCCAGCTCGCGCGCGACTGCCGCCCAGTTCCGCCTGTTGCGGACCAGCGCTTCGAGAACAAGGTTGCGTTCGAACTCGGTGACCGCGCTGCGGAAGTCCTGCGTCTCGCATTCCTCGCTCTGCGTGACGGCATGATTGGTTTCGTCATCTTTTGCATCGAACAACGCGAAGTCTGCTGCACTCAGCGTCAAGATACGACAGCGCTCCCGATTGGCCGCCAATGCCTTTAGCGCACTACGTCCGATCAGATGTTCGAGTTCGCGCACGTTACCGGGCCACGCGTAGCGCAGCAACGCGGCCTGTGCATCGGCCGCTAGACGCAGACTCAACAAGCCGAGCCGCGAGCGATTGTCTTCGAGGAAGAATCCCGCGAGCAGCAGCACGTCACGGCCGCGCTCGCGCAACGGCGGTACGCGCAGCGGGTAGACGCTGAGTCGATGATAGAGGTCGGCACGAAAGCGGCCCGCGCGCACTTCCTCGGCGAGGTCGCGATTGGTTGCGGCGATCAGCCGCACGTCGACTCTGTGTTCGTGGTCCGAGCCGATGCGCTGCAACTGGCCGTTCTGCAGCACGCGCAACAGCTTCGCCTGCACCGCGAGCGGCAATTCGCCGACTTCGTCGAGGAAAATGGTGCCGCCGTCCGCGAGTTCGAATTTGCCCCGCCGATCTGCGGACGCCCCCGAAAACGCGCCGCGCACGTGCCCGAACAGTTCACTCTCGACTAGCGTGTCGGGCAACGCGGCGCAGTTCAGGCTGATCAGCGGCTTGTTCGCGCGCGACGACAGCGCGTGGATCGCATTCGCGACCAACTCCTTGCCGACACCGGTCTCGCCGGTGATGAGCACGGTGAGGTCGCTACCGGCCACTACCTCGATCTCCTTGATCATGCGGCGATGCGCTTCGCTGCTGCCGATCAGCTCGCGCCGGCTCTCGCTGCTCGCCAGCCGATAGGCTTCAGCGCGGCGCTGCGCCTCCGCGCCATTGCGCGCCAGCGCATCGATGCGTTCGACGACGCTGACGGTCGCGGCCGCGAGGCCGAGAAACGCCTGCAGCGACGCCATGTCGATCGTATCGAAGCGTGCCGGATCGAGTGCGTCGAGAGTGAGCAACCCCCAAGGCTCGCCGCGGATAACGAGCGGGCACCCCAGACAGTCGTGCACTTCGAGATGCCCGGCCGCCATGCCTTGCACGAGGCCATCATACGGGTCCGGCAGACCGGAGTCGGCAGCGAAGCGCGTCGGCCCTGACTGGGCCAGCAACTCCTGAAAGCGCGGATGGTCGGCGACGCGAAAACGCCGCCCGAGTGTATCGCTGCTCAAACCATCGATCGCGAGCGGCACGAGCGTATCGCCCTCAAGGCGCAGCAGCGCGGCCGCGTCGGCCGGAAACAGCGTGCGCAGCGCGCTCAGCAATCGCCGATAACGCTCGCGCTCGGACAGCTCGCGCGACAGGTCGAGAATTAGCGGGGTCAACACGTCGAGGACGGCTCCTGCAGTCAGATTGACTGTGGTCCGAGTCATTTCGACTAGGGTCGAATTAACCATCTTAATCGCCAGGTCATTGATCTTAATGCATTTTATACTTGGCACGAATCGTGGATAGTAGTCCCGGTCTGCCTAACCGGCTGCTGTACTCGCTGAGTAGACAGACTCTTCAACTGACTTCATCTGGACTTTAACTATGCTATCCGCCGAACACCGCGCCATCATCAAAGCAACCGTGCCGCTCCTCGAAAGCGGCGGAGAGGCGCTCACCACGCACTTCTATAACCTGTTGCTCAGCGAGCATCCGGAAGTGCGCCCGATGTTCAATCAGGCCAATCAGGCGAGCGGTATGCAGCCGCGCGCGCTGGCCAACGGCGTTTTGATGTACGCGCGTCATATCGATCAGCTCGATCAGTTGGGTGGGCTGGTCGCGCAGATCATCAACAAGCACGTGTCGTTGAACGTGCAGCCCGAACACTATCCGATCGTCGGCAAGTGCCTGCTGCGCGCGATTCGCGAAGTACTCGGCGCGGACGTCGCTACCGATGCCGTGATCGAAGCGTGGGCTGCCGCGTATCAACAACTCGCTGATCTGTTGATCGACCTCGAAGAGAAGATTTATGCCGAGAGCGAAGCGGCACCCGGCGGCTGGCGCGGCACGCGACGGTTCCGCGTCGCCCGCAAAGTGCGGGAAAGCGACGAGATCACGTCGTTCTATCTGCGTCCGGACGATGGCCGCGAATTGCTCGCGTTTCAGCCGGGGCAGTACATTGGCGTGCGTCTGGTGATCAACGGCGAAGAAGTGCGTCGCAACTATTCGTTGTCCGCAATGAGCGATGGGCGCGAATATCGCATCAGCGTGAAGCGCGAACCGAATGGCACCGTGTCGAAGTATCTGCATGAGCAGATTCAGGAAAACGACACGCTCGAATTGTTCGCGCCGGCCGGCGAATTTACGCTGCAGCCTGGCGACAAGCCTTTGGTGTTGATCAGCGGCGGCGTTGGCATCACGCCGACGATGGCAATGCTGCAAGCCGCGCTGAAGACCAATCGTCCAGTGCATTTCATTCACGCAGCCCGTCACGGTGGCGTGCATGCATTCCGCGACACGATTGACGCATTGGCCGCGCGTCATCCGCAACTGAAGCGCTTCTATTGCTATGAGCAGCGTCGTGCGGGTGATGCCGATGCTAACGCACTCGGCTACGTCGATGAAGCGAATCTGAAGAAGTGGCTCCCGGAAACGCGCGACGTCGACGTGTACTTCCTCGGGCCGATCGCGTTCATGAAGGCGATCAAGAAAGGCCTGAAGGCGATTGGCGTGCCGGAATCGCAGAGCCGTTATGAGTTCTTCGGCCCGGCTGCCGCGCTCGAATAACGCGGTCGAGCAACGACGAGTACTTGCCCTCTTCGAATCGCGGCAACGCGTCTTCGAAGTAGGGCATGTTCACGCTTCAATCACGCCGGTACGTGTGGCATCGTGAAGATGCAGGCCTGATCTGCTGCGCGTCCTGGCGCTCCTTTCTGCGGCAAAACGCCCACGAGCCCGGCAAAGCCGGCGACCTTCAATACCATCCTTTCGCTCGCGTTTTGGTTCGTGTTCAGCTGAACCCGTCATCTTTTTCGATGACGGGCGCGTAAACGCAGAAACCCCACCGCGCTGGGTGGGGTTTCTGGTCCGGGTAAGGAGCCTGACGATTACCTACTTTCACACGGGCAATCCGCACTATCATCG
>NZ_JAJITC010000036.1:0-3159 GCF_020881035.1 Paraburkholderia translucens
GGGTAAGGAGCCTGACGATTACCTACTTTCACACGGGCAATCCGCACTATCATCGGCGTGGAGTCGTTTCACGGTCCTGTTCGGGATGGGAAGGGGTGGGACCGACTCGCTATGGTCATCAGGCATGACGGGTTGCTGCGTCGCAAGGGAGTGCGCCACAGCCAATCGGGAAGAAGCGTAAAGGATGCGTGTGGAGGGGTTGTGTTGCCGATCTGGCACAACACGGATCCCGACCGGTGAAACCCACCGGTTATAGGATCAAGCCTTACGGGCAATTAGTATCAGTTAGCTCAGTACATTACTGTACGTGCACACCTGACCTATCAACGTCCTGGTCTTGAACGACCCTTCAAGGGGCTCGCAGCCCCGGGGATATCTCATCTTAAGGCGAGTTTCCCGCTTAGATGCTTTCAGCGGTTATCTCTTCCGAACATAGCTACCCGGCGATGCCACTGGCGTGACAACCGGTACACCAGAGGTTCGTCCACTCCGGTCCTCTCGTACTAGGAGCAGCCCCCTTCAAATATCCAGCGCCCACGGCAGATAGGGACCAAACTGTCTCACGACGTTTTAAACCCAGCTCACGTACCTCTTTAAATGGCGAACAGCCATACCCTTGGGACCGGCTACAGCCCCAGGATGAGATGAGCCGACATCGAGGTGCCAAACACCGCCGTCGATATGAACTCTTGGGCGGTATCAGCCTGTTATCCCCAGAGTACCTTTTATCCGTTGAGCGATGGCCCTTCCATACAGAACCACCGGATCACTATGACCTGCTTTCGCACCTGTTCGACTTGTCAGTCTCACAGTCAAGCACGCTTATGCCATTGCACTATCAGCACGATTTCCGACCGTACCTAGCGTACCTTCGTACTCCTCCGTTACACTTTGGGAGGAGACCGCCCCAGTCAAACTGCCTACCATGCACTGTCCCCAGGCCCGCTTCAGGGCCCAAGGTTAGAACCTCAAACAGATCAGGGTGGTATTTCAAGGACGGCTCCACGCAAACTGGCGTTCACGCTTCACAGCCTCCCACCTATCCTACACAGACCGGTTCAAAGTCCAATGCAAAGCTACAGTAAAGGTTCATGGGGTCTTTCCGTCTAGCCGCGGGGAGATTGCATCATCACAAACACTTCAACTTCGCTGAGTCTCGGGAGGAGACAGTGTGGCCATCGTTACGCCATTCGTGCAGGTCGGAACTTACCCGACAAGGAATTTCGCTACCTTAGGACCGTTATAGTTACGGCCGCCGTTTACCGGGACTTCAATCAGGAGCTTGCACCCCATCATTTAATCTTCCGGCACCGGGCAGGCGTCACACCCTATACGTCCACTTTCGTGTTTGCAGAGTGCTGTGTTTTTATTAAACAGTCGCAGCCACCAGTTTATTGCAACCCCTTCACCCTTCTGGCGCAGGCCAGTCAAGCTACCAGGGCGTACCTTATCCCGAAGTTACGGTACCAATTTGCCGAGTTCCTTCTCCCGAGTTCTCTCAAGCGCCTTAGAATACTCATCTCGCCCACCTGTGTCGGTTTGCGGTACGGTCATCGTGAAACTGAAGCTTAGAGGCTTTTCCTGGAACCCCTTCCAGTTGCTTCGCTTCCGAAGAAGCTCGCGCCACACCCTTGAGTCCTGTGCCCGGATTTGCCAAAGCACCCTCTCCAATGCAGCGACCGGGACTTCCAACACCCGGACAACCTTCCGCGATCCGTCCCCCCATCGCATTTCACAATGGTGCAGAAATATTAATCTGCTTCCCATCAGCTACGCATTTCTGCCTCGCCTTAGGGGCCGACTCACCCTACGCCGATGAACGTTGCGTAGGAAACCTTGGGCTTACGGCGAGGGGGCCTTTCACCCCCTTTATCGCTACTCATGTCAGCATTCGCACTTCCGATACCTCCAGCACACCTTCCGGTGCACCTTCGCAGGCTTACGGAACGCTCTCCTACCATGCACATAAATGTGCATCCGCAGCTTCGGTATATGGCTTAGCCCCGTTACATCTTCCGCGCAGGACGACTCGATCAGTGAGCTATTACGCTTTCTTTAAAGGGTGGCTGCTTCTAAGCCAACCTCCTGACTGTTTTAGCCTTCCCACTTCGTTTCCCACTTAGCCATATTTGGGGACCTTAGCTGGCGGTCTGGGTTGTTTCCCTCTTGACACCGGACGTTAGCACCCGATGTCTGTCTCCCGTGATTGCACTCTTCGGTATTCGGAGTTTGCTATGGCGTAGTAATCCGCAATGGACCCCACAACCATGACAGTGCTCTACCCCCGAAGGTGATACACGAGGCACTACCTAAATAGTTTTCGGAGAGAACCAGCTATTTCCAGGTTTGTTTAGCCTTTCACCCCTATCCACAGCTCATCCCCTAACTTTTCAACGTTAGTGGGTTCGGTCCTCCAGCACGTGTTACCGTGCCTTCAACCTGGCCATGGATAGATCACCTGGTTTCGGGTCTACACCCAGCGACTGGACGCCCTGTTCGGACTCGCTTTCGCTACGCCTGCCCTAATCGGTTAAGCTCGCCACTGAATGTAAGTCGCTGACCCATTATACAAAAGGTACGCCGTCACCCCTTCGCAGAGGCTCCGACTGTTTGTATGCATGCGGTTTCAGGATCTGTTTCACTCCCCTCCCGGGGTTCTTTTCGCCTTTCCCTCACGGTACTGGTTCACTATCGGTCGATCACGAGTATTTAGCCTTGGAGGATGGTCCCCCCATCTTCAGACAGGATTTCACGTGTCCCGCCCTACTTCTCGTACACCCAGTCCTTCCACACTGCTTTCGCCTACGGGGCTATCACCCGCTATGGCCGCACTTTCCAGAGCGTTCGGCTAACAGTACAGATAACGTGTACAGGCTGCTCCCATTTCGCTCGCCACTACTCTGGGAATCTCGGTTGATTTCTTTTCCTGCGGTTACTTAGATGTTTCAGTTCACCGCGTTCGCTTCACATGACCTATGGATTCAGTCATGGATACTCCATACGGAGTGGGTTTCCCCATTCGGACATCGACGGATCAAAGCTCGTTTGCCAGCTCCCCGTCGCTTTTCGCAGGCTACCGCGTCCTTCATCGCCTGTGATCGCCAAGGCATCCACCACATGCACTTGTTCGCTTGACCCTATAACGGGTGCGTCTCTGTG
>NZ_JAJITC010000037.1 GCF_020881035.1 Paraburkholderia translucens
GGCTTGTCGTCGCGCACCATGTAGCCGCTGTCCGGGTCAGTGCGGCTGATCTTCGTTTCCTTCTGCTGTGCTGCGCCCGTCGAACCCGATGAAGCCGCACTGTCGTCGTTATCGTCCTTCTGCCCGCGCCCGTCCCGTCTGAGCGGCTTTTTATCGTGGGCGGCACGGTCTGCATCGACCGCGGCATCCAGTGCGGCCAGATACGCCGACGGCGTCTGCTCAACCTGCACCAGATCGAACTTCCTCTTGTTGGCGTTGGCCTTCAGGTGCGTACTGTCGGTGTACAGCACGCGCCCCTCGACCATGCCGCGTCCCATCGCCTGCTGCACGATCGCGTCGAAGATCTCCTGATAGACCGTCGTGTCGGTAAAGCGCCGGCGCCGGTTCTGCGAGAACGTCGAGGCATCGGGCACACGGTCGGTCAGCCGGAACCGCGCGAACCACCGGTAGGCCACATTGACCTGCACCTCGCGCATGAGCTGGCGCTCGCTGCGCACCCCGAACAGGTAGCCGATGAACAGCAGTTTGAACATCACCACCGGGTCCAGCGCGGGCCGTCTGGAGGGCGACAATCATTTTGGCCGGTGTAGCGGCGAAGGTTTTGGCCGGTGGGGAGAAGTCGGAGGCGGCGTAGCCGCCGGAGAGTTCTCCCCACCGGCGGCGCCGAGTCGGCTGGGCTCTACGATGGCTGATCGAATAAGAAAGCGATCAGCTACATGTCTGGAACCCGCATTACCGACCAACAGGTTCGCCTCTACATGTCCAAACGCAAACACCACTCGCAGGAGATCGCCGCCGCCCAAGGCCGGCATCAGTGTCCGCAGCGCCCGGCGCATAGAACGGGCCACCGTACTGCCATCACAGAAACCGCGTCGTTACTGGCGTTCCCGTCCCGATCCCTTCGCCGACGTCTGGGATACTGAAGTCGTTCCGATGCTCGCGAACGCGCCGCAACTCCAGGCGATCACGATCCTGCGCAAGCTGCAGGACGATCATCCCGGCGAGTATCCCGATAGCACACGCCGCACACTCGAGCGCCGCGTGCGGCACTGGCGGGCGACGTCCGGCCCACCGAAGGAAGTCTTCTTCCCGCAGCTGCATGAGCCCGGCGCACGCGGCCTGTCCGACTTTACCGACATGGCCGAACTGCGAGTGACGATCGCTGGCCTGCCATTCGAACACCGGCTGTACCACTTCGTGCTCGCGTTCTCGCGCTGGGAATACGCCAATGTCGTTGAAGGTGGCGAGAGCTTCGAAGCACTGTCCATGGGATTGCAAAATGCACTATGGCAGGCCGGGGGATGTCCGCGCGAACATCGCACCGACAGTCTGTCGGCGGCGTTCAGAAACCTCGCGGATGAAGACGACTTCACGGTGCGCTATGCGGCGCTGCTCGAGCACTATGGCATGACCGGGACACGCAACAATCGCGGCCTGGGTCACGAGAACGGTAGCGTTGAGTCATCGCATCGCTATCTGAAGGAAGCCGTCGACCAGGCGTTGATGTTGCGCGGTCACCGGGACTTCGTCGATCGTGCGGCCTACGATGAGTTTCTGCGCGAGGTCGTCATGCGTCGCAACCGGCGCAACGCAGCAGCGTTCCGCCTTGAGCGCGAGCAGCTCATGGATTTGCCGTTAAGGCGCACGACCGACTTCGTCGAGGAAGAAGCGCGCGTTACACGTTGCAGCACGTTCACTGTACGCGGCATTCTGTACAGCGCGCCGTCGCGCCTGATCGGGCATCGCCTGAAGGTGCGCGTGTATGGTGACAGGCTCGACTGCTATCTGTCGGGCGCGCTGGTGCATAGCACCTCGCGCGGCTCGCGTGCCGGCGACAACCGCCGCGCGCTGGATTACCGACACTTTATTGAGAGCCTCAAACGCAAGCCGCAGGCCTTCAAGGGGCTTGCGTTTCGAGACGAGCTGTTTCCACGTGAGGCGTATCGCCGGACGTGGGAACAGCTGGAGGCAAGGCTGACGCAGCGCGATGCGTGCAAGGTCATCGTTGGATTGCTTGAACTCGCCGCTCTCGATGGCGTCGAGGCCGTGCTGGCCGCGCGCCTCAACACGTTGCTGGTTGACGGCAAGCTGCCTGATCTGAAGGCTCTACGCGAGGAGTTCGCGCCGCGTCACGCCGATTGCCCCGTCGTCAATGTCCAAATGCCACCCGCAAGCAGCTATGACGACCTGCTCGGCAAGGAGGTCGCATGAGCACGCCCGCTTACGATGCCGGCCGTCTTGCCTTGATGCTCAATGAACTGCGCCTGCCGACCATCGCCCGCCTGTGGCCCGGGTTTGCGGAGCGCTCCGACAAGGAGGGCTGGCAGGCCACGCGGCTCATTGGCGCACTGCTCGAACACGAACTGGCCGAGCGAGCCAAACGGCGCATCGAACGACACCGCGCCGAGTCACATCTGGACCCGACCAAGACGCTTGCGACCTTCGACTTCAGCATGGTGCCGATGGTGTCAAAGGCACACGTCATGGCGCTCGCGACCGGCGATTCGTGGCTTGAGAAAGGCGCCACGGCGCTCCTGTTCGGCCCGCCCGGAGCCGGCAAAAGTCATCTGGGTTCGGCCATCGGACACGCGTTGATTGACGCCGGCTACCGGGTGTTGTTCACGCGTACCAGCGAACTCGTGCAGAAGCTGCAGGCTGCGCGTCAGAGCCTGCAGTTGCCCTCAGCTCTTGCCAAGCTCGACCGCTTCGACCTGATCATCCTGGACGATCTGTCATATGCCCGGAAGGATCAGGCCGAAACCAGCGTGCTGTTCGAGCTCATTGCCGAAAGATACGAGCGCCGTAGCCTCCTGATCACCGCTAACCAGCCGTTCTCGGGCTGGAATGACGTGTTTCCTGATCCCGGCATGACCGTCGCTGCAATCGACCGGCTCGTCCATCACTCGACGATCTTCGAGATGAATGTCGAAAGTTATCGTCGTCGCACCGCCAGCGACAAACAGAACAACAGGCGCCGACAATCATCCGGCGACAATCAACAACAAGGAGCGACAACCATGACCGGATAACGACCAACAATCATCCCGGTCGACCGGCGCATTGACTCAGTTTTTTTGTTACCGAGCCACGGGCATTGCCTCATGTAATTTGCTACCCGTCAGAATGCTGGCGGGAGCGACTTATGGCGAGGCAGCTCAGCATGACAACACGACG
>NZ_JAJITC010000038.1 GCF_020881035.1 Paraburkholderia translucens
TGCGTATTCCGCGCAAATCGAGCAGCCGTTCCACGGCAAGGCGAGCGGGCATTCCACGCGAAGTCGAGCAGCGATTCCACAGCAAAGCGAGCGCTGCGGACGCGGCGATGCGGGGTGAGCTCTTTTACTCCTCCTCGCCGTCGGTGGTCAAACCATTTCGGCGCTTGCGCATCGACTCGCCCGAGAGCGTCAAGCGATGCGCGTTGTGAACGAGCCGGTCGAGAATGGCGTCAGCAAGCGTCGGATCGCCAATCGCGGCATGCCAACTGTCGACTGGAATCTGGCTGGTAACGATCGTCGAATGCCGCCCGTGCCGGTCGTCGAGGACTTCGAGCAGGTCGCGCCGCGCCGAATCCGACAGCGGCGCCATCGCCAGGTCATCCATGACGAGGATGTCGGTCTTGGCCCATTGCGAGAGCAGCTTCGCGTAGCCCCCGCTCCCGTGTGCGATGGCCATCTCCTCGTTGAACTTCGGCATGCGCAGGTAGCAGGCCGAGAAGCCTTGCCGGCACGCCTGGTTGACCAGCGCGCACGCAAGCCAGCTTTTACCGAGCCCGGTTGGTGCGACCAGAATCACATTCTGGTGCGCCCGTATCCATTCGCCGGCAAGCAGTCGGGCGAGTAGCGCGCGATCCAGCCCGCGGGGCGCGCGGTAGTTAATGTCTTCAGGTACCGCGTCGGGGAAGCGCAGCTTCGCGCGACGCAGCCGCGCCGAGAGCAGGCGCGACTGGCGTTCGCTTGCTTCACGTTCGACGAGCAGTCCCAGGCGCTCCTCGAAGCCGAGCTGGTCGATGCTGCCCTGGGATTGCTGTTCGGCCAGCGCAGCGGCCATGCCGAACAGGCGCAGCTCGTGCAGCCGTTCAACGGTCGGGTGATGCAGCATGTCAATGATCTCCTTTCAGTGGTAGTAGGACGGACCGCGCACGTTGGCGTGAGCGAGCGGCAGTTCGGTCTGGGCGGCGGCCGTTTCGGTTTTGCATTCCAGACCATTCTTCAGCGTCGAGGCGATGAAGCGGTACGTTGGCGATTTCAGATCAATGGCGCGCTGGCAGGCGGCTTCCAGCCGCGTGCTGCCGTAGTCCTTGCCCATGCGCAGTACACCCAGGCAGGCGCGGTACGCCTGCTGAGGATGCTGACGGCCACCAAGCAGGTGTTCGATGACCGCTGCGGTGTGCGGTCCGATGTCGACGGCCCAGTTGATCAGCCGTTGCGGATTCCACTCGGTGGTGGCCGCCCGATGATTCGGCGGCATGTGCGCGTCGATCGTGGTGTGATGGCCGCGGCGTTCGCTCCTGGCATGAGCGGCGATACGCTGGCCGCGCAGGAAGATCTCGACAGTCGTCTTCGTATGGCGCACGTCGACCTGCTCGCGGGCGTGACAGTACGAGACGGAGTAAAAGTGCTCGTCAAGCTCGACATGGTAATCAATGCCGACGCGGGCAACCTTCCACTGCGCGTACTGGTAAGGCCTTTCTGGCAGCGGGCGAAGTGCCGGGCGATCAAGCTCCTCGAAGGCGCTGCGGCGGCAGCCGGGCAGCTTCTTGAACGGCCTGTTGTTCAGGTCGACGAGCAGTGCTGCGATAGCGCGATTGGCTTCGTCGAGGCTGAACAGCCGCTGATTGCGCAGCCGCGCCAGAATCCAGCGCTGCGCCAGGAGTACCGACTGCTCGACCTTTGCCTTGTCGCGGGGCCGACGTTTGCGGGCCGGGATGATCGCCATGGAGTAATGGGCGGCCATCTCGCCATAGGTCCGGTTGAGAACCGGATCGTAGAAGTCGGCCTTATGCACGCCAGACTTCAGGTTGTCGGGGACCAGGATCTCGACACATCCGCCAATGAAGTTCAACGCGCGCACATGCGAGCCGATCCAGTCTTCGAGCTGCTGGGTCCAGGTGGCTTCGGCATACGTGTAGTTGGACGCACCGAGCGTCGCGACGAACAACTCCGCCTCGCGGATTTCGCCAGTGTGCGGATCAACGATCCCCAGTCTGTTGCCCGAGTAGTCGATGAACAGCTTCTCGCCGGGCGTATGTGTCTGGCGCAGCGTGACCGGCAAGGCTGCCGCCCATCGCTCGTAATGCTTGCAGAACCAGCTGTAGCCGTAGCCTTCGGGTTCCTGGGCCCTGTACTCGTTCCACAGCAGGTCGAGCGTTACGCCTTTCCTGCCAAGCTCACGGTGCACCAACGGCCAGTTTGGCATCGGGCGTGTACGGCTTAACGACGGTGGCGGCGGAAACAGCAGCGCCTCAAGCGCCGCCTCGTCCAACGCGATCGCCTTCTCGAAGTCCAGTTGCGCGCGCCGGGCACGATCCAGGTAGTCCCAGACCGTTGCGCTCGACAAGCCGATCGTCGTCGCGATCTCGCGCTGGCTGCGCTCGCACACAAAGCGTAGGCGCAGCACTTCCTTGATTTGACGCATGGATAACCTTTTATTCGACATTCGCACGCCCGACAAAATCGTCGAGAGTGCCATGGTTATCCCGCGTCGCCGTCCCTCCAGCTTACTGCTCGGTTAAGCGTGGAATTCGCGCTCGGGCAGTCGTGGAATCCCTGCTCGGTTTGCCGTGGAATCGGCGCTCGCTTTGCTGTGGAATCCGAGCTCGGCTTGCCGTGGAATCAGCGTTCGGTTTGGCGTGGAATACGCA
>NZ_JAJITC010000039.1 GCF_020881035.1 Paraburkholderia translucens
GCGAACCGCCTCAACCTTGAATTCCAGCGTGTACCGCGCCCTCGGGTTACCCATTGCTCAATCCTCCGTCACTGAAGTTTTACACACTCTCAGTAACGGATACGTTTTTTGAGGGCAAGGTCAGCACGGTCTGCGCAGATCATTCGCCAGGCTTGCCCAGACCAAGTGGCTAGATGTTCCGGCGGGGGGCGTAGCGCAGATTCAGGGACACAAGCCATCCGCGGTTCAGGAAAAGCACTACACACACCGTACACTTGACGAACTACGGGAGTGGCACAACCGCATTGAGGCCTGGATGCGGGAACAGGCAGATACTCAATTCAAACCTTAAGCAAGGTGCAGAAGTCAAAGTACACTTGATTACAGTATTCGGATGATCAGGAGTTTCGTCTATGGGTGATGGTAAGTCGTCTACGAGTGGCTCGGCGGCGTCAATGGCGCTCCATAATGCAGGGACGGTGGTTCCTGACCAAGAACCGCCAATCATTCGCAATGGCGCTACGATCATGCCGCTTGATGAGCGGTCCATGCATTCAGCCTCTTGGGTAGGACCTGCCGGTACACATGAGGCAGAGAACCAGTTCGCTTCTTCGGAAGTAGCAACATCGCATGCAGAACCTCAGAACGAAACCCCGATCGAGCGCCGGGTGCGGCGGTTGGCGCGCTTCCGAAGCATGGGAGGAGAATTACGCCAGGCGGGCAGTTCATGGCATGTAAAAGGCCCGCGTGGCGTACTGAAACGCCTGGCTGCGGAAGAACGAACTGCCGGGCACCCGCGTAATGATCAGCGGGATGTAAAAAAAGAACTTGTCGACGCCCTTGAGGCCGAAATGCGGGTGCAACGCGGGAATTGACGCGGGAGCCTCCCGCAAACCGAAGCTGTCAACGCTGACCTATCTGCTGAAACAGGGCGGAAACTTGGTGCGTTGATAGCGAAACGTCAGCACGCGATCAATCTCATCAAGGCCGCCCTGCAAGGCTTCGTCCCGGAGCGTTGCCAAATGGCCCGCCAGACCACCCTCGACACCTTGCCGGATCTGCTCACGACCCGCGAATTTGCAGTGACCCAACGCTGCGCAGAGCAAACCGTCCGAAAAAATTATTGTACTAAGGGGCATCACCACGGCGCCAAGCCCCTCAAGCAGCCGTCCGGACGGCTTCTGTGGCGCAAATCCGACCTGCTCAAGTTGCTGGGTGAGGAGGTCGCGTAATGGGAAAGAAGGCGCCTACGCGAAGCGGACTTGCTGAGCTGGTCCGACTGGTTAACGCCGCCCCCATCCCCGTGTCTGGGGGCACTAAGTGACGGCCCACTCCTTCAATATCGAGCTTGCATCGACATACGGAATTCACGAAGCGATCCTGATCCGGAATCTCCAATTTTGGATTCGCCTTAACAGAAAAAAGGGCAGCCACTTCCACGAGAATCACACGTGGACGTATAACAGCGTGGAAACCTTCGCTGGCCTTTATCCCTATTTATCGCCGAAGAAAATTCGCCGGGCACTCCAAAACCTGGTGGATAAAGGTGTCCTTTTAAAAGGGAATTTCAATCGAATCCGGTTTGATCGCAGTCTTTGGTACGCGTTTGTCGACGAAGGCCGATTTCTCGACGATCCCCGTTTTCTCGACGATCTCGACGCCCCCGGATCGCATCTGCCCGCAAGGGAAAATGCACTTGCCACGCCGAACAAATCTCATTCGGCTGCAGTGCCAAATACATCCTCCCGAGTGGGCAAGTCTCTATATAGAACAGATGTAAACTCAGATATCAATGCAGATGAGCAATCTTCCATGCCCCCCGAGCTCACCATGGCACATTTGGAGCAGTTGCGAGCCTTTTTGCCAAAATTGAGTTCGACCGGTTCTGTGCTTTGGGCATTTCGTGTTATGGAGCGCCAACAGGATGGTGGCGCGTTGCCGTTTGATGTCGTCAAACGCGCAACGGATGCAATTCTGTCGCCCCTCGGCCGCCAAACCATCGCCGCGTGTCCAGATCTCGCGCGACAGGAGGATCTCCAGGCCATCTACCACAAGCTAGCCGAAAACCGAGGGTAAAACCCAGAGGGCTCGCGTCAAAAATCATATCGCCCCCGGTTGGGCGGCGACAATTAACTTGGCGCCGCGTGTTGCCTCACGGAATGATGTTACTCCCGGGTAGTTGTCACGGTCCCGTTGTTTTGCGATGAAGGCTGGCGCTGCGTAGCGGCGCCAGCCTTCATCGCGTCGGCGTCGCCGAGTATCCGCG
>NZ_JAJITC010000004.1 GCF_020881035.1 Paraburkholderia translucens
GCTGGGCGCGGCCGCGCAGAACATCAAGAAGATCGCCCTGCTGGTGGCACGCCTGCGGGCGTGTCTATGCGCGTCTTACGGCGCTGGCACCCGGGTGCAGCGCCTCGCCAGCTCGATACTGGCTTTCATCGCCCAAATTCTCGGACCCCACGACAAAACTCGCCTCGCCTGAAAAACAAAACCCCACGCTCCGAAAAACGTGGGGTTGGTCAGCAGTCTGGAGCCCGCGGCGAGCGGGCTCTTTTCCTGTTTGCGCCACAACGCTGACGACTCGCTCCGAAGGGGCCGCAGCGCTCGAACCCCGCAGAAATCAAAGCCCCCAGACGATATCCGCGTTTGCCTTCTGCGCCGCGCGCAGCATGTCGAGAAACGGATATGCGCGCTGTGCGAGTCCAGGCGGAATCTCATGACGATCGTGGCCGTCTTCGCCCTCATGGAAATGGCCCTCGTGCTCGGCGCGCTCCTGCTTGTCGGAGACGATCGCCGCTTCGAGCTTCTCGATGGCCGGGCCCAGTTCGTCGTGAGTGATGACGCCCCGCTGTCCAAGGCGTTTGCCGACAATGCCGACCAGATATTGCGCAAGATTCTCCAGCATCATCACGTCCGGGGAGGCGCGGCACTTGAAAGTAATCAGCATGACTGTTCCCTTTTTCGTTATGGCGGGTTGACGCACGATCCTCCCGCGGGTGGCAACGGCGCGCCTGACGCGGCCGCCGACAAGGCTCGGCGGCCACAGCCCCTCGCAGGCATCTCATTGAACATATTAGCACCTGCTAAAATCCGTCTGAAACGGAAAAGCGCGCCGCCCAGCGCCGCCTGCGGCGAGGCTCGACGAGCATTGCAGGGAGCACGGGTAAGACTGGGGCGTCGATTCATCGATTGCGATCCGCGTGCCGCGCAAGGCTGCGTAACGGCGCCCGCCGCGTTGCGCAGTTTGAGTTGCGTCTCGGCGCACCGCCTTCGGGGCCAATCTGCCGTCGGCGTCATCAGCGCCGCAAAGCGCGCGGCCGCGTTCCACGCTTCCGACGCCGGCTGCGGCCGGTGCCTCTTCCGCCTTACCGGATCGTCTCACTGGACTTGCAACAAGCATGCTGCCCGCACATAAACAAACACTCGAAACACTGCTCGCCGAAACGGTGAAGCAGGTCGCGACTGCCACCCAAGGCGCGACCGAAGCCGCTTTCGTCTCGCCCGCCATCGCGCTGGAGCGCCCGAAAGTCGCCGCGCACGGCGACGTCGCGTGCAACGTCGCGATGCAGCTCGCCAAGCCGCTGCGCTCCAATCCGCGCCAGCTCGCACAACAGATCGTCGATGCGCTGCTCGCCAATGCGCAGGCCAAAGGCCTGATCGACACCGCCGAAGTGGCGGGCCCCGGCTTCATCAACCTGCGCCTCACGGCCGCGGCCAAGCAAGGCGTGATTGCCGCCGTGTTCGCCGAGCGGGGCGCGTACGGCCGCTCGCAGCGCGACGCCGGCAAGCACGTGCTGATCGAATTCGTGTCGGCCAACCCGACCGGTCCGCTGCATGTCGGTCATGGCCGCCAGGCCGCCCTCGGCGACGCGCTCGCGAACGTGCTCGCCTCGCAGGGCTGGGACGTGCACCGCGAGTTCTACTACAACGACGCCGGCGTGCAGATCCACACGCTCGCGCTGTCGACCCAGGCACGCGCTCGCGGCCTCGCCCCCGGCGACGAAGGCTGGCCCGCGTCGGCCTACAACGGCGAGTACATCGCCGACATCGCCAGGGACTATCTGAATGGCGCCACGGTCGAGGCGAGCGACGGCGAGCCCGTCACCGGCGCGCGCGATGTCGAAAACCTCGAGGCGATCCGCCGCTTCGCCGTGACGTATCTGCGCCGCGAGCAGGACATGGACCTGCAGGCGTTCGGCGTGAAGTTCGACCAGTACTACCTGGAATCGTCGCTGTACACGGAAGGGCGCGTCGAGAAAACGGTCGACGCGCTGATCGCCGCGGGCAAGACCTACGAGCAGGAAGGCGCGCTGTGGCTGCGCACCACCGACGACGGCGACGACAAGGACCGCGTGATGCGCAAGACCGACGGCACCTACACGTACTTCGTGCCGGACGTCGCCTATCACGTCGCGAAGTGGGAACGCGGCTTCACGAAGGTCATCAACGTGCAGGGCTCGGATCACCACGGCACGATCGCGCGCGTGCGCGCAGGCCTGCAGGGTCTCGGCATCGGCATTCCGAAGGGCTACCCCGACTACATCCTGCACAAGATGGTCACGGTCATGCGCAACGGCGAAGAGGTGAAGATCTCGAAGCGTGCGGGTAGCTACGTGACGGTGCGCGATCTGATCGAATGGTCGGGCGGCGCGATGCCGGGCTCGGAAGCAGCCGTCGATCTGATCGACGAGGAAACCATTCGCCGCGGCCGCGACGCGGTGCGTTTCTTCCTGATTTCGCGCAAGGCGGACACCGAGTTCGTGTTCGACATCGACCTCGCGCTGAAGCAGAACGACGAGAACCCGGTGCACTACGTGCAATACGCGCACGCGCGCATCTGCTCGGTGATCGCCGAGTGCAACGCGCGCTACGGCCTCCACGAGAGCACGCTCGCGAGCGTGGATCTCGCGCCGCTCACGAGCGAGCGCTCGATGGCGCTGCTCAACAAGCTCGCCGAATTCCCCGACATGCTGCAGCATGCCGCCGACGAACTCGCCCCGCACGCGGTCGCGTTCTACCTGCGCGAACTCGCCGGGGAATTTCACTCGTTCTACAATGATCGTGCCGAGCGCGTGCTGGTCGACGATGCGGCCGAACGCAACGCTCGCGTCGCGCTGCTCGCGGCCACGCGCCAGGTGCTGGCGAACGGTCTCGCGACGATCGGCGTCTCCGCCCCCGTCAAGATGTAATTCCTCCAGCGTCATAAGCGCGCGGCCGTCGCTATAATCGACGGCCGTTTCTGGATTCCTTTTGCAGGTGATTCGTACGATGGCAAAACCACGCCGCACAACAAAGCAATCGAAGCAGACCGGGGGCACTTTTCTCGGTATCGTGCTGGGCCTGATCGTCGGCCTGGCGATCGCGGTAGTGGTGGCGCTCTACATCACCCGGGCGCCTACGCCGTTCGTGTCGAAAGTCGCCCCGCCGGCGGCAACGGACAACGGCGGGAGCCAGGCGCAATACGATCCGAACCGTCCGCTGCAAGGCAAGACGCCGGGCCAGCCGGTGCCGCAGGCCGCGCAACCCGCACCGCCGAACACTGCGCCGGGTCAGACCAACGCGCAAACCCAGACGGGCATGCTCCAAGAACCGCAGATCGTCGAAGTGCCGCCGTCGGCGGGCAATGCCAACAACAACGGCACGGCGGTCGCGCCGAATCCCGCTCAGGATAACGGCACCGGCGGCATCGCCGCGCCGGCGCCGGCGAAGAAGCCGCAAACGTCGAGCGCGCCGGCTGCCACCGCGGCAGGTTCCGCGCCGAAGAGCACGACCTCGACCACCGTGGCCAACATCAAGCCGGGCTCGGCGCCCGCGCCGGCGCCGGCGCCGGCCGACGCCAACACCGGCTACTTCCTGCAGGTCGGCGCGTACAAGACCGCTGCCGACGCCGAACAGCAGCGCGCACGTCTCGCGTTCCAGGGCTTCGAGTCGAAAGTCACGCAGCGCGATGCCGGCGGCGTCACGTACTACCGCGTGCGCATCGGGCCGTTCTCGAAGTTCGAGGACATGAACTCGAGCCGTCAGCGTCTGTCGGACGCCGGTGTCGATACCGCGGTGATCCGCTTCACCAAACAATAAATAAACGGTAACGCCGGCTCGCGCGGCGCGTCGAACTATCGGCGCGGCGCGCAAGTCAGAAGCACGATGGCCGCTTCGACCTGTATTGTGGCGGGCGGCCACGCCGAATCCGACCAGCGGCGACGGGCCTTTCGCGAGGCGTCACCGCGCTACCGCCTTATCTGGGTCTACACAACATGAAAAAACTGCTGAGCATCCTGTTTCTCTCGCTGGGACTGATCGCGGCCAGCGCGCATGCGTCGCCCGCCGCGCCGGTCGCCGGCAAGGACTACACCGTGCTGGCCACGCCGCAGCCGACCGACGTGCCGGCCGGCAAGATCGAAGTCATCGAATTCTTCTGGTATGGCTGCCCGCATTGCAATGAATTCGATCCGTTCCTCGAAGCGTGGGTCAAGAAGCAGGGCCCGGACGTGGTGTTCCGCCGCGTGCCGGTCGCCTTCCGCGACGACTTCATCCCGCACTCGAAGATGTACCATGCGCTCGACGCGCTCGGCGTCGCGAACGAACTGACGCCGAAGGTCTTCAACGAAATCCACGTCAACAAGAACTATCTGCTGACGCCGGAAGACCAGGCCAAATTCCTCGCGAAGCTCGGCGTCGATCCAAAGAAGTACATGGAAGCGTACAACTCGTTCTCGACGCAAAGCGCGCTGCAGAAGGACAAGAAACTGCTCGACGGCTTCAAGATCGACGGCGTGCCGACGCTCGCCGTGCAGGGCAAGTATCTGACCGGCCCGGCCGCGACCGGCACCCTGCCGGGCACGATCCAGGTGCTCGATTACCTCGTCTCGCAAGTCCGCGCCAAGAAGATGTAATCACGAGGCGCCGGTATGAACTCAACGCTGAAGGTTTTCATTACCGGCGCTTCGAGCGGCATCGGCCTCGCGCTCGCCCGCGAATACGCGCGGCGCGGCGCGATTCTCGGCCTCGTCGCCCGGCGCGGCGACGCGCTCGCCGCGTTCCAGCAGTCCCATCCCCAGAACACCGTCTCGATCTATGCGCTCGACGTGCGTGACGCGCAAGCGCTCGCCGATGCGGCCGCGCGCTTCATCGCCGAGCACGGCCTGCCCGACATCGTGATCGCCAACGCCGGCATCAGCCGTGGCGCGCTGACCGGTCACGGCGATCTGCGCACGTTCCGCGAGGTGATGGACATCAATTACTTCGGCATGGTCGCGACGTTCGAGCCGTTCGCCGCCGCGATGGCGGATTCGAAGCGCGGCACGCTGGTCGGCATTGCGAGCGTCGCCGGCGTGCGTGGCCTGCCGGGCTCGGGAGCGTACAGCGCGTCGAAGTCGGCCGCGCTCAAGTATCTGGAAGCGTTGCGCGTCGAGATGCGGCCATTCGGCGTCGGCGTCGTCACGATCGCGCCCGGCTATATCCGCACGCCGACGACCGAGCACAACCCGTACAACATGCCGTTCCTGATGGACGCCGACCGCTTCGCGGCGAAGGTCGCCGGGGCGGTCGAACGGCAGACGGCGTTCGCAGTGTTTCCGTGGCAGATGCGCGTGGCCGCGATGCTGCTGCATGTGTTGCCGCGCCGGCTCTACGACCGCGTGTTCGAGCGCGCGCCGCGCAAGCCGCGCGCCGCCACCGAGTAGACCATGCCAACCCGTGCGGTCGATGCAGCCGGCGTCGCGCACGATATCGCGGGCGCCGATGCGCGCATCGTCTCGCTGGTGCCGAGCCTCACCGAAACACTATTCGCGCTCGGCCTCGAGCGGCAGATCGTCGGACGCACCGGCTTTTGCGTGCATCCGCGCGACAAGGTCCGCGCGGTGCCGAAGGTCGGCGGCACCAAGGCCGTCAAGCTCGACGCGATCCGCGCGCTGCAACCCACCCACCTTCTCGTCAATGTCGACGAAAACGAGCGCGACACCGTGGAGCAACTGCGCGCGTTCGTGCCGCACATCGTCGTCACCCATCCGCAGACTCCGCGCGACAACCTCGCGCTGTACGCGCTGCTCGGCGCGATCTTCGGACGCGAAGAAGAAGCGCGGCGGCTGAGCCGCGCGCTCGAGGCGCGTCTGCGCGAAGCCGCCGCCCGCACCTTCGCCGCACAAAACGTGCTGTACCTGATCTGGCGCGAACCGTGGATGAGCGTCGCGCGCGACACCTATATCGCCGCGATGCTGCGCCTCGTGAACTGGCATACGCTGCCTGACGTCTACGGCGGCAGCGCGGGCGCTGCGCGTTACCCCACGCTCGACTTCGACGACGCGCCGTGGCTCGCGCAGGTTGACCGCGTGCTGCTGTCGAGCGAGCCGTACCGCTTCACGCCCGCGCATCGCGATGTGCTCGCGCGCGATCCGCGTCTCACCGGCAAGCGCATCAAGCTGATCGACGGGGAAATGACGTCATGGTACGGCGTGCGCGCGATCGACGGCATCGGCTATCTGTTACGCGAGGCCGCGGCCGCTTGAAGCGGCAACGTCGCCGCGCCGTTCCATATGGATATGTCGATTAAATGGTTGTCGCCATAATGGCCCTTCGATAAGCTTTCGCGAAGGCGCGCGCGCCGGGCCCGCTCAGCCGCGCGCTCACGCATCGCCGCCATAAAGACAACCAGACGCACTGCCTGACTGCGCTCGTTACCGGAGATCCCATGCGCTTCAAACTGCTCACTGCCGCCATCCTGTTCACGGCGCCCGCGCTCGTGCTTGCCAAACCGCTGACCGTCTGTACCGAATCGAGCCCCGACGGCTTCGACGTGGTGCAGTTCAACTCGCTCGTCACGACCAATGCATCGGCGGACGTGATCTTCAACTCGCTGGTGTCGTTCGACGAAGCCGCGAAGAAGGTCGTGCCCGCGCTCGCCGAGAAGTGGGAAGTAAGCCCCGACGGCCTGACCTACACGTTCCACCTGCGCCCGAACGTGCAGTTCCAGACCACCGACTACTTCAAGCCCACCCGCGCGCTCGATGCCGACGACGTGATCTTCACGTTCGACCGCATGCTCAACGACAGCAATCCGTGGCACAAGGTGGCGGGCGCCAGCGGCTTCCCGCACGCGCAGTCGATGGGACTGCCGAAGCTGATCAAGTCGATTACGAAGGTCGACGACAACACGGTCAAGTTCGAGCTGAACGAGCCGAACGCGACGTTCGTGTCGATCCTGACGATGGGCTTCGCGTCGATCTATTCGGCCGAGTACGCGGACCAGCTATTGAAGGCCGGCCAGCAGGTCGATTTGAACGCCAAGCCGGTCGGCACCGGCCCGTTCGTGCTGAAGAGCTATACGAAAGACGCGGTAATCCGCTACGACGTGAACCCGACCTACTGGGGGGCAAAGCCGAAGATCGACCGCCTGATCTACGCGATCACGCCCGATGCGACCGTGCGCGCGCAAAAGGTGAAGGCCGGCGAATGCCAGATCGCGCTGTCGCCGAAGCCGCAGGATCTCGCCGGCGCGAAGGATGACAAGTCGCTCGCGATCGTGCAGACGCCCGCGTTCATGACGGCCTTCGTCGCGCTGAACACGCAGCAGAAGCCGCTCGACAATCAGAAGGTGCGCGCCGCGCTGAACATGGCGTTCGACCGCACGACGTATCTGAAGACCGTGTTCGACAATACCGCGACGCCGGCAGTGAATCCGTTTCCGCCCAACACATGGAGCTACAACCGCTCGATCAAGGGCTGGCCGTACGACCCGGCGAAGGCGAAGAAGCTGCTCGCCGACGCGGGCTTTCCGAACGGCTTCGAAACGACGATCTGGGTGCGTCCGAATGGCAGCGTGCTGAATCCGAATCCGAAGGCCGGTGCCGAACTGCTGCAGGCGGACTTCGCGAAGATCGGCGTGAAGGCGGATGTCAAGGTGATCGAATGGGGTGAGCTGATCAAGCAGGCGAAGCAAGGCCAGCATGACGCGCTGTTCATGGGCTGGGCCGGCGACAACGGCGATCCGGACAACTATCTGTCGCCGCTGTTCAGTTGTAACGCGGTGAAGTCGGGTATCAACTTCGCGCGCTTCTGCGATCAGGATCTCGACAAGCTGATCGCCGACGGCAAGGCCACGGCCGATATCGCGAAGCGCACAAAGGCGTACGAAGCGGCGCAGCAGATCATCCACGACGAAGCGCTGTGGATTCCGCTTGGCTATCCGACCGCTGCCGCGATTACGCGGACGAACGTGAGCGGGTATCACGTGAGTCCGTTTGGGCGGCAGAATTTTGGCGCCGTGGCGGTGCAGTGAGTGCGCGCTGCGAGGACGCCGCCGGCCCTGCAATGCAATATAAACGGATCTGTTCCGGCCTGGCCGCCTGCTTGTCGATAATGGTTCTTGCGGCCTCGACGGCTTCCGTTGCGAGCGAGCATGATTTGCGGGAGGAATGCAGCGCGTTTTCGCAAACGGGAATGCGGGACTGTCTGGCAGAAAAAGCAGAGAGCAGTCAGACAGCCCTCGGGCAAGCAGAAGAGGCGATGGCTGACGCCCTCTCCGAATGGGATGAGGACAGCAGGTACGTCAACGAGGCCAAGGCAAAACTCGTCACGTCAAACCGGAAATTCCTTGAGTACCGCGAGACCCAATGCGAATTTTCAGCTGCACTAAGTGGTGGCGGAGCCGGCAATGCGCACGACTCCCGCCGTTTGGCTTGCGTTGCGGACCTCAACAAGCGACGAGCGGAGCAACTCCGCAATGCTGCATCTGACTTGCCATTGAAGTAGCTCGCAACGGTACGCCCGAATCGTTGCGCCCCCAGCGGCAAATAGTGCTGAGTCATACAAAAGGCCCGGTTGCGCTACCGCGCAACCCGGCCTTTTGATTGGCGGAACGAATGGAAAGCGATCAATACGCCAGCATCACACCGCCGCAAACCGAATCACCCCATCCGCATCTTGCGACCGCTTCAACTCTCCCGCCCGCCACAACAGATGCAAATGAGCAAGCGCCTCGCCCATCGCAAACGTCATCTGATGGATATCGAGCTGCCGCTTGAACATCAACGGCACGATATCGGCGGCGCTGCGCGGCTTTTCCGCGCACGCTTCGCGCACTTCGGCGAGCCGCGCGTCGTGATGCTCGCGCAACTGACGAACGCGCGTGCGCACTCCGCGAAACGGCTTGCCATGCGACGGCAGCACCAGCGTGTTCTCGGGCATCGTCTCGTAGCGGCCGAGCGACTCCAGGTACAGTTCGAGCGGCGAGCCCTCCGGCTCGATATCGAATACCGATACGTTGGTCGAAATGCGCGGCAGCACCATGTCGCCGGAAATCAGCGTGCCGGTTTCCGCACAATGCAGCGCACAGTGTTCCGGCGAGTGGCCGAAGCCCGTCACCACACGCCACGCTCGACCGCCGATTCTCACGTCCTCGGCCTCGCGCAAACGGCGGTATTGCCCCGGAATCTCCGGCACGAGGCTCGAGTAGTAGCTCTTGCGATTGCGCAGCTTGTCGAGTGATTCCGCGTCGTTCAGACCGTGCCGCGCGAAGTGGCGCGCCGCTGCCTCGCCGCCCGCGTTCGAGCCGTCCCCGGTCGCCATCACGCGCGCTTGCATGTATTCGCCGAGCGTCATCCACAGCCGCACGTCCCAACGCTTCCTGTCGCCGCCGCCGCACACCCAGTGCGCGAGGCCGATGTGATCAGGATGGCAATGCGTGACGATCACGCGCAGCACCGGCAGGTCGTCGAGCACCGAGTCGAACACACTCTCCCAATTCGCCTTGATCGTGTCCGACGTGATGCCGCAATCGACCACGGTCCAGCCTTGCTGGCCGTCGATTTCATCGCGCAGCAGCCACAGGTTGATATGGTCGAGCGCGAACGGCAGCGGCATGCGCACCCATAGCACACCGGGCGCGACTTCCATCGTGCGGCCCGCTTCGGGCATCGTGTCGCTGAAGGGGTATTGCAGTTGATGTTCGAGTGCATTCATGGGGACTGTCTTCCTCCGACGACGCTCAGGCATGGCGAGGCGTGCGATGCCGGTCGGCCTGGTTGTGGTTGCTTTCCGCTCAGGTTGACGATAACGTAAACGTGGATTCTATCGTCCAATCCAGTTTTGTGCCCGGCCACGTATCCACGAGATGTCCCGATGAATACGCAATACACCATCACCGAGCTCGCGCGTGAATTCGACGTCACGCCACGCGCGATCCGTTTCTACGAAGATCAGGGTTTACTCTCGCCGAGCCGCGAGGGTTCGAGCGGCTTGCGGCGCGTTTATTCGGGCCGCGACCGCACGCGTCTGAAGCTCACGCTACGCGGCAAGCGGCTTGGCTTTACGCTCTCGGAGATTCGCGACCTGCTCGACGTCTACGAATCGCCGACCGACACCGTGCCGCAACTACAGGCGTTTCTCGCCACGGTCGTACGCCATCGCGAAGTGCTCGAACGCCAGCGCGAAGATCTCGACGCAACGCTCGAAGATCTCGCGCAATACGAAGCGCAGGCGCGCGCGCTGCTCGACGGCGCGAGGCACGACGTGAAGCCTGCCTGAATTGGCCTGATTTGCCCGACTCTGACCGGCGATCGCGGAGAGCGCGTGATGAATCACTTCCCCAAGCTGTTATCGTCGCAAATCGGTTTCGACGTCGCGCAGACCATGCTCGAAGGGTTCGACCGTCACTACCGGATCTTTCGCGACGCCGCGATCAACGCCAAGACACTGTTCGAAGCGGGCGACTGGCATGGCCTGCAAAAGCTCGCGCGCGATCGCATCACCTCGTATGACGATCGCGTGCGGGAATGCGTGCAACTGCTCGAAGACGAATACGACGCCGAGCGCATCGACGGCGAAGTCTGGCAGCAGATCAAGCTGCATTACATCGGCCTGCTGACCACGCACCGTCAGCCGGAATGCGCGGAAACGTTTTTTAATTCGGTATCCTGCAAGATTCTGCACCGCTCGTACTTCAACAACGATTTCATTTTCGTGCGTCCGGCGATCTCGACCGAATACATCGAGAATGACGAACCGGCCGCAAAGCCGACCTATCGCGCGTATTACCCCGGTACGGATGGACTTGCCGCGACGCTGGAGCGGATCGTCACGAACTTCCAGCTCGATCCGCCGTTCGAGGATCTGAAGCGCGACGTCGCCTGCGTGATGCAGTCGATTCACGAAGCGTTCGGCGTGTTCGACGAAGCAGCGAACTTCCAGATCCACGTATTGTCCTCGCTGTTTTATCGCAACAAGGCTGCATATATCGTCGGGCGCATCATCAACGGCGACGCGCTGCTGCCGTTCGCGGTGCCGCTGCGTCATGTCAAGCCGGGCGTGCTCGCGCTCGATACGGTGCTTCTCAAACGTGAGCAGTTGCTGATCATCTTCAGCTTTTCGCACTCGTATTTTCTGGTCGACATGGAAGTGCCGTCCGCGTATGTCGAATTTCTGCGCACGGTCATGCCCGGCAAGCCGAAGGCGGAAATCTACACGTCGGTGGGTTTGCAGAAGCAGGGCAAGAATCTGTTCTATCGCGATCTGCTGCATCACCTGAAGCATTCGAGCGACCGCTTCATCGTCGCGCCCGGCATCAAGGGGCTCGTGATGCTGGTGTTCACGTTGCCGTCGTTTCCCTACGTGTTCAAGCTGATCAAGGACAACTTTCCGCCGCCGAAGGAAACCACGCGCGCGCAGATCCAGCAGAAGTATCTGCTCGTCAAACGTCACGACCGGCTTGGCCGCATGGCCGACACGCTCGAATATTCGAGCGTCGCGCTGCCGCTCGCGCGGCTCGACGAGGATCTGTTGCGCGAACTCGCAAAGGAAGTGCCGTCGCTGATCGAGTACGAAGGCGACAACCTCGTGATTCGTCACTTGTACATCGAGCGACGCATGGTGCCGCTCAATCTGTTCCTGCAGCACGGCAACGACGACGACGTCGAGCACGGCATCAAGGAATACGGCAACGCGGTGAAGGAGCTGATGCAGGCGAACATCTTCCCCGGCGACTTGCTGTACAAGAACTTCGGCGTGACGCGCCACGGCCGCGTCGTGTTCTACGACTACGACGAGATCGAATACCTGACCGACTGCAACGTGCGCGCGGTGCCGCCGCCGCGCAACGAGGAAGACGAAATGTCGGCCGAGCCGTGGTATGCGGTCGGTCCGCACGATATTTTTCCGCAGACGTACGGCACGTTCCTGCTCGGCGATCCGCGCGTGCGCCGCTCGTTCATGCGGCATCACGCGGACCTTTTCGAGCCTGAGTTGTGGCAGCGGCACAAGGATCATCTGTTGAAGGGCGAGTTGCCCGATTTTTTTCCGTACGACCAGAGCGTGCGCTTTTGCGTGCGTTATCCGAAGCGGTTTGCCGAAGCGCCCGGTGCGCAGGCGGACGAACCTGACGTGCGCGCGGCCTGATGAATCTCACGAGGGTTCGAGGCAGGCAACGCGCGGCACTAGCCATCCAGGCTATGACCAAGGAGCACAACCATGAGTGACGCAAACAGCAGCGGTATCCATGCCGATCCGATCGTGATCGTGAGCGCGGCGCGTACGCCGATGGCGGGCTTTCAGGGCGACTTCGCGTCGCTCACCGCGCCACAGCTCGGCGCGGTCGCGATCAGGGCGGCCGTGGAGCGCGCGGGTCTGAAGCCCGAGCAGATCGACGAAGCGGTGATGGGCTGCGTGCTGCCCGCCGGCCTCGGTCAGGCACCCGCGCGTCAGGCCGCGCTCGGCGCGGGTCTGCCGCTCGCCACGGGCTGCACGACGGTCAACAAGATGTGCGGGTCCGGCATGCGCGCGGCGATGTTCGCGCACGACATGCTGGCCGCGGGCTCGCTCGATGTGATCGTCGCGGGCGGCATGGAGAGCATGACGAACGCGCCGTATCTGCTGCCGAAAGCGCGCGGCGGCATGCGCATGGGCCACGGCCAGGTGCTCGACCACATGTTCTACGACGGCCTCGAAGACGCCTACGACAAAGGCCGTCTGATGGGTAGCTTCGCCGAGGAATGCGCGGCGTCGTTCGAGTTCACGCGCGAGGCGCAGGACGCCTTCGCGATCGAGTCGCTGAACCGCGCCAAGCGCGCGAACGAGGACGGCTCGTTCGACTGGGAGATCGCGCCGGTCACGGTAGCGGGCCGCAAGGGTGACATCGCGATCGTACGCGACGAGCAGCCGTTCAAGGCCAGCCTCGACAAGATCCCCACGTTGAAGCCCGCGTTCAGCAAGACCGGCACCGTGACGGCGGCGAACTCATCGTCGATCTCGGACGGCGCGGCCGCGCTCGTGATGATGCGCGAGTCCACGGCGAAGCAGCTCGGTGTGACGCCGCTCGCGCGCGTCGTCGGCCATTCGACGTTCGCGCAGGAACCCGCGAAATTCACCACCGCACCGGTCGGCGCGATCCGCAAGCTGCTCGGGAAAAACGGCTGGCGCGCCGGCGACGTCGATCTGTACGAAATCAACGAAGCGTTCGCGGTCGTCACGATGGCCGCGATGAGAGAGCACGATTTGCCACATGACAAGGTCAACGTGAACGGCGGCGCCTGCGCGCTCGGCCATCCGATCGGCGCCTCGGGCGCGCGCATTGTCGTGACGCTGATCGGCGCGCTCAGAAAGCGCGGTCTGAAACGCGGTGTCGCGGCGCTGTGTATCGGCGGCGGCGAGGCGACCGCGATGGGTGTCGAACTGATCTGACGCATCCCCAAAAATTTCGAGGAATACGATGAAAACAGTGTTGATTGTTGGTGCGTCACGCGGCATCGGCCAGGAATTCGTACGGCAGTACAGGAAGAGCGGCTGGCGCGTGCTCGCGACCGCACGCGACGGCGCCGCGCTCGACGCGCTCAACGAACTCGGCGCCGAGACTTTCGCGCTCGACGTCACCGCGCCTGAAGAAGTCGCGGCGCTCGGCTGGAAGCTCGACGGCGAACGGCTCGATGCGGCAATCCTGGTGTCCGGCGTGTACGGCCCGCGCACCGAAGGCATCGAGACGATCACCGCCGAAGACTTCGATCACGTGATGCACACGAACGTGCTCGGCCCAATGCAGTTGCTGCCGATACTGCTGCCGCTCGTCGAGGAAACGGACGGTGTGCTCGCGGTGATTTCGAGCCGCATGGGCAGCATCGCCGATGCGAGCGGCACGACCGGCTGGCTGTATCGCGCGAGCAAGGCGGCATTGAACGACGTGCTGAAGCTCGCGTCGCTCGACGCGCAACGTGCGACCTGTGTGTCGCTGCATCCGGGCTGGGTGCGCACGGACATGGGTGGCGCGCAGGCCGCGCTCGATCCGGCGCGCAGCGTGGCCGGCATGCGCGAAGTGCTGGCTCAAGCGGCGGCATCGCGCGACGCGTTCCACGGCCGCTTCTTCCAATACGACGGCACGCAGCTCGACTGGTGAGGAGACACGTTCATGGTGCTTGATCAGGATCACCTGATGGTGCGCGACGCGCTGCGCACCTTCGTGCGCGAAGCAATCACACCGTACGCGGCGCAATGGGACCGCGAGCGCATCTTTCCGCGCGACGTGCACCGGCAGCTCGCCGAGCTCGGTGCTTATGGCGTGCTGGTGCCCGAAGCGTATGGCGGCGCCGGCATGGACGCGCTCGCGCTCGCGCTGATCCTCGAAGAAATCGCGGCCGGCGACGGCGGCACGTCGACCGCGATCTCGGTGAACAACTGCCCCGTGTGCAGCATCCTGCTGAGTTACGGCAACGACGCGCAGAAGCGCGACTGGCTCACGCCGCTCGCGCGCGGCGAGATGCTCGGCGCGTTCTGCCTGACCGAACCGCAAGCAGGCTCCGATGCGTCGGCGCTGCGCACCACCGCGACGCGCGACGGCGACGCGTACGTGCTGAACGGCGTGAAGCAGTTCATCACGAGCGGCAAGAACGGCGACGTCGCGATCGTCATGGCCGTCACCGACAAGGCCGCCGGCAAGCGCGGCATCAGCGCGTTCATCGTGCCGACCGCGACGCCGGGTTACGTGGTCGCGCGCGTCGAGGACAAGCTCGGCCAGCATTCGTCGGATACCGCGCAAATCGTGTTCGAGGCGTGCCGCGTACCCGCTGTGAACCTGATCGGCGCCGAGGGCGAAGGCTACAGGATCGCGCTGTCGGGGCTCGAAGGCGGGCGCATCGGCATCGCCGCGCAAAGCGTCGGCATGGCGCGCGCCGCGTTCGAGGCCGCATTGACTTATTCGAAGGAACGCGAGAGCTTCGGCGCGCCGCTGTTCTCGCACCAGGCCGTGCAGTTCCGTCTCGCCGACATGGCGACGCACCTCGAAGCCGCGCGGCAATTGATCTGGCACGCGGCTTCGCTGAAGGACGCGGGCCTGCCATGTCTGAGCGAAGCCGCGATGGCGAAGCTGTTTGCCTCCGAAGCGGCTGAGCGCATCTGCTCGGCCGCTTTGCAGATTCACGGCGGCTACGGTTATCTGAGCGACTTCCCGGTCGAGCGGATTTACCGCGACGTGCGCGTGTGCCAGATCTACGAAGGCACGAGCGACATCCAGAAGATCCTGATCGCTCGCGCGCTCAACTGAAATTTCCATGAATAAGCCATCATTGCCGCTGCAAAGACCTCTCGACTGTCCGTGCGGCGGCGCCACGCCCGACGTACGCCCGGGAACCACAATCAAAGCGCCGCGTTTTGCGCAATGCTGCGGCCGTTATATCGATGGCGGCGAGGCGGCGCCGCGCGCGCTCGAACTGATGCGCTCGCGCTATAGCGCGTACGTGCTCGGTGCGACTGACTACCTGCGCGCGACGTGGGACGCCCGCACCTGCCCTGCCGATCTCGACGCCGACCCCGCCGCGCCCGGCGCACCGCGTTGGCTCGGACTACAGATCAAAGCGTTCGCGCAAAGCGATACTGATCATGCGACCGTCGAATTCATCGCCCGCTACAAAGTGGGCGGACGGGCGCATCGGTTGCATGAATTGAGCCGTTTCTTGCGCGGCGAGGATGGCCGTTGGCGTTATGTCGACGGCGACGTCAGCGAATAATTGACGACCTGGCGGCGATTAAATAATCCTTACATTACACATCGAAGCTTTTCTCGCGGCCTGCGTCATCCACGGCCCGACTCATAAAAGGCCCTTGTACAGGGCCTTTTATGCGTTCTCTCACGAGCGTCTTTCCTGTTGGCCTCGCGCCACAGCACTTACACGACCTTTACTCGCCGCTGCCCGCCACCCGTCTCCGACCTTTGCCCCGCAAGGCTTTGAAGCCTTGTTCGCACAGGCAGCAATTTTTTCGTCGCGGGTTCTCCTTGATTGCACAAAACAAAATTGTCATGCGAGGATGCGTCGGTAGTTTATGACGTCACATTGCGAGGGTCGGCCGTACCGGCCCCGCAAATGCGCAGGAAGCTTGACCGGCCGCGAATGCGGGCCGCGCGGGCTCAGGCGGCATCGAGTGACGCTCATCCTCGGCGCGTGGGGTCGCGCCGGCCGTGGGGTTCATCCGTGCGATCTCGATTGGCGTGCGTGCGCTTGCCGCGCAACGCACGCGAGTGGGTCTGTTTGTGTCGAAAACGCGATTGAAAGCTGAACGTCAGCAGCGTTTTTCGCAACCAGACAGCGCGGGGTTAAGGACAGGTCTTTCAGGCAGGTGCGTCAATGGTGTTGAGCAAGGTTCTGACGAAGTGTGCGGCGTTCTGCGCCGCGGCCACGTGCGCTGTCACGATCGCGCACGCCGACCCGCTCGTCTACTCGTCTCTTTCAGCACGGAACGCGACACCGCTCAGCGACAACCAGGGACCGCTGTCGCGCGCCCGCGTGCCGCGTATTGCGCTCGACGATGATGCCTACCTGCCCACTGCCCACCTGAACGAAAAGATCATCCGCGTACCGGTTGACGCCACCGGCACGGTCACCCTCGAAACCACGATCTACAAGCCGGAGGGTCCCGGCCCGTTCCCCATGATCGTGTTCAACCACGGCAAGATCCCGGGCGACCCACGCACGCAGGAACGCAGCGACCCGCTGCCGTTCGCGCGCGAGTTCGTGCGCCGCGGCTACGTGGTCGTCGCGCCGAATCGTCAGGGCTTTGGCCGATCCGACGGCGTGTACGAGCAGGACGGCTGCGATGTCGAGCGCAATGGCCTCGGCCAGGCCGGCGACGTCGCCGCGACGATCGATTACATGTCGAAGCAACCTTATGTCGACGCGACGCACATCGCGGTGGCCGGCACCTCGCATGGCGGTCTCGCCACGATCGCATACGGCACCGAAGCGGCGCCCGGCGTGCGCGCGCTGATCAATTTCTCGGGCGGCCTGCGTCAGGACGCCTGCGAGGACTGGCAAGGCAATCTGACGCGCGCATTCGGCGCATACGGCGAGAAGACCACCGTGCCGTCACTGTGGTTGTACGGCGATAACGATTCGGTGTGGAACGCGCGGCTCGTCGCGGGCATGTACGCCGCGTATGGCGCGCACGGCGCGAGCGTGAAGATGGTCGACTTCGGCAACTACAAGAACGACGCGCATCGGCTGGTCGGCGACCGCGACGGCGTGCGCGTGTGGTGGCCGGCCGTCGAAGCGTTCCTCGCGCGCGCCGGTATGCCGACGGCCGTGCAGTACCACGTCGCCGATCCGTGCGCGCCGAAGGCGACCGACTTCGCCTCGCTCGACGCGGTCGATGCGGTACCGTACCTCGACAGCGAAGGCCGCAATGGCTATCGCAACTTCCTGCATCAGTACCCGAGCCGGGCGTTCGCGGTGTCGAATTCGGGCGCGTGGTCGTGGGCCGAGGGCGGCGACGATCCGATGGCGGTGGCCATCGCAAATTGCCAGAAGCAAAGTTCCGATCCGTGCCGGCTGTATGCGGTCGATAACGCGGTCGTGTGGGGCAGCCAGAATTCGCAGACGGCCGATGCGGATCGTGCCGATGCCAATGGCCGGCGCGCGATTGCGAGCCGGGAGTGATGACGAATAAAGGCGCGAATCACGCGTGATTCTGATGTGCCACAAGCCCGCCGGATCGGCGGGCTTTTTCTTGGGCGTCGAATCTTCCTTCCTTGATGCGCAATACCCAGAGCGAGCATTGGTCGCCAAACCGTTCACGTGCCCGCTGAGCCGAAAAGCCAGCGTTTTTTTGTTCGCGCCGCATGAGCGCGTGAACGTGCGTCTGCAACAACGCCTCGGCACCTCAAATTCTCGCCAGTAATGGCCCATTACTTTGACGTCGCTATCTCCGTCGATCAGCGATCTTCCATTCCGAAGTCGAAGGAGCTGCATCGAACGGCGCCAAACGTCGCTGGCACCGGGAAAAACGCCCGTCTCGCCACTAATGCGCGCGACGAAATAACACGCTAATCTCGACCCCTCGCTTCAAAAACGCCGTCGCGCACGCGTGGCAAAGAAACACCTCGGAGTACCTCTTTGGAAAAGCCTGCAGCTCCCCCGGTCGCCCCTGAGGATTGGGTCGCCCGCAGTCTGCGCGCGGTGTGGCATCCGTGCACGCAGATGAAGCACCACGAACGTCTGCCCCTGATCCCCGTCGCCCGTGGTCAAGGCGCGTGGCTGTACGATCGCGCGGGTCATCGTTATCTCGATGCAATCAGCTCGTGGTGGGTCAATCTGTTCGGTCACGCGAACCCGCGCATCAACGCGGCGCTCAAGGATCAGCTCGATACGCTCGAACACGCGATGCTCGCCGGCTGCACGCACGAGCCCGCCGTCGAGCTCGCGGAGCGTCTGCACGCATTGACCGGCAACACGCTCGGCCATGCGTTCTTCGCCTCCGATGGCGCGTCCGCCGTCGAGATCGCGCTGAAGATGAGCTTTCACAGCTGGCGCAACCGGGGCTACGCCGACAAGCAGGAATTCGTCTGCATTGGCAACAGCTACCACGGCGAGACGATCGGCGCACTCGGGGTGACCGACGTCGCGCTGTTCAAGGACGCGTACGATCCGCTGATTCGTCACGCGCATGTCGTCGCCTCGCCCGATGCGCGGCTCGCGCAAGCGGGCGAGACCGCTGCCGACGTCGCCCGCCGCGCGCTCGACAATGTACGCGCGCTCTTCGATGCGCGGGCAAACCGCATCGCCGCACTGATCGTCGAGCCGCTCGTGCAATGCGCGGCCGGCATGGCGATGCACGACGCGTCATACGTCGCGGGATTGCGCGCATTGTGCGACCGGTACGGCGTGCACCTGATCGCCGACGAAATCGCGGTCGGCTGCGGGCGCACCGGCACGTTCTTCGCGTCCGAACAGGCCAGCGTGTGGCCTGACTTCCTGTGTCTGTCGAAAGGCATCAGCGGCGGTTATCTACCGCTATCGATAGTGTTGTCGCGCGACGAAGTCTTCGCGGACTTCTATCACGACGACACCGCACGCGGCTTCCTGCATTCGCACTCATACACCGGCAATCCGCTCGCATGCCGCGCGGCGCTCGCGACGCTCGATCTGTTCGCGAGCGACGACGTGCTCGCCGCCAACGCCCGCAAATCGGCGACACTCGAGGCCGCGCTCGCGCCGCTCGCGGAACACGCACAAGTGCGCAATCTGCGTCGGTGCGGCACGATCTTCGCCTTCGACGCGGTGATCGACGATCCTCAGCAAGCCAGAACATTCTCGCGCCGCTTCTTCGAAAACGCCCTGAAGCGCGAGCTTTTGCTGCGCCCGATCGGCACTACCGTGTACCTGATGCCTCCCTACATCCTCGATGACGAAGAACTCGCGCTGCTCGCCGAGCGCACCCGCGACACCTTCGACGCCACCCTCGCGGAGGCCCGCTGATGCATCTGCTCGACACTCTCGCCGAAGGCCTCGAGGAACTCGACGCGCGCGGCCTGCGCCGCCGCCGTCGCACTGCGGAGACGCCGTGCGCCGCGCACATGAAGGTCGACGGCCGCGACATCATCGGCTTCGCGAGCAACGACTATCTGGGCCTCGCCGCGCATCCGCAACTGATCGACGCGATAGCCGAGGGCGCGCGCCTGTATGGCGCGGGTAGCGGCGGCTCGCATCTGCTCGGCGGCCATTCGCGCGCGCATGCGCAGCTCGAAGACGATCTCGCTGAATTTGCCGGCGGCTTCGTCGACGATGCACGCGCGTTGTATTTCAGCACTGGCTATATGGCGAATCTCGCGACGCTCACCGCACTCGCGGGCCGCGGCACGACGCTGTTCTCCGACGCGCTCAATCACGCATCGCTGATCGACGGCGCGCGGCTCTCACGTGCCGATGTGCAGATCTATCCGCACTGCGACATGGACGCATTGAGCGCGATGCTCGATGCGTCGGAGGCGGACGTCAAGATGATCGTCTCCGACACGGTGTTCAGCATGGACGGCGACGTCGCGCCGCTGCCGCGTCTTCTCGAACTCGCGCAGCGGCACGGCGCATGGCTGATCGTCGACGATGCGCACGGCTTCGGCGTGCTCGGCCCGCAGGGCCGCGGCGCGATCGCCCAAGCCGCGCTGCGCTCGCCGCAGCTGGTCTCGATCGGCACGCTCGGCAAGGCGGCTGGCGTGTCGGGCGCCTTCGTCGTCGCGCATGCCACCGTGATCGAATGGCTCGTGCAGCGCGCGCGTCCGTACATCTTCACGACCGCGTCGGTGCCGGCGGCCGCGCATGCGGTGTCGGCGAGCCTGCGCATCATTGGTGGCGAGGAAGGCGATGCGCGCCGCGCACATCTTCGGCATCTGATCGAACGCACGCGTGCGATGCTGAAAGCGACACCGTGGCTGCCCGTCGATTCGCACACGGCCGTGCAACCGCTCATCATCGGCGCGAACGATGCGACGCTCGACGTCGCCGCTTCGCTCGATCGCGCGGGGCTGTGGGTGCCCGCAATCCGGCCGCCGACCGTGCCGACCGGCACGTCGCGCCTGCGCATTTCGCTGTCGGCCGCTCACTCGGATGCGGATCTCGACCGGCTCGAAGCCGGCCTGCAACAGATCGGAGCGCGCGCAGCATGAGCACAATGGCTAACGATGACGGTGCGCTGTCGCTGTTCGTCACCGGCACCGATACGGAAATCGGCAAGACGTTCGTGTCGTCGGCGCTATTGCGCGGCTTCGTGCGCGAAGGCCTGCAAGCAGCCGCGATGAAGCCGATCGCGGCGGGCGCTTTCGCAGTGAACGGCGTGCTGCACAACGAAGACGCGGATCAGCTCGATGCCGCGTCGAGCGTGCTGCTGCCGCCCGCCATGCGCACTCCGTATCTGCTGAAGGAAGCGGCTGCGCCGCACATCGCGGCCGCGCTGGAAAACGTCTCGTTCGATCTCGAGCACATCGTGGCGTGCCACGGCCAGGCGCTGAAGCTGGCCGACGTTGTCGTGGTCGAAGGTGTCGGCGGTTTTCGCGTGCCCTTGACCGCAACGCAGGACACCGCCGATCTCGCCGTCGCGCTGAAGCTGCCGGTCGTGCTGGTGGTCGGCATGCGACTCGGCTGCATCAGCCACGCGCTGCTGACTGCCGAAGCGATCGCCGCGCGCGGTCTCACGCTCGCGGGCTGGGTCGCGAATCGCATCGATCCGGGCATGACATTCCCCGACGAAAACATCGCGTCGATTCGCGCGCGTCTCGCGCAAGCGTACGACGCGCCGTTGCTCGGCATCGTGCCGCATATCAGCCCGCCGTCGCCGGAGCGTTCTGCCGAACGGCTCGACATTCGACGGCTTCTGCAAACACTGCGCCAATTGCGCGCGGCATAGCGCTGCGCTGCAGCGCCGAACCCGATTTCATCCATACAAGAGGATCGATCCCATGACACAACCGAACATCGCAGCGGGCACCGCCGAAGCGAGCGCCGCCAACAGCACTGCGTCTACTGCCGCCCCGGAGACGAAGCCGCTCGCGCGCTGGCGCGTCGCCGATATCGTCGCGCTCTACGAGCTGCCGTTCAACGATCTGCTGTTTCGCGCGCAGCAAACCCATCGCGAGCATTTCGACGCGAACGCGGTGCAACTGTCGACGCTGCTGTCGATCAAGACCGGCGGCTGCGAAGAGGATTGCGCGTACTGTCCGCAGTCGGTGCATCACGATACGGGCCTCGCAGCGGACAAGCTGATGGCCGTCGACGACGTGCTCGCTGCCGCGCAGGTCGCAAAACGGAACGGCGCGACGCGCTTCTGCATGGGCGCCGCGTGGCGCAATCCGAAGGACCGCCATCTGGAGCCGATCAAGGACATGATCCGCGGCGTGAAGGCAATGGGCCTCGAAACCTGCGTGACGCTCGGCATGCTCGAAGATCACCAGGCGAAGGCGCTCGCCTACGCGGGCCTCGATTACTACAACCACAACCTCGATACGTCGCCGGAGTTCTACGGGCAGATCATTTCGACTCGCACGTATCAGGACCGTCTCGATACGCTCGAGCGCGTGCGCGATGCGGGCATCAACGTGTGCTGCGGCGGCATCGTCGGGATGGGCGAATCGCGCCGCGAACGCGCGGGGCTGATCGCGCAGCTCGCGAACATGGAGCCGTATCCGGAATCGGTGCCGATCAACAATCTGGTGCAGGTGCAGGGCACGCCGCTGACCGGTACCGAAGCGATCGACCCGTTCGAATTCGTGCGCACAATTGCGATTGCGCGCATCACGATGCCGCGCGCGATGGTGCGTCTATCGGCCGGCCGCGAACAGATGGACGAGGCATTGCAGGCGCTGTGCTTCCTCGCCGGCGCGAATTCGATTTTCTATGGCGACCAGTTGCTGACCACGAGCAACCCGCAGGCGGAAGCGGACCGCAAGCTGCTCGCGCGTCTGGGCATTCGCGCTGAAGCCGCGCAGCAAATGCCGGTTGAGACGCGTGGATGCGAGGATGGGTGCGGGCATGGGGGACATGGCTCGGCAAATTGAGTCGCTGAGCCGCTGGACCGCCTCGTCGCATGCGCTAAGCGTGTGCGAATAAAAAAGGCTGCTTCGTTTTGCGAAGCAGCCTTCTTTGGGCGCAAAACCCGGTGCTTACTTCCGGTCCACGATAATCTGATCGAACGTCCCCCCATCGGAGAAGTGCGTGTCTTGCGCCTTCTGCCAGCTACCGAACATCTCCTCGACAGTAAACGTCTTGATCGGCTTGAACTCGGCCGCATGCTTCGCGAGCACGTTCTTGTCGCGCGGACGCAGATGATGCTGCGCGATGATCTCCTGCGCGGCCGGCGACCACAGATAGTCGAGATATGCCTGCGCTTGCTTGCGCGTGCCACGCTTGTCGACGACCTTGTCGACGATCGACACCGGCGGCGCCGCGAGCAGACTCACCGATGGATACACCGCTTCATAGCTGCCCGCGCCGACACCCGTGTCGATCAGCGACACTTCGTTCTCGAACGTGACGAGCACATCGCCGATGCCGCGCTGCGTAAACGTCGTCGTCGCGCCGCGGCCGCCCGTGTCGAGCACCGGCACGTTGCGGAAGATCGCCTTCACGAAATCGAGCGCCTGTGCATCAGTGCCGCCGTGCTGCTTGCGATACCCCCACGCGGCGAGATACGTATAGCGGCCGTTGCCCGAAGTCTTCGGATTCGCGATCACCGCCTGGATGCCGGGCTTCGCGAGGTCGTCCCAGTCCTTGATGTGCTTCGGGTTGCCCTTGCGCACGAGGAACACCATCGTCGTCGTGTACGGTGCGCTGTCGTCCGGCAGACGAGCGCGCCAGTTCGCAGGCACCAGGTGGCCCTTTTCGGCGAGCAGGTCGATGTCGTTCGGCTGGTTCATCGTTACCACGTCGGCTTGCAAACCCTGCAGCACCGACAGCGCCTGCGCGCTCGACGCGCCATGCGACTGCCGCACCGACACCGTCTCACCACTCTTCTGCTGGTATGCCGCGATGAAGCTCGCGTTGATGTCCTTGTAGAGTTCGCGCGTCACGTCGTACGACACGTTCAGCAGCGACGTATCCGCATACGCCGTCGAGCCGCCGCCGAACGCCAGAGTGATAGCCGTGATGCCAGCCGCAAGCCAGCGCGATGTCCCCGTGTTGCCCTTCATTGTGTCCCCGCCTCTCGATGAAAAAAGCTGCCGCCGCCCTGCGCGGCGTGAAGCGGGATTCTAACGGATTGCTTACCTTGCGTCCGGCGCCGCCATGCGCTCACACGAGCGCATGCTGCGCGGTTTCGCTCGCCTCTTCGCGAAAGCGCAGCGGCGCCGCACAATGCACGAGCGTATCGACGAAGTACTTCGCACGCGGCCACGGCCCAAACCCCGCCGCCGTGTTGATGTGTCCCGCGTCGCCAAGATTGACGAACGCGCTGCCGAAGCGCTGCGCGAGATCGCGCGCCTCGCCGAGTGTCATCCACGGATCGGTTTCGCTGCCGATCAGGATGGACGGCACGCCCAGACGCCGCGCATCGAATGGTCCCGCGAACGCGAACTTGCGCGGACTCGCGGGCGCGACGAACAGGACGCCGACCACGTCGCCCGCGAGCGTGCCCTGCTGCAACGCATGCGCGGTCGCGAGGCAGCCGAAACTATGCGCGGCCAGCACGAACGGGCCGCGTTCGCGCGCGAGCAGATCGCGCAACGACTTCGCCCATAGCGTGAGATCGGGCGCATCCCAGTTGGCCTGCTCGACGCGCAGCGAGCGCGCGAACTGCCGCTCCAGCCAGGTTTGCCAATGCGCGCCTTCACTGCCGTGCAGACCGGGAACGGTGACGAGCCTTGGCGGCCAGCTCGATCGGGTGCATGAAAGCATGTGCGTGCCTCGTTGCGAACGGAATCCGGGCGATCATTGTGCCGCTGCGTTGCGCTTCGATGAACCAAGTTTTCATGCTTTGGTTATGGGTCAAACGAAGAACTGCGAAGGTATGCGCGCGATCGGCGCCGAAAACGTAGAATGAAGCCTATTCATAACGGGAGGAGACCCGCCGCCGCACGCGTCGCGCCGTTGCCGTGGCGCGGTCCGGGTCCACTGCCCGCATGCTCACATCAACGCCGACGCATTCCGGACCGCATGAAAATCCTGTTCTACGCACCGCACACCGAAGCCGCCGCATGGCTGCACGACTTCGCGCGCGCGCTGCCCGCGGCCGAGCTGCGCGAATGGCAACCCGGCGACACCGCGCCGGCCGATTTCGCGGTGGTCTGGCGCCCGCCGCGCGAGATGCTGGCCGGCCGCACTACGCTGCGCGCGATCTTCAATCTCGGCGCGGGCGTCGATGCGATTCTCGCGCTCGAACGCGCGCATCCGGGCACGCTGCCGCCCGGGGTGCCGTTGATTCGCCTCGAAGATACCGGCATGGGCGCGCAAATGACCGAGTACGTGACGCACGCGGTGCTGCGCTATCTGCGTCGCTTCGACGAATATCAGATGCTGCAAGGCGAGCGCCGCTGGAAAGCGCTCGAACCGCATCCACGCGCGACGTTCACGGTGGGCGTGCTCGGACTCGGCGTACTCGGCACGCAGGTCGTGCGAACGCTCGCTTCGTTCGGCTTGCCGGTGCGCGGCCACAGCCGCGGCGCAAAGCAGATCGACGGCATCGTGACGTTCGCCGGCGACGCGCAGTTCGACCGGTTTCTCGACGGCGTGAAAGTGCTCGTCAATCTGCTGCCGCATACGCCCGACACGGAAAGCATGCTGAATGCGCGAGTCTTCGCGAAGCTCGCGCGCGGCGCCTATCTGATCAACGTCGCGCGCGGGGCGCATCTGGTCGAAGCGGATCTGCTCGCCGCGCTCGCGAGCGGCCAGCTCGCCGCCGCGACGCTCGACGTGTTCCGCACTGAACCGCTGCCCACCGATCATCCGTTCTGGCGCGAGCCGCGCATCACGATCACGCCGCATACGTCGGCGCTGACGTTGCGCGAGGATAGCGTCGCGCAGGTCGCGGCCAAGATAGAAGCGTTGATGCGCGGCGAGCAAGTGAGCGGCGCGGTCCAACTGGAACGCGGCTACTGAGTGAAACCCGCGCTCGCGCGCCTCGTTGGCGCGCGGGCCGCATTGAATAGCAGCCACGCGGCAGCCCCCATCCTCGATGGGACAGCGATAAACCGCATGGGATCGGAGACACATCATGGCCTTACCGAAACAAGTGAAGATCGTCGAAGTCGGTCCGCGCGACGGACTGCAGAACGAGAAGGAATTCGTGCCGACCGCGACCAAGATCGAGCTGATCAACCGTCTGTCGGCGGCCGGCTTTCGCAATGTCGAAGCGGCCTCGTTCGTCTCGCCGAAATGGGTGCCGCAGATGGCCGACGGCGCCGACGTGATGGCCGCCATCGAGCGCCGCGCGGACACCCTCTACTCGGTGCTGACGCCGAACCTGCGCGGCTTCGAAGGCGCGCTCGCCGCGCGCGCCGACGAGATCGTGATCTTCGGCGCGGCGAGCGAGGCGTTCTCGCAGAAGAACATCAACTGCAGCATCGCGCAGAGCATCGAGCGCTTTGCGCCGGTTGCCGCAGCGGCGAAAGAGCATAAGCTGCGGATTCGCGGCAGCGTCTCGTGCGCGCTCGGCTGCCCGTACCAGGGCGAGGTGCCGGTCGCGTCGGTCGTCGACGTCGTGAAGCGCTTCGCGGCGCTCGGCTGCGACGAGATCGATATCGCCGACACGATCGGCGTCGGCACGCCGAAGCGCACCCGCGAAGTGTTCGAGGCGGTGGCCGAGGTGTTTCCGCGCGAGCATCTGTCGGGACACTTCCACGATACCTACGGCCAGGCGCTGGCGAACATCTACGCGGCGCTGCTCGAAGGCATCGAGATTTTTCATGCGTCGGTCGCGGGGCTCGGCGGCTGCCCGTATGCGAAAGGCGCAACCGGCAACGTCGCGACCGAAGACGTGCTGTATCTGATGAACGGCCTCGGCATCGAGACCGGCATCGATCTCGCGCAAGTGGTCGAAATCGGCGACTTCATTTCGGGCGCGATCGGCCGGCCCAACGTGTCGCGCGCCGGCAAGGCGCTGCTCGCGAAGGCGCGCAGCGAAGCGAATACCTGCGCATGAGCGCTCCATCCATCTTCATTCAGGATCACAGACAATGACCAACCTCGCGTCCTTCGACTCCGACGACCTCGCCGCGCTGCCCGACTCGGCACGCCGCGTCGCGCTGCTGCTGCGCGAACGCGGTCACGCGGGACGAATCGTGATGCTGCCGGAGACCGGCAAGACTTCCGCCGAAGCGGCCGCCGGACTCGGCTGCTCGGTCGCGCAGATCGCGAAGTCGATCCTGTTCCGGCGCCGCGAGGACGACGCGCCGGTGCTGGTGATCGCGAGCGGCGCGAATCGCGTCGATGAAAAGAAAGTGGCCGCGCAGGTCGGCGAGATCGGCCGCGCGGACGCGAAGTTCGTGCGCGAAAAAACTGGCTATGCGATTGGTGGCGTGTGCCCCGTCGGACATGCCACCGAGCCGCTCACGCTGATCGATGCCGACCTGCTCGAACTGCAGAGTCTGTGGGCCGCCGCTGGTCATCCGCACGCAGTGTTCAATCTGACCGCGCAGGAACTGATCGCGCTGACGGGCGCACCGGTCGTCGATGTCGCGTTGCGCGAGCCGGCCTGAACACGATGGCGAGCGGCAACGACCACGCAGACAGGAACGACGACGGTTGCGTGCCGTCACCGTGCATCAGCGTATGCCGGATGGACGCGACGACGGGCTGGTGCGAAGGATGCCTGCGCACGATCGACGAAATCGCCGGCTGGTCGACGTTCGACGACGCCGCGAAACGCACGGTGTGGGACGCCATCGAAGCGCGTCACGCGGAGTCGATGGCGACGCACCCAGCATCGAAGACGAAGGCGCAGCGATGAACGCCGCGCCGCGCATCGTGACGCCCGGTGAGACGTTCCACTCGACGCTCGAGTTGTCGGTGGATTCGATCAAGAGGTTCGCGACGCTCGTCAACGACCTGAACCCGCTGCATCATGACGAGGCGTATGCCGCACAAAGCCGCTTCGGCGGGCTGATCGCGTCGGGCACGCAACCGACCGCGCATTTCATGGCCCTGCTCGCGACGCATTTCTCGACTTACGCGCAGCCGCTCGGCCTCGAATTCGACATCAAGCTCAAGCGGGCCGTACAGGCGCACGACACGCTGACGATCACGTGGCGCGTGCGCGATGCTCATTGGAAACCGAGTCTGAATGGCGATCTGACCTATCTCGAAGGATCGGTGGTCAATCAGCGCGGCGAGTTGATGTTGACCGGCACATCGACGATCCTCGTCATGCCGAAACCCGGCGCGGTCGCGCAGGCGCAAGCGAAAACGGCCGCGCCATGATCGCGCTGCCCGCATCGATCCGGGTTTTTGAGCGCGGCTGGCTGTCATCGAACAACGTGCTGCTCGTCGACGACACATGCGCCGCGCTCGTCGACACCGGTTATGCGACGCACGCATCGCAAACGGTCGCACTGGTACGCAACGCCTTGCACACGCGGCCGCTCGATCTGATCATCAACACGCATCTGCATTCGGATCATTGCGGCGGCAACGCGCAGTTGCAGGCCGCATGGCCGTGCCGCACCCTCATTCCGGACTCCGAAGCCGATGCCGTGCGCGACTGGGACGAAACGCGCCTCACGTTTCGCGCGACGGCTCAAACCTGCGAGCGCTTCGGCTTCACCGGCACGCTCGCGCCGGGCGCGCACTTGCGGCTAGGCGCGCTCGACTGGCAGGTACTCGGCGCGCCCGGCCATGATCCGCATTCGCTGATGCTCTATTGCGCGGACGAACGCTTGCTGATCAGCGCGGACGCGCTGTGGGAAAACGGCTTCGGCGTGATCTTCCCCGAACTCGAAGGCGAAAGCGGCTTCGCCGAGCAGCAGGCCGTGCTCGACATGATCGCGACGCTCGACGTGCGCGTCGTCATCCCCGGCCACGGCGCGCCGTTCACGCAGGTCGAAGCGGCGCTCGAACGCGCGATGTCGCGCGTCGCCTGGTTGCGCGCCGACCCCGCGCGCAACGCAAGGAACGCGCTGAAAGTGCTGATCGTGTTCAAGCTGCTCGAAGTCCGCGAGATGGATTTCGACACGCTGCTGCGCATGCTCGATGACGCGGCCGTGATGCGCGCCGCCGCGTCGATGCTGAAGCCGCGAGGCGAATGGCCCGCGTTGCTGAAGGGAATGATCGGGGAATTGGCAGCGAAAGATGGACCGCTCGAGATGGACGGCACGCGCGTTCTCGCGCGGCGTTGAACATACAAAAAGAAAGCCGCTCGACGAAGCGAGCGGCGGAACATCTGTATGTGGACGTGATCAGCGTCGCGATCAATGATACGCGTGCGGGTTTTCGCAACGCATCGGTGATTTCCCTACAGAATTTTGACACCACGTTTTACAAATGAATACATGTCGTGTCATCAGGCGATGTTAGGCGCTCGAATGCCTGCTCATACTCTGGAATCCGTAGCAATTTCCAATCGAATCTCCGTTCGACATCAAGTGGACGATAAGCGCTTCCTCTGTGGCACGATCCGCCACCCGAGGTTGACGCCCGCCGCCGCCAGCAGAATCAGCGCGGTACCGAGCACCTGAATCCACGCGAGCGTCTGTCCGAACGCAACCCGATCGACGATGATCGCGACGACCGGATAGATGAACGACAGCGCGCCCGTCAGCGTCGTCGGCAGCTTCTGGATCGCGCCATACAGCAGCACGTACATGAGCCCGGTGTGAACGACGCCGAGCACGACCAGATCGAGCCACTGCGCGGCGCTTGACGGCAAGGCGTCGAAGCGCACGAACGGCGCGAGCAGCAGCACGCCGAGCGAGACCTGGATCAGCGCAAGCAGATGCGGGGGCGTGCCCTTCAGCCGCTTCGTGATGATCGACGACATCGCGTACATCGCCGCCGCGCTGACCGCATAGGCGACGCCGACCAGATATTGCCCCGGCACCGCGAGCACCGCCGGCTCGACCTTCACGACGAATACGAGTCCGACGAACGCGACCACGAGCCATGCGAGCGTCGATGCGCTGATGCGCTCGCGAAACACCAGCGCGCCGAGCGCGACCAGCATGAACGGCTGCGTGTTGTAGACGGCCGTGGCCATCGAAATCGAGGCACGCGAATACGCCGCGAACAGCAATACCCAGTTCGCGACGATCGCCGCGCCGCCGAGCAGTGCGAGACCGAGCATCTTCCACGAGAACAACGCGCGGCGAAACACGCCGAGCACGGCGCATACGAGTGCGAGCGTCGCGCCGCCAAAGATGCAGCGGAAAAACACCACGTTGAAAGGACTTTGCTGCGACGAGACGACCAGCCACCCGATCGTGCCCGACATCAGCATCGCGATGCTCATTTCCGCCGCGCCGCGTCGGATGTCGCCCGATGGACCGCGTGCGGTCGTTGCCGAAGCCTTGTTCGAAGCCATGATTCGATTCCGGATTGATGCTTGCATGATTGACAGTGTAATGAACCCGCATGCGCGAATACATGGCTAAACTTAAGCGTTAGCGCGTCTTCACCTCATAAACGAAGGCCATCATGAGCAAACGCCTTGCATCGACCGCTCCGGTCGCACTCGACGACACCGACCGCGCGCTGCTCGCCGCGCTCGCGCAGGACGCGCGCCAGCCGGTCAGCGAACTCGCGCGCGTCGTCGGCTTATCGGCGCCGAGCACGGCCGAGCGCGTGCGCCGACTCGAAGCACAGGGCGTGATCGAGCGCTTCACGGTGCAGATCGATCCGCGCGCGCTCGGTTTCACGCTGCAGGCGATCGTGCGCGTGAAGCCACTGCCGGGTCAGTTGCATCTGGTGGAGGAGGTGATCCGGCGCATCCCGGAGTTCGTCGAATGCGACAAGGTGACCGGCGACGATTGCTTCATTTGCCGCCTGTATCTGCATTCCATCGAGCAGCTCGACGAGATCCTGTCGAAAGTGACTGAGCGCGCGGAGACCAGCACCGCGATCGTCAAGTCGACGCCGGTCGCGCGGCGGCTGCCGCCGCTCGGCTAGGGGAGGTCAAACGAAGGCCGCGCAAGGCGGCCCGTCGCCTACGGTTCGACCGCTTCGAAGAACGACAGCATCTCGGCGACCAGTTCGTCCGGCGCTTCCTCGGGCAGATAGTGCCCGCACGACAGCGCGCGGCCGCTCGCGTCGCGCGCGACGTGACGCCATTCGGCGAGCGGATCGAAGCATTTTTCGATCACGCCCTTGTCGCCCCACAGCACGCGCAGCGGACAGCCGATCTTGTTGCCGCGCTCGATATCCGCGCGGTCGTGCTCGAGGTCGATGCTGGCCGACGCGCGGTAGTCCTCGCACATCGCATGCACGGCGCCGGGTTGCGCGAGCGCCGCACGATAGGCGTCGAGCGCGGCTGGGTCGAACGGTGCGAGGCCCGCGTGACGCCCGCCCATCACCGCGTCGACGTAGGCGGCCGGATTCGCGCCGATCAGCGGTTCGGGCAGCGGTTCGGGCTGAATCAGGAAGAACCAGTGGAAGTAATGCGTCGCGAACGTGCGGTCGGTGGCTTCGTACATCGCGAGCGTCGGCGCGATGTCGAGCAGCATCAGACGCTCGACCGCATCGGCATGATCGAGCGCCATCCGGTGCGCCACGCGCGCGCCGCGATCGTGGGCGCAGACGAGGAAACGCTCGAAGCCGAAATGGCGCATCACCGCGACCTGGTCGGCGGCCATTACGCGTTTGGAATACGGCGTGTGCGCCGCATCGCTCGGCGGTTTGCCTGATGCTCCGTAGCCGCGCAGATCGGTCGCGATCACCGTGAAGTGCCGCGCAAGAGGCGCGGCGCAGCGCTCCCAGATCAGATGCGATTGCGGATGGCCGTGCAGCAGCAGCAGAGGCGGTCCGGCGCCGCCCTTCACTCCGAAAATATCGACATCGCCCACGGCGACGCGAAAGGGCGTGAAATTCTCGAAGGCCATGACGTCTCGTTGGTCGTTTGGGGTCCGTGCATTGTAGAAGGCCGGGAGGTCCGTGCGCGGTGGGATAACCCACGCAAGCATGGAACCTGAATACTCCTTCGAACCGGTCCAACCGGGCTTGCCGAGCGCGGGTCGCGCGCTTCGCATACAATCGAACGACCGTTCTTAAATTTCGGAGCGGCTGCGGCGTTCCGCAAGCCGTGTGCCGCTAAACTCATCAAACACCGGACGTACGCCGCTCCGGTTGGCCCATTTTGGAGATTCGCACCATGGCACTGCCTGCCGTTCTGCAAAACCTCGCACTGCCCGTCGTCGCTTCGCCGATGTTCATCGTCAGCTATCCCGAACTCGTGCTGGCGCAGTGCAAGGCCGGTATCGTCGGCTCGTTCCCGGCCCTCAACGCGCGCCCGGCCGAGCTGCTCGACGAGTGGCTCACGCAGATCCAGGCGCAACTGGCCGGGCACAAGGCCGCGAATCCGGATGCAGTCATCGGGCCGATCGCGGTCAATCAGATCGTCCATCAGTCGAATACGCGGCTCGAACATGACGTGCGCGTGTGCGTCGAGCACAAGGTGCCGATTTTCATCACGAGCCTGCGCGCGCCGGCGCGGGAAATCATCGATGCAGTGCATAGCTATGGCGGCATCGTGCTGCACGACGTGATCAATCTGCGTCACGCGCAGAAGGCGCTGGAGGCCGGCGTCGACGGGCTGATCCTCGTCGCGTCGGGCGCGGGCGGCCACGCGGGCACCACCTCGCCGTTCGCGCTGGTCGGCGAGGTGCGGCGCATTTTCGACGGCCCGATCGTGCTGTCGGGCTCGATCGCAAACGGCGGCTCGATCCTCGCCGCGCAGGCGATGGGCGCGGACCTCGCGTACATGGGCACACGCTTCATCGCGACGAAAGAAGCGCACGCGGTCGACGCCTACAAGCAGGCGATCATCAACTCGAAGTCCGCGGACATCATCTACACGAACCTGTTCACCGGCGTGCACGGCAACTACATCCGCGAGAGCATTCTGAACGCGGGACTCGACCCAGACGCGCTGCCCGAATCGGACAAGACCAAGATGAACTTCGGCAGCGACAAGGCGAAAGCGTGGAAGGATATCTGGGGTGCGGGCCAGGGCGTCGGCCTGATGGACGACGTGCCGGACGTCGCCGAACTCGTGCAGCGCCTGAAGAGGGAATACGACGACGCGAAGGCGCGTCTGGGCATCGCACGCTGAGGCATCGAACGGGGCGGGCCGCCCCGCCCCGGGCGCTCTACATGTTGCGCCGATACTGCCCGCCCACTTCGAACAGCGCGTGCGTGATTTGCCCGAGTGAACACACGCGCACCACGTCCATCAGCACCGCGAATACGTTGTCGTCGTCGATCACCGCGCGCTTCAGGCGTTCGAGCGCCGCGGGCGCGGCGTCGCGGTGGCGCGTCTGGAACTCGCGCAGCCGCCGCAACTGACTCTGCTTTTCCGCGTCGGTGGAGCGCGCCAGCACGAGCGGTCGCGGCGCTTCGTGCGGATGCGCGCTCAGAAACGTGTTCACGCCGACGATCGGATACGAGCCGTCATGCTTGCGATGCTCGTACAGCATCGACTCGTCCTGGATGCGTCCGCGCTGATAGCCGGTTTCCATTGCGCCAAGCACGCCGCCGCGCTCGGTGAGCCGCTCGAACTCGGCGAGCACCGCTTCCTCGACCAGATCGGTCAGCTCGTCGATCACGAAGCTGCCCTGATTCGGATTCTGGTTCTTCGCGAGCCCCCATTCGCGATTGATGATGAGCTGGATCGCGACCGCGCGGCGCACCGATTCCTCGGTCGGCGTCGTGATTGCTTCATCGAACGCATTGGTGTGAAGCGAGTTGCAGTTGTCGTAGATCGCGATCAGCGCCTGCAGCGTGGTGCGGATATCGTTGAAATCGATCTCCTGCGCGTGCAGGCTGCGGCCCGAGGTCTGCACGTGATACTTGAGCTTCTGGCTGCGCTCGTTCGCGCCATAGCGCTCGCGCATCGCGATCGCCCAGATGCGTCGCGCGACGCGGCCGAGCACCGTGTACTCCGGGTCCATGCCATTCGAGAAGAAGAACGACAGATTCGGCGCGAAGTCGGCGATCGACATGCCGCGCGCGAGATACGCCTCGACGTACGTGAAGCCGTTCGCGAGCGTGTACGCGAGCTGCGAGATCGGGTTCGCGCCAGCCTCGGCAATGTGATAGCCGGAGATCGACACCGAATAGAAATTGCGCACGCCGTGCTCGACGAAATACGCCTGGATGTCGCCCATTACCTTCAGGCTGAATTCGGTCGAGAAGATGCAGGTGTTCTGCCCCTGGTCTTCCTTCAGGATGTCGGCCTGCACGGTGCCGCGCACGTTTTCCAGCGCGGCGCGGCGCGTGGCGGCCAGTTCGGCTTCGGTCAGCGGGCGGCCTTGCTGTTGCTCGCGCAGCGCGATCTGCTGATCGATCGCGACGTTGAAGAACATCGCGAGGATCGTCGGCGCGGGGCCGTTGATCGTCATCGACACCGACGTTTCCGGCGAGCACAGGTCGAAGCCGTCGTAGAGCGTCTTCATGTCGTCGAGCGTCGCGACCGACACGCCCGAATTGCCGACCTTGCCGTAGATGTCCGGGCGCTCGTTCGGCTCCTCTCCGTACAGCGTCACCGAGTCGAACGCAGTGGATAGGCGCCGCGCCGGCATGCCTTCCGACAGCAGCTTGAAGCGGCGATTGGTGCGCTGCGGGTCGCCCTCGCCCGCGAACATGCGCGTCGGGTCTTCGTTCTCGCGGCGAAACGGAAACACGCCAGCGGTAAACGGGAAATAGCCGGGCAGATTGTCGAGCATCAGCCAGCGCAGGATCTCGCCATGATCGACGAATTTCGGCAGCGAGACTTTGCGGACTTCGGAGCCGGACAGCGTCGTTACCGTCAGCGCGGTGCGGATTTCGCGCTCGCGGATGCGCACCACGTGTTCATCGCCGGAATAGGCGGCCACCGTTTGCGGCCACGCGTCGAGCAGCTTGTGTTCGCGCTCGCCGAGCGCGGCGCCGCGTTGCTCGATCAGCGCGTCGAGCGACGCCGCGTCGCCGCCCGCCTCGCCGATCATGCGGCGCGCCTCGACGAGCTGCCAGCGCTCGCGCGCAATTTGCGCCTGCGCGTCGGCCCGTGTGCGATAGCCGCGCACCGTCAGCGCGATGTCGGCCAGATAGCGCACGCGCGCGGGCGGCACGATCGCATGGAGGTTGCTCGAAAAGCGCAGACCGGCGGGCGCGCTGAGCCGCGCGCCGCCCTCGCGCAGGCCGTGTGTGCGCAACGCATCGGCGATGTGCCGGTACAGCGCGGTCACGCCGTCGTCGTTGAAACGCGACGCGATCGTGCCGAACACCGGCATCGCGCCGGGCGGTGTCGCGAAGTCCGCGCGGTTGCGCTGCACCTGCTTCGCGACATCGCGCAGCGCATCCTGCGCACCCTTGCGATCGAACTTGTTGATTGCGACGAAGCTCGCGAAGTCGAGCATGTCGATCTTCTCGAGCTGGCTCGCGGCGCCGAACTCCGGCGTCATCACGTACAGCGATTCGTCGACGAACGGCACGATCGCCGCGTCGCCCTGACCGATCCCCGAGGTCTCGACGACGATCAGATCGAAGCCGGCGGCCTTGCACAGCATCAGCGCGGCGGGCAGCGAGTCGGAGATTTCGCTCGATGCCTCGCGCGTCGCCATCGAGCGCATATACACACGCGCGCCGCCGCCCCAATCGCCGATCGCGTTCATGCGGATGCGGTCGCCGAGCAGCGCGCCGCCGGACTTGCGGCGCGACGGATCGATCGCGAGCACGGCGATCCTGAGCGTGTCGCCGTGCTCGAGCCGGAGGCGGCGGATCAGCTCGTCGGTCAACGACGACTTGCCCGCGCCGCCGGTGCCGGTGATGCCGAGCACGGGAACCCGCGCCGCCTGCGCGAGCGCCGCTAGCTGGTCGCGCGCGGCCGCGTCGACGGTGTTCGTTTCGAAGGCGCTGATCAACTGCGCGAGGCGGCGGAAGACTGGCGTAGCGACATCGGCGGGCTGCGAGCCGGGCGCCGTGCCGGCTTGCAACGCATCGGCACCGCCGCGCCGCGATAACGGCTGCGCGGCCAGCTCGGCGAGCCATTCGTGCACCGGCGCCGGCCGCGCTGCCTCGGCCGCTCGCGCGCCTTCTACGCAGCGCGCGATCATGTCGTCGATCATGCCTTGCAGGCCGAGCCGCTGGCCGTCGTGCGGCGAATAGATTTTTTCGACGCCGTCGCGTTCGAGCGCGGCGATTTCCTCGGGGACGATCACCCCGCCGCCGCCGCCGAACACCTTGATGCGCTCGCCGCCGCGCGCACGCAGCAGCTCGACGAGATAGCGGAAGTATTCGTTGTGACCGCCCTGGTAGCTCGACACGGCGACGCCGTCGGCGTCCTCGTCGAGCGCGGCGGCCGCGACTTCGGCGGCCGAGCGGTTGTGGCCGAGGTGGATCACCTCGACGCCGCTCGCCTGCAGGATGCGCCGCATGATGTTGATCGACGCGTCGTGGCCGTCGAACAGTGCGGCGGCGGTGACGAAGCGCAAACGCCGGCCCGCGGGCAGCTCGTGGCTGTGGGCACGTTGCGGCGTGGACAGATCGGTCATGTCTCCCCCAGATCATTTAACTGACGGGTGTTGACAGTCAGTATATAGAAACGGGGTAAGACGGCGGCGGCACGCGGGGCGCGCCGTGCGGGGCGGTTCGGGGCAGTGTGCCGATGGACCGCTACCGCACCGCCAGCTCCTTGATCTCGTCCAGCGACGGCCAAAGCGATTGGTTCGAGAACCGCTCCACCAGAAAATCGACGAACGAGCGCACCTTGGCCGACAGATGCCGCCGGCTCGTGTAGATCACGTGGATCGGCAGCTCGCGCGGCGGCACGTCGTCGACGAGCAGCGGTACGAGCCGCCCCTCGGCGAGATCGCTGCCGATCACCTCGGTGCCCAGCATCGCGATGCCCGCGCCGTGCAGCACGACCACGCGCTGCGCCTCCAGCTGATTGACGACCAGATTGCCCGACAGACGCACGCGCGAGCCCGCGTCGCCGGTCGCGACTTCGAGCGCCGACACGCCCGCGTACTGCAAATAGTTGTGGCGCGCGAGATCGGCGACGCTCTTCGGCGTGCCGTGCTTGCGCAGATAGGCGGGCGACGCGCACAGCACCAGGTGCGCGGTGGCGATCTGCCGCGCGATCAGGGAGGACGACTTGAGCCCGCCAGGCGACGCGCGGATCGCGACGTCGAAGCCCTCGTCGATCAGCTCGACGACGCGGTCGGACAGCGTCATGTCGACGGTGACTTGCGGATACTGCGCGGCATAGTCCGCGACCGCCGCCATCACGTGATTCAGGCCGAACGCCGACAGCGATGAAACCCGCAGCCGCCCGTGCGGCACGACGCTCGCCGCGCCGACCGCCTGGCCGGCTTCGTCGAGCTCCGTCAGCGCCTGACTCAGCCGCTCGTAGTATTCGCGGCCCGCCTCTGTCGGTGCAACGCGGCGCGTGGTGCGGTTCAGCAGCCGCGCGCCGAGCTGCTGCTCCAGATGCATGACGTGCTTGCTCGCCATCGCCGCCGACATCTCCATTTTCTCCGCCGCGCCGACGAAGCTGCCGGCTTCGACCACGTGGCGAAACACTTTCATGCTGACGAGGGTGTCCATCTCCGTCGCTCGCTTCAGGAATCAATCGACGCCATTTTGCCCGGTTTATCAAATGGTCGGCAGCAAAGTTGGGATTCGACCGCGCCCAGATGCGACAAAGCCCGCGTTCCGGGCAGAACGCGGGCTTTGCCGTGAGACTCGGGCGTCGCTCAGAACTTCGCGCGCAAACCCGCGCCGTACGTATTGCCGCTCGACTGTCCCGTGATGTGGTCATACAGGTAGGCGGCATAGACGTCCGTGCGCTTGGACAGCGGATAGTCGTAGCCGACCGCCGCCGTCTGGCGAGTCTGGTTCGAGCCGCCGCCGTTACGCGAATACGCATACGACGCCATCACCGAGCCCGGCCCGAACGGCACCGTGACGCCGCCTTGCCCGGTGTTCACGTGCCAGCTCGTGACCTGCTGGTCGTTGTACGTGTACATGTACTGGCCGTACAGCTTCACGAACTTCAGGTCGTACGACACGCCCGCCTGCGCGACGCTCTGGCTGCGCAGACCCGGCACGCCCGATGTCTCGAAGCTGCCGAGATCGCCCGGTACGTTGTTGAAGTTCACGTACTGGTACACGGCGGTCGCCGCGAACGGGCCGTGGAAGTACAGCACCTGGCCGCTCCACTTCTTCGCGCCGTTCTGGGTCGTGTTGCCGAGCGCGTACATCGCCGTCGCCGACAAACCGTTGAAGTTCGGCGACGCATACGACACCGCGTTATTCCAGCCCGAGTCGCCGGTCACGCCCTGGTCGGTCGAGTAGGTCGGGAACGTGCCGAGGCCGAGGTACACGTGATAGACCATCGGCGAGAACACGTAGGAATCGACGAACGGGTTGAACAGGATCGTCGACACGAACAGCGGCGTGGTTAGGCGGCCGGCGGTCACCGTGCCGTACGGCGATTCGATGCCGACGTATGCGTTACGCGAGAACGTGGTGTCGCCGGTGAAGCGGCCGTACTCGCCGGTCTGCGCACGGAAGAAACCTTCGATCGTGAAGATCGCCTTGTAGCCGTTGCCCAGATCCTCGGCCCCCTTGAAGCCCCAGTACGACGTCGACATGCCTCCGCCCGACACCACCACCGCGGTCTTGCCGCCCGGAAACTTCTGCGAGCCGACCCATTCGTCGACCTGTCCGTAGAGCTGCACGCTCGATTGCGCGAACGCCGACGATCCGCTCGCCAGCACGGCGGCGCATGCAGTGGCCTTGAGTGTGGTCTTCAGCGCGCTGCTGAGGCTTGTGTTCATGGATTCTCCAATCTTCGTCAAAAGGGTGTGGCTGTGCGAAAGGGGGCGCTCGCGCGAATCGTTGTTGTTATCCGTCCGACCGTCGAGTCAATCTGGGCGGGAGTATCTTTGCGGATCATTTCTATGAACAAAAATATCGTGGCTTATTGCAGATATATCGGTCTGATTAGTTTGGTCGGATATCGGCTTGATAGGCGCTTCGAGGGGACCGGCGCGGGCGGTTCCGACGCAATGCGGCATGCGGCGAACGGTACGCCACAGAGGGCCTCAACGCTTCATATGACGTGCCGATGACGCGACGCAGCAGAATGCCAGGATTTGACGCCAACCGGAACTTCGATGCCCGAAGTTTTCAAAAAAGTGTGGCGTCGAAACGTCAGATTTGGCGCTCGGACGCAGAGGAAGGCGCGGGAGGCGGGGTGAAGGATCGGGGAGGGATCTGAAGAATGGTCTGCGCGAGCGCGAGTCTGACGATGGGATGAATCGCGCTCAGCTAATTTCTATACGGCGAACCTTCCGGAGGCCGCGGATCGTCGGCAGGGCGTTGCATCGGGCGGCCCGCGCCACGCTCTTCGTTGTAGCGGGCAACGTCGGCGCGGATGGAGCCGCTGCGCACCGGCATGTTGGGCGGGGGATGCGGCACCGGACGCGACTCCGTGCTGACCGGCCTAACCATGCCGGCAAAGCCGAACGGATCGCCGACACGTCGCATGCCGGACCTGTAGTTGCCGAAGCCATAGCCGAAATTGGCGTTTGCGATGTTCGGGTTGCCGCGTTGCGCGTGCGAGTCGCGATGAGCCATCGCACTACGCAAAGCGTGAGGAGCAGGCGCGGCGCCCGCAGCGGCACCGCCGCCGTGTGACATGACCGGCCCCTTTGCATAGGCGAACGAACACAGCACGGCGATGACCGCGCCCCACGCCCAGTGCTTCGTTCTCGACAACCCGTCCACCTTGTCACTCTCACGCCCGAAGACTTGCCTGAAGTCCACCGTTCGAGCTGCGATGGACCTGTTGCGGGAAGGAAGAAAAGCACCGCGTTGCGCTCGCGGCACAAGGCATCCCTGCGGCCTTTGATCGGATAATTTATGGTCGGGTGTAGAGGGTGTCGAGCCAAAAAGTGTTAGGTCTCTTCGGTGGATGTAACACCTTGTTACTGCGAGGTTTTTTTGCGGTGCGGCACCCGCGCGGGCGCGCTGCGGGGCTTCCTGGCGGACGCATGTATCGGCCGCGTGCAAGCGCCGTTTTTTGCATATCAACGGCGCTTGCAACGTCCATGGTCAATCGGTTTTGTTGCGAAGACGCGCGTCGCCGATACTGAAACGTGCGCGTGCAAGGGCGATGCGTGGCCAAGTGATCCAATGCGCGAATCTCATTAATCGATTCGGCAAATGAATTTGCGTTTTCAATCGACTTTCGACAACAATAGCCGCTTTCCACTACCACAGACCGCGCCCTGACTGGCGCAGCGCGTGCTTATACCGCGTCATTGAATCGAGATTCCAACATGTCCCGCCCGAAATTCCTGCCCGATAACTTCACTTTGTCACTCGTGGGCACCGTGATCCTCGCCAGCCTGCTGCCCGTTCACGGGCAGGCCGCTGTGGGGTTCAACTGGGTGACGAATGTCGCGGTCGGCCTGCTGTTCTTTCTGCACGGCGCCAAGCTGTCACGCGAGGCGATCATTGCGGGCGCGACGCACTGGCGCCTTCATCTGGTAGTGATGCTGAGCACGTTCGCGCTGTTTCCGCTGCTCGGCCTCGCGCTTAGACCGGTCTTTTCTCCGCTGGTCACCCCGTCGCTCTACGCCGGGGTCCTCTTCCTCTGCACGCTGCCATCGACGGTCCAGTCGTCGATTGCGTTCACGTCCATTGCCAAGGGCAACGTGCCGGCCGCGGTGTGCAGCGCGTCCGCGTCGAGCCTGCTCGGCATCTTCGTCACCCCAGCACTCGTCAGCGTCATCGTCACGAATCAGGCCGCGAGCGGCGGCGCCTCGCCGTGGCATACGATCGGCAACATCGTGCTGCAACTGCTGGTGCCGTTCGTCGCCGGCCAGTTGCTGCGTCCGTTGATCGGCAAGTGGATCGAGAAGAACCGCGGCGTGCTGAAGTTCGTGGACCAGGGCTCGATCCTGCTCGTCGTGTACGGCGCGTTCAGCGAGGCCGTCACCGAAGGCCTGTGGCACCAGATTCCGTTGTCCGCGCTCGGCGGCCTCATCGTGGTGAGCGTCGTGCTGCTCGGGCTCGCGCTGGCCGCGACGATCTTCGCGAGCAAGCGGCTCGGCTTCAATCGCGCGGATCAGATCACGATCATTTTCTGCGGCTCGAAGAAGAGCCTGGCCGCCGGCGTGCCGATGGCCAAGGTGATCTTCGCGTCGCACGCGGTCGGCGCCGTGGTGCTGCCGCTGATGTTGTTCCACCAGATTCAGCTGATGGTCTGCGCCGCGCTCGCGCAGCACTGGGGCGCCCGCGACATCAGCGGCGAGAGCGAGGCCGCGACGCGGCGGCCCGCCGCCGTCGTCGCGCGCCGCTGAAAATACGCGCAATGCAAACAGGACATTCATAGGCGCCCTCCCTGAGCGTCGTTTTGATCGTGTGACGAGAGCCGCCTTCGGGCGGCTTTTCTTTTGGCCTTTCATCGGCCTTTGATGTTATTTCACGCGCAAACGCTCGCGCTGTCGCCTCGGCCGGATGGCATAGGAAGATTCCCGCCATGCCTTGCAAACGGCCGCCCGGTTGCTGTTTAGTTCTTTTACTAAACAATTCAATTTCGGTTAAGCCCATGAAATACGGGTATTTACGGGTGCAAAGCGCACGTTTACCGGGCTGTTCTAGCAGCGTTTTACTATACAATCGCCCGACCTGAACCCGTGATGCCGCGCCTCGCGCGGCCGCCTCATTGATGGCCACAACCATCCGCGACGTCGCCCGCGCGGCCAGCGTTTCGATCGGCACCGTATCGCGCGCGCTCAAAAATCAGCCGGGCCTCTCCGAGGCCACGCGCGAACGCGTCGTCGAGGCGGCGCGGCAGCTCGGCTACGATCCGGCGCAGTTGCGTCCGCGCATCCGCCGTCTGACCTTCCTGCTGCATCGCCAGCACAACAACTTCGCCGCCAGTCCGTTTTTCTCGCACGTGTTGCACGGCGTCGAAGACGCGTGCCGCGAGCGCGGTATCGTGCCTTCGGTGCTGACCGCCGGGCCGACCGAGGACGTGATTCACCAGATGCGCCTGCACGCGCCCGACGCCGTGGCGGTCGCCGGCTTCGTCGAGCCCGAGACGCTCGCCACGCTGGTCGCGATGCAGCGCCCGCTGGTGCTGATCGACCTATGGTCGCCGGGCCTGCGCTCGGTGAATCTCGACAACGCCGCCGGCGCCACGCTCGCGATGCGCCATCTGTTCGAGCAGCAGCGCAAGCGCGTCGCGTTCATCGGCGGCTCGCTCGCGCATTTCAGCATCGCCGAGCGCGCGCTCGGCTATCGGCGCGCGTTCTTCGAAGCGGGGCTGCTGTTCGACCCGTCGCTCGAAATCAACATCGACGCCGGGCTCGATCCCGACACCGGCGCCGCGCGCGCGATGCAGCGCCTGCTCGACGCGCCGGGCCCGCGCCCCGACGCCGTGTTCGCGTTCAACGACGCCGCCGCGCTCGCCGCGCTGCGCGTGTGCCTTGCGCGCGGCCTCACCGTACCCGACGATATCGCGATCATCGGTTTCGACGACATCCCCGCCGCCGCGCACGCCACCCCGCCGCTCTCGACGATCGCCGTCGACAAGGAAGCGCTCGGCCGGCGCGGCGTCGAACTGCTGCTCGAAGACTCGCCCGCCGAACTCGAAGTCCGCTTGCCCGTTCAACTCGTTGCCCGTGCCAGTACTTTGGTGAAAACGCCATGACGCTAACCGATCCGCTTCACCCTTCCGCCGACGCCGTGCAGGTGCCGCCCGTCGCCAGCTTCCGCAGCCGCGAATTCCTGCTCGCGCACATCGAGGACACGCTGCGCTTCTACGCGCCGAACGTGCTCGACCCGAGCGGCGGCTTCTATCATTTCTTGCGCGACGACGGTTCGATCTACAACCGCACGACGCGCCACCTGGTCAGCAGTTGCCGCTACGTGTTCAATTACGCGATGGCGTATCGGCAGTTCGGCGACCCGAAGCACCTCGAATACGCGCGCCACGGTCTGCGTTTTCTGCGCGACGCGCACTGGGACTCGCAGCACCAGGGCTATGACTGGGAAATCGAATGGCGCGACGGCAGAAAGCGCACGCTCGACGCGACACGCCACTGCTACGGCCTCGCGTTCGTGCTGCTCGCGTACTCGCATGCGGCGATGGCCGGCATCGAGGAAGCGAAGCCGATGATCGGCGCGACCTTCGAGCTGATGGAGCACCGCTTCTGGGACCCCGCCGCCGGCCTCTATGCCGACGAGGCCTCGCCCGACTGGCACGTCAGTTCCTACCGTGGCCAGAACGCGAACATGCACACCACCGAGGCGCTGCTGGCCGCGCACGAGGCGACCGGTCATCTGGTCTACCTCGATCGCGCCGAGCGCGTCGCGTCGAACATCACGCTGCGCCAGGCGAAGCTGTCGCAAGGACTCGTGTGGGAGCACTTTCACGCGGACTGGGCGGTCGACTGGCACTACAACGAGGAAGACAGCTCGAACATCTTCCGTCCGTGGGGCTTCCAGCCCGGCCATCAGACCGAATGGGCGAAGCTGCTGCTGATTCTCGAACGCTTCCGGCCGCTGCCGTGGCTGCTGCCGCGCGCGATCGAGCTGTTCGATGCCGCGATGGCGCACGCGTGGGACGAAGACCACGGCGGCCTCTACTATGGCTTCGGCCCCGACGGCACCGTATGCGATCACGACAAGTACTTCTGGGTCCAGGCCGAGACGTTCGCCGCGGCCGCGCTGCTCGGCAAGCGCACCGGCAACGAGCGCTTCTGGGACTGGTACGACGAGATCTGGCGCTATAGCTGGACGCATTTCGTCGACCACAAATTCGGCGCCTGGTATCGCATCCTCACCTGCGACAACCGCAAGTACAGCGACGAAAAGAGCCCTGCCGGCAAGACCGACTATCACACGATGGGTGCGTGCTACGAAGTGCTCGCCCATGCGCTCGGCGAGAACGCGTCGGCCGAATCGACCGCGCCCGCCGCAGCGGTTTCAGCGGAGAAAGCACAATGAGCGCGACGACCGACCTTCCCGTTTTCGTGTCCGCGGGTGACATCCTCACCGATCTCGTGCGCACCGGCGCATCGCACTGGCTGTCGCGTCCGGGCGGCGCGGGCTGGAACGCCGCGCGCTGCGTCGCGCGGCTCGGCCTGCCCACCGCGTGCGCGGGCTCGCTCGGCGTCGACAACTTCTCCGACGAGCTATGGGACGCGAGCGTCGCCGCCGGTCTCGACATGCGCTTCCTGCAGCGCGTCGAGCGAGCGCCGCTGCTGGCGATCGTGCATCAGACGCATCCGCCCGCGTACTTCTTCATGGGCGAGAACGGCGCCGATCTTGCGTTCGATCCGGCGAAGCTGCCGGCCGGCTGGATGAACGCCGTGAAGTGGGTGCACTTCGGCGGCATCAGCCTGGTACGTCAGCCGCTCGGCGATACGCTCGCGGCGCTCGCCGCCGAACTGCGTTCGCACGGCGTGAAGATCAGCTTCGATCCGAACTATCGCAATCTGATGGAGCACGGCTACGAGCCGACGCTGCGCAAGATGGCCGCGCTCGCGGATCTGATCAAGGTATCGGACGAAGACCTGCGCATGATCTTCAGGACCAGCGACGAAGCCGCCGCGCTCGCGCAATTGCGCGCGATGAATCCGGCCGCCACCGTGTTCGTCACACGCGGCCCCGAATCGGCGATGCTGCTCGACGGCGCCGCGGTGATCGAGGCGAAGCCGCCGCGCGTCGAAGTGGTGGACACGGTCGGCGCGGGCGATGCGTCGATCGGCGGTCTGCTGTTCAGCCTGATGAGCGCGCCGCAACGCGCGTGGCCCGAGCATCTCGCGTTCGCGCTCGCGGCCGGCGCGGCGGCTTGCGGACACGCTGGCGCGCACGCGCCGACGCTCGATGAGGTGGTTGCGTTGCTGTAGAGCGCGCCGCCGTAATTCTGCTGCCCTGGAGCGCGCGTAGCGTGACGCAAGGCGAGCACGTCACGCAGCGCGAAGCCCCTGCGGCCGGGAACCGATCCGGCCACGCCGTGCTACGATGAAAACGTCGAAACCTTTGCGAAAAGGAGCGAGGCCATGGAGGACGTCACCTACACCAAAGGGATCTACTCGGCCACTGCGTCGATAAGAGAAGTGGCACGGGATGCCTGGCAAGGTGTCGTCACCCTCGCGCGAGATGAAGGCGAACCGAGCGAGGATCAGGAAACCACGGTCTATGAAGTCGATGCGACGTCGTCGACTCCGGGAGAAGCGCTCGAAGAAGCCAAAGCGCTCGCCCATCGTATTCTCGGGGAAATCGAACTGTAGGCCGAACCAGGGCGGCGGCGCGCGCCCTCGTGCATCGGCGCGCCGCTGCCGGGCCGGCCGGGTGGAGGCGATCATGGCTGAGCAGCTGTTCCAATACGGCGTGTATTCGATTCACGTTCGTCCGCTCGAACTGAGCGGCGCGCGCTGGGACGCGGAGTACGAAATCCGTCATCGCGAGAAGGCCGTCAAGGCGTGGACCACGGTCGGCGGCGACGCGGGCTATGCCGATGAGACCGAGGCGGTAGCCAGCGCGCATCGGCAGGCGGTCGAGGATATCGAGCATGGCGCGGGCATCCCAAAGCCGCGCGTGTTTCCGTGACGGGTGCTGCGTGAAGCAACCCGGCCCAGCCTGAAATCCGGCACGCTCCGAAGCACTTCGACTACGCACCGCGCCCCCACCCACAGAGGGGCTGCACCGCGCCGCGCCGCCCTCGCAGCGCGCGGAAAATCCCTTAGCGCACGCATCGCGCCATGCTACGCTGTGCCCGTTTTCATCCTCACGAGCGCGTGATGGCAAGCGAACCGTCAGACCGTTTTTCCACGCTCGGCGATGCCGACACCGATACCGACGCGCGCCCGTCGAAGCGCCGCCCGCGTGGCAGCCGCGAAATGCGTCTGGACGATCGCGTGGTAATCGCGCACGGCATGCCGACACCGCTTTGGCAGGACCTGTATCACCGCGCGCTCGGCGTGCGCTGGCCGGTGTTCTTCGTGTCGCTCGCCCTGCTGTTCCTGCTGCTCAACACGGTGTTCGCCACGCTCTACATGCTCGGCGACGCGCCGATCGCGAATCAGTTTCCGCACGGCTTCGGCGGCGCGTTCTTCTTCAGCGTCGAAACGCTCGCGACCGTGGGCTACGGCGACATGCATCCGCAAACCGTCTACGCGCACTGGATCGCGACGCTCGAAATCTTCGTCGGCATGTCGAGCATCGCGTTGGCAACCGGGCTGATCTTCGCGCGCTTTTCGCGGCCGCACGCGAAGATCATGTTCGCGCGCTATGCGGTGATCCGGCCGATCGACGGACGCATGACGCTGATGGTGCGTGCGGCCAACGCACGTCAGAACGTGATCGCGGAGGCGCGCGCGCGGCTGCGCATCATGCGTCTGGAGACCTCGGTCGAAGGCTATGCGCTGCGCAAGCTCTACGATCTCACGCTGGTGCGCGACCAGCATCCAGTGTTCAAGCTCGGCTGGACGCTGATGCACATCATCGACGAAGCGAGTCCGCTGTTCGGCGAAAACGCCGAATCGTTGAAGGGCAGCGACATGTCGCTGTTGCTCACGCTCGAAGGCATCGACGAATCGACGTCGCAGACCATGCAGGCGCGCCACCTGTGGCGCTGCGACCAGATCTTCTGGCAGCACCGGTACGTCGACATCATGAGCGAGCGCAACGGCGTGAGCCATATCGACTACGCGCATTTCGACGAGATCGTGCCGCTCGACGCCGCGCCGCTCAAACCGGATATCGCGGCAAACACTGCGCAATAGGCCGAGGCGCATTCGGGCCCAGCCACTCCCCAGGGCATACCCGAAGCGCGCCGCCGCGTGGCAAATCCGGCTCAAAAGCCGGTCAAAACACGCGACTCTTCGCGCCCGTTCGCGCACGCCTGATCAAAGAAGAAATAATTCACTCCCACGAGCGCTAAAAAATAGAGTCTCTTTCGCTGCGCCGCATCCGTGGCGCCACCACCGCGCGCGAAACCAGAACAATGGAGACTCGCCCATGACCGCCCGCCAGCCCATCGACGGCACGCCCGCCCTCGCCGACTACAAGCTGTCCGACAATCTCACCGCGACGCGCGGCCGGATCTTTCTGACCGGCACCCAGGCTCTCGTGCGCCTCGCGCTGATGCAGCGCGAACTCGACAAAACCCGCGGCTTGAACACGGCCGGGTTCATCAGCGGCTATCGCGGCTCGCCGCTCGGCATGGTCGATCAGCAGTTGTGGAAGGCAAACAAACTGCTCGCCGCGAGCGACATCCGCTTCCTGCCCGCGATCAACGAAGAACTCGGCGGCACCGCCGTGCTCGGCACACAGCGCGTCGAAGCCGATCCGCAGCGCACCGTCGATGGCGTCTTCGCGATGTGGTACGGCAAAGGCCCGGGCGTCGACCGCGCGGGCGACGCGCTCAAGCACGGCAACGCCTATGGCTCATCGCCGCACGGCGGCGTGCTGGTAGTCGCGGGCGACGATCACGGCTGCGTGTCGTCGTCCATGCCGCATCAAAGCGACTTCACGATGATCGCGTGGCATATGCCGGTGGTGAACCCGTCGAACGTCGCGGACATGCTCGAATTCGGCCTGTACGGCTGGGCGTTGTCGCGCTTCTCGGGCGCCTGGGTCGGCTACAAGGCCATTTCCGAGACCGTCGAATCAGGCTCCACCGTCGATCTCGACGCGCTGCAAACCGAATGGGCGCTCCCTCAGGAATTCGAAGCACCGGCGGGTGGTCTGCACAACCGCTGGCCCGATCTGCCGAGCCTGACGATCGAAGCGCGTCTGCACGCGAAGCTCGACGCGGTGCGTCACTTCGCGCGCACGAACAGCATCGATAAATGGATCGCGCCGAGCCCGCACGCGAACGTCGGCATCGTCACGTGCGGCAAGGCGCATCTCGATCTGATGGAGGCGCTGCGCCGGCTCGATCTGACGCTCGCCGATCTCGACGCGGCAGGCGTGCGCATCTACAAGGTCGGGCTGTCGTTTCCGCTGGAGATGACGCGCATCGATGCGTTCGTGTCGGGTCTGTCCGAAGTGCTCGTGATCGAAGAGAAAGGTCCCGTGATCGAGCAACAGATCAAGGACTATCTGTACAACCGCACGCAGGGCACGCGGCCCGTCGTGATCGGCAAGCACGCCGAAGATGGCACGTTGCTGCTCTCGTCGCTCGGCGAATTGCGGCCCTCGCGCATCCTGCCGGTGTTCGCGAACTGGCTCGCGAGGCACAAGCCGGCGCTCGATCGGCGCGAACGCGTCGTCGATCTGGTCGCGCCGCAAATCCTGTCCAATGCAGCGGACAGCGTAAAGCGCACGCCGTACTTCTGCTCCGGTTGTCCGCACAACACATCGACGAAAGTGCCGGACGGCTCGATCGCGCAGGCGGGCATCGGCTGTCATTTCATGGCTTCGTGGATGGAGCGCGACACGACCGGGCTGATTCAGATGGGCGGCGAAGGCGTCGACTGGGCCGCGCATTCGATGTTCACGAAAACGCGCCACGTGTTCCAGAATCTCGGCGACGGCACCTACTTTCACTCCGGCATTCTTGCGATCCGCCAGGCAGTCGCCGCGAACGCGACGATCACGTACAAGATCCTCTATAACGACGCGGTCGCGATGACCGGCGGTCAGCCGGTCGACGGCAGCATCTCGGTGCCGCAGATCGCGCGTCAGGTCGAAGCCGAGGGCGTGTCGCGCTTCGTCGTGGTCAGCGACGAGCCCGAGAAATACGACGGCCATCACGACCAGTTTCCGCGCGGCACGACGTTTCACCACCGCAGCGAAATGGACACCGTGCAGCGCGAGTTGCGCGATACCGACGGCGTGACCGTGTTGATCTACGACCAGACCTGCGCGGCCGAAAAACGCCGCCGTCGCAAGAAGGGGGAATTTCCCGATCCCGACAAGCGGCTCTTTATCAACGAGGAAGTCTGCGAAGGCTGCGGCGATTGCGGCGTGCAGTCGAATTGCCTGTCGGTGGAACCGGTCGAAACCGCGCTCGGCCGCAAGCGCCGCATCGATCAGTCGTCGTGCAACAAGGACTACTCGTGCGTGAATGGCTTCTGCCCGAGCTTCGTCACCATCGAAGGCGCTACGCTGAAGAAAGCCGCGGGTGCCGCGTTCGATCCGCAGGCGCTCGCCGCGCACGTCAGCGCGCTGCCGATTCCCGCGACGCAACTCGATGCCGCACCGTACGACATCCTCGTCACCGGAGTCGGCGGCACCGGCGTCGTGACGGTCGGCGCGTTGATCAGCATGGCCGCGCATCTCGAAGGCAAGAGCGCGTCCGTGCTCGACTTCATGGGCTTTGCACAAAAGGGCGGCTCGGTGCTGTCGTTCGTGCGCTTTGCCGCGCGCGACGAATGGTTGAACCAGGTGCGCATCGACACACAGCAGGCTGACGTGCTGCTCGCCTGCGACATGGTGGTCGGCGCGAGCGCCGACGCGTTGCAGACGGTGCGGCATGGCCGCACGCGCATCGTCGTCAACACGCATGCGATTCCGAACGCGAGCTTCGTGCAGAACCCGGACGCGACGCTGCATGCCGATGCGCTGATCGACAAGATGCGTCATGCGGCTGGCGTTGAGCGCATGTCGACGTGCGACGCGCACGCGCTCGCGACGCGTTTTCTCGGCGATACGATCGGCGCGAACATTCTGATGCTCGGGTTCGCGTGGCAACTCGGTCTCGTGCCGGTGTCATTCGCCGCGCTGATGCGCGCGATCGAACTGAACAACGTCGCAGTGCAGATGAACCAGCTCGCGTTCTCGATCGGCCGCATGGCCGCCGCCGATCCCGCCGCGCTCGAATCGCTGTGGCAGGCACGTCACGCGCACAAGCCAAGCGTGCGCATCGATACGCTCGACGAACTGATCGCGCATCGCGAAGAACGTCTGCTTGTGTATGGCGGCGCGCCTTATGTGAAGCGCTACCGCGCGCTCGTCGATACGGCGCGCCGCGCGGAACTTGCGGTCGACACGACGAGCGAGCGCGTGACACGCGCGGTCGCGACGACGTTCTATCGGCTGCTCGCGGTGAAGGATGAATACGAAGTCGCGCGTCTCTATACGGACGCCGCGTTCCGCGATGCGCTCGAAGCGCAGTTCGAGGGCGTCGCCGGCAAGGACTTCACGATCCGCTTCAACCTCGCGCCGCCGACGCTCACGCGCGCGCAGCCCGGCATCGTGCCCGCCAAAAAAACCTATGGTCAGTGGATGTGGCCCGTACTCGGCCTGCTCGCGAAATGGCGCGGCCTGCGCGGCACCGCGCTCGATCCGTTCGGCCGTACGCTGGAGCGCAGAATGGAGCGCGAACTCGCAAGCGATTACGAAACCACGCTGCAACGCGCGCTCGCCAAACTCGACGCAAGCCATCTCGAGGACGTCGCGAAACTCGCCGATCTGCATGCGCGCGTGCGCGGTTATGGACACGTGAAGCTGGCGAATCTCGCGGGCGTCAAGCGTGGTGAGCGTGAACTCGCTGCGCGTCTCGGCATCGACGCGGCGACCGGTGCGGCGGTGAAGAAGTCACTGGAGCAGATGAAGGGCGCCGGGCAATTGCGCGGCATTCCGGTGGTGGCCGCGAAGTAGTTCGTTGCGCGGCTCACCGTTCGGTCGCGTCGAGCTGCGCCCTCACCTGCGCGACTCGCGCCGGATCGACCGGCGCGAGTCCATTGCCGTTCACGCGCACGCCGGAGCCGAAATGCACGGCCTCGACGTGCGTCTGGCTCACGAAGTCCGCGACCGCATCGACCGTCAATCCGGCGCCCGCAAGGACCGTGCAATGCGAGCCGGACGCTTGCCGCACGAGTTCGCCAACCACTTCTCGCGCCTGCAACACCGACGGCTTTCCACCCGAGGTCAGCACATTCGTCACCGCATCGAAACGCAGCAACACGTCGAGTGCTGCGCGCAGATCGCCCGCTTCGTCGAACGCGCGGTGGAATGTGATAGGGAGGCCATCGGCGGCGTCGCACGCACGCGCGAGGCCTTCGCGATCGATCCCGCCGTGAGCGTCGAGCATGCCGATCACGATGCCGTTCGCGCCAGCCGCCTTCACGGCACCGATGTCGCGCAGCATCACCGCATAGTCGTCGGCGTCGTAGACGAACGAGCGGCTATGCGGCCGCACGATCACGTTGACGGGAATGCCGACAGCGGAAACCACCGCCTCGATCAACCCCACACTCGGCGTCAGACCGCCCTCACCCATCGCGGTCACGAGTTCGAGGCGGTCAGCGCCGGCCTGCGCGGCAGCGCGCGCATCGGCGACGGTCGTGGCAATCACTTCGAGCAGCACGGACATGAGCACAACCCGCTGTCGTTGAAAACGACATCATGTCAGATGCGCGCGTCGCGCTCCTCCTCGACCCAGTCGATATCGCCGCACAGCACGCAGATCTCGCCGCCCACGCGCGTCGCCACCGACAGCGTCACGCACGGCAACGCCTCGTTGATCGACAGATAAGGCCGCGTCACGTGCACGCGTTCCGGGGCATTGATCGCGACGCTGAAGTACGGACGACGCAGCCAGTTCGCACCCTGCGCGTCGGCGAGCGGCAGAAAGCGCGTTTCGCGCGCCGCGCGATCAGCGCGCAGCACGACGTTGCGGCCCGCCTGGCGCCCCTTCGCGTCGAGCAGAAAACAGCGCGCGGCGTGATCGAGCGCAAGGAAATTCCAGCACACCTCGTCGAGCGGCTCGCCCGCGGCGAGGCGCTCCGCGGCGCGCTCGAAGGCGCGCATATACGGCGCGAGCCGAATCGCGCTGCGCCGCTCGCGCGCCTCGGCCTGCTCGCGATAACGTTCGGTGACTTCGCCGATGCACGCCGCCGTATGCACGGCATCGGCCACCCCCGGACTCGGCCTGCCAAAGAAAAAGCCCTGCACGAAGTCGGCATTGCAGGCGAGCGCCATCTGCGCTTCGTGCTCGGTTTCCACGCCTTCGATCAGTACGAGCTTGCCCGCCTCATGCAGCAGCGACACGAGCCCCGGCAGGATCGTCGCCATGTCGGCGCGATGCGCGGCGTGCGACAGCATGATGCGGTCGAGTTTCACGATGTCGGGATTCAGCTGCCAGATACGCTCGATGTTCGAATGTCCCGCGCCGAAATCGTCGAGCGCGATGAGGAAGCCGCGCTCGCGAAACTCGCGCACCGCGTCGGCGAGCCGATCGAGATCGACGGCGCGCTGCTCGAGCACTTCGAGCACGACGCGGCGCGGCGACAGATCGAGCCGCCGCAGATTCGCGAGCAGCGCCGCCGCGAGATACGGGTCGGTCAGCACGCCCGGGTGCACGTTCAGAAACAGCCACTCGCGCTCGGCACCGAGCACCTTGAAGTTCTCCAGATGCAGCGTCTGCGCGAGCCGGTCGATCTGCAGCGCGTCGCCGATGCGCGCGGCCTCGCCGAATACGTCGAGCGCCGACACGGCGCGATCGAGCGCGTCGTGCGCGCGCAGCAAACCCTCGTAGCCGACCGCGCGCATATGCGACAGGCTAAAGACCGGCTGAAACACGCTCGTCAGCGTCAGCCCGCCATGCTGCACCGAATAGCGTTGAAGACCCGAGGTCACCTCGACCTCGAAGCCGTGCGGCACACTCGCCGCCTTGTCCTGTTGCGCAATCGTCATGCAATCCTCTCACGCAAGAGCCGGCCGGTCCGAACGTCGGAGCGACAAGACCGATGCCCGGTTCTAAAAATGTGCGTCATCGTTGAACGTTAAGCAAGGTCTGTGCGCACGGTGGCGCACATTGCGCTGTAACTCGATCGAAAGATTGCACCGGCGACAAGGTCCATGCGCCGACCGTGGGCGCGGCGCGCACCGTTGCGGTGCGCGGCTCGTGGGGAGCGTCGCGGCATCGCTCGTGGCTAGCGCGCGCGTGGCCGGGCTACACTCGGCGTTTGACATCTGTCCCTTCGCCACGGACGCCCCTTCGTTCGCCCGAAACACACGATGGAAATTGTCTTCACCGTCCTGATCCTGCTACTCGCCGTCGCGGCGTCCGGCGTGCTGACGCGCGCGTTGCCGTTCAAGCTGCCGCTGCCGCTCGTGCAGATTGCGATCGGCGCGATCCTCGCGTGGCCGCGCCTCGGATTGCACGTTGCGTTCGATCCGGAAATCTTCATGCTGCTGTTCATTCCGCCGCTGCTGTTCGCGGACGGCTGGCGCATTCCGAAGCGCGAGTTCTTCATGGCGCGCCGCGCGATCCTGATGCTCGCACTCGGCCTCGTGTTCATGACGGTGCTCGCGGTCGGCTACTTCGTGCATGCGCTGGTGCCGCAAATCTCGCTGCCGGTCGCGTTCGCACTCGCCGCGGTGCTCTCGCCGACCGACGCGGTCGCGCTCTCGGGCATCGCTGGCAACGACAAGATTCCGGGCCGGCTGATGCATATCCTCGAAGGCGAGGCGCTGATGAACGACGCCTCGGGCCTCGTCGCGCTAAAGTTCGCGATCGCCGCAGCGCTGACCGGCACGTTCTCGTTGCGTGACGCGTCGGTGAGCTTTGTCATCATTGCCGCGGGCGGCCTTGCGGTCGGTGCGGCGGTAAGCGCGGCGTTCAGCTTCGCGTCCACGCGCTTTCTCAATCTCACCGAGGAAGGCGACCCCGCGCCCGGCGTCGTGATGACGATGCTCATTCCGTTCGCGGCCTATCTGAGCGCCGAGCGCTTCGCGCTGTCGGGCATCCTCGCCGCCGTCTCCGCCGGCATGATGATGAACTACTCGAGCATCGCGCATACGTGGCAAGTCGCCTCGCGCGTGCGGACCACCAGCACCTGGACGATGATCGAGTTCGTGTTCAACGGCATGGTGTTCATCATGCTCGGCCTGCAGTTTCCGCACATCCTCGGCCGCGCGCTGCTCGACGCGCACGAAACCAGCGACGCGCGCGTCGCGCTGCTGATCGGGTACATCGTCGCGGTCGCGATCGCGCTGTACGCGATGCGCTTCGTGTGGGTGTGGCTGCTGCGCTGGTTCGCGAGCCGCGGGGCGGCGAAGCACGGCGTCGCCAACGCGGTGCCGGGGTTGCGCATGGTGTCGGTGACGACGGTGGCGGGCGTGCGCGGCGCGGTGACGCTCGCGGGCGTGTTGTCGCTGCCGGAGTTGCTGCCAAACGGCACGCCGCTGCCGGGACGCGATCTGGCGATCTTCATCGCGTCGGGCGTGATCCTGCTGTCGCTGCTGGTGGCGGTGGCCGCGTTGCCGCTGCTATTGCGCGGCTGGCGGCGCGGCAAGGACCCGCATGCGGCCGAGGAAGCGCTCGCGCGTACGCTCGCCGCCCAGGCGGCGATTCGCGCGGTCGGTCATCTGCGCGACAGCGAGTCGGCGGATCTGGAGGAATCGGCGCAGGCGTATGCCACCGATGTGACCGCGCGCGTGATGGACTTGTACCGCCGCCGCCTCGCGACGCTCGACGACGAACAGGCGCCACGCGAACTCGCGCGCCGCGCCGATGCGCTCGAATTCCGCATGAGGATCGCGGCGATGCGCGCCGAACGCAAGACGCTGCTCGACTTGCGCGACAGCCAGCGGATCAACGACGAGACGTTGAACAAGCTGATGCGAGAGGTGGATCTGTCGGAGACGGCGCTGACCGCTCGCAACCGGTAGAGGGTTCGCCGCCGCATCGACAACGGCACCGGTGGGCGAAGCGCCGATGCCGATCGACGCTCAGGCCACCGGCCCTTGCGTCGGCTTTCTTCTCAACAGCGCGTACAGGATGATCGCGCCGAACGTCGCGGTGCCGATGCCGCCGAGCCCGAAGCTGCCGAGCTTCAGCGAGAAGTCGCCGGCGCCAAGCACGAGCGTGACGGCCGCGACGATCAGATTGCGGTTGTCGGAGAAGTCGACCTTGTTGACGACCCAGATGCGCGCGCCGGTCACCGCGATCAGCCCGAACACGACGATCGACACGCCGCCCAGCACCGGGCCCGGAATGGTCTGGATCACCGCGCCGAACTTCGGCGAGAAGCCGAGCACGAGGGCGATCAGCGCGGCGATCACGAACACCAGCGTCGAATATATTTTCGTCACCGCCATCACGCCGATGTTCTCCGCGTACGTCGTCACGCCGGTGCCGCCCGCGAAGCCGGACACGATCGTCGCGAGCGCGTCGCCGATGAACGCGCGGCCGATGTAGCGGTCGAGGTTCTGGCCCGTCATCGCGCTCACGGCCTTGATGTGACCGAGGTTTTCGGCGACGAGAATCACCGCGATCGGCGCGAGCAGCGTCATCGCGTGCGGCTCGAACACCGGCGACATGAACTGCGGCATGCCGAACCACGCGGCGTTCGCGACGATCGAGAAATCGATCGGCTTGCCCATGCCGAGGCCGTTCGTGACGACCGCGTAAATGACGTAGGCAAGCAGCAGGCCGACCAGGATCAAGAGACGCTGCAGCATGCCGCGCGTGAACACGGCCACCGCACCGACGCACAGCACCGTCACGAGCGCCATCCACGAATCGAAGTTGCTGCCGCTCACGCCGTGCACGGCGATCGGCGCGAGATTCAGGCCGATCACGCAGACGATCGCACCGGTCACGACCGGCGGCATCAGCGTCTCGACCCAGCCGGTGCCGACCGCCGATACGATGAGGCCGATCACCGCGTACGCGACACCGCACGCGATGATGCCGCCCAACGCGACCGGAATGTTCGGATTCGCGCCGTGTCCGCCGTAGCCCGTCACCGCAATCACGAGCCCGATGAACGCGAAGCTCGAACCGAGATAGCTCGGCACTCGGCCGCCGACGAGCACGAAAAACAGCAGCGTGCCGATCCCCGACATGAAGATGCACAGGTTCGGATCGAAGCCCATCAGCAACGGCGCGAGCACCGTCGCACCGAACATCGCGACGACGTGCTGGACGCCCATCGCGAACATTTGCGGCCAACCGAGCCGTTCGTCGATGCCGACGATGCTGCCCTCGGCGGCGGCAGGCTGGCGGCGCCAGCGGGGGAAATAGGATGCGGCCATCGCGGGGATTCTCCTCAGGGTCGGCGTGATATGTGCCGAACCCGCGCTGCGGCGCGGGTCCGGCAAAGTTACGCGCGAGTTTACGGAGAGCAATGAGGGCTGGCAAGCGGGACGGGAAGCAAGCCTGAGAAGCGCGTCGTGCCGCGCGTGTCGAACCTGTCACATTCAAACGATTGGACACCAGGAGAGACACATCATGAGCGAAAAGCGCAGCGCCGGCGGATGGCGCGAGTTCGTTAGTGGCTGCCTGGACTTCCGCCCGGCGGAAGGCGTGTACCGGATTGCCCGTGACATGTTCACGGAGGCCGAGATGTTCTTCCTCCAGATGGAGTACGTCTCCGAGAAGACCTGGATCTATGCGTGCCACGGAAGCGAAATCGCCAAGAGGAACGATTTGCTGACGATGCAGCGCCTCGTCGAAGCCTATGGTCAGCCCAAGGCCGAATGGATGATGCACCGCCTGCGTAACTTGAACGTCTACCCGAGCCTGTTCTTCATGGACCAGATCAGCTCGCAGTTGCGCATCGTGCGCCCGGTCGCGTGAAACAAGGCCGAGATCATCAGCCAGTGCATCGGCGTGAAGGGCGAGTCGGCGAAGGATCGCGAGAGCCGCATTCGTCAGTTCGAAGACTTCTCTAACGTGGCCGGCATGGGCACGCCCGACGACCTCGTCGAGTTCCGCGAGCAGCAGCGCGGCTTCCAGGCGCGTCTCGAACGCTGGAGCGACATCTCGCGCGGACATCACAAGTGGGTCAGCGGCGCGACCGCGAACACCACGCTGCTCGGCATCGCGCCGAATCTGACCGGTACCGAGCCGACCCACGAAGGGCTTTACGTGAACCAGCACGGCACCTGGCGCGACACGATCCTCAAGGGGCTCGACAAATCCCTCGAATTGCAGGGAGAGCGGGCATGAGCCAACTCCAACACTCCGTCGAGCAGTTTCTGTATCTGAAGGCCGATCTGTGCGACAAGCAGCAATGGGACGAATACCTCGAACTGTTCGATCCGCAGAGCGTGTTTCATGTGCCGCAGTGGGATTCGGAGCATGTGTACACGAGCGACCCGACGCAGGGCATGCCGTTGATCTACTACCCGGATCGCGCCGGCCTCGAAGACCGCGTGTTCCGTCTGCCACCGGCAAGTCGGCCGCGCCGACGCCGCTGCCGCGCACGATGCATCAGATCAGCAACGTGCGTCTGACCGAACGCGAGGATGCGATGGTCGAAGCGAACGTGAACTGGTCTCTTCGAACGGACCACCGACATCGCGTGCTTCGAGACTGACGTAGTGCCTGTGCAGCATGTCACCGCGCTTCCGTCCATGTACAAGGTTACAGCGCAGGATCGAGCGATATGCCCTTTCGCACCGTAACGCTGCCAAGCAGTTTTTGCGGGTCAGGCACAGCGATATCTGGCGCTCTCGCTCGGATTAATCTCTTCCGGTATGCGGATCGAGAATGACTACGGCATGGGGAATTGACGGGTAAGCTTGGTCGCAAGCGGTAACGTTCTGCGCGACTGTTGATCCCCGGTTGAAGCGTATGCGGTCCTCCGCCCAGACAGGTAATTGTCTTGTCACCTTGATGTCACCCTGCGAGGTGTCAATTCAGACGACGACGGAAGAAGCACAAAAAGAAAAACCAACCTACATGGCTGGTTTTAAAGGGATTTCCTGATGGGAGGAGGAGGATCGAACTCCCGACCTTCGCATTGCGAATGTAAAAACCACGCCAATAAATACGGGGCATGTAGCCCATTTCTCGATTATTTGCCACAATATCGCCACACTCCATTCAAGCGAGCGTCGAGATATGCCGACCATCCGAAAGCGTGGGCAGTACCAATGGGAAGCGCAGGTACGCCGGCGCGGATACCCCGCGCAAAGCAAGACCTTTACTACCAAGGCCGAGGCGGAAGCGTGGGCCAGCATGATCGAATCGGAAATGTCGCGCGGGGTATGGGTCAGCCGCAATGAGGCTGAGGCAACAACACTCTATGAAGCGCTGAAACGCTACGAGGAAGAGATCTCCCTCTCAAAGAAGGGGGCGGCACAAGAAGCTTCCGTCTTAAAGACCTGCCAAGCTGCTGACTTGGCGAAGCGGCCGTTAGCCACAATCCGGAGCGCCGACATTGCGAAACTTCGAGATGAATGGCTGAAGGACTACAAACCTGCCACGGTACTGCGTCGCTTGGCTGTTCTTTCGCATGTGTTCAACGTTGCCCGCAAGGAATGGGGAATGGAGAGCTTATCGAATCCGGTCGAGCTAATTCGGAAGCCACAGCCGAACAACGCGCGGACGCGACGCATTGCCCTCGGCGAGCCTGCAGCAGGAGTTCCAGATGCCGATGATTCCGAATCAGCGCGGGGCGCGCAGGACGGCGAGCTCGAGCGGGTCGTAATGGCCAGCAACTCGGCGCTGCTGCCCGCCATTGTCTGGCTGGCCGTTGAAACCGCTATGCGCCGCGGGGAAATTGTGTCGCTGCGATGGGAGCACGTGGATCTCAAGCGCCGCGTCGCGCACCTACCGGCCACAAAAAACGGAGACGCCCGCGACGTGCCATTATCTCCTCGAGCCATCGCGGTACTTCAGGCCCTCCAAGACAATCGCGGCGAAAACACGGATGCCCCCAAAGTTGCCCCCACGGATGACGGCCTAGGCGACGATACGCGAAGAGTGTTCGAGATTCGCAACGACGCCGTTACTAGGGCTTTTGAACGTGCAGTTGCGCGTGCACGCAAGAGCTACCTGGAAGAATGCAGAGAAGCCAGCCGACGACCTGATGGGAAGTTTCTGACCGACCTCCGCTTTCATGACCTTAGGCACGAAGCCACTTCGCGCTTGGCGTCAATCTTCCCATTGCACGAGCTAACGAAGATTACGGGCCACAAAGATCCGCGCATGCTGATGCGGTATTACCACCCACGCGCTGAAGATTTGGCGAAGAAGCTTCGATAAAACCGAAGTCCGCATACGGAACGCGTTGCTGGCATCGGCGCACGGCGTCCCGGCGCGCCACCGGCAGAAACGACGTCCAAAGTCTTGCGCATGGGGTCTTCGGTCATCTGCCAATTGGGTGTCCTGTGCCAGGATGTCATGATGCACAGCGTCAATCTAGGCGGCAGGTGCCTTGAAGATGTCCACCTTGGTTTCCAAGCACCGCCGCAAGCTGATGTCATTGGCGCCCACGCCGAACCAGCTGTCGGGCTTCTGGAAGAAGTCCAGCCCGCGCCCAATCTTGATCGTCCAGCCGTTGTCGATGCGGATCTCCCGGTCGTGCAGGTTCTCGTTCACCTTCACATCCAGCGCTACGTCCAGTTCCAGCAAGCTTTGCTTGAGCTCGTCTAGGCGCGATGTCAGGTCCTGCAGGTTGGTCGTGTCGTCGTAGCTGGTGATCAGCATGATGTTGCGGACGGAGGGGGCCTTGATCACGGCTTCGCAGAAGCGGACGAAATTCTGCACCTGGTGCGTGGCGCGGATATACGGATCTTCGATGGTTACCGACCGAGCGCCGCGCAGATACGGCAGCACGATGGACTCGTAGCTGTGGCCAGTGTCACCGTAGTGGATGGTGAAGTGCTGCTCGGTCAGCTCAGGCTCGGCCGGCATAGCAATCTCCTGCGGAGTTGCGGAGGCCAGCAGCGTAGATTCTGGCTCAACCACGGTCGCAACCGCGGGTGGGGCCGCAGGTGACGGCGCTGGTGCAGTTGGCTCCGCAGGAACCAATGATGGTACAGGCGCGCCGCCATGGATGCTGCGGCGGCTGGGCTCCAGCGTAGCCGTGGCGTTACGCGACTCGGGGCAGAACACTACAACCTCTTGCCCGGTCGCGCTGATGTAGGACAGATTGATGCGCGCGTACTCGTCGTCCGTCTTGCGCTTGTTCATCTGCTCCTTCACGCGGCGCCGGCCTTCAACGGCGTAGGCCACGTATTCTTCGAACTCCGCGTCGGTCGGGCTGCCGTTGGGGTGCAGGATCTTCAGGAACGCACAGACAGTCTTCTTGACGCCCTTCTCGTCGCGCCCCTCCACCTCGCGACCCAGCTTGATGCGCTTGCTGACCTCTTCGTAGCGGTTAGTCTGCTTAAGTTGATGGTGGAAGGCTTCGGCGAGGTAGTCTGTGATGAAGCCGTAACGGCTGGTCAAGAATTCGCTGCTGTTCTTGGGCATCTCCCAGCCCGGCAGGTAGCACGCAAAGCGATCCTGCACCGCTAGGTCGAATTCCTTGGGCAGTGGCTGGAACAGGTCGTACACCTCGGAGTGCACGATCTGGTCCACCGACAGGTCCAGGTTGCCCACGAAGGCCATGGACGCATCCGCGATGACCTCCACGCCGCGCGAGAAGCGCCCGTTGGCCATGAAGTCTTTCATGATCTGGATCGTGTCCGGGTCCTTCACCTTCAGGCCGCCCACCTCGTCGAAGGCGACGGTGTCCCAGAAGCCCACCAGGCCGATCTTGTGGCGCTGGCTGTTGTAGAACAGCACGGCCTTGGTGGCTTGGCCACCGCTGATCAGCGTGGAGTAGGGCGAGAACTCGCTAAAGAAGTACGACTTGCCCGTGCCGCGTGGACCCAACTCGATGAAGTTGTAGTTGGCCTCAATCAGCGGCGCGAGGCGAGCGATGTAGTGGAACTTGACCCGGGCTGACAGCTTGCTGGGCTCCAGGCCCACCGAGCGCAGGATCACGTCCATCCACTCGTCGCGGGTGAAGCCGGCGCGGCCTTCGCAGTAGCGATCAAAGTCAAAGCGGCTGAGCTGGATAGGCCGCAGGTCTTCGACGTAGAAGGTGTACTTGTCGTCTTCCACCTCGTTGAAGGCCACGGTCACTTCCGCCCACAAGCCGCCTTGCAGCAGGCGGTCGTTGTCGCGGTAGTACTTTTCGCCGATGGCTACGCGGCGCGAGTCGAAATTCTCCAGCGCAGCCCAGTGCCGGCGGTCCTTCTCCACGTAGTTGACATGCACCTTGTCGATGAACCGATGCTTGCCCTTGGTGGCCACGCGCGACTGGGCAGCGTTGGCATCGTTGGGCCGTACGTAGTTCTCGTTCAACGTGTCCAGCACGGCTTCCATGCCAGCCTGGATCTCTGCCGGATCATCGCTGGCGCAGTAGCGGGCCAGCAAGAACTCCAGCACGAAGGTGGGCACGTTCGTGCCCTTCTTGATGCGGTGAAGCAGGTCCTTGCGCACCACCTTGCCGTCGAAGGCGGTGGCCAGCTTGCGGTCCAAGTCGTCTGGGCTGTATTCCATGGCTTACACCGTGTAGTCGGTCGCCAGGTCGAGCTGGCTGTAGATCTCATTGGTCTTGGGATCGAGCGCCTTCACTTTGAACTTGCCCTCGAATTCGAGCTGCATCCTCAAAGTCACTTGCACCTTCTCGCCCGCGTGCAGTGTCAGCGCACCGGTTGCCGCGTTGACGGCGCCACCTGCGCGCGCCTCACCCACGACATTGCCCTTGGCATCCTGTGCTTCCAGCAAGATCTCGAACGCACTGTCGGCCGAGAACATATCGGCCCCGTCCGCGGCCACATCGATCACCGGCACCCGGGTCGTAACCTTTGTTGCGCCGTTCTTGTAGGCCAGCGAGACCACCGCACGGGTCAGCGCCGGCTGGGCCTGCACCTTCAGCTGCAGCGTCAACACCGGGACCACGCACTCCTGCAACGAGGCGCCGCCGTGGAAGTACTGCAGGCCCGCCCTATAGGCGGCCAGCGTCAGTGGTCCCGCAACCTTGGCAAAGTCACCGCGCACGCCCAGCCGGTCAGCCGGCATCAGGTAGTGCGTGTTGCCCGCAGCCCCATCGCCGAGCGCGCAGCGGTCGTGCTCAATCAGCCAGTTGCCTTCGGGCTTACCGCAGACGTCACCCGCACCGGCATGGGTGTTGATGAAGAAGCCGTGGTCGGTGGCGATCACCACATCCTGGAAGCCAGCCTCCTCTAGGCGGTGGATGGCCATCCGGATGCGGCGCAACGCGTTGGTGATTTCAGCGGGCGCGGTGTCGGGATTGTTCTCGAAGTGGCTGTCAATTTCCACCGCGCGCAGCACCAGCAGGTCAGCATCGGCCGGCACCTCCAAGCGGCCGCGTACGTACTCCTCCAAGCGACCCTCGGCGAAGCGCTGCCCGTATCGCTTGCGCAGCACGTCCATGCGCTGTGCCACGTTCATCACGGGCTGGTCAGCCAGCATGGGTGTCAGCCCGGCGGCGTCTCGGCGCAGGCTCAACTGCTGGCCCGCACCCGGCAGCAGGGCCGCCATGCCCACCGGCGTGATGGTGGGCAGCGGCGCCAGGGCCGCTTGCAGTGCCGCCACACCGTCGTCGGCCAACTGCTGTTCCAGCGCCACGCCTAGCTCGTAGCGCAGCGCATCGATCATCAAATAAGCCACCCTGTGGCCATGCTGCTGCAGCTTTGGCGCGACGAATCGGTCGAACACATCCGCGTTCGCCAGTTGGCCCACCAGAGGCCAGCCACCCGCCTGCAGGTGGCGGGTGAAGGCCTGCTGGGTTTTCTCGGCCAGGCGACCATAGGCGCTGCGCGCTTGCTGGCGCACCGGCTTCATGACGTTTTGGGTGTCTTGCCATTCGAAGTCACCCAGCGCTTGCTCGAACTCGCGGTGCAGCCGATCAGCCTCGCGCAGCGAGCCTGTATAGAACGCCAGCAAACGGGCCATGTCCTGGCAGTGCTGAGGCAGCTGCTCTTCCAGCTCTTCACAACGAAGGCCCAGTTCCAAAGCAGCGCGCAGCAGGTCCCACTTCAGCCGGCTTTCACCACGCGAAGCCCACACCGAGCGACGCTGGCGATCCAAGACGCTGCGCACACCATCCACGTCGTCGCTCAGCAAGGCCGCCATGCCGCGTTCCAGCGCGCTGCGCTCCTCGAATGGGAAGGTCTCACGTGGCCCCAGGTCTTGAATTGCGGCGCAGTGCTGGGCCAGCCCCAACTCCTGCTCTAGCTTTTGGGCACGGTCGATGTATACAGGTTGAGTCCGGCGGTCGTTGCGCAGGTCTTCACACAGCGCATAGATCACTGCCAGGCCAGTTTCGGGCACCTTTGGTAAGTCGGCCAGGCTGTCCGGCAAAGGGCACGGGAGGTCAAAGGCAAACTCGCTGAATAGCACGTAGCGCCATAGCTCTTCGGCGATGGAGGACCAAGCCCGGCCGCGGGTGCGCAGGGTCAAAGTCAAGCTGCTCTTGAGCAGATCTCGTGCTTCGTTCACCCAAGTGTCACCAGCCTTCAAGGCCTGCTCCTGGGCGGCGCTGGGCGCCATCAGCGCGAGCAAGATGTTGCGGCTAGATTCCACCCCGAGCAGGGCACGCAAGGTGGGCCAGCCCACCCCGCCCCCCAAGGCGTCGATGATCGCGAACGACGGGTTCGGGTCGGCTTGAAACACCTTGCGCAGTTCCAGCACTTGGTCGGGCTTGGCGTTGAGACATAGGCTCTCAAAGCGATCGCCATCGCCATCCGGGAACACGCGACCGCTGGCGGCGAAGGCGCTGAACGGGTCCCTTTGCTTGGCCTCGTCGTCCACGGGGGCTGGGGCCGGCACGTACACCAGTAAATGCTCGATCGTCCCTTGGCCCAAGTCCACCAAGGCTTGTGCAGCTTGCTCACGGCTGGTAATGCTGCTGGTGCTGGCATCCACCACTCGGCAGTGCTCGCTTTGCATGCTGTTGCAGGTGCCGAGGTAGCGGCGTTCAGGGTCATAGACTACCAACACGCCCTTGTCGGTCATGCGGGGCGTCAGGATCTCCTGCTGGATGAAGGTTTCGATGCGCATGGTTGATAGTGCGTGGGTCAGGTGTCGGCCTTCTTGCGGCCACGAGACTTCTTGAGCGCCATTTCGGGTTCGACGTACAACTCTTCTAAACCGTGAGAGATGGCCAGGCTCTTGTCGGACTTGCACCGCTCGCGCACGCGGTCAGGCCAGTAGGCCATGGCCAGATGCGCCCAGTCGTAGTCGCCCTTCTGCAACTTGGCCCAGGTATCTCTCAATACCTTCTGCCACGGCTTGTGGCGGAACAGTGGCCACAGCGGCGCGGCGGTGATCTGCACGCCGTCGTCGTGGTTTGGCTGGTAGTTCTGGGCCAGGCCTTGGAGGGTGTCCCGCAGATCGCTCAGCTCTTGGGCCAGAGTCTGCAGCGCTTCGAACTGCTTCTCTTCATCGGGCGTGCGAGCACCATCCTTGTTGCGCAGGGCATTCACATCCTCATCGACCTGCTTGAGCTTGGGCTCAACAAAGTCGTTGATGGCAGTGTACAGCGTTTGGCGTGTGAGGCTGGGGTAGTACATCCACAGCGTATAGCTGCCCGACACCGTGCTCAGCGGCCAGTAGATGGGTGCCTTGCGGCGGCTCTTGGAATAGCGCTGCAAATGGAAGGTGAAGAAGTCCTTCTGAAGCCAGTGGCGCAGGTCTCCATGTGCCGGGATATCTACGCGTGACAGCACGTCTTCCAACACACTAACCAGGTCCTGGGGGTGCCCAGCGTCGTCCACCAAGATGCCTGGGTGGACGTGGAAGGGCGCCGCGCCATCGGGCAGCATGCCGGGGCTCTTTCTGGGCAGTGGGTCAAAGGGCTCCGGTTCGGGCGGCATTGCGCGCTCGCCGGTGGCCAAGCGAAAATCGAAGCGACCGAAAGCTACGCCCACCGCCCAGGAAATGAGGCTGTTGGTCTGTGATATTCCCGAGGCGGTGTCGTCGTCAGCCTCGGCGTCGTCGCCGACTTCCGCATCGTCCTCATTGGCCGCATCTTGGCTAGCCTGCACTGCAGCGCGGTCAACTTCGTTGAATCCGTAGAGGTTAAAGACGATTTCGTCAATCTCCTCTTGCAGGCAAGCAAGCTTACGCTGTATTGCGGTCGGTTCGTAGTCTCCGACTCGATCACGAATCGCTGTCGGTAAGACAAAGGCATGTGACACCTCGTTTACCGTGTCCAATCGTCGCCTCAGCAACCAAGATTCGCGGCCAATCTCGCTGAGGCGCGAGCTTTCTTCGCTTCCCGGCGAAGGGGTAGGCAGACGAGATAGTGTCCCATTTCTGTAAAGGGCAAATCCAGCTCTCCCTAGAAGCAGTTTATGAAGGCTATCGGCTGCTCCAGAGTTCAGTATGCAAAGGATCGCCAGCAGGTCCGCGGAGTCCGAGAACGCTTGCGTTCCGTTGTCTCCGAATATGCAGCCCGGGGGTGTTAAGTGCGGAGCGAGGCGAGCAGCGCGCAGAGTTTGGAACAGACCTGGCCTGAAGTAGAAATCGCTATTCCTAATGTACGAAATCACCTCACCAGTCTTCGTATTGCAGAAGTTCGCGATCTCTTTGCCGTGGCCTGCCCATTTAACTACGAGGAAAACGTCCGCATAAAAGGGAGAGTGGGTCCCACCCTTCGCAAGAGGAACCCAGACTTCGCGTAGCGCCTCGGTTTCCCAATTCGCGCGCAAGAACCGAAAGTCATCTGATGTCTGTAGGCCCGCACGAGCGGTTCGGCCTTGAGCCTCAAAAGGGGGAATTCTCTTGAACACGCTCCGGACATTGGCGCTTATCCAATAAGCAAATGGCGATCCGGGCACCTCTTTGAGGACACTAACGTCCACTTCAAAAGTTTCGGTTGTTGAGCGCCCAGCCCTGAAATCGCGGCATATCTGCTGAAGCGCGGTTGCTTTGTCTGCGTCCTGCAGCAGCCGGAGAAATGTCGTCATGCAGTCTTCTCCAGTACGTAAGCAGCTGCTTCCACCATTGCATCATCCATAACACCTAGGCCCAGGTCCGCCATGATCTCGGGCCTAGCCGAACTGAGTACAAGCTCCTCTCGCCACTTTTGAAAGCTTGACAGAAAGAAGCAAGTGCGAGACGTAATTGCGCCGATGCGCCCGCCTGCACGCAGCAAATCAAGCCCGCGCTCGACCATGATTGCTAGCAAGTCGCTCTTGCTGCGTGAATAGCTGTTGGAGAGCTGATCCTTAGTATTCGCCGCCAGCGCACCAAATGGGGGGTTCATCACCACGACGTCAAACACCTCTCGGCACAGGTCAATTAGCCGCAAACCTTGCAACGCATCCTGCGCGAACAGCCGCCCCTGGTAGGTGGCTTTAGTCGCGTGAGCGAATTGGATGAGTGCCGCCCGCAGCCGGCCCTCTGCCTTGCGCCACTGCTCCACATCCGCCTCATGGAACAGGCTGCCGTGCTCGCCAAACACTGACCGCACCAAGCGCGGCAGTTCGCGCTCCACTTGAAGCAGCACGCCAAGTTCGGGCACGCCCTTAAGAAGTTGCAGGGTCTTTCTGAACAGCTCGGCATCCAGTTCGTCCAGCTCAGCTGCGAACTGCTCGCGCAGTTCCCTCTCGGCCGGTGGCGCGGTGGCAGCGATGACGTGGCCGAGCCCTACGGCCGGCCGATCCTTGGCCTTCACGCCCTCGTCGTGCCAAGCGCGCTGTGCTCGCAGCCACACCGCCAATGAAGCAATCTGCGCAGCGCGCGGGTCGATGTCCACGCCGTAGATGTTGTGCTCGATCACCAGACGCGGCACATCGCGCAGGTAATCTTCCTTGTCGGTATAGGTCTGACAAAGCGGCAGCAGCCCCGCATCAGGCGCGGTGCTCACGTCCAGGCTGCCGGGTCCGTGGGCCTGCTCCCAATCCCAGGCCTCTCGGTAAATGACAAGCAACAGGTCAAACGCATACAGGCCGAAGTGCATGGAGCCACAAGCCGGGTCTAGCAGCTTCAGGGCGCGGGGGTCACGCAACCGGCGGTACGGAATCAGCTTGACCTGCAGCTGCGGTTCGGTCACACGGCAGCGGCGCAAGAGCTCCTGGCAGGCCCCCATAAACCATCGGGTCCGGTAGATGCTGCCGTCCCCTCCGTGGCGATCAGTTCGGCACTCCATGAACAAGGCATCCCACAGGGCCTGAGTGCTGTAGGCGTCAAACCGACCCTCATGCAGCGACTGGTGAGTCTGCGGGTCCCACGCCTCCGACGGCACGCGGGCGTAGCCGTCCACGCAGTGGGCGAAATCGATCATGGCCTGCAGGCCCGCATCGGTGTCGTCAAAGGGCGGCAGGTCGTCCCATTTCGCAGCCATCACAAGGGCGGGCACGCTACCGGGACGCAGGTCGTCGCGGTCGAACTGGCGCAAAAACACATCACGCGGGCTGCACAGCAGGTACTGGCAGCGCTCACGCAGGCCGGAAGCCCCTTGGCCTGCTTCGTACCAGAGACGACCTAGGGTGTTGTCCACCAAAAACTCGACCACATAGCGCGGAGTGAAGAACTGGTTGCGCACCGCCAGCTCACGGCCGTTGCGCGGAGCTTGGCTGGCCTCGCGCATGGCCTTGCGCTCTTCCTTGCTGTTGAAGTACTGGTAAATCCAGCCGATAGTTTCGTCTTGCGGCCAGAGCGGCTCTATCTCGTGGTGGTTGAGCGCGGCCAGCACTTGCAGCAAGGCCGCTTCCCGCGGGAACAAGCGTCCCTGAGGTGCAAAGCGGTCAAACAGCGCAGGCAGCTCTTGCGCGAATTCGTCGAACAAGCTGAACAAGAAGGCCTGGTAGGCCTGACCGGTTTCGCCCAACGCGCTGCCGGCCACCATCTTGTACAGCTCAAACGCCTTCGACTGCTGACCCTGCCTGACCGCGGGAAGCAGTACGCCGCGAGCCTCCATCATCAAGAGCGCTGCCAGACGGTTCAACACCGTGAAGGCCTGCTCACGCACGATGCGGTCGATGATGGGCACCCGGTGGTCTGCATTGTCAGCCAGCCCTTCTGATGCCAGGTAGTGCGCCAGGGTTTGCCGGAGCAGGTCGGCGGTTTCGCGCTCGGCAGCGGAGAGGTGTGTCAAGCGGTCCAGCGGTGTCACCGCGCCGGTGTTCGGGTCCAAGCCATAGGTCTGCTGAACTTGGATGCGGAACTCGTCGGTCAGCAGGCCGCGGCATTCGGTGACCAGCTTCTGCAGCCGGCCCCGGGTCTTGTCGTCAAAGGCCATGGAGTCAGTTTTCCAGCTTCAGGTCCAGTTCAAAGGCGTGGGCGTAGCTCAGTTCAGAGCGCACGCGCTGTAGCTCTTTGATCAGTGCATCCAGATCGGCCAGGGTGGTAATGTGGCCACGGGCTTTGACTTTGCGCTGTACGGCAGGCTTGGGCTCGTCTTTGCCCTGGGCACCGCCAGCCTTGATTTCGGTCTCGGCCTTCATGCGGGCTTGCACCCGCTCACGGCCCAAGTGCTCAATGCGCGCCTTGGCGTCTTGTGCTTGGGTCTGAATGACGAAGTCCTGGTTCACCAGGGTGCGCAGGCCTTGGGCGTCTGGGCTGGCTTGCACTGCCAGGCCTTCCAGGCTGGCCAGCAGCTCTTGCTGCTCTTGCTGAGTCAGTTCCCCCCACTCGGGCACGCGCTGCACATCGGCTGCTACCTGTTTCAGGCGATCGGCCTGCGTGGCCTGCAGGGTCAGAGCTGCTTCGCGCACACGCGCCCGCAGACTGGTCAACCGGCTGTTTAGGTCGGCGGCAGAACGGTAGAAGTCGACTTGCGCCAGCTGCGCGTCCAGCTGACTGAATGGCTCGGCTAGGTCAGCTTTCAGAGCAGCAGGCTCGCCGGTGTTGGGCAGACTATCCACCAGGGTCCGCAGGTCTTGCAGGCCGCGCAGCGTGACCTCCAGCCCCTGATCCAGTGACTGACGCAGCTCGGCGGCCCACTTCAGGCTGGCATAGAGCGGTGACTCAGCCTTTCCCAGGCGTTGGGGCGCATCGGAGGCATCCGTGAGCAGCACATCAGCGATCTCGCGGCCCAAGGTATCCAGACGGTCTTCACCCGGAAGGCCGAGGCTCCTCAACTTCTCTGCCAGGGGTGCGTAGCGATTCTGCAGGCTGGGGAAGAGGCGCACCGTGGCCTTGCTGATGTCGTCTTCCAGCGGCACCACCAGCTCACCGCTGAGTTCGGTGAGGCGGTCTGCGGCCAGCGCCAGCATCTCCATTGAGGGCTTGTCTTCGCGCAGTGACAGGCCCACGTTTTTGAAACTGTTGTTGGTCTTCAGCGCATCCACGGCCTGCTGGCCGTTCACGGTGACCTCACGCCCGGCCACCTTCAGCTTTACCTCGCCGGCCACCAGCAGCGACGCGACCAAGTAGCGCAAGGTGTCGGGTGACCAGCCGAAGGGGGCATCAGCGAATCGCTCGGACAGGCTCTTACCATCGATGGGGCTGGTGCGCTCGATGGTGTCACGGATGCTGACCAAGGCCTTGTGATCCACCTTCACCGAAGGTTTGCCGGCCTTCACCTGAATTAGGCTGAGCGGGTCGATCTGTGAGGTGATAGCGGCCAAGTTGCCAGCGCGCAGGAAGCGTTCCGCCGTGTCAGTGGCCACGCGTACCGGGGCTTCTGCATAGCGGTCGAACACCTGCTCGGCTACAGCGGCCAGGTGCTTGCGGGCGGCGTCCAGGAGCTCAGGCGCCAGCGATTCCACCGCAGAGACTTGGCCACGGAAGATGTACGAGCCTTGAACCAGGCTGCGGCGAATCAAGCGCTGGAGTTCGCCCTCCAGGCGGCTGGCACGGTCCAACTGGCCGTTGCAGTAATCTTTGACCTCTTGGTCGGGGTCGTTGCGGTGCTTGTTGGCGATCTCGCGGCAGCGAAAGATGTCGGCCGTCAGTTCTTCGATCTCGGGCGTGGTGCGGCCAATCAGGAGGACCTGGTACTTGCTGGAAACCAGGCGCGACTCGTCTTGAAGTCGGGTGCGAGCTGCCTCGTACTCCTTGGGGTCACATATCTCGACCAGCGTCTGAATTGTGTTGCGATCACCCGCCAGTGCAGTTGGCAGGCCGCCAGCACCCTGCGCCTTCAGGCCCGTCTGCACAGCCAGTGAGCCATTGAGCTGCGTACTGGGCAGCGGGGCATAGACCTCGGTAAGCGCAGCATTCGCCAAACGCTTGAGCTCCACGGCGCGCAGAGGGATCTGGCTCCGCTCTTGCTCGACGTTGTTCAGCTTCTCGCTGAAGAAGCGCAGCTGGCCGTCTTGCTCTCCGAAGGGAACAAAGCGGTCGGCGATCAGCTCCTCGATGGCGCGGTTCACGTCCTCGGCACGGCTGGCCAGGGACACGCCGTCGTGCATCAAGCCCGCCACGTTCTGGCGCGTGACAGGCAGGTTGCCGAGAATTTGCAGGATGGCCACGGTCTTGGCCACCTGGTGATGCAGCGGCGAGCTGGAAAAGCGGTTGCGGCAGACCTCTTGCACCGGCTTGTACAGGTTGGGGAAGGCACGCTGGATGTCCTTCTCCAGTGCGTCGAAAAGGGTGGCGGTGGTGGCCAGCCAGCCCACAGCCTGGTCGGCCACGGCTGTGCGGCCACCGTCGTTCTCGATCAGAATGTCCTGAATCACCTTGATCGCCGAGCGCAGGCCAATGCCACCGGTGGAGCGCGCCAGCGCGCCGAGCAGGTGCAGCAAGATGTCGAAGTGCGCCGGCAGGAAGGGGTACAGATCGATGAAGGTCTTGCGATCGAAGTCGGCGCCAAAGGCGCGCGCGTCTTCCAGCTTGGTGTGGTGGCGCAGGGCCTGGCCGTGTTGGTCAAACAGCACGCCCAAGGCCTGCGCACCCTCGGGAGACTTGCCCAACAGGCGGGTGAAGCAGATCTCCTTGATGTCGTTTGCCTCCAGGTCGATCTGGATCGGGAAGCGGTCTTTCAGCTTGAACAGCTGGGGTGAGTTTAGAGCGGCACGGGGATCATCTTCGGTCAGCGTTTGCTGCGCCGTGCCGATGATCCACACCTTGCCGCCACCGAGAGCCTTGAGGTTCTTCGACAGGCCGTCGAGGTTGAGGATCAGGTTCTGGCGCGAGCCTACGTACTGACCCACCTCGTCGATGATGAAGATGATGTAGTCCTTGCCCGAGGCTTCGCGGGCAATGGCCAGCATCTCCTTGACCCGGTCGTTCTCGAACACCACCACATCGCTGGTTTCGGTGGTGAAGGAACTTTCGGTCTTGAACAGCGTGGGGTATAGCTGGTGGGCGATGGCGGGCACCAGGCTGTCCACCACCAGCTCATCGTCGCGGTACTGCGACCAAGGCTCACCGCCGGTGGCCTCCTGAAACAGCTTCAGGAACTCTTCGTAGCGGCCCTCGCGGCGCAGCTTACGCTCCAACGCGGCCACCTTCAGGTTGCGCGAGTAGCCCGCCCACTGCAACACCTTGTAGAACAGTACCGTGGAGACTTCCTCCATCGTGGCGCCTGCCAGCTGTTCGCTCGCCAAGTCAAGCAACAGCACGGCGGCCGGGAAGCGCTTGGCGACGGTGCTGAGCAGCTGGCGCGTGGTGGTTCGCTTCAGGCGGTCTTGCAGGTGCTGGCGAAACGGGACGCCGTCGATCTGGATACGGTCGTCAAACGCCAGGCCCAGGTATTTGGTGAACGAACTCTTGCCCGAGCCGTAGAAGCCCGATACCCACACACCAACTTCGTTTTCACCGCCGGCATCCATGGCGGCTTGCATCTTGAGCAGCAGCTTGTTGAACTGCTCGTCAATGCTGTCGGTCACCACGTACTCGGACACCTCCTTCTTCAGGCGCTCTTCCTGCGAGACGCCGTAGGCGATGACCTTTTCGATGCTGCGGTAGATGTCCCGGGACGGGTCAAACAGTTGCTTGATGTTCATAGGTCGCTTCTCTGGGGGGTCAGCCGCCGACGTGGACTGAACGGTAGTTGCCGTCCTCGGGGTAGAACCCGAGAAACTTCAGGCGCGTCTTGCCGGTGCGAACGCCGGGGTAGAGGAACACGGTGGGCACATGAAACTTGCCTTGCAGTTGGCCCTCGATGACGCCAATGCGCATGTAGGGATGCAGGGCTTCCAGATCGGTCACTAGCAGGATGCTGCGGGGCTTGCCTTCCAGCCCCTCCAATTTGGCCTCCAGCCGCTTCTGTAGGGCGCCCGTGGCGACCGCGTTGGCTAGCGACTTGTTGGTCTTGTCCCAGGCCTGCGGCGCCTTCTGATCGGCCACAACCCAGACCTTGCGCATGGGCGCTTGCGCCAGGATGTCGCCAACCTCCTTGGCGATGGAGAACTGGTGGACGTCCCACCCTTCGTTCGTCAACCTACTGCCCCATGCCGCGTGCCGTCGCTTCACGTCCAGGATTTGCTCCGGGTGAAAGACCAGGTAGAAGATCGGCTCGAAGCTGGCATGACCGAACTCGCGGCCATGCTTCACGCGCTCAATAAGCTCGTTGAAATCATGATCGAGTGAGGACATCGATCAACTCCCCTTTGGTTTTGTAGTTCCAGCCGATGTGCACCACGTCTCCGGCGGCTTGCAGGATCAGATAGCCCTGCAGCGAAAGCCGCTTGAGGACATCTCGCACATCGTTGGGCTGAAGGCCAAGAAGCTGCCAGTCTTCATGTCCGACGATCTGGTTGTCGGCCAGGCCTTGGAACTTCAAATCATAAGCCAGGTAGGCGGCCACGCGGTCTTGAACCCGGAGTGCCTGTATCCGCCGCAGCCCTCGGATGTTCTTAGACAGCAGCTCGTAGTCAGCGCAGCAGCTGAGCAGGTAGTTGCACATCCGGCGGATGGTGCTGTCAGACCAGGGCTTCTGGGTTCGGCCAGCGCGAATCCCACGGAGCAAGAACTCCTTGGTGTCCTCGGAGGTCAGCCCATCACGGCCAGCGGCATACCGGGGCCAGTAGAGCTGGGTGACGAAGTCGCTCAGGACCAGATTGGCACGTGCGGTGTAGAGCAACATCAATTGCAGAAGCTCAGCCCGGCAGACGTGCTCAGCAAGACGTTTCAACATCCATGCGGCATCGGGCTCGCGCAGGTAGCGGGGTGCGAAACACTCGATCACCACATTGCGAAGCCTGCGCGCCGTGACGCGTGGGAACAGGCCAGACTCAAGCGCATGACCCAGGAGCCCTTGGGGCTCCATGCCTTGCTCATAGAGGGACAGAAGCAGCCGAGTCTCTTCAACGAGGCCCGCACCAGCTGCCAACTGACTTGTGTAGAAGGGTGGGCGAGCCACTATGCCTCCCGCACGAACGGGAAGGTCTTGATGCCCTTACGGAATCCGTCGAGATACACACCTGCAATGGCCCCGAGCAGCGCCTCCGCATCATCGACGAATTCGCCCGCCATAACCTGCGCGCCTTCACTGGCGGCACCAGGAGCCGAGAGGACTTCAAGCCGGGCCAGTGCTGCGTCTGGCGCTGTCAGATGTTGGCGCAGTTGTTCAACGAACGTGATTTCGGCCAGCGCGGCCGCGACACCTTGCTCGAGAACCTCCGGAAGACGAAATAGGTGATGGGTTCGGCCGACGCCTATGGCTTCGTCATGCACTCGCGCTGCAGCTGTGGTGACCCCATTGCATTGGGCTTGAAACGCGGTTCGGGCGAACACCGGTGCGAGGAACGCCGATGCGCGCGACCCGAAGAATTGGCTGGCAAACCAGGCGGCGTGCTGCTCGGCCAAGTAGCCCACGAGGACGCGGATCTCTGCCGCGGATTCGAAAACGTTGGTCATGCTCTATTAGTGTTCTTGACGGCATGCATGCCGTTGGCGATGCGCGACGCAGCGCGCATTGACTGCGCACCGTTCGCAAGCTCCAAGCAACTTAGGCGCGCCCCCCCCTCCCGCCGGGTACCTTTGTTTCAGGTCACTATACCTTTGAGGTGAGGCCATTCGCTGGGCCGTTGCATTAGGCAATTCGATGGTTCGACCGGTGCCCGAGGCCCAAGTGGGACCGCCACCGTGGCCGGTGAAACGCTTACGCATTGGTTTTATCCGCTGCCGAAGGCAGAGAGGCCTGCGGCACTTCCTCGTCTGGCACGTAAACGGCTACATCGCCGACGCCGCACCCGAAGAAGCGACAAAGGGCGTCGATGTTGTTCAACGTTGCGTTGTAGCCGCGCAAATTGACCATCCTGTAAAGGGTGGTCCGATGGAGGCCCGTGGCCTCGGCCACCTCTTTTAGTTCGACGCGCTGCCCACGCTTGAACGTCGCTTCGGCCATCAATTCGGTTAGTCGCAGTCTGATCACGGTATTCCAGTGGTCTCTTGGCCTTTCTTCATTCTATCGAAAATGTTGCATATATGCGACATTTCGTGCCGTTATTCAACTTTCGCACCACGATTCTTGGCCACAAGTGAGCAATGCGTACGCGCACAACGCGCGCGAGGCGGAATAATGTCGCCGCACTTCGTCTGCTCCTGATTGCCCGGCTTAATGCTTGCGCTTGATTCATTGATTAGCGGACCGCTGCGATACATTGAAATATCGACGGGAAAATTTACACGAAGATTAGAACGCCACCCTCTTCCGAACCCCATTTCTCGCCTGTTCGCAAATCGACCGTTTGCTGGACGCGGGCAGGCACCCAGCCCCCCATTCTCATCGGTCGCGGTCTGACTGCTGCCGCCGCCTTTCGCGGCTAAGCGGTATCGCCGTCGGCGCCGCTCTGAATAAGAGAGTGTGTGCGGTGGCAAGGTCTGCAGCGCGGCCTTCATAGAGCTGCTGGATGACCTTGGCCGGACTGCGCTTTCCGTATTTTTCGGTCCAACTTCCTCACCTGTTTCTCCAGTGCCTCGATCTTGGCAAGATACGGCCATAGTTCATCCATAATACGGTCCTCACGTTCCTTTAATTGCTTGACTAGGAACGCGTATTCCCGCTCGTACCTCTGTCTAGCGACCCGTGTATCGGACCATGCACGTTCAAGGGGCCCGCTTTCTCTTCTCAGCTTGCGCAACTCGCGTATAGCGGCCTTCAGATGTGCCTCGTCTGCCAATTCGGTGGCCTCATCATGGGCCTTTTGCGCACGGCTCGGTTGATTGGTGGACTCGTTCACGGCTCAAGAGCGTCTTCAATCCATCTTCAGAGCGTGCGAAAACGCCAACGGAAGTTTAGGTCAGGATACGTGATGTACGTACGGCTGCGTTCTGCCGTCCATGAGGGGAGACTCAGGTTCCGCCCGAGACCCAGACGCGATTGGCGTATCTCGCGAGAGCCATCATGAAGGAATTGATCGCGTCGCAAAAGTGTCACGGGAATCAACGGACAGATCGAGCCGCCGGCACCGGGTCGGAAGATGCGCCCTCGCGGCGTCGTCGCGCGAGCTGTTCAGACTTCGTTGGCCGCCCGCGTCTCGGCGCAGCAGGTGTTAATTCTGCGCCGGCCGCCACGATGACGGGATTCACATGCTCACCAAGCCAGCGCTCGACATCCTCTACCCGCCAGAGTAGCCGCTTCGTTCCAGGCAAACGACAAACTGGGGGCAAGGACTGTGGGTTTCTAGTCGCGTCGCTACGAATACTTGCGACCGATTTGCGGAGGCATTCCGCCAGCTGATCGACCGTGAGAAGTGCCTGCATGAAAATTGGCCCTTTATTGTGCCATGTCACATTTGTGCCCAAGGCGGCGTTGATTTGCGCACACCCGCGCACGGGTTCGACTTCTCAGCCGCGCCCCATTCGCGGGCCTTATTGAAGATAGCCGCTCGGCAACTTGCCTCGGTGCCAGGGCTACATCGTCACTCACAACTTACCGCCCTCCTGCCCTCGTTTCCGAACCTCCTCGGCAAGCGCACGCTTCTTTTCCGCGAACTGCTCGCGCTCCTCCTTGGCCGCCTGCTCTTTTTGGGTGGCAGCCTGGGTACCTGCACCAACTATCTGCTGGCACAACAACTTCAGCTGCTGCAACTGTTCACGCGCATTGAGTGACATCCGATCATCCGGGCCCGCGAGCAACAGTTCCGGTACCCGTACCTGATTGAGCTGCAACCGCCCGTTGCGCACCGCGTCATGCGTGACCTCCACCCTGCGCGCCGCATCGAAACCTTGTGAGATGACCCACTGTGGAAACTGGCCGATTGCACGTGCATGATCAATGAGGCGCCCATATGTAGCCTTGAATGCCATGCGCGCGCCCACCACATCGTCGAGTTGGAACACCGGCTGCGCCGTCGCCCACGCCTCAGCGATCTCCGTAGTCCAGACAACCGTCTCCCGCTCATCAGCGGCTCTCACCGCGATCGCCCAAGCCTCATCGGCCTCCGGACGTTCGTCGCGACGCTTTGGCAGATATCGCAGAACCGCAGCAGGCGTAAGCGGCACATCCTTCACGCTGAGATAGCTGGATAATGCAGAGATCACCAGCGGCATCGGAAACGGCTCGAGCATCGTCCACCAGACGCCAAGTGCATCCGCTTGAGGCAAGGGCTTGTGAATGGTGTGAAACGTCCGCGTGAGTTCATCAATAAAAGCTTTTTGTTCTTCGGGCTTCACGGTGCCGGCTCCATGTCGATGACGTTCGGATCATCTACTGCCCCGAGGAATGCCGCTGCATTCGCAGCACTGATAGCAGCGAGATCATGCTTCGAGCTAACGCGTGGCGGATTCAATTCGTTCCGGATGAATCGATCAATCTGATCGGCATCACGCAAGATCAGTCCGACGCTGTTGTAGAACTGCCCCTGATCGTTCATGCCCATGTTGTACGGGGTCAGGCTGCAACCGCGAATGGCCTGGCAAAGTTGATCTACCGAGTACCCCATGCCAAGCGCGCCCTTGATCGCCCTGGCCCGACTGTCATCGAGCCTCGCCTCCGGCACGTTCATCGTGTGTTGCCAGAACGAAAAGATTTCCCGGACGGCCTCGTCCCCTGGTGCAGCTTCGGAACCCTCGGCAGAGGCACCCCTGACCACCTCATCAAAGGCTTTGCCAAAAGCCGGTCCGATGCTGTGCACACCGGCCCGCAGAAGTTCCATGGCCTCCCGCTTGAGATCGCATTCTGGAATCAGATCCCATCCCTTCCCCCACGAGCGGACCACGTTGGGCGATTGGGGCGGGTTGCACTTGAGTCCGTTCGGAAGCCAGACAACGCGGGCAATCCAGTCAGCTTTCGCCATGCCTTGCCGCGAAATCTCCCCAAAAGCCTGATCAAATGCGTCAAGATCCCAGCCGATCTCCTCCGCCATCGCGGCACGCCCTGAATGGAAAAGACCGGGGATATGCCGGGTATGGGGCCCCGTGATCAGAAACAGCCAAAGCGCCTGCCCGCTTGGGACAAGCTTTGACAGCCGGCAGAATTTCTCATCGCCCCACATCCTCAGCTCGATCCTGCGATACGGAGCCTTCGATGTCTGGAGACCATGAACACTCGCCGTGCCGGGCTCGTCTGCATTACCATTGCCTGCACTATTGCTAACGCATGCATGAGCGCCTTTTACGACATCCGCCATCAATCCTCCGAAAAAAGACAACCACTGACGCGCCGGCCAGGAAGGTTTCCAGCAAAGCTCAGCGCAATGGTTCGATCTTCGGATAATGGGAAGTAACAGGGACACGTAAAATGTACCGCTGGTGCTCAAAATTTTGAGTCGGGTATGAGCCGCATAGACCCTGCCCAGGCAGAGGCCTGGTCACTGATTGCAACCAGAATTAAAGACGCCGCCTTTGCAGATGGAATCAGCGACATAAAACAGCTCGAAGCCATCTTTCGGGTCGGCGAGGTATGGCGGAAATGGATTAAACGCAAGCGCATTGCCCGGGACGTCAACCGGACACGCATCATCAACGAAGCGCAACAGCGGGGATGGCTCGATCTCGCGTCGATTCCATTCAAGGACATCGCGGCATTGCCCGACGAAATCATCCATGCCCTGGATCAAGGGTATCCGGAGCCACTGAAGTCACTCCCCAAACCTCCGCCCGGTGGCGCGCATCAGACGGCCCCGCTAATAGTAAATGCCCTGCTTGACGATGCGGTCAACGGCATTGCCTCGAAGCGCCAGCAGGAATTTCAGGAAGTGAGTAACAACGCCGACTTTGACAGGTGGACAGACGCTGTGTCCGCAATTAGAGAAGCGTTTGCCCTAATCAATCCAGGTCGGGAATTAACGCTCGGAGCCGACGCTGACTTGCTCCGTGTACGCCTCATCGCCGCATACCGGCGGGACGGGTACAAATAGCAGCAAGGTTTGCGGAAAAGCACACGGACATTCCTGCTCCTTGCTCCCTGGTTCTTTTTCCTGCTACTGGTCCTGATTCGACGATGCCTCTCTAGTAGGCTTTCGTCATGCCATGAAATGCCACGCATTTCATGGCACCGCAAGAGGACGTACCGCCTCTATGCGGGATATGAGCCCCCCTGTCATGCTCACTTTTTATTTCAGCAATTTTCGTATTCGAGCGTATTTTCTCACTGATCCTTGGTACGAAAAATCAAAAATCGGAACCTCTATTAATCATGTCGCCTTCGGCGACTCATTTTTTCGACCGCAAACCCTCGTGACGCATATGATGTTTCTTTATGTTGTCCCCGTTGACCTCAGCTCGAACCGACGTGTCACCCCGCGAATGTGCACTGCGCACTGCACATATCGCAGTGCGCATTCGCGCAGCGAAGCTCCGATTCGTGTGGTATCGCGTATCGTCGATAACACGTATTGGTAATTGTAAAAACAAATTAATATTCAAATTTATCAGTTATCCGAATTTATAATCGTGTAAATCATCTTCGGCGTAACATCATGCTTCATCCGGACAAGATACGTTTCATGCAGCGCCTCCAGCAGGCGGCCGTCCATCAGCATGTCTTCTACACTGCGGGGCGAACCGATCTCCCGGGCTTCGATCGGCTGACAAAAAGATTCGCCGATGCATACGGCACTGAACTCAGTCGCCAGACAAAGCACAAACGCCGGCTGGCCGGTGAGGCCAGTAGCTGCCTTCATGGTGTGCGGCTGACCACCCGGAGCGACAATGGCCAGCTGTCTGTCGACTGGGTGTTGCTGGTCAGCCCGGGCTTTGGCCTCGTGACCCACCGCGAGCAGCTCCAGGATCTGCGCGATCCACGTTCGCGGCTGATGTCGCCAGACGAGCGCCACGAGCTGGTCCATGACGGCAAGACCTGGTCGTGGCGGCTGACGCATCGCATCTACAACCAATATCTCGATCGAATTCACCGCATCGCTTCATCGTCCACAGATCGGCGCCGACAGATCGAAATCAACGGCGTCTCACGGGACGCTGATGCCGAAATCCTGCTCGACCGGCTCTACTCTGAACCGGGTTTTCGCCTGGTGCGCCGGCAGGTCGGCAAGCTTGTCGCCGAACTGCGACGCGACTGGAAACGGCTGCGGCCAGCCAGTGGACCGCAATTGTCAGAACGCGCTTTTCTCGCCTACGTCCGCTTCCTGCCGGATCAGCCGGTGACCAACGGGTTGACGCGCGCAGAAAGACGCGAGGCCTTCCTGAGCGTGTTTCCTGAACAGATCGCGAGCACAACCATTTCCGATAGTTACTGACCAGACGCCAGCGCTTCAGCGCCCCAAAAGCAGCATGACCAGGGTTACCAGGGTCGCGATCGCCCCGATCGTGCCCGCGACCACAGCCGACAACGCAACGATGGCTTCCCTGCCCTGTGCGCGAGGGAACAGGCGACGTGCGATGACAATCATGCTTCTGTTCATTATTCACTCCCCCATTCTCCACGTTGGGTCGAACCCGGTACCCGCCAGCCTTCGCGCCAGAACCTCTCGTCTTCCGCCCTTCAACTATTGGCCAACGAATTCGAATGCATGGCGTATGTGTCGTCGTTCGACATATCGGGCTGCTACGACAACCTGAAGGAGAAATCGAATGTCGACACCCGACCCGTTTGCTGCGTTCATGAACAAGGTCCTCCGCGGCCACCCGCACAGTCAGAGTCTCATCGACGAGGGGCGCATTGCCCTGCACAGGCTCTACGACTTTGCGCTAGGCGAAACAGGGGAAAGCTGCGTTATCGCCATGTTCCTGCTTGGTCTCTACGATGCAAGACGCTTTCCGCTTCCGGTCCAGGAGCTGCGCATGCTGGACCGGACGCTCATCGACGACGTGCTGCGCGTCCTGAGAATGGATTTCCTGGCTGGCTCGGACAACATTCACCACTACTTTTGGAGTGGCGAAAAGATTTTCGAACATCTGGCGCAATTTTGGGACTTCGACGAATGACCCGTGCGGTTTGAAACCGTTCCCCCGTGGCGGCTGTCACGGGGGAATCTTTTAGAGCGCAAAGCGACAGCCCATTCCCTGCTGTCGTCGAACCGGCATGAAAACGGCCCAGTTGTGTTCACACCGTCGTCAGGAGCTGCCGGTCGATCACGCATACGCCTTAGCTTGCCGCAGGCATTGCTGCCCCGAGCCGCTTCAGACCGTCGGCGAAGCCGCCCACGTAGTCGGAGCTGAATTCCAACAGCACACCCTTGCGAACCGTATGCGCGAGCGTTACCGGGTTGTACCCGTCGCTCGTCGACGCGTACTTCGTCAATGCGCGGCCGGCGAAAATCCGGATAGCACGATTCTGGCGCCAGGCATCCTCGACCGCCTTTGCCGGCAGATCGACCATCTGGGTCCACGACGCCCCGCTGCCGACGTTGCTGAAGCACTCGAGATCCTTGATCGTCTCGCCATTACTGTCGGCCACGTGACCCAGCGGCACGTAGGTACCGTCGTCCTTCACGAGCCAGAACTCGATGCCGTTGCCCGTGTGAAATCCGCGATAGCCGCGCACGACCTCGGCATCACTGGGGCAGCGGTCTTGCGGATCAAGGGGAACATGCGTTCTCCAGGCATCCTGGAAGCCGCCGTTTGCGATCACTCCCGTGACAATCCGGTACGCCTGTGCGTGACCAGCAATGTTGTAGTCCGTGGAGGCCAGTTGCAGATTCAGATCCAGCCAGCCATGGAAATCCGGATCGTTGACGAACTGCTTCCAGTACAGATGCGGTGCGACGTACGTCCTGACCATGTTACAGCCGTTACAACCTGCATAACCCGTCTTGACCGCAACCTTCGCGGCGACCTGATCCCGCGTGAGCGGGGTCGTATTGATTGCACAACCGCAGATCGAAGTGATCAGCGCGCAGACCAGAAACAGTTTCTTCATATCGATATCGCCCTGCCGGATGACTGGATGGCCGGCTGTCCTCCAGGACAGCCGCAAGCCTTACTGGGCGATGCCGCCACGTACCACGTTACTGCTCTCGGCGAACGTGTATTTCTTCACGACGCCCTTCTCGTCGAACAGCACCGTCAGCGTCTTCTTCTCGACGTTCGCGCCATGCGCCAGAAGGTTCAGGACAAGCACATAGTTGATGGCCTGAGGTGTCGCGTGGTCGAATTCGTAGTTCCAGATTTCCAGGCCGGCATCGGTAAACGACACCTTGTTCGCCGAACCAAATGCCGCCTGCACGTCGGCCCTGGTCGATTTGCCCTCGACGATCGAGTTGCCGACTGAGGTCTGGCTCTGATCCCTCAGTGCCTCATTGCCCGCACTCACGGCACAACCAGCCAGCACGGCCGAAGCCGTGATCGATACGGCAACCAGAATCTTCTTCATTGTGAATCCCCGAATTGGAAAAAGTGGCGCGCGGCGGTGGGCAGCACGTCCGCGACACGGATGAAAACAGATGACCAGGCAGAACCTGACGCGGCAAGTCAGGTCAGGCGCGTGAGCAATACGTCACGGCGAGGCATTTCTATTCCGGTTTTTCAATTTCCAAGCCCCAAGGTCCACGGTCCAGTTCCTGTTTTTCCGGTTCGCGTTCCCACCAGATAGCTACGATTTTCGTAGCTATCGAGACGAGAGATTGCTACGATATTCGTAGCAAGTCAACTCGCCGCCAGATAGGGCCGTCCCGGCTGGGCGACGTCCATGGAAAACTAGAGCAACACGGAAATGCAATGCAAGGGGCTGAAATGAAGGCGCTGATCCAGTCTTTCAGACGTTTTCCCAGGGCACCGTTCTGGGTGCGCGCACCGGTTGGCCTGCTCGCGCTGACGGCGGCCATCCAGATCAAGGATCTGCTGGATATTGTCTGGAGCCATTTCCACGTCAACCAGTTTGTCGCCGATATCGTTGTGCAGACGGCGTTCGCTCCCGTCGTCGTCACACTGATTGCCCCCATGTTGTCTTTCCTCGCCCCTCTGTTTCATGGAGAGCGGTCGGGCAAAGCACGGCGATTTGACGACAGTGACCCGCTCGATCGGGGCATTCATGACGACTCGTGGGATTCGTCAGGGCGCCCTGACCCGGGAGCCGACTGGTATACCGATCCCAGCTATTCATGGTTTTCGGGAAACATCTTCCACGACGATACACATTAGTCTTGGACCCATATGGCCTGACCGTCATCGGCGGGTTTCGCAAGTACTGAAGGAGAATCCTCAATGAATGCTGTCATGCGCGAATTCGTCAAGGCGGCCAGAGAAGCCCCAAGGCTATTCTTCCTGCCACTCACGGGGGCGATTGAAGCCGTTCGTCGGGAGATGGGGCACGGTCGATGCGGTCGGACCCCGGAAGAACCGGCGAATGCCCGGTCCAGTAACGGCGCCGGGGATCGGCGTTGACCGGCGATGTCCGGGCACGGACGGACCCTGCACCGACTTCCCCGGTCTGATACGCGCGACCGTCGTCATCCCGGTAGTCATCCGCAATCACTACGATCTTCGTAGTATCTGGAATTCTGGTTAACTACGACATTCGTAACTCTGAAAAATACAGGGTTACGCAATGTTGGCAACAGACAATACCGTCTTTGGGGGACGGCTGAAGGAAGCCCGCCTTCGTGCCGGCCTGTCGCAAAAGTCGCTGGGCATTGCCGCGGGCCTCGACCCGTTCGTCGCCAGCACCCGTATCAACCGCTACGAGCTGGGCATCCACAAGGTGGATTATCCGTTTGCGTGCCGGCTGGCTGCCGAGCTTTCGGTCCCGACTGCCTATTTCTTTACCGAAGACGACGACCTTGCCGAATTGATCCTGCTTTACGGGCAGGCGTCAAAGCGGGCGCGGACGCGGTTGCTGGCAGCGGCGCGCGAATTATAGGTACCCGGAACGCAGCTATTGCCGGGCACACGTCGACCTGCAAACGGCACCGACTACACAAAAGGAAACTGCCGGGTCGAACTACCCCGGCAGCGGTTGTGCGCCACATCATGTGACGACTTTGGCCCTACGGCCGTTGGTCTGACGTTTTTACTTCCTCGCTTCTCCATGAAAATGAGCTGGGCTGCCAGGCCCCGCCATGATTCAGAACACACTCGCGCATTTCAAAGTACCGCTCCGGCCTTTCGCTCCGCGCGGACAACCGTCAGGTCTGCCCTTGCCTCGTCGCTACTGAGCCAGTCTCCCTCACCCGTACCTCGCCCGGTGCCACCCGGGTTCAATCGGCCGTTGGTGATTCCCACGTTAGTCATGTACGTCGTTATGACACGCCGCCGCGCTCTGCTATCGATAAATAGCCCTATGGGCCTACCCCGCCTTGCGGCGGGTTTCAGGGGGGTGAGGTTCCAGAGTCCCTCCCCTACTTCATCGATGCTTCATCGCGCCCTGACTAACTGACCCGCCTCCCGGCAGACCAGCCAGCGGCTTGTCACGACTTACCCGGATGCATCCTCAGCGGATGCAACGTACGGCTTGAGCTATCCAGCGATCTCGTCAGCTTGCGCCGGCGAGTACCAGGTGATCCAGGTTTCCCCTCACACCCCTGCGCCATTCCTGACGCCTCAGCAGCCCACCGCCCGGGACACCGTCCGACCCTTTCGAGCCGCCCGTTGTCGGGATTTCCACCCGTTCGCACATGGCAGGGTTACTCCAGTCACCTGGAGGCCCGTGTCCGTGTCGCCCGACTTCACACTTCGCAAAATTGGATTGGGTCGAAGGGGGCATTACAGCCCCCAGCGCCCTGCGTAACGTAGCGAGCCCAATTACAGGCACCACGCTTCAGCGGTCAATTCCAGCTGATTGGCAATCGACTGGAACTGAAATGCACGAACATGTCTGGGGTTGGCAGCCCCGGCACATTCAAGAGAGTGTGTGGACCACCGATCCTTTCACAGATCGCATAGTTATGCTAACAGTAATTCAAAAAATCCCTATACGCGCGTCTGTTATAGGGATATTCGTCGATCGGTAAAGTAACAGGTATGCGTACTCAGCCGATTTTCTTTTTATCACCTCGCGTTCGCCATCACCTGCTGTCAGGCCAAACACCACTCCCATCGTGGCCCGGCGTAACAGGAGAATGAGCAATGGAAAACATCCCCCAATCCGCAAAGCACGTCGCGTGCGATTTCTTTCTTGATGTTGAACTGCTTTGTATCGTGCGCGACGAGGCAGTGTTCGATTTCGGTGAAGAAGTTCGGATTGTCCGGTTGGACAACAGCGAGGCACAGGTTGGCGAAGTCGGGCGCCTGGCGTTATTCCACACCGGGCACGGCGAACGATGGCAGTTTCGCCCGTATCGATCGGGGAGTTGGCGCAGGGTGCCCGAGCTGGACACCCCCTCAAGCTGGACCTGGCGTTGCATAAAAACTGGCGACTTCACCACCACAGCAATCGGTGTCGTGCCGAATCATACGCCAACCGGTCATCCTCCATCGGAAGATGAGAACAACGGGCTTCCGTTTTAAAGAAGGACGCAGGAGGGCAAATTGCCCTCCTGTTTTTACTTTTCTGCCCCGTTACCGGACCAATCCTTCAGTCCGCCATCCAGCCAGCCTTCACTTCGGAAAGCACGAAATTGAGCCCGTCCACCACGGATCGATCGACTTGACCATTCTCGCCAATTTCGACTGTGACGCGAATGCGTAGTGGATGGGCGGCTGCTGCTTCGCGCAGTGCATCGACATAGTCGGCGAGGTCTTGCACCAACACCCCTGGTCATCCAGCCTCCCCTAAACCGTCCCTTGGGAAATCTTTTGGCCGATAGGCGAGCGGTTCCCCCTGTTCGTTCTGTTTCAGGTTGGCATAATGCCAACCTAGCGAACGAATTCCCGATGAGCCGCACATGAACTCAGTCGAAATTGAAGCCGCCGTCTCCGAGCTGGCCGAGGCGCCCTTTGATGCCACAGAATTCTCCTCCGCCTTTCAGGCCGCCTTTGGTAACAAGGACACCGCGATCGCCCGCTTGCGCAAGGGCGACATGAACTAATCCGACCTCGCCAATGGCGTACTGCAATGCAACAATATTCACTTTGCCGTGGCCACGCCGGACCAGGTCGGCGCGACCCTGAACGCACCGCGTTCGAGCCAAGAAACCGCCAAGGGCAAGGTCAAGGTCATCTTGGCGACTGACGGCACGACGCTGGAAGCCGAGGAACTGGGAACAGGTGAAACACTCGCGTGCGACTAGTGCCGCTGTCCGTCATCGACGAAGCCGTACGCGGCATCCTCGACGGCACTGTCGTCTGCAAGGTGTACGACCGCGCGACCGGCAAGCTGGTCGCGCGATAAGGCCGACTCACCGCACGAACGCCCCAGCCGGCACGACACACGGAGTGAGCTCGAACGCAGTCTCCGAATTATCAATCAAAGACTAAAAACAAAGAGTCCGCAATGAAGATCATGCTGCGCAAGGAAGCCGACAGGTACATTTACGGGGTCGGGGCGTTGCTCGCATTGCCAATCCTCAGCGTCTTTTCGTACAACGCAGAGCTTCCTGACATGATGGCCTATTTCGCCGCTGCCACTGCCATTGTGGCAGCGTTAGTCATGGGCCGACCGGTCTTCCCAATTGAAATGCCGACAGGTCCTAACGCGAAGACGGCGCTGGAAAATATCGTCGATCAGCAGACAAATTTCAGGATGGGCGCAAAGCTTCTGGTGATTGCTGGGTTGGCTCTGTTGCCGGCGCTAATAAAAAATTGGATAACTTTCCGTTACTCCATGGTCGTCATGGAGACATTTGCCGTAGGGTGGGCAATCACGGCAGGCGTACGTGCGTACCTTGAGGACGGGAAATTTCCTTTTTTGCGCCCCGTAATTTGGGGTGTGCTTCTCTTGATGGCCATCGTCGTCAACTCGACGCTTATTTCGTGGTCTCCGCTTCTCGGACCGTAAGCGGCCGGCCATCTCGTCTTGAGTTGCGTTGAAGGTCTTGGGAGCATCGCATCCACTTAAATAGGTGGACACGTGAACACTATCGAAGAAGAAGCGCCGCCTGGCCGTCGTCGACGCCGGCGCTATAGCGTCGAGTTCAAAGCTCAGGTGGTGGCAGCTTGCCAGGGCCCCGGAGCGTCGCTCGCGGCCATCGCGTTGCACCACAAGCTGAACGCGAATCTGCCGCGACGTTGGGTAGAGCAGGCCGAAAGGAACGATTGCGTGCTGGTGGCGCGTAGCGACGTGGCGGCGCCGTCGGTAGCGGCGCCGGCGTTTGTTCCGCTCCCGCTGGAAACGAGGAGCGCGCGCCCGGCTGAGATCCGCATTGAAGTGCGCCGCGCGGACCAGTCGATTACGGTTAGCTGCCCGAACTGGACACCCGTCAAGCTGGACCTGGCGATGCATAAAAACCGGCGAATTCACCACCACCGCGATCAGCACCTTGCCTAACCGTAAGCCAACCGCTCAGCTTCCACCGGAAGATGAGAACACTGGGCTGCCGTTTTAACGAAGGACGCAGGAGGGCAAATTGCCCTCCTGTTTTGACTTCCTCGCCCCTATCCGCCGAGCCAAAATTCCTGCGAGATTTTTATCCTCGCGGACAATCATTCATCCAAATATTCCTCTGACATCATAGTGTTACGAGAAATTTTTTTCGCAAGCACGCCAGATTGCGCTACACTGCTTTGCAAGATGGGCTTCCTCCTCAACGCGTACAGGAGGCATCCTGTTGATCATATATGTCGACCTGGTGTTCCCGACAGAGCACGGCGGGGAATGGTGTCGCGGCGGCACACTACGGGGTCGTGAGCACAAAGCCCACGAACTTTCAACCACGTTTGAAATCCACTTCTTTAGGAGTACAAATCATGAAAATCGATGCTACCAAGGATGAGATGAAGAAGGATTTCGCGGTGGCCTATCGCGAGTTGGTCCGTAGCCTGTCCGATTTCCAAGTCGTTCAGATTGCCGCGTGCAATGCGGGGATTGCGTATTTCCCTGAGATCGGCAAAGCCTTCTTCTCGTATGAATGGGGAGGGGGTCACTGGAGTCATCATGTGAGTTCCGGGTGGACCGATCAGTATGGGCCAGCAGTCATCGGTGGCACGGCTGCAGTTATTCCTGACGCCTATCGTGATCTTGATCTCGAACGCATGCAGTCGTACGACGCCGAGGATTCCGACTCGGATAAAACCGAGTTCGAGAAGAAAATGGCCGACCCTGCATGGGTTGCGGAAATCGCTGCAGCATGGCGTGCAGAAATGCTCAGCCCCTATGTCATCCGTGACGAAGTCGAGGTGGCAGTCGATCGCTGGGTGGAGATTCTCGAACAGTTGGCTAGCTCGGAGACCTGAGATATCGAAGGAGGGAGGTCGACCGGGCCTGTCATTAATTTCGTGCTCAAGGCATATGGTTCTCCCAGGCGAACATATGTCTCACAAACCGCCCCCCCGCCCGCCATAGAGCTACCAGCGATTCCCGCTGAACCTGCTGGAGTAATTCAGCAACGGCTCGATGACGGCCAAATCCATCAACACCGCGGGACTAGACGCCTCGTCAACGCCCGCTACATATCAAGAGCGCGAAGCGTGCAGAGGCACGGACGGCGCGCTACCTGCCACAGCGTGTTCGGCTTCCTTTCCACTCGTAAGTCATTTCTTGTCTCAAGCTGCAGGACGACGACAAGCCCGGAATGTGACCATGAAACGGTGGCTTTCTGGACAGTTCGCGATGCCCCTTTTCTGGATCGTCCAAGCCGTCGTTGAGTGTTAAGGTACCGTCAATTTTTCGGTGTTCTGATTCCGTCAATGAATCAACGCATACGATACGCCCGAGTATCGACCGATGACCAGCATCTATGGATTTAAGTTTCCTCGTCGCGTCCGCGAATCCAGTCGTGGTCGGGGACGAGCAGTGATCCAACAAGGCCGGCTGACATAAGGGGCTCCGCTGCGCGCTATCCGGCAGGGCGTGGTTCTTGGTGGGGCGGGTGAATCCAGCAACCGGGGCTTTCGCTGTCGAAGAATTCCACTTCGACATGCGCTCCTAATGCATCATGGATCATCTGGAAGACCCGGTTGCAGTACGCCTGATCGCCTCGGAATACTGACACCGCTACACGATTGATGCCCGTGTCCTTCATGCGCTGCAGGAGGTGAATATCTTGCTCGGCGAAGCCCCAGCCGTAGACCACTAGGGTGTCCCGCTGCGATTTCAGAACTTCTCTGTAGACGGTGGAGAGGTAGTAGCTGTTCTGGATGGAAGTAACTTTCTGTGTCCAAGTTCCCTCACTCACGAACAAAGGCACGACCTCTCCGTTTTGCCAGCGTTGCAGGACCGCCTCCAGTAACCCGTCCTGAAGGTTGTGGATCTTGCGTTCCTGTTCGACCAAGTTTCGACACAATACCAAACTGCCATGCGGATAGAAAACGAGCGAGGTTGAACGATCTCCTCGGATCGGCTGCCTGAATCGCTGCCAGTCATCGTTGAAGGCGCCACCTCCCACAAAGCAGTCCTTAAACGCATGCTGATCGTCGATATCCAAACCGTAGGTCATAGCCCAGTACACAACTAGGTCGTAGTTGAGCGAAATGACAGTTTTGAAGCGCTTCAGGAATTGATAAATGCTCGGCAGGTGGGCGCTTACCGCACCGTGCTCCGGGTGAATGTCGCGGACTGTCTGGATGAGGCAGTCCCTAAGAGCGACGTAGGCGGCATGGGTCCGCTCATCCGGTATTTGTAGCGAACGGTTGACGTTCGACGCCTGCCAGACGATCCGAAGAACCAGTTCGAAGTCGTTGGTCTGAAAGAAATTGAATAGTTGCCGAGCGTTGTCTGGAAGCAAGTTCTGCTCAGCGGCATGCTGAAGCAGCGAGGCATACGAAAAACTCGGACTGACGGAAATGCTAGCACCATTGCCGAGGAGAATTGTGCATCCGTAGTTCTCGACAATCGCTTCCCAAGGCTTAATCTCAAACGGCATGTTGTCGTTCCTTGCACAATCGAGCCGGTGCGTTCAAGGCTGTTGGATTCGCAGGAGATGGTTCTTGAGCAAGAACCAGCACATGTTGAGCGCGAAGGAGCGGCCGAGCCGCGTCATCTGATCTTCCGGGATGCCCATCGGGCGGTGAGCGCCAGGACTCAGAAAACCGAACACGCCAGCCAGCCCTTTTTCCTCCTCGACCGTGATCTCGCCGCTGCTTCGCAGGAACGCAAGCACCTCGCCCCACTTCGATGGGTTGTAGGTGGCTGGTGTCGGCTGCTGCGAGGCAATATGGGCAGCCACGTCACCCGCCAGCGTCTCCAGCGCCACGCGGGCATTCACGAGCGACGCGTTGTAGTCGGGCGGCGTCGACCGGAACGCGCCAGCCGAGTCGTCGATCTTGGCGATGATTTCCTGCACATGAGGAGCCCCCGAGTTCTGCAAGGCAGCGATCAGGTCATCCTCCAAGGGCGCTGCATCGGCAATCGATGGATCAGTTTGAACCAGCTTCTTGCCCTCGATGATGTAGCCGTCTAGCAGTAGGCACTGCGTCAGGTCGTGCAAGCGCTCGTCGAACCGATACTTCGGATTGACCCTGGCCCGCAGATCGCCCGTAGTCGCAACAACCTCGGCCAGCGCCAGCATAAGCGTGCGGTCATCGAGATCGCGTAGCGTGTTCAATAAGCCGTACAACAGTTGTCCGTGGGACAACGATAAGTGCTGCACCCCGTACTTGCCCAAGAGCACAATTGAATTCATGGGCTCCTGCAGTTCCAGGAATTGCGCGAACGAATAGCGGGTTCTTTGTCCGATCATGCTTCTTGTTTCTCGCAGATTTCAGAGGGGTAGTGCGGCCTTTTCTGTGCCCTTGCCGATAGCTCCGGGACTCCCCATATTCGAGCGCATACTCAGAATTCAACCACCATCAGTCCGATAGTTATCCAAATCTGATGCCAAACAGCCCGCCGTCTTCCGTGGCATCGGTCAAACGTGTTGGAAGTACATGGTCATTAAGATCGAAGCCATCAATGGTTTCCTTGAAAGCGTCGTCCTCATTCATCGTCACGATGTATTGAAAACCAAGCTCCTGTGCGATCTCTGAGCCAAGACGCAAGGCGCTAATGACCTGGCGCCCGTCAACGCCGTCAAACAGATGGCTATCATGGATCAGAAATCCCGGCCCCATCTGCCGCTTGGCGCACAAGCGCATAAGCATCATGTCGAAGCAGAATATCTGCATATTCTTGATGCCTTTGCTGCGCTCACCTTGCATCGGGAATTTGAAAATCGGTCCGTTGGAGGTTTCATCGACCGTCATGCTGCCGGCCGATTCATACAAGCGTTGCGAAGTTTCCTCGAAGGCGACGATGGCTTCCGCCAATCGGTCCTTCTGCTCAGCAAAGTCACGCCGCAGTCGAATCGTGAGGCGATTGCGCTCTATGTCCAGCTCGTTCTTGGTGCCTTCGAGCTGTTCTGCGGCTTCGAAGCGTTGCCTCAGCGATTCCACTTCGGATTCCAGCCGGCCCAGTTCTCCCTGCAACTTGAGGAACTGTTCGAGAGCACCATGGCTCTTGAGAATGCCAAGGATCTCGCCACGCCGTTGGTCGAGCTGTGCTTTCTTACTATCACGCAGCTCGATACGCAGCTTGGCAGCTTCGAGTTCGCTGGACAGATAGTCCTTGCGATTGCGCACCACCGATTCGTGAAAGCTCTTCACGTCTTCATAGCGGCGCTTAACCAAGCCGGGAAGCACGATACCTGCCTCTTGATAGACAGCTTGAAGGTCTTCATGGTCCGGAGGAACCTCGGAGGCGAGGGCGCTTTCCAGATCACGAATAGCTGAGAAGTCGATGGTGTTGGCGTTGGCCAAGTCGTTGAGCTGGCGGGTGAGCGTTGCGCTTTCGACTTCCAGCTCCCGGTATTCCGGCAAGACCTGGAAAGTCTCAACTTCCGCGTGAAGCTTCTTGAGACGAGCCTCCTGAATGGTCAGCTCTGTGCGCAAGTCAGCGGCTTTGCCGATAATTGAACCGAACGCACCGTTGCCAGCCGCCTTCTTCAGCTCTTCGAGAGTCTTTTCCCGATCGCGCACAGCTTGCCAATCTCGGGCAATCTGCCAGTCCAGTCCGAGTAGGAACATCAGCGCCATCTGCATGTCGCCAGTTCCCTGCATCGTGGCCTGCTTTTCTGGTGTCATGAAGGCGCCGCTCGCCTGTCGGCGTACAAAGTAGGCAAACAGCGACCGGAACGAAGGCGGCTTGCTGCCTGCAGCTTCAAGGCTGCTCAGGCCAAACATTTGTTCGCCGAGGAACGTACACCACTCGGTGGCCGAGAACTTGACCTTCGCGGCAGGCGGAGCTGTTACGAAGATTTTGGCTTTGGAACCACCGCTGCGCTCGACGACCGTTCGTTCCGACTTCAAATCGAAGTCCATGCCGAAGGTGTGTTCGGCCAGCTCCGGGGTGCGGAAAATCGACTCCGGACCGGCATCGGCACCGAGCAGAAAATGCACCAACTCAACGAAACTGGTTTTGCCGGCACGATTGCGCGTTTGCTTGGTGGTTGCCCCCTCGGTTTTTTGGGCGAGCAGCACATTCAGGCCGGGCTTCAGATCTCCAAGGTTTTTGAAACCAGGCAGCGTGCTGAAAATGTGATGAATCACGCTGTCCTCCGGGCCACAAGGCCGCTTTCGAGTTCGATGGTTCCAAGTGCGTACAGCAGGTCGAGGGAGAGCAAAAACCAGTCGTAGGTGATTCGCCGAGGCGTTGCGGTCAAGCTGGTGTCGTGTCTGTTCAATTCCTCCCAAAGCGCCGAGACAGTTTTGGGGCGTGCGAGGAAGGTCAAAACACGCGCACCGACAGTCAGCAGTGCGCGATCCTGCGGCAGGTGTTTGGATGGCAGGATCATGCAGCCCCTATCGCTTGAGCGTCTTCAAAAATCTCGCATTTGTCGAACAGGTATGCCATCACGGCCAGCACGGCCGCCTTGTGCGTGGGCGTGGTATTGGTCGTGCCTCCGGCCCACGCTTCTAGGCGGCCGAATATTTCATCAGGATGGAGCTGAGGAACTCCATCCCGCAGCCTCACGTATTCGCTCTTGAACGCCTGCGCGATCTGCTCGCCGTAAGTAGGGTTCTTCCAGCTATTGAAGAACTGTGCAACGAGCGGCGACTTTTGCATACCGATCTTCAGGAAGTCGGCGACAGCTTGAGACAGAAGGTTTGCCTCGATCTTTCCGCGCGAAACGTCCTTCACCTCGCTTGTCGTGGGTACGGGTGTGATGCTGATGTGAGTGAGCACAGCGGCCAGATCGCTGAAGCCCAGATTGACATTTGCTTCCATTGTTAACGAAGGACCGAACCAGGACTCGAGATCCTGAAGGCTTAACTGACGGAACTTCGCCAGCATTTCCTCGTACCCACAGTGTCCAATCTTGATCTGTGGGTTGTCTTGCGCGAGTTTGGCCAGGGCCTCGATGACGTGTGGACCCAGACGCCCATCGGGTGCGTTGTGCACGAAGGTCCACTCATCGAAATAATCTTCCCAGTGCTCTTTTGCCCCCTCGAAGTCCTCGTTGATCTTCTTGACGGCCTCGGCAGCGCTCAATTCATTGGGGGCGTAGCTTTGAAACAGGATTCGAGCGGAGGGTAGATACCCGTCGTTCTTCCGATCCCCAACATTGCCCCAAGGCCGGCAAGCCATGAAGTCATTGGGATGTGCCTTCGACATCAGCTTCTCGAACAAACGTTGAAATCCGTCCCCTTTGGATTCCAGGAAGGCAATGCGGAAATCCTTTTCGTAGTTGAGTTGCTGTATGCGATCCATGAGTTCAGACTCTGACCCTAATTTTCTTGGCGTTTTTCAGGCAGACGCTCACGGCTTCCTGGTGCTGGGCTGAGCCTGCACACGATTGATATCGAAGGGAAGCGCCTTGTCGGCTGCAATGCGCGTGAGCAGCATTCGAATGGCGTCCGATACGGATAAGCCCATTCCTGCCAACACGTTCGTGGCTTCCTCTTTGATATGGCCGTCAATCCGGGCGCGGACGATATCACTACTGCTTGCCATGGCATGCCCCAAGCTTTTCTGTAGCTACATTGTGCTTCATTTGAGCTTAGATGTCGTTTGATTTTTGTATCAGTCTCCCTAGCATCTCGGCGTCTGTTTCTCCTCGTCTCATGCCGCGTCGCGCCAAATCCGGGTTTGACTCCTGAATCCGCCCGGATAGGGGCGGTTCTTCGTGGGCGTTTCGGGAACTGCGATAGCGCTTCGTAGGCTTCCGTCGCCAGCAAGGGAAGGGACGGGCCGGCGTCGATGCCGGCCGTGCTGGATGTTTGCGGTAGCTGTTCCACCTTGGACTCCGTCAGTACGCTGCATGGAACGTGGCGAGGTTCACCGCCTATCGGGGCAACTTGTTGCGGCGTAGTGTTGCAAATTTTGGTGCGCCGAATGACTCACATCGTTCTAAATGCCTTGTCTTCATCTTGACCTTTGTAGCCTCGTAGTCTTATCGCAGCTTCAATAAGCATTATCCGAGCGAGATAAACTGCGTGCTTTCGTTCTGCGGCGAATGATTCAAGTCTGTCGTAATGCGTACCATGTAATATTTTTGATCGACCGGAATCGTATATATCCTTGACTAATTGTTTCAGTGTGCGGGGGTGGTCGCCATGTATTACCTGCGTATCTTCGCTTATGCCGGTCAGGTGTGCGACCATATCCTTAATGCCATTGTATTTCCCTCCGCAAGAAAGAACGTCCAAGCAAGTTCCTAGTTTTGCCAATGCAATGGCGTCGCTTGACTCGCGGCAGCCTTCACCAAACCAATCTAGTGCAGTAGCCCACCGATTGGCGAGCTTGGGGTGCGCGTGCTTTGACGGATCAAGTAGTCCCTCAATGATTTCTCCAAATGCAGGGAAAATTTGAGCAAGATCCATCAATGCTTGCTTCACCCGACTGTGTGGCGCTGAGGGTAATCGTTGTCCAATCGAACTTCCGGGAAGCCAAAGGAAGCCTTTGGTTTCAACTAGGCTGTTAGTCCCGACAGGAGGGAGGCGCTCCTCATGAAGTGCTTGTTGCTGGAAGCATTCCGGCGCCCCAAATCCCAGAGATATGGCATCGAGAGCAGTTTTTGCAGCCAGTCTAGCTAGTTTGCGAGAGAAACTCTTTTCGTAGCCGAGAACTGTAACTTTGACCAGTGCAGGACACTCACGAACTGCACCGTACACGGCGCTGGCTAATCCCTCAATGGGCGAGCTATCCTTGGGTTTTTGTAGTGCTTCTTTGAGAATTTCTTTCCAGCGATTATTTGCCTCTGGCTGGTTTAGATAGTGCTCTTTCCCATTTTTAGGGAAATCAACAGCGTCTATCCAATCGAACCGATTAAATATCGTTACGGGGCCGATTGAGAATGGAGAATCCCTCTCCATGCCAAGAGTCCAAGCTGGAAAGTAGTGCGTATATTCAGGGGTGGTGCTAGCTAGTCTATCCTCGATGAGGGTTTTTATCTTTGGTATGAGGCTCCCTTGATCGTTTTCCTCGAATCCTGAAAATTCGCCTGCGGCGTGCATATCGGCGACCGCTTGGCGCACTATTTTCTCGTACTCCTCGAGTTCGATCTTTCGCGAGTTTGAAGAACGATTTTCGTGGATGATCTTCGAGAACTGCCGTAAAACGGTTCTCGCTTTCTGAGTAAAGTGCCGTTGCAGACCATTTTCAGCAGTGACAAAATCGGGCATGCCGACTTCTTCCTGCCAGGGGAGGGCCCCGCTATGTATGCGATCTAATTCATCTATGAGAGATTTAAGCTCGGATGCTTGGCTCATGTTTACGCTCTTTGTCTGATGCGCTTATTCTTCAAGGTGAGGATGGGCCTAGCGACTCTGGCCCCTCGCAGACCTGTGCGCACTGGTTACTGACGGCGCAACTATTTTGTCTACCGCGCGGCAATTCTAGTCGTTGTCCGCGTGTTTCGCATCGAGTGTTGGTTTGTCGAGCGAGTTGACAGGAGAAATAGTGATACGGCCAGGGGCGGTTAGGTAAAACTCGCACCACTGGTGTGAGAAATCGGCTGGCGACCTACGAAATTGCCAAGACGTTGCCGAAGAGGTTAAAGGATCAGCTTTCCTTCGTCCGGCCTCTGAAGAACATATGCAGCCCCCTGATCGGACGTCCCGGGGAGCTGAGACACTCAAAAATTTCGTGGATGGCATTTTTCATGGCATCGTCCTTCCAAGTTGCGCGGAAAGCCCCGTTGGCAAAGACTTTGATGCCGCTATTAACAATCGAGTGGGAATGATTCAGCACAGTGAGGTCAGATAAGCAACCTTCCGCGCTTCCGAACAGTTTCAAACAGAATCAGCTGGCTAGCGCCCGATGACCGAGCGCGGCGATCATCTCGGGCGGGCGCTCGACGCAAAAGGCATAAAGCGACTCTGTGAGTGCGGACCATACTGTGCCGGAATCGTGACATACCGTGTCCGGGCACCCCATGTTTAGGGTTGGATGAGATTGGAAAGCACTGATGGCAAGCGAAGCAAGTATTTGATTACTAAAGAATTTACATCAACCAGTCCAGTCTCCTAATCCGTAGGCCGAGTGTTACTCACGCTCAGCTAGAATTCAGAAGGGCTTCGCACGATCAGAGCCCTTTTTCTGCTTGGCTGATGCCAGCAAGGTTGACTCTTACGGTCGCTGCGGTCTCGGTAGGGTCGCGAAGTGATTTCTACCAATCAACAACGCGATGTCAGGAGTTGGATTAGCGCCACAAACTTGCCACACGCGATGTGCAAAAACCTGCGTCAGAATGCAAAACAACGCACTACATCGCAAGACGTAGTGCGTTGTTTTTAAAGCGATTTTTGGTGGAGAGGAAGGGGATCGAACCCTCGACCTTCGCATTGCGAACGCGACGCTCTCCCAGCTGAGCTACCCCCCCAACGAAAACGATTCTAGCACAGCCATTTTCCCTTTTGCCAAGCCTCCTAGCCTCGGGAAAACCTCATCTGGACGGCGCACCCGCGAGCACCCAGTCGACCACCGTGCGGATGTCCGCATCGCTCATCGATTGATGGGCCGGCATCGGAATCACGCCCCAGACACCGGAACCGCCGTCCTTCACCTTGCGCGCAAGTCGGGCGGGCGCCTGCGCGTCGCCCTTGTACTTCGCGGCGATCTGCTGGAACGACGGACCGACCAATTTGCGATCCACCGCGTGACAGCCCATGCACGCATTTGCGGAGGCCACCTGCTGACCGCGCGGCACTTCGGCTGCGCTTGCGGCCGAAGTCATCGCCCCGCCCAGCGCACCGATCGCCACCGTGAACACAACGCCCACACGCGCCATACCCCGCATCAAGGCACCGCCTTCGGATTACCCGGCCGCACCGACGTCGACGAGCTGACCGGCGCAGGCGCCTGCTGATCGAGCGGCCGCGCACTCACCGACGAATCGGGAATCGCGCCGACCGTCGGCTCGCTGGCCTCGGGCTGCGAGGCGGCCACCGGCGCCGGAGCAGCAGCAGCGGCAGCCTCGGCTTCCTGCGGCTGGATGTACTGGAACACCTTGACGACTTGCACGACGCCCGGCACGCGACTCGTGACGTCGGCGCCGATCTTGCCCTCATCCATCGTGACGAGGCCCATCAGATACACATTGCCGCGCTCGGCCACGACCTTGAAGTTGTTCGCCGAAATGTTTTTCTCGGCGATCAAAGCGGTCTTCACGCGCGTTTCGAGGTAGGTGTCGTTGGTGCGGGAGGAGAACGAGCTCGCCGGCATGATCGCCAGTTCGTTGACGATCGTATTCACGTTGTTCATGTTCCGCACGATGCTCTCGGCGCGCTGCTTCGACGCATCGCCCGCGACCTCGCCGGTCAGCAGCACGCGGCGGTTGAACACTGTGACATTGACGTGCGCGGAGTCCGGCAGATTCTGGCTGATCTGCGACAGCGCCTTCACCTGAATTTCGCGGTCCTCGGTCTGCGCGCCAAGTGTACGGCGGTCGGTCGCCACCAGCGCGCCGCCGCCCGCCGCAGCCCCCACGGCGAGAAAACAACCTTGCAGCGTGGCCGACAACCCCGCCGCGAACCCGACCACGAGCACGGTTCTCACCAGTGTCTTCTTGACGCGGAATACGCTCATCAACTAGCTCTCCTTCGGAATCAGTCTCAGTCTTCGCCGAGCAACATGGCATCGATGCCGTCGCACAGGCAATGGATGGTCAGCAGGTGCACTTCCTGGATGCGCGCGGTGCGATCGGACGGCACGCACACATGGATGTCGGTGTCGCTCAGCACCTCGTGCACGCGTCCGCCGCCCTTGCCGCTCAGCGCGACGACGATCATTTCGCGCTCGTGCGCGGCTTCGATCGCTGCGAGCACGTTCGTGGAATTGCCGGACGTCGTGATCGCGAGCAGCACGTCGCCGGGCTGCCCGAGGGCCCAAACCTGCTTCGCGTAAATCTGTTCGAACGAATAGTCGTTGGCAATTGCGGTGAGCACGGATGTGTCAGTGCTGAGCGCGATGGCCGGCAGGCCCGGCCGCTCGCGCTCGAAGCGGCCGATCAACTCTGCGGCGAAATGCTGCGCGTCGGCCGCCGAGCCGCCGTTGCCGCACGCGAGGATGCGATTGCCGTTGGCGAGCGCGGCGAACATCGTGTCGATTGCTGCGGCGATCGGCATCGAGAGGGTTTCGAGGGCTTCGAGTTTGACTGCCGCGCTGTCGCGGAAGTGTTGTTGAATGCGTTCGACTGACATCGAGTCTCTATCTTCTACCGCGAATGGACCGCACTGCGCGGCCGTGTTGTGAAGTGATATTGCCAGGCTATGCCCGCCGATGAGCCGCGCGGCACGCACCGCGCGCGAGAGCGAAAAATCGAACAATCGTTGTGAAACGGCTTGCCTGCCGAGAGCCCGCCGAGCGCTTTCGAGCGCGGCATGCGAGCGCAAGTTTATCGCACTCGCGCGGGTTGTCCGCGCCGGCTGTCAGACCTCGTCGGCGCGAAACGCGTCGCGCAGCCATACGAGCCGACCGCTCTCGAACGCGATCACGTCGAAACGGCACGCGGGTTCGTCGCGCGGGCCGCCGTTTCTCGCGGCGCGCGTCGCGAGATAGTGTCGCGCCGCTCGCACGATGCGCTGCCTCTTCTGCCAACCGATGCTGGCGGCCGCACCGCCGTATTGCCGCTGCGCACGCGCGCGAACTTCGACGAACACCAGCGCGCCGTCGCGATCGCGCATCACGAGATCGATCTCGCCGCCCCGGCATGACACGTTGCGCGCGACGAAGCGCAGACGCTGGCGCTGCAAGAATTCCTGTGCGCGAGCTTCGAAAGCCGCGCCGACGTATTTGGACTGGTTAATGACGGAAAAGTTGTAAGCGGCTTGCGCTGTGATTTTTGCGGGCGATTTTTGTGTGCTCTTCGGCGCGATCTGCTCGCGCAACCCCACATGGCACAATGTCGGCCTCGTTCCGTCTGTTTGCGTCTTCCGTGTCATGACTTCTCTCTCCGAACTCGCGCAAGGGCAGCAGTACCCCGCCGCCGCGCTGTATGTGGTGGCCACGCCGATCGGCAACGTCGCCGACATCACGCTGCGCGCGCTGCATGTGCTCGGGCTCGCGGACCGCATTGCCGCCGAGGACACCCGCAACACCGGTCAGCTGCTGGCGCGCTACGGGATCTCGAAGCCGCTCGTCGCCGTCCACCAGCACAACGAGCTAGCGGCGGCGCAGCGCGTGATCGAGTATCTGAAGGCCGGCGAGCGCGTGGCCTATGTGTCCGACGCGGGCACGCCAGGAATCTCGGACCCGGGCGCCAAGCTCGTCGACGCGGTACGCGAGGCCGGCTTCGCGGTGATCCCGCTGCCCGGCGCGAGCGCACTCGCAACCGCGCTGAGCGCGGCCGGCGACTGGGTCGCGACGTTCTCGTTCCTCGGCTTCCTGCCACCCAAGCCGAAGGCGCGCGCCTCCGCTTTGCAGGCGCTCGCGCAGCATCGTCACGCGATGGTGTTCTACGAAGCGCCGCATCGGATAGTCGAGACGGTGCAGGCGCTCGCCGATGCGTTAGGCGGCACGCGCCGTCTGCTGATCGCGCGGGAACTGACGAAGTTACACGAAACGCTGCACCAGGGCACCCTGGCCGAAGGGCCAACGTGGCTCGCCGCCGATGCGAACCGGCAGCGCGGCGAATTCGTGCTGGTAGTCGAGGGCGCGTCGCCCGAAGCGGCCAACGAGCACGATCACGACGCACTGCTCGGCATCCTGCTGGAAGAATTGACGGTGAGCAGCGCGGCGAGAGTCGCGGCGACGCTCACGGGGGCGTCGCGCAACGCGCTGTATGCTCGCGCGCTGGCGCTAAAGGAAGGCAAGCCCGACGCCTGAGAGCCGAGTGGGGCGGGCAAAAATTAAGGGCCGCAAGTTGCGGCCCTTCTATTTTCTACAGACGGTTCGTGCAGCCGACGCAGCATCACCGCCGCGTCACGTCACATCACATCACTTGCCCGAGTCTGAGTTCGACGCCAGCGTCTCGTTCAACGCGGCACGTGCTTCCTGCTGCGTGAGTCCTTCGATCTTGACCCGCGCCGTGCCGGTGTGGCGCATGTCGAGCAGGGCGGCGGCCGCCATCGACAGATCGATCACGCGGCCGCGCGCGTATGGGCCGCGGTCGTTGATCCGCACGATCACCGAGCGCGAATTGGCCGGATTGGTCACGCGCACGTACGAGCCGAGCGGCAGCGTGCGATGCGCCGCCGTCAGCGCGTGCATGTCGTAACGCTCGCCGTTGGCGGTGCGGTGGCCATGGAAGAAGCGTCCGTACCAGGAGGCGCGTCCGATCTGATGGAAGTCCGAGACGTCGACACCGTCTTCGCTGAGCGGCTGCGCGTCGGCCAGCGACGATGCTGGCGCGCTCGGGCTCGAGGCCGGCGCGCTGCCGAACGATTGCGGTCCGAACGAACTCAGATGCACGTTCTTTGTACTTTGCAGCGTGTCGTTGGCGGACGAGTCGTTCCCGCCCGGACGCGTGGCGCAGCCAGCCAGTACAAAAAAGGCAAAAAGAGTCCCTAGACCACGGTTTAGCCGAGTTTTCATAGGACGTGCAATCACATTGTCGAGCCGCGTCACCCGCAAAGCTGGGCGTCTTGCATGCGACTCGTGCGGTAGGGACGACAACGCGCCGCGCGAAAAGCGCAGTACGTCAAAGCCCGGATGCGGCTCACTCAGCCGCTACCGCACGGTTAATTTTCACGTCTGGCGCAACCTGTCCCCGGCAGCCTGACCAGACCCCACACGCCGCCAACTGAACGTGGCAAAGACACGTTCTTGCGCGCGCAACTCAGCGCACAGGAACGGCGGCGTAGGCCCCACCCAGCGTTACGGAGGTTAGATCCGTAGCAGGCGCGCGGCGCCTGGCTGGGCAAGACGTGTGCATCGAACGCATCGATACATGATGGCCGTCAACACTCCGACAGCCCTTACTTGAACGGCGAGCGGCATTCCCTTTTGGTGGGGATGCATCGCCTCGTGGCAGCACAACCAACGTGCATGAGGCCCATTATACCCAAAACTTTTTTTCGGGATGGTGAGCGGCTCAAAATCTTGATCAATCTTCACATTTATCGCAAGAATGGGCGCGGCAAGACGGCGGCGGCGGACTCCGCACGCCCGGTCGCATGGACGACGGGGACTGTCGCGAGGCCGGTACAATCAACGTTTTTCCAGTGCGCCGTCCAGCCATGAAAGTCACTCTGATCCCCGTCACGCCGTTCCAGCAGAACTGCTCGCTGGTCGTTTGCGAAGCCACCGGGCGCGCGGCCATCGTCGATCCGGGTGGCGACCTCGACGTGATCCAGCGCGAGGTCGCAAGGCAGAACGCGAGCGTCGAGAAGGTCTTCTTGACCCACGGCCACATCGATCACTGCGCCGGCGCGAAGACGCTCGCCACCCACTATGGCGTGCCGATCGAAGGTCCGCATCCCGACGAACGCTTCTGGCTCGACAAGCTGCCGGACCAGAGCACGCGCTTCGGTTTCCCTGCTGCGGACGCCTTCGAACCGGACCGCTGGCTGCAAGACGGCGATACCGTGCAATTCGGCGACGAAATCCTGGAGGTCTATCACTGCCCCGGCCATACGCCGGGCCACGTGGTGTTCTTCAGCCGCGCGCACCGGCTAGCGCTAGTTGGCGACGTGCTGTTCGCGGGCTCGATCGGCCGCACGGATTTCCCGCGCGGCAACCATGCGGACCTGGTCCGCTCGATCCGCAACAAGCTCTGGCCGCTCGGCGACGACGTCACGTTCGTGCCGGGCCACGGCCCGACCTCGACGTTCGGCGCCGAGCGCCGCACGAATCCGTACGTGGCCGACGGAGTGGGCGCATGAGCAGCGAAATCTATGTGAGTACCGACGTCGAAGCGGACGGCCCGATCCCGGGCCCGCATTCGATGCTGAGCTTCGCATCCGCCGCCTACACCGAAGACAAACAGCTGATCGCGACTTTCTCGGCAAATCTCGAATTGCTCGAAGGCGCCTCGCCGCATCCGGTGCAGGAAGCGTGGTGGAAGACCCAGCCGGAAGCATGGGCGGCCTGCCGCCAGGACTTGCAGAAGCCCGAGGCGGCATTGACCGCCTATGTCGAATGGGTCGAGGCGCTGCCGGGCAAGCCGGTGTTCGTCGCGATGCCGGCCGGCTTCGACTTCACTTATATGTTCTGGTACATGATGCGCTTCGTCGGCCGTTGCCCGTTCTCGTGGTCGGCGCTCGACATCAAGACGCTCGCGTTCGCCATGACCGGCCTGCCGTATCGGAAGAACATCAAGCCGCGCTTTCCCAAGCACTGGTTCGACGAGCATCCTCATACCCACGTCGCGCTCGACGACGCAATCGAGCAAGGCGCCCTCTTTTGCAACATGCTGAAGGAGTTGCGGGCGCGTCAGCCGGCTCTGTCGACGGAGGGTAAAGATGATGGGGACGGCTCAGGGCAAAACGCCGCTCCGGACCCGGTAAATTAGACAATCTCGCTCGCTGGAGCCCGTTTTACATTGCGTTTCGTTTTCGCGCCCTCTACCATGCGTTGATACGGCGACGCTAATGGAGGCGCAGTTGACACTCGATACGTTCTCACAGAAGATCCTGCGCCTGCTCCAGCTCGACGCACGCCGTTCCGTGCAGGAAATCTCCGATCAGGTCGGTCTGTCGAGCACGCCGTGCTGGCGGCGCATCAAGGACATGGAACAGTCGGGTGTGATCCAGCGCTACACGGCGCTGCTCGATCGCGAAAAGCTCGGCCTGCACGTGTGCGCGCTCGCGCATATCCATCTGACGCGTCACACCGAGGGTGGGGTCGAGCAGTTCGAACGCGAAATCGCCACCTGTCCCGAAGTGACCGAGTGCTACAGCACGACCGGCGAATCCGATTACATCCTGAAGATCGTCGCGCCGGACATCAAGGCGTACGACAGCTTCCTTCACGAGCGCATTTTCAAGATTCCGGCCGTCGCGCAGGTGCGTACGAGCGTCGTGCTGCGCGAAATCAAGTTCGATACCCAGTTGCCGCTGTGACGGGGGCCGCCGCCGAGCCGCCTTGAGCTGCGGATATGTCCCGTTGCAGCAGCACGTCGAGCTTGCGCGCGCCGAGACGGCGCTTGAGCGCCTCCAGGTCGACGCGACGGAGTAATTGCGCCTCGCTGTCCAGCAGAGCAGCAGCCTCGGCCGCGCCTACTGCGCTGCGTCCACCAGACGCCGCCGGCAGCACCACCTCCACATCGAGCCCGGTGCTCAGGTAGTGGAGATTCACCGCCGCAGCCTGCAAGCCGCCAGCAGCCAGTGCCGCGTTGACCTCACCGACCACCCGCTCGCGCGGCGGCAGATCGACGGGCGGATGCGCGAGCGCATCATTTTCCGGATCGACGTGGATCAACGCGTCGAGCACACGCTTGTCGCTCAGAACGCGCAAACGCGCCGACTCCGCGATGTAATGCCCCTCGGACACCGATATCATCGGATCGACCAGGATGTGTGCGTCGACTAGCGCGAAATCGCCCATCTTGCGCGTGCGCATTTCGTGCACGTCGCGCACGCCGGGGGTGGCCATCAGCAGCGCGCGCACGTCGGCGGCAGCGGTTTCGTCGAGCGCGCGGTCCGACAGATCCTGCAGCGCGTCCCAGCCAAAGGTCCAGCCCATGCGCGCAACCATGAAGCCGACAATCGCCGCAGCGATCGGGTCGAGTAGCCGCACACCGGCGAGACTGCCGATCACCCCGATCGCCACCACCAACGACGACGCCGCGTCCGAGCGCGCATGCCATGCGTTCGCGATCAGCATTGCGGAACGCACGCGCTTGGCCTCGCGCAGCATGTAGCGAAACAGCGCTTCCTTGCTGACGAGCACGAGCACCGCGACGACGAGTGCGCTCATGTGCACGGCGGGAATATTTTGCAGATCGGCGAGCCGTGTGCCGGCGCGCCACAACATGCCGACACCGACCGAGATCAGCAGCGCGCCGAGAAATAACGACGCCACCGTCTCATAGCGGCTATGCCCATAATTGTGATCCGCGTCGGGCTCTGTCCCGCTATGCCGGTTGGCAATCAGCACCACAAAATCGGAAATGAGATCGGCAAGGGAATGGACACCGTCGGCAACGAGTGCCTGCGAGTGCGCAATCACGCCGACGATGATTTGCAGCGTCATCAACACGGTATTGACAGCTATGCTCGCAAAGGTACTTTTGCGCGCAACGCGTTGTTTCTCGGCGGTTTGGGTGATTGCGGCGGACTGCATGCTGAAAGGAAGGAAAGTTCAATTTTTCTTATTGTACCCGCCACGACTCAAACGCGCTCGGAAGGATGACTAAAAATCCTTTTAAATCAGTCGCTTATCGAAACGACAAGCATTCGCGTTACAGCGATCTGAAGTGCGTGTGACAAAAAACCCGCCTCAAATGCAAAAAAGCCGTGACCCGAAGGTGCACGGCTTTCCGAGATTCTGCAGCGGGCTCTAAACACTGCGGTTTGCCGGTAATCGCATTACGCGTCGGCAATCTTCACACCCCGCCTGATGGGCATTACTTCTGGATCAGAAACTTTTCGCGATCAAGACCCGCAATCCAGCGCGGCGGTTTGCCACGGCCGGACCACGTGCTGCCGCTTTCCGGATCGCGGTATTTAGGCGCGACGCCTGCGCGCGGGCGGCTCGCTTTAGCGCCCTTCGGTGCGCGGCCGCCGCCGAGTTCGCTCAGCGAGATGCCGTAGTCCGCCATCTTCTGCTTGATTTCATTCAAGACTTCGGCGTATTCGCGCGACTTCGCTTCTTCAATCTGCCTTTCGAGCTTCTCGCGCTGCGCGAGCAGTTCCTTGTACGAAGACATATGTTCCCTTGTGGTATGGATAAATGACTGCCGGTCTTATGCCGACTTCGTCTTTGAAGGTTTCACGCCTCGGAATTTGAAGGCGAGATTAACACAAAATAGAAAGACTGCAAAACCGGCGGCGGAGAAAATTAATTTAATTTCCGTTTCAAAAGGTTTCCGCTTGCGGCTTCTGCACCAGCTACAGCCGTTCAATGAGGCGATTTCGCATGCCGCTGAAAAAATCCTGCGGCGCTGCATATTTATACGATTTAACTATCAGGAAATGAAATCTGAGATGTCTATTGCGCGTCAAGCCTCTCACCGCATGAAAGCTTTGACCAGGATTAGCGCATTATTGAGACAGCAGCCGGCGCGTTGCGACTCGTGCATGGGCCTTTCTCAATAAACAATAATGCTTAATTCGACCGCCGCTCCATGCAGACTTCGAGCGCCCCATGCAATGTCTCGATATCGGATCGCGCTGCGTCGAAGGCGCAACGCTCGCGCACGCCGTTGTAATTCAGATCGGCGCCGTAACGGTCGACGCCCAGCAATTCGACGCTGCCCGCGCCGCGCGGTCGGCGACTGAATTCCGCGATGAGCGCCTCCTCATCGCTGGCCGCCAGCGGTGGCAGCGGATCGAGTTCGGCGCCGTCGAGCCAGCCCATCGCGCCAAAGCCGCCGATGTATCGCAGCCGCTCGAGCGTCATGATCCAGAACGTGAAATCGCCGAGCGCGAGGTAGCGCTCCGCGTCCGGGTGATAGCGCAGATAGCGCCGCACGAGTTCCGGGCTCGGATCGACCGGCTCGAAGCGGCCGAGCAGCGTGACGCGCTGGCCGCCCAGCACGTCGCCCTCGGGTGCGTCGACGGCCAGAAAGCCGGCGCGCGGATCGGCGTGCAGATTGTGCGTGTGCTCCGCGAGCCGGCTCACGAGGATCGTCGGACAATGCCGCGCGTCCGGCGCGAACGGCAGCACCGAAGGATACGGAAAGCCCGCGGGCTGGCGCGCGTGCGTCGCAAGCGTGCCGACCGTGGCCGTGTGCAGCAGATGCAGCGGAGCGTGAGCGGGAATGTTCAATCGAGCGTACCTCGGGAGAATTAGAGATGGGCTGCGAGCGGAGAGAGCCGTCCGGCAATCTAAAGCCGCGCCGGCCCTGAAGCATGAGATCCGGCGACACCGCTTCGTCGCACCCGTAGACGTTCAATCGTATGCGCCCGATCCCACGGCTCCAAGCATAAGCCAGCACGCTTCGATAAAATCGAAGGTCCGCTTTCAATGCGCTTTCTCGCGCACTCCGCCCCGAGACCTTCGTGCCCGATCACCAAACCTCCGACTTCGCCGTCCTGCCCGCCGCGCACCGTGACCTGTCCGTGACCGAGCGGCAACGGGCACGCATCGCCACGATGGCGCTGTTCTTCATCGCCGGCATGATGTACGCGTCGTGGGGCGTACACGTGCCGACGGTGCGCGACCGTTTCCATCTGAATCCGGCCATGCTTTCCTTCGCGTTGTTCGCGGTGGCCGGCGGCTCGATCGGCGCGATGGTGACCAACGCGTCCTGGATCGCGCGGGTCGGCACGCGCCGCGCATGCCTGAGCGGCGGCCTCGCAATGGCCGCCTGCGCGGCGCTGATCCTCGTCGTGCCGGCGTACTGGATCCTGCTTGTGGTGCTGGCCGTGTTCGGCGCGGGCATGGCCACGCTCGACGTCGCGATGAACGCCGAAGCGAGCGCGGTCGAAAAGGCGCTCGGCAAGCCGATCATGTCGTCGCTACACGGGATGTTCAGTCTTGGCGGCATGTTCGGCGCGGCGGTCGGCGGGGCGCTGCTGTCGCGCGGCATGGCGCCGGCGCTGCATCTCTCGCTCGCCGCGACGCTCAGCGCGCTCGTGCTGGTGCTCGCGTGCCCGTCGGTGCTGCCGCACGTGCCGCACGCCGAGCACCCCGACGCGGCGACGCCGCGTGCGAGCCGCTGGCGCTCGCCGGCGCTGTGGGCCCTCGGCACGATGGCGCTGGTCGCGCTGATCGCCGAAGGCGCCATGTACGACTGGGCCACGGTCTATATGCGCGATGTCGTGCTCGCGACACCCGCGCTCGCGAGCGCCGCCTATGCGGCGTTTTCCGGCGGCATGGCGGCCGCGCGCTTTGCCGGCGACGCGGTGCGCGCCCGCTTCGGCGCACCGCAGCTCGTGATGATCAGCGCGGCGCTCGCCTGCGCCGGGATGGTCGATGCGTTGCTTCTGCCGAATCCGGTAGCCGCGCTCGCCGGCTTCGCGCTGATCGGGCTGGGCCTCGCGAACATGATGCCGGTGCTGTTCGCGGCGGCGGCGAGCGTGAAGGGCATCCACGCGGCCGAGGGGCTCGCGCACGTCGCGGGGCTCGCCTATTTCGGGTTGCTGCTCGGACCGGTGATCATCGGCGCGGTCGCCCAGGTGACCAATCTGACGATCGGCCTGTCGGTCGTTGCCGTGTGCGCCGCGATGATCGCGCTGGTCGGGCCCAAGGTGCTGCGGCGCCTGAAGATCTGACAAGAAAAAAAGCACGCAAGCCTCACGGCCCGCGTGCCTCTTGAGCGGCGAATCGAAGTGCGGCGCGACGCCGCCTTCGAGCACACCGGGATTACATCTTCACGACGTCGAGCAGCGTCTTCTTGCCTTGCTTGTAGTTGTACAGCGAGATCACGCCGTGCTGGAGGTCGCCCTTCGAGTCGAACGTCGTTTCGCCAATGACGCCCTTGTAGTCGGTCGTCGGCATCGCTGCCAGAATCTTCGCCGGATCGGTCGAGTTCGCGCGCTTCATCGCGTCAACGATGATGTACACCGCGTCATACGTGAACGGCGCGTAGATCTGGATCGGCTGGCCGAAGCGCTTCTCGTACTTCGTTTCGAACGCCTTGCCGCCCGCCATCTTTTCGAGCGCCATACCGGCTTCCGAGCAGACGATGTTGTCGGTAGCGTCGCCGGCCAGATCCGACAGCTTGTCGGTACACACGCCGTCGCCTGCCAGCACCTTCGCGCGCAGGCCGAGCTGCTTCGCCTGTTTTGCGAACGGGCCGCCGGTTGCGTCCATGCCGCCGTACATGATCGCGTCAGGGTTTTCGCCCTTGATCTTCGTCAGAATCGCGCGGAAGTCGACAGCCTTGTCGTTCGTCGCGTCGTGCGACACGACGTTCAGACCGAGCGCCTTGGCAGTCTTCTCGAACTCGTTCGCGAGACCCTGGCCGTAAGCGGTCGAGTCGTCGACGATCGCGACGCTCTTCACCTTCATCCCCTTGGCCGCGTAGTTCGCGAGTGCCGGGCCTTGCTGCGCGTCGGTCGCGACGACGCGGTAGGTCGTCTTGAAGCCTTGCTGCGTGTAGGCCGGGTTGGTTGCCGACGGCGAGATTTGCACGATGCCCGCATCGCTATAGATCTTCGACGCCGGGATCGAGGTGCCCGAGTTCAGGTGGCCGACCACGGCAACGACCTTGTCGTCGACGAGCTTCTGGGCAACCTGCGTAGCGGTGCGGGGGTCAGCCGCGTCGTCCTGTGCGTCGAGTTGCAGCGTGACCTTCTGGCCGCCGATCACGAGACCCTTCGCGTTGATTTCCTCGATGGCGAGGCGCGCGCCGTTTTCGTTGTCCTTACCCAGGTGAGCGATACCGCCAGTCAACGGCGCAACGTGACCGATCTTGACGACCGTGTCTGCGGCAGCCGATGTTGCCAACGTCGCGAACAGCATCGCACCAGCGGCGATCGGCAACAGCTTTTGAATTTTGATGATCATGTAAGTCTCCAGTTTCGGTCAAAACAACGTAATCGCCCCGTGCCCCGCTTCCCCTACACGTGTCGCTCAGTGTCCCGTGGACGACCACGCCGGTTGCATCGTTCATGCACTTGGCCAGCACGTTTGCCGGACTGTTTGTGACAGTTGGCAAGCCGTACTTGCGCGCAAGTGTAGGCCAACAAATTAATTTGGGGGAATTTTTTGAGAAAGTGGGAACAACACTAATAGCGAAGCTGCCACGGGGGCCGCTCGCGGCGTGGGGACCGGCGCGGAAAGCCCCGGCCCATGCGGGTTTCCGCTAAGTGAAGCATTTTTCCGCAGGCGCGGACTCACACTTTTTTCGGCTTTTTCCGGACGTGATTCGAAGGTTTTTTCAATTTAAAAGCTGGCGCGGCGCACGGGATTGTGAGCATGCCAAAAGGCCTCAATCTGATTTAAATCAGTTAACCCGTCAACGCATTAACGCGGCGGTCCATATGGTTGCGTTGGCCACCCGCCATTCCTGCTCGAACTGATCGCAGTCCGAATGCACAGCCCGCGTCCGGCAAGCGCGGTTCGACCAGGGTTTCCAGCGTATTCAGCGTTTCCGGCGTTTCCAGCGCTTCCGCGCGCGAGCCGTTGCCCATGAGGGTGCCCAGATGCCCGATCCCGCAGAGTTGAACCATCGAGATCGTTTCAATCGCCTTACGGCAACCGCGCCCACACCGCATCGGCCGCGCGGCCCCGTCCCCCCGCTGCAAGCCGCTTCCGTTGATGGCAAACTAACCGCCCGTTGCAGGGCCGGGCGGTCCTGAGCGTTTCCTACACCGACCTCGCGCGGCTTTCGCGCAAGGCAATGGAGAACAACATGAGCACGACTTCCCGATGGATCGACATCCCCGCGGGCAACGACAGTTTCGGCGGCTATCTCGCGCTGCCGAAGGGCGGCAAAGGACCGGCCGTCATCATCATTCAGGAAATTTTCGGCGTGAACAGCCATATCCGCTCGGTCGCGGACCAGTACGCGCAGGACGGCTACGTCGCGCTCGCCCCGGATGTGTTCTGGCGCGTGCAGCCGCGCGTCGAATTGACGTATGACGGCAAGGATCGCGAAAAAGGCATCGAGCTGATGCAGAAGACCAAGCTCGACGACGCGGTCGCCGACATCGGCGCCGCTGCCGCCGCCTTGCGCGCGCTGCCGGAAGTGACCGGCAAGGTCGCAGCGATCGGCTACTGCTTCGGCGGCCGTCTCGCTTATCTGGCTGCCGCGGCCGGTTCGCTCGACGCCGCGGTCGCCTATTACGGCGGCGGCATCCACAACCATCTGGACAAAGCCGCGAACATCAAGGTGCCGATGCAGTTCCACTATGGCGAGCTCGACGCGCATATTCCGCTGTCGGATGTCGGTCAGATTCAGGAGCGCTTCGCGGGTCGCGCCGACGTGCAGTTCAACATCTACCCGAACGCGGATCACGGCTTCAACTGCTCGGAGCGTGCGTCGTATAACCAGCACGCGTCCGCATTGGCGCACGGCCGCACGCTGACGTTCCTCGGCGAACGGATGTGAGCCGCGGGTCCGGCATGCGTCCGTGCCCGCCGAGCCGCTCGCGTGATCGAAAGCTCGGTCATTTGAAGTGCGCATTCGAATTCACGTAGGGCACGTCGGCGCGTAACTCGGGTAGTCTGTGCAAGACGGCGCGTCGGCCGACGCGCCGTCTTTTTTCATGCGCGACGCCCGCGCGTGCATGACCGGCCACGAATTCGACGCAGCCTGCCAATCGATCGCGAGGGCTCAACCGACGTGTACTCAGACTATCTCGCTCATGACGCCATCGGCCTCGCCGAACTCGTGCGCACGCGCCAGGTCAGCGCGCGCGAATTGATCGACGTCGCGATCTCGCGCACCGAGGCCGTCAATCCCGCGATCAACGCGGTCGTTCTGAAGGACTACGATGCGGCGCGCAAGCGTGCCTCGCGCGACGACGAAAATCGCGTCAATACCGTCAACAGCGCCCACGGCGCGGACAACTCCACCGCCCACGCCGCGCTCGCCGGCGTGCCGTTCCTGATCAAGGATCTCGGCGCCCCCGTTGCGGGACTGCGCATGTCGATGGGCAGCCGCCACTACCGCCACTTCATTCCGACAGAGGACGCACCGGTCGTGGCGCTCGCGAAAGCCGCGGGTCTGAACATCTTCGCGAAGACCAGCACGTCCGAGCTCGGCCAGATGCCTTATACGGAGCCCGAACTATTTGGTGCCTGCCGCAATCCATGGAATCTCGATCACACACCGGGCGGTTCGAGCGGTGGTGCCGCGGCGGCGGTCGCCGCGGGCATCGTACCGCTCGCGCATGCATCGGATGGCGGCGGCTCGATCCGCATTCCGGCATCGTGTTGCGGACTATTCGGCCTGAAACCCTCGCGCGGTCGCGTGCCCCGCGCAGCGCCGCCCGGCGCCGGCGAGCTCGGCATCGATCACGCCGTGTCGCGCAGCGTGCGTGACAGCGCGTTGCTGCTCGATCTGCTGACGGGCAACGCCGCGCGGCCCGCCGGTGCACCCGGCACTTTTCTCGGCGCGACGCGCGAGCCATGCAAGCCGCTCACGATCGCGTACGTGACCGAACCGATGCTCGCCCCGTCGTTATCGGCCGATGCGCGCGCCGCGCTTGACGACGCCGCGCAACTCGCGAGTTCGCTCGGCCATCGTCTGGAGCCTGTATCGCTCGGCGTCGATTTCGCGGCGGTCCGTCATGCGTTTCTGACACTGTGGTCGGTGAGCGCGGAGGACATGGTGCTGAACGCGGAGCGCATCACCGGCCACAAGCCCGAGCGCCGCGAATTCGAAATCTCGACGTGGGCGATGGCGCATATCGGCCGCAAGATCGGCGAGCAGGGCCTGCCGGCCGCGCTCGACGAACAGCGCCGCATCACCGCGCGCCTGACGGACTTGCTGAACCGCTACGACGTGTTGCTGTGCGCGACGCTGGCGGCCGCGCCGATCAAGATCGGCGAAATGCGGCCGAACTCCGTGGAACGTATGCAGATGCGCGCGATCACCACGGTGCCGCTCGAACGGCTCATCAAGAGACTGCTGTTCGAAGCATCGAACAAGGCGTTCGCCTGGGCGGGCTGCACGGAACTGTTCAACCTGAGCGGACAGCCGGCGATGTCGGTGCCCTTGTACTGGAGCGCACGCGGGCTGCCGATCGGCGTGCAGTTCGCGGCGCGCACCGGCGGCGAAGCGACGTTGCTCAGACTCGCCGCGCAGCTCGAAGCGGCACGGCCGTGGTTCGACAAACGCCCGCCGTTGATGAATGCGCGACGCTAGAAACGCAGCGGCGCGCGACGGCGGGCACCCGAAGACGCACGGTTCGAAGACACGCCGCGGTGTTGCGGCGCATCTCGCACAAGCCTGCAATCACGTCAAATGCAGGCTTCATCAGGCCTTCTTGTTATATGCGCTGCACCAGCCCCCGGCCGCGACCTGCTTGCCGCCGAACATCGGACAGGGGCCGAAGGCATCGCCCGCCTTGCCCTGAAAGAAGCTGCAGTTGCTGCATTGCTGCCCGGGCGCATATTTGGCGAATTTCGCCTTGTCGACCTTGCTCGCGTCCGCCTTGTAACCAAGCGCCTGCGCGGTCGGATCGGATTCGGAGACTTTCGGCGCGTCGGCGAACGCCTGGCGCGACAGCGCGAGCGTCGATGCCACACCAATGCTGGTGATCAAAAACGTACGACGGGAAGATCTCATGGGAACTCACTCCATATTTATATCGGTACCAACGCCGTTCTGATGACAGCTTCCCCAAGCATAACAACGAAGCCGCGGCCCGGGATGTTCCAAATGATAGAGATAAGCGGATCGGTACCGTGCAAACGCGATTTCACGCACGTCCGGCCAGCTCGCAGACTCGCTGCGCGATCGCAAGCGATGCCGTCAGCCCCGGCGACTCGATGCCGAACAGGTTGACGAGCCCGCGCACGCCATGCGCGGCCGGCCCCTGGATCACGAAGTCCGCGGCGGGCTCGCCAGGACCGGACAACTTCGGACGAATGCCTGCATACGCTGGCTGCAGCGCGCCGTCGGGCAGCGCCGGCCAGTACGCGCGAATCGCCGCGTAAAAAGACTCCGCGCGACGCGGATCGACGTCGTAATTGATCGCGTCGACCCATTCGACATCGGGACCGAAGCGTGCCTGGCCTCCGAGATCGAGCGTCAGATGCACGCCGAGGCCGGCTTCGTTCGGCATCGGATAGATCAGGCGGCTGAACGGCGCGCGTCCCGAGATGCTGAAGTAATTGCCGCGTGCGAAATAAAGCGGCGGCACGTGGCGTGCGTCGAGTCCGCGAATCCTGCGCGCGAGCGCGTTCGCATGCAGTCCCGCGCTGTTGATCACGCAGGCGGCGCTGATCGTGGCCGGCGCCGCGCCGCCGACCGTGACGGTGAAGCGTCCGTTGCGCGCCTCGATCGCCTCGACCGGCGCACGGAACGCGCACACCGCGCCGTCGCGCTCCGCATCGCCTTGCAGCGCGAGCATGTACTGATGACTATCGACGATCCCCGTCTGCGGCGAAAACACCGCCTCCACGCATTCGAGCGCCGGTTCGAGCGCCTGCGCCTGGTCGCCGGTGATTCGCATGAGGTCGAGCACGCCGTTGCCGCGCCCTTTGGCCATGATGCTTTCGAGCTGGGGGATCTGGTTGCGCGACGTCGCGACGAGCAGCTTGCCGCAGCGCGAATGCGGCACGTTGCGCTCGACGCAATAGTCATAGAGCATTTCGCGGCCGCGCACGCACAGCGTGGCCTTCAGCGATCCGCGCGGATAGTAGATGCCCGCGTGAACCACTTCGCTATTGCGCGAACTCGTACCCACGCCGATCGCTTCGGCGGCCTCCAGCACGATCACCTCGCGCCCGCGCGCCGCCAGGGCGCGCCCCGTCGCAAGCCCGATCACCCCGGCGCCGATCACTACACATTCGATCTGATCCATATCCGTTGACGCGGCCCATTGCGCCGCGCGCTGCCTCGTTCAGCCGATGGAAGGAAGACAAAAGCGGCACCTCGCCGCCGCGTTCCGTTCTGCGTCGAACGCATCTGTCCGTTGCGTCTGCTTATGTCTTTTTATCACCGTGACAGAAAATTGTACGACGTGGTACAGACAGAAATGACAAACAGCCGCGCCCGCCAATCAGGCGAGGGGGCGGCCAATGGGCGTGGTCGGGCGATCGCGCCTCAAAAAGAGAAACAATTGCTGTGGCATTTATCGCACGCGTCGTAGGAATTACCGCCCGAAACCATGCCGATCGCGGAAAACGCGGGGTTTTGCACAAAAAACGGCCAAAAGTCTCAAAAACCGATCGGTTTTCTGCGGTTTCCGTAATCGAGACGGATATCGGCGGGTTCGATCCGGTCGCGTCCGGCGATGCGCGCCGCGCCGAAGCCGTTCAGGATCGCGCGGCGCATCTCGCGCGGCGACGCACGCTTGAGCGCATCGAGCGTTGCCTCGCCGAGCGTTTCCGGAAAACGCAGCCCCCAGTTGTGCGCGCCGCGGATCTCGTCGTAGATCGACTGAGCGATGCGCCGCGCGCCTGCGTGATCCGGAGGCGGGATCTCGTAGACGTTCATGCGGTTGAGGATCGGTTCGGGGATCGCGCGTTCGTCGTTGGCGGTCGCGATCCAGATCACGTTGCCTGCATTGATCGGGATCTCGGCGAACTCGTCGATGAAGCATTCAGCGGTGTCGTGCTCCAGCAGCGCGTAGAGCGCGCCGAGCGGATCGTATTGCGAGTCGCTGGTCGCCTTGTCGATTTCGTCGACGGCGATCACCGGGTTCGCGTAACTGCCGTTCACAAGCGCATCGAATACCTTGCCCGGCTTCGCGTTCTTCCATTGCGACGACGCGCCCGACAGAATCCACCCCGCCGTCAGCGAGCTCATCGCGACGTATTGGTACGCGGTGCCGAGCAGGCGCGCCAACTGCTTCGCGAAATGCGTCTTGCCGATGCCCGGGTCGCCGAGCAGAAGGATCGGCATCAGCTCCAGCCGGTCTTCGGTTTCGAGGCACAGCGCGACCTGCTTGCGGATGTCGTCGAGCGGCCTCGAGAAATTGGGCAGCGCGTCGATCAGATCGTCGATCGACGGCATCCGGTTCGGCTTCACACAGAAACGCAGATTGCCGGTTTTCAGCATCTTTTCGTAGGTCGCGCGCAGCGCCTCGTTCGCGCCCTCACCGAGACCGTTCAGCGCGGTTTCGACCTCGTCGAGGTCGTACACGCGGCTAAATGACGCTACCGCGATCTCCTGTTTGACCATTGCTGTCGACATGGCTCACCCCGTTCGTCTGGTTGCTGCGGCGGCGCCTTGTGAGCACCGGTTCAAGTCCAGTGTAGCGACGACATAAACGCACGCAAGCCAGCAGTCCTGCGGTTCTGCTGCTAATCAGCGCATGCTCCGGCAGACGCCCGGAGGACGCGCCCGCGTGGCATTCTCATCCCATCTGTAATGGATTGTTGCTGAACCGGTCCACGTCGACTGTGTCAGAAATCGTTGCGGTCATCGGGGGTAAGATGGCTCTCTCATTGCTACGCTGACGCAACCGCGCGGACCGACGCGTGAGCGGAGACCCTTCCATGTGGAAAACCAGTATCGTGGCTATGCTGCTTGGCGCTTCGTCGCTCGCCCACGCTCAACAACGGCCAGCGCAACCGGTCGTGCAATGGCAGTTGCAGGTGGTGAAAGACGGTCAGCAGATCGACTCGTTCAACGGCACAACCACCGTCGGCCAGGCGCGCACGGACACGCACCACCAGGTCGTGCAGCATAACGTCGGCTGCAAGAACCAGCCGGCCGGCAGCATCGATCTGTCGCGGACCATCACGGTATCGCCGCTGCGCGTCGATGCGGAGGGCGTGATGTTTTCCATCGACACGCAGGAAACGCTCGAGGACAACAACCCGGGGCGCACCGACATTGGCTGCGAGCTGCCACCGCAGCCGCGCCAGGTCAGCGCGAGCCACCCGGGTCTCGTGGTGCCGCCCGGTCAATGGGCGAACTGGACGATCCTCGATCACAATCCGAACCTCGTGTACCGCCTGTATGCGAACGTCGTGAGCGGCAGTGCGAACGGCAACGGCATGAATGGCGGCACGAGCGGCAGCCCGAACGGCAATGGCGCCGTGAACGGCAGCAGCAATCCGAACTGACGGGCGCGGCGAGTCTGAGCGACGCCCTCGAACAGAACACGTGGATAACGCGGCATGCGAAACCCAGAAGAATTGATCCGAGAGAACCTTGCACCGAACGATTTCATCGCGGTGAGCTGGAACCTGCACAAGGGCCGCACGCCGCTCGGTTTTCAGGCGTGGCAGGCCATGCAGCGCTGGGTCGAACAGACACACGCGGACGCGTACTTCCTGCAGGAAGCGATGGCGCGGCGCATGCCGGCGCCGGTACTGGCGACCAGCTTCGGCGCGCCGATGGGTGATCCGCTAACCGACGTATGGCACTGTCAGGCAACCGAGATCGCCCGCGCGCTCGAACTCGAAGTCGCGCTTGGCCCGAACGTGTTCAAGCCGTCGTGGCGGCACGGCAATGCGATCCTCTCGCCGCATCCGCTCGATCTCGGCGGCCGCTGGGACATCTCCGCGCACCGCTTCGAAAAGCGCGGCCTGCTGGTCGCGCGCGCGACGTTCGGCGGACGGCTAGTCACGCTGCTGTGCGCGCATCTCGCGCTGACGCGCCCGGCGCGGTTGCGGCAGATGAACTGGATCGCGCACTGGATCGCGAAGGAAGCACCCGACGGGCCGCTCGTGCTGGCCGGCGATTTCAACGATTGGCGCAATGACTCGGTGCCGCTTTTTCGCGAACACGGCTTGGAGGAAGTTGCAACGCTGCTCGGCGAACCGGCGCGCACGTTTCCGGCGTTCTCACCGGCGCTGTCGCTCGACAAGATGTTCGTGCGCGGCATGCAGCCCGTCGAGTGGATTCAGCCGACGCAGGAGACCGCGTGGCTATCGGATCATTTGCCCTACGTGGCGAAGTTGCGGCTCGAATAAGCGCCTCTGCCTGATGCACTATCGGTCCGTGTGATTAGTAATAGACTCGTTCAAATGCGATCGTAGGACGGCGAAAACCGCTTCCCCACGGCGGGTTCGCGCACGTTGCCGCGCGGATATTATTAGTGCTACCGTCAGAAGTGCGGTGCCTCTGGTATTCCCTGCTTCAGCGCCGCTTCGCCTCGGCCCGCGCAATGAAAAAATCGACTCAACGCCGCCCGACCATGACCGACATCGCCAAACTCACCGGCGTGTCGCAGTCCACCGTCTCGCTCGTGCTCAACAACGCGGCCGGCGCGAAATTCTCCGAGGCTACCCGCGACAAGGTGTTGAAAGCTGCGCACGACCTCGGCTACAGGTTGTCGTCGCGCGTGCCGGTCGCGGTATCGAGCGACGAGCGCAATCTGATCGTCTATCTGGCCGACGAGATCTCGACGAGTCCGCACCCGGTCGTCAGCATCGACGGCGCGCGCGACGCCGCGTACGCGAGCGGCAAGATGCTGGCGGTCTACTCGACGCACGGCAACGCCGACATCGAAAAACAGGTGCTCGACACGGTCCTCACCAATCCGCACGTGTTCGGGGTGATTTACGCGACCGTCTACACGCGCAAGGTCGCGCCCCCGGCCGCGCTGTCGAAGATTCCGACCGTCCTGCTGAACTGCTACACCGGCGACGACACGTTTTCGTCGGTTGTGCCGGCCGAGGTCGCGGGCGGCCATCTGGCGACCGAGTATCTGCTACAGGCCGGCCACCGGCGCATCGCCTACATCAACGGCGAGCCGTGGCAGGACGCCGCGAAGGACCGTCTGAAGGGCTACCGCACCGCGCTTGCGACCGCCGACCTGCCGTTCGCCCCCGAACTCGTGCGCGACGGCGACTGGAGTTCGGGCCTCGGCTTCGAGCAGACGCTGTCGCTGATGCGCGAGGCCAATCCGCCCACCGCGATCTTCTGCGCGAACGACCTGACCGCGATCGGCGCGATCGAGGCACTCAAGCAACTCGGCCTGCGCGTGCCCGAGGACGTCGCGGTGCTCGGCTACGACGACCAGGAAATCGCGCGCCACACGCATCCGCCGCTGTCGACCGTCGTGCTGCCGAACTACGAACTCGGCCGCTGGGCCGTCGAGACACTCATTCAGGAGCAGCACAACCGCGCGGCCGGCGCACCGGTGCGCCATCGCGCGGTCAAGCTGGACGGACCGCTGGTCGAACGCGCGTCGGTCTGTGTAGTGACCGAGGACAGGTAGCCGTTGATTGTTATTAGCGATCTGTCGTTAATAATTTCACATGGAATGATCGGCGCGTCGGCGAGAAACGGGGGCCGTCGCGTGAGCGAGCGGCACTCGCGAGCTAGGCGTCACCAGATCGGTCAGACAGCATACCCTTGCCTGACGGAGACTTGGCCCGGCCATTGCCGCTCCATACCCACATCTGTGTACCGATAGATCGTTGCTCCGTGTCCGTTCATTGATTATCGGTGCGCAACGTCCAGACAGTCGCCGAATTCGTGTTGTCGTCCACCGCCGCAAACTGCAGATGCCCCTTGCTATTGAGACCGAAGGCAAGGCCAAACGCCGCGCCCGACGCAGCATCGACCTGCAATTGCGCGACGAACTGTCCGCCCACGGTGAACTCGACGATTTCGCTGGGATGTTGCGGGTCGGGGTTGACTGCATCGCCGTTCGCGGTAACGAGATGACCGTTGGGGGCGAGTGCCAGCGCAAGCGGACCGTGCAAGTGCTTGTTGTCCTGGTAGATCATCCGCCCGATTCCGCCATCATGATTCGCGTTGGCGGCGCCGTAGATCGCGAATATGGCGTTGTCGCCTGTCGAGGCGACGTAAAGCACGTCATGTGATGGGTCGTAGGCCAGCCCAGTCGGGCCGACCACGAGTGCCGCCGGATCGGTGCGGTGCATATAGCCTGACGCGATGATGGTCGAGCTCGGCAGCACCTGGACGCCATTTTCCCCGATTGCAAGATCGATTCGCGCGACCTTGCCGTTCAACACATCGGAGACGAACACTCTGACGAATCGCCCGCCGTCGATCACGGTCAGGTCCCAGGGGCCATCCAGCAGGTTGGGATCGATCAGTTGTTTGACGAGACCGCCCTGCGGATTGAGGACGAGCAGCGAGCCCGGCGCGACGACGTTCTTGCCATCCGTAGTCGGCACATTGCCCACCAGCACGAAGCCGCTTTTCAGCACAGCGAGCGCCGTCGTGAGACCGAGATGTTGTCCCTGGAAGAACGTCACGGGGTTGCCATTGGGCACGAGCTTGACGACCGTCGTGCCGGTTCCCTGCAGATTCGAGCTTGCATTGAAATTCGACACCACCACATCGCCGGGTTTGAGGGTGCTCCAGGACGGCACGCCGGGCGGCACGAACGCAATGCCGTACGGATTGACATCACCGTTAGACGGAACGGTCGATGCGGTCACCGAATTTGGCGGCAGGATCGCCTCCTGCGCCCAGGCCCCGACAGTCCCCATCGAAAACGCCAGCAACGCGGCTCGACACGCCGCACGACGCATGAAGCGCGATGCGCGTGCCCGTATCATCCATCCGTTGAATTCAGTGTTTGAACCGCATGTAGACATCGCACGAGAAGCTTCCATTTGACACCTCCTACTCGCAGGGACGGCCGGAGCCGCCGGGACGAGTCGCGCATGACCACACCGCCTTGCCTCGTGCGACTCGCGTCCTGCGTAAACGACGAAGCGCCCGAGGTATTCCCCAAAAAATCACCCGCGCGAACGATGTAGAACGCCACCCGATTACGGTGGCGCAGGGACGGTTCCGCCCCATTTGCCGGTTTCATCAGCAGGGTCAATGCTGCGGTGCACGCCTCCTTTCGGTATCATCTTGAAATTGTTGTCCGCGCGGCGCGCGCTTTTGCGCACGCCGACAGCCAATGACAGCCGCCCTGCGCGGCATTCGCCGAATCGCCGTACACCGCCGAAGCACGGCCGCACTTACGCCAACGTACTTCGCGGCGCCAACAAAGCGGCGCCGCCGCTTCCAGGTCCGGCAACCCGCTTCACCACGCACGACCGACGCGCCGCGCTCCCGCCCCGACGGGCACGGTAAAATACCGGATTACGCGTGAGTCCCGGCCACGGGTCAACGCAGCATCGCCCTTGCCGTGCCGGCCGGCTCAGACGACTGGCCGCCTTTGTTTTCGCACTATCCAAGAAGCCATGAGCAACCTGAATTCACAAACCGTCCTGAGCGTCCATCACTGGACCGATACGCTTTTTAGCTTCACCTGCACGCGCGATCCGTCGTTCCGCTTCGAAAACGGCCAGTTCACGATGGTGGGCCTGCAGGTCGACGGCAAGCCGCTGCTGCGCGCATACAGCCTTGCCAGTGCGAACTACGAAGAACACCTCGAATTCCTGAGCATCAAGGTGCAGGACGGCCCGCTCACGTCGCGTCTGCAGCACCTGAAGGTCGGCGACGAAGTGCTGATCGGCAAGAAGCCGGTCGGCACGCTGGTGGCCGACAACCTGCTGCCCGGCAAAACGCTGTGGCTGCTGTCCACCGGCACGGGCCTCGCACCGTTCATGTCGATCATCAAGGACCCGGACATTTACGACCGCTACGAGCGCGTGATCCTCACGCACACCTGCCGTTTCGTCGATGAACTCGCGTACAAGGAATACATCACCGAGCACCTGCCGGCGCATGAACACCTCGGCGAGCTCGTGCAGGAAAAGCTGCTGTACTACCCGACCGTCACGCGCGAGGCGTTCCAGAACCGCGGCCGCATCACCGAGCTGATCGAAACCGAAAAGCTGTTCGCCGACCTCGGCGTGCCGGGTTTCTCGCTCGAAAACGACCGCGTCATGCTGTGCGGCAGCCCCCACATGCTGCGCGACACGCGCAAGCTGCTCGAAGACGCGGGCTTCAAGGAGGGCAGCAACAACGAGCCGGGTCACTACGTGGTCGAAAAGGCCTTCGTCGGTTAAGCCGCCGTCCCTCTTCGCGGCCCGCGCGCCGCGACTTCCGCGAAAAGGAGCCTCCGGGCTCCTTTTTTGTTGTCCGTTACAAATTGGAAGCCCCTCCATCACCTCCGCTGTCAGAATTCCTCTGACACCACCAGCATGCGCGGTACATCAAGTAATCTATGAAAACTCTGCGCTAACCCTTGGTACGACTGCATTTTTCTTTTTTTTAAGATATCATCGCGGCGCGAGATCAGACGGAATTCGCACGCCTGCCGTAGGCCGCCGTATTTGTTACTGAATGTAAATTTCGTTACGTCAGGCTGCCGGGTTCCGACTATCGCGCAGGTCGCGCCCGAGTGCGTCCGCTTCGCTGTCCGCTCCACTTCCTGAGAGGGAAATTTATGGATACGTCGACTGCCGTCCCGTTCAACGCTCCGCAGGCCTCGTCAGCGCAGCGTGATGGCATCGACATGCCGTCGCTCGCCGCGCGCGAGATCGAACGGTTGCGTGCGCGGGTGCGCGAGCTGTCGGCCGAACTGGTCGACGCGCAGGAGAGCGTGCGCCGTCACCTCGCGAGCGAGTTGCACGACGGGGTCGGGGCCGAGCTGACCGCGACGCGCTTTGCGCTCGCCGGCATCGAAACCTGGCTGCCCGCCGACGCGCCGCCGCAATGCGCAGCCGCGCTCGCGGTCGCGAACCGTTCGCTCGACGCCGCGTGCGCAGCAAGCCGCGCAGCGGTCGCACAGTTGCACGCGCCGTCGTTCGAGACCGGCGTCGCCGGCGCGCTGCAAGGCTGGATCCGCGACTTCTCCGGGCGCACCGGCTTGCGCACCACCATCACCTGCTCCGACGACGCGCGGCTCGCGCGTCTGCCCGCCGACGCGGCGCTCGCCGTGTTTCGCGTCGCCCAGGAAGCGCTCAACAACGTCGCGAAGCATGCCCATGCGACGTGCGCCGACGTGCGGATCGAAACCGGTCCGCGACATCTGAAACTCTCCGTCAGCGACGATGGTATCGGCCTGCCGCGCGGCGCGCGCGAACGCGACGGCGAGAAACCGGCCGACGGCCATTTCGGCCTCGCCGGCATGCAGGCGCGCTGCGCCGCGTTCGACGGCGCGCTGCAGGTCAGCGCCAGGCGCGCGGGCGTCGGACATGGCGAGGGCAGCAGCGATGACAGCAGCGCCGTTACCCCGCGCGGCACCCTGATCCAGGCTCGCTTCGCCTGGCACGCGCTGCTCGCTGCTCGCCCCGCGCCGCGCGCCGCCCGGCGCGCACTGCAATCGTGAGCCCGCAACCATGAGCCTGCGCATCCTGATCGTCGAAGATCACGCGGTGGTCCGCCAGGGGGTCCGCCAACTGCTGCTTGATCGCGGTATCGCGCGCGAAGTCGCCGAGGCGCACAGCGGCTCGGGAGCACTCGACTCGGTAGTCCAGCAAAGCTTCGACGTCGTGCTGCTCGACATCTCGCTGCCCGACATGAACGGCGTGGAGGTGCTCAAGCGCCTGAAGCGCAAGGCGCCGCGCGTCGCGGTGCTGATGTTCTCGATGTACCGCGAGGACCAGTACGCGGTGCGCGCGCTGAAAGCCGGCGCCTCCGGCTATCTATCGAAGACCGTCGACGCCGCGCAGATGATCGGTGCGATCCAGCAGGTCGCGGCGGGCCGCAAGTACGTGAGCCCCGAGATGGCCGAGGCGCTCGCCGACTACGTCTCGTTCGACGGCGAACAACTGCCGCACGAAAAGCTGTCCGATCGCGAATACCAGACGCTGTGCATGCTCGCGTCGGGCAAACGGCTCACCGATATCGCGGCGACGCTGTCGCTCTCGGTGAAGACGGTCAGCGTGTACCGCACGCGGCTGCTCGACAAGATGAAGCTGCGCAACAACGCCGAGCTCACGTTCTATGTGATGAGCAACCGCCTCGTCGATCTGAATCCCGCGATGGCGGGTTAAGCAAACAGGCGCCGCACGTGCGGCGTTGCGCCACGCGGTTACGGAGCAAACGGAGAAAGTCCCTCCCCATATTTTGCTTATCCAGCAAAAGCTTCACCGCAACTCTGCTCCCGATATCGCAAGACCACCCCGAAGTCCCCTCCTGGCGGGAGTTTCCGCCCGTCACTCGAGCCCAAAAAATGCCGCCGCGAACCGGGCCGTTCCCGTGCATCCGCTAGAATTACGGGTTTTCCCGACATTCGGCGCGCAACACGCGTGCACTACTGGAGACCCACGCCAATGTCCCTGTTTCGCAAAAAGAGCGTCGAGCACATGCTCGCAACAAGCGCTCAGACTGCCGGCCTGAAAAAAGCGCTCGGCGCGCTCGACCTCACTTTCCTCGGCGTCGGCGCCATCATCGGCACCGGCATCTTCGTGCTGACCGGCACGGGCGCCGTGCAGGCTGGCCCCGCGCTGATGATCTCGTTCTTGATCGCGGCGATCGCCTGTGCCTTCGCCGCGCTCGCCTACGCGGAATTCGCGTCGACGATTCCGGTCGCCGGTTCGATCTACACGTACTCGTACGCGACGCTCGGGGAACTGGCCGCGTGGATCATCGGCTGGGACCTGATGCTCGAATATGGACTCGCGACGTCGGCGGTGTCGGTCGGCTGGTCCGGCTATCTGCAGTCGCTGCTGTCCGGCTTCGGGGTGTCGCTGCCGATGGCGCTGACCGCGGCCCCCGGTGCAGTGCCGGGACACGAAACGCTGTTCAACCTGCCTGCCTTCCTCGTGATGATGGCGATCACCACGCTGCTGTCGCTCGGTGTGCGCGAGTCCGCCCGCATCAACAACATCATGGTCGCGATCAAGGTGGTCGTCGTGCTGCTCGTGATCGCCGTCGGCGTGTTTCACGTCACCCCGGCCAACTGGCACCCATTCATGCCGCACGGCTGGAGCGGCGTATTCGGCGCGGCCGCGGTGATGTTCTTCGCGTTCATCGGCTTCGACTCGGTGTCGTCGGCGGCGGAAGAAGTGAAGAATCCGAAGCGCGATCTGCCCATCGGCATCATCGCCTCGCTCGGCGTGTGCGCGGTGCTGTACGTGGCAGTGGCCGCGGTCGTCACCGGCATCGTGCCGTCGGAGAAGTTCATGGGCATTTCGCACCCGGTGTCGTACGCGCTGCAGCTCGCGGGGCAGAACTGGGTCGCGGGCTTCATCGATCTCGGCGCCGTGCTCGGCATGCTGACCGTGATTCTCGTCATGGCCTACGGGCAAACCCGGGTGATCTTCGCGATGTCGCGCGACGGCCTGCTGCCCGCGAAGCTGTCGAAAGTGCATCCGCGCTTTGCTACTCCGTTCTTCACGACGTGGCTCGTCGGTATCTTCTTCGGTCTGATCGGCGCGCTGGTGCCGCTCAATGTGTTGGCTGAACTGATCAATATCGGCACGCTCGCGGCGTTCTCGATGGTGTCGATCGCGGTGCTCGTGCTGCGCAAGACGCACCCGGAGCTGCCGCGCGCATTCCGTTGCCCGGGCGTGCCGGTCGTTCCGGTTCTCGCAGTTGCATCGTGCCTGTTCCTGATGCTGAACCTGCAAGGCATCACGTGGGCCGCATTCGTGATCTGGCTGCTGATCGGCATGATCATCTATTTCGGCTACTCGCGCCGTCATTCGAAACTGGCCAGGTAATTCGCCGTTTCAACGAGGCCGCCCCGGCGCGCTGAAGGCTCCCGAGTCCGGCCTCGCTTTCCGCTGATCTATCGATGCGCCCCGTCATGCTCTGCAGACGGGGCGCATGTGTTTGCGGCGTCCTGTTCCGTGGCCGCCATGCCTGGCTTCGTGCGCTCGCGGGCGCCGAACACACTTCCCCTCATAGCGCGCCCGCGCGATTTGTGCTTTACTTTTCGGCAGATCTGTAAAACCCGCAGCACCCTCATCGGACCTCGCGAATCGCAATCAGCACGCAGTCGAAACAAAGCAGGGGCAATAACAATCACAGGTCCGGTCTCACCCACAGCAACTGTCTTGCATGGGATCGTAGTCAGCGCCGAGGCAGGCATCGATACGCCGACGCGCTCGCTCCGATCAACCGAGATAAACGCATGGGACCGCAGCAAGCGCTGAAGCGCTGACTGCGGCCGACAAAGGAGACAGCTTCATGGAAATCAGCATCAGTCTGACGGTCAATGGCGCGCCCGTGAGCGCCTCAGTCGACCCTGGCACCCTGCTTGTCCAGTTCCTGCGCGATCAACTCCGTCTGACCGGCACCCACGTCGGCTGCGATACCGCACAATGCGGCGCCTGCACCGTGCATCTGAACGGCCGCGCGATCAAGTCCTGCAACATCCTCGCCGTGCAAGCCGATGGCGCGGACGTCACAACCATCGAGGGGCTCGCGCACGACGGCGCGCTGCATCCGATGCAGGCCGCGTTCAAGCACTGCCACGGTCTGCAATGCGGCTTCTGCACGCCGGGCATGGTGATGAGCGCGGTGTCGCTGGTACAGAGTCAGCCCGATCTGACCGCCGACGGCGTGCGCGAACAACTCGACGGCAATCTCTGCCGCTGTACCGGCTATCACAACATCGTCAAGGCCGTGCTCGAAGGCGCCGCGGGTATGAAGTCGTCCGCCGCATCAAGCGCAACTGCCGGCGCGAATGCCGCCTGAGGAGCCGACGATGAACGCACCCGATACCCCGAGCCTGATCGGCGCCGCCGTCGAACGCAAGGAAGACTATCGCTTCCTCACCGGCCAAGGCCAGTACACCGACGACATCATCCTGCCGCGGCAAACCTACGCGGTGTTTCTGCGCTCGCCGTATGCGCACGCGAAGATCACGAGCATCGACACGAGCGCGGCCCGACAGTCGCCAGGCGTCGTGGCGATCTTCACCGGCGCGGATCTCGCCGCCGAGAACGTCGGCGGACTGCCGTGCGGCTGGCTGATCCACAGCATCGACGGCAAGCCGATGAACGAACCGCCGCATCCCGTGATCGCGCATACGAAAGCGCGGCACGTGGGCGACCAGGTCGCGCTCGTGATCGCCGAATCGATCAATGCCGCGAAAGATGCGGCCGAACTGATCGAGGTCAATTACGACGTCCTGCCTGCCGTCGTCGATACCGCGCATGCGGCCGATCCAGGTCAGGCGGCCGTGCACGACGAAGTGCCCGACAACGTCTGCTACAACTGGGGCCACGGCGACAAGGCCGCGACCGATGCCGCGTTCGCGAGAGCCGCGCACGTCACCACGCTCGACATCGTCAACAACCGCCTCGTGCCGAACGCGATCGAACCGCGCGCGGTCAACGCGAGCTTCTCGGCGCAGGACGACAGCTACACCCTGTATGTCGCCAATCAGAATCCGCACGTCGAGCGGCTCCTGATGGCCGCATTCGTGCTGTCGCTGCCGGAATCGAAGCTGCGCGTGATCGCGCCGGACGTCGGCGGCGGCTTCGGCTCGAAGATCTTCCTGTACGCTGAAGACGTTGCGCTCACGTGGGCATCGAAGAAGATCGGCCGGCCGGTCAAATGGACGGCCGAGCGCTCCGAGGCCTTCCTCTCCGACGCGCATGGCCGCGACCATGTGACGAAGGCAGAACTCGCGATGGACGCCGACGGCAAGTTCCTCGCGATGCGCGTGCATACGATCGCGAACATGGGCGCGTATCTGTCGACGTTCGCGTCGAGCGTGCCGACCATCCTGTACGCGACGCTGCTCGCCGGGCAATACGCGACGCCCGCGATCTACGCCGAAGTGAAGGCCGTCTTCACCAACACCGTTCCCGTCGATGCGTATCGCGGCGCGGGCCGGCCGGAAGCCACCTTCGTCGTCGAGCGTCTGGTCGAAACGGCGGCGCGGGAGATGAAGCTCGATCCCGCGGAAATCCGCCGCCGCAATTTCATCACGCAGTTCCCGTACGCGACGCCGGTCGGCCTCACCTACGACACCGGCGACTACCACGCGATCCTCGCGCGCGCACTCGAAATCGCGGACGTCGAGGGCTTCGCCGCGCGCCGGCAGGAGTCCGAAAAGAACGGCAAGCGACGCGGCCTCGGCTACTCGTGCTACATCGAGGCATGCGGTCTCGCGCCGTCCAATATCGCGGGCGCGCTCGGCGCACGCGCGGGCCTGTTCGAAGTCGGCCAGATCCGCGTGCATCCGACCGGTTCGGTCACCGTGTTCACGGGCTCGCATAGTCACGGTCAGGGACATGAGACGACCTTCGCGCAGGTCGTCGCGGACCGGCTCGGCATTGCGCTCGAAAGCGTCGAGGTCGTGCATGGCGACACCGGCCGCATCGCGTTCGGCATGGGCACCTATGGCTCGCGCTCGATCGCGGTCGGCGGCTCGGCGATCTCGAAGGCCCTCGACAAGATCGAAGCAAAGGCGAAGAAAATCGCCGCGCATCTGCTCGAAGCGTCGGCTGAAGACATCGAGTTCAAGAACGGCGTGTTTCGCGTCGCGGGCACCGATCGCACCAAGGCGTTCGCGGAAATCTCGCTCGCCGCGTACGTGCCGCACAACTATCCGCTCGATGTGCTCGAACCGGGGCTCGAAGAAAGCGCGTTCTACGATCCGACCAACTTCACCTATCCGTCGGGCGCGTATATCTGCGAGATCGAAGTCGATCCGGACACCGGCGTGTCGCGCATCCAGAAGTTCACCGCGGTCGACGATTTCGGCAACGTGATCAATCCGATGATCGTCGAAGGTCAGGTGCATGGCGGCCTCGGGCAAGGCATCGGCCAGGCGCTGCTCGAGCGCTGCGTGTACGACAGCGATAGCGGCCAACTGCTGTCCGGCTCTTACATGGACTACGCGATGCCGCGAGCGTGCGACCTGCCCGACTTCACGGTCGAAACCGTCAAGGGCACGCCGTGCACGCACAATCCGCTCGGCGTGAAAGGCTGCGGCGAGGCGGGCGCGATCGGCTCGCCGCCAGCGGTGATCAACGCGATCATCGACGCGCTCGCCCCGCTTGGCGTGACCAATCTGCAGATGCCGGCCACGCCGCATCGCGTGTGGTCCGCGATTCAAGCCGCGCAATCGGCCGCGAAACAAGCCTGACCCAACGATCCTGAGCGGAGCATTCGACATGTATTCATTCGAGTATCAACGCGCGACGGATCCGCAAGCGGCCGCCGCAGCCCTCGCCGCCGACAGTGACGCGAAGTTCCTCGCCGGCGGCCAGAGCCTTTTGCCGACGATGCGCCTGCGTCTCGCGCAACCGTCGCGGCTGATCGACGTGACGCGCATTCCCGCGCTGAAGTCGATCACCGTCGACGCGAGCACGGTGACGATCGGCGCGGCCGTGTGCCACGCGGACGTCGCCGAGCACGCGGACCTGCGGCGCGTCTTGCCGGCGCTCGCTGACCTCGCCGGCAATATCGGCGATCGCCAGGTGCGCGCGCTCGGCACGATCGGCGGCTCACTCGCGAACAACGACCCGGCCGCGTGCTATCCGGCCGCGGCAATGGGCCTCGATGCGACGATCGTCACGGACCGGCGGCGCATCACGTCGGGCGATTTCTTTGTCGGCATGTACGAGACCGCGCTCGCGCCCGACGAGCTGATCGTCGCGGTCGAGTTTCCGGTACCCGAGCGCGCCGCGTACGAGAAATTCCGCAATCCCGCCTCGCACTTCGCGCTGGTCGGCGTGTTCGTTGCGAAGTTTGCGAGCGGGGTACGGGTCGCCGTGACGGGCGCGGCGTCATCGGTATTTCGCGTTGCCGAGCTGGAAAGCGCGCTGTCGGCGAACTTCACGCCCGAGGCGGCACGCGCGGTGAGCGTGTCGCCTGACGAGCTGAATGAAGACATGCACGCGAGCGCCGCGTATCGCGCGCATCTGATTCCGGTGCTCGCCGCGCGTGCGGTCACGAAGGCAAATACTTAGCGATCCTTGCCACCTCGTCCGGCCGGCGCGCGCTGAGACCGCAGCGCGCGCAAGCCGGCCTGGCTCGTTTTCCGAGCTGGCGCAGGCGTTTGAGGTTGGCCTCGCGCCCGTTACATTCTTCTCTCGCGCCATGCTTTCGCCACGGCCTGTCGCGCAGATTCAGGACCACCATGCAGCCGGCTTCGATTGACGACACCCTCGCCCAACTCGCCGCCCAGCGTTATTTCGCGAGCCGCGAACTCGCGACCGCGCTGTATCTCGCGCTGCGCATGGAGCGGCCGCTGTTCGTCGAAGGCGAGCCGGGGGTCGGCAAGACCGAACTCGCGAAAGCCGCGGCCGGCATGCTTGGCACCACGCTGCTGCGACTGCAATGCTATGAGGGCCTCGACACCGCGAGTGCGCTCTATGAATGGGACTACCCGCGTCAGATCATGGCGCTGCGGCTTGCCGAAGCGAGCGGCGAGCGCCCCGACAACGACACGCTGTATCGCGGCGAATTCCTGCTCAAGCGTCCGCTGCTGCAGGCGCTCATGCCCGACGAACACCATCCCGGGGCGCGGCGCGTGCTGCTGATCGACGAAATCGACCGCGCCGACGAACCGTTCGAGGCATTCCTGCTCGAACTGCTTTCGGACTTCCAGGTATCGATTCCCGAATACGGCACCGTGCACGCGGCGCAACCGCCGCTCGTCATCATGACGTCGAACCGCACGCGCGAAGTGCATGACGCGTTGAAGCGGCGCTGTCTGTATCAATGGATCGGCTATCCGGATCGCGAGCGCGAACTCGAGATCGTCGCCGCGCGCGCGCCGAATACGTCGGCGCAATTGCAGCGGCGCGCGGTCGATTTCGTGCATCGGCTGCGCGGCATGGATCTGTTCAAGGCGCCCGGCATCGCCGAAACGATCGATTGGTGCCGCGCGCTCGAAGCGCTGTCGGTCACCGAGCTCGATCCGCAATCCGTGCAGAACACGCTCGGCGTCCTGCTCAAGTATCAGGACGATCTCGCGCGCATAGACGCCGCGCAGATCGCGCAGTGTCTGTCCGGGTGAGGATCGTTGGCATGACGAACCCGCCCGCCGCACCCATGCTCGCGCGCAACGTCGTCCATTTCGTCCGGGTGCTGCGCGGCGCTGGCCTGCCGATGTCACCTGCACAGGCGGTCGACGCACTCGCCGCGCTGCAATGGATCGACCTCGGCCACCGCGACGACGTGCGCGCCGCGCTTGCCGCGCTGCTCGTCACCGCGCCCGACGAACGCGAACTCTTCGATGCCGCGTTCGATCTGTTCTGGCGCGACCCCGATTGGGAAGGCAAGTTGCGCGCGCTGTTGCTGCCCAAAGTGCGCGACGGGGTGCCGCCGCCGAAACGCAACAACCGGCTCGCCGATGCGCTCGCGGTGCGCATGCCCCCGTCGCCGAATTTGCATGTTCCGCAGGAGACCGTGCAGCACGAACTGCACGCTCAGCTCACGTTCAGCGCGGAGGAGCGGCTCCGGCATCGCGATTTCGACACGCTGAGCGCCGACGAATGGCGCACGCTGCGTCATCTGATCCGGGGCCAGCGGCTGCCGCTCGCAACCGAGCCGACACGGCGTCTGAAGGCTGCGTCATACGGCACGCACGCCGATCTGCGCGCGAGCGCGCGGCACGCGGTGCGCGCGGGCGGCGACTGGACCGTGTGGAAGTACCGCGCGACGGTCGAGCGCAAGCCGCCTCTCGTGCTGCTGCTCGACATCTCCGGCTCGATGAGCAACTACTCGCGCGCGGTGCTCTACTTCTGCCACGCGCTGCTGCAGTCGCGCGAGCGTCTGCAGGTGTTTCTGTTCGGCACGCGGCTCACGAACGCGACGCGCGCATTGCGCGAGCGCGATCCCGACGTCGCGATCGCCACGCTCAGCGACCAGGTGGTCGACTGGTCGGGCGGCACGCGCATCGGCGCGGCGCTCGCCGAGTTCAACCGGCGCTGGGCACGACGCGTGCTCACTGGTCGCGCGACGGTGCTGCTCGTCACCGATGGCCTCGATCACGAAGCGATCGATGTGCTCGATACCGAAATGGCGCGCCTCGCGCGCTTCGCGCATCGCGTCGTGTGGCTCAATCCGCTGCTGCGTTTCAGCGGCTTCGCGCCGAAAGCGCGCGGCGTGCAGGCAATCCTGCCGCATGTCGACGCGCATCGTCCGGTTCATAATCTAGACAGTCTTGCAGCGTTCGGCCGCGATCTCGCGCAACTGACGCGCGCGCCTCGCCGCGCCGTCGCCGCAACGACACTCGCAGGAGCAACGTCATGGAATTGAGCGAAACTCATACGCTACCGGTCGCGCAGCAGCAAACGTGGGACGCGTTGAACGATACCGCGATTCTGCGCGGCTGCATCCCCGGCTGCGAGAGCATCGACCCCGACGGTGAAAATGCGTATCTGGTCGCGCTGAGCGCGGCGGTCGGTCCAGTCAAGGCACGCTTCAAAGGGCGTATGCAATTGACCGGCATCGATGCGCCGAACACTTACACGATCGTCTTCGAAGGCCAGGGCGGCGCCGCCGGCTTTGCGAAGGGCAACGCGCAGGTCACGCTCGAGGCGGACGGCGAGGCCGCGACGAAGCTTTCCTACACCGCCAACGCACAGGTCGGCGGCAAGCTCGCGCAGATCGGCTCGCGGCTCGTCGACGGCGCGGCGCGCAAGATTGCCGGGGAATTCTTCAGGCGCTTTACGGCCCGGCTCTCGGGCGACGATAGCGCGGATCAGGCAGCGGGCGGTGACGCAGCGGTGGATGCCGAGGCGGAAGCAGAAGCAGAAGCCGCGTCCGCGCCCGAGTCCGCGCCAACGGAATCGACTGAGACCGCGGACGGCGAGTCCGGCGGCGCAGCAAAGAAAGGGAAGAAATCATGGACAGCGTGGATCTCGAAGTTCTGAAAACCAGCGCCCGTTGGCTGGAGGACGGACATCGCGCGCTCCTCGTGACGGTCGTGAAGACGTGGGGCTCATCGCCGCGTCCCGAGGGCGCGATGCTCTCGGTGCGCGACGACGGTCTCGTGGTGGGCTCGGTGTCCGGGGGCTGCATCGAGGACGATCTGATCGACCGCGTGCGGCAACGCGGCATCGAGCAGACCCATCCGGAAGCGGTGAAGTACGGCATCACGGCCGAGGAAGCGCATCGCTTCGGGCTGCCTTGCGGCGGCACGATCCAGCTCGTGCTCGAACCGTTGACGCGGCAAAGCGGCATCGCCGAGCTGTGTCATGCGGTGGAAAACGGGCAGCTCGTCGCACGCGAGCTCGATATGACGACGGGGGCGGTGCGGCTCGAAAACGCTCAGGCGACCGACGGCGTGCATTTCGATGGCGGGCGTCTGTTGACGATCCACGGTCCGCGCTACCGGATGCTCGTGATCGGCGCCGGGCAGTTGTCGCGCTACCTGTGCCACATCGCGGTGGGGCTCGATTATCAGGTGACGGTGTGCGATCCGCGCGAGGAATACACCGAGGAATGGGACGTGCCCGGCACGAAGATAGTACGCACGATGCCTGACGATACCGTGATCGACATGAAGCTCGACGAGCGCTGCGCGGTGATCGCGCTCACGCACGATCCGAAGCTCGACGATCTCGCGCTGATGGAAGCGCTGAAGACGCCGGCGTTCTATGTCGGCGCGCTCGGCTCGCGCCGGAACAATCACGCGCGCCGCGAGCGCCTGAAGGAGTTCGATCTGAGCGAAGCCGAACTGGCCCGTTTGCATGGGCCGGTCGGCATTTACATCGGCAGCAGGACGCCGCCTGAGATTGCGGTGTCGATCCTCGCGGAAGTGACGGCGGCGAAGAATGGCGTGTCGCTGCCGATGATCTTGCAGGTCGAAGGCGCGAAGGCCGCGCGGGAAATCGCGGCGTCGGGGGGCGCCGCTTGCAGCGTGTAGCCTGCGGCGCTCGGTTGTGAGTTGCCGCCGCGACGCAGATGAGCATTTCCCTCACTGCCGGCACGCCGGGCGCGCGCCGTGCACCCCGACGGGCAATCTGTGGGGCGCTTCTAAATGCGCGCCAGCCGCTTGACATCGTCGCGGCGCGAACCGACCCTAGCTGGCGTTCCCGTCAACGTCATCGTCCGGATACCCCCTCATGCGTCTCTCCCTGCTGGTCCTTACCACCGCCGGCTGGCTGGCCGGTATTCACGCCGCGAGCGCGGGCGTGACGGCCAAACTGGACGAGCCCTACACCAACGAGGGCGAAACGCAGACCTTCACCGCCAACGCGGACGGCTCGTATGCGAAGCTCGATTCGATGACGCTGCGCGTGAACAACGAAGCCGGCGTCGAGCGGGTCGCGCAGCAATACGTCTGGTTCAACCGCAGCATGGCCGACGTACAGGTCCTGGAGGCCTATACGGTCAGCGCCGACGGCAAGCGTCATGACGTTCAGCCGGAGCAGATCCGCGACGTGCAGGAAGTCCGCTCGTTCAACGCGCCGATGTTTCAGGACATCCAGGAAAAGGTCATCGTGTTCCCCGCTGTCGAACCCGGCGCACGCGTGCATCTGACGTACCGCAAGACGCAGCGCCAGCCGATCGTGCCGGGAGAATTCAGCGACTTCACGCCGCCCGACCTCGCGCCGACGCGCAACTTGCGCCTGATCTACGACCTGCCCGCCGACAAGCCGCTTTACGCCGACGCGCGCGGCTTCAGCGCGGTGACGCCGGTCACGCGCGACGGCCGCACGCGCTACGAATTCCGTTATGACAAGGCGCATTTCGACCGGCTCGAACGCGGCTCGATAGCGTACGTGTCGTACGGCGATCGGTTGATGGTGTCGACCTTCCCGAGCTATGCGGCATTCGCCGCTTCCTACCGCGCTTCCGCGGCGGACCCGGACACTCACGACACCGCGATCACCGAGCTTGCATTGCAACTGACCGCGCACGATCACACGCCGCGCGACAAAGCCAAAACGCTGTACGACTGGGTTCGCCGCAATATCCGCTATGTCGCGATCTACGTCGGACGCGGCTCCGTCGTGCCGCACAGCGCGAGCGCGATCCTCGCGAACCGGTACGGCGATTGCAAGGACCACGTCGCGCTCTACGGCGCGCTGCTCGATGCGGTCGGCGTGCGCAACGAGCCGGCGCTGATCAGTAGCGGCACGATCTACACGCTGCCGAGCGTCCCCGGGTACGGCGTCATCAATCACGCCATCACGTGGCTGCCCGATTTGCAGATGTACGCGGATTCGACCGCGTCGAACGCCGAGTTCGGTTTTCTGCCTTCGTCCGACATGAACCGGCCGACCGTGCTGACCGGCGACGGCGTACTCGCGCACACACCGGCCACCGCGCCGATGTCGCGCAGCACCGACCTCGCGATCAGAATCGAACCGGATGGCTCGGCGAGCTTCACGTATCGGTTACAGGCTGCGGGGCCGTCCGCCGAGCAGGCGCGCGCGCGGCTGCGCACGCAAACGCCCGCGCAACGCGAGGAATCGATCCAGGCCGAACTGCGCAACGCGAACCTGCGCGGCACGGCGACGCTGACGACGAGCGACCTCAGCGCGGCCGACGGCCCGCTCACGCTGACGATGAAAGGCACGCTCGAAAGTCTCGTGGCGACCGGCATGACGGCCTCGATTCCGGCGCTGACGAGCCTCAGCGGTGGCGTCGCGACCGACACGCGTTACTGGCTAGGCGAACGCAAGCGCACGCAACCGTTCGTGTGCCACAACCTCGCGGTCCACGAACGCGCGCGCATCGAGTTGCCCGCGAATTTCAACGTGCTCGATATGCCGGAGGCGCAGCGCACGCAGGACCGCTTCATCGATTTCGCGTCGCAATACGCGTTCGATCCGCACAGCAACGTGATCACGATGACGCGCGACGGCACCACGCATTTCGACAGCGACGTCTGCACGCCCGAAGATTTCGCGCGCATGCGTCCCGCGATGGAAGCGATCGGGCGGGACGTGCGCGCGGAGGTGATCGTCAGGTCAACGTTGGTGGAGTCGTCGAATGTGGCGTCGCAAGCGCCTTGACCGTCAACTCGTCAAACCGGCCACAACGGCCCTTCCTGCATCGCGCCGATCTGCTCGCGCATCTCCAGGATGCGATCTTCCCAATAGCGCTGCGTGTTGAACCACGGAAACGCGGCCGGGAACGCCGGGTCGTTCCAGCGCCGTGCGAGCCACGCCTGATAGTGAATCAGCCGCAACGTGCGCAGCGCTTCGATCAGGTACAGTTCGCGCGGCTCGAACTCGCAGAAATCCTCGTAGCCGGCGAGCAGATCGGAGAGTGAACGCGACGCCTCCGCGCGCTCGCCCGGCAGCAGCAGCCACAGATCCTGAATCGCGGGACCCATGCGGCTGTCGTCGAAATCGACGAAATGCGGACCCGCGTCGGTCCACAGCACGTTGCTCGGATGACAGTCGCCGTGCACGCGCAGCATGCGAATTTCGCCGGCCCGCTCGAACGCACGGGCGACGCCTTCGAGCGCGAGGTTCACCACGGTTTCCCACGCAGTGCGCACGTCGTCGGGAACGAAACGGTGCGCGAGCAGAAAGTCGCGCGGCTCGTAGCCGAACGTGTCGATGTTCAGCGTGGGACGTTGCGCGTAATCGTGCGTCTGCCCGATCGCATGAATGCGTCCGATAAAACGCCCCAGCCATTCGAGCGTGTCGCGCCGGTCGAGATCCGGCGCGCGACCGCCGCGTCGCTCGAAAATCGAAAAACGGAAACCGTCGAAGGTATGCAGCGTGCGGCCATCGAGCACGCGCGCGGGCACGGCCGGAATCTCGCGCGCGGCAAGCTCGGCGACGAACGCGTGCTCTTCGAGAATCGCCGCATCGCTCCAGCGCTCGGGACGATAGAACTTCGCGACCACCGGCGGACCGTCTTCGACGCCGACCTGATACACGCGATTCTCGTAGCTGTTGAGCGGCAGCAGACGGCCGTCGGTGCGCACGCCGGTCGTCGCGAGTACGCCGTCGAGCGCATCGAGTACGGTTTCCGGCGTGAGCCGCGCGAACGGCACGGCGCCATCGGCGCCGGCCTGGGGATGGGAATTGTGGGGAATGGTGTCGTTCATGCCCCGCATTGTGCGCCGCGCCGCGGGTAAAGACGAGGGCGACGATCCGCAATGCGTGCGTCGCGTCGCCGGAAAACGTGGCGCACGCGCCGCCCGACCGCGATGCCGGTAAGCCGACGACACCTTACGGCATCACTACAGCCTGCTCCTGCGCGTCCAATAGCGGCAACGCGCGAAGGCTACGCCTCTCGTTCAATGCGTCTGCGCGCCGGACGGACGTATCAGGTCGCCGGTATCGATCAGATCTTCGAGGAAAAAGGGTTCGGTGTTGAGTTGCTCGGAGGCGCCGGGCTCGCCGGCGTACCACGCCACCATCGCCATGTCGCCAAGAATGCGCATGACGATTCCGCGCGCGCCTTGCGGCACGGCGATATGTACCGATCGGACAATGGAACCGACTTCCATGATATTTCCCCGCTTCACTTAGCCGGCTTTATGATTTCCCGCCGGTCGAGGTGATAAAAAACGCCGCTTCGCATTGGACGTTGCGTGCGCACTTGATCTGCCGCGCGCATGGCGCGTGAGAGGTTCGAGTCATTGTTCCCGTTTTACGGGGCTTTGGGAAGCGCGAAAATAGAAGGCTTTCCCCGTCGTTCGCCCTATCTGATTACGCGGCACACAGCCGATGATCGCCGCGTAAGACGTCGCGATGAAGACCATCATAAACCCTGTGGAGGGAGACATCAAAAACGCGCTTCACCGAACAATCCGTTCGATACAGGTGACGCGCAGCTCCGCGCATAAGACGCAGCTCGCCGCTGTTCATCCTCGATGGTGTCAAGGTCGCGACCGTCGATACGCTGCACAAGATGAAACTGCTACCGATGTCGCTAGACACGGACTTCAGCACACGCGTCGCGATCGTGTCGGGTTTGCAGGGCAACGAGCAGACAATCCTGAATCCGCAGGAGCGGGGCGTCGATACGTTCGTGCACCCCTCGACGGCGACGGCGGCCCGAACTCGATTTTCAGCGTATCCTCAACTCCTTTGCGCATTTCCGTATGACCGAAGGAGTCCCGTTTTGACCCTGCCGCCGGCATCCCAGCGGACCGCATCTGCGGTTCTCTCCCCATGCGCAGCCCCGGCTGCTTCCTGCGGCGCCACCGTCGTGCCGGGCATCCCTTATCTCGAACGCGGTTCGCGCGCGTACTGGCGCGCGAGCCTCGCGCTGCTGTTCGCCGGCTACGCGACGTTTTCGCTGCTCTACTGCGTGCAGCCACTGCTGCCGTCGTTTTCCGAAGCGTTCAACGTGACGCCGGCGCAGAGCAGTCTATCGCTGTCGCTCTCGACCGCGGCGCTCGCGCTCGCGATCTTCGTCGCCGGTTTCTTTTCGGAGGGCTGGAGCCGGCACAAGCTGATGACGCTGTCGCTCACGGCGTCGGCCGTGCTGACGCTGGGCGTATCGATCGCGCCGCACTGGAATCATCTGCTCGTGCTGCGCACGCTCGAAGGACTCGCGCTCGGTGGGGTGCCGGCCGTCGCGATGGCCTATCTCGCCGAGGAAGTGCATCCCGACGGTCTTGGCCTCGCGATGGGTCTGTACGTCGGCGGCACGGCGATCGGCGGCATGGCCGGGCGGGTGATCACCGGCGTGATCGCGGATCTGTTTTCATGGCGCGTCGCGATCGGCACGATCGGCGTGCTCGGCCTGCTGTCGATGCTCGCGTTTCGCTCGCTGCTGCCGCCATCGCGGCATTTCGTGCCGCGCCGCGGGCTCGGCTTCGCGCATCACCGCACGCTGCTGCTGCGGCAGTTCACGCGGCCGGGCCTGCCGCTCTTGTTCCTGCTCGGCTTCGTGCTGATGGGCAGCTTCGTCACGCTGTACAACTACATCGGCTACCGGCTGCTGGCGCCGCCGTATCGGCTGAATCAGACGGAGATCGGCGCTATCTTCATCGTCTATCTGACCGGCGTGGTCGCATCGCCGTGGTCCGGGCGCATGGCCGATACGTTCGGCCGCGCGCGCGTGCTGAGCGCGAGCCTGCTGCTGATGGTGTTCGGTCTCGCGCTGACGATGCTGCATCCGCTCGCGGCGATCGCAACGGGCATCGCGTGCGTGACGTTCGGATTCTTCGCCGGGCATTCGGTCGCGAGCGGCTGGGTGGGGCGTCTGGCGAAGGACGCGAAGGGCCAGGCTGCGGCCCTGTATCTGCTCGCGTACTACATCGGCTCGAGTCTGGTCGGCTCGTATGGCGGCCATGTGTGGGCCGGTCATGGCTGGAACGGGGTCGTGGGGCTGGTCGGGGCGTTGCTCGTGATAGGGCTGATCGCGGCGACACGGATGCGCGGCCGCGAATAGTCCGGCGGGGCCGGTCGCGCTGCGCGATGCAAGTACCGCGAGCCGCACGCCATCACGTCTCCCGCATGGATCGGCGGCAGAACGAAAGACGCCCGTAAGCGAGCGCTTGAGCTTTTTCGCCGCGATTGTTGCAGCGCGCCAATCGCCGGATACCCTGCCGCATCGGGGTTCAGCAGCTTGCGATTCAGCGACGGTGCGCGATGCCGCGCCGTCGCGCCGCTTCATCTGTCTCCTATACTCGATTCGTGCGCGGGCGCCGCGTGATTTCGCAGCCGCAGCGCGAACAGGAACGACACAGCAACCATCCCGAATGGGAGGAGACGAAGATGACGTACTTCACGATCGGCGATTTCATCCTGGTCATCCCGATGGCGTTGGCGGGCGCGCTATTCGTCGGCGCACTACCCTGCAAGACCGAGTTGCGACACAACGCGCTGCGTGTGCTGGGCGCGCTGATCGGGGTGATGTGCGCGGTGGCGCTGGTCGAGGGTCTGCCCGCGCTCGTGTAGCGGCGCGGCGAAGGACCATCAAGGAAGCCGCACGCTGGGCGTGCGGCTTCGTCTTTCCTGCTTCCGTCCGCTCAGTGTGCGGACACCCGGTCACGCGATCAGATCGGCTGATCCGTCGACGGCTTCTCCCACAGGTTGATCCCGCCTTCGGTCGCATACCGATCGATTTCGGCGAGTTCGTCCGCTGAAAACGCGAGGTTCTTCAGCGCGCCGACGTTCTCGCGCACCTGTTCCGCACGGCTCGCGCCGATCAGCACCGACGTCACGCGCTGATCGCGCAACGCCCACGCGAGCGCCATCTGCGCGAGGCTCTGACCGCGCCGCTGCGCGATGTCGTTGAGCTTCCTCACGTGCTCGATGTTCTGCGGGCTCAGGTGCTCGTCTTTCAACGAACCGCCACCCGGCTTGTTGACGCGCGCATCGGCCGGCACGCCGTTCAGGTACTTGCCGGTCAACAGCCCCTGCGCGAGCGGCGTAAACGCGATTGCACCCGCGCCGACCTCGTCGAGCGTCTCGAGCAGGTCGTGTTCGATCCAGCGGTTCAGCAAGTTGTACGACGGCTGATGGATCAAGAGCGGCACCTTGTATTCGGCAAGCAGCTTCGTCATTTCGCGCGTCTTCGCGGACGAGTACGACGAGATGCCGATATACAGCGCCTTGCCCTGCTGTACCGCGCTGGCCAATGCGCCCGCGGTTTCCTCGAGCGGCGTGTGCGCGTCGAAACGATGCGAATAGAAGATGTCGACGTATTCGAGGCCCATGCGCTTGAGGCTCTGATCGAGACTCGCGAGCACGTATTTGCGCGAGCCGCCGCCCTGGCCGTACGGACCCGGCCACATGTCCCAGCCGGCCTTCGACGAAATCAGCAGTTCGTCGCGATACGGTTTGAAATCGTCCTTGAACAGACGCCCGAAATTGGTTTCCGCGCTACCGTACGGCGGCCCGTAATTGTTCGCGAGATCGAAGTGGGTGATGCCGAGATCGAAGGCCGTGCGCAGAATGTCGCGCTGCGTCGAGATCGGCGTGGTGTCGCCAAAGTTATGCCACAGGCCGAGCGACAGCGCCGGCAGTTTGAGACCCGACTTGCCGCAGACGCGGTATTGCATATCCGAATAGCGTTCTGAAGCTGCTTCGTAAGCCATTGCTAATGTCCTTGTCGATGAGATCGCCCGGTGAGTGCGGGCGTGAGGATTCGCGCGTTGCGGGAGGCGTGCTGCTCGGGAGATGTGTTGTTATGGTGCGGCCAGAGCCGCTATGTTAGCCAATCGACGCGGCGCTTGCAGCGCACCCGGCATGCCGGATGGACGAGCGCGCATGGCTCACCTACACTCTGGCCGGATCAGATTGATGGGAGGAACGGATGACGAAAGCGATTTCGATCGCGCTGATTGCCGGCGGCATCGTGCTGCTGTATTTCGGCGGGCAGGCATTCAATTCGGTGAGCAGCGACGTGTCGCGCTTCTTTACCGGTTCGCCGACCAACAAGGCGATCGTGCTGATCGTCGCGGGCGTGGTGGCGACGCTCGCCGGGCTGACGGGCGTCGCGTTGTCGGGACGCAAGCGCTAAGCACGGGCACACGGCCCGCGACGAAAACGACCTAGAACGCGATCTCAGGCTTCGCGGCCGAGCGCGTGCCGGGTAGCGGCACATTGCTCACGCCGTGATAGGTGAACACAAGCGAGAACTTCACCTCGTCGCTGAGATTCTTGCCGGCCGAGTGCAGCGTGTTGCAGTGGAAGAACACCACGTCGCCGGTCTTCAGTTCGGGCGACACCGCCGTACGGATCGCGGCCTGGTTCTCCGCGAGATCCGTGCGGAAGAATTTCGCTTCGTCGAAACGGTCGGACGTGAATGCCGCGCCGTGCGATTGCGGCACGAACCACAACGCGCCGTTATCGACGGTTTCCGGACCGACCGCGAGCCACACCGACACCAGATCGTCGCGCTCGAACGACCAGTAGCGCACGTCGCGATGCCAGCCGGTCAGGCTGCCGAACGCGGGGTGCTTGGTCATCATGCAGTTGTGATGCGCACGCGACAAACGCGGCTCCTCGCCGAAATACAACTCCATCCAGCCGCGGATTTCCGGCGCGGTCGCCCATTGCGCGAACGCCGGGTGACGGCCGTACGCGTCGAGCAGGCGCCGCACCGTATGCCCCCCCGGCGCATCTTTCGATGATGGCGCCCCCGGATACTGCAGATCCGCTTCGAATTCGATCGGCGCCGCGGCTTCCTGCAGTTGCCGCTGCGCGATCCGCTTCAGCTCGTCGCAACGCTCGGGCGACACGAGTCCTGGCACGACGACAAAACCCTGCTCCCGCAACGCTTGAATCTGCTCTTTCTTCGAATGAGGTGACATGGTGTTCCGTGACTGTCGACTGACTGATGTCCGATTGTAAAACGGGCGCGATCGGGGCGCGTCGTTTCGCGCCGGGCGGCTTCGCGCTTTGCGCCGCGGCGATGCACCGGTTTCAGGCGCGCGACGCGCGCCCAGCGCACATTCGCTGGGCAAACGCGCACGAAGATCGCCCGCAAAAGGTGGGATCACACCGGCATCCGCGACGATTGCGCCCGTGAAAAAAACCGGCTTCGCAGGGTAATAACCGACTTTCTGACGTCACGTTTCCCATGTAGCCTGCACACATGTCGATCGTCGCTTACGCACTTTTCCGCCGTTCGCGGGCCGTCAGGGCCCGTGCCGCTGGTTTCTCCGCGTTGTTCCTTCGCTACGCCGTACGCCATTTTTCGCGTCGCGGTCCGCCGCGCCCCGATCCGTGCCGAACTTCCGGCTTGCAGGCCGTTCATCGCAACCCCGCCATTGGCACATATGGTGCTGGTTGTCTGTGCACCTCCGGTGCACGCGCCGACGTGCGGTACATTGCCTATTCGTGAAGCCATGCATACTCTTTTGAGCACCCGTCTTACCCGTGCCGCGCTGAAAGCGGCACGTCCCGCGCGCCGCCACATGATGCGGGCGCTGCGCCATCATGCCGCGCGCACCCGCGCGCTCGGCGAGCAGTGGCGTGACGCGAAGGCCGTCGACGGCATTCGCACCTGGTTCCATACCTTCTTCTCGGCGCTGCGTCAGCAGAGCGGCACGCGTCGTCTGTCGCTGCGTACCCTGCTGCGCAAACCGACGCCGTTGCGCCTCACGGTCGCGAAACGCGAACCTGCGGTGCATACGCCTGTGAGCCGTCGTCCGCGCCGGCTGTCGACGAGCAGCAGCGGGTGGTTCGCGTTTGCGTATGCGAGCCGGTGAAATGGCTGCGCCCCTGAGCGACGCGTTCAGCGGCTAGCGCGCTCAACCGCTGACCGGCTGCTTGTTCACCGCAAGACTTCGAGCGCGGGGACGAGTGTCATATCGAGCATCGGGATAACCGCGCATCGGCAGGCGTTGCGCCTTCGACAGATAAAGAAAAACCCCGCCCGGCTCACACCGGCGGGGTTTTTTGCTATCAGACAGCGACCGGCTGGCGCTGATCAGGCGATCGCCGCGACCGGCTCGGTGCCGGCCGCTTCGGCGAGTGCGAGCGCCTTGTCGGTGGCTTCCCACGTGAATTCCGGCTCTTCGCGGCCGAAGTGGCCGTAGGCCGCGCTCTTCTCGTAGACCGGCCGCAACAGATCGAGCATCTGGATGATGCCCTTCGGGCGCAGGTCGAAATGCTGACGCACCAGTTCCGTGATCGTTGCATCCGACACGCGGCCCGTGCCGAACGTATTGACCATCACCGAAGTCGGCTGCGCGACGCCGATCGCGTACGACACCTGGATCAGGCAGCGCGAGGCAAGGCCCGCGGCCACGATGTTCTTCGCGACGTAGCGGCCAGCATAAGCTGCCGAGCGGTCGACCTTCGACGGGTCCTTGCCCGAGAACGCGCCGCCGCCGTGCGGCGCCGCGCCGCCATACGTATCGACGATGATCTTGCGGCCCGTCAGACCGCAATCGCCTTGCGGACCGCCGATCACGAAGCGTCCGGTCGGGTTCACGAGGAACTTGATGTCGCCTTTGATCAGCTCGGCCGGCAGCGTCGGCTTGACCACTTCCTCGATCACCGCTTCGCGCAGCGTGGCGAGATCGATGTCCGGCGAATGCTGGGTGGACAGCACGACCGTGTCGATCGAATGCGGCTTGCCGTCGACGTAGCGCACGGTGACCTGCGACTTCGCATCCGGACGCAGCCACGGCAGACGGCCGTCGCGGCGCAGATTCGCCTGACGCTCGACGAGGCGGTGTGAGAGGTGGATCGGCAGCGGCATCAGTTCCGGCGTTTCCTCGCACGCGTAGCCGAACATCAGGCCCTGGTCGCCCGCGCCTTGATCGAGGTTGTTGTCGTGCGCGCGGTCCACGCCCTGGGCGATGTCCGGCGACTGCTTGTCGTACGCGACGAGCACCGCGCAGCCGCGGTAGTCGATGCCGTAGTCGGTGTTGTCGTAGCCGATACGCTTGATCGTATTGCGCGCGATCTGGATGTAGTCGACGTTCGCGGTCGTGGTGATTTCACCGGCCAGCACGACGAGACCCGTGTTGCACAGCGTTTCGGCCGCGACACGTGAGTACTTGTCTTGCGCGAGGATGGCGTCGAGGATCGCGTCCGAGATCTGGTCCGCGACTTTGTCGGGATGGCCTTCGGAAACGGATTCGGAAGTAAAGAGATAGTCGTTTGCCACGTTGCAGACTCCTTTAGTGGTTACGGTTGCGTTCCACGTAGCCGGCTTCGGGAGTCTGAAGCGGCGACGCTTTAGCGGATTACATGACCGATGGACGCAAAACCCATGGAAAACCATGGACCGCGCCCGCCGGCTTCGCCCCGCAAGTTGTCTATTAACTCGGCGAAGCCTTTATTATAGCGACTTCCCTTGAATGTCACAGAGTGTCCACGCGTGCGGTATCACGTCTATTTTTCCGCTCCCTCCCATTCCACCTCATGCAGCGCCGCCCGCCCGGAGGCTGCATGCTGAGCCGCTACGGCGCGAGGCTCGCGATCGGGCTGCTCAAATTCTTTGCCTTGTTGCCCTATGGTTTCGTCGCCCGACTTGGTGACGGTCTCGGCTGGCTGCTCTATCAGATTCCGAGCCGCCGCAAGCGCATCGTCCATACGAATCTGAAACTGTGCTTTCCCGACTGGAGCGACGAGCGTCGCGAGGACGTCGCGCAGAAGCATTTCCGTCACGCGATCCGCAGCTATCTCGAGCGCAGCGTGCAGTGGTTCGGCTCGGCGAAGAAGCTCGAAAAGCTGATCCAGCTCGACAGCGCGATCGACCTGACGGACCCCAACCTGCCACCCACGCTGTTTCTCGGCTTCCATTTCGTGGGCATCGAGGCCGGGTCGATCTTTCTGAACTATTCACTGAAGCGCCAGTGCGGCTCGCTCTATCAGCCCATGTCGAACCACGAGCTCGAGGAGATCGCGAAAGCGGCGCGCGCGCGATTCGGCGCGGACATGGCGAGCCGCGCGGACAGCGCGCGCGTCGTGCTGCGCTGGCTGCGCGAACGCAAACCGGTGATGCTCGGCGCGGACATGGACTACGGCGCGCGCAATTCGACGTTCGTGCCGTTCTTCGGCGTGCCGACCTGCACGCTGACCGCAGTCGGCCGTCTCGCGAAGGTCGGGCATGCGCAGGTCGTACCGTTCATCGGCGAAGTGCTGCCGAACTACAAGGGCTACCGGCTCAAGGTCTTCAAGCCCTGGGACAACTACCCGACCGGCGACGACGACGCCGACGCCCGGCGCATGAACGAGTTTCTCGAAGAACAGATTCCGCTGATGCCCGAGCAGTACTACTGGGTGCACAAGCGGTTCAAGACACGGCCGCCCGGGGTGCCGGGCGTGTATTGACGATCAGTCCGAGGTGCCAGCGTGTATCATCTCCTATTGGCCCGGAGAGGCCCGAACGGGTGACTGATCCGAGGCCCGGCGATACCAGGACTCCGGCTTCGCCCGCACACGCGAAGCCCTACGCAGCAACGGATACACCGAAAAACGTGAAGCTCAAGTTCACCAAAATGCACGGCGCGGGCAACGACTTCATCGTGCTCGACGGCTATACCCAACCGGTCAATCTGACCACGGCGCAGGTGCGCGCGCTCGCGAACCGTCATTTCGGCGTCGGCGCCGACCAGTTGTTGCTGGTCGAAAAGCCGACCGTCGAAGGCGTCGATTTCAGATATCGCATCTTCAATTGCGACGGCGGCGAGGTCGAGCACTGCGGCAACGGCGCGCGCTGCTTCGTCAAGTTCGTGCGCGAACGCGGCCTCACCGACCAGCGCAGCGTGCGCGTGCAGGTACAGAAAGGCACGATCACGCTAACGATGCAGGACAACGGCGAAGTGATCGTCGACATGGGCACGCCGGTGTTCGATCCCGAGCTCGTGCCGTTCGCGACCAAGGGCCTGCAAGGCCGCCGCGAAGGCGCGGACACACTCTGGCCGCTCGACGTGAATGGCACGACGCGGTGGATGTCGGTGGTGTCGATGGGCAATCCGCATGCGGTGCAGGTCGTCGACGATGCCGAGGCGTTCCCGGTACTCGTCGAAGGTCCGGCGATCGAGCGGCACACGCGCTTCCCGCAGCGGGTCAACGCAGGATTCATGCAGATCGTCAGCCGCAATGAAATCAGGCTGCGCGTCTACGAGCGCGGCGCGGGCGAAACGCTCGCATGCGGCACCGGCGCGTGCGCCGCGGTCGCGGCTGGCATCCGGCGCGGACTGCTCGATGCGCCGGTGCTCGTGCACACGCATGGCGGCGATTTGACGATCACGTGGGACATCGCACAGCCGGGCACGCCGCTGCTGATGGCCGGCCCCGCGGCCACCGTTTTCGAAGGCGAAATCGAGTTGGCCGATGAAGCGTCAAACGTATCCCCGCACGATCCGTCCAACCCGGTCGCCGTGGCGCCCTCCGTCTAACTCACTGGCCGACTCGCTGCCGCAAGACGGCCATCCCGTAGTCCTCTAGCCGAAACCATGAACGATAGCGAAGTCGCCGAATACCTGCTCGCCAATCCCGAATTCTTCGTCGAACATGCGGAGTTGCTCGCCACGATCCGGCTCGCGAACCCGCACGGCAAAGCCGCGGTGTCGTTGCAGGAGCGGCAGATGGAGATGCTGCGCGACAAGAACAAGCATCTGGAGCGGCGTCTCGCCGAACTGCTGCGCTACGGTCACGAGAACGACAGCATCGCGTCGAAATTCAACCGCTGGACTATCCGCGTGATGGCCGAGCGCGATCCGTACGCGCTGCCGCGCACGATCGCAAGCGGTCTGCGCGAGATCTTCGACGTGCCGCAGACGGCGTTGCGCGTGTGGGACGTCGCCGAGCCGTATGCGCAAGCCGACTTCGCGCGCCACGTCAGCGAGGAAGTGCGCATTTTCGCGGGCAGCCTGAGCACGCCGTACTGTGGCGCGAACACCGGCTTCGAGGCCGCCCAATGGCTCGCGCAAGCGGCGGGCGCGTCCAACGCCGCGACCGTCACGGCAGCAAGCGCGGCCGACGACCATGGCAGCGCGTCGAGCGACACGGCGCAGACCACCGAATCGATCGCGCTGCTGGCACTGCGCGACCCGGAAGGCGCCGAGGACGCGCCCACGTTCGGCCTGCTGGTAATGGGCTCGTCCGACCCGCGACGCTTCCACGAAGGCATGGCCACCGATTTCCTCACGCAGATCGGCGCGTTGGCGAGCGCGGCGCTGAGCCGCCTACTGCCGCGCTGAGCCGCGCCGCCTGACGCCACCGCTCACCGTGACCGCCGCCGATCCTCTCGCCGCCTATCTGTCGCATCTCGAACACGAGCGGCGGCTCTCGGCGCATACGCTGCGCGGCTACACGCATGAGCTGGAGGAACTGAAGCAGCTCGCCAACGGCCGACCGCTCGAAAGCCTCACCGCCGCCGACATCCGCGGCGCCGTCGCGCGCGCGCATGCTGGCGGCCTCACCGCGCGCTCGATCGGCCATCGGCTGTCGGCGTGGCGCGCGTTTTATCGGTGGCTTGCAGGCCGCATCGAACTTCCGGCCAATCCGGTCGCCGCGGTGCGTGCGCCCAAACAGGCGAAAACGCTGCCGAAGGCGCTGTCTGTCGACGACACCGCGCGCCTGATGGACAGCCCGCCCGCCGACTCCCCCGAAGGCCTGCGCGACCACGCGATGCTCGAACTGTTCTACTCGTCGGGCCTGCGTCTCGCCGAACTGGTCGGCCTCGACGTGCGTTTCGCCGACGCCGACGGCTATCGCTCCGCCGGCTGGTTGAAGCTCGATGCCGGCGAAGTCGAAGTGCTCGGCAAAGGCAACCGGCGTCGCGTCGTGCCGGTGGGCGGCAAGGCGGTCGCGGCGCTCAATGCATGGCTCGCGGTGCGCGACCGGATGGTCCGCCACGATCCGCATCCGCTCTTCCTGTCGACGCGCGGCAACCGGCTCTCGCCCAACGTGGTACGCGAGCGCGTCAAGCGCGCGGCGCTCGCCGCCGGCATTCCGGCCAACGTGCATCCGCACGTGCTGCGCCATTCGTTCGCGACTCACGTGCTGCAGTCGAGCGGCGATCTGCGCGCCGTGCAGGAACTGCTCGGCCACGCGAGCATCACCGCGACGCAGGTTTATACGGGGCTTGATTTCCAGCATCTCGCCCGCGTCTACGACAGCGCTCATCCGCGCGCAAAGAAACGCAACTGATCACGCGACCGGCGCCGCGCACCGCGGCGCGCCGTCTTCGCCTGCAATTTACCGACACCTGATGAATACCGTTACGCTCAAACCGTCGAAAGAAAAATCGCTGCTGCGCCGCCATCCTTGGGTCTATGCCAATGCGATCGAGCACGTCGACGGCCGCCCCGCGCCCGGCGCGACCGTGCTCGTGCGCGCGCACGACGGCCGCTTTCTCGCGCGCGCCGCCTACAGCCCGCACTCGCAGATCCGCGCGCGCGTGTGGAGCTTCGACGAAGCCGAGCCGATCGATCACGCGTTCTTCAAGCGGCGCGTGCAGCGCGCATTCGCGCATCGTCGGGCGATGGTGCGCGACACCGGCGCGGTGCGGCTCATCTTCGGCGAGGCGGACGGTCTGCCCGGCCTGATCGTCGATCACTACGTCGCCGAGGACGCGGGCCAGCGCAGCCAGCTGGTCTGCCAGTTCATGGCGGCCGGAGTCGAAGCATGGAAGGACGCGATCGTCGCGGCGCTGGTCGGCGCGACCGGTTGCCCGAACGTCTACGAGCGCTCGGACGTGTCGATCCGTCAGAAGGAAGGGCTGGAGCAGATCACCGGCGTGCTAGCGGGCGAGCCGCCATCGGAGACGTTGATCGCGAGCGAAAACGGCGTGCGCTATCACGTCGACGTGCGCAATGGCCACAAGACCGGCTTCTATGTCGATCAGCGCGATAACCGCCTGCTCGTGCAGCAGTTCTCGCAGGATCGCGACGTGCTGAACTGCTTCTGCTATACCGGCGGATTTTCGCTCGCGGCGCTCAAGGGCGGCGCGAGGCGCGTGGTGTCGGTCGATTCGTCGGGTGAAGCGCTCGCGCTCGCGCAGCAGAACGTCGCGGCCAACGGCTTCGATGCCGAGCGCGCGACCTGGCTCGACGCCGATGCGTTCAGGACGCTGCGGCGCCTCTACGACGAAGGCGAGCGCTTCGACCTGATCGTGCTCGATCCGCCGAAGTTCGCGCCATCGCGCGAGCACGTGGACCGCGCGGCGCGCGCGTACAAGGACATCAACCTGACGGGCCTGAAGCTGCTGCGTCCGGGCGGTTTGCTGTTCACCTACTCGTGCTCGGGCGCGATCGATCCCGAGTTGTTCCAGAAGATCGTGTCCGGCGCGGCCGCCGACGCGCGCGTCGACGCACGCATCCTGAAGCGCCTGGGTGCGGGCGTCGATCATCCGCTGCTCACTGCGTTTCCGGAAGGCGAGTATCTGAAGGGACTGCTGTTGCAAATCGCCTGATCGTCCCTATTTTGGGGGTGATTGCGCGTGCTGGCGGCGGCAGCTGCCAGCCTCGGCGCACGCGGGCGCCTCAGCACCCGCCACGCAAATATGTTTCAATGACCGGCTGGACAGGGCCGCGCGCCATCCGGCTGCGGCGGCCGGCCTAACGCATCTTGCTAGCCTTTCGCTAGCGTTCGATCACGCACCGTTTCACGACCTACAGGCGACCCACATGATTCCAGTCACCATCCTGACCGGCTTTCTCGGCAGCGGCAAAACCACCCTGCTCAAGCGCATCCTGAACGAAAAGCACGGCATGAAGATCGCCGTCATCGAGAACGAGTTCGGCGAAGAAAACATCGACAACGAGATCCTCGTGCAGGACACGAGCGAACAGATCATCCAGATGAGCAACGGCTGCATCTGCTGCACGATTCGCGGCGACCTGTCGCGCGTGCTCGGCGATCTGGCCGCGAAAAAGCAGGCGGGCGAAGTGGACTTCGACCGCGTCGTGATCGAAACCACCGGCCTCGCCAATCCGGGCCCGGTCGCGCAGACCTTCTTCATGGACGACCAGATCGCAAGCGAATTCCTGCTCGACGCGATCATCACGCTGGTCGACGCGAAGCACGCAAATCATCAGCTCGACGAGCATGAAGTGGTGCAGCGCCAGGTCGGTTTCGCGGACCGCCTGTTCATCACGAAGGCCGATCTCGTCGACGAGGGGCAGGTAGCCGATCTGCGCCACCGTCTGTTGCACATGAACCCCAAGGCGGCGATCAGGGTCGTCAATTTCGGCGAGGCGAACATCAAGGAAATCTTCGATCTGCGCGGGTTCAACCTGAACTCGAAGCTCGAAATCGATCCTGACTTCCTCGCCGAAGACGAACACGCGCACAGCCATGCGCACGACAAGCACGGCCACACGCACGCCGACCACGAGGACTGCGATCACGAGCATGGCCATTGCAACCACGAAGGCCACGATCACGCGCATCACCACCATGCGCATCACGACGACAAGATCAAGTCGTTCGTGTATCGCAGCGATCGTCCGTTCGATCCGAACAAGCTCGAAGACTTTCTCGGCGGCATTCTGCAGATCTACGGCGAGCACCTGCTGCGCTACAAGGGCGTGCTGTACATGAAGGGCGTCGATCGCAAGGTCGTGTTCCAGGGCGTACATCAGATGATGGGCAGCGACCTCGCCGCGAAATGGCAACCGGCCGAGAAGAAGACCAACAAGATGGTGTTCATCGGCATCGATCTGCCGCGCGACCTGATCACCGACGGTCTCGACGCCTGCCTCGCCTGAGCGGACGCCGCGCGGCCGCGCAAGCCCGAGAAAGCCACCGCATGCCGCACGCATCGCGGCATGCGCAATGCTAGTGCTAGTGCGCCGAGCCCTCCGCAGCAGGAGGCGCGGGCGTAAATCATCTGTCGAAAACCCGAGGCCGCGGCCGACGGGCCGTCTCAGAGCAGACTATATGAAAAGCGCGTGAAAACCCTGCTGTATTAAAGCGTGCACGACCATCGCTTTTTAGCTTGGTGCGCGTTATATTTTCGGGATATCGCTGCGCCGCAGGCAGATTTTCAGCAGTTACTGTGCCGGATTGTGATTCAGTTACAATACGTGCCCACTGGAGAATGACAACGAATTGCCGGTCGCGCGTAACCTGCGACGGGCCTGAAACGGCGCCGGAAAATCTTGTCCGGAGACACGCCGAAAATGCCGGCGGGCATGGCCTGAAAGGGCCCGCGCTTGCCGGCAAGCGATGCCTCAGGAGCATTTAGAATCGGTTTCCAGAGGAGTTCGGCCCCGCGCGACGCGTTTGCGGGCAATACGAAAGTGCGGGCACTATGTAAGAGTTTTGCCTCACATTGAAGAAGTAAGCCAGATGACGACGAAACGACTCTTGACCGAAGCCGAAATCCTGAAGATGAGCGACAAGGATTACATGAATGAGGATCAGCTCGCCTTCTTCAAGAACAGGCTCGAACAGCTGCAGGCGGACATTCTCCGCAATGCCGGCCAGACGACCGAGAACCTGCGCGAAACGGTCATCGTGCCGGACCCGGCCGATCGCGCCACGATCGAGGAAGAGCATGCGCTCGAACTGCGCACGCGCGACCGCGAACGCAAGCTGCTGAAGAAGGTGCAGCAATCGATCGCGCGAATCGAGGCGGGCGACTACGGCTGGTGCGAGGAAACCGGCGAGCCGATCGGTATTCCGCGACTGCTCGCGCGGCCCACGGCCACGCTGTCGCTCGAAGCCCAGGAGCGCCGCGAACTGCGCCAGAAGCTGTTCGGCGACTGATTACCTTAGGCGCGGCCTAGGCTTAGCGCCCTGAAAACGCTGCTTCGTCGAGAGGCGCACGGTGAACCGTGCGCCTTTTCTTTTTGCGCGACATCCGCGCAAGCTGCCCCGCTCCTGCCGCCCCGCCGCGCCTTCCCGCCCATTTTCCGGGCTTCCTGAGCGGATTTTCAGTTTTTCGTCCTATGCCTTCCGGCGGATCTTGATATGACCGCGCGCGCCCTAAAATAGATCGGACATGCGCCCACGAGCGCGCCAGCCGGCGCGCCGTCCGCTGACAGGATTCATGCGGTAGCGCGCAGCGCTGCCGCGTCCTACCCGTTTTGCAAAGAGGAACGCATATGGAGCAATTTCACGGCACGACGATCGTTTCCGTGCGACGCGGCAACAAGGTCGCACTCGGCGGCGACGGCCAGGTGACGCTCGGCAACATCGTCATGAAGGGCGGCGCGAAGAAGGTTCGGCGCATCTACAACGGCAAGGTGCTGGTCGGCTTCGCCGGCGGCACGGCGGATGCCTTCTCGCTGCTCGACCGCTTCGAGGCGAAGCTGGAAAAACATCAGGGCAATCTGACGCGCGCGGCCGTGGAGCTCGCGAAAGACTGGCGCACCGACCGCATGCTGCGTCGTCTCGAAGCGATGCTGATCGCCGCGGACGCGACCACCACGCTAGTCATTACCGGCAATGGCGACGTGCTCGACCCCGAAGGCGGTATCTGCGCGATCGGCTCGGGCGGCGCGTATGCGCAGGCGGCAGCGAGGGCGCTCGCCGACAACACGGATCTGTCGCCGCGCGACATCGTGGAGAAGTCGCTGGAAATCGCCGGCGACATGTGCATCTACACGAACCATAACCGCGTCATTGAGACGATCGAGTAAGGACCCATCGATGAGCACCATGACCCCCGCCGAGATCGTCTCCGAACTCGACAAACACATCATCGGCCAAGGCCGCGCGAAGAAGGCCGTGGCAGTCGCATTGCGCAACCGCTGGCGCCGTCAGCAGGTCGATGAACCGCTGCGCCAGGAAATCACGCCGAAGAACATTTTGATGATTGGACCGACCGGTGTCGGCAAGACCGAAATCGCGCGGCGTCTCGCGAAGCTCGCGGACGCCCCGTTCATCAAGATCGAAGCGACCAAGTTCACGGAAGTCGGCTACGTGGGCCGCGACGTCGACAGCATCGTGCGCGACCTGATCGAAATTTCCGTCAAGCAGACCCGCGAAACGGAAATGCGCAAAGTGCGGACCAAGGCGGGCGATCTGGCTGAAGATCGCATCCTCGATATCCTGCTGCCGAGCGCTCGGCCCGTCGGCTTCGGTTCGAGCTCGAGCTTGAGCAATACCGCCGATGAAAGCAGCACGACCCGTCAAACGTTCCGCAAACGCCTGCGCGAAGGCCAACTCGACGACAAGGAAATCGAACTCGACGTAGAGCAGCCGCAGGTCGGCATGGACATCATGGGGCCGCCGGGCATGGAAGACATGACCGAGCAGATCCGCTCGATGTTCGCCAACATCGGTGGCGGCAAGAAGACGCGCCGCAAGATGAAGGTGAAGGAAGCACTGAAGGTGCTCACCGACGAAGAAGCCGGCAAGATGCTGAACGACGAGGAGGTGAAGACCAAGGCGGTGCAGAATGTCGAGCAGAACGGCATCGTGTTCCTCGACGAAATCGACAAGATCGCGTCGCGCAATGAAGCGGGCGGCGGCGAGGTGTCCCGTCAGGGCGTGCAGCGCGATCTGCTACCGCTCGTCGAAGGCACGACGATCAACACGAAGTACGGCATGGTGAAGACCGATCACATTCTGTTCATCGCGAGCGGCGCGTTTCATCTCGCGAAGCCGAGCGATCTGATTCCCGAGCTGCAGGGGCGCTTTCCGATTCGCGTCGAGCTCGACTCGCTGTCGGTGAAGGACTTCGAATCGATCCTCGTGTCGACGGACGCGAGCCTCGTCAAGCAATATCAGGCTCTGCTCGCCACCGAAGACGTGCACCTCGAGTTCGCCGACGACGGGATCCGCCGTCTCGCCGAGATCGCCTACTCGGTCAATGAGAAAACCGAAAACATCGGCGCGCGGCGTCTTTATACGGTCATCGAAAAGCTGCTCGAGGAAGTGTCGTTCTCGGCCGGCAATCATTCGGGCCGCGCAGTGCAGATCGACGCGGCGTATGTCGATCGCGCGTTGAACGAAGTCGCGCAAGACGAGGATCTGTCGCGCTACGTGCTGTGATATCACCAGGCGCCGATGCCTGAAAAAAACGGGCTGCCTCCGTATGGGCGGCCCGTTTTGTTTCGTGCCGCCCAACGCGCGGCGGCGTCGCCTCGCACAGCCGACGCCGCGCTGGACGATCGCGGCCTACTGCTTCACCGGCCGCTTCGCCAACTTGCGCTGCAAGGTGCGCCGATGCATGTTCAACGCGCGGGCGGTCGCCGAGATATTGCCACCATGTTCAGCGAGCACACGCTGGATATGCTCCCATTCGAGCCGCGCCACCGACAGCGGCTGCGGATGCTCGATCGCCTCCTCGGCCTGCAGCGCGCTCGCCTCGCTTTGCAACGCGGACAGGATCGACTCGACATTGGCGGGCTTCGCGAGATAGTTGTCGGCGCCGTCTTTGACCGCCTGCACCGCGGTGGCGATGCTCGCGTAGCCGGTCAGCACGAGCATGCGCGCGTCAGGCTGCAGATCGCGTAGCGGTGCGACGAGCGTGAGGCCGGAGTCGTTACCCAGATGCAGGTCCACGGTGATCTCGCTGAACTTCTGCTGATTCGCGAGCCGGATCGCCTCGTCCGCGTTGTGCGCTTCGCTCACCGTGTAGCCGCGCCGCGTCAAGCCGCGAGCGAGGATGCCGGAGAACACTTCGTCGTCGTCGATCACCAGAAAATTCTTTTCGCTCATGCCTGTTTCTCCGTGTTGGATGGTGCGGCGCCTTGCGGGCTCGCTCCAGAAGTCTTGCGCGCGGTGAGCGGCAGTCGCAGCACTGCACGCGTGCCACGCGGCCCCTCGCCGTAGACGTCGGCCAGCTCGATCGATCCGTTCAGACGCGCCGCCGCCGAAAACGCCAGGTACAGGCCAACGCCGTGGCCGCCTTGCGTGCTGTTCACCGGCATCGTACCGAGCGAGCCACGCAGCGAGGCTGGAATGCCCGGACCGTGGTCGCACACTTCGAACACGATCTGGTCGCCGCGTGGCGCGAGCGCACAGGAAAGCGTCACGTGATCCCGGCTCGCGCGCGCGGCGTTGTCCAGGAGGATCGTGAGGATCTGGCCGACGGCCACCGTGTCGTCGAGGCTGACATCGGCGGGCGGCGCGCCGAGCCGCTCGAACGTAACGTGCGGATGGCGCAGGCGCCATTGCTCCGCAAACGATTCGAGCCATTCGTCGACAGGCTGGCGGTTCGTCGTGGTCGTTGCGCGGCTGCGCAACCGCGCGAGCGCCGACGTACACAGCGCGATTTGCTGCTCGAGCAGTTCGAGATCGGCGCGGTAAGACGCGAGTCCCGCGTCGGTGCGCGCCGCGTCGCGCAATTCCTCGGACAACATGGCGATTGTAGACAGGGGTGTGCCGATCTCGTGAGCGACGGTGGCCGCCTGCACGCCGAGCGCGACCGCCCGTTCGTCCTGAAGCAAACGCTGCTGCGCCTCTCCAAGCGCTGCGTCACGCAGCCGCAGCGCCCGCGACATGCGAGCGACGAACCACGCGATGAGTCCCACGCTGACCATGAAGTTGACCCACATGCCCGAGCGGTAGTAGTCGAACAGGTTCGCGGGATTCTCGATATTGAGCGGGACGGAATTGAAACCGAGCACGGCGTAGCAGGTGACCGCGAACGCCGCGAGCCAGGCCATCAGGTACCACGGCAGCACAGCCGCCGCGATCGCGAGCGAAGGCAGATACAACGACACGAACGGATTGGTGGTGCCGCCGGACAGGAACAGCAGCGCGGACAATGCCCCCAGATCGACCCAGATCTGCCCGAACAGCTCCATGTTGGACTCGGGACGCTGCTGCGACACGCGCCACCAGGTGAGCGCGTTGAACAGTACTTCGAGCGCGATCACGAGCAGCATCGCGGGCAACGGCAGTTTCGCGCCGAGGAAGATCTGCACGAACGCGATCGTCAGCAGCTGCCCGATGATCGCGAGGCTGCGCAGCCAGAACAGATGGCCGAGATTGACCCGGCCGGTGTTGGTTATACGGTGCATGACCCTAGTCTACCCGTTCGGCCTCGCCCGACTGACCAGGCGGCCGAGCGCCGGTGATATGACTGTAAGCCCGACGCGCTCATCGGCGCGTTGCTCGCGCAGCAGCGCCACGCGGAGGGGATCGAGCTCGCAGCCATTATTACCCAACTCGATCGCGGCAGCGCGATCGCGCACTTCTGCAGCGGCTACGCGTTGCAGATGGCGAACCGGCACGCCGACGCGATCGTCCCTTCTCGCGGCGAGTAAGCGGTTTCAGATTGGCCCCAGGGAAACTCCAAAATCACGGCCGCTCATCCCCGCTCGCCTCTCGTGTCGCCCGTGCAATCTCCGCGGCGAGACACTCCGGACACAGACACTGGCCGCCCGGCTCCAGCCGCTCTGCCGGCAGCGGCGGCAGCGCGCGGCACCAGCAGCTCGACGGCTCGGCCTGCATGGCGCAGTCGAAGGTATTGCCGCAGCGCGGACAGCGCGCGCTGCGCCAGGAGCGGGTGACAGACGGTTTCATCGCGGGTGGGGCGCAAAGGGCCAGGGACATCGGTCGGACCATCATGACACGATTGATACGCTCAGGTGCAGTCGTCCATTCGGCCAATGCACAGCCGTCACGCAAGCGCGTTAAGCTTGCGGTTCGACCGGTCCCGCAGGCTTGTGCGGGTGCGGTATGTCAGCTTGCCCGCAGGTCGCTCGAGCCGCTGCTGAAAACCCTGTTGCAGCGCGCCAGTCCTGTACAATTCGCGCTGTTTTAACTGTTTCGTGCCCGAGCCTGCCGCCATGTCCGAGCTTCCCGACCTCTCGCAGATTGCGCCCACCCTGAAAGCCGAAATTCTGGCCGAGGCGCTGCCTTACATCCGCCAGTATCACGGCAAGACCGTGGTCATCAAATACGGCGGCAACGCCATGACCGAAGAGCGCCTGAAGCAGGGCTTCGCGCGCGACGTGATTCTGCTGAAGCTGGTCGGCATCAACCCGGTCATCGTGCACGGCGGCGGTCCGCAAATCGACCAGGCGCTTAAGAAAATCGGCAAACAGGGCACGTTCATCCAGGGCATGCGCGTCACCGACGAAGAGACGATGGAAGTCGTCGAATGGGTGCTCGGTGGCGAGGTGCAGCAGGACATCGTGATGCTGATCAACCACTTCGGCGGCCATGCGGTCGGCTTGACCGGCAAGGACGGCGGGCTGATCCACGCGCGCAAGATGCTGATGCCGGATCGCGACAATCCGGGCCAGTACGTCGACATCGGCCAGGTCGGCGAAGTCGAGTCGATCAACCCGGCGGTCGTGAAAGCGCTGCAGGACGACGCGTTCATTCCGGTGATCTCGCCCATCGGCTTCGGCGAAGACGGGCTGTCGTACAACATCAACGCAGACCTGGTAGCAGGCAAGCTGGCGGTCGTGCTGAACGCCGAAAAGCTCGTGATGATGACCAACATTCCTGGCGTGATGGACAAGGAAGGCAATCTGCTCACCGACCTGTCGGCACGCGAAATCGACGGCCTGTTCGAAGACGGCACGATCTCCGGCGGCATGCTGCCGAAAATCTCGTCCGCGCTCGATGCGGCGAAGAGCGGCGTGCGTTCGGTGCACATCATCGACGGCCGCATCGAGCACTCGGTGCTGCTCGAGATCCTGACCGAGCAGCCGTTCGGCACGATGATCCGCTCGCACTAATTGTTGCGCCCCCCGTTACAGGCGTCGCGCCACCTCAACGCGACACCTGTGCCCCACCTCGCGGCTGGCCGGCGGGGCGCGCCGTCCGAGTGCGGAGACCGCAAACTTTCCGCATCGGCAGCATGAAGCGCCCGCCGGCGCCTGAAGACCTCCACCATGCGCACCCCCACTTCGCGGCGCCGCCGCCCTGACATCGCGGGCGGCAAGCCGGTCTGGCTGTTCGATCTCGACAACACGCTGCACCGCGCGTCGCATGCCATTTTCCCGGCGATCAATCGCGGCATGACGCAGTACATCGTCGATGCACTGCACGTCGATATCAACGAAGCCAACCGTCTGCGCGTCGGCTACACGCAGCGCTACGGCGCGGCGCTGCTCGGCCTCACGCGCCACCATCCGCTCGACGCGCACGACTTTCTGAAGGTCGTTCATACGTTCCCCGACCTCTGCTCGATGATCCGCCACGAGCGCGGTGTCGCGCGCCTGCTCACGGCTCTGCCGGGCCGCAAGATCGTGCTGACCAACGCGCCCGAAACGTACGCGCGCGCGGTGCTCGCCGAGTTGCGCATCGAGCGGCTGTTCGAGCGCGTGATCGCGATCGAGCACATGCGCGATCGCCGCCAATGGCGCGCGAAACCGGATCACGCGATGCTGCGCCGCGCGATGCGCGACGCGCACGTGTCGCTGAAAGACGCGATCCTCGTCGAGGACACGCGCTCGCATCTGAAAAACTACCGGCGGCTCGGCATCCGCACCGTATGGTTCACCGGTCATCTGCCGCGCAAGCCGCATGCGGACGGCGCGCCGACTCGTCTGCCGGGCACCGGCCGGCCGCATTATGTCGACCGCAGCATCCGTTCGCTAAAATCGTTGCGACCGGGCATGCGCTCGGTTCGATGGAAGGAACCCCAGCCGGGACAGTAGCGACGAGAGCAGCCAACGACATCAGCCGGGGGACGACAGCCATGCAGCCGATCGACAAGCCTGACGAAGCCTCAGCCGAAGCCTCCCCCGCAGCGCCCGCCGCCGCACGCCCGCTGCGTCCGAAACCAGGCGAGCGTCGCGTGCACATCCTGCAGACGCTTGCTGGCATGCTCGAGGCACCGAAGAACGAAAAGATCACCACGGCCGCCCTCGCCGCCCGGCTCGGCGTATCCGAAGCCGCGCTGTACCGCCATTTCGCGAGCAAGGCGCAAATGTTCGACGGTTTGATCGAGTTCATCGAACAGACGTTGTTCGGGCTCATCAACCAGATCACCAGCCGCGAAAGCAACGGCGTGCTGCAGGCGCGCGCGATCGCGCTGATGCTGCTCAACTTTCCGGCTAAAAATCCGGGCATGACGCGCGTGCTGACCTGCGAGGCGCTGGTCGGCGAGCACGAGCGGCTGACCGAGCGCGTGAACCAGATGCTCGAGCGTATCGAGGCATCGCTGAAGCAATGCTTGAGGCTCGCGCAGACCGAAGCGCTCGCCCATGCTGATAACCACGCCACGGGCAACACCGACCCGCAGTCCGTGCCGCAAACCACCGCGCTGCCCGCCGACTACGATCCCGCGATTCGCGCGAGCCTGCTGCTGAGCTATGTGATCGGCCGCTGGCACCGCTATGTGCGCAGCGGTTTCACGCGCCCGCCCGCCGAACAAGCGGACGCACAACTGCTGCTGATTCTTCAGTAATACGCGAGGCTCGCCCCCTCGCGCGGCACCGTCCGCGCCGCTGCGGCGTGGAGTTTTCCGCTATACTTTGCGCCTGATACCGCCGCGGCCCTCCGATGCATAACGGACCGCGTCAGGGCATCCCGAACACGTTGCACGCGGTTTCACACCCTTTTACGCGCCGATTTGCTGACTCGATTGCGGGCGCGCGAACCCTTGGCTCTAGGCCCGCGGTTCACTATAAATGCGGCTAAAGAGGTCGTCAGCTGCGCACACCGCCCTTCTCTTCGTGCTTCGCCGACGCCGTTTAGCCGCCCTGTTGACTCAATGGCGGAATGAATGGAATCCATCGGCGTCGTCGCTCCCCAAAAAATGCATTTCACCGAGCCGCTGCCGTTGCGCAACGGCAGCTCGCTTGCAGGCTACGACTTGATGGTCGAGACCTACGGCACGCTCAATGCCGCGCGCAGCAATGCGGTGCTCGTGTGCCACGCGCTGAACGCATCGCATCACGTGGCGGGCGTGTACGCCGACAATCCGAAGGACATCGGCTGGTGGGACAACATGGTCGGTCCGGGCAAGCCGCTCGATACCGACAAATTTTTCGTCATCGGCGTGAACAACCTCGGCTCGTGCTTCGGCTCGACCGGGCCGATGAGCCTCGACCCCGCCACCGGTAAGCCGTACGGGGCGACGTTTCCAGTCGTCACCGTCGAAGACTGGGTCAACGCGCAGGCGCGCGTCGCCGACGCGTTGGGCATCACGCGCTTCGCCGCCGTGATGGGCGGCAGTCTCGGCGGCATGCAGGCGCTCGCGTGGAGCATGATGTATCCGGAGCGTGTCGCGCATTGCATCGTGATTGCGTCGACGCCGAAGCTGTCCGCGCAAAACATCGCGTTCAACGAGGTCGCGCGCTCGGCGATCCTGTCGGACCCCGACTTCCACGGCGGCAACTACTACGCGCACGGCGTGAAACCGAAACGCGGCCTGCGCGTCGCACGGATGATCGGACACATCACGTATCTGTCGGACGACGACATGGCCGAAAAATTCGGCCGCTCGCTGCGTCGCGCGGAAGGCGCGCTCGATGACTACAACTTCAGCTTCGACGTCGAATTCGAAGTGGAATCGTATCTGCGCTATCAGGGCGACAAGTTCGCCGACTATTTCGATGCGAACACCTACCTGCTGATCACGCGCGCGCTCGACTACTTCGACCCGGCCAAGGCCTTCGACGGCGATCTGACCGCCGCGCTCGCGCACACTACTGCGAAGTATCTGATCGCGAGCTTCTCGACCGACTGGCGTTTCGCGCCGGCACGCTCGCGCGAACTGGTGAAGGCGCTGCTCGACCACAAGCGCACGGTCACCTACGCGGAAATCGACGCGCCGCATGGCCACGACGCCTTCCTGCTCGACGACGCGCGCTATCACAACCTGCTGCGCGCCTACTACGAACGCATTGCAAACGAGGTCAACGCATGAACCAGCGAGCCCTTGATTACCTGGCATCGCGCCCGGACTTCCGCGCGATCGCCCGCTGGGTCGAACCGCGCTCGACCGTGCTCGATCTCGGCTGCGGCGACGGCTCGTTGCTGTCGCTATTGAGCGAGGAACTGGACGTGCAGGGTTACGGCATCGAGATCAACGACGCCGGCGTGCTCGCCGCGACGCAGAACGGCGTCAACGTGATCCAGCAGAATCTCGAAGACGGACTGCGCCTGTTCGAAGACGGCAGCTTCGATTTCGCCGTGCTGTCGCAAACCTTGCAGACCATTCATCAGACAGCGGCGATCCTGCGCGAGACGGTGCGCGTCGGTAAGGAATGCATCGTGTCGTTTCCGAATTTCGGCTACTGGGCGCACCGGCTGTCGGTGCTGCAAGGGCGCATGCCGGTGTCGAAGTCGCTGCCTTATCAATGGCACAACACGCCGAACGTGCGCGTGCTCACGATCAGGGACTTCGAAGCGCTCGCGCCCGAAGTCGGCATCGAAATTCTCGATCGCGTCGTGCTTCACGACGGACAGGTGGTGCGTTGGGGCGTGAACTGGCGTGGTAGTCTTGCGGTCTATCGCGTCAAGAAAAGCTAACCTCACTTATCCACATGTCGAACCCGCCGCACGAGGCGCCCGCACTTACCGCTCACGAAGAACATCCCGGCTGGCGCGCGTTTTTGAATACGCGCATGCTGATTTGCGTCTTTCTCGGTTTTACGTCGGGATTGCCGCTGTTTACGCTCGTCTACCTCGTGCAGGCGTGGCTGCGCTCGGAAGGCGTCAATCTGAAGGAAATCGGCCTGTTTGCGCTGATCCAGTTTCCGTACACATGGAAATTCGTCTGGGCGCCGCTGATGGACCGCTACGCGCCGCGCGTGCCCGGCTGGCGGCCCGGCCGACGGCGCGGCTGGATGCTCCTCACGCAGTTGCTGGTGGCGGGGGCAATGGCGACACTCGGCTTCGTGTCGCCGCGCGAATCGATCTGGACCGTCGCCGCGCTGACCGCATTGGTCGCGTTCTTCGGCGCGAGCTCCGACATCGTGATCGATGCCTACCGGCGTGAATTGCTCAGCGACACGCAACAGGGACTGGGCAACGCGGTGCACGTGAACGCGTACAAGATCGCGGCGCTCGTGCCCGGTTCGCTCGCGCTGATTTTGTCCGATCACCTGCCGTGGAGCACCGTGTTCATCGTGACGGCCGCGTTCATGCTGCCGGGCGTTCTGATGACCCTGGTCGTGCGCGAACCCGAGGTGCACGGCAAGCCCCCGAAGAATCTGCGCGAGGCGATCGTCGAGCCGTTCAGGGAGTTCATTCAGCGCGACGGCTGGCGCGAGGCCCTCTTCGTGCTCGGCTTCATCTTTCTGTACAAGCTCGGCGATACGATGGCGACCACGCTGTCCACGTCGTTCTTCCTCGACATCGGCTTTTCGCGCACGCAGATTGGTGTGATCGCGAAGACCACCGCGTTTGGCGCGAGCCTCGCTGGCGGGATCATCGGCGGAATCTGGCTGATGAAGATCGGCATCGGCCGCGGCTTGTGGATTTTCGGTTTCCTGCAGATGGTGTCGACGCTCGGCTTCGCGTGGCTCGCCCATCTCGGCCCCGATTCGCCCGGCCTTGCGGCGATTTACGCCATCGCCGTCGCGCTCGGCCAGGGGACGACGAAGCTGCTGTCCATCGTCGGCATCGACTGGAGCGTGCAGCTCGACCCGCGTTCGGTCGCGCTCGCGCTCGTCTACGGCTTCGAGACCTTCGCCACCGGCCTGACGCTGGCTGCGTTCACCGCATACATTGCCAGCACCACGGATCCGCGCTACACCGCGACGCAGTTCGCGCTGTTCACGAGCCTCGCGTCGGTGCCGCGCACGCTCGCGTCGGCGGCGAGCGGTTATGTGGTCGCGCGGATGGGCTGGTTCGACTACTTCCTCCTGTGTACCGCGCTCGCAGTGCCCGGCATGCTGCTGCTGTTGCGTATCGCCCCGTGGAGAGACCGGTCGTGAAGGTACGGTTTTCGACAGGCGCGCGCTGCACGGCGCTCGGCGCCGCATGGTGGCTCGGCTGCGCGAGCGTCGCGCTGGCGATGCCGTCGGGCGCCTACGCGGCAGGCGCGGCGGCAACCGGCGCAGCCAGCGCGGAAAACGCGACATCGGCGGCGCCCGGCGCCAGCCTGGGCACGAATGACGGCAAAGCGGCCGGCGCCAACGCCGGGGCCCCGAGCACGACCGCCGCTAGCGGCGGCGCTCCGGGCCCCGCCCCGTCCAGCCCCGCGCAGCAGTCCGCGCAACCCGCCGCCACCGCCAAAGCTCCCGCTACGGCTGCGGCCCCCGCGGCCGTGCCGCCGCCGTACTACGTCAGCCCGCAACTGCGTTACGGCGGCTACATGGTGTTCCGCAACCTGATCCCCTCGCCAATGCTCGAGACCCAGGCCGCCGAGGAGTTCAGCCAGATCGTCTACGGCGCGAGCCACGCGAAACGTCTGTACGGCGACACCGACGCACGGGTAACGCGCGTGCGCTCGATCATCGACCGGATGATTCCGTACTCGTTGAAATGGAACGAGCGAGCAAAGGGCTGGAAGTGGGAAGTCGCGGTGGTGCGCTCCAACGACATCCGCATGTACTGCCTGCCGGGCGGCAAGATCGTCGTCTACAGCGGGATAATCGATCGCGTGCGCTTGAACGACAACGAACTCGCCATGCTGATCGGCCACGAAATCGCGCATGCGTTGCGCGAGCACGCGCGCATGCGGCTCGGCCAGCTGCAGGCGAGCCAGCTCGACTCGACCGGCACGATCCCGCAACTGTTCGGCCTCGCCGATCTGGGCATGGCGCCGCTCGGCATCGGCTCGCGTCTGCTGGAAATGAAATACGAGGACACCGACGAGACCGAAGCCGACGTAATCGGCAGCGATATCGCATCGCGCGCCGGCTTCGATCCGCGCGCGGCGGTCACGCTGTGGGACAAGCTCGCGCAGGCGACTCGCGGCAATGGCGAGCGCGGCTTCATCTACGTACACCCGTACCCGCAGGCGCGCCGCGAAGACATCATCAAGCGGCTGCCAGACATGCTGCCGCTGTACGCGAAGGCGATCGGCAAGAGCGTCGACGCGCTGCCCGACTACGCGGGCATCGGCCGGCCGACCCGTACGCCGGTGCGCGACTGATACCCGCTTCCACCTGCTGCTGGCGGGCCACGGCGCTCCTCGCGCTGCGGCGGTCGGCTTACTTCTTCACCTTGTGGTCGTAATCGACGGTCAGCGGCGCGTGGTCGCTGAACTTGATATCGCGGAACACCTCGGTGCGCTTCGCCTTGCTCGCGATGCCGGGCGTGGCGATCTGATAATCGATCCGCCACCCGACGTTCTTCGCATACGCCTGACCGCGATTGCTCCACCACGTGTACTGCTCGGGTCGCGGGTCGAGCGTGCGGAACACGTCGACGTAGCCGACTTCGCCGAACAGTTTGTCGAGCCAGGCGCGCTCTTCCGGCAGACACCCCGAATTTTTCTGGTTGCTCTTCCAGTTCTTGATGTCGATTTCCTTGTGCACGATGTTCACGTCGCCGCACAGGATCACTTCGCGTTCCTTCGCCAGCCCGGCGAGATGCGGCATGAACTCGTCCATGAAACGGAACTTGGCCTGCTGGCGATCGTCGCCGCTCGAGCCCGACGGCACGTACACCGAGATCACCGACAGCTTGCCGAAGCGCAGTTCGACATACCGCCCTTCAGGGTCGAACTCCTCGCTGCCGAAGCCGATCACCACTTCGTCCGGCTCATGACGCGTATAAACGCCAGCGCCGCTATAGCCCTTTTTCACCGCGTGCTGGAAATAGCCGGTGAAATCGTGCGGCGCCATGAACTCCGGCGTCATGTCGTCCTGCGAGCATTTGATTTCCTGCACGCATAGCACGTCGGCGCCCTGTGCACCGAACCAGTCGAAAAAACCCTTCTTCGCCGCCGAGCGGATGCCGTTGAGGTTGGCGGTAATCACACGCAACATGTTGTTCCTTTTATTCGATTCGTTTCTGAAGCCAGAAGGGGCGCTCGCGCTCACTCGACCTTGACGCCCTTCAGCGATTCCTTGGCGGGCGGATATTCGAGCTTCAGCGCGTTGAGTGTGCGCAGCAGCAGTTCGGCGATCATCAAGTTGCGATGCGTCTTCGAGTCGGCCGGGATCACGTACCACGGCGCGTACTCGGTCGACGTCGCGGCCAGCGCGTCGCGATAGGCGGACTGATACGCGTCCCACTGCTTGCGCGCTTCGAGATCCGACACGTCGAATTTCCAGTGCTTGAGCGGATCGTCGATGCGCGCCTGCAAACGCGCGCGCTGCTCGTCCTTTGAAATGTGCAGCATGCACTTGACGATCGTCGTACCGCTGTCGGCGAGCATCTCCTCGAAATGACGGATATGGCGGCAGCGCTGCTCGAACGCGGCGGCGTCGAGTTCGCCCTGCACGGTCGGCACGAGCAGGTCTTCGTAGTGACTGCGGTTGAAGATCGTCAGCTCGCCGGCCGCAGGCGCATGTAAATGCACGCGCCACAGGAAGTCGTGCGCGAGTTCGATGGGCGTGGGCGCCCGGAACGGCACGATGCGCAAGCCGAGCGGATCGACTTCGTGGAACACCGCGCGAATCGTGCCGTCCTTGCCGCTCGTGTCCATGCCTTGCAGCACCAGCAGCATGCGGCGCTTGCGTTGCGCATGCAGCCGCTCCTGCAGATTGTCGAGCAGCATGCCGATCTCCGACAGACGCGCGCGGTCCGCGTCCTTCGAGCCGGTTGAAAACGGCTTCGCCTTGGGATCGAACTGGTCGAGCGAAAAGTGATTTTTCTTCTTGCCGTCGTCGAAATACGGGACGCGGAAATCGTCGAGATCAGGTTGCTTCGCCATGCACGCACTCCGTGGTCTACGCTTGGCTACGCCTATGCGCTTGAAGCGGGTCCGCAAAATAAAACGGGCTGTTGCCCCGCTTTCGATCCGGCAACAGCCCTTGGTGGCGCAGGCGTAACCACGCCCGGCCGCGGCACATCTACTCAGGACAATTTCTTCTTGAGCAATTCATTGACCTGAGCGGGATTGGCCTTGCCTTTGGTCGCCTTCATCGCCTGGCCGATCAGCGCGTTGAATGCCTTTTCCTTGCCTGCGCGGTATTCGTCGACCGATTTCTGATTGGCGGCGAGCACTTCGTCAATGATCGCTTCGAGCGCGCCGGTGTCCGAAATCTGCTTCAAGCCCTTCGCCTCGATGATGCGATCGGCGGCGGCTTCGTCGGTGGCCTTTTCTTCCCAGATCGCGAGGAAAATTTCCCTCGCGATCTTGTTCGAGATCGTGCCGTCGGCAATGCGTTGCAGCAGCAGCGCGAGCTGCGCGGCCGAGACCGGGCACGCGGAAATGTCGAGACCTTCGCGATTGAGTTGCGACGACACCTCGCCCATCACCCAGTTCGCCGCAACCTTCGCGTTTGCCGCACCGGCCTTCGCGGCCACCGCCTCGAAATAGGCGGCCGTCGCCTTGCTCGCGGTCAGCACGTTCGCGTCGTACGGCGTGAGGCCGTACTGCGCTATGAAGCGCTGCTGGATCGCTTCCGGCAGCTCAGGCATCTCGCTCTTCACGCGCTCGACCCACGCGGCGTCGATCACGAGAGGCATCAGGTCGGGGTCGGGGAAATAACGGTAGTCGTGCGCGTCTTCCTTGCTGCGCATTGAACGCGTTTCGCGCTTGTCCGGATCGTACAGACGCGTTTCCTGCACCACCGTGCCGCCGTCTTCGATCAGCTCGATCTGGCGCCGCACTTCGTACTGGATCGCCTCTTCGAGGAAGCGGAACGAGTTCAGGTTCTTGATCTCGGCGCGCGTGCCAAATTCCTTCTGACCGAGCGGGCGCACCGACACGTTCGCGTCGCAACGGAACGAGCCTTCCTGCATGTTGCCGTCGCAGATGCCGAGCCACACGACGAGCGTATGCAGCGACTTCGCGTAGGCCACCGCTTCAGCCGCGCTGCGCATGTCCGGCTCGGTGACGATTTCGAGCAGCGGCGTGCCGGCGCGATTCAGGTCGATGCCGGTCATGCCCGCGAAGTCTTCGTGGAGCGACTTGCCTGCGTCTTCCTCGAGATGGGCGCGCGTCAGGTTGATGGTTTTCTCGTACGCTTCCTTGCCCGCCTTTTCATTGGCCGGCACCTGGATCGTCACCTGACCGCCCTGCACGACGGGGATTTCGTACTGGCTGATCTGATAGCCCTTCGGCAGATCGGGGTAGAAGTAATTCTTGCGGGCGAAGATGCTGCGCGGCGCGACCGTTGCGCCAATCGCGAGACCAAATTGAATGGCGCGCTCGACGGCGCCGCGATTCATCACCGGCAGCGTGCCCGGCAAAGCCAGATCGACGGGGCTCGCCTGGGTATTCGGCGCGGCGCCGAATTTCGTCGCGGTGCCCGAGAAGATTTTCGAATGCGTCGACAACTGCGCGTGGGTCTCCAGACCGATCACGACTTCCCATTGTTTGGTCATGGTGCTCACACTCCTGCCGGTGCCTGACGGTGCCAGTCGGTCGCGCGCTGGAACGCGTCGGCCACCTGGAGCATCCGGGCTTCGTTGAAATAGTTGCCGATGATCTGCAGACCGACCGGACGCTGCGCATTCGCGCCCGCGCCGAAGCCGCACGGCACGCTCATGCCCGGCAGGCCAGCGAGGCTCACCGACAGCGTATAGATGTCGGCCAGATACATCTGCACGGGATCGTCGCCCTTCGCGCCGATGTCCCATGCCACCGACGGTGCGACCGGTCCCATGATCACGTCACACTGCCTGAACGCTTCCTGGAAGTCCTGCGCGATGATGCGGCGGATCTTCTGCGCCTGCAGGTAGTACGCGTCGTAATAGCCGTGCGACAGCACGTAGGTGCCGACCAGAATGCGGCGCTTCACCTCCGGGCCGAAGCCTTCGGCGCGCGACTTCTTGTACATGTCGAGCAGATCGCGGTACTCGGCCGCGCGATGGCCGAAGCGCACGCCGTCGAAACGCGACAGGTTCGACGATGCTTCCGCCGGCGCGATCACGTAGTAGACCGGAATCGACAGTTCGGTTTTCGGCAGCGACACCTCGACGAGCGTCGCGCCGAGCGTTTCGTACTGCTTCAACGCCGCGTCGATGGACGCGCGCACGTCGTCGGCAAGACCGGCGCCGAAGTACTCTTTCGGCAGACCGATGCGCAGACCGGCGAGCGGCTTGTCCGCGCCACCGTCTTGCCAGGACTTGCCGAGGTAGCGGGTGTAGTCCTCGTGCGCGTGCGCGAGGCTGGTCGAGTCGCGCTCGTCGAAGCCGGCCATTGCGTTGAGCAGCGTCGCGCAGTCCGCTGCGCTTTGCGCCATCGGGCCGCCCTGATCGAGCGACGACGCGAACGCGATCATGCCGTAGCGCGACACGCGGCCGTACGTCGGCTTGATGCCGGTGATGCCCGAGAACGACGCCGGCTGGCGGATCGAGCCGCCGGTGTCGGTGCCGGTCGCGGCGGGCGCGAGGCGCGCGGCCACGGCGGCCGCGGAGCCGCCCGACGAACCGCCCGGCACCGCCTTGCGGTCCCACGGATTCTGCACCGGGCCGAAGTATGAATTCTCGTTGGACGAGCCCATCGCGAACTCATCCATGTTGGTCTTACCGACGCACACCATGCCGGCGTTTTGCAGACGCGCGACCACGGTCGCGTCGAACGGGCTTTCGTAATTCGCGAGCATCTTCGAGCCGGCCGTGGAGCGCCAGCCCTTCGTGACGAACACGTCCTTGTGCGCGATCGGCAGGCCGACGAGCGGGCCGGCGTGGCCGGTGTGCAGTAGCGCGTCGGCGGCATTCGCCTGGGTGAGCGTGAGTTCGGGGTCGACCTGGATGAACGCGTTCAGGCTATTGGCCGCGTCGATCCGCTTGAGGTACAGCTGCGCCAGTTCGACTGCGGAGCATTCCTTGGCCGCGAGCGCGGCGCGCAGTTCGGTCAGACTTTTTTCATGCATTGCGTTTTATCCTGGAAAGCGCGGCAGCGCGGTCACGCTGCCGTGGAGGCGTTCGGTTGCCCGTTGGCAGACCGGTCCGGCGTGGTTCGCGACGCGGCCGCGCGGCTGCGGCGCAGAGGATCGCGCCGGGGCCGGACCCGGAGTCTGCCCGGCGGGTCTTATTCGATCACCTTCGGCACGAGGTACAGGCCGTCCTGCACGGCCGGCGCGGGGCGCTGGAAAGCCTCGCGCTCGACCGCCTCGGTGACGGCGTCGTCACGCAGACGCAGCGCGACGTCTTCGATCTGCTCGATCGGGTGAGCAAGCGGCGCAATGCCGGTGGTATCGACCGCCTGCATCTGTTCGACGAGGCCGAAGAAATCATTGAGCTGGGCACGCGTGTGCTCGGCGTCGGCATCGGCCAGTTCGAGCCGCGCGAGATGCGCGATGCGTTTTACATCGATCAGGGTCAGAGCCATGCAGTCACCGGAAAGGGTGGAAGGTCACAACACTTTCAAAAAATCGCGTTGTAACAGCGGGTTACGACAAGATAGGACAAGAATAGAAAAGGAATGGCAGGGTTAAAAAGTGCCTTCCGTTTCCTGCAAAACATCCAAAATTATAAGGTATCATTACGCGTTCGACCCAAACCCGGACCGACTTACCAAGGCCTTACGGACAATTCCAACAACGTCCGAAGCTTTCCGCCCTGGCTTTGCAACGGCCTCCGGTAGACTCCCCCGCAGCTTCAAGTTCCTGTGGCGCCACTTCGCCCGGTTGAAGCTGTTGTTTATTCCGCTGCCGCCCTACGCATACGGTGCGAGGCCCGGCCCCCGCGAGACAGGATTTTGAATGTTCGGTTTTTTGCGCAGCTACTTCTCCAACGATCTGGCCATTGACCTCGGCACCGCCAACACGCTTATCTATATGCGCGGCAAGGGCATCGTTCTCGACGAACCGTCGGTCGTGTCGATCCGCCAGGAAGGCGGTCCCAACGGCAAGAAGACCATTCAGGCAGTCGGCAAGGAAGCCAAGCAGATGCTCGGCAAGGTGCCGGGCAACATCGAGGCGATCCGCCCGATGAAAGACGGCGTGATCGCCGACTTCACCGTCACCGAGCAGATGATCAAGCAGTTCATCAAGACCGCTCATGAATCGCGCATGTTCTCGCCGTCGCCGCGCATCATCATTTGCGTGCCGTGCGGCTCGACCCAGGTCGAGCGCCGGGCGATCAAGGAAGCCGCGCACGGCGCAGGCGCCTCGCAGGTGTACCTGATCGAAGAACCAATGGCCGCGGCGATCGGCGCGGGCCTGCCGGTGTCGGAGGCAACGGGTTCGATGGTCGTCGACATTGGCGGCGGCACGACCGAAGTCGGCGTGATCTCGCTCGGTGGTATCGTGTACAAGGGCTCGGTACGCGTCGGCGGCGACAAGTTCGACGAAGCGATCGTCAACTACATCCGCCGCAACTACGGCATGCTGATCGGCGAACAGACCGCCGAAGCCATCAAGAAGGAAATCGGCTCCGCGTTCCCGGGCTCGGAAGTCAAGGAAATGGAAGTGAAAGGCCGCAATCTGTCGGAAGGCATTCCACGCAGCTTCACGATTTCCAGCAACGAAATCCTCGAAGCGCTGACCGATCCGCTGAACCAGATCGTGTCGTCGGTGAAGATCGCGCTCGAACAGACACCGCCGGAACTCGGCGCGGACATCGCCGAACGCGGCATGATGCTGACCGGTGGCGGCGCGCTGCTGCGCGATCTGGACCGCCTGCTCGCCGAAGAGACCGGCCTGCCGGTGCTCGTCGCCGAAGACCCGCTGACCTGCGTGGTGCGCGGCTCGGGCATGGCGCTCGAACGCATGGACAAGCTCGGCAGCATCTTCTCGTACGAGTAAGCGAGCTTTTCTCCCATGTCAGTAGCGCGGATCTGGCACACGGCCCCTTGTGGGCCGCTTTGTCGTCGGCTGGGCCGACCAGCCGACGCGCGCTGACCGCACGCACCTTGCGCGCCACCGTCTCACCCAACCGCTCACGCCCCCGGCGCCGACCATGGAATACAGTCCGCCGCCCCTGTTCAAGCAAGGCCCCTCCGCTCTCGCCCGGCTGGTGTTCTTCGTCGTGCTGGCGCTCGCCCTGCTGATCTCCGATGCCCGCTTCCAGACGCTCGAAATCGTCCGCGGCGTGCTCGGCGCGGGACTTTATCCGTTGCAGCGCGCGGCGCTCGTGCCGCGCGATATCTTCCTGGGCGCCGCCGACATCGCCGTGACGAGCGCCACATTACGCCAGGAAAACGAGAAGCTGCGCACGAAGGACCTGCAACTGTCGCAGCAAGCCAATACGGCGGCGTCGCTCGCCGCCGAAAATGGCCATCTGCGCGCGCTGCTGCAACTGTCGCAGCGCCTGACCACGCAATCGCTGCCCGCCGAAATCCAGTACGACACGCGCGATCCATTCACCCAGAAGGTCGTGATCGGACGCGGCGCGCAACAAGGTGTCCAGAACGGCTCGCCGGTCGTCGACGAAGACGGCGTGATCGGCCAGGTCACCCGGGTGTTCCCGCTGCAGGCGGAAGTCACGCTGCTGACGGACAAGGACCAGGCCGTGCCGGTCGAAATCCTGCGCACCGGCTTGCGCAGCGTGATCTACGGCACGCCGAAGGGAGACACGCTCGATCTGCGCTTCGTGCCGATCAGCGCCGACGTGCAGACCGGCGACGAGCTCGTCACGAGCGGCCTCGACGGCGTGTATCCGCCGGGGCTGCCGGTCGCGAAGGTCGTGCGCGTCGATAAGCAGGCCGACACCGCGTTTGCGCGCGTGATCAGTCTGCCCATCGCGGCGGTGCGCGGCGCACGTCAGGTGCTCGTGCTGCACGTCCAGAACGACGCGCCGCCGCGCCCGGCTGCCGAACCCGACGCGGCCACCGTCGCGAAGGACGCGAAAGCGAAGAAGGGCGGCAAGGGCGTCGCGGACAAATCCACAGCCAAGCCGGGCGAGGACACCGCCGCCAATAAGGCTACGGCCGAAAAGCCCGCCGCCAAAACCACGGAAAAAGCGCCGGCCAGAGCCGCCGCCGACAAGAAGTCCGAGAAGCCCGCTGCCGAGAGAAAAGCCGACAAGGCGGTCGCCGCGAAGAACGCGAAGCCGCAGGCCGCGCCGGGGGCTCAGCCATGAACCGCCCGCAATACATCCTGCAGCCGGTCAATCCGTACTTCATCGCGTTCAGCCTCGCCGCGGCGTTCCTGCTGAACCTGATGCCCTGGGGGCGTCTCGCCGGCGTACCGGATTTCGTCGCGCTCGTGCTGCTTTTCTGGAATGTGCATCAGCCGCGCAAGGTCGGCATGGGCATCGCGTTTCTGCTCGGCCTGCTGATGGACGTGCACAACGCGAGCCTGCTCGGCGAGCACGCGCTCGCGTACACGCTGCTGTCGTACGGCGCGATCACGATTCATCGCCGCGTGCTGTGGATGTCGCTTGGCGTGCAAACGTTCGCGGTGATGCCGCTGCTCGTCGTCGCGCAACTGGTGCCGTTTGTGATACGGCTGTTGACCGGTGCGGCATTTCCGGGCTGGAGCTATCTGATCGACGGTTTCGTCGAAGCCGCGCTGTGGCCGGTTGCGAGCATCTTGCTGCTGATGCCGCAGCGCCGACCCGCCGACCCGGACGACACGCGGCCCATTTGATCCCGCGTTGCGCCCACCGGCCGCGGCCGGTTGGGGCACGCACTCTCTTGATGGCCGCAGACGGGCCTTTTGCAGAATCGCATGACCGAATTCAAGGACACTCAACAGCAGCTCACGAAGTTCCGCCTGCGCGTCGCGGCGGCGGGCCTGTTCGTGTTCGTCTGCTTCGGGCTGATCGGCTTCCGCTTCCTGTTCCTGCAGGTCTGGCACTACAGCAAGTACTCGTTGCAGGCCGATGAAAACCGCATCTCCGTCGCGCCGATCGTGCCGAACCGCGGCATCATCACCGACCGCAACGGCGTCGTGCTCGCCAAGAACTACTCGGCTTATACGCTCGAAATCACCCCGTCGAAGTTGAACGACACGCTCGAGAACGTGATCGACAACCTCGCCACGGTCGTCTCGATCGACGCGCGCGACCGCCGCCGCTTCAAGAAGCTGCTGGAAGACTCGAAGAACTTCGAGAGTCTGCCAATCCGCACGCGCCTGACCGATGACGAAGTCGCGCGCTTCACGGCGCAGCGCTTCCGCTTCCCCGGCGTCGAAGTGCGCGCGCGATTGTTCCGCCAGTACCCGCTCGGGCCGACCGCTGCCCACGTGATCGGCTATATCGGACGGATTTCGCAGCGCGACCAGGACCGTATCGACGACGCCAGCGATCAGAACGACAGCGATCCAGACCACTACGATCCGCGCCTGGACGCGAACAACTACAAGGGCACCGATTACATCGGCAAGATCGGCGTCGAGCAGAGCTACGAAACCGAGCTGCACGGCCAGACCGGTTTCGAGGAAGTCGAGGTGACGGCGGGCGGCCGCCCCGTGCGCACGCTGTCGCGCACCCAGGCGACGCCGGGCAACAATCTCGTGCTGTCGCTCGACATCGGCCTTCAGCAGGTCGCCGAGCAGGCGTTCGCCGGACGCCGCGGCGCGCTCGTCGCGATCGAACCATCGACTGGCGATGTGCTCGCATTCGTGTCGGCGCCGAGCTTCGATCCGAACTCATTCGTCGACGGCATCGACCAGCAGACGTGGGACGAGCTGAACAACTCGCCCGACCACCCGCTTCTGAACCGGCCGCTGCACGGCACCTATCCGCCGGGCTCGACCTACAAGCCGTTCATGGCGCTCGCCGCGCTGACACTGCACAAGCGCACGCCGAGCTGGGGCTTCCAGGACCCCGGCTACTACACGTTCGGCGGCCACACGTTCCGTAACGACGTGCGCTCGGGCCAAGGCTGGATCGACATGAATCGCGCGATCGTCGTGTCGAACGACACGTACTTCTACATGCTCGCGCACGACCTCGGCGTGAACAACATCGCGAACTTCATGAAGCCGTGGGGCTTTGGGCAGATCACCGGCATCGACATCGCAGGCGAGGCGAAGGGCATCCTGCCATCGACCGACTGGAAGCGTCGCGCGTACCGCCGCCCCGAACAGCAGAAGTGGTACGAAGGCGAGACGGTCAGCCTCGGCATCGGCCAGGGCTACAACTCGTTCACCATCCTTCAACTCGCGCATGCCACCGCAACGCTCGCGAACAACGGCGTCGTGATGAAGCCGCACCTCGTGCGCGACATCGAAAATCCGATCTCCAGGGAAACGCGGCCGGTGGTGCGTGATCCGAGCGACAAGATCGATGTCAGGCAGCAGGACATCGACTTCATCAAGCGCGCGATGGAAGGCGTGGTGACGGGCGGCACGGCAGCCAAAGTGTTCGCGGGCGCGCCGTACCAGGCGGCCGGCAAGACCGGCACCGCCCAGGTGTACTCGTTGCAGGGCGCGAACTACAAGGGTCACGCGATCGCCGAGAATCTGCGCGATCACGCGCTGTTCATCGCGTTCGCACCGGTCGATCAACCGAAGATCGCACTCGCGCTGATTGTCGAAAACGGCGGCTGGGGCGCGGAGGCCGCCGGTCCTATCGCGCGTAAGGTGCTCGACTACTACCTGATCGGCAGGAACAAGCCCGGCGCGGAGGCAGCGGCCGTCGCGGCAGCGGCATCGACCACGCTCGAAGCATCCGCGCCACAGGTCGGCGATGTGCCGGCACCGCGTGAAGGCGCTCAGCCCCTCAGGATTGCGGCGGGCTTCACGGCGCTGCCGATGCCGGGGGCGTCGGAGGCAGCGGCTGTTGGGGCCTCGGGTGCGTCCGCGGCTGTTGCGGCTTCGGGCGCCAATGGCGCGTCTGCGGCGGTGGCGGCGTCGGCGGGCGCAGCGGCAATGGCGCCGGCCAGCGCACCGGCCACGGCTTCGGCTACCGCCGCGCGAGCGGCGTCGGCGGCGACGCCCGCTTCGGCTTCGGCCGCCGCAAAGAAATCCGCGCCGCGTTCGCCCGGCGCCCCGCATAAACCCCGTCCGGCGAGCGAGCCGACGCCGACCGCCACGGCGCCGTCCCGCGAGGACAGCGTCCAGGACGCGTCGCCACGCCAGCCGGCCGCCGGCGGCATCGACGAATAAGGAGAAAGGCATGCAATTCGACAAGCGCGCCTGGCTCGACCGCATCAAACGGATGTTCGTGGGCTTCGACCGTCCGCTCGCACTGATCGTATTTCTGCTGCTGTGCGTGGGCATCGTCACGCTGTACAGCGCGACCCTCGACATGCCGGGCCGCGTCGAAGACCAGTTGCGCAACATCCTGCTGACCTTCGTGCTGATGTGGGCGCTCGCCAATGTGCCGCCCAATACGCTGATGCGCTTCGCGGTTCCGCTTTATACGTTCGGCATCGCGTTACTGGTCGCGGTCGCCATGTTCGGCCTCACGCGCAAGGGCGCGAAGCGCTGGATCAACGTCGGCGTGGTAATCCAGCCGTCGGAAATCCTGAAGATCGCCACGCCGCTGATGCTCGCCTGGTACTTCCACCGCCGCGAAGGTGTGATGCGCTGGTACGACTACCTGGTCGGCTTCGCGATCCTCATCGTGCCGGTCGGGCTGATCGCGAAGCAGCCCGACCTCGGCACGGCCGTGCTCGTGTTCGCGGCCGGCTTGTTCGTGATTTACTTCGCGGGACTGAGCTTCAAGCTGATCGTGCCGGTGCTGATCGCAGCCGTGATCGCGGTCGGTTCGATCGCCGCGTTCCAGGACAAGATCTGTCAGCCCGAAGTGCAGTGGCCGCTGATGCACGACTATCAGAAGCACCGCATCTGCACGCTGCTCGATCCGACTTCGGACCCGCTCGGCAAAGGCTTCCACACGATTCAGGCGGTCATCGCGATCGGCTCGGGCGGCCCGCTCGGCAAGGGCTGGCTGAAGGGCACGCAGGCGCATCTGGAGTTCATCCCCGAAAAGCACACCGACTTCATCTTCGCCGTGTTTTCGGAAGAGTTCGGTTTGGCGGGCGGGATCGTGCTCCTCACGCTATACATGCTATTGATCGCGCGCGGACTTTACATCGCAGCCAATGGCGCGACCTTGTTCGGGCGATTACTGGCCGGCTCGTTGACGATGGCGTTCTTCACGTACGCGTTCGTCAATATCGGCATGGTAAGCGGGATTCTGCCGGTGGTCGGCGTGCCATTGCCGTTCATGAGTTACGGCGGCACTGCGCTGACCACGTTGGGCGTCGCGATCGGGCTGATCATGAGCGTCGCGCGACAGAAGCGCTTGATGCAGAGCTAACCGCAACTGGCCGCACGCAGCGATAGAACATGAACACAGGGCGCTCCTTGCGGGCGCCCTGTTTCGTCACTGCGGTTTCACTTCCTTCTGATCGCGCAGCTGCGCACTCAATTGCTGATACTTCAGGCGCGCCGCGGGGTCACCCTGCGCCGCCGCGGCCGCGTAATACGCGCGCGCCACATTCAGATTCCTGTCGACACCATCTCCGCCGCGCTCGTAGAACGAGCCGGTTACATACTGCGCGGTCATGTCGCCGCCCTGCGCCGCCTTCTTGTACCAGACGAACGCCTGCCTGTTGTCGCGCCCGGTGCCTCGCCCATCGAGGAACTGATTCGCGAGCGCCAGCTCCGCCTGCACGTGCCCCTGCTCGGCCGCCTTCATGAACCAGCGATGCGCCTCCACCGGGTCGCGCTCGACGAACTCGCCATCGTCGTACATCTTCCCGTACACGTATTGCGCGTGCGACATGTTCGCGTCGGCGGCCTTGCGTAGCCACTTCTTGCCTTCGTCGACGTTGACCGGCGCGCCCTCGCCGTTGAGCAACATCATCGCGTAATTGAATTGGGCGAGCCGGCTACCGCGCTCGGCGGCCTGGCGGAATTCGGCCAGCGCCGCGCCGAGGTTGCCGGCGTTGTAGTCGGCCACCGCGGATTGTGTCTGCGGATCATCCGCCTTCGCGACGCGATCCTGCGCGTATGCGGCCTCCCACGCGCCACTCGCGAGCAGCGCCGCGGCGAAGATCACGCGCGCCGTCGCCCGCGCGATAACGCGCCCGGCAACACCCTGCACTCTGCCGTTCATGACCGCACCTCCTGTAATGCCTGACGCGTCGCGCGCAACATCCAGATCACATCGGCGGCCAGCGCGACGAAGCGAAAGCCGGCATCACGATGCTGCCGCGCACCCGCCACGTCCATGGCGAAAATGCCGGCGGCAATGCCGGCCTTGTCCGCCGCGCTGACGACGCGCGCCATGGCCGCCTGCACCTCCGCGTGCTTCGCGTCGCCGAGATGACCGAGACTCGCGGCCAGATCGGCCGGCCCGACGAACAGGCAATCGACGCCCGGCGTCGCCGCGATTTGCTCGACCTCCTGCAAGCCGGCCGCCGATTCGATCTGGACAATCGTCGCGATCTGCGCGTTGGCCGTCTGCAGGTAATCGCGGCGCATGCCATAACCGGCCGCGCGCACGACGCCCGCGACGCCGCGCAGGCCGTCGAGCGCCTCGGCGGTCGGATATTGCGTGAGCCGCACGGCGCGTGCCGCGTCTTCAGCGGATTCGATGTTAGGGAACATCAGCGTACGCGCTCCGGCGTCAAGCACGTGCTTGACGAGCCACGGCTCGCTCGCGGGCACGCGCACCACCGGCTCGCTCGGCAGATGCGCGGCGGCGATCGCGCGCAATTGCGACTCGACGCCGCCGCTATCGTTGGGCGCGTGCTCCATGTCGATCAACAGCCAGTCGAAGCCGGCGTGCGCGAGCGCTTCGGCCGCGGCGTCGCTGCCGAGTGACAGCCACAGCCCGAACAGCGGCGCGTTGTCCTTTAGACGTTGTTTGAGGGAATTGGTGAAGGTGCTCATCGGCTGGCCTCGCGCAGTTTTGCAGTGCGAAGCGGGGCCAGATAGCGAATCACGCAGGCACCGGGGCGATGACGGCCTCGAAGCCTGCTGCGTCGCAATGCGGGAACCGGCATGACTCGCTCCGCGTGGTTGTCGGAACGATCATACCGTGACAATAACGCGAAGGTTCGCTCGCGCGGCGGGATATGGCTTGAGGTGCAGAGCTAGTCGCGGACGACGTCTGCCCAGCAATTCGGCGTTTCGTACAGCCGCACTTTGTGCAGGCGCAGGTTCACGCCGTAGTGCGCGTCGTAGACATTCGCGAGTATGTGGAACGCAATCGCGGCGAGGTTTTCGACGGTGGGAATGCGATCGATCACGACCGTCTTGTGACCCGCCATGCTGTCGAGAAAGCCACGCACCTGCGTGTCGCCTTCATAGACGAGAAACGCGTGGTCCCACTTGTCGACCAGGTGCTCGGTTGCGAGCGACTTCACGTCGGCGAAATCCATCACCATACCGCGATCGGGTGCGCCTTCGGTGTCGACCAGATCGCCTTGCAACGTGATTTCGAGCACGTAGCGATGACCGTGCAGATTACGGCACTGGCTGCGGTGATCGGGAATGCGGTGGCCCGCGTCGAATTCGAGTTTTCGGGTAATCGTCAGCACGGCAAATCAGGGAATGTTCAGATACTTGTGAGTCTGCATCGACAGGCGCCACTGCGGATGACGCTTGCACCAATCGATCGCGAGCTTCGTGTTGAGGTCGCGCGACGGTCCGTCCATCGGCTGGACAAGGAAATACTCGAAGTCGAGCTTCGCGTAGTCGGCGAGACGCTGGTTGTCCTGCGGAACCACGACCTTCAGTTCGTTGCCCTTCGTCACGACGAGCGGCGCGTCGGCCTTGGGGCTCACGCAGATCCAGTCGATCGTGTCGAGCACCGGCAGCGAGCCGTTGGTTTCGATCGCGATTTCGAAGCCCGCCGCGTGCAGCGCGTCGACGAGCGGCTGATCGATCTGCAGCATCGGCTCGCCGCCGGTGCACACGACGAAACGTTGGCCCTCGCCCTGCGGCCACTGCGACGCGATTGTCGCGACCAGTTCTTCGGGGGTGCGGTATTTGCCGCCGTTCTCGCCGTCGGTGCCGACGAAATCGGTATCGCAGAAACGGCAGACGGCTTCCGCGCGATCCTCTTCGCGGCCCGACCACAGATTGCAGCCCGCGAAGCGGCAGAACACGGCCGGCCGGCCGGCATTCGCTCCCTCGCCCTGTAGTGTGTAGAAGATTTCCTTCACCGCGTACGTCATGCTGCTTTCTGTCCTGTGTTCCTGAATCAATGATCGGCGCTGCCGCCCGAACCGTCAGACCGGCTCGCTGACTTTCTCACCGGCAAGGTAAGCCTCATAGCCACGCTTGCGCAACCGGCATGCCGGGCATGCGCCGCAGCCGAAGCCCCACGCGTGCAGCTCGGCGCGTTCGCCGACATAGCAGGTATGCGTCTCGACGCGTACCAGTTCCACCAGCTCGTCGCCGCCGAGCTCGTGGGCGAGACGCCACGTGTCGGCCTTGTCGAGCCACATCAGCGGCGTCTCCAGCGCGAAGCGCTTGTCCATGCCGAGATTCAGCGTGACCTGCAGCGCCTTCATCGTGTCGTCGCGGCAATCGGGGTAGCCCGAGAAGTCCGTTTCGCACATCCCGCCGACCAGCACCTGCAAGCCGCGCCGATACGCAATGGCCGCGGCAATCGTCATGAACATCAGATTGCGGCCCGGCACGAACGTGTTCGGCAAACCATTGGCCGTCGCCTCAATCTCGATCTCGCGTGTCATCGCGGTGTCGCTGATCGCACCGAGCAGCGACAGGTCAATCATGTGATCGTCGCCGAGACGGCCGGCCCAAGCCGGAAATGCGCGCACGATGGCCTGACGGAACCCCTCGCGGCACTCGAGTTCGACACGGTGCCGCTGACCATAATCGAAGCCGAGCGTTTCGACCGTGTCGTAGCGATCGAGCGCCCACGCGAGACACGTGGCGGAATCCTGGCCGCCGGAAAACAGCACGAGCGCGCTACGCTTAGCGTCTTTGCGGATCACCGTGATACTCCGTGAATGAGAGTGCCACGTCGCGCTGCGCGAGATGCGCCATGCAAGCAACGCGGCGCGACGTGTGCCGGCTCTGTGCCGGTCCAAAGCAGTATAGGTCGCGGGTTGCGCGTGAACGTGGCCGGGCGCTTGTACCGCCGATCGTCGGACGAAGGATTGGGTGCTTCGGCGTTGCGATGCGTTCGGCACCGCATGCGCGCGCTGCACGACCGCGTGCGACGCCTGCATGCAAGTCCTTGAACTGGCGCGATTTTATCACGCGGCACCGAACGACACCGACACTAGCGGTCCCACGCGCGCGGCTCGAACTGCATGGCAAGCCGAAGCAACGACTTGCCCGCCAAACGGAAAAGCCCCAGGAATCTTGCGATTTCCTGGGGCTGAATCCTGGTGGCCTGGGGCGGAATCGAACCACCGACACGCGGATTTTCAATCCGCTGCTCTACCAACTGAGCTACCGGGCCAACGAAGAACGAAACTATACCAAGCGATCCGCAGTTCAGCAAGCCCTTTCATAAAAAACCTTGCCGGGCCGCGTTCGCCTGCAACGGATGGCGCTCACTCTCCCTTGTTCTTGCCGAGATCGACGCCGAGTTGCTTCAGCTTGCGATAAAGATGCGTGCGCTCGAGCCCGGTCTTCTCCGCGACGCGCGTCATGCTGCCATTCTCGCGCGCGAGGTGATATTCGAAGTACGCGCGTTCGAACGCGTCGCGCGCATCGCGCAGCGGAATGTCGAACGAGATCGATGCGGTTTGCGCAGCGAGCGCGCCGCCGCCGAGGCCATCGCTCGACAGTATCGGCAACGCGGCCGACGACGCGACTGACGTTGCGCTGACCGGCAGCGCCGGCTTCGCAGCCACGCCGCCAGGCACGGGCGCCGCGTTACCACGCGCGAGTCCCTGCTCGACCGCCTTCAGCAGCTTTTGCAACGCGATCGGCTTTTCGAGGAAGTTGAGCGCGCCGATCTTGGTGGCTTCGACCGCGGTGTCGATCGTCGCGTGGCCGGACATCATGATGACGGGCATCGTCAACTGACCTTGCGCAGCCCATTCCTTGAGCAAGGTCACGCCGTCGGTGTCCGGCATCCAGATGTCGAGCAGCACGAGATCCGGCACCTGACGCAAACGGAACTCGCGCGCCTCCTGCGCGTTCTCAGCGGCCTCCACGACGTGTCCCTCGTCGCTCAGGATCTCCGAGAGCAATTCCCGGATGCCCATTTCATCATCTACCACCAGGATGGTTGCCATTTACGCTGCCCTTGTCTGCACTGTTGCTTTTGTCGTTCCCTGCGACGCACTGCTGTGCGCCGGATGCGCGGGGTCTTCCGCAAGCTGAAGGAAGAGGATCGAAATCTGCGCGCCTTCGACTACGTCGCCAGCCTTCATGCGATTACGAATGTCGATGCGCGCGCCGTGTTCGTCGACGATCTTCTTGACCATCGCAAGTCCCAGACCCGTACCCTTAGCCTTGGTCGTCACGTACGGCTCGAACGCGCGCGTGAGGATACGCGCGGGGAAACCTGGTCCGTTATCCGACACGGTCAGACGTACCGCGACGCGTGCCTTGCCTTGCGCGTCGGGGTCTCCGTATTCTACTGTCCTCGTCTCGAGCAAAACACGCGGATGCGCGACCTCGGCCACCGCGTCCTGCGCGTTCTGCAGCAGGTTGTGGATCACCTGACGCAACTGCGTCGCGTCGCCGCGTATCGCGGGCAATGCCGCAAGCTCGACCTGGATCGCACCCTTGCCTTCCTCTATACCGTACAGCGTCAGCACTTCGCTGACCAGATCGTTCAACTGCAGATGCGCGAGTACGGCGGGTGGCGTGCGTGCGTAGTCGCGAAAATTGTCGACCATCTGCTTCATCGCTGCGACCTGATTGACGATCGTCGTCGCGCCGCGCTTCAACACGTCAGCATCTGACGGCGCGAGCTTGTCGGCGAGTTTCATCTGCAAACGCTCGGCCGAGAGTTGAATCGGCGTGAGCGGATTCTTGATCTCGTGCGCGAGCCGCCGCGCGACTTCGCCCCAGGCGATCGAACGCTGTGCGGAGATCACGTCGGAGATGTCGTCGAAGACGATAACGTAGCCCGAGGTCTGCAAGTCTTCGGCATCGCGCTCGTTCGCCGCGACGAGGCGCGCGCCGCGCACGAGCAACGTGAGCGGCTCGGCCTCGCCAGCCACCGGCACCGAAAACTGCTGCTGCCAGTGGCCGTTGTCGTTTTGGCCAACTTCGCTCGCTGCTTCGCGATCGGCAAAAGCTTTGCGCACCATCGCACCGAAATCGCCGAGCACGCCGATCTGATCGAGCGACGAACCGAGCACCGTCTGGAAGGGCTGACGGAAGATCCGCTCGGCGCCGCGATTCGCGGTGGTCAGCCGGAACTGCCGGTCGAATACGAACACGCCCGCGGTCAGGTTCGCGAGAATGCTTTCGAGATACGCCTTCGAATGCTCCAGCGCGATACGATTTTTCTCGACCGCCCCGCGCGCTTCCGAGAGCTGCCGCGTCATTGCGTTGAACGACTGCGTGAGGAAGCCCAGCTCGTCACGTGACTTGATTTCGCGTTTGGGCGTGTAGTCGCCCTCGGTAATTTCCTTCGTGCCCTGCGCGAGCAGGAACAGCGGCCGCGCGAGCTGATTGCCGAGCGCGAGCGCGAGCATCATTGCGATGAAGGTCGCGAGGAACAGTGACAACGTCAGCGTGCCGATGTACATCTTGCGCAGACCGGTGCGCCCGAGTGCCTTCTCCTGATACTCGCGATACGCGCGCTGCACGGAATCGGCATTGCGTGCGAGCGTTGTCGAGACCGGCTGCGTCAGCTGCAGGAAGCGCTCGGCGGGTTGCAATAGCGACGCGTTCGAATCGGGAATACGCTGCACGACGCGCAGACGCAGCGTGCCCTTGCCGCCGTGCGTCTGCGGGTCGCCGTCCACTTCACCTTCGATGGCGGCATAGCCGTGACCGCGCGCCTGCTCGATCATCAGCGGTGTCGGCAGATCGTTCGGCAGCAGCATCGCGTAGTTGCCCGACGCCTGCGCGACCACGTGCATGTCCGGCGCCGCGCCCGACATGCTGCGAGTCGGCTCGACGATCGTCGCGTCCTGCACGCCGAACTGATCGCGCAGACGCAGCAGGGTCAGCGTGGTACCGGCGGCATCCGCGCTCGCGAGTTGCTCGGACATCAGACGCGCCTTCGTCTGCAGATCGGACAGCGACGCATCGAGCATGCCGCGCCCGAGATTGAGCCCGGACGCGAGCGCGGTTTCGACGTTCACATCGAACCACGACTCGATACTGCGCGATACGAACTGATACGACACGATATAGATGATGCCACCCGGCACCACGCCGACCAGCGCCATGAAGAACGCCAGCTTCGCAAGCAGCCGCGTGCCGAATTTGCCCGTGCGTAATCGCACGATGATGATGATGACGAGCGTCGTCACCACCAGCAGGAAGACGAGCGCAACCGCGACGTTGGCCGCATACAGCCATTGGTAATAGCGGTCGAAGAATTCGGTGTTCGCGCTCGCGGCGGCCAGCAACACGAGCAGCAGCACGGCCGTCACCGCTACCGTCGACACCAGCACGCGCACGACGATGCTGCTCACACTGGTGGAAGATGAGCGCACTTTATTTAGCATGTTCGGCCGCCGTGAAAGTGAAGCGCTTCCAGTCGGAGGCGAGGTTCCAGTCGCGGTTGTTCACCGCGTCGATCTGGAAGGGCTTGGGCATCAGCCCGATATCGAGCGCCATGCGCACCGATGCGATATAGGTTTCGCCGACGCGCACCTGATTACGGTCGATCACGTGCCACGACGTCACGTGCTTGATGACCGCGAGTGCATCCTTGAGCGTGGAAAAGCCGAGTTGCAAGCCGCCCGACTGTACGCTCGACACGCGGTATTCGCGCGTGAGCGGCTGGAACGACAGTCGCAAACTTTGCGACACATTGACCGGCTGCTCGTCGAACCAGTACCAGCGCGGTCGGCTCAGTTCGAAATCGGTCGTGAAGTAAAGCGGAATGCCTTTGTTGACCGCGTCTTCGAGATTGCTGTTCAGATCGAATTCGAAATGCGCGTCGAGACTCCAGCCGCCATTGTCAGCCTGCAGCGACGCCCGCTGTACCGCGATCGAGTCAGCGTGTGCCACGCCCGGCACTGCAAGCCAGACGGCCAGCGCGATCCAGAGCACGGCAGCGAGCCGAAGCGGGAAAAAGCGTTTGATGGTCACCGTTTCTGGAAGCGCGCGTAGAAAAATCCGTCGTGGTCTAAGTTCGCGCCGGCGCTGAATTCAGCGTGCTGTCCGGCATGAGAACCGGCCAATGGGTCGGCGGGCGCGCAGTCAACTGAGGGTAACAGCTGCCCCGGCGCGTCCAATCGTACCGCATCCTGATGCTGGTTTCCAAACCACTGTGCCTGCAGCTCGCCCTCTTCGGGGAAGATCGAACACGTCACGTAAAGTAACTCGCCGCCTGGTTTCACGAGCGGCCACAACGCGTCGAGAATGCGGCGCTGTTCAGCGACGAGTGCCGAGATATCGGACTGACGACGCAGCCAGCGGATATCCGGATGACGCCGCACGATGCCCGACGCCGAGCACGGCACGTCGGCGAGGATGCGGTCGAACGGCTGATCGAGGTCGTCGTGCCATTGCGCGGGCGCGCCCGCGTCGCCGATACGCACTTCCGCTTCGAGCTTCAGACGCCGCAGGTTTTCACCGATGCGGCGCGCGCGCGACGCATCGCTTTCGAGCGCGACGAGTTCAATGTTGGCGAGCTCGAGCAGATGGCCGGTTTTGCCGCCGGGGGCCGCGCACGCGTCGAGCACGCGCATGCCGTCGCGCACGCCGAGCAGTTGCGCGGCGAGCTGCGCGCCCGCGTCCTGCACGGACACGATGCCTTCGCTGAAGCCCGGAATGCGTTCGACTGGCATCGGCGTAGCGAGCGTTACAGCGTGCTCGCCAGCCTTGGTCGCGGCGATCTGCTGGCGTTGCAGCGCTTGCAGATAAGCATCGACCGTCGAATGGCGCGCGTTCACGCGCAACGTCAACGGACCTTGCGTGTTGCCGGCGGCCAGCACCGATTGCCACGCCTCAGGCCATGCGCGCTTCACGGCGTCGATCCACCACACCGGATAGTTCCAGCGCGCCACTTCGTCCGCTTGCACGGCGGCGAGCAGCGCCTCGCGCTCACGCAAGAAGTTGCGCAGCACCGCGTTGACGAGCCCCTTGGCGAACGCGAACTCGCGGCGCGCGCCGATCGCGCTGACCGCCTGGTCGACGACAGTAAACGGCGTGTAGGCGGCGCTCGCTTCGTCGTCGACGAGCAGCGCAAGCGCGCACGCGAGCACATGCGCGACATGCGGCGCAGGCGCTTTCTTGACGAGCTTCGCGATCAGCCACTCGACGGTCCCGAGACGGCGCATCGTGCGATACGCGATGTCCTGCACCGCACCGCGCGCCGCTGCGGCGTTACCCTCGGGCACCGCCACGAAGACGCTTTGCAACGCCGCGGGCAACGCCGCGCCGAGACGCACGGCGCCGACGGCCTGGGCGGCGCAGTCGAGCGCGAACCCGAGCGATTCGGGCGACAGATGCAGCGTCGACAAACGGGATTCGCGCGAACGCGACGACGAAGAAGCAGAACGCGAAGAAGGCTTTGAAGTCATGAAGGGAGTAAGGGCTCGCCGCACGGTGCGCGGCGCAATCTGCGCACATTGTAGCGTGGCGCTGATGGGGCGCCGTCGCGGGCGGGTGGCGCCGGTGGACGTTGTCGCTCGGTGGCGAGGAAATGCACGAAAAAAGCGGGCCTCGCGAGCCCGCTTTTCGGCTTGTCACCCTTGACGCTCAGAGGTGACGCCGCACCTTATTCGAAGCGCCCGGTGCGCGCCATTTCCATCAGACGCGCAATCCGTTCTTCGGTCGCAGGGTGCGTCGAAAACAGATTCGCGATACCGCCGCCCGACAGCGGATTCATGATCATCATCTGCGCGGTGGCCGGATGCGCCTCGGCAGTCGGGAACGGAATGCCGCTCGCATAGCGATGAATCTTGTCGAGCGCCGATGCTAGTGCCTGCGGATCACCCGAAATCTGCGCGCCGCCACGGTCGGCTTCGAATTCGCGCGCACGCGAAATCGCCATCTGGATCATCGCGCCAGCGATCGGTGCGAGCAGCGCAACGGCGATGCTCGCGATCGGATTGGCCGGACGGCCATTTTCGTCGCGGCCGCCGAAGAACATCGCGAAGTTCGCCAACGCGGAAATCGCGCCGGCCATCGTCGCCGAAATCGTCGAGATCAGGATGTCGCGATGCTTCACGTGCGCGAGTTCGTGCGCCATTACGCCGCGCATTTCGCGCTCGGACAATACGCGCAAAATGCCGGTGGTCGCCGCGACGGCCGCGTGTTCCGGATTGCGGCCAGTGGCAAATGCGTTCGGTGCGTCCTCGTTGATCAGGTAGACGCGCGGCATCGGCAGATTCGCGCGCGTGGCCAGATCGCGCACCATCCGATAGAACTGCGGCGCACTGTTTTCGTCGACTTCCTGCGCGTTGTACATGCGCAGGACCATCTTGTCGGAGAACCAGTACGAGAAGAAATTCATTCCCAGGGCGATCACGAGCGCGACCATCATGCCGCGCGACCCGCCGATCATCCCGCCGATCACGACGAAAAGGGCCGTGATCGCGGCCATCAACATCGCGGTTTTAACCCAGTTAAACATGTCTGCAACTCCTTGCCCAAGCGTGGCCTTCGTCTCCGTGCCGCGCGATTGCGGCGCCAAATTGTAAGCGGAATGTTAGATAAGGGCGGTTCGGGAAAATTCAATTACCGCGAGGCGGTTGCGAGCTTGACGCCCAAGCCGACAAACGCGCTGCCGACGCCGCGATCGAGCCACCGCTTGACCGCCGGTTTGCCCGAGAAACGCTGCGTCACGCTGCCAGCGATCCACGCGACGAAGCTGTTCCAGACAGTGCTCATCAGTACGAAGACCGCACCGAGCGTGAGGAAGGCGAACGTCTTGTGCTCGCTGCCGGTCGCGACGAATTGCGGGAAGAACGACACAAAGAACAGCACGACCTTCGGGTTCAGCACGTTGGTCCAGAAGCCTTGCAGGAAAAGCTGCCGCAGCGACTTCGGCGCGGACGGCGCGCGCGTGTCGCCGGCGGGCGCATCCGCCGTCGGCTTCGAGAAGATGAGGCGCACGCCCAGATACATCAGATAGATCGCGCCGACCAATTTAACGATGGTGAACGCCGTGGCGGATGCGGCCAGCAGCGCGGTCAGGCCGAACGCGCAGGCAAGCGAGTGAATGCAGCAGCCCGCCGAAATACCGAGCGCCGACATCAGCCCGGCGCCGCGGCCCTGTGCGACGCTGCGCCCGACGATATACGCGGTATCCGGTCCTGGCGTGATGTTCAGGAGAAAAACCGCGACGATGAAAAACTCGAAATGGACGATGCCGAACATGTGACGAACCCTCGAAACCTGGTCTGCTGCATGGAGGATTCTAGCGCGCGAGCCGCTTATTCTGCCGCGGGAAGCTGGAAGCGCTGCCCTTCGGTGAGCGTCGAACCAGCGAGGAATTCGCGCACCGGCAGGCGCTTGCCGCCGGGCTTCTGCAGTTGCGTCAGACGCAGCGCGCCTTCGCCACAGGCGACCAGCACGCCGTCGGGTGAAACCTCGGTGATGGTGCCGGGCGCCTTGTGGTTGCCCCGGGCCGGCGCGGCCACGGCCGTGGCGGCCCAGATCTTGACGAGGCTGCCGTCTTCGAGCGTGCCGGCACCGCCGGGGAATGGGTCGAACGCGCGCACCTGACGCGCAAGCGCCTCGGCCGACCGGCGCCAGTCGAGCGCCGCTTCGTGCTTGGCGATTTTCTCGGCGTAGCTCACGCCGTCGGCCGGCTGCGGGGTCGACGCCAGCTTGCCGCTGCGCTCGAGTTCAATCAGCGCATCGACAATTAGCTGCGCGCCGTCCTCGGCGAGTCGGTCGTGCAGTGTGGCGGTGGTGTCGTCGGCGGAAATGGGGGTGCGCACTTCGGAGATCATCGCGCCGGTGTCGAGGCCGGCGTCCATCTGCATCAGTGTGATGCCGGTCTGCGCGTCACCCGCCTCGATCGCGCGATGAATCGGCGCCGCGCCGCGCCAGCGCGGCAACAGCGACGCGTGAATGTTGATGCAACCAAAGCGCGGAATGTCGAGCACTTCTTGCGGCAGGATCAGCCCGTAGGCGGCGACCACCATCACGTCGTGCGGCGTCGTGCGCAGTTGCTCGATCGCGGCGGCGGCTTCCTGCGGATATTTGCCGGCGCGGCGCAGCGACGTGGGCTGCGCGAGCGCGAGGCCGTGCTCCTGCGCGTAGCGCTTGACCGGGCTCGCCTGCAGTTTCATGCCGCGTCCCGCGGGCCGGTCCGGCTGCGTCAGCACGAGCGGAACCGGAAACCCGGCTCGATGAATCGCGGCCAGCGCGGCCGCGGCGAATTCCGGCGTGCCGGCAAAGATGACGCGCAACAAATGACTCATGAATGGGCAGCAGGCAAGTTTGAAAGCGCGTTACATGGCGTGGGCGAGCTTCTTCATCTTGCTCTTGATGCGCGTTTGCTTCAGCGGCGACAGATATTCGACGAACACGCGGCCCATCAGATGATCCATCTCGTGCTGGACACACACGGCGAGCAGCCCTTCGCAATCGAGCTCGAACGTCTCGCCCTTCTCGTTCAGTGCGCGCACGCGCACTTTTTCGGCGCGCTCGACGTTGTCGTAGATGCCGGGCACCGACAGACAGCCCTCTTCCGAGAGCTTCCTCTCATCGCTCGACCAGACGATTTCCGGGTTGATGAGCACGAGCAGCTCGTCGTGCGTTTCCGACACGTCGATCACGATCACACGCTCATGCACGTCCACCTGGGTGGCGGCCAAGCCGACGCCGGGCGCCGCGTACATCGTTTCGGCCATGTCCGCGACCAGACGGCGGATACGGTCGTTGACCTCCGTGACCGGCTTCGCCACTTTGTGCAGCCGTTTGTCCGGGTAATTGAGGATGTTCAGTAAAGCCATGATTTTGAGTGTGATTTCTGACGCCGCTCACCGTTGGGAGGCTCGCGTTGGCCATTCGGCCAGGTTGTGAGCCCGTCGTAATGCGCAGAGGATAGATGGTGTCGAACCGGTTCGATTCAACGCACCTCGTACGCCCGACGATCAACCCGCGCCGGTAAGCCCGGCGCCGCGGTGGCTCGCGGTTTGTCGCGGTTTATTTCGGATGATGAAAATTCTAGCATGGCGCCCGCCTGTGCGCAGGCCCAGCCAAAGGAGCGACCCGCATGCAGACCTTGCCCGCAACCCGTATAGAACTGGCCGCCTGGCTGCGGCTGTCGCTTGCGCCGGGCCTCAAACCCGCGGCGTTGCGCATGTTGCTGGGCGCGTTCGGGCTGCCGGAAGCGATTCTGGCGCAGCCGCAGGACGTGCTGGCAGACGTTGCCGGTGAAGCCGCGGCTCGCGCCGTGTTGGCGCCACCGGGTCCGGCGTTCGACGGCCAGCTCGATGCAGTGCTCGCATGGCGTGAACTGCCGGGCAATCAGATCGTCACGCTCGACGACCCCGCCTACCCGCCCGCACTCCTGACGATGCCGGATCCGCCGCCTCTGCTATATATAAAGGGCCGCCTCGAACTGCTGCATACGCGAGCCGTCGCGCTGGTGGGTAGCCGAAGCGCGACGCCGCAGGGCATCGAAGATGCGCGTCGGTTCGCACGCTACCTGTCAGCTGCGGCCGTGACGGTCGTGTCAGGGCTCGCGCTCGGCATCGACAGCGCCGCGCATCGGGGCGGGCTGGAAGGCGTCGGAGGGACGGTCGCGGTAATCGGTACCGGCGCGGACCTCGTGTATCCGGCCGCGCATCATGCGCTGGCGCGGCAGATCTCTGAGCAAGGCGCGATTCTCTCGGAATGGCCGCTCGGCACGCCGGCGCGCGCCGCGAATTTCCCGCAGCGCAACCGGCTGATCGCCGGGCTGGTCAGCGGGGTCGTGATCGTCGAGGCGGCGATGCGGTCCGGTTCGCTGATTACCGCGCGGCTCGCCAATGAGATGGGGCGCGAGGTGTTTGCGTTGCCCGGATCGATTCACGCGCCGTTGTCGCGCGGCTGTCATCGCATGATCAAGCAGGGAGCGCGGCTCGTTGAAACGCCCGACGAGGTGCTGGAGGAACTGGGCTTCACCCGGCGGCCGGTGAGCAACGCCGGACGAGCGGCGAAACGGGCCGTGCCGTCGGAGCACGCCGGTTTGTGCATTTCGCTGGGAGCGCAAGCTTCGCAAGCTGCGACCGCCGCCTTCGCCGACCCGGCGCCGTCCGAACCGGCCTTCCAGCCGGCGCTCGCCTCCGACACCGAACGCCTGCTCGCCGCGCTCGGTCATTCGCCGACTACGCTTGAAATTCTCGCCACCCGCACCGAAATGCAGGACGCCGCCCTGCACGCCGCCTTGCTGCGGCTCGAACTCGCCGGCGAGGTCACGCTGCTGCCTGGCGGCCGCTTCATGCGAGCCCATCATGACTGAGCCGAGACTGACCGGCGTCAACCGACATTGGCCACTCTTCCCGACCGGCCATGCTACATTCGCGCCAAAGCACCCGACAAAGTACTCAAGGAAACCACTTCATGCCCGCGCTGAACCTCGACACGGATCAGGACCGGATCGCCGAGCGCGTCAACGAACCCGACACGCTGTTCGTTGCATGCCTGTGCGCGGAGTGGTGCGGGACGTGTCGCGAGTACCGGGACGCTTTCAACCAGTTGGCCGACCGGCACCCGGAAGTCTGTTTCGCATGGATCGACATCGAAACCCATGCAGATCGCTTCGACGATCTGGACGTCGAGAATTTCCCGACCGTCCTGATCGAAGACTCGGTCACAACACGATTCTTCGGTACGGTTTTACCGCAGGTATCGATCGTAGAGCGGATGCTGTCGGATCTGACCGCACTGCCCGGCGTGACCGGCGCACCGAAGCTGCGGCCGGCGCTAGCGGTCGCCTGAAGGCGGCCTTGCGCGCCGCCCCGCCGGCAACACGAAAAGACGCGTGGCGCGGCCTGTCGTTGACCATTATTGGGGACAACACCACGGCCGGCATCGCTGTCCGCACACGGCGTTTGCAGCAGTTGATCAACTGCCAGACGCGCAACTATGATTGCGCGCTTTTATCGCGCTTGACACGACCAGTTCGCGGCTTGTGCTATAAAGCGGTCGTTATTGGGTCGAAAACGGTCTGAAGCGAGCGTCGCGCGCCATGTTGGCGCTCAAGGCCACCAACCCGGATCCACCAACCTCACATCGAGTCATGTCCAAAGCACTGATCATCGCCGAAAAGCCTTCTGTCGCGAACGATATCGCGCGCGCTTTGGGCGGGTTTACCAAGCATGACGAGTACTACGAAAGCGACGACTACGTCCTTTCCTCGGCAGTCGGCCATCTGCTGGAAATCGCCGCGCCCGACGAATACGAAGTCAAGCGCGGCAAGTGGAGCTTTGCCAACCTGCCGGTCATTCCCCCGCATTTCGATCTGAATCCGATCGCGAAAAGCGAATCGCGCCTGAAGGTGCTGACCAAGCTGATGAAGCGCAAGGACATCGACCGTTTGATCAACGCGTGCGACGCGGGGCGGGAGGGCGAGCTGATTTTCCGCCTGATCGCGCAGCACGCGAAAGCCAAACAGCCGGTGCAACGGCTGTGGCTGCAGTCGATGACGGCCGGCTCGATCCGCGACGGTTTCGCGCATCTGCGCAGCGACGAAGAAATGCAGCCGCTCGCCGATGCGGCGCGCTGCCGCTCGGAAGCGGACTGGCTCGTCGGCATCAACGGCACGCGCGCAATGACCGCCTTCAACAGCAAGGGTGGCGGCTTCTTTCTGACCACGGTCGGGCGCGTGCAGACGCCGACCTTGTCGATCGTCGTCGAGCGCGAAGAAAAAATTCGACGCTTCGTGCCGCGCGACTACTGGGAAGTGAAGGCGGAATTCGTCTGCGCGGCCGGCTTCTATGAAGGCCGCTGGTTCGACCCGAAATTCAAGCGCGACGAATTCGACCCGGAGAAGCGTGATTCGCGCCTCTGGTCGCTGCCCGCGGCAGAGACGATCGTCGCGGCTTGCCGTGGCCAGCTCGGCACGGTGACCGAGGAGTCGAAGCCGTCGACGCAGCTGTCGCCCGCCCTGTTCGACCTGACCAGCCTGCAGCGTGAAGCCAACAGCCGCTTCGGCTTTTCCGCGAAGAACACGCTGGGTCTGGCTCAGGCACTGTACGAAAAGCACAAGGTGCTGACCTATCCGCGAACCGACGCGCGCGCGCTGCCGGAAGACTATCTGGACACGGTCAAGCAGACGCTCGGCATGCTCAAGGAGAGCAACAACTACCTGCCGTTCGCGAAGCAGGTGCTCGACAAGGGTTGGGTAAAGCCGAACAAGCGCATCTTCGACAATTCGAAGATCAGCGACCACTTCGCAATCATCCCGACGCTGCAGGCACCGAAGATTCTGTCCGAGCCGGAGCAGAAGCTGTACGACCTCGTCGTGAAGCGCTTCCTCGCCGTGTTCTTCCCGGCCGCCGAATACCGGGTGACGACACGTATCACCGAGGTGGTCGGCCATCAGTTCAAGACCGAGGGCAAGGTGCTGGTCGAACCTGGTTGGCTGCAGGTCTATGGCCGCGAAACGAGCGGCGATGACGCGAACCTCGTGCCGGTCCAGAAGGACGAAAAGGTCAAGACCGACAAGATCGCCGCTCAGCAACTGGTCACGAAGCCGCCCGCACGCTACAACGAAGCGACGCTGCTGTCGGCGATGGAAGGCGCGGGCAAGCTGGTCGAAGACGACGAATTGCGCGAAGCGATGGCGGCCAAAGGGCTCGGCACGCCGGCGACGCGCGCGGCGATCATCGAAGGCCTGCTCACCGAAAAATATCTGATCCGCGAAGGCCGCGATCTGATCCCGGCCGCCAAGGCCTTCCAGCTGATGACGCTCTTGCGCGGCCTCGGCGTGAAGGAGCTGACCGCGCCGGAACTGACCGGCGAGTGGGAATACAAGCTGTCGCAGATGGAGCGCGGCAACCTCGCGCGCGATGCGTTCATGCAGGAAATCGCGCGCATGACGCAGACCATCGTCAAGCGCGCGAAGGAATACGATTCCGACACGATCCCGGGCGATTACGCGACCTTGCAGACACCTTGTCCGAATTGCGGCGGCCAGGTGAAGGAGAACTACCGGCGTTTCGCGTGCTCGAAGTGCGACTTCTCGATCTCGAAGATTCCGGGCGGCCGTCAGTTCGAGATCGCCGAAGTCGAGGAACTGCTGCAGAACAAGACGATCGGGCCGCTGTCGGGTTTCCGCAGCAAGATGGGCCGGCCGTTCTCGGCAATCCTGAAACTGTCGCTCGACGACGAAATCAAGAACTACAAGCTCGAGTTCGACTTCGGCCAGGATGCGGGCGGCGAAGACGGCGAACCGCCCGACTTTTCCGATCAGCAGCCGATTGGTGCGTGCCCGAAGTGTCAGGGCCGCGTGTTCGAACACGGCATGAGCTATGTCTGCGAGAACTCAGTCGCCAATCCGAAGACGTGCGACTTCCGCTCCGGCAAGGTCATCCTGCAGCAGGAAATCGCCCGCGAGCAGATGGCCAGGCTGCTCGAGGAGGGGCGCACGGATCTGCTGACGAACTTCAAGTCGTCGCGTACGGGACGTAACTTCAAGGCGTTCCTCGTCAAGCAGAACGACGGCAAGATCGGCTTCGAATTCGAGAAGAAGGAGCCGGCGGCGGCGAAAAGCGCGGCGGCGAAGACGTCGGCCGCTCGCTCGGCGGCGAAGGCGAAGGCGATGACGGAGTCTGACGAGGGCGATACCGCGGTGGCCGTGAAGGCCGAACCGGCGGCGAAGAAGGCAACGGCGAAGAAGGCGCCCGCCGCCAGGAAGGCGCCGGCGAAGAAAACCACAGCGCGTAAAACCGGCTCCTAAGTCGGCTCGCGGATCGGCGGCTCGCGGCGTCAGCATCAGTAGCCATGTGCGCCGCCACCCGGCGATGCGTGCATCGTTGGTCGCGGCCTCGTTCGCATCTGCCCACAAAAAAGGCGCAGTCACTTCAGGTGACTGCGCCTTTTTATTGCCCGCCCGCAGAGTTCCAGGCTTCGGTAGTGGGAGACTTACAGCGGTGACAACGCTGTCGGTCGTGTGCGATTCGACGACTTGGTCGGCGGCTTTGGCACGGCCGGTGACAGCTCGCTGTCGAGCAGCCGCGACAGCGGCTCGGCGCCATCGAATGCTTCCGGCGCACGCGACTCAGCAGATTCGAACGCGGCCGACGTTGCGGGCCGCTCCAGACCGTCCTTGATCCATTGCTCACCCAGCACGCTGTTCGGCGTCTGGTTGAAATGCTCGACCAGATGGTCGATGAACGTGCGCACCTTGGCCGGCAGGTGACGGCGGCTCGGATACGCAATGTTGATCTCGACCTGAGGCAAACGATAGTCGCCGAGCAAACGCACGAGCCGCCCGCGCGTCATGTCGCGACCGATCAGGTAGCTCGGCAGGATGGCGGTGCCCATACCGAGCAGCGCGAACTGCCGCAACATTTCCGTATTGTTCGCGACGATCACGTTCGAAGGCCTCACACGCACTTCACCTTCCGGTCCGGTGAACACGCGCTCATCGCCCCAGTATTCCGACGGCAGGCTCAGGCACGGATGCTCGAGCAGATGTTCGGGACGTGTCGGTGTGCCATGCTTTTCCAGGTAAGCCGGCGTCGCGCAGACAGTCATGCAGCCGGTGGTGAGACGCCGTGTGACGATGCTCGCGCTGCGCATTTGCCGCGCGATCACGACGCCTACGTCGAAACCTTCTTCGACGAGATCGACCTGACGATCGACCAGCGTGACATCAGGAATGACTTTCGGATAGCGCTCCGCGTACGTTTGCAGCACGGGCGCGAGGTTATGCAGCCCGAACACGACGGGCGCGACGATGCGCAGCGTGCCGACGGGTTCGTGGTTGCGCGCCACCACCATTTGTTCGACGTCTTCCAGTTCGTCGAGAATCTGACGGGCGCGCTCGAGATAGACCTGACCGGATTCAGTCAGTGACAAGCTGCGGGTTGTGCGATTGAGCAGCCGCGTACCAAGACGGCCTTCGAGGTCGGCAACGTGACGTGTGGCGACCGCATTGGAAATATCCATCGCGCTCGCGGCGCGAGCAAAACTGCCGAGATCCGACACCTTGACGAAAACCCGCATCGACTGCAAATGATCCATAGGACAACTCCCTGCCTTGTTACTGCTTCCTGACAATTAGTGAAAACCAGTGAAGCGAACTTGGAATTCTCCTACGACTCGCAAAATCGTGCAGAAGTTGCCCCCGCAATAGGAAATATCGCAATTTTGGTACGACTGTATCGATAAAAGCGGGGCCGGACCGCAGATTATTCCTGAAAGGAAAACAATCTGCTGCGGCGCAGCTTGCTCTGTCTCTTTTGTCCGAACAGACGCAAAGGTCGCGCGGATGTTGCGGGATAGAAAACATCGAAACGAATCTGGGTGCCCAAAGAAAAAAGCCGCCCGTGGGCGGCTTTTCAGAGTGAGTGAGCACTCACATGCCTAGGCCGTGAGCTTTTCCTCCAGCGCGCGCTTCGCTTCGGCCAGTGCCGGCGGCAGACCATGTTGCAGCGTGTCAAACAACTCCGCGTGCAACACGAGTTCGTTGCGCCATGCGGCGGCGTCGACTGAAATGACCTGCTCGAACTGCTCGCGGGTGAAGTTCAGGCCGCTCCAGTCGATGTCCTCGTAGTGCGGAGAAATGCCGAAAGCGTGCTCTTCACCCTGCGCGGTACCCTCGATGCGGCCGACCATCCAGCTCAGCACCCGCATGTTCTCCCCGAAGCCCGGCCACACGAACTTGCCGTCCGCGCCCTTGCGGAACCAGTTCACGCAGAATATTTTTGGCAGCTTCGCGCTCAACTGCTGCAGACGCTCGCCGGTTTTCAGCCAATGGCTGAAATAGTCGCTCATGTTGTAGCCGCAGAACGGCAGCATCGCGAACGGGTCGCGGCGCACGACGCCCTGCTGGCCAGCAGCCGCAGCGGTCGTTTCGGAACCCATCGTCGCCGCCATGTAGACGCCCTCGACCCAGTTGCGCGCTTCGGTGACGAGCGGCACGGTGGTCGAGCGGCGGCCCCCGAAGATGAACGCATCGATCGCGACGCCGGCGGGGTTTTCCCAGTCCGCGTCGATCGACGGACACTGCGAAGCCGGCGCCGTGAAACGCGCGTTCGGATGCGCCGCCTTGCGGCCGCTTTCCTTCGCGTCCGCCGGCGTCCAGTCCTTGCCTTGCCAGTCGATCAGATGTGCTGGTGGCTCCTCGGTCATGCCTTCCCACCAGACGTCGCCGTCGTCGGTCAGCGCGACGTTCGTGAAGATCACGTTTTCCTTCAGCGTGGCGAGCGCGTTGTAGTTGGTCTTTTCGCTCGTTCCCGGCGCGACACCGAAATAGCCTGCTTCCGGATTGATCGCGTACAGCCGGCCGTCCTTGCCCGGCTTGATCCACGCGATGTCGTCGCCGATCGTCGAAATCTTCCAGCCGTTCAGGCCCGCCGGCGGGATCAGCATCGCGAAGTTGGTCTTGCCGCAGGCCGACGGGAATGCCGCCGCCACGTGATGCTTGCGCCCTTGCGGTGACGTGACGCCGAGAATCAGCATATGTTCGGCAAGCCAACCCTCGTGGCGGCCCATCGTCGACGCGATGCGCAGCGCGAAGCACTTCTTGCCGAGCAGCGCATTGCCGCCATAGCCCGAGCCAAAGCTCCAGATTTCGCGCGATTCGGGGAAATGCACGATGTACTTGGTCTTGTTGCACGGCCACGACACGTCCTGCTCTCCCGTCGCAAGCGGCGCGCCGACCGAATGCACGCACGGCACGAACTCGCCGTCCTCGCCGAGCACGTCATACACTCTGCGGCCCATGCGCGTCATGATGCGCATATTGGCCACGACGTAAGGGCTATCGCTCAGCTCGACGCCGATGTGCGCGATCGGCGAGCCGAGCGGGCCCATCGAGAACGGCACCACGTACATCGTGCGACCGCGCATTGCGCCGTCGAACAGGCCGTCGAGCGTCGAACGCATTTCGTCCGGAGCGATCCAGTTGTTGGTCGGGCCGGCGTCTTCGGCGCGCTGCGAGCAGATGAAAGTGCGATCCTCGACGCGCGCGACGTCGGACGGATCGGAGCAGGCGAGATAGGAATTGGGACGTTTGGCGGGGTTGAGCTTCTTCAGGGTACCGGCTTCGACCATCTGCGCGCATAGGCGGTCGTATTCCTCTTGCGAACCGTCGCACCAGACCACTTTTGCGGGCTTGGTCAGAGCAGCGATGCGCTGGACCCAGTCGATCAGCTTGCGGTGTTTGACCCATGTGGGCGCCTCGATAGTGGGCTGCCCTTCGAACGAGGGTAGATTCATCGACTTGTCTCCGTTTGAATGAATGGAAAAACGGTACAAGCCCGGGGACGCTGCTTGCGAGAGGCATTGAACTCATTGCGCCGGCGCGTCGATTCAATTGCCGGCACACGATTGCGCAGATCGTCCTGGGCCATACAGCTTGCCAGGCGGAGGCGCGCTTCCTACAGGGCTTCTGCAACCTTGTGTAAAGCGACTTGCCTCAACACGCAACAAACTGCTAAAAACGTTCTCAATTCGCCTTCACGCAGCGCTGCCGTTCTTTTGGGTGCGACAGCTTCTACGGTAAGGCAATCAGCCAGACCCGCATGTGACCCAGGTCACACGCTGGCACAGTCAGCATAACAGTCCGCACCACCGGGGTGCGGCGCAAATTGCATACCATGAAGATTGCCATTCTCGACGATTATCAGGACGCCGTCCGCAAGCTGGACTGCTTTCACTTGTTGGCCGACCATGAAGTCAAAGTTTTCAACAATACCGTGCGCGGTCTCGGACAACTTGCAAGCCGGCTGGCCGAAGTCGACGCCCTCGTCCTGATTCGCGAACGCACCCGCATCACCTCGCAACTGCTCGACAAATTGCCGCGCTTGCGCATGATCAGTCAGACCGGCAAGGTGTCGAACCACATCGATCTGGCGGCCTGCACCGAGCGCGGTATCGCCGTGCTCGAGGGCACCGGCTCGCCGGTCGCGCCGGCCGAGCTAACGTGGGCACTCATCATGGCCGCCCAACGGCGCATCCCGCAATACGTGGCAAACCTCAAACAGGGCGCCTGGCAACAGTCGGGGCTCAAGACGTCGGCGCTGCCACCGAACTTCGGTTTGGGTCAGGTGCTGCGCGGGCAGACGCTCGGAATCTGGGGCTACGGCAAGATCGGCCGCCTGCTGGCCGGCTACGGCAAGGCGTTCGGCATGAACGTGCTGGTGTGGGGCCGCGAGCATTCGCGCGAAGCCGCTCGCGCCGACGGCTACGGCGTCGCGGCGACTCGTGAGGAGCTGTTCGAAAACAGCGATGTGTTGTCGCTGCATCTGCGACTGCATGACGACACGCGCGGCATCGTCAAGCAGGACGACCTGATGCGCATGAAGCCGACCGCACTACTCGTGAACACGAGCCGCGCCGAGCTGCTCGAAGAGAATGCGCTCGTGAACGCGCTATCGCACAACCGTCCGGGGATGGTCGCGATCGACGTCTACGAAAGCGAGCCGATCCTGCAGGGCTACAGCCTGCTGCGCATGGAAAACGTGATCTGCACGCCGCACATCGGCTATGTGGAGCGCGAGAGCTACGAACTGTATTTCACCGCGGCGTTCAGGAACATTCTTGCGTTCGATACCGGCGACACCGCCAGTGTCGCGAATCCGGAGGCGCTGCAAGGCGGGCGTCGGCGGTGATTGGAGAGTGAGGCGGCGGGCGGATCGGGTTTGGCCCGCGGGCCGCGCCGCTCATTGCGCTTCGTGCGCTGCCGCCTCCATCACCGCAGTCACGCGTTCAAGGAAGACCTCGCCATCCGCGCGGCCGAGGTTGTAGGCGTGCACCATCTGCGACGGGCTCGTGTAGTCCCAACTTGAAATGGGCACCTTGCGCGATGGCTGCACGTAGAGCCGCTGCTGCACGCCGTGCGGTACGACGAACATCTGCGGCCGCGGATAAAGACGCGTCACCATCACGAGAACGTTACCCGGCACATCGGCGTCGAGCGCGCCGACCGGGACGTTGTCGACCATCCCGCCGTCCAGCACCGGCCGGCCGTTGCGCCGCAGAACCGGTGTGAACGGCGGCGTACTGGACGATTGCAGGATCAGGTCCGCGAGCTCGTCGACAGTCGCGCAATCCTGTGCGCGCACGAATTCCGGATGAAAACCGAGCGTCCGACCGAGCGTCGGATGCAACGTCTTGCGCACGTATTTTTCGATGTTGTACGCGACCAGCCCCGCTGCGACCGCGCTTCTTGCGCCGAGCCAGCGCGGCAGATGGGATACGCCGATGCGGATTTCCGGCGCCTGGGCGAGCTTCGAAAACTTGTCGCCGTAGATGTCGAGCAGTGCCTGCCGGTAGATCCGGTAATGCGGGAAGATCGACTCGCCGCGCAGCAGGTTGCCCCAGTAGGCATTGCGCGTGTTGTGGCGCAGCGCATCTTCGTAATAGCGCATGACCCAGTCGGAATCGCCGCGCGTGTAGATCATGCACGCAGTCGCAGCGCCGGCCGAAATCCCGGTGATCACTCGCGGACGGATGTCGAGCTGCGGCTGCACGACGTCCCAGAAACCCGCTTGCCACCAGCAGCGGTTACCGCCGCCGGCGAATACGACCTGATCGAACATGCTGCTTTTCCTTGCTTTCTTTGGCTCTTGCTATCGATAGTTTGTGCCGGCATTCACTCCGGCAGTGCGCAAGTCGTGGTGGATCGAACGGTCATGTTGCCGCCTTCGTCGAACATCAGATTACGGCCCATGCGAGGCACGCGCGCCTCGATCAGTGTGAGCGCCCGGACCCCCACGCGAGGGCTCGCTCGAGCGACTCGGTAACCTCATTGTCGTCCGTAAAAATCCCCTGGTCGAAAATCGCGTTACGCCGCTTGCGTCGAGGTGTCCGCGACATGATACCGGCAGCGGCGGACCCGTCAGCGTTTTCCGGATGGCGGTTTCGTCGAGGGATGGCTCGAGTTCCAGCGATGGGCTTTTCTTAATGAAACAGCTAAAAGGGCTTGGCAATCTCAAAAAGATCCTGCATAATCTCGTTTCTGTTGGGGCGTTAGCTCAGTTGGTAGAGCAGCGGACTCTTAATCCGTAGGTCGAGTGTTCGAGTCACTCACGCCCCACCAAGCATTTAGAAGGGTTCCAAGCAATTGGAACCCTTTTTCGTTTGGGCTGCGGTTTCCGTTAGGCGACGCAAAGGCTGCAGAAAACACCATCTGCCAATCGCCGTTCTCGCCGTTCGGGCTGCCTGAGCGATCATCCAATGTCCCGTTGATTGCCCGTCGTGCCGACGCAGCCGTCCTGATTCCTCGCCATTCTCAAGAAACTCCGTGCCGATAGCTCGCTGACGTCGCCGCACGTTGCCGCACTGCTTCAAACCCTCGGTCCCCATTCTTGCGAAACCGGCACCGGTCGACCTAAACAACCTACCCAATTCCAAGCTGATTAACAAAACAATGCTGGCCAATTGGCTGAGAAACACCCCGAAGTGCCGGACGGCTTTCGCCCGCAAGAATCGGCTTTCGATCCTTCAGCCCCGGGGCCGTGCTTCATGGCGTTACGATGCCGACAGTTTTATCGAAACGCCGCTCGAGGAATAAACCGGCGTGGCCTTGAAACCGTCCACCGTGACCGTCGCGAACTTCACCGATGCGCCGCTGCCGTCGATCACGTCGATCGTGTCGCCGGCCTTGGGCACGTAGCCGTTCACGAACTTCACATGCAGCGTGCCGCCCGCTACGGTGAGCTGGCCACCCACGCGCAGGCGTCCGCCGCCGTTGCCGTCGATGTCGAGTTCGAGCGTCGTGCCGTCGAGTTGCGTGTACTTGCCCGTGATCGTCAACGGTGCGCGCGTCGCCACGGTCACGCCGCCGCCGGAGCCAACGTAGACGTCGCCGTTGCCGAAAGCCGTGGCCGACGAAGCGGTAAGCACCCCGCCGCTCACCTGCGAGCCGCCCGTGTAGCTGTTGTTGCCCGCGAGCGTGAGCGTGCCGCTGCCTTGCAGCGTGAGCTTGCCCGAACCGGCAATGTCGTTGCGCCAGGCATCGGCGGCGTTGAAGCCGCCCTGCGTCGCATCCATCGTGACGATCACGTTGCCGTTGAAAGCGCCATAACCGTCGGCTGCGCTGAACATATTCAGGCGGCCCCAGCCTTCCGCATCGTCCATGACCGGATAGCCCGAAGCGACTTCCGTCGTCTTCAGCACGACGCGCCGCTGATCGGCGCTCAGGTACGGGAAACGCGTTTCGAGCAGCACCTCGGCACCTTTGGGCACGACGGGCGGCGCTTCGGTCGATTCGATCTGGCCGAACCCGAACGTCATGCGGCGCGCGAATTCTGACTTGTTGGTCGAGTAGTCGGCGAAGCGGTCGGTCGAGGTCGTCGCCGAATGTGCGTAGGCCGCGAAGGTTGTCGCGTCCGTGCCGGTGGCCTGCTCGAGCGCGCTGTGCGCCTGTGTGTAGGCCGCGCTCTTGAGCGTGGCGTTCGCGGGGTCGTAGAGATTCGCGGCCGTCACAGCGAGGGCGAACAGGCGCCCACCAATCACGTCGAGCGGCGAATGCATACCCGCGAGAATGCGGTTCTCGCCAAGTTCGAGGCCGCGGCTCGCCATCTCCTGGTAACGCTCGGGAATGAGGTAGGCCATCGTCATCGCGTCGCGCATGGCTTCGGCTTCGTGACCGCTAATGAAGCCGCCGTCGGTGGCGGGCGTCGTACTAATGGCCGGCACGAGCGTGGGATCGACCACGACGCTCGTGCTCCAGCGGAACGGCCTCGCATATTTGTAGAAGCGCTTGGCGGGCTCGGTGGAGGCGTTGTTGCCCATCGTATTCAGCAGATCGACGACCTTGCCGAAGGTCGCGTTGCTCGTGCTCCCCACGCCGATGTTGTTGCCCGAGTCACTGTAGAGCGTTGTGGTCGCGTTCGCGGGAATCGACGTGATGCTCGTGGTTTGCTGCGCAGCCGAGCGCCACGCCGCGGTGAGCGGCCCCATGCCGTCGGTGACGCTGTAGCCCTTGCCGCGGCGGTCGTCATAGTAGGCCGCGTCGGCCTGCGCCTGGGTGCGCCGGGTCGTGGCGGTCACGACGTACTGGATGTTCGCGTTCAGCACGGTGCTGTTCAGGATCGTGCCGTTCGGCGTGCCGTCGATCGGCACCCCCGTCCACGTCGATTGCGCGACCGCGGGAAACGTGCCGTTCGCCGGCGCGGAAACGCCGGCGTCCACGAGCATCGTGAGTGGCTGCCAGAGGTCGAGGAAGCGCGCCACCACGCGCACGCCAGCATTCGTTTCGAGCGTGGCGTAGCGGGCGTCGCCGCGCTGGTTGGTCGCGATGTTGTCGACGAAGGCGGGCACGTCGGGGATCGGTGCGTTGTCGACAAAGCCGGGATCGGCGGGGGGCGCCGGAATGGCCGCGCTCGCGCTCGTGTTGGGATCGACATTCCCGCCTCCGCAGGCGGCCAGTACGGCAACGCTCGAAAGCACCGCGAGGCGCAGCGGGAAACGGATGAGGGAAGCAAGCATGCAGGCAACTCCGTCGTCGTGGTTAATGGCGACGGATTGTCGTTACGGCCTGTTACTGGTGAATTACGGATTTATTTCGCGCTCGTTAAAGCGACCAAACGCGCAGCCCGCTTGCGCAACGCCCAGCTCGCCGACGCCCAGTGCGCAGATCACATTGGATTTCCTCGATAACGTTTGCGCGAATCGAGATTCAGATTCAGACGCGCGTTTGTTGCGCGTTTGTTTTTTCTTCAACGCGCCTGCCCTTTGCCTTGGCAATTTCCTTCAATACATGCTGTCGCCGTCCCGTTACGGTTGAGCGTCGCAATCCATTCGCCACACTCACGTTTCGAGGCATCCGATGACTGCATTACTCTCGATGGCCGCGTTCGCGCTCGCCAGTTCCATTTCTCCGGGCCCGGTCAACGTCGTCGCGCTCAGCGCCGGAGCGCAGCACGGGCTCGCCGCGAGTTTGCGGCATGTCACTGGCGCGACGGTCGGTTTCACGGCGTTGCTGCTCCTGATCGGACTCGGCTTGCACGAATTGCTCGCGCGCTTTCCTGATCTGATCGAGATCGTCAAATGGGCAGGCATGGGCTTCCTGCTCTACATGGCCTGCAAACTCGCCATCGACAACGGCCAGCTCGGCGCGGACAAGCCGGCGCGCGGGCCGTCGTTCGCGCGCGGCGCGGCGATGCAATGGCTCAATCCGAAGGCGTGGCTCGCGTCGCTGGCCGGCATGGGCGCGTATGCGGCCGGCGGCGATGGCACGCTCCTCTGGCAATTCACCGCGCTGTACTTCGTGATCTGCTATCTGTCGATCGCGAGTTGGGCCTATGCCGGCACGTTTCTGCGCAGGCATCTGCGTGAAGCGAAGCGGGTCAGGATGTTCAATCGCGTGATGGCGGCGCTGCTCGCGCTCAGTGCGTTGTATCTGCTTGCCGAGTGATGCGGCTCGCGCTTGCCTGCCAACGCGGCTTCGGGCCGCATCACGCTCACCTGCGATACTGCCCCGGCGTCGCCGCCACCAGCCGTTTGAAGGTGCGCTGCAAATGCGCCTGGTCGGCGAAACCGGCGTCGAGCGCGACGTCCGCAATCAGCGCTCCCCGCCGCAATCGCGCGCGACTGTACTGGATGCGCCGGTTGATCAGATACGCGTGCGGCGTCATAGCGTAGCGCTGCTTGAACGCGCGGATCAGATGCGACGCGGACAGCCCGGCCGCCTCGCACACGTCGTCGAGTCTGAGCGCGCGCGTGCAGTTTTCGGCGATGTACTCCGCGGCGCGCGCAAGCTGGCCGTTCCCGGCACGCATGGGCAAGCTCACCGGATCGAGCGTTTGTTGGAGATGAGAGAAGAAGGTGATGACCGCGCTTTCCTTGCGCAGCGTGTCGGCGTCGATCTCGTTGTCGCCGGCGAGAATCGTGTATAGACGATTCAGGCCGTCGAACAACGCGGCATCGAGCGTCATGATCTGCGAGAACGGGCGAAACGCGTGGTTCCCGCTCAAGCCAAGCTCGTGCTGCAGTTTCGTGATCCATGCGACGTCGACGTGCAGCATCCGATACGACCAGCGCTCACCGGCAACCGGATTGCACGCGTGCACATCGTCGGGGTTCATCATCACCACGGCGCCCGCGCCGATCCATTCCCGCGCGTGACGGTTCAGATATACGCTGCGGCCGCGGGTCACCGCGCCGATGGAAAATGTTTCGTGCGAATGTTTGGCGTAGCAGACCCTGCGGCCATCGTCGATGGCGCGCGCTTCGATGAACGGCAGCGCGTCGCTGCGCCAGAAGCGCGGCGCGGCCGCGCCCGTTGCGCGCGCGTTGTTTGCAGCGCTTGTCGCCTCGGTCGTCTCGCCCATGCGCGTTCTCCGTTTGATCCGTCGACTTCGCGATCGTCTCCGACTTCGCGAAACCTACGTATCGTAGTCGTCGAACGCATGGGCAACAAGCGAACGCGCGGCGCCGCCTGTCCAACGCTACGCGACTACTTCGCGCTCACATCGATATTGCCGAGGTATTTCGCGGCCAATGTCTTCACGGTGCCATCGGCTTGCACCTTGGCGATCGCGGCATTCAACTGATCGCGCAGCGCAGTGTCGCCTTTGCGAATACCGTATGCGATGCCGCTGCCGAGAATCTTGTCGTCGCGCACCGGTTGACCGACAAAAGCGTAGTCCTTGCCGTCGGGCTTCGACAGAAACCCCGTTTGTCCGGCGGGCGCGAGCACGAGCGTGCCATCGAGACGGCCCGCGCCCAGATCGGCGTAGACCTGATTCTGATCCTGATACGGCAGCACGATCACGCCGGCCGGTTCCCAATGCACCTTCGCGAAGGTCTCCTGGATCGAGCCTTGCAGCACGCCGACGCGCTTGCCCTTCAGCGACGCGGGCGTAGGCAGCAGACCGCTGTCGCGCCGCGCGATCAGCTGCGACGGCACGCGATAGACGACCGTCGTGAAGTCGATCGCCTGGCGACGCTGTTCGGTCGCGTTCATCGCCGAATTGATCGCGTCGAACTTGCGGCCTTGCAACGCGGGGATCAGGCCGTCGAACGAGGTTTCGACCCACTTGCAGGTCATATGCGCGGCCGCGCAGACCGCGTTGCCCACGTCGATATCGAGCCCCTGAAGCTCGCCGTTCGGTCCTTTCGATTCGAACGGCGGATACTGCGCTTCGAGGCCGAAACGCAGCGTGGTGGTATCGGCGGCGCTTGCAGCGGACGCCGTCGCGAGCGACGCGCCTGCGTACGCAAGCGCCAACAGGCATTTAAGCAACTTCATGACATCTCCCTTCTTTCTTCCAATACTTTCATGACTTCGGCGACTTCGGGTGTGCGCTCGCGCACTCAGATCTCGCACAAACGCCGCGCGCCTTCGATCAGCGTCGCGTCGTCCTTCGAGAAACTCAGGCGAATCAGCCCGCAATCCGTGCCGTCGGTATAGAACGCCGACAGCGGAATCGTCGCGACGCGCGCATCGCGGATCAGGCGCAGCACGAAATCGCTGTCGCTTTCATCGGAGAAGCCGCGGAACCGCGCGAGCATAAAGAAGCTGCCTTCGCTCGGCAACAACTCGAAGCGCGATTCGCGCAGCGCATGCGCGAGCAGATCGCGCTTCTTCTGATAGAAGCCGGACAGGCCGAGGTAGCTGTCGCGATTGGCCAATGCGTCGACGAACGCGTACTGCATCGGTGTGTCGGCGGAGAACACCATGAACTGGTGAACCTTGCGGATCTCGTCCATCAGCGCGGCGGGGGCGAGGCAATAGCCGACACGCCAGCCGGTCACGTGATACGACTTGCCGAACGACGACACGATCAGGCTGCGCTCCGCGAGCTCGCGATGGCGCGCCATGCTCTGATGCTTCGCGCCGTCGAACACGACGTGCTCATAGACCTCGTCGGACAGGATCACGATGTCGGTGTTGCGCGTGATCGCTTTGAGCCGCTCGATATCGGCGTCGCTAAAAATCGTCGCGGTCGGATTGTGCGGCGTATTGACGATGATCATGCGCGTCTTCGGCGTGATCGCGGCGGCGACTTCGTCCCAATCCACCCGGAAGTGGTCGAGCGACAGCTTGATCGCGACCGGCGTCGCGCCCTGCAAGCGCACGATCGGGCCGTAGCTGTCGAACGACGGTTCGAAGTAGATCACTTCGTCGCCCGGATGCACGAGTGCGCTGATCGTCGAATAGAGCCCTTCGCTCGCGCTCGCGAGCACGGTCACTTCGCTGGCCGGATCGTAGCGCACGCCGTACAGCGTTGCGACCTTGTCAGCGAGCGCTTCGCGCAGCGCGCCGATACCCGCCATCGGCGCGTACTGATTGTGACCCGCGCGCATCGCCTGCGCGACGCCATCGACGAGCTTCGGGTCCGGCGCGAAATTCGGCGCGCCCTGCGAGAGGTTCAAAGCATCGTGTTGCGCGGCCAACTGGCCGATCACGGTAAAAATGGTGGTGCCGACGTCCGGCAGTTTCGAGCGGGCTTGCGTGGCGCTCTGCATAAGAGCTTCTCCTTTCTTCAGCCGCCGGCGGCCGTGCGAACGGCAGCGGGGCGTTCCTTCCTGTGCGGTGATTAGGCATCAGCCAAAGAACGCTCACAATCGAAACTTTGTCATGCGCGGCATGCGTTTTCGTCATGACTTGCACGAGGCCGCTCCACCTCGGGCAAGCTCGGCGAGGTCATAGTTTGCAGGGAGTTCGGGGGATCCGGGAATCCGCGCGGGCATGAAGGAATGTGATGCTAACTGGTTCTCTTGCGTATACGGCCGCGGATGCGGCCGTTTCGCGAGTCGGTGCGCTTCGGATTCGAAGAAGGAAAGGCCGGAGCTTCGGGTGAATCAGGCTTCGTCCATCAAACGGACTTTGACCTTGCGGCCTTTCAGCTTGCCCGCGCTGAGCCGGCGCACCGCCTCGCGCGCGATGCTGCGCTCCACCGCGACATAGGTCGACATGTCGGTCACGTTGATCTTGCCGATCTGAGAGCCCGCGAAACCAGCGTCGCCCGTCAGCGCGCCGAGCACGTCGCCGGGACGGATCTTGTCCTTGCGGCCGCCGAGAATCTGCAACGTTTCCATCGGCGGCAGCAGCGGGTCATTGCTGGCCGCCTTCAGCTCGGACAGCTTGTGCCATTCGACGTCGCGCTTGTGCGCCTGCTCGATCCCGCCCACGCGCCCCATCTCGTCCATGCTCGCGAGACTGAGCGCCCAGCCCTCCTGGTCTGCACGGCCCGTACGGCCGATGCGGTGCGTGTGCACTTCCGGGTCCGGCGTCACGTCGACGTTGATCACGGCTTCGAGTTGCGCGATGTCGAGACCGCGCGCGGCGACGTCCGTCGCGACGAGTACCGAGCAACTGCGATTCGCGAACTGGATCAGTACCTGATCGCGCTCGCGCTGATCGAGCTCGCCGTGCAGCGCCAGCGCATGAAAGCCTTGCGCGCGCAGCACGTCGAGCAGATCGCGGCACTGCTGCTTGGTGTTACAGAACGCAATCGTGCTGACCGGACGATAGTGATTGAGCAGCAGACCGACCGCGTGCAGACGCTCGTCTTCGCTCACTTCGTAGAAGCGCTGACGGATCTTGCTGTCGTCGTGCCGCTCGGCGAGCTTGACTTCCTTCGGATTGCGCAGGAACTGCTGGCTCAACTTCGCGATGCTCTCAGGATACGTCGCCGAGAACAGCAGCGTTTGACGCTCTTTCGGGCATTGCCTTGCCACCTTCGCGATGTCGTCGAAGAAACCCATGTCCAGCATGCGGTCGGCTTCGTCGAGCACGAGCGTGTTCAGCGATTGCAGCGCGAGGCTGCCGCGTTCGAGGTGATCCATGATGCGGCCCGGCGTGCCGACCACGACGTGCGCGCCGTGTTCGAGGCTTGCCGTCTGCGGACGCATCGGCGTGCCGCCGCACAAGGTCAGCACCTTGATGTTTTCCTCCGCGCGCGCAAGGCGGCGGATTTCCTGGGTGACCTGGTCGGCGAGTTCGCGCGTCGGGCACAGGACCATTGCCTGGGTGTCGAACTTGCGCGCGTCAAGCCGTGCGAGCAGCGCCAGCGAAAACGCCGCGGTCTTGCCGCTGCCGGTTTTCGCCTGGGCGATCAGATCTTGACCGGCGAGCGCGATCGGCAGGCTCGCGGCCTGGATCGGCGTCATCTCGACGTAGCCGAGCTGCGTCAGGTTCGCGAGCGTCGCGGGCGGCAGCGGCAGCTCGCTGAATGGGGCGCCGGCGGGAGTGGGACTATTCATAGGATCGTCAGCAGGAATTGCGATTACTCGGCCAGCGGGCCCTGATCGGGGCGGCCCGGCAGCTGCTCGTACAGCACCTCGCCGTCGTCGCCGTCGAATTTCTCGACGTAATTGCGCGCGCCGCACAGCGGGCAGCGGAACAGGAGCCCCTGCCCTTCGTTCTTGATGACGACGTCGGATTGCTCCCACTGCGCGCCGCAGGACTGGTTTCTACAGGTGAACACGTTGATTCTCCAACTGGATTCGATGATCGATCGCCAAGGTCGCGCATGCGGCCTTGCCGTGTATGGGGTTGCCGCGCCAGCGCCGCGTCGTGACGCGATAGCGCCCGACGGCCGGCCCGGCGTCAGCCGAGATGCGTATGCCGCGGGCGCGGCACGGCGACATCCATGTCGGTCAGCCCGTGCACGATGCCGCAGTCTTCGAGCGGATGCTCGCCGTGGCATTGGTCGCGCAGCGTCGTCAGTTGCGCTTTCAGCTGCTGTAGCTCTTCGATACGCGTGTCGACGTGCGCAATGTGCTCGTCGACCAGCGTATGCATACCGCCGCAGCCATTCGCCGGCGCGTCGGTCAGACGCAGCAACGCGCGGATTTCGTCGTGGGTCATGTCGAGCGCGCGGCAATTGCGGATGAAACGCAGGCGCTCGACGTGCTTCGCCGTGTAACTGCGGTAATTGGCCTCAGTGCGCTCCGCCTCGGGCAGCAGGCGCTCTTTTTCGTAGAAACGGATGGTTTCCGTCGTGCAATGGGCGATTTTCGCCAGTTCGCCGATCTTCATGGACCTTACCTCCACGCGGCCTTGACCTTGTAGTGGCTACAAGGTGTTTACTAGACCACAAATTGCACGAGGAAGCCACCATGCCTGATACCAGCCGTGTCGCCGCCGCTCGTCCGGAATGGGACGAAGTCCGTACGCACGGCGCTTGCGGGAAGGTTGATGCACGGCACGACCATGACCATGACGAGGGCACGGGTAGCGGGTGCGGGCATTGGCATGGGCATCAAGGCCACGATCATCACGACGGCCATGTTCATGACCACGGCCACGTCCACGATCACGACGGCGGAGCCTGCTGTGCGCGCGCCGCGTTCGAGGCGGCGCCGCTGCGCCTGCCGCCTTCAGAGGTCGTCGGCAATGACATGCGTACCGCAATCCGCATCCTGCAGATGGACTGCCCGACCGAGGAAGCGCTGATCCGCAAGAAGCTCGATCGCATGTCGGCCGTGCGCAGCATGGATTTCAACCTGATGCAGCGCGTGCTGACCGTCGTCCACGCCCCGAATTCGCTCGAAACGGTCCTGGCCGCATTGCGCTCCCTCGACTTCACGCCCGAACTGGCTAGCGATGCCAGAGATTCAGGCATTGCGGATACCAGTGCGGCCGCTGGCGCCTTGCACAAGCCCTGGTGGCCCCTGATCCTCGCCGCCGTCGTAGCCGCGGCCTCAGAGGCCGCTGGCTGGCTCGGTGCGCCCGCCTGGGCAGTGGCGGGTCTCGCAATCGTCGCGATCGCCTCCTGTGGCGTTACGACCTATCGCAAGGGCTGGGTCGCGCTGCGCAACGGCAACCTGAACATCAACGCGCTGATGAGCATTGCCGTGACCGGCGCGGCGCTGCTCGGCCAGTGGCCCGAAGCCGCGATGGTGATGGTGCTGTTCACGATCGCCGAACTGATCGAGGCGCGCTCGCTCGACCGCGCGCGCAACGCGATCGAAGGACTCATGCGGCTCGCGCCCGCCGAGGCTAGCGTGCAGCAGCCCGACGGCGCATGGCGGCTCGTGCGCGTCGACGCGATCGCGCCCGGCGCGCTGCTACGCGTGAGGCCCGGCGAGCGGATCGCACTCGACGGCGAGATCGTCGCGGGCCGCTCGAGCGTCGATCAGGCGCCGATCACCGGCGAGAGCCTGCCCGTCGACAAAGCGACCGGCGACGCCGTGTTCGCCGGCACGATCAACCAGGCGGGCTCGTTCGACTATCGCGTAACGGCCGCGGCCGACAACACGACGCTTGCGCGCATCATCCACGCGGTCGAGGAGGCGCAAGGCACGAAGGCCCCGACGCAGCGCTTCGTCGACGAGTTCGCACGCGTTTACACGCCGATCGTGTTCGCGATCGCGCTCGCCGTCGCTCTGGTCCCGCCGCTGATGTCGGGTGGCGAGTGGCACGCGTGGGTGTACAAGGCGCTGGTGCTGCTCGTGATCGCGTGTCCGTGCGCACTCGTCATTTCGACGCCGGTGACGATCGTCAGCGGGCTCGCGGCCGCTGCGCGTAAGGGGATTCTGATCAAGGGCGGTGTTTTCCTCGAACAGGGTCGCAAGCTGAGCCGGCTCGCGCTGGACAAGACCGGGACGATCACGCATGGCAACCCGGTGCAGACGGAGTTCGAGGTGGTCGGAGACGAGGCCGACGCGCTTTGCTACCGCACGCTTGCGGCGAGTCTCGCGGGCCGTTCCGATCATCCTGTTTCGATGGCAATTGCCGCTGCCGCCAATGACGACGGCGTCGAGCACCTGCGCGTCGACGCATTCGAAGCGATCACCGGACGCGGCGTGCGCGGCGATATCGACGGCATTGCCTACTGGCTCGGCAATCATCGCCTGATCGAAGAGCTGGGCCGCTGCTCGACGCAACTCGAAGCGCGCCTCGATGCGCTCGAGGAGCAGGGCAAAACCGTCGTCATGCTCGCCAACGCGCAGCGCGTGCTCGCGCTGTTCGCGGTCGCCGATACCGTGAAGAAGACGAGCCGCGCGGCCGTCGCCGAACTGCGGCGGCTCGGCGTCGGCACCGCGATGCTGACCGGCGACAACCGCCACACGGCCATGGCGATCGCGCATCAGGTTGGCGTCGATGAAGCGCGCGGCGACCAGTTGCCCGAGGACAAGCTCGACGCGGTCGTGCAATGGTCCGCCGATGGCGCGACCGTCGGCATGGTCGGCGACGGCATCAACGATGCGCCCGCGCTCGCGCGCGCCGACATCGGCTTCGCGATGGGCGCGATGGGCACCGACACCGCGATCGAAACCGCTGACGTCGCGTTGATGGATGACGATCTGCGGAAGATTCCGGCGTTCATCCGCTTATCGAAAGCGACATACGCGGTGCTGGTGCAGAACATTGCGCTTGCGCTCGGCATCAAGAGCGTGTTTCTCGTGCTGACGCTGATGGGATTCGGCACGATGTGGATGGCAGTGTTTGCCGACGTCGGCGCAAGTCTGCTGGTGGTGGGCAATGGGTTGAGGTTGTTGCGGAAATGAGCGCGATGTTTCCGCGTCGCGCCCTATGCTGAATCGCCGCTTACGGCAGGGTTTATCGGCGCGCTCGCCAGCAGCTCATCGCTGTCGTCTTTCAAACCCACACCTGTAAGTTCCAGCTTTCTCGCCTGCGTGAGCAGGTAGTGCAGCTTGTGCGCGGCCTGCTGGTAGTCGAGTCCTTCGGGCCGCACGTTCGAAATGCAGTTGCGCTGTGCGTCGCTGCACCCGGTTTTCGGCGCATAGGTGATGTAGATGCCCAGGCTGTCCGGCGAACTCAAGCCTGGCCGCTCGCCAATCAGCATCACGACGATCTTCGCGCCGAGCAATTCGCCGATCTCGTCGCCGAGAGCGACGCGGGCTTGACGCGCCACCACGACAGGGCCGATGGTCCAGCTCGCGAGCTTCGGATGAATGGCTTGCAACAGTGGCACAGCCTGCTTCGATGCGGCGAACGCCGATAGGCCATCGCCGATCACGAACAGCACGTCGCTTGGTTGTGCCGGCAGTTGCGCAAGCGCCGCGCGACTCGCTTCCGACAGACGCCGCCCAAGATCGGGACGCCGCAAATAATGCTCGCGATCCGGCGCGGCGCTATGCACGTCGAGCGTGCTGAAACCTTGCGCGTGCAACTGCGCGTGTAGCGCGTCGACATCGAGCGGATGATGCACGGCGTCGCGCGCCTGCGCATGCGCGAGATTGAACTCAAGCAACGGTGCGGTCGGCAAGCTGTTGCCCGCGCGGCCCAGCGCGATGCGTGCTCGCGTAAACCGGCGCAGTACGTTCCACGGATCCTTGTCGAGTGCGTCGTTCTCGCTCATACGATACCCATCCAGTCGCGCGCGCTTTCGAGCAGCGGTTGCCGTGCCGATGCACCGATCAATGCGCCGCGTGCATCGATGATCTGCATCGACTCCAGCCAAGCCTCGAATTCAGGCGCGCGCCTCAAGCCGAGTACATCGCGCACGTACAGCGCGTCGTGAAACGAGGTGCTCTGGTAGTTGAGCATCACGTCGTCCGCGCCCGGCACGCCCATGATGAAGTTGATGCCCGCGACGCCAAGCAGCGTCAGCAGATTGTCCATGTCGTCCTGATCCGCTTCGGCGTGGTTCGTGTAGCAGATGTCGCAGCCCATCGGCACGCCGAGCAGCTTGCCGCAGAAGTGATCTTCGAGACCCGCGCGCGTGATCTGCTTGCCGTCGTACAGATACTCGGGGCCGATGAAACCGACCACCGTGTTTACCAGAAACGGCTTGAACTTGCGCGCGACCGCGTAGGCACGCGCCTCGCAGGTCTGCTGATCGACGCCGAAATGCGCATCCGCCGACAACGCGCTGCCCTGCCCGGTTTCGAAGTACATCAGATTGCTGCCGACGGTGCCACGTTGCAGCGATAACCCCGCTTCGTACGCTTCCTGCAGCAGCGCGAGCGAAATGCCGAAGCTCCCGTTCGCCTTCTCCGTGCCCGCTATCGACTGGAACACGAGATCGACCGGTGCGCCTTTTTCGATCGCGGCGATCGTGCTGGTCACGTGCGTGAGCACGCACGATTGCGTGGGCACCTGATAGCGCTGGCGGAATTCGTCGATCATCAGCAGCAGCTTCGTGATCGCGGCGAGGTTGTCGCTCGCGGGATTGATGCCGATCAGCGCGTCGCCGCAGCCGTACATCAGGCCGTCGAGCATCGAGGCGGCGATGCCTTTGACGTCGTCGGTTGGGTGGTTTGGTTGCAGGCGGACGGACATGCGGCCCGGTAAACCGACTGTGTTGCGAAAGCGTGTGATGACCGGGCGTTTACGGGCGGCGGTGATCAAGTCCTGGTTGCGCATCAGCTTTGAGACCGCGGCGACCATCTCTGGTGTGAGGCCCTGCGTGATGCGGGTGAGTGCGTCGGCGTCGGTTGAGGTGCTGAGCAGCCAGTTGCGGAAGTCGCCTACTGTCAGATGGGAGATTTCGGCGAAGGCTCGGGGGGAGTGATCGTCGATGATCAGGCGCGTGACTTCGTCGGTTTCGTACGGGATCAGCGGTTCGCTCAGGAATGTGCGTAGCGGTACCTGCGCCAGCGCCAGTTTTGCGGCGACCCGCTCTTCCTCGCTCGCTGCCGCGATGCCCGCGAGCTGGTCCCCGGAACGTTGCGGGCTCGCCTTTGCGAGCAGGGTCTTCAGGTCGGCGAAGCGGTAGATGCGGCTGCCGATCGACTCGGTGTAGCTCATGTTTGCGGCTCCATCGCTTCACTTCGCGCGAACGCGGGTAGGAGTGGGAACGGCGGTTTACATGCTGCTTGCTGCAGACTCGTGCTCGTGCATCACACGATAGCGCCAAACGGCGGAGGCCGTCACGTCGCGGGGGTTGGGGCTGTTTACCTTGCTGCTGGCGAGCGATGTCTGTCGCAAATCCGCAGGATTTGGTAAACGGCCGGCACACTCCGAAGTGATACTTTGTTCGCATTCTGTCGCGTCAATTTTCAGCGGTTCAGTCATGAATGAATCAGACCATCGGGCTCGATACGAAACGCGACTCGCGCGCGTGCTCGACCATATGAACGATCACCTCGACGAACCGCTCGGTATAGGACGGCTTGCGGAGATCGCGTGAGGTCGGGTGGCTGGGGCGGTGCTCGCTTGCTTCTGCTTGCTGCGATGTTGCTGTTGTTGTGTCCGTATACGTTGCGCGGGTTTGGGGCTGCTTCTCTGGTTTTTATAGTCTTTGTATACGTATACGTAGTAGTAGTTAACAAGCCATGCGTTCGGCTGTGGATAACTTGGAAGTTCGTTTACCGATCAATGTGCTGCGGAATCGATAACCATTGGGAGTGGGGGCGGACAGGTTAACGGAGCCTGGGAGAGTTTTCGGGCGACCCACAAACGCTGCGGATTTATCAAGGTTTCGCCCACAACGTGTTCGGCTGCTTTTACAAAAGTTGTCCAGAGGGGGATGTGGATAAGTGGCCTCGTTGGAAAGGCGATTTGGACAATTTGGCGGCGGCAATTTGAACAGTCGCGGGCCAGCCTGGTTATTCTTGCGAAAAAGCTACCGTATGGCTAACGAATTTAGCAGTCAGAGGCCATAGGCATGAACCACGTGGTCGCTACCAGCGACGAAGACTTGCCCGTTCACGACCATCGGCGACGCGAAGTTACCCTCGCCGGTTTGAACTGGCGTGTATTGGTCGTGGAAGAGTATGGTCCCGTCCGCTGCATCCAATGCGTAAAAGTCGTTGCCCAAACCGTCTGCGTAATACACCACACCATTTGCGGCGACGGGCGGGATAGCCGGGTTGAACGAGGAGCGGTTCAAGCCGACTTTCGCCGTCCACACGGGTTTGGGGTTCACAGTACAGTTGCTGTCGATCGACAGTGCAATGACCCCGTGTTGGTATAAGTTGTTGCTCCCCGAACCGCCAGGGGACACGACGTAAAGCCGATTTAGCACCGAGTCGAATGCAGGAAGGCCTATGTTGCTGCCCTCGACTGAACTGAGGGAAATCGTCAACTTTTCAATGGGCCCCTGCTGCTGAATAGTGGCTCGGTTATAGATGAACAGGTTGCCGGACTTGTTGTAGGCCGCGAGCATCGTCGGGCAGGTGGGACGCTGGAAGAGCAATGCTGTAGCGCCGAAGTCGGAGTCCGTGCTGGGCGGAGAAAGCGGCGAGTTCGACGCGGCTACCGCCAGGGTCGGCGTGAGTTTCACGACGTGCTCCGCGAACGCGGCATTTTCCGGATTGGCGAATGCGTTGCCCGTGAGTGCATAGACGACCGTCCCATCAGGCGGAATCGATACGCCTCCCGCACCCCATATACCACCCCCGTCTGGCCCGCTTGCGCCGTCTGGGTACCAGCGTTGCAGAATCGCAGCGGGGTTGGTGGTGGACGCGCGGACGACCTGTCCATGATACGGCTCCGTATCGCAGGGGTCGCCGGCTGTCGCCACATATATCGACGAACCATCGGGACTGAGCGTCAAGCCGCCATAGACCATCGTTCTTGGAGAAGCGTTGGCTGCGTCAAGAAGTGGCAGGTTGAAGCCCGGGAGATCCACGCCGGTCCGGAGGTCGTACGCATGCAGGTAGCCTCGCCCGCTCGCAACGAAAATCCGGTTGTTGGCATGGTCGATGACGGGCGTGCCCTGCACCCCGATCTTGCCTTGAAAGAGCCCGGTGCAGGCCGACGTCAAGATAGCTTGAGGGATAGGGGCGCTTTTCCAAATGACCGCCCCCGTCGCGGCATTCAGTGCCCATGTAGTGTTCCCCTCTGTCGCAACGTAGACGATATCGGTTGGTACCCCATTGATTGTCACCCCGGTAGCCAGTACCGGCTGAGTCAGGATGGCACCGTCCAGCACAGGTGACTTCCAGTGCTGTACCAACGTCCTCACGTTGGTCTGGGTAAGCACCGTCTCGACCGGGTTATACCCAGTGCGCTGCCTGTTCATGCCATACGTCGGCCAATCGGTCGTCGTAAAGGTTGGCGCGGCGACGGCCCCTGGTGTCCGGCTCAATGTCGCGGCAGTCGCTGCTTCGGGAGCTTGGTACGGCGTATCCACCGCCGGCCCGCGATCGTCGCGGAAATTATCCGGATTGATCTTGTCTCCGCCATTCTGTTTGTCTACTTCCGATCCGTCGAGGGCAAAGGCGGGCGGCACTTTCGGTCCGACGCCAGATGGGTGCGGGCCATGAGGGAATGGGTCCAGTGCGTTTGACGACGCCTGAGCGGCTGTTGCAAGACCCGGCGCAGATGCCGCAGCCGGTGCCGCGTTCGAACTTTGCGCTTGTGCGCCCGAGGCCGCCATGCAGGCGAGGATCAAAGCTGCAATGAGCCGAGAAGCGTCGATAACGCTGTGTGCGCTATTCATGTAGCCACCTCTTGCAAATATTGCTGTTAGCATTGGCTAGACGGCGCACCGCGACTTCCCGCCTCGCTCTACTAATTGATACGCGCTTTGCTAACGTGAGTTAATCGTAGGCCATCTAAAATCAAGCGCAAGAAATGTCCGCGATGGACTACCGTCTGGCGGACGACGAATTGTCGTCCCTATTGAGTAATGCAAGGCTCGCCCACCGTTCGGCTGCTTCATCCGAATGCGCGATTGCGCTGGAAGCAGATCGGCACACCCGGCCACCCCGTCCAGAGCTCTAGTCGCTAGCGCTTTTAAAAAATGGGGCAATAAACACCCCGCTTCGGCGGCGGGCGAAAAGGGTACGAACGCATACTCCGGCAGCGTTAGGCTAACCCTTCAGTGGGAGACATCTTTCGGGGCCAACAGGTCGCCCCTGTTAACTTGCTACTCCCCGTCAAAAAAGCTCCTGTTCGCCCGTCCCTGCCTTAGTGGCTCAGGTTGAATGAATGCTGCTGCCAGCAGCGGGCGAGGGCGGTTTGCCGCCCAGAACGCTATGCGAGCGCAGCTGGGTAAACGCGAGCTCGGGGCCCGGTAGACTTCCGTCTCACCAGAAGCAGGCACCGCCCAATGTAGGCAATCCAATCCAGCGCCCGCATTGAACAAATTTTCCTACACGGTGCCTACACGACGCGAAAACAAAAAGGACTTACAGGCAAGAGCACTGTAAGTCCTTGAATTCTTTAGTGGGGCGTGAGTGACTCGAACACTCGACCTACGGATCAAGAGTCGGTGGGACTGAAAACCTCGGGGCCCTGACAACCCTGCGACACTGGAACGGTCAAACTTTAGAAGCGATCCCGCCAGTCTCGCTTATTCGGCTTTTTCAGTCTTACAGACTCGTTCCTAGTCTCACTAATCCCGTTTCCCGGCACTACACTACCTGTAGCGAGACCCATATGGTGAGATTTTCTGCCCCGCCGGACAAGGCTCTGCGGGTTCTGGGAAGCATGTGATGAAATTTTGGGAAACATCGCGTGAGATTCTTTGTCTCGCAGCCGAGCCCGGCCAGGCAACGAGTATCTTTCTGGCGAAGTCCTCCCATCATCGTCGTCCATCAAGACCCGCCAAGCGCAAGAAAAAAGCGAACTCTTCTGCCGCAATCCAAAGCAGCATTGCAACCTGAAGGTACTCGCGTAGAAATGTCCCGAAGCGTTTAGTGCCGGCGAAACTGCATCAGGCTGTGGTCGCCGCCAGCCTGGGTCGCAACGCATTGACCATGGCGTTGGCCATTTTTAGGAGCCAAGTCATCTGTTCCGATTCCATTTCGGGGCCTTCGTGCGGCTTGTACTCCACAAGCAGGACAGCAACGACGCGGTCACTATCTTCTGTTACATCCTTGATGTTAAACCGGACGGAATGGCCCAGTTCACTTTCCAGGGCAGATTGGTCCTCGAGCAATGTTTGCATGAGATTCCGCCCTTCGGGGCCTTTGAACTTCACCATGAGCGCTGCAGTATGATTTGCTTCCCTGAAAGCGACCAGCCCGTTTGAAAGCGGGCCAGGCATGGCCATCCGAACCCAATTATTTCCGCCGTGCCGGGGCGGCGGCTGGTCAGGATGGTCAAAGCGTACCTCGTTGATAAATCGTGTCCAGAACGGCCGGTTCGGCCCGTACGAGGAACTGCCTGTGGTGCCCGAGTCCACCCCCTCCTTTCCGACGACCATCTCATCGGCGCGAGGCGGAATGAATGGGTCGGAGGTCGACGCTTCCCGGCCGACACCTACAAACACCTCTCGACGGACGAGCTCCGTCTGCACTGGCACGTTGGGAACGAGGAGCGTTCGTCCGTTTGCGTCGCGGAAAAGCCGGATTTCGAGCAGCGCGAGCCGTGCGAGTATGCCGCCCTGATTCGCCAATAGATTCTTGAGAGCATGCAGGTCACTTCGAATTCCATCGCCGGCGATTGCAAGCAGAAAGTCGCCTCGGCGGAGTGATTCATTGACCGCGTCGACGAAACTTGCTTCATCGAGCTCGGGAAAGGCTTCGCTGACAGCCTTGAACATCGGATTCTCGCCGGTCAAGCCGCGCACTTGCTTCAGCTTGGCTTCAAGGTCCGAGTACGTTAGGCGGCCCATCAACGATGCATATTCGAATAGTTGTGCCACAACTTCGCGCCGCGCACCGGGGTTTCGCCAGAGTTTGCACTCAATCAGCACAAGACGCCCGGTCGGAGACACACCCAAAAGGTCTACAAAGACATTGGATGAGCCATACCGGAGCGGATATTCACGGCACAGCGGCATTAATGCTTCACCGTGCCCAAACATTTCGACCATTGGAACAAGAGTGGGGTGGTCAAACAGCTTTTCCTGCAACCAGTTCTCGTTGTGGCCAGCGGATAGCGAAACGCGCTGAAATCCTACGAGGCCTTCATCGGGCCCGTGCTCTTCAAGAAACACCGTCATGCAACGCCTTTGTGAGGTTGTTGTTGTTCGAGAAAAACCCTACGTTGAATCCGATACGAATCCGATATGAAGCCGTTGTCTACGTAAGTTTGGCAATCTCACACGTCTTCGCCTGGCCATGCAGCCTTTTGCATCATTTTCTTCAATCTGGTTGCAGTTGCAGTGCGCCCGTGCCAGTGCCCCAGCTTGTAATCAGGTCGACACATCGCTTCACGCCCGCGTCCCCAGCAAGAAACTGACTAATCGTGCCCACGCCGTGTTCATGCAGGAAGGAATCGACATCCAGAGACGGAACGTCCGCCACGGCTGGCAATAACAGAGCACAGAAAGTTGGCCGATGATGATGAACACGCAGGGAATCGTGGTAGATGTGGGCCGATTCCATCGCCTCGAGTACGTTGTCGCGTTTGCGCCTGTATTTTGCGTCCAGGACCAGGAACTCGAATCGTGTGGGAGTTTGGATGGCGAGCACGATATCCGGTATGCGGAGACGCGACAGGCTCCAACCGGCACGATTTGACGAAGGAGCGCCCGCCGGAAAGTTCGCCTGAAAATGCGCTTCCAACCGGATTCCGTCTGTCAGTTCCAGGGAGTACGATTCGGCCGCCGAGACGATGCCGTTCCTGATGCTTTTCCACTGGGCCGGACCGAGTTTCTCAGCCAGTCTTGAAAGAAGGTGGACGAAGCTCCACGTCTCATAGACGCCCCAAGTTGGACTGACATGCAAGTGGTCCTGGTCGGAAGTACCTTCTACTCCACGAAGCAGCGCTCTGGTACCGTGCCTGTAAGCACTGCTGTAAGCCGGCTGAGCAGCAATCTGCGTGAGGCTTGCCGCCGAGGTCTCCAGACGGGAAACACTACGAAAGGGCTCGCGTGTGAGCAGACTGTTCGCCTCGCTGACCAGACGTTGCAGCAGGCGTTCTCTCCTTGGACGCCGGAGTGCCTGTTCTTCCGGGTTTCCGCCGAACTGCCCCTGGTAGACTGCGGCGAGCAAGTCTGTCGCTTGGGCCTTAACCTTGGTAACGAGCGCCTTAAGCGCCCGATTTGAGGGCGTATCGAAAGTCTGTACTGGTGTCGATGTTGCGACACGTATGGAATCCAGGGACGCAGACTCGATAGCATGCCCCGCCACAATGGCAGCAAGTCGCGGCTCACGCAGGGCAAGTGGATGAAGGCGCTTTGCCCGGGCGAGCGAGATAAGGCGGTCCGCCTGTAGAAGCGACCGGTGCGGTACGCGGCATATCGCGCGAGCCTCCCGAAGAAAAACCGGCGCGTACCGCTTTAGTCTCGTCAGTCGGACGAGGTTGTCGAGCGGGCTGATTGCTGGGTCATTCCCGAATGACATGGCGGCGCTAGTTTCACCGAGCAGGAGAGACGCCCGGAAGTCACGAATTTCGCGCACCATCGTCTCAAACTGCTCGTCGCCTGTCTTTTCTGATGACGGGCCGACCTGCGCGTAGTACACAGTATCGGCGTCCGGATGAATCGAGACGCCAATCTCCACGCGACCAGCGTAAAACGTCGGCGTCCATTCGTAGCGACCGTCTTTGTCCGCGCGAACTTCCACATCATCGACGAATAGCTGTGCCGTATAAACATCCAGGATTTCGAAGACGCACTTCTCGCACTCCCGCAGACCGGTAATGGTGTCGCCCGGATAGTATGTCGTCGGCGCGGCAGGCGAACCAACGAGGCGAACAAGTAACGGGGGCCCTGAGATATTGTCGTTCACTGAGTTTATCGCCAGAATCGCGCAGTTCCTGTTTCCTTCAGGTCCGCAACAAGGGCCGACACCTTTTCCGCGCAGCGTTTTAGGCCGTGCTCAAGCAGCGAGGTTCGGGCCGACTCGAGCGCAAGGTGGAACCGGTCCGTGCTTTCGCCGCGCAATTTGGGTAGTACTTTTGCGTAGACGACCGCGTCGAGTGCATCGACCTCTGTCGCTCCCGATTGAACGGCCAGCTGCAAATATCTCAGCACATCCTCAATCGTTCTCCAGCCGAAATGCAGGCGGACCGGTGCGAGGGCGGTGCTCAGGTCCCCGAGAAGCTTTTTGACGGATGCCTGCAAATCCGAAGTCAATTCAAAATTGTTCCAACCCGGGAACGCTTCGACGCTTATGTTCCAGAACTCCAGTGTGAACGCACGGTCCAGAACCTTGTCGGACAGACCGTGGGTTGTTTCGTCCATATTCAACGTACCGATGATGGCTAGATTGGAAGGATAGCGAACCCGGCGGGGGACGTCTGTGGCCTCCTCTGCCATGTCGTGCAGGTCAATCCAGCCCCGCGTTTCCATGGCCGACAGCAGGGGCGCGAGATACTGCTCCGGATGAGAAAGATTCATCTCGTCAAGAACCACTAAGTAGGGGCGCGCAGGGTCGTTTACTGCTCGCAACAGTAGTTCGAGGAATGGCGCCGAACAATATTGCTGATTTAATGGGCTTACATAACCGAAAAGCGGTGTCGGGTCGAACCAACCCGGTTGAACAGGAATCACACGTACCCGTTCGGTTTGACCATTCTCAATACCACAGAGGGCGACGCCATAGTTCCAGGCGAGTTGTGTCTTACCCGAGCCCGATATTCCGGTCAGCACCGCAAAGTGGCGCACGGGGTGAGACCACAATCCAACGTGAAGTTGACGAACAAGGTCACCGGGAAACAGCAGCTTGCCCCCATTGACGCTCTCCAGCCTTTTCGCAACCTCGGCGAACACTGGAACCGTTGCCGGGACATCGACATTGTCGAGAGTTAGCTGCGCGGGTACGGAGACTGTTGGCAAAGCTTCGGGAGTCCACGTGACCTTGTGCGCCCAGATTTTTCCGCGCTCTGTGAGCGAACACTTGCGCGCCGGGTCCAACTCAAGCACCGCGAGGCTATTGAGCCATGCAATAACCGCGCGCGGAATCGCATCGGAGGTCCAACCTGGATTCACCTGCTTCAGGGTCTCCACCAAGTCGACAAGCGGTCGTGGGCCGGCTTCGAGTGTCTTGATAACGTGGTCGACGCCGAGAATCCTGGTCAGGAGATGGTCTGCGAACTCATCCGGGTCCTGTGTGTCCAGGAGGTTCAATCCACGCGCGTTAAGGCGATACACCGCACCGTCGCGAACACACAGGTCAAACTCGCGGGTGACCGTAGTGATGACGGTGCTTACACTGCTATCCAGCAAGGTTGGATTGCTTCGTCGGACCTCGTCAGCAAGCTCCTCTCTGGTCAACCCGTCTTTCAGGACTTGAACGAATTCGAGGAGTGTTGCGAAGTACCCCTTGAGCGCGGTCAGCCCTTTCCGTCTGAGCGACGCAGGTAATGGTCGAAGTCCAACTGGCGTTGCGGAATCGGTGCCACCTGGCGATGGCTCGGCTTCCAATTCAGGTTCGTCGACAATATGTTCGTACAGGAACCACGGCAGGGAGAGTCGTTCGACTTCGGCGTCCGACCTGTTCGGGTCGACCGGGCCGAGGAGTGTTTCGAGTCGACGCTTGATGGCCATGTGAGCGTGGACGGCATGGTCACTTGCCGTACCGCCCATCGCGCGATGAAGGAACTTAAGTGCACCAACGTCGGCAAGTGTCGTAAAGTGCTGTGGAAATCGCGCGCACATTACGCGATTCAATTTCAGACGTGCGACGCGTCCGCACTTTTCCCCCAAACGACGTTCGAGCTCCTTGTACAGGGTGGTCAGATGAACCTCTACCTGAGCTTCGTCGTCCGGCAACACGTCACTAAACGCCTGGCTGAACCACTCGCGAAACTCCGGGTCATCGAGCGCCGGCCCTACTTTGACGCTACCCATCCCGGTAGCTGACACCGATTCATCGCTCCACAATTCTTCCAGAAAATCACGATTCGCAAAGTCAACGGAGGTCGCTGCCTTGACACGCGCAAGATGTTCACGAAGACGCGGGTACCAAGACTGCGCCGCGCCCGTCGACTCGGCGAGCGACGCCGTAATCGCTTCACCCAATGCTGCGTCGGACGTCAGGTCCTGGTTCTTGTCTTTCATGCTAAAAATCCTTTACGCGCAAGTTCTTTATGCCAAAAGCGAGCCGCTCGTGAATGGTATCAACGAAGAAGGCGGTTGCCCCGCCGGCGACGCGTGCGGTCGTGAAGACGGTGGCTGCAAAGAATGCTACTACGGGCAAAGCAGTTGCGGGCAAATGTCGATGCCAACGAGGCGGGAGAAGCCTCACTGGAGATGAGCACGTAACCGAGCGCGTGTTTCGCGTGTTGATTGATGACGCGGGACCTGCCTATCCACCGACATCGTCTGACGCCGTGCCTTCGCAAATTCCGCTGAGACCATGCGCTCGCGAACAGCAAACCTACGGTCAAGACGTGTTGAATCTCGTGCTTGCAAAAGGCTATCTTTCCAAGCTCCTCGAGAATCAGTCTGCACGACAATATGTTTCCCAACGTCATCCGGATTTGATGATGGAGTTCGAGTCCATCATTGCAGCAATTTCACTGGACCAGCAGCAATTCAGTCCAGCCCTCTAAACGACTGGCTTCAAACGCGGCGGAGAGACGTATTAACGATTTGCGCCACCGCGGGCCTCACTGCGGAGGCTGTTCCGACCGCTACTGGCATATGACTGTGCTCGGAGTCTTCCGGTCCACTGCGAGACAATGGGCCTTCGTGGCGGGCTGGCAGGCACGAGTAGTTATTGAGCGCCGTGACGTTGACGGTCGCGATACATCCGTCCAGACCGTGTGGCCGTAGATTTCGGTGACCCTTGAACGAATCACGAGCTGGAATCACGAAGCGTCAGTCCAACGGTTCTATCGTCCTAACGATAACGGCTCCTTCATCGACCAGTTCCCGCAGAAAAGAAGAGCGGTACCCAGCGACCGTGAACATTGCCACGGACCGACGGGCACGTGTTAGCGCTACGTAAAAGAGGCGTCGTTCCTCCGCGAAGGGGTATGGGTCGGTGCCTGGCATGGCCAGCGCAAGTACCGGGTCATCCTCTCGCGTGTTCGGAAAGCCCCGGCTGACCATGCCCGGCAGAATGACATAGTCGGCTTCAGCGCCCTTCGAGCTGTGCATGGTGAAAAACGACAATCCGATTTCCCCTCCGTACCGGGCCTGCCAGCCAGATGGGACTACCGAGTTGTCAGCGTTGTACCGGCCGAGAATAAATACAACGATTTTTCTGTCGCGTGCACGGGGAATACTTCCGTCGCGGATGCCACGATGCAGCTTCGCAAGATAATCGTCGACGGCATTCTGGACCTGGAATCGTGTCTTGACCTGGAAGGCCTCCAGCACTGGCCCGGTAGCAGGCGTCGATGACACGACGTTCTTTTTAATTTGCTGCGGGTTCTTCGTCACGAACCGGCTGGATACGTCGCACAGTGCCTGGGGGCATCGGTACGTCTGTTCGAGCCGGAGTACCTTGGAATGGCCAAACCATTTAGAGAAGCCACTCATCACGGACACGTCGGCACCTGCGAAGCGGTTGATAGACTGCCAGTCGTCGCCCACGCCAAAAAAATATCGGTGCCCAGGATGCAGCGGTGCTGCGAGGACATAGACGCTATCAAGTGTCGTCCCGAAAGTCATCTGCGCCCCATTCGGCCGGGCGTTCGCGAGAGCGCAGCAGAGTCGAGCCCGGGCGCGCGATGCATCCTGGAATTCGTCCGCCATGACAAGCCGGTACGGTGAGACGTATCGACCGCTTTCAACATGCTCAGCCGCGTGATTCAGCATGTCCTCGAAGTCGATTCCGTCCTCATCGGCCAATGCTGCATTCCAGGCTTCGAGAATCGGCTCGAAAAGGTCGAGGAACATTCGGTGCCGATGCTTAAAGGCATCTTTGGGCATACCGTCCAAGCGCTTACGCATGTCGTCGACGGACAGGCAGTTGCTCTTCGTGTGGACGATGAACGACCGGATGAGCCCAATCAGTAGAGCGCTATCAATTGGGGGCTGCCCATACTTCGGGACGGGACGGTCCGGGTTCGGGTCGAGGACAATCCCATGTGAAGTGAGGGCCTGCTCAAGGTTGCGCAGGGCTTCCCCAGTGCGAACCTGGTGAGATGTCGTCTCGATGAGCTGGGTACCACGGCGCTCGTGCTCTTCGCGTTTCCAGACTACGCCCGACATGTAGTTCTCGAAATGAGGTGGCGGTTCGCCGTTGGCGTCCAGAGCGAAGTGTTCGTGGTAGAGGCCGATGTCCGGATAGTAAAAGTCGGGCTTGTACTGGCGATGTTCTGCCGTTTTTGTGTTGTACTCGTAAGGTCTTTCGTAAACGTATCTGACACCCTGATAGAACAGCCAGTTTGCAATGAAGCATTCTTCTTGGCTGCGCACAAACTTTCCGTCGATGGTCTTAATTTTTGCGTTGCCATCCCGGTCGACGGCGTCCGGGGTTTCCTGCTCACCAAACTTCGGGAAGTCCCGGCCAAACACAATACGGAAGAGGTCCCAGTTCGTGCGGAATGTAGCCGACTGGTCTTTAAGACGGTCGACGATTTCCATCAATTTTTGTTGACCGACTCGTACGTCGATTGCCCAGTCAGGCACATCCGGCTTCTCATCCGTCGCTTTGCCGATGATACTGAGCCCTAGCGCGTGGAACGTCCGCGCCTCCACCATGACATCCCTCATACCCAGCCGGTCGAAGGATTGGCGAGCGCGGCCCTCAAGCTCGTCGGCAGCCTTCTTGTTAAAGGCCAGCAGAAGAACCAGGTCGGGACGCACGATATCGCGACGGATTGCATATGCTGCTTTTGCGACCATGGTCGATGTCTTCCCCGACCCGGCTGATGCAACAACCAGCACACGGTCCTCGAAACAGATGACGGCCCGCGCCTGCTCTTCTGTCAGCGGTTTGCTTTCGACCACGTCAAAAAGGTCCTTGCAGGCGACTAGCTCCCGCTGCGTGTGTTCTTCATTCTTCTGCTCCCAATAGGCTGGCCAGTCACGACGCCAGATTTTGAGCACTGATTCGACGTAGTCCGCTTCGCCGGGAAGTCTGGCACGAACCGAAGGGTCTCCGAATAGCCTCCAGAGTTCCTCATCGGAATAATTCGAGGTTGGTCGCCAGGACTCGAATACTGCTTGCCAGCTCTGGGGTATCCAGAGTCTTTCCCTCTCAAATTTGGCTAGTTGAGCGTCGCCCAGCTGCAGCCAGGCCAATATCTGGTTGTACGCGTGGTTGAATAAATATGAACGCTCGCACGCAGCAATTGACTGCTCAAGTTCCCGCGCCCGTTCATTCGGTAGTCCATCAATGCGGATTGCGTCTGGTTGTCCGGCCCGAAAGGTGATGTCTGCCCAAAACACGCCCCGCTTGATGTGCGGACGGCGCTTACCATCAAGGTCGAGTCTGATAGTCACCTTGCCACTTACGAAGAGAACGAGGGCGCCATCTATCAGGCGCAGAACCCAGTTTTTCGATTTCGTGAATATCTGGCCATAGTGGGAAGGTGCCCACTGCTTGTCTCTATTCGCGTTGGTCATTGATATTAACCGGCGTATGGGATGCCCGGTAGTTGAGCGGGCGACGCCGGTCTATCTCAAAAGAATACCAGCGTAGCGGGTTCAAATGGCAAACGGAAGCCGTGGGACCGGCGAAACTTAGGCCAAGCCGGTGAGCCAGGTTCTGGCACGTTTCGTAGGGCATCCACAGCTCGTCGTTAGTGAAACCGGCGACATACTGTCCGTCTTTCTGGCGCACCAGAACTTTCGGCTACTGTCAGTGCGCCAGCGATTCGGGAACGAACAAGTCGCGTCCGGCCTTCGCACCGATAACTGCGAGCCGACCCAAGTCTGCGAGACGAACAAGCCCGCCTCGGTTGGCGCCATCCGGGAGCTGCTTCGCGCCAACGATTTCGACGTCCGACAGCAAGCGCGACAACGCCGAGGCTTTCGTGTTCATTGCTTGAGCCAGGTCGGCAAGCGGGACATAGGTCTGCCGGAATGCGAGGAGTTGATGAGGCAACACGACCCTGCACTGCTGGCCACGCAGATGAATGGATTCAGACGCGAGCAGCCCTTCGCTCACCCAGTGCGCAATGGTTTCCCACTTTGAGCCGGTTGCCGTGGCGAGCTGCTGAATTGACATGCCAGCTTCCAGCAGCGGCGTGCCGAAATACTGCGACACGTCCGAGCGCAGAAAGCACATCTCACCGAGCGTTTTGCCTCGAACAACTGCTTTCACGCTACCGTTCACAATCGCCCGCATCAGTGACTCGATGGCCTGAAGGTCGCCCATGCGTCGGCTCGTGAATGACGACCAGGCCAGCGTCGCGGCGGCGTCCGGTGCTGAAGCTGGCTCCGCGAAATGCCAGACGCGCTCGTACATATCCCGAATGGACTTAAGCTCCACCGGGCCGCCTTTCATAAGGTCCTCCCGCCATCGGATATCTGACCGGATAACGCCGGCTGACTTCATGCGCTCCAGCACCGATGGTCGCACGCCCGCCAGTGCACAGGCTTCTGCATCGGTAATCCATTCAGCGCGCTGCTGCTGGATTCGCTCCACCTCGGCGCGAGGAATTTCGTAGACCCGGCCGCGCGTGCCGGTACGCCGTGTGCGGTGCTCGCATTCGCCAGCCTGAATGGAATCAATCAGGCGTGAGGCACTGACGCCGAAGGCCTTCGCGGCATCCGGTGCCCGCATGTACCCGGTGGAGTCTTCTGCTAGGTCCTTGGCCGAATCCAGGCCTAGAACGCAATCGGAGTTCCGTGCAGCGACGTCAATGATGATTTGGAGCAGGGGTTCGAGCGTCGTGCCCTGGCAGAGCTTGCGCAGGCTGATGTACCAGTCGCCGAGTAACGTGTTGAGAGTGCGGGCATCCTTGCGGCCCGCGGCTATGCGCTGCTCGACGTGACTCTGAAAGCCCGTTGGCCAGTTGGATAGCAAGGCTTCGAGCGGCGAGAGAAACTCCACCGATTCGGTGATGGATTTCGGCAATGCCGCACCGCGCGGCAACCCGGCGCGTGTCGGGTCCGCGTACTGGCAGAGCGTGCGGATGACTTTCACCAGCACGTCGATGTCCATGCCCTGGACGTGCGGCTTCATGCTGCCAGAATCCTGACCGTCGCTCGCAATCAGCGTCGACAGCCACTGCTGCGCCGGGGTCGCCGGCGCGGCTGGCAGGCTGCTCAGGTCATGACCGCACGAGCACAATCCAATGTAGAGGCGCTCCGGCGAGAGGTGCTTCCCGCAGGCATTGCATCGGTCCACGTGCAGGATTCGGTGTTTCGGACATGCCGTGACATAGGCGTGTTCCCAGTGGTGCCGAAGGTGAGGCGACTCGGCCAGGCACGCAGGACACACAGCGTCAGACTGCACTCGATGTAGACGTCCCCAATCCCGGCAGAGGTTTTCTTGCCGTCGGGCAAATTCGGTCCATGCCGTTTCGAGGCCGAGGTTACGGGCTACGTCGTCCGTGCGTGCAAGCAAGGCACGGCGATTTCGCTCGACACCAGCCGTACTGGCCAGGTTGCGCCAGCTGAAAAGTGCATTGTCTGCTGCAAGGCGTCGGTAGTAACCCAGTCCGGACTCGTCGTCCCTGGGCGCGTAGGTGAGAACTAGGGTCATTGTTTGTCTCCGGACTTTTTACGAACAGGCACGGACGCCGCGTTACTGGTCAGGACATGCACGTATGCCTGTTTCAGCGCCGCCGGCTCCACACTTGCGTCGGCGTCACCAGAGTCCTGGAAAGCCAGTCTGTGCGGTGACCCCGCGTGGCTGACGTATTCGGTCGCCTTCTGGCAGTCTGCGTATGTAATGGCGCGCGGTGCTTCGTTCGCCATTAAACTCGCCAGCTCGCGCATGAAGTCGGCGAGCACCCCAACCAGGCCGCCGGTAAGTAGATAGCTTTGCTGTGTCAGCACGCGCGAGGGCACGTCAATGGGATAGCCCACCGCCGAGAACAGGCGTGCATAATTCACGACGCACGCGACGTAGGCTGTCATTTGGTCAGCAATGGTTGCGTCGTACGGCAGGAAGTTGAGCGCAGGACAAGCACGTCGACGCAGCTGTTCATTCGCCGAAAAAAGTCGTTCCAGTCGGGGGATGCCAAAGAGAATCAGTGTTATGTCGAGTGCGTCGGCCAGAGCCTTGAGCCAGTCACTGGCTGCGCGCGGAGGCACCCGCGACCCTTCATCAACCAGGTGCGATACTTCGTCAAAAATCACGACACGTGTACCAGCCAGGCGAAGCTGCGTCACCATCAAGTCGAACATGGTGCCCGCCGTCATGTTGCCGGGAACCTGGATACCCAACGCACGCAGGACACTTTTGGGCAAGAGTTTGGCCGTTGCGGATTGAGGCACCTCAACAACCAGCACGGGCACATGGCGCCGACCGTCGATGCGGATTTCAGGGTAGTCACGTGACAGTTTGGCGATAAGCGACGACTTGCCCACACCGCTCGGACCAGGAACTCGAATGATTTTTGGCGCAAAACCCATGAGGGCGTCATCGATACGCCGTTTGAGCGCAGTGAGGTGCTCCACGAACATTTTGTGAGGAAGCTCGCACGTCTCGATGTCGCGGCGCAATTGTTGGGCTGGCGTCACAGCAGTTTTTCTCCGGTGTTTCTGTTCACGATGTCCATTGGAGGCGCGTCGTCGTATGAGATGGTTTCTGACTGAAGTTCTTCCGCTTGCCCCGACGGATTGGGTGAAGCTGCAGGCCCAAACGGCACACCCGCCGATAGCGGCTGGTCAACGGCACGCTGAACCGCCGAGTTATTTTTTGCGCGTCGCACGGTTTCCTTGCTTTCCTCCCGCTTGCTGCGCGACCTGGTTTTGCGAGGCTTGCCGTTTCCGGTTACCGCATCGTCAAGGTCCTGCTCGAACTGCGCCTTCTCAGCGGGAACTGTCCAGTCATCCATACCTGCATCAAATCGTTCCTTGGCTTCCTTGAAGGTCCACGCGGGCGTTTCCGGACGGACGTGTTCGTGCGTGAGCGTGACGAGCGGCAGGTCATCGCCTTCGAACACATACACCTGCCGGAAGTCATCGGGATTGAACACAACGTGAAGCCGCGCCTGTTCACCATATTTGGCGAGCAGGTACGACATTGCCTCGCCGCGGTAACGGAATCCGTGCTCAAGCGTGACGCCAGTTTTGGCACTCAGCGCACACATCTTGTGTTCGAAGAGCGCCGCCACCCACTCGTGACGCGGTGGCGGCATGGAAATGGGATACCCCATCTCCTCTGTCAACCACGTCAGACGCTCAAGCGGCGTTTTGCCCTTCACCGAGTCCATCAGCAGTTCGTCCCAGCGTAGTCGGTCTAGCGGACTGTTAACCCAGTCTTCGTACAGCCACCGCACAATCCAGCGCTCCAACTCTTCGATGGTCATCAACTCGTCATTCAGCGCTTCCGGGTCGCGAATGCCATCTTTTCCTTCGAAGCGTGTGCAACCCGGAAGTCGCTGCAACGCTTCCTTGAGCGACCTGTTCAGGCGCTCGATAAATGGCTTGCCCTGAGCTTCCTTCGCCTTACAGTGCTTGACGTCTATCGCCAAAATTTCGAGACGAACGATTCTCGGTCCTTTAACCTCAGGGCCGTTGTCGAAAATCACCTGGGCAGGCGTACCGTAAATATTCAGTGAATGTGCGATGCCCAGTTTTTCGAAACGGGCCGCCTTGTCGGGCGTCAGATACATTTCGAGACACCGCAGCGAATCCATTTCCCCCGGCGAACCGATGACGAGATGCCATCCCGCCGGGTACCCCGTGCAGACATCAATCGCATGAACCAAATAGACGTTGCGTGCGATACCGTGGGGTGTTTTGACGACGAAAGGCAAGTGCAGCGCGTCCTGCTCGATACGCGCGAATGGGAACGGCGCCCGGATTCGTTTCTTGACGTAGGATTTACCGGCAACCCGTTCGAGCGGGTCCATCCGGTCGTATTCGTCATCAACGGTCTGCGTGTCGATGATTTTCTGCACGAATTTTTGGCTGATTGCATTTGTGGCGACGTGCAGTCCACGGCGACGCGCCTCACGATTGACGTAGTCAGTCACATCCAGGACTGTCCATTTGGAGCCTGGAACCAGATACTCGTCGTTGACGACGGCCTCAACGAATTCGACTAGGTCTTTCGAATATCGCGCCGTGTCGTTGCCCTTGTTCTTGCTTCCGTTGAGAACAGGAAGGCCTAACAGCTGTTTCTTGTGAGCCCGGTACAGGGCCGCGCGGGATGGAAATGGACGGACCAGCATTTGCCCTACGCGCTCCCGGGCATAGGCGTCGCGAGCCAGAGGAATGGCTGCATCAAACGAAATACCGCGTTGCTTACGGATTTCATCAATGCGCCGAAGGGCGTTGGTCAGCTCGCGGACATGAGCGTGCAGCACCGGATTGTCGTACTGCGCAGCGATACTGACGCGCGGCATCCCTTTTCGATACAGAATCAGGCTGGCGTCTGAAATTGCAGCCCGGATGCGGGCTTCAGCGACGAACCTGGCCTCGTGGTTTTCGGCATCGAAGACGTGGACGGAACCGGCATGCAGACGGCTGTCCAGCACCTCGAGGTAGCTCTCCGGTTTACCGGGCGCCATCAGCTTGTCGCCGGCTTGAAGGTTGGACATCACGGCTGCAGTTCCTCAATCAGAAAGAGGTGGCTAAGGTCACCGTAGGCGGCTGAAAGCTCGAGCGTGGCGCATATGTGGTGGTGTGCGACGTCTGCCTGCAGCACGCCAGTTGCGAGCAAGGTCGGAATCAGGCCGGTCGGAATTTGGAGTTCGATACACAGAGCACGCTGCAGCACTCGGCCCGACGCGCAGTAGCGCTCGACCTGCTCGACGATGTCTGGCGTCAGACATTCTTTCGCGCGCAATATCGCCGGCTTCAGCAACTGCACATTAACGAGCACAGGATGCCGCTCGTTCGAAGGCACAACCACGGTGGATAGCGGATAGCAGTTCGCCTCCATGATTTCCCGAGCCCGCTCAAGCTTGGCCCAGTACCTGTCATCGCCTTCGAAGCCCTGGAGCTTGACCTCATACGCGCGCTGCAAGCCATCGGTTTGAACGGTTGCGAAGTCTGGTGTGTACTCCAAATCGCCGGTGCGACCACCGCGTATCCTGCGAGCTTCGGACACGTCCTCGTGCGTGAACAACAGCCGCTCGCCGACCAGGTCGACCGTGAACGGTTGCTGCTTGAGGGAACGCACGCGTGGGTCGATGGTCAGCAACTGCGCGACGAGTCGCTCGGCGTCGGACTCGACCACCAGATGACCGCCTGCTTTCTCGCTGTATGTGCCGAAGCGCGCCTTGCCGTAGGTTGAGGCAGTGCCGCGGATGCCGGAGTCGACGGCACTCCGGCGGCCGCGGCGACCATAGGATGGGGATGTGCGGCTCATCGCGCACCTCCGGACGGGGTGGGGCGGCCTGGAATTGCCAGCCCGTTGGGTGCCCGAATGGCCTGGCAATGGTGCGCATTTCTATCAAGACGGTTGGTCATCGAGTCCTCGCAAGAATTTTGTTCGCGAGGCGTATAGGCACAGCTCCCTTTAGCTAAAATTTAGATACAGTCATGCATTGAGACGTGTTTGAACATGTCTTTTCGTCGCCTGCGATTGCGCGGACCACGTTCTCCATCAGGCGTACGGCGTGTCTGTTGCTAGACCTGTAGCTGGCCGCTGGCATTCACTCTCATATCGTCGAACGGAAAGTGCGTTGCCAACGAACGAGGACCTGTCGGGTCGGAGGCTTGAACATCTCGCCTTTCAAGCCCGCACAAGATAGAGACTTTTGTATCACTTTATCGTAGCCCAATCAGCAAAGAATTCAAGGACTGCCCTTCGTGGAGGCTTCAACCCCCTGGACCCGTCTGGCAACGCGCGTGCTGCGTGTTGCGCTTGCGCGCAAGGACCTGACGTACGCGCAACTTGCAACGTCCTTGGTCGGCCTCGGGCACACTGAAACCGAGCGCTCGCTTATTCTCAAGGTGACTCGCGGTACCGCGAAGCTTGAGTTGCTACTTCACATCATCGATATCTCCTCAGCTCGACCGCCCGCCCTTTGGTCGGTAGCCATGCGCACAGAGAGGCACTGGGGGCGACGGGCTGCTGCGGTCCTGTCCGCCGAGTTGGGCCAGCAACCTTGGGTTACTCCCGACGAACTAGCGCAGCGCCTCCGCCGGTTTGGCAACGGCATCTCAGAGAAGACTCTCGTGACTCACATCTCTGATGGCTCACTATCCCTCGCTCTTGCGCTGCAGTGTCTGGCTGCGCTCGGGAGCACAAGCCTCGAGCGCTATATCGACGCAGAGGACCTGATTGAGGCGGGACGGGCAAGCGTGCCCCAAATCCGCTAGCCGGTGCAGCCCTAATTTTTCTTCTTGCGGCTCCCCGCTGTTGACCTAGAATAGAAGTGAAACTTTTATTTCACTTATGTCCGGGCGTTTTCCCCCGGGGAAATCACTTGCATTTGCATCGACGTCGGCACCACCAGCGCGTCGAGGGGTGAGAAGTGGAAGTTGCCGGGTGTCCGCAAGCGCCCAATGCCGATGGCGCCCCCGCGGGCAAATGCCGCAAGGCTCGCTGAGACGAGTCCTATGCGGATTTGGGGAACCTTCGGCTGCGCGACGGGAACCGCGGTCCTCGCGTCCAGAGAGCCACGAGGTGGCAGAGGACATGCTCGACTGTACGGAAAGGTGCGACGAGGCTGCACCACTGGAGAGCGACCATGACCACCCCCGTTGAGCGCACCAAGGCCGTCATTGACACGCGGGAATTCCTGAATACGCTTGCTGAAGCGGGCGAAATCTCGGTGAAGGGGCTCGTGCAGACGAGGGCCGAGCATCTTCTTCGGCACTACCCGCTCGATGTCGACCTTGGCGTCTCGTCGGCCGCCTTGCCTGATGTATGGGCACCTCCACCGCACGTCAAGCCGTGAAGACGCCTACCAATGGGCAAGGATGGTGAACCAATGGTGGCAGCGATGGCTTGATTACACGGGGCGTAGTGGCGACAAGAACGTGCGGAAGCTCTTCGCCGCGGGATTGGCCCGCCTTCACGAAGCTGCGGCTCGACTGTGGAAAGACTGTGGAATTCTCCCATGCTCTGAGTCTCCTCGGCCTCCTGGCCGCATGCGCAGTCACTGGCTATCTGATTGGTCGACTGATACGGGAGCGGCCTAGCGAGGTCGAGCGGCGGAGACCGCGCATTGTGGCAAGCACGGCGTATCTACGAGACGCTCTCAACGGGAACCTGTCGACGCACAGCCGCTTCAAGTGCTGTTTCGACTGCGTCTATCTTTGCTGCGCGGAGGTCGCCGAAGTGCAAGGATGTCACATCGAAGACTTGTGTCATCCGACGCCTGAGGTCATCGCAATCGGCCTGTCGGCTATCAAGGGAAGTGGTGAACAGTTGCGAACGGCCGAGTTGCTTGCGGCATGGGTTATCGCTGCGAGCCCCGAGCTGCCAGCAGTGCCAATCAAGACCGCCTGCACGCTTGCGAAGAGCATCCGCAGGAAGACCATTGTCGAGCTGTCGTAGCAGCCTCACTGCATCGAGCGAAAGGGAGCGCAGCATGCTTCGCATCACCGTAGAGCTTTGGCCCGGCGGCCACGAACAACGAAGGAGGACCATTGCGACCGCCAGCATCGGCAGGGTCCATGACGGCGCGTTCGCCGACTACCAGGCCACCCTGAGTGAGGAACTCCTCGGGGAGGTTGGCGACGTCGCGCTCGTTCGCGGGTACCCCAGATGGTCGGCCAGCGTTTGGGACCTCGTCGCACGCGGCATTGCTGTTGCACTAAATAATGGAGCGGAGGTGCTGCCGGCGCGACCTACGCTTCCAGTGGTACAAGTGCACGTGAGCGGCGACGGGGTCCGTTACGTGTGGCTAGGTGAAATACCGGAGCCCGCCGGAACCTTCTTCCGCCACAGACTATATGGCTCGACCGACCCCCAACCCGGCTGCGCCTATCCTCACGACCGGGAGCACTTCCTAGGCGGCGGTCGCTAAGGCTGAATCATGCGCCCAGCTGTCAATCCCGGAACGGCAAAGGCTGTCGCGGGTTCCGAGACTTTTCACGGTCCCAGCTCATGCGCTGAACGGGATTGCCAAGAAACTAGCGCGCGGTCTGCGGCGGCATCAGTCCGGAGGGCGATACAGTTCAGGGAGATGACGATGACGTACGAGTTTGAACGGGACCTATCCTCATTCGTTCCAACGCTCTTCTTGAGTTTTGGGGGCGTACTCCACATTGGTCACGGCCTTGTAGACGACGAAGGTATTGTGACACTGGATTCAGGTCACACGCCGCTGGAATTCGCCTTTTTCCTCGAGGACATCATCGCACCTTGGCCTCAGGTACAAATCATCCTCACGACTACCTTGCTGCGCACCTTAGGCGCTGAAAAGACAATTGCACTGTTACCAGACGAACTGCGGCAAAGGGTCGTGGATACGACGCGCTCCCGCATGGTCGAGAACATTAAGTCCAAGACGTTGTCCACCATCGTCTACTCAACGGAGCGTCGTCTCACAAATTGGCTAGCGGTGGATGACGGAGCGTGGACGGTGCCCCGCTATGCAGAGCATTACCTGTGCACAGATTCAGAAGCCGCACTCGACGACTCCATCATGCGCAGACGGCTGCGAATTTGGCTGGAGCACGCGTGCGAATAGTGACCGCCTGCAATCTTGGCTGGTTGTGGCGGCCATATAGGAAGGAGGCGCAATTGTGAAAGTGAGGGACGTGCTGCGCTGTCTGCAAGACGCCTACCTCGACGCGGTTGCCCTTTACCTAGCGCCGAATTCCGATGTCAGCGATGCAGAAGAGGTCAACAACGTGCTCATCGCAGAAGACGCCTGGATATGTGAGCGCCGCCCGTCGGCCGACGGGAGTTTTTCGAGCGTCTAAGGCGACGACGACTTGTGCTCAACGGCGAGCTTTTATCAACCGAAAGGTTTTGCGGGAAGGCCTGCATCTCGCGTAGGCGCCTACTGTACTTGCTGCGGCACGGCGAGTTATTTTCAATGCCGATTGGCGACAAACACTACTTTCCCGCAGTCCTTGCAGGCAGGTCGCTCGACCGTCAACGGCGGCCCGCAGTGATGCGTCAAGTGAGAGTTGAATCGTGATATTGGAGGCGCCATGGCTATCTGGCGAGCAGCGCCCGTCAGCGTGGAACCGGAAATCGACCTTGCTTTGTGGTCAATCTGGCGTACTGGAGATGAGTTCCATCTGGTTGGGATTAGGCCCAACACCATGACGGGCCGAGTTTCCTCCGCGGTTAGGTCGTTTGATACGGTGTCCCGCACTGCCGTAACCGAAACTGGTCGCACGTACCGACTCGTCGGCCCTGCCGGGCATCATGAGGACGCCTCCTATGTCTGGCGGACATGGTGCGCTATGTACCGTGTACCAGGAGCCATCGAGGTGACAGAGAGTGTGCTCGTCTCGACGAAAGGTTGCGTTGAAACTACATCCTGTCTTCAAAACTGGGAGCTTTCGATGGCTAGAACCGGTTGGGACATTGCGATGCGCAACGTCGACGCAGAACTCGACCTCCCGAAATTCGAAGCATCGGCGCTTGTGCGCAAAATCGCCGCGAACGGATTCCGACTACCGACAGCGGACCGCGCTAGGTTCCAAAAGCTCCCCGATGAGGTGATTGCTCGTTTAGAAGGCATTGTCCTCGAGGCGTACCTCGAGGCCGGAGAAGACGTCGGCGAGGAAATCCTGCGTGAGAACCTTTGGCAGCAGGCCTTGATTTCTCGGCGCGAGATGATTGCGAATGGCGACCTGATTACAGAGGCCGATTTCCGCCAACGTCTCGACTTGAGCCTACGTCGTCTCGGCAAATTGCTCGCAGAAGGCAGCGTCTTCGCTATTGAGGTCGACGACTTGCAGTACTACCCCGCATTGCTTGCAGACCCCAATGTTGACCGCAAAAGATTGCAGGCAATCTGCAGAATCATCGTTCCTGCTCCGCCTGGGGCTCGGCTAGATTTTTTGTCGTCGAGGCGTGGGAGCCTTGGTGACCGCCGTCCGCTCGACATGCTCGAGAGCGACGATGATTTCAATTTGCTCAGTCGTCTAGCTGAGGCTTGGGCCGCAGAGTGGTCGCGCACTTCCGTCAAGATGTACGAAGGCGAACACGAAACCGAGCCAAAAGATGTTGACCCGCTGTACACGGCGCTAGCGGAAATCGACCCCCGTCGGCCGTTATGGGAACGCGCGTCAGAGGCGCTCCACGTGCACGGATACCAATGGCCACTTGGCCCGTACCCCGATTTTCGGCAATTTACGCTTTTTGTTGAGCGACAAACAGCTGGAGATGCTACGCCGACACCAGAGGCTTGCGTGCAAATCCTCGTAGATGGTGAGTACATTCGCGTCCGCATCGTAGCTGCTCCCGGGACCGCGCTCGACTCGGAGACGGTCCCGGCCGACAAGCACAAGACCTTTCTTGACGTGGCGAAGCAAGTCATCGCCCATCTTTGGAAGCGCTAATGGTCGTCCAGCGGCCAAATTGGTGCCGATAGACACGGTCCCTCAAGGGAAGCGCATTGGCGTGGCAAAAGATGTGTTCGATGTGCCGGATACCATCGACGCGCACAACGACGAGGTGGCTCGGTTGTTCACGAGTCGGGAGCAGTCTTGAAAGGCGTATCGCACTGCGCTGCGAATTGCAGTCAACGTGGCCGACGAGTACCGGCCGAGGAACCAATCATGGCAAACGACGATGCCCCCTTGCTAACAGTGTCGGTGTACGACGGCGATTTTTTCGGAGACTTAACAACGCTTGCGCAAATATGCGTTCTTGAGGGCAGTATCGCGCCGTATAGCGGAGCGCTTTTTTCCCCGCTCGAGGAGTCACTGAGGCTGCTGGAGATGTGTGCGGCCGAGCGGGACACGCCGCGTCCGCGCGGCGACTGTTTCACCGTTTTTATCGGTCGCAAAGGCAGCTCGAAATCCGAGGTCAAGCCGTTGGTACGGCTGGACGTGTATGCGCACAACGGCCTCGCCGTAGCGAGCGTCGTCAGCCGGAAGCCCAGATGGGATACCGAGCGCGTTAGCTACGCGCCCGACGATGATGCTGTGGCGATTGTGTGCAAAATCCTGCGAGCCAACCTGAGTGGCGCGCGATAATTTGTGAGGCATGTAGATGCCACAAGACCCACGCAATTTGCCCCAACTACCCGGAACGACCGTGTTGGTGCACGCCGGGGCATATCTTGCGCACGACCTTGCGACGTCGATGCCTCTTGTGTGCACAGGAACGTACGAAGGCATCCGGGGCGAACTCTTGTGGGAGTGCACCGCGAAGGCGTTGCAACATGTGCAGCCGGCTGGTCCGTACCCACATGCAGACACGCTCACACTGTTTGTGCACAGCGGCCAGCTGCTCGCGATGCGGTGTGACGTTGAGCTTACGAAGCGAGGGGCCGTGGCGACAATCGTGCGCGGCGGTTTGCCTCGTTGGCGCCACGCTCCGATTGCGGTCAATGAGGGAGATGATGTGCTGGAAGTTGCTCGCAAGCTATTCGCCGCAGGACTTCCACAATGAAGAGCACAAAGCTCTTGACACTGCCAGAAGCTGCGCGTCCTCTATTCGTTTCGCGTGCACGTATCAAAAAATTGACTGCAACCAGAAAGCTGCGCGCACGTAGCGATGGAATGTTTCTTGGCTCGCATACGGAAGATAACGATAGCCCCAAGTAATTCGACGTCTCTGTCTAGGAGCACACAGTGAAAACTGTGAACGTGTCACAAGCGAAGACGATGCTCTCTCGTCTTATAGTAGCTATCGAAGCGGGGCAGGAGCGCGAAATCGTTATTGCCCGGCGTGGTCGTCCGGCGGCCAAATTGGTGCCGATGGACACGGTCCATGCAGGGAAACGCATCGGCGTGGCAAAAGGTGTGTTCGATGTGCCGGATACTATCGACGCGCTCGGCGATCAGGTAGCTCGGTTGTTCATGGGTCGGGAGCAGCCTTGAAAGGCGTATCGCACTGCGCTGCGAATTGCAGACAACCTGGCCGACGATTACCGGCCGAGGGACCAATCATGGCAAACGACGATGACCCCTTTCTCACAGTGTCGGTGTACGACGGCGATTTTTTCGGAGACTTAACAACGCTTGCGCAAATATGCGTTCTTGAGGGCAGTATCGCGCCGTATGGCGGAGCGCTTTTTTCCCGCTCGAGGAGTCACTGAGGCTGCTGGAGATGTATGCGGCCAAGCGCGACACGCCGCGCCCGCGCGGCGACTGTTTCACTTTTTTATCGGTCGCAGAGCGAACGCGGAATCCGAGGTCAAGCCGTTGGTACGGCTGGACGTGTATGCACACAACGGCGTCGCCTTAGCGAGCGTCGTCAGCCGGAAGCCCAGATGGGACACCGAGCGCGTTAGCTACGCGCCCGACGATGATGCTGTGGCGATTGTATGCAAAATCCTGCGAGCCCAGCTGGGTGGACAGTAACCGGGTAGGCGCATGCAAGAGCTGCAACTCATCATCCCCGTAACCTGGGAGCAGCCGTAGCGATGATTTCGAGGCTGAGCGAGACTGTATTCAAGGTCGGACAACCTCTGTGATGACGCGCCTCACTATGGAGCCTAGGACCATGCCCCCAACTACGTATCGACCCGGAGCTTCGGATGGCGGCCGAACGCGTGCTCCGCAAAAACGAATCGCTAACTGAGTTCATCGAGGCAGCAGTGCGCGAAGGCATCGTCGTGTTCATTGCCCTCGTGATGGGCATGCCGGCTGGTCAGCTTACGGCCAGATTGTGGCCTGGGACTGCTCCACATGGTCAACGTCGGTTCGGTCTACTCCGTCGTCGGTCTGGGCTCGAAGGCTGTCCTGAGCACTCGACCAAAGGCGGCGCGCATGGTGAGTCAGTTCTCCAGCGCGGCAATGATTCTGGTTGCAGTTCCCCGCTCGCCGAACAGGTCTACGCTTTTACACGATAGCCGACTGGTGCCATGACCTATTGTTGCCGCTCGGCGAAGCGACCTTTGATGACGACCGAGGTCGCGCTGCTCCGACACTCCACGCAACACCGCAAGGGCTTACGACTCAGAGCCTGTAAGTGCACGAAGCTTATCCTTAATCCCCGGAACTTGATTTCCTGATGCCCGTACGTCAGCGACCAGTTGTCGTGCTGCATCCCGCATCTTCTCGAGACTCTCGTGCAGCGACGGTTCCATTGAGTATGCGTACACCGTCTTGGCAATCTCGTCAGGGGTTTCCGTTAATAACGCCTGAACAAGCTCATCGACAGGAATCGCCGGTTCACCTTCAATTTCTCTCTGCTGACACATCCAGTCAGATGCGAAAAGCGTTGAATGTCGACCAGCTTGCATCATCTCGGCTCGTTCGAGCGTTTCGAGACCGTCGGAGTCGTTCTGCAGCATTGTCCGCCACAACTCCATCACCTTGACTCTAAGGTTAGCAATAGTCTGCCTAAGGACAGACGTATCGCCGCCGACGCACAGCAGGCGCTCATACAAAGCGTCCAATCGCTCGCGCGTACCATTTAGAAAATGGTGCCAGTCTGGAGGGAAATCGCCTTGTCCGTAGAATTGTTGACTGATAGAAGACAGTTCTGAGGCGCACCTCTGTATTCTCGCGTCATCCTTCATTCGAGCCGCGAGCACTTCACTACCTAATACGACTCGGCGGTACGGGGCAAAGAGTACATTCTCGTACCTGCGCTGGAGATGCCTCTCAAATGCTCCTGGTTGAGCGCGCCATTTCCAGTCAAGTGAGTTGGCATCGAAATCGCTCAGAGCATCTATCATTTTTGAGAACAAGGGATAAGCGTTCTTCGTTGCATATTGTACGCATCGAGTTACTTTCCAGTCTTCGTCTTGTATATCCTGCGCGTTTTGGCCAAAAAACGGCGAATCTGCTCCGTTACAGAGAAATTCCAATGCAATGAAATATTCGGGCATCAGCTCCGCAGACTGTCCGTCGGGATTGATGCGTAGCTTTTCCTCAGGGGTAGCTTCATACACGGAAATAGCCCTATCAACAGCGGCGAGAAGTGTTTCGAAGATGTCACTGAGCCCTTTATCCAGTTCGTCGGCATGGATGCAATATGCTGTGCGAGCCATCTCCGAGGAAGCGACCCCGAACTTCTGACGAATCATCAGGAACCAGACCCACAGTTGATAGCCATTCGCAGCGATTTGAGCAACCGACTCCACCTGGTGGTCTAGTTCAACATCGGTCGGCTTCCAGTCGGAGAATGGCGGGATATCTCGGTGGACGTACATACCCAAAAGGAGTCTAATCGATTGATTAATCTGCACCGGCCATTCAAATTCAACCGCATGCACCGCTTCTCGTTGTGGAAGCGATTTCTTCCAAAACTTCAGTTTCACGACTCCTCCTTCTGAGACTCGATGCAAGTTTTCGGTCCACGCACATGGTTATGGTACGACTGTAGGAATTCAAGGAACAGTGCTCCGCGTGGCCGCTTCGCGTTTCGCCCGGCTTTGACGCACCAAGCTCGCCACAGTGGAGTTCCGGGTTAGTTCCGTCCGCGAACACCAACGTTCTGGGCGTGAAGCGAGTCTTGTATTTGCTTTCTTCGAGATTCCAGAGAGCGCGATGCTCATCGATGAACTGGTTGTAGTCTCGGCGGCCTGTCCATATGTAGTCAGCTCCGCGGGCAATGTTTTCGCTGATGCCAGACGTGACTGCGCCGACAGGCGTTCCGAACACATCGATGAACTCTGTTTTCGCAAAGGTACCTGCTCAGCAGAAGTTTTAATCTTGTGGGCAGGCTCAGTCATCTCACCCCATTTCCTCCACAATCGATGAAAGAAGAGTTCGAAGTTGGCCAGGCACCGTCTCAAGGTCACTCAACATCACTTGCCCAATCAATACCCTGGTTTTTCGTTCCTCGAACGCGAGCAAGCGACTCGCCGGAACAGCCGGGTCGCCGAATCGCTCGAATGGATACAGGAGCACGATGCGGTCGCACGAATAACGGTCGGCGTAAGCAAGCATCTGATACAAATCGGACTGCGATATCCCCATTCTCCTTTCGTCGAGGGTCAGTCTTTTCCACTTCGTGTCCGCGATGCACACTGTGCGGTGCGCCCGGGTTACGACAATGTCCGGCCTGAGCAGGAAGGTCTGTTGTCCGGAATCGCACCAGCGCGTGAGGTAATGCTTCGCTTGTTGCAGATGAACTTGAAGCCCTATGCGTGATAATTCCATTCTTGCAACGCGTCCGATGTACCGTTCGAAGAGCACGCTCATGTCAAAGACCAACGCCATCGAGGCTGCACCGCCTCCGATGATGTCTGGACTGAAGCCGTTCAGGAAGAATTGCGTCATCCTTAAAACGCCCTGGTATCGGGCACTCAGCCTGTCAAGTTCGATTGCATCCCACCATCTGTCTGCCGCTGCGCGGCGCGAGACCGACTCAAAGTTGGCAAGTAGCTCCCGCACCTTTCTTTGCGTGGAAGCCCGAAAGCAGCACAGCGTCATCTTCGACAGGGCAAGCTTCAGAGACTGATTCAGCTCATGGTCGGTATCCAGTTCGTCAAATTCGCAGACAATGCGTTCCTGGTGAACCAGATTGCGCGCAATCTGCTCGCCAAGCAGCACCTGTCCCCGGACCGCGAATAAATTGTCCTGCTCCAGTCTGTACCGTTTGACGATGCCCTTGCGAACCTGTACCGACAGTGCCTCACAGTAAACCCGTATAAAAACGTCGAGCCAGCCGCCGCGCGTCTCTTGTGAGTTCGTTGTGTCCGGCACGTGTACGTTAGTATCGAAGGCCGTCAGTAACATGCGCAAGAGGTTATGGCGAACCATTGACGGCACCTGTTCCCCTTTGTCGGACTCGATTTTCGGCAACAGCTCGATGATACGACCGTCAACCATCACGAGACCGACGTACTGTTGAAACCGAACCTGTCGCCGAGAAATCTGCTCCGCAATACGGATGCCAAGCCGAGACCCGACCGCGTCCAGCGCATCGAGTTCACGATGTGTCAGCGCTCGCGCGTCCGATTGGTCGAGCGTCTCGACGACCGGCAGTGTGTCGTACTCGCGAACGCTCAGGATATTCATTCGTAGATGGAGCGGACCATCTCAGGGGTAATGGTGTCAGCGACAGAATAGCGAGGCCTTTGCTCGATGCCAGTGAAGCTGGCGCCAAAGAGTTCGGCATCCGTCTGCTGTTCGCGGATTACGTGCAGGTGACTGGCCTTATGGCCGCCGTCGTTGAACACCATCCGAATCTTGGACCAGTCATCGTGAAAGTACTCCTGTAGCAGCGGAACAATCTTGTGTTTCAAACGCTCCGCCAACGTCGGAAAATTATTGATGCCACACAGGTATGCGTGTCCGATAGCATGCTCGCGGTCGAAGAGATACTCAATTCGGTCATTGAGCACAGTCAAAAGCGTGCGTAGGCTGATTTCGCATCCTGGCAATTCCTCTAGCACTGACGCGTCAGGGGTCAGCTCTATGAAATGAAAGCGTCGACGCAGCGCAGTATCAATCAGCGCGATGGAGCGGTCGGCGGTATTCATAGTGCCGACGAGGTACAAATTTGGTGGAAGACCGAACGGCCGCTCGTCCGGAGAATACGGCAATCGCGCCGTCAACTCGTTGGCCGCCCCTAGCCGTTTGTCGTCTTCAATGAGGGTGATGAGCTCTCCAAAGGTCTTGGCGATATTCCCTCTGTTTATTTCATCGACAACAAGCACAAACCGCGCTAGCGACTCCTTGTGTTCTGGCGGCATGCCCAGTCTTGCGTCGATATTCTCCATCAGTCTGAGAACCGCCCAGAAGAATGACTGCGCGGAAAGTCGGACATCGACTGGCGTTACTATTTCTGAGCGCCGGGTCCAGAGGCCGTACAGGTGGTGCTTAGGCAGCGTGCATGGGGAACCCTGTCTCGGAACGAGAACTGTCAGGCTCCGCTCCTTCGGTCCGACCTTGACTTCGCATTCGTTGCCTCGGAACAACGTCGCCTTCACAAAGCCTTCCTCTGACTCATCAATGTCGGTCAGCAACTGACGGTATGCCCGTTCGAATCGTTCGCGGTCGCTTGTTGTTGCATCAACCGACCGACGTGACGCTTCCCAATTGTTACGCGCTCGTTCTGCAATGCGTCGGAAGACTCCTGGGTCGACGTCGTAGCTCAGACCACCCTCGGCAGTCGGCTGCGGCCGAATTCCTTCGACGAAGTCCTGATACGCATACGAAGGATGAAACGTAACGAATTCAATCTGTCCGTCCGCTCTATACGAGTCGAAGCGTTGCTTCGTTGAAGGGTATTCCCCGGGCTCCATTAAACGGCTAACCTGGGCTCCCTCGATAATTGATACGGCCTCAGCAACCGAACGATAGGTCTTGCCCGTCCCCGGCGGACCGAAAAGTATGCGGTTAAGAGGTCCGGCTGCCCCCTGGGTACGTGGTTCGTCAACAACTTGTGCGGCTGTAGCGTCGTGACTCGCAACTGAATCGTCGGGCATCGGCTCCAGCGTTGCCAATTCCTCTAGGTCCAGACCAAAATATGGACGAAGGACCTGCTCCTCGAATTCGAGAAGTTTGTATTCTGGAACCTGCTGAAACGCGGACTGGCTGCGCAACGTCCAGACTTTTGAATTGCCGTCAGGCGAACCACGGTCGTGTGGAACGCTGAGCACTTCGTATCGACGTTTCAGCAACGGACCAATTTCGTGTGCAGTCTCCGACACCCCGGAATCAAGACGCCCCAGAAGCCGAACGTCGTGTCCTTGGCATAGGTAAAACAGGGCACCATTTGGCGCCTTGCGAAAACGCTCCGCCTCCTTCTCTCCGGCTTTATCGGGCAGAGCAACCACGTGCTGTCTAGTTAAGACTTCGAGTTCGGACGGCGGAAAAATGTCGGGGTCATGGGACAACCTCCATATAGCGATTTTCTTTTTCGCCCAGCGAGGCCATACACGAGCTCCGAATTCAAGAATGCCTTCATTCGGCTGCATCCGCTGGAGTACCTGCCGGTACAACAATGGCATCGATTTCTGGTGCTCGGTTGCTCCGAGGAAGGCACGCAACATGAGGGGCTTAAAAACATTCACAATCATCGGTTGCGCCCGGTCCTGATAGTGAAACGCAATCTTCCACTTGACAACGTCACCCAAGTCCGCTGCGTCGATTGCATCGAGGTCGCCGGCCGCCGCAGCCTCAGCTATTCGGACGACTATCGACCTCACTTTGTGGAATGCTTCGTCGGCTGTTTGTCCGAAACTCTGATACCAGCCAAACTCGTCGGAATAGGCAAGTCCTCGCCCAGATTCCTTCTCCAACTTGTTCGCACGGGCATAAACGCCGAACTTGAAGCCTGAGCCACCCGATATATTTCCAAGGTTCCCGAGTCTGATTTCTAGCCAGTAAACGAAGGAGTCTTTGGACCCTGCTTTCGTGTAGTCGTGAATGGACATCGAGCGCAACCGCTCAAGCGGCCATTCCTGAAGAAATTTGTCCCAATCTTGATAGTCTTGCTCGAAGTTCTCGCCCATTTCATTGCCATATGGTTGAGTGATTCAACAAGTCCTAGCGAATGTTGTCTTGCTCGCCGAGCAACTTGACCATCTCGAGCGGAGAGATTTTGCGGGAAGACCGTTCCGCTCTTGGAGTTAGAAATGTGTCGGGATTGGTACTGGCCGTGCTCTTCGCTTAGGCTTCCGCCATAACGGCTGCTTTGATTGACTTCCGTATGCAATCGAGGCGTCATGGTACGGCGCCCCGCGGGATGCAGCGACCGAACGCTGAATGCATGTAATCAGCCGCGCAGCCCCACCCGACCAGGTGAAGGAGGATAGTGCTTGATGGCTCACGTGCTCGGAGTCATTGACTTTGGTAAGCTCGACCGCAACTGCGCAACGCATCGAATACTTAAAACCGGGTGCAGCAGGTCGCATCGAGGGTAATTTTACTCCCTGGTCCAAACGTTGTCGGTCAACCATCTCCTTAGGCGGCCGCGGTCCATCCGTTGCCAACAGGCCGTTGCGCATCTTCATGAATGTGTCAAGTCGTTGAAGCCGCGAGGGTCACGCAGGCGCGGCCATCTGTAAGCATGACGAAAGCGAAATTTCATGTCCAATGCATCATTTCGCTGTCGCGCTAGATTGAGTTGAAGACATCTCGCGATGCGTCGTTATGGGTGAAAACGTGACGGCACCGTGCGCAGCATATACTTCGCGAGCATCGCGTTGGTCGGATGTTCGCATATTTCGATATAGGGGCAGTGTGTATGAAATCCCTACCGGGCAGTCGCGCTTCTCGCTAGCATCTGCATGAGCGACTGCGAAACGTTGTGCAGCACGCAGTCGGGACGTCGGGCACGTCGGTGAGCAGTTCGTTACCGTCTGGCAAGAGCGAGGCGGCACTGATGGGCAAGAACTGCAAGGCATAGCTCGCGGCGATACGGTCGAGGCCAGAGACGGCACCTTGTTCGTCACGGCATGTCATATGGCATCGTGGCGGCTACCCAGCGGGTGCAGTACGTTGTGGTGAGCGACACGAAGACGCTGCTGGTTGACGGCAAGCAGCGCGGCCGGCACAGTGACGGACGAATCAGCGCTAGTGGCGACTGGTGACGGTCCGCTGGAGCAAAGAGCTAGAACGTCGCGACGGCCACTTCTGCAACAGCGGAGGCTGCAATGAGCACCGAGGATGTGATGTCGACCTGGGAGTATCGCGAGGAGCGTCGCGATGGGTTTCGACCGCTGCTCGACCACGAAGGCATGCCGCGCGAGGACGTTCCAACGGATTCCACCGCGCTGGCAAGACTCGCGTCAGTCATTTACCTGAATGCCCGCGAATTGACTCCCGAGCAACTTGCGAATGCAATTTGCTGGCTCAAGACCTGGAAAATCGACCGCACCTCACCCGCGCGACGCGGATTCTCGGAGTTCAGTGCAGTACTGGATGGCCTTCGGAATAATCCTGAACAGGCGGACCTGCAGAAGCGGGCACGGCGCTATCTCCTTGGGTCCCGAATGCTGACGGTGGTCCTATCTCTGTGCGGCTTGGTGTTTCTCCTGCACATCAGCTCCGGCAACGGGCGCTGGTAGCTTTCGGAATCTTCGCTTTGTTTCCCTCGGCGCGCTCGAAAAAAAGTCGCGCAAACTCCCTGATGCTCATCGTCGCGCCAAACATCCGGACGAACTTGCGATAGTCAGCTTGAATCTGGGCCCAGTACCCACAATCCGTAGGCGTAGAACTCGCGACAATTAAGCGAAGACGACGGGACGCCTTCCTAGCCGGTGCGCACAGCTTGGCTATCGGTCAACGCCTTTTCTTGTACTTAGCGCCTTTCGTCGTGAACTCCACATCGTAGTCCTTGAACAGAGCGATGATTGATGTGATTCCCATAAACGCTACGAAAATAATCGCAGATATCTCCATTCCAGTAAGAGCGGCTACGGGGACGAGACCCATCGTAGAGAGGCCACCCGAGGGAATGGCAGTCAGGGCAATGACGCTAAGCGCGGCTATTGCCGCCGGGCCCAAAGTCGCAACGGTCCTCGCGCTCTTCAGCTTACCAGCAAGTTCACCGGTAACGAGAATCTCATCGACCTTAGCCTCTTGAGCTGCCTTTAGTTCTTCCGACGTAGTCACAGTGACAGATGCCATGTTATCTCCAGGTTAAAAGCGCCACCGGTCCCGCGTATCAGACGCGGCAGCAGTGTCCGGGCTTGAGGGTCGTTTATTGAATCGGACTGACGCGCATCAGACTTTACGGCAGCTATTGGCGAACCTTTCGTCTGCCATGGGCGTGAGCACCATTTCATGTAGCAAGGGCCAATTCTCAGTTATGTCTCCCTCTACACTTCCACCAGTGCGGCAAGTTGTCACGTGCAAAAGCCTGTCAGGAGCCGCGGGCACTTATTTTTCACATCCCGTCCCTTCATCAAACCGAGCTATCGACGTATCAACGCCAAACTTCCTAATGGAACTCCGTCGGCTTCGTCGTTAATGGCAGACACAGAAAGAAGAGCGAAGGTTGACTACCGCTCAAGCCGATTTATACACGTCAGCGACCTGCATCAGTGGTTGATTAAGGGCTCGACGGCTGCGGAGAAGAAAATCTTTGAGCAGTACTTTTTTGCAAAGGCGCCTCAATGGCGCTATGAGCGCGAGTGGCGCGCCGTCTCTCCAATAAATGCGGCGCAAGACCGGCCGTCTCGTACCCGTCAGTCCAATTTGTTGGTTGCCCGTGTGTTGAAGCTAGCTACGGACCAGCGCGTGCAATTCAAGGTAGCGATGTTCGATGCTGTCGAAGTCGGAAAAGTACGTCAAAACAGATTGGGAAGATATTCGGAGAGATACAAGCGCCTGCGCCCCCGCCGTATCGAGCTTGGACCAAACGGCAGATATATCAGTCGACGAGTCGACTTTCGGTTTGTCGGGTAGCCCTCTCAAGCTCTCAAGCTCGGCTGCCGATATTCCGACTGGGCTGGATAAGCCGAGCGGACGACCGACAATGTAAAAAGCCCTCACTACGAGCAGCTGATGCTTCATTGTCTGAGGCGGTCTGTACGTACCTCAATATCGGTGGCAGATTACATGCCGATTCCCGAAGCTTCGAATCGCTTAATGGACGGGAGAGAGGTCGTTACGACAACGTCGAACGCGGTTCTTCATCCGACCAAGTGTTGTCCAATTCAAACGAAATCTATCAAGCAGCTACCATGGTAAAAGACTCGACAATTCTTCTCCTCCAGTTCACAGCTACACTCTTTATGGCCGCCGACTACTTTTTTGATGGAAAGCAGCGCGACAGAATCAATGGACTGATACAGCGGGTGACGCAGCCCATTCACGACAGCGCCGATGATGACATGAAGGACCTGATAGCAACTGCGGGACAACAGTGGATAGGCTTGTTTCTCGCATTGGCCTTCCTGATTTTCGCTTTGCTTGCGAACGTGTTTCTAAAGAAATATGGAACACTACTACCGGTCTGGTTCGTGATTACAGCGTCCTTGGTCTTCCTGATGTTGCTTTCTGGCATCCTTCCCAAACTCGCATATTTCGCGACCCGCATAGTTGTTCCGTTCGCTCTCGCTGCGGGGACACGTACGATTGCGTTGTTTTTGCTCCGATGTCCCAAAGGCTCTGTGTTCGGGATTGGGTTCTTGATTCTCATGACCTCATTCGTCTGCCGCGTTCTAAACCTCAAATAAGAACTCGACACCTACATACAAGCATTATACGGAAACGTCAGGTCACGGGAGGAAGTCGCGAAATAGCCCCAACAGCGGCGCCATAGTGCCGCGGCGCACACCTCACAACACTCCTGCCGTTCTCCGTGGGCGACAGTCCCTCGTTCGACCAGCCTCACGTGCTGTGAGGCGGAATTCGAAAAATGTCGATTGCACATCCGATTTGAACGACTTCGAAGACGAACCGACAGAGCCCGTCGACCAGTCGAGCTCCTTAAATTCATACGCTGAAGGTTTTCTGGGAAGACCGGTTGTTACTTCCTTCGAATCGGGATGCGATAGCCGCCTACGTATGACCTTGTCTCGTCAACTTTGATGCAAGGTGTTGAGCGTCCGTCGCCATGTAAACACGTAGTCACATCGAGATGTCCTCCCTGGCCATCAAGATATGCCTCGCGCTGTTCGAGTTCAGCCTTCGACCCTCTCGCGGACATCGGACTGACCCAATGCGTTCACTTGGCGGACCTTCGAACAGCTGAAAATTATGGCCGCCCATGTGTGGCAGCCGAAGGTGGCATACGGGTCAATAAGGCGTCGGCGCCCACAAACTTGAACCTACGCCGTACGATTCGCTTCGCCACACAGTGGTTTATTCTGTAGCTGAGTGAAGCGGAGGGTCAAAAAGGCATTCTGATGGTCGACATACTCACTGCGGAGCAGCGGAGCGCCCGTATGCGGCGGGTGCGCCAGACAGGAACAAACATAGAGCTGCGATTGCGACGCGCGCTCTGGGCGGCAGGTCTCCGGTATCGCCTGAAGGCTGCAGATTCCCTGCCGGGGAGACCGGATGTAGTATTTCCCTCCGTCAAGGTCGCCGTTTTCGTCGATGGGTGCTTCTGGCACGGATGTCCGCTACATGGCACTAAACCAGCATCTAATGCGTCATTTTGGGCAGAAAAAATCAGGCGGAACCAAGAGCGAGACCAACAGGTCGATGACAAACTATCCGCAGCCGGGTGGCGTGTTGTACGCGTGTGGGAGCATGAAGTGAAAAAAGACCTGACGGGGTGCGTAAGCCGGATACGTGTCGCGATTCAAACCGCGGACAGATAGTGACGCTGAGTGAGAAATTCTTCAACGTCGTTGAGCACTGCGGCTAGCAGGGTACTTACGCGTTCAAAGTCGCGAATGAGCTCGCTCGCAGTCAGGTCCTTGCCGTAATCGCCAAAGGATTCCGCGCCGTGCGCAAGCCGGTTTCTGGCCACCATAATGGCGTTAAGGCGCTCCTCTTTGTAGGCATTGGTCGTTTTAATCCCGAATTCGGTTAATTTTTCGCGTATTTTTTTCGAATTCACATTTCCGTTGAATACCTTGGCCTTGTCAAATGTGCAGCCAATGATGTCGGTGGTTATGGCGACCAGCTTATCCGTTAGCTTGTCTGCAGCCACGTTTTTAACGTTCGCAAGCACTGCAACCTTGAGGCATGTACTCAGTGAGTCGAATGCCACTTTTCTCATTTGCAATTCGTCAAATATGGCCTCTACCGCGTTGGTCATGGTCGACTCAACTAGGTTGTAAAGCAACAACATCGCGGCGGCCTTCATAGTGGGCGGCAATCCCTTGGGGATGCTGTGGTCCGTCGATTCTGTGTCTTCAAGCCAATCGAGATAGTCTTTGATTTCGGCACATCGTTTGTCGAAGTCAGCGCGAACGGAGTGCATTTTTTATACGCGCAGAAGTTGGTCTCGGACGAATTCGATACGGGCTTTCACCTTGGGCCGCGAATTGCTCGCGTCGGAAACTGTATGTTTCGAAAATTCCTCTGACGCTAACCAGTCGGCAATATCTTGCTTCGAGGTATTGAGCGCAGGGTTTTTCAGTAGTGCGAGTGTTACGCCGACAGAAATTGCTTCGAAACGGACTCGTGGAACGGACGAGTTAGTAGGAGATTTCCGGAAGCCAAAGGGAAAATTGTCGCGAACGAACTCAAGCATCGTCACAAAGCGGGCGAGCAACTTCTCCTTATCAAATTTGTTCTGATGGTCCTTCAGGTAGCTGTCAAGGAAGCTTCGCACGCTATGACTGAATTGTTCATAGCGGTCGGCATACGCGAAATAACGAAGTACCATCTCTTCCGCTTCTTCCCTCCTTTGCTTGCGATAGGAAATCGGACACACTTCGTTAAACAGCGGAAGGGCAGCGCATTCCGCGATGAAATCGTAGAAGGGTCCTGTAAAGATGCCCTTGCGTTTTTCCATCGCCCTGAGCTCGTCGCTGCCTGTATTGATGCGTTCAAATATGTCGCGCCTGACCGATTCCGTTGCTTTCTCCGATAATTCAATCACACGAATAGGGCGCCGCTTGAACTTTCTCTGGCGTGAGAGTTCGATGTCCGAAAAGCTGAATCCGTTCAGTTTGGACAGCTTCTCTAGGCCGTCGAGAATCAGCTCGTCGTTTAGGAAGGCCGCGAGAGTGCGAATGCGTTGCGAACCGTCGACGATTTCGACACGACCTTCGTCCGAATCGATGTCTTTCGCAAGGGAAGCCGTGAACACATAAGGTATCGGGAGACCCAGCATCACCGACTCGATGAACTTGCTTTGACGGTCGGGGTTCCATACGAAGTCGCGCTGGTAGGCCGGAACGAAAAGTTCGTTAGCGTCCTCGGGCTCTCCTTCGAGATACTTCTGCACGATGAGTTCGACCGTGTATTCCTTTGTTTCGTAGTCGACGTCAGTTTGCAGCTCACGAACCTGCGCTTCAGCTGCCGTTTTGTCTTCGTCCGTGATAAACCGCAGCTGGTTTCGTGCTGTCGTTGCCATGGTAAATTACCTGAAATGTTCCGTATCTCGCGCTGCGTCCCTCAACATCAATGTCAGGCCGGCAGCAGTTCCAGCTGTCTTTCAATCCTGGGTGGAATCTCGCCACCCAGCAGCTCAACATGGCGCTCCACTGCCGCTATGAATGCGTCGTCAAACTTGAGCTTGGCGCGACGGGTTCGGGTCAGGAAGCCGAGTGCTGCTTTCAGGGAAAGCGAGTCGCCTTCATCCATCAAGAATTCGGAGAGCGAGGGTGGTCGATGCCCTAATGGGTCGACGCCTATGGATACCTGATATCTGCGCTTCCCATCAAAGCGCGCGGCCCGTGGAATCCGGCCTGACGCCGGAAACTCGCCGTCTAGTTGTCGGTTATAAGTCCCTGGGTCGCTCAACCGTTGCCCCAGCCATCGGGCGACTGGTACGCTGACTGCACTTCCAACGAGACTCCAGCGAAAAGACGGTCGGACGGCATTCTCGGCGGGTTCTGTCCACCCCGGTGCAAATCCCTGCAATCTTTCCGCGTCCCGGATGCTCGGCTTGACGATTTTTCCATCTGGCAGTAGCACCGCCGGTGGCGACGGAATGCCAATCGTCGAGCCATTTTTGAGTGTCGGGATGCTGTCGACGGCCCATCCGAGTCCCGTTAGCCCCTCGGTCCAGTAAAAGCCATGCGCAATGCGACCCACGTCGGTCTTTGGACGAGTAAGCGTGTTTTCGTCGGCAAGAAGCACCTCTGCAGGGTCGATTTCGCGCGAAGCCACCATAAAGACTCGTTCCCGCCGCTGCGGCAGGCCGAATGCAAAGGTATCGACGACGCGATATGCCCAGCGATAGCCGCGGCGCTCGAACTCGTCAGCGATAGCCCGCATGGCTGCGCCTCCGGTTAGTTGCAGCATGAAGGGCACATTTTCTATAACAACGGTCGGGATGCGCCGTCGGGACAACAGGCGGAATACCTCCGCAATGAGCCCGGACTTTTGGCCGTCAAGCCCCGCACCGCGACCGGCTTGACTCAAGTCTTGGCATGGGAAGCCGGCGCAGATTGCGTCGATGTCGGACGGCAGGGACCTCAGCGTCGTTATGTCGGAATGATAAGGCACGTCGGCGAAGTGGCGTTTTAGCACTGCTTCGGCCGCTACATTAACGTCGCAGAGCAGTCCGCTGCTGTGTCCTGCCCTCGCCAGGCCGAGCTCGAATCCGCCGATTCCGGCAAAGAGTCCTGCAAATCTCATTTTTTCATCTGTCGCTGTTTCGAGGCGCGTGCGAAACCTCATGCCGGGATTGAGTCGCACTTCTCTGACGCGTTTACCCAGGAACCGGATTACCGCGCGCCACCCGGAAGGATACTCGAGTTTGCCAACGACCTTGAGGATTTTTAGCAAATATTGCGGCTTTCATGTGCAGACGGTCGACGCGCCGCCACTCCCGCGCGTCAGTGGGTGAGGCAGCAGGCGAGTGCAGCACGCCTGGCACCGCTGGCGCTCCCGCCCGGTGGGTCCGGAGTCGGGAGCGTATGGCTGCTCGCGGGGGAGGCTTATATCAGTCCATGCTTCTGGGCATGCTCACGTGCCGCGAAAAGGACCCGCTGCGGCCGCCTTGCCGCCTGGAACGTGTCAACCAACAACGTCGTTCCCGAAAACCCGTCTGCGCATTTCTCCAGCACGGCCTTTCTCGACCAGAACGGATGAACGATTACGTATCGACGCGTAGTATTGCGCTCCTGTATCGACGGCAGCCGCAGGGGGCCAACCCGCTTCAGGTCGTATAGGTCGGGGCTGAGTGCGGCAATGTCTTCCGCCGCGCGCCAGGCCAAATCCGGCCAGTCGGCGAGCTCAGGGGAGGCGGCCCAGTTGCCGTCTAGGCCCGTTATCGACGACGCGTCGAGAAATACCCGGAGCATCGACAGTCCGAGCCGCCAGTCCAGCAAACCGTGATAGGCCCGGTTGCCATACCGCTGCATACACTCGTAGCAAGCCTGTGAGCATGTACCGCGATGCGCCTCGTGAAAGTATGGTGCAACGAGGCTGTCCGATAGCGGGGCGTCGACCATGGACTTCGCGAGCCTGACGACGAGCGGAGGATTTCCATTGGCAAGGCGGTTTGAAAATCCGGCGCCGTTCACGAGGAAGTCTGCAATCTGCAGCAACGGCCTGCCGTTGCGCAGGCGCGGCTCCAAAGCCTCGAACTCGTCGGGTGCGATATCGAGTTCGAGGGAGGCCCGCTGCATCAACAGATGAGTCGCGCTAATCAGCGCCGCGCGGACCGAGGTGTCCCCGAAGTCGCGACCAACCCGGCCGATATCCAGCGCTTCCGGAACCCGGACGGGGGTGAGATACACGGCGTCCGTCTTCTTACGTGCCATCAGCCGGACCGCTTCATCGGTCAAATCTGTATTGCGTCGCGCAGCGCCACGCATATCCAGTTCGGCGAATTTTTCTTCGGTAAGCAGTTGACCGTCCAACGACCATTTCCGATTTCCCGGTGCCGGCACCCGGTGGTCCTTTGTCGGGACCATGGCGAACGGCTGGGCAGCACCGGAATCATCGAGCTTGCCTTCGTTGAGCCGGAGAACGCGTGCGTCCGCTGTCGTGCCAACCGACATGTTCGAACCGGGCACGCTGTCGAGAGAGACACTTGAGGCCTCAGTCGTCGTTACGCGCCGGAACACGGGCGCTAGTTCTCCTTCCTCGACAGACTTAGGCCGAAAATCAGTGGTGAAAGCAACCGGACTGGTGTATCTCGTGAATCTTTCGCTTGGAATGTCACATTCGCAATCCACGCATTGGACCACTTCGCCCGGGAGGTCGGCCAGACTCGACACGGCCCCGCAGGACTCGCAAAACGCGATGTATCGGATTTCTGCTTTCCACGACCCGAACGACGTCGCGCGATTCGGCTGCACATCGGGTTCGCGCAGCGCCGGCGAGAAGCCGATTGACTCGTGCTTTCGTTTGTCGCGAACTAGCGAACGTCCCGGTGCAAACTCGTAGACCGCGATATCAAGGTCCCGGTCAACGGTTGCGAATTCAGGAGTGTTTTCCTCGTTGTTCTCGATGCCCACGTACAGGTCGCGTACCCTTGTCGGCATGCCGTACATGGGCAGCAAACCCTGTTCGGCAAGAAACTGTGCCAATGGCAGTGGACTGCCCGCCCCTTCTCCGGCAAGGGACCAGACGTGGTGCGCCAGGTGTTGCGGCGTCATTGCGTCCTTCATGGTCCTGGCTTGGGTCGTGTCCTGGTCGGACAGGGCATCGATGACCCGGTCCCGCGTTGCGAGCGTTGCAGCCAGCGCTCCCTCAAGCCGACTACGCCAGTTGCCAGTGGCGGCGTAGAAGCTGGATGCGGGCGGAAACTCGCCATGCGTATCTGTCAGGTCATCGCCTGGGTAAGCGGGACCGTCTTCATCCCGCAGGCGTCCAAACGCGGCAGCCATCCAGGCCTTCCGCACAATCCGTTCGACAATCACGACATGCCCGGTGGTCAGGAACGGCGGAGGCGGTACGTCACCGGTTATTCGCTTTGGATTGCGGAAATAGTGGAGGTCGTGACTCCGGCTCCGGCACAAGGTAACTACCATTGAAAATGCCTGACCACGGCGACCCGCCCGACCGACGCGTTGTTGGTAGTTGAATCGCTGCGGCGGCATGTTTGCCTGATACACGGCCTGCAACGCACCAATATCAATACCAACCTCCATCGTCGTCGTGACCGACAGCAGGTCGATTTCGTTGATGCGCTTGAAGAGCTCAAATTCAGGCGACTTCTTTTCTCCGACGAAAATTCCCTTGAAGGCTCTGAGTCGGGCAGCCGGCGAGCCAGTCTGCCCTGTGAGCTCCTCGCAATGCAGTCGGAACGCCGATTCGTTGCCCGATTCGGAACGCATCGTGCGTCGCGCCAGGAAGTTCGAGTCCCACAGCTGTTCGACATTGCCTTCCTGCTCCACAGGCAATGGGTCAAGACAGCGCGTGCATATGCCAGTTCCTCGGTGAAGGTGAACGCGGCCACAGTTCTTGCAACGATAGTAGGGGTCTCCTCGTTGGCTCAGCCTGACGTAGAGTTTGCTGAGCTCCACGATACCGTGTGCATGTTCGAGGGCTTTGAATTTATCGAGCACGTCGTCCAGTTCAACGACCGGCGCCGCGGGTACGCTGGCGCGCGCGAACTTGAAAATCCGGTGCCTTGGGCCAAACTCCTGCGCATTGTCGACATGGGCCGCTTCGTCGGACCAACGGTTTCCTGCTACACGATACGCATCTGCGAACACCCGCAGGTAGGCATCGAGCCGGTTCGAATCATTGGTCTGGCTGGCGGTCATCGACGGATAGCCAATACCCGTCTCCTCGAGCGCGAAGTAGGTCTTCGCGAACAGCACTTCGTAGGTCAACGGACGCTGGTCCTCACGAATCTCGGCACGAGCTTCCCCAGCCTCCCCGCTGTCGCTGTGTGCGGGCCATTCCGGCTTCCCGCTTGCTCCAGCAGGAATGACCCAGTGATTCCACGGCTCATTCCGGATGTATCCGATACCGGCGGAGTCCGTCGGATGAATGCCAAGCTCGACATGTCGCCGCAGGTAGGAGCGCAATTCGTTCGAAGTCAGCAGTACCGGTTCTATTACCTCGGCAAGTGCGACCCGTGACGGGTCAGTCGCAAGCTGCAACTTTGCCAGCTCATCGGAGAGCCTCTTCAGCTCCAGGAAGTCCCCCCTCGCGAGTGCCTCCTTGGCCTGTTTTTCCTTCTCCTTGCGTGCTTCTTCAGTTGGCCGCGCGGAAGCTACAAACTTCAGCGCTTCGATGAGCATCTGCCTGCGGGTATCCTGATGGTGCCGGCGCTCGATGTCCAGTGCGGCACGTGCCGCATCCTGCCGGCTGTCGGAAAAGACCACGGACTTGGGTGTTCTGCCGCTCACCTTCAAGGCCGAAAACAGCTCGGTCGCGAGCAATTGCGACGTTTTCGCGAAACCGGTACGAAAACTTCGCAACGGCGACAGGGCCCCCATCCCTGGCCTGCGCCTGCTGTAGTCGGTCCCGCAAGCGGGGCAGCAGCGTGGTGAAGCCGACCCGGGCTTCTTGGCCAGGTCGTCCGCCTGATTCATGTGGAAGAGCCTTCCCGCGAGACGCGAGTTGTCGGAAGAGACAACGGGCGTCACCATCGCGTTGCGCGTATCAAGAGACGCATCGGGCCAGTGTTCGTGCCTGGTCTCACCGTCCTTCGGCTCGTCCCGCCGCGGCCAGAAAATCGCGTATTCGTTGTAGCTGAGGCTTTCGTAGTTGGTAATCGCGGCAGCTTCGGGTAGCTGTTCCAGGTTCGGCGCAGTCGTCAGCAGTTCGGTCGCCCCCAAGTTGTCGTCGGCGTTTCGACGTCCACCGACAAACAGTTCGCCGCATGCTTCGCAGTACACGAGCTCGAACAATCGCCGGGTCAAACCGTCATCGCACCGAGCATGCGTGAGACCGCGCTCAACCGAGAGCCCGTCGAAGTGTAGTTTTCCGCCACTGTCCCGATAGGGTGCGGCGAACATACCCTCGATACTCCGGAAGAAGGAATGAAGGCGGACGCTGGGGAGTCCGTCTGGAACAGTAATGCCGTAGAGTTCGGGCGTTGATATCGTGTCAGCAAGCCCGCGCAGGATGCACAACCCTCGAACGGCTTTCTCGGCGTCGATGCCATCACTTCCAAAAAGTCGCTGGGCGATTTCACTGACCGCGGTGGCACGCAGCACTGTGGACGTTCCATCGCCGGTCGTGCAGGCATGAACAATTGCGGATGACGCGGCGGCAATCACTTTGGGCAGAGCCGCGGCGACATCCGTTGGATTTGCGTCTATTCCCAACGACCTCGCGACACGCGTGATGGCGACGTCGAGCGCGGATGTGCGCGCGGTTACTTGTGGAGCAAAATCAGAGCCGTTGACGTCCAGGACGGCGGCGAGCTCCACGAACGGCTCCGCAGAGAGCGGCAGCGCGCCATCGAATCGCTGTGTCAGTTGCCGTCCACGCACGATTGCATTGCGCCAGTCTGCGGGTGTGTCAAAACCGGGGTTGCCGGGTTCCCGGGCTGAGCCAAAGCTGCCGAAAAAATCAAACAGATATTGGAGACTGACCTCCGAGTCGGGACCCTCGTCGGGCAATGAGGCGCTCGACGCGAGAATCCTGACCTTATGTCGATGCTGCGGTCTATCGAGACCCAGCTTGGCGAAGAGGCTTCTCAGGAGGCCAACGACTTCCATTCCGGCCGAGCCGCGTACCAAGTGAAGCTCGTCCATGACCAGAAAGAAATAGGCATCGTCGTTTTCTTCGAGCCATTTGCGAGTCGATGTGAAGATTGGTTCGTCAACCTCGCGCACGAGCATCGTCGCGAGCATCGACGTATTGGTAATCAGGATATCCGGCGGGGTCGCCTGCATGTCCCAGCGGGTGACCATTTCTGCGCCATCGAGCGAGGGAAACAAAAACCTTGTGGGTTCAGGGCCCTCCCGACCAGCCGCGTGTGCATCGGCAAGCTCGCGCGCATCATGTTCGCGCGCAAGTGTCTGCGTGTTTGCCAGGTCGCTCATCCGGCTGCGCATCGTCTCCATGCGTCGCGCCCGCTTGCGTTTTTCCTGTGCAGTGTTTGCCCGTCGAGGATGATTGAGATGGCCGGTGACCGGCGCGGCGCCAGTGTATCGGCCAAAGAAAATGCGATTTCCGCTGAATCGTTCATCCATTACGGATGTGGCTTCGTCGGAGTCGAGCGCACGGCGTAGCCGCGTCATCTGGTCTTCGACCAGCGCGTTCATCGGGTAGATGAGCAACGCGCGAACAGCTTTGGGTCGGCTGGGACTTTCATTGGACCGTTGTGCGACGAAATCCCGTCCAGCTTCTTTGTACCATTCGTTCGAGAGCTTTTCGCCATGTGGCGCTGGCCACCGCACGGCCTCCTGAGCGATGGTCGCGAAGATGGGCAGCATGAATGATTCGGTCTTTCCGGAGCCTGTTCCCGACGTCACGATTCCAGGCGTACCGCGACCCACTCCGCGTTCGAGCATCTGCCATTGATGCAGGTAGGGGCGCACATTACTGGTTCGCCGTACGTCCTCTCTGCCGGATGTTTCGCCGGGAAATAATCCGGACAATGCCAGTTCGACAAAGGCGCGTCGGGCCGCACTCGAAAAGGAGCGCAGCGGATTCCCCGAGTCGAGCAGGACGAGGTCCTGAAGGAAGTGCGCCACCTGCTCATAGCGTGGCACCGGCTCGAGAAAGGGCTCCGTGGTTAGAGTGCCGTGTCGAGTTAGCAGTTCTCGTCGCGCTGCCGAGACTGACTGGTCGCGAATCCGGAAAGCGGTTTCCAGATACGACAGGAAGAATTCCCGGATTCTATGGGTGGCGCCTATTGGGTCGAGCATGTCGTTTACCGTGATTGTTGTGTCTTCAACTCGTCATCGACGCAAAACCGTCTCTCACTGATGACGGGAGGCTTGTTGCATCCTTCGAGCCGAGAAACTGTCCCCATCCTTGAACGGCTGCCATCAGGCCCTCGAAGTCGTCGCCAATGAACTGACTTCTGAATCTTGCGAGGCGGGCGAGCACGCTCGGAGGCAAATCGAATGTGACGACCCGTGTCAGCCAGTCGTCGGCGGCAGAACCGGTCGGGACGGCATCCGGGGCAATCGTCAGGCGGTTAGGTGGCGGTAATGGAGCAGCAACGCTCGCCAGCGCGGCGACGGCGCCGGCTACATGCACGCCGGGCAAAACTGGAACTAGGTATTCGGACCGGTTATCGTCGGGAGACCCCACGCCAGACTGCTGGTCGCTTCGCCCTGTGGTCGTCGCGAATACCAGAAGGTTTGTCGGACGGGACGCGCTCTGGAGGACGGTCTGAAGCGACGAGAGCCAAAGACGGTATGGCGCGGCATCAATGTCGCGTATGCAGACGATATGAAAACACTCGGGAGCACCCAAGGCAGTCTGCCAGGCATGCGCGAATGCTGTCGGTGTTTGCGTCCCGGGTGCCCGCCAGAGGTCGTCAAGACCGATGATGCTGGGGTCCACGGCCATCGTCCGATAAACACCGGCAGAGACGCAGCGCGCATACGCCTGGAGGGCGAGCTCGGACTGCGGGCCGCATAGCATGACCAACTCGCCCGCTCGCGCGAAAATGTCAGTCAGTCGTAGCGCGCTTTCGTCGACTCCATGGCGCTTTGCTTCCTCGCTGATGACGACGCTCAAGGAGTCGTATCCAATTTCGTTGAAGACGCCACTCGGCAATCCGGTTCCCCAAGGCGGCATGACCGGTGGAATAAGCGACGGCCCATGGTAACCATGCTGAGTCAGCATGCCCTCAAGTCGTTCAGCAACGAAAGACAGTGCGGGATGGCCTTGAATAGGGCCTTGAGCGAGGCTGGTGCGCAATTCTGAGGCAACCTCCGACAAGCCGTCCGAAATCGCCTTCTGTTGCTCACGCCTCTCATCACATAGTCCTTCCAGTTCTGCGAGGTCGCTCAAAGCTTGGGCACGACGCTGCTCCAGATTCAGGACCTCTCTTGAGAGTTCGTCGCGCTGACGTCGTGATTCGGTAAGGGAAGCCTCAAGTTCCTCTCTCACCTGACGTTCAAGGCCAGGCCGTGCCTCCTCGAGAGCACAACGGGTCGCCAGTTCCGTCGCGGCCGCTACTTTGTCCTTGGTACTTTTGAGCTCAAGTATCAACGAACTCAGTTCCTCTGATGCCTCCAGTCGTGCTTCGAGTATCGGCCAGTCTGTCCGGAGCCGCTCCATGTCAAGCACAATGCCGTTGTCTTCTCCCGGCATGAGGTCCGCCTGCCGGAGTGCGCGAGAAATGTATTTGACGACATCTCGTGACGGTCGCGCATAAGGGGTGTCTCCAAAGCCCTGCGTGAACTTGCGGAAGCGGTCGATAACGCGCTCGATAAAGTCCTGGTCACTACACCAGTTGACCGTGCTGATGACGGGCGTATGCGGAATGGCCTGAACTGGAATGACCTGCAATCCGTTGAAGTCCAGCGACAATTTCCAACCGTCGGGCGTTTCCTTCAATTGCACGGGCCGGGAGAGGCTGTTGCTTCGCCAGAGACCATCGGCCGAGCGCGTGAGCGTTACATCACAGAAGAGGTCATCGGACAACAGGGCGACCGCAGTCACCGAGCTGAATTCAAGTCGGAGGTCAACGCCCTGATTGAAGAGTCTTTGTCGTGCCATCTCCACCGAAATCGACGACAGGTCGACAATTGGCGTCGCCCGCACGATGTTCTCGGCGAGCAGGAGGTCAGGACCATGTAGGTCACGTAGCTCGTTCGGACGCCGCGTGAATGTCCACAGGCTGTCAGTGGGGGCGTTAAGCAGGCCGCGCGTCGAGAATATTTTCCCTTCCTTGGGAAACATCTCCATAGTGTTTTCGATTCTTTTCCATTTTCCTGCGACTCGCACTGCGAGGGGCTCCATCCGTGCCCAGTTCGCTTCGTTTCTATAGACCTTTCCCAAAAACAGCTCGTCGTCCATTACAACCCCATAACCCTCATTTTCACGGGCGCCCGACAGCGGGCGGCATCAATTCCTGAACCCGAAATACCTTCCGGTTTCGGGACCATCCGAGTGCTTCTGCAGACAGGCTGCTCAACTTTGCGTTAAGCGCCGACTTCTCCTGGACGAACGCCCGGCCGAACGCGGAGCGTATCCAGCCGACGCAGTCTGCGGTCATTTCGTAGACATATGTCCAGCGTCCGTCCACCAATGCCGGACCGGGGCTTCGACAGGAGGAAAACATGGCGAGATTCGCGAGTGGCTCTACGAGGTGGCCTTCTTGGCTATTTCGTACGAGACGGGAACCGTCCCATCTGAACATCGCGATTCGCGCGCGTCGGTGCGCCTCGATGATTGCCGATGTCCGAGAGGTGGTCACGTATCGCGCCGAGTCGGGGCCCGTGACAACGAAGATGTCATCCCGGTCACCTCGTTCTCGCCGGAACCGCTCAAGGTTTACCGGCCCCGAGTTCGTGGTATCCAGGCTTCGGAATCCGCCCGTATCCCAATTCCATCTCGCCACGCGTCGATGGCGAGACTCGTCGACGTTCTCCGATGGCCAGCAGTCGGGCGCAGCCATAGGTGCGCATATCCGCCGTTCGGAGACCACCCATCCGAGTTCTTTTGCGACCTCGCCTAGGGCGGGTCCGGTCGCGACGTGCATACACGCTGTGTACTCACTTGCCCCGGGCCGTTTCATTACAGTACAGCCGGCGGCCTGAGCGGTTTGCCGGAAGCGGTGCCGGATGTTCGCGGGTGCGCTCCCAACGAGCACTAACCCTTCCACTCCTTCTGTATTCCTAATATTGAGGAGGGACGGCGGCGTCAGCCACCATCGGCGCGCCCGCCATCTGAGGTTGGACGTTGACCGGAGCCAACCGCACTCCATCAATCCGCGCAGTATGTCCCAGACAGGGGGAGCGTCCTTTCCGAGGACGTCGCGGATGGTCGGCACAAGTTCCTGTTCCGACCAACCAGTACGGCCACCTGCGTACAACGCTTCCAGCCAGTCCTGGAATCGTGCGGACCGCTCGCTGTCCGACGGTGGATGGTCATCAGTGATGTCTGTCAGGACAATCGGCATGGGGCGAACGCGCGCTTCCTCGCGGTGTCGCCACGTCGCTTCGTCGATATCTCCGAGCTTGATGTGTTCGAGGGCGTCGGGGAAAAAGACGACCGAGGTTTCGATGGCGAGTGCCTCTGCCGACGGAATTATGTCTTCGTCCAGGCGGAGCTTGTATGCACCCTTGAGAGAAGTGTTCCCGACGATTGAATAAAGGGCGTCAGACTCACGATGGAGCACACACCTCGCGCCATCTTCCTGCTCAGGACGGAGGGTCACGGCTCCTGGGCCCGGAATCCTGATTTGCGGGAGAAGCGATTCCCGGCCGAGAAATCCCGAGCCGGTCTTGTGTCCGCCGACAAGCGTCATGGCCTGGGAAGGCGAGCTGGGTGATTCGATACCGAGAGCGAGGTATTGATACACGGAGCGACAGTCGCGCGCTGGGATGGGGCCCGTCAGTACCCAGCTATCTCCAATCGCATCCGTACCGACGCCCCATTTTCGGGCGACATCCCGGTTTTGCTTCGACAAGAGCAGAAGGCTTCGGGTGGGGATGGATGGCTCGAGCAGATTCGAATGCCAGACGCCGAACCGGGTCTCGACGAACGGGATGCCGCCGCGGCTGATGGCAGAAACCAGCGCTTCGCTTGCGCCTTTTCCGACCCTCTGGATAGCCCAAGCTCCAGCCTGCGCCAATACTTGGTCAGGGAAATTTTCGAGGACCTGCAGCGGGTCGACGTTGCCTTTCCTGTCAGCCAGGATGACACGCAGCTCCACGTCGTCGAGCATTGCACCGTATCGGAGCTCAAGGCGCGGTGTCCGCATTCGCTCTGATGCCGGTGAATGCAGAAGACCGGCCAAGGCTACCCAGAAGCGATGCAGTCCCAGCAACGACGCCTTTTTCAGATAAAGCTGCCGGTACTCCACGCTTGCCTGGCGCATTGCCGGCGAAAAACTGGTGTCGTTTTCGACCAAGGGGCAAAGCTGAATTGCGGCTTCAGCCGGACCGGCGATTGCGCGGTACGCCGTTCGACGGTCCAGAAGTTGACGTAGTCGCCGGACGTCACGCCAAGCCGGGAAAGTTATCGCGTTTGTGAGGCCCAAATGCTTGCCCGTGCCCGGAGGTGGAAGCACCATCTGTCGGACTGATTCCCCGGCGGCATGCGCCTCGTTGCACCAGTTCTCCAGCCGATGCCACAGGTCAGGCAACGACGAACGGTAGTTGAAGGGGTTTTGGGTTCCAAAGGCCCGGGCGAGGTTTTCACCGAATTCCCGAGTGGAGTCGTTACTGTCGGCAGATGCGACAATTGCACACGTCATCACGAGGAACCGGAAAAACCCCGGTAGCCCCGGCCGAGGCTTAAATGGCACGAGGCCATAGGCTAGCGCATCAGCCATCGCGGCCGGACCACCGCATGCTTCTGCCAGAATTCTTACGGGGTCTGCGTCATGTGCGACTTCTAAAGCTGCGCGCAGCTGCGATTCGGACGCGTCGATATACCGTAGCGCGCCAGCACCAAAAGCCCCATCAGAACGCAGATAGTAAGCCGTTAGCGCAGCTTCGACGCGTAACTGGTCAGCCGCCGAACACTTGCCCGCCCCTGGAGCTTGCACTGTAAACCCTCGTTTCGGAATTACTGCATCTCTCATCAGTCGTTTCGGTTCTTCGCCGAAACGACTTATTTTAATCCTATGAATGTAACAGACTGTTACGTCAATGGGTGTGGCAAATTGTTCTCGCGGACGGCGCGCGGGAACTCGTCAATTCGCTTCGGGAGTTGTTAGCAACGAACCGACGCTCACCTCCTGCCGACCTTGAGGCACGCACGAAAACACTCGTTGGCGTGTTGCTAGCCGACGCGGTCACCGACGTCGAAGTCGTCCGACGCGAGCTCGGCCTCAGCGAAGAGATGGTTGAACGCCTTCAGCGCGCGATGGACAGGCTGGATTGCGCGCAAGCGATTCTCGAATCAAAGGGAGGGCGCCGGCTTGGGAACAGCGCGGGAGGGCATTGGCGAGGCGGCGCGGGAGCTCTCAGGGAGCTGGCCGCAGGAGTACCCGCAAGGAGCGGTTGAGTGGCTGCGGGTGTCACCGAATACCGAAAAAGTCTAAGCTTAGGTGCTAGCCGGAGGGTGAGGCTGATTCAATCCCGTGAGCTAGCGTTCCGGTAGTCTGGTCGCCAGTATCTGCCCACGCCTGAGCAGATACACGAGATTCTGAGCAGATAGTGGGCAGATTGTCTGGACTAAGCCGATTCGAGATGAAAAAGGTGGGAACAAGTCGGCGAGGCGGTGCGGTTGCTCGCAGGGAATTGGCCGCAGGAGTATCCGGAGGGGGTGGTGGAATGGCTCTTGATACATCCGCCTGCGCACGGTGAGCGCCATCAGTCGGATACGGGATACGACCGTTAGTTTCCGCTTACTCGTTTGCTGACAAGAAGTTCGAAGCAGCGGGGAGCTGCTGCTAACGGAAACTAACGGCACCCCCTAACCGAAATTATTGGTGCTCTCCAGTTTGTGCATCATTCCGGCGACAACTTCAGCGAACATTCCCGCCAATCGGTCCGATTTTCGGCATTTGAATTAAAAGCGTTTGCGCTGACAAAACAAGGCCTTATCGGCGGCATGCATAGCAGAAATCCCAAGAAGCGTTTATCTGTAAACGTTTCTAATTCCGTTCCGCACAAGCTGATTCTTTGCAAAAGTGTTGGACCGAGGGCGCCCTTAAATATCAAATGGTTAGCCACGCATTGGTCACTGTGAAAGTTTACCCGAAATAGCATCACGTCAATTCGAGATGCAAAAGTCTTTGCAAATATGTTGCCCCTCGATATAGGGCTTTGCAAAAATGTTCAACTTTTTCCCGCTTCTCCAACGTCCCCTAGCCTCGTTCGTCGACGGAATGCTCTCGCCGACGCAGGTGTGAATCGACAATTGAGTTCGACACAAGTTCGGTGCCCCTAATGGATCGAAGGCGCCGTGCGCGACCCGTGGGCGGGGCAAAGGTACTCATCATCTCCAGCAACGTAGACAAAATCCTGCTTGCCGAAGTACCCATCCGCGTTCTTGCCCGAAGTCAGTGGTTTGGGAACGAAGGCCGTAATGCCCGCCTCATCGCACTGCAGAACTTCCTCGCTCTTGAAGTAGCCCCGGTCGGCAACAACAGTTAGATCCGTGAGGCCGGTGGCCTTGCTGATATCGCGTCCGATGGTGCGCACATCGTACGGCTGACGCATGACCACGATGCCGTCCCGGCCGATCAGGGACACGGCGCCGTGCGGGCCGAGAGACAGTCCGGCGAACAGCATATGGAAATACTCGAGATTGACGGCAACCAGCACGATGCCCGCAAACGAGCCGTCCGGATGTGAAAGCCGTCGGCTTAACGCAATGCTGGGCGAGTCGTTGCGCAGCCGTGACGTATACGGCTCGCTGATATAGAGGCCGGCGTTCGGGTTGTCGCGCTGCGCGGTGAAATACCTGAGATCCGAGAAATTGCCCAGGCGCGGCACATTCCTGCCAGAGTCGATGACGATCTTGCCCGATGCATCCAGCACCAGTATCGAGCCCAGGTATTTGGCGGGCGCCGCACGGTCGAACAGCACCTGCCGGCGCAGGTGGGGCGGCAGCGCCAGCACCTCAGGATCGTTCATGCCGTCGACGACTGCCTGCAGCGACAGGGGCAGACCCATCGTTGCGTGTATTCGCCCAGCAGCTCAATGGGTGGAGCTAGTCCGAGCCTGCGACTGCGCTTGATCCGGTTGTTTGTACTGATCCGAACGTCACCGTACAGACTTACCGTATCAGTTGTGGGATTGTGCTATTTCAACCTGCGCGTACCAGCGATCCTCCGGTCGCTCTCGCGAGGCAGACATCGGAACCGCCGCTTACGGGTGCATCGCGACCCGAAGGGCGCGATATGGGGATCAACATGTCAGTTCATCCAGAGTCTTTCCGGTGGTCCGTTGGCACGCCCGACACGCACCACGCAGACGTGAACGATGAAATGATGGAGCGCCCACAGCAACGAGCCGCCATCGCTTTTTCCAGCCATGCTCCGTCGGCCGCCCATCGTTTCGACGCGCTACGACGCAAGGACGAAATTCTTGCGATGGTGGCGCACGAGCTTCGTGGACCGTTGACGCCAATGCAACTCGCCATCCACCTTATCCGCAGGGCGTCGGCGGATCGTCCGGAGGTGTTATGGTCGATCGACATGCTCGACCGGCAGATCACACAGATTAGCCGGCTTGCTGAGGACTTGATGGATGCAACGCGGATCGACCGCGGCGCGCTCCGTGTGAGCAAGACTCCCATCGAAGTCGCTGCGGTTCTGGCCGCCCCTCTCACCGCAGCCGCACTGGCGGCAGCCCAACGCGGCCAGACGCTCACCGTGCAGATTGCCGACAGGGCACTACGCATTGAAGGCGATCCTGTGCGTCTCGCACAGGCCGTCAACAACCTCCTGCATAACGCGGTGAAATACACGCCGGAAAAGGGTTGCATCGCCGTGAACGTGCTCGCAGACGGGAAGGACCTTGTGGTGTCAGTCAAGGATAATGGCCTGGGCATATCGGGCGCGCTCCTGCCACATATCTTCGACCTGTTCGCTCAATCCAGCAGAACGATTGCGGCGAGTGCCGGCGGTTTGGGGGTGGGTCTCGCCGTGGTGAAAGCGGTCGCCGAATCGCATGGCGGAACAGTGTCGGCGACCAGTGCCGGCCCCGGTACGGGCAGCGAATTCACGCTACGGCTGCCGATCGTGCTGGAACGGCGCATGGCTCGCGAGCCGGCGTGACGGCGGGCAATGCGGCCACGCATTCCAGTCTGCTGCTGAGCCTGCAAACCCGATCTCCTGGCCGGTCAAAGTGCAGTCAGACTGACAGCCCGGCAATGCCCGCCGGGCGGCCGCATCCGGCACGCGGTAGTCGCGAACTCCGGGCGAAAAAAAGAAATCCCGATGTCCACCACCGTACCGACTGCGTGGCAAATCAATGCCAGCCTCACGCTACAGGGCGGGTCTCGTCCGGGTTGTGCGGATGCCGGTCAGTATCACTTTAATTTTGTGAAGATACCTCGCGAAAGGCCTGAAGATTCCGGGCACGTGGCGAGAGAGCGGCGACGGGCTCGTCGTAACACGGAGTCGGAAAGGAGTCGTCTCATGTTGAGCATACTGCTGATAGTCGTACTGGCGTTCCTGTTGATGGGAGCAATGCCAACCTGGCCGCACAGCCGTTCGTGGGGCTATATGCCAAGCGGGGTGCTGGGTGTGCTGCTGGTCGTCGTTCTCATATTGCTGCTTCTGGGCAGAATATAAGAGCGCAAAGTTTTTGTCTGGATGATCCGTTCACGGGCAGTCGTTGTCGCACCGTGCCATCAGAAAACGAGCGGGCGGCACGCGTCGAGAAGTTCGGTCATCCGTCATTTTCAAGGAGCAATGTCATGAACAAGGATCAGGTGAAAGGTCGCGTCGAGGAAGCAAAGGGAAAAGTCAAGGAGACTGTCGGCAAAGCCACGGGAAGCGAAACGACCCAGGTCAAGGGTAAGGTCGAACAGGTCGCCGGCAAGACACGGGCCGCGTACGGCGATGCAAAGGAGCAACTGAAGAAGCAGCCGTAGGCGGTTCGCGCGGACAGGTTTTGAGGCGTCACGTAGTGGGTCAAAGTACTCGCGTGACGCCTTTCTTGCTTTCGAACCGCGGGGGTGCACGATGAAACGGGTTATCACGCTGGTCTCAGTGGCTGTGCTCGGAACGGCCCTGATCACGGGAACGCTGCGGGCTCAGGGAACGCCACAATCCATCACGGAGAAGCGCGTTGATGTTGTCCAGCTGGCGACGGGGTACCGGGCCTCCAGGATCAACGGATCGCCCGTCTATAACCGCAACAAGGACAACATCGGAACAATTGACGATCTGATCGTCAGCCCAACCGATCGGGTTCCCTACGTCATCCTCTCGGTAGGCGGTTTTCTCGGTATGGGAACCCGTCTCGTCGCAGTACCGTTTGGCAGCCTTCAGGTCGTCGACAAGCAGATGCGGCTACCGGACGCGACCAGGGAGTCCCTGAAAGCGTTGCCAGAGTTCAAGTACGCGCCTGAGTAACGGCCGCCACCGGTTTTGATGCGCCTCCGCAGGCGTTCCGGCAGGATCGAAAGCGCCTCGCAGGCACGCGGGCACCGCCCCCGCCTGTTCTGGGCGCTACAGTGACTTCAGCGTCGCGATCTTCGTACCCTCGAGCGTCACGCCGGCCATCAACCCGCTGTTCGTGAGCACGCACGCTTCGACCGGAGCCGCCGCGGTGGTGGTATCAATGTTCCCATTCGCGCCGACTTTCAGGACGGCCACTGATGCATTGCCGCCCACCGACCAGCCTTCGCCGTTGCGGAACCGGTCGAGTGCACCCGATAGCCCGGTCCACTGCGCTCTTCTGAACAGGTCCGGCTTTTCACGTAGCAACATGATCCCGGCGCCACCGCTTCGTCCTGGAAAGCTGTCCAGGCGCCGATCAACCGGCGGCGGCACGTCGCAACACCGGGCGACTCGTAGCATGAAGCAGCGACGTATAGCTCCCGACGTAATTCAGCGCCATCGTCCTGGCGCTGAAGCGCCGTTCGAACCGGGCACGGATTTCAGTCCGTGACAGCTCATCGACACGTTGCAGTGCGCCTATGGCGTCCTGTACGTCTTCGCAGATATAGCCGGTGACACCGTGATCGATCACTTCGGGTACCGAGCCGCGATTGAATGCAATCACTGGGGTCCCACACGCCATCGCTTCGATCATGACAAGGCCGAACGGCTCGGACCAGTCGATCGGAAACAGCAGCGCCTTCGCACCCGAGAGGAATCCAGGCTTCTGCTGCTCGCTGATTTCCCCGAGAAATTCGACGTGCGCCTGCGACAGCAGCGGCTCGATTTCCGTCTTGAAGTATTTCTGGTCGGCCTTGTCTATCTTCGCGGCGATCTTCAACGGCAGACCGCTTTGTGCAGCGATCCTGATGGCGACGTCTGCTCCTTTCTCCGGACTCAGACGTCCCAGGAAAGCGAGATATTGCGGCTCCTTCTGCGTTCGCGGCGTGAGCAGCGCTTCCGGCAGACCGTGATAGATGGTGTCCAGCCAGTTCGCCTGCGGCAGCGGCAAACGCTGTGAACGGGAGATCGACACGACCGGCGCCTTCGGAAACGTATTGAACACGGCCTGCAGTTCGGGCAGGTCGAGGCGGCCGTGCAGCGTCGTCACAAACGGCGTGTCGAGCTGCGAAAACAGCGAGAACGGCAGATAGTCGAGGTGGAAGTGCAATACGTCGAATTCGTGGGCGACACGGCGCACCTGTTCGAGCATCAGCAAGTGTGGGGCGAGAACGTCGCGGGTCGACGGGTCGAGGCGCAATGCACGCGGCCACGCGGCCGCGAGCGTCGCCTTCGTGTGCGAGTCGCCGCTCGCGAACAGGGTCACGTCGTGCCCCAGGTCGACGAGCGCCTCGGTGAGGTAGGACACCACGCGCTCGGTGCCGCCATAGAATTTCGGAGGAACGGCCTCGTGCAGCGGGGCAATCTGTGCGATTCGCATTGGCCGGTCTCCATGGAACAGGTGCAGGGGCTTCAAACTATTCTCGAATGACCAGCGATAGTCTCGAAGGCAGGCGTCTGCGCGATATATTTTGCGCTGCGCGCGGTCTGGCCTGAACTGAAGTTCTCACCTGCGAGAAGATCCGTCTGTACGGTAGCGGTCAACCCCAATCATTCGACGGGCCATACCGTTTTCCTGTTCTTCACTGGATTGATCGTTCCGCCCGTGTGCGTAGCGGGTACAACGTGCGCTATCGCTCGGGCGCGCCCGGCGGGCCATGTCAGCAGTCTGCGATTACGCTGAAGGTAGTGGGCCTGGAGCCGGGACGTTCTGCGTCGCCGACAGAGGTATGATGGTCATTGCCGGTCACGTCAGCGCAGGAGGAAATCTTGCCATCAAACCCGACCACACGACCCGTTCACCGGCCAGGACTTCCGGATCACCCTGTCCACGGCGTCACGCCAGGTACCAGATCGCCGGCGCCTAAACCTGCGCCAGGCACTCCGGGTGACGTTCCTGATGCCGTAGGAGCGGAGCCGGACCCGCACGAGCATCTGCCGAGCAGGTCAGACGACAATTGAGCTACCTGGGTGTGTAGCCCGGACGCCGCCCGGGTGTGTTCCGTACAGCCGACCTGCACGTGACGGCGTCGAGGGGAGATCAGTGCAGCCCACCGGACATACCGTGCGGTGCCTCAGCCGGATTCAGGCCGGGCCGTACAGGCATAGCGCAAATCAATCAGTTCACCGTTGGCTTGATATGGCGGCCGGAGGAAGCCCTGCCTCGGCGCATTCGATAAGCCAGAGCGGCGCCCATGCGCCCAGTTCTTCGGCCTGTTCGGTGGAAGGGAGGCGAGGGCCCCATGGCGGCTTGATGTATCCGTTAATACGTTCTCACTGCCCGCGCGGCAGGTCTGTACGGTAGCGGTCGCGCCCTTCACACGCCGCGCTGCACCCTGCACGGTTCCAGACAAACGCCACCTTGGCGGACTTCTTCAACAGTCTGGGAAATGGACGGCCTCTTGCCGCACGCTTCCGCCACGCGTAAGGAGCGGACCTGTCTGATTGCAGTGGAGAGTTCTATAGTAAACAAAGCCGCCACTCGTCTATTAGCTGAGAACCGCGGCGCAGCAATATGCAGCTGGCTCAGGCAGACGGGACTGACGGTACCACGTTGGGATCCGGCAAAACGGCGCCCAGACTTACCGTGGAACAACCTTCGAGGAGGAGGTTCATCATGCTGCAAGCCAGTGAAATCCAGAAGCGTTTCACCCATCTGGAGCAAAGCATCGAGAAAGCTTCGCAGGCCTGTCACGCCGACGCCACAGTGCCCAAGGAGCTGATGGACTGCGTTGATCAACTCGATAAAAAATCCGAAGGCGCGAAAAAAATAATGGAATCAAAAGACGAAAATCGCATGCGTCAATGGATAGACGAGCTTGAACAGGTCGGCGACCGCGCAGAGCAGGCGTGTAAACGTGCAGCCAATGTAGATGCGAAAGTAAAAAGTGCAGTCACCTCGGTCCATGCCGAACTTTCCGATCTGAAAAAACAGCTGCACTAACTCATTTTTAGTACGGACAGCCCTGCCGTGGGCTCGCACGAAGGTCACGTTAGCTGTCGCGCACCAATCCGTGTCGGCAATCGCCCATGGCATGGCTGTTGCGGGATTGAAGGTCTGGTCTTTTCACGAGGAGGACATCATGACTACACTTGACCCCGGCGCCCAACCTGCAACGGGCGGCAGCGGCGCGAAGATTGTCGGTGGGGGAATGGGCGAAGGCCCCGGCCCGGATGTGATGGCAGCAGCCACGCTCGCCGGCGACAAGGTCATCACTTCGGATGGCGAAGATATCGGCAAAATCTCCGACATCATGCTCGACGTACGCGGCGGCCGGATCGCATACGCGGTCCTGTCCAGCGGCGGATTCCTTGGCATGGGCAACACCCTTTACGCCATCCCGTGGAGCGCGTTGACGTTAGACACTAACGAGAAGTGCTTCCGGCTCGACATCACCGCCGAGCGCATCAAGAACGCACCCGGCTTCGACAAGGACCATTGGCCCGCGATGTCGGACCCGCAGTGGGGTTCGTCGCTGCATGAGTACTACAACCAGCGGCCCTACTGGCTGGCCACCCGCGGCGCAGTCGAAGGCCGGTCGCTCGATCTTTAAGTCGCTAAAACCAAGGACAAGGGTGTCTGTAGTAGTCGAACCAACAGGACACGTTCGCCACCTGTTCGAAACGCCGGCCGCAAGGCCGGCGTTTTCCTGTCACCAGCAGTTAGCCGAATGAGTTTTGTGAGACGGCTACTGGCGCGGGCTTGCGCAGAAACGCCTTCCAGAGATGTTCTTCCTGCCGGCGAAGACGCGACGGAAGCCGCTACGGTGGACACTGCGACGTTACGCGAGCACGAGGCCCGGATACCCAGCCATCTGCACAAGGTTGTCACGCAGATGAAGCAAACGCGGTTCAGGGAGTTGAGCACCAGTAGCCGCACAAGGTGTAGTCCGGATAGGGTAATCGTTCGAAACGTGGAAAATCTGACGGTTGATGTTCGGGCAGCCTCATCTGGCCTCGGATCCGGTGTTTGATCCATGGTCTTACGCTGTGCGCGGTTCGCGAGTTCCTGAATATGCATTACGCTCAGAGGAGCTTTTTGGCGTGACGTGAGGTCGGCCACAACACGGCAGCGGCGAACGAGCGTCGCTTCAGATACCCACGCTATCGAGCCCGTATGGAGTCCGATATTGATCCGTCGTCAACGCCGCACACCAACGTCAATTCGTGGGTCGAGAAGTTAGGGCCCGGTCTGATTACCGGCGCGGCCGACGACGACCCGAGCGGCATCGCAACGTACTCGCAGGCAGGCGCGGCGTTCGGCTACGACATCCTGTGGACGATCCTGCTGACCTATCCGCTGATGGTTGCCATTCAGGTCATCAGCGCCAGGATTGGTCGGGTTAGCGGCCACGGACTGGCGACCAATATCCGACGTCACTATCCGGCGTGGCTGCTCTACGGCGCGGTTACTCTCCTGCTCGCGGCGAACACGATCAATATTGCGGCTGACCTCTCGGCCATGGGCGCCGCCGTCGATCTGGTCATAGGTGGACCGACGCACGTTTACACGGTCAGCCTCGCGCTGTTTTCGCTCGTGTTGCAGGTTTTTGTGCCGTATCGACGCTATGTCCGCGTTCTCAAATGGCTGACGCTTGTCCTGTTCGCCTACGTCGGCGTCGTGTTTGCCGTCCGGATTCCATGGATGACCGTGGCGATCCGGACCGTGTTTCCGCACCTGTCGTGGAACGGCGGCTACGTCACAACCGTCGTCGCGGTGTTCGGCACGACAATCAGTCCCTACCTGTTTTTCTGGCAGGCCTCGCAGGAAGTCGAGGAGCTACGGGCACGACATGGACAGCGCGCGCTCAAGCATGCGCCGTCTCAAGGTGCGTCAAATCTGAAACGGATCAAATTCGATACGTGGATCGGCATGGGATTTTCAAACCTGATCGCGTTCTTTATCGTTCTCGCCGCGGCCGCGACCCTCCACGCGCACCACATTACCGATATCCAGACGTCGTCACAGGCCGCCTCGGCGCTGAGACCGATCGCCGGGGAGTTCGCATTCCTGTTGTTCAGTATTGGCATCATCGGTACCGGGCTGCTTGCCCTACCGGTCCTGGCCGGCTCCGCGGCCTATGCGATGGCAGGTACGTTCGAGTGGAAAAACAGCCTGGAGCTGGAACCGAAGCTTGCCAAGCGGTTTTACGGAATCATCATTCTGGCCACGGTGGTTGGCCTCTCCCTCGGCTTCACCTCGATTGACCCGATCAAGGCACTGTTTTGGAGTGCCGTCATCAATGGCGTCGCCTCAGTCCCGATCATGGTCCTCATGATGAAGATGGCATCGAATCCAGACATCATGGGGACGTTCCGCATTTCAGGCACACTGCGGGTCGTCGGCTGGCTGGCGACGGTCGTGATGGCCGCTGCCGTTGTGGGGATGTTCTGCTTTCTGTAGGGGCGAGCCCGACACATGACAAGCATCCAGACGGACCAGGCTTTGGCGCGGAATCGGCCGCAGGGCTTTCCGCGGCCGTCGCTGCGACCGCGGCGATCGATGTCGGTGGCAAGACGGATCCCGGGTATGGCGGCCGCCCATTGCGTTTCGTGCCGACAATCGGGGCGGTGCGGGATGACGGTCCGAGCCCGGATGCGATCCTTACCTTCCTGGTACGATGAATTGAAACCCAGGCAAACCGGGTACGACCGTATAAGAATCCTGACGGCGCCTCAGATCGCGCTCGCGAGGCAGCTCGTCGGGCAGGGCTGGACATGCAAAGGAATATCCTCATTCCGATTGCGATGCGATCCGCCTGCCTGCCAGCCATCATGAACCGCACCTGTCACGCGTTCACGCGCTCCTTGAAGGCCTTACCTGCCGTGAACTTGACGGTTTTTGCGGCAGCAATGTGCATTGCCTCGCCCGTGGCGGGATTGCGCCCCGTGCGTGCAGCGCGTGCACCGACGCCGAACGAGCCGAAGCCAATCAACTGCACCGTTTCGCCCTTTGCCAACGCAGAGCAAATGATCTCGGTGAAGGCGTCGATGACTTGTGCCGTGGCCGATTTGCTGTCGCCGGTGACGGCCGATACTGCATCGATGAGTTCCTGCTTGTTCATAGTCAGTTCCTTTCGGATTAGGTGAGTAACCCAGATATTTGAATACGCTCGAATATCCTCGGGTAGTCGCGCTTATTTTGCATCAGGTGATGCGCCTCGCCAGCCTTGAAACGTCCGAACCGCTCGCCCGCTCCGGCCTCGATCACCGTCCAATGCCCATCTCAGGCAAGGTCCCTGCAGCGGCTGCCTTCGTTCGACGCCGCCGTTTAATGTTTAATGTACAGGCTCGCCCTGTGCCCGCCTGACTGACTCGCCAGCCGGTGGAACAGGAGCATCGGGACGCGTCGAGTGAAAGGCGTTGACCGCTACCGTACAGACGTACCCGGTCGCACGTGAGAACGTAGCGGTACACCCTGCGCGCATCAACGATTCCCGGTCGCGCCCGTGAGGCACGCATTCGCGGACAGCCGGTGACCGGCGCAACGCAGCATGTCCTTGTTCTGACAGAACGCCTGATGCCACCGCACGTTTCGCCAGCTGGTCGCGATTGAAGTGTCGCGCGGCTCTTGAAGGGGTGTCGAATCTAAGGAGAGCGTCATGTATAACATCGTCTGGCTTGTGGGAGCCGTGGTCATCGTTCTGTTCGTGCTCGGCTATGTCGGATTGAGGTAGGGCCGCCCTCGTCGCAGGTGGAGAACATGGTCAGCGGGTCTGTCATGCATGAACGGCCGCTATGTGACACGCGACGACGACTCACCGCCGGGATGATGAAACGACCCGGCCGCGAGGGTGCGCGCTAGCCGCGCACGATCTCCGGCCAGACGATCCGGATATACCGTCGCACAACGGAGCCTGTAATATGAAGGCAAGCGACTCATAGCGACCGTAGGTGACTTTCGCGCGCGCGTCGACCGACCCTTGCCGCCAATTCGGCGCTGCACACTTTTTGATCGTCACAGAATTGTCCTGGGATAGAAAAATTGAGACGCCACAGTCGGCTCGCCGAGCGACGACAAGGAGCGACTCGCCATGCACGCTAATCCCGTGGAATACAAGGCATCGACGATCATGCCTCTCGCCCCGGTTTCCATCCCGGGCTACGCAGCAACAGCGATAGTCACGCACCGGAACGGCAAACGCGAAACAGTTGGCATTCCTGGTTACTTCGCATCCGAGCGCGCGGCATGCACGTTTGCCCTTGAATACGCAAAAGCCCATATCGACGGTCGGCGACACCCGAGGCTGCCGTTTTCCCTTCGGTAAGTCTGCGCGGGCCGTTTACTTTCTGATGCTCCTTCCCCCGCTTTTCGCAGCGTCGTTTCGCATCCTGATTGCAATCGCAGCCGGCCATTTGCCGTGATCGCATGGCACTCATAGGGTGGCCAGGCAGCGCTCGCGCCTAGCTTTCCGTCATCGCATACCGGGGCAGGCTAATCGTGAAAACGCAGCCGGTACCGGGCACATCGCGCACGCTGAGAGTCCCGTTATTCGCCTCGACGCTGCACCGCGCGATGGACAGCCCCAGCCCAAGCCCGGTTCTGTCCTCGCCGTTCTGGGTGAAAGGCAGGAACATCCGTTCCGCGTTGCCAGGCGGAAGACCGCCGCACTGGTCCTTCACATCGATCAGGATGCGATCCGACACGGCATACGTGTCCAGCGTCACCTCGCTGTGAGGGTGTGTGAACTTGAAGGCGTTCTGCAGCAGGTTTCCCAACGCTGAGTAAAGCTGGTCACGATCTCCACTGATGGCGAGTCGCGGGTCCACCCCGGAAACCTTCAATACGCATCCACGAACGTGGGCCGCAAGGTCAGCGGCCCGTTTGACTTCCGCAATGAAGTCGGCAATCGGAAACATTCTGGATTGCGCAGTAACGCCGGTTGTTGTCCGGACCTCGTCCAGAGATTGCGCGATCAGATCGCGCAGCCCGTCGAGGCTCCGCTCCAGCACCGCCCCCGTGGCGCCGGACAGACTCAGGTTTCCGGTTTTGGCCGCGGTGAACGCGAGCGTGGCAGTCTGCAGGAGGTTACGCAGTTCGTGGGCGAAGACTCCCAGCCGTTCATGCATCTCAATGGCCTGTCGGTCCGCCATGACAAAATCCCGCTGGTAGCTGAATTCGGTGACCGCATCGGCAATCGCGTTGTCCAGACAGCGGTTGAGGGTGCGAAACTCGTCAATCTGAAACGGCGCATCGCGCTCGTACGCGAGATCTGTAATCGCCTGGCACAGGTCGCCGTAGTCGTGCACGACCTGGTCGACCGAAAACCCGAGCGTCAACAGCTCCCGCCCGTGTCGGGCAGCGGCCTCGCCAATTTCGGATAACGACGCTCCGCCGCCCGACGGACCCGAAATCCTGCGGCTGTCCATCGGCTCCGATGTCTGTTCCATCCGCAGTGTCCTGATGAGCTGGTCCAGGAACAGCGGTACCCCGTCCTGGAGCTGCTGGGTGGTCGCTGCCCGGGCGGGCCTCTGCGCGACTTTTGCCCGGCACCGTTCGATCAGCTCATGGCGGTTACTGGCGAGGAAAACGTGCATCATGATGCAACCCCTTGACGCCGGTCTGCGGCACTTCATTGGTGGCCAGCTGTCGCGGCCAGACGCTGTCTGCAGCGACGCGGTCTTTGTCCTGGACGAAATCGCTGAACCCGTCCAAGGCAAATCATTGTGCGCGGCAATCAGCATGACCGGTCGATTTTCCGGTGACAGCCACCTTGCCACCCGCGTGTAGATACATCTTACGCGCGCTGTGCATTCTCGCGGGGAAGCGGCGGCATCCAGATTCGAGGTGCGTCGGCCGCTGCGCATCAACGCTCCGGTGCCGAACAGTCAGGCGGCACGATGGCTTCGCATAGCGCGGCGTGATTTTTGCTGCCTCTTCCTGTTCAAGACAAACCTTGGGCTGGAAAAGTGGAGCAACAGGAGCAACGGCCGGTGATCATCCTCGCCGACGATGACAAGCTGACGTCGGCGGCATGGACCACCGTCCTTCGCATGAACGGGTTCGAGGTGGTCTGGGCGCCTGATGGTGGCTCGGCCTGGGCCCTGGCGCGCATGGGCCGTCCGGACCTGCTACTGACCGACTGGGACATGCCTGGCATTGACCGCCCCGAGCTATGCCGGATTTTCCGGAACGATCCGGTGCTGGCCAGCGTGCCGATCATTCTGGCTTCGTCCTTGAGCTTGCCGCCCGCCGGCGCCCCCGATTTACACAATCTGTTCCTGCAGAAACCGGTCGATGCCGTCGCACTGTTGACCGCGGTATCCGCGCTTGCGGTTGTGGCTGCAGCAACTGACACGACGCAAGCAGATGCAAGGCCGGATGAAGAACCTCCCGGCGACCAGCAATAACCAGATAAATGCGGTGCGCTCAAGATCCGATGGAAACGTACGATAACCGCACCGCACAATCAGATAGATGGACGGCTTCGAGCGATGCCGCATAGTGGTCGCCAGCCGGCGCCCAGTACACCGACCGGCCCCTAGGCGTACCACACGATGGCGACGAAATGGCAGGCCGAACCCGCCAGCACAAAGAGATGCCAGATCGAATGGGCGAACTTCAGCCGACTATCCACCAGGAAAGAGGCGATCCCGCCGGTGTAACAGATGGCGCCTGCCAGCAAACAGGCCAGACCCGCGCTGTGGACAGCAATGCGAACATTGGCCGTGCGACGGCGAGCACCGCCCATCCCATCGCGAGATAGGTAAGCGTCATTTCATGGCCGCATGGACAGAGCTGAAGCCGGTGTCCAAAGTGATGCCCGTTACTTCAAGTGATGGGGACTACTTTGGACACACGGAATGCGAGACCATCGAATCGCAAGGGCCGACCGAACTACGCACCGGAGTACCGACGGCAAGTTGCCGTCGCGGCGACTGAGCCGGGTATTTCGGTGGCCAAGCTCGCGCAGGCGCACGGACTGAATCCGAATATGGTGTTCAAGTGGCGCCGGCAACTGCGAGCGGGCCTGTTTGACGGGGTGGCGCACAGCACAGCGGTGTTGCTGCCCGTTGCGCTACCTGATGCAACGACCGGCGAGACCGCAGAACCGGCGTCGCTTGCTCTACAGTCTGTCGAGCCACATCGCGAGAGCGTACCGGCAGCGTCGGGCATTGAGATCGAGCTGAACGGTGCCCGTGTGCGCGTCACGGGTATGGTCGATCCAGTGCAGTTGCGCCTCGTGCTGCGCTGCCTGATGCCGGCATGATTGCTCCGCCCAGCGGTACCCGCGTATGGCTGGCAGCGGGCGTTACCGATATGCGCCGTGGCATGGATGGACTTGCCGCGCTGGTGCAGTCAGCACTCGGACGTGATCCCTTCTCGGGGCACATCTTCCTGTTTCGTGGGCGTCGCGGTGACCTCATCAAGATTTTATGGTGGAGCGGCGACGGCATGAACCTGTACGCGAAACGACTCGAGCGTGGGCGCTTCGTATGGCCGCAGGCGGACTCGGGTACAGTCCATCTGTCAGCCGCCCAACTATCGATGCTGCTCGAGGGGATCGACTGGCGGCATCCCGAGCGGACGTGGCAGCCGACGCACGCGGCATAAGGCAGGGTGCGGGAGCCCACAAGCGCGTGGGCTTCATTTACACTGGCATGCATGCCAGCCAACCATCTGCCCGATGACATCGCCGCTCTCAAGCGCATCGTTGCCTCGCGCGACGAGACCATCGCGCAGTTGCTGGCCGAGATCTCGCGACTGAAGCGATGGCAGTATGGCCGTTCATCTGAGCGCATGACTGAACTGATGGACCAGTTGCAGCTCGCGCTCGGTGAGCTTCCCGTTCCTGAATCGACCATGGCCGCAACGGCGAAGGTGCCCGATGCCGACGCGGCTGCGGATTCGTTGGCCACAACGAACGTCGCTCCGCTGCGCCGCAAGTCACGGCACTTCCCTGCGCATCTTCCTCGCGAAACGGTTGTGCATGCGCCGTCAAACTGCGGATGCCCGCAATGCGGCAAACAGGTGCGTGCGCTCGGCGAAGACGTCTCGGAGGTGCTCGACTATGTGCCCGGCTACTTCAAGGTACTGCGTCACGTACGTCCGAAGCTGAGCTGCCCGCACTGCGCCGCAGTAGTACAGGAGCCGGCACCTTCGCGGCCGATAGCACGCTCGATGGCGGGGGCGGGGCTGCTCGCACAGGTGGTCGTCGCGAAGTACGCGGACCATATGCCGCTATACCGGCAGGCCGGCATCTATCGCCGCGCGGGCATCGAACTGGACCGGGCAACACTGGCTTCGTGGGTGCGTGAAGCGGCTGCGCTGCTGCAGCCGTTGTCCGATGTACTCGGTCGTTACGTGCTCGACGCGGACAAGATCCACACCGACGACACGCCCGTGCCTGTGCTGGAGCCAGGGCGAGGCAAGACACGCACCGCGCGCCTGTGGACCTATGTGCGGGATGACCGCCCGGCAGGAAGCCACGCGCCCCCAGCGGTCTGGTACAGGTACTCACCCGACCGCAAAGGTGAGCGACCTCGGGAACATCTTGCGGGCTACACGGGAATCCTGCAGGCAGATGCCTTCAGCGGGTATGACGCGCTGTATCGTGACGGCACGGTCATCGAGGCCGGGTGCTGGGCGCATGCGCGGCGCAAGTTCTACGACCTGTACAAGCTGGACAGCTCACCGATTGCCGAGGAAGCACTGCGCCGCATTGGGGCGCTGTATGTTGTTGAACGCGACGTTCGCGGCCAGACACCAAACGTACGCCTGTCTGCGCGTCAACAGCGCTCGGCCCCATTGCTCAATGAGCTGAAGGCCTGGTTCGAACACACGCTGTCACAGGTCTCGGCGAAGTCGGGACTGGCGAAGGCGATCAGATACTCACTGGGGCACTGGCACGCACTTACACGCTATTGCGAAGACGGGCGCATCGAGGTGGACAACAATACGGCGGAGCGCGCGATCAGGCCGCTGGTCCTCGGCAGGCGCAATTATCTGTTCGCGGGCTCCGACGGCGGTGGCCAAAGCGCGGCGGTGATCTACAGCCTCATCGGCACGGCACGCCTGAACGATATCGAGCCGTTTGCCTACCTGCACACGGTGTTTGAGCGCATCGCTGATCATCCAATCAACCGCATCGACGAGTTGCTGCCGTGGCACCTGATGCCAGCCGAACACGTCGAGCAGCAAGCCGCGTAATAATTCGATGGCCCAAACCCGCAAGCCCTCCCTGCGCCAGGTCAAAGCGCCAGTACCCGATTACGTCCTGCGCGTTGAACTGCAATACATCAAGCCGGCAATCTGGCGACGAATCATCGTCCCCGGCTCAATCCGGTTGGGCAAGCTGCATGTCGTGCTGCTGCTAGCCATGGGCTGGGAGGGTGGGCACCTGCACGAATTCGTCTTCGGCGAAACCAACTATGGTGAACCGGATGACTTCGGATTCCCAAGCGACCCGCCAATGCTCAATGAGGTACGGGTCACGCTGGCGAAGGCGTTGGGCGGGCTGAAGTCATTCACCTACATCTACGACTACGGCGATAACTGGCGGCATCGAATCAAGGTCGAGAAAGCACTCGTGCCAGATCCGGACATGCGTCGGCCGCTGTGCCTGGACGGACAGAATGCGTGTCCACCGGAAGACGTCGGCGGAGTGCCGGGATATGCCGACTTCCTCGAAGCGATCGGCGATCCGACGCACGAGGAACACGACCACTTCCTTGAGTGGTGTGGCGGCAGCTTCGATCCCGCTGCCTTCGATCTCGTGCTCGCGAATCAGCGGCTCTCAGAGGTCAAGTTCTGATCGTCAAGACGGCCTCAGATTGACGCTTACCGAGATAGAACCCCGTCGACAGAAGCGGATGCGCGAGCTTGCCGAAGGCCTGCAAGGCGATTCCGGCTACGGCCAGGGTCCAGATGACGAGCAGCAGTACAGTGCCTCCATGTCCGGACAGGACGCCGAGGGCAAAGCGGGTGTAGCTACCGGCGATAAACAGGTAGATCGTGCAGTAGTCAAGCTTCTTGCAGAGTCGCTTGGCCCGACCGGGCGGCAGCCCGTGGTACACGGTCGATGTTGCGTACAACAGCCCCATGGTCGACAGATAGACCGCGGCGGCCGGCATCGGCACCCGGTTCGGAGCGGTGCGTGGAAGCGGCCAGAGGATGAACACCATGACGACGACGAGTATCAGTCCGGCTGCGTGGATGAGCGTGTTCGCCACCTCTTCGCCCAGCGTCTGCATCCGAACGTCATCCCGCCTCATGGCCCACCGAGCAAAGAAATCTGCTTCGTATTATGCGCAGCCAGGGCAGGAGTGGCAAAGCGGAGTGTCGCAGGAAGCCACCGGCATCCCGCCATCCGGTGCGGGAGGGACTACTTTGGAGATGCCCGGGCCGACGTGTAGCGATACCAAGCGTGGACGCTTACCGCGCGTGCGAGTGACGTGCCGGCTACATCGCCTTCAGATCAGGCAGCAGCCGGTCGAATTCCCGTTTCACCACGTTGTAGCACTCGCATACGCGCTTTTCGAGTCCGGGGCGGTCCAGCACCTTGATATGACCATGGCTGTAGCGAATCAGCCCCGCGTCCTGCAGTTTCAGCGCCGCCTCCGTCACGCCAGATCTCCGCACACCAAGCATGTTGGCGATCAGTTCCTGCGTCATCGTCAGCTCGTTTGACGGCAGGCGATCGATGCTGAGCAGCAGCCAGCGGCACAGTTGCTGGTCGATCGAGTGATGCCGGTTGCACACCGCGGTCTGGGCCATCTGCGTGATCAGTGCCTGGGTGTAGCGCAGCAAGAGTCGCTGTACCGGGCCGGCGCGATTGAATTCCTCTTTCAGGAGACGGGCATCCAGTCGATACGCCTGTCCGGCGCTCTGTACGATTGCCCGGCTCGGCGTGGTTTCGCCGCCCATGAAAAGCGCAATGCCGATGAGCCCTTCGTTGCCCACGATCGCAATCTCGGCGGACGCGCCGTTTTCCATCACGTACAGCAGTGACACAATCGAGGTCGTCGGAAAATACACGTGGTCGAGGCGGTCGCCCGACTCGTACACGACCTGTCCCAGCGGCATATCAACACGCGTCAGCTGCGGTGCCAGACGCGCCCGCTCGGCTTCGGGCAGAACGGCGAGCAGGTGATTCACGTTGGGATGATGCTGGTCCTCCATGTTGCCGCTCCTCCTGCCCAAAACCGCGTCGTGTCCAAGGAATTGCTCTCGATGGTATCAAGCAGCAGGGACAGTTGAATGACGGGCCGGACCAATCCGCACATGCGACACCGCATTGCAACATGCAGCGGTCGGCGTTGAGCGTTGAGCCTGGCTGACCCGTATTAAATTATAGTCCGGATGCGCGCTGGTGCACGCGACCGCGTTTCTGACCGGGCCAACGTTGCGATCGGCGGCGGTTAGCACCTACAGTAGAGCCTGAAAGACGCAGTCGAACGCGTGAGAAGTTCGCCATGATCGAATCGGGGGTGTGCGTGGTCGTCGGAGTGCTCGCAATTGCGGCGATGCGGACCATTGGTCACTATCGCCGCGAGCATCGGCGGGTGCGGCTGCTCAAACGGATGGGCCCTTATCACTATTGGGACGTGATGCGGCGCCGTCATTGACAGCGGCGCCGATGCTGCCAGAACCGGCACGCGCCCGGCAGCAATCGCTTCGTGTTCCATTGACTGCCTGACAGTGACCCGGGCCTGCCCAGGCAACCGTTAGAGCGACGGACTCGCGTTGACGTGACAAGCACTGCAATGACACATCGCGACGGGCGTCCGGCTGATGACGCCGCGCCGAGCATCACGGTGCGGACGGCGGCCGGTCAGCTGAGGATCATTCCGGTCTGGCAGGCGTGTTGACGGCGGCATAAATCCGCACATAAATTGCGGCGCAAGGTTGACCAGGACCGTCAACAATGAAGCGCCGTTAGCGGCCTCGCTCGGGGCGGCCTGCCCCAGTCAGAATGGATCGCCGATGTCGTTGAGGTGGGGATCGTCGGGAGGGGAACGCTGTTTTCGCAGCAGGTCATGCAGCGCGAGTTCATAGTGCATGCAGATCCGAGCACGCAGATCCTCGATGAGTTCAACGACGGCAAGCGCCTGTTCGGGCGACCAGTTGTCCGGTATCAGGAAGTCGAGCCCGCGGGTGATGCCCGAAGGCAGGTGTGCAAGGCGCGTCATGTGCGGTGGGCTAGACTAAATCTGACAGTGGTTGGTTTTTCATGCTGGCGCGCACTGGCGCGAAGGGCGTAGCCCGTAGCGGCAATGCGCGCCGCGAACAGCAAGGAGTCCGCCATGACTCAGGAGCAGAAGGTAATTCGTGCCAAGGTCGGCATACTCGAGTTGGCCCGGCAACTCGTAACTTCGGTATCGAGCCGCTTGAGCAATGTGTTCGCCTCGACCAGCGTCTGTTGCGCACTCTTGCCGATCGCGTCGAACGGGATCTTGTTCAGCTTGGTCAGAGTAGCCACCGCTGATGGTGCCGCTGTTGGTCAGCGTGCCGATCCGCTTAAGCGCCGATCATCGTCGCGCCGAGAGGACGCATGAAAAAGCCCACGCCGAACGTACCAACGGCCAGCAATAACGACATCATCGGATTCGTTACGGGGAAGAACCGGTCTCCTATCACCGCGGCGAAGAATCCGAACACGGTGAAATCGAAGATTTCGAGGCCATTGACGAGCGAGGTAGCGACAACGATCCTGAGAAGTTCGCGGCGATTGCTGGCGTTCGCGACACGCTCGCCGCATGTTGCGGGTGGGGTCGTGCACATTTTATTTCCGGGTGATGGAGTGATTCTGGGTGCCGGTGGACACACGCGGCACGTGACAAGCATTACCCGCCATGATACCCAGCGCAAAGGAACGCGCCGCATCCGCCGGGGCGATAACGCATCGGCGTCGAGTCCACTGATATCAGGCGTGAAGCTATAGTCCGCATTGCTCCAGATCAAGTCGGCGAAGCGCAGCCGTTTCCGGACAGCCGATCATTGCCTGTTGTACCGGTGAAGCGCCCATTCGCTGATGGCCGTCGCAGCAAGGCGGATGACAAGTTTGCCGATGAACGGCAAAGCCGAAACGTCATTGGCGATTGACTCATGTCGGCCTAGGAACGGACCTCCATCGATTTTGGCCGGTCGGCGGCTTCGGATCGATCTGCGCCGGTCGTCGTCCGGCTGCGTCCGGCCATGAAGGCGCCGCCGCTTCTCGTGGTCCCGTTTTGCGCGCAAGCGCGCATCGCCGAAGCAATCTGCAGATGAATGCGGCATTCGTTCTGGATTGCTAACGCATGGTTCCCGTACGCGGGGCATGCGACGCCTCGCACGTTAGTTCCGCTCAATATACGCGGTATATCCGGGATCCCATATGAGCGGCCGCTCGCGCACGGCGCGCCCAATCCCGACGGAAGCTTAAGCCCGCTTTAAGCGACCACGCGTACGTTTCGAATCTCAAAACCGCTTCCCACTCCGTACTCGAATCATGAACAGCAGAATCCTTTCACGTGGCGCGGCGACCGTCGGCGTCGTTGCCGCGCTCGCCGGTGCCTACGCGGCCGGCCATCACAATGCCGACGCCTCATAGGTCGTCAATTCCGGCACCGGCTCGACGCCGATCGAGTTCGGCGCGCGCGCCGGCACACCCGACTTCTCGAACATCGTCGCGACCTACGGCCCCGCAGTCGTCAACATCAGCGCGAAGCATATCGGCGGGCAGCCGGATCCGCAAGGCGAGGACGGCGGAGACAGTGGCGCATCGAGCGAGGCTCTGGGCTCTGGCTCCATCATCAGCCGGGACGGCTACATCCTGACGAACGACCACGTCGTCGACGGCGCGAACATCGTCACGGTCAAGCTGAAGGACAAGCGCGAGTTCCGCGCGCAGGTGATCGACGCCGACAAGCAGTCGGACGTCGCGGAGCTGAAGATCGATGCGACGAACCTGCCGACCGTGAAGATTGGCGATCCGTCGCACAGCAGTGTGGGCGAATGGGTCGTCGCGATCGGCTCGCCGTACGGCTTCGACAATACGGTGACGTCCGGGATCATCAGCGCGAAGGCGCGTGCGATGATCGCCAATGCAGATACCGACGACGGCGAAACCGAGTGATGGCGAGCGTCCGCGGTACGGTAGTAACATGCGCGCTCGCTGCTGCGCAGATCTTGAATGGAAAATTTCGCCCCGGTTCACACACGATGCTGGGTCGTCAAATGATTGTTTGAATGAAGAAGCGTTTTCGTATCACCGCAGTAGATGTTCAACGTTGGAAAGATGCGGGTTTCGGCAGTGGAGATCGAGATCTGTATCGCCCCTGGCTAACCATCCGCGATGTCCCATCGCTGGGTAGAAAGAGCCGTCCATGGGGCCTCACGGCTGGTCGAACCCATCACGTTCTCTCCGATATCGAGCTCCACTTTTTCCTACACGCTGACTTCCAGCAGCATGTTGTCGATATTCGTGAGCAATATCCTCTGTTCCCGCAATCCGAGATCGTGGATATGGCCGTTGCCTCCGGCATCACGCCTCCGCGATATCCGGGTACCTCCACTCCAGCCGTTCTAACGACTGACTTTCTTCTCACTGTCGAAGCGCAGGACGGGACTCGCGCGCTCAAGGCCTACGCCGTCAAATCGACCAGCGACCTTGAGGGCACGCGGGCTCGTCGAGCCATTGAGAAGCTTGAGCTTGAGCGTCGATATTGGTTAGCCAGAGGCGTCCCATGGAAGCTCGTGACCGAGAGGGATATGGACCCGATAAGGACCGCAAATCTCGAGTGGCTAAGCTACCAGGCTCGGCTCGACAATGCGACGCTTCTCGCGCAGGCTTCAACCTTCGTGCAATACGTGTCCGAAGCATGGTCTCCACGAGAGTCGCTACGAGACAGCCTGATGCGCGCGGCACAAATGATTGGCCTCGATAGCGTAGATGACGCCGACAGGTTGTTTCGACATTGTGTCTGGAACCACATGATCTCCGTCGATATGACTGAGATGATCAAACTGTCTCACCCAGTGACGATTCTCGGCACGCAGATGCCAAGCGTCCAGATGGATTCCCGATTAAGTGCATAAACTCGAAATCAACCAGGTTATCGGCCCGGTGGGCGCCAAGGTGACCACTAGCGGAGAAGGTCTCCAACGCATCCTATGGGTCGATGAGCGGCAGGATATTCTTGTCACCATCGCCATTGAGCCTAGACTCAAAGCCCCAAGATCATTCAGCTACGTCAGCATCAAAAGCATGATCGAGACTGGCGATTTGGAGCTTGTCCGGGTGCGGCCACGGCCTTTTGCCCTGAGGAGCTCTGAGGACATTCCTGAGCAATACAAGGCTATACAAAAGCGCGCGTGGGACATCATCCAGCCCTTGGTCAAGGACGACGCGATCCCGGAAATCTTTGACAAGGGCGCGCGCGCCACCTTCGTTCGCCTTCGTGCGCAGGAACTCGGCATCGACCCGAAGCGCGTCCGAGATCTTTTGTATCGCTATTGGGCCCATGGCAGCACGATTGCCGCGCTGCTACCCTTCTATGACGTGTGTGGACCTCAGGGCCCTGTCGAGGCACGGAAGCAAAGGCCCGGGACCAAAAAGCGAGGCCGTCGGCCGGATAGATTGATGTCTGCCGATACCGATGTACTCGGCGTATCAGTTGCAGATACACGCGAGCGTCTTGTCGCAGGCATTACCGAATTCTATCGGACTGGGATTCCTGTATCGAAAGCATGGCAACGCACAAAGACAAAATACTTCAACGCGGGCTTCATTCAGAAGGGAGCGCTCCAGGTCCCCATTGAACCAGCTTCCCACGAGGCCCCGTCGTATCTACAGTTTTATCGTACGGTCAAAGAGCTGGATTTGGATCTCAGACTGACCAAGCGCAATGTCGATACGTCGACATGGAACTTGCGGATGAGGGGCGTACTCGGATCATCTCGCCGAAAACTCTTCGGTCCGTGTGCTCGGTTTGAAATCGATGCCACTTTAATGGATATCTACCTGGTATCTGTCTTCAACCGGGCGTGGATTATCGGGCGGCCGGTCCTATACGTCATCGTTGACGTGTTCTCCGGCATGGTCGTGGGCTTCTATTTGGGCTTGGAGGGGCCAAGCTGGGAAGGCGCACGCCTTGCCTTATTCAATGCCTTCACCGACAAGGTCGAATTCTGCAAGCAGTTCGGTGTGGACATTACCCCAGAGCAGTGGCCTTGCCATCATCTTCCTCGCTATCTCCTGGGCGATAACGGCGAGCTATGTGGCCTCGCGGCCGACGATTTGCCTCGCTCCCTTGGTATCTGGCCGCAGAATGCGGCAGTTCGGCGCGGCGACTGGAAGCCGAACGTCGAGCAACAGTTCAGGTTGGTGAACGTGGATCAGGTCCACTTTCTCCCGGGAGCTGTGCGAGCAAGGGAGGCGGAGGTTGGCAAGCGAAATTATGTGCTGGATGCCTGCTTAACCTTACCTGAGCTCACCAGTATTCTGATCAGGCGTTTCATCAAGTTCAATCACTCGAACTTCAACGAAACTCGGCTTCCCGAAGAAATGCTTGGAGCAAATCTTACGGATGCAACGCCGATTGGGGTTTGGAACTGGGGGCTCCAGAATATGACGGGCGCCACCAATGTCCGGAGCCGACACGAGGTATGGACAAACCTGCTCCCGCGAGCCACAGCCACCATCCGTCCGACCGGGCTCGTGTTTGAGCGCCGGCACTACACGAACCCCAGACTTGAACGAGGCGAGTGGTTTGCTCGGACCCGTGTCAAGGGGCGTTACGAACAGGTCGAGATTCGGCATCTTCCTTATGCGCCGTCGGCTATCTGGATTCGAAATGACGAAGCTGGCGAATGGGAGGCGTGCCACTTACTTGATCGCGACGAGCAGTTTCAAATAGCCAGAACGGAAGAAGTCTGGGACAGGCTCAAGATGCTCAATGTCGCCTCAGATAAGAAAGCTGAGGAGACGAGCTCGTTGAATTCATTGTTTGCGGTCGAGACGGACGCAATCGTCGATGCAGCCAAGCGTCAAGCGCGTGACGCGCAAAGCGGCATGAAGAAATCTGATGTCTTGAAAGACCTGAAATCAAACCGAGCCTTCGAGAAGGCTGGCCAACGGATCGACCGAGCAAGGGAGGAGATATCTTCCCGTACGCCCGCCAACCCGAGCGCGCGGCAAATTTCAAACGTTGTTCCTTTTACGCGAAAGTCCCATGGGCATGATCCATTGGATGACATCTGGGGAGTCGAGCCATGAGCATCCGAACTGGCGTTCTCGCCGCTTACCGGGACCAGGCCATCACCGAATACCGGGACAATCCACTCATTGCTGCCCTTCCAGAAATCTGCTCGGAGCGGGACGCCGCAGTGGCAATGCTGGTACGTCCGCATTTCGATCCGTCTGAGCGAGATTTGCCCACCGAACACCGCTGGCATTTGCTTGGTCGGCTCAAGCACGTCGTTGTTCCACGGCCCAAATATTACGAGATAGAGCGGACGATTTCCCGTCTCATTCGCGCCGGATACGTGTTGCGCAACCCCATGCGGGTTGAAACGTGGCGCCGCATTTATGGGGCACAAAGCAATCTCTCAAAGCGATCGACCTCAACAGATCCATCGCCCCAGTTGATGTCGGCCGACTCGAAAGCTACTTTGGTTGGCTTGAGCGGTATCGGAAAAACAACTGCGATAGACGCTGTATTGCGCGTGTATCCGGATCAAGTTATTCGGCACGAAGCGTATGACGGGCATCACTTACCTATTACTCAGATCGTTTGGCTCAAAGTGACGTGCCCCGAGAACGGGTCGATATCTAGCTTTTGCCGAGAGTTCGCACGTCAACTTGACCGCGCATTGGGTGTCGACAAATACGAGCGGATGTACTCGCGCTCCAAGCTGACCCGAGACGAGCTGGAAGGCATGATGCGCCAGCACTCGGCGACCTACTTTTTGGGGCTCCTGGTCATTGATGAAATTCAACGGCTAAGCCTCGCTAAAACACAGGGAGCTGCGCCCTTACTGGATTTCTTCCAGGATCTACGTGATCACCTGAAAGTTCCAAGCCTGTTGATCGGAACCTACAAGGCGGTGCGGCTCTTCCAGCGCGAACTCAAGGATGCTCGACGTGCATCCGAGAGTGGGCTAATCGATATCGAGCGACCCACATCGGCTTCAGATGGGGAATGGGTGAAATTCGTCCGTCGTCTTTGGACATATCAGTGGACGCGGAAGCCAACGACGCTTGACGACGAACTGCTGCGCACACTCTATGACCTCACCCAAGGCATTACTGACATCCTCGTCATCCTGTTCAAACTAGCCCAGCAACGAGCCATGCTGGATTTGTCTGAAGAGGTCAACGTCGAGTGCATACGTTCAACTTACGAAGAGATGCTGCCGCTTTTGCATCCGGCTGTAAATGCACTCAGGAGCCGCAGCCCAGAGAAACTAGCCAGATTTGAAGATCTGCTGCCACCGAATCGAGACCTGTTGATCAAGTCCGCACGCCATAGCTTCGTGGACGAGGCCGACGATCGCCTTGACGCCATGTTTTCGGCCGGCACAGACCACACCCCAGTACCGATCGCTGCCACAGCCATGCCACGGAAGAAACGCCTCCGGAAATCTGATATGCAGTCGGATGATCTGCGCACAGCTACTGACGCGCCTGATTCGTATGGTGCTCTGCGCGCGATCGGTGCAGTCGGCGACGATTCGTTGTTTGGTGATACGAGGAAGGCGTAAGGAGGGGTATTTGCATGCTATAACTACGGATGGCGAGACTATTTTTGGTATCGCAGCACGATGGCACAAGCGGAGCGGGAATCGTTCGTCCGGAGATTCGTTGCTGGAGCTTTTCGGCTCTCGCAAAGTGGTCGCAGCGAATTCTCTACCGGGCAATTTGTTCAGATTTTTTACGGCATTGGGCTTGGACCCTAATGACCACGCTACCCTCGCTGAGACACATACGGCACTACCCTATTGGCGATCGTTTGTTGCGGCAGATATGTATCGGAGTGCCCTGAAATCCATGCTTCACAGGGCAGCTGCGGATGTCAAACTCACTTTGGGTCTTGTGAGCAGCGGAGTCGGGGCGGGAAATGTCGCACGGTTTTGTCCCGAGTGTGCAAACGAGGACTCGCGCACACTCGGCATTGCCACGTGGCATCGAGTACATCAACTGCCCGGCGTGTTAGTGTGCCCAATTCATGCGATTCCCCTGCTTGTCGTTGATACCGGTATTTTGGAAAAAAGTCGGCATGCTCTGTTTCTACCTGAGGAGACGATTGCATCCTGTACGATGCCGGCCGCGCAGTGGTCAGACGGTGCGATCGACAGTCTCTTGACGGTCGCGCGACTCAGTTCGGAATTTCTCAACACTGAGCCCAATGCATCGACTCCTTGGCAACTGCTGCGTACTCGGTACATCGACCATCTTGAGCGTGTGGATCTCATCTCTTCTGGTCGACGCGTCAGAGTCGCTGAATTTGGGAACAAAGTCCGCTCGCGCTGGCAAGATGTGTCGGAAATTGAGCCATTTTCCGATCTCTTGTCTCAGGGAGACAGATGCCCAGTCTGGCTTTCAAAGCTCGTCAGAAAGCAGCGGAAACCGTCACATCCGATCAAACACCTCATGTTGATCGGAGCTTTGTGCCCCTCGTTCAGAACATTTCAGACGGCGTATCACGTGCGGAAATCAGTACCTATCGCGACGACAGTGTCTGATCGACCTCAGATAGCTGATCGTGTCATCGCGCTGATGCGCGGTGATGCGATGACAGCTACTCGAGTGTCTAAGTCATTGGGCGTTGATTTACATACGGTCGTCACGATCGCGCATCGTCACGGTCTGAAAGTCGATCGCCGCCCAAGCAAAATCTTTTCGGAGACAAGAGCGCAAATTGTCCAGCGATTGAAGGTTGGCGATCCTGTCCACTCGATCGCAGAGAACCATGGTGTTTCTATCGCGACCATCTATCGTATCCTTGGGCAGAGCAGAAAAATCTCTGCTCTTCGGCAACGACATATCGCGAATTCTACAAAGCAGCGAGCGAGAGGCCAATATCTTCAAGCACGGGCCGATTTCCCGGACGACTCGGCAACACAACTACGTGAGCGTTTGGCCGCGGCTGTCACCTGGCTGTATCGGAATGATCGCGTATGGCTGACTGAACACAGCCCTGTTTCACCGGCCCGACCGCTCGCAAAGCACAGCGTTGACTGGCACTCGCGGGATGAAGAGTTAGTTGACGAACTTCGGCGGACGGCTGAGACCATTCGTGAGGCTACATCCCCTTTGACGAGGGTCTCTGTTGCAGAGCTCGGTCGACGGCTAGGTAAAACCTCTTGGCTTGAAAAACATCTCAACAAGCTACCGATGACCCGACGTGCTCTGTCTGAGATTACTGAGTCGATACCGTCCTTTCAGGCGCGACGCGTGCGCTGGTGGGAGCAGCAAATGTTCGAGGCCGACGGCGTCCCCCCAGCTCCTTCCCGGATCCTTCGGCTCGCCGGGCTAACCCAACAACCACGTCATATGCAGGATGGCGCCTCAAAGACGTAAGCGATTTTTTCCCGCTCGACCGCGCATGGGAAATATGCGGCCCGGACACGGCCCGAGCCACTGACGATCTATTCCCCAATCAGCTAGTGTCTCCATGATGCTGGCTGGATGCTTTGTCGCCGTGACTTCTCTCGCTGCGCAAAACTGAACTAACTCTTTACAGCGATGCCACTCGACCCCAGATTGATTCCGTAATTCATCGGCAGACCACGTTCCGGCAAGAGGTTGTCTTCGCGCCCACAGCACTCTTCTAATATAGAAATGCCAAGCCGACTCGACGGATTTCTCAAGTTCGGCAGAAAGTTCTGGGTACGCGTCAGTATTAACAATCGATTTGTGGCGCCAACCGGCTAACTGTAAAAGTTGGGAGCGTGACGCGCGGACTGGACGTGCCTCTGACTGATAAAACTCGGTGGTCACGCTCTTCAGCTTCTCAGCCCAAACATCATCGTCTGGTTTTGCGTTCGCTCGTCTAGTAGCACTACCTGGTTTTATTTTGCTTGATAGCCTTCTTAGCGCCTTTTCTAATTTGGGTAGGGCCTCCGCATCCCGCTTGAGCAAGCGCTTCATGATTCCATAGTGCGCTTGCCACAAAGCATCCAACGTCTTAACTTCCATTTGCTTCGCCGCCTCAAGTACCGTCTGAAACAGGTCAATCTTGGGCGCGATCTCTGCCTGCCCCTCGGATTCGCTGCGCTGTCGCAAGCGAACTGGGTGGCTGGCCTCGAGCAGCATGCGTTGATACTCGGCGAGGAATTGCTCCGCATCCTCAAATATGAAGTACGAGAGCAGCAAGTGCCGTCCGAGCGGGACATCCCATGTCACGCTCTCAACTAAGGTATGGAACCAGCCGCTGATCTTTTCAGTGCGGCAAGCGGGATCGACTCGCTGGATTAGTTCGTCGCCAAGCGACTCGCGTAGGGCGCTCATGACTGCATTCCGATTGACCGCGTTGCCGCGCCTATAACCTAGTTTTATCAGTCCGTTTCGGTACATCTTGACTAAGCCGCTCCGCGAAAGGCTTGAGACATTCGACTCCAGCAAATCAATGCAGAACCTAGCGAATTCAAGCATCTTCGAGTTCTGCGGATCTGGGGCCTCTGCGGTCAGAGCAGTCGAGCTTAGCCCGCACGCTGGGCATCCTTTCCATGGAAACAGCACGAGGTCGTTTTTGCGTTCGAAGGGGCAACGACAGGTTGGGCAGCGGTCGAGGAGAGGTGTGCCATGCCGATAGCAAACGGCCACTCCCGGTATCTGGTGAGCGCGTTTGATGGAGGGTGTGCCGAGGTTTCTCTCGTCATCCGCGAGGCAGCATGGACACAAGCGTGTCCAACCCGACTCCAAGATGTTCCTTTTAGGTAAGGGTTGCAGTGCTGCATCCACGCTGTCTAGGGTGCCAATCGCCCCAAAGCGGGCGCCATTGAACATTTCAAACAGCGGGAAAAGTGTGCTCTCACGCAGTATGCGGAGCGTCGTTTCTGCGAGGTCACCGTCAAACCTCGTCGCGAGCGCACCGATGTGGGATGGAATCCGATGCGTCAGCTGAAAAGGAGCCCTGTGAAAGAGCTCCTCGTAGGTATCGCGAGTCGTCGAGTTCCCACTAGCGATATGCAATCGGCAAACCTGCGACACCAGGCTCTCGCCTGGGATGGGAGGCGCGACTAAGGTAAGTAACTCGGACGGAGCAAGGATACCGGATGCTTCTGCCGAGCCCTGATCGCTGACTGATGCACCGGAATTGCTACCAAGAAGACCACTCTGCTTTACTGGTGCCTGAACGCTCATAAGCCAATACGGCGTTCCTATGGCACGCCGGCAAAACCTAACGGATCAACTTATTTGATAAGCGATCAACATATTTGAAAAACGGGCCACAATATTTGCAAAAAGGCGAACATATTTGCAAATATTCACAAGCAGCGCCCCCGTCGCCTCACTCACTCCACCGTCACCGACTTCGCCAGATTCCACGCTTTGTCCACATCAGATTGGAAGACATCAGCAAGATTGCCGACGACCTGGCGAACCGCAGTCCGGGAGTTTTCACCGAAAAAACAACGGCCACCTCATAAAGGTGGCCGTTGTTTCTTACGGAATCACGCTTGACTGGATGTCATCAGCTTGAGCTATCGGGACGCGTCATTCAATAAAAGTCTCACCCGATGCATCCCAAAATCTCACGTTATGGTTCCTGCTACACTACCCCTCAAACATCAATATTCCCCGCCCTCAAAGCATTAGACTCAATGAAAGCCCTCCGCGGCTCGACATCATCCCCCATGAGCGTAGTGAAAATGCCGTCGGCAGCAATCGCATCCTCAATCTGCACCCGAAGAAGACGCCGCACTGCAGGATCCATAGTCGTCTCCCAGAGCTGCTCCGGATTCATCTCCCCGAGCCCTTTATAGCGCTGCTTGGAAACATTCCGTTCAGCATCCGCGAGCAACCACTTCATCGCACTCTTGAAGTCACTAACCGCCATACTCCGCTCGCCGCGCTTGATCACCGCACCGGCCCCGATCAAGCCTTTAAACGTATTAGCGGTAGTCACAAGCTGCTGATAATCCGCAGTCAACTGAAACTCTTCATCGAACACAGAAATCTTCTGATTCCCATGATGCGTCCGCGCGACGCGCAGCGAGCGCAGTTCCCGCACCGGGTCGTACATCGTGGTCACGGTCACATCAGGCTTCAGTGCGTCATCCCGCAGCTTCGCTTCGAGCGCGCGAGCCGAAGCCTCGGCCGCCTGCTCGCTGGAGAGATCGATCGCGACACCATCCATCACCGCCTCGAGCGCGCCAGCGTCATACAGTCGGCTCAAACGATCAACTACCGCCTGCGCCAACAGATAAGCCCGCGCCAACTCACCCAACGCATCCCCGGTAATCGGAGTCGCACCTTCAGAAGCCACCAGCTCGGACCCCTGCAACGCGAGTCGAAGAATATGAGCGTTCACTTCCGACTCATCCTTCAGATACCGCTCGTCCTTCCCCGCCTTGATCTTGTAAAGCGGCGGCTGCGCGATATAGATATACCCGCGCTCGATCATCTCCGGCATCTGCCGATAGAAGAACGTCAACAACAGTGTCCGGATGTGCGCCCCGTCGACGTCAGCATCGGTCATGATGATGATGCGGTGATAGCGCAGCTTCTCGAGGTTGTAGTCTTCCTTGCCGATCCCGCAGCCAAGCGCGGTAATCAGCGTGACGATCTGTTCGGAAGAGAGCAGCTTGTCGTAGCGCGCCTTCTCGACGTTCAGCACCTTGCCGCGCAGCGGCAAAATAGCCTGAAACTTCCGGTCACGCCCCTGCTTCGCCGACCCGCCCGCCGAGTCACCCTCGACGATGTAAATCTCCGACTTCGCCGGGTCCTTCTCCTGACAATCCGCGAGCTTCCCAGGCAAGCCTACGCCGTCGAGCACGCCCTTGCGCCGCGTCATCTCGCGCGCCTTGCGCGCCGCATCGCGCGCACGCGCCGCATCGACGATCTTGCCGCAGATGATCTTCGCGTCGCCCGGCGTTTCGAGCAGGAATTCCTCGAGCGCTTTCGCCACCACTTCTTCCACCGGCGCGCGCACTTCCGACGACACCAGCTTGTCCTTCGTCTGCGAGCTGAACTTCGGCTCCGGCACCTTCACCGACAGCACGCACGACAGCCCTTCACGCATGTCATCGCCCGACGTTTCGACCTTCGCCTTCTTCGCGACTTCGTGATCGGCGATGTACTTGTTCAGCACGCGCGTCATCGCGGCGCGCAGCCCGGTCAGGTGCGTGCCGCCATCGCGCTGCGGAATGTTGTTCGTGAAGCACAGCACGTTTTCGTTGTAGCTGTCGTTCCATTGCATCGCCACTTCGACGCCCACACCGTCCTTCTCGCCCATGATGTGGAAGATGTTCGGGTGCAGCACGGACTTGTTCTTGTTGATGTATTCGACAAAACCCTTCACGCCGCCGACGAACGCGAAATCCTCTTCCTTGCCCGAGCGCTGATCCAGCAAACGAATGCGCACACCGTTATTGAGGAACGACAGTTCGCGAATCCGTTTCGCGAGGATGTCGTAGTGATATTCGACGTTGCCGAAAATCGTCTCGTCGGCCATGAAATGGACTTCGGTGCCGCGATTTTCAGTGTCGCCGATCACCTGCATGGGCGACGTGGTCACGCCGTCGACTTCTTCGAGCACGCGGTTCTGCGGCACGCCACGGTGGAATTCCATGAAGTGCTTCTTGCCGTCGCGGCGCACGGTGAGGCGCAGCCACGCCGACAGCGCGTTCACGCACGACACGCCCACGCCATGCAGGCCGCCCGACACCTTGTAGCTGTTCTGGTCGAACTTGCCGCCCGCGTGCAGTTCGGTCATCACGATTTCGGCGGCGCTGCGCTTCGGATCGTGCTTGTCGTCCATCTTCAGGCCGGTCGGCACGCCGCGGCCGTTGTCGGTGATCGATACGGAGTTGTCCGCGTGGATGATCACCTGGATGTCGTTGCAATGTCCGGCCAGCGCTTCGTCGATCGAGTTGTCGAGCACTTCGAACACGAGGTGGTGCAAACCGGTGCCATCCGATGTATCCCCGATGTACATCCCAGGCCGCTTGCGCACGGCTTCCAGACCTTCGAGGATCTGGATGGACGAGGCGCCGTAGCTGTTATCGGGCTGCGTATTGTTCGTTTCAGTCATGGATTTTTTCCGGTTCTGCGTTACTGCAAGGTTGCTGCTCTGGACTTTTCAAAACGCCATAAAAACGCCAAAGGGGCGCTGCGCCCCTTGGTGTTTTTCTTGATGTTAGACGCGTCAGATACGCATCGGCATCACCACGTACTTGAATTCGTCGTTCTCGGGAATCGTGATCAACGCGCTGGAGCTGGCGTCACCCAGGCTCACCTGCAGCATGTCGACCTTCAGGTTCGCGAGCACGTCGAGCAGGTACGTGACGTTGAACCCGATATCGACGCTGTCGCCGTCGTATGCGATTTCCAGTTCTTCCTGCGCCTCTTCCTGATCGGCGTTGGTCGACGTGATCTTCAACTGGCCCGGCTCGACGATGCAGCGCACGCCCTTGAATTTGTCCGAGGTCAGAATCGCCGCGCGTTGCAGCGAGCGCTGCAGTTCCTCGCGACCAATCTGGAATTTGTTCTTGTGCGACTTCGGAATCACGCGCTGGAAGTCGGGGAACTTGCCTTCCACGAGCTTCGACACGAGTTCGACCTGGCCGAACGTGAATTTGACCTGCGTCTGCGCGATGTCGATCTTGACCGTGTCGTCGATGTCTTCGAGCAGGCGCTGCAGTTCGAGAATCGTCTTGCGCGGGATGATCACTTCCTGGCGTGCGAACGAGCCCTCGATCTTCATCGACGAGAACGCGAGACGGTGGCCGTCCGTCGCGACTGCCATCAGCTGGTCGCCGTCCACCACCAGCAGCATGCCGTTCAGGTAGTAGCGGATGTCCTGCTGGGCCATCGAGAAATGGACCATGCCGAGCAACTGGCGGAACGTCTTTTGCGGAACCACGAGGCTCGCGCCGTAGTCTTTAGCCTGAGCGACGGTCGGGAATTCGTCTGCGGCGAGCGTTTGCAGTGCAAAGCGGCTTTTGCCGGACTGCACGGTCAGGCGCTTGTCGTTCAGCGTCAGCGTGACCTGACCTTCGGGCATCGCGCGCAGAATGTCGAGGAGCTTGCGCGCCGCCACCGTGGTCGCGACCGAATCGCCGCCCACGCCAAAATCGGCGCGCGTGGTGATCTGCAACTCGAGGTCGGTCGACAGGAACGATACGTCCGGACCGTTCTTGGTGATCAGCAAATTGGCGAGGATCGGCAACGTATGGCGGCGTTCGACGATGCCGCTCACGGTTTGCAGCGGCCTGAGGAGGTTATCGCGTTCGGTCTTGACCAGTTGCATAGGGTTCCTTCGTTGATATAACGGCCTGCACGCCTTAAGGGACAAGCTTTCCAGCGTGCAGCCGCGGCTCCCCGCCGGCGCCATGAAAAGCGCCCGACACGGCGTGAAATCCGCCCGCGGCCGCCGGGCGGTTAAACCTGTATTGTGCCTGAAAACGGGACCGCCTCACTAAATTGGGGGCGAGTTTGGGAATAAACAGGTCGATTTTGCGGAGCTTGCTCCGGGTTGCTGCCAGGTTGCCTGTCCCCTGCCCGTTTTCCTGCTTTTCATGCGCGCCTAGCCCTTCAGCGTCTGCTCCAGCACGTGCAGTTCGTGGTTCAGCTGCGCGTCCTTGCTGCGCTCGTCGGCGATCTTGCGCACCGCGTGCAGCACCGTCGTGTGGTCGCGCCCTCCGAACAGCTCGCCGATCTCCGGCAGGCTCTTCTGCGTCAGTTCCTTGGCCAGATACATCGCGATCTGCCGCGGCCGCGCGATATTCGCCGGACGCTTTTTCGAATACATGTCCGCGACCTTGATGCTGTAGAAGTCGGCGACCGTTTTCTGGATGTTTTCCACGGAGATCTGGCGGTTCTGAACCGTGAGCAGATCTTTCAGTGCTTCCTTCGTCAGCTCGATCGTAATTTCGCGGCCATGGAACTTTGAATAAGCGAGGATCTTGCGTAGCGCGCCTTCGAGTTCGCGCACGTTCGAGCGCAAATGCTTCGCGACGAAGAACGCAACGTCCTCGCTCAGGCTCACGAATTCCGATTGCGCCTTGCGCATCAGAATCGCGACGCGCATTTCCAGCTCGGGCGGCTCGATCGCCACGGTTAGACCGGAGTCGAAGCGCGAGATCAGGCGGTCGTCGATACCCGAGATTTCCTTCGGATACGTGTCGCTCGTGATGATCACCTGCGCCTTGTTCGCGACCAGCGCCTCGAATGCGTAGAAGAATTCTTCCTGCGTGCGCGACTTGCCTGAAAAGAACTGAATATCGTCGATCAGCAGCAGGTCGAGCGAGTGGTAGTAGCGTTTGAAGTCGTCGAATGCCTTGCGCTGGTACGCCTTCACGACGTCGGACACATACTGTTCCGCGTGGATATAGCGGATGCGCGCGCCGGCTTTGTCCATCAGCAACTGATTGCCGATCGCATGGATCAGGTGGGTCTTGCCGAGACCTACACCGCCATACAGGAACAGCGGGTTATACGAGATGCCGGGGTTGTCCGCGACCTGGATTGCTGCGGCGCGCGCGAGCTGGTTCGCCTTACCGGTCACGAAGTTGTCGAAGGTCAACACGGGATTCAGCTTCGAGCGCTCGTACATCGAGTCGTTCTCGCCGCTGCCGGCCGCGCCTGCTCCCTGGCCCGGACGCCACGTGCGGCGCCCGGCGGCGGCTTCGTTCGCGTCGAGGCTCGGCAGATCGAGATCGGCGGCATCGTCGGCGGCGCTGCGCGCGTTTGCGTTTTGCGCGGCGAGCGCCGCTGTCGCGGCTGCGGGATTCGCGCGCGCGGTCTGGGCCGCCTGCACGGCGCCCACGGCCGCATCCACGGCGGCGACGCCACCGGCATTTCCGCCCTGCGGCGCGACCGAAGCCGGACGTGCGGAGGATGACGCCGGCGCAGCCCCTGCCGGGCCGCGCATGCCGGCCTTCGGATCCAGTACGAATTGCACTTCCACCGGCGCGTGCCAGAAATCGCGGGCCATATCCGCGATGCGGCCGGAGAACTGGCTCTTGACCCAGTCGAGCTTGAAGCGGTTCGGCGCGGCGATGCTCAACGTGTTCGCAGCGGCGTCGAAGGCGACCGGGGCCAAGGGTTTGATCCACGTCACGTATTGCTGGGGCGTAAGCTCACGCTCCAGCAATGCGGAACAGTGTTGCCAGAATTCGTTCATCAAGTTGCTGTCGTTATGGTGTGCACGGCGGTCGCCGCTGCTCCTGTCGCGCGCGCAACAAGGCCCTGAGCAGCCAGGCGTAACGGCCCCAGGCGCTTGTACCACAAGGGTTTGCGGGACAAACGTGCCGGAGCGACGTGCAACATTTTTGGGAAGTAAGGCGAGATTCTAACGCCAAAATGGAGCCGCCAGTGAGTTATCCACAGGGACGGATCGTCTGACCCGGCAAGCGCGGGCCGCGCCGAAAGATGGCTAAACTATTGACGGCCAACGGAAAACCAGTTTAAATAGCGGGTTCCGCGAAAACCAATTTCAGTAAACCACCGGCCATTGCGCTTTCAGCGATGATCGCGCGGTTTTTTTCGATCAAGTGAGAGCAACATGAAACGTACTTACCAACCTTCCGTTACCCGTCGCAAGCGCACCCATGGCTTTCGCGTTCGCATGAAGACCGCTGGTGGCCGCAAGGTCATCAATGCACGTCGCGCGAAGGGTCGCAAGCGCCTCGCAATCTAAGGCAAGTGGATTGCGCGCTGTGACCGAAGCCCGCGGCGAAGCGGGAGCGGCCGGGGCGCAGCAACCGGGCTCGGTTCCGTTGCGAGCGCAAGCCAACTTCCCCAAAGCCGCAAGGCTACTAAAAACGGATGAATTTTCATCCGTTTTTCGTTTGCGGCCGTGGCGCCGTACCGCGCATTTCGTCGTGTACGGCCGGCCCACCGGCAACGAGGCGCGTCTTGGTCTCGTGGTCGGCAAGAAGTATGCCCCGCGCGCGGCCACGCGTAATCTGGTACGCCGGATCGCTCGCGAAGCCTTCCGGCTGCGTCGCGCGGAATTCGGCGGTTGGGATGTGCTGCTGCGTCTACATACGCGTTTCGACAAGAAAGCGTTGCCGAGCGCGTCGTCTTCGCCGTTAAAGACGCTGTGCCGCAGCGAAATCGAGGCGTTGCTCGACAAGGCAGCGCGCGAAATTACCCGTCGTCAGGCGCCGCCCGCGGAGGCGCCCAGGACGGATTGACGCAGTGACCACCCGCACCAAGGCCGCCGCCATTCGCGTGGCGCCGGCAGCTTCAGGGCGCGGGCGTCGCCCGGTACTTCACGTTGCGCGGCGCCCCCCCGCCGCATCTGCCATGCAAACGGTACTCATCGCTTTATTGCGTTTTTACAAGCTTGCCGTGAGCCCCATGCTCGGCAACCGGTGCCGCTTTTACCCTTCCTGCTCTGATTACGCGCGCGAGGCAATCCAGTATCATGGCGCCGCGCGCGGGACTTATCTCGCCGTGAGGCGTGTTTGCCGCTGTCACCCGTTTTCCGCGGGCGGCATCGATCTCGTCCCGCCACCCACTTCTGAAAAGCGCTGACGCGCCGTTCCATCGACACTGAGACAACGCATGGATATCAAACGCACCGTCCTATGGGTCATCTTTTTCATGTCAGCGGTCATGCTGTTCGACAACTGGCAACGCGACCACGGACGCCCGTCGATGTTCTTCCCGAGCACGACGCCGAGCCAGACCGCAGGCAGCGCCGCGCCGGGCACCACGACCCCGGGAACCCAGCCGGCCGATCTGCCGGCCACCACCGCGGCCGCGCCCGGCAATGCGCCGGCGGCTGCACAATCGCAACTCGTGAAGTTCAGCACCGACGTCTATAGCGGCGAAATCGATACGCGCGGCGGCACGGTGTCGCGCCTGTCGCTCGTCAAGCAGGGTGACGGCAAGCAGCCGGACCTCGTGATCACGCTGTTCGACAAAACGAACAATCACACGTATCTGGCGCGCACCGGCTTGCTGGGCGGCGATGTCCCGAATCACAACGACGTCTTCACGCTGATGCCGAATCAGCCGACCCACCTCGCTGACGGTCAGAACTCGTTCCAGATGAGCTTCGAGTCGCCGGAAAAAGGCGGACTGAAGGTCATCAAGACGTACACGTTTACGCGCGGCAGTTATGTGATCGGCGTCGAGACGAAGGTCCAGAACGTCGGCACCACGGCGGTGACGCCGCAGATCTATATGGAACTCGTGCGTGACGACCAGCCGGTCGAAACGCCACGCTTCTCGCACACGTTCATCGGACCGGCTGTCTACACGAACGAGCACCACTTCCAGAAGATGACGTTCAGCGATCTGGACAAGAACAAGCAGAACTTCGCGACGTCGGCCGACGACGGCTGGGTCGCCATGGTCCAGCATTACTTCGCGACGGCGTGGATTCCGCAGGAAGGCACAAAGCGCGAGTTCTACGCCGAGAAGATCGATCCGTCGCTGTATCGCGTCGGCATGAAGCAGGCGCTGCCGACCATTCAGCCGGGCCAGACCGTCAGCGTGTCCGCGCGTCTGTTCGCCGGTCCGGAAGAAGAGAAGATGCTCGAAGGCATCGCACCGGGGCTCGAGCTCGTGAAGGACTACGGTTGGGTCACGATCATCGCGAAGCCGCTGTTCTGGCTGCTGTCGAAGATCCACAGCTATGTCGGCAACTGGGGCTGGTCGATCGTGCTGCTCACGGTGCTGATCAAGGCAGTGTTCTTCCCGCTGTCGGCCGCGAGCTACAAGTCGATGGCGCGCATGAAGGCGATCACCCCGCGCATGCAGGCGTTGCGCGAGCGCTTCAAGGGCGACCCGCAGAAGATGAACGCGGCGCTGATGGAGCTGTACAAAACCGAGAAGGTCAATCCGTTCGGCGGCTGTCTGCCGGTCGTGATCCAGATTCCGGTGTTCATTTCGCTGTACTGGGTGCTGCTGTCGTCGGTGGAAATGCGCGGTGCGCCCTGGATTCTGTGGATTCAGGATCTGTCGCAGCAGGACCCGTACTTCATTCTGCCGATCCTGATGGCCGTGTCGATGTTCCTGCAGACCCGCTTGAACCCGACGCCGCCGGACCCGGTTCAGGCGAAGATGATGATGTTCATGCCGATCGCGTTCTCGGTGATGTTCTTCTTCTTCCCGGCGGGCCTCGTGCTGTACTACGTCGTGAACAACGTGCTGTCGATCGCGCAGCAGTACTACATCACGCGGATGATGGGCACCTCGAAGGCGAAGCCGGCCTGATGTTCCGTGCCGCGGCGGCCGGCATGGCCGCCGCCGGCACAAGCTGAAAACGAAAAGCCGCCCGGTGCGAACCGGGCGGCTTTTCTTATGGTGCGATTGAAGGAAATGCGGCACGCGGCCGCGTGATCATTCTTCGTCGATCATTCTTCGTCCGAATCTTCACCGTAGAAGCGCACGATCATTTCCTCGACGAGGTTTCGGTCTTTCGGCGTCAGCGATGCGATCTTCGACGCCAGCTCGATCGTTTCGGGTGTCGGCGGGTATTTTTCGCCGCGTGCCATCGGTCTTGCGCTCGTGCCGGGCGGCGGTCCGTAATGGAGCCAGTGCTCCTTGACGTTCAACCATTCGGCGAGTGTGCGCAACTTGTCCGGCTTTGGAATCGTCGTGCCCGTCAGCCATTTGTGCGCGGTCTGTGGTGTCACGGGACGCTCGCCGTGATAGCGAAGATTGAACTGCTCGGCGAGTTTGGTCCCGCCGCGAATTTTCAGCGGCTCGAGCAGATCTTTCAGCCTCCTCGCGAAGGCGGCTTTTTCTTTGTCGGTTGGCATGTGCCAGATTGTGCAATTCAGCATCCATCCAGTTGACAACCAGTCGAGCTTAGGTTTCTCTTATTTGAGATAGTTTTAGCTTGTAGCGCACGTTGGACAACGCGTTGCGTGGAATCGGCTTTTTTCATCTCTTTATTGCCTGGCTTGCTTTTCCCTCAGTCGCAAATCCTATCCGGTCTCAGTTCTTCTTAAGCGACGCGGTACTAATCCTAGCTTATCTAAGATAAATACGAGTTTCTCCGACAATAGTCCCAGCGAGTTTGCGATCCGCTTCGCGCCCTTGCCAGCGGCCTTCCGATTCGAGACTCGCGCGTTACAATGCCTCCGCCGTTTCCATCGGCGCGGCCCTGCCCTTCCCCTCGCGTTTTCGCCCGAATTCCCATGCTCACGACCGACTCCGATCCCATCGTCGCCATTGCCACTGCACCCGGCCGCGGAGGCATCGGTGTCGTGCGGATCTCGTTGGGCCGTGCCGGCGAGGCGGCGGCCCAGCCATTGATGCAGGCGCTCACCGGCCAGACGCTCGCGCCGCGGCACGCGAGCTACGTGCCGTTTCTTGATGCCAGCGGCAATCCGCTCGACCGCGGCATCGCGCTGCACTTTCCCGCGCCGCATTCGTACACCGGCGAGCACGTGCTCGAACTGCAAGGCCACGGCGGCCCGGTCGTGCTGCAGTTGGTGATGCAGCGCTGCATCGACGCCGGCCGCGCGTTCGGCCTGCGCCTTGCCGAGCCTGGTGAATTCACGCGCCGCGCATTCCTCAACGACAAACTCGATCTCGCGCAGGCCGAAGCCGTCGCCGATCTCATCGAGGCGAGCACCGAGGCCGCCGCCCGTTCGGCCGGCCGCTCGCTCGACGGCGCGTTTTCGCGCGATATCCATGCGCTTGTCGAAGAGGTGATTACGCTGCGGATGCTGGTCGAAGCGACGCTCGACTTCCCGGAAGAAGAGATCGACTTTCTCGAAGCCGCCGACGCGCGCGGCAAGCTCGCGCGCATTCGCGAGGGTCTCGCGCACGTGCTGAGCGAGGCGCGCCAGGGGGCGTTGCTGCGAGAGGGTTTGTCGGTCGTGCTAGCGGGACAGCCGAACGTAGGCAAGTCGTCGCTGTTGAACGCGCTCGCCGGCGCCGAACTGGCGATCGTCACGCCGATTGCCGGCACGACGCGCGACAAGGTCGCGCAGACGATCCAGATCGAAGGCATCCCGCTGCACGTGATCGACACAGCCGGCCTGCGTGAGACGGAAGACGAGGTGGAGAAGATCGGCATCGAGCGCACGTGGGGCGAGATCGAGCGCGCGGACGTGGTGCTGCATCTGCTCGACGCACGCACCGGCATGACGACCGACGACGAAACGATCGCCGGGCGCTTTCCGCGCGGCGTGCCGGTCGTGCGCGTGCTGAACAAGACCGACTTGACCGGGCTCGCGCCGGCGACCCAGGCGCTCGACGCTGATCTCGAACTCAGCGAGGTGCGACTGTCGGCGAAAAAGGGTGACGGCGTCGCGCTACTGCGCGACGAACTGCTGCGAATCGCCGGCTGGCAGGCGGGTGCGGAAAGCGTCTATCTCGCGCGCGAGCGGCACCTGATCGCGTTGCGCGCGGCCGACGAGCATCTGGCGACCGCCGCCGCACATGCGGAGCAAAATGCCCAGGCGCTCGACCTGTTCGCCGAGGAATTGCGGCTCGCGCAGGATCAGTTGAATTCGATTACCGGTGAGTTCGGCTCGGACGATCTGCTCGGCGTGATTTTCAGTCGATTCTGTATCGGCAAGTAGCTCCAGAGTTGCAAGGCCGCCATGACTCGCCGCCGCACGGCCCACACCGGCCAAATGATCACCATGCCAGCGCGACCGCCAATCACACTCCGTCGACCAAAAACCGGCTTCATTTTTGGTACACAGCCAACACAAAGGATTAGAATGCGCGCTGTCCGAGTCTGATCGTACCGTGTCCAGCATGCCCCGCCTTGCCACCCCGCTCACCGAAGCCCAGATCCGCGCGCTCGAACCGCGCGCAACCCGCTACTGCGTCGCCGACGGCAACGGCCTCGTGATCGAGGTCATGACGACCGGCACCAAGGTCTGGCGCTTCCGCTATACGTTGAACGGCAAGCGTCAACCGCTCGCGACGATCGGCGATTACCGGATGATTTCGCTGCGCGTCGCGCGCGCGAAAGCACAGAAGTACGCGGCGCTCGTCGCGCAGGGTATTTCGCCAGTCGCGACCGCGCGCCGCGATCGCGGCGTCGAGAGCAAGGCCGACGTGCTGCGAGAGGCGGCCGAGCTTTATCTCGCGACGGCGCTGGCCGGCAAGTCGGACGAATATCGCCGCAGCACGCGGCGCGCGCTCGACAAGGACGTGCTGCCGGCGATCGGCAACAAGCCGATCGGCGCGGTCAGTGCCGACGACATCGTCATGATCTGCGAGCGCATCAAAAGCCGCGGCTCGCCGAAAATGGCGTTGCACACGCGTAACGTGATGAAGCGCCTCTACGCCTACCTGATCGCGCGGCAGCTCGCGACCAGCAATCCCGCGCAAGTCGTGCCCGCGCGCTCGATCGCAACCTTCGACAGCCGCACCCGCGTGCTGTCCGGCGCCGAGATCGGCGTCACGTTGCGCACGATCGACACGTCGAACATCCGCCGCCCGCTGAAGCTCGCGCTGCATCTGCTCGTGCTGACGATGGCGCGCAAATCCGACCTCATCGAGTCGACATGGGCCGAGTTCGATCTCGACAACGCGCTGTGGACGATCCCCGCCGCGCGCGTGGGCGCACGCGAGGATCGCATCGTCTGTCTGCCGCGTCAGGCGGTAGCGCTGCTGCGCGAACTGCAGCGAGCACGGACCAGCGAGAAGTTCGTCTTCCCGAGCGTTAGAGGCGACGATCGGCCAATCGCGAAAAGCACGCTGAACCAGGCAGTCAAGGCATTGGGGCTCGACGTGGAGCATTTCGTGCTGCATGACTTTCGTCGCACCGCGTCGATACACCTACGCAACATGGAGCAGCAACCTGGCGCGCAGGGCGACATCGCGCCGCGCGAAGCGAGCGAAGAAGCGAAGCGGCAGCGTCGCCTGCTTCAGAGTTGGGCCGACTTTGTCGACAGCCAGACAGAGGTCGCACGGCAAGCGGCGAACGGTGCGGCGTGACGGCATTGTCATGGGTTTTGGCGCCATGCGACGCTTGCCGTCGTGCCGGAAACGGGATGGTACACAGGCCGATGCGACCTCACCGCAAAGCTACGCAAATAAAAGCAAAGCCATAGAACGATCAGGTTTCGAAACCGACCGGCAACGTGCCTTTTCCGCCTCTCGCGGCCGCCTCACATCGTCGTTCCTTCCCCGCTTCCATCGCCTACACTGAAAAACGGAAGCAAGCCGATACGGAGGTTCCGATGTCTCAATCGATGCTCGCATACCTGATGGGGCCCGCCGTCATGCTGTTGGTTGGCATTGCCATCTGGATGGTGTCGCGTCACCGCGACCCGTCCCAGCCACCCCGGCTCGAGCGCTGGCTCGATACGCATTACGCGGAATGGCTGCATCACAAGCATTAGGCTGTGCCTCAGAAAGAAAAAGGCCGTCGCATTGGGCGACGGCCTTTTTGTCTGCGCGCGCCTCGCGCAAATTGTTCGCGCGCCAGCAGAGCATTTACACGCCCACCACTGCGGCTGAGGTTGCGGCTGCTCACCCCTACTGTTCGGGCGGCGGTGCCGCGTAAACCGAAGCGGGCTGATGCGCGCGCTGCGATACACCGGCTGCGGATAAGCTGAGTCCCGAGCCGCCCTCCCACCTTCTTTTTTCAGGCCGCCACGGCTCGCGTGTAGCGCTCGGCCGGCGCGCTGCGCGACAGATTCGGCTGCAGATGCAGACGTGCGCTGTTCAAACGCTCCCAGTCGGCGGCATCGGGTAACGACGGAATCGTCACCAGCTCACCCTGATCGAGACCGGCGAGCGCCGCGTCGACCATGTCTTCGGCGCTCATCACGATCTGCGCGGGCAGGTTCTCAACCGCGAGACCCGCGCGATCCCAGAACGCTGTGCTCGTCGCGCCCGGCAGCACCGCTTGCAACCGCACGCCCTTGCCGCCCACCTCGTGATGCAGCGACTGCGTGAGGTTCAGCACGTACGCCTTGGTGCCGCTGTAGGTGCCGTTCAGCAATTCCGGCGACAGCGCGACGATCGACGAGATATTGATCACCGTGCCCGCGCCGCGCGCAATGAAGCCAGGCAACACCGCTGCCGTCAGGCGCGTGAGGGCGGTCACGTTCAGGTCGATCATTTTCTCGAGCTGATCGATGTCCGAGTCGACCAGCGTCGAGGTCGCGCCGACGCCCGCGTTATTGACCAGCATCGTGAGGGCGCGCTCGGCGCGCAGCTGGTTCTCGATGCGCCGCACGTCGGCCTTGTCCGTCAGATCGGCGCTGGCGGTGCTCACGCGGCGGCCGGTCTCCTTCGTGAGCCGGTCGGCGAGATTCTTCAGACGCGCACCGTCGCGTGCGACCAGCAGCAGATCGTAGCCGCGTCGCGCGAGCCGGTCCGCGTAGACCGCGCCGATACCCGAGGAGGCACCCGTGATGACCGCCGTGCCCTTGCCTTCGTTCAAACCGCCTTGTACGCCCTTGTCTGCCTGCGTTGCCATTGAAGCTCTCCTTGCGGGCTGCGCGGGATGCGACCGCCCTTGTCCGTTGAATGGGATCATCCGTGAACTCGCCGCCACCGCGCTTGCGCACTGATGCGGCGGTGTTGACGAGCTGAGTGTAGGCGCGTACCGTTGTGTCTCAAATGTCGTATTTCCCTCATTTTCGGACATCGCAATGAGACGCATCGGCGTGGTGGTATTTCCGGGCTTCCAGATCCTCGACATGATCGCGGTGTCGATTTTCGAACTCGCCAATCAGGACACCGACGAGCCCGCGTACGACGTCACCTTGATCTCCGAGCACGGCGGCATGGTGCGCAGCTCGTCGGGCGTCGAGGTCGCCACGCAGCCGCTCGGCGATCCATCCTATGACACGGTGATCGTCACCGGTGCGATGGAGATCGCGCCGTCGTCGCCGGGCCTGCTCACGTTTCTGAATGACGCGCTCGCCGTCTCGCGCCGCACCGCGAGCATCTGCACCGGCGCATTCGTGCTCGCCGAAGCGGGCATTCTCGACGGCCGCCACGCGACCACGCACTGGGCGCATGCGCGCGATCTGCAACGGCGCTTTCCGCGCGCGCGGGTCGACGAGGACCGCATTTTCATCGTCGACGGCTCGGTGTGGACGTCGGCCGGCATGACCGCGTGCATCGATCTGTGTCTCGCGCTCGTCGAGGGCGACCTCGGCGTCGCGATGTCGCGCGCGATCGCGAAGAAGCTCGTCGTCTATCACCGGCGCACCGGCGGACAATCGCAGTACTCGGCAATGCTTGATCTCGAACCGAAATCCGATCGGATCCAGAACGCGCTGTCGTATGCGAAGAGTCATCTGCGCGAGCCGCTGAGCGTCGAGCAACTCGCCGGCATCGCGCATCTGAGTCCCCGTCAGTTCAGCCGCGCGTTTCGCGACGAGACGCGCCAGTCGCCGGCCCGCGCGATCGAGGCCCTGCGCGTCGAAGCGGCACGCACGATGCTCGAATCCGGCCGTCATTCGATCGAAACGGTAGCGGCCGACACTGGCTTCATCGACACCGAACGGATGCGGCGCGCGTTTCTGCGCGCGTTCGGCCAGCCCCCCCAGGCGATCCGGCGCGCCGCCCGCGTGCCGTGAGCGATCTGGTGGAGAATAGGAAAACTGCGGCGTGAAGCTGGGCGAAAAAACAGTCTCCCGCTCGACCCGTGAATCGAACCCAGCCCAAACGAGTAGAGGAAACACGATGAGCTACAACGACAGCAACCCGTTCGCCAAGATCTTGCGCGGCGAACTGCCGTGCATCAAGGTGGCCGAAAACGACCAGGCTCTGGCTTTCATGGACTTGATGCCGCAAGCCGACGGCCATCTGCTCGTCGTGCCCAAAGAAGCGGTGGCGGAGATTTTCGATCTGTCGGATGAGGCGCTCGTTGCGTCGATGCGCATGGCGCAGAAGCTCGCGATCGCGGTGCGCGCGGCACTGCGCCCGGACGGCGTGTTCATCGGCCAGTTCAACGGCGCGGCGGCGGGACAGACGGTGCCGCACGTCCATTTCCACGTGATACCGCGCTGGGAGGGTCAACCGCTCAAGCTGCATGCGCGCGAGCGCGCTGATACGGACACGCTCGAAGCGCTCGCTACACGGATTCGCGCGCACTGGCGCGCCCATTGAAGAAGCACTAGACGAGGCGCGCCGATGCGCCTCGCATCCCGGTCACACGCGGTAACAACTGTAAAGGCCGCTGCAATCGCCGATAGAAACGGCGCCGGTAGACTGCTACTGCCTTGTATTCAAGGCATTGAGTGTGGATCTCTTTTTCAGCCTGCCCGCAATGGCAGGCTTTTTTCTTTGGGCGATCTGCTTCGCAATTTCAGACCCGATCGCGCGAACGGCGCAGCGGGTGCCGCCAGTCGATGCGTCGGGGCCGCGCTGGCAACGGCCTGCCCTCGTGCAGGTCTCGGTGCTCCTGCCACAATTCGTCGGAAAAAAGAAACATCACGATCAGCAGCGGAACGACCAGAAAAATCCCGAGGATGACGTGCTCGTTCACGATGGCCTCCAATTGCAGGAGATTCGATCCAATTGTAGAGCACCGCTTGTACCCGCATGACGGCCAGGCGCGTCGGAAAAACGCTCGCTCAGCCGCTGGCACTATTTATCTTCTGCATCTGCCTCATTATCGCGCCTGGCAACTTTTGCCAGCCGAACGACTTTGTGTGCGACGCACAAAGCAGCGAATTAAATTGTATTAACGTGCTTAATTCCGAATACACGTTTACGCGAATATGCGCGCGAAGCTATACCGGTTAAAGGCTTGCGAATGACGCATTTGCTATTTATCCGTTTCATTGCCGTTCGATCAGGCGTGTGCCCAAGACTTAATCACCAGCAAAACTGGGTGCGACAATTCGCCACTGTTGCGACCGCACACAAGATGTGCTTGTCGTTCTCCTTTGTTCTTCTAAAGTGCAAGCTGTGGATCAATCCTTAAAGTTAAACACATAGCTAACCCGAGTATTTTTTCGGCCTGCACGGAGGAAGAAATGAAAACTCGAATTGCCGTTGTTTTCGCCATTGCGGGTTTGGCTGCCGCGAGCGTTCAGGCGCAAGACTCCGTGATCAAGCCGCAGCAAACGATCCAGTTCAAGGCCAATGGGTATGGCTGCGTATCGAAAGACAAGCTCGATGCCGCCGACCACCACGCGCAAGCCGGCGAACAGCAGCAAATGCAGGAATTCTTCTCAGGATATCAATGCGTATTGACGCCGACCGACTCGAATTTCCGCGTAGTGCGCGTGGTCGGCCACGACGTCGAGTTCGTGAACGCCGGCAATAGTGACACCGAAGGACTCTGGGCGAACGACCGATTTATCAAGCAATAAGCACAACACCGGCATTCCGGCAAAAGCCGGAATTCGGTCGCATGCGTATCCGCGCGGCTTTGAAAAGTCGCAAGCGTGAACGCGTGAGCTAAAAGACGGCTTAGGCATTCAAACGCCAAGCCGTTTTTTTATTACCCTGCGGGCCGGCCCGGCTTCGCGTGCGACAAAAAGGCCGATGCGGATTTTAGCGATCCGCATCGGCAATACGCCCTCTCGTAAAGCGCAGGAAACCGGCCGCGAGCAACGGCGCGTCAGTGCACGCGCTTGCTGCGGCGGAACTGGTCGAACAGCACCGCGAGCAGCAGGATGCCGCCGCGAATCAGGTACTGGTAGAAGGTCGGCACGTTCAGCAGGCTCATGGCGTCCTGCACCGAGCCCATGATCAGCACGCCGACCAGCACGCCGGAGATCGTCGCGACACCGCCCGTCAGCGACACGCCGCCGAGCACGCATGCGGAAATCACGCCGAGCTCCAGGCCGACCGACGTCTTCGGATCGCCGAGGCTCATGCGCGACGCGAGCATCACGCCCGCGAAACCGGTCACGAGGCCTTGCAGCACGAACACGGTGATCTTGATACGCGTAACGGGCAGCCCCGCGAGCACAGCCGCTTCGCTGTTGCCGCCGACGGCCAGCACGTTCTTGCCGAATACGGTCTTTTTCAGCAGGAAGCCAAACAGCACGAAGCCGACGATGTTGCTCCAGATCGGATACGAAATGCCGAGGAACGCGCCGCCGCCGAGATCGAAGAAGCGCTCCTCGGAGATCATCACCGCGTCGCCGTTCGACGTGATGTACGCGAGGCCGCGCACGACCTCCATCATCGCGAGCGTGACGATCAGCGAGTTGATCTTGTAGCGCGCGACCAGTGTGCCGTTGACGAGCCCAACCGCCCCGCCCGCCAGCACCCCGGCCGCGACGCCGACGAACACGCTATGCGTCGCGGTGATCAGCACGGAAGCGACCACCCCCGAAAACGCGACGATCGACGCCACCGACAGGTCCACCTCGCCAAGCGCGAGTACGAACATCATCGTGACGGAGATCGAGCCGATCAGCGTGACCGACAGCAGCAGGCCCTGAATATTGCGCGTGCTCAGAAAATCGGGGACCGTGAACGACAGCACCGCGAACAGGATGATGAACACCATCACGATGCCGGATTTGTTGATCAGGTCCCAGGTGCGCGCGGCGCGCGCGGTCAAGCCCGCGGAAGCGACGGCAGGGGTCGAGGAGTCGGTCGAAGGTGTATTCATGATGTCTGTTCCGTTCAATGCCGTTTTTGTTGCGGTATTCGGTGAGAGCCCGGGTGGCGCGACCCGGTTGGCGATCAACGCGGCAACGCCAGCTTGATCAACGCATCGGGCGTCGCCTGCGCCTTCGGCAGATCGCCGACGATGCGGCCTTCCTTCATCACGATCACGCGATCGCTCACGCCGATCACCTCGGCGAGATCGCTCGACACCACGATGACCGTGCGGCCCGCCTCGGCGAGCCCATACAGCAGCCCATAAATCTCGCTGCGCGCGCCGACGTCGATGCCGCGAGTCGGCTCGTCCATCAGGAACACGTCGATCTCTTCCGCGAGCCAGCGCGACAGGATCACCTTCTGCTGATTGCCGCCGGAGAGCGTGCCGATCGGCGTGTCGCCGTTGCGTGTCTTGATCGCGAGCCTGCCGATGAACTCGCGCGTGTTCTGCGCTTCCTTGCGGCTGTTGAGCACGTTGAAGCGGCTGAAGTGGCGGCGGCAGCTGATGTTGAGGTTGTCCGAGACCGACGCGATCGACACGATGCCTTCCTGCTTGCGGTCTTCGGGACACAGCGCGACACCGGCGCGCACCGCGTCGCGCGGCGTGGCGAACTGCACGCGCTTGCCCTTCAGCGCGATCTCGCCGGCGCTCGGCTTGACCGCGCCGTAAATCAGCTTCATCAGCTCGGAGCGACCGGCGCCGACGAGCCCGAAAAAGCCGACGATCTCGCCCTTGCGCGCGGAAAACGTGGCGGCTTCGCGCAGGCCCGGTCCCATCACGCCGTCGACCTTAAGCTGAACGTCACCGAGTTCGCGCGCGCGATAGCCGTACACGTCGGTGATCGAACGGCCCACCATGCAGCTGATCAGCCGATCGCGATCAAGTCCCGCGCCGGCCTCGAAGGTGTCGATGCGGCGGCCGTCGCGAAACACGGTGACGCGATCGCACAACTCGTAGACTTCTTCCATCCGGTGCGTGACATAGATGATGGCGCGGCCTTCGGCCTTCAGTGCCCGGATGATGCGGAACAGTTGCGCCGTTTCGCGCGACGACAGCGAGCTGGTCGGCTCATCGAACGCAATCACGCGCGCGTCGCGCATCAGCGCCTTGCCGATTTCGATCATCTGCCGCTGACCGATGGACAGATGCTTGACCTGCAGCGACGGATCGAGCTTCTCGCCGAGCCGTTCGAGCTCGCGCATCGCACGCGCGACGAGTGCCTTTTCGTCCAGTACGCCGAACCGATTCGGCAGCGCACCGAGCATCAGGTTCTCGGCGACGGTCAGCTCCGGCACCAGATGCAGTTCCTGATAGATGATGGCGATACCCGCAGCGATCGCGGCTTTCGTCGTCGCGAACTGCTGCTCGACGTCATCGAGCGACAGCGTGCCCGCAACGGGGTGATTGACGCCGGACAGCACCTTAAGCAGCGTCGACTTGCCGGCGCCGTTTTCGCCCATCAGGCCGTGCACCTCGCCACGGCGCACTTCGAGTGAAACCTGGTCGAGCGCGAGCACGCCCGGAAAGCGCACGGTGATGCCGTCGAGCCGGAGATAGGGGGCCTCGGATACGGGCCTCGATGAAGGCGAGGGCGCGACTGCGGCCCCGCCGGCGTGAGACCCGGTGAATAAAGACGTCATCGAAAAACCTCGAACTGATGGAACCTGAGCGGGCCGCGCTCGCGCGCTAAACGCGCCGCGCGATGCGGCCCGCCATCTGCTGCGAGAACTCCGCTTAGATACCCAGTTCCTTGCGCACGTCCTGCCAGTTGCTGCGCACCATCAGCTTGCCGGTGGTCTGCGTGTCGGCGGGCGGCTGCTTGCCGTTCTTGATCCATTCGACGAGGTTTTCGGTGCTCTCTTTGCCGTGGTTCGTCGAGCTGACGGCGATCGTACCGAAGAAGCCCGTCGGTTCCTTCTTCTGGAACTCGGCGAACGCCTCGCCCGCGCCGTTGATGCCGACGCCGATCACGTCCGCGGCAGGAATATGCAGCTGCTCGGTCGCGCGCACGCCGCCGAGCACGCTTTCCTCGTTGAGCGCGAAGATCACCCACTTCTTGATGTTCGGATGCTGCGCGAGCACCGGCGACACCGCGTTGAAGCCGCCCTCGTCGTCGGTGGTTTTCTGCGGCGCGTCGAAGATGTTTTCCTTCTTGAAGCCGCCGGCGAGCAGCGACTGCGTCGCGCCGTCGGTGCGCAGCTTGGCGGTCGGCAGTTCGTAGTCCGTGATACGTAGCGCGCCGACTTCCTCAGGCTTCCAGCCGCGGCGCTTCATTTCGTCGCTGATCGCCTGGCCGACCTGGTTGCCGATCTTGAAAGCCGACATGCCGAGGTGCGGAACGTTGGCGAGCGGCTTGCCGGTCGAATCGACCAGCTGATCGTCGACGGTCACGAACTTCATGTTGTAGCGCTTCGCGCGTGCCTGAATCGCCGGTCCGAGGCGCACGTCGGGCGCGCAGATCACGAAGCCCTTCGCGCCTTGCGCGCCGAGGTTGTCGATCGCGGCCAGCACTTTTTCGCCGTCGGGAGTACCGATGTTGACGACCGAGAATCCGTCCTTCTGGCCGACCGCGGTCGCGGCCTTCTGTTCGTTGATGAACCATGCCTGTTCCGGCATCTTCACGAGGAAGCCGACCTTGAGCGGCTCGTCGGCGCGCGCGGACAGTTGCGCGGCAAACGGCGCGGCGAGGGCGGCGGCGGCCATTGCGGTGAGGGTCAAACGGCGAAGCTTGCTGGTCATCTTTTGTCTCCTCTGACTAAAAAGCTGCATCGATGTCATGTAGTTGCAGCGGGGTAACGCGGGCGGCGAAAGCCGTGGCTCGGCTCATCGCGTCTATCCCGCTACGTACGCCGTTTTCACGGCGGTCCAGAACGCGGCATCACTGGCTCCATAGGCCGATGCCTTGCGCCCGCCGCCAGGACCGTGATGCTCGACGGCCGTGGTCGGCAGATTGATCGTGACGAGACCGCTCTGCACGTGGCGGCGAAAATGCCGCGCGCGTTCGAGCGAGCGCGTGCAGATGCCGGCGCACAGTCCGTAGGCGGTGCTATTCGCGAGATGTAGTGCGTGTTCGTAATCGTCGGCGCGCAGCACCACCGCGAGCGGCCCGAAAATCTCCTCGCGCGCGATGCGATGCTCCGGTTCGCCGACGAACAGCGCCGGCTCGAGAAAATAGCCGCGCGTCGCGCGCGCGAGCGGTCGCCCGCCGCGCAGCAACTGCGCGCCTTCCTGCTCGCCGATGCGCACGTAATCCAAATTGCGCTCGAGCTGCGCGGCGTTCGCGAGCGGGCCGATGTCGGTGCCGTGCTTCAGCGCGTGATCGACAGTGAGTTTCGCCAGCTTCGCCCGCAACGCGTCGACGAACGGCGCGAACACCGCACGCTCGACGATCAGCCGCGCGGCCGCCGTGCTGCGCTGGCCGGTCGCGCTGAAGGCGCCGGTGAGCGCCGCGTCGACTGCACCGTCGAGGTTGGCGTCGGCTAGCACGACGAACGCATTCTTGCCGCCCATCTCCAGTTGCACGCGCGCCTGGCGTGCGGCGGCGGCCTGCAGCACGCGCGTGCCGGTGTCGCTCGAACCGGCAAAGCTGATCGCCGCGACAAGCGGATGTGCGACGATGCGCGCGCCGACCTTGCGCCCGCTGCCCATCACCAGGTTGAACACGCCGGCCGGCAAACCCGCCCGGCTGACGATCGACGCCAGCGCCGCGGCGCAGGCCGGTACCGATTCGGCCGGCTTGTAGACGACGCAGTTGCCGTGCGCGAGCGCAGCGCCGATCTTCGCGGCGGCGACCGCAAGCGGCGCGCTCCACGGCGCGATGACGCCGACCACCCCGAGCGGCTCGCGCGTCACGTCGATGTCGACCCCGGCACGCGCCGACGCCTGCGGCTCGGCGAACGCGCGCAGCGCCTCGGCCGCGAACAGCTTGAACAGTTGCCCCGCGCGCGTCGCTTCGGCGAGCGCTTCTGGCAGCACCGTGCCGACTTCACGCGCGAGCAGCCTGCCAAGCTCCTCGCGACGCGCGAGCATTTCGCTGCCGATCGCATCGAGCGCATCCGCGCGGCGCTGCGCGGATGCGAGCGACCAGTCGCGAAACGCCGCGTGAGCGGCCTCGATCGCGCTATCGGTCTGCCGCACGTCCGCGCGCACGTACTCGCCAACCGGCTCGTCGAGATCCGACGGATTGAACGACAGGCCCGCGGTCGCGCCGGTCTCCCATCCGCCATTGATGTAGTGGCGAAACGGACTGGCAACGAGCGGGACGAGCGGATCGCGGTTCATCGGCGGAAAAGGGCGGCGCGGCGCGGGCGCCGGATCAGAAATCTCAAGGAAGTTTGCAAAGTCCACGAATGGTATGAGCGGCCCCAATAACTTTCCAATCCCTTTTTTGGCCTCTCCGATATCAGTTTCGATATGGCATCATGGAGCTTCGGCGGAAGAACGTACAACCATCGCTCGTAAAACCTGGAGACCTGTGATGACGCGTAGCTATTCGAACTGGTTCGTGCGCGCGCGGCTGAAAACGCGCCAGTTGCTGCTGCTTGCCGCAATGGAGGAGGAAGGCAACGTGCGCCGCGCGGCCGATGTGCTCGGCATGACGCAGCCGGCCGCGTCGCGTCTGTTGAAGGAACTCGAGGACATGCTCGGCGTGAGCCTGTTCGACCGCACGCCGCACGGCATGCACGCGACGCTGTACGGCGAGGTGATGATCCGCCACGCGCGCATGGTGTTGTCGAACCTGAGCCAGGCCCACGACGAAATCTCGGCGTTGCGCGCGGGGCTCGCGGGTCAGGTGCGCATCGGCGTGATCGCGGCGGCCGCCGCGACGATGGTGCCGCGCGCGATCGCGAGTGTGAAGGAACGTTATCCGCAGCTGCAGATCTGGACCGAGGTCGAGACCTCCGACGTGATGCTGCCGCGGCTCGCCGAAGGCGAGCTCGACATCATGATCGGCCGCGTGCTCGAACGGCAGAATCATTTCAAGACCGACGTGCGCTACGAACCGCTTGCCGACGAACCTTTGTGCGTGGTCGCGCGTCCTGGCCATCCCCTCGAAAATGAAACGGGTTTGACGCTGCGCGGCATCGTCAACGCGAGCTGGGTGCTGCATCCGCCGGGCAGCGTGCTGCGCCATCGTTTCGACCTGATTTTTTCGCAGATCGGCCTGCATCCGCCGCAGAACGTCGTCAATACGAACAATTTCCTGGCCATTTCGAGCCTGCTGCTGCAAAGCGACATGTTGGCGGTGCTACCGGACGAAGTGGCGCGTCAATACCAACAGTACGGCGTATTGAAGCGCGTACCGATCGATTTACCGTGCAGGATGGATACATTCGGTATCATCACGCGCCAGTCGCATCTGTTGTCTCCGGCGGCCGCCGTCGTACTCGAAGCGTTGCGGGACACCGCTCAGGAGGTATACGGCACGGCCATGGAGCCCGCCGTGGCCCGCTAAATGCTTCCTCCCGTGTCATAGGCACCGGCTGACGGCGCGGGAGGAACAGGCGATGTACGGCAAACACAAGAAACGGCAACGCGCCGTCGACGATTCATTTTCGCTGCGCTCTGGTGGAGCGAGCGCCTGGTTCAGCAACGGCATGGCTCTCAAATCGACGATATACAAGGCGGAACTGCAGATCGCGGACATGGACCGGCACTATTACGCCGACCATTCGCTGACGATCGCCCGCCACCCCTCCGAAACCGACGAGCGGATGATGGTCCGCGTCGCCGCATTCGCGCTATTCGCACAGGAACGGTTGGAGTTTTGCAAAGGCTTGTCAGATGTCGACGAACCCGACCTGTGGGCGAAGGACCTGACCGGCGCGATCGATACATGGATCGAGGTCGGCCAGCCCGACGAGCGGCGCATCGCGAAGGCGAGCGGCCGCGCGAATGACGTGATCGTGATCGCGTATGGCGGGCGGACCTCGGAGATCTGGTGGCAGGGCGTGCGCAACAAGGTGGAGCGCCTGCGCAACGTGACGATATGGACGCTTGGCGAGGACGTCGCGGCAGCGCTCGGCTCGCTCGCCGAACGCACCATGCGGCTGCAATGTACCGTGCAGGACGGCGAAGCATGGCTTGGCAGCGCCGACGCCGATGCGGTGAAGATCGACTGGACCGTGCTCAAAGCACCGGCCGCGTGATTGCCAGGATCTGAAACGGTCTTAGCGCCGTTTCGGTTTCGCGTTCAGAGCGACGTGACCCGCGCCGCTTCCGGTGGCCCCTTCAGTTCGACCATATTGCCCTCCGGGTCGAACAGATACAGCGACGGTCCAAAGCCGTCCGCGCCATAACGCACCCCCTGTTCGCCGAGCCGCGCGCCATGCGCGCTCAGATGCGCCTTCAGCGCGTCGGCGTCGAACGACTCGACGCGCAGACACAGATGATCCATGTTGCGTCCCGCTCCCGCCGCGCCGTTTTCCGCGCGGTCGAGCTTCGCACCGGCCTGCAGCACATCGATCAGCGAACGGCCCGCGCGCAGCTGTGTGAGGCCCAGTTCGCGCTGCTCCTTCTCGACGCTGCAACCGAGCACGTCGCAGTAAAACCGCGACAAGGTGTCGGCGTTGGTCGCGCGGAGCACGACGTGGTCGATCTCGCGAATGTGGATTTTCATGTCGAACGCCCCCTGGCTGTTTCGGAGAACCGATTAGCGAAGTGTAGGAGAAAGGGCGGGGCGGATAGGCGGGAAAGCGCGGGCAAAAAAAAGCCCGCTCAAGTGGAGCGGGCTGAATCCATATCAGGAGGAGACATGGAGGAGACAGTTCCTAATATACACATCCGGTTGGTGCGACGCAATAACTTTTTAAGGGAAAACCCGATATCGTGCGAAATTGTCGCAATTTGGGGCGAAAAGCCCGGCGGGCAGGCGTTTCGAAGCGCGCTTGGGATTGCAATTTGCCGGGTATTGACCCTACAACCTGTAGGTGAAATCGTAGCCGAATGACAGAGCAAGAACCGGCGCGTACTGTGTAGAGATCGGGCCTACATTGATGAGCATCGTCATCATCTGCCCATCGGGGCTCCGAGGACATCATGAACGCTACCACCCGTCGATCCGCCACCGTGCGCACCGCCGCCGACGTCGACGCCACTCAGTGGCGCACTGACGGCGAACGCTGGGACGCCGTCACGCATCGCGACCGCGACGCCGACGGCGCATTCTTCTACGCAGTCAGGACGACCGGCGTGTTCTGCCGGCCGTCTTGCGCGTCGCGCCAGCCGCGCCGCGAAAACGTCGCCTTCTTCACCGATGCCGCCGCCGCTCGCGCCGCGGGCTTTCGCGATTGCAAGCGCTGCCAGCCCGGTGGCCTGCCGCGCGAGCTCGACATCGTCGCTCGGGCCTGTGCCGCGCTGGACGCCGATCCGCAGCAACGCCTCACGCTCGCGCAACTGAGCGACGCCGTGCACGTGAGCCCGTTCCATTTGCAACGCCTGTTCAAGCGTGTGGTCGGGGTGTCACCGCGTCAGTACCAGGCCGCACAGCGCGGCGCCGCGTTGCGCGATGCGCTGCAGGGCGGCGCCGACGTCACGCGGGCGACGCTCGACGCCGGTTTCGGCTCGCCGTCGCGAATGTACGACAGCGCGCCGGCCGAGCTTGGCATGGCACCGTCCGCGTATCGCCGCAAAGGCGCCGGGCTCACGGTGCGCTACGCGAGCGCGCCGAATTCGCTCGGCTTTGTGCTGGTCGCCGCGACCGACAAGGGCATCTGCAAGATCGGCTTCGGCGACGACCCCGCCATGCTGATCGACGAATTGCGCGGCGAGTTCGCGAATGCCGAGCTGCGCGAAGATGCCGGGCGGCTCGCGCCGTTCGTCGCGCAGATCGACGCGTATCTGCGCGGCACTCGCCAGAACTTCGACCTGCCGCTCGATATCGCGTCGACCGCATTCAAGCAGCGCGTATGGGACGCGCTGCGGCGCATCCCATACGGCGAGACGCGCAGCTATTCGCAGATCGCCGAGGCCGTCGGCTCGCCGCGCGCGGTCCGCGCAGTGGCCAGTGCGTGCGCGACGAATCCGGTCGCGCTCGCGATTCCATGCCATCGCGTCGTGCAAAAGGGCGGGGCGCTCACCGGCTATCGCTGGGGACTGCCGCGCAAGGCGGCTTTGCTAGACAATGAGGCGCAGCACGCAGGCGGCGTTTCAGCCGACGATGCGAGCCGTGCCGATAGCGGCGCTCACTCCCGCAACTCCCAACTGGATCACGCCGCTTGAGCACGCTTAATCACGTCGCAACGCTCGAATTACCGTTCAAGGCACCGTTCGATTGGCCTCGGCTGCTGCGCTTTTTCAGCGGCCGGGCGACGCCCGGCGTCGAGGCCGTCGAGGATGGCGCCTATCGCCGCGCGATCGCCTGGCACGGTGACAGCGGCACGTTGAGCGTGCGGCTGCATCCGCGCAAACGCTGCATCGTCGCGAGCATCGAAGGGCCGGCGAGTCGTCACGCCGATGCGCTCGCCACGCCAGTCGCGAGAATGTTCGATCTGCGTGCTGACCCGGAGAAGATCGCCGCCGGGCTCGCCGCGGACCCGTGGCTCGCGCCGCTCGTCGCGGCGGTCCCGGGCCTGCGCGTGCCGGGCGCGTGGTCGGGCTTCGAGCTGATAGTGCGGGCGATCGTCGGTCAGCAGGTCAGCGTGAAGGCCGCGACGACGATCATCGGGCGGCTCGTGCAGCGCGCGGGCGAACGCATCGACGGACATCCGCATGAAAACACCGCGTGGCGCTTTCCGACACCCGCCGCGCTCGCCGATGCCGATCTCGCGCAAATCGGCATGCCGGGCAAACGCGTCGCCGCGTTGCAGGGCTTCGCGCGCGCGGTCGCGAGCGGCGATGTGCCGCTCGACAGCGATGCCGTCGACGCCGCAAGCCTGCGCGGCGCTTTGCTCGCGCTCGGGGGTATCGGGCCCTGGACCGTCGAATACGTCGCGATGCGCGCATGGCGCGATCCCGACGCATGGCCCGCCTCGGATCTCGTGCTGATGCAAGCGATCTGCGCGCGCGATCCAGCGCTCGTGCGGCCCGCGCAGCAGCGCAGCCGCAGCGACAGGTGGCGGCCGTATCGTGCGTATGCCGCGATGCATCTGTGGAACGAGGTCGCTGATCGGGCAGGCGCGGCGCGCGGCGGATGAGTGTCGCCGTGACGTGGCGATGGTGACGGCGTAGCTCGGCACCACCCACAAACCCGCCGAGAAGGGCGCAAGCAGCCGTTCTGGCGAGATGTTAAAGTGCCCGCTACTGAAAATTCCGCCGAACGTTGTCAGCCGCTGTACCGTCTGCGAAAAATCTGGCGATACGCAGCGAACCGGCAACGCGCGACTCGCATCAATGCCAAACACCATTCCTTCCCGCGCGACCGACGCGTTTTCGCACCGCCTGTCCGTGCTCGGCTCCGGCCCGCAGCGCGATGTGCTGATACGCGGCCTGCGCGGCATCGAAAAGGAAAGTCTGCGCGTGACGCGCGACGGCCAGCTCGCCATGACGCCGCATCCGCGCGCGCTCGGCTCGGCGCTGACGCATCCGTCGCTCACAACCGACTACTCCGAGGCGCTGCTCGAGCTGATCACCCCAGCCGAGCAGGACGTCGCCGAAACGCTCGCGCAGCTCGACCTGCTGCATCGCTTCGTCTACGCGGAACTCGGCGACGAACTTCTGTGGACCAACTCGATGCCGGGCCTGTTGCCCGCCACCGACGACGGCATTCCGATCGCGCACTACGGGACGTCGAACATCGGCAAACTGAAGTACGTGTACCGCGTCGGCCTCGCATTGCGTTATGGCCGCGCGATGCAATGTATCGCCGGCATCCACTACAACTATTCGCTGAGCGAAGAAGTTTGGCGACTGCTGCACGCCGATCAGCAATCTACCGCGAACCTCGTCGACTTCCAGTCCGACCGTTACCTTGCGCTGATTCGTAATTTCCGCCGCACCAACTGGCTGCTGATGTATCTGTTCGGCGCATCGCCGGCGCTCGATCGTCGATTCCTCCGCGATCGGAAACACACGCTCGACACGTTCGATGCCGACACGCTGTATCGCCCGTACGCAACGAGCCTGCGCATGAGCGACCTCGGCTATTCGAACACCACCGCGCAAGCCGCGCTGCACGCCGACTACAACACGCTGCCCGGCTATCTCGACGCGCTCTCGAAAGCCGTGAGCCAGCCTTATCCGGCCTACGAGCAGATCGGCACGCAACGCGACGGCGAGTGGGTGCAGATCAACACCAACGTGCTGCAGATCGAAAACGAGTTCTATTCGACGATTCGTCCGAAGCGCGTCACGTATCCGGGCGAGCGGCCGCTGCATGCGCTCGCCGTGCGCGGCGTGCAATACGTCGAAGTGCGCTGCATGGACATCGATCCATTCGAGCCGACCGGCATTTCGCTTGAAACGTCGCGCTTTCTCGACGCTTACCTGCTCGTGTGCGCGCTCGACGACAGCGCGCCGCTGCCGCGGCCCGCCTACACGGAAGCGAACCTGAACTTCGGCCGCATGACGATGGAAGGTCGCAAGCCCGGCCTCGAGCTGATCCGCGACGGCAAGCCGGTCGCCATGACCGACTGGGCCGAGGAACTGCTCGCGAAAATCGACGCCGCAGCCGCCGTGCTCGACAGACTGAACGGCGGCGACGAACATGCCCGCGCGGTCGCCGCGCAACGCGCGAAGCTCGCGGACGTGTCACTGACGCCATCGGCGCGCGTGCTGCAAACGATGCGCGAAAAGCAGCAGAGCTTCCTCGCGTTCGGCCTCGCGCAAAGCGAAGCGCATGCCGCGTACTTCCGCGCACGTCCGCTCGACGCCGCGCAGGCAAAGGCGTTTGCAGATCTCGCGGTGCAATCGCTCGAAGAACAGGCGAAGCTCGAACGCGAGGAAGTCGGTTCGTTCGATGCGTTCGTGGCCGCTTATCGCGCCTACACGCTCAATCGCTTTAGCATCTGAGCGTTCACCCGAAGTCGAGACGCAGACAAGCGGCCCGCGCGGCCGCTTTTTCTTTGGCGCGAATAATGCACAGCCAATGCGCGGGTAACGACTACGGACCGTGCTCCGAAGGCGCGCGTGCAATCGGAAAATTCTCCGCGCGTCGTCGCAGTTCTCTGATCTGGATGAAACGTGCCCTCGGCCCGCCGGTCCAAAATGTTATGACACGATGTACAGGGAGATATCGACGTGAAGAACAAAGTTCTGTTGGCCGCGCTGTGTCTCGTGGCGGCGGCGGCGTGCTCGACCCAAGGTCAGGTCGATCCGGACATCATGCAGATCGCGACCAAACCGCTGACGTGTTCGAACAAGGCCGAATGCGACCTCTGGTGGCAACGGGCGCACACATGGGTCGCGAGTCACTCGAAGTACGAGATCGAGATCGCTAACGACTCGTTGATCCAGACCACCGGCCCCGACGGCGGCAAGCGCGCGCTCGCGTATCAGATCACGCGCGCCGCGAGTCCCGACGGCACCGAGACGATCGGCTTTTCGGCGCATTGCGACAGCTCCCTCGGCTGCAAGCCGAATCCGTGGGAAGCGGGCGCGGATTTCAAGCTATATGTGAGAGGCGAAGGCGCCGGCGTGCCGCAAGGCAGCGCGATACCATCGCAGAAGGCGCCCGATGCGACGCATCCGGAGACGCTGCCCGGAAGGTCGGCTACGCTGCCGAACGGTGAGGTGATGTCGCAATAGCGGGCTGATTCGCGGCATCGGCAACGGCGCTTCAGGCGCCGCTGCCGCGCCGTCGACTTCAGTGTCCCAGCGAAGGCCCTGCGCCCTTGCGCGGCTTCGTGACCCACACGAGCAACGCCAGCACGATAAACGCCGCGCACGAGATGCGGAAGAAGTCGTTGGTGGCCATCATGTATGCCTGACTCGTCACCACCTGGTTCAGCTGCGCGGTAAGGCCGTCGCCGGACAACCCGGCACCCGCGAGCGCGTTCGTAAAGGCGTTGGTATTCGCCGAATAAGCGTTGACCGTATCGGCGAGCATCGCGTGGTGATAGATCGTGTCGTTTTCCCAGAACGTCGTGCTGATCGCCGTGCCGATCGCGCCGGACAACGTGCGGAAAAAGTTCGACAAACCAGACGCGCTCGCAAGACGCTCATCGGGCACGCTGGAAAGCGTAATCGTCGTCATCGGCACGAAGAAGCACGCGACGCCGATGCCCTGTATGAGCCGCGGCAGGATGACGTGGTCGAACGGCACATCGAGCGTGAACGTCGAGTTCCAGAACGACACGATCGCGAACACGATAAAAGCAAAGCTCGCGACCATGCGCAGATTCAGACGATGCATGTTCTTGCCGATCATCGGCGACAGAAACAGCGCGAGCAATCCGACCGGCGCCGTGGCCAGACCCGCGAGGCCGGCCGTGTAGCCCATCACCGTTTGCAGCCAAAGCGGGAAAATCACCACCGAGCCGAAGAACGCCATGAAGCCAAACGAGATGATCACCACGCCGAGCGCAAAGTTGCGATCCTTGAACAGCGACAGGTCCACGATCGGCTCCTTCTCCGTCAACTCCCACACGAGCAGGAACGCGATCGACACGAGCGCGATCACGGCGAGCGTGACGATGAACGTCGAGTTGAACCAGTCGCGGTCCTTGCCGAGATCGAGCATCATCTGCAGACACGACACACCGGTCACCAGCAACACGAGGCCGATCACGTCGATGCGCTGGCGGGTCGTCTGCGTCTCGCGGCCCCGTAGCAGCAGGTACGCGCAGAACGCCGAGAACAGGCCGATCGGCACGTTGATATAGAAGATCCACGGCCACGTGAAGTTATCGGTGATATAGCCGCCCATCAACGGGCCGAAGATCGGCGCGCAGATCACGGTCATCGCCCATAAGCCGAGCGCGAGGCCGCGTTTCGCGGGCGGGTAGGAGCGCATCAGGATCGTCTGCGACAGTGGCACCATCGGCCCCGACACGAGCCCTTGCACGAGCCGGAACGCGATCAGGGTTTCGAAGTTATGGGCGAGACCGCAGGCCGCCGATGCGATGGTGAACAGCAGCACCGACAGCGAGAAGAGCCGCACCTCGCCGACGCGTCGCGCGAGCCACCCGGTCAGCGGCACGGCGATGGCCGAAGCGACCGAGTAGGACGAGATCACCCAGGTGCCCTGGCTTGTCGCGACGCCGAGGCTGCCGGAAATGGTCGGCACCGCGACGTTCGCGATCGAGGTGTCCAACACCTCCATGAAGGTGCCCAGTGCGAGACCGACGGTCAGCAGCGCGAGCGCGCCGCCCTGCAGCGGGGCGGGTTCGGTCACGGGCAGCGCGGCGTTGGAAGCCGTGGCGTCCATAGGTTGTTCTCCTCAAGCGGCGAAAGCTTGTCACGGCAGCTTTATCATGCGTGTCTGACACGTCGTTTGCATGCCCGATCACCCTCTGCCCAGACAGATATCTTTTGATAACGGCGCTTTCAAAAAAGCGCCTCCTCGTTGCGTTGCTAGTGCTTCGTGATGAAGCGCCGCCTGTTGGCGACGACTGTGCTTAGTTTCCAGTCTTGGGCTCATCCGGCCGGGGCGCCGGTCCACGGCCCACGCCGGTTTCTCCCTCGGGACCGTTCGCGATGAAACGGGCGAGCAGGTGAATCAGCGTTGCGTGCTCCTCGGCCGTAAAACCGCGCAATTGATCGTTCAGTACAGTCGCGCCCAGATTCGGCAATTGCTGCGCGGCGTCATGGCCTTGAGGAGTCAGCTCCAGCTTCACCATGCGCCGGTCGTCACTGCTGCGCGTGCGCACGATGAAGCCTTTTTTTTCCAGGCGATCGAGCAGACGCGTCATCGAGCCGCTGTCGTACGACATTGCGCGCGACAGCTCGAATGGCGTGCTCGCACGGCGCGACGACAGCATCAGAATTACGCCGATCTGCTGCGCGGTGAGCCCGAGCGGCTTGACCGCACGGTCCGTGCGCTCCACCAGCACGTTGCGCGCTTTGGTCAGGTAGTAGCCGAGACTGCTCGTGAGCTCGACCTCGTCCGCTTTGTAGGGGCCATCCGTCATGGGCTCTCCGCAACATCCACAAGCAAAACGAAGTTTAGCTGCCTAAGCAGACAAGTCAATTGACTTTTTGCGGTGCACGACCGCCCAACATAAAAACCACACGCGAAACATTCTCGCGGCACAGTATCTTGAAATTTGATTGCATGGTCAATATTATGACAGGCAACGAGTTTCGCGCGTCCTGCGCCATTCGCGACGATGTTCTGACCGATCACCGCACGCCGCCCGCTCGCGACGCGCAACAGGATTTCCCCGATGCCGCACCTCAAAAACACCACGCTTAGCGGCCTCAGCCGCTCACTGACCCATTCCGCGCTTCACAGCTTCCAGGGCCCACACCGTTGGTGGAAACTCGCGCTCTTCGCGGGACTGCTGGTGCTGCCTGGCGGATCGGTGGGTGTCGCGCTGCTCGCCTGGGTCGAGCATCGGCGGGAGACGAAGCGGGCGAAGCGCGACAGCGCCGCGCTCGAGACATCCAGCGAAATCGTGCTCCCTAAGGAAAGCTTCGCCATTGCAGCGACAGGCATCACCGCAGCCAACAGCGGCAGCGCTTGCGTTGCGCGCGGCGGCGCATCGTGCCGGGCTTCGGCGGGTAAGCTCGCGAGCCAGCGTCAGCGCAAGCAGGCCAAAACAGCAGAATCGCGCTTCTGACGGCGCGCCTCTTCCCGACGCGCTTTTGAAATACCGGTTCGCTTCCTCTCGCCGCCTGCACTACAGCGTACCCGCCGCGCCTCGCGCCTGCCGGTAACAACGCGTAACCATCGCGTCGCCGCAGGTAACACACCTGCGCATCGCGCCGCATTAACCTTTCAGCTTTCAGTTTCCCGCGCTCGCGCGGGCGCATACGCTAACATTCCGGCAGACCACGATCTCGCTCCGCCGGTGGCGCCGCTGCCTGCCGCACCGCGGCGTCCAGAAGGAATTCACTCCATGCAGTCCGATCGAATCTCTCGCGCGCGGGTGTTTGCGCCGCGCGTCCTAACACTCGCCATCAGCGCGGCCTGCGCGACGCTCGTCGCCGCCTGCGCGGTCGGCCCGAACTATCAGCGGCCGGCCACCGAGATCCCTGCGTCGTTCAAGGAAGCCGCGCCCGGCTGGAAGGTCGCTGAACCCGCCGATCAACACGACCGCGGCAACTGGTGGGCGATCTTCGAAGACCCGAAGCTCAACGAACTCGAAGACAGGCTCAACGCCGCGAACCAGACCATCGCGCAATTCGCCGCGAACTACCGGCAGGCGCGCGCGCTCGTCGGCGAAGCGCGCGCCGCGTATTTCCCGACGATCGGTGCGTCGGCGGGCGCGACACGCTCCGGCAACGGCGCGCAAACCGGCGGCAATGCGACGACCGCGACGAGCCGACCCGGCATCGGCAACAGTTTCAACGTCCAGATGCAGGCAAGCTGGGAACCGGACCTGTGGGGCTCGGTCACGCGCTCGGTCAACGCGCAGCGAGCCGGCCAGCAGGGTGCGGCCGCCGATCTCGCGAACGCGCGCCTGTCGGCGCAAGCCACGCTCGCGCAGACTTACTTCCTGCTACGCTCGCTCGATTCCACGCAAAAGCTGCTCGACGACACAGTCGAGGCCTATCAGCGCTCGCTGCAACTCACGCAGAATCAGTACGCGGCCGGCGTCGCCGCGCGCTCGGACGTGATCCAGGCGCAAACGCAGCTGCAATCGGCGCAGGCCGCCGCGATCGACAACGGCATCCAGCGCGCGCAGGACGAGCACGCGATCGCGGTGTTGATCGGCGTGCCCGCATCGACGTTCTCGCTGCCGCCGATGCCGCTCACCGCGACGCCACCGGCCGTGCCCGCGCAAATGCCGTCTGCGCTGCTCGAACGCAGGCCGGATATCGCGTCAGCGGAACGCAAGGCGGCCGCGGCGAACGAGCAGATCGGCGTGGCAATCGCCGCGTTTTTCCCGTCGCTGACGCTATCGGCGACCGGCGGTTTCGAGAACTCGGTGTTCTCGCAATTGTTGACCTTGCCGTCGCGCTTCTGGACGCTCGGCCCGCAACTGGCCGGGACGATCTTCGACGGCGGTCTGCGCAAGGCGCAAACCGAGGCCGCGCGCGCTACCTACGACGCGGATGTCGCGACCTATCGGCAAACGGTGCTCGCCGCGTTCCAGGACGTCGAGGACAACCTCGCGTCGCTGCGCATTCTCGAGCAGGAAATCGTCGTGCAGCGGCAGGCGGTCGACTCGGCGCGCCAGGCGCTCGCGATCGTCACGAACGAGTACAAGGCGGGTACGGTCGGTTTCGTCAACGTGCTGACCGCGCAGACCACGGCGTTCACGGCCGAACAGAAACTCGAGACCATCGCCGGGCAGCGAATGGTGTCGTCGGTGGGTCTCGTGAAGGCGCTCGGCGGCGGCTGGGACGTATCGCAGATGAATCGCGAGACCGGCGATGTCGCCGCGCCCGCACCGCTGCCGGCCTCCGCTCCAGCGGCTGCGGCGGCACTCGGCGCGACGTCCATCGCGCAAGGCGTCACGCCTGGAGCAGAAACACCGCAAGCGCGGGTGCAGAGCAAATAACGGCCGCCGCGCTCGCCTCGGTCGATCCGAAGCGCCCAGTGCAAAACGGCGCGCCTCAGCGGACGAACGTCAGCGTCACCGTATCCGGTCCGCTTGGCCGGCCCAGCAGATTCAACAGGCCGGCGAGGTTATCGTGCTGCTCCGGCGCGGCGCTCGCGGTGCCATGAAACGACGTCGATACGGCCGACACCGTGCCATTGCCGTTCAACCTCAACGGTCCCTTCACCGTGCTCAGCTCGAGCGCCGACGACGCGCCCTGCGCCTGAAACCTGACCCGGTACGACCCGAGCGGCTTCACGAGCGACACGCGTGAGCTGAGGTCGTCGAGCATCATCGTCAGTTGCCCGAACGCTTCGCCATTGAAGCTGCGCCAGTCGGACCACGACAACTGCACGTTACCCCGCAGATCGAGCGTGTTGAACGGCGCGCCGAGCCCCGCGAGCAGCGACGCCGGCACCACGAGCACGCCAGGCGTGACGCTTGCCCCGCGCAGTGTCGCATCAACCGTGATCGGGTCGGGCATCGCTTCGCTTTGCCGCATGACCATGCGCACGCGCCCGGTGAAAAGAGGCCAGAAGGCGGTGCGCCATTCGATCCGCCCAGGCAGCAGCGTCGCCGTGCTCATATCGGAGCCAGCGGCAAGCATCAGCGTCGCCGAGCCGTGCCACAGCGAGCCTTCGGCGTCGACGAGATTGACGTGCCCGTGCGTTTGCCGCGCGAACTGCGGCGTAATCCAGGCGGCCGGCAGCAACGCGAGCGTCACGGCCGCGACCGACAGAATGGCGACGACCAGCCACGGCAGCGCCACACGCAGGCGCCACATCCAGTAATTCATTCGAGATCCTGTAGCGAGCGGCGCGCGTCGTTATTTCGCGGTCGATGGTTGCAACGCCACCGTCAGGTCCACCTGGCCGTCGTCCTTCAACGCGGTGATATGAGCCTCCGCGACCTGCACCTTGAACTGCTTGCGCACGTCATCGACCCACGTGGTCCAGGCGGGAAACGCCACGTTTTTCATCTGCACCTGCACCGCATTGCCAACGAACTGCACCTGCGTCGCGGCGAGGCCATGCTCGCCGAGCGATGCGCTCAGCGCGTCCTTGAGCGCCGCGCCGGTCGGCGCGACACCTTGCGCGGCCGCCGACAGCGAGCGTGCCTCGTTGGCCTGCGCGGTCATTTGCGCGAGCTGGCGCTGCAGACTGGGCAGTGACTCACGCAGATGCGCACGGCCTTCCTGCGCAGGCGCCCACAGCACCGACCATGCAATCGCCACGGCGAGTGCAACGCCGCCCCACGTCAGCAACGCTTTTTCGCGATCGGTGCGCTGGTCCCAGAAGCCAGCCCATGTCTGAGCGAGTTCAGCTTTCATTGTCCGTTCCTGATGGTCCATTTGCCGGTACTGCTGTCGATCGCGCCGGTGAGGCCGTTGCGCGCGAGGCGCTGGGCGAAGTCGGGGTCGACCTTGATCGCGGGTTTGAAGGTCACGTCGAGGCGATGCTCGTGATAGTCGAGCGCGGCGATACCGTTGACCGGCAGCGGCGACAGAGAGCGCGCGAGGCCGTCGGCGAGCGCGAGGAAATCTTCCGGTGACAGCTCGCCCGCCGCGACCCGCAATTGTTGCACCTGACGCGCCATCTGATCGGGCGCGTCGAGCACGACGGTGGTCTTCGGGAACGTGTTGAGCAGCAGCTCCGTCATCTGCGTATTGATCGCGTCGCGCTGGCGCGAGAGCATCAGCCACTGCACGTTCGCGCCGATGATCGCGACGACGAGCGCGGCGATTGCGAGCGCTATGGGCAGGCGCAGACGCCGCAGCGTCGCGCGATCGAGGCGCCACGGCTGCGACGCGAACTCGAACTGGCACAGGTCGAAGCGGCATTCGAGCCCGCGCCGCGCGAGCTGCTCGAACGGCAGCGGACTCGCGCCGTGGACGTGCGCGGCGAGCCGCGCCGGACTCGTCGCGGCGTGGCCGGCCTCGTTGCCCGGCACCTCGGTCAGCATGTACAGCGAGACCGGAGCCGCACCCGCGAGCGCGGCGAGGGTTGCATTGACCGCATTGGCGGGCGCCGCGAAGCCTTCGCCCTGCATGCCGCGCGCAATCGCCAGTTCGACGCGCGGCACGCCGCTGTCGAGCGCGCCTTCGACGAGCAACGCGGGCCCGGTCTGCACCACCGCACCGAGCACTGCCGCCACCATCGGCACGATGGACGGCGCTTCGGGCGCCACCACTGCCTCGACGCCCGGCAGCGTCGTCGCGACGCTCGCCGCGCCGGCCATCACCGGCTCGCGCGCGTCGGCTGTTTCATTGACGCCCGCGGCTGCTTCGGCCACCGGCGGCTGCGGCAGGCAACGCGTGACCGGCACCGCCCGCAGACTGCGATGACCGGCCGCCGTGAACGCCTCGCAGATGAAACGGAACCAGCCGCGATCGACGATCGCGAGCAGCTGCCGGCCATCGCCGAGCCTTTGCGGATCGACCGCGATATGGCAAGTCTGCGGGTCCTGGATCAGTTGATCCTCGACGATATTGGGCAGCGCCTGGCGCAGCTTCGGCCCGCGTAGCGGCGGCAGCGTCGCGGGCATCAGCAGCAGGTCGCGCGCGGCGACCATCAGCACCGTCGTGCTCGCGCGCGGCAGCAGCGCGAGTGCCGAGCGGCCGGCGCGCTGCGTGCGCCCCGACTTGTCGAGCAGCAGAAATGTCAGCTCGGGCAGTTGCCATTCCTGCGAGGACACCGCCGGATCACGCGGCGGCAATAGGACGATCAGCGTGCTCAAAGGCCACTCTCTCTGTGGATTGCGATATTCATAGTTGGTCTTGTACCCGCACGATACGCGTGGTGTGAGTCAGCGGATCGCGATAGACGAGCGTCGTGCGATCCACTTCGGCGCGCTCGTGCTGCACACTGCCGTGGACTAAAAAGTAGCTCGAATTGACGTCGAACTGGTTCTGATCGACCGACACCGATGGCACGCCGGCCGCGGTCAGCGCGAGCGACACGTCGCCGATGTTGCGGAAGAACACAGTTTGCCGCCGCGCGACGAGTGCCTGCGCTTGCGAGAGCGCCATGCCCGGCACCACCGCCGCGATCACTTCGGCCGACGCCGTGTTCATGTTGATCGCGGTGACGGTCGGCAGCACGGTGACGAACGGGCGCAGGCGCGCAATGATCTCCGGCGCGTACCCCGGAATGTCGAGCAGCGAATCGACACTCGTCATCAGGAGCGGCGCGACCGCCACGTTGTCGTCGCCGTCCTCGATGCCGGGCTGATTCTGAAAGTTGCCGCCCGTCATACCGCCGCCACCGACCTGCTGCGAGCTGCTGATCGAGGTGCCGGTCTGAAAGCGCGTCGCCGATTGCGACAGCCCCGCACGCATGTGCAGCGCGGTGACTTTGGCGAGCTGTCCGCTCAGGCCGAGCGACACGAGCAAACGCTGATACGCAGCCGTCTGCTCGGCGCTGACCTGCATCACGCCGGGCGCCGGACTCGCGACCAGATTGCGCAGATTGAATCGGGATTGCGCGTCCTCGATCGAGCCCGACAGGTAGGTCGCCGCACCTTGCTCCGCGCGCACCTCGCCGATCTGCCCGAGAAAATCGGACAGCCGTGTTTTTGCGATCGGCACGCCCCACAGGCCGCCCAGATACGTGATGCCCGCCGACGTATCGCCTTCGGAGCGCAGGATCAGCCGCGTCCAGTCGAGCGCGCCGCGCGCGATCCACTGCGCCTGCGACAGCAGCCGCTGATTCTCGATGCGCCGGACCTGGACCTGCTGGCGCCACAGCATGCCGGACACGAGGATCGCCGACAGCGCGACGACGAGCAGCGCGCTAATGATGGCCGCGCCGCGCTCGCGTGCACGCGAACCCGATGCGGATTTTTTTGGCAGCGACGACGAGAACGTCATCTCATTCTCCGACCAGAAAAACGCGCGTGATCGGCCGCGCGAGCGAGGTCGCGCCGATGCTGACCTCGAGCCCCGTCACCGAGCGCGGCATCGGCGCGTTGCCGAGCTGCGGCACCTTCAGGTTGTTGATGGCCTCCGTCATCGCGGTTTGCACGTCGTTCATCTGTGTGGTCCAACCGAGCTTCGCTACATACATGCGCGCCGAAATCGAACCGACGCCGCCCATCAGCGGCACCGAGCTCCAGCCTTCGTCGCCGCCGTGCAGCGCGCGTCGCAACTCGCCGACGTTGCCAAGCGGCGGCGACGCGTAGCGCACCACCCGGCCGTTCGAGATCTGATAGCGCACCACCTGAAGACGCGGCGCGATGCCCGGCAGCACCATGTGCCTGACGATCTGCAGCGTGTTGCCGTTGATCGAAATTGCGGGCTCGCCCGAATCGTCGCCGGCGGCCTGGCGCGCATCGATGCGCATCTGGTCGAACAGCTGCGCGAACACGCGCTCGTCCTCCATCGCGTTCGTGATCGTCGTGCGGCCACGGATGATCTGATCGAGCCCGCGCCACGACAGCACGGCGATCACCGCGAGGATCGCGATGGCGACCAGCAGTTCGATCAGCGTGAAGCCGCGCGCGCCGTATCGGCCGCGGCGCTCACAGCGAGCGGTTGGTTTCATTCGCGACCACCGTGACCATCTGGGCGAGATTGCCGGTTTGCCCGGGCATCGTCACCATCACTTCGATACGGCGAAACACCGGATTGGGCGTCGCCGTCACATTCTCCGTACAGAGCAGTTGCAGATTGCCTTGCGAGCAATCGAAGCTCGTCGAGCCGATGTCCGGCCATGCATGCTTCAGATGCAGTTGCGCGAGCGCGTTGTCGGCGCTCCAGCCGGCGAGCAGACGCCGGTGCAGATCGGCTTCGCCGCTCGCGAGACTGCCGACCGCGCGCAGCGACGCGGCGAGCGCGACCGCGATGATGGCAAGCGCGACCAGCACCTCGATCATCGTGAAACCGTGCACCTTGCGGCCCACGCCGTAGCGCGTCTTGAAAAGGGAAGGCGGGCTCGCGGCCCTGCCGTAACGACGCATCCGCATCTCAACGCACCTCGTAGCGGCCATTGCCGGTACCGACGATCGTCGCCTGGCCGGCCGCCGAAAACAGCGTGACCTCCACCGGCACGTCGATCGCTTCGGTACCGAACACGATGCGATCAGTTTGCGAATCCGAGCCCGGGTAGCTGATCGCGACGCCGGTTACACCGCCTTCCCACTGACGCGGTCCGAGCAGATCGTCGCGCAGCGGGCGCCAGCCGTCCTCGGTGCGCTGATCGAAACGGAAGCCGCCCTCGAACGGCCGCCACGCGATCGGCCGCGCGCGCACCTGCGCTTCGTCGCCGGCGGATTCGAACAATAGCGCGAGACGCTGTGCTTGCTCGTTCAGGTCGGTGCGCGGATTACGCGTCATCGTCACCGCGGTCAGCGACACGAGCAGGCCCGCGATCACGAGCACGACCATCATTTCGAGCAGCGTGAAGCCGCCCGCGCGGCTGCGGCGTTGGCGCAAGCGCGGCCGCGAAGCCGTACACGGAGTGTTCACGCGGGACTTGCAAGCGGACGTGCGCATAGTGCCGGTCATCGACGATCAACGAAAATTCAAACTGCACTGCATCGGTGAAGCACGCGCGCCTTGACGCGCCGCGAAAATCGCGGCGCGGCGGGCAGGGCGCCCGGCGAAACGAGCGGCCAAACCGGTGGCAAGGAGGGCGCGTACATGAACATCATCGAGGCTGGCGGGAATCTGGGGTTCGGCCAAACTATTGCCAGGACCCGACGTCGGCATCGTTGCCTTCGCCACCCGGTCTGCCGTCGGCGCCGTAGCTGAACACGTCGATCTCGCCATGCACGCCCGGATTCAGGTACTGGTACGGATTGCCCCACGGATCGTTCGGCAGACGCTCGAGGTAACCGCCCTCCTTCCAGTTGTTCGGTACCGGGTCGGTGGAGGGCTTTTCGATCAGCGCGCGCAGGCCCTGTTCCTGGGTCGGATAGCGGCCGTTGTCGAGCCGATAGAGCTTCAGCGCCTGCATCACGGTGCCGATATCCTGCTTCGCGGCGACGCGCCGCGCTTCGTCCGGACGGCTCATGATCTTCGGCACGATCAGCGCGGCGAGAATGCCGAGAATCGCGATCACGACCATGATTTCGATCAGCGTGAAACCGCGCTGACGACGGCTGCGCGAACCCGCGTTGTCAGCGCGGCGAATGGTCGACAGTTGCATAGCTTGCTACCTCTTTTCAGGTGAATTTTTTGACCCGGCCGTCAGATTGAACACGCCGGGCCGGTCATTTTAATGTCATGCAGTTGGAGGGCTTCAACCCACCGCAATTTTCACAATAGTCCGTACAATGTGCGCATGAACGCCATCCAGATCCGCCTCCTGTCGCTCGCGGTGTTCGCCGCTTTCTGTGCGACGCTGACCTACTGGGTCATCACCCTCACCACGATGTCGGGTGCGCCGTTGCCGGCCGCCGCCGCGCATGCGCAGGTCTCGACCGACCAGGCCGCGACGCTGTTCGGCGGGCAGCTCACGCGCAACGTCAATCAGGACATCCATCTCTTCGGCATCCTCTCGTTGCGCGAAGGCGCCGCGGCGATCGTCAGCGTCGGCGGCGAGCCGCCGCACGCGGTGTCGCTTGGCAGCACGCTCATGCAAGGCACCAAACTCTCCGAAGTTCGCGCCCGCTCGATCATCATCGACCGCAACGGCGCCCACTCCGAAATCTTCCTGCCCGCCAACGCCGGCAGTCCTACCATCTACGTGCGCTGAAATCCGAAACGATTGCGCGGCTGATGCGGTACGCCGCGCGATCCTTTCTGTTCCTTCCTCGCGCTGCCGCTACTGCACGAGGTTGTTCAGCTCGATGATCGGCAGCATCACCGCGAGCACGATCACGAGCACCACGCCCCCCATCGCCAGGATCAGCAGCGGTTCGAGCAGGCTCGTCAGGAACATCGTGCGACGCTCCAGTTCGCGCGCTTCGCCGTCGGCCGCGCGATCGAGCATCGTCGTCACGTCGCCGGTCGCTTCGCCCGAGCGGATCAGGTGCACGAGCACCGGCGGAAACGTCTTCGTGTTGCCGAGCGCGCGCGACAGCGACGTGCCTTCGCGCACCCGCACGATCGCGTCGTCGATGTTCTCGCGCATCGCGTTGTTGCTGAGCGTTTCGGCCGCGGCCTGCAACGCGCGCAGAATCGGCACGCCCGCCGCGGTCAGAATGCCGAGCGTGCTCGCGAAGCGCACGGTGTTATAGCCGCGCACGAGCTTGCCGATCAGCGGCGCGGTGAGCAGCCAACGGTCGAACGCGAGACGCGGCGCCGGTTGCCTGAGCGTCGCGCGCACCAGGTAGACGGCCACGAGCACGCCGATCAGCATGGCCCACCACCAGTGCCGCACGAAGCCGGAGAGCGCCATCATCACGATCGTCAGAAACGGCAGTTGCTGTTTCGTGCTCGCGAACACGTTGACGACCTGCGGCACCACATAGCTCAAAAGGAACGTGACGATGCCGAACGCGATGAACGTGACGATCGTCGGATACGTAAACGCCAGCACGATCTTCTGCTTCAGCGCGTTGCGCTGCTCGATATAGTCGGCGAGCCGCGACAGCACCAGACCGAGCTTGCCCGTGTGCTCGCCGGCCGCGACGAGCGCCCGGTAGATCTCGGGGAAATCCTTCGGATGCTGCTGCAGCGCGTTGGCAAGCGAATGACCGCCGAGCACTTCGGCCCGAATCGCCGCCATCAGCTCACGGATGTAGTCGCGCTCCGACTGCTCGGTCAGCACCGCGAGCGCTTCGTCGAGCGGCAAGCCCGCGATCAGCAGACTGGCGAGCTGCCGCGTCAGAATGGCCTGCTCGCGCTGCGACAGACGACGCCCGAGCGCGAGCCGCCGGTTACGCTCGCCGCGCGTGCGCGATGCCGCTGGTTCGACGACGAGCGGAGTGAGTCCCTGCGAACGCAGGCTCGTGCGCGCGCCGCGCGCGCTGTCGGCGTCGAGCACGCCTTTTTGTGGCTTGCCCGCCGCGTCGATCGCTTCAAAACGAAATGCCGGCATGGGCTTATGCTCCGCCCGTTACGCGAATCACTTCTTCGAGCGACGTCAGTCCCGAGTCGAGCCAGCGCTCCGAATCCTCGCGCAGTGTGCGCATGCCCTGCGCACGGCCGGCTTCGAGAATCTCGGCATCGGCCGCGTTACGGTGGATCAGCGAGCGGATCGTTTCGTCGATCAGCAGCAGCTCGTAGACGCCGCGCCGTCCCGCATAACCGGACTGGCCGCAACGGTCGCAGCCGACCGGATGCCAGCGCTTGCTGCCGTCCTCTTCGGTGCGCTCTTCCCGGCACACCGGGCACAGGCGCCGCACCAGCCGCTGCGCGAGCACGCCGAGCAGCGACGACGCCAGCAGATACGGCTCGACGCCCATGTCGGTCAGACGCGTGACGGCGGATGCCGCATCGTTCGTGTGCAGCGTCGCGAGCACCAGGTGGCCGGTCAGCGATGCCTGCACCGCGATCTGCGCGGTTTCGAGGTCGCGGATTTCACCGATCATGATGATGTCGGGGTCCTGACGCAGAATCGAGCGCAACGCGCGTGCGAAGCTCATGCCGATCCGCTCGTTGACCTGGGTCTGGCCGATGCCGGACAGGTCGTATTCGATCGGATCTTCCACCGTCATGATGTTGGTGGTCGCCGTCTCCAGTCGCGACATCGACGCATACAGCGTCGTGGTCTTGCCGGACCCGGTCGGGCCGGTCACGAGCACGATGCCGTGCGGCTTGCCGATCAGCTTGTCGAACTGGGCGAGCGTGTCGGACGCCATGCCGAGCGCTTCGAGATTGAGACGCGTCGCGTCTTTTTCGAGCAGACGCAGCACCGCGCGCTCGCCGTGACCGGTCGGCAGCGTCGATACGCGCACGTCGACCGGGCGGCCGCCGACGCGCAGCGTGATGCGGCCGTCCTGCGGCAAACGCTTTTCCGCGATGTCGAGTTGCGCCATGATCTTGATCCGCGAGATCAGCGCGCCGTGCAGCGCTTTTTTCGGCCGCACCACGTCACGCAGCGTGCCGTCGACGCGAAAGCGCACCACGGACGCATTCTCGAACGGCTCGATGTGGATGTCGGACGCCTGCTCGCGCGCCGCTTGCGTGAGCAGCGCATTGATCATGCGGATGATCGGCGCGTCGTCTTCCGACTCGAGCAGATCCTCGACCTCGGGGATGTCCTGCATCAGACGCGACAGATCGACTTCGCCTTCCACTTCTCCGACTACCTGCGCGGCGCTGCCGTCCTGGCGCGCATACGCCTGGTTGATCGCCTGCGCGAGCTCGTCGGCGGGCAAGCGCACGACCGACAACGCGCCGTAATTGCGCGCGACTTCGGCAAGCGCGGCTTCGCTCGTGCGCTCGCTGATCCAGACTTCGAGGCCGTCGCCATGCTGATGCGCGACCAGAATCTGGCCGCTGCGCGCAAAGCCATACGGCACGAGCCGGGCGGCCAGCGGCGACGGCGCCGCGCGCTCGCCGGCGGCGTCGCCCTCCAGCGGACGTTGCGGTTGCGCGGTTTGCGCGGGCGTCAGCGTCACGGATGCACTCCCGGCGACACCGTGCTCGGCGCCACGCCGCTTGCCGGATCGACGACGGCAGGTTGCGGGACGGGTTGCGTCATGGGCTGCACGGCGGCTTGCGGCGCGGCCTGCGGCGGTACTTGTTGAGGAACCTGTTGAGGAACCTGTTGCGGTGCCTGCTGCTGGCGGCGCATCTGATTCAGGTCGAACAGGTTCATCGCCGGCACCCCACCCTGGCTCGGGCCGACCGGCATCGGCGGCACGACTGGATCGTCGCGATCCTTCATGACTCTATTGTCCGAACGGTACGCACCCTGCACACCCTGGATGTAGTCGTAACGGTTCGCCGAGACGGCCTGCGTGGTTTCGCGGTCGGCGAGGATCACCGGGCGCAGGAAGACCATCAGGTTGGTCTTGTCGCGCGTCTTCTGCTCGGAGCGGAACAGCTGGCCCAACCAGGGAATGTCGCCAAGCAGCGGCACCTTGCTGTTGCTGACCTGATAATTGTCCTGCATCAGGCCGCCGAGCACGATGATCTCGCCGTTATCGCACAGCACGGTCGACTGGATCGAACGCTTCGTGAATTCCGGACCCTGCGGGTTGGTCGCCGCGTTGTTCGTGCCGTTCACGATCGCCGAGTCTTCCGTGTAGAGCTGCAGCTTCAGAATGCCGCCATCGGTAATTTGCGGCTTCACGTGCAGCGTCAGACCGATGTCGACGCGGTCGAACGTGTTGAAGGCCGTACTCGTCGTGCTGCTCGTCAGGTTCGAGTACGAGCCGGTCTGGATCGGCACGTTGGTACCGACGATGATCTTCGCTTCTTCGTTGTCGAGCGTGATCAGGTTCGGCGTGGACAGCACGTTCGCATCGGCGGTCTGCGACAGCGCCTGCAGCAGCGCGCCGAGACCCTGCACGCCGAAGATGTTGTGAATCCAGCCGACGTTCAGGCCCTGTTGCAGGGCGCTCGCGCCCAATGCGGTCGCGAGGCCGCCGGTGCTGGTGGCCTGCGCAGCCGCGGCCGTCAGGTTGATGATGCTGTTGCCCGAGCCAGTCGCCAGGTTGGTGCCGGCAAACAGGTTACCGTTCGCGATCTGCCACTGAATGCCAAGGTTGCCGCTCGTATTCGAATTCAGCTCGACGATCAGTGCCTCGATATACACCTGCGCGCGACGCGCATCGAGCTGGTCGATCACGGCGCGCAAATTACGGTACACCGCCTCGGGCGCCGTGACGATCAGCGAGTTGGTCGCCGCGTCGGCGGTGATCATGCCGCCGCCCTGGTCCTCGGTGCCCTTCTCCTTCTCGCCACCGAGGAAGCCGCCGGACTCCTTGCCCGAACCGTAGCCGCCGCCCATCGGCGACGTACCCAGTGAACTGCTGCCGAGACCACCCGACGGCAACGGGGCCGTGCCGGCGACGCCCGTCGACGTGCTGCTGCCGCCCCCACCGCCCGTGTTCTGGTTGAAGGAGTTGGCCTCGTTCGCGCCAGCTTGTGAAGCACCTTCGCCACCGGCGCCCTTCCCGAGCATCGCGCGCAATGTGCGCGCGAGCTTCGTCGCGTCCGCGTTGCGCAGCGGCACGACGTGAATGTTGCCGGGCATCGTGGTCGGCACGTCGAGCTGCTTCGCGAGTTCCTTCGCCGCCGCGAGACGCGCGGTGTTCGACGCGCGCATCAGCAGCGAGTTGGTGCGCGCATCAGAGGAGATCGACACCTTCAGCGTCGCATCGGTGCTGCCGATCGCGCCCGGGTCGAGCATCTTGTTCATCTGTTGCGCGATGTCGATCGCGTTCGCGTTCTTCAGCGGCACGACCGCAACCGCCTGGCCCGCAGCGCTGTCGATGCCCGCGATGATTTGCGCGATGCGCCGAACGTTGTCGGCGTAATCGGTAACGACGATCGTATTGTTGGCAGGGTAGGCCGCGACGGTATTGTTCGGCGAGATCAGCGGACGCAGCACCGGCAGCAGATTGTTGGCCGATTCGTTCTTTAGTGTGAAGACCTGCGTGACGACCTGGTCGCCGCGCGCGGTCGGCGCGTTGCCGACATAGGTCGGCACGCCTTGCAGCTTGGCGTCGGCCTCGGGCACCACTTTCAGTACACCGTGATCCTGTACGAGCGCGAAGCCCTGCATGCGCAGCGCGGACTGCAAGGTCTTGAGCGCCTGATCCTCGGGCACTGCGTTTTCGGACACGAGGTTCAGTTGTCCCTTCACCCGCGGATCGACGATGATCGTCTTGCCGGTTGCAGCGCCGATCGCTTTCGCGACCTGATCGATGTCGGCATTGACGAAGTTCAGTGTCACCTCTGCCTGTGCTGTTTGCGCGGTGATCAGTCCAGCCACCAGCAGCGCCGTTGCAACGCGACGCAAAGCCATACAATTTCTTCTCATGGGATGTGATATCGATGCCGGCAGCCTCTGCCACCGACGGTCATGCGACGCGGACCTGGCAGCAAACCGCCGCCCAGTCGGCCTGTGAGCCCGCCTTAACAGCAAACTTCGCTTGCAACTCAGGCGCCCCGACGTCCGAAAAAAACGAACAGTAACAGCTTTTCATGTCGGATTTGAAACAAAACGCGCGACTTATGCGAATCCGCTAAAGATCGCCTCGGCCGTTATTGAAATGAAAGCGAACCGGCACCGTGCGCGCCCGACATCAACCGGGTTTCTGCGGTCTTATGTCGGTTAGCCAACTTGACGATGATCGGACTGCCGGTATGATACGAGCCGTTCGACTCGCTGTTCTGTGTTCGCTGACGCGGGTTTTCCCCGATGCTGCACAAACGCCCGGCCAGCTTGCTATTGCGGCCGGACCGCGGCCGGCAAACTGCCTTACCGATCCTTACCTCGAGCTTATTTAGTCGTCTTGACCGATGAAACGTCCGCTCGTCACCGTCGCCGCTACGCTCGCGCTGTTTGCCGCAACCGCCTCCGCGCGCGCCGACTGCTTCGACGAAGCAGCGAAGTATCAGAAGGTCAATCCGCTGGTTTTACGGGCAATCGCCTGGCAGGAGTCGCATAACCGGCCGGATGCCCAGCACAAGAATGCGAATGGCTCGACCGACTACGGCGTGATGCAGATCAACTCGGTGCATCTGCCGGTGCTCGCGCAGTACGGGATCTCGCAGGGCACGCTGATGGAGCCGTGCAAGAACGTTTATATCGCGGCATGGCATCTGCGCCACCAGATGAACAAGTACGGCAATACCTGGCAGGCGGTCGGTGCATACCACTCGGAGACACCGGCGTTGCGGGACAAGTACGCCCAGCAGATCGTCGCGATATTACGCAGCTGGAAGTTGATGCCCGCGCAGTAAGCTACTTCTCACGCTGCGGCTCGCACGGGCCGCGCCCGTTTTGATGCACAATGCGGCTTCATGCTGCCGCCGCGCCGTCGCAGGGCCGACGGACATGGCCTCCCGCCCCGGCACGCCTTCCAATCTTCCCGTATTCCGTACCGCGATGAACCAGCCGCTATTGCCCATCACCGTGCTCTCCGGTTTTCTGGGCGCGGGCAAGACCACGCTCCTGAACCGTATCCTCGCGAATCGCGCCGGCTTGCGCGTCGCGGTGATCGTCGAGGATCCCACCACCGTCAATATCGACCCGGCGCTCGTGCGCACTCCTGCCGAGCCGCCGCGTGTCGGCGACCAGAACGTCGAGCTCACGAACGGCTGCATCATCTGCCGCGCGCGGCACGACGGGTTACCGAACGAGATCCATCGCCTCGCCGGCGAAAAGCGCTTTGACGCGTTCGTGATCGAGTCGGCCGGCGTCATCGAGCCGTTGCAGATCGCCGAGACCTTGATGTTCGGCGACGGCAACGACGGCGCGTCACTTGCCTACGTCGCGCGGCTCGACACGATGGTCACGCTCGTCGATGCGTTCAACTTCCTGCGCGACTATGCGTCGGCCGACGCGCTCGCCGAGCGCGGCATTGCGGTCACCGAAGACGACGACAGAACGATCGTCGAATTGCTGATCGAGCAGATCGAGTTTTGTGACGTGCTTGTCGTGAACAAGGTGGATCTCGTGGGCGCCGACGAACTCGCACGTTTGCAGCGCATCCTCGCGCGCCTGAACCCGCGCGCGGTGCAGCTCGTGAGCCGCTTCGCCGACGTGCCGCTCGACCAGGTGCTGAACACCGGGCGCTTCGATTTCGACGCAGCGTCGAACGCGGCGGGCTGGCTCGCGGCGCTCGAGGACGAACATCAGCACGAACACGGTGCTCAGCACGGCCACACGCATCACAGCGAAGCCGACGAATACGGCGTCGGCGATTTCGTCTATCGCGCGCGGCGGCCCTTTCATCCGCAGCGGCTTTGGGATTTGCTGCATCAGGAGTGGAAGGGTGTGCTGCGCAGCAAGGGTTTCTTCTGGCTCGCGACCCGCAACGATATCGGCGGCTCGCTATCGCAGGCGGGTGGCGCTTGCCGGCACGGTCCGGCGGGCATGTGGTGGGCTGCTCAGGACCGCAGCGAATGGCCGGAAGGCGACGACGAGCTGGCCGCCGAAATCGCCGCGGACTGGTACGGCGCACCGGACGATCTGAGCATCGGCGATCGTCGTCAGGAACTGGTGCTGATTGGCGTCGATATCGATCCCGCGATCTGGCGCGCGAGGTTCGACGCCTGTCTGCTCACCGACGACGAATACGCGCTCGGGCCACAAGCCTGGCAGCAGTTTCCCGATCCGTTCCCGGCGTGGGACTTCGATGACGACGATCACGATCACGACCATGATCACGGCCGCCATCACCATCATCACGGACCCGGCGACGACTGCGAGCATGGCGCACATGTCCACGGCGAGACCGCGCATCGTCACGACTGAGCGAAGCTCACGCCGCGTTTGAAGCACACCGCGCGGACGAAAAAAAACCCGCCGTTGGCGGGTTTCTCGCGGGTATCGACTACCCGACAGTAATCTGCTTAACGCTTGTTGACGGCGTCCTTGAACGCCTTGCCTGCCGTGAACTTGACGGTCTTGGCGGCCGGAATCTTGATAGTTTCGCCGGTCTTCGGATTGCGACCCGTACGCGCTGCGCGCTTGCCCGAACCAAAGCTACCGAAGCCGATCAACTGGACAGCCTCACCCTTCGACACAGACTTCTTGATCACTTCAAGCAACGTGTCCAGCGTTTCACCGGTTTGAGCTTTGCTGGCGCCCGTCTGTCCTGCGACAGCATCGATCAGTTCCTGTTTGTTCATTAAGGTTCCTTTCTGAGTTTAGGTTGATACGAACAGCGCGACCGCGCCGATTATACGTGCGCGCACCGCGCCGTCGAGCAGCTGCGGTCCTGATCGTGAAGATCTCTCGCGCCGGACAGAAGCCCCATCCGGCGGCCGTGCTGCCGCTCCCTTCGCGGCGCTTGCTATGATAGCGCAGCGCAAACCCAATCAGGATAAGGGTTTCGAAGAAATGCGCGGTTCTCGGGCCGTTCGCGCATGGAAACCGGAATTTTGCCCCTGCGCACCCCCTAAACGAGTGCTGAAACCCAGTCCTGGCGGGGCTTGGCGTTGGTTTTTTCCAACGCAGCAAAGCGCCCGGACGTGTTCCGATGGGTCTTTTTGGCCATGTCGCGCGCCGGACGCACCGACTTTGACCATCGAACCTGCTCTTTCGGGCGTCCTTTTTGAGCGTGTTTTTTCTCGCGCATGACCGATCCGCTGATCCCCGCCGTCCTCGCTTTTCGCCCCAACGGCAGCCCCTTTTCACCGCTCTACGACGACATCTATCACAGCGCCGTCGGCGCGCTCGAGCAAGCTCACCACGTCTTTCTGCGTGGCAACGAATTGCCCGAACGATGGCAGCGCCGTCGCACGTTCACCGTGCTTGAAACCGGCTTCGGCATCGGCATCAACTTTCTTGCGACGTGGGCTGCGTGGCGCGCTGATCCCGCACGCTGCGAGCGGCTGCATTTCGTGTCGGCCGAGAAGCATCCGTTTAGCGCGGCCGATCTGCGCCGCGTCCTCGCGATCACGATCTCCGATCCGCTAATCACCGAACTCGCGGACGCGCTCGCTACCGCATGGCCGATGCTCGTGCCCGGCACGCACCGGCTCGAATTCGAAGGCGGCCGAGTCGTGCTGACGCTGATCTTCGCCGATGCGGTCGAAAGCCTGCCCGCGTTGCGGCTGCGTGCCGACGCGTTTTATCTGGATGGCTTCGCGCCGGCCAAAAATCCGGAGCTGTGGAGCCCGGCGATATTCAAGTCGCTCGCACGCGTCGCGGGCGATGATGCGACCTTCGCCACTTACAGCAGCGCGGGCGACGTCAAACGTGCGCTGACGCAATGCGGCTTCGAGTATCGGAAGGTCGACGGCTTCGGCTGGAAACGCGCGATGCTGGTCGGCCGCTTCGCGCCGCGCTGGCGCGTGCGCCGTCATGAGCCACCCGCGCCGTTCGCGCACGATGCGCGACATGCGGTGGTGATCGGAGCGGGGCTGGCTGGCTGCGCGGTGATCGAACGGCTCGCGGCACGAGGTTGGCGCGTGACTTCACTCGAGCGTCATGCGTCGGTGGCACAGGACGCGTCCGGCAATCCGGCCGGCGTCTTCCACCCGATGATCTCGCGCGACGACAGCGTCGCGTCGCGCGTCACGCGCGCGGGCTTCCTGTACGCGCTCAATCGCTGGGCCGCGCTCGAACGGGCAGGGCACCGGCTCACGCGGGGCGATCGCGGCTTGCTGCAGATCGCCGCGGACGATGACGAAGCGAGCGCGATCAGCGACGCGATCGCTACATTCCGCTATCCCTCCGACTATGTGACGCCCGTCAGCGCGGCCGATGCCGCGCAACTCGCCGGCATGCCGCTCGCGCGTGGCGGCTGGTTCTTTCCGCGCGGCGGCTGGATCGAGCCGGCCTCGCTGTGCGCGGCGCAGCTCGCCGCGGCAGGCGGGCTGCTCGAACGACGCTTCGGCGTCGACGTCGCGCGCCTCGAACGCTGCGGCGATCAGTGGACCGTCTTCGATACCGCGGGCACTGCGCTCGCGCGTGCACCGGTCGTCATCGTCGCGGGTGCACATGAAGCTGCGCGCATCGCCGGCTTGCGATATGCGCCGACGCGCAGCATTCGCGGACAGTTGAGCTTGTTGCCGGAGGGAAGCGTCGCGCCGCTCGCGTTGCCCGTGATCGGCGAGGGCTACGCGGTGCCGCTCGCGAACGGCGTCACGCTGACGGGCGCTACCTATGAACTCGATGACACCGACACGACACTGCGTGCCGACGGTCATCGCGAAAATATCGAGCGCGTCGCGCAGATGCTTCCCGCGTTCGCAAGCGCACTCGATGCCGCGCCGCTGACCGCGCTCGCAGGTCGCGTGGCGTTTCGTTGCGTGACCTCCGACCGCATGCCGATGATCGGCCAGCTCGCCGACGAAGGCGCGGCTTCGCGTGACGCCGCACGCCTGCGCGGCGCATGGCCGCTCGATCTGCCACGCGTCGACGGACTGTACGGCGCATTCGCCTATGGTTCTCGCGGGCTGGTGTGGGCCGCGCTCGGGGCTGAGCTCATTGCATCGCAAATCGAAGGCGAGCCGTGGCCGCTCGAACGCGATCTCGCCGAAGACATCGACCCTGCGCGCTTTTTGCTGCGTGCGTTGCGGCAGGGAACGCTCAGTTAACCGGCTCCGATTATTTCGAAGTTAACCGGTGCGTCGGACAGATCGGCGCCGGCCACCGGCTAGGCCCCGTTAACCGGCGTTCCAGCTTATCCACCGCAACCTGTGGAAAACTGCGCAGTTAACCGGCGCAAGTCGTGTGGAACCGTTGTGGACGTAAACGGGGTAACTCGAACGTCGCGGAAAAGCGCGAAAAGTTGCTCGCGTATACCGGCGGCTGCCGCACATGCTGTGCATGCGGTTGTGCGGTCTGCAACCTGCTGATTTATTTCCGTAAACGTGAGTTATCCACAGCAACAGAGGCATCTTGTTAACTGTTACTACGTATACATACGGTAAACCAGTAAACAGCAAAGCCGGGGGCTAGCGCCCCGCCTATCGGACTAGCTGAATTCCGCTCGAATTCGCGTAATCAAATCTGCCATCGCCTCACGTAAACCTGGACGCCTTTTAACGGGCGAGCGGTTAACGCAAAAGAAACGACACATGCCGTGATAACACTGGCGCTCGAGTCCGCTCTTCGCGACGCAGTCAAAACCGGCCGGTATGTCGAAAAGAGGTCGCTTTTTCCGTTCATCGCGAAAATAAGGTACTTATTTACCGTTTTGCCAGCGAGTTAGCGTCTTTTCGATCAATGTGGAAAAAGCTGTGGCACAATCCCCGTTCTTTTCCGCGTCGTGCCACCGCATCTGAGGGCAAGCGCAGCAATGGAACGGTGCCGGTCAAACAGAATCTGATCCGAAGTCGACGACGTTCCTTCACCGTGCCTGTCGCACCAGCCGCATCCGTGAATGTGCCGGACTCTGTGCGGTTCGTTGCGGCCGCGGCGCATTCCGATCATCCGATCATTGAAACCTCGCAACGCTGACTTCGCGAAGCGCTTGCGACTACGAGCGCTTTCGGTTCGCTCGTGCCACGGCGTGCGTCTGCGTCGGTTCGTGTCGTCTGCCGTTGCTGCCAAGGAGAACCCATTACGATGAATTCGGCGTTTTCGTTTCTGCCAGCGTGGCCGCTATCACCCGATGCCATTTTCTGGGCAGGTCTTGCGTTGCTTGCCGCCGGTCTGTGCGGTGAGCTCTGCTATCGCGCGTGGCGTCTACCGCGTATTTCCGGCTATGCGGTGATCGGCCTCGTGGCCGGCGCTGCCGGCTTTGGCGTGATCGATGCGGAAGCCGCGAGCGCCGCGCGGCCGCTGCTCGACGTCGCGCTCGGCCTGTTGCTGTTCGAACTGGGCAGCCGGCTGGATCTGCGCTGGATTCGCCGTAACCCATGGCTGATCCTGTCGAGCGTCGCCGAGGCCACGCTGACTTTCGTGCTGGTACTGCCGGTGCTTCTGTTTCTGCGCGTGCCGTTGATGGTCGCGACCGTACTCGCCGCGATCGCGATGGCGACATCCCCGGCGATGATGATCCAGCTCAAAACGGAGCTGCGCGCCGAAGGCCAGGTCACGCAGCGTCTTCTGACCTTGACCGCGCTGAATAGCATGTATGCGGTCGTAATTGAAAAGCTCGTGTCGAGCTGGCTGCATCAGGAGGTTTACGGCAACGTGTTGGCGACCATCCTACAGCCGGTGTATCTGCTGGTCGGCTCGCTCGTTCTCGCGTACCTGCTTGCGCGCACCTGCACGTTCTTTTATCGGCGCCTTAACATGCACGACGAGCATTCGTTCGTCGCGCTGTTCGGGCTCGTGCTGCTCGCCATCGCGATCGCGCATCTGTTCAAGCTGTCCACGATTCTCGCGCTGCTCGCCGCGGGCATCATCGTGAAGAATCACGAAGCGCGGCCGCAGTTGTGGCCGCAGCATTTCGGCACGGCCGGCTGGCTACTGACGGTTATCCTGTTCGTGCTGACGCTCACGTCGTTCGAGTGGAAGCACATCGCGTTGGGCGGAGTGGCGGCGCTGGGCCTGATTGTTGCGCGGCTCGTCGCGAAGCTGGCCGGTGTGCTGGCGTTCGCGAAGCCGAGCGGCCTGAACTGGAAGCAGGGCGTCGCGCTCGGGCTGTCGTTGTCACCCATGTCGGCGCTTGCGTATCTGCTCGTCGACGATACGTACAACCTGTATCCGAATTTCGATCCGCAACTGCGCGCGATCGTCATGTGTTCGATATTTGTGCTGCAGATTCTCGGGCCGTGGCTCGTTTATCGCAGCCTTGCGCTCGTCGCCGAACGGCGCGAGGCGTAAGCGTGAAACGCGCGTCTGGTTGATTCGCGCGTTTCACGAACCCGTTTTCAACACCTTCGCTTCAAACGACCTGATCCAGGGGACGCTATGTCACTCGAACCCTTCATCGATTCGAAACCGTTCACGTTCGGTATCGAACTCGAAATGCAGATCGTCAATACGCACGACTATGATCTGACCAAAGCCGGCACGGACCTGCTGCGCCTCATCAAGGATGAAAAAATCCCCGGCAATATCACGCCGGAGATCACCGAAAGCATGATCGAGCTGTCGACCGGCATCTGCACGTCGCACGAGCAGGCGGTCGCCGATCTGCGCAAGATTCGCGACACGCTGGTGTCCGCGGCCGACCATCTGAACGTCGGCCTGTGCGGCGGCGGCACCCATCCCTTCCAGCAATGGAGTGAGCGGCAGATCGTCGATACGCCGCGCTTTCAGTATCTTTCCGAGCTGTACGGCTATCTCGCCAAGCAGTTCACCGTGTTCGGCCAGCATGTGCACATCGGGTGCCCGAATCCGAACAGCGCGCTCTATCTGCTGCATTCGATGTCGCGTTTCATCCCGCATTTCATTGCCCTGTCCGCGTCATCGCCTTTCGTACAGGGGGTGGATACCGGGTTTCATTCGGCACGGCTCAATTCCGTATTCGCGTTTCCGCTGTCGGGCCGCGCGCCGTTCGTGCTGACGTGGGACAGCTTCGAGGAGTATTTCTCGAAGATGGTCCACACGGGCGTGGTCAACAGCATGAAGGATTTCTATTGGGACATTCGGCCGAAGCCTGGCTTCGGCACGATCGAAGTACGGGTGATGGACACGCCCTTTTCGGTGGATCGCGCCGCGGCTATTGCCTGCTACATCCAGACGCTCGCGCGTCATCTGCTGCTCGATAAGCCGATCACGCCTCAGGAAGACGACTATCTGGTCTATACCTTCAACCGGTTCGAGGCGTGCCGCTTCGGACTCGGCGGCACCTGCATCAATCCGCAAACCGGGGAACGCAAGACGATTTCCGAGGACATCCTCGAAACGCTCGATCGGATCGCACCGCACGCGCAAGCGCTCGGTTCGGTCAATGCGCTGGCCGAAGTCGGCGCGATCGCGCGCGGCCAGGTCAATGACGCGACGTGGCTTCGCAGCGTATTTGCGCAGGAAAAGTCTTTGCACGAAGCGGTGCGGCAGCAGTGTTTGCAGTGGCGTGCGTAGTCACGAGGACTGCACGTAAACCGTTTGCGTGCGCCATGTACGCCACGTTTCGACGAAACCCGCCACGCGCGGGTTTTTTTTCGTAAGAATTTTTTTATGATTTTTCGCGCGCCGAGCCCTTCAGGTTTTTCGAAACTTTACGTATACAAGCGTAGTATTCGTAAGCAGGCTTGTTAAAGTCTGTGGACAACTGAATAATTTCTTGCAAAGTCAACGCGCTGGCGAAATGATAACTGGGCTCGCGAAATCACTGTCGGCCAAGCCCGGCGGGAAGAACCGAGGAATCGTTCAACTTGCTGCAAGTGCTTGTTGCGAAACGGTGCACAGGCTGTCCAAAGGTTTTCCCCGGCTTATCCACAGCCCCCGTTGGATAAGTTAGCTGTACGATTTGCAGCTCTCGCATAGAATGTCGTTTTTCGCCGCCTCGAGCCCCCGAGGCGGTATATTTTTGAGATAGATAGCAAAAACGGCTTCATCCGCGGTTGGGAGAAGCCACCACACACACGCAACGGGCGTATACCGGCAGGCAGTCGCCGGCATTGCACCCGAACAGTAAATAAACGAATCGAAGATTATGAGCGAAGGCGTATACGGAGAACAGGCAACCGGGCGAGTGACCCACAGCCTCTTGCGATTGAGCACGGCGATGCGAAGCCAGGCTTGGGAATGGGCGGAAGGCGCAGGCCTGACGCCGACCCAGGGCGAAATTCTCGTGCTGTTGATGCAACGCAAGGGGCCGATGCGTCTCGGCGAAATCGCGCGTGAAACGGCGCTGACCGCCGCGACCACCAGCGATGCGGTGAGCACGCTCGAAACCAAGGGCCTCGTCGAAAAGCGTCGCGCGCTCGACGACGGTCGCGCGCTCGCGGTACGCCTGACCTCGCGTGGCCGCACCGCCGCCAAACGTGCGGCGCAATGGCCGGACTTCCTGAGCAAGGCGGTCGGTACGCTGCGCGACGAGGAGCAGGCCGTGTTCTATCGCACGCTGCTCAAGACCATCTATCAGCTCGAAGCGCAAAATACGATCCCCTCGCATCGCATGTGCCTGAGCTGCACGCATCTCCAGCCGAGCAAGAATCCAAAGAAAACGCCGCATCATTGCGCGCTGCTCGACCTGAACATGGCGGACACCGATCTGCGTCTCGACTGCTCCGTGCACGAAACCGCTGACGTCGCCACTCAAAAGAAGACCTGGAAGATCTTCGCCCAGTAACGCGGCGCCTTGCGGGGCAATCCGCTAACATGGTTTGGCCGGCAGCGGCGGGCGGCAGGCGCCGCCTGTCTGCCGGCCGGCGCCGTGCAAGGGTCGGGGCGTTGGGGGCCGGTCGTTAGTTAACCTGAAGATGGGGCAAGCCGATGAACCGGGAAGTACTGGCGATTCGCCATGTGCACTTCGAGGATCTGGGCAGTCTCGAGCTCGTGCTCGGCGAGCGCGGGCGTCCCGTCCGTTATCTCGATGTGGGCGTCGCCCGTATCGAGGCGCCCAATCCGGTTGCCGCGTCGCTAGTGGTCGTGCTCGGCGGCCCGCTCAGCGCCACTGACGAAGCGCTATATCCCACGCTCAAGCCGTTGCTGTCGTTGATCGAAAAACGCATCGCCGCCGGTCTGCCTACGCTCGGCATCTGCCTCGGCGCACAACTGATCGCGCGGGCGCTCGGTGAGCGCGTCTATCCGGCGGCTCAGGCCGAACTCGGCTGGACGCCGCTCACGCTGACCGATGCCGGCCGGGTCTCGCCGCTACGCCATCTGGATGGCGCTCATACGTCGATGCTGCATTGGCATGGAGATACCTTCGATCTGCCCGCCAACGCGACCCGTCTCGCATCGACTCCGGCCTGCGAGAATCAGGCCTTCGCATGGGGCGATCATGTGCTGTGCTTGCAGTGTCATCCCGAGATCCGGGCCGACCGGTTCGAGCCCTGGCTGATTGGGAATGCGAACGAACTAGCCGGCCGCGGCATCGACGCGCGTCGGTTGCGCGCCGACACCGCTCGATACGGCCCTGCGCTCGAAGCCGCCGCGTGCCGCATGTTCGGCGAATGGCTCGATCAGGTCGAACCGAAAATCTGACCGGCTAGCCGAATGGCCTCGTTGGCGTCCGGTCCGCCGCCACGTTCATGCAGCAATCCGCTTGCAGTGCTATGCTCGATCGCTCTCGGGCTTTCATTGGACGTAATCCATGAGCGCGCTTTTCTCTCCGCTCACGCTGCGTAGCGTGACGCTTCCCAATCGTATCGTCGTCTCCCCGATGTGCCAGTACTCCGCGGAACGCGGTGAAGCGGTCGCGTGGCACATGATTCACCTCGGCAGTCTCGCGCTGTCCGGCGCGGGCATGCTGTGCATCGAAGCAACCGCAGTCGAGCCGGATGGCCGCATCACGCCGGGCGATCTCGGCTTGTGGGACGACGCGACCGAAGAGGCGCTCGTGCCGGTGCTGGCCGCGATCCGCAAGCATTCGCATATCAGCGTGACGATGCAACTGGCGCACGCGGGCCGCAAGGCGTCGAGCCATGTGCCGTGGGAAGGCGGCCAGCTGATTCCGGTGTCGCAGGGCGGGTGGCTCCCGCATGCGCCGTCGTCCTTGCCGCACAAAGCGGGCGAGGAGCCGCCGCTTGCGCTCGATGTCGCCGGCCTGAAGCGGATTCGCGAGGCGTTCGCCGCATCCGCGCGGCGCGCCGCGCGTCTCGGCGTCGATGCGCTCGAAGTGCATGCCGCGCACGGCTATCTGCTGCATCAGTTCCTGTCGCCGATCGCGAATCAGCGCACCGACGACTACGGCGGCTCGCGCGAAAATCGCATGCGTTTTCCGCTCGAAATCTTCGACATCGTGCGTGCCGCGTTCCCTGCCGACAAACCGGTCGGCGTGCGCGTGTCGGCGACTGACTGGGTCGAAGGCGGCTGGACGCTCGAAGATACGATCGCGTTTGCGCACGAGCTGGAAAAGCGCGGCTGCGACTGGATCGACGTGTCGTCGGGAGGCGTGTCGCCGTTGCAGAAAATCCCCCTCGAACCGGGCTATCAGATCCCCTTCGCGAAGGCGGTCAAACACGCAACCGGTCTGACGACGATCGGCGTTGGACTCATCACCGATCCGCTGCACGCCGAGCAGCTGATCGAAGCGGGCGATGCCGATCTGATCGCGCTAGCTCGCGGGTTGCTCTATAACCCGCGCTGGCCGTGGCATGCCGCCGCGCAACTCGGCGCGACGGTCGAAGCGCCACCGCAGTACTGGCGTTCGCAGCCGCGCGATCAGAAAGCGCTGTTCGGCGAGATTTCGTTCGGTCAACGGTGACGCCCGTGGCACGTTGAACGAACGCAGCGGCTGACGGTTGAAGGAAGCCGTCGACAGCGTGTAGGATGCCGGTTGTGGCGCAATGCGCGTCGCAAGTCGACGCGGCGCTTGCAGGGCGCCGCGTTTGTTATTTGCGTCAGAAATTGCCGCGCGCTAGACGCGCCTGACGATAACCAGACCTCATTCCCCAGTTCTTCACAAGGATTCATTCAATGAATTCACGCAGGATCGCCGTGCGCCGTTCGGGTGTGCACGGCAAAGGCGTGTTTGCTCTCGAGCCGATTGCGGCAGGGGAGCGGCTGATCGAATACAAGGGCGAGCGGATTAGCTGGAAAGAAGCGTTGCGCCGTCATCCGCATAATCCGGCCGAACCGAACCACACGTTTTATTTCGCGCTGGATAACGGCAAGGTCATCGACGGCAAGGTGAACGGCAACAGTGCGCGCTGGATCAACCATTCGTGCGCACCGAACTGCGAGGCCGAGGAAATCGACGGGCACGTGTATGTGCATGCGCTGCGCGATATCGCCGAAGGCGAGGAAGTCTTTTACGACTACGGGCTCGTGATCGACGCGCGCCAGACAAAGAAGCTGAAAAAGGAATACGAATGCCGCTGCGGCGCGCGCAAGTGCCGCGGCACGATGCTGGCGCCGCCGCAGAAGGGCAAGCGCGGCGGCAAGCCGGAGAAGTCCGGCACGCCGGCGAAGAAATCGAAGAAGAAATGAGGCGCGGCTCGCGAGCGCGGGCCACTCAAATCGCTATACCGGCGCCGAGTGCGCCGGTTTTTTTGTGGCGTGCCGCGCGTTCGCATCGTGGCTGGTGGCAGCATCGGCGGACCCGCCACGCGGCAACAACGGAATTCTCACGATAAAGCGTGCGCCTCCCTCCGGCGCATCCTCGTAATGGACGCTGCCATGATGCAGCACCATGATGTCGTGGACGATGGCGAGGCCGAGACCCGCGCCGCTGTCGACGCCCGCGTCGGCCTGTCCGTCGCCCCGGAAAAACCGCTTGAACAGATCCGCCTGCTGCGAACGCGGCACGCCCGGCCCGTTGTCTTCGACGACGATCTCGGCCATGCGCAGATCGTCGATCAAGGTCTGCGAAACCGTCACCGTGATACGCGCACCGTCGGCGCGCGCGGGCGGCACATACTTCAGCGCGTTGTCGAGCAGGTTCGCGATCACCTCATGCAGCAGCACCGGGCTGCCGCGCACCATCAACGGATCACCGTTCGACGGATCGTCGAGGCGCTGGAAGCCGAGATCCACGTGCACCCGCAGCGCGCGCGGCACCCACTCGGCGCCGGTGTCGAATGCGAGCGCGGCCATGTCGACATTGACGAAGCGGGCGGCCTGCTCGCCCGGCTCGGCGCGCGCGAGCGACAGTAGCTGATTCGACAGCCGCACCGCGCGATCGGCCGCCGCGCGCAGCTCGCGAACGGCCGCGAGCGTCTGCTGCGGATCGCGCGCGACGGCCGCCTGCTCCGCATGCAGCTTCACCGCGGTGAGCGGCGTGCGCAACTGATGGGCGGCATCGGCGATGAATTTGCGTTGGGCATCGAGGGCGGCTTTCAAACGATCGAGGAGCGCGTTCAGCGCGCCCGTCAGCGGACGGATCTCGACCGGCACATAGGTTTCGTCGACCGGTTCGAGCGACGTGTGGGTCTGCCGGTTCAGCGAATCGGCGAGCGCAGTCAGCGGATTGAGCTGCTGATTGACGACGCGCCAGACGATCACCCAGCCGGCCAGCAGCAGCAGCAATAGCGGCATCATGATCGCGACGAGGAACTCGGCTGCGATGCGGAAGCGATGATGCACGGGCTGGCCCACTTCGACGACGATCGGATTGCCGCTCGGCTGATCGACCCGCACCTGCGCGACGCGCACGGTCACGCCTTCGTGCTGCGTCTCGAACACGTACGCGTAATGCATGCGGCGCACGTTGGTGCCCTGCAGCGGGAGTTTGTCGTCGCCGGCAATCTCGGTATCGCCGGTGCTGATCCGGTAGACCAGTTGTTCGACCGGGTCGGAGAACATCGCCTGCGCGAGCGGCGGCACCGTGACGGGCGCGTCCGGTCCGGCAATCTGAATCTGTTTGGAAATTGCGGTCGCGAGGTCCGCGAGCGAGCGGTCGACCACGTGCTGCGTGTACTGCCAGGCGAGCCAGTAAGCGATCAGACCGCTCATCAGCGCGAGCAGCGACAGGGGAGCAGCGAGGCGCCGCAGCAGCGTGCGGCGCAGACTATTGGCGGCGGCCGGCTGGTGCATGATCGTATGCGCGGGATAGTGACAACTGCGGTGGCAACGACGCGAAGCGCCCAGAGACAGTCGGGATGCCGGCTCGGCGCGCGGCGGGCACAGCCGCGGCGCGGCGCCGGTCCGGCGCCGTCAGGCCGCGACTCGATGCGCGGCCTTCACGACGATCATGCGGCCTGGCGAATTTCCTGCAACAGGTAGCCGAAGCCACGCACGGTGACGATTTCGACACGGCAGTTCTCGAGCTTCTTGCGCACGCGGTGCACGTAGACTTCGATCGCGGTATCGCCGAGATCGCCGCCGAAGTGCGTGAGGTGATCCTGAAGTTGCGCCTTGCTGACCACGCGGCCATGACGCAGCAGCAGCATTTCGAGCACCGCGAATTCGCGCGGCGACAACTCGAGCGGCTTGTCGTCGTTGAAGATGCGGCGATCTACGCCCGACAGGCGCACGCCACCGAGCGACACCTCCGGACGCGGCATGTCGCCGTGCGGACCGCTGCGGCGCATCACCGCGCGAATGCGCGCTTCGAGCTCGGCGGGTTCGAACGGCTTCAGCATATAGTCGTCGGCGCCCGAGTTCAGGCCTTGGACGCGATCGTTCAGTTCGTCGCGCGCGGTCAGGATGATCACCGGCGTGTGACGATTGCTCTGGCGGAAACGCGACAGCAGCGTCATGCCGTCGATGCCCGGCAGACCCAGATCGAGAATCACGAGTTCGTGGCGGTTTTGCGTGAGGGCCTGCTCGGCAAAGATGCCGTCATGGACCATGTCGACAGTGAAGCCGGCTTGTTCGAGACTGCTTTGGATGCCGCGTGCGATGGGGCGGTCATCTTCGATCAGAAGGAGTCGCATGGATTTCGCTCAAGTACAATGGGTTTAGGCGTTTGGGCAAGTGGTTCGCCGGGGCGCCTGCTGCACAGGCAGCGCGAGAAGCGGTGGAAAACGCGCCGCAAAGCCGCTGTCGGGCCGTCCCGTAGCACCTTGCCAGCCGTCACGAAGTCATGTCCGAGATAAGCATTCACGAACTGGAAGCCGCGATCAACTTCTGGCGGGCCCGCTCACCTTCGAGCGGCGACGAACTCGTTCTGTGCAAGGAGGCAAGCGCGCTCTCCAAGCCATATGCGCTGCTGATTGTACAGCGTCGGAAGTCGCTATCACTGGATCGTTTCGACCCGATTGCACGGCAGGCGTGGGAAGCTTACGTTCAACTTAATAATAGCCTGTAGAACTGAAGGTTTACCTAGGGAATTGCCTGCATTGCCCTTTCACGCCGTTCCAATTTGCGGCATCGCGGATCAGCCCGAACTCCACTGTGTGCCAATAAAGCCGCGCGAGTAGCGGTAGTGCGCCCGCGTGATGGGCCGCCAGCGCGGTGTGGCCGTACGCGTGCATGTAGTCGGCGAACATCGGGTTAATCAGCAGCGGCACATGGCCGGACAAATCGCGAACGCAGGCGGCGGCGTGAGCTTTGCGTTGACGTCGGCGAAGCACGGCACCCGGTGGGACGGCAGGCCGATGCGCTCGACCCCCGCGAGGAATTCATCGCAGCCGCGGCCTTTGAGCAAGGTCGCGCGTAGAGCTGTCGCCGGACCGCATCACCGACTGCACCGTAGCGTTCGCGCGGCTGGGCGATCGTCGAGTCGGCGCGCGCTTCGAGACAGGCGTCGAACTGTTTCTTGAGCAATATTCGCGGAGTATGGCCACAGTACGCAATTATCGTGTATAAAATGGCCGTTTAATGCGGGAATTAGGTATGCTGGAACTCGATCACTTCGATCTCGCGCTGCTCGACGTGCTGCAGCGCTTCGGGCGCGCCACGCATCAGCAACTGGCCGAGCAGGTGCCGCTGTCGCCGTCGCAGATCGGACGGCGCTTGCAGCGGCTGGAGCAGGTCGGTGTGGTGGATGGCTATCGCGTCGTGCTGCGGCCCGAAAAGCTCGGGCTCGGCGTCACCGCTTTCACGAGCCTGAAGCTGAAGCATCACGGCGATTCGATCATCGAGCAGTTTCAGCAACAAATCGACGTACTGCCCGAAGTGCTCGAATGTCACGCGGTCGTCGGCGATGCCGACTATTTGCTGCGCATCGTCGCGCCGGATCTGAACTACCTGTCGACCTTCGTGATGAAGAAGCTGATGCGCGTGCCGGGCGTCGATAGCGTGCGTTCGAATATCGTGCTGACCACATTCAAGCGCAATGGGCCGTTGCCGTTGGGGCATCTGGCGCCGGGGGCGGCGGCGGGTTGAGGGACTGACGAGGTTGCCGGCCGTGCCGGCTCGTGGAAAGAGGGAGCCGCGCAGGCTTGGGCGCGGCTCCTGCGTAGACGGGAGCTTTATGCCGCCGCCTTTGGCTCTTCTTCGGCATTGAGCAGATCGACATAGGCGACCGGCACCAGATCCGCTTCGGACACGCCGAGGCTCTTGAACATCGCGTGCGCTTCGGCGTGTCCGCCTTCTTCGTCGTCGTCCTGCGCGAGCACCACTTCGAGTTCGACGAAATCGCCGAGACCGTCGACGCGATCCAGATGGATCCGCGTGCGCCCGATCAGATACACGTGCCGTTCCTTCGAGACGATGCCGCGGGTGGTCAAGGCGGTCGCAAGCAGCGCATGCATCGCTTCGGGATTCGTCACCGGACTGCGCGTGTAATACGACGCCTTCGGACCGTCGCGGTCGTCGCGCTGATAGAAGATCAGCTCGGCCGGCGTGCCGTCGTCGAACTGACGCAGCTTCAGGCGGCCGCGCGGCACATCGTAGAAAAAATCCTGCTGGCGGAAGATCAGCGGCGCCTGAGGCGCGAGCTGCGCGGCGCGCTCGCGCAATTCGTCGAAATGCTGGGCGCGGGCTTTGATTTCGATGTTGCGTGCCATGTCAAGCTCCTGTCGATGGATGGAGTGAGCGGCGGCCTCCCCGGTTGCCGGTGTTGTCGGGGAGAGCCGCCGGGAAGGACAAAGTCAGGCGGAAGGGAGAGCGGCGCGAGGTCGCGGCGCGGGCAAACCGACAATCTAGCAAAAAGTCCGTGACGACTCGGTTTCAGGGCGGCGCCCGGGTGGCAGATCGGCGGGCATTAGCGAGACTCATATCGCACCGCGAGCCGGACCGTCTCCGCTCAAATCGCCCACTGTTGTTCGATCAGCTTCAACGCCGCCGCGATCGCCGGCTCGTCCTTGCGCTCCTGGAGCGTGATGAAGCTCAACTGGGTCGGCACCGTGATGCCGTCGACGATCGTCAACGCGTGCGCATGCGCTTCGGCGATCGCGGTCGCGTCCCGCGCGAGCGTAAGACCGACGCCCGACTTGACCAGATCGAGCATCGACGGCTCCTGGTCCACCTCAGCCACCTTGACCGGCTTCACGCCCGCCTCGCCGAAGCACCGCGACAGCAGCCGGTTGTGCGCGGACGCGGGCGGCGTCCAGATCCACGGCAGCGCCGCGAGCGAGCGCCAGTCGCGCGCACCTTTCACGCGATCTTTCCAGCCCGCCGGCGCCAGCACGCGATACTGGAAATGTGTGAGCGTGACCGCATGAAACGTGGCGCCGTCGTGGGTGCCCTCGTCGGAGGGCAGGCCGATGTAGTAACCGACGTCGAGTTCGCCCGCGCGGATCTGCTCGCGCACCCAGCCCGACATGCCGTGACGCAGCGCGGTTTCGATCTGCGGCCAGGTCTCGACGAGCTGCTTCAGGAAACCGCCGAGGCGCAGGAACTCGGGGTCGAGAATGGTGCCGATGCGCAGTCGCCCGCGCACTTCCTGGCGCAGCGTCTGCGCGGCGCGTTGCACGTCGGCAGCCGCGCCGAGCGCGCGTTCGGCGTGCGGCAGCAGCGCCTGGCCGTCGCGCGTGAGGGCCAGCCCGTGGGAAGTCCGCGTGAACAGCGTCACGCCGAGCGTCTCCTGCAAGTGCTTGATTTGCAGGCTGACGGCAGGTTGGGTCAGGTGCAGTTGCACCGCGGCACGGGTGAGGTTGCCCTCGCGTGCGACGGTGACGAAGGCCCGAAGCAGAGTCAGATCCATGACGTGATATTAGCGCGGCTTATAGTGCAATTGAGCATTACTCATTGGATTTGTCGCCCGCACGGGCCGTACGCTTGGCATTCAGCATGCTTTGGCGCGCAGTACCGCGCGCAAGGCGGAAGACTTCACAGGACGAGGAACAAGATGAGCGAGACATATCCCAGCGAAACCGCGCCCACCGAAAGCGCCCACGGCGACGCCGCGCGCCGCGTGGCCGGCGCACGCGCGCTGAGCCATTTCATCAACGGCAAGCCCGTCGAAGGCACGAGCGGGCGCTTTGGCGATGTCTTCAATCCGGCGCTCGGCAGCGTCAGCGCGCGAGTGCCTCTCGCGAGCGTCGCTGAGGTGGATGCCGCGGTCGCGGCCGCGAAAGCCGCGTTTCCCGCATGGAGCGAAACCGCGCCGATCAAACGAGCGCGCGTGCTGTTCAAGTTCAAGGAATTGCTCGACCGGCATCACGACGAACTCGCGGAGTTGATCACGCGCGAGCACGGCAAGGTGTTTTCCGACGCGAAAGGCGAGGTGATGCGCGGCATCGAAATCGTCGAATTTGCGTGCGGCATTCCGAATCTGCTGAAGACCGACTTCACCGATCAGATCGGTGGCGGCATCGACAACTGGAATCTGCGTCAACCGCTCGGCGTGGTCGCGGGTATCACGCCGTTCAATTTTCCGATGATGGTGCCCTGCTGGATGTTCCCCGTCGCGCTCGCGTGCGGCAACACCTTCGTGCTGAAGCCGTCCGAACGCGATCCGTCCGCATCGAACCGGCTCGCCGAACTGCTCAAGGAAGCGGGCTTGCCGGACGGCGTCTTCAACGTCGTGCACGGCGACAAGGTCGCGGTCGACGCGCTGCTCGTGCATCCGGAAGTGAGCGCGCTGTCGTTCGTCGGCTCGACGCCGATCGCCGAATATATTTACACGGAAGGCACGAAGCACGGCAAGCGTGTACAGGCGTTGGGCGGTGCCAAGAATCACCTCGTCGTGATGCCCGACGCCGATCTCGACCAAGCCGTCGACGCACTGATCGGCGCCGCTTATGGCTCGGCCGGCGAGCGCTGCATGGCGATTTCGGTGGCGGTGGCGGTGGGGCATATCGCCGATGAACTGATCGAGCGTCTGACGCCGCGCGTGAAGAGCCTGAAGATCCTCGATGGCATGGAAGCGGCCGCCGAGATGGGGCCGCTCGTTACCGGCGCGCATCGCGACAAGGTGGTCGGCTATATCGACGCCGGCGTCGCGGCGGGCGCAAAGCTCGTCGTCGATGGCCGCGGTCATACGGTCGCGGGGTACGAGAAGGGCTTTTTCCTCGGCGGCACGTTGTTCGACGACGTCTCGCCCGAGATGAAGATCTACCGCGAGGAGATTTTCGGACCGGTGCTGTGCGTCGTGCGCGTGCCGGACTTCGCCTCCGCCGTCGAGCTGATCAACGCGAATCAGTTTGCGAACGGCGTGTCGCTGTTCACCTCCGACGGCGGCATTGCGCGCGCGTTCTCGCGGCAGATCGAGATCGGCATGGTCGGCATCAACGTGCCGATTCCGGTACCGATGGCGTGGCATTCGTTCGGCGGCTGGAAGAAGTCGCTGTTCGGCGATCATCATGCGTACGGTGAGGAAGGCGTGCGTTTCTACACGCGCTACAAGAGCATCATGCAGCGCTGGCCAGACAGCATCGCGAAGGGCGCCGAATTCACGATGCCGGTCGCCAAATAGGCGGGCGGCTGTGCGCGACAGCAAGTCCGCACGCGTGCCAGAAAAAATAAAAGCGCGTCGCCGCGCATGCGTCAGAAGCGCTCGAGCTTCAACGCATGCGCGGCAGAAATGCTTAGGAGACTGAACGATGAACCATAGCGACAGTACGCCCGGAACCCGACGGCGGCTCGAGGGCGAGTTCGACTACATCATCGTCGGGGCCGGCACGGCGGGCTGCGTGCTGGCGAACCGGCTCACCGAAGATCCCGATATCCGCGTGCTGTTGCTCGAAGCTGGCGGCAAAGACGACTACCACTGGATCCACGTGCCGGTGGGCTATCTGTACTGCATTGGCAATCCGCGCACGGACTGGCTGTACAAGACGCAGGCCGAGCCAGGGCTGAACGGCCGCGCGCTGTCGTATCCGCGTGGGCGCGTGCTTGGCGGCAGTTCGTCGATCAACGGCATGATCTATATGCGCGGCCAGCGCGAAGACTACGACGAATGGGCGCGCGTCACGAACGACAGCGCATGGTCATGGAACGCGGTGCTGCCGGTCTTCAGGCGCAGCGAGGACCATTACGGCGGCGCCACCGAATCGCACGGTGCGGGCGGACCTTGGCGCGTCGAAAAGCAGCGCCTCAAATGGAAGATTCTCGAAGAATTCGCGCAAGCCGCGCAGCAAACCGGCATTCCCGCCACTGACGATTTCAACCGCGGCGACAACACCGGCGTCGGCTACTTCGATGTCAACCAGAAGCGCGGCGTTCGCTGGAATGCATCGAAGGCATTTTTGAGGCCCGCGCTGAAGCGCGGAAATCTGACGGTCATTACCGGTGCCCACACGCAGCGTGTCGTGTTCGATGGCCGCCGCTGCAACGGTGTCGAATATCGGGGCAGCGACGCCGAGTATCTCGTCAAAGCGCGTTGCGAAGTGATTCTTTGCGCGGGCGCGGTCAACTCGCCGCAACTGCTCGAACTGTCCGGCGTCGGCAATGGTGCGCGTCTGCAGAATCTCGGCATCGAGGTCGTTCAGGATCTGCGCGGCGTCGGCGAAAATCTGCAGGACCATCTCCAGCTGCGCATGGCGTATCGGGTGCAGGGCGTGCGCACGCTCAATACAATATCCGCGCACTGGTGGGGCAAGCTGATGATCGGCATGCAGTACGCGTTGTTTCAGAGCGGACCCATGTCGATGTCGCCGTCGCAACTCGGTGCATTCGCGAGGTCCGACGCCGACGATCGTTCGCTCTCGCGACCCGATCTCGAGTATCACGTGCAACCCTTGTCGCTCGATCGCTTTGGTGAACCGCTGCATCGCTTCAATGCGTTCACGGCTTCGGTCTGTCAATTGCGCCCCACGTCGCGCGGCAGCATCCATATTGCGTCGGCCGATGCGGCTGCGCCGCCGTTGATCGCCCCGAACTATCTGTCGACCGACTACGACCGCCACGTCGCCGCGAATGCGCTGCGGCTCACGCGTCGCATCGTCGCGGCGCCTGCGCTCGCGCGTTATCAGCCGCGTGAGATTCTGCCGGGTCTCCAGTATCAGAGCGAAGCAGAATTGCAGCAGGCCGCGGGCGCGGTGGGCACGACGATCTTTCATCCGGTCGGCACCTGCCGCATGGGCACGACCGACGATCCCGCCGCGGTCGTCGATAGCAGGCTACGCGTTTTCGGAGTGGAAGGGTTGCGGGTGGTCGATGCCTCGGTGATGCCCAACATCACGTCGGGCAATACGAATTCGCCGACGCTGATGATCGCCGAGCGTGCGAGCGAGATGATCCGCGAGGATCGCCGCGCGCGCGTGAGCGGCGGCATGGCCGCGCCCACGAGCGTCGCCGCGTCGATGTCAGCTGTGTGACATGCCGCGCGAGCGCATCGGTCATGTTTTCCGCGCGCACGCGAGGCGCATGAACCGCGCTTCGCGTGCGCACGGAGCGGGCCTCATTCACTAAGTGCAAATCCCAATGAATGCGCTGCATCATTGGGGCGACAATGGCAGCCATGCTGCGGGCAGCGCCATCGATGATCTCGGGATTGGTGCAGCACGCCAACGAGCGGCAAGGGGTGCCGCCAACATAACAAGTCGCGCAGAGCTTCGCGCGGAACGATCGACGTGCTTCGCCTTACTCCGCATGGAAGGGAACATGATTCTCGGCGATACGATTCTCGAAACGCGTGGCCTCACCCGTGAGTTCAAAGGCTTTGTCGCCGTGAACGGGGTCAACCTGCGCGTGCGCCGTGGTTCGATCCATGCGCTGATCGGCCCCAATGGAGCGGGCAAGACCACCTGCTTCAATCTGCTCACCAAATTTCTCGAACCCACCGCGGGTCAGATCGTTTTCAACGGCGTCGATATCACCAGCGAGCGTCCTGCGCAGATCGCACGGCGCGGCATCATTCGTTCATTCCAGATCTCCGCGGTATTTCCGCATCTGACGGCATTGCAGAATGTGCGCATCGGCTTGCAGCGCTCGCTCGGCACCGCGTTTCACTTCTGGAAGAGCGAACGCACGCTGCGGAGTCTGAACGATCGCGCGATGGATCTGCTGACCCAGGTCGGCCTGACCGATTTCGCCGATGTGTTGACGGTCGAGCTTGCATACGGCCGCAAGCGCGCGCTCGAAATCGCGACCACGCTCGCGATGGAACCGGAACTGATGCTGCTCGACGAACCGACGCAAGGCATGGGTCATGAGGACGTCGATCGCGTGACCGCGCTGATTAAAAAAGTATCGGCAGGCCGCACGATCCTGATGGTCGAGCACAACATGAACGTGATCGCCGGTATCTCCGACACGATCACCGTACTGCAACGGGGCGAAGTGCTCGCCGAGGGCAGCTACGCGGAAGTGTCGAAGAATCCGCTCGTGATGCAAGCCTACATGGGCAGCGCCGACGCGGCGCTCGCCGGAGCCCACGCATGAATACGACGGTCGAGCGCGAAGGCCTCGAAGCGAACCAAACGAAAAGCGGCGCACCCGCGCTGGAAATCGCGGGACTGCAAGCCTGGTACGGGGAATCCCACATTCTGCACGGCGTCGATCTGTCGATCGGCCGCGGCGAGGTCGTGACGCTGCTCGGTCGCAATGGCGCGGGCCGCACCACGACGCTGCGCGCAATCATGGGCCTCACGGGTCGCCGCACCGGCTCGATCCGTATCGGCGGACGCGAAACGATCGATCTGCCCACGCATCGCATCGCGCATTGCGGCATCGGCTATTGCCCGGAAGAGCGCGGTATTTTTTCGAGCCTGTCGTGCGAGGAAAATCTGCTGCTGCCGCCGCCCATCGGCGACAAGGCGCACATGATGTCGCTCGAGGAGATCTACGCGATGTTCCCGAATCTGCATGAGCGGCGCATGAGTCAGGGCACGCGGCTCTCAGGCGGCGAACAGCAGATGCTGGCGGTCGCGCGGATTCTGCGCACCGGCGCGAATCTGCTGCTGCTCGATGAAATCTCGGAAGGGCTCGCGCCCGTGATCGTGCAGGCGCTCGCGCGCATGATCGTCACGCTCAAGGGGCGCGGCTACACGATCGTCATGGTGGAGCAGAACTTCCGTTTCGCCGCACCGCTCGCGGATCGTTTCTACGTGATGGAGCACGGCACGATCGTCGAGCATTTCGGGGCCGGCGAGCTCGAAGGCAAGATGCCGGTGCTCCACGATTTACTGGGCGTATAGACAGACACGGACTCCCTCACGCCCGACTGCCTCTGATAACCACAAGCGAAGAACCAGGAGACACGCATGAAAAGAAATCCACTCGCGCGGCTTGCCTCACTCTGTTTCGCGGTCGCTGCCGGCGCCGCACTGACGCTGGGCAGCGCGCAAGCGGCCGACGATGCCGTGAAGATCGGCTTCATCACGGATCTGTCGGGACTGTACGCGGACATCGACGGGCAGGGTGGTCTTGAAGCGATCCGGATGGCGGTCGCCGATTTCGGCGGCAAGGTCAACGGCAAGCCGATCACGGTGCTGTACGCGGATCACCAGAATAAGGCGGACATCGCGGCGTCGCGCGCTCGCGAATGGTTCGACCGCGATGGCGTCGACGTGGTGATCGGCGGCACAAACTCGGCGACCGCTCTGTCGACGAACACCGTCGCGGGCGAGAAACACAAGGTCTACATCAACGTCGGCGCCGGCGCGGATACGCTGACCAACGAGCAATGCACGCCCTACACGATCCACTACGCGTATGACACGACGGCGCTGGCAAATGGCACGGGCTCGGCGGTGACGAAGCAGGGCGGCAAGACGTGGTATTTCCTGACGGCAGACTACGCCTTCGGCAAGGCGCTTGAAAAAGCGACCTCGGACGTCGTGAAGGCGAACGGCGGCCAGGTGCTCGGCGAGGTACGCCATCCGCTGTCGGCGTCGGACTTCTCGTCGTTCCTGCTGCAGGCGCAGGCGTCGAAGGCGCAGATACTCGGCCTCGCGAACGCTGGCGGCGACACGATCAACTCGATCAAGGCGGCGAAGGAATTCGGCATCACGAAGACGATGAAGCTCGCGGCGCTGCTGATGTTCATCAACGACGTGCACAGCCTTGGTCTCGAAACGACGCAAGGTCTCGTGCTGACCGACAGCTGGTACTGGAACAAGGACGCCGACACACGCAAGTGGTCGCAGCGCTACTTCGACAAGATGAAGAAGATGCCGTCGAGCCTGCAGGCTGCGGACTACTCGGCGGCGATGAACTATCTGAAGGCGGTGCAGGCGGTCGGCAGCACCGATCCGGACAAGGTGATGGCGCAGCTGCGCAAGACGAAGATCGACGACTTCTACGCGAAGGGCTACATCCGTCAGGACGGCAGCATGATCCACGACATGTACCTGATGCAGGTGAAGACACCGGCCGAATCGAAGGAGCCGTGGGACTACTACAAGATCACAGCAACGATTCCCGGCGATCAGGCCTTCACGACCAAAGCGCAGACCCGCTGCGCGCTGTGGAAGTAAGCGCGGGCCCCGGGTAAGCGGTCGCGGACCGCGCGGACCCGGGAGTACCGTCGGCGGTGCAGGGCACGCGCTGGCGGTTGAGCGTTTCAGATGCCGCACGTGATGAGCAGCGTCCGCTCGTCGCGTGCCGGCTGGATCGTGCGTGACCGATCTCACCTTGACGATGGCTTGAAGGGCTAAGGGCTTCAATGGACATCTTTGGCGTTCCGCTACCGGCGATGCTGAGCCAGCTACTGCTCGGGCTCGTGAACGGCTCGTTCTACGCGATTCTGAGCCTCGGGCTGGCGGTGATTTTTGGCCTGCTCAACGTGATCAACTTCGCGCATGGCGCGTTGTTCATGCTCGGCGCGATGCTCACGTGGATGGGGCTGTCGTATTTCAATCTGCCGTACTGGGTGATGCTGGTGGTCGCGCCGCTCGTCGTCGGCGTGCTCGGCGTTGCGATCGAGCGCTCGATGCTGCGCTGGCTCTACAAGCTCGATCATCTATATGGCCTGTTGCTGACCTTTGGTCTCACGCTCGTGATCGAGGGCGTGTTCCACTCGATCTACGGCTCGTCAGGCCAGCCGTACGATGTGCCATCGGCGCTGTCGGGCGCGACCAATCTCGGCTTCATGTTCCTGCCGAACTATCGCGCGTGGGTGGTCGTCGCGTCGCTCGCCGTATGCTTCGCGACGTGGTTCGTGATCGAAAAGACGCGGCTTGGTGCGTATCTGCGCGCGGGCACCGAAAATCCGAAGCTCGTCGAGGCGTTCGGCGTCAACGTGCCGCTGATGATCACGCTGACCTACGGCTTTGGCGTCGGGCTGGCGGCGTTTGCCGGCGTGCTCGCGGCACCGGTGATTCAGGTGTCGCCGCTGATGGGCCAGTCGATGATCATCACCGTCTTCGCGGTGGTCGTGATCGGCGGCATGGGCTCGATCATGGGTTCGATTCTGACCGGCCTGATGCTCGGCGTAGTCGAAGGACTCACGCGGGTGTACTACCCGGAAGCGTCGGCGACCGTGGTCTTCGTGATTATGGCGCTCGTGCTGCTCGTGCGTCCGGCGGGTCTTTTCGGCAGGGAAAAATGATGCAGAGAAAAGCGCTCTACGGTCTGCTGCTGATCGTGCTGCTCGCGGTGCCGGTGCTCGGCATCTATCCGCTCTTCGTGATGAAGGTCATGTGCTTTGCTCTGTTCGCGGCCGCCTTCAATCTGCTGATCGGCTATACGGGCTTGCTGTCCTTTGGTCACGCGATGTTCCTTGCGTCGGCTGGCTACGTGACCGGCTATGCGATGCAGACGCTCGGCCTTTCGCCGGAGCTCGGTGTGGCGAGCGGTACCGCGGTGGCGACGCTGCTCGGGCTCGTCGTCGGCTTTTTCGCGATTCGCCGTCAGGGCATCTACTTCGCGATGGTGACGCTCGCGCTTGCGCAGATGGTCTACTTCGTGTTCCTGCAGGCGCCATTCACCCACGGTGAAGATGGCCTGCAAGGCGTGCCGCGCGGCAAGCTGTTCGGCGTGCTCAGTCTGTCATCGGATGTCGCGCTGTATTTCGTCGTGCTAGCGGTGATGGTCGCAGCGTTCCTGCTGATCGTGCGCATCGTGCATTCGCCGTTCGGGCAGGTGCTCGTCGCGATCAAGGAGAACGAGCCCCGCGCGGTGTCGCTGGGTTACGACACCGACCGTTTCAAGCTGCTCGCATTCATTCTGTCGGCTGGCCTCGCGGGTCTCGCGGGTTCGCTGAAGGTGCTGGTGCAAGGCTTCGAAACGCTGAGCGATGCCTATTGGACGATGTCCGGCCTCGTGATTCTCATGACACTGGTAGGCGGCATGGGCACGCTGTTTGGTCCCTTGCTCGGTGCCGCGCTGATCGTGTCGCTCGAAGACCGGCTCGGCGATATCGGCTCCGCGCTGGCGTCGGTGACCGGCATCGACTGGTTCCGTTCGCTCGGCGAGTCGGTGACGATCGTCACGGGGCTGATTTTTATCGCATGTGTGCTGGCGTTCCGGCGCGGCATTGTTGGAGAGATCGTCGCACGCGTGCGGCCGCTGCGGGCTTGAGATTATCGGCTTGATCGTGCCTGCAAGGTCGGACGCTTGATGCAGTGCGATAAACCATTTCTTCGGTGTCCGATCTAATTTTGCGTCTTCCTGAAGGCCCGCTGAATCCGAGCGCCGAGCAAACTTGTGGCAGATTGTGCGATGTCAGTCCCGCCGAACGTGCCCCAGTTCGGTGCCGCAGTGCACCACTAGGGTAATTGCTAGTTGTGACTGCTTAGGCGGTCGTTTAATCTTCACCCAGTTCTGATGCACCACGAATTTGCAGGTGGAGAACGAGGAGACAATTGAGGCACTAAGTGCCCAGAACAAAGCGCTGTTGGATTGATATCCAACAGCGCTTTTTCATTTGCGCTTTCGAATTTCTTCAGCGCAATTTCCGCTGATCCGCAAGTCATTCTTATTGTCCGCAACGCGCTGCATTTAAACGTCACAGGTCTGCTGGCTGCTTGCGGCGCGGCGCTTGCGTCCGCTAAACTCGCCGTCACCAGCCGCTGGGTCGGCAATTGAATCCGTGGATTTAGTTGCAGTTCAATAATGGGGTTAATAGAGGAGCAGGATGAAGTCGACATTGCGATGGATCAGCGCGGCAGTGGTCGCCACCGGAGTTTCGACTGCATGGAGCGGTCATGCATTCGCGGACGTGAAAATCGGTGTGACCGTGTCGGCAACAGGGCCAGCCGCCTCGCTCGGGATTCCGGAAAAGAACACGATTGCGCTGCTGCCGAAAGAAGTAGCGGGCCAGAAAGTCGACTACATCGTCCTCGACGACGCGACCGACTCCACCCAGGCGGTCAAGAACACCCGCAAGCTCACTAGCGAAGATCACGTCGATGCGCTGATTGGCTCGACCGTCGTGCCTAACTCGCTTGCCATGATCGACGTCGCCGCCGAAACCTCTACGCCAATGCTCTCGTTGGCCGCCGCCGCGGGCATCGTCGAACCGATGGACGCGAAGCGCGCATGGGTCTTCAAGACGCCGCAAAACGACATCCTCATGGCTACCGCGATCGCGCAGCACATGGCGAATCACGGTGTGAAAACAGTCGCGTTCATTGGCTTTTCCGATGCGTACGGGGAAAGCTGGTTCAAGGAATTCAGCAAGGCGGCTGAGCTCGCGAAGATCAAGATCGTCGCGAACGAGCGCTTTGCACGCAACGATGCATCGGTCACGGGCCAGGTGCTGAAGATCATGTCGCAGAACCCGGACGCGGTGCTGATCGCGGGCGCGGGCACGCCGGCCGCGCTGCCGCAGAAAACGCTGAAGGAGCGCGGCTACAAGGGCAAGTACTATCAGACGCACGGCGTCGCGAACAACGATTTTCTGCGCGTGTGCGGCAAAGATTGCGACGGCACGTGGCTGCCCGCCGGCCCGCTGCTGGTCGCCGAGCAACTGCCTGATGCGAATCCCGTGAAGAAGAGCGCGCTGGCGTACAAGCACGCGTATGAAACCGCGTATGGCGCGGGCTCGGTGTCGACGTTCGGCGGTCACGCATGGGACGCGGGCCTGCTGCTGCAGCAGGCGATCCCGCTCGCATTGAAGAAGGGCCAGCCCGGCACGCCGGCATTCCGCGAGGCTCTGCGCGCTGCGCTCGAAGGCACGAAGGATCTTTCCGCGTCGCACGGCATCTTCAACATGAGCGCGAACGACCACGCCGGTCTCGATCAGCGGGCGCGCGTGATGGTGCAGATCGTCGATGGCAAGTGGAAGCTGACCGGCGACTGAGCGAAGGCGCTGCGCCACGGGACCTCATCGAAAAAGACGCGTGCAGTTGACGCGTCTTTTTTATTGCCCGCGCAGGGCGCGCGCGGCGCGCAAAAATGTGGTTTCGCTGCTTCGGGACAAACCTGCATTTGGCGCACGCTGTCTTTTACAGGTGGGCGGCTTCTCGAGCCGCGCCGTCACGACTGTTTCCGGTTTTTTTCGTTTTCGACGCTTCAGGATGAGGAAGTATGGATCTATCAATTGCGGCGATCCTCGCGCAGGACGGCATCACGACCGGCGCGATCTATGCGCTGCTTGCGCTTGCGCTGGTGCTGGTGTTTTCCGTGACGCGGGTGATCTTCATCCCGCAAGGGGAGTTCGTTTCGTATGGCGCGTTGACACTCGCCGCACTTCAGACGCAGAAGTTTCCGGCTACGTGCTGGCTGTTGATGGCGATGGGCGCTGCATGTTTCGTCGTCGAGACGGCGGCCGTGTTACGGCATGCGCAGCGACGCCGTCATGCGGCAACTACGCTGCCGGTGCTGGCAGGGAAGTACCTGCTGTTTCCGATTGCGGTCTACGCGCTCACGCGCGGCATCTTTTTGCAACCGCTGCCGATGATCGTGCAGATCGCGCTGACGCTGCTGATCGTGATTCCGATGGGACCGTTCGTTTATCGGCTCGCGTACGAGCCGATCGCCGAGGCGACCACGCTGCTGCTGTTGATCGTCGCGGTGGCGGTTCATTTCGCGATGGTCGGTCTCGGCCTCGTGATGTTCGGCGCGGAGGGCTCGCGCACGAACGGTTTTTCCGATGCGACGTTCAACGTCGGTACTCTGTCGGTCTCCGGACAGAGCTTGTGGGTGATCGGCACGGCCGTCGTGCTGATTGGCGCGCTGTACCTGTACTTCGATCGTTCGATCTCTGGCAAGGCATTGCGTGCAACCTCGGTGAACCGGCTCGGCGCGCGGCTCGTCGGCATCGGCACGACGCAGGCGGGGCGTCTTGCTTTCACGCTGGCGGCGGGGCTCGGCGCACTGTGCGGCGTCCTCGTCGCACCGCTCACGACGATCTACTACGACTCAGGCTTCCTGATCGGGTTGAAGGGCTTCGTTGGCGCGATCATCGGCGGTCTGGTCAGCTATCCGCTCGCGGCGGCCGGATCGGTCCTGGTGGGTCTGCTGGAGTCGTATTCGTCGTTTTGGGCCAGCGCTTATAAGGAAGTGATCGTGTTCACGCTGATCATCCCGGTGCTGCTGTGGCGCAGTCTTGCGAGCCCGCACGCCGAAGAGGAAGAGGAGTGACGCGATGCAGCCGATTATGCAAAGGAAGTTCTTCTGGTTGTTCCTCATCGTCCTGTTCGCGCTACCGGTGCTGCCGCAACCGCTTCATGTGCCCGAGTACTGGGTCACGCTGCTCAACTACATCGGCCTGTATTCGATCGTTGCGATCGGCCTCGTGCTGTTGACCGGTATCGGTGGCATGACGAGCTTCGGGCAGGCCGCGTTCGTCGGCATCGGCGCCTATGCGACCGCGTATCTGACGACGAACTTCGGCGTGTCGCCGTGGCTCGCGCTGATCGCTGGTGTCATCGTCACCGCGCTGATCGCGCTGATGCTCGGTCTCGTGACGATGCGTCTGTCGGGCCATTTTCTGCCGCTCGGCACGATTGCGTGGGGGCTCGCGCTGTTTTACCTGTTCGGCAATCTGGACATGCTTGGCAAGTACGACGGCATCAACGGCATCCCGGCGTTGAATGTTTTTGGGATAAACCTCGAGTCTGGCCGCCATATCTATTACCTGATCTGGGTGGTCGTGCTCGGGGCAGTCGTCTCTGTTCAGAATCTGCTTAATAGCCGGCCCGGCCGCGCGATTCGCGCGCTGCGCGGCGGTGGCCTGATGGCGGAGTCGATGGGTGTCGACACTGGCTGGATGCGCGTCGTGATCTTCGTCTATGCGGCGATGCTCGCATCTGTGTCGGGCTTTCTGTACGCGCACTTGCAGCGCGCGGTGAATCCCACGCCATTCGGGCTGAATCACGGCATCGAGTTTCTGTTCATGGCAGTGGTGGGCGGCGTTTCGCACGTCTGGGGCGCGGTGCTCGGCGCGGCGATTCTGACCGTGCTGCAGGACTATCTACAGACGCTGCTGCCGAAACTGCTCGGCGAGAACGGGAACTTCGAGGTGATCGTGTTCGGCGTCCTCATGGTGCTGCTGCTGCAGTACGCGCGACAGGGCGTGTGGCCGTTCTTCGCGCGCTTCTTCCCGCGCGGCCCGCGGGCGCATCTCGCGGATCATGCGGATCATGCGGAGTCTCTGCCGCAGCGCAACAAGCCGGAGACGGGCGAAAGCCTGCTGACGGTGAACAAGGCGCGCAAGCAGTTCGGCGGCCTCATCGCGGTGAACGATGTGAGCTTCGAGGTCAAAGCAGGGCAGATCATCGGGCTGATCGGGCCGAACGGCGCCGGGAAGTCGACGACGTTCAATCTCGTGACGGGCGTGCTTCAGGCGACGAGTGGCGAGATCACGTTCCGTGGCGAGCGCATCGATGCGTTGAATTCACGTGAAATCGTCAAGCGGGGTATCGGACGGACGTTCCAGCATGTGAAGCTGCTGCCGGGCATGAGCGTGCTCGAGAACGTCGCAATCGGCGCGCATCTGCGCGGGCACGCGGGCGTGTGGCGCAGCGTCGTGCGGCTGAATGGCGCGGAAGAGGCGCGGCTCATGGCCGAAGCGGCGCGGCAGATTCGCCGCGTCGGGCTCGAACAGCATATGTATGACGAAGCGGGCAGCCTCGCGCTCGGGCAGCAGCGAATTCTCGAAATTGCGCGCGCGCTGTGCTGCGATCCGACTCTGCTATTGCTCGACGAGCCAGCGGCCGGTTTGCGCTATCAGGAGAAACTGCAGCTTGCCGACCTGCTGCGCCGGCTGAAGGCGGAGGGGATGAGCGTACTGCTCGTCGAACACGACATGGATTTCGTGATGAATCTGACGGACCGGCTCGTGGTCATGGAATTCGGCACACGGATCGCCGAAGGTCTGCCACAGGAAGTGCAGCAGGATCCGGCGGTGCTCGAAGCATATCTGGGCGGGGTGGAATGATGGAAGACGGGACGACGATCGGTGTAGCGTCGGCGGGGCCAATTCTCGAAGTGAACCACTTGTCGGTCCGCTATGGCAAGGTCGAGGCGCTGCACAATGCGGCGATCAAGGTACGAGCGGGACAGATCGTCTCGGTGATCGGCCCGAATGGGGCTGGAAAATCGACATTGCTGAATGCGATCATGGGCGCGTTGCCGGTCTCCGGTCAAGCGAAGGGCGCGATTACCTATCGGGACGAAGACGTCAGCGCGATGCCGGTCGAAAAACGGGTCGCGCTCGGTATGTGCCTGGTGCCCGAGAAGCGTGAGCTGTTCGCGTCGATGACGGTCGAAGATAATCTGCTGCTTGGCGCCTACCGTCGCAAGCGGGCAGGGGAGCGCAATTTTCTCGATCAGATGGAACCGGTGTTCGAGCTATTTCCGCGACTGAAGGAGCGGCGCAAGCAAGCGGCCGGCACGCTGTCCGGTGGCGAGCGGCAGATGCTGGCGGTCGGACGCGCATTGATGGGCAAGCCCGACCTGCTGATGCTCGACGAACCGAGCCTCGGTCTCGCGCCGCTGATCGTCAAGGAAATCTTTCACATCATTAGCGCGCTACGGCAGACGGGCGTCGCGACGCTGCTGGTCGAGCAGAATGCGCGCGCTGCGTTGCAGATATCGGACTACGGTTACGTGCTCGAAACTGGCGAACTGGCACTGGAAGGACAGGCGATTGATCTGGCGCAGAATCCACGTGTGATCGAAACCTATCTCGGTCTGGCTAAAAAGGTCGCGTAAGCCTGCCTTTTTTTCGCGGCTCCCGCTCTCTTCAAGCGGTGTGTTTCACGTGAAACACACCGCTTTTTTATTGTTTCGCCAATCGGACGAAATTCGGGCCGAAACCGAACCCGTTATAATTCGGCCATACATTTCCTTTGAAGGCTCACGCGACGTTCTGACGTGAGATCCCGCGATGCTTTTTCCCACAGAATTTGACGTAATCGTCGTCGGCGGCGGTCATGCCGGCACCGAGGCCGCTTTGGCGTCGGCGCGCATGGGCAATAAAACGCTGCTTTTGACCCATAACATCGAGACTCTCGGGCAGATGAGCTGCAATCCGTCGATCGGCGGTATTGGCAAAGGCCATCTAGTCAAGGAAGTCGACGCGCTCGGTGGCGCCATGGCGGCCGCGACCGACGAAAGCGGCATCCAGTTCCGGATTCTAAATTCCTCGAAAGGACCAGCGGTTCGCGCGACACGGGCTCAGGCTGACCGGTTGCTGTACAAGGCGGCGATCCGTCATCGTCTGGAGAATCAGCCGAATCTGTGGCTGTTCCAGCAGGCCGTGGACGATCTGATGGTCGAGGGTGATCGGGTCGTCGGCGCCGTCACGCAAGTAGGCATTCGTTTCCGCTCGCGCGCGGTGGTGCTGACGGCCGGGACGTTCCTCGATGGCAAGATTCACGTTGGCTTGAACAACTACACTGGCGGCCGCGCCGGTGACCCGGCAGCGGTTTCGCTGTCGGCGCGGCTAAAAGAACTGAAGCTGCCGCAAGGGCGTCTGAAAACCGGCACACCGCCGCGCATCGATGGCCGCACGATCGACTATTCCCAGCTCGAAGAGCAGCCGGGCGATCTTGATCCGGTGCCGGTGTTCTCGTTCCTCGGCCGCGTGGAGCAGCACCCGCGCCAGGTGCCGTGCTGGGTCACGCATACGAATCAACGCACGCACGACATCATCCGCGGTGGTCTCGATCGTTCGCCGATGTATACGGGCGTGATCGAAGGGGTGGGGCCGCGCTATTGCCCGTCGATCGAGGACAAGATTCACCGGTTTGCGTCGAAGGAATCGCACCAGATCTATCTCGAACCCGAAGGGCTGACGACTAACGAGTTCTATCCGAACGGAATCTCGACGAGCCTGCCGTTCGACGTGCAGCTTGAGCTGGTGCGTTCGATGCGCGGCCTTGAGCATGCGCATATTTTGCGGCCCGGTTATGCGATCGAATACGACTATTTCGATCCGCGCGGGCTCAAGGCATCGCTGGAAACCAAGGTGATCAGTGGGTTGTTCTTTGCCGGTCAGATCAACGGCACGACCGGCTACGAAGAGGCGGCAGCACAAGGCGTTCTAGCCGGTATCAACGCCGGTCTGTTTGTGCAAGGCAGGCAGGCGTGGTGCCCGCGCCGCGATCAGGCTTATCTCGGCGTGCTGGTCGACGACCTGGTCACGCGCGGTGTGTCAGAGCCGTATCGAATGTTTACGAGCCGTGCCGAATATCGTCTGAGCCTGCGCGAAGACAACGCCGATATGCGTCTGACGGAGATCGGCCGCGAACTAGGTGTGGTCGATGACGCCCGGTGGGACGCGTTCAGCCGCAAGCGCGACGCTGTTTCACGTGAAACACAGCGCCTGCGCTCAACGTGGGTCAATCCCAAGACGTTATCCGCCGACGAAGCGACGACCTTGCTCGGTAAGCCGATCGACCACGAATACAGCCTCGCGGACCTGCTGCGCCGTCCAGGCGTCAGCTACGACGGCGTCTGCGGACTGCGCGATGGCGCCTGCGGCGCACCTGAAGCGCTGGCTGAAGATCCAGTGCTGCTCGCGCAGATCAAGGAACAGATCGAAATCGGCGTCAAATATCAGGGTTACATCGACCGGCAGGCAGATGAGATCGAGCGCAACGAGGCGCAGGAGAACACCCGTCTGCCGGAAGGGCTCGACTACACCGAGGTGCGCGGGCTGTCGTTCGAAGCCCGCCAGAAGCTGATGCAGTTCCGGCCGGAAACGATTGGACAGGCATCACGGATTTCGGGCATCACGCCGGCCGCTATCTCGCTGCTGATGGTTCATCTGAAGCGCGGGCTGGGGCGTCGTCCGCCGAAAGCCGCCGAACCGGGCGCCGACAGCACGCCGGTGGTGCAATGACGACAGCGCAGAGGGGGTTCGACCAGCAGGTGCTGGCGTCGTTGCTCGCGGACGGTGTCCGTGAGCTCGGCCTCGATCTGGCCGACGAGCAGCAGCGCAAGCTGCTCGATTATGTCGCGCTGCTCGCAAAGTGGAACAACGTCTACAACCTGACAGCGATCCGCGATCCGCGACAGATGCTGGTCCAGCACATCCTCGATTCGCTGTCGATCGTGCCGCATCTGGCGCCGCGCGGGCCATCGTCCGTGCTCGACGTCGGGTCGGGCGGCGGCCTGCCGGGGATCGTGCTCGCGATCGTGCTGCCCGATTGGACCATCACCACGAACGATATCGTTCACAAAAAGACCGCCTTCCAGGCACAGGCGAAGGCCGAGCTGGGCCTCGCGAACCTTTCGGTCGTGACCGGCCGCGTGGAGACGCTGCGGCCTGGCGCCGAAGTACCGGCAAAGTTCGACGTAATCGTCTCGCGTGCATTCGCAGAACTCGCGGATTTCGTTACACTGGCCCGTCATCTGGTTGCGAATCAGGGGGCGATCTGGGCGATGAAGGGTGTGCGGCCCGATGGCGAAATCGGGCGGCTGCCTGCGGGCAACCACGTCGAACAGATCATCAGGCTGAACGTGCCGTCGCTTGACGCTGAGCGGCATCTGATCGAGGTGCGGGTGGACGCCGCAAGCTGACGGTCGATCTGGCCTCAAAGCACCCCCAACGATCTTCACTTCATCCAAGCAGCAATAGGGACACACCAACGATGGCAAAAATCTTCTGCGTTGCGAACCAGAAGGGCGGCGTCGGCAAAACGACCACCACAGTCAATCTGGCCGCGAGCCTGGCAGCGCAGGGACAGCGAGTCCTTCTTATCGATCTGGACCCGCAGGGCAACGCCACGATGGGCAGCGGTATCGACAAGGGCGAGTGTGCGAACACGGTCTACGAGGTGCTCGTCGACAACGTCTCGGTGGCCGATGCGCGTGTGCGGCCGGAGGCGGTCGGCTACGACGTGGTGCCCGCGAACCGCGAGCTTGCGGGCGCAGAGGTGGAACTCGTGAGCATGCAGCATCGAGAGCGTCAGCTGAAGACGGCGCTCTCGGCGGTCGTAGGCGAATACGATTTCGTACTGATAGATTGCCCGCCCGCTTTGTCGCTGCTGACGCTCAACGGACTGTGCGCCGCCCACGGCGTCGTAATTCCGATGCAGTGCGAATACTTCGCGCTAGAGGGGCTGTCCGACCTCGTCAACACGATCAAGCAGGTCCACGCGAACCTGAATCGCGACCTGAAGGTGATCGGTCTGCTGCGCGTGATGTTCGACCCGCGCATCACGTTGCAACAGCAAGTTTCGGATCAATTGAAAGAGCATTTCGGCGACAAGGTGTTCGATGCGGTGATTCCACGTAACGTGCGATTGGCCGAGGCACCCAGCTACGGCCTGCCTGGCGTGGTGTTTGACAGAGCGTCGCGCGGCGCGCAGGCGTACGTGCAGTTCGGCGCTGAAATGATTGAGCGGGTGCGCGCCCTGAGCGACGCGCACCAGGCATCCTAAGCGGATCGAGGAAGCACGATGAATGCAGTAGCAAGAAAGAAGGGACTAGGCCGCGGTCTCGAGGCATTGCTGGGCGGCACCGCGGATATCACCGAGGCGGTAGTGATCGATGGTGCGCCGAACGTGTTGCCGCTCGCCAAGATGCAGGCGGGTAAATATCAGCCGCGCACGCGCATGGACGAAGGCGCGCTCCAGGAACTCGCGGCGAGCATCCGTGCGCAGGGACTGATGCAGCCGATTCTGGTGCGTCCGATCGCGACGGATCGCTACGAGATTATCGCGGGCGAGCGACGCTTTCGCGCGGCGCGAATCGCGGGCCTCGAGGAGGTACCGGTGCTCGTGAAGGACGTGCCCGATCAGGCCGCCGCTGCGATGGCACTGATCGAAAACATTCAGCGCGAGGATCTGAATCCTCTCGAAGAGGCGCAGGGCATCCAGCGTCTGCTCGACGAGTTCAATTTCACCCACGAGCAGGCCGCGGAGTCGGTGGGCCGTTCGCGTAGCGCGGTGTCGAATCTGCTACGTCTGCTTAACCTCGCGACGCCGGTTCAGACGATGCTGCTCGCCGGCGATCTGGACATGGGTCACGCTCGTGCGCTGCTCGCCGTCGATGCTGCGACGCAGATCACCTTGGCCAACCAGGTCGTGAACAAGCGCTTGTCCGTGCGCGAGACCGAAAAGCTGGTCGCGATGACCACGAAGGTAACGCCGGCGGTCAAGGCGCGCGCGAATCCTGATGGCGGCCGTGACACGCGACGGCTGGAAGAGGAACTGTCGGACCTGCTGTCGGCGACGGTGAAAATCAAGCTCGGCCGACGCGGCCGCGGCCAGGTGTTGGTCGACTTCGGCGATCTCGATGCGCTGGAAGGCATTCTGGTTCGCTTGCGCGGGAGCGCGAACGTCTGAGCGCAGCTGCGCTCGACAGGGAAGGGGGACGAACGACGGACGGCCTGTGCATGAACAGCGCCGCGAGTCGGCGTACCCTCGTGCGCGCGATTGCCGTGGATTCCTAAATAACCGACGGGAAGTTAATAAGGAATCCTAGTCTCGAGCGGCGCGGTATTGGGGCGGTAATCATGCTTACGGGCCGCTATCACAAAGCCGCTTGATCATCATTGAATTCACGGCCCTGATGATTCAGGTCAGTCGGCGATCTCTCCTGTTCACTCCTTGGAAAAGTGGCATTTGTTGCATTTTCGAGACGTCCGCCGCAGCGTCGAAACGGTCTGCCGGCGAGCTTCGATCCGGGTCATGCGCTTCACGGAATTTGCCGCCCCCCGTCCACCTTACATTTGACGTCTTTTGCGTCGTTAGCACAGGTTTTACCGCATGGTGAAGGCACGTTTCACGCCGTTATAGCCCGGCCTAAAGTCTTGAATTGCCTGCAACTATCGCTTACAATCGCCCGGATTTAATTGCACGGCAACCCCGTAAGCGCTGCGTAAACGCGCGGGCTGAACGAGACTTTCGGAACACTGCGATGGCGGTCAAAATGTCGAATCTGTCGCCAGAGAGTGGTGACGACAGACACCGCGCTGAACGCTCCGCTCCTGATACGTCCGGCAGTCGGCAGTTCGACCCGGCTGAAGCGTGGAATGACGTGCAGGAAGATAACAATATTGTTCCGCTCACGCGGGCCGAGGCGGAAAAGCTGTTTGGTCCCGGCGTGGGTCGTCCATCGCGTGTGACGCCGTTCAGGGTCGTCGCGGCGCAAATGGTTTTGTCCCTGGTCGCAACGCTCTTGTGGTGGCTGTTCTACAGGCCGCCCGGCGCTGCTGCGCTGTCCGCGTTCCTGGGGGGAGCGATCTGCTGGGTGCCGGGCGCGTTGTTCGCGGCACGACTGAAAACGCAGGGTGGCACCGAGACCGTGATGAGCTGGATGATCGGTGAAGCACTCAAGATGGGGACAACGATTGCGATGTTCGTCGCAATCGCCTTCTGGTATCACGACGTACGCTGGATTCCGCTGCTCGTGACCTACCTCGTCGCGTTGAAGACTTACTGGATTGCCTTGGCGTGGCGCTAAGGTAGCAGCAAAAAAAATAGCAGCAAAAAGAATTTAAGGCCGGCGCGTGGCGCCGGCACGGGTGTGCGGACGAGACAGGACCCGCACCCGGCGCGTTCCCGCGAGAGCGTATTTCGGCGGGAGCGGCCTCAGACGATTTTCGACAATTTGGGTGGCTTTAACGATATGGCAGCTAGCGAAGGCACGCGCGCAATGGATCCGTCCGAGTACATCGCGCACCACTTGCAGAACTTTTCCACCGCGCATCAGACGTCGATTTTCGACATCCACGTGTGGAATCTCGACACCCTTTTCTGGTCGATCCTGTGCGGCCTCGTCACGATCTTCGTGCTGCGTCTGGCAGCCCGCAAGGCGACGTCCGGCGTGCCGGGCCGTTTCCAGTGCGCGATCGAAATGCTGGTCGAAATGGTCGAGGATCAATCGAAGGCGATGATCCACGGCTCGCGCACCTTCATCGCGCCGCTCGCGCTGACTGTGTTCGTCTGGGTCGCGCTGATGAACTCGCTCGACTTCGTTCCCGTCGACCTGCCGGGCCGCCTGATCGGCTGGCTGGGTCTCTCTGAAGTCATCCCGCACCACCGCCTTGTGCCGACCGCCGACCTGAACGGCACGATCGGCATCGCGCTTGGCGTGTTCGTGCTGATGATTTATTACAATTTCAAGATCAAGGGCGCCGGTGGCTTCGTGCACGAACTGCTGTCCGCTCCGTTCGGCGCGCATCCCCTGCTGTGGATCCCGAACCTGGCACTGAACATCATCGAGTTCGTCGCGAAGACGGTCTCGCTCGGCATGCGGCTGTTCGGCAACATGTACGCGGGCGAACTGTTGTTCCTGCTGATTGCCCTGCTCGGCAGTCTCTGGAGCTTCGGCGCGGACACGACGGTGCTTGGCTTCATCGGCCACGTGGTCGCCGGCACAGTGTGGTCAATCTTCCACATCCTGATCGTTCTGCTGCAGGCGTTCATTTTCATGATGCTGACGCTGGTGTACATCGGCCAGGCACACGACGCGCACTGAGCTGCGCAGTCGACAAAGAATCGTAGTTTTTAAATCCCAGTTCCAACCAGTTCTAAAAGACTTTTCACAAAGGAGTGATCATGCAAGCTTTCATCGCCAACATCCAGGGTCTGACCGCCATCGGTATCGGCATCATCATCGGCCTGGGTGCTATCGGCGCCTGTATCGGTATCGGTCTGATGGGCGGCAAGTACATCGAAGCGTGCGCCCGCCAACCGGAACTGATGAACCCGCTGCAAACCAAGATGTTCCTGCTGGCTGGTCTGATCGATGCGGCGTTCCTGATTGGCGTTGGTGTGGCAATGCTGTTTGCGTTCGCGAACCCGCTGCTCTCGAAGCTGGCAGGCTGAGGTTCCTCGGAGGTTTGCGCCTGAGCTATAACAGGTAAAGGCGCAGGGCGGAACGGGTACTGGGGCGCTGATCGAGCAGAATCGATGAGCGCCTTGCCGTTTCACTTTCCGAACTAGCAACGTTTAAGGAAGCACCGTGAATCTCAACGCAACCCTGTTTGCGCAAATGGTCGTGTTCCTGATCCTCGCGTGGTTCACGATGAAATTCGTGTGGCCGCCGCTGATCAACGCCATCGACGAGCGCGCGAAGAAGATCGCCGACGGTCTGTCCGCCGCGGAAAAGGGCAAGCAGGAACTCGAAGCCGCTCACAAGCGCGTCGACCAGGAACTCGCTCAGGCTCGCAACGACGGCCAGCAACGCATCGCCGACGCTGAAAAGCGTGCTGTCGCAGTCGCCGACGAAATCAAGGCTCAGGCGCAGGCGGAAGCCGCCCGCATCATCGCGCAGGCGAAGGCCGACGCGGATCAGCAAGTCGTGAAGGCGCGCGAAGCACTGCGCGGCGAAGTCGCCGCACTCGCTGTGAAGGGCGCTGAACAGATCCTGAAGCGCGAAGTCGACCAGGCAGCGCACGCTGACCTGCTGAATCAACTGAAAGCCGAGCTCTGATCATGGCCGAACTAGCAACCATCGCCCGTCCGTACGCGGAAGCGCTGTTTGGCGTGGCCGAAGCTGGTGACATCGCCGCCTGGTCCACGCTCGTGCAGGAGTTGGCGCAGGTTGCGCGTCTGCCCGAAGTGCTGTCGATCGCCTCGAGCCCGAAAGTGAGCCGCGCCCAGGTCAGCGATCTGCTGCTGGCTGCGGTCCGCTCCCCGCTCAAGGACAACGCGCAAGCGAAGAATCTGGTGCAGATGCTGGTGGACAACCATCGCCTGCAGTTGCTGCCGGAAATCGCCTCGCAGTTCGAAGAGTTGAAGAACGCCCGCGAAGGGGCGGCAGATGTGCTGATCGTCAGCGCATTTCCGCTCGAAGGTGCGCAGTTGAACGAACTCGTCGCAAGCCTCGAACGCAAGTTCAAGCGTAAGCTGAAGCCGACGGTCGAAGTCGATCAGTCGCTGATCGGCGGCGTACGCGTGACGGTCGGCGACGAAGTGCTCGATACCTCGGTCCGCGCGCGGCTCGCCAGCATGCACACGGCCCTGACGGCCTAAAGCGCCTCGCGCTTTAGCGGCTGGCACGCAACAGAATTGACTATCAGGAGCGAATAATGCAACTCAATCCCTCTGAGATCAGCGAGCTGATCAAGAGTCGGATCCAGGGCCTTGAAGCGAGCGCAGACGTTCGCAACCAGGGCACCGTGATCTCCGTGACCGACGGTATCGTGCGTATCCACGGCCTGTCGGAAGTGATGCAGGGCGAAATGCTCGAATTCCCGGGTAACACCTTCGGTCTCGCACTGAACCTCGAGCGCGACTCGGTCGGTGCCGTGATTCTGGGTGAGTACGAGCACATTTCGGAAGGCGACATCGTCAAGACGACGGGCCGCATTCTCGAAGTGCCGGTGGGTCCGGAGCTGCTCGGCCGCGTGGTCGACGCGCTCGGCAACCCGATCGATGGCAAGGGCCCGCTCAACGCGAAGCTGACCGATGCAATCGAAAAGATTGCACCGGGCGTGATCTGGCGTAAGTCGGTTTCGGAACCGGTCCAGACCGGTCTGAAGTCGATCGACTCGATGGTGCCGATCGGCCGTGGCCAGCGTGAGCTGATCATCGGCGACCGTCAGTGCGGCAAGACGGCAGTCGCAGTCGACGCGATCATCAACCAGAAGGGCAAGAACCTCGTCTGTATCTACGTCGCGATCGGCCAGAAAGCATCGTCGATCATGAACGTGGTGCGCAAGCTCGAAGAATCGGGCGCGCTCGAATACACGATCGTCGTGGCCGCTTCGGCTTCGGACTCGGCTGCGATGCAATACCTCGCACCGTACGCCGGCTGCACGATGGGCGAATACTTCCGCGATCGCGGCCAGGACGCGCTGATCGTTTATGACGACTTGACCAAGCAGGCCTGGGCATACCGTCAGATCTCGCTGCTGCTGCGCCGCCCGCCGGGCCGCGAAGCTTACCCGGGCGATGTGTTCTATCTGCACTCGCGGCTGCTCGAGCGTGCTGCTCGCGTCTCGGAAGAGTACGTCGAGAAGTTCACCAACGGCGAAGTGAAGGGCAAGAGCGGCTCGCTGACGGCACTGCCGGTCATCGAAACGCAGGCAGGCGACGTGACGGCATTCGTTCCGACGAACGTGATCTCGATTACCGACGGCCAGATCTTCCTCGAAACTGACCTCTTCAACGCAGGTATCCGCCCGGCAATTAACGCTGGCGTGTCGGTGTCGCGTGTGGGTGGTGCGGCCCAGACGAAGGTCGTGAAGAAGCTGTCGGGCGGTATCCGTACCGACCTCGCACAGTACCGTGAACTCGCTGCATTCGCGCAGTTCGCGTCGGACCTCGATGAAGCGACCCGCAAGCAGCTCGAGCGCGGCCGCCGCGTGACGGAACTGCTCAAGCAGCCGCAGTATCAGCCGCTGCAAGTGTGGGAACTGGCTGTCTCGCTGTTCGCGGCGAACAATGGCTATCTCGACGACCTCGAAGTTGCTCAGGTCCTGCCGTTCGAGAAGGGCCTGCGCGACTCCCTGAAGTCGAGCCATGCTGACCTGGTCAAGCGCATCGAAGATACCAAGGAACTCTCGAAGGACGACGAAGGCCTGCTGCACACGGCCGTCAAAGACTTCAAGAAGTCCGGCGCTTATTGATCCGCGAGTGATCCGCAAGGCATAAGCGGACCTTGAAGCGGCGCGGGCCGCATGCGAATGCTCCCGCGCTGTTTTGGCCGCTTTGCATGGGACCCGGGTAAGCGCTGAAGCGCTAACTCGGGCCGACAAAGGAGCAAGCAATGGCTGGAATGAAGGAAATTCGCGGCAAGATCAAGAGCGTGCAAAACACGCGAAAGATCACGAAAGCGATGGAGATGGTGGCCGCATCGAAGATGCGCCGCGCTCAGGAGCGCATGCGCGCTGCTCGCCCGTATGCCGACAAGGTCCGCGATATCGCTGCACACATGAGCTGTGCCAACCCGGAGTATCGTCACCCGTTCATGGTGTCGAACGAAGGCGCGAAATCGGCCGGTTTCATCCTCGTCACGACTGATAAAGGTCTGTGCGGCGGGATGAACACCAACGTGCTGCGCGCGTCGCTGCAGAAGTTCAAGGAACTGGAAGGCCAGGGCAAGACGATCGAGGCAACTGCGATTGGCAGCAAGGGTCTGGGCTTTTTGAACCGTCTGCAGGCGAGGGTCGTGTCGAACGTCGTACAGTTGGGCGATACGCCGCATCTGGAAAAACTGATCGGCGCCGTCAAGGTGCAGCTCGACCTGTACTCGGAAGGCAAGGTCTCGGCGGTGTACCTCGCGTACACGCGCTTCGTCAACACGATGAAGCAGGAGCCGGTGATCGAGCAGTTGCTGCCGTTGTCGGCGGACCAGTTCGAGCGCAAGGAAGAAGACGGTACGACCCCGAGCACACAGTGGGACTACATCTACGAGCCGGATGCGCAGGCAGTGGTGGACGAACTGCTGGTGCGTTATGTCGAAGCGCTGGTCTATCAGGCCGTCGCGGAAAACATGGCGTCGGAACAATCGGCCCGCATGGTCGCGATGAAGGCCGCTTCGGACAACGCGAAGACGGTCATCAACGATCTGCAGCTCAAGTACAACAAGAGCCGCCAGGCCGCGATCACAAAAGAACTGTCGGAAATCGTCGGTGGAGCGGCGGCGGTCTGACCCCGGTCAGGCAGCTCGCTTCGTGTGCGCCCGCAGCGGCGCACCCATCGGAGAAACTGCGCCTTTGCGCGAGTGAAGAATTGAGTATCTAAAGGAAAAGCGATGAGTACTACTGCTTTGGTAGAAGGCAAGATCGTACAGTGCATCGGCGCGGTGATCGACGTGGAATTTCCGCGTGAATCCATGCCGAAGATCTACGACGCGCTCATTCTCGAAGGTTCGGAGCTGACGCTCGAAGTCCAGCAGCAGCTGGGCGACGGCGTGGTCCGTACCATCTGTCTGGGTGCTTCGGACGGTCTGCGCCGCGGCACGATCGTGAAGAACACGGGTAACCCGATCAGCGTGCCGGTCGGCAAGCCGACCCTCGGCCGAATCATGGACGTGCTGGGCCGTCCGATCGACGAAGCGGGCCCGATCTCCAGCGAAACCAAGCGTGCGATTCACCAGAAGGCTCCGGCGTTCGACGAACTGTCGCCGTCGACCGAACTGCTCGAAACTGGCATCAAGGTTATCGACCTGATCTGCCCGTTCGCGAAGGGCGGCAAGGTGGGTCTGTTCGGTGGCGCCGGCGTGGGCAAGACCGTGAACATGATGGAACTGATCAACAACATCGCGAAGGAGCACGGTGGTTACTCCGTGTTCGCCGGTGTGGGCGAGCGTACCCGCGAAGGGAACGACTTCTATCATGAAATGAAGGACTCGAACGTTCTCGACAAGGTCGCGCTGGTGTACGGCCAGATGAACGAGCCGCCGGGCAACCGTCTGCGTGTCGCGCTGACCGGCCTGACGATGGCCGAGCACTTCCGTGACGAAGGCCTCGACGTGCTGTTCTTCGTCGACAACATCTACCGTTTCACGCTGGCCGGTACGGAAGTGTCGGCACTGCTTGGCCGTATGCCGTCGGCAGTGGGCTATCAGCCGACGCTGGCTGAAGAAATGGGCAAGCTGCAAGAGCGGATTACGTCGACCAAGACTGGCTCGATCACGTCGGTGCAGGCGGTCTACGTCCCTGCAGACGACTTGACCGACCCGTCGCCGGCGACGACCTTCGGTCACCTCGACGCAACCGTCGTGCTGTCGCGTGACATCGCTTCGCTCGGTATCTACCCGGCCGTGGACCCGCTCGATTCGACCTCGCGTCAGATCGACCCGAACGTGATCGGCGAAGAGCACTACACGATTACGCGCGGCGTGCAGCAAACGCTGCAGCGCTACAAGGAACTGCGCGACATCATCGCGATTCTGGGCATGGACGAACTTGCGCCGGAAGACAAGCTGGCTGTCGCGCGCGCTCGTAAGATCCAGCGCTTCCTGTCGCAGCCGTTCCACGTCGCTGAAGTGTTCACGGGTTCGCCGGGCAAGTACGTGCCGCTGAAGGAAACGATCCGTGGCTTCAAGATGATCGTCGAAGGCGAGTGCGACCACCTGCCGGAACAGGCGTTCTACATGGTCGGCACGATCGACGAAGCCTTTGAAAAGGCCAAGAAGATCCAGTAAAGGTCGGGTGTAACGAAGCGGGCGCGGGCCTCGCGCGTGCCGGTACGGTTGATGTATCGATACGCAAAGCCCGCGCTTGTCATTACGATCAACCCGCCTTGCATGGGACGAGAGTGAGCGCTTGACCGCTCACTCTCGTCGACAGGAGTCGACACATATGGCAACCATTAAAGTAGACGTCGTCAGCGCCGAAGAGGAAATCTTCTCGGGCCAGGCAAAGTTCGTCGCGCTGCCGGGCGAAGCGGGCGAACTCGGCATTCTGCCGGGTCACACGCCGCTCATCACGCGGATCCGTCCGGGTGCGGTGCGCATCGAAGTCGAAAACGGCGAAGAAGAGTTTGTATTCGTCGCCGGCGGCATCCTCGAAGTCCAGCCGGGCGCAGTGACGGTCCTCGCCGACACGGCGATTCGCGGCAAGGATCTCGACGAAGCCAAGGCCGAAGACGCACGCAAGCGTGCGCAAGAGGCGCTGCAGAACACGGGCTCGAACCTCGAGTACGCGACCGCTCAGGCGGAACTCGCGTATGCGACGGCACAGCTCGCGGCAATCCAGCGTTTGCGCAAGCTGCGCGGCCAGCACTGAAGCAGTACGAAGCAGAAAAAAGCAGCCCGCGCGGCTGCTTTTTTTAATATTTAATTGACGTTTACGTAAAGGTCGTAAGAATCTGCAGCGTCGGACAGAAACGGCGGCTCCCGGCGGCCCGCACGCTGCGCTGCGGCGCTGCGGGTAACACTTGATGCCGGCTGGATTCGCGTCGGTGCACAATCGATTTCAAATTCATTTCAATCGAGCGCCTGCGCTCACGGAGACAACACCATGGCAACGCATAGCTCGGGCGAAGGTGCGCTCATCGAACCGGCGGATGGACTGTCGTACGTACGCGGGTCGACTGAAAATCCGTTGAGCGAAGCGACCGTCGGCGAGTTCCTGCGTGACACGGCCGCGCGCTTTCCAGACCGGCCGGCCGTGGTGTTTCGCGAACAGCGCATCCGCTGGACGTGGCGAGAGTTCGCGCAAGAAGTGGATGTGCTCGCTTCCGGACTGCTTGCTCTCGGTATCGCGAAGGGCGACCGCGTCGGCATCTGGTCCCCCAACCGCGTCGAGTGGCTCCTGACGCAGTTCGCGACCGCGCGTATCGGCGCGATCCTCGTCAACATCAATCCGGCCTACCGGCTTGCGGAACTCGAATATGCGCTGAACAAGGTGGGATGCAAGGCGATCATCAGTGCCGAGCGCTTCAAGACGTCGATGTACCTCGAGATGTTGCGGGAACTCGCGCCCGAACTGGCGACTCAGGCGCCGGGCGAGCTGCATGCCGCGCGGCTGCCAGAGCTACGGTATGTGATCCGCATGGGCGACACTGAATCGCCGGGGATGCTGAGTTTTTCCGACGTGATCGAGCGCGGGCGTGCGTCGCTCGATGTCGCGCGGCTCGATGCAATCGGTACGACACTGTCGTGCCGGGAGCCGATCAACATCCAGTTTACGAGCGGCACGACGGGCAATCCGAAGGGCGCGACGCTCACGCACCATAACGTTGTAAATAACGCGCGCTATATCGCGATGGCGATGCGGCTCAGCGAGCAGGACAGCCTGTGCATTCCGGTGCCGCTGTATCACTGCTTCGGCATGGTGCTGTCGGTGCTCGCATGCGTGTCGGTCGGGGCGAACATGGTGTTTCCCGGTGAGGGCTTCGATCCCGCGGCGACGCTGGCGGCGGCCGCTGAGGAAAAATGTACCGCGCTGCACGGCGTGCCGACGATGTTCATCGCCGAACTCGACCATCCGGCCTTTGCCTCATACGACCTCTCGCGACTGCGCACCGGCATCATGGCCGGTTCGCCGTGTCCGATCGAGACAATGAAGAAGGTCGTCTCGAAAATGCATCTGAGCGAGATCACGATTGCCTATGGCATGACGGAGACGAGCCCGGTGTCGTTCCAAAGTTCGACGAGCGATCCGCTCGACAAGCGCACGACGACCGTCGGGCGCATCCAGCCGCATCTGGAAGTGAAAATCGTCGATCCGCTCGGTAACGTCGTGCCGGTCGGCGAAACCGGTGAGCTATGCACGCGCGGTTATTCCGTGATGCTCGGCTATTGGAACGACGACGCGAAGACGCGCGAGAGCATCGTCGATGGCTGGATGCACACGGGGGATCTGGCGACGCTCGACGCGCAAGGATACTGCAACATCGTCGGCCGCCTGAAGGACATGCTGATTCGCGGCGGCGAAAACGTCTATCCGCGCGAAATCGAGGAGTTTTTGTTCCGTCACCCGAAGATCCAGAGCGTGCAGGTATTCGGCGTACCGGATAACAAGTACGGCGAGGAAGTATGTGCGTGGATCGTGCTGCGTGCGGGCGAACGGGCGACGGCCGAAGAAATTCAGCAGTTCTGCCAGGGACAGATCGCGCACTACAAGGTGCCGCGATACATCCGCTTCGTCGACGAACTGCCCATGACCGTGACCGGCAAGGTGCAGAAATTCGTGATGCGCGAACGGATGATTGGCGAACTGAAGCTCAGGGAAGACAAGACGGCATGAGCTTGCCCCGGCGCACTGCCCATCGGGGGCGAACGGGAAGCGGGGCGCACAAACCGACGTTGCGCGGCCGTTGTCTCGTAGCGCGCAAACGTTTGACCAGACGAAAAAAAAGCGGGCCTGGAGCCCGCTAAAAACCACACGCTACGGGGTTAGCGCGAGGAGACCAAAGATGGGACGGATATCACGACGACCCTGCGTCGACTACGGCCCCAACAGAGATGCCCCTTCACAGGGCTTCGGCATCCGCCGACCGGCAAGTGCATCGCATCCGCTCACACCACGCACCCGGCCACATCCGTGTTGAAACCGTTGAGGGCATTGTGGGCGAATTAACTTAGGAACGCGGTAACAAAGTGTTTCAGGTTGTAACGCCCGCCAGATAAGGCTCTCCGGGATTTATTGCCAAAAATAACAAATCAAAAAGTAAGTATTACCGATGCCCCCGCAGCAAATTCATGCGCATGTTTGATGCCATTCCCGACGCATATTGCGGCGGAAATCGCGCCGCGATTCCGCATGCAATCGTTGCATGGGCACCTTTCGAGCGATGAATTCCCGTTGTTACAACAGTCGCGACTCCGGCCCGAAATACGGCGCAGTTCGGTGACGACCCGTGTTGCAATGCGAGCAGGCAAACCTCGAGCCATAGCGCACAAAAAAGGCCAACGACACCGCCATAACGTGAGTCTGGTTCGATGTCTCGGGTCGATGGCATCGCCGTTGGTTACATCCGCCTGCTGCCCCTGCACGAAAACATCAGGCTTTCGGCGGCTGCTGGCGCCGTGTCGCAACGCCTTAGCCGCCGACAGGCGCAATGGTCGCGCCGTCTTCACTTCAACCACTTATCGGAAATGGCTTGATACTCCCCGGTGGCTCGCGCGAGATGCAGCCATTGATCGACGTATTGCTGAAACGCGACGTCGCCGCGCGGCAGCAGCCATGCTTTCTCCCCGTACTGGAACGGCTTGTCGGGATGGACCGAGCACAAGCCCGGATTGAGCTTCTGCTGCAGCAGCGTTTCCGACGCATCCGTGACCATGACGTCGGCATTGCCGGAGAGGATCTGCCTGAAAATCGTCACGTTGTCCGGATACACGGTCACGTTTGCGTGCGCGAAATACTGTTTCGCGAACTTCTCGTTGGTCCCGCCCGGATTGACGATCACTCGCGTGCCAGGTTGATCGATTTGCGCGACCGTCTGATATTTGTTGACGTCGCCACAGCGGACGATCGGCGTTTTCCCGTCGATCATGTAAGCCTGCGTGAAGAACGCGTGCTTCTGGCGCTCGAGCGTCGGCGACACGCCGCCAATACCGATGTCGCACTTCGCGATGAAATCGTTCATCAGGTTCGACCATGAAGTCTTGACGAACTCGACCTTCACGCCGAGCGACTTCGCGAGCGATTCCGCCATGTCGATGTCGATACCTTCGAACTGGCCGTCCCCCTTGTAAAACGAGTACGGCTTGTAGTCGCCGGTCGTGCAGGCGCGCAACGTTCCGCGGCTGATGATGTCGTCGAGCCTTGATGGCGCCGCCGTAGCGTTTTGCGCGCTGGCCACCCCGGCGTGCATCACGACGCCGGCGAGCGCGCCGAGCATTGCGAGTGCTGCCTTCTTCATCGAGTCTCCCTGTGTGCAATTGGTTGGCAAAGCTGTCGGATGGTAGCTTGGCAGCGCGGGCTTGAATATTGGCCGTTCAGCCAGGGCGAGCCGGGCAGCGGGCGACAGCTAGCCCCGACGCGTGCACGCACAGGCCGCTGGCCGCTCATCCAGGCACGCCCGGCTGGCTCTGCACCTGCTTCCCGAGACGCGTCGTCGCCACGATGAGTACTCCGCCGTGCGCGATGTCCTGAGTCGCGTCCGGTAAAATGCTCTTTTGCCCTTGGCTCTTCAGTCGCAAGCAACGTGGCCCATCAACTTCTGAACGACACTTTCCTGCGCGCGCTGCTGCGCCAGCCGACCGACTACACGCCGATCTGGCTGATGCGGCAGGCCGGCCGCTATCTGCCGGAATACAACGCCACGCGCGCTCGCGCGGGCAGTTTCCTCGGCCTCGCGAAGAACCCGGCGTTCGCGACTGAAGTTACATTGCAACCGCTCGATCGCTATCCGCTCGACGCCGCGATCCTGTTCTCCGACATCCTGACCGTGCCCGACGCGATGGGCCTCGGACTCGAGTTCGTCAACGGTGAGGGGCCGAGATTCGCCCATCCGGTGCGTACCGAAGACGACGTCGCGCGCCTCGCGGTGCCCGACATCGACGCCGCACTGCGCTATGTGACCGACGCCGCGCGCGAAATCCGCTCGGCGCTGAAGGACGCCCAAGGCCGCCAGCGCGTGCCGCTGATCGGGTTCTCAGGCAGTCCGTGGACGCTCGCGTGCTACATGGTCGAAGGCGGCGGCTCGGCGGACTTTCGCACTGTCAAATCGATGCTGTATGCGCGTCCCGATCTGCTCCAGCGAATTCTTGAGATCAACGCGCGCTCGGTCGCCGCATATCTGAACGCGCAGATCGAAGCCGGCGCGCAGGCCGTGATGATTTTCGACACGTGGGGCGGTGCGCTTGCCGACGGCATCTATCAGCGCTTTTCATTGCGCTACATCGAGCAGGTGGTCAGCCAGCTGAAACGCGAGCACGACGGTATAAAAGTGCCAGTGATCGCTTTCACCAAGGGCGGCGGGCTGTGGCTCGACGACATCGCGGCAAGCGGGGTCGACGCGGTGGGCCTGGATTGGACCGTGAACCTGGGCAAGGCGCGCGAGCGTGTCGGGGGCAAGGTGGCGCTTCAGGGCAATATCGATCCATGCGTGCTGTTTGCGCCCCCTTCCGCTATCCGCATGGAAGCGCGCGCGGTGCTCGACAGCTTCGGCAATCATCCTGGACATGTTTTCAATCTCGGCCACGGCATTTCGCAGTTCACGCCGCCGGAGCACGTCGCCGAACTGATCGACGAAGTGCATCGTCACAGCCGTGCTATTCGTAGCGGTGCGCATATCCCTGCGTGAAGCCTTAATCGTTACGGTTTCTTGGTGCGCCGCAGCGAATTGGGCTCTTTGCCTAAGGAGGCAGATCTCGCGAAGAGGCCGCCGGACGGCGGTCTCGTGATTGTCAAGACTTGACTTATGCACATTCTCCACGCTGCGGCGCGGTAGAGGGTTCAATCGTGCCCCGAGCCTTGCACATACTCGGCGCATTTGACTCAAGCCTTGTCTGGTAAGGGTTTCCGGGGAGAGAGACGAAATGTGCGAAAGCCCACACAAGGCCGCCGCGCCGCCGTTTGCGGCCCGTCGGAGCGAAGTTCTCAACAAAGTTATCCACAGGACCGCGAGCCGAGTGCAATTGTTCAGCCGAATCCAAAACTTAGCGGCGAATTTGACGTTTTACTTTAACTTTGAAGGCACCGGATCCCGCACGGCAGAGTTTGCCATTCCGCTTCGCTTCGCGGGCGATCCACCTTTGCGACAAGCCGCGTGAGTGAAGTGTTCGTCCGCGTCGCGCTGGACCATCCGTTGCCGACTCTGTTCGACTACCGCTGCGACTCATCCGAGCCGCCTGCGGTGGGCACGCTCGTCAGTGTGCCGTTCGGTAAGCGGCACGTGGTGGGGCTCATCTGCGAAGTGGTTGCTCACAGCGACGTGCCGGCCGAGCGGCTGCGGAATGTGGAGAAGGTCTGCACGACGTGCCCGCCGGTGTCGGAGCACTGGCTCGCCCTTGCCGCCTTCGCCGCGGACTACTATCAACGCGGCCTCGGCGAAGTGGCGTTGCCCGCGCTGCCGCAGTCGCTGCGCGACGCGTCGCGCTGGGCGCGGCTGTTCGCCCCGCAGGAGCACTACCGCCTGACGCCCGAGGGCCGCACGGCATTGCCTGACGCATTGCCAGCCCGCGCGACGGCGCTTCGAAAGCTCGCGCAGGCGCTTGCCGACGCCGACTGCCTCGCCGGCGCCGACGCCCGCGCACTGCATCCGAAGGCGCTGGCGACGCTCGACGCCTGGCAGACGCAAGGCTGGGTGATGCTCGAAGTGATCGACGCCGCCGCAGTGACTGCCGCCGCAGTACTGCCTGACGCGCCCGCGCCGGCCCTCCCGACATTGACCGGTGAGCAGGCCGACGCCGTCGAGGCGATCCGCGACGCCGATGGCTTCGCTCCGTTCCTGCTGCATGGCGTGACGGGCAGCGGCAAGACCGAGGTGTATCTGCGCGCGCTCGCCGGGATTCTGGCCGCCAGGCCCGATGCACAGGCGCTCGTGCTGGTACCTGAAATCAATCTGACGCCGCAGTTCGAGGCGGCGTTCCGCGCCCGCTTCGCCGCGCTCGACGCCAGCGCGATCGTCACGCTGCATAGCGGTCTCGCCGAAGGCGAGCGTGCCCGCAACTGGTTTGCCGCACACACCGGCCGCGCGCGCATCGTCCTCGGCACCCGGCTCGCGGTGCTGGCGTCGCTACCGAAGCTGGCGATCATCGTCGTCGACGAGGAGCACGATCCGGCCTACAAGCAGCAGGAGGGCTTGCGCTATTCGGCGCGCGATCTCGCGATCTACCGGGCGAAGCAGCTTGGCGTGCCGGTCGTGCTCGGCTCGGCGACACCGTCGCTCGAAAGCTGGTGGCAGGCCGATCAGGGGCGCTACAAGCGGCTCACGCTGTCGCGCCGGGCCGTCGCCGACGCCGCATTGCCGAGCGTGCGCCTCATCGATCTCGAAGACGAGCGCCGGCGCGGGCGGGCGTCGATCGAAGGCCTGTCGGGTCCGCTGATCGCCGCGTTGAAGACGCGGCTCGAACGCGGCGAACAGAGTCTCGTGTTCCTGAACCGCCGCGGCTATGCACCGCAACTCGCATGCGATGCGTGCGGCTGGGTGGCCGGCTGCCCGCGCTGCAGCGCCTACGTTGTGCTGCACAAGCCCGAGCGCGCGCTGCGCTGCCACCACTGCGGCTGGGAGTCTCGTATCCCGCGTTCGTGCCCGGAGTGCGGCAACGTGGATATCGCGCCGCTCGGACGCGGCACGCAGCGCGTCGAGGAAACGCTCGCGGGCGCGGTGCCGGGCGCCCGGGTGCTGCGCATCGATGCCGACAGCACACGCCGCAAAGGCAGCGCGCAGGCGCTGTTCTCGGACGTGCACGCGGGCGAAGTCGATATTCTGGTCGGCACGCAGATGATCGCGAAGGGACACGACTTCCGGCGCGTATCACTGGTTGGCGTGCTGAATGCCGATACCGCGCTTTTTTCGCACGATTTCCGCGCGAGCGAGCGTCTGTTCGCGCAACTGATGCAGGTGAGCGGCCGCGCGGGCCGCGCCGGTCTGCCGGGCGAAGTGCTGGTGCAAACGCGCTATCCGCGGCACGCGCTGTATCACGCGCTGGGCCGCCACGATTACGTCGGCTTCGCCAATGCCACGCTCGCCGAGCGACGTGACGCGCACCTGCCGCCGTTCGTCTACCAGGCGCTGCTGCGCGCCGAAGGCCGCACGCTTGAAGCGGCGCTCGCGTTTTTGCAGCAGGCCGCGGCTGAACTCGCGCAAATCCCGGCCGCCGGGCGCGTGACCGTCTACGACGCGGTGCCGCTGACGATCGTCAAGGTGATGCACGTGCATCGCGCGCAGTTGCTGGTCGAAAGCGCCTCGCGCGCTGCGCTGCAGGCCACGCTGCGCGCGTGGCAGCCGCTGTTGCGCGCGCTCAAGGGCGTGTTGCGCTGGAGTCTCGAAGTCGATCCGCTCGACATCTGACGCCGCCGGCCAGATTACGCCCGCCATACTTCTTTGCGTCATATCCTTAGAGCGAATGATCGTTTCGTTTTGGGATGGCGCTCGCCTATAGTCGCGAAATCGGCGCATTTTGAGGCAAAACGACAATAATTTTCGCGCCGATGCCACTCAACTTACTCGGGGCATCAGCAATGAGCGACACCCATCACACTCCGGCGCCGGGCGCCGGGCCGGGTCAACGGCAAGGTACGCAAGACGCGCAAGCCGCGCGGGGCAGCGGTTTTTCGCTGACTGAAGACTGGCTCGCCGCAGGCGTCGGCCTGCTGGTGATCGTGATTGCATGGGCGTTGTTTGCGTCCGGCAGCAGCATCAGGTGGCTTGCCGTTGCGCCGGCCAAGTGGTCGAGCGTCGCGCAAGCCGCGCAGGACATCGGCAAGCATCTACCCAACTACATCGCGCTGTTCGCGACATTCGCCGTGTTGTTCGGCGCGAGCGTCGCCCTGCTGAAGCAGCGCGTCGGCGCGTTTCTGGCGGCGTTCGCCGTCGTGTTCGTCGCTTCCGCGCTGATCCTGACGCTCGGCGCGTGGGTCGACGCGTCGAAGTACAACCTCGAGCCGCCGCTCGTCGCGCTCGCGCTCGGGCTGATCGTATCGAACGCGTTCACGTTGCCGGAGTGGCTCGCGGCGGGGCTGCGCGTCGAGTTTTACATCAAGGTCGGCATCGTTCTGCTCGGTGCGACGCTGCCGTTCACGCTGCTCGTGTGGGCCGGGCCCGTTGCGGTCGCGCAGGCGAGCATCGTCTCGCTGGTGACCTTCTTCGTGATTTTCTTCGTTGCGCGTGCGCTCGGGCTCGATCGGCGCTTTTCCGCGGTGCTCGGCGTCGGCGGTGCGGTGTGCGGCGTGTCGGCGGCGATCGCGATTGCCGGCGCGGTGCGGGCGAAGCGCGAGCAGGCGTCGGTGGCGATCACGCTGGTCGTGCTGTGGGCGATCGTGATGATCTTCGTGCTGCCGTTCGCGTCGCGCTCACTCGGTCTGCCGACGGCCATCGCCGGGGCGTGGATCGGCACGTCGGAGTTCGCCGACGCCGCCGGCATTGCGGCCGCCCAGGCCTACGGCGATTTCGCGCGGCATGCGGCCGGCGCGATCGCCGGCGCCCCCGAAGCGTCGTTGCAGTCGTTCACACTGATGAAAGTGGTGGGGCGTGACATCTGGATCGGCATCTGGGCGTTCGTGCTCGCGATCGTCGCGACGACGCGCTGGGAAGCGCAGGACAGCGGGGTCAGCGCGCGCGCGAACGTCGGCGAGATCTGGGCGCGTTTCCCGAAGTTCGTCATCGGTTTCGTGATTGCGTCGGCGCTGGTCACCTGGATCGCGAGCCATTATTCGCTCGCCGATTACCGCAAGGTCGTCGCGCCGGAATTCGTCGCGCCGATCACCGTGCTGCGCACGTGGGCGTTCACCTTCTGCTTCCTGAGCATCGGTCTGACGACGCGCTTCCGCTCGCTTGCTGCGACCGGTCTGAAGCCGTTCCTTGCGTTCACGGCGGGGGTCGTGGTCAATATCGCGATCGGCTATGCGCTGTCCGCGCACGTGTTCGCGTCGTACTGGAACAGCCTCGGATAACGCCCGTGAAAATTCTGACGGCTCATGCCGCCGCCGGCGCCGCGGCTTATGCGGGTGCCGCAGAGCGCGGCAGCGCATCCCTTACGCCATGCTGCTCCGGATGCGTGCATCGCGAGGCAGGGCGCGATGCGCTGGAGCAGCACATTGCAGGGCTCGTCACGTTCAGCTCGGGGTTCGGCGCGAGCGTTGCCGATAGCCGGTTGTGTCGTCTGCACGACCAGCTCGTATCGCCCGGCGACGTCTGTACGCAGTTCGAGTCGATAGCGCCGCCGCTCGGGCTGTGCTGACCCAACGGCCACCTTCAGGCGCATTCCCGGCGCGCCGGCGTTCCCGCGCCAAGCCGGCCGCACCTCCACTCGAGCACGCATCCGGATTCACGAGCCGGATGCGTGCTTTTCCGATCTCAGTCGCTCAGCGCGCTTCGCGCGTTGCCCGCCGATCCGCGCGAGGCGGCGCTCGCACGCTGACGCTCCTCTTCCCGCCGATTCGAGCCGCCCGTCGCGCCTCGAATGAAGAACACCGCGCACGCCGCACACATCACCCAGATTCCCACTATTACCAGCCACTTTTCCATCTCACCCACCCTCGCGAACCCCGTTTATCTTTTCTGCGTACCCGGAAAATCGATGTCCCCGGCCGCCCGTCGTCGTATTTCTGGTTATCGGCGCGCGAAGTCGTTTGATAAGGCTTATTTCAAAAAGAATCACGCCAGGGAAACTACCGAGCGCAATCGCGCCGGTCCGGCCGTCGAACAACGCCCCGAAACCCACGCCCAATAAGGCTCCGGGCGGGGTGCAACCGGCGCGCTGGCTTGGTTGCACCTTTTTATTGGGAGGCGTACGATTCGGCCAACTTTTGGTCTTTCCCCAGGCTCGCGCCCGGTCTCAAGAAGGAAACATGGCTAGCACCACCCTTGGCGTCAAGGTCGACGACCTCCTGCGTTCCCGGCTCAAAGATGCCGCCACCCGCCTCGAGCGAACTCCGCACTGGCTGATCAAGCAGGCCATCTTCGCGTACCTCGAAAAGATCGAGCACGGCCAGTTGCCGGCCGAACTCTCGGGCGCGACCGGCACGGCCGATCTCGGCGACGGCGCGGCGGTCGCGAACGAGGAAGACGGCGCTTCGCATCCGTTTCTCGATTTCGCGCAGAACGTGCAACCGCAGTCGGTGCTGCGCGCGGCGATTACCGCCGCGTATCGCCGCCCGGAGCCCGAGTGCGTGCCGTTCCTGCTCGGCCAGGCGCGTCTGCCCGCCAACCTCGCGGGCGACGTCGAGGCGATGGCCGGCAAGCTCGTCGAAACGCTGCGCTCGAAAAGCAAGGGCGGCGGTGTCGAAGGACTGATCCACGAATTTTCGCTGTCGAGCCAGGAAGGCGTCGCGCTGATGTGCCTCGCCGAGGCGCTTCTGCGCATTCCCGATCGCGCGACGCGCGACGCGCTGATCCGCGACAAGATCAGCAAGGGCGACTGGAAATCGCACGTCGGCCAGGCGCCGTCGCTGTTCGTCAACGCGGCGACCTGGGGGCTGATGATCACCGGCAAGCTGGTGACGACCAATAGCGAGAGCAGTTTGTCGTCAGCGCTCACGCGCCTGATCGGCAAGGGCGGCGAGCCGCTGATCCGCAAGGGCGTCGACATGGCGATGCGCCTGATGGGCGAGCAGTTCGTGACGGGCGAAAACATTTCCGAGGCGCTCGCGAATAGCCGCAAGTACGAGGCGCGCGGTTTCCGCTATTCGTACGACATGCTCGGCGAAGCGGCGACCACCGAGGCCGACGCGCAGCGCTACTACGCGTCGTACGAGCAGGCGATCCACGCGATCGGCAAGGCCGCGGGCGGCCGTGGCATCTACGAGGGCCCGGGGATCTCGATCAAGTTGTCGGCGCTGCATCCGCGCTATTCGCGGGCGCAGCAGGAACGCACGATGAGCGAGCTGCTGCCGCGCGTACGCACGCTCGCGATCCTCGCGCGCCGCTACGACATCGGCCTCAATATCGACGCCGAAGAGGCCGACCGCCTCGAACTGTCGCTCGATCTGCTCGAAGCGTTGTGCTTCGATCCGGAGCTGCAAGGCTGGAACGGCATCGGTTTTGTGGTGCAGGCGTATCAGAAGCGCTGCCCGTTCGTCATCGACTACCTGATCGATCTGGCTCGCCGCAGTCGTCACCGCGTCATGGTGCGCCTCGTGAAGGGCGCGTACTGGGATACGGAAATCAAGCGCGCGCAGGTCGATGGCCTCGAAGGCTATCCCGTGTACACGCGCAAGATCTACACGGACGTCTCGTACCTCGCCTGTGCGAAAAAGCTGCTCGGCGCACCCGATGCCGTCTATCCGCAGTTCGCGACGCACAACGCCCATACGCTGTCGGCGATCTATCACCTCGCCGGCAACAACTACTACCCCGGCCAGTACGAGTTCCAGTGCCTGCACGGCATGGGCGAGCCGCTGTACGAGGAAGTCACCGGCCGCGACAAGCTGAATCGGCCATGCCGCGTGTACGCGCCGGTCGGCACGCATGAGACGCTGCTCGCGTACCTCGTGCGCCGGCTGCTCGAAAACGGCGCTAACACGTCGTTCGTGAATCGCATCGCCGACGAATCCGTCGCGATCAAGGACCTGGTCGCCGATCCGGTCGAGGAAGCGTCGAAGATCGTGCCGCTCGGCGCGCCGCACCCCCGTATTCCGCTGCCGCGCAATCTGTACGGCGCGCAACGGCTCAATTCGATGGGCCTCGATCTGTCGAACGAACATCGGCTCGCGTCGCTGTCGTCGGCGCTGCTCGCGAGCGCGCATCATCCGTGGCGCGCCGCGCCGATGCTCGAAGGCAACGAGATCGACATTGGCGCCGCGCGCGATGTCCGCAACCCGGCCGACCAGCGCGATCTCGTCGGCACGGTCGTCGATGCGACCGCCGAGCATGTGAGCGCCGCGCTCGGTTACGCGGTGGCCGCCGCGCCGATCTGGCAGGCGACGCCGGTCGAGGCGCGCGCCGATTGCCTCGCGCGTGCCGCCGATCTGCTCGAAGCGCAAATGCACACCTTGATGGGTCTAGTGGTGCGTGAAGCGGGCAAGTCGCTCGCGAACGCGGTCGCGGAGATCCGCGAGGCGATCGACTTCCTGCGCTACTACTCGACGCAGATCCGCAACGAGTTTTCGAACGACACACATCGGCCGCTCGGCCCGGTGGTCTGCATCAGCCCGTGGAATTTCCCGCTGGCGATTTTCATGGGTCAAGTGGCCGCCGCGCTCGCGGCCGGCAACACGGTGCTCGCGAAGCCGGCCGAGCAGACGCCGCTGATCGCAGCCCAAGCGGTGCGGATTCTGCGCGAAGCAGGCGTGCCGGCGGGCGCGGTGCAACTGCTGCCGGGCAATGGCGAGACGGTCGGCGCCGCGCTGGTCGCTGACCCGCGCACGCGTGCGGTGATGTTCACCGGCTCGACCGACGTTGCGCGTCTGATCAACAAAACGCTGTCCGGCCGGCTCGATCCGGATGGCAAACCGATTCCGCTGATCGCTGAAACCGGGGGCCAGAACGCGATGATCGTCGACTCGTCGGCGCTCGCCGAGCAGGTCGTCGCCGATGTGCTGCAGTCATCATTCGACTCCGCCGGTCAACGGTGTTCCGCGTTGCGCGTTCTTTGTCTGCAGGAGGACATCGCGGACCGCACGCTTGAAATGCTGAGGGGCGCGATGCGCGAGCTGGCGCTCGGCAACCCGGATCGCCTGTCAACCGATGTCGGCCCGGTGATCGACCTCGACGCCAAGCGCGGCATCGACGCGCATATCGCGGCGATGCGCGAAAAGGGCCGCAAGGTCGAGCAATTGCCGCTGCCGGATGGCGCGACGCAGGGCACCTTCGTGCCCCCGACACTGATCGAGCTCGAAAGCATCGACGAACTGAAGCGTGAAGTGTTCGGTCCGGTGCTCCATGTGGTGCGCTATCGCCGCAGCCAACTCGACAAGCTGCTCGAACAGATCCGCGCGACGGGTTACGGTTTGACGCTCGGCATCCATACACGCATCGACGAAACGATCGCGCACGTGATCAGCCGCGCGCACGTGGGCAACATTTACGTGAACCGCAATGTGATCGGCGCGGTGGTCGGTGTGCAGCCGTTCGGCGGTGAGGGGCTGTCGGGTACCGGGCCGAAGGCCGGTGGCCCGCTGTATCTGCAGCGTCTGCTCTCGATACGGCCGGCTGGTTTGCCGAAGTCGCTCGCCCAGGCACTGGTGGTCGAAGCACCGCAGGCGGCGGAAAAGGGTGACAATCCGGCGGCCGCGCTGACCGCGCTGCGTGACTGGCTGATCGCCGAGCGCGACCCGCAACTTGCCGCGCGTTGCGACGGCTACCTCGCGCATGTGCCGGCGGGCGCGACCGCGGTCCTGTCGGGGCCGACCGGCGAGCGCAACACGTACACGCTGGGACCGCGCGGCACCGTGCTGTGCATCGCGTCGACCGCGAGCGGCGCGCGCGTGCAATTCGCGGCGGCGCTGGCGACGGGAAATCGGGCGTTGTTCGAAGGCGCGGCGGGCGAACAATTGCTCTCGCAACTGCCAGCGTCCCTGAAGGCGCACGCGAGCGTGAGAAAGAGTGCCGATGCGCCGTTCGACGCCGTGCTGTTCGAAGGCGATAGCGACGAGCTGCTCGCGCTCGTGAAGGAGGTCGCGAAGCGCGCGGGGCCGCTCGTGTCGGTGCAGGGCGTCGCGGCCCGTGCGCTCGCGAGCGGCGACGAGGACTATGCACTCGAGCGTTTGCTGACCGAGCGCTCGGTCAGCGTGAATACCGCGGCGGCAGGCGGCAATGCGAATTTGATGACGATCGGTTGAGCGAACCTCGGCGATCCACTCAATAGAAAGGAAGCGGCACGGCGACCCCGACACCGCTTCATCCACACCTGGTATCAAGGAGAAGCTATGCAACACAAGATGAAACAGCTGGCAGGCGCGGCTCTGGTCGCCGCAATGTCGCTGGCGGGGACAGCCAACGCTCAATCGACCGAAGACGTGAAGATCGGTTTCGCCGGTCCGATGACGGGCGCACAGGCACACTACGGCAAGGACTTCCAGAACGGCATCGTGCTCGCGGTCGAAGAATTCAACGCGACGAAGCCGGTGATCGGCGGCAAGCCGGTTCGCATCGTGCTCGACTCGGCCGACGACCAGGCCGACCCGCGCACCGGCACGACGGTTGCACAAAAACTCGTGGATGACGGCATCAAGGGCATGCTCGGCCACTTCAACTCGGGCACGACGATTCCGGCCTCGCGCATCTACGCGAACGCGGGCATTCCGCAGATCGCGATGGCGACCGCACCGGAATACACGCAGCAGGGCTTCAAGACCACCTTCCGCATGATGACGTCCGACACCCAGCAAGGCTCGGTCGCCGGCACGTTCGCGGTGAAGAACCTCGGCATGAAGAAGATCGCGATCGTCGACGATCGCACCGCTTACGGCCAGGGTCTTGCCGATCAGTTCGAGAAGGCAGCGAAGGCGGCGGGCGCGACGATCGTCGATCGTGAATACACGAACGACAAGGCCGTCGACTTCAAGTCGATCCTGACCAAGCTGAAGTCGTCGAACCCGGATCTGATCTACTACGGCGGCGCGGATTCGCAAGCGGCACCGATGGTCAAGCAGATGAAGCAGCTCGGCGTGAAGGCGCCGCTGATGGGCGGCGAAATGGTCCACACGCCGACCTTCATCAAGCTCGCCGGCGACGCGGCGAACGGCACGGTGGCCTCGCTCGCTGGTTTGCCGCTCGAAGAAATGCCGGGCGGCAAGGCATACGTCGAGAAGTACAAGGCGCGCTTCAACGAAGACGTGCAGACGTACTCGCCGTACGCATTCGATGGCGCGATGGCAATGTTCACCGCGATGAAGACCGCGAACTCGACCGATCCGGCCAAGTACCTGCCGGTGCTCGCGAAGACGTCGAAGCCGGCGGTCACGACGAGCGATCTCGCGTACGACGCTCGCGGCGATCTGAAGAACGGCGGTATCACGCTGTACAAGGTCGTCGATGGCAAGTGGACGACGCTGCAAAGCGTGGGCGGCAAGTAAGTTTTGTTGCAGAAGCGTCTGGTGATGAAAAACCCCGCGTTGGCGGGGTTTTTTACTGCGCTGCCAATGTAGCTTCACTACTCCCCACGCATCTTCCTCCCCTGCTCCCGAATCTGCTCGAGTGTGAGCGCGGGCGTGCTCGCTTCCTGCGGCATGCGAATCTCGATCACCGCCGGCAACTGCGATTCCATCGCGCGTTGCAACGCCGGCAGGAAATCCCCCGTGCGCTCAACGGTCTCGCCATGTGCGCCGAACGATCGGGCGAACGCCGCAAAGTCCGGATTCGTCAGGCCGGTGCCATGCACGCGATGCGGATAGTGCCGCTCCTGATGCATGCGGATCGTGCCGAAGTGGCTGTTGTTGACGACAATGAACAGCACCCGCAGGTCGTACTGCATCGCTGTCGCCAGTTCCTGAGCGGCCATCATGAAGCAGCCGTCGCCGGCGAGCGCGACCACTGCGCGTTGCGGATAGAGCGACTTCGCGGCGAGCGCGGCCGGTACTCCGTAGCCCATCGCGCCGCTCGTCGGCGCGAGTTGCGAGCGAAAGTATCGGTACGAGAAATGGCGATGCAGCCATGTCGCGTAGTTGCCGGCGCCGTTCGTGACGATCGCGTCGTCGGGCAGATGTGCGCGCAACTGCTGGATCACTTCGCCCATCTGCACGTCGCCGGGGATCGGGCGCGGCTCGCGCCATTCCAGATACGCGCGATGCGCTTCCTCGGCGGCGCCGACCCAGGCGAGCTTGCCGGACGACGACGGCTGCAGTTCCGCCAGCATCGCCGCAAGCTCAGGCATGCCGGAGACGATCGGCAGATCGGCCGCATACACACGCCCGAGTTCCTCCGCGCCCTGATGCACGTGGACAAGCGTCTGCTTCGTCTTCGGAATGTCGAGCAGCGTGTAGCCGTTGGTCGTCGCCTCGCCGAGGCGCGGACCGAGCGTAAGCAGCAGGTCGGCGTCGCGAATGCGCCGTGCGAGTTCGGGATTGATACCTAGACCGACGTCGCCCGCGTAGTTCGGATGGTCGTTATCGAAGGTATCCTGGAAGCGGAACGCAAGGCCGATCGGCAACCGCCAGGTTTCGACGAAGCGCCGCAGGTCCGCGCATGCAGATGGTGTCCAGCCGCTGCCGCCGGCGATCAGCATCGGCCGTTGCGCGCCTTCGAGCAACTCGCGCAGCTTCGCGATCTGCGCGGCCGACGGCGACGCCGCGACGCGCTGATACGCGGGTGCGCCAGGCACCGCGTCGCAGGCATCGCTCAATACGTCTTCCGGCAGCGCCAGAACGACCGGCCCCGGCCGACCAGAGGTGGCCGTATGAAACGCATGGCTCAGGTATTCGGGGATGCGCCTCGGGTCATCGATTTGCGCAACCCACTTCGCCATCTGGCCGAACATGCGCCGATAGTCGATCTCCTGAAACGCCTCGCGATCGAGATGCTCGCGCGCGCATTGGCCGATCAGCAGGATCATCGGCGTCGAGTCCTGAAACGCGGTGTGCACGCCGATCGACGCATGCGTCGCGCCCGGCCCGCGCGTGACGAGCGCGATCCCCGGGCGGCCGGTCAGCTTGCCGACCGCTTCGGCCATGTTCGCGGCCGCGGCTTCATGACGGCAGACGATCGTCTGGAGGCGCCCGGTTTCGTCGCGCAGCGAATCGAGCACGGCGAGAAAGCTTTCGCCGGGAACGCAGAACACGCGTTCGACGCCGTGCGTCAGCAATGCATCGACGACGAGGCGCGCGCCGGTGGTGCGTGCGGTGTGGGACGCGGAAACGGGAGCATTCGGCAGCGACATTGCGAGGAAGCCTCCTGATAGTGCTTGAGTGCGATGGAATGGAGCCGCATCGACGGACCGTACAACGGCGGCCGATCGACGCTTCGACAGCTTACGCCGGGGACGTGGGCGCTGTCATGGCGCAGTCAGTCGACGGCCGCGCTCAGCAACTCAACACTCGACGATATTCACCGCGAGCCCGCCGCGCGACGTTTCCTTGTACTTGGTCTTCATGTCCGCGCCGGTTTCGCGCATCGTCTTGATCACCGAATCGAGCGACACGTAGTGACTGCCGTCGCCGCGCAACGCCATGCGCGCAGCATTGACCGCCTTCACCGACGCCATCGCATTGCGCTCGATGCACGGAATCTGCACCATGCCGCCGACCGGATCGCAGGTGAGCCCGAGGTTGTGCTCCATACCGATTTCCGCGGCGTTCTCGACCTGCTTCGGTGTGCCGCCCATCACGGCGGCGAGCGCGCCTGCGGCCATCGAGCACGCGACGCCCACTTCACCCTGGCAGCCCACTTCGGCGCCCGAAATCGATGCGTTCAGCTTGTACAGAATGCCGATCGCGGCGGCCGTCATCAGGAAGTCGACCACGCCCTGCTCGTTCGCGCCCGGCATGAAGCGCGTGTAGTAATGCAGCACCGCCGGAATGATGCCGGCCGCGCCATTGGTCGGCGCGGTGACGACGCGCCCGCCCGCGGCGTTCTCTTCGTTGACGGCGATCGCATAGAGATTGATCCAGTCGACCATCGACAGCGGATCCTGCAGCGCGCGCTCGGGGTTGCCCGTCAACGCGCGATACAACTGCGGCGCGCGGCGCTTCACCTGGAACGGCCCGGGCAGGTGTCCATCGGCGTCGGGATTGTTGATGCCGCACCCGCGCGCGACGCACGATTGCATCACGTCCCAGATCTTCAGCAGACCCGCGCGGGCTTCTTCTTCGGTATGCCAGACGCGTTCGTTTTCCCACATCAGCTGCGCGATGCTCTTGCCGGTCGACGCGCACAACGCGAGCAATTCGCTGGCCGTACGAAACGAATGCGGAAGCTGATCGACCGCGCTCAACACCTTCGTGTTCGGCGCGCCGGCCGTCACGACGAAGCCGCCGCCGACCGACAGATAGGTCGACTCGCGCAGCGTCGCGCCTTGCGCATCGAACGCGAAGAGCTTGAGTCCGTTCGGATGCTCGGGCAGCGCCTGGCGATAAAACGCGATGTGCTCTTTCTGCACGAACGGCACCTCATGCGTGCCGAGCAGCCCGAGCTTGCGCGACACGCGCACCGCTTCGAGCCGCTGCGCGATCGTATCGGGGTTGACGGTGTCGGGCGCCTCGCCCATCAGGCCTAGCATCACGCCGCGATCGGTGCCGTGCCCCTTGCCGGTCGCGCCAAGCGAGCCGTACAGCTCCGCTTTCACCGCTGCGGTGGCATCGAGCAGCCCGTCGCGCTGGAGTCCCTGGCCGAACATCAGCGCCGCGCGCATCGGTCCGACCGTATGCGAGCTCGATGGACCAATGCTGATCTTGAAGAGATCGAAGACGCTGACTGCCATGTACTGCCTCCTGCCGATAGAGAAATAGGTTATCGCGCCGGCAGCGGCAAACACACGGCGAGCCACGCGGGCGGCGTCGGTGCGAGCTGCAGCGCGACTGGCGTAAAGCGTCCGTCGAGACGCGCCGCCAGGTGAAACAGTTCCGTCGCGTTTTTCGGGTCCCACTGACCCGAATAGCCGGGCAAGCCGGCCTCGCGGCGTTTTGCATCGAACGCGACGTTCGAATGCACGAATTCCTCATGCGTCTGGCCGCCGGTAGCAAACGGCACGAGCCAGTTCAGCGCGGCGAGCAGCGTCGCGCCGTTCGCCCCCTTCTCCTGCAGCCAGTTGCGGTTGTGGCGGCGCGCGGCGAGCGCGGCCATCACGAGCGGTTGCAGATCGTAGGTCACGTAGTGCAGCGCATCGCGCTCGCCAAAATCGATCGTCGAGCCGTCCGGTGCGATGTTGTCGCCTATATGCTCGACGAACAGCCGCTGAGCGGCATTGATCATCTTGCGATTGTCGAGCGTGAACGCGGCCATCGCGATCAGCTTGATGCGGTGGCTTTGCCAATTGTTGCGGAACGTGCCCGTCAGCGGCCGCGGCTGCGCGTCGATCTGCGCGATGTAGCCGCTCGCGAGCTTCGTCAGGAACGCCATCGTCGCGTTGCGCGTTTTGACGGGCAGCGCGCTCGCGGTCATGTCGTAGGCGAGAATCAGCCCTTCGAAGCGCGTTTCGTCGATCGGATTGAAGCTCGGCTGATACGTCGTGACCCACGCATACAGCAGACGGTCGACGAGCTTCAGGAAGCGGTCGTCGCTGGTCGCGCGCCACGCAAGCGCGGCGTCGCGCAGCAGGTCGAGATCCTTCTCCGCTTCGACGCTTTGATCGTAAATTCCTTCGTGCGGCAGCGTGCCTTCGGTGTGCAGCTTCGCGAGCGCATGCGCTTGCTGGTTCAGATGCGCCTGCACATTGGCGACGAGTGCCTTGACGCCGGGCTCGGCATTGGTGCGCTCGCTCGTTTGCAGCGCGGGCGCCGCGCAGAAATTCATCGCGGCCTGCGCCTCACGCAGCGGCAGCAGCGCGGCCGCGCCGGCCAGCAGCGCCGCGTAAGCGGGCCGCCACGCACGCACAGCCGCCTCGCCCCGGCTTTGCATCAATCGCACCTTTCGCGCCATGCGAAACTCCTCGTTAGGCTGATCAGGTGTGTGATGTTAGCCGGTTGCGACATTCAACGACAGAAGCGCACGTGAACCGCCCGCGCACGCTGATTGACCTTCACGGCGCCGCATGTGACGTCCCGTTGACTCGCTCTCACTCGTAATCGGCGATCGGCACGCACGAGCAGAACAGATTGCGATCGCCGTACACGTTATCCGCGCGGCCGACCGGCGGCCAGTACTTGTTCGCGATCAGCGTCTTCAGCGGGTAGGCGGCAGCTTCACGTGCGTATGCATGCTTCCAGTCATCGGCGATCACGACGGCCGCCGTATGCGGCGCGTGCTTCAGCGGATTGTCCTCGCGATCGGCGCGGCCTTCCTCGACCGCGCGGATTTCCTCGCGAATAGCGATCATCGCCTCGATGAAACGGTCCAGTTCCTCCTTCGACTCCGATTCGGTCGGCTCGACCATCAGCGTACCCGGCACCGGGAAACTCATCGTCGGTGCGTGGAAGCCGTAGTCGGCGAGGCGCTTGGCGACGTCGTCGACGGTGATGCCGCTCGTGTCCTTGATCGGACGCAGATCGAGAATGCACTCGTGCGCGACAAGGCCGCCGGGGCCCGAGTACAGCACCGGATAGTGCGGCGCGAGCTTGTTCGCGAGATAGTTCGCGTTGAGAATCGCGGTTTCGGTCGCGGCGGTCAGGTTCTTCGCGCCCATCATCGCGATGTACATCCACGAGATCGGCAGGATCGACGCCGAGCCGTACGGCGCGGCCGACACCGCGCCAATGCCCTGCTCCGCGCGCTCGTAGCCCGACGAAATCTGATTCGGCAGGAACTGCGCGAGGTGCGCGCCGACCGCGACCGGGCCCACGCCCGGTCCGCCGCCGCCGTGCGGAATGCAGAAGGTCTTGTGCAGATTCAGGTGCGAGACGTCGCCGCCGAATTGACCCGGCGCGCACAGGCCGACCATCGCGTTCATGTTCGCGCCGTCCACGTACACCTGGCCGCCGTGCGCATGCACGATCTCGCAGATTTCCCGGACGTTCTGTTCGAACACGCCGTGCGTCGACGGATACGTGATCATGATGGCAGCGAGCTTGTCGGCATGCTGCGCGGCCTTCTTCTTCAGGTCTTCGATATCGACGTTGCCCTGCGCGTCGCATGCGACGACCACGACCTGCATGCCGGCCATCTGGGCCGAGGCCGGGTTCGTGCCGTGCGCCGAAGCGGGAATCAGGCAGACGTTGCGATGCGCTTCGCCGCGCGATGCGTGATATGCGTGGATGATCAGCAGACCCGCGTACTCGCCCTGCGAGCCCGCGTTCGGCTGCAGCGACACGGCCGCGTAACCGGTCGCGGCGACGAGCATCTGTTCGAGCTGATCGATCATCTCGCGATAGCCGACAGTCTGCTCGGCCGGCGCGAACGGATGGATCTGGCCGAACTCGGGCCATGTGACCGGCAGCATTTCCGAGGTCGCGTTCAGCTTCATCGTGCACGAACCGAGCGGGATCATCGAGCGGTCGAGCGCGAGGTCCTTGTCCGACAGGCTGCGCAAATAGCGCAGCATTTCCGTCTCCGAATGATGACGGTTGAACACGTGATGCGTGAGGTACGCGCTCGTGCGTTCGAGCGATGCAGGCACAGACGACACATCCGCCGCGCTCAACGCAGCGTCGAGTGCATCGACTTGCGGCACATCGCCGGCAAAGGCGGCCTGCGCGAACGTGGCGAGCAGATCGGCCAGATCGCCGCGGGTCGTCGTTTCGTCGATGGAGATGCCGACGCGCGTGTCGCTCACGTGACGCAGGTTGATGCGCTTGGCGGCGGCGGCGTCGTGCAATGCCTGGGTGCGCGCGCCCGTTTCGAACGTGAGCGTATCGAAAAATGTGTCGTTGACGAGCTTGTAGCCGAGTTGCTTCGCGCCTTCGGCGAGCAGCGCGGCGATGCGGTTCACGCGCAGCGCGATCGTCTTCAGACCGTGCGGACCGTGATAGACCGCATACATGCTCGCCATGATCGCGAGCAACGCCTGCGCGGTGCACACGTTCGAGGTCGCCTTTTCGCGGCGGATATGCTGCTCGCGTGTTTGCAGCGCGAGACGCAGCGCGGGGTTGCCTTGCGCGTCGACGGTCACGCCGACCAGACGCCCCGGCATCTGCCGCTTGAATTCGTCGCGCACCGCGAGGTACGCGGCGTGCGGGCCGCCGAAGCCGACCGGCACACCGAAACGCTGCGTATTGCCGACCGCGACGTCCGCGCCCCATTCGCCCGGCGGCGTGAGGACCGTCAGCGCGAGCAGGTCGGCGGCGACGACCACATGGCCGCCCGCCGCGTGGATCGCTTCGGTCAGCGCGCGGTAGTCGCGCACGTCGCCGTTCACGCCCGGGTATTGCAGCAGCACGCCGAACGCGTTCGAACCGGCGGCTTCAGCGGCCGGGCCGACTCTCACTTCGATGCCGACAGGCGTCGCGCGCGTCTTCACGACTTCGATGGTTTGCGGCAGCACGTCGTCGGCGACGAAGAACACGTTCGACTTCGGCTTGCCGACGCGTTGCAGCAGCGTCATCGCTTCGGCGGCGGCGGTCGCCTCGTCGAGCAACGACGCGTTCGAGATGGCGAGGCCGGTCAGGTCGGTGACCATCTGCTGGAAGTTCAGCAGCGCTTCCAGACGGCCTTGGGAAATTTCAGGCTGATACGGCGTGTACGCGGTGTACCACGCCGGATTTTCCAGCACGTTGCGCAGGATCACCGTCGGCGTATGGGTGTTGTAATAGCCCTGGCCGATGTAGGAACGGAACACCTGGTTCTTGTCCGCCAGCTCGCGCAGTGCGGCGAGCGCTTCGGCTTCGCTCTTCGGTTGCGCGAAGGGGCCGAGCGGCAGCGTTTCGGTGCGGCGGATCGTCTTCGGGATGACGGCGTCGATCAATGCCGCCCGCGACGCGAAACCGAGGGCTTCGAGCATCGCTTGCTGGTCGGCCGCATCCGGGCCGATATGCCGTTCGGCGAAGGCGTCGTGCACTTCGAGCGCGGCGAGCGAGAGAGGAGTGCGGTTCATCAGACGATCCGGGTGTTCGAGCTTCATGGGTGTTCCAGGCGGCGCGGTGCGCGCTGATGGGCGAGCGCCGCGCCTGACGGTTAAAACAAAAGGTGACTCAGGCGGTGACTCAGGCGCCGATCGACTTCGCGTACGCGTCGGCGTCGATCAGGCGGTCGAGCGCCGCGTCGGCGGCCGGCTTGATCTTGAACAGCCAGCTGTCGTACGGCGCGCTGTTGACGGTGTCCGGCGAGTCGCCGACAGCCGTGTTCGCTTCGATGACTTCGCCCGAAACCGGCGCGTAGATGTCGGAAGCGGCCTTCACCGATTCGATCACGGCGACGGTATCGCCCGCGGTGACGGACTTGCCCAGTTCCTGGACTTCGAAGAAGACGATGTCGCCGAGCGCTTCCTGCGCGTGGTCGGTAATGCCGACCGTCAGCGTGCCGTCCGCTTCGGTGCGGACCCATTCGTGCGATTCGGTGTATTTCAGATCGGCCGGGATGCTCATCGGATGCTCCTAAACGGTATGTTCGGTAGTGTTTTGAATGTAGGGGGCGTGCGCCGGACGCTTAGACCGCCAGCACCTTGCCGTGGCGCACGAAGGGCAGTTTTACCACGCTTGCGGGGCAGGCTTTGTCGCGAATCTGGACGTGCACGGTGTCGCCCGGCTGCACGCCTTTCGGCACGCGCGCGAAGGCGATCGATTCCTGCATGGTTGGCGAGAACGTGCCGCTGGTGACCTCGCCGTCGCCGTGCGGCGTGACGACTTTCTGATGCGCGCGCAGCACGCCGGCGGCCTTGCCGTTTTCCTTCAACAGGATCAGGCCGACGAACGCGGCGCGCGAGCCGTCGGCTTCAAGCCGGCTCTTGCCGACGAAGTCGCGCGGAGCGCTCAGGTCGACGGTCCAGGCGAGGCCGGCGTCGAGCGGCGAGACGTTGTCGTCCATATCCTGGCCGTACAGGTTCATGCCGGCTTCGAGACGCAGCGTGTCGCGCGCGCCGAGACCGGCCGGACGCACGCCCTGGGTGGCGAGCGCGTTCCACAGCGCTTCGACGTGCGTAGCCGGCACGATGATCTCGAAGCCGTCTTCGCCGGTGTAGCCGGTGCGCGCGACGGTCAGCTCGCCGAACGGAGCGGCTTCGACCCGCGCGGCGTTGAACGGCTTCAGCGCTTCGGTCGCGGCGCGCGCGGCCGGCACGGTTTGCCAGACTTTTTCGCGCGCGTTCGGACCTTGTACGGCGACGATCGCGAGGTCGCGGCGCGGCGTGATGGTGAGGCCGAAGCCGCCCTCGGCGCTGAGCTGGCCGAACCAGGCGATGTCTTTATCGGCGGTGCCGGCGTTGACGACCACGCGGAAGTGGTTCTCGCCGAAGTAATAGACGATCAGATCGTCGATCACACCGCCGTTCGGGTTCAGCATGCAGGAGTAGAGCGCGCGGCCCGGCGTTTGCAGCTTCGCGACGTTGTTCGCGAGCGCGTATTCGAAGAACGCGCGTACGCGCTCGCCGGTGAAGTCGATCACGCACATGTGGGACACGTCGAACATGCCGGCGTCGGTGCGCACCGCGCGATGTTCCTCGATCTGCGAGCCGTAGTTGACGGGCATGTCCCAGCCGCCGAAGTCGACCATGCGGGCGTTGAGCGCGCGGTGAGCGGCGTGAAGCGGGGTGTGATTGAGTTCGGTCATGGGGCCTCGGGCATCTCGCGAAACAAAAAGGCCATGCGGTGCAACGCGTCGCGGCGGTATGCCTGCGAGCGTGGTTCTGCATGACCCCTCTGTCCTCGATACCTGAGAGATTGCGCTGCCGTGACGCTGATCCGTCACGATGAACGCGCGCCCCTTCGGTGGGCAGCCTGCCAGTTGTGCGCGACGTGCGACGCGGATGGCTACTGCCGCTCTCCAGAGTGCGAAAAAACCGCGGGAAGGCGGGTTCTTTCGACGCGGTCGGTCCTTTTGCCTGAGAGTTTGCGGGTGTGCCCCTTCGGCGGCGCGGCCTGCGTTCTTTCGCTTGCCAGCGCGCTCTCCCGACGCGTGCGGCGAATGTACGCGACGGGCCGGGGCTTGTCAAATAAAGGCCCGCGAGCGGTGTGGAGGCGGGCACAGCGCTGTGACGGCGTCAAAAAAAGCGCGGGACCTGCGGCCCGCGCTTTGGTGGCGCTTCTTTCCGTGCGGCCCATCACCGCACGATGAATGGTAGTGGGGTGCTCTCCAGGCGGCTCGTTTGCCGATCCGGTTTGCCAATCTATCCCCCGGCTCACTCGCCGATCGCACGAGCAGCGTTATCCAACTCCTGATTCAGCACGCGCTGTTCTTCCGCGGACAGACCGCCGCCATGCTGCGAGGCCATATCGTGCGCTTCCTGGCGAATCGTCTCGAGGCGGTGGTGCAGCGCCGCGCCTTGTGGCGGCGGGTAATAGCCCTGATTCACGCGGTTGTCGATCCGGCGTGCGAGATTGCCGATGCGGCCGTCCACCTGATGCAGGCGCTGATCCGCGATCTGCTGCGGAGTGGGGCCCGGATGCGGCGGCGGCGGAGGCGTCACCACGCAGGCGGCGACGGAGCTGAGCAGCGCACATGCGGCAAGGGCACGGATGATTCGAGACATGGATTCTCCCGGAGTCGTTGTCGAATTGAGTTGCTACCCGTTAGCAACGGATGACGACGAACGCCCGCTTACCGCGCAGCGGGCGAATGTGTAACGTTATATTCCTTTCCGAAACGTCAGGTAGGCCCGTGCTGCCGGCCTTCAGGGCGCCGAGTCCGCGCCGTTTTCGGTACACAGCGCGGGGCGGCCCGCGGCGCGCGGCTCAGCGAATGCGCTCGAACGGCAGCCGCACGCCCTGTTCCGAGCTGCGCGCGGCCAGTTCGATGATCGTCATCACGTCGACCGCATCCTGCGTGCGGATCGGGAACGCGACACCGTTCTGGATCGCGTCGGCCAACGCTATATAGAAGCTGGCGTACTCGCCGTTGGGGGTCGGCCATTCGCGCTCGACTTCCTGGTCGCCTTCGAGCACGCGCAACACGCCAGGAGTATTACCGGCGCCGAAGCCTTCGTCGCCGGGGCGCAGGCCAGCCTTCAACTGGTCTTCCTGCGTATCGAGCCCGTACTTGACGTAGCTGCCGCGCGTGCCGTGAATCGCAAAGCGCGGTCCCGGCAGCGCGGTCAGCGCGCTGGCGTGCAGCACGACCTCGAAGTCGTCGTAGCCGAGCTGGATGTGCACGTAGTCAGGTGCGCTCGCCTCGTCGCGATGTGAGCGCACCGTTGCGGATACCGTCTGCGGCGCGCCGAAGAGGACGAGCGCCTGGTCGATCAGATGCGGACCGAGATCGAACAGCAGACCGCCGCCGCGGCTCACCTCCTCGCGCCAGCGCTGGCGCACGCCTGGCCGGAAGCGGTCGAAATGCGATTCGTAGTGCGTGACGCGACCCAGTTCCACGCGCGCGAGCAGATCCCTCACGGCCAGAAAATCGCCGTCCCAGCGGCGGTTGTGAAAGGGTGCGAACAGCTTGCCACGCGCGAGCGCGATGTTGGCGAGGGTATGAGCATCCGCGGAACTCAGCGTGACCGGCTTGTCGACGACCACGTGCTTGCCGGCTTCGAGCGTGCGGCGCGCGAGGTCGAAATGCGTGTCGTTGGGCGTCGCGATCACGATGCAGTCGATGTCGTCGAGCGCGAGTAGCGCATCGAGATCGGCGACGATTTTCGCGTGCGGATAGTCCGCGCGTGCCCGCTCCGCTTGTCCCGTCGCAATCGCGGCGACACTCGCGCGTCCGCAATGTTCGATCACCGGTGCGTGAAACGTCGCGCCGGCGAAGCCGTAGCCCATCAATCCAATTTTCAGCGATTCGGCCATGCGAGTTTTCCTGGAAGAGCGGCGCGCCGCCTTGCCACCGCGGCGGCGGCGCGCAATCACATGATTGTGGCATTAGCGGGCCGGACTGTGGGCTTGGCATCGGACGGTCTCGCGCGCACTCTGACGGGCGCCGGGGTCGCCGAGGGCGTCTATCGCGGGGGCCATCGGGCGTCCATCGGGGCGTCCATGTTAACATCGCACCGCTCGCGCGCATTGCGCCGCCCAGCGTGTCCCGGGCCTGCGGCCGGCGCCTCTCGCCAGTCCGATCTCAACGGCCCTCAACCGTGTTACCCATCCACAAAACGATGTCCGCAGGCTTGAACCCCGCTCAAAGTGAAGCGGTCCGCTATCTCGACGGTCCCTGTCTCGTGCTAGCCGGCGCGGGCAGCGGCAAAACGCGCGTGATCACGCAGAAGATCGCGCACCTGATCGAAGCGAAAGGCTTCGAGCCGCGCCACATCGCCGCCGTCACGTTCACGAACAAAGCCGCGGCGGAAATGCGCGAGCGCGTTGGCAAGCTGCTCGAAGGCAAGACGCTGACCGCGCCCGGCAAGGAAGGCCGCAAGGTGCCCGTGAACCAGTTGACGGTGTGTACCTTCCACTCGCTTGGCGTGCAGATCTTGCGGCAGGAGGCGGAGCACGTCGGTCTGAAGCCGCAGTTCTCGATCATGGATTCCGACGACTGCTTCGGCATGATCCAGGAGCAGGTCGGCTCGACAGACAAGGGCTTCATCCGCAAGATCCAGTCGATCATCTCGCTGTGGAAGAACGGCCTGATCATGCCCGAGCAGGCGATTGCGACCGCGTCGACCGAGGACGAGCATCAGGCGGCGATCGTCTATCGCAACTACGTGGCGACGCTGCATGCGTATCAGGCGGTCGATTTCGACGATCTGATCCGCCTGCCCGCCGAACTGTTCGCGAGCAACGAGCAGGTGCGCGACCGCTGGCAAAACAAGCTGCGTTATCTGCTGATCGACGAGTATCAGGACACCAACGCGTGCCAGTACGAACTGGTGAAGCTGCTGGCTGGCAAGCGCGCCGCGTTCACGGCGGTCGGCGACGACGACCAGGCGATCTACGGCTGGCGCGGCGCCACCCTCGAAAACCTCGGCCAGCTCGGCAAGGATTTTCCGAACCTGCACCTGATCAAGCTCGAGCAGAATTACCGCTCGACGGTGCGCATCCTGACCGCCGCGAACAACGTGATCGCGAACAACCCGAAGCTGTTCGAGAAGAAGCTGTGGTCCGAGCATGGCATGGGCGATGCGATCACCGTAACGGCCTGCAACGACGAGGAACACGAGGCGGAGTCCGTCGTGTTCAGGCTGTCCGCGCACAAGTTCGAGCGGCGCACGAATTTCCGCGATTACGCGATCCTGTATCGCGGCAACTTTCAGGCGCGCATCTTCGAGCAGGTGCTGCGCCGAGAACGGATTCCATACGTGCTATCGGGCGGTCAGTCGTTCTTCGACAAGGCCGAGATCAAGGACATTTGCGCGTACCTGCGCCTGATCGCCAACGCAAACGACGACCCCGCGTTCATCCGCGCGATCACGACTCCGCGCCGCGGCGTCGGCAATACGACGCTGGAGGCGCTCGGCGCGTTCGCGGGTCAGGCGAAGGTGTCGCTGTTCGAGGCGGTCTACATGGGCGGCATCGAGGCGCGCCTGTCGCCGCGTCAGATCGAGCCGATGCGCGCGTTTTGCGACTTCATGCAGCGCCTGACCGACCGCGCCGAAAAGGACCCGGCGGGCACGCTGCTCGATGAGCTGATGGAGGCGATCCACTACGAAGCATATCTGTACGACGCGTTCGACGAACGCCAGGCGCAGGCGAAGTGGCAGAACGTGCTCGAGTTCATCGAGTGGTTGAAGCGCAAGGGGACGAAGGAAGAGCCGGAGCACGGCCGCGGCGGCGAGGCGACCGGCTATGACACCGCCGACGGCTTCGGCGACACCGGCAAGAATCTGCTCGGCCTGATCCAGACCGTCGCGCTGATGTCGATGCTCGAAGGCCGCGAGGAAGATCCGGATGCGGTGCGGCTGTCGACCGTGCATGCGTCGAAGGGGCTCGAGTATCCGCACGTGTTCCTCGTCGGCGTCGAGGAAGGCATCATGCCGCATCGCGGCGGCGCGGACGACGAGCCGATCGACGACGCGCGCATCGAGGAGGAGCGTCGGCTGATGTACGTGGCCATCACGCGTGCGCAGCGCAGCCTGCACCTGAACTGGTGCAAAAAGCGCAAGCGCGCGCGAGAGACGATCGTCTGCGAGGCGTCGCGCTTTATCAACGAAATGCTGCTCGACGATGCGCCGCCGCCGACACCCGAAGAGGCGCCGATGTCGCCGAAGGACCGGCTCGCGAGTCTGAAAGCGTTGTTGCAGAAGGCATGAGCGGGCAGCGCTCGAGCGCATTCCCGGTGTGGTTGCTAGCCCGCGCATAAAAACAATCCCTGCATCGCGTTAGCGCATGCAGGGATTACTCATTTCAGCGACGGCCGATGCCGCCCGCCTCACTTCACCGCGCCGACCATATAGTCGACCGCGGCCTTGACGTCCGCATCCGACGCGTTTGAGCCGCCTTTCGGAGGCATCGCGCCCTTGCCGTGCAGCGCGTAGTTATAGATCGTGTCCATCGGATCTTTCAGACGCGACGCCCACGCTTCCTTGTCGCCGAACTTGGGCGCGTTCAGCACGCCGGCCGCGTGACAGGCCTGGCACACTGACTGATACAGCGCCTTGCCGGCCTGCGAAGCGTCCGCGCTTTGCGCGCCGCCAGCCGCAGGGGCGGCAGTTTGCGGCACGCTCGCCAATGCCGCCACGGCCGCGGCGGCCTGTTGAGCCGCGCTCGCGGCCGATGCGCCTGCCGCGGCGGCTGCTCCGGACGCCGCCGCCGCACCGGACGCCGCGGGCGCGCCCGCCGCCGGTTGCGCCGGCTCGGGGAAGTTCGCGCCGGAATTGTTTGCCATATAGACGACCGCGCGCGCGATCTCGAAGTCGCTGTAGTCGTCGGGACTCGTGCCGCCGCGCGGCGGCATTGCGCCCTTGCCCGACAGCGCGGTGTGCCACAGCGTGTCGAAGCCTTGCGCGATGCGCGGAGCCCAGTCGGCGGTGTTGGTGAATTTTGGTGCGCCTGCCGCGCCCGATGCGTGACACGCCGAGCAGACCGCCTTGTAGACTTCCTCACCGCTCTTGTAGACGCGAGGCGCATTGGCGTCGCGGATCTCGACCTGGGCGAGCGGATGGATGCGGGAGACGACTTCGGCTTCGGAGAGGGAGTCGGTGCCGGCGCCGGTGCGGGTCGAATTGTCGACGTAGACGGCGAGCAGAACGATGATGACAATCGGCACAGCAAATCCGGCGATGACGGCGGCAATGAGCTGTGCTGGGGTTTTGATCGGGGCTCCGTGTGGTGCTTCGCTCATGCTTGTCTCGTCTCCGTGGTATGTGAGCGGTACAGCGCGACGGCAACTTCTTGTTCTTTATCAGCCACGGACGATTATAGACGCAAGGTTTCGGCGGCGGCGAGGGGGCCCGGATCGTGTTCAGCAGGCGTTTACCCGGATCGTCATGGGCTTCCTCGGAGCGCGGGGAAGACGCAGGAGCGGGTGTCGCAGGCCGTCCGGTGGACGGTTCGGCCGAAACCGGGTATCCTTGCGGTCTCTCGCGTTGGCGTCGGGGCCGTTCCGGTTGTCCCGCTTTCGCGTAAATTCCCCGCAGTTTTGTGGTGAAGCGCCCGTAGCTCAATGGATAGAGTACTGCCCTCCGAAGGCAGGGGTTGCTGGTTCGATCCCAGCCGGGCGCGCCAAGTCTGATAAGGGTTTCCGCCCGATCCTCTCCCTTTAGAAATCCCAGCATTGGCCCGCTAGGGCACCAGTAGGCCAAATTCCGCACAACGAAGCCTGCTCATAGTCGGCGGCATCCCGGCTTCATTCGGCTTTGGCGGTGTCCGTTAAGGATTCAATGCGGGTGGCGGTTTTAGGCTGGGTGATGTTGTCTACCCACCAAAATGAGATGTGCCTGGGAGATTGCTGCGTTTCGCCGTTTACGGCACGCTTGGCTCGGAAGGAGCATTGGATATGAAAAACGACCACTTTACGTACCGGGTTACGTGGTCCCCTGAAGATGGGGAGCATGTCGGCCTGTGCGTGGAATTTCCCGGGCTGTCATGGCTGGAAAAAACACCGGAAAAGGCGCTAGCAGGCATCCGGAAAATCGTTGCCGAAACCGTCGAAGAACTGACGGTCAGTGGTGAGCCGGTCCCGAGGCCGCTCGCCGGCCGCCCGTGCAGCGGATAGTTCGAGGTGCGCCTGCCGCCACTTGTTCATCGCGCGCTTGGCATGCTACATGACGTGAGGGACTCCCTTTTGCGGGACACTCGTGTGCACATCTGTAAAAGTCGGGACTTGGTCGGCTCGGCGCTGTCCGATAGTCCGGCTCAATTGGGCCACTATTCGCGCCGCGCGCCCGCGCACCCGCGCGACGGACGAGTGCGGCGCGGCGCCAGGCGCGCTGCCCGATCATTCACCCGTGCCGCGCTCACAAATTGCGTACACGCTGGAGCACAAGTCGGGATAGATCCGTCCCAATTCGAAACAGCCGTCCAGATACTCTCTGGATATGATGCCGGCTTGCAATGCTGCATCGATCTGGAAGTTGGCAAGGCCCTTGAAAAAGACGCCGCCTTCGGTGACCGGGCGCAGTTTGGCCGCACGCAGATCGGCTCGCAGCGTATCGATCGAATAGGTCACGCGGTGGCCGTGTGCGGCTTCCGCTGTCGTCACGGCCGCGTGATGGTCGATCAGTCCCATGCTGACCGCAATCTGCCGCGATCCGGCGCGCGCATTCGGCGCGGCGACGAACAGACGGCCAGCGTCGGATAGCCAGCCACGGATCCGGCTCAGTACCTCGACAGGTTCATCGAGGTGTTCGAGCGTATGGATCAGGAAGATATTGTCGTAGCGTCGCGTGGGTTCGAAGGCTTCGAACGTCGAGTGATGGAATTGGACGGCACCCCTGGTTTTATCCGACGCAACGGCAATGCAGTCTGCCGATGCCTCGACGACTTCCAGTGAATCAAAGCGCTGCATCAGCAGGCGCGTGAAGTTGCCTTCAAAACATCCCAGCTCGATCGCGTTGCCATTGACGAGAAACGGCGCGAACGTCCGAAGCATGTATTCATGCATCAGATAGTCGAAGTCGTAAGCGTAGCGATGTTCGGGATGATCTTTCGCTTCCGCGTTGTAGTCTCTGCTCATGTCGTCAATCCTGTCCGCGTTGATAGAACCGCTGCTCCACCGGCACGTAAAACTCATCGAGCGACTCCGGTACGCGTGCATTGAAACCAAGCACCTGGCGCATCCATGCGTTGCAGCGGTCGAGATTGCGGTAGCCGAACAGCCGCGCGTAGTCGAGCTGCGGCTTGAAGAAGGGGCTGGTGAATGTCAGTGTCAGCGCGCGGCGTGGCGCGTCGGTGGTATTGCGCCCGGTGGCGTGCCACATACGTGAATCGAATAGCAGAACCGAGCCGCGCTCACCGATCGCGCGCGATGCATGCCTATAGAAGTGCTCGTCGGTGGGCTGCTCCCGGACGTTTTGCGACTGCGCGAGAATATGCGTCGCGCCGTTCTCCAACGTGAAGTCGTCGAGCATCACCAACGCGTTCATCATGAAGCGTCGCGTGTCGGAGCCGAAGCGGATATCGCGATGCACGCTCTGCACATACGAGCGCGATTCGCGTTCGTTAATGACGCCGCCGTACGAGTTCAGAACGAAGTTGCCTTCAAAGAATCCTCTGAGAACGGGCTCCAGCACCGAGAGTTCTGACAGCAATTCGACGTAGCACGCGTCATCCATCAGCAAGTGATGCAACGTGCCGGCGCTATTTTCCAGCACGCCGTTGCGTCGCCGGATGGCGTCGCGCAGCGCGAGGGAAGGACCGAGCGCCTTGACGAGCGAATCGATCAACTCGCTGCGGATCAGGCGCGGAAGCACTGTCCACCCTGCCGTGGCAAGCGCAGTTTGATGTTGGGCGTCAATCATATTGATAAGCGGAGCAGCGGGCAAAGTGAAGGGCTCAGCGTCGATCGGCGGCGAGAAGGGCCATCGGAACCATGTCGAGATAGCGGCCGCCTTTGAAAACGGCCTCGCGCAAAAGACCTTCGGCGCGAAAGCCCACCTTATCGTAGAGCGCGATGGCGCGAGCGTTGGACGCGAGCACAGTCAGCGAAATACGGTTGAGATTGAGGTCATCGAACGCATGATCGAGCGTCAGGCGCGTTGCGGCCTCGCCTATTCCGCGGCCGCGTGCAGACTCGGCACCAATCTGGATCGAAAACTCCGCGCAGCGGTTCACCCAGTCGATGCCCAGGAGATACGTCACGCCGACCAGTTCCCGCGTAGACGCGAGGCAAACGGCGAGGCGAACATTGTTCGCGCGCGAACCGAGGTAACTGTCGAACCATGCGTTATCGATCGCGGGACCCACGTATCGGAAAGCGCCGCCCAGCAGACTGACCAGCGCCTTGTCCGCGCGCCACGCATTGATAGTCGGCAGGTCGCCGCGTTCGATCTCGCGCAGAAAGATCGTGTCGTTGTTCATGCGAGCCAGTCCATCAAGAGTTTTACCATCGGCGCCAGATCATCGCGAGTCAGTCGCTGATCGCAGGGCAGGCACAGCGTCGAGCCAGGCAGACTGCGCTCGAAGTCGGGTGCGCCTGAAGCGTCCACAACGTCCGGCCAGTAAGTGGGCGTATAGATGCGCTGCGCCCGAAGCGCTTCGCGCACTCCCGCGGGCGCGCCGAAAAGCGGATAGCAGAGCGGCACGGCATCGTCGCCGGGACTCAACGTGAGGCGGTTGTAGCGCTGCAACTTGTCGTGCAGAAAAGCGAAATTATCGATTCGCCGTTCACGGACGCTGTCGTAGTCGATGCCGGCAAGTAGTCGTTGCGTCAGCGCCGACATCCGCAGCGGCTCGAGCTGCTTCAGGCCCTCTTCGGCCGTCGCATAGTCGGCATAACCCGCTTCCGCATCTTTCGCGAGGCGGGTCAGCAAATGTCCGCAGCGCGACAACGAGGCTTCGTCGATCGCGTCAGGCATTTCGACGGGCTGCTGCGTGACGAGACAACCGCCGTCCGGCACGCCGAGAAATTTGCGTGGCGAGTACAGCGTGGCAAGGCAATCGGACGGTTGCGCGAACAAGGCTTGGGCATTGTCGATTACGACGCGCTCGCGCGGAAACCGGTTGAGCACATCGTCGACGTTGGGCGCAGACAAGCCGAAATAGTTGACGTAGACGAGCCATTCACCGTGTCCGATATCGGCGGATTGCACGCGCAAGCCGGCGTCGAGACGATAGCGCTTGACTGGCGTGCCGGTCATGCGTAGCGGCTCGATCATCGCGTCGCAAATGTACCAGGGCATCCACACGGCGGCCGGGCGCGCCGCGCGAAGCAGTGCCAGAAACGCCGCGCGCGACGACTGGAAACGAAGCGCGCCGTCGTGAAGCGTCGCCGCGTATTGCGGCAGTTCGAGTTCGAAATATCCGCCGACGGCGCGCGGCTCGCGCGGGCTCACGCGCTCACCTCGACGCGCAGCATGTCTCTGACGCTGTCTTTGCTATTGAACATCAGAACGTCGAGAATCGACAGGGCGGGGTGAAAAGCGTTGTCGAACTGCGCATACGGGCAGAGATTGGGTTCGATGAAGGCGAGCGTCACGCCGCGCGCCGAAAACGCTTCGCTGTCGTAAAGCGCGCGGCCGCCCGGCAGGTTCACATAGGTGCTCGCCTGCTCGCGTGCGCAGATGTCGAGGACCCGCTCGCTGCCCTGGAGTTGCGCATTGCCGTACTTCGTCGAAGAGGGGACGAACTCGGTGTCGATCTCGAGGTACTTGCAGATTTCCATCACAGTGTGCGAGGCGAGCTGCGAAATCTGCGCGAGCGGCTCGGCCAGAATGCGCCCGATCAACGTGCTGACCTGAGGGTAATGAGGCGCTTTGGCATAGGCGTGGCGAATCGACTCGAGCAGCTTGCGCAGCCAGCGCTCGCGCGGCTCGACCAGCACCTGGTTGATTTTCAGCGAAGGACTCGCGCAGCTGAGCGGTACGGTCAGATAACGCACCTGGTCGCCAAGCAGTATCCGGTTGCGATTGATCCAGCCATTCTTGATGAAGTTGACGTCGTCATAAAAGACGAACTTGTCGACTGCCGCGGCCAGTTGAAAATATCCGATGTACGGCAACAGATAGGGCTGCATGATCGCGAGCTTCATGACATTCAGGGATTCGCGATGATCCCGATGATGCGATCGAGCATGCCGTCCGTCAGCGCCGGGAAGATCGGCAGGCACAGGACCTGTTGCGAAGCGGCATGCGCGACCGGAAGGTTGTCCTGACGCGCGGAAGGCAGTCCGCGATAGATTGGAAAGTCCGAGATCAGCGGATAGAAATAACGCCGCGCGTAGATATTCTGATCGCGGAACTTCTGATACAACGCGTCGCGGCTGATGGGATAGTCCGGCCCGACGAGAATCGGAAAGTACGAGTGATTCGCCACTGTCTCGCGCGCTTCAGGCAGACAGCGGATACCGCGCACGTCGCGCAGTTGTTCGCGGTAAATCGCGTCGATCTGCGCGCGGCGTGCCAGCGCTTCGTCAATGTGCTGTAGTTGCAGCAGCCCGAATGCCGCGTTGATTTCGCTCATCTTGCCGTTGATGCCGGAGGCGACCACGGTCACTTCATCGACGAAACCGAAGTTCTTGAGGTGGTCGATGCGCTGTTTCGTCTTGGCGTCCTGACAGATGATCGCGCCGCCTTCGAACGTATTGAAGACCTTGGTCGCGTGGAAGCTCAGCACCGCGAGATCGCCATGCTGGAGCACGCTGCCGGCTTCGGTCTGCACGCCGAACGCGTGGGCCGCGTCATAGATGACTTTCAGGTTGTAGTTGTCGGCGATCTTCTGGATCGCTTCAACGTCGCACGGCTTGCCGTAGCAATGTACCGGCATGATCGCGGTAGTTTGCGGCGTAATCGCTGCTTCGATCTTCGCGGGATCGAGGTTGAGCGTGTGCGGATCGACGTCGACGAATACCGGCTTGATGCCGTTCCAGACCAGCGAATGCGCGGTTGCAACGAAGGAGTACGGCGTGGTGATCACTTCGCCGGTCACGCGCAGCGCCTGCAGCGCGGTGAGCAGCGCCAGCGTGCCATTGGTGAACAGCGCGAGGTGACGTACGCCGAGGTATTTGCACAGCGCTTCTTCGAACTGTTGGTGAAACGGACCGGCATTGGTCAGGATCTTGCTGTCCCAGATCTGTTGAAGATAAGGAATGAATTCTTCGAGCGGCGCGAGATGCGGCTGTGTGACGTAAATGCGCTCGTCGATCTGCGGCTCGATGGCACCAAGCGGTAAGGCAGCGTTCACTTGTTTTCCCCTGTCTCGGACGACGTGGTTGGCTCGCCTGCAACGTCGATGGCTTCTTCTTCCGACACTGCGAACGCGACGGGTGGCTGGCCGTCGCACCAGCGTTGCCACATGATTCGCAACGCGCGCGACAAACCTGCGGCGACCACCTCCGGCCGGAATGCCGCCGACGCCATGCAGCGCTGTCGCAATCCGGTCCGCAACGCGGCGAGCGCGGGGATATCGGAAGAAAGCGCGACGCCTTTGGCGACGAAATCGGCCTTGTCCGTGGCGAGAAACTGTTGCAGTCCGACGTGCGACATCCAGGTGGCGCCGGCGCGGCTCGGCAACGTGTCGCCAGATATGGTCAAAGTCGGCACGCCCATCCACAGTGAGTTCAGTACCGTGGTGGAGCCGGTGTAAGGGAACGTATCGAGGCAGATGTCGACGTGAAAATGCTGTTGCAGGTAGACCGGAATACTCGAGCGGCGGCGGAACGACAGGCGCTCACGCGAGATGCCCGCTTTGGCGAACCAGTCTATGAGGAGCTGTTCGTCCTCGTCGGTCGCGATCGCGCCCAGCAACATTTGCGACGAAGGCTGCGCGTGAAGCAATTCTGCCCATAGAGCGATCACGTCGGGCCGCAATTTGTTCAGGCGGTTGAAGCTGCCGAACGTCACGTAGCCGTTGTGCATGGCAGGCAGGATGTTGACCGGCGGCGCACTTTCTTCCGGCAGGAAAGGCGCGTTGGCCGGCAGGTGGACGATCTTTTCGGAGAACATGCGCTCCGCCGGGCCGAACGGCACGCCGAACCGGTCCACGAGGTAGTAGTCCATCGCCTCGAGACCGGTCGTGGCGGGGTAGCCCAGCCAACTGACCTGAATCGGCGCGGGCTTGCGCACGAACGTGAGGAGGCGGTTGCGGCCTGTGTGGCCGGACAGATCGAACAGAATGTCGATCCTTTCGTCGCGAATCCTGTTGGCCAACTGCGCGTCCGGCATGCCGGTGACCTGATGCCACTCATGCGCGCATTTGCGCAACAGATGCGTGTAGTCGTCTTCCGCGATGTGGTTGTTGTACACAATCAGCGACAGCCCAGGATCCTTCGCCAGGCGCTCCATAATCGGCAGCAGATAGGAGGCAACGGCATGACGGAACAGGTCGCCGGACACAAGGCCGATTTTCAGCTTGCGATTCGGCGTGCGTCTGTTCACGTGACGCGGCCACTGCGAGCGCACCGGCGCTTCATGCTGTTCGGCGAATTTGACGTGTTCGGCGAACAGCTTGTCCTGCTCGACTTCGGGATTGTGCGTGAGCGCAAACAGATAGTTGTCCGCCGCGATCGCGTCTTTGGGGTCTTTCTCCAGGGCGGTGCGAAAGCTTTGCTCTGCCTCGGTCACCATGCCCAAATCGAGTTGCAGTACGCCAAGCGTGTTGTGCATGCCGGACTTGTCCGGCGCGAGTTCGATCGCGCGCCGCGCCGCGGCGAGACCTTCGGCCACACGTCCCTGGTGCACCAGCGACATGCCGTAGATCCGCTGTGCTTCGGCGTAACCAGGATTGATCGCGATGATCTGGCGGCAGACTTCTTCGGCGTCCTTGTGCAAGCCCTTCAGGCGCAACGTATCCGCGAGCACGGCGCGGCTTTCCAGTTCCTCCGGCAGGAGTTCGGCGGCTTTGCGCAAGGGGATCAGCGCGTCGTCGTAGCGGCCCAGGCGATGCAGCGCAATGCCGAGCCAGCGCCACGCGTTACCGTCGATGGGAAACCGCTGGGTCAGTGTGCGCGCCAGTTTGACGGCCTCGGCGATGTGGCCTTTGTTGTAGAGCGAAGTGAAGCGCGTCGTTTCCTGCTGGCTGACGCGCCGACCGGCTGCGATCGTGGACTTATGGGACTCCGAGGCCGATGCTGCGGCTGCAGCCGCTTGGGGCGCGTCGGCATTGGTCTCGGCGGCCGCGCCGCTTTCCGTCGGTGCGCTCTGGACTGCCACTGGCCGTGTCAGCACGATCTTGCCCGGATTAGCCATCCGGGTGATCAGGCCGTCCACCGCCGGGCCTTTCAGCCCCTGCTTCTGGCCCATTTCGAGCGCGAGCCATGCCGCGGCGGTTTCGCCGGCGTCGATCAGTGCGCTGATGTAGGCCGCCCAATACTGACCGTTGTGCGGCTGTTGACCCAGCGCCAGCTCGAAGCGGGTCAATGCGTCTTTGGGACGCTCCGTTTGCACGAGCAGCACGCCAAGATCGTAAAGAGCGTCCGCGTGATGCGGATTCGCTTCGAGGATCGCCTGATAAAGCGCTTCGGCGTCGTCGAATTCGCCCTTGTGATGGTGCTCCAGCGCCGTTTGCAGCACGAGCGCTATGTCTTGCTCGAGCTGTTGTGCGGGCGTCAGCAGTTCAGCCGTCGGCTGCTCGTACAGGTGAGTCATGGTCTCAGCGCGAATTGGTCTATGAGGGAAATTGTGCGATGGAGAAGGCGTTCCCGATGCTCGGAGATGACGGTGAAAAGGTCGCTTGTTTAGCGTATGGAGGGAGGTGCGGACGCCCGAGCCGCAAGAAAAAAGCCCGCACGAGGCGGGCTGAGGGAACGAGCGCGCCTCACTTCGGCGCGTGGTTCTTATTATTGGGTGTGCCAGCTGACCTGGCTTCTCTGGGACGGACGCCGCCCAAGGCAGCGCCGCTCCGCATCAATTACAAACGCGCCATCCGCTGGTACTGGCCTGCGGCTCTGGTGCGCCCGATCGCCGCTTCGAACTCGATGCGCAGTTCCTTTTGAGTGATTTCCGCGTCTGCAAGCAGCGCTGCGTCGATTGCCCGAATCTCACGGATCTTGTCCAGCGCAGCCGGCTCCTGGTCCGCGGTGAGCGACATCAAGAGCGGCGAGCGCGCTTCGGTCAGGCGGGCCGCTTTCGGCCAGTCGGCGAGCGAGGCCGCCTGTTCGATTTCCCGCGTCATGGACAGCACGCGTTCGACCAGTTCCGGCTGGTTCATGCTGTGTGCGTTCATGACTTAAGCCTTGTTCGTGGCCAACGCGCCGGCGCTGTTGGTGCCGCCGAACAGCTGGGTCAGGTACTGCGAGTTGTTGTTCATCGTCGCCATCAGCGTATCCAGCGCGGTGAACTGCGCCTGGTACTGACTCGTCAACTGCGCCGCGTAGAGGGCCAGTGAGTTTTGCTGCGTGGTGATGCTCTTCAGGTCGGCGTTCAGCGCGGTATTGCGCGTGTCGATGATGCCGCCGGTCTGCGTGAAGTTGGTGATGCTGGTGTTCAACTGCTCGGCGATGCCGTTGGTCGAGTTGAAGAGCTGGGCAACCGTCGCCTGGCTGCTGGTCAGCGCCGTACTCAGCGCCGTGTTGTCGACCACCAGGGTGCCGTCGGCCGGATCGCCCTTCAGCGTGATGCCGATGGAGGCCAGCGTGGCGGCGGTGCTGCCCGAGCCGACCGCGCCGCCGACGATGCTGGCGAGCGTGTTTCTGATCGTCTGCAGCGTCGAATCGCCGAGCAGCGCGCCTTGCGAGCTCGCTCCGGAGCTGTACGAGGTCAGAGTGGACATCGTCGTCACGACGGTGTTGTAGAGGCTGACGAAATTGTTGATCGCCGTGCTCTGCGACGAGGTGTCCTGCGCGACGGTCAGCGTTTGCGTGGTTCCCGCCGCCGCGGACGTCAGATTCAGCGTCACGCCGGCAATCGCGCTAGTCACCGCGTTGGTCGAGCTGCTGGCCGCGATGCCGCCGACCGTGAACTCTGCGTCCTGCGCAACTGCGCTTTGGGTCCACGCGCTGCTCGAATTGGCCGAGGTGATCGTCGACTGGCCGCCGGTCGTGCTAGCGGTCGAAGTCACGCCCAGGCTCGACAGACCGTTGTCGGTCGTGACATTGCTGGTCGAAACGTTGATGACGTTCGCCGCCCCGGTGTTCGACGCGCGCAGCACGAGGTGCGCGCCGTCCGTGCCGGTCACGATGGTCGCCGTGACGCCGGGGTTGTTGCTGCTTGCGTTGATCGCCGCGGCAATACCGGACAGCGTGTTGTTGGTGCTGTCGACGCTGATGTCCATCGACTTGCCGCCGACCGAGATGCTCAGTGTGCCGGTGCCAAGCTGCGTGGTCGCGCCAAAGGCAGCCGATGAAAGCGCCTGCGAACTGGCGACCTGTGTCACCGCGACCGAGTAGCTGCCGGCCACGGCGCCCGAACCCGCGGTCGCGGTGAGCCCGCTGCCGGTCGCAGTTGCCGTGAACGTGGACAGCGTGGTGCCGTTCGCGAGGTTGGTGATGCCCGACTGCAGGGCGCTCAAAGCCGAACTGAGCGCGCCGTAAGCGGACAGCTTGGTGTTGTCGCTGGTCTGTTGCGCCGTTAGCGCCGCGGTTTGTCCTGCGGTCTTCGCGTTGACGAGTGCCGTGACGAGCGTCGACACGTCCATCGACGAATTACCGGTCGAGCCGCTGATGATCGATTGGGCGGCCGACTGCAGCTCGGCGTTGGCGCTTGCTGTAGAAGACGTGGTTGAGATCGAGGACATGCGGAGGCTCCGGGCGTCTAGGAATCTGTATCAGGTGGTGCGCGATGCTACATCACTAGATGATCGAAATGCACTGCGGGAGGCATGCCTCCCGTTGTCTGAAATCCGGCGATGCACCCCGCTCACGCGCGGTGCATCGCCGTTACTGCGTCAGCTCTTACTGCAGGAGCTTCAGAACTTGCTGCGGGTTCGAGTTAGCTTGCGCCAACACCGAGATGCCTGCTTGTTGCAGCACTTGCGCCTTGCTCAGGTTCGCCGTTTCTTGTGCGAAGTTGGCGTCCGTGATCTGCGATTGTGCCGACGACAGGTCCGTCGATTCAGCTTGCTGCGACGTCGCGATTGCGGTGAAGCGGTTTTGTGCGGCGCCCAGTGCAGCTTGCAGCGTGTTCACGGTCTGCAGTGCATTGTCGATCGAGACCATTGCTTCGTTCGCGCCGGTGACCGTGCTGATGTCGAGGCCCGAAACCGTCGGCGGGTTGTTGATCGCATTGATCTGGTTGATCGCTGCGGTTGCAGCGGCCGAGGCCGTCGCGCCCATCGCCGTGGCCAGCGTGTTGCTGAGCGTCAGGTTGGTGATTGCCGTGCCCGAACCTGCGCCCGTGCCATTCGAGAAGATATTGGCGACTGCGCCCGACGAAATTGCCTGGTTGTTCTGGTCGGTGAACGTGTAGCCGCCCTTGCCGTCCGACAGCACGTTGACCGACGTGATCGTCGCGCCCGTGCTGGTGTACGTGCCGGTCGAATCCGTGCTCACGGTGACCGTGCCGACCGTTGCGCCCGTTTGCACCAGACCGCCGCCGATCTTCGCTGCCGACATCGATTGGCTCAGGTCCAGGGTGATCGTCTGACCGACGTTCGCGCCGACCTGGAACGTCACGCTGCCTGCCGAGCCGTCCAGAATGTTGGTGCCGTTGTACGTCGATTGCGATGCGATACGGTTGACTTCAGCGATCTGCGCCGAGACTTCCTTCTGCAGAGCGGCCTGGTCGCTCGACGACAGCGAACCGGTCGATGCTTGCACCGCCAGCTGGCGAATACGTTGCAGGCTCGAGGTCAGCGACGACAATGCGCTCGCCGCGGTCTGAATCATCGACACGCCATCATTCGCATTCGACACGCCCTGGTTCAGGCCGTTGATCTGCGTTTGCATACGCGTCGAGATTGCCAGACCTGCTGCATCGTCTGCCGCGCTGTTGATCCGCTTGCCCGACGAGAGGCGGGTGATCGCCTGCGAAAGGGCGCTTTGCGAGCCGTTAAGGTTTTGCTGTGCAACCAGCGAGTTGATGTTGCTATTGATTCCGAGCATGGAAAAACTCCTAAAAAAGCCTTGAGCCCAGTAAGCCACGTTGGCATCGGCGGAAGCACTCGTTCATTGCTGGCCGCCTCAGTGAAGGATGACGGCCCTCCTAAAAAAAACTTGAGGAACTTTCTGTAATAGCTACCCAATTCTTTTACACTGCGGCCGCCGCCGCCCCCTCGGAGAAAGGGTTTTCGGCCTTTTCGGCGCGGAGGCTGCGGGATTTGTATGGACGGCGCATTGTCTTTTGCCCATATCGCAAAACCCCTGAGAAATCATGCAAAAGCGCTGGATTGGAAGTGCGGAAATGTGAGTCGCGCCGATGAAGCCACGTCGATTCCAATTCTGGATGCGTTAGTTAATGCGGTTCGCGACTTTGTCGATACCGCCGATGTCTATTCCGGGTGGGGGCCGAGAAGGTGCGTGATGAGTCGAACATCGGCAGGTGGCTCGGCCAGAGCGGCGAGCACGACACGATCGTGTTCGCCACGAAAGTTTTGAAGGACCCTCGCGACGAGGGGCCGACGGCGTCCAACATTCAAGTGGCGGTCGAAGACCCATGGCGCTGCCAGCAAACCGATTACATCGACGTCGATTTTCACATGACGCCGCCGCCATGCCGCTTGCCGAGGTGCTCGGCGCATATCAGAAGCTGATCGAGGCGGGCAAGGTGGCTGTCATCGGCGCGTCGGATTATTGCCGCGCGCGCGTCGGGCAAGCGCTCGCGGTGTGGCGCGTGCACGGGCTGCCCGGGTACCGGTTGCTGCAGCCCGAATACAATTTGTACGATCTTTCGCATTGCGAACGCGACAGCGGGCTGGTGGTGCTCGCGAACCATCACTGCTTCGCTAGCGGGTTTCGACCATCTTGAGCAACGGCGCGGCAGCACCCCGGCTGCACTCGCGCTCGCCTTGCTCATCGCTTGGCCGAGCGTTGCGGCCCCTATTGCCAGCGCGACCTCGGTCGAGCAGTTGAAGAACTTGGCCTCGGCCGCCCGACTGTCCCGGACAGCCGACGATGTCCGCGAGCCGGATGAAGCAAGCGCCTGATGGGGCGCTGAGGCGGGAGCATCGAAGGCCAGGGAAAAGCCTGGCGCAATTGGTAAACCCCTGGTACGATGGAGAGTTTCCTGATATCATCGGGAGTGAATTGAGATCTTTGCCTGTTTCGTCAGGGTTCTTTGTTGACGAAAGGTTGGCGAAACGGCAACAGGCGCGGCTTTTGAATTACGTCTGTCCGCGTTCCGCGGTGAGCTCCCACCTCTCTTTTCCGGCCTCCGTGGCCGCTTTGCCTCTCGCTTCATTCGTGGTTTGGCCGGGGTTGTCCATGAACCCTGCGTTTGCCTGTTACTGGCCATGGATCGGAGCGACCGGAGGGCCGGCGCGTGAGTAGTGACCTGAGCGGTCACCACCATGCAACTAAACCCGTATCTAGTGATTGAGTTAGGAATTACATGACGACGATTCTTCTGAAGGAAAACGAGCCGTTCGAAGTGGCAATTCGCCGCTTTCGTCGCGCCATCGAAAAGAATGGCCTGATCGCTGAACTGCGTGAGCGCCAATCGTACGAAAAGCCGACCACGGCTCGCAAGCGCAAGAAGGCAGCAGCTGTTAAGCGCCTGCACAAGCGTCTGCGCAGCCAGATGCTGCCGAAAAAGCTGCACTAAGCACGCTTTTTACGCACGCCGAACGGCGGTGTGAGCTTCGAAAGAAGCCACATCGCCGTTTTGCTTTTGGGGCGCCCAATTTTTGCCGTCTGCGTACCCTCGTTACGCGGCGTTCCTCAAGCGCTCGGCCGAGAGGCCGAACTCGCGCGCGATCGGACCCAGCCGGTCGTGCCATTCCCAGACGCCGCCGATGAATCGGACCGGCACGCCTTCCATCGCGCTCATGTAGTCGCACGGCTAGATGAAGTTGCCGACCGGGCAGCCGCCGTTAAAGCCGCAGTAGGCACCGCCGCCCCTTGGCAGCAATACGGTGCGTTTCTGGTCAAACAGATGCGTGACCGACCGGTCGGAAATGTCCTGATGAGTCAGGAAGTTGAAGCTATTTTTCATGGTTGGTCTCCCGCGACCGGCGCGGTGGTATTTTTTAACGTACTTTGCGTGAGCGCATGGCGACGAGTATCCGTCGTGCGGCGTCCGACGAAGGGCCGACTACGAGCATTAAAAGGCCCAAATTCGTGCTTTTGTCCGTCCCGTTCCGGAGTCTGCTGGATCCGCTGCCCCTAACCCCGAACCTTCTGCGCAGAGTAAAGCAAAGCTCCGCCGCCCGCCTGCGCCTCACCCCGCCTTGCGACCGCGCCCCTTCTTGCCCAGCGACACGCATCGCTCGCGGCATGAGCAGTTCGTCTCATGGTCGTTGACCATGCCGACCGCCTGCATGAATGCGTAGCAGATCGTCGAGCCGACGAATTTGCAGCCGTAGTGCTTGAGCGCCTTGCTTAGCGCGTCCGATACTTCCGTCTTCGCGGGCGCATGCTTATACGAAGCCCATTCATTCTGAATCGGCGTGTCGTCGACGAATGACCACACGAAGTTCGCGAGCGAGCCATGTTCGGCCTGAATCTGCTGCACGGCGCGCGCGTTGAGAATGGCCGCCTCGATCTTGCCGCGATGTCGCACGATGCTTTCATCCGCGACGAGCGCATCCACATGCTTCTGCGTGAAGGCCGCAACCTTGTCGATGTCGAAGTCGGCGAAGGCGCGGCGGTAGCCGGCACGCTTGTTGAGTATCGTCGACCATGACAACCCGGCCTGCGCGCCTTCGAGCACCAGCATCTCGAACAGGTGCTGGTCGTCGCGCGAGGGCACGCCCCATTCGGTGTCGTGGTACTGTGCGAGCGCCTCGCTCCATACCCACTTGCATCGTTGTGTCACTGTTGCGCTCCCGCCAGGTCATGTCGTTTGCCAGCATAGCGGAAGCGGGGTACACCGCAAGCTGACCGTTCGGCTAATTGCGTGATTCAATCTGACCTGCCACGCTACGCGTTACTCACCCACGGAACTGATTCGATTCGATGAACCACGACTATTTCCTGATTGGCGTCGACGGCGGCGGCACCGGCACGCGCGTCGTGCTCGGCGACGCGCACGGCCGCGAACTTGCGCAGGCGGCGAGCGGCCCGTCGGGCCTTGGGCTCGGCATTCCGCGCGCGTGGCAGTCCATTCAGGCCGCCTGCGGCGAGGCGTTCGAGCGGGCCGGCATCGCGCTGGACTGGTCGCGCTGCGTGCTCGGTTGCGGACTCGCGGGCGTCAACAACCGCGACTGGCTCGCCGGGTTTCACGAGCAGGCTCCGCCGCTAGCAGGACTGGCCGTCGAAACCGACGCCTACACTACTCTGCTCGGCGCGCACGGCGGCGCGCCCGGCGTGATTGTCGCGTTGGGCACTGGCAGCGTCGCTGCCTCGCTCGCGGGCAACGGCGAGTTCCGCATGGCCGGCGGCTACGGCTTTCCGTCGGGCGACGAAGCGAGCGGCGCGTGGCTCGGCCTTCGGCTGATCGTGCACGCGCAACAGGCCCTCGACGGCCGCGTGCCCGTCGACGACCTTGTACACGCGCTGCTCGCGCACACCGGCGCGCAGGATCGCGACAGTCTTGTCGTGTGGCTGTGCGCGGCCAATCAGACCGCCTATGCGCGGCTCGCGCCGATCGCGATCGAACACCGCGCGCATCCGTTCGCGGCCCGGCTGCTGAGCGAGGCTGGCGTCGAAGTCGGCAAAATGATCGCCGCGCTGGATGCAACGGGCGCACTGCCGGTAGCACTGTGCGGCGGCCTCGGTGCGCCGTTGCGGGAGTATGTGCCGCAGGTGTATCAGGCGCGTTTGCGCGAACCGCGAGCGGATTCGGCCCATGGCGGCTTGCAACTGGCGCGGCGCGAGGCGCAGCGGCTTGCTGGACGAGCCCTGTAAAATAGCCGTTTTGACGCTGCCTCGACGGCCCCGCCGTTGCACTTCACCATGTATAAAGTCATCGCCACGGATCTCGACGGCACGCTGCTCAACGCCGATCACCAGGTGGACCCGTTCACGATCGCCACGGTGCGCAAGCTCGAAACTGACGGGCTGCAATTCGTGATCGCAACGGGGCGGCATTACTGTGACGTCGCGGGCATCCGCGATGTGCTGGGCATCAAGCCGTATCTGATCACATCGAACGGCGCGCGCATTCACTCCCCTGACAACGCGGTCATCCATGCCGACGACCTGCCGCCGGCGATCGTCCAGCGTCTCGTGCAGCCCGAAATTATCGGCGCGCACGGTCGGGTGATCGTCAGTCTGTTTGCGGACGAGGCGTGGCTCATCGACCGCGATGCGCCCCATCTGCTGGAATTCCACCAGGACTCGGGCTTCACTTACCAGGTGGCCGACCTGCCGAAGCACGATGGCGTCGACATTGCAAAGGCACTATATATTGGCGATCCCGCCGATCTCGCAGAGGTGGCCGCCAATCTCGAACGCGAATTCGGAGACCGTCTGTACGTGACGTATTCGTTGCCGGACTGTCTCGAAGTGATGACCGCGAATGTGTCGAAGGGGCGCGCGCTGCAGATCGTGCTCGAGCGCCTCGGTGTCGACGCGTCGCATTGCGTCGCGTTCGGCGACAACATGAACGACATCGACCTGCTCGAGACGGCAGGCCATCCGTTCATGATGAACAACGCCAATCCTGATCTCATCACGCGCCTGCCGCACGTGCCACGCATCGGCAACAATTTCGAGGCGGGCGTGGCGCACCATCTGCGCAAACTGTTTGCGCTCAATGACGAACTGATGCCCTGAGTCGGATTCATCGCGATTGAAAATGGCCCACATCCACTAGTAGGGGTGCGGGCCGCAGAAGTGGCTCGCGCAATGCGGAGCCAGCAGGACGGCCGTAAGGCCGTCCGCGTTCGCGCTCATCAATCCCGCCAGCCGCGATGCTCGCCGCGATCGTCGTGACCCCAGCGATGGTCGTCGCGACGCCAATCGCGGTCATCGCGGTGGTAGTCGCGGTAGTAGCCGCCGCGCTCGTAGCGATGATCCCAGCCGCCGTAATACACCGGCTCCGGCGCCACATAAACAGGCGCGGGGGCTGCATAAACCGGAGCGCCGAGCGACAGGCCGACGCTCAGATCCGTATGCGCCTGCGCGACACCGCATGCGCCCGCCGCGAGGCCGGCAGCAACCAGCAAGTGAGTGACGATGCGTTTCATATTCCTCTCCTGTGAAGCGACGTGGGTTTGTCGCACAGGACCAATGTACGCACTCGGGGCAAGGTGGACTGCGACGAGATGTTACGGACTGCAAGCATCGTCCGGGCCATCGATTGCAGCCGGAAAGATCCCCCGTGCGCTGCGCCTGATCAGCCTGCTTCGCCAGGAGCCGCACCGCACCGGCATTGGCGGCCGTTCAGCTGAAGTCAGGCGGCGGCCGGTCGCGCGCGTTTGCCGATGGACGCGCCAGCACGCGTAATCGCGGCTTACATCTGTATTGGCCGATTAATCCGCGGCACGCGCCGAAGCGGCCGAAATTGCTGAAGCGGCTGCGCCGGCGGAGGGCGCCGAAACTCCCGGCAGTGCCGCGCAAGGGCAATCGGTTGCCCGTCCGTCGAGTCCTTCGCGATCGTGTTTGAAGCTCGCGCGCGGTGTGCCGTCGCGCCAGTCGAGTCGCACGATGTAAATGCTGTCGAAGTCGTCGGTGCGCCATTCGGGCACATCGGCGGCGTTGCCGCCATGCGCGCTCAACATCTGCCGCAACAGTTTCTCGATCAGCTTGTGCTCCCACGCGATGACGATCAGCTTGCCGCGATTGGCCGGAACGACGAGCGCGTTGCCGAGCTGGTCGATCTGGGCAAAGCCGTACGGCGTTTGCACCGGCATCTGGAATTGAATCGCGGTCGGCTCGATCGTCGCGAGCGGGCGCACGTAGTAATACGGATGACCGCTGTCGTCTTTCTGCTGGCCAGGGTCCGGCGCATAGATCGCATCGGGTTTGCCGAATTTGGCGGCGATGACGGCCGGCAGCGCGAGCGCACGGTTGAGCCCCTGGCAGTCGAGCTGGCCATAGCCTTGTGCAGGCTTCTCGCCATGCCGAACGAATACGAGTGTTTCGATATTGCCGCTTGCCGCGGCCACGGCCGGCAACGCTGCCATGCAAGCGCACAAGCCGCCGAGCGACAGTGCGACGCCTTGCAGGAATCCGCGGAAACGGTTCATCGAAAGCACCTGTATTCGAAGCTGGAAAGTCGCCCGATTCTAGCAGCGGTGCGCGCCTGCACGGGGCCGTTGCGCCGTTCATATCCAGCAGATGCCGCAATGAGAATGGGCGCCGGGGCGCCCATCGATGCTAACTAGCCATCAGTCGAGCGCCAGATTCCGCGCATTGCTGCCGTGATGTTCGGCGATCAGCGGATAGAGGACGCCCGCTATCACTGCACCGATGATCGGTGCGGCCCAGAACAGCCACAACTGATCGAGCGCCGTGCCGCCGACGAACAGCGCGGGTCCTGTCGAACGCGCAGGATTGACCGACGTGTTGGTGACCGGAATCGAGATCAGGTGGATCAGCGTCAGGCACAGGCCGATCGCGATCGGCGCAAAGCCGGCCGGCGCGCGGCGGTCGGTCGCGCCCAGAATCACGAACAGGAAGAAGCCGGTCATCACCACTTCGCAAATGAAGGCGGCGGCGAGCGAGTAGTGTCCCGGCGATTGCTCACCGTAACCATTGGTCGCGAAGCCACTCGCGACGAGGTCGAAGCCCGGTTTGCCCGACGCGATCAGCGACAACACGAATGCGCCGAGCACGGCGCCGATCACCTGCGCGACGATGTAGGGCAGCAGATCGCGCACCGGAAAGCGGCCGGCGACCGTCAGACCGACGCTCACCGCCGGATTCAGGTGGCAGCCCGAAATATGGCCGATTGCAAAAGCCATCGTCAGCACGGTCAGGCCGAAGGCCAGCGAGACGCCGACGAAGCCGATCCCCAGACCGTGAAGCGGTCCGGCAAAGTTGGCGGCGAGGACCGCGCTGCCGCAGCCCCCGAGCACGAGCCAGAAGGTGCCGAACAGTTCGGCAACGAGGCGCTTTGACAACTGCATTTTTGGCAATCCTAAAAAGAATGGGTGCATCAGAAGCACGCATCGAAAAAGGACGAGTGCGTACCTTGAGCGCGCAATTTTAGGCAGGCAGCGCCAAATCGAGTGTCAAGGATTGTCAATTCGGACAGGATTTATAAACTATTGTGAGATAAGGCGCAGGTTTTACAATTCACATGCTTTAATAATTATCAGAGGAAAATTTCTAAACCGGTATTACTGGCCATTGCGAATTTTTATAATTGCAGCTAGTCTGCGGTCGAATGAGTTCCAGAGAGGGAGAACCGAATGTCTCAATATGCAGACCTCAAGGCGCAGATCGCCCGGTTGCAGGCTCAGGCGGAGGAAGCGCGGCGCACGGAAATCGACACTGTCGTCGCCGACATCCGCCAGAAGATCGCCGAATACGGTCTGACTGCGCAGGATCTCGGCTTCGCGGTCGCCGCCAAACGGGGCCGTCCGCCCAAGAAGGCGCCGCTGCCGGCGAAATACCAGGACCCGAAATCAGGCAATACATGGAGCGGGCGTGGAAAACCGCCGAAATGGATCGTCGGCAAGAATCGCGAGCGCTTCCTGATTGGCTCCGCCTGAATTCCACCCGCGGTTAGGCGAGAGGGGTGAAAGCGGACTGAAGGTTGCTGTTGTTCGGCTTATTGGCCGGGCACTAATCTGGTATGGAAGCGCAACCATCCCTGGATTAAAAAAGCCGCCCATATGGGGCGGCTTTTTTGGCGTCCGACAGCAAGAGAACTTGTTTTTCCGCTCGCGCAAACGATTTCGCTGCGGGATTCATCCACGATTGGCGGATATAAGCGAAGGCACACAGTGCGTCGTTCAAAGCGTACCGAAAACGGCCGGGCGCAAAGCGTCGGCCGTTTTCAAACGCACTTAGCCGACCGCCACCTGGCGCAATACCGGGCGCCGGGTCGTTTCAATCAACGCCGAATAGCCGTCGAGATAGTTGCGCGCCATCGTTTTCGAACTGAAGCGGCGTTCGAACTGCGCGCGGATTTCGGTGCGCGACAACTCGTCGAGACGCTGCAGAGCGGCAACCGCGCCTTGCACGTCTTCGACGATGTAGCCAGTCACGCCGTGGTCGATCACTTCCGGCACCGAGCCGCGGTTGAACGCGATAACCGGCGTGCCGCAAGCCATCGACTCGATCATCACGAGGCCGAACGGCTCGGACCAGTCGATCGGGAACAGCAGCGCCTTCGCGCCCGACAGGAATTCAGGCTTCTGCGCCTCGTTGATCTCGCCGACGAACTCGACGTGCGCCATCGAAAGCAGCGGCTCGATCTCGCGCTTGAAGTACTCCATGTCGACCTTGTCCACCTTGGCGGCGATCTTCAGCGGCAGACCGCTTTGTGCGGCGATCCTGATAGCTGTATCGACGCGCTTTTCCGGGCAGATGCGGCCGAGGAACGCGAGGTATTCGGGCTTCTTGTGCGGCTGCGGTGTCAGCAACTGGTCCGGCAGGCCGTGATAGATCGTGCTCAGCCAGTTGGCCTGCGGTAGCGGAATGCGCTGCGAATCCGAAATCGACACGACCGGTACGTGCGAGAACGCGTCGAACACCGGCTGCAATTCCGGCAGATCGAGACGGCCGTGCAGCGTAGTCACGAACGGCGTGTCCATCGTCGCGAACAGGGGGAACGGCATGTAATCGAGGTGGAAGTGCAGCACGTCGAACTCGTGCGCGACCTTACGGACCTTCTCCATCATCAGAATATGCGGCGCCAATGCGTCGCGAATCGTCGGGTCGAGGCGCAGGGCGCGCGGCCAGCACGCCTCGAGATTCGCCGACGTGACCGAGTCGCCGCTTGCGAACAGCGTGACGTCATGGCCGAGATCGGCCAGCGCTTCGGTCAGATACGACACGACACGTTCGGTGCCGCCATACAGTTTTGGCGGGACGGCCTCATAGAGCGGCGCGATTTGTGCGATTCGCATGCATTTTCTCCTGTGTCGATCGGAGCGGGCGCCAGGCGCTGACTCGGATCCCATGACAGTTTGGCTAGTTACCCGGGGGTGGCTCCGAATAGGTGTCGGGTAATCCCTATGGATTCATTATCGGGATCGGCCGCGCTAATTCGAGTCATTTTTCAAACGCTTAATGTTGTTACAGCGCGAAACAGGCGCCGTTACAGCCTTCGAGAGGCGTTCACTGACTCACCGTCCCGATAATCGGGAAGTCCAATTCCAGCGACTAAAGCAAACGCTCACCGAGCGGAAAGCACAGTAGCAAGCGGCAGACCCGGAACGACGAACGGATCGGGAAAAGCCTCTAAACGAGCCACATTGCGGGCGAGGGAAAAGGTCTTATAATCGCCGTCGGCCGGCTTACGGTGCGGCCGCGCGGTTCGAAAAACTCACCATTTAGTACGCGCCGCGGCTTGAATATTCCCAGCGCGCATCGGCAGTTACGCTGCGGGTATCATTTCTTCCCAATTTGCACCTCTCCACAGCCAGACTTGTAGGAAAAATTCCTACGCAAATGACGGATTAATCCGGCAGCCGGGTGGGGTGTCTCTCCGATTTTCGGCTGTGTCCCCTTTCGACACAATGCGTGCAAGACCAGAAACGAGTTGAATCGCGCGGGTTCATCCTGCGCGTCCGAGCAAACGTTTCCGCAAAAAAACGGCCCGACCAGCCGCGCATACCTAGAGGGGGAAACCATGAGCACGACTAGCCAGATGCTCAGCGAGATCAGGGAAGTCAATCTTTCCTATCTGCTGCTCGCCCAGCGCCTGCTGCGCGAAGACAAGCCGATGGGCATGTTCCGCATGGGTATTTCGGACCAGCTGGCCGACGTGATAGCCAATCTGTCCCTGGCGCAGACCGTCAAGCTCGCGGCGTCCAACCAGATGCTGTGCCGCTTCCGCTTCGACGATCACACGGTGTTGTCCGCCCTCGCGGACAAGGACAAGGCCAGTGCGATCGCGCATGCGCATTCGGCGATTTTGATGGCGAGCCAGCCGGTCGAGCAGCTCGGCTGATGGCCAGCAAGAGCGTCATACTGGAAGTCCGGGAAATCACCCTCGCGATCGAGCTGATCGAACTCGGTGCGCGCCTGCAATTGCTGGAGGCGGAAACCAGCCTGTCGCGCGACCGGCTCATCAAGCTCTACAAGGAACTGAAAGGGGTATCACCGCCCAAGGGCATGCTGCCGTTCTCGACCGACTGGTTCATGACCTGGCAGCCGAACTTTCACTCTTCGCTGTTCTACAACATCTACCGTTTCATGGCCGGTCACGGCGGCTGCCGCGCGATCGAATCGATCGTGAAGAGCTACCGGCTGTATCTCGAACATATCCAGTTGCACGACGACGAGCCGGTGCTCAGTCTCACGCGCGCGTGGACACTGGTGCGCTTCTTCGACTCGGGCATGCTGCAGACGAGCGCCTGCCGCCGTTGCGGCGGCCACTTCGTCGCGCACGCGCACGATCCGCAGCACGCATTCGTTTGCGGGCTGTGCCAGCCGCCTTCGCGCGCGGGCAAGACGAAGAAGGCGGCGCAAACACGGGCCGAGCGGAATACCGTTGCCCCCCGGGTCCCGGCCCAAGCGCCGCAAGACGCCGGCGCTCGCGCTCACGAAGCTCTCTGCACCGCTTCCGCGCTCAAAACCCTCGAGCCCGTCGAACTCTGAGCGGCAAGCTCTGACGGGGCGCAAGCCTCTGGTTTACACCGGACTCGAGCACCCCCTTTTTCCCCAAAGTTTTCCGCTGCGGTGCCGTAAACCAGACTAACGACGGTTACCGTCGCTTCTTTGTGAGGGCTCGGCAGTGCTGATTTTCGTGGGAACACTCGTGACGCTATTGTCCGTTTTCGGCGGTTATGCGCTCGAAGGCGGCCATCTCGGCGCGCTGCTGCAACCCGTTGAAGTGCTGATGATCGCCGGCGCTGGACTTGGCGCGTTCATTCTCGGCAACGGAATGAAGACGATCCGGGCGACACTGCGCGTCATTCCGACTCTGTTCAAGGGCGCCAAGTACAACAAGGACGTCTACATGGAGCTGATGGGGCTCCTGTACGTGCTGCTCGCGAAAGCGCGCAAGGAAGGCACGCTGACGCTCGAAGCCGACATCGATGATCCGTCGAAGAGTCCGATCTTCACCCAGTATCCGAAGATCCTCGCCGACAAGCACATCATCGAGTTCCTGACCGACTACCTGCGGCTGATGGTCGGCGGCAACATGAACGCGTTCGAGATCGAAAGCCTGATGGACGAGGAGATCGAAACGCATCACCAGGAAGGCGAGGCGCCCGCGCACGCGCTGACCAAGGTCGGCGACGCGATGCCGGCGTTCGGTATCGTCGCCGCGGTGATGGGCGTGGTGCACACGATGGCCTCGGCCGACAAGCCGCCCGCGGTGCTCGGCGAGATGATCGCGCAGGCGCTGGTCGGCACCTTCCTCGGCATTCTGCTTTCATACGGGCTGATCGGGCCGCTCGCGAGCGTCGCCGAGCAGCGCGTGACCGAGTCGACCAAGATGTTCCAGTGCATCAAGGTGACGATCCTCGCGAGCCTGAACGGCTACGCGCCCGCCATTGCGGTCGAGTTCGGCCGCAAGGTGCTCTTCTCGACCGAGCGCCCGTCGTTCGCGGAGCTCGAAGAGCACGTGCGCCGCGTCAAGGCGAAATAAGAAGGCGACGGGAACCGAACCGATGAGCAGCAAGGACAAAGACCGCGCAATCGTCGTCAAGCGCGCCTCGCCCAAAAAGTCCGGTCATCACGGCGGCGCGTGGAAGCTGGCGTACGCGGACTTCATGACCGCGATGATGGCGTTCTTCCTGCTGATGTGGCTGCTGAGCTCGGCCTCCACCGTGCAGCTGAAAGGCATCGCCGACTACTTCAACCAGCCGCTGAAGATCACGCTGTGGGGTGGCGATCGCAGCGCCGAAGATTCGAGCATCCTGAAGGGCGGCGGCCGCGACATCTCCACCGACGCGCAGGGCGTGACCCGCTCGACCGATGGCAGCAGCAGCCGCGCCGAGCGCACCGCGTCGCACAACAACGACGACGCGGTGAAGCAGTTGCAAGGCGCGCTGGAACGCCAGGAGCAGGTGCGTCTGCATGACCTGCAGGTCAAGCTGATGGCCGCGATCGAGGCGAACCCGGTGCTGCGCCAGTTCAAGCAGCAGATCCGCATCGACTCGACGCTGACCGGCTTGCGCATCGAGATCGTCGACTCGCAGAAGCGGCCGATGTTCGCGACCGCGCGCGACGTCGTCGAGCCGTACATGCGCGACATTCTGCGCGAAATCGGCCACACGCTGAACGACGTGCCGAACCGCATCATCGTGCAGGGCCACACCGACGCGGTGCCGTACGCGGGCGGCGAGAAGGGCTATAGCAACTGGGAGTTGTCGGCCGATCGCGCGAACGCGTCGCGGCGCGAGCTGATCGGGGGCGGCATGGACGAAGCGAAGGTGATGCGGGTGATCGGTCTCGCGTCGACGCAGAACCTGAACAAGGCGGACCCGCTCGATCCGGAGAACCGCCGCATCAGCATCATCGTGCTGAACAGGAAGTCCGAGGAGGCGCTCAATCACGACGACTCCACGACGACGACCCTATCGGACGACGCAGCCGGCTCGAAGCCGCTCCTGCAAAGACTTGCGCAGCCGGTGACGGTTGCACCGAAGTTGCCAGCGGCAGCGCCGCCGGCCCAGTAACAGGTCGCGGCCGCCGGGCCGCGGCTCAGTGTTGAGCGCAGCGAGGTTTTCATGATCAGGCACATCCTGGCAGTGGACGACTCGGCATCGATGCGGCAAATCCTCGCCGCCACGCTGACGGGTGCCGGCTATGAGGTCACGCTCGCGGCGGACGGCAACGAAGGGCTCGAAAACGCGCTCGCGATGGCGTTCGATCTCGTGCTGACCGACCAGCACATGCCCGGCAAGACCGGTCTCGATCTGATCACCGCGTTGCGCGGAAATCCGGCCTATCAGGCGACGCCCATCCTCGTCCTCACGACGGAATCGGGCGAACCCTTCAAAGAGGCGGCGCGCGCGGCGGGTGCGACCGGGTGGATCGAAAAGCCGCTCGACCCGGACATGCTGACCGAGCTGGTGGCAGCGCTGTCCGAACCGGACCCGGCGTGATCCGCGCAATCGACGCCACCTTTAGACCTAATACGGAACGATAGCTCTCGACGCGGCTGCACGGCAGCTCACGCCAGACAGGCACTCTCGCGGTGAACCAGGCATGACACTCGACATCACACAGTTCTATCAGACGTTCTTCGACGAAGCGGACGAACTGCTCGCGCAGATGGAGCAGTTGCTGCTCAATCTCGACGTGGCCCGCCCGGACCCCGAAGACCTTGCGGCGATCTTCCGCGCCGCGCATTCGATCAAGGGCGGCGCGGCGACGTTCGGCTTTACCGCCCTCACCGAGACCACGCACATTCTCGAGTCGCTGCTCGATCGCGCGCGCAACAACGAGCTGGTGCTGCGCAAGGACATGATCGATACGTTCCTCGAAACCAAGGACGTGCTGTCCGGCCAGCTCGCCGACTATCGCGCGAGCGCCGAGCCCGATGCGGCGGTGGCGCGCGCGATCTGCGCGAAGCTCGAGCAACTGCATGCGGAAAGCCGCATGGGCGGCGCACTGGCGCCGGCAGCCGCGGCGGCGAGCGCCGACACCGCGCCGCCCGCGCCCGTGGCAGCACAGCCAGCGGCAACCCAAACGGCGGCGCACACAACGGCATTACAGGAGCCAGGCGGCATCCCGCCCGAGCACGTCGTCGAACAGGCGGTGCAGGCGGCAGGCGAATGGGGGGGCGGCGAACCGGCGCAGACCGGGCAAGCCGCGGCCACGGCCGACGGCGCCGGGCCTCATCTGAAAATTACGCTACGGGGCGTGGGAGAGAAAGACCAGGAACTGCTGACCGAAGAGTTGGGCAACCTGGGCAATATCGTTGGGCAGGTCAAGAGCGGCGGCGATCTGATGCTGTGGCTCTCGACCGACGTACCCTCCGACGACATCATCGCCGTGTGCTGCTTCGTGATCGACGACAGTCAGATCACGATCGGCCGCGGCACCGCGCCGGCGGAGGACGCGCAGCCGGGCGAACCTGGAACGCCCGCCGCAGCCGTCCCGACACCGCCGCAGACCGCGCAAGCCGTGCCTGCCGCTGCGGTGTCGCAGCCGCAAGCGCATCCGGTCATGCACGCGCACCCCGCGGTGGCGGCGGTCCAAACCGCTGCACCCGCAAGCGCGGCCAGCGCCGAGCCGCCGGCTCCGCCAGCGGCACCCGCCGTGGCGCCGGCGGCGGCCAAACCTGCTTCCACCGCATCCGCCGACCAGGACCGCAAGGCGGGTCGTCCGGCAGCCGCGGCGGCCGGCGGCGAAGGCAGCTCGATTCGCGTCGGTGTCGAGAAGGTCGATCAGCTGATCAACCTGGTCGGCGAGTTGGTGATCACGCAGGCCATGCTCGCGGAGACCACGAGCACGTTCGATCCGGCGCTGCACGACCGGCTCTTCAACGGCATGGCGCAACTCGAGCGTAACGCGCGCGATCTGCAGGAAGCGGTGATGTCGATCCGCATGATGCCGATGGATTACGTGTTCAGCCGCTTCCCGCGTCTGGTGCGCGATCTCGCGGCGAAACTCGGCAAGGAGGTCGAACTCGTCACCTTCGGTCAGGCGACCGAACTCGACAAGAGCCTCATCGAACGGATCATCGATCCGTTGACGCACCTCGTGCGCAACAGCCTCGATCACGGCATCGAAACCGTGGAAGCGCGGCGCGCGGCGGGCAAGGATTCGACCGGTCAGCTGGTGCTGTCGGCGGCGCACCACGGCGGCAACATCGTCATCGAGGTCAGCGACGACGGCGCCGGCCTGCGCCGCGACAAGATTCTCGCCAAGGCCGCGAAGCAAGGCATGCAGGTCAGCGACACGATGACCGACGAGGAAGTCTGGAACCTGATCTTCCTGCCGGGCTTCTCGACGGCCGAGCAGGTCACCGACGTGTCGGGCCGCGGCGTCGGCATGGATGTGGTGAAGCGCAACATCCAGTCGATGGGCGGTCACGTCGAAATCACGTCGCACGCAGGCAAGGGCAGCACCACGCGCATCGTGTTGCCGCTCACGCTCGCGATTCTCGACGGCATGTCGGTGAAGGTCGGCAACGAGATCTTCATCCTGCCGCTGAACTTCGTGATGGAGTCGCTGCAGCCTCAAGCCGAAGACATCTATACGGTCGCCAACGGTGAGCGCGTGGTGCGCGTGCGCGGCGAATACCTGCCGCTCGTCGCGCTGCACGAAGTGTTCAACGTGTCGGACGCGAAGCAGGAGCCGACCCAGGGCATCGTTACGATCATGCAGACCGAGGGACGGCGCTTCGCGATGCTGATCGACGAACTCGTCGGCCAGCAGCAGGTGGTCGTGAAGAATCTGGAAACCAATTACCGCAAGGTGCACGGTATTTCGGCGGCAACCATTCTCGGCGACGGCAGCGTCGCGCTGATCGTGGACGTCGCGGCGCTGAACCGTGAAACGCGTCATGCACATGGGCATGCGCAGGCGCATCAGGCGATGAGCTTCGCATGACGCGCGCCTTGAACACTGCAATGACGACAGACCTCGCAACACAACTTCAACTCAACTCATCCCAACCGATTGGGGGCTAACGTGGCAGAAGTCCAATCCATCAATTCGAGCGCCGCGAACGCGAGCGGGACGAATGGCCGCCGCGACGCGCAGGCGGACGCCGGCGGTCAGGAGTTCCTCGTCTTCACGCTCGGCGCGGAAGAGTACGGCATCGACATCCTCAAGGTGCAGGAAATCCGCGGCTACGACAACGTGACGCGCATCGCGAACGCGCCCGAGTTCATCAAGGGCGTCATCAACCTGCGCGGCATCATCGTGCCGATCGTCGACATGCGCATCAAGTTTCATCTGGGCCGCGTCGAGTACGACCACCAGACCGTCGTGATCATCCTGAACGTCGCGCACCGCGTGGTCGGGATGGTGGTGGACGGCGTGTCGGACGTGCTGACGCTCGCGGTCGATCAGATCATGCCGGCGCCCGAATTCGGCGCGACGCTGACGACCGAATACCTGACAGGTCTCGGCACGGTCGACGGCCGCATGCTGATCCTGATGGATATCGAGAAGCTGATGACCAGCTCCGAAATGGCGCTGACCGAAACGCTCGGCGTTTAACGACAGGCCGCAAGGGAACACGGCAAAGGGAGCATCAAGATGCTGAGCAGGTGGTCGATCCGCACGTCACTGACGTTGGTGGGGACTCTTCTGGTAACGCTGACCGTGTTGGTCGGCGCGCTCGGGCTGACCGCGCTGAATCGCGCGAGCGGTTCGCTCGATCGTATCGCGCGCGGCGACCTGGTCGCGATTCATGCGCTTGACGATGCGTCCGCGTATCTGCTGCGCTCGCGCATCGCGATCGATCGCTTCAACACGCTGACGGCCGCCGGCAACGCGGACGAGGCGAAGAAGGTGCTCGATCGCGCGCAGGAGCTGCTAGCCAAGGGCAACCAGAGCTGGCAGACGTATCTCGACGCGCCGAAGCACGGCGTCGATCAGGCTTTGCTCGACGATGTGCTCGCCAAGCACACGACGGTCATGCACGACGGCGTCGACGTCGAATTCGCCGCGTTGAACGCGAACAATCTCGACGCGTATCACGCGGTCGCGGACACGAAGATCAGTCCGATGTTCATCGCCTACGACGCAGCCGCCGCCGCGGTGATCCAGGCGCTGCGGCAGAGCGTGACCGATCAGCAGGCGAGCGCGCAGTCGAACGCGTCGCTGATGACCACGCTGATCGGCGCGGTCACGGCGTTCGCGCTGCTGGTGGTGGTGGCCATCCGCTTCGCGCTGCGCGGGCTCATCGTGCAGCCGCTCGCCGACGCGATCGCGTGCTTCGAGCGGATCGCCGCGGGCGATCTGTCCGGCACGGTCGACGTACATGGCGGCAATGAGATCGGCCGTCTGTTCGCGGGCATCAAGCAGATGCAGGACAGCCTCGCGACGATGCTGCGCGCGGTGCGCAGCGGCACCGAATCGATCGACACCGGCGCGCGCGAAATCGCGATGGGCAACACCGATCTGTCGCAGCGCACCGAGCAGCAGGCCGCGTCGCTGCAGGAAACCGCATCGAGCATGGACCAGCTGACCAGCACCGTGCGGCAGAACACCGAAAATGCGCGCCAGGCAAGCCAGCTCGCGGTCAATGCGTCGGACATCGCGACGCGCGGCGGCGAGGTGGTGAGCCAGGTCGTCACGACGATGCAGGAGATCGCGACCAGCTCGAACAAGGTCGTCGACATCATCGGCGTAATCGAGGGCATCGCCTTCCAGACCAACATCCTTGCGCTGAACGCGGCAGTCGAAGCCGCGCGCGCTGGCGAGCAGGGCCGCGGCTTCGCGGTCGTCGCGGGCGAAGTGCGCAGCCTCGCGCAACGCAGCGCGAGCGCCGCCAAGGAGATCAAGGAGCTGATCGGCGATTCGGCCGACAAGGTGAAGAGCGGCTCCGAGCTGGTCGGTCGTGCAGGTACGACGATGGACGAAATCGTGCAGGCGGTGCGTCGCGTGACCGACATCATGGGCGAGATCAGCGCGGCATCGGAAGAACAGTCGGGCGGCATCGAGCAGGTCAATCGCGCGGTCGTGCAGATGGATTCGGTGACGCAGCAGAATGCGGCGCTGGTCGAGCAGGCGGCGGCCGCGGCGGCGTCGCTCGAAGACCAGACGCGGCAGTTGCAGGCGGTGCTGAGCGGCTGGAAGGTGGCCGGCGCAGCGGCGGCGCGTCAGAGCGCACCGGCGGCGCGTACGCAGACGCCCGCGCAGCTCGCCAAAGCTGCACCGCAAGCTGCGAGCGGCGCGACTGCGGTGGGCGCAGGCGCGAGCCACTCAATGCACGCAACGCATGCAGGCAACGCAACGACAACAACCGCGGCGCCAGCCCCGGCCCCGGCCTCGCACGACGCAGCCGCACGCATTGAACCGGCACTGAAACCCAAGCCGGCCGCAGCCACGGCTCGCGTCAAGACCGACACGTCCACGCGTGCCCCCGCGGCAAGCACGGCAAGTGCAAGTTCGGACGCGGACTGGGAAACCTTCTAGGCAACGGCAGAGTGACATGTGGTCAACCGGCATCGCGCCCGCGGATGGGCGAAGCATCGAAGCACGCGCGCTGCGCGTGCCGCGAGCCGGCCGTAGGTCGATGACACTCGCGGGAAGGCGCGACCCCGCGAAGACGATTCCTTCCCCCCAGGCAGCCCCGCTGGGCGGCAAGCGTGATGGTTCATATCGCAGACAGGAATTTTCATGATGGCAACGCGCGCACCACAACGCCCCGCCCGGGCCGCGCCGGAGCGGACAGAGCCGGCCAGATCCGTCGAGACGGGGCGCGATTTCGAATTCACGGCGGCCGATTTCGCCCGCATCCGCGATCTGATCCATCGCGCGGCGGGCATCTCGCTGTCGGACCACAAGCGCGACATGGCGTATAGCCGCCTCGCGCGCCGCTTGCGCGCGCGCGGCATCGATACGTTCCGCCAGTATCTCGATCTGCTCGAAGCGGAAAACGATCCGGCCGAGTGGGAGGCGTTCACGAATGCGTTGACCACGAACCTGACCGCGTTTTTCCGCGAAGCGCATCACTTCCCGATTCTCGCCGAATTCGTGGCGCGCCGCGCGCAGCCCGTGTCTGTGTGGTGCTCGGCGGCGTCCACCGGCGAGGAGCCGTATTCGATCGCGATGACGCTGATCGAAGCGCTCGGCGAGAGCGGCGCGCGCCAGGCGTCGGTGCTCGCGACCGACATCGACACCCAGGTGCTCGCGAAGGGCGAGGCCGGCGTCTACCAGTTCGACCAGGTCAAGCATCTCTCGCCCGAGCGACTGAAGCGCTTCTTCCTGAAGGGCACGGGCGCGCATGCGGGAATGGTCAAGGTGCGTCCCGAAGTGCGCGCGCTCGTGCGCTTCGAGCAACTGAACCTGACCGATCGCGATTACCAGTTGCGCACGCAGTTCGACGCGATTTTCTGCCGCAACGTGATGATCTATTTCGACAAGCCGACGCAATCGCAGGTGCTCGCCCGCTTCGAACCGCTGATGAAAGCGGGCGGTCTGCTGTTTGCCGGCCATTCGGAAAACTTCACGTACGTGACGGAGGCGTTCCGGCTGCGCGGCCAGACCGTCTATGAACTGACGCGCGACACCAGCGGCGCTCGCGCGCCGTCGCGCGCCAACGCGCATGGCACGCCCGAACCGAGCGGGGTCGCCGCATGAGCAGCGCACTGCCGATCGCTTCGAACCTGTACTACGACAATCACTTCCAGCGCCCCGGCGTGAAGCTGTTGCCCAACGAGTTCTACACGACGAGCGAAGACATGGTGCTCGTGACCGTGCTTGGCTCGTGTGTCGCGGCCTGCATTCAGGACCGCACCGCGGGCATCGGCGGCATGAATCACTTCATGCTGCCCGACGACGGCGCCGACGTCGCGCACGCCGCGTCGGACTCGATGCGCTACGGCGCGTACGCCATGGAAGTGCTCATCAACGAGCTGATCAAGGCGGGCGGCCGGCGCGAGCGCTTCGAGGCGAAGGTGTTCGGCGGCGGCGCGGTGCTCGCCGGCATGACGACGATGAACATCGGCGATCGCAACTCGGAGTTCGTGCGCCGCTATCTGACCACCGAAAAGATCCGCATCGTCGCCGAGGACCTGCAGGGATCGCATCCGCGCAAGGTCGCGTTCATGCCGCGCACCGGTCAGGTGATGGTGAAGAAGTTGCGCTTGCAGCAGGAAGCGGGCGTGGCCGAGCGCGAGCAGGCGCTCGTGCGGCAAAGCGCCGAAGCGCGCGCCGAGCGGCTCGCCGCCGCGCGCAAGCGAGTCGAGCTGTTCGCGTCGCCGGCCGCCGCGCGGCCGAGAATCGAACTGTTCGGCGCGAGCCCGCGCCCAACCTATTCCAACAACGCCAGAACCACAGAGGAGGCGTGAGCGCTGTGCAAAAGATCAAGGTATTGTGCGTCGACGATTCGGCGCTGATCCGCAGCCTGATGACCGAGATCATCAATGGGCAGCCGGACATGACGGTGGTGGCGACGGCGCCCGATCCGCTCGTCGCGCGCGAGCTCATCAAGCAGCACAACCCGGACGTGCTGACGCTCGACGTCGAAATGCCGCGCATGGACGGCCTCGACTTTCTCGAGAAGCTGATGCGCCTGCGGCCGATGCCGGTCGTGATGGTGTCGTCGCTGACCGAGCGCGGCAACGAAATCACGCTGCGTGCGCTCGAACTCGGCGCGGTCGATTTCGTGACCAAGCCGAAGGTCGGCATTCGCGACGGCATGCTCGACTACGCGGAAAAGCTCGCCGACAAGATTCGCGCAGCGGCCCGCGCGCGAGTGCGCCAGGCCACGCCTGCGCAGCATGCGGCCACGCAGGCCGCGCAAGCACCGGCCGGCGCCGCGCCGCTTTTCAACAACCCGCTCCTCAGTACCGAGAAGCTGATCATCGTCGGTGCCTCGACGGGCGGCACCGAGGCGATTCGCGAAGTGCTGGTGCCGTTGCCGCCCGATGCGCCAGCAGTGCTGATCGCGCAGCACATGCCGCCGGGCTTCACGAAATCTTTCGCGCAACGCCTCAATGGTTTGTGCCGGATTACCGTTAAAGAAGCAGAGCACGGCGAACGCGTGCTGCCGGGGCACGCGTACATCGCGCCGGGCCACGCGCACCTGTTGCTCGCGCGGAGCGGCGCCAACTATATTGCGCACCTGTCCGACGACCCGCCGGTGAACCGGCACCGTCCGTCGGTCGATGTGCTGTTCCGCTCGGCCGCGCAGCATGCGGGCAAGAACGCGGTCGGCGTGATCCTGACCGGCATGGGGCGCGACGGCGCTGCCGGTCTGCTGGAGATGAGAAAGGCCGGCGCCTACACGCTGGCGCAGGACGAAGCGAGCTGCATCGTGTTCGGCATGCCGCGCGAGGCGATCGCACTCGGCGCGGCCGACGAAATTGCCGCGCTGCCGGACATGAGCCGGCGCGTGATGGCGCGTTTGTCATCGATGGGCGACCGCGTTCAGCGGGTATGATGCGTGCCGGATGGAACGACGCGGTCGAATGCCGCAACATGGATCAAGCAAAGGGAAAGAAATGGACAAGGGAATGAAGATTCTGGTGGTTGACGATTTTCCGACGATGCGCCGGATCGTCCGCAACCTGCTCAAGGAACTGGGCTACTCGAACGTCGACGAAGCCGAAGACGGCATGGCCGGTCTCGCGCGTCTGCGCAGCGGCAGCTACGAGTTCGTGATCTCGGACTGGAACATGCCGAACCTCGACGGTCTCGCGATGCTCAAGGAAATCCGCGCCGACGCGAACCTCGCGCACCTGCCGGTGCTGATGGTGACGGCCGAGTCGAAGAAGGAAAACATCATTGCGGCGGCGCAGGCCGGTGCGAGCGGTTACGTCGTCAAGCCGTTCACGGCCGCGACACTCGACGAGAAGCTCAACAAGATCCTCGAGAAGATGGCGAAAGCCGGGAGCTGACGTGACGCCGCCGACCCAAACGCCTGGCGCCGAAGCGGGCAACGATAGCGGCGACCTCGCGTCGGACCGCATCCTCGCGCGCATCGGACAACTGACGCGAACGCTGCGCGATTCGATGCGCGAGCTCGGGCTCGACAAGCACGTCGAGCGCGCGGCCGAAGCCGTGCCCGATGCGCGCGATCGTCTGAAGTACATCGCCAACATGACCGAGCAGGCCGCCGAGCGCGTGCTGTCGGCGATCGACATCGCGAAGCCGATCCAGGAGCAGTTGCAGCAGGACGCGGGCGCGCTCGACGCGCGCTGGGAGCAGTGGTACGCGGCGCCGATCGAGCGCGAGGAAGTGCGCGCCCTGATGAACGACACGCGCACCTTCCTGCGCGGCGTGCCCGAGGCGACCACTGCGACCAACTCGCAGTTGATGGAGATCATGCTTGCGCAGGATTTCCAGGATCTGACCGGCCAGGTGATCAAGAAGATCACCGAGGTCGTCTACCTGATCGAACAGCAACTGCTCGGCGTGCTGGTCGAGAACATCGCGCTCGAACGGCGCGAGCAGTTCGCGGCGCACGCAGCGGCTCTGAAGGCCGAGGTGTCGTCGACGGGCAGTCCCGAACATCTGCTCAACGGTCCGCAGATCAACCCGGAAGGCAAGACGGACGTGGTGCAGGATCAATCGCAGGTCGACGATCTGCTCGCGAGCCTCGGCTTCTGACCGGGTGATGCGGCCCGGCGTGCGCGCCGGGCTGGTGGCTCAAATGCAATTGGCGCCAATCACGCCTTCTGTCGGCTGAAAGGATCGGCAGGCATACTACGGGGTCAAAGCGGTACGGCGCCGGCCGGCGTAACGCCTGGCGGTAGCCCTGTGCGCCAGTCCCGTCTGGGTTTGCGGCAGCGGCGGGTCCGTATCATCTGCCTATATGCGGCCGGTTCGCGCACTCGGCGAGGCGCGCTGCAGCTCGGGAGGAGCATCGTTATGTGGAGTCGCGTTGGTCGCGCCGGGAGACTCACGGCGCTGGTTTTGCCATGTTCGTTTTTGGCTCTCGCCGCCGCACAGTCCGCCCATGCGGCATTGGGCAGTGCGCCGCTAACGCCACCCTCCGACGCTTCGGTATCGTCCCGGGTGGTGCAGCCGGCCAGCGGTGCAACGCAGAGTGTGATGCGCGCCGAATCGAGCGCGGCGTCCTCCACGTCTTCCGCATCAACGTCCTACACGGTACGCGAGACCACGTTCGGCAACGGCACCGTGGTGCGCGAATATCTCTCTTCGAGCGGCGCCGTGTTCGGCATTTCGTGGCACGGTCCGCAAATGCCGGATATCAGCGATCTGCTCGGCAGTTATTTCCCGCAGTACGTGGCCGGCGTGAAGGCGGCGCGGGCAGCGCGCGGCAATGCGCGCGGGCCGGTCAGCGTCGATGTCAGCGGGCTCGTGGTGCACTCGGGCGGCCACATGGGCGCGTTCAGCGGCGTCGCGTGGCTACCCTCCGCGCTGCCATCCGGCGTCAGCGGTTCCGACATCAAGTAACGGCGAGGACGACGATGCGAACCACGCACACGAGCGCGAAACTCAAGGGCTGGATGCAGGCCATGCTTGCCGTGTTGCTCACGGCGACGCTCGTCGCCTGCGGCGGAGGCGGCGGTAGCAGCAACAGCAATAGCGGCAACTCCAGTTCCGGCAGCGGCGGCAGCGCGTCGAACGGCTCGAGCGGCGGTTCGCTGCCACCCAGCCCGACCCAGCAGCCAATCGCCGCGAACGCCGCGAACACGGTGCAGATCACGGTCGGCCACGGCGCGGCCGGCGTCATCAACATCCCGACCGTCAGCGTGACGATCTGCGCGCCAGGCTCGACGACCAACTGCGCGACCATCAACAACATCCAGCTCGACACCGGCTCGTTCGGCTTGCGCGTGGTCGGCTCGGTGCTCAATTCGATCAATCCGACGCTGCTCAGCGCGCTGCCGGTCAGCACGATCGCCGGCAGCGGCGCGCAGCTTGCCGAGTGCGCGAGGTTCGCAGACGGCTACACGTGGGGCTCCGTGCGCACCGCGACCGTCACGATCGGCGGCGAAACGACGGCCAGCCGCATCCCGCTGCAGATCATCGGCGACAAGGCCGCGAGCACGACACCCGCGATTTGCAGCGGCAGCGGCATGTCCGAAAACACGGTCAGCGACCTCGGCTCGAACGGCATTCTCGGCGTCGGCACCGCGCCGAACGACTGCGGCGCGACGTGCGCGAACCCAGCGACCGCGGTGAACTACAGCAACTACTTCGCCTGCCCGAACGGCACCTCGTGCACGCGCACCGCGGTGCCGCTCACGCAGCAGGTCACCAACCCGGTCGCCAGCTTCCCGGTCGACAACAACGGCGTGATCGTGCAGATGGAGCCAGTGTCGAGCACTGGCGCCGCGTCGGCGAACGGCACGCTCGTGTTCGGCATCAACACGGCGGGGAACAACACGCTTGCCGCGTCACAGGTCTTCACGACCACCGCCTCCGGCGATCTCGAGAACAGCACCTTCAACGGCACGAAAATAACGGCGTTCCTCGATTCCGGCTCGAACGCCTATTTCTTTGGCGATAGCACGCTCGCGCCGTGCAGCCAATTCCCGAACTTCTACTGCCCGTCGTCGGCGCAGACCCGTACGGTCACGCTGGTGGGGTTGAACGGGGTGTCGGCGGCCGCCGACATCGGCATCCTTGATGCGCAGACGCTGTTCGCCAGCGGCAGCAGCTTCGCGTTCAACGACCTCGCTGGCCAGTTCGGCAACAACACCAGCTTCGACCTCGGTCTGCCGTTCTTCTACGGCCGCTACGTCTACTACCATCTCGATCAGACCGCGAGCGGCGGCCCCTCTCCTTACGTCGGCTACTGAAGCCGCGTCGATCCGATGCCGGACGGCGTGCGCGTGAGACACGCGCACGCCGTCCGGCCATCCGTCGAAATACCCCCGTTTCTCGGCCCTTATCCGCCGATCGGCGCTTGCGTCGAGCGGGAATAATCGCTGTCACTGGAAAGAGGCGTTGTGCCTCGGCCGACCGGAGAGCTTTGTGGCAGAGGACAGCGACCTCGAAAAAACCGAATCCGCCACCCCTCGGCGCCTGCAGAAGGCGCGCGAGGAAGGGCAGATCGTGCGTTCGCGGGAACTGTCGACCTTCGCGCTGCTCGCGGCCGGGTTCTATGGCGTGTGGGGCATGTCCGGCAGCATCGGCGATCATTTGCAGAACATGCTGCGCACCTCGCTCACGTTCAATCGGGCGAGCGTGTTCGACACGAGCCGCATGCTGATCGGCGCGGGCGCCGCGAGCCGTGAAGGACTCTATGCGCTGCTGCCGATCCTCGCCCTCACCGGACTCGCCGCCTTGCTTGCGCCGATGGCGCTTGGCGGCTGGCTGCTGTCGGCGAAAGGGCTCGAACCGAAGTTCAGCCGGCTCAATCCGATCGAGGGTTTGAGCCGGATGTTTTCGATCAACGGGCCGATCCAGCTCGGCATGTCGCTCGCGAAGACGCTCGTGGTGGGCCTCATCGGCGGGACGGCGATCTGGAATCGCCATGAGCAATTCCTTGCGCTCGCCACGCAGCCGCTCGATCTCGCGCTCGCCAACTCCGTACATCTGATCGCGGTGTGCTGCGGCATGACGGTGGCCGGCATGTTCGCGGTGGCCGCGCTCGACGTGCCCTACCAGTTGTGGACGTTCCACAAGAAGCTGCGCATGACGAAGGAAGAAGTGAAGCGCGAGCATCGCGAGAGCGAAGGCGATCCGCACATCAAGGGCAAGATTCGCCAGCAGCAGCGTGCGATCGCGCGGCGCCGCATGATGGCGCAGGTGCCGAAGGCCGACGTGGTCGTGACGAACCCGACGCACTTCGCGGTTGCGCTGCAATACACGGATGGCGAGATGCGCGCGCCGAAGGTGGTCGCAAAGGGCGTGAACCTCGTGGCCGCGCGCATTCGCGAAATCGCCGCCGAAAACAACGTGCCGCTGCTCGAAGCGCCGCCGCTCGCGCGGGCGCTTTATCACAACGTCGAGCTGAATCGCGAGATTCCGGGGTCGCTGTATGGGGCGGTCGCTGAAGTGCTCGCGTGGGTCTATCAGCTGCGCCGCTTCAAGACCGAAGGCGGCGACGCCCCGGTCGCGCCGACCGAACTCGACGTGCCGCCCGAACTCGACAAGGGCGGCGTATCGGACGAGGACGCCGCCGACGAAGCCGCCGACGCGCTGAACCCCGCCAACGACGTCGCTAACGACGACACGAGCAACGACAACAAGGGAGCCTCCGCATGAACGCTCGCGCCGGTTTCCTCGCCCGACGGCCGGATGCCTTGAACAGCACCAACCTGCGTGCCCTCGCCGGGCCGGTGCTGATCTGCATGATCCTCGGCATGATGATTCTGCCGTTGCCGCCGTTCCTGCTCGATCTGCTGTTCACCTTCAACATCGCGCTGTCGGTGATGGTGCTGCTCGTCAGCATGTACACGATGAAGCCGCTCGACTTTGCCGCGTTCCCGAGCGTGCTGCTGTTCTCGACGCTGCTGCGGCTGTCGCTGAACGTGGCGTCGACGCGGGTCGTGCTGCTCGAAGGCCATACCGGGCCGGACGCGGCCGGTCAGGTGATCGAGTCGTTCGGCCACTTCCTCGTGGGCGGCAACTTCGCGGTCGGGATCGTCGTCTTCATCATCCTGATGGTGATCAACTTCATGGTGATCACGAAGGGCGCGGGGCGGATCGCCGAAGTGTCCGCGCGCTTCACGCTCGACGCGATGCCCGGCAAGCAGATGGCGATCGACGCCGATCTGAACGCCGGCCTCATCAACGAAGAGCAGGCCCGCAAGCGCCGCGCGGAAGTCTCGCAGGAAGCCGAGTTCTACGGCTCGATGGACGGTGCGAGCAAGTTCGTGCGCGGCGATGCGATCGCCGGTCTGCTGATCATGGTCATCAACATCGTGGGCGGGCTGATCGTCGGCATGGTCCAGCACGGCATGGACTTCGCGGCGGCGGGCAAGAACTACACGCTGCTGACGATCGGCGACGGCCTCGTTGCGCAGATTCCGTCGCTGGTGATTTCGACGGCGGCCGGCGTGATCGTGTCGCGCGTCGCGACCAACGAAGATATTGGCACGCAGCTGACCGGCCAGTTGTTCACGAATCCGCGCGTGCTGATGATCACCGGCTGCATCCTCGTGCTGATGGGGCTGATTCCGGGCATGCCGCACTTCGCGTTCCTGGTTCTCGGCGGCGGCCTGATCCAGCTCGGCCGCACCATGAAGAAGCGCGCCGAGGAGCGCAAGAACGCGCCCGCGCACGTCGACGTCGCGCCGGCCGCGCTGGCGCCGGTCGAAAACGCCGAGGCGAGCTGGGACGACGTGACGCTGATCGACACGCTCGGCCTCGAAGTCGGCTACCGGCTGATCCCGCTCGTCGACAAGAACTCCGACGGCGAGCTGCTCAAGCGGATCAAGAGCATCCGCAAGAAGTTCGCGCAGGAAATCGGTTTCCTGCCGCCGGTCATTCATATCCGTGACAATCTCGAATTGCGGCCGAACGGCTATCGCATTGCGCTCAAAGGCGTCGAGGTCGGCTCGGGCGAGGCGTATCCGGGCCAGTGGCTCGCGATCAATCCCGGTCAGGTATCGGCCGCGCTGCCGGGCACGCCGACCCAGGACCCGGCGTTCGGCCTGCCGGCGATCTGGATCGATACGAGCCTGCGCGAACAGGCGCAGGTGTACGGCTACACGGTCGTCGATTCGAGCACGGTGGTCGCGACGCACCTGAATCATCTTGTCGTCACGCACGCCTCCGAGCTGCTCGGCCGCAGCGAGGTGCAGGCGCTCATCGAGCGGATGCAGAAGGACACGCCGTCGCTGGTCGACGATCTGGTGCCGAAGGTGCTGCCGTTCACCACGTTGCAGAAGGTGCTGCAGTACCTGCTCGAAGAGGGCGTGCCGATCCGCGACATGCGCACGATCCTCGAAGCGCTCTCCGAGCACGCGACGAAGCTCACCGACGCGCACGACCTTACCGCCGCGGTGCGCCTCGCGCTCGGTCGCGCGATCACGCAGCAATGGTTCCCGGGCACCGGCGACATGCAGGTGATGGGCCTCGACGCCAATCTCGAACGGGTGCTCTCGCAGGCGCTATCGACCGGACCGAACCCGGGCATCGAGCCGGGCCTCGCCAATACGCTGCTCACCGAAACGCAGAAGGCGATGACGCGTCAGCAGAACCTCGGCCTCGCTCCGGTGCTGCTCGTGCAGCACGCGCTGCGGCCGATGCTGGCGCGCTTCCTGCGCCGCAGCCTGCCGCAACTGAAGGTGCTGTCGTATGCGGAAGTGCCCGATACGCGCAGCGTCAAGGTGGTCAATCTGATCGGCGCGCACGGCTGACGAAGTCCGCTCGCTCGCCGTTGTGGGTATCTGGCAAACCGGCGCTCCAGTGGGGCGCCGGTTTCTGTTTGCGCGCCGCCGCCGGGCTCATCGGTCAATGTGGCTGCCGTGCGTCCATCGCACGAATTGCCGACCTTTAACGGCCTTTATCCATCGATCGTCGCGCGAGACGTTTCGCAATAATGGATCGCAATGGGAAGCGGTGTATCGCCGGTCCGTCAGTCCGTCTACCTCATCGGGGGTCCAGCTTGAACATTCGTAAATTTGTCGGTGCTACCAGTCGCGATGCCTTGCGTCTCGTTCGCGAAGCACTTGGCCCCGATGCGGTCGTGCTGTCGAATCGTACGATGGACGACGGCAGCGTCGAAATCGTCGCGCTCGCCGACAGCGATCTCGCCGCGATCACGCCGAAAGCACGCGAAGTGGCTCAGGCCGGCGCACGGGCCGTGTCACCGGCGAATCCGTATGCAAGCGCAATGCCGGACGTGTTTTCGTCGGTGTTCGGCGCGAGCCCGGAAGCAGGGGCTGAAGCGATGCCGGTGAATGCGCCGATGAATGCGGCTAAGGATCTGATGACCGGCGCGCCGCTCAGGACGCCGGCGAATCTGACGGTCGACCAGGCGATCGATGCGTCCGCGAATGAAACGCCTCTCGCCGCCTCGAAAGCGTCCGTGCCGACGACCGCCTTGCCCGGCAATCCTCCGGCCGGCCCGGCGATGCCGGGCGCAACGGCCGCATCGGCAGCCGTGGCGCCCGGGGCCGCGCCCGCCGCTTCCGCCGCCTCGAGCAAAGCCACCGCGCCGCGCACGATGGCCGAGTCGAATCCGTGGCTCATCGATCACGCGCGCCGCATCGCGGCCGAGCAGCAGCAACAGAGCGGCGTATACAGCGCGCGTCCCGCCGCGATGACGCCCGCCGTCGCCACCGCCAAAGGCCTCGGCAGCGCGGTCGACGCGCGTCCGGCCGTCGTGCCGCCGGTGATCGACACGCCGGCCTGGGCGCGCGAAGCCGCTGAAGTCGCCGCGCGCCGCACCGCGCAGAAAATCGCGCCCGCGCCGTCCGCCGCCGACGAAAGCCGCACGTCGGCCGCGGTCGCCGAAGCGATCAAGGGGCGCATGGAGCAGGTCGTCAAGGACACCGTCATGCACGAGCTCTCGTCGATGCGCGACATGATGGAAGAGCACTTCGCGGGTCTGTTGTGGGGCGATCGGCAGCGCCGCAATCCGGCACGCGCCGCGCTGACCAAGCATCTGTTCGCGGCGGGCTTTTCCGCGCAGCTCGTGCAGATGATGGCCGACAACCTGCCCGCAGACATCGACACGATGGACGGCGGCATGGACTGGGTGCGTTCGGTGCTCGAATCGAACCTGCCGGTGATGGAAGACGAGGACGCGCTGATGGAGCGCGGTGGCGTGTTCGCGCTGATGGGGCCGACCGGCGTCGGCAAGACGACGACTACCGCGAAGCTCGCCGCGCGCTGCGTGATGCGCTTCGGCGCGAGCAAGGTGGCGCTCTTGACGACCGACAGCTATCGCATCGGCGGGCATGAACAGCTGCGCATCTTCGGCAAGATTCTCGGCGTTTCGGTGCACGCGGTGAAAGACAGCGCCGATCTGCAACTCGCGCTCTCCGAGCTGCGCAACAAGCACATCGTGCTGATCGACACGATCGGCATGAGCCAGCGCGACCGCCTCGTGTCGGACCAGATCGCGATGCTGTGCCGCGCCGGCCAGCCGGTGCAGCGTCTGCTGCTGCTCAACGCGACGAGCCACGGCGACACGTTGAACGAAGTCGTGCAGGCGTATCAGCGCGCGCCGGACCAGCAGCCGCTCGCCGGCTGCATCCTGACCAAACTCGACGAAGCGACCAACCTGGGCGGCGTGCTCGATGCGGTGATCCGCTACAAGCTGCCCGTGCATTACGTCTCGACCGGGCAGAAGGTGCCGGAGAACCTGTACGTCGCGACGAAGAAATTTTTGATCAAGAGCACGTTCTGCATTCCGCGCGACAACTCGCCGTTCGTGCCGCACGACGACGACATCCCCGCTTTGCTGTCCTCGCTGTCCGCGCGTTCGACGGCCGAGCTGCATGAGGTTCGCTTTGGATAAGTACGTGTCGGATCAGGCGGAAGGGCTGCGGCGGCTGCTCGCGCGCGGCGGTGCGCGCGTGATCGCGTTGGCGGGTGCGTCGGCGGGCGTCGGCACGACGACCGTGGCGGTCAACCTCGCCGCGGCGCTCGCGCAGCAGGGCAAGGACGTGCTCGTGATCGACGAATGCGTCGGTGAAAAATCGGTGAGCGCGATGCTCGGCGGCTTGCGCGGCGCGGGCAACTTCGCCGCCGTCATGCGCGGCGAGACGCCCGTCGATTTCGCGGCCGCGCGTCATGCGCTCGGTTTTTCGGTGCTGGCCGCCTCGCGCAACAACCGCGAGGGCCATACGGAGGCCGAGTTCAGCGTGCTGCTCGGCGGCTCGTCCGACATCGTGCTGATCGACGCGCAACTCGACGACGAAGGGCATTTGTCGCCGCTCGCCAAGCAGGCGCACGACGTGATGATCGTCGCGCGCGTGTCGGGCGAGGCGATCACCGACGCGTACGCGTGCGTCAAGCGTTTGCATTACGCGCACGCGATCGCGCAGTTGCGCGTGCTCGCGAATCACGTGCAAAGCGCAAGCGACGCGCACGCCGCGTTCACGAAACTCGCCGGCGTGGCCGGCCGTTACCTGACGGTCTCGCTCGAAGACGCCGGCTGCATCGCAGCGGACGTGCGCGTGGTGCGGGCGCTCGAATTGTCGCGCTGCGTGGTCGACGCGTTTCCGTCGACGCCGGCGGCGCGCGACTTCCGCCATCTCGCGGCGGAATTGCAGTACTGGCCGATGCGGCCAGCGATGTCGTCGCAAACGCCCCGGCGGGCGCCCGCGACAGTTTCAGCGGCGCACCACGCCGACCAACCGTCCGCGCAGCACGCTTAGAAGGGGCGCACGATGGACAAGGGGAGCACGATGTACAACGCCCAGGGAAAGATTTCTCAGGCCGACGTTCTGACGAAGTACGCGCCGCTCGTGCGTCGACTCGGCTTGCAGCTTGTCGCGAAGATGCCGGCAAGCGTCGATCTCGACGACCTGATCCAGGCCGGCATGATCGGCTTGCTGGATGCGGCCGGCCGCTACAAGGAAGACCAGGGCGCGCAGTTCGAGACCTATGCCAGTCAGCGGATTCGCGGCGCGATGCTCGACGAGCTGCGCAGCAACGACTGGCTTCCGCGCAGCCTGCGACGCACCTCGCGCGAAGTGGAAACCGCCGTGCATAAGGTCGAGCAGAGCCTCGGGCGTTCGGCGAGCGAGGCCGAGATCGCCGAGCACCTGCAAATGCCGCTCGACGAATACCAGTCGATGCTGCAGGACCTGCACGGCAGCCAGCTGATCTACTACGAAGACTTCGACCGCTCCGCCGACGACGAGCCTTTCCTGGACCGCTATTGCGTCGATCATTCCGATCCGCTCTCGGCGCTGCTCGACGAGAGCCTGCGCTCGGCGGTCGTCGATGCGATCGACCGGTTGCCGGAGCGCGAGAAACTACTGATGTCGCTCTACTACGAACGCGGGATGAATTTGCGCGAGATCGGCGCGGTAATGGAAGTCAGCGAATCGCGCGTGTGCCAGCTGCACAGTCAGGCCGTGGCACGCCTGCGTGCCCGGCTGCGCGAAATGGCCTGGGCGAACGCCGAAACGAACTGAGACGACCGCGGGCAAGCGCGCCGCTTTTCTCGCGGGGCCTTCAGACACGGCAGCGCGCTGCTGCCGACGTGCCGCGCAGCGCACGACCTCCCCTGCGGCTGCTCATGCGTCCGCCATCTCATGCTCGGCGGCGAGTGCCAGAAAAGCCGAGCGCGACATGCCGCGCGCCTGCGCATACGCGTCGATCTCCTGCACCAGCGCCTCGGGCAGCGAGATGTTGATGCGGACCGCCTTCTTCAACGCCGGAATGTTGCGCGTTGTCACGAAACCCCACGTAAAACCCGCGAACTCGGGATTGCGCCGATGCTCTCCGAGCGTGAGCGGCTCGGGCAGCGGCAGCCCTTCGTCGAGCAGCGTTTCGAGATGCGATTCGATCGCCTCTTTCGCGTTCACGTACGCTTCTTCGAGCGTGTCGCCTGCGGAGTGGCAACCCGGAATGTCGGGCACCACGACGCCGAACGCGTGCGTGTTGTCTCCGGGTTCGATGGCGATCGGAAAGATCAGATGCTTCATTTGAGCCCCGCCTGTTTCAGAATGCTGTTCAGGGTGCCGGCCGGCAAATCTTTTTTCGGGTGCGGGACGGTTACGAGCCCTCGTCTTTCCGCGTGCCGGAAATGATGGTGACTGCCCGCGATGCGCACGAGCTGCCACCCATGCGCTTGAATCAATTTGACGACCTCGGCACTGTTCATACATCACACCCTCCATCATACACACGAATACACAAACATACCAGCGGGCAAGATACCGCCTGTGGATGCGCGGCGACGTCGACGCGCAGCGCAGGCGAAAACTTGAGCGAAGGCATCATTTCGCCGCGACGAGGCGGACTAGCGCTAGCTAGCCGGACGGCTAACGCGGTGTGAAATGGAGAGGGCAGGCGGTGAAAAAGGGGCAGCAGAAAGGAGAAGGCCCGTCGATGACGGGCCTTCTGATTCATTTCGGATCGTGCTCGATTGCAGGCCGGGCAGGCGGGCCGGTCAAAGTCCGGAGTAGGCCGGAATTCGCCCATCCGGCCCATACAGGTTCGCCTTGCGCGGCACGGTGACCTGCAGCGCCTGCAGCGCGCGCTGGTTGTAGTCCATCCGCACGCGGATCAGTTCGCCGTTGTTGGTGTTGACGCGCCGCGCGCGCTCGACGGCCTTCTGCAGCAGCTTCCATTGCGTCGCGATCCGCGTGTCGGTGCTCGCCGCGAGTTCCATGCCGGACCAGCCGCCCGGAAAGCCGAGCTCGGCGAGTTGCGCGTCGCGCGCTGATTCGAGCCTCGCGAGTACGCCGATCAATTCGGTCTTCTTCTCGACGATCGCTGGCAACTGCTCCAGCGGCGAGACCGCGGTCAGCGCTTTGGTTTCGAGAGCGAGGATCGAGGCGAATGCCTCGACGGTCGAATATTCTTCGATCAGGGTGGCAACCAGGGCGTCTTTCATGTCAACAACTCACTGCGCACACCGGCCCGCGAACGACGCGCGAGCCAGCTTGGTCGGATGCCGTCCGGCAGGTACCGCGCGGCGAGACGCCGATCAGTTGCCGGTCGACTGGGTTGTGCTCTGCAACAGGTCGCGCGCCGTCTGCAGCACGCCGTCGGCGATCTTGCCGGAGTCGATCTGCAGCGTGCCGTTCTTGATCGCCTGCTTGATCGACTCGACATGCGCGGTGTCGATGTCGGCCGAACCGGACGCCGCGAGGCTGCGCAGATGTTGCGACAGGCCCGACAGGCTCACGCTCGTGTCGCCCGACGCGCTGCCCGCGGCCGGCGCGGCCGCGCTCGCCGTGCCCTGCGTGGCGCCGGCTGCCGGCGCGGCTTCGCCGCTTGGCTGCGAACGGGACAAAGCGTCTTTCAACGACGCCAGATTCGAAGAGGTGGTGGGATCGACTTTCACGATTGGCTTCCCTAACGATTTGATTCTGATAACGGCATGCGCCGATCAAAACTTTAGCCCAATCGCTCGACACCCGACCCGCCAATGCGTGGTCATCTGCCCCTTTCAGTACTGCTTTGCCAGCCTTCGCCGCCGCGAGCACCCTCACATCTGGATCTCCACCGTTCCACCGTCCTTGACGATGCCGGAGATGATCTGGCCGTTCGCGGTCTTCACGCGCACTTGCTGGCCCGGCGACGCGTTGTTCATCGCGCTGCCCTCGGACGAGATCGAGAAACCGTCCCCGGCCGCCACGACCCGCACGGTCTGGCCGAATACCACCGCCGACGCGCTCTTCAGCATGTCGCGGCGCAGCGGCATGCCGCCCGCGAGCCGCACGAGCAAGACCGAGCCGAGCGCTTGCGACGGATCGGTGACGATCGCCTGCGGCAGGCCGGTCAGGTCGCCGTCACGCGCGACGAGGTCGGCGGCGGTGAGCACTTCGCCCGGCGCCATCGCGCGGGCGCTCAGGTAGTACGTCGCGTGCAGCGAGATGCGCGCCTGCAGATAGATGGTCCACGGCCGCTCGCCCGCGCAGCGCACGCCGACCGTCAGCCGGCCCCAAAGGCGCGCGCCGGTCGGCATGAATGGCTCGAGCGAGGTGCACGCGGCGAGCCCGCGCGGAAACGCGGACGTGACCGTGACCTCGACCTTGCCGGGCAGACCTGCGGCCTGCTGTTGCAGGAACGCAAGCGCGGCCGTATGAATCGCTTCCGGGTCCTGCTGGCCCTGCGATACGGGTTGCGCGGGCGTCGCGGCGGTGGCGGCGACTGCGGCGGCCGGCGGCGTCCTCTGTGCGATGGCGGTGGCCGGTTGACGAGGCATCGGCGGCGTCGCGGGCATCCGGGCGATCGCGGAACTGACCGGCCGCGCGGCAGCGCTCGCGATCGGTTTGCCATTCGCGCCGAACTCGGGCGGCTCGCCGCGCGACGCGAGGCTGTCGAAACCGTCGCCTTGCGGCGCGCCGGCCGCGCCCGTACTGGCCGGAGGTGGAATCGTCACGACGCCGTTGGCGTCCGGTTTGAGGTTGGTGCGGATCATTGCCGGCGCCGCTGCAGCGGACTCGCCCACGCCAGCGACCACGATCGCGCCGCTCGCGCTCGCGGCACGGGCGAAGGCATCAGTGTCGCGGGAGACGGGCGCGCGGCCGAGCGACTGCGCGCTCGCCGCCGCTAGCGAGGCCGCCGACGCGCCGCGCTGCGCCGGTGTCTGAATCCGCTGCGCGAGATCGTTCAGCGCGGCGGGATTTTTCTCGCCCGGCCCTGGAATCACGATCGCGCCACCCGCATCCTGGGCCCGGGTCGTCGCCGGCAGCAGCACGATACCGCCCGCCACCCACACCGCGACGCTCACGATCAGCCGCGTCAGGCCACGCACGACGCAACGCCCGAGAGCGCGCAGCAATGCTCGCGCGCGCGCGCCCCGCAGGGCCCCGGTTCCGCCGCCGCCCACACGACGCATCGCCGTGCTGCTCGCGCGCGGCGGCAAGGTGTGGCTGGGCTGGTCCATCGCGGGTCTCCATCGAATGCATCGGTACGCCTTGCATTCTAGTGAGCACCCCTTTCGCGCAAACGTTGAATAGAAGCCCCCTTTCCCGGTTATTCGCACGATTGCCGCTTGCGCCCGGCCCATAAGATGCACCACATGCAAAAAGGCCTTCGCACCTGCCGCGCGCCTCGCACCATGCGCACACGGGACGGCCTCGGAAACGTACTCGGGAGATTTCCATGCTGGACAAACTCGATGCCGAATTCGCGTTCGGCCGGCAGGCGATGGATGTGCGCGCATACCGGCAGGAACTGTTGTCATCGAACATCGCGAATGCCGACACACCTGGCTACAAGGCCCGCGACATCGACTTCGCCTCGTCGCTCGCCGGCGCGTTGAAGAAGACGGGCGGCAGCACCGCGGGGCAGGGCGCGTCGAACAGCTCGGCGCTCGCGATGACGCAGCCGGCCGGCGTGACGAGCGGCATGTCGATGAGCACGACCGAGGCGGGCCACATGAGCGGCAAGGCGACATTGACGGCGACGGGCGGCAGCCCCGACGACTACGGCAACCTGCAATACCGGATTCCGCTGCAGCCGGCGCTCGACGGCAACACCGTCGACGTCGACACCGAGCGCGTGCAGTTCGCCGACAACACGGTGCACTTCGAGTCGGGCATGACGGTCGTGTCGAGCCAGATCAAGACGATGCTGTCGGCGATCACGTCGGGCTCGTAAGCCGCGCATGCCGAACGGCACACGAGCAGAGCGCATGGCGGCTAAGACCCGCAGCACGCACGAACAGCAGCGCTACGGGACATAACGTGAAGCCGGTGCGAACCGGCAGGAGAGGTCAGGAAACATGCCATCCCTGATGAATATTTTTGGTGTCGCGGGCTCCGCGATGTCGGCGCAGTCGGAGCGGCTCAACGTGACGGCGTCGAATCTCGCCAACGCGGACAGCACGACGGGCCCCGACGGCCGGCCATACAAGGCCAAGCAGGTCGTGTTCGCGGTGAGCCCGCTCGGTGGCGCGCGCTCGGGCTCCGGCCAGCAGGTCGGCGGCGTGCAGGTGACGGGCGTGGTCGACGATCCGTCGCCGATGAAAACCGCGTACGAGCCCGGCAATCCGGCCGCCGACGCCAACGGCTACGTGACGCTGCCCAACGTCGACCCGGTGCAGGAGATGGTCAACATGATCTCGGCGTCGCGTTCGTACCAGGCCAACGTCGAAACGCTGAACACCGCCAAGTCCCTGATGCTGAAAACGCTCACGATCGGAACCTGAGGAGAGAGCCTTGACCACCAACACCACGATCGGCAGCAACGGCACGACCGTTTCGCAAACGCTGCTCGACACGATGAACGGCACGAACAGCAGCTCGAGCTCGACGAGCGGCACGTCGGGCACGTCGGCCTCGGACCTGCAGAACACCTTCCTGCAACTGCTCGTCGCGCAGCTGAAGAACCAGGACCCGACCAGCCCGATGGACAGCTCGCAGATGACATCTCAGCTTGCCCAGATCAGCACGGTGCAGGGCATCAGCAATCTCAATACGTCCTTGAGCTCACTGTCGACGCAGTTGTCGGCCAGCCAGCAGTCGCAGTCCGCGCTGCTGATCGGCTCGACCGTGCTCGCGCCGGGCAGCTCCGTCACGGTGTCGAGCGGCAAGGCGAGCGAGTTCGGCGTCACGCTCGCGAACTCCGTGACCGATCTGCAGGTCGTGGTGAAGAACTCTGCCGGCACCATCGTCAACACGATCGATCTCGGCAAGCAGTCGGCCGGTACCGTTCCGATCAGCTGGACGCCGACCGATTCGTCGGGCAAGACGCTCGCCGACGGCACCTACACGATCACCGCGACCGGCACGATCAACGGCCAGCAGGCGACGGCCACCACGCTCACCAGCGGGACGGTCGAAAGCGTCGTCCAGCAGAGCGGCGGCACGCCGGGCCTCGTGCTGTCGAACGGTTCGACGGTCAGCCTGACCAGCGTCGCCGCGATCCTGTAAGCCGGGTCAATCCAGTTACGACTTTCCAGATACGGAGCACCTCATGAGTTACCAAACAGGTTTGAGCGGTTTGTCGGCGTCGTCGAGCGATCTCGACGTGATCGGCAACAACATCGCCAACGCCAACACGGTCGGCTTCAAGAGCGGCACGGCCGAATTCGCCGACATGTACGCCAATTCCGTCGCGACCGCGGTGAGCCAGCAGATCGGTATCGGCACGAAGCTCTCGGAAGTGCAGCAGCAGTTCTCGCAAGGCACGATCACGACGACGAACCAGGCGCTGAACGTCGCGATCAACGGTAACGGCTTCTTCCAGATGTCGAACAACGGCACGCTGGTCTATTCGCGCAACGGCGTGTTCCAGCTCGACAAGAACGGCTACATCACGAACGCGCAGGGCCTGCAACTGATGGGCTACGCGGCGAGCAGCGCGGGCATCATCAACACCGCGCAGACCGTGCCGCTGACGGTGCCGACCGCGAACATCGCGCCGCAGGCGACCACCAAGATCGCCGCGGGCCTGAACCTGAACGCGCAGGACAACCTCATGCTCGGGTCGCCGACCGTGGCGGCCGTCACCAGCACCGGTACATTGAGCACGACCGGCGCGACGATCACCAACGCGGCCGCGGGCACCAACGCCGACAACTACAGGATCGACTTCCCGACCGCTACCACCTACACGGTCACCGACACGACGACCGGCGTCACGGGTGCGTCCCAGCCCTTCACGGCGGGCACCGCGATCACGCTCGGCAACGGCGAGAGCATTACCTTCAGCGGCGCGCCGCAGCCCGGCGACAGCTACACGGTCACGCAGAACCCGACCACGTTCAACCAGAACAACTCGTCGACCTACAACTACTCGACGAGCACGACCGTCTACGATTCGCTCGGCGGTTCGCAGACAGTCAACATGTACTTCGCGAAGACGGGTTCGGGCACGTGGAACGTGTACGCGGGCCCGTCGACCGGCACCGCGACGCCGATCGGCACGGCGAACTTCAATTCCTCGGGCACGCTCGTCAGCACGACCGACGCGACGACCGGCCTCGCGACCGCGACGCTCGGCGCGTTCACGATGTCGATCCCGAACACCGACGGTTCGAGCACGCCGCAGAGCGTCACGCTGAACATGGCCGGCACCACGCAGTACGGCGGCAAGGACGGCGTGAACAGCCTGTCCACCGACGGCTTCGCAGCGGGCACGCTGACGAGCTTCACGGTCGGCTCCGACGGCACGCTGACCGGCAACTACTCGAACGGCCAGACCGCGGCGCTCGGCCAGATCGTGCTCGCGAACTTCGCGAACCAGAACGGCCTCGTCAACCTCGGCAACAACGAGTACGAGCAGACGGCCGCCTCGGGCGTCGCACAGATCTCGACCCCGGGCTCGACCAATCACGGCGTGCTGCAAGGCGGCGCGGTCGAGAACTCGAACGTCGATCTGACAAGCGAGCTGGTCAATCTGATCACCGCGCAGCGCAACTATCAGGCGAATGCGCAGACGATCAAGACCCAGCAGGCCGTCGATCAGAGCCTGATCAACCTGTAAGCGAACGGGACCTCTTCATGGATCGGCTGATCTACACCGCGATGTCGGGCAGCGCGCAGGCCCTCGAACAGCAGGCGATCGTCGCGAACAACCTCGCGAACGCGTCGACCACGGGCTTTCGCGCGCAGCTCGAAACCTACCGTGCCGTACCGATGTCGTTCGGCGACGGCAGCACGATCAACGACAACACGACCCGCACCTTCGTGCTGTCGTCCACGCCGGGCGCCGACTACACGCCGGGGCCGATCCAGCAGACCGGCAATCCGCTCGACGTGGCGATTCAGGGGGCAGGCTGGTTGTCGGTGCAGACCGCCGACGGCAACGAGGCCTACACGCGCGCGGGCAATCTGCACATCGACGAAAACGGCCAGCTCGTGAACGCGACCAATCAGGTCGTGCTCGGCAACGGCGGGCCGGTGTCGGTGCCGCCGGGCGCGCAGATCACGATCGGCAAGGACGGCACGGTGTCGGCGCTGACCCCGGGCGATCCGCCCAAGGCTGTGGTGATCGTCGATCAGCTGAAGCTCGTGAATCCCGACCCGCAGACGCTCACGCGCGGCGATGACGGCCTGTTTCGCACCGCCGACGGCAACCCCGCCGACGCCGATCCGACCGTGACGCTCGCGCCGGCGTCGCTCGAGGGCAGCAACGTAAATCCGGTCAGCGCGATGGTCTCGATGATCACCAACGCGCGTCAGTTCCAGATGCAGACGCAACTGCTGGAAAACGCCGACAAGAACGACCAGTCCGCCAACCAGATACTCAGCTTCAGCTAACGGATTGCCACGGGGTGCGCGACGAAGCGCGCTCCGAATGCCTTGCATGGGAGAACAATAGTGAACCGCTCACTCTACATCGCCGCCACCGGCATGAATGCGCAACAGGCGCAGATGGACGTGATCTCGAACAACCTCGCGAACGTCAGCACCAACGGCTTCAAAGGCTCGCGCGCGGTGTTCGAGGATCTGCTGTACCAGACCATCCGGCAGCCGGGCGCAAACTCGACGCAGCAGACCGAGCTGCCCTCCGGCATCCAGCTCGGCACCGGCGTGCAACAGGTCGCGACCGAGCGTCTGTACACGCAGGGCAACCTGCAGCAGACCGGCAACTCGAAGGACGTCGCGATCAACGGCGCGGGCTTCTTTCAGGTGCAGATGCCCGACGGCACGACCGCCTACACGCGCGACGGCTCGTTCCAGACCAACGCGCAGGGTCAGCTCGTCACGTCGAGCGGCTACCAGGTGATTCCGGCGATCACGATCCCGGCCAATGCGACCTCGCTGACGATCGGCAGCGATGGCGTGGTGTCGATCACCGTGGCCGGTTCGAGCAACGCGCAGCAGCTCGGCTCGATGCAGCTCGCGACCTTCATCAACCCGGCCGGCCTCGACTCGAAGGGTGAGAACCTGTTCGCGGAGACCGCATCGTCGGGCGCGCCGAACGTCTCGCAACCGGGCCTGAACGGCGCGGGCACGCTCAATCAGGGTTACGTGGAAGCGTCGAACGTAAACGTCGTGCAGGAACTCGTGAACATGATCCAGACACAGCGTGCGTATGAAATCAACAGCAAGGCCGTGACGACCTCCGACCAGATGCTGCAGACCTTGAGCCAGATGCAGGTTTGAGGACTGGACATTTAAGGCGGTAAACGATGATGTCGCACTCCACTCGTACTCCGGTTCATTCGCGCACGGCCGAGGCTCTCGTGCAGCTCGCGCTCGTCGCGGCGCTCGGCGGCTGTGCGCTCGTGCCGAAGGAACCGATCACGCAGCAGCCGATGACCGCGCTGCCGCCGATTCCGCCGCAGGCTCAGGCACCGGGCTCGATCTACAACCCGGGCTACGCGGGCCGGCCGCTCTTCGAAGACCAGCGGCCGCGCAACGTGGGCGACATCATCACCATCGTGATTGCCGAGAACATCAACGCGACGAAGAATTCGGGCGCGAATGCGAGCCGCAACGGCAACACGAACTTCAGCGTGCCGACCGCGGGCTTTCTCGGCGGACTGTTCGGCAAGGCCAACCTCAACGCGGCCGGCGCCAACGGCTTTGCCGGCACGGGCGGCGCGAACGCGTCGAATACGTTCAACGGCACGATCACCGTGACCGTGACCGGCGTGCAGGCGAACGGCAACCTGATCGTGAGCGGCGAGAAGCAGATGCTGATCAATCAGGGCAACGAATTCGTACGCTTTTCCGGCGTCGTGAATCCCAACACCATTTCGAGCCTCAACGCCGTGTACTCAACCCAGGTCGCCGACGCGAAAATCGAATACTCCGCGAAGGGGTACATCAACGAAGCGGAGACCATGGGCTGGCTACAGCGGTTCTTCCTCAACGTGGCGCCGTGGTGATCATGGGGACTATCTTCAACACGCTGTCGCGCGCGGGCCGCGCACTGACGTTCGCCGCACTCGCCTGCGCGGCGCTGGCGGCCGCGACGCCCGCGCACGCCGAGCGCCTGAAGGACCTCGTGCAGATTCAGGGCGTGCGCGACAACCCGCTGATCGGCTACGGCCTCGTCGTCGGCCTCGACGGCACCGGTGACCAGACCACGCAGACGCCGTTCACGACGCAGACGCTCGCGAACATGCTCGCGAATCTCGGCATCTCGATCAACAACCAGGCGGCGGGCTCTAGCAATTCGCAGTCGTCGCTGTCGAACATCCAGCTGAAGAACGTCGCCGCGGTGATGGTGACGGCGGTGCTGCCGCCGTTCGCGCGGCCCGGCGAAGCGATCGACATCACGGTGTCGTCGCTCGGCAATGCGAAAAGCCTGCGCGGCGGCACGCTGCTGCTCACGCCGCTGAAGGGCGCCGACGGCCAGGTGTATGCGCTCGGCCAGGGCAACGTGGCGGTGGGCGGCGCGGGCGCGAGCGCCAACGGCAGCAAGGTGCAGGTCAACCAGCTGGCGGCCGGCCGCATCACCAGCGGCGCGATCGTCGAGCGCTCGGTGCCGACCGCGGTGTCGCAGGCGGGCACGATGCAGCTCGACCTGAACGACATGGACTACGACACCACCCAGCGCGTCGTCGCCGCGATCGACAACGCGTTCGGCAGCGGCACCGCGACCGCGCTCGACGGCCGCACGATCCAGTTGCGCGCGCCGGCCGATCCGCAGCAGCAGGTCGCGTTCATGGCGCAGTTGCAAAACATCGAGGTGCGGCCCGCGCAGGCGCCCGCGAAGGTGATCCTGAACGCGCGCACCGGCTCGATCGTCATGAACCAGATGGTCACGCTGCAGAACTGCGCGGTCGCGCACGGCAATCTGTCGGTCGTGATCAATACGCAGCCGGTGGTGAGCCAGCCGGGCGCGTTCTCGAACGGCCGCACCCTCGTCGCGCAGCAGTCGCAGATCCAGATGAAGCAGGACAACGGCTCGCTGAAAATGGTGAACGCCGGTGCGAACCTCGCGGAAGTAGTGAAGGGACTCAATGCGCTAGGCGCGACGCCCGCGGATCTGATGTCGATTCTGCAGGCCATGAAGGCAGCCGGCGCGTTGCGCGCCGAACTGGAAATCATCTAAGGGGCATCAGGATGAATTCGGATCCGACCAATAACGTCAATTCCGCCAACGATCTGACCAGCCGCTTCGCGCTCGACGTGCAGGGTTTCGGCGCACTGAGCGCGCAGGCCAAAGCGTCGCCGCAAGCGGGCATGAAGATGGCCGCGCAGCAGTTCGACGCCGTGTTCACGCAGATGATGCTCAAGAGCATGCGCGATGCGACGCCGCAGGACGGCCCGTTCGATTCACACGACACGGCGACCTTCACGTCGATGATGGATCAGCAGATGGCGCAGCAGCTATCGAAGAAGGGCATCGGCGTCGCCGACGCGATGCTCAAGCAGCTGATGCGCAACCAGGGCATGCAGGTGGGCGGCGCGAACGGCGCGGCGGGTGGTCTCGCCGGCATGGCCAACGCGCTCGGCGGCGGCAGCGGCGGCGACGAGGGGCAAACCGCGGCGCTCAACGCGCTCGCACACGCTTTCGGCAACGCTCAGGCGAATGGCCAGCTCGCGCTCGGCCGGGCCTACTCGGCCAACAGCGCACTCACGCCGCCATTGCGCGGCGACGGCAGCTCGCCGAAGGTCGACGCGTTCGTCGACAAGCTCGCCGCGCCGGCGCAGGCCGCCAGTGCGGCGACCGGCATTCCGGCACGCTTCATCATCGGCCAGGCCGCGCTCGAATCCGGGTGGGGCAAAAGCGAGATCAAAAAGGCCGACGGCTCGACGAGCCACAACGTGTTCGGCATCAAGGCGGGCAACGACTGGACCGGCAAGACCGTGTCGACGGTCACGACCGAATACGTCAACGGCAGGCCGCATCGCACGGTCGAGAAATTTCGCGCGTACGACTCGTACGAGGAAGCGATGACCGATTACGCGAGCATGTTGAAGAGCAATCCGCGTTACGCGCAGGTGATCCATTCGTCGCGCGACGTGAACGGCTTTGCGAACGGCATGCAGCGCGCGGGTTATGCGACCGACCCGCATTACGCGAAAAAACTGTTGTCGATCATGCAGAAAATGGGCTGACGAGGAAATGCTCGCGATCGGGCGACATTAAAAGCCGCGCCGGATACCGGGCCAGCAACATCACGGAGCATGGGCAGGTCCGGGTTTAACGTTTGCGTGAAATTTCCAGCGAAGATTTAACGCAAGCCCCTAAATTTTGGCTGGATGCTGCCGCTAATCAGTTAGTCCGATACCGGAATAGCGCTGTTTCGTCCGGTTGAACGCGTGTGTCGCCGCTTCTCAGGAAGACCGTCAATGTCAACGGCGAGGCCTTGGCATGCGCCCGCAAGAAACTGCTTACCGGCAAGCCCATGAATATGAATCAGTCGAACGGCCTCACCGACGCGATCGGTCAGCCGCACGTCCCGCAAGACGATAACGTGCCGGATTTTGGCCGCCGCAATCCGCTGGAAATCGGCGTGCAGCTGCGCAATCTCGTCAACCGGGGCGACTTTCTCACCGTCGAATATGCGGGCGGGCAGCTGGTCACGCGCCTGCTCGACGTCGACGTGCGCAAGCGCACCTTCACCTTCGATTGGGGTGCGCTCTCCGAGCAGAACAAGGAACTGCTCAGCGCACCGCGCTGCCAGTTCCACGCGTCGCCCGACGGCGTGCGCGTCGAGTTCTCGACCGCGACGCCGCGAGAAACGCGCTTCGAGGGACTGCCGGCATTCGAGGCGGACTTTCCGGAAGTGCTGTTCTACGTGCAGCGCCGCGAGTACTTCCGCGTCGCCGCGCCGATTCTCGAACCGTTCATGTGTACCGGCCGCCTGCCGGAAGGCGACACGTTCCGCTTCGAGGTGCACGACCTGTCGCTCGGCGGCGTCGGCATGCGCACGAGCGACGCGCGCGTCGCCGAGCTGCCGATGGGCGCGCGTCTGCTGGACTGCGAGCTCGCGCTCGGCGCGCTCGGCCGTTTGTCGCTCGATCTGCAGCTCGTGTCGCATCGCTCGCTCGCGCTGCCGAACGGCACGCAGCGCTATCAGCTCGGTTTCCGCTTCCTGTCACTGCCGGGCAACACGGAAAACACGCTGCAGCGGCTGATTACTCAGCTCGAAATGAAGCGCCGCTCGCTCGCGCGCTGAGCGGCACAACAACGCCCGGCGGCCGTGCGCGCGACGCCCGGCCGCGCGCGCACGTCTGGCGCGTGGGAGCAAACGTTGCACCGGTGTTCGAGACTGCTTCGCGGCAACACCGCGGCGAGCCCAAACGAAGCGGAATGGCCCTCAATTATTTGCGCGGCGGGCCGTTAAAGGGGATGTTCCAGTAACGCGGCGGCACGCCTGCGATGCCGCCCTTCAGGATGACGCATGTCCAGCAATCTCTTTAGTATCGGCCTTAGCGGACTGAACGCCGCGCAATGGGGTTTGACGGTGACTGGTGAGAACATCAGCAACGTGTCGACTCCCGGTTATACGCTCGAAGCTCCGGTGTATTCGGAGTCGAGCGGCACCTATACCGGGTCCGGTTACCTGCCGATGGGTGTCTCGACCGACACCGTGGTGCGCCAGTACAGCCAGTACCTGACGACCGAGCTGAACAACGCGCAGTCGTCGAGCAGCGCGCTCAGCACGTACAACACGATGATCTCGCAGCTGAACAACCTCGTCGGCAGCCCGACTTCGGGCATTTCGAGCGCGATCAGCAGTTACTTTACCGGCCTGCAGAACGTCGCCAACAGTGCGTCGAGCGTATCGGCGCGGCAGACGGCGATCAGCGATGCGCAGACGCTCGCGAACCAGATCAACCAGGCAGGCCAGCAGTACGACCAGCTGCGATCGAGCGTCAACACGCAGCTGAGCTCGACGGTGACGCAGATCAACACCTACACCGCGCAGATTGCGTCGCTCAACACACAGATCACGCAGGCGAGCAGCCAGGGCCAGCCGCCTAACCAGTTGCTCGATGCGCGCGACCAGGCGGTATCGAACCTGTCGCAGCTGATCGGCGTGTCGGTCGTGCAGGACAACGGCAGCTACAGCCTGTTCATGTCGAACGGACAGCCGCTCGTGCTGGCCGGCAACAGCTTCAACCTCGGCACGGCGACTTCGGCGAGCGATCCGAGCGAGTTGTCGGTGCAGTATCTCGGCCAGGCCGGCGCGAAGCCGACACCGGCCCCGCAGACGCTGTCCGACACGAACGTGTCCGGCGGCACGCTGGGCGGCCTGCTGCAATTCCGCTCGCAAACGCTCGATCCCGCCGAGGCGCAACTCGGCGCGATCGCGACGAGCTTCGCCGCGCAGGTCAACGCGCAGAACGAACTCGGCCTCACGTTGAACGGCACGGCGGGCGGCGCGCTGTTCACGGTCGGCTCGCCGACCGTGTACGCGAACCCGAAGAACACCGGCAACGCGACGCTCTCCACGTCGTTCGCCAATGCGTCGCAGCCGACCACGGGCAACTACACGCTGTCGTACAACGGCAGCACCTACACGCTGACCGACAACCAGACCGGCAGCATCGTCGGTTCGGCGACGAACCTGAACAACCCGATCGGCGGCCTGCAGTTCTCGGTCGCGAGCGGCACGATGAACGCCGGCGATTCGTTCTCGATCAAACCGACCAGCGATGCGCTCGACAACTTCGCGCTGACCACCACGTCGCCCTCGGCGATCGCGGCGGCGGCGCCGGTGCTCGCGTCGGCGTCGACGTCGAACACCGGCAGCATGACGGTCACGCAAGGCACGGTATCGGCCGGCTACAGCGCCCCGACCAGCACGTCGACGATTACCTACACCGCGGGCACCGGCCTCACCGGCTTCCCGGTCGGCTCGGTGGTGACGGTCGCCGGCTCGCCGTCCACCTCGTACACGATCAGCTCGGCGACGACCGCGGTGCCGTACTCGGCGAGCTCGGGCGCGACGCTGACGATCACCAACCCGACCAACTCGGCGAGCGCGGGCGTGATGAACAACGTGACGGTCACGGTGAGCGGCACGCCCGCCAGCGGCGACTCGTTCACGATCGGACCGAACACCGGCGCGAGCAACGACGGCCGCAACGCCCAACTGCTGTCGGGCCTGACCTCGGCGACGGTGCTTTCGGGCGGCACCGCGACGCTGGCGGGCGCGTACGCGACCTACGTCAACGACATCGGCAACCAGACCACGCGGATCCAGACGTCGGCGACCGCACAAAGCACGCTCGTCACGCAGATCACGTCGGCGCAGCAGTCGGTGTCAGGCGTCAATACCAACGAGGAAGCGGCCAACCTGCTTCAATACCAGCAGCTTTATCAAGCCAACAGCAAGGTCATTCAGGCCGCAGAGACCATGTTCCAGACTCTGCTTGGCATCTTCCAGTAAGGCGTTGAACCATGCGAATTTCGACCTCGCAGTACTTCAGCATGAACGTCGCGACGATGAGCGATCAGCAGGCTCAGTTGTCGCAGATCTACCAGGAAATCTCGAGCGGGCAAAGCCTGACCACGCCCGCCGACAATCCGCTCGGCGCCGCGCAGGCCGTGCAGCTCAGCTCGACGGCGGCCGCGCTGTCGCAGTACACGACGAACCAGGGCACGGCGCTTGCGTCGTTGCAGGCCGAGGACTCGACGCTCACGACTGTCATCACGACCTTGCAGAGCGCGAACACGCTGGGCCTGCGCGCCGGCACCGGCACGCTGAACGACACCGACCGCTCGGCAATCGCCGCCCAACTGACGAGCCTGCGCGACCAGCTTCTGACCTACGCGAACGCGACCGACGGTTCGGGCAACGCGCTGTTCTCCGGCTTCCAGAATTCGTCCAAGGCCTTTACGACCGATGCGGCCGGCAACGTCGTCTATTCGGGCGACACCGGCACGCGCACCGTACAGGTCACCGATAGCAATTCGGTCGCGATCGGCGACAATGGGCTATCGGTATTCATGAGCGTCGGCGCGACCAACGCGCAGCCGATCGCCTCGGCCAGCTCGAGCAACACCGGTACCGGCGTGATCGGCCCCGTGACGGTCAACGATCCGACCAACACCGCGAATGCGGACTCGTACCAGATCAAGTTCAGCGGCAGCGGCGCGGCGCTGACCTACACCGTCACTGACACGACGACCGGCGTCGCGGGCGCTGCGCAGACCTACACGGCGGGTTCGAACATCACGATCGCCGGCCAGACCGTCGAAATCTCCGGCACGCCGGCCGCCAACGACACATTCACCGTGCAGCCGGCCAACAAGGCGGGCACCAACGTATTCGCCAACCTGAACGCGATGATTACCGCGCTCCAGCAGCCGGTGAGCGGCAACGATACGGCCGCGGCGACGTTGCAGAACGCGATGAACACGGGCCTGTCGCAGCTTTCCAACTCCCTGAACAACATCATGGCGGTGCAGGCGTCGGTGGGCGGCCGCGAGCAGGAAGTCGAAGCGCTGCAAACGGTCACGCAGACCAACTCGACGCAAACCGCAAGCAATCTCTCGGACCTGATCTCGACCGACCTGGTCAAGACGATCAGCAAGTACACGATGCAGCAGACGGCCTTGCAGGCGTCGCAGCAAGCGTTCGTGCAGATCCAGAACATGTCGCTGTTCAAGTACCTCAGCAACTGATCGCGCTTCGGCGGTGCAAAAAAAACCGGCGCGAGCCGGTTTTTTTTGTGTCTGCGCTCAGGGATTTTCGCGGCGTTACCTCAGTGCCGCCGCGACCCGCCCCATTTGATCGATGCCGCTATCGAACAGCCGCACGAAGAATGGAATCATGTTCGGCAGCATCAGTTGCACGAGCAGCAGCCCGACCAGCATCGTCAGCGGAAAGCCGATCTGGAACACGCCGATCTGCGGCGCCGCGCGGTTGAGAATGCCGAGCGCGAGGTTCGCGATCAAGAGCGCGACGACGACCGGCAGGGCGAGCAGCAGCCCCGCCGAAAAGATCGAGCCGCCCCAGTTCGCGAGCGTCTGCCAGCCGTGCGGCGCAAGCAGGTTCGCCGACACCGGCACTGACTGGAACGTCGTCACGAGCGCGGCGACCATCTGCAGATGACCGTCGATGGCGAGAAACACCAGCGTCGCGATCGTCGTCATATAGCGCGAGATCACGACGCCCGAGCCGGTCGCCTGCTGGTCGAAGAAGGTCGCGAAGCCCAGACCCATGCCGAGGCCGATGAAGTAGCCGGTCGCGTCGATCGCCTGGAACACGACCTGCATCGTCACGCCGAGCGCGATGCCGACCAGGAACTGGTTGACGAGAATCCACACGCCGTCCGCGGAAAACACCGTGACCTGCGGCAGCGCGCCGATCGTCGGCGCGACGATGATCGTCGTGAACGCGGCAAGGCCGATTTTCACGCGCGAGGGCAGCGAGGCGTTGCCGAACACCGGCGCGGTCGCAACCAGCGCGGCGATGCGCGCGAACGGCCACAGGAATGCGGTCAGCCAGACGTTCAGTTGCGCGTAGGTGACCGTGAACATGGCGTGAGAGGGGAAAGCGCGAGCGCGTTCGCGTGCCCGCGGCGCTCAGTTGACGAGCGTCGGAATGTTGGTGAGCGTGTGGCGCAGATAGTCGAGCATCGTGGTCAGCATCCACGGTCCGGCGATCACCAGCGTGAGCGCGATCGCGAGCAGCTTCGGGATGAACGACAGCGTGCTCTCGTTGATCTGCGTGGCGGCCTGAAACAGGCTCACGAGCAGACCGACGACGAGCGCGACGAGCAGCAGCGGGGCGGCCAGCACGAGGCCGACGTACATGGCCTGGTGGGCCAGCGTCATGACTGATTCGGGTGTCATCGCGAGTGCCTGAAAATTGGAAAAGTCACCAGATCAACGCGGCTCAGACAAAGCTCTGCGCGAGCGAGCCGAGCAGCAATTGCCAGCCGTCGACGAGCACGAAAAGCATCAGCTTGAACGGCAGCGAGATCGTCGCCGGCGAGACCATCATCATCCCCATCGACATCAGCACGCTCGCGACCACCATGTCGATGATCAGGAACGGAATGAAGATCGTGAAGCCGATCGTAAAGCCAGTTTTCAGCTCGCTCGTCACGAACGACGGCACCAGCAGCGACAGCGGCACGTCTTCGGGGCCCTGCATCGGCGCCGCGTGCGAAATGCGCGCGAACAGGGCAAGGTCGCTCTCGCGGGTCTGACGCAGCATGAAGGTCTTGAACGGAGCGACGCCGCGCGCCACCGCCTGGTCCATCGGCATCGTGCCTTCGGAGAACGGCTTATAGCCTTCGTTATAGGCCTTGTCGAGCACCGGCGACATCACGAACAGCGAAAGAAACAGCGCGAGACCGACCAGCACCTGGTTCGGCGGCGTCGTGGTCGTGCCGAGCGCCTGACGCAGCAGCGACAACACGATCACGATACGCGTGAAGCTGGTCATCATCAGCACCATCGCGGGCAGGAACGACAGCATCGTGAGCAGCAGCATCGTCTGCACGCTCAGCGAGTAGGTCGTGCCGCCGTTCGGGCCGGGGCTCGTCGTGAAGGCCGGCAGGCCGGCGGCCTGCGCGAACGACAGGGTCGGCAGCGCGAGTGGGAGCACCGCGGCAAGCACACGCGCCACACGGCGCAGCAGCGTGAAGAACGATCCTGACTGCCTGAAACTGACCTGCATTACCGATCCCTGCCGCCGTGCGCGCTGAAACGTTTGCCCACTTCGCCCTTCAGAGCGTCGCGAAAGCGTTGACCAAAGGTGCCGGAAAGCGGTGCGGGCGAAGCGCCAACCGTATCCGCGGCGGCGGAACCCGCGGGCATCGTATGCAGCAGCCGCACGTTGCCGGGCGCGGTTCCAAGCACGAGCCACGTATCGCCGATCTCGACGACGGCGACGCGCTCCTTGCCGCCGAGCGAAGCGCCGCCGACCGTCTTGACGAGCCCGCCGCGCTGGCCCGGTTGCAGGCCGAAGCGGCGCGCGAGCCACGCGCAGCCGAACACGAGCGCGAGGACGACCGCGAGCCCGACGAAGGTTTGCAGCACCGCGCCGACACCGAGCGCCGGCACCGCGCTGCCCGCGCCGGCACCCGAGGCGATCTTCGCGGCGTTGTTGACCGCGTTGATGTCGGCGGCCTGCGCGACGGCGGATGCGAACCACGTCGCGCTCACCGCGAGCGATGCGCCGCGGCCAGCCAGGCGTTTCATCGATTCAGTTTCCGGATGCGTTCGGACGGCGTAATGATGTCGGTCAGCCGGATACCGAACTTGTCGTTCACGACGACCACTTCGCCCTGCGCGATCAGACAGCCGTTGACGAGCACGTCCATCGGCTCGCCGGCCATGCCGTCCAGTTCCACCACCGAACCCTGCGCGAGCTGCAGCAGATTGCGGATTGCGATCTTGGTGCGGCCGAGTTCGACCGTCATCTGGACGGGGATGTCCAGGATCATCTCGATGTCGTTGTGGGTCGAGGTCGGCTCGACCTTTGACAGCGGCTGGAACACGGCGCCCGCGGCCGGGTTGATCTCGTCGTTGCCGTTCTGCTCGGCGAGCGCGCTGGCCCAGTCGTCCATCGCTGCGTCGTCTTCCGCGGCGGACTGTGCGCTAGCGGCGAGTTGCTCGGCTGCCGCGAGATCGCTCTCGGGCTTTGCGTTCAGGTCACTCATATCCACCTTCCTTCATCGTGTCGGCTGCGCTGATCATCTTCTGGACCCGCAACGCGTACTGACCATTGAAAATTCCGTAGCCGCATTCCATCACCGGCACGCCGTCGACTTTCGCGGTGATGTGCTCGGGGATGTTGATCGGCAGAACATCGCCTTTGCGCATGTTCAGGATCTGTTCGAACGTGATAGGCACCTGCGCGAGGTCGGCGGTGAGCTGCACTTCGGCAGCCTGCACCTGCTGCGACAGCACGCGTACCCAGCGGCGGTCGACATCCACCGCCTCGCCCTGAATCGGCGACGAGAGGATGTCGCGGATCGGTTCGATCATCGAGTACGGCATGCAGATGTGCAGGGTGCCGCCCGTCGAGCCGAACTCGATCGAGAACTGCGTGACGATGACGATTTCGTTCGGCGTCGCGACGTTGGCGAACTGCGTGTGCATTTCCGAGCGCACGTATTCGAACTGCAGCGGGCGCACGCTTTTCCACGACGCGGTGTAATGCTCGAACGTCAGATTGAGCAGCTTCGTGATGATGCGCTGCTCGGTCTGCGTGAAATCGCGTCCTTCGACGCGCGTATGGAAACGGCCGTCGCCGCCGAACAGATTGTCGACCACGAAGAACACGAGGTTCGGGTCGAACACGAACAGCGAGGTGCCGCGCAGCGGCTTCACGTGAACGAGGTTCAGGTTGGTCGGGATCGGCAGATTGCGCGTGAATTCGCTGTACTTCTGAACCTTCACGGGGCCGACGGAGATTTCCGCCGAGCGCCGCATGAAGTTGAAAATGCCGACGCGCAATAGGCGCGCGAAGCGGTCGTTGATGATTTCGAGGCCCGGCATCCGGCCACGGACGATGCGTTCCTGCGTCGCGATGTTGTACGGGCGGACGCCCGAACGGTCGCTCTGATCGGATTCCGTGTCGGATTCGCCGGTGACGCCCTTCAGAAGGGCATCGACCTCCTCCTGGGACATGAACTCTTCGTGGCTCATTGCTTATTCCTCGTGCGTCCCTTGGCGATTGATGATGGCAGCGCTGGACAAGATCACGTCACTGCACGACGAACTCGGTGAACAGCACGTCCTGCACGCGGATCGGCGCAGAGCCCTTGTCGGCCGGTTCGCTGATCAGCGTCTTGAGCTCTTCGGCGAGCGCGCGCTTGCCTTCGAGCGGCGCGAGTTCTTCCGGATGCTTGTTCGACAGCGCGAGCAGGATGCGGCTGCGCACTTCCGGCATGTGATCGGCGAGCACCTGCTGGGCGACGGCGTCGCCGAGCTTCAGCGTGAGGCCGATGCGCAGGAAGTGCTGTTGGCCGTCGTCCGCTTGCAGGTTGACGGTCATCGATTCGAGCGGGAAGAAGAGCGGCACGGCGGGCAGCGCAGGCGCGGCTTGGGCCGACGCGGCGACGGGAGCGCGTTTCGACATGTAGAACCACACGCCGGCCCCGGCAGCGCCCGCGGCGATGAGCGCAATGAGGGCGATCAGGATGATGCGCTTCATGGGGCCCGGCGAGGCGGGCGCGGCTTGTTGCGGGGCGGTCGTGGTTGCCATGGGGTGTGGTTTTGTTGGCCTTTCGGCCAGCCTAGTATGGGTTAGGGTGATTGTTGTTGATTTGCCTGCGGCGCTATGGGTCGAAAAGAAGGGCTATTTCTGGCTATCTCAGGTTTTTGCTTGTTTTTTGTAATTTTTTTCTGGGTGGGGGGCTGGCGGTGGTGGGCTTTTCTTGATTTCTTTTTCTGTGTTCTGGCGGTGTTGGCCTTTCCTTGATTTCTTGTCGGTCGATAAGCGTTGCCCCTGTGCGGGGCGGCACCTACTTTCTTTGCTGCTGCAAAGAAAGTAGGCAAAGAAGACAGCTCAAACCGCTAATTCTTAAGTGGGTCCCCTGGCTCGGAAGGGGCAGTGGTGCATCTGGAATCTGTGCCCGCGCACATTCCGCCCTGGTGACAAAGCCGTCATCCGCTCCCACTCCGCACTGCGTGCGTCGCGGACGGGTCTGCCAGGAAAACCGGCGGTTTTGGAACGGGGCTTCGGCGCGCGCAGCGCCGCCGGAAGAATGATGGCCTTGTCACAAACGCCGAATGTGCGGGAACACGGATTCCAGATGCACCACTACCACATGCAGACCGAGGTGCCCGCTTATGAGCTTGCGGTTTGAGCTGTCTTCTTTGCCTACTTTCTTTGCAGCAGCAAAGAAAGTAGGTGCCGCCCCGCACAGGGGCAACGCCAATAGACCGACAAGAAATCAAGGAAAGGCCAACACCACAAAAAACACCGACAAAACAAGCCCTAACTTTCAGGCAAACGTATCGACCAACCCCACCTGCCGCCGCACGGCAACACCAGCAACGCTATCCCCGGCGTCCACCGAGCCATCCCCGGCAACGGCGCCACCACTCCCACCTCCCTTACCCCGAGAACCACCCGCGCCAGCATTCTGTTGCTGCCCACTCTGCCGCGCAAACCCATCACTCACACTCGCACTCCCCAGCCCAATCCCGTTGGACTCCATCGCCTCACGAAGCTTCGGCAACGCCGCCTCAACCGCCTCCCGCACCGACTGGTGCTGCGAAACAAACAGCGCATGCGCATGGTTATCAGCCACCTGCAACACGACCTGCAACGGCCCCAGGTCCTTCGGATTGAGCGTCAGCTCGGCACTCTGCGAATGCGCATTCGACAAAAACACCACCTTCTGACTGAGCGCGTCTTCCCAGTCGCTCGTGCCGACCTGCGGCGTCAGCGCATTCGCGGCGGCGGCCGCGCTCGCGTTGCCGGTGCTCTGCGCCGCCGTCGTCGTGCTCGCGGCGTTGGCTGCCGCCTGCGTCGCGGCCAGCGCGGCGTTCGCCGCATCGGCCGAGCTGCGCGCCGACGCGAGGTTGTCCGCCTGGCCGCTCGTCGCGGCCGCGGCGCTCGCTATATCGGCGGCCGACTTCGCTGCCGATGGATCGGCCAGCGCGGCCGCGGCGGCCGTCGCCGTCGTCGGCGTGGGGTGAGTGGTCGAGGCGCCCTTGCTGTCGCCGAACAGGCCGCCTGCGGCCGTCTTGCCGTCCGATGGGCCGTTCAGACCGCTTTTCGTATTCCCCAGGCCGCCCATCGCGCTCGACACGCTCGCGGCTTTCGCGGCCGCGCCGGTTGCCAGCGCCTGCGCGGGTACCACGCCCTGGCCGCTCGCCAGCGCGGACAGCGCACTGTGCAACGCATCCTGCAGCGACTTCGGATCGACCGCGCCTTGCCTGCTGACCACCGTGCCGGCGAGTGCCGTCGCGGCCACGGTCGCGCTCGTGCCGGCCAGCGCGCTCACCGCATCGGCGGCGGCGTGTGCGGTATCGGTGGTGCCGGTCGCGTTCGCGTCGGTGTTGTTGACGCTGGCCTGGGCCTGCACTTGCGCCTGAGCCTGGACGGCAGCCGCCGCGGCCGCGAGCGCGCCCGCGTCCGTCTGCGCCTTCGTGTCGTGCTGCTTCGCTTGCGCGCTGGTCGACTGGCTGTTCGAAGCCTGCTGCGTTTGCGCCGACGAGCTCGTGGACGACGCGCTCGACGCGGACGCCGCGCTGCTGTCCTTCGGGCCGCCGCCGTTCTGGCTGCTGCTCGCGCGCTGCTGCGAGGGAGCGGGCGCGGACGCCGGCGGCGCATTGGACACGCCCGGCGCCGAGGGTTGCGACGCGTTCGACGAACTCGCCTGCTGTTGATTCGCGCTGTTCTGCTGGTCGATGCTCTGCTGCAAGGTCTGCGCGAACGGGCTCGCGTCGAGCGCGGCGCTGGCGGCCGCGCTGCTCGACGCATTGCCGCTCGTGCCGAGCAGGGAGCTGAGTTGTGAGCCGATCTGCGAAAGGAGCGACATAAAGAGTCCTGTCAATCTGTCAAACGGGTGGGCCGTCAGGTTTCAGGCGACGCCTCACGCGCCGTCGGTGCGCATACGCAGAGCCCGCGCCGCGAATTCATCGGCGTCGCGTTGCTCGCGCCGCGCGGCGGTCTTGGCCTCGGCTGCCTCGCCGCGAGCCTGCAGCACTTCGTAGGAGCCGAGTTTCTGCTTCTCGCGCTGCCAGTCGGGCTTCGCGGTCTCGACGCGCGCGGTGGCCGCCGCGAGCAGATTGCGCTGCTGCTCGATCGCGGCGTCGAGCGTGTCGATGAATGCCTGGAAATTGCGCATGTTGCCGGCCGGCATGCCCGACTGCGCGCTCTCGGTGAAGCGCGCGTAGTATTCGTCGCGGTACTGCACGAGCGAATCGAGTTGCGCCTGTACGTCGTTGCGCTCGCGCTGCGCGCGCCCGAGCCGTTGCGCGGCGGCGTCCACGTCGTCCTGCGCGAGACCGATCAGTGTCTGGATCGGAAAGTGTTTCGACATCGTACGACTCCTGACCTTAGGCAAACAGCGCGTTCAGCATGTCGACGCTCGGCTGGAAGTTCGCGCACTCGCGAAAGCCTTGCTGCAGGAACGCTTCCATGCGCGGATACAGCGCGATCGCGCGATCGAGTACCGCATCGCGCCCGCTCGAATACGCGCCGACGTTGATCAGATCGCGGTTGCGCTGATAGCGCGACAGCATCTGCTTGAACATACGCGTTTTATTCAGGTGGTTATCGTCGATCAACGCGGTCATTGCCCGGCTAATCGACGCTTCGATATCGATCGCCGGGTAGTGGCCGGCTTCGGCGAGCGAGCGCGACAGCACGATGTGGCCATCGAGAATCGCGCGCGCCGAGTCGGCGATCGGGTCCTGCTGGTCGTCGCCTTCGGTGAGCACCGTGTAGAACGCGGTGATCGAGCCGCCACCCGCCGGTCCGTTGCCGGTGCGCTCGACGAGCGCCGGCAGCTTCGCGAACACCGACGGCGGATAGCCCTTGGTCGCGGGCGGCTCGCCGATCGCGAGCGCGATCTCGCGCTGCGCCATCGCATAACGGGTCAGCGAGTCCATCAGCAGCAGCACGTGCTTGCCCTGGTCGCGGAAGTATTCGGCGAGCGAGGTCGAGTACGCGGCGGCCTGCATCCGCAGGAGCGGCGAAACGTCCGCAGGAGCCGCGATCACGACCGAGCGCGCCAAACCTTCCTCGCCGAGAATCTGTTCGATGAATTCCTTCACTTCGCGGCCGCGCTCGCCGATCAGACCGATCACGATCACCTCGGCGCTGGTGTAGCGCGCCATCGTGCCGAGCAGCACCGATTTACCGACGCCGGAACCCGCGAACAGTCCCATGCGCTGACCACGGCCGACGGTCAGAAGCGCGTTGATCGCGCGCACGCCGACGTCGAGCACCTTGTGAATCGGCTCGCGATTGAGCGGATTGATGACGGGCGCGGACAGCGGCGCATCGGCTCGCGTGCCGAGCGGACCGAGTCCATCGAGCGGGCGGCCCGATGCATCGAGCACGCGGCCGAGCAATTCCCAGCCGACCGGCAGACGCTTCGCGCCCGCGAGCGGATCGGCGACCGGCGCGCTTTCGAGCGGATAGACGCGCGCGCCGGGCAACAGGCCGATCACTTCGGTGGTCGGCATCAGGAACAGCTTGTCGCCGGAGAAGCCGACCACTTCGGCTTCGGCCATCGGCAGCGAACTGCCGGGCGGCAGCTCGATCATCACTTCGGCGCCGACCGACAGGCGCAGCCCGACCGCTTCGAGCACGAGACCGGCCGCGCGCGTCAGACGTCCGCACGCGCGCAGCGGCCTGGCGATCGCGTTGCGCGCGCGCAGCGCGTCGAGCCGGGCGCGCCATGCCTGCACGTGCGGGTTGATGTCGAGCGCGGGATCGTAGGACGGCGCGGGCGCAGCGTGGTCGATGGCCGCGGACTCGGGGCCCTTCGCTGCGACCAAGGTGGGATGCGTTTCCGCCGAAGCGGACGCTGCCGCATCCGCTGACTCGATGGTACTGACCGGCTCGAGATCCGCCAGCGCCTGCGCACCGAACGATGCCAACGCGAGCTCGCGTTCGAGCGGCGTCAGATCGCTTGCGCGGATCTCTTCGAGCGTCGGCTTCACCACGTGCTCACTTTGCCGAGCGCGGCGGCCACGCGCTGCCAGCGCGTGTCGATGCCCGCGTCGACCTCGCCGGTGCCGGCCTGCGCGCGGCAGCCGCCACGCTCCACCGCCGCATCGGTGCGCACGGTCCAGCCGCGCGCTTGCAATTCTTCGAGCAGATATGCCTCGACGACCGGCAGGTCGGCGGGACTCACGATCAGCGCCGGCGCGCCCGTGAGCGCGGGCTCGGCCGCCAGCACCTCGCGTGCGGCCGCGATCAGCGCGGTCGGGTCGTGCTGCACGTGCTGGCGTACGACCTGCTGCGCGATGTCGAGCGCGAGCGCGATCAGCGTTTCGGAGATCGCGTGCTGCGCGCCGTCGAGCGCGGTCTTGAAGGTTTCGGCGAGCGCGGCGAGCCGCGCCGCTTCTTCGCGCGCTTCGGCCTGGCCTTGCGCGAACCCCTGCGCGTGGCCCTGGTCGTAGCCCGCCTGATAGCCGAGCGCCTGGCCGGCCACATGACCGGACGCGACGCCCTGCGCATGCGCGGCATCGCGACGCCGCTCGAGTTCGGCTTCGAACGCGCGTTCATCGAATTCGGGTTCGGCCGGCGGGGGCGCCGGCGGGACCGGATCGAACGACGCCATCTCCCAGCGCTGGTAGGCCGAGAGGCTTTCCTTCGCCGGGACGTTCGGATCAGACATACGCGTCTTCCGCCTTGCCGCCGATCACGATCTGCCCGCTCTCGGCCAGGTTGCGCACGATCTGCAGGATGCGGCGCTGCTGCGTCTCGACCTCGGACACGCGCACCGGGCCGCGCGCGTCGAGATCCTCGGCGAGCAACTCGGCCGCGCGCTGCGACATGTTCGACAGGAACTTCTGACGCAGCGCGGGCGGCGCGCCCTTCAGCGAGATGATCAGCGCCTCGGATTCGACTTCCTTCAGCAGCAGCTGGATCGCGCGGTCCTCGAGGTCGAGCAGGTTTTCGAACACGAACATCTGGTCGACGATCTTCTGCGCGAGTTCGGCGTCGTACATGCGCACGTTTTCGAGCACGCCTTCCTCGTGATTGCTCGACATGAAGTTGAGGATCTCGGCCGCCGTGCGGATGCCGCCCATCGGGCTGCGCTTGAGGTTGTCGCTGCCGGAGAGGAGGCCCGTCAGCACGTCGTCGAGCTCGCGCAGCGCGGCCGGCTGGATGCCATCGAGCGTCGCGATCCGCAGCAGCACGTCGTTGCGCAGGCGGTCCGTGAAACAGGCGGCGATTTCCGAGGCCTGATCGCGGTCCAGATGCACGAGGATCGTCGCGATGATCTGGGGATGCTCGTTCTTGATCAGCTCGGCGACGGCCGCGGAGTCCATCCACTTCAGGCCTTCGATGCCGCTCGTGTCGCTGCCTTGCAGGATCCGGTCGATGATCGCGCCGGCCTTGTCGTCGCCGAGCGCCTTGGTCAGCACCGAGCGGATGTACTCGCTCGAATCGAGCGACATGCCGGTGTGCAGCTCGGCCTCGCGCACGAACTCCTGCAGCACGTCGTCCACCTGCTCGCGGGTGACGTTCTTCAGCGCGGCCATCGCGACGCCGATCTTCTGAACCTCACGCGGGCCCAGGAACTTGAACACCTGCGCCGCCTCTTCCTCGCCGATCGACATCAGCAGCAGCGCACTTTTCACTACGCCTTCAGCGCTCATCGGACACCCAGTTCTTGACGACGGTTGCTACGATCTTCGGATCCTGACGCGCGATGTTGCGCGCGAATTCCAGGTTCCGCTCATATTTGTGCTTCGCGTTCTCGAGCGCGAGCGTCTCGCTGTCCGTTTCGATCTCGACGATCGCGCCGTCGCGTTCCTCGGCCGGGATGCCGTCGAGCAACACCGGTTCGTCGGGCGACATGAGCGCGGGAACCGGCTCGGGCGGCGGCGGGAACGCGCGGCGCAGCGCCGGCTTCACCATCACGAAATAGAGGAACAGGGCGACCGCGCCGATGCCGAGGTACGTCGCGATCTGCTTGTAGAGCGCGAGCATGTCCGGCGTGCGCCACCACGGCAGGTCGGCGTTCGGATCGAGGTCGGTGGTGAACGCGCTGTTGACCACGTTGACCGAGTCACCGCGCGACGCGTCGAAGCCCATCGCGTCCTTCACGAGCTGCGTGATCTGCGCGAGCTTGTCGGCGCTGACGGGCTGCATCGTCACATGACCCTTCGGGTCGACGACGCGCAGATAGTTGACGACCACCGCGACCGACAGCCGGCGGATGCCGCCCATCGGCTGGTCGACGTGGCGCACGGTCTTGTCGAGCTCGTAGTTGGTGGTCGAATCCCTGTGATCGCTGATCGGCGTCGTGTTGACCGAGCTCGCGCCGTTGCCGGCCACGATCGGCGCGGAGGCCGGTTGCGGCGGCTGGTTCGACAGCGCGCCCGGCACGCCCGAGGCGCCGCCCTGCGACATCTCGGTGGCGCTGCTCTGCTGCTGGCTGCGGATCGCGGCCTGCTGCGGATTGCCGTTCGGACCGTACTTCTCCGAGGTCTGCTCGCTGTGCGAGAAGTCGATGTCCGCGCTGACCTGCGAGCGCGCGTTGCCGGGACCGAAGAGGGGCGCGAGGATCGTGTCGATGCGCTGTTGCGTGTTGCGCTCGATCTGCTGGCGGAACTTCAGTTGGGTGGCATCGAGCCCGCTGCCGTTGCTCGGCTGCGTGAGCAGATTGCCGTCCTGGTCGAGGATGGTGACGCCGCGCACCGGCATTTCCGGCACCGCCGACGCCACCATGTGCGTGATCGCGACGACCTGGCCTTCGTCGAGCACGCGGCCCGGGTACAGGTTCACGAGCACCGCCGCCGACGGCGCTTCCTTGTCGCGCACGAACACGCTCGGCTTCGGAATCGCAAGGTGCACGCGCGCGGATTTGACGCTCGAGACCGATTCGATCGTGCGTTCGAGTTCGCCTTCGAGCGAGCGCTGATAGTTGATCTGCTCGGTGAACTGGCTGATGCCGAATTTCTGGTTGTCCATCAGCTCGAAGCCGACCGAGCCGCTCTTCGGCAGCCCTTGCGACGCGAGGCGCAGACGCATCTCGTGGACCTGCTCGGCCGGCACGAGGATCGCGCTACCGCTGTCGGACAGTTTGTACGGAATATTGGCCTGCTGCAGCGCGGCGATGATCGAGCCGCCGTCGCGATCGGACAGATTGCTGTAGAGCACCTTGTAGTCGGGCGCGCGCGACCACAGGAACAGGCCCGCGATGACCGCCACCAGCACCGCGATCGCGAACACGAGCGGCGCGCGCGGGTTGCCGCGCATCTGCGCGAGACCGGACAGACGCTGACCGAAATTGCCGCCGATACCTCCCAGGCCGCCGAGGCCGCCAAGGTCGGCCGCGCCGGCCTGGCCGCTTGCGGCCTGACCGGCCGCGGGCTGCGCGCCGGCGAGCCCCATGCGGGCGTCGGGGTTGATCAACGAGTTGGCTGACGAATCCATGCGTCGGGTTTCTCCGGGGGATGCCTTCGCGTTCTGCCGTGCTGGCGCGCCGGGGCGCGGCGCACGGACAGAGACTTTCACCCTTGTAATTATGCGCAGCGGCGCTCAACCCGATTGCTTGAATAGAGCAGGGTTTCCCCCCTAGTTTCGGGACTTTCAGCGAGGGCCCGCTGCTATGCTTTCATCCAGATCGGTGCGCCTTCCGGCGGCCCGATCGCATATCCAACGGAGAAAACATGACCATGCCCGTGAACGCGCTATCGTCGGCGCTGCAACAGATGCAGGCGATGGCGGCGCAGGCGGCCGGCGGCGCGAACCCGGCAGCCGAGCAGTCCGGCGCGGCGACGCCCACCAACTTCGCGGCGGCGCTGAAGGCCTCGCTCGACAAGATCAGCAGCGACCAGCAAACGGCGATCAGCGAGTCGAAGGCGTTCGAGCTCGGTGCGTCGAACGTGTCGCTGAACGACGTGATGGTCGACATGCAGAAGGCCAATATCGGCTTCCAGTTCGGCCTTCAGGTGCGCAACAAGCTGGTCACCGCGTACAACGAAATCGCGCAGATGTCGATCTGAACCAGATTGCGCGGGTTTGCGCCGGCGGCCTCGGGCCGCGTCCCCTGTGCGCGGCCAGCAGCGCCTTTGATCCTCCTGATAGCGGGCTAAAGCTTTGTCGTCGCGCATCCGATAACCCGATTACATGTCAGCGACCGGCGCGGCGACGCGCCGCGCGGCCACGCCACGACTTAACCGCAGTCCGTATCAGAGGAGGAGCGCCGATGTTTTCCCCGGGTCACGCTGGAGCCAACGCTTATGCGCGCGTCGGCATCGAGACATCCGTGATGGGCGCGAGTCCGCATCGTCTCACCGTGCTGCTGTACCAGGGCGCACGGCAGGCGATCGCACAGAGCCGCATGCATTTGCAGCAGGGCAATGTGGCAGAACGCGGCATGTCGATCGGCAAGGCGATCCGGATCATCGAAAGCGGGCTGCAGCAGTCGCTCAACCTCGAGGCGGGCGGTGAAGTCGCGAGCCGGCTGAATGCGTTGTACAGCTATATGACGCGTCGGCTGCTCGAGGCCAATATCAACGAGAGCGAGGCGATGCTCGTGGAAGTGGACGGCTTGCTCGCGACGCTCGAAGAGGCATGGATCGGGATAGCCCCGGAGATCGCGCGGATGGCGGCTCAGCCAGCCGCGGAAAGCCTGAGATGACATCGAACGCAGAATATTTTGACCGCTATGAGGCGATAGCCGCGCTGTCCTGCCGCATGCTGATGGCGGCCCGCCGTGCGCTGTGGGACGACCTCGTCGACCTGCAGGAAGAGTACCGGCATCTGGTCGAAGCGCTGCGCGAAGCGGACGTGGGCGTCAAGCTCGACGAAGCCGAGCGCCTGCGCAAGTACGCGCTGATCCGTCAGATCCTCGCCGACGACGCCGCGATCCGCGACCTCGCGAATCCGCGCATGGCCCATCTGTCGGCGCTGTTCGCCGGCCGGATGACGCACGTGCTGAAGGAGCTGTACGGGGCCCGCTGAGCGGGAGCGCACGGATGAGCTTGCGCCGCGCGCATCTGAAGGATCGGAGCAATCAGAGCATCGCGCGCGTTGCCGCCGATGCGACCAAGGAACCGGTATGAACGGAATCGATTCGGCCCTCGCATCGGTGCTTTCGAGCCGGATCGACAGCCTGCTCAGCATCGCGCCGGGGAGCGCGACCACTGCGCAGACTGGCGCGGCCGGTATCGCCACCGCCCCGGCAGCGGCGCCCGCGAACGCGACGCCCGCGCCGCAGCCGTCCGCGCAAACCGCGCTGTCGGCGATTGCGCTTACGCTGAATGCGATCGCGCACTCGGGCGGTGAGGCGACGCCCGCCGTGCTCGGCCGCGCGCCGATCTGGGCAGCCGCCCCCGCGCTCGACGTTGCCATCGAGGGCTTGCCGCCGGCTGATGCGGGGGGCGCCGCAATCGGCAATTCCGCTGCCGCCCATTCCGGCGCGGCTTCCAATACCAATCCCAACGCGACAGCCAACGCAACCGCAACCGCTACCGCGACCGTGGCGGCGACCGAAGTGCCGGTCGCGGCGCTCGCGACCGCGCTGCAAAAGACGGTCGCCGACAGCGGCCTGTTCTACGAGGCGCATCTCGCGGCGTGGCTGGTCGGCCAGCGCTCGCCGGCCGAGCTGGCGAACGAGGCGCAGAACCAGCTCGTCGCTGAGGCTCAATTGCCTCCCGACTGGAGCGCCGACGATGGCGAAGCGAACCCGAGGTCCGCTTCGGCGAACGCCGCGCCGTCCGGCCAGGCGGGCGGCACACCGAACGCTGCCGGGAACAACCCCGCCCCCCACGCGATGCCGTCGATCCTGACCGCGCAGGCCGCGCGCCTCGTCGCGGGAGAGCTGCTGGCCAGCTCGGTGTCCGACCTGAACGGCCAGCCCACGCACGCGACGCCGCACAGCGCGGCGCCGCAAGCGGCCGAGGCCGGTTCGTCGCAGAGCGCGCAGGCGATGGCGGCCGCGGTGCACCCGGCGACCGTGCCGCTCGTGCGCCAGCAACTCGATCTGCTCGCGACGGGGCAGTTTCGCTGGACCGGCGAGGCGTGGCCGGGCGCGCGTCTGGACTGGACGATCGAGCAGGACGGCGACGAATGGGACCGCAGCGGCGGCGGCCTCGCGAGCGAGGACGACCAGCCGTGGCGCACGCGACTGACGCTGTCGCTGCCGACGCTCGGCACCGTCGACGCCGAACTGACGCTGACCGGCATGCGGCTGACCGCGCGCGTGCAGGCGAGCCCGCGGGGCGCCACCCGGCTCGCGATGCAGGGCGAGGATTTCCGTCAGCGGCTCGCGGCGGCGGGGATCGAGCTACAGGGATTGACGATTCGGGAGATCGGCGGCGGCGCGCCGGATACGTCGGCGAGCGCCTCGGCGGCGGGCGCGCAAGCGGCATCGGCGTACGCGCGTTCGGCGGCTGCGGCTGGGACTGCGTCGTCGGGGACGAGGGTTGCGCCGCGCGACGATTTCGATTGGGACATCTGATGAGCCGCACTCATCGCCGCGGCGCGGCTGCGCTCAGGTACGACGCACATGGTGGCGAGCCCGCGCCTCGGGTGGTCGCCAAGGGGTATGGGCTGATTGCCGAGATGATCGTGCAGCGCGCGAAGGAGGCGGGGCTGTATGTGCACGAGGCGCCAGAGATGGTGTCGCTGCTGATGCAGGTCGATCTGGATGCGAGGATTCCGCCGCAGCTTTATCAGGCCGTTGCGGAGTTGCTCGCGTGGTTGCATCGGCTGGAGAGTGGGGTTGAGGCTCAGCCTGGGCACGGCGCTGGCGCGCGGGATGTGGTTGATGTTGTCGCTACTGATGTGCGGGAGGGGTGATGCCCCTTGGGGGGCGGCGGTTTTTTTCGTTGTTCTGGCTTTGTTGGCCTTTCCTTGATTTCTTGTCGGTCTATTAGCGTTGCCCCACGGGCATCATACGGGAAAACCCGTATTCCTTGCAACCCTTATGGGATAAGGATTCCAGCCGGTCACCCGCCTGCCGTGTCCGTTTAAACAGGCTCCGTGGGGAGCCAGTGGGAATTCGCGGGAGCTTTGCGGAAACCCGGATGGCACAGGTTCCCGCAACGGCTGGCCCGCAACGTGCAGGCCTGTTGTCTCGCCAGACTGGTGCTCCTTCCAGCGCAGTACGTCTGCATCGGACGCTCGAATGAAACACCCCGCCGAGGGGGGCCATCAACGAGGTAGCACAGTCTTACCTGATCGCCTTGCCTGTCGGCGTCACGCGCTACGCACAAGATCAAAGATCAATGAATCGCGGCAACAGGTCCTGGTCCGCAAGGCGGATTTCGATATCGTTCGCCGCCTTGACGTGCGCGCGGTTGTTCACGTCGAACACTTCATCCGTCACGCTGACAATGATCGTGCCTTGCTGCTTGCCATCGCGCACGACCGGGATCAGGGCGCGTGCCTCGGGAACTTGGCTTGACGTGAGGACGTGCGGCAGGTAGAGCATCCAGCTTACGCTTGGACGATCTTCGAACACCTGCTTTCCTAGATATTTTCTCGGCCCGAATGTTAGATTCGACGGCGTATAAATTTCGGCGACCTTTATTATTACATCTGCTGCCGATTTATAATCGCCTAGCCTAGACGTATTAGCGGCTATTTCATTGACCGTTAATTCAATGGAGTTGGGAAATACGGTGCTGTCAATGCAGAATTCTATAGAACCTCCGCAGCCCTTTCGCGAGTCACCGTTCCATATTCCAATGAACTTGGCTTCGTCGATGTCGTCCGCATTCTTCCTGCGCAATTCATCGATGGCATCTTTTCTGACCGCGCCTCCGCTAAAAACCGGAAATCGCTGAGCGTCGGCGATGCTGCTTCCACCTAAAAACCAATCTCCACCTAGCTTTGCGTCCTTCGCGGAAAGAAGGTCAATTACAGGCCTCAGACGTCGAAGATGAAATTCAAAATCTGCCTTTGGCAGATTTACACTATCTCGATGTTGTGAACTTAAGTACATTTGATCCTCACGGCTGATAAACGGAGGGGACGCCAGCTCGCGTAAGCGTGTCCATCAAATACGCTCTCGCTTCGGGTGTTTGGAAATACCACATGAGTCTTGTAGGCGGGTTTTGCCTGACAACTCTACCTTGCTTGAATATCTGATTCTTTGTTGTGGTAAATCCATCGAAGTTGTACTTAGGATCGCCATTTTCGTCAAAAAACTTTTCAAGCAATTGGTCGTAGTTTCCCTTTGTCTCCTGCAATAGACACTGCGCCTTGACGAATCCATCAAAATTCATTGGCTCAGGTTCGCCGCTAGGTTGCCATGCCCACTCCATATTCCAGCCCTTATTGGTCTCATGGCCTTTTCCGTCCGTGGTTATCCCGTACTCGAATCCGGTAATGCGGGCCTGGTAGCGGCGCGGCTCGGGGTTCATGCTATGGTTCTTTTTCACCTTAGCGCCTTTTTCCGGGGGGCACTTGCACGCTCTTTCACGCTCGCGGGAGCGGTCGCGCGGTAGCGAACCCAATCCGCTATCAGCACCCATGCCCACCCCCGCGCCATCCATCGGACCCGAAGTAGTTCCGGGACGAGGCAAAGGAAGAGGCATGGGGGCGGTCTGCACCAGGGCATTGATTGCTGTAGCTAACGTGGCTGGTAATGGAATACCCATCAATCTTGCTCCTTCATTTCGTGTTGTCTTTTGCGGGTACCTTGCAACAGCATTTCGAATCGCTGTTCTGCCGGAACGCCCGGTTTGTGCAGCCACGCCATGACCGCCGGAATCCAGTAAAACCCCGGCGTGGTCGCCTCCACATACAGGAAATCGACAATCAGCGCTTCACGCGTAAAGCGCAGCATCCTTGTTTGCGCGAAGGCTGCATTAAGCCGATCTCGCAAGGTCGGATCATTGGCGAGCGCGGGATAGTCGCGCACGATATGGCCGCGGATAAAGTCCACATAGTTACGGTCTTCGTAGGCTTTCAGAAGCGCCCATTGTCCTTCAGTCAATTCCATTGTCGTTGATGGTGAACCGTTGTCCTTCGTTGAGGTAGTGCCACGCGTCGGCAGCCCTGAAAAGCTCGCGCTCGCTCCTGCCGTGGCATACCGCATTGAGTGCATGCAGTACCCTGGGGTCCCAGAAGCGCAACAGGACGCGACGCCCATTTGGCAAGCGGGTATTCAGGTGCGGGCGCAATATCTCGGCTTGCCTCGCCAGGCTCTCCGAGGTAATCAGCCAGATCACGCCAGGGCGGGCCTGTTCGAGTTCGCGCAGGTCGGCGAGATGGTCACGCGACGTCTTCGGATCAACCAGCCACGGCCCCGCGTGCGCGAGTGCCATGTCGTTCGTGCCCGCGAAGCGAAACCGTCCTGTCGTTTTCGGGCGTGAGTTGCTGGCCGGTATGCTGCTGGTATTGGATACCATCGACTAGCGCCAGCACGTGGCCGCCGGAGTGTCGTTCCCCGTACCAACGAGCCTGTTCATTGACTGCGGTGGGAATCATCAGCGCTCCAGGGTCATCGTGCCTTGCCCGGCAGCGTGGATCATGCATTCGAGACAGATAGACGACTGCGGAAGCACTGATCGGGGCGTTGCGCGCTGGAGCGATAACGGGCCTTTTTCCCGCACGGTATCAGGGGAGCGTCCGCGACAATTGCACGCCCATCCGTAACCGAGGGCCTCGGCCATCTGGTAACCGGTTGGATACGACTTCAGCGTGTCGAACGGAAACCATTCGCCGGTTTCGGCGTTCAGCGCCATTGCGGAAGGCATTACCGGAAACTTGGAGTAGATTGAATAGGTGATAGGGCAAAGGTCGCACTCTTCCTTGTCCACAATTTCATCCTGTTCCCGTTATTCCATCAAACCTCTTCTGTTCTTTCAGAACACACCCGGCGAATTAACCATGCAAAACGCGACGCGGTCAACGACATTAAATTGAGATAAAACCGTCCTGACAGATTTTCACAATTGCTCTGCCTATCTCAATTTATGGTGCATTTTTCCGCTGTCACCGCTCGAAAAAAAAAGCGGCATTGAGCCGCTTCAGACTGCTGACCAACCCCACGTTTTTCGGAGCGTGGGGTTTTGTTTTTCAGGCGAGGCGAGCTTTGTCGTGGGGTCCGAGAATTTGTGCGATGAAGGCCAGTATCGAGCTGGCGAGGCGCTGCACCCGGGTGCCAGCGCCGTAAGACGCGCATAGACACGCCCGCAGGCGTGCCACCAGCAGGGCGATCTTCTTGATGTTCTGCGCGGCCGCGCCCAGC
>NZ_JAJITC010000040.1 GCF_020881035.1 Paraburkholderia translucens
CAAGCCCATCGCCTAATCTGTTGACGATTTGGTTTGGGTAGACTGACGCCGGCGTTGTTTCGAAGCCCCTTTGAACTTGGTTCTTAGGGGCTTTTTCTTGCCTCATGAACACCAAGCAGCTCATCCAGCTTCACGACGTGGGTTGCGAGGCCCAGCCTCATGGCGGGCGTCTTTCCGTCGGCGCCCTTGAGCGCGTAGTTGTAGTAGACCCTGAACACCGCCAGTATTTTCTCGATATGGACGGGGCGGTAGGCGGCGTAGCCGTACCACGTCCGACCGGCCTTGCTCGCCGTGCCAATTGGCCGTTCAAGAAACGAGAGCCGGCGTCGGACCTGCATGAAGAAACGGTCCACCGCATGCAGACTGCCCTTCAGATACAGGTTGGCCATGTGGTCCCGGTCGTAATCGTCGAAGTCGGTGAGGTAGCACAGCGCCTTCTGCGCTTCACTGCTGTTCGGCACAGGATGCGCCAGCCAGCGGTCCTTCCATTTGCCAAGTGACGCGGCCCGGTCCATTTCCTCCTGCATGAGGAGCACGGCGACCTCGTTCAGGCTCATGTCCGGGTTAGCGTCGACCGCCTCGTTAAATCGCTCCTGACTCTCGCGCACGAGCCGCCGTTTCGCGTCTACCGTCAGTTCCTTCGCGATACGCACATAAAAAGCATCACAACGCCGCTCACGAATCTCGTCTTCGAATGCGGCGAGACACGCCGCACGGATACCGGCCTCCTGGTCGAGGTAAAAGCGGACCTTCTCGACGCCTCTGAACAACTCCCGAAGCAGGAAGAAGTGTGCGTACAGGGTGTACTCGTTGCGCACCTGCATTCCAGCGCTCGGAAACTGACGGGCGCTTGTCATTATCTCTGCGCTCTCGATGTCCGTCCGTACGTCAGCACTGTCGTACGTTTCCTCGATGTCGTCTGTCAGACTTTGCGCCGGCGGGGACCGTTTCGACAAGCGTTTGAGCGATTCCGCCTGTGCCGCGGCGTAGTCTGGGTCGAGCCACAGGCGGGCATGTCGCCTGAACGGCGGCGCAACGCCAAAGTCTCCAGCGGTCGCTGCCTCGGCGCCGACGGTCGCCGGGTCAAGACTGGCGTCGAAGTTCAGATGCATTCCAAACACATAGCCGGTCTCCAATTCCGCGCTCCCCAGCGCTTGCAGTACGACGTTCCGCTTGTCCTGCCGACGGCTCCAGTTGACCATGTACTCCTGCCGGTCTACCGCGACGTACACGCGGTCCCTTGCAAATCCATCGAGCAAGGCCCGCTCGTGCTCAGCTGCAAATACCGTGAGCTGCCGGAAGAAGAAATCCAGCTTGTCGTACACCGTCTGCATGCTCACGTCCGCCACCTCGCAGATGCGCGATAGTGGTGACTTGTTCATGAGCAGCTTGAGGATGATGCGGTTCTTGTGGGGCACTCGCTGCCGAAGGATAGGCGAAGCCGGCAAGGAGAACGTCTTCTTGCACGACCGGCACCTGAATCGTGGTGACCCGCGGTCTGTCCACCCAAACCGTTGATACGCGGTGGAGTCGGACGCGGGGCGACCGAAGTTGGAACATTCAGCGTTGCGGCAACCACCCTCAAGGGGTTTCGCAAGATAACGGGACAGCCGCAGCAGCTCCTCGACGATGCCGAGGTTGCTCTTCATCGGCGGCATCTCACCGCACAACCGGCAATGGAGTACGGGGAGGTCTTTGCCGCGCGCAGCAATGGTGTACGCGCTCCCCGCAGCACCCGCGGCCTTCGCTCTGCGGGCGTAACGAGGCAAGACGGCCGAAACGCCGAAATTCGCGCAGCGCGGATTCTTGCAGAAGTTGACCTGGACAAGTCGCTTGCGCCCGTCCGGCAGCGTTACCTCAACGGCGGACGGGACCTTGGCCGGTGCCGCACCCGACATTTCAGGTGCGTCAGGAAGACCCGACATGAAGAAGCCCCTGTAAGTCATTGACTAACAGGGGCTATTTTGCAGAATCAAAACACGCTTATCAACAGATTAAGCGATGGGCTTG
>NZ_JAJITC010000041.1 GCF_020881035.1 Paraburkholderia translucens
CCTTCCGGCACCATCGCGAGACCGCGCTTGAGCAGCTCATGCGCGGGCAGCCCCTTGATCGACTGACCCATGTACTCGATGTCGCCGGCCGCGTACGCCTTCAGACCGGTGATCGCCTTCATCGTCGTGGTCTTGCCCGCGCCGTTCGCGCCGATCAGCGTGACGAGTTCGCCCTGCCCGACCTCGAGATCGACACCCTTGACCGCCTGGATGCCGCCGTAGTTGACCTGCAGGCCCTTGATTTTCAACATTGCTTGCGTCGTGGACATCAGTGGACCCCCGCACCCAGATAAGCTTCGATCACCTTCGCATCCTTTTGCACGTCCTGCGGCAGACCCTGCGCAATCACCTTGCCGTAGTCGAGCACCGTCATCTGGTTGCACAGGCCCATCACGAGCTTCACATCGTGCTCGATCAGCAGAATCGTCCTGCCGTCCGCGCGGATCTTGTCGAGCAGCCTGGTCAGCTCGACCTTCTCGGTGGCGTTCATGCCGGCCGCCGGTTCGTCAAGTGCGAGCAGCTTCGGATCCGTCGCCAATGCGCGGGCGATTTCCAGTCGACGCTGGTGGCCATACGACAGGTTGCGCGACGTGTAGTCCGCGTATTGCGTGATGCCGACGTAGTCGAGCAGTTCGAGCGCGCGCTCCTTGATCTCGCGCTCTTCCTGGCGCTCGGCCGGGGTCTGGAACACCGCGCCGAGCAGACCGTGCCTGGTGCGCACATGCCGCCCGACCATCACGTTTTCGAGTGCGGTCATGCCGCCGAACAGCCGGATGTTCTGGAACGTGCGCGCGATGCCAGCCTTCGCGACCTGATAGACCGCGGTCGGCGTGTAGTTCTCGCCGTCGAGCTTGAACTCGCCCGAATCCGGCGTGTACAGACCCGTGATCACGTTGAAGAAGGTCGTCTTGCCGGCGCCGTTCGGACCGATCAGACCGTAGATCTCGCCCGCGCGGATCTGCAGGCCGACCTCGGAAAGCGCCTGCAGGCCGCCGAAGCGCTTGTTGACGCCCTTCACCGACAGACGGATCGCCGCGTTGTTGCTTACGTTATCGCTCATGTCTTTTTCTCCACCGGACCTTATGCGCGCACCGGCTTCTTGCCGCTACGCTTCGCCAGCTTCGCAATCTTGTCTTCGTGCTTCGGCGCGGGCCACAGGCCCTCCGAGCGATACAGCATGATCACGACCATCGCGAGCCCGTACAGCAACTGACGGATCACTTCCGTATCGACGATTTCATGGCCGAAGATCATGTTCTGCAGCGGACCCATCGTCGAGCGCAGGAACTCGGGGAACACCGCGAGCAGCACCGCGCCGAGAATCACGCCGGGAATGTGGCCCATGCCGCCGAGCACCACGCACGCCAGCACCACGACCGATTCCCAGAACGTGAACGACTCGGGCGACACGAAGCCCTGAAACGCACCGAACATCGCGCCCGACAGGCCGCCGAACGACGCGCCCATCGCGAAGGCGAGCAGCTTCACGTTACGGGTGTTGATGCCCATCGCCTTGGCGGCGATTTCGTCCTCGCGGATCGCGGCCCACGCACGGCCGATCCGCGAATGCTGCAGACGCGTACACGTCCAGATCACGAACAGCGCGCACAGCACGAACAGGTAGTAGTACAGGGACACCGACGGAAACGGGTAGCCGAACAGCGAGTGCGTCTGCGAGAGGCTGAAGCCGCCGACCTGCACCGGATCGATCCCGGTGATACCCTTCGGGCCGTTGGTGATGTTCACCGGACGGTCGAGGTTGTTCATGAAGATCCGCACGATTTCCCCGAAACCGAGGGTCACGATCGCGAGGTAGTCGCCGCGCAGACGCAGCGTCGGCGCACCCAGCAGAATCCCGAACAT
>NZ_JAJITC010000042.1 GCF_020881035.1 Paraburkholderia translucens
TTCGCGCTCGGGCAGTCGTGGAATCCCTGCTCGGTTTGCCGTGGAATCGGCGCTCGCTTTGCTGTGGAATCCGAGCTCGGCTTGCCGTGGAATCAGCGTTCGGTTTGGCGTGGAATACGCAGCGGTGAAAGCAAGATCTACGTAAAGCTCGGTCTGACATCAAGCATTCAGCGTCGCCTGTCAAACATTCAGACCGGATGCCCGCATTCGATAACGCATGCTTTCATTGTGCGGTCCGCGCATCGCGAAGAAGTTGAAGGCCTAGAAAAGCTTCTGCACGTTCTTTTAGAACCAGAATGCCTTCGTGCGGAGTGGTACGAGGGGACGAAGAGATTTTTTGGAACGCTTGATGCTGTGCTTTCGAGAATAAACGAAGGCGGATTCACCCACGAAGAGCTTTGGGACATGCCGGACTTCGTAGGTTCGGAGTTCGAAATCATGCTGCATCGACACGAGTTCCAGTTTTTAAGAATCCAGCTACCAATTCGAAAGGGGCGCGATCCGATTGAGAGCGCTCAAAACGCGAGTCCAGCAGAGATTGCAGACATCTTGGCGCGAGAGCTGTCTACTCCCTTGCTGCGGCTAGCCGTCGAACTCCAGCAATAAGTTGCGCGTTGCTCGAGCGTCGAGGCATTACCTCGGATTTCATTGACACTTGAGGGGCGCAGCATTTTAGCCGCTAAAAAGCGTAGCAGAGCTAAAGCCAGGACGCATGGCCTGAGTGCCCGACGACTTCCGCACCTCGATCCATTCCTCGACCTCGGCCAAGTCCCAGGCGACGTTTCGGCTGGTGAGTGCAATACGACGAGGGAACTCCCCGCGCTGCTCCATGTTGAAAATCGTGCGCTCAGACAGCGGAATCATCGCCAGTAGCTTCTTGCGGTTGATGAGCGTCTTACTTGTCGTTGCCTGCATCCCTTGGCCTCTTTTAGTCACTTGCGAACATGTGCCTGATAGTGCCTGCCAATGCGGATTGTTTCGTCCTATTAGTTGGTCAATTAGGTTGACGCCGCAAACGCGGCTTTGCACTCAAGAAGAAGATTGCGGGTACAGACGCCAGCGCCTTCGATACCGCTTGGCGTTCGATGCCCAGCTTTCGCGCAAAGAGGTGGCGCCGCTTGTTCGGACAGGGTCCCGAGATTTTTAAGTGGAACCACCGGGGCGTTCATGCTGCCGATTCAATCGCAGGCAGCGTCGCGAAGTATGCCTCATCCGGCGTGCGGTCTTCCAGACTCGAATGAGGTCGTCTCTGGTTGTAGAGATTGATGTAATCGCCGATTGAGCGCCGGGCGTGGCTGACCGACTCATATGCCTTCAGGTACACCTCCTCATACTTGACGCTTCGCCACACCCGTTCGACGAACACGTTGTCGCGCCAGGCTCCCTTGCCGTCCATGGACAGTTTGATGCCGCGATCCAGAACCGCGTCGGCAAAAGCGGTCGCGGTGAACTGGCTGCCCTGATCGGTGTTGACGATCTCCGGCTGGCCGTATTTCGTGAAGGCCTCTTCCAGCGCCTCGACCGCATGGATCGCTTCCAGCGTGATCGCCACCCGATGTGCCAACACCTTACGGCTGGCCCAATCCACCACGGCCGTCAGATACACGAAGCCTCGCGCCATCGGGATATAGGTCGTGTCGAGTGCCCATACCTGATTGGCGCGGTCGATCGTCATTCTGGATAGCGTCAAGCAGCACGGCCGGTCGTGTTGCCTCACGGAATGATGTTACTCCCGGGTAGTTGTCACGGTCCCGTTGTTTTGCGATGAAGGCTGGCGCTGCGTAGCGGCGCCAGCCTTCATCGCGTCGGCGTCGCCGAGT
>NZ_JAJITC010000043.1 GCF_020881035.1 Paraburkholderia translucens
CGCATTGACTCAGTTTTTTTGTTACCGAGCCACGGGCATTGCCTCATGTAATTTGCTACCCGTCAGAATGCTGGCGGGAGCGACTTATGGCGAGGCAGCTCAGCATGACAACACGACGGGAATTGACTGAGGCAGTCGGTGAGCGGTACCGCCGTTCTGGCCGGAACGAGAAGCGCGAGATCCTGGATGAGTTTGTTGAGGTGACGGGCTATCACCGCAAGCACGCCATCCGTGTGCTGTGCCGGGAGCCGCAGCCGTCGAGGGCGAAGCCCGGTCCGCCGCGACGCTACGATGACGAGGTGCGGGCCGCATTGATCACGCTGTGGGAAGCTGCCGACCGGATCTGCGGCAAGCGCCTGAAGGCGCTCATTCCGACGCTGATCGACTCCATGACACGGCATGGTCACCTGACGCTATCGAAGTGGGTTCGCCAACGGCTAAACCAGATAAGTGCCGCCACCATTGACCGACTGCTGCGGGACGTACGCGACCAGGCATTCGCCGGTCAACGCCGGCGCTCTGGCGGAGTCGGCAATGCAATTCGCCGTGCGGTGCCGATCCGCACGTTCTCTGGCTGGAACGATCCGTTGCCCGGCTATCTCGAGGTTGATTTCGTCGAGCACTGTGGTGGCACCAAGATCGACGGCGACTTCGTGCACAGCTTCGTGATGACAGATATCGCGACCGGCTGGACCGAATGCCTGGCCATGCCGTATCGCAGTGGGGCGTTCGTTCTGGAGCACATCGAGAGTGTTAGCCGTGCCTTGCCGTTTCCGCTGCGTGGTCTGGATTGCGATAACGATACTGCCTTCATGAACGCGGCCATGTTCGACTTCTGCAAGGCAACGGGTATCGAGCTGACACGCTCACGTGCCTACAAGAAAAACGACCAGGCGTGGGTCGAGCAGAAGAATGGATCAGTCGTGCGCCGCCTCGTTGGGTATGGCCGGTTACGCGGCCTCGAAGCCACGCAAACACTTGCCGCCCTTTACGAGGTTTCGCGGCTGTACATCAACTTCTTCCAGCCGTCGTTCAAGCTGAAATCAAAGACACGTCACGGCGCAAAGGTGACCAAGCGCTACGAAACGCCTTTGACCCCGCTCGAGCGCGTGCTGCGTTCGGCTTCGGTACCGGAGTCAACCAAACGTCGACTGCGTGCCCAGTTCAGGGCGCTCGACCCACTGGACCTCTTACGTCGAATGCGAGAAGCCCAACAATGCGTCGCAGAATGCAGCGCTTCCGGCTCGGCGCCGACGGAGACTAAAACACCTGATCAAGTTCCACTCGCGGATTTCCTGGCAAGTCTTGGAACAGCGTGGCAGGCCGGTGAGGTCCGGCCGACGCATCACCGAAAAGCGCGCGTCCCACACGACTGGCGCACCCGGGAAGATCCGTTCGAGCATACCTGGCCGAAGATACAGCAATGGCTCGAAACGGAGCCCGGCATTACAGCGCAAAAGCTCCATGAGCGTCTCACTGCGATGGCTCCCGCAATGTATTCCGGAGCACAACTGCGCACCTTGCAGCGCCGTGTGAAGGTATGGCGATCGAATCGTGCCAGAGAACTGGTGACGCGGATACTCGGCGACGCCGACGCGATGAAGGCTGGCGCCGCTACGCAGCGCCAGCCTTCATCGCAAAACAACGGGACCGTGACAACTACCCGGGAGTAACATCATTCCGTGAGGCAACACG
>NZ_JAJITC010000044.1 GCF_020881035.1 Paraburkholderia translucens
TGACGTTGCCCTCGATTTTCGTATCCGCTAACCGAGCACTTATTATGCCGCTTCCTTTCGCTGTGCGGCGTGCCAGTCTTGTTCAAATTGCATCGGACTGACGTAATTCAACGTCGAGTGCAAGCGCGAATGATTGTAGAAGCTCAACCAGTCGATTACCTCGTCCATCGCTTCGCGACGCGTCGCAAAGCGTTTGCCGTGGATGCGCGCCTGCTTCAGCGATCCCCACAGGCTTTCAGTCGGTGCGTTATCCCAACAATTTGCCCGGCGACTCATCGAGCTTTGCATGCCGTAGCTCTTGAGCAGGTCTTGAAACTCGGCGCTGCAATACTGGCTTCCACGGTCGCTGTGCACGATCAGACCGGTCTCGGGGCGGCGACGGAACCACGCCATACGCAACGCGTCAGAAACCAGCTCCGTGCGCATGTGCGGCTTGAGCGACCAGCCCACGACCTGGCGGCTAAACAGGTCCAGGATGACCGTCAGGTACAGCCAGCCCTCGTCGGTCCACAGATACGTGATGTCTGTCGTCCAGACCTGATCGGGCTTCGTCGGCGAGAAGTCGCGTTGCAGCAGGTTCGGTGCGACCGGAAGGTTGTGCCTGCTGTCTGTCGTGGCCTTGAAGCGGCGTTTGGTCCGCGCCTTGATGCCATGCAGCTTCATCAGCCGTTGAACCCGGTCCTTGCTCACGCGAATGCCTTGCGCAAGCAGCCTTTTCCACACGCGCGGCCAGCCGTACTCGCCTTTGGATTCGGCGTGCACGGCCTTGATGTGGACCAGCAACGCATCGTTGCTGATACGTCGGCGCGGCCGATCAGGATCAACGTCTCGGGCCTTGCGGTTGTGGTAACCACTGGGGCTGACACCCAGCGCCTCACAGGCCACGGATACCGGCCATTGTCGGCTGTGCCGCTCAATCCAGGCATACTTCACGCTGACCTCTTCGCGAAGTATGCCGTCGCTTTTCCCAGGATGTCGCGCTCCATGCGCAGGTTCGCGTTCTCTGCCCTGAGTCGCGCAATTTCCATCTGTTCGGCCGATACCAGTTTACCTGCGCCAGCGAGCTTGCCAGCCTCGTCAGCCTTGAGCCAGCTGTTTAGCGTCTGCGTACTGATGCCCAGAATCTTTGCCACCGCCGCCTGGCTCTGGCCGTTACGCACCATGCGAACCGCCTCAACCTTGAATTCCAGCGTGTACCGCGCCCTCGGGTTACCCATTGCTCAATCCTCCGTCACTGAAGTTTTACACACTCTCAGTAACGGATACGTTTTTTGAGGGCAAGGTCA
>NZ_JAJITC010000045.1 GCF_020881035.1 Paraburkholderia translucens
TGGCGGATTCAACCGGTCGATGCAACACAATGAACGTCGCATGAGCGGCGGGAGTGTTGCAAATGAAACAGAGGCGCCGGATCTATTACAGCGAAAGCCAGAAGGCGTTGATGTGGGAACGCTGGCGTAAAGGCGAGTCGCTGCAGCACATCGCCCAGCTATTTAATCGCAATCATTCGTCGGTACAGGGCATTCTGGCGCAAACTGGAGGAATCCAGCCTGCACCACGCCGGCGATCCAGGCTGGCGCTCACGCTTGCTGAGCGCGAGGAGATTTCGCGAGGCCTCGTCGCGGGCGATTCGATTCAGTCAATCGCCCGGCGACTGTCGCGATCACCGTCCACGATCTGTCGCGAGCTCAAGCGTAACAGTGGGCAGGCCGGCTATCGGGCCAGCCAGGCCGACCAGCTTGCATGGGATCGGTCGCTGCGCCCCAAGGTCTGCAAACTGGTCGAGCATCGGATGCTGGCCCATATTGTGGCCGACAAGCTCCAGTTGCAGTGGTCGCCCCAGCAGATCGCTGGATGGCTGAAACGCGCCTGGCCGCGCAACGAGGACTACCACGTGTCACACGAGACCATCTACCGCAGTCTCTTCATTCAGGCACGGGGCGCCCTGAAGAAGGAGTTGCTGGAACATTTACGGCGCACCCGGGCCATGCGTCGCTCGCGGCATCACACCCAGAAAACGGACGATCACGGCAGGATCCGCGACACGGTATCAATCAGCGAACGTCCCGCCGCAGTGGAAGACCGCGCGGTGCCTGGGCACTGGGAGGGAGATCTGTTATGTGGCAGCAGCGGCAGCCAGATTGCAACGCTTGTAGAGCGCCAGACACGCTATGTCATGCTGGTGAAGATCGCGAGCAAGGACAGCGAGTCCGTTGTCAATGCGCTCATCAAACACGCTGGCAAACTGCCGCAGGAACTGTATAAATCACTGACCTGGGATCGAGGATCAGAGATGGCCGACCATAAACGGTTCACCATCGCCACCGACATTGCAGTGTACTTCTGCGATCCGAAACACCCCTGGCAACGCGGCTCGAATGAAAATACCAACGGCCTGTTGAGACAGTACTTCCCGAAAGGCATCGACCTGTCGGTCTACTCACAGGCCAAACTCAACGCCGTGGCACGAAGGCTGAACGAGCGCCCAAGGAAGACTCTGGATTATGAAACACCGGCAGAACGATTCCATCGAACTATTGCATCGACCGGTTGAATCCGCC
>NZ_JAJITC010000046.1 GCF_020881035.1 Paraburkholderia translucens
GTGTAGTTCGCGCTCGGCCGAATGATCTTGTTGTCGACGCGCTGCTCGATGATGTGCGCGCTCCAGCCGGCCGTACGCGAGATCACGAACAGCGGCGTGAACATCGCGGTCGGCACGCCCATCATGTGATACGACACCGCGCTGAACCAGTCGAGGTTCGGGAACATCTTCTTCGCGTCCCACATCACCGATTCGAGCCGCTCGGCGATCGAGAACAGTTTCGTGTTGCCCGCTTCCTTCGACAGCTTCCTCGCGACTTCCTTGATGACCTTGTTGCGCGGGTCCGAGATCGTGTACACGGGATGGCCGAAGCCGATCACGACTTCCCGGTTCTCGACGCGGCGGCGGATGTCGGCTTCCGCTTCGTCGGGCGTCTGGTAGCGCGACTGGATCTCGAAGGCGACCTCATTGGCGCCGCCGTGCTTCGGGCCGCGCAGCGCGCCGATCGCGCCGGTGATCGCCGAGTACATGTCCGAGCCCGTGCCCGCGATCACCCGGCCCGTGAACGTCGACGCGTTGAACTCGTGCTCCGCGTACAGGTTCAGCGACACGTGCATCGCGTCGACCCACGCCTTCGACGGCTCGACGCCGTGCAGCAGATGCAGGAAGTGGCCGCCGATCGAATCGTCGTCGGTTTCGACCTCGATGCGCTTGCCGTTGTGCGAGTAGTGATACCAGTACAGCAGCATCGAGCCGAGCGAGGCCATCAGCTTGTCGGCGATCTCGCGGGCGCCCGGCAGGTTGTGGTCGTCCTTCTCGGGCAGCACGGTGCCGAGCACCGAGACGCCCGTGCGCATCACGTCCATCGGATGTGCGGCGGCCGGAATCCATTCGAGCGCGGCCTTCACGTTCGCGGGCAGGCCGCGCATCGACTTGAGCTTCGTCTTGTACGCGGTGAGTTCGGCCTGGGTCGGCAGCTTGCCGTGGACCAGCAGATGTGCGATCTCCTCGAATTCGCACGCGCTGGCGATGTCGAGAATGTCGTAGCCGCGATAGTGCAGATCGTTGCCGGTCTTGCCGACCGTGCACAGGGCCGTGTTGCCCGCGGTCACGCCCGACAGCGCGACGGATTTTTTCGGCTTGAA
>NZ_JAJITC010000047.1 GCF_020881035.1 Paraburkholderia translucens
TTGGCTGGCGGTGCAGCAGCCGGGCAAGCCGGTGGCGGTGAAGACGGAAATGCAGCAGGCGATGCTGGCGCTGCACCGGATGCGCGAGCAGTTGGTGAAATTCCGCACGATGCAGAGCAACGGACTGCGTGGATTGCTGGCGGAATACGGCGAGGTGATGAGCCGGGGACGAGCGAAACTGGACAAGGAAATACCGGCGGCACTTGGACGGCTCGCGGAGCGTCTGCCGGCGGCACTGATCGATACGTTGCGTGAACAGTGGAACGGGTTGGCGAGACTGGACGAACAGATCGCCGGGATCGAGCGCCGTATGCGCGAATGGAAGAAAGAAGACAAGGCGGTTGCAGGGATCAGCGAAATTCCAGGCGTGGGGCTGCTGACGGCAACGGCAGCGGTGGCGATGATGGGCGACCCGAAGGCATTCAGTTCGGGGCGGGAATTCGCCGCCTGGGCCGGTCTTGTACCAAAGCAGACGGGCTCGGGAGGCAAGGTGAACCTGCACGGGATCAGCAGGCGCGGCGACACGTATCTGCGCACGCTGCTGATTCACGGCGCGCGAAGCGTGTTCACGCATGCGAAGGAGCCCCGCCCGTGGGTCGGGCAAATGAAGAAACGCCGGCCAACGAATGTGGTGATCGTCGCGTTAGCGAACAAGATGGCACGGACGATCTGGGCGGTATTGGCCCATGACAGGCCGTACCGGAACGACTATGTGAGCGTGAAGCCGGCATGAACTGAACGGCCGACGCGAGGTAGAAGGTCAACGTTTAACACAGGGTGAACGTCGAAAGGTTGCGCAGCAATCGAGTGTGATGACAAGCCAGGTAGGACCAGGACTCGCTAAACCTGAATGATTCGAAGAGCGTCGAGCTCGCAAGGAGTCGAGCTCGCCAGGAGAATGAGGCGCGAGTCAGCGGATTTCATAGGGGCCCGCAGCCGCAGCACCGACTGCAACAAGGCCGGATATAGAGCTGCAGCCCATCCTGTCTGTCGGAACACACGAAAACTGTTGCAAACGGGACGCGTTCATATAGG
>NZ_JAJITC010000005.1 GCF_020881035.1 Paraburkholderia translucens
GCACCCGACATTTCAGGTGCGTCAGGAAGACCCGACATGAAGAAGCCCCTGTAAGTCATTGACTAACAGGGGCTATTTTGCAGAATCAAAACACGCTTATCAACAGATTAAGCGATGGGCTTGCTACAAACCTATCAATGCACGCGGCCGAGTAGTTCGAAGCTGGCGTCGTCGCTGGCGGTCGAACGCCTGTCGCGTCCCCAGCCGACTGCACGCCGATAGCTGCCCATCAACGTGGCATCGACAGCGAGGTCGAGGCTTCGTGCCGTCTCAGGCGCGACGAACAATGCATCTTCCGGGCAATAGAGTTCGCACATGAAGCAGGTTTGACAATCTTCCTGCCGCGCGATCTTTGGCGCGCCTTCGGGCTCGGCATCGAACACATTGGTGGGACAGGCGCGCACGCAGATGTTGCAGCCGGTGCAGCGGGACGTATCGACGATCTCGATCATGCCGCCACTCCTTCGACCTGTGCCACGTCTCCTTTCACCTTGAGACGTTCGACCCACACCTCGTCGAGGCCGCCGCTCAACAGCCGGTGACGCTGACCAGGATCGGCCGAAGCATATTCGTGCCGCCGATGCATGCCGCGTGTTTCATTGCGCTGCAATGCGCTCCGGTACATCCAGCGCGCAGTGGCGAGCATCGCAGCCGCTTCGCGTGCGCGCACGCTCTGCCGCACATCGCGTGGTGCGCCCGCCTGACGCAAACGCAGCCAGAGCGCGTCGAGACGGTTCAGCGAATCGTCGAGCAGATCACTGCTTCGGGTCCAGTTGCGTTGGGTCGGAAATACCTCCTGCTGCACCGCGCGGATGACAGCCTCGCTATCGACGGGCGACGCGCCCCCGCCATCGCGCAAAGCGGCACGCCCCGCGTGAAGCAGCGTGCGTGTGCCTCGCGTGTGTCGCGACGAACGCGCTTGATCGGCGGCACCCGCGCCCGCCCAGAACCCCGACGACATCGCCCACGCCGCGTTGTGGCTGCCGCCACCCGTGAAGCCGCCACAGATCAGTTCGCGGGTCGCCGCGTCGCCTGCCGCGTACAGGCCTTCCACCGAGGTCGCGCAGGTCTCGTCGACCAGATGCAGACCGCCCGTGCCGCGCACCGTCCCTTCCAGCCGCAGCGTGACGGGAAAGTGCTGCGTGAAGGGATCGATGCCGCGCCGGTCGAACGGCAGAAAGAAATTCGGCTGCGCACGGCGCATCCATGCGCGAATCGCTTCATCGGCGCGGTCGAGGCACGCATAGACCGGCTGCGTCTCCAGCGTCTTCGCGATCACACCACGGCCGTGCGAGGAGCCCGCCCCTTCGATTACCGAGCCTTCACGGTCATAGAATGTGGCCCAGTTGTAAAACAACGATTTCGTGACCGAAGCGAACGCTGGACCGAGACCGTAGGCGTTCGAAAACTCCATGCCCGATAGCGATGCCCCCGCTTCCGCAGCCATCAACTGGCCGTCGCCCGTCAGCACGTTGCAGCCGAGCGCATTGCTCAGGAACGCGCAGCCACCCGTCGCGATGACCACGCTGCCCGTCTTCACGATCCATGTCTCGTCCGATTGCCGGTGCACGCCCGCCGCGCCCGCGACGACGCCCTGCTCGTCGACAAGCAGTTCGAGCGCCGGACTGTGATCGAGAATGCGCACGCCCGCCTGCTTGACGTGCTTGCGCATCAGCCGCATGTACTCCGGTCCTTGCAGCGAACTGCGCCGCTCCATGCCGGTTTCATCGATGGGAAACGGGTAGTCCCATTGCGCGAGTTGCTCGCTGTTGATCCACGTCTGTTCGAGTACGCGGTCCATCCATGCGTGCTCGGCCAGTTCGCCGCCGAGCGCATAGCGGCTCGCCTTGGCGCGCGAGCGCTCGGCTTCATCGGGCGCGACGTGCCAGACACCCGTCCCCGACGGCGCCGTGGCGCCCGATGTGCCGCAAAAGCCCTTGTCCGCGAGGATGACCTTCGCGCCCTTCGCTGCCGCGCTGATGGCCGCCCATGTGCCTGCCGGGCCGCCGCCTATCACCAGCACGTCTGCGTCATGCCATGTCTGCGCGTCGGCTGCCGCCACGCGATCGAGACGCCTGCTTGCCGCTGTTTCGCTCATCCGTATACCCGTGTGATGGAGAACACCATTGGAAAACAGCTCATCAGCCTTCGCCCTTCCACGCCGTCAGACGCCGCTCGGCCACCACCACGGCCTGATTGAACGCCAGTCCCAGCAATGCCAGCGTGACGATGCCTGCGTACATCTTGGGGATTTCGAAGGTGAACTGCGAGTAGTTGACGAGATAACCCAGCCCTGCTTTCGCGCCTACCATTTCCGCTGCGATCAGCACGAGAATCGAATACGCGCCCGCCACGCGGATGCCCGTGAACACGGACGGCACGGAAGCGGGCAGCACGACCTTGACGAACAGTTGCAGTGACCTGAGCCCCATCGAGCGCGCGGAACGGATCAGCAGCGGATCGACATTGCGCACGCCCGTGACGGTATTGAGCAGCACGGGCCAGATGCACGAGTAGATCACCATGGAAACCTTGGACGTCTCGCCCATCCCCAGCACGAGCACGAACACGGGCAGCAACGCGAGCGGCGCGGTGTTGCGAAAGAGTTCCAGCAATGGGTTCAGCACGTCGGCAAGCGTGCGATACCAGCCGATAAACAGTCCCAGTGGCACGCCCACTGCCACGGCGATTGAGAACCCGGCTGCCGCGCGCGCCGCGCTGGCAAGCAGATGTCCACCCAGCTCGCCCGACACGGCCATGTCGAACAATGCGCGCAGCACCGTCGAAAACGGCGGCAGGAACGTCGCGTCGACCCAACCGGCGCGCGGCAACACTTCCCACAGCGCAACGAAAGCGACGATGGCGATACTGCCACGCAACACGCGAGGCACCGCCGTGAATACGTATTCGCGGATGGCACGCCACGCGCTGCCGTGCTTCGACTCGACCGACAACGTGCTCATGATGATTCCTCCTGTCGAGATTGCGCTCAGGCCGCGTGTGCAACCTGCAGATGCGGCCCGCTGCGGCGCTGGCGGATCAGTTGCCAAATCTCGTGACGCAGGCGCACGAATTCGGGCGTCGAGCGCACGTCTTCCGAAAGATCGTCGCGTGGCACGTGCACGGGCAGCGCGTGTGTGATGCGCCCCGGCGCCGCCGCCATGACGAGCACCCGTTGACCGAGATAGATAGCTTCGTCGATAGAATGGGTGATGAACACCACCGTCGTGCCCGTGCGTTGCCAGATGCGCAGCAATTCGTCCTGCAAGGCTTCGCGCGTTTGCGCGTCGAGTGCGGCGAACGGTTCGTCCATCAGCAGCACGTCCGGCTCGTACGACAGCGCGCGGGCAATCGCCACACGCTGTTTCATGCCGCCCGACAACTGATGCGGGTAATGACCGGCGAACGCGCCCAGCCCGACCAGATCGAGAAAGCGCTGCGCCGTTGCGCGGCGCTCGCGCTTATCGACGCCCTTCGCCTCCAGTCCGAACTCGATGTTGCCGAGCGCCGTCTTCCACGGAAACAGCGCGTATTGCTGGAACACGATGCCGCGATCGAGACCGGGTCCGTCAATTTCCCGACCGCCCACCAGGATCTGTCCGCGGTCGGGCTTCGTCAGTCCGCCGATCAGATCGAGCAAGGTTGTCTTGCCGCATCCGCTCGGTCCGACCAGCGCGACGAATTCGCCTGGCGCGACATCGAAGGACACAGCTTCCAGCACCACGAAATGGCCGCGCCGGTTCAGATGAAAACTCTTGCCGACGTTACGCACGCTAATCGACGCACTCATACCGCCCTCCGGTTGACGCACCGATGGCTCACTTGCTCGCCACCGACTGATTGAACGGATTGAATTCGTTCGAATAGACGCCGCCCGGCTTCACCTGTCCCGGTTTCAGCACGCCGTTGTTGACGTACCAGTCGATGTAGGTGGTGAAGTCTTCAGCTGCGATCAGACCGCCCTTGCCGCCCACGCCTGCCGACTTCCAGTAGTTGACGATCGAGGTGTCCTCGTTGCGATGGCGCGCCTCGACGATCTTTTTGAGCCTCGCCACGACCTCGGCGCGCGGCGTATTGCGCGCCCACTCGATAGCCCGTGCCGTGCCGTCGACAAACTTGCGCACCGTGTTCGGGTTCTGCGCGATGAACTTGTCGGTGAACAGGTAGCTCGCATAGCCGAACGAGCCGAGCAACTGATAGTCGGTGGTCAGGAGCCTTGCGCCGCCGTCTGCAAGCAGCTTGTCCTTGATGATGTCTTCGAGGAACACGGCATCGAGTTGCTTCTGCTTGAGCAACTGCGCGAGATTCACGGGCGGTGCGGCGACGAATACGACCTTCTCGATTTCCTCTTTGGACAAGCCCGATTTTTGCAAATACGCCGTCACCAAATACTGCTCGTACGCACCCGGCGTATTCACGCCGATCTTGCGCCCGACCAGATCACGCGCGCCTTTGATGGGGCTGTCCTGCAAGACGAACAGGCCGCCGTTGGTCTCCTTGTCCGTTCCAACGAAGGAGATCACCGCTTTCACAGGCGCATGCGCGGCCACGAGTTTCACGATCGAGCCATTGAATGCGCCGCCGAAGTCGACATCGCCGGTGACAGCCGCCTGAATGTCCTGCGGGCCACTGGTCGTGTTGCCAACCCACTTCAGCCTGATCGGCGCGAGGTAGCCGAGATCTTCGGCCAGCTCCGGATACAGCACCTTGCTGGCCCAGCCCTGATAGCGTAGCTCCAGCTTTTCGGGCGTCTGCGCACGCGCGGGAATGGACGCGACAACTGCGGACACGACAACGGTCATCACGCTTGCAGCGATGAGCGCCGCCAGGCGGCGTCCGGCATCAAAGACACGACGCTTCATTGAACAGGTTCCGTGGTGAAAGTGCGAGCGGACGATTCGGGCGATCTAACGGCTTCAGAACACGCCGTCGTGCTCCAGCGTGATGCGATGTATGCGCCGGCTCGCCGAACCGTAGTCGCGTGCCGCATAGTGCTGCACCTGCCGGTTGTCCCAGATCGCGACATCGCCCTTGCGCCATTCGAAACGCGCCTGCACTTCGGGCGTCTTGATCAGGTCGTACAGATAGTTGAGCAGACTCTGGCTCGCCGTCTTCGAGACGCCGAGCAGATGGCTCGTATGGCCCTCGTTGACGAACACCAGCTTGCGGCCGTTCTCGGGATGGGTCTTGATGACGGGCACTTCGATGGGCGGATACTTCTGCGCCGCATCGCGCACGCGCGCGAGCCCTGCTTCGACGCTGTCTTCCTGGGTGCCCGCGGGCACGTCATAACCACTCAGCAGTTCCGCCAAGGCGCTCTTCTTTGGCGACGCGATGAAGGTGTTCACGGCTGTGAGCTTCTCGAAGTAGCTTGCCAGATCGGGATCCAGCAAGTCGTAGACTGCCACCGACGAGGCCCAGATCGTATCGCCGCCGCCCCCATCGGGAATCTCCTGGGCGTGGAGGACGGTCGCCTTGGGCGGCTGATGCTGCCACGATACATCGACGTGCCAGTTGTCCGTGCCGGCCGAGCGCGTCTTGCCGCTATGGGCGATGACTTCGATCTCGGGAAACCCCGCCACGGCAGGCAGATAGATGTTCTTGCGGATAGGATTGCCGAAGATACGCGCCAGCGCCACATGCTGCGCGGGCGTGAGCCTCTGTTCACGAAAAAAGATCACGCCGTGATCGACCAGCGCCTGACGCAGCGTTTGCCGGTTCGACTCGCTCAACGGTTGTGACAGATCCACGTTGTCGATCACTGCGCCGATCAGCGGCTTGTAGCGGCGCACGTGCAGATCCTGATGCGCGTCAGCCTGGGATTGCGGATGATCCAGTGCAGTGCTCATAACGTTCTCCGTTGTCGGTTGTCGAGTGACTGCCATGAGAACATCAATGATTCTCTGCAGACAACGAACGAATTTGCACACACTGTCCTGTGTCGGCGTGCGTAGCTTCGTCGAAAAGCTCATTTACGATGACGCGCAGGATTTCCTATAGTGGTGAGTTGGCTCGTGAGGGCTCAGCGTGGCTCACGCGCGTTGCAAGAGACGGCGAACCAGCCGGTCGCCCGCAAACTGTACGGCTGTGACGATCGCGATCAGCAAGATGATCACCGTCACCATCACCGTCGTGTCGAAACGTTGGTAGCCGTAACGGATCGCCAGATCGCCGAGGCCGCCCGCGCCGACGGCGCCCGCCATGGCCGATGAGCCGATCATCGCGACCACCGTGATCGTGAAGCCGCCCAGAATGCCCGGCAACGCTTCCGGCAACAGCACATGCCAGATGATGTGACGACGTTGCGCACCCATCGCCTGCGCGGCTTCGATCAGGCCGCGATCCACCTCGCGCAGACTCACTTCCGCAATGCGAGCGAAGAACGGAATCGCCGCGATGGAGAGCGGCACGATGGCGGCCCACACGCCGATCGTCGTGCCGACCAGCAAACGCGTGAGCGGCAATAGCGCAACGAGCAGAATGATGAATGGAGTCGAGCGAAACGCGTTGACCAGCGCGCCAAGGGTCGAGTTCACCGCACGCCGTTCGTAGATGCCACCGCGCGTCGTGGTAACGAGCACGAGGGCAAGCGGAACACCCACGAACAACGCCACGATCGCCGAAATGCCAACCATCAGCACGGTGTCGCGAATCGCGCCCGTCAGTTCCGAGAGCCAGAGTTCAGACATAGCCGAGTACCTCCACGTAATCCGCGTGCCGCCGCGCGCGCTCGATCAATGCGGCAACACGGCTGGCCAGTGCGCCGGGTTCGCGCTCGCTGTTCGACAGTTGTGCGGCCACCACCAGGCGGCCTTGCGCGTGCCCCTGAATCCGGTCGATGCCGCCGTGCACGAGGCGCACGCGGCCGCCATCGAGTGCCAGCGCCGAACTCAGCGCGGCGAGGTCGGGAGCGTGCCCATCGGCCCCCGTGTAGCGGACATCGAGCAGAACATCGGTCGCGCCGTGCGGCAACGCATCGTCGCGCGCGGGTTTGAGACGCGCGGCCAGATCGTCCGGAAGATCGTGCACAAGGGTGCGCAACAGCGCGCGCGTCGCATCGTGCTGGGGCGCACCGAATACACGCCACACAGGCCCGGTTTCGACCACGGCACCCTGCTCGATCACGGCGACGGTATCGCACACTTCGCGTATCACCTCCATCTCGTGCGTGATGAGCACGATCGTGAGACCGAGACGCCGGTTGATGTCGCGCAGCAGTGCGAGGATGGATTGCGTCGTTTCGGGATCGAGCGCCGAGGTCGCTTCGTCGCACAGCAGAATGTCGGGATCATGCACCAGCGCGCGCGCAATGCCGACACGCTGCTTCTGGCCACCCGATAAACTCGCCGGATAGGCATCGCGCTTGGCCGATAGCCCGACCAGTTCGAGCAGCGCCGCCACTTTCTTCTCGATCGCTGCTTTCGGTACGCCCGCGATCCTCAGCGGCAGCGCGATGTTGCCGTGCACCGTCTTCGCGGACAACAGGTTGAAATGCTGGAACACCATGCCGATGCGCCGGCGCAGCGTCACAAGGCCTCGTTCGTCGAGTTCGCCTACGCTGACGCCGTTCACGCGCACCGCGCCCGAGGTCGGCTTTTCGAGTCCGTTGACCAGGCGCAGCAGGGTCGACTTGCCGGCGCCGCTGCGTCCGATAATGCCGAAGATCTCGCCCCGGCGCACATTCAATCGCACGTTCGCGAGCGCCACGGCAGGCTCGCCACGTGCGCCGGTGAAGACCTTGCCTGCATCGTCGAACACGACAGCGGGCGCGGTGTCTTCCGCTGGCGCGCGGCGGACGGCGAGCGCGGCAGCGTCCTCGATGAAATGCGCTGCATCGAGCAGATGGGTCATGTCGTCGATTCCTTGTCAGGCGGCCCGTTCACGCCATCGCATCCATCACCAGGCAACCGCGTACAGGTCGCCGAACGCCTTGTCGAGCGCCGCGCGCACGGCGGGCGAATGCTGGTAAATCGAAATGAACTTGCGGATGCGCGGGTCGTTGACGCTCTCCGGGCGCACCACCCATTGAATCGCAAAGTTCTTGTTTTCGAGGCCGTCGAACAGCAGTGCGCTATTGGGGTCCGTCGTACCCGCGAGCTTGATGAAGCTCGGATAGCCCTGCGCAAGGTCGACGTCGTCGAGCGAGCGCGCCAGTTGCGAGGCTTCGAGCGCAACGATCTTCAGATGCTTCGGGTTATCGATGATATCCAGCGTGGTCGCGCGGTAATCGACGCCCGGCTTCAGCTTGATGAGACCGGCGCGTTGCAGCAGCAAGAGTCCACGTCCGCCGTTGACGGGGTCGTTCGCGATCGCGACAGTCGCGCCGTCTTTCAGGTCTTCAAAGCGTTTGACCTTTTTCGAATACAAACCGATTTTCATGATCGTGCCGGGCGCAATCGCCACGAAGTTATAGCCGCCCTGCTTCTTCGCGTTTTCGAGGAAAGGAATGTGCTGGAAGTAGTTGACGTCGATGTCCTTGTTGGCGAGTGCGGCGTTCGGCGTGTTCCAGTCCGTGAATTCGATGATCTTGACGTCCAGCCCCTGCTGCTTCGCTTCCTGGGCCGCAATTTTCAATGCATCGATCTGCGGGCTGGTCGCCGTGCCGATCTTGAGTGTCTCGGTGTCGGCTGCAAAAGCCGAAGTGGCGGTCACGGCGAACGCCAGCAAGATGACGCGGATGGTCGCCCGGGTTCGCGCGTGGTAAGCGCGCCGGATGGCGGACAGGATCTGGCTCATGCTCGGATTCTCACGATGGGATGGTCGGGGTGGAGAGCGCGCCGACGCAGGCGTGCCGATTCACGCCCGATGGGCTCGCCATGTTCCGGGAGGCTGTCTGCGCCGCTGGGCGCCGCGTGTGGACGGCTACCGCGCTGGCTCAGCGCCGACAGCGGGAAACAGGATGGCTCGCAGGATGCATCATCGCCTCTCTCCAATTGAGGTCGGCTTATGATAGGGGCGCCCGAAAACACGGTCTACGAAGCGATTGGCGAATCGAAATCGTAAAACGCGATATGGAATACTCGCTGAGGCCATCAGCCCGGGAAAACTGGCTGATTATCGCGGAAACCTGCGTCGCGTTGCGGCCGACAGACCGAGGTCGACTGAGCCCGTGTGAAACGTGTGGAACGGCAGGCCGGTCGAGCTCCTGTGAGGCCGCGTCTTCGCAGTTCCGGGCTGGCTCGGGAGGTCATCGAGCGTGAGTCGGGATCGGTCAGCGAGATTTTCCTTTCCGGCAGATCATCCAGAAGCTCCACTGCACGATCCAGGTCGCGTATCAGTTCACGCAACGTCTCGATCTTCTCCCGTAGCCGCTCAGTCTTCGCTTCCACTTCGGCTGGTTGAGTGCGATCGGCGGTCTCCAGTGCGTTTAGATAACGCTGAATGCGTTGCTCAATCAGCGGCTGACGTTGTGCAATCTTGTTGGATGTGAAGTTGTTGCCGCGGCTGTTGTCCTGGCTTTGCCGTGCCGTGCAGTTACACATCCATAGCCTCGGGCTCGGTACTTTGACCTTGCCAAACACCGTTCGCAGCGCGATGGCCCGGGAGTCGTTGTGCGCCAGGATCGAACCACAACGATCACAAGCCGATTGGCCTTTCATCGACCCAACGGTCTGCTCCTTCACCGGTAACAATTGAATCTCAGGCCGATGCCATGGTCTGAGAAGCTGCCGCCTCCGGACCACTGGTTCGGCGCGGTCATCGCGTTCAACTTCGATGGTCAATTGCGGCGCGGTCACGACGCGAAGGGCGGCAGGCCGCTCAAACACGACGTCGAACGGTTCGTCGTCCGGCGCCCAGGAGAGGGCTCGAACCCACGGCCGAAGTTCAACATGACGACGACGTGCCGCGTGACAATCTGCCTGGTTTCTTCCTCCGGGAAAAGGTTTAGAGTCGTTCTTGAGCGGCTTTGAATACCTCGGGAAGCCGCCCGGTGCGTCTTCTCCCTGAAAGACGTGTTTGCCTGGAATTCTCCTTGGAGGGCTGCCGCTGAAAGTTACCGACTCTGACCAATCTCTCTGCAAGCCGCTCGTGGCTTCGGTTAAGGGCCAGCGAGCATCCGAAGACTGTTTTTGAACAGTCCTAGACACGTCTGAGAATGTGTCCTTGTTGAAACGGCGCCGGTACGCAATGTCCGGCGCTTTGTTTTTTCTGACTCGAGCGCACCCTTTACGCCCCGACGTTCGCTCCTCGCTAAGTGGCGCCAGCTGCGCCACCCGGAAAGGTAGCGTTTCGACCGCTCCATTGACTGTTCGATGCTGATCCCACCGCCATCACACGCTGGCCCGCCGTTCGCTGCGTAGGTAGACGTTGCAATCGTCCGCGTACCTCACGAAGCGCAAACCGCGCCGCTCAAGCTCCCGGGCGAGCTCGTCGAGCACCAGATTGGATAACAACGGTGACAGGGGACCGCCTTCGGGCGACCCTTCGTTCGTTGCGCCAACCAGCTCGTTCTCCAGTACGGAGTTTGATGGCCACTCCAAAGGACCGCTGCAGATTTAGACGTAGCCGCAGCGCCGTTATTACGCCGTAAGGATGACTCCGCCGGTCCACTGGCCGCTCAACAGCGGGGGCTTTTTCCGAGAACAAAACCGTTGGCCATGCAAATTGGCCAGAAAGTCACGCGCCGGGCACGATTAAATCTGATGTTCACATTGCCCGGTCGATAATCGCATTGCACGCTTGCATCGCAAGAACGCCGCACCGCATACGCGGACGGATCGTGTGACGCGGATCGACCCTCAAGGTACGGTGGAACAGGGACCACGTGATCGGCAGCTTCCCTGGAGCAAAGCCGACAGTCATCCAAGCTCAATCGGTTGTCCATGCGGCGTGCGGCGCGCTGCGACGTCCCACGCGGTCCGACGCTGCCGGAGCATGTCGTCTGTCACCAGCCCCTTGATCGTGCTGATGCGCTCCAGCGCCGTCAGCCAGTGGCAGTAGTATGTGTTGCCAGAATCTCTGTCACCAGCGGCCTGAGCATCGCAGATTGCCTGGTTCAAACATTTTGCCCATTCTGCCCAGGTGAACACACCGCGCTCATGGAGAGCCAGTGTCACTGCAAACGCCTGCGCTTCCCAAGGCGCATTGAACACGGGCCCTGCGTCGTCGCAAGGTAACGACAGCAACGTAGTTCGCAGTTCGGGCAGGTTCGGACGGGCCTGGGTCATGTCAGGCCTGCACGGCGATTGGGAAGTCAAGGTACGGTTCCCAGCAATCGACGCAGACCGATGCCGCGGTCGTATCCGTGCCCCATAGTTCAGATGCATCGAATCTCACCGTGTAGAGCCATTGTGGTTGCTCGCCGAGCCCGATCGCGTTGGCATCGGGAAAAACGTGCGCGCCGTGCACGGTGACAATGCGCCCTCGTCTGCCGCGACAATAGCGCGGCAGACGAGTATGCGTGGATGGATTCAATAGACGGGTCCGCACCCAGTCGCCAATCTTGAAGCGTGCTCCAGCGGCCACCGGGCGATCGACGGGGTTGCCCCGGCGCAACGAAGCGGCGACCTCACTAGCCATCAATACGCGAGGGACCGGCGCCGCCGCACTCCCGGATTTGCCATTCGCAATTTCCTCCGTCGTCGCCAACCCCGTCTCCAGCAGCAGCTTTTGCAGTCCTTCGAGCCAGATCTCATAGTAGCTGCTGGCGAGGTATCGCACAGGCGGCAAACTCTCCCTGGCGGCGCGAGACATGTCGATGTTCCACTTGCCGACTGCGCCCATCGCCAGCGTGATCGCCAGCACGCGACGCTCCCAGTCCGCGTGAAAGACCAGACTGTCGATTTCCGGATGTATCGGACCGAACGACTGCATACCGCCGAGGTCTTGCGCACCGTTCATGGCGACTCCCGTTGTGCGTGTGGCGTCTTCGGTAAACCCGTGCCGATCATCGAATCACGTGTGACCAGTTCAGCGAGCGCTTCCTCGGAGAAATCGATGGTGCCGGGAGGCTGCATGGGCAAGACCAGATAGCGAACTTCGGAGGTGGAGTCCCAGACGCGAAATTCGGTTTCGGCAGGTAATTCGAAGCCGAACTCCCTTAATACGCCGCGCGGATCGATGACCGCCCGAGATCGGTAAGGCGCGGATTTGTACCAGACGGGCGGAAGCCCGAGGACCGGCCAGGGATAGCACGAGCACAGTGTGCAGACCACCATGTTGTGCACGGCGGGCGTATTCTCCAGCACAACCATGTGTTCGCCCTGCCTGCCGGTGTAGCCGAGTGAAGCGATCGCTGCGGTAGCGTCGTCGAGCAGCCATTGCCTGTATGCCGGGTCGCGCCATGCTTTCGCGATCACGCGCGCGCCATTGTGCGGTCCGACCTTGTGCTCATACGTCTCGATCAGGAGATCCAGGGCACGAGGATCGACGTACCCCTTCTCTACCAGCAGGGATTCCAGCGCTCGCACACGCAAATCCATTTCTGAGAGCGCACTACCGGTGTGGTCTTGAGCGTCGGCATGCGCATGCTCCGGATGGCTGCCTTGAGAATCGTTACTGTTCATCGAAGTTCGCCCGGAAAGTGCCCGACAGAACGAGTATGGTCGCTGCCGGCCGCAAATACAATTCGATGGCTGGAGATTCACTCATTTGGGAAATATGGAGAGTTGCTGCTGCCCGATCCCGGATGGACGGAGGCGACTACGACGACCTTGTTTGAAAGCGTGCACGACGCCTGCTCGATCTCGTCGCGACGCACATCAGCCGATGCCTGAGTCCTCCCTGCGCCGCCGAACGCTTCAGCTCGCGCTGAGCTGCTTTCGCAGGAACGACACGAAAGTTCAGGTAGTCCTTGACGAGCAGCGCGCTACCGAGTGGCTCGGCGGAGGCCAGATCGGGGGCATCGGGAAACCCAGCCATGCTTCGCTCGAGTGCTTCATCCGGATTGGCGCGAAAGCCGTCGAGCTTGTCCTTGGTCGCCATGTAGGCAATCACGGTAACGCCGTTGTCGTTGGGAAAAACGTAGCCGGTCTCCGGACCTCGCAGCCACATTTGCGAGCAGGTTCCCCGCCTCAGTGCCACGCCGCGGTATGCGCGGAACGCACCGAAACGACTATTCTCCGACGAAGCAGGTTTGATCCCGACGAGCGTCGCAAGCGGGGAGCTGCGCCCGTCCGCACCAACAATCAGCGGCGCCGAGACCACGCCTGCGCGACTCCCGCCGAGATCGACACCACTGACAATACCGTCCTGTTTCACCAGCGAACGCACACCGCAGCCGAACAGGGTTGTGACGCCTGGCGTGTCCATCGTCAGTCGGCGCAGGATCGGATCGAGTGTTCGGCGTTGAATGTTGTACCCGAAGGCGGGCTCACCGTTCTCGTCGAGCGGGGCGACGTCGCCGGTCCAGCCGTAGCGGGTCCAGATATCGAGGCCATTGCGCACTCCTCCAGCGTCCTCAATCAGACGGTCAAGACCCAGATGGCGAAGCGTTGGCGTGGCCGAGGCCTGGATGAAATGTGTACATAACTGCTTGAACGCGGTCATGTCTGCACGATGTTCGATCAGCGCGACGCGGAGGTCGTGCAGCGCGAACAACCGCGCGGCGGTACACCCAGCGAGACCCGCGCCTATGACCAGAACATCAAAGCGGCCATTCGTCGGCGAGCCCGATAGTGGCGGCCCGGTGTCGCAGGTTTGGGTGTTGCTCACGTCGTTCTCCCGCTCGAATCCAGTCCCGAGCACGGTACGAACGCTACTCAGTATAGGCGAAGCCCCGTGTACTCGTGGCTTGCATGTCTCGCCAATGCGTCGTCACGAGCGATGCATACGTCGCCCCCAGTCAAAGAAACTCGCACTCGCTATTTCTGCGCCCTATAACGGAGTGAAATAATGGGGTGAAACGCCATGGCAAACTTGCTTCAATCCAACCCGGCGCCCGGCGCACCAGGAAATCCGCTCAATTGGAGCCGCGCAGACAAGGACGCCATCGGCACCGCGTACTCCTTGTCCAGCCAGGTGTGGTACACGACCGCAGGCGGCATCCTCACCGAAATTTACTTTCCAGACGTCGACACTCCGCAGGTGCGTGACTTCCAGCTGATCGTCACCGACGGGTCGACGTTCTTTCACGACGCGAAGGATTTCAAATACCAGTGCACATTTCCGCAGCCGCCTAGCCTGTACTTCCAGCTGACTTCCCACGCTATCGGACAGCCCTACACGGTCGTGCAGGACGTAATCGCTGAACCAGGTGCGTCCTGCCTTTTAGTCCGCACGACTTTGCAGGGGGCCCAGCCTTTCCTCGATAAGCTACACGTCTATGCCCTTCTGGCACCCCATGTCGCGGGTTACGGTGCCGGAAACACTGCATACCGTGTCAGCACCCCGAATGGGGATAGGTTGGTGGCCACGCGCGCAAATTATTGGCTGGCCCTAGGAGCGGACTGCGGCTTCGGGATGACCAGTTGCGGATTCGTGGGTGTCAACGACGGCTGGACCGATATCATCGCCAACAAACGTTTGCCGGTCTGGAATTACGATTCGGCCAAGGGTGGATACGTTGCTTTGACCGCGGAAATCAAACGCGCACCCGGGCAAAATGAATTTGTACTGGCTCTGGGCTTCTGCATCGATGAAGCAACCCCGATAACGCAGACCTCCCCCAACAACGCGCTGACCGCCATCTCCGAGGCGCTAGCGTATCCGTTTGACGGACCCGCTGGCACTTACAGCCATCTGCAGGCATTTAACCAAGGCTGGAATGCAGCAGTTCCCGCGCCATTCGTGCCGAAGCCAGGGACCACCGGCGACGGTGATTCGCTTTTTAATAGAAGTCGGAACATCCTGCTCTCACATGAAGACAAGTCGGCTGACGGTGCGCTAGTGGCCTCGTTAAGCATTCCCTGGGGGCAGACGATCACGGACCTGGCTTGCGGCTATCACATGGTTTGGCCGCGCGATATGTGCCAGAGCGCAATCGCGCTGCTTGCCGCGGGCGAAGAAGATGCGCCGTTGCGAGGGCTGATGTTTCTGGCATCTTCGCAGTCGGCGGATGGCAGTTTCCACCAGAAGTTCTTCATCGACGGAGAGCCGTGGCCAGGGGACTTCTCGCAGCTTGATGAATATTCGTTTCCTATCATCCTCGCCTATCACCTGAGTGAGGCCGGTTTGCTCAATCAGTTCGATCCGACGGGGATGGTGCGGGCTGCCGTCCGGGCGCTGATCATACATGGCCCGATGACCCAGCAGGAGCGATGGGAAGAACTGGAAGGTTATTCTCCATCGACTCTCGCATCGAACATAGCGGCGCTGGTTTGCGCCGCCGATAAATGGGCGGACCCGGCTACGGCTCGATTTCTGCTCGAATACGCTGACTTCCTCGAGGCGCATCTCGAGGCATGGTGCGTCACCACACAAGGGACACTACTGCCCGGCGTTTCGCAACACTACGTCCGCATTTTGCCGACGCACGTCAAGGGCGGCGCAAGCGACTTTGATCTCCCGGAAGATCCCAACGTTGTCCAGGTGACCCTGTGGAATCAGACGTACAACGCACGAGACGTGGTGGACGCGGGCTTTCTGGAACTGGTGCGATATGGCGTGCGCGGCGCCGACGATCCTATCATCGTCAATTCCGTCAAGGTTATCGATGCGATCATCAGGAAAGGCCTGCCGCAGGGGCCTGGTTTCTACCGGTATAACCACGACGGTTATGGTCAGGGGGATCTTGGTCAGGACTGGTACGTTGGCTGCTCCTTCGGAGTCGGCCGCCCCTGGCCGTTGCTGACCGGCGAACGCGGGCATTACGAACTGGCAGCTGGCAACGACCCCAAACCCTACATTCAGTATCTTGAGGCGTTCGCTGGCTCGCGCGGTTTACTTCCGGAGCAGGTGTGGGACCTGTCCGATCTGCCGAACACGCCGTTGGTCACCGGAGGCGCAACCGGCTCTGCCGTGCCCCTGGCATGGGCGCACGCCGAATATATCAAGCTTGTCCGATCCGTTTCGGATAATCGTGTCTTCGACCGGCTCGATGTAGTCGCTAACCGCTACCAGCCGGCGGCGGGCGGGGCTCCACGCGCTAAGAGCACGCTCGAGGTCTGGAACTTCGATCGCCGGTTGCCCTCCATGGCGGCGGGAAAGACGGTTCGAATTCCTCTGGACGCGCCTTTCCGTTTGCGCTGGTCGATCGATAACTGGAACACATGGCAGGACACGACGGCCGCCGCCACCGCGCTCGCCATTTACTACGTGGACCTGCCCACGCAAGCAGCCCAGGCGGGGTCATCTCTTACATTCACCTTCTTCTGGACTGCAAGCCAAACATGGCAGGGCGCCAACTTCTCCATCGCCCTCCACCTCTGAGCGAACACGTATCACTCAGCGAACAGCTGCCGGGACCGGCGCAACGCAATTTGAAACGGCAGGACAAGCCGTGAACGCTCACGCAAGTGAAGTTTGGTCTATCCCACATCGATGCTGACCAGCGTCACGCTTTCCATAATGATTCCTGCTCCAGATGTGAAGATCCCTACAGCCATGCTGTCCTGTCCACTGCATTCATGTGCCTGCTCCACTTAGGGTGCCCGCGTCATCGTGAGGTGTTCTGCGGCGTGCCGCCGGATACGATGAGCAGCTGGTCGACCAGTTCGAGCTTTAACGGCTTCTCGGTGTCGAGCTTCTGTTTCCCGATTACGTATTTCCAGCTGTCGCACTTCCAGCCAGCGCTGCTCGCACGCTTTCAGACGCTGGTCTACCGGCCCCTCGACGCGTCGGCGCTCGCCGCGATCGTGCGCCTGAAACTCGCGAAGGTCGCACAGCGTCTGAAGCGGCAGCACGATGTCGAATTGACCTGCGACGAAACGCTGGTCGGCTCGCTGGCCGAACTCTGCCTCGCACGCGAATCCGGTGCCCGCAACGTGGATGCATTCCTGAACCAGCGCGTTCTGCCCGCGGTGTCGCGTGAACTGCTCGCCCGAATGGCCAGGGGTGAGGCGCCGGCGACGATCGCGCTGTCCAGTACAACCGAAGGCAACCTGATGATCGACTTCGTGGATCGCGTCGATAATGACCGCGATGCGTCGGTCGTCTATCACGGCCACACGCCGGCGACACTCGCCGATACGGCAATCTGAGGTTCAACGCGATGCCAACTGGCCCTTCCCTGTACGACATGCTGCTTGGCCACATCGACGGCGAACCGCTCGACGGGCACGACGACAGGACGCTGGAAATCCTGAGCGTTCTGGCGAACATCCGGCGCATCCTCAACACCCGTTGCGGGGCGGTCAAGCACGTTCCCGACTACGGGTTGCCCGATCTCACGGATGTCTACCGGAACCTGCCCGCTTCGGTGCACGATCTGCGCAACCAGATGGAGACCACGCTGCGCAAGTTCGAGCCGCGGCTGCGTTCGGTCGAGATCGAAATCGATGACAAGCCGGACCCGGGACTGCTCGTGAGCTTTACGATGGTCTGCCGCCTGAAAAAGGCGGGACTGGTGCGATTCGGTACATACTTCGATCCTCCTGGACGCATGCGCGTCGAGCGGCTGGTCAATCCGGACCGCGACCGGTAGGTTCCGGCCGTTGTTCTCAAGGGCGGTTGCATATCGTGAGCGATGGTACGTACCCCCATCTGCTTGCGCTCGCCGCGACCGATCTGCGCGATCCGTGGTATATGCCGATGCCGCCTGTCGGGCGCGACGTACCGTTGCATGCCGCGCTTTGCCTGCGCCCGGGCGGCATGCAGATCGCGAAGGGCGCGATGTTCGGCCTTGCCGCCATTCATTCCGTCGCTTCCACATCCCGCTCCCGATACACATGCGGCTCGTACAGCGACGCGTCGAAGTCCGCCGGCACATCGGCGCTCATGCGCGCCTCGTGCGCATCGAGATCTTCGAGAAACAGATCCTGACTGATGCGCCGAACCACCGCCGGGATATCGCGTTTCATGCATGGCACGTCGCCCACCGGCACGCCGCGGCTCACGAATCCCGCCGGATTGAACACATGGATGTTTTTCAGAAACGGCGCGGCGCCCGGCTGCTTTTCCAGATATTCGAGGGCATCGCCGAGATAGGGATGCGCGCCAAGCGCATCGTCGCGCTCCTCGGGCGCGGGTTGATATCGATCGCGCCAGAGCAGCACATGATCGGCGATGCGCGCGAGTTCGGGCCGCGCATGCAGATCGACCGCGTAGCCCGTCCCCGCGATCACGAAATCGAATTCGAAGTCGCCATCGGCTGCGCGAGCTTGCACGCGCTGATCCACGACAGCGGCTTCATGCCACGGCGCACCCAGATGCAGATGAAAATTTGCGAAGCGCGTCACGCGCTGCACGGCGTCGGCGGGCGCAGTCGAGCCGGCGCGCCGAAAGCGCAGCGCCTGGCGCCAGCGCAGCGCATCGGGCAGCGCGGGAAAGTTGTCGTAGGCGCCCGGATAGGCTCGCGCCCGACTCACCGGCACCGCGGGCAAGCGGGCACGCCGCACGAACAGATGCACGTCGCGCGCGCCGGCTTCGAGCGCAGTGGCCGCGGCGTCGAACGCCGAAGCCGCACCGCCGATCACCGCGACGGATTTGCCGGCTAGCGCGGCAAAGTCGATGGCATCCGACGTATGCGCGAGATGGCTCGGCGGCAGCCCCGCGAGCGGCGGCAAGATATTGGGCCTGCCGTTGCCCACGACGCCGTTGCCGAGAATGATCTTGCGCGCGGTTTCCACGCGCGTTTCGAGGCCGCGCTCGCTGCGAACCGTCAGATGCAGGCGGAAATGCGCATCCGTGGGTTCGATCAACGTGAGTGTCGTGCCATAGCGCACCGCTATACCGAGAAACTGCCGATACCACGCGAGATACTCGGCCCATTGGCCGCGCCCGATGCGCTCGATGTCCGCATACGACGCCTCGCCGTGGCGCGCCTCGTGCCAGGCCTGGAAGCTCAGCGCGGGCAGTCCCGCTTCCGGACCGGGAAGGGTCTTCGGCGTGCGCAGACGGTTCATTCGCGCGTACGTGGTCCACACGCCCGCGCGCGTTGCATCGGGCGCGGCGTCGATCACATCAACTCTGCCGATGCCCGCGCGCCGCAACGCGAACGCGAAAGCCGCGCCCGTCTGACCGCCACCGACGATCAATACATTGTGGTCGATGCCCGGCCGCGCGACGACCCAGTCTTCCGGGTCGGGGCCGATGAGACGCAACGTCTCGCGCGCGTGCTGGTCGTGCAGTTGGGATGATGGGCTCATGAACTGGGCATCCGGTGGAGTGGGTCGAGCGTTCGAGTATCGGCTGCAATACGCTCGTCGCAAACGAATGAATCGTGCTTTCCAATTTCATTGCGGCGCGCTTGGGGCGCGCGCCCGCAGCAATGCCCGCTCGAACGCGATTAGCGCATTTCTCCCATCGCGCTATCGATGTGCAAAACGCTTATTTGGGTCGGCCGTCGCTGCTTTTTATACTCGGCTTCCGGTAGCACTCCCAACCGCGGAGTGCCAGGTCAAAAAACGTTGGAGGAAAAAGCAAATGAGTTTGCGTCCCTTGCACGATCGCGTGATCGTCAAACGGCTGGACCAGGAAACGCGCACCGCGTCGGGCATCGTGATTCCCGAGAGCGCCGCTGAAAAGCCGGATCAGGGTGAGATTTTGGCCGTTGGCCCCGGCCGGCGTGACGCCGACGGCAAGCGCGTCGAGCCCGACGTCAGGGTCGGCGAACGCGTGCTGTTCGGCAAATACGCCGGGCAGGCCGTCAAGGTGGATGGCGACGAGCTCCTCGTTCTGCGCGAGGAAGACATCGTCGCGGTCGTGAACCGCTGAACCTGAACGCTCAAGGAGTCGAACCCATGGCAGCAAAAGACATCGTATTCTCGGACAACGCCCGCACCAAGCTCATCGAGGGCGTCAACATTCTTGCCAACGCGGTCAAGGTCACGCTCGGTCCGAAGGGCCGTAACGTCGTGCTGGAACGCAGCTTCGGCTCACCGGTCGTGACCAAGGACGGCGTGTCGGTCGCGAAGGAAGTCGAGCTTGCCGACAGGCTGCAGAACATCGGCGCGCAGCTCGTCAAGGAAGTGGCTTCGAAGACCAGCGATCTCGCCGGCGACGGCACCACGACCGCGACCGTGCTCGCGCAAGCGATCGTCCGCGAAGGCAACAAGTACGTCGCGGCGGGCCTGAATCCGCTCGATCTGAAGCGCGGCATCGACAAGGCGGTGCATGCCGCCGTCGACGAGCTGAAGAAGATCAGCAAGCCGACCACGACGAGCAAGGAAATCGCCCAGGTCGCGACGATCTCCGCGAACGGCGAGGAGTCGATCGGGCAGCGCATCGCCGAGGCGATCGATCGCGTCGGCAAGGAAGGCGTGATCACCGTCGAGGACGGCAAGTCGCTCGACGACGAACTCGACGTGGTCGAAGGGCTGCAGTTCGATCGCGGCTATCTGTCGCCCTACTTCATCAACAACCAGGACCGCCAGGTCGCCGCGCTCGAGGAGCCGTACATCCTTCTGCACGACAAAAAAGTGTCGAACATCCGCGATCTGCTGCCGGTGCTCGAGCAGGTCGCCAAGGCGGGACGGCCACTGCTGATCATCGCTGAAGACGTCGAGGGCGAAGCGCTCGCGACGCTCGTCGTCAACAACATCCGCGGCATTCTGAAGACCGTGGCCGTGAAAGCGCCGGGCTTCGGCGATCGTCGCAAGGCCCTGCTCGAGGACATCGCGATCCTGACGGGCGGCCAGGTCATCTCCGAGGAAACCGGTCTCACGCTCGACAAGGCGACGCTTGCGGAACTTGGGCAGGCCAAGCGCATCGAGGTGGGCAAGGAGAACACGACCGTCATCGACGGCGCCGGCGACACGAAGAACATCGAAGCGCGCGTGAAACAGATCCGCGCGCAAATCGAGGAAGCCACCTCGGACTACGACCGCGAGAAGCTGCAGGAGCGCGTCGCGAAGCTCGCGGGCGGCGTGGCGGTGATCAAAGTGGGCGGCGCGACCGAGATCGAGGTGAAGGAGAAGAAGGATCGCGTCGACGACGCGCTGCATGCGACGCGTGCCGCCGTCGAGGAAGGTATCGTGCCGGGCGGCGGCGTGGCGCTGATTCGCGTGAAACAGGCGATCGCCGGACTCAAGGGTGCGACGCCCGACCAGGACGCGGGCATCAAGATCGTCCTGCGCGCGCTGGAGGAGCCGCTGCGCCAGATCGTCTCGAACGCGGGTGAAGAGGCGAGCGTAGTCGTCGCGAAGGTGTCGGAAGGCAGCGGCAACTTTGGCTACAACGCGGCAACCGGCCAATACGGCGATCTGGTGGAATCAGGTGTGCTCGATCCGACCAAGGTCACGCGCACCGCGTTGCAGAACGCGGCTTCGGTGGCAGGCCTGCTGCTCACGACCGACGCCACCGTTCACGAGGCGCCGAAGGACGCACCAGCCCCTGCGGTGCCCGGCGGACCGGGCGCGGGCGGTCCTGGTTTCGATTTCTAAGCGAACGGCTTTGCCATGTTTCCAAGCCCCATGCCGTGTCGCGGCGTGGGGCTTTTTTCTGGCAGGCTTGCCTACAGGTGAGAAAGTGGTCATCCGAATATCGGTGACGCGTCGTCGAGCGAGGCAAGTCAGATAGTCGCGGGCGACACGCGAATATCCGCCAGGAATTTCCGGGCGCGTGGGTGCTCCGGCCACTCGAAAAATGTCTCTGGCGTGCCTCGCTCGAGAATCGCGCCGCGATCCATGAATAGCACCCGGTCGGCCACTTCACGCGCGAAACCCATCTCGTGCGTTACCACCACCATCGTCATGCCATCGCGCGCGAGGCCTTTCATGACTTGCAAGACCTCGCCCACCATTTCCGGATCGAGTGCGGACGTCGGTTCGTCGAAAAGCATCACGGGTGGCTGCATCGTCAGTGCGCGCGCGATCGCCACACGCTGCTGCTGGCCGCCCGACAGCTCGGACGGCAACGCATGCGCCTTGTGCGCGAGTCCCACGCGATCGAGCAGCGCGAGCGCACGCTCACGCGCCTCCGGGCGCGTCGCGCGTTTCAGGTACACGGGCGCAATCGTGCAGTTTTCGAGCGCGCTCAAGTGCGGAAATAGATTGAACTGCTGGAACACGAAGCCGATACGCGAGCGAAACGCGTTGATATCGAGCCCGCGGCGATGGATATCTTCCCCTTCGACCAGGATGCGTCCCGAGTCGATCGGCTCGAGCCGGTTGAGGGTGCGGATCAATGTAGACTTGCCGGAGCCGGACGGGCCGCACACTACCACGACCTCCCCCTTCGCGAACGTTTCGCTGACGTTGACGAGCGCGTGGTATTGGCCGTACCACTTATTGACGTTATCCAATTGGATCATTGCGTAACCATGACTAATACACCGCGCCTCGTCTGACGCGCGGAACGATGCTCCAGCCAGAACGAGAAACGCGAGAGGGAAAAGCAGAGCACGAAGTAGGTCAGTGCCAGTGTCAGATAAATGTAGGTGGGGTAGATAAATACTAGCGTGTTGATCTGGGTAGCCACGAATGACACTTCCGCCAGTCCGATGATGTAGCCGAGCGACGTCTCCTTGATGGTCGAAATGAACTGGTTGACCAGCGAAGGCAACATATGGCGCAGCGCCTGCGGCAGGATCACGAGGCGCATGGTCGCAAGCCACGGCAGACCGAGCGAGCGCGCGCTTTCCGTCTGGCCGCGCGGCAGGCCGCGAATGCCAGCGCGTACGATCTCCGCGAGATAACAGCTGTCGAACAAGACGAGCGCCATCAGCATGGTGGAAAACTGTCCGGTATGGATACCGGTGACGCTGGGCAGGAAAAAGTATGCCCAGAACACCACCATCAGCAGCGGGGTGCCACGCACCACGAACACGAGTGTCGTCACCGGCCAGCGCAGCCAGCGCCACGGGCTCACGCGCGCAAGCCCGAGAAGCAAGCCGAACGGCAGAGCCAGCAGCAGACCGCACGAAGCCAGTACCAGAGTCAGCGCGAGTCCGCCCAGCGGCCCGTGCGGAAAGCGGCCGACCAGAAAGTAGAGCCAGTAGTTTCCAACTACCTCGGCAATGGTCATGCCGGCCTCCTCAGATTGCACGCGGCGGAAAGCGCCGGTGATATCCGCTCGCCAGAGCGGATATCAACAACGACACCGCCAGATAGCTGACGGTCGCGAACGTAAACGCCTCCACGCTGCGAAACGAGGCGCTCTCCACCCTCGCCGCCTGGTACATGAGTTCCGCGGTCCCGATCACGGTAGCGACGCTGGTGTCCTTCCAGATGTTGAGCGTCTGCGATAGCAGCGGCGGCACCGCGACGCGCAGCGCCTGCGGCAAGACCACGAGCCGCATCGACGCGAGCCATGGCAGCCCGAGCGCGCGCGCAGCCTCGAACTGCACGGCCGCGATCGAGCGAATCCCGCTGCGCATGTCCTCGGACATGAACGCGGCGTAGTACAGCGTGATCGCCACCACCGCTGCGATCGTTTCGACATCGTGCGAGTACAGCCATTGCTTCGCCGCATCGGGAAGCAGCTCGGGCGCGCCGAAGTACCAGAAGAGCAGATGAGCGAGAAGCGGAACGTTGCGCTGTGATTCGATGAAAACAGCACCGACGCCACGCAGTAACGCGAAGGGCGACAGGCGCGCGAGTGCGATCAGCGCGCCGAGCGGCAGCGCGAGGATGAACGTCGCGCCCAGCAGGGTCAGCGACAGCCGCAGACCGGCCAGCAGCATCGCATGGTAAGGGCCGGAAAGCAGGATCGACCAATCAAATGAACGCATAAGGCAAGGTGAGACGGAATAACGTTCGCAGCCCACCAGCGGAGCGCATGGTGGGCTGCGGCAGACGGACGGCTCGGTGTGCGTCGATCAGCCGGTGACCTTGTCGTTGTCGATCCGGTCGGTTTCGAGCTTGAAGTTGCGCGGACCGAACTTCAGTTTGCTGTCCTTGCCATACCATTTGTCATAGAGCCGGTTGGCCTCGCCCGACGCTTCGAGTTCACGCAACTCGTCGTCGATGACGGCCTTTAGCGCCGGCTCGCCCTTGCGAATACCGAGTGCGAGCGGCTCCACGTTCAGGTTCTGCGGCAGGATTTCATATTCGGCAGCGCGCGGGCCGAGTTTGTGGACGTCGTCGAACAGCGACGATTCGTCGTTCACGTAGGCCACGCCCTTGCCCTGCTGCAGCGCCTGGAACGCCTGCTGGGTGGTTTCGAACGTGATGATCTGCGCGGTCGGCACGACGCGCTGCAGGTTAGGCACTTGCGTGCCGCCCTTGACCGTCAGCACGCGTTTGCCGGCGAGGTCAGCGATGTTGTGAACCCCGCTCGACTTCACGATCAGCACCTTGGACCCGGTGATGAAGTGCGTCAGCGCGAAATCGATCTGCGACTCGCGCTCCTTGTTGTGGGTGAGCGAAGCGGCCAGCACGTCCACATGCCCCTGTTGCAGCTCGGGAATGCGCGCCGCCACCGAGAGTTGCTTGAAGACTGGCTTCACGCCGATCTTCTTCGCTACTGCCTTGGCGATGTCGATTTCGTAGCCGATATAGTCGCGCGTCTGCGGATCGATGAAACTGTTCGGCTCATCGGTACCCAGCACGCCGAACACGATCTCGCCCTTCTGCTTGATGTCCGCAAGCTGGTCGGCCTGCGCAGCGGCGGTACCGAACGCAATGACACCCGCGACAAGAACCTTGAACAACAGTGGAATACGCATGAGAAACCCCGGTTTCTGAGTAGTGGACGCGCCACTCTATGCTGCGGCGCAGGGGAAGAAAACGAAGAAATTCCGATAAACAAATGACAGGGGATTGCACTTTAAAAAACCAGCGTTCGCGAGAAACGTTTCAAATGTGCGAGCGCCGGAAAGCATCAGCGCACATATCCATAGCACAAATACTTTCTTGTTCTCGAGAGCGGGGGCCGCCAGGATGGCGCTTTGCCAACCGGGAGCTTGTCCCGCATGTCTCTTTTGCTCGATCACATCGTGATCCGCGTACAGGATCTCGAACAGTCCATCGCTCACTTCGGTTCGCTCGGCTTCACGGTGCAGCGCGGTGGCACGCACGCCGACGGCGCCACGCATAACGCACTGATTGGCTTCGCCGATGGCAGCTACTTCGAACTGATCGCCTTCTTGCGTGATGCGCCGGAGCACCGCTGGTGGGACGACGGCGCTCACGTCGGCGATGGCTTTGTCGATTTCGCGTTACTGCCGGAATCGGTCGCGGCCACCATCGACGGTGCGGGTCAACGCGGACTCGTCTACGACGGGCCGATCGCAGGGGGACGGCTGCGCCCTGACGGCGAGCGGCTCGAATGGCAGATCGGCAAGCCCCGCAGCGCGGATTTGCCGTTCCTGTGCGGAGATGTGACACCGCGTCGTTTGCGCGTGGCTGAAGGTGCGGTGCGGCACCATGAAAACGGTGCGCGTGGTGTGGCGAACATCACGCTCGTCGTGAACGATCTCGATGCCAGCGTCGCGCGCTATCGCGCTTTGCTCGGCGCTATCGACGTGCAGCGCGCGCCCTTGCCGGGCTATGGCGTCGCTCTGGCGGTTTTGCGCCTCGGCCCAACCGGACTGACGCTGCTGAGCCCCTCCCGCACGCCCGACGACGCGGACGGCTTCGCGTCGGACCTTCGTCGACATCTGGCCGCACGCGGCGAAGGCGTGTTTGCGGTCGCTCTGGAAACGCACGCGGGCGGCACGCCCCGCAGATTCGCCAGCGAACTCACTCACGGCGCAACGCTTGAACTCGTCGCCGGTTCCTGAGCCTGAAATACCTGCTCAAGCGCATGCCGAAGCCCCGCCGCTCGACGCACGCGGGCCGCCTTGGAAGCTCCGCCCTCACGATGCAGTCTGCGCCGCCAGTGCCCCACCGAGATAGGCATCGCGAATCCGCTGATCGGCGAGCAGTTCGCGAGCCGTCCCATCCAACACCACGCGCCCCGTCTGCAGCACATAGCCGCGATGCGCGATCTGCAACGCGAGGCTGGCGTTCTGCTCGACCATGAAGAACGTGATGCCCTGGCGGTTGATCGTCTGGATCAGTTCGAGCACCTTGTCGACATAGAGCGGCGATAGTCCCATGGTCGGTTCATCCATGCAGACCAGCGAGGGCCGGCTCATCAGCGCACGCGCCATGGCCAGCATCTGTTGCTCGCCGCCGGATAAAGTCCCGGCCCGTTGCGTTAGCCGCTCCTTCACACGCGGAAAGAGTTCGAGCATGCGTTCGTAGTCCTCGGCGATACCAGCGCGGTCGTTGCGCGTAAAAGCGCCCATCAGCAGGTTTTCGCGCACCGTCATGTCGCCGAACAGACGGCGCGCCTCCGGCACTGAAGCGATGCCGCGCCGCACGATCTGCGGGGTCGACAGACCGTTCAGGGGCTTGCCGTCGAAACTGATCGTCCCGGTGCGCGGCTTGTGCAGACCCAGAATCACCTTCATTGCCGTCGATTTGCCGCTGGCGTTGCCTCCTAACAGGCTCACCACCTCACCACGTCCAATGCGCAGGTTCAGGCCGAAGTGGACCTGAATCTGCCCATAGAAAGTGTCGATCTGTTGGAGTTCGAGCAACGGCTCAGTCATGGTGGCGTGTTTAGAAGATGGGTCTTGCGACGAAATCAGATGCAGGCGGGCTGCATTCATGCGGCTGCCGTTTCGTTTCGAACGGCGTGCGCACCCACCTGACGGTTGCCGAGATAGGCCTCGATCACGGCGGGATCGTTGCGCACCTCGTTGGGCAAGCCCGAGGCGATCTTGCGGCCGTCGTCGAGTACCAGTACGCGGTCCGACAGCCGCATCACGAGCTCGAGCTTGTGTTCGATCAGCAGCATGGTGAGTCCGTCGCGCTTCAGCTCGAGAATCAGTTCGAGCATCTCGGCGGTCTCCGACTCGTTCATGCCGGCGGTCGGCTCGTCGAGCACGAGGATCTGTGGACGCAGCGCCAAGGCGCGTGCTATCTCGACGCGCCGGCGGTTCGCATATGACAGGCTATGCGCCGGTTGATCGATACGCGGCGCGAGGCGGGTGCCGAAACGCGCGAGCAGGGTGGTCACTTCTTCGCGCAGCGCGGCGTCCTCGCGGCGCACCGTACCGGGCGCAGCCAGCGCGCGCAGCACTTCCGCGAACGCGCCGACCACGGGCCAGCCGCGCCGCGTCATTGCGAGCCGCGCGTGAGCGCCGATCAGCACGTTATCGAGCACGCTCAGGTTGCCGAACACACGGCCATGCTGAAACGTTCGGGCGACGCCGCGCGCGGCGAGCTGTTCCGGCGCCATGCCGGTCACGTCCTCGCCGCGAAAGCGCACTTCACCGGCGTCAGGCGTATCGATACCCGTCAGCAGGTTGAACAGCGTCGACTTGCCGGCGCCGTTCGGTCCAATCACGCTTATGCATTCGCCGCGCGCTACCGAAAGGCTCACTTCGTTGACGGCGACGAGGCCGCCGAAGCGGCGCGTCACACGCCGCACGTCGAACAGGATCTCCGCAGCATTGATGGAAGAGGAAGTCATCGTCGTCTCCGTCACACTGAACCGAACAGACCCTGCGGCCGGAAACGCACCAACAACAGCAGGATCAAGCCGTAGATCAGCATCCGGTAATCGGCGGCAAAGCGGAACAGTTCGGGCAGGCTGATCAGCGCAACCGCTCCCGCTACCGCGCCGATCACGCTGCCGAGGCCGCCAAGAATCACCATCGTCAGCGCGAGTATAGAAACCTGCGAATCAAAGGTCTGATAGTTGATGTAGCTGTAAAGATGCGCTGCGATGCCTCCACCTATACCGGCAGCAAGGCCCCCGCACGCAAAAGCGATCGCCTTGTATCGATTGGGGCGGATACCGTATGCGCGCGCCGCGACATCGTCTTCGCGAATCGCGCGCCAGGTGCGGCCCAGGTGCGAGCGCAGCAGCCGGATCTGCAACAGCGCGAGCAGCACGAGCACCGCGAGCGTGAACCAGTAAACGGCGCGCACGCCCGTCAGTTGCCAGCCGAACAGGGACAGCGGCGCTATACCCGTGATGCCGACCGGTCCACGGGTCAGGCTGTCCCAGTTGAGCACCACGAGGCCGATGATTTCACCGATCCCGAGCGTTGCGATCGACACATAGTGACCGCGCAGCCGGAACGACGGATACACCAGCAACGTGCCGATCGCGGCCGTGACGAGACCGGCGAGCGGAATCGTCAGCGCGGGCGACCAGCCGAAATTCATCGACAGCAGCGCCGACGCATAAGCGCCGATCAGCAGCAGTGCCGCGTGGCCCAGCGAGATCTGTCCGACCGTTCCCGCGACGAGTGTCAGGCTGAGCGCAAGCAGCCCATAGATCCAGCCGTTGGTGAGCGTCTGAAGCAGATATGCCGAGGGCGTCACGAGCGGCAGCACGAACGCGATCGCCACCAGCGCTATCACTACGCGCGGTGAGATCCTGACTGCCTTGCGATTCGACAGAAACGTGCCCGTCAGCGGCTCGGGAGGCAGGCGCCGGCTCGAACTGAAGAGTCCATTGGGGCGCCACACGAGAAACGCCAGCAACAGCACGAACGCAAACAGGTCGCGATAGCTGGTGCCGAACAGCGCGACACCGTAGCTTTCGACGAGACCGAGCAGCAGGCTGCCCGCGATCGCGCCCGGCACGTTCCCCAGCCCGCCGATCAACAACGCGACCACGCCCTTGAGCGTCGCCTGGAAGCCCATCGCGGGATCGATGCTGTTGTAGTACATGCCTACCAGCAAGCCGCTCAGGCCGCCGAGCCCGCACGCAATCGCAAACACAGCCTGATTCACGGCATCGACGTTGACCCCCATCTGCTGCGCGGCGTCGCGGTCCTGCGCGGTCGCGCGCACGGCCCAGCCGAGCCGCGTGAAACGCAGGAATACATAGAGCACCGCCGCGGCGCTCACGCCGATCGTTGCAATCAGCAGATCGAGCGAGCCAAGGGTCGCGCCGCCAATCGACAGCGTCCAGTCCGGCAACGAGCTCGGCACCGGCCGCGGGTCGGGTCCAAAGACGATCTGTGCGAGCTGGTCGAGCACGAAGCTGATACCGATCGTCGCGAGCAGCGGCGCGATCCGCGCGGCACCCTGCAACGGCCGCAAGCCGATCCGTTCGATGACGACGCCAAGCAGCGCACAGCCCGCAATGGTCGCGAGCAGCGCGACCGGCAGCGGCAAGCCGAGCCGCGTCAAACACAGCCAGCCGATGAAGCCGCCGACCATGTACACGGAGCCATGCGCGAAATTGATCAGATGCGATACGCCGAAGATCAGCGCGAGACCGACTGCCAGCAGCGCATAGATATTGCCGACGATCAGCCCGTTGATCGTGTAGTCGAACCAGGCATTCATCGCGCGTCAGTCCTGAAGCCAATAGGGTACTTGCTGTCGATCATTGCGCATGCACGGCACCCGTGCCGTCCCACAACGCGAATTTGCCGTCCTTGACGACCAGATCGAGGTTCTTCGCACCGGCCACGCGGCGCGTCTGCGGATCGAACTTGAACTTGCCGAAGATCACGCTCGGCACGTCGTCGATCTTCGCAAAGCCGTCATGCACCGCATTGCGGTCCGCGCCATAGCGGCGGATCACTTCGCCCGCGAGAATCATCGCGTCGTAGGCGCGTGCGGCAAACGTGTCCGGGTCGGCGCCATACCTGGCGCGGTAACGTTGCACGAAGCTCTGCACTTCCGGGCGCGGGTCGCCGGGGAAGAAATTCGATTCCGTATAGACACCATTCACGGCAGGGCCGCCGAGATCGAGGAACTTGGGCGAATACACGGAGCCGACCGCCGCGATCGGCGCACGCTCGCCTGCCGCTCGCGCCTGACGGACGATCTGCGCGCCATCCGAGTAGTACGAAATCAGCACGATCGAGTCGGGGTTCTCGCTGCGCACACGCGTGAGCGTCGCCCGAAAGTCCTTTTCGTTCGGCTGATACGCCTCCGCTGCGACGACCTGAGCGCCGTCCTCTGCCGCGGCCCTGGCAAAGATGTCCTTGCTGGTGCGGCCCCAGTCGGTATTCAGGTAGAGCACGGCGATCTTCCTGAAGCCGAGTCCCCTGGTGACGTAACGCGCGAGCAGCGGCTGTTCTTCCGACTGGCTGATCGCCGTGCTCCACATGTAGTCGCCGCCCTTGGTAAAGTCGGGATGCGAATTGGTAAAGCCGAACTGCACAAGGCCGGCGCGCTGGTAGACCGGCGACGCCGCCATCGAGGCTCCGCTCGACAGATCGCCCAGTTCGAGCAGGATGCGTTTGTCGTCGGCGAATTTCTGCGCGATGGCGACCGCCTGGCGCGGATCGCTGCGGCTGTCTTCGAAGTCGTAGGCGAGCGGGTGCCCGTTGATGCCGCCATTGCCGTTGATCTGCTCGAGCGCGAGATCGAAACCGCGCTTCCACTGCTCCCCGTATTGGGCATCCTGCCCACTCAACGGCCCTGTCACACCGACCCAGTACGGATCGGCTGCGTGAGCAGCGGGTATTGCACCACCGGAGGCAAACGTCAGCGCGCCAGCCAGTTGAAGCAGCGCCCGCGCTGCGCGGTATTTTTTGTCTTTCAGCATCGACATGCTTTTCTCACGCCATCAAATAGGGTGAGCCGATGTAACCATGTGGGACTGAAGCGGGCCAACGAAGATAAGCGTCAATGCTTATTCGTTCGCACCACAAAAGCATATGAAAACGGAATATATGGTCGTGTACGGCGTCCGATCGAAGGAAATGCGTTTTTCTCGAAAGCCCTTGTTTAAAGCGGTTTTCTGACCCGCTTCGCAAGTCACTCGTCTGAAGCTCGAGGTTGCCCGTGTGCCATGCAAATCCCGAATTCCGTCAATTGCATTGCCGAATTAATTATAAGAATCGCGCATGCAATGGCCTCTACAATGCGCTCACCACATCGATGAGATTTCGGATGGAGTTGCATCAACTCGAAGCGTTTTCGGCGGTCATGTCGAGCGGTAGCATGACGGGCGCGGCGCGTTTGCTGAGCCGCTCGCAGCCAGCCGTGACGAGAGCGGTCCAGGACCTGGAACAGGAGATCGGCTACGCGCTCTTCGACCGCAAAGGGCCGCGCGTCACGCCGACGAGCCGCGCGTTTCTGCTCTATTCGGAAGTCGAGCGTTCGCTCGTCGGCCTCGATACGATTCGAGCCAGCGCACGCGCAATTGGCCGCGACGAGCCGACACCGCTGCGCGTGGTGGCGACGCCTGCGCTCGCGGCGGCGCTCGCGCCGCGCGCCCTCGCGAAGCTGGCACGCGACCATCCGCCGGGACGCTCGCGCGTTGACACGCAACTGCGCAGCGTATCTGCTGAACAGGTCGCGCAGGCGTTGCTATCGCGCGCTGCCGACATAGGCATCGCTACGCTGCCGCTCGACCATGCGGCACTCGACGTGCACTACATCATCGAGACACCCTGCGTGGCGGTACTGCATCGGGACCATCCGCTCGCGCGGCATGCCGTACTGCCACTCGCGTGTCTGGATGGGCAACCGGTCGCTACGCTCGGGAACCGTTACCGCTTGCGCAACCGCATCGACCGTGCATTCGATCAGGCGAGCCTCGCGCTTCACGTCGTGCTGGAAACCAACGCCTCGCTCAGCGCGATGATGGCGGCGCAAGAGAAGCTCGGCGTGGCCATCGTCGATCCGGTGACGGCATTCGGTATGCGCGTCGGCGACGTCGAAGTCAAAGCCCTCGACACGGCGATTCCCTTTCTCTACGGCGTCGTCACACTGTCGGGCAGGCTCCGCAGCACTGAGGTGGACGCCATGATCGAGACGCTCGCGCAAGTGTCGCACGAGCTGCTGCCAGGCGCGGTGCGTCACGCCGCGTCCCAACATGGCGCACTGGTCGCGCACGACCGCACGAGCGGCGCAGACAACTCAAGCGATACCGCTACGCTTCTTAACCGCGACCTCGGAGCCAAGGTATGACCGCATCGCCCCATTGCGTGAGCGCTGATGGCCTGGCTGCGCTCGAAGCCCGGCTTCGCGAAGACCTCAGTTGGCTGGAGCTTCCCGCGCCCCCGTGGGTGCCCGCGCGAACCGTCGACGGGCAACGGGTGCTCGATGTGGCCATCATCGGCGCCGGGATGGCGGGGCTCACCGCGAGCGCCGAGTTGCGCTTCCTCGGCATCGACAACCAGCGACTCTTCGATCAGGCGCCCGTGGGCCGGGAAGGTCCGTGGATCACCTACGCGCGCATGCAGACATTGCGCTCGCCGAAGCAGTTGACTGGCCCGGCACTGCGTTTGCCCGCGCTCACGTTCCGCGCGTGGTACGAAGCGCAATTCGGCCGCGAGCAATGGGCGGCACTCTACAAGATTCCACGCACGCTGTGGATGGACTACCTGCGCTGGTATCGGCGCGTGCTCGATCTACCGGTGCGCAACGACACGCGCGTCGAAAAACTGCGCACTCGCGGCGATGGCCTGATCGAACTGGACCTGCTCCACGCTGCCGCCGGACAGGACAGCGATCCGCGACGCGACACCATGCTGGCGCGGCATGTCGTCCTCGCCACCGGGCGCGCGGGACTTGGCGGTCCGTTCATTCCCGAAGTAGGACGCGCTCTGCCCGCGCACCTGCGCGCACACTCGTCCGATGCAATCGATTTCGCCGCGTTACGCGGCAAGCGCGTGGGGGTGGTCGGGGCCAGCGCGTCGGCGTTCGATAATGCGGCGAGCGCATTGGAAGCGGGCGCCGCACACGTCGATCTGTTCGTGCGCCGCGATGCGCTACCCCGTATCAACAAGCTGACCGGCATCGGCAGCCCGGGTCTGGTGCACGGTTTCGCCCACCTCGATGACGTCTGGAAGTGGCGCTTTCTGCACTACTCGGCGCAAACCCAAACACCGCCGCCGCGCGATAGTGTGCTGCGGGTCGCGCAGTATCCAAACGCCCGCCTGCATCTGTCGAGTCCGCTCGAGAGCGTGGACCACGACGGCAATACCGTTCTGATCGATACGCCGAAAGGCCATTACGAGGTTGACTACCTGATCTTTGCGACCGGCTTTCACTCGGAAATTGACACGCGCGACGAATTCGCACTGATTGCGCCACACGTTCGCCGCTGGCGCGACCGCTTCGCCGCAGTCCCGGAGCTGCAGAACGAAGATCTGGCGAGCTCACCCGACCTGGACCGTAACTTCGCGTTCCAGGAACGGATTCCGGGCACCTGTGCCGCCCTTTCGCGGATTCACTGCTTCAATCACGCGGCGAGCCTCACGCATGGCAAGGTCGCAGGCGACATTCCTGCGATCAGCGACGGCGCGCAACGCCTCGCGCGGGCGATCGCCGCCATGCTGTTTTACGCCGACCGCGAGGCGCACTTCGCGGCGCTGCAGGCCTTCGACACGGTCGAGCTCGCCGGCGACGAATGGGCCGACGCCGACACGCGCGCCATGGACACTACTGCATGATGTTTTTTGACGGCGCGGGGCAACTCTGTCGATAGACGAATATGGATATGCCAATCGCTTGGTTGCCGCTCGAACCAATGCGTTGGAGACTCGCAGTCCCAATCTTTTGATGGAGAACTCACTCATGTCTGCGTGGCCTTCTTCGACGCTGCTCCAGCGGCTCTTCATGGTTGCCGGCGCGGCGCTCGCGCTGTCCGTTTTCGGGGTGTCATCCGCTGCGAGCCCCAGCGACGAGCCGGTCTTCTTCGGAGTAAGCGGACCGTTGACCGGTCCGAACGCGCAATATGGCGCTCAATGGAAAGCCGGCTTCGACCTCGCGCTCGAGCAGATCAACAGTCAGGGCGGCATCAACGGCCATCCTCTGCAATATGTGTTCGAAGACAGCCAGAGCGATCCGCGCCAGGCCGTCGCCATTGCGCAGAAATTCGTCGACGACAAGCGCATTCTGATCGAGCTGGGTGACTTTTCGAGTCCGGCCTCGATGGCGGCCTCGCCGATCTATCAGCGCGCCGGGCTGGTGCAGTTGGGCTTTACCAACTCGCATCCCGACTTCACCAAAGGCGGCGACTTCATCTGGAGTCCGTCCGTGAGCCAGGCGGACGCTCAGCCGCTGCTCGCGGATCTGGCCGTCAAACAAGGCTTCAAACACCTCGCCGTCCTGTTCCAGAACACCGACTGGGGCCGCGCCAGCAAGGACGTCTTCGTGAAGGCTGCGGCCGCGCGCGGCGCGCAGGTCGTCGCCGCCGAAGGCTATCAGCCCACCGACAAAGATTTTCGGGCGACGCTTTTGCGCGTGCGCGATGCCAAACCCGACGCACTGGTGCTGATTTCGTATTATTCGGATGGCGCGCAGATCGTCCGCCAGGCGCGCACGGGCGGTATCACGCTGCCGATTGTCGCCGCCAGTTCGGTTTACTCGCCCAAATTCATGGAGCTGGGTGGCGACGCGGTAAATGGAGTCACGACCAACACGAGCTTCTTTCCTGGCGACCCGAATCCCGAAGTCCAGCGTTTCGTGCGTGCGTTCGAAGCAAAGTATCACCATCAGCCAGACGCGTTCAATGCGTTCGCCTATGACGCCACCATTATCGCCGCGTACGCGCTGCGCACCGGTGGACTCGATCGACGCGGCGTTCGCGATGCGCTGCCGAAGCTGCATGACGTGCCGAGCGTGGTCTTCGACAAAGCGACGTTCGACCCGAACACGCGCCGCGTGATCGGTGTGAAGAGCGTCAATCTCGTCGTCGAGAACGGTCAGTGGGCGCTGCTGGGCAGCAAGCCTGCGCTGGCGGCGAAATGAAACGTGCGGCACGCTAGCCGACGTCTGGCTGCGCGCACAGGAAGACCGCGCGAGGCGGTCTTGCGTCAATGACCGTGCACTGTCATTGCGTCACCGCTTCGCGCTGATAGCGCGGCACTGGCCGCCGTAAGCCGAGGTTCTCGCGCAGCGTGCGGCCTTCGTATTCGCTGCGAAAGAGCCCGCGCCGCCGCAGCTCGGGCAGCACGAGCCGGATGAAGTCATCGAGGCTATTGGGTAGCAGCGCGGGCATCACGTTGTAGCCATCCGCGCCGTAGTGTACGAAGCGCTCTTCCAGCGCGTCGGCAATCTGCGCGGGAGTGCCGACCAGCTGCCAGTGTCCGCGTGCGCCGGCGACACGCAGATACAGTTCGCGGATCGTCAGGTTTTCGCGCCGTGCCAGTTCGAGCGTGAGCGACTGCCGGCTCTTGCTCGCGTTGGTCTCGGGAAGCTCCGGAATCGGGCCGTCGAGCGGGTAGCCCGACAGGTCGAAGCCACCCGTCAGCGTGGACACCAGCGCAAGTCCCACGGTGGGGTCGATCAAGGCCTGAAGCTCCTCGAACTTTTCCTGCGCCTCGGCTTGCGTCGCGCCGACGATCGGCATCACGCCGGGCATGATCTTGAGGTCCTCCGGCTCGCGGCCGTATTGCGCCATCCGGCCTTTGACGTCCGCGTAAAACGCGACCGCGTCGGTGAGTGTCTGTTGCGCCGTGAAGATGACCTCCGCAGTACGTGCCGCCAGCGCCCTGCCCGCTTCCGACGAGCCCGCCTGAACCACGACGGGCCGGCCCTGCGGCGAGCGTTCGACATTGAGCGGACCACGCACCTTGAAGAATTCGCCGCGATGATCGAGCACATGGCGTTTCGCGGGATCGAAGTAACGGCCTGCCGCCTTGTCGCGCACGAATGCGTCTTCATCCCAGCTGTCCCACAGTCCCTCCACCACTTCGGCGAATTCGACCGCGCGCTCATAGCGCCGCGCATGCGCGAGATGCTCGTCGAAGTTGAAGTTCTTCGCCTCGTGCGCGCTCGACGACGTCACGAGATTCCATCCGGCTCGCCCGCCGCTGATGTGATCGAGTGAGGCGAATTTGCGCGCGATGTGATACGGCTCGTTGAACGTCGTCGAAGCGGTGCCGACCAGACCGATCTTTTCGGTCACGGCCGCTAGCGCCGACAGCAACGTGAGCGGCTCGAACTGCGCGACATAGCTGTGCGCAGTGCGGCTGAGAAACTCGACGTTGTCGCCGCGCGTTCCAGAGCCATCGGCGAGAAAGATCAGGTCGAACTTCGCCGACTCCGCGGCCTGTGCAAGCTGCACATAGTGACGAAAGTCGCGCCCCGCATCAGCGGGCGAATCCGGGTGGCGCCATGCCGCGATGTGATGTCCCGTTGGATACAGAAAAGCGCCGAGGCGCAGATGTCCTTTACGTTGGCTCATGGTGTGCGCGAGTCGTAGTTGAGGTAGATGATCGCTGCCGTTCTATGCGCTCTTTCGCCACAACTGTGCGTTGTCGGGGCGCGCAAGCCCGAGATGGTCGCGCAGCGTCGCGCCTTCATAGGCGGTGCGAAAGATGCCGCGCTTCTGAAGGATCGGCACCACGCCATCGACGAAATCGATCAGGCCGCCGGGCAGCACGTCGGGCATGAGATTGAAGCCATCGGCCGCGCCACCGTTGAACCACTGTGTGATGTCGTCGGCGATCTGCTCGGGCGTGCCGACGATCACCCGGTGACCAGTGCCACCCGCGAGCGAACGGATCAGCTCGCGCACCGTCTGTCCGTGACGGCGCGCATGCGCGATAGTCGCGTGAAAAAACGTGTGATTACCGTTGCCGCGGCCAGGCAACGCGAGGTCATCGGGCAAGTGTGCGTCGAGTTTCAGGCGGTCAACGTCGATGCCCAGTGTGCCTGCCAGACGGTTCAGGCTATAGCGCCACGGGATCTGGTCCACGAGTTCGTCACGGCGCCGCAATGCGTCCGCCTCAGTCGCGCCGATGATGGTCGTGAGACCGGCCAGCACCTTCACCGCGGGCCGGCCATAAGCGGCCGCCCGCTCGTTCAGATCGCGCCGGTAGGCCGCCGATTCCTCGAACGACTGGGAAGCGGAAAAGACCGCCTCCGCGTGACGCGCTGCGAGTTCGCGGCCATCGGCCGATGCGCCCGCCTGCACCAGCACGGGATGCCCCTGCGGCGAGCGCGGCAGGTTGAGTGGGCCGTGGACCGCGAAGTGGCGGCCGCGATGCGCGACGGGATGCACCTTGTCGACGTCGACAAAACGGCCGCCGGTCTTGTCGCCGACGAATGCATCGTCTTCCCAGCTGTCCCACAGTGCCTTGACGATTTCCGTGAACTCCGCGGCGCGGTCATACCGCTGCGCGTGGTCCGGTACAGAGCCATGGCCGAAATTGCGCGCGGACGGCAGATCGGCTGTCGTGACGACGTTCCAGCCAGCGCGTCCGTTGCTGACGTGATCGAGCGTCGCAAAGCGCCGCGCAATGTTGTACGGCTCGTTATAGCTCGTCGATGCCGTGCCGATCACGCCGATGTGCGTCGTGGCCGCCGCGATGCTGGCGAGCAGCACGGTCGGTTCGAGCGCCGTGATGGGCCGGAAGTCGATCTGATCGACGATCGCCGCATTGTCGGCCAGAAAGACCGCGTCGAGCTTGCCAGCCTCGGCGATCTGCGCGACGCGCACGTAGTGATTCACATCGATGAACGCGCGCGGGTCCGCATCGTCACGTCGCCATGCCGAAGGCACGAAGCCCGAGTGCAGGATATTGACGTTCAGATGCAGGCGGCGTGGCACGCGGTGCGCCGGATTGCGGCTCATCGGAATTCTCCTTTGATGATCGGGTCGCCTTCGTGCGTTCGGGGGTCAATGAACTTTCGGGAAACCATGACGCGCGGCGAGCAGTTCGAGAATGCGGCGCGGATCGGTGACAAAGCGCCGCTCGCCCAGCGTCTGCGCATCGGCGGGCACGGGATGTTCGTCACCGAGCACGAGCACGGGCAGGCTTTGATGCTCGGCATCGAGCACCTCGACGACCGCCTTGCGTGGCCGCTCGAACGGGACGCGCTTCACGTCCAGTCTGGCGACGCGCGGCGGGTCGCTGGCAAGCAGCCCTTCGATAGGCGCGCCATCGGGACAGATGAAACGTTCGCCCGGATAGCGGGGATCGGTGAATCCGGGTTCCAGCAGTAGAAGAAGATCGCGGCTCATGGCAGGTCGCTCCTTGTCATTGTGAAGCGGTCGAATGTCGTGTGAATACCCGGGAACGTGTGAGAAATGGCTAGAAAACACGGCCTTCCGTGAGATGCGTCGTGACGCCATTGAGCGTGTAGTCGCCGATCACACGCGCCTTGTGCAGCAGCGGGTTGTGACTGAAAATGGTGCGCAGATTGCGCCAGTGACGGTCGAAGTTGTGCGCGCGCGAGGTCGCCGACGCGCCGCCTGCTTCGAACATCCGCTCGGCGGCATAGAGCGCGAGCTTGCTGACGATCAGCTGCGTGCGGGCCGTTGCCAGCGCACCTTCCAGCACGAGCGCTTCCGCATCGGCAGCACTCAGACGGATCGCCCGCGACGAGCGCTCCAGCACGCGCGCGTTCTCGCGCACGAGCGCATCCACTGCGTGGCTGTGCGCCGTGAGATCGCCGATGACCTGCTGGATAAACGCGTCTTCCCGGGCGGACGGCGCGGGGCTATGCAGCACGGGGCGGCCATGCCGCAGCACAAAGTGCTTCGCATCCGCGACGACGTTGCGCACGATGCCCGCTCCCACCGCCACCAGATGCAGCTGCCGCAGCGCGCCGCCGTGACGGCCGGCAAGCGTCGTCTGCACGCGCGGCGTCACTTCGTCGGCGCGCACGAGCAGGTTGTCGAATTCGAGGCTGCCGCTGGCCGTCATGCGCTGCCCCATACCGTCCCAGTCGTCCAGCACGCGAAAACCTTCACGCTTCACGGGCACGATGGCGGCGACCGCGTTGCCGTCCTCATCCTGCAGATTCAGGCGTGCATAGTCCGCGAACGCCGTGCCCGTGGCGTAGTATTTGCGGCCGCTCAGCCGGTAATGCTCGCCGTCGCGGCGCAATCGCGTGGTGATTTCACCTGGCCGCGAAGTACCGAGTTCCGTCGATGCGCCACCGAAAATCGCGCCATCGATGACGCGCTGAATCTGGATTTCGTTGAATGGCGTGCGTGGCGACAGCAGCAACGTCTCCGTCTGGTCGTAGTGAATGCGCAGCGCGTGTGCGACGTTGCTGTCTTCAGCGGCGAGCGTTGCGATGACATGAAACTCGTCTTCGAGCGTGCCGCCGAGGCCGCCCCACTCGACGGGCAAGCGCAATCGCCCGAGGCCCGATTGCCGAAAGAGCGCGAAGCCGTCAAACGGGAGCTCGCGGCGCGCCTCGCGCGATGCCGCGCCTTCCCCAATGGCTTTCGCTAGCGCGGGCAACTCATCGAGTACGGTCTGTAGCCGTTGGCGCGCGGCAGGGTTCCCCAGATCGTGTGCGGACATTCATTGTTCCTCTTGCTGGACATTTGGACCGGCATACCGGTGGCGGAAGTCGGAGCTGATCGACAACGAGCCAGTATAGGGATGCACCGTCGTTCAGATAACAACCGATTCGCGCTTACGTTATTCGCTCAGATGCTTTGCCACTGCCGCGCATATCCATAGCTGCAATGCTTCCTTGTCCTTAGAAAGAACGTCGTCAAGAATGAGTGTTCCTCGGCACCGCCGCGCTGCGCATCCTCTCGATCAATGGCCAATCGAATCCCGCGAACCTTTCTGAAAACCGTCTTTCTGCTCAGGAGCGCGTTGCTCGCCGCGGTGCTGGCATTCGCATCGTCCCAGGCTCACGCGGATAAACCCGCCGTGATCCGCATCGGCGTCGCGCAGCAAGGCGCCGGCGATCCGCCGACGTTCGGCGGTTCGCCCGCTGCCACCGTGCAACAGCTTCAGTTGCTCGAAAAAGAATTCGCCGCCGACGGCATCAAGATCGAATGGCTTTTCTTCAAAGGCGCGGGTCCGGCTGTCAACGAAGCGATCGCCGACAAATCGCTCGACTTCGCATTTCAAGGCGATCTGCCCTCCGTACTTGGCCGCGCAAACGGATTGAAAACGCGCATCCTGCTCGAATCGGGCGTGCGGGTCGGCGTGAAGTTCGCCGTGCCGCCGGACTCGCCCGTGCAGAGCGTGAAGGACCTGAAAGGCCGTCGCGTGTCGATTTTCCGCGGCACCAACCTGCAACTCGTCGCCGACAACGTGCTCGCCGCGAATCAGCTCGACGAGCGCGATCTGCGCGTGATCAATCTGGATTCAGCCAGCGCGCTCGCGGCCCTCTCGTCCAAAGGCGTCGACGCGTCGGTCAACGACTATCACCTCTACAAGCTGCGCGATCAGGGACTTGCGAAGATCATCTACGAATCGCAGACAGGCGGTCCTCAGTTCACGCGGCAATCGCATCTGCTCGTGCTCGACGATTTCGACCGCGCACATCCCGACATCGTGCAACGGGTCGTCAACGCGTTCGTCAAGGGCGCGCAGTGGTCGTCCGAGGAAGCGAACCGCGATGCACTTTTCAAGCTCTGGGAGAAAAGCGGCGTCAGCTACGCGTCGTGGCAGGCCGAGTTCGCGAACCAGACGCTCAAGTCGCGTAACTCGCCGCTGATCGATCCGTTCATCGTCGCGCGCTACAAGGCGGTGGCGAGCGATGCGCTGAAGCTCAAGCTGATCCGTCAGCCCGTCGTGGTCGACGGCTGGTTCGAACCGCGCTACCTCGAAAACGCGTTGCATAGTCAGTCGCTCGAACATTACTGGACGCGCTACGACGCGCAAGGCAAACCCCTCGGCTGACCGGAGATCGACGATGAGCAAGGCGCTTGGCGAATGGTCCTCGGCCGCGGCGCACGTCCCCGGGCGTGAGGCGAACGAAGCGAAGCCGCGAGCGAACGTCCATCGGCGCGCGCGGGCCGTCGGCTGGCAGATCGCGCCGTGGCTGCTGCCTGCGGCACTGTTTGCGCTGTGGAGCATCGGCTGCGAACGCGGCTGGATCGCGCCGCAAATCCTGCCGCCGCCGCAGATGGTGTTCGACACGCTATGCGAACTCGCGCGCAACGGCGACCTCGCGCACCATACGTTCGTGAGTCTTCAGCGCGTGCTGCTGGGCTTCGGCGCGGGCACGCTGGCCGGTTTGACGATTGGCGCGGCGCTCGGCCTGTCGCGCACGGTCGAATCGTACGTTCTGCCAGCGTTCAATGCGCTCGTGCAGATTCCCGTGCTCGGCTGGCTGCCGTTTCTGCTGCTGCTCGTCGGCGTGGGCGAGCCGCTCAAGTACATCCTGATCGCGCATGCCGCGCTCGTGCCCGTCACGCTCAGCACGATGCAGGGTTTTCGCCAGACGCCCGCTGCGCTCGATGAAGTCGCGCGCGTGTTCGCCTATGGCCGCTGGCAGCGTATCGCGTATGTGGTGCTGCCCGCCGCGGTGCCGACGCTCGCCACCGGGGTGCGGCTCGCATTCACGAAAGCGTGGCTCGCGCTGGTCGTGGTCGAATTGGTGGCGTCGTCGGAGGGGCTCGGCTACCTGATCGTCTATGGACGACAGCTTTTTCAACTCGATCTGGTCATGGCGGCCGTCGTGATCGTCGGCGCGATCGGCTTTGCAATCAACCGTCTGCTCGATGCGCTCGAAGCGCGGCTGCGGCGCGGCCAACCTTCGGCGTTTCGCGAGTAGGCGCTTCGTCTCAGGATTCTTTCATGCCGCTCACTTCGGTTTCCGACGCGCTGCACCGCTTTTTCGAGCCACGGCGAAGCGCTCCCCCGCCATGCAGTTGCGAGGCGCCTGCCCGGCCGCCTCGCGTGGCAGCGCTCAGGAGCCGACTTGATACCGTGAACTGGCGCGGGCTCGTGCTGCCGCTCGCGTTGTTCGCGCTATGGTGGCTCGTGTCGGCGCTACACCTCGTCAAAAGCGGCCTGCTCGTGAGCCCCGGCGACGTCGCACATACCGCGTGGCAGCAGATCAAAAGCGGCGCATTGCTGCGCGCGCTGTCGGCTTCGCTCGCGCGCGAGGCGAGCGGCTTCGTGATCGGCACCGCGGGTGGCCTGCTGCTCGGCTCGGCGCTCGGGCTTTCGCGCATTGCGACACGCCTGATCGGTCCGAGCTTCGATACGTTCAAGCAAATCTCCCTGTTCGCATGGATCCCGCTGATCTCCGTCTGGTTCGGTCTCGGCGACATGGCGAAAGTCGTGTTTCTGTCGCTCGCGGCGTTGTTGCCTGTCGCCGCACATACCTGCGACGGCATCCACGCGGTGCCGCGCCGCTACATCGAGGTCGCGCGCGCGTTGCGCTACTCGCGAATCCAGCTGATCCGCTATGTGATTCTCCCGGCCGCATTGCCGACAATCTTCACTGGCATCTATCTAGGGTTGATCTATTCGTGGCTCGCCACGCTCGGCGCCGAGTATCTGCTGGTCGCGGGCAGCGGCATCGGCAACACGCTGATCGACGGCAGCGAGCAGTTCAGGATGGACCTCGTGCTGTTCGGCATCATCGTGGTCGGGGTGACCGGCTGGGCGCTCAATGCGCTCGCCCGAGGCGTCGAGAGGCGCGTGGTGGCGCGCAGAAGCGGCGCGCCGCGGGAACGCTCCGTCGCTTGAGGCCGCTCATCAACAGGAAACGAATCCATGACCACCACTGTTCCGGAAGGCATCCGCATACGCGGCGTCAGCAAGCACTACGCACGGCAGCACGCCACGGCCGACGACCTGCTCGTTCTCGACGACATTTCACTCGACATCGCAGCCGGCGAATTCGTCAGCGTGCTCGGCGCGAGCGGCTGCGGCAAGTCCACGCTGCTGAGGCTCGTCGCGGGACTCGACATCGACTATCGCGGCGACATCCTCGTCGACGGCGAGCGCGTGCTCGATACGTCGCTCGAACGCGGCATCGTATTCCAGGATCACCGGCTGTTTCCATGGCTGACGGCGTCGCAAAACATCCTCGCCGCACTGCGCAACGCGCCGCTTTCGCCGCAACAGAAGCGCGCAGCGGTCGCGGAACACGTCGCGCTCGTCGGCTTGCAAGGTTTCGAGCACGCTTATCCGCATCAGCTGTCGGGGGGCATGGCTCAACGCGTGGCGATCGCGCGCGGACTCGTGAATCGCCCGCGCGTTCTGTTGCTCGACGAACCGTTCGGCGCGCTCGACGCCCTCACCCGCGCGCGGCTGCAGAGCGAACTGCAACGGATCTGGGAGCGCGAGCGGATCACGATGATCCTCGTCACGCACGATGTCGACGAAGCGATCCAACTTGGCGATCGCGTGGTGACGATGGCGCCGCGCCCCGGACGAATCAAACGGATCACGCATGTCGGCCTGCCGCGGCCGCGCGATCGCAGCGATCCGCTTTTCGTACAGCTGCGCGAGCAGATCCTCGCGGATTTCTCCGAGCGAGCCGGCAACGCAGGCTGACCTCGACCGTTGTAAGAACCTTCCCTCAACGTCCGTCACAAGGAGCGAGCAGTGAGCGCAGCATCGCAACAAAAACGACAGATGAGCCTCGGCGCATTCCTGATGGAGACGGGCCACCACATCGCCGCATGGCGTCATCCCGACACGCATGCAGCGGGTGGCCTCGACTTCGCCCACTATGCGCACCTCGCGCGCATCGCCGAGCGCGCGAAGTTCGATGCGATCTTCTTTGCGGACAGCGTCAGCGTGCGCGACACGCATCTGCCGTCGCTGTCGCGCACCGCACGCGCCGATCACTTCGAACCGTTGACGCTGCTCTCCGCACTGTCGGTCGTGACGGAGCGCATCGGACTGATCGCAACCGTGTCGACCAGCTTCAACGAGCCCTACAACGTCGCGCGCAAATTCGCTTCACTCGATCATTTGAGCGGCGGCCGTTCGGGTTGGAACCTCGTCACGTCCAGCACGGAAACGGAAGCGCACAACTTCAGTCGGGACAAGCACCTCGATCATGCGGTGCGCTACGAGCGCGCCAAAGAGTTCTATGACGTGGTCGCAGGTCTGTGGGACAGCTGGGAAGACGACGCGTTCGTACGCGACAAGGCGAGCGGCATCTATTTCGACGCCGACAAGCTGCACGTGCTCGGCCATCGCGGCAAACACTTCAGCGTACGCGGACCGTTGAACGTCGCGCGCTCGCCGCAGGGCTGGCCGGTAGTCGTGCAGGCGGGCGCCTCTGAAGCCGGGCGCGAGCTGGCCGCGCAGACGGCCGATGTGATTTTCGTCGCGCATCAGACGCTCGACGAAGCGCAGCAGTTCTATCGCGACGTCAAAGGACGCCTCGCGCGCTACGGACGCGCGCCCGAGCATCTGAAGATCATGCCGGGCATCTTTCCGGTGATAGGCAAGACGCAGCAGGAAGCGCGCGACAAGTTCGACGCGTTGCAGGATCTGATCGATCCGGCGGTCGGCCTCGCGTTGCTGTCGAACATGTCCGGCGGCATGGACCTGTCGCAATACCCTGTCGACGGCCCGGTGCCGGATCTGCCCGAAACCAATGGCGGCAAAAGCCGGCAGCGGCTGCTGCTCGACCTCGCGCGGCGCGACAATCTGACGATCCGCGAACTGTATCTGCGCATCGCGGGCGCGCGCGGGCATCAACAGGTGATCGGCACGCCGCAGAGCATCGCCGACCAGTTGCAGCAATGGTTCGAGGAAGAAGGCGCGGACGGCTTCAACATCATGTCGCCGTGGCTGCCGGGCGGGCTCAGCGAATTCGCCGATACCGTCGTACCCGAATTGCAGCGACGTGGACTCTTTCGCACTGAGTACACGGGCCGCACGCTGCGCGAGCATCTGGGGCTGCCGCGTCCGCTCAATCGCTACACCCGGACGGCGCGGGAGCGCGGCCAACACGCGGTGGCCGCTTCCTGAGCGGTACGCCGGCGAGCGAGGGGACAAGCCGCCGGCACTCGCTGTCAAAGTTTGCCGGGCCGCGGGTCCGGCACGAAGCCATCGCGGTTGGGCATGCGGATGGCGGCAAGCGACTGCGCGTCGAGACGCGCATCGTCCGGCACGATGCCGTTGCGGTTCAATATCCATGCGCTGAGCGCGTACACCTCATCGGCGCTCAGTGACTGCGGCGCGTTATAGGGCATCGCCCGGCGGATATAGTCGAACAGCGTCGTCGCATAGGGCCAGTAGCTGCCGACCGTGCGCTTCGGATTCGCGCTCGCGAGTGTGCCCGCTCCGCCGACCAGTTGGTCGCCGATCACCCCCTCCCCTTTCGCGCCATGACAGGCCGCGCATTTCGCCGCGAAAATGCGGCCGCCCGAAGCGACGTCGCCGCTGCCATCGGGCAAGCCACGGCCGTCCGGCGCGACGTCGATATTCCATGCGCTCAAATCGGTTTCGCCGATGGGCTTGCCGATGGCGTCGATGGATGAGCGCCAGCCCGTTTGCGCGGCCGTGGACTGCGCGTCGCGCGTTGCATTGAACGAAGAGGAGCAACCCGCGACCAGACTGCTAACCGTGAGCACCGCCAGCAGAGCGCGGGTCACTCTGGATACCGTGGCAACGGGCAGGACAGGCTCATGCATTTTTCACGCTCCCGTCCGCTTCGATGCGCCACTGTTGAATGCCGTTGTAGTGATAGTTCGAATTCAATCCGCGCGCCGCGACGAGCGCCTCGCGCGTCGGTTGCACGTATCCGGTGGAATCCGTGGCGCGCGACAGGATCGCGGTCGGCGCGCCATTCCACACGAAGCCGGCCTGGAAACGCGTCAACGCGCGATCGCGCGCAGGCCCATCGAGCACCGCGGCTTGCCACGTCGCGCCGCCATCGGTCGATACCTCGACCTTGCGGATCGCTCCGCGCCCCGACCAGGCGAGACCAACGATCGGATAGAAGCCCTGCACTGTCAGCCGTTGTCCCGCGGACGGCCGCGTGATCACCGACTTCGCGTCCATCTCGAACACGAACTGACGCGCACGCCCGTCGGGCAGGACGCCCGTGTACTTCGACGTTTCCTCGCGCGTCTGCAACGGCGCTTCGACGACCTTCAGCCGCCGCAGCCATTTCACGTTCGTATTGCCCTCGAAACCCGGCACGATCAGACGCAGCGGATAGCCGTTCTCGGGCCGCAGGCGCTCGCCGTTCTGCGCATAGACGACGAGCGCGCGCTCGAGAATCCGCTCGAGCGGCAGACTGCGCGTCATGGCGGCAGCGTCCCCGCCTTCGGCGAGCAGCCATTGCGGCGTCGTGCCGTCGCTTGCCGGCGTGCGTGCCCCGACCGCTTCGAGCAGCGTCGAGAGTCTGACGCCCGTCCACTCGCAACAGGACAGCAGGCCGTGCGTGATCTGTACCGGCAGGCCACTCGGTCCTTTCCACTCGCTCGCCGTGTTGCCCGAGCATTCGAGAAAATGAATGCGCGACTCCGAAGGCAAGCGCAACAGGTCGTCCATCGTGAAGAGCTTCGGCTCGCGAACGAGACTGTGAATCACGAGCCGGTGCGCGTCGGGATCGATGTCGGGCACTCCCGCGTGATGCCGCTCGTACACGAGTCCGTTCGGCGTGATCGAACCATGCAGATCCGCGAGCGGCGTCAACGACGATGCGGCACCCGGCATCGGCCACGCCCGCGCGGCACGGCGAACGACATCCGCTTCATGCGGCGACGGCAGCCCATAAGGGTGTTCGAGAATCGGTGCACCAGGTTTGCGCGTCCAGGCGTCGACGTCCAAGGGCTTTAGCAGCGTCGCGGCCTTCAGATTCGGTGCGGCCAGTGCGGACAGCGCGAGGCCGCCCAGTAGGCGCCGGCGCGGCGACGCGGGTCGCGACGCATCATGCGCATCGCTCGTCATACGTGAATGTCGCGGCATCTCAGTTCAGTGCAAGCGCTGTCGCCGCCCCCACCGGCGAGCCTTCCAGCGCTACCGACGCGCGTCCGTCCGGCCCGACCGGCACGTCGCCGACGAGCGTCGTGCGGTATAGCTGGCGATCGAAATCGAGGTCGAAGATGTCGGTCGGCGCGAGATGCGCGGTCGTCCGATTGTCCCAGAACGCCACGCTGCCGGCTTCCCATTTGAAGCGGACCGTGAACTCCGGCCGCGTCACGTGCTCCCACAGCAGTTCGAGCAGCAGCTGGCTTTCTCGTGGCGTGAGCCCGGATATCTGTTTCAGGAAGCCCGGGCTCACGTATAGCGCGCGCTCGCCCGTTTCGGGATGCACGCGCACGAGCGGGTGTTCACTCACCAGCGTATGCCGGCCGACCGCCTCGGCAAATGAATCAGTGCCTTTCACGCCCTGCGGCGGCGCGAACCGATGTATGCCGCGCAGACCATCGACGAATTTGCGCAACGGCTCCGAAAGTTTGTCGTATGCGACGACGAGATTGGTCCATTGTGTGTCGCCGCCGTACGGCGGGATCGTCACGCCACGCAGAATCGACGCGAACGGTGGATTCACGGCCGCCGTGACGTCGGTGTGCCAGCCGGTCCATGGCCGCAACAGCGGTTGTCCTTCGAAGCGCGTCGCCTGACGAAACTTCGAGATCGAGTAAATCTGCGGATGGCCGTCGACATGACCGAACACCGGATGCCCGACCGTCAGTTCGCCAAACTGGGCAGAAAAGACAACGTGCTGCTCGTGGTTCAGGAACTGCTCGCGGAAGAACACGACTCGCCACTTCAGCAACGCTGCGCGGATCGCGCGAATCTGCTTCGTATCGAGCGGCCGTGTCAGGTCCACTCCGCTAATCAGCGCGCCAATATGCGCTGACAGCGGGCTAACGTGGACGTTAGCTTCATCCTCGATCGGGGCTGCACTCATCGTCGTTCTCCTTGATTGGGGGCGCTCGCCGCGCGATGCCGCACACGGCTGACATCGGGGCAGTATAAGGATGCGCCGTTGCGCCGATAACAACCGATTTGCGCTTTGGTTATTCGCAGGGATGTAATGCGAGGCAAGCCTGGAAGATGGTGTCGTGCGCGCGGTCGAACGAGCGGGCCGGTGCGGGAATCTCGCGACGTAGACGCTCCATTTCGTTGCTGGCCGCCGCCGATCGCCCGGCGGCCAGCCTCGCGGTGATCTCAGAGATCGCCGATCGACAGTGGCAATTGCGGTTCGCTGACGCCCCCGGCATTGATCAGCCTGACGTAAGCCACATATCTCGCTTCAGCGAGCGTCTGAGCCGCCACCAAACTCCCGGGAAGCGGGGCCCTCAATTCGTTCGGCAAGATATCCGTCAGCAACTGCTGATAGAGCACCTGGGCCGCCGGATCGCGGTGACGGTTGTCGAGCTCCAGTTGCCCTGCCGTCGTCCCGTAGTCGTAGTACTCGAGCTGGCTTTGACCAGAAATGGTTGTCGACTCCGGCGCCCAGAACGAATAGGTGCCGAGCTTGTTCGCCTGGGTGCGCACGCCGATGATGTGCGTCGGCGTACTCGGCGGGTTCGGTATGTACGACTCGGGCAGTGTCTCGTCGGTCGTGAAAGTGACATAGGGCCGACCCGCCGCCGACTCGCTTTTCAGCATCGGAAGAAGATCGTGCCTGCCGCCGTACAACTGCGCGTATTCGCCAGTGAGCCAATTGCGACTGCCGCCGTTGTCTGAGCCGGCAACAGGAGGATGCGGGGAAGGTTGTGCGTTTGATGCTAGTTTCTTCTGCTCGCGAAGGAAGAGGAAACGTCGAGATATGTGCGGTAGCGCACATATCTCGACAGCGAAAACGCTGCTCGGAACACCAGGATGCTCGACCAGCGCCGCGCCGGGGATCCAGAGCGTGTTACGCCGGCGGCACGCGAGGCGAATCGCTCAGGGGCGACTTGGTAGATCGCAAGGAGGCTCCGCTCATCCGTGCCTGAATCGGGATTGCCACTCAAAGTGCACAGCAATCAACAATTCGGCCGGGACAGGCCCGTAATTATTGCGCCTTCCGAAAGGAATAGTTACAAAATAGGTGTTTACCCTCAATTACTATTTCCTTACACTTGCCTTAACGCTTGAAGGCAAGCGCGCGCTTATAGCGCCCCAATCGACAAACCAAGGAGGTAGTAACCATGAGACCCCTCGTCAGACTCACCGCCTTTGTAGCTGCCCTCGCCTTCGCTGTTCCGATTACGGTTTTTGCCGCAGCAAACGTCGGAGCGAACCATCCACTGACCCGCGCGGAAGTCCGTGAGCAGCTGGTCGAGATCGAAGCGGCGGGCTACAACCCGGCCCGTGCCAACCCGCGCGAATATCCGGCGGACATCCAGGCCGCTGAAGCCAAGGTTGCCGCGCAACACGCGGGCGCGCCCGGCGCGAACGGCAGTCACCCGATGACCGTCGTGGCAGTCAGTGAAGAAGTGATCGCGATCGAAAGCGCTGGCGACACCTCCGGAGTGGGTGGCGTCGTAAGCGGCGCATCCGCAGCGGGCGCCCCTGCCTACAAGAGCGAGGCGGCTCGCACCGGCCCGGGCTCGGTCTACTTCGGCCACTAAGCGGCTGACAGGCGACTGACCGACCGTGCGCCTGTCTTTCCATGGAAGTGCGCAGACACACTGCGCACTCACATGTACACCAACTGACTCGCGAAACGCAGTCGCCGTCAAACGCGACTGATTCATCTCAACCACTTCATTTGTCACAGCAGCCATGAAATCAAAATTACTCGCGTATTTCATGATCGCCGCTCTGCTTGGCGCGTCGATCCCCGCTTTCGCCCAGCCCCACGACAAGCAGCATCACGATGACTGGTCGGCGCACGGCCCGCAACGACACGACATGCGTCCGCCGCCCGGTCACGGTCATGGACCCATGCCGCACGAGGCCTATGGCGGCCGGCCAGGAGGCCCCATGCCGCATGCCGACTGGCGCCGGGGCGATCGGCTTCCGCCTGAATACCGCGGCCACAACTACGTAGTCGACGACTGGCGCGGCCACGGACTGCGACCGCCGCCGCGAGGCTATCACTGGGTTGGAGTGAACGGAGATTACGTGCTCGCCGCTATCGCAACCGGCGTCATTGCGGACGTCCTGTTCTACGGCCGCTAACACCGGCGGCAACCTTTCGAACCGGTTCGATTCATCCACGCAGACAGCGGTTGCTCACTGTTTCGACGAGCAGCCGCTATTCGCGCCCACCGACATAAACACGGCGCCCCACTCGCCGACCATTGCCTTGAACACGCAGGCGGTGCGAGTTGAGCCCAGTGAGCTGCGCCCGGTGCATGACGCCGAACGGCAACGCCGGGAGCAGAAATCCATAGGCCGACAGGCAAATCGAATACCCTTGCTATCATTTGCTTATAAAAACAGCTCGGGGTGACAGTCGGATGGTGCTTGAAAAGCGGAACGAATCACGTTCCGAAACAAATACGCGCACGAGGGGTAACTCTGAAATTCGGGTGTCAGATATCGTCCGCAGCCGGCTTTCCGCAGCAGGCTCCGTCGTCCTGACGCCTGCTGGCGTCATAGTCTGCGCCGCTTTGCTGTGGCTAGGAACAGCCGGCTTGTGCATTGCAATGCTGCTGGTATCGAGGACAGACGCGTACAACAATGCCGCGCAGAATGCGCGAAATCTGACACTCGTACTCGAACGTGACATCTTGCGCAGCATCGACCTCTATGACTTATCCCTGCGAGCCGTCGCCGAAGGAGCCGCCGATGCTCGCGTCATCTCCCTACCAGCCGGACTGAGAAATCAGGTTCTCTTCGACCGGGCCGCGACGGCTCGATACCTCGGGCCTATCTCCGTGCTGGGACCCGACGGAGCGCTACTGATCAGTTCCGATGGGACTTCCGCGCGACAGAGCAACTGGGCGGACATGCGCTGGTTCTCAGTGCGTGCGCAAGAGACACGCGACGGTCTCTACGTCGGTCCACCCCACGTCTCTGGTCAGACCGGCCACGAAATGGTCGTCGAACTCAGCCGACGGATCACCCGCCCCGACGGCACATTCGCCGGCGTCGTGGTGGGCAGGCTGAGCGTTGACTATTTCCGCGACCTGCTTGACGGGCTATCCGTGGGTAACTTCGGCACGGTCGCCGTGATGGAGACAAACGGCGCCTTGCTCACCCGGCTTCCCTACGACCGCAACATGGTTGGCATGTATATCGGGCGCTCCCCCGTGTTTGCACAACTGATGAAGGACACCTCAGGGGCATTCGTTGGCACGGCCAGCATCGATGGCGTGCGCAGGCTGTACGTCTACAGGCATATCCCTGGGCTGCCGATCGTAGTGGCGGTCGCACCGGCATTGAATGAGATATTCGCGGGCTGGCGTCTGCGGGCCCGGTGGCTGGCGCTACTGATGGCGCTGTTCATCGTGGCCACCGGGACGGGGGCGTGGACCCTGGTGCGCGAACTGTGTCGCCGGCAGCAGGCCGAGACCCAACTCCAGCGCATGGCACATCGCGACGCACTGACCGGGCTGGAAAATAGAGGCACCTTCGACGAAATATGGAAACGCGAATGGCTGCGGGCGCAGCGCACGGGCAAACTGCTGTCACTGCTCTTTATCGACATCGACAATTTCAAGGCATACAACGACTACTATGGTCACCAGGCTGGCGACCAGGTGCTCAAGGAAGTGGCCCGCCGCACGGCGTCATGTGTGGTCCGGGCCGCCGATCACGTGGCACGATATGGCGGTGAAGAGTTTGTCGTCATCCTGCCTGAAACCGATGCCGGCGGAGCCGTCTGCGTGGCCGAGAGCATCCGCCGGGCAATCTATGACCTCGAGATCGAACATGTTAAAAGCGCATTCGGCCGGGTCACGATCAGCATTGGAGTGGCCTCCTCTGACGAGCCCGGCATACTCGACGAAACGGCGCTGATCAAGGCAGCGGATACCGCGCTATACCGTGCAAAATCTCAGGGACGGAATTGCGTTTGCGAACACATGACGGCAATCGGAATCGAAGCGGGTTCGTCGTCCGGTATGCCCGAGGCTCACGCACCAGTGGTTTGAACCGGCGAGCGTTGCCCAGGCCAGACCAGTCGACGTTCTTCCTGACAACAACTGCCTCTATCAGCTCGTGTAAGCGCTGACCATGCGGGCGACGCGATGATCGGCTCGGCGCGCGGCGCGCTCGTGGATTCGATCCACGTGTGCCTCACCATTGCTACCGTGGCCGCATTAGTCGGCCCTTGTCTCGCGTGGTCCGTGCCGCCAATACGACTCAACAGGTCGCTGTAATCGTCCAGGCGGCGTTTCGGAGTCCACCGTCTTCCCGAAACACTCATGCGGTGTTCGTGGACTCACGCGGCAGCCGGTAGCAGCAGATCCTGCTCAGGAACGCGCCGCGTCAACGCCGCTCCCTGGTTGTCGAACAGGTGTCGCTGGCCGCCTGACAGCTGCTTCGGCTTGCGTTCAAGCACATGCTCGAGCTGAAGCACTCGCGCTGCCGCCTGCACGCGCTCACGGAGCGTAGCTTTGTCACGCTTCGCAAGCATCAAACCGAAAGCGAGGTTCTCATAGACGGTCAGATGTGGAAACAGCGCATAGCACCATCGATCAGCAGTTCGCCGTCGCTGATTTCCTCGAGGCCCGCAATCATCCGGAGCAACGTCGACTTGCCGCATCCCGATGGGCCAACGAACACGCAGAACTCCCCCTGTGCGATATGCAGATCGACATTACGGATAACCGGGGTATTCGCGCCGTAGGCCTTGGATACCTTTCTCAGTTCGATGCTTGCCATAACAAGCCTCAATCGCGCAGAAGTTGATTGGCTTGCGCATTGGCGGCCTTCATCGCCGATGCGGCGTCGGACTTTCCCATCAGCACCGATGTCACCGCGTTGCTGATCACCTGATTGATCTGCGCGCCGTTGTCGCCGATCGGCGGCGGGAAAGTCTTCGACTTCGCCATCGTCAAGAATGCAGATGAATCGATGCCTCGGGATTTCTGTTCACTGATCGCCTTTTCTGCCATGCCGTCGATGGAAGGGAACACCACACCACGAGAGGCGACGACGTTCTGGCAAAGCGGTGAACCCATGTATTTGACCCACTGCCACGCCTGATCCTTTACCTTCGAGCCAGACCAGATCGAATCCGCCAAGCCGTTCAGCTCTGTCGCGCGCACCCCGGTCGGCCCTACCGGCAGCGGCACCCACGCAGTCGGGAACTTCGCATTTTGATTGAAGTAGGTAATCATCCACGATCCCTGCGGCACGATCGCAACCTTGCGCGCAATGAACATCGCGTCGGAGCCGAGCGCCTTCACGTTCTCGAAGTTATCCGACACCCCTTTCGAGGGCAGGCCTGCGAGGTAGTCGAGGGTATCGACGAGCTTCGGATCGTCGTATGCGTACCTGGCATCCCACGGCTTCGCCTGCAACTGGACGCCGTTGGATACGGCGAAGAAGCTCCACGTGTTCTGTCCGGTCATATCGATGTCGGCCGGTGTCTGATAGCCGTACATCGTCACCTTCTTCTTGTCGAACTTTGGATTCAGTGCGTCGACGCCGTTCGCGTCGACAGTCAGTTTGCGCACGATGTGCTCGAAGCTGCCACCGTCCTTCGGATTCCACGTCATGTTCTGCAAATCGGCGAGCGTCACTCCCGCTTTCTTCGCTGCGTCCATGTTGACGATGAAACCGATCGTGTCCCAGTCCTTGGGCAAGCCATACTGCTTGCCGTCTCGCCCCCAGATCTCATACAAGCCTTTGGTGTACGCACCCGTGTCGACCTTATCGCGCTGGACATACTGCGTCAGGTCAGTGATCTGACCGTTCTTTGCAAACTCGGGATACTTCGCGAGATGGTCGGTGAACACGTCCGGCGCCGTACCGGATACGAAGCCGGTGGCGAGCGTCGTCCAATAGTCGTACCAACCTACCTGGTTGATCTTGATGGTGATGTCCGGATGCAACTTGTGAAAATCCGCCGCGCACTGCTGGTATGCGGGCATCTGGTTAGAGTCCCACAGCATGTAACGAACGTCGACCGCCGACGCGCTGGCCGCACCCAGGCCCAGCGTCACGGCAACGGCGAGGGCCGCGGTATGACGAAAAGCGCACATGATTTGTCTCCGGTTCTTGTCTTCTTAGGAAGGGCGGGCTTTACTTGCCGCCGGTGAATTGCACGGATTCGACGACGCGCCTGCCGAGCGCGACGAGCAGCACGATCGTGGGCAGGATCGAAATAACGGTGGCCGCCATGAGACCGGTCCAGTCAGGCTGTCCCTGGGGCGTCTGGGATCTGAAGGCCTGGAGCGCGACCGGGATCACCTGATGCGCCTCGTCCTTCGCGACCAGGTATGGCCAGAAAAACTCATTCCACATGTTGATGCCAGTGAGCATCGCGATCGTGACGATCGGTGTCAGGCTTAGCGGCAGCACGATGCGCACGAAGATATAGAAATGTGATGCGCCATCGAGCAACGCGGCCTCTTCCAGATCGCGTGGGATCGACAGAAAGAACTGGCGCAGAAAGAACACCGAAAACCCCTGCATCAGGCAGAACGGCGCGACCATCCCGGTCATCGTGTTGAGCCATCCAAGTTCCTTCATCAGGATGAAGTTCGGAATGAAGGTCACGACGGTCGGCACCATCATTGATCCGATGAAGAGGCCGAACAACACGCGCCGCCCCGGAAAGCGCAAGCGCGCGAACGCATAGGCGGCCATAGCGCTGCACGTGATCTGCATGACCACGACGATCGAGGTGAACAGCACTGAGTTGCCCAATGCCTTCAGAAAGTCGATGCCGGCGCCCGACCCGCCCGCCGCGAGACTCTCTTCGACACTCATCAGCCCCAGTACGCGTTTGAAGTTCGCGAGCGTGATGGCGCGAGGTAGAAGGTCCGAGGAATGTGTGAACAGGTCATCCGGTGGCGTGAGCGCGGTTTTGACCGCCATCCAGACCGGCATCAGTGTGATCGCGAGCATCATTGCCAGCAGCAGCCAGGAGATCGTGCGGCCGGGCGATACAACGAACCTCGCGCGCTTCGCGGCAGGCATTGGCGTTGCAATTTGCTTCATCACGTCCTCTTTCGCGAGTGAGACCGGGTACTCAGGCCAGATCGTTCTCGGCAGCACGCATCACGCGCATTTGCACCACGGTGTAAAGCAGCATCAGCACGCCCAGCGCCATCGACATCGCCGAGGCGTAGCCCATCTTGTAGTACGTGAAGGCGTTCTGGACGATGTAGTAGACAATCACACGCGTTGAGTCCAGCGGGCCGCCCTGTGTCGTCACCGCGATCGTGTCGAAGATCTGAAACGAGCCGGTCACGCTCGTGACGAGCACGAACACCATGACTGGACGCAGGAGTGGCAGCGTGATCCGCCTAAAGATCTGCCACTCCCCTGCTCCTTCCAGTGCGGCGGCCTCGTACAGGTCGCGCGGAATGTTCTGCAACCCCGCGAGGAACAACATGGCGATCAACCCCATGTACCGCCAGATATTGACTGCCGCCACCGTGACGAGCGCCCGGCCAGCGTCGCCGAAGAACGGCTGACGATCGAAGCCGAGTGAACCGAGCGCAGCGTTGACGACGCCGAGCATCGGATCGAGCATCCACAGCCACAGCATCGCGACGAGCACATTTGACAGGAGGTACGGCAGCAGCACGACGGACTTGACGAACAGTGACCTCGTCAGCCGGTCCATCGCGACCGCGAGAAATAGCCCGAGTACGGTCTGCAGCGGAATATTCAGCGCGACGTAGTACGCCGACAACTTCATCCCGTTCCAGAACTGGCCGTCCGACAGCATCTGCGCATAATTCGCGAAGCCGACGAAGTGCGGTTCGCGCATCAGGTTCCAGTCGGTGAAGCTGATTTCGATTGCCCGCACCGTTGGCCACGCGTAGAAGACGAGAAAGCCAACCAGCGCCGGGAAGACCAGGACCCAGGCCGTCAACGTCTCGGCGCGGCGCATCCGGCCAGCAGCCCACGAGCGCCGCACTTTGCGCGGCTGCTCTACGGCGACAAGCTCCGAAATCGAGTTCATGCGGGCTGCCTCCTGGAGTAGCGGGCCCACCGGCGAGAACGATCCGCAGCACCTCGGATTCCCGGCCTAACCCGCGTTAGTGGCGCTACTTTGCGGGATGCCAACCATCCGTCACAATGCGTGAAAACCCCTAACTAACGCGCTTTAGTTCCGTGATTTTTGCGCCTAGAATCCGCAACTGATCGTGAGATGTTTCGCCCGGCAGATCAGTGCTGAAATCCGCCATCCCCACGCCGCTCAACCCTATTTCCGAGTTCCGCACATGAAATCACGTCCGAAAATCGCGCTCATTGGCGCCGGCAGCATCGTGTTTGCCCGCAACCTGCTCGGCGACATCCTTTCGTACCCGGAGCTCGCCGATTGCGAAATTGCGCTTCACGACATCGACGAACACCGGTTGCGTCTTGCGGAAAAGGTCGCACATCGGATTGCGGGTGTCCTGAACGTGAAGCCGGCGATAACGGCAACGACCGATCGCCGCAAAGCGCTCGACGGGGCGCGCTTCGCCATCAACATGATTCAGGTTGGCGGTTATCGACCGGCTACCGTGACCGACTTCGAGATTCCGAAGAAATTCGGACTGGAGCAGACGATTGGCGACACGCTCGGCATCGGCGGCATCATGCGCGCGCTGCGCACGATTCCCGTTCAGCTGGACATGCTGCGCGACATGGAAGAGCTGTGTGCGGACGGTGCGGTGCATCTGAACTACGTGAACCCGATGGCGATGATCACGTGGGCGCTCAATCGCGTGGCGACGCGGGTGCCTACGGTCGGCCTTTGTCACAGCGTGCAGCACACGGCAAGTGAACTCGCGGACGACCTGGGTATTCCGGTCGAGGAAATCGACTACCACTGCGCGGGTATCAATCACATGGCGTTCTATCTTAAGTTCGAACGCAATGGCGAAGACCTGATTCCTCGTCTCAAGGAGATTCAGCGCCAGCAGAGAATGCCGGACTGGAACCGCGTACGCTATGAAATGCTCGCGCAACTCGGTTATTTTCCGACCGAGTCGAGCGAGCACTTCAGCGAATACGTGCCCTGGTTCATCAAGACTGGCCGTGAGGAACTGCTGAAGAAATACAACATCCCGCTCGACGAATATCCGGGCCGCTGCCAGATCTTCGAACACGCATGGCCGTATATCGAACGTGAGCTCGAGAATCCTGGCTCGCAGGACTCCAGCGCGCTCATTGCCGAGCTTGCCGCCGCCGATATTCGCGTGATGCAACACCAGCGCGAGAGCGCTGCGCGGCTTCTCGACGGGCTCCATACGGTAAAGCGTTCGGTCGAATATGGCAGCAGCATCATCCATTCGATCGTGACCGGCACGCCACGTGTCGTCTACGGCAACGTCCTCAACCATCACTTGATCGACAATCTGCCGCACGGCTGCGCCGTCGAGGTGCCATGTCTCGTCGACGCGAACGGTGTGCAGCCCACGCGCATTGGCGCATTGCCGCCGCAACTCGCGGCGTTGATGCGCAGTAACGTCAACGTGCAGGAACTCGTCGTCGAGGCGGTGCTGACCCAGAATCGGGAGCACGTGTATCATGCCGCCATGATGGATCCCCATACAGCCGCCGTACTTGATCTCGAACAGATTCGCGCCATGGTGGACGAGCTCCTGCGTGCGCACGCGGATTATCTGCCTGCCTACCTCCACGCTTGAACTGACTCATGGTCGAGACCAGTAAGAACCGTCCCACAGCCGCCGAGGTGGCACGCCGGGCAGGCGTGTCACGGACGGCGGTTTCCTTTGTGCTGAACAACGTGACCGATCAAGGGATCAGCCCGGCAACGCGCGAGAGGGTCCTCGATGCTGCGCGGGAACTCGGGTACGAACCGAATGCGGCCGCCCGCATGCTCGCGAGCGGCACGACCGGCACCGTCGCGCTGGTCATGCCCAAGGCAGCACATCTGTACGTAGACGCATTCCTTGCGCAGATAGTCGCCAGCGTCAACGAGGAGTGCCATCGCCGGGGACTGAAGCTGCTGATCGAATCGACCGAGGACGAGGGCCGTGAACCCGGCGCGTTTGTGAATCTCGTGAAGAGCCGCAGCATCGACGGGCTCATCATCGTGAGCATTCGAACGACCGAGCGCGAGCATCTGCGAAGAATAGTCGATGCCGGCATCCCGCTCGTCGTGGCGTTCGGCCGTGCGATGTCAGAACTTGGATACGTCGAGACGATTGGGCACGATGATGAGCATTCCGCGCAGATCGCCACGGAACACCTGCTTGGTCTTGGACACGAGCGCATCGCGTACGTCAGCTTTGCACCGCGCGAATTCCATGCGGTCGGTGAACGCGAGCAGGGCTGGCGCAACGCTCTCGAAGCGCGCGGGGTTCACCCTGAGTCGGCGTGGGTCGAATATGCCGACATCGACGCACGTAGCGGCTATCTTGCAACCAGGCGCCTCCTCGAAAAGAGGACCGGAATCACTGCACTCTTCGCGGGTAACGACACGATCGCATTCGGCGCGCTCAGGGCACTGAACGAGGCAGGTCTGCGTGTGCCACACGACGTTGCGCTGGTGGGCTATGACGACATTCCCCTTGCGGCTTACGCAAGCCCCCCCTTGACCACGATGCGGACGGATCCAATCGGACAAGGGAAGGAGGCCATGACGTTGCTCGCTGCGCAGATGGAGAATCGCGACCGACGTACGGTTGCACGGCGGATCGAGCACGTTGCGGAATTGATCGTTCGCGAATCGTGCGGCGCGCACTTGCGTGGCGCTTGATCGTCACGCAATGACGGTATCTCCCCCGCTCCCGTGCGCACGGAATATGTGGGCTATCATGCGCATAACAGCCGACACGGAGGCAGATATGAGTCGAACAGTTGAAGCTCGGTTGCGTAAAGCAACGAACGTCACGCTGCCGACGGACGTCTACGAGGAAGGCAAGGCCCTCGGGCTGAATTTTTCACGCATCTTCGAACAGGCGATGCGTGAGGCGATTCGCGTTGAACGCGGCCGTCGCTGGGCCACCGAAAACGTGGACTTCATCGCGGCTCACAATGCGTTCGTCGAGAAGCACGGCCTCCCACTGGCCGAACGTCGGATGTTCTAATGGCCCGATTCGAAGCCTAGTTCCGACAGTCGCGCGATGGTCCAAACCAGCAGTCCTCGCATCGGAGGTCAGCGCCAATGAGTCCCGCCATCATCATCCTGCTCGTGCTCCTGGCCGTCGCGCTGCTACTCGCGCTCTGGCTGATGGGCGTCTACAACAGGCTAGTGGTCGCCCGGAACCGCTTCGCGAACGCCTTCGCCCAGATCGACGTGCAACTCAAACGCCGCTATGAACTGATTCCCAACCTGGTCGAGGCGGTCAAGGGTTACATGAGCCACGAAAGGGAGACGCTCGACGCCGTTATCAGGGCCCGCAACAGCGCGATGGCAGCCGAACAGAAAGTCGCCGCCAATCCTGGCGACCCGGCGGCCATGAGGGGGTTCAACGAGGCCGAGACGCAGCTGGGCGGCGTTCTGGGCCGGCTTTTCGCGTTATCCGAGGCGTACCCGGACCTCAAGGCCAACCAGAACATGCTCGCCCTGCAGGAGGAGCTGAGTTCGACCGAGAACAAGGTCAGCTTCGCCCGGCAAGCGTTCAACGACGCCGCCACCGACTACAACATCCGGCGCGAGGTCTTCCCGGCGGCCATGGTTGCCGGCATGTTTGGTTTCAAGGAAGCGGCGCTACTCGAAACCGCAGAGGCCGAGCGCGCAGCGCCCAAAGTGTCGTTCCGGTAATCCCGATCCGCCGCAGCTCCGTGCAGTTCATGTTTCCCAAAACCGCGCCGACCATGGCCACCAATTTCTTTCAGCAGCAGGATTCGGCTCGGCGGAAAACATTTCAGCTGGTGGTCTATTTCGTCCTCGCGATCCTGATTCTGATCGCCCTCGTGTACGGCCTTCTGGTAGCGCTGAGCATGTACGGCGCTCACGAGCCAGTGTCCTGGTGGCAACCTGAGATGTTGCTGATCGCGGCGCCGGGGGTGGGCATCGTGGTCGGCGGGGCCAGCGCGATCAAGGTGGCCCAGCTCGCTTCCGGCGGGCAGGCGGTCGCCCTGATGTTGGGAGGCAGAGAGGTGCCGGGCACGACCACCGACGCGCGCGAAAAACGGCTCCTCAACGTCGTCGAGGAAATGGCCCTCGCCGCAGGCGTGCCGGTGCCCCCTGTGTATGTTCTGCCTGAGGCTGGCATCAATGCCTTCGCGGCCGGCTACGCCCCGGGCGACGCCGTGGTCGCCGTATCCCAGGGCTGCCTCGATTATCTGACCCGCGACGAGCTGCAGGGCGTGGTGGCCCACGAGTTCAGCCATATCCTCAACGGCGACATGCGGCTCAACATCCGGCTGATCGGCCTGATCTTCGGGATCATGGTGTTGTCCATCATCGGCCGCAGCCTCATGTTCGCGTCCCGCGGGCGCTCCTCGGGAAGACAGGACTCCCGTGGCGGCATGGTGTTGCTGGGTCTGGGCGTGTTTGCGCTGGGACTCGTGGGTGCGTTCTTCGGTCGGCTGATCATGGCAGCGGTGTCCCGGCAGCGCGAGTACCTGGCCGATGCCAGCGCCGTCCAGTTCACGCGCAACCCCGACGGGATTGCCGGGGCGCTCAAGAAGATCGGCGGGCTGGCCGAGGGCTCGCGCATCGGCACCCCCCGGGCCGCCGAGGCCGCTCACATGTTCTTCGCCAACGCCTTTGCCGGCGCGGGGCTCGCCGGACTGCTGGCCACCCACCCGCCCCTCGTCGAGCGGATTCGCCGGCTCATTCCCCAGTTCGACGGCCGGTTCCCGGAAGTGCAGCCGGTCGGCGCTGATCGGGAACACCTCGAAGAGCGCCGCCCCAGCCGCGTCCCGCCTTTCGGCGGGGCTCCAACGTTACCGGGGCTGCCGCAGGTGCCGATCCCGGTCCTGGGATTAGCCTCCAAGCCCGCATCCCGGGTCGGCCATATCGATCGGGAAGCGATTGACTATGCCCACGAGCTGCACGACAGCATGCCCGAGGTGCTCAGGGTCGCCGCACAGGAACCGTTCAGTGCTCGTGCCCTCGTCTACGCTCTGCTCATGGACCCGCGGGCTGACCTGCGGGAACTCCAGCTGACCCAACTGAAGGCCGGCGCTGAGCCGCAGGACTTCGCGGAAGCCTTGCGGCTGGTCGTACCCGTCCAGGCACTGCCGGACACGCACCGGCTGCCCTTGCTGGACCTGGCCTTGCCGGCCCTGCGGCAGATGTCGCCGCGCCAGCACCGGGCTTTTCGCGCCCAGGTAGAGTTACTGATGATCGCCGACCAACGGTTGACGCTGTACGAGTACGCGCTTCGCTGTGTGCTGCATCGCCATCTCGACGCCCAGTTCCTGCCTCAGCGTCAGACGCATCCGGTGCACAGCTCGCCGAAAAAGCTGACGCGCCCTGTCGCGACGGTGTTGGCACTATTGGCCTGGGAAGGCCAGCCGGAACGCGACCAGGCTGCCCGTGCTTTCGATGCGGGCATGCGCGAATACATTGGCGGCGACCACACGCACCGCTTGCCGCCCCGCGAGGAATGTTCCCTCGCCGAGTTCGATGCGGCGCTGCAAATGCTCAATCAATCTGTGTCGGCCATCAAGCGCCGGATCGTGGCGGCCTGCGCGGGCTGCATCCTGGCGAACCGGCAGGTCACCGTCCGTGAAGTGGAGCTGCTCCGCGCCATTTGCGATACGCTCGACTGCCCGCTGCCGCCGCTCGCCGTGGAGAAATCGGCAGAACGGTGAAGGACGTGCCTATTTGAAACAATTCCGATTCGACGATAAGCACAGCAATGCGCGACTAATAAAGATAGCGACAATCGATAGTTTCATGCTCAACAGGATGTTGATTAGAGTCGTGATGAACTTTCCGACTTTCAACATACAACGACATGACACCCTTTGATCGATTTCTCACGAAGCTCGCTCCCCTCGCGCTGGCACTTGGCGCGCTGACGTCTTTCCCGTTGGCTCACGCGCAAGGCGATGCCGCCGCGACCGACAACACGGTGCCATCGCTGAAGGGTAAGCGCATCGGCATTACGGCGGCCGGCACGGATCATTACTGGGATCTGAAAGCGTACCAGGGGGCAATCGATGAAGTGAAGCGGCTTGGCGGCACGCCCGTCGCGCTCGATGCAGGTCGCAACGACAATCGCCAGATTTCACAGATCCAGACGCTGATTGCGCAGAAACCGGATGCCATCATCGAACAGCTCGGCACGGCGAGCGTGCTCGAGCCGTGGCTGCAGAAAATCCGCCAGGCGGGCATCCCTCTCTTTACGATTGATACCGCATCGCCTTCGAGCATCAATGACACGACGTCGGACAATTTCTTTATCGGCGAACAACTGGCGCTGAAGCTCGTCAACGACATTCACGGCGAAGGCAATATCCTGGTCTTCAACGGCTTCTACGGCGTGCCGGTTTGTGCGATCCGCTACGACCAGTTGAAAGCCGTATTGAAGTATTACCCGAAAGTGCACATCATCGAACCGGAATTGCGCGACGTCATTCCGAACACCGTGCAAAGCGCCTACGCGCAGGTCAGCCAGCTGCTCACGAAATACCCGAAGGGTCAGATTTCCGCGGTCTGGGCGGCGTGGGATGTGCCTCAGGTCGGCGCGACGCAGGCCGTCGACGCTGCGCGTCGCGACGAGATCAAAACCTATGCGGTGGACGGCAGCCCCGACGTCGTTGCGCTCGTCAAGGATCCGAAATCGAGCGCGGCCGCCGTTGTGGCCCAGCAGCCTTCGCTGATCGGCAAGACAGCGGTCGATAACGTCGCCCGCTATCTGGCGGGCGACCGCTCGCTGCCGCCATACACCTACGTGCCGTCGATTCTCGTCACCAAGGACAACGCCGGCACCATTCAGCAAACGCTCGGCCAGGTCACTGCAAAGTGAGCGCATCCACGCGTCCGCCTGCGCTCGAACTGCGCGACATCGTCAAGCGGTTCGACGGCGTACCGGCATTGCGCGGTGCGTCGTTGCAGGTTGCTCGCGGCACCGTGCATGGTCTGATCGGGCAGAACGGCGCCGGCAAGTCCACCTTGATCAAGATTCTCGCCGGCATCCATGCGGCCGACAGCGGCACGATTTCGGTCAACGGCGCCGACCGGCCGCTGGCGCCCGGCTCCAGCCGCGCGCCCTTGCAAGGCATCGGCTTCATCCATCAGGAACGTCTGCTGCCCGCTACGTTCACGGTAGCTGAAGCGCTGATGTTCGGCCATGAGCCGGCCATCGGGCCGCGCGTGGCGGGTTCGCTGCGGCTGCTCGATGTGAGGCGCACGCAGCGCGCTGCGAGCGAGGCGCTGCACACACACTTCGGTGTCGAGTTGGCGCCGAACCGCCTGATCGGCGAACTGAGTGTTGCCGAACAGCAGATCGTGCAGATCACCCGCGCATTGATTCGCGAACCCGAAATTCTCGTATTCGACGAGCCAACTGCGGCGCTCGTGAGTCGCGAGGTCGACCGCCTGCTGTCGACCATTGGTCACTTGCGGCAGCGCGGCCTGACAATCCTCTACGTCTCGCACTACCTGAATGAGATTGCGGCCATCTGCGATCGCGTGTCGGTGTTGCGCGACGGCGTCGATGTTGCGCACGTCGACGCACGTGATACACCGACCGAATCGCTCGTCACCGCGATGATCGGCGAAGCACAGGCAGCGCGCACGCGCACTGCGTCACGAACGCCAGGCGACCCCGTCTTGCAGGTCCGCAATCTGTCCGCGGCCGGACGTTTCGACAACGTATCGTTCAGCCTGCGGCGCGGCGAGATCGTTGGCTTGACGGGGTTGCTGGGGTCAGGCGGCAAGCAGGTCGTGCGAAGCCTGTTCGGCCTCGAGCGGGGCGTGCGCGGAGAGGTCGAAATCGACGGCAAAGATGTGTTACTGCGCAGTCCGTGCAACGCAGCGCGGCGCGGCATCGCGTTCGTGCCGGAGAACCGGCGCGCGCACGGCGTGGCGCCGTCATTGTCCGTGCGCGAGAACATCACGCTCGCCAGCCTCGCGCGCTTCAGCCGCTTCGGCCTGCTCGCGCGGCAACGGGAAACGGACACGGTGCGGCAGCTGATCGACACGCTGGGCATACGTGCACCCGGTCCCGAAGCGCCCGTCAGGCATCTGTCCGGCGGCAACCAGCAGAAAGTCGCACTGGGGAAATGGTTGAGCCGCGGCGCGGACCTGGCTTCTTCCGTGTATCTGCTCGACGAGCCGACTGTCGGCGTCGACATCGGCGCGAAGGCCGAGATCTATCGTCTGCTGGACCGCCTCGCGGACGAGGGCGCGGCCGTACTGCTTTTTTCCAGCGATCTGATCGAACTGCTCGACATCACCGACCGCGTGCTCGTGATGGCGCGCGGCCGGCTCGTTCGGGAGCTGGCGTCACGCGAGTCCGACAGTCGGGACGTGCTTGCATGGGCAACCGGCGCGCGGGGTGCGACACTGGCAAAGGAGATGGCCGCATGAGCAAGGTGCTCGATGTCACGCGGCGTAGCGGACGGATCGACGTGCCCGCAGGCTGGTTTGGCACACAGTTCTGGCTGCGCTGCGGCGCGGCGTTGGCGTTCGCTCTCGTGTTTGCTGCATTCGCGTTGAGTTCGCCGCTCTTTCTGACCGTTGCCAATCTGGCGAACGTGTTGCAGCAGTCCGTTATTGTCGGGATCCTCGGATTCGGCCTGACTGTCGTGCTGATCGGCGGCGGTTCGGATCCGATCAAAGGCGGTCTCGACCTTTCGGTCGCGGCCAACATGGGCCTTTGCGCCGCGGTGTACGCGGTGGCACTGCGCGAAGGCGTGCCTGAAGTTGCGGCCCTTCCACTGACAGTCGCCTCGGGGGCCCTGGTCGGTGCGTTCAACGCATTTGCCGTGATCGGGCTGCGCATCTTTCCTCTTCTCGCCACGCTGACGACCATGAACATCTGCGCCGGCTTCGAACTGGTGCTCACCCAGAACACGTCGGTGCCAGCGACAAGCTCTTTCCTGACCTTCCTGCTCGACAGCGGACCTTTCGGCGTGCCGCATCTCGCGTACACGCTGGTCGTCGTCGCAGTGCTGTTTACGGTACTGATTCACTACACGCCATTCGGACTTCGGCTTCGTGCGGTGGGCGCCCACCGCGACGCGGCGCGCACCGCTGGCATCACCGTCAACGCATACGTAGCGTCGAGCTACGTCTTGAGCGGCGTGGCGGCGGCGCTTGCCGCGATCACCTCGGCTGCGCTGTTGAGCGGCAGTTCGCCTGGCTCGGGCGAGAATCTGCTCGCCGTAGTGGCGGCAGCGCTACTCGGCGTCGTGTTTTCGCGGCGTCTCGTGCCGACCATTCCCGGCACGCTGCTCGCGGTGCTCTTTATCGGTATCGTCAGCAACGGTTTTCAACTCGACAATCTGTCGAGCTACTGGGTGAATGGCGTCGAGGGCGCGCTGATCCTGTTCGTCGTCGCCACCACCGCCCTCGTCCGGCGCCGCCACGCAGGAAACCATGCCAATGATTGAACGGATAGCAGGCATGCAACGCTTCGCACTCGTCGGTGCGCTGGTTGCCGTGAGCGCTTTTTTCGCCGTGTTCGCGCCGGGCTTCGCCCGGGCTGCCAATTTCGCCGCCCTCCTGCTGAACAACTTTGCGTTGCTTGCGATCGCCGCGCTCGGCATGACGCTTGCACTCTCGATCGGCGCAATCGATCTGTCGCTCGGCACTTCCGTCGACGTGGCAAGTCTGGTCTTCGTGGGCCTGAGCGCGCATCAGGTTGGCGTGCTGCCTGCGATGCTCGGCGGGCTCGGCGCCGCGCTGCTGGTCGGCGCATTCAATAGCGCGCTGATTGCCGGTCTGGGCATCGCGCCGTTCCTTGCGACGCTCGGTACGCTGTTCATCGGCCAGACCGTTCAGCAACTCGCAACGGACGGCGGACAACCGGTTTATCTGCTAAACGCCGCGCTGCCACCACTCTTTAGCGAACTCGCGCACGGCACACTGCTCCGCTTGCCGGTGCCGTTATGGATCGTCGCGGTGCTGGCCATTGCCGTTCATCTGGCACTTGCGCGCTCCGTCTTCGGACGTCAAGGTGCGGCGCTTGGCGCACAACCTGGCGTTGCGCGATATTCCGGACTACCCGTCGCCACCCTTACCGCCGTGACGTTCGTTGCCAGTGCGCTGATCTATGGAGTGGTCGGCCTGCTGCTGTCATCGATGGTCAAAGCCTACGTGCCGCAGGCTGGCAATGGCTATCTGCTGAATGCAATCGGCGCGACTTTCATCGGCACGACGCTGTCGCCGAGCCGCCGGCCGGGCGTGATGGGCACGCTTTTCGGTGTGTTGCTGATCAGTCTCGTTGCCAATGGATTGTTGCTGATCGGCTGGAACTTCTACTGGCAGCAGGTTGCCACCGGCGTGCTGATTTTCGCGGTGCTGGCGGTCAGCTTCGTGCACAACCCGCGCTTCCGGTGAACGGCGAATACATCCTCCTGCAAGGTCGATTCCCATAGACGGAATAGGATGGACTTCCCCTCTCGCCGAGGTCGACGAGCGATGCCGGCTCGCGGCTTCCCCCTCAGCCTCGGCGCACGGAAGCCCTCTTCCCTCTCCTAAGCACTACTCCCGTCCCTGAAGCAGATCAGCCATATCGTCGGCATGTTCTTCCTCGACCGCCAGAATTTCCTCGAACAGCCGGCGCGTAGTGACGTCCTTCTGGCCGAGGTAGCGAACGATCTCGCGATAGGTGTCGATTGCGATCCGCTCGGCCACCAGGTTCTCGCGAATCATGCTGGTCAGATCCGTGCCTTCCTGGTACTCCGAATGAGAACGCGTTTTCAGGCTATCCGGCGCGAAGTCCGGCTCGCCGCCGAGTTGCACGATGCGCTCGGCAATCCGGTCGGCGTGCTCCTGCTCTTCAGTAGCGTGCTGGGCAAATTCATTTGCCACGGCTTCGGAATTAATGCCCTTGGCCATGAAATAGTGCCGCTTGTAGCGCAACGTGCAGACGATCTCGGTCGCCAAGGCATCATTGAGCAGCTTCAGTACCGTGTTGCGGTCCGCGCCGTACGTTTGCGTGACCGGACCGTCCGACATGTGCTTGCGCGCGTCTTCGCGGATTTTCTGGAGATCCATCACGAACGGATCGCTCGATTCCGGTACAGCGTCTTTGGCTGCGGGTGACTTCATCATCGATTCTCTCCTTTTTCCGGTGGGGGAATGTAATGCCCGCTATTGCGCGGTGACATCCCCTGCTCTCAGTCAACCATGACAGCAATCGGCATGCCCGCGCGACCCATGGTCATTTGACCGGCCATATCAAGGCCGGCGACAGCGGGCTCCGCTATGAAAACTTTACAAGCCGCGTAGGCGGCAGCGACCTGAAGGACTTGCTCATTTTTTCACTGCAGTCGATAGCGGCAGTGCGGTCGCAGCGGCCCACCGCGCCGCCGCCAGGCCAGCGCAAAAGAACTACAAGGCACGTCAGGCGCGGACGCAACCAGTGCATCCACGCCTGCGCTGTCAATACAGAAGACCTACTGACCCTTCGTATCGCTACTGGCGTCGGCACCTGGCATATTCGTGGTGTCTGTAGCCGGTTTCTTGTGCGAATGCATCGACGTCTTGTGCGACTTCGAAGTATGCGGAGTGGGCGCCGCCATGCCCGCCCCGGGTTGATTGGGCGAACTCATAGCACCGTTTTCGGCGCCACCGGGACCGTTCGAGTTGCCCTTGCCGCTGCCTCCGCCACTAGTCTGGGCGAACGCAATTGTCGGAATGGAGATCGAAACCGACAGTGCTGCCGCGACGAGCCATTTCTTGCTGCTCTTCATTGATTTTCTCCTTGAGTCAAATAAATGAACGAGGGTAAGTCCGCCGTTTCGTTGCGCAAGGCGCGTGCCGGACCAACCTGGACCGCTTCTTTCACAGTTGACGGAACCGGCAGGCGATACCTGTGCACTATTCTTCGATCGCCTGCTGGAGCTGTTGCGCGGTAAATGGTTTCAATAGCATTCGCCAGCCGTTCTGTTCCGGGGACGCGACGCCCGGCAACCCGCCGGTATCAGGGAATTGACCGGACGCAATGATGACGCGAATCGAGGGATCAACGCGCGAGGCCTCCATCGCGAAATCGCTGCCTGACATGCCGGGTAAGCGAAGGTCTGTGAGCAGCACGTCGAAGTGTCCTGTACGCAGCGCTTGCCGGGCTATGTTTGCGTCTAGCGCCGGCGATGCCTCATGCCCGATCATCCTGATCAGTTCGCAGGTCGCCTCGAGCGATTCAGGCTCGTCTTCCACCACGAGCACGCGGCTCGCTTGCCTCGCTTTTGTTCCGGCGGACGCATCTTTTGCTTCGAATACTTGCCTGATCTTTTGTGCAAGCCGTTCCCTGCTGTAGGGCTTGCTCAGCAGTTGCACGCCTCTGTCGAGCTTGCCATCGTGAATGATTGCAGTCTGTGCATAGCCTGAGGTATACAGCACCTTCAGATCCGGCAATAACGATAGCGCGATGCGAACCATTTCCGGGCTCGCCATTGACCCGGGCATCACGACGTCGGTAAAGAGCATATCGACGCGAACACCGCTTCGCAGGATCGTGAGCGCTTGCGTTGCATTGTCGGCTTTCAGCACGTGGTAGCCGAGCGACACCAGCATCTCGATGACGGTTGACTGTACGATCCTGTCATCCTCGACGACGAGAATCGTTTCGTGTCCGCCGGCAGCCGGGACACTCTCCTCCAGCACCGCTCGCGTCACCTGGCCGGCCGATCGCGGGAAATACATCTTGACGGCAGTCCCGTGGCCGACCCTGCTGGAAATCCCGATATGCCCTCCGCTCTGCTTGACATAACCGTATGCCATGCTGAGACCGAGTCCGCTGCTTTGTCCGTCGCCCTTGGTCGTGAAGAACGGATCGAACGCTTTCTCCATCACCTCGGGTGTCATCCCCGTGCCTGTGTCCGTAACGGACACCATGACGTACTCACCCGGCGCGACATCCTCGAGGCCGCGCACGTGTTCGTCATCAAGTATCGTGTTGCACGCCGCGATGACCAGCTTTCCGCCGTTCGGCATCGCGTCGCGCGCATTGATACACAAATTTAGAATGACGTTTTCCAGCTGATGCGAATCGAGCAGATTGTTCCAGAGCTCGGGCGCGACAACGGTTCCGATCTGCACTTCCTCGCCGAGCGCCCGGCGCAGCAGGTCATCCATCCCTTTGAGCATGTCACCAATGTTGATGACGTCGGCCGCAAGCGGCTGGCGGCGCCCGAAGGCGAGCAGTTGCATGGACAGCTTTGCCCCTCGCTCGATCGCTTCTGACGCCTTTTCCAGACGTTCGCGCGTCCACACATCGGAGCGGTAACGTACCGCAAGCAGCTCGAGGTTGCCTCGCAGGATTTGCAGCAAGTTGTTGAAATCGTGGGCCACGCCACCGGTCAGCTTGCCCAGCGCTTCCATTTTCTGTGACTGGAAAAGTTCGTTACGCGTCTGTTCGAGCAACTTCGCCGCCTCGGCCCGGTCCGTAATGTCGCGAGTGATCTTGGCAAATCCGGCGAGCTTGCCGTGATCGTCGTAAATAGCGTCGATCACCACATGCGCCCAGAAACGGCTGCTGTCCTTGCGAACGCGCCAGCCCTCCGCCTCGAAGCGGCCCTCGCGACGCGCCGTGTCCAGGCCACGCTGCGGAGCGCCGGCCGCGGCATCTTCCGGCGTATAGAACCTCGAGAAATGGGAGCCGAGTATGTCCTCCTCGCTGTATCCCTTGATGCGGCGCGCGCCGGGATTCCAGCTTGTCACCACCCCGTGAGGGTCGAGCATGAAAATCGCGTAGTCTGTGACACCCCCGACCAGCATCCGAAAAGCACGCCCGCTTTCGATCGCCTCGTCATAGGCCTGGCGCTTGTCACTCGCATCTCTGATCAGAACCGCCAGATTCGGCTCGGATGAAAACGCCGTCAATCTGGTCACAACGAATTCGGCCCAGAAGCGGCTCTTGTCCTTGCGGCAACACAAGCTCTCCAATTCCACCTCGTTGCGCGTTGCAAGCGTCGCCAAAGCGGCACGCACGCGGCTTGCATCGCTCTCGCTGGCAAAAAGCATGTCGATCGAATGGCCCACGATTGCCGCCGGCGGGTAGCCGCACATGCGCTCGCACCCCGGACTCCATGTCAGCACGGTGCCGTTTTCCGAGACGGCAAAAAGTCCAACGTTCTCCGTCGTTCTGACCCACGCCTCCAGCCAGGAGCGCGATGCCGGCAGCGTTGCTTCCTGTTCCGATACTTCGTGACCTGATCGATCAGGCATGATGCTCCTCGAGCTCCATCGTCTGCGGTTGTCGGTGTTTTCGTCTTCTCCTGCCCGGATAGCGCGCGTGCCACGCGCGCGGATTCACAAGCGGGAGCAGGAAGTCTGCGTTAGAGGCGTTGACGAAAACATCCATCGGCGAGCAAGAAGCGGGCCTCGCAGCCGGGCGCCGGCGCAATGGCCCGACTCGGAAGACCACAGCCACGAATTTGCGTTGGCCGAATTTTGACCGGCTTCGTCGGCGTTCTGTGAGCCGGGTACAAGCCGTGCTGCCGTGTGCTTATTTTCCTGACCGGCTGTCATCGACGAGTTCGCATGTCTGCGCAGCGAAACGCGGAGATCACCACCCGCAGCCCCCCCAAACGCGCTCCCACTCGTGGGCCGCAGGCGTGGCGCCTGGCCTTGCGAGTTCTGCGGCCGACAACGACCCGAGTGGCATCGCCACTTATTCTCTCGCGGGCGCGCAATATGGCTATGACATGCTTGCGGCAATTGTGTTGTCCTATCCCTTTTTGGTCGCGCTTCAGCTCGTTTCCGCGCGCATCGCAGCCGTGACCGGCCGCGGGCTAACGGGAAACCTCAGAAAACACGAGTCACGGCCCGTGCTCTATTTCGCCGTCGCGCGTTTCCTGCTGGCAAACCTCTTCAATATCGTGGCCAACATCGTCGCAATGGGTATCGGCGTGCGGCTGCTGTGCCGCGGTCCGGTCGTGCTATGGGCGGTGTTGGCGACGCTGCTCTCGATAGGGCTTCAGTGGTTCGTCCCCTATCCGCGTTATGCCCGCATCGTCCAATGGCTCGCCACCGGACTATTCCTTTATGCGGCCGTGCTGCTGGTGGTCGACACACCGTGGAAACTTGTTGCACTGCGATCCTTTATGCCGCGACTGACGGCGTCCAAAGACTCTCTCGAGATGCTGCTCGCAGTGCTGGGTACGACAGTCAGTCCCTATCTGCTGTTCTCGCAAGCCGAGCAGGAGGTGGAGGAACTGCACGGTCGAATCGAGCACTGCCCGGCGCCTGAAGCAGCAGCGATTCGGGAGCGCCACTTGCGCAAGACCCGCAAGAACATCCTGATCCACACTGCATGTTCAAACGGGACCGCCTGGTTCATGCTCGCCGCGACGGCTACGACGTTGCATGCGTCCGGCCGCCCGATGCTGACGTTGGAAGACGCCGCGCTTGCACTCGACCCGGTCGCCGGCCATTTTGCAGGCGAGGCGCTCGGCCTGCTGCTGATCGGTTCGGCGCTGCTCGCCCTGCCTTTGCTCGCCGGTTCCGCGGCGAATTCAGCCGTAAGCGCCTTCGGTGGGCCGCACGGCGAGCAGCGCGACCGGCGGATCGCGCAGACGCTGTTGGCGCTGATGGCAGCGGGACTGCTAGCGGCCGCGCTGCTATTGGTCCTTCACCTCGACCCCGTGCGCATTTTGTACTGGAGCGCGGTGTTCAACGGCGCTACCGTCTCTCCCGTCATTGTGCTGATCACCATGCTCAGTTCCAAATCGCTCGCCGCTGGCGAGATTCGCGCCCACTGGACACTGCGGGCTTGCAGCTGGCTGGCCGCGGCGGCCATGAGCATCCTGGTGTTGGCGTGGCTGACGTCCGAGATTTTCTCGTGATTCCGTTTTGCCGGGCTCGACCCGAATCATCCGGAAATTCCCGGCGTACGGTCGCATTCGTGCTCCGTCCGGGTAGCCGGCAGACATGGCTTACCGAATTGCAGCATTGGCCACCATGAACACGAGCGCGCGCACTAACCGGAGTTCCGCAATGAAAACCACCGACGTCGACCTTTCTCCCCCCGCGCCCGCCGGGCTCCGTGCCAGTATGCGCCGCGCGGTGCCTTCGGGTCTGGTCGCCGGCGGTTTCGCGGCGGCGGCCGCAGCCGCAGCGTCCGCCGACGAGAAAGGCGCGCCCTTCGCGCCGATCAACGCGGTTACTCACAGCCTGTGGCCGCGCCGCGCCCTCCACGAACGCGGCTTCAGCATGCGCCACACGCTGATGGGTTTCGCGATTCACCAGGCGGCCGCCGTCTTCTGGGCGGTGCTGTTCGAAACGCTGGTCGAGCGGATCGCGGGTGCTCGTCCGCAACGACTGCCAGCGGCCGCCGCGGGCGCTGCGGCCGCGACCGCGTTGACTGCATATGTGGTTGACTACAAGGTTGTGCCCGCGCGCCTCACACCGGGCTTCGAGGCGCACTTGTCGGACCGCTCGCTCGGCGCCGTCTACGTCGCGCTCGGCTGCGGCCTGCTCGCGGCCGCATTACTGCGGCGACGGTAGCCGTGAAACGGCGGCAAACAGGAGCGGCCCATCATCAGGCGAACATGGTCGCCTCCAGCCCATTGAAAACGCTGTCCCCCTGGCGCGATTCGAGGACAACCGGAGCAAAGGAGGCAGCGCTTGAGACCGGACCGTCCGGAACGCATGGCCGCGGACCATGCGGTGCGAAGCCCGCGAGCCCGCGGCGGTTGGGACCGTGGTCCGCACTTGCCGCGCACAGGGTCAATGCCCGTCTGGCGTCCCGAGTCCGCGCGGCAGTGACACCGAGAAGACGGTCTCCGTGTCGTCGGAGCACGCTTCGATTGCTCCGTGATGGGCCTTGGCGATCTCGCGTGCGATGTACAGACCAAGTCCGAGGTTACCCTCGCCGCCAGATTGCTGCCAAAGGTCTGCTCCTCGCGTCAGGGGTTCGAAGATGCGCGCGAGCGTCGCGCGCTCGATGGCAGGTCCGCAGTTTCTGACGTCGATTCGGACCTGCGCCGCATCCCCGCGCACGTCCACGTACACCGGTGTGTCCGGCGCGCCGTATCTGAGAGCATTCAATACCAGGTTCTGAAGCAGTTGTTGCAGGCGCCGGCTATCCCAGGTTCCCTCTACGTCGCCGCTGACACTCAGTTCGATCTGCCTGTCCGGATGTACCGCGTGTAGTTCCTCCAGTTCGTCAGCTAGTACATCCGCCAGATTGATACTCGTCGGTATGACATTGATCCCGAGCCCCAGTCTGGTCCGGTTGAAATCACTGAGGTCGTCGAGCAGCGCCTGCATCCGGGCTCCGCTACGGATCAGACGGGCGGCGGCCTCCGAGACCCGCTCACCAGCATTCAGCGCTGCCAGATATGATGCAGTCATCCGGATCGCCTGCAGCGGACTGCGCATGTCATGTCCCAGCATGCCGAGCAGCAGGTTTCTGTTCTGTTCGACTTGCGCGCTGAAAAAACCAATCGATTCTGCAAGTGCCTGGTCGATCGCTTCGTTGAAACGAATCATGTCCTCCAGATGGGGCGCGCGAGGCTCGCATTCGTCTATCCAGAGGCGCAGGACGCTTGCGCGCAGTGCCCGGTACTCGGCGGCAAGCTGATTGATATTGAACCCAGCACGCGCCCTGAGCAGCGCATGGGTTTGCGCTGCAGTTTCGGTGGCATCGATCAGTACCGGGGCGCGCCCCATCGACTTTTCGCGCTGAGCCTCCCGGGTTTGCGAGGTCCGCAAGTCTTTTACCACGGCGAGCAGGATTTGTTGCGCGTGATCACGCAGCCCTGGTGCCTCCAGGTTGGCCGCTGCCGGCAGAAGAGTGGCTGCGAACGCCTCCCACTGCGCCAGAATCGGCTCCATGTCTCGCGAGATAAAGTCAGCAAGTCGCATCTGTCGTCTCCGCGATCAGTGTGCCTTATGTTACCCGCAAATTGGCGACAGACCTTAGATCCGCGTGAAGACTGCCGGAGGATCGCTTCGTCGCCATCTTCGGCATGACCGCGACTCGGTAAGTTCACAAAGCGCCGCTGAAGGGACATCCTAGACCAGCCCGTTACGGCATGAAGGGCAACGCGATGTCACCGCGAGGTATCACGGCACGCCGCTGGCCGGTGCACGGCGAGCGGCTGTCAGCATTGCGGCCGCGCGCCACTGGCGGGCCACTGATCGAATACGAGGGCGAAGTCACCAACTCCGCACGGCTTATTGGGCGTTATGGCTCGTCCCGCCAGCGGTATCGTTCGTGCCGTGGCCTGTATTGGGACGCGTGCTGTTGTTCATCCCGCTGGGCTGGTTCGTCGACTGGCTGGTAGATGTTGCGCCCTTGCCGGTCCCCATACCGCCGCCGGTGCCTGTCGCCCGCGGCGCGTCGCCGGGGCCACCCGGAGACGTGATTCCGGCCGCGCCGCCAGCGTTACCGCCGCCCGCGCCGGCACCAGCACCAGCGCCCGCTCCGCCACCGCCACCGCCACCATTCGCCTGCGCGAACGCGCCACCCGACAGTGCCATCGCCAGCGCAGAGAACAGAATCGTTTTAGTCAAGGATTTCATGGTTCACCTCCCTTAAACAGGTTTCTGTCGCGCGGGCATGCGGGCTCGCCAAACCGATCCTGGGCCCACGGCGCCGCGCAATAACAGCAGCGAAATCCAGCACGGCCCATTCCCGGCTCGGTGCGCAAATGCGAAGGATGCCGCCCCTCGGTCCTGGTGCCGTGAAACGGACGAGCGAATGCATATCGACGTGCGGGTCCTGACGTGGAACAACGCCACCGACGCAACCGCGGACGAGTGATGAGGAATCCTCCGCTTGCGTCTACGCACGAATGCTCGCCGGCACAGGCACGCCGCATGCGCCATGTCGCCGAGACGAAAGCAACGCGTAGCCTACGGACCACCATGCGCACTACCGGCGCCAAGGAGAACCCCATGTCAGATAACGCTTCATCGATGTCGCCGTCGATCACCGCCATGATCCGGCTCGACCACATGCATGTCCTTTCCGCGTCGCACCGCTACCACGCGTCCACGCCTTGGTGGCGCAAGCGCGCCATCGTCAACAACGTGTGCGCCGCCCTGGAAATTCACGCGCAGCTCGAGGAAGAAATCTTCTACCCCGCCTTGGCTCGTGCGCTCGGCGACGACGAGACGCTCGCCAAAAGCCGTCCCGAGCACGACGAAATGCGGGCGACCATCGAAAAGCTGCGCTCGATGGGCCCGGAAAACGCCGCTTATGACGGCCTCTTTCAGCAACTGATCCGGAACGTCGTGCACCATGTCGCCGATGAGGAAACGATCCTGCTGCCCGACGCTGAACGCGTGCTGAAACACGAACTGCACAGCCTCGGCGCCGCAATGACGCGCCGTCGCATGGAACTACTCGGCGAACGTCCGATGGAAATCGCGCTCAACAACGCCGGCACCTTTCCGCTCGCGACGGCACTGCTGGGCTTGTCTCTCGTGCTCGCGCTGCGGTATGGGCTGCCGGGATCACGTCGCGCCTTGCGGGCCGGGCGGCGGACATAGAGCATTGGCGGCCAGTCGCTGCGGCCGCGCTTCGCTGCTGGCGCCACGAGCCGGACCGCGGCAAGTTTGCGCAGCCCCGCCGGCAACATGGAGCGCGTCGCCCCGCGTTTCGTAGTAGAGGCGGTGCGGGTGGACCTGAGCAACGGCGCGTCGATGCAACCGTGCGTCCCGGGCGTAACCGGGTCGAGCCGTCATCGCCCGGAGTCACCGGCCGCTGCGCTCGCGGCTGGCCGACAGCCAAGGGGTCCGTGTGTGCTGGGCGTCTGCATCGCGAGCGGGCTCGAGGCACGCTGCGACCTCCGCGCCGATGAGAAAGACCGCCGCCGAGAAATACAGCCACATCATGAGCACAGCGAGAGAACCAGCGGCGCCGAACGAGCCCGCCGTGCCAGCGTGTGCAAGGTAAAGGCCAAACAGATGTCTGCCGACGGAGAAGAGGATCGCCGATACCAGACCGCCAATGAGTGCAGGGCGCAGTCGGACTTTTACGTCGGGCAGCCACTTGATGAGTGCGCCGAAGCCGCCGGTCATCACCAACAGTGCAAAAATCGACTGAGCGATGGCCGCCACGACGGTTAGTGTGACGCTCCCAAGAACCGCGCGCCCGACTGTCTGTATCGCGGCATCCAGGACTAGCGAGACCACAAGCAGGAAGCCGAGCCCCATCACCAGCCCAAACGACGCAAGTCGTGCCCGCAGAAGCAAGGTCAGTCCAGAGATGCCCTTCGGCGACTCGACCTTGAAGATGATGTCCAGTGCTGTATTTAGCGAGGAGAACGTGGCGGAAGCGCCTACGATAAGCAGCACGCCAGATAGCGCGGCGGCAACTCCGCTGCCACTGGCACGATGCGCGTGCTGAACGATGGCTTGCATCGCGTCCGCCGCCTCGGGACCTGTGATGTCCTTTATCTGACCGAAGAGCCTCCCTTGCGCCGCGTCCGCTCCGAAGAACCAGCCGACTATGGCCAGCACGATAAGAAGCGTGGGAGCCAGTGAGAACGCGGAGTAAAAGGCAATGCTGGCGCTCAGTGTCGCACAGCGGTCCTGCAGAAATCCATTGACGGCACCTCGCACGACCGCTACGAACCCTGGCCTGGCGCCATGTCCGGTCTCGGCGCGGCCTTCACTTTCGATACCATCACCCGGCGGAGCTTTCGTCCTCATCGTCGCGGTCCTCTGACTCATGCGCGTTACGCCACCGCTTGCAGCCGGATCACTCTGCGGAACACGTATTCAACCGCATGAACGAGGACCTCCCCTGACTTCTCGCTTGGCGGAGTTTGCTCTTTCGGAGTTGCTGCCTCGTTCGGCTCCGCGTATTCGCATTGTGGACGCGCAAGGCACATACCCGAGTCGCGCTAACCGGCCAGTCAGCGCGCCTCGCGTCGCGTGTCGTACGCGAGCGCGGACCGGTCCTTGCTTTGCTTCACGAAGCATCCGCATGCGCCCAACGCCTGTGCGGATCGGTCGTACTTCACCGGGCTAAAACCATGAACATTCCCATGCAGGTCGTGTCCTTCCTTAGTTCGCGAGGCCTCAAGCTCGCGACAGCCGAATCGTGCACCAGCGGCCAGATCGCGTCATACCTCGCGAGCGTGCCGGGCAGCGGCGCGTGTCTCGACGTCGGCTTCGTCAGCTACTCGCCGTCGGGCAAAGCCGGCTTTCTCGGCGTGCAGGAAAGCACGATGGCGCAATACGGACTGACCAGCGAAGCGGTCGCGCGCGAAATGGCCGAAGGCGCACTGCGTCAGGAAGGCTGTTGCGCCGACATCGCGATATCGAACACAGGGCTCGCCGACGGCGGTGCGCATGGCGGCTCGGACCGCGATCCGCCCCCCGGCACGCAATGTTTCGCGTGGTCGTTCCGGCGGCGCGGCGGCAAGTTCATCACGTTTGCGGAAACGCGACGCTTTTCGGGCGATCGAAACGCCGTGCGTTCGGCCGCTGCGTTGTATGCCCTTGCGCGCGTCGAGCATTACTTCAATCAACTCCCGCGCGTCGAGCGGGACCCAACCTGAGAGCCGGCACGATGAATCCGCCCCCTTCCTTCAACACAATCGGCGACACCGCAGACGCCGGACCAGGACAGCTACGGCATCAGCTCTCAGCACATCGAAGAGTTCCTCAAAGACCAGCGGGCTAGCGATGAAGTATTGACCACGATTCACCGCTTTTACACGGCAACGCGCCACCAACGCGCGGTGCCGGTTGCAGCGACGCCATCGACGGCGCCGGTGTAAAAGCGTGGCGAGCGCGTCATTCGGCGCGCTGGCGCTTGTCCCGCTCCGGCGGTTCGTTCGCGTCGCCCGGCATCTCCTGCAGTTGCCCTTCGGGCGCGATGCGCGCGGCCTTGTCGCGGTCGACGGATTGATCGACCGGCTCCTGCTGCGCGGCGGCGCTTTCCGCCTCGATCTGCCGGCGCGCTTCTTCCCAATGGTCGTCGGCCTTGCCTTCCGGTGACGGGTCGTTTTCCCAGATGTGATACGCCCGCGTGCGGATGCGGGCCTCGAGTTCCTTGTCCATATGTGTTTCTCCGTGAACATAAGCGACGCCGCGATACGGCGCCACGCGCGCCGCGCGCCAATGGCGGCGACCTACAGGCCAGCAAGCGTTGTTCCGAGGGCACGAATTCAGCGCTGTGTTGCCCATGCGCGCAGCACTTGAACGAGGATCTTTCTGCCGAGTGCGGCGAAATCGCAACCGGTGCGCCGCAAGGCCGCAAGCAGCTCGCCCTTCTTCTCCTCGATCGGACGCCCCACGAACCCGGACATACGCTCACGCGCTCACGGCGGCCCCTCGCCGCCCGTCGCGCCATACACCTGCCCCGTCACATAGCTCGCGCGCGACATCGCCAGCGCCACATAAACGGGCGCGATTTCCGCTGGCTGGCCCGGTCGTCCCATCGGCGTGTTGGCGCCGAACTTCTCGAGATTCTTCATCGTCTGTCCGCCGCTGACCTGCAGCGGTGTCCAGAACGGACCGGGCGCCACCGCGTTCACGCGGATGCCGCGCGAGATCATCTGCTTGGCGAGCGACTTCGTGAAGTTCGCGATCGCGGCCTTCGTCATCGCGTAGTCGAGCAGATTGATCGACGGATCGTAGGCATTGACCGAACTCGTGTTGATGATCGCCGCGCCCGGCGGCATGTGCGGAATCGCGGACTTCGTGAGCCAGAACATGCCGTACAGATTGGTGCGCAGCGTCCAGTCGAAGTCTTCGGTGCTGATGTCGAGAATCGAATCGTGGCTATGCTGGCGCCCCGCGTTGTTGACGAGGATGTCGAGGCCGCCCATGCCGTTCGCCGCGCGATCGACGGCCTGCTGGCAGAACCCTTCGTCGCGAATGTCGCCGGGTATCGCGAGCGCGTTGCGGCCCGCGCCACGAATCAGCGCGACGACCTCGCGCGCGTCCGGTTCCTCCGCGGGCAGATAGACGATCGACACGTCAGCACCCTCGCGCGCGAATGCGATCGCCACCGCGCGGCCGATGCCCGAATCGCCGCCGGTAATGAGGGCCTTGCGTCCCGCAAGCAGGCCGCTGCCGCGATAGCTCGACTCGCCGTGATCGGGACGCGGCGTCATGCGGCTCGCGAGGCCGGGCCACGGCTGCTGCTGATCCTGAAACGGCGGATGCGGATACAGGCCGCGCGGGTCGCTCAGCGACGCGCTCGCTTCGGGCGCGGCCGCTGCGTTGCCGCCGCTGCTATCCGGCGCGCCCGGATCGGCGGCGAGCGCGTTGCCCGCAAAGACCGTGGCAAGCCCGGCCGCGGCGCTTTGCATCACCTTGCGGCGCGTTCGCGATACGGGGTCCGCGGGCGTGTCGTTGTCCGGTTGCGACTCGCTGCCTGGCGCGCTCGTCGTCGATCGATCGTTGGACATGGGCTTCTCCTTCCATGATGTGACCAGGATCGAGCAAGGCTCATACCTTTCGACGTTTTCGTTCCCGACGGTCACGTCATGTCGCGTGCAAACGCCACCCGTGCGCCGGCCGCGCCCTGACCTTCCGAAGCTCGCTCAACCGGACCTGACGTTGCAGTTGATCGTGACGGCGCCGCCACGATCACTGGTTCGGGTGCCAGGCATCAGGCCGGCAACCAGACGCCGCTCGATCAAGCGGGTTGACTCGCGGCGAGGCCGTCGGTCCGAATGGCACGGGTGGGCCTGACTGTTGCTCAGAAGTGGAATGCATCCGCGCAGCCCGGCGCGGAATCATTCAAGGCGGAGGTCACCACGTGCTTTACTATGCCCTGGTATTTTTCATTATCGCGATCATTGCCGCTGTGTTTGGATTCGGGGGCATCGCTGCGGGGGCGGCAAGCATCGCAAAGATCCTGTTCTTTATTTTCCTGATTATTTTCATTGTGACGCTGCTAATGGGCGTCGTACGTCGATAAGTGCAGGGCGCGGCCTACACACATGGTCAATTCGACGTGTGAACCCGCCCACTGCTCTGGTCACGGGAATGGCGGTTGCGAAGCAGCGGACTGCATCAGTTCCCTGCTGATGCTTTTCGGCCGAAACACCGGTCCAAACCATCGAGGAAACGATCATGGCAAACGAAGCCCTTGTTGTTGTTCCAGATACAAGGCGAGCGAGCATGCGACAACGAATCGTGCAGACGGCGGCGCATTGGCCGACCTTTATGTCGGCGCAGCGGAGAGGTTTTTTGAACTCAACCGCACGGCGGTTCTGACTTCAATCGACGAACAATGCGCCGTCGCGGTCAAGGCGGCGGACGAGAGATCGATGCTCGGCGCGTGGCGGCTACAGGCTGGCTTTGCGTTCGCCGGGACGGCCAAGGCCGTCGCGTACTGGCGCCACGCCACGGAAATCATGTTGGATACCTATGCGGACGCAGTGAGCGACGCCGAGAATCGACTGAACCGAGGCTTCCTGGCCGTGACGGGTGCGCTGGAGGACATGACGGTCGGAGTGGGTTCATCGATCCTGACGGGCGATCCGGCGCTCGCGAGCGAGAGCATGAAAGAGACGGCGGACATCATCACCCCTCGTCGAAATGGAAAATCTTCCGTGGCGTCGCGATAATTTACAACCAAGGTGTGCCCGCCCCCGCTGTCCGCGCTTTTGAACACTCACCGTGTGAGCGCCCGCCGTACATTGCTGGCGATCCACGCGGTAAGACCGGAACGGCCGGCAATCGTCAGCGTGCGGCGCGGCCCGAACACGATGATGCCCACGACGAGGGCAACGAGCATCGTCACGCGCGGCGCTTCGGTGAGCGCCGCGTACAGGTTACCGACAGAGGGCCGCCCTGCCGCACGCGCGGTGGGCAACGCGGCCTTCCGGTTCGCCGCGACGAGCGCCGTTCGCGATGCCTCCATCCGCTCCAGAACGGTGATCCGGGCAAGCTCATGCGCGTGTTGTGGCTGACTCATTTGAGCGACTCCCTGCAAGCGTCGAGATCGCTGCGAATCTCGTCCTTGAGAACGTGAAGTGATTGCGCCGGCCTCTGTGTGCGCACGACCAGGAAAGAGACGACGCAAACGAGCAGCCAGGCCGCAGCCACCCCCCAAACCACTTCGAGAAAGTAAGGCGTCTGCCACGCGGTAGCGATGATCGCGATGCAGACGAACGATAGCGTGAACAGGCCCGCGACAGCCAAGGCAACGAGTGCACTCAACTCGCGCACCAGACGCTTGCGCGTCTGCTCGACCTCCAACGCCAGCAACTCGCTATAGTCGGTGACGCGCTCGATGCAGAATCGCCCGACGTTGCGCCACCGCGTGAGTTTCGCATGGGTTGACATTGACCTCCTCCTTGACGATCTATTTGCGTCGACCGCCTCATGCGGATACTTTGGCCAGCCGCCGGTAAGGCGCGCTTTCCGCAATCGCTCCTGGCTCGCCTGCGATCGCGACCGCCCATGGCGATATCACTGGCACAGTCGATCGGCCGAAACGCCCCACCCGCGTCCATCGTGCGCAACGTCCTCTGGTTCCTCGCCTGGAGCCACCGGTACGTCAGTCACTCGATGCAGGTTCAGCAAGGCATATTCCCAAACCGTGACATTGCCCGGGACGGAGCGCGGCGAGCGTCGTCAGGCCTCCATCTTGCTGTTTAAGGGAGCACTGTTCTCACAGGCGATGCCGAATCGCCAGGTGACCTATCCGGGGCAAGCGTCATGACAACGAAACCGGCAGAACGTGAGGAGGTAGCGCGTCCCGACGAAAGGCAACCGCGTCTCACCGAACGTCGCAGACTGAAGATGACCCGCTCGGCACACGCCTATGTGCGCGGCAGCGCTACCCGCTTTTATGCCTGGCTCGACGACCAGCCAACGGGCAAGCTGCCCGACGGACCCGCGATATGGATCGGCGGGGACTGTCATATCGGTAATCTGGGCCCAATCGCCGACGCCGAAGGCAACGTAGCAGTGCAGATTCGCGACCTTGACCAGAGTGTGATCGGCAACCCCGTGCACGATCTGCTGCGACTCGGACTGTCGCTGACTACCGCCGCACGCAGCGCGGACCTGCCCGGCGTTGTTTCCAGCAGCATGATAGATGCGCTCTCCGATGGCTATGAGCAGACCTTCGACGACAGCCGCAGCGACGCGACGAAAGCCGCACAACGCCCCGCGGTCGTGAAGATTGCGATGAAAAACGCGCTGCACCGGTCCTGGCGTCGACTGGACCGGCAGACGATCGACAACACCCAACTGGCAATACCGCTCGGCAAACGATTCTGGCCGTTATCGGACGAAGAGCGCGAAGCAATCCGCACCCTCTTCGAGTCCAAATCTGCCAGCTCTATTTATGCGGCGCTCACCGGCAAGAAAAGCGCGAAGGGGAAAATGAAAGTACTCGACGCCGCATATTGGGTGAAAGGCTGCAGTTCGCTGGGCCGGCGCCGTTATGCGGTCTTGCTGAATGTCGATGACGGATGTTCGTCCGGCGGCCCGCCTTTCCTCGTGGACATCAAGCAAGCCGTTGCGGCCGCGGCCCCGCGACGGGATGACGCCAGCATTCCACTCGATAACGCCAAACGCGTGGTCGAGGGCGCCCGGCATCTCTCGCCGATGCTTGGCGATCGGATGAGTGCCGCCCGCCTGGACGGTTGCAAAGTCGTCATTCGAGAATTGATGCCGCAGGACCTCAAGTTCGACGCAGACCGGCTTTCGGAGAAGGATGCGGTCAAGGCCGCGCATTTCCTGGCCTTAGTCGTCGGGCGGGCGCATGCGGGGCAGATGGACGCCCGAAGCCGACAGACATGGCTTACCGAATTGCAGAGGGGCCGAACGAAAACGCGTACTGCTCCGCCCTGGCTGTGGCGCAGCATTCTCGATCTGATGGTTGTGCACGAAGCCGATTACCTCGTGCATTGCAGACAGTTCGCACTGGACCGGCTCAACCGGTAGGCCGTCGCGTCGCTCATTCACGCGCTCGCCGCCGTCGCCGCAGGGGAGGAGTCAATCATCGACTACGGCCTCACCGGTCTGAGACGCTTCTCCCAACCGCATACGTTATTGTTTCATTTTTCCGGTAGCGTTGGCGCCTGAGGCACCCTCGGCTGACATGGCATTTTCGCGCTTCTGCATGAGAGTGCCACTTGCAGGCTGGGTCGTTCCGGTGTCCGCCGCACGGCTCATGGCCTCGCCACTCTTACCGGGCTGCGCATTCTGCGTGCCGCGGTCTGCGGGCTTGACGTTGCCGGTTGTCTGCGCAAACGCACAAGTACTGACGATCAGGGCAGATGCGCTCAGTATCTTCGTAATCCGATTCATAATCTTCTCCAGTTGCAGGGAGCGCTTTGAGCGCTGCCGTCGCAGGTCTGGCAACGCACGCCGTGTGCCCCCTTGGGTACTTGGCGCCGCCACGTTCTGACATGACGACCGCGGCGCCCCTTGACGGCAACGCAGTGAGAATTGCCATCCGCTTCCTGACGCTCATTGCAGATCTTCCGTGGGTCTGTCTTCGTTATATTCGACCCGTACTCCTTTCGGTAACCACGGCTCCTTGTGGCGGCACCAGAGCTCGTAGGTCGGCTCGTAGAGACCTACGCGGTCGAAAGCTCCCAGCGGCAAGTCCAGTTCGTCGCTGTCGACGTATTCCATGAACGCAACCGAACCGCATGTCGCGCAGAAATGTCTCCGCCCACGGGGCGAACTCTGCCACGCCTGGGTAGGGCCGCAAAATTCCACGGCGCTTCGCTCGAACATTGCATAACCGCCAAACACGTTGCCATGAATTCGCCGGCAGGTCATGCAATGGCAAATCGACACGCGCCGGGGCGCCCCGCTGACGCGAAATCGTACCGAGCCGCACGCACATCCACCCGTTTGTTCGCCTGACTTTCCGTTAGTGTCCACGATGCTTCCCGCCTCAATTAGATCCCCCGATCAGGGTGTATCGGTCGCTCTTGCCGGAAATCCTCACGCCGGACTAGAGCGGCAGCTTGAGGTCCTTGGTGGGATTCGTGTTCCGACGACCGCGCATACCGCGTGCCAGGGCCTCGTCGGGTTGCCGTGAGCGTCAGTTGCCCGTAACGCGTTCCCACCCATGGCGCACTGCAGCCTTGAATCGTTCCCACCCACTTTCGGGGTAACGCGCCTCCCAGTTTTCACGAGCACTAGGCTCGATCGATTCCCAGTCCCCCGCGCGATATTGTTCGTCGTGCCCGAGCGTGGCTCCATGCGTGTAGGCGCGTCGGTATTCGTCATATGTCCCACCGGTGGTCGCGTAGTGGTCGTTGAAGTCTCTGCGAAATTCGGCGTCGTAAGGATCATCGTCGAGCGGGGTGGCCATGAGCGGATCGCCTGCGCGGTCCGATAGCGAGTTCTCTTGCGCTGGTACTGGGCTCCTCTCAGATGGATAGGACGCGTGGGATTTGACGCCGGCAGTCACATCCGCCAATGTGCGCGGGCTCCCAACGTCAGGCGCTTCCGAGGTCTGTTGCTGCCTGCGCTCCGTGGACAGATCATCCACAGGGTCCTGCGTGCGCGTCGTTACCTGTTGCATTCCGCTGACGATTTTTGGTTGAACTGATGAAAACTCGGCGTCCTGCTTCTGCTGCCCGACTGATGCGTCGTACCGGGCGGATGACTCGTGAACTGTGGAGCTGCCACGGTGCGCAGGAATGCCCGTTTCCCCGGAACGCTGCCGCCACGCGGCAGCCCTCTCTTCTATATCGGCCGCGCCCGCGCGGCGCATGACATCGAGCGCCATTTCGACCTGCACTTCCGACACATCGGCGCTGACTATCGTTCCACCACGGCGGATGAACTCCCTGTAGTCCTCGGCATCCGGTGGGTACTCCCCTTGCGGGAAGATCCGAGCAAATAACTGCTCGAGTTGATCAAAGACCGGCTTCTGTTGACGTACGCTGCCGCTTCCAGGCGCGTAGACACGCGGCCCCTTTTCGAGAGGAGCGCTTGCCGAAATGGAGTAGACGGTAATGTCGCTTCGCGCAATGCCCGCATCGGAAAGCGTCCGCTGCGCTGAGCACGCATCGGCATGCCTGTCGTACACGCCTAACACCGTTTGTCTCATGACTCTCTCCCTCCGCAGTCAGTGCGGCGTTTTCGCCGCCGTCTTGACGACATCCGCAACACATGTGCCCGCACAGAGCAGGACCGAAGTGATTACGGGGCACCGTCGGTCAGAATTCAGCCAGAAAGATACCCGGCGGAACGCGGCCCGCTTGATCGTCCAGCGAATCTTGTCGGGTCGCCCTCATTCCGCAGCACATCTGATTTGGCAATTTGGATCAATGCGGGGGAAGGCGCTTCAACTCTTCAGTAGAGGCGCGCAGAGGCGAGGCAAAAATCTCGTTGCGCTGCTGCGGATCTTTCGTGTACGCGTCCCAGAACCACGTCATCATGGGACGCGTCAGGAATGGCCTTGCTGGAAGGTCGTAATCCCCCTCCATCTCGCGATAGCGACGAGTCGCGGCTGCTGAGAAACAGGCAACGCGTGCGTGCGATCGACCATCGCTTTGCGCTCAGGAATCCCGCTTTGTTGAGCGCGCCGCTTTTTAAAATCGTTCTCCAGAGTGAGTGGCCGATCTTCGCATGCAGCTCCTTCAAATCGATCTGCGGCTCGCTCAACGCGGTACTGCTCACATCGAACACGTCGGCGGCACGTTCCTGCAACTGCCGCTTCAATTCTGTGATCTCGCGCCAATCGGCTGGCCAAACGAGTTTCCCGAGCCGTTCGGACTCGCCCCGGCCGGATTGAGTTCGAGCCGTAGCACTACTGCGCAAGACTGTGCCTCGAAGACCTCGCTCGATTCGACGACGTCCCGATCCGACACAACGTCAAACCGCCACGGCGGCGCTGTCGACGTCCTTCATCGCCACGCCCGTGGCCGCTTCGCACGCTCTGCGGACCGCCTCGGGCTGCCCCGGATGGAACAGGAAGTGGTGCAGCAATTTGCTCCATTTCGGGTGACGCTCGTACTCGCTGCGCGGCAGGCTGTTCGCGAAGAAATCCCGCCAGTCGCCACAGGGTAGCGGGATACCCTGCGCCCCGGCCGGCTCACGAAGGACGCCCTTGGGATCGCGCCCTTGGGCTACGGCCTCCATGTCCCGGAAATACTGACGGCGGACCATCACGATGCCCGCATCGCTGGCGGCCAGGTTTTCCCGGGTGCGATCCGCAATTCGCCCCTGCCCGCACCACGCGACGATGTCCTGGTTGATCACGTGCGAACTGATCCATCGACCCGTCCGGGGATCCTTGACCGGTGCATGCCACGTCGGAATGCTCTCCTGAACATAGGGCTCCGACTCGCGGGGGACGCGTATGTACGACCAGGTCACATTGAGCGTGTTCTCGTCGTCAACTGGCACACGCCACTCGAAATGATCTCCAAGGAAAAAGCCGTTTGGCCACAGACATACGCGGCCGGCGGTCCAGAGCGGATGCGATTCGTCCGTATCCTCGGTAACGCGGCGGTAGATGAAGCCGTGTTCGAACTCCTCGAACGCCATCTTCAGGTGCGTGGGCGCATAGTCCTGCTCGCCGCGCAGGCGGCGCCCCCAGTTCGCGTGCATCCACTCGAAATGCAGCGGATCGATCGAATTTTCCTGGGTCTGCAGCCAGTTGCACGGCACGTTCGCGAACGCAACCTGCACGAAGCCGTTGCGCCAGTGGAACGGCTCCCAGTCCGGCAATTGGGGGGCCGGTTGAGGACCGAGATAGGCCCACAGCAGACCCGCGCATGCGCGGACCTCGTAGGCCTTCAATCTGATCCGATCGCGCATCGCGCCTTGCGGCGCCACCAGATCCTGGTAAGGCTGTGCGACGCACTGTCCGCCATTGCCGTACTGCCAGCCGTGATAGTTGCAACGCAATCCCTCTTGCTCGACAAAGCCGTACGCGAGGTCGGCGCCGCGATGCGCGCAGTAGCGCTCCAGGAGGCCATAGTGCCCACTCAGATCCTTGTAGAGCACCAGATCCTCGCCCAGCAGCCGCACCGGTTTGATCGTCTCGCGCTCGAGTTCGTCGATACCGGCGATCGGGTGCCAATGCCGCCGCAATAGCTCACCCATCGGCGTCCCGGAGCCCACCTGGGTTAACTGACGATTCTGTTCTTCGGTAAGCATGATGATCTCTGTCTTGATGGTGACTGGACGATATGCGGATTAACAACGCTTCGCGACGTGGCGCACGGCGAGCAAGTAGTGGAACGCAGCCCACACAAGTAGCACGCACATCGACAGCATGGCGTAACGCAGTCCGCTCGACGAAGCGTCCGCACAGGCATGCGCGAGCGGCGAATCGAGCGCCGCCCCCATCGCGCCGTGCGCACCACGCGCGAAGTGGCAGACTTTCGCGTAATCCCCGCCCGCGAACAGACGGGCAGCAAGGTGATCGCTCAGGAAGCCGATAAAGGCCGGGCCGCCCCCCTGACCGATGAAGTTCATCAGCAGGAACACGAAGGCGGAGGTCGTGGCTCTCATGCGGGGCGCCACGAGGCCGTGAATCGCGGCGAAGGTCGGGCCGTTCCAGGAACTCAGCAGGATCGTGGCCAGAAAGATCAGCGCCGCCGCGACATGCCAGTCGGACTGCAGAAAAGCGAGGGCAAGCGGGACGAACCCGAGCAGCGTTCCCCAGCCCGGCACCCAGGCATACCAGCGCGGGTCCGTAGCGCCGCGCTTGTCGGCCAGCCATCCGCCGAATGTCGTGCCGATCGCGCCGCCGACGCCGATCGTGAGGCCGAATATCATTCCGGCCTGCGCGGCATTCAGTCCGAATTCGCGCGTCAGATAAGCCGGAATGAACAGATTGATGCCGTACTGGGCAAATGCGCCGATCACCGTGCCGAACAACAGTTGCAGGAAGAGCGGGCTGCGAGCGAGGATCGCCACGATGGCGCGCAGTGAAGAATTGCGTTCTGCGTTCACCGCGGCAACGCGATCCATTGCGCCCCGCTCGGGCTCGCGCAAGGTCAGGTACGCGATGATGCCAAGAATCAGGCCCGGCACCCCGACGACCCAGAACGCCGGGCGCCAGCCGAAATGCTGTGCAATCCAGCCGCCACCGATCGCCCCGCCGATCGCCCCGAGCGGGGGACCAAGCGCATAGATCGCCATCGCCGTGGCGCGGCGCCCTTCGGGGAATTCATCGGAGATCAGCGAATGCGCGGTGGGCGTGCTGCCAGCTTCGCCGATACCGACGCCGAGCCGGTACAGAAGCAACTGCATGAAATTGCCGGCCGTGCCGCACAGGACAGTCATTACCGACCAGGCCACGATCGACACGGAGATCAGCGTAATGCGGTTCATCCGGTCGGCCAGCCGGGCCATCGGAATACCCAGCGATGCATAGAACAGCGAAAATGCGAGGCCGCCCAGTACTCCCAGCTGCAAGTCGGTCAGGTTCATGTCGACCTTGATCGACTGCCCCACCACGGCAATGAAGATTCGATCGATGAAGCTCGATGCGTAGATCAGGCTCAGCAACAACAAAAGCCATGCACGATATCGGGCGCCCTTCCTGATGCCGACCGCGTGCAGCACGTTTCCAACGTTTTCCATGCTCGTCTCCTCCAGGCCTTTTTGGGGCGGCGCTTTCGCGTCACCGTCGCCTGCTCTGGATGTCTCCACTAGTGGCATACCTGTGCAGGCGTCTTGCGCTCACACTTCGGCGAGCTGGCATGCAGCTTAGTCGGTCTATAATTCGCTCGACCATATCAATCACATACGTGATGTAAAATCATTCACATGGAAATCGTACCCAAGGTCAAATCGGCCCACCGGGTCCTCGAGCTACTCGAATACTTCGCGGAAACTCGCCGGCCTGCGACCATCAAGGAGATCTCACAATCGCTCGGCTACCCACAATCGAGCACGTCCGTTCTGATGAAAAGCCTCACGGTGTCAGGCTATTTCGACCACGAGTCAAGAACGGGGATGTACGCGCCAAACCTGCGTGTCGCGCTTGCGACCGCATGGATCCAGGACGAGATGTACAGTGCGCATAGCCTGTTGCGCCTTATGGAAGGTGTTCTCGAACGCAGCGGCCACACCGTCATGATCGGTGTGCAGCAAGGTATACACGTTCGCTACCTGCACGTTCTACAAGCAACCCGAATTGGACGATTCACGACTTCGAACGGGGCGCTTCGACCGTTGTTCCACAGTGCAGCCGGCGTGATGCTGTTGACAACGAAAACGGATCGGGAAGTCGGATCCATATTGCGCAAGGTGAATGCGCTTGAGCGAGACGGCTCCCTTCGCCTCGCCATCGAAGAAGCCCGGAAAAGAATCGCGCAGGCTCGCCGCGATGGCTATGCATTTTCCGCCGGGACCTCGATGCCGGGGGCTGCCGCGTTGGCCATGCTGTTGCCGACCAGGAAGGGGGACGAACCGATGACCTTGAGCGTCGGCGGACCGATTGGAGAAATCAGGCGCGACAAGTCCCTTCTAATTGGCACGTTGAATGAGCTGGTCGAGCCTTTCCGCCAGGCCATGATGGTAGGCGGCGCGGATTTCCCCTGACGTGTCATGACGATGACGAAGCATTGGCTGCGCAGACGGCCCCGCATGAGGAAACAAGTCCGGCCGCAGGTGCGAACCATGCGGCCGATTAAGAACGGCTTAGCCGCTGAGCGCTGAAATCAGGCGACCATATTGACCGTGACTGCGGTCGCGAGCAGCTTGCCGTCCTGCCAGAGTTCGCCCTCCGCATTGACGACGCGCGCCCCCTGACGCACGAGATTCGCGCGACCTGCAATCAGGCCGGGCTTGGCCGGACGCAGAAACGACACATTCAGATTCAATGTCGCGCAATGCATGCCCTCGCCAAGCGCGGCCATGCACAGCAACGCGGTGACGTCGTCGAGCATTGCCGCGAGCATGCCGCCCTGGACCTGGCCCGCCGGGTTGGCGAACGCGGGCTGGGCCTGATACTCGCATTCGATACGGCCGGCCTCGATATCGAGCGAGACGATCCTGTTGCCGAGCGTGGCACTGATCGGCGGCGGTGCCAGTTCGCCGTTGATGATCTTGCGGATGTACGGATGGATTGCTGCGGTCATTGCCTGGTGAACCCCGAGAAGAATCGGGCGCAAAACGCGCCCTCGAGAAAAAGACCTTCAGCGCCGTTCAGCGCCCTTTGAATATGGGCGCGCGCTTTTCCTGCCAGGCAAGCGCACCCTCGCGCAGATCGTCGGAGGCATCGGCGCGGGCCAGATCCTGCGCGTAATCGGCAGCATCGAAGCGGCCCGCCGCGATGCGCGTCAGATGCTTCTTCATGCCGAGCAGCGCGAGCGGCGCCATACCAGCCAGTTGCGCACCCAATGCGCCCGTGACTTCGTCGAGACGAGCGGCCTCGACCACCTCGTCGAGGAATCCGCAATCGCGCATCTGCGTCGCATCGAAGCTCGCTCCCGTGAGCAGCAGACGTTTGGCCATGTTCACGCCAAGACGCGACACATAGCGGTGCAGCCCGCCCTGATAGAACAGCAGGCCGAGCTTCGCGGCCGGCACGAACATCTGCGAATGCGTGACGCCGTAGCGGAAATCGCAGGCCAGCGCGAGATCGGTCGCGCCGCCATAGATGCCGCCGTTCACCGCGGCGATCGTCACCGGCCGCGCGGTTTCGAGCTCTCCCGCGAGGGCCTCGAAGGACTCGCCGATATTGCCGCCGCCGACGCTGTTGATATTGAAGCCCGAGCAGAAATGCTTGCCCTCGGCGCGCAAATGAAGCACGAGCACATGCTCCATTGCGTTCACTTCGCGCACATAGCCGCGAATCGTCTCGAGATCGGTAAATTCGAGGCGGTTCGCGACCTGCGGACGGCGCAGCGTGATGACAGCCTCGCGGCCATCGACCACCAACTCCGGCGCCTGCCCCGGTGCCATCTCACCCATTGCCATCCCTCCGGTACGTTCGATTCAGTGAAAGCCGTAGATCTGCATCGTGGTCTCGCCGGCCTCGATGCGCTTGCAGATCGCCGCTTCGTCGAGTTCGCGCTGCGCGGCCTTTGCCACCACTTCGGCCGCACGGGCGCACGGGACCACGACCACACCGTCGCGGTCGCCGACGACCAGGTCGCCGGCCTCGACAGTCGTGTTGCCGAGCAGCACCGGCGCGTTGAGCCAGCCGATCGCGCCATAGTCCTTGCCCGTGCCGCGGATCGACAGGCCGCGCGAAAAGACCGGGAAACCGATCTGTTCGAGCAGGTCGGCATCGCGCACGCAGCCGTCGATGACGAGGCCCGCGAGACCGCGCACCTTGGCCGCCGTGGTCATGACCTCACCCCAGTAGCCATGGTCGTACGCGCCGTTCGTCGACACCACCAGCACGTCGCCCGGCCTCGCCGCGACGATGGCACGGTGCAGCCAGAGGTTGTCGCCTCCCGGCGAATGCACGGTGAACGCCGTGCCGCAGATCCTGAAGCCCGGCGCGACCGGCTTGATAGAAGTCGGCAGCACGCCGATCTTGCCGCCGGCCTCGTGCAGCGCGGCGGCCGGCACGTTCCGCGCGGCTTCGACGACCTCCCGGTCGACGCGTTCGAAATCGAGGCGGGTCGTGCTCGCCTGATCGTGTTCCTTGATGACGCTCATGCTCACTTCCCCCGGGTCTGCAGCTGGTGGTACTTGAACTGCTTGCGCGCCTCGTCGAGCCGCATGCCGCCACGGCAGGCCTCGCGGATCGCTTCTTCGGCGTGGTGAATCGTTTCGGCGACGTCGAGCACGGCGTCCTCGTGCTCGCGCGGGATGACGATCACGCCGTCGGCGTCGCCGCGCAACAGGTCGCCCGGCGCGACACGCGCTTCACCGATGTCGACCGGCACGTTCACGGCTTCGACCTGCACGCGGTCCTTGCCAGTGCGCATCCAGTGGTCGCGGCTGAACACGGGGTAACCGAGCTTCAGGCACAGCGCGACGTCGCGGCACACGCCGTTGATCACTGTGCCGGCGATGCCGCGGCGGTGCGCGATCTCGGTCAGGATGTCGCCCCACACGGTGGCGTCTTCACGGCCGCTGTTGTCGAGCACGACGATGCTGCCGACCGGCACATCGTCGATGAAGTCGCCCACCGTGCCCGGCGGGTTCGAAGCCGGACCGTACTTGATCGTAAAGGCGCGGCCGGCGGCGCGGAAATCAGTACTGCGCGGCTTGATCTTGTAGCACTGGCCAACGATGCCGAGCTTGTCGAGCGCGTCGGAGAGAGTCGCCGTATCGAGCTTCGCTGCACGCTCGACGTTTCGGTCCTGAGTCGTCATGGTATGGATTCCTGCTTATTCTCTGGGTTTGTCCGGATGCCGCTCACTTGAGCATGTGCTCGTAGTTGCCGCCCATCACCTGTCCGACCGGCGTGCCGGCCAGAATCGCCTTGGCCATCGCGGCCTCCTTGTTGACGATCATTTCGGCTACTTCCAGCACGGCTTCGATGTCGGCTGCTCGAATGAAGATCACGGCGCTGTTGTCGGCCACGACGTAGTCGCCCGCCTCCACGCGCACGTCGCCGATCTGCACCGGAATGTTCGTGCCTCTCTCGACCACGCGCGCGCGTGCGGTGCGCGCCGTCGTCGCGCGGCTGAACACCGGCAGTTCGTAGGCCACGGCTTCGTCGATGTCGCGCACCGGGCCGTCCGCGACCACGCCGGCCACGCCGCGCACCTTCGCCGCGAGCGACAGCAGACCGCCCCAGCAACCGGCTTCCACGCCGCTACGCTGTTCAACGACGATCACGTTCTCGCCGTCGGCCTGTTCAATGGCCGTGCAGCCAAGGTGCACCGGCGGCCCCGGGGGCGCTTCGCCGGTGTCGAGCTTGACGGTGATCGCGCGGCCCGCGATGCGGCCCGCACCGGCGCGTTGCGGCAAACCGCTCACCACACCGCTCAGCTTGAGTTTGTCGAGCGCGTCCGACACGGCGCAGCAATCGAGCCGGCGCAGGCGCTGTACGTTTTGGTCAGCCATGATGTGTTGTACTTTCCTGAAAGAAACTTGAGATGCGATGCGAGCGCCCTGTCCTGGGCGGACAGGACTAGCGCGTTCAGTCGAGCGTATGCCAGGCCGCGAAAGCGAGGCCCGTGCCGGTCAGGGCCGCCGTGCGGTAACCGGGCACGTAGGTGACCCATTCGAGGTCGAGCGACTTCATTGCCTCGACGCCGATGAGCCAGTTGCGAATCTCCGAGCTGCCAGCCTGAAGCTTCTTCGTATCGAGTGCAGCCAGCCATTCGGTGTCCTTGCGGCGGATCGCGTCGATGATGCCGTTGTCGAGTTCCTCGTCCACGACGAAGTGCGACAGGCCGCCCGATGCGAGCACGCCCACGCGCAGGTCTTCCGGATACGCCGCGATCAGCTCGCGCAGCGCTCGGCCGAGCTGGATGCAGCGGCGCGGGGTGGGCTGGTTCGGCGGATCGAACGTGTTGATGATGACCGGAATCACCGGCAGGTCGAGACCCTGCAAATAGCGGCGGTGGATGAACGAGAACGCATGCCCCTCGTACTGGTCGCGCTCGAGACCGTCCATCGCCGTGATGTCGAAATCGCGGTCGCACAGCTCGCGGATCAGCCAGCGCGCCATGTCGGCCTTGACCGGATAGTGCACGTCGGCATCCGGCTCCTGGCGCATCGTGCGCGCCTTCGCGTACCAGCTTTCGTTCGGGCTCGATACGCGCTTCGCGTTGCGGATCGTCTCGCCGTAGTAGATCGCGACGGCCGGATTGCAGGTCGTGCGAAACAGCTCGGTCTGGTCGTCGCCGACGACCAGCAGCACGTCGAGCTTCGCCGCGCGGATACGCTCGCGCATCTCGTCCATGGCCGCTTCGGCCCGATCGTAGCGCTCGCCCATTTTTTCGGCCGTCACCATCGCCTCAGAATCCGTCGGGGCGATCTTGAGCAGTTCGTCATAAGTCGTGGGGTTGCCAAGGCGGTCGAAGTAATGCGGATTCTTCGGATCGACCTGCTTGAAACCCTGCTGCCAGTCTTCGCGCTGGCAAACCAGCATGATGCTGTGCGATGAACCGAATCCGGCGACCAATCGTGCCATTTCGTCTCCCTGTTCTGTACCTGCCGTTAATGCGCGTCAGACCACGAAGGCTGAGCGCCACTGCTCGATCTGTCGATCGTCGTAGCCAAGCTCGTTCAGGATCGCCTGGGTATGCTCGCCCTGCTGCGGCGCGAGGCGCGGCGTCTGCGCGCGTGGGTAGCGCGACAGACGGAACGGCGTGCCGACGAGCGACACTTCGCCCTTGCCCGGCACGTTGGCCGGCCACGCGATGCCCAGATGCTTGACCTGCGGATCGTCGAATACTTCGTTGACCTTGTAGATCGGGCCGCACGGCACGCCGACCTTGATCAGCAGTTCGGTCCACTCGCGCGTGGTGCGCGTGAGGAACACCTCGCCGACCGCCTTGTTGACCGCATCGCGGTTTTCGACGCGCGCCGGGTCCGACTCGTAGCCGGGCTGGCCGACCAGGTGCACGAGGCCGAGCGCCTCGCACAGGCGCGCGAACATCGAATTGCCGATCGCGGCCAGGTTCAGGAAGCCGTCCTTTGTCGGAAACACGCCGGTCGGCACCGTGAGCGGATGCTCGTTGCCGACCTGCTGCGGCACCTTGTTGTCCACGAGCCACTGCGCGGCTTGAAAGTCGAGCATCGCGATCTGCGCTTCGAGCAGCGAGGTCTGCACCCATTGGCCCTCGCCCGAGGCTTCGCGTTCAAGCAGTGCGGTCATGATCGCCTGCGCACAGAAGTGCCCCGAACAAAGGTCTGCAATGGGGATGCCGACGCGCATCGGACCTTCGCCCGGTTTGCCGGTCAGGCTCATCAAGCCGCCCATGCCTTGCGCAATCGAGTCGAAACCGGGCCACTTCGCATACGGGCCGTCCTGGCCAAAGCCCGAAATGCTCGCGTACACGAGGCGCGGATTGACGGCACGCAAGGCTTCGTAGCCGATGCCGAGGCGATCCTTGACGTCGGGGCGGAAGTTTTCGATGAACACGTCGGCCCGCTGGACCAGTCCACGGAGAATCTCGAGGCCGGCCGGGTCCTTCATGTTCAGCGTCAGGCTCTCCTTGTTGCGGTGCAGGTTCTCATAGTCGGCGCGGTTATGATCGCGGCCGCCGATCATGTCGTCACCGCCCGGCGCGCCAGGCGGGATCTCCAGCTTGATCACGCGCGCGCCCATGTCCGCGAACACACGCATGGCCGTAGGGCCCGCGCGCACGCGCGAGGCGTCGATGAGCGTGAAACGCGACAGCGGACCCTTGCTGGGATCGTGGCGGCTGTGTTGTTCCTTGAAATCGGCTGACATGCCTGGTGTCCTCTCTGTGTTTCGTTCAGACCGGCGTGAACATCGCGACCGGATAGTCACCCTCGCTCGGCTTGAAGACGAGCTTCACGCGCTGGCCAATCGAGAGCGCTGCCGGATCGCAGTCGACCAGATTGGTCAGCATCGTCACGCCCTCGTCGAGCGTCACGTAAGCGAGCGTGTAGCGCCCCTCGTCCTTGCCCATCGTGCTGAACGAATAAACCGTGCCCACGCCTTTCGTGTCGAGCCATTCGGTGTTGGAGCTCATGCAATGCGGGCAGATGTCGCGCGGGTAGTAATGCGTTTCGCCGCAGTCCTCACAGCGCTTGATCAGCAGGCGGCCCTCTTTCGCGGCTTCCCAGAACGGCATGACCTCGGGCAGCACCCGCGGTGCATGGATGCGACGCGGGCCAGCAGGCTTCGCCGCGGGTCGCGCGGCGGGCGTGGCGCCCTGAGCCGGCGCGCCGGCAGTCGGTTGGGTCGTGCTCATGATTACTCCCGTTCCATGATCAGCGTGGCCGCGGTGTGACGCGACGCCAGCGCGCCGCCGATACCGTTCGCGAGCGCGATATCGCAGTTCTTGACCTGCACGGCGGGATGGGCCTCGCCACGCAACTGGCGCACCGCTTCGATCACCTTCGTGACGCCGCCGCGGTTGGCCGGATGGTTGTTGCACAGTCCACCGCCGTCGGTGTTGAACGGCAGCCTGCCGACGCCCGAGATCAGGTTGCCGTCCATCACGAACTTGCCGCCCTCACCCTTCCTGCAGAAGCCGAGGTCTTCGAGCTGCATGAGCACGGTGATCGTGAAGCTGTCGTACAGCGACGCGTACTTGATGTCCTGCGGCGTGAGACCGGCCTCGGCGAACGCAGCCGCACCCGACCACTTCGCCGCCGACCAGGTCAGGTCGATCTTGCCGCCAGCCGCGTGCTTGGGGGCCTCGCCCGTGCCACGCACCTTGACGAGCGGACGTTTGAGCTTCTTCGCGATTTCGGGGCGCGCGACGATCAGCGCACCGCCGCCGTCGCTCATCACGCAGCAATCCAGCCGATGCAGCGGATCGGACACCATCGGCGAATTGACGACGTCCTCGACGGTCACGACGTTGCGCAGCATCGCGTTCGGGTTGTGCTGAGCGTGGTGCGAGGCCGCGACCTTGATCCACGCGAGTTGTTCGCTGGTGGTGCCGAACTCGTGCATGTGACGCTTCGCGACCATGCCGTACAGATTCTGCGTGGCCGGGCCGAACGGCAGTTCGAACTGGACTTCCGGCGCGTCCGGGTCCGGCGCCTTCAGCGACAGCGCGGCGCCCGCTGCGCGCGGACGTCCCGCGAGCGTGATCAGCGCCACGTTGCAACGGTTGGCCTTGATCGCTTCGGCCGCGTGCGCCACGTGAAGAATCGGCGCGGAACCGCCGCACTCGGTCGAATCGACGTGGCGCAGCTTGAGTCCCAGGTACTCTGCGACTGAGGTGGTGCCGAGGCCCGGCGCGTCGCCAGCGCAGAAGTAACCGTCGATATCGTCCTTGCTGAGGCCTGCATCTTCGAGCGCGCCCTTTGCCACGTCGGCGTGCAGGCGCAGCACCGACAGGTCGTCGGCCTTGCGCGTCGGGTGCTCGTAAGCGCCGACGATATACGCTGCTCCGTTCAGGCTCATGCCGCCTCCAGTGCGAGACGCTGTGAGATGAAGCGTTGCAGATGCCAGCTCGCGTCGCCATAGGTCATGTTGATCGCGAACATGCGCTTGGCGTAGTGGCCGACGCGGCACTCTTCGGTCATACCCATGCCGCCGTGGAGCTGGATGCCCCATTCGCCGGCCGAGCGGCACGCGTCGCCGACATAGGCCTTCGCAGCCGACACGAACCGGCGGCGACGCTCGGGATCGTTCCCGTCGACGGCCATCGCGGCTGCGCAGGCCATCGACTTGCTCTGTTCGAGCGAGATCAGCATGTCGGCCACGCGGTGTTGCAGCGCCTGGAATTTCGCGAGCGGCGCGCCGAATTGCGTGCGCGTCGTCAGGTGTTCTGATGTGTGTTCGAGCAGTGCTTCGAGCACGCCGACCGACTCCGCCACCAGCGCGGCATTCGCGCGGTCGAGGGCAGCTTCGATCAGGTCGTGGGCTGCACCGGCAGCACCGATCAGATCGGCCTTGCTCACGGCCACGCCGTCGAATCTGACGTGCGCGGCTTCGCGTGCATCGATCGTCTGGAAGTTGCGCAGGCTGATGCCGGGCGCCTTCGCGTCCACGAGGAACAGCGACAGGCCGTGTTTGTCGCCGCGCTGGCCCGCGGTACGCACGGCCACCACGAAGGCATGGGCGATCGCGGCGTCGAACACGATCGTCTTCGTGCCATTGATCTTCCAGCCGTCGCCGGTTTCAGTGGCGGGCACAGCCAGTTGCGCAATGTCGTAACGCGCCTCGGCTTCGCTGACGGCGAACGCCAGCGCCTCCTCGCCCGTTGCCACGGCTTCGAGCCGTGCAACCTTCTGTTCGACGCTGCCGGCCGAGCCGATCAGCGTAGCAGCAGGCAGGCCGCTCGCCAGCCAACCGGCGCCGCCGAGCGCGCGGCCGAGCTGCTGCGCGACTAGCATCGTTTCCACCGCTCCGTAACCGCTGCCGCCGTGATCGGCGTCGATCACGAGACCGGTCAGGCCCATCTCGGCGAGGCCCCGGCGACGCTTCGCGGCCAGTTCCTTGTCCTCGGCGTTGCCGCGCAGATGCACCGGATATTCGCCATCGCAGAAGCGGCGCACGGCGTCTTGCAGCGAGACGTGATCTTCAGTCAGAGAAAAATCCATGTTCGTATTCCGCCTCAAGCATTGAAGAACGCGCGGCTGATCAGATTGCGCTGCACTTCGTTGGTCCCGCCGTAGATCGACACCTTGCGTGCGTCGAAGTAGTTCGCCGCGACCGCGATCAGTTCGTCCGGGCTCGGGCCTTCGTAGCCGGCCATATCGAGCATGGCCTGCTCGTCGAACGGCACGGCGAACGGGCCGGCGATTTCTGTCAGCAGTGCGTAGATGCCCTGGCGCAGCTCCGTGCCGCGCACCTTGAGCATCGGCGCTTCGACCGAAGGCACGCGGCTCGCCTGGTTCGCGCTCAGCATGCGCAGGCCGGTGAATTCGAGCGCCATGACCTCGACCTCGAAGCGGCTGATGCGCGACTGGAGCAACGGATCGTTTTCGAGGCCCTGCTGCTTCGCGAGGTGTTTGGCTCGCGCAAGCTGCTGCTTGCACGAACCGATACCGGCGATACCGGTGCGCTCGTGGCCCAGCAGAAACTTGCCGTAGGTCCAGCCCTTGTTCAGTTCGCCGACGAGGTTCTCCTTCGGCACGCGCACGTTGTCGAGGTAGACCTCGTTCAGGTCGGTACCTCCTTCGAGCATCCTGATCGGGCGAACTTCGACGCCCGGCGCGTGCATGTCGATCAGCAGGAACGAGATGCCTTCCTGGGGCTTCGCGCCCGGATCGGTGCGCACGAGCGCGAACATCATGTCGCACCAGTGCGCGTACGAGGTCCACACCTTGTGGCCGTTGACGACGAAGTGATCGCCGTCGAGCACGGCCGTCGTGCGCACTGCCGCGAGGTCCGAGCCCGCGCCCGGCTCCGAAAATCCCTGCGCCCACCAGGTTTCGCTGCGCAGGATCTTCGGGATGTATTTCGCCTTTTGCTCCGGCGTGCCGAACGCATTGAGCACCGGGCCCAGCATGTTGATGCCGCTCGCCACGATACGCGGCGCGCCGCCCAGCAGGGTCTCTTCGTCGAAGATGTAGCGCTGGACGTGCGTCCAGCCCGGGCCACCGTGTTCCTTTTTCCACGACGGCGCGATCCAGCCTTTCTCGTAGAGCTTCGTGTACCACTCGACGTAGTCCTCGCGCTCGATGCGCAAACCGAGTTCGGTCTTGCGCTTCAGGCGCGGTGACAAGTTTTGCTTCACGAACTCGCGCACTTCGGCGCGGAATGCCTGGTCCTCGGCAGAGAATTCCAGCTTCATTCGATATGTCTCCTCTGGTCCGGGGCTCAGTGATGGGCGGGGCCTTGGGCGCCGCATACCACGAGTGCGTCGAGCGCCAGCACGCGGTCCGGATAGGCCACCAGCGGATTGACGTCGATTTCGGTGATGTCGGGGTTCGCGCGCATCTGGCCGGCAATCGCCGCCACGGCCTTCGCAACGGCCTTGATGTCCACGCCTGCCGCGCCGCGCACGCCTTCGAGCATCGCTGCCGCCTTCAGGCGGCCAAGCTCGACGACGATGTCGTCTTCCGACATGTCTGGCGGCACGAGGCGCACGTCCTTGAGCACTTCGATGAAGATGCCGCCAAGACCCACGAGCACGACCGGCCCCCAGTCGGCGTCGCGCTTGGCGCCCACCACGAGTTCAAGACCGCGCGGGCCCATCGCTTCGACCAGCGCGCCGTCGAGCACCAGATCCGGACGGTGCGACTTCACGCTCGTGTGCAGCTTGTCCCACCCGGCGCGCAGCGCGGCGGCGTCGGCGAGGCCGACTACCACGCCACCGACGTCGCTCTTGTGCGGCAGTTCGCTTGCCTGGGCCTTGAGCACGACCGGGTAGCCGATTTCGTCGGCGATCTTCAGCGCTTCGTCGAGCGACTTCGCGAGACCGCCTTTCGGCACCGGCAGACCGGCCGCGGCGAGCCAGCGCTTGCCCTGGTATTCGGCGAAGATGCCGTTCGGCGGCACGGCGCCCGGCAGCGGGATCGCCTGCGGCGCTTCGGTACGGGCCCGCCCGGCACGCGCCAGCGATTCGCCATACAAGGCCACGCGGGCGCACGCACGCAGCGCGCGGTCCGGCGAACGGAAGAACGGCACGCCGCTCGCGGCGATCGCTTCCGTGAAGAAATCTTCGAGTTTGTTGTTGTCACCCATCACGGCGAGCACGGCCGGCTTGGTTGCGCGCGCAAGAGCCGGCACGAGGTAGTCGGCCTTGTCGCGCTGGGCGATCGACGGCCCGCCCATGATCGAGAGCACGAGCGAACCGATGTTCGGATCGGCCAGCACCGTATCGATCAGTTCGCCGATCAGGCCCGGGTTGCGCACGCCGATCGTGGTGTAGTCGAGCGGGTTGTCGGCCACGGCGTAGTCGGGCAGCAGCTCGGTCAGCTTCCGGAGGGTCGGCTCGCTCAGGCGCGGCAGCGTCAGGCCGATGTCCTCGGCGAAATCGAGCGTGATGTTCTTGACCGCGCCCGACGCCGTCATCACGGCGGTACCGGCCGCCGGCGGCACCGGGAAGCGCGCCAGAATCGTCGTCGTGTCGAACAGTTCGTCGAGTGAATCAACGACCACCACGCCTTCGCGCGCCAGCAGCACGCTCGCCGTCGCGTGATCGCCTGCCAGTGCGCCGGTGTGCGACTGCGCTGCCTCGCGGGCGCGCGCGCTCTTGCCGGGCATCAACATCACGATCGGCTTGCCGGCCGCGCGTGCTTCGCGCGCGAGCAGCAGGAACGTCTGCGGGCGGCGGATCTGCTCGGCGTAAACCGCAATCGCGCTCGTTTGCGGATCGGCGATGAACCAGGCCAGGTAGTCTTCGATACCGAGGCTCGCCTCGTTACCGGTCGAAACGGTTGCCGTCATCGGCTGGCCGCGGCCCATGAACGCGTCGCGGAGGTTCGCGGCCATCGCGCCGCTCTGCGCCACCACGCCCACGCCACGGCGGCCGCCGGGCGGGTACGGCGCCACGGCTTCGAAGGTCACCGGCACGCCGGCCTCGAAGTTCGTGAAGCCCATGCAGTTCGGACCGATCAGCGCAACGCCGCCTTCGGTTGCCACTCGCGCCAGTTCTTCCTGCTTCGCGCGGCCTTCGTCACCCGCCTCGGCATAGCCCGACGCGAAGATCACGGCGGCGCCGGCCTTCAGCGTTCCGAGCGTGCGCACCGTGTCGAGCACGCCCGACTCGGGAATGCACAACACGACCAGATCGATACCTTCCGGCAGCGCCTCGACGCTGCTCACGCACGGGCGGCCATTGATTTCCTGGCTGCTGCGCGACACGAGATGGATATCGCCCGCATAACCGAAACGCTCGAGGTTCTGCAGAACGAAATTACCGAAAGCGCGCGGATCGGCAGACGCACCGACGATCGCGATCGACTTCGGCTTGAGCACACGCTCGACCGGCTGCACGCCGGCGACATCAATAAGGCTCTTGCTCATCTGATCTGACCTGTGACGTTGAGTGAATCGCGGATCTGGCATACCAGAGTCCGATGTGATGCGACACATTCTGGCATACCAGACACACTAGCTCAATACACCAGAAGCACAAAACCGACCCTAGTATTTCCCCTAGGTAACAGTAGAAGGCGCCTGGTAATTCATTACATCTATTTGACTTATAAGGATTTTATGTCCACGGTGCGCGTTCTCGGGATGCTGCGCAGATAAACCAAGAGAAACACCACGTTGCATACCCGATAGGCATGTTGGTATATTTTGGCCATCCATCCACATACCCAACCGAGTTATTCCATGAAACTGGCAGTCGAGCCCACTCTTGAGTGCAGCGCCGGGCCTGGCGAAGCGCCCCAGGCGCCCGCGCGCAGTAGGGCCAGTCTCGCGAGCGATATTCGGGCCACCCTGCAGGCCGAAATCGAACAGGGCAAGCTCGCCCCGGGCACGCCGATCGACGAGCGTGCGCTCGCGGCCCGATTCAATGTGTCGCGCACGCCGGTGCGCGAGGCACTGCAGCATCTCGTTGCGCGCGATCTGGTGGTGATCTCGCCGCGCCAGGGCATTACCGTGGCGCGCCTGTCGATTGCCAACGTGCGCGCCATGCTGGAATACATCGGCGAGCTCGAGACACTGTGCGCGCGTTTCGCCGCGCGCCGCGCGGGCGACGAGTTGCGCGAGCAACTGGACCACGCCCTGATGGCATGCCAGCAGGCGGCCATAGAGGGCGACACAGACCAGTATGCGATCGCCAATGCGCAATTCCACGACTTGATTTACGAAGGCAGCCGCAACCAGTACCTGGCCGAGCAGATCCGCACAGCGCGCCGCCGTTCGGCGCGCTATCGCATGGCCGACCTGCGCAGCCGCGGCCAGATCGCGCGTTCGCTGCAAGAGCACTTCGACATCGCGCGTGCGATCCAGAGCGGCAACGAAGCCAAAGCCGCCGAAGTGATGATGAAACACGTGCCCGCCGGCACCACCGGTTTCTCCGAATTCCTCGCGGCCGTGCCGCGCCATTTCTTCGATCTGGCCGCGGACTGACGCGCGCCCTTCACCACCTGCAAACACGGAGGAGACATGCCCCAATCCATCGACGTTCCCGGCCTCGCGCACAAGGTACCGATCCCGGTCGGTTCGCGCGTCGGCAATGTGCTGTGCTCGTCTGCGATTGCGGGCAAGGATCCCGTCACCGGCAAGCTCGCCGAGACCCCGGCCGATCAGGTGCGCCTCGCGTTCGAAAACCTCAAGCGCTTCCTCGATGCGGGCGGCGCCGCGCTGGACCATGTGTTGAAGCTGGCCGTCTACGTCAAGGACGACTCGGTGCGCGAACACATCAACGCGCACTGGCTGGCCTTCTGGCCTGATGCCGCGCATCGGCCGGCGCGCCACGTGACCGTGCACGATCTGCAGCACGGCATGGTTATCCAGCTCGAAATCCTTGCGGTAATCGCTTGAGCGCCGCAACGCGCGCCGCACACGAGTTATCGCAGTCTTTTGCAGAACACCCCGAACTCAACCGAGGCTCATCCATGATCATCGATTCCCACGCACACGTCGTCTTGCCCCCGCAAAGCTTCCGCTACATGGCGGAACTCGTCGGCGGCCGCGCGAATCCATCGACCACGCCGAACATCCCCGACGAAGCAGTGCGCAAGCAGGCCGAGGAGCTCGTGCGCAGCATGGATTCGGTCGGCACCGACATCCAGTTCATCTCGCCGCGCCCCTACCTGCAGATGCACTCGGTCAAGCCGGCGCGCGTGACCGAACTGTGGACGCGTCACTGCAACGACCTGATCAAGCGCTTCGTCGACATGTTCCCGGATCGCTTCCGTGGCGTGGCCGGCCTGCCGCAGTTCATGAACGACTCGCCGGCTGAGCGCTGCGTCGCCGAACTCAAGCGCTGCGTGAACGAACTCGGCTTCGTCGGCACGCTGCTGAACCCGGACCCGACCGAAGGCGAAGGCCCGGCACCGGCCGGCCTCGGCGACCCGTTCTGGTATCCGCTCTATGACGCGATGACCGAGCTGGACGTGCCGGCGCTGATCCACTCGGCAGGCAGCTGCAACCCGCGCGAGTCGTACACGCTGAAGTTCATCAACGAAGAAAACATTGCCGTGATCTCGCTGCTCGAATCGAAGGTGTTCGAGAAGTATCCGAACCTGAAGATCATCGTCGCGCACGGCGGCGGCGCGATTCCGTACCAGATGGGCCGCTTCCGTTCGTGGGCCGCGCGCCGCAACAGCCCGCAGACGTTCGACGAGCAGCTCAGAAAGCTCTACTTCGATACCTGCAACTACTCGAAGGATTCGATCGAGCTGCTGCTGAAGGTCGCCGGCACTGACAACGTGATGTTTGGCACCGAAAAGCCAGGCACGGGCAGCGCGCGCGATCCGATCTCGGGCCGCGACTACGACGACATGAAACCGGTCATCGAAAGCATCGAGTGGCTGAACGACGAGCAGCGCAAGAACATCTTCGAATGCAACTGCACGCGCGTCTACACGCGCGCCTTCCGCAACTACAAGGGCTGACGCGCAAGACGCGAACGCTCGAGAGGACAGATCATGGCAATGACTCGTGAGGACAATGAGCTGCTGACGCGCGTCGAGAACGGCGCGCCGATGGGCGACATGATCCGCCAGCACTACTGGATTCCGGCCGTGCCATCGGCAAAGCTCGTGGCCGATGGCGCACCGGTGCTCGTGCGCCTGCTCGGCACGAACTATGTGGCGTTCCGCGCGACCGACGGCCGCGTCGGCATCGTGGACGAACTGTGCCCGCACCGCCGCACGTCGCTGATGATGGCGCGTAACGAGAACAACGGCCTGCGCTGCATCTTCCACGGCTGGAAGATAGACGCGACCGGTGCCGTCGTCGAGGCGCCGAACCAGGTCGGCGATCAGGCGCATTTCTGCAAGCGCGTGAAGACCGGCCAGTACCGCGTCGAAGAGCGCGGCGGTCTCGTCTGGGTGTGGCTCGGCAAGGGCGACACCGCGCCGCGCTTTCCTGAGCTGCCGTTCATGGACCTGCCGCCCGAGCACCGCTCGGTCACGAGCGTCGAAGTACCGACTAACTGGGTCCAGGCCGTCGAAGCGTCGATGGATTCGTCGCATGTCGGCGTGCTGCACGAGTCGACCACGCAGATCACCGCGGGCGGCGGCAACGAGCGCATGATCATGACGAAGGCGCTCGCGCCGCGCTTCGAATTCGAAGACCGGCCGTATGGCTACCGCTATGCTGCCCTGCGCGACACGCCGGACGAGAAGGTCTACGCGCGCGTCAACAACTTCGTGATGCCGTGGTACGGCATCATCTGTCCGCCCGACGCGCAGGGCCCGACCACGGTGTTCTTCTCGACCCCGGTCGACGACGTGACGCACCGCGCCTGGTTCGTGCAGTACAACCCGCACCGCCCACTCGGCATGACGATCATGTCGGCCACGCCCGACGTCTGGAACTTCCCGCCGCTGCCGCCGGGCACACGCGAGCAATCGTTCGGCCAGAACCGCGATCTGATGAAGCGCGGCCACGCGACGGGCTTCCACCAGCACCTCGGCACGGAAGACTTCGCGATGTTCCTAGGCCAAGGTCCGATCTACGACCGCACGCAGGAACAACTGTGCTCGGCCGACGGCGCCGTGCTGCGCGTGCGCGCACTGCTGCTCAAGGCGGCGCGCGAGTTCATGGCGGGCAAGACGCCGACCCTCGCCGACAGCCCGGAACTCGATTACTCGAAGGCCGTCTCGGTTGGCGGCGTGCTGCAGGCTGGCGTCGACTGGCGCACCCTGGTCGACACAAAGTAGTACCTACGAAATGACCACCATGTTCGCACCTACCCTCAAGCTGCGTGTCGCGTCGGTTGAGGCACCGACCTCGCTGATCAAGTCCCTCACGCTCGAAGCCGGGGACGGCGCGCTACTGCCGGGCTATGCGCCGGGCGCGCATATCCAGGTTGAAATCCCGGCTACCGTCGGCGGTGTGTCGCAATGGCGCTCGTATTCGCTGATCAATTCCGATCCGCAGATCGATACGCGCGCCGGCGTGCGCGCCTACCGTCTCGGCATCCGGCGCGAGGACGAAGGCCGCGGTGGTTCGCGCTTCATGCACACACTGCAGGCCGGCGCCACGCTCACCGTGCGAGCGCCGGTCAACCACTTCCCGCTCGCCGCGCCGCCATCGGTAATCCTGATTGCCGGTGGTATCGGCATTACACCGATGGCGGCAATGGCAGCGGAACTGAGCGCACTCGAACGCGACTACACGCTGCACTTCTCGGGCCGAACGCGCGACGCGCTGCCGTTCGTCGAAGAACTGCGCGCGTTCGCGGGCGAGCGCCTCGTGCTGCACGCGGACGACGACAGCGCCACGCGCCTGTCGATTGACGCGCTGCTCGGCGGCGCCCAGCTCAACCAGCCAATCTACGTGTGCGGGCCGGCCGGCATGATCGACGCGGTGCTCGCGTCGGCACGCCAACGCGGTTGGCACGAGTGCGACCTGCATTACGAACTGTTCAGCGAAGCTGCACCGCAGGAAGGCGACGCGACCTTTGAAATCGAACTGAAGAACTCGGGCAAGGTACTGACCGTACCCGCCGACAAGTCGGTGCTCGATACCCTGCTCGAAAACGGCGTCGACGTCATGTACGACTGCCGCGCCGGTTACTGCGGCCTGTGCTCGACGCAAGTCTGCGGCGGCGAAATCGACCACCGCGATACCTACCTGTCGGAGGCGGACAAGGCTGCCGGCAAGATCATGCAAGTCTGCGTCTCGCGCTGCAAGAGCGAGCGCCTCGTGCTCAAGCTGTAACCGGTTGATTCGCGCCACTGAACATCATCAGACAACCCATCCAACGGAGCGCCCTATGAGCGAAACTCTGGTTACCTATGAACTCGACGGCGCAGTGGCCTTGATCGGCTTGAATCGTCCGGAAAAGCGCAACGCGATCAACGAAGACGTGATCTCGCAACTGCGCGACGCGGTCAACCGCGCCGGCGACGAAGCCATGTGCGGCGTGATCTACGGCCATGGCGGCAGCTTTTCGGCCGGCCTCGACCTGCGTGAGGCGCTATCTCGCGCGACCGGCCAGACTGCACCGCCGAAGAAGCGCCGCCGCCACTCGTGGCACGAAGTGTTCGACCTGATCGCACGCGGTCCGATCCCGTTCGTCGCGGCGCTGCACGGCGCCGTGGTGGGCGGGGGGCTGGAACTGGCGACCGCCGCGCATGTTCGCGTCGGCGACAAGACCTGCTTCTTCGGCTTGCCTGAGGGCCAGCGCGGCATTTTCGTCGGTGGCGGCGGTACCGTGCGTATCCAGCGCGTGGTCGGCTACACCATGATGGCCGACATGATGCTGACCGGCCGCCTGCTCAATGCAGAAGAAGGTCAGCGCGAGCACATCATCACCTACCTGACGCCCGAAGGCGGCGCGCTCGAGAAGGCGAAGGAAATCGCAGCAAAGATCGCGCAGAACGTGCCCGACACCAACTGGCGCATCACCAACCTGCTGCCGCGCGTCAACGACCTCTCGCACGAGGACGGCCTGTTCCTCGAATACATGAGTTCGAACATGATGCGCTCGCCCGAAACCGCCGCACGTCTGCAGAATTTCGTGGACGGAAACGCCAAACTCGTCAAGCCGGAGTAATGCAAGGATGAACGCACCCGCAGAACTCACGCCGCAGGAATCCGCGGCATTCGCCCATGTGAAAAACGCCGAAAAGGCCGCCGCGCACATCCCTGTTGCGGCCGGTGCCGAGCCGCGCCATGTCGGACGGGCAGCCGTGATCGGCGCGGGCACGATGGGCGGGGGCATCGCCATGGCGTTGGTTGCGACCGGCATCCCGGTCACATTGATCGACGCCAACGACGAAGGCCTGCAGCGTGGCCTCGCACGCATTCGCGACAACTACGACCAGAGCATCAAGCGCGGCAAGCTGGACGAATCCACGCGCGATGCGCGCCTTGCCCTGATCACGGGCTCGACCGCGATCGCCGACGTCACGGACGCCGACATCGTGATCGAAGCCGTGTTCGAAGACCTCGGCCTCAAGCAAGGCATTTTCCGCGAACTCGATCAGCACGCGAAGGCTGGCGCGATACTCGCAACCAACACGTCGGGCCTCGACATCAACGAGATCGCCGCTGTCACGAAGCGCCCGCAGGACGTGGTGGGCGCACACTTCTTCAGCCCGGCGCACGTGATGCGTCTGCTCGAGGTCGTGCGTGCCGACAAGACTTCCGACGAAGCCGTCGTCACGCTGATGGAACTCGGCCGCCGCATGGGCAAGGTGTCGGTGTACTCGCTCGTGTACCCGGGTTTCATCGGCAATGCGCTGTTCCGCAACTACAACCGCGAAGCCCACTTCCTCGTCGAAGACGGCGCACTGCCACACGAAGTCGATGCCGCGCTCAAGGATTTCGGCTACGCAATGGGTATTTTCGCGGTGCACGATATGGCAGGGAACGACGTCGGTTACCAGACGCGCAAGGCGCAGATGTCCACGCGTGCGAACGACCGCCGCTGGAACGACCTGATCATGAAGCTGGTCGAGATGGGCCGCCTCGGACAGAAGAGCGGCAAGGGCTGGTACCGCTATGAAGCGGGCGACCGCACGCCGCATCGCGATCCGGAAATCGAACAGTACATCGTCGAGGAATCGGCACGCATGGGCATCACGCGCCGTCGGATCTCGCAGGAAGAGATCATCAAGCGCTGCATGTACGGCATGATCAACGAAGGCGCGAAGCTGCTCGAACAGGGTATCGCGCTGCGCGCAAGCGATATCGACGTCGTGTACGTGACCGGCTACGGCTTCCCGGCCAGGCGCGGCGGCCCGATGTACTACGCCGACCAGATCGGCCTCGCCAACGTCTACCAGGACATCAAGCGCCTCTATGAAGAGTACGGCTACTGGTGGAAGCCGGCGCCGCTACTTGAAAGGCTTGCGGCCGGCAACGGCAGGTTTGCCGATCTCTGATCTCACCCATTTAGAGCATGCTGGCCGCTTCACGCGGCCGCATGACTCGAATACAAAGGCCAGACTTCATGTGGATGAGTGTCTGGCCTTGTAGCGTGGCGCCTGAGGCACGACATGCCGGGAAACCCCGTACATGCCTGCACTGGTTCTTGTGGACCGCTTAGAACGTGTGACGGATACCGACTTGCACAGCGAGCTGGTTGGCCGTGCTCGAACGGCCGTTTCCATAAATTGCATGCGTACCGACGGTGGCACCGTACGACATCGGCGTCGAGATCAGGAAGTTGTCGGCAAATTGGCGACCAGCAAATGCATGCTGCAGGGTGCCAAAGGCATACACGTCAGTGCGTTTCGACAGGCGATAGTCGGCACCGAAGCTATACAGATTGAATTTGCCGAGCTGACGCTGATCCATATAGGTAAAACCCGCACCCAACGTCACAAACGGCGAAGCCTCATAGGTCACGCCTGCTTCATAGCCGCTCGACACCACGGTGCCAAGCGTCCGGCTATTCGCATTCGTGTAGGTGTACACACCATTCAAGGCGAAGCGATCACCGAGACGCACTTGACCAGCCAATGCTGCAGTGTAAATCGCATCCGCCTGCAGGGCGTATTGCGCCATCGTACCTGCACCCGGGCCACCAGTTGCACCGACGGCACCGCCTTGCGTGCGAGTAAAGCTTGCGGCCACCGAGTACGGCGCCCTCAACGTACCGGTCGGACTGTATTTCAGGCCAGCACTGAACACGCTCGCAGCGCCGTTAAACGTACCGCCGAGACGACCCGGTGTATTGCTGAAACCATACATCACGCCGGCACCAAAGCCATGCCAGATCGGCGTTTCATAACGCACCATGTTGCTGACCGGCTCACCGGCCAGGCGGTCGACGTCGTACGCACCGTGGAACGCATACGACGGGGCGAACTGAGCGACGTTCGCGTAGTACGAAATGTAGTCGTAGATGAAGTCGTAGTCGTAACCGGCGATCAAGGTGCCGAACTTCTCGCTAGCCAGACCGACAAAAGCCCGGCGGCCGAACAGTGCACCACCGTGCGTAGCCGCACCGGTATTCAGCGAAAAACCGTTTTCGAGCGTGAAGATCGCCTTCAGACCGCCGCCCAGGTCTTCATTGCCATGCAGGCCCCAGCGCGAAGCCTGGTTGATACCGTCATCGAGCTTGAACAGCGAACTGCCTTTCACGTTGCTCACGTAGGTCAAGCCATTATCCAGAATGCCGTACAGCGTGACGCTGCTTTGTGCATAGGCCCCCACTGAAGCAAGCGCTGCGATCGCGCCCGCCATTGCCTTCTTCTTCATCTCCGTCTCCACGCTTCTCAACTTCTGATTGAATAAAAATTGCCGGATAGCGTTGCAACCTGAGCGTCGATCCATGTCAGACATGACCGTTTGGTACCTGTCCCAACCAAACGACGATCGATTGCTTATATCCCACGAAATCACCTTGGAATATTAAAAGCATTCTTGCGCATACCTGAATGGCGCGCAAGAATACATTAAGGATTTCGGGTCATGGTTTTCCCACCCCGCCATACGAGGGGGACGGTATCAGGCGCGGAGGCTTGCCAGCTCAGGCATACACCTCGGGTCAGGAAGATTTCAAGGGGCGGAAGGTGGCGCGGACGGGACGAATCGTGCAGCGTGGCGATGCATACCTACAACGCCATGCGTGTATACCTATTGCACCGCACCTGCCGATCAGCTATTTCCGCCAGAAAAAACCCCTTGGGAGCGTCAGCTCAAAACCAAGGGGCACGGCGTGTGTGATATTCGGGATATCGGGGCAGACGCAGCCGGTCAATCGTCCTCGTAGATGGGTTCGACCGACGAAAGGTCGGCTTCGCGGCCCGGCGCGGGCGCGCTGGCGAAGTATTCGGCCGGCAGTGTCGCGAGGAACTCCGAAAAGCCCGCATCGCCGCCCGGCGAGTGCTCGGCCATGGCGGCTTCTGCCGCGCTTTCATCGCCGGACAACAAGGCTTGCGCCAGCTTCTGGTGATCGGCGATCGCCTTTTCGCGCCGGCTCGGCGCGAGAAACGGCTTGGGCCGGTAACGCGAAATCAGGCGGCGAATCGAACGAATCTGATCGGCCAGATAATCGTTATGGCAGGCATTGCAGATCACTTCGTGGAATGCCACGTTAGCGCGGGCGAAACCGCGCGCATCGCTTTCCTGCAATGCGGCCACCCCTTCGTCGATCGCTTTTTGCAGGGCCGCGCGCTGCTGGTCGTTCATGCGCCGCGCAGCGAGGCGGGCCGACACGACCTCGAGCTCGCTGAGCAGTTCGAGCACGTCGCGCAGTTGCGGAACCGACATCTTGCTCACGAATACGCCCTGCCGCGGAACGATCTGCACATACCGCTGCGCGGCAAGCTGCTGCAGCGCCTCGCGAATCGGCGTGCGTGAGACATTGAAGCGCGCCGCCAGCGCCCGCTCGTCGAGCGTTGCGCCCGGGACCAGCTCACCGCGCTCAATTTCCGCTTCGAGAAGCGCCTTGATTTCGGCCGACCGGCTCATTTTCGCGACTTGGCTCATTGAACGAGAATGAAAAACATAAGAGGTTGAAGAAGGAAGGAGCGCGAGGAAAAAATGCCTGCGCCAGCACGCATCCTTATGATACCCCATCGGTATACCAGGTATCATTGCCCAGATCAGGCCCAATGAGAAACGGCGCCGTGTTTGCACACGGCGCCGTCAGACGCTGATCGCCAAACAGGACTTAGCGGTTCTTCAGATGGCGCGCCGCCCGGAGGTAATGGAAGGCCGACCAGATCAGCACCACGCTCACCGTCAGCATGGCATAGCGCACACCATTGGCCGAGGCGTCATGGCAAGCCGATGCGAACGGACCCTGCAGCGCGGGCGCGGCACCATGCGGTCCATTCGGCGCGGTACACACCGCGTGGAAATCGCCCTGCGCGAACAGGTGCGATGCGAAACGATCGCTGAGGAAACCCACCGTCGGCGTACCGAGGCCCTGACCTATCAGATTCATCAGCAGGAACACAATGGCCGACGCGGTGGCACGCATGCGCGGCTGGACGATGCTCTGCACCACCGCGAAGGTCGGGCCATTCCACATGTTCAGTAGGATGGCGCCGATGAACAGCAGCGCCACGCTCACCTGCCACTGATCCGCGATGAAGGCGAGCGCCAGCAGCGGAAAACCGAGTCCAGTGCCCAGCGCCGGGATCCGCGCATACCAGCGGCGATCCTTGGCGCTGGCCCAGTCCGCCGACACGCCGCCGAGCGTGTTGCCGATGATGCCGCCCACGCCCAGCACCAGACCAAAAATCAGGCCAGCTTGAGCGAAGCTCATGTTGTAGACGCGGATGAAATACATCGGGATGAACAGGTTGATACCGTACTGGGCAAACGCGCCGATCACAGTCCCGAGCAGCATCTGCACGAAAGCGCGGCTCGAGATCAACAGCTTGAACACGGCACTGAGCGGCGGCGCATTGGCGCCGGTGCTGGCTGCGACACCATCGGCGCCACCTCGCTTGGGTTCACGCAGCGTAAGCCACGCCAGCAAGCCGAACACGAGACCCGGCAGGCCTACCACATAGAACACCGGACGCCAGCCCAGATGCTGGACGAGCCAGCCGCCGCCGAACGCGCCGGCCAGCACGCCGATGGGCGGGCCCAGCGCATAGATCGCGAGCGCGCTGGCCCGACGGCCCGGACCGAACTCGTCGGCGATCAGCGAGTGCGAGGTCGGTGTGCTGCCGGCTTCGCCGACCCCTACGCCGAGGCGATACAGCATCAGTTGCCAGAAGCTGCCTGCGGTGCCGCACAGCGCGGTCATCGCCGACCAGCAGACAATCGAGATCGAGATCAGCACGACGCGGTTGAATTTGTCGGCCAGGCGCGCAATCGGCAGGCCGAGCACCGAATAGAAAATCGAAAACGCGAGGCCGCCGAGCAGGCCGACCTGAAAATCGCTGAGGCTCATGTCGATCTTCACGGCCTGGCCAACGACCGCAATGATGATGCGATCGACGAAGCTCGACGCGTAGATCAGCACCAGCAGCAGCAGAAACCATCCTCGATACCAGCTGCTGCTCGATCTCGTGCCCATGTTCTGGGCGGTTAGTTCCTTCATATCGGATGTCTCCACTATTCACGACTTCGGCTATCCGGCTGGCCGAACGATCACTCGTTCCTGTCGGTCTTTATGTATGCCACGATATGTATCGTGGAATTTTTTTTAGATTCTCCAGCATAACCATGGGCCGCGCAATAACAAGACGGCCCTGGATGCGTCATCGTTTTCACCTAGCCGCAGTTGCGTCCACGACGAGCCTCTCGCCAGCATTTCTCTTGTACTGGTAAACCGCAATTCGACATTGGCCCACCAAACGCTGTCGGCATATGCCACACAGGCCTTTCGCTATAAAGAGACAATGAGCCTGTTGCGCGGAACATGTGCTGCGGCGCCATCAGCCTGGGCATGATTCGCAACGGGACCGACCTTTTCGCCTTCGGACAACTATGAGAATGACTTTGAACCGAAGGCCGGGTTCGCTAATGGCGGTCCTTAGCTCGGGTTGATCTTGATCGGTGCCTTGGCAGCCTGGCAGAACCGCGCGTCGATGAGGCAGGACCGGCGCGGACAACTTGTGGCGATCGTTCAGCAAGCGCTAGACGTGACCCAGCACTATCGCCAGCTTGCGCAACAGGGGACGCTAAGCGACGCCGACGCGCGGCTGCAGGCGCTTGCGACGCTGGCGACCATGCATTACGGCAAGGACGGTTATGTTGCAGTCAATGATTCGCACTACGTGATTCTGATGAGTCCGGTGATCCCGAAGATGAACGGAAAGGACGGCAGTCGAGATCGCAGCAGCTGATAGCGATCTGTCCCAGCGGACCGAGGAGCAGGCGCCCGCGCTGGTGCAGACGGCATGGGCGGCCAGAATGCTGGAAAACACCAGGCCCTGCGAGAGGACGCGTCAGTATACTGAGCCACTGCTGCCGGGCGTCGTCGCCTCGGAAAGACTGGGCGCGCGCGTCGGATTCACCTGGAGGATGACAAACATGCTGCGCATCGTTCTTCGCTGTCTGATGGCTCTTTCCGCGATCGTTGCCAGTATTCTGCCGGCGGCAGCGTATGCGGATGCCGCGCACCCCGTAGTCGCGTTGCTGCCCGGGGTGACCGATCCGTTCTACTTCACCATGTATCGCGGCGCCCAGCGTGCAGCGAAAGAAGAGAACGTGCAGTTGCTCTTCCAGGTTCCGAAAGCCTGGAACACGACCGAGCAGGTGCCGATCCTCAAGGCGTTCATCGCCAAGCATCCCGACGTGCTGCTCGTCTCGCCCGTCGACAAGCAACAGATGATCGGCCCGCTCAAGGAGGCCGCCGACGCCGGCATCAAAGTCGTCACCGTAGACACCTATATCGGCGATGGTCACTACCAGACCGGCAAAGGCGACGCCGATTTCCCGCTCTCCTATATTGCTTCGGATAACCTGGAAGGCGGCCGCGTGGCGGCCCGCGCGCTGGCAAAGGCAGTCGGCGACAAGGGCACGGTCTATTGCGAGAACAACAAGCCGGGCATCTCGAGCACCGACGCTCGCGCGCAAGGCTTCATGGAGGAGATGAAGAAGCACCCGAACATCAAGGTGCTCGAAACGCAGTACAACGAGGATGATGCCAACCGCGCCGCCGCGCATGTGGCGGCCGTGCTCGCGCGCAATCCCGACCTTGCGGGCGTGTTCGGCGCAAACACGTTTTCGGGCAGCGGTGCCGCGCAAGGCGTAAAGGCGGCGGGTAGGCAAGGCCAGGTGAAGGTCGTCGTGTTCGACGCAGTGCCCGGCATCGACGAACAGATCCGGAGCGGACTCGTCGATATCGCCATCGCGCAACGTCCAGACGAAATCGGCTACTACGGCGTGAAATTTGCCGCGGACGCAATCCGCGGCAAGCCGGTCCCCACCATCAAGAGCACCGGCTTCGTCGTGCTCGACCGCTCGAACATCGACAAGCCCGAGACGAAGCAGTACATCTACTCGAACTGACCAAAGCGAAAGGGCCTGCGCGCGCATAACATGAATGACGAGCGTCTGGATCGCCTCGGACTGGTCAGCAAGGTATGGCCGTGGCTGTTCTTCGGGGCGCTGCTCGTGTTCTTCGAAGCGTGGGCGCGCATTGCCGCGCACCGCTCGTTCGTCTTCAACGCATATAACCTGCAGTCCATCGCGCTCGCCGCGAGTGCACCGCTGTTGCTCGCCATTGGGCAGACTTTCGTGATCGTCACGGCAGGCATCGACCTGTCGGTCGGATTCGTCATGGGCCTGGCCGCCGTGTGCGTCGCGCAGTTCACGCTTTTCGGCGGCGGCTCGCCGTGGATTCTGTTGCTCTCTATTCCACTCACAATCGCCGTGTGCCTGATTCCGGGCTTCGTTAATGGCGTGCTGATCGCACGACTCGGCGTACCCGCTTTCATCGGCACCCTTGGCATGTACGGCGTCGCGCGCGGCGCGGGCTTTCTCGCCGCAGGCAGCGGGATGACAGTGGCAGTCGACAACCCCGGCCTCGCTTGGCTTGGGCGCGGCTGGACGCCCGTCGTGCTCACTGCCCTGCTGCTCGCGTTCATGCACTTCATCTTGTCGCAAACGCGATTCGGCCAGTACACGTACGCCATCGGAGGAAATCCGCAATCGGCCGTGCGCGCGGGCATCAATGTGCGCCGCCATCTGTTTGCAATCTATCTGATCGCCGCAGCCTTCGCGGCGGTCGGCGGAATCGTCTACACCGCGCGCTTTGCCGCAGGCGCGGCCAACGCCGGCGAGCCGATGCTGCTCGACTCGATCGCCGCCGTCGTGATCGGCGGTGCGAGCCTCTTTGGCGGTACTGGCACCGTGATCGGCACGCTGATCGGTTCGCTCATCATCGCAGTCATTGAATTCGGGCTCGTATTTATCGACGTCAATGCGTTCTGGCAATTTATCGTCGTGGGGATCGTGATCATCGTCTCGGTGCTGATCGATCAATACAAGGAGCGGCTGGGAGGCGCGCAATGAGCCACGCGGCTGCGACGCCGATACTCGAAGCGCGCGACATCTCGATCCGTTTCGGCGGCGTCGAGGCCCTCAAGCGCGTCTCGCTCCAGTTGACGCAGGGTGAAGTGCTCGCGCTCGCCGGCGATAACGGTGCGGGCAAGTCCACGCTCATCAAGATACTTTCTGGTGTCTATCATGCCGATGCGGGCGAATTGCGCTTCGACGGCCGCCCCATGCAATTGCGCGACCCGCAGGACGCCCGGGAACAAGGCATTGAGACGATCTATCAGGATCTCGCACTCGCCGACAATCTCGACGTAGGCAGCAACATCTTTCTGGGCCGCGAACCCACGCGCCGGAAATTGGGCTTTCGGGTAATCGACCGGGCGCGCATGGCCCAAGTCGCACGCGAGGTGCTGGAACGGCTCGATATCGTGATTGCGCAGCGCAAGCTGACCGGCCCGGTGAAGATGCTTTCGGGCGGCCAGCGCCAGGCTATCGCCATTGGCCGCGCCATCTACTGGAATGCACGCGTGCTCATCATGGACGAACCGACGGCCGCGCTCGGCGTGCCGGAGCAGCGCAAGGTGATGGCGCTGATCGGCTCGTTGAAGGCGCAGGGCGTGGCCGTGATTCTCATCTCCCATAACCTGCACGATATTTTCGCGGTATCCGACCGGGTCATCGTGTTGCGCCGTGGCGAGGTGGCAGGCGAGCGCCGCATCGAGCAGACGAACGGTGACGAGATCGTGCGGCTGATGGTGGGCGATGGTTTCGCGAACGGCGCACGGTGATGCCTGCGCCCCGTTCCATGCGCTTCAATTGCTCAGCGCTCGCCGATCCCAGTGCTGCCCCGGTTGCGGGCACCGCTGATCAACCGCGAGCTGCCGGCGGGTCGATTGGTCAGCTTATTCGAGCACGAGCTCGATGATGAGCGGCACTGTATCTTTACGGGCGGACAGGAGTGACGCTTGGACAATGCCCGCCCGCGTCGCGCCCGTCACGGCTTATTGCGCAGCAGGAATCCACGCAGCCGTAGCTGCATCGCTCGAACGGAACGCAGGGAATTTCGCGCCGAGGTCCGCGATCGTCCGGATGTCGTTCTTCACGAGATCGTCGCGCGTGATCAGCGCCGGCTTCACCACGATGTGATGCCCGGGGTCCTGCCCTGCGACCAGCAACGCCGCCGCGCGCACCGAGACGGCACCGACGACCGCAGGATTGGTCGCCGCAGTCGCTACCCATGCGCTGCCGGGCGCGCGGATCGCTTCGATATCGGCAGTCGAGATGTCCGCGCTGTAGATGCGCAATTTAGACGACAGCTTCGCTTCGTCGGCGGCCAGTTTTGCGCCGCGCGCGAATTCGTCGTACGGCGCGAACACGACGCGAATCTCCGGATGCGCGCGATACGCTGCCGACGCCTGATTCGCGACGGACTGCGCGATCGGATTATCGACCGTGCCCCAGCGCGCCTTCTCCTCCACGTTCGGATGCGCGCTCTTGAAGTCGCGCCACACGGCGTCACGTCTGTCGAGCGGCGCAAATCCCGCGACGTACACGTAACCTGCCGCAAACGCGTCGCCGTTGTCCTTCACGGCCTGATCGAGCAGCAGCGATGCAAGGTCGTGGTCGCTCTGTTCGATCTGCGGCACCTTGGGATTGGCGAGATCGACGTCGAACGCGACGACCTTGATGCCTTTGTCCAGCGCACGCTGCACGACGTCTTTCAGCGACTCCGGCAAGCCATGATTGACGATGATGGCCGACACGCCAAGGCTGATCGCCTGCTGGATCTGCTCGCGCTGTTCCGAGGCATCCTGGCGGCCCTCGTAGATGCGCAAGTCGACGCCCAATGCCTTGGCCTGCTTCTGCGCGCCCGCTTCATATGCCTGGAAGAAGTCACCCGTCGACAGATAGTTGACAAGGGCGATCCGCACCCCGCCCTTGTCGAACGGAGCCGGTGCGCCTTTGAGCGGCTCGGCGTGGGCGGATAGCGCTGACAATACGGCAGCCGAGCACAACGTCAACGCGCCGAGCGCACGCACCCATGTCGAACGGTTTTCAAACAGCGATTTCATCGAAATTCTCCTGGTGATGCTGGATAGCCGACAGCGTCAGTTCCATGCGTGGCGTGCCGGTCTCACGCCGTTCAGATAGTAGTTGCCGACGAGGTGATACTTCCATCGGACGGGATCATGCAGCGTATGCGTGCGCGCGTTGCGCCAGTGACGGTCGAAGTTGTGTTCGCTCAACGTGGACTGGGTGCCGGCGAGTTCGAAGAGCTTTTCACCCGCCCGCAGCGCGATCTCGGTGGTCAGCACTTTCGCCTCGCCGACGGCCACCGACGCAAGCGCGACATCGTCTTCCGTCGTTTCGCCTTTTGCCGCGAGTTCGTCGATCACGCGTGCGGCGCGTTCGAGCAGCGCTTCGGCGGCATGCAACTGGATATGCAGGCGCCCGATTTCGCGCAGGGTGAGAGGATCGTCGCTGGCCTTGTCGACGCCACTGTCTACCCAAGGGCGCGTGCGTGTGCGCACGAACTCCAGCGTGTCGGCAATGGCGGCCTTTGCGATACCTGCATCGATGGCGGCCTGAATGATCTGCGAGACGGGGCCGTTGAGCGTCGGCTCATCCGATACGCGCTGCGCGGGCAACACATGGAAAGCCGGCACGCGCACATCTTTCAGCGTGACCGTACCGCTTGCCGTGGTGCGCTGGCCGAAGCCCGACCAGTCGTCGACGACCTGAAGACCCGCTGTGCCCTTCGGGATATACGCGAGCCACGCCTTGCGCTCTTCATCGAGGCCTAGCACGGGCACGAAGTGCGCGAACAATGCGCCTGTCGAATAGAACTTCGTACCGTCGATCACATAGTCGCCGCCATCGCGCCGCACCGTGGTCCGGAGATCGAGCACGTTCTTCGTGCCTTTCTCCGAGAAGCCATTGCCGAAGCGCTTGCCCGCCAGTACCTGCGCAAAGAAATAGCGCTTTTGCTCCTCGGTACCCGTCAACGCGATCACATCGACGAGACCGAAGTGATTTTGCGGCAACTGGCCAAGCGAAGGATCGGCAGCAGCGATGATCTTGATGACCTCCGTCAGCGTGACGAACGACACGCCCGCCCCGCCGTACGCCTTCGGCACCGTGATGCCCCAAAGGCCCGACTGCGAGAACCACTCGATTTCCTCGCGCGGCAGACGGCGCTCGCGATCGCGTTCGGACGCGCCTACGGCCACACGCCGCGCCAGTTCATGCGCGACGGCAATGGCTTGGGCATCGTCGGCGAGCACGCGCACCGCGCGAACATTTGCGTCCGCTTCGGCCTGCTGTTGATCCGCTACGTCCGTTTCGGCCATGAATCTCTCCCTTTGATGACGATCGGCACAATCTATCAACGCTCGTCACAAACACAAACTGAGCGATTTGAAAATGGATATGACGTCGAGCGTCAGATGGATTCCTCGTCTCATCCGTGCGCACGGGACCGAGAACCTGCGCTGAATGTGAAAGCCAACGCAAACACGAGCAGCACGCCCTTGATGAAGTCCTGCATGTAGTACGGTGCGTTTAGCATGGTCAGGCCGTTGAGCAGCACGCCCACGAACACCGCGCCCACCACCGTGCCGAGCACGTTGGGCCGCTTCGCGCCCCACACCGCATAGCCGACGAGCGCCGCCGCGACCGCGTCGAGCAGCAACGAATGCCCTGCGCTTACATCGCCTCGGCCCACGCGCGCCGCAATCAGCACACCGCCCAACGCCGCGATCGTCGACGACGCGACATAGGCTGCCACGCGGTAGCGTGCCGTCGGCGCACCGGCAAGGCGCGCGGCCATTTCGTTTCCGCCGATCGCATAGATCACACGTCCCCAGCGCGTTGCCTCCATCACGAAGCATGCAATTGCCGTCAATGCCGCAAGCAGCAGAACGGGCAGCGGCACGAGGTCGAACAGGCGCGAGCGTCCCAGCGCCAGAAACAAATCTGGAAAGCTGCCCGTCGCCTCCGAGCCGTCGGGCAGCACCGTCCCCGTCGCAAGCGAGCGTCCGCCCGTCGGAATCAGTTGCAGGCCCGCGAGCAAGAACAGCGTGCCGAGCGTCGCGAGTTGATCGGGCACGCGCAAACGTGTGATCAGCAAGCCGTTGAACAGGCCCGCAATCACGCCGAGCGCGAGACAGCCCAGCACGGCACTCCAAGCCCCGCCGTGCCACACGATCAGCACATAGCTCGCGGCCATCTGCGCCGTTGCCGCGACGCTGCCCACTGAAAGATCGAAGCCGCCCGCGGCCAGCGTGATCGTGACGCCTATGCCCAGCAGCGCAACGATCGAGACCGCCTGCAGAATGCTCAAGAGGTTGTCGACGTTCAGAAACGCCGGTTCGCGCACGGCAAATACGACGATCAGCAACGCAAGCACCAGCAGGATGCCTGTTCGTTCCAGATGCTCGCGCAGACTGCTCGCTCGCGGGCGCTCCATCGATTGCGTGGAAACGTTCGTCGTCGCTGGCGGGGTGGTCGATTTCATGAAGGAGGGAGAGCAACGGAGGAGATGGAATCAGCGGGCGCCGGGCGATCGAGTGTCGTGCCACGATCGAAATGCACGACGCGATCGGCGATTTCGAATGCTTCCTCGAGATCGCTGACGAACACGAGCGTCGCGCGTCCCGCCGCGTGCTTGCGCAGTAGCGCCACGATATCGGCGCGCGCGCCCGCATCGACGCCCTGAAAAGGTTCGTCGAGCAGCAACAGCTTTGCCGGTTCCGTGTGCCAGCGCGCGAGCACGACCTTTTGCTGATTACCGCCCGACAGACGCGACAGCCGGTCGTCCGGTCCTGTGCAGCGCACGCCGAACGCGGCAATGGCATCGCGAGCCGCAGAGCATTCTGTCTCGCGGCGCACGAAACCGCGCCTATACCAACGGGAGAGAAACGGAAAACTGAGCGTGCCCGCTATCGAGGCGAATGGCACGCTGTCGGGAAACAGCGACGAGCGCCAGCGGTCTTCCCCGGCGAGGTAAACGCCCGCGCGAATGGCGTCGGCGGGAGAGCGCGGGCGCCATGGCTTGCCGATCAATTGCATGTCGCCTTCCACGGCACGCGCTTCGCCGAATATGACCCGCGCGAGACGCGACTTTCCGCCGCCGACCGGGCCCGCCATCGCCACGATCTCGCCTTCTTCCAGATCGAAATCGAATGGTATCGAGGTGGGCGTCGACTTGAGGCCTCGCACGCTGAATAACGCGTTGCCCGATGCGCTGCCTGGGCGCAACGCGGTCCGATCGGCGGGAAGCGCATGGCCGATCATCGTTTCTATCGCGGCGTCGAAGTTGATGGGCGCACGCAGATCCGCCACGATGCGGCCATCGCGCATGACGCTCACACGGTCCGCGATGCGGCGCAAATCGCCTAGCCTGTGAGACACCAGCAATATCGCCGCGCCGTCGGCACGCAGCCGCTCGATCAACGCGAAAAGCCGCTCCGCTTCCGGTGCGGAGAGACTCGCCGTAGGCTCATCGAGAATCAGCAGCGATGGATTACCCGCTAATGCGCGCGCCAGCGTGACAAGTTGCTGCCCTGCCAGTGACAGCGTATGCAGCGGCGCGGACAGGTCCATGTCGAGTCCTACGCGCTGCGCGAGCGGCCGCGCGGCATCGACGCGCGCCGCGGGTGTCGCCCGCCAGGCAGATGCACCATCGCAAAGCCGGTCGAGCAACAGATTGTCCGCAATCGATAAGGTCGGCACCACCGCATCGGCGATGCTCTGATGCACGGTGGCAACGCCAAGCCGTTTCGCATGCTGTGGCGACGATGGCGCGAACGGCTCTCCGCGCAACGACAGCGACCCGCTATCCGGCCCGTAGACGCCGCTGACTATCTTGACGAGCGTCGATTTACCCGCGCCGTTTGCGCCCATCAACGCCACTACTTCTCCCGCATGTATGTCGAGGTCGAGGTGGGACAGCGCGACAGTCGCGCCGAATCGCTTCGTGATCGAGACGACCTTCAGAACAGGCTGATTCATGGAGAAGAGAAACGCCTTTCGATGCATGGCGCTTCATGCTAGACAAACTCGTCCATGCCGCAAACGAATCGCTCTTCATATGCTTAGTATTTTGATTCGATTGCAATCGGTTTCTGTCTTCACAGACATAACGCCGTTACCTTCGCCAAATTTCCTCAGGGGGATAACGATCTGCCAATCCGTTATTTACGACCGGCAAGCGCTGACTTTTATACTCGCTTGATTCCAACGCGCGTCGCGCGTCGCAGGCTCGTTATCGTTATTTCAAAGGATCTGCATGACCACATCGCACGCCGCCGATTTATCGGTCGGAACCGACTACGAGTCACTCGCCGAGCGCTTTCGCCCCATCTTCGCGCGTATTGCCGAGGGTGCGGCACAGCGCGACCGTTCGCGCGAATTGCCGCATGAAGCAATCGGCTGGCTGAAGAACGCTGGCTTCGGCGCCGTGCGCATACCTGTCGCGCATGGCGGCGCTGGCGCGTCGCTGCCGCAGCTGTTTCGCCTTCTGATCGAACTCGCGGCCGCGGATTCGAATCTGCCGCAGGCGTTGCGCGCCCATTTCGCTTTCGTCGAAGACTGGTTGAATGTGCCGCCCGGCACGGAACGCGATGCCTGGTTCGATCGGTTCGTAAGCGGGCAACTGGTGGGCAGCGCCTGGTCCGAGGTGGGCGACGCTGCCGTCGGCACGCTGGCCACGAAGGTATCCAGGCGCGATGGCCATTTCGTGTTGAACGGATCGAAGTACTACAGCACGGGCAGCATCTTCGCGGAATGGATCGATGTGCTCGCCAAACGCGAGGAGGACGGCGCTGACGTAATCGCCGCTGTCAGTACGAATCAGCCCGGTGTGAAGCGCAAGGACGACTGGGACGGCTTCGGCCAGACGACCACGGGCAGCGGCACCACGGTATTCGACAATGCCTCGGTCGATGTGCACAACATCATCGCGTTCGAGCGGCGCTTCAAGTATCAGACCGCGTTCTACCAGCTCGTGCACGTAGCGACACTCGCGGGCATCGGCGCGGCCATCACGCGCGACGTCGGGACGCTCGTGCGGCAGCGCAAGCGTATCTATAGCCACGGCAACGCGCCGCACGTAAGCGAAGACGCGCAGATCCAGCAGGTGGCTGGCGAAATCGCATCGTGGGACTACGCGGCACAAGCGCTGACGGTGCACGCGGCGCAGCCGTTGCAGCGCGCGTACGAAGCGCGTTTTTCCGACGATGCCGACGCGGAACACCGCGTCAACGTCGAAGCGGAGATCGAATCTGCGCAGAGCCAGCTTGTCGTGTCGGAGCTCGTCTTGCGCGCCGCGACGCATCTGTTCGATGCGCTCGGTGCGTCGGCGACCAGCACCGCTCAGGCGCTCGACCGTCACTGGCGCAATGCGCGCACCGTGTCGTCGCACAATCCGCTCGTGTACAAGGCGCGCATCGTCGGCGACTGGGTGATCAACGGCAAGGAGCCGCCGTTTCTCTGGAGCATCGGCAACGGCCCAGGCCGAGGGAGCAAGTGAGCGTCATGACAAAACCCATTCGCTTCAATGCGTTCGAGATGAATTGCGTCGGTCACCAGTCGCCTGGCTTATGGGCGCATCCGCGCGACCGCTCGTGGCAATACAAGGATCTCGAGTACTGGACCGATCTGGCGAAGGTGTTGGAGAAAGGCATTTTCGACGGCATCTTCATTGCCGATGTGATCGGCTATTACGACGTCTACAAGGGCAACAATTATCACGCGCTGCATCAGGCCGCGCAGATTCCCGTCAACGATCCATTGCAGCTTGCCGCGCCGATTGCGATGGTGACCGAACACCTCGGCATCGGCATCACGGCGTCGACGAGTTTCGAGCATCCGTACACCTTCGCGCGCCGGCTTTCGACGGCCGATCACCACACCAAGGGACGGCTCGCGTGGAATATCGTCACGTCGTATCTGGAAAGCGGCGCGAAGAACATCAGCGAAGGCGGATTGCGCGATCACGGCAACCGCTATGAAGTCGCGACGGAATACGTCGAAGTCTTGTACAAGTTGCTGGAAGGAAGCTGGGAAGACGGCGCGGTCGTGCGCGACCGTGAGAACCGGGTGTTCACGCATCCGGAAAAGGTCCACGAAATCGGCCACAAGGGCAAGTATTTCGAAGTGCCCGGCTATCACCTTTGCGAGCCTTCACCACAGCGCACGCCGGTGCTTTTCCAGGCGGGTGCGTCAGGCCCTGGCAAGGCATTCGCCGCGCAGCACGCTGAATGCGTATTCGTCGCCGCGCCGACTCCGGCCGTGCTGAAGAACTACGTGAGCGATGTGCGCCGCCAGGCGGCGCAAGCGGGACGCGACCCGGACAAACTGCTGATCTACAACCTCGTCACCGTGATCGTCGACGAAACCGATGCGAAGGCGCATGCGAAGTTCGAAGAATACAAGCGCTACGTGTCGTATGACGGATCGCTCGTGTTCATGTCTGGATGGACCGGTATCGACTTCGGGCAGTACGCGCCCACCGATCTCGTGAGACGTGTGGAAACCAACGCCATCGTCTCGGCCGTCGAACATCTGGCGGGCGGCGACAAGGCATGGACGATCGAGGAACTCGCGATCTGGGGCGGAGTTGGCGGCATGGGCCCTGTGTTCGTCGGCTCGCCTTCGACGGTCGCGGACATCCTGCAGCAATGGGTCGAGGTAACGGGCGTCGACGGATTCAATCTTGCCTATGCCATCGCGCACGAGACGTTCGAAGACATCGTGCATTACCTCGTGCCCGAGCTACAACGCCGCGGCGTCTATCCGACTGGGTACGCGCCCGGCACGCTGCGCGAAAAGCTGTTCGGCGGCGGCGCGCGCTTGCCCGAGACTCATCCTGCCACCCGCTTTCGCGATATCGAGCGCGTCAAGCGCGAGTCGCTCCAGCCGCAGCCCATTACGGCCACCACGATCGATGCCGGAATCGAAACCGTGAGGTAAGCGCGTTCCGGCATTACCTTCATCGCGCCGTTCATTTCCCGGAGCACGTCTACAGATGAGTCACATTACCGTCGATAAGCACGGCGGCGGCACGCTGCGCCGCGGCTATCTGTCCTTGTCGGAACTGATCGCGCAATCGATCGGTCTGGTCGGCGCGGCAGGCGGCGCCGGCCTGCTCGTGCCTGCCGTCTTCGCAACGGCCGGCAACGGCACATGGCTGGCGTATCTGTTCGCGACGGTAGGTTTGCTGTTCGCGTCATGGAGCATTACGCAATTCGCCCGGCGCACCGCCTCGCCCGGTGCGCTGTACACCTATGCGGCGCGCGGCATCGGACCGATCTGGGGCGTCGTGGCGGGCTGGTCGCTGCTGATCGCCTACTCGATCGGCGCGGCTGGCATTTTGCAAGGCACCGTCAACGAGACGGTCGTCCTGCTGAAAGATGTCGGTGTGCTGGGGGCCGGGGGCGCATGGCTGCCTGTTTCGGTGGCGCTCACCGCGATCATCGCGCTGGCGGCGTGGCTCATTGCGTATCGCGACATCCGCCTGTCCACCCGCACGACGCTGTGGATCGAACTGACCACGGTCGCGTTGATTCTGCTCGTGATCGTCGCGGCGCTGTTTGCGGAGCATCGCTGGTCTGACAGCAGCCAGTTGACGCTCGATGGTGTGAAGCCCGATCAGTTACGCCTGGGCATGGTGCTCGCGTTTTTCAGCTTCACGGGTTTCGAAAGCGTGACGGCGCTCGGTCTCGAAGCGAAAGAACCATTCCGGCTGATCCCGCGGGCCGTCATCGTCAGTATTCTCGGGCCGGCTGCGCTGTTTCTCGTGACGTCATACGGCCTCGTCGCGCTCTTTCACGGCGACGCGACACCGCTCGATCAGGTCAGTGCGCCGTTGTCGTCGGTCGCACACGGCATCGGCTTCGGTGCAGTTGGAATTCTTATCGACGTGGGCGTTGCATTGAGCTTTTTCGCGGCCTTCTTTTCGTCGATCAATGCCGCGGCGCGCCTGCTCTATACCTTCGCACGCCAAGGGCTGTTGCATGCGGCCACAGGACGTGCGCACGCTGGCAACGCGACGCCTCATGTTGCCGTTACGCTGGTCGCGCTGTTCTCGCTGATTACCGGTCTTGTGTTTCAACTCGCGGGCACGTCGCTCTTTGATTCATACGGCTATCTCAGCACGATCGCCACGTTCGGTTTTCTGCTGACTTACGTGGTCGTGGCGATAGCGGCGCCGCTGTTCCTGCGCAAACGCGGTGAATTGAAGCCGCTGCATGTGGCAATCACGGCGATTGCCGTGGTGCTGATCGGCATTCCGTTCGTCGGCAGCGTCTATCCGGCGGCGCCCGGTGCCTACGCGATATTGCCTTATGTGTTCGCTGCGCTGCTGCTGGCGGGACTCGGATGGTTCGTCACGCTGCGTCTGTTCGCGCCGCATCGCCTTCGCGAGATCGAAGCGGAACTGGCGGGTACGGACGACGCCCTCGCGTCGTCGCAAGCAGAGTTTGCACCCGGCGCGCCTCTTCGCGATGCATGACAGTCCCGGCGCCGTGCGGCGCCAGGACACAGACTGCTGGGAAAGTACCCCTCAAAGCCGCAAACACCATCAGTGGGCCGTGGACCCGCGCAGAATCGAATAAAGCTGGTCCTTGAGCAGGAGCTTCTCCTTCTTCAAACCTGTAATAAGCGTTTCTTTGCCTTTGGTAGTGGCGCATTCCAGGTTCTTGATCTGCTGGTCCAGATCGTTATGCTTATGGAACAGACGCGCGAAATGGGCGTCCGTGATCTTTAACTTGGAAATACGGTCGCGGTATTCTGGAAACATCGTGATTCCTCCAGGGTTGTAATAGATCGACTCTGCGAAGGGGAACGTCCATTGCCCCACTTGCAATGACTTCTCACTTGCGCGAAGTCTTCGGGACGGCATTGAAATCGAGCGGGTCGATCCGGATGTTGACTTCACGTGAGCCACCTCAGCACCACACATCTTCGTCGGCTGCCCACTCTTCGCCGTTGGCCATCGGATCCATAAGCCGCTCGTCCAGCGTAGCGACAAGATGCTCACAAGACATGTTGCCCTCCGACGCCAGTGCAGTAAGGAAACTGTAACATTCGCATGATCCACGGGCCATGAGGGGTTTTGTCGCACTATTTGGATCTATTCTGAGGGTCCACGTTGAATCAGGAGCGCTTCGCAGCGCACGGCGCGAGCGCACTTCCCTGTTTGATAGCGGCTTGTAGAGCGTCATCCCGAACAGCGGTTCCGGGAGGCGCGGAGGGTCTGCCGAGCAGGTCGCCGTTGCGAAACCACCTCTTCCCGGCGGAAGGTCGCAACAGACTGATCGGAGCAAAAGATGGATGCGAGATCTCGGGGTGCCAGGCGGCGCACCCCGAGATGGATCCTCATGGAAGGTGAGAGCGGGTCAAGCGAGCATCACTGCTGCTTCACTCGATCGGTTCGTAGGGCAAGCCAACGTAGTTTTCCGCGATCGTCTTGAGCCCGGCTTCCGAAGTCGTGTAGTAATCGTAGTCGGTACGCTGCATGCGCTTGTCGAAGGCGTCGCGGTCCGAGAACTCGTGCAGGAGATTCGTCATGAACCATGAGAAGCGCTCTGCCTTCCATACCCGGCGCAAAGCGATCGGCGAGTACTTTTCCAGCAAGTCGGTACGGCCCTCGCGGTAGACGCGAGTCAGGATTCGATACAGCGTGCTCACGTCGCTCGCGGCGAGATTCAGGCCCTTCGCGCCGGTCGGCGGCACGATATGCGCCGCGTCGCCGACGAGAAACAGCTTGCCGTACTGCATCGGCTCAACGACGTAACTGCGCAGTGGCGCGATGCTCTTCTCGAGCGAGGGACCGGTGACGACCTTCTGCGCCACGTCCTGCGGCAGGCGCACCTTCAACTCTTCCCAGAAGCGCTCGTCAGACCAGTCCTCGGCCTTCTCGGTCAGCGGCACTTGCAGGTAGTATCGGCTGCGAGTCGTCGAACGTTGGCTGCAGAGCACGAAACCCCGTTCGTGATGCGCATAGATCAGTTCGTGATTGACGGGCGGAGTGTCGGACAGCAAGCCGAGCCAGCCAAACGGATAGACGCGCTCGAAGTGCGTGAGCACTTCCGAGGGGATCGTCTTGCGCGAAACGCCATGAAAACCGTCGCAGCCCGCGATGTAATCGCAATCCAGACGGAACGTTTCGCCGTTCTTTTCGAATGTAACGTAGGGGGCTTCGCCTTTCACGTCGTGCAACTGAACGTTGGCCGCTTCGTATACCGTGGTTGCGCCGCTGGCTTCACGCGCCGCCATCAGATCGCGCGTCACTTCGGTCTGGCCGTACACCAGCACCGTCGAGCCGCCTGTGAGCTTCTTCAGATCGATCCGGTCACGCCGCCCGCCGAACACGAGTTCGATACCGTCGTGAACCAGCCCTTCCGCATCCATACGCTCGCTCACGCCCGCTTCGCGCATCAGGTCGACCATGCCCTGCTCGAGTACGCCCGCGCGGATTCGGCCGAGCACGTATTCGCCGCTCTGGCGTTCAAGTATGACGTTTTCGATGCCCGCCTTGTGCAGCAACTGTCCCAAAAGCAGGCCGGACGGACCGGCGCCGATGATCGCTACCTTGGTCTTCATGACCGATGTCTCCTGTGTTCCCCTGGACCGTGACCTTCCGCTTTGCTCGTCGAGCCCCAATACTGGCGCCACGGTGAATTGCATTTTTCTAGAAACACACAGCCCTGTTAAGGGAATTTTTTCTATTAAAATTGGACTTTTCGAAAGTTCACACGGACCGATATAGCGGCGACGGACCCATGAAGCACCCGACGCAGCACGGCATCCCCGTCTTCATGTTATACGGGGAAGGGCCTGACTGGAGCACACTTGACTTGCTGCATTGCGAGTCGATACCCGAGCGAAGCAGAGCGCACGACTGGGAGATCCGGCGGCACACACACGCGGATCTCGCGCAACTTCTGTACGTCCAGAAGGGCGTCGCAGAAATCGAAATCGAGGGAGAGAAGACCCGCATAGACACGCCATCGGTCCAGGTCGTGCCGCCTATGTGCGTGCATGGCTTCCAGTTCTCGCCGGAAGTCGACGGATACGTGATCACGATCGCCATGCCCCTGGTGAGCTGGCTCCAGCAGCAAATCGATGCGCCCCGTAGCGTCCTCGAGTACCCGGCCTGTTATCCGGTCGGTGAGGACTTGCCGTACCTGAACACCCTGTGCGGCAAATTAAACGAGGAGTATGGGCTGCCCGCACCTTCGAGGGACCTGATGCTTCGCTCGCTCGTGAGTGCGCTCGTCGTATGGGTCAGTCGTCAGGGTCAACAAGGCCAGGAAAGGGGCGATTCTCAGGATCGTGGTCACGCGCATCTGAAGGCGTTTTCCGACTTGATCGAAAGACATTACCGGGAGCATCTTCCGATCAGCCGCTACGCCGAACATTTGCGCGTGACACCGGTGTACTTGAATATGGTTTGCCAGCGAATCGCAGGCAAGAGCGCCCTCGCGCTTGTACATCAGAGACTGTTGCTCGAGGCGAAGCGCAGTCTCACTTACACCGCGCTCAATATCAATCAGGTATCCGATTTTTTGGGGTTCACAGAGCCGGCGTATTTCACAAGGTTCTTCAAGAGATTCACTGGCGTTACGCCGAACGCTTTTCGCAAGCGAAAATGATTGCGCTGTTGCCGGCATCGGATCGTAGAGCAGCACAGTTCGCACGCTACGAATGAGCGGGATTCGCGTAATGTGCCGAGAGGTGTGTACAAGGTCAGCGTCCACTCAGTATCGTCGCATCGAGGCGAGATCCATCACTAGCCCAACGGCCTCGATGCATGCACTCGCCCATCACGCCCTGGTTCGGACCGTCACATGATCGTTAGCCACAGTGCGCCGACGACGTCCAGGTGGAATGGCATTCAGTCTCGCTCTACGCCCTCCAACATCGATGCTCACGGTCGCGCGCTGTGCGAGCGTATACATCAATTCGTAGCCGATCGTGTCCGATGGCTCGGCTACTTCGTCAACCTTGATCTGCTCGCCCCCGAAGCAGGCGTGTATTTGGCGCACCGGTCCTGAAGTTGAATGACTATAGTAATGACAGAATCGTACCGACCGAGGTGTAGTGTTCGTTGATCTCATTGCCGTTCTTTTTGGTCGAAACACCTTCTGCGCCACAGCTCATCGCCCCCCGGAAATCGAAAGCGTGTTGCGGTTAAAGCCCAACAAGGGTTAGCGAAAATGCGAAAGATCAGGTGGACTTTGTGGTTGACACTGGCCGTTGTCACGCTGGCATGGCTCGCGTCGGACAATCCGTTTCCGCGTCCGGTTACGGTGTTGTCGCTGCGACGGGTCTGGACGCAATACACCGGGCTGATGTCGATCGCGGCAATGAGCGTCGCGCTCGTGCTGGCGAACCGTCCGCGCTGGCTGGAAAAGCCGCTCGGTGGCCTCGACAAAATGTATCGTCTGCACAAGTGGCTCGGCATCGCCGGGCTGACCTTCGCGGTGCTGCACTGGCTGATCATCAAGGTCGTCCAGTGGGCGGTCGGCTGGGGTTGGCTCGCGCGCCCGGCTCGCGGACCGCGGCCTCCGGTCACTTCGGCCGCGCAACAGTTCCTGCGCGACTATCGGGGACTCGCTGAAACCCTCGGCGAATATGCGTTCTATGCGGCGGTCGTGCTGATCGCGCTCGCACTGATCCGGCAGTTCCCGTATCGATGGTTCGCGAAGACCCACAACTGGCTCGCCGTGTTGTACCTGCCCCTTGCGTTCCATACGGTCGTGCTGCTGAGCTTCGGATACTGGCGCGCGCCGGCCGGTGTCCTGGTCGTGGTGCTGCTCGCGGCCGGTATCGTCTCGGTCGTGCGTGTGCTAGCCGGGCAGGTCGGTAAGCAGCGTAAGGTCGAAGGACGCATCGCATCACTCACATGGTATCCGGAACTGCGCGTGCTGCAGACGGCGATCGATCTCCAGCCCGGCTGGCCGGGGCATGCGTCCGGGCAGTTCGCGTTCGTCACGTCGGACCGCAACGAAGGCGCCCATCCTTATACGATTGCGTCCGCGTGGGATCCACGCACACCGCAGGTAGTGTTCTTCACGAAGGAGCTTGGCGACCACACGAGCATGCTCAAGGACCGCCTGAAGCAGGACATGCCCGTGACGGTGGAAGGGCCCTATGGCTGTTTCACTTTTGCAGACCAGCGTACCCAACAGATCTGGATCGGCGCGGGCATCGGCATCACGCCTTTCATCGCGCGGATGAAGGAGCTTGCGCAACATCCGGACCGGCGTCATCAGATCGATCTGTTTCATACGACCGCGGACTTCTCGCAGAAGGCGATCGATCAACTCATCGCCGATGCGAACGCAGCCAAGGTGCAGCTTCATCTGCTGGTGGATGCGAAGCACGGCAGGCTGAACGGCGCGCGCATTCGCACGGCGGTTCCCGACTGGGCAAGCGCAAGCGTTTGGTTTTGCGGGCCGCCGGCATTCGGCGAAGCAGTGCGCAACGATCTCGTCGCGCACGGTCTCGATGCGGCCGACTTTCATCAGGAGTTGTTCCAGATGCGCTAGGTCGTCGCGGCGTTCAGCTTGGGAGAACGGTCCTGCGTCAATCACATCAAAGCCGCTACTACAACCTACGGACCGGACATCTCGAAGCGAGTGTTCCAGAAGTGCGGCATTCCCTCGAGCCCGAAGCCGTCGTTCGACCGGTCGCGAGCGCGACCGGTCGCGTTGCCGAGCACGGCAACTCGGGGCCAGCAGAACTGGCCGGCCGGGTCAAAACTGATAGCCGATGCGAATGCTGCCCTGCTGCGCGGAGGCATGCGTGGTGTTGATCAGCGTGTCGTAGCTCAGCGAAACATCGAGATGCTTCAGCGGATGCAGCGTCACGCTTGCGCCTGCCGTCAGATACCCGCGCGGCAGGCTCGTGCCCGGCGCGATGAACTGCGTTCCGTCCTGCGACGCGACGCTGAGCGCGCGGTTCGCATCGAGCAGCTCGTGGGCGTAGCCGACACGCAGTTGCGCATTGATCGGCCGGACGGCATCGGCGAAGACCTTGTCGAGCGTCACGCCCACATAAGGCTGCAGGCTGCGCACGTTATCCGTACCGACGTTCAGATCCTGCCCCGCCGCGCCGCTCTCACCGAAACCGTTCGCATGGAAGTACGCATAGCGCAACCCGGCGCGCGGCGTCACCGTCACACTGCCGAAGCTCATCGGCAGCGTGGCCTGGCCGCCTACGTTGAACTCCTGACCCATGTGGTCGCCTTCAGCCGTTCCGCCGGTGCCAAACGGACGCTTTTGCGTGAGGAAGTCGAGCCCCGCGCCGGCGGTAGCCGCAAGCGTCACCGGCCCCGCATTGCGTGCGCCATAGAGCGCTGCGCGCAGCGTGTCGACGGTGCCTGAGTCGCCCGTCACCGCTTCCTTGATGTCGGTGTGATCGTAGCCGATCGCCACGCCCCCGGTGTAGTCGCCATACCTGCGCTCGAGTCCGGCAAGGAATCCGTAGCGGTTGCTCCGGAAATCCGGTGCGCCGTTCGTGCCGCCCACCTTCGTCTGGCTGCCCGTGGCGCTGATCCAGCCCGCGGGGGCAGAGGTCACGCCCGATGCCGAGCCGAGCCGATCAAGCAGCGCGGCGTTCTGCGACTGTGCCCCGAGGATCGCCGAGGTACCCAGCGCCGTGTAGATGCTGGTGCCGACCGGGTCGATCACGCCGGACAGCGTGAGTTCAACGGCATTCCCGCTGTAGTCGACGGAGGGCGACAGCGAGCTGACGTAAGCCGCATTCGTGCTCGCGGTGCCTGAGGTCGTGACGCTGCTGAATGTGCCGCTGATGCCGTTCGACGCCGACACCAGCGTGTACTTCGACCCCGGCGAATACGTGCCCGGATCGTAGGTGATCGCGAGCACGCCGTTCAGCGTCGCGCTGCCGTTGACCACCAGTTTCGAAGCAGCGGTGGGACTGACTTCAATGGACAGTGTCGCGTTGCTCGCCTGCGTATAGTTGCCGTCGATGGTCAGCGTGCCGATGGAGCCGCCCGGAGCCACCGTGCCGCTGTTGCTGACGTCGCCGGTGACCGTGCCGTGGCCGCGCAGCGTGCCGTCCTTATCGACCGTCACGTTGCCGCCGAGCACGGCCTGTGCATTGTCGATGTCGCCCACTTCGAGCAGACCCGCCGCGATCTCCGTGGTGCCCGCGAACGAGGCGCTGTTGCCGTCGAGGATCAGCGTCCCCGTACCCTGTTTGATGAGACTGCCCATGCCCGTAAATGCGCCGTTGAACGTGCCGCTCGCATTCGTGAGTGTCAGCGTCCGGCTGCCGAGCGCAACCGTACCGCTGCCGGACAGGTTCTGGATCGATGCCCCCGAGTTGGTGCCGGAGATATCGAACGTGCCGTTGTCGGTCACGCCGATGGAAGCGGCGACGCTGCCCGTGCCGGTCAGCGCGAGCGTGCTGCCGGTATCGACTGTCGTCGCGCCCGTGTACGAATTCGTGGCCGTCAGCGTTTCTGTTCCGCTCGCCAGCGTGAGGCTTCCACTGCCTGAGATCGTGCCGCCGAACGTGCCGCTCGCATTCGTCAGCGTAAGCGTCTTGCCGCCGAGCGTGACGAAGCCGCCGCCGCTGAGCGACGTGATCGACGTGCCGTTTGTCGTGCCGGAGATATCGAACGTGCCGTTGTCGGTCACGCCGCTCGATCGTGCGATGCTGCCGGCCCCTGACAGCGCCAGCGTGCCGCTGCTGATCGTCGTGTCGCCCGAATAGGAGTTCACGCCGGACAGTGTCAGTGTGCCGGTGCCTGACACCGTTACGCTGCCCGAGCCGGAGATGATTCCACTGACGTTGAGGTTATTGTCATTGCTAATTGCCAGCGCCGCATTTGCGTCGTCGAGCAGGATGTTGCTGCCCAACGTGATGCCGGTATTTGCCGCACTAATCGTCGCGCTAACACCGCCCGTGCCCAATTCGATGGCACCGCTCGTGGTCGAGCCGGTTTGCAGGGTAAGCGTGTTGACGCCGCCGGTGAAATAAATCGCATCGGCTTGTGTTCCGCTATTACCTGCCAAGCCACCTGCGATGGTGCCGAAGTTGTTGATCGAAAGATTCGCCCCGCTGATGCCTGCCCCACCCGCCCCCACGCCGCCACCATGGACCGCCGAGCCACCTGATCCGCCAGTAATGGTGCCCTCGTTGTTGATTGTCGCACCCGCCGAGCCAATGACGTCTATTCCGTCACCGCCACCACCACCGCCGCCGCCCGTCCACAATCCATTAAAAGGATCGCCGCCTTGGCCGCCGTTTCCGCCGGTAACGGAGGTGAACGGCGATAAGGTCACGGTTTCACCGGTGGCAGTAAGGGCTACGCCCGCGCCACCGCCACCACCGCCGCCGCCGCCGGAGTAGCCCTGTTGAGAATTCGTGCTCGATGTACCGGCCGCACCAGCAGTGCCGCTAACTGATGCGCTGATAATTACCGATCCGGACATGCTTAGCCCCGTTAGGCCTCCGCTCCCGCCCGCGCCGCCTGTCCCGGCTGTCCCGGCATGGCCATTACCGTTACCCCCCGTTCCGCCAGTGCCATAGTAGACGCCACCCTGATAGTTATAGGACCCTGATCCGCCTTGACTGTCCGCGTACGCGAGCGACGTTACGCCCGTCAGCGTCAATGCGGCCAGGCCCGCCACGTGGATGCGCGCGACGTGGCCTCGCCTGCATTTCCTCGATGATTTCCCAGCACAAGCGGTTAGTTCCGACACAGCCTGCCAGGCCCCGATTGCTGTGTTCCAGATAACGCGGTACGCATGATTCATGAGTAGTTCCTGTCTTGTTGTTCTGATTCGACATAGCCATTGATGCAGCTATCGAGCTAGTCAGTCGTTTCCGACTCACACAGTTCAACGGCTCATTCGCGACAATAACGGCGGCCAGCGCCTTAACTTGAGCGCCGGAATGGTGCGCGTATAGGCGCAAACGTTTTACCTGAGATGGATGAGGTGCTGGGGGTCAGCCAGCATTCGACGGATCTAGGGAGGGTCTGCAAAAGTCCTGGCGTCGACGTACGGGTGGACTATCCTGGGAGATAGGAAAGTTCGAGGGGTTCTTCGATGACGCAACTTGGTCCTGGTCTGGATTTGTCAACGAAACGTACACGCAAATGGGAATTTCTCGATGAGATGAGGCGCGTTGTGCCATGGCCGCGGTTGATTGCGTTGATCGAACCGCACTATCCGAAGGGTAAGACTGGACGGCCGCCGTTCCCGATTGCGACGATGCTGCAGATCCGTTTTATGCAGCAGTGGTTTGGTCGGTCCGACCCGGCGATGGAAGAGGCGCTTTATGACGTACCGCTGTATCGCGAGTTTGCGGGGCTGGGCGAGGGGATGACGCGTTTGCCGGACGAGAGCACGATTCCCCGGTTCCGCCACCTGCTCGAAATGCACGGCCTGGCTGCGCAGATGCTCACGCCTCAAACGAAGACATCGGATTGATACTCCTCTCACGCTTGCCCTCGGTCCAAATGCGTCGGAGCCGATAGTAGACGCCCCATTCGAGTCGCGGCAGTGCTTTCGACCAGACATCGAGTTGGACACCCACACCTTGCAGCGGAACGACTGCATGAGGAAATTGCCTCGCTGCGAGCCGTCTTCGTAATTGCGTCGGAAATCCCGCGCTTTTGCACGGGATTGGAACGACGTGATCGGCATTGAATTCTTCAAGCAAGGCCTGTCCTTCTGCGTCGGTCGAACCAATCGCGGCGCCGAGGCTCGGCAGAGATCACAAGTTCATTTGCATGCCTACCCTCTGCAGTCGCGGCGTCTTTCAGTTCGGCGTAGAAATCGGCCTCTGACGCCTTGGTGAGATGCGCGGTGAAGACTGCTTCCGCATGGCGCGCAGCAAACGCTTTGCCCGTCGCCGACGATCCTGCCTGCACGAGAACAGGGCGATCTTGAGGCGTGCGCGGCGCATTGAGCGGGCCCGCGACGCTGTAAAAGCGTCCCTTCCAGTCGATTCGCCGCACCCGGCTGCAATCGAGGGATCGGCCGATCCCGGCATCGCCGATGATGGCGTCGTCAGCCCAACTGTCCCCTAGCGCATTTACGACCTCGACGAATTCGTCCGGGCTGTTGCTTGATGCTTTCCGACAACGGTTGGGAATGATATGAGCCGGCCCAATTCTCAACATGCGAGAATTATTCTCATATGTTGATAAATTGAATGTCTAAGAGTAATCTTCGGTGACGCTCACGCGGCATCGAACCGCGCAAGACCACTCATTCCCCGGAAAACACAAGGGCCGGCAGCAACACGCCCCCCAAAGGAGGCTCAATTGGTGACAAGAAAACTCAAGGCCGCGATCATCGGATCGGGCAATATCGGCACGGATCTGATGATCAAGATCCTGCGCAATGGCAAGCACCTCGAAATGGGCGCGATGGTCGGCATCGACCCGGCTTCCGACGGGCTCGCACGCGCCGCCCGCATGGGTGTGGCGACCACGCATGAAGGCGTGGAAGGCCTGATCAAGCTGGCGAACTTCGCCGAGATCGACATCGTGTTCGACGCCACCAGCGCTGGTGCCCACGTGAAGAACGACGCCCGCCTGCGAGAAGTCAAGCCGGGCATTCGCATGATCGACCTGACTCCGGCGGCAATCGGCCCGTACTGCGTCCCGGTGGTCAACCTGGATGACCGCCTCGACGCCCTGAACGTCAACATGGTCACCTGCGGCGGCCAGGCGACGATCCCCATGGTTGCGGCGGTGTCGCGCGTGGCGAAGGTCCACTACGCCGAGATCGTGGCGTCGATCTCCAGCAAGTCGGCTGGCCCGGGCACGCGCGCCAACATCGACGAGTTCACCGAGACGACCTCGAAGGCGATCGAGGTGATCGGCGGCGCGGCGAAGGGCAAGGCCATCATCGTGCTGAACCCGGCCGAGCCGCCGCTGATCATGCGCGACACCGTCTATGTGCTGAGCGCCGCCGCGAACCGGGCCGAGGTGGAAGCCTCCATCGAGGAAATGGCCGCCGCCGTGCAGCAGTACGTGCCCGGCTACCGCCTCAAGCAGAGGGTGCAATTCGACGAGATCCCGGCCAGCGCCCCGCTGAACATCCCCGGTCTCGGCAAGTTCAGCGGTCTGAAGACCTCCGTGTTCCTGGAAGTGGAGGGCGCCGCCCATTACCTGCCCGCCTACGCCGGCAATCTCGACATCATGACTTCCGCCGCCCTTGCCACCGCCGAGCGCATGGCGCAGGCCGCACTGACCGCTTGAGGAGACACCCCGCTATGCCCTTCAAACCCAACAAGAAGCTCTACATTTCCGACGTGACGCTGCGCGACGGCAGCCACGCCGTCCGTCACCAGTACTCGATCCAGAATGTCAAGGACATCGCCCGCGCGCTCGACAAGGCCCGCGTCGACTCCATCGAGGTGGCCCACGGCGACGGCCTGCAGGGTTCCAGCTTCAACTACGGCTTTGGCGCCCACACCGACCTCGAGTGGATCGGAGCCGTGGCCGGTGAGATCTCGCACGCCCAGATCGCCACGCTGCTGCTGCCCGGCATCGGCACCATCCACGACCTGGACAACGCTTACAAGGCTGGCGCGCGCATCGTCCGCGTGGCCACGCACTGCACCGAGGCCGACGTCTCACGGCAGCACATCGAGCGCGCCCGCGAACTCGGAATGGACACGGTCGGCTTTCTGATGATGAGCCACATGACCACGCCGGAGAACCTGGCGGTCGAGGCGAAGAAAATGGAAAGCTACGGCGCGACCACCATCTACGTGGTCGACTCCGGCGGCGCGCTGAACATGGACGACGTGCGCGCGCGATTCCGCGCTCTGAAGGCCGTGCTCGACCCGTCGACCCAAACCGGCATGCACGCGCACCACAACCTGTCGCTGGGCGTGGCCAACTCCATCGTCGCCGTCGAGGAGGGCTGCGACCGCATCGATGCCAGCCTGGCTGGCATGGGCGCCGGCGCCGGCAACGCGCCGCTGGAAGTCTTCATCGCCGCTGCCGAGCGCATGGGCTGGGACCACGGCACCGACCTCTACGCGCTGATGGACGCCGCCGACGAACTCGTCCGCCCGCTTCAGGACCGCCCGGTGCGTGTCGACCGCGAGACCTTGGCGCTGGGCTATGCCGGCGTGTATTCGAGCTTCCTGCGCCATTCCGAAGTCGCCGCGAAGAAGTACGGCATCAAGACGGTCGACATTCTGGTGGAGCTTGGCAAGCGCCGCATGGTCGGCGGCCAGGAAGACATGATCGTCGACGTCGCGCTGGACCTGCTGAACAAAGCATAACTTGCCGCATAACCGTGGCGCTCGAACGCTATGACCGCTTGGGCGTCACGCATGTATTGTTCAGTCGCACCAGCGTCCGCAGCGGCCGCAAGGAGACTCTGGCGGCGTTACACTTGTCGGCATGACCAAAACCTCCCGTCCCACCTCCACCCTCTCCAGCCAGACGCTTTTCCGCGGACTGGACGTGGTCGATGCCGTCGAGGCCGGCTACCAGACCGTGCAGGACATTGCGGACCACACCGGCCTGCCGTTCAGCACGACGCACCGGCTCGCGTCGGCTCTGGTGCAGGCCCGCTACCTTCAATTCGAGCCCCGGCGAGGGTACCGGCTGGGCGCCCGGCTCCTGGAGCTCGGTTTCGCCGCCTACCGCGATTCCGATCTCACTCGCAGTGCGCGGGCGGGGATGGAAGAGCTGGCCGAGCAGACCAAGGACACCATTCACCTCGCCCAACTCGACGGCGACGAGATCATTTACCTCGACAAGATCGGTGGGCAGCGCCCGATCAGCGTCAATTCCCGCATCGGCGGCCGCAAGCCGGTCTGCTCGACCGGCGTGGGAAAGGCTCTGATTCTCGATGAGAATGAAGACCAGTGGAGACACCGCTACGCATACGATGAAAAGCGGGGCAACGTGCATGTTCCGCTTGATGCCTGGCTCGCCGCCATGCGCAAGTATGCTGTGGGCGGCTATGCCTTCGACCTCGAAGAAGACGCCCCGAGCATTTGCTGCGTCTCGGCGCCCATCCGGGATGCCAGCGGTCAAATCGTGGCGGCAATCAGTGTCACGGGGACGACGGACTACACAGACAAAGCGCAACTGCGAACTCTGATTCCGGTGGTACGCCGCGTCGCGGAGTCGATCAGCGAAAAGATTGGCGGCTTGGCTGTGGATCGGAAATTCGTCGCGAGGCGGTAGCACCGGGATCGGTGCAGGCTGGCACCGACCTGAGGTTTCCGCTCGCCAAGGCCGTTCCGAAGAGGACAATCGCGCATGCAGCGAGCGCATGGCGATGTACTGAATTTTCCATTCGCCAATCCCGCGGATACGCCTGAGCGAGACGAGCGTTTCGTCCAGCGGCGCCGACAGTTCCAAACCAATCCGACCGGCGAACACTTCGTTCGCGACGGCAACGGAAAGCGAAATGTTCAGCCGGGTTCCAACCTGCCGCGGATCCAGACCTCACAACACGAACACTCTTCCAGCGTCGAGCGGATGCGGGTCGAAACGGTGCAGCGCGGCGTCGAGTTCCTGCATGATCTGCGCCGCGTACGCTGGCTTGAGATGCGAAATCAGCAGTTCGGCATCGAACGAGACATCACGTAAATCCGCGGCGAGCAGGCTCGGACAGTAATGTCTCGCCGCGACCGCCGTCGCGCGATGCGCGTCCGGGTATGCCGTCTCGACAATCACATGACGTAGTCGCGGCATCGCGCTGACAATGGACCAGAACCCCGGATTCGTTGTCGTATCTCCGCTGAAAACAAGGCTGCCCGCCCCGCTATCCACCGCATATCCCACCGCAGGCACGGCATGCTGCGCAGGTAGCGCGGTTAGCGTGCGCCCGCGCAGATTCGTGCCGTGGCCGACTTCGAGCGCGGCAAACCGCACGCCCGGCGCCGCGGCCGAAGGGATGACCGTGAAGTCCGGCCAGATCAGATTGTTGAACAGATGCGCGTGAAGGATGTCGAGCGTGACTTGCGACGCGTGCACCGTCAACGGCTGCGTACGGTGTTCGGCGGCCGCGTCCACCATGAGTGGCAGGAACGCAGTGTGATCGAGGTGCGAATGCGTGATGAACACATGATCGATATGCGCCAGCTCGGCCACGCTCAGTTCGCCAACGCCCGTGCCCGCGTCGATGAGAATGTCGTTGTCCACCAGCAGCGACGTGGTGCCGCCGCCCGCGCCGCAAATGGCGCCGCTACAGCCGAGAATACGCACTTTCATGCTACGTCCAATGGGTGTCGGAAGTCGTGATGCCATCCCGATCCGTGGCCAGCCGACTCCCCTAACGCCATGATGCGCTCCTGGTAGCACCTGTAAAGAGCATCATGCAACCGGTGGCGTTCCAACACCGCATGCCAAGAAAGTGAACGAACCGAAATCGCACTATCGTCGCGGGGGACTTGGCGATGGCGCGGTCAAGCGGGCGCTATACGAGCGACTCCCGTCACTGACGCGATTGTGAAAGTCAAGTTCTCGGAACTGCACCTGGCAAGCGCGATCTCGTCAGAGTGACCATCTGGGCCACGGGAACGCGGACATCCCATGAGCGCTCATGCATTTTGAAAAGCGCAAGATCGCTTCCGGTGCTCATTCTGTGGAGGGAGGACTGTCCGACTTCTTCTGCGACGAACTCACCATTCCGTTTTCCAATGCATATCGGAACAGATCAATTTCTCGTTCAATGCCGAGTTTTTCCATTGCCTTCGTTTTCTGAGTGCTGATGGTTTTTTTGCTGCGACTCAACCGCTCGGCAATCTCGTTCACTGTCAGGCCCGATGCAAAAAGGCGCACAACTTCGGACTCGCGCTGACTCAGGACGTCCGAAGAGCCCCTGCCACGGCGGTTCCAGTCTATCGACTGAACGATCTCGTTGATCGTCGGCGAATAGTATTTGGCGCCATGGTAGACGGCATGAACAGCGGGGATAAGGTGGGTGGCAGCATCGGACTTGCTCACGATGCACGTTACGCCTTGCGTCACGAGCGCACGTATTACCGCCGGGTTGTCCAGCATGGTTAGGACAACAATCTTGATGTCAGGATACCGGCGCTTGATCAGCGAAAACAGGGCAATTCCATCGCCGTATTCGCCTGCAGGCATCGCGTAATCGGATACGAGGACATCGCATTGTTTGCTCGATAGAAGCGCGATCAGCTCAGTCGAATTCCTGGCTGTACCTACCAGCTGGATGGTCCTCACCTCTGCAAGCTCATGTTCGATACCGCTCAGCATGACAGGGTGGTCATCAGCAAGTATGACCCGAATTTCGGACGCGACCATGTTGTCAACAACATTGAAATAGGACATCAGTATGATAGCTACCGCAAGGTGCATGCGCTCAGCGGGTTTACCTTCACGCTACGCGATCCCTCGCTTCTCCTTGGCCAAATGCATGAGTCGTTTAACTCATCGTGTCGGAAGCCATTGACATCGCGACCGCTCGGCCCGAGGCGGTGCGCTTTGAACATCTGTAGCGCGTGACATCGGATCACCTTTGGTTTGACTTGGCGGATCCCGCTGCCTTGCCTTGTCACGCGAGTGCGTTGAGTTCTTCTCAGCCTTGCGCAGACGTTCGCGCGCGACGAAATTCCAAGGTTAAACGCTATCCACCGTATTCCCCGACAGTAAATTTTTTATTAACCGACCGGTCGGTTGGTTTATACTGCGTCAACTAGCCCGCCCAGAGAGCGTCCCTCATGTACACGCAATCCCTCGATATCCCCGGCCAGCCCACCCCGCCCGAGGCCCAGGCGGACTCCCCCGAACAGGCGCGCTTTGACGCGCTCATGGCCGCCGACGGCAAGGTCGAGCCGCAGGACTGGATGCCCGAGGCATACCGCAATACGCTGGTGCGCCAGATCTCCCAGCATGCGCACTCGGAGATCGTCGGCATGCTGCCCGAGGGCAACTGGATCACGCGCGCGCCGAGCCTCAAGCGCAAGGCGATCCTGCTCGCCAAGGTACAGGACGAAGCCGGCCACGGGCTGTACCTGTACAGCGCGGCCGAGACGCTCGGCGTCTCGCGCGAGCAACTGATCGCCGCGCTCCATGCGGGCAAGGCCCGGTATTCGAGCATCTTCAACTATCCGACGCCCACTTGGGCCGACGTCGGCGTGATCGGCTGGCTGGTCGACGGCGCGGCGATCATGAACCAGATCCCGCTGTGCCGCTGCACGTACGGGCCTTATGCGCGCGCCATGATCCGCATCTGCAAGGAAGAGTCGTTCCATCAGCGCCAGGGGTTCGATGCGCTGCTCACGATGATGGCCGGCACCGCCGCGCAGCGCGAGCTGGTCCAGCAGGCGGTGAACCGCTGGTGGTGGCCGGTGCTGATGATGTTCGGCCCGAGCGACCGGGAGTCGGTGCATAGCAACCAGTCGGCGCAATGGGGCATCAAGCGCATCAGCAACGACGATCTGCGCCAGAAGTTCGTCGACGCGACCGTCGGGCAGGCGCGCGTGCTCGGCGTCACGCTGCCCGACGCGGCGCTGAAGTGGAACGCGGCGCGCGGCCATTACGACTACGGCGAGATCGACTGGGACGAGTTCTGGCGCGTGGTGAACGGCGACGGCCCGTGCAACCGCGAGCGCCTCGCCACCCGCGTGAAGGCCCATGAAGACGGTGCGTGGGTACGCGAAGCGGCGCTTGCCCACGCGCAGAAGCAGCGCCAGCGCGCGCAGCAGCACGCCGCCTGAGCAGCGCTGCGGGACATCCGCGAAACCCGGCAATCAGGAGATCAGCAATGAACAGGGAATGGCCACTCTGGGAAGTGTTCGTGCGCAGCAGGCAGGGACTGGACCACAAGCACTGCGGCAGTCTGCACGCGGCCGACGCGCCGATGGCGCTGCGCATGGCGCGCGACGTCTACACGCGCCGCCAGGAAGGCGTGAGCATCTGGGTGGTGCCGTCCGCGGCGATCACGGCCTCCGCGCCGCAGGAGAAGGCGGAGCTGTTCGAACCGGCGGGCGACAAGATCTATCGCCACCCGACGTTCTACACGCTGCCCGACGAAGTCAACCACATGTAGGCGCGGCCATGTTCACCACGTCCACTACGCCCCCTATGCCCGAACATCTGCAGTACGTGCTGCGCCTGGCTGACACCGTGCTGATCCTCGCGCAGCGCAACACCGAGTGGTGCGGCCACGGCCCGATCCTCGAGGAGGACATCGCGCTGTCGAACATGAGCCTGGACCTGATCGGCCAGGCGCGGCTGCTCTACACGCACGCGGGCGCGCTCGAGCAGCAGCTCACCGGCCACGCGCGCAGCGAGGACGACTACGCGTACCTGCGCGCCGAGCGCGAATTTGTCAGCTACACGCTCGCCGAGCTGCCGCACTACGGGCCGCTCAGCGCCACCGCGCAGGCGCAAAAGGACTACGCCGTAACGATCGTGCGCAACTTCCTGTACGCCACCCTGATGCTGCATCTGTGGCGCGCGCTGACGGGCTCCGCCGACGCGCAGCTCGCCGCGATCGCCGCGAAGTCGGTCAAGGAAACGCAGTACCACGTGCATCACGCCCGCGAGTGGCTGATCCGTTTCGGCGACGGCACCGACGAATCGCACCGCCGCGCGCAGGCCGCGCTCGACTACCTGATGCCGTACACGGCTGAGTTCTTCAGCGCGGACGCGGTGGAAGACGCCATCGCCGCGGCCGGCATCGGCCCGCGCACCGCGGAGCTGGAGGCCGCCTGGCGCGCCGACGTGAGCGCCACACTCGACGCCGCCACGCTGGCGCTGCCCGAGCCGGTGAAGCACGTGAGCACGGGCAAGCACGGCGAGCATTCCGAGCACCTCGGCTTCGTGCTGGCCGAAATGCAGAGCCTCGCGCGCCAGCATCCGGGCGCGAGCTGGTGATCCCGCGATGACGACCCCGACCGCCCTGCACGCCACTGCGGACCCCGCTGCTCCAGCCGATCCCGCGCTCGCGCGCGCCTGGCGCGTGCTCGAAGCGGTGCCGGACCCGGAGATCCCGGTGGTCTCGATCCGCGAGCTCGGCATCCTGCGCGAGGTGCGACGCGCCGCCGACGGCGTGCTCGAAGTCCTGATCACGCCGACCTACTCGGGCTGCCCGGCGATGGCGCAGATTGCCGCGGACATCGGCCACGCGCTCGAGGCCGCGCAGCTCGCGCCTTACCGCGTCGCCACGGTGCTCGCGCCGGCCTGGACCACCGACTGGATCACCGCGGCGGCCCGCGAGAAACTGCGCGCCTACGGCATCGCCCCGCCGACAGGCGACTGCGGCGCGGCCGCCGGCGCGCCCCCCGCGCCACCCGAGCAGGCGCTGCGCTTCGTTCCGCGCGCGCTGCCCGCACCGGCCTGCCCGCGCTGCGGCTCGGCGCATACCGAGCGGCTCGCGCAGTTCGGCTCGACGGCCTGCAAGGCCCTGTACCGCTGCCTCGACTGCCGCGAACCCTTCGACTACTTCAAACCGTACTGATATGGCCACCCCGCAATTCCATCCGCTGCGCATCCGCGAAGTGCGCCCCGAAACGGCCGATGCGGTCACGGTTGCCTTCGAGGTGCCGCCCGCGCTGCGCGAGCAGTACCGCTTCACGCAGGGCCAGTTCGTCACGCTCAGGACGCATATCGACGGTGAGGAGACGCGCCGCTCGTATTCGATCTGCGTGGGCGTGACCGACTACGATCGCGACGGCGAGCTGCGCATCGGCATCAAGCGCGTGCGCGGCGGGCGCTTCTCGAACTTCGCGTTCGACACGCTGCAGCCCGGCCACACGATCGAGGTGATGACACCGGACGGCCGCTTCTTCACGCACCTGAACGCCGCCCAGGGCAAGCAGTACCTCGCGTTCGCAGGCGGCTCGGGCATCACGCCGGTGCTCGCGATCATCAGGACGACGCTCGAAGTCGAGCCGCGCAGCACCTTCACGCTCGTGTACGGCAACCGCAGCGTCGAGCAGATCATGTTCGCCGAGGAGCTCGAGGACCTGAAGAACCGCTTCATGAGCCGCTTCGTGCTCTATCATGTGCTCTCGGACGACCTGCAGGACGTGGAGCTCTTTAATGGCGTGCTCGATGAGCCCAAGTGCGCGGCGTTCCTCGAGCAGTTGCTGCCGCCCGACGCGATCGACGAGGTGTTCATCTGCGGCCCCGCGCCGATGATGGACGCCGCCGAGGCCGCGCTGAAAGCGGCCGGTGTGCCGCCCGCGAGGGTGCACGTCGAGCGCTTCGGCACGCCGCTGCCGCAGGCGGGCGTGCCGCCCGTCGAGATCACCGCGGACACCCCCGCGGCCGACCTCGAAATCGTGCTCGACGGTAAGCGGCGCAGGCTGCGCCTGCCGTATCAGGGCGTGAGCGTGCTCGACGTCGGGCTGCGCGCCGGGCTCGCGCTGCCCTATGCGTGCAAGGGCGGCGTGTGCTGCACCTGTCGCGCCAAGGTGCTGGAGGGCGAAGTGAAGATGGACACGAACTACACGCTCGAAGAGCACGAGATCCGCGACGGGTTCGTGCTGACGTGCCAGTGCCATCCGGTCAGCGACAGGGTCGTCGTCAGTTACGACGAACGGTGATGCCATTCCTATTCCATCTTGACGTTATGCAGGTCTACTGAAGGATGTTCGAGCAGATGACCTTGACGCAGTGCCGATTCATGCATTGAGTGGGTTCTCGTGCTCGGCTGAAATCCATGACACGACGATTGGCTGGCGCTGCGTCAATTCCCATTTGTTCTTGCAACGATCATCGAAGCGTGTAACCTATACTTCGATTTGTTAATGACGTCGATCGCAAAGCCCAAAAAATCAGCCATAGGCAACAGCGAGACACCTTCGCGTTGCGCGGAGAGCAGATCGTGACAACTTCAGCGAGCGCAAACAGCACTGCCCCTTCCGGAATCAAGCGGATACTGATCGCGGTCGATTCGTCATCCGTGGCAGCCCGTGCGGCGGCCTATATACGCTATATGACGGTACCGGGCGTGGAGGTTCGTATCGTCAGCGTGGCGGAGAATCCTCGTGTCCTCGTGCCCCTCGGATCGCGTACAGACGCCGAACTCCAGACCGCGCGTGCAGAATTGCTTCGCGACGCCAGCACAGCGGTCGAACGCGTGAAAGAGATCTTCGTGCAGGTCAATGTCAATGTTGACGTTCGGGTGCTCGAGCTTTCAAGGACAGGCGGGGACACCGCGAACGCCTTGATCGATGCCGCAAGCGAATGGCAAGCGGACTTGCTTGTCGTGGGGGCGCGTCAACATCATGGCTTGCTGCGCTGGGTCGAGGGAAAGGTGTCGGAATTCGTCACAACTCGGGCCGCGTGCTCGATCCTCGTTGTGCCTGCAAACTATGAAGCCGAGATACACGCGTTTCCGCGCCGGATCCTGTTCGCGCTTGATGGAAGCCGGTTTTCTCTGGATGCGTTGCGGTTCGGCCTGCTGTTTGCCGCGCCTGAGTCGAGCCTTCGAGCAGTCTATGTCATCGATCGCGCGGTTCGGCTGACTGACTTTGTGCCGATTCATGTCCTCGAGGACTCGTTCAAGGAAGAAGGAGAAAACACGCTTGCGGCCGCCGCGGGCGTCTTCGCCAATCTGCCCAATCACGTCGAAAGCGGGCTTGTCAAAACGAAAGTCTCAAACGATGACGTACCCCATGCAATTGTCCGCGAAGCCCGACGGTGGCATGCTGACCTGTTGGTCGTCGGCACCCATGGCCGACGAGGTCTCGCCCGCTGGTTGATCGGAAGCGTCGCTGAGAGAACCGCGCGCATCACTCACACCCCACTTCTTCTGGCGCGACCAAGACCGAATTCTTCATCCTGAATGAACGGAATCGAATTCTTCCCTCATACGCCCGCATTAAAGGGGGAATGGGTCAACGTTGTAGCGAAACACGCGGCTCCGCGAAGGCCCGAACCTATTCGCTACCGCAGCGTGACCGAACCGACGATTTGACTATCCAATACCCGGAGATATATGGTTCTCACATCACCATTCGGCCCGCAACGATCCCCTCGTGACAAGCATGACCAGCCATGTGTCCGAGTCGTATCCCGAAGACGCGCCTGGTAGTCGATGCAACTCGCGCGGATTGAACCCGCCTATGGACGGTTGTGCGTCGCGCGCACTTGATGCAGCCTGGCGGCGAGAACGCCCCGAAGCCGGATGGAAAGCTTGAGCCCCAACGGCCGGGAGGTCCATCGTGACGACACTGGCAATCCTGTTCGCCGTCGTGTTGCTGATCAATGTCATGCCGGCGTTTGCGCCACCGACATGGATGGCCATGTCATGGATCGGCTTCAATGTTCCGGAGGGCAACCCGTTCGTCTTTGCCATCGTCGCCGCCAGCGCGGCGACCCTCGGCCGGCTGATTCTGGCCACCTTTGCGCGATCGCTCGTGCGCGGACGGCTGATGCGCGAATCGGACCGGCAAAACATCGACGTGGTGAAAGTGTGGCTCGAGAAGCACAAGACGATGACCGTCGGCGCGTTTTTCTTCTATGCGCTGAGCCCCTTTCCTTCGAACTATCTCTTCATTGCCTACGGACTTTCGGGGCTTCCGCTCAGAGTCATCGGCGCGGCATTCTTCGTCGGCCGTACGGTGAGCTACGCGATCTGGGCACATCTTGGCCGGTTGGTATCCGCACGCATCGATCCGGAAGTGCAGTTCGAAGGTGGCTACCTCAGCGGCTACTTCGTGGTCACGCAACTGGTCTTGCTGGGGCTCGTGTACATACTCATGAAACTCGACTGGAAGATGCTCCTCGAACAACGCAAGCTGGTCTGGCGCCGATCGCTGAAGCGGCCCGGGCATGGAGACCAGAGCCACACCACGGAGCATTGAACGACACGACGCCGCATGCGCGACGACGCACCGCTCACGAGGCCGATCGACTGGGGACTTGTGGCCGGACAGAGCCGCGATGCAGTTCGAAGCGGCAAACAAAAAGGCTCGTCACCTCTCGGTGACGAGCCTTTTTGTTTGCGCGGTGTGTGCGTGTATTCGCGAATTGGCGCTCGAGCTCGCCGATGCAAACGCCTCGGCGAGACTCGTCGCATGTGCGAACGCCGCTTAGTCCGTGCCGTACTTTGGCGAGCGCGGACCGTAGAGCAGGCCCATCGGCGGACCCGCGTGCAGCAGACGATAGCTCGTGATACCGGCAATATCGTGGCTCTTGTCCGTGAGCGAATTCGCGATCTGCTTGACCGCTGCCATCACGAGCATGCCGATCAGGCCGCCGCCGCCGTTGTTGCTGCCTTCTTCGCTATTCGCCGTGGCGGCGCCGTGCCAGAGCACCTCGCCGCTCTTCAGATCGACGAGTTTCGCCGACGCCGTGACCACCGTCGCGCTGGCCAGCACGCGATACTGCGTGCCGTATTGCGTGATCGTCGAGTACAGGACCGCATCCGCGCCGAAGATCTCGCGCAGCTTCGCCGGCGACGTCTGCTGGATATCACCCGCCGTCGTGATGCCATTCTGCTTGAAGGTTTCCTCCATCACGGCGACCGGGATCACGTAGTAGCCCGCTTCGGCGAGGGGCATCGTCATCTGCGAGAGCATGCTGTTCGACGCATTCACATCCGTGGTCGTGTTATCAGGCGGCAGCACGAGGATCGAACGCGGAAGCGCATGCTTGAACGCCGTGTAATCAAGGTGCTTCACGGGCTGCGCGCAAGCAGCGAGCAACGCGAGCACGGACAGCGCCAGCCAGAGCTTGAGAGAAGATATTCTGGACATATCGGTACGCTCACTTATTGTTGTTTCGGTTTCTTCATCAGGAAGTCCATGTAGGTCGCCGCCTCCGGGAAAAGCTGCTTCTCGAAGGCGAATTCCTGCATGGCTTGCGTGTCGTTACCGACGTTCGCGTACAGCATGCCCAGTTGCGCATGGAAGCCGGGCGGCGGCGTGTTGCCCTTCGCACGGATTTGCTGTTGCGCCTTCTCGAGCGCATCGATCTGTTCCTGCGGACCCTTTTCGCCCTTCAGGTAATCGTAGACGCCGGGTTGGTAGCCGGTCCACTGGTAGAGCGTCGGCGTGGTGTTCGCGCAGCCCGAGAGCAGCAGCATCGCTGCCGTGGCGGGCAGGCAAAGTCCCCGAAGCATGCCGGTGTATTTCATGAAAACTCCGTAGTGGTCGTTGGTTCTTGAGCGAGGAACGCTGACGACGCGCGCTCAGGGGGAGGTGCGCAATGCGCCCGCGTCGACCTGTTCGGCTAGATGGTTGACGGCTTCCTGGATCGCGAGGTCGAGGACCTTGCCGTTGAGCGTCGAGTCGTAGCTCGCGGTGCCGCCGAATCCGATGATTTCGCGATTTGAAAGGCTGTACTCGCCCGCGCCTTGCGCCGAGGCAACGACTTCCGAAGTCGTCGTATCGACGACGTTGATGCTGACCTTCGCGTATGCGATCTGGTTCTTGCCGCTGCCAAGAATCCCGAATAGTTGGTGATCGCCGACTTCCTTGCGGCCGAATTCGGTGACGTCACCGGTGATGACGAAATTCGCGCCCTTGATCGCCTGCGCCTTTTTGGTGAAGCCTGCCTCCTGGCGGATTTCGGCAAGGTTGTCGCGGTCAAGCACATTGAAACGGCCGCTCTGTTGCAGCGACGTGACCAGAATGGTCTTGGCTTGACTGCCGAGATGATCGACGCCGTCGGAGAAAATGCCACGCATATAGCTCGACCGGTTGTCGAACTTCCCGACCGAGATCTGCACGGCCTTGCCGACTGGGGGGCGCTGTGCGCTGGCGACCGGCGCAACCGGGAGTGAATGCGACGACTCTGTCGCACAGCCGCCCAGTGCTGCAATCGCGGCGGCGGCGATAATGGCGCCACAGGTTTTTGACACTTTCATGGATTTTCCTTGGTGTTGGAACAAGAACGTCAGTTAGCGTGCGCGCGGAGCGCACGAGCGAAAGCGGCAGGAGAATGGGGAGCGGCGAGACGCGCCACTGCGCGGCTGCGGTGCGTTCGCGCAAGGCGTGAGGCGTCCGAGCCGCGCGTATGTGGATACCGCGCGAACGTAGAAGGCGCAGTGCGTCACCGCGCGCGTGTGGTTATTCCATCGGTGTCGCAAGATTCTCGCTTCTCTCGCGCGAGCGTATGCGCGGAAGCCCCCCGAGTCCTATTTGGTGTGTAGCGCGCGATTTAAACTTGCACTCGAGCTTACACACGGTGTCTATCGGCGGGTTTAACGTAAACTTTAGGAAATGCGCAATTTTTTACGCGCCGGATTTCATTGGCGCGCTTTTCAGATTTATCAGGTGCGTGCGAAACGCTAAAACGATGCGCTGTGAGCCTTGTGCCGTATTGATCTATGGCTCTATTGACATACCCAAATGCTCCCGACGCGCTTATGCCGATGGCTAACGGGCGCTGCGTTGCCATCGGCGACATTCTCGCGGACATCGACGGGTACGAGTCGAGGAACGCCGTAAAGACGCAAAAACAGCGGATCTCCGATATTACGATTCATGCGACCGGTTCTTGAACGGACATCCTGCGGGATCGGTGCGGGTCGGAAGAGGCAAACGTTTGGCGAAGATGCGGCTACAAGACACGTCTCAGGAGAGCCTTCGCGCGCGCTCCCTCTGTTTGAAAAGAGAACAGGGGCGGCGGCGCACTAACGACCCCCATGCGTTGTTTCGAATCGCGCGAAAAGATTGCGCGCGGGCGGGAGGCGCGTGCCTAGCAAGAAAATCGATTCGTGGCGAAATGCACCTTGTATTTGTCGGGGTGTTTCGCATGGGTGAGACCTATAACAGAGTCGTCCACGAAGCTAATTACTGACGCAGACCTATAAGGTCACATCAGGCAGGCGCTCAGGCGCCGCGACCGCTGCCTGTCTCCGACAGGATCGCTTTCAAAAGAAGAACCCATATCGGCATGACGCCCACCCGATACTTGGCCCTGGTGGCGCAAATCCATTGACTAAAGAACTCTCCTTGGGCTTCGGTACGTGGCAATCCGTTGGAATAGCAACATTATCCGGCCGCGAGAACCGGGACCTTATTGCTTAAAACCCTGTTTGCTTATGAAGAGGAAATGAAATGAGCAACGGTACCGTGAAACAAGCGGCGGCGGCTGCGATCGTACTTCTGTCGCTGAATGGTCTGGCGCAGGCGCAGAACAATGGCTGCGCGGCTGGGACCCTGAAAGGTTCGTACGGAACTGCGGTTAGCGGCCCAGTCACTCGGAAGCTCCCGTCGAACCAACGCCGGTCAGGAATCGACGAGGTAACGGATACAAGCCGGGACGCTTCGGCCGCGACGACGTCGATCTGTTTGCGCAGCGACGAGGCGTTCTACCGCAGCTACGCTTGCACTCCAGTAGCACAACTCAAGGCTCATTCTTTCGTCGGCCGGACGCCAAACTGCGGCCGTCCGGCTGACAGCGATCATCAGGTGTGCGTCGACGCCTGAACGAAGCGCGCTTCGTTCAGATCGGAGAGAAGTGTCGGACCTGTCGGTTGCCAGCCCAACCGCGCCTGCGTCCGCGCACTCGATGCCGGCATATCGAGCGCCGCGAACATCGCCATCCAACCGAAGTACTCCGGCGCTTCGTGTCGCGCGATCGACACGACGGGCACCTTCAGGCCCCGCCCCAGCGCCTCGGCAATCTCGCGTGCGCTAACGCCTTCTTCACCGACCGCGTGATAGCGTGCACCGCGTTCGCCCTTCTCGATCGCAAGCCGGTACAGTCGCACGACATCCGACAGATGCCCCGCAGGCCAGCGGTTACTGCCATCCTCCACATAGGCACACACGCCTTTCTCCCGCACGATCTGGATAAGCGGCGTGATAAGGCCTTGCCTGAACGGGTCGTGCACTTGCGGCAGGCGCATCACAGACACGTTGACGCCGGCCTCCAGCAGCGCATTGCCGGCCAGTTCCGATCCGATGCGCGGGTTCGGGTGATCGGTGTTGAACACATCCTCCGTGGCCGGCAGCCCGTCATCGCGGCTGCCAACGCCCGTGCCTGACGTGATGAGAAGCGGACGATCCGAGCCGGCCAGCGCTGAGCCAAGTGCTGCGATCGCGCGCTTGTCCTTCTCGCAGTTCTCCACGAAGTGCGAGAAATCGTGATCGAAAGCAAGGTGGATAACCGCATCTGCCGTTGCGGCGCCGGCGCGCAGGGTGTCGGTGTCTTCGAGCGTGCCGCGATGGACGTCAGCGCCCGCTGCGCTCAACGCCCGCGCGCCCTGGTCCGACCGGGTCATGCCAATAACCTGGTGCCCGGCCTCGATAAGTTCGGGCACCAAAGCCGAGCCGATAAACCCGGTTGCGCCCGTTAGAAAGATTCGCATGGTCAAGTCTCCACGATAGCCACCCGCGCACTATGCGATCATTCACTATGCTATTGAAGTAGTGAGCTTATCCCGGTAAAGCGACTAACAGGTTAATCATCCCAGTGAACACTGCCCAGACTCTCGGGGACTTTCTGCGCAGCCGCCGCACGCGGCTCGATCCGGCCAGCTTCGGGTTCTCTGGCCGCAGGCGTACGCCCGGACTGCGCCGGGAAGAAGTGGCCCAGCGCGCGAATATCAGCTCGACGTGGTACACATGGCTCGAGCAGGGGCGTGGCGGCGCGCCATCCGCCGCGGTGCTCGAGCGCATCTGTGCCGCGCTGATGCTGACGAATACCGAGCGCGAGCATCTTTTCATGCTGGGCCTCGGGCGACCGCCGGAGGTGCGCTACCAGTCAACCGATGGAGTGGACCCGCGGTTGCAGCGCGTGCTCGATTCGCTCGACGCCAGCCCGTCGATCATCAAGACGGCGACCTGGGACGTCATGGCGTGGAATCGTGCCGCAGCTATCGTGCTCACCGACTACAGCACGCTGCCGCCGGGCCAGCGCAACATCCTCCGTTTCCTGTTCGGCGACCCGGCCGTCCGGGCCAGACAGCACGATTGGGAGAGCGTCGCGCGCTTCGTCGTGGGGACGTTCCGCGCGGACGTTGCACGCGCCGGGCTCGCTTCCGAAGTGGGCGACATGGTGGATGATCTGTGCCGCACGAGCCCGGATTTCGAGCGTATGTGGCGTGAAAACCAGGTATTCAGCCATAGCGAAGTCGAGCACGTTAAGCGTCTTTTGCATCCCCAACTCGGGGCCATCGACATGGAGTATTCACTGTTCGCTGTCGATGGCCGGCCAGACCTCAGCATGCTCGTGTACACACCGCTCGACGGGCAAATCGCAATGCGCATTCGCAGCGCCGTCGCTGGGTTATCGCCGTTAGTGCGCTGATCGATCGACATCCCGGCGCGCTCCAGATGGAGCGCCGCGCTCGTGGAGCAAGCGGTGGCCACCTCGCAGCGGCTGGTCGATTCGGCTCATGTCCTCGACGAAGCCGTGCAACTCTTTACTATTGCCGGCTCGGCAAATTCGCGTCGCAGTCAGGGAGCAGGAGGCGCCGAACTTTCTGTTTCGGCTCGACAGCCTGATCGTGAATGACAACGGCTGCGTCATCAGCGACGCCATAACAGGGTTGCGATTTCCATTCGCGGGTATCGAATCTGGTTATTGGGACGGACGCGAAGGACCCTCAGAAGCCCCACCGATGCCCCGCCCGCGAGGTTCGTCCGGCAATACGCGATGCAAGCGGAATAATGCGTATGTGGTTAACCCGCTCTTTCAACCCGCGGCGCGCGTGCTTATCGTGCTGGGTGCGCACGGCGGGCGACGAACTATAACCATCATGCCGCCATCCGTTGCAATCGAAGTCGCGCGAGACGGCGCGTGACGTCTTCTGCGGCAAAGAAGCGAGCGGACCACAATCGGGAGACCTCCGTAGAGGGGACAAAAAATGTTCGGATGCAAGATGATCGACGTCAGCGCCTTATCCGTCCGACCTGCTCTAACACGGGTCCTCGCGCGAGCGCGCCGGTCCCGTCACGGCTACGTCCATCCCGTCGACCGTCCCCGCGAAAAGATTCAGCAGGGCCAATAGCCACTGGCGGACTCAGCGCGGCGTACGCCGTGGCCGCCCCTACCCCTGACCGACCAGCCGAACCCCGGCTTCGGGTGTGCAAACCGTTACGCCGGATCCCGCTCACCGTGTTCTCACAGAAAGGAACGAGCGGTCCGATTCTCAATCGTTGTTACGTGGGTTACTAGCAAGGAAATCGAATGCAAAACAAAAAGCGCACTTTGCTGAAAGCCGCGGCCGCACTCATGCTGGCGGGTTCGAGCGTGGTCGCCCATGCGGACGATGTGGTCAAGATCGGGCTCATCGTTCCGATGAGCGGCCCGTTCGCTTCCACGGGACGCCAGATCGATGCGGCGGTCAAGCTGTACATGGCCCAACACGGCGACACGGTCGCGGGCAAGAAGATCCAGGTCATCCTGAAGGACGACACCAACGTCCCGGACACCACCAAGCGCCTCGCGCAGGAGCTGATCGTCAAGGACCACGTCTCCGTACTGGCCGGCTTCGGGTTGACGCCGCTCGCTCTCGCCGCCGCACCGCTCGCGACCCAGGCGAAGGTGCCGATGGTCGTGATGGCCGCGGCCACCGCGATGGTCACGGAGCAGTCGCCTTACATCGTGCGCTCGGGCTTCACGCTGCCGCAAAACACGCTGGGCATCGCCCGTTGGGCGCCGAAAAACGGCATCAAAAAAGTGGCTACGCTGGTGGCCGACTACGGTCCCGGCATCGACGCGCAGAACTCCTTCAAGAAGGTGTTCGAAGCGCAGGGCGGCAACGTCGTCGAGCAACTGCGCGTGCCGGTCGCCAACCCGGACTTTTCGCCGTTCCTGCAGAAGGTCGCCGACATCAAGCCTGACGCGCTGTTCATCTTCGTGCCGTCGGGTGCCGGCGCCGTGTTCATGAAGCAGTTCGCCGAGCGGGGCCTCGCCAAACAGGGCATCAAATTGATCGGTACCGGCGACGTGGTGGACGACGACATCCTGAACGCCATGGGTGACGTGGCGTTGGGCACCGTGACATCAATGCACTACACGGCTGCGCTCGACAATCCCGAGAACCGCGCCTACGTCGCGGCTTTCGAGAAGGCCAACCCGGGCATGCGCCCGAACTTCCACAGCGTCGGCGCCTATGACGGCATGCACCTGATCTACGCGGCGCTGCAAGCCACCAAGGGCGACACCAGCGGCGACAAGCTGCTGGCGGCCATGAAGGGGCAGAAATGGAACAGCCCGCGCGGCCCGGTCGAGCTCGATGCGCAGACGCGTGAAATGATCCAGAACGTGTACATCACCCGCACGGAACGCGTGAACAGCCAGTTGTTCAACGTGTCTTTCGACGAAGTCGATGCCGTCAAGGATCCGGCCAAGATCAAATAATCTCGTCAAAGCTGATCAGGCGGTGTCCCGATACTCCGGCTTGCCCGCCGCGCCCCTCGCACTGCCAGGGGCGCGGCGTTTCGGTGTTAAAAATTCATGTTGACCATTCTCTTCGACGGTATTGCCTACGGCATGCTTCTGTTCGTGCTGGCGAGCGGTCTTGCCATCACACTGGGGCTGATGAATTTCGTCAACCTGGCGCACGGTGCCTTCGCCATGGTGGGCGGCTACGCCACCGTGCTCGCCATGTCGCGTCTGGGCGTCCCCTTCCTCTGCGCGTTGCCCCTTGCGTTCGTCGTGTCCGCCGTACTTGGCGGCATCCTCGAACGTACGCTCTACAAGCGGGTCTACGGGCAATCCGAGCTCAATCAGGTGCTGTTCACGATCGGCCTGACTTTCATGGCCATCGCGACGGTCGACTACTTCATGGGTTCGACCCAGCAGTTCCTGAACCTGCCGCAATGGCTCCAGGGCCGCACGGTGTTCGCCGGCATCGGCATCGGTCACTACCGGTTGTTCGTGATCCTCGTGTGCGTGGTACTCGTCATCGCGCTCCAGCTGATCCTGACCAAAACCCGCTTCGGCAGCCGGCTGCGTGCATCGGTGGATGATCCGCGCGCGGCGAGCGGCCTCGGCATCAACATCAACTTCGTGTTTCTCACCACCTTCGCCTTCGGGTCCGGCCTCGCCGGACTCGGGGGCGCGCTGGGCGCGAACATGCTCGGCCTGGATCCGATCTTCCCGCTCAAGTTCATGATCTATTTCCTGGTCGTGGTCGCGGTAGGCGGCACGACCTCGCTGACTGGTCCGCTGTTGGCCTCGCTGCTGCTCGGCATCGCCGACGTGGCGGGCAAGTACTACATCCCCGATCTCGGGGCGTTCATCATTTACGGCGTCATGATCATCACCCTGATGTGGCGGCCACAAGGTCTATTCGTCAGGGCGGGGGGCAAATGAAGCCGGCAACTACTATCGGAATGGGTACGTCGACGATTGCACCGAAGGTCCGCAGCATGGGCAGACAGTGGTCTCGCTGGCGCCCCGCGGAAATCATTTTCTGGATCGCGGCCCTGGGCGCCTGCCTGCTACCGCTGAACAACTACCTGCTGCTCAATGAGATGGCGATTCTCGCGTTGTTCGCGGTATCGCTGGACCTGATCCTCGGCTACGCCGGGATCGTCTCGCTGGGCCATGCAGCCTTTTTCGGTCTGGGCGCTTATTCGGCTGCGTTGCTGGCGAAGTACTTCAACCTGGATCCGCTGCCGGGCATGCTGATCTCGTGCGGCGTGGCGGCGTTTGCGGGCCTCGTCACCAGCGTGCTGGTGATGCGCGGCTCGGATCTCACGCGCCTGATGGTGACGCTTGGCGTGGCCTCCATCCTGCATGAACTGGCCAACAAGCTGGGCTGGCTCACCGGCGGGGCCGACGGCATGACGGGCGTGCCGATGGTGCCGCTCTTCGGGCACTTCGAGTTCGACCTGTTCGGCAAGGTGGCCTACACCTATTCGATCGTCACACTGTTCGTGCTGTTCGTGCTCGCACGCGCCGTGGTGAAGTCGCCGTTCGGCATGTCGCTCCAGGTGGTCCGCCAGAATCCGCTTCGCGCGGCTGCGATGGGCGTGCCGGTCAACCTGCGCCGCACCGCCGTATACACGCTGAGCGCTGCCTACGCCGGCGTGGCCGGCGCCCTGCTCGCGCAGACCACGGGCTTCGCGTCGCTCGACGTGCTCGACTTCCACCGCTCGGCCGACGTGCTGCTGATGCTGATGATTGGCGGAGCGGGTTATCTGTATGGCGGCATCATCGGCGCAGTCGTGTTCAGGTTCATGCAGGACCGGCTGGCGGACATCACGCCGCAATACTGGCAGTTCTGGATCGGACTGCTGCTGGTGATCATCGTGATCGTCGGTCACGAGCGGCTCGTGCGTCCGTGGACGTGGTTCCGTCGCAGCGGGAGCAACGCATGACGATCGCACTGCAGACATTCAATCTGGTCAAGCGCTTCGGCGGCCTCGTCGCTACCAACGACGTGTCGATCACAGTCGAGAAAGGCGCTCGCCAGGCCCTGATCGGCCCCAACGGCGCCGGCAAGACCACACTGATCAATCAGCTGACCGGCGTGTTGACACCGACTTCGGGCCGCATCGAACTCGAAGGCCAGGACATCACCTCGCTGTCCGTGCACAAGCGAGCCCGCGCGGGCCTCGTCCGCACGTTCCAGATCAACCAGCTGTTCAAGGAGATGACGCCGGCCGAATCGCTGTCCGTGGCGATCTCCGAACGTGATGGTCTCGGCGCGCGCTTCTGGCGCGCGCTGGGCCATCGCGGCGAAGTCATGGACGAGGTCGCTTCGCTGCTCGAACAGTGCAGGCTGATCGACGTCATGCATCGCGAAACACACGTGCTGCCCTACGGCAAACAGCGCCTGCTTGAAATCGCGCTGGCGCTGGCGGCAAAGCCGCGGGTGCTGCTGCTCGACGAACCGGTGGCCGGTGTTCCCGACGGCGAACGCCGCGAGATTCTCAACACGGTCGCCGCCTTGCCCGAAGACGTGACCATTGTGCTGATCGAGCACGACATGGACCTGGTGTTCAGCTTCGCCGACCGCATTTCGGTGCTGGTGAGCGGCGGCCTGCTGACCGAGGGCGCATGCGCCGAAATCGCCCGCGACCCTCGCGTGAAGGCTGTGTATCTGGGCGAGGAGCTGGCGGGAGGCGAATATGTCTGAATTGTTGAAGCTGGAAGGAATCGTAGCGGGTTACGGCGAGGCGAAGATCCTGACGGGTATCGATCTGGCGTTAGGTCAAGGCCAGGCGCTGGCGCTGCTGGGCCGCAACGGCACCGGTAAAACCACGCTGATCAACACCATCGTCGGCCACACGAAACGTTTTAGCGGGCGGCTCTGGCTCAATGGCAAGGACGTCACCGGATGCAAGCCGCACCAGCGCGCTCTGGCCGGCATTGGCTGGGTGCCGCAGGAACGCAACATCTTCAAGTCGCTGACCGTCGAAGAGAACCTGACCGCGATCGCCGTGCCCGGTCCCTGGGATCTGGCTCGCATCTACAGGATGTTCCCTCGCCTGGAGGAGCGCCGCGCGAACATGGGCAGCCAGCTCTCGGGCGGCGAGCAGCAGATGCTGGCGATCGGCCGCGCGCTGATGCTCAATCCCAAAGTGCTGCTGCTCGACGAACCGCTCGAAGGCCTCGCGCCCATCGTCGTGCAGGACCTGATGCGCGTCCTCTCGGACATCATCCGCGACGAAGGCCTCTCTGTGATTCTGGTCGAGCAGAACGCCCGCAAGGCCTTGAGCATCACGCACGACGCCGTGGTGCTCGAGCGCGGCTCGGTCATTCATTCGAGCACGGCGGCCGAGCTATTGGCCCAGGACGACAAGATCGATACCTTGCTGGCCGTGTCTCAGCACTGAAAGCCGTGCGATGCGTCAGCAGGGCTGCGCCGCGAAAGCGGCGACCGCCCGGTCGAATGCATCCGGCGTACAGGCAGGGAGCGGATCGAGCGCTCACGACATCACGAAGGTTTCCCTCGCTCGGCTTGGCGCGACGCGCACAAGCGCCACGAGGCTTTCGGCGCAGCCACTGTTTCGGCAACGTTGCGCCACCAGCGATCACCGCGATGCACCGCGTTCAGATCGAGCCGTTCGCCCATGCGCGGCGTCGACAGCGCGACACCGCGCGCAAGCGCCAGCCCCGTCACACGTTCGAACGGTTCCTGCCAGCGGTGCATCGCGAGGTCGAACGTGCCGTTATGAATCGGCACGAGCCAGCGGCCTCGCAGGTCGATATGCGCCTGCACGGTTTCTTCGGGATGCATATGAACGTACGGCCACATCGCGTCGTACGCGCCGGTTTCGACCAACGTGACGTCGAATGGTCCGAGGCGCTCGCCGATCGTGCTGAACCCGTCGAAATAGCCGGTGTCGCCGCTGAAGAAAACGCGCAGATCGTTGTCGACGATCACCCACGACGCCCACAACGTACGATTGCCGTCGAACAGGCTGCGTCCGGAAAAGTGCTGCGCGGGCGTCGCGGTGAACTGGATGCCCTCGACCTCTGTACCCTCCCACCAGTCGAACTGCCGCACCTTCGCCGCGTCGATGCCCCATTCGATCAGCCGATCGCCGACGCCCAGCGGCGTCAAGAACACCTCGGTGCGCTGCGCCAGCGCGATGACGGTTTCGCGGTCGAGATGGTCATAGTGATCGTGCGACAGGATCACGCCGTGCAGTGGCGGCAAATCGGCGAGCGCGACAGGCGGTGCGTGAAAGCGCTTCGGACCGAGATTGCGGAATGGCGAGGCCCGCTCGGCAAACACGGGATCAGTCAGCCAGAACTTGTCGCGCAACTTCAGCAGCATCGTCGAATGACCGAGCCGATACAGGCTGCGGTCGGGCGCCGCGTGGAGTTGCTCGCGCGTCAGCGTCTCGACGGGCAACGAGTCGGTCGGCACGGTGCCGCGCGGCTTGTTGAACAGCATCGTCCACGCGAGACCGAGTGTTTTGCGCAGGCCTTGCGCCGGACGCGGCTTGACGTTGCGAAAGCGTTCGCCGTCGTGCTGAGGCGACTGGTGGAAGCTCGCGCGGCTACGTTTCGCGGCGCTTACGCCGAGCATGCGGTGGACAAGAGCGGGAAGCGACGTCATGAAGTTGGCCTTCGGGGGAAAATGTACACTCGGCAGTGTAGTTAATTCTCCAGAAAAGTAAACTGCCCAGTGTAAAATTGTCGTATGGAAACCAGTGCTCCGTATCAACGTCTGACCGACCGCAAACGCGTCGCGATCGTCGGCGCCGCAATAGAGGAATTCCTCGCGGCCGGCTTCGGCGCGACCAGCATGGACCGGATCGCCGCCCGCGCGAACGTCTCGAAGCGCACGGTCTATAACCATTTCCCCAGCAAGGAAGCGCTTTTCGCGGCGATTCTCCAGCAGATGTGGGACGCTTGTCAGGACGGCGATGCTCCCTCTTATCGTGCCGGCGAGCCCTTGCGCGCACAGTTGCTCGAACTGTTGGAACGCAAGCTGCGGCTGCTGCACGACGAGTCGTTTTTGTCGCTTGCGCGCGTGGCGATCGCGGCTGGCATACATTCGCCGGAACGGGCACGGGATATGGTCGCTCGCATGGGGGAGCGCGAGGAAGATCTGGCGGCGTGGGTCCGGGCGGCCGCCGCGGACGGCCGCATCAAGACCGATGATCCTGCCTTCGCGGCACTGCAGTTGCAGGCGCTCGTGAAGGGTTTTGCTTTCTGGCCGCAAGTGGCGATGGGACAAATGCCGCTCGGCGCCGCGGAGCAAAAGCGGATCGCGGAAGCGGCCGCGGATATGTTTCTTGCGCGGTACGCGTGAAACGCAGGCAGTTCGTTCGCGTTCGCGCCAAGCTGACGAGCCGGGCGTACGATATAACCGTGTCGACGTCGATCCTCGGGAGGGCGACATGAAAGCGGTGTGCCCGCTGCACGGGCCAACGACCATCGTCCGTACGAACGCCTACGGATTTCCTGTCTACGCGTGCTGCTGCAACGACGTGACGTTCGTCACGCCGCCGGACGCATGTACAAGGGAGCCGGCGCAACGCGGCAGTGACCCGACGGCCGAAAAACCGAAAATGCGCAAGGAACGGGAGTGACGATCCGGTCCATTGAGTCTGCCGTCGCCGAACATCCCGCCAGCCGCGCGAGCGGCAAAACTGCGGAACCGGTCGCAAATACTCGTGCGCGCCACGCGATTGAAACGTCTGCATGCGTTGCGCTCATTCGCGGCCGGTTGTCATCGTGGGCTGTTTTATTGGCCCGCGGCCGGAGACCTAACGCTCGGGGTGGCCAGCGTGTTGTTGCTCTTCGGTGCGTCGGACGTCGACTTGCTGTTCGTGCTGCTCGGCAGACCCGAGTTCGGCGGTCTGGTGGCCATACCGGTGTCCGAGTTCCCGGTGCCCGGCATGCCGTAGCCGCCCGTCCTACTGTTCATCTGGTTCGCCGGGCTAGCGGTGCTGCCGGACGTACCGCTACCGTTGCCGCTGCTGCTACCGCTCTGGCCTCCGGCCATCTGTGCGACAGCGCCGCCAGACAGCGTGAGCGCGGCGACGGCCGCGACTAATGCGATGGTTGTCTTGCTCATGATCCATCCCTCCTTAATTGGCCCGGAATATAGACACAGACGGTTGACGCCTGCTCTACGGGGATTCCCGCAATCACCGTGCCGCGTGCTTGCCCACTCGCCAATCCAGGTCAGGCTCGAAATGATGAATTCCCTTGCCCGCGTGGCTCCGTCGGTACTCCGGGCAACTCGCGTACGAAGCGCATTTCGTCCCAGCCGATTGCGGACGTAGCCACGACAAATGGATTCCCCCGAACCCATCACGCGGCCGACACAGCCTGTGGCCCGCCCGGTGCTCGTCTGGGATGCGCCGGTACGACTATTTCACTGGCTGGTCGTCGCGCTGGTCACGGCGGCTTACGTCACCCTGAAGCTGAACTGGATCGACTGGCACGTGCGGGTCGGCGAGACGCTGCTCGCATTGGTCATTTTTCGGCTGCTGTGGGGCTGCTTTGGCAGTGAGACCGCGCGCTTTCGCAGTTTCGTGGCATCACCCGCGGCTGCGCTTCGTCATTTGCGGCGTCTGTTTCATCGCGAGCCGGATGTGCAGGTAGGTCACAATGCGGCCGGCGGCTGGATGGTGCTGTTGCTGCTCGCGCTGCTGCTGATCGAGACGCTGAGCGGGCTATACGTCAACAATGACATCGCCGACGAAGGTCCGTTGAGCGCGCTGGTGCCGGTATGGCTCGCCAACGCAATCTCGGACCTGCACGGGCTCGTTTGGTACATGCTGCTGGCCGCAGTGACGCTGCACGTGCTGGTGATTGCACTGTACGCGCTAGCGAAGGGACACAACCTGCTGCGTCCGATGCTGACCGGCTATAAACCTCTGCCCCCGTCCATCGACGCACCCCGGCAGACGCCAGCGCTGCTGGCGCTGCTTCCGCTCGGCGTCGGCACTGTCGTGGTGATGCTGCTCGCGGCTTATCTCTGAACCTGCCGCAAGCCTGATCTGGCTGCGCGGCTAACGGAGTTGCTTCAACTGCCCTTCGGCGGCATCACCTGGCCGCGAATCTCGCCGCCCGGATTGTTCTTCGTGTGAACGTTGATGTACATGTCGCCGGCTTCGAACATTTTGGCTTCGTCCGGGGATAGCGTGGCCTGACCGGTCATCGGGCTTGTCACCTCCATGGCGCCTTTCTGCGAGATCCAGACCTTCGGGCTGGCGTTTTTACCTGTCGGAGCGGGCCCGTGGAAATGCGCCATCGTGGCCGGACTCGTCAAACCGCTGAAGGTGATGTTCCAGGTGACGACCCGCGTGCTGGGGTCGTACGTGAGCTTTGCGTTGCCGCTGCCTGGAGTCGTCACGGGCGGAACCTGTTGAGCGCCCGTCAACGGCACATCGAATGAGACGGGCGCCGCTTGCGCCAACGTCAACGTGCCCGCCAAGGCCAAACCACTGAACATCATGAAAGCGCGTCGCGAGATGGATAGTGACATCTGGTTTTCTCCTGTTCGGTTTGCCCTTGCCGGGCGAGCCATTATTGAAGAGTGCGCAAGACCTCGTCGGCGCTATCGGCAGCCAAAGAAGTGAAACAAGCATAGTCTCAAGCGGCCCATAACGCGTAGAAAGAATTCGACTGGGGTACCGGTAGCTCGCTCGGGAAGCCGATTTGCATCCAATACCTGCCGGAGAACTCACGAAGGCATTTCGGCATTTGCTAATGTGCCAAATAAATGCCTCTCTATTTCTGCACGCGCCTGCCGGCTTCGAGGGCATTTGCACTCGACCCCGAACCGGTGTTACGTGGCGTGCATGACGGGCCAGGTGCCACCAGAATCGGCCGGACCTCACCCGACGAGTGCCGTCGAAAACTCGCTGACAGTTCCATCGACTGTCTCCACATCCGTCATTGCGCCAGTTGCCAGCGCAGCACCGGATGTGTCGCGCCGGCAGGCATCGCCCACACCCCCGTCGGACCGAAGTCATACGACACGAACGATGCTGGCGTGCTCATCTGCGCGGTGGTCAGCCCGTTCGCTGCGGGAATCGGCGTGCCGTACCTGACACCGATCGTGGCGGCCGTGGTGTCGCTATCCCAGTACACGTCGTTCGCGATCGTGCCTGTATTGGTCCGCGCAATACCGATCGGTTCGTAGAACGGCTGTGTCACGAGGCCCGTTGCGAACGACTGGGTGATCGTTCCTTCATTGGTGACAACGAGTGCCGCGCCGCCGCATGGCGTATCGGCAGCGCCTCGGCAATAGCCCTGCAGCAGGGTCGAGCCGGTGGCGTACGACTGCTTGATCGTGCCACTGTTGTCGCCGGCAAGCCCGCCGCCGCCCTGGTTGATATAGCTGCGCGATACAACCGGACCCGTGGCGAACGACTGGTCGATCAGGCCGCTATTCGCGCCCGTCAGACCGCCGAGCACATTACCCGCGGTCACGGCGGCGCTGCTCGAAGACCGCAGGATCGAGCCGGCGTTAGCGCCCACGAGCCCGCCGGCTACCGAAGAGTCGAGCGAAAGATATGCATAAGGCCCGCCGCTGACGACCGTGCCGGAAGTGTTCACCCGCAGGACCGTGCCGTTGTTCACGCCGGCGAGCAAGCCCATGTCGATGCCAGCCATTTCGTTGGTCGGCACGCTCGCGGTGCCCGAAATGTCGAGGTTGCGCGCCACGCCCTGGGCACCGATCATGCCGAACAGGCCCATCACTCGTGCGTACTGGGAAGCCACCAACGGCGCGAGCGTGAGCGAGCTGATCGTCTTGCCTTGTCCGTCGAACTGACCGGTGAACGGCGAGTCGACGTTACCGATTGGAACGAAATCGGTGTTGCTCGTCGCGCTCGCATCGATGTTCGTGCCGAGCGCGTAGTTGCCGGTGAGATCGTTGGCGACGTTCGCCAGATCGGCTAGGGAGTTCACGAGCTTATATGCGGTGATTTGGGTAACCAGGCCGCTGAATGGAAGGGGCACCCACGCCGTGTTGCCCAGCTGGGTACCGGCAGCGTAGGTACCGTTCATGTCGTAAAAAGCGCTGACTGCGCCCGTGCTCTTCGACCAGTCAAGCACGCCGTGATTGGCGACGCTGCCACCGTTGTCGCTGCCGGTTGCGTCGGCGCGCAAGCTCAGATTGCCCGCACCATGGTTCGCAATCGTCGCGCCGCTCGCGACCGACACATCGTGGTACGCGGCGAGCGTCAGCGAAGCAGAACCCCGCCAGCGCAGGTTCGATGCGACAACGAGATCGCCGGTCGCACCCATCGCGCCTGTCGTGGCGACATCGACAGAAGTGCCCGAATTCAGGCTGCGGCGCAGTGCGCGTGCAGCGGAACCGTCGACCGTGAAAGCTGGCGTGGAGAGATTCCACTCGCCCGCATGGACGGCTGCTTTCGCGCCGAACGCCAGTTGCGCTGCATCGGTATCGACCGTCCCGCCGGTGCCGTCCGCGTTGCTGGCCGTGACGATGCCCCGTTGCTCGACCCGGCCGCCATCGGCGACGAGCCACACATGTCCGTCGCGGTTCACCGTGCCCGTCGCGCGAATGCGCGCGCCGCCGCCGGCGAGCGCATACACGTTGCCATCGGCGGCCTGCAGGCTGATCTGCGCGGCTGCGATGCGTCCCCGGTTGAGGACCGTGCCATCGCTACCCGTCTGCACGAAAACCTGTCTGCTGCCGGTCGAGTCCTGGAGCAGCACCTGCTCGCCTGCGGCCAGTTCGGCCGTGCCGTTAGGCGCCCGGACGGTGCCCGTGTTGACGACGGCGTTTCGCGCGATCAGGAACACATCGCCGCCGCTCGAACTGATTTTGCCCAGGTTGATCACGCTCGCATTTGACCCGCCCGATAGCGTTAGTGTGCCGCCGCCCATGAAAGCGCGGTTGCAGACATCGAGCGTCGCGGCGACGAACCGTCCGCCCGTCGTCACAATGCCCGACGGGCCCACGACGATGCCCTGCGGATTGATCACATACAGGCTGCCCGTTGCGCTGAGCCGGCCGAGGATTGCCGAGGGCGAGCCGCCGGTGACCCGATTCAAGGTCGCACCCGATCCATTGTCGAACGTCACGGTGTTGTTCGGGCCGATCGAGAAGCTGTCCCAGTCGATCGCACCGCGCGCCGAGCCTGGTTGCATGACCGTCAGCGCATTGCCCTGACGCGTTATCGCGCCCATGCCGGCTGCGTATGTGCCGCCTCGAGGAAGGACGCCCGCGGCAAGCGCAGCATCGGTAATGGACGTTCCGATAAGAGAGACGCCGAGGGCGAGCCAGATGCGTCCGCTTGACTGCCGCCATTGCGGTGGACGTCGCGCGGGTCGAGGTGATTCTGGATGTGACATGCATTTCCCCTTTCCGCTTGGAGCGCGGAACGGCCACCAACGAGCCGCGGGGCTGACCGGAGACGCGTTAGTCGCCGTGTCTCAAGCATAGCCGTTGCAGTCGCGGACAGAGGCCCATATCTCAGTGTCCTGCGCCTGCGGTTCGCGCTTTTTTTGGGGGTCGCTCATCGTGTGGCTGCACTCGGCACGCGCCCTCGAAATCTGAGCTAGCCGGCTGTTTGCTTCAAAGGCCGACGGTCGAGCCCTCGAATACGTCGCCAAGACGGTCCGTTTGCGGACACCTGGCACGTAGACAGGCTCGCGACGAAAAGCCAGGCATTCGCTTATCTCGACGATGCGATAATCCGGCGCAGATCGAGTACTGCCTCGTGCCCAACAACCGTATCGCCGTAGTGCCTGTCAGTCGTCTGGAAGAAAAATGGACAAATTCGACGCAATGCGCGTGTTTATGCGCGTGGTGGAATCGGGAACGTTTACGAAAGCCTCCGAGACCCTCAACCTCCAGAAGGCGACCGTCACGCGGCTGGTTAAGATGCTGGAAGACGATCTGGCGACGAAACTGCTCAATCGCACGACCCGGCGCGTCACCGTGACGCCCGACGGTTCGGCCTATTACGACCGGGCCGTGCGCCTGCTGGCCGACCTCGAGGAGCTGGAAAACTCCATGACCGGCGCCAAATCCAATCCAAAGGGCCGACTGCGCATCAATCTCCCGCGTCCGCTGGCCCATTCGGTGGTCGTGCCTGCCCTGCCCGATTTTCTCGCGAGATACCCGGATATCGACCTGGAGATCGGTGCCAGCGACACGCCCGTCGATCTGTTCGCGGACAACGTGGATTGCGCCATCCGCATCGGAACCGTAACCGATCAATCGCTGGTGGCGAGACGGATTGCTCTCAGCCATTTCGAGCTTTGCGCGTCGCCGGATTACTGGAAGAAGCACGGCAAGCCGCAGCACCCGAGCGAGATCGATCTTCACCATACGGTGATCCACATGATCTCGGCGAGAACGGCCAGACCGTTCCCGATCACAGCCAGTCGCGGCGGCGAAACCGTCGCTATTCAGGGCAGGAAAGCCCTCCTCTGCAACGATGTGTCGACCTGCACCGACCTTGCCAGAACCGGACTGGGCATCATCAGTGGCGGAACCTTCATGACCGCACCGCTGATTGCCTCGGGCGAACTGGAGAGCTGCCTGGCGCTCTGGCAGCTTCCGCCAATGCCTGTATCGATCGTCTATCCGCCGAATCGGCATATCAGCAACAGGGTGCGTGTTTTCGCGGACTGGGTCATCGAGCTGTTTGCCCGGCATCCATCGCAGAAATCGTCGTAATTCTGGTTCGATTGAGGGGGGTATTCGTCAACAATCTTTTGATAAAGCAGGAGTTTCTCAGACGGGTCGAGGTTTTTAGACTGCTTTCGACGACGGGACAACGCTCCGTTGTTCACCTCCCACCTGGTTTTATGCGGAAAGCAGATCATGAAAACGACAGACACCATGCCGGATCTACAATCGGTGCGGCCGGCAAATTCGCAAATCCGTTTCTCCCTCGCGCTGATCCGGGGCACGCGGCCCGCTACTCGGCATCATCGTATTTTGCTTCATGGACTTCGTCGTGTTGCCGCACAGCGCGTTCATCACACCTCCATCGGTATCGCCGATGCCCTTCCTGCCCGCCTTGCTCATCCATATGTTCTGCCTCGGTCTGCCGATCGCACTGATCGTACGGAGCCGATGATTTCCGCCTGAATCGAGCAACGTCAAGCCTCCCATTTCATATCGAATAAGTAGCAATCGCGAATTTGTTCAACGTCACTTTCGAGCAAAGAGGAAATACAAAATGATCGCCATTACTGGGGCCAATGGAAATCTTGGCCGACTGGTTATCAAGGGTCTTCTGCAATCCATCCCCGCCAGCCAGACCGTCGCGGCAGTCCGGAGCCCTGAAAAGGCCGATGACTTGCGCACACTCGGCGTCCAGATACGCGAGGCGGATTACGATCGTCCCGAGACGCTGATCGAGGCATTCAAGGGCGTGGAGAAACTGTTGCTTATCTCGGCGGTGCAGCCAGGGGAAAGATTCCGGCAACATCGGGCCGTGATCGACGCTGCCAGGCAAACGGGCGTCAAGCTGATTGCCTATACGAGCCTGCTACGCGCCGGCACGTCCAATCTGATTCTTGCCGACGAACACAACCGGACCGAAGCGTATTTGAAGACCGCTGGCGTGAACTTCGTGGTGTTACGCAATGGTTGGTACCTCGAGAACCACACCAGCGGACTCGCGGGAGCGCTGGCCAATTCGGCAATCACCGGCAGCGCGGGGCAAGGCCGATTTGCCTCTGCATCTCGCGCCGATTATGCAGATGCGGCCGTGACGGTCCTCACTCAACCCGGTCATGCCAACCAGACTTATGAATTGGCGGGAGACGACGCCTATTCGCTGGCGGAACTGGCCGAGGAAGTATCGAAGCAGGTGGGCCGAACGATCGTGTATAACCACCTGTCCGCCGCCGATTACGAGTCAGCGCTGCTGGGCTTCGGTCTGCCGAAGATGATAGCCGACGTCGTCGTCGATGCCGACCTGAAGGCATCGGCAGGCGAACTGAACAGCACCTCACGCGATCTTTCCAGACTTCTCGGGCGGAGCACGACGACGCTGGCCCAGGCGGTAACGGTGGCATTGAGGGGCTGATCTGGTAGCGAAGCCCACGTGGAAAACGAAGTGCCCCGACATGCGAATTGATTCCACGAAGTTGGACACCGATCCTACTTTTCGGCTTCCGTTCAAAGGCGGGGTAATCTTCGCACCGGGAATTTGAAGTCGTTTGCGAAGAGCCTCGTGCTCGCAATGAGACTCGCGTCCGAGCCGAACAAACGCCGACTTCCAGGGACAGTGCGGAGCACGCGCCTGGTTGGATTTCGCCTTCGCCTGATCGGACAGATCTCAGCTCTTTCTGGAAGTTTTTGCCACAAATGGCGTGGGTATGTGCTGAACTTTCTCGCTTCCGCACTTCGGACAAGGCGGATGAGCGCTTGCATGTTCAGCAAGATGCTCGGCATGTTCGAACGTCTCACCGCACTTCTCGCACCTGTACTGGTAAGTCGGCATGTCATTCCTCCAACGAGAATCCTGCACGTCGTGCTGGCCCGGTGCTCTCCACGACATCGGCAATAACCCATTCTAGTGCAGCACTTGTTGTAGCGGTGGTCTCATTGGCCGGATCACTGCGTCCGCTGGCGCCTCGATTCTTGCCGCGGACGAAACCGCTTGATGTAGATGCGTTGCGCGCTCTTACCCGTTCATCTGTTCCGCGATGATGAAGTCTGCGACTCTCATCGCGTCCATCGAATTGCCGTCCACGTCGTTCCACTCACGAATCGCGCGATTGACTTTGGTCAGTGCGGTGACAGCCAGCAGTACGGCGTCGGTCTCGCTGATCTTGCCTTCAATATCATCTACCAGGTGATCCGCAACACGTAGAGCCGCGTTTGTCAGGTTGACGTCGTCATTCAAGTCCGACAAGACCCCACGGACGATTGTGAGACACGCATCTTTGCGTGCAAGTGCGATATCTGTCATGAGTTTCTCCGGAGCCGAGGTATCTGGTTAGCAAACTTTGGCGGTCGCGTAGAACAAAGGGAACGCTACTCCGCCCCAGCCGAGTTGGGAAGAGATACTGTGCCGTCCTCGGGGCCGCTTGCTCGAGCCATACGCAGCCGGTCGTTATGCGGCTCGCGTGATGCACATGCCCGCCGTCATCGGATATCTGGCTTCCGCGTTGTCTGCGCTGCTGCTGGTCAGCATTCCCCCGCTCGCCGGGCGTCTGTGCGGCGTCGGGCTCATCGGCATGATGATGGCGTTCGGTGCTGGCGCGGTCACCCTGCTCGTGCCCGGAGCGCTTCCTGCGCGGGTACGCGCCAGCGGCACGGCCGTTTCGCATGCGCTGAACGTCGCCGTGTTCGGCGCCACCGCTCAATTCATCGTGACAGGTTTGATCAAACGGACCGGCGATCCCCTGTCCGCAGCGTGGTATGTGGCGCCGGCGTGCGTGGTGAGCTTTTGTGCGGTGATGCTTTTCAAGGAGCGGCGCCTCGAAACCTGAACCCGGCGCCGGACCCCGAATCGCACGATCCAGTTAATGCGGCACGAGCACGACCCCATGGTCCACGCTGATCGCATTGCTGCCGGGGTTCGCCACGATGGGTGGCAGGTTCGACACCTCCAACGCCGGCACAGTACTCGGCGTGCCGCCGCGGGGTGTCGTGCGAATCACCTGCGACGGCGGCAGCGGCGTGCCGTTCTTCAGGTGGCTCCACATCAGGTTGAGCGCCTGGAGGTTGTAGTAGTGGACCGGCACGAAGCGGGTGTTGAAGCCAGCCACACCGAGAAACGCATCGAAATGCTGGCCGTTCGTCACCTCGTAAAGCGACAAATGGCTGTGCCCGCCCTCGCGCACGCTGTTCGCGGCAAGATACGCACGGGAAGCGTGATTGATCGGCACCAATGCATCGCTGCGTCCCTGGACGATGATCGCGGGCTTGCCATGCAGGATCGCATTGACACTGATCGCATCGACGCTCGCCAGTACGCGCGGGTCTTTGCCAGTCCACAATGCACGCGCGCATACCGCACCGGCGAAGCTCGCGTCGGCTGTCGCGAGCCGATGGTCCGCGCCTCCCGAAGGCGTAACGTTGTAGACGAGGCTGATGCCATTGGTTGGCGGCACGCCGTTGCCGAGGCCGAAGATGGTCGGCATCGGCGAGACCGCCGGCGCGAAGCCCGCTGCACCCGTCGCCGGGTTCGTCGTGCCGAAGCTGAAGCCGCACAGATTGTCGACCACGCTCGCCCTCGCGTACGCGTTCGCGTACGTGACCGCGACCGCCGGCACCGCTTGCGAATCCCACATCGGCGCATGAAGCAGGTCCGAATCCGCTTCATAGCCGGCCTGATGCAATTGTGCGAGGGCGTCGTTGGCCTGCGTTTGCGTGTCGCTGCCATGGACATATCCGGCGGCCGCCAGCGACGCGCAGCGCGCCTGGCGGATCGCACCGGTCGTCGCGACCGGCAGCGCGGTCAGATACGGCGCGCCGGCGGCCGCGTCCGCGAGCGCGGCGCACGGCTGGAGCAGATTCGCGAGCGTCATGTAGTCCGCCAGCGGTTTGCCGGCTGCGGCGATACGCTGCCCGCCCTCGAACACCTGCGCGTTGCCCGGCATCCGCACGTTGATCTGCGGCTCGCCGACCACCACCGCCGTGATCCACCCCTTCGTGTCCTGTTCGGCGGCCGCGAGCGACGCGCCGCCGCCGTTGCTCACGGATGCCGCGATGGTGGTGATGCTGCCGGGCTCATAGAGCACGCGATGATGCCACGCGTCGAGGCGCGGCGTGAACTGCTGGTTCAGCACCCAGTACGCAAACTGGATGGCCTCCAGGGTGTCCTTGCCCCAGTCCTGCTCCGGATTCTGTTGCGAATGCGCGTGCTTGAACGCATAGCGGTTCGGGAAATTCTGGTTGTACGTGCTCAGCATCGCTGCGGGCACGTTGGCGGTGAAGAGACTGGCTGGCCCGGCGGTGGCGGCGCTAGCAAGGCGGCCATCGATCAGCGTGACGAGGCCGCTCATCAGTTCGTGCGCGCCGTTGCCGCTGCCCTTGTCGGTATAGGCGACCGCGCAGCCGCGCTTGAGGCCCCATTCCCCGGCCGCCGAAATCGCGCCGTAGACACCGCGCGAGCCCGACGACGTCGCCGTGACGATGCACGGATTCGCCGGGTCGAAGCTTGCCGGCACCTGAACGAGCAGGCTGACGTTTTGCCGGCCACTGCCGTCGTCGGCATAGGCCAGATATTCGGTGCCGGCAATTTTTCCTTCGCCAAGGGTGTCGTTTCCGTTCAGATCGACGTTGGGCCCCCAGAAGCGGCCGTAGCCGCCGGCCGGGGTCATGTCGACGAGCGCGCGGTAATTCGACCAGATCGCAAGTCTGCGCAATTCCGCTGCCGTTGGGCTCGAGGCGTTCACGACGGCAGGCGCCGCAGCGCTCGCGAGGCCGGTTTTTCCGAGGCCGGCTGTCAGCAGATCGTCGCTGACGCCGTCGTAGGTGTTAGTTGAGAGACTGCCTGGTACGACGAACGATGGCAGCGCATTCAACTCGCCGTGGCCGTCGTTGTCGTTGTCGTGGTCCGTGGCATGCGCGGCGCATGCAAGCGTCACGCATGCCGTTGCTATGGCCAATGCTGTCGCGCTACGAAGCTGTACCTTTCTGGTTCTGGTTCTGGTTCGTCTGGCGATCGGGAAGCCTGTCATTTGTGTCTCCTTCTTTGTTGTTCAAATAAGAGATGCACATCGCACTTTGAGTATCGCTGTGCCGCGATGGATCACAGCATCGTGGACATTAAAACAATAGGAGTCGAGATTCCAGCAGAGAACACCCGTAGATAACGGCTCTATTGCGGCACGATGACGATCAGGCGTGCGCGCGGCGAAACGTGAAGTGCCGCCGCCTGTCAACGTATGCTGATGCCGACGGCCTTTTCAAGCGGGGCGGGCGAAATCGCGCTCTGGCCACGATAGGGCTCGTCGAGGGTCACGATCAGCGCGACCACCATGCCGATTGCCACCATGTGCAACGCAATGAGTCCGAGCGTTGCAGGTGTAGGTTCGAAGCGCCCATTCATCACCATCGCGCCCAGAAGGAATACCCAGATCACCCACCAGAAGACGCGCGGGACGGTGCGCGTGGCATTCTCGAGCCGCTTTTGGCGGCTTTCCTCGATTTCGCGCAACAACGTGTGCAAATCTTCGGCATTCGCCACGGCAAGCTTCGCAACGCGCTGTGTCCTTTCGATGAGGTCATCGAGTGCCTCGCTCGCGCGTGGCGACAGCTCCGGTTCCGCAGCGGCGAGCGCGGGCCAGTCGTCCCCGGACACTTTCATCACGTATCGCTTGAGCGCCGCGCGCGCGGCATCGGCATCGGCGCCGCCAATAGAGCGCAACTGACGGTCGAGTCGCGTCACGAACGAGGCCTCGCGCAACGCATCGTCCGCGGCGCGGTGTTGGTTGGCGCGCACGTCCGTCAACACATGCGCGAGGACGAACACGATGAACGCAAGCAGACTGCCGTGGACTACGTCAGCGATGGTACTGCGGGGATTGACATAGCCGAGCCTTTTCAGCACGCGCGCCGTGACCCACGCGATGCCAACGGCGATGACGCCGGTCGATATTCCCCCTGTGAGGAGGATGGCGAAATCGGAAAGATGCGCAACGAAATCAATTATCCAGATCATCTTTTCCCTGCGGTGGACCCGGCGCCGCGTCGGTGCACGGCACGGGTACGCTGCGAATGGTCAGTTTCCGTTGTTGCCGCTTCAATATTACACACGGTCTCCATTGGAGTTCGTGCATCGAGACTTCCTGGCGCGAACCGTATTGACTCTGTCACCGTTGCGACAACGTAACTCCCACCTCGCGGCCTGAATGAGCCTCAAAGCGGGCAGGTTCCATCGAAGCCCCGGCCAAATCACATGCGTAACGGAAACGATCTGCTATAACGGTAGCAGCGTGCAAGGGTAACCACCTACGAGCCGCCAAACGTGCACGTTGTGCGCGTTCCGGAGGTTCCTGTGTTTCGATTGGAGAAACCTGTGCAGGCCTCCAAATCATTTCGTGAAAACGAACAGCCGAAGAATGTGCACTTCTGGCCGGGCAGGCTGTGTCGGCAACTGGCGGTGTCAGGTTGCGCGGTGCTGCTGGTCGCCGCGTGTGGCGGTGGCCTTAGCAGTAATGCCAGCGGCGGTGGCGAAGAGCCGGGTCATCCCGGTGATCCGCTCGTCATGTACCAGTGGTACCTGCAGAATGTCGGGCAGGACGTGTTCACCGGTGTGCCCGGCACACCCGGTATCGACCTGGACGTGATGGGACCGCTCGGTCAGGGCATCAACGGGCTCGGCGTCAATGTGATGGTCGTGGACTCGGGTACCGAGATTGCACATCCGGATCTGAAGGACCGCATCAATCCGTCGATGCTGCGTAATTTCGATCCTCTAGCGGCTGATGCGAACGATCCGACGCCGCCAGTCGGAAGCGTGGACGACGCGCATGGTACCGCGGCGGCGGGAATCATCGCCGCCACCGCGGACAATGGCATAGGCGGCCACGGTGTGGCACCACGGGCAACGCTCGGCGCGGCGCGCTTCCTCTGCACGAACTGTCAGACACCGGTCAACTTGATCAGCATCTTCGGCGGGGCTCCGTTTTCGCAGAACGTCGCAGTCTTCAACGGATCGTACGGCAGTGCGGGATCGGTGCCGTTAGAGTTTGACCTCGCTAACGATTTCCAAAGCATTCTGCTTCAGCACCTGGAGACAATGCGCGGCGGCCTCGGCGCGCTGCTGGTCCAGTCCGCAGGCAACGAGTTCGAGAGCGCGACGGAAGAATCCGAAGAGCAAGAAGGCGTCGTGATACAGGTCGACTGTCGCGCAGCGAATACGGCGGCGGTGACCTGCGTGAACGCGAATTTCGACCCGGGCAGGGCGATGCCACAGGTCGCCGCGGTGGCAGCCGTCAACGCGCTGGGCAAACGCTCCAGCTACTCGTCGGGCGGCTCCAACATCCTCGTTTCCGGGCTCGGCGGGGAGTATGGCCTTGGGCCTACGAACACCGTTGGGGCGCCTCCCGGTCCGGCATTGGTGACCACCGACCTGACCGGCTGCAATCAGGGATATGCACGCACCCAGGCGGCGGGACCCAATGCGAATCCATTCGATGTTCCGGGTTCCCAAATAAACAGCGCACTGAATCCCGATTGCGACTACACGGCGAGCATGAATGGCACATCGGCGGCAGCGCCGACAGTCTCCGGCGTGGTCGCGCTGATACTACAGGCCAATCCGGCGCTGACCTGGCGTGACATACGGTGGATCCTGATGAAGACCGCGCGCCGTATCGACACCGCGCGCGTGCCGCCGAGCGTGGAATTGACATCGGGCCAGGCGTACGTGCCGGAACCTGCGTGGACGCAAAACGCTGCCGGCAACTGGTTCGATAACTGGTACGGTTTTGGGCTCGTCGACGCTGCGGCGGCGGTCAACATGGCCCGCCAATACAACACCCATCTCGCAGGATCCATGTTGGCCAACACGGCGTCCGAGGAGGCTGACCGGCAACAGAACCCGGGTGGCCAGCTGGTTCCGCAAGGCACCGCAAGCGGACTCGCGATACCGCTGAACGTGACTGGATCCGCGCAGGTGGTCGAATACGTACAGGTGTCAATCAATATGGTGTCCGCCGACCTCAGCGACCTCGCGGTCGAAGTGATCTCGCCTGGCGGCACCCGCAGCGTGCTGCAGAACGCCTATAACGGGTTCGCGAACACCGGGAGAGCCGTTTCCAACTGGCTTCTTGCGTCGAATGCGTTCAATGGCGAGGGGGCGACAGGCACGTGGACGGTCCGGTTCGTCGATGTCGATACTCGTAACGGTGCGCAGATGGGGGTTGAGAGCGTAACACTCAACGTGCTCGGTCACTGACGGACGGGAGGTGGGACAGTATGGGTTGGAATCGCTTCATGAATCTGGCGGGCGCAGCGCTGCTGTGCGCATCGCTCGCCCATGCGCAGGGCACGGCACTCAGGCAGGGTGCCCGGGCCTCCCCGGCGCAGGTGCAGCAGTTGAGCCGCAGCGCCCCGGTGACGATCGGCAGCACGAGCGTGTGGCCTATGCCAAGTGCTGAGCCGCTCGATCAGGACGGCAACGTGCAGGCCAATTCCACGCTGGTGATCCGCGCAAGCGACTGGTTCGTTGGTCTTAGCACGAACGACCTCGTCGTGATCTATCCGGACACGGGCGCGGTCAGCGCGGCGGCCGCCGGATTGGCGCAGCAGATACAGGCCTTCCCGACGATGAACCTCACCGTGCTACATGTGAGCACCTTCTCCGATTTGTTGCCGCTTTATCAGGCGCTCTCCACCAGGCTTCCGTCCGCGAGATTCGACCTGCCTGTGAGCTACGTCAAGCAACGGGCGCAGTGAGGCACCCGTTTCATGGCCGCGACCGGTCCGATCACCCGCCCAAAAGCTCGCCGTTGGCCAGGATCCACCTGCAACCAACTTATCCCGCAATGCGTTTGAAACTGGCGTAGTAATCGTCGGTGTAGTAACAGTCGCTCGCCTGTCTGCGCGGTCCACCACATACGATCCGGCGCTGCCCGCGATCGGCCGAGCCAGGCGTGCGAACCGTATATGCGTGGTAGTAGCCGCGCGGATGCTGTGGCAGCAGTCCTGCGCTATTGCGGAACAGGACACCGTCCTCGGAATAAGGAAAAGGCCCGCCCGCTTTGATCAAACGCAGCGTTTCAGCTGCTTCTCCCGGCAACTGCGCCTTGGTGACGGTGGCCAGCGCCCCCCGCTCCTGCGCGCCCGATGCGGCGGACGCTTCGCTCGCGGCCTGCCCCGGCTGGACCTGCGCTTGACTCGCGGATGCACCCTGTTCCTGGGCAGCGTTTTGCGATCCGCCCTTGCCGCATCCGCCGAGGATCGCGCTCAAGGCGACGATGCTGAAGAAACCACATGCTCGTTTCACGAAACGGTTGCCTCCGGGTTGACCAGCATTGGACGACCATGAACGATTTTAGGGTATCGCCAAAGGCAGAGTGCATCAATGTTTGTCCCACGGCGGCACACCTGAAAACGCGTTGACCAGAAAATCGATTGCCGCGCGAACTTTTGCGCTCACGTGGCGACGGCTCGGATACAAGGCGAGCACATCGATATCCGGCAAGCGGTATTCAGGCAATACCTGAACGAGCCCGCCCGCGCGAAGGTCTTCGCCAATCAGAAACGTGGGCTGCCAGATCACGCCGTGTCCCGCGAGCGCCGCTGCGCGTGCCGTGTCGCCATTGTTGGTGTGCATGTGACAGTTGACCTCGACAGCGTGAGTTTTGCCGTCGTGGTCCGTCAGTCGCCACTCGTCCGCCGTGGCAGCATAGGTATAGCCGATGCATCGGTGTCTGAGCAGGTCCGCCGGTCTCTCCGGATGTCCCCAGCGCTTCAGATAATCGGGAGACGCACACAGGATGTTTCTCGACGTCGCCAGTTTGCGGGCCGCATGATCGACTGTGCCGGCGCGCGAGATACGAATGGCGAGATCAAAGCCCTCCTCGACGATATCGACGATGCGGTCGATGAGGGTGATGTCGAGTTCGACGTCGGGATATTGCTGCATGAACCGTGGCCACAGCGGCGCGAGATACCGGATACCGAAGCTGACAGGTGCATTGATACGCAGCCGTCCGCGCGGTTCGATCGACGTCGCCGATACGAGCCCTTCCGTTTCAGCCACGTCTTCGAGGATGACCTTGCAGCGCGAATAGAGCGTTTCACCGCTCTCGGTAAGCGACAACCTTCGTGAGGTGCGATTGAGAAGCCGTGCACCGAGATGCGCCTCCAGCTCATTCACATAGCGGGTCACGTTCGCGGGGGAGGTTCCGAGCGCATCGGCCGCGCGCGCAAAACTGCCCCGAGTGACGACGGTCACGAAGACCTCGAACGCGCGCAGCCGGTCCATATTGCGCTCCGGACATTCACAAAAAATGAATGATACCGCCATGATTTTGATCTTTCTCTCCCAAGAACGGAACCCTATAGTTTGTTTCAACGAGCCGGCGCATGGGGCATCGGCTCAGGTTGAAACCGGAGAGTGAACATGCAACGCTTGACAGGAAAAGTGGCTATCGTTACGGGCGCCAGCGCGGGTATTGGCCGCGCTGCCGCCAGGTTGTTCGCCGCAGAAGGCGCCAAGGTCGTCGTGGCGGCACGCCGCGAGGCCGAACTCGAAGCGCTCGTGGCGGAGATCGCCCGCGACGGAGGTACGGCTATCTCGCTGGCAGGCGATGTGCAATCCGAAGAATTTGCGAAAGCGCTGGCCGCACTCGCCGTCAGCCGCTTCGACCGTCTCGACATCGCCTTCAACAATGCGGGGACGCTCGGTGAAATGGGACCGACCACCGGAGTCTCGGAAGCAGGCTGGTCAGCCACGCTGGCCACCAACCTGACGAGCGCGTTTCTCGGCGCCAAGCATCAGATTCCTGAAATGATCAAGCACGGCGGCGGGTCGATCATCTTCACTTCGACGTTCGTCGGCTATTCGTTCGCCTTCCCCGGAACGGCGGCCTATGCTGCGAGCAAAGCCGGGCTGATCGGACTGACGCAAGCGCTCGCGGCCGAATACGGCCCGCAAGGCGTGCGCGTCAACTCGATCCTGCCGGGCGCAGTGGACACGGACATGTATCGCGGCATGAACGATACGGCCGAATCGCAGACGTTCGTGACCGGCTTGCACGCGCTCAAGCGCGTTGCCAGGCCGGAAGAGATTGCACGCTCGGCGCTCTACCTCGCCTCCGACGATTCGTCGTTCGTGACGGGTACGGCTTCGCTGGTCGACGGCGGGGTCTCGATTACGCGCACTTGAGCTTGTCGAAGACAGCAACGTGCGAAGCGGGCGTTGATACCTTTCGCGAACCGGTGGCGGCAAGGTGGCGGGCGAGTTGATTCATCGGCTTGCGTCGCCGCCGCGAGCTTTTTCCTCGATCCGCCTGAGCGCGTTGAACATATCGGTGGCCAGCTCGGGCGGCGTGCCTCGTGCGCGCCGCTCGGACATCGAGCGCACCTTGCTGGCACGGTTGCGCTCCGCTTCGAACTCCACCAGCCAGTGATCGAACAGCAAGCTGGCTTCGCGTTGCGTGACGTCGGGATTCTTCCGCATTTGCTGGTACGCGGCGATCAGGTTCGCCTTCGCAATCTCGACCCCGTCCGCGCCATCCCACAGCGCCCTCATGGCGTCCATTTTCAGGTCATTGAACGGCAACAGGCTGTCGTCTCCGCGTACCTCCGAGCTGCTGATGCCGAGCAACACGAAGTCCGATTCCCGATACGGCGTTGGATCGCTCGTGCCGTGCGCGCTGGAAACATACAAACGCCGGTCGCATACGCGCAGCGTGTCCGGGTTCCGTGGCACGGGTGGCGTGATCATGGCGTGGAAGCCCGTCCTGAGCGGATCGAGCGGCGAGGTGGTCAGCGAGATTCGCTGCCCGGCGAGCATCACGGTGCCATCGAGCCCAAGCAGACCCTCGACGCCTTCAAGCAGCGCCACGCCCGTCTTCGCGATCATCGCCAACTGCCCGACCGCCCCGAGCGCTCCCGACAGCCGTTCGATCACGCTGAGCAGCTTCTGTGCATAGTTGCGCCGGACGATCTGATAGAAGCTGACCGACACGTCGATGTCTCCGCCCTTGTACGGGCACGGGCCCGCGACACACACGTCGAGCACCAGCGAGCCATGTTTCGGCACCTGCCCCTCGGCCTGCTTGCCGATCAGATTCGGACCGACCACGCTTGGCACCGTCACGCGCTGGTTGCCGTAGTTGAACTCCGTCAATACCAGCACGAGCGGATCGTAGACCACATACCACTCGCGATTCGCACTCAAGTGCATTTCGTTCACGCGTAGCGTGAAGTACGCTTCATCGCGACCGATCCAGGTACCCGCCGCGCCGTCCGGCGAGCATCTGTCGGGCGCGATCGCGGCAACCATGGGCAGTGGCACCTGACCACGCCTCAGCGTGTCCCACATGCGTTCAATCTGAGCGAAGAAGTCAGCCATGGATCGGCCTCTCACGACGGACAAAGCGGCGGTGCGGTTCGAATCTGATAGATCGCGGCTTCGGGTTCCGAGAAGAACGGAGTGTCCGCGCTGCTTCTCTTCATCAATTCGCATGCGGTATGTATAAGCCAGGGCGGCGGTGCCTGTTGGAGCCATTCGGCTCGGCCTGCACGAAGATCCCAGATGCGTACCGAAATCGGGTTTCTGAAATCGCGCTGCTGAAGCAGCAGCAACAGGTTGCCGTCGCGCGTGAATTGCAGCTTGGTGCCTCCGGCATCGCCGGTCATCAGCGGGCCGGTCATCGAGGGCAGTGCGTTCGCAAGGTCGGGCCGGGCGCGGCTATTTTCGACGACCCACAGTCCGCGCGGCGCCGACCAGGCCGCTCGCAAACGGTCGTCCAGCCACACGCCGGCGAGCGGCGGAGCCGCCCACGGGGTCGGCCCAGTCACCAGACGCAGGTCTTCAGGTCCCGGCTGCGTGGTTTGCAGCGGGTCCCGCGGCGCAACGAAGCCGATTTGCAGCGGCGCCACTTTTCCAGAGGTGCTCTCCAGGATGGCCGGCACGTCGAATAGATACAGTCGCGGCTCGACGCTCTTGAAGAGAACCGCGTCCCGGCCCAGCACGAAACTCGTCCCCACGGTCTGATGCGGGCCCGTTGCGCTGCTCGCGGTCAATCTCGCCACGCCAATGTATTTGGGTGGCTGGAACCCATCCACGCGTCCCAGGTACAGATCGAGCCCCGCCGACGGCGACGGACCGGCTCCCGACACGAGACGTTGATAACGACGCGAGACGAGATCGCTGAAGTCCGCGCTGGCTCGCTCTCCGCCTTCGTAGAGATAGGCAAACGTGTCGGGCAACCTGACCGATGGAGAAAACACGGGGCCGAACGACAGGCGAGTCAGGCTCTGGATGACGCGTCGCGTCGGCAGCGCCGTTTCCGCCCTGAGCGCGGCGGCGTCGACATAGACGATGCTGAGGTCGTAGGTGGCGCCTGAAGAGAAGCTGCTCGCCGTAATCAGCAACTTGCCGCCGATAAAATCGTAGCGTGGAAACACGGCGCCCCGGATCACCTCGGGCAACATGTTGCGCAAGTTGCGCATGACCGGTTTACCTTGCTCGTCCCAGTAGTAGGCGTAACCGGCAACCAGCGCGACCGGCCCGATCTGGTCGATGAACCCCACCGACGGCGGGAAGTTGCCGTTCGGGTTGTTGGCGGGTGGCGCGGGCAGTTCCAGGTGTTTGACCAACGGCAGTTGCGCGTAGTCGTAACCCGACGGAAGAGCTACGATGGCGAGCGATCTTCCGTCTCGCTCGAGTAGCGCCACCTGGCCGCGCGCCGCGTCCAGACCGGCGGCAAGGTATTGCCCGGTGAGTGCCGGCATGCGCACGAGTGTCAGTCTCAACGCGCGGATCGTGGCTTCGTGCAACGGCAGGTTGCCGCGTCTCAGCCTCTCGTAAAAGGTGTCGACACGGTCCGTGGCATCGAGATTGGCGAGCAGCAGAGCGAGGCTTTGCCTGAAATTGCCGCGCGGCGCGAAACTGGCGAGGCTGTTGCGCGCCGCGACCAGCGTCCCTTTCTCTTGCAGCAGATCGTGGCTTCGGGAGGTACCTACCGCGACAGTGACCACGACCGCCATTGCGAGCAAGGCGATCGCCCCTCCCATGCTCCATAGCAGTTTCTGCCGGCTTCGGCGTTCCGCCTTCTGTCGCTCGCGCCGCTCGGTATAGGACATTTTCCACCGCACCAGCGCGGTTGCCAGAACATCATGCTGCAGGCTGAAATACCGCGGCCGTTCCGGCGGCTCGCCGCGTAGCAAGGGTCGCCGCCCGTGGCTGAGTTCGAAGAACACGGCGCGCACATCGCCCTCGATCTTCTCGTCGCGTGCGCGCTTTTCCAGCTCCTCGACGGACTCGGTCAAGGACACGAGCGTGCCGCCACCCTGCCGGCTGACGAGGCTGTACAACAGCGCATACCATTGATCCGGGTGCGAGCGGGTCCGGCGCGCGGCCTCGCTGACGACATCAAGAACATAGGTCTTCATGATGCCGTCCACGCCGCCGAGCGAACGGAAATCCGCATGCGTGATGACCCGTTTATGCGCAGTCAGACAGCTGAACAGCGCCGAGCAGATGACCTGCAACACCGGAGTGACCGAGCCGACCGGATAGGACTTCAGCAGGTCATCGACGATTTCCTCACGTACGCCCGGGTTGTACGAGAAGTTGTAAACGGAGCTGCCGTCGGCGTGCGTCGCGGTGGTCGGCAGGCTCACGACGCGCAGCAACGCCTCCTTGTCGCGTATCGAGCGCAACAGGTAAGGTTCGACGCCGCCGTGTTTCGGCCGGTCGCTAAGACGGGTATCGCTGATGCGCAGTTCGTCGCGAAAGCGGCCGTAGTATTCCGTTCTCAGAGAGATGATGATGCGCACGTCGATGTTGAGCAGATAGACCCTCTCCAGAAAATAGAAGAACGCCGCCGATGCTTCGTGGACCTCGGAATCGCCGGTATCGCGCGTGAGGACTTCTTCGGCCTGATCCAGCACGAGCACCAGCCTGCCGGGTAGTTGGCCGCAAATATCGATCAGCACGTCGGCAAGCCCGATCGCAAGCTGCCGTCGCGGACCCTTCGCCAGCGCGCGCAGACGATGGCACACGTCGTCGCGCACGTCGCGATCGACCAGCGTGCAGACGTCGTTCTCGGCTGCGCCGCCGGCGTCGCCCATTGCGATCGCCCCACTGTCGAGCGCGTTCGTGAGCGCGTGGCTGATCTGCGGCAAAGGGTCCGCGGTACAGCGGATCGTATGATCGTCACCACCGAGAAACAGGGTGCGTCGCTCGGGGTCCTGGCGCAGGTAATGGATGAGCCCGGCACGCAGGAACGAAGACTTTCCCGCGCCGCTCGAACCTTGGAGCAGCAGTATCTTCACGCCGAAGCGCAGCAGCGATTCCGCACACTGGCGAATGTTTTCGTCACGCTCGGAGAAAAGAACCGCATCGGTTTCGCGATAAAACCGCAGGCCGGGATACGGATGTTTCGGCCATTTCACATCATGTCGCGAAGTATCCACGATTTACGCCGCCTTCAGATGGGTGAACGGCGTTGCCAACCTGAAGCGGCGATCCGCGTAGCATGTATAAAACAGGTTCAGCGGGAACAGGTCGGTGTCGTTCTGCATGTGATCGAACGCGTCTCCGAGCGACAGGCCCTCCGCACACAAGCCCCACATGATCCGGGTACCGCACCGGATGGCATGCGTGTTGAGGATTTCCGCCTCGGTGCCGATCAACCCGCAAAAGCCTCGCTCGGCAACCGCGCCGAGCAGGGAGCAGTTCTCTCCACCCGTCGCGGACAGGCAGCAATTGAGCACGATCAGCGCGGTATGCGCATCGTCGCGATTGCGGTGCAGCATCTCCGCGAACTGCAACGAGTCGATCCTCGTACTATCGAGTTCGAGCATGTCGCCATTGGAATGCGCGAATACGAAAACGACGCCGTCCCATCCCGCCGCTTCACCGCAGGCACGCTGGGCGTTGGGCCAATCGTAGTAGCCCTTGCGAAAATCGATCGTCGTGAGCAGCAGATCGAGGTGGGCCCGGTCGTCGCCGAGGTAAGCGGCGGCATTCGCCAACTCGCTTTTGTGCAGTGCATAGAGCGACTTGAACGAAGCCGGATCAATGACGAGCGCGCCGCACGGCCCGCCGTCGATCGCCATCGTGATCTTGAACCGGTTGAGCCAGAATCCCGCGAAGTCTTCACGCGACGGCCGTTTTGCCTCCGTTGCCGGCGCGTCCGTGGGCTCGGAAACGGGTGCGCCGTTCGCATAGACGAAGCCGAGCGGCAGCGTCACCTGATCGTCGGAGCAGAAGATTTTCACTTCTGCGCCGTGTGGCAGCGCATCCAGCGCTTCGAGCAATTCTTGCGCGTGCTCGTCCCTGAAGTTGAAGATGGCATTCGAAAGCCATCGTCCACATTCTGTGAGCCGGTTGAGAATTTCCCTGTAACGGACCCAGCCCGGGTCTTTGCTTTCGTCGAGCTGAGTCGTCTGGACGTAATCGTTGAGGTTATTCAGCTCGTCGCGTATCTTGCGCGCGCGATCGAGCAGGAACGCTTTCGGCAGCAAAATCGGCTTGGATCGGCGACCGCCCTCGTCCGAGCGCCAGACCAACTTGATACTGTCGCCGTTGGCATCAAGAAAGAGTTGCATGTCGCCCCCTCGCCCCGCCCGTCAAGCTCTTCAGGCAAAACGGTGCTTATGTCCGATTTTTAAATCAAGCTCCGCAATAATCGGATTGAAGGCGTATGGAGACGATTGTTTGGCCGGTAAATGCTTGGGAATGCGGAATCTGCGCACCTGTCGCAGCGCGGCCCTGTGCCGGCCGATCGACTAATCCGATCAGGATCGCCATTGCCATTGTTGATCAGCCACTCGGTAACGATCTCGTGCCGAATGTCGTGTTTCGTATTCGTTTGAGGCGCGGTGGGTTAATTTCGGGCTGCAGTGTGCGCCGCAATGAATCGACGTATTACGTTGACTGCTGCCCGCAACTTTTCTGCGGCGGCTGCAGTTTCGTCGCGATACGGATGGTCCTCGCCAAGCAGTTTGACCCAGCGGATGTCGCCAACTTCGTGAAAGACCACCCGCCCGAGAAGATCGCGAGCGAACCGGGACATCGCACGGCGGTGGTTGGCGCGGATCAGGAGGTTCTCGAAGTGCCGGACCCGAGCGTGCGGTCCGGCATCGAATATGAAATGCACTCTCCGGCACTCTCCGCCTCCGTTCCCGAGAATTCTGTGTCCGCCCCCGATGGGTGTCGGGAAGGGTCGCAAAGGTTCGAGGAGCCAGCAGGGCTTTCTAGCTGAGCTGAAGGCAGCCGGGCAAGAACCTACGAAGGAGGCTGAGCGCTCATGCTTCCAAGACGCAGGCACAGCCGTGATTAAGCCTGTTACAGCGCCCGCGTCACTTGTCAAACTGACCAAGCTCTCTTGTGCGTGCTTTCGTCATCGATGTCATGCAACTAAAAAAAGATGTACCTGGCAGAACCCGGCCCTGGATCGTAGATGTAGCTATAGCAGTAGTTATCGCGGTATTGAACCCAAGCCGCTTGCGCTTTTAAGAACCTCGGTAGGGCAACCGGTTCATCATTCAGTTTCGCGTAATCGTTGTCGTCTTTCTTGATTTTGGCCGTAAGTGCTGCGAGTTGTTTGTTTAACTCTTCTGTGGAACGTTCGAATTCCCGGTGTTCGCGTTCCTCCATATCCTCGGCTGACGCTCCATCGCCTGTCTTGCACAAGTGGTCGATCTGCGCGCGTGTGTGCCTGTGAAAGTGGACAGCGGACGGTCGAAAGTCATGATAGTCGAACTCGCCGGAGTAGCGAGTCTTCGCAAACGCGATAACCGATACCACCAGCGACAGCGACGAGAGTGCTAGAAGGCTACGTTTCATGTTCGTCTGCAAATAAACGAAGCCCCGCCGAAGCGGGGCCACGGACCAGGCAATTGGTGATTAAGAAGCCGGTGTTTCAGTGCACACTCTCGGGTCCGCTGCATGTTTGAAGCCGCCAGGCGTAACTTCTGATTGGCCCTTTTCAGGTGGCGCTATAGTCACACTCTTGACGTGCTCCACGATTCGCACCGCTTTCGACAGGTTCCCGCCAACAGACCGACCATGTTTATCCAGAAAGGTGGCTTGTGTGTTCACCGTAAGGATAACGGGGTATTCGCCTTTGACGCTACGCCAGTTCGCCCACATGGAATATGGCCCAATCCTGGTACCACCTAGTGCCTTCGATTGAACGTTTCCTATCCGAGTCCCAATTGGGTCACTAACAATGTCAAAGCCACAAAAGACGAATTGTCTCAGTGTAGGGTTCTGATCCAATAACGGGACAATCGAAGAATTAAAGTCAACAGAACCAGTCCCGTCAAGGGAGAACGAAACAACCGGCCAAAGCAAAAAAAGCAGGAGCAATCGTTTCATGTCAAGTACCGAGAAATTTGACACGGGCGTTTTGAAGATCGCCGCCGGATGCTCGCCATGCCCTTGTGGCCGCACTTCCGGGACCGCTGAAATGATCAATGTGATTGCCCCGGATTCCGCCCCCCGTATCATCGATAACGTCGACTATGTTCGCGTCAACATGCACCCGATAAAACGCGTTCTTGAGTGGCCGGCCCGCACCATCTCTCAGCACGAACTGCTCATCGAAACGCTGCCGTGAGCGCCCGCGACAATCGCACGCCCATGCGTAGCTCAAGGCCTCGGCCATTTCGTAGTCGGTCGAATGTGACCGAAGCCTATCCTGCGGAAAGAATTCGCCGGTTTCGACGTTCAGAGCCATCGCGGACGGCATCGGCGAAAAGGTGGAGTACATTGAATACGTGATTCGGCAAAGAAGGCGCTCCTCTTTGTCTCCAGTGTCCTTGTTTTTCTGCGCCTCCATTCGACCTCTTCCTGTCCATCAGACGACACCCGACGAATTAACCATCCAAATCGTGTAATGGTCAACAGCATTAAATTGGGATAGAGCCGCTTCGACAAAAATTGGCGATGATTCCGGCCATCTCATTTTCAGGTGCACCTTTCCGGTTCTCGGCTCAGAAAAGATTGACGCGCTGGTAGTCCTCATCGATCTGGATCTTGACCTTGACCACGTTCCGATATTTTCATCTTTCCTCGACAGTTACAGTATGACTACACGACTACTGACCATGACTGTTCGGCTTGTCGCCTACGACGGGCAAGAGTTGGAAATATCGATAATTTTCATCGTAGGCACGTTCTCTCCGAAAGTTACAAGCCTCAGGCACTTATTATTTTTTGAATAATTGAAAATACACGATGGCCGATCTATCGCACAGCTTTCCACTTCCTTGATGCCATCTCGTACTAAAATATTTTCTATGCCAATATGTTCGCCCGGCATCGTCGATTGAACAGGATACCAACCCTTGTGAATTAAGAGATTTCTGGCGTGCAAAAAATTCATGGCGACTTTTACTTCTTCGGCATGAGCAATTAGGGAAGCCAACACTAAAATTCCTGCTGCAACTGGAACTTTAATCAATTGTTCCACCATATTTTTTTGTATGACGAAGAAAAAACCTCATAGGTGGCATAGGGCTGCTTATAGCGGCCCGGCAACCCTGTACCCTGCGGCAGAGCCGCCCATCTACGGGACGCGGCCGACAACGCAGTATTGATATCCCCCGATAGGATTGGGTCAATTACCCCGATTGAACGAAGAATCTCAACGGCGATAACATCTTGGGTATGAGGACTGAAGTCTCCCCCCTTTCAGCGTCACCAATTGCGTAAATAAAGGCTCTCACATTCGCATTTTTAAGATATTCCTCGTCTTCTTCGAGTCGCGTCTTTCGTCGTGACGCAACCTGAACCTGTTTCGCGTCGCTGTCAGCCGTATTCGTAGTCGTTCTTCGCGCGGCGTGGGCAAGATGCTTTCCTGAGGGGGATATTACAGTCTTAGGCACGTGCCGCCCCGTTGCAATCAGACGACACCCGACGACTTAACCATCCAGATCGGGTAACGGTCAACAGCATTAAATTGGGATAGAGCAGTTTTGACAAAAATTGACGATGATTCCGGGCATCTCACTTTCAACTGCATCTTTCCGGCTCCTGTATGAACTATCGCGCAACCTAGCGACCATGCGCATACCGAAGACACACATCCCCCTTATGCTTCGCAATGCCCGCACTCGTCGCGGCAAAGTCTTCGGAGAACGCTCGCAACGCGAAACAGGGCGCCGAGGTCGCGAGCAATGCATCGACCTGCGCGTACTGTTTATCGAACACCCAGGGCCGGCGCGCAAGCGTACGATCGTTGAGCCAGTAGGGACTCCAGTCCCGGGTCGTCTCGATGACCTCGCGCGCGAATTCCGGCCCATACTCGAGCGCGCCCTCGATCACCACATCGACATACGACTGGACGAGCGGAAACCTCGCGTCAGGCGCTGGAAGCCCTTCGCCCGGTGCCTTGCCTTCGGCCTTCGGCACGTAGACCCAGACGGTTCCCTTCGCCGGCAGCGGTTGCCATGACACGGACTCGATGAGCGCGCGCGGCACCTCGACGCGCACGTATCCCTTTTCGCGCTCGTCGAACGCGGACATGTCGTTGCCTGCAACGGGATAGATCACGCCGTTGATCGTCATCGGCGCCTCGCCGTCGAACGGCCGACGCAAACCGAGCGCCGTGAACCCTGAGCTCGCGCGGTCGCTCCAGCTGCGCACGTAGCCGAACGCCGCCGCGACGCGCACCGGAATCGCCGCCACCGGCTTGCCGGCCGTCGCGTTGCGCGATGACGTGTTGATGAGCGAGCCGTAACCGAAAATGAACTGTGTCGGCTGATCGGGGAGAGCCGTTCCCCAGAAGTCGGTGGTCTGCGCGTGCCCCACCGAGCCGACGAGCGCCAGTGCCACAACCCACGCCCGAATCTTTGTCATCGCCGACATCGTCAGATCTCCGTCCAATGCATTGCGGCAGATGATCGCCTTTACCGGGCCGCCCGGCAACTGCCCGCCTCAGGCGGCCCCAAGAACGGCAGATTCGCTCAGGTACCGTTCATCGACGAAGTTCCGTATCGACGGCGATCGCAATCCACATGGACATGGACCTCTATTCGTCCTTCACCTCGTTTTGCAAAGGCTCATTCTTCTCGAAGGCGGTAATGCTTTTCAGGGTGGTTTCGCAGATGGTCGTCAACGCCTCACGCGTCAAGTAGGCCTGATGCCCTGTGACGATCACATTGGGAAACGAGACGAGGCGCTGAAAGACGTCATCGCTGATGATGTCACTGGAGAGATCGCGGAAAAAGAGATCCGCCTCCTGTTCGTAGACATCGATGCCAAGCCCGCCGAGCTTTCCGGACTTCAGCGCTTCGATGACGGCTTCGGTATCGATCAGCCCGCCACGGCTTGTATTGATGAGTATTGCGCCCGGTTTCGCCCGCTCGAGCGTCTCCGAATTGATGATGTGGTATGTCGCGGGTGTGAGCGGGCAATGCAGCGAAATAATGTCGGCCATCTCGGCGATCTCGCCCGGCTTCGCATAGTCTAGACCGAGCGCTTTGAATTCCGCGGAGGGATAAGGATCGAAACCGATCACCTTGCAGCCGAAGCCGAGCATGATCTTCGCGAACACGCAGCCGATCTTGCCCGTGCCGACCACCGCGACCGTCTTGCCGCAAAGGTCGAAGCCGGTGAGGCCGTCGAGCGAAAAATTCGAATCGCGTGTGCGGTTGTACGCGCGGTGCACCTTGCGGTTGATTGCGAGCAGCAGCGCGACCGCGTGTTCCGCGACGGAGTTCGGCGAATACGTAACGACGCGCACCACCTTCAGGCCGAGCCTTGCCGCGGCTTTGAGGTCAACGTTGTTGAAGCCGGTGCAGCGCAATGCGAGCAGGCCGGTCCCGCCCTTGCGCAGCGCGTCTAGCACCTGCGCGTCCGCCCTGTCGTTGACGAAGATGCAGACCGCGCCGAAGCCCGCGGCGAGACCGACGGTGTCCATCTCCAGCAAGACATCGAAGTAATGCAGCTTGTGCTGCTCGGCCTTGTTGGCCTCGTCGAGATACTGGCGTTCATACCGCGTCGAGCTGAATATCGCCACGTCCATGATGTACTCCTCCGCAAGCTCGGTTTCGACTTCCGTTCGCGTGCCGCGCAGGCTCGTCTAGCTAGCGGCAATCGCTATGGCGATCTGCACGAACAGCACCTTGACGATGGTCATCGACGGAAAAATCATCGCGTACATGATGTCGGGCTGATCCGTCGGCGCGATGCGGTTGGCGAAGGCGAGAATCGCCGGATTGCCGGTCGCGCCGCAGATCACGCCGACCGACGTATCGAAAGACAGCCTGAAAACCCACAGGCAGCAGATCGCCGTGACGCCAACCAGCACCAGCACAGTGACCACACCAAAGAGCAGCAGCATCGGCCCGGCGGTGCCCACGGTCGTCACGAACTTCGGTCCGCACGAAATGCCGACCTGTCCAAGGAAAATCGTGAGCCCGAGATTGCGCAGGACGAGGTTCGCCGAAAGCGGCATCACCCACACGAACGGTCCGTTGCGGCGCGCCTTGCCGAGGCACAGAGCGACCAGCAGCAACGCCGCCAGACCCAGGCTGAACGCGCCGAGACCGGGCACGCGCAGCGGAATCGCGCCGACGAGCAGCCCGGCAGCCGCACCGATGCCAAGGCAGACGAAACTGAGGTCGGCCGTACCCTTGATCGAATCGCCGAAGAACGCGCGGACCGTCGCGTGGTGCGCGCGATTGACGAGTACGCCGACGCGGTCGCCCGCTTCGAGAACGAGGTCTGGCGTCGATTGCAGATCGGCGTCGCCGCGCCGCACGTGCGCGATCACGCAGTTCACGCCGTCCGGGAAGCGGAGATCGCCGAGCGCCATACCGACGACTGACGGATTCGACGCGAACACACGCAAATAGTCCAGGTCTTCCCGATGACTCGCGATGCGGCCGGGTTGCAGTTCGCCGCACAGCGCCGTTGCCTCGTCAAGTAGGCGGCGGTCGATAGCAGTGGCGAGAAGCACGTCGTCGGCGCGCAGCGTGAAGTCATCGGTGGGCAGCTGGTTGCGGTGCGCGCGCCGCACGGCCGCAATCGCCACGCCGGCAGGCAGGTGGCCCCGCAGCTCCGGCAGCCTGAGACCGAAGAGACTGGCATTGCGCAGCGCGATTTCCGCGGACTGCATCAACTTCGCATCAGGCTTGCGGATCTTGACTTTCAGAGCAGCGTTCAGCGCATAGAGGAACAGGATCGGCCCCGCCACGCCGAACGGATAGGCAACGCTATAGCCCACGGCGGCATCGTTGCTCTTCATCGACGCGATCGCAACCTGCAAGCTCGCCGTGCTGGTGCCGCTACCTGCGAACATCCCGAGCGCATCGGCTAGCGAGATGCCGGAATGAATGAAGGCGCACGCCACGAGACCTGAAACGATGACGCCGAGACATGCGGCCGCATTGGCCTTCATGCCCTCCCGGCTCGTGAGCCCGCGAAAAAATTGCGCGCCGTACTGAATGCCGATGCCATAAAGAAAGAGCAGCAGACCGAGCGTGCCGAGCAACGCCGGCGGCGCGGATTTCGGCGCGAACGCGCCGAGTGCCAGTCCGACGAACAGCACGGCCCCGGAGCCCAGAGCCACGCCCTTGATGTTGATTCCGCCGACCAGATAGCCAACCGCAATGGTTAGAAAGAGCGCGAACAGCGGCTGACTCTCGAGGAAAGCTCTGACTGCGTCCATGTCACCCCCTATGGGTGGCCGAATCAACGCCCTATCGCATTGCGCCCGCGAGGTTTCCCGCGCTGAGACCCACGATCAGATCAAGTGCGCCGTTCTTCAGCGCTTGTGTCGCGACCACACCTGACGCTTTCAGTGCGGCCGCGTCGATTCGCGATGCGTCCAACAACTCGACACGCAGCCGCGTGGCGGCCAGCGCGTCGAGCTTCCTGATGTTCGCCGCGCCGCCCAGCGCCGCACGAATCTTTTCCGCGCGCGCGATGTCTTGCGGGGAGTTTTGCGCTACGGCGTCGACAGCCGCCGGCGCCGTAGCGCCCGCCTCCGCCACGCCTGCCACGCCGGGCGCGCCGGTTGGCGGCAGATCCGCTTCGGCGCCCGCTGTCTTCAGATACTCCTGCATGTCGGTTTTCATGTTCTCCGACAACGGCCCGAAAATCGCCTGCACACCGTTGCCCACGCGCACCACACCCGCGGCGCCGAGCGCCTTGAGCTTATGTTCGTCGACGCGCGCCGGGTCTTTCACTGAAATGCGCAGCCGCGTGATGCACGCGTCGAGGCTCGTGAGATTGGAGCGGCCGCCAAAAGCGAGCACGAGTTCGCGCGAGCGGCCGCCTGCACCGCTCGCGGCAGCCGCCACCGCATCCGCCGTGTCGTCCTCGCGGCCGGGCGTCTTGAGGTTGAAGCGCGTGATCACGAAGCGGAACACCCCGTAATAGATCACCGCGTAGATCGGACCCAGAATGAACACATACCAGGCATGCGTGGCCTTGCCGCCGATCAGGTTGAACATCAGAAAGTCGATGCCGCCTTGCGAGAACGTGAAGCCCATGCGCATGCCGAGCGTGTTGGCCACGAACTGCGCCGACGCCGCGAGGCAGGCGTGAATGAGGTAAAGGACCGGCGCGACGAACAGGAACGCAAATTCGATAGGCTCTGTGATGCCGGTGAGGAAAGAAGTCAGCGCGGCCGAAACCATCATGCCGCCGACGGCCACCTTCTTCTCCGGCTTGGCGCAATGCCAGATCGCGATCGCGGCAGCCGGCAGGCCGAACATCTTGAACAGGAACGCGCCTGCAAGGATGCCGGCGGTTCGGTCGCCCGCGAAAAAACGGGTGATGTCACCGTGAACCGTATTGCCGGTCGTCGGATCGACAAAGCTGCCCATTTCGAAGAAGAACGGCACGTTCCAGATGTGGTGCAGGCCGAACGGAATCAGCAGGCGTTCGACGAAACCGTAGACGGTGGCGGCGGTGCGCGGATCGGAAACCGCTGCCCAATGCGAGAAGGTCTTGATCGCGCTGCCGATCGGCGGCCACACGAAGGACAGGATCGCACCGAGCACGATTGCGCCGATCGCCGTCACGATGGGCACGAAGCGCTTGCCGGCGAAGAAGCCGAGATACGGCGGCAACGTGATGCGGAAGTAGCGGTTGAACATCCAGGCCGCCAGACCGCCGGCGAGAATGCCGCCGAACACCCCGGTCTGGATCGACGGAATGCCCATGATCGGGTCGGTTTCGACGCCCTCTATCTTGGCAACCACACCCAACGTCGCCGTCATCACGAGAAACCCGATCGTTGCGGCGATGCCCGAGACGCCATCGTTCTCGGTGAAGCCGAGCGCGACGCCGATGGCGAAGATCAGCGGCAGGTTGGCGAAGATCACGTCGCCCGAGTTCTTCATCAGCGCGAGCACGACGGCCGGCACGTAACCGTGAAAGTCGGTCGAGCCGAGACCGAGCAGCAGGCCGGCCACGGGGAGCACGGCGACCGGCAGCATCAGCGATTTGCCGATTTTCTGGAGAACTCCGAAGGCATGCGAGAACATGGCTGGTCTCCTGTTGGTCCGCTCAATCGGCAAAGCGTGACAGATGCGCACGGACTTCGGCGGCAGTGCCAAGCCGCAGCACCTCGGCGGCGAGTTGGTTGGCTTCGTCGATCGTCACGCGTGCGAGCTGGGCCTTGATCGAACCGACCGCGGGAATGCTCACCGAAAGCTCGTCGATGCCAAGGCCCACGAGTACCGGCACGGCCATCGCATCCGAAGCGATGCCGCCGCATATGCCGACCCATTTGCCGTGCTGGTGCGCGCCATCGACCGTCATGCCGATCAGACGCAGCACCGCCGGGTGAAGTGCGTCGGCCTGCTTGGCGAGTTGCGGATGGCCGCGGTCCATCGCGAGCGTGTACTGCGTCAGGTCATTCGTGCCGATCGAGAAGAAATCGACTTCGCGTGCGAGCGGCTCGGCGATCAGCGCGGCGGCCGGAACCTCGATCATCACGCCCACCTTCACGCTCGCGGCCCGATCGCCGGCTTCCTCGAGCAGGATTTTGCGCGCCGCCTGTACTTCCTCGACCGTGGCGATCATCGGGAACATCACGTGCAGATTGCCGAGCGGCGCCGCGCGAAGGATCGCGCGCAGTTGCGTGCGGAAGATGTCGGGACGCTCCAGACTCACGCGCACGCCGCGCAGACCGAGAAACGGGTTGTCTTCCTTCGGCAGCGGCAGATACGAGAGCGGTTTGTCGCCGCCGACGTCGAGCGTGCGAACCACGAGCGGACGTTCGCGGCCGAGCGCAGTTGCGACGGCGCAATATTCTTCGGCCTGTTCGTCTTCGGATGGCGCGGTGTCTCGCGCGTCGAACAGGAACTCGGAGCGCAGCAGACCCACGCCTTCGGCGCCGGCCGCGACCGCGTCGCGCGCTTCCTGCGCATTGCGAATGTTCGCGACGACTTCGACCCGGCGGCCGTCGGCAGTCATCGCGAGCTTGCTCGCCGCGAGCTTTTCGTCTTCGCGTTTGGTGGCCTGGCGTCTGATGCGTTCGCGCGCCTTCTCGAGTTCGTCGGCGCTCGGGTTGCGCCGCAAGCTGCCGCGCGAACCGTCGAGCACGACCGGCGTGCCATCGGCGAGTTGCAGGGCGCGGGCGTCGATACCGCAAATCGCAGGAATCCCAAGCGAGCGCGCAAGGATCGCGACGTGGCTCGTCGCGCCGCCGGTCGTCGTGCAAAAGCCGAGCACCTTGCTGCGATCGAGCGATGTGGTGTCGGACGGCGAGAGTTCCTCGGCTATCAGAATCGACTCGTCCGGCACGTCGATCGGCGCCTGCTTCGCGCCGGCGAGCAGCGCGAGCACACGACGGCCGACGTCGCGGATATCGCCGGCGCGTTCGCGCAACAGCGGGTTGTCGAGCTTTTCGAGCATGCTCGCCTGCTTCTGGAACCCATCGCGCCACGCGAAGCCGGCGCTCTTGCCTGCGCTGATGCTGCCGATCACGGCGTCGTTCAGGTCGGGATCGTCCAGCAGTTCGAGATGCGCGTCAAGAATCTGCGCCTTCGACGGATCGGCGAGCGTCGCCTTGAGCGCCTCAATCTGCTGGCGGGCCTGATGCCGGGCCGCTTCGAGTTGCGCGCGTTCGCGTTGCGGCGACTCGCCCGCTTCGTCCACCGCGATCACCTGCTGGCGGAACTGCACGATCTTGCCGACCGAAAGCCCGGGCGAAGCGGATACGCCGAGGTATTCGTCGGCATCGGCGGGAGCGGCCTGGTTTGTCGCCGGCACCGGCGCAGCGGGTGCAGCGGGTGCAGCGGGTGCAGCGGGTGCGGCGGGCGCAGGTGCCGCAGCCGGCGCGGGCGCCGGTGCGTCGCCGGGCTTTTCGCCCGAGCCCTCGGCCAGCAGACGCGCGATGCTCCTTGCCGCCTCCGCCGCGTCGGGACCGCGGGCCTCGACACGCAGCTTGTCGCCAAACTTCGTTGCGAGTCCCATGATCGCGACGACGGACTTCGCATTTGCGCTATCGCCGCCGCGCACGAGCCGAATCTCCGACTTGTATTTCTTTGCTTCGGCTGCGGCTAGCGCAGCGGGCCGCGCATGCAGTCCCGCCGGATTCGGCAGTGTGATCTCGTCGGAGAGGATGGCGCCCGCGTGGCCGGCCGTATCCTTGTCCTCCATGCCGACCACCAGTTCGACGTACAGCGCGACGTCGGTGCCGGCGACGACGAGACCGTGCGCCGGAACGTAGCGCGTGACCAGCTCGCCATTGGCGATCACCATTTGCGTGAGCAGGCTGAGTGCCTTTGCGCCGACCAGAATCGGGTCGAAGCGGATCAGCGGCGTACCCGCCGCGACGGCGTCGCCTTGCTTGACCAGCGGCGTGAAGCCCTCGCCGCGCAGCAACACCGTGTCGAGCCCGATGTGCAGCAGCACTTGCAGGCCGTTGTCGCCGGTGATCGTGATGGCGTGGCTGGAGCTATGGAGTTGAGTCACCTCGCCGGCAAGCGGCGACAGCAGTTCATCCGAAGTCGGATCAATCGACACGCCATCGCCGACCATCTTCTGGGCGAAGACTGGATCGGGCACGCTGTCGAGAGGCACCAGTACGCCCGAGAGTGGCGCCATCAACTCGACGCGCAGGGGACGCTGAGGAGCTTGCATCGCCAGGACTCCTTATATTGATGCTCGCGCCGTTCACCGGCATGCGAGCGGCGCACATCACCAACGCGTCGGTAACAGAGACCTGATTTCATGATTGCGGAAGCGGTACGCCAGCATTTGAATCAGCCACATCTAGCCACTTCGCATACTGCTTGAAGATCGAGTCCACCCCTTGCGCGAACGCCTTACGGGTGAACGAAGAAACGTCAGGCGCGCCGCGACGGTGCTGTTTGGCTTTGCCGGGACGCCTCGCGCCTGTGAGTGCCCGCTTGCACCGTGGGTCCGGAGAAATGACCTTAAACGCGTTCTGCAACTGAGCATATGTTACTGCGCGCAGATTGCAAGACGAGACGATCTCGCACATGGGTTCGTGAATTTTTCGGTTTCCCAGCCGGAGATGAGCCAGGTCTCCTGTTGAGTGATCCGAATCGGATCGTTTGATTTCTGTTTTATTCGTTTAGCGAAAGGTGACGCAGCTTCGCGTTCCGAATCTCGCTCGAACGGTCTCGCGATTGAATGCGCGGCGACGCGGGTTAGCGCGGTGGCGACAGGCGTCTGAAACGCTTCCATAGTTTTGTCAAAGTCCGATGATCCGACGCGACACGAGAAGCCAGAAAGCCTCGCACGAAGGCCCCGCCCGACACCGACTCAGGGGACGTTCGCGACAGCCCCGTCAGAAGCTGATCGGCGACGACGGCGTCGTTGCGCCAGCCCAGATCATCCTGAAGCGCGCTCAGCGCGTCGACATAATGGCTGACGGCCCGCCTCGGGAACAGTGACGCGAAGAACTCGGTGGCGTAGCGAACTTTCTTTGCTGCGATGCGGGCGCGATGACGAAGATGGTCGTCGAGATCGGCCAGGCCCTTGCCGCGTTTGATCAGCTTCCTGTGCCGGCGGCGCAGAACATCCGCGGCGAACTGCTTCACTGGAGCGCCGATCGCTTCGCGCTGTTCGTCGGACATGCCGTCTCGCCAGCCCTTCCGGTTCAACCAGAGCGCGAGCTGGAGCGCGAGCCGCGTGTAGCGGACCGACTCGACCGCCGCAGCGGCGCGCTGGCGGTTGTCGACGGCATGCTTTTCACACGCCTGCCTGACGGGCAGGATCTCAGGCGCATTGCCATTGATGTCGGCATGATCGAGCGTCGATCCCGCCAGCACTTCCCAATCGCGCGCTGCGCCCAGTTCCGAGGCAATCCAGCGCAATTCCTCGTCAAGGCGAGAAGAGGCGGGAATGAGCCTGGCGAAGAGGTCGAAGGCCGAACGCAAACGTCGAAGCCCCACGCGCATCTGATGAACGCTCGACGGATCGTGGCCGGACACCACGCCGCGTTCGTTGGCGTGAACCTGATCCAGACACTTGCGCGCGATAGTGGAGAACGCGTCTTCGACGGAAGCGCGTTTGTCCAGTTGCACGGGTTGCGCCTTGACCGCCTTGCTTTGCCCGGTTTCAAGCAGTGCGTATCCGAGATCGGCCTTGCTGAGATGATCGATGCGCAGCGGCACGGCTTCGAGCAGTTCGAGCGCCACGTTGTACAGGCTTTCCGGCTCTCCCTGCTTCAGTTCCAGCTCCACCGCCGCGATGGACACCGAACCCGTCTTCGCGTCGACCGTCCCCTCGTCGAGCGCGATCTCGAGTTCGTCACCGGACGGTGTGCGCAGAGGAAAGACCGATCGATTGATTCGCGTGACGAACACGGGTTCCAGTTGCGCGGCAATGGTCTCGTCGCGAATCAGCTTGCCGCAGCCGGTGTCTTCGGGAATCTGATCGTACAGTCGCGTGAGATCGGGGACGTCGCTCTCGATTGGCACCTCGAACTCGTCCCTGTCGAAAAGTCCCGCATGCACCGCCCCCTCCAGCTTCAACGTCTGCACTCTGTCGTTGCCGACGGTACGCACCCGCAGCGAAGCCTCGTTCTCACGAAATGCGAGCCCGGGCGTGTCGAAATACGTGCTCGTCAGCAATTGAGGAGCCTTGGCCGCGCTGTTCGCTGTCGCGAGCAGAGGCGCGCGACGCAATGCGTCAAGATCTTCTTTCGCGACTCGCAGCTTTAGCTCCCGCTCCATAAGGATCCCCGTGTAGGCTGAGAACCATCACACTCCATCAGATCCGCGCGACTGCCGGCCATATGCATTTGCCCGTGAGGCAAGGCGCGCAATCATTCGCTCAGCCATCGCGCGGTCGATGACTGCGAAAGAGCGGCTGGCGCGCTCATAGGCATACATGTCGCCAGTCGCAATGTCGAACCACCAGCCGCTCAGCACCAGCGCCCCGGCTGCGACCTGCTGCCGGACGATCGGGTATGTCATCAGATGCTCGATCTGCACAAGCACGTTGAGTTGCGACAATTGATCGTGCGGCTTCAGAGTTTCGTCGAGCGGGCCTTCGTGTTCGAGGCGAAACGCTGCGTTGTTGGCGTGGTACAGCCATTTATCGAGGTTCGGCGTTTTCAGCTTGGCTTTGCGCGTATACACCGCCTTCATCGCACCGCACTCGGAATGCCCGCACACGACGATATTCGCGACCTTCAACACCAGCACCGCGTATTCGATCGCGCTTGCCTCGGAAAGATCGCCGGTCGAGACTCCCTCCGCAGTCGCCGGTGGTATCAGGTTGCCGACGTTGCGCATCGTGAACAGGTCGCCCGGATGGGTCGAGGCAAGCAGGTCCGGCACGACACGGCTGTCCGAACATGTGATGAAAAGAGCATCCGGTGTCTGCGCGAGCGCCAGTTCGCTGAACTTTCGCACATATTGCGGCAGCATTTTCTCGCGGAATTCGACGATGCCCATGATCAGTTTGCGCATGTTCTTGTCTCCGGACGGTCAGGGGGCCGCTCCACGATCGAAGTATTATCTGAATACTATGCGGCCATCGGCCAAATTCGAATGTCTCCTTTCACACTAGTCGGAAGTCTCCATACCGGCATCGGGCGGAGCACGAGCGGGAGTACGAAATGGACGATCTCTATGACCTTCAGCGTTTTGTCGATGCCCAGGATCCAGTGTATGCCCAGGTATGCGACGAATTGAGGCACGGACGTAAGCGAAGCCATTGGATGTGGTTCGTGTTTCCTCAGCTACAGGGGCTCGGAACCAGCGCAATGGCGCAGCGTTTCGCGCTTGCCTCGCTGGCCGAGGCGCAAGCCTATCTGCGCCACCCGATACTCGCTCCGCGGCTGCGCGAAACGACGCAATTGGTCAACCTTGTCAGCGACCGCTCCATCGAGGAGATTTTCGGGTATCCGGATAACCTCAAGTTTCGCTCGTCGGTCAGCCTGTTCGCGCGCGCCACCGACGACAACGACGTATTCGTCGAGGCCTTGCGCAAGTATTTCGGCGGACAAGCCGATCCGCGAACACTTCAGTTGCTCCAGGCCGCTTGAGGTTGCGAACCGGCGCGCGCGGCGCAGCGAACCGCGCAATTCCGGCCCCGGTGCAGTATGTCGTCACTGCCCTCTCACGTCGGCCTCACGGGACCGGTAGAGCAACAGGTGATCGGTACCCGACTCGGACAGCCACACCTCGCCCGGACGGCCCATCATCTCACGCACGTTGGCGTGATCGCGCGGCAGCGGCAACACGTCGAACCGCTCGGTACGGGGGTCAAAGCGCACTAGCGCGTTCGCGCTCCATTCACTGAGCCAGACGATATCCCGGTCGTCGACGAATATCGCGTACGCGTGCGGATCGTTGCCGGGCAGTCGCCATTCGCGCCATCGATGCGTGGCGGGATCGAATACACCGACCTTTCCCGCGTTCCACTCGCTGACCCAGACGCGCCCGCTGGAATCGGCCCAGACGCGGCGCGCGCCCTGCTTTGCGGTCGGCGGCTCGATGACCTGCGCCGCACCCGTCGCGGGATCGATGCGACCAAGATAACTCCCCGCCAGCGACGCGAAATACAGCTCCCCGGAGCGGGTCACGCAGATACCGTAGGCTCCGGGGCCGCGTGGCGCATCAAAGACACGCATTCGGCCTTGCTCGGGATCGAGCTCGCCGTAGATGCCGCTTTGCCCGGTAAACCACAGATGCCCCTGCTTGTCGAACACGGCGGTGTTTAGATTGGCGTCTGGCCGATCCTTGGGCAGCGGAAAACGCGTGACGGCGAGCGTCTTCGGATCGACACGCACAATCGCGTTCAGGCCGCCGTCAGTGACCCAAGCCGCGCTATCGGGGCCGACGATCACACCATGCGGGGACGATCCGGCGCCGAGCGCGATCCTGTCGATTTTGCCGCTGCGCGGGTCCAGCCGCCCGAGCGCTCCCTGCGCCTGCGCGGTGTACCACACGGTGCCGTCATGCGCCGGCGCGACGTCATGCGGCGCACTGCCGGAGGGAACGGCGAAGCTCTCGAACGACGGCGGCTGTGTTTGTGCATGCGCGAGGCCGATGTTGCCGGTAGTCATCGCGTAACCCAGGGCGTATATAGCCAGGGCAATCAGAAACCCGACAGTCCAGCGCCGCATGGTCGTATGTATCAAGCAAGAAGACTAACGTGCCGCGTTCCTGCGCTCGCGGGCCGGTTGCTTCGCCGCTCAAGTCTAAACCCGTGCAGGCGGGAGCGCCTCGCTCGAATACGAATGGCTTACGCACCATCGAACTTGTGCTGCGATGACTCCGCGATCGCATCCCGCCTTTATGCCTGGCACGCGTCGCGCGAATCAGACGGGCGTGTAGATCGAGAGTTTCAACGACGGATCGTCGTTGGCCTGAAACGTGGCGTATTCGTAGCGTTGCGCACCGCGCCGAGGATGCGTGAGTAGCTTCTGCCCGGATGCGCCTCCCCGCACGTCGTGCGCAACCCACCAACTGGCGAACTCCGGACTGCACGCACGCAGGCGCTCCACCAGCTCAATGAACGACGGGTCGCCTGCAAAGAGATCATGCGTGGCACGAAAGAGCGCGATCATGCGGCGCGCTTCGGTCTCCCAGGTGGAGCCGAACAGCCGTTTGGTCTCCGGTTCGATGAACATGAAAACGAGGATGTTGCGGTCCGCCTCGGTCAGGCGATCGAATCCGAGCAGATCGGCTGCCGCCCGGTTCCACGCCAGGATGTCCCAGCGCCGGCCGGTCACGTAGGCCGGCAGCGAGAGGTCCGACACGATGCGCGCAATGGCCGGCGGGACGCTCTCGGGAACAAACGCGCGGTGATCGTGGCTGCGCGCGAGCGCCCGCAGATGCGCGGCTTCTGCTTTGCCGAGCCGCAGGGCGCGAGCCAGCGCGTCGAGGGTGGCGTCGGAGGGACTGACCGTTCGCCCCTGCTCGAGCCGCACGTACCAGTCCACGCCGATGCCCGCCAGTTCGGCAACTTCTTCACGCCGCAGACCCGGCGTACGACGGCGCCGGCCACTTCTGAGCTGCCCGGCTGCCGGAATCAGTTTCTCCCGGCGCGAACGCAGGAAATCGCCGAATTCAGTGTGTCTCGATGCCGGCATGGTCGTCCTTGCAAGGAGGTATCGATGAATCCTGGGATAGTGCCAGGCCTTGTTGCCAATTCTAGGCTCGCCAGAATGACCCCGTCAGCCCCATCCTTGACGGAGAACGACGATGAAAGCCGCAGTCCTGAATTCGCTTGGCCAACCGCTGGCGATTACGCAGATGCCGAATCCGGAACTCGGCACGGGCGAGGTGATCGTGGATGTCGCCGCCGCGCCGGTGCTGTCGTACGCCAACGAAGTGTTCAATGGCGAGCGCCGCTATCCGATCGAGTTGCCCATCGTGCCCGGCTGCGGCGCGATCGGCCGCGTGAGGGCGAGCGGTCCGGACGCGACCCATCTGAAGGCGGGCGATTGGGTGTTTTGCGACCCGACCGTGCGCTCGCGCGACGACGCCTTGATGCCCGATATTGCGCTGCAGGGATGGAGCTCACGTGGCGAGGGCGGCTTGCGTCTGCAACGGCACTTTCACGACGGCCCGTTCGCCGAACAGGTGCGCGTGCCGACCGAGAACGCGATTCGGATCGGAGAGATCGAGCCTGGCGAGGCCGCGCGGTGGTGCGCGCTCAACGTCATGCTGGTGCCCTATGGCGGGCTGCTTTGCGCCGCGCTGCGGGCCGGCGAGACGCTGCTCGTCAGCGGTGCCACCGGCAACTTCGGTAGCGCCTGCGTGGCTGTCGCTCTTGCGATGGGCGCGCGCTGTGTAATTGCGCCAGGACGCAATGGGGAAGCACTCGACGATCTGAAACAGCGGTTCGGCGAGCGCGTGCGGCCGGTCGAACTGTCGGGTGATGAACAGTCGGACCGCGAACGGATGCAACGAGCGGCCCCTTGTCCGATCGATTGCGTAATCGATCTGTTGCCGCCCTCGGCGCCTGCTACGGCCGTACGCGCCGCGGTCATGGCCGTGCGCCCGTATGGGCGCGTCGTTTTGATGGGCGGGGTGGGGATGCTGGGCGGCGCGGGGCTCGACCTGCCCTATCCGTGGATCATGCGCAACGACATCACGATACGCGGCAAATGGATGTATCCGACCGAGGCCGTGACGCTCATGACGGGTCTGATCCGCTCGGGATTGCTCGATCCCGGCCATTTCGACATCAAGACGTTCCCGCTCGACGAAGCCAACGAAGCGGTATCCCACGCGGCTGCGAACGGCGGGCCATTCAGAATGACCGTGATCCAGCCTTAGCCCGCGATTCAGCCCGCGTCTAGTCTAGCCAATTGAATGTCTAATGCTGATGACGATGGTGAATATCCGGGAAATGCGCATGCGAATGCGTGATGGGCAGATGGACGTGGGGATGCGTGTGAGGCTCGTCACCGTGATATGGGAAATCATGTTCGTGCTGGTGGTGTTCGTCATGCCGGTGCCGGTGCGAGTGCTCCATCAGTTCGTGCCTATGCTCATGCTCGTGCCGCTCGCGTACATGAAGCCAGATGCCGAGGGCCATCAGCGCCGCGGCGATCCAGAAGATGACGGACGGCCGCTCCGGCCAGATCAGCAGCGAAATGGCGACGCCAAACAACGGCGCAACCGAGAAGTAGGCGCCGGTCCGTGCCGTTCCAAGCTGACGCAGTGCGACGACGAATAGCACAAGGCTCACTCCGTAGCCGGCAAGCCCCGTGAGCATGGCAGCACCGACCGTGATGGCCGGCGGCAGTGATGCGCCGGTCGCGATCGCGATTGCAAGATTCACGGGACCGGCGATCAGACCTTTCAGGCAGGCGATCACCATTGCGTCGTTCGCGGACACCTTGCGCGTGAGATTGTTGTCGACCGCCCAGCACAGACATGCTCCGACGATGAGCAGCGCACCGGCAGGCACGCCCGCTTCTCCGGGTGTCCAGGACAACATCACGCCTGCGGCGACGATCGCAACCATGCCGAGAAACACTTGCAGGTCGACGTTCTCCCGGAACACCACCCACGCAATGACGGCAGTCAGCACGCCTTCCAGATTCAGCAGCAGCGAACTCGTAGCGGCCGGGGTGCTCGACAACCCCAGCATCAGCAATGCCGGTCCGGCGACACCTCCGGCGACGATCGCGCCCGCAAGCCACGGCAACTCCTCTGCGCGAATTCGGTGCTCAATGGGGGCTTGCGCCGGCGGCCGCCGCATCCGGCGGGTGATGATGCCGATGCCGAGGCCCACGCCGCTTCCGAGGTAGAACAAACCCGCGACCATGAACGGTGACATCGCGCCGAGCAGGGCTTTGGCCAGGGGCGTCGCGGCACCGAACAGCGCCGCGGCCGTGAGGGCGGTCAATACCGCGTTAAGTCTTGAGTTCATGGTTCGGCCGAGGTTGGACAAGCGCGAGAGGAAGGCCACAATCGCCCTACCCGCCCCTCACTCATCCGCCAAAAAACTCGGATGACTGGTCCTGATCTGATCGATCTGGCTCAGCGTTCCCGACAAATGCTTGCGCAGCGCCGCCTGCGCGGCCTCCACATCGCCCTTGCCGATCGCATCGACGATCTCGGTATGATCTCGCACCACGGCCATCGTCTTGCCCTCCACCGGCAAATGAAGGCGCCGCAGCCGGTCGATATGTCCGCTCAGCCTGCGCACCAGATCCCATAGCTGCGGCACACCAGCCGCCTCGTACATCTGCCGATGAAACGTCTGATCGAGCAGCGAGAACTGCTCGTAATTCTTCAGGTCGAGCAGTTCCGTTTGCCCCGCAATCGTGGCGCGCAACCGGGCGATCAGCGCCGCGTCGCGCTGCTCCGCGAGCGTGCGGACCACTTCCAGTTCGATCGAGCGGCGCAGGAAATGCGCTTGCAGCGCCGACGTCACGTTGATCTGGCTAACGACCGTCGCATGCTGCGGATAGATGTCGACGAGACCTTCCTCGCCGAGCTTCATCAGCGCGTCGCGCACCGGCGTCTGGCTCAAGCCGTACTGGTTCGCCAGTTCGGTGCGCGAGAGCACCGTGCCCGGCGTCAGTTCGAGGGAAAGGATCATTTCGCGCAGTCGTTCGAATACTTGCGGCGCGGCGTGGCGGGAGCGGTCGAGCCGCCTCACCACCGACGAGGTAGCGTGGTTTTTCATGGCAGAAGCTGAAGCATGGAAGCAGGCGGAGCGGGCGTGGCCGCCCGCTGAGGCACTAGTACTATAGCCGACGCCCACCCCTTCGAGCGGCCTTCCGTGGGCTATTCCGCGAAACATGGAGATGAGTATTAACCCCACTAACGCACTAATATATTAGTGCTTTACTATCTGCGCCATCGTATTTACCCTGTCCTCTTGCCGATTGCCATCATGACTCGCGACATCACCATCACCCAGGTGCGCATCACCCCGATCGCCTTCCGCGACGGCCCGCTGCTCAATGCCGCCGGCATCCACGAACCGTGGGCGCTGCGCGCCATCGTCGAGCTGGAGACGAGCGACGGCCGCGTCGGCATCTCCGAGACCTACGGCGACGAACCGATGCTGCGCGTGCTCGAACAGGCGAAGTCGCTGGTGCTCGGCCTGTCGCCGTTCGACCTCAATCGCATGGAAGAGCGCGTGCGGGCCACCATCAAGGCGAGCCCGGGCGCGGTCGAATTCGAGCTCGCGCCCGGTTCGCATTCGGCCAAGAACGCGCCGAAGGTCATCAGCACGCTCGAAGTCGCGATGCTCGATCTGCAAGGGCAGATCGTCGGCGCGCCGATCGTCGACCTGCTCGGCGGCAAGGTGCGCGACGCGGTGCCCTACAGCGCCTATCTGTTCTTCAAATACGCCGAGCACGTCGACAAGCCGTACGCGCCCGATGCATGGGGCGAGGGCCTGAGCCCGGAGCAGATCGTCGCGCAGGCGCGCCGGATGATCGAGCTGTACGGCTTCCAGAGCATCAAGCTGAAGGGCGGCGTGTTCGAACCCGCGCACGAGATCGCGTGCATGCGTGCGCTGCATCAAGCGTTTCCCGGCGTGCCGCTGCGCCTCGATCCGAACGCCAACTGGACGCTCGAAACCAGCATCGCGGCCGCCCCGGAACTCGACGAGCTGCTCGAGTACTACGAAGATCCCTGTCCGGGTCTCGAAGGGATGGCCGAACTGGCGAAGCGCACGCGCTTGCCGCTCGCCACCAACATGGTCATCACGACGATGGAAGATTTCCGGCGCGGCGCCGAGATGGGTTCGGTGAAGGTGCTGCTCTCGGACCATCACTACTGGGGCGGCCTGCGCGCCACGCAGACGCTCGCCCGCATGTGCAAGCTGTGGGATCTCGGCATGTCGATGCACTCGAACTCGCACCTCGGCATCAGCCTGATGGCGATGACGCACGTCGCGGCGAGCATCTCCAACCTGACCTACGCGTGCGACACGCACTACCCGTGGCAGGAAGAAGAAGTGATCAAGGGCGGCCGCGTGAAGTTCGACAAGGGTTCGGTGCGCGTGCCCACTGCGCCGGGCCTCGGCGTCGAACTCGACCGCGAGCGGCTGGCCGAACTGCATGCGCAGTATCTGTCATGCGGCGTGCGCAATCGCGATGACCTCACGCAAATGCGCAAGTACGACCCGGGCTTCACCGGCAAGAACCCGCGCTTTTAATCCGCGCTTCGGATGCGTGCTTCCGGTTCGCGGCGATGCCGGCGGTTGATCTCGCCGAACCGTATCGACACCATTTCCAAAAAAAACTTCAGGAGACTCGATGAAAACGATAGACGCCACGACGGCCGCCGCACGCTCGGCCGTCGGTCGATACCGATGGACCATTTGCGCGATGATTTTCGCCGCGACGACGATCAACTACATGGATCGTCAGATGCTCGGGCTGCTCGCGCCGCTGCTGCAAAAGGATATCGGCTGGAATCAGGTGCAGTACGCGCAGACCGTGATGGTGTTTACGGTCACCTATGCGGTGGGTCTCGCCATCTTCGGCCGGATCGCGGACCGCTTCAGCACGAAGAAGGTCTACGGCAGCGCGATGGCGATGTGGAGTCTCGCGGCGATGCTGCATGCGGTGGCATCGACCGTGCCCGGCTTCGCGGCGGTGCGCGGTCTGCTCGGTTTTGGCGAAGCGGCCAATTTTCCGGTTGCGATCCGCACCACCGCCACGTGGTTTCCGAAGAAGGAACGCGCGTTGGCGACGGGCTTCTGGAACATGGGCGCGACGATCGGCGGCATCGTCGCGCCGGCCTTCGTGCCGATCGCCGCGCTCATGTGGGGCTGGCGCGCGACGTTCATCGTGGGCGGCGCGACCGGTTTCGTCTGGCTCGCCGTCTGGATGCTCGTCTATCGGCAGCCTTCGCAGCATCCGTCCGTGACGAAGGAAGAGCTCGACTACATCAATGCGGATCGCGAAGAAGTCGCCGAACAGAAAGTCAGCTGGTTGTCGGTGCTCAAATACCGTGAGACGTGGGCGTTCGTCTTCGGCAAGCTGCTGACCGATCCGGTCTGGTGGTTCTATCTGTTCTGGCTGCCCAAGTGGCTCAATGAATCGCGCCATATCGACATCGGCAAGATGGGCCTGCCGCTGATCGCCATCTATACGATGGCATCGGTTGGCAGCGTGGCGGGCGGCTGGCTGTCGTCGCGCCTGATGGCGCGCACCAACAAGCCGAACTATGCGCGCAAGCTCACGATGCTCGTTTGTGCGTTGTGCGTCGTGCCGATCGCCACCCTGTCGTATTTCCAGAGCCTGTGGTACGCGGTGTTCGCGGTGGGTCTCGCCGCGGCGGCGCACCAGGGATGGTCGGCGAACCTCGTCACGACGGTCGGCGACGTGTTTCCAAAGCGGCTGGTCGGCACGGTCATCGGGATCGGCGGCGTGGCGGGCATGATCGGGTCGTTCTTCTACTCCGGCGTGATCGGCGAGACCTTGCAGCGCACCGGGCAGTATTGGGCGCTCTTTACTGTCGGCGCATCGGCGTATCTGGTGGCGTTGGGCATCATTCATCTGCTGATGCCGCGCATGACCGCGGTGAAGCTGCGCGACTGAAGTTCACCATCGGTCGATCGCGCAGGCCGCTAATTCAAGGGCGGCGCACCACCGGGCTGCGGCCAGCCATCGTCGCCGACGAGCGGCACGAAGCGCACCTCAGCCAACGCCTGTTCGTCGTAGTCGTGTTCGCCGCGCCGCACGATCTTGACGAGCCGCTGATGGCTCAGGCTGCTGCCGACCGGCATCACGAGCCGCCCGCCCGGCGCCAGTTGCGCGCGCAGCGCCTGCGGCACATGCGGTCCGCCCGCCGCCGCGATGATCGCGTCATACGGCGCATGCGCGGCAAAACCCACGGTGCCGTCGCCGACGTGCACTTCGACGTTCTCGTAGCCGAGCCGCTGCAAGCGCTCGCGGGCGTCCTCGGCGAGGCTCGGGTCGCGTTCGATCGAATCCACCCGGCCCGCGATCTCCGCTGCGATCGCGGCCGCGTAGCCGGAGCCCGTGCCGATGTCGAGCACGTGATTGCCAGGCTGCAGTTCGGCGGCTGCCAGCATCCTGGCGACGATGAACGGCTGCGATATCGACTGCTCGCCGCCGATCGGCAGCGGCGTATCGTCATACGCGAAATCACGCAGATCGGCCGGCACGAATGCTTCGCGCGGCACGCGCCGCATCGCGGCGATCACGTACTCGTCACGCACGCCGCGACGCACGATCTGTCGCTCGACCATCCATGCGCGCGCTTCGTTGAAATCGCCCATCGCCGCCTCCTCGCGAGCGCAGCAGCCCGCGCGACACCCATTGGGGCAGCGCCGCGCGCGGGTTCGCCGTCTTCCACGCTTCAGCAACGAGCATACCGCCGGCCAGCATCCGCGGCGAGTCTTCGTTAGCCAGTCGCCATGGGGCAGACCGGCTACCCCGGCGTGCGAGAAAGGACCGCCGGCCCGCTCGCGTTTTACTGAACCTGGCTGCGCAGCGTCTTCGCGGCAGCGACCATGTTCGAAAGCGCGGGAATGACTTCAGCCCATTGTCGCGTCTTCAGACCGCAATCCGGATTCACCCACAAGCGCTGCGCCGGAATGCGCTCCGCCGCCTTCTGCATCAGTTGGACGATGTGCTGCTGCGTCGGAATGTTCGGCGAGTGGATGTCGTAGACGCCCGGGCCGATCTCGTTCGGATAGTTGAAGTTGTCGAAGGCTTCGAGCAGCTCCATGTCCGAGCGCGAGGTTTCGATCGTGATGACGTCCGCGTCCATATCGGCGATCGACGCGATGATGTCGTTGAACTCTGAATAGCACATATGCGTGTGGATTTGCGTTTCGTCCTGCACGCCGTTCGCGGCGATACGAAACGATTCCACCGCCCAGCGCAGGTACTCGCCCCACTGCGCCCGGCGCAGCGGCAGACCTTCGCGCAGCGCGGCTTCGTCGATCTGCACGACCTGCACACCGGCCTTTTCCAGGTCGAGCACTTCTTCGCGGATCGCCAGTGCAAGCTGGTAGCACGACACCACACGCGGCTGGTCGTCGCGCACGAACGACCAGTTCAGGATCGTCACGGGACCCGTCAACATACCCTTCATCGGCTTGTTCGTCAGCGACTGCGCGTAGCTGATCCACTCGAGCGTCATCGCCCTCGGGCGGCTGATGTCGCCGAACAGGACAGGCGGCTTCACGCAGCGCGAGCCGTACGACTGCACCCAGCCGAACCGGCTGAACGCGTATCCGTCGAGCTGCTCGCCGAAGTATTCGACCATGTCGTTGCGTTCGGCTTCACCGTGCACGAGCACGTCGAGGCCCAGCGCTTCCTGCTCGCGCACGCTGCGCTCGATTTCCTTGCGCATGGCGTCCTGATAAGCGGCCTGATCGAGCGCGCCGCTCCTGAACTGGCTGCGTGCGTGACGGATCTCCGGCGTTTGCGGGAACGAGCCGATCGTCGTGGTCGGGTACGCGGGGAGCTGCAACAGCGCGGCCTGCTTCCTGGCGCGTTCGGCGTAGGCGTGCTGGCGCTTGCCGAGCTTCGCGTCGATGCGCGCCAGCGCAGCCTTCACCGCCGGGTTGTTCACGCGCGGCGAGTTGCGCCGGGCGGCAAGCGCGGCGGCGTTCGCCGCGAGTTCATGCGCGACCTTCTCGCGGCCGCCGTTCAGCGCGACGGCGAGCACCCTCAGTTCGTCGAGCTTTTGCAGCGCGAAGGCAAGCCATGAGCGAATCTCTGGATCGAGCTTGTCTTCGCTCGCGAGATCGACCGGCACGTGCAGCAACGAGCAAGACGGAGCGAGCCACAGACGATCGCCCAGTTGCCGCGCGAGCGGCGCGAGCCATTCGAGCGCGGCATTCAGATCGGTCTTCCAGATGTTGCGGCCGTTGATCGCGCCGACCGACAGCACGCTGTGCGCGGGTAGCCTTTGCGCGGCCAGTGCGACTTCGTCACGCGCGTTGATCGCGTCGATGTGCAAACCGTCCACGGGCAGGCTGCAAGCAAGCTCAAGGTTCTCTTTCAGCTGGCCGAAGTAGGTCGTCAGCAGCAGCTTGACGCCCCGTTCCTCGAAGCCCTGATACGCGCTCACGAATGCATCGCGCCATGCCGGATCCAGTTCGGTGACGAGCACCGGTTCATCGATCTGCACCCACTCGACGTCCATCACCTTGAAATAGTCGAGCAACGCGCGATACACCGGCATCAGACGCGGCAGCAGCGCGAGCTTGTCCGCGAGTGTGCCAAACCCGTCCTTCGCCTTGCCGAGCCACAGATACGTGATCGGTCCGATGATCACCGGCTTCGCCCTCACGCCCTGCTCGCGCGCTTCGCGCAGTTGTTCGAGAAAGCCTGACGGGTCGAGATTGAACGTCGTTTCGGCGGTGAATTCAGGGACGATGTAGTGGTAGTTGGTATCGAACCACTTCGTCATTTCGCCGGCCGCGACGCCGCCGCAGCACGCGGCACGCTCTTCGGCGCCCTGCGCCGAGCGGCCGCGCGCGACGCGGAAGTAGTTGTCGAGCTTGTCGCCGTGAAAGCCCCGCACGCGTGCCGGCAGATTGCCGAGCGTGAAGCTCATGTCGAGCACCTGGTCGTAGAACGCGAAATCGCCGACCGGCGCGAGGTCGAGTTCGCGCTGGTCGTTCCAGTGACGCGCGCGCAACTGCTTGCCGAGCGCCTTCAGTTCGTCGCGCGACGATTCTCCCTTCCAGTAGCGTTCCAGGCCGAACTTGAGTTCGCGTTGTGCGCCGATGCGCGGGAAGCCGAGATTGTGTGTCGTGACCATGGATGCTGCCTTCCAATTGAAATTGCACTAAATGCGAGAACTGGCAGCGATGATAGGGTTTTCATTCCATGAATAAAAATGGCATTATTTCATCCATCCATTAGTTTTGTTCATTCCATGTTTAAGGCGCACGGTGCGCCGGGGCCCACGTCATCATGCTCGAACGCTTTCATCTCACCCTGATCCGCGAAGTCGAACGGCAGGGCTCGCTCACGGCGGCGGCCGGCGCGCTGCATCTGACGCAGTCGGCGTTGAGCCATAGCGTCAAGAAGCTCGAGCAGCAGCTCGGCACGTCGGTCTGGGAACGCGATGGCCGTAACCTGCGCCTCACGCAGGCGGGCCAATACCTGCTGTCGCTCGCCGAGCGGATGCTGCCTCAGTTCGAGCACGCCGAAGCACGCATGAAGCAATACGCGAACGGCGAGCGCGGCACGCTGCGCATCGGCATGGAATGCCACCCGTGCTATCAGTGGTTGCTGAAAGTCGTGTCGCCGTACCTGGCGCGCTGGCCCGACGTCGATGTCGACGTCAAGCAGCGTTTCCAGTTCGGCGGCATCGGCGCGTTATTCGGCTACGACATCGACGTGCTCGTCACGCCCGATCCGCTCAAGCGGCCCGGCCTCAGCTTCGAACCGGTGTTCGATTACGAGCAGGTGCTGGTGGTGGCCGAAGGGCATCGGCTCGCCAACGCGCGCTTTGTGCGGCCCGAGCAGCTCGTCGATGAAACGCTGATCACCTATCCGGTCGACACCGATCGCCTCGATATCTACAACCTGTTCCTGCGTCCTGCCGGCGTCGCCCCGCGCCGCCACAAGACGATCGAGACCACGGACATCATGCTGCAGATGGTCGCGAGCCATCGCGGCGTGGCCGCGCTACCGCGCTGGCTCGCCGAGGAATACGCGGACCGGATGCCGGTGGTGAGCGTGAAGCTCGGCAAGACGGGGATCGCCAAGCAGATTTTTCTTGGCACGCGCGAAGCGGACGCCTCGCTCGACTATCTGCATTCGTTCGTCGAGTTCGCGCGCAAATCGGCCTGGCGGGGTTCGAAGCCGCGGCGCTGAGCGCTGCGCAGCCACCAACACGCGGCATCGTCGCTACCATCGCCGCCGCCGTACGGCCCAGGGTCCGTGCGGCGGCTGCCGATCGCGCGTCGGCAGCCGTATGCGTCATTCAGCAAACAGATCGGGGCCGAACACCTCGTAATGAATCTTCGACTCGTGGATGTCCAAGTTTTTCAGTGCGTCGTGCTGCAACCGCATGAAAGGAATAGGACCGCAAATGTAATAGTCGGCATCGGGCAGCAGAATCTCGTCGCGCAGCTTGCCGAGGTCGATGAAGCCCGCATGGTCGTAGTCGCGGCCCTGCACGTCGGTGCCGAGCGGCGCGTCGTAGAACACGATCGCGCGGAAATTCGGCTGGGTCGCGGCGGTTTGGCGCAGCCGGTCGCGCATTGCGTGCACCGCGCCGTTGCGCGCGCCGTGAATGAACACCACGCGCCGCTGCGGGTCCTGAATCGCGCGCTTCAACATGCTGACCATCGGCGTCAGACCGACGCCGCCGCTGATCAGCACGATCGGCGTTTTCGCATGGACATCGATGTAGAACGTGCCGTACGGTGCCGCCAGCTTCACTTCGTCGCCAACGCTTACGTGGTCGTGCAGCAGCGATGACACATAGCCCGGCGGCCGCCCGGCCTCGCCGCTCTCGCGCTTGACGGAGATCCGATAGCTGTGGCCATTCGGCACGTCGGACAAACTGTATTGACGGATCTGCTGCAAACCGAGCGCAGGCACATCGACGGCAATGCCGATGTACTGGCCCGGCTCGAAGTTGGCGACCGGCTGCCCGTCCTTCGGTTCGAGAATGAACGACGTGATCACGCTGCTCTCGGGCCGCTTGTCCTTGACCACGAACGTGCGCCATCCGGTCCAGCCGCCGAGTTGCGCCGCGCGCGCCTCGCGCAACTCGCTTTCCATGCCCATCAGCACGTCTGCGAGATTGCCGTATGCCTGGGCCCACGCGGAGATGATGTCGTCGGTGGCGGCTTCGCCGAGCACGTCCCTGATCGCGCCGAGCAGATGTTCGCCGACGATCGGATAGTGCTCCGCTTTCACGTCGAGGCTCGCATGCTTGTTGGCGATATTGCGCAACACCGCGGCAAGACTGCCCGGGTCCTCGATGTTCTCTGCGTACGCGTACACAGCGCGGGCAAGCGCTTCCTGCTGCTGCCCCTGCTCCTGGTGCGCCATATTGAACACGTTCTTCAGTTCGGGATGCGCCTCGAAGAGCCGTAGGTAAAAGCGTCGAATGATCGTGTTGCCGTGCGCGGCCAGCACCGGGGCCGTCGCTTTCACGATGTCCTTCGTTTTCTGCGTCAGCATCTTGATCCTCCTGCATTGGGCGACTGGTTGCCGAACTCGCACATGCGGCTCGCGGTGTCGTTGCCGCAGTACGGGCATTGGGGAATTTCGTTCCCTCGCTCACCTGCACAGTATGGCGGATTTGTCGCAACGGCAAGTTTCCTTAATCGACGCCGGCCGTACAAAAACAGCGGGCCAGCCACGCAGCGGTATGGCCGCCCGAGCGCCGCGCGTCTACAATCGTGAATCACTCAGCGAAGAGACTCGTCGAAATGAAACTAAGTCAGCAAATCACATCGGCCTACAGGTCGGGTGGTGCCCGAAACTTGTTCAGACGTGCCATTGGTTACATCGATACTCGCGCTCGGCTGAAGCTCCTCGGTACAGCACCACGGTTCTTCGGAAAACTGAAGAACGATTCAGCGGTAAAGATCCTTGCCAGGCAAGCAGGGGACGAGCAGGCAATCGAAATGTTGAGGTGGCTTGTTTCAGATCTCAATTCGCTGAACCCGGATGCACAGTTGACCATTGCGGTTCCGAACTACTTCAAAAGAGTTTTTGCAATGGCTCGACCCTTGCTGCTGAACGGCAGGTTGAAGCTGAGTCCTATCGGAGAATATTCTCCGCAGGTGAGCTTGATGATCGTCAACCGGGCGATGTTGAACCAACTTTCTCCACAGTACGCAGACAGGATCGCGCAGATGCACGTGCCGTTCGCGAATAGTGCCTATATCGCGATTGCCGACAGGAGTCTTCACCTTACTACGGTGCCCAATTCCGAGTCACCGAAGCAACTCGCGGAACTAGTGGCGAACAACAAGCCGCCTGGCGAAGTAGTCATCGTGAACAAGTACGGTTTCCAGTTTGCTGTCCGTACCGGCACGATGGATGAGGGTATCGTGGATGAGGTACGGTCCGAATATCTCGACAAACTGTCTGGAATCGGCTTCCAGGGTACTACCGTACTCGATCTCGGCGGCCATATCGGTTCGTTTTCCATCCAGATCAGTGCGCTGTTGAAACAGCCCATGCAGATAATCGTTGTCGAGCCGGCGCCTCGCAATGCCGAGTTGATTCGGAAGAACATCGAACTCAATCAGCTCCATTCTTCGATTGAGCTGAAGGAGATGGCGGTGTCTTCGCAGTCGGGCGTGGGAACGTTGTTTATCAGCTCCGACAACACCGGCGGCAATAAGCTGAACATGGCCGAGCACTCCGCCACCGAGACAGTCGAGGTCCCCGTGACGGATTTTCCGACGTTACTCGAAGGCTTTTCGTCGGAAGTTCTGGATTTGTTGAAGATTGATGTCGAAGGCTCGGAACATGCCATCCTGTTTCCGCATGGCCGGCTGCTGTCGCAGAGAGTTCGCCTGATCGTTGGCGAAGCAGGCGGATCTGATAGAGGGGACGGCCTGGCATTTTTGCGGTTTCTCGAGCAAAACGGATTTGCTGTGAGCCATCAAGGCAACGAATCACAGTTGATTTTCCTGGCGGTTAACAAACACCTCAATTAGAAACTCATCGCGAATCCGAATGACAGGCCGTGCACGTTGCGTCCGAACACATATCGGACCAACGCGCGCGTGCGAGTGACGATGATGGGATATTTGCTGCTATCGAGTTCGAGGCCCACTCCCAACGACGTGAGGTCGTTGAAACCCAGCACCCCGGCACTGTCGCCGAAATAGTGCGAGTAAGCGGCTTCGAGCACGTAACGAACCGGCCTGTCCAGCGCGTGCCAGCCGGTCGGCGCGCGCCAGCGCGTCCATAGGCTCACCTGCTGGGCCGTGGCCGAGCCCTGAACGGCCTGCGGAGTGCTACCGAAACTGCGCAGGTAAATATCCGTTGCGCGCAATTCGGCGTCGATTTCGTAGTTTTCGCGGTAGTGCTCATAGTCGAGCATCAGGGAGCCGCCATAGCCGTAAGCATCGAGTGAGCCGCTCTCGAGGAATTGCAGGTTGCTGTCCGTGACGCGATTGAAGATCGTCTGCCCCACCTTCAGGTCGCTCGAGACCCGCCCAATCGTACCGTTGAGGATCGGGCGGAAAGCCAGTTCGTCCGTGATACGGAAATCCCACCCGAGTCCGACCGTGCCGCTGAAGGTGTTCCACCTGGTCGGCACCGCGCGCTGCTGGGCGCCATCCGAGGCGATGAAGACCGGATCGTAGCGGCTGTAGGCAAGCGTGCCCTCCATGTACAGGGGAAACGACCTGCTGAGTGTGAAACCGCCGCCAAATTGGGTCTGCCCGAAGCCGGGATTACCCGTCAGGCCATTATTCACCGACAGGTTACTGGTCGTGACGTCAGGGACTGTCGTGTAGGTCATGATGGCGAGCACAGCGTCGGCATGCTGCTTTACATTGCCGCCAATCACGGTATTGCTAGACAATTGCCCCGGCACGACTTGCGCATGCAATGGGCATTGCAGCAAGGTCAAAAGCAGAGCGGCACACCCCCGCGATGCGCGATGTGAGCGACGCTTCCGGAGCGCAGGCATTGTCAATCAACCTCGCAAATTGCCGACGAGATCGGAGGCTGATACGCAGCGTACGAAACGACCATGATGCACCCCTGTCGGCCGGCTGACCTGTTCGTCTTACGCAAACTCACCACACCGTTGTAGAAAAGCACATCCACGCGATTGATGCAATTCCGGCAGGCGTTGCGCCGCTCGCAACACATGGAAGGTCTGCTGCTACTATGTGATAGCAATACCTGAAGTGAAGTAGTGCAGCAATACGTACATATCTTGGATCGCCTGGCGACGCGTGCATCGATTCGCCAGCGTCGCGCTGGGGCGAGAGACTTCGCAATCGGCAAACGAAGCCTCGCCGCCGCGCTCACTCAAGGAGCGTCGTAATGTCCACCTATTCGGTCCCGAACGACAAACCCGTCAAGATTCCCGGCCCCGACCATCCGATCACGATCGAGCGCCACCACGCGCGCGTGATCGTTACGGCGGGCGGCCACGTCATCGCCGATACGCAGGACGCGTTGACGCTGCGCGAAGCCCGCTACCCGGCCGTGCTCTACATCCCGCGCAAGGACGTCGACATGACGCGGCTCGAACGCACGGCCCACGCGACGTACTGTCCGTACAAGGGCGAATGCGCATACTTCTCGATTCCGTCGGCCGGCGAGCGCGGCACGAATGCGGTGTGGACCTACGAGCACCCTTATGACGCCGTCGCGCCGATCCGCGAGCACCTCGCGTTTTATCCCGATCGCGTGGATTCCATCATGGAACAGCCGACTGCTCACTAGGCGAACGCGCCCGCGTCACTTCCGCCGCGGCGGCTCGTCGTGCCGTTTTTTATGCGTGAAGAATCGCGTCGATCATGCGTCAAAGCGATTCAGGTTCACCTCGAATGAGCTTCGAATGAATCACGGCGTTCCTTTAAAAAATCCTTACGATTTAGGCATTACCGAATAAAAAAAATCGCTGGTCACGCAAATGCCATTTTTTACGGTTCCAATCTGTCCCGCCAAAATTGGCTTTCACACAAGAGGACGAGACATGAAACCGATCACAAAATGGAAACGTAAGCAAAGTGCAATGTGCGCAGCCGTCGCACTGCTCGCCGGAATGTATTCGGCAATCGCGGCAGCCGGCGACGATCACGACCACGGGCGCGATCACGATCGCGCGTCGGTCAAGCATTTGCTGTTGATCAGCTTCGACGGTCTGCATGAGCAGGACGTTGCGCGTTGCATCGGCGCGAACACCTGCCCCAATCTCGCACTGCTCGCGAAGTCGGGCACGACCTATACGAACGCGCACACGCCGGGCCTGTCGGATTCGTTTCCGGGCCTCGCCGCGCTCGTGACGGGCGGCTCGCCGAAGTCCGCGGGCCTCTTCTACGACGTCTCCTACGACCGCACGCTCTATGCGCCGTCGGATAGCAATTGCACCGGCCCGACCGGCTGGAATGTCGTCTTCGATGAAACCACCGGTATCGACGGCATGAACGGCGGCGCGCTCACCCACCTCAACGGCGGCGGCGCGTTCAATCCGCAGGCGATCCCGCATGCGCTCGTCAATGGCGTCTGCAAACCCGTCTATCCGCACAACTACATCAAGACCAACACGGTCTTCGAAGTGATCAAGGGCAACGTGAACGGCGCGCGCACCGCGTGGGCCGATAAGCACGCGTGGGGCTACGACTGGCTCAACGGACCGTCCGGCACGGGCGTGGACGATCTTGCGCGCACCGAAATCAATTCGATCGATCCGGATACCAACACCAATTACATCGATACATATACGCACACGGAGAAGTTCGACAACTACCACGTGCAATCGCTGATCAATGAAATCGACGGCAAGGATTCCACCGGGCAAACGAGCGCCCCGGTCCCGACGGTGTTCGGCACCAACTTCCAGACGTTGAGCGTCGCGCAGAAAGCCACGGTCGCGAACGGCGGCGGGTATCTGGACGCGAGCTTCACGCCGGGTCCGCAGGTCAGCGGCGCGATCGCGTATCTCGACGACGCGTTGGGGCGCATCGTGTCCGAGCTGAAGCAGCGCGGTCTTTACTCGTCGACGGCGATCATCGTCACCGCCAAGCATGGCCAGTCGCCGACCGATCATTCGAAGCTCGTGAAGAACGGCGATACGCTGACCAAATTGCTCGAAGCCAACAACTACCTTGATTCGAGCGGCGCTTTTGGGCAAAACGCTACGACGAGCGGCAACCTCAACGACGGCACCGGACTCGTCGGTACCGGCTTCGTGCAGACCGACGACGTCGGTTTGATCTGGCTGCGCGATCAAAGCCAGGTGTCCGCTGCCGTGAAGACGCTGAAAGCCAATCTGAGCTGCAACGCGCCGGGCATTTGCGCTGACGGCCCGCAGGCGTACATCCTCTCCGGTCCGCAACTCGCGGACCGGTTCGGCGATCCGTCGCGCGGCCGCACGCCTGACATCATCGTTCAGCCGAACCCGGGCGTCATCTATACGTCGAGCACATCGAAGGACGAAGAGCATGGCGGCAATGCCCCCGACGACAGCCATCTCGGACTCGTGATGTATGTGCCCCATGCGCGTCACGCCGGGCAGGTCAACGACCAGCGTGTGTCGACCACGCAGGTAGCGCCGACGATTTTGCGTCTGCTAGATCTGAAGCCTGAACTGCTGCATTCGGTCGCGATTGAAGGAACGCGTCCGCTGCCGGAGTTCGATCGCGAAGACTGAGTGCGGAGATAGTCGACGTGGTTGAGTAGTGCGCTACGCCGCGATCTGTGTTGCAACGATCGCGGCGTAGCCGTTTTGATGGGGTCCAACCGCGCGGCTTGCGCATGCCGTGCCGTGCGAGAATGAGAGCCGCCTGATTCGCCAAACCGGTGTGCGTCGCTTGCCTGGCAAGGAGCCGCGTTCCCATGAACCTCGTTGCGCTCGGATGTGTTGCGGTGTTGGGGCTGTTGTTATTCGGCCTCGGCTTGTCGGTATCGATGATGCGTTTCCGGGACGGCACCACTTCGGGCTGCGCCGAAGATCCCGCTAACCTGCTGCACAAGCTGGTTCGGGCACATGGCAATACGGCCGAATACGCGCCGTTCTTCGCCGTGCTGTTTCTTTTTCTGGGCGCGCGTTCACCGTCCGCAGTGACGGTCTCGCTGATGGTCATGGCGACCGTGTGCCGGTGTTTGCTCGTCCTCGGACTGGTTGCGTTCCCCACGATGGCGCGGCCCAATCCTCTGCGGTTTGTCGGTGCGCTTGGAACATATGGGGCGGGGATTGCGTTATGTTTGACGCTAATGCGCTAAGGCAGGCAACAGCGAGACGTCGTCCAGCGAGGGCCTGCATCTCAAGCGTTTTTTTGGTTGCTAGCCGGCCGCTTGGACCAGCTCCGCTAGCTCGCGAGCCAGATTGTCGGGCAAGGACATAATTCGCCGTACAACATAGATGTCCCGTTCGCGCGATCAGGCGGAGTCGGGATGCGGGGTGCCGTCGCCGCGAATCAGCAGTTCCAGAAAACCCGTGCGCGGATCAAGCTCTCGCACGAACGAATACCCCGGAACGGACACGAGCAATAACTCCACCGTCGTGCGTACCGTGCAGCCGCGTGCCACATGACCGCCAAACACCTGTCCGCGGGCATCCGCAATCGACATGTGCAGATGCGCACCATCGAGCGAGACGGAGCCTGCGAGGGTCAATATTTCGAGGTCGCCGCGAATTTCCGTCGGTGCCTGCGCGCCAGCAAACCTCAATGCTGCAACGCCGAGACTGCCGATGCCCTGTACGACGAAGGCCGCTTGCAGGTTGCGTAGCCGGAGTGCGTCTTCGACGGCGACGCGCAGGTCGTCGCCGGGGCAGAGTCGGAGGGGATGGGCTTGCATGCCTGGATCGGTCGATGCGCCGTAGGCGCAGGGATCATGTGTGAACGAGGAAGTATCTCATAGGGGCGCACAACAGAGTCTGCGGGAAAAGTCCTTCCGCAAGCCCGTTGCCACTGTCGCACGATGGGCTTCAAAATCCCGCCAAAGTTTGATGCAAGTGGTGGGGGCTGGCCGAGCTCCAGCATGCTGACGGGTAGCACATTCCATGAGGCAACAGCCAGCGCTTGGTAGCAAAAATCTTGAGTCAATGCGCTGCAGAGCGTAGTGGGCGCTTCGTCAGCGGGTGCGTACGGCACGCATGCGCGTGTTGCGCAAAGAGATCTTCTACCACGAGTTTGTGGCGATCGTGGGCCGGAGCCACAGATCTCTTTCAGTTCTGCCCCTCGAGGCGATAGTCGGATCGGCAGGACACCGTCAACTTCACAACGAGTCCGGGATGGTTGTCCAGCAATGTCAGCGTGCCTCTATGCAGCGTTGCGACACCTTTCACGAGCGCGAGGCCGAGCCCGACGCCCGGCGTGCCCCGGCTCGCATCGCCCCGGTAGAAGCGCTCCGTTACCTTCGCCTTCTCGGCAGCAGGAACGCCCGGACCATCGTCCGCTACTTGAATCTCGATGAGCCCTTCACGCTCGCTCACTGTCACGTGCACGCGCGAAGAGGCGAACTTCAGTCCGTTGTCGATCACGTTTCCGACTGCTTGCGCAATCAGCAGCGGGTCCACAACCGCTTCCAGCTCGGCGGGACAAGTCAGCGACAGCGCAATCCCTCGAAGGTCACCCAGCGGTTGGTAAAACTCGACCGCCTCGGAAACGATATCTGCGACATTGCTGGCAACGAAACCCGACCTTCGGACCCCCGCGTCGATCTCGGCCAGGCGCAGAAGGGCATTAAAGATGCTGATCACCCGGTCGATATCCGCGAGCGAGCCCTCCAGACGCTCAAGCGTGTCGGCGTCGACCTTCTTCTTCAAATCGAGAACCATCACCTCCATCCGGGTACGGAGTTCGGTCAGAGGCGTTCGCAAATCGTGAGCGATCGCATTCGATGTGTTGCGCACGCTGCTGATCATCTCGACCAGCGCCTCCTGGGCGGCCTGCCGCCTCTCCACCTCGTCGTGCAAGCGTGCATTGCTCTCTTGCAGGACCTTTTGCAGCCGCCGGAACTTCACGTGGGTTCTCACTCGCGCGAGAAGTTCTTCCATCTGCAAGGGCTTGGTGACGTAGTCAACGGCCCCGACCTGGAAACCTATGGTCTTGTCTTCCGTGTGCGCCAATGACGTCATGAAGATGACGGGGATGTCCGCCGTTTCCGGGGTCGCTTTCAAACGGCGGCAAACCTCGAACCCATCCAGACCCGGCATCATCACGTCGAGCAGTATCAGGTCCGGACGTACGAGCACTGCGCGACTCAGCGCCTCTTCACCGTCCCGGGCAATCGAGACGTGCAAGCCGCCTCCCTCAAGAAAGTCTACGACCAGGCCCAGGTTCGCTGCCCTGTCATCAACCACCAGGACTACGGGCGGATTTTTCTCGAACTCATCCGACATGTGCACTAACTTCCGTTCAGGTGTTTCTCGATGAGCACGAGCAGTTCTCGCGACTCAAAGCTTTCCGCAAGGTTGCGCACCCTGCTGGCGAATTCCGTGTAGCGGGTGTCGCTCGCCCGAAGCGACTCGACCTGTCGTATGACTTCCCGCATCGAACCTCTGCGCGCGAGATCGTGCAACACTTCCATGCTCGCACGCGGCGGCAGAACCAACGATGAGACCGCTTCGGCGTCGGATAGGGGGGCGCCAATCCGGCGCGAACGCTCGGCCACCTGTTCAATTGCGGGGTGCGCACCGTCACGTCCGGCAAACACCAGGCATTCGTCGCGTGAGCCTTGTCGATCATCGGCGTCGTCACGCACCGACGGTTCGTGAGCGGGACACTCAATCGCAAGGTCGAACCAGAATCGACTTCCGCGCCCATATTCACTCTCGACGCGAATGTCGCTCCCCATGAGACGGGCCAGGTGCTGGCTGATGGAAAGCCCCAGTCCCAGCCCGGCGCTCCCGCGCTCGCTGTCACCCACCTGTTCGAATGGCTGGAAGATTCGCTCGAGTTGGTCACGCTTGATGCCAATCCCGGTATCTTTCACTTCAAACCTCAACAGGTTGCTGCCGACCAGCTTCACCGAGAATGCCACCTGTCCCGCGTCCGTGAATTCCACGGCGTTGGAAAGCAGATTGAGCAGCACCTGTCGCAATCGCTTCTCGTCGACGCGAATCACTGCCGGCAAGTTTGGCGCAACCGCACAAATCTGCGCGAGCCCCTTCTCACCAGCCCGCACGCCAACCATCTCCGCAAGCATTTCGAGGAACGGCGCGAGCCGAAGCTCGTTCTGCTGCAGGTTGATTCGACCGGCGCCGACACGCGCGAAGTCGAGCAAATCATTAATCAACGTGACCAGATGCGACCCGCTTTGCTCAATCAGCGAAACGTGCGACTTTTGACGAACGCTCAGGTTGTCATCGCGCCGCAGAACCTGCGTATATCCGAGAATGCAGTTCAATGGGGTCCGGAGTTCATGGCTGATGTTAGCGAGGAACTGGTCCTTCGCCTTGTTCGCCGACTCCGCCTCGTCCCGGGCAACACGCACCGTCTCCTCGAGCGCTTTGCGCGCCGAGATGTCCTGGATGATCGCAATGCTATGCTGAAATTGCTGGCTGGAATCACGCTGTAACGACACCGTCACACTGACCCACACGCGCGACCCGTCGCGCCGTGTATTGACTTTTTCCTCCGTGTAATGCGAGAAGTCGTTATTGAGCAGTTTCTTGAAATGACTAATGGCCTTTGGAACACTGTCAGCCGCCGTGACATCCATGAACGTCATGGAGAGCAATTCTTCACGACTGTAGCCAACGATATCGCAATAGCGCTGATTGACGCGGAGGAACCGGCCGCTCTGGTCGCAATGAACAATGCCCACTGCTGCGTTTTCAAAGGTTCCACGGAAGCGCTCCTCGCTGGTTCGCAGTGCGAGTTCTGCACGCTTCAAGTCCGTAATATCGACCATGGTTCCGGAGACGCGCGTCGCCGGGTCGCCGGAAGACCGGGGACCCGCGCCACGCGTCAACACCCATCGCCAGGAACCGTCGCGGTGAAGCACGCGGTGCTCAATGCCAAATAGCCCGCCCGGTTCCTGACTGCACCGCCAAAACGCGTCGCCAAGGCGTTTCCTGTCTTCCGGGTGGATGACCTCCATCACGCGCGCGATGCTGGGAGCGGCGTCCGCCTCTGTGTAACCCAACCATGCGAGGATGTTCCAACACTTCAGCGACAAATGCCGGCCCTCTTCGCCCGAGACCTCGATGGCCCACACCCCGACCTTGGAGCCGCGCATCGCGCCGTCCAGCCGCTCATTGGTCTCACGCAGGATTTCCGCTTCGGCTGCCTGACGTGACGCGGTAGCGTCACGCACAACGAACACCATGCCAATGACGTTTCCCGCGTCGTTCACAATCGGCGTTCCGCGATTTTCAACAGGCACCCTACGCCCTGCTCTACCGACAAGCATCGTCTTCGGAGGAAAAGAAACGAAGCCGCCCTCGCCCAGGGATGCTGACACGCCGAATTCCATTGGCGCATTCGTGTCCTCGTCGATTAGCCGGAAGACTTTCTCGAGCGGCTGCCCGATAGCTTCTTCCCGCGACCACTCTGTCAACGCCTCGGCGACGGGATTGATGAGCGTAATGTGCCCCATACAGTCAGTCGCAATGACGCCATCGCCGATGCAGTCCAGCGTAACCGCATAACGCTGCTCGCTCTCGCGCAACCGGCGCTCAGCATCGTGCTTATAGAGAGCCATCTCGACAGCCGTGCGCAGTTGCAAATCGTCGAACGGCTTCAGGACGTAACCGAATGGTTCGGTCACCGTGGCGCGCCGGACCGTTTCCTCATCGGCATAGGCCGTCAGAAACACAATGGGCAAACTATGCGACTCGCGCAACTGACGAGCCGTATCAATGCCGTCCAGCTTTCCCTCGAGGCGCACATCCATGAGGACAAGGCTTGGCTTTTCCTTCGCGGCAACGGTTATCGCGTCCTCGCCGGTCGTCACGCAACCTATGATGACGTGCCCGCAGCGAGTCATTTGTTGGGCAATGTCACGAGCGACCACCCGGTCGTCCTCGACAATCAGAATTCGCGCAGAAGACATGTTATTGGCCGCCCGATTGCTGAAGTCTGAAATCGATCTCAAAGGCCGTCCCTCTCCCGCGACTCACCTCGATCGACCCGTGGAGTTGCCGCGAAAGGTCGAATACGAGCTGCAGTCCCAGGGATTCGGCATGCTCAAGTGAAAACTCCGTCGGCAAGCCGATACCGTCATCGACGACCTTCAAGCGGCACCAATGGTCTTCCTGCTCTGCCAGCTCGACGCGCAGCCGCCCGCTTCGACCGTCCGGAAACGCATGCTTGAGTGCATTCGAAACAAGCTCGTTGACGATCATGCCGCATCCTATCGCGCGATTCATGTCGAGCTGAACGTCGTCAACGACAACGTCGAGGATGACATTCGATTGACTCAGTTCGTATACGCGCGACAGGTGCGCGCACAGGTTTCTGATATGAGGCGCCATGTCGATTCGCGCGAAGTTGCCCGCACGATACAGATTTTCATGGACCATCGCCATGGAGCGCACGCGGTTCCGGCTCTCCTGAAACAGCTCCGCCACGGCCTTATCCTGCACACGAGCTGCTTGAAGATTGAGGAGGCTGCTAATCAGCTGCAGATTGTTTTTCACCCGATGGTGCAGTTCCTTCAGCAAGGCGTCCTTTTCCTCGAGGAGCGCTTCGACCTGCTCCAGGCTCGCGTTCTCGATAGAAATTGCGGCCTGGGACGCCAGCAACTTGAGCACCGCCATGCGCGGCGGCGTGAATGCGCCGGGCGCGAGCTCGTTCTCGAGATATAGCGCGCCGACCAGTCTCGTCTGCTTGATGAGAGGTAAACAGAGCATGGAGCGTGAGCGTTTGCCACTGAAATACTCGTCAGAGGCGAACGGGTTCTCCGTCGTCGCATCATCGACAAGCAGCGTTTCGTGGGTGCGAAGACAATGGTGAAGCAGGGAGAGCGGCAAGTTGCGCGGCGAGGCCGTTCGCCGCTCCACGCGGACGTTGCCTCCCTCGTTGGCCTCGGCTTCGATGTAAAGCTGCTCTTCGTGCGGAAGAATGAGCAGCGCGCGCCGCGCGCCCGCGTGCTCGAGAACGATGGTCATCAGTGTATTCATCAGACTGTCGAGCACCCTTTCGCTCGATATCGCCTGTGACGCCTTCACGACCGTTTCCATTTCCAGCCGACTTTCCACGGCACCTGACAATGAACCTCCCGGCTCGTTCGCCCTGTGATCAGAGTGTTCCGCCTCGAGCATTCTCACCTTCGCCGTTGCTCCCCAGTTCAGGTAGGCCGATCGGGCATTGCGCAAGTACACCGCGGCAATGGTCGCGAAGCCGCGGTTGGCATAGAACCGTCCGGCTATCTCGCTAGAGAGCCCCTCGAGATGCAGCAATCGGTGCGCCTTTGCATGTTCGATGGCTTGCTCGTATAGCCGCATGGCTTCAAAAGCGTTACCGCGCACGCGTGCGACCTCTGCTTCGACCAGCGCTGCACGCGCGGCGAAGTTCGCCGGACCGTTCAAGGCCCAGCCGCGGAGCTTGTTCACGTGCTCGGCAAGCTTTGCGTCAGCGAGGACGTCGGCTTGCGCTGAGTGGGTATCCCTGTCATGGAGCCACGTCAGCGCGGAAAAGAAGTGGTAAACGGCGAGTTCCTGATGTCCCCATGTCGTCCACAACAAGGGAGCTGCCTTGTTCGCCGCCTCCTTCGCACCTGCGATGTCGCCGGCCAGGTAGCGCGCCTCCTGTTTACGAATCCAGTACCAGCACGCGGCGATATCGAGTGCCCGATTGCCCTCGAAGTGCTGCTCCAGAGCATTCGCGTTCGGATAGTCAGAATCGGTTGAACCAAACCATGGCGCACCGCCGCGCAATTCGCGAATCAACGAGAGCTGCGAATTAATGATGTCGACGATCAACCCGAATCCGGCGGACCGCACGACATGCAGCCGTTCGACTGCCTGCTCCTCAATGTCCGCCAGTGGCGCAGAGGCGGCGAGCAGACTGGTGACGAGGCAACAGCTGCTGAAGCCGATGTATGTCAGGTCGCCGCATTGTGTTGCCACTTCGAATGCTTGCCGCAACAGCGGAATCGCTGCTTGAATCGGCTCTGTCCACGGCATGACGTGATACGAGAAACACAGGTAGACACGGGCGCGAAACCGATCGAGTCCTCGGTCGTCGACGAGCGCCATCCCTAGCTTGCCAAACTCGTGGGCGCTCTCGTAGTCGCCGAAGAATGGACCGACAACCATTCCCAAATAGGCGAAACCCAACGCGGAGGCATCGCTATTGCCGTGCGCTATGCTCAGATTCGCCATGCGCGTCAGCACGAGACACACCAGGTTTTCGTCAGTGAAGAATGCGGGCGGCAAAACGGCTGTGAAGACATTCAGCGTCGCATCGAGCGCTTCGTCATCGAGCAATCGATTGTCACGCAATTCTGCAATCGAGCCGCGTTGAACCCGAGCGACCAGCTTTGCGTACTCTCTATCGACCTCTTCCCTGTCCGGATGGGCTACCCAATCGATGTCGACCTCACAAAGATAGCTCAAACAAATTTCGACTGCCGCGTGCATCTTGTCCAGGGCGGTATGCAGCGTGATCCGAAGAAAAGCGACGGCCGCCTTGTCGCGTACGTTGCCAGCATATCGTTCGAGACGACACAGGCGATCGTCCGCCTCTATTGGACTGCCGGCGAGAAACGTGCATTCCGCGAGCAGGAGTTCGAGCGAAAACTTCTCCGAGTAATGGGTCTCCCACGCATCCTCGCCGAAAATCCGGGTCCCTACCGTGAGATAGTTCAGCGCCGTGCCGTAGGCCGCCGCTGCGCGCGCGCGACGCCCCGCGCGGAGGTTCAGGATGGCTACACGCGTACGAACCTGAGAGTCGCTGATTGCGTCGAGCGCCTGGTTGTACTGGTTGACGACCTCGAAAATATTCCGTTCGAGTTCAGGGTCAGCGTCTCCCGTATCCAGCCGGACTCCGATACGAAGATGCGATGGCGCGCGCTCTGCCTCCTCGAGTAAAGCGTAGGCAGCCTCCTGAATCCGGTCATGAACGAATGCGTAGCCGTCCGAACGGCGGTAAACCAGCCCGTGCCCGATTGCCTCACCAAGCGCCGAGTCAACTTCGCCGCTCGAGTGCCCGCTCACCTGCGCCAATACCGACGTCGCCGACGTGGCGCCAAGACAAGCGAAATCGACGAGCAGCCGTCGCGCCCGTTCAGACAGCCGCTCGATTCTCTTCACCAGCAAATCAACCACGCTATCGGGGAAAGCTCCCTGCGCGATCTGCTCTACATTCCACACCCATTCGCGCGAAGCACGGTTCAACTTCAGATGTCCTTCCTCGGCGAGCACGCGCAGGAACTGGACCGCAAAAAACGGGTTCCCGCCCGTCTTCTCGAACATCAGTCGCGCCAGCCTTCTGGCCTCTGCCGGATCACCGCGAGTGGTATCGCAAACGAGTCGTTCCACATCGGCAACCCCCAAGGGGGCCAGCAATACGTCATGAACCGGCACCGAGCTTTCCCGAACGCTGCTGATCACGCGAGCGAGAGGGTGGCTCGGGCCGACCTCGTTGTCACGGAAGGCTCCGATGAGCAGAAAATGGGAAATAGCGGAGCCACGGCCGAGCGCTTCCAGTACCGAAATGGTGCCTGCGTCCAGCCATTGGAGATCGTCCAGAAACAGCACGAGCGGCTGTGCGGGTGTCGCGAACGCTCCAATGAAGCGAATCAACGCAGTGACGAAGCGCTTCTGGGCGTCCAGGGGCGGCAATTCGGCGACTGCCGGTTGCGGCCCGACGATTTCTTCGAGCACGGGGATGAGCTCCGTGAGCAGGCGGCCATGCGGTCCCATCGCATCCTGGATGCGCCTGCGCCACTTCGCCAGTTCGCGCTCGTCCTCCCTGATGATCTGTTCGACGACTGTCTCCATGCACTGCGCAATCGTCGCGTAGGGGATATCTCGCTTGTACTGATCGAACTTGCCCGACGCAAATCGCCCGCGGCTCATCGTCTGGTGAAACTCTCCAACCAGCGATGACTTCCCGATCCCTGAATAACCGGACACCAGCACGAATTCGGTCGTACCGTCATGAGCCACGCGGTCGAAAGCCTGAGTCAGTGCGCTCAATTCACCTTCCCGCCCGTACAGTCGGTCTGGTATCAGCAGCCGGTCGTCAGCGTCTGCCGTTCCGAGGGCGAACGGGGCGAGGCCGTCTCCTGCACGCAGTTGTTCGGCGCACAGACGTAAGTCGTATTCGACTCCGCGCGCGGTCTGGTAGCGGTCTTCCGCCGCTTTTGCGAGCAATCGCTCGACGATGGCTTCAAGCGATTCGGGCACGTCGGGAACGCGCTCGCGCAGAGGTGTCGGCCTCCTCGCCGTATGACAGTAAAGCCATTCCCCAGGGGAGTGAGCGGAGTACGGATATTTAGCCGTTAGCATCCAGTAGATGAGGACGCCCAGCGAGTACAAGTCGGCGCGAGCGTCGACCGGCCGGTTGACGAGCCCAGTGCGCTCGGGAGCGAGATAGGGAAGTGCGTCCGCGAGCATGACCGGGTGGATCGGCTCCTTTCCAGCGGAAGTGACGCGCGTCGACAGACCGAAACCCGTCAGAGCCACTGCCCAGTTAGCTGGATTGACAAGAAGATGCTCCGGGCGGACGTCCTTGTGTATGACATCCTTCCTGTGCAACATCTCGAGGGCAGCCGCGGCGTTCGCGGCAATCGTCGCGATCTGGCCGAATGACAGCAGGGACGTATCGAGTGCAGGCAATGCAACGCCGCCCGGGTCCTCGAGTTGCAGCGCAATGGAAGAACTATCCCGAACGAACTCGACGGGCTGCGTGAAACGCGGTCCATCCAGGTGCGCCCGAAGCGAAAAGGCGTTCTCGAGCAAGGCCCGTGTCTGACCGGAGGGCTGACTCTCCGTGGGCCGCAGCGACAGCCGCGACGGGCGGCCGTCGCCAGCATCGATTCGCGACAGGACGAACAGGCCATCGTCCCATAACATTTCCGCCGCCGATTCTTCGATATCCATGACTCCCCGCCGTTCCCTCTCCATTCCGACACCGCCGTCATCCATTCGCCGAAAGCATGTATCCAGCGTTTCGAACAGTTCTTAGAAGTGACACTTCAAAGCCGGCATCGATCTTTTGCCGAAGTTTGCTCACATGCACATCCACTACGTTGGTCTGCGGATCGAAGTGGTAGTCCCAGATGTTCTCCAGGAGCATCGTTCGGGTGACGACCTGCTCGGCGTGCCGCATCAGATATTCGAGCAGTTTGAATTCGCGCGGCTTGAGGACGATGACTTTCCCGGCGCGCGACACCTTGCGTGAAAAAAGGTCGAGGTACAGGTCTGCGTACCTGAGCGTCGATTCGACGGCTTCACTCGGCGAACGGCGCATCAGCACCTCCAGTCGGGCAAGCACTTCCCCGAACGCGAACGGCTTGACCACATAGTCGTCACCGCCTGCCTTGAGACCCCGGATCCGTTCGTCGACAGCATCGAGAGCGCTCAGGATGAGCACCGGGACCTTGCTGCCGGTTGCCCTCATTGCAGCGACGATGCCGAGTCCGTCAACCCCGCCCGGCAGCATGCGGTCGAGGATGATTGCATCGTAGGCGCCGCCCCCCATGGCCAGAAACATTCCGTCGCGGCCGTTATCCGCGGAATCGACGACATGCCCCGCTTCCGTCAAACCCTTTTTCAGGAAGCCGGCCACCTGCACGTTGTCTTCTACTAACAAGATTTTCATCAGCTTGACCGCAATATTGGGGATGCCGAGCCGGGCCGCTGACGCATTCCGGCTGTGATGCCGCTCTGTTCGGTTCGACGGCCAACCTCGGATTATCCGCTCTGCCCGAAAACACGAGCTTCCATACGCTCATTAAATTTCGTTAACGTTTCGTCCATATTTGGTCAGTGGTGACCTCTCGCACCCGCTCGGCCGAATACTGCAAACCCCACTTTCAAAAACATTAACAATAATTAATGCGGCGTTAACAAGGCGGAAATACCAGTCCAGTTAATATCCTCGCGACACCGACCGTAAGCGGCATGACAACCAGTGATTCAGTCACCTGCACGCCGGAACCTCCGGATTGCCCACGGACGAAAGCGCCATGACTCAAACAATATTCCGCCACTCGACATGCCCTTCCGGTAAGCGGGTTATCCGAATTGGTGAATGCGAGGTCGATCTCAGCGTGCGAGTGTTGCGCCGTCGCGGTGAAAAACTGGAACTGGGGTCTCGCGCCTTCGACATTCTCGCTGTGCTTGCTCTGGCAGCCGGCCGCGTCGTCACGAAAAATGAACTGATGGATGCGGTCTGGCCCGATACGGTCGTCGAGGAAAACAACCTCCATGTGCACCTCTCCTCTATCCGCAAGGCACTTGGCCGCGATGGCAAGTTCATTGTAACGGTGCCGCGGCGTGGCTACCAATTGATAGCCCCCCGTATCGACGCACCCGGCTCTGACCAGATTGCGCAGGACCGCCCCTTCCGCGTCAACCCGCGCGTGGCGCCGAGGGAAGACCGCCTGATCGGGCGGGAAAGCGCCATGGCGGAAATCAGGTCGCTGCTGCCAACCACGCGGGTTCTAACGCTGACAGGCGCCGGCGGAATCGGCAAAACATCGATTGCCCGGGAACTTGCCCGCAGCATGTCGGCGCAATACGAGCCCGCGGTTCACTTCGTCGAGCTTGCCACCCACAATACCTGTCGCGGCGTGGCTCAGGCGTTGGCCGCCAGCTATGGTATCCCGCTCGGCAGCGAGGAATCGGACCTCGAGCGCGTTGCACTGATGCTCGCGGGCACGAAGGGCTTGCTCATCGTCGACAATGCCGAGCATGTTGTCGAATACGTGGCCCAGTTCCTGGAGTTCGCTTGCCATTACACGTCCGAACTGCGCTTCCTCGTTACCAGCAGATTGCGGCTTCGCGTGCCCTGTGAAGTTGTTTATCGCGTCGGCCCGCTTGCACTGCCTGAAGTCGAGGATGCGCCTGTGGCAACGCTTCGCTCCCCATCCTCTCGCCTGTTCCAGCAACGTCTGTTCTCCAACGGGCAGAACATGAATACGAGCGGTGACCGCCGACGGCTGATCGATGACATATGTCGACACCTGGATGGCGTCCCACTGGCCATTGAATTGGCGGCCGGGCGCGCTTCGATTCTTGGGCTGGAAGCTCTACGGCTCGTACTCAAGGAACCGTTGCTCTACCTGAGCGGCGGCTTCAGAACCGCGCAGGAGAGACATAAAAGCCTGCGAGCCTCGCTGGACTGGAGTTTCGAAATGCTCAGCGGCCGGGAGCGGGCCGTATTCCGCCGTCTATGCGTGTTCAGCTACCCGTTCGACGCTGAAGCCGCGTGCCTGATCGCCCGCGATGACACGCTCAACGATTCGGCGGTGATGGATTGCGTTTGCGAGCTCGTCGACAAATCGATGGTCGAGATTCGCTTCGAGGGCGCGGCGATCACATATCACGTGTTGGCGCTGGCCCGTGCGTACGGAAGAGAAAAGCTCGCCGAAGCCGGTGAACTGGACGCAATCATGGAACGGCACGCCTTGTACGCCGGCGGCCAAAGCACCGACGAGGATTTCGCCCAGATCTCGCGGCAAGCGCCCCACACTGCAGTGCGGCGCGAGACTCTGCGCGATTCCTGGCAAGTGGGCTCTCAACGATGGATTTGAGCCTCCGTCCTTGCGGCGAAGGAGACTGCATGTTTTTGTCATCGACGTGGCGAACACTTATCCGTCCGCACAGCCAGGAGATCGGACTTTGCGGTGATAGAATTCAGCGGATACTTAGTTGTGGCCGTAACGGATGGCCTTTCTACTGACCTGCATGGTGGTTTGATGGTTACCCGGTATAGCCTGACTTTCGGCCCTTTCCGCATCGATTTTCCGCAGCGTGTCCTCACCAGAAATGGCGACGAAGTCCGCATCGGGAGTCGTGCGCTCGACATTCTTATCGTGCTAGCCGAGCACGGTGGTGAACTGGTATCAACGCGTCAACTGCGCGATCAGATCTGGAAAGAGAGCGTGGTCGACGATGGCGCGCTTCGTGTGCACGTTTCCACGCTTCGAAAGGCGCTGAGCGATGGTCAATCGGACAGCCGGTACATCGTGAACGACAATGGACGCGGCTATCGGCTCGCGGTGCCGGTCCATTCCACGAGGGCCACGCAAGCCACCGCCGCCGCGCCGAGTGCGCCGACCACTACCCCCGATGAAGGTACGCGAGCGTTGCCCGTGACCCTCACCCGGGTCATCGGCCGGGAAGATGTCATTGACGGTCTGACCGACCAGCTTCCCGAACGCAGGCTACTGACCATCGCCGGTCCCGGCGGCATCGGCAAAACCACGGTCGCCGTGGCTATCGCGCATCGCCTTTCCGGGCGTACCAGTATCCGTGCACTATTCGTCAACTTCGCCCCCGTTTCCGACCAGGCGAGCGTCGCCAGTACCGTGGCGTCGACGCTCGGCGTCGCCGTATTCAGCGGCAATCCAGTTCCCGACCTGATTGCCTCACTGGGCGACACCCCAATACTCCTGGTTCTCGACAATTGTGAGCATGTCGTCGAGGCGGTTGCACAGGTCGCGGAACAATTGCTGCAAGGCGCATCTGGCGTGCACCTTCTGGTAACGAGTCGGGAGCCGTTGCGCGCGAATGGCGAGTCGGTGCATCGGCTTTCCGCCCTGCCGTTTCCCGAAGCGGGTGCACGGATCGGCATCGAGGAGGCCGGAAGTTATCCGGCCATCTCGTTGTTTCATGACCGGGCAAAGGCTGCCGACGACGCCTTTCAGTTCACGGTTTCGAACATCGGCGCCGTGGCCGACATTTGCCGGCGCCTGGACGGAATTCCTTTGGCGATCGAATTTGCCGCGGCGCGCGTCGCGCACATGGACGTGCGTGCGATCGCCGCGCGTCTCGACGACCGCTTTGCGCTGCTCACACAAGGGCGCCGAACCGCACTGCCGCGGCATCAAACGTTGAAAGCGGCGCTTGACTGGAGCTACGAGCTGTTGGACCCGCATGAGCAGCACGTCCTGCGCCGGCTTTCGGTGATGCGCTCTTCGTTTGGCATGCGTGAAGCCGTTGCGGTGGCAAGCTGCGGGCAGATCGACGAAGCGGCGATATTCGACGCAATCAGCGGCCTCGTCGCCAAGTCGCTTGTCGCACGTGACATCGGTGATGCCGACAACCCGTATCGGCTTCTCGACACGACCCGCCAATACGCACACCTTCGATTGCTGGAAGCCGGCGAAGCGAACGAAACCAGGCGCCTCCATACGATACATTGCTGCGAGACCTTCGCGGACCTGGGCGCCGCATGGGAGGGCAAGGCGCAAACGCATTGGCTGGCCCAGCTCAGCAGGCGAATCGACGATATCCGCGCGGCGTTCGAGTGGGCCTCCCATCAGGACGGGGATCCCGAGCTCGAAATCGACCTCGTTATCGCCACCGCCCCACTTTGGCTCCATCTGTCGCTGCCACACGAGTTCCTCAGCATGGCCGAACACGCCATCGCAGCGGTTGAGAGCTCGGAGCAGGCCGGTAGCAAGCGGCACGTCGAACTGCTGGTGGCCTACGGACACTCGCTCTGGCACACGCGCGGACCAACCATCGAAATGGCACGTGCTTTTGAACGTGCCTACCTCCTGAGCCGTCGATTGGCTGACGAGGCGTTGGAATTTCGCATTCTGTGGGGCGTATATGCGCATCGGCTTGTCACAGGTCGATACGTGGAAGGACTTGCGCTGGCCGAGGCGATGCAGGCATTCGCGGATCGCTTCGGAGACTCGACGCTCAATCAGATGTCCGGGCGCAATCTCGCTTTTGCACACCACTACCTCGGCGACCAGGCGAAAGCGCGAACGCTGATCGAGAAGGTCATCGCCCGCGAAGCTGGCCCCACGCGGGAGAACGTTGCAAAGGTAAACGATGCACAAATGGATGGCCGCATCGCGAGCATGGCCGTGTACATGCGAATTCTTTGGCTGCAAGGCGAGACTGAGCACGCCGTGAGGCTGGCCAGGGACTGCGCCGAACTCGTCGCTTCGATCGAGCACGACCTGTCGATCGTCTACGGCCTCGCAATCGGCTCGATACCCGTGATGATCTGGGCAGGCGAGCACGACTTCGCCCGGGAGCTCACCCGCGTGCTTCGCGAGTGCACGAGCCGGCGCGGATTGGCGCATTGGGACGTCTACGGGGAAGGATTCGAAAACATCCTTGCCGGCAAGCCTGTCGCTCTTTCCAAAGCAACCGTTCCCCAACTGGAAGCGTTTGCAAGCGCCGGGTGCGAAGTCTCCATGAATGCGCTGATTCTGGCGGATCGCGTTGCAGAGCCGTCCTGGGTGAGCGAAGCGCTTCATCAGCATGCGGGCTCGAGCGTGCAATGACCCGCACCTTGCACGGATGGGACTCGCGGCGGCGCCTGATGCGGGCGCGCTGCCGGCTTTGCACCTGCGTCTAACGCTTCTTAGCAAACTTTAACTGAACGGTCCGGCCCTATCGCCTGGAGAATAGCGGTTACGGGGACTCGGTGCAGTCGGCACTGTGTGCGGCGCAAGCTAGAGTCCCCCCAACCGCTCAACTCTCCTGCGTCGGCTCTCATGGACCACGTCCCGCCTGCAAGTACCGCCGATTCCGCGTCACCGCGGCTCGCGACGCCATGGTCATCCCACCCGGTGCTGGACCCCGAGACGCAGCAGTTTCTCGATCTGGTCTCCGAAGCCGGCTTGCATCCGGATTCGCTGCTCGCCGAACAGCCATGGTTCCCCGGCCGCGCCGACAGTGACGACAGTGGCGCAGACGAGTATGCCGTCACGACCGAAGCGCTGACCTTCGAGACCGGACCGAGCGGCGCCGTTGAGGTGCACATCGTGCGACCGGCCGGCGCGCCGGGCTTACTGCCCGTCGTGCTCTACTACCCGGGCGGCGGCTGGCGCATGGCGAGCTTCGCAACCCACCGCAGGCTCGTGTCACGCCTTTCGGCTGAAGCAGAGGTGGCGGTTGTCTTCGTCCGCTGTTCGCCCGCGCCTCAGGCCCTGTTTCCGACACAAAACGAAGAGGCATACGCCGCGCTGCAATACGTCGCCGCACATGCCGACGTGCTGCAGGTCGATGGTCGCGCGATCGCGGTGGCCGGCGACGGCGCAGGCGGCAACATCGCTGCAGTCGTGGCGCGATGGGCGAGAGACCGGCATGGCCCGCCTCTGCGACTGCAAGTGCTGTTTTGCCCCATCCTGTCGGCAGACTCCACCACGCAGTCATATCGCCAGTTCGCGACGGGGCCCGGCATGACGGCCAGGGCGTTGCAGCGTTTCATCGAGTCGCAGTTTCCTGAGAGATCGCGCTCACTCGCGGCGGCGATGCCGATACGGTCGAAACCCGACGACCTCGAAGACCTGCCCGCCGCACTCGTCATTACGGCAGAGAACGACATTACGCGCGACGACGCCGAGGAATATGCCCGCAAGCTCATGCGCGCCGGCGTCAGAGTGAATGCCGCTCGTTATATCGGCACGATTCATGACTTCATGGTTTTCGATGGCCTGGCTGAAACCGGCCCGACAGACGCTGCGTTCAGACACGCCAGCAGCGTTATCAAGCACGCACTCCGTCGGTAGCCGACATCACTTCACCACTCACCGCTGGCGAAGACACGCGTGTCTATTTTCCTTGCTGGAGGCGACCTTATGAAAATCGGCCGAATCGAACTCGATATGAACGCGCGACGCTTGCGGCGCGATGGCCAGGATATACGGCTGGGCTCGCGGGCCTTCGACCTGCTGGCGACGCTCGCCTCGGCAAATGGTCGAGTGGTGTCGAGGTCCGATCTGATGAGCACGGTCTGGCCCGGCACCGTCGTCGAAGACTGCAACATCGACGTCAATATCTCTGCGCTGCGCAAGGCGCTGGGTGATGACCGGGACCTCATCGTTACGGTCGCGCGCCGTGGCTACCGGCTGGCCCCGTCTCAGGACGTCCAGCCGAAACTCGGTACTGCCGCCAGCACGCGGCCGCTCCCGCGCCGCGTCGGGAATCTCATCGGGAGAGAGGTAGTCGTGGCCAAGGCAGCCGAGGTATTGGCGGACTCCCAGGTGCTCACGCTGACGGGCATAGCCGGTGTCGGAAAATCGAGTCTTGCACTTGAACTCGCCTATCGGATAGCGCCGTCATGCCCGGCGACGGTGGCCTTTGTCGATCTTGCGTCCGCACCCACGATTGACGAGGTGCTGAGTGCCATCGCGTACGGTTGCGGTATCGAAATGCCGGAGGACATCGTCTCTTCCGAGTATCTGGGAGCAGCGCTGTCGAATGCCCCGTGGTTGTTGATACTCGACGGCGCCGAGCATGTCATCTCAGCGGTTGCACAAATTGTCGAAGCCTTGTTGACGGTAAGCCCTGGCATCCAGTTCCTGGTGACGAGCCGGGAGCCGCTGAAGATTCGCAACGAGACGGTTTTCAGGGTGGATCCGCTTGCTGTTCCCAAACTCACGGACCGTTGCGACGAGATGCTGAACAGTCCGGCTGTCCAGCTGTTCGTCCACCATGCGCAGCAAATGCATCCGAGGTTTGTCCCTCGCATCGCCGAGATAGCGAGCATCGGAAAGATTTGTCAGCGCCTGGACGGTATTCCACTCGCAATCGAGTTGGCCGCCGGGAGGGCGGAGTTGTTGGGCGTAGAAGGCGTGCAACGCCTGCTGAGCGATGGACTGTCCTTCCTCTCCGGGGGATACCGCACTGCGACGTCGCGGCATCGCTGTCTACAGGCCGCCCTCGATGTCAGCTTCGACCTGTTGAGCGACTCGGCCCAGTCCCTGCTCGTTCAGCTTTACCGGTTCGCCGGACCGTTCAACTTCGATTCGCTGCGTGGCGTCGTCAACGACATGGCAGTCACGACGCGCGGCTTGATTGAAAACATCGATGAGCTCGTCTCGAAGTCGCTCGTCAACGTCTGTATCGACGGGCCGGAGCCGATGTATAGCCTGTTCGAATGCATCCGGACGTTCGTCGCGGAGAAGTTCCAATGCGCGTCGGATGAGCACGCCGCCGGGAGGGCAGTTCAAAAACCTCTCGCAGGCGATGTAGCTTTGCCGGCGAGTTGTTTGCCTTGAGCGCCTGAACAACGAGCCCGTTCGTCCATCGGGCCGGCCGGAGTCAAACTGAGCGACGTAGACAAAATGGCCCGATCCCGGCCGCGCGCCTGACGCCGCCGGGATCGGCACGACAGCCGACAGGTCCTACCACCCGTATTTGAATTCGACGCCCGCGTAATCGGCATTGCGGCCGCCCGCCTCACGAACCGAGTTTCCCACCTGGAAGTGCACGGCTTCGACCGAACCTACCAGGTTGGCGGCAATCGTCCAGTCCGCGCGCAATTGCACATACATCCCTGTCCACCGGCTGCCCTTGCCCGCCGTGCCCGGCACGGGCTGACTCGGCTGCTGGTACACGGCGTCGCCGGTCGTCTCGCGCCATTGGAAGCCCAGCGCGCCCAGCAGCGTGAGACTGGCCGAAGGCTTGAGCGTGATCGACGGCTTGACATGGATAAGGTTGGCGTAGCCCGTATAGCCGGCTAGCGTGAAGTAATAGCCGTTCGGAAATAGCGGATTGAAGGTTTCGAGCCGACCGTCGTGCGGGTGCCGGTCGCCAGACGCCGCGTCGAGTTGCAGTGCGACACGGGGCGTCCACGGCAGGTCGAACTTGTAACCCGCGATCGAGCCGACCGCCCACGCGAGAACCGTACTGTTACCGACCGTTCCCGTCTGCAGCATCGCCTCGGCATCCCAATCCACACCGCCGCGCGTACCGAAATAATGCAGGTCCCACACGTCACGGTGCTCGGAACCATGAGCGTCGAGGTATCGCGCGTTGGTGTTGTTATAGCGGGACCAGTAGCCGGACATGTCACCCGGCCCGACGGACTGGCGCTCGAAACGCACGCCGCTGAAAGTGAGATTGCGGTTCGACACATCGTCGAACACGGTCGCGTTGCGATTCTGCACGGGCTGTGTTGCGTAGGCGATAAAGCGCCACTTCTGGTATTCGTAGTCGGCCCAGATGGCATCGAACGCCTGTCGGACGTTCGGACCATCGCGTACAGAAATGAAACGCTGCAAGTCGAATGCCATTTCCTGGCGGCCAACGCGAAACTTGAACGTGCCGCCGCCGAGCGCTCCGGTGTAGGCCGCGAATGCCTGCTCGAGATCGAGCGGATTCTTGTCCACCGGCGTCACCACGTTTTTGCCAAACGCCCGTGCATCCACAAGTTGCACGAAAAACTGCCAGTGCTCGGCGAGACGTGCGTCGGCGTGCACTTCGATGCGCTGAAGCAGATAGGTGTCCGATTGCGCGGTGCCGATACCGAACAGCGGTGCGTCATTGGTTTCGATACGCTCACGCAGGTTCGCGCCAAGCGACAGATAGGAGGCCGGATCGCCGCCGAGCGGAATGTACTTGAGGCGGTCGAGCGGCTTGCGCGGAACGCAGGGGTTCGCAAGCACCGACCAGTCCTCCTGCCAGCGGTTGAACATCACGGCAGGACGTTTGACGTTACACGCGTCGTTCGATGTGGCATTGTTTGCCGCCGTGCCTGTGCTCGCACCGGCCGGATCAGCCGCGAGGCTCGCGTCTGCAAGCGGTTGCACGGCCGCTACCGCGAACGCTGCGTCGGCGCCCGCCAGCAATAGCAAGGCGATGACCGTCAAGCGCGCGGCCTTCGCGCATCGTCGCGCGCGCGTCCTACTCGATACCATGGATTTCCTTGTTTTGATCGGCTTGTGTTTGTGTTTGCCCGTCCCGCTCACGACCCGGGCCTGAGCGGGATGATTCCCTGCGCCTCCCGGATTCACGAGTGCCCCGGTGCAATCGCGCGCTCGTGTTCTCCCGTACTCACCGCGAGCCCGACGAGCGCACACGCCGGCGCAAGCAGCGCCCAGAAGCCCATGTAGACCAGCCCTAGTGCCCCGGCTATCGCGCCAACCGCAAACGCGACAATGGCCGGCATCATCGAGCCGAAGCGCGAGCGCGCCGCAGTGCGCACGTTGTCGAGCGTGTCCGGCGACAACATGTCGATCACGTCCAGAACGGCTTGCGTGACATTGCCCGTCATCACCGTATTCGGCACGCCAGGACGCTGAATCAAACGCGGATGCGCATTCTGCACGCCCATCGCGAACGCACCCACGGCGCCGGCCACGATGACAGGCAAGCTGTCGGGCCGGCTGACCGGCGATGCCCATACGCCGGCCAGGCAAAAGCCGAGTATCAGCACGGCCTGCACCGCAAAGAGCAGGCGTGCGCCCTGACGCGCATGCTGCTGCGGCAGCCAACGCACGAGCAGGCTGCTGAGAACGACCCCGCCGATAAACGCGGGAAACACGATCAGCTTGAGCAGAACGCCCTGACCGGAACCGGCGATGCCGGCGCCGATCAACACGAAGTTGCCCGTCACGTGTGCGGTGAACAAACCGAACAGCGCAACGAAGCTCAGCGTGTCGACAAAGCCGGCGATCGCGGCAAGGATCGGATCCTCGGACTTCATTGCGCCGCGCCCGCATGAATTTCGGCGATATAGCCGCCCGGGAACTGCACGATCGCGGCATCACGCCCGGCCGAGTTGAACGGCGGCACGAGCACATTGGCGCCAGCGGCCTTCGCCTTTTGCAGCGTATCGGCCAGATTCGATACTTCGTAGCCGGTCACTTCGCGCCCGAACGGGTAAGGCAGATGACCGTCCGTCACGAGCACGGTCATCTTGCCGAACGGCGATTCGATTCGAATGCGGCGATAGGTGTCGTCAGGCCTGCCGATCTCGACACCCGGCGCCTTCAGGTCATCGGACACCACCTTGCCGTGCGAGAACTTGACGAAATCGTGAACCAGCTTGTGCACGCTTTGCGGCGACACGTAGACCCGATTCTCGGGAATCGTTTGCAGCTTGTCGTAACGCGGGGCCTCGGTGTGCCAGTAGAGCTGCATGTTGGTGCCGCCCGCCCATGTGATGATCGCATCGCGGCCGATCGGGTCGGGGAACGTATCGACGACCACATCCGCACCGAGTGCACGCGCCGACTTCACCGCCGCGTCCATGTCCGTCACGAGGTAGCCCGTGCGCTCCGCGCCGAACGGATACGGCATGGGCGTCTTGAAGCCGAACACGGAGATCGTGCCTGCCGGCGTAAATACGAGCTGCGACATCGTCTGGCTCGGTGTCGGCGTGACCTGAAACACACCCTGCTTCGACTTGCTGCCGCCGAACGTCGCCACGAAGCTGTCGGTGAAGCGGTCGAAATCTTCGGGTGCCACGTAGACGTGCGTCGTGTCGTACTGCGGACCGACGGCGACCGACGGCGATTCGGCTGGCATGACGGGCGGCTTCGCGAACGCAACGGGCGCGGCGGCGAGACCGCCCGCAATCATCAAGGCAACAAAGGCAGTGCGAATGGCTTTCATAGCGGAATTTCCTTGATATTTCATCGTACTGATCAATCTGTCAGGCGCGGCTCTCGCCGGCCGGACGCCGTGTATCGTCGAGCAGAGTCGCGAGCACGAGCCCCGCGATCAGTCCCAGATGCTCGAAAAAACTGTTGAGCGCCATGAAGCGCTCGGCACCGGCATGGTTCCAGAAGTCGTTGGCAACCAGCATCGCGACGACGGTCAGCATGCCGAGGCCGCCTGCGCCGATCCATGTGAAGCGGCGCAATACCACGCACAGCGAGCCGGCGATCTCGACCGCCACCGCGAGCGCTGCCCAGAGGGCGGCCGGATGCAGGCCGAAATGCGCCTGCTCCGCAATCGCGCCCTCGAAGTTCAACGCTTTGGTGACACCGCCGATGAGGTAGGCGGACACGAGTGCGAGGCGCGCGAGCGGCGCAACCCACGGCTGCGATAGCAGCGCACGGACCCATGCAGGGTTGCTGCTGCCGTTCCATAACGTCATGTCAGATCGCCCAGCAGGAACAGCCGAATGCGCCCCAGAAGCTCTTTGCATCCGAAGTCGGCAACGCACTGGCCCACGCGCTCGCGTGCGCATGGCCGTGCACGCCGCAGGCGCTCGCGCAGGCGCACATCGCAGCGGCAGCGGCACGCCCGAGCGGCGCGCCGTCGCGCTGCGTCGCGCCCCAGCCGCCATAGCCGCCGTATTGGCGCACCGGCGACCAGTCCGGCATGGCAGGGGGAATTGGCTGATCGTGTTGCGAGAACGGCCCCGCGCCCCAGACGATCTTTCCGCCGACGACCGTGAGCAACGCGGTGGTTCCGGCTATGTCGTCCTCCGCGCACGAGAAGAAGTCCCGGTCCGGAACCATCAGGTCGGCGAGCTGCCCGGGCGCGATGCGGCCTTTCTTGCCCTCTTCGTTCGAGAACCAGGTGACGTACTCCGTCCACATGCGCAGCGCCGTATCGCGATCGAGCAGATTACGTTGCGGATACATCCGCAGACCGCCGACCGTCTTGCCACTTACGAGCCATGCGAGCGACACCCATGGGTTGTACGACGCGACCCGCGTCGCATCGGTGCCGGCCGAGACCTTGATGCCCTTCTCGAGCATTCTCGCGACAGGCGGCGTGGCTTGGGCCGCTTGCGCGCCATAGCGCTCGACGAAATACTCGCCCTGGTAGGCCATGCGATGCTGAACCGCGATGCCGCCACCGAGCGCTGCGATGCGATCCATCGAGCGCTCGGAAACGGTTTCCGCGTGATCGAAGAACCAGTTGATACCGTCGAGCGGAATATCCTCGTTGACCTTTTCGAACACATCGAGCGCGCGGCTGATGGTTTCGTCGTAGGTCGCATGCAGGCGCCACGGCCAGCGGTTCTGTGCGAGCACCCGCACCACGCCTTCGAGTTCGCCTTCCATTCCAGGCGGCAGTTCGGGACGCGCCACGCGGAAGTCCTCGAAGTCGGCCGCCGAAAACACCAGCATTTCACCGGCACCGTTGTGACGGAAGTAGTCCGAACCATCGTGATACCTGACCGAGCCGGTCCAGTTCACGAAGTCTTCCTTTTCGGCCTTCGGCTTTTGCGTGAAAAGGTTGTACGCGATGCGCACCGTCATTTCGCCGGCATCATGGAGCTTGCGGATGACTTCGTAATCGTCCGGGTAGTTCTGCGAGCCGCCGCCGGCATCGATCGCGCCGGTCACGCCAAGGCGGTTGAGTTCGCGCATGAAATGGCGCGTCGAATTGTATTGATACTCCAGCGGCAGCTTCGGGCCTTTCGCGAGTGTCGCGTAGAGGATCGATGCATTGGGGCTAGCGAGCAGCAGCCCGGTGGGATTGCCCGCGCTGTCGCGCATGATCGTGCCGCCCGGCGGCTCGGGCGTGTCCTTCGTATAGCCCACCACGCGCAATGCGGCAGCGTTGAGCAGCGCCCGGTCGTACAGATGCAGGATGAACACGGGCGTATCCGGCGCGACGGCGTTCAGCTCGTCGAGCGTCGGCAGCCGCTTCTCTTCGAACTGGTGCTCGGTGAAGCCGCCGACCACGCGCACCCATTGCGGCGCCGGCGTGATCGCGACCTGCTGCCTGAGCATTTCCATGGCAACGGCGAGCGAACGTACGCCGTCCCAGCGCAGCTCCATGTTGTAGTTCAGACCGCCGCGGATCAGATGCAGGTGATTGTCGATGAGACCGGGCAGCGCGGGCCGGCCACCGAGATCGATCACTTTGGTCGCGCGGCCCGCGAGCGGCATGACGTCCGCATCGCTGCCGACCGCGACGAAGCGGCCGTCGGTAATCGCCACGGCACTGGCGACCGGGTTCGAACGATCCAGCGTCGTGAACCGTCCGTTATGCAAAATCAGATCCGGATGGGTAGCGGTTGCGCCCATTTGCGTTTCCTCGTTTCTATCAGTTCGATTAAAAGCCCAACAACTGCCTCAGGGAGGGAACGGCCTGCGCGCCGAACAACATGCCAAGCAGGCCGATGAGGGCAACGAGCGGAGGCGCCGGCGAGCGGACCTTGATCACGCTGTAGATCACGCCTATCAGCATCCCTGCGGCGAGGGACAGCAGATAAGATTCCATACGATCAGTCTCTCTGTGAGGTTGGAATGCTGATGCGAGACCTCGCGGTTCAACCCGAGTGCCTCGCGGGGGGATGCGCTGCCGCCGCCTTCGCGCGGAGCGCATCCCTCCGGTTCCCGCGATCGCGACGAGGCGATTAACGTGCCGGTACGGCCGGCAGGACCTCGTGCGGCGTCGCGGTGCGCTGCGCTGCCTTGTGGACCATCGTGTATGCGTAGTCGACGCCCATGCCGTACGCGCCCGAGTGTTCCTTCGCGATCGCCATCACGGCGTCGTAGGTCGCGCGGTGAGCCCAGTCGCGCTGCCATTCGAGCAGGACTTGCTGCCACGTGACGGGCACGGCGCCCGCCTGGACCATGCGCTGCATCGCGAAGTCGTGCGCGTCTTTCGACGTGCCGCCCGATGCGTCGGCCACCATGTAGATCTCGTAGTCGCCTTCGAGCATGGCGCACAGCGCGAACGTCGTGTTGCAGACCTCGGTCCACAGACCCGCCACGACCACTTTCTTGCGGCGGTTCGCCGCGAGCGCGTCGCGCACCTTCTGGTCGTCCCACGAATTCATCGACGTGCGTTCGAGCACCTTGTGCTCGGGGAACACGTCGAGCAGTTCCGGATACGTGTAACCCGAGAAGCTTTGCGATTCGACCGTGGTGATGGTGGTCGGAATGTCGAAAACCTTGGCCGCCTTGGCCAGACCGACGACGTTGTTCTTCAGCACCTGGCGGTCGATCGACTGAACGCCGAACGCCATTTGCGGTTGGTGATCGATGATGATCAGTTGGCTGTTCTGCGGAGTGAGAACTTCGAGCTTCGAATTGTTCATGACGGGTATGTCCTTTGAACCGGAGAGAGGAGGGAGTCGCCATGCCGGCGTGGCCGGCGGGCGTCCGATGTGGATTGGCGCTGGGCGATTCGACATCCAGCTGCGGTTATTTGACACGCACAGACACACCGCCAACAACTAAAAAAGGATTAGATTTTATTGCCCGAATAATTAATCTTAAAAACCCTTAATTGGGATTTTCTTAATGCCGAGTAACCGGTAGTCTTTTCACGAATTCGCCGGGTAGATCCTGTAACGGGACAGGTCGTTAATGGAACACGCACTATGAAACCGTATATTTTTTCCCTGTTGGCCGGCATTCTTGCCGGTGTCGTCTACGGTGTGATCGGCGTGCAATCGCCGGCGCCGCCCACCATTGCGCTGATGGGCCTGCTAGGCATGCTGGCCGGCGAGCAGATACTTCCGCTCGCGCGCAGGGTGCTCTCCGGATACAAGTTGGGTGCCGCATGGCGCGAGGCGAAATGCGGCCAGCACATGTTCGGATCGCTGCCGGGTGCTCACGGCTCCAACGCGACCGCAAGGGACCAGCAGTCATCCTCATTCTGATCGGCATCTCTCGGGCCTCAGCCTCGAATGCCCGGGAGCACCGTCCAGTTACCTCGCTCAATCCCTCGAGTCACGCGCTGACGACAAACGTCGTTCGTCGCGTGACTCAAGCCTTTCTCATGCGAGCTCGAAACGGCCCGGGTTCATCACCTTGCCCCGCGCGGCCACCAAGTGGCGCACCAGCTTCTGCTCACCGTCCGCGCTCGCATAGACCTCGCTCAGCGCGCGCACCACCGAGTGCGCACCGAAGATCAGGTCGACGCGTGTGCCGGTCCACTTGAGTGTGCCGGTGTTGCGGTCGCCGCCCTCGAACACATCCCTGTCTTCACAGCGGTCTTGCCACGGCGCAGCAGCTTGACCTGAGACCGCGCGATGTCACTCCAGGTCTGCTCCGCTCGACGCACGGCGCAATCGAACGACTCGTCTTCCACCGTGCAGCGACCGTCAACGGTAATCAGCCACCCCTTGCGCGTACGCGTGCAACTCACGCGTCCGTCTTCCATGAGGTCGGCGTACCAGCGCCAGACGCGCGCATCGTCAGCGTTCGCACGAGCGGCGGCAGCCAGACGCGTAATCTCAAGGCTATGCGGGTGCGAGCCTTGCTGTTTCAAACTCATTTCATTTCCTTTTCGAAGCCACTCAAGACCGGGCGCCATGCGCAAAAGGCCTGCTCCGCGTTGGTTCAAAACGCAAAGCAGGCAAGCGAGTTACGCAGATCTCGCCGTCATGCCTCAAGACTTGAGGAATTCGAGCAGGTCGGCATTGACCTGATCGACGTGCGTGCTGCACATGCCATGCGGCGCGCCCTTGTAGACCTTGAGCGTCGCGTTCCTGACGATCTTCGCCGAGAGCTTCGCCGAATCGTCGATCGGCACGATCTGGTCGTCGTCGCCGTGCAGGATCAGCGTGGGCACACTGATCTTCTTGAGGTCGTCGGTGTAGTCGACTTCAGAGAACTGCCTGATGCACTCGTACTGGCCTTTGATCGAACCGGCCATGCCCTGGCGCCAGAAGTCCTGCACGAGACCCTGCGAGACTTTTGCATCGGGGCGGTTGAAGCCGTAGAACGGTGTGGTCAGGTCCAGATAGAACTGCGAGCGGTTCGCCGCCACGCCCGCGCGGATACCGTCGAAGACCGACATCGGCAGACCGTCCGGATTGTTCGCGGACTTCACCATCTGAGGCGGCACCGCGCCGATCAGCACAGCCTTCGCCACACGCTTCTCGCCGTGGCGGCCAATGTAATGCGCCACCTCGCCTCCGCCCGTGGAATGGCCCACGAGCATCGCGCCTTTCACGTCGAGCGCGTCGAGCACAGCCGCGAGATCGTCGGCGTAGGTGTCCATGTCGTTGCCCGCTGACGGCTGGCCCGAACGGCCATGGCCACGGCGGTCGTGCGCGATCACCCGGTAGCCCCGATTCACGAGGAAGAGCATCTGCGCGTCCCAAGCGTCAGCCGAGAGCGGCCAGCCGTGCGAGAAGACGACCGGCACGCCCGTGCCCCAGTCCTTGAAGAAGATCTGCGTGCCGTCCTTCGCGCTCACGTAACTGCCGCCGTGATGATGCGAGGTGCTGCTCGTGGACGCCGGGACGCCCGCCGTCGCCGCATTAGCGGACCCGCTGGACACGCTGGACGCGGCGGCGACCGCGGCCACGGCGCCGGCCATGCCCGCACTTGCCGAAAGCAGCCTGCGGCGCGACGCCGAAGGCCTGGTCGAATCGATTTGCTGAGTGTTCATACTGGATCTCCGTCGTTGCATCGCCGCGCGCGGGCGTGGCGACGACCCTGCGTGTTGAGATTGATAGCGTTGTGGCGAGAAGCGAGAACTCGCTGAGAAGCGCCGCATGCCGGCAGACACTCTAACGACGCAAGCGGCAGAAATCCTTGGCGCGAACTGAAAAGTCCTGAAATAAAGCTGTAATGCCTTGCGCCCAGCGAGGCGCACAAGCTATGGCCACGATTCGGCGCCGTCGTCGCGCTCACGCAGGACCCAAAGCCCCGATCGAACGGATAGGCCGAATGCGCCGGAGGTTAAATATTCTTAATCGGACGCTTCCCGATCCAGACAAACTTATACTTTTTCCGCGAGCCTCTTCGCGCAGTTCCTATCACGCCACATTCACCAACCAGGACTCGCACCATGAAACCGCACATCCTTTCGCAGCTTGCCCATGTTCTCGCCGTGGTCGTCTACGCGGTGATCGACGTTCAATCCCCGGGCCGCTAGCGGATGAGCAACGTCGAGTTTTTCCATTACCTCCTGCTGTTGATCTGCGGCGCGGGCGCCCTGACGTGGCTCGCGGAGCGCATCGCGATCCCGCCTGCCGTCGTTCTGCTGCTCGGCGGGTGTGTGATCGCAGTCGCCGGCAGGCGCGTGCCCGACGTGGACCCGAACCTGCTGCTCACAGCCGTGCTGCCGCCGCTGCTGATGTCGAGTTCGTTCTATACGGCGTGGAAGGAATTCCAACGCGGCATCGGCACGATCGTTTCGCTCGTGCTCGGGGCCGTGACGTTCACCACCGTCGCGGTGGCTTTCTCCGTGCATGCTTTCAACCCGAACTTGCCATGGGCGGCATGCTTCACGCTCGGTGCGATCGTCTCGCCGCCCGACGCGGTCGCCGCCAAAGCGATCCTTCAACGCCACCCGCTCCCCGCCAGGCTTGTGGCCGTGCTGGAAGGCGAAAGCCTCGTGAACGACGCGTCGGGCCTGCTGCTCTATCAGATGGCGGTCTCGGCAGCGCTAGCCGCGACCATTACCGTCACGAGCGGAACAGTGCTGTTCTTTACGCTTACCCTGCTCGGCATCGCGGTCGGCATCGTGTGCGGCCAGGCCATGTGTTGGGTGTTGCCGCGTCTGGGCGATCCTATGCTCGGCATCGTCGTGACCTTCGTTATGGCGTGGGCCAGCTACGGGATCGCGGAGGCCGTCGGTGGATCGGGTGTGCTGTCCGTCGTGACCTGCGGTCTCGTGCTCGGCATTCGCCAGCATCGGGTCTTCGACGCCGATCTGCGCATCAAAGCCAAGGCGACCTGGGAAGCGGTCGTGTTCGTGCTCGAGGCGCTGGTCTTCATCCTGATCGGCCTTACACTGCATGCGCTTCTGTCGCGGGTGAATCACGAATCGGCCGTGTTGACGGCCGGACTGCGTGTCGCGTTGCCGGCGACTGCGGCAGCCATCATTGCGCGGCTCGCATGGGTGTTCGCTGCGATCTGGCTGCCCGACCAGATACGCGCGAAACGCCCGGGCCGCCAGCCGTGGACCTTCAAGGAAGCGGTCGTGCTCGGCTGGGCGGGTATGCGCGGCGTCGTCAGTCTGGCGGCCGCAATCGCGCTGCCAGCCAATTTCCCTGGCCGCGACCTGATCGTCTTCAGCACGTTTCTGCTGATCATCGCGACACTTGTCGTGCAGGGCGGCAGCCTCGCACCGCTGATCCGGCTGCTGAAACTGCGCCCGACGGCCCGTCACACCATGTCCGAGCATGAGGCGCGCGCCCATACGTTCGGCGCCTCTCTCGCTGCGCTCGAGGAAATCGACGAGCGCTCGTCCGGCATCGAACGCGCGACGTTCGAACGGCTGCTAGCCGAATACCGGATTCGCGTCACCGCGAACGAAAGTGCCTACCGGCTGGGTGCGGACCGAATCGAACACCGTGCGCAGTTCCTGCGTGTCGAACTCGAACTCGTCGGGGTGTCGCGCGGGGCATTGCTCGGCCTGCACCGCGACGGCAAGGTAGACGACGCGGTCCTGCATCGCATCGAATCCGAGCTTGATTTCGAGGAACTGCGGCTGATGCGGCTGCTCGAGCCGTAACGGCTTGCATCCACGTCGGCCTTTAACGAAAACTATTGATCGTGCCCACTACGGTTAAGGCTGTGCTCACGCCGCGCGCAACGCCGCTCATTGCGCGCCTCGAGAAACCTTGACGCGCGCCTCGTCCCGACTGAGCCACGCATGAATCTGGCTGACAACCGCCGCGCCGTCTCCTACCGCTGCGGCCACCCGCTTCGGCGCGCCTGAACGGACGTCGCCGATCGCGAAGAGCCCCGGCACATTCGTCTCGAGCGGGAAGCGTTGAGCGCCCGCTCTCGCATCGGACGGCCCCGTTTCGACAAAGCCGCGCTCATCCAGCCGAACGCCCATCGATGTCAGCCAGTCCGTTTTTGGATCCGCGCCGATGAACAGGAAAAGATGCTTCGTCTCAATGAGCTCGCTGCCATTTTCGTGATGAAAGACGCGGATTCGCTCAAGACCACCGTCGCTCGCTTCCAGTGATTCCAGCGTGCATCTTGCGCAAATCGACACGTTTGGCAGAGCGCTGAGCCGGTCTATCAGGTAACGGGACATGGTCGCTTCGAGACCATGTCCACGTATCAGAACCCGTATGCTCTTCGCAAAGTTCGCGAGAAAGACGACCGCCTGCCCAGCCGAGTTACCGCCGCCAATCAGCACGACGTCTTTCCCACTGACGAGACGCGCCTCGATGGGCGACGCCCAATAGTAGATCCCTCTGCCCTCGAAACGCTCAAAGCCCTTCACGGAAGGCTTCCGATACACCGCTCCGCTCGCGACCACGACTGTCCGCGCACGAACGCATTGTCGATCGGAGAGCGCGAGCAAGAAGTTGCCCGCCGCGCCTTCGACCCGATCGACCGCAGTGGGAATGGCGACGTGAACCCCAAATTTCAATGCCTGCTGAAACGCGCGTGCTGCAAGGGCTTGCCCCGATATGCCAGTCGGAAAGCCAAGATAGTTCTCGATACGAGCGCTCGCACCGGCCTGACCACCTGGCGCGCGCCGATCGAAAACGACGACCGAAAGGCCTTCCGAGGCTGCGTAAACGGCCGCCGCAAGGCCCGCCGGACCTGCGCCGATGATCGCGATGTCGTAGCGCTGCTTCGCACTGAACGTCGGCACGAGGCCGAGCCGGGTGGCGAGCTCCGCTTCGTCGGGCGCCCTCAGGACCGACCCGTCCGGGCAGAAAACAAGCGGAAAGTCCTCGGCCTTCGAAGTGAGGCCGGCAAGCAGTTGCACGGCGTCCGAATCCTTGTGTGCATCGATCACCGCAGCCGGATAGGCATTGCGCCGCAAGAAGCCTTGCAGGCGGACCACCCCCGGGTCGTCACCCTTGCCGACGATGATCGGACCGAGCCCCTGCTCGATGAGCCCGAGACGCCTCAGGATCAACGCGCGCATGATGTGCTCGCCCAACTGGGCGTCCGCGATGATCAGCGCCCGCAACTGGTCCGACGTCAGGACGAGCGTCTCGCAGTCAGTCATGGCGATCGCGTCCACCAGCGACGGTTTGCCGGTGAGTTGCGCCATTTCGGCCATGAAATGGCCGTCATGATGGTCTGTCACGACGGTGGTACGCCCTTGCGGATCGCACGAATAGATCCGGACATTGCCGCGCAGCAAGACGAATAGTCCTTCCGCAATGCGCCCAGTTCTGAAAATCGAATCGCCGGCCTTGAACGATTTCGGGCGGCCATAGCGGCTCGCACTGCGAATCTCCGCACTGGAAAGGCGCGGAAACATCTGATGCTGCCGATATTCGAGGGACGAAAACGGAAGCTCGGATTCGAGTGAGCCTGCGTGTGTATTACCTGCGTCGATCATATTCGCCTCGCCTGCCGACCGCGTTGAGTTGGAGTCAGGATGTTAGCGACAGCACACCCAGAAGTCGTTGTTGCGAAGCTGAATAGTTCTGAAGAGACCAGCAACCCCGGCGAGGATCGTGCGGGAAGCGCTTTGCCATCGGATGGGCCATTGCGCCCTGCTCGACACGAATAGACGCTCACGCGACACCCGGCAACACCGGTCAGCGTCTCAAACAGTGGTCCGAGCAACCTCGACAAGAAGTGACATTGCTACTTGTCCCACGCTTGCACGATCCTTGGGCCGTGGCAGCCTGCTGTGAGGCGCCGAGCGACACATCGGACGGCGCCGCGTCCCACCGTCAGCGCGTAAAGTTTCAGGAGTTTTAATCCGCTGATAAAGATCATTTCTGGCCGATCCGATCCAAAATACGCGCATCAATCTGACTTCAACGCGATGTTCTGCGCGCAACGTCTGAAGCGGAATTGGCACCGACGGAGTGTGCCATTGATCGCGTGTATCCGATATGGAGCTGCTCAATGTATCCTTCAGCTAACGACGAGCCGTGGCACCGAACCATCGTCTCACTTCAGCTCGCATCGCAGCGGACATTGCAAACGAATGCCGCAAACCCAAACCGCACAATGGTCCGGAGCCAGCCCGCGGGTACAGCATCGAGGGGATCGAGTTCGGATGCTGCGTTCTCCGGATCGATCCGAATTCTCGAACGCCTTTCTCAAACCACTGTCTCGCTCTGCTGGTATGACGCAACGTCCGGACATTATGCCGATCAGCTATGGCAGCGAGTGCATTCACGCCACAAGACGATCTGCACCTTAACAGGCAAGCGCGTAAATCGTGGCGACGCGATTTACCGTCCCGCCGGGCGCGGTCGTCACGCCTCCAACGCGAATCACTCGATTCTCGCTTCCGTATTGGAATTCCACGAAGCTCGGGGCTCGGTATTATTGCGAAGGTCCGCGTAGCGACTATCACAACGCATCGCGAAGTCGAGCGGATGTCGAACAATGGCAAAATCGTTTCAACCGGCACAGTAGCGGTCCCCGACATAACCCGGCGCATTCCGTTGCCATCTGAGTCCGGCACCCATCACCTTACACGGAAGAATTAGTCATGCCCCTCGCCTCTGCCTCCGCTCGTCTTGCGGCCGATGCGCCGAACTACGTCGTCGCCATCGATGCCGGCCACCATGCGCTGGTCGGCGACGAAGGCCCACACGAAGGCGGTGAAGACCGCGGCCCGGCTCCGTTTGAATTCGTGCTGTCCGGGCTTGCGGCCTGCACGGCCGCTACATTGCGTATGTACATGCAGCGCAAAGCGTGGCCGGCCGCCACGGTCGGTGTGGAGGTCAGTCTGCATGCTGACCACGACGGCACGCAGTACATCCGGCGCAGCGTCTCGGTTGACGGGCCGCTGGTGGACGCACAACGGGCGCGGCTCGCCGAGATCTGCGAAAAGACGCCCGTAACGCTCTTCATCAAACGCGGCACTCGTATCGACACGACGCTGCGCGTCAGCTAGCCGGCCGGAGCGCCAGCCTCGTCTTGATTGCGCTACGTGTCTGCCGCTTAACGAGGCTGCTTGTCGGCGGTGGTTCGATTAAAAGGTTTTGAAAGCTACCCACATGCCAGATTCGCAGCGAGTTCCGCAACGCGATGGCGCATGCCATCGCTGCGGGCGCGATCGGTGCGTCGCCAATGATTCAAACGTAATGCAGTTGTCGCGCAGCGGCAGCTACCGGGCCTTGTTGCCGTGGCTCGCCTGCGCGAACTCGAGAAGATCGCGATTCAGTCGCTCACCGTGCGTAAGCATGAGAGCATGCGGCGCACCTTCGTACACCGCAAGCTTGGAACCCTTGATAAGCTTCGCCGTAATGCGCGACGTCAGTTCGAGCGGCGCGGTCCGATCGTCGCCTCCATGGATAATCAGCGTCGGAACTGTGATTTTGGCCAGATCTTCTTCAAAGTCCGTTGCCGAAAAAGCGGTCACGCACTCAACCGTCGCCTTGATGCTTCCCTGCAATTCCATCGCCTGGAGCCAGTTCAGCACTTCAGCCGTCACGGCCGAGTCCGCCCTGTTTGAGCCGGTCATGAGCGGGTTGAACCCTGCGAGGAAACTTGCCCGGTCTCGTCGGATCGCTTCGCGCATACCCTCGAATGTGCCCGGGTCCACACCTTCTGGGCGGGATTCTGTTCGCATGAGTCCCGGCGTCACCGGACCAATCAGGACAGCGCCAGAGACGCGACTGCTACCACACCAGGCGAGATACCGAACCACTTCTCCGCAACCCATCGAAAAGCCAACCAGCAACGCGTCTTCCAGGCTCAGCCTGGTCATGACGGCGTTCAGATCGTCGGCCAACGTTTTGTAATTGTAGCCATTCCAAGGCTGGTCCGAACGGCCGAAGCCGCGCCGATCGTAAGCGACTGCACGAAAGCCGTTGTTCGCGAAATGGAGCATCTGGGAATCCCACATGTCCGAATTGACCGGCCAACCGTGGATGAAAACAACGGGGCGTCCTGCGCCCCAGTCCTTGTAATAGAGAATCGTTCCGTCGGAAGAGGCGAGGTAGCTCATGCGTGTCTCCGTGCATGGATAACGAAATCAGACCACGCTGTTCCAACGGCGTATCGAGATCGAAGCGACTCAGTGGAATCGGGATTGCGTGATCACCTGATTACGCGCCAGGGCGCGACTGTTGAGCTTACGGGATGACCTTCCTGAATACACTTTCTATTTCTGAAAAGATATAAAACAGTCGGTTCAGTTCAAGCTCGCTCACGGATACATGCACGCGCGAGCGCGGGCGAGCGTCTGGGTTGGCATCTGGCGATACTCCCCGATGGAATTGAAAACGGGAATGGCCGGTTCAATTCAGTAGCGCCTGCTGTTGGACTGCAGCGGTCTGCCCGGATGGGACAAACGACGTGCGAACGAATACGAGGAGCTTGAGCAGTACTTCGACGCTCAAAACGGAAAAGGCGAACGGGAAGGTTCTGGCAAGGTCCGGCAGTGTCAGCGAAACGGCGACCGCGCTGACAGCGCACGCGAAAGCGAGCAAGCGGGCGGCAAGACGGCGGCGTAGCAGCGTCGCGGCGACTAACGTCGTCCAGGCCGCTTTGGCAACGAGTACTGCCACGATTTCCGCCGGCGATTCAGAGACAAGCATTTCCAGCGGCGTTTCGCTCATGCAGAACAATGCAAGAAGCAAAAGCATCACGCGGTCGAATCGATTGCACCGAGCCGTTTGAACGGTCATCGCGCTTCCTTGAAGAAGTGAAGACAGGGGTCGCGCAAGCGAGCGGTCGCTTCGGTCGGTGGCGCTTGCGTGCGAACCGTTGCGCTCAGCCCGCGCTGGTCCGCACCCGTAACGACGTCACGCCGCGCAGGTTGTTGCGGCGATGCCAGACCAGCGCCTCCAGATCCACCGGACCAAGTGCCGGGAACCGGGCCAGCAGCGAGCGCATCGCGACATTGAGTTCGAGAGCGGCGAGCCGCGCGCCGAGGCAGTAATGAATGCCCGCGCCGAACGCGAGCGCAGGCGTGCCGGCGCTGCGCGCGAAGTCGAGCGTGTCGGGTTCAGTGAACACTGCCGGGTCGCGATTGGCCGAGCCGATCAACATGAATACCAACGAGCCGCGCGCGAGCGACACGTCGCCAAGCGCGATGTCTTCGAACGCGGTACGCACCAGCATCTGCACCGCGCCGTCGTAGCGCATGCACTCGGCGATCGCGCGCGGCAACAGTTGCAGGTCCTGCTGCAACGCGGCCCGCTGCTGCGGATGGCGAAACAGCGCGATCATCATGTTGCCGATCATGTTCGACGTGGTCTCGTGACCGGCGATGAACAGGAGCAGCGCATTCGACACGACTTCCTCGTCGCTCAGCCGCAAGCCTTCGTCTTCGACGCTCAGCATCGCGGAGACCAGATCGTCGCCCGGTTGCGCGCGCCGCTCGGCGACCACGCCGGAAAAGTAGCGCTCGAGCGTGAGCGCGGCTTCGTCCGCCGCGTGCAGTCCGGCTGCGTCGAGCGGCGCGAGATCGAAGGCCGCGACCAGCCGGCTCGCCGCGTCGCCCAACGCGGTGGCGTCGGCAACTGGCACGTCGAGCAGCCGGCAGATGATCCGCACCGGCAACGGCAATGCGTAATCGGCGACCAGATCGAACTCGGCGCGCGCGCCGAGTTGGTCGAGCAGTCCATCCGTGGTCGCCTCGACGATCGCGGTCAGCTTCCCGATGCCGTGCGCGTTGAAGGTTCTCATCAGCAGCGCGCGCAGCCGCGTATGGGCGGGCGGATTCATCATCAGCAGCGTGCGGTTCAGCGACTGGAACACCGGTTGCGCCGTCGCGTTCGCGCCATAGCGCGCGGCCACGCTTTGCATATACGTCTTGCCCATGCGCGCGTCGCGCAGCAACGTGTCGATGATCTCGAAGCGCCCGGTCACGAACGCGCTCGGTCCGACCGGCACGAGCGGCCCCGCGGCTCGAATCTTTTCGTACAACGGATAAGGATTGGCGAAGAAGGCGGGCGAGGAGAAGTCGGAAAATTGCATGGATGTGAGGGACGGTTAGGCTGGCACCGCGAGCTTCTGTTCCAGCACCTTGACGAGTGTGTGAAGAGTGCGGTTGGCCGGTGTCGCGATGCCCGCGATCATGCCGCGACGGACAATCGCGCCGTTGAGAAAATCGATTTCGCTGGGTTTGCCGCGCGCGAGATCCTGCGCGGTCGATGAATACTGTCCGGGCGGAATCGTCGCTTCGATCCGCTCCACCATGCGCGCGGCGTCTTCGTCGAAATACACGCCTTCGGCTGCGGCGACCGCGACGCATTCGGCCACCACGTCGCGCATCGTCTCGCGCAGCGCCTCGCGAGGCGAGATCGCGCCGAGCGGCAACTGGACGATCGCAGACACCGCGTTATACGCGCAGTTCAGGATCAGCTTTTGCCACAGCGCGACGCGTACGTCGGCGGCAATTCCGGTCGGAATTCGCGCGTCGCGCAGCACGCTTGCCAGCGCTTCGCTGTGGGGCGAAGCCTCGAGCGCCAGTTCGCCGCGGCCATGGTGCAGCAGGTGACCGGCGCCCGCCATTTCGCACGCGACATAGACGGCTGCGCTCAGCACCGGTTGGGCGAGCGCGTCGCGCAGCAGCGCCGCGTTATCGACACCGTTTTGCAGGCTGACGACGAGCGCCCGCGGCGCCAGCACCTGGCCGAGCAGCCGCGCGGCGGGCGCGGTATCGGTGGATTTCACGCAAACCAGCACCACGTCCGCGCACGCGGCGGCTTCAATTCCGGTCGCCGCGCGCACCGGCACGCGTACATCGAAGTCTCGCGACTGGATCCGCAAACCCTCTGAGTTGATGGCCTCGACATGCACTGGCCGGCCGACCAGAACGACGTCGTGGCCGTGGCGCGCGAGCATGCCGCCGTAATAACAGCCGACCGCGCCGGCACCGAGAACTGCAAACCGCATAGATGACTCCGTTTGCGCCGCGTGGGCTCCTCCATCCGGAACACGCGAGCGCATGGGTTTATTCCGTCGCGCGCTTGGGGACGAGCAGCCAGCGCGCGAATTCAATTGCGAGTACGAACCGGCGGCCTATTCACACCCCGCCATCGACAAAGCGGCGCGCTGCCGTCTCGCATACGGCGGTTCGGTGCGCTCCGGCGCGAGTCGCGGCAGAGTTGTCACCGAGGCAGCAAAAATATAGCCCTCGTTGCGCAGCGTCTTGATGTAGCGGGCCGCGCGCGCCGTGTCGTTGAGCTTCTGCCGGAGCCGGCTGACCAGCAGATCGATCGAGCGGTCGAACGGACCCGCGTGGCGCCGCTGCGTGAGATTGAGCAACTGGTCGCGCGTCAGCACGCGGTGCGCATGGTTCAGAAACATGCGCAGCAAGCGATACTCGGCGCCGCTCAGCGCGACGACCGTATCGTCGGCTTCGAGCAGATGGTGCGCGGTGGTGTCGAGGCGCCACTCGCCGAAGCTGAGCACGGGCGGATCCTCGATCGGCTGCAAATCCGGCGGCAGCATGCGGGTTCGGCGCAGCACCGCGCGAATTCGCGCCAGCAGTTCGCGAGCCTGGAACGGCTTGGCCATGCAATCGTCCGCACCCATTTCGAGGCCAATGATGCGGTCCGCGACTTCGCTGCGCGCGGTGAGCATCACCACCGGCACCGCGCGATGGGTTTCACGCAATGCGCGATACAGCGCAAAGCCGTCTTCGCCGGCCAGCGCCAGGTCGAGCAGGATCAGGTCGGGCGCATGCCTGCCCAGATACTGAAGCATTTCCCTTCCGTTGCACGCGGTCGAAACTTGCATGCCGTTGCGCCCGAGGTAACTGGCAACCAGTTCGAGTATGCCGCGGTCGTCGTCGACGACCAGGATGTGATCGGATTTTTCCATGATCGTCAGAAGTGGGACAGAAGGGCTGTCGATACACTGTAGGCAGATTAATCGGAAGCGGCCGAATCAGCCATTCGATCCTCGATTGAGGCGCCAGATAATTAAGGATAACGCGCCTCATACCTTCGTATAAAGGTACTGTGTCCAATAGAGAATAGGATTCTGGCCGCGTCGGCAGCAGTTGGCGCTTTTGCGTTATTTCCGCAAACGATTTACGCCGATACTCAGAGCGAAAAAATCCGCCCGTTCAAAGCCAATATTCCGGATGCGTCGCTGACCGATTTACGCCAGCGTCTCGCCAATACCCGCTGGCCCGCGAAAGAAACCGTCAGCGACGAATCTCAGGGCGTACCGCTCGCGCGTGTCCAGCAGCTGATCGAGGGCTATGCGCTGGCCGATTCGCGTCAAGCGGGCGGGGCGCGACGATCGGCGTGGGAGCAGTCATGTCTGCGCGGATTCGAGCGTCACGGTAACGATCGTGGCGCCGGCGAGGCGCTCAGCCAGATCGACGTGAACCGGACGGGCGTTCCACCATCTGGCGCGCCGCGCTCGGGCACGGTGGCCCAGCACGATCAGGTCGGGGTTGAACGTTTGCGCGTGGCGCGCGACGACGTCCGCAATCCGGCCGTATTCGACGGATCCGTTCGCGCGCACGCCGATCTGCGCGAGTTGGCGGACCGCATCGCTCAACGACTTGCGCGCGACTTCTTCGAGGTGCACGTAGGCGACATCGGCAAGCAGGCCGCCGCAGATGGCGTTGGCGCTTTCCGCATCGACCACGGCAACCACGTCGACGGGTGCGCGCAAGGCAAGCGAGAGCCGCGAACAGCGTTCAAGAGCGGCTTTGGCTTCGCTCGTTCCGTCGTAGACGAGCAGCAGGCGAGAGAAAGAACACATAGCGCGATAAGGTTAAAGGCGCCGGTGGGGGCGCCTGACCAAACGGGAACGTGAACCCGGGCGACCACTTGTGGCGCGGACGTGGCCGGGCTCGCAATCAGAACAGTTCGTTATGCGGATTTATTCCATTCCTCTTGCGCCGCCTGTCCCGCGGTCTAATCCAACTGCCCGCCATTACGGCGAAACGTTCGACGCAACGCTGTGCGGCGGTCGCGAGAGAAAACGCGCGTTCGTCCTCGAGGGCGTGGCCGGTTCCGGCGCAACTCATCTTGATACGGTAGCGAAGACGCCGCGAACAGTGCGACGCGCGCCGCGATCCCGGGTGACGTGTCGAGCGCATTGTTCACCTCTGCGCGCTCGCGCGGCGTCAGTTCGCCGTCGACATATGCGATGAGCAGAAATGTCATCGATCGTTATGTTCCAATTTTCTCGCGGTCCGCGCCGCCGGTCGCGCGCGGTTCGTCTTCCGGCTCGGTGAACTGTGAGCCGATCGCCTGACGCGCCCGCGAAAGCCGGCTCATCACCGTGCCGATCGGCACCTGCAGCACGTCGGCGGCTTCGCTGTAGCTCAGGCCCTCCACTGCGACCAGCAGCAACACGACGCGCTGCGCGTCGGGCAAGCGATGAACGGCGCGGATGATCTGTCCGTTCATCGCGTGTTGCTCCGGCGACTTCGCGGCTGGATCGGCGATGGTTTCCATCAGGCGGTCGTCCCACTCGGGCCCTGCACCGTTGCGCACATTGCGGGCGCGCAACTCATTGAGCCACGTCGACTGCACGATCGAGAACAGCCAGCTTAGCGGCGCGGTGCCGGGTGCCAGTTGATGCGCGCGTTCGAGCGCGCGCACGCACGCGCATTGCACGAGATCTTCGGCATCGTGCCGATTGCCCGAAATGCGCAGCGCGAATCTCCATAAGCGTGGAAGCATGGCCGGCAACAGCGCGGACAATTCGGCGGCAGTCATCGTCTCGGTGGAATTCATAAGTCGACGATACGGTTGAGCGGCAACACCGGTGGCTCGACAGGAACCCCTGGCGGGCGAACGACACTCGATGCAATCGCGAAGCGCCTCACTCGTCGCGACCCAGGCGATCGGCGTGAAGTGGCGCGCAGCGGGTAAAGCCGATTAGAACAACTGCAGGTATCTGGGATTTGTCCGCGCGGCCGATTATTGAAATCATTTGTATCTGTTTGCGGTCCGTACACATGGCGACACAAACAACGCGCTTTTTTCGCACGCCTGCCGGTTTGCCTGGTTGGCATCGAGGCCTGCCGAGGCGCACACCAGTGCGCGCGGGAAATCCAGAAGCTTGGCCACACTCTCCGCCTGATGGGTAAGCGGCTCTTGCCGGCCGTTATAGACGGCGACTGAGGGAGACATCAAAGCGGTGTCCATCATTTCCGATCTGATGGACACCACTTTGACACGGTCAGCAGAAAAGAATCCGGGTTCCGGTATGGGGCGCGACACGAAATTGCTGATACATGCAGCCGGCTCGACCCACGCTTCGTGGCGTCGCTGTCGTCTGGATACATTTCGATACGTCGGGGAAACAGGCTGGATACATTGCGCGATTCTAATGTCCATGTACCGCTCGCAACGCACTCGCGTGGAGAGTCGCGGGCTTTATGTGTTCCCACGTTTCATCAACCCGAAAATATCAAGGACAAGACGATGAACCTTCGACAAGTTTTGGTAAGTGGAAGCCTTTTCGCGCTGTTGGCGTCATTCGCTACCCTGCCGGCATTCCTGAATGACCGACACCCATCCCGAATGGAGCCGACATGAATGAACTGTGGCGATTGTCCGCAGTTGATCTGGCGAAGCGTGTAAAAGGCCGCGACGTATCCGCACGCGAGGCAGCGGAGTCGGCCCTCCAGCGTCTTGACGCCGTGAATCCGGTGATTAACGCAGTTGTCGCGCATCGGCCGGAATGGGTGCTCCAGCAGGCCGATGAGATCGACCGCGCGATTGCACGCGGTGAAGATCTGGGACCGTTGGTGGGAGTGCCCGTCACCACGAAAATCAACATCGATCAGGCCGATTTTGCGACCACCAACGGCACACGTCTTCAGGAAAACCTGATCGCCGTGGTCAACAGTCCCGCTGTCGACAATCAGCCAGTCGCTCGTGCGGCGCACGACGTTGCTGCGTCAATGGCGCCTGTTCCTCGATCAGTACGCGGTCGGGCTGATGCCGGTGTCCGGGGAATTGCCGTTTGCCCAGGATCTCGACCAGCAGGGCGCGGCGGGCTTCGATCGCGTGTGGGAAGCGCAGCTGACGATGCGTGCGCTGCCCGCGATGGGGCTGCCCGGTCTGACAGTGACCACTCAATTGATCGACGACGTGCCGGTCGGTGTTCAGATCGTCGCCGCGCACTATCGTGAGGACCTGTGCCTGCTCGCCGGAGAAGCGATTGAAGCGCGCGGCGTGCCGGTTGCGCCGGTCGATCCTCGGGTTTGAACGGGCTTCGGACGCGAGCGCGGAGATCATCTGTCTGCTCCGGCCACTTCTGCTGCGGACAATGAACTCAGTCATACACACGAAGAAATTTTCCGATCGAGGAAGACGTTATGGATTTGAAACTGAAAGGGAAGCGTGCTCTGGTCACGGGATCGACTACGGGGCTGGGCGAGGCAATCGCGAAGTTGCTGGCGGCCGAGGGAACAACGGTGATCGTGCATGGCCGCAACTACAAACGTGCAGAGGCCGTTGCATCAGCGATCATTGCGGCGGGTGGCCAGGCCGAAATCGCGCCAGGCGATCTGGCAACCGATGCAGGAGCCGACGCGGTGGCCGCAAGTTCGAGCGAAGGCGGTGCTGTCGACATTCTGGTCAATAACGCAGGCTACTACCACCATCTCAACTGGAGCACGGCCTTGCCCGCGAAGTGGATCGAGACCTATGAGGTCAACGTCCTGTCCGCCGTGCGCATGATCCAGCGACTGGTGCCTGCCATGCGCAAGCGCGGTTGGGGACGCGTGATTCAGATCGGAGGCGGACTCGCTGGCCAGCCGATCCCCATGCAACCTGACTACAACGCCTCGCTCGCCGCGCGGCACAACCTGGCCGTTTCGCTGGCGCGCGATCTCAAGAATTCCGGCGTGACCTCGAATATCGTCGCGCCCGGCGCGATTCTCGTGCCTGCCGTCAAGGAGCTGTTGGAGAAGATCGCCCCGCAGCATGGATGGGGGGACAGTTGGGAGGACATCGAGAGAGGCTTTGTGCGCGACATGGTGCCCAACGACGTCGGCCGCCTGGGCCGCCCGGAAGAGATCGCGGCGGCGGTGACCTATCTGGCGAGCCCCTATGCCGATTACGTGAGCGGCGCCACGATCCGCGTCGATGGTGGCACAGTTCGCTCCGCGTTCTGAACACTTGAGAAGTGCAACCGCGGTCTCCGACATTCCGTTCGAAAACGTCGCCGTCGGCAAGCAGCATGTAGGGAACATTGCGGCAGCAGGTCACTGACTTGCCCTGTTTCACGACTCCCATAGCCGAGGCCGTCAGGCCGCTTGCCCCTGCTGAGCGATGGCCCTATTCTTTTCGAACGTCATAGGACTGACGTAGTTCAATGTCGAATGCAGTCGGCGAACATTGTAGAAGCCGAGCCAGTCAGCGATTTGGTCCGGCGACACGGAGCAAGCTGCAGACCTGAAAATCACCCAGAGAAAACGCTCGCGGATGCCGGATCTATTGCAGGACATAGGCCCGCGCCGCTCAGTCGGCGGCGCAGGCGTCGGTCAGGGTGCGTCGCCGCTAAATTTCCGATCGATCAGATAAACGTCGACACCACTCATTGAGCATTCAGTGGACGACGCGGTATTGACGGTAATAACGTGAAAATCTCGACCGGACCGGGAATGAAGGACGATGTCAAATACCTGTTTATAGAGATCCTTACCGACTTTCTCGATCGAGATCGGTGTCGTCTTGATTCTGGACTCGTCGAATTCCCCGGCCTTAACGAGGCCCGCATTCTGTAGCGTCGCCTCGGCCATGCTGACGGGCCAGCTCGTACAGGGTAGCCCGGGCGGACGAGCCAAACAGATCACGGGCGTGACCAGCAGAAGCGCAAACAGGCGCCGCATCAGTAAACCACTTCCAGAATGTGATCGCCGCTGTTCCATATCTGCGTCCGTACCGTCGGTGATTCAATGATGCACCCATTGGAGGCCTGGCCCGGGTGCTTGATGCTGTCGCCGTGAATCAGGAAACCGTCGCGCCCGTAGGTGTGAGTGCCATGGATCGGCGTTAGGCGCAGAGTATCGCCGCCCGCGTGCTTGTGTAGAAACGGTTCGCCGATCCGGTATGTACCTCGCGGAATAGGCCCGACATTGGCAACACCCTCTTTACTTGGATTGTTTTTTCCAACGCCCTTGCCCGAGTATCCCCGACTGACGAAATTCTCGTTGTGATAAAGCCGCCCCGTCGATTGCTGGTATCTCCAAACCATTATACGAATCTCCCTCGCTCAAATAAATCGGGAATCCATTATAAATTATCGTTCGCATACCTGATTTTTGGGATGATGTCAAAGTTAGTCAACGCGATGTCGACCGCCGCGCTCTAGTTCTCGGGGCGGTGCAACGATCCATTGAACCTACCCACGCCTTTATTAGGATGTCACGCTCCATCGTCAGGCGCGCCACTTCGGCACGAAGTCTAGACAATTCCATCTGCTCCGCACTGACCGGCATTGCACCGGCTCCGCCGAGCTTGCCTTCCTGCTCTGCCTTGACCCAGTTGGATATCGATCGCGTTGGCACGTCCAGCGTCGCAGCCACCGCCATCACGCTCTGTCCGGCCCTGACCAGCCGAACCGCTTCCAGCTTGAAATCGACCGTGTAGCGCGCCCGCCTCGTCTTGCTCATCTTCCTGACTCTCCTTGCTTGAGTTTAAACGCTCAGCAAGGGATTCGTTTTTCTGGGGCAAGCTCACGCTCTCAACGCAGCACTGGAACGGTTTCCACACTGCCTCGGCCGTTAGATGCCGAAGCGCTCCCGCAATGCTTTCTTGTTCAGCTTGCCCACGCTGGTTTTTTCCAGCGCATCGACGATCTTCACGACTTGCGGCACGGCATATTTGGAAATTTGTCCTTTCTCGCTGAAAGCCAGCACATGCCGCCGGATATCATCTTCCGTGATCGGCGCCGCGCTATCCTCGCGCGGCACCACCAATACGGCAGGACGTTCACCCCACTTCTCGTCCGCAATACCGACGACCGCCACTTCGGCCACGCCCGGATGTGTGGAAATCAGGCTCTCGATTTCCAGTGACGATATCCATTCACCGCCGGATTTGATGATGTCCTTCATGCGATCTGTGATTTGCACGAAACCGTCCGCGCCGATGCGCGCCACGTCGTGGGTGTGCAAATAACCACCGGCCCACAAGCGAGCCGACGCCTCCGGATCGTCCAGGTAGCCCTCAGTCAGCCACGGCGCGCGCGCAACGATCTCGCCGCTCGCGGCGCCGTCGTGCGGTATGTCGCGCATGTCCTCGTCGACGATGCGCAAATCGACAAGCGGGACTGGCAAGCCTGTCTTGCAACGCAGACGGATCGCTTCATCGCTATCAGCAGGCTCGCCATCGGGCTTAAGCTGCGCGAGCGTCAGCACGGGACAGGTCTCCGACATGCCATAGCCCGTAAATACATCGATGCCGTGCGCCAGCGCCTCACTCGCAAGGCCGTGCGAAAGCGGCGAGCCACCAATGACGACCTTCCACTTACTGAAATCGGTCGACGACGCTTCGGGGCACCTCAATAGCATGTGCAGAATCGTGCCGACACAGTGCGAAAAGGTTACGTCCTCCTCGCGTATCAGGTTTGCGATACGTTCGGGCACGTACCGCCCGGGATAAACCTGTTTTACTCCCATCACCGTGGCGATATACGGCATTCCCCATGCGTGGACATGAAACATCGGAGTGAGCGGCATGTAGACGTCGCCGCGGTGGAAGCGTTGCCCAGATTCAGGACTGGCGAGCGCCGCCATCACGCTGAGGGTGTGCAGAACGAGCTGCCGGTGCGAAAAATAAACCCCTTTTGGCAGGCCCGTGGTGCCGGTCGTGTAAAAGGTCGTCGCACGCGTGTTTTCGTCGAAATCGGGAAAGTCGTAGCATTCCGAGCTCGATGCAAGGAGTGCTTCGTACTCTTCCGCGAACGCGATTTTTTGTGATGCGGACACGGCGCCCTGCTCGTCGATCAGCACCATGGTGCGCACGGTCTCCAGCTTGTCACGAAGTGACTCGACGATCGGCAGAAAATCGGAATGGACGAGCAGAACATCGGCTTGCGCATGGTTGATCGTGTAAGCGATTTCGGCTGGCGAGAGCCGCACGTTCACAGTCTGCAGGATGGCGCCCATCATCGGTACGGTGAAATAGCACTCGAGATACCGGTGACTATCCCAATCCATGACGGCGACGGTCATACCTTTTTCTACGCCCAGCTTTTGCAGTCCATTCGCCAGTTGCGCGATCCGTATCTTGAGCTGTGCGTATGTCATGCGCACTCGCCCTTGATAAACGATCTCCTGGCTCGGTGCATGAGCCAGCGGTGTGTGCAAAAGGTGCTTGATCAGCAAGGGATACGTATAAGAGGACGGCATTGTCTTTATCACGCTGTCGTACATCGTGTTCTCCACAATTTCAATTGAACATCACGCATCGCACATGTCAGCGCCGCTGTCGTTGCACCCCGACATACAGCCGCGAACTGAGGTGGCTCGAACCATCCTGGGGCTGCAAGTAGCACCCGCCGTATTCGGAAAATCAGAACCGATAGCCAACCGAGAGAAACGTAACGAGCGGGTTGATCTTTACTTTGGCTGAGGTCGATACGCTACCCAGCGCCGACCGGGTGGTCAGCGTGGCCGTGGTCGACAGCCAGGCATATGAAACAGACATGCCGATCGACCAATGCCTGTCGATGTTGTACGTGAGGCCAGCATTGACGACCGGTGCAAAGGAACTTTTGAGCGACGCTGACGTAGGCCCTTCCAGGGCGGCGCCCGTTGCCGGCGACGCGAGAAACTGTCCTGTCGCGATCGGGCTGCTCAACTCGACGCTCTTGAACCACGCGTAGGAAATGCCCGCGCCCACATAGGGGCGAAAGCGCGCTGTCGGTTCGCCAAAGTGATATTGAGCCAGCAGCGACGGCCCCCATACTCGGGCGCTGCCTAGCTCCCCAAGCCCGGAAAGCGAGCCGGTGCCGCTCAGTCGCAGCTTCGGCGGCACGCCCAGCAGCGCTTCGACCGCGATATGGTCTGTTGCAAAGTATCGCGCCGAAAGCGCGACCGTATCGGCATTCGAAACCGATGCGCCGCTTCCGGGGATCGTGGCCGAAGTGCCGAGCGCATTGACAGTCAACGGATCACTCGAATCCTGAGGAGCCAGGTGCATCCAGCCCGCGTTGATCATCCAATTACCAGCCGATTGAGCATGAGCCGATGAAATCGCGAAAAGCGACAATGCAGTGGCTACGCCGATACGTTTCACGTTGTCTCCGATATCTAATGTGCAATGGTTCGCGGCGCGAAGGGAATCTTTAAATCCGCGTTTGAATCCACCGCTTGTACTGCCTGCCGCGACGATGGTTTTTCCATTGATCGCAGACGAGCGAGAGCAGAGGACGCCCTGCTGGCTTGACGGGACCTGCGACACTGAGTCTGCGCAGCTGGCGCTTCACCATCGCCTGCGTGGCGAGCGAAGCAAAGACCTTGTTTTTCCAGGTGACGGCCGGCAACGCCGCATCGCTACGTCGTCCAGCCCGCCATTCAAGCGGCAGCTCTGGCCGCACTGCGAGAGCAGTGGCCATGCCGATCATTTCGATGCCCTCTGCCAGCACGCCTTCGGCAATCTCGCGCCGACGGATTCCACCCGTGACCATGAGCGGCATCCGCGCGATCTTCCGAACTTCCCGGGCGAACTCGAGAAACCACGCCTCGCGCGCCAGCGTGCGGCCATCGCGGGCTTGTCCTTGCATCGCGGGCGCTTCGTAGCTTCCACCCGATAGCTCGATCAGATCGACCTCGCAGCCGTTGAGCATCTTGACCACCTCGCAAGCATCGGCGAGATCGAATCCGCCTCGCTGAAAATCAGCGGAATTCAGTTTGACTGCGACGCAAAAGGATGTTGAAACCTTGTCGCGAATACCACGCACGATGTCGAGCAGCAGGCGCGCCCGTTTTTCGAGCGAGCCGCCCCAACGATCGGTACGGTGATTGACCAGCGGCGATAGAAATTGGCTCAGCAAGTAACCGTGCGCCGCATGCACTTCGACACCAGTGAATCCGGCCCGCTCTGCCAATTGGGCAGCGCTGATGAAGCGATCGACGATCGCGCGGATCTCGTCGTCGCGCAATTCGCGAACGGGCGCGAACATTCTGGAGAAGCCCGGTATATCGATAGGCACCGGCGAGGGCGCCACGGCAGCCTGGCCAAGCGCGGCATAGACCTGCCGGCCAGGATGATTGAGCTGCATCCAGACCTGTACGCCTCGACTGCGGACACATCTCGCCCAACGTTCGAATGACGACAAATGCCTGTCATTTTCGAGCACTACGTCGCCGGGCCCGGTCATCGCCCTTCCATCCACCATCACGTTGCCGGTTATGATCAGCCCAGCGCCGCCGTTCGCCCAACGTTGATAGAGACGACAAAGCTCATCGCCCGGCGCATGATTGGCGTCCGCGAGGTTTTCTTCCATCGCCGCCTTTGCCAGGCGATTCGGAATCACGCTTCCGTTTGGAAGACTCAGGGGCAAGAAAAGAGACGCAGACATGTCTTAGCGGTTCCTCAGTTTGTCGATCAGTCGAACGCTGGCGCCGGCTGCGGCCTGTTTCAATGACGTCAGCGGCCACCATTGGAATGCTGGCCTGACCGCCGCAGGTCACCGTATTGATGTCGAGCGCGTCGAGATGGCCTTCTGCGTTCACCACCGGGATGCAGTACGACCCGATAGCGGCCGGCGTCAGGTCAACGAAGCGAATATCAGGCTTGATCGCACGCAGGAACGCGTCGTTGCGAGGATCTTGATCATCAGGTCAGTGCCGAAGTTGGCGCTGCCAATAATGGCGACTTTCAGTTTTCCTGCTCATCGGTCCCGTCCTCATCCGATCCGGCAGCTCACGCTGCCAAGGGCGCCGATCTGCGCATGAATCAGGTCGCCCTGAACGACGGGGACCATCGGGCCAAGCGCGCCTGACAGAATGACGTCGCCCGCCCGCAGCCCTTGCCCTCGTTGCGCCATCGTCCGCGCGAGCCAGTACACCGCTCGCAGCGGATGTCCCAGGCACGCGGCGCCACCGCCCGTTGATACGACCTTGCCTTGCTGCGTCATCGACATGCCCAGATCGCCAAGCGAAAGCTGGCCCACCGAAATCGGCTGAGCACCGAGCACGTAGAGGCCGCACGATGCGTTGTCGGCGACGGTATCCTCGAGCGTGATCTGCCAATCCGCGATCGCGCTGTCCACGATTTCGAGCGCAGGCAGCGCGTAAGCCAGAGACGACAGTACCTGGCAGAAGCTCGGCGCATCTTCGTCGATATCGCGCCCGACGACGAAGGCCACTTCCGCTTCGATTTTTGGCTGCAACAGCTGGGACATCGGAATCTCATCGCCGTCGAGATATTCCATGTCGTCGAAGAGCACGCCGAAGTCCGGTTGATCGACACCCAGTTGTCGCTGCACCGCGACCGATGTCAGGCCGATCTTCTTGCCGACGATGCGCCGGCCAGTGGCCATTCGGGCTGCCGTATTCGTTCCGGCAACGGCGTAGGCCGCTTCCAGGTCCGCAATGCCGAACCGGGTGGAGATCGGGCCGATGGGCGTGCGCGTCGCGCGCGCATGACGCAAGGCAATGGCTGCCGCCTGAACAGATGTCTGATCGATGGATTGGGACATGGCAGTGAAAGCGATACTCGTGGATCAAGCCGCTTTGGCAATGGATGGCGCACTCGTCGATGGGCGCGCCGCCCCCAAATGCAGTCCGGGACGCATTCCAAGCTCATCGCGCAGTCGCGTTACGGCAGGATTGATTTCTGTGACCGGAACGACGGCGAACGTGAAGCGATCGGGTCTCAGAATGGCGACGGCCTCTTTGCTGAAACCCGCCTTTTTGAACCAGGCGACCATATCGCCGCTGATGTCTTCCACCTCGGTTGCGCTACGAACGTTATCGCGCTCGACCCCGCTCAACCCCTGCGGTCGCCCGCCGTACGGGTATAGCGTGACGATCTGCGTGGACAGCACCTCCAATGTTTCCGACGACGCCTGGTCGAGATGACAAACCGGATCGACGTTCAGACCCACTAACGAAAACCCGTGCCCAAGCAGGTCGTCCATCCGCTGCCGCGCACCATTGAAGAGACGGACTTCTGGCTGAGGAGCCAGCGCGCCTTCCGGGCCGATGCGGCGCCGACGCGACAAGCCGAAATACGCGTTCTTCCTGTAGACGGGCTTCGGTTTGAAGCCGCCCTCCTGAAACCAGCGCCTGAGCGGGGGAACCGAGCGAATCGCACCGAGCGAGACGTCGCGTAAAAGCGTCGCGAACGGATTACGCGCCGAGACGACGTTCTTGAGCAAGACCGACACATCGATCATCGCTTTGGCGTGCGCGCGACGCTCTGATTGATACGTGTCCAGCAATGTATCGGCGGCAATGTCGCGCAGCACCAGGTCGAGCTTCCAGCCGAGGTTGTAGGCGTCGCGAACGCCGGAACTGGCGCCTTGCCCCATGAATTGCGGCGTCATATGCGCAGCATCGCCCGCTAGCAGAATGCGATCGGCCCGCCATTTCGCCGCGATCAGCGCGTTGAACGTGTACACGAGCTTGCGCTTGACGTCGAACTGATCGGGATCGACAAACATCGACAGATACTTACGCACCGTCTCGGGCCGCTCCATGTTCTCTTTCGTTTCTCCCGGCATCAGCATGAATTCGAAACGATGGAACCTGTCCGGCTGAACGCAGCTAACCACGGGAAGCTTCGGATTCACCACGAAGTTGAAGTACGGCAGATGACGCAAAGCATCGGTTCCCGGCTTGCGCTCGAGGTCCACCACGAGCCAGGGCTCAGGAAAGCTCTTGCCGGTCATTTCAATGCCCAATTTCGTTCTGACGATGCTGCGTCCGCCGTCCGCGCCGACCATGTAGCGCGCCCGCATCGATCGAACGTCGGCATCGCCCTGCAGGCGTTCGCGGGCATCGGTGCTGTCGCTGAATCGCGCTTCGCGCGTGGCTCGATGGACGATGCTCACGCCATCCTTGTCCTGCGAGAAATCGACAACCTCCCTCCCGCGGCGCACCTCGACGTTCGGATACCGCGACAGGGTTTCGGACAGCGTGGTTTCCAGATACGGTTGATAGAAGAAATTGACGACCGGCCAGCCGAACGGCCGCTTGTGCGGCATGTACTGGGTGATCGGCGAGCCGTCCGGACGCACGAGTTGAATGGGCGTCTCCATCATCATCCGCGACCGCAGTTCGTCAGCCACGTTCAAATGCTGGAAGATGCGCATGCATTCGTCGTCGGTGTAGACCGCGCGGGCATTGCCGTAAAAGACCGGCTCGCGCTCCAGCACGACGACGTGATGGCCAGCCTGCCCTAGCATATGCGCCAGCACGAGGCCGGTGGGGCCCAGTCCCACGATCGCGACATCGCAGGCATCGTCCCGATGCGCCACGTTCATTTCATTCTCCTCGTACAGTGAATTCCGGCTGCATCAGCGACGCAATGCCATGGCGAAAGCGGCCCAATCTGACGCGCAGACTGAGGTTTTCGGGACGGTGCCCCCATAGACTGACTCCCTGATACGTGGTCGTCCGCCACGTGCGCTCGTCCACCACGAGCGGGTTCCAGCCCAGTTCGATTTCGAAGCCGGATGGCGTTTGGACGTAGAACGACAGTTCGCGGTCGTTAGGGTGTTGGCCGATGGTGTTGGCGATCGGATAGCCCATCGCACGACACCGCAGAAAGGCTTCAGTCACGTCGTCCAGCGAGGCGCACTGAAGATTCATGTGGTGAATCTGCGTGCGCAATGGGTTGAGGCGAACGCCTCGCGTCGAGGCGGTCGCAAACGAATGGTGACGTTCGTTGAATCGCAGAAACGCGAAATCGAGATTCAGCCCGTCGATCTTGTCTTCGATTTCGTCGGAGAGCCGTGCGTCGAATACGTTTTTAAAAAACGCCTGCATGACCTCTGGCTGACGTGTCGTCACGGCAACGTGCCCCATGCCCGCAGCGCCAGTCACGAAGCCGCTTGCCTTCATCCGCAACGGCTGATCGCTGATCACCGCGTTCGTGAAGAGCTCAGTGCGCAGCTTCTTGGGGCCGGCGAAAAACCAGAAGCGCTCCACGCCGCGCAAAGCGGCCGCTTCCGCGCTCCCTGCCCGGACACAGATACCGCGCCCAGCGAGGCGTGCCAGCGCCAGCTCGAGCGCCGCTTCGTCGTCCAATTGCCAGCCGATTGCGATCGCGTCTTCAGCAGCGCCTTCACGAACGATCAGTCGACGCTGATGCGAATCGATACGGCATGCGACCACGTCCTGCCGGGGAATATCGACGTGCAAACCGAGCCCTTCGGCAGTAAATTTCGCCCACTCCTCCAGCCGGGCCGATTCAGCCAGTAGATAGCCCATGCGAACACGGCCAAATAAAGTGTTGGGTGCGGCCGCTGAACTCGCGGCGGTTGCGATGGTTGCCATCTCAGCAAGCTCCGGGGCAGTTATTGATGCGCGAGACTTGTGCCTCGCCGCCGTCCCGCGCAAGGAACGCGAGCACGGCAGCATTGAATTCGTCCGCTCGTTCCCACTGCACCCAGTGGCCGGTCTTGCTGAACAGATAGACGTCGCAATTCGGCATACGGCGCTGTAGTGATTCAGCGCCGCTCGGGCGGTTGACCTTGTCCTCGGTCCCCCACAGCACGAGCGTAGGGTTTTGCACCGACAACAGACGTGGATCGCGCGTGAAGTCGATCTTCCGGAACTTCGGAATGCCCTTGGGCCCGCGTAGCGGCGGGCTGGCCACCACCTCAGGGTCGATGCTGGACTTGAACCGTTCCCGGATCAGGGATTCGGGCACCAGGCTGCCGTCATAGATCAGATCGCCGCGGATGAATCGCGTGAGCTTTTCGAGAGTCGGGCCTTTGCCGCTGTAGTAATTAAGCAGACGCTTGAGACCTGGTGTGGGCAACTGACGTGTCGTATTGACGCCACCGGGTCCCATCAACACCAAACGGCCGATTGCGCTGGGGCGCTCCAGCGCCATGCGAAGCGCGCAAGCGCCTCCGAGCGAATTTCCAATCACGTGAGCGCGCCGGATGCCCAGTGTGTCCAGCATCCCGAGCATGCAGGCGGCCAGATCCCCGAACGGATCGCCACGGTCGACGCCTTTGGTGGACTTTCCATAGCCCGGCATGTCAGGCACCAGAACGCGGAAATGACGAGCCAGCGTCCCGATGTTTCTCGCGTAGTTGGAAACGCCTGACGCGCCGGGGCCACCGCCGTGAAGCATCAGCACTACGGGACCATCGCCCGCTTCCGTCAAAAAGATTCGCCTGGCACCGACATGGACGGTGCGCTCGCTCGTCGCGAGATTGAAAGAAGGGGCATTCATGGCGTCGCTTGCTCCGGGTTGCGCGAAGGATAAGACATTGTAGTGAGACATATGTCATTCTGACAATATTGTCGTTTTCACCTACCGAACGGATTGGTGCCCCTATCCTTTGCGTATAATTTCGACATGAGCGAACCCATGACCATTGACCATCGAACCCGCGTGGCGGCGGAACGGCGCGAGCGCATGCGCGCTCGACTGATCGAGAGTGCGATGTTGGTTTTTGCGGAAAAAGGGGTCGGCGCCAGCGTGATTCAGGAAGTCATCGCTGCGGCAGATGTGTCGCAAGGCACCTTTTACAACTACTTTCGTACGAACGAAGATTTGCTGGACGCGGTCACCCAGGAATTGAACGACGAGCTGCTGCGGCTCATCGAAGCGGAAGTCGGAACGTATGCCGATCCCGCCAAGCGGATTGCTTGCGGCGTGCGAATATTTCTTCATGCAGCGCGCAGTTACCCGCTCCTGGCGCGCTTCATCTGTGCCGCAGGTCTACATGCGGCGGGCCCGAGCAGCCTGATCTATGTCTACTTGCCCATCCACATTCAGCAAGGACTGGCAGAAGGCCGTTTCCGGGACGTGACGGTCGAATTGGCGTTAGACGTGATTGCCGGGACGGCATTGACGACGATTCGGCGTTTTGCCGAGGAAGGTGCTGAGAAGTCCGTGCAGCCGGAGCAGGCCGTTGCAGCCATCCTTCGAGGTCTGGGAATTTCTCGAGCGGCGGCTCAATCCCTGGTGCAAAGCAAGCTGGTGCCAATTGCGGTGCCGGTCGATTCCTTGTTGGAACGCGGGCACGCAAGGATACGGAGGCACTCGGAAACGGCGTCCCGGTAACGGCTCCCCGTCACGCATCGGGTTGGTGACCTATGGGTATGTGCGCCATGAGGCGCGGTCGCCGGCAACCAGCGCTTCCGCTGGCGGCCGGTTGGTACTACGATTTTTGTCGTGGCCATGGCGTAAGCCCTCCCGAGGGCAGGTTGACGAACTGGACATTCATCAACTTACACCGCGGCCACCCTATGCTTGGGCACTCTTCCTGCCTTCAGACTTTCTGCACATCTCTCGGAACACTGCCTTCTACCGCTCGAAATCGATGGACCAGCCCGGCGGAACTGTCACGTGATAAGACGTAGCGTTCGATTGAATTTCCCACTGCTGCAGAAGTTGCGCTTCGAATCGTTCGCCGGAAGCAAGCAGAATCAGGAAAATCAGAACCGCCGCTACCGGTTTGAGCAATGTAATCCTCGTGGTGACAATCGACAGCGTCAACGTCCATAGCATGAAAATGCCCCACGGGTAGACGTAGCGCGCGCCAGTTGCGAACCAGGCGATTTGCACGGCCGGCGCCACTCTCGTGACACCCAGACCCCAGATAAGCACGCCAAGGTAAAGCAGACATGCGAACACCAGCCGCGTACGCGACAGAGCGCAAACACCGATCACAAGCGCGGCGAATAGATAGCCGGCCGTGGTGGTGGCGATCACCGAGGGGAGGAAATCCGTAAACATCGCCTGAATCATCCAGGTGACCCAGGGGATATCGTGTACTCCTTTCGGTGGCTGCGGATTGCGCAGCATAACGATGGTCTGCACTGCAACGGCGACGAAATATGTCGCCAGAATCGGCCAGTTGATGGACGCAGCTCGTGATCTGAGGCGGCGCAGCGCGATAGCGATCGAGACGATCGGCACGAGGAGAACACCGAACGGCCCGGTCAGCGCCAACAATGCGACCGCGATGGCTCGCGGCAGCGACCGGCGACCCTGACTTTCAAAAACTGCCTCCCACAACAGCACGAGCAGCGCAGGCAGCAGAAACCATTGCAGGTATGTGATCGAGAGCAGCACCTCGCCGTTCTGAGGAGCGAGAACCGGCGCAAGGCCCATGAATGCGGCCGCGACCGGTGTAATCTGGCGAAGTGCGAACGCGATGTATGCGCATATGCCTGACGTGATAGCCGCGCAGCACCACACGAAAAAATAGGGAGTCGCGCTGAATGGCACGATAGCGCGCTGCGCTTCGGCAATCAGCCGAGGTACCAGATGCAAATAGCCGGCATAGTTTGTCAGGATGGCGCGCAAGCCCAACTGATGCGCCTGCAGAATAAAGATGGGCGCGTCCTCCGCCCACAGGAATCCGTGTTCAAGCCGGGTAGTTGCACGAGTCCAGATAATGACGAACGCGACCAGAAAGACGACTGCGCCCCGCGCGCGATGATTGGTTATTTTCATGGCGGCGACAATATCAAAGTGCCTTTTGGAAGTCTAGGGGTCTGTAGTAGGGCCCAGTCTGCTGCCTGATGTCCAATCTACCGACAAAAAAACGCGGCGCGTGAAAAGCTCACGCGCCGCGCAATCATTTGCACCTGCTTTTCTGTCAAGCCAGCACGTCGGAAAACACCGCCGGGACCGAACTCCCCACTGTCGATATGCAGCAAAGCGTAGCGACGAACCACCGCGGTGAAAATCATTCTGTTTCGATATGTTTATACCGATTCAATGTTGCATCTTGGTCGCTGGGTAGACATGCTCGCTTCGCGAAGCCTTTAACGTATTTGACGGCTCCTCAATGCCAATGCCCACCATGTCCGTGCCAGTGGCCGTAATAGCCTCCATGCCGATAGCCGCCACCCCAGTAACCCCCGATCACCACCGAAGGTCCCCACCATCCGTAGTAGCCCGGCCACGGGTAGCCGTATGGATAGGCGTAATAGCCCGGATAACCGTAGTACCCGTAGTAGCCGGGATAGCCATAATAAGCAGGCGGCGGCACCGCGACATACGTGCAATTCTCGCCCGACGACGGCAGGTCGTTTGGCGTGGCGTTTGCGCTGGCGGTACCGCTTGCCGGCGTGGGCCCATTGCCAGCGGTTGATTCTGCAGTGGCACTAGTGCAGCTGTAATAGCCACCCACTCCCGGATAGTATGAATAGGGGCCGTAATAGACACAGCCAGACAGCACGAGTGTGAGCGCGCCCGCCATGCCATTGCCAAGACCGACGATTTGAGAGCGCATAATTTCCCCCGATCGGGTACAACGCGCCCCATCACGATATCAACTTCAGAAGGAGCCGGGTGGAGCGATGACGAAGATTGGCAGTCCTTCGATCCACGCTCTGCCGCAAAACACCTTCTGATCGAAGACGGCAAGGTCGATCCCTGATCCTTGCCGTGACCGCGAACCTCCACCCGTTTCTACACGCCGATGGTCCGCGTCGTTTTCAGAGCGATCCATGTCATGCCTTCGCGCAGTCCTTCGAGTGCCGCTTCCCTTTCCACGGCGAACACCCGTGATTGGTGAAAAGTGCGTTCGAAGTCGCCCTCGGGCGACCCATGTTTGACGTGGATCGTCGCCTGAAATCCGCCCTCCTGCGCCTCTTCGGTCTGGACGCTCACGGACCAGGTTCCTTGCTGCGCGTTTGCTGAAATGGCCATCGGATGCTCCTCGGGTTATCGCGAGCGGCTACCACCGTCAGCGTAATTCCACGCCTCGCGTGCGTGTTGATCCACGTCAAGCGTCAACGCGAGACGTGAGACCTGAGACGTGAGACGCGCTCGACGTCACCGGCTTGCGCAAGGCTTTCAGCTCCGCTGCCGACGCACGCCGTTGCGCATACAGATTTCGCGTCCATCGCGCCGACGTTTCGCGGTAAGCTTTCCGCGGTATCCGTCTCACGCGTTCGCGCCGGTGCGGCAATGCTGCCCTCATGATCGACGAACGCCGGAGTTCCTCATGTGGTACACGTTCGTCGATGCCCAGCAACGTCTAGCTCGGGCGCTGGCCGGGGGAGTGCTCTCCGAATCCGGCCCAAGGCCGTGCGCGCCAGCGGGCTGGCTCGGCGTGGAACAGGCGGCCGACGCCTTCGGCTACTGGCTGCTCAGATCGACCTGCGCTTTCGAGCGGACGCCACCGTTCGCGATCCACTCCGTTGTCGCCAACGGTAGCCGCGTGGCCGTCTCCGAAAGCGTCGCCGCGTCGCCGGCGCTCGGCGCGCTGCTCAGATTCAACCGCGAAGCACCTACGTCATCTGCTGACGAAAAGCGGCCGGTATTGTTGTGTGCTCCACTCGCTGGACACCATTCGGTCATGCTGCGCGAGACCGTCGAAACGCTACTCGAAGAACGTGACGTGTTCGTGACCGACTGGGCCGACGCGCGCGACGTACCGCGCGAAGCGGGCCCGCTCGCGCTCGACGATTACGTGCAGGCGCTCGAAGGCTTCATGCGCACCGCCCGCGCGTTCGGGCCGCCCGTTCATGTGGTCGCGATCTGCCAGGCGAGCGTGCCCGCGCTGGGCGCCGCGGCGCTGCTCGCCACGGACGGGGCCGCGCCGATCGCGAGCGTCTCGCTGCTCGGGGGTCCGGTCGATACCCGTTTGAACCCGACCGTCACGGACCGATTCGCGAGCTCCCATACGCTCCAGTGGTTTCACGACAATGCGATCGATCTCGTGCCTCCCCCCTATCGCGGCGCGGGACGCCTCGTGTATCCCGGTTTCATTCAGCAGGCCGCGCTCTTTGCCGCGCATCCGGAGCGGCATCTGCGCCTCGAAGCGGAATACTGGTCCAGGTGGCTCGCCGGCGATATGTCAGGTGCGCAGCAAGCGTTACGTACGGCGAACGAATATGCCGCGGTCCTCGATATGGCGGAGTGCTACTTCCTCGACATGCTTCGTGTGGTGTTTCACGAGCATCTGTTACCGCGCAATCTGTGGTCGGTCGCCGGGCGTCAGGTGCGGATCGCCGCGCTGCGCGATACGCCGCTGTGCACGATCGAAGGCGACAGCGACGAGATCACGGGCGCGGGGCAAACCCATTGCGCGCATGCGTTGCACGAAGCATCGCCGATGCTCCCCCGGCGTCAGTTTACCGTTGAGCGATGCAATCACTACGACCTGTTTATCGGTCCGCGTTGGCGCGAGGCGGTCTATCCGGGGCTCTGCGAATTCTGGCGCGATGTCGAGCACGCTGCGCTGGAAGTTCGGCGGCCGCGCCGCGCGGTCAGGGCTTCGGCCAGCCGCAAATCGGCGTGAGGTGGCGGCGAAACCGTCGGCAGACCGGATTACGTTTACGCAAAGTGGGATCCGTATTCCACTGTTTATGTGGCACTGCGCAGCATAACGAAGGCTTAGGAAGATTCGCGAGTATAAAAAATGCGTCTTGCATCAGGGTGTTCGTTCGTGTACAGGTTGAGGTTCATGTGCTCCGCGGACCGCTTTGAGAGGCACTATGGACCGATTGCAAGCAGCGGCTGACAGTAGCAGCGCGTGGTCTCGACGCGCGCTGATCGCACTTTTCTCGACGGTTTGTCTCTCTTGTGGTGGTGGCGGCGCGGCCGGAACTGGCGGGTCCGGCGCAACACCAGCAAGTGGTTCGGGCGCAACATCCGGGAGTGGTTCAGGAGGAGCGTCTGGCAGCACGGTATCGATTCCATGGGTCGGTACCTGGGCGGTCGCACCATGGGTCACCGATTCACCGGGCTTCAACAACGTGACCGTGCGCCAGATCGTGCACACCAGCATCGGGGGGTCGGCCGTCCGTGTGCAATTGTCGAACCTTTACGGGAGCCAGCCAGTCGTGATCGGCAACGTTAATGTTGCCCTGCGTGACAGCGGTCCCACTACGGTCGCCAGCAGCACAAGAACGGTGACGTTCGCGGGCCAACCTGGTGTGACGCTGCCCGCAGGCGCGTCAATCGCGAGCGACCCTGTTCCGTTCGACGTGCCGCCGCTCGCGGATATTGCCGTCAGCCTGTATCTGCCCGGCGAAACCTCGCCGCAGTCGACGGGCCACGGCGGCTCGCTACAGGACGTCTATGTCGCGCCGGGCAACATCGGTGCCGAGCCGAGCTTCACCGGCTTCACTGCTAACCCTGCAGGTCAGGCGTATTATTTTTTGACGAACGTCGACGTCCAAAATGCGCAGGCAACCGGCGCGGTGGTGGCATTTGGCGCATCGATCACGGACGGGGGCGCATCCAGCAGCAACGCTAATCGCCGCTGGCCGAATGATCTTGCCAAGCGCCTGTTCGATGCCGGCATGGCAATCGGTGTACTGAACGAGGGAATCAGTGGCAATAACTTTTTCACCGATGGCGGCGGCGAAGCGGGCCTCAACCGCTTCGATCGGGACGCGTTGCACCAGCCGGGAGTGAAGTGGGTCATCGTCTCCGACGATGCCGTGAACAACCTCAACTCCAACACACCATCCAGCGCGCAGGATCTGATCGCCGCGTTCCAGCAGTTGATCGCCCGCGCGCACGGGGCCGACGTCAAGATTGTCTGCTCCACGCTGACACCGTTTCACGGCACGCCGTTCTGGACACCCGCGATCGAAACTACACGCGAAGAGGTCAACGCGTTTGTGCTGAGCCCGTCGAGCGGTTGCGATGCCGTGCTGGACCAGGCTCGCGCCGTGAGCGATCCGACTGACCCCACCTCCTTTTTGCCCGCTTTCAACAGTGGCGACAACCTGCATCCGAACGACGCTGGTCTGCAGGCGATCGCCGACGCATTAGACCTTAATAGCCTCAAGTGACCATATCACCATGAGCTTCTGAACTTGCGTGCGCATACCCAGCAAACAACGCCGGCGGACCGATCCCTTTATGGCAGGACTGTCGAGCCATTCGACCTTTGACGAGGTTGACCGCAGCAACGGCGAGCCCGGACGAGAAACGCCATCGCGTTGGACGGATCGACGACCGCATCCCTCGTCTCCTCGCCGCTGATCGAGTGCGGCCAGAAGCGGTCCACCGCGCCGGTGAACCATCGGTCACCCGACTTGCCCGGGCTTGCCCGACAGCGGACGTCGAACCTCTAGGCGAGCAGCAGCAAGGCCTCCTCGAGCGAGAGTACCGTGGTGCGCGAATCGAATGCGGTGGAGAACAGATGTTCATGTACCACCTGATCCGGGTCATAGCAGCAATCCTTCACCGTGTAGAGGCGAAAGTCCGCGTCGCTCGCATACGCGACCGACGACAGCACAACGCCGGTCGATGCAATGCCGACCATAATCAGCGAATCGATACCTTGTGCGAGAAGTCGTGCTTGCAAGTCGGTGCCGAAGAACACACTGGCCCGATGCGCAACGATGACCGGTTCGCAGGCACGCTGGCCCAACTCCGGCGAGGTCTGATCATCGACGAAGAGACCGAGTTGCTTGATTCCCTGCCCATTCTTGTTCAATGGGCTGACTTCCGGATAGCCCGGACTGAAGCGCAGGTTGGCGAAATAGACGCTGACGCCTTTGGTCCGCGCCGCGTCGCAGAGCTTGCGCGTATTGGCAAGCAAGGCCGGCGCGACCGAGGGAAAGAGCCCGAGAATGTCGGTCTGATAGTGCATGACGAGAACCGCAGTTTGCGCCGGCTCGATTGCGGGAATCCGTGAACCCTCGCGCCGCGTGGATGCAGCGCCGACCTCGCTATCTCCGCTGTTGGGACTCAAGCTGGTTGCCAATGCGTTTTCCTGACTCACGACTGCCTCCCCAACAATGTCCGCTGGCGATGCGACCGCCTCCATGCACAATTCTGCTGTCTTTCGACACGCGGTTCATATGCACAACCAGCGAACGTCGAACGCAGAGAATCCTTCATTAGCGAAACACCCCCCGCTGCCAGCTAACGGATTGCCAGAGCGACCGGGCCGCCCGCTGTCGCATGGTCGTATCGAGGCGCGCCGACAGCCGGACTTCCGTTTTGCGCTGGGTCCGTCGATGGACGCTCGTGATCGATGCGGAACACCGCCACCGCATTCCGCAGAACATCCGCCTGCGCTTCCAGCGATTTCGCGGCCATCGCGGCTTCCTCGACGAGCGCGGCATTATGCTGCGTCACTTCGTCGATCTGGCTGATCGCCTTGTTGACCTCATCGATGCCGGCGCTTTGTTCGAGCGCGGCGGCTTCGATCTCGCTCATGATCCCGCTTACCCGGCCGACCGACTCCATCGCCTCCTGCATCGTCCTGCGCGCTTCCCCGACGAGCGATGCGCCCTGTTCCACCTTCGCGGCCGAGTCGCCGATCAGTTCCTTGATTTCCTTCGCAGCCGCGCCCGAGCGCTGCGCGAGGCTGCGCACTTCCGATGCGACCACCGCGAAGCCGCGCCCCTGCTCACCCGCACGGGCCGCCTCGACCGCGGCGTTCAAGGCGAGGATATTGGTCTGGAAAGCGATGCCTTCAATCATGCCGATGATCTCCGTGACCCTACGCGACGACTCCGTGATGCCGTCCATCGTCTCTGTCACGCGAGTCACGACGTTGCCGCCGCGCGTCACCGTCTCCAGCGCGCCCTGCGCGAGGCGGCTCGCCTGTTTCGCGTTGTCGGTGTTCTGCTTCACCGTCGCGGATAGCTGTTCCATGCTGGCCGCCGTCTGCTGAAGCGCCGCGGCTTGTTGCTCGGTACGGCTGGAGAGGTCGGCATTGCCCGAGGCAATCTCGTTCGCGCCAGTGGTGATAGCGTCCGTGCTGCCGCGCACCTTCGACACTGTATCGACCAGACCATCGCGCATCTGCGTGAGCGCCGACAGCAGCTGGCCCATTTCATTGCGCGAGCGCGACCCGACAGAGATCGTCAGGTCACCCGCAGCGATGCTGCGAAAGTGGGAGATCGTCCGGTTCACTGGCTTGACCAACGCCGCTGACAGGCCCACTCGCGCCATCATCCCGACCACAACCCCAATTGCGCCGATCGCCCCGAACAGCAGCGTCGCGATGCGCAGGCGCTGCTCCGATGTTTCGGCCTGGCGTTGACTTTCGGCGGCCTGCAACTGGTTGAGCGCGTCGAACGTCTTCGCATAGGCCGCGTAGTAGGTGTTCGCCGTTTCGCCCTGAATAGTGTGGAAGGTGTTGAAGTCGTAGTCCGTGAGCGCCTTGAATTCCGGCTCGATCGCGCGGTCGACGAGCGCGGCGCGTGCCTGCTCGACGGCCTGCGCAAGCCGCTTTTCCTCGTCGCTGGCAAAAGGTCCATTTGCGTAACTGCGGAACGCAGCCGTGGATTCTTCCAGCGCCTTGTGCGCCGCCGAAAGAAGCCCGTCGCTCTGCTTGCCGGCGCTGAAGAGCGTCTCGTAACTGCTGAGCGCCAGCCGCACCTGAAGAAGCTGTTCAGAGCTACCCCTCAGTTGCTCCAGCGTGGAGGCGCGGTGCCGGACGTCCTCCAGCCCGCTGCTGGTGAGCTTGAGCGCACCGTACCCGACGCCGATCACGGTCAGCAGAAAGGCAATGAAAACGCTGATGACCAGCGTCAGGCCGCCGCGAATGGTGAGGTTGTTAAGCATTGGGTCTCCGGAATGTCGGGATCAGCCTTTGGCGGCACATGGTTCTTGCGGGCTTCGAGGCTTGTCGTTCACTTCTCGCTTCGGTGACGCGTTCGTGGGATAGCGGCAGTGCATGGATACGGCGCCGACCCGATCATGGACTGAAGCGAATCGGTGCAGTTAAAGGTGCGGACGGTCCGAGTACCCAATCCTCGCGTGGCTCCGGGATTTCGCACCCACTGATCGCCGAGACCACGACCTCACTGCGATCGGGTTCCCTGTCTATCGCATCGCGCGCAGCATGACTACACGCCTTCTGCCTGCTCAGCCGGGACACTGGCGCAGGTGTGATCATCGGTCGTCCTGCTCCAACGCCACTGCAACAGACGAGTGCTTCACGTCGAAATGCACGATCGAAGCACGCAGCAGCTTGAGCGGATCCTCCCCCTTGCTGCGATAAGGCCTGACTTCGATGGTGGGTTGCCCCCGGTCCGTGACGACGATGGTCTCCCCAAGCATCTCCACTTGCCGGAACAGTTCACATGCTTTGGACTTGAAAATGGCCTTCGATACTCTCTTTTGCATTGCGGTCTTTACCCAGACGGTCCATATGGGCTATTTATTTTGACGGTGCGCACACGTTTTACGGTTCGCAGCCGGGCATTCGTTATCGACATTCGGAAACCGCAGTGCTCGGACCTGGTCGGTATTTGTTCTGTTGCGACCTTGAACTCAAGAACAACGGATCAACGTTAGCCGTAACGTTACAAATGTTAATTTTCTGGTAGGTGGACCGCCATGCGGGGTTTACCTAGTCGTTTGGGGCGCACCTCTGCCGGCTGCGAATGGCAGGATATCGCCCTGCCGGTGAGCAAAATGCTCATTCCAGCCCCGTAATATCCGGTCGACTCCAGGATGGTAGCGCTAGCGTTAAATGACCGCTAGCCACTATCGACCCCAGCGGCCGCTTCAGGCGTGAGTATCGAGCGCAAATGTTCACCTGAAATCGAGCTGGCGGACGACCATGTTCGCATCGCGCGGGCGCAGTCGAGCCGATTCGCGCAACGCGTCCGGCTATGTCGGTAGGACGGAGGGAAAATCGAATAGCTCGGCCACTGGAGCGTTGGTCCTGTGCACGACCTATTCCGCTGCCGAGGTGTCCATCGGATGATGGTGCATCATGCCGGAGTCGTGCCCCGCCATCGCATCGTGGCCATGATCGGCCAACTGGGCATCGAACCATGCGTGCAACGCAGCGACGAGGCGAGGCTCATGCGTCCGATAGACGAGTTCGCCGCCATTGGGCAAGTCGCGATAGGAGATCTGCAGTTCGCCCGGCTTCGCGGTACGCAATGTGGCCAAGCCCGGCATGTCATTGCCATGAATCTGCTCCGGCGCCTCGAAATCGCCCGCCGAGAACTGCCGGGCGATCACGGCCAGATGCCCGCGTATCAGAGCGACCTGCTTCGGATCTTGATGTTTCGTGACGACTTGCTGAATCCCGCCGTCTGCTGTCTTCGAAAAGATGTGAGTGGTAGCCGCAAGGGAGAACGGCATCACGTCCGCGCCGTGTTGTGCAACGTCCCTCTGGCGTGCCGTGATCTCGGCGTGGGAGGGCGATGAAAGAATTGCGGCCCCGACGAGGACGACGGTCGATGCCACGATTGAACAGGCTGAAGGGCGTTTCATGGAGTCCTCTGATCGAAAGAGCGCTCGAAGTGTAGCGCCGGTACACCCAGTCGTACTTTCAGGAAATCAATGAATAGCCGCGCTCTTGCCGGCAGCAAACGAGTTTCGGTCACTGCGTGCACTAGAACAGGCGAGAGGCTCCAGTCAGGCAACACGCGGACCAGGCGTCCCAACGCGAGATCGTCCGACGCAAGCACATTGTCCAGTACGGCGAGCCCGACCGCTCGCAACGCCAGTGCCCGACTCAGCGCGACGCTGTTCATCGCAAAGCGTGTCCCGATCATCACGTCGACCGACTCGTCGCCGCGATGAAACGTTCTTGCAACGCGTCCCAGTCTTGCCGGACCTTCCACGATACACACCACGTGCCTGTCGAGATCGTTGGGGTGCGTGAGCGGCGCCGCGTGCTTTAGATACTCCGGTGACGCGTACAGATAGCGAGGAAGCATCGCAATGGGCCGCGCGACGAGCGTCGATGGCGCCGAGGGCGGCGGACCGACGCGGATCGCCAGATCAAACGGTTCCGCCAACAGATTGACCGGATGCGGAGACAGGTCGAATTCAAACGCGATCAGCGGGTAGGTCTTCGCAAAGTCGGCGATGATCGGGGCGAAATAACCTGTGGCGAGATCCGCGGGCATCGACACCCGTAGCGTGCCGGTGGGACGTTCAGCGACTTCAAGCAACAATTCGTGGGCGATCTGCGCCTCCTCGACGATGCTCTGGCAGCGCTTGAAATACACCTCGCCAGCTTCCGTCAGCTCGACCTTGCGCGTCGAGCGATTCAGCAAGCGCAGACCGATTGTCTTCTCCAACTCGGCGATATGGCGCGACAGCGTCGAGTTCGGGATCTCCAGTATTTCCGCCGCCCGACGAAAACTCTTCGTGCGCGCGACTTCCACGAACAGACGCATGTAGCTCAGTATCTCCACGCCAATTGCTCCACCGATGGATTAATGTTTTCAATTATAGATATTTATCCCGTCAATGGATCTATCTATCGTGTCGCTACCCTTCAACTCTTTCGAGGTATCGACGTGAATCCGCTCAACGAACCCGTTCGCATTGGCCGCCATACCCTGCGCAACCGCCTTGTCATGGCGCCTATGACACGCTCGCGCGCCGACGACGCAACCGGGGTACCGTCCGAGCTTGCTTCGCAGCACTACGCTCAACGCGCGGATGCCGGCCTGATCATCTCCGAAGGCACTTTTCCGTCGCCGATGGGAAAAGGTTATGTGAGTACACCGGGCATCTATTCCGCCGCGCAGATCGACGCATGGAAACGCATCACCGACGCGGTCCACGCGCGCGGCGGTCTGATCTTCCTGCAATTGATGCACGCTGGACGCATCTCGCATCCGAGCATGCTGCCGAATGCCGCAACGCCCGTGGCGCCTTCGGCGATTGCAGCCGAGGGCCAGGTGTACACCGCAACTGGACGACAGGACTTCGTCGTACCGCGTGCACTCGAGACCGACGAAATTCCCGGGATCGTCGACGAGTACATGACCGCCACGCGTAATGCGCTGCAGGCGGGGTTTGACGGTGTCGAACTGCACGCGGCTTCCGGCTACCTGCCTGAACAGTTTCTGTCGTCCGGGACCAACCAACGCACCGACCGTTACGGCGGATCGCTCGAGAATCGCACGCGTTTTATCGTTGAAGTATTGAACGCGATGATCGATGAAGCCGGCAGCGATCGCGTCGGCATCAAGATTTCGCCAGAGATGGGCTTCAACAGCGTGACCGATGCCGCGCCGCAGGAGACCTACCAATATCTCGTACAACGCCTCAGTCCGTTGAAGCTTGCATACCTGCATCTGGCGCGGGCCAGCAAGTTTGACTACCGGGCGCTGGTGCGGCCGCTGTTCAACGGTCCGTTACTGATGGGTGGTGGTCTCGACCGGGACAGCGCCGCGTCGCTGATTGCAAGCGCCCGTGCAGACGCCGCCGTATTCGGCAGCCTGTACCTTGCGAATCCCGATCTGCTGGACCGTTTCGCCGTCGGCGCACCACTGAATGTTCCGCAACGCGACACGTTCTTTTCGGGTGGTGCCGAAGGCTATATCGACTACCCGATGCTGGAATTCCGCGCGACTACAGATTTTGCGGACCAGTCGATTTACCATGAGATTCAAAATGATTCGAAACCATGAGTAAAAATCGTGCTGCAACGATCAAGGACGGACGGCGGCGTCGCGTCCTCGGTGCCGGTCTCGCGCTGGCGGCCACATCCGTGCTGCCGAACGCTCAGGCGGCCACCACCTCACGCTACGTAGAGCCGGACGCGCCGGGCTGGCCCGAGGCATCTCGATGGGCGGAGCTGAACGAGGCGCTCGGCGGTCGGCTCTCGCCGGTCACGCGGCCCGACTTCGGCGATCCTGCGATCCAGAAGCTACTCACCAACCCGTTTTACATCGGCGAACAAGCTGGCCTGACACAGAATTCCGGCTGGCTCGACGCGTGGCAATCGTCTCCGGCTGCCTATGTCGTCGCGGCCGAGAGCGCTGCCGATGTCGCTGCAGCGATCAATTTCGCGCGCCGCCACAACGTCAGGCTCGTCGTCAAAGGCGGCGGGCACAGCTACCTGGGTACCTCCAGCGCCCCCGGCTCATTGCTGATCTGGACGCGCCCGATGAACGCCATCACCGTACACGAGGCGTTCACGCCGCAGGGTTCGAGCGCCGCGCCCGTTCCCGCGGTGTCGGTTGCCGCCGGTTGCATCTGGCTGAACGTCTATCAGGCCGTTACCAGCGGCAGCGGGCGCTACGTACAAGGCGGAGGCTGCACATCCGTAGGCGTAGCGGGATTGGTGCAAGGCGGCGGCTTCGGAAGCTTCTCGAAGCGCTATGGCCTCGCCGCCGCGAGCCTCCTCGAAGCCGAGATCGTGACCGCCGACGGTAAGACCCGCGTCGTCAACTCAGTGCGTGAGCCTGACCTGTTCTGGGCGCTGAAAGGCGGCGGAGGCGGCACGTTCGGCGTCGTCACGCGCCTCGTCCTGGCCACACACGAGTTGCCCGCCAGTTTCGGTGCGGTCAACCTCGACGTCACGGCCCATTCGGACGACGCGTATCGACGGCTCCTCGCCCGTTTCATCGATCTATATGCGACGAGGCTATTCAACGCGCATTGGGGTGAGCAGGTGATAGTCAGGCCCGATAACCTGTTGCGGATTCGCATGGTCTTCCAGGATCTCAACGAGGATCAGGCTCGCGCCCAGTGGCAACCCTTGATCGAATTTCTGTCGGCCAACCGGGACGATTACGCCGGTGCGGAAAGCTTTGCGGTGCATGCCCTGCCGGCGCGGTACTTCTGGGACGCGAATTTCTTCCGCCGCTATGCGCCCGATATCGTCGATTTCGATAACCGGCCAGGCGCTTCCACCGATCACTTCTGGTGGATTGGTGATGCTCATCAAGTGGGTTCATTCTGGTATGCCTTTAACTCCGCCTGGTTACCTGCCTCGTTGCTACGACAAGAGAACCAGGGCCGGTTTGTCGATGCATGGTTTGCCGCAAGCCGTCATTGGGAACTCGCGCTGCAGTTCAGTAAGGGCCTCGCCGGTGCTCCCGCCGCCGTGATCGACGCGGCGCGCGGAACCGCAATGAACCCCGAGGTTGCGGACGCATTCGCCTGGGCCGTCAGCGCGGCAAACGGCCCGTCAGCTTTCTCCGGCTTGCCGGCATCGGATCACACAAAGGCCGCCGCAAGTCGCTCCGGCATCGTGAATGCCATGACAGCCCTACGCGCAATCGCGCCCGGCGCTGGCACCTATCTCAACGAATCCGACTACTTTCAGGCGGACTGGCAACAGGCATTCTGGGGAGCGAATTATTCGCGGCTTCTGGACATCAAACGGCGCTACGATCCGGAGGGCCTCTTCACGGTCCACCACGGCGTTGGCAGCAAGGTCTGAGAGCCCCTCCTGATTACGACAACAACTCTGTGCTCGATGCAGCGCACGGCAACGTCCCGTCAACGTGGACGGTGACGGCCTCGTGGCCCGCTGCGCTAACTCCCGGCGCGGTTTCCGCACCGGGCCAATGAAACCAGCGAGTGCAAGCGGGAAGGCCCACGTATCCCGAGTCAGGCAGATTGGCAGTTCAGCCGCGAGCATCTATGCTGCTATTGAGCCACGTCGGTGTTGTCAGGTAGCCCCAGCAAAATTGCGGCAGTGCACATAAAGCTCGTGCAGCCTGGTACGGGAGCGAGACATGTTCAGCGTCAGCCTCAGATCGCAACTGCAAGCGTATCTGCGAAACATCCGCAGACCAGTCGAATTGATCGTGTCGCAGCGCGGTAATCAACGGTCGCACGAGTTGTTGACGATGTTGAACGAAATCGCGTCGTTGACAGATCTCGTGACGGTCATCGAGGAGCAGCAAGGAGACGAACGCAAGCCATCATTTTCGATCAGGCAGGCCGGAGCGAAGGCCGGTATTCAGTTTGCCGCCACTCCAACAGGGCCAGAGTTTTCATCCCTTGTCCTCGCAATACTCCAGGTCGGAGGACATCCCGTGATAGCCGACTCTGCGACCATTGAACAGATTCGAACGCTAGAACGTGATTACTATTTCGAGACCTACATTTCGCTCTCTTGCCGAAGCTGTGTGGACGTTGTGCAAGCGCTGAACATGATGACCGTGATTAATCCACGGATCCACAACATTACGATCGACGGGGGAATTTTTCAGAGCGAGGTGTCGGCGCGTGACATTAGCGTTGTGCCGACGATCTACATGAATGGCGAGATATTCGGAGAGGGGCGCAGCAGCTTTGAGGAGCTCGGCGCGAAACTTCTCGACATAGAAACGAGCATGAAAGCGGCGCTTCGCGCGGCAGGAAAGCCCTAGGACTGCCCTGAACCTTATCCCGGTGGGGAGTAGACCGGGAAACTCGCCACCGGCGGCGGGATTGTCTGAAACGCTGAGAGTCCACAACGGCTCGATCTCAGCCATCTTTGCATATCCGCAAGCCGAGCATTGGAGGTCCTGACACCATGGCTCAACATCGTTCAGTAGGCGGCCTTTTCACTTTGGAGCCAGAGCAAACGGTCACCTGGACCACGACAATCGGCAGCGGGCTCGACGGAGGCGTCGTTGTTCAAGCTCCCAACATCATCGACGACGTGATCGGCAGCGACGTGCTTGTGACCGTCAATCAGGGTGTGATTGCGACGAATAACGGTCTGAACTATACGATTACCATCACCAATCCCGGTCCAAATCCGGTTCCCCATAATCTGAATGTCCAGGACTGGTTCTGAAAATGTCGAAAATCACGATCATCAGCCAGGACGGCAGATTGGTAGGAACATGGATACCGCCGCAGAGCCCACTACCTGGGGCGGCGGTTTCAGTCCCCGTAGCGGGACCCAATCAGACGCTTCACGAACTCGACATAGAGGATCCGGAATCCTTCGTGCGCCGGAAAGCTCTCCCTGAGTTGCATGAGTTAGTCAGACAGCGTTTGGGGCTCAAAGAGATCGGCTTGCTATGAGAAATCGGCCTGGAACGCGGTCACTACTTCCCGCTCTGGTTATATTGTTGGGCGGCTGTGTCGCGGCCGGCATGCCGTACGCCGGGCCTCACCTCACCCCGACGGAGTGCCGCGACCTGGCTGCGCTCAAGACAAACGGGCCGACCACGATGGCGGAGCACCAAAGCGAACTCGCTGCTTTGAGGAAAGCGGGCTACGACCCGTCACCGTGGTTTGACGATCCGTATTACCCGGATGATCTACAAGCGGCACAGCGCCTCGTCGACTATTGGTTCCAAACGGAGTGCCCTCACCTTCAACCCGGCTAGGTGTGCATATTCAGCTTCGGATGCTGCGCTTCCATGCGGCGGGACTGACTCCCACGAAAGATTTGAACACGCGGGCGAAATGGCTTTGGTCCGCAAACCCGCAACTGGCTGCGACTTCGGCGAGGGACGCCTCGGTGCGGCGGAGAAGGGCTTTCGAGCGTTCAATGCGATGGCGCAACATCCAGCGATGCGGCGGGTCCCCGGTGCTTGCCTTGAATGCGCGAACAAAATAGCTGACGGACAGTCCGCTCTCGGTGGCAAGCGCTTTCAACGATACGTCGGCGTCGATCTGCGATGACATGGCTTCCCTGGCACGCCGCAGTTGCCATGGAGCAAGCATCCCCGGCCGCCCTTTTCGCATGTGCATACCGCCAAACCGCTGCGCGAAATAGGTGTACGCACCCAGCATGACGTGTTCGGCGTACATCGAACTCACTTCGTGTGGCCGCTCCAGCGCAGGGAGAAGTGAATTTGCAAGGTGCCATATCGTCTCGTCCAGCACCCCGCCTGGCTGGCAATAGAGATGATCGACACGCGCCACGCCAGATTCATCGGCTATCTCGTTCAGCGCGGTTTGCGGGACCGTGAACATCAGCTTGTCGAACGGGCTGATCAAGTTCGCGCACGGCAGTTCAAGGTGATTAACCACGCTGGTGGTTCGCGCCAGATAGGCGCCCCGGTGGATGCACCTGCCATCAAGGAAAAGCTCTCTTTGCTTCTGCTCGCGCAATTGAAGCATCACCGAAAACACGGCATCACATTGGGGCGGCGTCACAAGTCCATGCCCGGGCGTATCCCGGCGCAAGCGCGACACCAGCAGGCGTGACGTTTTCGGGCCCTTGGTGGTCAGTTGCGACACCGAGTCCGCCTTGAATAGCTCGACGAAGTTCCGGCCGTAGCTGAGGTCTGACTGCATGCCTTGCTCCTCATCGAGAAGTCCCCAATCTGGCCTGACGAATCCTGCAGCCAGGCGAACAAGTCGCCATCACCTGGCACTAAATCGACGATTTCGGCCATGATATTTTCGCGTGCCCGATTCTGGCACACGGAACGCGGCGGGAAAAGGCTAAAACGCACATATTTGCCAAAAAACGCGCATATCGATCAAGACTCCGATGCGTTGCCGATGCTCTCATGCAATCACTCGACAAAACGGACGATCACGATGAAACAGACACTAGTGCTTCTTGTCGTATTGATGGGACTCAGCACGGCGACATTTGCGGACCAGACGACCTTTCCGGGCGGATTTCGCACTGAGGAGATCGCGTCGAACGGCACGACCATTCACGTTCGTGTGGGCGGCAGTGGTCCGGCGGTCGTGTTGTTGCACGGCTACGCCGACACGGGTGACATGTGGGCGCCACTGGCGGCGGAATTGATGCGGGACCACACCGTCATCGCTCCAGACTTGCGGGGCATGGGATTGTCCGCGGTCGCTGCGGAGGGCTTCACCAAGAAGAACGAAGCCGAAGACGTGGCGGGCGTGATGGATGCACTCAAGCTGCAACAGGCGGTGGTTGTCGGTCACGACATCGGCAATATGGTTGCTTTTGCATTCGCTGAAGCGCACCCGGACCGTACCAGCCGCCTCATCATGATGGATGCACCGGTTCCCGGCGTGGGCCCGTGGGACGACATCCTCAAGAGCCCGCTGCTTTGGCACTTCCGCTTCGGCGGCCCCGATATGGAGCGGCTGGTTGCGGGACGCGAGCGTATTTACCTCGACCGGTTCTGGAATGACTTCGCCGCCGATCCGGCGCATTTTCCAGAAGCGTCGCGGCGCCACTATGCGTCTCTCTACGCCCAGCCAGGTCGCATGCACGCGGGCTTTCTGCAATTCGCCGCATTTGACCAGGATGTGACGGACAACCGGCTATCGGTCTCGCGCGGACGTCTGCAAATGCCGGTGCTGGCCATAGGCGGCGGCCACTCCCTCGGCGCGACCATGGCTTACATCATGCGCTTCGCCGCCGACGACGTGCATCAAGTGGTGATAGCCGATTCCGGGCACTGGCTCATGGAAGAACAGCCGGAGCAAACCGTCGCCGCCATTCGCAGTTTCATAGGCCGACCATCGCCGCAGTGCCAGTGACTGCCCGATTACGCGTACATTAAGCCGTTGGCGGCATCCAGTTGTTCGAGACCGGATCTCGTCATGTCTACTTCGTCCAAGGAAAAGGAAACCACGCATGGACCTGAAACTGAAAGGCAAACTCGCGCTGGTCAGCGGAAGCACGGCCGGCATCGGCCTCGCTATCGCCAGCACGTTGGCGCAGGAGGGCGCTCGCGTGATCGTCAACGGCCGCTCCCAGTCATCTGTGGATGACGTAGTCATGCAGCTGAAAGCGGATACCGGCGGCGATGTCTATGGCTTTGCGGGCGATCTGAGCACGGCCGCCACAGCCGAAGCGCTCGTGCGACGCTATCCGGGCGTCGAAATTCTGGTCAACAACCTCGGCATCTTCGAGCCCAAGCCGTTCGAGGAGATCCCCGACGCGGACTGGCTGCGTTTCTTCGACGTCAACGTACTGAGCGGAGTGCGCCTTGCTCGCCTGTATCTCCCTGCGATGCGGCAGGCCAACTGGGGGCGCATTATTTTCATTTCGAGCGAAAGCGCGGTGCAGATTCCAGCCGAAATGATCCACTATGGGACGACGAAAACCGCGCAGCTCGCGGTCTCGCGCGGGCTAGCCGAAGCCGTTGCCGGCACGGGTATCACAGTTAATAGCGTCCTGCCGGGGCCGACGAAATCGCGAGGAGTTGGCGACTTCGTAGAGACCCTCGCCAAGGCCGACGGCAAATCGTTCGAGGCGTTCGAAAAGGAATTCTTCGAGAAAGTGCGTCCCACGTCGCTCAACAAGCGATTTGCTTCGCCACAGGAAATTGCATCCCTCGTGGCCTATGTCGCCAGTCCGCTTTCGTCGGCCACGACGGGAGCTGCGTTGCGAGCCGATGGAGGCGTTGTAAAGAGCGCCTTCTAGCCGCCGGCGGGCATTCTCCGATTGGCCCTGACGGCCGAAGGTTCGAGCAATCGGAAAGCCGATTGCTCGAACGCCTGTTCCCCCCTCAATGCATATGCATGCCCCCGTTGATCGCAATGTCGGCACCGGTGATAAAAGCCGCCTCCTCCGAGCATAGAAAAGCGATCAACGCCGCCACCTCATCCGGTCGCCCCAGCCGCCCGACCGGAATCTGCGGGAGGATCTTCTTGTCGAGAATCTCGCGTGGCACCGCTTCGACCATCGCGGTCGCCAGATATCCGGGCGATACCGTATTCACCGTGACGCCGTGCTTCGCGGTTTCGAGCGCGAGTGCCTTCGTGAAGCCATGCACGCCCGCCTTGGCCGCCGAATAATTGGTTTGCCCGTAGGCGCCGCGCGAACCGTTGACCGATCCCACGTTGACGATGCGGCCGTGACGCCGCTCGAGCATGCCGGGCAACAGCGGCTTGGTCATGTTGAACAGACCGTCGAGATCGGTGCGCAACACGGCGTCCCAGTGTTCCTTGGTCATCTTCGCGAAGCTCGTGTCATGCGTGATGCCCGCGTTGTTGATCAGCACGTCGACCGCGCCCAGCTCGCCGAAAACGCCTTGCGCGCAGCGCGCGCATGAATCCAGGTCGCTGATGTCGGCTTCATATGCGTGAAACTCGCGACCCGCGTCGCGCTCGGCCTGCAGCCATGCCGATACGTGATCGTTGTGCGTCGAGTGCAACACCGCGACCGTCATCCCCCCGTCATGCAGCGCCCGGCTGATCGCCGTGCCCAAGCCACCCATCCCGCCTGTGACCAATGCCACGCGATTCGTTCCCATGTGAACTCCTCCTTGCCGTGTCCTTGATTGACGGTGCGCGCCCCGGCTTTGCCGATTCGCGCCGCTAAACGACGCCCGCGAACGGCAGCGCGTTCTGCGAGCTCCACCACCACGCGTTCAGGCCGCCCGCCAGCGGCGCGCCGCCTGGCGCGTTGGCGTACGCCGCCTGCCACCACGCGTACCAGGCGGCGAAGCTCCGGTTGGCTTCGTCGAACCAATCCGCCTCGCGTTGTGCGGCGAAGGCGATCGACTTGCTCCAGTCGGCGAAGCTGCGCTCCGCGTACTCGCGAGCCGCGCTCTGCACGGTTTGATATGCCACCGCGCAATCGAGCCAGCCTCGAGGCATCCCGGATGTCATCGCGGCCCACGCTGACGCGGAGCGCCCGCGCGGCGCCTCGGATTCAGGAACCATGATCGCTGCCCTCCAGAGCACAGCATAGAACCGCCAGATGCGGTTTCAAAGCGTCGACCGCACCTGCCACATATTGAGCGCGCGACGGCCCCCGCTTGATCTGCGTCAACAGCCACGCCTGCCGGGCCCATAGACTCCAACTGACGACGGGCTCGCGCCCGTTCCCAAGTTCTGTCACGGAGCCCCGCGATGAGCTATAAAAGCATTCTCGTTCACCTCGATACGAGCGTTCGCGCCCATCCGCGGCTCGAGATCGCCTTGCAACTCGCGCACCGTTTTCATGCGACGCTGACCGGCCTGTTTTCGACCTATGTGCCGCCACGGCGCGGGTTCTTCGTGATGGCCGGCACCGCCGACTACTACGCGGAGCACGAACGCCTGCGGCTCGAGCGTGCCGGCGCGCTCGAGCGGCTGTTTCGCGCGGAGCTCGCGCGCGCGAACGTCGAAGGTCAGTGGATCGTCGCGCAAGGCTACGCGAACGACGCCGTGCCGCCGTACGCGCGTCTCGCCGATCTGATCGTGCTCGGGCAGACGGACCCGGTCGATCCCGAGGCCTTCGTCGCCGAACAGTTCGTCGAGCACGTCGTGCTGTCGGCCGGACGGCCGGTGTTGCTGGTGCCGTCGGCAGGCACCTTCGGGGCGCCGGGACGGCACGTGCTGATCGCGTGGGACGGCAGCCGCGAAGCCACGCGCGCGGTTCACGACGCGCTGCCGTTCCTCGCGCATGCCGCGAAAGTGTCGCTGCTGACGGTCCATTCGCCGAGCGATCAACCGCCGCGCGACCGGATTCCCGGCGCCGACATCGCGCTGACCATCGCGCGTCACGGCGTGAAGATCGACGTGCACGATTTCACCGTCGAAGCCGACACCCCAGTCGGCGATGCGTTGCTGTCGCAGGCGGACGACCGCGGCTGCGACTTGATCGTCATGGGTGCGTACGCGCACTCGCGTCTGCATGAAGTCGTGCTGGGCGGCGCGACGCGCACGATACTCGAGTCGATGACCGTGCCGGTGCTGATGTCGCACTGAAGTTCGCGCTTAAGGAATCCGCGGCGTTTCAGGGCTGCGGCTGCGCGGCGGAATCGTGCCGCACGATCAGCACGGGCTTGTCGGTCGCGCGCACGAGCGATTCCGCGACGCTGCCGAGCAGAAAGCGCTGCACGCCGTGTCGGCCGTGCGTGCCCATCACGATCAGATCCGCGTCGATCTCGTCGGCGACCCGCACGAGCACGGCCGACACGCTTTCGGCGTAGGCATCGATCACGCGCACGCTGCCGGGCACCTGCGCTTCGCGCATCTGCTCGCGCGGCGAATCGAGCGCGCGGCTGGCGAAGTCTTGCGCCGCGGTCGCCGGTTCCGGCACGAAAACCGCATCGGCGGTGTCCGACCACTTGCCGTGCCCAACCACGCAACAGGCTTCGAGGGTGGCGCCCGTCAGCTTCGCGAGCTGCAGCGCTTCGGCAAAGGCGCGCTGCGCGCTGGGACTGTCGTCGAGCGCAACCAGGATTCGTTGATACATGTTGGACTCCCTCTGAAAGCGCTGGCATGACCCGAAGTGGTGTCCTCGCGCGTCTTGAACGACAGTGTGTGGCGCGCGCCCGCGCGCGGCTTGACACAGGTCAACGGGCCGCCACTCGTCTGATCTCTCCGCATCGGCCCCCTCACTAAGAATATTCCTACAACGACTACCTGAACTCCTGGTGCGACTTAAAGCCCCGCCGATACATTGTTGAGACCAGTTGGCCAATACTGGTCGACATGGACACCGCCATGTCAGCCACCGTCTCCACAGTTTTCCTCGTCGACGACGCGATTGACGTCCGGCACCGGCTCGCGAGCGAAGCGGCAGGCACCGGATTCGTCTTCGACGAGACCACGAAGTTCATCCTCGCCATCCATGCCATCGAAGCGATTGCGTGCATCCCTCGTGCGCAATCGGCCTGACCGTCAGGAGCCGATCATGCAAGTTGCCGCAGCCTCACAAGCTCGCCACGACGCGCCCCGCCCCCCGCGCGTCGTACCGATTCACATCGTACCGCGCACCGCCGCGACACGGCACGACCTGCCGCGCTGCTCCACCTGCGCGATGCGCGCGATCTGCATGCCGCCCGGGCTGACGACCGACCAGTTCGCCCGGCTCGACGCGGTCATCTGCTCGACGCGCTCCATCAAACGTGGCGACGCACTGTATCGCGCGGCCGACGCGTTTCAGAGCATTTACACGATACGCGCCGGGTCGTTCAAAACCGTGGTCATACATCGCGACGGCCGCGAGCACGTGACCGGTTTTCAGATTGCCGGCGACACGCTCGGCCTCGACGGCATCAGCGCGGGCAAACAGAATTGCGATGCGATCGCGCTCGAGGACAGCGTCGTATGCATCATTCCGTTCGCGCAGCTCGAAGCGGTCTGTCGCGACATGAAGCCGATGCAGCATCACATCTACCAGATGATGAGCAGCGAGATCGTGCGCGAATCGAGCCAGATGCTGCTGCTCGGCACGATGACCGCCGAACAGCGCGTTGCGTCGTTTCTGCTGAACCTGTCGAAACGCTTCAAGGCGCGCGGTTTCTCCGCCGCCGAGTTTCATCTGCGCATGACCCGCGAGGAAATCGGCTGCTTTCTCGGCATGAAGCTCGAAACGGTGAGCCGGATGTTCTCGAAGTTCCAGCGCGAGCGCCTCGTGCACGCGAACGGCAAGACGGTCCGCATCGAAGACGCGGAAGGACTGGCCCGGGTTTGAGCGCCACGCGCGGCGCCCGCCGCCGCGACCCTGGACTACGCTTCCTCCGCTTGCTGGTCGCGCAACAGCAAGACCGGACAGCGCGAGAAGCGCAGCACCCGCTCCGCGACACTGCCTATCACGAGGCGCTGCACGCCGCGCCGCCCATGCGTGCCGAGCACGAGCAGGTCGGCATGAACCTGCTCGGCATGGCGCAGCACGGCACTGGCGACGTCGTCCGACAGGCTCTCCGATTCGATCATTTCGGCGCGGCACGGCACCTCGGCGTCCACGCAGACCTGTTCAGCCTCTTCGAGCACCGAGTGGCCGTCCTTGCGCATCGCGTCAATCAGCGTGATCGGGTCGTAGTAGCCCGCATAGGAAAAAAGCGGCGTCTTGTCGACCACGTAAACCGGATACACGACGCCCTTCGTCAACGCGGCAAGATCCACTGCTTCTTTGAGCGCGCGTTTCGAGAAGTTGCTGCCGTCTAGCGCGACGAGGATATGCTGGTACATGCCGATTCTCCAATGAGGTTGGATGATTCGGCGCGCCGGGCGCGCCGGTACTACAGATGATAGAACCCGCCCGCCCTGCCAGGGTACGGCTCCGGCGACGCGGCCCGTGGCGTCGCGACCGCTCGCCGCGACGACGCGCTACGCATGCACACGAGCACGGGACAAGCCGCATCGCGCAGCGTGCGTGACGTCACGTGCCCCGGCAAAGGATGCGGCGCGCCGCGCATGCCGTGCGAACCCATCACGATCAGATCCGCGTGCCAGCGTTCCGCTTCGCCGAGGATCGCAGTCGATGCATCGCCGGACTCATCGTCGAACTCGAGCAGCGCGGTTTCGGCCGCGCGCCCGCCTTGTTCGAGCATCGCCGCGCCGCGCCGCAGCACATCGATTCGATGCTGCGACACGACTTCGGCCGGCAGCCATTCGCACCACGCCAAGCGGTCGTCGGCCGCGTAGACGACCTTGATGGACGCGCCCGGCGGCGCGACCTCGAGTGCGGTGCGCAGCGCGTCGAGCGCGGTGTCGCTGCCGTCGATCGCGACCAGTACGCGGCTCGCGGCGCAGGCGTCGCTCGCGCCGTCGGACGGCGGCGGCAGGTACAGAACGGGACGCCCGCTCAACGCGACCAGTTCCTCTGGATCGATGCGGCTGTCCCAGTGATGTTCGCGGGCATGCGCGGCGATCGCGACCAGATCCGCGTTCCATTGCGCCGCCGTATGAGCTAGCGCTTCGGCCGCGCCCTGATGCAAGGCGGTCAGATCGACGATCTCGGCGTCGGTCGCCGCGACGACACCGTGCAACGCGGCCACCGCGTCGCGCAGTGCGACCTGCGCGCCGTGCAGCAACGCGCGATGCGCTTCGCACCAGTCGGGAAAGCTGAGCATCAGCGTCGGATATAGCGCGGCGGGATTGCAGACGATATTGACGAGACGAAAGCGCGCATCCGCGGCGGCGAACCGCTGGGCCACGCGCGTCCCCGACGGCAATCCGGCGCCGCCCGCGGATGCGATTATCACGCGGCGGAAGGTATTGCACCCTGTCGGAGTGTTCATCAGCTTTCCTCGGATCGTCGCACCGCGCGGCGGCCAGCCTCGGCGGGAACCCAGCGGTTCGCGCTTACATGATGGACGCCGACGCGAAAACCGGCTTGATCTGCATCAAGCGTCAATGAACGGCGAGCACGGCCGCGCCGGTCAGATTGCCGCTGCGCAGATCGTCGAGCGCGCGGTTCGCGTCGCGCAACGCATAGGTGGTCGTCTCGATCGCGAGCCGGATCTCGGCGGCGCTGCGCATGAATGCAAGCCCGTCCTCGCGGGTCAGATTCGCCACCGATACGACGCGCCGCTCGCCCCACAGAAACGCGTACGGGAACGCGGGAATGTCGCTCATATGGATGCCGCCGCACACCACTACGCCGCCTTTTGCGACCGCCTGCAACGCCCGCGGCACGAGTGCGCCGACCGGCGCGAACAGCAGCGCCGCGTCGAGTTCGGCGGGCGGCTTCTCGTCGCTGCCGCCGGCCCACGCCGCGCCGAGGCGCAGCGCGAGTTGCTGCGCCGCGCGATCGCCCGGACGCGTGAACGCATAGACGGAGCGCTTCCGGTGACGCGCGACCTGCGCGACGAGATGCGCGGCCGCGCCGAAACCGTAGATGCCGATCCGCTCGGCGTCGCCCGCCATGCTCAGCGTCCGATAGCCGATCAAACCCGCGCACAGCAGCGGCGCGGCCTCGATATCGCTGTAGTGCGACGGCAGATGGAAGCAGTAGCGGCTATCGGCGACCGTGCGCTCGGCGTAGCCGCCATCGATCGTGTAGCCGGTGAAGCCGGCGTCGTCGCAAAGATTTTCGCGGGCGGACAGGCAGTAGCGGCACCGGCCGCAGGTGCGCCCGACCCACGGTACGCCGACACGCTCGCCCACCGCGAAGCCGCTCACGCCCGCGCCCAGTTCGGCCACCACGCCGACGATTTCATGGCCCGGAATCACCGGCCGCTTCGGATGCTCGAGCTCGCGGTCGACCAGATGCAGGTCCGTGCGGCACACGCCGCAAGCATGCACGTCGATCAGAATCTCGCCCGCACCGGGCCGCGGGTCCGGCACGTCCCGCTCGGTCAGCGTCGCCGAGGTGCCGTCGAAGATCATCGCTCGCATCGTGTCCACTCCTCGAGACGCGCAGCAGTCCGTTTGATCGAAGTCAACAAGGAGCGCTTCCCCGCTCCTACACTGATCTTATTCCTGATGCGGGGCACGTGCCGCACAAGACCGGATCAGTCGTGTACGTTGCGGAGAGTCGTCATGCGTTTGACCGTTCATCTCGACACGTTCGACAGTGTCAACCCAATGGCCTTCGCCATTCTCTGGCTCGACAAGGAGACACGGCAATGGTCGCGCGAAGGTCACTTCGGGCTCGATCTGCCCGAATGGGGCGCGTTGCATGTGGATTGCGGCAATACGCTCGTGTGCGCTGCGCACAGCACCGTGCCGGTCTGCGTGCTCGAGGGGCTCGATCTGAACCAGGCCGACGGGCCCTTCGAAGGTGAATTGGGGCGGGCGCAGTGGTGCGCCGAAGGCGACGGCAACCTGAAGAGCGGTCACTGGCGCGTGCAATGCATCGACGTGGAACAGACAGAGCCGGAAAACGGCGTATTCGCAACCGGCGACGACGCCGACCCAGCCGGTTAGGCCGCGGCCATGCCGATCATGGCCGGCGAACGCGCCTCAGTTCGATGCGCGACGCCAGGCCCCCGCCCGCTACGCGGCGATCACCTTGCCGGGATTGAGGATATTGTGCGGATCGAGCGCGAGCTTGATCGCCTTCATCGCCGCAAGCTCGGCCGGCGAGCGTGACAAGCCGAGCACGCTCAGCTTCTCCTCGCCGATCCCATGCTCGGCCGATACCGAGCCGCCCATTTCCCCAGTGAGTTCATAGACGACTCGCTTGACGTCGGCGACCGCGTCGTCGGTCCAGTCCGGCTCCTGCACCACCACGTGCAGATTGCCGTCACCGAGATGGCCGTACACGAGGATCGTCGCTTGCGGCCAGCGCGCGCGCAGGCGCTCGTCGCAACGCTGCGCGGCGTCGCCCGCCTGTGCGACCGCAAAGCTGATGTCGAACGAGATGCGTCCCGGTATCAGGCGCGGATATTCGGCTGGCGCATCGCGAATCGCCCAGAACGCGGCGGCGTCCGCGTCCGATTGGGCGATCGCGGCATCGGCGATGACGCCGGCGTCGAGCATGTCGGCGAGGAACTCCTCGAAGGCTGCCGCCTGCCGCTCCGGGTCCGCGCCGCAACTCTCGAGCAGTACGTAGTACGCGTGATCGCTCGCGAGCGGTACACGCAATTCGGGCAGGCGTTGCCGCACGAAGTCGCAATAGCTCGGCCACATCACCTCGAACGCCGACACGCCGGCCGGCAGGCGCTCCTGCGCGCGGCCGAGCAGCGTGGTCACCGCCGCGTAGTCCGGCATCCCGCACCATGCAGTCGATATCGCGCGCGGTTTGGCACGCAGACGCAGCACCGCGCGCGTGATCACGGCGAGCGTCCCTTCGCTGCCCGTCAGCAGATTGCGCAGGTCGTAGCCGGTATTGTTCTTGATCATCTTGCGCTGGCCGCCGATCACGCTGCCGTCGGCAAGCACCGCTTCGACGTCGAGCACCTGGTCGCGCATCATGCCGTAGCGGATCACGCGATTACCGCCCGCATTGGTCGCGATGTTGCCGCCGATCGTGCAACTGCCGCGCGCGCCGAGGTCGAGCGCGAACATGAAACCGGCGCGATCGGCCGCTTCCTGCACGACCTGCAGCGGTGTGCCGGCGAGCACGGTCATCGTCGCGCTGACCGGATCGATCTCGACGACGCCGCTCATCCGCTCGACGCTCAGCGCGACTTCGCCGCCGAGCACGCAGGCGCCGCCCGCGTGCCCGGTCATGCCGCCTTGCGTGACGACCGGCTGACGGAACTGATGGCAGATCCTCAGCGCGGCGGCAACCTGTTCCGTCGTGCGCGGACGGATCAGCGCGAGCGGATTGGTCGATGGCGTGCCGCTCCAGTCCGTGAACTGCCGCCCGCCGAACTCGTCCGGCAAGCTCACGATGTCCGCGCCGAGTGCCGTGCGCAGCGCGGCGACGGCTTCGTTACCGCGGGTCGCCGCGGTCTGTTCGTGCTGCATCAAATATCTCCAATTCTTCAGGCGGGCAGAGCCGCGGCCAGCGCCCGCCCCGTTTGCATGTGTGTTTGCGGTTCCGTTCGCGCCCGCGACGGCGGCACATCATGCCGCAGCCAGCGCAGAAAACTGCGATCGAGCCCGGCAATGTCGCTGCAGCCCAACAGTCCGAGCGCCCGGTCGATCTCGGACTTCAGAATCTCGATGGCGCGCTCGGCGCCCGGCTGGCCGCCCGCGCTCAGTCCGTAGGTGGTCGCGCGTCCGAGCAGCACCGCGTCGGCGCCCAGAGCGACCGCCTTCAGAATTTCGGAGCCACGGCGAAATCCGCCGTCGAGCATCACGCAGAGTCGACCGCCGACCTGCTCGACGACCTCGGGCAGCACGTCCATCGCCGATACCGCGCTGTCGAGTTGCCGCCCGCCGTGATTCGACAGCACGATGCCATCGACACCGGCCTCCAGCGCCTTCAGTGCATCCGGCGCGCCGAGCACGCCCTTGACGATCAGCCGGTTCGGCCACAGATCGCGCAGCCAGCGGATATCGTCCCACGATAGCGACGGGTCCAGTTGTTGCCCGAGCGTGATCGTCGCGCCCTTCACGCTGTCCTGCCCCGGCGGCAGCAGATCGCCGAGATTCGCGAAGCGCGGCATGCCGCTCGGCCAGAGCACGTTGGCCATCCAGCGCGGATGGCGCAGCACGTCGAACTTGTTGCGCCAGTCGAGCTTCAACGGCTCGATGTAATTGCGCAGGTCCCACTCGCGCTTGCCGAACACCGCGCTATCCGTCGTGACGACGAGCGCCTCGATGCCCGCGGCCTTCGCGCGCTGCGCCAGTTTCGCGAGCGATTCGCGTGTGCGGTACATGTAGACCTGCATCCATACGCGGCCGCCGCCGCGCCGCACGACCTCCTCGAGCGCAACCGTCGACACGTTGCTCAGCACGAACGGAATGCCGGCCGCCGCCGCGGCACTGGCCAGCTTGACGTCGCCTTCGCGAAACATCAGTCCGCTATAGCCGGTCGGCCCGATCATGAACGGCGCCGCGCTGCGCTCGCCGAACAGCGTCACGCTCTGGTTGCGCCGCTCGACGTTCACGAGCGTGCGCGGCAGAAAAGCGATTTCGCCGAATACATCGCGATTGCGGCGCAGCGTGGCTTCATCTTCGGCGCCGCCCTCGACATACTCGAAACAGAAATTCGGCAGACGCTTGCGCGCCATCGCGCGCAGGTCGTCGATGCTGTGCGCGCGCTTCAAGTCGCGGCCTGAATATAGGCGGCGTTCCAATTGCAACCTCCAGTTACAGTGCGTGAACTATGCGGTCATTCAGTCGTGTCGCTGCGATGCACCGGCTCAGGTCACCACGCCGACTTGCCACGGTACGAACTCGCTCTGCCCATAGCCGTGCAGCTCGCTTTTCGTGCGCGTGCCGGACGCGCAGTCGAGCATCATGCGAAAGATCGCTTCGCCGAGACCGTCGATGCTCGCGCTGCCATCGATCACGCCGCCGCAATTGATGTCGATGTCGTCCTCCTGACGCTGCCACAACGCAGTGTTGGTCGCCAGCTTCAGCGACGGCGACGGCGCGCAGCCATAGGCGGAGCCGCGCCCGGTGGTGAAGCAGATCAGGTTCGCGCCCGAGGCGACCTGCCCCGTCGCCGACACCGGGTCGTAGCCGGGCGAATCCATGAAGACGAAGCCCTTCGCCGTGATCGGCTGGGCGTATTCGTAGACGTCGACCAGATTCGTCGTGCCGCCCTTCGCGACCGCGCCGAGCGATTTTTCGAGGATCGTCGTCAGGCCCCCCACCTTGTTGCCCGCCGACGGGTTGTTGTCCATCGCGCCGCCATTGCGCGCGCAATAGTCCTGCCACCACGCGATGCGCGCGAGCAGTTTCTCGCCGACCGTGGCGTTGACAGCGCGGCGCGTCAGCAGATGCTCCGCGCCGTAAATCTCGGGGGTTTCCGACAGGATCGCCGTGCCGCCGTGCCGCACGAGCCGATCGACCGCGGCGCCGAGCGCGGGATTCGCGGAGATGCCCGAGTAGCCGTCCGAGCCGCCGCACTGCAGACCGACGCATAGATGCGAGGCCGGCACCGGCGCGCGCTGCACGCGGTTCGCGTCGGCCAGCATCTCCCGCACCATCGCGATACCGCGCTCGATCGTCTTGCGGGTGCCGCCGCTGTCCTGGATCGTGAAGCTGCGGAGCTTCGTGGTGCTGGCGTCGCGGCCGCCCGCCGCGAGCACGCCGTCGATCTGATTCGTCTCGCAGCCCAGGCCGACGAACAGCACCGACGCGAAGTTCGGATGCACCGCGTAACCGGCGAGCGTGCGGCGCAGGATCGCGATTCCCTCGCCCTGCATGTCGATGCCACAGCCGAGTCCGTGCGTCAACGCGATTACGCCGTCGACGTTCGGATAGTCGGCGAGCGCGTCGGGATGCACGTCACGGCGGAAATGATCGGCGATCGCGCGCGCGACCGTCGCCGAGCAGTTCACGCTCGTCAGGATGCCGATGTAATTGCGCGTCGCGATGCGTCCATCGTCGCGCCGAATGCCCATGAAATGCGCGGGCTCCTCGACGTAGACGGTCGGCTGTGCATCGACGCCGAACGCGTGCTCCCGGGCGAACTCGGACATGCCGAGATTGTGGGTGTGAACATGCTGGCCGCGCGCGATCGGCTCGCGCGCGACGCCGATGATCTGGTTGTAGCGCTTGACCGGCTCGCCTTGCGCGATGTCGCGCGTCGCGATTTTGTGCCCCGGTGGAATCAGCCCGGCAACCACCAGTTGTTCCGCGTCGATGCGCGTGCCCGGCAACAGCTGCCGGGTCGCGATGATGACGTCGTCGCCGGGATGCAGGCGGATGATCGCGGACGCGACGCTAGCTTGAGTCGACATGAAAAGCCTCGAAAGCAGAGTTATTCGAAAGCGTGGAAACAGAATACGTCAGATCGTGGATTGCGCGCCCTTCGGCAGCTCGCGGCTGTCTGGCTCCAGCGACAGCGGCTCGATGCGTCCCACGATGACAAGATAGCTGAACGCGCCAAGAAAGCAGAAACCGCCCGCCACGACGAGCGGAATCGTGAACGAACCCTTGGTCATGGCGACCATCACGCCGGTGAACGTGGTAATCACGATCCCCGCCAGATTCGACGCGAAGTTCTGGATACCGCCGATCGACGCGACATGGCGCGGGGTAGGCGCGACGTCGCAGGGCAGCGACCAGATGCTCGCCGCGGCGAACGCGAGGCTGCCGTAGGCGATGCCGAAGAACGCGAGCATCAGATACGTGTTCTCCGTGAACGCCGACAGCGTGATCACCGACGACAACAACATACCGCCGACCATGCAGGTCTTGCGCGCGGCCGTCAGGCTCCAGCCGCGCCGGAACAGCGCGTCGGACACATAGCCGCCGAGCCAGCCGCCCGGAATCGCGATCAGCGCCGGAATCATGCCGAGCGTGCCGAGCGATTTGAGCGAAAAGCCGCGCGTCTGCACGAGGTAGCTCGGAAACCACGTGATGAAGAAGTAGATCACGAAGTTCAGACAGAAGAAGCCGAGCATCATGCCCCACAGCGTACGGTGACGAAACAGCGACGACCACGTCACGTCGCCGCCGCCTCTTGCCTGAGCCGCTGACCCAGAGTGGCGAGCGGTGTCCATCGCGTCTTGCGTGGGATTGCGATAAATCACGAACCAGCCGACGATCCACACCGCGCCGAGCAACCCCGTGAGGATGAAAGCCGCCTTCCAGCCGAGCATGCCGATAATCAGCGCAACGACGGGAATCGACAACGCGGAGCCGACCCGCGAGCCGCTATCGAAGATGCTCGTGGCGAGCGCGCGCTCGCGGGGCTGGAACCATTGACTGACGAGCTTCGTGCAGGACGGGTACGCGCCCGCCTCGCCGACGCCGAGCAACAACCGGCAGCCGAACATCCCGGCCACGCTGGTGGTGACCGCGGTGGCCGCGGTAAACACCGACCACCAGCCGACCGCGAGCGGCAGCGCGATGCGCGCGCCGACACGATCGACGAACCAGCCGAACGGCATCTGCATCAACGCATAGGTCCAGAAAAAGCCGCTCAGGATGAAGCCCATCTCGGCGGGTCCGATGCCGAGCGCCTTCTCGATTTGCGGCGCGGCGACCGCGAGATTTGCCCGATCGATGTAATTCACCGTGATCGCGAGAAAACATAGAAAAATCACTACCCAACGCATCTTCTTCATGAAAGTGTCTCCTCCTGGGCTTGCATATATTCGATGAATCACGCGGCAAGCGCGGCGTTCAGACGCGGCTGCTCGAGCCGCATGCCCAGCTCGTGCGCGAGCTCGATCAGCGGTTTGAAGCGGCGCTGCTTCTTTTGCTCGTGATTGCGTGCGATATCGGCGAGACGATGATCGAGGAACGGGTTTTCGAAACGTTCGCGCACGTCGTCGAGATAGGCGCGCGCGGCGCCGCCCTGACCGAGCGCGTCGAACACCGGCAGCACCTCGTCGCGCCATAGCGATTCCAGATCGGCACGCAACAGCGGATCGCGCATCGCGTGCAGCACGTTCTCGCCCGGATCGCGTGCGTCGGCTTGCCAGCGCTCGGCAAGCCACGTATGACCGAGGTTGAGCAGCAACAGCTTCAGGCGCTCGTAGTGCAACAGGTCGTCGGTGACGATCATCGCTTCGTGCTCGCACGGCAGCACCATGCCGGCACGCCGCTCGATCGCCCACAACGCGTAGGGTTCGGCAATCGCGCCGACCGGCCGGATCGGCTCGGACACGATGCGGTCCACCAGCGAATTGACCCAGACGCACGTGTGCTCGATGTAGCGGACGAACTCGGCCCCGGCGCCCCAGCCGCGCGCGATATCGGCGACGAGGCCACGCAGCGTGTCGCCATTGCCCGATACGAGTTCGCATGGCAGCAGCGTCAGCGGCGCGGCGCCAGCCTTGAAGCGCGCATGCAGCAGCACCGCGAGCTTCGCCGCGAAGCCACGCGGCACGCTTGCCTCGTTGCGCAATAGCGCGGCGGTGTCGTCGGCGAAACACTCGTAGCCTCGGTCGCCGGTGTTCGAGATCACGACTCGTGCGTCGCGCGCGAAGCGCTCGACCACCGTCGGCCAATCGGTGTTCGCGTTCAATGCCTCGGTGATCGCGTGACATCGCGTGACCGTATCGATCACCGCTTCACGGCGCACGCCGCGAATGCGCACGTCGTACTGCCCGTGCGCGCGCAATGCATCGATGCGTGCGAGGCTCTCGGGATTGGCCGTCGTCTGCACGACGGTGACATGGCCTTGCGCGCGGCCCGCATCGAGTGCCTCCGAGACGAACAGGTCCGCGTGCGCCTGCAGAAAGCGGCTCGTGCCAAATTGAAGAATCGGGTTACCAATGGTCCGCATCGTCGGTTGTCCCCGCTCGCTCAACAGGCGACCAGCGCCTTGATGACGCCGGCATCCGGTTTCAGCAGCTTGGGAAACTCGCTCGGCAGATTGCCGAGTTCGACCACATGCGTATTGAGCGCCGCCGTCGGAATCTTGCCCGCGCGCATTGCGGCGAGCACCGTTTCGAAATCGGCGACCGTCGCATTGCGGCTCGCGAGCAAGGTCGTTTCGCGCTTGTGAAACTCGGGATCGGCAAACGAAATGCGCTCGCTGACGATCGACACCAGCACGTACTTGCCGCCATGCGCGACGAACTGCAACCCGCGCTCCATCGCCTTCACGTTGCCGGTGGCGTCGAACACCACGTCGAAAAATTCGTTATCGGTCAGCGCGGCGAGTTCGGCGGCATCGGTTGCGGCGTCGCTCGTGTCGAGCAGCACCGTGTGATCCGCCTGCAACGCACCGGCGCACACCGACAAGCGATCCGCGCGGCCATCGAGCACGGTGAGCTCGGCGCCGCGCAGCTTCGCGAAGATCGTCGCGGCCATGCCGATCGGACCGGCCCCGACGACCAGCACGCGCTGCGCAGCCTGCACGTCGGCGCGCGCGACGGCGTGTGCGCCGATCGCGAGAAACTCGAGCATCGCGGCTTCGTCGAGCGTCACGCCGTCGGCCTTGAAGACGAATGCCTGCGGCACCGCGAGGTATTCGGTCATGCCGCCGTCGGTATGGACGCCGAGCACGCGGATGTTCACGCAGCAATTGCCCTTGCCCGCGCGGCAGGCCACGCAGCGCCCGCACGACAGATAAGGCATCACGTAGACCTGATCTCCGGTCGCGACGCGCGCGCCGGGCGGCGCCACCTCGACGATACCGGCAAGCTCGTGCCCCATCACACGCGGGTACGACAGGTACGGCTGATTGCCGGTGAAGATATGGAAGTCGGTACCGCAGATGCCGACTCGCCGGATGCGGATCAGCACATCGTCGGGGCCGGGCTTGGGTATCGCACGTTCGGCGAGCGCGAGCTGGCCGGGTTGTTCGCAAATGATTGTCTTCATCGTCGTGGAGGAATTGATCGGGAATCGGGATGCGAAACGAGCCGGCAGACGACTCGCGGGTCGCCTACCGGCCTTACCAATTTGCAAAAATAACGGTGTATGCGATACTGGTCAAGCCAATTTACGTGAATTTGGGGAAACCCCGAAGGCTGCCGCTGCGCCCCCGTTTGTGCGCCGGGCGCTTCCATCTACAATCGGCGCTCGCCCTATCGGGCTTGTACAAGCTCTCTTGCCGGAAAACGTCTCGTGACCGCCAAACCTGCCGACACTCGCCGTCTCTATCTTCAGATCGCGGAAAAATTGCGCGATCTGATCGCTCAGCCGGATTTCGCGCCGAACGGCCGCCTGCCGCCCGAGCGTGCGCTGGCCGAGACACTCGGCGTGTCGCGGCCGTCGGTGCGCGAGGCACTGGTCGCGCTCGAACTCGAAGGGCTCGTCGAGATTCGCATGGGCTCGGGCGTCTATGTGTGCGCGGCGCCGTCCGCGCAGAATGGCGCGTCGCTGTCGCAGGCAGAACTCGGCGACAGCCTGCTGGACATCCTTGGCGCGCGCTGTTTGATCGAAGGCTCGATCGTCGCGAGCGTCGCACCGTTCTGCAAACCGAAAGACCTGAAGATGCTGCGCGCCATCTACGACGAGATGCAGCGCGAAGTGAAGGCCGGCAGAATTCCGGTCGCGTCCGATCGCGCGTTCCATCTCGCCATCGCGCAGATGTCCGGCAACGAAGTGCTCGTGCGCACCGTCAGTTCGCTATTCGATGCGCGGCATAGTCCGCTGTCGGAAAAGCTGCGCGGCCACTTCGAGAACGAAACGACGTGGAGCGCAGTGCCCGACGAACATCTCGTGATTCTGGAGGCGCTTGAAGCGCATGACGCGATTCAGGCGCAAGCGGCAATGCAGCGTCATTTGAAGCTCTCGTTGGAGCGGGTGATTGCGGGGGGGCAGCGGACGGCTTAGATGTTACTCCCGCTATGAAACCGGATTTGCAGTCTTGTTCATAAAGCCGGTTTCTTTTATCGAAAGTTTCAAAAGAACTCGGAATTGACATGCACGATTGAGCACGCCATCGGCATCGTCGGATACGATGCAGCACTTGCCTCTAGCAGACAATCCCCAGAGCCATATAACAGAAAGAATTCCTCCAGTCGCTTCGATACAGATCGACGCGCATCGACCTGGTCTCGTTATCGCCTACAGCGTATCGCGGGGGACAGACGTGGGCGGGACAAAGCGTGACCGGAAATGTGCTGCTGCGTTCGATCGGAACCTGCGTCGCCGCGCCGTCTCCATGGTCGGGATAAAACATATGCAAGTGTTCACCGGGACGAAGGCGGCCACTTCGGATGATCACTCGAGGTAGATGTGTTGGCGTGGCATTCGACGCGCGCAGCGTGGCTGCAACACAGTCCATCCGCGCTGCTGTCCCATCGGTCGCACGAACTGCGCGATATGCTTGGTCGAAGTGACAACCGATTCCTCATGAACAGGATGGACGATCACGAGGTCGCCAGAGCCCTGTACAACGAAGTGAAGGACGGTAACCTGCTCTTTGTGCCAGAGCGGTATGAAATGCGCAAGTGCGTCCAGGCGATCCGCGAGCAGAGGGAGAAGAGTTCGGCGCTAGCCCTCCGTACGCAACAAGCAGCCGAATGGGACACGACAAATTTGCTGTACGGCAACAGCACTGGCGTGCCGCAGAATGTCGGTACGCCGTCGTATTCTCCCGGTGCTAGCTCATTACGGGACGCTCAACCGTTCGAGTACAGCGAGGACATGCCTTCGGGCGACGAAATCCAAACGGCGTGGTTACCCTCAGAAGGAGGGCCACCTAACCAATGGCTGGAAAATACATCGGGAAAGAAACAATGGCGCCTATATGACGGAAACGGTAACGCGGCCGTCGATATTGATTTCGGCCACGATCACGGCTTCGGGATTCCGCACTCCCATAATTGGGACAACGGCGTTAGAGGTAAGGGAAATGCGTTTTCTCTGGTACCTTGGTAAAGGGATTTTTGATGGACAAGCTGAAAGAACTTGAATATTTCCACGACTGGAATATCGACGCTCTTGCCGTTCGCGACAGGCATAAACTCATCATCATGTTGGAATATGAGGGGAAGCGCGCAACCGTCATTTTTAGCGGAACCAGTCGTTGCACCGTCGAACATTTCAGCGTGTCCAACAATATCGTCTTCGAGATAAAAACTCTCAAGCCGGAAGACACAAATTACGATCTCGCGCTCGCCATGCTCTCAAAAAGCGAGCGCTTTTCTCGCACGCCGGGATCTCAAGTAGCGATAGTTCTCGCAACGGCTGGCGCGGAACTGGCGATCGAGTTCGAGACGCTCGAAATAGACGTTGAATAGCCGCCGCGTGCGCGAGCCCAGCACGGCTTCCCTACTCTTACGCTCGCGCCGCACGGGTCTTTTGGCCTTGCGCCACGGGAGCCGGCGCGCCGGCCAACAATCCACGCGGCGTTGACACTAGCCAAATGCACCGTCGACGCCATCGACGTGCGCCACGCCGGTCTGATTCCGCCCGCGCCGTTTGGCGGTATAAAGCGCTCGGTCAGCCGCCTCAACCAGAACGCTGCCATCGCCGCCATCGGCTGCCCGTTGCACCGCTACGCCAAGGCTGATCGTGACGATGCCCGTATCGCTTCCCGCGTGGGGAATCCGCAGATTTTCCACACCCAACCGGATGCGCTCGGCGACTACCAGCGCGCCCTGCTGGTCGGTTTCCTTCAGGATCAATCCGAATTCTTCGCCCCCGTAGCGGGCCACCACGTCTGACGGTCGTCTTGCCGAAGCGGCAATGGCTTGTGCAATCGCGCGCAGACACTCATCGCCAGCCCGGTGCCCATAGTGGTCGTTGTAGCTTTTGTAGGCATCCACATCGGCCATCACAACCGCCACGAATCCGCGCTTGTCGGTCCGGGCCTCCTGTCGCCATTGGAATGCCAGTTCGCGGTCGAAGTGCCGACGATTGAACAGACCTGTCAGGCCGTCGCGAAAGGCGAGTCCGTGCAGTTCGACTCGCTCGTCCGCAAGGCGCTGCTCCGCCACTTTGCGCTCCGTGATGTCATGAGCGGTGGCCGTGAGCGCCTCCGGTTTGCCGGAAAATGCGTCGATGACGGGGCGAAGGTTCGTTTCCATCCACAGGACACGACCGTCCGGACGCCGGAAGCGACTGACCTGGTAAGCCTCGGTCGCGCCCGTCCCCAGGTTGTCAATGGCCCTGGCCAGTGCATCGCGGTCGTCGGACAGAACAAGATCCGGATAACGCATTCCGATGAGGCTCTCGGGGGCAATTCCCATCACTGCAGTCGCCCGCGGCGAAACGTACGTGAGCGTGCCGTCGAGCGCCATGCTCATTACGATGTCGGTCGCGTTCTCAGCGAGAATTCGATATCGCCGCTCGCCCTCGCGAAGCAGCGCGATGAGACGGTTCCGTTGAATTTGGGTGGCGCTGACAGGTAACGCAATGCCAAGCGCGGCGACGAGGAAGAGTTGCAGAGCGAAGATGCGGCCCTGCATGCTTTGATACGGAAGCATCCAGAGCGGTCCTGACCCGTGCATCGTGAACGACACCGCGATGGCCAGGCACAGCAGCAAACCAACCAGTACGCCGGCGAGGTCGGCGAAAAAGGCCAGCAGCACGATAGGCGAGAGCGCCCAGTAAAGCAGCTCGAAGCGGCTTTGCCCGAATACGCCCGCTGTAACGACACAAACCAGAAGCAACAGAAAGGCCGTTTTTTTGCGGCGGTCGGCACGCAGAAGATGCGTCACTTCCCCGGTCCACAAGACTACGGCCGCCGGCGTGAAAATCGCGAGACTCAAGGCATCCGAGACGAACCAGTTGGCCAGATTCGGCAGCTGATACCCGCTGAGTTGACCGCGCAGCAGGGTCGTCGCAATCAACCCGGACGCAATGGGCGCGAGCAAGACACCGCCGGCCAGAAATCGGACGAGCGTCCTCGGACGAATCAGTTCGGCGACGGTCGAGATGCGCGGGGCAAACACAAACGCCACCAATACCTCGAGGATATCGGCGGACGAATAGGACAAACACACCCCGATGCTTTCTCCAAAGATGAGATTGGCAGCGAGATTGCCGAGCACACCGCCGGCAAACACCCAATATCGCTGCCTCGGCGGCGCCACCATCATCTGTGCGAGGAGGACCGCATTGGTCAGCCAGATAGGCGCGATTTCGCCGGCCATGGTCTTGAGCGTCCCGCTGGCAAGGCACGTGACTGTCGTCACCGCCAGTGCCAGCATCAACGCCCCGGCGTCCCGGGTCCAGCGAAACGATGGTAGCTGGCCGACAGATGCGCCATACCCCGGAGTGAGCCCCTCGGATGACTGCTCCATTTGTTGTCTCTCAGTTTCTTATTGTTTCGAATTTGGCCTGGCGCCCTACCGCATCTCGTCCCAGGAGATACGATTGCCGCCCAGAGGTGATGTAGAACGATGCGTCGGCCCACTGCATCATACCCCCCAACAAACAGCCACCGATAGCGCCCGTCGACACGCCTTCTCCTCACGCGTCATGAACGCCGCGCCGCCCGGCGTTGCCGCGACAGACCTACATCGCCTCGAACCTGTAAAGCTTCGCGGCCGTGTCCGCGACTATCGCACGTCGCTCCTTTTGATCGGGAAAAATCGCGTGCAGCAGGCCGAGCGTGCGTGCGAAATTCACCTGTGTCTCGAACTGCGTATGGGGCCAGTCGCTGCCCCACATCAGACGGTTCACGCTGAATGCCTTTGTCAGAAGCTGAACCGCCTCACGCACATCATGGTGGTCGTGCTCCATGTTCTGCCAGTTTCGATAGGCAGCCGACACCTTCACCCACACGCGCTGCGTGTCCGCAAGTCCGAGAAGACGGCGAAAGCCCGGAGCATCTGTGCCTCGAGTGGGGTCTGGCCGGCCAAAATGATCGACCACCACATTCATGCCTTCATCCAGAAGCGGCCGGACAATGTGCTCTAGACGTGCCGCTTCGGCGTGCACTTCGACATGCCATCCCAGTTCCCGGACATGCATGAGCGTTTGCGCACTCACCCAGCGATGCAGCGGCAAATCGGCATGTCCGATGAGATTCAGGCGGATTCCGACGATTCCCGCGCGCGCCATCGCCGTCAACGTGTCACGTTCGCAGTCCGGCTCTATGACGGCGACCCCGCGCAGCCGTTCAGGCGCACGACGTAACGCGTCGAGCAGATAACTGCAATCGGTGCCGAGAAAGCTGGGCTGCACCAGTACACCGTGCGACACGCCGTGCTCATCCAGTTGCGCGAGGTACGCGTCCAGCGGCGCATCGTAGTCGGGTGCGTAGCGGCGCTGTCGTGCCAGCGACAAGCCGCGCTCGAAAACATGCGCATGCGCATCAATCAACGTGATGTGGGACGGACGGTGCACTGCCAGTGTTTGATATGCGTCCGGCCCCTGCTTCTCCATCATTGAGGTTCCTCGATGATCCTTCGTGACTTCGCGACAATGGTCCTTTTCAATTTCGATGTGCCCGAAACAGCGTACCTGCATGCCCACCCTCAGGCGTCACGTCACCGAGGGCGCTGCCGCGCGTCTCCGGCAGCATGAGCACTGACAGCACCACGATCGCGTAAGCCAGCCCCGCATCGATGCCGATGGCCGTTCCGAGCGGCATGTTCTCCGACATGTGGCCAACGAGCACCGGAAATCCTGCCGATACGACGCGGCCGAAGTTGTAGCAAAACCCGACGCCTGTGCCGCGAATGCCACGCGGATAGAGCTCGGTGAACAGCGCGCCCATGCTCGCCGGAATGCCTGCCGCGAAGAAACCGAGCGGAAAGCCGAAGAACAGCATCGCAGCATTGCCGAGTGGCAGGAACAGGTAAGCGACCACGGTCAGCACGCAGCAGACCGCAAACAGGAGGATGGTCCTGCGTCGCCCGATTCGGTCGAGCAATTGGGCGCTCGCGAGGCATCCGCAAAAGAACGCGACGATCACGACGGCGAGATAGCCCCCCGTGCCGAGCACGGACAGGTGGCGTTCGGTCTTCAGAAACGTCGGAAGCCAGGTCATCAGCGCGTAGTATCCGCCATGCGCGCCGACACCGAGCAATGCGCCAATGAGCGTCATGCGCAGTACTTGCGGAGCAAAGATGCCGACACCTGGTCCAGAAGTCGGCGCATCCTGTTGATGCGCTTCGCGCGCGAGCGGCACTGGTTCCTGCACGCCACGTCGAACATAGAGGATCAGGAGCGCCGGCACGATGCCGATTGCAAACATCGCGCGCCACGCCGTCTCGCCCGGCAGCACCGAGAACATCAGCGCATAAAGCAGCACCGCCGCGCCCCAACCGACGGCCCATGCGCTTTGCACGCTGCCCATCGCCTTGCCGCGATGCTCGTTGCGAATCGTTTCCGCCATCAGAACGGCGCCAGCGGCCCACTCTCCGCCAAATCCGAAGCCCTGCAAGGTTTTCAGGAAGAGAAACTGCGGATAATTCTGCGCGAATGCACAAAGAAACGTGAACACGGAGAAGAACGCGACCGTCCATTGCAGCGTCTTGACGCGCCCGAGCCGGTCGGACACCATGCCCGCCACCCACCCGCCGAGCGCGGACGCAACCAGCGTGGCTCCGCTCACCAGCCCCGCTTGCGTGTGACTGATCGACCACTGCGCGACGATGGCCGGAATCACGAGGCTGAACATCTGCACATCGAGTGAATCGAGTGCCCATCCGCCGAAGCACGCCCAGAACGTACGTCGCTCACTGCCCGATATTTCGCCAAACCACTTGAACATGGCTGTCTCCTGCGTTCGCGATCCGTTCGTGGGGATCGTCGTTTTGTTATAGGGCGAGCGTCAGCGGATCTCGGCCTGATAGATGAATTCGCTGGCGGGACCGCGCGAGCGCCGCCATTCGAGGGGCTGCCGGTCGTATCCGTACGCGAGCCGCTCGATCACCACGGCGGGCGTACCCGGCTCGATCTGCAGGAGCCGCGCGTGCTGCGGGCCGATCGCTTCCACGGTCAATGTTTCCGTCGCAGTGGCCACGACCTGGTTGCAGGTCGCCTCGTACACCGGGTACAGCAGGTCGCCGATCTCCGTCAGCTCGAGTTGCGCGAACGCGGCAAAGCGGACGTAGGGCAGCCATATCTCTTCGGCGAGCATCGGCACGCCGTCGATCAGACGAAGACGCGACATCTGGATGACCCGGGCGCTACTCGATAGCTGCAATGTCGCGGCGACGGCGGACGGTGCATCGACGACATCGCGGCGCAGGATGCGGCTTTCGGGAATGCGCCGCTCGCCTTGTCGCGTCTGGAAACGGAAGAAACGGAACAGCGAGCTGTCAAAGGTGGCGCGGCGAACGAATGTCCCCCTGCCCTGAAAGCGCTCCAGCAAGCCCTCGGCGACGAGCAGATCCACCGCCTTGCGGACCGTGCCCACAGCCACGTCATAGCTCCTGGCGAGCGCCTGCTCGGTGGGAATGGCTTCACCCGGCCGCCAGTGGCGGGCCGCGATCAAAGCCACCATTTCATCGCGCAGGCGCTGGTAGCGCGGTAGCCGGTCACTAGCTTGCATCTTCGCCTCCCCTCAGATTCATATATATGATTGCATGAGTTAGTGTCCCGTCGGCTTGGTAGTAACCCTAGAATGCCTAATCTACGTGGCATAACGGGTTAATACCCATTGCCGATCTAGGCAAGCCAAGCAAACATATATATGAATTTAACCGGAGATTGTTTGTGAGCCCAACCCCGCCCACCGAGCAGGCCGTCGTGACGAAAATCGCGTGGCGGCTTATGCCGCTTCTGATCGTGATGTTCCTGATCGCCTTCATCGATAGACAGAACGTCGGCTTCGCCAAGCTGCAGATGGTGCATGCGCTCGGGATGTCCGAAGCGTCGTATGGCTTGGGCGCTTCGCTCTTCTTCATCGGCTATCTGATGTTCGAAGTGCCGAGCACGCTCGCGCTGCATCGCTACGGCGCACGCCTGTGGCTCGCGCGAATCATGGTGACGTGGGGCGCCGTCACGGTGGCGATGGCCTTTACGCATTCGATGGGGCTCTTCTACGTGCTCCGGTTCGCACTGGGCGTTGCCGAAGCCGGCTTCTATCCTGGCGTGATCTTCTATCTGACGCTGTGGTTTCCGCAGAGCCATCGCACGCGCATGCTCGGCTTCTTCACGCTCGGCAGTGCGCTTGCCAACATGCTTGGCTCGCTCGCGGGCGGTTTGCTGCTGTCGCTCGACGGCAACCTTGGTCTGGCAGGCTGGCAGTGGGTGTTCGTGGCGACGGGCGTGCCGGCTATCGTCATCGCGTTGATTGCGCTGCGCTATCTGCCGGAATCGCTCGAGCATGCGCCGTTTCTTTCCGGCGCCGAAAAGAACCTGATGGTGGCTGCGCTCAAGCGTGAAACGCCAGCCGAAGCCGTTTCCGAACACCCGTGGCGCGCGCTCGTCGACAAGCGCGTGCTGATGTTCGCGGGCGGCTACATGATGATGTCGACGTCGCTCTATGGCGTGACCTACTGGATGCCGACGCTTCTAAAGAGTAGCGGTGTCTCGCATTCAATGAATGGATTGCTCAACATGATCCCCTGGATGCTTTCCGCGCTGCTTCTGCTCTGGCTGCCCGCGAAGCTCAAGCGCGAAGGCGTCGTGCTCAAGGCGATGACGGCGGTGGCGAGCATCGGCGTCATCGGCTTCGCGCTGAGTCTCGTGCTGCCGGGTTTGCCGCTGCGATTCGCCGCGCTCGTGCTGGGCGGCGCGTGCATTCCGTTGCTGTATCCGTGCTTCTGGTCACTGCCGCCGCGTTTCTTCACGGGCGCGCGCGCAGCGGCGAGCATCGCGGCAATCAATTCCATTGGTAACCTGGGCGGCTTCTTTGCGCAGAACCTGATGCCCTACGTCGGAAAACTGGCCGGCAACGCGAGCGCGCCGATGCTGGTGCCTGTCGTCTGTCTCACACTGCTCGGCGCGGGTATGTCGGTCGCGTGGGCATCAAGTGGGCGCGGTGCGCATGCGCGTGTCGCGGCAGGGCAATAAGCCCTGACCCGGCGCGCCCGGCTACTGCGCCATCTGCAAATCGGCAATCGTCGCGGCGAGAAAACGCGCGGCCTCACCGCCGGTGACGACCCGATGATCGAATGTCAGACTCAGCGGCAAGATCCGATGCACGGCGGGAACGCCGGCTGCCGCCACGACCTGCGCGTGAATGCGTCCGGCTCCGAGAATCGCAACCGTGGGCGGCACGACAATAGGAGCCGCATATTTGCCGGCGATCATGCCGAAGTTCGACAGCGTGATCGTATTGCCGCGAAGTTCTTCCGGCGGGATCTTGCGGGCCCGGATGTCGGCGCGCATCCGCTCGAGCCCGCCGCGCAGATCCGCTGCGTCGCGATGCGCGACGTCGCGCAATACAGGCACGAAAAGGCCATCCGGCAGATCGACCGCAATGCCAAGATCGATCTTCCCCAGCACGTGGCGTCGCCCTGTGTGTCCCTCGAACCACGCATTGAGCCCCGGCTCGGCACGGCATCCTGCCACCAGCGCGCGGATCAGCCGGATCGTGACATCGGTATGCGGCGGCCACGCATCGATGTCGGCGTCGTCGATGACGGTCGCCGCCGCCACTTCGCTCTGGGCGCGCGCCATGTTCTGCGCCATCGCGCGCCGCACGCCGCGCAGCACTTCGGGCGGCCCGAGTTCGGCGAGAACCTTCGCGACGCGCTGCACGTCGGCCGCCGTGACGACTCCCTCCGGCCCTGACGGCGTTACCATCGCCAGATCGACATCCAGCTTGCGCGCGAGCGCCCGCGCCGCCGGAATCGCCTTGATCACGCCCGCACCCGCACCCGTGCCGCCAGGCGCCGGCGGCGCTTCCTGCACGACCTGCTGGCCGACTTCCACGTGACCGACCACGGTGCCGGCATCGGCTTCGTCGCCTTCTCCTTCGAATGCGGCGAGCGGCGCGCCCAGATGCACGACATCGCCCGGCTGGCCGAACAGCTTCGCGATCCGACCGGCTTGCGGCGACGGAATCTCCACGATCGCTTTCGCCGTTTCGACTGACAACAGCGGCTGATCCGTGCGAACCTCTTCGCCCGTCCGAACGTGCCACTCGACGATCTCCGCTTCCTGCAAGCCTTCTCCGAGATCGGGCAGTTTGAAGACTTTCATGGCTTCACGACGCCTCCAGAGTCTGCCTGGCCGCGGCAACGATGCGCTGCGCGGCTGGCATGTATTGATTCTCGAGTCTGTACAGCGGAACCACGACGTCATAGCCGGTGACGCGCTGCACGGGTGCGAGCAGCGAGTACAGTCCGCGCTCGGCGATATTGGCGGCAATCTCCGCGCCAACTCCTCCGGTGCGCGAGCCTTCGTGCACGATCACACAGCGCCCGGTTTTTGCTACCGACGCGAGAATGGTGTTCATGTCGAGCGGTTTGAGCGTCATCACGTCGATCACCTCGGCCATCACGCCTTCCTGCGCAAGCAGATCGGCTGCGTCCTGCACGTCCTTCAACGCTCCGCCCCAACTGACCAAGGTGAGGTCCGATCCGACGCGCAACGTCGTGCAGCTGTCGAGCGGAAGTGCTTCGCCGTTATCGTCGACCGGCTGCCTGTAGAGCCGGTAGAGTCGCGTCGGCTCGAAGAAGATCACGGGGTCCGGGTCGCGAATCGACGCGAGCAGCAAACCGTAAGCGCGCGCCGGAGAGGACGGTGTCACGACACGCAATCCGGGGATGTGGGTGAACAATGCTTCAGGACTTTCGGAATGATGCTCCGGCGCGTGAATCCCTGCGCCGCACGGCGCGCGGATCACGAGCGGGCACGTTAGCCGTCCGCGTGTTCGATGCCGCAATCGCGACGCGTGATTCAGAACGTGATCGATGGCCGGATAGATGAACCCGCTGAACTGGATCTCCACGACCGGCCTCAAACCCATCGCCGCCATGCCGATCGCAGTACCCGCAATCGCGGTTTCCGCCAGGGGCGTATCGATCACCCGCTGCGCGCCGAATCGCGCCTGTAATCCGGCCGTCGCGCGAAACACACCGCCATTCACGCCGATATCCTCGCCGAGCAGCACGACGGCCGGGTCGTGCGCCAATTCGTAGGCGAGCGCCTGATTGAGCGCCTCGACCATGTTGAGGTCAGCCATGGCGGTTCCCCGCGGCAGGCGCGAAATGCCGTGCCATGGCGAGTTGCTCACGCATCGCTTCTGGCAAGGTCTCGTACAGGTGATCGAACATGGCGGAGGTATCCGGCGGCGGTACCGCGAGATACGCATCGACGGCCTCCTCGACCTGCGCAAGACACGCGCGGCCGAGTTGCTCGTCCTGCGCCTTGTCCCAAACGTTCATATGCATGAGGTACGTGCGCAAGCGCAGCAACGGCTCGTATGTCCATTGCTTGCTGAGGACCTCGGCGTCGCGATAGCGGGTCGCGTCATCGGCTGTCGTGTGATCGCCCAGGCGATAGCTCAGTGCTTCGATCAGCGTCGGGCCATCGCCGCGGCGAGCCTTCGCGAGCGCCGCGTGGACCACCTGATGCATTGCGATGACGTCGTTGCCGTCGACCTGCAACCCATCGATTCCCGCCGCAATCGCTTTTTGCGCGAGCGTCTGTGCAGCGCTCTGGCGATGGCGCGGCACCGAGATGGCCCACTGGTTGTTATTGACCACGAGAACGAGCGGCGCCTGCCAGACGCCAGCCATGTTCATCGCTTCATAGAAGTCGCCTTTGGAGGTGCCGCCGTCGCCGAATATCGCCACCGCGACGCGCGGTTCGCGACGCACCAGGAACGCGTAGGCCGCGCCGGCTGCGTGGCACACCTGCGTGCCGATCGGCACACAGTTTGGGAAGTCCTGGCGCGGCACGCTGAAGTCGCTGCCGCGTTCGTCGCCACCCCAGTACAGCAAACTTTCCGTCATCGTGACGCCGCGCAGCAATTGCGCGGCATGATCCCGATAGGAAGGAAACAGCACGTCGTCGCGCTCCATCGCGCTGGCGACGCCGACGCCGATCGCCTCCTGGCCGACCGACGACGCAAAGGTGCCAAGCTTGCCGGTACGCTGCAGCGCAACTGCCTTGGTATCGAAGGCCCGTGTCAGCACCATCGCGCGATAGAGCGGAACCAGCGCGATCGGGTCCCGTGCAAACGCAGGCAATGGTTGCGCCGGCTCACCATCGGGGCCCAGGTACTGAACGTAGCCGATATGAAAACTGGCAGCCGTGCTCATGACCGCCCTCCATGATCATTCAGATATCGTACCCGTGCCGGAGTTCATGCGCACGAACGCTGCCGCACGAACAATGCTGCGATCGCGCACTCGAATCACGGCCAAAGGTCTTGCCTCGTTAATTGCTTGCAGCAAAGTAGCAGGGAATAACACCCTCACGGCGCACACCCGAAGCCGTCCTCAGATGAATCACGGCACCGCTCGGCGACTTCCAGCGTCGCCGAGCGGTGCCCCATTCACACCGACGCGAAAAGCTCAGGGTGCGTATCGCGATGCGTAACTCGCGGCACGCGCAGCCAATTGTGCCTGTCGGTCCGCCGCGGTAACGTACTTCGTCGTCGAGGGCAGAACGCTGCCGAGGTCGCTCAGCTTCACAAGCTGGGCCGTCGCCGATGGTCCCACCGCTGCGGGTGTCGCCGGCAACCCTTGCCAGCGCAGGTTGAGGAAGCCCTGGTGCAAACCAACCGTATCGACCCAGTTGTAGACGCCCGGGTCTTTGGGGGAGACCACGAACGTGTACGTGCCATCCGGATTGGGCACCGCTTGCGCGTTGTTCAACGTCTGGGTGTGGTTAATGTAGTCGGTCGTAATCGTCCACCGGCCATAGGCCGGCGCGATGAAGTACTTTGCCCCGCCGAGGTTGACATTGACGACGAGTGCTTCATCGTCGGCAAGTTGAAATGCGCTGTAGGTGGCCGCCTGGTTCGCGAGGCGTCCCCCGGTGCCGCCAAGCGACGGTGCGGGCAGCGTATTGACGGGTTGAGCGTACCCAAGGGTGTTATAGCCAACGAACTGGGCAGCGGCAGCCGGAGTTTGCAGCGTGGCCGCGAGAGTCGCCGCCAGCGTATCTGCGCTCTGTGCTTGCGTCGAAACGCTCGGAACCCGCTTTATCGCCAGACTGTTGAACTGTTGTACTCCCCATTCGTTGATCGTATCGCGCACGAAGATGGACGCTGCTCCAGACACGAGCTGGATATGATTGCCGGGTCCGGTCGACGACGAGTCAGCGTTGATGACGAAACTCCCGTCCGCGTTCGTGGAGAGCTGGTCGCCGGCGAGATTGGAGAGCGTCGCGCTTGTGTTGCTATAGAGGCTGAAATTGAAATCGACCGGCTTATGCGCGTGGACTGTTCCGGTGAGGACGTAGCTCGAAGCCGGGTCGATCGGTATCTTGCGGTAGATGGTGTCCGGGTTGTCAAATGTTGTCCGCGATCCCGGCACATTCATTCCGTACCAATTGTGCGGAGCTGCGAGAAATGAAACCACCTTCGGGGCACTGGCGTCCCCCGAAGCAAGCGATAGCGCGTAGGCGAACACGGTCTCATCGACGGCCTCGTCGAGATTCGTCAACGCTTCATTCGATACACCGCCCGTTGCCTGAGCGGCCGCCAGCCAGGTCGCTTTGAGCGTCGCTTTCGCCGCAATCACCGCAGGCGCTTGAGCGACAGCGATGGCGAGTTTCTCGGCGGCCAACTGATCCTGGGTCGCCAAAGGGTTTGGGCTATCCGCAATACTGCCCCCTCCGCAGGCATCCAGAATGAATGGGAGTGCGGCCAATGCTACCAATCGTCGTTTGAACATATCGAGCGTGCGTAGGTTATTAGAAATTTTTGAACGCACAATCTATACGGCGCTGTGGCGCAGCAGAACCAAGAAAAACGAATATGGAAAGTTATTCTTCGGCTATGCCGCTTCTTTTCGGAGCATATTGCGTCGGCGGCAGGCCGACATGACGCGTGAACGCGACGCTGAATGCGCTTGCCGAGCTATAGCCCACGCGCGCCGCGATCGTCGCGACGCCGACTTCGTTCCGGCGCAACAGGTTTTTGGCAATGGCCATGCGCCACGACAACAGATACTCCATCGGCGCGACGCCGACTGCGCGGCTGAATCGATCGAAGAAAGAGGAACGTGAAAGCGCGGCGGCTTTCGCGAGTTGCGCAATCGTCCAGGGCTTTTCCGGGCTTTCGTGCATCTGGCGGATGGCGAGCGCGAGACGGGCATCGGCGAGGCCGCGCACGAGACCGGGCGATGCCCCCGTTTGCGTCGATCGCAACGCTTCGATGAAGAGCACTTCGAGCAGGCGCGCCAGCACGACCTCGCGCGCGGGCCGCTGCGCGCGCGATTCGTCCCGCACGAGCTTGACGAGCGTCGCTAGCCTGCTATCGCCGCGCACGAGCACGAGTTCGGGCAGAAGCGAGACGAGCAAGGCCGCATCGGGCGAGCCAAACGCGCAGAGGCCCGCGAGCCATTGCGCTTGCGGCGCGGCCGATGCATCACCGAAACGAAAACTGCCGTCGGCCAGCTGCGCGGGCGCGACATCGCAGACCTCGTCATCGCCGGGCGGATCGATGCTCGTCATCGCGAAGCTGAAAACCTGAGGCACGAGCACGAAGTCATCGGCCTCAAGAATAAGCGGCTCGCAACCGTTGACGGATAGCCGAAGCGATCCTTCGAGCACCACGCAATAGAACGGTTGTCCGGCTTCCGTGCGGCTCGCGCGCCAGCGCCCCGCTCCGCTGACCACTTTCGAGAACGTGGGCGTCGGCTGGAGCAATGTGACGACTTCGGCTAGCGGGTCGATCATGATCGGACGATCTCGAATGAGACGTGGACTTTCGATTGTAGCGAATCCGGCCGGTCACGACGTATCGTGGAGTAACCGTCACCGACCACAGGAGTCGACATGAAGACCGTATTGATTACCGGCTGCTCGTCCGGATTTGGCCTCGAAATCGCGCGTTATTTTCTGGATCGCGAATGGCGCGTGATCGCCACGATGCGCACGCCGCGCGAAGATGTCTTGCCGCGCTCCGATCGTCTTTCGATCCTGAAGCTCGACGTGAAGGAACCGCAAAGCATTCGCGCCGCCATCGATGCAGCCGGTCCGATCGACGTGCTCGTGAACAACGCGGGCATCGGCTTTCTGAACGCTCTCGAAGGCACGCCGATGGACACCGCGCGCGATATCTTCGAGACCAATACGCTGGGCACCATCGCGATGACACAGGCCGTGTTGCCGCAATTCCGCGAGCGCCGGGACGGCGTGATCGTCAACGTGACCTCGACCGTCACGTGCAGACCGCTGCATTTGCTGTCGGTCTATACCGCGAGCAAGTCGGCGGTCAACGCATTCAGTGAATCGCTCGCGCTCGAACTGGAACAGTTCAATGTGCGCGTGCGTGTCGTGCTGCCGGGACGCGCGCCTTCCACGCGCTTCGGCGAGAACGCGCAGGCGCGCATGAAGAACGGCTTTCCCGAGCCGTACAGTGCACTCGTGCAGCAGATTTTCGCGAACTGGGAGAAAGAAACGACCGTCACGCATGCATCGGATGTCGCCGAAGCCGTTTGGCTCGCCGCCACCGATCCATCGAGCCCGTTCAACATCCCCGCCGGCGAAGACGCTGTCGAGTGGTACACCGCGCGCGCCAGATAGCGCCGGGAAGCTCGGGCCGTGGATGTCGTGCAATGAGATCTACGGCATTGTTTCCAACGTTTTTTTCAGCCGCGCGACCGCCGTGTCTGATTCCTGCTGGATTCGCGCGCGCACGAACAGGACATTCACTGCCTCGAACCAGAGTGACGGTGCGCGGTAGATGAACTCGCGCTCGAATCGCGTCCCGGACGCGACGGGAGTGAGCGAATAGCTGACCGTGCCGGCGGACTTGCCGCCTATGGTGCCGACAATCACCCATTTGCGCGGACGATCCCGCTCCGCAACCGTCCACACGACGCTCCCGCGGCGACCCGCGACACGGAATTCTTCCGTGACCTGTTCGCCGACTCTCAACGAGTGATCGGTCGCGCCTCTTACGGATAGTGACGAGGGGTGCCAATCGGGCCAGTGCGCGGGTGTCGTCACGTAGTCGAAAACGACCGTGTCCGGTCGTTCGATCGCGACCACGGTGACAATCCTGGTGGTCAGGTTGACGAACCCAGGCAATGGCAGGACAAGCAGGACCAGGACCGCTAAGGCCGCCAGGATTGCACCGATCCATCTCAACGGCGATTTCATTGACGACTCTGGGATATCTCGCGCACACGCCGGCGGCGGGCCGCTCAATTCTCCGCCATCTAAAGTGCGTCATCCACCTCGATGCCGAAGCTGCGGTACTCCCCGTGGGTCCACGGTACCTGACGATTGCGGCACCGACCGCGAATGCCGGTTTGGCGCGTCGGTTACGAGGCGAAATACCTGCACGGCATCTTCCAGTGTGCATGCCTGTTCTTGCATGCTGGCGGCTGCGGCTGCCACCTGCTCAACCAGGGCAACGTTTTGCTGGATTCTTTCATCCATCTGACCGATCGCGCGGTTGATTTCCCCGATGCCGGCACTTTGCTCGTTGCTCGCGTGAGTGATCTCGCCCATCAGGGCGACCACACTATCGACGGCTCGGACGATTTCGGTCATGTCCCGGCCGGCCTGATCGACCAGTTCGCTGCCTGTCTTGACGTTGCCGACCGAGTCAGTAATCAGCGCCTTGATTTCCTTGGCGGCCATGGCGCTGCGCTGAGCCAGGCTGCGCACCTCGGCGGCTACTACCGCAAAACCGCGCCCCTGGTCGCCCGCGCGTGCGGCTTCGACCGCCGCGTTCAAGGCGAGGATGTTGGTCTGAAAAGCAATCGAGTCGATCATGCCGATGATGTCGACGATCTTGTGTGAACTGCCGCGGATCAACGACATGGTGGTGACCACATGGCCCACCACGTCGCCGCCTTTGACCGCGAGATCGGAGGCCGAGGCGATGTGCTGATTGGCGTTCGAAGCGCGATCAGCATTGGCGCGGACCATCGCCGTCAGTTGCTCCATCGTCGATGCGGTTTTCTCGAGCGAGCCAGCCTGAGCCTCGGTGCGGGAAGAAAGCTCTGCGTTGCCGGCTGCAATTTCGCGCGCGCCGGTCGCGATCATATCGGACGCACGTCGCACGTTGCCGACCACCGAGGCCAGACCGACACTGATGCCATTCATCGCCTGCATCAACTGGCCCAGCTCGTCGCGCCGGCTGACATGCACCTGGGCGGTCAAGTCGCCGGCCGCCAGTTTTTCCGCGGCGGCCTTGGCCTCGAGCAGCTGCATGCCGAGACCGCGCCGGGTCGTCACGTAGACCAGCGCGCTGACCAGCAGCGCGCCGATCAGCCCGAAGCCAATCACTTCGCTTTGCACGAGAGAAGGCAACGCCGCGGCCGGGTCGGGCCGGTCGGCGGGAATCACTGCCTGCAGCAGCCGGCCATAGCCCAGCAGCAGTGCGGTGTTTGCGCCCAAGGTCAGCAGCGCGAGTCTGGCTCCAATCGACAGGTTCCACACTTCACTGACATCGAGCCCGACGTACAACGCGCCGATAACCTCCCCGGAGCTATCCCGGATTGGCTCGTACCGTGTCATGTATTGCTTGCCGAATAGCGTGGCGTAACCGGTGTAGGGCTGCCCGCGGCGCAGCATTCCATAGCCGGGGTGCGAGCGGTCGAGCACTGTACCCACGGCTCGCTCGCCCGTTTGCTTTTTGACCGAAGTGGCGACGCGCACGAAGTCTTCGCCTATTCCGACGAAGAGTGTGCCCGTCGCGCGGGTCTCGGCGGTGAAGCGGTCTACTTCGTCGTAGTTGAGGTTCAGCAGCGTATTGCCGTTCAGCAACCTGGGGGTCATGACGCCGAGGATGTCGACACCGTTTGATGCGTCGCGAATGAACGGGGCGGGAAAATACCCGGCGAGCGTTCGCGCATGACGGCGCACCTGCGTCTTGAGTGGCAGCAGAGAGTGCATGGATTGAACCCCCGGTCGACTGTTTCGGCGAGCCAGAATAAATCAGACTCTTTAGTTTGAATGCATTAGACAGAATATTGCATGAGATGGCAATAGATTGTCGTCGTTAATCTCGCGCAAACGTTTGCCAAATAGCTCCCTGCGCAAACGGCCCAGGCATCTAGGAATCGTCGTGGGTATAACTCTCTCGCGGAGGGTACACGCCGGCCAGGCGGGCAATCAGGATCGCGACGAACAAGCTGCCGGTGATCTGTTCCACCATGCACATGCCTCGTGCCGGGCGCGTGAGGGGCGTGATGTCGCCGAAGCCCGTGCTCGTAAGGACGGTTATGCTGAAGTAAAGCGCGTCGGCATAAACGAGCCGGCCCGGCTGCCCGACGATCATATAAGACAGCGGATAGAAAAACCCCACGCTCGCGTAGATGTACGCCCACAGAACACCGATCAACAGATACGCCGAGGCGGCGCCGAACAGCTTGTCCGGCGTCATGATTTTCGGCTGGAACACGTAGCGCAGAAGATATACGACTGTAATGAAATACAGCACGGCGCTGAACATCCAGGATATAGCAAGGCTGCGATCGTCGTCGTACCACAGGCCAAGGTACTGGAACCACATGGCCGGAAGGGCAAGAACGAGCGCCATCACGAACGGCACCGTCGTGCGGCCGACCGCTGCCACGGTCGCTATGAGGAGGAACATGTTGACGACGTTCAGAACCAGCCGGCCGCTGTCGCTCGCCGGCACGAACGACACCGCGCCGATGAGAACAACCAGCACGCCGAACAGCCAGAAACAGCGCTGGTAGAAGATGCGGGACAGCGCGTCGCGCGTGATGCGCAAGGCCATGATGGGGCTGACTAGAATTCGACGCCCGTCATTCGCGATTGATCAGTAGCCCTATCAGCAGCCCGATACCGGCCGCTATGCTGACGGATGTCCACGGATGCTCGTGGACGAAGTCGTCGGTAGTGCGGGCAGCCTTCTTGCCGCTTTCGACCGCCACGACCTGCACATCGACGGCCTTTTTCCTCGCGCCTTCCAGTTTCGCCCGCGCCCTTTCGAGTAGTTTGGAAGTCTTTTCGATGGAGGGCGCGCTTTCGGTCTCCGAGACCTGATTTTCCAGATCGGCGGGCGTGGCATTGGTGTCAGACATCGGTTTCTCCCGGTTGATTCTCAAAGTGAATACGTGTCGACGGACTTACCCATAGCATGATGACTTGCGACCGAGGCGTTGCAATTGGACCTTGGTCCTATTCGTCCACTACCCGGTCGGACGGCTGCCGATCGACCGACCACGGGCGGCTGCCTCATCGCGCGCGCACTTGACACCGATCAACGAAAGACCAAAACGCGCCCACCGCCAGGGTTTCCCCTGCTTCGTCACACCGGAAAATATCCTAGTATCAATGAGTTAAAACTAACTAACTCATCAATTAGTCTCATGCCCGTGCCTCAGATCGCGCGTTCCAGAATGGGTCGCCGTCCTCATGCGCAGGACTTCGACGCACGCGAACATCTGCTCGATGTCGCGGTGGCGTTGTTCGCCGAGCGCGGTATCGCCAACACCACGGTTGCGCAGATCGCGGCGGCGAGCGGCGTGACCTCCGCGATGGTGCACTACTGGTTTCAGACCCGCGAAAAGCTGCTCGACGCACTGTTCGAGGAAAAGATCGTCGCCGCGTTCGGCGCGATCTGGGATCCGGTCGATCCCGAACACGACGATCCGCTCACGCTGACGCAGGGCATCGTCAAGCGCATGTTCGACGTCACCGAAGCCATGCCGTGGCTGCCTTCGTTATGGCTGCGCGAAGTCGTCAACGAGGGCGGTCTGCTGCGCGAGCGCGCGTTTGCGCGTATCCCGGTGCAAAAACTCGCCGCGTTCGGTCAGAACATTGCGCGCGGCTGTGCGTCGGGTCAGTTGAACGCGCAACTCGAACCCTTGCTGCTGTTCAACTCGGTGCTGGCGCTCGTGATGCTGCCGCAGGCAACCGCCAGGATCTGGCAGCGCCTGAATCCGCACACATCGTTCGATCGCGCGAGGCTCGAACGCCACGTCGTGGCGCTACTCACGCAGGGCATGAGCGCGACCGCCGCGAACCACGCGAAGGCGACGTCCACCGCACGGCGCGCGAAAGGAAAACCATCATGATTGCGGCTGCCAGTTCATCCATGCGTGTCGCGTTGCTCGCGCTCTGTGTCGCGTGCGCGAGCTGTTCGCGGCAACCGGCGAACACGTGGCAAGGTTATGTGGAAGGCGAGTTCCTGTACCTGGCGTCTTCGCAGGCGGGGCAGTTGACCGAACTTGCGGTCTCGCGCGGGCAGACCGTCGCGCAGAACACGCCGCTATTCGCGCTCGAAGCGCAGAACGAGACCGAGGCCGTGGCGCAGGCGAGGCAGCAACTGCGCGCGGCTCGCTCCCAGCTTGCTGATCTGAAAACCGGCAAGCGTCCCCCGGAGGTCGACGTGACGCGCGCGCAACTCGTGCAGGCCGAAGCCGATGCGTCGCGCGCGGCGACCCAGTTCCGTCGCGACGAACAGCAATTCGGCGCGGGCGGCATCGCTCAAAGCCAGCTCGACGACTCGCGCGCGAACGCGTTATCGACCGCGGCGCACGTGCGCGAGCTGCAAAGCCAGCTGACCGTCACGCGTCTGCCGGGACGGATCGAACAGATCCGCGCGCAACAGGCACAGGTCGATGCAGCGCAGGCCCAGCTCGGCCAGGCCCAATGGAAGCTCGATCAGAAAAGCGTGCACGCGCCACACGCGGGCCTCGTGTTCGACACGATGTATCGCAGCGGCGAATGGGTGCCGGCCGGCAGCCCCGTGATACGCATGCTGCCGCCGGAGAACGTGAAGGTGCGTTTTTTCGTGCCCCAGGGGGTGGTCGGTTCGCTCGCGCCGGGCCGTCGCGCATCGATTCATTGCGACGGTTGCGCCGCCGATGTGCCGGCCGTGCTCAGTTTCATTTCGGACCAGGCGGAGTACACGCCGCCGGTGATTTTCAGCAACGAAAGCCGCGCGAAGCTCGTGTTCATGGTCGAAGCCAGACCCCAGGTCGCCGATGCGCCGAAGCTGAGGCCCGGCCAACCCGTCACGGTCACGCTGCAATGAGTTCACCCGCAACCACCGGTAGCGAAAATCATCCCGTAAATGCGATCGACGTGCACGGGCTGAACAAGCATTTCGGCACGAAACACGTGGTCAACGATGTATCGCTGCGCGTGCAGCGCGGCGAGATTTTCGGCTTCCTCGGCCCGAACGGCAGCGGCAAGACCACCTGCATCCGCATGATGTGCGGTTTGCTGACGCCCGATTCCGGCAGCGGCACGTGTCTCGGCTACGACATCGTGCGTGACAGCGCGCAGATCAAGCGGCGCACCGGCTATATGACGCAGCGTTTCTCCTATTGGGAAGATCTGACGATCCGCGAAAACCTCGACTTCGTTGCACGCATCTACGAGATGAAGAACCGCCGCGAAGCGGTGGACCGCGCGCTCGAACAGCTTGGCCTGCAAAGCCGCGCGAAGCAACTGGCCGGCGCGTTGTCGGGCGGATGGAAGCAGCGTCTCGCGCTGGCCGCATGCATGCTGCACGAGCCGGAACTGCTGCTGCTCGACGAGCCGACGGCGGGTGTCGACCCGAGCGCGCGCCGCGACTTCTGGGAAGAGTTGCACCGCCTCGCGGCACGCGGCATCTCGGTGCTCGTCAGCACGCACTATATGGACGAAGCGGAACGCTGCCACAAGCTCGCCTATATCGCCTACGGCAAGCTGCTCGCACAAGGCACCTCGAAAGAAGTGATCGATTCGCAAGGGCTCGTGACGTGGGCCGTGTACGGCCAGAATCTCGTCGAACTCGGCGACCGGCTGCGCCGCTCGCCGGGCGTCGAGCAGACGGTGGCGTTCGGTTCGTCGCTGCACGTGAGCGGACCGGACACGCCCGAACTCCACGCGACGATCGATCAACTGGCACGCACGGACCCGGCGCTGCGGATCGAAAGACAGGAAACCGGCCTCGAAGACGTGTTCATCTTCATGATGAACCGCTCGACCGACAACTACGCCACCCCCGGCGCGGCCAAGGCATCATGAATTCCCCGCGCCGCCTCCCGCGCTTTTCGCTGATGCGTTGGTGGAGCATCGTGCGCAAGGAGTTTCTGCAACTGAAGCGCGACCGCATCACCTTTGCGATGATGATCGTGCTGCCGATCATGCAGATGGCGCTGTTCGGCTTTGCGATCAATACCGACCCGAAGCATCTGCCGACCGCCGTCATCGCCGCCGATCACAGTGAATTCACGCGCAGTTTCATGATGGGGATGCGCAATTCCGACTACTTCGACATCGTCTCGACGCTGCCCGACGAAGAGTCCGGCCGCCGCGCGCTGGCGCAGGGCAAGGTGCTGTTCGTGCTGAATATTCCGGTCGGCTTCACGCGCAATCTCGTCAAAGGCGCACGTCCGTCGCTGCTCGTCGAAGCCGACGCGACGGACCCTACCGCGGTGAGCACCGCGCTGGGCGCGCTGCCGTCGATTACGCAGGCGGTGTTGCAGAAGGATCTGACGGGTCCGCTGTCGTCGCTCGCGGTCGGCCCCGCCGCATTCGACGTTCAATTGCACCGGCTCTACAACCCCGAGAGCATCACCCAGTACAACGTGGTGCCCGGCCTGATGGGCGTGATCCTGACGATGACGATGGTCATGATGACCGGCCTCGCGATCACGCGCGAACGCGAGCGCGGCACGATGGAAAATCTGCTCGCCACGCCGGTGCTGCCGCTCGAAGTCATGACCGGCAAGATCGTGCCTTACGTGGCGATCGGCCTGGTTCAGGTGAGCATCATTCTCGCGGCCGCACGCTTCGTGTTCAATGTGCCGTTCGAAGGCAGTCTGATCGCGCTGTATCTGTCCTCGCTACTGTTCGTCGCGGCCAACCTGACGATCGGCATTACGCTCTCGTCGCTCGCGCAGAACCAGTTGCAGGCCATGCAGCTGACGATGTTCTATTTTCTGCCCAACATCCTGCTCTCAGGTTTCATGTTTCCGTTCGCGGGCATGCCGAAATGGGCGCAGTACATCGGCAATCTGCTGCCGCTGACCTATTTCAACCGGCTCGTGCGCGGCATTCTGCTCAAAGGCGTCGGTTGGGCCGACATGTGGCCGCATGTATGGCCGCTGCTGGTGTTTCTGTTCGTCGTGATGGGTGTCGCCGTGAAGTTCTACCGGCGCACGCTCGATTGAGGAAGGCCTGCAATGTGTTCCGCTCCTGCCGTTCCTGCCGTTTGTGCCTTTCGTGCCGGTGTTTTTCATCGTGCGGCTTGCCGATCCGCAGCGTTCTGGCTCGCCGCCTTCGGCGCCAGCGCGGCTTTGTGCGCGTGTGCGGTCGGTCCGGATTTCCATCGACCCGAGGTGACCAGCGCGTCGAGCTATACCGCCGCACCGCTTCCGGCAAGCACCGTCGCAGCCGAGGGACCCGGCGGCGCCGCGCAACGCTTCGTGCCGGCCGATGTGCCCGGCGACGGCTGGTGGCGCGCGTTCGGCTCGCCGGTGCTGAACGCGCTCGTGCAACAGGCGCTCGACGACAGCCCCACCCTCGCGCAAGCCCGCGCGAAACTCGACGAAGCGCAGCAGGACTATCGCGCACAGGCGGGCGGCACGCTCTGGCCGCAGGCCGATGCCAACCTGTCGACCACGCGCGAGAGAATCGATCCCGAGGCCCTCGGCTTCGGTCAGCTCGCGCAGGGCCGCTCGTTCGCGCCGTTCACGCTGTACAGCGCACAGGTCACGGTGTCATACACGCTCGATCTGTTCGGCGCGAATCGCCGCGCGCTCGAAGCGGTGGCCGCGCAGGTCGACTATCAGCAATATGAACTCGAGGCCGCGCGTTTGACGCTCGCCGGTAATGTCGTGACGGCGGCGATCCGGCGCGCGTCACTGGCGCGGCAGATCGCAGTCACCGAAGCGCTGCTCGCGAACCAGATGCAGCAACTCGACATCGCCGAACGCCGTTATCGGGCGGGCGGCATCTCCGAGGTCGATCTGCTGAGCCAGCGCACGCTCGTGCAGCAAACCCGCGCGACGTTACCGCCGTTGCGCACGCAGCTCGCGCAGACCGATCATCAACTCGCGATCTATCTGGGCCGTGCGCCGGCGGATTTGCCCGCCACGCCCGAGCTCGCCGCGCTCGACCTCGATACGCTCGTGCTGCCGGCCGACCTGCCGCTCACGCTGCCGTCGACGCTTGCGCAGCAGCGGCCCGACATCCGCGCGTCCGAGGCGCTGTTGCACCAGGCGAGCGCGAACATCGGCGTCGCGACCGCCAACCTGTATCCGCGCATCACGCTGTCGGGCAGCGCGGCGACCGAACGCGTCAACGTGTCCGACCTGCTGACGGGTTTCAACGTGTGGAATTTCGGCGCGGGACTCACGCAGCCGCTGTTCCACGGCGGTGAACTGCTGGCGCGCAAGCGTTCGTCCGAAGCGGCCTATCAGGCAGCCCTCGCCGTCTACAAGCAAACCGTTCTGCAGGGACTGCAACAGGTGGCCGACGCGCTGCGCGCGCTCGATCAGGACGCAATCGCCTTGCAGGCGCTCGACTCCGCGCAGCGCAGCGCGCAGCGCAGTGCCGGTATCGCCAGCGAGCGTTATGCGGCGGGCGGCATCAGTCAATTGACGCTGCTCGATACGCAGCGGCAGGCATTGCAAACCGGACTCGATCGCACGAAAGCCGCCGCGCAGCGGTATGCCGATACCGCCGCGCTATATCAAGCGCTCGGGGCGCGGCCCTGAGTCACCGGCGCGGCTCGCTAGCCCTGGTCGCCGCCGCCGACCGGCAGCACGGTACCGGTGATATACGACGCTTCATCGGAGGCGAGGAACAGGATCGCGCCGACCTGCTCGTCGATCGTGCCGTAGCGATGCATCAGGCTCGACGCGATCGTCTGATCGACAATGCCCTGATACCACGCCGCTTCCTGCTCGCTTTGCGGCGCGGTATTGCGCGGCACGCGGCGCGGCGGCGCTTCGGTGCCGCCGGTCGCGACCGCATTGATGCGGATGCCGTGCCCGGCATGCTCGAACGCGAGGCTCGCGGTCAGCGCGTTGACGCCGCCCTTCGAGGCCGCATACGGCACGCGATAAATGCTGCGCGTCGCAATCGACGATACGTTGACGATCGCCCCGCTCGCACGCTTCAACATGCCGGGCAACACCGCATGGCAGCACCACAGCGTCGGGAACAGCGAACGCCGCACCTCGGCTTCGATCTGCTGCGCTTCATATTCCTCGTACGGCTTTGCCCAGATCGTGCCGCCGACGTTGTTGACGAGCACGTCGATGCGGCCGAACGCATCGATCGCGAAGGCCGTCATCGCGGTCGCGCCTTCGTAAGTTTCGAGGTCGGCGATAAACGCGCGCGCGTCGCCGCCTTCGCGCGCAATCTGTTCGGCCACCTCGTGCACGATCGGCGCGCGGTCCACCAGCACCACTGCCGCGCCCTCGCGCGCGGCGCGCAACGCGACGCCACGGCCGATGCCCTGGCCCGCGCCGGTCACGACGAGCACCTTGCCCTTGAAGCGATCGGTAAAGGTCGAAGTCATGCTACGTTGCTCGCCGAGAATTTTTCGTAGTAGAAGTTCGCGGGCTCGACGCCGCTCTCGCGCAGCCAGCCCTGCACCGCTTCGACCATCGCGACGGGACCGCACAGGTAGACGTCGACGTCGCCGTCGTTCAGCCATTCGCTGTCCACGTGCGCGGTCACATAGCCTTTGCGCTCATGGCTGCTCGCGGAATCGACCACACAGGTGCGATAGCTGAAGTTCGGCAGCGCACGCTGCGCATCTTCGATCTGTTCGAGCGCGACCAGATCGATATCGTGGGTGACGCCATACACGAGCCGCACCGGCTGCGTATTGCCGCTCGCCTTCAGCACGTCGAGCATCGACAGGAACGGCGCGATGCCGGTGCCGCCCGCGAGGAACAGCACCGGACGCTGCGGATCGCGCAGATAGAAGCTGCCATAGGGACCCGTGAAGCCGATGCGTTGGCCCGGCTGCGCGTCCTTGCTCAGATAGCCGCTCATCCTGCCGTCCGGCACGTTGCGCACGACGAACGCCGCGCGCGCCGCGCCAGGGGCCGAGCTGAACGAATACGACCGGCTTTCGCCGCTCGCGCCCGGAATCTCGACGTTCACGTATTGACCCGCGAGAAAGCTCGGCGCGCTCGCGCCGTCGACATCGATCGAGAAATGAATCGTCGAATCCGACAGCCGTTCGACCGCCGCAAGCGTGCCCTCGAAACGCGACACACCGGTCTTGCATGCCGCCGACGACGCTTGCACGCGAACCACGAGGTCCGAGCGCGGCCGCGTCTGGCACGCGAGGATATAACCCTGGCTCGCTTCCTCGGGGGTCAATGCATCTTCGACATAACTCGACTCGGGCATCTCGTACGCGCCCGATTCGCACAGCCCGCGGCACGTGCCGCACGCGCCTTCGCGGCAATCGAGCGGGATGTTGATCTTCTGCCGGTACGCGGCATCCGACAGCGTTTCATTCTCGCGGCAGCTGATGAAGCGCGTGACGCCGTCTTCGAACTGAAGTGCAATAGTGTGTTCCATGACCTGTCTCCTGCGACCGCACCGGCTAGATGTGGTAGATATCGATGACCTGGTTGATGTAGTCGTTCTTCAGCACGACGTACTTGCTCAGGATTTGCGGCTGCGCGCCGTTGAAATCGATGACATAGCGCGACATGCCGAAGTAGCTGTAGTTCGTCCGGTAGCGATGGCTCAGCGTGTGCCAGTTGAAGCGCACCGTGCAGACGCCGTTCTCCTCGCTCTCCACTTCGACGTTGGCGACGTTGTGGCTCGTGCGCGTATCGGGCATCGTCGCGCTCGAACGCTCGGTCTTGATACGGAACACGCGGTCTTCGAGACCCTGGCGGTTCGGGTAGTAGATCAGCGAGATCTCGCGCTGCGGATCGGTGACGAGCTTGTCCTCGTCGTCCCACGACGGCATCCAGAACGATGCGTCCGGGTGATAGCAGGCAAGCCACTCGTCCCATTGCTCGTCGTCGAGCAGACGGCTTTCGCGGAACAGGAAGGCCTGAATATCGGTGATGGCGATGTTGCTCATGCGCGGCTCCCCGGCGCGTTCAGCGCCTTTTTCATCGTGTCGATCCAGTAGCGGTGCTGCACCGTGTACAGGCCTTCGTCTTCGGTCTTCATGCCGCTCATCACGGGGTTCAAGCCGATCTTTTGCGCGGCTTCGTCCGCGCCGTCGATCCAGTGCTTCGAGCCGCGCGACATGTCGTTCCATTCGACCGCGCGGCCCGCGTAGCCCAACTGGCAGGCGCGGAATTCCTCGAGGTCGTCGGGCGTGGCCATGCCGCTCACGTTGAAGAAGTCCTCGTATTGACGGATGCGGCGGGCGCGTGCTTCGTCGGATTCGCCCTTCGGCGCGATGCAGTAGATCGTCACCTCGGTCTTGTCGACCGCCAGCGGCCGCAACACGCGAATCTGCGAGCCGAACTGGTCCATCAGATACACGTTCGGATAGAGGCACAGGTTGCGCGAGTTCTGGATCATCCAGTCCGCGCGCTCGGCGCCGCAGCGCGCGGCGAATTCCTCGCGCCGGCTGAAGTTCGGCCGGTCTTCGGGATTGGCCCAGCGCGTCCACAGCAGCATGTGCCCGTGCTCGAACGCGTAGAAGCCGCCGCCCTGACGGCCCCAGCTGCCCGCATCCATCGCGCGGATCTTGTCTTCGCGCGCGTTCTCTTCCTTGCGGTGATTGGTGGTCGCCGCGTAATTCCAGTGCACGGCCGACACGTGATAGCCGTCCGCGCCGTTTTCGGCGGTGAGCTTCCAGTTGCCTTCGTACGTATAGGTCGACGAGCCGCGCAGCACTTCGAGGCCTTCTTCCGACTGATCGACGATCATGTCGATGATGCGCGCGGCCTCGCCGAGGAAGCTTTCGAGCGGCGGCACGTCATCGCTGAGACTGCCGAACAGGAAGCCGCGATAGTTGCCGAAGCGCGCGAGCTTCTTCAGGTCATGCGAGCCTTCCTTGTTGAAGCAGTCGGGATAGCCCGCGTCCGCGGGGTCTTTGACCTTCAGCAGCTTGCCGCTGTTGTTGAAGGTCCAGCCGTGGAACGGGCACGTATAGGTCGCCTTGTTGCCGCGCTTGTGGCGGCACAGCATCGCGCCGCGGTGCGTGCACGCATTGATGAACGCGTTCAGCTCGCCCTGACGGTTGCGCGCGATCACGACCGGCTGACGGCCCATGTAGGTCGTGAAGTAATCGTTGTTGTTCGGAATCTGGCTTTCGTGCGCGAGGTAGATCCAGTTGCCCTCGAAAATGTGCTGCATTTCGAGTTCGAACAGACGCTCGTCGGTAAACGCGCTGCGATGCAGGCGGTAGTCGCCGCGCTCGCGGTCTTCCACGAGAAAATCGTCGATGTTCTTCAGTTGCGGAGTGTGATCCGGGTAGATCGGAATCATGCGTGTCTCCTGATTCGGACAGTCGGTATGCGTGCAACGCACGCGTATAGGAAGCGGCCGGCCTGCAGGGAGGCCGGGGCCGGTTGGTCTTTCACGTCGGGGAAAGGAGGCGGTGCGCCTGCGGTACGGCGTCAGTCCGTGGCGCGCGGGCGCTCGACCTTCGGCACGGGAGGTGGGCTGTGGGTGGACAACCCTTTCATCAGGGTTTCGATTTCAGCATGTCGCATTGCTGCTCCTGGACTCTTTCTAGGTCTTGGATCCCATGCGCGAGGGCTGGCCTGCGCAGTCTCCGTGGGGACCGACCGACGCTTCAGACCGGGCCGAGCTTTCAATGCTCGGGAGGTATAATTTTCGGGGCGTCTGCGGTAAGTGAAGGATAGTTGCCCGCCATTTGCGTCGTCCAACACTGATTTAGTATCGCGACGATACTCAGAAGGTATTTCTATGGAATTGCGCCACCTGCGCTACTTCGTGGCCGTCGCCGAGGAGTGCAATGTCACCAAGGCCGCCAAACGTCTGCATATCGCGCAACCGCCGCTGAGCCGGCAGATCCAGCAGCTCGAAGACGCGCTCGGCGTGCAGCTGTTCGAGCGCAACTCGCGGCCGCTGAAGCTGACCGAGGCCGGACGCTTCTTCTATTCGCACGCAGTCCAATTGCTCGCACAGACGTCGGAAATCGAGGCGATGACGCGGCGCGTCGGCAAGATCGAGCGCAGTCTGTCGATCGGCTTCGTCGGCTCGACGCTGTACGGCATGCTGCCGAAAATCATTCGCCGCTTTCGCACCGAGAACAGCAGGGTCGAGCTGAGCCTGCACGAGATGTCGACGATGGATCAGATCAAGGCGCTCAAGGAGGGCCGCATCGACGTCGGCTTCGGCCGCATTCGTTACGAAGATCCCAGCATCCGGCGCATCGTGCTGCGCGAGGAACGGATGATCGTCGCGTTGCCGCTCGGCCATTCGCTGATCGAGGCGAAGCCGGTGCTGTCGCTGCACGACCTGACGAGCGAAACGCTGATCATCTTCCCGAAGGCGCCGCGGCCGAGTTACGCGGACCAGGTGCTCGCCGCGTTTCACGATCGCGGCCTGAAACCGCAGCGGCTCTACGAAACGCGCGAGCTGCAGATCGCGCTCGGCCTCGTCGCCGCGGGCGAAGGTATCTCGATCGTGCCGGCGAGCGTGTACGGCTTGCAACGCGGCGACGTCGCGTACAAGGATCTCGACGATCAGAACCTCGTGTCGCCGATCATCGTGAGCATGCGCATGCTCGATGAATCGGCCGACATCGAGCGAATGCTCGAGCTCATCTATGCGCTGTACGACGAAGAGCACATGAGATATCTGCCGCCTGCGCATCAGTAGCGCGGATTGCCCGGTTCAAGGCCGGCCGGCCGGCCGGGCGCGCTGTTCACAGATACACCGTGTGTTCGCCGTCTCCCTCCGGCAGCACGAGCATCATGCCCGACTCGTGTGAGCGCGCTTCGAGGCCGCCCGTATCGCGCACCGCCGGCCACTGCCGTAAAACCAGCGGCAATCCCGCTTTGACGCCATGACTTCGAATCCGCAGGGCATTGTCGCTACGCGTCACGCTCACTTTCGTCACCCCCGCACCGTCCGGGCCGCGCAACGTCACGCTCGCCGATTTGCCCGCATCCAGCTCGAACAGGTGCAGCGCGCTGTGCAACGCATAATCGTAGTCGGGGCGCTGGTTCTCGGTTCCGATCGCGAGCAGCGTGTTCGGCCGCACGTACAACGGCAGGCTCAGAAATCCGTGCCGTTCGCGCACCCACCTGCCGCCCTCGACTTGCGTGCCGGTGAAGAGATGGGTCCAACGCCCAGCCGGCAGCCAGAAGTCCACATCGCCCGCGGCATTGAACACCGGCGCCACCAGTAGCGCGTCGCCGAGCAGATACTGCCGGTCCAGATAGTCGCAGGCCGGGTCGTCCGGAAACTCCAGCAGCATGGCGCGCAACACCGGCGTACCGTGATCGACCGCCTGCCGCGCGGCGTCGAACAGATAAGGCATCAGGCGCGACTTCCATTCGGTGAAATGGCGCACCACGTCCACCGCTTCTTCGTCGAACAACCATGGAACGCGGTACGACTTGCTACCGTGCAGGCGGCTGTGGCTCGACAGCAGCCCGAATGCGCACCAGCGCTTATAGACGTCGGCCGGCGCGGTGTGCTCGAATCCGCCGATATCGTGGCTCCAGAAGCCAAAGCCGCTCAAGCCTAGCGAGAGGCCGCCGCGCAAGGTCTCGGCCATCGACTCGTAGGTCGCGCTGCAGTCGCCGCCCCAATGCACGGGCAACTGCTGGCTGCCCACGGTTGCGGAGCGCGCGAATACCACTGCCTCGCCCTCGCCGCGCACCTCGCGCAACACGTCGAATACCACCTTGTTGTAAAGGTAGCTGTAGTAATTGTGCATCTTCTGCGGGTCGGAGCCGTCGTGGTAGACCACGTCGGTGGGAATGCGCTCGCCGAAATCCGTCTTGAAGCAGTCGACACCCATTTCCAGCAGTCGCCGCAAATGTTGCGCGTACCATTGCGCCGCGGCGGGGTTCGTGAAGTCGACGATGCCCTGGCCGGGCTGCCAGCGGTTCCATTGCCAAACATCGCCGTTCGGCTTGCGCAGCAGGTAGCCCTTCGCCTTGCCCTCGGCGAAAAGCGGCGAGGGTTGCGCGATATACGGATTGATCCACACACAGATCTTCAGCCCGCGCGCCTTCAGCCGCGCCAGCATGCCCCGCGGGTCCGGAAAGGTCTCGCGGTTCCACTCGAAATCGCACCAGTGGAAGGCCTTCATCCAGAAGCAGTCGAAGTGGAACACGTGCAGCGGGATGCCGCGCTCGGCCATGCCGTCGATGAAGTGGTTCACCGTGGCTTCGTCGTAATTCGTCGTGAAGGACGTGGTGAGCCACAGGCCGAACGACCATGCGGGCGGCAGCACGGGCCGCCCGGTCAGTTGCGTGAAGCGTTCGAGCACGGTTTTCGGTGTGGGGCCGTCGATCACGTAGTATTCGAGCCGCTCTCCGGCCACGCTGAACTGCACTTTCGCGACCTTCTCGCTCGCCACTTCGAACGACACGTTCTCGGGGTGATTCACCAGCACGCCGTAACCGCGGTTGGTCAGATAGAACGGCACGTTCTTGTACGCCTGATCGGTGCCGGTGCCGCCGTCGCGGTTCCAGCTCTCGACCGCCTGGCCGTTCTTCACGAATGCGGTGAAGCGTTCGCCGAGGCCATAGACGTTTTCGCCAACGCCCAGATCGAGCCGCTCGAACATGAATGCGGCGCCGCCCTGGTTTTCGTCGTGGACCTGGCCGCTCGCGCGAAAACCGCTGCCGGTGATGCGCTCGCCGTCGCGCAGGAAATCGACCGACCAGTCGCCCGACTTGACGACGCGCACGGTGAGCGAGCCGCTGGTGAGGCTCGCCTCGTTCGCGGCGTTGCTCGTCACGACAGCTCCTGGCTCGCGGTTGAGCGCGAAATGCGGGCCACGGTCGAGCGCGCCGGAAAAATGTTCGACGCGCACACCGATCACACCGCTCTGCGGCGAAAAGAAGCGCCACGTAAAGAGCCCGGTATCGAGTTGTCGTTCGCGGTTCGATACGTCACGCGGCGCCACGTGCACGAGCAGTTCGTCGCCGACGATCTCCACGCTGTGCGGTGCCGCCGAATACGACACGTTCAGGCCGTCACGGATCAACCAGTTGCCATCGCTGATTTTCATTTACCTGTTCTCGATATGGATTCGTTGCTGGTTCCGCGAAACGCGGAACGCCTGCTGTTCGCCTATAGCGCACGCTCGCTCTTGCGGTCGAAGACATGGACGTGCTCGCTCGCGATGTCGAGACCGAACGCCTCACCGCTTTCGATCGCGCATACCCCGGCTTGCGCAACCAGCACGGGCGCCGCAACGCCATCGAGCTTCACCGTCACGAAGCTCATCGAACCGGTGGACTCCACCACATCGACCACGCCCCGCAGGCCGCCGGCACCGCGCTGCAGGCGCAGATGCTCGGGACGCAGGCCGATCCAGACCTCGGCGCCCGCCGGCAGCGAGCGGCCCAGGGCGAGCGTCTGCCCGTTCGCGCCGCCGAAGCGCGCAGTGTGTCCGTCGGGACCGATCACGGCCTCGATGAAGTTCATTGCCGGGGAACCGATGAAGCCCGCGACGAACCGGTTGGCGGGCCGGTGATACAGAGCGAGCGGAGCGCCTTGCTGCTCGACCTGTCCCGCGCGCAAAACGACGACGTGATCGGCCATCGTCATCGCCTCGATCTGGTCGTGCGTGACGTAGACCGAGGTCGCGCCAAGGCGCTGATGCAGTTTGCGGATCTCCGTGCGCATGTGCACGCGCAACGCTGCATCGAGATTCGACAGCGGTTCGTCGAACAGAAACACCTTCGGATTCCGGACGATGGCACGCCCCATCGCCACGCGTTGACGCTGTCCGCCCGATAGCTGCCGCGGCATGCGCGCGAGCAAATGCTCCAGCCCCAGCGTGCGGGAGACGTTGTCGATGCTTTCCCGGATCGCACGGGGCGCCGCGCGCCGCAGCCGCATCGAGTAGGACATGTTCTTTTCGATGTTCATGTGCGGGTACAGCGCATAGCTTTGGAACACCATCGCGACATCGCGCTTGCGCGGCGGCACATCGTTGACGACCTTGCCGTCGATGCGCAGCGTGCCGCCCGTGATCTGCTCGAGCCCGGCGATGGTGCGCAACAAGGTGGACTTGCCGCAGCCCGACGGGCCGACCAGCGCGACGAAGCACCCTTGCGGCACGCGGATGTCGATGTCCTTCAAAATCTGAACGGACCCGTAGCTCTTGCTCAGGCGCTCTATCTGTATGCGATCCACAGCAACTCTCCAACCGGCTCGCGCCGGCAAAAAAAGATATGCGTTACTTGAGCGCGCCGGCGGTCAGGCCGGCAACGATCCTGCGTTGCAGCAGCATGAAGGCCGCGAGGATAGGCGTGACGAAGATGGCCGAGTACGTCATGATGCCGATCCAGTCGACCTTGGTCGCTCCGACGAACGCGGACAGGCCCACCGTGGCGGTTTGGTAGCGGTCATCGAGAATCAGCGAACGGGCGTAGACGTACTCGCCGAACGATTGCAGGAACACGAGGATCGCCGAAACGAGAATGCCGTTGACCGCGAGCGGCAGAATGACGCTAAAGAATGCCCGCATCGGTGACGCACCGTCGACGAGCGCCGCATCGCGCATCTCGCGCGGCACCTGGACGAAGCTCGGGCGACACAGCACGATATAGAACGGCAGCGTCTTCGTGATCTGCGCGAGCACGACCGCGAAGCGCGGGGTATCGAGCAGACCGAGGCTTTTGAAGGCGGTGAAAATCGGCGTCACCATCAGGCTCGATGGCAGGGCCTGCAACACCAGCACCGTGAAGATCGCGAGGCGGGTCCACCGGTTCTGCACGAACGCCAACGCGTAGGCAGCGCCCGTGCCGATCAGCACCGTCACTGCCACCGTCCCGCACGCGGTCACGAACGAGTTCCACAGGAAGTTGCCCATGCCGCTGTCGCTGAACACGCGCCACAGATGCGACTGCGGATGCTGCGGCCAGAAGGTGGGCGGGAAGTGGAACATCTCGCCCGCGCTCTTGAACGCGGTGATGTACATCCAGTACAGCGGGAACAGATAGACCGCGGTAATGCACAGTGCGATGACGAACAGGACGTAGCGCTTCATGTCAGACCATCCTTTCGTTGCGCGTCGAACGCACGTAGATCACCGCGACGATCAGCACCAGCACCAGCATCATCGTGGCGGCCGCGGAGCCCGCCGAGACCTCGAATGTCTGCAGTGAGAGCTGCCACGACCAGAATTGCGCGACCTGCGACGAGTTGGCCGGACCGCCCTGCGTGAGCGCCGCAATCAGGTCGAACTGCTGCATCGTCATGATTGCGCCTAGCGCGATCACGGCGCCCAGCGTGGCTTTCATCATCGGCAGCGTGATGCCGGTGAAACGTTGCAGCGCGTTCGCGCCGTCGAGTTCCGCCGCTTCGTACAGGTCCGCCGGAATCGCCGCGAGCCCCACCGAAAGGAGCAGCATGTTGAACGGCACGCCGAGCCACACGTTGGCGGCGATCACGGCATAGAGTGACCAGCGGGGATCGGACAGCCAGAAGATCTTGTGGTCGAGCACGTGCATTTGCATCAGCACATGATTGAGCACCCCGTAGTCGCCGGCGAAGATCAGCTTCCAGATCACGCCCACCACGAGCCCAGGCATGATCCAGCCCGCGAGAAACAGGCCGCGCATCAGGCTGGCGAACGGGAAGTCCTGGGCAAACAGCAGCGCCAACAGGAAGCCGATCAGAACCTGGAAGGTCAGCGACAATCCGACGAACAGCACCGTGTTCACCGCTACCTGATGCATCTCCGGGCGGCTGAACACATCCCGGTAATTCGCGAGTCCGACGAACGGGCGCAGCAGCGTGGCAGGCGCCATCAGATCGACCTGCTGAAACGAGAGCACGATGTTGTAGACGAGCGGCAGCCCGGCGAAGACCAGCAGATACAGCAGGGCGAACACCGCCAGCGAGACCTCGAAGGCGTGAACGCGCGGAATGCGGCTCGATATCCCGGAGGCCTGACCGGACGGTGTAGGGCGTGACAGTGTGTTCATGGCGTTCGTCGCTCACAGACGGGACGGTGTGCGAGGGCGGCCGGCGCCGGGAGCCCGGCGCTCTGCCACCTCCATCAGGCCCTTCGCGGCGCCTAGTTCTGGACTTGCTGCACGGTCTTTGCCGCTGCCGCCATCGCCTCTTGCGGTGTGGCCTGATGCGTGATCACAGCCTGGATCGCATCGGAGATCGCCTTCGAAATTTTCGGCCACTGCGGGTTCGGTCCGCGCGGACGGGCGTACTGCATCTGCTCGTTGAAGACCTCATACGCCTGCGGCCACTTCGGATTCTGCGTATTGGTGTCTTTGGACGGCGGCTGCATGCCGAAGTCGTTCCAATTCCTGTCGCGCTGCGAATACATGTATTCGAGGAACTGGAAGGCCGTATCGGGGTTCTTGGCGCCGCGCAGGATCGCGTGATTCTGCTCGCCCAGCGCCGATGCGCGCGGGCCACCGGACTTCTCGACCGGCAGGAGCGCGACGCCCCACTTGAACTTCGCGCCCTTGTCGACGGCGTTCAGTTCCCACGGACCGTCGATGTCGATCGCGGCATTGCCGTTGATGAACGTGGCGGCCGCCTCCGACTGGCTGTGGGTGAGCGTGTCCTGCGACGCGACCTTGCTGTCCAGCAGCTTTTGCCAGAAGGCCGCCGCCCGAGCAGCGCCCGGATCGTTCAAGCGGTTCCAGTCGGCGCCCGCCGCCTGTACGAACGGCAGGAACTGGAACACGCCCTCTTCGGTGTTGATCGCGGAGAACGCGAGGCCGTACACGCCCTTCTTCGCGTCGGTCAGCTTCTGCGCGTCGGTGTACAACTCGTCCCACGTCTGCGGCGGGTGCTCAGGATCGAGCCCCGCGGCCTTGAACAGGTCCTTGTTGTAGTACATGGCCAGCGTATTCGTGCCGCGCGGAATCGCATACACCTTGCTGTTCCAGGTGGCATTCTTCAGCGGCCCGGGAAAGATCGTCTTCGCGTCGATGACCTTCGACTTCGCAAGGTACGGGCCGAGATCGAGCAGCGCATTCTTCGAGGCGAACATCGCCGTATTCGGGTTGTCGATCGGCACGACGTCCGGCATGTTGCCGGACATCACGGCGCGCATGGTTTCGTCGTTGAGCGCAGCAAAGCCCACCTTGCGGATCTGCAGATGGACATCGGGATGCAGCTTCGCGAATTCCTGCGCCATCTTCGCGGTGTAGTCGTCGGGCTCGTCCACGGCCCAGACCGACAGTGACGCCGCGTGCAGCGGCGCGCAAGAAAGCGAGAATGCCAGACCGATGGCCGCGGATGCGGCAAGTAGCTTCTTCATGCTGTCTCCGTTTTTTTTGCGCGCCGCGCCCGCGCTTTATTCGGGTTTTCTCTTCGAGCCGTGCGGGAGCCCGCCCGTTAGGTCGACGACGCAGCACGAGGTACCTGCCGTCGCGACCGCGTTTCCGGAAACGTTTCCGGAAACGCTTGAATGATCGTCCTGGCGGGAGGCGTCGTCAAGCCGCCCACGAAAATCGCAATGGTATCTGGCGCAAACCACAAAACCCGCTACCGCGGCGGGGACCGCGCGAAACCAAGGCTCGATGCGTGCGGCCTTCTGCTATCGGGCGGCCGGGAGCGGAGCGCCGTCGTTGTCGCGCAAGGTCAGCGGCCACAGCACCGGCTCACGCTCGGCTCGATAGGTTTCGGCGAAATCGGGAAGCTGGCCGAGCAGCGCCCGGGCGAGGCGCTGCCCCAGTCCATGGGCATCCAGCGTAAATCCGCTCAGAGGCGGGGCAAGATATTCCGAGACCTCGCCGGCCAGCACACCGCCCGAGATCGCCACATCGCGGCCCGGCGTCTGGCCCAGCTCGTGAAGCTTACGATAGGCGCCGATCGCCATGCAGTCGCTCTGGAACATCAGCGCGTCGGGCGCATCGTCGAGAGCGAAGAGCGCCTCGGTTGCCAGATACCCGCCGCGCTCGGACAGCCCGTTGCTCTGCACGTATGCCGCGGGCACTTCCAGCCCGTGCTTCTTCATCGCCTTCTTCCACGCACGCAAATAGATGTGCGCCTGCATGGCGTCGCCGTCGGGGATCGCCAGCGCGATGCGCCGATGTCCGCCTGCCACGAGCCGGGCGACACCCGCGGCGGCAGCCGCTTCGAAGTCGAGATCTACCCACGTGTGCTCGCCGCCCGACTCGCTGCGGCCCAACGCGACGAACGGAAAATTGCGGCTCGCGACATAGTCGAGCCGCTCGTCGTGCCGCCGCGTGCCTGCGAGGATCACGCCGTCCACCTGGCGGCGATCGACGATGCGCCGCAATCGCGCGAACTCGTCGTCCCAGGACTCGCTCGAGTACATCACGAGGTCCATGCCATGCCGCGACAGCACCGACTGCAATCCGTCGGCCAGTCTCATGAACATACCGAGCGTGTACGTCTCTTCTTCACGCCGCACGGGAAGCATCAGGCCGACGATGTCGAGCCGGCCCCGGCGCAGACTTGCAGCGGACTTGCTGGGCGCGTAACCGAGTTCGAGCGCCGCCGCGCGGACACGTTCGCGCGTTTTGGCACTCACCTCGTCGGCGTCGTTCAGGGCGCGCGAAACAGTCGAAATGGAGAGCTTGAGCTCTCTGGCTAATTCCCGAATATCCATGCGCCTGTCTATTGATGAAGGAATCTGCCCGGGCCTGCGGAGTGAGCCCGATGCGGAAGGCCATAACGGTACGTCACCGGAGGGCTGCTGTCGAGACTCGGACGAGGCGGTGCGAATGGCGAGATCGAGCCCCGATCTGGCTTTGCCGATGGCGAATACCGCGAAAAAACGCGCGATCGTGGTCAGCTCCGGTCGAGCACGAAGTCGTAGCGCGCTTCGCGGAACGGTCCATCGAAACCGAAGCGGCGCCCGAGTTCGTGATCGGCGGAGCGCTCGCGATAGTCGACCATCAGCGACGGCTTCACGCCGAATACCGCGTCAGAACCCAGATAGGGGTCTTCGCGATCGAACACATGCGTGACGAGCGTACGGTGCCCCGGCGCGTCGATCATGAAGTGCAGATGCGCGGGCCGCCACGGATGCCGTCCGGTCGCTTCGAGCATGCGGCCGACCGGGCCGTCGGTCGGAATCGGATAGCTGACCGGCACGATCGTCGTGATCGCGTAGCGGCCTTCCGCGTCGGTGCGGAAACGTCCGCGCAGATTGCCGTGCGGCTGCCCGGTGTCCTGCCCCGAGTACATGCCGTTCTCGGCGGTCTGCCAGACGTCGAGCACCGCGTTCGCGAGCGGCTCGCCGTTCGTCGACATGACGCGGCCGTGCACGAGCGCAGGCGTGCCCGGCGTGAACGCGATGTTCTCGCCGTACGCGCGCTCGGGCATGCCGCGAATGTAGAACGGGCCAAACACGGTGGTATCGGTCGCGCCTGTCGCGAGCCGGTGATTGATCGCGTCGACGAGCATCGACACGCCGAGCGTATCCGACAGCAGGATGAATTCCTGGCGCACGAGGTCGTCGCACATCTTGCCGGTGTCGGTCAGAAAGCGAATGGCCGACATCCACTCGGCTTCGCTCGGCTCCACTTCCCGCACGAACGCATGCATGTGCCGCACGAGGCTCTGCATCAGCGTGCGCAGCCGTTCGTCGGGCGTGCCCGCGAAGCTTGCTACCACCTGCTCGGTCAGGGCCTGTTCGGCCTCGTGGTTATTCGTCGACATGTCTTCCTCCGTGAATCGTTCCGGCCACGCTGTGTTGCCCGGCGCTCGGGCCGCTCCGCGCCCTGCCACGCACGTTGCAGCAGCGCAGGTATCGCGTAGCGCTCCACTGGACGCGGGTTCGCATACGGATTCTTGCACGCGAGATCGGCCGCTTCATCGAGAATGTGCTCGAACATGCCAATCTGTGCGAGCCCCATCGGAACGCCGAGCGCGCGGTTCAGTTCGAACAGCAGCGGCCCCGCTCTAGCCGCCTCCTTGCCGACGAGCCGCTGGCTAACCGTGCAGAGCACTGATGGGCTTGACCGTTAGTTGCGCTTAGTAGTGGTCAACAGAGCCGCGATATTCCTGGCGACCGCGGCTCGATATACTCCCTTCTTCGCTGAACGTCTTTCGGCCACGGGCGGCCACTCGGACCATGAAAGCAACGGAACTCGAACAGTGCATCCTCAAACAATCGCTGCTTTGCACCATGATGATTGCCGGGCTCGGCATCGCGGTCGGGATTCTGAGCGGCTCGCTGGCGATCATCTTCGACGGCATGTTCTCCGCGCTCGACGCCGCGATGTGCTGCCTGTCGCTGCTTGTCACCCGCCTGCTTCAGCAGGAGACCAGTCGACGCTTCCAGCATGGCTTCTGGCACATCGAGCCGCTCGTGCTCGTGTTCAACGGCAGTCTGCTGTCGGTCCTGTGCTTTTATGCGTTCATCAACGCGGTCAAAGGCCTGCTCGAGGGCGGCCGCGAACTCGAGTTTGGCTGGGGCGTGTTCTACGCGGTGATCGTCGCGACATTCTGTTTCTTCATGTTCCTGCGCGAACGGCGCGTGAATCGCGTAGTCGATTCCGAGCTGATCGCGCTCGACATCAAGAGCTGGCTGATGTCGGCCTGCATCAGCGCGGCGCTGCTGCTGGCGTTTTCGATTGCGTGGCTGCTCGAACGGACCGGGCACGGCCACCTGACGCCGTACATCGATCCCAGCGTGCTCGCGATCCTGACGCTCGTTTTGATCCCGATGCCGATCGGTACCGTGATCGGCGCGGTCAAGGAAGTGTTGCTGATCACCCCGCCCGATCTGGACCACGAGCTACGCGCCCTGATGCGGCAGTTGACCGCCGATTATGGCTTCGTCAAGCACTCGCACTACGCGACGCGCGTCGGCCGCGGGCTGTTCGTCGAGGTGCATATCGTGCTGCCCGAAACGATGGAGCACGCCGGCGTACGTCAGCTCGATCAGATCCGCGACAGAATCTCACGCGCGATTGGCGAGTCGGGCCCGGACCGCTGGCTGACGGTCGCGTTCACGCGCGATCCGCGCTGGTTGTGACACGCGCGCCGCTGCGGCGCGACTGCCGATCCGCTGCCGGGAAGCGTGCCTTGTGATCGCGCTGAGTCAGTCCGGAATTTCCGGCTCGACCAGCTTCGCCAGTTGCGCCAGCGACTCCTGCCAGCCGAGATAACACATCTCGACCGGAATCATCTCGGGGATGCCTTCCTGCACGATGTTCAGCTCGGTTCCGCACGAGACCTGCCGCAATGAAACCGTCGTGTGCATCCGACCGGGCAGGTTCGGATCATCGAAATGGTCCGAGTAGCGGATCTTCTCGAACGGCACCAGTTCGAGGTACTCGCCGCCGAACGAGTGACCCTTGCCCGAGCCGAAGTTATGAAACGACATGCGGTAAGTGCCGCCGACGCGCGCATCCATCTGATGCACTTCGCAGGTGAAACCATACGGCGGCAGCCATTTCGCCATCGCGGCGGGTTCGAGGAACGCGCGATAGATGCGCTCGGGCGCCGTTCGTAAAACGCGGTGGAACTTGACGGTTCCGGTAGCCATGATGAGTCCGCCTTTCGCTGGAAGGGTTGGTCACTGCACGATAGACCCGAGAATATCGCGGCGCGCGGATTCGTCGGTCATCGCGTTGTCGTTCACCGCGCGCTTGCGCCTGTAGAGCAGCTGGCCTCGTGAGATACCAAGCAACGCTGCCGCGCGCGTCATGTTGCCGTCCGAGCGCCGGATGGCGGCATCGACCATCGTGTTCTCCATGTCTTCCAGCGTCAGTCCGCGATCCTTCATCAAGCGGCCGACGATCTCCAGCAGCGAACGCGACGGCGGCTCCTGCGCAACTGTCGCAGCGTGGGCCTCGCGCGGCTCGGGCACCGCCCGCTCCGCATCAACCGCCCCGCCGCGCCTCAGGTCCTTCATGAGCACCACGTGAACCGCGTCGATGGCACGCCCGTCCTCGCAGAGGATGACCGCCCGCTCGACCACGTTCGATAGCTCACGGATGTTGCCCGGCCACGAATAGCCGAGCAGCATCGACATCGCTTCAGGTGTGAGGCCATAAGCGTTTCGACCATAGGCATGGGTGAAGCGCTGCATGAAATGCTCGATCAGGACCGGCAGATCCTCCTTGCGCTGGCGCAGCGGGGGAATTTCGATCGGAAACACATGCAGCCGGAAGAAGAGATCCTCGCGGAAGCGCCCTGCGCGAACCGCCTGCCAGAGGTCTTCGTTCGTCGCGGCGACGATGCGAACGTCGGCTTGCCGCGCAGTGCCGCTGCCGAGGCGTTCGAACTGCCCGGTCTCGAGCACGCGCAGCAACTTGCCTTGAGCGACGAGCGGCAGCGTCGCCACCTCGTCGAGAAATAGCGTACCGCCTTCGGCCAGCTCAAAGCGCCCTGCGCGCGCCGCATCCGCACCGGTAAAAGCCCCGCGCTCGACGCCGAACAATTCCGACTCCATCAGCGTTTCCGGTATCGTCGCGCAATTGATCGCGACGAACGGGCCGCCGGCGCGCCGGCTCTGTTCGTGCAGCAGTCGCGCAAACGTGCTCTTGCCGACTCCGCTTTCGCCGAGCAGCAGCACGGTCGCTCCGGTGGCGGCAACACGATTGACCTTGCCGACGGCGGCCTGATACGCGGGCGAAAGACCCACGATGTCCGAGCGGCTCTTCGACCGTTCGAGCGCGGCCAGCGCGTTCAGATGCTTGCCAGCCTGCCCGCGCGCCTTCGGCGCGAGCGCTTCCGGAAATACCGGCGCCTCGAGAATTTGCAGATCAGCTTCTGCGTCATCCCACTCGCTCGCCGGCCGCGCGATCACCCGGCACGCATCGAAGCCCATCGCACGGCATTCCACCTCGCGCACGAGGATCAGCTTGCCCACGCAGGCGCTCAGGTAGCCGCTCGCATAGCCGGTTTCCAGCCAACACACCGGCGTGGCCTGCGTGTCGTGCTCCAACGCCTGACGCTCGTCCTCGAACGAGTGCTTCCAGAAAAACTCCACCGAACAACGGCCGTTCTCGATGTCGAGGTCCGAACTGATCGGCTCAACCAGCGCGACACCTTGCAGGGCATGCAACTGCCCGCCGCGCACGAGCAGTTCGAAGATGCCCTCCTCGGGCGAATGGAGTTGCAACGCGAGTTGCGCATCGCGCGTGCCCATCGAAAAGCCGATGCGCGTCAGCAGCGTTCGTGCGGTCTGACTGCCGAGCGACGCAATCAATTCAGTGCGCAGGTCGTTGAGCGCCGCGGTGTGCATCAGGATCATGCGCTGGTCGCCCAGCGCGATTTCGGCGCGCTCGGTCCTGAAGCGCAGCCGCTCCCTCATCGGTGCCATGTCCGGAAATGCCTGATCGGTGCCCGCGCTTCGCACGCTCGTCTCCATGTTCGTTCTCGTGATGTGCGGCGCGTTTCGTTGCGTCGATTGCGCCGGTGCTCGTGTGCGTCCGCAAAATTTTTCAGTTGGCATCTATTTTTTGACATCGACCGAAAAATCTCAAGCGGGATATCCCCCCGTGCGTTTTGCTGCGGTGCGACCGCCTGATGCGCGCCGGATTTCGTCGTTCCCATGATTCCATTGGGATATTCGCGGCAAACGGGCAGTACGCGCTGCAACAACCCTCGATTGGCATGGCCGTTGCTCTAACAGGCCCGCGCCGCGATGCTCAAGCGCGAGTGCCAAAAAATCGACTTGCCGCGCGCCACCTGGCAGCGCGGCATTTCCAAAACATAGCGAGGAAACACGCATGACAATTTCCGCATTGGGTTACGTGGTCGTCGAAGCGAGCGACCTGAAAGCGTGGTCCGACTACGCGCGAAACATTCTGGGTGCCGAGTGCAACGAAGATGACGGCGCGCTCGAGCTGCGCATCGACGACCGCGCCTGGCGCCTTCGCGTCGAACAGGGTCCGTCGGATGACCTGAAGGCCATCGGCTTCGAGACGTCCTCGCCTGTGGAGTTCGCCAACGTTCTGGCCACGCTCGAAGCACAAGGCGTGAAGTGCACGTTGGACACGGCGCTCGCGAAGCGGCGCGGCGTAGTCGAACTGGCGAGCTTCCTTGACCCGGCGGGCGTCAATGTCGAAGTCTTTTACGGAGCAACGCGAACCTTCCAGAAGCCGTTCGTGTCGCCTATCGGCGTGAAGGGATTCCTGACCGGTGAACAAGGCATGGGTCACATCGTCATCGCCGTGCCCGACGCCGAGGCTTATCAAGCCTTCTGGACCAGGCTCGGTTTCCGTTTGAGCGACTACATCGAGTTCCAGCCCGTGCCAGGCATCAATGCCAAGGTGACGTTCATGCATTGCAACCCGCGCCACCACACCCTCGCTTTTGCCAGCGTTCCGGGCGGCAAGAAAATCATCCACCTGATGCTGCAAACCAATCATCTGGACGATGTCGGTCTGGCACGCGATCGCGCCAAAAAAGCCGGCGTGCCGATCGCCTGGGACATTGGCCGTCACGTCAATGACCACATGACTTCGTTTTACATGCTCTCACCCTCGAAATGGGAATTGGAGTACGGCTGGGGGGCGCGCGAGATCGACGACGCGACCTGGACGGTGGAACGTCACGATTCCATCAGCATCTGGGGCCACGAACTGACCATCAAGCCCGAGGATCGCGCTCATGCAAATGGCTGAAATGAAAATCGCCGATCTCGGCGGCATCAAATTGCATTACGACGACGTGGGCGAAGGGCCGGCATTGATCCTGATCCACGGCTCCGGCCCCGGCGCCAGTGGCCGCGCGAACTTCATCCGGAACATCGAAGCCCTGTCGAAGGACTTCCGCGTGATCGTTCCGGATCTGCCGGGATTCGGCCAATCCGACATGAAGCCGGCGGGCACGCCGATTCCGGGCTGGTGGGCCGACAAAATCGTCGAACTGCTCGACCATCTCGACATCGCTAAGGCTCACTTCGTCGGCAATTCGCTTGGCGGCGCCATCACCCTCAAGATCGCCATGGAAAGCCCGTCGCGCGTCGATCGCATGATCCTGATGGGACCCGGCGGCGGCACACCGGTCACTTCGGTGTTCCCGACCGAAGGCATCAAGACGCTGGTGAGCTTTTACGACGGCCCCGGCCCGTCACTGGAGCGGTTGAAGGCATTCATCAATCAGTTCGTCTATGACCCGTCGCAGATCACCGAAGAACTGCTCGCCGAACGCCTCAAGGCGGCCATGGATCCGCGCGTCATCGCGCAACCGCCGATGCGTTTGGGCCCCGGCGTCGCGTTCGAAGAACTATGGCGCGATCCGCGCATGGCCAAACTGCCGCATGAAACCCTGATCATCTGGGGCCGCGAAGACCGCGTCATGCCGCTGGATACCGGCTTCGTGCTGATGAAGCAGATTCCTCGCGCACGCTTGCTCGTGATGCCGCAGTGCGGTCACTGGGCGCAGTGGGAACACGCAGATGAGTTCAACAAGACCGTGTTGGGGTTTCTCAAGAATGACTGAGACGAATCAGAAATACGACGCCGATGTCGCCATCATCGGCTACGGACCGAGCGGCGTGGCCGCCGCCAATGTGCTGGGCCAGCGCGGCATCAAGACCATTGCGATCGAGCGGTTCAAGGACATCTATGCCCGCGCCCGCGCGGTGACGATTAATGACTGGACGATGCGCATCGTTCAGGATATGGGCCTCGCGCAGCAGCAACTGGCCGTGATGGACGACGTGCACTCGATGCGCTGGGTCGACTACGAAGGGCGTCAGCTCACGTCGATGCCGTTTCCGTCCAGCAGCTTCGGTTTTGCCTCGTCCTATTGTCTGTACCAGCCGGCCATGGAGCGCGTGCTGCGTGAAGGCGCTGAGCGTTACGAGAATGTGGAGGTGCGCTACGAGCGCGAAATGTCGTCGATCAGGCAGGACCAGGATGGCGTCACCATCGAGACGAAGAATCTTGTCACCGGTGAGTGCGAAACGATTCGCGCGAAGTACGCACTGGCTTGCGATGGCGGTTCCAGCAGCACGCGCGAACAACTTGGCGTCAAGCTCATCGGGGATACGTTGTCGGTGCGCTGGGTGGTGATCGACTGCCGCGTCAAGCGTTGGTGGCCGAATCGACATATGCACACCTTCTGGTCGGACGCGCGCCGTCCGGTGGTGGACATTCCCCTCGGCCTCGGCAACCATCGCTGGGAATTCCCGCTCAACCAGGATGAAAGCGACAAGGATTTCCAAAGCCATGAGCAGTTGTGGAAGCTGCTCAATTCGCTGGGCGTGACAGAGAACGAAGTCGAGATTCACCAGCACGCTTTCTACAACCATCACGTGCGCTTTGCCGATCGTTGGCGCGTCGGCCGCGTCCTGCTGTGCGGCGATGCCGCGCATCTTATGCCACCGTGGGCCGGCAACGGCATGCAGTCCGGCATACGCGATGCGCAGAACGCCAGCCTGAAGCTGGTGGAAGTGTTGGAAGGCCGCTTGCCGGAAACGCTGCTCGACACCTACGAGCAGGAACGCGCGCCGGACGTTGAACGCTACACGAAGATCTCGGTCGGCCTCGGCATGATCATCAAGCGCGAATTGAGCGACGCGCAGGTCGCCGCGATGATGGAAGAAGAACGCGCCTCAGGCGATTTGCCGATGGTGTTGCGCCCGCCTCACTACCAGCGAGGCTGGCTGCAAACAGGCGAAGGCAGCAAGAAGGTGGTCGGCAAGTTCCTGCCGCAGCCACTCGCGGCCAACTGCAAGGGACAGGTCGGGCGCCTCGACGACCTCACCGGCAATGGCCTCATCGTGCTCGGCGCGAACACGGACCCGGCAAGCAAGCTCGATGCTAAACAGAAGGCCGCCTGGGAAAAACTGGGCGCGACCTTCATCGCGGTGCGTTCGGCCGACCAGCGCGCACAAGCCGACAACGACGTGGTGGACATCAACGGGGAGCTCATCGCCTGGATGCAAAAGGAAGACGTGGATGTCGTCGTAGTGCGCCAGGACAAGATCATCGCCGCAGCCAGCGGCAATCTCGACGTACCCGCGTTGTGACGTAACAGGTGGAGACGGCGTCAGGTCGGCGCAAGCTGGCAGATTACGCCCGCGTGGTCGGTGGGTGCGAGCTATGTGTACATGAAGATGAACGACGTTCTCGACAACAATCATGCGAACCAGTTTGGCACAACGTTGAATTATTCGCTGTCGAAGAGAACGATGGTCTATGCTCAAGGCGTTTACCAGCGCGCGAACTCAGGTGCCCAGGCCGCGGTCAACGGAATCATGGACCTGGCGGAATCGTCGAGCAACGCGACGCAAGCGATTGCCCGCGTCGGCCTGCACACTGTTTTCCGACGCCTCACGGTATGTACCGATCGGTCCGACAGCGGGTACCGATCGGTACCGTTCGATAGGAGTCGAACCTCGCGTGAGCATGGCTCGTGTCATGCCACGCGCGGTGATCACAGTTTGCGCCGAGCGACGTCCTGCGCGGCATGATCGTCTTGCTGTCAACACCTCCAATCACAGAGGAAGGTCATGGATATCGACTCGGCCCCTCAAACCGGCATCAAAGCATTCGTATTCGATGTCTTCGGCACCGTCGTCGACTGGCGCAGCGGTGTCGCGCGCGAAGCGCAACTGTTTCTGAAGCGGCACGCGCCGGAAATCGATGCGTCCGAATTCGCGGATGCATGGCGTCGCGAGTATTCGCCAGCGATGGAAGAAGTGCGTAGCGGACGCAGACCCTATGTGCGGCTCGACGTACTGCACCGCGAAAACCTCGTCAAAGTGCTCGCGCATTTCGGCATCGCCAACGCTCCCGAGCCGGAGATCGACGAGCTGAACCTCGCCTGGCACCGCCTCGACCCATGGCCAGATGCCGTCGACGCGTTGAATCGACTGAAGCAGCGTTTCATCATTGCGCCGCTTTCGAATGGGAACATTCGCTTGATGGTGGACGTGGCAAAGCGTGCCCGTCTGCCGTGGGATGCCATTCTTGGTGCGGAGGTCGTCCGCGCTTACAAGCCCTCGCCACGGGTCTATAGCGAAACGGCAGAGATTCTGGCCATCGAGCCGCGCGAGCTATGCCTTGTCGCCGCGCATAACAACGATCTCGCTGCCGCGCGACGTGTCGGCCTAAGCACCGCATTCGTGCTGCGGCCGACGGAACATGGTCCCGCGCAGACGAGCGATCTGAAGGCCGAAGAGGCGTGGGACTTCGTCGTCGGCGATCTGAACCAACTCGCCACACAACTAGGCTGCATGCAGTGACCTCGGCCCCGAGGACGCGCCCGCGCTGCCCGAGGCGGCATAAAAATCACGGGATGTGATATTTGTTCGTTCGAGGCCCCGCCGACGCGGAGCCTACGTGAGTAAGCCACCCGGAGTCTTCACATCACTTTCCGTCACAGCAAGTGTTAGGGCAACCGGGGGATAGTTCGATCTCAACGCGCCGGATCTTCTGAGGCTGCTCGACTAAATGCTCAAAAGGCTTGTAAATGCCAGACCGCACGTCGTATGGAACCTCAGTAAGACCAAATTGCATCAGCATTGCCTTTGCTGTATCCGCCCGCTCCGCTGCCAATTTTTTGGGCTCCTTTTCGCTTTCCTCAGCTACCCCTCCGATGGATATGACCTCTTGAATAGGGTACTTAAGATGCATGTCGACAGCCCAATTTGCCAATTTTAAAACCTGCTCCGTCGACACCTGAGCCGAATTTCTTTCAAAATACAGGTCAATATTTTGACCAGAAAGATTTTCAGATGTGTCGCATGCTTGTGCGCTGAGAGACAGCAGCCCAAAAGACAAGGCGATGAGATTAGTATTCGTACACGATGTACCCCGCGAGACTGTCTGCAGTGTTGATTGCCTGCCGCGGATTCTGCTGCCCCCAGATCGGCAAGAATCGTGTGATCGTATACTTCCAATCCTTGCTGCCGAACGTGTCCGTAAAGTGCGTGCACTCATGAATGATCGTTGATAACTTAGAATCGGCTCCCGACGAGAAATCACGCATTTCGCAAAAAGCCTGGTGAATGCTGATGGTATGAGAGGCTGTATCCGGGGCGCAAACGTGCGCCGCGGAGCCGCTACTAACCGGTTGCGGCAAACACCCAAGAACATGGTCAAGTTCTGGAGACTGACGAACGAAACTCCTTGGTTGAAGATTGCGCATAATCCTATTGACTGCAGTAAAGCCTTGAATCAGTAGATTACGCGTCGCGTCATCTTTCATGCCGAACCATTTTGTGACACGGACCCGCTCCGAAGCATCCCACGTCTTCAACGCGGCAATTCGCTTGTCGACCAATGCAACAGCATCGTCGCGCAATGCCATGACCTTGGCGCGAAATTCGGCATCCGTCATGTTTGGGCATATAGGCGTGGTATCCACCGTCACATAGACCATTGAACCGGAGTTCGTGTTCGTCACAGCCCCCGAATGCACCACGAACCATTCTTCGTTTTCGATTACCTTGAAGCCGTACTTGTTGTTCCTGTCAAAATCATTCATGCTCGCACTTGCCTTCTGTTCAATGTTTCATTTGAAGTATTAGCCGCTGGCTTACGTCTGCAATAACTTCAGACGCGTGCTCGAACGTCGGAAATCTCGAATGTGACGTGCTTCGCGAATTTCGTGCTGATACCTTGCGTGCGGCCCTGCGCGTCTGTAACGCCACGGGCGATAACCTTCGAACCATCGCGCACCTGATATCGTATGTTGGCGACCGGCCGCCCGTTCCGGTCACATACCGTGAACTGCTCTCCGAACCGCGTGGGAGTGCGCTCGCGACAATCGCATGCCCATGCGTAGCCCAAAGCGTCAACCATATCGTAACCATTTGAATACGAGGATTGACGGCCCGAGCGCAAGGTTCGCCGCGCGCGGGGCGGAGACGGTCGCGCTCGCATCGTCGTCGAAGATGAACACGGCGTCGCGGTTCGTGATCGGCGCCATCACGCTCGCTCAGACCATCGTGGTCGAGAAGAAAACCAGCGCGGAATTGACGAAGCCCACCGAAGCGGCGGGGGTGACTGTGGTGAGGGCGTAAGGCGTGTCAAAGCCGACACCCCCGCCCGTCAATCATCCATTGGCCGTTCGCGCGCGCCTGCAAATGCGAATTCGCCCGCCCGCTTCCAAACAAAGACAAAACGAGCGACTTTTGGAGTGCTAGGATGACGCCCGCAACCCGACGTGTTCCGCGAAACGACACGGCCGGGTTGCAGGCACGATAGTGAAATCGTTGCAATGTGTAGCCTGATACTCAAGTAAAGAGGAGACACTCAATGAAACTTTCGAAGCTGCTCATCAACGCGCTGGCGCTCTGCGCCTTCAGCTTCACCGCGGTCGCGGCTCATGCCGAAGATCTGCTCGACTCGGTCAAGCAGGCCGGAGTCCTGAAGATCGGTCTCGAAGGCACCTATCCGCCGTTCGACTCGCGCAACAAGGACGGCGAACTCGAAGGCTTCGATGTCGATGTCGCGAAAGCCGTGGCTGCCAAGCTCGGCGTGAAGCCGGTGTTCATTCCTACCGAGTGGAGCGGCATTATCGCGGCATTGCAAAGCGGCAAATTCGACGTGATCATCAACCAGGTCACCATTACGCCGCAACGCAAGCAGATTCTCGATTTCAGTCAGCCGTACACGTACTCGGCCGCGCAATTGATCCAACGCGCAGACGACAAGCGCGAGTTCACGTCGCTGGACGAATTCAAGGGCGACAAGAAGATCGGCGTGACGCTCGGCACCAACTACGACCAGATGGCGCGCGCCGTGCCGGGCATCAACGTGCTGACTTATCCCGGCGCGCCCGAGAAGCTGCGCGATCTGGCCGCGAAGCGTATCGACGCGACGATCGACGACCGGCTGATGCTGCCGTATATCATCAAGAACTCCCAGTTGCCTCTGCGCACGGGCGCTTTGCTCAAAGGCGCCGATCAGGAGATGGGCATCCCGTTCCGCAAGGACAATCCGAAGTTCGCGAAAGCACTCGACGATGCGTTGACCCAACTGAAGCAGGACGGCACGCTGAAAAAAATCTCCGTTCATTGGTTCGGCACCGACGTGACGCAGCCTATCGCGCAGTAATTCTCTCGTCGTTTTGCGTACCTGCGCCGGCTTTGCGGAGAGCCGGCGCAGGTACGTCGCTTGCTCAGCAAGCGGTTTCTTCCGCGCAAGCGCTCGCTCTCAACCCTTCCATTGCTTCGATCGCGAAGCACGCGCAAATTCGCCATTGCGCGCACCATCCCCCTTCGTTCATCACGTTCCATTCTTCATGCTGAGTGCATGCAGGATGTGCTGCGCCGCAGTTGCCTGATGCTGTGAAAGCGTGCGATGCTTTGGAAGCCATTCAACCGGCCGTCTCGTGTCGGACTCGCATGTCGCCGGGAGGGGGCATCGAGTGGCATGCGAAGAGACCAGTGAAATGCCAACAACCTTGGAGGCATCATGAGCATTCTGTCACTGTCTCGCACCTGTGCCGTATCCAACCTGCATCGTTTCCCCAGCTCAGCTCAGTACGTCATGCCGCGGCGATCCCCGATCGCGATCGGCATCGCATGCGTCGCCACGCTCGTCTTCGCATCCGCGAGCTGTCTCGCCGATACCCAGGTTGGCTCCCCGCTGCCGCCCGCGCCCGATATCCTGTACGGCGATCTGTTCGTCGCCGTGCAAACCGCGCAGATCTTCAGCGATCAGAAGACTTTCGTCGACGCGACGCCGAATGGCAGCCCCGCCGCGATCGTGCAGCTGTACGAAACGCAAAAGAACCAGCCGGGCTTTTCGCTGCAGACGTTCGTCAACCAGTACTTCACGCCGCCGCCTGATCAGAGCATCACGCCGCCGCCCAACCAGAGTCTGCGCGAGCACATCGACTGGCTGTGGTCCGGCCTCACGCGCACGACGACGAGCGTGCCCGACTACAGCTCGCTGATCCCGATGCCCAAACCGTACGTCGTGCCCGGTGGCCGCTTTCGCGAAGGCTACTACTGGGATACCTATTTCACGATGCTCGGCCTGCAGGAATCCGGACGGGAAGATCTCGTCGACGACATGCTCGACAACTTCGCGTACATGATCGACACATACGGGCATATTCCGAACGGCAATCGCACGTACTATCTGAGCCGTTCGCAGCCGCCGTTCTATTCGTATATGGTCGAACTCGCGGCCCAGAAGGAAGGCAATACGGTCTATCAAAAGTACCTGCCCGAGTTACGCAAGGAGTACGCGTACTGGATGCAGGGTGAGGCCAACACGCCGCGCGGCGGCGCGACGCGCAATGTGGTCGTGCTCGACGACGGCACCGTGCTTAACCGCTACTGGGACGAACTGGACACGCCGCGCGACGAGTCGTATCTCGAGGATATACAGACAGCGAAGCAGGCAAGCGGCCGGCCGGCCAACCAGGTCTATCGCGATCTGCGCGCGACCGCGGAAAGCGGCTGGGATTTCAGCTCGCGCTGGTTCGGCGACAACCAGACGCTCGCCACGGTGCGAACCACATCGATCGTCCCTGTCGATCTGAACAGCCTGTTGTTCCATCTCGAGACGACGATCGCGCGCGGCTGCTCGGTGACACGCGACTTCGGCTGCGTCGCGCAGTTCATCGGCCACGCAGCGCGGCGCGCGGAAGGCATCAACCGCTATCTATGGAATAGCAAGGGCTACTACGGCGACTACGACTGGCAACTCCGAAAGGAACGCGACAATCAGACGCCGGCGATGCTGTATCCGTTGATGGCCGGTGTGGCGTGGCCCGATCGCGCGTGGAAGACCGCGCAGACCGTGCAGAACGTGCTGCTCAAGCAGGGCGGCCTCGCGACGTCGACCTATAACACCACGCAGCAATGGGATGCACCGAACGGTTGGGCGCCGTTGCACTGGATCGCGATTCAGGGCCTCAAACGCTATGGACGCGCGGACCTCGCGAAGCCGATCGGCACACGCTTTCTCGCGGACGTCGAGAACGTCTACAAGACGCAGCAGAAGCTCGTCGAGAAGTACGTCGTGGAAGGTGCGGGCGAAGGCGGCGGCGGGGGCGGCGAGTACCCGTTGCAGGACGGTTTCGGCTGGACCAATGGCGTGACGTTGATGCTGCTCGATCTGTACGGGAATGGGCAGTGAATTGCCGGATCGTGATAGCGGAACCGCCGGCTTTAGGCTGGCGGTTTGTCAAATCGAAAGCCGGCCGCGACATTCTTTAATTCTATTTAAAACGCATTGATACAAGTCGAATTTACCATTTAATTATATTTTCGAGCGTAATTTTCCGACTCGCGCCACTGCGAGTGCGCCAATACCGGACCGCCACGTCCCACCTTCGGCCGTGCGCCCTTTTTACATCGAATCGCATAATCACTGTCTGATCCTTGACAAGACCTCGCTTCGCATCCTATTTTCATTTTTGCTGTAAGCATCGGAAAGATTCAATATTTAAATTCACCTTGAAATGTCGATATAAATCGACAGGGAATACCTTTATCCATTCGATAGTACATCACGGAAAGCAGATGGAAATATTCATGCAGGTATTTTGAATTAATGCGTTGAAATAAGCGGCCTTTGCGTAGCTGTATCACTCACCAGGGAACGCGATGAAAACAGACAGAAGAAATACCGACGATGGCCGCGCCCGTCGTCACAGCCGGTTGGCCGCGCTATGCGCGACGACACTCGGAATCGTCATCCTCTCGGGCTGCGGCGGCAGCGAGGGGGGGCCGTCGGCGTCCGCGGTACCGAGCAGCATGACGCAGGTCGCCAATCAGGCGCAAGCTGCATCCGCGCCTCAGGCGCCGTCCGCCAATCAGCCCTACACCGATCTCACCTCCTATTCGACGAGTGCGACGTCCGGCATCGCCGCATCGCTGGTCACGGAGAAGGCGGCGATCATGCATTACCAATGGACGTCCGGCAGCACCACCGTCAACTACACGACGACCACGGGTCACCTGACCGCAATGGATCTGACGAGCGGTGCACCCGAAGCGACGATGTCCTACGTCGCCTACACGGCGCCGAGCACGAATGGCAAGCCGCGCCCGGTCACGTTCGTCTATAACGGCGGCCCGGGCTCTTCGTCGATCTGGCTGCGTCTCGGGTCGTTCGCGCCGACCCGCGTCGCGACCACCGATCCGCTGCTCAACGGCACGAGCTGGCCGAACTTTCCGCTCGTGAACAACACCGAGAGCCTGATCGACACGACCGACCTCGTGTTCATCGATCCTCCAGGCACCGGCCTCTCAGAAGCGATCCTGCCGAACACGAACCAGACCTACTGGAGCACCGATGCGGACGCCAACATCATGCGCGACTTCATCGTCCGTTACCTGACGGTCAATTCGCGCAGCAGCTCGCCGATCTATCTGTACGGCGAATCGTACGGCACGCCTCGCACCGACATTCTCGCGCTCGCGCTCGAATCGGCCGGTGTGCATCTGACGGGGATCACGCTGCAGTCTTCGATCCTGAACTACTTCGCCGATGCGATCGAGGCGGTGGCCATCACAGGTTCGCCCGCTCAGCTCGCGCTCGAAACGGATACGCTCGCCGGCTACATGCCGGGCTATGCCGAGGTGGCGGCGTACTACAACCAGGTCTCGCCAACGCCCGTGAATCAGGCGCTCTACGCGCTTCGCAGCGAGGGGTTCGTGACCGCCAATTACAACCTGTTCAAGAACTACTCGTTGTACTGGACATTGAGCCAGCTCGGCGCGCCCACTTACGCGGGACCGCCGAACTTCCCGCCGACCTGGCTCGAAAAGGTCTGGGACGCCGAATCCGGGCTCACGTTGCAGGCGATGCAAGGCTACTTCAACATCAATCCGTTCAACATCACGCTGGTGCCGGGCTCGACGATTGGCCGCTACGATGGGCGCGTGTCGTTGCCCAACTCGGACTCGCGTCTGCAGACCGATGGCGATCCATCGGACATCCTGATCTCGGAGCCGTTCACGAAGGCGTTGGCGACGCAGATGCCGGATTACCTCGGCTACACGGCGCCGAAGGCGGCGTATATGCCGCTAAACGACGCGATCATCCAGGTCTGGGACTTCTCGCACGCGGGCCAGCCCTTGCCCGACACGATCCCCGATCTGCTTGGCGCGCTGAAGTTGAATCCGCAGCTGAAGGTATTGGCGGAAAACGGCTTCCACGATCTCGCCACACCGTTCTTCAACACCGAGAAGCAGCTCGCGCGGCTCAAGACTGTCCAGGGTCTCAACCCGAATCTGCAGGTCAACTTCTTCCAGGGCGGACATATGATTTATCTGGATGACGTGGCGCGCCCGCAGATGAAGGCGGATCTCGCGGCCTTCTATGGTGACGCGCCGATAGCAGGGGCACTCACGCTCGCGACATTGCCGCAGCCGTGGACCGACGAAGCGCCAGCCGGTACGCCGACGAGCGAGGCGGTCGCCGCGGCCGCGCCCTGATTGATGGTGGTTTCGCTTCGCGCGAGACCCTCCGACTACTCTCTATGGCGAATGATCATGTCTTCAATCGATATCTTGCGACGTACGCTGGCGTTGATCGTCCTCGGTGTGGTAGCCGGCAGCGCACACGCGCTGCCGCCTCAACCGGTGGCGCCAGTCACGCTACCCAACGGCGGACACGGCGTGGACGGTCCGTTCTTTCCTCATGGCCGCGTCACCGCGGTCGCGCCGACAACCGGCTCGGCGCTGCAGCAGCAGGCTCAGCAGCGTGTCGAGAACCGGCTGGGCGCGAATTCGGTGTTCAGCAACGGCTCCTCGATCACCAGGTCCCAGGCGCAAAGCAATGGGCTCGGCTATATCGCGAAGCATTTTGACGAGATCGATACCGCGCATTCGGGCCGTGTGACGTTGAACGACGTCAGGCAGTATCTGCAGCAGCATCAGCAGTGATGGTCCATCGGCCGAGGGCGCGTCGCGATCGCACGACGCGCCCTCGGCCGTATACGCCACCGTGCGGCCCTGATGACGCTTCGTTGACGCTCACTTCCCCGCAGGCGCCTGGATCATCTTCCATCCATTGCCGGCGGGATCACGAAAGCCCGCATCGACGCTGCCGAAACGATCCACCGGCTCCTGCGTGAATTCCACGCCACGCGACTTCAACTGCTCGTAGCTCGCGCGACAGTCGGCAACGCACAGCACCAATGGCGGCATCGCTCCCTTGGCGACCATCGCGCGCAGCGTTTGCGCGGTCGCTTCATCGTGAACCGGCGGCCCGGGTGTGAACAGTCCCAACTGGAAATAGGGCTGCTCCGGATGGTGGACGGTCAGCCAGCGGTAGGTACCGTTTCGCACGTCCGTGTGGACACGGAATCCGAGTTTGTCGACGTAAAACGCAAGCGCCGCGTCCTGGTCGTCGACATATATACCGATCACATTGATACCCTGATTCATGACTCCTCCCTGGTTGAGGGCTCGACTGTATCGCCGGCCGCGCGGCGGCGCTTCTCCAAAACTGCGATCGTCAGGTCCGGGCGCTGCGCGGCCTTCAGCACGCAGGCAGGCACGCGATCGAGTCCGGACTGGTTGGCGCGGGCCTGACCGCGCATCTCGCCCGGACTCAGGCCGGTGATGTCGCGAAAGATCCGGCCGAAGGTGCCGAGGCTTTCCCAGCCTGTCGCGAACGCGATGTCGGTGATGCCGAGGTCGGTGTCGCGCAGCAGCGCGGTGGCCTGCTCGATGCGCCGCGTCAAAAGATACCGGTGCGGCGGCAGACCGAAAGCCCGCTTGAACGAACGCGCGAAGTGTGCCTCCGACACACCGCTGACATCGGCCAGGCGCCGCACCGGCCAGGCTTCGTGCGAGGCGGCATCGATGCGGTCTTTCGCGCGCAGGAGCCGCCGCAGCAGCGCGGGGTCTTCGAGTGCGTCGGTGTCGGCCGGCGGAATGTGAAGGTCATGTGAGCGGGGCATGATTTCGCCTTGGAGCCGACGCCAGAAAGCGTCCAGTTTGACGGACAGCCGCAGCCACCACTGGCCGCGGCGGCCGCTTCACACAGTCTGCTCGGTCTTGCCGTAAATGAGCCGCCCGTTCTTCGACAGCAGCACGGCGATCGGCCGTGTCATCTCGAACTCGGAAAAGATGATCGTCATGCTGACGGTGATCGGCACCGCCAGAAAGGCGCCCGGCACGCCCCACAGCGCCGACCACACCGCCATGCTCGCGAGAATCGCGAACGGGCTCAGGTTCAGCGAGTTGGCCGTCAGATACGGGTCGAGGATATTGCCGATCACGAAGTGAATCGCGCTCAGCGACACTAGTACGACGAGGATCGAATCGAGATCGCCGAACTGCAGCACCGACATCAGCACCGGAAACATGACTGCGAGCACCGAGCCGATGTAGGGCACATAGTTGAGCAGCGCCGTCAACAACGCCCATAGCCCGGCGAACTCAAGGCCGATGCTGCGCATCGCGAGCCAGCAGATCGCGCCGAGCAGCACGCCGAGAAACGTCTTCAGCGCGAGATAAGCGCCAATGCGCCGGTTGATATCGGTGACGACCGCCTTGATCCGTGCCGCGTTGGCCGAATTGGCGGTCATGTTGGTCAACTTGTCGCCGAATGTCCTGCGCTCGACCAGCAGAAAACTCGCGTACAGCACGATGACGAAAAGGTCGATGATCACCGATGACAGCGACGCGAGCATGCCGGTCACCATCGCCTGAATGTTCAGCTGGGTGAGCATGTTCCGCCGCAGCGACTCCCAGGTCGGCTCGCTTTCGAGATGCAGCAGCGTCGAGATCTTGTGGAACATCAGCAGGACCGAGTCCTGATAGCGCGGCGCGAGCGCGACGAGCGCGTCGTAGTTCGCGACGACCATATCGACCGCCAGGAAGATCGCGGCCCCGATCAGGAACATCGAGAGTCCATAGCGCAACTGCTTTGGCAAGCGCGGACCGATCACCGGAATGCGTTGCAGGAGCCGCGTGAGGTCGATCACCACGTAGACCGCCATCCCACCGAACACGATCGGCACGAAAACCACGCGGCCGATATATAGCAGCCAGCCCACGATCAGCAGCAACACCACTACGTATACGGACGCCTGCAATCTGTCGGTCATCGGTCAGTGCTCCATGAGTCGGCAAACGGGTTCGCCTGGGCGCCGCCCCGAGGATGAGGGCGACGGCGACGCAGGCGCCGGCCGTACGATCCGCTTTCAAAACGGGCTCGCGCGAAGGACAGGACTGATCTTCGCACAGAACGATGACACCCCACAAAAAGCGCGACAGATCGCTTCGCCAGCAAATCCCGGGGTCGACACGTCGAAACGCGCCAACAGAATGTCGCGAAACGTTGTGATGCGCCGGATCGGTTTGGGGGACTCATCTGCTACGCTGAATCAAATGGTTTCAACGCTCTGACGGGCTCCGACGCTCGCGCTTGCATCACATGCTGTGGCAACGAGCAGACGAATCCTCGCAGCGAAGCCCGCGCGGCGCGTGGCCGTGCGCAATCCGCCTGATGTCTGTCGTGTCGCCCGATGTCTGTGCGTGTTTGCCCGCCTGCACGCATCCCTCTTACCTCACGGCATGGAGTACGAGATGCTGGCACGGCTAATGTCGCGATGGGTCGCAATGAGTCTGGTGTTGACATTCACCGCTTGCGGCGGCGGCGGGGGCGGCAGCGGTGCGGATACCGGCAGCGCCGGCGCGGCCGGTGCGACCACGCCCGCCTCGAGTGCTACGCCTGCCTCGAGTCCCACGCCTGCATCGAGTCCCACGCCCGCCTCGAGTCCCACGCCTGCATCGAGTCCGACACCGGCCTCGAGCGCGGCCGCCACGACGCCGACGCTCGCGGCCGCGACGCCGATCATCGACGGCACGACGCTCGGCGGCACCCATTGGCCCACGGGCGTCACGCCTTCAGGCGGGACCGGACAGCCCGTCAGCGGGCTGAACTGCGCGTTGCGAAGCACCGCGTACACGTACGCGCATCTGTCGATTTATCAGAACGGCAGCTTGCTGACGTTGCCGCCCAACATCGGCATGGTCGACCCGACCGTGGCCGCGCCGACCGGCTGCGCGTATCCGGTGCATACCGTCGATTCGAGCGGCAAGATCCATATGGACGCAACGACCGGCGCCACGTACACGCTCGGTCAATTCTTCTCGATCTGGGGCGAGACGCTCAGTACGTCGAACGTGGCGGGCCTGACCGGCTCGCCGATCGCGATCTACGTCAATGCCGGCGGCAAGCTGACGCAATACACGGGCGACCCCGCGAGTCTCGTGCTGACGCCGCACGCCGAAATCACGATCATGATCGGCACGCCGCTCACTCAGGTGCCCACTTACACCTGGACCGATCCGCCGCCGTTCGACCCGAACAAAGTCACGCTCGACTATCTTGGCGTGGTCGGCTCCTCGTTCTGGCCGAACGGAACCACGTCGGCGGGCGGCACAGGCGCGCCGGTCGACGGCCTGACCTGTGCGCCGAACATGAACGTGCTGTATCACGTCCACGCTCACCTCGCGATCATCAAGGACGGCCAGTGGCTCGCGTTACCGGCGAACGTGGGCATCCTGGGGCAATGCGACTATGAGATGCATACGCACGACAACACCGGCATCATCCATATCGAAGCGCCGGCGGTCACGAACTTCACGCTCGGCGACTTCTTCGACATCTGGGGCGAGCCGCTGACGAACACGAACGTCGCGGGCATCACGGGCGACGTGGTCGCATATATCAACGACAACGGCGATGTGCGTCGCTACATGGGCGATTTGCGCAGCATCGAGCTGACGTCGCTGCGCGCCGTCACGCTGCAGATCGGCACGCCGCCGCTGAGCGCGTTGCCGACGTATTCGTGGTATGTGCCTCAGTGACGTTGGGAGAGAAGGAACAAGGAACGTCATCGACGTGACGTGGCCGCAGCCGCGCATTTCATTTCAGCGCAACCCGGCTGGCCGAACGGCGCGAGGCGTCGCCATGGCGCGGCGTCAGCGCGGCGTACGCGAATGTTCGATGCCGCCCGGCTGCGGCGGCACGATGCCCGCGACCGAGCGCGGTGGCGCGTTGGCGACCAGAATCATCGCCGCGCCGGCGAGACCGCTCGACACGTGCTTCAACGCATGGCCGGCGATCAGGTGATGCGTCAGTTCCCATATCTGCCAATCGAGACTTTCGAAAACCTTCGCGATCCCGTAGAAGACGATCACGAGCGTCCACGCGAACGCGCCGTCCACCTTGCGCGTGAGCGTCATGCCGACAATCAGCATCAGCCCGCCGAACTGAAGAATCGCGTAAGGCCACAGGCTGTTGAACAGCAGCCAGTAGCCGACGGTGGCGGGCGACACCACGACCATGATCAGCATCTGCGGCCAGCCTACGCGCTGTCCGCTCCACGACGTCCATAGCATGGCGAGGATGCCAGCGAACACGATGGTCATCGGCAGACGATCCCAAACCAGCGTCGCATCGGTCGGCGCCATGTGGTAGTAAGCCGAGCCGAACGCGGTGAAGAGCAGCCCGAACGCGGCGACGACCATGCCGGGAAATTGCGCCGGCTGGTTCGACGCATGCCGCCAGACCCAGCCAAGACTGAGCAGGCCGGCGATCAGAATGACGACATTCGACAGCACGTCCGATGCGTTATGCAGAGACCCGAGCGAGCGTTGATCGGCGAAGTGGTGATACGAGGCCGGCTGCGCGAGCGGCCATATCATCTGCAGCGCGGTGCCCGCCACGAAAAGCAGCACGCTGGCAAGCAGCAAGCGGGAGATCTTCACGTTGCTCGACTCCAGAGTGGGCGATCCGCCCGAAGGTGCAATGAACCGCCCTTTAAGCCGGCGCGGACCGAATGACCGCGGTCGCGCAGGACCGATCCGGTCGATTTGCAGCCGGGTTGGCCCCCCTTCGAATTCGCGCAGTCTGCCCTTATGATCGGACAAAGCGCTTCGCGCAACAAGTGCGCCTGGCCGTGCACCGAGGGGCATGCGCTCATAGTATTCTTCTCATCCGATCCAAACTGCGTGCAAGTGTGTGCGCGCCCCGAAGGAAGACCTGGACTCCATGCACGCGCAGACACACCACCTGTCGTTCCTGCTTCGTCGCTGGCGGGGCGCGCTTTGCGCGCTGCTGTGCGCAAGCCTGCTTGCCGGCTGCAAAGGGTTGCCGTCGCTCGAGGATCGCAAGGAGTCACATGCGTTGCCGCCGCAGGTGGCCGCCACCACGGATCTCGGTCGCGCGGTAGCGCCTGAGCTTGCCGCGCATCCGGGGCTGGCGGGCATTTATCCGCTGTCGGACCCGCATGTCGCGTTTGCCGCGCGCATGGACCTGATCCGTTCCGCACAACGCACGCTCGACATCCAGTACTACATCTGGCGCGACGACCTGACCGGCACGCTGCTGCTCGAACAGATCCATGAAGCGGCGGACCGTGGCGTGCGCGTGCGCCTGCTGCTCGACGATCTCGGCATCGCCTCCGCGCTCGACCCGACGCTCGCGGCGCTCGACTCGCACCCGAACATCGAGGTGCGGCTGTTCAACCCCTTCGTCGTGCGCAGCCCGAAATTCCTCGGCTTCGTGACCGACTTTTCGCGCGCCAACCGGCGCATGCACAACAAGTCCCTGACCGCCGACGCCACCGCGACGATCCTCGGTGGCCGCAACATCGGCGACGAGTACTTCGATGCCACGGACGGCGTCGTCTTCGCCGATCTCGACGTGCTCGCGGTCGGGCCGGCCGCTGCCGACGTCTCGCACGATTTCGACCGCTACTGGGCCAGCGCCTCGGCGTATCCGGTCGAGCGGATTCTGCCGCACGAGAGCGTCGACGAGCTGGCCGGGCTGGAGCGCAAAGCTCAGGCGATCGAGCAGGATCCCGCGGCCGTGGCCTATCAGGAGGCGCTGCGCGGTTCCCGTGTCGTGCAGAATCTGCTCGACCATAAGCTGACGTTGGACTGGGCCAAAACGGAGATGATCAGCGACGATCCCGCAAAGGCTCTGAACAACGCACCACCCGAAGCGCTGATTGGCCACCAGCTACGCGAAATGATGGGCCAGCCCACCCAGTCGCTCGACCTCATCTCGCCGTATTTCGTGCCGGCCAGCACGGGCACGCAATATTTGAGCGGGCTCGCGGCCCAAGGCGTCGATGTGCGCGTGTTGACGAACGCGCTCGAAGCGACCGATGTCACCCCCGTGCACTCCGGCTATATGAAGCGGCGCGTCGAGCTGTTGAAAAACGGCGTGCATCTGTACGAATTGCGGCGCGTGCCAGGCGTTGCATACAAGAAAGAACAGTCGCCGGGGCCCTTCGGCAGCTCCGGGTCGAGCTTGCACGCGAAAACATTCGTTGCGGACTCCAAACGGGTCTTCGTCGGCTCGTTCAACTTCGATCCGCGCTCCGCGCATCTGAATACCGAGCTTGGCCTCGTGATCGACAGTCCCGATCTCGCGACGCGGGTCGACAGCAAGTTTCTCGCCCTGCTGCCGAAGGTCGCCTATGCGGTGCATCTCGACGAAAACGGCAAGCTGTACTGGATCGAGCGCAACGGCGGCACCGAAATCCGCCACGATACCGAACCGAATACGACGTGGTACGGACGGCTCGGCGTATGGATTTTGTCGATTATGCCGATCGAATCGTTGCTGTAGCCTGTAGCCGCCGCGACGGAAAGCACGCTCAAAACCGCCGCAAACTGCGCTCGAACAATGGATCGGGCATGCGCTGCGTCTCGCGCAACACCCCATCGGTGTCGAACGCGAAATTGAACAGCATGTGGTTGATGTTGTTTTCGGTGTAACGATAAGACCAGACTTCACGTTGCGAAAGCCGGAAAAACTGCGTTTGCATGGGGCGGCCGAAATTGATCAGCACATCGTCGCGCGTCCATTTGCCGATTTCGGCGCGGCTGAATTCGTTCAGCTGCAAGACCTGACGCACGTTCACGATCTTGCCCGCGGCGTCGACGTCCGCGGCGACGGTGGTCGAGCCCATCGGCTGGGTCGGCCACATCAGCCGGCGGCCGCCTCCCGGCAGGTCATAGACTTCGCGCGGCGGCCCCAGCCGGGCAATGATCGCCGATTGATCCTGGCCGGCCTCGAATTGCTGCCACGGTTGCACACAGGCCGCGAGCATCAACGCGGTCACACAGGTGAGCGCGGCGCGGCGCACGACCCGCGACGCGCGTGCGCTTCGCGCGGCAGCGTCCGGAACGCGGGCGAGGCGGATAAGCATGGATTCCTCCCATTACGTTCGATCGCGCGACCAGTCGCGTGCGACGGTCTGAAAACCCGGCGTCACCTGATGCAGCCGACAGGCTCGTGCATTGCGCTCACACCGCGCCGAACGGGGGAACCACTTACCACTGCGAAGCCACGGCTGGCCAGGTTGCGTGCGCGCCCGCTCATGGCTGCAATCAGGCGCTTGCCGCTTACTGCACGAGCTTGGCGCGCAGACGCGCGTGCTCTTCGTCGGAAATGGAACCGGACGCTTTGAGCTTATCGAGCTTTTCGAGTTCGTCGGCGACACTGAAGCCCACCACATTGCGCAGATCTTCGCGCATCTGCTTGGCCCGCGCCTGTTCGCGTTCCGCCATGCCGCGATGCTGCGTGAGCAGGTACGCGAAGATCCCGATATACGGCAGGACGATCAGGAAGATCACCCACAGAACCTTGCCCCATCCGGACACGTCATGACGGCGAAACAGGTCGCTCGACACCGTGATCAGCAGCCAGAACCACAGGATAAAGATGAAGATGGAAAAAACGTCGGCTAGAAAATTCGGGAATGTGAAACCATCATTAAAGAAAAGCATTGTTGTTCTCCAGTTATTCCGGTTGCAATTGAAAGGCTTAACGGATTTCGAACTATGCTTGCTAGCTATGGATGGCGCATACGATCAGCACAGCAGCGCTGAAAATTTACCATGACCGCATCTGAGCCGCTCACGCGCGTTCATACGGCTGGTATGGAAGGCGCGCATCAGGTTCAGTGGCCCGTCTGGAACGACCAACCCGCTTTCCGGCGTGTTTCATTTGTCCTCCTCACTTCGCGCGTGCCAATTTCATGATGCGGACCTTTTTGTCTTTATAGACTATTCCGGCGCAGTGACGCGAACCTTTTTCAGGATCGGTGCTCGGCAAACTCGGACTGTTCGCGCAATTGTCGCTCGAAGCGCTGCAACATCACCGGCTGGCGACAAGATGCGCGGCGATGTCGGTCAGGGGCCGGCGAGCGGGGTCGTGAACGGCTACGCGCCGGTCAAAGACCGGAACACGAGTGCCTCGGCAGGCGCCTTGGCCGGGTCGGCCACCTCGATCGTCACATGCGTGAGCGCGCTTTTCGACGCAAATGCATCGAGCCACTGCCTGGCGAGGCGCGGCAGAACGTGCTGTTCGATAAAGCCGATCAAAAGGCGCGCCCCCGTTTCCTGCACGAGGCAGCGCCCGACGATGTAATCGACCACCTCCGACGCATAACTCAGCGCGACACGGTTGTTGTCCGCCATACGCTGAATGACCCGATCGAGATGCAAGCGCACGATCTGGGCGAGCGACTCGGAGCCCAGCGGACGATACGGCACCACCGTCACGCGCCCGAGGAACGCAGCCGGAAACGCTTTGAGCAATTCCGGCGCGAGGGCCGCACGCAGACCATCCATGTCGGGCGCAAGCATTTCGTCCGCGCAGAGGCTCGCGGTCAGGTCGGAGCCGGCGTTGCTGGTCATCAGAATCGTCGTATTGCGGAAATCGATATAGCGTCCATCGCCGTCTTCCATGTAGCCCTTGTCGAGCACCTGGTAGAACATTTCGTGCACGTCGCCGTGCGCCTTTTCGATTTCATCGAGCAGCACGACCGAGTATGGACGCCGGCGTACCGCTTCGGTCAGCACGCCGCCCTCGCCGTAGCCGACATAGCCAGGCGGAGCGCCCTTGAGTCCCGACACCGTATGCGCCTCCTGATACTCGCTCATGTTGATCGTGATCAGGTTCTGCTCGCCGCCATAGAGCGCCTCGGCCAATGCCAGCGCGGTTTCCGTCTTGCCGACGCCGGACGGCCCCGCGAGCAGGAACACGCCGAGAGGCTTGCGCGGGTCCGCGAGGCCGGCGCGCGCCGTCTGCACGCGCTCGCCGATCTGCTGCAACGCGTCTTGCTGGCCGATGACGCGCGCCGCGAGCGTGGCGGGCAGCACCTGAACGGCGCTGACCTCGTCGGTCACCATGCGTCCGACAGGAATGCCGGTCCAGTCGGAGACGATTTCCGCAACGATCGCTTCGCCGACTTCCGGGAACACGAGCGGGTTGTCTGCCTGCAGGCTCGATAACGTCCGCTCCAGCTCGCGCAAAGTTTCCAGTGACGCCGCGGCCTCGGCTTCAGGCACCGCTTCGGCGGCGCACTCGACCGCCACTTCGCGAGCGCGGGCCAGCGCTTTCGCCGCATGGGATTGCGCCTGCCACGCGGCTTCGACGACATGTTCCTCGACCTCGAGCGTCGCGATGGTCGCGTTGACGTCAGCCAACGCGGCCTCGCTGCACAGGCCGATGCGGGCCTCGTTACCGAGCAGCTCGGCTTCGACGCGCGCGGCCTGCAGGCGTTCGCGAATCCGCTGCAATTCGCGCGGGGGGGCATGCTGCGATAGCGCGACGCGCGCGCAGGCGGTGTCGAGCAGGCTGATCGCCTTGTCCGGCAACTGACGCGACGGAATATAGCGATGCGACAGTGTCACGGCAGCGCGAATCGCCTCGTTGAGAACCACGACGCCATGATGGCTCGCGAGCGTGCGCGCAAGTCCGCGGACCATGTCGAGCGCCGACGGTTCCTCGGGCTCGGCGATCTGCAACACCTGGAAGCGCCGCGTGAGCGCCGGGTCTTTCTCGATGTGCCGCTTGTATTCGGCCCACGTGGTCGCGCCGATCGTGCGCAGGGTGCCGCGGGCGAGCGCCGGCTTCAGCAGGTTCGCTGCGTCGCCGGTGCCGGCCTGCCCTCCCGCGCCGATTAACGTGTGAATCTCGTCGACGAACAATACGACCGGCGCCGGCGACTTCGCCGCCTCCTCGAGCACGGACTTTAGCCTCGCCTCGAACTCGCCCTTCATGCTCGCGCCGGCAAGGAGCGCGCCGACGTCGAGGCTCAACAGCCGCACGTCGGCGAGCTTCGGCGGCACCTCGCCGGCAGCGATCGCGCGCGCTAGACCTTCAACGACCGCCGTCTTGCCGACCCCGGCGTCTCCGGTGAGTAGCGGATTGTTCTGGCGCCGGCGTAACAGCACGTCGATCATCGTGCGAATTTCGACCTCGCGGCCGACCACCGGATCGATTTCACCGGCACGCGCGCGGGCGGTCAGATCCGCGCAAAACTGGGCGAGCGCCGCGCCCTTCGCCGATGCCGCGAGCGCACCGGACGCCTCGCCCGGCACCGCGGACGAAAAGTCGCTCTGGTCGTACGGGGCGTCCTCCGCTTCGGGGGAACCGGCAATCCACGCCGGCAACGCGTCGTGAAGGCCGTCGACCGCAATCTTGCCGAACTCCGGCGACATGGCCAGCAGCATGCGGCGCAACTCCGGCGTCTCGACGAGCGCCGCCATCAGCCATGCGCCGCGAATCCGACGCTCGCCGAATGCCAGCGTCGCGACCACCCACGCGCGCTCGATCGCAGCCTCGACGTGATGCGAAAAATCCGTGAGCGCGCTCGCACCCGAAGGAAGCGCGGCGAGCGCGGCCTGCAGGTCCCGCTCGAGCAGTTCGTGGCTGATGCCGCAGTGCCTGACGATGCGGTGAAGGTCGCTATCGGACTGCGCGAACAACTGATGCAGCCAGTGCACGAGCTCGATATATGGATTGCCGCGCAGCTTGGCAAACGCCGTAGCGGATTCGATGCTCCGGAAGAGCGTCGCGCCGAGCTTGCCGAACAGCGCGTGGCGTGAAATGGACATGATGAGATTGCAAACAGAGACGTTTGTAGCGGAAAGGCGCGGCTTTGCCTCGACATCCTGCGCGCTGCGCTCGGGTATCGGAACAAGCCCGCAGACCAGACTGATCGAGCGACAAAGCATAGCTGGTTGATCGCTGCTTGTATTTGGGCCGTCGCCCATATTCCGCTCGAGTTGCGCGAAGTAGCATTCACATCTTCAGGCGCCAGCCCGCACTTTGCGCTGGCGGTTCTTTTATTTCCGCCCCGAGAGACTTTTTACGAATGCACGCTTTCCAGGCAGATCTGATCCGCGTTTGCTTACCGGTCAGGCCATGACCGGATATCAGGCTCGCTGGGAGCACTCTCCCCTTGAAGCACACGCGCTCAGAACGCTCGCGCGGACAATCCAGTCTGTCGGGCCCGCCCCTGCTGTTTCGCGAAACGATCTGCCCGAAAGGAGTGACGCAAGTCCGAAGGCCTTCGCGGGCAGCACCAGTCGCGCTGGCCCGGAGCGTGCGCGTTGCGCTCGGCCGGGCAATCATGCAGACCTTCAGCCTATGCCCGATTTTTCTCCTGATCCACCGCGCGAAGCATTGAACGCGGCCGAAGACTTGCTCGCGGGGCAACCGTCCGCTGTAGCGCCTGCCGCGGACCGCATCGAGCCCGCGCTCCCGAAGCTGGACGAATTCAGCGAATTGATCGCGCTCGCCGGCGAGGACGATGACGATCCGCTGCAGTTGCGGCGCGATCCGCATGCGCCGGAGCGCGTCGAACCCGACGGCTTGGCGAAATTCCTGACAGCCGGCTCCGACGCATCCGATCCGCTCGCCGCACTGACGCTCGAATATCGTCAGGCGCTGCTGAGCCAGAAGAGCGGCGACGCGCACGAGCCCAGGGCGACAAGCGCGGATCGAGTCGAGTCGGCCATTCTGGCGCCGCAAGATCCGTTCGCGGAGCTTGTCGATCCTTCGCAAACCGAATTATCCGTATCCGACCTGCTCACGAAAGGAGAAAACATCGACACGCTGCTCGAGAGCCTTGACTCGTTCGATGCCGGGCAGATTTTCAAGGCAGACCAAACGCAAGAAATCCTCACGCTGCTCGCGCCGCGCGGCGTTACCTCACACCGTGCGAGCCGGACTCCGCAGCTCGTGCGCGAGGAACACCATTTGGTCAGCATGGACAGCCACATCGCCATGCCTGATTCGATCGAGTACGAAGCGACTGAATTTCCAGATGAACATACCCACTGACCTGCCCACGTCGGGCACCCCGGCACCTCAAAGCCTGCTCGACGCGCATACTTACGGCGAACTCAAGGCGCAAACCATCGAGAACGTGCGCAAGCATCCGTCGAACGCGCGCGAACGCTGGCTTCTGTTCGAGCTGCTGTGCCTCGACGGCGAATGGGAACGCGCGCTACGGCAGCTTCAGACGTGGGCCACGCTCGAACCCGAAGGCACATCGCGCGCCCAGATGTATCGTAGCCTGATTCGCAGCGAGATGTTCCGCACCGAGGTGTTCGCGGGTCAGCGCATGCCGGGCGAGATCGACCCGCTGCCTGCGTGGGTGCATTCACTGCTGCAGGCCAACGTCAAGCTCGGCGAGGGCAACCTCGCTGCCGCCGACGAACTGCGCCGCGCCGCGTTGGACGCGGCGCCGCCCACGCGCGGCGAAAGCACGCAGATCGGCGAGTTCGAATGGCTGACCGACAGCGATAGCCGGCTGGGTCCCGTCTGCGAGCTGACCGTCGCGGGCGGTTATCGCTGGGTTCCGTTCGGCTCGATGAAATCACTGACGCTCGGTCCGGTCACCGCGCTGACCGACCTCGTCTGGCGCTCGGCCGTCGTGGGTCTACGCGACGCGACTGTCCTGCGCGGCTACCTGTCGGTGCGCTATCCCGGCTCGGAAAGCGGTCCTTTTGCCATCAGGCTCTCACGCAAAACGACGTGGAAAGATGTCGGCGAGACCGGCGTGATCGCGCTCGGCCAGAAAACATGGACCACCAACAAGGGCGACTTCGGCATGCTCGAGATCGGCGAATGCCGGTTCAATTACGACGAGCGGCCATGAACGCGTCCGACGCCCGACACCGGCAAGCCTATATGCCGTCGCTGATCGACCGGCTGCTCGACGATGCACCCGCGCAGCGCAGCGAGCGGCCAGACGCGTACGCGCCCAACAGCGAAGGCATGCGCCGCATCATCCAGCGTGACCTGAGCCTGCTGCTCAATACGACGAACCTCGACGACGAAATGGACATGACGCGCTACCCGATGCTGGCCGCGTCGGTCGTCAATTACGGCATTCCCGCGTTGTCCGGCAGCTACCTCGCCAGTCGCAATTGGGAAACCGTGGAGAAGATGGTGCGCAACGCGATCGTCCGCTTCGAGCCGCGTCTGATACCCGAATCACTGCGCATCCGGCCGCTCAATAGCAAGGACCCGGTACGCTACAACCAGCTCATGTTCGAGATTCACGGCCTCATGCGCTGGTCGCCCTATCCGCTGGAATTCCGTATCCAGAGCGCGTTCGACATCGAAACGAATCACGTCACGTTCGAGCCGGACGCCGGCAGGGGAAATTGACATGGATCCACAATTTCTCGACTACTACAGCCGCGAACTGACATACATGCGGGAAATGGCCGGCGAGTTCGCCGCCCGACACCCGAAGATCGCGCGCCGCCTCGGCATGGAGGGGATCGACGTTGCCGACCCGTACGTGGAGCGGCTCATCGAGGCGTTCTGCTTCATGTCGGCGCGCACGCAGATCAAACTCGACGCCGAGTTTCCGCGTTTCACGCAACGCCTGCTCGAAGTGATCTATCCGAACTACGTCGCGCCCACGCCGTCCATCGCAGTCGCCCAACTGCGTCCGAGCCTGCGCGAAGGCGATTTCACCAAAGGGCTCAAGGTACCCCGGCATAGCATGCTGCGCTCGGCGATCCCGCCCGGCGAGCAGACCGCGTGCGAGTTCCGCAGCAGCCAGGACGTCACGCTATGGCCGATCGAGATCGCGGAAGCGCGGCTCACCGCCGTGCCGCCGGATATTCCCGACACCGATCGGCATCTGTTGCCGCACCTGCAATTGCGCGGCGCGTTACGCCTTCGCCTGCGCACAACCGGCGAAGTGAAGTTCAACCAGATGACGAACTTCGACCGGCTGCCTATTTACATCGGCGGCGACGAGCGCATCGCTTCACATCTGTTCGAGCTGATCCACGCTGGCAGCGTCGCTTCGGTAGTGCGCGCGCATGGCGCGCCGAGAGACGAAGGGCAAGTGGTCGCGAAAACGCCAGTCGAATTCGAAGGTCTGCAAGCGGACCAGGGGCTGCTGCCGCTCACGTGGAATGCATTTCACGGCCACAACCTGTTGCAGGAATACTTCGCGTGCCGCCAGCGCTTCTATTTCTTCGCGCTGACGCAGCTCGCGCCCGGGCTTGCGCGCGTGGACAGCAAGGAAGCCGAGATCGTGCTGCTGCTCGACCGTCTGCCGGAAGAGCTGGCCACGCATGTCGACGCATCGCGTTTCCTGCTGTTCTGCACGCCGATCATCAACCTGTTCCGCAAGCGCACCGACCGCGTCGAAATCAACCGTGCTCAAACCGATTTCCATCTACTCGCCGACCGCACCCGGCCGCTCGACTACGAGATCTTTTCGGTGTCGCGCGTATTCGGTCAGCGCGCGGAAACATCGCTCGAAGTCGAATTCAATCCGCTCTATCAGACCCTGCACAGCGACGTCGGCAACTACGGCCGCTATTTCTCGGTGCGCCGCGAACAGCGCGCGCTGTCGGCCAATACACGCAAGTACGGCACCCGTACGCCGTATGTCGGCACCGAGGTCTACGTATCGCTCGTCGATCAGGCGGAGGCGCCGTACGGCGACGACATCCGTTACCTGTCAGTCGAAGCATGGGTCACCAATCGCGACCTGCCACGCCTGATCCCGCGTAGCCGTGAGTCCGACCTCACGATGGCGGACTCGGTGCCGGTCGGGGGCGTGCGTCTCGTGCATCCGCCGAGCGCGCCGCGCGCGCCGTACGCGAGCGGTGAAACAGCGTGGCGTCTGATCCGGCAGCTGAGCTTCAATTACATGCCGCTCGCCGAACTCGACCACGGCGACGGCGGCCAGGCACTGCGTAACATGCTCGGCCTCTTCATCACCCCGGGCGAGCGCGAACAGGCGCGTCAGATCGAGGCGCTCATCGGCGCGCGCACCGAACCCGTGGTCCGGCGTCTGCCCGGCGACGGGCTACTCGTCTATGGGCGTGGCGTGCGCTGTGAACTGACGGTCGACGAAACGGGCTTCTCCGGCATCAGCCCGTATCTGTTCGGCCTCGTGCTGGAGCATTACCTCGCTCGTCACGTATCGATCAACGTGTTCACCGAAACCGAACTGCGTTCGATGCAACGCGGCCTGATCACGCAGTGGCGGCCACGCATGGGCGGACGCGGAGCGGTATGAGCATGGATGTGGCACTTGTGAGCGCCGCGGCGCCAACGCGTTCGTCGCTCGATCCGCGATCGCTCGGCGCGTGGTTCGATCCCGACTCGCCGTGGCAATCCGGCTTCCTGAGCCTCCTGCGCGCGATCTCCGCCCGCGACCCGCTGATGCCGCTGCCCGGCACCGCACGCCTGCCGCAACAGGAGCCGTTCCGGATCGGCCAGCAACCCACTTTGGCCTTTGCGCCGCGCGAGATTGCATCGCTCGGCACGCGCGACGGCCGTCTCGACGTGCGTCTGTTCGGACTCGGCCTGTGGGGACCGCAGGGGCCGCTGCCGCTGCACATGACGGAGCTGGCCCACAACCGGGTGGAAAGCCACCAGGATCATGCGTTAGTCGGGCTCGTCGATCTGTTCCATCACCGCGCACTGTCGCAGTTTTATCGTGCATGGGCGTCGGGGCAAGCCACTGCGTCGCTCGACCGCGCCGGTGACGAAGCGTTCTCCTTCTATGTCGCCAGTCTGACCGGCGTTGACCCGGCCGAGGCGAAGCAGTCGTGTCTGCCCACGCACTCGCGCTACAGCGCGGCGGCGCACCTCGTGCGCGAGGCGCGCAATCCGCACGGCCTCGCGGCAACACTCTCGCATTACTTCGGGGTCCCGATGCGCATCGAGGAATTCGTGCAGCACTGGATCCATCTTTGCGCATCGGAACATACCAAGCTCGGCGTGCCGGGGCCCGCGGCAATCATCGGCGAATGCGCGCAGCTTGGCGAGGCGATTCCCGACCAGCAGCACAAATTCCGGCTCGTCGTCGGCCCGCTCGATCTCGACCAGTATCTGCGCCTCACGCCGCATGGGGAAGACCTGCCGACCTTCGTCGAATGGGTGCGGGCCTTCGTCGGCCACGAATACGTGTGGGAGGTGAAACTGCTCGTCAAGCCGCGGGCGGCGCCGCCCGCCTGCATCGGCACGTCGCAAAGACTCGGCTACTCGACGTGGCTAGGTAATGCCCTCGACGACCTTCCCGTCGTCGGCATGGTTTTCGAACCTGAACGGTACAACGACTGACCCGGAGTTTCTTCGCATGAACGCCAACACTCCCACCGCCGTGCTGCGCTACGCGGACCTGCTCGAGCCGGTCTCGGCGGACGCGCCTTGCGGTCCCGATCTCGAATACGATCCGGCTTTCGTGATGCTGCAGGCGGCCGCGGCCCCGCGCGTCGAAGCGCAATACGGTGACTTCGTCGACGTTCCGCCGTCGGCCAACTGGGCTGAAATCGAGCGGGATTGCCGCGCGCTGCTGCTGCGCACGAAAGACATCCGCCTCGCGGTGATCCTGCTACGTTGTCGAACCCGACTCGAGGGCGCGGTCGGCCTGCGCGACGGACTCGCCTTCCTGATGGCGATGTTCGAATGCTACGGCGAAGCACTCCACCCGCTGCCCGTGTTCGATGGCGAACGCGATCCGGCGATGTTTGTGAACGCGATCGGGGGACTCGTCGAGCCGGATGGCGCGCTGGCCGATGTGCGCGACATCCCGATGTCAAGAGCTGCGGGGCTGCAACTGCATTTGCGCGATATCGAAAAATCATTCGCGACGCCGCGCCAGAAAGACGCGCTCGCCCCTGAATCCGTCGTCCGGTTGCTCAAGGAATTGTGGGGCCGACGCGACGCGACGATTGCCGCGTTGGTCGAAGCGCAACGTCTGACGCAACGCATTGCCGCATGGTGCGATCAGACGCTCGGCGCCGATGCGCCCGATCTCGGCGCGTTGTCCCGAGCGCTGCAGCCATTCGCGCAGCACCAGGTGGACGGGGGCGGCGCGTCCGCGCCGGTGGCCGCCCACGCCCTCAAGGCGGTAAACGACGCCGAGCCCGTTTCCCCGCCGGCCGCCGCCATGGCAGCGGCGATTCCGCGGGCCGATGGGCCGCTCGATCTGCCAACGGCCCCCGTTTCTCCCATGGATCGCTGGAGCGCGCTCGCGGCCATCCAGGAAACCCGCATGTGGTTCGAGCAAAACGAACCGAGCAGCCCCGTCGCTGTTTTGCTGCGCCAGTCGGAACGAATGGTGGGCAAACGGTTTTCAGAACTCGCCCATATCATTCCCGCCGATTTACTCGCTAAATGGGATGAGATCGACAGTTGAGGAATCGAGCACGCCATTCCTTTTCTGTTAGCCCAATTCGTCCGCTGCTCAACCAACAATTTCCAATGAAACGACTCATCCAGTTTTTCGTCCTGGTTTGCCTCGCCATTCCCCATTTGGCGTTCGCCGCATGCGAGCAGCTGAAGCCGGCGCAGATTACCGAACTGCTGTCTCAAGGCTACATCGCGGCAAATCCGTTAGTGGTGAACATACCGTTCCAGCAAAGCTCGGTGTCGATCGATCCGGCGTTGCCAATCGGCTCGGTGATCGCCACGGGCCTGTCGCCGGCGTACGCCACCTATGCGAACTTCACGGACTGCACGAACGGCGGCACCGTCGCATTCGGTTATTTCAGCGCCACACCGTCCACCGTTTCTGGCGTGTACGACACCAATATCCCTGGAATCGGCTTTCGCGTGACCTATCTTCGTGCGACCGGCACGAATTCGTCACTTCCGTTCACATCGAACTTTTCGGCTGGCGAGCCCAATCAGGTGATCTATGGCCGCTTTGGCATCGGCTCGCAATTTCAGATCGAGCTGGTCAAAACGGGGGACATCGGGAGCAACGTCAACGTGCTGTTCAACACGATAGGAACCGGCATCGCCAATGGTGACGGCAGTCGGGTCGTGACCATCACGGGCGGCGGCATCAACGTCAAGGTACTCCCGAGCTGCACGGTCAATACCAGCACACTGAACATCGACTTCGGCACCTTCGGCCCGAGCGACGTGTCGTCTACGGCAGGCCCGACCCAGCCAGTCGACTTTACGGTGCTCTGCACCGGTCCCACGCCACCGGCATCGATCACTGCCGTACTTTCCGGAACCCCCGATACCGAAAATAGCAGCATGTTGAAAAACACCGGTGCGACACATCTCGCGATTCGTTTGCGGGAAGTTGCCACCAACACGATTTTCAAGCCCAACGATCCGACCAGCACCCTCGTTCATACACCGCGAGGCGCGATGCAATCGCCGTTCGAACTGGAAGCGACCGTGCTGCGCGTCGGAACTGCAACGCCAGCGGCGGGCAAGATTCAGGCGACCGCAACGATCACCATGACCATTCTTTGAGCCGACTATCCACTACTGACGTTTTTCCGAAGTGCTCAGCATGACCCATTTTCCGGTCAAACCGCCGAATTCGATCTTCGTGCAGATCGCAAGTTATCGCGATCCGCAATTGATACCCACTCTGCTTGATTTCATTCATAAGGCAAGAAGGCCGGATTTGCTGCGTATCGTCGCGTGTTGGCAGCATGCACCCGACGAAACGGTAGGCCAGTTCTGGCAACAGGGTTTCGGCAAATGGCGGACCGAACAGACGGACAACTGGGCGGTCCAGCATCTGAGCTATCGTGACGCGAAAATCGAGCTAATCGATGTGCCGCACATGATGTCGCAAGGCGCATGCTGGGCTCGTAACCTGCTCCAGCAACGTTATGGCGGTGAACGCTACACGCTGCAGCTCGACTCGCATCACCGCTTCGTCAGCGAGTGGGACACACTCGTGATCGACATGCTCGAATCATTGCGCGACCAAAGTCCCAAACCGGTGCTGACCACCTATCTTCCGATGTACGACCCCGAGAATCACGACTCTCTAAAAAGCGATGAGCCGAGAATATTGGCTTATTCGAGCTTCAACCGTGACGGGGTAGTGGTATTTCGCTCGAAGAGACTCGCCGACTGGAGAACGCGCAGTCAGCCTGTCCGAACGCGCTTCTTTAGCGCTCACTTCGCATTCGCCGACGGCCATTTTGCCGAAGCGGTCCAACACGATCCCCACTACTTCTTTCTCGGCGAGGAGATCTCGATCGCCGTCCGCGCGTTCACTCACGGCTATGACCTGTACTGTCCGCACCGGCTGATCGCCTGGCACGAATATAAGCGCTCGTATCGCGTCAAGATCTGGAACGACCATACTCAGGAGGCCAAGGATCGGGGTGATATCGAGGAGCCATGGAACGAGCGCAATCAACGCTCGTTTCAGCGCAATCGGGCGCTGCTCGGCGTCGACGGAGAGCCGTGGCCGCAGGAAGATTTCGGCAAGTACGGACTCGGCGCCGAACGCACGCTAGCCGATTACGAGGCGTACGCAGGCATCAGTTTTGCGCTGCGCGGTATCCAGAAGTCGGTACTCAACGACGACGCGCCCGTGCCTGGCGTGCAGCCTGTCAGCGAAGCGGCATGGAAAGCCTCGCTGCTACGCGCAAATGACGTGCGCGTATGCGTGCATCGGCATAGTTTCGACAAACATGCGCTCATGCACGGCATCGAACACCCATTGCCGGTCGCCGCGTCCGCCGTCGCTACAATCTACGACCAAGGTGACACCGAACTGCGCCGCGAAATCGTCGATGCTGGCCGCCTTTGCCGACACCGGAACAACGACTGGCTCGACTTCCATGCGACATTCGAATCAGAGCTTGAGCGGATCCCAGCCTATTGCGTCGTGGAATTGCTCGACAACGACGGCAACGTATTGAGCCGGGTTCGACGCGCCATCGATCCATGACGTGTCGCCTTCGGCAACGTACGGAAACGGTTCCGGCGTCGCGCGGCCAAGAGGATTGCACCACGTCAGCGGATTCGGCGCGTAGCGATACGGACTGACGCCGCCGTCACCGGTGCGATCGGGGCTGACGTAGCGGCCCGAGTGAGGATCGTAAAAACGCGCACCGTTGTAATGCAGCGTGGTTTCATCATCCGAATACTGACCGGCATAACGAAGCGGCTGCGCAAACCCATCACTGCTCGCCCACTCCTGCGCAACGAGATTGCCCCACGCTCGATAACGCCGTTGCCACACCACCCGTCCGTTTTCGTCGGTTAGCGCGACGGCCGTACCCGCCACGTCCGTGTGGTAGTGATAGACCTTCATGTTTTCTGGCGTTCCATCGTCCGAGAGTGTCTGGTCCACGCAAGCGAGCGGCGCGAGGCCGATCGAGCGGTCGGGCTCTGGTTGATACAGGTACGTGCGCAGTGCCGCTGTGTTCTGCTCCTGAATCAGTCTGAAGCCCTGCCACAGATAGCGTGTGACCTCATCCCGTACCGGCGTCGGTGGTTGCTGTGCTCGTCGCGTCGAAGCCGCTTCAACGAGCTTCGTGATACGTCGGCCCAGTGCATCGTAGTGAAAGCGCACCGTGCTGTCCCTGCAATGCGCGGCAATGACGTGCCCTTCGGCATCCCATTCGAGCGACAGCGTATGATCGCGGCCGCTTCTACGCACCAGTTGTCCCCACGCGTCGTACTCGTACCGTTGGCCGCGACATTCCCGTAGCCGGTGATCCGGATAGACGGCCGGGAACCAGTGGCCGCCGGGCGCATCGAGCAGATTGCTCGCGGCGTCCCACGTGAAGTACTCGATGTCCAGCTTCTCCGAGACGCACCGCAACAGGCACCCTCGCCGGTCATAGTCGTACCATGTCTGGCCGCCAGCCGCGCCGCCGGTTCTGACGATCACGTCTGCGAGACTGTAGTCGGCTTCGCGCCACAACTCGATCACCGGTTCTGTCGCGGCACCCGGCGTGTCCAGGTCAGACCCCGTCACCGAGCGCCACCACACAGGCAAGCCGAGCGGCGAATAGCCCGTATGTGTGCGCAAGCTGCCCTGTGTGCGCGCCACCTGGCGGCGCATCGCGTCGTACCAGAAACGCGCGATTCGCCGCTCGTCCAGTTCGGCGACTGCAATGTCGCCGGTTTCGAAGCGACGCGTACGCACCTCCTGCTCTTGCGGCAGTTGCGTCGCGACAAGGCGACCCGCGGCGTCGTACGTATAACGCATTGTGCCGTTCGCGCCATGCTCCGCGATGATCCGGCCATCGGTGTCGTGTTCGAAGCGGATTTCATCGGCACCGATGCCGAGTAGCTCACCATCCCGGCTCGGTGTACGGCTCACCCGCGCGAGCGCGCCCCGCGGCCCGTAGCGATACGTATAGCGGTTATGCACGGTTTCGCGCCCGATCAGGCGGCCGGCGCTGTCGTAGTCGAACGTTTCGCGACGCTGTTGCGCGCCGGCCTTCCACGTGATGCAACGGATCTGGCCGCCGTCCGTATAGTCGAAACTGCGCTCGACGCCGTCTGCATCCATGATCGACCGGCAACCGTTCGCGTCCCACTGCAGCGACTGCACCGCGCCGTTCGCGCTTTCGATTCGAACCAGGCGCCCATGCGCATCATACTGACGCGAGATCACATGACCTTCCTCGTCGACCGCGCGCACGATATTGCCGCGCCGGTCCCGGTGCCAGTGCCGGCTGCGGCCGCTCGGACCAACGAAGGAAGTTCGCTGACCCGCGGCATTCCACACGTGACGCTCGATCTGTCCATCCGGACGCGTGACCGTCAACGGGCGCCCGAGGCCGTCGCGCGCGATTCGCGTAACGGCGCCGAGCGCGTCGGTCACGCTGACGACGTAGCCATTGGCGTCGTACTCATATGCGGTCGTGCTCCCCCCTGCTGCCGTGCGCCGTGTCACCTGTCCCCATGCATTACGCGTGTAGGTGGTCGCGATTCCCTGCGCATCTGTCGAGCGCGCGACCTCGCCTTCGGCATCGTATTCAAAGCGCGTGTTTTCTCCTGACGGCGCCTGATAGTGCAACGGCTGCAACCGATCGTTACGCGCCCACATCCATGCACGGCCATCGCTCAGAGCGACCGACACGGGTTCGCGCGACGCAAACGCATACTGCGTCGAACGGGTCTCGCCCTGCGGATCGGTTTCGCACACGACGCGTCCAAGCATGTCGTATTCAAGGCGAACCACGCGCTTGCCGGGTAGTTGCACGACGAGCGGCGCGACGGCCTCGCCGTAGTCGAAGCGATAATCCCGGCCGGCGAAATCCGTGTGCGACAACACGCGGCCCTGCTCGTCATGTCGCCAGCGCGCCTCGTTGCCGAACACGTCGTTGACCGCGCTGGTCCGGCTATCGACGTCGTAAGCGAAGTGCTCGCGCGCGCCTTCTGACGTGACGCGTTGAACCACCCGCGCGGCGTCCCCGACCGATTCCCACAGGTAGCGTGTCGCCATCCCGAGCGCATCGGCCTCCTCGACGATCCGTCTTTCACGGTACGCAAAGCGGCGCACGATTTCGCCGACGCGGTTGCGCACTTCGGTGAGTTCGCCATGCTGGCTGTAGCCATACTGGACCAGCGCACCGGTCGGCCCACCGTCGACACACTCGACGGCAACCAGACGTGCGCCCATCCGCGAGTCGTAATGCATCCGCAATTCGTGGCCGCATGTGCCGCGCACGCGCAGCAAGCGCCCGTCGGCGTCCCAGATCAGTCCTATCCGCTGCTGGCGCAGATCCTCGACGTACTTGAGCCGGGAAATTCCGTTCGCGTCGAACTCGCCAAACACACGGTACTGCGGCCTCAGATCCGCCACGATCAGGCGTCCGTCGCTCAGATGCGCGATGTGCAATTGCGCGGACGACGCGATCACCTGCGACCCGCGCGGCGGAAACGGCACGCTGAGTTGGCTGCCGAATTCGTCGGTATAGACAAGCTGATCGTCCAGCTTGCGCAGCGTGATTTCCCAACTCATGCGCCAGCCGACGCCGAGCAACCCCTGCGCGTGCTGCGCGCTCGAGTAGCAGCGCGACCATTCGATCGGCAACCGGCCGCGCAGCCGGAAATCGGATTCGTCGGCAGGCAGGCATATCTTGCTGCCGCTGATCACGTCAACGGAGGCGCACAGAATGCCCGACAGGGCGCGACGCAGCCGATACCGGCCGACCACGTCGCCAAGCCGCTCGCAACGGTCGAGCAGCGGTCCGGCACTCGCGAGCGGCAACACGGCGCCGGACAGCCTGACCAGTTCCCCGCCTATTCCTGCGATGCCGGTCGTCATTTGACCATTCTCGCCGTCACTCGCCGATCAGCACGTCCGGCGAACCGACGGACAACGCCGAGCCACACGAAACCGAGCCGCCGGCGATTGCCGCGGGCACGTTGTTGATGAATACGGAGCCCGAACCGGCGACCACGGATTGCGCGGACGGGTGCAGCGAGCAAACCACGGAACTGATGCCGACGAGCGCCGCCGGTATTCCATTGACAAAGACCGATGGTGACCCGCCGACGACCGAACCACCGTCGCCGATCGGATCGCCCTTGCGAACCACTGCATACATGATCGATATTCTCGTGAGAACAAGAAGGCCCGTGCAGGGCTGGGCGCGCACGCATTCGCCGATGCACGGGATGGCGACGCTTGCTGTTATGCCTCCTGGCCGGTTGGCGGTGGTACCTCATCCGACGGCACCGGCTCCTCGTCCGACGGCTCGGGCTCCTCGTCCGACGGCTCGGGCTGCTCGTCCGACGGCTCGGGCTGCTCGTCCGACGGCTCCGGCTGCTCGTCCGACGGCTCCGGCTGCTCGTCCGACGGCTCCGGCGGGGGACACACAATAGGCTCGCACGGGTCGGGCTCATCTATGCAGGGAACATCCAGTGCGTCGCACCCCACGACAGGAACAGGAACGGTCGTCGCATTGCACTTGTCCTTGTCACAAGGATTGAGTTCTAGCGGCATCCCCATTACAACCACACGCTTTTCGCCCTGGATACGGATCTTCTTGCCGATCAGCTTGATCTCGCCATCCTTGGTCATGGTCAGCGACGACGCACCGCACACGATAGACAGCACACCACCGGCGGACAGTGAATAAGCCCCGCCAACCGCATGCGTGGACGCGCCACCGACAGTGACGGTACGTACGCCCCCTACCGTGAGCGTGGACGCTCCGCCAACCGCGGTGACTTCGGCGCCCCCGATCTTCGTCAACTGCGCGAGACCGACGTCATAGGAGGCGATATTCTTGACCCTGACCGAGTACTTGCCGCCAACGACCGTGCTGGAGGTCGCCCCGACGGTCATGCTGTGCGCCGCGGCCACGCCGATCGTGTAGTCGGCACCGACGACGTGCGATTCATTGAGCTTCGTCAGGCGGTTCATGTCCCGTTCCGCCTGTACCGTAAATTCCTCGGCACCCGCCTTGTCCTCGAAGCGAATGCTGTTGTAGTTCTGCATGCCCCCTTCCATCGACCGGCTCATGAAACCGCTCTGCGTCGCGTTGCCCGGCAAGTCATAAGGCGGAGGTGTAGCCGTGTTGTACAGGCTGCCGATGATCAGCGGACGATCGGGGTCACCGTTCCAGAAATCGACGATGACTTCCTGTCCGATGCGCGGAATGTAGATGCCACCGAACCCCTGACCGGCCCATGCCTGACTCACACGAATCCAGCAGGAATCGGTCTCGACGTTTTGGCCATAACGGTCCCAGATGAAGCGGACCTTCACGCGGCCGAATTCGTCGGTCCACAATTCCTTGCCCGGGGGGCCCACGACGACCGCCGACTGCGGTCCGCTGACGGTCGGTTTCAGGGTCTCCTGCGGCAGCCTGAACACCTCGCTAGTCGGCTGCACCTCGAACTTGTTGCTGCACGTGTAGTGGTAACCACTGCCCGATTCGTCCGGCGTGCCGGTCAGTTCGAATTCCGTACCAACGACCAGGTATTCGCAATTCGCGGCCGTATAGTCGTAGTTGGTCAACACGAACGTCTGGCCGCACGCGAGCCCGCGCACGTTGCCTTCGCCCTTCGCCCGCGTGCCCGGCGCGCGCAGCGCTTCCATGCGCGTACGCGCCAGCAGTTCGCCATGAGTGCCGTCGGTGTAGTCGCCCGGCCAATCGTAGCGCTCGAGCAGGTTCCAACTCGTGTCGCGCGGTTGCTGATTGATCGACCGCATGTCGGCCCGCGAACGCGTGAAGTCGAAGTCGCTCGTCACGTAATGACCGGTGCACAGGACTTCGGTCGTCGAAAACGCGCTGATGTATTCCGTGTCGGTCTTGCCTTCCTGCGGCTGGAACGCCAGCGTCTGATACGCCGGGTTCGGCGACGGGCGGTGCGCGCCAATGTGATCGCACAGCACGAGCCGGTGCTTACCGTCGATATGCTCGAAAAACCAGTAGATGCCCCACTCTTCCATCAGGCGCTGAATGAAGTGGAAGTCGGTCTCGCCGTACTGCACCTGGAATGCACGCGGCTCGTTGCGCGGACTCTCACCCTCGACCGTATAGCGGCTCACGTCGAGGCGCTTTTCGACGGGGTACGGGTAGTCCTTCAGAACCTCGTCGATGATCTCGATCACCGTCTTGTTCTGGAAGATCTTGTAGTCGGTCGTCAGAGCGGCCAGCGACAGCCAGGGCTCCAGCACGACGCGATAGACGTTGTAGCGGCCCTCCCGGCGGAAGTATTCCGCCGCGACGACAAGTCCGGTGATTTCGCGCTGACGTGCTTCGTTATTGCCGCTCAGGTCGGCAGGCGCCGCCAGCTCGACCGTGACGGTCATTTCCTTGCCGATCAGTGCCTTCAGGTCGATGTTGGCACTGACGGCAAGCGGCACCGTGTAATCGTCGGGCGTGCGCAATTGAAGTTCGTATCTGAACAGCTTGCCCAGACGTTCGCTGCCGCTCAATGACATGAACTCCAGCGCCGACCGCGTCAGTCCATCCGCGCTCTGGTCCGGCCACTGAGGTATCGCCGCGCTCGATACCGTAACTGCCCGGCTATGCACGCTTATTGCGTTCAAGGGATTACTTGACATGCGCTCCTCTAGATTCCTTCATCGAAAACAATGTCGCGCGCAATTGAGCGCAGGGATTTCGAAAACGCTACAGAGCATCAGCGGATGCGGACCCTACCGATGCGTCCATCCGCCTCGCCATCACGTTCGCGCTGCCGGGGCAACGAAATCCCCTCAGCAGCGCCGTCAACTGCGGGCCCGACTGACCACCGGACGTGAGCTCGATGACTGCGTGCCGATCGTCGAAATTGAAGTCCACAGCCGAACGGCTCGACGACAACGTCGATGTCACGCGGCCCGCGTCGATCAGTCGGAACAGCGCCCATGGACCTTGGGCCATGATGGTCGACGTGTCTGGACGCACGCGCGGATTCGCGGTGAGACCGGCCATCGATCCGCCACGCGGCCCCGGCCAGGTGACATGGAACGTCGTGACCGGACCGTGCGCATAGCGCAGGCTCTGCCCGTCGATGTCGATGAGCAGATCCGTCATTTCCGGGTCCAGTGACACAACTTTGAGGCCGGCGCTCCACGACATGCGGCTTGCGCCAGGATCGCGGAAAAACGTTCTGCGAATCGCCGCAGCGCGCTCGAACGGTTCCAGGCTCGGCCCTTGCATCGGCGGCATACCGGCGCTGACCGGCTGGTACCGCCACGGACGCACGCTGGTGTCGACACGGGCGCCGAGCGTCTTCTGGAAGAAGTCGTCTAGCAGGCCGCCCGCCGCAAACACGCGGTTGAAGTCTTCGATGTCGACTTCCTGTGCGCTCGCGGCGAACGGATATTTGCCTTCGACCGCGCGGCGGCATTGGGCGCCGACGCTCGATTCGACCTGCATCGCAAGCAGGGATTCGACGCCGCGGTCCACCTTGCGCATCGACTGCGACGCGATGCCCGCGAGCACCGCTCGAAACGGCGCCGGTAGCTTTTGCGCCTCGAGCTGCATCGTTGAGCCGAGGTCATCGGTGGCCGGCATGCTGTTGGTGGCGAGTACCTCGCCGGCCGTCATCAGGCGCGTGTACTGTTCGTTGATCAGCCCGATGATGCCGCCAAGCTGGAGTACGCCGCTGCTACCCGGTGGCGCGCTTGCGCTATCGGGCCGCCCGGTCACGACTTCGCGCAGCGCGGCAAAGCGTCTGTCGACCAGGTCGCGTTCCATCTTCTGCTGCGCGAGCTGTCCGATCGTGGCGGTTGCGGCCACGGCGCTCGCCGCGCGCACCGCCTGCGAGCGACGCGCGATCACGTTCATTGCACTATCGGCGAGCGACGGATCGTCCGTGCCGTCGGCCACCGACAGCGACGTCTCGCGCGCGGCCGTTCGCGCGAGCCTCGCCAGCGGCGAATCGGGGGCGGCCAGCGTGCGCAACGTCTGCAGATCAGGAGCCAGCGTGCCGCCGCTACCGGACACCGGTCTTACGTCGTCGAGAAACTGGCTCCAGTAATTGCCGTAATCGGTCAGATACTGGCGGCGGATATCGTCGGCGAGCCTGTCCTTGCGCCGCAAGTTGCCATTTGTCAGCTGCCCCCACCGCGCCGATGCATCGGCCTCGCCCATCACCCACGCGTCCTGTTTTTGTGCCTGCTCGATGAATTCGGGCAGGCGCTTGTTGAAAACCGCGTGATAGCCGTCGTAGGAATAGAGACCGGGGATGCCCCGCGCAAGCGTCGAGCCGTCGGCCAGCGTGAATACGGCGGTCGCCTGCGGACCCGCGGCGCTCAGCAGCGTGACGTTCTCGGGCGCTTCGGGAGCCATGGCGTTCATTGCCCGCTCGTAGAGCCGTCCGGACGCCGGGTTGCGGCCGAGGAACTCGCGTGCGCGACGCACCAGCTGTGACTTCGCCGGCTTTGCCGGCACCGCGGGAACGTCGTCGGCGAACAGCGCGTCGAGATGGCGTGCCATCACGTTGCGCTCGCCGAGCGGTGCGACGCTGTTGGCGTGTTCCCAGTCAGCGAGTACCCACGCCTTGATCGCTTTCGCGTCGTAATGCGAGCGATCGAATAGCATCAGGTAGACCGACAGCGTGCGGTAGACACCGTCCGCGTCTTGTGCGCCGACTTGCGTGTCGAGCACCGTTTCGAGCCGGCCGACGATTTGCGGCAGCAGCATCTGCCTCAGTAGATGGTCGTAGGTCTCGCCGGCCGCGTCGCTGATCGCGGGCGCCGCGTAGAGCCCGTAGCGCCATGCGAGAGCGGGACGGTCGAGATCGATGCCCTGGAACTGAGGCAGCTCACGCGACGCGGACAGTGGCGCCCCAATCGCCCCCGTCTGTGGAGCCTTACGGTGCGTCGAAACACGCGACGCGAGCGCGGTGGCCTTGCCGTCGATCGCGGCGAGATACTCGCGGTTATTGCCGAAGCTCACGACGAGCGCGCCGATCAGCCATACCGCCACGACGATCGCGAGCAGATGCCCGACGAGGCGCAGCGCGCGAGAACGGATTTCCCAGTGAAGGTTCGGGCGCACCAGATGTCCCTCGGCCAGGATTACCCGCTGGAACAGATGGCGCAGGAAATATCCGCGATACCCGGTTGGTGCAGCGTCCCCGGACGACGATGGGTGTGTCTTCGGCGCCACCCCGAACGAGCTGGCAAGCCCGCGACGCAGCCGCTGCAGCAGCGTGGTGCTGTCGGCGCACACGGCTTCGTGAGTTTGCGCAGCGCTCGTGAAATAGACGCCGCGCAGCGTGCTGCCCAGCTGCATGTCGTCGTATTTCGAATCGAGAAACACCAGCGCGAGTAATTCCGTGAGTTCCGCGCAAAGGCAGCGGAATTCGGACGGCAGCGCATACAGCTTCTTGCGCAGATCGACCTCGTACACCTCCTGCAGCCGCGTGTTGATGCCGTCTTCGAGTCCCTGTTCCAGCTCACGCATCTCGGCCGCGCAGCTCACGCGCAGCGTGTCGCGACCGTGCTCTTCCGCCTCTTCCTGATAAGGCAGTGTGAAGCCGAAAATCTGCGCGCGGCTTTCGGCCGTCAACCACTGGAAGTACTCTGCGAAGCCCGGCAACAGATCGAGCTTCGTGACGAGCACGTAGACGGGGAAGCGAATCCCCAGTTGCAGGCGCAATTCCCCAAGCCGCGCGCGCATCGACGCGGCCAGCGCCTTTCGTTCGTGTGCCGGGCGCGTCAACAGTTCTTCGACGGAGACGGCCAGCAATGCGCCGTTGATCGGCGCGCGCGGGCGCCGCTTGCGCAGTAACGCAAGGAAGGCGTGCCATTCGGCGGCGTTGGCGCTCTTCAGGTCGTCCGGTTTTGCGTCAGGCTTCGCGGCGTCGTGCGCCGCTGCGTCCTGGACCGTATAGCGGCCGGCGGTATCGAGCAGCACCGCCTCGTTCGCGAACCACCAGTCGCAGTTCGCCGTTTCGACGCGGCGTTTCAGCGACGCAGCGACCATCTGGTCCGCGTCCGGAAAATCCAGACCCGAATTCAGGATGAAGGTCGTCTTGCCGGCGCCTGGCGAGCCCACCACCATGTACCATGGAAGTTCGTACAAATAGCGCTGGCTTTGGAGCAGGCGACGCAGCCCCGCCGGACCACCGCGCATGCGCTTGAGCTTTTCTATCGCCTTCGTGACGACCGAGTGAAGCGCGCGGATTTCGTCTCGCGCGACAGGGCTCGACGCCGATCTCTTCGTGAACGGATTCAGAATGCGCTGCAGCAGCACGTCGTCGCTGCGCGCCGCCTGCCACAGGCGATACAGCCCGTAGATCGCGTAGCAGGCGAGCAGCACCGAGATGAGCAGCACGCGGGACCACGTCGTGCCGAGCGGATGCGCTTCGCCGAATGCGAGTATCGGCCCGAAATACCAAAGCGCGAGACACAGCACCACGACACCGATTACAGCCGGCGACCAGCCAAGCAGCCAGAACAGCAGTAGCAGCAACAGCACGACAATCGACAGCGTACGCGACAGCATGCTCTCGAGCGGGCGGTAGTCGCCAAAAGCAATCAGCGGTCCGACGAACCAGACGGCCACAGCCGCGACAAGGATCGCTGCGAGCACCAGCGTCTGGCGCGTAAACACAAGTTTCGACAGGCGGTTCAAATAAGACATCAAGGCTTTCCCGTTATTGCGCGACGAAGACTTCCACGCGTCGATTGCGGGAACGACCTTCCGGCGTACTGTTGTCCTCGATAGGTTGTGTATCGCCCTTGCCCACCGCCACGATCCGCTCGGCAGGCATGCCATGCGCCTTCAAAACGCCGGCGACCAACGCGGCGCGCTTTTCCGACAGCGCCTGGTTATCTGGAAACTCCGCCGTATGAATCGGCTGGTTGTCGGTGTGTCCGGTCACCGTGACATTGCCGCCGACCCGCACCACCTCCTGCGCAACCTTGGTCAACACCGGATCGAGCTCCGGGCGAATGCGGCTTTGTCCCGGAAGAAACACATAGTCGCCACGCAACACGACCCGGCTGCTGCGCTCGTTCTCGTCGACGGAGACCTGGCCGCGAGCGATCTCGTCCTTGAGCAGAGTCGACAGGCGCACGCGCTCGGGGACTGTCGGCGTCGGGACCTTGATCGGCTCTCCGATTGCGAGAATCTTCGCCTCCAGCGCGTGGCTTTGCGCGAGAAGCCGATACTTGTACCAGGCGAACAGCGAGAACACACATAGTGCAGCCACGGCCGCCGTCGCCCAGACCGGCACGCTTTTCAGGAGCCGCATTCGGCCGGGCTCCTCCCCACGCCAATGCGGCGACAGTTCGAGCCGGATCGTGTCTCGCGTGCCGCTGATCAGCGTCAGCATTCGCTGCCGTATCTGCTCCAGATGACGTGGACCCTCCGCGGCAACGCTGTAACGTCCTTCGAATCCGAGGCTGAGAATGCGGTAGAGCACCTCGAGCACGTCGATGTACTCCTGAGGGTCCGTCGCCATGCGGCCGATCAGCAGGAAGAACTTCTCGCCACCGTCCACCTCTCCTTCGAACGTCAGCAGCAGGCCGCGCATGGCCCAGATCCCACCGCTACCCCACCGTGTGCGATTGGCGGCTTCGTCGAGCGCGGTGCACAGCGCGTAGCGCACCGCCGCCATGTGCTTCCACGGCAGATTCGCCTTGTCGCAGACCTTCTGGAACGCCGCGACCTCACGCACCAGCAGCGAGCGCAAGCTCTCGACCGCGGCCAGAGAGTCGAGCGAAGCCGGCATGTCCGCCAGCATGCGCAACAGAGGCTGTGCCGCTTCAAGCAACGGATTGCGCGCCGTCTTCATGCGCTCGAGGCGCGTTGGCATTTCTTCCGGCGGGTCGAAGGCAGCCACGTCGACGACTGGTTCCGGATTGGCGACACCCGCGCTTGCGGTACGCCCGGCGGGCATCTCAGTCGGCTGGCTATGACCAGAAGCGGAGTTGTCGGGGTTCAACAGGAAGTCGAACGCACCGTCCCCGGAGGCACCTGTACTCATTTTTGCCGCACGCCCCACAGTTCAAGCTTGAGTTCGGGGAAGTGCCCGGCGACGTGCATGGCAAGCCCTCCATGGCGCTCAATCTGTTCCCAGAACGGTCCCGTTCGTGACAGCTCGAAATAGACGAAGCCCGAATTGAATGGGATCTGGCGCGGAGGAACCGGCAGCGCCGCCATGGCCAGACCGGGCAGATGCGAACGGATCAATTCTGGTAAACGTTGCGGATAACTGATCTTCGTTTGAGCGAGGAACTGCTGCTGCAGCAACTCGGAAGGCATCTGCGCGCCGACCGCGAGCACGAGGCTCGAATAGCCTGCCAATTCGTTCGGCAGCATCGCCGCCGTGCGGATGCCATGCGCCTGCTCCGTGAGCGGAACGAGCTGCGCACCGCGAATCAACACCTGGTTCAACAGATAGTGAACTTCGTCGACGAGCGGCCTGATACTTCGGTACAGCTGCGCGTGGTCATAGCCTGGAGCCGGCTTCGGACGCCGCGTCTGCGGACGCACGAAGGTCGAAAGTTCGCCGGCAAAAAGCGCGAGCTCTCGATACAGGGTCAGCGGCGCTGTCTCCTTGAGTTGGCAAATATGCTCGAGCAGCGGCTCATAGCGATTGAGCACCTGAAGCAGCAGGTAATCGGCCACTTCGGCCGCTGCGCCCGTACGGCCATCGGTACCTGCCAAACGGGCAGCCAGCGCGTCGGCGCGCAATCGCGCGAGACCGTGCAGTTGCATCGCCCATTCACGCAGCAAAGGATTTGCGCCGTAACCGGTCACGGGAGGAATATGGTCCGTGCTGTGCAGCGACACAGCGCCGTCAGCGTGCAGCGCCTTCACGCGCGTCAGCGCAATACCGATCCACGACTGGGTAAGCTCCTTCTCGGGCAACAACCGCAAGCGCAGATTCGAGAGTTGGACGAGCTTTGGACCCTGGCCGATCGCATTACTGTCGCGCAGCTCCGTGTCGTACGCGTGATACCGGGCCAGCGATCCGCTCTGCTCGGCGAAGGTGGTTTCCTCCGTGTTAGGCAAGCGAAGCGGGACCGCCAGATAAATAACCTGATCCTGATGCTCCGGTCCGATTGTCAGTGGCGGCGGGGGCAACGTGAGGCCCGGCACTTCGAACGGTGTGCCGTCCGGAAATACGCCAAGCCCACTCTTGAACACCAACTTCCCGAATGCTAGCGATTCCTGATCGATTTCGTAACGGCTGAAGCCCCAGAAAAAAGGGCTCAACGGTGTGCTCCGGCGATGCGCGAACGACTCGAAATATCGCTCCTGCTGTTGAAACAATTGCGGTCGCAGGAAAAGTCCTTCGCTCCAAACAACCTTGCTATACCAATTCATCGAAATTAGTCTGACTTTAAAATCGAAACAGTACGCTGGTCAAGCTGGATAATCAGCTTCTGTTCCTTGCCTGGAAAAGCCATCCTGTACCATGCGGCGTCGGGCGCGACCGGCAACCGGTACACCGCGCGCCATACTGATTTCCCGAGATCCCGGTAGCCGGCCAGCACACCAATTGCGGTGGTGGCGGAATTCGACTTGCGGACGATGTCGCGTATGTCACCGGGACGCAGAATGAATTCGTCAACGACCAGCGCGTCGTCGCCAAGGACTTTTCTGTCGTCGCTTTGCAGCGTGAAAAAATCCGCGTTTTCAAACGCTGTCGGGGCTTTCAGTTCGTAGACCCGAACGAGGATCGGCGCCGCCGTTCCCCACTCGTTCGGATTGACGTTCTCGTTTGCCGCGATTTTTAGCCTGAGGTTCGTTTGCTCCTTGACGACGGGAGCGGTTGTGCTCGTGCACCCAGGCAGCGCGATGCTCGCCCCGCTCACGACAAGCCAGCCCCCAACACGCAGCCATACCCCGAAGCGAAAAAATGAGTTCAAAACCATCTGACGGTATCAAGGTGATCTCGCACGTCGCCCTGAATGAACTGACCAGGACGCCTGCAACCGGCCCGACCCCCTGGCTCGCTACCGTGACACGGCTCACCGGACAAAGTACACCCGGTGGTGCCACGGATCAGGAAAATATGCAACTTAGGCTGAGTTCTTCTTGATATCGAATGTCGCCGTAATTGCGCCGCCGCTACCGCCTTGCGCGTTCTGCACCACGTATTCCTGTTTCAGACGAGCAAACGACAGCGACACCTTTTCGCGCGGACGCGATTCGTCATCGCTAACGCCGGAAGGATGCACCGAAGTAACCAACACGTCGCTCATCGTAAACTTGATGTATTCAAGCGGATTACCGCCCGCCTTCCGCACGACGAGCTTGGCTTCGTCGATATGCTTACCGGTCAGGCAATATTGCGTCAGATTAGGAGTTGCACGATCGATGAAATGCTCGAACGTGAAGTCGTCGACCGTTGCCCGACCCGCACCGCCGCCGGAGCCGACGTGCATGTTCGATTGCTGCGTGACGCCCCACGCCCAGCTCAGAACATCGATTTCGTCCTTGTGGTTAGCGTCTGCCGACTCACCATCAATTCCGTTGATCTTGAGAAAGATGTCTTGCGCCATGAAATACTCCTTGCTACAGATTGGTTTTAGAAATGCTCAATTAAAATCAGGCATATTTAGTGAGCGCCTGTCCTTCGCTCAATTACCGGATAAACGTGGACGTGCGGTCAAGCCGCTTCCTTCACGAGGGGCAGCTTCGCGACGAGGCGCAGAGAGACCGTCAGGCCTTCGAGTTGGAAATGCGGACGCAGGAAGAATTTCGCCTGGTAATACCCGGGATTTCCCTCGACGTCTTCGACGACCACCTCAGCCGCGGCCAGCGGGCGACGCGCTTTGGTTTCCTGCGACGAGTTCGCAGGATCGGCGTCAACGTAGTTCATGACCCATTCGTTGAGCCACTGCTGCATTTCGTCACGCTCTTTGAACGATCCGATTTTGTCGCGCACAATGCACTTCAGGTAGTGAGCAAAACGCGAACAAGCAAACAGATACGGAAGACGCGCCGATAAATTCGCGTTCGCAGTTGCGTCCGCATCGGGGTACTCGACCGGTTTCTGCAACGATTGCGCGCCGATGAACGCTGCGTAGTCAGTGTTCTTGCGGTGGATGAGCGGCATGAAACCACTCTTTGACAATTCCGCTTCGCGACGATCGGAGATCGCGATTTCCGTTGGGCACTTCATGTCGATGCCGCCGTCGTCAGTCGGAAACGTGTGGCACGGCAGGTTTTCAACTACACCACCGCTTTCCACGCCGCGAATTAGCGTGCACCAACCGTAGTGCTTGAACGAACGGTTGATATTCACCGCCATCGCGTAGGCTGCGTTCGACCATACATAACGTTGATGATCCGCGCCGTCGGTCGCCTCTTCAAAATTGAACTCGTCGACCGGGTTTGTCTTGACGCCGTATGGCAAACGGGCGAGGAAACGCGGCATTGCAAGCCCGATGTAGCGGGAATCCTCCGAATTGCGCAGTGCATTCCAGGGCGCATACTCCAGGTTCTGCGTAAAAATCTTGGTCAGATCGCGCGGATTCGCGAGCTCCTGCCACGAGTCCATCTGCAGCACGGACGGCGCCGCGCCTGTAATAAACGGCGCATGCGACGCCGCTGCCACCTTCGCAATCGAGCCGAGCAAATCGACATCTGCCGGCGTGTGATCGAAGTAGTAGTCGGCGACGAGACAGCCGTACGGCTCCCCACCCAACTGGCCGTACTCCTCCTCGTAGATCTGCTTGAAGAACGGACTCTGATCCCACGCAATACCTTTATAGCGCTTCATTGTGCGACGCAGATCGTCTTTCGAGACATCCATGAAGCGGATTTTCAGCTTCTCGTCTGTTTCAGTGTTCGTGACGAGGTGATGAAGTCCACGCCATGCGCTTTCCAGACTCTGGAATTCTTCGTGATGAAGGATCAGATTGATCTGCTCGGACAACTTACGATCGATCTCGCCAATGATCGCCTCGATGTTTTTGTACGCGTCGTCGGACACGGTTACCGATGTGAGCAGTGCTTGCTGAGCGAGCGTTCGGACAGCGCCCTCGACCGCCTCGCGGGCGCGCTCCGTCTTGGGCTTGAATTCGCGCGACAGGAGCGCGTTGAAATCAGACTGGTTGGTAACGCTCGCCGTTGCTTTGGCGCTCGTCTTCGTTTGAAGTTCGGCCATCATTTCCCCATACTTTCTGGCTGCGCTTTCGTGCGGAAAGCAATAATCAATCGTTAGTCACCGGCTCGTCAGCGGATGCCGCCCGCGGCTTCGGCGCCTTGGCGAGTGCCTCAAGTAATGCAGGGTCTCTCAAGACCTTGCTGACCAGACCTTCCGCGCCACTTTTGCCATCCATATACGTTTGCAGATTGGCGAGTTGCGTGCGTGCCTCGAGGAGCTGCGCGAGGGCGTCCACCTTTTTCGCCACGTTTGCGGGCGAAAAGTCCTCCATGCTTTCGAACGTAATATCGACCATCAGATGACCTTCGTTCGTCAGCGTGTTGGGCACCGCGAACGCGACACGCGGCTTCATGGCTTTCATTCGCTCATCGAAGTTATCGATGTCGATATTGAAGAACTTTCTGTCACCGACAGCGGGCAACGGTTCGAGTGGCTTGCCCGACAAGTCGGCGAGGACGCCCATCACGAACGGAAGCTCGACTCTTTTCTCTGAACCGTAGATTTCGACGTCGTACTCGATCTGGACGCGGGGCGCACGATTACGTGCGATGAATTTTTGAGAACTGTTGGAAACCGGCATAGTGCTCTGACTTTATTCGCTTAAAAAAGATAGAAAGCGGCAGTACTGCTAACCATTTGGATAAGATTCCTTACCCGGTGATGGTAAGTCTCAACTCCGTCAGAAGATATGGGCCGTTTCCCAAATGTCTATCTTGTTCGCCTGCACGAACGTCCCGTAGGAACTGTGGCAAATATGGAAGCGCGTTGACATCGATCCGAGATCGACGTCTTTAGCGCGTTTATGAGTCGGGAACAAGCGTGATTTCGACTCGGCGATTCGCCGCGCGTCCGTCGCTGCTTGCATTGCTGGCAATCGGACGGGTATCGCCATACCCTTGAATTGCGAAACGCGTGACGGGCAACGACTCGCTGTTGACAAACCAATCCCGGATCGCCCGCGCGCGTGCCTCCGAGAGTGTCTGATTCGCCGTGCTCGTACCCACGTTGTCAGTGTGGCCCGCAATCAGGATCCGCTTGTCCGGATTTGCGCGAATCAGTTCAAGCACGCTTTTTAGGCGGGGCTCCGCACCCGACTTCAGCGTCGTCTTCCCGGCGTCAAACAATGAGAGGTTATCGATGGTTACAGCGGGTAGCGGCGACTGCGCGGCGCCCGATGGCGAATGCCATGGCGCGATCGCCTTTTCGAGAGCGACGTGCAACGAATTTCCCCGGTACAGGCCCCAGCCAGGCCCGGCCGGCACACCGCTGCTCGCATGATGAGTCAGTTCCTCGGAGTGTCCGCCTAATGATTCAAATCGCTCAGGCTTCACGTCTGCGTAGGTAGCAGGTTTGTGCGTGTAGGCCTCGAGATCGTTGGCGACTCGCGTGACCCACCGGTTGTTCGACCATGCCGATACACCGATCGACACAACCAGGACGCAGAACGACACGGCCACCGCATGCAACGCGCGGTCGTACGGCTTGTACCACCTGGCCTTTCGGGCTCGCACGCTCGCCTTTGGCGCAGTAGCCACGAGCGAAGGCAGAGACAACGGCTTCGGATGTGCCTTCGACGTCATCAGCGGCGGCCGCAGCCCGGTTTTACCGATCAACCATCGCGTCCATGCGCCGGCGCGCATCGGCGGGTGTCCGGTGTCGGTCAACAGCACGCCGCGCAGCGAGAAAGGCGCGGTGTTTGCCAGCGATGAAAGAATCGACAGCAGCGCAACATCTTCTAGCCAGTCGAACACCGCATGTCCAAGTCCGGCACGCGACGCCCGCTCCGGTTGTCCGGCAGTGAGCCATGCCTGGTCCAGTTGTTCCCTGAGCGCTTGCGCATGTTTCCACGCGCTTCCAGCCACTGATGGCATTGCCGATATATCGATGGCATCGCCGAACCAAACCGGTTTCACAGCGTGGTCGCCATTTGCGCCGAGGCACGCGTATATAGCGATATAAGACGGTAAGACAAACGCCTTTGGACCGATGCTTGCGTGGAGTGCATGCCTCCAGCGCGAGAACTCGCGGCGAATCACGGCGTCATCGCAATCACCGTCAGGAACGAGTGGGATCAGCACGGCATCCGGAGGACGTTGATACGACTCCATCACCGCAGTGATCACGCCGGACAGCTCCTCCGTGGTCCGAACAGGCAGCCACACGGCATCGCCGTTGCGTCGCAATGTGGATGCCTGCCCATCGCGCGCAAACAGCGCGCTGGCATGCGGCCCGATGACGAGAACAATCGACAACTCACGCACGTTGCCACCAAAAACATTGCAAATGCTTCCTCTGGATCGGGATGCTCTGCGTGGCCGGTGTTTGCGCCGAACAACGTATCGCAGCGTCCAGACCAAGGTCGAGCGCAGTCCATAGTGACGCGACAGCAATCGCGCCAGCAATGACGCCGCAAGCTGTGCCACGTATGCATGATATGCGGCGCATGAGCGGCCGTCGAGGCGAGTTGGTCAGGGTGACGGTGGTTTCCCCCGGGGCGGGTAGGGATAACACCGCTATGCCACGCCTATGCGAATTTAACGCCGACTTCAACCGTTCGAGACAGGTTGTGGCGTTTGCTCGTCCCCCGTCGAAGCCCAGCTCCAGCAAGACGCTGTAGAACTCGAATCGGGCTACGTCCTGACGGTTATCGTTCACCACTGCGTCGATCCGTTCCCATACCCGTGCGGCCCCATCGCGCACCCCGTGAAAACGCGTCTGCAACGGGTCAGCCAACCATTCCTCGTGTTGCCGGGAGGGCAATGCATGCAAAGTCAGTTCATCGAGCAGAACGCATTGCGCGAGGCTGAATTCCCGAATGTCCGTTGCCGGTAAGTTTCGGTCCTGCATGTCCTGCTGTAGCGTCCCGACCAACGTGCTACAACGCGCACGCCAAAAAGCAATGGCCGGGATCTCCGCGCCGCCGGACAGCAGTGCTGCATGCAACGCGGTCGATCGCATCAGCGCGACCATTGAGTCAGATGTCATGAGAAGATTATTCCCGGCGGCAACGTCAAGGCATCTCGACGACATAGGTGACGAACGTATTGACCATACCGGCTGTGGCTCGCCCGGTTGCGTAGTAGCCGGCGATGAAATCGACCGACGTCGGATCCGTGGACGTGATTGGAATGATTTTCATCGTGGACCGGTCGCCGACCTTGATCCGCGTTCCGTCCGCATTGGCCAACATGACCTGCACATTGGTTGCCGACGTCCCGCCCCCCGCGTTCTGCAGGGTCAGGTTTCCTGTATTGGGATCGGTCGAGGGACCGCTCTCGAAGTAGACGCGCGCACCCGTCACGCCGCTCGCGCATTGCATCGTAATGGTGAAGACCTTTGTGCCGTTGGCTACCGGGCCGGCCGTCGGCAGCGACTGCGTCGAGAGCGTCGGCAACGTGACCGTCATGTCAGGCGAGCTGATCAGAGAACATGTCGTCGCGTTATAGGTGCCACTAAAATTGAGCTTGACCGAGGGCGAGCCTTGCGCATGTACTCGAATGGACCCCGACAGCGCGCCGGCAGTCACGCCGAAAACAAGTCCGGCAATCCGAAAATATCTGCAAATATGTTTCATTTCCTGACCTCCACTGTCGGCGGAATCTTCGAAGCCGCAGCGCTGGGGCTACCCAAGCATCGGCCTTTGCACTTCAGCGAAGAGAACTGACGAGCGCCGCGCCCGCTGAACGTTGCGCCACGGGCTTTGCCGGCGGAGACCAGATGAGCGTTGGATCACAGCTCAGCTTGATGCGCGCCACGATTCCCGCGTGCTGACTGCTGTCCCGCTTGTCGTCGTCCGGCACCGAGTAGGGCATCACGCACTGCTGCGCTGCGCCGTTGCCCCAGCGCACCAGCAGCTTGCCCTCGTGCTCGAGGCCGCGCAGGTACGCGAGCCCCCCCTGGCCGACGATACCCACCGATTTTTCGGATTCGTCGAACAGCTCAGTGCCCATCGGCATGGCTTTGCCTTCGCGATCCGAGACTTCCGCGAAAATCGGCGTGCCCTGTGTGGTCGCAATCTTCACCTTCACGAGCGAATTCGCACGCGGCACGACTTCCTCACTCGTGTTGCCCAGTTCAACGTCGAGCGGCACGTCGCTTGGATCCAGCGCGACCGTGTTGACGCGGTATGGCGTCAGCGAAGACACCACTGCATAGCCATTTGCGTCAATCCGCGCCCCCTGACCATTGATGACCCGGCCACCATCCGCCCCTTTCGCCTCGACTAGCGCGAACGCCTGGCCAAGCGGCGGGCTCAGCGTGACGCCGCCACTGTGAATGACGACCGCACCGTCGGCGTTGAACGCGGCCTGACGCGTCTGATTGCTGATCGATGCGTTGCCGTTGTAAGTACCGAACGGCGCGCGATATATCGCGTACCCCCCCGCGGAAACGCTCCGATTTTCGCCGGAGACGATGCGCGACGCATTGACGCCGTAGCTGAGTGGCGTGGCTCCGGTCGTGTTGCCAGACGCCGTGGCCTGTATCGTGCTGTCTCCGTTGGAGCTGCGCGAAAGATTGGTGGTTAGATAGTCGAACGGATGATGCTCGTTCGAGTCCACCTTGCCCAGTGGAATCGTGAGATTCAAACCCACTTGCGTGCTGATCTGCGAGTTTTGCAGGCGCGAGCGTTGCGCATATAGCGAATAGGACACCCGCTTGTACGAGCTGTTGAAGCCAATCTGATACTGAAGGTCGTAGCCTTTCGATGAGCCCCAGTAGTTCTGCGAACTGCCGGCAATGTACAGGGAACTCGACTCGCCGATTGGCTGATTGATATTCAACTGCAGACGGCTGCGCGTGCGGTAGTCGTACTGGCCCGTAGTGTTTCGTGGGTCATAGCGCGCGTACATCGCGTCGCGCAGACTGTAGAAGTGTGCGGTCGAGTAGCGATAAGCCGCAACGGAGAAATTCGTGTTCGGTCCGGGAAGAAGCTTGCTGTAGCTGATCCGGGTACTGTAGCCAGGACGGCCACCCGAGACGCCGGGGATATTCGTTCCCGACGTGGTTACGTCGAGCGCGAATGCCCCGGCCGGCGTATTGAGCGCGACGCCGATCAGGGCCGCCCAGTAACCTTCGGAAAACTGGGCACCGGTGTAGCCGGTCAACAGGTTTGTCAGGCCGCGCTGATAAACCGCCTGCGCCACCCACGGATGGTTATTCAGCACGGTATCGCGATAGACACCGGTTGTCAGATTGAATCGCGAGACACCTGGCCGGAGCAACTGCGGCACGGACGCGAACGGCACGAGAAAAGTTCGGCGACGCCCGTCGGATTCCGTAATCGTGACCTGAAGATCGCCGCCGTAGCCGGTAGCCGGCAGGTCGTTTAGTTCAAACGGCCCGGGCGGCACGCTAGTCTCGGCCACGATGATGTTGTTCTGGCGCACGGTGATGCGCGCATTGGTATCAGCCACACCACGCACAACCGGCGCATAGGAACGCATGGAGTCCGGCAACATCCGGTCGTCGCTGGAGAGCTGGACGCCGCGCACATTGAATGAGTCGAAGACATCGCCGCTCGTCGAGCTGTCGCCGATCGTAAATTGACTCTTAAGCGCCGTGACGTCGTGCTGTGCAAACAGTGCAACACTTTGCCAGTGCGTGCCGGAACCCCGGTTCTGCCAGCTTGCGGTGGACCACTGGCGGAAACGCCAGCCATTCACGTTGATCCCGCTTTGCAGACCGAGATAGGCACTGCTGAAATCTCCGGCGCCACTGTTCTGGTGAGCGGTATAGCTGGCGAGACTGTATTGCACGAGACCCGCGTTGATCCCGTTGTCCCAGCGCGATGGATCGACGTACCCTGCGGCCTCCTTGCGTAATTCGATCTGCGGAATCGACAGATCGAGTTGCAGATCCGCGGTGTTGAACGACGCAACCGATCCTGGCACGGCTTCCGCCAGCGGGATACATTGCAGTGATGGGTCCGCGTCCTCGAAGTTGCTCTTTCCGGCTTCCTTTAGGCGCTCGAGCACGCGCTCGGTATCTACACCAGCCCGGTCCAGGCTCGACATCGTAAAGCAGGGCGCGGCGATATCCGAACCCGCTACCGCCTGAAAAAAAACGTCGAAGCGTCCGCGCTTCTTGCCGTTGACGAGCAATTCGAGCGGATAAACACCGGGAGCAACGGGATTACCTCGCGTATAACGCGACAAATCGGCGACGTTGCCTGTAAAGAATGCTGGATTGAACTCAACTTCCTGCGGAGCTTCGGCGGAAGGCACGTTCGAAGTCGGTATGGTAGCCGACGCATCAGTACGCGCAGCCTCTCCGTTGGCAGCGACTGCCTGTTGTGGTAACTCGGGCACTGCGCAGTCGTTTGACGACTTTGTGGACGAGTCCGATGCACATGCGGCGACCGCGGAGTTCGCGGAAAAGACCCAACCCGACGCTACGATCGCCGCCCAAGCCAGTGGATGGAACCTGAACGGGACATTACCGAGTACTGTTTCAACCGCCGCCTTACAATTCCGCACGCCCAACATCCCGTATTCCAATTATTGATTTCTTTGCGCTTGCGCGCTTTGAGCGCTGCCGAGTTCCGCCGAGTCCTTGATCGCTGTACCGAAGTCGTTTAGAACCGTGTAGGAAACTGTGGCAGGAACTTTGATATCGAGTTTTCCTTCTTGTGGAAGGAAATCAACGTGCCCGAACGGTGGAGCCATATTGGGCACAAGAACGACCTTCCTGTTTGCCGTTTCCACTTCAGCCGAGCCGACTGAAATGTAGTATGGCGAAGGATTTTCCAGGCGAACGACACTTTGACCCTTTTCGTCCGACTCGATATGCCACTTCAATTGCGCCCGCCGGGCCGTTGGGTCATCCAGCAACGACTCGGGACGGTAAAACATTTTGATACGCGTGCGGAACGCGAGCTGGATCATGTTCCGGTTATCAGCGTCCTTAGGCTTTGGCGGTACTTCCAGCACGTTCAGCCAATAGACTGATTCACGGTCTTTCGGCATGTCGCCACCCGCGAACATGATGCGCAAAGCCTGACCTCTGTGAGGCTCGACTCGAAATACCGACGGCAACAGCGTGAACGGCACCTTGATTTCATTCGGCGCGGCCGCCGCATCGCCATCGTCCAGCCACGCTTGAACCAGAACCGGACGGCTGTCAACGTTGTTCAAGCGGACATTGACTTCGCGGTTTTGCGCCGGATAGACGACTCGCGTACCGGTAATGGTGATAGCAGCCTGCGCAGAAATCGTGGCCACACTGCAGGCAACCGCTGCGGCCAACCGGACAGGAAATTTCATTGAAGACATTCGCTCCTCCACGCGACAGATAAGCGGAATGTCGCTTCGGGCTGCCTCCGTAATAGAAATGCAGCCCGATGCCATTCGGCTTGAGTTGATTTACTGGTATGCCAACGTGTAGCGAACCACAGCAGTCACGAAACCGGCTTGGGTCTGGTTTGTTGCGTAGTACTGGCCACCGTAGCTCATCGTTGCGGTACGGTCGGTCGCGATAGACACGAACGAACCGGTGCTACCCAGCAGAATCGGCGTTTGGCCATCGCTGTCAAGCAATTGCACTTCGACATTTTTGGCAGGTGAAGCTGTTGCCAGGTTAATGGCATTTCGCGTATTCGGGTTCATGTTCGTCGTCTCGAAATGCGCCGCGACACTGCTCAGCGAGGCCGGGCACTGCGACACCGAAATTTCGAACATCCTGGAGCCAGCGGTTTGGCCAGCCGCAGCCAGCGACTGCGTAGACAGGGTCGGCAACGTGACGGTCTTGTCTTCGTCACCGGCGTTGATCACGCAGGTGTCGTCGTACAGTTCGCCGTTGAACGTGACTTGACCCGTGCCCGGTGCAGTTTGAGCGAAAACCATCGGCGCGACGGACAGGCCCATCAGCGCGATCATGAGTTGCGTGACTTGTTTTTTCATCAGAGTCCTCTATGTTGCTATTTGAAAACGACAAACCCTTGTAAGGCCGATGCTTCCGGCGATCGTCAAGGCAGAGAAATGATGTCATTGAAGCGGGTCATTGTTAATGGGCCGATACCCAAAATGAAGTACCACATGGATCAGCGAACGAAACAGCCGTCGGTTTCTCTGGCCGGACCGATCACACGATCAGCAATGTGTGGGAGAAGGTGCGACGAAAATCACAGGCTCGGCCCGAAAGAGGGCCGCATTTGTCAAGAACAGGACCACCCGCGCACGATCGCGGCGAGTTCCACGTCATTTTTGGCACCGAGCTTCTTCATGCCCGCGTTCTTCTGATTGCTAACGGTCTTGCGACTTCGATTGAGTCGCTCGGCGATCGCGCCGATCGACATTCCGTTGCATATCATTCGTATGACTGTCGATTCTCTTTCAGATAGTAAATTGAGAGAGGATTGGATTTCCGCTGCTCGCCCGGTTGCGGACAAAACCTTGTTTGCAATGGAATCGGGCAGGAAGACGCTCTTGTTTTTCGCGGCTCGAACGGCAGTGGTAAGGCTGACAAAGCCCTCGGGTCCCTTACCGACGAAGCCGGCCGCCCCGGCATTGAGTGCAGCCGAAATGATGTGCGGCGAAGAATGTGAACTCAGAAAGACAACTCGCACGGTTGGCGCGACACGCCGAATCCGGTCAAGAAGGCTGAGACCGTCGGCATACGGATCCCCTTCGAATTCGTAGTCGCACACAAGAACGTCAACCGGCACTTCAACTAGCAGTTCGAGCAAGCGACCAATGCTCTCGCTTTTGAGGCAGACCTGGATGTCTGGGCACGGCTGAAGAAGATGCTCGACGCCGAGGAGGATGAATGGATGATCGTCGGCAATACCGACTCTTATTTTGTTCACTCACACTCCATTGCAATACTGGTGAAGACTTTTTCGTACCAAAACACATCATGTTTTCTTGCCAAAGTGCAACGTCACTGCACGCGGCTTTGTGACGCGAAGAAAGCGGGATATTGCACCCATGCTACTAACGGACCCATTCAAGCCCGTCTGTTTTCACAAGCTACCGGCCGCCGCATTTGCTCGGACCAAGTCGGGAGGTCTCAATAGCGAAGGCCGGGCAACAGACATCGTCGAATGCAAGAAGGCTTTTAGCGCATTTCAAAGAGTTCCTTGACCATGCCGACAGCCGTTTCGGCTTGACAGAAATTAAAGATTCGAACGACCATTTTTTAAAACAATGAAAACTCGATGAGAAGGTCGCTGCGTCTTTGGAGATCAAGCAATTCTTCCCATGCAACGTGGCATGGATCAACAACGAAGGAGAGAGAAATAGAGCAGCGCACCGCACTCGTCAGTGAGAAATTGAAACATCCTCGCCTAGGACACAGTCAGATTGTACGAGACACCAAGAACAGAAAATTCAGCGAATTCCGATATGTCTTGTAGGAACACAGGGGTCGCGGCTTGCCCGATTACGGTCGAACCGTTGCCCTATGCAGCGGTGCCCTGACCGGCGGTCATCGAGTGATAGCCGAGGCTGTCGCATGCCCGACGGATTCGATTCGAACAAAAAATTCGAATAACAAGATGCGAAAATCCATCAGTAGACTTAAGCTTATCAAGGCTGGGATTGCCAAGCGTAGGAGCGGCCCTCAACGGTACCTTAGGTCGCAAAATGATTGCGCATGAGATCCCCAAACGCGGCTAGCGCCGCGAGCGCGACCACGATAAACAGCCAGCGTTCACGCGGCGTAAACACCGGCGATGTCCCCTTGCGACGCTCGGCGATGTAAAACCACGCGGTCGCGCCCGTATAGAGCACGGTGGACATCAGCAAATAATGAAGACCGCCCGCGTACACGAGAAATAGCGCGTAGAAGCAGCCCGCCAGCGCGAGCATGAAATCGATGCGCCGCGACCACGGCTGCCCCGCATACGATTCGCCGCTCGATGCGAGCTTCAACCCGTAACCGGCGACCAACAGGTACGGGATCAGGTTCATCGACGTCGTGAACTCCTTGGCCAACGTGAACGCTTCCTGCGAAAACAGCGTCACGATCAGAAACGCCTGAATCACGAGACTCGTCATCCATAGCGCGGCGACCGGAACGTGGTTGCGGTTTTCTCTCGCGAGAAACGCTGGCATCGTACGGCTCTTGCCTGCCGCATGCAGAATCTCGGCGGCGAGCAGCGTCCATGCGAGATACGAACCGAGCACCGATATCAGCAGACCGAGCTTGACCACGACCGCGCCCCAGGCGCCGAGCGCGGCGCTCAGCACGCCGGCCATCGACGGATTTTTCAGCGCGCCCAACTGCTCGAGCGGTAACACGCCATACGACAACAATGTCACGATGACCATCAACGCGAGCACGCAGAGAAAGCCGAGCACGGTCGCAACGCCGACGTCGCGCCGCTCGCGCGCATGACGGGAATAAACGCTCGCGCCTTCGACGCCGAGAAACACGAAGACCGTGCCCAACATCGTCTTGCGCACCTCGCCGAACAGACCGGCCGCCGACTGTTCCGGACCGGTCCAAAGATTCGCGACGAACAGTTGCCATTCGACACTGGGTAGCACGAGCACTGCGAATAACCCAATCGCGAGCAGTTTGGCGACCGTCATCGATGCATTCACCAGGGACGAGCCCTTGACGCCGCGCAGAATCAGAAAGTGGAATACCCAGATCATCAGCGAGGAACTGACGATCGCGCTCAGCGTATTGCCGGCGCCGAAAGCGGGCACGGCGATCGCGAGCGCCGACTTGATCAGAACGAGATAGGTCACGTTGCCAAGACAACTGCCACACCAGTAGCCGAAAGCCGACAGAAAACCCGTATACCGTCCAAAGCCGACGCGCGCATATGTATAGACGCCGACGTCCAGCTCGGGCTTGCGCCAGGCGAGTCGTTGAAAGATCAGCGCGAGAGTCAGCATGCCGGAGCCCGTGATGATCCAGCTGATCAACGATCCGACGACGCCTGTATATTTGCCGAGCGCCTGCGGCAATGAAAAGACCCCCACCCCGACCATCGAGCCGATCACCATCGCCATCAGGCCCGGTGCCGAAAGTCTGACGCGCTTGTCCATGTTGCGATCGCTCTCCCGCGAACACGTTTTGGTCCACCCGCGCCTGCGCGGCTACGCTAATCGACCGCTCAGATGACAATGGCGCCCGTCGTGAGGCCGATCAGCGCACCAATCGCGCCGCAGGTCGCGACGGCAAAGATGACCCACTCGACTTTCGAAAACACCCGCAGGCGGCGCTCGCGTCTGGCCGCCACGTACAGGATCGTGCCGGGGGTGTAAAGCAGCGCTGACAGCATCAGGAACTTCGGACCTCCCGCGAACAGCAGAAATGCCGTGTACAAAGTCGCTAACATGGCGACGAAATACTCGGTGCGCAACGCGCCGCTCAAGGTGCCCCCGGTCTGCTCGCTATCGTGGCGCGCGGCTTTGACGCCGTATGCGGCCACCAGAAAATAAGGAATCAGCGCCATCGAGCTCGTCAGATTGAGCATCAGCGCAAACGCATCGTTCGACCAGTACGTGCTGATCACGAACATCTGCACGACGCTACTCGTGAGCCACACCGCGGCGGCGGGCACACTGCGCTCGTTCTGTCGCGTGAAGATGTGCGGCATCGTCTCGAGGCGCGCGGCGGCGAACAGCACTTCGGCGCAGATCAGCGACCATGCGAGGTATGCGCCCAGGATCGAAATGATCAGACCGACACTGACGAACACGATGCCGAACGGGCCGACGAGCGCGCCGAGCACCGCGGCCATCGACGGCTGGCGCAACACCGCGATGTCGGCACGCGGCAAGCTCGCGTAAGGCAGCAGCGTCACGAGCACCAGCAGACACAGCACGACCGCGAAGCCGGTGATCGTCGCCGCGCCGACGTCCGAGCGCTTTTTCGCATAGCGCGAGTACACGCTCGCCCCTTCGATGCCCACGAACACGAAAACGGTGACGAGCATCGTCGCGCGAACCTGCGAGAAAAGACCCGCGCCGATCTGAGCGCTGCCTTCCCACAGATTCGCGCGGAACATATCGGCGCGAAACAGCGCGATCAGCATCACGATGAACAGCACGATAGGGATGACCTTCGCGACCGTGACGATCGTATTGATCATCGTCGCCTGCTGCACGCCGCGCAGCATCACCAGATGAAACAGCCAGATGCCCACCGACGACACGATGATCGCGGTCGCCGTGTTGCCTTCGCCGAATGCGGGCACGAAAGCGCCGAGCGTCGACTTGATCAGCACCCAGTACGACACATTGCCGAAGCAGCCGGCCATCCAGTAGCCGAATGCGGACAGAAAACCCGCATAGTCGCCGAATCCCGCTCGCGCGTACGCGAACACGCCGGCGTCGAGCTCGGGCCGCCGCTGCGCGAGCGCCTGAAAGACGCGAGCCAGCGCATACATGCCGATACCCGCCACGCACCACGCAATGACCGCGCCGGACGGTCCGGTCGCGCGCGCGAAATTGCGCGGCAACGAGAAAATTCCTGCGCCCACCATTGAGCCGACGACCATCGCGGTCAATGCGGGCAACGACAGTTTGGTCTCGGCCTGGGTTGCCATCGTCCACCATTCGGAGAAGCTGCTTACTTCCAGAAAGGGACTCACGCGGAGCAGGCACCCGCACGCTGCGCATCTCCTGTTCGTCCTCCCGACTGAAGCCAACGGCATTACCGGCACCAGACTGCACCATCGTTCGCGGAAGCTTCCGGTCTGCTATCCGCTTGTTCCATTTCTTTAGAAGCCCGTACCCTTGCTACGCATCGATACCATTCATCGCGCATGCGAGGTCAACCTTGATGGTCGTCGTAAATGATCGCTAGTCCTATTCTAGACAGCGGACCATGGCCGATCAACGCATCGGAGTGCCGTGACACTCGCCCTGCTCGCCCGCAGTCTTCTGTTCGGCTGCGCAATGGTGACCGTCGGCTCGCAAGGCCCCGTGCAGTACATCGCGATGCGCCGCGGAGATAAGCTGTACACTGGCCGTTTGACTGTCGCGACGCGCGATACGCTGCACCGACCGGCGATCGTCATGTCTCGCGGAGTTGTCGTTGGAGATGGCCGTCAAGCACACCGCGGTCAGCACAAGGGAATGGGGCGACGCGCAATTCGATCTGTGGCTCAAGACCGCACGATTCGCCTATGCATTTTTTCCTCGGTCAGCGCACCGTCCGCGAACGTGCACTCGAAAATCGGCAGACGCAGGTGCGCGACTATTACAACTATGCGGTGCAGGAGCTTGCCTCGCATGATGTCTTGCTGTCCGTGTACGATCGGTTTCGCGAAGAGAATGGCGAGTGACATGGTCAGACGGTGGCGCTCTGGGCCAGCAGCCTGATTGGACGCGGCCGCGGCATCGATTCGCGGCGCATCTACGTGATGCAACAACTCGATCCCAATCGACGAATCATTCTGGTGCTGCACAGCCTCGCGAGCAGTGCTCAAGCAAGGGTCAGCGTCGCCGACGATATTCAGGTCGATGAAGCGCTTCGCCAGGCTTTTCAATGTGGCACGTCCGCTCCACTTCCAGACCAACGCGTCGATTCTGGTCAACCTCGCGCGCATCCGGCGCGCCACACAACAGACGCTCGCGCACTTCGATCCCGGCGGCACGGCGCCGGCGCGCACCGATGCCTCGAGTTGAGCGCGCGATCTTTATCGCGGCGCCACATTGAGGCGCGCCATTCGGGAGCAATCGATCGCACTGGGCGGCGAAGCTTGTGCGTCTTTCGCTCGCGAATGTTTGGCGCGTAGGAACGTCCCTATCGCGGCGCACATCTTAAGGGCCGCTGTCGGAGAAAGTGATCTTGGTTGGGTACAGCGTGCAGTAGACGGCGCAGGCTATCCTCGAAATCCGACGGCTCTTGCATGAGGACATCGCGCAGATCGAGGAGTCCGGGAGCGTGGGCAGAGGCGGGATTGGAGAAGCGACGGCTGAGGGCGCCGGGTGTCCGTGGTGCCGGGTCGAGCGTGGGCCCGCTCGCTGCCGCAACACTTTGCGCGGGTCGGCGGTGGAGGGCAAATGCCGGATGTAGAAATACTCCAGCACTTGAGCGCTCGATGTCGTTCGGCCGACAACGGTACCGAAATGCTCAAAATGGCGATCGCGGCAGCCAAAAACTACTTGCTACAAATTACGTATTAAATACTACAAATCACAGAGGCTAGCGTAGGTATTTGCGCGCCCTGTCCCGTTTTCCGGGAGAGCTGCGGAATTGCGTATGGATTTAATCATTTTTCGTGAAACAAAGGCGGATTCCAATAAAAAACACCTGTGAAAACAATTGGTTGCGAGCTACTGAAGCTGTGCGGCGATGTTTCACGGCGCGTCTGGCGGTGAAATTGGCCGAAGAATCGAGGATTCGCGCTTGTATCGGCTAAGACCTGCTGCTTTTTCGATACTTAGTTCGTGAACGACGACGTTTTGATATGGCCCCATATGATTGCGTCGCGCTGATCTGCTACTGCCAAGTTCGCTGAAGTCTCTGCCGGCAGGTCGCGTGGTGCCTAGCAGCGGCTTGCAGTGCGGGTCGCGTGGTTCCGATGTGTCTTCGTTTTCGACAGCGGATGGCGGCAGTTCGAGTTGCGATGTTTAACATCTGCGGTCATCGTGAGGCGGCCTCCCCTTTCCCGGCGTGCATCATCGCAGGCCCATCCGGTTGAAGCGGCATACGAATGGAACGAGGACCAAAGCTGCAAGTCCTGCGACTTTTTGCTATTGGACTGTGCGCTCGTTATTCAAACGAGAAAGGGCCATGGCTGGCAGGATCGCGAGGCAGAGTTCGAATGCGATGATCCCCGCATCGTTCGAGCCGGCGACTCAGTTCCGCACTGTCCCGGCAATGCGTGAGGGTATGACGCGGCGGGGAGATCTGGTCTGGGCCATCGCGCGGCTTAGCGCAATCGCGTTGCCGACTTTGCTGTGATGCGGAGCGACGAAAGTATGGACAAACGTTCCGTGTCCGAGAAGTGTCCGCCATTGGCGTGGTGGTCGTGTTGAAGGAGACCAGCGGCGACCTTCAATTCTTCGGGTTACTCGAAATCTCGCGCGGATACCATTCGCGAAGAGCTTGATCGCTCCGATTGATGTGCGATTTCGATACCCGGTTCGCCGTGCTCTAACGCGATTGCAACTATCGCCTCCGCGCGCACTGGGCCGTCCTCCGCGGACTTGTTCATCGCATGTGGTCCCCAGGTGCAAGCCAGATACAGTACGCCTCCAGAAAAATGTGCCCGTGCTCGGTCGTCGTTGCGGATTTCGTCGCGAACCGAACTGAACGGACTTCCCTATAGAGAAGCCGCTGGTTCTTTTGCGTTAGATAGGCGGTCAACGGTTGCCCTATGTACAACCGTTGACCGCGTGCCGCTGAATGATGGCGCGCCCGTGCGACGCTTGACTCGATTTGTAGCCGGGGGCTCTGCGACGGGCCACGATGTCGTGGACGCGGAGCTTTATGGACAATCGCGGCCAATGCATGAGTCGCAATTTGACTGGCCTATCGGCCGATCCTTCGAATTACGGGCTTTAGCGAAGGTGCGCCGTACGGGCGACGCATGACTGTGGAATCTTGCTTCGGGGGAAGTTTTCGGTCAACGGCGTGAAGGTCGCTCGCGCGCTGTCATCCCATTGGTCATTTAGCGACTAAACATTGTGGGTGATTTTCGTCCTGGCAGATGCGCAGTCGCAGCGACAAAATCCCGCGAAGGGCCGCCTCAGCAATTCTGAGCGGTTGGCGTTTCGCGGCCGCCGATGGGTTCGGCTAGAGGCGTCGAGCACACATTCCCGACACTTACGCCCCGCTGTTCGTATCTACCCGTACATCGAGCTGAATATCCCGGACGCTCATTGACACCGCTGCTGCGCGCTCGCGCCGATGCACGTAAGGCGGTAGAGTGTCTAGACTCTAGACACTCGAATGGCGCCCCAGGTAGTGTCTAGACTCTAGACACTCCTCCGCAGCCCCGTCCCCGCTGCCCAATAAAAAAGCCCGCATCAAGCGGGCTTCTCCATACTGCCAAACAACCACCAATCAGTTTGTCTTCGGCTGCGACTGGAACATCTGGCCGATCAACTGTCGTATCTGAATTTCCTGCGCCTCGGTAATCACCCCGGTCTTGATCTTGATCGTGAAGTTACTAATGTCCTTCGTGATGCTCCCGGCGTGCTCGCGGCCCGCAAAAAACTTCTCGATACTGCGCCCGCTGGTACCGGTCGACGTCGTCTGCTGCGTTGCCAGCGCGGTAATCGCCGCAGCAACCTTGCCCTGATCCATTTCCCCTCTCACCAGGAGTGGCCAGATTTCCCGGGCCGCCTTAACGCCATTCTCGCCATGCTTTTTGATAGCCGCCGCAATGGCTTGCGCCGCGGTTCCGCCCAGTAGGCGCGGCTGGATATCGAGATCCTGCTTGATGAAGTCCGGTAGATTCTCGAACGAGAGGAATTGATATAGACCAGCGCGCGACAATCCCATCGCTTCCGCCAGCCGCTTTCGATTCGGGAATTCTGTTTCCGAGCGACGGATCGCAACACCGATCTCGTAGTCGGTAAGATCATCGCGGCTGATGTTTTCGACCATCGCCAGAACGGCCATGTCCGAATCGGAGCAATCCGCGACCACCGCCTTGATCGTGTCTAGATCCAACATCTTGTGTGCACGCCAGCGCCGCTCGCCGGCAACGATCTGATAGTCCTCCGCTACGCGACGAACGACGATCGGCTGCATCAGCCCAACCTCGCGAATAGACTCGGCAAGCTCCGCCAGCTTCGCCTCGTTGAATACCCGGCGCGGCTGCCAGGGATTCGGCAAAATACGAGCAACCGGGAGCTGCGACGCGACGCCGGTCGATTCCAGTTCCTGCACGCGAAGTTGCGCAACGGCCAGCGCGCCGGCCAACCCAGGCGCCGTTTGTGTGCGGTTGCTGCGCTTTACCTCGTCCTCGTTGATCGACGAAGTCTTGCGAATGCCGGACGTCTTGGCCAGCAACTGTTCCCGCATATTGCTCATTGCGCGTTCCTCCATTTTTCCGAATAGATCTCGTCGATCCAGCGACAATAGTCGACGAGAGGCTGCCGCACCCGTTGCAGCGACTTAGCCGCGCTGTGGTTGCTGCTGATGTCGAAGACGGTCGAGAATGCCAATGCCCCAGTGCTCATCACCGAACTCGCCGGTACCTCGATGGAATGCAGCCAGTTTTCGTACGCGCTTTGCGCCCATGCGCGCACGATCGGCGCAGACGAGTTCCTCCCGTAATCGACCCGCGACAGCACGAGCGACACGAAGTCGTATTTCTTGTCCTTCTCGAATTTAATGAAGCTTTTGGACACGTCCGAAAAAAGCCGCCAGAAAGATAGCGAGCTGATGAAATCCAAATTCTCCGGCACCATCGGCATCACCATCGAATCCGCGGCCATCAGCGCGTTCAGATTGAGATACGACAGCGACGGCGACGTATCCATCAAAATGTAGTCGTACTTCTTGCGCAGCGGCTCAAGCCCCTGACGAAGCACGGTCCAAAAGCGGAAACCCGGCCGGATCTTTTGCATGGCGGGCAAATGGAACTCTGCGCCGATCAGTTCAGTGTGCGCGGGGATCACGTCGATACCATCCCAGTAGGTCGACTGGACCCGTCCTTCCAGGCCACCTTCGATGTCCTGGTCGTACACGTACGGCAACACCGTATCTTCGGGCGTCACGTCTTTTTCCGCGTACAGGCCGCACAGTTCGGAAAGCGACGCCTGAGGATCGAGATCGACCACCAACACTTTGCGTCCCCGCAGCGACAATCCCTGGGCGAGGCACATCGTCGTCGTCGTCTTGGCAGATCCGCCTTTGAGCTGAGCCGTGATAATGATCTTGCCGTCTGGCTCCTTCAGGCGCGTGACCAGCGGAGTCTGGTAGATGTCGGAGATCTTCTGCACCCAGATCCGCGCTTCCTCCAGCGTGAAGGTCCGGGTTCGGCCCGTGCCGGCCGCCGTTCCCGAAGGCATTTCTCCGTCGCCTTTGGTCGCGAGATACTGAACCTGCGAGTGTGAGATGTTGCACATCTCGGCAATCTCGCCAGTCTTGAAAACGGGAGCCGTTTTACGAGGACGCGGGGCTAGGATCGTGTCGCGCAGTTCGTTAGTGAAAATGGTGACTTTTTCTGCGAACTGACTGATCTGCTCAAAGTGAACAGTTCTGTCCACGGCAGGAAGTTGGCTCGTTCTGACCATTCTGAGGTTTTTCCATAAAATTCCGGAAACCTCAGAATACAGGAAATGCTTGAAAATAGCTTTTTAAATTACTGTTTTTACGCAGATTTTTTATAGCCTTTCGCATTTTCGCATCGTTTGGGCCGCCGAACCGCGCGCTAAGGTCAGCCAGTCTCGATAATCCGAGGTGTCTGAAAGCACAAATGACCTCACCTTCCCCTTCGATTCTCCCAACGAAACCACCGTGCCTGCTTAAAATCCAGGCCCGTGGTGAGGTCATTTGTGCATTTTCTCATTTTCACGCTTCCACCACAGCCGCATCCAGCACAACCAACCTCACCTTTCGAGAGATTTCGCCGTGCCCAAGCCGGCACGTTGGCGACTCACCGCACCAATGCACAATGAACCTCACCTACCAAAACATCCGAAAGCAGGGGAAGACAGGTTCGCTCGAAGCACACTTCCGGCATTCGCGAACCCCCATCCCCTTAGACGCACAACCAACCTCACCGTCGAGTCAGGCCCGCTCCGCTTCCATTGACGATTGCACAATCAACCTCACCATGCTGCGCTGCGCCATTTTCTGGCGGCATTTGTTTCCCATGCCGGTTGGTTCGTTTTTTTTAAAACGACAGCAAACCAACAAACCTACACGGAGCCCCGATTTTCAATCCATTCAACAAGTTAAGGTCCCAAAGGTGAGGTACGTTGTGACAATGGTGAGGTCTGGTGTGTCCAGAGGTGCGGTTGGTTGTGCAGCAAGGTGAGATCAATTCCTCATCAAGGTGTGGTTCGCTGTGCTTGACCAAAGCACCAACGCCCAAAGGTGAGATCGGTTGTGCGCGAGCGCGGCAACATGAGCGGAGGGGCCGCCGCATAAGGCTTCGCCGAAGGACGTGCCTCCCTTGAAGGTGAGATTCTTTGTGAGCATGGTGAGGTTCTGTGTGCGAAACCGCGGAGTGAGCGCCTAACCGGCAGCTTCGCCGCGGCCGTTCTAATGGTGAGGTTCTGTGTGTTGACAGCTCACCACCGCGTGCTTACAGTCCCGTGAGCGAAAAAAAGTGGATGAAGAATATGGCCGCGGACCATCCGGAAGAGGGCAAGTCGAAAGCGACGTCACGGCAGATGGCGCTCGCGCTGTTCGAGGACATGTTCGATCAGGGGTTGCGCATCAACGAGGCCAATCGCGAGATCGGTTATCAGCGCAACGACTTCTTCACCGAAATCGTCAACATGGGGCTGCCGGCACGGCGCTTTCTCGATGCCGCCTACTTTATCGTCGCGCAGGAGCCCGAGCAGCGCGACCAGTACGACGTCGAACTCAACTATTTCAAGTGGTTGATGCGTTACGACAGCCGCAACTTGAAGCACCTGCGCACGATCGCCGACGAAGCCCAGAACGCGAAAGTCCGCGTGACGAACACGCCGGCGGACCGCGATCCCAGCGAAGACGATCTGTGGGTGCAGGTTCAACTGATCGGCATGGTCGGCTTTCATCGCGGACGCATGCGTTTCGACGTGCATCCGCGACTTGTGCCGCATATCCGCGATCCGCAGAAATCGCACTGGCTGAGCTTGCGCATTTCCACCGCGTTCACGCGTAGTCTCGCCCGCGCGGTCTACGACAAGGTTTTACCTCACGTTCCAGCTGGACGCACCGACTGGATCCAGCTCGAGGAAATGCGCAACTGGCCCGGCAAAATGGGCGCGAACGCGGCCATCTTCAAGTACTTCAAGCGCGACTGGCTCGAGCCGGCCGTACGCGAGATCAACGATGTGTCGGACATCGAGCTGTCCTACGAGACCCGCACCGCATCCACGACGTCGAAGAAAATCGACCGCATCCGTTTTCTGCTCAAACGCAAGGACACCGCCGACGCGGTGCTCGCCAGCCTCGCGGATGCGAGCCATCTGTACAAGATTCTCACCGACGAGTTCGGTCTGTCGACCAAGCAGTTCAGCGAGATATCGGAGAACCGCGATCTCTGGACCGACGAGCGTATCCAGCAGGCCGTCGAATACACGCGCTTCAGAATCAAGCGCGGACAGGTCAAGAAGAGCCCCGCGGGTTATCTGATGCGCGCGCTCCGCGACAACTGGAAGATCTCGGACGCCGAGCGCACGATGGTCGACGTGCAGGCCAAGCTGCTCGCCGACGAAGCGCAGGAACAGGCGGTCAAGACCGAAACGAGAAAGACCGTGGAGCACAGCATCGCTACGCGCGAAGAAGAAGTGCGAGCGCGTATGAACGACGATTCGCGCAAGGGCCGCGACCATTTCAACGCCGCCGATGCGAAGACGCGCAAGGAACTGATGCACGCGTGGACGACCTCCCGCGAAGGCAAGCTGATGCTGCGTAGGATGAAGCTCGAACCGTCGACAGTCAGCGAAGACGCGATCCTCGCAAATACCGAGCTGGTCTGGTATCTGGGGCAGTTCGTGTTTGGCCGCATGAATGCGGCGCGCGCGTCGGCGTGACGTCAGCCGGAAATCAGCCCATACCGAGCCGATCAGTAAAAAGAGGGGCCGTGCACTGACGAACAGCAACGTCAGCGCAAGACCCCCTTGATACTTCAGAACGCTCAGAACGACCCGACCAGCGAGCCCAGCACGATTACCACGGCCAGCGCGAGCAGCGCGCCGAAAATCGCAACGATTACGATGTCGCGGTAGCTTTCCCGGTGCGTCGAGCCACAGACGGCGAGCAGCGTCACGACCGCGCCGTTATGGGGCAGCGTGTCGAGTGTGCCGGAGGAAATCACGGCGACCCGATGCAGCAGTCCCGGGTCGATGCCGTACTGCGCGGCCAGCTGCAGATAAGTGTCGCCGAGCGCGTCGAGCGCGATGGTGAGACCGCCGGAAGCCGAGCCGGTCAACGCCGCGAGCAGATTGGTCGCGACCGCGAGCGATACGAGCGGACCACCGCCGATGCCAAGCACCCATTCGCGCACGAGTGCGAACGCGGGCAGCGCGGCGATCACCGCGCCGTAGCCGACCAGACTGCCGACGCTCATCACCGGCAGCACCGACGCATTCGCACCCGCGCTGACGGTCTCGCGCAGCGCCCGCAAGCGGTGCCGGTTGAGCAGCACCAGCACGACGATCGCGACGATGAGCGCCACGCTCACCCCCCACACGCCACCGACTGCGGCAAGCGAGGTCTCGCCCCAACGCGCTTCGCCGAGATAGTCGGCGTCGATGCGCGGCAGCACGATGACGTTCATCACGAAGTTCGTCAGCACGACGAGCACGAGCGGCGTGACCGCGACGCCGAACGACGGCAGATTCTCGCTGACGCACCCGCGCTTCGCTTCCTCGGGATCGAAACTCTGCGATACGCTCGCGCGTTCACGCACGAGGTTGTCGCTGGCCGGCGGCGTGGCGGATTTCGCCGTCGTGCTGAAGCCGTCGAACCCCTCATTGCGTGCCGTGGCGCGCGACTGTTGCAGGGACAGCCACCAAAGCCCAAAGGCTAGCATCACGATACTTGCGATGATGCCGAGCCCGGGCGCGGCAAACGGCGTCGTGCCGAAGAACGGCATCGGGATCGCGTTCTGGATCGCGGGCGTACCGGGCAGCGCGGACATTGTGAACGTCGAGGTGCCGAGCGCAATCGCGGCCGGCATCAGACGGCGAGGAATATTGGCGGCCTGGAAGAGGGCGGTGGCCATCGGCGCGAGCACGAAGAACGCAACGAAGAGGCTGACGCCGCCATAGGTGACGAGCGCGCCACCGATCACGACCGCGAGAATCGCCCGATGCGCGCCGAGCTTCTCCGTCATGTAACCGGCGATTGCCTTCACGGAGCCGCTGTCTTCCATCAGCTTGCCGAACAGCGCGCCGAGCAGGAACAACGGAAAGAACTGCGCGAGAAAACGCGCAGCGCTGAGCATGAAGGTTTGCGTCCAATGCGCGAGAATCGGTTCGCCCGAAATCGCGGCGGCGAGCATGGCGGCGAACGGCGCGAGCAGCAGCACGGTCCAGCCGCGATACGCGAAGCCGATCAGCAGCGCGAGACTGGCGAGCATGCCAAAGAGGCCAAGACCGATCGCGAGCGGTGACAGGGTGATGGCATCCATGGTCAGACTCCGTCGAGCAACGCGTCGAGATCCATCGAGGAGCGCACGCCGATCGAATCGCCGTGCTCGGTCAGGAACGCGTCTGCGGCACGCCGGCCCTCGTCTCGCAGCATCGTCAGAAAGCTCCACTCGGCATTCAGCTTCGACGAGTAGCCGAGCTCGGTCATCACTTCGCTCGAGATCCGATGGATGCGCATTGCCGCCCAATGGCGGCCTTCCTCGCTGCCGGCGTCCGCCGTGCGGCGCAGCAGGGCGATCATGCGCAGCTCCTTGAGCAGCGGCGCGTTGAAGGCGACCTCGTTCAGGCGGCTGATGATGTCGCGCGCGGTGCGCGGCGTTTCATGGCGCTCGACGGGATTGACCTGGATCAGCAGCGTGTCGCTCGACGTGCATTCGCGTACCAGCGGCGTGATCGTCGGATTACCGGCATAGCCGCCGTCCCAGTAGTCTTCGCCGTCGATTTGCACCGCCTGGAACAACGTGGGCAGACAGCCGGAGGCGAGCAGCACGTCCGGCGTCAGGTCGCCATTGCGAAACACGCGTGCCCGGCCGGTGCACACCCGCGTCGCGGTGATGAACAGCTTGATCGGCGCGTCGCGCAGATGCGCGAAGTCGATCGAGTCCTGCAGGATCTTCGCGAGCGGATGCACGCCGCGCGGATTCAGGTCGTAGGGCGAAAACAGCCGCGCCGCCAGATCCATCGCGATGAAGAGCGGCGAGTAGTCGAGCGTCCAGCGGCCCATGATTACGTCGAACGGACTGCGGCGAAACGGGCTGAACACCGACGCTTCGAACACGCGTCGCCAGAACGCATCGAGCGCCGCGCGTGCGCCGGCCGCACCATTGAGCTGATAGCCGCTCACCAGCACTGCGGCGTTCATCGCGCCGGCCGACGTGCCCGATATGCCTTCGATCTGCAGCCACGACTCTTCGAGTAAGCGGTCGAGGACGCCCCATGTAAAAGCACCGTGCGAACCGCCGCCTTGCAACGCGAGGTCGATGCGGGCGGGTTCGCGGCGCGCAGGTTGGGATTTTGTGGCAGCCAAGACGACTCCCGTAGTGAGGAGTGCTCCGTTTCGCGAGCTGACGCCGCATGCACGGCGGACGAATGAACTGCTGGCCAACGCTTTGAACTACCGGGTGACATGCAGCGCGCTTCAAAAGCGAAACATCGCACTGCACCATGGGTATTGGATGTGGCTAGTGATTAAAAGTCAAGCGTATTCAAGCTGACTCATAGACCAGCCGTAATCGGTCAGTGGCTGTGATCGCCCACTTCCTGATCGCACGGTTGTAACTGGCGGTGCCGGCCAATCTTGCGGATCATGTGCTAGCTCACGCGACTTATTGCAAGATAATGTATCGACTCGTATGCCGGATACATTACGACATAATTCGCCTGATGAACCAGGCTATAAAGCAGGCATCGTCAAATCACGGAGAGCACCATGAGCGCCGAGTTGCTGCAAGGATCGTGTCACTGCGGGGCCGTCAAGTTCGAAGTGCGTACAGAAATCGTTCCGGCCGGCCGTTGCAACTGCAGCCTGTGCCGCCGCAAGGGCGCGCTGATGACGCCGCTGTTTCCCGCCAGCCAGCTGAAGATTCTGAGTGGTGAAGACTCGCTCACGCTATACCAGTTCAACACGAAGGTCGCGAAGCACTACTTCTGCAAGCATTGCGGAATTTATCCATTTCATCAGACGCGCAAGGATCCGCAGCAATGGCGTGTCAATATCGGCTGCCTGGAAGGCGTCGATCCGTACGCGCTCGAAGCCGGCGTGGCCGACGGTGCGAGTCTTTCCGTGCTGGAGGACGCATGAAACGCCTCTTCGCCATCGCCTTGTTCGTCGCGGGCGGCTTTGCGACCGAGTTCGCGCATCCGTTGCAGTGTTCATTGATCCAGGCGAGCGGCGTGCAACTCAAACGCCGCGACAGATAAACCATCGATGGAAACCAGCGACCACGTACTGATCGTCGACGACGATCGCGGCATCCGCGAACTGCTTGCCGGATACCTCGAGAAAAACGGCATTCGCGTCTCCCTTGCGGCCAATGGGCGGCAGATGCGCGCTGCGCTCGAAAACGGCGCGCCCGACCTGATCGTGCTCGACCTGATGCTGCCGGGCGAAGACGGTCTCGCGCTGTGTCGCGAGCTGCGTGCCGGAAAGTTCCGCACCGTGCCGATCCTGATGCTGACGGCACGCAACGAGGAAGCGGACCGGATCGTCGGCCTCGAGATGGGGGCCGACGACTACCTGACCAAACCGTTTGCCGCGCGCGAACTGCTCGCGCGCATCCGCTCGGTACTGCGTCGCGCGCGCATGCTGCCGCCCGGCATGCAGGTGACCGAATCGGCGCCGATGCTGTGCTTCGGCGACTGGCGGCTCGACACGACCGCGCGCCATCTGCTCGACGCGGACGGCACGATGGTCGCGCTGAGCGGCGCAGAGTATCGGCTGTTGCGCGTGTTCCTTGATCACCCGCAGCGCGTGCTCACGCGCGATCAGCTGTTGAATCTCACGCAAGGCCGTCAAGCCGACCCGTTCGATCGCTCGATCGATCTGATGGTGAGCCGCCTGCGTCAACGTCTGCGGGACGGCGCGCGCGAACCGCGCTACATCAAGACGCTGCGCAGTGAGGGTTATGTGTTTTCGGCGACGGTGACCGCGATCGGGGATGCGCAATGAATGCCGCGTCCTCGCGGTCCTTGCTGCGCTGGCCTCATTGGCCGCGCACGCTGTTCGCACGGCTCGCGGTGATCCTGTTCGTCGGGCTTGCCGCCGCGCAGTCGCTGTCGGTCTGGCTGACGATGACCGAGCGCGACCAGACGATGACCAACATCATGATGGGCTACATCGAGCGCGAGGTGGCGAGCTCGGTCGCGCTGCTCGATCATCTGCCGCCCGACGAGCGCGCGCAATGGCTGCCGCGGCTCGCGCGGCGCAGCTACGAATTCGTGCTCGGTCCCGGCGTGCCCGGCGCGCCGGTCGACGCGAGCCTGTCGGCGCGCGTCGCGCAATCGATCGGCGATGGCATCGGCAGGCGCTATCCGTTGACCGTCAACGCAGTGCCCGGCGATCGCGAGCGTCTGCAGGTGCATTTGAAACTGAGCGACGGCACGCCGCTCACCATCGACCTGCGGCCGATGCCCGGCGCACCGTTGTCGCGCTGGCTGCCGCTCGTGCTGACGCTGCAACTGCTCGTGCTCGTTACCTGCTGCTGGCTCGCGGTGCGGCTCGCGACGCGCCCGCTCAATCAGCTGGCCGTCGCGGCCGACACGCTCGGCCCCGACCTGAAGGCCGAGCGTTTGCCTGAAGCGGGTCCATCCGAAGTGGCGCGCGCCGCGCGCGCGTTCAACGCGATGCAGGACCGGATCGCCACGTATATGACCGAACGCATGCAGATTCTCGCGGCGATTTCGCACGACCTGCAGACGCCGATTACGCGCATGCGTTTGCGCGTCGACACGATGGACAACGAGACCGAGGCCCCGAAGCTGCGCGAGGATCTGCAGGAAATGGAAGCGCTGGTCAAGGAAGGGGTGACTTATGCACGCACGATGCATGGCACGACTGAGGAGCCGCGCCGCATCGATCCCGATGCGCTGTTCGACAGCCTCGTGTGCGATTACGTCGACGCCGGGCAAAGCGTGACCTTGCAGGGCCACTTCGGCCAGTTGCTGACGTTGCGTCCGCAGGCCTTGCGGCGCATCGTCGGCAATCTGGTCGATAACGCGCTGAAGTTCGGCGGCGCCGCGCAGATCGATATCGGCGCGGTGCGCGATGGTGAAGCTACCGTGTCAGTGCTCGATCGCGGTCCCGGCATTCCGGCCGAGTCGCTGGAGACGGTGTTCGAGCCGTTCGTTCGGCTCGAAGGGTCGCGCAATCGTCAAACGGGTGGCACGGGGCTGGGGCTCGCGATCGCGCGGCAACTCGCGCTCGCGATGGACGCGACGCTCACGCTGCACAACCGTGTCGGCGGTGGACTGGAAGCGCGGTTGACGTTGAGGAAGTTGCGCGAGTCATAATTGCCGTCGTTCGTTGCGGCATTCGTTCTCAGGTTAGTACTGTTGACCACATTCCTGAACCGCCCCTGGTTCGGCCCGCTTCAGCGAATCCCCATCATCGTTAAATCATCTGTAACGAAAACGACTTATTGACGTGATCGATACAGAAGTATGCGTCGCGCGTCATATTGCATAAGTGGTATCGCGAATTGTTAATTCGCGCATTCAATGAAATTCGGCAATGCAGCATTGATTGTCGATTCGATCGAATAGCGCGCCGCAGGCCATTGTGCGGTCTTGGGTTCAATTGACAAACGTCAACGGACAGACCATTCTTTTCGTGTGGTGGTTGCGGAGTAACGCGGCTGATCAGAGACAGTGACTGGGCGAGAGAGACAGCTCGTTCGAATCTGATTACAGATCCTTGTTAAGAAGGCAACTAAAAGGAATCCGAATGGCGTCCACTCAACAAACAATGCCAAAGATGCAGCTCACCGGGATGGTGGTGGGCGGCATGGTCGGAGCCGGGATATTTTCCTTGCCACGGACTTTTGCTGATGCGACCGGTCCGTTGGGCGCCGTGATTGCCTGGCTCATTGCGGGCACGGGTATGTATATGCTGGCGCGCGTGTTTCAGGCGCTGGCCGAACGAAAGCCCGAACTGGACGCTGGGGTGTTTGCGTATGCGAAGGCGGGATTTGGCGACTATCCGGGCTTTCTTTCCGCTTTCGGCTACTGGATCGGTAGCTGTATCGGCAACGTGTCGTACTGGGTGCTGATCAAATCGACGCTCGGCGCATTTTTTCCGGTGTTCGGCGACGGCAACACGGTCGTCGCGATCGTTGTTGCATCGATCGGCATCTGGCTATTTCATTTCATGATCCTGAAGGGCGTGCAGCAGGCCGCCTTCATCAACGGTATCGTCACGGTCGCCAAGGTCATTCCGATCCTGGTGTTCATCGTGATCCTGGCCTTCGGCTTCCGGCTGAACCTGTTTCAGGCGAACCTCTACGGCGGCGGACTCGAAGGCAATATTGTCGAGCAGGTGCGAGCCACGATGTTGGTCACGGTGTTCGTGTTCATCGGTATCGAAGGGGCGAGCGTTTATTCCCGCTATTCAAGGAAGCGCTCCGATGTCGGCCAGGCGACGATTCTCGGCTTCGTCATCGTCACCGCGCTGATGGTGCTGGTGACGTTGCTGCCTTACGCGGTGCTCCAGCGCGTAGACATCGCGGGCATGCGACAGCCATCGATGGCGGCCGTGCTCGAAGCGGTGGTCGGTCATTGGGGCGCAGTTTTCGTCAGCATAGGTCTGCTGGTTTCGGTGCTGGGCGCTTATCTCGCCTGGTCGCTGATCTGCGCCGAAGTGTTGTTCTCGGCGGCAAGGACCAAAGACATGCCCGCCGTGTTCGCGCGGGAAAACATCAACAAGGTACCAGCCAATGCATTGTGGCTGACCAACATCGTGGTGCAACTGCTCGTCATGAGCACGTATTTCTCGCGGGATGCATTCGCGCTGATGCTGAATCTGACGAGCGCGATGTCGTTGATTCCGTACCTGTTCGTCGCGGTGTTCGGTGTCATGAACGCGAATCGTGGCGACGGTTACGACGTGCGTCCCGAAGAACGCCGGCGCGACGTAATCATGGCCGCAATCGCGGCCATCTACACGGTCTTCATGATCTGGGCGGGCGGCCTGAAATTCATTCTGCTTTCCGCCGTACTGTATGCGCCGGGAACGGCGCTCTATATCTGGGCTCGACGCGAACAGAACAAGAACGTCTTCATCGCTTCCGACTGGATCATTTTTATCGTTGCGGTCATCGGCGCGATCATCGGCATCTATGGCCTCGCGACTGGCAGGATCGCGCTCTGACATCTGGTTGAACGGAGCCGGTCAACACTAGTATTCAGGAGATCATCATGGCAAACACAGACGCGAAAGCGGGTGAATTGGGTGTCCACTCCGAAGTCGGGCAATTGCGTAAAGTGATGGTCTGCGCGCCGGGGCTCGCGCATCAGCGTCTTACCCCGAGCAACTGCGATGAACTGCTGTTCGACGACGTGCTATGGGTCGAGAACGCGAAGCGCGACCACTTCGACTTCGTCACGAAGATGCGCGATCGCGGCGTCGAAGTAGTGGAGATGCACAATCTGCTCGCCGAGACGGTCGCGGTGGCCGAAGGCAAGAAGTGGATTCTCGACAACCAGGTGGTGCCGAACCAGGTCGGCCTCGGCTTTATCGATGAATTGAGAAGCTATCTGGAAGGGCTCGACAATCGCAAGCTAGCCGAAACGCTGATTGGCGGGCTATCCACTCACGACTTTCCGGAAGAGCATGGCGGCAAGGCGCTGGAGGTCGCGAAGGAAGCAGCGGGCGGCACCGAATATCTGCTGCCGCCGCTGCCGAACACGCTGTACACGCGCGACACCACTTGCTGGATCTACGGCGGTGTCACGCTCAATGCGCTGTACTGGCCGGCGCGCCACGAGGAGACGATCCTCACCACGGCGATCTACAAGTTCCACCCCGACTTCGCAGGCAAGGTCAACGTGTGGTGGGGCGACCCGACCGAGGACCACGGTCTCGCCACTTTGGAAGGCGGCGACGTGATGCCGATTGGCAAGGGTATCGTGCTGATCGGCATGAGCGAGCGCACCTCGCGTCAGGCCATCAGTCAACTGGCGGCGACGCTGTTCAAGAAGGGCGCGGCCGAGCGCGTGATCGTCGCGGCAATGCCGAAGATTCGTGCGGCGATGCATCTCGACACGGTGTTTACGTTCGCGGATCGCGATTGTGTGCTGGTCGCCCCGGACTTCATGGCGAAAACGCGGACCTATTCGTATCGGCCGAGCAGCCATCCGAGCGGCATCGAATTGCACCCGGAAAACAAACCATTCACCGACGTCGTCGCCGAGGCGCTCGGGCTGAAGGAACTGCGCGTGGTCGAGGCGGGCGGCAGCGATTATCAGCGCGAGCGCACGCAATGGGATAGCGGCGCGAATCTCGTGTGCGCGTCGCCGGGCGTCGTCTATGCGTACGACCGCAACACCTACACGAACACGCTGCTGCGCAAGCAGGGCATCGAGGTAATTACCATCGTCGGTGCGGAGTTGGGCCGTGGACGTGGCGGTGGCCACTGCATGACCTGTCCGATCATTCGCGATCCGGTCGACTATTGATCAGTCAGGCGAATCGATCTCTCAGGTGATCGGCAAAGTGTCGCCCGCTCGCTGAAGTGGCGAGCGGGTGCGAGCGTCAACTCCGCTGATCGCCGCGTCGAGACATGCGGTAGCCGTGGCCAGGTCCGGCTTGAAGTCGAACTTCCTTTGACTATACTTTTTAACGACTTCGGGTCGCGCCTGAAATATCGAATTCGATATCTCGCGATTTACAAGAATTGCATTCGCCAGACCAGCGATCGCCCCAATAAAGTTCGAGTTGATGGATCTGCAAGTACCTGGATGATCACTTTCACGTCGAACGCGTGAACGCGCGGAGCTTTCTTCCATTCACCGCACGGAGGTTCGAACATGAATAAACGCATTGTTGCGCCACTCGTCGCCTTGTCATTTACCGGTTTGTCCGCACTTGCGATTGCGGCTGGCGCGCCGCCGCAGGACGAGGGCGGTGGCCAGATGGCCGGCACGGGCCGTCAGCAGATGATGCCGTCGATTCCGCATCGTGACTGGCATAAAGGCGAACGTGTACCGGCCGAATACCGTCACTACAACTTCATGATGGACGACTGGCGTGGACACGGCCTCAGTGCGCCGCCCCGCGGGCATAAATGGCTAGGTGTGAATGGCGACTACGTGCTCGTCACGACGAACAACTGGACCATTTCCGACATCGTCTCAGGAACGCAGTAATGCTTCATCGTGGTGCCCAGCTTATCCGGCGCTGAAGCCAGCGCCGGATAAGCTGGGCAATTCTTTGCAGTCCCCTGCATATCGCTGAGATGCGGCTGCTGAACGAGCGGGCGCTGGCAATCAGGGCGGTTGGGCTTTACCGGGCAAGCTTCCGGCTCAACCGGCGCATGCCTTCGAATACCGCCTCGGCCACGTCCGCAGGAAAGTCAGCGGGCAATCGCGGCGATAGGGTGTCGATCACGGTCTCCGTTTGCGCGGTCAACTCGTCGATCAGCGTATCGACATCCGTGGCGGAAAAGCCGACGCGCTGTCCTTCAGCGACCCAATGCCGGCGCTGGATCTGATTGAGCAGATAGTGGACGTTCTTGCCGCGAACCGCCATCGCCAGTTTGACTTTCTGCGGCGCGAGGCGCCCCGCGCCGCTGCCGATGATCGGATGCGCGGACAGCACGTCATAAAGCGGGGTGGATTCGTAGCGATTGCCGGGCAGATGCGCGATGCTGAAGTTCTTCGCGTGGCCGTCGGTCGCGGCGAGCAGCCAGAAGACGAGCTGCGTCGCGAAGAAGTTGCGCCGGTCCGTTGCCGCGCGCGCGGACCCCGCGAGTATCTCCATGATCGCCTCGATGCCCGGACCGCCGTCCGACTCGTACTTGTGCAGCGCCGATGTGCCGGTGGCCTGGCACATGTCCTCCTGCGGTAGCCGCACGATCCACGTGGCGTCGCTCGACGCACGGCGGTCGAAGCGCTCGACGATCAATACCTTCTGCTCGTCGAATCGCGCGATTTCGCAGCGCGCGACGGGCAGCCCATATGCCGCGACGATCTGCGAGCACAGCCATTCGTTTTCCACCGACGTGCGCATATCGGCGCGCATGTTGCCGACGAGCCCGAGTGGCAGCTTGAAAATGTGCGTGGTGGGCGTGCTGCCTTCGGGCAGCAGCCATCGGTTGCGATGACGCAGCAGCGCGGTCTTTTCCTGCGCCCCGGCGATCGACAGACGCAGATCTTCGAGCGGATCGTGCTGACCGAGCGGCGCCGTCGACGTCGTGCCGCGCAGCAGCGCCGCGATTTCGCGGTCGCTGAGTTCGCGCCCGTGGATGCTGGTCAGATCGCTCGGTTCTTCGTCCGGCGGCAGCAGTTGCAGCGCGCCGACGCAGTCGCGTCCTAGCGCGCTGAGCAACGCGAACGGTGCGGTGCTGCCGGTCCGGTAGCGCGCCGCGATGCGGCGCCGGATCGGTTCGCTGTCGGGCAGCAGGTTGTCGAAATAGTCGGCGACGATCTGGCCGCGATACGGCTGATTGCCCGGAGTGAACGGCAGTGACAGCGATAGCGGGCGTCCTTGCGGATCGTGGATCCATTCGTCGCCATAGGTCAGGCGCTCGCCGCTGCGCGTCGTTTCCCATGAGCCGACCGGCAGGCCGTTCATCCACAGGTTCAGGCGGTTCGGTGTGCCGCGCGCCATGCTTACCAGTCCTCCCGTTTCTTGCTGGGGTCGGCCACGTTGGTCTTTGGGGCGGCGCGGGCGGACTTGGCTGCTTTGGCCGTGGTGCTGTCTCCAGCCTCCCGGGACGATGTGCTGGTCGCGCGTTGCGCCGGCCCTTGTGTGCGCGCCTGCTTTCGCACCGACTCCCCCTGCTTGGACGGCGTGCGCGTGGCGCGGCCGGAAAGGGTGCGGTTCGACGGCGGCGCGGCGTCTTCCACGGCAACGCGTTGCGCCGGTCGGTTCTGCGTGAGATTCAGATCGACCTGCAGGACTCGCAACACCCTGAAGAGCCGTTCGACGCTGACGGCCGCCGGATTCGCCTCGAGCTGCGCGTAGGTCTGTTGCGTGACTCCGAGGTGCGCGGCCATTGCGGCCTGCGTGAGGCCCGCGGCCTTCCGGAAGCCCAGCAGGATCGGTCTCAGTTGGCTCAGTGTCTTGATGGGGTAGTCCACGGTCGTTCTCCGGTTGCGCTGCGACGGCGTAACAGGTCAAAGCCTGTAAGTGACCGATACAGTCTATACTCTGTATTTTGTAAATACAAGCCAAAGGCTGTTAATGATGAGAACGGGCGCAATCGAAATGACCTCCGGCAACCCTCGTCAATAACGCAACTAACCGTCCACCGCGCATCGTCAACCCCTTCGCTGCTGCGCAGCCACTCCGGTGCAGGCCAGGCGCGATCGAGCGGAAGTTGTTCGACGGGCGAGCCGGGCGTGAGAAACCCATTCGATCAGCGATCAGGATGACGCACAAGCGCATCAACAGAAAATCGCATCCGTTCCACTATGGGTTGGTACTGTTGCTAGAAGAAGAAAGCGACTCGGCTGGAAATAAATCAATGCCAATCGCTATCAATTGGCAGTCTCATCAGGAAGCCGAATGAATAACCGGTCAGCGTTCAAGCGCCTTGCATCGCTTCCTTTCAATGGTCGAATGGCATTTGACACAATTTCACATCGGTGCGCGTCGCGCGGAATTGGGCTTGGAAATTGCCAAAAAGACTATAGACTCTAAAGCGTGTCTGACGCGGCAAGGGCAGCACGAGTCCACTCGAAGCGCGCGTACAGCACATACGCGAATCACTCCAATCCTTCACGAGACTTTCGTCATCAAGGCGTCTATTCGCTGACACGACCCGGCGCCAAAAGAGCCAGAACCGACGTACCGCGCCGAGCGCTGAACCTGAAAGGAGATTCGACGAGGCACACAGACCATTCCTCCAAATAGCCCGATCGAGGCCGCCGGATGTGGTCACCGGCGGGACGCTGGAGAACATCACTTCCCTGGAGTATGCGATGGCAAACAAACCGCAATGGCGAACGCTGTTATCCCTGACTCTCCTGTCGCTGGCAATGATAGGCAACGTCGCGCGAGCGGAGAGCATTCCAATTGTCACGGGCCAGCAATGGATGGCGTCGACGGAAGACCAGAAGAAAGCGTATCTGATCGGTATCTCGAATGTGATCGATGTCGAGCGTGCCTATGCCGGCAACACGGCCAACAGCGATGACATCGCCCAGCGCTTCGGCAAGGGCATGCAGGGCCAGACGCTCGACAGCGTGCGTCAAGGCCTCGACAGCTACTACGCCGCCAATCCCACGATGATCCAGCACCCGGTGATCGAGACCCTCTGGTTTCAGATGGTCGTGCCCGGCCTGAAGAAAAATCAATAAGGAGAACGATCATGAAACGACTTGGGTGGATCGTCAGTATCGGTGCGCTGTCCGCGATGATCGGTTGCACGGACATGAGCCCGCGGACGCAAGGAACGGTCGGCGGTGCGGCAATCGGCGCGGGCGCCGGTGCAGGCATCGCCGCGATTGCCGGCGGCGATGCGTGGACCGGCGCGCTCATCGGCGGCGCGGCGGGCGGCGTGGCGGGCAATATCCGCGGCCGTTAGTCATGGCCTGCGAGCAGGCGAGGCCGGGGCGCGGCGTGGGTCGCGCCCCGGCTTTTCGTCAATGAACCGGATGCATCGCTGAACCACTGTGCTTGCATCGCGCACGTCTGCATTCCCTGCGATGCCTTGATGATTCGGTGTCGCGCGCCCGCGCGACAAAGTTTGAACCGGTGACTAAAAGCCCTTAGGATATTCACACCGGAAGCCGTCGCGATGACGGCATGCCCACACAACGCAGAGAGCAGCCTGCGCGCGGTGCAACCTTCATCTCATCAAGAGAACACGATGCTGCGCACGTCACTGAAGGTAATAAAGATAAGTGCATGGGTGGTGGTGCTGCTGGCAGTGCTCGCATTCGGGTTGCGCGCGTGGTACTCGAAGCGCGGGCCAGAGCTGTCGGTGTGGCACACCTACGTGCCGCGCGAAATGACCGTCGAGGAAATCAACACCGCCGACTGGAATGCGTATATCGAGGCCGAGAACCGGATTTTCGAGGACGTGCGTGTCAATGTCGTCGAAAAGTTGCGTCCGTCCGAGCGCATTCCGGCGAATCGCTATTACGAGGGCTCACCGATCTTTCCGTGGCATTTCGCCCAAAACTGGAATCACTCGTACATTCTCGAACCCTCGGGGCCGCCCGTCGGCGCGGTCGTGCTGCTGCACGGCATGACGGACGCGCCGTTCAGCATGCGGCACATCGCGCGTCGTTATCGCGATCGCGGTTTCGTCGCCATCGGCATCCGCCTGCCCGGACATGGCACGGTGCCGGCCGGGCTCACCGACGTGCACTGGCAGGACTGGACGGCGGCCACACGGCTCGCGGTGCGCGAAGCGCGCCGTCGCGTGGGGCCTGGCAAGCCGATCGAACTGGTCGGCTTCTCGAACGGTGGCGCGCTCGCCTTGCAGTACGCGCTCGACGCGATCGAGAATCCCGCGCTGACGCGTCCGACGCGCGTCGTGTTGATCTCGCCGATGATCGGCGTCACCCGCTACGCGCGCTTTGCCGGTCTCGCCGCATTGCCCGCGCTATTGCCAGCCTTCGCACCGGCCGCGTGGCTCGGCATCGTGCCGGAGTTCAATCCGTTCAAATACAACTCGTTTCCGGTCAATGGGGCGCGGCAGTCCCATTTGCTGACGAGCGTGATTCAGGAGCAGATCGCGAGGCTCGAGCGCGAGAACCGGCTGGATACCTTGCCGCCTGTTCTGACTTTCCAGTCGGTGACGGATTTCACGGTCAGCACGCCCGCGGTGATGTCGGCGCTCTACGACAAGCTGCCCGAGAACGGCAGCGAAGTCGTGCTGTTCGACCTGAACCGCAGCGTACGCTTCAGGATCTTCCTGCGCGTCGCATCGTACACGGCGCTATCGCGGCTGTTGCGCATCGGTCCGCAGAACTATCGCACCACGGTGATCGCCAACGCATCGCCCGACTCGGCGCATACCGTCGAGCGCAGCATTTATGCGGGCGAAGTGCAAACCCGCGTGAGGCCGCTGGACATCGACTACCCGCAGGATATTTTCTCGTTGTCGCACGTCGCGATTCCGTTTCCGATCACCGACGCGCTGTACGGCATCGCGCCGGACGACTCGGAGAACTTCAACGAGAACCTCGGCACGCTCGCGCCGCGCGGCGAACGCGGCACGCTGATTCTGACGCTCGATTCGATGTTCCGCATCGCGTCGAATCCGTTCTTCCCATATCTGCTGCAACGTATCGATGAAGGCATCGGCAAGATGCCGCCGCCGGTCGTCAAATCGCCGCCACGCACGCATGAAACCGCTGACGGTCAGCCCGACGATATCCCGGCGGATCTCAACGTGCTCGAGCAGGCCGGCGCCGACGAACCTTGAGACGCCGATTGCCTGAATCGAGCTGACGCTGACGGTGTTTCCGCCGGAAGATCGACGTTATGGCTGATACGACGAATCGACGATCGTCCATAGCGCCGCCTTCGGCTTCAGGTTTTCATCGAACGGCAACGGCAGATTGTTGCGCGGCACCGGCGTCGACGTCAGCCACGTGTGCTTGTCCGAGTAGCCCCAGAACGTCACCGCCTTGATGCTCGGCTCCTGCTCGAACAGAGCGAACACCGCGCGATAACGCTCGGCCTGCGCACGCATGATTTCGTTCGGCACCGGATGGCCGAGGTCCGGCAGACATGCGTGCGGATCGTTCCAGCATTCGCCCGAATCGGCATAGAGACTCACGTCGAGCTCGGTCACCTGATTTTCGAGGCCGAGCGCGGCGACGTCGTCGAACGCCTGCTTGATGTTCGGCAGCGGCGGCCAGTTCACGCTGATATGCATTTGATGCCCAACCCCGTCGATCGGCACGCCTTGCGCACGTAAGTCGCGGATCACCGCGAGCAGCTTCGCGCGCTTGCCGGGATCCTCGGTGTTGTAGTCATTGATGTAGAGCTTCACGTTCGGATCGGCCGCGCGCGCCGCGCGGAAGGCGATCGCGATGTAGTCCTTGCCGAGCGCGCGATACCACGGACTGTCTTCGCGGTATACCTGATGCGGATCGTCGCTGATCACTTCGTTGACCACGTCCCACGCATAGACCTTGCCGCGAAAGTGTGTGACGACGTCGGTTACATATCGATCGAGCCGCTTTGCGACGATGTCGTGATAGTGCGGGTCTTTCGGATCGCCGGCGAAGAACCAGGCCGGCGCTTCAGTCCAGTCGCCGGCCTTGAAGTGCCATACGAGCGTGTGGCCGCGCACCGCGATGCCATGCGCCTGAGCAAACGCGACGATCTTGTCGGCCGGCGCGAAGTTGTATTGGCCTTGCGCGACGCCGATCGTGCCCGGCTTCATCTTGTTCTCGGCTGTGAGACTCGAAAACTGCGCCGCGATGAGTGCCGCGTCGGCGGGACTGTCGATCGAATCGGGCTCGATTGCCGCGCCGACCTTGAAGTGCGAGGCCATGACACTGCGCAGTGACGGCAGCGGTTCCATGGGGGCGGCTGCGAGCGGCGGGCTGTCTTGAGCGGCCAGCGCCGGGTTGTGCGCGCAGCCCGCGGTCCATGCCAGCGTGCAAACGGCGACGGCTGCGCAGAGCATGCGCATCGAAGTCCTCAAAGGACGCATTCCTGTCTCCTTGTGATGTGGCGTTCGTTCCGATGGTTCTCTAACTACTTCTAACGTTATCGGTAACAATCGCGATGTTAGGCAGCGCCTCCCCGAACCCGCTATGGGGGATTTACCTGACGTATCAAAAACAACAATGCGGGATGAATGAACGCCGAGTCGCCCAATGGGACCAGGAATTTGAAAGCGCTTTCAGGCGGTGGCTGCATCGCACGTTCGCGCCGCAAACTGCGCGAAACGGCGCGCCAGTCAATCAGTCCGACTGGCGAGACGGAAAACCGGAGCCGTTTAATGTGCGTTCAGCGAGCCACCGTCCGGGGAGAGCCGGTTGTCTACCGAAGTGACGCCGGGCACCGACATCGCACTCTGCTCGGCACGCGCGACATGATCCCGCTCTGGCACCCATCCGACCAGCGTGATATGTCCCGAGTGGGCAAGGACAAATACATGTGACATCCCGACACCGCTGCGCGCTTCCGCAACACGCACGGCATGCGCGAGTTGTTGGTCGGTGGGCTGCGAATCGCTCTGGGCATGGACCGCCGGCGCGATTGCGGCTGAAGCTAATAACACAAGTGCAGAAACAAGGACTGTTTTCACGATAACTCCTTACGTACCACGGTGCTCCGGCAAACTGCGCCGGCAAATCTTCTTCCGGCCGGACGCCATGCGCGGCCGCGGAAGTACATCGGACAAAATCCTCTTCCCATTGGATGCACCGCGCCTGTCGCGGTGGGGCGTCGCGATTTTGTCGCTCGGGGCGACGAGCGGTCGTGCGCCGTCGCCCGGGGAAAGTCTGCAAGGGCAGCGTGTTCGAGCGGGACGTCGCGCGTGCGGCGTGGCGGAGGAACAGCGGGAGCCGAGGGATGGGAGCTGGTTGGAGCGCTCGTGGTGGAGCGCGAAAGCCAGACGGATGCGCTGACAATCCCGCACTCAGCCGGCTACGCAGCTGAGCCCGGCTCGTTGCCCGGCATCGTATGCATTGATGATAGTCGCAAATTTCTGCCCCTGCCGGGAGCAGAAAGACCGGCGGTCAAGCCCGAACCGGCAGGATGAGCGAAACGAGCCGTTGCATCTTTGCAACGGCGATGGCGATTTCAGCTTGCATTCGAGCGCGATTTCCGAGCCGGGCAGCCGCTGAGCGACCCGATCGGCGACATTCGCGGGTTGCGATGGCGCATGAATTCAAACGTATTTCCGGCGCTTATGACCATCAGGTAATGGTCACGAAACGGGGTGCTACTTCGGGATCGGGCGGAGCGCAACTGTTATCGATAACAGCGTTTTCCCTGAGCCGTTAGTTCGATGCACGGCGCAAGGTCATCCCTATAATCGCCTCGAAATGTGAAGCGAACATTTCAGCAAGTGGGGAACGCGTGAGAACGCATGCGTCCTGATGGGCTTGGAGACGCCAAAACACATATAGGATATCTAAATGAAAAAGAAGCTTATTGCCCTGTCCGTGATGGCAGCCGCAACGACGGTGGCCCATGCGCAGAGCAGCGTCACGCTGTACGGCCGCATTGACAACGGCATTCAGTTTGAAACTGGCCTTCCGGGCGGCCACGCATGGTCGGCCCAAAGCGGGGACTGGGGTTGCTCCTGGTTCGGCCTCCAGGGCGCCGAAGATCTGGGCGGCGGCACGAAGTCGATCTTCCAGCTCGAAGGTCAGCTCAATACGATGACCGGCGCATCGGCGGGTAATCTGTTTGGCCGCCACGCAACGGTCGGGTTCACCAACGACAACTACGGTCTGTTCAAGATTGGTAACCTCGGTGCGGGCGAACTGTCGCAGGACAGCTGGGGCACCGACCCGCAGTTGATGCAGCGCTACGCGATCTCGACACTGGTGCGCGGCCGTAACTGGACCAGCACCAGCAACGGTGCCGAGTACAACTCGCCGGTGCTGTTCGGCGGCCTCGTGTTGAAGGGCCAGTATTCGCTGACCAACAACACAAGCTGGAACTCGGCGCCGGTCAATGCGCAGGGCGTACACACCGGCCAGGGTCGTACCAACGCAATCGAAGGTATCTACACGTGGGGCAGCGGCGATTTCCGCGTGATCTATGACGAAGTGCGCGGCGCCGACGGCACGTTCAACAATGTGTACAGCGCTTCGCGGATGGCCCTCGTCGGCGGCACGTATGTGATCGGACCGGTGAAGCTGTACGCGGGCTACCAGCACCTGAGCGCGCCTAACGCGACGGACGCTAGCGTGGGCGTAGCCGGCACGCAGCCGCTCGGCGTGAGCGCACCGACCAGCGTGAACCACGAATGGTTCGGTGCCGCATGGCAGGTCACGGCGCCGACGGCGTTGACGGCCGCGGTCTATCACGCGAACGCGAACAACGGCAACGGCAACGCGACGCTGTTCACGCTCGCCGCGACGTACGCGCTGTCGAAGCGCACGTTCCTGTACACGGAAGCCGGCTACGTGCACAACAGCTCCACGTCGAACATCAACCTGGGCAACGGCTCGTACGGCAACAATAACTTCAATCCGGTGACGGGTACGTCGTCGAACGGCAACCCGAATTACGGTCATAGCCAGACCGGCGTCTTCGCCGGGATCATGACCTCGTTCTGAGTTGAGATTGCCTGATCAGCAATCGTAGTGATCTCTTTGTTTCAAGGACTGTTTAATTCTCTTTCATAGAGAGGCCGGTGCGACGCCTCCTCCACCCTCGTCGCATCGGCTGCTTTTTCGATTTTCGAATTCATCACCGGATATATCGCGCTTTTTTTTCAACGTTTGAAAGCGCTTTCAGGACAGGATTCAGGCAGAAGTCATGACCGACGACGGCTCAATCGACGACCCCGGCGCGCCCACGGTACCTCAAGTACCCACGGCACCCAACGTGACGCTCGAAGCTATCGCGCGCGCGGCCGGTGTTTCTCCGAGCACCGTATCGCGGATCCTGAACGGTTCGGCGCGCGTGCTTCCCGCCAAGCAGCGGGCAGTGGAAGAAGCGATCGCGCGCTTCAACTATCGGCCGAACGTGCTCGCGCGCAGCCTCGCGAGCGGGCGGACCCACACGATCGGCGTACTGACACAGGCGGTGTCGAGCCCGTTTTACGCGGAGTGGTTGCGCGGCATCGAAGAGGCGCTGTCCGAGCCCGGCTTTACGCCCATCTTCGTCAGCAGCCGCTGGAACATCAACGAAGAAAAGGCGCGCCTCGAGCAGTTCATCGCGCGGCGCGTCGACGGAATCATCCTGCTGCACGCGCAGCTCGATGAACCGAGCTTGACCGACTACGCGCGCCACGCGCCGATGCTCGTGCTCGGCCGCTCGGTGCAAAACAGCGCGACGCTCGCGGGCCTGCCGATAGACAACATGCAGGGCGCGCGCGACGCGACCCGTCATCTGATCGAGCAGGGCCATCGCGAGATCGCGTTCATCGCGGGACCCGCCAGTCACGAGGATGCGATCGAGCGCCTATGCGGCTATCGCGTCGCGCTCGAGGAAGCGGGCATCGGCTTCGATGCCGATCTTGTCGAGCAGGGCGATTACCTCGAAACGGGCGGCGTCGCCGCGATGGAGCGGTTGATGGTGCGCCATCCATCGTTCAGCGCGGTGTTTTGCGCCAACGATCAGACCGCGTACGGCGCGCGGCTCGCGATGTTCCGCCGCGGCGTGCGGGTGCCGGAGGACGTGTCGCTGGTCGGCTTCGACGATCTGCCGACTTCGTCCTACATGACCCCGCCTTTGACGACGGTCCGCCAGCCGACCTATGAAATCGGCCGCCTCGCCGCGCAGGGCATCGTGCAGATGATCCGCAAGCAAACGATCGCGCTCAGTCCGATTCCGCTCACGCTAGTGACGCGTGAAACGACGCGGCGAATCACGTCTCCCGTGAAGCGGGGAGATACGCGGACCTAGCGGAAGTTTTTTCGCCTTGGCGTGAAAGCGCTTTCAGGCATCAGCAGGCAACAAGCAACGCAGCAACAAGCACAACAGGGGAAGTAGGTCAGCAGCAACCAGGTAGTCATTGAATGCATTTCAAACAGGATTCACAAGGAGACGAGTAATGAAATTCCGTTTTTCAGGCTCTGCCGCCGCCGTTCTGCTCAGCCTGGCCGCAGTCGGCGCGCATGCCAACACCACGTTGACGGTCGCGGTCTTTCCGAAGCTGGATCAGGAAATCAAGGACGCGCTTCCGGCCTGGAAGAAGCTGCATCCGGACGTCGATATCAAGGTGTCGTCGCTCGCGATTGGCGATCACCACAACGCGATGACCACCGCGCTCGCGACGAGCTCCAATCTGCCCGACGTGATGGCGGTCGAGGTCGGCTTTATCGGCCGTTTCGCTGCGGGCGGCGGTCTCGAAGATCTGTCGAAGCCCCCGTACAGCGCGGGCCAGTACAAGAGCCAGTTCATCAACTACACGTTCGCACAGGCGACCACGCAGGATGGCACGATCGTCGGCATGCCGGCCGATATCGGTCCGGGCACGCTGTTCTATCGCAAGGACATTCTCGACAAGGCGGGCGTGACCGAAGCGGATCTGACGAAGTCGTGGGACTCGTATCTCGCGGCCGGCCAGAAGATCAAGAAGGCGACGGGCGCGTACCTGATGGCATCGTCGCGCGATATCGAGGATATCTACATTCGCGCTGACCTGAAGGAAGGCGACGGCGTCTACTTCGACAAGGCCGGCAATCCGGTGGTCACGTCGCCGCGCTTCGTCAAGGCGTTCGAACTCGCGAAGAAGGCACGCGATCTCGGTCTCGACGCGAAGATCTCGCCGTGGACGAACGAATGGGCCGAGAGCTTCAAGCGCGGCACCGTCTCGACGCAGATGATGGGCGCGTGGCTCGGCGGCCACCTGTCGTCGTGGATCGCACCGGACACGAAGGGTCTGTGGCGCGCGACCAATCTGCCGAACAACGCATACGCATCGTTCGGCGGCACGTTCTACTCGATTCCGGCGAAGGCGACGCAAAAGGCGATGTCGTGGGAATTCATCAAGTTCCTGACGACGCGCCAGGATACGCAGCTTGCTTCGTTCCGTTCGATCGATGCGTTCCCGGCGCTGCTCGCCGCGCAGAACGATTCGTTCTTCGCGGAGCCGGTCGCGTTCCTCGGCAACGAGAAGGCGCGTCTGATCTGGCGTGATGCGGCCTCGCACATCCCGGCGATCCAGCGCAGCAAGTACGACCAGGTGGCCGAAGAAGCGGTCCACTCGGCGCTCGACAAGGTCGTCGATGACGGCGTGGACGTGCACACCGCGTTGCAGGAAGCACAGGACCAGATCGCGCATCGCGTTCGCCGTTAAGCGTTGTTGATGAAAGGTCGCGGCACGCTGCGTGCCGCGACACGAAGTGTGTCGCAGGGTGCTGCAAACAGCGCGGCCGGACTCCCACCCGGCCACGCCCGACTGGACGGAACTATTGATGAACACTCCACTGCCCACGACCGAAGATATCGCCCGCGATGCGCAAGCGAGCGACGCGCTGAACTCCACCCCGCCGCTCACCGCGCCGCGCAGAACCTCGCGGCTCAATCCGGTGAAGCTCGCGCCGTACCTGTTCCTCGGTCCTTTTTTTCTGCTGTTCGCGCTGTTCCTCGCGTTTCCGCTGCTGTTCTCGCTGTTCCTGTCGTTCCAGAGCTGGGATGCGACGGCGGGACTCGCGAGCATGAAGTGGGTGGGTCTGTCGAACTTCACGTTCACGCTGACTGACCCTTGGTACTGGAAATCGCTGTACAACACCGCGTCGATGGCGATCATGTCCGGCGTGCCGCAACATCTGGTTGCGTTGCCGCTCGCGTTCTTTCTGCAAACCGCGTTTCGCCGCTGGCGCAATTTCGTGGTGGGCCTGTATTTCCTGCCGTTCATCACGTCGAGCGTCGCGATCGCACTGATCTTCTCGTCGCTGTATTCGACCGACTTCGGCATGATCAACCTCGCGATCGCCGAGCTCGGCAAGCTGCCCGGTTTGCACTGGATCGTGCCCGCGCATCCGATCGAATGGCTCTATAACCCGAAGAATGTCAAACCGGCGGTATCGCTTGTGATCTTCTGGCGCTATGTCGGCTGGAACACGGTACTTTATCTGTCGGCGCTGCAAACGATTCCGAAAGACCTCTACGAGGCCGCGCGCATCGACGGCGCGAACGGCTGGCAACAGTTCACGCGCATCACGATTCCGCTCATCAAGCCGATGATTTTCTTCGCGGTCACGCTCTCGATCATCGGCGGGCTGCAGCTGTTCGAAGAGCCGTTCATCCTGCTGCCGAACGAAGGCATGGGCACGAGCCAGTCCGGTCTGACGACGGCCGTCTATATGTATCGCACCGCGTTCCACGACGGCGACTTCGGCACCGCGAGTTCGATCGCATGGCTGCTGTTCATTTCGATCGCCGCGTTGATGTGGTTGAACACGCGCATCTTTCACCGCAGCGGCATGAATGAGGAGACACAGCGATGAAATCGTCGAACAACAAGGGCCGTTATATCGGCTACGCGATCGTGCTGGCGGGCGCGCTGCTGATGTTCTCGCCGTTTTACTTCATGTTCGTGTTCGCGACGCACACGAGCTCCGAGATCTTCTCCATGCCGCCGCCGCTGTGGTTCGGCAGTGCGTTTCTCGACAACATGGCCTCGCTGATGCGGCACATTCCGTTCTGGCGCAATCTCGGCTGGAGCTTCTATACGGCCGCGATGCAGACCGTGCTGACGCTGCTCGTCACGTCGATGGCCGGCTACGCGTTCGCGATGTACGAGTTCCGCTTCAAGAAGACGCTGTTCGCCATCGCGCTGACCGCGATGCTGGTGCCGCCGTTCCTCAGCATGATTCCGACCTTCATGACGATGAACCTGCTCGGCTGGATCGATCAGCCGCGCGCGCTGTACGTGCCGGGCGCCGCCGCCGCGCTCGGCGTGTTCCTGATGCGCCAGTACGTTGCCGCCGCGATTCCGTCGGATCTGATCGAGGCGGCACGCATCGACGGCTGCGGCGAGTTCCGCATCTACTGGAGCATCGTGATGCCGCTCCTCGGACCGGCGCTCGGCACGCTGGGGCTGATCAGCTTCATTCAGGCGTGGAACAACTTTCTGTCGGCGCTCGTCGTGCTGCGTTCGCCGTCGATGTACACGCTGCCGCTCGCGCTGCGCATTCTGCAAAGTCCGACCAATTCGGATTGGGGCGCGGTGATGGCGGGTTCCGCGGTCGCGGTGCTGCCGCTGCTGGTGCTGTTTGCGTTCACCTCGCGGCGTTTGATCGACGGTCTGACGACCGGTGCGGTCAAGGCCTGAGATCCTTTCTTTAATTTTCATGCCCTCACGGGCATGACCATTCGGGACAACATCATCTATGTCGACGTATCGATTCAAGGAAGACTTCGTCTGGGGCGTCGCCACCAGTTCCTACCAGATTGAAGGCGCAGCGCATGAGGACGGCCGCGGGCCGTCGATCTGGGACGCGTTCTGCAACGTGCCGGGCAAGGTCGTGAACGGCGAGAACGGCGATGTCGCATGCAATCACTATCACCTCCTCGAGGAAGACCTCGACCTGATGGCTGAACTCGGCGTCAACGCTTATCGCTTCTCGATCGCCTGGCCGCGCGTGCAGCCGACCGGGCGCGGCGCATTCAACGACAAGGGCCTCGCGTTCTACGAGCGTCTCGTCGACGGTTTGCTCGAGCGCGGCATCCAGCCGTTTGCGACGCTCTATCACTGGGATCTGCCGCTGTCGCTGCAGCACATGCAAAACGGCTGGGAAAGCCGCGACACCGCTTATCGCTTCGCGGACTACGCCCGCAAGATCGGCAGCGTGCTCGGCGATCGCGTCGCCTCGATCGCGACGCACAACGAGCCGTGGTGCACCGCGTGGCTCGGAAACGCAACCGGCTATTTCGCGCCCGGCAATGCCGATCTGAAGAAGGCGGCCCACGTTGCGCACCATTTGCTGCTGTCGCACGGTCTTGCGTTGCAGGCACTGCGCGCCGATGGCGTGAAGGCGCCGCTCGGCATCGTGCTGAACCAGTCGCCGGCGCACGGCGCGACGGATTCGGCCGAAGACCAGGCCGCCGCGTCGCTCGAGTACGCGAAGTTCGTGCGTTGGTACATGGACCCGCTCTTCAAGGGCGAATATCCGGCCGAGGCGCTGCAATGGTACGGCGAGAACGGTCCGCAGGACGTGATCCTGAGCGGCGACTTCGACGTGATCGGCACGCCGATGGACTTTCTCGGCGTCAACTACTACACGCGAATCTTTGCGAGCGCATCGGGCGACAAGCGTCCGCCGGGCGTGCTCGGCTTCACCGACATGGATTGGGAAGTCTATCCGCAAGGCCTCACGGAATTGCTGACCCAGCTCAACGCCGACTACAAGCTGCCGCCGATCTACATCACCGAGAACGGCTGCGCGGCGAAGGACGTGCTCGCTAACGGCCGTGTGCACGATGCCGAGCGCGTGCGCTTTTACGACCTGCACCTCGCCGCGTTGTCGGACGCGGTGCAGCGAGGCGTCGACGTGGCCGGCTATTTCGCATGGAGCCTGATGGACAACTTCGAATGGGCGTCGGGCTACGACAAGCGCTTCGGCATGGTCTATGTCGATTACGCGAGCCAGGAGCGCACGCTGAAGGACAGCGCGCTGTGGTATCGCGACGTAATCGCACAACACGCCGGCATCGCGGCCGCGCGCTGAGGCGCGCGCACGGCGTCGGGCGCACCGAACCTCGCGTGGCGCGACAGTAGTGGGGCAGTGGGATAGCGTCACGCGAGGTCTGCAAGAAGGATTCAGGAGGAGGTATCAATGGGCGAACTCGTATTGCGCAACGTCTCGAAGACGTACGGCGAAGGACCGCAGGTCATCCAGGGCATCGATCTGCACATTCCGGACGGTCAGTTCACGGTGTTTGTCGGTCCGTCCGGCTGCGGCAAGTCGACGATGCTGCGCATGATCGCCGGGCTCGAGTCGGTCACGGGCGGCGACATCATGATCGACGGCGTTCGGGTCAACGATCTGCAGCCCGTGGACCGCGGCATTTCGATGGTGTTTCAGAGCTACGCGCTCTACCCGCACATGACGGTCGCGGAAAACATGGGCTTTTCGCTGAAGCTGTCGGGCAAGTCGAAAGCGGAAGTGCGTGAGGCCGTGGGCCGCGCCGCAGAGATCCTGCAGATCACGCATCTGCTGGAGCGCAGACCGAAGGCGCTGTCGGGCGGCCAGCGCCAGCGGGTCGCGATCGGACGGGCGATCGTGCGCAAGCCGCGCGTGTTTCTGTTCGACGAGCCGCTGTCGAATCTCGACGCGGCGCTGCGTGTGCAGATGCGCATCGAGCTCGCGAAGCTGCATCGTGAACTCGGCACGACGATGATCTACGTCACGCACGATCAGGTCGAGGCAATGACGCTCGGCCAGCAGATCGTCGTGTTCAACAAAGGCCGCATCGAGCAGGCCGGCGCGCCGCTCGATCTGTATGAGCGTCCGGCGAACCGCTTCGTCGGCGGCTTCATCGGCTCGCCGCAGATGAACATGCTGGCCGCGACGCTGGTGTCGCAAGGCGATGCGCAAACCGTCGTGACGCTGGACGGCGCGAACCAGCGTATCGCGCTGCCCGGCCGGCTCGCGCAGCCGGTCAGCGGCGAGCTGACGCTCGGTGTGCGCGCCGAACATCTGGGCATCGGCTCGCTCGACGAAGGACTCGCCGCGCGGGTCGAGCTGGTCGAGCATCTCGGCGACGTGTCCATCTTGCACGCGCGACTCGACGGCATGGGGCACGCGATTGCGTTGAAGCTCGACAAGAAGGACGCGCAGCACGCGGTCGGCACGCGTGTGGGCATCAAGGTGGCGTCGGCGGCGGTCACGGTGTTCGATGCGAGCGGCGCGGCGGTAGCCCTCGAGCGGCCTGAAGTCGGCGAGGATGTCGGCGCGATCGTTTGACGGACCTATGGCGACCAGCGACGGGGCATTGATGGCGGACAGCGCGATGACGAAAAAAGCAGCGAAGGACGATCGCGAGGCCGCCGTGAGCGGACGGTCCGGGCAGCCGCAGGCCGGGCCGCGCGACGAAACGGGGGCCGCCGCGGACGGCGCGCAGCCGGCTATCGAAAGCGAACCGCAGCGGCGCGCCAGACCGAAGAAGCCGCGCGAATCGCTGCATGCATGGATCGTACATTTCGATGCGGAGCGTTCGTCAGGCCCGCCTGGACCGAACGACGAGGCGTGACGCGAGGAGGCCAACGTTAGCCAGCCCGCATTCGGTTTTTTGAATGGCCGTTAATCTCCTGCTCACCGATTTCGCCTTACGGGGCCTGGTTTGCGGAGGTTGTCGGGGCGGCGCGGAGAGTCGCCTGGAGCCCTAGGTAAACTCCGCATGGCGGTGGGGAATCTGCGCCATTAACATCGCCTAACGTTAAGGGTAACGTTGATAGTGTTTGCATCTTTTTGAAGGTCAACGGCACGGCAAACATCGTGACCGAGAGTAGAACTAGAACCTGAGGGAATTCCTGGCCATAAGTTGGGAAACAACGCCCGAAGCAAGGCGGATAACGAATGTCAGGCCACGCATCGCCAGCGTTCGCAGGCGAGCGCACCGGCCTGATACATAAAATAACCGTTGCAATTTTGATGGGTGGAGAGCGTCATGGAAAAGCGAGTATCTAAAGCCATTTTCAAGTCCCGGGCTTGCGAGTTGTTTCGCCAGGTCGAGGCATTGGGCGAAACCGTCGTCGTCACCGACCGCGGACAGCCCACCATCGAAATCCGGCCGTACCGCAGCAAGCAGGAGAATCCGCTCGAGCTGCTGCGCGCGTCGATCACGCATTTCAATCTTAAGCACGCGTTGCAGCCGGTCACTGCCGAACAGGACGAGTGATGATCACGCTCGACACGCTTGCGCTCGTATGCTGGCTCGGCAGGCAAAAGGCGCTGAGCCAGGCCGCGCACGATGCGATCGATCGGGAGCTCACCGGCGGCGAGATCCTGATCTCCGCGATCAGCGCGTTCGAAATCGCGGAATTCGTGAAGACCGGCTGCCTTGGGTTGTCGATGGATGCGCGCAGCTGGGTGTCGACGTTTCTGTCGCTCGACGGTGTGCGCATGATTCCGGTCGACGCCGAGATTGCGCTTCGCGCAGCCGCGCTGCCGCCCTCACTCACTTCGCATCAACGGTTGATCGTCGCGACCGCGCGCAAGCACGGCGGCGCGCTCGTCACGTCGGATGCGAAGGTGCGCGCGTCGACTTACGTCGAAACGATCTGGTGACGGGCGCGGCGCTGTTTGGTGCGGACTGGGCCGGTGGAATCGCGCACCACCAGTTCCGCCGGCAGCGTGATCCGCTGGGATGCGGCGTCGAGGCCGGCGATCTGCGCGAGCAGCGTGTTGACCGCCGAGCGCGCCATTTGCTGGAACGGCTGACGGATCGTGGTGAGCGCCGGGTGAAACTGCTCTGACATCGGGATGTCGTCGAAGCCGATCACGGAGATGTCGTCCGGCACGCGAAGACCCGCTTCGCGGATTGCGGCGATCACGCCGAACGCGCTCTGGTCGTTGGCCGTGAAGATGGCGGTGGGCGGCTCGGCGAGGTTCAGCAGGTCGAAGGTGACATCGAACGCCATCATCTGCGACAGGTCGCCCGCGGCGACCAGCGACTCTTCACGCGGCAGGCCAAGGCGAGCCAGCGTGTCGTGATAGCCGCGTTGCCGGTCGCGCACGCCTTCAATCGTTTCGTCGCCGGCCAGAAACGCGATGCGCTTGTGACCCAGATCCACGAGGTGCTCGACCGCGAGACAGGCGCCGCCATAGTTGTCGACCGATACCGACGGAAAGCCCGTCAGCGTGCCGCGCTGATCGACGACGACGACCGGCACCTTCGCGGTGGCCAGCGCTTCGAGGCACAGCGACTCGCGCGGAAGAATGGCGAGGATACCGTCGGAAAATTGCTGGATCAGACCGAGCAGATCGTGATGCGTCTCGCGGTCTTCGTCGAACACCGTGTAGACCAGCATCTCGCAGCCCGCGCCGCGCGCCGCGCGGCCTGCGCCCAGAATCAGCTCGCTGGAGAATTGTGTGTCGAGGGTCGGCGTGATGATGCCGATGATGCCGTTGCGGCCGCCCGACAGCTTCTGCGCGGTGCGGTTGACGACATAACCGATGTCCGACGCGATTCTCAGTACTTCGTCGCGCGTTTCGCGCGAGACGCCGGGACGGCCGTTCAGTGCGCGCGACGCGGTCATCTGGGACACCCCGGCAAGCTTGGCGACGTGCTCAAGCGTGGGGGTTTGCCTTGCCATGCGGGTCGAAGGTGTGCGTGAGCTCATTGTCTGGGTCGACTCGCTAGTAACGTTAGCGATACCGGTTATGTCGTCGCTATTCTAGCAGAACCCTTGATATTTCAGATTTCCCACAATGAATCAATGTTATTTGCCAGGCGCGTCAGGGCGGGCCGGCACCAGGTAAAATCCCCCATAGCCTTACGTCGCGCCTCGGCCTAACATGCGCTAACGTTAAGGCTAACGTTAACGTTCCAACGATTTCTTAAAAATCCAGAAGAGGGGACACACACATGGCGTACCCGGCGTTGTTTAAAGCACGGTCCATTATCGGCGCTACGGCGCTGCTTTTTTCGATGTCTGCAGTCGTTTCGAACGCCGTATCGGCGGAATCCAACACCATCACGGTGTGGGATCAGCAGACCAATGCATCGTCGAGCAAGATCATTCGCGACGCGTCGGACCGCTTCGAAAAGGCGGTTCCAGGCTACAAGGTCGAGAATTCGCACGTGCTGAACGAGGCCTACAAGACGAAGCTGAAGGTCGCCTTCGGCGCGAACCAGCCGCCGTGCGTGTTCGAGAACTGGGGCGGTGGCGGTCTGCATGAGTACGTGAAATCCGGCCAGATCGTCGATCTGACGCCGTACCTGAACAAGAATCCGGCGTTCCGCAGCCGCTTCATGCAATCGTCGTGGGACGTCACGACGTTCGACGGCAAGACCTACGGTGTCGCTGCCGAAAACGCAGCAGCCGCGGTGATCTTCTACAACAAGGAAGTCTTCAAGAAATACGGCATCACGCCGCCGAAGACGTGGGACGAACTGATGCACGTCGTCGAGGTGCTGAAATCGCACAACGTTGCAGCGTTCTCGCTCGCGAACAAGAACAAGTGGACCGGCTCGATGTACTACATGTACCTCGTCGACCGTATCGGTGGTCCGCAAGTCGTGAAGGACGCGCTCGCAGGCAAGGGCAAGGGCTTCGAAGATCCGGCGTTCGTCGAAGCCGGCAAGCGCATTCAGGAACTCGTGAAGGCTGGCGCGTTCGCGCCGGGCATCAACGGTCTCGATTACGACTCGGGCGCTTCGCGCCGTCTGCTGTACTCGGGCAAGGCTGCGATGGAATTGATGGGTGCCTGGGAAGCGTCGACGATCGCGAACGAAGATCCGGCGTTCTCGAAGGATCTCGACTTCTTCCCGTTCCCGAGCGTGCCGGGCGGCAAGGGTGATCCGCGCGACCTGATCGGCACGGTCGGCGACGGCTTCCTGAGCATCTCGACCGAGTGCAAGACGCCGGACGCAGCGTTCAAGCTGATCCAGGCACTGACCGACGATCAGGCGATGCAGGCTCGCGCGTCGGATGACCACAAGCTCCCGCCGGTCAATAGCGTCAAGATCGACGATCCGTTCACGCAGCGTCTGCAGCAACTGCTTGCCGCCGCTCCGAGCGTGCAGCTCTGGTACGACCAGGCACTGCCGCCGGCCCTCGGTGAATTGCACAAGGATACGACGCAGGCGCTGTTCGGTCTGTCGCTGACGCCTGAGGCTGCTGCGCAGCAAATGCAAGCCGCTTCGAAGAAGGGCGGCTAATCTCCAGTCTTAAAGAAAAGTCCGGCCGGCACCGCAAGGTGCCGGTCGGCATACAAGCCCGTGAATATCGCACTTTCCGCTACACCCGAACGCCGGCTGAGATTCTCGTCGCAGACGCTCGTCACGGTCGTGTTTCTCGCGCCGTCCCTGCTGCTGCTGGCCGTGTTCCTGCTTTATCCGCTCATCTCCAGCCTGCGGCTGTCGCTGCTCGACTGGAATGGCCTCGGCAACACCGCCCGTTATATCGGGCTCGCCAACTGGGAGCGACTCGCCCACGACACGGTGTTCTGGCAATCGCTCAAGAACAACGTGATCCTTGCTGTGGCGTCGATCATCATCCAGCTTCCGATCGCGCTCGCGCTTGCCGTCTTGCTTGAAAAGGCCGGCCGTGGCTCACGCGTGCTGAAGGTTCTCTATTTCCTGCCGCTGCTCATGTCGAGCGTGGCGATTGGCGTGCTGTTCAAGCAGATCTACGATCCGAATTTCGGTCCGCTCAACGTCGCGCTGCAGGCATTCGGGCTGGATGGCCTCGCGAAGGACTGGCTGGGCGACCCGCGTTTTTCGCTGGGCGCGACCATCGCCGTCATCATCTGGCAGAACGCGCCTTTCTACATGATTCTGTTCCTCGCCGGTCTCTCGTCGATGCCGGCCGAGGTCAACGAGGCCGCCCTCCTCGACGGCGCTTCCGAGTGGACCATTTTCTGGCGCATCAAGCTGCCGCACCTGCAAGGCACGGTGCGCACGGCTGTGCTCCTGTCCGTGCTCGGCTCGCTGCGTTACTTCGATCTGGTCTTCGTGATGACCGGCGGCGGCCCCGAAGGCTCGTCCGAATTGATGGCCACTTACATGTATCGCACGGTGTTCAGCTCGTTCCAGTTGGGCTACGGCAGCACCATCGGCTCGGCGATGTTCCTTATCGTCATCACGGTGGCGGCGGTGTCGATGCGCTTCACCCGCCGTTATGCAACCGAGGTCTGAACCATGAACAAGAAACTTCGCTTCCCCCGCGTGGGGATTCCTCTGCTGGCACTGATCTGGCTCGCCGTCACGACGATCCCGTTCCTCTTCATGGTCGTGTCGAGCCTCAAGAGCCAGGAAGAAACCTTCGCGACGTCCGTGTGGGCGCCGCCGAGCCAGCTGTACTGGGGTAATTACGCGGCTGTGCTCAAAGGGCCGTTCTTCACGTATTTCCGTAACAGCCTGTTCACGGTCGGTGTGTCGGTGCTGCTGATCGTCATCATCAGCGCGATGGCGGCCTACGTGTTCGCGCGCATGCGCTTCACGCTGAACAAGACGCTGTTCGGTCTCGTGGTCGCCGGCATGATCGTGCCGTTGCATGCGACGCTCGTGCCGATCTATCTGCTCACGCGCAACCTCGGTCTTTACGATACGCAATTCGCGCTGCTCGGCCCTTATGTGGCCCTCAGTCTGCCGGTCTCGATCTTCATCCTGACCGAGTTCATGCGTCAGATTCCGCGCGAACTCGAAGAAGCGGCGCAGCTTGACGGCTGCAGTCCGTTCCGCATCTTCTGGCGGATTTTCTTCCCGCTTTCGGCACCGGGGCTCGCCACTGTGGCGATCTTCAACGGCATCGGCCTGTGGAACGAATTCATCTTCGCGTACATGCTCACGTCGACGGCCGAGCACCGTACGCTGCCGCTCGCGATCTGGGACTTCATGGGGCAGTACGCGTCGAACATTCCCTCGATGCTGGCGATTCTCGTACTTACGTCGCTGCCGCTGATCGTTGCTTACGCGTTCGGTCAGGAACGCGTGATCAAGGGAATGATGGCTGGCTCGCTCAAGGGCTGACCGGCACCGCACACCACCTCGAATCGCACGGGCCGCAGTGGCCCGTGCACTGAACTCCGCATAAAACGCTATGGCAAGCATTTCCCTCAGTAACGTACAGAAGTCCTATACGAGCGGCCACGCGGTGATCCGCGACGCCAACCTCGAAGTCGGCCAGAACGAATTCTGCGTGTTCCTCGGGCCGTCGGGCTGCGGCAAGTCCACGCTGCTGCGCATGATCGCCGGTCTCGAATCGATCACCGACGGCGAACTGCGCATCGACGGCCAATTGATGAACAGCGTCGAACCCGCCAAGCGCCAGGTCGCGATGGTGTTCCAGAACTACGCGCTCTATCCGCACATGAGCGTGTACGAGAACATGGCCTTCGGTCTGCGTCAGGCGAAAGTCGACAAGACCATCATCGACAAGAAGGTGCGCAGCGCCGCTGCCGCGCTGCAACTCGACGCCTACCTGGAACGCCGGCCCGCCGCGCTGTCCGGCGGCCAGCGCCAGCGCGTGGCGATCGGCCGCGCGATCGTGCGCGAGCCCGGCGTGTTTCTGTTCGACGAGCCGCTGTCGAACCTCGACGCCGCGTTGCGCGTGCAGACGCGCACCGAAATCGCCCGTTTGCATCGCGAGTTCAGCCGCGCGAGCGCGGTGTACGTCACGCACGACCAGATCGAAGCGATGGCGCTCGCCGACAAGATCGTGCTGCTGCACGCCGGCGCGGACATGGAGAAGCACGGCAGCATCGCGCAGATCGGTGCGCCGCTCGATTTGTATCACCGGCCGAAGAGCCGCTTCGTCGCGGGCTTCATCGGTTCGCCGAAGATGAACTTCCTGCCGGCCACGATCCGCGAGATCGACGACAAGGGCATTCAGGTCGAACTGACGACGGGCGAGCGCGTGCGCGCCGAGGTCGATGGCCGCAGGCAGCGTGTCGGTTCGCAGGTCACGCTCGGCATCCGTCCGGAACATCTCGCCCTGCCGTCGACGCAGCCCGGCGCGCAGACGATCCGCTGCGCCGTGCGTCTGGTCGAACGGATGGGCGAGCACAGCTACGTGCATCTGAACGGCGGAGTCCGCGACGGCAACGCGATGATCGCCAAGCTGCCCGGCGATGGCGGTGTGACGCGCGACGAGCACATCGAGTTGGCGTTTGCACCGCAGGCGTGCCACGTCTTCGACGACAAGGATTTCGCGCTGCCGCGTCTGCACTGATCCGCTTTCGATCGCGGCGCCTGCACGACGCGAGCGAGCGCGGTTCCGCCGCATCGCGTCGATAGACGCAACGCACGGCCCGTAGTCGGTCGAACGCCGCGATTTTCGAATCCTCGCGGCGTTCGATCGATCAGCAGGACTGCGAAGTGGTGGAAGGTGGCTGAAAGCAAAGGCAATGGCAGCCGGGCTGAAGCAATGCCCTGTCGCGCCCCTGTCAGAAGAACGGATTTGTCGGCGCTCATGCGCTTCGTACACAAGGATAAAAAGGAGTTTCCGATGTTGGTTCGCCAAAGTGAGGTCCCGCTCTACCGCAATCCGGCAGCAGCCGTGGAGGAGCGCGTGGCCGATCTGCTCGCGCGCATGACTCTCGACGAAAAGATTGCGCAGCTTCACGCCGCGTGGCTGAAGCTGTCGGCCGATGGCAATCACAAGGCGCGTAGCATCGATTTCGCGCAGAGCGCCAACCAGATCACGGTTGACGAGATCCTGCAGCATGGCCTCGGCCAGATTACGCGGCCGCTCGGCACGCACACGGTTGATCCGAAGGAAGGCGTGCGCGCGCTCAACGAACTGCAGCGCAAGATGATCGAGGACACGCGCCTCGGCATTCCGGTGATGGCGCACGAGGAGTGTCTCGTCGGGCTGATGATCAAGGACGCGACGCTGTTCCCGTCGCCGTTGAACTATGCGGCGACGTGGAATCCGCAACTGGTCGGCGAAGTCGGCACGATCATCGGCGAGCAGGCGCGCTCGATCGGCTGCCACCAGGGACTCGCGCCGGTGCTCGACGTGTCGCGCGATCCGCGCTGGGGCCGCACCGAGGAGACGCTCGGCGAAGACCCGTATCTGGTCGGCGTGCTCGCCTGCCATTACGTGAAGGGCCTGCAAGGCGAACAGCGCGATCTGCTGGCGACACTCAAGCATTTCGTCGGCCATTCGGCGAGCGAAGGCGGCCGCAATCATGCGCCGGTGCATGTCGGACCGCGCGAACTGAACGACGTGTTCATGTTGCCGTTCGAAATGGCCGTGAAGCTCGCGAACGCCGGTTCGGTGATGCCGGCTTATCACGACGTCGACGGCGTGCCCTGTCATGGCGACCGCGCGCTGTTGCATGACACGCTGCGCGAGAAGTGGGGCTTCGATGGTCTCGTCGTTGCGGATTACGCGGGCGTGGATCTGCTGTACAGCCACCACGCGGTGGCGCGCGACAGCGCATCGGCCGCGGCGCTCGCGTTCAACTCCGGTCTCGACGTCGAGCTGCCCGGACACGAGTGCGCCGTGCATCTGAAGGAAGCGCTCGAACGTAACGAGATCACCCAAGCAACGATCGATACGGCGGTCTCGCGCGTGCTGCGGGTGAAGTTCCAGCTCGGCCTGTTCGAGAATCCGTACGTCGATCCTGAAGGTGTCGACGTGAAAAGCGCGGCCGCGGGCGATACCGCGTATCAGGTTGCGCTCGAATCGGCGGTGCTGCTGCGCAATGAAGGCGAGGTGTTGCCGCTCAACGCGAACGGCGCGGAAAAGATCGCGGTGATCGGCCCGACCGCTGACGATCCGCTCGCGCTGCTCGCCGGTTATAGCTTCCCGGTGCACCTGATCAACAGCGGCGAGCAGTCCACCGCGTCGATCGCGACGCCGCTGCGTGCGTTGCGCGCGCTGCTCGGCAACGAGCGCGTGATCCACGCGCAGGGCTGCGACATCATCAAGGAGCGCCGCGCGGGCGCACCGGTGTTCCCGGGCGACGTGTCGCTCGATCTGACCGGCGACGCGCATTGCGACGAGCTGATCAGCAAGGACACCGACGGCATCGCCGCCGCGGTCGATGCGGCGCGGCAAGCGGGCGTCGCGCTGGTGTTCGTCGGCGATCTGGCGGGCCTGTTCCAATCCGGCACGGTCGGCGAAGGGTCCGATACCGACAGCCTCGATCTGCCCGGCGTGCAGCAGGCGTTGTTGCAAGCGGTGGTCGATAGCGGCACGCCGACGGTCGTCGTGATGACGGGCGGCCGTCCGTACAATCTCGGCGGCCTCGAAGAGCGCATCGCCGCGCAGATCATGGCGTTCGCGCCGGGCGAGCGTGGCGCCGAAGCGCTGGCCGATCTGCTGGTGGGCCGCGCCAATTTCAGCGGCCGTATGCCGCTGTCGGTGCCGAAGAGCGCCGGCGCCGTGCCGTATGTCTACAACCATCGTCTGAAGAGCGCGGGAACGCCGATCGCGTACCACTTCGGTTGCCGCTATCCGTTCGGTTTCGGCCTCGGCTATACGCGGTTTCGTTACGGCGATCTCGCGCTTGCGCACAGTGAAGTGCCAATCGAAAATGGCACGCTCGAACTGAGCTTCACCGTCGAGAACATCGGCGCGCGCGATGGCACCGAAATCGTGCAGATCTACGTGCGCGACCGGCAAGCGTCGGTTACGCGGCCGATATGCGAGTTGAAGGCGTTCGCGCGTGTGCCGCTCGCGGCGGGTGCATCGAGCCGTGTGCGCGTGAAACTGCCGGTCGACATGCTGAACTTCACCGACGCGCGCGGCGAGCGCATCGTCGAGCCGGGCGACTTCGATCTGCTGGTCGGCAGTTCGAGCCGCGACATTCATCTGAGGGGCACGGCCACGGTCGCGGGCTCCGCGACGCGAACGCTCGAACGCAACTGGCGCATGCTGAGCGAAGTCGAGATCGTGGCGTAAGCGGTGGGGCACGCCGACGCGTGCCGCCCTATGTGTGGTCCTACTCGTAACAAGTGGAATATCTGATGTCGTACGCAATCTATCCGAGCCTGTCGGACAAAACGATCGTCGTGACCGGCGGTGGCAGCGGGATCGGCGCTGCAATGGTCGAAGCCTTCGCGCAGCAGGGCGCGCGCGTGTTCTTTCTCGACGTCGCCGAGCACGATTCGCTCGCGCTGCAGGAAACGCTTCGCCACGCGAAGCATCCGCCGACGTTCCGGCGCTGCGACCTGCGCAGCGTGGACGCGATCGAAAGCACGTTTGCCGCGATCGTCGAGGCGGCGGGTCCGATCGACGTGCTCGTCAACAACGCCGGCAACGACGACCGGCACGAAATCGGCGAGCTCACCGCGAGCTACTGGGACGACCGTATCGCGGTGAATCTGCGGCACCAGTTCTTCTGCGCGCAAGCCGCCGCGAACGGCATGCGTCGCGCGGGGCGCGGCGTGATCCTGAATCTCGGCTCGGTGTCGTGGCATCTGGCGCTGCCGAACCTCGCGATCTACATGACCGCGAAGGCCGGCATCGAAGGGCTCACGCGCGGTCTGGCGCGCGACCTCGGTGGCGCGGGCATTCGCGTGAACTGCATCATCCCCGGTGCGGTGAAGACGCCGCGGCAGATGCAGCTGTGGCAATCGGCGGAGAGCGAGGCGAAGGTCGTCGCGAGTCAGTGTCTGCAACAGCGCATCGAGCCGGAGCACGTCGCGCGCATGGCGCTGTTTCTCGCATCGGACGACGCCTCCCGCTGCTCCGGCCGTGATTACTTCGTCGACGCAGGCTGGTACGGAGAATGAGCATGCCGGTCCCTGTGTGCGTATGGGCGGTCGGCGCGGAACTCGCCGAAGGGCCGCTTTGGCAGGCCGCCGAAAACGCCGTGTATTTCGTCGATATCAAGGGTCGCCGGATTCATCGGCTGTCCGTCGGGACCGGCGAACAGCGGACGTGGCAGGCGCCCGACCAACCGGGCTTTCTGGCGCCGCTCGCGGATGGCACGTTCGTGTGCGGACTGCCTGGCGGCTTGCATCGTTTCGATGCCGCGAGCGGGCAGTTCAGCAAGCTCATCGACGTCGAACCGCATCTGCCGGGCAACCGGCTCAACGATGGGTTCGTCGATGCGCAGGGACGCCTGTGGTTCGGCTCGATGGATGATGCGGAAGCGGCGCCCAGCGGCACGCTGTATCGCGTGAACGAAGACGGCGCGGCGCTTGCGCAGGACGACGACTACGTGATCACGAACGGCCCGGCGATGAGCCCGGACGGCCGCACGCTGTATCACAACGACACGATGCGCCGGGTGGTCTACGCATTCGACGTCGCCGCGAACGGCGCGCTGTCGGGCAAGCGGATCTTCGCTGCGATCTCGGGCGACGGCCATCCCGACGGCATGGCCGTCGACGCCGAGGGCTTCGTGTGGGTCGCGTTGTTCGGCGGCTGGCGCATCGAACGGTACTCGCCCGCGGGCGCGCTGGTCGGTCAGGTGCCGTTGCCGTGCGCGAACGTGACGAAGCTCGCGTTCGGCGGCGACGATCTGCAAACGGTATATGTGTCGACCGCATGGAAGGGACTGACCGCGCTCGAACGGCAGCATCAGCCGCTGGCGGGCGGGCTGTTTTCGTTCCGCGCGCCGGTGGCGGGGCAGATCCAGGCACGCTGCACGGTGGGCTTCGAGCGCTAACAGGCCGTACACCGCGACGACACGCGCCGCAAAACGCAACCCTGACGTTGCCCTGGTCGCTTCGTCAGGAGCGCCCCGCTATCATGTGCGTTCCGTGACCCTTGCGCATTCGCCCCGATTCCTATCATGACGTCCAGGCCACCCGTTCCGCCCCGCATGTCCGATGTCGCCGAACGCGCGGGCGTCTCGAAGATGACCGTCTCGCGCGTGCTCGCGGGCCGCAACGTGTCGCAGGCGACCCGCGAACGCGTGCAGAAGGTCATCGACGAACTCGGCTACGTCGCCGATGCGGCGGCGGGCGCGCTGTCGTCGGGGCGCTCGGAGTTCGTCGCCGTGCTGGTGCCGTCGCTGTCCAGTTCGAACTTCTCCGACACCGTGCGCGGCCTGAATGCCGCGCTGAGTCCGCATGGTCTGCAACTGCTGCTCGGCGATACGGACTACCGCCTCGAACAGGAAGAGCTGCTGGTGCGCTCGATGCTGCGTCATCAACCGCGCTGCGTCGCGCTGACGGGCAGCCGGCACACCGAGGCGACGCGCATGCTGTTGCAGCGCGCCGGCATTCCGGTCGTCGAGATGTGGGACCTGCCGAGCGATCCGATCGACACGGTGGTCGGCTTTTCGAATTCGGCTGCGGCGCGGGCGATGGTCCGGCATCTGCACGAGCGCGGTTATCGGCGGATCGGCTTCATCGCCGGCGCGAGCGAGCGCGATCGGCGCGGGCATGACCGGATGCGCGGCTACGTCGCCGAAATGAAGGCGCTGGGCCTTGGTGAGCCGCGCGTGATCCGGCTCGGCGATTCGCCGATCACGATGAGTCACGGTGGCCCCGCCATCGGCGCATTGCTCGACACGTGGCCCGATACCGAGGCCGTGATGTGCGTGAGTGACATGTCGGCGTTCGGCGCGATCATGGAGTGTCATCGGCGCGGGCTGTCGGTGCCGGGCGACATCGCGGTTGCTGGCTTCGGCAACTTCGAGGTGTCGTGGTGCTGTCAGCCGAGCATCACGACGGTGTCGGTCGATGCCTACGGCATCGGCCTGCGCGCCGGCGAAACACTGCTCGCCGCGCTCGCGGAGCGCGACGCGGGCGAGGGGCGGCACCGCAAAGCGGTCAAGATCGACTTCACGGTGATTGCACGCGACAGCGCATAAATGACGGTTCGCCCATCCCGTCGCGCGAAATTGCGGGGTTATTGAAGCCCGCCGAAACGTCGGCCGGCGGCTTAGGGATATCCCGTGGTTGTCCACCGGGTGAGCCGCGCGTAACATCCACAGCCTGAAATGTTACCGGTAACTTTGCCGCGCGGCTCGCCGCTCATGCTGCGCGGGCCCGCACGCAACGGCATTTCGAACGAAAAACCCGCTGATGGAGATTTGAATGGCCGCTGTACCGTCCACAAAGGCCGCGCCCGCCGCGCGGATCGACGAATTCGAGGAACAAACCTATCGCAAGGTGGTGCGCCGCCTGCTGCCGGTGCTGCTGCTGTGCTACGTCGTCGCCTATCTGGATCGCGTAAACGTCGGCTTCGCGAAGCTTCAGATGCTCGACGATCTCGGCCTGTCCGACACGATGTACGCAATCGGCGCGAGCGCCTTCTTTTGGGGCTACTTCATTTTCGAAGTGCCGAGCAACGTGTTCCTGCATCGCTACGGCGCGCGCTTCTGGATCGCGCGGATCATGTTCACGTGGGGGCTCGTGTCGATGGCGCTCGCGTTCGTCGGGCCGCTCGCGCACTTCGCGCACGTCGAAACAGCGACGATGTTCTATGCGCTGCGCTTTCTGCTCGGCATCTGCGAAGCCGGCTTTTTCCCCGGCGTGATCCTCTACCTGAACTACTGGTTTCCGGCGCAGCGGCAAAGCCGCGTGATGTCCGGCTTCCTGATCGCGATGCCGGTCAGCCTGATGCTCGGCGGCGTCGTTTCCGGGTGGCTGATGGATCACACCGCGGGTCTGTTCGGCTACCAGGGTTGGCAGTGGATGCTGCTGATCGAAGGCGTGCCGTCGCTGCTGACCGCATTCGTCGTCTACTTCTCGCTCGACGACGGCATCGACCGCGCCAACTGGCTCACGGCGCAGGAGAAGAAGCTGCTCGCGGCCAATCTGCAGCGCGAAAGCGCGCACAAGACCGCGCGCTTCGGCTCGGCGGTGCGCGATCCGCGCGTATGGCTGCTGGTCGCGATCTTGCTCACCTTCAATACCGGCTTCTACGGACTCGCATTCTGGCTGCCTTCGATCATCAAGGCGACCGGCGTTCATGACCCGCTGCATATCGGCCTCTTGACCGCGATTCCGTATGGCGTGGCGATCGTCGCGACGCTGGCGAACGCCGCGCACTCGAAGAAGACCGGTGAACGCCGCCTGCATGCGGCCATTCCGGCGCTGATCGGCGGCGTCGGGCTCATCATGAGCGCAGCTTTGGCGCATCATGTGGTGTGGGCAATCACGTTTCTGACGATTGCCACCGCCGGCATCCTTGCGTTGATGCCGATTTACTGGACGTTCCCCGGACAGCTGCTGTCGGGCGCCGCGGCGGCTGCCGGCATCGCGATGATCAATGCGATCGGCAACCTGTCCGGCTTTACCGGTTCGATGATTACCGCCGTCGCGAAAGATCTGACCGGCGACATCAACAACGGCACCTACGCACTCGGTGCGTGCCTGCTGATCAGCTGCGTGCTGATCCTGCTCGTGCCGCGCACGATGCTGGCGCAGGCCGCCTCGAATGAAACGGGCGGCTCCGGCCGCGAGACGGCGCGTGCAGACAAGCGCGCAAAACAGGCAGAGCACGCCTAAGCAACCCTCACCAAAGAGAGACAAGCATCATGTCAGCATCCACCCCGCGCCGTCTGCGCAGTCAGGAATGGTTCGACGATCCTTCGCACGCGGATATGACGGCGCTGTACGTCGAGCGTTTCATGAACTACGGTCTGACGCGCGAAGAGCTGCAGTCGGGTCGGCCGATCATCGGCATCGCGCAGACAGGCAGCGATCTCGCGCCGTGCAACCGGCATCACATCGAACTCGCGGCCCGCACGAAGGCCGGCATCCGCGACGCGGGCGGCATTCCGATGGAGTTTCCGGTGCATCCGCTCGCCGAGCAGAGCCGCCGGCCGACCGCCGCGCTCGACCGTAATCTCGCGTATCTGGGCCTCGTCGAAATTCTGCACGGCTTTCCGCTCGACGGCGTCGTGCTGACTACCGGCTGCGACAAGACCACGCCTGCTTGCCTGATGGCGGCAGCCACGGTCGACATGCCGGCGATCGTGCTGTCCGGCGGCCCGATGCTCGACGGCTGGCATGACGGCAAGCGCGTCGGCTCGGGCACTGTGATCTGGCATGCGCGCAATCTGCTCGCGGCCGGCGAGATCGATTACGAAGGCTTCATGGAGCTGACCACCGCGTCGTCCCCGTCGATCGGTCACTGCAACACGATGGGCACCGCGCTGTCGATGAACAGCCTCGCCGAAGCGCTCGGCATGTCGCTGCCCGGTTGCGCAAGCATTCCGGCCGCGTACCGTGAGCGGGGCCAGATGGCCTACGCGACCGGCAAGCGGATCGTCGATCTGGTGCGCGAGGACGTGCGGCCATCGAAGATCATGACGAAAGAAGCGTTCGAAAACGCGATCGTGGTCGCCTCGGCGCTCGGTGCCTCGACCAACTGCCCGCCGCATCTGATCGCGATCGCGCGTCACATGGGCGTCGAACTGAGTCTCGAAGATTGGCAGCGAGTCGGCGAGCAGGTGCCGCTGATCGTCAACTGCATGCCCGCCGGCGAATATCTCGGCGAGAGCTTCCATCGCGCGGGCGGCGTGCCGGCGGTGATGCGCGAGCTCGCGAAAGGCGGCCTCGTGCACGAGCAATGCCTGACGGTGTCGGGACGCACGATGGGCGAAATCGCGGCCGCCGCGCCCACGCCGGATCGCGAGGTGATCAAGACGACCGACGAGCCGCTCAAGCACGGTGCGGGCTTCATGGTGCTGTCGGGCAACTTCTTCGACAGCGCGATCATGAAGATGTCGGTGGTCGGCGATGCGTTCCGCAAGACCTATCTGAGCGAGCCCGGCGCGGAAAACACTTTCGAAGCACGCGCCATCGTGTTCGACGGTCCCGAGGACTATCACGCGCGCATCAACGACCCGTCGCTCGAAATCGACGAGCATTGCATCCTCGTGATTCGCGGCACGGGCACGGTCGGCTATCCGGGCAGCGCCGAGGTCGTCAACATGGCGCCGCCGGCGGCGCTCGTGCGCCAGGGCATCACGTCGCTGCCGACGCTCGGCGACGGCCGTCAGAGCGGCACGTCCGCGAGCCCGTCGATTCTGAACATGTCGCCGGAAGCGGCGGCGGGCGGCGGCCTCGCGCTTTTGCGCACGAACGACCGCATCCGCGTCGATCTGAATTCGCGCAGCGTCAACGTGCTGGTCGACGAAGCCGAACTCGCGCGGCGCCGCGAAACCATGCGGTTCGAGATCCCGCCCGCTCAAACGCCGTGGCAGGAGCTGTATCGCAAGACGGTCGGCCAGCTTTCAACCGGCGGCTGCCTCGAACCGGCGACGCTGTATCTGAAGGTGATCGCCGAGCGCGGCAATCCACGGCATTCGCATTGACATGCAGGTGACAAGGCCGGGCTTCGCATGCAACGCGACGCCCGGCCTTGCCCGTTTTCCCACTTATCCGAAAGAGCCCATCCCATGTCCGCAACTTCCCCTTCCAGCTTTCTTCCCGGCGACGTGAACGACGCGTTGCTGATCGGCCGCGTGTGGCGCAAGACCGAGCAGCACGAAGGACCGTGCGTGGTCGTCGTGCGCGGCGGCGAGGTGTTCGACATCACCACGGCCGTGCCGACGACCGCCGACCTGTTCGAGCGCGACGATGCCGCGCAATTCGCGCGCAGCGCGCCGGGCGTATCGCTCGGGCCGGTCGCGCAACTGATCGCAGCGAACCTGCCGGGTGCGAGCGCACCTGCCGTGCGCCTGCTGGCACCGTGCGACGTGCAGGCGATCAAGGCCTGCGGCGTCACGTTCGCGGTGAGCCTGATCGAGCGCGTGATCGAGGAGCAGGCCGGCGGCGATCCGGCGAAGGCGAAGGAAGTGCGTGAGACGATCGCGTCGACGATCGGCACCGACCTGTCGAAAATCAAGCCTGGCTCCGAAGCCGCGATGAAGCTGAAGGCCGAGCTCGAGCGGCGCGATGCGTGGTCGCAATACATGGAAGTCGGCATTGGTCCGGATGCCGAAGTGTTTTCGAAGTCGCAGCCCATGTCGGCGGTCGGCTTCGGCGCGGACGTCGGTCTGCTCGCCGCGTCGGTGTGGAACAACCCGGAGCCGGAGATCGTGCTGGCGGTGAATAGCCGCGGCCGCATCGTCGGCGCGACGCTCGGCAACGACGTCAACCTCCGCGACATCGAAGGCCGCTCGGCGCTGCTGCTCGGCAAGTGCAAGGACAACAACGGCTCGTGCGCGATCGGCCCGTTCGTGCGGCTGTTCGACGGCACGTTCTCGCTCGACTCGGTGCGCACCGCGAGCGTGTCGCTGCGCGTCGAAGGCGGGGATGACGACTTCGTACTCGACGGCGTGAGCCACATGACCGAGATCAGCCGCGACCCGGCCGACCTCGTCGCGCAGACTTACGGCCGCCATCACCAGTACCCGGACGGCTTCATGCTGTTCCTCGGCACGATGTTTTCGCCGATCAAGGATCGTGACGCGCCCGGCGCCGGCTTCACGCACCACCTCGGCGATCGCGTGACGATCTCGACGCCGCAACTCGGCGCGCTGACCAACACGGTGCGCCTGTCCACGGAAATCGAACCGTGGACGTTCGGCGTGCGTGCGCTGTACCGCAATCTCGCGGCCCGTGGCATGCTGGTTGCTGCCTAACGGGATTGTCGCTGCGGTTTTCGAAAGGAGAATGAGGAAATGAGTCAGTTTGCAAACTACATCGACGGACAGTGGGTCGACGGTGCCAGCGTTTCGCGCAACGTCAATCCGTCGAATCTCGACGACGTGATCGGCGAGTTCGCACAGGCCGACGCCGAGCAGACGCACCGCGCGATCAGCGCAGCGCGCAAGGCCTTCGCGACGTGGTCGTTGTCCACGCCGCAGCAGCGTTTCGATCTGCTCGACCAGGCGGGCAGCGCGATCCTCGCGCGCAAGGCGGAGCTCGGCAAGTTGCTCGCCCGCGAAGAGGGCAAGACGCTGCCCGAGGCGATCGGCGAAGTGGGCCGCGCCGGGCAGATCTTCAAGTTCTTCGCGGGTGAAGCGCTGCGCCTCGGCGGCGAAACGGTGCCGTCGGTGCGTCCGGGCATGACGGTCGAAATGACGCGCGAGCCGGTCGGCGTGGTCGGCCTGATTACCCCGTGGAATTTTCCGATCGCGATTCCGGCGTGGAAAATTGCGCCGGCGCTTGCCTACGGCAACACGGTCGTGATCAAGCCGGCCGATCTGGTGCCGGCCAGCACATGGGAGCTGGTCAAGATCATCGCCGACGCGGGCGCGCCGGCAGGCGTGATCAATCTGGTGATGGGACGCGGCTCGGTGGTCGGCGAGGCGCTCGTGACGTCGCCGGATGTGGATGCGGTGAGCTTTACCGGATCCGTTTCGACAGGCCGCGCGATCGGCGCGAAGTGCTTCGAATCGGGCAAGAAGTTCCAGCTGGAAATGGGCGGCAAGAACCCGATGGTCGTGCTCGACGACGCCGATCTGAATGTCGCGATCGAAGCCTGCATCAACGGCGCGTTCTATTCGACCGGCCAGCGTTGCACGGCATCGAGCCGGCTGATCGTGACCGCCGGGATCTATGACCGCTTTATCGATGGCATGAAGACCCGCATGCAGGCGCTGAAGGTCGGCGATGCACTTGCGGACGGCACGCACATCGGCCCGGTCGTCGACGATAAGCAGTTGGCGCAGGACGAGCGCTATCTGGCGATCGCGCGCGAAGAGGGCGGCACGGTGTTCGGGGGCGAGCGCGTCGAAGGCCCGACGCGCGGCTACTTCCTCGCGCCCGCGCTGGTCACCGAGACGACCTCGGCCATGCGCATCAACCGCGAAGAGGTGTTCGGGCCGGTGGCGTCGGTCATCAAGGTCAAGGACTACGAGGAGGCACTCGCGGTTGCCAACGACACCGAGTTCGGCCTGTCGGCCGGCATCTGTACGACGTCGCTGAAGTACGCGAGCCACTTTCGCCGCCATGTGCAGGCCGGCATGGTGATGGTCAACACCGCGACGGCGGGTGTCGATTATCACGTACCGTTCGGCGGCAGGAAGGGGTCGAGCTACGGTCCGCGCGAGCAGGGCAGCTACGCGCGCGAGTTCTATACGACGGTGAAGACTGCTTATATCAACCCGGGCGCCGTTTAAGACAGAGCCCGCGGCGGCACCCCAAACGGAACTGGCCCGCCATCGCATTCAATCGCGATGGCGGGCCAGCAGGGGAAGCCGCGGGAGCGCTATGGCAGAGCGCTCCAGCAGGTACAGCTACAGCAACTTTCCAGCCGGGACGCAGCTTACTGCGCTGCGCGGCCTTGCTGCGACGAACCGCTTGCCACGCCGCCGACCGCGCTGTTTTGCGCAGCCACGCGCGCTTCAGCAGCCTGAATGTTCGACGGGTATTCGTTCGGGTTGTAACGTGCCGGGTTGTAGCCGGCCTTTTCGACCTGAATCAGCTCCTGGCGGACCTGCTCGCGCGTCAGCGGCTGGTTCGATTGAGCGAAAACGGCTACCGGAGCAGCGAGGGTAGCGGCGATAACGACAGCTTGAACGAGCGATTTCATTTTTTACTACCTCCAGGTTTGTCTTGTTCGGCTGCTAAACGCGTTTGTCTGCAGCAGTGATGACAGTCTAGGGGGAGCGGGAACTAGGGTAAATACCTAATTTCCGAACTCACTGTTCCTGGAATTAAAACAATATTGAGATGGCTGGGCCGTCGCGGATCGATTCCTGAACCGATTGGTTGCAGTTGCAGTGTCTGCGTCAACCGCCCGAGACGGCTTTTACGAGCATCAAAGCTCCGCTGGCGACGGCTACGACGCCGACCGCCCGTGCAACGCGTGCGCCGTCCGGTGCGAGACGCTCGGCGGTGATCGCGGCGGTCACGGCGGCCATCCAGCGCCAATCCGTCATGCCGACGACGAGCAGCACTGCCGTCAGCCCCGCGCAGCAGCCGGCGCAATCGATACCGATGCGCAGACCGTAGCGCCACGCGCTTGCCGCATCGGCAGCGAGACGCGGTGCCGCGCGACAGCAGGTGAGGCGGCGCGCTTTCCATGTGCTGAACTGCAACGCACCCGCAAGCAGGACGATGCCGCTGGCCGCGAGCGGCGCCGACCGCGCGAGCGCCGACCAGCGCAATTCGAGCGCCGCGAGCGCGGCGCCCAGCACAAACACGGCGGCCCCGAGCGCTATCCATACGAGGGCATATCCGCCGCTCACCAGCATCGTCAGCAGCGCGCGTCGCCCCGCCGTTGCCCGCGCGCCGATCGCGTCGCGATAGCGGAGCAGCATCGACACCAGCGACGGCAGCATCATCGCCGCCATCATCGTGATCCACATGCTGATGAACGATGCGGCGGCGCGAGCCCAGGTGCGCCCACAGGTCGGCATCCATAGTGTCGACATCGACGAGCCTGCGGGCATCGGTAAGCGGCCCATCGCCGGCATCGACGCGTTGTGAGCAAGTGTCGCCGCGACGCTAGCGACGAACAGCAACGCGCAGAAGCCAACGAACACGCGCTCCGATGCGCCGGCCGCGCGCCGCGTGGCGAGGCGCTGTCCGCTCGCGCGGGCAGCGCGCACGAGCGGGCTCATGACCGCTCGTACTCGTCGTGACGACGCCACCAGATGCCCTTCTCGTTGCGCCCCTTCGGTGCGCGATCGAGCCACTGGTACATGCCCCACAGCCCATCGACGCCGCGCGCATACGTCGAGTAGGTGTGGTAGACCACGCCGTCTTCGAGCACGAAGGCACTCAAGCCGGGCCGGTCTCGCGTATAGGTGGCCGCGTCGGTGCCGCAGGTCGCCGCGAACTGTGCGACTGGTGCGGGGGCGGGCGTCACGTCCATCGCATGGCTGTTGCGTTCGTAGTTGTACTCGATGTTGCCTTCGCGCTGCTGCGCCTCGGTGAATGAGACGTTGAAGTCGAAATTGAAATCGCCGCGTGCCGACGACGCCCACGGAAACGTCCAGCCCATGCGCTGTTTGTAAGCCTGCAGCTTCGCGAGCGGCGCGCGCGACACCGCCATCAGCATCACGTCATGATGCGCGAGATGCACGGCGAAACCGTCGAAGCCGTCGGCAATCGACGAGCACGACGGGCAGCCCGCCGTGTAGTCGGGGCCGAACATGAAGTGATAGACGAGCAACTGCGAGCGTCCTCTGAACAGATCGGCGAGCGACGCGCTGCCTTCGTCGGTATCGAAGCGATAGTCCTTCTCGATCCTCACCCACGGCAGCGCCTGGCGTTGCCGCGCGAGCTCGTCGCCTTGTCGCGTATAGGCCTTTTCCGCGTCGAGCAGCGTGCGTCGCGCGGCGAGCCATTGTTCGCGTGTTCCGGTCGGATGCGTGGTCATGGTGGATTCCTCCGTGGGTTGTGCCGCGCCGCGCGGGCCCTTGCCGCGACGGCGTCGGTGAGGGTGGATGGTCATGCTAGATTAGGGGCGGGCATCGACCGGGTGGGAGTGACAAGTGTGGCGGGATTTGCTTGATGCATTGACGTGCTGCGCGCGGAATCACTCGCCGTGGACGCGCTGATCTCGGCGGCGGCGCGCGCGCTCGCGGCCGGCGATCCGCTCGGCGCGCTCGACCGGGTCGCGTTGCGCGACGACGCGCCGGCACTCGCGCTGCGCGGCATCGCGATGGCGCAGCTCGGCGATTTCGTGCGCGCCAAGGCGCTCGTACGCGGCGCCGCGCGCGCATTCGGCGCGCGGCATGCGGTGGAGCGTGCGAGATGCGTGGTCGCCGAAGCGGAGATCGCGCTCGCGTCGCGCGATCTTGCGTGGCCTGCCAGAACACTCGATACCGCGACCGCAACGCTCGACGCGCATGGCGATCGCGTCAATGCCGCGCATGCACGGTATCTGGCGGCGCGGCGCCTACTGCTGATCGGCCGTCTCGACGAAGCGGAGCGCAGGCTCGCTGCTCTCGATTCCCGGCTGTTTCCGCCCGCGTTGCGTGCCGCGCATGAGCTGGTCGTCGCGGGCGTGGCGCTGCGGCGTTTGCGCAGCGGCGCTGCCCGAACCGCGCTGGCGCGTGCCCAACGCGCGGCACGCGAGGCCCGTATTCCGGCGTTGATCGCGGAAGTCGAAAGCGCTTCGCTGGCGCTGCGCAAACCGGCGGCGCGTATCATTGCTCATGGCGAAGAAGAGCCGGTTCTGCTCGATCAAGTCGAGAAGCTCCTGACCGCCAACCAGGCGGGCGGCCCGCTGATCATCGACGCTTGCCGCTACGCGATCCGCGATGCCAACGCGACGGTTGCGCTGGGGAGCCGGCCGGTCCTGTTTGCACTCGCGCGCATGCTCGGCGAGGCATGGCCTGATGACGTGCCGCGCGACACGCTCGTTGCGCGCGCATTCCGCGCCAAACGCGCCGACGAATCGCATCGCGCGCGCTTGCGCGTTGAAATCGGCCGGCTGCGCGCGGCGCTCGGCACACTCGCGAGCGTCCGCGCCACGTCGCGCGGCTTCGCGTTCGCGCCGCGTCATGCGCGCGAGGTCGTCGTGCTGGCGCCGCCAGTCGAAGGCGAGCACGCGGCGTTGCTTGCGTTTCTATCGGACGGCGAATCGTGGTCGAGCTCGGCGCTTGCTCTGGTGCTCGGCGCGAGTCAGCGCACCGTGCAGCGCGCGCTCGATGCGCTCGCCGCGGCCGGCAAGGTGCAGCCGGTAGGCGACGGGCGGGCGCGCCGCTGGATGACGCCGCCCATCGCCGGATTCGCGACCGCTTTGTTACTCCCCTCTCCATTCCCTTCGTGAATAGGATGGCCGTTATGAACCGCTCAGCCGCAAGAATCGTCCGCGAATATGGTCCCTTCAAGGGCGTCGATAGAGTGAACGGGGTCACCTACGACGGCCGGCAGGTGTGGATCGCGACCGGCGAACGGCTCGAGGCGATCGATCCCGCGAGCGGCGAGACGCTGCGCTCGATCGCGGTGGCCGCCGACGCGGGCACGGCCTTCGACGGCGAGCACCTGTTCCAGCTCGCGCATGGTCGAATCCAGAAGATCGATCCGCAAAGTGGCCGCGTGCTATCGACGATCGCCGCGCCTGGCGACGGCGGCCAGTCGGGGCTGACATGGGCCGAAGGTTCGCTGTGGGTGGGTCAGTACCCCGAACGAAAAATTTATCAGGTCGATCCGGACACGGGCGCGGTGCTGCGCACGATCGAATCGAATCGCTACGTGACCGGCATCACGTGGGTCGACGGCGAACTGTGGCATGGCACGTGGGAGGGTGACGAAAGCGAGCTCAGACATATCGATCCGCGCAGTGGCGAGGTGCTCGAGAGCGTCGAGATGCCGGCCGGCACGGGCATCTCCGGACTCGAATCGAACGGTGCGGATCTGTTCTTCTGCGGTGGCGGCGGCAGCGGGCTCGTTCGGGCCGTGCAACGTCCCGCGCGCGATAGCGGCGCGCAATTGCCGGTCGAGTCGACGAGCGAGTGAGTGATTGAAGCCGTGCGGCGCGGGGTCATTGTCGTTATTGCGTTCGCGCCGCACCCAGCCCCGTACTCGCAAAATAGATCACGAGAAAGTACAGCAGTACATAGAGCGCGTAGGTCTGCCCATTGCCGGTATAGACGCGCCGTATCCGTGCCGCCGCCGCGAGCGCCAAGTGCGAGATGCCGCGCCAGAATAGCTGCGCGACCGGCGGCACGGTGCGGCTCAATATCGGCCGGTAGAAGTGGTAAAAGTCGGGGGCGTTGCGCGCGTTGCCGCGCCGGCTGCGATAGTAGAGCACGCCGAGCCCGAACACGATTGCGGTGACGACCAGCACGCCGATCACGACCGGTGTCGGATTCCAGAACCCGTAGATGCTTTCGAGCGACATGCCGCCCCACACCAGTGTCGCCGCGAACTGCGGATCGATCGCGGCCGACACCGGCTCGATCAGCAGCTTCGGGAAGAACGACAGGACCATGATGCCGACCACGAACAGGAACTGCGGCACGAGCAGCATCACCGGTGCTTCGCGCACGTTCGGACGCTGCGGCGGGCGCGGTCCGAGAAAGACGCCGTTCAGCAGGCGCAGCATGTACAGAAAGCCGACGCAGGTCGCGATCAGCCCGCAAACGACGAGTCCGTACCAGCCCTTGTTGGTCATTGCGCTCAGCAGCAGCCACTTGCCGCCGAAGCCCATCAGCGGTGGCAGGCCGGACATCGACACGAGCGCGATCACGACCATCGCGAACGTGAGCGGCATCTCGCGCGCGAGGCCGCCCACATCGGCGAAATTGTGCGTGCCGGTGCGCAGGATCACGCCTGCGAGCGCAAGGAACAGAATGCCCTTCACGAACATATGATTGGCGACCAGGTACAACGCCGTGACCCAGCCGAGATGACTCATCAAGCCGATCGCGGTCACGATATAGCCGATCTGGCTCATGCTCGAGAGCGCGAGCATGCGTTTGAAGTCGTTCTGCCGATACGCCATCAGCGCGCCGGACAGCGTAGTGAGCATGCCTATCCATGTCATGACGTGCGCGAGTTCGAGGCCGACCTCCGAGCGTATCGTCAGATAAGTGCCGATCAGCAGGCCGAACATCGCGACCTTGCTGACCACCGCCGAGAGCATCGCGGTCACGTCGTCTTCCGCCTCGGTGTAGGCGCCCGGCAGCCATATATGCACGCCGATCGCGCCGGCCTTGATCAGAAAGCCGGCCGCGAGCAGCACGAAGGCGCGGTTCGCTTCCGGTCCCGAGTGGATCAGCGCGGATAGCGCGATCGTGTCGTCGATAGCCGCGACGCTGGCGAAGCCCGCGAGCAGGAAGAACGCCGCCAGCAGCGAAAACAGCAGGAAGGTCAGCACATGCGGTCCCGCGCGCCGGCATTTCGCGATCAGGAAGCACGACGACAGCGTAATGATTTCCCAGCTATAGAAGAACTCGAGCGTCGTCGATGAGCGCAGCAGCGCCGGAATCGAGAGCGTCAGTACGACGAGCATCGGATAGAAGCCGGTGCGCACGTCGTCGCGATAGAGGCTCGCCGCGGCGATCACGAGGCTGCCCGCGAGCAGCAACCACGCGAACAGTCTGCCGATGCCGGTCGTGCCATCACAAAGCAGACTGCCGATCAGCGCAATCGCGATCAGCGCGAGCACGCCTTTCACGCGCCCCGGCAGACGATCGGCCGCATAGAACAGCGCGCCCGCCGCAAGCGGCGAGAAGATCCACGCCGACGCGACGCCGGAGAACACGGCCGCCATGTAGGCCGCCGCGATCAGCAGCACCGCGACGCCGAAGAGCGGCAGCAGCGCGACGACGTTGGGACGGGCTTTGGGCTCGTGGTCGGACGGAGCCAGCGCGCGCACGAACCAGTGGAACATATAGCCCGCTTCGAGCAGCGAGCCGGTCAGGATCAGCACGATCCAGTAGGGCTTGCCGGCGGCGGTCAGGCGCAAGACGAGTTCCCACTTCGCCCAGAAGCCGGGAAACGGCGGCAGCCCGGCGATCGCGACGAGGAAGAGCCCGAGCAGCGCGATCAGGAGCGGGCTGCGCGACAGGATCGCGCGCGCATCGTCGCGGTGGCGCCGCAGCACGCCGTTCAGCCAGAATAGGCCGGCCTTCGCAAACAGATGGTTGATGAAGAGGCCGCCCACCACGAGCGGAATCGATGCGTCCGCGCCGACCTGGCGCAGCAGCGCGAGCGACAGCATCATGAGCGCCATCTGGCCGGTCGACGAATAGCCGAGCACGCGCTGCGGCTTCGTCTGCTTGATCGCGAGCAGGTTCGAAAACAGGAACGTGACGCCGCCCGACACCGCGAGCAGCGTCAGCTGACCGTCGAACAGCGGCAGTAATTTGAACAACGCGAAAAACACCCCCGCCGACACGCCGACCGACACCATGGCCGCGACGCCGCTCGGCGCGGTCTCGTAGACGTCGAGCCCCCAGCCGTTCGCTGGAAAGGGTTTCAGCTCGATCACGAGGCTCGCGAATACAAGAAGGATCGCAGTCGTGCCGATCGGATCGCCGAGCCGGTCGCGCAGCGACAGCAGTTCGTCGATGTTCAGCGTGCCGCTCGCGTAGTAGAGCAGCACCGCGCCGAGCAGGAACAACGTCGACGCGATCACGGTGGCGATGATGTACTTGAACGCGGCGGCGAGCGCGGCGCTGGTGCGCTCGATCCCGAACAAGCCGTACGTCGCGATCGACACGATCTCGAGAAAGACGAACAGATTGAACAGGTCGCGGGTCAGCACCATGCCGTCGATGCCCATCACGAGAATCAGGTACAACAGCAACGCCACGTAGTTGCCGCGCAGACGGTCCCACAGATGCAACGCGCCGAGCAGCGCGACCAGATTGACGCTGAACGCGAAAAAGCCTTCCCACAAGCCGAAGCGCAGATTGATCGAGACCGGCGGCAGCGCGCCCGCGGTCAGCACCTCGATCGTCTTGCCGCCGTCGAGCAGGCCATAGAACGACACGCCGGACACGAGCACGATGCCGCACAGCGCAATGAAGAAGCCGAGCGTGAGCCACGGCTTGCCGAGCCGGTACAGCAGCGGAATGAGGAAGCCACCGCCGAGCCCGAGAGTGAAGATATGCAGCGGATGAAATAACGTGGCTACCATTTCGACTCGATGAAGGCGTCGATGGAAAGCGTCTTTTTGGCGGCGTAAAGACGGATCGCGAACGAAAGCATGATGGCAGTGACAGACAGTCCGATCACGATTGCCGTGACGACCAGCGCCGATGGAACCGGATCGATCGCCCGGTGCGCAGCGGCCGATTTGCTGAGCGCCGCATCGATGATCGGCGCGGTGCCGCCCGTGATGTAGCCGGTCGCCACCATCACGATGTGCAGCCCCGTGTCGAACACTGCGAAGCCGATGATGATGCGCAGGATGTTGCGGTGGGTCAGCATGCCCCACAGACCGATCAATGCAAGGCAGAAGCCTGTGATGAGCAGGAGCGTCGAAACGGGGATGACGGTGTTCATACGTTGGTCTCCTGTCGATCGGAGTGAGCGCTTTGGCACTTACTCCTATCCCACGCAAAGCGGTTCAGCTTCTGAACCGGTCGATGATGACGCTCAGCTCCGTGCCGACCTTGACGCCGAGCAGCGCGGAAATCAGCGGGATCGCGCCGGCGCTGAAGAACGCGCCGAACTCGCCGCGCGGCAGAAAGCGCGCGTCGAGAAAGCCGCCCGCGAGCACGAGGCCCAGAATGCCGATGCAAACATAGATCACACCCGCCAGCGACTCGACGACGCTCAGCAGCGCGACGTTCAGCGCCGAGCCGGGCCGCGCGAGCATCATCAGCATCACGGCGGACGCGACGATTGCGCCGCCCTGGAAACCACCGCCCGCCGACAGGTGGCCGTTGAGGATCACGTAGCAGCCGAAGGTGAAGATCATCGGCAGCAGCACCTGCTTGCCGGTATGCACAATCTCGCCCGCTGGGCGTCGCGCGAGCGTGGTTTCGTCTGCCGCGGCGGCGGACGCCGCGTTGCTTTCCTCTTTCAGCAACGCGCCGACGCTCGCCGCAACCATGAACAGCACCGCGACTTCGCCAAGCGTGTCGAAGCCGCGATACGTGATCAGAATGCCGGTCACGATGTTCGGCGCGCCGAGTTCGACCGGCCCTCTCACGACGTAATACCAGGCGAGCGGGCGCAGTGCCTGCAACTCCGTATAGCCGCCGACGATCCGCCAGAACACGACCGCGAACAGCAGCACCGTCAGCAGTGCGATCGCGCGACGCATCATGGTTCCGTCTCCCCCGTGGTGCGCCTGTCTTCGTCCGCGAGCGCATCGACGACCGCGGACGACGTCATCGGTGTACGGATCAGCCAGGCGGCGCGCGATAGCGCATGCGAGGAGACCGGATTGGTCACCAGCACGAAGTAGATCAACAGGATCAGGCGGAAGGTCCAGTTCGGGTGATAGAACGCGAGGCCGATCAGCACGAGCATGTTGCCGAGCGTCGACGCCTTGGTGCCGGCCTGGATGCGCGTATAGGCGTCGGGCATGCGCAAGATTCCGAGGCCGGCGGAGAACAGAAAGACGGCGCCCGCGAGAATGAACACGCTGCCGATCAGTTCGAACATGCGCTAGCCCTTCTGATAACCGGTTTTGCGGATTGCGTACAGAAAGATGAAGGTCGCGAGTCCCGAACCGATCGCGGCTTCGGCCATCGCGACGTCTGGCGCGGCGAGCAGCAGAAAGGCCACCGCCGCGAACAGGCTCGCAAGCCCCGAGCTCACCATCGCGGCCAGCAGATTCTTCAGGCAGACGGCCAGTACGCCGCTCACGACGATGCTCGCGCACATCAGCAGCAGGAGCAGTTCGAGCATGGCTCACAGCCCCCTTTCGAGAAAGCGCGCAATCGCAAGCACGGACAGAAAGCTCAGCAGTGCATAGACAAGTGCCACGTCGATATAGACGAAACGGCCCGAGGCCTGCGCGTACAGCGCGATCAGCGATACCGATATGACCGTCAGCATGTCGATCGCGACGATGCGGTCGACGAGGGTTTTGCCGATTACAAGACGAATCACGCCGAACAGGATCGCGAAGAGGATCAGCACCGCGGCGATCCGGAGCATGATCTCAGCCAAAGACCTTCTCCAGATGCTTTTCGAACGGCGTGGCAAGTGCCTTGGTCGCCTCGTCGATATCGGTCGTCTTCACGTCGAGCCAGTGAACGAATAGTATGTCGTCCCGAATATCGATCACGAGCGAGCCCGGTGTGAGCGCGATCGAATTGGCGAGCGCGAGACGGCCGAGCGGTGTTTCCAGGCGAGTGCGGACTTTGACGATACCGGGCTTGATGTCGATACGCGGCGCATACACCAACGCCATCACGTTGAGATTGGCGCGCACGAGTTCGACGACGAAGGTCACGCTGTACGCGACGAAGTGATAAAGTGCGCGCGGCGTTAGACGAAGGCTTTGCCATGCTTCGCTCGACGATACGAAGACATGCGCGATGACGAAGGCGATGACGAGACCGGCGAGAGCGGGTTCGAAGGCGAGCGACGCATTGGCGATCATCCAGATGACGAACAGGATGATCCAGAGGCCCAACAGTCCCCGAGAAGCAAACGATGACAGCGGTTTTCCGTTGTTCGAAGCCACGGCATCGGTTCCTGAAGGGGACCCTGCGGAAAATTCTAAGTGACAATGTAGGGCAAATCAACCGGAGCGCGGTTGTCTTCCAAGTGGTCGCTTTCGCGCGTGCCTCTGTTCATATTCTCTTAAAAGACCAATAAGGAGCAAAAATGAAAGTCATGCTGGCAACCCTGACCATTGCGCTGCTCGCCGGATCGTCCGCGAGCGCAATCGCCAAGGACTGGCCGACCGTGCGGTTCGGCGTCGACGCGAGCTATGCGCCGTTCGAGTCGAAAGCCGCCGACGGCAAGCTCGTCGGCTTCGACATCGATCTCGGCAATGAAATTTGCCGGCGGCTCGACGCGAAATGCGTGTGGATCGAGAATTCGTTCGACGGCATGATTCCCGCGCTGAAAGGCCGCAAATTCGACGGGGTGCTGTCGACGATGTCGATGACGCCCGCGCGTCAGGCGCAGATCGCGTTTTCGTCGAAGGTGTTTCGCATTCCGACGCGTCTCGTCGCGAAGAAGGGCTCGCCGATCGAGCCGACGCCGGAAGCGCTGAAGGGCAAGCGCATCGGTGTCGAGCAGGGCTCGATTCAGGAAACCTATGCGAAGACGTATTGGGAGCCGGCCGGCGCGGTAGTCGTGCCGTATCAGGATCAGGATCTCGTGTATTCGGATTTGCTTGCCGGCCGTATCGATGCGTCGCTGCAAAACGCGGTGCAAGCCGACATCGGTTTTCTGCGCACACCGCGCGGCAAGGAGTTCGCATTCGCCGGCAATCCGCTCTACGACGCAAAAACGCTCGGCAGCGGCACGGCAATTGGTTTGCGTAAGGAAGACACCGATCTGCAGGAAAAGATCGACAAAGCCATTGCCGATATGCGAGCCGATGGCATTTACGACCGCATTGCGAAAAAGTATTTCGATTTCGACGTGTACGGTCAGTGAGCCGGGGCCACGGCGCGACTGGCCAGCGTCAAGCTGGCACTCGCGCGGCCTGACATCTAGACTTGTCTCGTGACCGTCCCGGAGCGCGATCCGGCGCTCCATGTTTCCGCTTACAGAAGTAGGCGGGCAGGACAGGACGGCGCAATGCGGCCTCGGGGCTGCGCAATCGGCGATGCGTGCGCATCGTTTCGCGCAGGCGGCGCGATCCGCATTCAGGAGACACCGACATGCACGGCTATCAGATTACGTTCTTCACCCAGCAGGGGCGCAGCCATCATGGCAGGCCGCTTGCCGACTGGCTCGTGCGTCTCGCGAGCGAGATTGGCCTGCGCGGCGCGACCGTGATACCGGCTTGCGAAGGCATCGGCCATCATCATCGCATTCACTCCGCGCACTTCTTCGAGCTTGCCGATCAGCCGTTGTCCGTCGTGATGGCGGTGACGAGCGACGAAGCCGATCGCTTGTTCGAGCGGCTCCGCGCGGAGGGACTGCATCTGTTCTACGTAAAGACGACGGCGGAGTTTGGCGTCGTCGGCGAGGACGACGAGGCTTGAAAGGCCGGCGGCAGCGGCCCGAACCCCAAAGCCTTGCGCGCCTCGATACAGCGCTCGGAACCGGCCTCGAATTCCCGGCAGGTGCTCGAACGCCGCTCATAGATCGAGCACGCCACCGACTTACCGGTCTCGCCGACGAGGGCAATGCAGCGCACGGGTTTTGCCTCGGTTCCGCGCATCGCGACGCGATGAGGCGAGATGGGTGTCGTCAGCGACTCTGGAACGCCGCCGGGTGTCGTCGAATCGGTTTCGCCCCAATAGAACGAGACGCGGAACTGCGCGCAGCAGGCGCCGCAACTCTGGCAGACATGGCTCATGGTTACGCTGCGGGCCCCTCGCGCCGGACATTGACCATCCACGGCACGCCGAACCGGTCGATCAACGTGCCGAAGCCGCTGGTCCAGAAAGTCTGCTGGAACGGCATGGTGACCTGTCCGCCCTCCGACAGAGCGTTGAAATATTTCTCGCCGGATGCCCGGTCGTCGGCGGTGACCGACAGGCTGAAGCCCGCGTGCACGACGTTGCCGCCGCGGTAATCGCCATCCGACATCAGCACGTGCGTGGTGCCGATGACGAGCGTCGCATGGAGGATCTTGTCGGCGTGTTCGGGCGGCACCGGGCGCGCGGGATCGGGCGGCGCGTCTTTCGCGCGTAGCTTCAGCAACTCCTGCGCGCCGAGCGCCGAGCAATAGAACGCAATGGCTTCCTCACAACGGCCATTGAAGTACAGATAGGGCTGTATTTCCATGCGGATTTCCCAGGACGGTCGAAGGGTGCCGGGTGATTCTATCAGCGTGATATGGCGCAAGGCCGCGCTTCATGCCTTCCTCGCATGACTGCCGCCATTGGCCGGATAAGCCTCCTGCAACGCAATCGAGCCCGTCTCCAACAGCGATTTGAGGTTGGACATGATCTTCGGCCAGCCGCCCGACACCGCCTCGATGAACTTCGATGGATCGCGCTCGATCGTATGCGTGAGCGTCAGCTTGACCGCCGTTCCACTCGGTTCGAGCTCGATCGTGCAGCGCGAATCGCCCTCGGCCTTCAGCTCGGGACGAATCTGGTGTTGCCAGCGGATCACGAGGCGCCGTGGCGGCTGTGCCTCGACAATCTCGCCCGCGTCGAAAATCTCCCCCGCGCTGGACACGAGTTTCCATGCCGAACCCGCCGTCCATTCGCTTTCGCAGTGCATGCCGAACCAGTACTGCTTGATGAACTCCGCGTCGGTCAATGCCGACCATAGCTGTTCCGGTGTGGTGCGGATATAGGTCACGTAGACGAACGTCGATCTAGTCATTGCCTTTCTCCAGGCGTCGTTTCAGGGTTGAGAGCGCCTTCAGGCGCGGCTTTTCGAACTTGGCAATCCAGCGCTCGTAGATTTCCTGTAGCGGCACCGGATTGAGGAAGTGCAACTTCTCGCGCCCGCTGCGTACCGTAACGACGAGGTTCGCCGCCTCCAGCAGGTCGAGATGCTGTGTCACGCCTTGCCGCGTCATATCGAGGTGCTCACACAGGTCGTTGAGGGTCTGGCCGTCGTGCGCGTGCAGCACATCCAGCAGCTTGCGACGGCTCGGATCAGCGAGGGCTTTGAATAGCAGGTCGGTGTCGTCGGGGTGCTCGGCCATGAAGGGCGATAGGCAAGTAATCCGTTGCATTTACTATAGGCAAGAGATTGCTTGCATGTCAAGGTGAGGGTAGGGATTTCGATGTCGGGTTATCGGCGTACAACAAAGTCTGCCGGATCGTCAGACTCGTCGGTCGGGCGCAACGAAGTCTGCGGCAATGGGAAAAATCTTGGTGCAGCGCGAAATAGTAAATCGGCTGTGCCGTCATCGCTCACCGCGCCGCTGCGCAAAGCGGCCCGCGCGCACGTCGGTGCGCGCAATACTGCATTGGCTACAGATTATTCCCGATAGCGGCTTCCGCCTCGCGGGCCTAGACTGGCCGCGCCGATTTTCTCCGACCCCAAATTCTCCACGACACGCCAATGACCCTAGCAGTCCCGACGCCGCGTTTTTCACGCAACCTTGCCATCACCGTAGCGCTCCTTGCGCATGGACTTGCCCATGCCGCATCATCGCCGCAGCTGAGCGCCAGTGCGCATTCCCTCGACAAGCCGGCGGACCTCGTATTGACAGCCAGGTCGGATGCCGCGGACCGAATTGCGAAAATCGTATTCTTCGACAACGGCAAACTCGTGTCGGTAGCGGAGCACGCGCCGTACGTCTATACGGTGAAAGCCGACACCTCGCTTAACGGCCAGCACATCTACAGCGCGCAGGTCTACGACCGCGATGGCCACACGGCGATGTCCGCGCCGGTCAGTGTGACGGTCGACATCGCGGGCGACCATTCGACTGCCGAGTTGCTCCCGAACGGCGATTTTGCGGCGGGCACGCAGAACTGGTGGACCGCTGGTGTCGGCGCGCAGGACTGGCAGATCGCGCATGGCGAGTCGTGCATCCAGATCGGCAACCCTGGCAGCCATCCGTGGGACGTGATCCTCGGTCAGGGCGGCAAGGGGCTCACGCGCGGCGAAACGTACACGGTCAGCTTCAGCGCCCGCTCACCCGAAGGCGTGCCGATAACGGCGCTGCTGCAGAAGGACGGCGGCGATTACACCCGCTATTACGCCGAGGACATTACCGATCTGGGCGGAGAGTCCAAGCGCTACAGTGAAACCTTCACGATGGCCCAGGCGAGCGACGGAAAAGCCGCTTTCCAGTTTCAGATGGGCGGCAAGCGCGCCGGTACCGTGTGTGTGAGCAACGTGTCGGTCAAGGGGCCGAAGTTCGACGCGGGACCCATCGACGATGGCCGCGCGTCGGTATACGTGAATCAGATCGGCTATTTGACGGGCGCCCCGAAGCTCGCGATGGCACAGCACGATTCGCTGGTGCCGGTTGCGTGGCGCGTGCTGGACGCCGCGCGTCATGTGGTTGCGCAGGGCACGACGAGGGTCGACGATTTCGACCCATCGTCCGGCCTGCATCTGCATACGATCGACTTCTCGTCGCTGCATACGCCGGGCGACGGCTATACGCTCGAAGTCGACGGCCGCTACAGCCACGCCTTCCGGATCGGCGACGATTTGTACAGCCGCCTGCGCAATGACGCGCTCAGCTATTTCTATCAGACGCGCAGCGGCGTTTCGATCGAGCAGCGCTTCGTCGGCAATCCGCTGCTCGCGCGGCCGGCTGGCCATGTGAACGCCGGGCCCAATACCGGCGATGCAAACGTCACCTGCTTCGACAAGATCGACACGCAAGGCAACCATTGGCCGTCGTGCGGCTATCGCCTGAGTCCGGTCCGCGGCTGGTACGACGCCGGCGATCACGGCAAGTACGTGGTCAATGGCGGCATCGCGGTATGGACGCTGATGAATCAGTACGAGCATGCGAAGCGTTTTTCGAACGTCGCCAGCTATGCGGACGGCAGACTCGCCATTCCCGAAAACGCGAACGGCGCCAACGATCTGCTCGACGAAGCGCGCTGGGAAATGGACTTCCTGATGTCGATGCAGGTGCCCGACGGACAGCGGCTCGAACTGCCGGTCGGCGATCAGGGCGCGCAGCTCAAGCATCTCACGCTCACGTCAGTCGATGCATCTGGCATGGTCCATCAGGCGCTGCACGACCTGGCGTGGACTGGTCTGCCGACCCGTCCAGAAGCCGATTCGCAGCCGCGCTACGTGTACTATCCGACGACCGCGGCGACGCTGAACATGGCGGCCACCGCCGCGCAGTGTGCGCGCGTATTCAAGGGCGTCGACGACGCGTACGCAGGCCGTTGCCTGCGCGCAGCGAAGAGCGCATGGCAGGCAGCGCGGCGCAACCCGGCGATCTATGCGTATCCGGGGCTTTTCAACGGCGGCGGCGCGTATGAGGACAACGACGTGAGCGACGAATTCTATTGGGCCGCCGCCGAGCTGTACGCGACGACCGGGGAGCAGCAGTATCTCGACTTCCTGAAAGCGAGCCACCTGTATTTGAAGGCGTACAAGAAGACGGCCGAGGGCGAACTCACGTGGAGCGATCTGACCGCGGCCGGCACGATCACGCTGGCGCTGGAGGCGGGCAGTCTTCCCGACGCCGACCGCGAGACGGCGCGTGCGAATCTGATTGCGACGGCCGACGCGTATCTCGCCGACATCGCGACGCAGGGTTTCCGGCTGCCGATGACGCAGACCGCGTTTCCGTGGGGATCGAACGGCAACGTCGCGAATCGCGCGCTGATGATGGCGCTCGCCTACGATTTCACCGGCGAGCGAAAGTACGTGTATGGCGCACTCGATTCGATGGGCTACCTGCTCGGCCGCAATCCGATGGACAAGAGCTACGTGAGCGGCTACGGGACTCGGGCGCTGGAGCGTCCGCATCACCGGTTCTGGGCGCACGCGCTCGATGCTCAATTGCCGAATCCGCCCGCAGGCGTGTTGTCGGGCGGTCCGAACTCGGAGAATATGGCGGACCCTGTATCGTCCGGGCTGAAGGGCAACTGCGCACCCGAAACCTGCTATATCGACGATAACGGCGCCTACGCAGTCAACGAAGTCGCGATCAACTGGAATGCGCCATTCGCATGGGTCGCCGCGTTTGTCGACGATGTGGCCAGCGGCCGGGAACGTGCGCAAGGGCAGCGATAGCGTCCCTCGTCTTGATTCGCGGACACCTTGACGTTGATTCAGGTGAGCAAACGAATACAGAATGCATACATCGAATCGTTCAACGGCAAGTTCCGCGATGAATGCCTTAACGAGCAGCGGTTTAGGGCGCTTGCACAGCCAGCATATGATGCAGCAGGCGATTCTTAAGACAGCCTCGTGGATGAAAGCTGTTGCCGGCTACACACTGGGGGCGGGGTGACGTCTTGCACCGTTACGCGCGGCCGACGCATCGCGGACCGGTTGACCTCGTTTTGGTGCTGGATGGTGCGGATCAATGTGGTGTGACTGATCGTCAGCTGCCAGACGGTGCGTGGACGAATGATCGTGGCTTGGCGTACTGTTGGCATGGAATCGCTGTGGGCGATGAACATCTTCTCGTTGGCGACCAGAGCCGTGCCCCGCGTATTTTGCTGGCGGACGCTCGGGACGATGGCCGAGGACCGAACGCAAATTGTCACGGCGACGAAATACCTCCTGGCGCCTATCGCCGCGACTGTAGAAATGACGATGGCGTCGACCGTCCGGCCCCTTTGCCCAGATGTATGTGCTTCCCCCAACGAACACGATGTCGGAGTTCGAGGCAGCCGAGATATACACGTCGTTGGTTTCCGGGATTACCTCCTCCACGACGACCGGCCTCGCGGTAACGACAGCGCCGGAGGGCGGTGCTGTGACAACCGCAGCGGGCTGTGAAGCGTGAGAAACCGGTCGAGCAGCGATCTGTGTCTGTCCAGTCGTCGTGCATCCGGACAAACAGAGCGCAGTTGTGATCCCGACGATCGATGCAGCAAATCTCATATCTTTCAAACAGTGCTCCGCGTTCTGACGGGTGTGTGTGTCGAGCTAACGGCTGAATGAAAGAAAACTTTATGGGAGAGCGCCGGCGGTGGGAGCTCCTGGCTGAGTGGGCCGCCACTAACGGCTCCGAAAATGCGCTTAAGCCAACGCGAAGGAAGTCCTCGGGTATGCCGTTATCTCGGAAGACCAAACGGACGGTCGGCATATCGCGGGCTCAGGTGAGAGGCGTGGGGAGGTTAGTTCCGGTGGCGGTTCGATTGGCACCGCGGCAGCTTTAAACAAACAACTGAGAGGGCATCCGGCCCACGAGCCGCTGGTGCCCGGATCCGCAGTTCGAGTTTAGTGTGGCGAGGCGAAGCCACTGATCTATGCCGAAGTTTCGCAATCGGCCACAACCCGCTACTTACGACCGACGCGTGCCCTTCGACCCGACGCGATCCCCCACGGCAGCTGTGGAACAGCCATTCGAGCAGCCATCGTGGCCGGGAAGTTCTCGGCCTTGCTGCCGTTTGAATTGCTGAATTGACGAAACACGGATCGAGCCGGTGCCTACGGCCGCTGTCGCACGATCGAGTTGACCATGCAAGGCTTTGCGATAGACTGACTTGATCCTGGAGAGCTTTGTCATGGCTGATCTTAAAACCATGCGGGTCCGTTCGACCGCCGCTTGCGTCCTGATTTGCATGTCGCTGCTGACGCACGCCGAGACGTCGGCACACTCAGCCACTGTTCCCCATGCGACTGAGCCTGAAATTTCCGCCTCGGAAGATGTCCTGTCGACTCGGCCTTTCGTCGGCGACGACCCGGTTGCCATCAGGGACGCCTTGGCGGACCAGAGCTTCAAAGCCAACTCGCCGTCGTTGAGCGATCGCATCAGGAAGCTGATCCACGTCCCTGCCTCCAGGGCGCCAAGCGAGCTCGACTCGCCGAAAGCCAGTCTCGAGCGCGACCTGGCTTTCGTCGTACCTGTGCCCTACGGAATTCGATATCAGTCAAAGACGCACCTGTTGACGGTAGACGTAGATTTATCCGATGGCCTCGATCCAGGCGTGATCCTACTCAAGAAAACCGTAACCGGACAACGCGGTCGAGGGCTTGTGGTGGCGCCAGAGGCGAAGGCCAAGGGGTACATCCAACATATCGATCTGATTGAGCTCAAGTCCGGCAAACGGAATAAAGCCATGGTTCACGGACGCGTGCCAGTCTCGCAGGCGGCGTTCTCCGAAGCGAATGGAGACTTTGCGATTGTGCTGATGTGTAGCATGGAGCCGCCTTACCTGACCGACCGACGCGAACATAGCGATCCCAGCAACGACGAGCCCACGGACATCACAACGAGAACCTCGACCCTTTACGCGAACATTCACGCCATCTGGCTGGTGAGCCCTCAGCGGGATATCGTGCTATCGAAGAAGCTGCATCTGTCGAAGTAAAGAAGTAAACAGCCCTGGATTGTTTTGCGGCACGGAACTGGATTACAGCGCCGCGATGGTCGCGCGAAAGCTGTGACACGTTGCAGCGGTTAATTGAGGGCGCGCCGACGCGTACCTACATCTTTCTCTCGTTCGAAGGTGATCGGACTCAGACTGATCAGAAATATCCGAAATCGGCCCACTGCTGCCGGTCAAGCCGTGCGAGATTCAACGGCAGATCTTCGTTTCTGCCCGTTGACCAGCCGATACCGGCGCCTCGTACCACTGCTCCTGTCGCACAACCTTCGGTTCGGCCGGATCACCCTGGTAGGCGGGCGTCATGATCTGGACGCCGTACTCGTTGAAGACATCCAAAATATGTCGATGCAGCTTCGTGCGAATTGGGGTAATCGCGTGCGGGTCGTGGATATACCCGTTCAGTTCATAAGTGACGGCGAAGTCGCCTAGCGTCGTTAGCAGGATAAAAGGCTGCGGATCTCCGACAATCCCCGCAGCTCACTTTGCCGCCATGCGAAGCATGGCCTCCACCTGCCGCCAGGGCGTCTCCTATGCAATTCCGACCGTGGTATGGAGGATCAATCCTGGTGTCACAGCCAGGGGGCTGAAGTTTGTTACATCGCCATTCAGTATCTGCGAATTGGGAATCGTGACCTCTTCGTGCTTGATGGTCCGCAAATGGGTCACTTGCAGGCGGATGGCGATGATGTGACCGATGACGTCTCCCACCTCTTCGCGATCGCCGACCTTGGAGACCCGTCGATAAGTCATCAGATATCCCTCGGGTCCGCTGGACGAAGCTGGCTCGAGGCAGCTAAGACGCTCGACTCAAGTACTGTTCGCGTCGAGACGGTCCAGACAACGTGCTCACGCTGAATTTTCCTTATGGCATGAAGAAGATTTAAAAACCCACTGTAAAGATTCGTACAGTATTGCCGTTATCCGGATGGCATCAATGGAAAACTCTGGACGCTACATGCCAAAATTCCGTTAGCAGAAAATCCAACGAACTCAAGAACAACGAGCGAGGAACCATGGAAGTCAAATTGAAGGGGGCTGCAGCCTTGTCGCTGCTTTTGCTCGCTGCATGTTCCGACATGCAGATGGGTGCAACGTCGGCGAAAACGACCGCGACCGGCTCGGCCGCTGGCGCGACATCCCAGAACGCCAATGTTGGCCTCCAGCATTGCACCGCGCCCCTCGGGACGGTTTCGATTGTCGAAGACACGACTGCCCCTTGGTATGGCCTGCTGACCGGGCAATATCAGCTTGGCAGTACTGTCCCTGTTCTAAAGCTGCTCGTGCAGCAATCCAACTGCTTCGTTATTGTCGATCGTGGCCGGGCGCTGGCTGCCGCCATGGATGAGCGCCAACTCAATGCATCCGGCGAGCTTCGTAAGACTTCAAAAATGCATAAAGGCCAGATGGTTGCCGCCGACTACACCATAAGTCCCAGTATTACCTTCAGTAACAGCAACGCTGGTGGCGGTGCGGCGGGGCTTCTCGCGTTTGTGCCTGTCGTCGGAGGCGCGCTCGCGGGTGTCGCCGGCACGATGAAGACTCAGGAAGCATCGACATTGCTCACGCTGGTCGACAACCGTTCGAGCGTTCAATTGGCCGCAGCAGAAGGGTCGGCCAAGAACGTGGACTATGGCATGCTCGCTGGCCTCGTTGCCGGAGGTTCTGGCGGTGCAGGCGGGGGCGCTGGAGGTGCGTATGCGAATACTGCGCAGGGCAAGGTCGTGGTGGCCGCCTTTACGGACTCCCTAAATAATCTCGTCGCATCGGTGAAACAATATAGAGCGCAAAGCGTAAAGGGCGGCCTCGGCAACGGCGGGAATTTACAGGTGAATTGATCATGGTTGGCGTCAATCCGCACTGCTGCGGTGTGAACAAGCAGGCGAAATGGCGCCATTTTCACCCGGCACTGCAGCGCTCTCGCGGCAGCCGGTCGGCCTATGAAAGGTATGCGCCTCGGTTGCATCGGTTGTCTGCGTCCCACGTCGAAACCGAGGTACACATCTCACGACTGCCGACACGCGAACGTCATCAAACACCGATGGCACTCCCGAAATTATCTTGCGGTGAAGGTCCGCTGTTTGTTGCGTAGCCGCCGCTCCAGTGTCCACGTCGCTGGGATGGCGAGCGACGGTTCATGGCCGATCGGGTGAAGTCGGCAGCGGCCGCTCATGGACACTCTGGTTTGCAAAAACAGAATTCAGCCGACTGACCGGTTTGGAGAAGGTAATCTGACCGGAGTTGGTCGGCTATGGCCGACCACGTCGGCTCTAACAACGGCCCATTGCGAGAGGATGACTCCAACGTCAGTTCAGTGGCTGATCTGGGGCGATGGCGGCATTGAGCAGGTCAATGGCGGCTTCCGCATCCGCGAACTCACACTCACGACCCCCAACCGTCACTCGCCCCAGTGACGCTTTGATGGCAGCTATCTGGCTACAACGGTCACTCGCGCGGGTACGCCTATCGACGGGTACTCATCGGCCATTGCAGTGATTGGGCCGACCACCAGTCTAGGACCGCTATGGGTTGCTCTGCGATATCAGATCATCCTAATTCTGAGTGACAGCTTTTCGCCTGCGCGAGAACGGCGCTCGACTCTCAAAGGGCACGTTCATTGTACGCGATAGCGGTCATCCGAAAGGGTGCATCAGTGTTACTTCCTTTCGGTGACGAGAGATCGCGGAGAATCCATAAAACATGGGTAATTGGCACAACAGGGGGCCCTGTTCTGCTGGTGTGAGGGTCTACATGTATGCGGTAGCGCGATCTGAATTCGGATGCCACGCGACAACGCGACTTGGTGGGACGTACGATGTATTATCGACCGTCCTCTTCGAAACCGCGTATCGTGTCAGACTACTCCTCAAATTCGTCACTCGGCAATCGCTTGGGCGGCGGTGGCGCGGCCACCAGCGCAGGAATCCAGTTTCAGGCGCAAGTTGGCGCTCTTCTCAGCGCATACATGCTCTCCGACCAGAGCATCGATGCGCGCTTTGATGTTGGAAACGGGACCGTCGAATGGATTCGCTTCGAAACAGAAGCCCCGATCGACGATATCCTTGTGGCAACGTCAGATGACGGCTTCATTGCCATCCAAGCCAAGACAACGGTGTCTCGATCGCGAGACCCTTCGAGCGCCTTTGCCAAGACCATCGCGCAGTTCACGAAGTACTGGATAGATTGCCAACGCGGTGATGGCAGCGCTGGGTGGAACCGGCCGCTCGACACGAGCCGGGACCGCTTGGTTCTAGCCGTGGGATCGCAGGCGTCGGCAGCGATCAAGGTCGATCTGCCCACAGCTCTGACGCTCAAGGCGTCCCCAGGTCAACCGCAACTGACACAGGCGCAGCAGGTGGTGTTTGACGATTTCGAGTTCTGTATCCGAACCGCATGGGCCGATTCGACCACTGATCCGTTCAGCGACGCAGCGGTTCTGGAGATTGCGAGGTTCGTTCGCGTTGCGGTATTCGATTTTGCTGCCACCGACGCGGCGCTTGTGCGCACAGTGCTGCGTGGTGCCGCGGGCACCTCGATTGATGCGGGTGCTTTGTTCTCGGGCCTTGAGCAGTTTTGTTACGACTTGATGAAGCAGCGCGGTGGCGCTGATCTGGATACGTTGAGGGCAGCGCTCCGTTCGGCTGGGTTTGATCTCGGCGACAGACCTCGCTATCGGGCGGACATCGAGGCCCTACGGGCGTATTCCAGCGCGACAGCGAGAGACCTGCAACGTTATGAGGTTATTGAGGCATCGCCGGGCAATCAGGTGTCGATCGTTCGCGATTGTCAACAGGGGGTTTTCGATGCGGCCGCGGCCGGAAACCTTCTGATTATCGGTGAACCCGGCTCCGGAAAGAGCGGTGTAGTGAGCGCGCTAGCTGAGAGGTTGCGTGCCGAACGGCACGATGTCGTCGAACTGGCGGTCGACAGTCTGGCCGTGGATACGTCGGATGGTCTCGCAAGAACGCTGGGTCTGGAGCACGATCTTGTTGAAGTGCTCAAGGCCTGGGACGGGGAAACGTTGGGGTGGGTCGTAATCGACGCACTGGATGCCACGCGCGGAGGACGGGGCGAAGGCGTTTTTCGTGCGTTGATCAAGCGCGTGATTGAAATGAATGACCGTTGGCGGGTCGTGGCGTCGATCCGCTCATTCGACTTGCGCATGGGGCAACAATTCCGCGCGCTTTTCAAGGGCAAGCCACCCGTCGCCGCGCTTGCTGATCGGGGCTTCGGGGACGTTCGGCATGTTTCGGTGCCGAACTGGTCTGAGAACGAGTTGCGGCAGTTGATGGCGAGGGAGCCGCGGCTGGCGAGTGTGCTGGATGCCGCACCCCAAAAGTTCAGAGAACTGGCGGTCGTGCCTTTTAATACACGGCTCATATGTGACTTGCTCGCCGCCGACGTCCTCGGCGAGAACCTGGAGCGTGTTTCGTCCCAGGTGCAACTGCTTCAGCTTTTCTGGCGGGAGCGAATCGAGTGTTACGGAACGTCCGGCCGGGCTGTCATCATTCGCGCAGTGCAGTCGATGCTCGAGTCCGGCTCGCTGCAGGCACCATTCGACAAAATAGCTGCTGACAGCGGTGAGCAGGTCGACAAACTTCAGAAAGGCGGAATCCTCGTCCCGATAAACGGCGGGCGGTCGTTTCAGTTCCGCCATCACATCCTGTTCGATTTTGCTGCGGCCGCGGTCTATCTGGATCCGAATGGCATCGTTAACGGCTCGCAGCGGTTTCCGAAGGATGACGGGCGGGGGCTGATGCTCGCCCCGGCGTTGCTATTCGTGTTGCATGAGCTGTGGGATCAAAGCGTCAATAGAGACCGGTTCTGGAGCGCGGTCACCAAGCTCATCACGGACCGAGCAGGCGACCCCGTTTTGCGAAGTTCAGCAAGCCGTGCGGGCGCGGAGTTTCCCGTCGATGTCGACGATACGACCTGGCTTGTGCAGGAAGTTGGGCGCAACAACCCGTTGCTTCCGGATGTTCTAAATCATGTGGGTGGAGCACTAGCGGTGCGCATTGACGATCACTCGTCGACGCCGTTGCAGCCATGGATCGCACTTGCGAGTGGCGTTGCAGCTTATGTTGGGCGGGTGACAGGTGCGGTGCGATTCCTCGTTGCCCAGTTGCTGCCGCGTACGAAATCCCAGGAGGAGCGTGCCGGTCTTGGGTCGGCCGCGCGCGCCTTGCTGGCGTATGGCTTCGAAAATAGCAACGCGCAGTGGCTCATAGGTTCAGCTATTGATCTGGTGCTCGACACATATTCGACGGACTGCGATGCATCTCGCACATTGCTCGCGCGGATATTTGAGGCAGAGCGACTCGAGTCGCATAGCTGGGAGGACGTGCCGTTGCTGGGGCGCAAGATCGGGAGTATTGCGGACTGCGACCCGGACTTCGCCAGCTACGTCTATATCCGCACGTATGAGATTGGTGTAACCGACGAAAGGAAAACGAGGATCGGTAACAGCCAGATTCTGTCGATGACGTCTACGGCGCGGCAGGACTACGACATGGCTCGTTACTCGCTTGCGCAATATTTCCCCACGTTCCTCCAGAACCATTCGTCGGCAGCAGTTCGTGCGCTCGTAGCCGCAGTGGACGGTTTCTTCGCTCGAAAGCACCCGCGAACGGAACCTGTTCGTGAATTCGAACTGACGGTCAACAACCAGAGATATCGCCTGGAGGAAGATTTAAGCTGTGTGTGGGGACATGACCCGGATCACGTCTACGGATATGACGCCGATAATCTAGTGGTCAAGCTCGTAGAGCATCTCCGGGCGGCTACTGAAGTCATAGCCATCGAGATGGCTCGTGATGTCATTCTGCATTGTTCGAAAGCGATTTTTTGGGCACGATTATTCATGGTCGCTGCTGAGCGTCGCGACAAACTCCTCGATCTGCTATGGCCGTTCGCCATTCTTGAGCCGATGCTTGTCTTGCCGGATACACGCAAGGACGCAATTGACGTTGTCGCAAAGGCATGGGATCGACGCACTGCTGAAGAGCGCATCGACCTCGAAGAAGGTGCGTTTGCATTCGACTTTTCAGGCTATCAGGACGAGTACGGTGCGCGGCGCGCGTTCGTGGAACGACTATTTGCCAGCATCGGAGCGGACCGACTTCTAACGGATCGGGCGCGCGAGATGATCGCAGGGGAGGTATATGAGTCAGAAGGCAAAAACGACCGGTTGATGCAATTCTCAACGTCTTGGGGGAGCGTGGATCCTTACCAATGGATCCAGGGTCTGGACAGGAGTTTACCGGCGAATGCGGATCTGATGGCCGCGCTTGAGTCGACGCAGGATCTGCTGGCACTTGCTCCGGGGAAGACGCCTGCAAACGATGTGACTCTCGAGGCTGCGCTTGAGTCGCTTGAGGCCCTTAATGTTCGCGCGCGCGCGCACGGTGTGCATGCCGTGTTGCGCCTGCAGGCCGAAGGTACGATCGGACAGGGGTGTTCACGGATCCTGACGATGAAACTTCTGGGGGGGAAAGCGGACGCCCCGAATCTTGAACCCACGGTCAATCGCCTGATTGACCTCATCATGTTGGCAGCAAATTCTGCCAGTCCAGAGGTGCAAGAAGAAACGGAACAGCGTTTCGAAGAATCCGCTGCATGGGGTTCACCGGCGGCGCGGCTCGAAGCCGCGGAAGCGATCCTCGATTTGTGCTTGCAGGCTCCCGGGCGATATCGTGAACTCGCACCGGTAATCGATCGACTCCTCGCCGATCCGCATCCTGCGGTTCGCATGCAGGCGACGCTGATGCTTATCAGAATCTGGGACCTCGACAGGCATGGATTCTGGTCGAGGCTTGAAACGCGGCTGCAGGAAGAGACAAACCGTGGCGTTCTTGTGCACGTGACGAGCGACCTGGTGGAACGTCTGTTGCACGCCGAGCCGCAGAGATGTCTGACGCTGCTTCGGCAATTGATCGACCGGGTTCAAGCCGACTGGCCGCGAGCAAAGAATCTGCTTGAGCACATTGCTGGACAGATCACGGTGCTATGGGTACGACATTCGCTCGAAGAGGCTCGCGAGATTCTTGAACGCTTCATGAGTTCGCCGACAGTGCACTCGTCCGAGCTTCTTCACGTACTTATGGCATTGCGCGGTGCTTACGTCATCGGACTCAACGCGGACAGCCAACTCGATGCGAGCGTCCGTCATCGCGCTTTCAGCTTAACGCTGGATATTGTGTCGGCTGCAAACCTCGTGCTTGGTGAGTTGATTGGAAAGAAGAGCGCCAGCGAGCAAGAAGCCGCTACGGTGCGCGATCTCGCGCAGGTGGTCGATTCCGCATGCAACCAGCTTTATTTCACTGTCGACGGAGTAGTCGACGGCGCGGACGTAGCACGGAACCTTGCTCCGCAAGAGGTTTTACAGTTCGTGCGGGAAGCACAACCTGTGTTGGAGCAGATCGGGGAGTACGCGACTCCGCACACGGTCTACTACCTGTTGCAACTTGTCGAAAAGGTCATCGACTACGCGCCTCAAATCGCATTTGATGTGACCTCACATGCGCTGTTGAATGGCGGTGCTCGCACCGGCTATCAGTTTGACCCCTTGGGCATCGACCTCTTCGTCAGTCTGGTGGGCCGGTTTCTGGCAGACCACAAGGATATATTCCAGGCACCGGAGCGTAGTGCGGCGCTCATCGCATGCCTTGAATGCTTCCTGGATGCAGGCTGGCCCGCAGCGAGGCGTCTGCTTTATCGACTGCCTGAGCTGATTCAATGAACAGCGGAAAGACACTAAACGATTTCCTGACCGCGTTTGCCACTCTGCTGGACGAGGTCGAACGCGAGCTTGGCGCCGCCGCTCCGGACCCGTACGCGGGGGCAGGTCAGGGGCGGCCGCTGGAGGCACAGACCAGGGTTCGGTTCTTTAACCGGTTTGTTTCTCTCCTTGGCTGGGATCTCGGCCTCGGCGGAGACATGGCACAGGAGGCTCGAATCCGCGCGGAGACGACCACCTACATGGACTATGTAGGCGTCACGCGTCTTACAAGGGCGCCTGTGGTGTTGCTGGAGGTCAAGGCGTGGGACAAGCCGTTTATTGGTCGGGCTCGAGGCCGCAGCGGAGCCGAAAACGCCGTGGAACTGCTGGTTGAGGGCATCCGGTTTTTCTTGGGTGGCGGAGCGAAAAATGACTCACCGGTCACCCATGAGTGGTACGAGTACATCGAACAGGTAACCGGGTATGTGAAAGGCCTCAAGGAGCAGCACGGTCACGATCTGGCACGAGCCGTGCTCGCGAGCGGCCAGTGGCTTGTTATCTTCACGGCACCTGTGAAGACGTTCGTCAATGGCAATGTGTCCGGTGCGGATATCATTGTCCTGAACAGGGCGGACTTCATCGCGAATGCGCCTCGGATATTTTCAGAACTGTCGCGGCAAGTTCTGGTTCAGGATGTTCCATTTCCGCTGCGACCTCCCCAACTGCCCGACTACCTGTCAAGCGACCGGCTGCGCGCTGCATATAGGGGTTTGCTCGTTCACTATCAGGCCAAGGGCGCGAAGATTTTTGCCCGTAAACCACAGGTTTTCGTCTATCCCGCGGTCGTCTTGGAACGAACGGACGGTGCTTTGCTGACGGTTGTGAAGGAATCGCTCGAATTCGAACTGGTCGTTTCCCGGGGACAAAATGCTGACGGCAACCACGATAGTGGGCGGGACAACATCGACGAGCACGTGGTGAGCGTCCACGCAGCTTCAGAAGAGTTGCTTGCCGAGTGCTCACGCGAACTCGGATTTGTGATAGTGGTCTCGGCGATCGCCGAATTCGGCGGTTTCCCGCAGGCGCTGGAGCTTAACGCAGCCCCGCAACCGAGAATTCAGTTTGTCATGCGGGCTACGCCTTCGGGGGACGAATGGATTATCGTGACCGGTGAGGCCTCACACATCCTGAGGCAAGGTCCTGCAGTTGACCCTTGCCGGTTTCACACTTGGTCCGAGTGTCTTCGCACCGGGGAAGCGCTGATGCAGTCAGCGATCAATTTCCCAAGGGTGCAAGAGCCACGCTCCTTCTTTGTGGACGGTCAAAAGCACCACTGTGCCCATCGCACCTTGGACGAACGGCGCACTTCAACCTGCTACGTCCGGTCGATTGACCAACGCGTGTGCTGCCAGGCCTGCGTGTTCTCGACGCAATGCTGGTCCGGTGGACGCGAGCGTAATTTGCCATGCGGCGGCTGATCGCTCGCGGCTGTAACGGTGGCGCTCATGTCGTCCATGAACTTGAGCCAGTTATCGTTTGCGCGCTGATTGATGCCGTCAACGAACTCGAAGGCAACCTGAAGCAGCCAACGAATACCGAGATCTGAACGTCAGTAATAGCGGATGACGCGACGCAGGCACACCGGAGATCGAATGATCGTTTGCGGAGTGAAGCGGTCGTCTGAACGTCTTAGCGATGCATTAAACGAAGGTCCCTTCGTGGCCGGGCGCTGCCGGACGCGGTTTGCAAACGAGGGCGAACAGCAGCGCTAGCTGTGATCGCCTGGACGTCGGCAAAAAGCGGTCCGTCGGGAATCTAGCTCCACGTACCGCTTTTCGCGACCAAGCGGCCTTTCACCCATGTCATCATCAAACGGCACGAGTCATCGCGAACGCGTCTGCGGCCCTTACCGTATCCAGTGCCTCCCGCAACAGCGCGATCTTGCCGTTGCGCGCCACGAGCCGCCCCGCGTACATCTGCCAGTAGATTTTTCCCGTCGACGGAACGAGCGCTTCAACTTCATATTCGGCGAAGACCTGCTCCGGCGTTTCAATCAGAAAGCGCACGTTTTTAAATTCGGAATCCGGCACTTTTGCGAGCAGTGAAGCGATAAAACCTTCAATCGCTTCGGGGCCCTGCGCACGGCCATCGATGCCGAGCGATTTCAGATACGGCAGTTCCAGCACGCCATCGTCGGCGAATAATGCGGCAGCCGCGCGCGGGTCGCGAATCGATTCGAGGTAAGCGGCAAGCAGTTGTCTGGCGTTGTTCATGATCGGCTCTGGGTATCAGTGTTGATGGGTGCGCGTTATTGCAGGCGCGTCTTCAATGCCGTCGCCATCTGCTGCATGGCTGCGCGCGTCGGTGCGTCGGCGGCGCGTACGTTGAGCAGGCCGAAGTCGTGAATCGTGCCGTTGTATTGGGTCGTCGTCGCGTCGTTGCCCGCCTGGTCGAGCCGATGTCCGTAGGCTTCGCCTTCGTCGCGCAACACGTCGAACTGCGCCGTCTGGATCAGCGCCGGCGGCAAGCCCTTCAACTCGTCGAGCGTGGCGCGCAGCGGCGATGCGTAGCGCTGGTTGCGCTCGCCTGTGTCGGGCGTGTACGCGCTCCAGAACCACTTCATCATGTCGCGGCTCAGGAAGTAACCGTTTTCGAAAGCGTCGTGGGAGGCGTTGTCGAATGCGTGGTCCGTCACCGGCCACATGAGACCCTGGAAGCGGATCGCCGGGCCATGGCGGTCCTTCGCCATCTGGCTGACGTCCGCAGCCATGTTGCCGCCCACGCTGTTGCCCACCACCGCGAGCCGCGCGCCATCGACGCCGATTTCCTCGCCATGCGCGGCGACCCATTTCGTTGCGGCATAGGCCTCGTTGATCGCGACCGGATAGCGCGCTTCGGGCGAAGGAAGGAAAGTGACGGTTGCGGTATAGGGCGTGTTCGGGTGGGCGTGCGTGTTCATCGTGATTCTCCTTTCCGTGCGGTTGAGCAGCTTGCGACGCGATGTCGTGCAGCCGATGGAAAGAAGAATACGGAGCGGGAGTTATTTGCGAAATAGAAGCGTTTGAAACCTATCATTGCAAAAACGCAATGACAGCCTATTCAAGGTGTAGGCCATCGCCACGCGGGATGGGAGAGATGCTCGGCGAAGTAATCAGACAGCGCCGCCACCTTCGCAGGCCGTGCGCGCGCCGACGGCGTGACGAAGTAGAGACCACCCTTCGTCAGCGACCAGTCGGTGAGAATTGCTTCGAGACGGCCATCGGCTAGATACTCGCCTGCGATGAACTCGGGCAGTTCGGCAATCGCGAGACCATCTAGAAGCGTGGGCAACAGTGCATCGGAATTCGTCACGCGCAGCGGGCCGGCCGGCATCACCGGCTCTTCTTCGCCTGCATCGTTCGTGAAGCGCCAGACATCGCTACGCGCGCGATACGCGTACGAGAGGCATGGCCGATCCATCAGTTCGCGCGGATGCGTTGGCCGCCCTTCGCGCTTCAGATACTCGGGCGACGCCACCACGTATTGCGTCACGGCACACAGTCGCCGCGCCACCAGTGACGAATCGGGCAACGCGGCGATACGCAGCGCGGCGTCGAAGCCATCGGCGACCAGATCAACCGACGCATCCGACAAATGCAGGTCGATCGACACTTCCGGATACGCGCGGAGGAAGCCCGGCAGCAGCGGCGCGACCCAGCGCAGCCCGAACGACATCGGCACGGCCAGGCGCACCAGCCCGCGCGGCTGCACCGACATTTCGCGCGCCGCGCTTTCCGCCTCTTCCGCCTGCCGGTAGATCTCGCCGGCTTTCTCGCAGATGGTGCGACCGAACTCGGTCAGCGACAGTTGCCGCGACGTGCGGTTAAAGAGCCGCGCGCCCAACCGGTCTTCCAGACGGGCCACGCCGCGCGAGACCGTCGCCACCGACACGCCCATCGCGCGCGCCGCGGCCGCAAACGATCCCTCCTCGGCGACCTTCGCGAACATCGCGAGTCCCTCGAAATCAGGCAGCTTCGCCATTTCCCCTCATCTTTTCATTTCTGCAACGTTAGATTGCAATCAATTCTATTTCGAAAAGGTTGGGCCGTCGATATTCTTCTCACATCGCAGCACGCAACACCGAACAGCCAACACCCACTTCTACTGAACGAAACGAAAGGAGCAATACCATGGCACGCAAACTCGACAACAAGATCGCACTGGTTACCGGCGCAACCAGCGGCATCGGCCTGGCCACCGCCCAGCGCTTCGCCGCCGAAGGCGCGCACGTCTACCTCACGGGCCGCCGTCAGGCCGAACTCGATGCCGCTGTGAAGAGCATCCGCGAAGCGGGCGGCCTGGCCACCGGCGTTCGTGTCGACTCGACGAAACTGAACGAACTCGACGCGCTCTATGCGCAGATCCAGGAAGAACAGGGTCGTCTGGATGTGCTGTTCGCCAACGCAGGCGGCGGTTCGATGCTGCCCTTCGGCAACATCACCGAAGCGCACTTCGACGACACCTTCAACCGCAACGTGAAGGGTGTGCTGTTCACGGTGCAAAAGGCACTGCCGTTGCTGGCCAGGGGCGCATCGGTGATCCTCACGGGGTCGACGGCTGGCAGCGCGGGCACCGCGGCGTTCAGTGTGTACTCGGCTTCGAAGGCTGCGGTGCGCTCCTTCGCACGCAACTGGATTCTCGACCTCAAGGACCGCCAGATCCGCGTGAACACGATCAGCCCGGGCGCGACCCGCACGCCTGGCCTGCTCGACCTTGCCGGTGACGATGCAGCCCAGCGCCAGGGTCTCGCCGATTACCTGGCCGCGCAGATCCCGATGGGGCGTCTGGGCGAGCCTGGCGAAATCGCGAGCGCCGCCCTGTTCCTCGCATCGGACGATGCGAGCTTCGTGAACGGCATCGAACTGTTTGTCGATGGCGGCCAGCAGCAGATCTGAGTGTGGCAGGGGCGCACGGATGGGGGGCTTCACATTCGTGCACCCAAATGGCGTTTCATGATGATCGAACATCGTCCTTTTCTTGCGCTCGGCGCAATTAGAAGCGACTCGCTCGGCCCGCTCTACGTGTGGAACGACGATGAATTCGCGACGCACGCGGGTTCAGGGCTGCACGCCCATCGCACGCATTGACTCAGTTTTTTTGTTACCGAGCCACGGGCATTGCCTCATGTAATTTGCTACCCGTCAGAATGCTGGCGGGAGCGACTTATGGCGAGGCAGCTCAGCATGACAACACGACGGGAAT
>NZ_JAJITC010000006.1 GCF_020881035.1 Paraburkholderia translucens
ACTCACAGGCCAAACTCAACGCCGTGGCACGAAGGCTGAACGAGCGCCCAAGGAAGACTCTGGATTATGAAACACCGGCAGAACGATTCCATCGAACTATTGCATCGACCGGTTGAATCCGCCATCGGAAGCTGCCGCTGAGGTGTCACTCGACCCTATGACCGCAGAGGGTCGACTTATGCCTTCTGCCTATTCGCTGCAATCAGCGATTGATCGAGGCCTGCGTCGGACCGGGGTCGGCCATGAGCCACCATTCACTCGGTGGCGCCGAAACCAGTCACTCGCCGCGAAATTGCTGATTGGTTCAAGGCGAAGTGAAGCTTAGAGCGACCTTGCTGTCCGCTGGACATATAGTCTTCCAGTTATTGCGCAATCGAAGTTGCCTGAGCAAGCAACTCTGCTGGAACCGTCACCTCCAGTTTTTCCGCAGTCTGAAGATTTATATGCAGCTCGTGCGATAGAGCAGCCCGGATGGGCAATTCCCCCGGCTTTGCGCCTCGAAATATCTTGTCGGCATGCCAAGCCATGCCTCGAGCCGCCGAAGCCAAACTCGTGCCGTAGCTGAACAGTCCTTGTGCGTCGACCATCGAGACAGGGAATATCGACGGCAGTTTGCTTGCAACTGCCAAGTCGGATACCTACTTTCTACATGCTTGGTTGATCGGTTCCTCCAGTACAACGAGGGCCTGAGCGTTTTCCTTTGCCATTGCCTCGAACGCCTTACCGTATTCCGGATTAGGCCCCTCAACACGAATCAGTTGCGGCTGAACAGTTAAACTTTGTGCTGCTTGGCAATTCGAGTCGGACAGGCACAGCGAAACGCCCCTGTCACTCAGCATTGCGACCCGTTCGAGTCGGGGATTTAACGCCTTCAGGAATCCGAGTTGCGACACTGCCTGTTGTGGATCGAAGGTGGTTACCCCCGTCACATTTCCCCCGGGATGCTCAAGGTCTGAGGCCAGCCCGTCACCGATAGGCTCTACGACAACGGCAAAGACAATCGGGATGCTGGTAGTGACCGCTCGGACTGCGCGAACCGTTACCGCGCCAATCACGGCAATGAGGTCGGCTCCCAGGTCAACGATATCCGCCGCAAACTGCGGTAAACGCTGAAGTTGCCCTTGCGCCGCACGAAGCTCGAAAATAACGTTCTTTCCCTCGATCCACCCTTGGTCGGCTAACCCTGCTTTGAAGCCATCCATAGGGTAGGCAGAGCCTGCGACTACAATGCCGATACGCATCATTTGCGGTACCTTTGCGTTGAGGTGGCCCACTAGAGAATCCTAGTCACGCGGCTCCAACTGCGCAACTTGCTCAATTTGGCCAGGGCGCCGCCGGTCGGCATCGATGCAATCTTTAACTGCGCTATTCGTTTCCGGTCGGCTAGGGCAATCTCAGCGCCAACGCAATGAGCGGCATCGCTGACTAAAGCCGATGCCGCCCACCTGCCGCGTTCTCTTAGACTTGTGCCATACCGCCATCGACGGTTAGTTCGATGCCAGAGATATAGCTGCTATCGTCGGATGCAAGGAACAGAGCCGGCTTGGCGATTTCTTCCGCGAGACCAATGCGGCCTAGTGGCACCTGCGAAGCCATGCCCGACTTGAAGCCTTCAATTTGTTCGTCGGTGAGGCCAGTCTTGCCGAAGATTGGTGTATCTATGGGACCCGGGCTGATCGCATTCACACGAATTTTGCGTGCCTTGAGATCCGTCGTCAACGTACGAGCCAACGAACGCACCGCAGCTTTTGTGGCCGAATAAACGCTGAACGCTTCCACACCCTTGGACGATGCAATCGATGCGTTCAAAATGATCGACCCACCGTCTGGCACGAGCGGAAGGAGCTTCTGCACCGTGAAGTAGGTACCCTTCACATTGACGTTGAAGGTTTCATCGAATTGCGCTTCCGTGACCTGATTGATCGGTGCGAGTGAGCCCAAACCTGCGTTCGCGAAGATGACATCCACGCGGCCGTATTTCGCTTTCACATGGTCGTGAAGTTTGTCCAGATCCGACAGCCTGGAGACATCGCCCAGCACGCCTTCCGCGTCAGAACCGATGCTTTCCACCGCTTCATCCAGCTCCTTCTGGCGGCGTCCCGTGATGATGACCTTCGCTCCTTCCTTAGCGAAGAGTTGGGCCGTTGCCAAGCCCATGCCGCTGTTTCCACCCGTGATTACGGCGATCTTTCCCAGTAGTTTCGTCATGTCAGTCCTCGATTGAATGTTTGACTGGAGCAGGCCTGTCCTCAAGCGCTGTTCAGTCGCTAAGGATTAGCGGCTCCCGTCACCGTTGACATCGGTTGCGTGGGGTTTGGCAGACTATAGGCGCGGTGCATCGCGGGAGATAGTAGGTGGCGACGAATACACTCGTCGGCTCAAACGAATAATCAAAATGCTATCGTTTTGAGGCTAGGGACCAAGCGCCGAATATGTTGACGACGGCCCAATGCGCGCGCTGCCTTATCACAACTTTGTCGTCGAGCGTCACATTTGATAGCTCGAGAGTGAGCTTGCCGCCGTCGGGCATGGCGCCGCGCGCACTCATTGCCCGATTCACGATCACGTTTGCCGGTTGATGCGGTTCGACGGTGGCATTGGACAGGCCGCCGGCAACGACCGACTCGATCGCAATCGTCTCGTCCAGCGCCCGTCGCAGAAGATCATCGGGGGCCCCCGACTGGTCTCAGCGCGAGCGCTGAGACCAGTGAAGGCGATGCTAGCCACCAATTGAAGTCGCGGGTTGGCGCCAAACCCTTGTGGTGTGCTGCGCTGGCCCGGTCGTCAGACCGACCGCACTAACGGCCGTTGCACGTTGGAAACGGCCATCGGCTAAGCGCTGCGCTGAATGACCGCTCCGGGTCGAGGGTGTTTGTTCACCAGCATCGTGATTCCTGTCGCGGAGCTGTTCGGCACGGCATGGTTCGTATGTGCAACGCTCAGTCGCTCCCAAATCCGATGGTGGAGAGCAGTGCCAGTTCGGCCTGCCGGGAGTCGAGCCGCGAATGTTGCACCACTATCGGCACGTCAGACTCGAACACACTAGCGTACTCGGTCCCGGTGGGAATCTGCTCGGGCTCTGTCAAATCGTTAAAGCGTAGATGCAAAGTCCGTCTTGCCGGTACGGTGACGTGATAAGGACCTGCGGGTTCGCGATCCTTGAACAGAATTGTTATCTGGATATGCGCTTCGCGTTCTCCTGCATTCAGAATGCAGGCTGCTTCATGGCTCGCGAGGTCCGGGCTGGCTCCAGTCGAGTACGGTGGCAAATAGCCCTCCGCGATCGCCCATCGTCTCTTACCGATTTCCTGCATGGACCACCTCCTGGATAGTTGCGTGCGTGGCACAAAGTTGTCCCGCAATGCCCATGCCAGAAGCGCTGCACTTTTGCGGCGAATGGCGAGGCCAATTGCCCGCTAACCATGCTGGGAAAAGCGCGGGTATATCACGGCACGCCCTTCTTCGCGCATGCTGCCGGTGTATCACTGGTGAATTGCGGCGCGCAGCCGTTCGACCTCGCGATCGGAGACGGGGGCGGCATGATTGCCCCAGGCGTTGCGTACAAAACTGACCACCTGGGCGATTTCCGAACTGGTCAGTTGACCGTGGAATCCCGGCATCTTTTTCGGCTCAGGTCCTGTCTCAGTCGGCGGGCTTTTACTGCCTTCAATGACGATGCGCATCACGGATGTCGGATCTTCCGCCATTACGAGTGGATTCCCTGCAAGCGCGGCTACCTTGCCTGGCTGGCCGCGGCCGTCGGGCTGATGACAGCGTGCGCAAAAAGACAGATATATACCGGCGCCGGGTCGCTCTACCTCGCCTGTTTCAAGGCTGCGCAAAGTTTGTACGCGCGCGTGCGCGTCGTTGTCGAAACTGCCGTACGCCTCGCGCGGCGGCAGCGACTTGAGGTAGGCAGCGATAGCTTGCAGATCGGATTCAGTCATGTATTGAGTGCTATCGCCGACCACTGGCGCCATCGCGCCGAACGCGATAGCCCCTGAGCCGTGCCCCGTACGAAGGAAGGCAACAATATCCTGTGCAGACCAGCGACCCAGACCGCTCCCCGGGTCACCGGTCAGGTTGGGCGCAAGCCAATGGTCGATGACGCCGCTTGTCAGATACCAGGGCGACTTTTCGCTATAGCCAAGTTCGTTGTATGCCGGGCCGCGCGGCGTGTGACAGGCGCCGCAGTGCCCCAGACCTTGCACGAGGTAAGCACCCCGGTTCCATCGGGCGGTGTGCTTCGGTTCGGGGGTGAACTGTTCCCGGTTACCGAACGCGTAGGTCCAGAAAAGCATGACCCAACGTTGATTGAAGGGAAAGGGCAAATGGGTCTCAGGCGCGCGTTTCGCTGCTGGCCTGACGCCATGCATGAGGTAGGCGTACAGTGCAGTTACGTCATCATCGCTTATGTTCGCGAATGACGCGTAGGGCATCGCCGGATAAAGCCGCTTCCCGTCGCGGCGCTTGCCTAAGCGCAACGCATCGGAGAACTGCTTCAGCGTGTACTGTCCGATTCCGAAGGTGGGGTCGGGTGTAAGGTTGCTGGCGTATATCGGACCAAATGGAGAATTGACCGGCATGCCTCCGCCGAGCGGCGTATGGTCGGCCGCATCATGGCATGCACTGCAGTCACCTGCTTTCGCGAGGTATTCGCCACGCGCAATGAGGTTGACGTCATTGATGGCCGGCGACTGGGCGTTGACGTCAGCGGCAAGATGGTCCTCAGCGCTTCCGCTGCAACCACCGGCTGCCAGCGCGATCGCGAAGCCCAGCGCGACGGCGATCCCGTGAGATATCATCGGCGCGTTCATATCAATGCCATCGGCTGCAAGAGACGAGAAAAATTTCTGCGAGGACCGTGAATATCAGTCCTACCGCGAATCCGCAGCCGATCATGGCGCTACACATGGCAATAAAGCGCTTCCGGCCGATCTCCTCCTGATCGCGAGGCGGCTGCCTCGGCGGGCCGCCGTTCTCCTGTCGATCCTTGATCCGTTGCTCTCTGGCGTCCAGCAACACGAACCCATAAGCGGCCAGCGCCGCGCACGCAGCGGAAATCAGGAAGGCCACTGCCGATGTCCCGTACAGCCACAAATGCATATGAGAAACACCGGGGGACGGCAGGGGCGTCGTGGTTGCATCGCAGGTCTGGGCGGACACGGCCTCGGAAACGATGACCTGCAGCAGCCACGCGCCCGGCGAAACGAAGAAACCGGCGCCGGCGAAGATCCACAGGCGGCGCTTCTCCGCACGCGATAGGCGCCCCTGGCTGGAGACCGGGCTTTGCATCACTGGCCCCTCATCCAGAACGGCGTCGCGTAAAGCGACGTGAAGATGAATAGCCACACAACGTCGACGAAGTGCCAGTAGATCCCGCCAATTCGCAGCGGCGCACTGCGCTGCTCGTCGAAATACCCGAGTGCAATCCATGTGGCTAGCAACCCGAGAATGACCAGTCCAACAAGAACGTGCGCCATGTGGAAACCGGTGATGGTGAAGTAAAGCGAGCCATACAGGTGTGCCGTCAATCCGTAAGGATGGTCGTGCCACTCCTTGAGTTGTATTCCGACGAACAGGAACCCCAGGACGATCGCGACCAGCATCCATACGAAGGAGAGCGATCTTCTGCTTTTCTTCAATGTCCGTTCAGAGAACCACGCAAAAACACTACTGAGTATCAGAACGCTCGTGCTCAGGGCACCCACGCCGATTTTTGGCATACCTTCGGGCGGCCACGCCAGTTGCGTCTGCGACTGCGAGTAAAAATAGCTAAAAAGCAGATAGCCGAAGAGACTCGCCTCTGTCGCCACCAGCGCAAGCACCCCCCACCACCCTCCCGAGTGCTCGCCTGCGCTGCCCACAGGAAGCGCCTCGCCGTTCAATGCGGTTCGCTTCGGCCCCATCTGTTCCGGAGTTGGGGGCTCCCTCTGCGCGAGCGACCGGCGCGGCCACAACCACGCGATCAAGGTAACGCCACAACCGACCAACGCGATGACGGTTCCTGCAGCAAAATGCAACAACATCGTCAGGAACGCTAGCGCGGCGAACAGGCCGAGGAAAAATGGCGACCAGGCGTCTTCAGGCATCTTGAGAATCACATCGGGCTTGCCGCTGAATGGCTGCACGCCAAGCGCCTCTCTGCCGTCGTGCAGAAGATATCCTTCCTCCAGACTCGAGCGCCGCCCCGTGGGCTGCAAACGATCCTCCCACATGGGATGGCGTGACTGCACGATAGGTAAGACCGCAAAATTGTAGGGCGGCGGAGGCGATGCCACCGACCATTCCAGCCCCGGTGCGTCCCACGGATTGGGCGGCGATTTCTTCCCGCGTCGTGCTGAAAGCAGTGCATTGATCACGAAAAGCACAATACCGACGCCGAGCACGAACGAGCCAATGGTCGTGATGAGATTCGATGTGTCCCATCCCATCCCGTCAGGGTAGGTGTACACGCGTCTAGGCATCCCCAGCAGGCCGGAGATGTGCATCGGGAAAAATCCGAGATTGAAACCGACAAAAACTATCCAGAACGCAATCTTGCCGAGACGCTCGTTCATGAGACGACCCGTGAACTTGGGGAACCAGTAGGTGATGCCCCCGAGTACCGGGAAGACGTTTATGCCGAGCAGTACGTAATGAAGGTGCGCAACGATGAAGTAAGTCTCGTTGAGTTGCCAGTCGAGCGGCACAGCCGCAGTCATGACGCCTGATACGCCGCCTACCACGAACATCAGCACGAAACTGGCAAAGTAAAGAAACGGGACGGCGAAGACCGGGCATCCGGTCCAGATCGTCGCGATCCACGCAAAAACGGCCACCGCACTGGGAATCGAGATCAGCACGCTCGCCGCGCCGAAGAACGCGAGTGCGAGCGGCGCGATGCCCGTGGCGAACATGTGATGGATCCAGACCTCGAAGCCAATGATCATGGTTGCGACCGTGGACATCGCCACCGCAGCATAGGCGACGAGCGGACGCCTGCAGAACGTTGGCAGTCCGTCGGACACGATGCCCATCGCCGGAAGCGCAACCACGTAGACCCAGGGGTGCGCAAACATCCAGAAAAGATGCTGCCATAAGAGCGGGCGGCCATCGGACGAAACATCAAAGAAGTGCGTGCCGACATTGCGGTCCATCCATAGCAGAAAGAATGCAAGGCTGACCGATGGAACAGCAAACAGGTTGGCGAACGAGACGGTCAGCGTTCCCCAGACAATGATCGGCAGCCGGTCGATCGACATGCCAACGGCGCGCATCCGAAAGAGCGTCACGACGAAGTTGATCGCCCCCACTGTCGTGGATATACCAAGCAACACCATGCCGAGAGCATAGACATCGATGTTGGGACCGCGGTTGTACTGGAGTGACGAGAATGGCACATAGTTGAACCAACCCGCGTTGGGCGCTTCTCCAAATGGGAAACTGCAATAGAGAAACAGGCCAGCGAAAAGAAACACCCAGTACGACAGCGCGTTCAGACGCGGAAACGCCATGTCGCGCGAACCAAGCATGAGTGGCCAGAGATAGTTGGCAAAGCCGCTCAATACGGGCAGCGCATAGAGAAAGATCATCGTCACGCCGTGCATCGTGAACAGTTGCGCGTACTGCTCGGGAGAAAGCAACGTCTCGTTGGGCTGTGCAAGTTGCAGGCGCATCAGCAGAGCCTCGACCCCGCCGATCAGAAGAAATCCGAACGCAGTGACGATGTAGCGCAAGCCGATTTTCTTGTGATCCACCGTCGTAAAGAAGCCGCGCCACCCCGGCTCTCCTTCCCATATCTCGCGCAGCCGTTTTTCCGCATCCGAACCTTGCGGCACCCGACCACGTTCAGGCTCGCGCCGGAATGCCGACCGTTTGGCCTGTACCAAGCTGCGACCACTCGTCGTGGACATCGTTGTCTTCCTTACCTAAGAGTGGCGAGGTACGCCCAGAGATCGCCCGCCTCCTTCGGCGAGAGCTTCATGTCAGGCATGAGCGCGCCGGGTTTGATCTCCTGCGCGTGCTGGACCCAGTCCATCAAATTCCCCGGCGTATTGACGACGGTGCCCGCCGCGATGAGCCTGCGCGAAAGGACGTGCGTCAGGTCTGGCGCCTGCACGCCTCGTGAGTGGCTGCCGCGAATCGAATGGCATCCTGCGCAGCGCTTTCCGAACAGTTCGGCACCGCGCTCGGACGGTGCGGTTGAGGGAGCGGGCGCCGGCGCCCGCTGCGCCGCCAACCATCGTTCAAAATCAGCCGTGTCCTCCGCATGCACTTCGAAGGCCATGTGCGCGTGCTGAAGGCCGCAATACTGCGTGCATTGGCCGCGGAACACACCAGGGCGGTCTGCCTGAATCCACTGGCGGTTGATCACGCCCGGTATCGCCTGGGTCTTGCCCGACAGCTTCGGCACCCAGAACGCGTGGATGACGTCCGCGCTTTTCAGCAACACGAGCACCGGTGCACCCACAGGTATGTGCAACTCGTTAGCGGTCGTGAAGTGATCCTGTCCGTCGACATAGTCGACTTTCCACCACCAGTCGTACGCAGTGACGGTGACGGTCAGCGCTGGCTCGCGAGGAGGATCCGCGACGGTTGCAAGCACGGCAAGCATATAGACTGCAATTCCAAACAGCGCGACGGTAGAAATTGCCGTGCCGACGTAGACGAAGCGCGTGCCTCCTTCGGTGCGGATCGAATTGGACTCGTCCTGCCGCCGGCGCCGGACCATCGCGAAGATGAGCATGACCGCGATGATCCCGCATACGAGCATGGAAATCGCCGCGAGCGCCCACCCGAGATGTAATACCGGCTGCGTTGCCGGCCCCTCGCTTCGCAGGAAATAGGCGAGCGGTGTTTTACCGGCAGCCAGCGACGCTGTTTGATCCGGCGCATTGCTATCAGCCCACGCGCCATCGGCGAACGCGATCGCCAACCCGAGGCTATAGCCGATGGCCTGTCTACTCCAGCGACGCTTGCAGATCACATCATCTCCTTGCGCTACGCGTGACGAGCCATCTGTAGTTCGGGTACGCCGTCATCCGCGACCGTTGCGCTCGCATTCGCAAACGGTATGCCGCGCGCGTGCCTCGGTTTAAGACGTGTGATCTGCCCGACGAATGTTCTTCGGAGTCGTGGAAAGCCGCCAAATCGATTAACGACAGCAATTTGTGTTCCCCGGCATCACGGAAGTTGGCCCGATATTCATTAACAAAACTCCTCCTGTTATGGCACGGCATGCCATATCTGTGCGAGTCCGGGCGTCCCGCCAAGGCGTCTCGATGGCATTCAGCTAAATTTCATCGTCGCTCCATGTCGGTACCGCACATATCACGCTGTGCTTTTTACAATCAATTGAAACTTCTCCGGCGGTGATAGCGCGCTGTCAGTTCTAACCGTTGCCCATCGTCTACGCGGTGGCTGAGGATGTCGAATTCTTCGGCGCAGGCGGACGAACCGGCAGTTCGGCGCGTCATCACAGGCGCTCACCGTGCCAATGGATGACGACTGAAAGCGGCATACGAATTGCAAGAAAGACACGCCGGTTGGGCGCAAGAACCGGGAGAAGGCCGACGTCGAGTTCATTCCGTCACGCCACGAAGAGAGAGCATCAGGGCGCGGCTCCTCGACGTTCCGCTCTCTGCGCTGCTCGGCCTGCTTCGTCGCACGGTACCGGGTACGGCAGCGGCGGCTTCACAACGAAGGAAGCAACGCCTTTTACCGCGCGTCGCTCCTTTAAACGCTTCAGAAACGCGGGATATCAGGTCAGGAGCCGCGCAACGGCGGTAAGTCGGCACCGCCGTTGCGGCCCGTCGGAACTTATCGCTGAAACACAATTCCCGAGGGAGTTCACGAATGGGCCAAGTCGTTGTCGTTACAGGAGCGAGCGCCGGCGTAGGGCGCGCGTGCGCAGAAGAGTTTGCGCGGCACGGCTATCGCGTCGCCCTCCTCTCCCGAGAACCCGCGCGTCTTCAGCGCGCTGCAGACGAGATTCATGGTGCTCACGGAGTGGATACGCTCGCGGTGCCGACGGATGTGGCGGATGCGTCGCAGGTCCTTGCCGCCGCGGCGCAGGTCGAAAGCTCGTTGGGTCCGATCGATGTATGGGTGAATGTAGCCATGGCAACGGTCTTTGCGCCCGTCTCGATGCTGACTCCCGAGGAAATCGAGCGCGGCACGAGGGTTACGTACCTGGGCCAGGTACATGGCATGGTGGCGGCGCTCTCCCGGATGCGTCCACGAAATCGCGGGACGATCGTCAATGTCGGCTCTGCGTTGGGCTATCGCTCCGTTCCGCTTCAATCGGTCTACTGCGGTGCAAAAGCCGCGATTCGGGGGTTCACCGATTCTCTGCGCTCAGAACTCATCCACGATGGTCTTCAGGTTCGCCTCACGATGGTCGACCTGCCCGCGATCAATACGCCGCAGTTCGATTGGGCGCTCAACAAGATGGGGCGTCGGGCGCGGCCGGTGGCGCCGGTCTTTCAGCCGGAGGTTGCCGCGCGCGCGATCTTCTTTGCCGCGACGCACCGCCGTCGCGAGGTCTGGGTAGGCTTTTCGACCGTCAAGGCCATACTTGCCAACCGGATCGCGCCGGCGTTGCTTGACCGCTATCTTGCTCGGTCGGGCTATAGCGGCCAGCTCACCGACCAGCCCCTGGCCGACGGCACGGCAGGAAATCTGTTCGCCCCTGTCCCGGGCAACTTCGGCGCCCACGGACGATTCGATGACGAGGCAAGGCAAACGAGTTACCAAATGCTGACCGACCGCCACCGCGCGTTGTTTTGGGCGGTGGCGGCCATCGGCGCTGCCAGCCTCATCAGGTCGCTAGTCGATCGGCGGAACTCGCAAACATGAGCCCCCGGATCGCCGACTATGCGCTAGTCGGCAACGGCGAAACCGCCGCACTGGTCAGCCGCGAAGGAACGATCGACTGGCTGTGCTGGCCGCGATTCGACGACGACGCCTGCCTCGCCGCTCTTCTCGGAACGCCGGACAACGGTTGCTGGACACTAACCCCCGTCAAACAGGCCATTGGACAAAACCGGCGTTATGTACCGGACACCCTTATCGTTCAAACCGACATCCAGACAGCAGACGGTGAAGTGCGCCTGATCGACTTCATGCCGATAAGTGCGTCACATAACGCGATCATCCGGATCATCGTCGGGTTGAGTGGCGCCGTGCTGATGCGCTCCACGCTGCGCCTGCGCAATTCCGAGCCGAATTCGCTCAGTTCACGTCGGGACGATATCAGCTAGACGCCCGGGAGCCGGGAATCGCTCAACACCGGGGAAGAGCCCCCCTGAGACTGCGCGACCTATCGATTGGCGCAACGCCGGTCGCGACAGCAGGGGCATTCAGACCAACCAGTAGAACGCGTCGCCCGCACAGCCCCCGCACAACATGCACAGCCGATATGTTTATCTGAATTTACTATTTAGTGTTTGCATAACGCAGTGTTAGCCTCGCTTGCATCGTCCGCACACGGTCGTTCCGCGTTGCGTCTGTTGCGGCATGGGATTCTCCATCGAACCGGATTTCCGCAAGGAGCTAACATGAGCGTCGAATTCATCGGCATGATTCAACAGCGCAAGGTGTCGGAGACGCACCTTCCACAGGGCCCGGCGGTCGACACCGACTACGTGCGCGCCTTCGCGCAGGCGCATGAGAACGCCGGCTTCGATCGCATTCTCGTTCCGCACAGTTCGACGAGTCCCGACGCGACGATCACGATTGCGTATGCGGCAAGCGTGACATCGAAGGTTCATTTCATGCTCGCGCACCGCCCGGGCTTCGTCGCGCCCACGCTCGCGGCGCGGCAGATCGCCACGCTCGATCACTTCTCGGGCGGACGGCTCGCCGTGCACTTCATCTCGGGAGGAAGCGATGAAGATCAACGGCGCGACGGCGACTTCCTCAGTCACGACGAGCGTTACGCCCGCACCGACGAATACCTGCAGATTCTGCGCCGCGTATGGACGGAAGATCAGCCGTTCGACCACGAAGGCCGCTTCTACCGCTTTGAAAAGGCATTCTCCGAAGTCAAACCGAAGCAGTCGCCGCACGTGCCGATCTACTTCGGCGGCGCGTCCGAGCCTGCCCTCGCCGTCGCGGGCAAGCACGCCGACGTCTATGCACTGTGGGGCGAATCGAAACAGCAGGTGCACGAACAGGTGACCCGCGTTCGAGCCGAAGCCTCGAAGCATGGCCGCAACGTGCGGTTCTCCGTCTCGTTCCGGCCCATTCTCGCGACAACGGAAAAAGCCGCGTGGGAACGCGCCGAACACATCCTCGAAGAGACCCGCCGCCTGCGCGTCGAACAGGGATTTTCGCGCGGCGGTCCGCAACAGAGCGAAGGCGCGCGTCGGCTGCTCGCTGCCGCAGGCGATGGCGTCCGCGCTGACGAGCGTCTGTGGACAGCGGTGGCCAGGGAAATCGGCGGACGCTCGAATTCGACCGCGCTCGTCGGCACGCCGGAGCAGGTCGCGCAGACCCTCTCCGAGTACTACGAACTCGGCGTCACGACCTTCCTGATCCGTGGCTTCGATCCGCTCGAAGACGCGATCGACTACGGCCGCGAACTGATCCCCGCCACGCGCGAGCTGACTTCACGCTCGCGTCGCGCCGCCTGACAGGAACGATGCCGCCATGAGTACTGTCAACGCGATTCGCCCTTCTCTCGCCTTTCGCGAGACGCCCGTGCGCAAGGTCTGGTTCGACGAGGAAGGCAACGTGTGCCACACGCAACTGCTCGCCGAAGCGGCTGGCACGCAGCAACCGATTCCGCACCAGGCGGCTGCGCTCACCCGTCAGCAGGTGGGCCGCGCCAATGGCGCCCGCTATTCATTCGACAGCCTGTACGAAGGCCTGCTCGAAACGGAACAGGATCTGCTCGACTGATGGCCATTCACCCACTGCGTCAGTTCGTCGGCCGGATCGCGGAGCTTGTCGATTCGAACGTGCATGAGAGCGTGCTGCTCGAACGGGGCAAGCTCGCCTTGCGCGAGCTGATCCGCACCGACGACTGGCTGCCCCCCGCTTACGCGCAGCCGTCTCCCGAGCGCTATCAGCAATTCCTTCTCTATGCCGATGCGCGCCAGCGCTTCAGCGTGGTCAGCTTCGTGTGGGGACCAGGCCAGCAAACGCCGATTCACGACCACACGGTGTGGGGCCTCATCGGCGTGCTGCGCGGCGCGGAGCTTGCTGCGCCCTACGCGCGCCGCGACGACGGCTCTCTGCATCCAGGCGGCGACGAAGTCCGCCTCGATACGGGCGACGTCGCAGCGGTGTCTCCGTCGATCGGCGACATCCATCGCGTGCGCAACGCCTATGAGGATCGCACCTCGATCAGCATCCATGTATACGGCGCGAACATCGGCGCCGTGCGGCGCTTCACCTACTCAGCCGATGGCGCGCCGAAGCCGTTCATCTCCGGCTATTCCAACCAGACACTCCCGAACCTTTGGGACCTCAGCAAGGAACAACCTCAGCGATGAAGTCATACCCTGTGCGCACTTACGAAGCCGTGCGCCAAGCATTGCTCGCCCGACAGGAAATCGCGCTGCTCGACACGCGCGAGGAAGATCCGCACGCCCAGGCGCATCCGTTGTTCGCGGCGAATTTCCCGCTCTCGAGGATCGAACTCGACGCCTACACGCGTCTGCCGCGGCGCGACGTGCCGATCGTTCTGTTCGATGCCGGCGAAGGACTCGCGCGGCGCGCCGCTGATGTCTTCACGTCGCTCGGATACACACAGGTTGCGTTGCTCGCGGGCGGTCTCGACGGCTGGATTCGCGCCGGCGGCGAAGTGTTCCGCGATGTCAACGTGCCGAGCAAAGCGTTCGGCGAATTCGTCGAAGCGCAAAGGCATACGCCGTCGCTGTCGGCGCAAGCGGTGAACGCATTGCTCGTGAATGGGGACGACGTCGTAGTGCTGGACGCGCGCCGCTTCGACGAATATCAGACGATGAATATTCCCGGCAGCATCAGCGTGCCGGGCGCGGAACTCGTGCTGCGCGCACGTGCGCTCGCGCCGGACCCGAAGACGCGCGTGATCGTCAATTGCGCGGGCCGCACGCGCAGCATCATCGGCGCGCAGTCGCTGGTCAATGCGGGCTTGCCGAACCCGGTGTCCGCGCTGCGCAACGGCACGATCGGCTGGACGCTCGCTGGGCACACGCTCGAACATGGCAGCGAGCGCCGCTTCGATCCGCTAGCGGGCCTGGACGACGCGAATCTCAACGCGTCGCGCCGCACGGCGCGGGCGTTGGCGGATCGCGCGGGCGTGCAGCGCACGACGCTCGATGAAGCAACGCGTTGGGCAGCGGAAACTTCGCGCACCACGTATCGCTTCGACGTGCGCACGCCCGACGAATACGAGCGCGCGCATGCGCCAGGTTTTCAAGGCGCGCCTGGCGGCCAGCTCGTGCAGGAGACGGAGATGTTCGCGCCGGTTCGCGGCGCGCGCGTCGTCCTGTTCGACGACGACGGCGTGCGAGCGAACATGACGGCCTCATGGCTCGCGCAGATGAACATCGAGGTGTATGTCGCAGATGGCGCATCGGCGGAAGATCTCACGGCGAGCGGCGCGTGGCGAGGCGCGAAACCGCAGCCCGCACCGACGCCCGCCATTCGCGCCGGCGAACTGGCCGCACTGCTCGCGGATCCTGCCAGCGACACGCTCGTGATCGACGTCACGTCGAGTGCGAATTACGTAAAAGCGCACGTTCCGGGTGCCTGGTGGCTGATGCGTTCGCGTCTGTCACCGAACGCCGACGATCTGCGCGCGCTGCCCGATGCGAAGCAGTATGTGATCACTTGCGGCTCGAGCGCGCTGGCGTCGTTCGTTGCGCCGGAGATCGCGGCGTTGACGGGCAAACCGGTGCATGTGCTCGAGGGCGGCACGGCCGCATGGATCGCCGCGGGCCTGCCTGCGGAGGCGGGCGATCAACGGCTCGCATCGCCTCGCATCGACCGTTACCGGCGGCCTTATGAGGGCACCGACAACGCGCGCGAAGCGATGAACGCATATCTCGAGTGGGAGTATGGTCTCGTCGCGCAACTCGACCGCGACTGCACACATGGGTTCTTCGTGATCTGAGCCGGGCAGGTGCGGGCCGCTCGGCGTCGCGCAAGCTGACGACGCAAGCGTCCTGCTCAAACTTGCTCGCTGCGTGCGTGCTCAGGCCGCCCGCGACAACTGCGCCGCCTTGAAACATTGCTCGACGCTTTTGGCAAGCACGCTCAATGCCGACTCGAACTTGCCGAGTGCACGTGAGCGCACGATCCACACCGCGATCTGTGGCCTGAAGTCGCTCACGGAGACGACATCGAGTTGCGCGGCATGCGCGCTGGCGCGCAGCAGCGGTTGCGGTACCAGACCTAGTCCGACACCATCGGCGACGAGACCCAGTTGCAGTTCCGTGCCGAGCGTCTCCAGGTTCAGCTTCAGCGCGTGGCCTTGCGCCGCGAGCGTCTGCTGCAATCCCGCGCGAAAACCGCAGCCGTCCGGATTCAATACCCAGCCGTAAGCCTGGCATTCGGCAAGCGTATGCGCGCGCTTCTTCAGGCTGCCCTTGCGCGCGACCACAGCCAGCTTCAATTCACCGAGTACCTTGCCCGACAGCGCCTCGGGCAACACCCGATTGGCGGGCAGCAGCAAGATCGCGGCATCCAGTTCGCCGTCTTCGACCTTTTGCAGCAGCGGATTGCCCCACCCTGTCGACACCTGCGCCCGCAGTTCGGGATACGCGCCGCGCAGCTCATGCAACGCCTTCAGCATCGCGACATCGGCGACGGTTTGCGCGACGCCCATCCGCAGCACGCCTGCAAGCGGCGCGTTCTCGGTGACGAGATGTCTGAGCGCGTCCACTTCGCGCACGATCGCGCGGCATTGATCGTAGACGGCGCGTCCCATCGGCGTGGTTTTCAGCGGCTTGGTATTGCGGTCGAGCAGTTCGACGCCGAGCGCTTCCTCGAAGTTCTGGATGCGGCGCGTGACGGCCGGTTGTGTCAGCGCAAGAACTTCGGCTGCCTGACTCAGCGATTGGCTATGCACGACGGCAACGAAGGCCTCGATGTCATCGAGTTTCATTGATGGGTTCAGCCTGAAGTATCGGATCGACCGCAACAGTACGGGACTAGCGCGAGCTTAGCGCGTCGGCGCGCTTCAGTTCAAGCGCATACGCGCTTTTCTCGCTCGCATATTAGCAAAGCAGAACAATGCGTTTGCCTTATAAAAGCCGCATACGTATCGTGTGTTTTCCGCTTCCCGATTTCGCAAGCGCCTGGCTTGCGCGCTTTGCCTCCCGATATACATCTTCGAGCCTCTCATGCACCGTTCCACCGACCGTTTCCTGCGCCGCCTTCTCTCCCGCGTCACGTTTGCGGCGCTGTGCGCCAGCCTCGCGCATGCCGCTCTCGCCGATACGACGCTGAAGGTCGGAGATCAGCAGTTGCAGACGCGCGGCATTCTGGAAGCCGCCGGGCAACTGAAGGACGTCCCCTACAAAATCGAATGGTTCAACTTCCCCGCCGCGCAACCACTCGGCGAAGCGCTCAATGCAGGCGCGATCGATGTCGGCGGACTCGGCGACGCACCGCTGATCTTCGCGTACGCGGCGGGCGCCAAAGTCCGCGCGGTGGCCGCGACGCGTTCGACACCGCTCGACCTGGCGATCATCGTGCCCGAAACGTCGCCGATCAAATCCGCTGCCGATCTGAAGGGCAAACGCATCGCGACTACACGCGGCTCGATCGGCCACTACCTGGCCATCGCGACGCTGGAGCGCGCGGGGATCAAGCTGTCGGACGTGTCGCTGCGCTTCATGCAGCCCGCCGACGCCAAGGCCGCGCTCGCGTCGGGCAACGTCGACGCATGGTCCACGTGGGACCCGTATGTGGCGCTTGCCGAGCAGCGCGATCACGACCGCAGCATCGCGAACGGCGTCAATCTGACTTCCGGCTTGAGCTTCCAGGCCGCCACCGAATCTTCGATCAAGGCGAAGCAGGCGCAAATCGCGGATTTTTTGAAGCGCGTCGCTGCGGGCCAGCGCTGGGCGCTCGCGCATCCGGATGAAGTGGCCGCGATGCAGTCGAAAGTCACGGGCTTGCCGCCCGAGGTGCTGAAGACCGTCTATCAACGCGCGCAACTGCACCCGGTCGCGATCGACGACGGTCTGATCGCCGAACAGCAAAAGACGGCCAACCTCTACGAACGCGCGGACGTCATCAAAACGCATCTCGACGTCGCGCCGAGTTTCGATCGCCAGTTCCCGTTCGCCGCACAGTGATGCTCGCGCATCTCAGCCTGTTTTTCTAAGAGATTTGCTCATGACCAGCCGTCATCCCGAACCCGCCCTGGCCGATGTCGAGCGCGACGCCGTTGCGCTCGACGCGCTCGCCGACCTCGACAGTCCCCGCGCCGACGCGTGGCTCGACGCGCTCACGCGCGACTTCGCGGATGGCGCGGCCGCGCTCGACGCCGGTCCCGGCTTCCCGCACGAGAACCTCGGGCGCCTGCGCCGCGCGGGCCTGTTGTCGCTGACGGTGCCGCGCGCACTCGGCGGCCGCGAAGCGACGCTCGCGCAAACGCTGAAGGTCGTGCGCGCGGTCGCGCGAGGCGAGCCGTCGACCGCGCTGATCCTCGTGATGCAATGCCTCTACCATTTGCGGTTGCAAGCCAATCCAAACTGGCCCGTCGAACTGAAAGAACGCATTGCGCGCGACGCCGTCGAACGTGGCGCGCTGATCAATTCGCTGCGCGTCGAGCCCGAACTCGGTTCGCCCTCGCGCGGCGGTCTGCCCGCGACGCTCGGCAGGCGAGTAAATAACCACAAAGACGGCCAGCACGGCGAGCACTGGCTGCTGAACGGCCGCAAGCTCTATTCGACCGGTAGCCCAGGCCTCACGTGGCTGGCCGTGTGGGGACGTACCGACGAAGCATCGCCGCGCGTAGGCACATGGCTCGTGCATCGCGATACGCCGGGCGTGCGTTTCGGCGAACCCTGGAATCACCTCGGCATGCGTGCGACGGGCAGTCATGAGGTCATCTTCGAGAACGTGCGGGTGCCGCTCGATCATGCTGTCGACTTGCAGGCGCCGCAGCACGCGAGCGGCATGGACCCCGTGACGAGCGTCTGGATGAACGTGCTGCTCCCCGCGATCTACGACGGCGTCGCGCGTGCCGCGCGCGACTGGTTCGTGCAATGGGCCGCGCAGCGCGTGCCGTCGGGACTCGACGCGCCGCTCTCCAGTCTCGAACGTTTTCAGCAGACAGCGGGCCGCATCGACGCATTGCTGTTCAACAACCACACCCTGCTCGATGCAGGCGCGGGAGGCCGGATCGGCGCGGCCGAGGCCCCGGCGATCAAGTACCTCGTCAGCAAGTACGCGATCGAAGCCGTTGGACTCGCCCTGGAGGCGAGCAGCAACCCGGGCCTGAGCCGCAATAACCCGCTGGAGCGTCACTATCGCGACGTTCTATGCGCGCGTATTCATACCCCGCAAGACGACACCGTGCTGGGCAATCTTGGCCGCGCAGCGTTTGCTGCGCTCTGATTGCGCCCGCCGCATCGACACCCGCAAACGAAGACACGCTGGCCTCTGACCGCGATCTATTGCGTATAGTGCGTGCAGCGGTGGCGCGTCTTGAAGCCAACGCGCGGGCTGCTCAAGTCAGGCGAGCACGTCCGAAAATACGCGCGTCGCGAAGCGGTCCGAATCCGTGCCGTTGTTCAATACGCCAACCGATTTCAGATCGTCCGCATAAAGCGCGATCTCCTTCCTGAACGCATCGCCGACCGGATGGTGGTGGTCCGTATGGCTCCTGAGCATCGCCGTCAGTTGCTCGACGTTGGCCCCCGGTGCGTTCGGCGCGAAGATCGCTGCCGCCTGGACCGGATTGTTAGCGGTCCACTCGGTGGCTTCGAGCAACGCCTGGGTCAACGCCTGAGCGGTCGCACGGTCCTTGCGGACCAGTGAGCCGCGCACGCCCAGCACGCAGCACACGCGGTTCGCGTACTCGCCGCACAGGTTGTTCGACACCTCCTGCAAATGATCGCCCTCACGCAGCGTCCAGATGGTCGGGTCGCCGTCGGCGATCGCCTGCACCTCGCCCTTCTTGAGCGCCTCGCCGAGCAGCGGCGCCGGATACTGGCGCCAGCGCACGTCGTTGTCGGGATCGACGCCGATCTTCTTCAGCGTGATCGCGAAAAAATTCTTCGCCGGGCTCGCCATGTCGCTCACACCCACCGTGCGGCCCTTGAGTCCTTGAAGATCGACGATACCCGACGCCTTCGTTGCAAGCAGCCGCATGCAACCACCGTGAATACCGGCCGTCAGCTTGACGTCGAAGCCCTGCTCCAGCGGCTTGATCCAGCGCAGCGCCATGCCGACGCCCGCATCCGATTTGCCGGTCGCAATCGCTTCGAGCAGCTGGTCCGTCGAACCCGCGAAGTTGACCAGCTCGACCTGCAAGCCATGCTTGCGGAAAAAGCCCTGCTTCTCCGCGACCGGCACCGGCGCCGTGCAGATCGCCGACGCGTTCCATGAGAGTTTGAGCGGCTTCAGCGCTTCGTCGGCCGATGCGCGCGCGCCCGGCAACCCGAACGTCGCGCCGCCTAGCGCAGCTGCGCCAGCGGCCCACGCGGTATTGCGCAGCCACACGCGGCGCGCGGCATTAGATGGTTGATTGTCGTTGTTATGGTTCATTGCGTTGCTTTCCTGTGCTTGAGTAGATGGTTCGTGGCCGCGTCTTCGCGCGGCCTACGTTTCGAGGCCCAGCAGCCCCAGTACATCGCGGCGCAACGACACCAGCGCGGGATCGTCGCGATGACGCGGATACGGCGCGTCGTTGCGAACTTCGGCGACGATGTGCGCCGGCCGTTCGCTCAGAACGATCACGCGGTTGGCGACGTACAGCGCCTCTTCGACGTCGTGCGTGACGAGCAGCACGGAGAAGCCTTCGGCCTGCCAGAGCCGCACGAGTTCGGCCTGCATGCGGATGCGCGTCAGCGAATCGAGCTTGCCGAACGGTTCGTCGAGTACCAGCAGGCGCGGGTTATTGACCAGCGCGCGGGCGAGAGCAGCGCGCTGCGCCATGCCGCCCGACAGTTGATGCGGAAAGGCATTCGCGAAAGCCGACAGGCCGACCATCTGCAGCGCGGCGTCGATACGTTCGGCAACCTCGCGCTTCGCCTCATCGCCACGCGTTTTGCGTTGCGCTTGCGGGCCGAGACCGACGTTGTCGCGCACCGTGCGCCACGGAAACAGCGTCGGGTCCTGAAACACGACGACGCGCGACGGATCGGGACCGGCAACCGCTTCGCCGTCCGCGCGAATCTCGCCGCGCGCGGGCGAATCGAGACCCGCAACGAGCCTGAGCAACGTCGATTTACCGCAGCCGCTTGCGCCGAGCAGGGCGACGAACTCACCGGGTTCGACCGTGAGGCTGATCTTGTCGAGAACGGGCAGTGTCTCACCGCGCAACGCGAACTGATGGCTGACGTCGCGCACGTCGATGCGAGTGCCCCGCGGTTCGCGAGCGGCCGGCGCCTGCGAAAACGACTCGGAAAACGATTGGGAAATCGAAGCGGCTACCATTTCAGCAATCCTTTTTGCCATGCCAGCAGACGGTCGCGCACGCGAAACAGCAGCGTGATGAGCCCTGAGCACATCAGCGCCATCACGAGCAGCGCGGCATACATATTCGAATAGGCAGCCCAGCCTTGCGCCCATTGCAGGTACCAGCCGAGCCCCGCTTTCACGCCCATCATCTCCGCGACGATCAACACCGCGAACGACGCACCCAGGCCCATGAACAGACCGACGAAAACCGAAGGCAATGCAGCGGGGATCGCGACGCGCAGAATCAGGAACGACGGCCGGGCGCCTAGCGTGCGGGCCACGTCGTAGTAAGCGGAGCTCACGCTCGCCACACCCGACCACGTGAGCACCGCGACCGGAAAGGCCGCCGCCAGCGCGATCAAAAACACGCTGGCGCTGAAGCTCGAGGGGAAAAAGAAGAATGCGAGCGGCAGCCAGGCGGTCGCGGGCAGCGGACCCACGAGGCGCAGGATCGGATGGAGCCAGTAGCCCACCGCTTTGGACCAGCCGATGCTGACGCCGATCGCGAAGCCCGTCAATGCGCCGCACACGTACCCATACGCGAGCAGCACGAACGAATGCACGACACTCGACGCGAGTCTCGGCAGATCGTCCGCAAACACCGCGAGCAACGCCTGTGGCGGTGCGAAGAATGGGCGCGGCAGCCATTCGAGCTGCGCGGTGACCACTTCCCATGCCGTCAGTCCGACGGCCAACGCGAGCAGCCACGGCGTCGCGTCAAGCCATGCCTGCACGCGCAGTCGCTTCGCGCTGCCTGTGTTCGTCGATGCGTGCGCGCGCCAGCCGGCCGCTCCGATGGCCGCCGACAACAGTGCGAACACGAGCTTGAGGAGCAGCAGTTCCCGCGTGTACGGCCAGTCGTCGAGCGCGGGCCACCACTGCGTGATCGCCGCGCCGCCGAGCCATCCAAGCGCGGCGAGCCCGGACACGATCAGCTTCGGATCGTGGCGCGCGGCGCTTGCATCGTTGGCCGCAAAATCGGCGCGAGGCGCTGCGGCGAACGGTCTGGCAGCGAGTGCGCGCAGCACGCGTCGCCGCGTGGAAAGAGACGTTGGAACGGAAGCGGTCATAGGCCCTCGCTGAAGATGTCCAGCACAGCGTAGCGACGAAGGACCCGCGTGAGAATTATTCTATTTCGATATGTTTATATTTATTCAATATTTATGTTTCGCATGACATTAACGCCGTTCGCTCTTTGGATAGAGGCTCGACCGGGATTCGTGAAACTCTCGCCAATCAATGCGTAATGCATTGATCGGAAATAAAAACGTAATGTCGCCGCGGGTGCCGTTGTCGGTCGAATACGACGCCTCGCAAAGACGAAACCGGGGCTGGTTCGTACAAACCCGATGCAGACGTCAAGCACATGCACTACGCTGGCAATGCAAGGGTCATGAGCCGCGTCCTTCACGTTGGGTTCCGCCCGGACGCGCTGCGTCTTTTCTTTCTTCGATGGGAGATCTAGCCGATGAACATGCGAAAGCGTCTTACCGCCGAGTTATTTGGCACGTTCTGGCTCGTATTTGGGGGTTGCGGGAGCGCCGTGTTGGCAGCAGCGTTCCCGACGCTTGGTATCGGGTTCGTCGGTGTTGCGCTTGCCTTCGGTCTGACGGTGCTGACCATGGCCTACGCTGTCGGCCATATCTCCGGTGGACACTTCAATCCTGCGGTGACGCTGGGGCTATATGCCGGTGGACGGGTTCCAGCGAAGGATGTCGTGCCATACATCGCTGCTCAGTTTATTGGAGGCATCGCCGCAGGTGCCGTGCTGTATTTCATTGCCAGTGGAAAACCGGGCTTTGACGCGAGCGCAGGCTTTGCCTCGAACGGCTATGGCGAACACTCGCCTGGTGGCTACTCGCTGCAAGCGGCAATCGTCGCCGAGTTCGTGCTCACCGCGTTCTTTCTCATAGTGATTCATGGCGCCACCGACAGGCGCGCACCCGCCGGCTTTGGCCCGCTGGCTATCGGACTTGCATTGACGCTGATACATCTGATCAGCATTCCGGTCACGAACACGTCCGTGAATCCCGCTCGCAGTACCGGGGTTGCCCTGTTTCAAGGCGGCTGGGCTATCCAGCAACTGTGGCTGTTCTGGCTCGTCCCGTTGATTGGCGGCGCTGCCGGCGGGCTGGTGTATCGCCATCTGCTCGACTCCAAGGACTGATGTCAGGCGGCACATCGGCGCTGGGACATACCCGACAGGGCAGTGGGCCTTGACGTATGGCAACTTTTCGCTGAACTCGAGTGGCGAATTGCCAGTCTTGACGGTTGCGCGGTCGTGATCCCGCCGCTAGGGCCTCTCTGCGCAAAAGAATTCGCGGAACAATTGTCAATGTCCGCAGATGACAGGCAGAATGGGCAACAATCCGACCGCAACGTTGTCGCGGGTCGTTCGACAACCCGGGCCGCTCCGTGACAGGCCTGTTCGCGCGGCCACGCAGGGATGATGGGCGCGAGTCTCAGGAGTGGATCCGATGCGCATCAAGCAACTACCAGACACTATCTCTATCCTGGCTGTCGTGTTGTCGCCGGCCCTCATGCTTTCGGTACGAGGGGGCACGGGCTACTGTTTCTTCGTTGTTTTCGTGCTCGCTCTGGCTCACCTGTGCAAAGCCGCCAACCGGCGCCGCGCGGCAGCGCTGTTTCGCGAGCATTGGCTGTTCGTCCTCGGCCTGGCCGCGATGCCGGCCGTCATCCTGCTCCAGATTGCGGTTTTTCGAAGCGGCACCTTCCCATCGCTTGATCCATTCCTTCGGCTGGTTCTCGCAGTGCCGATTTTTTTCTATCTGGCATCGCTACCGTCGCGGCAACTGCGCCTCGTGCAATGGGGTTTTGTGGCGGGCGCGCTGAGCGCCGGTTTATGGGCCATCTACGCGTGCTTTCATCCGGAAATCGCGATCCATCTCGGTCGGCTCGGCAATTCATTTACCAACCCGATCCCTTTCGGCGATACAGCATTGCTGCTTGGTTTTCTGTCGATTGTGCCGGTTACGATGGGCGGCCGCATGCGCGTAGCTGAGACCGCGATCAGGGTCATGGCATTTCTGCTCGGTGGCTATGCGTCGTATCTGTCGGGCTCGCGCGGCGGCTGGATAGCGCTCCCCCTATTCGTTTGGACAGCCGTCGGTGGCTTGCACCGGCTGAACAGCAGGCGGGCGCGCATTGCGTTGGGCTGTGCGATCGCGGCATTTTTCGTGGCGCTGGCATCTACCAGCATTGTCGCCCAGCGGGTCGACGCCGTCGTGTCCGACGCCAGAAGGTTGCAGCAAGGCGAGATCGATACTTCGCTTGGCCTGCGCCTTGAACTGTGGCGCGCATCCGCGCTTCTCTACCTGCGCAATCCGGCGTTCGGCGTGGGACGCGGGCGTCTGGAAGAGGCGCTAAACGGACTTGCGGAACGTGGTGAAGCGCCCCGAGCGATCGTCAACGCGGGCGCACATAGCGAGTTTTTTTCCGCCCTTTCCCAGACGGGAACGGCCGGAGTGGCTGCACTACTGCTTCTGTACGTCGGGACCTTCACACCATTCTGGCGGAACAGACTCAGCGCGGATCGCGAAATCGCGACGGCGTCGTACCAGGGACTCGCTGTGGTCGGCGGTACGGTCATCTTCGGATTGACGATCGACGCGTTGACGCTCGTGATGAGCGCGGCTTTTTTTGGTCTGAATGTTGCCACGCTGCTTGCGTGGATCGAGGCGCGCAAGCGTGAAACCGGTGAGATGGGAACGACGCGACCGCCGATGTCGGAGAGGTCTCCACGAACGGTTCTTGTGGTCTGCACCCGTCGCATAGGCGATGTGTTGCTGGTGACGCCGCTTGTCCGGTCGCTGAAGGCCCAATGGCCTGAGGCCGACATCGACGTGCTCGTACTTCGAGGAACGGAGGGGGCCCTCGAGCACAACCCGGACCTGCGCCGTGTCATCGTCGAGGCGCCGCGTGCCCCGCTACGCGCGCGACTCGTCAGCGCGGCAAGGATGTGGCGGCGTTACGATCTTGGCTGTGCGGCGGTGAGCTCCGATCGCGCACTGATTTATGCATGGGCTGCCGGCCGCACGAGGATCGGGCTAGTCGACGCCGAGCATGTAAAGTGGTTCGCCCGCGCCATGCTTCATCGTTTCGCGCTTGACAGGCAGCTTGATGCACACGTCGTATCGAGCACGCTCGAATTGGCGCGACTGGTCGGCGTGACTCCGCGCGCCAAAGTGGTCCCGCCGGGCATCGGCTCCGACCCGGAACGCAGAGCCCGGTTCGCAGCGCAGTTCGACGGGCTGCTCGCCGCGAGGCAGGGGCAACCATTCGTTGTGCTGCACCCGCATTCGATGTTCACGTATAAACAATGGACAATCGGTAACTGGGTGGCAACGATTCGCTGGCTGCGCGCGCAAGGCTTTGCCGTCGTGTTGAGTGGAGGCCCGGAGCAAACCGAGCGCGAGTACGCCGCACAGATTGTTGCGGCGGCCGGCGAACAGGTTTTGAATCTTGTCGGTATGCTGACGCTCGGCGAAACGGCGGAAGTGATCCGGCGTGCGAAACTCTTCATCGGTCCCGACACGAGTGTCACGCACATTGCCGCCGCATGCGGCACGCCGACAATCGCGCTGTTCGGTCCGTCCGACCCTGTTCGCTGGGGGCCGTGGCCAAGCGACTGGCCATTGGTTGCAACGCCATGGGCTCGACGCGGCTCAAACCGGCAAGGCAATGTATACCTGCTGCAAGGAATGAAAGCGTGCGTTCCTTGCCGGCGGGAGGGGTGCGACGATCATAGGCAAAGCACAAGCGATTGTTTGACCGAACTGCCGGCAAGCCGCGTAATTGCCGTCGCGACACAAATGCTTGGTATGCCGGAGACGATACCGACTCAGATAGTCAGCTTTAACCGGTAGCGTGGCTTTGACAGGTTCGGCCAGGATCGGGAAATGACGCTTCGCCCTGGATAGGATTGCAGGGACGCAAGTTGTGGCATCCAATCGAGTCTGCCGGTCATCCTCGCCCGTTCGCGATGAAACTACTTCCAAAGCCACTGAACGCCCGCCTGCAACTGCGCAAGAAACTGCGTCGCGCGAGTGGCTTTCGAATCGCCATTGCTCATCGTCTGCGACAGCTCAACGTCGGGGATTGGCGCACCGTAACTGCCGGGCAAAGCTTTTATTTTTCGCCTGAATACCTGCAAATGATCGAAGTGGCGGGTCCGGCCAATCTCGAGCCGCGCTACGCCTTGATCTCGAATGACGACGGACCGCTGGCCACGGTCTGCATGCAAATCGTCCAGGTGAGCCTCGAACACCTTGGCGAACAAGGCAAGCCCAAGCTCAAAGTGCCGCTCAGAGAGCGGATTCTTGTCTGCGGCAACCTGCTCAGTTACGGGCAGCACGGCGTTTGTTTCGCGCCCGGCAGCACGCCTGCGGAACTGTGGCCCGCAGTGGCGGAGGCACTCTACCGTACCCGCCGATCCGAAAAGCTCGATGGTCAGACTAACGTGATTGTGGTCAAGGACATTCTGGAGGCCGACAGGGCACCCAGTTCCTGCCTCGGGGAACTCAGCTATTCGGCCGTCGAAACCGAGCCCAACATGGTGCTGACGCTACGCGAAGGCATCGACACCCACGACGACTATCTTGCCACTCTTGCTTCCAAGTACCGCAATGCCGTCAAGTCCCAGATATACAAGCCGTTCGATGCGGCTGGATTCCGGATCGAACGCCTCGAGACAGTGGCGTCGGTCGCCGCGCGTTTGCAGGAGCTTTATCTGCAGACCCACGCCCATGCCAGCTTGCGCCCGTTTATGTTGACCCAGGAATATTGGCCAGCATTAGCGCTAGCTGCCGGCGCATGTGTCGCTTTCCACGTCGCCGTTAGGGGTAGCCAGATTTATGGCTTCGTTGTCACGCTCAAGGATGCGGGGACGGCGATCGTCTGGCACATCGGTTTCGATCGCGAAGCAGCCGGCAATGGTGTGCCGCTTTATCTGCGCCTTCTGCATGCGTCATTGACGCAGGCAATCGAGTTCCGTTGCCGGCGCGTCTCTTTCGGCAGAACGGCGCTTGCGCCCAAGGCACGCATGGGCTGTCTGCCGGAGCCGATGCAGATTTGGGTGCGCCACCGCCAGCCTCTGCTGAACCAGGCCATCAGCCCTTTGCTGCGACTGATCCAGCACGAAGAGGCGCCGGAATTATCTCCATTTAAAAAAACATCGAACCCCTCTGGAGAGCTTTGATATTCGATCCGCGGGATCGAAGAACCGGGGTTACACCCCCTGCTCCGGTTTTCCGCTTGCGGATGACCCTGCCTGAGCGGCGGCTGTGTCGGTGGCCGTTGTCGCTGCCGCGCTCGGCACGATGCGCAATTCGCGGGTGCGCAACGGCAGCGAAAACTGCGCGTCGGTCAGTGTTTGACGCACCTGGCGCGCGAGTTCCCAGCGCAGGGTCCAGAACGTGTCCGTGTTCGACCAGACGCGGATATTCAGCACCGCGGTGCTGTCGTCGAAGCGGATGACCATCACCTGCGGCGCGGGATCGGGGAGCGCACGCGGGTCGGACGCGGCGAGGGCGCGCAGGGCCTCCAGCGCGCGATCCACATCGTCACCGATCGAGATCTCCACTTCGAGATCGAGCCGGCGCATGGGATTACGGCTGAAATTGCGGATCGAATTGCTCCACAACGCACTGTTCGGCACGTATTCGCAAACGCCGTCGGGTTTGGTGAGGCGCGTCGTGAACAGATTGACTTCGACCACCGTGCCCGCGACACTGCCGGCTCCGCCCTCGATAAAGTCGCCGACCTTGAACGGCCGCAACACCAGCAGCATGATGCCGGCCGCGATGTTCTGCATCGTGCCTTGCAGCGCGAGACCGATCGCAAGACCGGCGGCGCCAAGCACGGCGATGATACTGGCCGTCTGGATGCCCAACTGCGATAGCGCACCGACGATCGCGACAATGCGAATGCCCCACAGGCTGATGTCGCAGAGGATCGGTCGCAGCGTGGCGTCCATGCGTGCTTGACGCGCGAGGAGCCGGCGCAGCGACACCGAAGTGCGGCGCGCGATCCACCATCCGATCACCAGTATCGCCGCAGCGGCGAACAGACGAATCGAGAGCGCGGTGAGCGTATCCAGCAGAAAGGCCCATCTGTCCGGACTGATTTCGACGAGGAAGTTCTCCATATGTCTTGACGATTCCTTTCCGGGACAGCGGGTAGATTGCCGCGCGCGGGCATCGACGATATCGGCGGACGAACTGGATTGGCTTCCGGGAATTTAACCAGATAACTTCCATTTTGGGTATTTTCAGCGGTCAAAGCCGCGTCATTTTTCCGAGCCTGTTATACGCGCTAGCAGAGCCTTGCCGCAGGCGGTTTGATACCCTGAAACCGCCACTGCCAGAACGCCGTCGGAGAGGCAGCGGTAGCTGGCTGCTCGCGACGTCGGTGCGCAAGGCGCTTGCGGCCGCCGGGCGCCCCGTGCTGGTTCGCTGCACGCTTGCCGTTATACTGCTCCCTCGAACAACGGACACGTAGCCGGCACACATGGCGACGTTCATGCAATTCATCTTGCGACTGGAACAGGACCTCGAAGCGCTGCTGGTCCAGCATGGACCGTTGGCCTACGCAATCATCGGGGTGATCGTCTTCTGCAGTGTCGGCGTGCTGCCGCTCGTCATTCTCCCGGCGGACATGCTGCTGTTCCTGTCCGGCGCACTCGCCGCCGTCGGCGTGCTGCAGCCTCTATGGCTCGCGCCGGTGCTGGTCGGGGCCGCGGTTTCCGGAACAGTATTCAACTACGCGCTGGCCCTGGCCGTCGCAACGGTATGGAAACCGAAGCGCAGCGGCTGGATCGACAAGGTCAGTGCGCGCACGCGCGCGCTCTATGCACGTCACGGCGCCGCGCTGCTGCTGTACTCTCCATTCATCGCAATCGTCCGGGCGGTCGCGCCCGCGCTAGCCGGCGCGACGAAGATGCCGTTTCGCCGCTTCGTGCGCTTCGCGGCCGGCGGCGCGGTGATCTGGATATGCACACTCGCGGGACCCGGTTATTTTTTCGGCAACGTGCCATGGGTCCGCTCGCACCTGCCGGCTGCGATGGCGATCGTGATCGGCGCGGGTGTCGTCGCGCTCGTCGTCAGCCTGCTATGGCGAGGACGGCGCAAGCATCTCACCACCGATCCGACGCTATCCGACGACAAGTCCCGCTGCGACTGACGCGGCGGCCCACAACCCCGGCAGGCGGCGCTGCTCGCGAGGAAACGCATGAACCAGGGTCTGCTGAAATGCACATGTGCGGCCGTGCTCGCCACACTGCTCGGGTGGGGACTGTATGTCGGCCGCCCCGTGCTCGTGCCGATCGCGTTCGGCATCATCGCGACGTACGTGGTCATCGGTCTCGCCAACCTGCTGCGCCGCATTCCGTACCTTGGCGCACGCCTGCGGGACGGCGTGCGCCACGCGATCGCCGCTACGCTGTTGTTCTTCACGGTATACCTGTCAGTCGACCTGCTGCTGTCCGACAGGGACCGGCTGATGGCCGTCGCGCCGAAGTACGAGGCGACGCTGCTCACTCTGCTGACGAAGCTCGCCGCGCTGCTGCACATCGAAACGGAGGCGAACTGGGCTGCGATCCGCCGCGATCTGTTAGCGACCGTCAACGTGCAGGCGATCATGACCGCCACGCTGTCCTCGGTGTCGTCGCTGCTCGCGGCGATCATCGTCGTGCTGCTCTATGCGACGTTCTTTCTCATCGAGCACGCGAAATACCGCCGCAAGCTCGTGAACTTCGTGGGCGGCTCGACGCGGATCGTGTCGGTAATCGACGAGACCAACTCGAAGATCGGGGTCTATCTCGCCATCAAGACCCTGCTCGGCGCGATCCTTGGCATTGCGAGCTGGATCTGCATGTGGCTCGTCGGACTCGAATTCGCGGAGCTTTGGGCGGTGCTGATCGGCCTGCTGAACTTCATCCCGTATGCGGGCTCGTGGATCTCGGTCGCGGTGCCGACGCTGCTCGCCGCGCTGCAGTTCGGTCAGTGGAACGCGGCGATCGTGCTGTTCATCTCGCTCACGATCGTGAACTTCGTGGTCGGCCATCTCCTCGACCCTTGGCTGATGGGCGGCTCACTGAACCTGAGCCCCTTGGTCATCCTGATCAGCCTGGCGGTGTGGTCGTCCATCTGGGGCATCGCGGGTGCCTTCCTCGCGGTGCCGATCACCGTCGGCCTGGTCATCGCGTTTTCCGCGTTCGAATCGACTCGTCGTTTCGCAGTTCTCCTGACGAACGAGGACTAAGGCCAGGAAATCGCTGGCGTCCGCACCTCAGGATCGGGTCGTGGGTTCGAGCCTTGCGAATCACTCGACGGCCGTTGAATGGTCTTTGCAAGGTCCTGCACGATGTGCGGGATGCATGCACCAGCGCGGGCACGTTTGCGACCCAGACCGGATCAACCGGCGTGAAGACGTGACACCTGCCCGGCGTGCCCGCCGCTCGAAACGCCTTGCCCGGCAAGGACATCCGGCAACACCGAGGTCATTGGCATAGTTGCTGCTCATTTGAGCTCCAACTTGTATCCAAGATTGAACTCATGTCCCAGGATGCCCGCTTCCGGGTCCGCGCCCTACTGGACTCCTACGCCAGCGACAGCACGACACCCCGCCAGGTCGTCGAGACGGTGATCGCGCGGACCGAGGCCTCCCGTCGTCCGGAAGTCTGGTTATCGCGCGTCAGTGCGGCCGATCTGGCCAGCCGCGCCGCCGCGCTCGAAGCAGCGCGCGCGCAATTGGGGGCGGCAGTTTTCGAGCGCATGCCGCTTTTCGGCGTACCGTTCGCAGTGAAGGACAACATCGATGTCGCCGGCATACCGACCACCGCGGCCTGCGAGGCCTTCGCATACACGCCTCGCACTTCGGCATTCGTCGTCGATCGACTGCTCGATGCAGGCGCCATCCTGATCGGCAAGACGAATCTCGATCAGTTCGCGACAGGCCTGGTTGGCACCCGGTCACCATACGGCGCCGTGCGTCAGATCGAATCCGATGCACACATCTCCGGCGGATCGAGTTCGGGTTCGGCGGTCGCGGTTGCGGCCGGGCTCGTCGCGTTTGCACTCGGCACGGACACGGCAGGCTCCGGACGTGTTCCCGCCGGCTTCAACGAGCTCGTGGGGCTGAAGCCAACGCCTGGACTCGTGAGCAAACGCGGCGTGGTACCGGCGTGCCGAAGCCTCGATTGCGTATCGATCTTCGCGCACGATGTCGGCGACGCCTGGGAAGTGCTGTTGCAGATGGCGAAGTACGATGATCAGGACGACTATGCGCGCCGCGTGCCATCATTTGGGCTTGCCCATACAGTGCCGCGTCTCGGTGTGCCAGAGCCGTTGACCTTCTTCGGGGACGCGCACGCGCAACAGGCGTTCGCCGCCACGCTCGACGCGATCGCAACGCGCCTCGCGCTGACGCCGGCGTACGTGCCGTTCGAACCCATGCAGCGGACCGCGGCCCTCCTGTACGACGGCCCGTGGGTGGCTGAACGGCGGGCTGCGCTGGGGACCTTCTTCGACACCCATCGCGCCGCTATCGATCCAGTTGTCGCGGAGGTCATTGCGAATGCGGACAGCTTCAGCGCCGCCGATGCGTTCAAAGGCCAGTACACCCTCGTCGCACTGCGCCGCGAGGTCGAAGCGCTGTTCGAGGCAATCGATGTCCTGATCGTGCCGACCGCCCCCACGCATCCGACTTTCGACGAAGTGCGCGCGGACCCGATCCGCACGAACAGCCAGCTTGGTCTCTACACCAACTTCGTGAATCTGCTTGATCTGTGCGCGCTGGCCGTGCCAGGCGTGCGCCGGGCCGATGGCCTGCCGGCAGGGGTGACGCTGATCGCTCCGGCGGGCGCCGACCAGCGGCTCGCCGTGCTCGGCGCGCAGATCCAGGCGCTCTTCACGACGCGCGTCGCGGCGGACGCCGCCGCCATCGCCGCCAGACCGCTACCGTTCGAGGAGCCGACCGTGACGCTCGCCGTCGCCGGTGCGCATCTGCGAGGGCAGCCCCTTTGCTGGCAACTGCTCGAAGCCGGTGCGCGTTTCGTCGCGACCACCACCACATCCGCGCAATACCGCCTTTATGCGCTCGCCGGCACGTCGCCGGCCAAGCCGGCGCTGGTGCGCTCGCCACACGAGGCCGGGCAGCCCATCGAAATCGAGTTGTGGGAAGTGCCGCTGCGCAGCTTTGGCGCTTTTGTTGCGCGGGTGCCCGCACCGCTCGGCATCGGCAGCGTGCAGACAGCCGATGGACTCACGGTCAAAGGTTTTATCTGCGAGCCCTCGGCCGTCAGCCCGGGCAGCGGCGCGCGTGACATTACGGAGTTCGGCGGCTGGCGCGCATGGCTCGCCAGCGCGACCGGAGCACAAGCCTGAACCGCTATCCCATCCTGAACTTAACGAATCGAACTCACGAGGAGTCCAACCATGACGAACCGTCGCGATTTTCTCAAGGGGGCAGGCGCCCTCGCCCTCGCCAACGCATTCCCGTTCGATATTGCGTTCGGCGCCGAGCCGCTCACGGTCGGCGTGGTCTACGTCGGCTCACGCGGCGACTACGGCTACAACCAGGCCCAGGCGCAGGCGGCAGCCGTCATCAAAAAACTGCCAAACGTGAAGGTCGTCGAGGAAGAGAACGTCCCCGAGACCGTCGCCGCGCAAAAGACAATGGAAGCAATGATCGAGCAGGACGGCGCGACGCTCATCTTCGCGACCTCGTTTGGCTACTTCGATCCTCACGTGCTGAAGATGGCCGCGAAATATCCAAAGGTCCACTTCGCACACTGCGGCGGCCTCTGGAAGAGCGGCAATCCTGGCAACATCTCGAGCTACTTTGGCTACATCGACGAATGCCAGTACCTGAACGGTGTCGTTGCGGGCCATGCGAGCAAAACGAAGAAGCTCGGCTTCGTCGCGGCCAAGCCTATTCCGCAGGTGCTTCGCAACATCAACTCGTTCACGCTGGGCGCGCAGTCGGTGGATCCGTCGATCACGACGCACGTGATTTTCACGGGCGACTGGTCCATGCCGGTGAAGGAAGCGGAAGCTGCGAACAGTCTCGTCGATCAGGGGTGCGACGTGCTCACCTGCCACGTGGACGGTCCGAAAGTCGTGATCGAGACGGCGGAAAAGCGTGGCGCGATGAGCTGCGGTTACCACGCAAGCCAGGCAGCGCTGGCGCCGAAGGGCTATCTGACCGGCGCCGAATGGGACTGGGCGACGCCGTACAAGCTCCTCGCCACCAATGCGCAGACGAACAAGCCACAACCGAACATCCTGCGCGGCGGCCTGCGCGAAGGCTTCGTGAAGATGTCGCCGTATGGCGCGAAGGTGACGCCGGATGCCCGCACCAACGCCGACGCCGTGAAGGCGAAGATGGTCGCGGGCGACTACGTGATCTTCAAGGGGCCGATGAAGGACAACAAGGGCGGCAGCGCCATTGCGTCCGGCACGAGCTACGCGCAGACCGATATCGCGCTCGAAAGCATGAACTACCTCGTTGCCGGTGTGGTTGGCCAGATCTGAGGACCGCTTGCGTCATCGCCAGGAGTCGTGATGTCCGCTTCCCTTTCTCCCGCTCACGGGCAGTCGCGAAGACTGCCCGCAGGCCTCGCGCGCCTGCTGCTTGCCCTGTTGCCCGCCTTGCCGACGCTGTGCGCGGTCGCAGCCACGCTGGTCCTCTTCGGCGCATTCCTGCTCGTCCAGGGACAGCCGGCCATCGAAGCCCTTGGCCTCATCGGCCAAGGGGCTTTCGGTTCGTCGTTCGCGTGGCAGAACACCTTGCTGCGCGCCGCGCCGCTCATGCTCACGGCACTGTGCGTCGCGCTGCCCGCTCAGGTCGGTCTGATCGTGATCGGCGGCGAAGGCGCGCTTGCGCTCGGCGGCCTTGCGGCGGCCGTCGTGCCCCAGTGTCTGCCGCACGCCACGCCCTGGTTCATTGCCTCGCCCCTGATGGCGATCGCCGGAATGCTCGCCGGAGGACTGTGGATCACTGCAGTGGGCGCGATGCGTCAATGGCGTGGCGTGAACGAGACCATCAGCAGCCTGCTGATGTCGTACATCGCCATCGCCGTTTTCAAGTTTTTTGTCGAAGGACCGCTGCGCGATCCCGCAAGCCTCAACAAACCATCGACGTTGCCCGTTCCCGACGCCATGACCATCGGCTCGCTGCCGGGTCTCGACGTGCACTGGGGGCTCTTCTGGGGCGTGCTTGCGTGTCTCGCCGCGTGGGTGCTGGTCCGCCATAGCACGCCGGGCTTTGCCATGCGGGTGACAGGCGGCAATGTACGAGCGGCGCGCCTCGTCGGCCTTCCGGTGGGCAAACTTGCGCTCGCCGCCTGCGCGCTGGGAGGGGCATCGGCGGGACTCGCCGGGATGTTCGAAGTGGCGGCTGTACAGGGCAGCGCGAACGCCTCGCTGCTCTCGGGCTACGGCTATGCGGGCATCCTGGTCGCGTTCGCGGCGCGGCAGAACCCGTCCGCCGTGATCGTGTGCGCACTGATGGTCGGCGGCATCGAGGCGAGCGGCAGCCTGCTGCAACGACGCCTCGGCCTGCCCGACGCCGCCACGCTCGTGCTGCAGGGCCTGCTTTTCGCGAACCTTCTTGCCTGGGAGGCACTGGCTCCCCGCCTCGCCGCCTGGCGCGTGAGGCTGCAGGCCGCTGCGCTCGACGCCTCTTCCGTTTCGCTGGAGCGTACTCACCATGTCTGAACTTCATTCGCCCGTAGCGGTGCTGCTGCTTTCGCTCTTCGCGGGAGCCATCCGCGTGAGTACGCCCTACCTGTTCGTGAGCCTCGGCGAATGTCTTACCGAAAAGGGCGGCCGTGTGAACCTCGGCCTGGAGGGGATTCTCGTCTCCGGTGCCATGTGCGGATACGCCGGCTCGTATCTGTTCGGCTCGCCGTGGCTTGGCGTGCTCGCGGCGGCAGCAGCCGGTCTTGTGCTCGGGTATCTGCATGGGCTGGTCTGCTCGCTGCCGCGTGTCTCCGACATCGCGTTCGGCATCGCACTCATGCTATTTGGCACCGGCCTTGCGTTTTATCTCGGCAAGCCGTTCATCGAACCGCAGGCGCCCATGCTCCCGTCGATCGATCTCGGCGCGTGGGCTGCCTCGCCGCAGGTGCACAACGCGCTGCACGTGAACCTGCTCTTCGTGATCGGCGTCGTGCTTGCCGTCGCGCTGCAGTGGGGGCTGCGCTCGATGCGCTGGGGCATGACGCTGCGGCTCGTGGGCGAGAACGCCGAGAGCGCCCGCGCGATGGGCTATCCCGTCACGCGCGTGCGCGTCTTCGCGACGGCAGTGGGCGGGCTCTTCGCCGGTGTGGGCGGCGCCTATCTCTCGCTCGTCTATCCCGGAAGCTGGAACGAAGGACTTTCGAGCGGCCAGGGTCTCATGGCCGTCGCGCTCGTGATCTTCGCACGATGGCAGCCGCTGCGCTGTCTGTGGGCCGCGCTGCTGTTCGGCGCCGCCGGAGCACTCGGTCCAGCGCTGCAGGCGATCGGCGTGACCAGCGGCTACTACCTCTTCAACGCCGCCCCATACGTGCTGACGCTCGCACTCATGATCGTCAACTGCCGTCCCGATCGAACGCTGGCGGGCGCACCTGGCGAGCTGAGCCTGACGCGGTGAGCGCAAAGCATCAACCGACCAACCGACCTCGGCATCGCGTGACGCTCACACAGCGCGCCTACGGAGAATCAACATGACCCGCTACATCGAAGCCCGCCCCTATCCCTGGCCTTACGACGGCAACCTGCGCCCCGACAACACGGCGCTCGTCATCATCGACATGCAGACCGACTTCTGCGGCTACGGCGGTTATGTCGACAAGATGGGCTACGACCTCGCGCTCACCCGCGCACCGATCGAGCCGATCAAGCGGGTCCTCGCGCCGATGCGCGAGCTCGGCTTCACGATCATCCACACGCGCGAAGGGCATCGCCCGGATCTGTCCGACCTGCCCGCGAACAAGCGCTGGCGCAGCCGCCAGGCGGGCACGAACGGCGTGGGTATTGGTGATGTTGGACCGTGTGGACGCATTCTCGTACGCGGCGAGCCGGGCTGGGAAATCATCGACGAACTCGCGCCGCTGCCCGGCGAGATCGTCATCGACAAGCCGGGCAAGGGGTCATTCTGCGCGACGGATCTCGAATTGATCCTGCGCACGCGCGGCATTGCCAATCTCGTGCTCACGGGCATCACGACCGATGTCTGCGTTCACACCACGATGCGCGAGGCGAATGACCGTGGTTTCGAATGCACGTTATTGGCGGATTGCTGCGGCGCCACCGACAAGGGCAACCACGACGCCGCCCTCAACATGGTCCTGATGCAAGGCGGCGTGTTCGGCACCGTATCGGATTCGGCGGCGCTCGTCGCCGCGCTGGAGCAATGACCATGGCTACCGCGATGCGTGCGCTCGGTGTCGAGGTGATCGGCGCGAGCAAATCATTCGGTGCGTTCCGCGCACTCGACGACGTCACGCTCAAGGTGGCGCCAGGAACGGTCCACGCCCTGCTCGGAGAAAACGGCGCGGGCAAGAGCACGCTCGTGAAGGGTCTGGTTGGCTACGGCGTGCTCGATCACGGCGCGATTCGGGCCGACGGGCGCGAGGTGCACATTGCGTCCCCGCGCGATGCCCAGGCGCTCGGCATCGGCATGGTCTACCAGCATTTCACGCTCGCGGCGGGGCTTAGCGTCGAGGAGAACCTGCTCCTCGCGCGCGGCAAGCTGCCATGGAAGATCGACTGGCCGGCAGAGCACGCCGCGCTCGACGCATTCATGCGCCGCATGCCGTTTCGCCTCGAACTCGACGCGCCGGTGTCATCTCTCGCGGCAGGGGAAAAACAGAAACTCGAAATCCTCAAGCAACTGTATCTGGAACAACGCTTCCTGATCCTCGACGAGCCGACGTCCGTGCTCACCCCTCAGGAGGCCGACGAAGTGCTCGGCTTGATGCGTGCGCTGGCCTCGCGCGGAGACCTCACGATCTTGATGATCACGCACAAGTTCCGCGAGGTGATGGCCTACGCCGACAGCGTGACCGTGCTGCGCAAGGGGCGATTCGTCGGCACCTGTGCCGTTGCCGATACCGACCGTGACCGTCTGGCCGCGTGGATGATGGGCAGCGACGCGAGCGTCGAAGCGCGTGTGGGCGCCGCCGAAGACGCCGGCGAGATACGGCTTGCGCGCCGGCCGTGCTCGCCGGATGCTCCGGTACGGCTCGCGCTGTCGAAGCTCGCGGTCGTTGACGACCGCGGCCACCCGGCCGTGCGTGACGCAACGCTGGCTGTGCGCGCAGGAGAGATACTCGGGCTCGCGGGCATCTCGGGCAACGGCCAGAAGGAACTGATCGAAGCACTGGTGGGCCAGCGCAAGATTCGGTCGGGCGGGATGAGCGTGGAAGGCGCACCGTACGCAGCGACACGTGAAGAGATGACCCGCATGCGGGTGTTCGCACTACCCGAAGAGCCGCTGCGCAACGCGTGCGTTGCGGGCATGAGCGTGGCCGAGAACATGGCGTCGCGGGATTTCGACCGCGCGCCGTTGCGGCGCGGCGGATGGTGGCTCGACCGTCGCGCCATGCGCTCGCGCGCCGAGCGCTTGATCGCAGAGTTCAACGTGCGTCCGCCGCTGCCCGAGCGCGCCATCGGCACGCTTTCTGGCGGCAACGTGCAGCGCGCCGTACTGGCGCGCGAGCTTGGGCAGGAAGTCAACGTCCTGATCGTCGCGAATCCCGTGTTCGGACTCGACTTTGCCTCCGTTGCGGACATTCATGCCCGCATTCTTGCTGCACGGGATGCCGGTGCGGCTGTCCTGCTCGTCAGTGAAGACCTCGACGAGCTGATGGAGCTCGCCGACCGGATCGTCGTGATGGCCGAAGGTCGTCTCGTCTACGAGACCGCTGCAGGCGAGGCCGACCGCGTGGTGCTTGGGCGTCACATGGCGGGTCATGGCGATGATGGCAGCCCGCAGACGGCCGAGCCGGCAGTGCTGCACGCGAGCGCCTGAGCGACGCCTGAACGACGATACAAAGGGGAAACGAAAGCGATGACAACCGTCGCGCGGGCGAAGCCCGCTCCGTTCACTTTCGATGCGCGCCATACGGCGCTGATCGTCATCGACATGCAACGCGACTTCATCGAGCCCGGCGGCTTTGGCGAAGCGCTGGGCAACGACGTCTCGCTGCTTTCCGGCATCGTGCCGACCGTCGCGCGGCTGATCGCGCACGCGCGCTCGGCGGGCTGGCAGCTCGTGCATACGCGCGAATCGCACGCTCCCGATCTTAGCGATTGCCCGCCAGCCAAACGGCTGCGTGGCAAGCCGAATGCGCGCATTGGCGACGCAGGCCCGATGGGCCGGATCCTGATTCGCGGCGAGCCCGGCAACGCCATTGTCGATACGCTGCAGCCGCTCGGCGGCGAACTCGTCGTCGACAAGCCCGGCAAAGGCGCTTTCTATGCGACCCGGCTCGGCGAGGAGCTGTCGATGCGAGGCATCACCCATCTCGTGTTCGCGGGCGTGACGACCGAGGTCTGCGTACAGACCTCCATGCGCGAAGCAAACGATCGAGGCTACGAGTGCCTGCTGATCGAGGATGCAACCGCGAGCTACATTCCCGCGTTTCGCGACGCCACGATTGCGATGATTCATTCGCAGGGCGGCATCGTCGGCTGGACCGCCCCGCTCGACGCCCTGCTGGAGGCAGTCTGATGGCGCTGGAACTGAACCGGCCCGAAGTCGTTGCGCAGGTGGAAGCGGCTTTCGAGGCATACGAGTGGGCGCTTATCGACAACGACGTCGATACGATGAACGCACTCTTCTGGGATGCGCCCGAGACCGTCCGCTATGGCATTGCCGAGATCCAGCATGGTGGCGAGGCGATCCGCCGCTGGCGGCAGACCTGCGCACCGGTACCGCGCTCGCGGCGGTTGCATCGGACCGTGGTGACGACGTTCGGCGCCGACTACGCTACGGTGAGCACCGAGTTCACGAGCGACGCAACACCGCTCAGGGGCCGCCAGATGCAGACCTGGGCGCGCCTGCGCGAACCCGACGACGCTTTTGGCGGCTGGGCGATCGTCGCTGCCCACGTCAGCCTCATCGAGCCCGTCTGAGGGCGGATAATAAGGAACCGGTCCTTGTCGCCCCACATGTGGCGATGCGCCGCGAAACTCTCGACGTTTTCTACAGCCAACTCATGGACGACTTGCCCGAAGTGGCCGCCGAAGCCTCAGCAGCATCCGGCACCAAGGTGGCCTATAGCGCGAACCCGCTTGCAGAACAGGTGTATCAGCTCATCAAGCAGGACATCTTCAGCTTTCGCCTGTTTCCCGGCGACCGCTTTTCCGAAAACGACATTGCCCAGCACTACGGCGTATCTCGCACACCGATGCGCGACGCGCTGTTCCGACTGCTGCGCGAGGGCTATCTCGAGGTCGGATTCCGGCGTGGCTGGAAAGTTTGCGAGATCGACTTCAACCGGCTCGACCAGATCTATGACCTGCGCATCGTGCTCGAGCTGGCGGCGATCGAGCGGCTCTCCGGCGCTCCCCAGGACGTCATGGACAAGCTGCGGGCCATATGGTGCGTCGATGAGGGCGAGCGCGAAAGCGATCCGGTAACGATGTTCATGCTCGACGAGGGCTTTCATCGCGGTCTCGTGAGCGCCGCGGGCAACAATGAAATGCTTCGCGTGCATAACGAGGTGACCGAGCGCATCCGTATCGTGCGGCGGCTCGATTTTCTCAAGGCGCATCGCACGAGCGCGACCTACGACGAGCATTCGAAGATCCTCAACCTCATCGATCGCGGCAAGTCTGGCGAAGCAGGCATCCTGTTGCGCGCCCACATCACGCAAAGCAAGCTGGAAGTGCGCAAGATCACACTGTCGATGCTCGCAACCGCGCGCAATGAGAAGCTGCCGTTCGTCAGTTAGGCCCGTTGGGCTGTGCGGCGCAAACTCGGCAAGTCTCTGCGCCCCACAGTGCCCCGCGAGCTGAAAACTTCTTTCCTTGCACTCAGCCAGCGGCGTCGATCCCCATCCTGTCACATCTGCCGGAACAGATGCGCATACTGTTTGCTCACCCCAAGTGTGCCGCCGTGGCCGCGCAGTCTGAGCGTCATCTTCCCCAGTGCGCTCACCGACGCGCTCTCCACCTGATCGACGTTCACCACCGTACTCCGATGCACCTGCCAGAAGCGCGCCGGGTCCAGTTGGCCGCACAACTCCTTGAGGCTCGTGCGAATCAACAGCTCACCGGTACGCGTCGTGACGACCACATATTTGTCGGCAGCTTCCAAAAACAACACGTCCTCCACGGGCACCATCCGGATGTCGTTCCCACTGGAGGCGCGCAGATAGCGTAGCGGCGCACTACGTTCGGTGTCGCGCGTGCGGTTCTCGAGTTGCACGGCGCGCGTGATCTGCTCCAGCTGGCCGATCAGACGCTGCAGATCCGCCTGCACGTGCGCGCCGGGCACCGCCTCCGCTGGCGGCCGCGAAAGTCGGCCCCGTAAGCGGTCGACCGCGCGCGCGAGCCGCGCGGGATCGACGGGCTTCAGGAGATAATCGATCGCCGCCGCATCAAACGCCTCCAGCGCGTACTCGCCGTAAGCGGTGACGAACACGATCTGCGGCGGGGCGGCGAGATTCGCACATGCGCGAGCAACGTCGAGACCCGTGGCACCCGGCATCGAGATATCGAGAAATGCGACGTCGGGTTGCAACGCGGCGATTTGCTCGATGGCGTCGTGCCCGTTGTCGACAATCGCGGCGATGCGCAGCTCCGGCCATGCCGCCACCAGCTCACGCCGCAGTGCGGCCGCGATCAGCGGTTCGTCCTCGGCAATCAAAGCGACCGGGATGCGAGTCAGCTCCGGCGCGCGGGGTGCGCCATCCTGATGCTGTGACGCATCACGGGGCAAGTGAGGCTTCATGAGGTGCCCGTCAGTCGATTCAGGTGATCAGCGTCAGACACTGGAAGCAGCACGCTCGCAACGATACCGTGCGGAACGTTTTCGATGAGGGTCAGCGAAGCACGCTCTCCATAAAGCGCGGCAAGCCGGTTGCGCACGTTTGCCAGGCCGATGCCGGTGCCTTGCGTTGCAGGCGTCGCACCGAATCCGGCCCCCCGTGTCGGTCACCGTCAGTTCCACCTGGTCAGAGGCACGCCTCGCTCTAACCTCGATTCGCCCGCCCGCGAGCGTCCCTTGAATGCCATGCTTCAGCGCGTTTTCGACCAGCGGTTGCAACAGCATGGGCGGCGCCGCAAGCCTCGCGCAATCGCGAGGAAGATCAACCGAATACTGGAGCCTCGGGCCGAGGCGCATCGCATGCACGGCTAGCATCGACTCGAGCACCGCGAACTGAACGGCCAAGGTCTCGCATTCCACCCTCGACGCTTCCAGCGTTGCTCGCAAAAACCGGTTGAGACTGCCGAGCAGTTCACGCGCGCGGGGCGGATCGGACGCGATCAGGCTATCCAGTGTCGCGAGCGTGTTGAAGAGAAAATGCGGCTCGATCTGCGCCTGCAACGCCTGCAAACGGGCGAACAGCGCCGCTTTTTCGGCGACTTCCTTCTGCCACGCCGTGCGCGCGACTTCCTCGCTGAGGCAGGCGATCCTCGCGCGCGACCAACCATACCAGGTGACCAGCAATGTCGCGACCAACGCGATCCAGCCGGTGATGGCAAGCTGCTTGGGGGAAAACGCCTTGCCCATGTCAATGCCGAGCAGCAGGCTCGCGACGCCCCGCCCGATCGCGGCCCCGGCGATGATGGCAAGCACCGTTGCCACGGCCAGTCTCGACGCAGTCAGTGCGTTCCTCTGATGAAGGTAAAACCGGGCCGCCTGGTGCAGCAGCATGATTGACAGCCCGATCGCCTGGCTGAACACGAGGTTTTCTGCGAGGCTTCTGCCCATGCCGACTGCGGTCAGGGCGACGGCAATCAATGTGTTCCCAATGACGACGAGCGCCGCCTCCCGGGCGAACCCGGCCAGCAGCTGTTTCACCGGCATGCTCAGCCGTGCAGATGCTTCGGGAAACTTGATGCGGGTACCGGGAATCATGCGAGCCAACCCGTCACGATCAGGTTCAAGATGCGATGCGGCGTGGCCACAGCGGCGATGCCCGCTACGATCAGCCCGATGAACGAGCCGCGCATGGCAAGCCGGTGAGCGCGCACGTTGCCTTGCCGGATCGCCCAAATGCCTCGTCCGACGCTTACAAACGTCAGCAACGAGAGCGCGTGCACCCAGGAAAAATGCCCTGGATCCAGCTCCCGGATGTCGAATGAACTGAGCGCCGTCGCCAACATCGTTACGGCCCACAGACGGCCGAGCCATTTATGGCGTGCGGACCCTTTTTCCGACCCGAGCGCCACTGTGCCGAGTATGACAGAAAGGGTTGCGGCGGCGATATGAACCGCAATGATCGCTGACATGCTGGCCACCGTTGCAGGGAAGAGCGGAACTCGATGTCTGCAGTCTGGGCCGTGGCTGGATCGGTTTCGAGATGAAAGCGACGAACCGTGCGAATCCTGTCGCCAGTGATGTTTCCCGTGGCGCGAGAGGATGGGCGGACAGCATGCTCACGCGCGCGGATCGTTCTGGAACGTGATGCGCATGCCCCGACGAGCAATGGACCTTAAAAAAATTCATGCGCTTGCTGAATCGACGGAAGTACTCTATGGATCAGGCCCCTCCTCGTTCCGAGGCTTGATAGATGCACGCCAATGAAACTGCATCAATGCATGCGGGTATGCCCGTGTTGCAGACGACCGGTGACCGGTATTCTTTCGGCAACGCGGCGATCGTCTTGAACTGGACCGTCAGGCACCAGCGTCTTGCCGATTTCGCCCTGACCGACCGCGTACATACGCGTACGCTGCGGGTCATCGCGCCGTTTGCGTTATCGTCGGCCGACGGTCGCACTCTGGGCATTGCCGATCTGAGGCTGCTTGCGCCGCTGCGCGAAGAAATGCTGACGGCCAATCCAAAAGCGTCGCGACTGGCCGACCGGATCGCGGGCAGACGCGTGCGCGCCATGCTCGGTGACGAAGCGGGTCGCCTGCAAGTGGAGTGGAGCGTGGAGCAACGCGAAAGCTCGCAGTACTTGCGCTTGCAGGTGGCGATCACCGCGATCAGCATGGATGAGCACATTGCCACTATTTCGCTGTTGGAGACCCAGGTGTCCGGCGCGCAAACCACCGGCGAGCTCAAGGGAACACCCGCGGTCGCGGGCAACGTCTACCTCGGATTCGAGCATCCGTTGTCGGAAAGCCAGGTGCGCGGCGACACGGTCAGGTTGATCCTGCCGAGGGCCTTGCCGCTGGAAAAGAGCAAGACCTGCGTCTATTCCGCGGTGGCTGGTGTGGCTCGCGACGGCCAGCTACGCCGCGATTTCGCGGCCTATCTCGAACGCGAACGAGCCCGTCCGTACCGCCCGTTCCTGCACTACAACGGCTGGTATGACATCGGCTACCTCACGCCGTACACGCAGCAGCAAGCGCTCGAACGGATCGAGGACATCGGCCGCGAGTTGCACGACAAGCGCGGCGTACAGCTCGACTCCTTCCTGTTCGATGACGGCTGGGATGACTACAGCGGCAGTTGGCGTTTCAACAAGGGTTTTCCGCATGGATTCGTGCCGCTGCGCGACGCCGCCGCCCGTTATGGGGCGTCGCCCGGCGTGTGGCTGTCGCCGTGGGGCGGCTACGGCTCGACGCGGCAGGAACGCGTGACGCGAGGCCGCACCGCGGGATACGAGATCATCGACGGTTGCTTCGCGCTGTCCGGGCCGAAATACTACCGACGCTTCCATGAGGCCGTGATGGAACTGCTCGTACAACACGGCATCAATCAGTTCAAATTCGATGGCATCGGCAATGCCGACAAGGTGGCCCCGGGCAGCCGCTTCAACAGCGACTGGGACGCGGCGATTCGGTTGATCGAGGACATCCGCGAGGTCAGGCCCGAAACCTTCGTCAATCTCACCGTCGGCAGTTATCCATCGCCGTTCTGGCTACGCTACGTTGATTCGATCTGGCGCGGCGGCAAGGATGACGACCTGGCCGGAGTAGGCAGCAACCGCGAACGCTGGATCACCTATCGTGACGCACAGACTTACCGCAATGTCGTAGTCACGAGTCCGCTGTTTCCGCTCAACTCGCTGATGCTCCACGGCATTATCTACGCGCAGTTCAACGACCGGTTGAACACCGCTCAAGGCCAGGACTTCGCCAATGAAGTGCATTCGTACTTCGGCAGCGGCACGCAACTACAAGAGCTGTACATCACGCCGTCGCTGCTCGGCGACGGCGATTGGGACGTTCTTGCCGAATCTGCCAGATGGGCCCGGGCAAACGCCGAGGTGCTGCGCGACAGCCACTGGATTGGCGGTGCGCCGGATCGACTCGAGGTGTACGGCTGGGCCGCATGGTCGCCGGTAAAGGCGATCATCACGCTGCGCAATCCCGACAGCCGGGCGAAACGCTTCGCGCTCGATTTGCGGCGGCAACTGGAATTGCCCGCCGGCGCGGCGGGACGGTTCCAGACGCGCAGCGTATGGCACGACCATGCATTGCATGTTCCGCCGGTACTGGACGCGAACCAGCCGCAGACTATCTCCCTCGCGCCTTTCGAAGTGCTCACTTTGGAGCTGGTTTCCGCCGGTGGCGAGAGTTGATCGAAGTTGCCGTGGATTTCCTTCGTGTTGGCTTCCGGTGCCCTCTCTACGAAAGCGTTCGCGCGAGTTCTACCGGTTTGGCTTCCATCTGATGCAGATCGAAAATGATGACCTCGTTGTCACCGAGCGTCAGCCACGGAGCGGGACAATACAGGCGCTCTTGTGGACCGATATTCCAGTAGCGGCCGAGATTGTGCTTGTTGACCCAGACGACACCTTTGGTCCAGTGACGCATGTCGAGATAGGTATCGCCGATCGTATCCAGCGTCAGAGTCGCCTTGAAGAACAGTCCTGCCTTTCGAGGGTTCGCGCAGACAGTGCGCAAGTTCGCGATAAACGCGGTATCCATCGGCAACAGGAAGACTTCCCACCCAGTGAGCGTATCGCTCGACGCTCCCTCCCTCTTCAGCGTGACCGGTTCGAGAATGCCTTTTCGGTCGAGCATCGCGTGGCCATAGTTGACGCGCCCCATGCCCTCGACGAGGATCTCCAACGCTACGTCGTTATCCGGCGGCGCCGACACAAGCGGCAGCATAAGCGGGGCGTGGTGCACGACATTCAGCGGCTGCGCGCGATGCTTCGGCATGAAAGCTCTCGACACACCGCCTGCGTATTGCCCGCCGACGAAAACGGTCGCGTAATCGTGCACATCCTTGATGTCCAGCACACCACCGCGGTATCTTTGCAGCCTCTTGCGATACAGCGCGAAGCCAAACGCCTGGTCATACATCTCGAATGGCCGTGGCTCGACGGTTTGCGCGACCGGAAGTGCGGCAGGCAGGTTGTCCCAGACGGACGCGTAAAGTTCCGGCATCAAGGCACGGCGTCCTTTGCGGCCGATCGTGGGAATGGGTTGGGGTATATCGGGCAGCGGTGTCGAGAGATAGCGGGCGATGATGTTGCGGTACTTCATGTACTTCGAGGTCGCCACGCCTTGCTCGCTGATGGGTGCCGCGTAATCGTAGCTGGTGATGTCGGGTTGATATTCGCCTGAATCAGCATCCACATTCGCGCCCGCATAGAAGCCGAAGCTGGTGCCGCCGTGAATGACATAGAGGTTGAACGACAGCTTCAATTGCATGAACGCGTCTAGCGTGCCGGAAATATCCGCGGCCGTACCTTTGAAAGTCTCGTCGCCCCAATGGGTGAGCCACCCTGGATACACTTCACCGGCCATCGCCGGAACAGCCGGAAATCGCTGCCGGACTGCCGCGATTTGCTCTGCATCGCCATTGCTCAATGCGATCGCGCCGCCGGTGATGTTCGTACGATTCTGTTCAAGCTGCCTGATGCCATCTTCGGTATAGAACGGGCCTTGTACTCCTTCCTGAATCCAGAGCTGGCGTATCTCTTCGAGGTAGACCGGGTTGCTGGCGTAGGAGCCGAATTCATTCTCGATCTGAATCATCAGAATCGGTCCACCGTGAGTCACCAACAGCGGTTTGATGCGCGGGCTCAACTCCCTGATGTAACGAGCTACCGCCGCCATGTAGCGAGGATCGTGAGCGGAGTCGGTCCTGAGCTGGATGTCCGGGTAACTCAACAGGTACGAGGGAATGCCGCCCAGATCCCATTCGCCGCAAATATAGGGGCCCGGCCGCAGCAACACCCACATCCCCTCCTGCTGACACAGTTGGATGAATGCTTCGATGTCACGGTTCCCCGTGCGGAAATCGAAAATGCCCCGACTCGTTTCGTGGTAGTTCCACATGACGTAGAGGGCGATGCAGTTCATCCCCATCGCCTTGGCCATCAAGATGCGGTGCCGCCAGTAGCCGGCGGGGATGCGAGCAGGATGCATCTCTGCGCTGCGGATCTGGAAAGGCTCGCCGTCGAGCAGGAAGTTTTCGCCGTCCTCGCTGAAAGAAAAGGTGTGGGTGCCTTGGCCCGTTGGGGCTGGGGTGTCGGTCGGCTGAATTCCAATCAGGCCGCCGCCCGGGTCGTTCGCGCCAACGCGTGCCGACTCCATTGGCAGAAGCGCGGTGAATGACGGGGATTCTCTTGCGTCCATTGATGGAGTCTGCGTCGACGCTAGCGGGAAGTGGAGTAGCGGAAGTAGGGCCCGGTGGACGTTATCGCTGCACTGCGCCGTATCTCGGCCGCACCTCGGGCTGCGATCGGGACGCCTGTCATCGGCGTCTCAGTGTCTATCGTCTGGATGTGACGCTCGCCTGACCTGTGATGGCTGTCGTGCAGCCTGCAATCATGATCTCACTAGACATTAGAACGTCAGGGTCATAGTTGCAATGAGCGTTTGCGGGTCAGTCATGTTGCCGGAGCCTTGGCGGTCATTGGGCCGATCGTTGGCCGAGGGGCGCTATATGCTCATTGCGGATATTCGACGGTCGCTCACGGTTCTACAACGCCCACTCGGGAATGGCCGCTCAACGCTTCCATCGTCTACCTGCCGGTGCGGCTCGTCCCGTGTCAGGCCGCCGTGCCTCGCAAGTCTCTAATATGCTGATAGACGGTGGCACGTCCCATGCCCAACACATTCGCGACGTAGTTCGCAGCGCTCTTACCCTTGAACGCCCCTTCGGCCCATAGCGCTTCGACGATCTCGCGACGATGGTCGCGAGTCAGCGAGTTCAGCGCCAACTGACGTTCCTGGAGCCACGCGTGAAGGAACGTGTTGATGCGTTCCTGCCAGTCGTCCTTGAACAGCTCTTCGGGCTGTTTAATCACGCCGGCGCCTGAGATCACACGATCGATCACGTGTTTGATGTCTTCGAACACGGCGATGTTGTAGTTCACGCACATCACGCCGACAGCGCTACCGGCATCGTCGAACAGTACCGTGCTGACGCAGCGCATCCGCCTCCCATCCCAATTGATCTTTTCATACGGCCCGACCGTACCGGACTCCGCGGAATGATCGATCTCCTCCAACGCGGAGTCGTCGCCGAGTTCGCGTTTCGACAGATTATTGGCGATATAGGCGATCGTTTGACTTTGCAGGTCGTGAATGACGATTTCGACGTACGGGAAAAACAGCAGCGCAATGCCATCGGCGACACGGCTGTAGCGATCCAGAAGTAGCCGACGAGCGGCCGTTGTCTTGGGCTTTCGCATAGGAATGGTTGCTTGCAGCTTTCTGAAATTCCACTCGGACAGGCGGTATTGCGGGTCCGCAAATGACCCGCATTTTGCCATGAGCGACCGGGTACTTCCGCTCGAACTGCGCCCGCTGCGTCGCGGATCGACCACTTACATGCGCGCTCGAGCAGTCACATATTTGAACAGCTCATAGGCAATCGCCACGTCTTCAAGACCCAGCCCGATCGAGCGGAAAAACGCGTGCTTTCGATAGGATGGCCTGGTCGCTTCGCCGCACATGAGCTCCGCGAGATCGCCCATCACGGCTTCGGGACGCCAGCCATGGTGTTCCGAAGCCAGCTTCATCTCGCCCGCACTGGCTGGGGTGGTGCCGCGGTAGTCGCAATAGACGTCCATGTCGGCAAGCCAGGCGGGCGGAATCTCGTGAGCGTTCGCCACGTTGGTGCTGATGGACGTGATCAGCGCTGGCTTGCCGAGCATATTCTCTTGCAGCACCGGGGTGCCCGACGAGGTACACAGCGCAACGACATCGGCGTCGGCGACACAGTCTTCGATCCTGGTGCTAATGGAGACTCTTTCATCGAGCGCCGCGATCTGCGCACGTTTTGCGGCGTCGTTCGCAAGCCCCGGCGAAAATACCCGAATCGATTGCCACGGCCGCGCCGACGCCAGATGGCGCAAATGAGCCTGTCCCACCGCACCCGCGCCGACAATCGCGAGCCGGCTCGCATGATTAGCGGCGAGTTGCTCTACCGCGAGTGCGGTCGCCCCGGCGGTGCGCTCGATCGTCAGTAGACCTGAATCACACCACATCAGCGGTCGTCCGGTTTCCATCGACATCAATGCGGTCCACGCGGTAATGATCGGCTTCGCCTGCGTGACGATGTATGGCGACAGCTTCGCGCCGAACACTTTCGCGTCCGCCATCACGCCCAGATACGTGATGAAGTCGCCCGCGCCCTGCGGAAAAAGGGTCAGCGTCTGCGGCGGTTGCACCGCCATGTGGCTTCCGAGCGCGCTAAACATCTGCGCCAATACGCTGCGCACGTCGAGGTGAGGTAGGGCCTCGCGAACGCCTTGCTGGTCGACGATCAGGGGCAATGCGTTTTCTGACTGGCTCATTGAACTGCGCTCCACAACGTTGCCGGGATTCGGCGGTCAGACGATTCTAAGTCAAACTGTCCAGACTGGACATTTATTTTGAAAATTGCTTGCTTTTATATTTGTCCAGAATAGACTGTCAATCCAGAGCTGCTGTGAGGCTGGGGCGTCAGCCGCCCCATGCAATGTCTCGGAGCGGGTCGGTGGTCCGTCGTGCATGCCCTCAATTGTCGTTGCCCAAACACACAGGGAACCTCTTATGTTCAGGAAGCTTCAACTTTCATTTTTCGTCGCTGCTGCGTTGGTGGGCTCACTTGGGAGCGTCGGCGCGCAGGCTCAGGACACGTTGCGCTTCGGCATCGAGGCAGCCTACCCGCCGTTCGAAAGCAAGTCGCCGAGCGGGCAACTGCAGGGCTTCGACGTCGACGTCGGCAATGCGGTTTGCACGAAGCTGGGCGTGAAATGCGTATGGGTCGAAAATGCGTTCGATGGACTGATTCCCGCGTTGGAAGCCCGCAAATTCGATGTGATCAATTCCGCGATGAACATCACGGACAAGCGCAAGCAATCGATCGAATTCACGAAGCCGATCTATGTCGTGCCGATCGTGATGGTGGCCCGACGCGGCTCCGGACTGTTGCCCGACGCGAAAGGTCTGCAGGGCAAACGGGTGGGCGTGTTGCAGGGGTCGTCGCAGGAGGACTTCCTCAAACTTCATTGGGCGAATGCGGGCGTAACGGTCGTCTCGTACCAGGACCAGGATCAGGTCTACGCCGACCTGGTTGCCGGCCGCCTCGACGCCGCCGTTCAGGAAGCGCAAACTGCCGAGGAAGGTTTCCTCGGCAAGCCCGCGGGCCACGAGTATGCGATCGTCGGCAAGCCGCTCAGCGATCCGGCAACGCTCGGCGAGGGCACCGGCTGGGGCTTGCGCAAGGCCGACAAGGCGCTGGTCGCCAAGGTCGATGCCGCGCTCGACGCGCTGAAGAAAGACGGCACGTTGAGCAGTCTTTCGCAGAAGTATTTCAACCGCGACATCATCGCGAAGTAACGGATCCACGAGCCGGCGCGAGAGGTTTCGCGCCGGCTTGCGGCGCAAACCGTGGCAGCTTGGCGTCCAGTACCGAAAGAATCAGCAAAGCGAGTTTATGGATTTCGATGTCATAGTGCTGGGCGCCGGGATCGTCGGCGTATCGTCGGCGCTGCAGTTGCAGGATCGCGGCCGCCGCGTGGCGCTCGTGGACCGGCGCGCGCCGGGTGAAGAGACCAGCTTCGGTAACGCCGGTCTGATCGAAAGCTCTTCGGTCGTCCCCTACGGTTTTCCGCGCGATTTCGGCACATTGCTGCGCTATGCAAGGAATCGTTCGACCGATCTGTACTGGGACTACCGGGCGTTGCCGCACTTTGCGAGCTGGCTGGCGCGCTTCTGGCGGGAGTCGTCCGCCGGGCGATTGGCGGCGGCGACGCGCGACATGCTGCCGTTGATCCAGCAAAGCGTTGCGGAACATGATCGGCTCATCGAGCGCGCGCAACTTGGCCATCTTGCACGCGACAGCGGCTGGATCGACGCCTATCGCACCCCAGCCGAATTTTCGCGCCAAGCGGCCGCCGCCGAGAGTACTGCAAACGCCTACGGCTTGCGGGTCGCGGTGCTGGATTCGGCAGCGCTAGCCGCGCGCGAGCCGGGCGTCGTGGACGGCTTTTGCGGCGCGTTGCACTGGCAGGACCCGAAGAGCATCGTCAATCCCGGGGCACTGACCAAAGGTTACGCAGGTCTTTTCGAAGCAGGCGGCGGGACGGTATTCATCGGCGACGCTACCACGCTCACCGCGCAAGCGGGCGCGTGGACGGTTCAGACATCGTCGGGCCGGATCAGCGCAAAAGAAGTCGTGGTGGCGCTCGGTCCATGGTCTGACCGTGTATTCGCGCCGCTTGGCTACCGCATTCCTTTGCGCGCGAAGCGCGGTTATCACATGCACTATCGTCCTACCCGGCAGATCCTGTCGATGCCGTTCGTCGACGCGGAACAGGGTTACGTCGTGGCGCCGATGGAAGGTCGCTTGCGGCTCACCACGGGAGTCGAGATCGCGCGGCGCGACGCCACGCCGACTGGCATCCAGCTCGAACGCGCGGAGCGTACCGCGCGGCCGAGTTTCGGTCTCGGTGAGCGGCTCGACCCGAGTCCATGGCTCGGCCTGCGTCCTTGCACACCCGACATGCGGCCCGTCATTGGGCGTGCGCCACGCCATCCCGGGCTGTGGTTTGCATTCGGTCACAACCACCATGGCTTGACCCTGGGTCCCGTGACCGGACGGCTGCTGGCGGAGATGATGACCGGGACACCGACCTGTGCGGATCCGCGTCCGTTTCGCGCTGAACGGTTTCGTAGCTGGCGACAGGAATAAACGTCCTGGTCCCATAGCGCCATGGAACTCCGGCATCTTCGCTATTTCATCGCTGTCGCTGAATTGCGCAGTGTGCGCTCGGCTTCCGAGCAACTGCACGTGACGCAGCCGGCGATATCCCGACAAATTCAGGACCTCGAACGCGCCATCGGCGCGACGCTGTTCGAACGCACACCACGCGGGCTGATGCTCACGGCTGCGGGCGATGCCTACTTATTCGAAGCGCGAGAGATTCTGGCCCGCGTCGACGCCGCCAATCGCCTCGCCCGCCAGATCGCTTCAGGCTCGCGTGGTCGTTTGCGGGTCGGTTTCGTCGAAAACGCCGCATGGAGTGGCATTGTCTCCAACGCGTTGCGCGAATTCGAACAGGCAGTGCCGCAAGTGGCGCTCGAACTGCAGCCGATGAATACGCCGGAACAACTCGAGGCGATTGTGGCGGGACGACTCGACGGCGGGTTCTGCTATCGGGTCGGCGTGCTACCCGAAGGCATCGCGAGCGTGCCGGTGCTCGAACAGAATGTCCTGCTTGCCGTCCCCGACGCGTGGCCGCTCGGCAAGACGGGCGCCGTTTCGACGACGGACCTCCGGGAAATTCCATTTATCGCGTTTCCTCGACGCGTCTACCCGGCGTACTATGACCGGCTGTTGTCCGCCTGCGCCGAGCGCGGCCTGACGCTCGACATCCGACAGGAGGCCAGCACCGAAACGGCCATTCTTTCGCTCGTGTCCGCGGGCATCGGGGCCGCGATCGTGAATGCGGCGAATCGCGATCGTCCACCGGCACGCGTGCGCTTCGTCGATCTGAAAGACTTGTCGGTGCCGCTGCCACTCGAATTCTGCTACGCCGCAAACCGGGCAAACGTGGCGCTGGATCGATTCGTCGATCGGCTAAGGTAGGCTTCGCCTGCCGTGGCACGTCGATGGGCGAACGCGTAGCCGGTGATGCCTTCGAGGCATCACCGGCAGCAGAAAACGGCATTGGTCAGGCGCTTGATCGTCGGCGATAGTAAGGACAACCGGGGCACCGCCTCGCTGCTTACTGATCGCACCATGTTCAATCCTGCTTGATGGACTCCATGACTTACTGCAAGCCAACATCGCCATGAAAAGCGCCTTCAATACCCATCTCGTGGGCGAGGCAACGATCACCCGGGTCGACGAAACGGCCTTTGCACTTGCTCCCGACGTCCTGTTCCCCGACTGGGATGCCGCAAGCGGCCAAGTCCTGGAAGAACACTGTTCGACCGCCAGCCTCGACCTCACGAATCGACGGGTATCGCTGAAAACGCATTTGTGGGTCGTCGAAATCAGCGGTCTGACAGTCGTCGTCGATACAGGAATCGGCAACGGGAAGACGCGGCCGTTCAGTGCGCTGTTCGACAAACTCGACAACCCCGTGCTCGAGCGCTTCGAAGCGGCAGGCTTCCGACGCGAGCAAGTTGACTATGTGTTGCTCACACATTTGCACGTCGATCACGTCGGATGGAACACGCATTGGCAAAACGACCGCTGGACCCCCGTTTTTCCGAACGCCACCTATGTATTCGGTCAACGCGAACGCGACTATTTCGCGACGCCGGAAGGAGCGCCGCGGCGCATGGTATTCGAGGACAGCGTACTGCCCGTCATCGAAGCCCAACAGGCTCGCATCGTGCCGGATCAAGGGGAGGAGATTCTCGACGGCATTCGCTTTATACCGACGCCGGGCCACAGCATCGGGCATATGGCCATCGAAATTCGCTCGCGAGGACAGACAGCGTTGTTCTCCGGCGACGTCATGCATAGTCCGCTGCAGGTCTATCGTCCTGAGTGGAATTCGATGTTTTGCCTTGATCAGCCACAGGCGCGAGCATCGAGACAATCGCTGCTCGAACATGCGGCGAAAACGGGGGCGATCGTCTTTCCCGCGCACTTTCCGGAAACATCGGCCGGTACGGTGCACGAGGGCCCACACGGCTTCGAATGGCGCTACCTTAATAGCGCGAAATAAGAAGCGTGTGAGGAACGAGACGTTGCGATCCGGACCTGCCCGAAGACTTCAACGTCAGCTCTGTGGACCGCGAACGGATCTCGTGCTCTCGGTCAAGTTCAGCCATTGCCAACGGCGCCTGCCCAGCCGATCAAGCGGCAGGTCCGCTTCAACGCGCGACATGCCAGCCGAGCCTGCGCGACTGCAGCCATGTTTACGCCAGGGCTGCAAAAAGCAGGTTCAGGCCTTCTGAAATAAGGGGATGGGCGATGATCGCGTCTCGGACCGCCGTATAAGGAAGCCCACCAAGCATCGCCATTTGCACCGCCGTGGTCACATCGCCCGCGCCGGTGCCGAGCATGGTGAAGCCGAGGATCTTGTCGGTTTCGGGGTCCACCAGCGCTTTCATGAAGCCCCGCGTATTTCCATCTGTGCGGGCTCGCGGCACGGACGCCATTGCGAGCCTTGCAACCCGGACGTTGATGCCGCGCGCCTTTGCTTCGGCTTCGTTCAAACCGATACGGGCAAGCTCTGGATCGATAAACAGCGCATATGGAATGATGCGGTTTGCGGTGCTCGCCCTTTGACGCGCGATACCGGCCTTGAGAATGCGGTAGTCGTCGAACGAAGCGTGCGTGAACATCGGCGTACCGGCAACCTCGCCGATCGCCCATGTGCGTTCTGCCGTCGTTGCAAGCTTGTCGTCGACCTTGATAAATCCGCGCTCGTCTTTCTCGACGCCGGCAAGTTCGAGACCGATCGCATCCGTCTGAGGCTTGCGGCCGGTGGCGACGAGCAAGTGAGAGCCTTCGACGAGGCTTCCGTCGGCGAGTCTGACGATAACCCGCACGCCGTTTTTTCCCTGCACCTCGATTATTTTCGCGGCCAGTTCGAGCTGAATTCCATCGTCGCTCAGTGCTTCCTGAATCGCCGCGCTGACGTCTTCGTCTTCCCGGATCGCGACACGGGGCGTATCGCTGAACAGCGTAACCTGGCTACCCGGCACGCGCGTTATGAATCAGCGCTTTGCCGGGGATCCAGGCGACGTTGATGCACCCTTACGCCTTCCTTTTTTCCGCCCGCGCGGCCATTGCCGCAATCACGCCCTCGGCATACGCCGGGTCCGCGCGGCGGAAGTGCTCGATCTGACGCTCCACGATGTCCTTCGGCGCCCCATCGATGGCCGCTGCGATGTTCGCAAACAGACGCTCACGCTGGCCTGCATCGAACAGACGGAACAACGCGCCCGGCTGGCTGTAGTAGTCGCCGTCTTCGCGATGGTCGTACCGGTCCACGGCACCCGCTGCGAGCGGCGGTTCTTGCGCGTTGCGGTCCTGTGCGAAGTCGCCGAGACGGTTCGGCTCGTAGTTGATCGTCCCGCCCAGGTTGCCGTCGGTTCGCATCGCGCCGTCGCGATGAAACGAATGGTGGAACGGGCACTTCGGCGCATTCACCGGAATCTGGTGATGATTCACGCCGAGCCGGTAGCGCTGCGTGTCACCGTACGAAAACAGACGCCCCTGCAACAGCCGGTCCGGCGAAAAGCCGATGCCCGGCACCACGTTGGCCGGCGTGAAGGCGGCCTGCTCCACGTCAGCGAAATAGTTCTGTGCGTTGCGGTTCAGTTCGATCACGCCGACGTCGATCAGCGGGTAATCCTTGTGCGGCCAGACCTTCGTAATGTCGAACGGGTTGTATGGCGCTCTCGCCGCATCGGCCTCGGGCATCACCTGGATGCGGAACGCCCAGCGCGGGAAGTTGCCCTGGTGGATGTTCTCGACGAGGTCGCGCTGCGCGCTTTCGCGGTCCGCGGCAATGACCTGCGCCGCTTCGTCGTTCGTGTAGTTCTCGATGCCGTTGAGCGACTTGAAGTGGAATTTCACCCAGAAGCGCTCGTGGTTCGCGTTGATGAACGAGTAGGTATGCGAGCCGAAGCCATGCATCTGCCGGTAGTTTTTCGGAATGCCGCGGTCGCTCATGAGAATGGTGACCTGATGCAGCGACTCGGGATGACGCGACCAGAAGTCCCATGCAGCAACGTTGTTGCGCAGGTTCGTGTACGGGTCGCGCTTCTGCGTATGGATGAAGTCGGGAAACTTGAGCGGATCGCGGATGAAGAACACGGGCGTGTTGTTGCCCACCACATCCCAGTTGCCTTCCTCGGTGTAGAACTTGATGGAGAAGCCGCGCACGTCGCGCTCGGCATCGGCCGCGCCGCGCTCGCCCGCCACCGTCGAGAAGCGCATGAAGATCGGCGTTTCCTTGCCGGGCTGCGCGAAGACCTTCGCCTTCGTGTACTGCGTGATGTCGTGCGTGACCTTGAGCGTGCCGAAGGCGCCGGAGCCCTTGGCGTGCACGCGGCGCTCGGGGATGACCTCGCGGTCGAAGTGGGCGAGCTTTTCGAGCAGCCATACGTCCTGCAGCATGACCGGACCGCGCGGGCCGGCGGTCATCGAGTTCTGGTTGTCGGCGACGGGCGCGCCGGCGGCGCTCGTGAGGGTGTTGGAAGTCATGGCCTTGGTCGACACGAGGTCGAAGAAATGGAAGGGGCACGGGGCAAGGAGCCCCGTGCGGTCGGGGCGCCTCGTGCGTTACGACTGCAGGAACGCGAGCAGGTCGGCGTTCACCTGGTCCGCGTTCACCACGCACATGCCGTGCGAAGCGCCCGCGTAGACCTTGAGCGTGGCGTTCTTCACCAACTTCGCGGAAAGGCGGCCAGCGTTGTCGATCGGCACGATCTGGTCGTCGTCGCCGTGAAGGATCAACGTGGGCACGTCGATCTTCTTGAGGTCTTCCGTGTAGTCCACCTCCGAAAATTCGTGGATGCACTGGTATTGGCCATACACGCTGCCTGCCATGCCCTGAATCACGAACGCGTCGATGGCGCCCTGCGAGACCTTGGCTTCCGGCCGGTTGAAACCGAAGAACGGCGTGGCAAGGTCACGGTAGAACTGCGGGCGGTTTTCGGCCACGCCCTTGCGGATGCCATCGAACACTTCGCGCGGCAAACCGTTGGGGTTCGCTTCGGTCTTGATCATGATGGGCGGCACGGCACCGATCAGCACGGCCTTCGCGACGCGCTTCGTGCCATGGCGGCCGATGTAGTGCGCGACTTCCCCACCGCCCGTGGAGTGGCCCACGAGGGTCGCTTCGCGCAGGTCGAGCGCATCGAGCAGCGCGGCGAGATCGTCCGCGTACGTGTCCATGTCGTTGCCCTGAAAGGGCTGGTCCGACCGGCCATGGCCGCGACGGTCGTGCGCAATGACGCGAAAGCCGCGCTGTACGAGGAACAACATCTGGGCATCCCAGGCGTCGGCACTGAGGGGCCATCCATGCGAGAAAACGACCGGGCGACCGGTGCCCCAGTCCTTGTAGAAGATTCGCGTGCCGTCTTTCGTGGTAATCGTGCTCATTGTGTTCTCCAGTTCGATAGGGTCAATGCAGGTTCAGAATCCTTCCAACACGATCTTTCCCTTCGCGCGGCCAGCCTCGATCAAGGCATGGGCCCGGCGGAGGTTGTCGGCGTCGATCTTGCCGAGGCGCTGACCCACGGTGGTTTTCAGCACACCATCGTCAATCAGCGCAGCGATGCGCTCGAGCAGCCGATGCTGGAGAATCATGTCCTGAGTCCGGTACATTGACCGCGTGAACATGAATTCCCAATGAAGCGAAATTGACTTGCGCTTCAGCGGCATCGCGTCGAGCGTTGCCGGATCGTCGATCAACGCGAGTTGACCTTCGGGTTTGAGCAGATCGACGATCTGCTGGTAGTAAGCGTCGGTATGCGTGAGGCTGATCACGTGATCGACATGCTCGATTCCGAACGGCGTCAATTGAGGCTGTAACGGCTTGCTGTGGTCGATTACATGATGCGCGCCCAGGTCGGTGACCCACGCCTGCGTGGCTGGCCGCGAGGCGGTGCCGATAACAGTGAGCGCAGTGAGCTTGCGAGCGAGTTGCACGAGGATTGATCCAACGCCACCACCCGCTCCGATGACGAGCAGGCTCTGCCCCGCGCCGCCGTTTTCGGGAACCTTGAGACGATCGAACAGCAGTTCCCATGCGGTGATCGCTGTTAGCGGCAGCGCAGCCGCTTCCGCTGCCGACAAAGTTGCCGGCCGGCGGCTCGCGATTCGTTCATCGACCAGTCCATATTCGGCGTAGCTGCCTGGACGGGTGATATCGCCGGCGTACCAGACTTCGTCACCGACCTTGAACAGTTCGACCTCGGCGCCAGCGGCTTCGACCGTGCCGACTGCATCCCAGCCGAGGATACGGGGCCCGGCCGGCTGCACGCCGCCGCGCAGTTTCGTGTCTACCGGGTTCACCGAAATGGCCTTGATCTTCACGAGCAGATCGCGTGGTCCGGGCTCGGGGACCGGCACATCCGCTTCGTATAGCGCCTGCGGATCGTCGATAGGCAAACCGGCCTGCGCGTAGACAATGGCTTTCATGAGTCGCTCCTTAAAAAAAACCTGCGGCGCTGAGCGTCACAACGCACGCAGAAATTCGCGGACGTGCGCGACGTACGTGGCTGCAAATTGAAACAGCGCGCCATGCCCGGAATTCGGATAGACGATCAACGTCGCGTTGGGCAGCCCCGCAGCCAGCACGAAGCTGTTTTGCGTTGGAATCATGCTGTCGTCGTCGCCATTGGTGACGAGGACCGGCTGCGTGATGCGGCCGAGCTTCTGACGCACGTCGCCGCTCCAGTTCGCCCAGGCGATCATGGCCTGAAGCTGGGCAGAGGCGACTTCGGGGCCGGCCGGCAGATCGCGCTCCCCGCTACGCGCCTCGAGACGATCGACAAACGCCGTAGCCGCCGCCTGGCCGTCTGGCGTCGCCGGAAAGAACAGTCGCTTCAGCTTCTCGCTCATTGGCATCTCACCGTCGGTGTAGATGGCGAGCAGTTCAGGACGGTCCATGCCCGCACCCTCGCCGCCTTCGGGCGCACTGCCGGAAATGATAAGTCGCTCGACCAGTTCTGGCCTCGCAAGCGCAATCTCCTGCGCCAGGAAGCCGCCGAGGGAGAATCCCAGGATGTGCAGTCTGGCGAGCGACAGCGCATCGACGAAGTGCAGCGCGTGTTCCGCCATCTGCCGAACGGACCCAGGCACATGCCCGCCCGAGCGACCAACGCCGGCGTTCTCGAAAAGGATGATCTCGCGGTCTTCCGCGAGGCGGTCGACGATGGCCGGATCCCAGTTGTCCAGCGTGCCAGTGAAGTGTTGCAGGCAGAGCAGCGGGAGTCCGCCATCGCTTTTACCGAAGCGACGATACGCGTAGCGCACGCCGGCCGCATCGATATAGCGCGTCGGCGCGTTGGATGAAGTTATTGCGGTCATGTCTCGATATCCTCGATGAGCGCACGAGGCGCTCCGGTTCTCAGGTCTTAGCTCAACTCGATCTCGTGCAGATCGATCGACACGACGAGAGGCTCTGGCAGTGCGTGTCCGTCGGCCGTGCGCGGGTAAATGCGGCGCTTCGTCGGGAACCGGATTCCGGACACCGTCGTGTAGTCGCTCACATAGTGCGCACCGGGGGTATTCCCAGCAACCTCGACGTCGTAATCCAGACGCCTGACCAGATTGTCCGGACCAACGTAGATGGCCTGCACCTTGCTGAACACCTCGAGGCTATCCGGGTACTGTACGCGGATCTTGCGCCACTGCTCGTCCCGCTCGTTCCAGATGCTTTCCTCCTCGCAGTTCACGCCGTCCCATGCGAGCACGAAAGGCGTGTTCAGGTACGTCCACATCGCGCACCCTGCGAAGAAGGCCAGCTGCAACGCGTCCCAGGGCGTCTCCAGCGTGTGTCCGCCAAACGACGCACGGGGGCTGCGGCGCTCCTCGATGGAACGTCCCGCCTCGTCCAGAAGCGCGATGCGATCGCCGGTGAATTCGCTTCGTGCGGCGAGCGTTCCGAACGGGGCGTGCGACGCCCATTGGCGGTCGGTGGTCACGGTAACCGTCGTACTGTCGAGCACGCCAGCGTGACCCTTGAGCGCCCACAGCGCTCCGCCCTGGACGAGACGAGCGCGAACCTGGTGGAACTTGCGCCATTGAGCAAGGCCGCCATGGGCATCGATGATGGATTGGGCTATTGCGTTCATGCGTGGACTCCACGGTTATCGGAATTCATGACAAGTACGGCGCGAAACCGCACGTCGGCGCGCATCATGCGGTCATAGGCGGCCTGTGCCTGCTCGAGCGGAAACGTCTCGATCATCGGGCGGACACCTTGGAGCTTCGCAAAGGCCAGCGTCTGTTCGTTGTCTGTAACAGTGCCGGTGAGCGCACCTACGACCGACCGGCCGCCGAATATCAGGTCGACTGCATCCACGCTGATTGGCTCGCCCGGTACCGCGACCACCACCAGCTTGCCTCGAGGGGCGAGGGGCGAGGCCCGGGACGGTCGCCGCCATGCCGGCTCCCGTCGGGGCGGTGGCGATCACCACCTTTACGCCGCCCAGGCGACGCAGCGTTGCAGCGACATCTTCGGCTTTCGCATCGATGTAGCGATGCGCGCCCAGTTGCACGGCGAGTTCGGCCTTGTCCGCGCCGCGAGCAATCGCGATGGTGTAAAAGCCCATTTTGTTGGCGAACTGCACGGCAAGGTGTCCGAGACCACCCAGGCCGTGAATGGCGACCGGGTCGCCCGCTCGCGCGCCGGCATTGCGCAGCGCGTTGAACGTCGTTAGTCCCGCACAAAGCAACGGTGCAGCCTCTGCCGCGTCGAGATCATCCGGCACGCGCACTAGACCACGCGCTTCGGCCAGCATGACTTCCGCGTAGCCGCCGTCAGTTGTCATGCCCGTAATCACCGGGTTTTCGCAGTTCACGACGTCGCCCTGCCGACACGATGGGCAAGTACGGTCTTCACCTGCGAGAAAGCCCACGCCGACCCGCTGGCCGATGCGCCAGCCTTCGACGCCCGCGCCGAGCGCCTCGACCCGGCCGACGACTTCGTGGCCTGGCACACGCCGCTGGCCCCCTTCGGGCACTGCACGCTCGACGGTGGCGCTATCGGAATGGCACACGCCGCAGGCTTCAACGCGGATGCGCACCTGTCCGTAGCCGGGTTCAGGAATGGGGCGCTCTACCAGTTCGAGTTGTCCCGGCGCCTTGACTACTGCTGCGCGGTAGGTTAAGCGATTCACTATGGTTTCCTCATCATTCGAAATAAAAATCGGACAGATCCACACCGACGATCAACGGCCCCGGCAATGCCGCGTTTTCGGCTGTGCGCGGATAGATCCGGAAGCCACGCTGCCGTCGTCCCGCCGGATCCCGACCCGCGAAGGCGTATAAACCGAGTAGTTGTTAGTCGGCGCAAATGACGTGTGCGAAACGCATTGCTCGTGCAACTGCGCCGACACGCTTCGGAAGTTTCTGAAGCGGTCCATTCCACCTGCTGCGTCAACGGCAAAATCGATCAGATCATCCATTCGTACTCCAGATTGATGTACGCATTCTTTGACTCCACTGCCGTAAGAATCGCTTCAACAGGGCGCCTGCTACGCCCGCTCGAAGTCCCGGCGAGGATTACCGGGCGTGCAGGCCAACGAACGCTGCGATATGGCGCGCAGCGGCCTGCGGATACTCGTGATGAGGTCCATGCCCCGTGCGTGGCAGGGTCACGATATGCAGGGTCGGCAACTGACCATTCAGTGCATACCAGTTTTCGACGGGAAAGACGATGTCATGGTCCGCGCCCAGGTGAAGGACCGGAATCGAGGTTGACTTTAGCGTTTGGAGTACGGCATCAACCGGGAATACCGGATTTTTAGGTCCGTCTCCGAGTTGCGCGGCTGCCCAGTCAACCGGCACGGCGGGGCTCAAGTCGTCTTTTCGTTCGGCAAGCCGTCTTGCCGATTGCTCGGCTGCGGCGCGGCTGGCCTGCGATGCCGGTTCGAAAAAGAGCGTGACGAAGTCTTCGAAGTCGTTCTCTCGTTTCGCCATCGTATAGAACACTTGCTCACCCGGTTTGACTAGCGGCCCGGGTGGCGTGGTCGCGATCAGGACAGCATGGGAGACGAGCTGCGGAGCTTGAGTGAGCACGATCTGGGCTGCCATCCCGCCAACCGACCATCCGCCGATGACGACCTTGCCCAGCTGCAGAGCGGTGATCAGATCGATGGCGTCCTTCGCGAGCGATACGGGGTGATAGGTGCGCTCGCCCGTGGACTGCCCCAGACCACTGTAATCGAATACGGTGACCTCAAACCCCTGTTCGACAAGACTATCGAGAAATAGCGGATCCCACGCATCCATGGTGCCGCGAAAGCGCACACAGAGCACGAGAGGTGTCCCGCTACCGAATTTCCGATAGGCGAGGCGCCGTCCTTCCACTTCGACGAACTGGGTTTTGGCGCTATGGATGGGAGAAACGCTGGTCATATGAGCACTCATCTTCTGGAAACAGATGTTTGATTGGAGATTCACCACACCGACCGGGCTGCTGGCGATGCGATCCTCAAAACCGCCACGGCAACAAGACGGCCTGATGCCGGATTGCTGTTTCGATATTCAGCACTGGGCTGGATCAACAGCCCCACAGCGCCGTGCCGATCCACTGCACCAGCTGTTCGGGATCGAAAGGTTTTTCCAGCACACACAAAGCGCCATACCGCTCGGCCTCCGCACGACGACGTTCAGTGAAATGACCAGTCACAAAAATGAAGGGCACGTCGCAAGCCTCGGCGCGTAACCGCGCAATCAATTCGACGCCCGACATATGGTCCATCTGTATATCGCAAACGACGCAATCCACCGGCGGATGACGGCCATGCGACAGAAACGCCTCGGCCGATTCATATTCACGCGCCAGCGCTCCCATCGCCCGGACAAGAGACCCCAGCGACTGCCTGACTGCCAGCTCATCATCAATTATGCAAACCGTCTTGTTGCGCACGGATGGTCTCGCGTGACGCTCAATCTCGCAGGTCCGAGCTTTAAAGCGTAACTGTGTATCCGGCAGCTTATCCGCAGTGCGCTTTCAGTGACAATCATCCCGAGGTATGGTTTTTCGACACACCACGTGCCCGTTCGCGTTGGCAGGCACCCGGCCGTTCGCACGATATGAAACCGACGGGTGTCGCTCAGGACGACGCCAGGCTTTGGCTCGGTGCGGTCAGGCCATTTGCCGGCGAATCGCCGAGCGAATGCTCTATAGCGGCGGCGTGAATTACGCGATCTCCGTTACAAGCTGTCAACCTTCCGCGCTCCCGAGGTCGGTACACGCGGTCGCCACGTTTCACAGGCATACCGGTCAATGCGCAGCGTGACGACTCTCGTGCGACGACGCGTTGCCAGATCTGTTCGCCCATATGGCCACGAAGCGGGTCGCTCCACCGCACGCTGACCAACGATGCGGAAAGAATCTCCAGTATCTGGACCTTCCAGGTACGAAGCGATACCTCGTCTCGCCCGACCGCAGTTTTGCTGTCGCGAGCGCGGCGCCCTCGCCCGCCTCCGTGCATCGACACACCATCGCAGACGGTCGCAATCCGCGATGGGTCGAGAAGGCACATCAACGCACCTTCGAATACTTCGTCTTCCGCAGGGCTTACACGCATCATGGGAGGTTGCCTCCAGCCGGTTGTAGAAAGATTGTCTATCGCACGCGAGCACACCGCTCAGGCGGCTGTCACACATCCGTTCGTGGCGGAGCGCGTTTCGACCGTCATTGCCTGAAGAACTCTGTCCATCGCCATTTCCACCATTGCTCGACACCGAGCACCCTTGGGATAGAGTGTAGTTAATGACCGCCTCCCGCACTATCAGCCCATGGTCGATGACCGGCTATACCAAGGTTTGCGTTTTCGCTGCTCTACGGCCAGTCAGGCACCGCCAGAGGCCCAGGTCCCATGGCTGGCCCGGAACAATAGCAGGGCACTGAGAGCGAGCACGGCGCGCATTGACCTCGCGTATAGTTGCGGCTACATCCCGTGGAAGCGTCGCGCTGCGCACGTATGTCAACGCCTCGCTCTCCATTGCCGGTCGCTGCATGACACGTATCAGGAATGAGCACGAGTTCCCCCATGTCGACACACAACATTCCCGTAGCTGATCAGCCCGCGTCCGCTTCTCTCGCAGAAAGCGAGCTGTTTCTGTCGGCACCGATCCCGATTCTCATCGAGGACTGGTCGCGCGTGTATCGCGCCATCAAGAGTTTGCAGTCCATTGGCATCAGCGATATCGACCAATACTTCGACGAGCGTCCCGAAGCGGTAGCGGAGCTTCGCGCCCTGCATTCCTTCGTTGCAGCGAACGATGCGGTCGTGAATCTCTTCGAGGCCGGTTCGATGGAGCGGTTCATGGAACGCGCCAAGATGCTTTTGCCGGCCGATCGCACCAGCAACAGCGCCGTGTTTCGCGCCATGTTCGAAAACAGGCCGACGTGTCAGGGAGAGCGCACACTGATTACGTTCACCGGTCGCACCGTGCCGATCGTGTGGCGCTGCTCGCTCCCGAAGAACGAGGAAGGTTATCGGCGCCTCTGCTTCTATGCGTTCGACGTGACGGAACAGAAGGAAAACAGCGACAGGCTCGAGGCTATGCGCACGGAAATGGCGCGTGCGTCACGTGTTTCGCTGTTTGGTGAAGTATCGGCTTCGATATTGCATGAGATCAGTCAGCCACTTTCGGCGACGCGGGCCTCTGCCGATGCGTCATTGCGCTGGCTTACCCGTGATCGACCGGACGTCCATGAGGCTGCCGCCGCTATCCGTGACGCCGCCCGCTGGGCACGCGACGCGACAGAGATATGCCGCAGAATCCGCGGCTTCCTTGGAAAAGTACCGGTCCAGATGGTCAGCTTTCCGGCTACCGAATCGGTGAACGCCGCGCTATTTCTGATAAAGCCGGAGGCTAACGCAAAGGACATTCATGTCGACAGCTCGGCCGATGCCGACGTGCATGTGTTCGCCGACCCGATCCAGATCCAGCAGGTGTTGGCAAATCTGTTGTTGAACGGGATTCAGGCCATCGCGACTGGCCCTTCTGCAGCACGCACGCTCACGGTGACGGTCAGGCAGGACGGCAACGAAGTTGTTTTCGAAGTGCGCGATACGGGGCCGGGCTTCGAGCCTGCGATGATCGAGCAGCTTTTCCAACCGTTTTACACCAGCAAACCCGACGGCATGGGCATGGGGCTTCCTGTCGCGCGCTCCATCGTCGAGGCTCATAACGGAAGGATCTGGGCGCACAGCGAACCTGGAGTAGGGACCTGCTTTGGCTTCGCCCTTCCCGCGACTTCGCAGCCTTGAAGCCGGCGGCGGCGAACATGAAACGGCGCCCTATCACGACGACAACGGATAGCTCCGGTACTTCATCAGTACGAGCTGCGCAACGCCCGCGAGGGTCGCCGCAACGATCACGTACCACGCGGTGGCCAGCTGGCTGCCGCTCCACCGCACAAGGCTTGCGGCGATGAGCGGCGCTGTGCCTCCAAACAGCGCGACGCCGATTGCGTACGATAGCGAAAGACCCGTTACCCGATTTTCCGGCCGGAACTTCCGAAGAATCAACGTGATGGTCGGCCCTGCGCCCACCGCGGACACCCCTGCGATCAACGCGATCATCAGCATCGACATTGCCGCCGAGCCATGCGCAATGGCGACTGAGAATGCGGGATAGACGACGAGCGCCGTTGCGAGGCGTGAAGCGAGCACGACCGCATTTATGCCAAATCTGTCGGCAAGCGCGCCTCCTGCAAAGGAAGCTGCCAGCGTGACCATGCCCGTTACGCACGTCGTTGTGAATGACTCCACCGAAGAGGGCGCGTGACCGGCCATGCCGGAACTCGTGACATAGATGACCACGTATGTCGGTACAGTGCCGCCCAATATCAGGAACACCGAGAATATGAGCGGCGGACCATAGTCTCGCAGTCGCTTGCCGCCGGAGGCAGTACGCCGAAGATTTTCCGTCGGGTCCAGGACCGATCTTCTAAGGAATAACTGAACTGGAACGAGGACCGCACCGAGGGCAAACGGGACGCGCCAACCCCAGTCCGAGAGTAACGCGGGAGATAGCGCAGCCGAAAGCGAAAGTCCGCATGCGCCGGCCAGCAGCAGTGCGAGTCCCTGCCCTGCCATCTGATACCCGCCGTATCGACCGGCTCGGTGCGCAGGACAGCTTTCGATCAGAAGCGCACTTGACGAGCCCATTTCTCCGCCGATCGCAAAGCCCTGAAGCGTGCGGAATACGAGTATGGCAACCGATGCCAATGGGCCGATCGTCTCGTAAGAAGGCGTTATCGCGATTCCGACCGTACCGAGCGTAATCAACGGCCCCGTCAAAAGCATCGCTTGCTTTCGTCCCCGGACATCGGCGTATCGTCCGATAATCGCACCGCCGACTGGCCGCGACAGGTAGCCGACGGCAAACACTGAGAGCGACAGCAATGCGCCACCGCCTGCTGCATTGGCGGGAAAATACGCCCGGCCAATGTAGGCCGCGAGCGTGGTGTACATGAAGAAGTCGAAGAATTCGATCGTGTTTGCAGCGACCAGTGCGCACACCTGGCCGGCACTCAATCCTGCGCGGATGGGGCGCGACGCCGCGCCCTCGACGCTTCGTATCTGCGACGGAATGCTATCGAACGAAGACGCCATATCAGACTTCCTCTTTAGTATTGTGTGGCCATATCCAGGGAGGCGGCTGGCCGTCGCACGCCGATAGTCTCCGACTTGCGTACCAGATCCGCGAGCGAGGAGGCGTTCATCTTGCGCATCACGGAGGCGCGATGCAGTTTGACGGTAATTACGCTCAGCCCGAGATATGAAGCGATCTGCTTGTTCAACGCTCCGCTTATCACGTACGAGAGCACCTCGCGCTCGCGGCGGGTGAGAAGGTCGAAGGACTGTTGCAACCGACTGCGGGTATCCTCCTGGGTCCGGCGCCTTGCGTCCAGAGACAGCGCAGAGTTAACGGCGTCGATCAGCTCCTGGTCGGCGAAAGGCTTGACCAGAAAGTCGACCGCCCCGCCCTTCAGCGCCTTTCTGCACACTTCGACATCGGCAAATCCAGTCATGAAGACGATGGGGATCGACGGCCGGTCTTCCGCCTGCTGGTACACGAGACCGCTTTCGCCGCGCAATCGGACGTCGAGGAGCAGGCAGCTCGCGACGTTCTCCCATTCTGCCGCGCGCAATTCGGCGGTACTCCCGAATACAGCGACGCGCAATCCCACCGAACGCAACAGCGTGTCGAGCGAAGCCCGCATCGCCGGATCGTCGTCAACGATGTATACGACAGCCTTGGCATCGGTCTTCGGTACTGAGTCTGGCATCTTTGACGCTCCCACAATTCGATCAACAGCCGTGCGCCGGAATGGGTGCGGCGATCACAGCTGAAAATCGCGCGGCGCTCTCGATTACCCCGTTCAGCTTGCCATCCAGATCGAGCGCCACATCGTGGATAGCGTCACAACCGAACTGCGCTAGCGCGGCTGAAGGAAGGTCGTACTCGATCCGGGTTTGGGCCTCGTTCAGGCCATAGACCAGGACCGTCAACGGCGCGTGGAGTGCGGCGCGCATGTCGATGCGCGTCATGCTCCAGGCGATGAGGGGATTGCCGACGCTATATCTGACAGAAAGACGCGGTGCGCCGGCCATGGCGAAAAGAGCGCCATGATCGAGCTTGTCGAAACGCATCAGCCCATACGGCCCTTGCATCGCTTCCAGTCGCTTCACGGCGGCCTGTGACTCGTCATCGTCTTCGTGCGTTTGCGCCACGCGCGGAAAAGCCCTCACACTTTCTCGAGCACCAGCGCGATTCCCTGGCCGCCGCCGATGCAAAGAGTCACGACGCCGCGGCGCAGCCCATCGCGCTGCATCGACCACGCCAGGCGCGTGGTAAGAATCGCACCGGTCGCGCCGATCGGATGGCCGTGCGCGATCGCGCCGCCCTCGACGTTCACGATGTCCTCGGGGATGCCCAGTTCCTTCATCACCGCGAGCGGCACCGCCGCAAACGCTTCGTTGATCTCGAAGCGGTCCACGTCGCCAAGCGACAAGCCCGCCCGCTGCAACGCAAGCTGAACGGCTGGCACAGGACCGAGACCGAAGAGGCCCGGCTCGACCGCCGCCACGCCCCACGACACGAGCTTCACCATGGGCGCGAGCCCGCGGGCTTCGGCGAAGCCGCGCTCGGCCACCAGCATGGCGCTCGCCGCGCTGTTCAGGCCTGGCGCATTGCCCGCCGTGATGGTGCCATCGGGGCGAAACGCTGGGCGCAGCCTGGCAAGCCCTTCCAGCGTCGTGTCCGGCCTCGGAGCTTCATCGGTGACGACGCGCTCCACGCCCTTCTTGCCCTTCACCTCGACCGCCACGATCTCCTCCTTGAAACGCCCCGCCGCCTGCGCGGCGGCGAAGCGCTGCTGGGAACGCACCGCCCAGTCATCCTGCTCGGCTCGCGTGAGCGCGGCCTGCGTCACCAGGTCTTCGGTATGCCAGCCCGAATGCTGGGCGGAAAACGCATCAACGAGACCATCGCGCAGCATGCTGTCGTGGATTTCGGCGTTTCCCATGCGATAGCCCCAGCGTCCGCCGTCCAGCAGATAAGGCGCCCGGTCCATGTTCTCCATGCCGCCCGCGAGCGCGACGTCGGTGAGACCTAGCATCACTTCCTGGGCCGCACTGGCAATAGCCTGCGCACCCGAGCCGCATACGCGGTTGAGCGTCAGCGCCGGCACCGTCACCGGCACGCCGCCACCAAGCTCCGCCTGGCGAGCCGGGTTCATCTTGTTACCCGCCTGGATCACATTGCCGAGCACCACGGAGCCGAGCAGCGCGGGATCGAGGGTTGCGCGCGCCAATGTTTCGCGCACCACGACTGCGCCAAGCTCGGTGGCAGGGACATCCTTGAATGCGCCATTGAAGCCGCCAATCGCCGTACGCACCGGCTGGCACAAGACAATCTCACGTGTATTCATCGTCACTTTTCCTATTTAGGAAATACAGATCAAGAGTCCCGAGTGCACCGTGTCAGATCCAATGGGACGCGAACTCCCGGCGCGGCATATGAGGAGCGGCGCGACGGGCGCCAGCGCAGTGATGCGTGCCGGCCGCGCCCTGCGACTACGTTCGACTACAGCGGTCCCGGGCAAGCCGCGGGCGAACGAACGTGAATGGCACAGCTCGGCCCGATAAAATCAATGAACGCATTGGCCTGCACGACCGAAAGCAGCGGATAGCCTTTATCGTTCATGACATTGACCACGAGGACGATACTCGCGTCCTCATCGATCTTCGCCTTGACGGCAGCCACGTCCGCCTCGGAACTGCGGTCCGCCACGACAACCTCCATGGCCCGCCGGTAGCGCGTCGTCAATTGTTCGGCCATGGCGTTGAGCAATGGCCGAATCTCGTCGATCAAGATGAGGTCATAGCCGTTTTTCGCCAGATACTCCGCATAGGCTGAACCTATGGTTGAAAGCGCCCTGCTGACAACAGCGGTTCCGGGGGTAGGCGGCATAGCTGTATGAATACTCGACAGTGCGTTGTATCGTGCCCCTATCATCCACGCGGTCAGCGCCATTCTGCAACGACATATACGATCAGGTTTTCAGACACGACGCACGGTGACTGCCTGGCGTTACAGCAAAAAGTTTTTTTTCATCACATCAATTGTTTCCGGAATCGCTTCCGGTTACGCCACTTGAGCGCTCCGGTTCTTTCAGGACACGCGTCGAGCATCGATGATCTGCTTCGGCGAGCAAACGATTCCGTCCGTCGCCAACCTATCGCCACGGCGTCCTTTCATTGAGCTATATCGATGGACTGGGGCGTTCTATTGCTACGAGCCTCCCTTCGCAGCGACTGAGGGGCTATGCCGTATGCGCGGACAAATACTTCACGCAGATGACGCCCGTCGCGGAATCCCGTTTCCCGAGCGATCGTTTCGAGAGGATGGCGGCCTCGCTCTATCATGTTTCGCGCCGTTTCCAGGCGAAGCCGTTCGATCGCCTTGGCCGGGGATTCCCCGGTTTCCGAGAGGAATATGCGGCCGAACTGACGAGTACTTAAATGTGCGGCCTTCGCCAGATCGTCGACGCGCAGGGTTTTTGATAGGTTCACACGAGCATATTCGAGCGCCACCTGAATCCGCTCCGACTTTGGCGCGAGTGCGAGCATTTCCGAGTGCTGGGACTGGCCGCCCGATCGACGATGGTGCATGACGAGCGCACGGGCAACCGAGGTGGCGAACTCGCCGCCGTGGTCCTTTTCCACCATGCCGAGCGCGAGATCCATCGCAGCGGTCAGCCCTGCCGAAGTCCATATCCGGCCATCAACGATAAAGATGCGGTCCGGCTCGACACGCGCCTTGGGCCAGCGCTGCTGCATCGCCGCCGCGAACGCCCAATGCGTCGTTACGCGCCGTCCGTCAAGCAGGCCCGCCTCGGCAAGCACAAAACCGCCTGTGCAAAGTCCCGCGGTGCGACGCGAACGGGCCGACGCTTCGTTGACAAATCGGAGTTCTTCCGGAGCCGTGGTTTGACCGATTGGATTGACTATTCCGCTGATCATCCATGTGTCCGCCGCGGCGCCAGAATCGGCCGCCAGGGTGTTGACGGACACGCCAAGCGATGCCCGAATTGCGCCGCCCTCGAGCGAATAGTTGGTGACGCTGTAGAGCTGCTCGCGCGCCACCACGTTGGCAATCTCGAAGACGGTCTGCGTCCCGATGGCCATGACCTGGAAGCCATCAGTCAAAAAATAGCCGATTCGATGCATCATTCTCACCGCATTTCATGACCGAAAACCTGATTATAAATGTCGTTGAAAAATGCCGTGATCAAAGTGGATCATAGCCACTCGTCGGTTGTTCTTGATGCACTGTTCGATGGTATTGGAATCCGTTGCCACTACCAACGGCGTTGCGCAAGCGAAACGCCGCCTCGATACCGCACTCTCTCTATTACCAGGAACACGATGCAATCCCCGCTCGATTCCGGCCGCCGCGAACAGATATATCCTGAACTCCCCGACGAGGACATAACCCGCATCGCACGCTTCGGCGAGATGCGTCATTGGCAAGATGGATCGTCAATCTTCAAGATCGGGGATCCTGGCTTCGGGCTGTATGTCGTGCTCGCTGGGGCGATACGGGTGACCCGTCGCGATGCATTGGGCCGCACGACTATGCTCAACGAGCAGGGAGCGGGACAATTTGTCGGGGAAGCCGGGCAAATTTCAGGGCAACGGTGCCTCGTAGATGGATTTGCCATTGGCGAGGTCCGCGCCATCCATATTCGACCGGAGCAACTACGCGCGTTGTTGATTGCCGAAGCAGAATTAGGTGAACGCATCATGCGGTCACTGATTCTCAGGCGCGTCGGCCTCATCGAGAGAGGAAGTGGGATTGTGCTCGTGACGGACTCACAAACCACCAGATTAAACGCTCTGCAAGCCTTTCTTTCTCGCAACAATATTCCGCATACTGTGGTCAATGCAGAGGCGGGCGGCGAATTATCCGAGTACCTGAAGAAATACCCGCCCGATGCATCGGACTACCCAGTTGTGCTTAGCCCCGACGGCATTGTCCTTCACGCGCCAACCGAATCACAGTTGGCTGAGGCGCTGGGGTGGTTGCCCGTGTTTGATTCCGATGAGGTTTTCGATGTCGCTGTGGTCGGCGCAGGCCCCGCCGGCTTGGCGACGGCCGTCTATGCGGCCTCCGAAGGCCTCCGGGTCATGGTCCTGGACCATCAGGCACCTGGTGGCCAGGCGGGTGCCAGTGCCCGAATCGAGAACTTCTTTGGATTCCCCACAGGCATTTCCGGACATGCGCTGACCGCTCGGGCATTTGTGCAGGCTCATAAATTCGGAGCCCGCACCGCAATTCCGATGGAGGTGACTTCCCTGGATTGTGCATCGACCCCCTTCCGGCTGCAGTTAGGCAACCAGAAGGAAATCCACGCGCGCGCAGTGGTAATCGCGTCAGGTGCGGCATACCGCAGACCCAATGTCGAAGGACTCGCGGGTTTCGAAGGGCGAGGCGCGTATTACTGGGCGTCTGCCGTCGAAGCGAAAATGTGCACCGGAAAAGACGTCTTTCTCGTCGGTGCTGGCAATTCAGCCGGTCAGGCCGCGGTCTATCTGGCATCTTTCGCACGGCGAGTGAGCATGATCGTGAGAGGGCCCAGCCTGAAAGCCACCATGTCTCAGTACCTTGTCGAACGCATTGCATCGCTGAAGAACATCGAGGTTCACTGCAACAGCCAGGTGACCGCGCTCAACGGATCGAATCACCTCGAGTCCGTGAACATTGTTCAGAACTCGCAGCATCGTACGTGCGCGACGGAGCACCTTTTTCTTTTTATCGGCGCGGTTCCAAATACCTCCTGGCTGAACGGGTGCGGCGTAGCGGTAGGTTCGAGTGGCTTTGTCCTTACCGGCACGGCGGCTTCTGCGCACTCGGCGGAGCAAGAAACCAGCGTTAGTGGTGTCTTCTGCGCGGGAGACGTTCGCCAAGGTTCCGCCAAACGAGTTGCCGCCGCAGTGGGCGACGGCGCATCAGTGGTTGCTCAAATCCACCAATATTTGGAGCGAGTGAAGCCGTCTCGAACGGCGAGGATAAGTTAGTTGTCGACGGCGCATTCGAGCGTCGGACACTTCTCGATGCGGATAAAGGGACATTCCAGATTTCCGGCACGTCGGGCGGTACAGCCATATCCATGACCGATGTGGGAGCGGGTACGCATACGATTGCCAACCCGCGGTGGCGCAAGTCGGATCACAACCCGGCCGACGCTGCGCAAGGCGTGAACGCAAAGCCGACGGCCATAGAAGAAGCCCAGACCTGCGTCGATACCTGACGGCGAAGGCGGCGCAATGCCGCTTTTTTGTTGAGCCGCAATATCAAAAAAACGCGATTGAAAATGAGATGTCTGGAATTATCGTGAATATTTGTCAAATCGGCTCTATCCCGAATTAAAACTGTTGACCACAGCCCGTTTAGATGGTCAATTTGTCGGGCATTTTTCACAGATCGGAATACGTCGAATGAAACAACAAGCACAGGAAGGCACCTGAGAGCTTATGACGGACGAGGAAGAATGTCTGTGCTGCGGCATAACCTATTCAATATATTCCAGGTTCCCGCCAATGCCATCCGCAAAAGCACTGAACGTCGAAACCGGTGAATGGTTTCGTTTGACCGGCTTCGGTCGTATTCAACCGGGTACCGAATGGCCGAGGCCTTGGGTTACGCAAGGGCCCGCAAAACGGGCGATCATGTCGTGCCAGAGTGGTGGACACAGTATTTTGGTGTGGCGCCGGATGTGGTGGTAACCAAGGGGGAGCCGCTTCGTGATCGGACTGGACAGGGCCGCAGCCCGGCACGACGAACCGGCGTGTGGGGACTTGACAGCGAAAAGACAGTGCGTAGTGAGCGCTTGGAGCCGCATTTGCGCTACCTGATACAGCGCTTGGCACTGCCCCGGGGGGATTTGAAAGAGCGCTGAAAGCGTGGGCGCGAAGATGCGGTTCTGTTACTGGGTCAATGAGTCGGGAGATCGAGTCCCTGATATTTCACTTTCCTGCGAAAAGGCCTTAACGCGTAGAAAACAACACGAAATGAAGGAGCAAGATTGATGGGTATTCCCTTACCAGCCACGTTAGCTGCAGCAGTCAATGCCCTGACACAGACCGTCCCCATGCCTCTTCCTTTGCCTCGCCCCGGAGCTACTTCGGGTCCGATGGATGGCACGGGGCCGGGCGTGGGTGCTGATAGCGGATTGGGCTCGCTACCGCGTGACCGCTCCCGTGAGCGTGAAAGAGCGTGCAAGTGCCCGCCAGAAAAGGGCGAGAAAGTGAGACGCAATCACAGCATGAACCCGGAGCCGCGACGCTATCAGGCCCGCATTACTGGATTCGAATATGGAATAACCACGGATGGACACGGCCGTGAGACCAGCCAGGGCTGGAATATGGAGTGGGAATGGTTTGCCACGGAATTTGACGGATTCCAGCACTCGCAGTGCCTCTTGCAGGAGGCGAAGGGAAACTACGATCAGTTTATAAAGGACGACGGCGAAGTGTTGCGCTTCTTCGCGGGTTTCGATTCGATGCAAGATCAGATAAAGACGCAGGGGGCGATTGTGCGCGCCAATCCTCCCGCGAGGTTAATGTGGTACTTTCAAACGCCGAAGACCCGCGCTTACATGCTGCGAACTCTCGCAGCCAACGGTGTTTCTTCTACCTATCAACCGTGAGTCGGCCATGAATCTGTTTTCGCAGCATCGAGACCCTGACAACATTCCCTCCAGAGCATTTTTCTTCCATTTTGAACGTCTTCGGCCAGTTATCGAATTGCTGGTGCGGAAAGACCGGTTGCTTGAAAACTGGTATCTCAAAGGAGACAATCTTGAGGAGGCGCTAAAGTATCGAGCTTACGAAGACGATCGTCCGACAAAGGATGCAGTGAATGAAGTCGCTGATCGCTATAAGGGCAAAGGTGAAAATGCGCCGAAGACTATCGGTATTTGGAATGGCATCCAATCAGATGACAGCGGGGCAGCATTTTCGATTTCAATTGATGGTGACAGGCTTTTGCCCCAATCTTTTGAACTAGCTATCGATGAAAAAAACCACGTGTCATCTCGGCTCGGTGGATTCCGATCCGTTGCCGAAGTCGTTGGTAAGATCGCAGAAATTTACGATCCCTTCTATGTGACGTTCGGCCCTCGAAAGTATTTCGAAAAGCAGGTATTCGACGATCGTCCCGGCGTAAGCTGGATGCTCTACCTGCCGCACGTTCTCACGCCGACCCAGGTTCCTGAAGCACGGGCACTGATTCCCGTTATGCGCGATGGCAAGCAGCAAGGCACGATCATCGTCAGCGTGACGGATGAAGTGTTCGACGTGAACAACCGCGCGCACGTGAAGGTCGCGAATGATATCGAAATTCGCCTTGCGGACCAGGACCTGTTGCCGCGATTCATTGATCTTTAATCACGCAGAGTCAGCCGTTGGATACAAAGCAGACCCGCAGCCGAAGCGAGCCTTGCCGAACGGACTTCATTCTTGGCATGAGGTGTGAATTCCTCGATGAGTGTTTGAAGCATGTCGCGCAGTGAGCGCACGTATGGGAAAGCGCTAGTTATGCCCATACCCCGCGATGAATCAGATTCTTAAGGAAGTCTGAAGAGAATTGTCTGGCAGGCAGCAGCACATGTGACAAGAACTGTAGCGTCAGTCCCGGTCCCACTCGCATCACCGCGAATGGGACCAGCGCACTGATCCGCTTTACTTGCGCTTCAATTGCGAAATATCGCGCACCGCGCCGCGATCGGCCGAAGTCGCGAGCGCCGCGTATGCCTGCAATGCCTGCGACACCACACGCTCGCGATTCGCCGGCTGCCACGCGGCGTCGCCGCGCGCTTCCATCGCCGCGCGACGGCGTGCGAGCTCTTCATCCGAGACCGCAAGATGCATCTTGCGCTGCGGAATGTCGATCTCGATCACGTCGCCGTCTTCGACCAGACCGATCGTGCCGCCTTCGGCCGCTTCCGGCGACGCATGGCCGATCACGAGACCCGACGAGCCGCCCGAGAAGCGGCCATCGGTAAACAGAGCGCAGCTCTTGCCAAGCCCCTTCGACTTCAGATACGAAGTCGGGTACAGCATTTCCTGCATACCCGGACCGCCCTTCGGACCTTCATAGCGGATCACCACGACATCACCCGGTACGACCTTGTCGCCGAGAATTGCGTCAACGGCGTCGTCCTGGCTTTCGAACACGCGCGCGCGGCCCGAGAAGATCCACTGCGATTCGTCGACACCCGCGGTCTTCACGATACAACCTTTCTCCGCGAGGTTGCCGTACAGCACGGCGAGGCCGCCGTCCTTCGAGTAGGCGTTCGCCTTGCTGCGGATACAGCCGCTCTTGCGGTCCGTGTCGAGCGTCGCGAAGGTCGCTTCCTGGCTGAACGCGACCGTGGTCGGAATGCCGCCCGGCGCCGCGCGGAAGAACTTCTGCGCTTGCTCGCCCGCGCCGCCGGCGATGTCCCACTTCGCGATCGCATTGCCGAGCGTGCCGCTATGCACGTTGCCGCACGACAGGTCGAGCAGCTCCGCGCGAGCGAGCTCGCCGAGAATACCGATGATGCCGCCCGCGCGATGCACGTCCTCGATGTGGTACTTGTCGGTCATGGGCGCGGCCTTGCACAGGCACGGCACCTTGCGCGAAATCCGGTCGATGTCCGACATCGTGAAATCGACGCCCGCCTCCTGCGCGGCGGCCAGCAAGTGCAGCACGGTGTTGGTCGAGCCGCCCATCGCGACGTCGAGCGTCATCGCGTTTTCGAACGCCTGCTTCGTGGCGATGTTGCGCGGCAGGACCGAGGCGTCCTCTTCCTGGTAGTAACGGCGGCACAGGTCGACGATCAGGCTGCCGGCCTGTTCGAACAGGCCCTTGCGCCATGCGTGCGTCGCGACGATCGTGCCGTTGCCCGGCAGCGCGAGGCCGATCGCCTCGGTCAGGCAGTTCATCGAGTTCGCGGTGAACATGCCCGAGCACGATCCACAGGTCGGGCACGCGCTGCGCTCGACTTCCGCAACTTCGGCGTCGCTGATCTTCGGATCGGCGGCCTTGATCATCGCGTCGATCAGGTCGACCTTCGCGATCACCTGGCCGCCGGTCGGTGCCTTGACCTTGCCCGCTTCCATCGGACCGCCCGACACGAACACGACCGGAATGTTCAGGCGCATCGCGGCCATCAGCATGCCGGGGGTGATCTTGTCGCAGTTGGAGATGCAGACCATCGCGTCCGCGCAGTGCGCGTTGACCATGTACTCGACCGAGTCGGCGATCAGTTCGCGCGACGGCAGCGAATACAGCATGCCGCCGTGGCCCATCGCGATGCCATCGTCGACGGCGATCGTGTTGAATTCCTTCGCCACGCCGCCGGCCGCTTCGATCTGCTTCGCGACCAGCGCGCCCAGGTCGCGCAGATGCACATGGCCCGGTACGAATTGCGTGAACGAGTTCACGACCGCGATGATCGGCTTGCCGAAATCGTCGTCCTTCATGCCGGTCGCGCGCCACAGCGCGCGGGCGCCGGCCATGTTGCGGCCATGAGTCGAAGTGCGTGAGCGATAGTGGGGCATCTGTATCCTCAGGAATTGCTGTTATCGGTATTGATGAGCGCCCGCGCGGGCGTGGGAATCACATGAGCGCGCGGACCTGGCGCTGGGAACGAATAGTGCAAGAACGCGAGTAAGACGTCCAATATATTTTTTTGGCACTATTAGGTCGAAAAATATATTAATCCGCGCCGCGCGCCAATGATCGGGAAGGCGTTCGTGACGAACCGCCGTTCGACAAAAGGGCCGATGAAGCAATGCTTCATCGGCCCTTCGTGTCTTTACCGCCTCTGCCGCTCTTACATCTTCACGATGTCGAGCAGCGTCTTCTTGCCGTCCTTGTAGTCGTACAGCGAGATCACGCCGTGCTGAAGGTCACCCTTCGCGTCGAACGTCGTTTCGCCGGTCACGCCCTTGTAGTCGGTGCCCGACACCTTCGCGAGAACCTTCGCCGGGTCGGTCGAGTTCGCGCGCTTCATCGCGTCGACGACGATATACACCGCGTCGTACGTGAACGGTGCATCGAATTCGATCGGATGGCCGAAGCGCTTCGCGTACTTCGCCGCGAATTCCGCGCCGCCGTTCATTCGCTCGACCGCCATGCCGGCTTGCGAGCACACCACGTTGCCCGCCGCCGGACCGGCGAGGTCCGGGAGGCTTTCGGTGCACACGCCATCGCCCGACAGCAACTTCGCGCGCAGGCCCAGTTGACGCGCCTGCTTCGCGAGCGGACCACCGGTCGCGTCCATGCCGCCGTACATGATCGCGTCGGGATTCTCGCCCTTGATCTTCGTCAGAATCGCGCGGAAGTCGACGGCCTTGTCGTTGGTCGCGTCGTGCGACACGACTTTCAGGCCGAGCGACTTCGCGGTCTTTTCGAATTCGTTCGCGAGGCCTTGGCCGTAGGCGGTCGAATCGTCGACCACGGCCACGGTCTTCACGTTCAGGTTCTTCGCGGCGAAGGTGGCGAGCGCCGGGCCTTGCTGCGCATCGGTCGCGACGACGCGGTAGGTCGTCTTGAAGCCCTGCAGCGTGTATGCCGGATTTGTCGACGACGGCGAGATCTGCACGATGCCCGCGTCGCTATAGATCTTCGACGCCGGAATCGACGCGCCCGAGTTCAGGTGGCCCACCACCGCGACGACCTTGTCATCGACGAGCTTCTGCGCGACCTGGGTCGCCTGGCGCGGGTCGCCCGCGTCGTCCTGCGCGTCGAGCGCCAGTGTGATCTTCTGACCGTTGATCGTCAGACCCTTGGCGTTGATTTCCTCGATGGCGAGGCGCGCGCCGTTTTCATTGTCCTTGCCGAGGTGGGCGGAGCCGCCCGTCAACGGACCCACGTGGCCGATCTTGACGACCTGATCGGCGTTCGCCGTGCCGGCGAAGCCTGCGAATGCGACGACTGCCGCGCTAACCGGCAGCAGTTTGTGAAGCTTGAACGACATACAACACATCTCCTCTTACTTACCTTGCCAACCAGATGGTTGGGGATTGCTGATACCGCTGAGACATTGCCATTCATCCATTCAGGATGATTTGAAACGGCGCCAATCCGGCATTGCGCCGGGTCCGCCGCTTTTTGGTGCAGAACGATAACGCAAAACCAGCGCAAGGGACAGATTTCCGCGCAACCGGGATCGGCGCCGCGGGTTTCGCGCCACCGTTTCATCGCTCTATTGTTCTGGCGTTCTCGCCGAATGCGCAAAGCGGAACGAGTGGCGGTTCAACGCTTGCGGTCCTGGGCCTGCGCTTAGCCAGGCTTGAAATCGGCCAGCATCACGCCCTCCCGCATATGCGCGAGGGCGGCCGCCACATAATCGACGATCGGTGCCGGTGGATGGTCCGGCTTCGCCCACACGAAGCCCGAGCACTTATGCGGCTCCATGTTCGCGAGTTCGCCTTGCCATGAGCGGCAGGCGAGAAAGAAACTGATACGGTTCGTATCCGAATCGCGCCGCATCACGAGCTTGAATTCGAGCGCGCCGGGCGCAATCGTCACGCCCGCTTCTTCTTTCGATTCGCGAATCGCGCACTGTTCGATCGATTCGCCCGGTTCGAGATGACCGGCAATCAACGCGTACTGGCCGTCCTTGAAACCCGTATTCGCTCGCTGGATGAAAAGGCACTCGCCCTGCCCGTTTAGAAACAGCACGTTCACGTCGACGACGCTTTGCATTCGGCTCATTTGAGTGGGGGCAAACCGACGGACTCTGTGCGATGCGCGGTCAGCCCAGCGGTTCGTTGTAAATGAATTCCGGCAGACCGGACATGATGCCACGGCAGAAAACGATCCCCGCGCGCCGCCTCACCGCTTCGGGGCCGTCACCAGTTGCAGCGGCGTTTCGATGAGCGGCGACAAGTCGCGCTGCTTGCGCCGCTCGGTCACGGCTTTCAACGCGAAGTCGATGCCGAATACCGCTTGCCGGTCAGCGAACTGGTTCATGGTGGCAAGCACACGGCCATCGGCGAGCAGCGGCTTGATTGCATCGATCGCGTCGTAGCCGGTGACGTAGACGCCGCCTTCACGGCCCGCGTCGCGAATTGCGTCGACCGCGCCCATCGCCATATTGTCGTTACCGCATAGCAGCGCGCGAAGCTGCGGATGGTCGGCGAGCATCTTCGCGGCCACGTCGCGGCCCTTGCCATACTCCCAGTTGCCCGGCTCGACCGCGACGACCTCGATGCTGGCGGCCTCCATCGCGTCGCGGCTGCCGGCCGTGCGCTGTTGCGCATTGCGGGTCACCGAAATGCCCTCGATGATGCCGACCTGATCGCCGGGCTTCAGCCACTTCGCCAGATAATCGCCGACCTGCTTTGCGCCACTGCGATTGTTCGGTCCGACGAAAGGCACCGAAATGCGGGCGGCCGCTTGCGCCTTGTCGTCGAGCGGGTTGTCGATCGTAATCGTGATGATGCCGGCTTTGATCGCGCGCGCGACCACCGGAATCAGCGCCTTCGAGTCGGTCGGCGCGAGCACGATCGCGTTCATCTTGGCCTTGATCATCTCTTCGACCATGCGGATCTGCGCGCCGGTGTCGGTCTGTTTGACCGTGCCGCGAATCGTCAGATTGAATTGTGTCGAGAAGTGATCCTGGTAATTGCGCGCGGCGTTGACCATCGCGACCGAGAACGGGTCCGGCAACGATTTCAGCACCAGCGCGATCTTCGGCTTCGCGCCGGGCGGCACTTCGGCACGGGCGTCGCTGGCGAACCGCGCGATGTCGATGAGACTTGTTGCGGCCAGCGCACCGGCGAGCAGCACGCGGCGGCGCAAGTTCTGCGTCATGGTTCGACTCCTTCGCGGGCGTGCCGATCGAACGACGCGACGCTGGCGGCAATTTCGTCGAAGAGCGGCCGGCTGTCGATGTCTTCGCTCAGACAACGCGTCTTCAATGCGCTCAGTTGCGCGGCGATCACCGGTTCCGTATCGAGCCCATCGAACGCATTGCAGCGCTCGAGCAACTCTTCCAGCAGACAGCCATACGCTCTCACCTCGAGCCGCTGCAATGCGATACCGAGCGCACGATCGCCTGCGTCATAAAACGATGCCGCGCCGAAATCGCCGAGCAGCGCGTGCCCCGCGCCGCCGTGCAGGATATTGTGGGCGTAGAGATCGCCATGCATCACGCCACGCCGATGCAGATGACTCGCGACGTTCGCGATGCCGCTCGCGATCCCCAGCACCGTCGCCAGGTCGAAGCTTGTGTCATCGCGATAGATATCGCGTGTGCACGATGCGAGGCTCGGCGGACCGGCTAGATTGGCGAAGCGCGGATCGATCAATCCCATCACAAGGCCGTGCGTGTCCGACGGATGTCCGATCACATTGCCGAGCACGGGGATCAGGTTCGCATGCTCGCCGCCGCGAATGGAAGCCGCCATTTCGCAGTCGGGCAAACCGTCGCTCGTCACCGCGCCCTTGAACAGCTTGACGGCGACCGCACGCGGGGCGGGCTCGTTTTCCATCTGCAGCGTCGCGCGATAGATCACGCCCGATGCGCCCTCGCCCAATGGTTGTTCGAGCCGCAACGCCTGCCAGCGGATGCCGCTGATCGGCGTATCACTGAACGCCGCCTGTTCGAGCGCCGCGTTGAACGGATTGCCCGCATACGCGAGCCACGCAAGCCTCGGCAGACGCAGCAGCCAGCGCGGCAACGCGCCGAAACGATTCGCCGCGAGCCGTAGCAATTCGAGCCGCTTGCATGCAGCCATCTCCTCAGGCAACGCGCGCAGCCGGTTGCCGGCGAGCATTAGTTTCTGCAGTCGCGTGCAACGGCCAATCTCCGCCGGCAAACGCTCGATGTCGTTGTCGGTCAGGATCAGCCAACGCAGTTGCGGCGGCAGCGCGCCCCCCGGCACCTCGCGGATGCGATTCCCCTTGAAGCCGACCATGCTCAGTTGCTCGCATTCGCCGAGTACGGCGGGCAGTTCGGTGAACGGGTTGCCGGACGCGAACAGAATGCGCAATTTGCGCAGGCGTGGCAGATCGTCGGGCAGCGTCGTCAGTGCATTGTTCGACAGGTCGAGCACTTCGAGCGTGTCGGCGAGATCGAAAATCTCGCGCGGAAATTCGCTCAGGCCGCACGCGAGCTTGAGTTCGCGCGCACCCGCCAAATGCCCGGCCCGCAGTTGTTCTAAAGTCGTGGTCACAGTCGTGGGAAGGTAGATCGGGTTGCGCATACGGCGCGTCGTCCCGAAGCTATCGATTTTACTGAGTCGCAGGGCATCTGGGGTTTTCTGCGCTACAGTGACTTCAGCGGCGCGATGGTCACGATCGTCGCGGCCATGTCGATTGCGAATGAGACAGCAATATCCGAAGTGCGTTCAGGCCACGCGAGCGAGACACTACCGGATATCGGTGCAGCCTTCTTGCAGCTTTGCGCCTCAACCTTGTCAGGAGTTTGGACAGTGACGTACGCATACAAGTTGATCGATTCGCCGGTCGGTCAGTTAAAGCTCGTGGCAAAAGGCGAACGCCTTGCCGCGATTCTGTGGGAGCACGACAAGCCGAGCCGCGTGCGACTCGGCGAAATGACCGAGGCGAACGAGCGGGCGGTGCTAGTCGAAACCGAGCGGCAATTGCGCGAGTACTTCGCGGGCACGCGGCAGGCCTTCGATCTGCCGCTCGATTTTCAGGGTACCGAGTTTCAGAAGCAGGTGTGGCACGCGCTGCTGACCATCCCATTCGGCCAGACGCGCAGCTATTCGGAGATCGCGCGGCAGATCGGCAATGTCAACGCCGTGCGCGCGGTGGGCGCGGCAAATGGCCGGAATCCGATCTCGATCGTCGCGCCGTGTCATCGCGTGATTGGCGCGTCAGGCGAGCTGACGGGATTCGCCGGCGGCCTGGCCAACAAGATGCGGCTGCTTTCGCTGGAGGCGGGGCAGACGTCGCTCGAAGCAGCGGCGCATGATACGCAACCGCACGCGCCGGTGCGGGAAGCGCCGCCAGCGGCTCGAGACGATGCGCCCGCGAAACCGGTGCAGCATCAGCCCAGTCGAGGAACGCAGGGTTCCCTGTTTGGCATCTGACGCGAGACACACCCGGCATTCAGGAACGACTGGCCGATAGCTCCAGCAGCATCGAAGCGGCGGCCGTCGCCGCAACCTGGCAGCCGAGCACGATGTGCTCCTCGGCCGTGTCCTCGATAAAGTCGTGACTCACGCCGCCAATGCTCGGCACGAACATCATGCAGGCCGGCATGCAACGCGCGATCACCTGCGCATCGTGCGCGGCGCCGCTCGGCATGCGCAGCCACTGCCCGGGCGCGATCGCTTCGGCGGCTCGCGCAATGTGCTGCGCGAGCGTGGCATCCATGCCGACCGGCTCGATGGGCTCCTCGATAGTCTGTAATTCGACGCTCACCGCGTTATTGGCGTTGAAGTCGCGCACCAGACCGGCAAGCGCCTGATCCATTGCCTTGAGCCGCGCCGGATTCGCGTCGCGGAATTGCAGGTCCATCTCGGCCGCGCCCGGCACGACGCTCATCGCGCCCGGGTCGAGATCGATGCGGCCCACGGTCCAGACGGTATCCGCGTCAGCCAGTTGCGCGAACACGTCGTTCATCCGCGTGATGAACGCGACCAGCGCCGCGCCCGCATCGCGGCGGATCGCCATTGGCGTCGTGCCCGCGTGATTGCGCTGCCCCGTGAAGCGCAGCCGCGATTCGCGCAGCCCGACGATCGTCGTGACGACGCCGATCGCTTTGCCGAGCGCTTCGAGCCGCCCGCCCTGCTCGATATGCGGCTCCAGATACGCGACCTGGCGCCCCGCCTCGAAGCGCGCGCGCGGCCTGCGCGCGAGTCCCGCCGCATCGAGCACGTCGGCGAGACGCTCGCCCTGCCGGTTCGTCGCGCCGCGAATCGATTCGTCGACAGCCTCGCCGACGAAGCTGCGGCTACCGAGCAGGCCCGAGAACGTGCCCTCCTCGTCGATCCACGACGCGACGTCGACGGCGAGATGCCGCGTCGCATCGTGCTCGGCGAACGCGCGGGCGATCTCCAGCCCGTACATCACGCCCATCGCGCCGTCGAGCCAGCCGCCGGTCGGCTGCGTGTCCGTATGCGAGCCGATCACGAGCGCGGGACCGCTATTGCGCGAGCGTCCGAACACGGTGCCCACGCCGTCGATGCGTGCGTCGAGCCCCGCCTCCGTCATCCTGCCGACCAGCCATTCGCGCGCCGCCAGATCGACCGGCGACAACGCCAGCCGGACCACGCCGGGTCCCGTCGCGCCAAAACCGCGCAGCCGTTTGAGGTCGGCCATCAGCCGGTTTGGATCGATCTTCACCACGTCGTCGTCTCCTGGAATGGATTGCCGATGCCCCCGCGCGAAAATCGCCCGGCGACGTATCGCAAGCGCGCCTGACCGCCCGATTGAAATGGAGAAAACCGCCGCGCTGCCAAGCGCGGCCATGTCACGATAGCGCCGCCACGGCGGGCACCCTCGCTAAGCGGACTAGCCGTCCGCTTCCCGCGTTCACCAGCTCATTTCCACAGCTGGCGGCCAAAGAACGTCAGCGTACGATCCCACGCCTGTTGTGCCCAGACCGGATCGTATTGCGTCGCCGCGATGCGGCCCGGCCCGACCGCCTCTTCGTTCGCGAACGCATGATGCGCCTGGTAGCGATGAAACTCGAGCTCGACCTTCGCGTCGGTCAGTTTCTTTTCGAGCGCGTCGACGGTGTCGGCTGCAAAGAACTCGTCCTGCAGAGCCCAGTGACCCATCACCGGCACCTTGATCTTCGATGCGTCGACATAGTCGAGCGGCGGGAAGCCATACCAGACGACGCCGGCCGCCGCCTCGGGCACATTGCAAAGCGCGAGCAGCGTCAGCGCGCCGCCCATGCAGAAGCCGGTCACACCGACCTTCGCCGCGTGCTGCTGCAGATACTGGACCGCGCCGCGCACGTCCTGCGTCGCCGCGTCGCCGAAATCGAGGCCGCTCATCAGATGGTTTGCCTCTTCCTGTTCAACCGTCGATTTGCCGCGATACAGATCGGGCACGAGCGCGAAGTAGCCGGCCTTCGCGAGGCGGTCGGCGACGCCGCGAATCTGGTCATTCAAACCCCACCATTCCTGAATCACGACGACCGCGGGCGCGCCCGCGGTTTTTTCAGGCTTCGCGAGATAGCCCTGTAGCTGCTTGCCGTCGGGACGGTTGAAGGTGATCATCGAACCTGCGTGCTGTGTCATGGGTCGCTCCTCGTGTGGACGAAACCGCTAGCATAGCGCCACTGCCCCGTGCCATGTCCTGTCGCAATCGCCTCGCCGCAAGCGCGCGTCCGACGATTCCGCGCGTTATTTCAATCCAACGATATGAAGATAATCCTACGGAAAAACTCACAAATCAGTCCACCGGCGAGTGGTTCCAAAAAATATGTTTGCGAAGCTATACTCAGTGCCATGCTTTCTGGTTCAACTTCCCGACCGCAGAGCTATCGGCAAAACACATTATCAATTTTCTGTTGGAAACCGTCGTTAAAGCGCGTGCGGATCGATTCATGCGTCGCGGCGGCGGCCTGAAATCCGCTACATGTGCTGCTTTGTGGCTTCACGTCTCTCAGGTTCTGGCAATCACCCTCGGATGCCAGAATCTTTAAGCCGACACATTGTGTCGGCCTTTTTTTTGCGCGACCCATTCTAATTTCGAACCGCTTGATATTTTTAGCAATTCACGGTGCGGATTTAAAAAAATATAGACATCCCGTATCAAACCGGCATGCACCACGCCTGATTTAACGCGCACAGATTTAAGCGCTTTTATCCAATTATTGGGTCAGCTCGACTGAAGTCGTGACGTATTACGAAGTGCTTTAGAAGCGCTCCACCACGCCGAATTGCACGCCGGCCACCGGCGCGCCCGGATAGGCGACCGGTAGCCCGGTCACGTTGACGCCGCGCAGCGTGAAGCTCGAGTCGTCGTGATTCGCGAGATACGCGGCGCTGAAGTACAGCAGCAGCGTAGGCGACATGTTGTATTCGAATGCGGCGCTGAACTGGTCCGCGCTGCCGCCCGCCGTCGTGTAGTCGCGCACGTGCGCATAGCCGAGCGACGCGCGCGCATTGGTCGAAAAACTATACTGCGCCGACAGCGAGCCGCCCGCGCCGTGATAGACCGGCGTGCCGCCATCGCCGTTGAAAAAGGACAGCCACACGCGCAGCTTGCCGAAGGCATAGTTCGCGCCGCCGAGATTCGCGCGCAGCGCCCCGGCCCCGTGCGTCTGCTGATGCGCGTAGGACAGGCGCAATCCGTCGAGCCGATACGACGTGGTCACGTAGTAACCGTCGATGCCATTGCCATCGTGCTCGGACGGATCGCGCGTCGCCATCATCAGCGTCGTGCTGAAGCCGGCGAGACTCGGCGACAGATACGCGAGCGCGTTGCTCGCATACGGCGTGATCTTCGACAGGTTGTTGAGCCCCGAGGCGATCGTGCCCGCGCCGAACGCGTCGAGATCGCCCTTGAACGGTATATAGATCGGCGAGTGCTGACGGCCGAAGCGTAGCTCGCCCCAAATGCCGCTCGCACCGATCCATGCCTGCCGATTGAAGATCGAGCCGGGCACCTGCTGGGTACCGTCGGTCGAGCTGAAGCCGTTTTCGAGCGTGAACACGATCGCGTTGCCGCCGCCGAGCGGCTCCGCGCCATGCAGTCCGACGCGCGAGCCGCGATATGCGCCGGAGTCCAGGCGCGGGGTCCAGCCGGAACCGGGGTCGGTGATTTCGAGGCTCGTATCGATCACGCCGTACAGCGCGATGAAGCCGGTATTGACGCGAGTGGCGACGTCGGTGCCTGTGTCGATGTCGGTGACGGCGGCCGCACCGTGCGCGTAGAGCAGCAGCGCCGCGCCCCATGCGCACACCGAGGTCGTCAAGGCTTCGCGGACACGGTTGAGCGGGCAAACCGGGGCGTGACGCAGGATGCGGTCCTCCTCAGGCACATCGATCGGATATTGCGCGAGCGAACTTACCACGTTCGGGCTGACGCGTGCGCGCTGTCCCGTTCGCTGGCGCACATCTGAACGAGGCCGTGTTTCGCGCGACGAATACTTTTGATCAAGGGACAACCCGTATAATCCGCCAAGAGGTCAGACAACTTGCGTAAAATCCGCAGGTCCTGACCTCAACCCGCAGCGCAGCATCCAACCCGAACCGCCTTCCGTCCGATCCGTGAATTCCACCGTCTCCGCTAGCCCCGCCGCTTCTGCCCTGCCGTTCCGCCACGCGTTGTACGCGATGCTCGGCATCGGCCTCGTCAACATGCTGGTCGCGCTCGACCAGACTGTCGTCAGCACCGCGCTGCCGTCGATCGTCGCCGAGCTGCACGGCTTCGAATATTTCGCGTGGATCGCGAGCGCGTACATGCTCGCGTCGGTCGTCACGGTGCCCGTGTTCGGCCGGCTCGGCGACTACTTCGGCCGCAAGCGCTTCGTGATCGCCGCGGTCATCACGTTCACGGTCGCGTCGGTGTTGTGCGGCCTCGCCAACAGCATGCTGTTTCTCGCGATGGCGCGCGGGCTGCAAGGCATCGGCGGCGGCATGATGGTCGGCACCGCGTTCGCGTCGATCCCCGATCTGTTCCCCGATCCGCGCACGCGCGTGCGCTGGCAGGTCGTGCTGGCCGCCGCGTACGGCATCGGCACGGCGGCGGGCCCGTCGCTCGGCGGGTGGATGACCGAGCACCTCGGCTGGCGCTCGACGTTTCTCGTCAATCTGCCGGTCGGCGCGGCGGCGCTCTATTTCATCTCGATGCATCTGCCGAGTTTCCGGCGGCCGCATGGGGGTGAAGTGAAGATCGACTGGCTCGGCGCGGGGCTCGTCGCCTTCGTGCTCGGCGGCTTGCAGGCATTTATCGAAGCGGTGCCGAAGAACGGCCTGACCGTGGGCAATCTCGTGCTCGGCGTGTGCGTGATCGCCGGCGCGGTCGCGCTCTTTCTGTGCGAAAAGCGCGCGACGCATCCGATCATTCCGCTCGATCTGTTCAAGGACGCACAGCTCGTCACGCTTTTCACGCTCGGCATGCTGTCCGGCTTCGTGATGTTCTCGCTGATTTTCTTCGCGCCCTTGCTGCTGCAAGGCGGCTTCGGTCTGTCGCCGCAGCAGGCGGGCCTGCTCGCGACGCCGATCGCCGCGTGCATCGCGATCGGCAGTCTGGTGAACACGCGAATCGTGATTCACATGAGGAAACCAACGCGCATTCTGTCGATCGGTTTCGGCCTGCTGATGTTCGCGTCGATCGCGCTCGCGTTCGCGAATCCCGACACGCCGCACTTGCGCATCGTGCTGCCGATGGGGGCGGTCGGCATCGGCCTCGGTTTCATCCTGAACAATTTGAACGTATTCGGCCAAGAGATCGCCGGACGCGAGCGTTTCGGTATCACGACCGCGCTACTCCAATCGACGCGCATGGTCGGCGGCATGCTCGGCACCAGCATCGTCGCGACCGTCGCGCAGCATCACTATCGCAACGTCGTCACGCGCACCATGAGCGTGCTCGGCGAGCCGGCCGCGTCGCAATGGCGGCCGCGTTTCGTCGATCTGCACATCCTCATCGACGACGCGTCGCGCACGCAGCTGATCGCGGATATGAAGGCGACGGGGCTCAACACGACCGCGCTGATCGATAGCGCCCGCGATGCGCTCGTGCAGTCGATTCATATCGGCGTGTGGCTCACGGCGGTGGCGTCGCTGGCGGCCGCGCTGCTGGTGCAGCGGATCTCTCATGTGGTGTTTCGCAAGAGCTGACCATCCGAACAAAACAGTTCTTCGCTCAACGAGACGACCGATGTGCACTGCAACAAGGTCGTCCCCAAGCGCTCGCAGTGAGTCTCGCGGCCAATCGCCTGACTCGCCCGGATGATTCGAACCCGATTTGTGCGGGAGCGCACGTCGATGGGATCGAATCGTAAGCTGGGCTTTGTAGCCTTGATTCACGATGCAGGTGTGGCCGAGCGCGCAAAGGCACTGGTCTGCAAAACCAGGGACTATGTCCACGTAGGTTGGAATCCTGCCACCTGCTCCAGGCTCTCTCAGCTTCGGCACTGATTCACCGCGCTGACGTTCGCAGTACTGATGATGCAAGCATGGCCAGGTGGCCGACGACATCGGTCTTGGCTTCAGGGAATTGCTCGTCAGGAGGTATAGCGAGGAGTAGATAGCAAATCTGTCTCCGATGACGGATACGACAGGTGGGAGCGGAAATCCGCGAAGAACTGAAAGAGCCCGGCGGTCACGCATTATTTGCGCGACACGCCAGGCTCATCATTTCGGTCAAAGCGTTTTTAACGCACGAGGCACGGACGTTTATTGTCGAACTTCCAGTTCGGAATCAGATACTGCATCGCCACGCCGTCATCGCGCGCGCCGAGGCCGTGCTGCTGATACAGCGCGTGCGCCTTCTCGAGCGCGTCCATGTCGAGTTCGACGCCGAGGCCCGGCTTCTGCGGCACCTTGACCTTGCCGCCGACGATCCGCAGCGGATCTTGCGTCAGGAACTGACCGTCCTGCCAGATCCAGTGCGTGTCGATCGCGGTGATCTTGCCCGGCGCCGCGGCCGCGACGTGCGTGAACATCGCGAGCGAAATGTCGAAGTGGTTGTTCGAATGCGAACCCCACGTGAGACCCCAGTCGTTACACATCTGCGCGACGCGCACCGAGCCCTGCATGGTCCAGAAATGCGGATCGGCGAGCGGAATGTCGACTGACTGCAACTGGATGGCGTGACCCATCTGGCGCCAGTCGGTCGCGATCATGTTGGTCGCCGTTGGCAGGCCAGTGGCGCGGCGGAACTCCGCCATCACTTCGCGGCCCGAATAGCCGTTCTCCGCGCCGCACGGATCTTCCGCGTATGCCAGCACGTCGTGCTTGTCACGGCACAGGCGCACCGCTTCCGCGAGCGACCACGCGCCGTTCGGGTCGAGCGTCACGCGCGCCTCGGGGAAGCGCTCGGCGAGCGCCGTGACCGCTTCGATCTCGGCGTCGCCTGGCAGCACGCCGCCCTTCAGCTTGAAGTCGTTGAAGCCGTAGCGCGCCTGCGCGGCTTCGGCGAGACGCACGACCGCTTCGGGCGTCATCGCCTCTTCGGTGCGCACGCGCTCCCAGTCATCACGCGCGCCGGCGTTGTTCGCGTACGGCAGATCAGTCTTGTTGCGATCGCCGATATAGAACAGATAGCCGAGCATTTCCACTTCGTCGCGCTGCTGTCCTTCGCCGAGCAGTGCCGCGACCGGCACGCCGAGATGCTGACCGAGCAGGTCGAGCAGCGCGGCTTCGAGCGCGGTCACCGCATGAATCGTCGTGCGCAGATCGAAGGTCTGCAGGCCGCGGCCGCCCGCGTCGCGGTCGGCGAATTGCGTGCGCACCTTGTTCAGGACCGCCTGCAGATTGCCGATCGACTGGCCGACCACGAACGGCCGCGCGTCGTCGATCGTCTTGCGGATGTTCTCGCCGCCCGGCACTTCGCCGACGCCGGTATGGCCCGCGCTGTCGCGCAGGATCACGACGTTACGCGTGAAGAACGGACCATGCGCGCCGCTCAGATTCATCAGCATGCTGTCGCGGCCAGCGACGGGCACGACGCGCAGTTCGGTGACGACCGGCGTGACGCTCGATTCGGTAGGTTTTGTGGACATGGGAAAAGCACCTGTGTGTGTAGTAAACCGCCGCGCGCTGCGACGCGACGCCAAGACCGTACAGCCCGCCCGTGATCGAGCCCAGGCGCCGCTGCAGATAGCCGAAGTTGGCCGGCGCGATGTTGAGATCGGTCTTCATGTGCGCGTTGACGAAGCCGATGTTCACGCGGTCGATATGGTTCGCGATGAACACGATGCGGCAAAACCTTAGCAGTCATCTGACGACAGTCTACCTCGTTATTTTCGACAAAACCAACTGCGTGTTTACCCTGTGTAGCTAGCTAAACCGCCTTTAAATCGTGGCAAATTCTTGGCTGCGAGACCTTGTTGCAAAAGCGAAGCGACCGTTCAAACTAAGACGTCCGATGTCTACAATCGCACCCCGCCGTTTGCACCTGCCGGACTCGCCCTCCTGTGCGATACTCTGCGGCATCAGTTCAACCAGCCACAAAAATGAGCAGCCTAACTGAAAAGGTGGTGGCCACCCTTTCCGATCAAATTCGCCGCGGCACGCTGAGGCCAGGCGACCGCATCCCCACCGAAGTCGAGATGATGAAGCAGCTGTCCGTGAGCCGCTCCGTCGTTCGCGAAGCGATTTCACGTCTGCAGGCGGCCAACATCGTCGAGACGCGCCACGGCATCGGCACCTTCGTGCTCGCGCCCGCCGGCGAAAAACCGATGAAGCTGCCCGCCGCCGACCTCACCAGCATGCTCGACGTGATGGCGATCATCGAGTTCCGCATCGACGTCGAGGCGGCCGCGGCCGCGCTAGCGGCCTCGCGGCGCACCGAGCAGAATCTCAAGCAGATCCGCATCGCGCTCGATCGCTTCGAGTCGGAACTCGGGCGTGGCAGCACCGACACGCTCGCGCACGACATCGAGTTCCATTTGCAGATTGCACGCGCGAGCGGCAACCGCTATTTCTTCGACGTGCTGAGTCAGCTTGGCCGTTCGGTCAGCCCGCGCACGCGGCTCGGTTCGGCCGAGATCGCGGAGCTCGACCAGATCGAGGTTTTGCGCAGCGTGCTCGGCGAGCACCTGCTGATCTACCGCGCGATCGAGCGTCAGGACGCCGACGACGCGCGCGCCGCGATGCGCATGCATCTGAGCAACAGCCGCGAGCGACTGCGCCGCGCGCATGAGTTGACGAAGGCCGGGGTTTGACGACATGCGGGGCCGACGGCGCCACGCAACGCAACCCGGCAAGTCACGCCGCCAGCAACATCCGCTCACTCCTCCAGGTCGAGATCCATCAACGCGGAGCCTGGCGATCCGCCATGCGCATCGCGCGCATTCACGCCGATCGCAGCGAAGCGCTGCTCGCGCGCCTGTACCTCGGTCACCGAAACGCACATCGCAATGCCGATCGAGCGGCGCGGCGCCCATGCTGCCTTCGCAACGACACCGTCGGCGTGATACAACAGCGCTTGCGACATCCCCTTGCGACATCGTGAAGCTCGCTGCGGGAGGTGGTCCGATGTGTCACGCATCGGTCATCGCGGCGGGCCTCACCCCACCGAGGAGCGAACAGCATGAGCGCATCGAAACCCGAAGCTCAAACCAACGCCGGTCCGACTGGCTCCTCCCCGGCTAAACGGGGTGTGCCGATCGGCCTGATCGCGAGCGTCGTCGCCTTGATCGTCGTTCTGCTGTTGCCGCTGCCCGCGACGCTGCCGCCCGCCGGCCACCGCATGCTCGCAATACTCGCCTTCGCAGTGGTGGTCTGGTTGACCGAGGCCGTCTCGTACGAGGCGAGCGCCATCATCATCACTTCCCTGATTGCGTTCCTGATCGGCACCGCGCCGACCATCAAGGACCCGAGCGTCGTTTACGGCACGTCGGCCGGGATTGGCATGGCGCTCGCCGGATTTTCGAACTCGGCGCTCGCACTGGTCACCGGCGCGCTGTTCATTTCCGCCGCGATGACGATTACCGGTCTCGACAAGCGCATCGCGCTCGTCACGCTGTCGCTGATCGGCACGACCACGCGGCGCATCCTGATCGGCTCGATCGCGGTGACGATCGTATTGTCGCTGGTGGTGCCGAGCGCGACCGCGCGCAGCGCCTGCGTCGTGCCGATCATGATCGGCGTGATCTCGGCGTTCGGCGTCGACAAGCGATCGAACATCGCGGCCGGCATCATGATCGTCGTCGCGCAGGCGACCAGCATCTGGAACGTCGGCATTCTGACGGCCGCCGCGCAGAACCTGCTGACCGTCGGTTTCATGGACAAGATGCTCGGCGCGCGTGTCACGTGGCTGGAATGGCTGGTCGCGGGCACGCCGTGGGCGATCGTGATGTCGGTCCTGCTGCTCGCGATCGTTTTGAAGATGCTGCCGCCGGAAAGCGATCAGATCGCAGGCGGTAAAGAGGCCGTGGCGCGCTCGCTGCGCGAACTCGGACCGATGACCGGGCCGCAGAAGCGTCTGCTCGGCGTCGCGATCGGCCTGCTGTTCTTCTGGGCGACCGAAGGCAAGCTGCACCCGTTCGATACCACGTCGGTCACCTATATCGGCCTCGTGATCCTGATGCTGCCCCGCATCGGCGTGATGGACTGGAAGACCGTGCAGAACCGCATTCCGTGGGGCACGGTGATCGTGTTCGGCGTCGGCATCAGCCTCGGCACCACGCTCCTGACGACCACGGCCGGGCAGTGGCTCGGCGATCTCGTCGCGCATCACACCGGGCTCGATCATGCGGGCACGTTCACCGCGTTCGCGATCCTGGCGGCCTTTCTGATCGTGATCCACCTCGGCTTTGCGAGCGCGACTGCGTTGACCTCGGCGATGCTGCCGATCCTGATCGCGGTGCTGCTATCGATGCAAGCGGACTTCAGCCGGCTCGGCATGACGATGCTGCTCGGCTATGTGGTCAGCTTCGGCTTCGTGCTGCCGATCAACGCGCCGCAAAACATGGTGTGCCTCGCCACCGATACCTTCACAGCCCGTCAGTTCGCGCGCGTCGGCATCGTGCTGACGATCGTCGGGTATCTGCTGCTGCTTCTGTTCTCGGCGACATGGTGGCGCTGGCTCGGCTGGTTGTGATGCTTCAGCGGGAACCGTTGGAATGGAAGCATGCGCCTCGACGCGGCATGGAGCCGCATAGCGTCGTTTTGCACAGCACGCACGGCCCCAATTTTCGCGATACGAAACGATCCCGCGCTTCGTAAAAAATCATGGTGCGCGGCACAAACCGGCCATTTCACGATGCTTGGCGCCGTTGCACATCGCGAAACTAAACACGCAACCCATTGTTTTTATGAAAATATTTTCAAGATAAAGAACGATTAGACGCCCACTTGCCCGAGGATTCGCTGACGTAGACTCTTTCACAACAGCACGCGCTTCACGCAGTCGGATTCGACGGGCCTGACGACAGGGGCCGCCCAAATCCCACAGATTGCGAAGAAGCCGTCACGAACCGCGGTTTTTTATTGGCAATTGGGAGACTGAAAATGAAGGGCTTTCGCTTTGGTTCGACACAGGGAGCGTTCTACATCCTGCCGGGTCAGGACGGCTGGGAAGCCACTTACGGCAACGAGACGCTCGGCGAGTTCTCAAGCCCGCAACAGGCCGCCGACGACCTGGCGCGCGGTCTGAGCTGCGAGCATCTGGCTGAACTCGACACGTCGACGCTGGAAATTCCGGAGAAGCTCGCCGACTGGGAAATCGTTCACGTATAAGGACGACTATGACCGACGGCGGCGTAGCAGTGAAAGCAGAAATGACAATGGCGCCCGAAGGCGCCATTGTCGTACTTGCGGTCCTGCTTGCGGCTCTGAGCGCTGTGGGAGTGCGCGCTACCGCGTGGCTTCGAAGGCCGCCGCAGCGCTCACCGCTTCAGTCGCCTGCGTGGCTTCAGGCCAGCGAATCGACGATCGCGTTCAGCGTCGCGCTCGGACGCATCGCCTTGCCGGTCAGCTCGACGCTCGGACGGTAGTAGCCGCCGATATCCACCGGCTTGCCCTGCGCCGCGCCGAGTTCCGCGACGATCTTCGCCTCGTTGTCGGCCATCGCCTTCGCGACGCCCGCGAACTGCGCCTGCAGCGCCGCGTCGTCGGTTTGCGCGGCCAGTGCTTCGGCCCAGTACATCGCGAGGTAGAAGTGGCTGCCGCGGTTGTCGATGCCGCCGACCTTGCGCGCCGGCGACTTGTCGTTGTCGAGGAACTTGCCGGTGGCCTGATCCAGCGTCCGGGCGAGAATCTGCGCCTTCGGGTTGTGGTACGTCGTGCCCAGATGCTCGAGCGACGCCGCCAGCGCAAGGAATTCACCGAGCGAATCCCAGCGCAGGAAGCCTTCCTCGACCAGTTGCTGCACGTGCTTCGGCGCCGAACCGCCCGCGCCGGTTTCAAACATGCCGCCACCGGCCATCAGCGGAACGATCGACAGCATCTTCGCGCTGGTGCCCAGTTCCATGATCGGGAACAGGTCGGTCAGGTAGTCGCGCAGCACGTTGCCGGTGACCGAGATCGTGTCCTTGCCCGCGCGGATGCGCTCGACCGAGAACTTCGTCGCTTCGACCGGCGTCATCACGCGGATGTCGAGACCGTTCGTGTCGTGATCCTTCAGGTACTGCTCGACCTTCTTGATGATCTGCGCGTCGTGTGCGCGCGCCGGGTCGAGCCAGAACACGGCCGGCGTGTTGGTCGCGCGGGCGCGGTTCACCGCGAGCTTGACCCAGTCGCGGATCGGCGCGTCCTTGGTCTGGCACATACGGAAGATGTCACCCTGCTCGACCGGCTGTTCGAGCAGCACTGCGCCGGCTTCGTCGGTCACGCGGACCACGCCGTTCGCCGGGATCTGGAACGTCTTGTCGTGTGAACCGTATTCTTCGGCGGCTTGCGCCATCAGGCCGACGTTCGGCACTGTGCCCATCGTGACCGGATCGAACGCGCCGTGCTTCTTGCAATCTTCGATCACCGCCTGGTAGACACCGGCGTAGCAACGGTCCGGAATCACCGCCTTCGCGTCGTGCAGCGCGCCGTCGGCGCCCCACATCTTGCCCGACTCACGGATCATCGCCGGCATCGATGCGTCGACGATCACGTCGCTCGGCACGTGCAGGCTCGTGATGCCCTTGTCCGAGTTGACCATTGCGAGCGGCGGACGCTGTTCGTACTGCGCCTTGATGTCGGCTTCGATCGCCGCGGCCGTTTCCGCCGGCAGGTCCTTCAGACGCGCGTACAGGTCGCCGATACCGTTGTTCGGGTTGAAGCCGACCTTGGCCAGCGCTTCCGCGTGCTTCGTGAGCACGTCCTTGTAGAACACCGACACCACGTGACCGAAGATGATCGGGTCCGAAACCTTCATCATCGTGGCCTTCAGGTGCACCGAGAACAGCACGCCGTTCGCCTTCGCGTCGGCGATCTGCGCTTCGATGAAGCTGCGCAGCGCGTTCTTGCTGAGCACCGACGCGTCGATGATTTCACCCGCCAGCACCGGCGTCTTCGCCTTCAGGACCGTGGTCGTGCCGTCGGCAGCGGCCAGTTCGATCTTGACGCTACCGGCTTGCGCGATGAGCGCCGACTTCTCGCTGCCGTAGAAATCGCCACCGCTCATGTGCGCGACATGCGACTTCGAATCCGCGCTCCACGCGCCCATCTTGTGCGGATGCTTGCGCGCATAGTTCTTCACCGACAGCGGCGCGCGACGATCCGAGTTGCCTTCGCGCAGCACCGGGTTTACCGCGCTGCCCTTGATCTTGTCGTAGCGAGCCTTGACATCCTTCTCGGCGTCGGTCGTCGCGACGTCCGGATACGCCGGCAGCTTGTAGCCCTGGTCGCGCAGCTCCGCGATCGCGGCCTTCAGTTGCGGCACCGACGCGCTGATGTTCGGCAGCTTGATGATGTTCGCTTCCGGGCGCGTGGTGAGTCCACCGAGCTCCGCCAGATCGTCGGAAGCCTTCTGTTCCGCGCTCAGGTAGTCCGGAAATGCGGCAATGATCCGGCCGGCGAGCGAGATGTCACGCGTTTCGACGAGCACGTCGGACGAGCGCGTGAACGCCTTGACGATCGGCAGCAGCGAGTACGTCGCCAGTGCGGGCGCTTCGTCGGTCAGGGTGTAGATGATCTTCGGCGGTGTGGACATGATTGATGCTTTGCTAGGAAGTGGTAGACAGAGCGTTGGCGGTCGAGGCCAGCGCAAATCGTGGCGCGACGGCGACGGCGTCGGTTCGGCACGACGCAACCTCGCGGCCTTCGTTTTGCGACACGACCGAGAGTATATGCGCGTTTTCCACTAAATGTGACTCAACAAACAGGTCACGAGACCCAGCTCAAAGGGGTGGATCCCCGCCGGATAAGGCTTTGCGGCCGATTGACCGGGTCTTAAGACAGATATCTTATAGAGGACTTGCGAGATCCTATTTTTGGTTAAATGCGAATTTCTCGCATTGACAAATCACGATTTGCCGCCGTGCGACGCGCGCCGGCGCCGCCGACGGCCGGCGCAGGAACGTCCCCAGCAGCGTCGCGCCAGCCGCCCGTAACGACGACGCGGCTTACGCCTCGCGCCCCAAAAACTCGGCCACCATGCGGTTGAACTTGTCCGCATGCTCCCACTGCGCCCAATGCCCGCAGCGGCCGAACACATGCAGATCCGCGTTCGGCATACCGGCGACGAGCTTCAGACCGATATCCATCGGCACGAAACGGTCGTCGCGGCCCCAGATCACCAGCGTCGGCGCGACCACTTCGCCGAGGCGCGGACCGAAGTCATTGAACTGCTTCGGATTCGCGGCGAGGCTCGCGACGAAATTCTCGAGGTGATCGCGGCGGGCCAGCATGTTCGCGAGCCGCGCCTGCATCAGGTCTTCGGTCAACGCCTTCGAGTCGAACACGAAGACGCTCATCATGCGCTGCAGGTTCTCGATGGTCGGGTTGCGGTACAGCCCTTGCAGCAGCTTGATGCCTTCGGTCGGCATCGGCACGAACTGGCTCGGGCCGCCCGTGCCGCCGCCCATCAACACGAGCTTGCCGACACGTTGCGGCTCGGCGAGCGCGAACGCGACCGCGCTATGGCCGCCCATCGAGTTGCCGATGATGTGCACACGTTCGATATCGAGCGCATCGAGCAGCGCCTTCAGGCAGCGCGCGTTGAGTTCCGAGCGCGATCCCTTGCAGACGATCGGATCGCTCTTGCCCCAGCCGAGGCAGTCCATCAGGATCACGCGATAACCGGCCGCGACGAGCGGCTCGACGTTGCGATTGAAATTGGCCCAGCCGGTCGCGCCCGGTCCTGAACCGTGCAGCATCACGACCGTCTGCGCGCCCTGCCCCACATCGTTGTAGTGGAGCTGCATCTCACGTCCGTCTTCAATGATCCGGACGAACCGGCTGGTTGCAGCTTCCGTGACCGCCATTGCCTGCGTGTTCGTGTTGCTCATGTCGGATTCCTTTGTTTCAAAGGTCAAGTTGCGGAGAAAGTCGCGCGCACGCTACCGAGTCCGTCGATCTGCGTGGTGAAGGTGCCCGGCTGCGTGACCGCGACCATCGGGCCCAAAGCGCCTGTCATCAGCACGTCGCCGGCACGCAGGGGCGTGCCGAGCCGGACCATGCGGTCCGCGAGCCATACGGCCGCGTTCAGCGGATTGCCGAGACACGCGCCGCCATTGCCGCGCGACAACACTTCCGAATCATTTGAAAGCGTCATCGCGCAAGCCGCGAGATCGATCTCGCGCAGCAGTACGGGGCGGCTGCCGAGCACGAAGCGCGCGCTCGACGCATTGTCCGCGACCGTGTCGACGAAACGGATGTTCCAGCCTTCGATGCGGCTGTCCACCACCTCGATGGCCGCGACCGCATAGGCGGTCGCGCGGATCAGATCGGCGTACGTGTGGCGCTCCTGCAGCAGATCGTGTTCGAGCACGAGCGCGATCTCCGCTTCAACCTTCGGCTGGATCAGTTCGTTGAGCGGAATCGGCTGGCTGTCGCCATACGCCATCGATGCGAACAGCGCGCCGAAGTCAGGTTGGCCGACGCCGAGCTGACGCTGCACCGCCGGCGACGTGAGCCCGATCTTGCGGCCGACGATACGCTCGCCCGCCGCGACGCGCGCGGCCACGTTGGCCTGCTGCACCGCGTACGCAAGCTGCTCGGCCTCGGCCGGGTTCGACAGTTCGGCGAAGCGGGCGTCGTCGCGCAACGGCGCGATGGTCTGACGCGTGCGTTCCGACTCGCGCAGGCGCAGGGCCAGCGCGTCGACATTGCTCTGAGTGTTCATAGCGGGTTCCTGATTGGGTTAGACGTGGGCCGTCGCGGGCCGCGCGTGCATCGCGCCGAAGCCCGCGATCCATTCGGGGATCGGACGGTAGTAATCGAGCGACGCATGATACGGGCCGCTCGCGTTCAGTGCGCCGAACGCGGCGATCCAGGTGCGGATTTCGTGCGCGGACTTGCCGGCGTCGCGCGTGATCGCGTTGTTCGTCAGGCCGTCGAGCGCGGTGAGTTCGCCGTCTTCGAGCAGCTTGAGGAACGCGCGGTCCCATTCGGGATTGAGCGGATGCAGATGGCTGTCGCCCGCGGTGAAAGCGCGCGCCGCCGCGATCGTGCGCGCCTGACGCGCCGCGCGCGATTCGGCCGACGGATTGCGGCCGGCGATCAGACGCTCGGCGACTTCCTCGCTCGCGCCGGCCAGCTCCGGCACGGGCGGCTCATGCGAGATGCCGCCCGAACCGATCAGGAGCACGCGTTTATTCGAGCGTGCGAGCGCGCGGCCGAGCGCATCGCCGAGCAGACGCGCACGGCGGCACGAAGCCATCGGCGCGGCCACCGAATTGATGAACACCGGCACGACCGGATAACGATCGAGGCCGCCCGTCAGAATCTCGAGCGCTTGCGCGCAACCATGATCGACCTGCATCCGGTACGACAGCGCGACGTCGACGTCGCTCGCGAGTACCGCTTCGGTGAGTTCGAGCGCGATATCGGCGGGCACGTCGAGCGGGCCGGCGAGGCTCTCGAAGTCGCCGATCGCGCTCGCCGATGCGCCGATGCAGAACGGCGGCATCACGTCATAGAAGAAACCGTTGTAGTGGTCAGGCGCGAACACGACGACCAGTTCGGGATCGAACTCGACGACACGCGCGCGCGCCGCCGCATGCACGCGCTCCACTTCCGCGACGATTTCGGGCGCGGGATCGTAGTAGCCGTGCAAGGGCGTGTGTGACAGGCATTCGAGCAGCAGCGGCATGTCAGGCTCCGGCGGTTTCAGGGATTGAGAAGGCAGCGACGCCATCAGGCGCGAACGCCGCTTCGAGATGCAGCTTCTGCGCGAGTTCGATGATCAGTTGCGACACCTGCTGCGGCGAGCTCATGCCCGCGACGAAGCGATCGGGACGCAATAGAACGACCGATTCAGGCACACGCGCAAACCAGTCCTTCAGCCGCGTGTTCGCGTCGCCGATTGCGATGACGTGTTCAGGCACGTCGTCATGGAAAGACAATTGCGTGTCCGGCTTCGCGACCACGAAGCAGCCGCCGAGCCGCTGCCAGATCGCGCGCGCTTGCTCCGACAGACCGAAGGTCGGCTCCGCGCCCCAGCCGATGATCGCGAAGCGGTTGCCGAGCACGTCGTCGAGCCGCACGATGTCGCCGCTCACCGTGCGCACGCGCGGCTGAATGAACATGCGGCCGACCGGCGAATGACAGTGCGGGTCGCGTCCATACACGAGGCGGCCGAGCCGCGACTCGCGCTTCTCGCTCATCAGACCGAGCAGACGCCCCGGCGCCGAATGACCCGAGCGTTCGAGCACGCGCGCGAGCCAGCCATGCTTGCGCGGCGTGCGTGCGAGCAGTACGACGCCGCTTTCATAGCGCGGCATCGGCTTGAAACGCATTTCGACGAAGTAGCGCTTGACCGCCGGAAACCAGTTGAACGTACGCACGAATGCGTCGCGGAACTTGATGCCGAAGCGGCTCGTCGGCGCGAAGATGTCGCCCGCGACTTCAGAGAGGTGAATCATCGAGCGCGCATGTGAACGCCGCTCGGCGGTGTAGGTATCGAGCAGCGCGTCGCCGGCAACACCCTTGACCACCATCGCGAGTTTCCAGCCGAGGTTGCTCGCGTCGCGAATCCCGCTGTTGTAGCCCTGGCCCTGCCACACCGGCATGATGTGCGCGGCGTCGCCGGCGAGCAGCACGCGGTTCACGCGGAAGCTGCTCGCGAGCCGCGCATTGTGCGTATAGACGCGCTTGCGGATGTAGTCGACCTTCTCCGGATCGGCGACGACCTTGCGGATCAGCGCGGCCATGTTCTCCGGCTTCGACAGCTCTTCCTCGGTCTCGCCGGGCATCACCATGAATTCGAAGCGGCGAATGCCGTGCGGCAATGCGGCCGACACATACGGGCGCCGCGGATCGCAATGAAGGTACACGTGCGGCGAGCCGATCGGATCATTGCGTACGTCGACGACGATCCACTGATTCGGCTTCGTACGGCCCTCGAACGGCACGTCGAGCGTACGGCGCACGAAGCTGTTGCCGCCGTCCGCGCCCACCATATACGAAGCGCGGATCGTCCGGCGGCCGCCCTCGGCGTGTTCGGTTTCGATCGTGACGCCGCTGCCGTCCTGTGTGAACGAATTGACCGTATGGCCGAACAGCACCTCGACGTGCGCGAAGCGCTGCAGACCGTCGTACAGCACGCGATCGGCCAGCGGCTGAATGAACGCGTTGCGGCGCGACCAGCCGAATTCGTCGGTGCGCGGTTCGATCGATGCGAAGCAACGGCCCTTGCTCGTGAAGCGCATCCAGTGATCGGGGGTGGTGTGCGGTAGCAATGCATCGGCGAGACCGACGGACTGGAACACGCGCAACGCTTCATCATCCAACCCGATTGCGCGCGGATAGTCGATGATCTTGTCGAGCTTTTCGATCAGCACGACGCGCACGCCCTGGAGGCCGAGATAGTTGGCGATCATCAGACCGACCGGGCCGGCGCCGATGATCGCGACGTCGGTGGTGAGCGTTCCGCTGTGGCCTTCGACGGCCACCGGGTCGAGCGGTTGGGGCATGTTGTCTCCTTGTTTCGACCAGTGTCAGTGGATCGAGACGATCAGGAGCGCAAAGGCGGGAACCGGCTGCCGCCACGGCGAAAATATCGCCCGCGCACAACAGCTTGCGTCTCCATGAAATCGTTGATTTGCTGGCAGTCTAGAACCGCCCCTTTGCACGCTCAACAAAATCTGGAAATTGTGCATACAATGCACATACTTGATTTAATTGAGGTTTTGCGTGACCAAATATACAAACGTGCGGGGCCTGTCGCGTGGTTTGCAGGTGCTGCAGGCGCTCAACTCGATGGACAGCGGCCGCGCCACGAGCCAGCAGATCAGCGAGCTGACCGGCCTGCATCGCACCACCGCGCGGCGGCTGCTCGAAACATTGATGGAAGAAGGCTTCGTGCGGCGCAGCGCGTCGGACGACAGCTTCCGGCTCACGCTGAAGGTGCGCGCGCTGAGCGAAGGCTTTACGGACGATGAACGGATCGCGACCATCGCGCCGCCGGTCATGGGGCGTCTGCTGCAACGCGTCGCGTGGCCGTCGGATCTGACCACGCCCGACGGCGACGCGATGATCATCCGCGAGACCACGCATCGCTTCAGTCCGTTGTCGTTTCATCGCGCCATGGTCGGCCGGCGTTTGCCGATCCTGCTGACCGCGGCGGGCCGTGCCTACTTCGCGATGTGCCCCGACGAAGAGCGCGAGGACATCCTCGATCTGTTGCGCTCGGGCGCGGGCGGCGAGGAGCAGAAGGCGCTCGCATCGAACGACGCTTTGATCCGCAGCCTGGTTCGGCGCGTACGCGCGGATGGGTTCGGTTCGAATCACGGAGACTGGGCGGACCAGGGCAAGATCGGCGCGGTCGCCGTCCCGATCGTGTTCGAGGAGCGTGTTCTCGCTAGCCTGAACGTGGTGTTTCTGTCGCGGGCGGTATCGCTCGCGGAAGCGAAGCGGCGCTATGTGCCCGAGTTGCAGACGGCCGCGCGCGAGATGATCGAGGAGCTTGCGGCGGAGTCTTAAGACAGAGCCGCGGCAAATGCGTCGCGCGGTTCTTCTTCGCGCAAAATGTAGCCAAGCCCCCGCAGCGTCATGATCTTTGCAGTGGATGCCGCGAGGTGTTTGCGCAGGCGGTGAATATAAATATCGATCGCATCGGCGCTTGGCTCTTCGTCGAGCGTAAAGACCTTATCCATCAGCGTGGCTTTGGAAACGGTCTTGCCCTGCTTCAATATCAGCGCTTCGAGGATCGCGTGTTCGCGGCGGCGCAACGGCATGAGTTCGTCCTGCAGCACGAACTCACGCGAATCGAACAGATAGCGTAGATTGCCGCATTCGATCGACTGCCCTCTGTCGCCGGCAACTTGCCGTCGAATCAGCGCCTTGATGCGGGCCACCAGCTCGCGCGCATCGAAGGGCTTGACGACATAATCGTCGGCACCCGCCGAAAAGCAGGCCACCTTGTCGTCGGTCGAGCCATTCGCGGTCAGCATCAGCACCGGCACGTTATTGCGCTTGCGGCGCAGCCTTGCGAGTACCTCCTTGCCGCCGATGCCGGGCAGGCGCATATCGATCAGCACCGCGTCATAGCATTGCAGATCGAGCAGCGTCTGTGCGCATTCGCCGTTCTGCGCCCAGTCGATCTGGAATTGCTCGGCCTGCATCAGGTTCATCACCCAGCGCGCGAGGTCGGCGTCGTCTTCCACGAGCAGCAGTTTCATCGTTGTCCTTTCGATTGCGAGTGGCGCGGTGCGTCAGCTCGCGCCCATCCATAAGCGCATCTCGACGGTCGCGACAAGTCCCGCGCCGCCGTCATTCGATTCGAGCGCCACGCTGCCGCCCTGACGATGCGCAATTTCGCGCACGATCGGCAAGCCGAGTCCCGTGCCTTCCGCGTGGGAGGACGCTCGATAGAAGCGCTCGAACACCCGTTCGCGCGCATCCGCCGTGATGCCGGGTCCGTTGTCGATCACCCGCACGATCGCCATGTCGGCGCGCCGCTGGGTCTGCACGGTGACGCGACCGCCTGCCTGCGTATAGCGCAGCGCGTTGTCGACCAGATTGGTCACGAGCGCCGCCGTCAACGCTTCGTCGCCGGTCACATAGAGGCCGTCTTCCAGCTCCGCGCCCAGATCGATTTCCCGCGACTGCGCAAACGCGATCAGTTCTTCGAGCACGCCCGCGATCAGCGCGCTCAGATCGATCCGCTCGCGCGCGTTGGAGGGCGCGGCCGACTCGGCCTGCGCAAGCAGCAACAATTTGTTCGTCAGCGTGGTCAGCTTGCGGCTGCTTTTGTGCATCCCCGCGAGCGCTTCGGCAAGGGGGGCGTCGCGGCTATCGCGTTGCCGCGCGAACTGGATCTGTGCGGCCAGCAGCGCGAGCGGCGTGCGCAACTGATGCGCGGCATCGGAGATGAATTGCCGCTGGGTAGCGGCCTGCTGGCCCATTCGTGCGATGCACTGGTTGATCGCCTCGACGATCGGCCGCAACTCGACGTGCAGGCGCGCGACGCGGATCGGTTCGAGTTGCGACGCATTGCGATCCGCGACGTCGTCCTTCACCTTCATCAACGGCAGCAGTTCGAAGGTCAGGCCGAGGTAGACGAACACCATCGCCAGTACCAGCGTCAGTACTTCGCCGGACAATTGCGGTCGCAGCAGACGCCACACCATCGCATCGCGCGAGCCCTCCGTCTTCGCGACCGCGACGATCACTTCCTCGGTATGTCCCGAATCGTAGAGCTGCCGCACGTAAGCGACAGCGCGCGCCGCGCGGCCATCGGCGAAATGCGTCGAATAAAGCGTGGGACTGTCGCTCACATGCGGCGGCAGCGGCAGGTCCGGACTGCCCGCGAGCAGACGATGTCCCTTTGCCTCGACGCGATAGAAAACCGTGTCCTGTTCCGGCGATTCGAACAGCTCGAGCGCCGCCGGCGGAATCTGGATCGATACAGAACCGTTGTCCCAGTCGATATCCTCGCCGATGATGCGCATCGACGAAAGCAGCGCATTGTCCTGCACCAGATCAGCCGTGGTGTGCGCGAACCGATATGAAATGACGACGGAAATGGAGACGAACGCGGCCAGCGGCAGAAGCAGCCACCACAACAAACGTCCGCGCAAACTGCCTGAAAACACGATGTGCCGATCCTTTGGTGTTCGAAGCAACCTGCGCGGTCAAACCGCATTCAAGGCTTCACGTCATTGACGAACCGATTGGTAAACGTGCGCGACAGATCGATGTGCCGCCCCTTCACCGCCGGATTGAAACTGGACAGTACCTTGAGCACCGTCGGCGGACCGTCGGCGGGCATCTTGCCGTCCACGGTGTACATCGGCAACGAGGCCTGCAATGCGCTGATATACAGCGCCCGGTCGTGACCGATGTCTTCTTCCGGCATCTGCGCGGCGATCTGTTCCGCGCTATGGCTGTGCATGTAGCGCAGCGTCTTCACGAATGCGCGCGCGAGTTTGGCGGCTTCGTCGGGATGCGCGTCGAGCCACGTGCTTTGCACGTAGAGGCTCGAGGCCGGATACGTGCCCCCGAGAGCCGCGCGCGTGCCGTCGACGTTGCGCATGTCGACGAGCACTTTGGCGTCACCGGCCCTCAAAAGTTGCGTGACGGTCGGCTCGGTGGTCATGCCCGCGTGAATCCGTCCTTGCCGCATGGCCGAGATGAAACTGTTGTCAGCGCCAACCGGCAGCAGCGTGTATTGCGTGGACGGCACGCCTGCGCGCCGCGCGAGGTATTGGGTGAGAAAACTCGTCGACGAGCCTAGCCCGGTCACACCGAGTGTTTTGCCGCGCACGTCGGCCATGCTCCTGATCGAGTCGGCCGACTTCGCGGCGACCAGTTGCACTTCTCCGGGCACCTGGCTGAACACGACGATCGCCTTCACCTCCGTGCCGCGCGTCTGCAGATCGATCGTGTGATCGTAGAAGCCGACCACACCTTGCACCGCGCCGGCGAGCATTTCGTTTTCGCCGTCGATGCCGGTCGGCTGCGACAGCAGTTCGACGTCGAGCCCTTCCGCCTTGAAATAGCCGAGCTGTTCGGCAAGACGCGCCGGCAGATAAATGAGCTTGTTGGTCCCGCCGACCATGATCGCGAGTTTCTCCGGCGCGGCGGCATGCGCGGGCGTCGCGAGTCTTGCGAGCGCGCACAACGCGAGCGACGCGGCGACGGCGGCGTAGGCCGCCCGCGAGAAACGCGTCAAGGAACGCTGCATTGCCGATGTCTCCGTGATCTTGCTTATGGGCGCCACACGGGTCGCCTGCCCGCGATTCTGAAGAAGCGAACCCTTCCCGATGCTTTCAGACATGCGTGTTTGGCGCCAACCTCGGGTTTTTCCTGATCACTTCGGCGTCGCGCGCGGAAACGTCACGGCGATATCCACACCCTTGCCGCCCTCGCCCGCCTTCAGTGTGATCTCGCCGTGATGCGCGTCCGCGATTTCGCGCACGATCGCGAGGCCAAGGCCCGTGCCCTCGGTATCGTTCGACGCGCGAAAGAACGGCTCGAACACGCGGCTGCGCGATTCGGCCGGAATGCCGGGGCCGTCGTCGATCACGCTCACCGTCACGGTATCGGTGGTAGCGCTGAGAGCAACCGTCACATGACCGCCACTGCCCGTATAGCGAATCGCGTTTTCGGCGAGATTCGCGATCAGCGCCTGCAACAGGCCGCGATGGCCGAGCACCGGCGCCGCGCCATGCAATTCCGCGCCGAGATCGATCTCGCGCGCCTGCGCGAGCAGCGCGAGATCTTCGACGACCTCCATCGCGAGCGGCACCAGATCGACGCCTTCCATTGCAAGCTGCGAGTTGTCGGCGGCCTCGGCCTGCGCGAGCAACAGCAGCTTGTTGGTCAGCCCGACCATCGAACGATTGCTTCGATGCATCGCGGCGAGCGCTTCGTCGAGCGCGGGATTGAGGCCCTCCTGCTGCCGCGCGAATTGCAATTGCGTGCCGAGCAGCGTAAGCGGCGTGCGCAACTGATGCGCGGCATCGGCAATGAAGCGCCGCTGCGCGGCTACCTGCACGCCGAGCCGCGCGATGCACTGATTGATCGCGTCGACGATGGGCCGCAATTCCGTATGCAGACGCTCGACGCGAATCGGTTCGAGCTGCATCGGATCGCGGTCGGCCACCTCGTCTTTCACCTTCATCAACGGGCGCAATTCGAACGTGAGTCCGATGCAAACGAGTGCCACCGCCAGCGCGATCATTTCGAGCTGGCGCACGAGTTGCGGCCGCCATAGCTGTTGAGTCATCGCATCGCGCGAGCGCACGGTCTTGCCGACCGTCACGCGCACGGGACGGGTCGCGCCGTTGTCGTACATGAGCCGCACGAGGTCGACCGCACGCACCCGCTGGCCGTGCAACTGCGTGTCGTACGAATCCGGCACGTCGGGCGCCAGCAGCGGACGTGCCGGAAGATCGGGCGTACCCGCCAGCAGCCGCCCATCGTCGGCGCGCACGCTATAGAACACCTGGTCGCGATACGGCGAGGCGAAGATCTCGAGCGCGGCGGGCGGCACGTCGACGTTCAGAAAGCCGTCCCGCCATTCGACCTCGCCCGCGATCATCCGCGCCGAGGCGACCAGCTGATTGTCCTGCACGAGATCCGCGGTGCGCCGCGCGTTGTCGTATTCGGTCTTGCCGGTCACGAACACATAGAGCGCGAGCGGCACGAGCAGCCACCACAGCAGGCGTATGCGCAAGCTATTGGACATCGTTACTGGTCGTCTTCTCTCTTGCGCAGCAGATAGCCGAGCCCGCGCAGCGTGACGATCGCGGCCGAGCTGCCATCGAGCTTCTTGCGCAGACGCGAAATGTAGATCTCGACGGCATCCTCGCTCGGCTCGTCCGCGAGCGTGAAGATCGCATCGACGAGCGCGGGCTTCGTCACCGTCTTGCCGAGGCGCAGGATCAGCGCTTCGAGCACCGAGCGCTCGCGCGGCGTCACGTTCAGCGGCGCGCCCTTCAGCGTGAACTGGCGGGTGTCGATGTCGAACGACAGATCACCGCACACCACTTCGCTCGCCTTCGACGGTGACTGCCGGCGAATCGCCACCTTGATGCGCGCGATCAACTCGCGCACTTCGAACGGCTTCACCAGGTAGTCGTCGGCGCCGGCGCCGAGCAGTTCGACTTTCTCGTCGATCGAGCCGCTCGCGGTGAGGATCAGCACCGGAGTCGCGTCGCCGCGCTGACGCAGCCGGCGCAGCACGCTCTTGCCCGAGAGTTTCGGCAGATTCAGGTCGAGCAGGATCACGTCGTAGTGGTTGGTGCGCAGCAGGCGGTCGGCTTCGTCGCCGTCCTGGACGGCGTCGAGCGCGAAGGCTTCCTGTTCCAGCATCTTCGCGAGCCAGTGCGCAAGCGTGGGGTTGTCTTCGATCAGCAGCAGCTTCATGGCGGCAACGGCAAAAGTCAGGTCGTCGATTGTGCCTTAAAACAAAGGGGCTGCGCGCGTGCTGTGTGATTCGCCGCATACGTGCGGGGCCAGACGCGAGCGCGGCGGCGATGCCCGCGCGGATTCCGCGCCGCGTCGGCGCACTGTCGGCGCACTGTCGGGTTAACACTCATGTTTTACGCCAAACCCCGAAAGCTGGCAGAAGGTTTCGCGTTTCTATAATCGCCGCCATCCACCCAGAAAAGCGCCGCCATGCCCCGGCCGCGGCGAACACACTTTAGGAGACTGCCTCATGCGTACCTTGCGCCAGATTGCCGCCGTGTCAGGTGTTGCGTTCGCTCTTGCCGCCGCTTCGGCCGCCGCGCATGCCGAGAAGATCACGATCATGGTCGGCGGCGCCACCAAGATCATCTATCTGCCGGCCAAGCTCACCGAGCAACTCGGCTATTTCAAGGACGAAGGCCTCGACGTCGAGATCCTGTCGCAACCGGCCGGCGTCGATGCGGAGAACGAACTGCTCGCAGGCGCGGTGCAAGGCGTGGTCGGCTTCTACGATCACACGATCGATCTGCAGAGCAAGGGCAAGGAAGTGCAGGCGCTCGTGATTTTCGGCCAGGTGCCGGGCGAAGTCGAAATGGTCTCGACCAAGGCGGCCGATTCGCTCAAGAGCATGGCCGACGTCAAAGGCAAGACGCTTGGCGTGACCGGCCTCGGTTCCTCGACGAGCTTCCTCACGCAGTACCTCGCGCACCGCGCGGGCGTGCCGTCCACGCAATACACGATGTTGCCGGTCGGCGCGGACAACAGCTTTATCGCCGCGATCAAGCAAAGCCGTATCGACGCCGGCATGACCACGGAGCCGACCGTCTCGCAACTGCTGAAGACCGGCGACGCGAAGGTGCTCGTCGATATGCGCAACGTGGAAGGTACGCGTGCGGCGCTCGGCGGCACCTACCCCGCTTCGAGCTTCTACGTGCAGCGCGCCTGGGTCGAAGCGCACAAGGACGAGGCCGCCAAGCTCTCGCACGCATTCGCGAAAACGCTCAACTTCATCGCCACGCATAACGCCGAGGACATCGCCGCACAGATGCCCAAGGACTACTACGGAAACAACAAGGACCTGTACGTGAGCGCGCTGAAGGCGTCGCTGCCGATGTTCACGAAGGACGGCAAGATGCCCGCCGACGGCCCGGATACGGTGCTGAAGGTGCTCTCCGCCTTCAATCCGTCGGTGAAGGGCAAGCACATCGATCTCGCCAAGACGTACAGCAACGACTACCTGTCGGCGCCGGTCAAGACCGCGTCGAAGTAACGCTTTTTTATATTCACAGAACTGCGAGGCACCCGCCGATGAATCAACCTATGTCACGCGACACGCCAGCGATCGAAATGCGCGACGTATCGTGCCGTTTCATTTCCCCGGACGGCAAGGCCACGATTGCGCTGCGCGACTTCAGCATGTCGGTGGCACGCGGCGAGTTCGTCGCGGTCGTCGGCCCGACCGGCTGCGGCAAGTCCACCACGCTCAGCATGATCACCGGGCTGCTGAAGCCGACCACCGGCGAAGTGCGCGTGATGGGCGCGCCCGTGGACGGCATCGATCCGCGCATCGGCTTCGTATTCCAGGCCGACGCGGTATTCCCGTGGCGCTCGGTGCTCGACAACGTCGCGGCCGGTCCGCTCTATCGCGGCCGCTCGAAGTCGGCCGCCTACGACGAAGCGAACGAATGGCTGCGCCGCGTGGGCCTCGACAAGTTCGGCAAGCACTATCCGCATCAATTGTCCGGCGGCATGCGCAAGCGCGTCGCGCTGGCGCAGACCTTCATCAACAAGCCGGAAATCCTGCTGATGGACGAGCCGTTCTCGGCGCTCGACATGCAAACGCGCACGCTGATGCAGGACGAGCTGCTGCAATTGTGGGGCGGCGTCGGCTCGGTCGTGTTCGTCACGCACGATCTCGAAGAAGCGATCGCGCTCGCCGATCGCGTGTTCGTGCTGACCGCACGGCCCGCCACGCTGAAGAAGGTCTACGAAATCGATCTGCCGCGGCCGCGCGTCACGTCAGAGATCCGCTACGACCCGCGCTTCATAGAAATTTCGCGCGATATCTGGCACGACCTGCGCGAAGAAGTGCAGATCGGTTAATCAAGGAACGGCAAACATGTCTACACCCTCTCAACAGATGATGCCATCGGGCATCGACGCCGCATCGCTCGCTCACGTCGAGCGTATCGCGCAGAAGAAGATCCGCCAGCGCCAGGTTCTCGTGATTTCGCTGCGCATTCTCGTGCTCGTGGCCGTGCTCGGCGGCTGGGAACTGTCCGCGCGCCTGAAATGGATCGACCCGTTCTTTTTCTCGATGCCGAGCGCGATCTTCGAACAGATCGTCGACTGGTTCGTGAACGGCACCTCGCAAGGGCCGCTGCTCACGCAGGTATGGGTCACGCTCGAGGAAACGGGGCTGGGCTTCATCATCGGTTCGGTCGCGGGCATCTTCTGCGGCATCGTGCTGGGCCGCAACAAGCTGCTCTCCGACGTATTCAGCCTCTACATCAAGATCGCCAACTCGATTCCGCGCGTCGTGCTCGGCTCGGTGTTCGTGATCGCGCTCGGGCTCGGCATGGCGTCGAAAGTCGCGCTTGCGGTCGTGATGGTGTTCTTCGTCGTGTTCGCCAACGCGTTCCAGGGCGTGCGCGAGGCAGACCGTTACATGATCGCCAATGCGCAGATTCTCGGCGCGTCGCGCCGCCAGGTGACCACCTCGGTCGTGATTCCGTCCGCGCTGAGCTGGATTCTCGCGAGCCTGCACGTGAGCTTCGGCTTCGCGCTGGTCGGCGCGGTGGTCGGCGAGTTTCTCGGCTCGAAGCAGGGTATCGGCTTGCTGATCTCCACCGCGCAGGGCGCGTTCAATGCGAGCGGCGTGTTCGCGGCGATGATCGTGCTCGCGGTGGTCGCGCTTGCCGCCGATTATCTGTTGACCGCGGTGGAGAATCGTTTGCTGAAGTGGCGGCCGAGTTCGGTCTAAACCACTGCGACGCGAATCACCCGACAGAAATTCGCTTCACGAATGCCGCTCAGTCTTCCGGACTGAGCGGCATTTTTTATGGTTCTCGCTGCATCAGAAGGTCCGGCGAGATTGTGTGGGTTGGACTGGCGTCGGACGCCGGACGCGCCGCTGCTTCCATACGCTTCGGATGATGCGCCGTCAGCGACGATGCCAGCCACGAACCCAGCACGATCAACCCGCCGCCGACCCACGCTACCGGCGGCAGGTGTTCCCCCAGCCACACCCAGGCGAACAGCGCGCCGAACACTGGCTCGCTGCCCATCAACAGCGATACGCGCGTCGGCGTGCTGCGATGCACCGCATAGTTCTGCACGAAGAACGCGAACAGCGTGCAACCCGCCACGAGGTACAGCACGATCGCCCAGAAACCCGCATGACGGAGCAGCGGCGGCAACGGTTGCCACTGCGAGTGAATCCCCGCCCGCGCAAGGCCGAGCGCCAGCGCCGCGCAACCGAGCGACACCACACCGGACTGTACCGCAGTCATCGTCAGCGGCGACACGGCGCCCGCCTGCATCACGCGCTTCGTCGCGCACACGTTGATTGCACGCAGCAGCGCGGCCAGCACTACCAGCGCGTCGCCGGGCGCCAACGCGAGACGGCCGCCGCCGATCAGGAACGCACCGAGCAAGGACAGCCCTGCGGCCAGCCACTCGATTCCGCGCGGCGAGCGCTTGAGCCATACCCATTCGACCAGCGGCGTCATGACCACGCACAGGCTGATGAGGAACGCCGCATTCGAGGCGCGCGTTAGCTGCACGCCATACGTCTCGGCAAGGAAAATCCCAAGAAGCACGCATCCGGCACCGGCAATTCCGAACCGTTGCCGCCATCGCAATGGGCCCAACGCGCGCAGCGCCGGCGCGAGCAGCACGAACGTGATCCCGAAGCGCAGCGCTAGCAGACCCAACACGGGGTAGACGAGCAGAGCGCTTTTCACTACGCCGTAGCTCGTACCCCAGATGAATGCCACGACGAGTAGCAGCAGGTCGGCGGAAACATTGAACCGGGAACGCATGACAACCCTCCTTCGACGAATGTCCGCATTGTCCGGTATGGCGTTCGAGGCGATAATCCCCCTGCGAAGTACATCTTTCATGCTTCAAATGCACAAATCGCTTTGCGCGGAACGGCTCCCGTCGTCGCCCCGCCTCGACCACCCTTATCGCCCTCGCCATGCTCCCCGCCGATCTGCTTCCCCTCCTGCCGGACCTTGCGACCTTCGCGCGCGTGGTCGAAGCTGGCAATTTCTCGTCGGCCGCACGCCAGCTCGGCACCGCGCCGTCCACCATCAGCCGGCAGATGCAGCGGCTCGAACGCGCGCTCGGCGCACGGTTGCTCGAACGTTCGACACGCCGTATCCGGCTGACGGAGTCCGGCGAGCAGGTCTATCGCCACTGCCGGGAGATGGTGGAGGCGGCGTCCGGCGCGGTGGACGCGGCGAGCCGGATGAGCGCACAGCCGCGCGGCCGCGTCAGCATCAGCGCGCCGATCTCGCTCGCGAAAAGCATGATTCACCCGCTGATCCCGGGCTTTCTGAGCGCGTATGAGGAAGTCGAGGTTCAGGTCGTGTTCGACGACCGCGACATCGATCCGATCCGCGATCACGTCGATCTTGTCGTGCGCCCCACATCGACGCCGCCGTCAGGGCTGGCCGCGAGACGGCTCGGCACGGTCCGCTGGATGCCCTGCGCGTCGCGGGCCTACCTGCAAGCGCGGGGCACGCCCAGGGAACCCGGCGATCTTGCGCAGCACGATTGCCTCTGCCTCGGCGATGCGCCGGACGAGCACCGCTGGACGTTCAGGCAGGGCGCTCAGACGCAAACCGTCGAGGTACGCGGCCGCTACGTGGCGAATGACGTGGGCGCGCGGCGCGAAGCCGCATTGCTCGATTTGGGCATCGCCAGTCTGCCGGACTTTGCCGTCGCGGACGATCTGCGCTCGGGCGCACTGGTGCAGGCCCTGCCCGACTGGTCGTTCGAGCCGCGCGCATACAGCGGCCCGATCTGGCTGCTCTACCCGCCGAACCGCTTCCTGCTGCCCAAAGTCAGGGTGCTGATCGACTGGCTGGCTGAACGGCTGCCCCCTATAGAGCAACGTGCGGCAACAGCATGATTGGAACCGCGACGAACCGGCCCAGGCTTACTGCATAAACCCCGCGTGACGCAGTGCCTCCTCAGCGGCCTCATGGTCCTGGACCGAGGTTCCGCCAGAAACACCGATACCCCCCACCAGACGCCCTTCGTGGAAGATCGGTACGCCACCGCCGACCGGCGTCAGCCGCGGATGATGCGCCAGCGGGGCAACAGCGGGCTCGGCCATGTACTGATTCCATTGATGCGTGGCCATGCCGAACGACGCGGCGGTCCATGCCTTGTCGATGGCTACGTCAACGGTCAGGAACGGGGCGGTATCCGAGCGTTCGAAAGCGCGCAGGTGGCCTCCTGCATCGGTAACGGCGATCGTCGCGGCGAACCCGCGCGCGGCGCAGGCGCGGCGCGCTTCTGCCAGCAGTGCTTGCGCGGCTTCCAGGCTGATCGTTGCCGTGCTGATGATGTGCGGTGTCATGTTGATGCTCGTTAGAAGGGTTCAGCGGTTGGCAACGACGACCTTGCCGATCATGTTGCCCGCTTCGACCAGCGCGTGCGCTTCGATGAGGCTCGTGGCGTTGAGGCCGTCGATGCGCCGGGTCAGCGTATGTTTGAGGCGGCCCTGGTCAACCAGCTCCGCCGCGCGGCGCAGCAAGGCGTGTTGCCGTGCGATTGTGTCGGTGGTGAACATCGCGCGGGTGAACATCAGCTCCCAGTGAATCGAGATGGATTTTCCCTTGAACGGTCCGATGTCCAGACCCACCGGGTCATCGATGAGTGCGAACTGGCCTTCCGGACGCAGCACGGCGGCGATTTGCGGCACGTAGGCTGCGCTGTCGTTCAACCCGGCAACGTGGGTCACGTGCTCGATGCCGAGCGCGGCCAACTGGGGGGCCCAAGGCTGATGATGGTCGAGGACGTGATGCGCGCCATGAGCCAGCACCCACTCGCGCGTTTCCGGTCGCGAGGCCGTGCCGACGACTGTCAGGCCCGTCAGCTCGCGCGCCAGTTGCGTGAGAATCGAGCCGACGCCGCCAGCCGCTCCAATCACGAGCAGCACGTTGTTGTCGGCCGGGTCCGCTGTCTGAACACGCAGGCGGTCGAACAGCAGCTCCCACGCGGTGATCGTCGTCAGCGGCAACGACGCGGCCTCTGCGAAATCCAGTGATGTCGGCATGGGGCCGACGATGCGTTCGTCCACGGCGTGCAGTTCACTGTTGCTGCCGGGCCGCTTGATGTCACCGGCATACCAGACCCGGTCGCCCGGCTTGAAGCGCGTGGCCAGCGGACCGGTCGCGCGGACGATTCCTGCGGCGTCCCAGCCAGCGATGCGCGCACCGCCCTCTGGAATGTCGCCACCGCGCCGGACTTTGGTATCGACCGGGTTGACCGACACCGCTTTCACTTCCACCAGCAGATCGTGGCCGCGCAGTTCCGGCGTCGGCACCTCGATGTCCTGCAGTGCCTGCGGGTGGCTGATGGGATGGTTCTGATAGAAGCCAATGGCTTTCATGTACGGGTTCTCCAAGGATGTTTGAGCGCATGTTATCTTTCGCCGATATGCGGATAAATAGCCGCCGCGACCAAACACTTTCGGCGTTTCAAAGAAGATGATTCGACTCGATGACGTTCAGATCTTCGTGCACACGGTGGATTACGGCAGCTTCTCGGAGGCGGCGCGCCAACTGAATATCGCACCCGCACACGCGAGTGCGTCAGTTCAGCGGCTCGAAAAGGCTTTGGACACGCGCCTGTTCACGCGGTCCACGCGAAGCATGCAACTATCGGAGGCCGGGGAGCGTTACCTGCCGCATGCGCGGGTCATGATTGGGGCGCTGGAGCAAGGCCAGCAGGCCCTGGCCAACGGCCGCGGGGTGCTGGCCGGGCCGCTGCGGCTGTCCGCTCCGTCTGACTTTGGTCGAAACCTGCTGTTACCGTGGCTGGATGAATTCCAGCACCGGCACCCGGGTTTGTCGCTGCACGTGAAAATGAGCGACCGTGCGGCTGACCTCATCCGCCAGCCGCTGGATGCAGTCGTGCGCTACGGAGCGCTGCCAGATTCGTCTCTGGTGGCCATGAGACTGGTCGACAACAACCGACGCGCATTGTGTGCCGCGCCGTCATACCTCGAACGGCATGGCGCACCGGCCAAAGTCGAGGACCTGCGGCGACACAACTGCCTTCGGTACGTCTGGAGCGAGCAGATCCATGAACGCTGGCGCTTTACCCCGCCCGGCGGCGAGCGCACCGTCGCAGTCACCGGCAATCGCGTCAGCGACGATGCCGATGCAGTTCGTCGCTGGGCGATAGCCGGGGAAGGCCTTGTCTACAAGTCGCGACTGGACCTGATCGACGATCTGAAGGCAGGGCGACTGGTGGAGTTGTTTCCGCCGGAGTATTGCGAGCCCGCGCCGCTGCACCTGGTCTGTGCTCACCGTGCGCAACTGTCGCCGGCGATTAACGAGTTGCATGCCTTCCTGCGCGAGCGTTGCTCGGCGCTGCTTGCCACTTACCCCTGCCGTAGCTCCCGAACTGCCTAACGAGGTTCGCCATTTCGCGATCGTCTCGACGGACCGCCGCATCTGGGCGATTACAGCCTGTGCGCGAGTTGTGTCCCCGGCAATCCGGGAAGATCCATGTGTTGACCAGTGCGCGTCCTGTCTCCCGTCATCAAACTGTTTGCGCCGATACGTTGGCCGCCGCGCAACATTTCTTTCCTTCGGCCCACCCACCCGAAGCCAACAGCCGGCTACCAGCCGGAGCCAGCGGCAATGGCACGCTCGATGCATAACCACCGCGCAATTCAGGCGATTGCCAACCTCGATCGCAGATCGAGGCACAGCGAGGTGGATCATGTCGAGTGCACCGAGTCAACATCGGTCAACGAATGGGTACAGCGGCCCGTTCATGCGCGGCAATGCCGCGCATCGCCGCCATCCTCGTCGTTCGAGCGGATTCGTTCCATTCCGGTGGCACGTCGCCGGTACGATCGGCGGTGGACCGAGACGGCTGTTGCCATACCTCTTGCCTTGGGTGTTCGTCATCCTTGCGATCGTCTTCATCGGGCTCGTCTTGAAGGGCGTGCTCACGCGTCAATTGCTGGTGCCGCCCGTCGAGACTCCGCAAACGCTGAGCGCGCGTGGCTATACGTCGAACTTCCTCGCCGAGCGGATCATGTCGGCCATGACGGATATCGCACAGGATGCCGAATCAATTCGACACGACGCGATGACCGGCAACGACGCACAACCGAACATCCTCGCCGGTCATCTGCTCGCGCAAGTGCAAAAGACCCGATGCGAGCACGCGCAATGCGACTATCGCGAGATCACTGGAATCTATGACGAAGTCCTTGCGCTGCCCGCATCCGAGCAAACCGAATGGGCGCTCGCGGGACATGCGACGCAATCGCCCTGAACGGGGCGCATGCGCCATTTCAGTAGTCGACACCGCTGAAGAGGAGACAGATCGATGGACAGCGTCGAAGCCCGGCTCGCCACGGGCGATATCGCCAACGCAAGGGCCGTGGGCGTCGCCAATCGCGACTGGGTTCCGAAGGTCCTCGCGATGGCGGTCGCAACCGGCTTCTTCGGCATTCTGCTGCTGATGGCGTTCCTGCCCCTGCCGGGCACCACCAAGGATCTCGTCAACGTGATCGCTGGCGCGTTGGGGGCCGTGTGGATCAGCATCATCGGCTATTGCTTCGGCACCTTGGTCGGCTCGATGCGCAAGACCGCGCTGCTCGCGAAACCAGGCGTGCCAATTACGCCCGATAGTGCGCCGACCTTCTGCGAACCGGCGTTGCAGCCGGCATCGCCCGCACCGGCGGCTGCGCCGGCAGGCGACGCATGCCAGCCGCTCGCACAGAGCGCACAAGTTCCGATCTTCCCGCGTGGCAGCTGAGCCGATGCTGCGTTGGGCAAGCCATGCACGCGCCCCGTCCGGTGGGTCGTCGCGCGCATGTCCGCCTCCGGCCTCGCTCTTTCGCAAGCACGCGATTTGCGCTAAGTTGGCAACGCCGTAACGCATCAATCGACCTCAGTACGGCGGCATGCCCGCGAAGTCCATCCCTTCCCCGCATGGAGCGATAAAAATGAGTGACACCGAGCAGAACGCACAGGACGCGCAGAACGATCCGATCGAACACGTCGTGCTGCTGCTGATGGAGAATCACTCGTTCGACCAGATGCTCGGCTGCCTCGATGCCGTTCACGACAACCTGGATGGCGTGCGCAACGCGGCCGGCAAGTCGAACGCCGACGGCGAGGGCAACATCTTCTATCCGCGTGCGACGCGCGAGAGGCAGATGAAGCACGATCCGAATCACGAGCACGAGGCCGTGATGGCACAGATCGCGGGGGACAACGGCGGCTTCGTGCGTTCGTTCGTGAAGGACTATCCCAGGAGCAGCCTCGCCGCGCGGCAAGACGTGATGGGCTATTACCCGCTCGGCTTCCTGCCCGCGCTGCATACGCTGGGTTCGACATTCACCGTGTGCGACCGGTGGTTCTCGTCATTGCCGGGGCCGACGTGGCCCAACCGTTTTTTCGCGCTGACGGGTACGTCGAAAGGCCAGATCGAAATGCCTTCGGGGCCCGACGCGCTCCGTCCGCACTGGTACACCGAGCAGGACCAGGACACGATCTTCGATCGCCTGAACGAGGCGCGCAAAACATGGCGGGTCTACTTCTACGACTTTCCCGCGTCGTTGCTGCTGACGAACCAGCGGCGCGCGGAAAACCTCGCGAATTACCGCTATTTCGACAAGTTCTTCGAGGACGCAGCGGGACCCGCCAGTCAATTTCCGCAATTCGTGCTGATCGAGCCGAAGTACTTCGGCGATGCGCAAAACGACGATCATCCGCCGCACAACATCATGAAGGCGGAAAAGCTGATCGCGGATACCTACAATGCGCTGCGCTCGAATCAGGCGCTGTGGGAGCGCACGTTGTTAGTGATCCTCTACGACGAGCATGGCGGCTTCTACGACCACGTCTCGCCGCCCGCCGATGCGCTCGCTCCCGACGGGCACACTGGGAGCTTCGATTTCAAGCGACTTGGCGTACGCGTGCCCGCCATCCTGGTGTCGCCCTGGTGCGAAGCCGGCGTGTGCAACGAACGATTCGATCATTGCAGCCTGCTGAAGTACCTGTGCGACAAGTGGCAAATGCAACCGCTCGGCAGGCGCACCGAAGCCGCCGCCAACATCGGTGTGGCGATTCGCCGTGGCGGCAGCGCGCGAACTGACACGCCGGCGTTTATTCGCGTGACGAATGAATCGCTGATTACCGAGCACGTCGAACTGGAGCGCAAATCGTTGAACGGCAATCAGCATGGCTTGCATCATTTCGCCGACTTCCTGCACGCGGAACTGGACCGGCTCGCCGCCCAGGCGGTCGAGGCGGCCGCGCAACTCGCGCGCACCGGCAATGCGTGGGTGCGCTTCAAGAGCGCGCTGGGCTCGCTGATGATGAGTCTCGGCGAGTGGCTCAGCAAGGACTTCTACGACGCACGCGACCAGCGCGACGCGCGCACGAGCCAGGCGTTCACGCGCCTGCGGCAATCGCTGCCCAGCGCCACGCCAGGCACCGCGCGAAACGATGCCAGGGCAACGGCCTCGCCTGTCAGTCCGGTCTCGCCGGAATAGTGCCGCGCCGCGGCGGCACCTCCATCGATTGCGCGTTAACCCTCAAAGTTCCGGTCTTTTATATCAAATCCCGCAATAAACATTGGCCGAATCGCGACTTACTCTCTCCAGTTATCCAATTTACACTGCAATCACTGACTACGAACATGAACGTTCGCAGCAAGATAAAACCCTGAACTGGAGGTAAGTATCATGAAATCGCTGATCCAAGCTGTCGTCATCGCCGTCGCTATCGCCGCTCCGGTCGCTTCGTTCGCGCAAGCCAACGAGCCCGTGACCCGCGCTCAAGTGCGCGCCGAGCTGGAACAACTGGAAAAGGCCGGCTATCAACCCGGCCACGCCGACCCGCACTATCCGGCTGACATCCAGGCTGCGCAAGCCCGCGTCGACGCGCGAAACGCCGGCCAGGCCGCTACCGGTTTCGGTGGTGCGGTGAGCGGTACGTCGGAAACGAGCCATCCGGCTCCGACGGTCGGCCCGAAGTCGGTCTACTTCGGTCAGTAAGCAGTAACAGGGGCCGCGGGCGGTTCGGTAAGTCCTGGCGCAGTATCGCCGCGAGGCGGTATGGCGACATCACGCCCCAAACGCTGCGCCGATCAGCGCGTCAACGCGACGCGCTCTTACCGATTCAAATGAACTGGCCCACGGCCGGGTATCCCCGAGCGTGGGCCAGTTCATATCCGCTTACCTCCGTCATCGGGCTCCCGATGACTTCGCCCAGGCCTTCCGGCTCTGGGCGCTTTTTCGCGGCGCTCCATGTGCGCCGCTTTGAATCCTGCGCTGCCGGTACTCAGTCGCGCGCGATCAGATTGCCGACCCGGCCACGCCCGGTGACGAGGCAACTCGACAGGAAGCTCTCGCTCTGCGCGCTCGCGCCGGCGTCTCCAAAGCCCTTTTTCAACGCATCCGATTTGACGCGCGCCGCGCCCTGGTGGCACGTAATCGTGCCGACCTCGCCAGCTTGCGCACGCATCAACGCCCGATCCGCCATCAGATAGCCAAGCAAAAGCACCAACGCAATATTGAACGCCTGTCGCATGGATCGTCTCCTTTTCGAAGAGACTAACGCGAAGCGCGAATGCGGTGGCCTAGGGCTTTCCCGATTGTTGAATGTTCAATGATCCAGAATAAACCGCGAGTACCGTTTGCGATTCATAGTGCATTGAAACGATTCAGATACATTCGATGCGCGTAATGCTTTTGCGTCGCTGTAGGCGTTTACGCGTACAGCCGCGCTTCGATCCGCCCGATTCGCTTCTCGATCGCATTACGCACCAGCGCATTCGAAGGCACCAGCAGCAGCGACGACGCGATGATCCGATACACGCTGTGGCGCGTCACCTTCGACACTTTCGCCGGATCGAGCCACGCGTCGTTATCCGCGAGCAGCAGCAAGGTGTCGAGGCCGATCAGGATCGGCCATAGGCAGGCGAGCCGCAAGCGCACCGCGCTCGCGGCAATCGCGAGCGTATAGTCGAGCGCGGCGCGGAAATGCTCGAGTGTCTGACGCACAAGCTCGACGAGCAGAGGTCGCGCGCGCATCGAATTGGCCGGTTGCAGCAGATCGCGAGGGCTCAGGCCGTGGCGCTCGAGCATGCTTTGCGGCAAATAGCAGCGGCCGATGCGCAAGTCTTTTGCGCAATCGCGCAGCACGTTGGTCATCTGCAATGCCTTGCCGAAACGCACGCCCCAATGCGTCATCGTGCTGGGCTGCTCTTTCAGCGTGCCCGGCATGTGCGCGTAAGTCATCGTGGTCCAGAACTCGCCTACGCAACCCGCGACCAGATAGGTATAGCGATCGAGTTCGCCGTATTCGCGCAGCGCCGCGAGTTGGCCGGAGCGTTCATCGGGGAAGGTGCGCAAATCGAATTCCATGCCCTCGGTCAGCGTCGTGACGATCGCGCGCACCGCGTCGCGGTCGGACTCGCTCAGTTGCGCGAGCACGGCGAGTGCGGGGCTCAACGATTCGAGCAGCAGCTTTTCATCGGACTGGGCCTGCTGACCCGCGACTTCCGCGGCGATGCGCTGGAACGTCGCGCTGTCGATGGTCTCGCCATTGATCTGATCGCGCAGCGCGAGCAGCAATTCCAGGCGTTGGCCCGGCGCAATCAGCGAGGTGTCGGCAATCGTATCGGCCGCGCGCGCGAGCAGATACGCGAGGCCGATCGGATCGCGCATGCCGATGGGCAGCACGCGCAGCGTCAGATAGAAGGAGCGTGAAACGCCTTTCAGGAGCGGGCCGAGAAGAAAGGCCCGGGTCGGATTCGGCATGGGTTGGATCGGTTGGCAAGAGGCGGGTGCAAGCCCGCGGGGATCAGGCGCTGCCGAATTGTATACGGCCAGCTGCGGCTGTTAGGCGAGCAGGGCGTCAAGCCGATCGAAAAGAAAATGCCGTCGCGGCGAGTTCGACTGGCGGCGGGGAGGCCAAGCACGTTCCGCCGCGTTCGGCTTTACGTCAGAAGCCGTGCAGCGATACCACGATCAAAGCAGCGGCGACGAGCGCGACCACGTCCTCGATCAACGCCGCCGGCGCATCGCGCCCGAACATGTTCGCAAGCGAGCTGCGTGCCTTCGCGCCTCCGAGCGTGCCGATCACCGCGCCCACGGCGCCGACCACCGCGCCGAGCACCCCGACGATCCAGCCTCCCGCGAGCCCGCCATGCGCGCCGCTGATTGCAGCGCCGCTCAGCGCGCCGAGCACGATGCGCGCGCCGAACTGAAGCGGCACCTTGCGGCTCGGCGTTTCGGGCAATTGATCCGTGATCAGTTCGAGTACTGCCAGCACGGTGAAGATATATGGCGTGGCCGCGAACCCGAGGAACGCGAGCGACGTGCCTTGCAGCGGCAGCCATCCCAGACGCGCGGCCCAACTGACGGCGGTAGGGGCGATCATCGCGCGAAGACCTGCGACGACACCGATGATCAAGGCCAGAACGTACACGGACATAGCGGACTCCCGAACGAGGGCAATGATGCAAGGTTGCACGAGCCGACGGCTTACCTGGACGAACGTCGGCAGAACATGTCGAGCATTCCATCTGGACAGTCAACTTCTCACCACCTACATCGAGGCAATCCGCTGCAGCCGTTCCCGTTACTGACGTTTTCCGGCTCTGTGCCGCCGACTCGCTACCGCGCGTTTGGCGCTGCGCCGAGCGGGCGGTTGCCCCCGTCGATGTGGCCCTAGTGTCGCACAATTCGACTCGCGAATTACAGCCGCGAAGTCGGCGAGGCGGGCAGATGATGATAAGTTAGCCAACTCGCAAGAAAACCGACTATCTGCACCATGCGACCGTATCTCCCGCTGAACGCGCTGCGCGCGTTCGAATCGTCCGCGCGGCACCTGAGCTTCACGCGTGCCGCGCAAGAGCTGAACGTGACCCAGGCCGCGGTCAGCCAGCAGGTCCGCTCGCTGGAAGAGCGGCTCGGCACTGCGCTCTTCCAGCGTTTGCCGCGCGGCCTGGCGATGACCGACGAAGGGCGCGCGCTGCGGCCGGTGCTGTCCGACGCGTTCGATCGCATCGAGACGGTGCTCAAGCAGTTCGACGGCGGCCATTTTCACGAGGTGCTGACGGTCAGCGTAGTCGGCACGTTCGCGGTCGGCTGGCTGATGCCGCGCCTGAAGTCGTTTCGCGAGGCGAATCCGTTCGTCGAGCTGCGGCTGCTGACCAACAACAACCTCGTCGACCTGGCGACCGAGGGTCTCGACTTCGCGATCCGTTTCGGCGACGGCACGTGGCCCGGCTCGCTCGCCACGAAGCTGCTCGACGCACCGCTCGCGCTGTTGTGCACGCCCGAGATCGCCGCGCGCCTCGCGCGGCCCGGCGATCTGGCGAACGAAACGCTGCTACGCTCGTATCGCATGGACGACTGGATGAACTGGTTCGCGGCCGCGGGCATCGCGCCACGGCCGGTGCGCGGGCCCGTGTTCGATTCGTCACGGCTGATGGTGGAGGCGGCGATACAGGGCGCGGGCATTGCGCTCGCGCCCGCGCTGATGTTCGAACGTGAGATCCATGCCGGGCGTCTGGTCCGCCCGTTCGACGTGGAGGTAGAGGCGGGCAGTTACTGGCTGACCTGCCTGAAAGGCAAGCCGATGACGCCGGCCATGGAGCTGTTCAGTCAGTGGATCGCGAAGGAAGCGGCCACGCCGGGCCGCGCTTGAGTTGCTACGCCGCCGAGCGGCAATGTCCGTTCATCGCGGGCCGCTCGGCTTGCGGCGGGAACACGTTCCACGAACCGTCGTCGTGGCGGAAGAAGAAGATCGACAGCAATCCTTCGGGCTTCAAGGCCTGCACGCAGACGTAGCGTTGCCGGTGCGATGCGCGATGGCAAAACCGCACGACGCGCGCGGGCATTGACGGCGTGGGCGCGAGCCATTTGTCGACGACCCAGTGCAAGCTGTTTTCCGCGGCAACCATGATGTTCTCCTCGAATCGTCCCGTTCGCGACGCGCCGCGTTCACGCGACTTGCGCGAGTCGTGCCACCCCGTGTTCATTCCTCGTCCCGGTCTCGACAAATGCCTTCACGAGACACAGCAGCGCGCGCATGGCCGTGCGCGGATGCCGCAGGCAGCAATGCACCTGTTCGCTGCGGCTTTCGCCGAGCAGGCACCAAGCGCAGAAGTGTTCGCAGTTGTTGGTCAGCAGGCGATAGCGGTTTTCGCCGAGGCGCGAGCGAGCCCGGTTCACCGCTTCGGCGCCGACGTAGATCGCGCTCGGCGTTGGGCGGATCGACAGCGGATGGCCGCAGGCGAAGCGCGCCAGTTCGACTTCCTCGACCGGCCCGCGGTGCGCGGAGCCGGCAAAGCCCGCGTAATGCACGACACGGCCGTTGCCGACATAGATGCCGTGATGTTCGTAGCCGTTGCGTTGCGTGACCAGATGCGAGCCGATCGGCAGATCGATCGTCGATGAAGCGGTGTCGCAAGCGGCCGCGGATGGCGGGTCGTCGTCGCGCGCATCGAGCATTTGGGTGTTCATGGCTGGCCTCGTTCGCATTTCCAACACTGTTGCGAAAGCATTTGCATGATCCAGGCCATGCGCCGCAAAGCCCCTGTTTACAGGGTTCACGACTCATCAAGCGATTTTCTGAAGAGGGAAATGTCAGTGCGAGGCCAACAAAAATCGCGTTGATCTGTTGGCGGGCGACACTCATGTGCAGGCCGTGCCGCGCGGCGAATTTTCCTCAATGGAGAACGCAGGGAACGCCGAAGAACGTGTTGGTTCCCGCACCTGTTTGAATGCTGGCTTGTTGGGTGCGAGCCGACCCATCGTGTCGGCCGGGATCAGGCCAAACCTGCGCAACGCACGCCAGTCAAAGCGCTGCGGGCTGAGCGTGCAATCCGCCCCCGATTGGCATGGCCCTTGCACTATCTGGGCAGAGTCCATTCAACCGCGCGCATTGCACGCGCGGCCAATCGGAGAACGACATGTCCTGCATCAAATTGAATGACCTCTCGCTGAACCTGGCGCTCGACCGCAAGGCTATGGCGGCGATTCGCGGCGGCGGCGGCGCGCCGTGGGTGTATGGCTGGATCCAGCCGTACGTGCCGCAAACGCCGAGCATCGGACCGGTGGTCAATCTGTACGAGGTCTCCAACAACTTCTATGCTAACCAGATGATCAACCAGTTCCAGTCGGTCGACGTGCGCAATGCTGGCGCGAACTCGAACATCAACGTGTCTCCGGACGCACGCAATAGAAACGATATGGTGTAGCCGTTGTGACCTGCGCGAGCCAATTTCGCTGGACGTCGTGCGCGCGTTCCGACACCGGACGCGTCCGCGAAATCAACGAAGATGCCTGCCTCGACGAACCCGAAGCGGGACGCTGGGCCGTTGCCGATGGAATGGGCGGGCACGCGGTCGGCGATCTTGCGAGCCGTACCGTGATCGACGCGTTGACTCGACTCGCGGCGCCGCAAGGCCTCAGGACACTGATCGACGATGTCCGCGCGCGGCTCCAGGACGCGAATCGGCAATTGCGTGACGAAGCCGCGCGCCGCCAGGTGCAACGCATCGGCAGCACCGTGGCCGTGCTGCTCGCATGCGATCGCTTCTGCGGCTACGTATGGGCGGGCGACAGCCGCATCTACCTGTACCGCGCGGGACAATTGCGGCAACTGACGCGCGATCACAGTCAGGTCGAGGAGTTACGCTCGCTTGGCGTAATCACCGAAGAAGAGGCGCGGCATCATCCCGCGCAGCACATGATTACGCGCGCTGTCGGTGCGACGGATCTGCTCGAACTCGACGACGATGCAATCGAGGTCGCTGACGGCGACGTGTTCCTGTTGTGCAGCGACGGGCTCAGCAACGAACTGAGCAACGACGAGATCGCGGACGTGCTGACCTCGGCGGAGCGCGAAAACGCGTGTGGCGAACTCGTCGACCTCGCGCTCGCGCGCGGCGGGCGCGACAACATCACCGCTGTCGTGGTCGAGGCGCAGGACCCGGATGCATCGGAGAAGACGCTGCTGAATCCGGCTCCGTGACGACCTTCAGGCCGGAGTTCCCCTCAACCTTCGTCGTCTTCCTCGTCGGGCTCGTTCGCACCGTTCTTCGCGGGCGGCGCATTGCGATTACGGAAATCCTTCGAGTGCAGGCCGTGCTTTTTGAGCAGCATCTGCAAGTGCGAGCGATTCATGTCGATGCGCCGTGCCAGTTCGGCGACCGTCCCGCTCACTTCCCGCAATCCCCGTTCGAGGAACGCTTTTTCGGCGTCATCGCTCGCGGCCCGCTTCGCATCGCTGAGTGACATCAGATTCGCGACACTGATCGGCTGATTGCCGCTCGTCTGCGCGCCATCCTGCTGCGCCGCCGAACCGGGTGCAGCGGGCCGCATGTCGAGCGGCAAATGCTCGACGTCGGCCATCTCCCCCGCCAGACATGAGATGCGGTACATCACGTTGCGCAGCTCGCGGATATTGCCCGGATACGCGTAGCTCAACAGAAAGTCCCGCAAGCGCGGCGTCAGTCTGACTGGCCGCCGTTTCAGCGTGCCCGCCGCTTCGTCGCCGAACCACGCAATCAGCAGCGGAATCTCGTCGCGGCGTTCACGCAGCGGCGGCATCGTCACGTGAATCACGCTGAGCCGGTAGAACAGATCCTCGCGAAACCGCCCCTCCTCGCTGAGTTTGCGCAGATTGCGATTGGTCGCCGCGACGATGCGCGTATCGACCGCGATGGTTTCGTCGGAGCCGACGCGTTGAATCTCGTGCGCTTCGAGCACGCGCAGCAGCTTGACCTGGCCTGCGAGCGGCAACTCGCCGATTTCGTCGAGAAAGATCGTGCCCGTGTGCGCGCTTTCGAATTTGCCCTTGCGGTCGTTCGACGCGCCGGTGAATGCGCCCTTGCGATGCCCGAATAGCTCGGATTCCAGCAGATTGTCCGGAATCGCACCGCAGTTCACTGAAATGAACGGCTTGTCGGCACGCGCGCCATTCGCGTGAATCACTTTCGCCATCAGTTCCTTGCCAGTGCCGCTTTCTCCGTCGATCAGCACCGGCAAATCGGTAGGCGCCGCCTTCTCCGCGATTTCGAGCGATTCGAGCAAACGCGGATTATCGCCAAACGTCCCCTCGAAAATGAAACTGCGTTCGAGCAGCGCCTTGCGGCGCGCCCCGCGCGATTGCTCCGGGCTCACCTGCAGTTCGCCCGCGGTGGCCGCCTGCACGAAGCGCTCCTTGTGTGAAAGCTGCATCACTTCGTCGCGCAACGACGTGGCCTGCCTGAGCAGCTTGTCGATATCCGCGCGCTCGAGCCGCGACGACCAGCGCAACGTGGAACGCAGAATCTCGATCCGCTCGATCAGTCCCGCGTACGATATCGCGGGACTCGCCTCTTCAATCTGGTCGAGTATCTTCATGATGCGCTCAACTGTTTTTGCACGAGCTGATAGTACATGCCGCCGCGCTGGATCAGCTCCTCGTGACGGCCCTGTTCGACGATTGCGCCTTCATACAGCACGAGAATCTTGTCCGCGCGCATGATCGTGCTGAGCCGATGCGCGATGATCACCGCGGTGCGGCCCTTCAGGATGTCGTGCATATTGCCGAGAATATTGCTTTCCGATTGCGAGTCGAGCGCCGAGGTCGCCTCGTCGAACACGAGCAGACGCGGATCGTGATACAACGCCCGCGCGATGCACAGCCGCTGGATCTGACCGCCCGACAAACCGATGCCGCGCTCGCCGACGATCTGCTCATAGCCGAGCGGCATCTTGCTGATGAAGCCGTGCGCGTCGGCCATTTTCGCGACCTCCTCGATGCGGCGGCGCTCCGGCGCGTCGTCGCCGCTCGCGATGTTCTCGGCTATCGTGCCCGAGAACAGCAGATTGCTTTGCATCACGTAGCCGATCTGCGCGCGGAAGCAAGCCTTGTCGATCACGCCGGAGTCATAGCCGTCGATCGTCATCTTGCCTTCGCTCGGCTGATAGAAGCCGACCAGCAGCTTGGCGAGCGTGGTCTTGCCCGAGCCGCTGCGTCCGACGATCGCGACCAGCTCGCCGGGCTTGATATCGAAGCTGATGTTTTCCAGCACATAAGCGGAGTCTTCTTCGCCATAGCGGAAATACACGCCTTGCAGGCTGATGTCGCCTTGCAGCTCCGGCAGCATCACGCGGGAGGGCAAATCCTGCGGCTTCTGTTCGGGCTCGATATCGAGCACATCCCCGAGCCGTTCCATTGCGACGCCCGCATCGTTGAGCATGCTCCACAAACCGACGAGGCCCATCAGCGGACTCAATACGCTGCCCATGAACGCATTGAACGCGATCAACTGACCGATCGTCAATTCACGGGCGAGTACCAGATTCGCGCCGACCCAAAGAATCGCAATCGTCGTTGCCGCGTTCAGAAGTTGACTGCCAAAGCCGACCAGAATATTGAATGCGTGCGCGCGATATTGCAATTCGAGCGCCTTCGCGTATTTCTTCTCCCAGCGCAGCCGCACCGGCCGCTCGATGCCCATGCCCTTGACGGTCTCGACACCCGAGAGGGCTTCCATCAAAAACGACTTCGCCTCGGTCGACGCCGTAAACACCTCGCGTGCGTAGCCCTTGATCTTCGGCGTCGCGATCACGGTGAGCCCCATGATCGGAATCACAAACGCGATCAACACCAGCGTCATCTTCACGTTGTACACGAACATGATCGTGAAGTAGATGAAGATCATCAGCAGATTCAGCGCGGTCGTCACGGTGGATTCGGTCAGGAACGCGCGGATCGTCTGGTTCTCCTGAAAGCGCGCGAAGATATCGCCGGTCTTGCGCTTTGCGAAGAACGAGAAAGGCAGCGACAGCGTATGCTTGAAAAACTGCGACATCATCGCGAAGTCCATGTTGCGCACCATGAAGTTCGCCAGATACGCGCGAATCATCGACATCAACTGCGCGAAGACGTTCGAGATGATCAGTCCGCCGATCAGCATATGCAGCAGACTGACGTTCTGATGCACGATCACGCCGTCCAGAATGTTCTGGATAATCAGCGGCGGAATCACGCCGAGCACCTGAATCACGAACGTCGCGAGAAACAGATAGCCGAGTATCTTGCGGTACGGCTTCAGATAGCCGACGAAACGTATCCACGGCGAGCGCGCGGCCGATATCTCCAATAGTTGCGGTCCGCCCGTAAACAACAGACAGGTGCCGCTCCACCCCCGTTCGAAGTCTTCGACGCTCAGTTTCCTGAAACCGAGTGCCGGGTCCGCCACCCACACATAGTCTTTCGACAGACCGTACACGATCACATAGTGGTATCCCTCCCAATGCACGATGAACGGCAGATCGAAGCCGCGCAGCGAATCGAACGTGCATTGCACGCCGCGCGTCGTGAAACCGAGCGACTCGCCCGCGCGCGCGAGACTGTCGAGCGTCGCGCCTTGCGTCGTCACGTTCGCCAGTTCGCGCAGTTTGCCGAGCGTCATCGGAATGCCGTAATGACGGCAGATCATGGCGAGACACGCGGCGCCGCAATCCATCTCCTCGGCCTGCTCGACGAGCGCGAAGCGCCGGATAATCCTCTCGCCGAGTTCCGGCTTGCTTTGCAGGTCGAGCATGAGCGGCAGCTTGCGCCGCTGTTCGAGCCGCTTTTGCCGCTGCAATTCGCGCTCGCCGTAGCGGATGCGCTCGTCGAGTACTTCGCGCAGTTTCGGATTGCGTTCGAGAATGAAATGAACGGTGCGCTCGGGAATCACCAGCAGCCGCGTGTCGGTCGTCGCGACGACCGATGCCATCTGCTCCTGGCGCATGAGACACGCCTTCTCGCCGAATATCTCGCCTTCGCCGAGGGTCGCCAGCGTGTAGTCGTGGCCCTCCTCCTGGCGCACGATGCGCACCTGGCCTTGCCGCACCACATAAAGCCGCCTGTCTTCGCGGCTGTCCTGCTTGAGAATCTCCTTGCCGGCAGCCACCCGCTTCGCGCCGACGCTGCGCACGTACTCCTCGAGTTCCGCCTTGTCCAGCTTGCCGCGCAGATCGAACAGTTGCGCGACGAAGCCGCCGGCCGAATTGATCGCGACATAGCTGGCGACGAACGCCAGCGCGGCGGCGTTGCCCGCCATCACCGGTTCGATAGCCACGCGCGGTATGAACAGCAATTCGGTTTTGGCCGAAGACCGTACCGACGCTTCATGAACGTACGTGCGCAACATTGCGATGTCGGCGAAGATCTCGCCCGACTTGCGCACGCCCATGCTGGTTTCCTTGCCGTGCTCCTCGGTGAAGATACGCACCGTGCCTGAGCGGACCACATAGAGACCGTCGGCCACTTCTCCGGCCGAGCAGACCGTTTCGCCAAACGAATAGAACTTCGCCTGCGCGGCTTCGGCGAGCCGCTCGATTTCGTCGCGCGAGAATGGCGAAAAGATCTCCACCGAAGCGAGAAATTCGGCTGTGGAAAGCGCGGAGGGCGCGGTCTGGGGGGCGTCCATGTATCGGCGAGCCTCGCTTCATCAGGCGCTAGCCAAGCACTAGCGCGCTTCTATCACGTGTTCCTGCGCACGGGCAATCAGCCAGCTTTCGCGCAGCAAACGGCGGATTTCGGTGGCCACGTCGGCATCGAGCGTGGCGGGATACTTGGCCGTTACCGCGAAAATCTCGAAGCATGAGCGGTCCGCCGACGGAAACGGTCCAAGCAGATCGCCCACTGCGGCATTGAAGATCTTCGCCTCGATATCGGGCTTCAGCGAGCCGCGCAGCACCTTGCCGATCACGCCACCCGACTCGCGCGTATCCGCAATCGAATGCTCGCGCGCCATCTCGGCAAAGCTGTCAGGGTCATCGCGCAGGTACGAAATCATTTCCTTCGCCTTGCCCTCGCTATCGAGCACGATGTGGCTGACTTCGATCGCGTCGAACTTTGGCGAATTCAAGGCGAAGTAATCACGGATCGCCGCATCGTTGCCTATCTCGTCGAGCATCTTCTCCTGATAGAGACCGTCGGTAATGAACGCCTCGAATTCGTCGAGGCTCACGTGCAGCGCGTCGAGATAGTGATTCATGTCCGCCGCGCGATGCAGCCCGCGCACGCGGCGAAACTGGTCAGCGCGCTGCTGGATCTCGTCGGCGGTGACGGTCACGCCCTGCTTCTTCGCCGCGTGGACGGTGAGCTTGTCGCGCACGATTTGCTCGATCAGGCTCTCAAACTGGCCGGTCAGTTTCAGAAGACGAATGAACTCGTCCACGTTCACGACTTCTTCATCGATACGCACTATCGCGGTCATTTGCTGCGCTCCTTTCGTGGATGTTTGATTCGTGCGCTCAACCCGCCACCTCTCTGAACGGATCGAGACCGAGATCGATCAGCCGCCGCTCGCGCACGACGATTTCCGCATTGGCGGTCATGCCATAACGCAAGGGATAACGCATGCCGGCCACCTGGTAGTAGTCTCTGTCGAGCGTGACCCGGCCCTCGTAGACCGGTTGCTTGTCCTGCACGGACGGCTTCGTGGCCGGCGAGATATACGCGAGCGTGCCGTTGATCAAGCCGTAGCGCTGGTAGGGAAACGCGTTGAACTTCAATTTGACCGGCAGGCCTTCGTGCAGAAAAGCCCGGTCGCGTTCGGCGATCTCGATCTTCAGGACGGGCCGCGCGTCTTTGGGTGCGATGCCGCCGAGCGGCGCATTCGCCTGAATCTTGTCGCCGCGCTGCGTCGAGGTGACGTCGGTGATCACACCCGAAACGGGGGCGAGAATCAGCAAAAAATTGTCCTTGTCGATGTTCTCGAAACGCACGCGCGCGGCCGCATCGGCTTCGAGGCGCGCGCTTTGCAGCTGCACCCGCAGCTTGTCTTCCGCATCGGTGATGTCGCGCACCGCCGCATCGTATTGCAGTTGCAGGTCGGTGCTCTGCTGGCCGCTCGTCGCAAGTTGGGCATTCGCCTGCGCGTATTCATGGCTCAGGCGGAAATCGAGCTCGGCCAGCTTCGATTGCGCAACCCGGTATGCGTTGTCCGCTTCGAGCGCAGCCGTGCGTTTCTGCTCGACCTGCAATTCGGCAATGCCGCCGCCGCCCGGCTGTGCGAACAGCCTCGAATAGCGGTCCAGTTCCTGATTCGCCGCTTCGCGCACACGGCGCGCATTGTCGAGCGAGCTGCGCGCCTCGTCGAGCTCCGCCTTCTGCCCTTCGGCGAGCTTCGTCGTGCCCTCGGACACCCGGTTCTCGTGCAACCGTTCTTCGACATCGAGTTGCGCCTTCAGCGACGCGGCCTTGCGTTCCATCAACGCCTTCTTCTCCGGAAACTGCTTCCATTCGCGTTCAGCGTCTTCGAGTTTCAGTTGCGCCTGTAGCGCATTGCTGGCGGCCTCGATCGCGCCGCGCGCATTGAGCCGCGCAAGCACGTCGCCTTTCGACACCGGCTGTCCCTCGGCGATGTACAAATCCGCGAGCTCGCCGTCGATCGGCGTATAGATGCGCCGCACTTCCGATTCCGGCGACAACGTGCCGGGCGCGCTGACGATCACATCCGCGCGGCCGACGAACGACCACAGCAAGCCGGAGACGACCAGCGCGACCATCGCCCAGATCAGCGCGCGCGCGATCCGCACGGGCTCGGACGTCAGAATCGCGATGCCCTCGACGCTATGATCTTCGAGCGCCTCCGACAATGGTCTAGGGTGAGGGTCGCGCTTCACTCTGATCGCCTCCAATCAACGCGAGCTTCGCCTTCAGCAGCCCGGGGTCCAGCACCATGCGCAACTCGGTCAACGAGCGGCGCTGTAAACTCGCCTCGGCTTCGATCTCCGCCAGCAGGCGATCGAAGTCGGCGGGATGATCGGCCTTCAGCTGCGTATAGATGCGCATACCCTGCCGCGCCGCCGTTTGCGCCTCGGACAGCAGGCGCGCCTCATTGCGAAAGCCCGGCGAAATGCCGGCTTCGAGCCGCTGCGTGCCGCCGATCGGGCCATTCGCGCGGTACTCCTTCCACAAGCTTTGCGCGCGCAGCCATAGATCCTGAGCATGCGCGAGCGCCTTGTCATGCAAGGCGGCGACGTCCTTCTGGATCGACTGCACGAACCACGCATCGGCTTGCGGATCGAGGCTCGCGTAGAACGACAGCAGACGCTCGTCGTAATCCTTCGCCCCGCGCGTTTTCTGCAGATCGTTGTATTGATCGGACAACGCCTTCTTGTGCGCCGCTTCGGCCGAGAGCACGTCGGACCACGGGTTCGCGGGCATCGACTCTAAATCGTTCAAGGCCTGCTGCGCGTCGCCGCGCCGCCACGCGGCATCGACCGCGTCCTGGCGCCGAACGATGTCCGCCGACGGCAAACGCGTGGCCGCGAGCCGCTGGAACTCGGTCTGAAAAGGTGGTGTGCTGAAGCGCGCCGTCTTCATCATCGCGAGCAATGACGTCCATTGACGGCTCAACGCGGCATTCAGCAACGCGGTGTATTGGCGCAAATCGTCACGCACTCGATCGAGCCCCGCGAGCCGCGGATAACGCTGCGCGTAATCGTCGAGCACGGGGGGCAGCGCGTCGGGTTTATCGCGCGCGAGTTCGGTGTGGATCACGTCATTGAGCCGGTCGATCGCGGCGACGTACACCGAATCGTCGCTTTCGAGCTTACGCAAATGACTGAGCGTATGAGCGTACGGCTCCGCGAAGACGGGCACGTAGCTCGCAATCCGGTCGAGCGCGCGCTGATGACTCGTGGCGTCGTCGTCCCAGCGGTGCAGCAGATCGTTGATCGTCGCTTCGTCCGCATACATGCGGATCGGGGCGTCGACGCCGCCGCGCGCCGCGACGAAACGTTCGAGATCGCCGACCCACTGCAATTGGCCGACCAGCGACGCGGCGTCGGCATTGTTGGCGCTCGACGCCTTCATCTCATTCAGCAGCGCATCGGCCCGGTCGAACTGCGTCTTTTGCAGCGCTTCGAGCCAACCCGGTAATTTCGCCTTCAACAACGCCTCGCTCGCCAGTGCGCGGACCTTCGTGTCCGCAGGATGCGTGGCCAGATAGCCGCGCGCCACAGTGACGGCGCTCGCGTAATCGCCGCTCGCGAGCAGGTTCTTCAGTTGGCGCTCCGACGAACCGTGCAGATAGAGGCCCACGCCAAGCGCGACGACAATGGCGACACCAGCGCCGCCCCACGCCGCGGCGCGCCGCACATTGGCGCCCTCGTCGTCCGCGAACGCCTTGTGCAATTCGCCGGCGAGCATCTTCCAGCGGCGCGGCTTGCCCCTTGCGGCGCCGTTTCTGCTGCTTGCATAGGCGCCGTTCTGGTTGTTCGCGGCATGTGCGCCCGCCGCGCCTTTCGCCGTCTTTGCGCTGTGCGCGGCTCCCGCGCCATCGCGCTTCGCCCGCGCTGAGCCCGGCTGCGCCGCCTCATTCACCTCGTCTTCGCGTTGCAGCGCCGGATCGACGCAAAAGATGTCGAGGAACGAATGCGCCGCACCGACGAAGGTTGTCTTGTCGGCGTCGGCGGCGCTGTCGGCAGTGGGACGCAGGGAAAGCTGTGTCACGGTGGGCTCGCCGTCGGATAATTTCTGTAGCGACACCCTGTAGACGAAGTGGTCGCCGCCAAATGCAACGACGTCGCCCTCCGCGAGCGGCAATGCCGATTCGTCGAGCCGCCTGCCGTTCACGAATGTGCCGTTCGTGCTGCCCAGATCCTCCACATAGAGCTCGCCGCCTTTCAGAAACAGATGTGCATGGCGCCGCGAAATGTAATTGACCTGGTGCGGATAGCGGTCTTTATAGCGCGAGAAAACTGCGTCCGTTTTGCTGACCAGAAACGGAAAAGCCAGCACGTCGACCGGTTGCAGACCGAGGTCTTCGCGCTGCGGCACCAACAACAGATTCATGACGGCAGAAGCGCTTCCACTCGCGACGATGCGCGCGCGCGGCTCGACGCCGACGCGATAGCACAGCTCACCGCCGAAGCAGAGTTCATCACCCGCGCGCACACGCGCGGGCGTTTGCCGCACCGCTGTGCCGTTGACGGTCGTGCCGTTCTTGCTGCCGAGATCGGCAACATAAATCGCACCGTGCTCGATGAAAAGGCGCGCGTGCCGGCGCGAGAGACCCGCGATCGATTGAGCGGGATAGTCGTTGAACGGCGCTTCGCTGCGGCCGATGGCGAACAGGTTGTCGACGATGCGAATGGCGTCGAGCGCGGGGCGCTGCGCGCACGCGACCGGCGACAACACGACGTCGAAGGCAGCGTCTACTGTCGCGCGCATCTCAGCAATCGGAGCTTCGCCGGCGGCCATTTTATCTGGATCACTAAGCGCTTACCCGCCGCGGCGAGGACGCGGGGCGAACGGGACGAAGAACAACGGCGCAACGATACTGTCGTGAAGAGCCAGGTAAGCGCTGACCCCTTAAGGATTGTAAGTCACGCATGGCGAGTGTCAATTTGGATATCGTCGGTTGAGAGGAGAGCGGGCAATCCCTCAGCAGACGAAATACCCGCGCACTACGCCAACTCTGGGATTAGCTCAATGCTTCGTTACTTCTCTTTGACCTGCGCTTGCACGTCGATACTCGGCCAGCCGCCGCCAAGCGCTTTATATAGCGTGACCGTGTCGGACAGAATCAACTGGTGGTTTTCCAGCAACGCCTGTTGCGCCTCCAGCAAGGTCCGCTCGTCTTCGAAAACTTCGAGCTGCGACACCACGCCGAGGCGCAACTGCGACTGGATCTGATCCGCGACGATTTGCAGGCGCGCCACCTGCTGCTGCAATTCCGTGTGCTGCGCCTTATGGGCACTCAGATTGACGAGCGCGTTTTCGACTTCCTCGAATGCGCCCATCACGGCCACGCGATATTGCTGCTCGGCGACTTTCGATTGCGCCTCGGTCACCTTCACATGCGCGCGCACGCCCGGATCGAACAGCGGAATGTTGATGCTCGGCATCAAGCCGAACGTGAACGACTTCAGCAACTGGTTCAGCGCGTAACTCGCCGTGCCGCCCTGCGCGGTGAGGCCGATGCTCGGCAATTGCGCGAGCTTCGACTGGCCGACGAGGTCATAGGCCTCGAGTACCCTGAATTCGGCCGCCACCACGTCGGGGCGCCGCGTGAGCAACTGCGCGGGCAAACCATCGGGCACGTCCGGCAATTTGACCCGCTCCTGCAAATGGCCCTGCGGCACCTGGAATTCGCCGGCCGGTACGCCGAGCAGCGTACACAGCGCGTTGTCGGAAACCGCGCGGGAGCGACGGATCTCATACAAATCATGAGTGAGCCGGTTGATCTCCGCCTGCTGGCGCAAGACCAGGGTTTGCGGCACGAGTCCGTTGCGCGCCTGGCCTTCGTAGATCGTCAGGATTTGGCGGTTGGTGGCGATCGTCTTTTGCTGCTGTTCGATCTGGTCGTCGAATTGAAGGATCTGGAAATAGGTACTGGCCACATTCGCGACGAGCTCGAGATACCCTGCGCGCCAATCCGCCTCGCTTGCGTGGAATTCGGCCTTTTGCGCCTGCACGCCTTTTTCGACTTTGCCCCAGATGTCGATGTCCCAATTCACCTGCAACGCGAGGTTATACGTCTTCGTGAGAGGCTGGCCGGTCGTCTTCGTGTAGTCGAGTCCGGCACCGAGATCCGCCGTCGGCAATGCGGCCGCTTGTGTCTCGCTGATCTGCGTGTGCGCGACTTCGATACGCGCGGCGAGCACCCGGATGTCGAAGTTGCCGTCAATCGCCTTGTCGATCAGCGTATTCAGATAGGGGTCCTGGAAGCCTTTCCACCAGTCGCGCTCGATTGTCTCCGCCGCCGATACCGGCGCGCCCTTGCGATCCGACCATGATGTCTTGGCCGGCGTGTCCGGGCGTTGATAGGCCGGCATGCTGACATCGACGCAAGCGCTCAAGGCCAACGCGCACAGCGCTGCCGCGCCGATGTCCCGCAGCACGCGGACCATGCCGCGCGGCGCCGCGGGTGCTGCGCGACACCGCTGGAAGTCAGGCGAATCACACGAAGAATCGAGCGACGATTCCGGCAGTGCTGACACGTTGTGTCTCCGATGCTATCCGTCTGTTTTGCCCGAAATGGCCGGTGTTCAGGCCGAGCCGCCTAAGCGCCGCTTCAGCAATGAAGCCGCGGAAATGTTGATGCGGGAAACGGCCGATACGCGAAGGATGCGTGGAAAGGACGATTGGATGAGCGGTCTTTTTGAGCGACTCGCGTGGTGCGCGGTACGCGCGCACGGCCGCTCGGGCCGCGCGTGCACCGCGCCGCTCAGTACACGTAGGACGAGTTGTTCGAGGTTACGTGCGGTTCGATCGTGGTCGTCGTGCCGGCGACCCACGCCGAGTTATTGCCGTTCGCGCTTTGGATGTTCATCTCCGTGTTGATCATCTGCGTCGTGGAGACGTTCTTGATGCTGGTCGGCGCATAGACGGGCGCGTAGCTGAAGTACGACGGGGGAAAACAGCAGTAGCCGTTGCCGCCGCGCACGGCGCTCATCGCCTTGCTGTCGAGCTGTTCGGTGTTGGACAGGTCCTTGATCATCAGCGTGTTCATGACAAATCTCCTGGAAAGGGAAAGCGCATCGTCGTGCGTCGGGGTTCGAGCAACTTGTCTGCTCGGGCGCTACCGACGCATGGGTCATGCCAATCGTGCCTCGCTTTCCTCATGCACAGTTCCAACGCCTTATGACAAGGGCCCGGAAGGGCTCACGAGCCGTTCTGTCGCGAACCGGCCAGAGAAGGAGAAGCGTGGATGGTGGATGGCGGCCAACAGTGCGTCGAACATTGTTGGCTGCGTAATGACAGTCAGCGCGCGATCACCGTGATCTTCTTCGAGTAAACGGGCGGTTGGTGCGGCATATGCATGTCGTCGCCCATCAGGAGCTGCAGCGTATGTCTGCCCGGCGGCAATTGGATCATCGTTTCCGTTTCGCCCGCGCCGAAATGCAGATGGTGGCGATCGGATGGAATCTCCTGATCCATTGGCGGCAGTTCGGAATCGATCAGAAGATGATGGTGGCCCGTATTCGGGTACTTCACACCCTTCGGCGCCACTCCCATGAATCGCAGGCCGAACCATACGCGAAAGGGCTTATTGGCGGGCACCACCTGGCCATCGTTCGGATAGCCGATATAGGCGTACGCGCCGGGCGGCGACGGCGTCGCGTCAGCCCACGCGCGTTGCGGCGCGGCCCATGCCGTCAGTGCCGCCGCGACGAACGCGGCGAGCGCGATGATCTTGTTCATGAGGTCTCTCCGTTCCCGCTTGACCAGTTCGAACGTTAGTCTTTTAGCACGGTGATGGTGATCTTCTTCGAATACACGGGCGGTACGTGCGGCACGTGATTGTGGTCGCCGAGAATCAGCTGAAGCGTGTGCTTGCCGGCCGGCAACTCGATGCGCGCGTCGGTTTGGCCCGCGCCGAAATGCAGGTGCTGGCGATCCGATGGAATCTCCTGATCGAGCGCAGGCAGATCCGTGTCGATCAGGAGGTGATGGTGGCCGGTATTCGGAAACGCGACGCCTTTCGGACACACGCCCATATTGCGCAGCCCCATGCGCACCCACAACTTGCCGCCGTGAATCACCGCACCATCCGACGGCCAGATGATGTACTCCTCGGCGCCGGGCGGTGACGGCGTCTGCTCGGCGCGTGCAATACCGCCAGATCCGATGCCGATGCATGCCGCGACGAGCGCCGTGAACGCCACCGCGCGCAATCCGCCGGGATGCATTTGCGCGGGCTGATGTCTGCCGAAAAGAAAGGAAACACGGGTTCTTCGCATAGCGCACTCTCCTGAACAGGAGTCATGGCTGGGCCCGGCTATCGATGACCTTCCGGGTGTTCGAGCGGCATGTCCGCGTGGAATCCAGCAGACAGCCACCTAGTTAAAACGACCGTGTGAGGAGACTTTGTGAATCAGCTTAGGTCGCAGCTTGCCAAAAAGAAACGCAATGCTCGTTAACCGTATGACGCGTTAAGGACTCCCGGACAGTTGTGACGTAAAGCGCGTGCTATCGTTAATGAAAAGTACAGGCACCGCGATGTACGGACGCCTGAAGTCTGTCCGGTACAAACAGGATATAAAGATGTGGCGACGATTCCTGCTGGTGTGCATGGTTGGGGCAATCCAGGCGCATTGGGACAGTGCCGGTGCGGCGGCACGACGTGAGAGCATCGAGCCGCACGCGGCCTGGGTAGCAAGTAGTCCGAAGCCCACGGCGCAAACGGCGCTGCTCGCGTCCCCCTTTGCTGTCTCGCGTGACGGCACGCATTCCCGGCGCGTGGCGCTCGTGATCGGCAACGGCGAATACGGCAATGCCGTTGATCCGCTCCGGTCCAACGCGCCGCGCGACGCCAGATCGATCGGCGATGCCCTCCGCGCGCGTGGTTTCGAAGTCATCGCTCGCACGAATGCTACGGCGCAGCAAATGCTCGAGGCCATTGGCGAATTTCAACGGCGTTTGTCGACAGGCGATCTTGGACTGTTCTATTTCGCCGGACATGGAATGCAAATCGGCGGGCAAACCCTGCTTCTGCCGGCGGCCTCCGATGCGCGAGCCGATAGCCGTGCGCCCGCGTCGCTGCTCAATAGCGGCGTCGAACTGAAGACCGTATTGCATGCCATGCAATCGGCCCGCGCGGGCCGCCTGAATCTCGTGATTCTCGATACGTGCCTGGACAATCCATTCACGCCCGCCGCAGTCGCGATCGCCGGGCCGGAAGTCTCTGCCAACACCGTGATTGCCTACGCGACCGCACCGGGCAGTTTCGCGGCTGACGGTTCTCGCCATGGGGTCTATACCGGCGCTTTGCTGCGGGCGCTTCGTGATGCCGACACATCGGCTCAACCGCTCGACGTGTTGTTTCGACACGTTGCCGCTGAAGTACGCGCCGCCACGGGCGGAATGCAGCAACCGTGGCTGTCTGTTGCGGCTCCTGCCATTTCCGCAAGCGAAACGGCAATCGAGTCGTCCGTTACGTCATACGACCCCGCCATCACGCCGCGCAGTCGCGGCATCATGCCGAAGGAGAGCGGCGAACAATACGAAATCACCTTCTGGGAGTCGATCAAGGACAGCAACTACCCAGCGGATTACGAGGCATATCTGAAGGCCTATCCGAATGGCCGTTTCGCGCCGCTCGCGCATGCGCGCATCGACCGGCTGCGCGCGGCTGCTTCGAGTCCCGCGGTGAGCGCCACGCCGGCCGCGCCGTCAGCCGCACCCGCGGCGCAGAGCAGTCATGCCGCTCAATCCACGCAGCCTGCACAGGGCGCGCGTCCGGCGACGCAAGCCAGCGCGGCCACCCCGGCGTCGGCGCACCCGGCTGCCGCGCCATCCCCGGCGCCCCCCGCCACAACCGCCGCCGCGCCACTTGCGGAAAAAGCGGTCGCCCATCCGCCTTCGGCCGGTGAAATGCGCGATTGCGCGGCCTGCCCGATCATGGTCCCCGTGCCCGCAGGCTCGTTCGCAATGGGCAGCAATACCGACGATCCCTCGGAAAAGCCCGTGCATCGCGTGAACATCGGCGCGCCATTCGCGATCGGCAAGTTCCCGGTGACGGTCGAGCAATGGAATGTGTGCGTGGCCGCAAACGCCTGCCCGAAGCTGACACCGCAGAGCAATAGCAACAAGTTCGCACCGGCACGCGATCTCAGCTGGGACGACGCGCAGCAGTACGTCAAATGGCTGACCCGGACGACCGGCAAACCATACCGTCTGCCGAGCGAAGCCGAATGGGAATTCGCGGACCGCGCCGGCACCACGACCGCTTACTGGTGGGGCGAGCAAATGCGCAAGGGCACCGCCAATTGCAAGGACTGCGGCGACCCGTGGCACAAGGAGGGCCCGGAAAGCGTCGGCACGTTCGCCGCGAATCCGCTCGGCTTGTACGATATGAACGGCGGCGTCTGGGAATGGACCGCCGACTGCTGGCACAACTCCTATCAGGGCGCCCCTGTCGACGGCCGCGTGTGGGACACCCCAGGCTGCGAGATGCGCGTGATTCGTGGCGGCTCATGGCGCGAGGGCGGCGACTACATGCTCAGCGCGACACGTTTCAAATACAGCGCCGGCGTGCGTCAATCGCAGGACGGTTTTCGCGTCGTCAAGGATCTGCGCTAAGGGCGGCTTCGCCCGCGAAGCGCATTTCGATCGGGTTCCCGACGGATCACGGCGCGGCAGGCCTGGTCGTAATCGGCGCAAAATCCGCCAACAGACGATCCTGGCCATATTGACCGCCGATCTGCGTCAGCCGCGTTTCGAGCGCGCGCAGATAATCTGCGCGCGTTTCGCTTTCCGGACGCAGCTTGTCGAACAGCGCTACCGGTGTGATCACCAGCACCACCATCTCCGAGCCGAACGGCTTCGATACGGTCCAGTCACCCGCACTGCTGCCGATCGTGTACGAGCCGTGCGGCTGCATCTGGTTGTCCGGCAAGAGGTGACTCGGCACCATGTGTACGACGTGGCCGTCGAGCTGGTAGTAGTCGACGGTCGCAAAGGAATCGAAGGGGGGCGCTTTCAGGTCGACCACTAGCGGGTCATGCTCGGTCAGCAAGCCGCTTGGCGGACGCATTTGCAGCGACGCGACGCGCCCAGCCTGCCAGTTGCGCACCAGGTACGGCCCGAGCGTCCTGGCAACGTCACATTTATCGTCGGCGAGGGGCCGCACGTCGAGCGAAACCGTATCGACGCCGGGCAGTGCGGCCAACCTCTGCTTCAAACGGGCTGCACCGTAACGCTGCGACAGGAAACCGCGTACCGTCAATGCGTGATCCTGCACCGCACCCGATAAAGCCGAACACGGCACCTGTGCGAGCGTGGGCACGATCGCGGCAAGCGTCGAGGCGGGCGGCGGCGCAAGCGGGGACGAAACTGGTGGTGTCGGGACTGCAGTGGTGGCCGCACCACCCGGTGTGGTACTTCCTTCATTCGCGCCCGCCGAAGAGGGCGTGGTCTGCGCGACGCTCGTCGAGGGCGCGGCCTTGGACGCGCCACCGGCCCGATCGACCTGGTCGCCCAACGCTTTCGCTGCCTCGGCTTGCGCAGCTTGCCGGCTGGTTCCCGAGCGAAAGGCAAGCACGCCCACCGTGGCGGCGCACACAACGGCCAAAGCTGCGAGCCCGGTCCAGGCGAGCGTGCCCGACTTCTCCGCGCGCGCTTCAGTGTCGAACTCGGAGATAAAGCGCGCGACGCTCGGCATCCGCGTATTGCGATCGAACGACAAAGCGGCACGCAGCGCGCGCCACTGCCGCGTGTCGAGATTCGGCGGACGCTGCGGCTTGAAATCGGCATTGCGCGCCTGGGTGGCCGAAAGGCGATCGAACGGATGATGTCCCGTCAGCAGCTCGTACGTGATGCAACCCAGCGCGTAGATGTCGTCGCGCGGGTCCGGCTCACGGTGTTCGATCATCTCCGGGCTCGCATAGGCGGGCGTCAACGCGCCGAGACTGCCCGGATCGAACACGGTCGCGTCGCCCTCCTCTTCCGGCCGCTGGAATACGCGCGCGATGCCGAAATCGATCACCTTCACTTCGGCATTCGTGGTCAAGAACACGTTCGCGGGCTTGAAATCGCAATGGACGAAGCCGCGCTCATGCGCGTACGCGAGCGCCGCGCACATGCCGCGCACGATCGGCAACGCGGCACGCACCGGCATGCCTTGATAGCCGGGCGTGCGCAGCAGCTGGCTCAGCGGTTTGCCGCTCAGGTACTCCATCGTCAGATAGACGATCGGACCGTCGCGGTCGAAGTCGTACACGGTGATGATGTTGCGATGCGCGAGCACCTGCGCCTTGCGCGCTTCGCGCTGTAATGCAACCAGCGAATTCGGATTACCCCGGAACTGGACGTTCAGCACCTTGATGGCGAGATAGGGCTTGCGATCCGACGCTTCGAGCTTGCGCAGATCGAGTGCCTTGTACACGGTGCCCATGCCGCCCACGCCGAGGCACTCTTCGAGCACGAAGCGATTATTCAGCGTATCGCCGATGCCTTTGATGGTCTCGCGCGCGGCGTTTCCGGCAGTATTCGCGGCACCGCCGGCGCCCGCGCTGCCCGCGTTCTTCGCGCTCGGCGAGCGCAGCGACGGCACGTCGATCGTGGTCTGAATGCCGGTTTCCTCGCCGCCCGCCGCGACGTTCGACAGGCGCAGCAACTCGATGCGCCGGCGCACTTCCAGATAGAGGTCTTCCGGTAGCGGCGTCTGCCCGTGCGCGGCGTACAGCGTCTCCAGCAGCCGCGTCGGACCGAGTTGCTCGGCCGCCAATGCGCTGTCGAGCTGCGCGACAAACTCGTCGCGCGACAGCTCGCCGCTCTGGAAGTCGAGAATCACACGCGCAAGGCTAGCCATTTGTGCGAAGCACCGCCGTTGCCGCTGGACCGTGTCGCGTGCGACCGTAGCCACGCGGGTCGATAGAGAATCTGCCGTAACCGGTTACATGTGCCGTTTCGATACTAGCTCCCGGTCCGCGCTTTCGCAAACCAGGCAAACCAGGCATGAGCCGCGCGCCGCGCCGCAGCCGCGCCCGCGCAATGTCGTGCGCGAGCCAACACGGCGCGCTGCCATGTCGGACGGCCGCCACCGTTCCGAGCGCTGCAATGTGCGCGGACCTGCCCGGCACGGAGGCCGGCCCAGGCCCAAAACCCTTATGCGCCAAGCTGTCGCCACTATCCTCCGGACACTTGATCAACACTGGCACAGCCTGTGCGTTAGTGATGTCCGAGCAAACCGGTTGCTCGAAACCACTCGCAACACTGCGAACTCTTCTTTCTGGAGACTCACCATGAAAACGCTGCTGATCAAAGACCTGTCCGTCACCGAGCAACTCGACAGCAAAGCCATGCAGGCCGTACGTGGCGGCTTCGGCCCGAGCTACTACAGCTACAGTTCGGTCTATAAGCCGTACACCAAGACGGACGTCGACACCACGCAGATGATCAATAACGAACTTAGCCTGCAGAACGCCAACGGCAACAACGTTGCGTTCGCCGAAGGCATCACCTCGACGTTCACGCCGTATGTCACGTCGAACAACAGCAACTTCGCGTGATGCGCGGCGCGGCGCGGCGCCCGCTGCCGCGGGACGCTTCGCCGCGCGCCATTCACGCCCGCTTTCCATACGTCTTTGGAGAAACGCCATGTCATCCCTCATGATTCGCGATCTGTCCGGCACCCGCGAACTCGACCGCCGGACCATGTCCGGGATCGCCGGCGGCACCGGCAGCAACGTGCCCGTTCCCTCGGGCGGTCTCGGCAGCCTTGCCGGCATCGCCAATGTCAACGTCACGGTCAATCAGAATCTGGTTCAGCAGCAAACCGTCCAGGTCGCGGCGCTCAACAACGTCGGCGTGATTGGCGCGAGCTTCGTGCCGCTGAAGCTGAACGTCGACCCCACACTCTGGGGCGCCAATTTCTCCGCCGTGTAAGCCGGGGCGGCGGCGGGGGACCAGAGGTTTCTTCACTGCCTCGGCAACACCGGGGCCATGCGCCGCGAACCGATTTCCTATACTGATAGTGCGTTGAGACCTCAGCACAACGAACGAGACACCGAATGCCTTCCAGGCGCGGCGGCCGGAACCCGAGCGGGTCCGTCCGCCGGAGCGTTTTTCCGGAGCCGTCATGGCCAAGCTCATCATCAAGGATCTGACCGAGAGCGTCCAACTGGACCGCGAGGCGATGGCCGCGATCGTCGGCGGCGCGCGCGTGGGGGCGCGCTCGAGTCTGGCCGCGCCGGTGGTGCCGGCCGCGACGCGCGTCGTCGAGTACCCGCCGGGCTTTCCGGCTGCGCATCAGCGTATCGCCGAAGCAGCCTCGCCGCGCAAACGGCAGCGCCGCTAGCACGGCTTTCCGGGACGTTTCACCATGACGGCACGCGCACATGGCGCGTGCCGTTTCCGTTTGTGCTTCCCTTTGCGTCTCGTCCTCCCGGTTCCGGCAGGCGTGACGCTGCGCTGCGCCCCAACCAGTCGCACGCGATTCGTGGGACCCGCCCGAACACTTCGACTCGTGATCGCGGTGGTTTCCAGTGCGATGCGACGAGCCTATGGCGCACATCCTTGCCAGGCTTTGCATGGCGGCCCCCGCTCCATGTTGAGACATATGTGCCCTCACATTGGCATAGGCCTTGCAGAAATCGCAGCGGGCGCCGCACGGTGCTCGCCTTTCCAAGTCAAGGAGACATGCCATGAAAGCCACTGTGATCATCAAGGACCTGCCGCGTTGCGCGGGCGACCCGGCACCTGAAAAAACACTGACCGTCGATCAGATGAAGACGCTGCGCGGCGGCCGCTCGGTCGTCGTCACGGTGGACGGCGGCGGCACGGGTACCGTCGACGATTGGGACATCAACACCGCGATCTTCGAAGGCCGCATTAAGGGAACTTATCTATAGGACGCGCGACGTGTCCGCAATTGGAAAACGGCACCCTGCTCACGTTATGTTCGCGACGGGTGCCGTTTTAATCGGCCGGCGAATTAGCCGGCAAAGGAGAGGTGCGATAAACGCATGTGATGAGAGGTGTGCTTGCCCGGCGAGCGCGCATTCCGGCGTGGTCGACCCAAAAAAGGCGCGCTTCTTGAACGCATCCGGCTAAACCACTACCTGCCGATTTCCACCCGATCACGAATGGGCGTAGATCGAACCAAGGCCGATCACGTTGGAGCCGTCGTTCGCGCCCTCCGCCGCCGCACGCTTCATCGGCACGCGCGAGCCCGAAGCCGAGTTACCGTTCGCGGCGCCACCGTAAGCGGTCGCGTCATGTGCCGCGTTGAGACGCGCCTGCGCGGCCTCGATGTTCCGCGGGTATTGCGCGTTGTCGCTCGCTGGGTTGTAGCCGGCCTTTTCCAACTGGACGAGTTCCGCGCGGACTTCGGCACGGGTAACAGCCTGTTGCGGCTGCGACTGCGCGAACGAAACGACGGGAGCGGCAACGAGTGCGGCGACGATCAGCGATTGAACGAGTTTCATGAGTCTTCTCCGGATATCAGACCATCAGGGATTAACGGATTGAGCGGGACGCGAAGCCATCAACGGGGATGCACTGTCATGTCCCGCCTGATTCACACGCAACGTTGTGAATCAACCTTGCGTGAAGACATTTGAACGCGGCAACGTATCTGCAATGTTTTCGTCACCCCCCATTTCTGCAAGCGTCCTTGTCTGCGTACGGTGTCGATACATTGCGATACAAAAAGCGCTTCGCCGCATTGATGGCGTACATCGCGTGTGCGCCGGCTCGATCAAAGGCGCGTGACGTCGAGAATCGCGTCCGCAAAGGCTTTCGGCGCTTCCTGCGGCAGGTTGTGGCCAATGCCGCCGCTGATATTGCGGTGCTGATACTTGCCGGTAAACTTCTTCGCGTATGCTGCGGGCTCGGGATGCGCGGCGCCGTTCGCGTCGCCTTCGAGCGTGATGGTCGGCACCGCGATCGTCGGTCCGCTCGCAAGGCGCTGTTCGAGTTCGTCGTATTGCGGCTCGCCTTGCGCGAGCCCCAAACGCCAGCGGTAGTTGTGAATCACCACGGCAACATGGTCCGGGTTATTGAACGATTCGGCGGAGCGCTCGAACGTGGCGTCGTCGAAATTCCATTTCGGCGAGGCGGTATGCCAGATCAGCTTGTTGAAGTCATGACGGTTCGCTTCATAACCCGCGCGGCCACGCTCGGTAGCGAAATAGAACTGATACCACCACGCGAGCTCGGCCTTAGGCGGCAACGGCGCGCGGTTCGCTTCCTGGCTGCCGATCAGATAGCCGCTCACCGACACCATTGCCTTCACGCGTTGCGGCCACAGTGCGGCGACGATATTGACCGTACGCGCGCCCCAGTCGAAGCCGCCGAGCACGGCCTTGTCAATCTTCAATGCGTCCATCAGGTTGATGAGGTCGACCGCGACCACCGCCTGTTGACCGTTGCGCGGCGTATCCGCCGACAGAAACCGCGTGCCGCCGTAGCCGCGCAGATACGGCACGATTACACGATAACCGGCGGCCGCAAGCAGCGGCGTCACTTCGGCGAAGCTGTAAGGGTCATACGGCCAGCCATGCAGAAGGATGGCCACCGGTCCGTTCTGCGGACCCGCTTCCGCGTAGCTGACGCTCAGCGTGCCGGCATTGATCGAACGAAAGTTCTCGAACGACGCGATGCGTGTACCCGCTTTCGCATTGCCCGCAGTGTCGACCGATTGCGCATGCGCGAGGCCGCTCAGTCCCAGTTCGAGCAGGCTGATACCCGCGATGGCCGTTCCGAGAAAGCGACGGCGACGGCTATTGATCTGATCCGACATGGTCATTCTCCTTTCAATAAGGCCGTTAGACGGAATTAATCGGGTCCGCTCGCGCGCCAGATCGCGCAGCCGCACGCGAGCACCGTGCAAGTAGGACAAACTTCGAGGGCAGCCACTGAACCACCGGTTTACCGCTGTCGCAACACTTGAGATGAATAGTGACAGCGCAAGCCGTCAGCAGCAAGAGCAACTAAGTTCACACATCGTTGCTTTACGGGCAACGCAATAACCGCGGCCGGGAAAGACATGCGAGAGATCAATCAGCAACGCCTTCGTTATTTCAATGAGGTGCTCACGCACGGCACCATACGTGGCGCCGCCGAGAGCATCAATACTTCGCCTTCCGTGATTACGCGGCAGATCAAGCTGCTCGAAGACGAACTGGGCGCCGTGCTGTTCGAGCGGCAGCCGCGCGGAGTCAAGCCCACCGAGGCGGCCACGCACCTGCTCGAATTCTGGCGCGGCTATCGTTCGCAGCAAGAGAAGCTCGAAGATCAGTTGCACGCCTTGAGAGGCCTGCAGCGCGGGCAAATCCGGCTCGCGGTCAGCGAAGGCTTCGTCGATACGCTGGTTGACGATGTGCTCGCGCCATTCTGTGCCCAATATCCAGAACTGGAGATCGGACTTGATATGCTCGCGGTCGATGCGATCCAGGAAGAGGTCGCGGAAAGTCGGGCACATATCGGGCTCGCGTACAATCCGCCGCCTCATGCACGGCTCGAATCTCGCGCGAGTTCTCCACAGCCCGTCGTGTTGTTGTTGCGAAGCGACCATCCGCTCGCGAAGCGCAAGAAAGCCGCGACACTCGACGATTTGCGCGCGTGGCCGCTTGCACTGATGCCACCAACGTTTGGGATCGGTCATGTCGTCAAGATGACGGAGTTGGCGGAAAACCTGCCGATTCGCGCGACGCTGACCACCAACTCCCTGAGTGCATTGAAGCGCTTCGTCACGGTCGACAACTTCATGACGCTGATCGGCGAATTCGCTGCTTACCGCGAAATCGCGAGTGGCGAATTGACGACCGTACCCGTCGCGCATCCGCTTTTTTCCGGCGCGCAGGCGCGGGTGCTTGTCAAAACCGGCCGCCCTCTCGCGCCGGGACCGCTCGAATTACTGCGCTGGATTCAGGAGCGCATGCCGATGTTCTCCACCGCCAGAGTGAATGCAGCGGGAGTTGCTGCGCGCAAACGCAAGACGCGGTAGTGCAGCGTTCGAATACAGCTTCATCGACCAACCCGCGAATCGGCGCGTGAGGAGGTTTGTGTCGCAATGTATCTGCGCGGTACGCAGACACACAACATTGCAAGCTCGCCTGTTTGTGGACATAAACCAGATACGTGCGGGCGTTTCAATACGGCCATCCCAGCCAACGGAACGTCCATCATGCACAGTACGCTCGAAACCCCGCTCGCCCTGCTCGCCGGGTTGCTGACGATTGCTTCCCCCTGCGTGCTGCCGGTGATGCCGATCCTCCTCGGCACCTCCGTCGAACAACCGAGCCGCACGCGGCCACTCTTTATCGTCGCGGGCTTTATCCTGACCTTCGCGTCATTTGCGCTGCTGTTGGGCGCGGTATCGAGCACAGTGCATGTCGCGCAGCAAGTATTGCGCAATACCGGCATTGCCTTACTCGCGCTATCGGGGCTCCTGCGGATCTGGCCGCGCCCCTACGACTGGCTCGTCGCGCAACTGCAGGGTCCACTCGATTGGATCGGCGCGGTCGTTACGCCGGGCACGCAGCCCGGCCGTGGCAACACGGGCGGCTTCGTGCTCGGCATGTCGCTCGGTGCGGTATGGACACCCTGTGCCGGGCCCGTGCTCGCTTCGATTCTCGTGCTCGTCGTGAAGGCGCAGGATCTCGGCTGGTCGGCACTGCTGCTCACGCTCTATGCGATCGGCGCGGCGATTCCGATGCTCGCGATCATCTACGGCGGTCATTACGTGACACGCCATGTCCGCGTCGTCGCGCGTCACGCCGAACGCCTGCAACAGGTATTCGGCGTACTCGTGATGCTGACCGCACTCGCCATCTATCTGCAATACGACGTGCTGCTGTATGCGCGGCTCGCCGTCCTTTTCCCTTCACTCAAAGGAATTTGACATGATGCCCCGATTGAAGAACTTCGCGTTGTCCACGGCATTCGCTGCCTGCGCGTTGATCGCAACGAGTACGTCCGCGATCGCTGCGCCGAAAGAAAGCGGGCCGCCCGCGCCCGAATTCACCGGCATTACGCAATGGCTCAATAGCGAGCCGCTCAAATTGGAGCAATTGCGCGGCAAAGTGGTGCTCGTCGACTTCTGGACATATAGCTGCATCAATTGCGCCAATACGCTGCCTTATGTGAAAAGCTGGAATCAGAAGTACAAGGATCAGGGACTCACGGTGATCGGCGTGCACACGTCCGAGTATCCGTTCGAACGCGACACAGGTAACGTGAGGACCGCGCTCAAACGGCTCGGCATCACCTATCCGGTCGCCCAGGACAACCAGTACGCAACCTGGAATGCGTACGACAACCAATACTGGCCCGCGTTCTATCTGATCGACAAGAAAGGCCAAATCGTCTACTCGCACTTCGGAGAAGGCGCCTATGCGCAGACGGAGGCAAAGATTCAGGCACTGCTCGAGCAGAAGGATTGACGAGGTGGTTGCTGACTCATAGAAAGCGAAAAGCCGCCATGCGGCGGGGCAATTGTGCGCGTGGCGGCTTTCGTTCATTCGGATGACCAAACGAGATAATTAGCGAAAAATCCATCCATATTTTGACTGGTCTTCCCGGTGATCGGATGTCGTCCGCGTCACCGCGCAGCCACACAAACGACGCGCTCGCGCCGACGTTCCAGCAATCGCATGTTGCCATTGAGTACGCGGCTAATAGATGCAAGTTCAATGCTTGTGTCAGGACATCTGGATTTGCCTTCCTTTTGCGCAGGCGATACTCTGTACTGGCTTGACCCTCTGGTCGCCAATTGTCAAATGTAGTCACACGGCGGCTTTCTATGCACAGTGCTCTACGTTATGGGTGAGCTATGTCCTCAGGAAAGTACATCGGCAATGGAAGAGTCGGTCCATCGTTTTCATGTCTTTGCGACAAGTCTCGAGCGCAATATGCAAACCGCCGCATCAGCGCGGACCTGTCGCGTCGCGGCTTTGTCACCGGACTCGCGGCCTCGATGCTGAGCCTGGTTCTACCCGGTCTCGTCAACGCTCAGAGCATCCAACCGCCAGGACCGCCCGCGAAGCCGGTGCTATTCATGAACTTTCGTTTGTTCGACGGCAGATCGTCGACATTGCGCGACGGCCTCTATATGGTTGTCGAGGGCGATAGCATCAGCCAGTTGGGTCAGGGGCAGCCGGCTTCGATCGAGGGCAAGATCGTCGTCGATTGCGGCGGCAAGGTCATGATGCCCGGACTTATCGACATGCACTGGCACGCGCTGCTCGCGGCGGTGCCGATTCAGGTCATCCTTCAATCCGACATTGCACTGGTCCACCTTGCGGCCAGTGCTGAAGCCGAACGCACGCTATTGCGCGGCTTCACGACGATACGCGATGCGGGCGGTCCATCGTTTGCACTGAAGCAGGCAATCGACAGCGGCATGATTTCCGGGCCGCGCATCTATCCGTCCGGCGCGATGATCACTACGACCGGAGGGCACGGCGATTTTCGCGCACTGTCGGAACTGCCACGCACCAGCAATCAGGTTAGCCAGATCGAACGGGATGGCGGCGCGGCGATCGCCGACACCGAAGACGAGGTGCGCTTGCGTGTGCGCGAGCAGTTCATTCAGGGCGCGACGCAGATCAAGCTGGTCGGATCCGGTGGCGTATCGACGCCGCGCAGTCCGCTCGACATGCTCACGTTCACCGAAAAGCAGCTGCGCGCGGCGGTCGAAACAGCCGCTGACTGGGGTACCTATGTTCTCTCGCATGCGTATACCCCCGATGCGGTGCAGCGCTCTGTTGCCGCGGGCGTGCAGTGCATCGAGCACGGTCATCTGATGGACGACAAGACTGCGGCGTTGATGGCGAAGAACGGTACGTGGCTGAGCACGCAGCCGTTCGTCAGTGAAGAGGACGTGGGCCCGCTCGCGCCGCAGAGCCGCGAAAAATTTCTTGAAGTGGTTGCGGGCACCGACAACACTTTCAAACTCGCGCGCAAGCACGGCATCAAGGTCGCGTTCGGCACGGACCTGATCTTTTCGCCGGTCATCGCCAGGCGGCAAGGCGCGATGCTCGCGCACATGAAGCGTTGGTATAGCCCGGCCGAAGCATTGGGGATGGCCACCGGCACCAATGGCCAACTGCTCGCGCTGTCCGGCCACCGCAATTCGTATCCGCGCAAGCTCGGCGTACTGGAGGAAGGTGCGTACGCCGATCTGCTGCTCGTCGAAGGCAATCCGCTCGAGAATCTCGATCTGATCGCCAACCCGGAGCAGAACCTGCGCATCGTGATGAAGGATGGGAAGTTCTACAAGAACACGCTGAAAGCGTAATCAGCAATGCATGCGGGCGCGCAACCTCGCGCGCCCGCATGCGCTACAGCGTCACACTGATTAGCTGTTTCCTTGCAGGCGGATGTCACGCGACGAAGCGCCGACGTACACCGAGCTGCCCGGCACGAAGAGCCAGCGGTTGTTCGTCGTATCCCACACGCTCTGCATGCGCTGTGTCACGATCACGTGCACACGGCGCGATTCCCCGGGATTCAGACCAACCTTGTCCCAGCCCACGAGACGCCGCGGCGGTTCACCCTGATACGGCACGCCCAGGTACACCTGCGGCACTTCCGCACCTGCGACCCGGCCATCGTTACGCACGTTGAACGACACGTCGATCAGGTTGCCCGGCAGATGCTGGACCGACAGACCCGAGTACGCGAAGTGGGTGTACGACAGGCCGTAGCCGAACTCGAACATCGGCGTGATGTTCTGCGAGTCGTACCAGCGATAACCCATGTCGAGCTTCTCGGAGTAGACCGGGTTCGCCGCAAACGCGCCGTTCGTGCCCCACGTCGGCGTGTCCTGGTCGCGCACCGGGAACGTGACGGGCAGCTTGCCGGAAGGATTGACCTTGCCGAACAGCACGTTGGCGATTGCGTTGCCGCCGCCTTCGCCCGGGTACCATGCTTCGACGATCGCGGACACACTATCTTTCCACGGCATCAGCACTGGGTTACCGCTTTCGACGACGACGATCGTGTGCGGATTGGCAGCCGCGACCGCTTCGACGAGTGCGTCCTGGTTGGTCGGATTCGAGAGACCCAGGCTCGGCAGTTCACCGAAGTCCTCACCGGACGGCTGTGCAACCACGACGATTGCGACGTCCGAGTTGGCCGCGAGCGTCGCCGCCTGGGTGATCTGCTGCTGCGTATAGGCGGCAAACGGCGACTGCTGGTCGCTGTTGCCGGCGAAGGTCACCGTGGCCTGCGGCGCGAGCGCCTGAATCGCCGAGACGATCGGCGTGGGCAGCTTCAGCCAGGGGTTTGGCCACCAACTGCAGCCGGTCGACGTGCCGAACGTCAGGCCACCGCAGCCGGCGAACGCGCCGGTCACCGGATGGCGCGTGTCGCCCGAACCGCCGCCCGTCAGTACCGCTGCGTCGGCGTGAGCACCGATCACCGCGATGCGCGACAACGAGCCGGCGGCCAGCGGTAGCTGATTGTTGGCGTTCTTCAGGAGCACTATCGATTGCTCTTCGACCGACTGCGTGAATGCTCTCGCGGCTGAGAAATCGATGGTCGCGCCGCCCTTCGGCGGATCGTCCATCACGCCAGTGCGGATCATCACGTACAGCTTGCGCTCGACCATGTCGTCGAGGCGGGCGGTCGACACCGAGCCGTTCGCGATCGCCTGCTTGACCAGCGGCGGCGTCAGATAGACGGTCGTACCGACATCCTCTTCCTCGTCGAGACCGGCATTGATAGCCGGTGCCGTGCTATGCGTCGCGCCCCAGTCCGACTGCACCTGGCCTTCGAAGTGCCAATCGTTCTTCAGCACGTCGTTGAGGATGTGCGAATTCTCGCAGGCGTAGGTGCCATTGACCTCGTTGTAGCTGCACATCACGTTGCCAGGCTGCGCGCGACGCGCGGCGATCTCGAACGGCAGCAGATAGAGCTCGCGCATCGTGCGCTCGTCGATCTGGCTGTTGCCTCCGCCGCGGTTATGTTCCTGCTCGTTGCCCATGTAGTGCTTGATCGTCGCGATGACCTTCTGGCTTTGCGTGCCGTCGGTGCGCGCCGCGAGCATTTCGCCCGCGAGCACGGGATCCTCGCCTTGATACTCGAAAAGCCTGCCGCCGCGCGGCTCACGCGCGAGGTTCGTGCCGCCGCCGAGCCCCATGCCGAAGCCCTGCTGACGCAGCTGGATCGCAATCTGCTTGCCGAAGTTCCACGACAGCGCCCGGTCCCAGCTAGCCGCCACCGCGAGCGTCGCCGGGAAGGTGGTCGATGCTTGCGTGGTGCTGCCCGAACCCGTTGCGGAGTCGACCATGTTCAGGTCGGGAATGCCGAGGCGCGGCACACCCTGGATGTAGCCCGCGCCGCCGCCGGGCACGGCTGACATTGCGTACTGGGAATGAATGAACTGCAGCTTTTCGTCGATCGTCATCTTGCTCACGAGCGACTCGGCGCGCCGATGCGCCGCCGCCGACGCGAAGGCGTTCAGCACCGTCGGCATGGGCGCGAAGTCGAGCCCGGGCGTGGGGATTTCCGCGTGCGCAGCAGCGCTCACGGCCGCCGCTATCGCGACGGCCGGCCAAATTTTCTTTTGCATAGTTGTCTCTCCGAAATTGTGCTTTTCTGGGGGCAGCGGAGCGCGTCGGGTGGGTGGAAAGCGGACGCGAAAACAGGCATGCAGCGATGACTGCAAACGATTGCCTGTAGGAAGAAGAATCGGCGCAGCTGGATGGGCTGTAGCGGCTCTTCGTGGTGGTTAATGTAGGAATGTAGTCTGACTACAGCATCAGTATTTCTACTAATACATGTAATTTTATGCGTAATAAAGCGTAGGACTTTTCTGACACAAGCTTATCGAAAGTAGAAAAAATAAATTCGTAAAACGAATCGGCAATTTCTATCCATTTTTTAATTCGTATTTGTTGATACGGAAAAATGTACGGGTGGCGAAAACCGCTTCGCCGCGCTCCAGGCATGGGCCCTCTGCGTCGGCGTGCAATCCACCACCACCGCCTCCCTGCCTTGACCGCTCCCATCTCAAAAATCGGATTCGCCCGATACTCGGGGATAGCCGCGATTCATAGACTAAAGGCTCCTCTTATCGGGTTGCGTAGCGCGGACGATTAGCCCTTTGTCTATTGGCTTTCTGCTGTGTTTCAAGCGATGTCATGCATGCCTGCCGCCCTTTTATTCCAGCGAGGTTTTGCAATGATGCGCTTGCCCTATCTACGTCATGCCTGCTCCAGCGCTCACGCCATTTCCTCCAAGGTCGGTTGTTTAGCAAATTGCCGATTCACGTCTTCGGCACGTGTCGTACTGCTATGCGGCACCGTCGCGCTCGTGGGCACGTCGGATTGGGTTGTCAAAACGGACATCGCCAGCCGGCTGATCAAATCGAGCGCAACCCTGTCTTCCCCCGACATTGAACTGACCGTGCCGGCTGTCGACGGGTCTGTTAGTGAGGCCAGAGATAGCCAGCTATCGGACGCCACGTCGTTTGTCATGCCGCAGGCCAATAGTGGTTCGTACGCGGGGCGAATCGAAGGCACGTTGCGCGACACGCTGGTGCGAGCCAACGTGCCGGTGGATGCACAGGAGCAAATCGCTCGTATCTTTGCCCCTCGGCTCGACCTCGCCGCGCCCGCCCGGAAAGGCGACACCTACCAGGTTCTCTACGGAAGCGAAGGTACGACCACACAGCGCATGCGCCTGACGGCCGTCGAGCTGCGCTCAGGCGGCGAGGTCTATCAGGCCGTGTGGTTCGTCGCGCCGGGGCACACCAACGGAGACTACTACTCATTCGGCGGACAGCGGCTCTCGGCCACGCCATTTACGATGCCTCTCGACCACGCTCGCGTCAGCTCCCCATTCGGTTACCGAACCCATCCGGTCAAGGGCAAGTATCACATGCACACCGGCGTGGACCTTGCCGCATCAAAGGGAACACCGGTGGTCGCGGCCGCCTCGGGAACCGTGCGGTTCGTTGGCTTCAAACAGGGATACGGCAACATCGTCGTGCTCAGTCATCCGCGAGGCTATACGACGCACTACGCGCACCTGTCGTCCTTCGCCCGCAATCTGCGCGTCGGCGCTGCGGTGACTGAAAGACAGTCGATCGGGGCGGTAGGCAGCACTGGCACGGCCACGGGGCCCCATCTGCATTTTGAGGTGCGCGAGCGGGATCGTCCGGTCGATCCGCTCAAATTGACAGGCCGAACCGGCGCTTCGCCGCTCACGAGCAGTCAGCGGATCGCGTTCGACAGCGTCACGGGCCCCCTGCGCGAAAAACTCGCGGCGTTGCCCGTCGATACTCCGACGGTCAGGATGGCGTCGAATGCCGAAGTCACACCGAATCCCCGCGCAGACCGGCAGGGGGCGCTAGTTTGAGACATCCGGTCACGCGTGCCCTCATGTGAGCCGTTGGCGAAGACCGGTGCCGCGCTCCGGCCTCTTTCTTCGTGATTGACAACAAAAAGATCAGCTTCTAGTTTACTGGAGACGCGATCTCTTAAACTGGAACACATGGACGTCAATGCCCTGATTGCGCGCCGCATCCGGGAGCTGCGGGACGCGCAGGCCTGGTCGCTGGACGCACTGGCCGAGCGCAGCAAGGTCAGCCGCTCGAATATCTCGCTGATCGAACGCGGGCAAAGCAGTCCCACCGCAACCGTACTCGACAAACTCGCAACCGCGTTGAACGTGCCGCTCGCGTCGCTATTCGAAAAGGATGGCGAGCCGGCCGTTGAACCGTCTCCCGTCAGTCGCGCGGCCGAACAGGCGGTGTGGACCGATCCGAGTTCCGGTTACGTGCGGCGTCATCTGTCGCCGAGCGCACGCTCGGCGATCCAGTTGGTCGAAGTCAACTTTCCCGCGGGTCAGCGCGTCAGTTACGAAACCGGCGCGCGTGACGCGGACATTCATCAACAGGTGTGGATGCTCGACGGCTCGATGGAAATCACGGTCGGCGACACCCGTTGGCGACTCAAAACGGGCGACTGCCTGGCGATGCGGCTCGATAGCCCGATCGTGTTCCGCAACCCCACTCGCAAACGCGCGCGTTATCTCGTCGCGCTGAGCACGTTGCCAATCAACGAACGGAGAAACGGATGAGCGATAACATGACCATACGGCGTGTGGGCGGGAATGAAGCGGCCGCCTGCGTCGAAGCGCTCGCCGACGTGCTGATCGACTGCGTGGAAGGCGGGGCGTCGGTCAGTTTCATGCTGCCGATCTCGCGCGAGACCGCGCTTGCGTTCTGGAGCAAGGTTGCGCAAAGCGTGGCACTCGGCGAGCGCGCACTGTTGATCGCCGAAGATGGCAGTGGCGATATCGTCGGCACCGTGCAGTTGATTACCGCGCAGCCCGAAAATCAACCGCATCGCGCGGACGTCGCGAAAATGCTCGTGCATAGGAAGGCACGCGGGCGCGGTATCGGTCATGCGTTGATGCGTGAGATCGATCGGGTCGCGAGGGCCGAGAAGAAGTCGGTTCTGGTGCTCGACACCGTGACCGGCGGCGATGCAGAGCGGCTCTATCAGCGCGCCGGCTGGCACCGCGTGGGCAACGTGCCCAACTACGCGCTGATGCCTGACGGCGCGTTCTGCGGGACGACGTTCTATTTCAAACAGCTTTGACTGAACGGGAAGTGTGTTCCGCCCCGCTCTACCAACACGAAACCACTCAGTGAACTCACACGCCGTCTATACCATCCTCGACCTGATCGGTACCTTCGTGTTCGCGATCAGCGGCGCCGTCGCCGCGCGTCAGCGACGGCTCGACCTGTTCGGCATCGTCGTGATCGCCTTCATGGTCGCGTGCGGCGGCGGCATCGTGCGCGACGTGTGCATCGGCGCGATTCCGCCCGCAGGACTGTCGAATTGGCGCTATCTGGCCACCGCGCTCGCCGCGTCCGCAGTGACGATTCTCGCGTATCCGCAGGTGCGCCGGCTGCGTCAGCCGGTGCTGTTCTTCGATGCGATCGGACTGGGTCTGTTCGCGGTGTCGGGCGCGCAGAAAACGCTCGCATACGGCCACAATGCCGAGCTTGCGATTGTGCTCGGCATCGTCAGCGCGGTGGGCGGCGGTGTGATGCGCGACGTCGTGCTCTCGCGCGTGCCCGCGATTCTCGAGCGCGAGATCTATGCATCGGCCGCGCTCCTCGGCGCAGCCGTGCAAGTGGGCTTTTCGTATGCGGGCTGGACGGACTGGTGGACACCGTGGGCTGCAACGCTCGCGTGTGTGATGATGCGGCTCGCGTCGCTGCGCTACCACTGGCGGCTGCCGGTCTTCCAGGGCAAACGCTCGGCCGGCATGCGCGACCATTCATAACGGCCCCTGCACGCTTCAGCTTGCGCTTTGCGAAATCAGCCGCGGCCTGTTTGCTCCCCCGCCCCTTCCGGCTCATGCGGCACGAGCCGCGCCTTTGCATGCCGCATCTTTTCCAGCGTCTCGGGCCCGGCCTTCAGCGCGACGCCGATCGCAAGCGCGTCCATGATGCACAGATGCACGAGCCTCGACACACCGGGCGTGTTCGGATCGATCGGGCTCGCCACGCGCAGCAGCAGCGGAATATCGACGAGCCATGCGAGCCGCGAGCCGACGTTGGTCAGCGCGATCGTCGTCGCGCCGCGCTCCTTCGCGATCTGGATGCTCTCGTTCACTTCGACGCTACGCCCCGAATGCGAGATGGCGAACGCGACGTCGCCTGGCTCCATCAGGCCCGCGTAAAGCCGCTGCAAATGACCGTCGGTAAACGCGGCCGCCGCGATGTCGATGCGCAAAAAACGCAGTGCCGCGTCCTGCGCGACGAGCCCCGAGCCCGAACCCACACCGAAGAAAAACACGCGCCGGGCGCTCGAAAGCGCCGCTAGGGCACTTTCGACCACGGCCGGATCGAGCGCGCCGCAAGCATGCGTGATGCCGTCGATCGCCGCTTCGCCGACCTTGTCCATCAAGGTCTGCACGTCATCGCCGCGCGCGACCGTGGTCGACGCATACGGCAGCCCGCCCGCGACGCTCTGCGCGAGCTGCATCTTGAAGTCGCGCAGACCGTGCGCACCGATCGCGCGGCAAAAACGCGTGACGGAAGGCTCGGACACGTCGGCGCGCTGCGCAAGGTCGGTGATGCTCGCGCGCATCGCGAAGTCGACGTCGGCGAGCACCATGTCGGCGACCTTGCGCTCGGCGGGCCGCAGACTGGCGAGTGCGCTGCGGATGTGGGGAATCAAGTTCGGTGCGGACACCCGGTGTTCCTTAGGGTCTGTTTACATGTGGATCCGCGTCGCTCGCCGCTTCTCCGGCTCGAATCGGCTTGATGCACGTTCAAGCGGCGCGCGGCTCAAACCAGCCTGCGTCCACTCTCCGTATCGAACAGATGAATGCATTCGGCCGGCAGCCGCAGCGCGACACGCTGACCGGGCTCGATCTTCGAGCGCTCGCGCGTGGTCACGCACCACGACGAACCGCCTATTGTCCCGTACAAGTGCGTCTCGGCGCCAGTCGGCTCGACCACTTCGACGTCGAGCGCGGCATCCGGTATCTGCGTCGTGATCTCGATGTGCTCGGGCCGCACGCCCAGCGTGATCTTCGCGCCGACCACGGCCGACTCGGGCGCGCCCTCGAGCGCCACCTCGCCGCCGTCCGCGAGTTTCAACGCGAGGCCTTGGCCCTGGGTGCGATTGACGATCACGCCCTCGACGAAATTCATCGACGGCGAGCCGAGGAAGCTCGCGACGAACAGATTCGCCGGACGATCGTACAGTTCGAGCGGCCGGCCGATCTGCTCGATGCGCCCCGCGTTCATCACGACGATGCGATCGGCCATCGTCATCGCTTCGATCTGATCGTGCGTGACATAGATCACCGTGTTCTTCAAACGCTGGTGCAGCGCCTTGATTTCGGTGCGCATCTGCACGCGCAGCTTCGCGTCGAGATTCGACAGCGGCTCGTCGAACAGGAACAGCGACGGCTCGCGCACCACCGCGCGCCCCATCGCGACGCGTTGCCTCTGGCCGCCCGACAGCGCACGCGGCAAGCGGTCCAGATAGCCGCCGAGGTTGAGCATCTTCGCGGCAGCGTCGATGCGCGGCTTGAATTTTGCCGAGGATTCCTTGCGAATTCTCGGGCCGAACGCAATGTTGTCGTACACCGTCAGATGCGGATACAGCGCGTAACTCTGGAACACCATCGAGATGTTGCGCTGCTGCGGCGCGAGCGTATTCGCGCGCGTGCCGCCGATCATCAGATCGCCGCCGCTGATTTCCTCGAGCCCTGCCACCATCCGCATCAGCGTGCTCTTGCCGCAGCCCGACGGACCGACCAGCACGACGAACTCGCCGTCGTCGATGTGGAGATCGATGCCGTGCACGACCTGGGTGTCGCCGTAGCGTTTGAAGATGCCGCTCAGTTGCACTGCTGCCATGCTGTCCTCGTTGTCTTGCTTCGTGTTGAATTGCGGGTGCCGTATCGCACCCGCCGCGCGCGGCTCAGAACGACTCGAGCGTCAGCTCCTGCGCCATCAAACGGTTGCCCGCCATCAAGCCGCCGTCGACCGGCAACGCAACGCCGGTGATCACGCGCGCTTGCGGCGACGCGAGAAACAGCACCGCATCGGCGATGTCGTCCGGCGTCGCGAAGTCGCGCAACGGGTACCACTTCTTCAGTTCCTCGAACACCTGCGGATTCCTCTCGACGCGCGCCTGCCATGCCTGCGTTTTCACGGTGCCCGGACACACGATGTTCGCGCGAATGCCGTAGCGACCCAGCTCGACCGCGAGCGCTTTCGTATAGCTGATGAGACCCGCCTTCGCCGCGCTATACGCGGGATGACCGAGCGCGGCGAGACCATTCACCGAGCCGATCAGCACGAGCACGCCGTGCTGCCGTTCGATCATCGACGCGCGCACCGCCTCGACCGTGTGATACGCGCCGTTCAGATTCAGATGGATGTCGCGCTGCCAGCTCGCGGCGTCGGTAGTCGCGAGCGACGCGCCGAGCGCCGCGCCCGCATTTGCGACCAGCACGTCCACCGGCCCGCGCTGGGCGACCGCCGCGGCCACCGCTTGCTGCACTGCGACGGCGTCGCCGAGATCGACCGCGACCGGCACGAGCTTGTCCGCGCCGAGCTGCGCGCCCAGCGATTGCAGTGCGGTCGCGTCGATGTCGAGCGCGAGCACCGTATCGCCCGCCCCGACGAAACGCTCACAGAACACGCTGCCGATACCGCCGCATGCGCCCGTTACCAATACGACACGATCCATGTGATCCTCGCTCGTTCGCCCCGCCGCTTCAGCCGTCTTGCCGTGGCCCTCCGCCACCTGGCCCCTTCCGCGCACCGCGCTGTAAATTTCTTACATAAGCGGCCGGCGACGGCTTCCGGGTTATCCCGAAGAGTGGGCTGCCATATGCTATCGCGGTGCAGAATATCTCATGCTTTACGGCATCTTATGCACAAAACCGCCGAAGAAAAAATATCGCAGACCCTACGTGACAAGCTATTTTGCGTCCTGTAGGATTTTTTCAAACAACTCACCCCAAGGCGGCCGGCGACGGCAGCAAACCACCCACAGGAGAGAAAAAAATGTCGTTGCATGCCCGTGCTTCCCTCGCGCTAGGCAAAGTCGCCGTGGCGCTCGCGTTTGCAGGTATCGCCGTCTCGGCTCACGCCGAAACGGTCCGCGTGACGGTCGCTCACTACAGCGACGCGACCGCGCCGTACTTCGAGAAAATGGCCCGCAACTTCGAGAAGGCCAACCCCGGCACGACCATCAAGATCGAAGACGTGAACTGGGACACGTTGCAACAGAAGCTGCAAACGGATATCTCCGGCGGCGCCAACGCGGACCTCGCCATCGTGGGCACGCGCTGGCTCCTCGACTTCGTGAAGGACGACGTCGCCGAGCCGCTCGACGGCTACATGGACGCGAACTTCAAGGCCCGCTTCATCGGCCCGTTCCTCGCCCCCGGCCAGATCAACGGCAAAACCTACGGCCTGCCGATCGCCGCTTCCGCGCGCGCGCTGTACTACAACAAGGACATGCTCGCGAAGGTCGGCTACCCCGACGGCCCGAAGACCTGGAACGACGTGATCGATGCATCGAAGAAGCTGAAGGCGCAAGGCATCGCCGGCTTCGGTCTGCAAGGCAAGGAAATCGAAACCGACGTCTACTATTACTACGCGCTGTGGACGGCGGGCGGCGACGTGGTCGGCAAGGACGGCAAGGCCGCGTTCAATTCGCCCGCGGGCGTGAAGGCCGCGACGATGTACAAGCAGATGATCGACCAGGGTCTCACGCAACCGGGCGTCACCGGCTATAGCCGCGAAGACGTGCAGAACCTGTTCAAGCAGGGCCGCGTCGCGATGGTGATCTCGGCGCCGTTCCTCGCCAAGCAGATCAAGAAGGAAGCGCCGAACCTGAAGTACGGCATCGATCCGGTGCCGATGGGCACGACGCACGCCACCTACGCGGTCACAGACTCGATCGTGATGTTCAAGAATTCGAAAGTGAAGAAGACCGCGTGGAAGTTCCTCGACTATCTGTTCACGAAGGAACCGCGCGTCGAGTTCACGACGACCGAAGGCTTCCTGCCGACCACGAAGGCCGAAGCGGCTGATCCGGCGTTCAACGACCCGGACGTCAAGGCATTTATCGCGCTTTTGCCCACCGCTCACTTCGCCCCGACCGTGACCGGCTGGGAAGACACCGCCAAGGCCGTGACCGATTCGATGCAGGCGATCTATCTGAACAAGGCGCAACCGGCTGAAGCGTTGACGGCGGCGGCTGCGCAAGCGAACAAGTCGCTCGGTCACTGAGACGCGACTTTTAGCAGTAAAGAGGTGAACAGGAAACGCGCGGCGCCGTTACGACGGCGTCGCGCGCTCCGCTGCGCCGCCCTTGCCATCGACCCGACACCAGCAAGATGCACTTTTCCGGCCCATTCCGTCGCGTCCGTCGTTTGAAGGCAGGCGCGTCTTACGATCGTGCACGCACGAGCGGTTCCGTTTCCCCGCGCCCGCACGCGCCGTGGTTGCTGATCGCGCCGAGCCTCGTGCTCGCGCTGTTCATCATCAGCTATCCGATCTTTAACATCGTGTGGCAATCGCTGCATGAGGTCTCGCGCTTCGGCGCGATCCGCGATTTCACCGGCGTACAGAACTTCATCAACGTGTTCCAGGACCCGGTGTTTGTCGCCTCCGTACGCCGCACGATCATCTGGACCGTGTGCGTGGTGGGCGGCACGGTGCTGATCTCGGTACCTGTCGCACTGATTCTGAATCAGGACTTTCACGGCCGCGGCATCGCACGCACGATCGTGATGCTGCCGTGGTCCGTCTCGCTGACGATGACCGCCGTCGTCTGGCGCTGGGCCTTCAACGACGACTATGGCATGGTCAACGTCACGCTGCAGCGCCTCGGCCTGATCAGCGGGCCGATCCATTGGCTCGCGACGCCCGAATTCGCGTTCCCTGTCGAAATCGCGGTCGGCATCCTGGTGTCGATCCCGTTCACGGTGACGATCTTTCTCGGTGGCCTCTCCTCGGTGCCAGGCGACATCTACGAAGCGGCGCGCATCGACGGCGCGAGCGCCTGGCAGCAGTTCCGTCAACTGACGATGCCGCTGTTGCGTCCATTTATCAACATGGCGATCCTGCTGAACGTGATCTACGTGTTCAACTCGTTTCCGATCATCTGGGTGATGACGCAGGGCGGCCCCGACAACAGCACGCACATCCTCGTCACCTATCTGTACGAACTCGGCTTCCGGCTGGGACGCCCCGGCGAAGCGGCCGCCGTTTCGCTGATCATGCTCGTGATGCTGTTCATGTTCTCGATCGCCTATCTGCGTCTGCAACGCGCGAAAGAAGGAGTGCCGTCATGAGTCTGAGCGCGAAGACTAAACGCTCGCTGTGGTGCTGGCTCGCGCTATTGCCGCTCGTGATCGTCATACTGTTTCCGTTCGCGGTAATGTTCTTCACCGCGCTCAAGCCGGCTTCGGAGATCTTTATTTATCCGGCGCGCTGGCTGCCGGTGCAATGGCAGTGGCGCAATTTCGTCGACATGTGGGACGCGGCCAACTTCGGTGTCGCCCTGCGCAACAGCACGATCATCAGCTTTCTGTCCACCGCGCTCGCACTCGCGGTGAGCCTGCCCGCCGCTTACGCGCTCGCGCGCTTTCCGTTTCGCGGACGCGGCCTGTATCGGCAGTTCCTACTCGTCACGCAGATGTTGTCGCCGATCCTGCTCGTGGTCGGCCTGTTCCGGCTCGCGGCGATGATTCCGTGGGGCGACGGCAACCTGGTCGATTCGAGAATCGGCGTGATCGTGTCGTACGCTGCGTTCAATATCGCGTTCGCGGTGTGGATGCTGTCGTCGTACTTCGAGACCGTGCCGCAGGATCTGGAGGAATCGGCCTGGCTCGAAGGCTGCAGCCGCACGCGCGCGGTGTTCAAGGTGTTTCTGCCGCTCGCGGTGCCGGCGATCGTCGTGACGGCGATCTTCACCTTCATCAACGCGTGGAACGAGTTCGCGGTCGTCTATACGTTGATCCGCTCGCCGGAGAACAAGACGCTGACCGTGCAGGTGACGGATATGGTGGCGGGCAAGTACGTGGTCGAATGGCATCTGGTGATGGCCGCGACGTTGGCCGCGACGTTGCCGGTTTCGATCGTGTTTGCGTGGTTGCAGCGCTATATGGTGAAGGGGCTCGCGCTGGGGGCGGTGAAGTGAGTCGCCAACAATGCTGCGCGGCCGCGCCGCGCAGTGTGCCTATGCGACTCGCGCGTTAGTCGGCGCCGCGCACGATCCGCAGGTCACGCTCGACGCCGTCGCCCAGCGCTGCCAGTGCCTTCTTGTACGCCTCGCTTTCGTAGGCGGCAACGGCCTGCTCGTAGGTCGGAAACTCGATCACGACCGTGCGCTCCTTCAGGCCCTGCTCGCGCGGCTCGTCCGCCACACCCCGAACGAGGAACTTGCCGCCCGCTGCCGCCACCGCGGCCGGGGCAAGTTGCGCGTACGCAGCCAGTTTCTGCGGGTCGTTCGTCTTCCGGTACGACGTCACCCAATAACCTTTGCTCATTCGAATCTCCTCATGTGATGGAACAACGCGGGCCCAAGCGGACCAAAGCAGTCGCGATCTTACATAGTAGCAAAGAGGCGCTCGGCCTTCGCGTGGTTCGCCATTGAACGATTTGTGCACTAGGATTGCTTGTGCACATTTTCGATGCCGGACTATTCAAGGAGACAGCGAGTGAGCGAGCGATACGAGTCGTTTTGTGCATGCTGCGGCAGTCCCGAGCATCGGGCAATGAGCCGCCGGACTTTCATGAGCCTGATTGCGGGCAGCGCCGCTGGACTTGCAATGCCGTGCGCGTTCGCGGCCGATACGCCGGCCGTGCCCGCGATTGCTTACGACTCGATTCCCAACCCCGTACGTTTACCGAACGACATGTACTTCGGCGAATGCTCGGGCGTCGCGCTCAATTCGCGTGGCCACATCTTCGTGCTGTCGCGCGGCAACACCACGGGGCCCGCATACGGCGCGGCCGCCGCGCAACTGCTCGAGTTCGCGCCCGACGGGCGCTTCGTGCGCGAGATCGGCCACAACCTGTACGCGTGGTCGTTCGCGCACACGGTGAAGGTGGACCGGCACGACAACATCTGGGTCACCGACAAAGGCTCCGACATGGTGATCAAGTTCACGCCGGAAGGACGCGTCGCGATGGTGTTCGGCCGCAAGCAGGAAGCATCGGACGAAGAGACCGCGCCGCTCAAGCATCCGAATCCGCCGCTGCCGTCCGAGCCCGGACGCTTTCGTCAGGTGACCGACGTCGCATGGGACAAGGCGGGCAACACCTACATCAGTGACGGCTATATCAATTCGCGCGTCGCAAAGGTCGATCGCAACGGCAACTGGCTGAAGTCATGGGGTGATCGGGGCACGGGTCCGGGGCAGTTTCATACGCCGCATAGCATCGCGGTCGATGCGAACGACCACGTATATGTAGCGGATCGCAGCAACCGGCGCATCCAGGTGTTCGATACCGAGGGCTCATTCCTGCGCCAGTTCACGATCGACGTGCCGGTGCCGCCGGACGCGCGTCCCGCCATCGGCAACATGCCGAGCGAAGCGGACCTCGCGGCGGGCACGTTCGCGCCGGGTTCGCCGTGGGCGATCTGCATTTCTCCGGGACCGAAGCAGATGCTCTACTGCGCCGACGCGTTTCCGGGCCGCATCTACAAGATGACGCTCGAGGGCAAAGTGCTGGGCGTACTCGGCAAAGCGGGCAAACAGCCGAAACAGTTCGGCTGGATTCACGAGATGGCGTGTCCTTCGGAAAACGTCTTATTCGTTGCCGAGTTGCTGAACTGGCGTATTCAGAAGCTGGTTCTGCATGCGTGATGGACAAGGGCCGCCGCATTCGCCGGTGACGCGGTTGCGGACCGGCCCTGTGGATGCCAACTCGAATCAGTCGTAGTGACGATGCTTGTGATGGTGCTTGCCGGAATGGAAGCCGCGCGAGTAGTCGTCGGCATACGAGTTGGAGCGCGAGATGTTGCCGCCGAGCGCCGAACCCGCGCCACCGCCGAGTGCCGCGCCGACGAGGCCGCCGGTGCGGCCGCCCATTGCATTGCCTGCCGCGGTGCCCGCCCCGCCACCGAGCGCGCCGCCGATGATCGCGCCGGTACGTTCGCGGCGGTTCGACGTGACCGCGCCGCCCGCACCGCCGCCCACTGCGCCGCCGATCACCGCGCCGGTGCTGCCGCCCACCGCGCCGCCGACCGCCGCGCCGGCCACACCACCGAGCGCGCCGCCGAGCATGTTGTTCATATCGCCGGCGAGTGCCGGCAACGACGCAGCGGCGCTCAAAGCCGCCACGGCAACCATCTGGAAGATTTTCTTCGACATATCAGGTCTTTGTTTTAGTGAGACGGCGCCGAGTATAGCGGTGCTTCCGAAGGGTCTTTGTAACCTCGACGGTCCATGGCCGTAAGACGTGTAACAAAATGAATGCGTGGTTGCTCTTGCGGTGAGCGTGAAAACACAAGGGCCGCTCGCGGCGAGCGGCCCTCGGTGGCACGGAAACGTTCGAGAACAATAACAATTGTTTTATCCGCGCCGCTTCTTCTTCAACTCGATCGTCTCGAACAGTTCGTATTCCGGTGTCGGCGTGTGATCGGCGCCCGGCGCATGATAGTAGTTCATCGTGATCGTAGTGTCGCCACCGGGCTGCCCCGGATCGTAATCGAACACCGCGATGCCGTAGCCGGTGCCGGTATCGCGTTGCGCAGACCAGATCGCGTCTTCGACCGCATCGGCGCTCGCGCGCACGAACGTGCCTGCGGTGGTCGACGGCACCGGGCGATTCGGTTTCGTGAAGACGCGCGCCTGCGGCAGACCGGTGCCGCTATCGACGCCATACACGTCGAGCGGGGCGCTCGTACCGCCGCCACCGAGGATCAGGTGAATCGTGCCGTGGCTCGTATCGAACGTCGATGCGCCCGCCGATACTGCCGACATGACCGGTTTAGGCTGCAACGTATCGACCGGGCGTCCCGTCGCGATGTCGACGCCCTTGTTGTGATTGCACCCGCGCACCGGATAGCTGCGCTCGTAGTCGTGATCGTGACCGCACAGCACGAGGTCCACGCCGTAGCGATCGAACAACGGCAGCCACGCTTCGCGAATACCCTTATCGGAACCATTGCCGGTCTTCGATGAACTGAGTGCGTCCTGATGCATCTGCACGACGATCCAGTCGACGTCGTGATCGCGCGATGCATGTTGCAGCACCTGTTCGAGCCAGCGTGTCTGCTCGCCATTGCTATAGCCGCGCACGTATAGCGACGTGCCTGCTGCAATGGGTGGATTGCCGGTACTTGCGACCGGCGTCAGCGGCGCGGGGCCGGCGACGAACGCGGCGGCATCCTGGTAGACGACGTCGTCCGCATCGAGTGAAACGAACTGCACCGAGCCGACGCGAAAGCTGTACCAGCGGCCCGGAAAACGCGTGTGGTTATCGGGCAGCACGTAGCGCGACAGATACGACGCAAGCCCCTGCTCGCCGTTGTTGAATTCGAGTTCGTGATTGCCGGGGCACGGCATCCATGGCCGGTTCGACGCCGACGTCTGCATGTTGTTGCCGAAGTCTCGCCACACCTCGGGCTGGTGCGCCGGGTTCAGATTCGCATAGCACAGGTCGCCGTTCAATAAATGAAACAGCGGCTCAAAGCGCTCGACCGCCTGCACGGCGAAGCGGCTTTGCGGCGATGACAGCACCCACTTCGTATTCGGCGTCGCGAGGTCGCCGTAGCTGGTCCAGCGAAACGGCGCGCGGCCGCGCGGCGCGGTGCGAAAACTCGCGGTGAAGGGCTGCGACGCGTTGCTGTCGTTGTCGGCCGTCACTTCGTACTGGTAGCTCGTGTCGGCTTTCAGTTCGCGCACGCGCGCGTGATAGTTGAACACGACCTCGCCGTTGATGCCGTCGGTGTAGGTGCTCTGAACCGCGTGAACCGTATGCTTCGCGCGCTCGGCTCCGTCGATGCCGCTCAAGCGCACCTGCGGATTGACCGCGGGCGCGAGCGACGACCACGACACCGTGACTTCGCTGCTCGGGTCGCTGCCCCAGGTCAGGTGAATCTGTTCGGGTGTGCCATCGGGTGCGCCGCTCGTCGCGCCGCGCGCGCCCGAAGCGAGTGCGCCCGCCGCAGTCGCGAGACCCGATACGCCCGCGAACTTCAGAAACCCGCGACGCGAAACGATGGATGCGCCGTGTTCATCGGCGTGCGTTGCCTTGACGATTTTTCTGTTCGACATGTCCGGTATGGTTGTTCAGGTGGGAGAACGCCAGCGCAAAACAACGCCCCGCGGCGCCAGCGCGGACGGAAATTGACGAACGATCGTAGCCGGACGGCGATGACAGTCCGATGAAAACTTCGAGCGAACCAACAGAGGAGAGGGTCGATCTCGCAACGCTTACCAAAACAAATGCCGGTTGCAGTCGTGCGATTCAATCGCGCGCATTCAACTACGCGGGGGGCTGCGGATTGTTCTCGGATTTCGTGTCGTACCTCGAAACGCGAAGAATGCCGTTCGTGTCGATCAGCTTCGACAAGCCTGCTTCCAACGCATCGGCGACGTCCTTGTCATAAACTTCGTCGCCATTCACGTAAAGCGTGAACGATTGCAGGTACTTCGCTTTCTTTTCCGGGTTCTCGATGGTCTGCCGGGTCCATTCATAAAGCGGGTAGTTCCCGGTACCCATTTTTTCCGCTTCGCTGACATAGTCTGCGAACGCATCGAACTGGCACCTGAGCGTTGCTTGATGCGTTTGCAGAATGGCGCGAAGCGCCGGATGCGCAGCACATGAAGGATCCAGGCGCAGCGAGGCCGCCAGTTCCGCCGATGCGGTGATTCGCAGCTGGAATTGCAAGGAAGACGGCATTACCACCTCGAGCATGTCGGTAACGGATATCAGAGGTCCGCGGGCTCGGCCTTGTCGGCGACACGCGCGTCGGGCTCCGCTTCGATGCGCTCGATTTCTCCGCTGCACATCGGCTTGCCGAGCAGAAAGCCCTGCGCATGCGTGCAACCACATACGCGCACGAAATCGAGCTGCTCATGGGTTTCGATGCCCTCGGCCGTGGTCGGCATGCCGATCTCACGCGCGAGCGCGACGATGCCGCGTACCACGGCCGCCGATTCGCGTCCATGCACGGACTCGCGGACGAACGAGCTGTCGATCTTCAGCTTATCGAACGAGAAGCGCACGAGCGTCGACATCGTCGAAAAGCCGGTGCCGAAGTCGTCTAGCGCGAGCCCGATGCCCAATGCGCGCAATCTGGTGATATTGCGGCGGGTCACTTCGTCGTCGTTCAACAGCACCGTTTCCGTGACCTCGAGATTGAGCCGCGTCGGCGGAAGCCGCGTTTTCCGAAGTATCGCCGTCACCGTCGAGGCGAACGAATCCTCGCGCAACTGCACCGGCGATACGTTGACCGCAACGACCACCTTGTCGCGCCAGGTCACCGCCTCCGTACACGATTGCAATAGCGCCCATTCGCCCAATGCGAGGATCAGGCCGGTGCGCTCCGCGGTCGGAATGAACGCGGACGGCGACAACTCACCGCGTGTCGGATGCGTCCAGCGAATCAACGCCTCGCGCCCCGCCACCGCGCCCGTATGCAGATCGACGATCGGCTGATACTCCATGCGCAAACCATTGAACGACTTGAGCGCGCCTTCCAGATCGCTGCGCAGCATGCTCAGGCTTTCATCGGACGCGTGCTTCCCGGCATCGAAAATCGCGAATGCGCTTTTGCCGCTGCGCTTGACGCTATACAACGCGCGGTCCGCGCAGATCAGCAATTCCGGGCCGGTGTTTGCATGCTCGGGATACAGCGCGATGCCGACGCTCGCGCCGATATGCACGAGCGCTTCGCTCAGCACGAACGGCCGCGCCACCGTTCTGACGATGCGGTCGGCCAGCACCCGCACGTCGCGAAGCTGCCCGGCGCCGTCCGCAATCGCGACGAATTCGTCGCCCGCCAGCCGCCCAGCCTGATCGCCGCTCGGCAGCAAATCACGCAAACGGGTCGCCGCTTCCTCCAGAATCTGGTCGCCGGCGGCGTGGCCCAGACTGTCGTTGATCGCCTTGAAGCCATCGAGATCGATCAGCAGCACCGCGAACGACTGACCCTGATGCGTCGAACTCCTGCCGGTGCGTTCGAGCAATAGCTCGTTGATACGGGCGCGATTCGGCAATCCGGTCAGGCTGTCCTGGCGAGCCAGACGGTGACTGTTTTCACGGGCAAGCAGCAACGCGACGGTGTCGCGATGACTGCGCATCGTAACCGTGAAAAAGCCGGCCGCGCAAAACGGTACCTGAAACAGCAGCACGAGCTTGCCGTTGCCAGGCGACATCGCCGCGCCGATACTCAGAAAGCCGAGAATAAAGCCCATCTGCAGTAACGCGAGCCGCGGCGTGCCCGCATTACGTCCCGCCAATCCGCCTATCACACCGACCGCGCAAACGTTTCCGAGCAGAAAAAGTGTGGGACTTCCGCTGATATTGCAAAGCAATGTGCCGAATCCAAATAGCATGCTCCATAAGAGACTTGCGAAAAGAAACGCGGAAGTCGGCGTGGGCATCCCCTGCGCCGCGCGCGTGCGGCATATCCATATCAGCATGAGCCGCGCCATCAGCAGGGCGACGACCGCGACGCCCCACGCGGCATACAGCGGAATCGGATAAAGGTGGAACGCAGTCGCGCAAACGCTGATTTCGCATATCGACGCGAATATGATCGAAGCGGTTCGTGTGAACAGATTGGCAAGCAGAATCTGCCGGTTTTCCGGGCTCAGGCTCTGGGAGGAGGACACGACCCACCTGAAAAATGGAGACCTGGGTTCTGTAAAAGCCATGACCTGCGCAATTGACGGTTGGTGGGTTCCAATCGGCATGCAATTGGACGCATCGTGTAGCGATTGCACTCCCGTAAAATATCAGATTAATTTATGCAATGGCGTAATTCCGACACCCCGGCCGGACAATAAAAAAGAGGAAGAGCGTGGCTCTTCCCCCTGTGGATTGCGGCTGCCCCGGCTTGCCGAGGCATGATCGCCATGCTTCGCTTAGTCGTACAGCACCGCAACGATCTTCGGATCGTTGATATTGGTCTTGTCGTACCAGTAGAAGCCGGTATCGACCTTCTTCGGCAGCTTCTCGCCATGCAGCGCCTTGACCGCCGAGTCGACCACGCATTTGCCGATACCGACCGGATTCTGCGTAATCGCGCCAGCCATCAGGCCCGACATGATGTTGTCCTTCTGCTCCTTGCCCGAGTCGAAGCCGATCAGCACAAGCTTCTTGCCCGATTCCTTGATGCCGATCGCCGCGCCGTCCGCCGAACCTTCATTCGCGCCGAAGATGCCCTTCAGGTTCGGATTGGCCTGGATCATTGCCTTGGCGATTTCCGCGGACTTCAAATGATCGCCGGCGCCGTATTGCACGGACACGATCTTGATGCCCGGATGCTTCGACTTCATCTGATTGACGAATCCGTCGCGGCGATCAATGCCGGTGCGGCTAGTCTGGTCGTGCACGATCACGGCGACTTCGCCTGAATTGCCGATCAACTCCGCCATCTTGTCGGCAGCGAGCGCGGCGGCGGCGAGGTTGTCGGTCGCGCAGGTGGTCAACGGAATGTCGCTGTCGACACCCGAGTCGAATGCGATCACCGCAATCTTCTCGCTCTGCGCGCGCTTGAGCAAGGGGACGGCCGCCTTGCTGTCGAGCGCCGCGATACCGAGCGCCTGCGGTTTCTTCGCAAGCGCAGCCGCCAGCATGTCGATCTGCTTGTCGACCATTGCCTCCGTTTCCGGTCCCTCGAATGTGATCCTGACGCTGTTCGCTTTCGCGGACTGCTCGGCGCCCGATTTGACGGCCTGCCAGAACTGATGCTGGAAGCCCTTCGAAATGAGCGGAATATACGGCTCGTCCGCATACGCGAGACAACTTCCGCCGACGAGCGCACCGACACCGACCACGACACCGATTAGTCTTCTCTTCAACATGGGGCCTCCTCCAATGGATGGGCTATCAAGCCGCTATCGAGTTTTCGAGGGAGCCTTCACGTGCCCCTCTCTCTTTGCTGCTTCCGCTTTTCCTGCTTTCCCTGCTGTTGCGTTGCTTCCTTGCTCCCGCGTCAACTTCTCCGGCTGCGCCGCAGGATATCCGCATACACCGCCAGAATGATGATCAGCCCCGTCACGACGATCTGCCACTCCTGCGCGACCGACATGATGCGCAGTCCGTTGGTCAGCACGCTCATGATGAAAGCGCCGATGATGGTGCCGAGTATCGTGCCCGAGCCGCCGCTCAACGACGTGCCGCCGATCACGACCGCCGCGATCGCATCGAGCTCGTAGCCCTGGCCGAGCGCCGGTTGGGCCGAATTGAGGCGCGACGCGATCAGCAAGCCCGCGATGCCGCAGATCGCGCCGCCCACGCCGTAAATCGCGATCTTCCAGCGATCGACATTGACGCCCGAGAGCCGTACCGCTTCTTCATTGCTGCCGAGCGCGAACGTATAGCGGCCGAGTGCCGTGCGATTGAGCGCAATGGAACTGACGATCGCGAGAAAGAACAGGATCAGCACCGCATTCGGAATAGGCACGCTCGGCAGGAGATAGCCGATCAGCGAGTCCTGGGAGATACGGTAGAAGTTCTCGGTCTCGGTGAAATAGATCGGCTTGTCCGCCGACACCACGAGCGACAGCCCTTTGAGCAGCATCATCATGCCGAGCGTCGCGATGAATGGCGGGATCTTCATTTTCGCGGTCAACGTGCCCGATATCGTGCCGCACACCGCGCCCGTCGCGAGCGCCGCGAGTACGCCCATCCACATCGGCAGATGCCAGTAGGTCAGAAACACCCCGCAAATAACGGCGGTAAACGTCATCAACGTGCCGACCGAGAGATCGATGCCACCGGTAATGATCACGAAAGTGGCGGCGATTGCCAGCACGCCGTTCACCGCGGTCGCCTGCAGAATGCCGAGGATGTTGTCCATCTGCATGAATGCCGGCGACGCGAAGCTGAAGAAAACCAGCAGCAGGATCAGGCTCGCGAACGCGAGCAGCTTTTGCACCGCAGTCGGCGCAAAGATGCGCGCTCTCAGGCCGGAAGTGCGCCTTTCGTTTTCCAGCGTCGCGGTATCCGTTTGCAATGTCATGTCGTAGACCTCTTCAGGCTTGCGCCGGGTTCAGGGTTTCGCGCTGCGTCGCGAGATGCATGATGCGCTCCTGCGTCGCTTCGCCGGCGGAAAGCTCGCCGGTAATGCGGCCTTCGCACATCACGACGATGCGGTCGCTCATGCGCAGAATTTCAGGCAGCTCGGACGAGATCATCACGATCGCCTTGCCTTGCGACGCCAGAGAGCGCAGCAGCTTGTAGATTTCGCTCTTTGCGCCGACGTCGATGCCGCGCGTCGGTTCGTCGAAGAACAGCACGTCGCAGTCGCGCTCGAGCCATTTCGCAATCACGATCTTCTGCTGGTTGCCGCCCGACAAAAGCCGCACCTGCTGCGTCGGGGACGGCGTGCGAATTGCGAGCAGCTTGATGAAGTGCTGCGCTCTTTTGCGAATCTGCCCGCGGCGCAGGAACATATTGAATGACAGGAACTTGCCGAGATCAGACATGACGATGTTCGATTCGACATCCATGCCAGTAGCAAGACCGAAGCGCTTGCGATCTTCGGAGAGGTAGCCGATGCCACGCTTGACCGCATCGCTCGGCTTTTTGATCGACGCCTTCACGCCCTTCACGATGATCTCGCCCGATTCGACCGGATCTGCGCCGAACACGGCGCGCGCGACCTCCGTGCGGCCCGCGCCCATCAAGCCGGCGAAGCCGAGTATTTCGCCCTTGCGCAATTCGAAACTCACGTCACGCACGAGCGGACCCGCGACGAGGTTTTTCACTTCGAGCGCAAGTTCACCCTTCGACGGCGCGCTCTCGACCGGCGTGATATCGCTCAGCGTGCGTCCGACCATCATGCCGATGATCGTCTGGACACTGGTGCCCTCGGTCGGCACGGTGGCCACATATTCGCCGTCGCGCATGACCGTGACGCGATCGGTGATCTGCTTCAACTCGTCCATCTTGTGCGAGATATAGACGACGCCGACGCCGCGCTCTTTCAATTGCCGGATGATGCGGAACAACTCGGCGATTTCGGCTTCATTGAGCGCGGACGTGGGCTCGTCCATGATCAGCACGCGCGAATCGAAAGATAGCGCTTTCGCGATCTCGACCATCTGCTGACTCGCCACGGTCAACGTGCCGACTATCGTGCGCGGATCGATATTTACGTGCATGCGGGCGAGGATCTCGCGCGCTTGCGCATTCAGTTTATCTTCGTCAAGAAAGAGGCCGAGCCCCTTGCGCGGCTCGCGGCCGATAAAGATGTTCTGCGCGACGCTCAGGTGATTCATCAGTTGCAGTTCCTGATGAATGATGCCGATGCCGACCGCCTGCGCGTCGCGCGGATGTTGGAAATCGACCGGCTTGCCGTCGAAAAAGATTTCGCCGGAATCGCGCGTATAGACGCCCGCGAGTATTTTCATCAGCGTCGATTTGCCCGCGCCGTTCTCCCCCATCAGCGCATGGACCTCGCCGGCCACGAGGTCGAAGCGGACGTCATGAAGCGCTCTGACGCCCGGAAAGCTCTTGCAAAGACTGTTGACAGAAATGAGTGGGTTCATGTGCTGATCTGCCGACGGTTGCCTATATCACTAACGCTTTGACAATAGTGGTCTCTACAGCTTGAACAACGGTTTTCACGACAGTTTTCATTCAAGACTCGAATAGATCCGGTCTCGCTTTCGCGGACCGATGCAATTCGGTGACGACCTGGTCGAGATGATCGTGCATCGCTTTCGCGGCCGCATCGCCGTCGCCGGCGCATAAGGCCTTGAAGATGCTCTCGTGCTCTTCCAGCGTATGCACGAGCCGCTCTGGACTTGCAAGCAATTGCCTCGCGCGGTCCAGCGCATTGCGCGACACCGCGACGATTTCCTTCACGCGCGGCAGATTCACCGCGTCGAGCAGGATTTCATGAAAAGCCAGATCGAGCGCGTGAAACGCCAAACGCTCGCCAGTACCAGCCTGAATGCGCTGCTGCTCGAGATTGCCGGCCAAAGCATCGAGCGTCGCCCGGTCGTGCATCAGCGCCACCCCCCGCACCGTTTCGACTTCCAGCGCGCTGCGAATGAACAGATGCTGGCGGATGTCGTCGAGCGCGATCGGTTTGACCCGCGTGCCGCGCTGCGGCAATACCTCGACGAGACCCGCATGCGCAAGCCGCGCCAACGCGGACGACACTGGAAAGCGCGACACTCCCATCCGTTCGCACACAGCCATCTTGTCGATCATCATGCCGGGCTCCAACGCCAACGTGACAATCGCTTCCCGCAATGCCGCCTCGACCGCGTCCGTCAAGCTTCCGCGCTCGCCGCCGCGAATCTTTTGCAGTGCGACATAAGGATTGCCGTCAGTATTCTCCAGGTCGGGTGAGGAGTTCACGGAGGCCTTGATTTCGAGAAGACATGCTAGCATGCTAGAAAGTGAATGCCGTGTTGTCAACGCGTAGAAATGCCTGGCAATGCATAGGGATACCTGGTATCTGGGAACTTCGGGCTTACCCCTACGCGCAAACGCGCACACCGAAAACGTGCGCATGAAGCCGTTCCATCTGCGCTTGCAGACCACAAGCCAATAGCCATTGCCCCGGAGGGTGCACAGATGACTACGATCACAAGGCTGTCCGTTCGGGACATCCGGTTTCCCACTTCACGCTCGCTCGACGGCTCCGACGCGATGAATGCCGCGCCGGACTACTCCGCCACTTACGTCATACTCGAAACCGACACGCCGAATCTCACCGGCCACGGCCTCACGTTTACGATCGGGCGCGGCAATGAAATCTGCGTGACGGCCGTGAATGCACTCACGCCGTTGATCGTCGGCAGAAAGCTCGAAGATATCGCCGCGAATATGGGCGCTTTCTGGCGCTCGTTCACTTCGGATAGCCAACTGCGCTGGATCGGACCGGACAAAGGCGCGATCCATCTTGCCACCGCGGCGGTCGTCAACGCTGTGTGGGACTTGTGGGCGAAAGCCGTCGGCAAGCCGGTCTGGAAACTGCTGGTCGACATGAGTCCCGAAGAACTCGTGCGCTGCCTCGATTTTCGCTACGTGACCGATGCAATCACGCCGCAGGAAGCAATCGCGATGCTGCACCGGCATGCCAAAACAAAAGGCGAGCGAGAAAAGGAAATGCTCGCCCACGGTTACCCTGCCTATACGACATCCGCGGGCTGGCTCGGTTATGACGACGACAAGATTCGCCGTCTGGCGCGCGAAGGTGTCGCGCAGGGATGGACGCATTTCAAGCAGAAGGTCGGCGGCGACCTGGAAGAAGACGTGCGGCGCGCGCGCATTCTGCGTGAAGAGATCGGCGAGAACCTGAAGCTGATGATGGACGCGAACCAGGTGTGGGACGTCGATGAGGCGATCACGAACATGCGCCGTCTCGCGGAGTTCGACCCGTGGTGGATCGAGGAACCGACGAGTCCCGACGACATTCTCGGTCATGCGGCGATTCGCCGGCGGCTCGGCTCGATCGGGGTTGCAACCGGCGAGCATTGCCACAATCGCGTGATGTTCAAGCAACTGCTGCAGGCGGACGCAATCGATTTTTGCCAGATCGACAGCTGCCGGCTCGGCGGACTGAACGAAGTGATCGTCGTGCTGCTGATGGCTGCGAAGTTTGGTGTGCCGGTATGCCCGCATGCCGGCGGCGTCGGTTTGTGCGAGTACGTGCAGCATATTTCGCTGTTCGACTATATCTGTGTGTCGGCGTCGCTGGAGAATCGCGTGCTCGAATACGTCGATCATTTGCACGAGCATTTCGTGGACCCCGTGGTAATTCGCAATGGTCGTTACATGCCGCCGCAAAGAGCCGGATATAGCATCGAGATGCTGAAGGGGTCGTTGGACCGGTACTGGTTTCCGGAAGGAGAGGCGTGGCAGGAATGAGGCTGGAAAGTGAAGGTTTTATTTGCGTCGCTTCAGGCGTATAACGGCGGACTTCGCTCACGCTGTTATAGCTCGATTCGATGCGTTCCAACCGCCCGTTAACTCCTCTGCTCTCTTTGCTCGCCTTCGAAGCCGCCGCGCGGCATCTGAGCTTCAGTCGCGCGGCGCAGGCTCGCCTCGCGTCCATATACTCGCCCGCTCGCGCATCCCGGCATCGAACTGCAATTGCGTCGCTGACGGACGCCTGAACGCAGCCCCACCTCAACTCCTATCCCGGACCCGCCATGTCTTCTCCGCTGTCGCCCGCCACCGTTGACGCGCTGCGCGCTCGCACGCCAGGTGTTCACACCACGACGCACTTCAATCATGCCGGCGCGTCGCTGCCATCGGCTGCCACGCTGGACGCAATTCACGCTCATCTGTCCCGCGAAGCGTCGATCGGGCCAATGGAAGCCGGCGCGGCAGGTGAAGAACACACCGAGCGCGCACGCACGCTCGCCGCGCAACTGCTTAACGCGCTACCCACCGAGATCGCGTTGACGACGGGTAACTCGCCTGGCTGGGGCGCAGCTTTCGCGGCATTGGGTCCGTGGCGCGCGGGACAGCGCATTCTCGTTGCCCGGCACGAATGGGGCGGCAATCTCGCGACGATGCGTCATTTGGCGCAGCGAGCGGGCGCATCGATCGAAGTCATTCCGTCCGACGCCAGCGGCAGGGTCGATCCGCGCGCGCTCGAAGCGATGCTCGACGACCGGGTTCGACTGATTGCGCTGACATGGCTGCCTGCGAACGGCGGACTGATCAATCCGGCAGCCGCAATCGGCCAGATAGCGCGCCGTCACGGTATCCCATACTTTGTCGACGCCGCGCAGGCCGTCGGACAGCTTCCGGTCGACGTGGCCGAACTCGGCTGCGACGTGCTTGCGGGCGCGGGACGCAAGGCATTGCGCGGACCGCGCGGCACCGGGCTGTTGTTCGTCAGGCAAGATTTTCTGCCCCGCCTGATGCCGGCCTTCGTCGACACGTATTCCGCGCCCCTCGACGCCAACGGCGAACCCGTGCTGCGTGACGATGCCGCGCGTTTCGAATCGTCGGAAGCATCGCTGGCGCTGCATTGCGGCCTGGCGAATGCATTGCGCGAGGCCCTGGAGATCGGCATCGATAACATCCGCGCACAGATCGATCGGATCGCGCAGACATTGCGCGAGCAATTGGCCGTGATGCCGGGTGTGTCCGTACTCGACCAGGGTATCGAACGATCGGGGCTCGTGTCGTTCAACGTCGCCGGAATGGACGCACTTTCCGTGCGGCGTTCGCTGGCGGCGCAAGGCATCACGATCGGCTCGAATGGCGTCGCCTACACGCCGTTCGATATGACGAACCGAGGGCTTGCACAGATCGCGCGCGCGTCGGTCAGCTATCTGACCAGCGACGCCGAAATTGATAAATTACTGGCCGGGATACGAACGTTGAAGCACTGAGCATTCCATTCGAAGAGTACGTTGCGTCAAGCAATTGAATACGCGCGTCTCGTTCAACTCAATCACTTGCATATGACCATGAACTCCGCCTCATCGCCCAGCCTCGATTTATCAAGGTTTGCGCGCCGCACGCTTCTCGAAGGCCCCACGCCAATTCAGCACCTTGCGCGTCTGAGTGCCCGCCTGGGCGGCGCGGACATCTACGTCAAACGCGAAGATCTGACCGGACTGGGCGGCGGCGGCAACAAGTTGCGCAAGCTCGAGTTTCTGATAGGCGAAGCACTCGCGCGTGGCGTGGACACGATCATTACCGTCGGCGCGCGTCAATCGAATCATGCGCGCCTGACGGCGGCGGCGGCGGCACACGTCGGGCTCCGATGCGAGCTGGTGTTGACGAGGACCGTGCCGCGCTCCGATCGCGACTATACGGAGAACGGCAACGTGCTGCTCGATACGCTATTCGATGCGCGCGTGCACGATCTTCCCGGCACGGCCAACGCGCTGCAATTCGCCGAGGAACGCGCGAACGAGTTGCGCGCGCAAGGCCGTAACGTGTATGTGTGTCCGTTGGGCGGATCGAGCCCGACGGGTTGCCTCGGCTATGCGGACTGCGCTGCGGAAATCGTCGCTCAATCGCATGCGCATGGGCTGGAATTCGATCGCATCGTGGTGCCGAACGGAAGCGGCGGAATGCACGCGGGACTGGTCGCGGGTTTTGTTGCGCTGGGTTTGGATCCGTCGCGCATCGCCGCATTCACGGTATATGGAAACGCCAATCATGCGCGCACGGTTACTTTGGATAAAGCGATTCAGACGGTTCAACTGATCGATCCAAACCTGAGCGTGAGCAATGACGCTATCTCGATCGACGAAGCGCAGCTCGGGCCCGGCTATGGTATTCCCACCGATAACATGCGCGCGGCAGTTCGTCTGATGGCATCGACGGAAGGTCTATTGCTCGATCCCGTATACAGCGGTAAAGCATTCGCGGGGCTGGTCGAAAACGTGAGCACCGGGAAGCATCCAGCCGGACAGAAGATTCTATTTGTGATGAGCGGCGGACTTCCTGGGCTATTTGCCTATCGAAACGAGTTCTGAGCAAGCCTGCTCGCGTCGCGCCCGGTGACGAAGATATAAAGCGGGCACTGGGTCGGATGTGCGACTTCCGATCCCGTCGCAGGAGGGAAAAGTAGTAGCGTTGTTCGCAGAGAAAAATGCTGGCGAATGAGCTGGTAAATCGACGAGCACACCGCGACGAGCAGATCGGCAAAAACTGTCTGTATTTTTGCCATTTCGGAAGATGAGTATCTATAAAAATCAGATACTTATTGGTGCCCAGGGCGGGATTTGAACCCACACGCCTTTCGGCGCTACCCCCTCAAGATAGTGCGTCTACCAATTTCGCCACCTGGGCAGAGGGACGCAATTGTAGCAGCAAAATTATTTTTTTGAAGCCCCCTCGTGATTTCGTTCTTCAACGGTGATAGCGGTCGACGTAACCCCGAAGCGTTCGTGTCGTATCGCTGCCCGGCGGCCGACTCATCAGCTGCTCGCCGCCTCGCAAAAGTTGGTAAGGTCTGACGCTTGTCAGCGGCTCGCATCGATGGTGATGTCGATAGCCATGCGGCAGGGTTGCGCAACGACGCCGGAAAGCCTTGCCGTAGGCGTTGGTCTCGGCGCGGCCGGCACCGTGTCGGCGCCAGGCTGCCTGCTCGCCTGCAACGTGGCAAATCCGCGCGGGTGAAGGGACACGCAACGTCCATCGACATTGACGGCAGCGACCCAAATCAGATCTCCATAGGGAGACATTAAAAGATGCAGTAAAAGCAAAGATTACATTCGCGTTCCAAGCTGATTTTCCCTGCTCCGCCATCCCATTTCATCGATTGACGCCGGACTTCATAAAACCTGGCGTATTGCGCCGCATCATTGCAAACTAATTGTGACCATCTGGCGTTTGTCCAGCACGCCAACACGTGCAGGCTTCAGATAGCTGTCCCTAAGCAGTTTATTTGCGCTAGAGTACGTAAGCGGTCACGTGGATCGTGTTCCGTTCCGAAATTCAAAAGGTGTTTTCTTCCGCATCTTTTGTTTCGTGTACTAAAGAAACGTTTGGACTTCGTTGAAGATATCGCGCCATGCCATATTTTCCCGTCGCCTACTGTGGTCCCGCGGCTGTCCCGGAGAGCTTGTGGCTGCGATGGAATACGGATCCCCCATTGCTCGTCGCGCTCGCGGCCCTCGCCTGGGTCGTGGCCAGCGGCCGCGCCGCGAACGCACGGGCGGCATGGGTGGCTATCGGGCTGATGATCGTCGTGTTCGTGTCACCGCTCTGCGCGCTGTCGTCGGCGTTGTTTTCCGCACGTGTCACGCATCACATCATTCTGATCGCCGCCATCGCGCCGCTGCTCGCACTCGCTTTTCCGTTGCCGCGCCTCATGCATCCGCCGCTCGTGCCTGTAGTCGCCGCGCATGCGGTCATCGTCTGGCTCTGGCATGCACCGGGGCCATATGCGTGGGGACTGTCGGCTGTACCCGGCTACTGGCTGATGCAGTTCACATTGCTTGTCAGTGCCTGGCTCATGTGGCGCAGCATCTTCTCACCGCTTCTGCCGACCGGCCCGGCATTAATGGCGCTCGTCGCGACGATCGGCCAGATGGGTTTGCTCGGTGCGTTGATCGTGTTCGCGCCGGTGCCGCTTTACGTCGTGCACTTCGCGACCACCGCCGCGTGGGGGCTCACCCCGCTCGCCGACCAGCAGCTCGCCGGACTATTGATGTGGGTACTGGCGATGATCCCGTATCTTGCGGCAGGACTTTCGCTCGTCTGGTCTAGCCTGCGCGTCCGAGAGTCCGCACTGTGACGACCCTTCTGAAATTCATTCATCTTGCCGCAATCGCGATCTGGTCGGCCGGCTTGATCGTCTTGCCGTATCTGTTCTGGCAGCGTCGGGGGCTCGCGGCCGGCACCGAGCTCGATCGGCTGCACCGCATCACGCGGCTCGTGTTCGTGGAACTAACCTCGCCCGCCGCTTTCATTGCGATTGCGAGCGGCACGGTGTTGATCTTTCTGCAGGCCACCTTCGTCGAATGGTTCACCGCGAAGATGGTGTTCGTCGGCATCATGGCGATGCTGCACGTGCTGGCCGGAATCGTGATGCACGACCTCTATCTGCCCGCCGGCCGCTTCAGCCGGGCCTCGGCGATCACGCTGACCATCGCTTATCTGATCGTTATCGTCGCGATCATCTGGATCGTGCTGGCCAAGCCGCACATCGACTCCAACCTGATCGTCCCGCATCTGTTCGAGCCCGGCGGACTTGGCCGGTGGCTGCATCACTCCTTCGGCGAAACGAGAATCCCCACGCCATGATCGAACACGAGCTTGCCTCCATGCCAGCCGGCGAAGCCCGTCATTACGGAGCTGAGCACCGACAGCACAAGCCCATGCGGCAGGATCTGGTCGGGGTACAGAAGCCGCACACCCCAATTCGCAGCCGCGAGCGCGACGAGGGTCATCGCGGCGACCGCATGCGACCAGCTCGCCTCCCTCAGACGGATACCACGCACGAGCAGCAGCTCGGCTGTGCCCACCAGGCTCGCGGCCACGCCGCTCCAGAACGCGAAGCCGGCGGCCCACAGGCCGGCGCGAACCCAGAACGGGTCGCCAGTCCACCAGTAGATCACGTCGACGCCCAACGTCGCGACGACGAACGCGATCGGGAAGTGCACCATCATCACGTGAATCGGATGGCCGACGAGCGCCACCGCCGAGCCCTTGTCGAGCCGCGACAATTCGAGCATCACTTCGCTTCGCGTCCCGGTTCCAGCTTTGCCTTGGTTAGACATGGCGGTATGCCCTCGCGTCGTGTACCTGGTGATGCAAACCATCATAGCTGCTTGCGTCTGGCGGCCCAAGCGGGATCGCTCGCTGCGTTGTCGGGCTGCACCGGGCCGCTATCGACGCTCGACCCGTCGGGCCCGGCCGCCGCATCGATTGCCGGACTGTGGTGGGTGATGCTCACGGGCGCAGCGATCCTGTTCGCGATGGTGCTCGTGTTGTTTCTGATGACGGTCTTCCGGCCGGGCTGGGGCTCGCAGGTGTCGCCCGCGCGCTGGATCGTGCTGGGCGGTCTCGTGCTGCCCGCGGTGATCCTGATCCCGCTGATCTGCTACGCGCTCTACGCGGGCGAGTTGCTGCTGCCGCTGCGCGCGCGTGCGCCCGCGCGCATCGAGGCGATCGGGCAGCAATGGCGCTGGACCTTCCGCTATCCGGAGCTCGGCAACCTCGAAACCGGCAACGTGCTGCATCTGCCGGCGGGCAGGCCGGTCGACATCGCCGTGACCAGCATGGACGTCGTGCACGCGTTCTGGATTCCGCGCTTCGCGGGCAAAATCGACGCGGTGCCGGGCCACCAGACCCTGCTGCGCATCCAGGCGGACCAGCCAGGCCAATACGCCGGACAATGCAATCAGTTTTGCGGCATCGGTCACGCGCACATGCACTTCACCGTGATCGTCGATCGACCGGAAGATTTTCCGGCCGCAGTTAAAAGCGCCGCCGCGAACGGGGAGGTGAAGAAATGAGTGTGCCCGTCGAGCCGCCATCAGAAGGCATCAACGCGCTGCGGCTGCACCGCCAGCTTGCCGCGATCTGGGACTGCGGGCCGGGCCTGCGAAAGCTCGCCGCGGTCAACCATTCGATCCTCGGCATGCGCATGATGATCACGTCGTTCGTGTTCTTCGCGATCGCCGGGATTCTCGGCATGCTCACGCGCGTGCAGCTCGCGACCCCGCGTGCGAACTTCATGGACGTGGAAACCTATAACCAGGTCTTCACGATGCATGGATCGATGATGCTGTTCCTGTTCGCGATCCCGATGGTCGAGAGCTTCGCGGTCTACCTCACGCCGAAGATTCTCGGCACGCGCGACTTCGCGTTTCCGCGTCTGACCGCTTATGGCTACTGGTGCTATCTGTTCGGCGGCACGATCCTGACCGTCTCGCTGATTCTGCACAGCGCGCCCGACGGCGGCTGGTTCATGTACACGCCGCTCAGCTCCAACGTATTCACGCCGGGGTTGAACGCCGACGTCTGGCTGCTCGGCATCACGTTCGTCGAGATTTCGGCGCTGTCGCTCGCAATGGAGATCGTCGTGTCGATCCTGAAGATACGCGCGCCGGGCATGTCGCTCGACCGCATGCCGATCTTCGCGTGGTACATCCTCGTCACCGCGATGATGATGGTCGTCGCGTTTCCGCCGCTGATTCTGGGCTCGATCCTGCTCGAGGTGGAGCGCGCGTTCAATCTGCCGTTCTTCGATCCGACACGCGGCGGCGATCCGCTGCTCTGGCAGCATCTGTTCTGGCTGTTCGGCCACCCGGACGTGTACATCATCTTCCTGCCGATGGCCGGCGTGCTGTCGACGATGATCCCCGTATTCGCGCGCCGCAAGCTCATCGGCTATCGCACGATCGTCGTCGCGATCATCGCGCTCGCATTTCTGAGCTTCGGCATCTGGGTGCACCACATGTTCACGGTAGGCATCCCGCATCTGGCGCTCGCGTTCTTCTCGGCAGGCTCGGCAATCGTCGCGGTGCCCACCGCGATCCAGTTCTTCGCATGGCTCGCCACGCTGTCGCACGGCCGCCCGCGCTGGGACGTGCCGATGCTGTACATCTTCGGGTTTTTCTTCGTATTCACCTGCGGCGGCCTGACCGGCGTGATGCTCGCGATCGTGCCGTTCGACTGGCAGGCGCACGACACCTACTTCGTCGTCGCGCATATGCACTACGTGGTGGCCGGGGCGCTCGCGTTTCCGATGCTCGCGGCGTTCTATTACTGGCTGCCGCTGCTGACCGGGCGCACCGCCGTTCACAAGCTGGCGGTAGCGGCGTTCTGGCTCGTGTTCATCGGCTTCAACATGACGTTCTTCATGATGCATCTAACCGGCCTGCTCGGCATGCCGCGGCGCGTCTTCACCTACAGCGGCGACGAAGGCTGGAACTGGCTCAATCTGCTGTCGTCGGTGGGCAGCTTCGTGATGACGATCGGCTTCGCGCTCGTCGTCATCGACATCATCGCGCAGTTGCGATTCGGCCGGCGCGTACAGCGCAATCCGTGGGGCTCCACCACGCTCGAATGGGCGATGCCGGTTCCGCCCACCCCATATGCGTTCGCGTCGATCCCGCACATCGATTCCGAAACCGAGAAGGTTCCCCCGGGCCAGCTCGCCACCGCGCTCGCGCGTGGCGAAGGCTACCTCGGCTTCGCGCGCAACGGCTGGCAGGAGGCGCTCGGCGTGCATATGACCTCGGGCGAGCCCGAACAGTTGATCGTGCTGCCGAACTCGACCTATCTGCCGCTCGTCACCGCGTTGGTGACGGGTGCGGCGGTACTCGCGATGCTGTTCAAGTTCTATCTGCTGTCCGTCGCGTTCGCGGTCGTGACGTTTGGCCTGTTCATCTATGCGGGCCAGAGCGCCGGTCATGCACGCGATTTCGGCGCGCTGCCGGTTGGGCGCGGCGTCAGTGTGCCCCCGCATACCGAGGTGTCCGGCTCGCCGCCGTGGCTGTCGCTCGTCTGCGCGCTCGTCGCGAATGGCACGCTGTTCACGTCGCTTATCTTCGGCACGTTCTACCTGTGGATCGCCGCGCCGAACTGGCCGGCGGCGGTGACGCCGCATCCGAGCCGCCTGCTCGCGCTCGTCGCGCTCGTCGCGCTCGCGGCCGCGGCAACCGCCACGCGCGGCTCGCTGCGGGCAGCCGCCGCTGAGCGCAAACCTCACGGCACGATCGGGCTGACCGCGATCGCGCTCATCGTCGCGCTCGCTGTGTGCGTGATGCTGATCGACGGCGTAACACCGAACCCGCGCGAGCATGCGCTCGGCGCGACGGCCGCGGCACTGCTCACGTATATCGCGGTTCACGCGGGCGTCGGGCTGCTGCTCCTGATCAGCAACGTGCTGCGCATCGGCGCCGGGTTCGTTTCCGCGCGACGCCTGACCGATCTGCGTCTCACGCGACTGTGGCTCGATTACACGCTTGCCACGGGCATCATTGCGCTTGGGCTCGTGCTTGCGTTGCCGAGCCTCGTCGCCATGCTCGGAGCCAGACCATGAATGTGCGTCCACTTTCGCCACGGCGGTTGTGGTGGCTGGCCGTCGGCTTCACGATCTGGTGCCTCGCGTTCGTGATCCTGTACGCGCTGCATGCGATCGGCTGCGCGTTCGCGTGGCCAGCCGGACCGCTGCGCGCGAGTCTCGCGATCATCCTGTTGCTGCATCTGATCGCGATCGGCTGGTTGTGGCGCTATCGCGCCGCGACGCGCGACCCGGGACCCGAGCCGATCAGCTCGTTCATGCACACCGTCGTTGTCTGGACCCTGATCGCGGCGCTGGCCGCGACCGTGATCACGTTCGGGCCTGCGCTGCTGCTCACCACCTGCGTCTGAGCATGCCCTGAGCGCGCGCGGTCCGACGTCCGCCGATATGGAGAAGCACTGATGCAGCCTCGAGATCTCGCGCGCAAAGCCATCTGGTCGGTCATCTATCTGCTGTTCATTCTCGCGCCGCTGTTCGCGCTGCTGGCCGGCGCGCTGCCGCCCGCGCGCAGCTTCGGCACCGAGTTCTCGGTCGCGCTCGGCTATTCCGGTCTCGCGATGATGGGCCTGCAATTCGGCCTCACCGCGCGCTTTCGTCACGTAACCGCGCCGTGGGGCGAGGACGTCATCTACCATTTCCATCGACGCGTGTCGCTACTCGCGGTCGGTCTCGTCGTCGCCCATCCGCTGATTCTGTTCGCGATCCGCTCGGACAAGCTGGCGATGCCTGGCTCGCTGCTGGACGTGCCATGGGGCGCGTGGTTTGCGTTCCTGTCCATCGGCGCAGTAATCGTGCTGGTGATCACCGCGCTATGGCGCAAGCAACTGAAGATCCCTTACGAGCTGTGGCATCTGTCGCATATCGGGCTCGCGCTCGTCGCGATCTTCGGCGGCGTGCTGCATATGATCGGCTGGGGCTACTATCTGACCGATCCGCTCAAGCGCACGTTGTGGATCTGCATGACGATCTTCTGGATCGCGCTGCTGCTGTATGTGCGCCTCTTCAAGCCGCTCTTCATGCTCAGGCGTCCCTACCGGATCACGGAAGTGCGCGCCGAACGCGGCGACACCACGACGCTCGTGCTGCAGCCCGACGGCCACGCGGGCTTTCGCTTCAAGCCTGGCCAGTTCGGCTGGCTGAACGTGTGGGGCAGTCCGTTCAGAATCACCGGACATCCGTTTTCCTTCTCGTCGAGCGCCGAGAACGCGAATGGCCGCGTCGAAATGACGATCCGCAATCTTGGCGATTTCACGAGCACAGTGAAGACGCTCGAGGCGGGCCGGCGCGTGTATCTGGACGGACCCTACGGCGCGTTCACGATCGGCCATCCGACCGACATGCATGTGCTGATCGCGGGCGGCATCGGCATTACGCCGATGATGAGCATGATCCGCACGCTCGCCGATCGCGGCGATCTACGTCCACTCGTGCTACTGTACGGCGGCAAGACGTGGGACTCGCTGACCTTCCGCGACGAACTCGATGCGCTCAAAGCGCGGCTCGATCTGCGTATCGTCTACGTGCTGTCGGACCCGCCCGAAGGCTGGAGCGGCGAAACCGGGCGCATCGACGCGGCGATGTTCCGGCGTCATCTACCGCCGGAATTTGCCGATCACGAGTACTTCATCTGCGGCCCGGATCCGATGATGGACGCAATCGAAACGGCGCTCGGCGAAATGAAGGTGCCGCGCGTCCGCTACCATTCCGAGCGCTACAGCTTCGTCTAGGAGAATCGCGATGCGTCGACTGCTGGCCAATCGTCTTGTCGTTGCGACCGGCGTGATCGTCGTGGCGCTGTCGCTACTGTTCGCGTATCTGCGGGTCGGTTCGCTGCATTAGAAGCAGCTCGCGGCGCGTTTGTCGAAGGTTGAATCGATATGCCCTACTTCTTTGGAATCGGTCTTCACGTTTTTGTTGCGATCTTTTTTGCCATACACGCGATGCGCAACAACCAGGGCATCTACTGGCTCTTCATTCTGTTTGCTTTTCCTCTGCTCGGCAGCGTCGCGTACTTCTTCGCGATCTATCTGCCGGGTTTGCGCCATACGCGCGGCGCGCGTGTGGCCACGCAGGCGATCAGCCAATTCGTCGATCCGAATCGCGCGCTGCGTGAAGCGCGCGCCAATTTCGACCGCGCGCCGACCGTGCAGCATCGGATGCGGCTCGGCGAAGCATTGCTCGCGGCCGGTAATCCGCGTGAGGCGCTCGAACACTTCCAGACCGCGGCGAACGGCCCGTTCGCGAACGATCCCGTACTGCTGCTCGGTCTCGCGCGCTCACAGTTCGCGCTCGGCGACTCCACGGCCGCCGATGCCACATTGGCGAAGCTGTTCTCGGTCAATCCGCAGGCGCGCAATCAGGGCGAAGCGGCTCTGCTCTATGCGCGCACGCTGGCCGCGCTGAACGCGCCGGGGGCACGCGCGGCGTTCGAAAAGGCGCTCACCTGCGCGCTCGACGTCGCGCCGCGCTGCCTGTTCGCCGACTGGCTCGCCGCGCAACCGGACGATGCCGACCGCCGCCGCGCCAGCGCCCTCTACACGGAAATCGTGCAGGATGCCAAACATTGGCCGCGTCAGACGCGCGAACACAATCGTGAGTGGCTGCAGCGTGCGCAGGCAGCGTTGGCGTCGGGCGCGGCACGGACGTGAGCGAGCCGAGGAGAACTTCGATGCGGCACGCCACCCCGTGTTTTGCTTCGATGCTGCACGCGACGATGGCGGCGATCGCATTCGTTTCGGGCGGCGTTTCGATATCGGCGCAGGCGGCCGGCACGGAAAAGCCGTTCGAATGGCCCGCGTCGTTCGTTGTCCTCGGAGATGGCTATCCGCACCCAGGCGATGCATGCCGGCGGCTCGGCGAGTCGGCTGCGACCGTCAACTATCTCGACCATATGGCGATGCTGGTCGGCTGTCCGGGCTCGACCGACAGCGCCGCCGTGCGCGCGATCGTCATGCACGAGCGGCATGCGCGCGTGGTCGGTGCGGCGGATGGCGTGACGCTGATTTCGATTTCGACGGAAGCTGCTCCGGGCGGCTCGCAGAAAAATCACGCGCCGCAGATACAGTCGCCCATTGGCGCGAGCGGCACGCTGCCCTGCGAGCGCGCTAACGGACAGGACCGAACGATGTGCAAGTTCGGCCTCGTGCATCACAGCGATCGATCGACAACGGTCGTGGTCTACTGGCCCGACGGCGCGACGCGGGCGATCTTCTTCGGCGTCAGCGGTCGGGTGATCGGCACCGCTGCGTCCGCGAGGGATCGGCCGATGCCCGGCGGCACGATCACCCGCAGGCGCGCCGGCATCAATCTGATTTCAGTTGGCGATGAACGCTATGAAATCGAGGATTCAGTGTTGTCCGGTAGTTGAGTTGCGTTGAAATCCATCGGCGCATGCCATGCGCGGTTGAACGCCTGATTTGCCGCGCGTCACTTTCGTTTCCATCCATCGCCTCGCTTTACGTCCTCGCCCGGTTCGATGCGGTCGCGCCGCGAAGCTTTGCGAGGTTCGTGTCACCCGCGTCGAGCCGCCAGAGCAACATCGACCGCGCTCAGGTAGTTCCGAAAACCGGCCTCGTGCAGCGCCATTCGCACCCGTTCGAGTTCGCGCAGCAGAGGTTCGCTGGCAGTGTCTTGCAGGGCAAGCGCAAGCGCGCGGCCACGCGCTGCAAAGAGCTCGGCCCAGGGCAACGGTTCGCGCCGGGTGTAGTTCTCGAGTTCCTTCACGTAATGCAACATGCGAGGCGCGTCTCCGGCAGCGAGCATCGCTTCGATGGCGTCGCGGTAAAACCAGAGATGATTGTGGCCGACCGCGCCGAGCCGCAGCAGCGCTTCGCCTTCGTCCAGCAAGCGCGCGCGCTCGGCGTTTTCATCCATTGCGCGGCTCAGCGCGCCGAGGGTCCTCGGTCCGCAAAACTGCGTGCCTACCTCGCGCGAGAGCGCAATCGACTCGGAGAGTTTCTTCACCGCTTCGCTTCTGGAGCCGCCGTCGAGCAACAGCCGCCCCTGCATCTCCAGATTTTGTGCCTCGAAGCGGCGGGCGCCGAGTTGCCTGATGAGCCGCAATTCCTGCTCCAGATGCACGCGAGCCGCCTGCTCGTCGCCCAGTTCCTGGCAGGCGAACACGCCCAGCGTCTCGCACAGCAATTGCGCGCGTGGCTGCCCGATCAACGCGGCAGCGCGTGCCGCGGCAATCGCGTCCTCGCGCGCCTGCCGTGCTTCGTTGAGGTAGATCCTGCTGAAGCCCTGCATCGGATGATTCGCAACCTCGATTCGGCCGAACCCGTGCTTGCGGCTGAGCGCCACGCATTCGCTGAAAAGGCGAAAAGCGGTTTGCATGCGTCCCTGCGCGTACGCCGCATCCGCCAGGCCGCCGAGCGCGCGAGCTTCCGCCTCCGGCATACCGAGGCGCCGTGCATGGGCAAGACCCCGTTCATGTTCGGCGCAGCAGGCGTCGATTCTGCCAAGGGGAAAAAGGATGTTGCCGCGCAGGTGGTGAATCCTTGCGAGGTCGGCCACCCGGCCGTCGCGTTCCGCGATCGTCTGCGCCGCCGCAAGCAGGGCGAGCGCCTCGTCGAGACCTTCGTTCACCCGCAGGCCTTCCGCGAGCCCGAGCTGGCAATCGCACCGGGCGTCGTCGTTGGTGGCGGCCGCGAGCGCAGCGCGGTACGTGGCGATCGATCCCGCGATGTCGCCCAGATCGCGCTGGACTTCGCCCTTGGCGCAGCTCAGTGCGTGGCGGTCCGTGTCGGTCCGCGAGATTTCGAGGCCCCGGTCGGCCAGCCGCAGCGCAGCCTCGAAACGATGGGCGGCACGTTGCGCGCTCGACGCGGCGAGATACGCGCCGGGCGCGCGCTCGTCCTCTGCCCGGTCGAGATGCTGCGCGTGCAACGTGGGATCGCTGTGCGCGAACCATTCGGCGGCGCAGCGATGAAGCTCGCGCCGGCGCGCCCGCAGTAGCGTCGCCCATGCGCTCTCCTGGATCAGCGCGTGGGCGAACAGGAAGTCCTCGCCCTCGGGTAGAACCAGCGCGTTGGCGAGCAGGCCGTCACAGACATACTCAGGGTCGTCGATGAGCCGGCGCAGCAACGCCAGGTCGAAACGCTGACCGATGACGGCAGCCGCCTGAAACGCCAGGCGGTCACGCGGCGCCAGCCTGTCCATGCGCGCGAGCACGAGACTTCGGATCGACGCGGGAACGTTGCCGCTGCTGCCTTCCTCGGCATTGCGCAACAGTTGCTCGAGGAATAGCGGGTTGCCCGCCGCCCGCTCGATACAGGCGAGCGCGACGCGCTGTGTCGCGTCGATGAAATTGCTCGCGAGATTGAGTGCCTCATCCTTGCGCAGCGGCCCGAGGTCGATCGTGGCGAACGGGGTCGCGCGGCAGCGTGCGCGCCAGGCTGCATCGATCGGATCGCCTTCCACACGCGAAGTCGTCACGAGCAAGCCCGTCCCATTGACGATGCCCGACGCGAAAGCCGCAAGATAGCCGAGCGCTTCGCGGTCGGCCCAATGCAGATCTTCGACGACGATCATCGTCGCCGATTGCCCGCAGGCGTCCTCGGCCAGTCGTGCAGCGACCGCCTGCTTGCCGCGCTGGCGCGCAACGTGATCCATTGCGTCGTATAGCGCTTGCCACTCGCCGCCTTTGGGCAGATCGAGGAAATCCCGAAGGAACATCAGCTGCTCGTCGCTGACGACGCCCCGGTCCGCGGCACGCGCGACAGCGGCTTGCCGCGCGTCGGCCGATGCGCTGGCCGACAGCCCGAGCAGGCTGGCGACGATCGTACGCACCGGGTCCTGCCCCTTGCCGACACCGAAATCGAGCACGAGGCTTTTATGCAGCGTGAAGCCCTGGGTCTGCGCATAGCGGCGCATTTCCTCGACGAGCCGCGTCTTGCCGATGCCGGCTTCACCTCTTATATGGAGAACATGGCCGGCGTGCCGAGCCATGCATGCGTGGACGATCCCGTGAAATTGCTCGAGTTCGGCTTCCCGGCCGACGAAGCGGCTCCGGCTCGTCTTCACCGGCTCGCTCGCGATGGCAACGAGCCGCCAGGACCGGACCGGCGCGTCGATGCCCTTGAAGAACTGCTCGCCGATCGCCTCGCACACAGCGGCATCGTCGAGCAGGCGCGCCGACTCGTCGGAGATCCAGATCTCGCCGGCGGGTGCGGCGGCCACGAGCCGCGCCGCCAGGTTCACCGGATCGCCGTGCACCGTGTAGTCCTGGGCGTCGGCGCGGCCAAGCGCGCCCGCGACCACTTCACCGCTCGCCATGCCGATATGTGCCTGCAAAGTCCGCCCGGCCTGCGCGCCAAGTTGCGTGAGCCCGTCCCGGATATCGAGCGCCGCCCGGGCCGCGCGCAGCGTATCGGTCTCATGGGAGCGCGGCGCGCCGAACAACGCCATCACTGCATCGCCGATGTGTTTGTCGATCGTGCCGCCGTAACCGAGGACGACGCCGTCGACCAGCGCCATGTAGCGGCCGATCAGCGCGCGCAGGTCTTCAGGGTCGAGCGAGCGCGAGAGCGCCGTGTAGCCGCAGAGATCGGCAAAGAGGATCGTCACCTGCCTGCGCTCGTCCGCAGGCGCGAGGGCTGCGGCGGCCGTCTGCGGCGGCGCCGATGCGCTCTGTGACGGTTGCGCGGCCGCCGCGGCGGCCAGGATGCGCTTGCGATGGCCAAGCGACTGCACCCCGAGTTCCTTCAGATCGGCATCGCTCAACTGCGCGAGCAGTGAGACGTCGATGTCGTTCGCCGCGAATGCAGGCGCGTACTGCTCGAGTCCGAGGCGCTGCAGCCATTGCGCGATGTCCATGTTCGTCGCCTGCATTCGATGCCAGCCGGCACAAGCGAGTTTGCCGCACCGGTTTGGCGCTGGCGCGGCCCGATGCGCAAACGTCAGACGAAACTCCGGCGCGCCGCTCGCCGATGCAATCGGCTCCAGGCCGGCATTCACTCCGGCCGATGAATACCCAGTGTAGGCCCGCAACTCGCAGCCCGCATGGTGTTTGACAGCCTTTCGAGGCACGACGGATACTGGGCGGCGCGTCCCACCGCGCCCTCGCATTCTTCGGGGAATCCACGTGAAGCCGGGCAAGACCGTCTCCGACCTGCCGCTACGTTCGCGCTTCGCGGGCCTGCCTGGCGACGTGGCGGCTGGCGCAGTCTCGACGCTCGTCATGCTGTGCTACGCAATGAGCCTCGGCACGATGATCTTCAGCGCCGATCTTGCGCGCTACGCCATGCTCGGCGTGCCCACCGCGCTCGTCAGCTGCGTCGTCACGGCGCTGGTGATTGCGTTGACGAGCTCGATGCGCTGGAACATCGGCGGTCCGGACAGCAATGCCGCGGCGTTTCTCGCGGGTGTCGCCGCAGGAGTCGCCAGCAGCGTGCGCGCGGACGGCGGTTCTCCCCAAACCCTCATCCTGACCGTGCTGATCTCCATCGCGCTCTGTTCGCTCGTCACCGGTGTCATCCTCTACGCGATCGGCTCCTCAAGGCACAGCCGCTCGTTGCAGTTCCTCCCGTATCCGGTGCTTGGCGGATTCCTCGCCGGAACGGGCTATCTGCTGCTGGCCGGGGCCTTCCGCGTGATGACGGGCGAGGCACTGGACTGGCCCAATCTGGCGTTGCTCGCGCACGTTCACTGGCTCGCATGGATTCCCGCGCTCGTCGTGGGTGTGATGACCACGATCCTGACACGCGCCTGGCAGCACATCGCCGCGTTGCCGCTCACTTTGGGTTTCGGGATCGTGCTCTTCTACGTCTTTCTGCACATTGCCGGTCTGTCGATCGCCGACGCCCGCGGAATGGGGCTGCTTCTGCCGCGCGTCACGATGCACCTTGCCGGGCTGCCGGAGCTGCACATCGCTGCGCGACTCAGGCAGGGTGGCATCGACTGGCCGGCCGTCGCCGCACACCTTCCGGAGAGCCTGCTGGTCACGACGGTCTCCGCCGTCACTATCCTGATGAATTCGACGGCGATCGGCGCGGTGACGGGCGAAGAGGTCGATCTCAATCGCGAGATGCGGGCTGCGGGACTTGCCAATCTCGCGAGCGGGCTGCTGGGTGGAATGGTCGGCTACCAGTCGTTCAATCGTTCGATGCTCAACGTGCGCGTGGGCGCCACGAGCCGGGTGGCCGGCGTGTTCGCAGCGCTCGCCTGCCTTGTCCTGCTTGGCGCCTCGCCCGATATCGTGGCGCTCTTTCCCGTGCCGGTGCTCGTCGGCCTTCAGCTCTTCATGGGCCTGCGCCTGATCGTGCATTGGCTCGTGGGCGCGTATGCGAAGTTAAGCTGGTACGAGTACCTGCTCGTGCCTGCCATTCTCGGCACCATCGTCGCCTACGGCGTGGTGGTCGGCGTGGCGGTCGGCGTCGTCGCGGCGTGTGTGACGTTCACGCTGCTGTACGGCCGGGTCAGTTGTATTCGAATGGAATTCGATCTGCGCACACGTACGTCCAACGTGGAGCGCAGCATCGACGAGAGCCAGTCGTTGCGCGAACTCGGCGCGCAGGTTTGCGGTATGTGCCTGCAAGGATTCCTGTTTTTCGGCACCGCCAATTCGATTCTTCATAGGCTGCGCGGGCGGCTCGCCGCGAGCCATCCGGTGCCGGTCCGATTCGTCGTGCTCGATTTCGCGTCGACTCAGGGCATGGACGCGTCTGTGTCGATCAGCTTCGTCAAGCTGAGGCAGCTGTGCGCGGCGAAGAATGCGGACCTGGTGCTCACCGCGCTGCCGCCGCACTCGCGCGACCTGCTCACGAAGACCGGGACACTCAATCTCCGGATTCATGAATTCGACTCGCTCGATGCCGGTCTGGAGTGGATCGAAGACCAGTTGCTCACGGCGAACTCGCGTGCAACAGGCCACAATTACGATTTTCACGCGATGCTCGCGCCGCATTTCACGGCCAGCGCCTTGAGCACGCTGCTGGCGTGCCTCGAAGTGCATGACCTGCTAGCAGGACAAGTGCTGTTTCTTCGCGGTGAGCAGGCTGACGCGTTGTACTTCATCGAGCACGGACGTGTCCAGGTTTCGTTGCCGCTCGACGATGGACGCTCGGTCCGGCTGCGCTCGTTCGGCCCGGGGACCGTTGTCGGTGAAATGGCGGTCTACACACAGCAACCGCGCAGTGCGGACGTGATCGCCGAGACGCCGACGCGGGTCCGCCGCTTGTCGACGACCGCTCTCGTTGGACTCGAACGACAGGACCCGGCGGCGGCGCAACAGTTTCATCGGTTTCTCGTCAAGATCATCGCCACTCGACTTGCCGTCGTTGACGAGGCGCTGCGTGCGGCGTTGTGAGTAGTTTGCGTATCGTGACCGCATTCCGCATGCTCCTCCGCATACCGAAAATCGAGTTGGATCGCGATCAGAACTGACGCCACGCAAAGCATGATGATCAATAGGCTCGAACGATTTTTGATGGCATAGACGATCGGATCGTCGTGCATCTCATCGTGGAACCATCACGCCTTCCAAAAAGCCGAAATAAAATGCGATCAGTTCCGGGAATCGTCGATCGCCGGCAGTACAGAAATAGAGATCACGCCCGCATAAGCGCTCCTTTCAGGAAGTCGACCAGGCACGCGTTGTATGGCAGCAGGAACACATCCATTGCGACGCGGGCGGCTATCTGCGCTTTGGGATACCCGTTGCCGCGCAGCAGCCATGCGACGCAGTACAACTTCCCCCGAATGGAAAGGTTATCAACGTTTGATAACGAAAGGACCTTCTGCGAGAACAGCTTTCCAATTTTGCCGCCGCCTGGAATAACTAATCATGCAGGGGACTTTTTCCAGGTTCGAAGTGCAATACGCGTGGCACGAGGCCTACCGCGATGAAAAGTGGCCGCGTATTATTGAAGCCAGCATAGTCGTTGTAACTTCGGGCCTAAAAAATGACGGCTTAAAACGGAGTGATATTGGCCGATATCGCGGAACACGAATCCCACTATGTCTACGACGATCAAATTCACTACACAGCGCATGAACTGGACCCAGTTGGGCGACCAGGTCGTCGTCTTTGTGTTCGCGTCGTCACTATATGGTGCGATCCTGTATAACTTCGGCATCCGTAGCGGGGTGGTGGCAGGGATATCCGCATTTGCCATCGTTTTGGCCGTAGTCATATATGGCTATATTTCCCACGCTCAACGTCTCACCACGATCGTCTCGATCTTATTGATTGCTGTCGTGCTGATTTGCTTTGGTTATCTGCGGGAATTCAGCTACGACGGCTTGAATTACCACGTCGCGACACCTCTGCGGCTCGACCACAGTCTGAACGGCGATCTCAGTTCGCACGAACTTGGCGGTGCGTTCTGGGCGGCGCACTATCCAAAGGCATTCGAATATTTTGCATACACGACCACGGTTCTGACTTCGCATTTCAACAGTGGAAAGTCATTTACGCTCCTGCTCAGTGTTCCGGCATGCCTTGCTCTAATGCGATTGCTCCAGTCAGCCGGGATATCTGCCCGAGCCGCGCTGGTCGCGTCGGCTACGTGTATCTACAATCCCGTGGCGCTCGGTCAATTGACTACTTTTTATGTCGACGCGGGTCATTACTACTGCTGGACTATCTTTTCTGTCAATTTGCTATTTGCGCTCAAGGGCAGGCCATACTCCGCAGTTCAACTTTGCATCGCGCTCGTGCTTCTGATCGGGTCGAAGCTGACAGGGCCAATTTTCGCAGCCATCTCGATTCTGGTGTTTTTCGTTGCCACATTCATCAGCGGAGAAAAAAGAAACTTTTTTCGGAATCACAAGGGACTGATCGGACAATTGACGATCTCGACCTTCGTGGCCGCCGCCGTCATCGGCTATTCGCCATACGTCGAAAACTTTATCGCTGGCAAGCACATTCTCTACCCAATCCTCGGAAAAGATCGGATCGATCTGGTGGCAGAAAAAACGTACCCGCATTTCTTTGGCATGACGCCGCTGCACAGGCTTTTCCTATCATACTTCTCGGTGCCGATGAACTGCAGCTCATGCACCATGGAACCTGTTTTCATGCCGTCACTCGCGCATCTGCGCGATGCGTTCATTGCACTGCATACGGCTGACACACGTTTTGCCGGGTTTGGTCCATTCTTTGGAGCTATGCTTATTGCAAGTCTGGCTTCGTTCTTCTGGAGAAAGAAAGGCGCCGATGCAGTTGTAAATATATTTCTGCTCGCAACGCTGGTAATCGTTGTGTCGCATCCGCAATCGTGGTGGGCTCGCTACGTCCCGATGTTTTATGTAGTTCCATTTCTGGTCGTCGCTGGTTTCTCCACGAATCGGAGACTATTTCACGTAGTCGTTGCTTTTGGCATCGCGAACTCGGTCCTCGCCGCGGCCAGCGTGATGGGTTATCTCGTCCTGAAGGAGGCTCACTACGAAGAGGCCGTGGCTTCAGTACGCACGACGTGCAAGCAAGATCCGATTGTGCTGTCACCTTCCAAGATGAATTGGGAGGCAGATCTGCGCGACGACCATCTCGTCATCGCGGCGGAAGGCACCCCGGCAAACGCCGGGTGTCCCGTGGATTTCGACCAGATGATGGTGATGAAGAAGTAGCCAATTCCTGCGTTCGCCCTCACCCACGTATTTCCGTGACGCTCACGCATCAACGGTCGATATGCGCGATCAGATGTCGCGCGTGCGCGGGATGACAACCGCCTGGCCGTGCAGTTTGCCGTCCGCGTCGAGAAGCTGCCACAGTGTGGCTTCCTCGATCATGAAGCGCTGACCTGACTTGGTGACACGCACCCCCTTGTAGCCCGTCTCGTAGCCCAGCCGCCGTACGCGTGCCAGGAATTGCTGTCGCTCCTCGCGATTCGGGGCTTCGGCCGAGAGCCGCGACGGCAGTCGGGTGATTTCATCCCAGTCGTATCCAAAGCGGCGCTGCGCGGCCTTGTTGCCGTAAATGAAGAGCGGGTCGGGATCGGTGTTGTGCGCGAGTACCGCGAACGGCGCATGCTCATAGAGCCATTCGGTAGCTTCGTCCACAGCCAAGGTCTGCGGCACCAGGGGCCGACCAAGCAGCCTGGCATAGCTGTCGGCAAGGAGTTGATAGAAAGCGGGATTGCTGTGAAGTGGAATCATCTCAGACATTCGATGGAGATGTGGGCCTAAGCAAAGAGTGAAGGCGCTCACGATACAGCATTCGCAACCAAAGTTGCCTCTTCTGTCGCATGCCAGTCGCCCGGGGCGCTACGCCTGTTCGCGGGCAGACATCATACGTGACGCGCTGCGGAATACGGCTCGACTTCATCTTGGCTTGTACTAAGATGGATCCGTATGTTTCCCTCTGGTCTCGGCAATGGAGTCACCTATGACCTGTAGCGTTCGGGTTTTAAGCGACGCTTTACCGAGGCCAGCGGTCTTTCAGTTGGAGCCCTCTCCAGTATTCGCGATCGGCGGCTCGAGCGTCGGCGCGATTGTTCTCGTCAGCGCTGTGGGCGTTGGCCTATTCGTGATGCAGGCGACGCTAAATCAGGCGCGTTACGACACTCGCATGCATTTTCCGTGGGCAATGTGCTTTACGCACGAGGAAGTAGCATGACTGCAACGGGCCCTCAAGCGGCATCGCGGCGCGTCGCCATTCTCGTCCTGCTCTGTCGCGATTACGCGGCGCTCGAACTGACCCTCGCCAGTCACATGGCGTACCGGCCGACGGGCGTGGAGTTCATCCTGCTTCAGAACTGCCGGGGCGGCTATGACGCGGAACGCACGCTTGCCGTCGCGCGGCGGTATGCAAGGCTTTTTCCGGGCATTGTGCGGGTCGTCGACGACATTCCGCCTGGCCCACCCTATCGCACGATCAAAAAACTGCTTTCGCAGCCGGCGCTCGCCGGAATCGACCTGATCTGCAAGGTGGACGACGACGCGTTCCCGATTGCCGGCGAGTGGCTCGACAAGATGCTCGCCACCTACGACGCGGCGGAAAAGGAAAGCGGAAACGAGCTAGCCTACGTCACCCCGCTCATCAACAACAATAACTGGGGCTTCCCTGAAGTGATGCGTGTGATGGACCTGGAGCGCGAGTACTTCACGAACCAGGCGCATCCGCATTTCGTCGGAGCCGATGGGGACAGCCGCTTTCCGATGCGGATCATCCCTGCGGACCAGATAGAGATCGGCACCAACGGAACGATATGGGGCTATCCTCATATCGCACGCTGGTTACATGAACGGACCACGCTCCAGCCTGATGCATTCATCGCCGCCACTCGGGCGCTCGAACCCTGCGAAGTGCCGTCGGAATCGCGCTATTCGATCGGCTGCATTCTTTTTCGCAAGCAGTTATGGGACATGATCGACGACGGTGGGCAAGATGACGAGCACATGATGCATATCTACTGCGCGCGGCACAAGCTCAGAATCGTTTGCACACGCAGCGTGCCGTTCGTGCACATCGCATACTTCACCCAACGTGAGGAGAACCGCGACATCGTCGATGCCGCTCGCGCGCTGTACGATGCGAGGCTCGGCCATCCCTTTCCGATTTCACTTTACCCCAACCGTGAACACGATATCGAAGCACGGTTGCGCTGGCTCGAAGCTCACCCGCCGCAGGCCACGAAAGGGACGCTCGAGGCGTCGAAGCGTGTCAGCCGCGCAATCTATCGGCGAGTGCGCACGCTGTGGAAATGAACAAGGGCGTACACTGCCGATACCTCTGCGCAGCAGCGTGGTTGCCGTCGTTTGGCATGAGAAACCGAAGTGTCCAGGAGCATTGTCCATGCCCGCACCGAGAATCAGTGTTCTGCTTCCGGTCTACAAGGTCGAGGACTATATCGAGGACTGTCTCGACTCCTTGCTGTCGCAATCGTGCACCGATTTCGAAATCGTCGCCGTCGACGACAGCAGCCCCGATCGCTCAGGTGAAATCGCCGCCCGCTTGCTCGCGCAACAGGACCGCATTCCATGGAAATTGATCAGAAACACCGACAATAGAGGACTCGCCGAAACGCGGAAAATTGCCGCATCCGAAGCGCGCGGCGACTACGTGCTCTGCGTCGACAGCGACGATCGTGTTCATCGCGATCTCATTCGCACCGTGCTGCGCGAAGCCGACCAGCACGATGCCGATGTCGTCGTTTTCGCCGCCGAACACGTGAGCCCCGATGGCGCCGTGAACTCTCGCATCGATTCCGGCGACTGCATCATCACCGGCGTGGAAGCTGTCCAGAAGATTCTCGACCTGACGCTGCAAGCGTTTTGCTGGAACAAACTCGTGCGCCGTTCAATCTTCGTCGCAGTCGAGCACCCGTGCGGTCTCATTTACGAGGACCTTTGCGTGTCGGTGCAGACGCTCGCCAACGCGAAAATCGTGCGGCTCATTCCCGACAGGCTTTACTCATACATGTTCCGCGAATCGGGAATCTCGCGACGCTTCAACCCGCGGGTCGTCGACCTTTTCACCATCATGGACCGCGTTGAAAAAGGTACCGCGTCTCTCCCGATTCCCGACTACCAGCGTCTCCTGTTCCGCCTCAAATACATCTTCGGATACCGCGCGATCGCGTTTCAAACCGCAATTACCGCACCGAGTTACCAACTCGCGAGCCCGATTCTGTACAGCGTTTCGAAGAAGCTGCGCGTGAAGCACCTGTTGGGCATGTATGCCGAGGGGCGGCCGAAGCTCTCCGTCGTCATGACCATGCTCAAGATCCATCCATGGATCTTCTATTGCGTCGTGAGACGCTTTAATCACCGCTGACCTTGCGAAATCCGCCATCGGGCCGATCAGTTGGCGGCTATCGCCTTGGAAGCGCACGAGACTGTTTCCCCGGCATACACACAGGGAATACGACGAACCTGCACTTAACCGTGTTGCCTGAACTGCTATCCGTTTTAGCCGTCTCAAAGGCACGGCGTTTGCGTACGACGGTCGGACTCGCGGACAGAGCGTGCGCGATATAAGGCGGACCCGTAAAGAAGGCACGCGCCGCAGTGTACCGCGGAAGAATTACCGGGCCAGAGCTACGCGATCTGGCGCTCGCGGGCACCCACCTGTGCCGTTGGCGTTTATTGACGAACCGCATGCCGCAGGAACAGGCAGTCGAACTGATATGATTGATTGGGATGATTGGTAGGAATTCGAAATGTATTTTAAGTGCTTATTAATGTCCTTAATGTGGAGTTCCGGCAATTGACGGGCTTAGTTGCTCGCTCCCGTGGAAACTTTACGCGCACTCTGCCAGGGGTTGAAGATATGTCACCAGGCGTTCCTCCATCGATGTATTGACAACGGGCTAACTCATGGCGAGTCCACTCCGACAGAACATCGTTGCGCTGGCAATCCTGCAGGCAGCGAACTTGTTGCTGCCACTTGCAACGGTCCCCTACCTGTTGCGCGTCCTGCGCCCGGGACACTTCGGTGCATACGTTTTCGCTCAAGCCGTAGTTGGCTACCTCGTGCTGCTGACCGAGTACGGTTTCAACTGGTCATCGACTGCTCACGTCGCGCGAGTCCAATACGATCGGTACGCCGTATCGAAGATCTTCTGGGCGACGCAAGGCGCAAAAGCGCTCATCGCTGTGGTCTGCCTCGTCATCCTGATCTTGGCGGCTTTCTTCGTGGCGAGATTGCGCGAAATGCTTCCGGTTTTGCTGGCCACCTATCCGGTCGTCATTGGAACGGTCCTGTTTCCACAGTGGCTTTTCCAGGGATTGGAGCGGATGACGTTTACCACGGTTTCACTGTTGAGCGCGCGATTGCTCCTGCTTCCGCTAACGTTCATCCTGGTGCGCTCGTCGGCCGACACGTGGATCGCCTCGCTCATCAGTTCGATGAGCGTGGTTGTTGCAGGAATCGTCGCATCGATCCTGATCGCGAAAAAAAGACTGATTATCCCGTTGATGCCGAGCATGGCGGACATCATCGGGGCGCTTCGTGATGGTTGGCACACGTTCATCTCGACGGCAGCGATCAGTTTGTACACAACCACGAATAGCGTGGTGCTTGGATTCATTGCCGGAAACGCCGCTGTTGGCTACTTTGGCGTAGCCGACAAGATTCGCAACGTCGCCCAAGCGCCGCTCGTACCGATCGCCAATGCCATTTACCCGCGCGTGACGGCGCTCTTTTCCGAAGATTCCGACAAGGCTTTTGCGTTGGTGCGCAAGATGTTTTACCTGGCGGGCGCGGCCATGTTGCTCGCTTCGGTCGGGCTCTGGGCGAGCGCCGAGTTGATCGTTCGTATCGTAATGGGCCACGGGTATGAACCGGCCGTTATCGTTCTGAAGTGGATGGCCCCACTGCCGCTCCTGATCTGTCTGAGCAATATATTAGGCGTTCAGCTGATGCTACCTCTCGGTATGAAGAAGAAAGTCAGCGAGATCCTGATCGTCTCCGGCTTGTTCAACCTTGCCGTGCTCGTGCCACTCGTATTCATTTACGCTGCTCAGGGCGCGGCAATGTCGGCCCTTGCCACCGAATTCCTGGTGACGGCCTCAATGGCCTTCCACCTGATCAAATGCAAAATTCCGGCTTTCCAGACGAGGATGCACAGAGATGAAATATGACTTCCTTATCGTTGGGGCGGGGTTCGCAGGCGCGGTCTGTGCCGAACGGCTTGCGGCAAGCGGCAAGCGCGTGCTCGTCGTAGACAGGCGGAATCATGTCGGCGGCAACGCATATGACCGTAGAGACGCGAATGGAGTGCTGATCCATCCGTATGGTCCACATATTTTTCACACGAACAGCAAGCGGATCTTCGAATACCTGTCCGGTTTTACCGACTGGCGCTTCTACGAGCATCGTGTGAAAGCCTACGTAGATGGAGATCTCTACCCCATACCGATCAATCGTACGACGATCAACAAGCTTTACGGCCTCGATCTCAGCGAGCAGGACACGATGACATTCCTCGAGTCGGTACGTGAAGAGAGAGAGACCATCATTACGAGCGAGGACGTCGTGTTGAGCAACGTCGGCCGCGATCTATGCGACAAGTTTTTCCGCGGCTACACGCGCAAGCAATGGGGACTCGATCTGTCCGAACTGTCTGCGGCTGTCGCTGCGAGAATCCCGACGCGTTCGAACGACGACGACCGGTACTTCACCGACACTTTTCAATTTATGCCGGCGCACGGCTACACCGCGATGTTCGAAAAGATGCTTGACAGTCCAGATATCGACGTACGCCTGTCTACCGACTATGGCGAGATGAAAGCGAATATCGAATGTGGACACGTTGTATACACTGGACCGATCGACGCTTATTTCGGCTATCGGTTCGGCAAGCTTCCGTATCGTAGTCTGCACTTCGAACATCAGCATCTGAATGACGTGGAGCGTTTTCAGACCACAGGTACCATCAACTATCCGAACGATCACGAATATACGAGGATTACGGAGTTCAAGCACCTCACCGGACAACGACATCAGGGAACGTCGATTGTGAAGGAGTATCCGAGAGCTGAAGGCGAGCCGTACTACCCGATTCCGCGTAAGGAAAACCAGGAATTGTTCATGCGTTACAGCGCGCTTGCGGACACCGTTGACAATGTCACTTTTGTGGGCCGACTGGCGCAGTATCGGTATTACAACATGGACCAGGTCGTTGGTGCGGCGCTCAAGGCTGCAGAAGGACTGATCTAAAGGAGCATGAGCCCTTCTGTGTCCCGCAATCTGCTTTCCACGCATAGGGATTGAAAGGTGAAAAAGTACTTGGTCGTTCTGAGATGTGGAGACAGTTCCCTGCATCCGCAATGGTTCAGCGGTGGAAAGACCCCGAGCTTCGACTTGATGCTGAGCTACTATGGGAAAGACGAAAATTATGCAGACGTCTTTGCGAAATCCATACATCGATTCAAAGGATCAAAGTGGGAAGGTCTTAACGATTTCATGTTGCAAAAAGCGCAATCGATTTCTCATTATCGTTACATTTGGCTCCCGGACGACGATATTTTGACGGACGTTCAAACGCTCAATGAGTTTTTCGAGTATGTAGAACGAGAGAATTTCGCACTCGCGCAACCGTCTCTCGACGAGAGAAGCTATTTCAGTCATGCAACGACGCTACAAAACAAGGCGTTCGATTTTCGCGAGACCAATTTCGTAGAGGTGATGGCGCCATGTTTTTCGTCGAATGCCTTGCACGTAATAAAAGACAGCTTTGGAAAGACCAAGACAGGCTGGGGCCTCGATTTCGCATGGCCCGGACGAGTCGCTACATTGGGGAAGGTTGGCATTGTTGACCGTTTTTCCGTGCTCCATACACGCCCGATCGGTTCGGCTGACCACAGCATCGCATGGTCTGAACTGCATCAGACGCTCGCGCAATACAGGTTGCGCGCGTCGATAAAGGTCCGCCAGGCCAGAACCAGCGATGCAGGAAAAATCTATACAAGCGGTCGCCTGGGCAATCCCATGTTGTTTATTCATGCAGTGAGAGGGAGCCATCCTGTACGACGGAAAAATCTCATCACTTATTTTGGCCTGCTGAAAGAATATGTTCCCTGGCTTCACTATACCAAGCGAAAAATGCAGCCATATCGGCTTTCGGAAAGCCCATCGCGCCCTTTGGAATGATGATGACGCGGCTGATTGATGTGAATACTCTCCATCATCGTCGCAGCGCATCAATCTTGCCGGATCCAGACACCGGTCGCGATTATTGATGGAGTCACGAGAATGTCTGACCTTCTAAAAATGCCGCTCCGGTACATCGCCAGGCGGCTGAGGCTCATCATAAGTTGTGGTTAAGGCACCGGCATGACGACCAGACGAACGACCGCTGCAGCGGGCCGCGACCTGGCTCAACACGCCGCTGGCAGCTCCGCGGGCCCGGCGATTGCATCGATGGTAATCATTGGTCTCGGCACTTTCCTCGCGCAGTGGCTTTTCATTTGATCTGGACCAGGCCGCCGCCAAACGCACACTTCCCGCGGCGCGCTATACCAAGCCCGCGAAATGCGCCAGCACGAACACGACCGCGCCGCCCGCGATCAGCACTAATGCATTGATGCGCGTCTTCATCACGAGCACGGTCGCGAGGGCCGCGACGAGCCACGCGATCCAGCCGCCTTCGAGTTCCTTGATGAGTACGTAGACGGCCGCGAGGATCAGCCCCGCGGCCACCGGCCGCAAGCCGGCCTGCAACGCGTTCAGCCAGCGCGCGCCCTCGTGCCGGTTCCACACGTGCACGACGCCGTACATCAGGAACGCGGTCGGCCCGAATAGCGCGAGAGTCGCGACGAGCGCGCCGCCGAGGCCGCCGACCTGGTAGCCGATCAGCGTCGCGAGCAGCGAACCGGGACCGGGCGCGAGCCGCGCAATCGCGAAGTCGCTGAGGAATTGTGCATGGGTCATCCAGTGGTGCACGTCGACGACCTGGCGCTGCACTTCGGCGATGATCCCCTGGCCGCCACCGACGGTGACGACCGACAGCGGCGCGAAAACTGAAAACAGGGCGATGAGCGTTCGAGACACGGCAGAAGCTTCTCTGGAGATTGATTAACGGCGATCCAAAACAATCAGCTCTGGCGCGCCTCGCGCACGTATTCATAACCGACGCTCAACGCGCCCGCGATCAGCACGGTCCACACGAGCGAGACGCGAAACACCGCGGCGGCTGCGAACGTCGCGACCAGCACCAGATAGGGAAACACGCGGTGCGGCAACCGGCGCGCCGCGGTGATCGCCATCGACAGCGACAGCCCGATCGCGCCCGCCGCGGCGCCGGCGAGCGCGATACGCGTGAGCGGAAACGAGGCGATCGCCGAGAAGAACATGCCGAGCAGGATGATCACGACGGCCGGCGGAAAAATGATGCCGCAGAATCCCGCGACGGCGCCGCGCCAGCCGAGCAGCCGGTAGCCGATCCAGATCGCCAGATTCTTCACGTTGACACCGGGCAGCGCCTGCGACAATGCAAGGCCGTTGAGAAAGTCGTCTTCGCTCATCCAGTGCCGCTCGTGCACGAACTCGCGCATGAACCAGCCGCTCAACCCGCCGCCGAAACTCGTCAAACCGATGCGCGCGAAGATCAGAAAGAGGCCGAGCGGGGTCACTTCGCGCGGTGGCGCTTTGCGGTGCGGCGCATCGTCTTCAGGTGTCGATACCGGGTCGCTGACGTCTTGCCCCAAGGTTCCTTTGGCCAATGCGCCTCCTTAGTCGTTTTGATCACGCTGCGCTTGCCGCGCGCCCGGCATGATAGCCGCGGACGGCGCCGAAGGCGAGGAAGCCGAAGCAGGCGCCGACGCCGCCGCGGATGCAACAGCCGGATGCCGCGGATCATGCAGCTCATCGGTCGACCATCCGCCGCCCAGATCGCCGAACAACGACGCCGCATGCAGCAATCGCGATTCCTGCACGTTCAGCGCGGTCTGCCGCGTGGTCAGTTGCGTCGCTTGCGCGGTCGCGACGGTCGTGTAATCGACCGTGCCCGCCTGGTATTCGTTGAACGCGATCTCCGCGCCGCGGTCCGCGTCACGCACCGCCGTTTCGAGCACGACCGCCTGGTCGGCGAGAATGCGCAGGCCCGACAGGTCGTCCTCGACGTTCTGGAAGGCGCCTAGCACCGTGCCGCGATAGTTGGCGACCGCCGAGTCGTAGGCGGCCTTCGCCGCGTCGACGTTGGCGCTGCGCAGGCCGCCGTCGAACAGCGTTTCGGTCGCGCTGCCGCCGAGGGACCACACGTAGTTCGCGGCCTTCAGCAGACCGTTCAGCGGTGACTGCGTGAACCCGGCCACCCCCGACAGCGAGATATCCGGGTAATACGCGGCCACTTCGACGCCGATCGCCGCATTCTGCGCGGCCATCCTCCGCTCGGCCGCGGCGATGTCGGGACGGCGTTCGAGCAGCGTCGACGGCACACCGACCGGCACCGACGGCAGCGCCGGCATCGCGGTGCTATGCGCGATCGACAGTTCCTCCGGGTTCTTGCCGACCAGCACCGCAATCGCGTGGGCGTTCTGCGCGCGCGCGACGCCAAGCGCGATCAGATCGGACTTCGCGGTATTCAACTGGCTGCGCGCGGTGATCACGTCGCTCGGCGGAATCGTGCCCGCGCGATCCTGCTCGCTGACGACGTCGAGATAGTGTTGATACGCGACGACCGTCTCCTGCAGCAGGTCGATGTTGGCGTCGCTGGTGCGCAGCTCGATGATCGCGGTCGCGAGCGCAACCTGCTCGGAGAGCGTCGCATTCGCGAGCGTCGCTTCGCTCGATTGCGCGCTCGCTGCGTTCTCCTCGACCGTGCGGCGCACCTGACCCCACAGGTCCGGCGCCCAGCTCACGTTGCCTTCGAGCGAGCCCGAATTGACGATGCGCGCGGTCGTCCCATTGACGAAGCTTCCCGAATTACTGACCGACCCGCCGCTCGCGCGTTCGCGCGTCGCCGAACCGGTCGCGCCGATGGTCGGAAACAGGGCCGCGTGCGCGGCGCGCACTTCGGCGAGGGCCTGCTGGTAGTTCGCGTAGTCGGCGCGCACGGTCTGGTTCGACACCGCAACGAGCGGTTCGAGTTCGTCGATCAACGGATCGTTGAACGCGGTCCACCACCTGCCCTTCGGGCCGGTCGCGTTCGGCTCGGCTCTGGTCCAGCCCGGCAGCTCGGAATAAGTGGCGGGCACTTTGACCTGCGGCCGGTGATAATCCGGGCCGACCATGCAGCCGGCGTTGAACACCGCCAGCAGCGCGACGGCGAGCGTCGCAACGCGCGGCACTGCAACGCGGGCCGTCGCCAAACGCGTCGCCGATCGTTCAGTCGAAGTCTTCATCATCATGCCTTCGTATCCGGTTGTCCCGGCGTCGCCTCGCGGCTCCAGCGCAGCCCTGCGGACCAGCTGACGAGCCGTGCACGCAGGCGGTCGAGGTACAGATAAATCACCGGCGTCGTATAAAGCGTAAACATCTGGCTCAGGATCAGCCCGCCCATCACCGTGATACCGAGCGGCTGACGCAGCGAGCCGCCCTGGCCGACGCCGATCGCGAGCGGCACCGCGCCGAGCACGGCCGCGAACGTCGTCATCATGATCGGCCGCAACCGGATGAGCGCGGCCGCGTGGATCGCGTCGCGCGCGGGCATATTTTCCTGGCGCTGCAACTGGATCGCGACGTCCACCATCATGATGCCGTTCTTCTTGACGATACCGATCAGCAAGATGATGCCGATCATCGCGATCACCGAGAACGGCGTGCCGAAGATCAGCAGCGCGAGCGTCGCGCCGATGCCCGCAGACGGCAGCGTCGAGAGGATCGTCAGCGGATGGATCGAGCTTTCGTACAGCACGCCGAGCACGATATAGACGACGCCGAGCGCCGCGAGAACCAGCAGCGGCACCACGGTCATCGACTGCGAATAGGCCGCCGCCGCACCCGCGAACGAGCCGTGGATGCTCGCGGGCATGCCGATTTCGCGGATCGCCTCGTTGATCGCCGCGCCCGCCTGACTCAGCGACCCGCCAGCCGGCAAATTGAACGAGATCGTCGCGGCGACGAGGCCGCTTTGATGGTTCACCTGGGTCGACGTGCGGCTGTTCGAGTACGACGTCAACACCGAGAGCGGCACCATCGTTTCGGCGGCCGTGCTGTCCGCGCTGCCGGTCGAGCTGCCGCCCTTGCTGTTGGCGATGCTGTTGTTGGTCGCGTTCGACTGCGCATCCGCGTTGCGCGCGTTCGTGTTCGACGAAGTGCCGGTGCCGTTCGCGCCCGGCGTGGTGGTTGCCGACACCGTGCCGTGCGGCATCTGTGTCGCAGCCGTGCCGGTCGGATTGCCCGCCGCCGTGCTCAGATAGATCTGGCTCAGCGTCTGCGGATACTGCCAGTACTCCGGCGCGACCTCCATCACGACGAAGTACTGGTTCAGCGGGTTGTAGATCGTCGAAACGGTGCGCTGGCCGAACGCATCGTAGAGCACGTTGTCGATCTGATTAGGCCGCAAGCCGAAGCGCGCGGCGGTCGCGCGATTGATCGACACATAAGTCTGCAGGCCGTTCTGCTGCAGGTCGGAATTCACGTCGAGCAACCGTCCGTGCTCCTTCGACAACGCCGCGACGAGCTTCGGCGTCCATGCGAACAGCGCGGTCGAATCGTCGCTCGTCAGCGTGTACTGGTACTCGGCCGCCGATTGCCGCCCGCCGATGCGTAGATCCTGCTGCGCCTGCAGAAAGAGCCGCGCGCCCGACACTTCGCCGAGCTGCGGCCGCAGCCGGTTCACGACCTCGGTAGCCGTGGCGTGCCGCTGCGACAGCGGCTTCAACTCGATGAACACGTTCGCGGTATTGAGCGCGCGTCCGCCCGTAAATCCCGCAACCGACTGCACCGCCGGATCTCTCTGCACGATCGACTGCAACTGCACGAGCTTCTTCTGCATCGCCGTAAAAGAGATGCCCTGGTCGGCGATGATCTGCCCGATCACGATGCCCGTGTCCTGCTCGGGAAAGAAGGTGGCGGGCACGAGCCTCAGCAGGAACACGTTGCCGACCAGCAGCACGATCAGCAGCAGAATGACCAGCAGCGAATGATCGAGCACCGCCGTCAACGTGCGCGCGTAGACCTCCTTGAAGCGATCGAACTGCCGCTCGAACCAACGCGCCCAACGCGCTTTCGAGTGACCAGCGTTGTTGCGGCTCAGCACGTACGCGCACATCGCGGGCGTGATCGTCAGCGAGATCACCAGCGAAATCAGGATCGCAATCGACAGCGTAATCGCGAACTCGTGGAACATCAGCCCCACGATGCCCGGAAACAGGATGATCGGCAGAAACACCGCGATCAGCGACAGGCTCATCGAGATCACCGTAAAGCCGACCTCGCCCGCGCCTTTGATCGCGGCTTCCTTCGGACCAAGCCCCAGCTCCATGTGGCGCACCACGTTCTCCAGCACGACGACCGCGTCGTCGACCACGAAGCCGGTGCCGATGGTCAGCGCCATCAGCGAGAGATTGTCGATGCTGTAGCCGAGCAGATACATCGGTCCGAAGGTACCGACGATCGACAGCGGCAACGCGACCGCCGGTATCAGCGTCGCGCGCGGCGACTGCAGGAAGATGTACACGACGCCGACCACCAGCAGCACCGCGATGAACAAGGTGCGCTCGGTATCGCTGACCGACGACGTGACCGACTGCGAGCGGTCGATCGCGACATCCACATTCACGCTTTTCGGCAAGGTCGCTTCGATGGCGGGCAACACATTGCGTATCTGCTGCACGGTACTCACGACGTTGCTGCCCGGCATCGGATAGACGATCACGAGAATCGCCGACTTGCCGTTGAACAGCCCCGCATTGCGAATGTTTTCATTCGAGTCGCGCACCTGGGCGACGTCGCGCAATCGCACCGGCGCGCCGTCGCGATACGCGACTACCAGATCGCGGTACGGCGCCGCGTGCGTGATCTGATCGTTCGACGTGACCACGTAGCGCTGATCGCCGACATCGAGATGGCCCTTCGCGCTGTCGGCATTGGCCGCGCTGATCGCCGCGCGCACGTCTTCCATGCCAATGCCATAGCTATTGAGCTTGCCCGGCTGCAATTCGACGCGCACGCTCGGCAACGCGCCGCCGCCGAGCGTGATCTGCCCGACGCCCTGCACCTGCGACAACTGCTGCTGGATCACCGAATCGGCGGAGTCGTAGAGCTGCGCTTTGGTCAGCGTGTCGGATGTCAGCGACAGCACCATGATCGGCGCGTCGGCCGGGTTGTACTGGCGGTAGCTCGGATTACTGCGCAGCGTGGTGGGCAGATCGGCGCGCGCGGCCTGGATCGCCGCCTCGACGTCGCGCGCCGCGCCGTTGATATCGCGCTTCAGGCCGAACTCGACGATGATCAACGACGAGCCGACATAGCTGATCGAGGTCAGCTCCTCGACGTCGGCGATGGTCGCGAGCCGCCGCTCGAGCGGCTCCGCCACCGTCGACGCCATGATGTTCGGGCTCGCGCCGGCCATGTTCGCCTGCACGACGATCACCGGAAACGCGATGTTCGGCAGCGGCGCGACCGGCATGCGGAAATACGCGAGCGTGCCGGAGATCAGGATCGCGATCGCGAGCAGCGTCGTCGCGACCGGTCGCCGGATGAAGAGCGCCGGGATGTTCATCGCGTGCCCTCCGCGCCGCCCTCCGGCGGGCGGTCACCCGGTTCGCCGCCCTTGCGTTCAGCGCGCTCGGCGCGCCAGCGGTTCACGCGCGCGGCGGTACGGTCGAAGAACAGATAGATCACCGGCGTCGTGAACAGCGTCAGCATCTGGCTCAGCGTCAGACCGCCGATGATCGCGAGGCCCAGCGGCCGGCGCAGTTCCGACCCGGTGCCGGTGCCGAGCAGCATCGGCAGTGCGCCGAGCATCGCGGCGAGCGTCGTCATCAGGATCGGCCGGAAACGCAGCAGCGACGCCTCGAAGATCGCATCGCGCGGCGCTTTGCCGTGATTGCGTTCGGCGTCGAGCGCGAAGTCGACCATCATGATCGCGTTCTTCTTGACGATGCCGATCAGGAGCACGATGCCGATGATGCCGATCACGTCGAGATCCATCCCCGCGAGCATCAGCGAGAGCAACGCGCCGATGCCGGCCGACGGCAGCGTCGACAGGATCGTGACCGGATGGATGAAGCTCTCGTACAGCACGCCGAGCACGATATACACGGCAACGAGCGCCGCGATCAGCAGGTAGACCTCGCTCGACAGCGAATCTTCGAACGCCGCGGTCGCGCCTTGCAGTGACGACGTGATCGACGGCGGCAGCCCGATCGCCTGTTCGGCCGCGTGAATCTCCTTGACCGCGGTGCTCAGCGACGCGCCCTGCGCGAGATTGAACGTGATCGTCACCGCCGGGAACTGCGCGAGATGACTGATCACGAGCGGCGCCTTCCTGATCTCGATCTTCGCGATGCCGGACAGCGGCACCTGACCGGTGCTGCTGGTCTGGCTCGGCAGATAGAGATTGCCGATCGACTGCACGGTCGGCATCGTTTCCGGCTTGGCGACCAGAATCACGCGGTACTGGTTCGACTGCTCGAAGATCGTCGAGACGATGCGCTGACCGAGCGCGTCGTACAGCGCGTTGTCGATCGTCGCGGGGGTGATGCCGAAGCGCGCCGCCAGTTGCCGGTTTACTTCGACGTTCACGCTGAGACCGTCGGTGTCGAGGTCGCTCTGCACGTCCGAGAGCGACGGAACCTGCTTCAGGCGCGCAACGACTTCCGGTACGTATTTCTGGAACGCCTGCTGGCTCGGTCCACGCAACACGAAGCTGTACTGGTTCGGCGACACGGTCGTGTCGAGCGTCAGATCCTGCTCGGGCTGCATGAAGAGCTTCACGCCGGGCACGTGAGCGACTTCCCGCGCGAGCCGCCGCGCGATTTCCTGCGCGTTGTCCGCGCGTTTGTCTTTGTCGCGCAGATTGATCAGGAAGCGGCCATTGTTCAGCGTCGCGTTAGTACCGTCGATTCCGACATACGACGTCAGCGATACCACGTCCGGGTCCTTCAGGACCGCTTCTGCGAGCGCGCTCTGGCGCTGCACCATCGCCGCATAGGAAACCGAGTTGTCGGCGACGCTGATACCCTGGATCACGCCGACATCCTGCACCGGAAAGAGGCCCTTCGGAATCACCACGTACAGAATGCCGGTCAGAACGACGGTGGCGATCGCGACCATCAGCGTCAGCGTCTGATGATCGAGCACCCATGCGAGGCCGCGCTCGTAGGCGGCGAGCGTCTTGTTGAAGAGGCCCTCGCTGATGCGCTCGAAGCGGCTCGGATGCCGCTCGGCCTGCGCGCGCAGCATCCGCGCGCACAGCATCGGCACCACCGTCAGCGAGACGACGGCCGAAATCACGATCGTGACCGCGAGCGTCACCGCGAACTCGCTGAACAAACGCCCGATCACGCCGCCCATGAACAGCAGCGGAATCAGCACCGCGATCAGTGACACGGTCAGCGACAGAATCGTGAAGCCGATCTGCCCCGCGCCTTCGAGCGCGGCTTCGAGCGGCGACATGCCCTCTTCCAGGTAGCGCACGATGTTCTCGATCATCACGATCGAGTCGTCGACCACGAAGCCGGTCGCGATGATCAACGCCATCAGCGAGAGGTTGTCGATCGAGTAGTTGAGCTGGTACATCACCGCGAGCGTGCCGATCAGCGAGACCGGCACCGAGATGCTCGGGATCACCGTGGCGGGCACGTTGCGCAGGAACACGAAGATCACTGCGACGACGAGCACGATCGCCAGAATCAGTTCGAACGCGGCGTCCGCGACCGACGCGCGGATCACGCCAGTGCTGTCCGACACCACCGTCACTTTCATGCCGGCCGGCAGCGTCGATTCGAGCTGCGGCAGCACCTTCATGATCTGGTTGACCGTCTGGATCACGTTCGCGCCGGGCTGGCGCTGCACGTTCAGCACGATCGCGGGCGAGCCGTTGTACCAGGCGCCGCGCTCGACGTCCTGGGCGGCCTGGCTGACGCGCGCGACGTCGCGCATGAGCACCGGCGAGCCGTTCTGATAGGCGATCACCGTGTCCAGATAGTCCTTGGGATCGGTGATCTGATCGTTGCCGTTGATCGTGTAGTCGAGCTCGGGGCCGTCGAAATTACCTTTGGGCTGGCTCACGTTCACATAGCTCAGCAGCGTGCGCAGATCGTCGATATTGAGGCCGTAGGCGGCGAGCTTGTGCGGGTCGGCCTCGACGCGGATCGCGGGCACGTTGCCGCCGCTCGTCGTCACGACGCCGACGCCCGACACTTCCGAGATCTTCGTGCCGAGGCGGTTGTTCGCGATGTCTTCGAGCTGTGTCAGCGACATCGACTTCGAGGTGACCGCGAGCGTGAGGATCGGCTGGTCGGCCGGATTGACCTTCGCGTAGGTCGGCGGCGCGGGCAGTCCGGATGGCAGAAAGCTGTTTGCCGCGTTGATCGCCTGCTGCACGTTCTGCTCGGCAATGTCGAGGTTCAGCGACAGATCGAACTGCAGCGTGATCACCGATGCCCCGTCCGAGCTGTACGAGGTCATCTGCTGCAGGCCCGGAATCTCGCCGAGCTGCACCTCGAGCGGCGCGGTGACGGTGGTGGCCATCACGGTCGGGCTCGCGCCGGGATAGAAGGTCTGTACCTGAATCGTCGGATAGTCGACGTTCGGCAGCGACGACACCGGCAGCACGCGCATCGCGATCAGACCGACGAGCACGAGCGCGATCATCAGCAGCAACGTCGCGACCGGGCGAAGAATGAACAGGCGAGAAATGTTCATCGATGCGGCGGCCCGTTACGACGAAGCGGCTTCGGACGCGGCCGACGCAGGCGTTGCTGCCGCGCTCGACCCCGGCGCGGCTCCCGACGCTGCGGCGGCGGCCTTCGGATGCGCCGGCTGGATCTTCGCGCCGTCGTTCAGACGATCCGTGCCGTCCGTCACGACCTCGTTGCCGGCCGCGAGACCCGAGACGATCACGGTGTACTTGCCGTCGCTCGGCCCGAGCTTGACCTTGTGCACGGACACCGTGCTATCCGGATTGACCAGATAGACGAAGTCGCCGGGCGCGCCCGATTGCACCGCGGGGGTCGGCACGAGCACCGCGTTTTGCATCGTGTCGACGAGCAGCTTCACGTTGACGAACTCGTTCGGGAACAGCGCTTCGTCGTCGTTCGCAAAGGTCGCGCGCAAGGTGACGGTGCCGGTCGCCGTGGCCATCTGGTTGCTGACCGCGTACAGCGTGCCGGTTGCGATCTCGCGCGAGTTATCGCTCGAATACGCGGTGACCGGCAGCTTCGCGCCGGTGGCGAGACGCTGCACGATCGACGCAAGTGAATCCTGCGGCACCGTGAACTGCACCGTGGTCGGCTTCACGGTCGTGATGACGACGATGCCGGTCGTCGACGATGCGGTCACGTAGTTGCCTGGATCGACGAGCCGCAAGCCGACCTTGCCCGCGATCGGCGCGGTGATGCGGCAATACGCGAGGTCGAGATCGAATTGGGCGATATTGGCAAGGTCGACCTTGACCGCCGCTTCGTCCTGCTGCACGAGGAACTGCTGATCCGCGAAGGTCTGCTGCGCGATCGACTTGCGCTCGTTCAACTGCGTATAACGCTCGAGATCGGCGCGCGCCTGCGCAAGCAACGCGCGGTCTTTCGCGAGAGTCGCCTCTGCCTGCTGCTTGCTGATCTGATACTGGCGCGGGTCGATCTGGGCGAGGAACTGGCCCTTCTGCACCTCCTCGCCTTCGTGATAGCCGACCTCGGTCAGATAGCCGCTCAGCTGCGGCAGCACGGTCACAGTCGCGATTGGCGTGACGGTGCCGAGTTCGCTCAGGGTGACCGGCATCGAGCCGAGCGTCGCCTGCGCCACGGTGACGACGATCGCCGCGTTCTCGCGCACAGGCTTCTTGCGCGTCAACAGATGAACCACGGCGAGCGCCACGAGCACGAGCACGATAACCGCGAAGATGATGAGCCCGCGCCGGGAGCGCTTCGGCGGCGGGGACACGGTTTCGCTCATGTGGGTCTCCGGGAACAGATGCTGGTATTCATCTTCGGTTGGAGTGTCGTCCTCTGTCGGGACTGCGCAAAAGTGCCATGATTCACGCGCGTTGTCATCAGTCGACGTCCTCTGTACGTGTTGTTATGGAAACGTAAGAAAGCGAGCGATGGCTCGGTTATGAGCATGCGTGAATGTAGCTGGCTTGCGCCGGGCCTGAGTTACAGGGGTGCAACAAGTTCGAGGGGGGAAGGGTTGAGTGCATCGAGCGCGCGGCGCGCGGCGGGCGGAGCCCGGAGGAGTCAAGTTTTGGGCGCGGCGGAGCATCGCAATTTGCGGTAACAGACGACAGCCAATTGAAAAGCAGGACGCCCACTCAGAATCGTCACAATCGTCCGCTACCATCCCGGGCCAGCGTCGCGGGCGCCGCGACCGTCACGATTTCCCCAAAACGTCACGCCGATGTCCATCACCGTCAATTTCCCCGCCGAAGTCCGCGACTGGATCGCCTCCAACCTCACGCGCGGCGTCGCGCCGCAAGCGATCGTCGACGAACTGGTGAGCCGCAACAACAACGCCGCCGAACTGGCGGCGGCGATGGTCGATGCGGTGTCGTCGGCGTTCCTGCACGGCGCGCCGCTGCCCGGCGACAAACTCGAAGTCGGCGGCACGCCGCTGAGCTATCAGCCCGAGCCGCTGCGCGTTCCCGACGGTCCGCTGATCCGGCTCGGCGAGCGTGAGGTGCGCGTGCTGTCGCGGCTGCAACGGCCCGCCGGCGTGCATCTGGCCAACTTCCTGAGCGGTGACGAATGCGAGCAGTTGATCGCGCTCGCGCAGCCGCGGCTCGATCGCTCGACCGTCGTTGATCCGGTGACGGGCCGCAATGTGGTGGCCGGTCATCGCAGCAGTCACGGGATGTTTTTCCGTTTGGGCGAGACACCGTTGATCGCGCGCATCGAAGCGCGCATCGCCGAGCTGACCGGCACGCCGATCGAGAACGGCGAAGGCCTGCAAATGCTGCACTACGAGGAAGGCGCGGAATCGACGCCGCACGTCGACTATCTGATCACCAGCAATGAAGCGAATCGCGAGTCGATTGCGCGGAGTGGTCAGCGCATGGGCACGCTGTCGATGTATCTGAAAGACGTGGAAGGCGGTGGGGAGACGGTGTTTCCGCAGCTCGGGTGGTCGGTTGCGCCGCAGCGGGGGCATGCGCTCTATTTTGAATATGGCAATCGGTATGGGCTGTGCGATCCGAGTTCGCTGCACGCGAGCACGCCGCTGCGCGTGGGGGATAAGTGGGTGGCGACTAAATGGATTCGGACGCGGCGGTTTGTGGCGCGGAATCCCGGGTGAGGGGCGGTGCGAGCAGGATGCCGCACAGAAAAACCAACATATGGCCTTCCGGAAAATCGAGCAAAAGCGAATTGGCCAGGCACGCAATTCCAAATGCCGCTACATAGGCAGCCGAGAATGCTCCTTCGAGGGTTCGCAAATTGCAACTTTGCCTCCATATTTTCCATAAAAGCACAAGAAAGACGACGAGTCCAACTATGCCCAACTGGTCGGAAATCAAAAAATATTCACTGTGTGGATTCGAGGACTGCATTCCTTGCGCCCCCTGCTGTCCCGACGCCAGTTTGCGAAACATCGGGCCAACACTTCCCACGCCGGCTCCGAATATAGGGCGTTGCGAAATCAGAAAAAGTGAACGCCGGTAGAACTCTAGACGTAATCCTACTGACGTAGGTTCGTCGCGCTTTTCGTAGTCGCGAATTTCATTACCGACCTCGGTTAGACGCGGTATTTTGTCATGTGCGACATATTCAACCGCCAAGCCAAAGACGACGGCCGCAACACCGAGTAGCAAAATCGCCTTGCCGAATTGGAGACGCTGCCCCCGCAGGATTGCTTGCCAACACCACAAAACCAACAATGGAGGCAACACCGCCTGGGCCGTCCTCCCTTCTTGCATGACCAAAATCGAGACGAGTGCCAGGACAGTTATCGCCGCGCTTGATACCCGAACGCCCAAACCAATGTTCAGCTTTTTTCCGAAGTGCCTGCCACACGCCAGAGTAAGAGCCATATACGCAAGCAGCGCAGTGAAGAGACCCTGCGTTATGTGGTGTTTGAATACCCAGCTTGCTCTAATTGGATCGGGTGCATACAACGGGCCGATCTGCGTCAGGCCAAGCCAATTGCTACAAGACAATACCAACACAAGCGTGAGCGAGATGTAGAGTGCAATGATAGCCAATCGACGCCATGCTGCCTCATTGAACAGGATGAGTAAAAACGGGAAGTACAAAAGCTTTCGGTACTTGGCCAATATCTGTATCGATTCGCCGATCGGGGCGACATCCCACAGCAGGCTCATGCACATGAGCAGGAACAATATTGAAGCAGTGACGGCAACAGCGTTATGCCGTATTGCACCGGCCGATACCCAAAAGTGCCGACAGGTAAGCATGATCAGCACCATTGTCGGCGCCAGAATATTCACAGCGGCGGTCGAAATCGGTATGGCAAAAAGTGTGCAAATCGCGCACCAGCGCGCGAGTGCCCACCGAGTTAGCTTGAAAGGCGGAAACAACGTTGTCATTGCTTAGAGGTCAGTTCGAGAAAGCTGCGCTATACATTTGAATACGTTCCAGGAGACGAGAACGGAGCCGAATTTCAGGAGTGCCGCGTGAACGTCGACTTGCCGATCGAGCTTCAGAAGGCCAAAGGGCGCTTTTCTTCCTCGCGCAACAATTTCTTCGCCAGAAAGTCCAGTCGCCTTGGAAACAACTGGATAAACAGCTTTTCGAGTCGCGATAGCTCTTCCCACATCTGATACCTCCTCGATGTGCCATATGGACGGTTCACAGTCAATTCCAGCACATACACTCCATCCGGATCTTCATATAGAGTGTATTCGCCTTTAACTTTTTTAAGCACTGCGAACCCAAAAGGACAAAAATTTCCGTCTTCTGGCAACTCCTCACTATCGCCGGATGAATTTGCCTGCGCACTGTCAACTTTGATCACCATAGCCTACCCTTCATATCTTCACGCCCTCTCGTCTGCTGCTCTTTCCGAGTAGAATTACCATGTTTTTTCGCGCGCCAGTTTCCATAGCGTTTTTAACGCGATTAGCCAAGCGCAAACGGGGCATTCAAGGCAAGCTAGTGCGTAAAATCAGGAAACGGAAGATTCGCTGTCTCATTTAAAACTGTGCCGATACCTGAAAGCCGAGCGTCACACTCGAAGCGGGGAAACTAGACGGCGCATAGATCGGTGTGCCGATAAACGCGTCGTAGCTGTATGTACCGAGGCGGCTCGGCGCGCCGCCACGCAAACCAAGCACCGCACCCGCGAGCTGAGTGCCCGCCAACTGCGCTGCGGATGGCCCCCAGACGCGACCATAGTCGAGACCAGCGTAGACCGACTGGCCGGTCCCGCCGAGCGCGCTGTGCAGTTCGTTGCGCCAGTAGAATCCCTTTTCGGCCGCGAGCATCGTCTGGCCGCTGAAGCCTCGCACGGTGTAGCGACTGCCGATCGTCAGATCGTCGATATAGTTCAGTTCATCGTTCGTGAACTGGCCGTGTACGGTTCCGACGTAACGCAGAGATTGGCCTGCGATTCTGAACGGCACCGAAAGGTTCGCGTCGAGCGTCGCCAAGTGGAAGTAGTAGGTCGGTCCACCGGACGTATCGGACATTGCCCCGAACGCGCCGATACTCTGCCGATATGCGAGCGTGCCGTCGAACTGCGCCGCGCCGAAGTAGTGCCGGTTGGTCAGGCCTGCTTCGATGAAAGTGTTATTCCGGTGCTGCTGCGGAATTTCGGTGTCCTCGATGAAGCTCGCGCCGTAGCGCTTGAAAAGCTGGAACTCGACGCCCGTTACGTCGTTCTGGCTGCGGTGAATCACCCGCTCCAGTTTCAGTCCCGCCGTCTGCGCATTGCCGCTCGCCACGAAGAACTGGTTCACCGCCGCGATCTGCTGGTAGTAGGTGTTCGTATAGCCATACAACGTGCCTGTCCAAAAGCCCCACGGCACCGAATACGAGGCGTTCCAGCCGTGCGTGCCCAAGTCGTGATTGCCGAATTGCAAATCCTGGTTGAACCCTGCTGAGAGAATGTCATTCAGGCCGAGGGGGTTATACAGGCCGAGCGACACGTTGCCAATGTAGCGGCCCGTTTCATTCGTACCTGAGTTGTCTGCCGAGACCACGAGCGACCAGGGCTTCGAACGCTTGACGTCAATCACCACATCACTTTCGCCGGGAGAGTCGCCGGGAACGATCTGCATGGTCGCGTCCTGCTTGGGCACGCGCTTCATCTGTTCCAGTCCCTGCTCCAGATCGCGAAGCTGGAGCACGTCGTCGTCGCGCGCGGGGAAGGCGGTTTTCCAGGTGCCGCGCGTATCGTCGTCGGCGAACTTCAGATTGCGGATAGTGCCCGGTACGAGAGCGAATTTGAGCGTGCCTTTCGACAGGTCCTGTGCAGGCAACAGAACACGCGTCGTAATGTAGCCACGGCTCAGGATGACACCTTGCAGTCCCTTCGTCAGTATATCGAGCCCTTGATTGCCGACGCATTGCCCTTCGTAGTGACCCAGCCACTCATGCAGGAACGCGAACGGGTCCAGCGGGAGCGTCGACGCGCCCCTTGCGCGGACGACCTTGGGTAGCGTATTCGGCACCGCGACGGCGAACGAATCGATGCGGAAACACGGCGTTTCGACGGGCAGGATGGGCCATTCGCCCGCGACAGGTGCGACCGAACGGACCACGGGCGCCGCGACGGTCGCCGCGCGCTGCTGCGCGTCGCGTTGCTCCTGGAGCAGGCGATTTTGCTCAGCGTTTGCGCGACCCGCAGCAGCTTCATCGGCGGGGGTGATGGTCTGTGCGTTAGACGCGAGAGTGACCAAGGCTGTGAGCAGGGCCGCCAGCCTCTTTCTGCTTTTCATGTGGATGCGTTAGTAGGTAAGCTCGCCGCTTTCAGCCGATAGCCTGGATGTTCGTCATTCAGGGCTTAAATTTGAATTGCAAATTCTTGACTATCGCCACATTTCCCCAATTAAAGGAACAGGAGCGGCCAACTTCGATACCAACTTTATTTCCATCAACTTCCTCATTCTCCGAAATAGGCAAACAACCACCCGAAATAGTCACAGTGGGAGTACCCTGCCTGGAAAGCGGAAATTCGATTGCTGCATCCTCAGGAATCCGATGAATCAAGGTAACGCTCTCAACGTAGTCATCCGGCAACGAGAAAATGAATGATCCATCGACCAACAGTATGTAGTAGGTATGTTGAAACGGTTTGTCGACAACGCATATTTTGCTTGTATGGGACTCAATCGTCTGTGACTGACAATTTGGCTCATCGGCATGCGATGCATTGACAAGGGAAAAGCCAAAAAATAAACCAGTTAATATCCTTTGATTCATGGCGCGACCAACTCCATCAAGTGGCCCTTACGGACGGCATTTCGTTATTTTTCTTCCTCATCCACCTTCGTTTCATAGCTCTTGCGCGCCTTCTCGTAGCTGTTGTCGAAAGGCTTCAAATGAAGCATATTTGCGCGCTCCGCATAGGTACCTGTCGCCAAAACAATCATTCCGACAACAACGCCAACAAACTCTTCTATTCCAGACAAAAGGAAGTACGAGGCTGCCGCTAACGCTATACCCATTGCCCATAACAGAATACGAAACCAAGGCGCGAAGTTTCCGTTATTAATAATCTTCATTTTTTGTTTTGCACCGCATTATTAAGTTGGCTGCTGACGTCGTTAAACGTAGTTGTGTTCTTGATCCAGCTACCAGATTCAGTAATTACCGTGCCAGCGAGAGGATATTTGTTCGCGACACCTCCCAGTGTCAGATCGACAATCCCTCCCGCCACGTACGAACCAGGATTGGGGCGTGCCGTCTGTACCACGAAATCTGCTACCCAGCCCGTGACGGTCGATCCAAACGCAACTCCTTCAAAAACTGGTGCGTACGGTGTTGGCAGTGCTGCTGCTGTCGCAGCGGCAGCGCCAATACGCCCGGCATTGGTTGAAATCATTGAAGCCGCATCTGCCGTCGTATTCCTCACGAAGTTTGCGTCCGATTGATCGAAACGGGTAAATGGTCCGGTCACGTTGAGCGAGTTGCCACTGCCATTCGACGGATACGAAAATTCGCTAGGCACCTGCCCCGCCGAAACACTGTTGTAGTTCGCCAGAATGTGGCTCTGCAATGCGGAGTCGGAATGCGCCGTGATCTGAGTCAGGATCGGTTGACCGTTTGCCGTCGTTCCGGCAGACATCCACTGCGCGCCGGAGTCGGTCGGCATCTGGCCCAACAGCGTAGCAGGTGCCCCCGATACAGTTGTTCCGTTGGTGCTCATATCCATCTGACGCAATTGGTCCTCGATCTGCGCTACGGTGTATTTTCCGCCGCTTGCATCGGCCAGTTGCTGCGCGAGGGACTTCTCCTTGGTATCCAGTTGGCGATTGTAGAGGTCAACGCTTGTTCCGGTTGCTGCGCCCGCCGTGCCGCCAACCAGCGAACCACCCGCAGCCGCAGCCACGTTCGCGGCAAGGTTGCCCAAAAGGGTCGAGCCCGTCTCCGATGCGACGCCTTTTGAAAGGCTTTCCAGTTGGTCCGCCATCTTCGACGCAAGACCCGCTCCCGCCGCGCCTCCGACTGCCGTGAAGACACTACCTCCGCCCAGCCCGCCGATCAACGCGCCGCCTGCCGCCTGCAATATCGCACGGCTGTTTCCGCCTTCATCCCAACAGCTTCTCAACCATCGCGCTTCCTATAACTGCCGCGATCACCGCGATAAATACCCAGTAAAAAGTCTTTTGCTTTTTGCTCATGCGTGCCCACTGTTCGGGCGTTGGCCCTCCGCCAGTTGCCATATCAATCTCCTCTAGTTAGCGCCCACGGGGGAGGAATGACCCCAAGGCATTACCCCAATGGTTTTTCCACCAGGTGACCCAAACCCAATTTCAACGGCCGTACTACCGCCATACGCATGGGTAATCGCGCCGAACGCATTGACACCAAAGGGTGTTGGTACCGAAACAAAGTATTGGCTACCATCACCATTCAGAAATGAATTGGTGGCACCTGCATCTTGCGCGCCAAATATCCATCCCAGCGTTGCGGTGCCGCTTGGCATCCACGAAACGGCCGATGGATTAGTCATTGATACTCCACCACCAACATACCGCTGGCCGTCATACAGGTTCACCGCAACCGTTCCATTGGCCGATAGTACGCCTCCGTTGGCGGTCGCGTAATTAGGCTGGAGACTACCCGCGGCAGCATCTGCATTTGCTCCCTGAGCCTGAATCGCTGCATTCAGCGTTGCATCACTGCACTGCGCGCCCGCCCCGCAAACCTGCGATACCAGGTCCTTCTTTTTCTGATGAAGCATCTGGTTGTAAAGCTCGACGTTCGACGCAGTGGCCGCACCTGCCGTCCCGCCTACGAGTGCGCCCCCGACGCCCGCCGCTACATTCGCGGCAAGACTACCCAGCAGTTCCGAGCCCGTCTCCGATGCGACATTCTTGGAGAGGCCCTCAAGCTGGCCCGCGAGCTTCGAAGACAAGCCCGCACCAAGGCCACCACCTACCGCAGTAAAGACACTCCCACCGCCAAGACCGCCAATCAGCGCACCGCCCGCGAAGTGCAGCAGCGCGCGGTTGTCGCCACCTTCGGCCCACGCTGCTTCTCCGGCTGCGTCACCGGCTTTCTGCGCCGCTTCCAGCTTCGATTCAGCGTACGCGCCAATGCCTTGCGCGACCACCTGCCCCGCCGCCTGCGCCGCTTGCATCGTGTCCGCCTGTTGGTTGAGCAGCGCGTTCACGTCCGGTGTCTGCGCGACCGTTCCATTGGTATTCGTCGTATCGCGGCTCAGGCCCGAGACGTCCTGCGTCTGTGCGGCCTGATTGGTGACATTGATCGAGCCCGCGCTGACCGCGCTGCGCGTGGTCGCGCTCTGGTCGCCGCTCTCGTTCTGCGAAATCATCGGTGATACGCCGCCCGTACCACTCACCGAACCAGGGCCTAGCGCCTTGCCGGTGTTACCCACGCCAACACCTGCACCGATCCCGTTGCTCGACGCGCTGTAATGCGACTGGTTCTGGATATCGCTGTAGGTCAGCGTCCCGGTCGTCAGGCTGTTCTGCGACGCATCGGCGGTACTCGAAATCACCGCGCCCGTAAGGTTCGTATTGCCTTTGACGTTGACATCGAAGCCGCCGCTGCCCGCATTGATGCCCGCCTGCTCGTTGACCTGAGCATAGTTGCCATCGGCGTGGCCGTTCTGCGCGCTGAAGCTCGCGCTGCCACCGCCCTGGCTGATGCTGAACCCGCCACCCGCGCTGCTCTGATGCGCGGTGCTGACGGTCGTATCCTGGACGCTCTCGATATTCAGGTTGCCGCCAACTTGCGCGGTTACTTGGTTACCGCTGACCTGCGAGCCGATGATATTGGTGTCGCCACCGGAAACGACGGTAACGCTAGTCGCGCCGGTCACGTGCGAGGCATTCTGGATTGCCGCGTCACTGTTCGCGTCGCCGTGCGCGTTTGACATCGAGGCAGAAACGCCGAAACCCTGCGTGCCATAGGACACACCCACGCTCGCGCTACTCGACTTGTTCGTGCTGCTGGTCGTGTCCGTGTTCGTCGTATTGACGATGTTGACCTGATTCTTCGCGGCCAGCATGACATCGTTCGCGCTCACGTTCGAACCCGCGATGGTGAGGTTACCGCTGCCGGGCGTGCCGTCACCCGTCGCCACGAAAGCAGCGGTGCCGCCAGCCTGAACGTTCGACCCCTTCTGCGTCGTCTGATCCTCGGTGAACGTGTTCTTGCTCTGGCTGGAACCGAAGCTCAACTGAACGCCAATGCTCGGCGCGTTCGGCCCGGTTGCACCGCCCATCAGATCCGCTGCCCCCATACCCGCCATCGCGGCATTGCCGCCTGCTGCAATCGCATGCAGCGCCTCGGCGCGCCCGTTGCTGTTGCCGCTCGCGAGCGCCTGGCCCTGCTGGTACGCGCCATTGATCGCATCGCCCACACTCCCCGACAGGCCGAGCGTGAAACCGCTCTGCTTCACCTCCTGGGTTTCGTCGCGGTGCGAGGTGTTGGTGGCCGCATCGATGATCACATCGGCCGCCGTCCCTGTGACATTTTGGGCTGCCACGAGATCGCTGCCCGTCACGTGCAGGGCGTTACCCGCCTGAATCGAGAGGTTGCCATTCGTGCTGCCCACAAGGCTGCCATTGTTCGTCACGCTGCTGTCGTGCGTCGTCTCCTTCGTGTCGCGCGTGCCGTAGTTCAGGCTCACGCCACCACCGCTCATTGCGCCGAAGCCTGATGTCTTTTCCTCGTAAAACGAACTGCTCTGGCTCGTATCCTGCGTTGTGGTGATGTTCACGTCATGCACGGCGCTCAGTGATACATCGTTCGTCCCGACGATCGTGCTGCCTGCGACGTTGATATCCTTGCCGCTCGAGATCGACACGCCGTCCGCGGAAATCAGGCTGCCCTGGTTCAGGGTTGTCGTCGTATCCCTCGAACTCGATACCTCCTTGCCGCTCATCATGTTGCTATGGCTGCCGGTCTGCGTCGAGTTATCGACATAGGTCGCCGTGGCCGCGCCGATGTTGACGTCGTTCGCTGCCGCCAGCGTCGCCGTCCCCTGATCGAGGTTGATCGTGCTGCCAATGACGTTGATATCGTTGCCCGATGCGACGGTCAGCGAATTGCCGGAATTGAGCGTCGTCGCGGTCAGCGCATCCGATGACAGGTGCTGCGAGTCCGAATAGCTGCCGTGACTGTCGCTGCCCGAGCTGTTGCTATCGACGGTCGAGGTGGACTTCGCTGCCTGGAGCGTGACGTCTCCCTTTGCCGCTATCGTCCCGCCGCCGCCGAGATTGATATCCGTGCCCGTCGCGGTCAGGTTGCCGCCCACGCCGATCTGCGAGACGCCACCCACGTTGACGGAACTGCCGGTCGTCTGGTTGAGGCTGGTATCCGACACACCATTCGCACCAGCGACCACCTTGTGTTCGCCGGTCTGCACCGAGCCGAGATCGTAGTTGCCGCCCACGGCCATGCCGAGGTTGCCGCCCACGTTCAGGTTGCCCCCGTTCTGCTCGACGTTGCCGCCCGTGACGATGGCCGCGTTGCCCGTCACGTTCAGGTTCGCGATGGGACCAAGCGTGGTCGTGGTCCGTGTCGCGCCGGTCGCGCTCACCTGGTTGACGGTATTCGCGGCGGTATTGAGGATCAGCTCGCCGCCCGCATTCAGCGCGAGGCTTCCGGCGTTCACGGTAGCCGAGGTCAGATCGACATTGCCCGTCGTCGACAGCGCCATGAGGCCGCCGCTTTGCAGCTTGCCGAGCGCGTTGTTGATCTGTGCGCCCTGGATCGAAAGCGCATTGCTCGCCTGTACCGTACCGCTGTTATTGAAGGTCTGCGTGTTCTGCAGGTCGATGTCGGTTGCCGCAATGAGCGGCCCGTTCATATTCTGCTGGCTTGCCTTCGCGAGATAGACGACCGGCACCAGCACGGACTGACCGTCAACGACCTCGGTCTGCATGATGATCACATTGCTGGTGAGTGCCGCAACCTGTTCCGGTGAGAGGCTCATGCCGAGCGGCAGATCAAGCGACCCGGCAAGCGACGCACCCGCTGCGAGCAGCGACTGATACATCGACTGGAGATCGGTGTACGGGCCGAGTACGGCCTTGCCGGTCAGCGACGTGATCTGGTTCTGCACGAGCTGCTGCTCGTACAGGCCGTCGCCCAGGCGCTTTTCCACGCTCTGCGGATTCAGGCCGAGCTGCTGGAGGTAGTAGTCGCTCGAGATAAACGATTTCTGGCTGGTAAAGGCCGGGTTCGTCTCTATCAGGTACGGCGCGTTCGGCGCGGTATTGGGTCTGAACAGGCCACCTTGGGGAATCGTCAGGTTGCTCAGGACATTGACCGCCGTCGCGCCCGCGATGACCGGATTGACCAGACCCGGCTTTCCGCTGACTCCGCCTGCATTCACCCCGCCCAGCGACTGGCCGGGCGCAAGGCCGAGCGAAGGAACACCTGCATTACCAGCCGTATTGTCAATATTGACGCCGGTGCCGGAAAGCGTGCCACCCGCGACGAAGCTCGACTCGTAGCTTGGGAGTGCGTAATGGCGGATATCGGCAGGCGCCGCCTGGTAGCCGCCCGGATTCGAGCCGACAAACGGTGCATCGCCGAACGGCAAGGTCCAGTCGTGCTCGGTATTGTCGTAGTTGTTGTAGTGATAGTAGCCCGAGTAGGTGACCTGTACCTCGGGCGCGGTCTGCCCCTGCCAGCTATTCTGGTCGAGCGTGACGGGCGCTGCGATGTTGTCCACCGCCGTGACCGCGCTCCAGTAGTTCTGGAACAGCCCCACCTTCGACGCGTCCAGGTTGCCGCCCGCGATGATCTGCGCCTGCGGGCTGATGGACGCGATCAGGTTCGCGAGGGCCACGCCTGTATAGGTCGTGTACTGGTAGCCGCTATTCCACTGGCCGCCGTGCGGCGGCACCGTGTACACACCGCCAATCATGGTCAGGAAAGCCGGGTTATCCGGGGTGGCCCAGCCTACGTTCTGGCCCGAGCACGCGGCCGTGTCGATGGCGGTGCAGCCGGACACGCTGATGCCAAGCTGCGTCAGCAACGACGAATCAACCGGTTGATTCAGACCGGTCGTGGTCATCGTCGTGCGCGTATTCGTGACCTGATTTGCGTCGAGCGTCATGTCACCCGCCGACTGGATCAACGCCGACTGGTTGCGGATCAGGTTTGCGCTGGTGTAGCTGCCGTCCGCGTTTTTGCCACCCGCCAGCACGACCTTGCCAAGACCATAGATTGCGGTCGTCGCCTGCGTGTCGGTCATCGTGGTGTCGTCGCGGTTCTCGATATCGGGCGCGAGCAGTTCGAGCAGGCCGTTACTGTCCGTCGCACCGATCAGCGCGCTCGGCCCGACATTCGCAATCGATTGCGTCGCGTGCAGCGAGACGCTACCGCCGACCATCGCTCCGGTATTTTCCAGCGTGTTCGAGTGCGTGGTCAGCGTGCCACCCGCCATCATGGCACCACTGTTGGCGATATCGTTCGCGTTGATATGGAGGTTGTCGGCGGCCTGAAGCGCCGCGGCATTCGTAAAGGTACCGGGCAGCGTAAAGGAGAGGTCGTGACCGGCGTTGAACGCGAAACCGGAGGTCGGCGCAAAGTCGCCCTGTATGGTTATCGCGACGTCGTTCGCCGCGCTATAGGCACCGCCGCCCGTCAGCGTAGCGGCATTCACGGTGAGATCATGGGTCGCGCCGATCTGGCCGTTCGTGTTCGTGATCGCGCCGGTCGTCGCGATCGCAACGTCGCCGCTCGAACCAGCAAAGCTGCCGACCTTGCCGCCGCTGTTGTCGACCGTATCGGCCTGAACCACGACGCTCCCGCCGCTCACCTGGCCGCCCTGCGTGTTGGAGAGCGACGAGGTATCGACGGCCAGGTTGCCGTTGCCGGTGATCACGCCGCCGCTGTTAATGGTCTGGCTACCACCCTGGACGGTCGTATTTCCCGTACCGAGGTTGCTGATCAGACCGCCTGTATTGTCGGTGGAGGCAGCCTGAATGGCGAGCGTACTCGCGTCACCTGCCGCGCCCGTACCGGCCTGGATCTGTCCGTTCGTATTCTTCAGCGTGCCGCCGCTTGCAAGCGATAAGGACCCGAGCGAGCGTACCGCCCCCTGCGTATTGTCGATACCGCCTGCGACGTCCGCCGCGATATTGCCCTGCGCGGCGAGCACGCCATTGGCGTTATTCAGGCTCGCCGCATGCGCCGCGATCTGGCCGCCCGCGATGATCGTCCCGCCAGCGTTCGAAAAGGAACCCACGCCGTTGCCCGGTGCAATCGTAAGCGTCCCCGTTCCGGCATCGAGAATCGTACCGCCGTCGTTAATGAGCGTGGCCGGGGCAAGCGTCAGGTCCGTGCTGTTCGTCTGGAGCGTGCCGCCCGCCGAATTGTCGAGCGTGCCCGAAACGGCGACGTTCATTGGCCCGCTGCCTGTCTGGGTAATCGTCCCCGCGTGATTGACAAGGTTTGTCGCGTTCAGCGACACCTGCACGGCCTGCGTCGTTCCCGAGCTGTTGTCGAGCGTCGTCGCGCTCTCCGTCACCGTGTCGCCTGCGGTGATCAGCCCGCCACTGTTGGTCAGTTGCGTACCGGCATTAACCGTCGTATTGCCCGAAGCGCCGAGCGAGCCGCCGCTGTTATCGACCGATTGTCCGGTTACCTGGAGGTTTGTCTGCGCCCACACCGCGCCGTGGTTGGCAACGCTTCCGCCCTGAAGCGTAACGGCGCCATTGCCGCCGATCACACCGCCCTGTGCGCCGGTTGCGGTCGTGCCCGCTGCGTTCGTGAGCTGGCCCGTGGCCGTGACCGAGAGGCCGTCGCCGTTCAGTGACGTAATGCGGCCGGCGGTATTGTCGAGCGATGTTCCCGACAGCGACAAACCGGCTGCGCTCTGTATCGTCCCCTGGTTGTTCGCGATGGCGCCTGCGTGTACCAGCATTGCGCCCCCCGACACAAGAGCGCCCCCCTCGTTCGACAGGCTGCCCGCGGTGAGCATGACGCCGCTGCCGCCCGTGAGCGCGCCGCGGTCATTGACAAGCGTACCGGCGGCATGCGCCGCGACCGATCCGCGTGCGCTCGTCGTCGCACCAGCGAGGTTCAGGTCTCCTGCGTTTGCCGTCAGCGATACGTTGCCGTTTGCCGCCGTCTCGCTGCCCGTCAGATCGACGCTGCGACCCGTCAGCGCTGCATTGCCACCCGCAACGTTTTTGCCGGTCGCACTCAACTGGCCGGAAGTACCAACGTTCAGGTCGCCGGCATTGCCGACCGAGCCGTCATTGTTCACGCCCGCGCCGAACGTGCCGGTCGAACTGACGGACCCGGCATTGATCGTGGTGTTTTGCTGTGCTGCAATCGCGCCGGTGTTCGTCAGCGCGCCGGCCGTACCGATGAAGGCATTCTGCTGCGCATAGATCGTGCCGCTATTGGCGACGCTGGCCGCATCGATGCCTACATTACCGCTGGCAGTCAGCTTGCCAGTCTGCACAAGCTGGCCTGAACTTGTCAGCGTGAGGTCGCCCGCTTGTACGGCAATCGTACCGGCGTTCGCGACCCCGACGCCGTTCTCATTGCTCACGAGTGTGATGCGATTCGCGTACATCCCACCGAGCTGCGACACGTCAATGGACACACCGGGCGCAGGTCCGCTGCCCGCGATGGGCGTCGGGTTGAGGCTCGCGTAGTCGATATTGTTCGACCCGGTCGTCACATTCAGCGTATTGGCGTAAATCTCCGCGTTCGCCTGCACGGCGCGCGCCAGCAAGTCGACCTGGTCGATATTCGAGGCATTCAGGCCCGCGCCCTCAACCGCAATCAGGCCGCCTGTAACGTTAAAGCCGGTCAGGTTGCCACTACCGTCGATCAGCGGATTGCCAGTCGTCAGAACACCGCGCGACGTATTGATGAAGCCGCCGCCGTCCACCACGATGCCCGAAGCGTTCGAAACGATGACATCGGCCTTCTGTCCCGCGACCTCAATGTAGCCCCGCAGCAGCGACGGGTTATTGCTATTGACCTGATTGACGATGATCTTCGCGGCATCGCTCCGCCCGAAATTCGGATTACCGTTAATCTGTCCCGCGAGTTGCGTGCTGGTAATAACGGGCGAATTATTGAGGATCGCGCCTTTCTGCTGCACGTCGAATTGTGAGTACGTATTCAGAGAAACGCCAGCATTCGAGGCTTTATTGATATTGACTTGTGGCAGGCCATTGGCGGTGCTGATAGCGCCGGGCGCATACGCGCCCGAGGGGACAATCTGGGCGTCGGAAAGCGCGGGCGCGAGTCCGCACAGCGCCAGGACGGCAAAAGCCGTCTGGCGCATCGCAAACAAAGTAATGGATTGCCGTGCGACCGACCGGCGCAATTCGCCACGTTTGTCTCTGTGGTAGCCGATTGCCGTTTCCGCGACGGCGACGAGCATTCCCCGACACGGACTGAAAACCAGTCTGTAGGTTCTTTTGTTCATTCCACATGCTGCGTTCTGTTTAAGCCCCCGAAAGTACTGCACAGCACCTTTCGGGTTAGTCAAAAACTGTCAACTCGATGCAGAACAACAACGGAAAGTCACAAATCAGATCTATCTGATGGACGTGAAAAGAAAAATATAAGGCAGTAAATTGAATGGACAAACGTACGTCGAACTCGAAATTTATCTGCCAAAGTAGCTCGACAAGGGCGCCGCCAAATGCTTCTTCAAGCGTGTCCTGCGCTCAAACCCGGCGCCACGCAAGATTGTCACCGATCAATGGCGCAACTATCGGGCAGCGATAGCCGACATCCCGGAGTTGGCGAACGTGAAGCACATGTTCGTTGATGCCGCGGCCCGAGTCAGCAACCGTGCGCAGAACAGCCATCAGCCCCCGCGGGAGCGCGAGCGACGTGTGAAACCTTTTCGCGGCCCGAAGCGCATGCAGTCGTTCCTGTCGAGCTGCGGTTCAACGCGTGACACGAAATGACCAATGCCACCCAAACTCCATCGAATGCTTTCTCAGCCACAGTGCTTTATGCATCGGCATCGGCGAAGCCCCACTAGCACTTTTGTGCGCTTTAGTCGAGTGGCGCCAAATAGTTTCGCTTTAATGAAATCAGCGTGGGACGACACAGCATTCTTTTTTATCAGTAGAATGCTGCAATCGCAAAGGTCCATATCGCTCGGAAACCGGCCTTTAGGCCCACCAGGCCAAAAAAGTCGTGTAAAAACGTGATGCCAATAGCGCACGTGCCGTCGCAATGTGATGCGGATAAGGCAAAACGCATAATTTGTCTGGCCGATGCAGTTCGGGAAGAAGTAGTACGCCGCTCAGAAAGAATGTGCTGCTGTGGCGGCAACAGAAATTCCGACGGCGCCGCTACACCACCTGGACCAAGGAAACCATTGACGCTGAGCTGGCCGACCTGCTTGCTTGGGTATCGCACCAGATCAAACCAACTTCTAGTGGTACTTACCTAGCCGCAATACCGTGTATTCCAAAACTCAAATCGATCCGGTAGTGAGCTTCCGCAACTCGCAGGGCGAGCAGGTGCGGGGCACGATCATCAATCTCCAGCGAAAATCCCTGGTGATGGAGGTCTATAACCCGTACTCGATTGTCCAGGTCAGTGAGGTGCTGAGTGACCTGTCGGTCAAGATGGGCGTGGAACACGCCTATTCGGGCAAAGCGGTCATAGTCAGTGTCGTCAATACCGGCTTGACAGCCATTGTCTCGGTGACGCTGATCGACGAGTGGCGAGAACTAAGTGGCGACGCGCTGGAAGCGCGCACGGTCGGAGAAGAAGCCCGCCGGTTCGCGCAGGACTGGACCGAGCGCTTCCAGATCCGCCGTGACTACCAGATCGCGGTCAACCAGATCCGCGCTTTTCTGTCGGACATGTCGCGCTGGGTCGAGCAGGCGGACCTAGCCGACGCCATGCCGAAGGAAGGCAATAGCCTGCGCGAGGACTTCTTCCTCGAACTGGCAACGCCACTGATGGAAAGGACCAAGTTCTATTTCGACGAATTCGAAGCCGAAGCGCGGTTGGTCGACGAAGAACTGGCGCCGGCGCACCGTGCCTTTGCGCAAGCCGCGCTCCATCCGCTGCTGCTGCGCTCGCCTTTCGTCTTCCGCACCTTCACGAAGCCGCTGGGTTACGCCGGTGACTACCAGATGGTCAACCAGATGCTCGACGACCCCCGCCAGGGTCCGAGCACCTATTTCCAGATCGTCAATGCGGCCTTTTTGCAGACGGCCGTGGCACGCGCGCACCGCAATCGCATCGAGCTGCTGGTGGACTACTTGACCCGGCTGGCCAACGAGGCTCGCGCCGCACAGCGGCCGTTCCGGGTGCTGAACGTGGGATGCGGCCCGGCTCAGGAGATTCAGCGCTTCATGCGTGAATACGACGAACCGCAGTGGCTGACGTTCGAACTGCTCGACTTCAGCCAGGAGACACTGGACTGGACGCGCGACCGCCTGGGGTCCGTCGCACAAGAAACGGCCTCGCGCATGACCATCAATTACACGCATGACTCGGTCCACCACCTGCTGAAGCGCCGCATAGATCTGGACGCACCGGACGCCCGCGAGTTCGACGCGGTCTATTGCGCCGGCCTGTTTGACTATCTCTCGGACAAGGTCTGTGCCCGGCTGAACCAGCATTTCGCCAGCCGCACCCGACTGGGCGGCCGCCTGCTGGTAACCAATGTCCACGCCGCCAACCCGGAGCGCTTCAGCATGGAGCACGTGCTGGAGTGGTACCTGATCTATCGCAACGAAGCACAGATGGCCGAAATCATGCCGGAGAACTGCGGCGAGCCGCGTCTGTACACGGACCCGACCGGCGTTAACGTGTTTGCCGAGGTGGTGATCGGTCAGCAACAGGTAGCCTGAGATGACAACGTCCCTGGTTGGGCTGCATTCGAACTATCGCGAAGAGCTGCGCGACTACCGGTTGCTGTGCAGCAAGGCTGGCGGCCTGACCGTGATCGTGCTGGTGCTGATGGGCATGGCGATGGACTATGTCCTGTATCCGGCTGAGCAGAAGTACTTTGCCATCGCCCGGATACTGATCAGCGTGACCATTAGCCTGGCGTTGCTCTCGCTTTACACGGAAACGGGCAAACGCCATGTGCAAGTCATTACCTTCTTCTGGCTGCTGCTGCCGCAGGCAATGATCTCCTGGATGATTTATGCCACGCAGGGCGAGCAGTCGCTGTTCTATGCCGGGCTCACGCTGACGATCTTTGCGGTGGGCATCCTGTTCCATTATGGCTACTCGCAGACGCTGGCATTCGGCCTGGCCACGGTCGCGCTCTACTACATCGCCTGCGTGGCGCATCCCGGCGGCGTACAGGACCCCGGCAAGTTTGAGTTCCAGCTCATCCTGATCTTCTTCTGCGCTTTGGCCAGCTCCATATATACCTACTTTAACGAGAAGGGCCGTTTTCAGCTTTTCCGGCTAAAGAACGAGGTGGCGCAAAAAAACGACGAGCTCGCCCGCATCAATGAAAGCCTGGCGCAGATCAAGGGCCAGTTGCTGCAGCAGGAGAAGATGGCTGCTATTGGCACGTTGTCCGCGGGACTGCTCCACGAGGTCAACAACCCGGTGAACTTCTGCCTGATGGCTATCGAATTGGCCATGGAGGAATCGGAGGTCAAGCAGAGCCCGTCGCTGCAGGAGTGTCTGGTGGATGTCAAGCAGGGCATGCAACGCATCCAGCATATCGTGTCGGACCTGAAAACCTTTGCCTACCGCAAGCCCGGCGCGACGGCAGACGACGTGCCGTTCCTGTTCGAGAAGGCGCTTGAATCGTCGGTCCGACTGAGCGCGCATGAACTTCGCGGCGTGACGGTCACGCGCGAGCTGCCCGGCGATACCCTTGTGCTGGGCGACGAAGCCGCCATCATCGGTGTGCTCATCAACCTGTTCTCGAATGCGGCTCTGGCCATGCACAAGGCCGGCACGATATCGCGGCAGGTCCATGTCGCGGCGCAATGGCGCGACGACCGACTGCACGTGAACGTGCGCGACAACGGCCCGGGGATTGCCCCGGAGAATCTGGCGCGCGTGTTCGAACCATTCTTCACTACCCGCGAAGTCGGTCAGGGCCTCGGCCTTGGTCTGTCCATCAGTTATGCGGTAGTGGAGCGGCACGGCGGCACACTGTTCGCAGAAAGCCAGTTTGGCGAGTGGACCGCGTTCAACTTTGACCTGCCGCGCGCCGAGTGACGTCGAGATGAGCGATACCCAGCAAGCGCGACCGACCGTCGCTTATGTCGACGACGTGAAGTTGGCCCGCAAGTACTTTGCGCGCTCGGCCGGCAGCGCCTATGAGGCGCTGGCGTCTGCGACAACGGTCCCAGTATTGAGCCCGAGGTGAAGCAGCGCTTGCTGGTCGACCCAGTTCTCACGAACGCCAGCGTTGGTGGCTTCAGCATGATTTTCTACAACCGCGTTATGCAGTCCTTTGGCGGAAGTGTCAGGATTGCATCCGCGCCCGGCGCCGGCACGACCGTGACGCTGGAATTCCCCAATTTCAAGGATCGAATGCACAGGAGTTACCAATGAGCAATACGATTGCCAGCCAGACGCCGCCCCCGGCGATTCTGTTCGTTGATGACGAAGCCACCGCGGTCAAGTACTTCGAGCGCGCCATCGGCGCGATCGCGCCGGTGGTGACGGGCGCCTCCGTCGAAGAGGGCAAGGCAATGCTGGACGCCCACGCCGCCAGCCTGGCCGTGCTGGTGTCCGACCAGCGCATGCCGGGCGAACATGGCAACGAACTTCTGCGCTATGCGCGCGAGCGCTATCCTCACATCGTCCGGATTCTGACGACGGCCTATTCGGAGCTGGACCAGACCGTCGAGGCCGTCAATCAAGGCCAGATACATCGCTATATCAAGAAGCCATGGGACATCACCGCGCTGCGCATGGAGATGAAGCAGGCGCTCGAGCTGGCGGGACTGCGCAAGGAACGCGATCAACTCGTGCGCGAGAAACTGGGCGTGCTGCAGACGCAGACTGTGGTCACCCGCATCGGCATAGTGCATACGCTGTGCGCCAGCCTGATCGGCCCGGGCCGCTTCCAGCCGGTGGAAACCTGGCTGGTCGGCAACGAACTGGCTGGTACGCGCAACGTGGAGCCGGACTGGCAGCGTATGGACTACGCCGACCTTGTGCACGCCGAGAGCGAATGCAGCGGCAGCTTCGGCCACGCTGTCAGCACGCGCCTGATGCACTTGCGTACGCGAAATGCAGGGCGCAGCGCTGCCGATGCGGTGCAGGTCTTGACGGAAGTCCTCGGCTCCTCGGTAAGCAGCGGTGGCGACGCGCTGATCTGGACTTCGCCGGCCACGCTGAGCGAGTTCCTTACCCGGCCGGTGGGTCAGGCCGTCTCGGACGAACACGCTGCCTGGCTGGCCGGCCTGCTTTGGCTGGAAGAAGCCGGCGGCGCCCTGCAGTTCGTGCGTGAAGGTGACGTCATCGTTTGCCGCGCAGGCACACGCGCAAACAGTTTTGCGGCCGATCGCCTGGCGGTCTGGATCGAGCGGTTCTCGGAGCCGGCGTTCGACCAGACCAAGTAGGCGAGCCACGTCGCAAAAAGGCCGACGCGGCAGTACGTCCCGGCTGAACTACACCCCAAACGTTGGACACCGATCCAACCTTTGGGGTGTTTTTTTTAACCGACTTCATCGATTTGCAGAGGAAAGCCGGCTAACCCGCCACCAATTTCAGCGCTGGAAGACCTCATCAGCAACCCAACCCTGATCGGTCAGATGCACGCCCTCACGCAATTGCATCGTCCCCGCCCCTTCGATCACACGCTTGACCATCGGGAAAACGCGTTGCGCGTCGGCGTCCTTCGCCCACGGCGCCGGGTCGATCCTGTACGTGTAGATCACCGACGTCACCATCTTGCCGTCCACCTTCATCGGCCGTTCCCATCCGACCACTTTGTCCAGCGACAGTGTGGCGGCACAAAAATCGGCCGGATGCGTGACGCGCGACGTCGCGGTCGCCACCACTTCCGGAATGTGCAGATAGTACTTTTGACCTTCCGGCGTCAGCTGATACTGCCGCGCGGATGCGGTGATCTTCTTGCCGTCCGCATCGACGCGCTCGACCAGCATGTCTTTGCCTTCCACCAGACCGAGCTTTTCGAGCACCGGCATCTGGATCGCATCGCGCGTGCCGTTGGCGCGGTCTTCGGTCGTCGTGTAGATCGGCCAGTCGTACTTGGCGAGGCACAGATGGCCGCGCTTGCTCAGGTAGTCGTTGATCGTAGCCGTGAAGTTTTCCTGATTCGCGTCCTGGCTCTTGTCGTGGCAGCCCGCGAAGAGCGTCAGGGCGATCAGGGAAAGCGCGCCGCCTGCGAGGCGGGCGGCGGTGGAGCGTCGCATCATGTCGTTGTTGCTCAGGTTGAGTGGCTTGATTGAATGACGTCAGTTCACGCAGGCGCCGCTCGTCGGCGTCGTGGCAGGCGGTTGATAACCGTCCGTCAGCGTGTTCAGGAAACAGACCAGATCCGCGATGTTCTGCTGCGTCAGTTGCGGTGCCGAGTGAACCGGGCGCGCCTGCGCGCCATCGGCCGCCGTCGTGCCGCCCGCATGGGTCTGGCCCTGGCCCATCGGCAGTTCTTCGTCGATGTTGCCCCGGTAGGCAGCGGGCAGATCGTTGAACGGCGTGGCCGTGGCACCGGACGCGGCGCTCGGGAACAGCGCGTACGACGGGTTCTGGACCATGTTGCTGCTATCGCCGCCGGTGCTCGGATACCAGTACTCCGGGTTGGTGTCGCGCGTGTTGTAGAAGTTGAGCACCTGCACGAGCGAATGGAATACGCCGTTGTGGAAGAACGCCGTGCGCGTCGCGACGTTGCGCAGCGTCGGCACCTTGAAGCGGCCGCAATACGGATCGGGCACGTTGACGCCGGTGAATGAATCCGGACCCGCGCCGCTCGTCGCGGTACCGGGCGCGTGGATCGTGTTCAGCGGGCCGCACAGACCCAGGTCGTAGTACGCGGCGTTGGCGTTGCTCGGAATCGGGTCCGGGTTGTCCGGAATCGACGTGTCATTGCGCGGCGCACCGATCGCCTGGTACGTGAAGTCGGTCATGAGACCCACCGAGCCGTTGAAGTTCGCGCCCGCGTAGTGGCAGGCCACGCAGCCGGCGCCCTTGCCGGTGTCGTTGAAGAGTTCGAGACCGCGCAGCTCGGCCGCCGTCAGCGTGCCGCCCACCTTGTTGGACTCGTACAGGTCGAACTTGCTCGAATACGGCGCGAAGCTCGGGTCTTCGGTCTCGAAGGCCTGGATCGCAAGGCCGATGTCGGTGAACGCGGTGTTGGTATCGGCGAACACGCCCGCGCCGAACGCCTGCTTGAACAGCGATGCATACGATGCGCTCTGCACGACCTTGACGACATCGGCCGCCGACGCGTTGTTCATTTCGAGCGGATTGAGCAGCGGCAACGATGCCTGGGTGGCGAGCGTCGTCGCGCGGCCGTCCCACATGAAGCCGCCGCCGGGCGCGCTCCGCGTGACGCCGTCGGGGTTCTCGGCGACGTCGCTGTACGGCGGCGTCATCGACTTGTAGCGCAGCGACGGCACCGCGCGCTGAGCCGCCACCGACGGATCGGAGCCGAGCTGCACGGAGAGGCTGTTGGGCGGCCCGTATGCGTATTGCGGGTTGTGGCATGTCGCGCAGGCCATGTTCTTGTTGCCCGACAGGTTCTTGTCGAAGAACAGCTGCTGGCCGACCTGCGCCGCGGCGCTCAGCGTGACCGTCGCGCCGCTGCTGCCCGACGACGTCTGGCTCGGGCCGCTGCCGCCGTCGCTGCCACCGCCGCCGCACGCGGTCAACATCAGGGAGAGCGCGCACAGCACGCCCAGGGTAAGTGTTCGCATGACGATGTCTTGGTACGTCAGTCCAATTGGCGGGCGGTCCTGGCTCGGCCCCGTGCAAGGCCTGGCTAACTGCGCGTACCGCTAAGGCCGCGTGGCAATGGGACGAACGGAATGGAAAACTGCCGGGCCACTCGAAACGTGGCTCGGCAGCAGGCGCTTCTCGCATCTGGCTGCGATACAAGGCGGCGAACCGGCTTGTATCGCATACCTATCGGCTCCTTACTTCGCCGACTTCAGCGACCAGATGTTGATCTGGGTCGGATCGGGGCCGGGGCCACGCGATGCCAGCGACGTGCTCGTCACGTCGACCGCGTTCAGCTTCTGCGTGTAGGTGGCCGGCGTGATGTACGCGTGGTTCATCGGACGGACCGAATCAAAGTGCGTATCAGCGCTGCCCGCGAGTTCCGGCAGGTTCGCGATGTTCGCCGCGATGAACGACTCCGTGTACTTCGCACGAGCGAGGTACGTGTTCGGCTGCTGCGGGTCGGCGATCTGGAACATGTCCTGCAGCGTACGCACGAACGAGAAGTGGCTATACGCGTCGCTGTCCACCACGTTCGGGTTCGCCTGGTTCGTCGCGACACCGAAGATCGAGTTGCCGTGACCATGGTTGCCCTGGTTGTACAGCGTCGTCGTGACCGGCGTGTACTTGCCGTTCGCATACGACAGCGGTGCCTGGTTCACGTTCGACGTGACCGGGTTCCAGCCGCAGCACGAAGTCGAGCTGCCTTCACCTTCGTCGAACATCACGACGATCGCGACCTTGCGGTTCGGGTTGGTCCAGATCGGCGAAGCCTGGATCTTGGCGACCACCTGACGCACGTAGTCGTCGCCGCGCTGCACGATCGCGGTGCTGCCGCTCGCGCACGACGGATCGGAGCCGACACCGTGCATGTCGTCGCACTGGTCCGGCATGATGAAGTTCAGGTTACCCACGTCGCCGTTTGCGAGGTCGGTGCTGAACTGGTCATAGTTGTAGCCGGCCGGAATCGGATAGGCCTTCGACTGTGCGAGGGCGGTCGCGTCGTATTGCGTACCGAAGATCGTACGGTTGTCGGCGTGAAACTCCGGCAGGTTGCGCACATCCTGGTAGGCCATGCCCGGGTGATGCTTGGTCTTGTACAGACCGTTCGGGATGGTGAAAGCGGTGCCGCTGGCGCCAGGGCCAGTGTAGGTAGCGCTGACCGCTGTGTCCGCGATGCTGTCGGAGCGCGGGTCCTGCCCCGGGTTCATCGATTCGCTATAAGTCCGCCAGGTCATGCCGGCCTGTGACAGCAGCGTGAACAGGCTCGGCTGGCTCTTTATGTTGTGATTGGCGATCGAGCCAGTCGAGGAGCAGGCCGCGCTCGTGAAGTTCGACAGATGGGTGGCGTCCTGCGGCGGCAGTGCGCCGGTCGCAGCGAGCGGTGCGCCATCCGAAGCGGTACCGCCCGTGAATGCCACGTCGGTCGGTGCGTTCGCGCCGGTCGTGCCCGCGCCGCAGCCCCACCAGTTGTCGTCGACGATGCCCCAGTCATCCGCGCCGCCGAGTGCCGTGTAGTTCGGCTCGCTCGGGTTGCCGGTCGCGTAGTAGGTCGTGAACTGAGCGTTGCTGCTCAGGAACGTGTTGATATACGGCGCGCTCGACGAACCGAGAATACCCGGCGTACCCGTAACCGCACCCACGCTGTGGTTTTCGAGCATGATCACGAACACGTTGTCGTAACGCGGAATGCCTTCGACGTTGAACGCGGCCTGCTGCGACTGTGCGTAGGTGATAGGCGCTTGCGTCTGCGTCGACTTCACGGCCGTCAAGGCGGTCACGCCCGATGCGCCGACGATCGACGGATCACCGCCCGCCATCGCGAGATTGTCCGGATACATGTCGCCGCGATCGAACTTCGTCGTCGCGTACGTGTAGCGGTTCGCGAGCTGGTTGTCTTCGAACAGCACGGCCTGCTGCTCGGCACCCGACAGCTTGTTCACGTCGCCGAGCGCGTCAGCCGCGCTCACGGTCACCGACGATGCCCCGAGTGCCGGCACGCTCATGCGCGATGCGAGGTTGGCCTTCTCGGTGGCGTAGCTCGTGCCGTTCGCTTCGACGAGACGCTGCACTTCCGTCGACATCGGGCTGATCACGATGTTCGCCGCGCCCTGGTCGGCGATCTGCGCAGCCGAAGCGCGCAGGATAAGGTGGCTAGCGACAGCCGAGCCGCTTGCCGTGTTGGTTGCCTTCGTGCTGACGTCGGCGATCAGCTGACCGCTCGCGCTCGATTGCAGCGAGAAGTGGCCTTTGCTGTCGGTCGTCGTGCTCGCCTCACCGGAATCGCACTTGCCGTTGCCGTTCGTATCGAGGCAGACGGTCGCGCCAGCGTAGTAGCCCGCGGCGATCGTCGGATTACCCGACGTGCTGCTCGCCACGAAGTGGGAAGCGGTCACGACGCCCGAGTACGTCGTGCTCGCCGTGTCGTTGTGATTGGAGCCGCCGCAGGCTGTGAGAACGCAGGCTGCCGCGATTGAAGTGAGCATCAGACTGGTGCGTGGTATTGAACTGACCGGCATTGGGAGTCCCCTGTTGGCTTGAATGCGGTTTTTCCGCGCGAATGGAACAGATCCGTGTTTTTTACGCAGCGGGATTATCGAGGGGCAATGTTCCCTTTTTATGACATGGAACTTTTAATGAACTTTGTGAAGCCCGGTCCCCTTGAAGGGAAAAGGTGTGTTGGAGCGAAATGAAATGTCGCATCGCAGTGAAATGTGCTGCGATGGGATGGGGTTGGCGGACCCGGCGACGCCGGGTTGCCGTCAATGAGATCGCTGCGACGGATGCAGCTTGAGTGGGGAGCGACTGAAGTCGGGGCGGCTTGCGTGAGCCTTTGTCGGCGACGCGCTGCTAGCCGTAAGGGGCAGCAGCGCGAAGCCAATGCGAGTATCGGCGCACCAGACGCTGTGCGCTGGTGGCCAGGCAATCAGAACTGTTCGATCCACATGGCGAGGCGATCGGCGGCGAACTCGCTGCCGCGCCGAGCCGGCCGCAACGCGATCGTGTTGCCGTCACGTACCGGTTGCAGTGCAACGCCGTTGCCGTCGAGCCACAGAAGGCTCGCCAGCCATGCCGCGTGTCCGCTCGACACCGCCTGGTCGCCCGGCTCCGCGAGAAACTCCGCGAGTGCGGCCGGCTGCTCCCACAGAAGGCCATCGCCTTCGCGCCGCACGTTGATGCCTGCATCGGAAAGCGTCGCGGCCAGCACCGTCAGCGCGTCGCTCGGGTTCGAAACGTCGTGGCGATTACGCAGCGTGGCGAAGTGCGCCGCTACCGTATGACCGAACGCGCCGCTGCGGGCACTCTCTGCCGCGACCAGATCGGAGTAGTCCTGCAGCAGCCAGTCCGGCTCGGAGTTCGGCACGCCGGCGCGCACCGCCGCGGCGAGGTAGGTTTCGACTGGCTGGAAGCGCTCGGGTCCGATCAGCGTGGCCGACAGCGTGCGCACCAGACCAACGCGCGTGGCGACGATCTGCTTTTGCAGCACGCCCAGCTTCTCGCGCACCAGCGTGTCGCGCTCCTTGCGCAGCACGGCCAGTTCGAGCGCCTGCTTCATTTCCATGCGCAACGCCGTGATGTCCCACGGCTTCTTGATGTAGCGATGGATATGACCAAGGTTGACAGCCTCGACGGTCTGATCGATCTCCGAATACGCGGTCGTCAAGATCCGTACGACGTGCGGATAGCGCTCGCTCGCATAACGCAGCAGCTCGTTACCGAATTCGCGCGGCATGCGCTGGTCGGAGACGAGGACCCCTACCCTGTCGCCATGCTGGTCGAGCAGCGCCTTGCCCTCTTCCACCGAGCCGCCGGTCAGGACCGGCGCCAGGCTTCCGATGGCACGCTGGAAGTACTTCAGGGCGGTAGCTTCGTCATCGACGAAGATGATCGCAGGCGCCAACTCCTCTGTGGCTTTCGCTTCTTCCATCAACAACTCCTGTGCTTTTGGCCTTTGATATGGGGGAAATCCAGGATTACGGCGGTGCCTCCTCCCGGCGTGGACTCGATCCTGAGTCCGCCGCCACAGGACTGCATGACACGGTTGCAGAGAATCAGGCCCAAGCCGTTTCCCCCGGATTTCGCGTGCGTTGTAATGGGGTCCGTCAACAGGCGGTCTTTGATCTCGAGCGGAATCCCGGGCCCGTTGTCGCAGATGCATATAGTCGGATGAGGTTCCGTTGTCACGCTAAAGCGCACCGACGGCGACGGCACCTCCGCAAGCGCGCGCAACGCGTTGGACAACAGCGACGACAGCACGAGCGCCACGCAATTCGGTTGCGTGACCACCGGAAAGTCGCTGTCGACCTCGACCTGCACCCAGGAGCGCTGCGCCGTCGTAAACGGATACGTGTCGAGCAACGCCGAGATCAGCCCATGCGCGGTGCTCTCGATACGTGCCTCGTTGTCCTCCAGTTGCCGGCGCCCGTTGTGGACCGAGCGCCAGAACGACGACACCACCGCCATGCAGTACTGCGCGCTCTCGCGCATCGATTTGGCGGCGCCGAGAATTTCGCCGTCCGCGTCGCGCTGCGCGTCCGTGCGATCTTCGATGCTGTGCGCGTTCAACGCGATCGCCGCGAGCGGCGTATTCAATTCGTGCGCGAGAAACGCCAGGGTTTCGTCGATGGCGATCAGGCGTTGATTCTGCATCGCGCGTTCGTGGTAGCGCTCGAACGCCAGTTGCAGCGTATCGCGCACCGCCGCCGGCTTCAGCGGCTTTTCGAGGATGCGGAACACCTCGCCGGTGTTGACCGTGCGCAATAGCATCTCGACGTCCGCATACGCGGTCACCAGAATGCGCACGATGTGCGGATATTCGAGCGCCACCTGGCGCAGCAGATCGCCGCCGTCGCGCCCCGGCATGCGAAAGTCCGTGACCAGCACCGAGATGCGGGCATTGTCCTGCTCGAGGATAGCGATTGCTTCGTCGCTGCTCGTCGCGAGCAGGACCTCGTAGTCCGCACCGACGGTGCGCGCGAAATATTTGCACGCCAACTCTTCGTCATCGACGTAGAGAAGCGTGGGCTGTGTCTGTCGGATGTCATTCATGATGTTTCTCAGGTGGAGGCCGACAGATCGAAACTGAACGCCGCCCAACTACCCAGCTCGCTCTCGGCGAACAGCAGGCCGCCGTGACGCTCGATCACCGCGTAGCTGATCGACAAACCAAGGCCCAGGCCCTGGCCCACTTCGCGGGTGGTAAAGAACGGCTCGAACACGCGCGCGAGATTCTCCGGCGCGATGCCCGGCCCGTTGTCTTTTACTTTCACATGCAGGCGATTGTCCGTCCATCTCACGTTGATGTGAATCGCCGGCGCGGGCGTGCCCGCCTTGCGCATCGCCAGCACCGCATTCGACAGCAGGTTGATCAGCACACCGATGATGGCCGCCTCGTCGCCCAGCACCAGCGTATCCGCAGGCAATTCGCGCGTCACGGCGACGCCGCGCAATTCATGACTGACGAGCCGGATCGCCGAATCGAGCGCCTTTTCGAACAGGAACGGCGTGTCCAGATCTGCTTCGGCGCCGGGCTTGCGATACGCGAACGTCTTCAGATCCGACACGATGTGCTGGACGCGCTGCATGCCCTGCCGCGCGTCGACCAAACATTCCTGCAGCGTCGGCTCCTGCTTCGTGATCGGCTCTTCCAGCGCGACCTCGATCGCCATCAGGCAGAAGTTCACCGGGTTATTCACTTCATGCAGCAGGCCCGCCGCAAGCGTACCGATCGCCGCCATTTTTTCCTGTTGCAGCAGTTGGCCCTTGATTTCGACCAACTGACGATTGATCACTTCCAGCTCGGCATTCTTCGCGGAGACCTCCGCGTTTTTCTCGGACACTTCGGCCTTCAGGCGAAACAGCGTGAAGCGCACGCGCTCGTTGAAGAACGTGTAGACGGCACTCGCGGCGGCAGCGAACAGAAGCAGCAGGACATTGAGGATCATCGTGCCGAGCGGCACGCCGCCATGCGGAGGCAGCAGGCAGGCGAGCAGGTACAGAAAGCACGACAGGACGCCGAACACGATGTTTTGCCACAAGCCAAATGGCAATGCAATGCCGGACGCGAAAATGGCCAGGTACAGGCCCATGTAATAGGGCGACAGCACGCCATCGGTGCGCCAGATCATCCAGGAAATCATCATCTGCGGCAGCAGCAGCCAGGCCAGCGTCAGCCATGACGACAGCCGCCGCCCCATGTCGGTATCGAGCAGGGCCACGATACCGCCGATCATCAACGACACCAGCAGGCGCGCGAGCGCGAACGACGTCTGATACTGCGGATACTGCGCGTAATCCAGCCCCACGCCGAGCAGCACGAGCGCAATCGCCGTGTACGCGCCGCCACGGCTGAACGTGACGCGGAAGTCGGCGAGCTCGGTCTGATAGCCGGTCTGCAGGAAACTGATGGTCATGACAGGGAGGTCGACACGGTATCAGAGGATCGTGGCTTCCGCGAACACATTCACTCCGGTCTCGTCGACGTAGAGCTTCTGGTCAGTGGAGTTGGGGGGAAGCAGCGAGTTCATGCCGCTCTCGTTCCGATAGATCAGATACCACTCGAGCAGATGCTCCATCCCGTACTTCTCCGGATTCGCCGAATGAACGTTGGTGACCAGCAACTGGCCGCCAGCTCGCGTGCGAGCGGCAAAGTAACTCAGCAGGCGCGCGCAGACCTTGTCCGACAGATAGTCGAACAGGCCCGCGCAGTACACCGCGTCGAATTCCCGCGCGGAGGGGTCGGTTGAAATCTTACGCTTGAGCAGGTCGTGCACCGACTGATGCACCATGACCACCGAGGCTTTATGGCCCGCGGCGCGCGCCGACCTTTCAATCGCGTTCTTCGTAAACGCCAGCGTTTCTTCGCTGAAGTCGACCAGCTCGAACGACAGCAGCTCCGGATGCGGATATTCGCGCATGAAGCGCTGGATCTCGAAAGCGGGCCCGCAACCGACATTGAGGATGCGGAACGGCCTGTCGGCCGCGCGTGCCGCTTCGGCCTGACGCGTCAGAAAGTCGGTCAGCAGCGTGATGCGGTTGCGGTGCGCGGTCGCGACCGCCGCTCGCAGGAACGCGGTGTTGACGATCTGGAAGTAGGTGGTCGGTCCCTGTTGCGGATCGCCGAGGATCTGGTTGACCATCTCGTAGTCGCCGGCATAGCCGAGAGGCTTCGTGAAGGTGCGATAGACGAACGGCGCGCGCAGCATTAACGGATGCAATGCCGATTGCGCATACGTGCGATGCACGGGCGCGATCTCGGCGTCGACGCGTTCGGCCTCTTCCTCGAGGCGGTCGAGGAAGAACTTGATCTTGAGCATGATCGGCGTGGCGAGCTCGTAGAACAAATCTTCGCGCAGCCTGCCTCCTTCGGTTTTCGGCAAGCTCTCGGTCAGATCGACCTGCTCGACCCAGCGAGATACTTCCGAGAGGAACGCGCGCATCTCGTTCACGACGATCTGATAGTCGCGCCTGATATTGAAGCGCGCGTCCCAGTCGCTAATAAAGAGTTCAGCTTCCCGGCCGACGGACTTCTCTTCATTGGACAGAACGCTAAGCTCGCGCCACTCGTCGAGCAGTGCCAGAGAAACCACCGCGGTGAGACCGGTGTTGACCATGCTCATTACCACCGCCTTGCCGAGATAGGCATTCCTGGTGCCCATGCGCACGCTCAGCTCGCTCAACACCTCGCTGACCTGCACGATCGAGTAGGGGTTATAGACCTCCATGACCAAAGACTTTCTCTGGAGGTTAACGATCTTCCCACGCACATGCTCGCGCTGCGAGTTGCGGAAGCTGACCACCGGGTCGATTTGCGTTTGAGAGTACACGGTACAAGTACCTGAGGAATCCGGGCACGCAGCAGGGTGTTGGAGATGTCTAGCGAATGGCTGCCGCACGCACGACGCCAGCGATAAGTCGTGGACGGGTTTCAAAGCGCAGTTGAGCCGGAAACACCGACGCCATTTGTCAGAATGGCTCCAGCGGATCGAAGTGTAACATCAACAGCTTCAATTCTGACCGAGGTTAAATTCAGGATCAAACATATGCGCATGCTTTACTTGCGAGCATGTCCGTGCTGTAGAAAGCCTCTTTTGCAAATAACCATTTGAAACGCATGCGCGACCGCGCGCGCAATCCGCCAGCAATTCGTTTCTCGACAAAGACTTGCAGTCGCACTGCCAAGCTTGCAACAGAATTCGCTATTAATGAGTCGCGATGCGTATGCCTCCTGGGCGCATGCCAATTGAATAAGATTAGCGACTCGAATTTAATGCCCCGTGCATTTGCCGAATGATTTTCTTTTGTATTAGAGCAATTCACGTCGGGCGCATCGGACATATTTCTCTCTGTGCCTGGTCGCGAGTACCGCTCGGCCATCGAGCGGCTCGCGCACTCGTCGACTCATTCGTGCAAGGTTAGGCCTTTCAGGGCCTTATCGACGGCTTTCTTCGGTCCGTGCAGTGCGAGACCGACGAGGTCGAGATTGGCCGCGTCGTCGGCGCGAAAGACCTCGCGATTCGCCGCGTCATGCCCGGTCGAAAACATCGCGTGCACATACGGCACGATCCTCAGTTCGCGCGAGAGCGCCTGCCGATGCGCGCTCTGCAAACCGGACCGATCGGCGGCGAACACCATCATTCGCTGGCCGAGCATGCGGCCGTAGCGGTGCCCGGCGGCATCCTCGTAGGGCTCGCCCAGCGCTTCGGGCGCCGCGGCCGCGACGCCGGTTGCGAGAAACGCGACCACATTGAGCTTCTGCCAAACCGCGAGATCAGTGCGCACGATCAGCGCCACTTTGGTATCGAACATGATGACTCCTCGTTGAGCCGCTCATGATCGATGACGCGGCGCGATCAGTCTGGAACGTTTGTGCACATCTGCCGGTAGGCCGCCGGCGTCATCCGGTACGCGCGACGAAACCAGCGGCCGAGATGGCTCTGGTCGGCGAACCCGACTTCCGCGGCGACCTGCGCGGGTGTATGGCCAGACGCGAGCAGGCGCCGCGCGGCGCGCAGGCGCAAGCGCACCAGGTACGCGTGCGGCGACGCGCCGAACGCGCGCTGGAACAGGCGCGTCAGCCGGAAGCGGTCGATGCCGGCGGCCTCCGCGAGTTCGTCGAGCCCGAGGTTGCCGTCCATACGCGCGTGCAACAGATCGCGCACCCGCGCGATCGCGGGCGACGCAACGGGACCGCCGGTAGGCGGCGCGCCGCGCGGCTGGGCGCCAAGTTGCAGCAGCAATCGATCGAGCGACTGGTCGCGTGCGAGCCTGCCCTCGCCGCCGTGAATCGCGACAAAGGCCTCGCGGATCGCAGCGACGAGCGCGCGGTCATCGACGAGCGTACGGCAAAACGCCGCCTCGACGCCGGCCATCCCCGGCAGCTCGAGCCGGCGCGCCGCGTGCTCGACCCAGGCTTGCGGCAGATACAGCATCGCGTAGGTGAAGCCGTCCGCCTCAGGCGCGTGGCCGTCGTGCAGCGCGCCGGGCTCGATCAGGATGGCGCGGCCCGGCACGCTCGTGTGCAACGACCGATGGCACTGGAAGCGCTGCACGCCCTGCTCCGTGTAGCCGACCAACATGTCGTCGTGATCGTGCGGATCGTAGGCGTGGCCACTGAAATGCGCGCGCAGGCTTTCGATGCCGGTTTCGGCATCGCGGCGGGCGGTTAGCCAGTTGGTGGGATTGTGTGGGGTGGTCATGGGCGGGGCCGGCGGAAAACAGGTGATGCGGCCAACAGCTAGTGTACGGCAGCGCGGGAATCGGGGTAGCCGGGTTCAGAATGTGCGATCACGCGCACGAGCGGGCGATTCACATGGGGTGTTTCATCGGTATAACGCAGCGGTCGTTTTGATCGCTCACTCCGGGCGCGCTGGCGCCGGGCGTTTCAGGGGCTGAATGGTCGCCATCGCGAGACCCGCTCCAGCGAACGCGCACGCCGCGCAGACGAGCGCCACGGCGCGCAGCGAATCGGTGATCGCATCGGCTTGTGCGCGCGCGACGAGCGTCTCGCGCGGCGTGTCAGCGGCGCCCGCTGCCGTTTCGGCTTGCGTGACGGGCTCCAGCAAGCGCCCAGTCTGACGCGCCTCCTGCGGTATGCGCAGTTCGTCGAAACGCGCCGATAGCGCCGCGTGATGCGACCACACGAATACGATGCCGAGCACCGCAATGGCCAGCAGGCTCGCCACGCGTGCGACAGCGTTGTTGATGCCGGATGCCACGCCTGTGCGGTCGCTCGGCACCGCGCCCATCACGGTCGTCGTAAGCGGGGCGACGGTGATCGTCATGCCGAGCCCGAGCACGGCGAGCGCAGGGAAGAGTCCCGCCCAATAGCTACCTCGCGCGGACGGCAGAGTCAGCAACGTGAACCCGACTCCGGCGACGCCGGGCCCAACGGTCAGAAGCGCGCGCGAACCGAAGCGGCTAGTCAGGCCGCCGGTGAAGCGCGATAGCAAGCCGATGATGAAAGGCACGGGCAACAGCGCCGCACCCGCTTCGGTCGCGGTGTAGCCATGCGCGCGGATCAGCGTGAACGGCAGGAAGAAGAACGCGCCGCCAAGGCCGAAATAAAGCAGCAGCGTGACAAGGTTGGCGCCGACGAAGTCGCGCGAACGGAACAGGTCGAGCGGCACCATGGGGTTAGGACTGTTCGCTTCAATCAACACGAATGCGCCGAGCGTGAGCACGCCGGCGCCAATCGCACAAAAGACGAGCGGATGCGCGAAGCCGCGCGCCGATGCCTCGGTCAGGCCGAAAGTGAGTCCGGCGAGCCCCGCGGCCGCGCTCAGCGCGCCGGGCCAGTCGATCTGATCAGGCGCATCGAGCCTGTGGCTGTTGGGCACCGACGATATGGCCAGCGCGATCGTGAGCGCCGCGAGCGGGACGTTCAGGAAGAAGATCGCGCGCCACGACAACGCGTCGACAAGCCAGCCGCCCGCCACCGGCCCCACTGCCGACGTGATCGCACCGACGCCCGCCCAGGTGCCGATCGCCTGTCCGCGCGCTTCGTCGTCGAACACCGCGCCGATGATCGCGAGGCTGCTGGGCACGAGCAATGCCGCGCCGATGCCTTGAATCGCGCGCGCTGCGATCAGCGCAAATGCATTCGGTGCAAATCCGCACGCGACCGACGCCAGTGTGAAGAGCGCGATGCCCGCGATGAACACCGTGCGCCGGCCGAGCTTGTCGCCCATTGATCCGCCGACCAGCACGAGCGAGCCGAGAAAGAGCAAATACGCGTTGACGACCCACTGCATCGCCGCAACGCTCGCGCCGAGTTCGCTCTGAATGGACGGCAGCGCGACGTTGACGACGGAGCCATCGATGAACGCCATGCTCGAACCACTGATCGTCGCGGCGAGCGCGAGCCGCTTGCTGCGGCATGGGCGGTCGATCGTGGCGGGCTGCGCGCGGATGACGAGTTCGTCGCACGGGCTTGCCTGCGCGGCGAAGGGGCGCGCCGCCTTGCGCCTGCTATCGGGATGTTCCGGGTTGGCCAATTCCGCTCCCTTGCTGATCGATGATGACCACAGCCTGTGCGCGCCAGCGAGGCTAGTCAACCCTCGAACCGGTGGACGCTTCCTGGCCCGGACGGTTAGTTGCACCATGCGCAATGGCCGATTTCGCCGGGACGCCTGGGCATCGGCCAATCCCGGGTATCCGCGCCGCCGGGCTGGACGCCAAAGACTTCGCGGGCTGGCGGTTACAGGCGATAATTGGCTGAAAGTCATCGACCTGAAAGGCGGAGAAGGAATGGACAAGCAGGGTTTCACCACTGGTATCGTTCACGGCGACAGAATCGCGGGCACTGAGCACGGCGCCTTGCGTCAGTCAGTGCATACGTCCGTGCAATATGGTTTCGAGCGCGTCGAGGACCTGATCGGCGTGTTCCAGGGCACGAAGAAAGGCGGATTCAATTACGCACGGCAGGGCACTCCCACGACCGCCGCGCTCGAGCGCAAGCTCACCAGCCTCGAAGAAGGCGTCGGCACGGTCTGCTTCAGCACCGGCATGGCGGCCATCACCGCGACGTTCCTCACGCTCCTGCGCGCGGGCGATCATCTCGTGTCGAGCCGCTACGTGTTCGGCAACACCAACAGTCTGTTCGGCACCTTGCGGGCGCTCGGCATCGAAGTCACGACCGTCGATGCGTGCAATGCCGACGACGTGAAGAACGCAATCCGGCCGAATACGCGCATGGTGTTCGTCGAAACCATTGCGAATCCGGGCACGCAGATTCCCGACCTGCAAGGGATCGGTGAAGTATGCCGTGAGCGCGGCATCGCGTACGTCGTCGATAACACGATCACCTCGCCCGCCTTGTTCAAGCCCAAGGCGGTCGGCGCGAGCCTCGTCATCAACTCGTTGACGAAGACCATCGCGGGTCATGGCGCTGCACTCGGCGGCGCGGTGACGGATACGGGCCTGTTCGACTGGAGCGCATATCCGAATATCGCCGACGACTATCGGCGTTCGGCGGCGAAGGAACAGGGGCTTCTGCAGATCCGCAAGAAAGGCCTGCGCGACATGGGTGCGTCATTGTCGTCCGAGCAGGCGCACTCCATCTCGATGGGCGCGGAGACGCTCGCCTTGCGCATGAAGCAAAGCAGCGACAATGCGCTCGCCCTCGCACAGTTTCTCGAAGGGCACCAAGCGATCGGCAAGGTGTTCTATCCTGGCCTGAAGAGCCATCCGCAATACGAGGTTGCACAGGCGCTGTTCAAGGGTGCGTCGTGGCTGTTGTCGTTCGAATTGCTCAACGCGGATCGCATGATCGAAGTCGTCAACGCGCTCCAGCTACCGGTCAAGGCAACCGGTCTCGGCGACACGCGCACGCTGATCATTCCCGTCGCGCCGACGATCTTTTTCGAAGCCGGGCCGCAAACGCGCAAGGCAATGGGAATTTCCGACGGCATGCTGCGGCTGTCCGCGGGCATTGAGGATATCGACGACCTGATCGCGGATTTCGCGCAAGCGCTGAAGCTCGCGGCGTAGTTTTTCAGGCTTTGAAATTTCGAGCGAGGCTGGTTTGCTGGCCTCGCTCGACAGCCGACGGGGCTACTTTTTGCGCCGTTGACTCATGAGATTCACGATGTCGATCGTCGGCGTGCTGGTCGTCAGGCGGGGAATGTCGTCGAGATGAAACCATCGGCATCTGGATATCTCGTTGCTCGGGCGAGCTTTGGCGCGATTCGAGATCTCGCAGGCGAACACATGATGGTGCTTCTGTTTTCCACGGACGTTGAAGAGGTACTTGGCTGACTTCCCGGAGAGTCGCGTTTCTTCCTTGAGTTCGCGAAGTGCCGCATCGAGGAGATGCTCCCCGCGCTTGAGAATCCCACCGGGCAGCGTCCACTTCGACTGACTACGTGCGACCAGGAGAATTCGCTTACCTCTGCGACAGACTACGGTGGCGCGCTTCTTCAAATCGAACTCCCACTCCGTTCACAGGCAATTTCCGTGGCGCGCTCGATGCGCCAGCCTTTCGGGCAGTACCAGCACAGACATAGCTGGCTATCTTAATACACAAACGCGCGAAGTCGTCAATGTCGTGACGTCAGGAGAGCGTGGACGCAACACCGAAAAGACGCACTTCATCGAATTGTCACAATCCACGAGGATTTTCCGGCAGTGCTGCGACACCCTGCTGTTCACGCAATTGGCGAATATTGCGTGAAGGTTCGTGTGCTAAGGTCTGGGTAAAACATTACTTGTCCGACCCGAGGCTGAAATGGATATGGATGATGACTGGCGCTTGCCGCGGCCAATCGCTCTCTTCAAAATCGACCACCGGCCCCCGGGTTTATCACTTTTGAAGACGGGCTCTGTTGCAAGTACCTTCGCATCCCTGGTGACGCCGGTCGTAGCCGAGACAGTGCAAAAGGCCCGGGAACTCTCCGCGAACGGCGATGCTGAACATTTTCACCAGCTTCGCGTCGCGTTCAGAAAACTTCGAGCGCTGTATTGGGCGTATTCACCCTACCTTGAAAAAGAAGCAACGGCGCAAGCAATCGAAGGGTTCAAACATCTCGCGGCAGTGGCAGGCGGAACACGTGACTGGGATATCGCAGGCGACTTGCTGAAGAAAGCTCAGGATTCGGACGCCTCGGTCGAGATGCTCGTGACCGCCGCACGCGAGAAGCGCGCACAGGCGGTGATGCATAGCCAGACGATGATCAGGAGCGACGACGTCGAAGCGTTCCTCAACGACGTCTTGCTTCGCGCGCAAACCACGCTGCAGTCGCGTTGCGACGACCTTCCTATTCGGCCGTTCGCGAGAAGCCGCGTACTTCTTGCGCAGCGCGCGCTCCGAAAACGAAGCAGGCGTGCAACACGCGGCGAAGCCATTCACGAAGAAGATCTGCACGACGTTCGAAAGGCGGGCAAAAAGCTTCGGTACCTTCTCGAATTTTTTCAACCCATTATCAAAGGCGGACGCAGTCGCATCCTCAGGGAGTTGACGTCCGTGCAGAACGAGTTGGGCCAATTCAACGACATTGTGGCAAGCGCGAACCTTATCCGTAGCGCGTCGTTCGATGCGGTTCCGCCCGAGGTCGTGCAGAAATCGCTTCAATGGTTAGAAGAACAGAAATGCCTGCGAATGCGCGCAGCATCACGTCGAGTACGAGCCATTGCCAGTTGAGCGGGCGAGAGCTGGCGACTCGCTATCACTGGCCCTACGCAATTGAAAGATTGTCGTATCGGATTGTATGTTTCGTCATGTGACCGGCAAGAATTATTCTTATCAGCGCCTCGGAATCGTCATCGTGACGCTCTACGTTCCTTCCTTGTAACACGCGGTAAGCAATTGCGGAGGCACTCGTTCCGCTATGCGAACGAGCAAGGAAGTGAACCATGTCATTGGAGAGCGCCATGAGCCAGCGATCGAGATCGAGCCTTCACCTGCCGCCGATTCCAACCCTATGTGCTGCGATTGCACTGGCGTTTGGAACGACGTTCTATTGCGCTGTTGCAGACAGCCAGTCACAACCGCCAAAGGATCCCTCTTCGGCGACAGCGACGCCGATCCAGCACGTCATCATTATCGTTGGCGAGAACCGAACGTTCGATCACGTGTTCGGCGCCTATCAACCGCGAGGACACGAGACCGTCTCGAACCTGTTATCCAAAGGCATCATCAAGGCGGATGGCGCGCCCGGACCAAACTTTTGGCTCGCCGCGCAATACACGGCGAAGGCGAACAATCCGTCACGGTTCGAGCCGAGTCCCGGATCGAAGCAGCCCTACCCGGTATTGCCCGCGCCGAACACGGGCTCGGCACCGTCCGCTGCCAGCGATGCGAGCCCGCCCCCATTCGCGACACTCGCAGCCGCGCAGGCGGCCGAAGGCTCCGCTCTCGATCCGCGCGATCTTTTTCATTTGACAACAGGGGCAACGGGGCTCCCGAACGACGTGCCCGACACTCGTTTCGGGTCGAACCTCTACAACTTGCCTAACGGGCCTTATCAGATCTCGCGGGTCGGACCGAACTACGACCAGTATATGAATAGCCCCGTGCATCGCTTCTACCAGAATTGGCAGCAGGCCGACTGCAACATGAGTCATGCGACGTTCGATAATCCGAGCGGTTGCAAAATGGATCTGTTCGCATGGGTCGAGGTCACCGTAGGCGCCGGGTCGAACGGTAAGCCGCAACCGGCCAACTTCAACGATCAGTCGACCAACGAGGGCGCGACGGCCCTGGGGTTCTATAACGTCAACAGCGGCGACATGCGGTATTTCACGGCACTGGCGCGGCATTTCACCATCAGCGACAACTATCACCAGCCGGTAATGGGTGGTACGGGCGCGAATAGCATCATGATCGGTACGGCGGACGCGCTCTATTACACCGACGGCAACGGCAATGCGGCAACGCCGCCTCAAAACGAGATCGAGAACCCGCGGCCGCTGCGAGGCACCAACAACTGGTATACGCAGGACGGCTATTCGGGCGGCACATATAGCAATTGTTCCGACTCGAAACAACCCGGTGTGGGAGCAATTCGCCACTATCTAGGCACACTGCCATATCACCCCGATCCGAATTGTGCGGCCAATACGTACTATCTCCTGAACAATTACAACCCGGGCTACAACGGGGACGGCTCCGTCAATAAGAGTTCCTTCACCATTCCTCCCTCGCCCGTGCGCACAATCGCCGATACTCTGCTCGCAAGGGACATCTCATGGAAGTACTACGGCGAAGGGTGGACCACGTTCGCGGCCAATTCACCAACCAGCGTCTACTGCAATATCTGCAATCCGTTTCTGTACGAAACGGCAATCATGACCGATCCGGCGCTGGTCGCGGCGCATCTGCAGGACACGCCTAACCTGTATTCCGATATCGCAAACGGCACTTTGCCCGCGGTCTCTTTTGTGAAGCCCGGCGGCTTGCTCGATGGACACCCGGCGTCCTCGAAGTTCGGTCTTTACGAGGGCTTTGTCCGCAAGATCGTCGATTCCGTTCAGGCGAACCCTGCGCTATGGGCGTCGACCGCGATCTTCATTACGACCGACGAGGGAGGCGGCTACTATGATTCCGGCTATATTCAGCCGCTCGACTTCTTCGGCGATGGGCCGCGCATTCCGTTGATCGTCGTTTCACCGTATTCCCGCGGAGGTCACGTCGTACATGAATATTCGGATCACGTGTCGCTCCTCAAATTCATTGAACGCAACTGGTCGCTGGGACCGATTACCTCGCGCAGCCGCGACAATCTTCCCGATCCGGTTCAGCTGTCGTCCAATCCGTATGTGCCCGTCAACGCACCGGCGCTCGACGATCTCTTCAGCGCATTTCAGTTCCGATCGGAAAGTTCGAGGCGTTAGGCGATGCCGACTAAGCGCCTCATGATTCGAGATTCAACGCCGAAATCAGCCGTTCGCGCCTTCCAGCACGGTAGTCTTGCCGAAGTGCTTGGCGACCACGATCGGCTTACCGCGCACGAACTTGACGTATCGCACGACGGCGCCGCGAAATAAACTCTTCGACGCAGGAATAACCGCCGCACCCTCCGCGTTCAATGGGCATATCGGCTCTGAACAAGGAGTACGGCCATGAAGTCTCTCCTCGCTGGGTTCGGCGCCGTGACATCCGGCGCGGCAATCGCGATTCTCGCTTCGTGCGGCGGCGGTGGTGGCGATAGCGGCGGCGGTTCGAGCAATCCGAGCCCGCCCGCCGTGTCGTCGTTCAATGTGACGGCCCTCGTCTCGGATGGCGCAGTGGCCGCCGCGCACGCTGACGCGAACCTGAAAAACCCTTGGGGCGTCGTCTTCAATCCGCAAGGCTTCGTCTGGGTTGCGGACAACGGCACCAATGTCGCGACGCTCTATGACGGCAACGGTGTGCCCCAATCGCTGATCGTCACGATCCCTCCCGGCAGGAACGGTGCGGCATCGCCCACGGGCATCGTCTTCAACGGCACACAAAGCTTCACCGTCAAGAAAAACGGCAATTCCGGCACCGCTGCATTCATCTTCGCGGGCGAGGGCGGCACCATCACCGCATGGGCGCCCACCGTCGGGCCGACCAATGCGTTCGTCATGTACGACGACGGCGCGGGAGGCGCGGTGTACAAGGGTCTCGCGCTCGCCGCGATGAACGGCAACAACTTTCTTTACGCGACCGACTTCCATAACAACAAGATCGACGTCTTCGACACCACCTTTACCAAGGTTGCAATGCCGGGCGCTTTCAAAGACCCGGCGATTCCGGCCGGGTTCGCGCCATTCGGCATTCGGGCGATCGGCTCGAATCTGTTCGTCACCTACGCGATGCAGGACGCGGCGAAGCACGACGACGTCGCGGGCGCGGGACTCGGCATGGTGGATGTCTACGACACGGCGGGCAACCTGAAGCAACGCTTCGCGACCGGTGCCCCGCTAAACGCGCCTTGGGGCATAGCGCAGGCACCCGCTAACTTCGGCTCGATGAGCGGGGCGATACTGATCGCCAACTTCGGCGATGGCACGATCAATGCGCTCGACGCAGCGAGCGGTCATTCGATGGGACCGCTCACTGGAGCGAACGGCGCGACGATCGTCGAACCCGGCGTATGGGGCATCGCGTTCGGAAACGACCTCAGCAATCAGCCATCCAATACGCTGTTCTTCGCTGCGGGTCCGAATGCCGAAGCCGATGGTGTTTACGGAAGAATCGATCTGAATACGACGACGAGCGCCGGGACGAACCCCGGCTCGGGTTCGGGTTCTGGCACAAGCTCGGGCGGAGGAATGGGCATGGGCATGTAGCGCTGCTCGCAAAGCGGACATCTACGCACCTCCCGCTTGCTACACTACGTACAGAGGCCGCCGGCACTTGCGCGGGGCGCATTGAAGCGCCCGCGACGTAACTTTGCAAAAGAGAGGACAAGCAAGCACATGACGCTTTCGACGAGAAAATTTGGCCGTACCGGCTGGAACGTGTCGGAGATCGGTTTTGGGGCGTGGGCAATCGGCGGTGCGTGGGGCAGTGTCGCGGAAGACGACGCCAAGGCCGCGCTGAACGCCGCGCTCGATGGCGGCGTCACGTTCATTGACACGGCCGACGTCTACGGAGACGGTCGCTCGGAACGGATCATCCGGGACGTGCTGCGGCAACGAGGCGGCGAGCGTCCCATCGTCGCAACCAAGCTTGGGCGCCGACTCGATCCGCATGTGACCAGCGGTTACCTGAACAAGCGTGAGCTCGAAGGTTTCATCGACCGGAGTCGCTCGAACCTCGGTGTCGATACGCTCGACCTCGTTCAACTGCATTGCCCGCCGACGGAGGTTTATTACCGTCCCGAAGTGTTCGAGGCCATGGACGAATTCGTCGCCGACGGCAAGATCCGCTACTACGGCGTGTCGGTCGAAAAGGTGGAAGAGGCGCTAAAGGCGATCGAATTTCCGAACGTGGTTTCGGTGCAGATCATCTACAACATGTTCCGTCAACGTCCCGCCGATCTGTTCTTCAAAGAGGCGCAAAAGAAAGACGTGGCGGTCATCGCGCGCGTGCCTCTGGCGAGCGGCATGCTCACGGGCAAGATGTCCGCTGATTCGACTTTCGCGTCGGACGACCATCGCGCGTTCAATCGGCATGGCGAGGCGTTCGACGTCGGCGAGACGTTTTCCGGCGTGCCCTACGACATCGCGTTGAAAGCGGTCGACGAACTGCGCGCCCTCGTGCCGGCGGACGCCTCCATGGCGCAACTGGCGCTGCGCTGGATCCTGATGGAGGAGGCCGTCTCCGTCATCATCCCTGGCAGTAAAAACGCTGCCCAGTCGGCGTCAAACGCCTCGGCCGCAAACCTCGCGCCGCTGTCCGATGAGGTCATGCAACGCGTGCGGGAAATCTACCAGCGCCTTATAGCGCCTCACGTCCACCAGCGCTGGTAAAAAGGCCCGGGGTGAATCGACGGGCGCGTAACGGGTCATGCAGAGCTCGATCAAGCGCAGTCTGTCGGCATTTTTGCTCCGACACAGCGACCTGGCAAACGCGGGGGAGTTTAGTGACGCGAGGTCAATCGAACGTCAAAACCATTCTGCCGTTGACATTTCCATTGCGCAGGTCGGTGAAGACCGTGTTGATGTTGTCGAGCCGCTCGCGCTGGATATGGGCGCGCACCTTGCCTTCCGCGGCGAAGTCCAGCGACTCCTGCAAATCTCGCCGCGTTCCCACGATCGAACCGCGCACGGTGATGCCGTTCAGCACCGTCGAGAAGATAGGCAGAGGAAAATCGCCCGGCGGCAGGCCGTTAAGGGAAACTGTCCCACCGCGGCGCACCATGCCGAGGGCCTGCGCGAAGGCGCTGCGCGAGACCGCGGTGACGAGCACGCCGTGCGCGCCGCCAATTTCCTTCTGGATGATGGCGGCGGGATCGGCCTTGGACGCGTCGATAGCGAGATGCGCGCCGAGTTCGCGCGCGAGCGCGAGCTTGTCCTCGCTCACGTCGACAGCGACCACGTGAAGTCCCATCGCGATCGCATATTGCACAGCCACGTGGCCGAGACCGCCAATGCCTGAAATCGCCAGCCATTGCCCTGGCCGCGTATCGGTCACGCGGATACCTTTGTAGACCGTAACGCCCGCGCAGAGAATCGGCGCGATTTCGTCGAAGGCGATCTGCTGCGGCAGGTGTCCGACGTAGTTGGGATCGGCAAGCACGTATTCGGCATACGCGCCGTTTACGGAATAGCCGGTGTTCTGTTGCCTATGGCAAAGCGTTTCCCAGCCGCTCTGGCAATGTTCGCAGTAACCGCAAGCGGTATAGAGCCACGGCACGCCAACTCGGTCGCCTTCCTTGACGTTCGTGACGCCGCTGCCTGCCGCCGCGACGAAGCCCACACCTTCGTGGCCGGGGATGAATGGCAGCGTCGGCTTGACGGGCCAGTCGCCGTCGGCAGCGTGCAGGTCCGTGTGGCACACGCCGGACGCCTTGATACTGACCAGAATTTGTCCCGGCCCTGGCGTGGGTACGGGCACTTCTTCAATGCGAAGCGGTTCCCTAAAGGCATGCACGACGGCCGCTTTCATCGACTGAGCCATGAGAGAGTCTCCTTGGGCGTTGGCAGTGCTGCCAGTATTCGCGTCCTGGGGCAAAGCGACTTGACGTACATCAACGGAGGCGTCGAAAGCGTGAAACCAGCATCAGCACCCAATTTTCCTGGCTGTCCCAGCGAGCTGCCTAGGTTTTTGAATGGGGCTGCCCGGATTGGGTCTATGATGGAAGCACTAGCATGCGCAGGAGCATATCGTGCCCTCCCATCCATCTGCTGCGCCGACTGACAGACCTTCTCGCGACCCGGCGCATTCCCCGTCCAGGACGGGCGCCAAGACCGGCTCACGAGGGCCGGCAAAACCTGGCAAAGAAGAACTTCCCGACGCCGCCTCCGCGGAGCCTGTCCCTCACGAGCATCTGCCAGTCCGAAGCGACGACAACTGACTTCGCGCCGACACTACGAAGCGGAAGAACGGTTAGGGTTCGATCAAGGCATATTCCGGTCCGAACCGGACAGGAGCAGATCATGCAGAACGTCCTGGCAGGTTATGACGGGTCGCCTTCTGCGCGACAGGCGGTTGCTTTTGCAGTCGATCTCGCCAAACGTTTTGACGCGCGCCTCCATGTGCTCGTCGTGGCCCGCGCGCCGGATTGGGGCGCGATAGAACTGGAAAGACACGAACTGGTCCAGCACGAGTTGCGCCATGCCAACAAGGTCCTCGCCGACCTCAAGGCGACGCTCGCCGCCGATGGCGAACACCCCGACTTCGATCTCGTCGTAGGGCAGCCCGCGAAGGAAATCGTACTCTACGCAGAGCAGCATCAGATCGATCATCTTGTCGTTGGGCATCGCGGTCATACGCCGTTCGATCGCTGGCTGATCGGCTCGGTTGCCCGTCAGGTGCTCGCCTATGCACCATGCGCTGTCACAATCGTGCGCGATCCCGCGATGGTCAGAAAACGCCGCGCGAAGGCTGAGCACCAATCGACAGACGAAATTCCGTCTGTATGAACGCCGCAACCGGGCAGCGGAAAGAACGCAGTCCCTACCCTGTCCATCGACGCGACAGGTAACTGCAAGCAACCTATGAGTCTTGCCTCTCCACTCGCGGCGTGACGTTTCTGACGAGCTCGATGTGTTACGACCCGCTGCGCGGTCAGTGGCCCGGTTGCCAGCGCAGGATCGGGTGCGTCGCGCCGGCCGCAATGATCCACACGCCGGTTGGACTGATGTCCCACGAGGTGTCGAAGCTGGCCGGGTTGCTCATCTGCGCGGTGGTCAGGCCGTTCGACGCGGGCAACTGGGTGCCGTCTCCCGTGCTCACTGCCCGCGTCGTCGTCTCTTTGTCCCAGTAGACATTGTTTGCGATCGTCCCGTTGCCGACGGCAGCGATGCCGCCGTAAAACGTGGGCGTCCCCGGAGGCGGGCAACAATAGCCTCGGACCAGTCCCGTCGCAAACGACTGCTCGATCACGCCGGTGTTGGCATAGACGAGGCCGCCCGCGCTCAAGTCGCCGAACGCGGTGCCCGTCGCATAGGATTGCGACACGGTACCGGAGTTGACGCCAACCAGGCCGCCTGGCGAGCCGAATATATCCGTACTCACTACGCCGGTCGCGTACGACTGAGCGATCCGTCCGAGATTCGCGCCAACGAGCCCGCCTGCCTCTCCTGCGTCGCCTACGTTAGCGCTGCTCCATGAGCGCTCGATCAATCCGTCGTTGGTGCCCACCAGACCGCCGACTGGTGCATTCCCATAGTGGGGAGCCCCGCGGAAGCCAGTCGCGTACGCGTAAGTGATCAATCCCCGGTTACGGCCCGCAAGAATGCCGAGCGTGACAACAATGGGCTGGTTGTCGATGATGTCGTCGTAGAGGTCGTAGAGTGCGCTGTTCGTCATGCCGACATTGCGCACCACACCCGTCGTCCCGATCTCGCCGAACAGGCCGAGCGGCCGGCTACCCGGCGGCATGTAAGAGCCATTCTGGCCGAAACCGTCAATCACATGTCCCATTCCGTCGAACTGGCCGCTGAACGGAGTGGCGGCGCTGCCAAGCGAAAGGAACTCGACGCTGGGACCTGCGCCGGTGCCTGGATTCGAAGCCGTCGCGCTCGCATCGATATCCTTGCCAAGCGCGTAGTTGCCGGACAGATCCAGCGATACGTTCTGCAGATCGGTCAGCGAATTCACGAGCTTATAACCGGTCACTTGCGTGACCAGGCCACTGTAAGGGGCGCCGGTCCACGCGCTATTCGAGCGGATCGTTCCCGGGCTGTAGCTGCCGTTCATGTCGTACAGCGCGCTGACGGTGCCGGTACTACCCGACCAGTCGATCACGCCCTGGTTTGACACGCTGCTTGCGTTGTCGATGCTTGCGGCGTCGCCCCTCAAACTAAGATTGCCGCTGCCGGAGTTCCGGATCGTGGTCGCGGGTGCAATCGTCACATTGCGATAAGCCACGAGCGATAACGACGCCGAACCTTTCCACTCAAGACTGGATGCAACGGTCATATCGCCACTTGCGCCATTCGTGCCGGTCGCGCTTGCATCGATCGATGTGCCGACGTTCAGGCTACGCGCGAAGGCATGCGCCGTAGGGGTATCGACGGTGAAGTTCGGCGTCGACACATTCCAAAGCCCCGCTCGCACTCTTGCGCCGTGCGCCAACGTGAGCGAGTCGGCGAGCGTATCGACGGTGCCGCCGCTACCATCGGCATTCGTTGCTTCTATCGTCCCTCGTTGCGTGACGTGACCTGTGTCGGCAACCAGCCAGATGTGACCGTCACGCATCGCCGTGCCGGTCGCGCGGATGCGCGAGCCGCCGCCGGCGAGCGCATAGATGTTGCCGTCGGCCGCTTCGAGATTGATCTGCGCGGCCTGCGTGGCGCCGCGATCGAGCACCTGGCCCTTACTGCCGATCTGCACGAACACCTGCCTGTTGCTCGAAGACTCGTACAACACGACCTGCTGCCCAACGACGTATTCTGCCGTGCCGTTCGGTGCACTGATCGAACCGGCGTTTACCGCGGCATCGTGCGCGATGAGAAAGACGTCGCCGCCGCTGGAACTGATCTTGCCGAGATTCGCCACCTTGCCGCCCGACGTGCCGGAAAGCGTGAGCGTGCCGCCGTTCACGAAGGCGGTATCGGGCAGATCGAGCGTCGAGGCGACGAAGCGACCGCCGGTGCTGATGACGCCGCTGCGGCCCACCACAATGCCTTGCGGGTTGATCAGATACACACCGCCCGTTGCTTTGAGGCTGCCAAGAATCGCCGATGGCGAGAAGCCCGTCACGCGACTGAGCGTCGCGCCCGAACCGTTGTCGAACATGACGCTGTTGCACTTGCCGATCGAGAAGCTATTCCAGTCGATTACACCGCGACTTGAGCCGGGCTGAGTGACGGTGAGCACGTTGCCCTGGTTGGCGATGGTTCCCGTGCCGGCCACGTAGTGCCCGCCTTGCGGGAGGACGCCACCGGCATACACTGCGTGTGCCAGTGACAGTCCGGTCAGAGAGAGAACGATGAGAGGCGCGATACCTTGAGACGGTTGCCGGCGATGCCGTGCGCGTAGTATCGGATAACTTAATGACGGAGGTTCCATATATCCCCCTTGCGCAGAGGGTGGATGCCACCGGCCCCGCAGTCCGACCGGAGTCACGCGAACCGTGGCGTATTCACAATCAGAATAATAGTTACCGTGACTGCTTCATGCCAGCCGATGTCATGCTGGAAAAGGGCCGCCATGAGTAGGAAGCGAAATGCTTGCAAGAACGGTGGAGCCTCGCTTCCTCAATGCGTTCAAATAGACGCTTTCGTCATCGCGAGCGCCTCGCGTAAGAGCGCGGCGGACCGCACGCGTATCGCCGACTCACAGGAAGGCTCAAAGCCACGTGCCGCCCTGCCGTTCGCTCGGTTCCTGCGCAAGCGCGTCGAAATCGTGAATCCAGTCGAGGTGATGCAGCATGCTGTCGCGAGCACCGAGCCGCGCGTGGCGTTCCTGCGCGGCCGGACCGTCCGGCAAATGCAGCACGTCCGCGGCGGATATCGACGCGTACTGCACCTTGCGCGTGCGGCCTCGCCGCAGACGCTCGTAGGCTTCCTGCGCCTCCCGCCAATTGCCCGGGCCGGCCGTGGCCAGTTGTGCGGCCAGCACCACCGCATCCTCGATCGACTGGTTGGCGCCCTGGCCGTGATGCGGCACGAGCGCATGTGCGGCATCGCCGATCAGCGTCACGCGCCCCTTGCTCCAGCGGCCGAGCGGAGGACGGTGGAACAGACCCCAGCGCTGACTGATCGGCACGGCCGTGATCATCTGCACGACGGCCGGATGCCAGTCCTTGAACAGGCGCAGTTGCTCGCCTTCGCTTGACGGCATGACCCAGTCGCGTGACGGCCACGGCGAAGGATGACGCTCGACCAGCAGGAAGTTCTGATCGCCCTTGTCGCCGATCGGGTAGTGCAGCAGATGGCCGCCGGGCCCGACCCAGAACTGGATCGTCTCCGGATCAGGCAGCAGGTCCATGCGCCCGGCCGGTACGACGCCACGAAAACCCGAGCAACCTGAATAGAGCACGTCGTCATAGCCGAGCATCCAGCGTCGCGTGGTCGAGCGTGCGCCGTCGGCACCGATCACGAGATCGGCATCGACGCGCTGACCGTTGTCGAACGCGAGACTCACGCGATCCGGGTGCTGCACGAGATCAACCAGCCGATGGCTGAGCTCGATGCGCTCGAGACCGACCGCCTTCGACAGCACCGCCTGCAGATCGGCGCGATGTACGCCCCAGTACGAACCGCCGAACTGCTCGCGATAGCTCGGCATGCCGCGATGATGGCCAATGACGGCGCCGCTGCGTCCGTCACGATAGATAAGCCCGGGTACTTCAGCGCACACGTTTTCAAACGCGGAACGCAGTCCCATGCGCTCGTAAAAGCGCGTCGCGTTCGCCGACAGCGCGACGGCCGCGCCCACCTCGCGCAGTTCTTCGGTCTGTTCGTAAAGCTGCGCATCGATGCCATGTTCGCGCAGTGCCAGCGCCAGCGTCAGGCCGCCGATGCCGGCGCCGACGATCGCGATTCTCAGATCCAGCATACTCATGATTGTGTCTCCGAAATGCAGGTTCATTGGTTCGGGTCGCGGAGGCGCGTGCGCAGCGCGTCGCATGCGAATACCGTGTCGGTATTTTCAGCACTGGACCTTCATTGCTCAATAAGATGAAATGAATCTCCATCATCACTGAATCGAATGACCAAAAGGTCAAGCCAATGTCATGGAACTGAACGATCTCGACCTCAATCTGCTGCTGCTCTTCCAGCGGCTGATGCAGGAGCGTCGCGTGGCAAGCGTCGCCGAGCAGATGAACATGAGTCAGCCGGGCGTCAGCAATGCACTCGCGAAGCTACGCCGCCGGCTGGGCGATCCGCTGTTCGTGCGCGCGCCGGGCGGGGTCGTTCCGACGCCGTTCGCGCTGCGTCTCGCGGAGCCGGTCTCGCAGGCGCTCGCCACCTTGCACGCCGCGCTCAATCCGGTGACGGGTTTCGATCCGCTGCGTGCGATGCGAACGATGACGATCGGTATGACCGATATCGGCGAAGTCGTGTTTCTGCCCGCACTGATCGAACGACTGTCGCGCATCGCGCCCGGTGTTGCCCTGAATACGGTCCGCAATACGAGCGTCAATCTCAGCAACGAGATGGCCGGCGGCCGCGTCGATCTGGCAATCGGTTTGCTGCCGCAGTTAAAGGGTGGTTTCTATCAACGGCGTCTGTTCGATCAGCGTTACGTCTGTCTGTTCAGACGCGGCCATCCGCTCGAAGACGCGGTGTTGACGCTTCCCGCTTGGCGTGGGGCCGAACATCTGGTGGTCGTGTCGGCCGGCACCGGCCACGGTCAGGTGGATGAATGGCTCAAGCGGCGCGGCGTGCGGCGTCAGGTGCGACTGACGGTGCCGCACTTCATGAGCGTGGGCTACATCCTGCAACGCACCGATCTGATCGCCACGGTGCCGGAGCGCCTCGCTCTCGAATTGGCCGCGCCGTTCTCGCTCAGCATGCGCGCGTTGCCGATGACGTTGCCCGCCGCACCGATCCATTTGCTGTGGCACGAGCGGGTGCAGCACGACGAAGGCAATCGCTGGCTGCGCGAAGTGGTGATCGATCTGTTTGCGGACACGGTAACGAGTGGTCGGCGGCCGAAAAACGCGCGGAAGAAATAGTCCCTGCTCCCGACAATACGTTCAGTTAGCCGACCGGGTACTACCGCCGCGCAACACCTGAGCCACCGACTCGCAGGGCTGAACGGCAGGCAGGCACCCGGGCGAACGGAATTGGCGCAGAATGAATGAACCCACGGGTGCCTGCGCCGCAGGTGTGAAGGTGCGCACCACTCGCCAGCGCATGGTCGGAAGATCGCCCGACACAGTGGTGCGGACATAGCAGCCGGCGTAACGTCCGGTCGCCCGTGGCATTCCCTTTCGATGGCCGATGGGTGTCAGTGAATGCGCCCTGACATTACATTTGCATGTGCGTATAATTTCGCAAAGCCTTCATGCAGTATCACTGAAAAGCACAAAAGCGATACGGCAATAAAAGGGCACTCGTGTGGACTGCCCACACAGTGCACAAAGACAACATCACTCGAAATATGCCCGTGTCTTCAGCAACAATCGGATTGCGCGATTCCGCGCGATTTTTCACCCAACCGAAAGCGCTCGTCATCGTAGCCACGGTATGCTGCCTGCTCTGGGGTAGTTCGTACCCGGCAATCAAAATTGGCTACACTCTGCTCGGAATCACGCAAAACGATATTCCTTCAAAGCTGATCTTCGCAGGCTACCGGTTCGTACTCGCGGGACTCTTGCTGTTGATACTCGCTGTCTTGTCGAAAAAGCCTGTTTTCGATTTGAATCGCCGCAACAGCGGTCAACTGATGTTGCTGGGCTTTTCGCAAACGGCTATTCAGTACTTATTCTTCTATGTCGGTCTCGCCTACACGAGCGGCGTTCGCGGTTCGATCCTGAACTCGACCACGACCTTCTTCAGCGTGCTGCTTGCCCATTTCATCTATAAGAACGACAAAGTTTCGCCTCGCAAGGCGCTTGGGTGCCTGCTGGGATTCGTCGGGGTCATGGTCGTGAATTTCGGCGACGGCCTGTTCGAATTTTCGTTCACCTTGCTCGGCGAAGGCTTTATCGTGATTGCCGCGTTCGCGCTCTCTGCCGCGTCGATTTACGGAAAGCGCATTTCGCAGAGCATGGACGTCATGGTCATGACGGGTTATCAACTTGGGTTTGGCGGCGCCGTTCTGCTTGCAGCCGGTTACGCCACCGGCGGTTCGCTGCACGCCTTCACGCTCGGATCGATGGGCTTGCTCGCCTATCTGGCATTGCTGTCCGCAGTGGCATTTACGTTGTGGAGTCTTCTGCTGAAATATAACCAGGTTGGCAAAGTCACCGTTTTCAATTTTCTGGTGCCGGTGTTCGGCACCGTGCTCTCGGCCATATGTCTGAATGAGAACATCATGGAATTGAAGAATCTCGTCGCGCTGATGTTCGTTTGCGCGGGGATCTGGCTGGTTACGCGCTCGGCGCAGAGCAATGCCGCTTATTCGAATGCGGGCGCCGTATTGGGTCGTGGCCGAGGCTGAATTCGCGGGCCGTTTCAGATAGGGTCGATTCCCTCAAACACTATCCGACGCCACCGGCAATCCCTCCGTCCTCCACCGCAGCATCCCGCCGGCAAGGTTCGCGACCTTGCCGAATCCTGCCTTGGTCAGCAATACGCTCGCCTGCGCGGAGCGCACGCCGGAGCGGCACACAGCGACCACCGGCCGCTCGCGATCCAGTTCCTCGAGCCGCCCTGTCAATTGCGACAGGGGCACCAGTTTGGCGCCCGGAAGATGACCCAAACGATCGATGAATTCGGGCGCCTCCCGCACATCGACGATCTGAAACGCCGCGCCATGTTCGAGCAGCGCCATCGGCTCGATTTCCCATACGCCGCTAAAGCGCAAGGTCAATGGCGCCCAATCCGGCGTTTCCGTCGCCACTTCGGCGCCGCTTTCCGGCTGCCCGCAACGCAGGTTCGCGGGCACCGCCACCGCCATCAGCTTCGGATGCGGCAAATTCAGGTTATTCATATGCCCGGTGAAATCGCCGATGTCGACGTCGCCGCCCAGGCGCGGATTGAAGCGCCGCTCTTCGGCCACGCTCGTCACCGTGATGCCACGATAGTCGTGCGCGGGATAAAGCAGACAGTGCTCCGGCAGCGACAAAATCTGCTCGCGCACGGACACGAACAACTGCTGCGGACTGCCTTGCTGGAAATCGGTGCGGCCACAGCCACGAATCAGCAGGCTGTCGCCGGTGAAGGCCATGCTTTGATCGTCGAGCACGTAGGTCAGGCAGCCGTTCGTGTGACCAGGTGTGGCGCGCACGGTCAGATGACGCGTGCCGAAGTCGATCCGATCGCCGTGCCGCAATGGCCGCGTCACACCTTCCGCTTCGACGACCGCGGCAAGCGCGATTTCGCTGCCGCAACGCTGACGCATGCGCCATGCGCCGGTCACGTGATCGGCGTGCACGTGGGTATCGAGCGTGGTCAGCAGCCACAGGCCAAGCTCGCGCAGCAGCGCCTGATCACGCGGCACCTGCTCGTAGACGGGGTCGATCAGCAGCGCCTCGCCATTGTCGCCAAGCAGGTACGTGTAGGTCGACGAAACCGGATCGAACAGTTGGCGAAAAATCATCTTCATCCCTTAGGAACCAAAGGCACGACGGCCCGGTAGCGGCCGCCGTGCCCCGATTTTAGCCCGGCTGCTTGGTGGTGCGCAGATACGGTTTGATCGTCTTGAAGCCCGGGAACACCTGTTCCGCCTCTTCGTTGCTGACAGCGGACGTGATGATCACGTCTTCGCCCTGCTTCCAGTTGACCGGCGTCGCGACCCTGTGTTTCGCGGTGAGCTGAATCGAATCGAGCACGCGCAGGATCTCGTCGAAGTTGCGCCCAGTACTCATCGGGTAGGTCAGCGTCAGCTTGATCTTCTTGTCGGGCCCGATGATGAAGACCGAGCGCACGGTCGCATTGGTCGCGGCGGTGCGGCCCTCACTGGTGTCGCCGGCATCGGCCGGCAGCATGTTGTACAGCTTGGCGACCGCGAGATCGGTGTCGCCGATCATCGGGTACTTGACGGCGGCGCCCTGCGTTTCCTCGATGTCCGCGGCCCATTTTTCGTGGTCTTCGACCGGATCGACCGACAGCCCGATCAGCTTGGCGTTGCGCTTGGTGAACTCCGGCTCGATCTTCGCCATATAGCCCAGTTCGGTCGTGCAAACTGGCGTGAAGTCTTTCGGGTGAGAAAACAGGACCGCCCATTGGTCGCCGATCCAGTCGTGGAAATCGATGGTGCCTTGCGTGGTTCGCGCGGTGAAGTTAGGCGCGACGTCATTGATACGGAGTGACATATTGCCTTCCTGACAAGTCGTGGTTAAGCGGAAGACCCGAGCGAGGCCTGTCTGCAACGCTCCAACACGGGCCGCGAAACTCTCGGGGATTGAAAATCACCAATACAGTGAGACTTTAAATATAGCGCGTTACGCGCGAACCCATATTGACACCCGTCGGAATCGCTCCGGGCTCTCCATCGCCACACTCGGACAACCGCTTCGGGGACAAGCGTTGACCGGCAAATCATGGGGATTCAGCGCGAAGGCGTGTGTTCGATAGCGTACGAATTTACCGGACCCTGATCCGGTCAGAGCGTTCGCTCCGGCTAACGCGCCTTCCGTGACGCACCCGTCCCGCCATCCACACGCTTACGCAACCACGCATCGAATGCATCGTGCACTTCGTTATGTTGCAAAGCAAAATCGACGGTTGCCTGGAGATAACCGAGTTTCGTCCCGCAGTCATACCGCCTGCCGATGAACTCATAGGCGAGCACCTGCTCGCTTCCGAGCATCGAGTGAATGGCGGGGGTCAGTTGAATCTCGCCATTTGCGTCGGGCCGCACCGCGCGCAAATGTTCGAACACCGCAGGCATCAGCACATAGCGCCCCGCGACGCCGAATGACGACGGCGCCTGTTCCGGCGCTGGCTTTTCGACGATGCTCGACACGTTGATCACATGCTCGTCCCAATGCCGTCCGCCAATCACGCCGTGCGAGCACGCCCCCTCCGCGCCGAATTCTTCGACCGCGATTACCGACGAGTCGTAATGGCTGAAGATGTGCACCATCTGTTCGAGAACAGGCGGCTGACCTTCGAGCAGGTCGTCGGCGAGAACGACCGCGAAAGGTTCTTCGCCAATCAGCTTTTGTGCGCACAAAACCGCGTGACCGAGACCGAGCGGCTCGGCCTGGCGGACATAGCGGTACTGAAGCGCGTGCAACAAACGTGACTTCTGTCCGCCCGAAAACATCTGCTGAATCGTCGACATGATGGCACGGTTTGCCGGCGGGGTGCAGGTGTCGGAGGTCGCCGGGGGCGTAGCCACAATCCGCGTGCGTGAGGCGGCAACTGATCGGCCACGCCCCGACCTCGCGCCTCAGCGCGCTTCGCCGGCGGCAGGTGTCGGGTAGAACAGAAGCAGCACGACGGTCGCGACACTGAAGACCGCACCCGCGTAAAACGTAGTGGCTGCGCCCAAACGTTCCCACAACTGCCCCGCGATGACGCTCGCAGCCAACGTCACGATGCCGCTCAGCAGATTGAAGAAGCCGAACCCGGTGCCGCGCAGATGTGGTGGCGCAGTGTGTGCAACCATCGTCGCTAACAGGCCCTGGGTCAAGCCCATGTGCAGTCCCCAAAGCGCGACTCCCACCATTACGATGCTCCAGTGGGTGCCGTGCGCGAGAACGACGTCGGCGGCGATCAACACGACCAGACCTGCTACCAATAGCCGCGAATGGCTCATGGTGTCCGCGAGCTTGCCGAACGGATAAGCGGACACTGCATAGACGACATTCATGACGACCATGACGAGCGGCACCAGGGCAATCGGTACGCCGCTTCCCATGGCACGCAGAACCAGAAATGCCTCGCTGAACCGCGCCAGCGAAAAAACGGCGCCGATTCCGACCACCCACCAGTACTTCAGATCGAGGTCTCTGAGGCTCGCCCAGCGCACAGGATTGCTCCTCTCGGCGTGACGCTCATGCACGGGCTCCTTGACACCAACTGTCAACAAGCCAACGGCGAGCAGCCCTGGAACGACCGCCATCCAGAAGGCAAGCCGGAAGTTGTCTGCCCCCATCTGCATGATGAGAACCGCCAGCAGCGGTCCGAGGAACGCCCCCACTGTGTCGAGCGCCTGGCGTAGCCCGAAGGCCGCACCGCGCAAGTGCTGCGGGGTAATATCCGCGACCAGCGCGTCGCGCGGCGCACCCCGGATACCCTTGCCTATCCGGTCCATGATGCGCGCCATCACCACGATTCCGAGCGTCGGCGCAATGGCAAATAGCGGCTTGCTCAGTGCACCCAGAGAGTACCCCGCTACAGCCAGCCATTTACGGTTGCCCAGATAGTCACTGAGCGTGCCCGAAAATACTTTGACGATGGGCGCGGTGGCCTCCGCGATACCCTCGATGAGGCCGATCGCGCCAGCGCTCGCGCCAAGGGTCGTCAGCAGAAACATCGGCAACAGGCTGTGAATGATTTCGGATGAGATGTCCATGAATAGACTGACCCAACCGAGGACCCACACGCTACGCGGAATCTGCCGGACAACACTGACTTGCGGTTCGCTTTGCATTCGATATGACTGTCATGCGTTGTCAGTTGTAGTCGATCGTAGTTTGCGCGAATACCGATGTCATGTCACGTAACCGTATCGATCTCCGCAAACTTGAGAACGCCAGTCAGCGTCGAGGGAGTGGGCTCTTTGCCCGAGGGCGTCGTTGGGATCACTGCGTTCGATGCGGAACATCGTCAGGAAAAGGATACGGTGCGTGTGGACCCGGCCATTCTGCCGCGGGCGGCCCGCTCAACGCCTCGCAACCACCGAGGCCAAAGAGAACCATTCCTGCCAGCAACACGGTCGCAACCGCGCGCAGCATCGCTCGAGTGTCCATATCGCACCTCCTGGCACGCCACTCTCCTCCGCTTGGACCTTCGATCGCTACACAGGTTGCGCTGCCACGGTCTTCAAACCAGAGACGGATAGTGAAATCACGAATATCAACGCGGCTGTGCAGCCGGCGATCGTGACCGTGAGCGCGGTTCGGATAGTTGTATTTCCGAACATGCCTCTGCCTCGCCTGCAGAAGCGAAAATGCGGCCGCGGAAAGGTCCGCGGCCGCAAGCTGGAGAACACAATCGAAACGGATGCGCTGCGAGGCTGGTTCCCGATCAGAACCGGGTACGCACACCCGTGGTCAGTTCGAGCTGGTTCGTCGCGCCGAACGTGGTGCCGACCGTGTAGCCGCCATGCAACCTCATGTAGTCGCCGGCCAGATACACTTCGGTGCGCTTGGACAGGTGATAAAACGCGGACCAGTACAGCGTTTCCTTCCAACCGTTGTGCAAGCCCGAGGTCGGATCGAAGGCGCCGATGTTCGCGTTCGGAATATTGCCGTCGGCGTTGTACGCGGCGTTCTTCACGCGCATCTGCTGATAGCCGAGTTGGTAATCGAGCGGACCCTTCGGCGACAGCTTGAGCGACACGGTCCACGCATTATCCTGACGCTGACCCAGCGCGCCCTGATTCCCGAGGTAACGGAAGTAACCGGCGTTCGCGCGCAGAATGCCGAACGTGTAGTTGCCACCGACCGAGAACGACTGGTTCGTGTTGCCCTCGCGGTTCACGTGGCTATAGAAGCCGGACGCGCTGAACGGGCCGCCGTTATAGCCCAGTGCAACCTGATAGTTCGCGTTGGTGCCGAAGCTCGTCTGGTTGCCGAACGCGTAACCCGCACTCGCGAAGATGCCGTTGTCGAACAGCTTCTTCCACGCGAGGCCGTTTTCATAACGCGTGCCGGTTGCGCTGGCCGCGTAGAAAATCATCTGCTTGAAGTTGTTTGCGTTCGTCCAGCCGCCCTCTTCCGTCGTCAGGCGCGCGTTGCCATACGGGTCGCCGTAGATCGCCGCTGCATCGCGGGCAATGGTGTTCTGGAAGCCCGCCGTAAACTTGCCGAACGTCTCGTTTTCAACGCCGACCCATGCGTCGCGGTCGAAAAGCTGACCCGGGTCTTCCATTTGACCGTTGGCAACGACGAATTCGCTTTCCAGCCGGAAGATGATCTTCGTGCCGGCGCCGATGTCCTCCGCGCCCCTCATGCCCCAGCGGCTGCCGCTGAACCACGGTTCACCGCCGATACCCATGCCGATGACATGATTGCCGTTCGCGTCCGCGTGCGACTGGTAAGTCGGCACGCTCAGGTCCATCAGGCCGTAGAGCTGAACGCTCGATTGGGCATATGCGCCGCTTGCCCCGAATGCGGTGGCTGCGACCGCGAGCGCAAGGTATCTTGTTTTCAAGTCCGTCTCCTCAAGTTGCTGCGTTGAAATCTTGCCTATCCTGATCAGGGCCTTTGCTGCTGGCCGCTGCTGTGACAACCCGTCCGTCATCTCCAGTGGCGCAATCCTAGGGACCCCAATCCTTCACGTTCCTTTCCCGTATCTTTTGTACAACTCAGTGAATCCACTGATACGCGATGAGGCGCCGGCCTCGTTTGTGATTCCGTTCATCGATGGATTTGACCGGGACGCTCTGGAGTGGTAACCCGGCGCCTAACGCGCCAGTCACCTATTTCGAGCTGACAAACTCGTTCGTGTAGGTCTTTGTCAGCTCGACGTGCTTGCCCTTGACCGACGGGTTGAACGCCGACAGAACCTTGAGTACGGTTGCCGGACCGTCGGCGGGCATCTTTCCGTCTGCCGTGTACATCGGCAAAGAGGCCTTCAGCGCGCTCACGTAGAGCGGCTTGTCTTTCTGATAGTCGTCGGGCATCTTCGCCGCGATCTCCTCGGCGCTGTGCGTGTGGATGAATTGCATCGTGCGCACGAACGCATGGGCGAGCTTCGCGGCTTCCGTCTTGTGCGAATCAGCCCACGCCGCCTGCACGTACAGACTCGACGCGGGATAGGTGCCACCCAGCGCGGCTTTCGTGCCCTCCACCGAGCGCATGTCGACGAGCACCTTCGCGTCGCCGGCTTTCTGCAGCGCCGAGACGGTAGGCTCCGTTGTCATACCGGCGTCGATACGGCCTTGTTTGATTGCAGCAATGAAGCTGGCGTCAGCGCCGACCGGCAGCATCGTGTATTCGGTCGACTGGATGCCGTGCTGGCCGGCAAGGTACTGCGTCAGAAAGCTGGTTGACGAACCGAGACCCGTCACGCCCAGAGTCTTGCCCTTGACGTCGGCCATCGATTTGATCGTGTCGGCCGCTTTGGTCGAGACCATTTCGACTTCACCCGGCACCTGGCCGAACACGACAATCGCTTTGACATCCTTGCCCTTGGCTTGCAGATCGATCGTGTGATCGTAGAAACCTACGACAGCCTGGACGGCACCGGCCAGCAGTTCGTTCTCAGCGTCGACGCCGGCAGGTTGCGACAGCAACTCGACATCGAGTCCTTCGTCCTTGAAGTAGCCGAGCTGCTCGGTCAGGCGCGCGGGCAGATAGATCAGCTTGGTGATGCCGCCGACCATGATGGTGATCTTCTCAGTGCCCGCAGCCATCGCGTGCTGCTGGGCAGCAAGTCCGAACAGCAGGCAGCAAGCGCCGGTAATCTGACGAAACGCCTTCAATCTCTGTCGCATCGATAGTCTCCATTGTTGTCGGCAGCGAAGTGCTGCCTCTATGCATCGACGGACCGATTGTGGAAGCGCGAATCCTTCCTGCGGCTTTCAAGCCGAACCATTGCGAGCAAGGGATTTCCATGAGGGGACTCAGGAAAACCCCCATCAGAAGCTACCCCTGCTGAAAGCATCGAGAAGGCTTGACTTTCCTAGAATCACAGCATCGTCATGGCCGCGATGCCAACCATTCCGGCCAGGAGACTGTTGATGAAGATACTCAATGAGGTGCGTTACACGTACGTGTGCGCTGCTTGCGAATACCGTGGCACCGTATTGCGGCCGGATGCGTCACGTGCGCGAGCGCTGGCCGTTTGCGCCCGATGCGACGGGCAGGTGTGGTTGTACGATGCTGACCCAGCAGAGGAGGACAGGGCGAAGGTCTGAGCGTGCAGTGTCTTCGAGCGGTTCGAAATAGAATCCCGACGGTCGAACATACTGCATGCAGAAGACTATTTGCAACTACAACGATGGAGTTCTTTCTTCGCCACGAAGGTGATCCCAGCGGGCGTATCAGTGCGCACTCGAGCACGGTGGCAAATACGACGTAGCCAATGCCTATCGACGCGCCGAGCCGCCGCCCAGGATTTCGTAGTTGGGCGCGATACGTGGGGGTGCTAGACTCGAATGCCCATCGGCGGCAATCGTCAGAATCCACGTAAAAGGGGCGTCCGCATGGCTCATCCCGTCCACGAGAAACAGCGCTGGCTCGCGCTCATCGTGCTCTGCCTCGGCGTGCTGATGATCGTGCTCGACACGACCATCGTGAACGTCGCGCTGCCGTCCATCGCAGCCGATCTCGGCTTCAGCCAAACCTCGCTCGTCTGGGTCGTCAACGCATACATGCTGACGTTCGGCGGCTTCCTGCTCCTCGGTGGACGGCTTGGCGACCTGTACGGACACCGCAGGCTATTTCTCTTCGGCATAACGCTGTTCACGCTCGCCTCCCTCGCCTGCGGACTCGCGAATTCGCAAGTACTTCTGGTCGCCGCGCGCGCCGTGCAGGGCCTGGGCGGTGCGATCGTCTCGGCGGTGTCGCTGTCGCTGATCATGAATCTGTTCACTGAACCGGGCGAACGGGCCAAAGCGATGGGCGTATACGGCTTCGTCTGCGCGGGCGGCGGCAGCATCGGCGTGCTGCTCGGCGGACTGCTGACGAACCTGCTGAGCTGGCACTGGATCTTTCTGGTCAATCTGCCGATCGGCATTGCGGTGTACGCGCTGTGCCTCGCGCTGCTGCCCGCCGCGCGCGGCCACGCGCACGGCGAACGGCTCGACGTGGCCGGCGCGCTCAGCGTGACTGCGTCGCTGATGCTCGCGGTCTATGCGGTCGTCAACGGCAACGAGGCGGGCTGGACTTCGGCGCAAACGCTCGGTCTGCTGTTTGCCGCGCTCGCGCTTCTTGCCGCGTTCCTCACGATCGAGGCGCGAGTCGAGCATCCGTTGATGCCGCTCGGTTTGCTGCGTTCGCGTAATGTCGCGACCGCGAACGTGGTCGGCGTGTTGTGGGCGGCGGCAATGTTCGCGTGGTTCTTTATTTCGGCGCTGTATCTGCAGCGCGTGCTCGGCTATCCGCCGTTGCAGGTCGGGCTCGCGTTTCTGCCCGCGAACCTCATCATGGGACTCTTTTCGCTGGGCGTGTCGGCGCGTGTGGTGATGCGCTTCGGGCTGCGTCGACCGCTCGCGGCGGGCCTGCTGCTCGCGGCATGCGGGCTGGCGTTGTTCGCGCGCGCACCCGTTGACGGCAGCTTCGTGCCCGACGTGTTGCCCGGCATGATCCTGCTTGGCGTCGGCGCGGGCATCGCGTTCAATCCGCTGCTGCTCGCCGCGATGAGCGACGTCGATCCCGCCGATTCGGGTCTCGCGTCGGGCATCGTCAACACGTCGTTCATGATGGGCGGAGCGCTCGGGCTCGCAGTGCTCGCGAGCCTTGCCGAGGCGCGCAGCGAGGCGATGCAGGCGTCGTCGAGTGTGGCAGCCGCGCTGACCAGCGGGTATCACATCGCGTTTCTGTCTGGAGCGATTTTTGCGGCGGCGGCCGGCGTGCTGGGTGGCGTGTTGTTGAGGCCGGGGCAGGCCAGTGCTGCCGCAGGCGCGCATCGTAACGTGGCGGATTCGACTTCGCCCTCCGCCGCCGCTGCAAAACCGCAAGCGCGATCAAATGCGTGAGTTCGCCTCTGATTATGCTGGCCTCATGCTGACCTGAGAGCCGAGATGAATCCGGTTGGAAAAGCGCTCTGGTTTATCGAAAGCCATTTCGCCGGCGAACTGACGCTCGACGACATCGCCCGCTGCGCGTGCGTGTCCCGCTTTCATCTGGCGCGCGCGTTCGAAGCGGCAACCGGCCTTTCGGTCATGCGCTACGTGCGCGCGCGTCGCTTGAGCGTGGCCGCGCGGCGGCTCGCCGGCGGCGCACCCGATATTCTCGCGCTCGCCATCGATGCCGGTTACGGCTCTCACGAAGCATTCACGCGCGCGTTTCGCGAGCAGTTCGGGCTCACGCCCGACGCACTGCGCGCGCGGGGTCATCTCGACAACCTGAGCATCGTGGAGCCGATCAAAATGGACGAAACTCTTCTGACTCATCTGGAACCGCCGCGTTTCGAAGACGGCAAGCCGTTTCTCGTCGCCGGACTGAGCGAGCGCTATACGTGCGAGACCAGCAAGGCGATTCCGTCGCAATGGCAACGCTTCGGCGCCTGGTACGGCAAAGTGCCGGGACAGGTCGGCATGGTGGCCTATGGCGTCAGCTATAACGCCGATGAACTCGGTAACTTCGACTACATGTGCGGCGTCGAAGTCGGCGATTTTTCGGCATTGCCGTCCGAATTGAGTCGTGTCCGTATCGCAGCGCAACGGTATGCGGTGTTCAGTCATCGCGAGCACATTTCGGGCATTCGCCGCACGATGAATACGATCTGGAATCAGTGGCTGCCCGCATCGGGGCATGTGCCTGCCGATGCACCGCATTTCGAACGGTATGGCGAACAGTTCGATCCGGTGACGGGAATGGGTGGACTCGAAGTCTGGTTGCCGCTGAAGAGTTGATGGCTGATTCAGCGGATGGCCGCTGTGGCCGGCCATCCGCCTGATCGATCACGGAGTGGCGCGTCCCTTGTCATGCATCGCATGCGCGTCGTCGTATTCCCGCGAAATGTCCTTATTCGTGCGATCGCCCAATTGCAAAGCGGCGGCCACACTCATCACCGCGCACGCGAAGACATACCACGCCACCGCAAAGCCCGAGTGGAAGTAAGCGTACAGCGCAGTCGCAATCAACGGTGCCGGACCGCCGGCAATGACCGACGCCAACTGATAACCCATCGACGCACCGCTGTAACGCAGACGCCCCGTGAACGATTCCGCGATCAACGCGGCCTGAGGACCATACATCATTGCATGCGGCACCAGCGAAAGCACGATGGCCACAAAGATCCATACCGGGTTACGGGTGCCGAGCATGAAAAAGTACAAAAAACCGAATAGCCCGGCAGCAGCGGCGCCGATCACGTACATGCGTCGCCGTCCGATCAGATCAGACATGTGACCAAAGAACGGGATCGTAAATAATTCCAGTACCGCTGCGGCCAACACCGCCATGAGCAACAGGTCGCGCGAGACGCCCAGCCTGATCACGCCATAGGTGAATATAAAGGCCGTGAAGATATAAAACGGCGCCTGTTCCGCCATGCGCGCAAACGCCGAGAGAAGAATGTCTTTTGGCTGCCGGCGCAATACTTCGCGCATCGGCGCCTTTTCGATCCTGCGTTCAGCGAGGAGTTTCGCGAAGATCGGCGTCTCGAGAATACTCAAGCGAATATAAAGGCCAATCGCAACCAGCACGATACTGAGGAAAAACGGTACCCGCCAACCCCACGTGGCAAATGCGCTGCCGGAGATCTGGCTTGTGGCCAGCACCACCAGATTCGCGATGAACAATCCCGCCGGTACCCCGAACTGCGGCCAGGACGCGACGAAGCCGCGATGCTTGTTGGTGCGTGCCCATTCCATCGACATCAGCACCGAGCCGCCCCACTCGCCGCCAACGCCCACACCCTGAATGAAGCGCAGCACCGTGAGCACGATTGCACCCCAGATGCCGATTGTCGCGTAGGTCGGAACGAAGCCCACGGCAAACGTCGCGAGTCCCATCAGCAATAGCGTCGCGATCAACGTGGCTTTACGCCCGATGCGATCGCCATAGTGGCCGAAAATCGCCGCGCCAATCGGTCGCGCGATAAAGCCGACAGCGTAAATCAGAAAAGCCTGGAGGGTGCCGACGAGCGGGTCTGATTCCGGAAAAAACAGCTTCGCGAATACGAGACCTGTCACGATGCTATACAGGAAGAAGTCATACCACTCGATGGTGGTACCAATCGTGCTGGCAATGACAGCGCGGCGCAATTGGCGCCGAGCCTCCTCACCGGAGAGAGGCAGCGCCTCTGATTGCGTGGCAGCCATTTGATATCTCCCCAAAATGCAAATAGAAGGGTGACAATCATTTGGACACCTTGGTGTATTGCGTGGTTCCTTGAACCCCTATTCGTATAGACCAGGGCTTTAACCGGATTCACGTTTCGATATTGCATTTTTTACTGAACCGACAATCTGGCATTGCCCGTTTCAATGCAATTGATACCGATGCCGCGCGCTTGCTGATCTTCAATCGGCTTTTCTGGCGTGTCCGGGGAACTTGCGTAGACTTAGCTTCTTTCCTCTCCGCTTGCCGGGATTTTCCGCCGATGCCCTCTTCGATCAGCAATTCACTCCTCTGGATCTTCGACGCGTTCGAACGCGATCCGACTTATGTACGTAGGCGGATGTTTGGTTGTGACGCTGCGTATATCGATGGGCTGTTGTGCCTGATTGCCGCCGATCGCGATAAGCCGTGGAATGGACTGCTCGTCTGCACGTCGCAGGAACGCCATGCTGCGTTGATTGCCGATATGCCTGCATTGCGGCTTCATCCGGTGATTCGGAAATGGCTCTATGTGCCGCAAGAGGACCCCGCGTTTGAAGACACTGTCGAGCAGCTGACGGCGCTTGTGCTCGAGCGTGATCCGCGTGTGGGGGTGGAGCCCAAGCCGCGAAAGCCGCGTGGCAAGTCTGGGTTGCCGAAGAGTTAAGGCGGTTCGACGTTCTTGCAATCGCAACCATTTCGCGAACTCGCTTTTGCCAATCGAACAAATACATCGAAATGATGTTCGCAATGCGTCAAGCAGCACTGGCAAGCCGTGCTGATATGACTCGTTCTGTGCGATTGCGTACATTACGCCAATGCACCGAATAGACGCTCACTATATTCTCGAATCTCTCCGTCCCGCCGCTACAGATTATTTACGTGGTTGTCCGAACTACCAAAACTGACGCTTCGCAAAAGCGTGAACGCATAACCTACAAAAGAGTCCGGAGGAGATGACATGAGAACTAAAACGTTGTGTTCAACGTGTGCGCTGCTGCTTGGCTTGATAACGGGTAGCGTCGCATATGCAACTGATTGGCCGACTTCGGGTAACGGCTTGACGAACTCCCGAAATCAGGAAAACGAATCGACGATCAGTCCGAAGACTGCTGGTTCCCTTCACGAGCTGTGGGAAATCAGTACAGCCGGAAACGTGACCGCGACCCCTGCCCTCGATGACAACTATGCTTATTTCCCGGATTCCGCGGGATATCTTTACAAGGTCGACAGGAAAACCGGTCACACTATCTGGCAGAACCTCGTATCGTCCTATACCGGCATCCCCAACGACTACGCGCGCGCAACTCCCGCTATCTCTGGAAACGCACTGATACTCGGCAATCAGAGCGGCAAACTGTCGAACCCACAATCAGCCCATGTCTTTGCCGTTGACAAGAACACGGGCGCCCTACTTTGGAACACCCAGGTCGACAAAACGGTGTATTCAATGGTCACGCAGTCGGCCGTTATCGCGAACGGTACGGCTTTCGTCGGGATTGCATCGAACGAAGAATTGAATGCTGCCTATGTCCCCCCGCCTGTGTGGCAGTGGACTTTCCGCGGCAGCATCGTCGCGCTCGATGTCGCGACCGGCGCGATCAAGTGGCAGACCTTCACGATGCCGGAGGGTTATTACGGCGGTTCCGTCTGGGGTAGCACGGGCGCCGTGGACGTTCAGCGCAATACTGTGTTCATGGGCTCCGGGAACAACTGGGCCGTGCCGCAGACCGTGCTCGACTGCCTGAACAACGGTGGCACGCCGACAGCGTGCATCGATCCGAAGGATCACTTCGACTCGATCCTTGCGCTAGACATGACCACCGGCGCGATCAAATGGTCGGCACGTGGCCTGCCATACGACACATGGAATGTAGGCTGCGGTCTCAATGTCCCGGGCGTCTTTACCCTTCCGCCCAACGCCAACTGCCCCAATCCCAAGGGTCCGGATTGGGACTTTGCACAAGGACCGATGCTCTTCGGGGGTAAGGGCAACGCCGGCAGACTGGTCGGCGCGGGTCAGAAAAGCGGGATGTTCTGGGCATTCGATGAAGACACGGGCGTTGTGCGCTGGTCCACGCAAGTTGCCCCTGGTGGACTGACGGGCGGTCTCCAGTGGGGATCGGCCAATGATGGCCATTTCGTTTACGTTGCGGCATCGAACAGCGGGATGACCGGCGCGGGTACGACGCCAGGCGTTTGGCAATTGGCAAACGGCGGTGGCACCACGACGGCTGGCGGCTGGGCAGCGCTTAACGCAAACTCCGGCGAAGTAATCTGGACCACTCCGGATCAGTTAGGAAGCCGCGCCGAAGCAGCTGTGAGCGTTGCCAATGGCGTGGTCTTCGGATGCAATCTCGACTACTTGAATGGCACGATGTACGCCCTCGATGCTTCCAACGGAAAGGTACTGTGGTCACACAAGAGCGGCGGTGCGTGCAATGCCGGACCGGCCATCGCGGACGGCGTGGTGTTTTGGGGTTCCGGCCCGACCAGCGGACCCGGGCCGCTGAAATTCTTCGCGTTCGGTCTGTAGGAAACGTCAAAGGTCCCGTCCTTCTTAGGCGGGGCCTTGGGCTCTTTGCTAGGATATGAGTCTATTCCGGCGCCGGCGCGTTTGGCGCGTGCCGTCAGCCGGACGCGATTCACCCCCGAACACATCGAGCACTGAACCTTGACGATCCACATCCGCCCCGCCATCGCTTCCGACGCCCCCCTGATCCTGCGCTTCATCACCGAACTAGCGGTCTACGAGAAAGCCGAGCACGAAGTCGTCGCCGGCGTCAAAGACATCGAGAAAAGCCTGTTTTCCGCGGGTGCGCCCGCGAAAGCGCTGATCTGCGAAATGAACGGCGAGCCCGTCGGTTTTTGCGTGTACTTCTTTTCGTATTCGACGTGGCTCGGCAAGCAGGGGCTTTATCTGGAAGACCTGTACGTGTCGCCGGCATCGCGCGGCAGCGGCGCGGGCAAACGAATGCTGCGCCATCTCGCGCAGATCGCCTGCGAAACCGGCTGTGGCCGCTTCGAATGGAGCGTGCTCGACTGGAACGAACCGGCCATCGGCTTCTACAAGTCGATCGGCGCGAATCCGCAAAGCGAATGGGTGCGGTACCGTCTGGCGGGCGATGCGCTCAAGGCATTCGCTGAAGGCGAGACCGCACGGAACGCCTAAGCCCGTCTCTGCGCGGATCCCGCCGCCGGCGCCGCCGCGAACGCATCTCGCGTAGCGAAGCAAGTGCCGCCGGCGCCGTAGTGGCCTTTGCGCGGATCAGGAGCAAGGCGTCAAACGAATATCAGGGGATCTTCAATGAGGCGCTTTGCCGTTCGGTGTGACATCGAGCGGCTTGTGCTGTTCGTCGCCGAGTCCCGGGAAGAATGCATTCCAGGCGGCGCGCACGCCCTGCGCGGCGGTGGCCTCGGCGCTGATCGACTCGGCCGCGCCATCGGCGGCTTTCGTCGGATCGGCGGACAGTCCGCGCCAGTGCGTGAACACGAGCAACGGTTTTTCGGTCCACGCGCCGTCGCCATATTTCGCAAACGCTGTGTCCCCGCTCGTCAACTGCACCTCGTACCAGCCTTCGCGGACGGGTGTATGAATGGTCAGGTCAAACCACGGGGTCGGTTCGATTTCCTTCATGTCGTCTCCGGTCGGATAAATCGTCATCGATAACCACATTCCATGCATTGTTCGTGCCCATCGCCTGCCGCGCGAGCGCGCCGCCCGCCGGCCGGGCAACCGCGGCACATGCGGGCAAACCAGCACGTCGCTACGGTGAAGTCGCCGCGCATACGACACGATAGCGCGACATGGACTGGGCGGACAGACGTAAAACTTATATGCCCAAGGTGGCACACCCGTCGCCCGCCATCTCCCGCACCAACTCCGCTAGCGCCTTCACCGCAGGCCCCAAGCGCTCGGCGTCGGTGTTGCCATACCCGATCACGAGCCCATTCGTCTGCGCCGACGCCCCGAGCGCGAACCCCGACAGCGCGCGCGGACTGAGCCCCCGCGCGTGAGCGCGCGCCGCGAGCGCGCGATCGTCGAGCGAGGCGGGCAGCCGCAGCGTCAGATGCATGCCGCAATCTCCACCGAGAATCGTCGCCGCCGGGAAATGCTCGGCCAGCGCCTCGCGCAGCGCCTGCTGGCGCTCGCGGTACAGCCGCCGCATCCGCCCGAGATGCCGCCCGAATTCGCCGCTTTCGATGAAATGCGCCAGCGCCAGCTGCTCCAGCCGATGCCCGCCGCGCAGCATTTCCTGCAGCGCAACAGCGGCATGCGCGGCGATCGTGCGCGGCAGCACGACAAAGCCAACGCGCAAAGCCGGAAACATCGTCTTGCTGAACGAGCCGACGTACAGCACCGGTGCCTCGGCGACGAGGCCCTGCATGCTCGCGATCGGCTCGCCGGTGTGGCGCACCTCGCCGTCGTAATCGTCCTCGATGAGCCACGCGCCGCAGCGCCGCGCCTGCGCGATTAGCGCGAGCCGGCGCGCCACCGACAGCACCGCGCCCGTCGGATACTGATGCGCGGGCGATGTGTAGATCAGCTTCGGCGGATTCGCGGCCCACGCGCCGGCCGGCACGGCCATGCCTTCGTCGTCGACGGGAATCGGCTGCATGCGCAAGTCGCCCGCGTTGAACGCGGCCTTCGCGCCGCGATAGCCGGGGTCCTCGATCCACGCGATATCGCCGGGATCGGTCAGCAGACGAACGCACAGGTTCAGCGCTTCCTGCGCGCCCTCGGTGATGACGACTTGCGAGCCGTCGCAGCGCACGCCGCGCGCCATGCGGAGATGCGCGGCGATCGCGTCGCGCAACGCGGGCTCGCCGGCGGGCGGGCCGTAGCCGAGCGCGCGCGGTAGCGAGCGCTCCATGGCCCGTTCGAGTGCGCGGCGCCATGCGGCAAGCGGGAAGCGGTCGAGTGCAGGCGTGCCGGGGGTTAGCGCATACGCGTTGCCGGCGTGAGGGTGCGATGCCGCGAACTGGCCGACGCGCGCCGCGTACGCGACCTGCGGCGAGGCCGAGGCCGCCGCCGACTCGCCACGCGCGGCGGGACTCGACAGCCGGCTCACGCGCGTGCCCTGGCGATCGGCGATCACATAGCCGACCGCCGCGAGATGCTCGTAGGCGATCACCACCGTGTTGCGCGACACGCCCATTTCGGCCGCGAGCAGCCGCGACGACGGCAGCCGCGACCCGGCCGGCAAACGGCCCGCGAGAATCGCCTGCTGCAGACGCTCGATCAGCTGCTTTTGCAATGGCGCGGGCCGGGCGACGCCGCACGCGGCGATGGCCTCGTCCGCGTGGACGAGGGGTCCAATGATTTCAATCATGATGGCTGGACCTATCGGATAAGCGTGTCGTGGATCTTTTGAACATACCACGTTTGCCGTATCGTTCCCCATCGACCTGCATCCGTATCGTCCGCATCGCCCATTCATCGACAGGAGAACAGACATGGAACCCAGACGTAACGCCTACGGCCAGCCGATCGGGGCGCCCGTGCCCGGCTGGCACGGCGCGCAACTGCCGGGCCGTGAGCCGATGACCGGCCGCTATTGCCGGCTCGAAGCGGTCGACGTCGAGCGCCACGCGGCGGACCTCTTCGACGCGTACCGCTCGGCCCCCAACGACAGCGACTGGACCTATCTTGCGGTCGGCCCATTCGACAGCCTCGCGGCCTATCGTGAGCGTCTGACGCAGATGGCGGCATCGAACGACCCGCTGCACTACACGGTGATCGACCTCGCTACGGCCAAGCCGGTCGGCACGCTCTCGCTGATGCGGATCGATCCCGCCAACGGCGTGATCGAAGTCGGCAACGTGACTTATTCGCCACGGCTCAAGCGCACGCGCATCGCGACCGATGCGATGTTCGTGCTGCTCCGCGAAGTGTTCGACAAGCTCGGTTATCGACGCTTCGAATGGAAGTGCGATTCGCTGAACGAGCCATCACGCAAGGCCGCGCTGCGCTATGGATTCACATTCGAGGGGATCTTCCGCCAGGCGATCGTCTACCGCGAGCGCAATCGCGACACGGCGTGGCATTCGATCATCGACAGCGAATGGCCGGCGTTGCGCTCGTGTTATCAGCAGTGGCTCGACGCTGGTAACTTCGATGCGAAAGGGCAGCAGATCGCGCGGCTCGCGGATCTGATCGCGCAGCGGCGAGCGGCGGACGCGGCCCGGTAACACCAGGCGATCGAAGAACCGAAGGCGTCCGGCTTTGTCGGCATCGCGTTTCTGGTGTCGCTCGCGCTCCGTAAGCCGCTGATGTTCTACCTGGCGCGCTCGGCGGTGCCGGGTGAAGACCCTCCTACGTGATCTCGTATCCACCTTCGTCTGCCAGCGAGTTCCCGGCCAAGCGCGATTCACGTCGTGCATGGTAAATTCCAGCGTCGGCAAGACAACAACTCCAGGAACGTTCGGGCGACCTGAACATCTTTGTCCGGTCCACCCGCCACTGGCGATACAAGGTAGATCGATGAGCGACGTGAGTCAGCGTATTGTCTGGCAACGCCTCTACATTGCACTGTGGGGCTGCGTCGCGCTGACCGGCTGCATGGTCGGCCCCGACTACCACTCCCCGCCCGCGCCGGCCACCAACACCTTCACCGCCACGCCGCTGCCCGGGCAGACCGCCTCCGCACCCGGTCCCGCCGGCCTGCCGCAACGTTTCGCTCCGGCCCAGGACATCCCCGCCGCGTGGTGGACGCTCTTTCATTGCGAGCCACTCGACGCGCTGATCCGCGAGGCCATCGCCAACAGTCCCAACATGGCCTCGGCGCAGGCCGCGTTGCGACAAGCCCGCGAAAATTACAGCGCACAGGCGGGCGGCACCTTGCTGCCGAGCGTCGACGCGCAACTGAGCGCCGCGCGCGAGAAAGTGAACGGCATCGCGTTCGGCCAGCCCGGCTTCGTGGAGGAATTCAATCTCTACAACGCGTCGGTCAACGTCTCGTACAAGCTCGACGTGTTCGGCGGCGCGCGGCGCGAACTCGAAGCGCTACACGCGCAGATCGACTATCAGCGCTTCCAGTTGCAGGCCGCCTGGCTCGCCATATCGGCCAACATCGTGACCGCGGCCGTCAAGGAGGCGTCAGTGCGCGCGCAGATCGACGCGACCGAGCGCATCGCCACCGAGGAAGAACAGGAGTTGAGCGTGCTCAATCAGCAGTTCGGACTCGGCGGCGTCAGCCGCGCGGCCGTCCTCGCGCAGGAAACGCTGCTCGCCCAGACCCGCGCGACGCTGCCGCCGCTGCACCAGCAGCTCGATCAGGCCCGCCATCAGCTTGCGGTGCTTGCCGGCAAGCTGCCGAGCGACACCACGGTCCCCGACTTCTCGCTCGACATGTTCTCGCTGCCCGACACGCTGCCCGTGAGCCTGCCGTCGTCGCTGGTGCGCCAGCGCCCCGATATCCTCGCCGCCGACGCCACGCTGCATCAGGCGAGCGCGCAGGTCGGCGTCGCGACCGCGGCGATGTATCCGCAGATCACGCTGTCCGCAAGCTACGGCGCCGAGGCGTTGACGCCCGCCGAGGTGCTCAGGGCCGGCAGCACGATCTGGAGCATCGGCGCGGGCTTGCTGCAACCGGTCTTTCACGGCGGCCAGCTGAACGCGCAGAGGCGTTCGGCCGAGGCCGCCTACGAGCAGGCCGGCGCGCAATACCGCGAGACCGTGCTGCTCGCGTTCCAGAACGTCGCGGACACGCTGCGCGCGCTCGAACACGACGCGACCGGCCTCCGGGCGCAGACCGACGCGTCGCGCGCCGCGAGCGATTCGCTCGAACTGACGCGCGGGCAGTATCGCGTCGGCGGCGTGAGTTACCTCGCGCTGCTCGATGCCCAACGCCAATATCAGCAAACAGTGGTGAGCCTCGCGCAGGCGCAGGCAGCGCGCTACGCCGACACGGCGGCGCTGTTCCAGGCGCTCGGCGGCGGCTGGTGGAATGCCGCCGTGCCCGAGTCCGCGGCTGCGCCGCATTGACCGCGCCCCACGCCGAGCAAGGACGTCACGATGACCGAAAGAAAACCGATGACGAAGCGCATGGTGATCATGCTGATCAGCGTCGGCCTGCTGCTCGCCTTGCTGGTCGGCTTCAACCTGTTCCGCGCGCACATGTTCGCGAAGTTCATGGCGGCCAACACCGCGCCGCCCGCGACGGTCTCGGCGATGATGGTCCACTATCAGTCGTGGCAGCCGCAGCTCGCGGCGGTCGGTAGCCTGCGCGCGGTGCGCGGCGTCGACGTGACGACCGAAGTCGCGGGCCTCGTGCGCGAAGTCGCGTTCGTGTCGGGGCAGGAAGCGAAGGCCGGGCAGATCCTCGTGCGGCTCAATGCCGACAGCGACGTCGCGCTCCTGCAATCGCTGCAAGCCGCGGCCCAACTCGCGCAGACGGTCTACGAGCGCGACCGCGCGCAGTACGACATCAAGGCGATCGCGAAGGCGCAGCTCGACGCGGACGCCGCCGACCTCAAGGGCAAGAAGGCACAGGTCGCGCAACAGCAGGCGCTCGTCGACAAGAAGACCATTCGCGCGCCGTTCGCGGGGCGCCTCGGCATCACGACGATCAACCCGGGGCAATACCTGAATCCGGGCGATGCGATCGTCACGCTGCAAGCGATCGATCCGATCTACGCCGACTTCTCGGTGCCGCAACAGCAGCTCGGCCAGCTCGCGATCGGCGCGACCGTCAGCGTCGATACCAACGCGTATAGCGGGCAAAGCTTCACCGGCAAGATCCAGTCGGTGAGCCCGAAAGTCGACAGCGCGACGCGCAACGTGCAGATCGAAGCGAGCGTCGACAATCGCGAGCGCAAGCTGCTGCCCGGCATGTACGCGAACGTGAAGATCGACTCGGGCGCCGCGGCACGCTATCTGACGCTGCCGCAAACGGCGATCACCTACAACCCGTACGGCGCGACCGTGTTCATCGTAAAGCCCGGCACGCAGCCTAACGCGCAGGGCAAGACGCTGCCCGTCGCGCAGCAGGTGTTCGTGACGCCGGGACCGACGCGCGGCGACCAGGTGGCGATTCTCAAGGGCGTCGGCGAAGGAACGCAGGTCGTGACGAGCGGCCAGATCAAGCTGAAGAACGGCACGCCGCTCATCATCGACAACCGCGTCCAGCCGTCGGACAGCCCGAATCCTGCGCCACAGGAACAGTAAGCGAGGCCGCCCGCTCATGTTCACGGACATCTTCATCCGCCGGCCGGTACTCGCTTCGGTCGTGAGCCTGCTGATTCTCGTGCTCGGGCTGCGCGCGCTCGCGGTGCTGAAGGTCAGCCAGTATCCGCAAACCGAGAACGCGGTCGTCACGATCAAGACGGACTACTATGGCGCGAACTCTGACACCATCGCCGGCTTCATCACGCAGCCGCTCGAAGCGGCAATCGCGCAGGCGCAGGGCATCGATTACATGTCGTCGACGAGCACCACGGGCGTGTCGACGATCGTCGCGACGCTGCGCCTGAACTACGACGCGAACCGCGCACTGACCGAAATCAACACGCAGATCGGCTCGGTGCGCAACCAGTTGCCGCCGCAGGCGCAGCAGCCGGTGCTCACGGTGCAGACCGGGCAGACCACCGACGCGATGTACATGGGCTTCTACAGCAGCGTACTGCCGAGCAACAACGTCACCGATTACCTGCTGCGCGTGGTCAAGCCGAAGCTCGATTCGATCCAGGGCGTGCAGACCGCCGAAGTGCTCGGCGGCCGCCAGTTCGCCATGCGCGCGTGGCTCGATTCGGCGCGGCTCGCCGCGCATGGCGTGAGCGCGAGCGACGTGTTCACCGCGCTCGGCAACAACAACTATCTCGCGACGCTCGGCACGACGAAAGGGCAAATGGTCAGCGTCGACCTGGAAGCGGGCACCGACCTGCATACCGTCGATGACTTCAAGCAGCTCGTCGTCAAGCAGAAGAACGGCTCGATCGTGCGTCTCGAGGACGTCGCGAACGTCGTGCTCGGTGCCGACAGCTACGACTTCAACGTCGCGTTCAGCGGCAAGCGGTCGGTGTTCATCGGCATCAAGGTCGCGCCGGACGCGAACATCCTCGACGTGGCGAAGCGCGTGAAGGCCGTGTTTCCGGATCTGCAAAAGCAGTTTCCGACCGGCATGACGGGGGACATCGTTTATGACGCGACCGACTTCGTCAACACCGCGATCACGGAAGTGATCAAGACGCTCGTCGAAGCACTCGTGATCGTCACCATCGTGATCTTCCTGTTTCTCGGCACCTTCCGCGCGGTGATCGTGCCGTTGATCGCGATGCCGCTGTCGCTGATCGGCACGTTCTTCGTGATGCAGGTGCTCGGCTATTCGATCAATCTGCTCACGCTGCTCGCGCTCGTGCTCGCGATCGGGCTTGTCGTGGACGACGCGATCATCGTCGTCGAGAACGTCGACCGTCATATGAAGCACGAAGGCAGGACGCCGTTCGACGCCGCTTTGATCGCCGCGCGCGAACTCGGCGGCCCGATCGTCGCGATGACCGTCGTGCTGATCGCCGTGTACGCGCCGATCGGCTTCCAGGGCGGACTGACCGGCGCGCTCTTCACCGAGTTCGCGTTCACGCTTGCGGGGGCGGTGACGGTGTCGGGCGTGATCGCACTCACGCTGTCGCCGATGATGTGCTCGCGCTTCTTTCGCGCCGAGCAGGAGTCGGGGCGCTTCACGCGTTTCGTCGATCGCCAGTTCGAGCGCGTGCATCGCGGCTACGGCCGCCTGTTGCACGCGACGCTCGACACCTGGCCCGTGTTCGTGATCATGGGCGCGCTGCTGCTGTGCGGCACGGTGTATCTGTTCATGACCTCGAACTCGGAGCTCGCGCCGCAGGAGGACCAGGGCGTCGTGCTCTCGCAGATCATCGGGCCGCCGAACGCGACGATCCAGCAGATGCAGACCTACGCGGACCAGGTGTTCGACGCGTCGAAGACGCTGCCCGAATACGCGCAGATGTTCCAGCTCACGGGCTCGCCGACCATCAACCAGGGCATCGGCGGCGTGCTGTTCAAGACCTGGGATCAGCGCGGCAAGAACGCGACCGTGCTGCAGCAGGAGTTGCAGCAGAAGTGGAATGAGATCGCGGGCGCGCGCGTCGCGGCGTTCCAGTTTCCGTCCCTGCCCGGCTCGCAGGGCTTGCCCGTGCAGTTCGTGATCAGCACGACCGAGCCGTTTGAAAATCTCAACGAGGTGTCGCAAGCGGTGCTGGAAAAAGCGCGCGAGAGCGGCATGTTCTTTTTCGTCGATAGCGACCTGAAGATCGACAAGCCGGAAGCGGTGCTCGTCGTGGACCGCGACAAGGTGGCCTCGCTCGGGCTGTCCGAGAGCGACGTCGGACAGGCGCTCGGTTCGGCGCTGGGCGGCGGCTACGTCAACTACTTTTCGATTGCCGGGCGATCGTACAAGGTGATTCCGCAGGTGCTGCAGACCGACCGGCTCAATCCGTCGCAGGTGCTCGACTACTATCTGCGCACGCCGGACGGCAGCGTGATTCAGGCGTCGACGGTCGCGCACTTGCAGCGCAGTGTCGTGCCCGAATCGATCAATCACTTCCAGCAGTTGAACTCGGCGACGATCTCCGGGGTGATCGTGCCAGGCGTGTCGCAAGGCCAGGTGCTCGATTTTCTGCGCCAGGCGACCGCTCAGGTCGCGCCGGCCGGCTATTCGGCCGATTACTCGGGAGAGTCGCGCCAGTTCGTGCAGGAGTCGGGCGGCTTCGTCATCACGCTGATGCTCGCGACGATCATCGTGTTCCTCGCGCTCGCCGCGCAATTCGAGAGTTTCCGCGATCCGATCGTGATCCTGATCTCGGTGCCGATGGCGCTGTTCGGCGCGCTGATCTTCATCAACATCGGCCTGACGACGCTGAACATCTACACGCAGGTCGGCCTCGTTACGCTGATGGGGCTCGTCAGCAAGCATGGCATCCTGATCGTGCAGTTCGCCAACGAATTGCAGCGCGCGGGCCGCAACAAGCGCGAAGCGGTCGAGGAAGCCGCGGGCGTGCGGCTGCGCCCGATTCTGATGACGACCGCGGCGATGGTGCTCGGCGTGGTGCCGCTCGTCATCGCGTCGGGCGCGGGCGCCGCGGGCCGCAACGCGATGGGGCTCGTGATCTTCACGGGGATGTCGATCGGCACACTGTTCACGTTGTTCGTCGTGCCGGCGATGTATATGTTTCTGGCCGCCGATCATCAGCGGCATGCCCAGGCGCCGAAGGCGGATGAGGCGGGACAGGCAGTTTAGGCCCTGGTTGTATGCGTTCGCCGCGTAGCGCGGCGTAAAACCTATCGGAGCGAAGCACGATGAAAGCGATCCAGTTCAAATCCTTCGGCAGCCCCGAAGTACTCGAATACGTCGATCTGCCGATGCCGCAGGCCGACGCGGGCCATGCGGTCGTGCGGGTTTTGGCGGCCTCGGTCAATCCGAGCGACGTGAAGAACGTCGCCGGCCATTTCGAACACACGGTGCTGCCGCGCACGCCAGGGCGCGATTTCAGCGGCGTGGTGGTGGACGGGCCGGCCGCGTGGCTCAACGCCGACGTGTGGGGCACCGGCGGTGACATCGGTTTCACGCGCGACGGCACGCACGCCGAATATATTCAGATTCCGGTCGCGGCGCTGTCGCGCAAGCCGGCTGCGTTGAGCCATGCCGAGGCGGCGGCGATCGGCGTGAACTTCGTGGTCGCGTGGCTCGGCACGGTCGAATACGCGCAGTTGCAGGCCACCGAGACCATTGCCGTGCTTGGCGCGGGCGGCGGTGTCGGCGGCGCGGTCGTGCAGATCGCGAAAGCGCGCGGAGCGCGCGTGATCGCGGTCGACCGTCGGCCGCTCGATCCCGCCACGCCCGCGGGGCGCCTGATCGACGCCTACGTGCCGTTCGACGAACATGCGGCCGAACGAGTGCGCGAGCTGACCGGTGGCGCGGGCGCGCAAGTCGTCTACGACGCGGTCGGCGGCGTGGCGTTCGAGACCGCGCTGAGCCTTGCGAAGCGGCGCGGCCGCGTGCTCGAAATCAGCGGGACCGGCAAGCGCCGCGTCGAGTTCGATCTGATCGATTTCTATCACAACGAGACACAATTGCTCGGCGTCGATAGCGCGAAGCTCGGCGTCGCGGAATCGGCACCGCTGATGACCGCGCTCGTCGAAGGTTTCGACAACGGCAAGCTGAGCGGCCCGGCGATCGCACAGGAGTTTGCGCTCGCCCGCGCACGCGAAGCCTACGAGGCAGTCGCCGCCGGCACGCGCGGACGCGTCGTGATCCGCATGCAATGACGTTCGTCACGCGCGACACGCTAAGATTGAGGCCGCCGGGCGCTCGTACCGCCCCGTGATAACGACGAAAGCACTGCCTCGGAGAATCAGATGTCTGAAGAATATGAAGTGCATGGTCCGCACGACCATGCGGTCGAACACGCTGGCCACGCCGCGCATCACGACGCCGATCCGTTCGCGAGCCGCATGGCCGTGATGACCGCGATCCTCGCGACGATCGGCGCGTTATGCGCGTATCAGAGCGGCAATGCTGAGAACCTCGCGCTGTTCTACAAGAACGAAGCCGCCATCAAGAAGACCGAAGCATCGAACCAGTGGAGCTACTATCAGGCGAAGGGCGAGAAGGAGAACCTCGCCGAACTCGGCGCGGCGCTGTCGGCGCCCAATAGCGACGCGCACGCTAAATTCGCCGCCGACGTAGAGAAATACAAGCAGCAGAAGGAGCCGATCCGCGCGCACGCCGAGGCGATCGAAAAGCAGGTCGTTGCCGCCGACACGCGCAGTGAAACGCTGCTGCATGGCCATCATCGCTGGGCCCAGGCGACGCTGCTGATCCAGGTCGCGATTGCGCTGTGCGCGATCACGCTGCTCACGCGCAAGAACTGGCTGCGCAATCTCTCGTATGGCGTCGCGGCAGCGGGCGTCCTCACCGCGGGCGCCGCGTTTTTCGGGCTATGAGCGCGGTGTTTGCGCTGGATTTCACCCCAAGCTTTGCAACAGGGAGCGTGTCGTGATCGATGGGTCCGCCGTGGTCGGCGTGTTTTCGGTGTATATCGCGGGCGTCGTGAGTCCAGGCCCGAACTTCGTCGCGGTCGCGCACAAGGCCGCTTCGGCGACGCGTATCGAAGCGCTCGCGATGGTCGCCGGCATCGTGCTCGTCAATCTGTTCTGGGCAAGCTGCGCGATTCTCGGCGTCGGCATCGTGTTCGCCGCGTTTCCGTGGCTCGCACTCGTGGTCAGGATCGCGGGCGCGTGTTATCTGCTGTGGTTCGGCGGCCGGCTGATCTTCAACGCCTCGCCGGCACGGCAGGCGGTGCTCCTCAAGGCGCCGGCGGGCGGCTTTCGACAGGCGTTCGCGCAGGGCTTTGCGACCAACATCGCGAATCCGAAGTCCATGGCGTTCTTCGCCGCGGTGTTTTCTTCGGCGGCGCCAGCGCATGTGAGCACCGGCACGTTCGCTGCGATGCTCGGCATGGTGTTCGTCGTCGCGAGCAGTTGGTATGGATTCGTCGCGCTGGCGTTGTCGCACGAGCGAATCGCGTCGGCGTACCGGCGCGGCAAGATGTGGGTCGATCGCGTGTGTGGCGGCTTGATCGTCGCGTTGGGGGTGCGGCAGCTGATTCGTTGAGGCAGCGCTCGCAGATGCTCGAGCTTCAGTGCTCGAGCCCGCGCGCACGCTCGCGCAGCAACTCGCGCTCGCGCGTGTTGCGCGTCATCGCGGCGGCGCGCTCGAACTCCGCGCGCGCTTCATCGACGCGTCCGAGCTTGACCAGCAGGTCGCCACGCACGCTCGGCAGCCAGTGATAATTCCTGAGCGCCGGATCGGCGGCGAGCGCCTCGACGATCTCGAGTCCTGCCGCCGCTCCGAACGCCATTCCTACCGCGACCGCGCGATTCAACTCGACCACCGGCGATGGCGCGACCTGCGCCAACGCATCGTAAAGCGCGACGATCTGCGCCCAGTCGGTGTCCTCGGCGCGGCGCGCCCGCGCATGACACGCGGCGAGCGCCGCCTGCAACGCGTACGGCCCGCTCGCGCCGCCGAGCGCATGGGCGCTGTCCAACGCAGCGAGGCCGCGGCGAATCAGCAGCGGGTCCCAGCGGCTGCGATCCTGATCGAGCAGCAGCACCGGACGGCCCTGCGTATCAGTGCGCGCGTGCGTGCGCGACGCCTGGATCTCCATCAGCGCGACAAGACCGTGGACCTCGCTTTCGTCGGGCACGAGGCCGCTCAACACGCGGCCGAGCCGCAGCGCCTCTTCGCATAGCGCCGGGCGCATCCAGTCGTCGCCGGCCGTCGCCGAATAACCTTCGTTGAAGATCAGGTAGATCACCTGCAGCACCGACGCGAGCCGTGCCGCGCGCGCGTCCGCCCGAGGCACCTCGAACGGCACGCGCGCCGCCGACAACGTGCGCTTCGCGCGCACGATCCGTTGCGCGATGGTCGGCTCCGGCACGAAAAACGCGCGGGCGATTTCGTCCGTGGTAAGGCCGCCGAGCAGGCGCAACGTCAGCGCGACACGCGCATCGGTCGACAGCACCGGATGACAAGCGGTGAAGATGAGCCGCAGCAGATCGTCGCCGATGTCGTCAGCGCGCGCGGCATCGAGCGCATCGACGAAATCGGGCACCACGTGCGCCTCGATCGCGTCGAGATCGTGGCCGAGCTGCTCGCGCTTGCGCGCATGCAGCGCTTCCTGGCGCAGGCGATCGAGCGCGCGGTTTTTCGCGGTCGTCATCAGCCAGGCTCCGGGGTTGTCGGGCACACCCGCATCCGGCCAATGTTCGAGTGCGGCCACCAGCGCGTCCTGCGCGAGTTCCTCGGCGAGCCCCACGTCGCGCACCATCCGCGCGACGTGGGCGATGACCTTCGCGGATTCGATCCGCCAGACAGCGTCGATCGCACGATGGGTGGCCTCTAACGTCACGGCGTTAGCCTTCCCCCGCCGCCGACCGCTGCGCGTTCGGGTCCATTTGCGCGATCTCCTGGAAGTGGACCATGCGATCAGGGGCGATCGGCTTCCAGCTTACGGAAGCGCTCGACTTCCGGCCCCGGCTCGAAGTCGTCGAGTTCGAACAGTTGCCGTACTTCGATTTCGCCGTCGGCATGCTCACCGAAGGGCGCCGGAAAACGCCGCGCCCATTCCATCGCCTCATCGCGCGAGCGCACCTGGATCAGCGTGTAGCCGGCGATCAGTTCCTTGGTTTCCGCAAACGGACCGTCGACGACGATCCGTTTGCCGCCGCTGTAGCGCACGCGCCAGCCTTTCGAGCTTGGCTGCAGGCCGGTCGCGTCGAGCAGCACGCCGGCCTTCGCGAGTTCTTCGTGGTACGCCCCCATCGCGGCGATCAGCGACGGCTCGGGCATTTCGCCGGCTTCGCTCGCGGCCGTGGCCTTGACGATGATCATGAATCGCATGTCGTTGCTCCTTGTTGTCGGCGGTTCGTTGCTAGTGGTTTCGTGTGAATCGCCTGGCGCGACCACACAGCCTTGCTCACTACCCACACGACGCGCGACGCGCTACCGGATCGACATGTGCGGCCGCCCCGACGCCCCAGGGAAAACACCGAAGCGGATGCGTTGGAGAGTCGCCCGTGGCTAGATGTAGCAAGGCCCGAGCTTGCGCACCTCGACCGTGCACCACGCCGCTGCCGGGCAGGCCTGCGCGATCGCCACGGCCTCTTCGCGGCTGTCACAGTTCAGCAGAAAGAAACCGCCGATCATCTCCTTGGCCTCGGTGAACGGCCCGTCGACGAGCTTCGGCTCGCCACGGCGAACCTGCACGCGCACCGCGTCGTTGTGCGAAGTCAGCGACTCGACAGCGAGCAGCTTGCCGCGCGCCTTCAGGTTCTCGGCGAAACGCACCATCTGGTCGTAGAGGTCGCGGCCCGCGGCTTCGCCGCGCTCCTCGCGTTGGTCCGTGGGTTCGACGATGAGCAGCATGTAGGACATGGGGACTCCGATATAGCCCGGCTGTATGCGCGGGTCGGCATGATCGCGACGACGGCGACGCCTGGCTTCGGCGGCAGGCAGGCAGGAGGCAGGCGAGCGGGCGACAGGTGCCGCCAGTCTAGCAAGCGGCAATCGCAGCGGCAAACGCGCGTCCCCGCGTAGATGCAGCGGCTGTGCGCGCCTTTTCCGGGCCCGCGAGAATGGGCTCGCGGCCGTCTCTACGGACACTCGTAACGGGGCTCCAGCGCCGCCCGCCACTTAGTGCTGCTCTTTCGTCTCGCGAATGTGACGACGTCCGATCGTCACCCGCGCGTCACTTGACCTTCACCGAGACAAAGTTGCGCGCGTTGTCCCGCTGAATCAGAACCGCGACCATTTTCTTCGCCTTCGCTTCGAGGGCGGCGGCCTGGTCCTGCGACTCGACCAGTGTGTCGTCGAGCGACACGACGATGTCGCCGACCTTGATGCCGGCGTTCGCCGCCGGCCCGCTCGATGCATCGACCATCAGACCGAGCGGCAAGCCGCTCTTGCGACGTTCGTCCTCGCTCAGCGGATGCGTCACTAGACCGAGACGGTCCGCCGCGCCACTATCCGGCGGCACAGCAGTGACATGGGCAGCGGCAACCGGCGCGACATCGGCAGCGGCAGCGGCAGCGGTAGCGGCAGCGCCATCGTTCGTCGTCTCGCCCGGGAAGCTCGCCGTCGTGAGGCGCCGGCTGCGAATCAGCTTGAGTGTCGTCCTGGTTCCGGGCGGCACGGCGGCAAGCTGGTCGGCGAGCGCCGCCGACTGCTCGATTCGCTTGTCTCCGACCTGCAAAATCACGTCGCCCGCCTTGAGCCCGGCCGCGGCCGCCGGCGAACCGGCTTCGACCGTATCCACGAGCGCTCCGGCCGCGTGCGGTAAGCCGAGGGCCACCGCGAGCCCCGGGCTCACGTCCTCGACCTGCATGCCGAAGCTGTTCGCGCCTGCGGGCTTACCGCCATTGCCGGCGGTTCCGGGCGCCGGCTCGCGCTGGGACTGCACCTGCTCGCGGACCTGATTTGCCGCCTTGATCGGAATGCCGAAGGTCAGGCTCTCGTATCGATCACTGTCCGTGTAGACCTGCACGTCGATGCCGATCACCTCGCCCGCGCGGTTGAACAGAGGGCCGCCGGAGTTGTCGGGATTGGCGGCGATTTCGGTCTGAAAAAACGGAAACGCGCTGCCGTTCGGCAGTATGCGCGTGGTGGCGCTGATGATGCCGGTCGTCACCGTGTTCTGGAATCCGTCGGGCGAACCGATCGACAGCACCGGCTCGCCGACCCGCACGCGAGACGAGTCGCCGAGCTTCACGGCCGGCAGCTTGTGAGCGTCGATCTGCAGCACGGCGACATCGCTTTGCGGGTCCACGGCAACGACCTGCGCCTTGAACTCGCGCTGGTCGGTCAGCCGGACCGTCACTTCTGCGGCGCTATCGACGACGTGCGCCGTGGTTAGGATCAGCCCGTCGGGGCTGATGATGAAGCCCGAGCCCCTGCCGGTCATCACGCTCGGTGCGCCGGCTTGAGCGTCGGGCGACGGCCGCGCGTCGCGTCTGAAGAACGCGAAGAACGGATCGCTGCTGTCGATGGCCTCTTGCTCAGGCGGCGAAACCTGTTCGCTCGCGACGCGCGCAGTCACGTTCACGACTGCTGGCCCGTAACGTTCGGCGAAGGTCGAGAAGTCAGCGGGCGCGACAGCGGCGGGCGTGGGGGCGGGGCGATTATCGGCGGCCGCCGGGACTGGCGTGGCGGCGCTAGCGTGCAGGCAAAAAGCGTAGGCAAAGGTCAAGGCGATCGCCGCCGCAGGGCGACTGGTGCGGGCAAAGATGCGGTGGAGCACAGCACACCTCCGATGGTCATCGTGCCGGCAAGTGGACACGCGTTGCGATGACGACAATCGGATGCCCACAAAAATATAGTAGTCGCACAGCGAGCCGAATGGGCGAAACGATCGCGTCCTGACGCATCTTGCGAAGTGCGGGCCGCCGTGGACATGACGCTTTACATCGGCGGCCCAGAGATACGCGCTTGCGATCTGAACGACATCGGCCGTACATCTCCGACGAAAAAAAAGCCCTGTTCCGCGAGGAACAGGGCTGACAGGATGGAACAGTCGAGCAGGCGCGTGGATGCCTGCCGACCCATAGCCATCTAACCTGCAAGGCTACTGCTTACATGAAACTTCACCTGGTACTGCAATACACATTTGCTGCACCTGCAATTTCTACGGCTCGACAGCAACCTTCAGACTGTCGATTCAAATCACCACTTCAATTGCGACTGCTTTGCGCGCTTCTAGTGCGCCTACTGCGGACTGCATGCTACGAATTGCTGACTGCTATCAACGGTACGGTTCAAACACGACGTGAGGGGAAGATCGCGTCGATGGAGTTCGGTGCTTTGTCGCTCCATGGAAAACAGTGTAGCTGCGCACGCGCGAATGCAATTGCTCGAAGCGAGGGACTTTGGCGCGCTAATTTGGCGAATCGATGTAACAGCAGGGCTTCAGATCGGGCGACAATAACGGGTGTGTGACGGTGAATAAAGGACTGCACCGAAACGGTGTTGCAGGAAACTTGCACGCAAACACACGAAGTGCCGCGTCTCGCGGCGCGCGCCGGCGCAACGCGAAGCAGAACGTATGTCGGATCAAAACTGATACGGAACGAGCCTGGCAATGAACTCAGATATGAACTTTCGCGATGCTTCAGCTATAGAGAGCTGGCACGCGCACATTTATTTCGACGCGGCGAGCCGCGACGCCGCCTGGGCGTTTCGCGAGCAGATCGACGCACATTGGGGCGACAAGCTGCAGATCGGCCGATTTCATGAAAGGCCGGTCGGCCCGCATCCGATGTGGTCGTATCAACTCGCGTTCGCGCACACGCTGTTCGCCGACGTGGTGGGCTGGCTCACGCTCAATCACGGCGCGCTCGATGTCTTTCTGCACCCGAATACCGGCGACGCGCTGCGCGACCACCGCGACGCGGCTGTATGGATCGGGCACTCGCACGAACTCATTTTGAACGCGCTGCTATGACGGCGACGCGATCGACGCGGCGTCGCGCTCACATGTTCGTGTAGGCGCTACACCAGCCGCGCGACGCGACCTGCTTGTTGCCGAACAGTGTGCAGCCGCCGTATGCATCCGAGGCCTTGCCCTGGAACAGCGAGCAGTTCGCGCACGATTGCCCGGCCGCGAAGTTCGGGAATCTGGCCTTGTCGACCTTCGACGCATCTTCCGTATAGCCGACCGCCTGCGCCTGCGGATCGCTCTCGCTCAGCGCGTTGGGAACGGTCGCGGCCAACGCGACGCGCGACAGCGCGAGCGAGGAGCCGACGCCCGCGCTCAACAACAGGAAATGGCGGCGCGATGCTTTCATTTTCATTTGCCTCTGTATGGGGACGACGACTGCGCTCAACCGGGAAACCCGGGAGAGGTCATCGTCAGGTGGTGGCAGAGCGAGCCGAAGTGGGTCTGCGGCGATTCTAGCGCGTGCCGGTGACAGCCTGCCCGCGATCGCGCAGGCTTCATCCGATGCGTGGCGTTGCGCGCTTACATCGTCCCCAAGACCACCGCCACCGCAATCGATGCCGCCACCAGCGCGAGCCCGGCCGTCTTGCGCCTGTTCAGCTCGGTCCACAGCAGCACCCCGGTCAGCGACAGCAGAATCAGACTGCCCGCGAGCGTGTCGATCAGCAGCACCCAACCGATGCTCAAGCCCACACCCTTGTGCAGATTCGTCAGCGTTGCCAGAAAGGTGTTCGCGCTGCGCTTGATCGTCACCGTGTGATTGCCGACCCAGTATTCGACAGACGTGTTTTCCTTCGGCGACGCGAAATTCAGCTGCCAATGCTCGGGTTGGACGACACTGCGATCGCCCCACGCCACCGCATGCTCGGGCTCCTTCTGCACGCGGCCCGGGTTGCCCGCGATCTTCAGCTCCTGCCTGAGCCAGTTCGCGAGCTCGTGCGGTGTCTCAGGCGCCGGTTGCGGCAAAGGCACCTGCATCACCGACACCTGCGGCTCGCCGGTCGATACCCTCAGCGGGCCGCCGCGATGATTCAGAAAGAACCCGGTGGTGCCGAACAGCAGACCGAGGGCCGCCCCCCACAGTCCGACCCATCCATGCACCTTGCGCAGCCACTTGATGAAGGCCGCGCGACGCGAGCGCTGCTGGCGCGATTTCGGCTCATTGCCATCGAACCCGCGCGGTTCGTGCGCCTCATGTTCGCCGGCTGCGGGCGGTTGAATGTCAATCGTGTCCGGTCCGCTCACGTTTCACTCCAGCTACGCAACAGATTGTGATAACAACCGACGAGGCTGCGCCGGGCAGTCTCGTCGGCATGGGTGGCATTGAGCCGTTGAATCGCGGTGTCCATGTCGAACAGCAGCGCGCGATGCGTGTCGCTGCGCACGAGGCTCTGCACCCAGAAGAAGCTCGCCACGCGCGCGCCGCGCGTGACCGGCGTGACCTGATGCAGGCTCGTCGCCGGATAGACGATCATGTCCCCGGCCGGCAGCTTCACCTGCTGCACGCCGTAGGTGTCTTCGATCACGAGTTCGCCGCCGTCGTATTCGTCTGGGGCGCTCAGAAACAGCGTCACCGAAACGTCGGTGCGCAGCTTCACGCCGTTCGGCAGCACGCGCACCGCGCCATCGACGTGACTGCCGAACTGCATGCCGCCCTCGTAGCGATTGAAGAGCGGCGGATAGACCTGGTTCGGCAGCACCGCGCTGATGAATAGCGGATTGCGTTCGATCGCCGCGAGAATCACGTCGCCGAGTTCGCGGGCGAGCGTCGAATGTTCGGCGATCTGCTGGTTGCGCTTGACCGGCGCGCCCTGATAGCCGGCGGTCGCGCGACCGTCGACCCACGCATCGCCGGCTTGATCGAGCCGCGCGCGCATGACGGCCAATTGCCCGACGTCCAGTACCTTCGGAATGTGCAGCAGCATGGTGTGTCCTTCGCGTGTATCAAAAGCGGTAGTTGACGGTCGCCAGCAGCGTACGGCCGATGCCCGGCACCGAACGTCCGCCGTCCGACGGAATCAGCGCGTCGTAGTAATACTTGTTGGTCAGGTTCAGCAGGTTCAGGCGCACGTCGTACTTCTTCGCGTGATAGGCCGCGGTCGCGTCCCAACGCGTGTAGCCCGGCACCTTCACGTAGTTCGTGTTCGACGCATAACGCGGCGACATATAGATCGGACCGCCGCCGATTTCCCAGTGCGGTGTGATTGCGTACGTGGTCCAGAACGTCAGCGTATTGCGCGGCGTGTTGGCCGGCGTGTGGCCCTGCGTGCCGTCGGCCGCCTTCAGGATCGTCGCGTCCATGTAGGTGTAGCCGCCGAAAATCTGCCACTTGTCGGTGATGTACCCGGATACGCCCGCCTGAAAGCCGTCAACGCGAATGTCACCGGCCAGTTGGTACTCGGTCGGCGACACCTGCGTGCGCGCGTTGTCCTTTTCCTCGCGGAACAACGCCGAGCTCAGCGAGATGTTGCCGCCGAACAGATCCCACTTGCCGCCGATTTCATAGGACTTCGTCGATTCGGGCGCGAGGTTCTGCGTGAGGTTCGTGACCGTCAGCGTTTCGAGCGACGGGTTGAACGAGGTGCCGTACGACACGTAGTAGGACTGCCAGTCGGTCGGCTGATAGATGACGCCCGTGCGCACGCTCGTGAAGTAGTTGGTCTGGCTCGCGTAAGCCGGGGCGCTGATCGTATTGCGGATCGACGCCGAGAACCGATCCCAGCGCACGCCGCCAATCAGCTTCCAGTGCGGCGTCAGCGTGATCGTGTCGTTCAGGTAAGCGGCGATTTCGTTCGCGCTCGAATCGGCGTGGTTGGCGACCGTCGTCGTCACGTTCGACGGCGTGCCCATGATCGGCGGATTGAGCATCGGCACGATCGGGAGGTTGTTGCGCGTGTACGCCTGGTTCGTATAGCTGTCGTGGCCCACTTCGACACCGGCGATCAGGTCATGCCGGATCGGCCCGGTGTTTAATTTGTATTCGAGCATCGTGTCGTTGTAGATCGCGTGATTCTCGATCACCCGGTCGTGACTCTGCAGCTTGATGAACAGTTGCGACGGCGACAGCGTCGTGAAGTTGCCGTTGCTCAACGCGGGGCTCGACGACAGCGGCCCGGTCAGCACCGCTTGCGGCGCGGTTTCGCGCGCGTCGGTCATCGAGTGCGAGATCTGCGTCTGGTTCGTCAGCGTGAGGTCACCGGAGAACTTGTGCTTGATGGCCGCGTTGAAGATCTGCACGTCCTGGATCGTGCGGTCGCTGGTCAGGCCGTAGAACGTGTTCTTCGGCACCGGCGCCGGGCGGCCGTTCAGCGCCTGGATGCCATAGTCGGGCATGTCGTGGTTGCGCTGAATCAGCGCGGACAGCGTGATTTCGGTCGGCGTGCCGATGCCGAACCGCAGTTCCGGCGCGACGCCGAAGTCCTTGTTCTTCATCACGTCGCGCGTCGAACCGAGGCTTTGGCCGAATGCGTTCAGGCGGATCGCCGAGGTATCGGTCAGTTTGTGGTTTACGTCGACGGTGGAGCGGTAACGGTCGTCGGTGCCGATCATGCCGGAGACTTCCGCCGAGTCAGTCAGGCTCGCCTTCTTGCTGACCTGGTTGATCACGCCGCCGGTCGAGCCCCGGCCGAACAGCATCGACGAAGGACCGTACAGCACTTCGAGCGATTCGAGGTCGAACGTGTCGCGGTAGTACTGATTGCGGTCGCGAAAGCCGTCCCGATAGATGTCGTTCTGCGCAGTGAAACCGCGCAGATTGATGTTGTTGCCGATCTGGCCGCCTTCGGCCGCGCCGATCGTCACGCCGGGCGCGTTGCGCAGCGCATCCGTAAACGACGTCGCGCCCTGCGACGCCAGCAGGTCGCGGTTGATCACGGTGACGGTCTGCGGTATGTCGCGCAGCGCGGTCGGCGTTTTCGCGCCGACGCTCGCGCGGTCGGCCTGGAAGTCCTGCCGGGCGGCTTGAGCCTGTACGCCTATGGTTGGCAGCGTCTGTGCGTCGCCGGTGGGCGCGTCGTTTCGTGCGTTCGCCGGTGTGCTGGCGGCGGCCGGTTGAGTTGCGCTTTGCGGAGCGCTTTGCGCGAGCGCCGGAGGCGCAAAAGGAATGGCAAAAGCGAGCGCCAGCGCTGTCGCCAGCGGCGTGTGATTGAGCATGGAAATCCCGTCAGAAATGCGACTGTCAAATTCGCATCACCGACGCCGAATTCATGACAAAGCCGCAAATGGCTGGCTGCCGCTCTCCGTTGTGTGAGATGGAGATGACGGGATGGCTGGCTGGGTTTAAATGAGAATCGCTATCATTTCACATCTTTAGGAAGTCAGCAATCGCGGTGTGCGTCGGACACGGCGAATCGCGACTCGGTTTATCCTTTTTACAACACCGCTGTTTAATCAGTTCAGAAGCGGTTTCTTTCCTCTCTGGAGTCGACCTTATGCAATTTCGCCAGTTCGGCCGCACCGGCCTGACCGTTTCGCGCCTGTGTCTCGGCACCATGACCTTTGGCCTGCAAACCGAAGAAGCTGCATCGCACCGCATCCTCGATACGGCCGCGGACGCCGGGGTCAATTTCATCGATACGGCGAACGTCTACCCGCTTGGCGGCGGCGAAGATCTGGCCGGACGCACCGAGGAGATCGTCGGACGTTGGCTGAAGGGTAAGCGTGAGCGCTTCATCGTCGCGACCAAGGCGGTCGGCAAGATGGGGCCCGCCGCGTGGGATCAGGGCGCCTCGCGCAAGCACCTGCTCGATGCGATCGACGCGTCGCTGCGCCGCCTGGGCACCGACTACGTCGACCTGTACCAGCTCCATTCCGACGACGCGGCGACGCCGCTCGACGAAACGCTCGAAGCGCTCGATGTGATCGTGCGCTCAGGCAAGGCGCGTTATATCGGCGTGTCGAACTTTCTCGCGTACCGGCTCGCGCGGGCGTTGGGCCGCGCGGATGTGCTGCGCGTCGCGCGCTTCGTGTCGATCCAGCCGCGCTACAACCTGCTGTTTCGCCAGATCGAGCGTGAGCTGCTGCCGTTGGCCGCCGAGGAGCAACTAGCCGTGATGCCGTATAACCCGCTCGCGGGCGGCCTGCTCACCGGCAAGCACCGGCTCGACGCGACGCCCGCCGAAGGGCGCTTCACCGAAAGCGTCGGCAAGGCCGGAGCGATGTATCAGGAGCGCTACTGGCACGAGCGCGAGTTCGACACGATCGACAAGTTGAAGGCGATCGCCGCGCCGACCGGCGAGTCGCTGGCGAAGGTGTCGCTGGCGTGGGTGCTTGCGAATCCGCTGGTTACGTCGGCGATCATCGGCGCGAGCCGCGCGGAGCAATTGAGCGATACGCTCGCAGCGGCCGAGTTCAAACTCGATGACGCGATCAAGACGCAGCTCGATGAAGCGAGCGCGCAGTATCGGTGGGGAGATGCGGTGCGCTAGGCGCCTTGCGGAACATCACGCGCGGTTGGCGGTCGGCCGCGCATTTTCAGCGTTCGTGGCGCAGCGCGGTGGATGCAAGTCATTGGGAGGCTCTGGGTTTGGAGGTGCCGTTGAGAGCTTTGCAATTCATACAGCAACGATGACGAAAATGTTGTTTTGAGATGAAAGAGGCGGCATATTGCGCACGGGGCTGCGCGAATCAAACAGATAGCTATCCTACGCGATTGATTGATTCATACTCGCGCATCCTCTCGTTCAAAGAATAATTGGAGCTGCCTGAATGCCTACAAAACACGCCCACTCGCACCGCCCGACGAAAACTGCGCCGTCACAATGGAAAGAGAAGCCGGGAAGCGTCGTGTCGCCCGCGATTCAGAATGCGCTGAAAGACGCCATGCGCACCGAGGGCATTCCAGATACTGATTTCAACGACCTACTATGGATCATGGCTCAGGAGTCCGCCGGTGTCGTCGATGTACGCAACGGAACTTCGACAGCACGCGGCCTGTTTCAACTGCTGCGCGCGCAATACAGCTTGAACCCGTGCGGGGAGGCATCGTTCGGTAATGCGAAGGAGGAATGCCAAGGCGGCATTCGTTACATTTATGGCCGTTACCATTCCGCACATATGGCCAGAGCATTCTGGCAACAACATCATTGGTATTAAGACAATGCGCGTTTCGTCCTGGCCCTTTGCCACATTGGTGTTCGGCGCACTATCCAGTTCGGCCCTTGCGGAATCGGTTTCGCACTTTGAGGATTGTCACGTCGCTGTCGAGTCGAAGCACACTGCTGTGCCGCGCATGATATTCGCCGACGCGACGGCACGGCATTACAGCAGCATTATTCGCGAAGCCGCAAAGGGGCCCATTAATTTCGCGGGCCACTATGTTCTCGCTAGCTGGGGATGCGGTGCCGGATGCGTGATGGCGGCGGCAATCGATAAGAACTCGGGCCGCGTCACTTCGCTGCCGTTCACGGTTTCCGATTGGCCGCCGGACATCACGGAGCCGCTCTCCTACCGCGCCGACAGTTGCCTGCTGATCGCCCACGGCAGCCGCAATGAAAGCGCCGAGCACGGAACCTACTACTACTCGTTCGATGGCAAGGCATTCACCCTGCGCGCGAATACGACAAACGCCGGGCGTTAGAGAAAGCGCGGAAATAGTCAGCGACGTAGTCGTCGATCCCGTTCACTTCGGTTTAAACCGCCCCGTCTTCTGCGTCGCCTCCGGATACTGCCGCGTCTCGCGCACCGACAGCGGGTGCCAGAGGCGCGCGCCGCCTTGGATCCCCGCATCGTTCGATACGGTCGCGACGTTCGCGGGCAACGTGAACTTGATGCGCGCCGCGTTGCCGCCGCCGATCCACAGCTTGTCGTAATTGACCAGCGAATCGAGAATGCCGATCACCTTCTCGACGCGGCGGTTCCACCGCTTGTTGCCGACCTGCTCGCGCGCGGCCTCGCCGATGTATTCGTCGTACGCGACGCCCTTCTTGCTGACCGGATGATGCGCGAGTTCCAGATGCGGCATCAGCTCGCCATCCCGAAACATCGCGGTGCCCGCGCCGGTGCCGAGCGTCAGTACGAATTCAAGGCCGTGCCCCTCGATCACCCCGAAGCCCTGCACCTCGGCGTCGTTGATCATCCGCACCGGCAGGCCACCGAGGCGCTGTGCGAGCGAATCCGCGAGCGCGATGTCATGCCAGCCTTCGATGCCGAAGTGCGGCGCGGTCAGAATGCGGTTATCGCGCACCACACCCGGAAAGCCGATCGAGATACAGCGAGGCCGCGCCTCTCCGACGAGCGGCGCAACGAGTTGCGCCAGCGCGTCCACCAACTGGTCCGGCGTGCACGGATGCGGCGTCGCGACGCGTACGCGCTCGGTTTTCATCCGCCCATCGGCGTCGATGATGGCGGCCTTCAGGCCGGTGCCGCCCACGTCGATCGCGAGAATGTTCTCGCTGCCGCCTTTCGGCGCGTTGCGCTTCACTCCGTTCTTCTTCTGGCTGGTTGCCACGATGTCCCCCGATTGTGTTGAGGCGGTTGTGCTGCGTGTCTGCGTGCAGGTTCAAAGGCGCCGCTACGACTTGCCGCCGGGCGCTTTGCGCTGCAACGGCCGCCAAGCGTGGCCATCGCGCGCGAGCAGCGCGTCGGCTTCGGCCGGCCCATCGCTGCCGGCCGCATAACCGTGCAACGGGAGCGCGCCGCCGCGCTTGGGGTGCAGCACGTCGTCGACCGCGCACCAGCATGTCTCGATGCTATCGGAGCGCTGGAACAGCGTCGCGTCGCCCAGCATACAGTCATACAGCAGCGTCTCGTAACCGACGTTCGCGCGTTCCGCGAAGAAGTCGCCGTAGTCGAACGACGACCGCACCGGGCCGACCTCCATCACCGGCCCCGGCGTCTTCACGTTGAAATCGAAGCTCGTGCCGTGCGCCGGATCGATGGAGATGGTCAGCACGTTCGGCGTCAAGGCGTCGGCTTGCGTGTCGCGGAACAGAAGAAACGGCACCGCCTTCAATTGCACCGAAATTTCGGTGTGGCGCGCGGCAAGCCGCTTCCCCGTACGTAGATAGAACGGCACACCGGCCCAGCGCCAGTTCTCGATGAACACCCGTGCCGCGGCATAGGTTTCCGTCTTGCTGCCGGGCGCGACGTTGGGTTCCTCGCGATAGCCCACGCCTGCGGGTCCTTTTTCGTATTGACCGAACACGACGTCGTGGGGCGCGAGCGGCTGGATCGCGTTGAATAGATCGGCCTTCTTGTTGCGCACCGCTTCGGCGTCGAACGAATTGGGCGGCTCCATCGCGACCACGCCGAGTAGCTGGAACAGGTGGTTCGGCACCATGTCGCGAAATGCGCCGGTCTGCTCGTAGAACTTGCCGCGCCCTTCGACGCCGATCGTTTCGGCCGCGGTGATCTGCACACAGTCGATGTACTCGCGCCGCCACAGCGGCTCGAAGAACGCATTTGCGAAGCGCACCGCGAGAATGCTCTGCACGGTGTCCTTGCCGAGAAAATGATCGATGCGGTACACCTGCGATTCCTGCGCATAGGAGAGGATGTGCGCGTTCAGATCGCGCGCCGACGCCAGATCGGCGCCAAACGGCTTCTCGATCACGAGGCGGCGAAAGCCGCCGTTGGCGCCGTCGCCTTCCTTCAGCAAGCCGGCTTTGCCGAGCCGCTCGGTGATCGGTTTGAAAAAACGCGGGCCGACCGCGAGGTAGAAGATCGCGTTGCCGCCTTTCGACTGATCGAGCTTCTGCTTCAGTTTCGCGAATGTGTCGTCCAATTCGAACTCGCCCGCCATGTATTCGAGGCGCTGCGCGACCCAGCTCCAGGCGTTGTCGTCGAGCTTGCCGGCGTGGAAGGTGCTGGCTTTGTCGGCGGCGAACTGCTGAAGCGACGCGTGCAGTTCGTCAGTCCATTCGCGCGTTTCGCGCTCGCCGTGGTTGACGCCGATGATCTTCATGCTGTCGTCGAGCAGGCCGTCGACGGCGAGGTTGTAGAGCGCGGGCATCAGCAGGCGCTGGGTCAGATCGCCGCCCGCGCCAAAGATCACGAGCGTGCATGGCGGCGCGGGTTTCTTGCCGGCGGGCGACGGCAGCGGGTCGTGCGGGCTTGCGCTGACCTTGCAGCTCAGCGCGGGCGCGGCGCTGCGTTGATCGGGAGAAGCCGCTGGGTTCGATGTAGTCGACATGGGATTCACCTAAACCTGAGTAAACCGATAGGACGAACGTGGCGACACCTGAAAGACCACGAACGCAGGCGCGCAGTTCATTCCCGTTCGCGCCAGCGTGCGGCGAGGCTTACTTCGTCGTGGCCGCGAGCGACGCTACCGGCTCTTTCTCTCCAGGCGGCGTTACCGCGGATGCAGAAGCCGCCGCCACCGGAATCGGTGCAGGCGCGAGCGCCGGTTCGCCCGCCAGCGGCAGGTTGCCCGAGGCCGCCATCGCGCGCGGCTGTAACAATAACGCGACGAGCCCGGTCCAGCCGGTCTGGTGCGATGCCCCGACGCCGCGGCCGTTATCGCCATGAAAATACTCGTGAAACAGGATCAGATCCTGCGAACGCGGGTCCGCCTGCAGCAGCGCATACGCGCCCATCACCGGCCGCTCGCCGGCCTTGTTCTTGAGGAACAGCCTGGTCGCGCGACGCGCGAGTTCGTCGGCGATTTCGCTTAACGAGAACTGCTGGCCGGAACCGGTCGGATATTCGACGCGGAAATCGTCGCCGTAATAGCGATGAAACTCGTACAGCGATTCGATCAGCAGATAGTTGACCGGCATCCACACCGGCCCGCGCCAGTTCGAGTTGCCGCCGAACACGCGCGAATCCGATTCGGCCGGCAGATACCTCACGCAGAAGCTGTTGTCGTTGTGCTGGAACACGAACGGATGATCGCGATGGAAACGCGACAACGCTCGCACGCCATGGTCGGACAGAAATTCGCTTTCATCGAGCGCGCGCCGTAACAGCGCCTTCATCCGGTGCCCGCGCAGCACCGACAGCAGCAGCGTGTTGCCCTTGCCCGGCTCGTTCCAGCGCGACACCAGCTTCGCGAGATCCGGCCGATGCTCGAGAAACCACACGAGGCGCTCGCGCAAGCACGGCAAGCCGCCGTGAAGCCGCTCCTCGAGCACGTGCACGGCGAACAGCGGGATCAGACCGACGATCGAGCGCACGCGCATCGGTAAGCTGCTGCCGTCGGGCAGGCGCAGCTTGTCGTAGAAAAACTCGTCCTCGCTATCCCACAGGCCCGTGTCGCAGCCGTCCTCGCAACTGACTGCTTGCGCGATGTACAGGAAGTGCTCGAAGAACTTCACGCCGATATCGACGAACACATGGTTCGCATACGCAAGTTCGAGCGCTATGCGCATCAGGTCCAGCGCGTACGCGGCCATCCACGCGGTGCCATCGGCCTGGTCGATGTGGCCGCCGGTCGGCAGCGGCGAGGAGCGGTCGAAGATGCCGACGTTGTCGAGTCCGAGAAAACCGCCCTGAAAAATGTTGCGGCCGTCGGCGTCCTTGCGGTTCACCCACCACGAGAAATTCAGCAGCAGCTTGTGAAACACGAGTTCGAGGAAATCGCGGTCGGCCTTGCCGGTCAGCGCGCGGTCGATCTCGTACACGCGCCACGCGGCCCATGCGTGCACGGGCGGGTTCGCGTCGCTCAATGCCCATTCGTAGGCGGGCAATTGGCCGTTCGGATGCTGATAGCGGTCCTTCACGAGCAGCAGCAACTGCTTTTTCGCGAACGCCGGATCGATCAGCGCGAACGCGGCCGCATGAAACGCGAGATCCCACGACGCGTACCACGGGTACTCCCACTTGTCCGGCATCGACACGATGTCCGCATTGCACAGGTGCCGCCAGTCCGTGTTGCGTCCCTGCTTGCGCGCGGAGGGCGGGCGCGGTTGCAGCGGATCGCCGTCGAGCCAGCGCTGCACGTCGTACTGGTAGTACTGCTTCGACCACAGCATGCCGGCGAGCGCCTGACGTTGCACAAGGCGCGCATCGGGATCGGTGATCTCGTGTTGCAATGCGCCATAGAATTCGTCGGCCTCGGCGATGCGGCGGGCGAACAGCGCATCGGCATCGAATGGCGCTTCATCGGTCTCCAATTGCGAGCGCCAGCGCAGATAGACGACCGCGCGCCCATGCGGCCCGAGCTCGAGCGCCGCATGCGCGGCGGCCTTGGTGCCCGCGTCGTGACGGATCGCGTTCGCGTCACCGTGCACGAGGTAGTCGTTGAAGCCGTCCTTGAACGGGCCGGCGCCGTTTGTGCCGAACAACCGCTTCACGTTCGTGTCGTTCTCGCAGAACAGCCAGGGGAGCCGCGGCGCGTCCTTCGACCACGCGGTCACGACGATCGGCTCGTGCACGTGATGGTGGCCCGAGAGACGCACGCTGCCGTCGGGACCGGTGCACGCGACGAGCTTCGGCTTGTCCTTGTTCTCCTTCCACGACCACGAGTTGCGCGCCCAGATCTGCGGCAGCACGTCGAGCGCCGCCGCCTCGTCCGCGCGATTTTCGATCGTCACGCGCATCACGATGTCGTCGGGCGTGTGCTTCGCGTATTCGACCTGCACGTCGAAATAGCGTTGATCGTCGAACACGCCGGTGTCGAGTAGTTCGTACTCGGGCATACCGCAGCCGCGGCGCGCGTTTTCGTCGATCAGGTCCTGATAGGGGTAGGCAGCATGCGGGTACTTGTACAGCATGCGCATGTACGAATGAGTGGGCGTGCCGTCCAGATAGAAGTACAACTCCTTCACGTCCTCGCCGTGATTGCCCTGCGAGTTCGTCAGGCCGAACAGACGCTCCTTGATGATCGGATCCTTTCGATTCCACAACACGAGCGACACGCACCAGCTGAGCCGGTCGTCGCCGAAACCGGCGATGCCGTCTTCGCCCCAGCGGTAGGCGCGGCTGCGCGCATGGTCGTGCGGAAAGGAGTCCCAGGCGGTGCCGTTCGGGCTGTAATCCTCGCGCACCGTACCCCATTGGCGTTCGCTCAGATAAGGCCCCCAGCGCTGCCAGTGGCCGCAGTCGGCCGAGTGCAGCCGGGCACCTTCGATCGTGGCAAGCAGATTGGCAGCGCGCAGCGGTGGCATGAGAACGTCCTTGCAACAAGCCTGGCGGTCGGACCCACATCGTAGCGCGGTTTACGCGCCGTTGTGCTCGAAACGGGCAAGCAGATTTTCGACGCGCAGCAGTTCGCCGAGCGACCACGCCTGGAACGGCGTGCCCGCGGGCGCGTGCGGCGCGTCGCCATCGGCGATTTCGGACAGGTGATCGAGGCCCGCGCAATCGAGATGTGCATAGAGCGGGGCCAGAAAACGCGCCCGCGCCTGCGTGAGGTTATCCGCGCTCGCGCCGTTGACTCGCAGCCACGCTTCGACGAACGGGCCGATCAGCCACAACCACACGGTGCCCTGATGATAGGCGCCGTCGCGTGCGAGCCGGCCGCCGCCGTAGCGACCGCGATAGGCCGGATCGGAGGGCGCGAGCGAGCGCAGGCCGAGCGGCGTGAGCAACTGCGCTTCGAGCTGGTTCAGCACCGCCCGCGCCGCCGCGCCTTCGAGCAGCGGAAACGGCAGCCCGCCGATCGTGAACACCTGGTTCGGCCGGATCGAGCGATCGACCGTGCCCGGCACATGATCGACGTCGACGTTATCGAACAGCGCCTGCGTGGCCGGATCGACGAAGCGCTGTCGAAACGTGTGTGTCGCGCGCTCGGCGGCCTGCCGCCACTTCGGATTCCAGGCCGACGCGATGCGCAGCGCGTTGATCCACAGCGCCTGCACTTCGACCGGTTTGCCGATGCGTGGCGTGACGACCCAGTCGCCGACTTTCGCGTCCATCCAGGTCAGTTGCACGCCGGGGATGCCGGCGCGCAGCAAGCCGTCGTCGGTGCTGGCGCCGATATTGAAGCGCGTGCCGTTCGTGTAGCCGGTGAGGATCGTCTCAGCGGCCTGCTGCAGATGCGCGCGCGTATGCGCGCTTGCATGCGGCGTCGCCAGATATTCGTGAACGGCGACGATGAACCATAGCGAGGCATCGACCGAGTTGTATTCGGGTGCGTCGCCGTAGTCGGGAAAACGGTTCGGCAGCATGCCTTCGGACAGCGTGCCCGACCATTCGAGCAGGATCGCTTCGGCGTCGTCGAGTCGGTTCGACGCGATCAGCAGGCCGCGCATCGCGATGAAGGTGTCGCGTCCCCAGTCGGTGAACCATGGGAAGCCCGCGAGGATCGTGCGGCCTTCGTTGCGCGTGACGACGTAGGCGTCGGCCGAGCGTTGCAGGCGCGAGCCGAGCGCAGTGCGGCGTTGTCGTTCGGCGTGGGCGAGGCCGGTGGCGTGGGCGGCAGTATGAGATTTGCCGCTCGCGCTTGCCGTTGCTGCCGCGCTCGATGCGCTCAGAATCATCACCGCTTCGCCTTCAGCGAGATTGAAGCTGAACACGCCGGGCGTCGCGAGGTCTTCGCTGCAATCGAGGCCGCGCTCCTGCTCGCGCACGTAGCAGAAGTTGCGATACCAGTCGGGGGCATGCGTGTACGCGCCGTTCGTCGCCGCCCGCACGACCGGCAATCCGCCATAGGGTTGCCAGCTCGCGCACGATTGATCGGCGCTGACCTGCGCGGAGAAGTTGAAGACCGGATTCTCGTGGTGCAGCGCATGATAATCGCGGCCCGACAGCAGCGGTCTAACCTTTAGCACGGGCGCATCGGCGCCGCCGCCTTCGAGCCGCCAGCGCAACACCGTTTCGCACGTCGATTTGCAGACGAACACTTCGGCGATCACCGCCGCATAGGCATCGAGCTGAACACGCCAGGTCGGCCACGGCGCGGTAACGAACCCGGCAAGACGTCCGCGCAGATCGGGATAGATCACGTCGGGCCCATAACGCTGCATGCTCAACGCAAACCGCTGGCCGCCTGCCTCGATCCACGCCTCGATACCGTTGACGAGCACCATGCGCCCGCCGGGCGCGCGCGTCGCGGCGAGCAGCAACGCGTGATAGCGGCGCGTGCGCAGCGTGCCGACCGTGCCGGACGCGAAGCCGCCGAAGCCGTCCGCTTCGAGCCATTCGTCTTCGAGCCGCGAAATGTCGACCGGTGATTCGATGCCAGTCATTGAATCGTGCCCATGCGTGAACCATCAAGCACAAACCATAGCGCAGATGGCATCGCCATGAACATTGGCCCTCCCATGACTTGCCACGTTCTTTCGATCGACTGGCGTTTTGTCGATCTCAGTGGGCTTGGAGACCGACGTCCGGCAGCGTAGGACGTGTGGCGAGCGCCTTTTCGACGATGCCTTTGACTTCGGCAAGTGTCTCGCCTTCCAGCGCCAGGCGCGGCGGACGCGCGACGGCGCTGCCGCGGCCGAGCAGTTCCTCGCACAGCTTGATGCATTGCACGAGGTCGGGGCGCGCGTCGAGGTGCAACAGCGGCATGAACCAGCGGTACAGAGACAGCGCTTCGTCGAAACGCTGCTGCTTCGCGAGGCGAAACAGCGTCTCGCCTTCCTTCGGGAACGCGTTCGACATACCCGATACCCAGCCTTGCGCGCCGACTGCGATGCTTTCGACCACCACGTCGTCGAGGCCGGCGAACAGCACGAAGCGCTCGCCAACCGCGTTGCGCAGATCGATGAAGCGCCGCGTATCGCCCGACGAATCCTTGAAGCAGACGATGTTCTCGCAGTCCTGCAGCGCGATCAGCACGTCCGGCGTGACGTCGTTCTTGTAGATTGGCGGATTGTTGTAGATCATCACTGGCAGGTCGGTGCTGGTCGCCACCGCGCGGAAATGCGCAGCGGTTTCGTGCGGCTTCGCGGAATAGACGAGCGCCGGCATCACCATCACGCCGTCCGCGCCGGCACGCGCCGCCTCGCGCACCGTCTGACGCGCGAACTCGGTCGTGAACTCGGCGACGCCCGCGATGACGGGCACCCTGCCTCCGGCCGCGTCGCGCGCGGCCTCGATCACCTGCAGTTTTTCCGGCGTGCTCAGCGAGGTGTTTTCGCCGACCGTGCCGCAGACCACCAGACCCGACACGCCGTCCCTGACCAGGTTGCTGACCACGCGGTGGGTCGCGTCGATGTCGAGCGAAAAATCCGGCTTGAACTGGGTGCTGACGGCGGGAAACACCCCGCTCCATTGGATAGCCTTGCTCATCTTGTCCGTCTCCTTCGGAAAGCCGGCCGCGCCGACACACGTTGGGTATGACGGCGAGTATCGGCCTTTGTACGAGAACGGGCTTGGGCTTTTTCGTGGCCCGGAGAGATTAAATCTGCACAATCGGAGTGGCAGTGCCAGCCATGTCGCACAAAGCGGCCGCGGCGCGCGTGAGGGCCGGGGCGCGAGGCTTTTGAGCGGCCGTCCATGCCGAGTCCGGCATAGCGGCGAGCTTCGGCTCCGGCATCCGCCGTCCAGCCTTCAAACGTCTAACTTGTTTCGATCCGCAACGCGCTTTCCTCTGCAGTCCCCTACAGCACGCGCTGAACGGCGCGGGCCGAACTGCTGATGTCCTGGCCGAAGCCGGCCACCGTGTTGCAACCTGTCAACGAGAGCAAAGCGCCCACCAAAAGAGAAATTACGACACCACGGCCCAACATGTTCATCTCACGCCTCATAAGATAATTGAATTCCAACACACGCTTCTTTTATAGCTTCGCAACTGCACCTGGACCGACATCATGAGCCCGATACGTTTGGTACCGCGGCAAAAGCCTTGAGGATGTCGCGCCAACTGACGATCCCAACCGGCCTGAACGCGCTGCCGACAATCACCTGATTCCCGGACCCGCTTTCATCGCGGCTACTTCCGGTGGGCGCCCAACACGGCAGGAAACGTCCCGATGTCATGGCATTGACGATTTCCCAGCGGCGCGCGTCGAGCACCCGCTCGCCGCTCAAGCCGCCGTTTCTTCGAGCCCGAGCAAGTCTTCGAAGCGCTGCCTGCGCCGGATCAAGCGCACGTTGCCACGCTCGATCAGCACCTCAGGCGCGAGCGGCCGGCTATTATAGTTCGACGACATCGACGCGCCGTACGCGCCCGCGTCATGAAACACGATCAGGTCGCCCACTTGCGGCGCGGGCATCGATCGGCTCGTGACGACACCGCCTTCGGCCTGCGTGAACACGTCACCGGCCTCGCACAACGGCCCCGCCACGCTGAACGAGCCGAGCGGCGCAGCGCTCGGCGTGCCGTCGCGCCGCAGCACACTGATCTCGTGATGGCTGCCATAGAACGACGGCCTCACGAGATCGTTGAAGCCCGCGTCGAGCAGCGCGAATTGCCGCGATGGCCGCCGGCTCAGCGCGTGCACCTCGGCGACGAGCACCCCCGACTGCGCGACCAGAAAGCGCCCCGGTTCGATTTCGAGCCGCACACGATGCCCGACACGCGCCTCGATGCGCCGCCGCGTGTCGTCCCATAGCCGGAAATAATGGGCGGTATCGACGCTCGGCTCGCCATCGCGATACGGCACCGACAAACCACCGCCTGCGGAAATTGCTTCGATATCCTGACCCAGTTTCGACACCGCATCGACCATCGCATCGCAGACGCGCGCGAGATGCGCGTAATCGACGCCGGAGCCGATATGCATGTGCAGCCCAACGAGCTTCAGCCGATAGCGTCGCACCAGCTCCAGCGCGCCTGGCAGGTCGTCGCGCCAGATGCCGTGCTTGCTGTGCTCGCCGCCCGTATTGGTCTTGTTGCTGTGGCCGTGACCGAAGCCGGGGTTGATGCGCAGCCACACGCGATGACCTTCGCTCGCATGTCGTCCGAGCCGCTCGAGCATGTCGAGGGAGCCGGCGTTGACCGTGACCCGCCGCTCGAGCACCGTGGCGAGCGTCGCATGGTCGAGCACGTCGGCGGTGAAGACGACGCCCTCGGGCGCGTCGTGCGACGCCGGCCGAGCCGTAAAACCGGCAGCAAAACTGCGCGCGAGTTCGCCCAGGGAGACTGCGTCGAGCATCACACCTTCCTCGCGCATCAGCCTCAGGATGTGCACGTTCGAACAGGCTTTCTGCGCATAGCGGATCGTGTCGAAACTGCGCAACTGCGCGATGCGCTGGCGGATCGTGTCGGCGTCATAGACCCATAACGGCGTGCCATGCTGGCGCGCGAGGTCGGCGAGTTGATGGGGGTTGAATGGCGTCATGTTCGGCTGTGGAAGGATTTGCGAAAGCGATAGCCGACATGATGAGCCGGAGCCGTCATTCAGTAAAATACCAATTTATCGCTGATCCATTCACTTCTGATATAGGCCGAACCATGGCGCTCACGCACCGGCATATCGAAGTCTTTCGCGCGCTGATGACGGCCGGCAGTGTCACCAAGGCTGCCGGGATGCTGTTTACGTCGCAGCCCACCGTGAGCCGCGAACTCGCGCGCATGGAGCAAAGCATCGGCTTCGCGTTGTTCGAGCGCGTGCAGGGCCGGCTGCGTCCGACCCAATCCGCGTTGACGCTGTTCGATGAAATCAGGCGCGCCTATGTCGGGCTTGAACGGGTCGCCTCGACGGCGGCCGCGCTGCGCGAATTCAAGGGCGGCCAGTTGTCCGTCATCGCGCTGCCGGTGTTTTCGCATTCGATCCTGCCGGGCGCCGTCAAACGCTTTCACGACGCACAGCCGGGCGTCAGCGTCTCGATCGCGACACAGGAGTCGCCGTTTCTCGAAGAATGGCTGAGCGCGCAGCGCTACGACCTCGGCCTCACCGAGCACGCCGCGCCGCCGCCCGGCACGCGGCTCACGCCGCTCGTCGCCGTCGATGAAGTGTGCGTGCTGCCCGACGCTCACCCGCTGCTCGCGAAACGCGTGATCGCGCTGAAGGACTTCGCTGATCAGCCGTTCATAAGCCTGTCCGCGAACGATCCTTACCGGCTCCAGATCGACGAGGCGTTCGCGCGGGCAGGTGTCGCGCGTCGGTTGCTGATCGAAACGCCGACCGCGGTGTCCGTGTGCAGTTTCGTGCGGCAAGGGCTCGGCATTGCGATCGTCAATCCGCTGACCGCCGTCGATTTCGCGGGCCGCAATCTGCATATCCGGCCGCTTGCGTTGTCGCTGCCGTTTCGTGTGAGCGTGATACACCCCGAGCACCGGCCCGCGCATCCGCTCACGGACGCGTTCGCCCGAGCGCTGCAAAGCGAAGCCGCCGCGCTGCGATCACAACTGGAACGGACTATCCGGCAGGGACGGCGTGGAGCGAGGTGAGCCGGCGAGCCGCGACTCGCCCCTTAAAACTCCACCAGCGCAAAATCTTCCTTGCCCACATCGCACAACGGGCAGCGCCAGTCGGCCGGCACATCGGCCCAGCGCGTGCCCGGCGCGATGCCCTCTTCCGGCAAGCCGGCGGCTTCGTCGTAGACCCAGCCGCAGATCACGCAGACCCATTGCTTGAAGTCGTCGGCCGCGCCGGTATTCGCGGCCACCGGCGCATCGGAAGTACCGGCATCCATTGCGCACGCGTGCGCCGTCGCATCGAGGCTCACGACGAGCGGTGCGGCCGTGCCGCCGCTGGTTCCCGTGAGACGCGCCTGGAGGCTTTCGAGCAGGCGCTGCGCCTCGTCGTGAGTCAGATCGATCCAGTACGGATCGCCGGCCCCATCGTTGAGTCGCTCGGGGGAAAACTGGATTTCTACGGCTACGCCCTTCTTGTACATGAGCTTCAGTGCGCCTGGACGAGCAGATTCAGCGCGATCGAGGCGATCAGGCCAGCGCCGCCGATGAGGCCAAGCAATTGCAGCAGAGTGAGGGATTTACGAGAGTTGGCGGGGGTGTGTTGCGTGGTCACGGCAGTATCTTGAAATTCGGAAAAGACGCAATGGTACACGGGAGCGGACGCGGCGAATGTCGATTGGCGCAAACGCGCGCGCACTAAAAGTACCGGACGTCATTATCGCCGCTCGCGCGCCGCGCATTGTCCACCATGGAGAGATGGATTAATTCCAGGCGAGGGGGAAAGCCGCGGCTACATGCCGCGCCCGGCGCCGGCGAACCAGCCGCGCGGGGCGGCGCTCAGGTCTTCGCCAAGGGGCCGCCTGGACGCGAATCCCAGAAGCGGATCACTGCCGTATCGCCGGTGCCCGCGCCGACCACCTGGTCGGGCGCACCGCACTCGCGCAGCAGCGCGCGCAGATCGTTGATGACAGGGAACACCTCGTGATTCCAGTCGGCTCCCTGCGAATCGTGGGCGCGCTGCTCCGCCTCGACGATCTCGCGATCCTCCCTGAAAATGCGCTCGGTGAACCACACGAGCAGCGGCCACGCGAGGTTCATCACGCCCGGAATGCCGGGCTTGCGGATCGACAGCAGGCCGAACGTTCGGTTGGTGCGCTGCTCGCGGTCGAGCGGCACGTAGACGATCCACAGGTCCATCACCAGGGTCCGCTCGACGTTGTGGATCTGCAAGGTCTGATACGGGTATTCGGTGCGGATCGTCATCACGTCTTTATGGTTGAAGCCACCCGTCTTGCGCCTCTCGCCGAACACCATCGCCTCGCCCAGCGGCTGCTGGCCCGCCGTGCGCGCAAACGTGTAGTCGACCTCGACCCAGCCCTCACCGCGTCGCCGCCCGAGCGAACGCGCACGCATGCGCCCCATCTGGCGGCGATGCAGGAACTGGTGATTCATGTCCATCAGGTTCTCGTGCATGAACGAATAATGACACTTGACCGGGCGGCCGAAGCGGCGCGTCTTGTACTTCGGGTCCGACAAGGAGCGAAACTCCGGCAGCGGGCGCTCGGCCGCAAGCGCGGCGTCACCCGGGAACACGAAGATCAGTCCCTCCACTTCGTGACAGGGATATGACCGCACACCGTTCGGCAGACGCTCGCGGCCCAGGTACGGCACGTCGATGCACTTGCCCGCGCAGTCGTAGGTCCAGCCGTGATAGCCGCAGCGAATCGATTCGCCATCGACCACGCCCTGGTGCAGCGGCACCTGCCGATGCGCGCAGCGATCTTCCAGCGCGAACACCTTGCCGCTTTCGGTGCGCGCAAGCACGATCGGATCGCCTGCGAAGGTCACGCCGAGCGTCTTGCCGCGCTTGACTTCACGCGACCACGCGAGCGGGTACCAGTGATTGGGATGAATGGCGACGCGGCGCAGGTCGCGCAGGGGCGCGTCGTGAGTGGCGTGACCAGGGACGTGCGAGCCGGTCTGCGGTGCGGGAGAAGCGGGATTGCGCGACGCCGCCTGAGCACGTGCCGCATCGAGCGCTGCACCGGCGATGTCCTGTTCTTGTCCGAGCGGGGGAACGGCATGCATAGGTCAAGCCTCCGTGCACGAGCGGATAGAAGGTTGCCACCCCGCATGGCGAAGCGACATCTCTTCGTCAGTCTACTTGAAGCGGCTGCCACCTGGGGCTGTGAGCGGTCCGCGCAAAGCGTCGCGGCACACGTTCCCGCGAACGTCGGGCTCCCCTCACCCCGTATGACATAGTCCCGGCGGCGGGGAAGCGGCGCGTCAACTGGAGCATCGTATGCAAACGCGTCCACTCGGCAAGAGCGGCCTCCAACTCTATTCCGCGGAAGCCTATGGGTCGGCTTTCAGAAGGGCGACACGAAAAAGGGGTTCGACAGCCGCCTTTAATCATCCGCGCTGTCGCACGCAGCGACACGCGCGAGTCGTCCGCGATGTAGTACGGCTTGCTAGCTCAGTCGCAAACTCCGCAATACGTCGAGCACATGCTGAGTCGGACGCTCCACCGTCCCCGCGCGATAGGCAAGGCCCAATTGCCTCCATAGCGCCGGGCGCAGCGCACGCGTGACGATGCGCGCGTCGGCCGATGCGCGGCCCGCTTCTTGCGGCAGCAGCGCGGCGCCGTATCCCGCCCGCAGGCCCCGCCATTCCACACCCTCACCAGGGAAAATCCCATTTCCCGCCGGACCACAGGCACAATAGCCGCGACAATGCCGGGGCATTCACGTCTAACCGTTCGGCATCCGAACGCGCCGATGCACGCGCCGCCAGTATTCCCCTTAGATGCATCCATGACCCACGCTTCTGCCGACTCCGCCCCGAACTCGCCTCGCTTCCTGCTATTTCTCATCTGCCTGTTCTCGTCCGCAGGACAGCTCGCCATCGACATCTACGTGCCCGCGCTGCCCGCGATGGCGCGCTACTTCGGCACCTCGCCGCAAGCGATCCAGACGAGCGTCACCGGCTACATGGCCGCCTACGCGCTCGGGCAACTGATCTTCGGCCCGATCGCCGACGCATACGGCCGCAAGCGCGTGCTCGCGTTCGGCCTCAGCGTCTATACGGTCGGTTGCCTGCTGTCGCTCGCGGCGCCCAATCTGGAGACGTTCATTCTTGCCCGCGCGCTGCAGGGCTTCGGCATCGCGAGCACGAATCTGCTCGCGAAAGCGATCATCACCGATTCGTTCGCGGGCCAGGCGTTGCTGCACGCGTTCACGTACATGTCGATCGCGTGGGGGCTCGCGCCGATCGTCGCGCCGGTGCTCGGCGCGCATCTGCAAACGGCGTTCGGCTGGCGCGCGTGCCTCGTGTTCCTGCTGCTCTATTCGCTGGTGATGTGGGCGCTGCTGTGGCGTTATCGCGAGACCTTGCCGAAGCCAGTGCATCTCGAACCGCGCACATTGGCCGCGAACGCCCGCAAAGTGCTCGCGAGCCCCGTGTTTCAGAGCTGTTTTCTCGCGCAGGGCCTGTGCTACAGCATTCTGCTCGTGTTCAACATCGTCGGGCCGTTCATGGTGCAGAACACGCTGCACCAGCCGCCGACCTTCTTCGGCTACCTCGCGCTCGGCATTGGCATGATGTACTTCTTGGGCGGTCTGTCGAATCGCCTGCACGGCCCGCGGCTGCCGAGCGCCGAGCAACGGCTGCGCATCGGCGCGCGGCTGATGGCCGCTGCGTCGATTGCCATGCTGCTGCTCGCGCTGACGGTCGGCCTGCGTGTATGGACGCTTGCGACGCCCGTGCTCGTGATGGGCTTTTGCGCCGGTGCGATGTATCCCACGCTGATGGCGAAGGGCAACTCGCTGTTCCCGCACATCGCGGGTCTGACGAGCGCGATTCTCGGCTGTGCGCTGCTGCTCGTGTCCTCGGCGATGATGGGGCTCGCGGGCTTCGTGTCGGTGCAGGTGCTCACGCCGCTCGCGCTGTTCTTCGTGGTCATCGCGTTCGTCGTCGTCGCGATGGTGACGAAGCTGCTGCGCCATCTCGCGCAGGTACAGCCCGCGGCTGCGATGCCGGCTGGCCGGGAGGCCGCCTGAGCCGGCATCCCTGGCGCTTCACAGCAGGCGCAGCCCGCCGTCACATTCGATCACCGCTCCCGTCATAAAGGTGTTCTCCAGCAGAAACTGCAGCGCGTGCGCGACGTCATCGGCCTGACCGACGCGCCGCGCCGGCAGCGTTTCGCTCTGCTGGCGAAACAGCTCACTCTTCACGCTCGCGGGAAACCTGTCCCACCAGGGCGTATCGATCACTCCCGGTGACACCGCGTTCACGCGCAGCGGCGCAAGCTCGCGCGCCAGCGTGCCGATCATGCTCTCGAGCGCGCCGTTGATCGCGCCCAAGCCTGCTGTGCCCGGATTCGCGATGCGCGCTGAAATCGCGGTCAGAAACGTCAGGCTGCCGTCACGACGCAGCGCAGGCAGCGCGGTCTGCGCCGCTTCGAGTTGCGGCCAGAACTTGGCCTCGAAACCGCGCCGCAGCGCCGCCAGATCGAGTTCGGCAAACGGCCCCGCGCCTTCGCCGCCGGACAGCGTCATCACGAGATGATCGATCCGGCCCAGCCCGCCGAAGAAGCGTTCGAGCGCCATACGATCGGTGCAATCGAGTGCTTCGCCGGTCACCCGCCCGTTGATGCGACCCAACGCATCGTCGAGTTTGGTGCGGTCGCGCCCCACCGCGACGACGCTCGCGCCGGCCCCCGCCAGCCGCGTCACCGTCGCCAGCCCGATACCCGACGAGCCGCCCAGCACCACGACCTTCTGATTTTGCCAGTCCATGTCATTGCTCCTGAGAGTAAACGGAAGACCCGTGGCAGTAGAATGCGCGTTGCGCCTCTATCATTCAAATCGTTTAGCGCCATGGCCAACATCATTGAAAATGATTTTCGCCGCTTCGACCTGAACCTGCTGCTGACCTTTCGCGCGCTGCTCGAAGAGCGCAGCGTCACGCGTGCCGCACAGCGGCTTTTTCTCGGGCAACCGGCCGTCAGCGGCGCGCTGAAACGCTTGCGCGAAACATTCGGCGACGAGCTGTTCGTGCGCACGCCGCAAGGCATGATGCCCACGCCGCGCGCACTCGAACTCGCGCGGCAGATCGAACCGTTTTTGCAGTCGCTGCACCAGGCGCTCACACAGCCGCCCGTTTTCGATCCTGGACGCACGCAGCGGGTGTTCCGTATCGGCCTCAGCGATTCGCTCGAACTGCTGTTGATGCCGGACCTCATGGCGCGCCTCGCCGCCACGGCGCCCGGTGTGAAGCTGATCGCGCTGTCCACCGATTCGACCCGCGCCGCCGCGATGCTCGACGATGGCGCGATCGAACTCGCGGTCGGCGTATTCGGCGAATGCGTGCCGTGGCAGCGACGCATGCCGCTGTTCTCCTGGCGCTTCGTGAGCGTTTATAACCCCCAACTCGTCAGGACGCGCCGCAAGCATCTGTCGATGGACGAGTTTTTGCGTCACCGCCACGTCCTGACTTCGTTCAGCGCCGATCTGCGCGGCTTCATCGATGAACGACTCCAGATGCAGGGACTGAAGCGCGAGGTCGTGTTTTCCAGCCCGAACTTCGCGACGAGTCCGTTCATCGTGCAACGCACGGCGGCAATCGCTACGGTGCCGGAGTTCATCGGCCGCGTATGGCGCGATGCGCTCGGTCTCGCGCTGAGCCCGCTGCCATTCGACGTGCCAGGCTACGAAGTTTCGCTGATGTGGGCGGCGGCTCACGATCAGGATCCGGCGCTCGCATGGTTGAAGCGCGAGTTTGCGGATGCGTTCGGCACCGGTGATCGCACTACGCGTGCAGCGTCCTGACGGCGGCCTGTGCTACGTTTAGAAGACGTCACGGTTCGCCGGTTCACCGTTGCCCATTCAAGCCAGGAGGAAATCCCGATGACTGACCACATTGCAAAAGGCACCTTCATCGTCGCGCTACAACCGATGCCATTCGAAAACGTGGACGACGAATCCAGACTCGGCCGCATGTCGATCGACAAACAGATCTCCGGCGATCTCACCGCAACCACCCAAGGGCAAATGTTGAGCGCGATGACGAGCGTCAAAGGGTCGGCTGGCTATGTCGCGCTCGAACAGGTCACCGGCACGCTCGCGGGAAAACGCGGCACGTTCGTGCTGCAGCACATCGGCGTGATGAATCGCGGCGCTGCGGCGCTGGCGGTGACCGTCGTGCCGGATTCGGGCACGCAGGAGCTGAGCGGCATCGAAGGCGAGTTCAAGATCGACATCGTCGACGGCGCGCATACGTATGAGTTTGCTTATCGCCTGCCCGGCGATTGACATCGGTCTGGAGTTTGATCGCTTCCGTGACCGCTCTGCGCTGTGTGTTTTCAAACATGCGCTCGCAATTCTTGCGCTGCCGCAATGGAGTGTGGCCGTGGCGTTTCATCCGGCGGTGAATATCGTCGCGGCCAGTGGGGTTTGTTCGTTGATGGTGGTGCGAAAGCGGCGGGCGGGCCCAGTCTCCAGGAACAGCACCCGGTGAGAAGCAGGCTTGAACTATCCGAACAAACGTCCCCATACCGCTCGTACGCGCCGCGCGCGGTCCTCGAACAGAAACGACGCAGCCAGCGCAAACAGGCCTGACAGGACCCCCGTCGCAATATGTTCGAGAGCGTGAAAACGATAGTGACTCAGGTGCGAGTAAGCATCACCGATCGCGGTCAGGCAGCCGACGAGCAGCGCGTTGCCATAGCGATTCCCGAACCACTTCGCCGCCGGTGTGAAGGTGAGCAGCAGGGCCAGCACTCCGGTGAGCAGCCCGGTTTTGAATGCGATCGCCCAATGAGCAAGGCTCATGATGTTGCCCCAGCTCCCCGGCATACAGGTCATGCACGCGCTGGTTGGCTGCCAGAAACGCTGGACAAGCAGCTTGAAGCGACGTTTCCATGCGCTTCCCATGACGTACTCCACGATACCCGGCGTGAGATTCCACGGAAATGATACATCGCGCGCAGGGCAGCTTTGCCGGTCGCCCGTATCAGGCCATGTTCGCAAGCTCGATGCCGCTTTCGCTCACGCTCAGTTGGTACTAGGCTAGAAGCCGGATCGACGAAGACCGGCTGACGCGCGCACCACCGGCAGCCGCGTTTGCCCGCCTTCGGCGTGTTTTCATCGGCGTTTTGCCGCAATGGAGCGAGGTCCAATATGCAATTGTCCGCCGTCAAGGTCGTCAAGCCCGATGCGACCAACTTCATTCTCGGGCAAAGCCACTTCATCAAATCCGTCGAGGATCTTCACGAGGCGATGGTCGGCACGGTGCCCGGCATCAAGTTCGGCCTCGCGTTCTGCGAGGCCTCCGGCAAGCGCCTCGTCCGCCACTCCGGCACGGACGGCAGCCTCGTCGAGATGGCATGCCAGAACGCAACGAACGTCGGCGCGGGCCATAGTTTCTTCGTGTTTCTGGGCGACGGCTTTTTCCCCGTCAACGTGCTGAACACGGTCAAGGCCGTACCCGAGGTCTGCCGCATCTTCTGCGCAACAGCGAACCCCGTCGAAGTACTGATTGCTGAAACGGATCAGGGCCGTGGCATCGTCGGCGTGATCGATGGTTTTTCACCGGTCGGCATCGAAACCGCGGAAGACATTCAATGGCGCAAGGATCTCTTGCGCACGATAGGGTACAAATTGTAGCCGCCAGGTTTTCACTCACTTCACGCGCGCCGCCACGCCTGTCGACACCTCATGGAACAACGACGACACCTGGTTGCGGGCACGCTGTGGCCCGCCATTCTGCGACAGACCGAACACGCGCTGAGTCGCGGCGCGCTGCAACCGATCGACACGCAACAGTCCGTGATCGAAAGCGGCGGCATCCGCTTTCTCGTGCGTCAGGTATCGAGCTTGACGCGCAAGGAACAGCAGCGCGAGCAGTCGCGAAAGCTTCAGACGGAAAAGCGCCCTCGCGCGAACCCCTTTCTTCCCTACGAGCCGGATCTGTTCGTCGCCGATATTTCCGACACGCATCTCGCGTTGCTGAACAAGTTCAACGTGATCGATCATCATCTGCTGATCGTCACGCGCGAATTCGAACGGCAGGAAACGCTGCTCGGTCTTGCCGATTTCGAAGCGCTCATGGCTTGCATGGCCGAGTTCGACGGCCTCGGGTTTTACAACGCGGGCACGGAGGCCGGTGCGAGCCAGCCGCACAAGCACCTGCAGATCGTGCCGCTGCCGCTCGGTGATGCCGAGCGGCCTGTGCCTATCGAGCCCTTGCTCAGTGTGGAGAAACGCAGGCCGAACCTGCCGTTTCGGCATGCGTTCGCACGCTTCGACGCAGATGACTCGACGCGCGCGGATGCGGCGAACCTGGCGCTTTCCCGCTATCGCACGCTGCTCGAGGCGGCGGGCGTCGGCACCGTCGAAATCGATCGTGCATCGTGTCATGCGACGCCCTATAACCTCCTCGTCACGCGGCGCTGGATGCTGCTCGTGCCGAGATCGCAAGAGCGTGTCGACGGCGTGTCGGTGAACGCGCTCGGGTTCGCGGGTTCGCTCTTCGTGCGTGACGCGGCGCAGCTGGATGTGATCGAAAGGCTTGGCCCGATGACGGTATTGGAACGCGTCGCGCTGCCTGCGGATCGGTAGCGACCTTCCGTTGAACGGGCCGTGGGGTGACGCCATATTCGTCGTTGCCACGCAATCGGTACGAAGCGAGGAATGCAAGGAACGCGGAGGTGCGCAATGGCTTTTCGATGGGCGGGAACGATCTCTTTCGCGGTATGCGTGTGGGCCAGCCCGGCGGAAGTTTGGCCGAAGATTCGCCGGCATCGCCTTCGGCTCTTGTCGCGCCGCCGGTCGTCTACGTCTCCGATTTCGATCTCGATGCCGCCAATGTCGCCCCTGACAGCGGGCCGGGCCACCGCGCGCGAGGCATCTTGGGCCATCTGATGCCGGAAGGCCCGCTGCGTCAGCGGCAGGATCCCCAGGCGCGCGCGCGAGAGATCGTTGCGCTGATGGCGCAATCTCTCACGGACGATTTGAAGAAGGCCGGAGTAGACGCGCGCCGTGTCACGCCGGGCGAGCCGCTGCCCCACAACGGCTGGCAGGTGCGCGGCGTTTTTCTCAGTATCGACGAGGGTAACCGCTTGCGCCGCGCGATGGTCGGCATGGGCGCGGGCCAAAGCCAGTTTCAGGTCGCGGTTTCCTGCGATAACCTGGCTACGCCGGACTTGCCGCCGCTCTATGAAAGTGTCGAAGAGGGCGCCAGCAGGGATATGCCGGGCGCCGTGGTCAAGCTCAATCCGTATGTGATCGCCGCGAAGGTCGTTCTTTCTGGCCGCGATGAAAAGGCGGCGGTCAGAAAAAGCGCAGAGCAAATAGCCGACGAACTCGCAAAACGGCTTCAGGCTGGCGCAAGGTAGAAGGTTCGATTCCCTTGCGAGACGTGACCCGGTTCAGCCCGACGACCAGTTGCCCCTGCCGTTCCGCTCGGTGCCGGCAAACGCGACGCGGCAGATCGAGTCTTGCGCCGACGAAAGGACACCCAGCAGCGCCTTTTATTCCCGCTTCTCGCGAAAATAAATTGCCGCTTCCGCGCGGAACAAACAACCCTCCCCCGCTGTTTTGCTATTAAAGGTCGCGGCAACGTGCGGCGACCGCGCACGGCACGATTCGCCCAGCGAACCGGCCACGCAGGAGGAATCATGCACCGCGCAATCTATATCCAGGACCAGAGCTTTTTCAACCTCGGCTGCTTCTATCGCGTGGACCTGCGTAGCCGAAGCGGCCGCCTGATCGAAACGCACTATGTGACATTCAGCGACGTCGCGTGGTGCTAGGCCGCCATTCAGCACAGCCATCGATCGATTCAAACGCGAGGAGACCCATCCATGACCTACGCTTACGCCCGTTTGCCGGACATCGTCCCCTACGACGAATGGCTGAGAGGAACTTCGGCGCTGCTTAAGGTGCGCAGCTCGGCGCTGAAAAACCTGGACGAGCAGATCCAGCTGTACCACCGCGATCGCACCGTCTATCAATTCCATCTTCTGGTGAGCGCGTTCGAATTCTGGCAAGACTCGATCGGCCCCGGCGATGCCTGGAAGGACGCCTCGCGCAACGACTCGAACTATTTCACGCTGCTCGATAACCAACTGCAAGGCAAGGGCGACACCGACGCCGCAGCCGGCGCGCAAGACTTCATGACGCCGGCGCTCATCAACTCGCGGCTCGGCGTGCTGTATCTCTTCGGCAACCTGGAGATCGAGGACGATATATTCCAGGTGCTGCTGGAAGGCGCTTTCGACATCACCAACGCCGGTCTCGGACTCGCACCGGACAGCAACGAGGCCGCATCGATTGCCAGCGACGTGCTCGACAATAGTCTCGTGCAGAAGTCGGCGTCGGTCGCGCTCGAACAGGTGCAGAAAAAGATCAGCAAGCGCAAGAACCCCACGCTCACGCCTTCCGGCCAGCTCATGACGTCCAGCTTTACGCTGCCGGCGTTGAGCAGCGCGGCCCAGCGTCTCTATGAGGCGATTCGCGCCAAGGTCGAGGAAGGCGCGAAAAAGCTCTGGGAGATGATCCGCGAAAAAGTTGCGGATATCCGCAACGACCCAGGCGGATTCGCGCTCGACACGATGCCCGCGCTGTTGCGCAAGCTCGTCGACTTCCTCTGCGGCAAGCTGCTCGCCACGCTTGCGCCGCTGATCGGCGCGGGCCTCGACCTCGCCAAAGGCATCGCCAACACCGTCGACAGCAGCATCACCAAGTATCGCGAGTGGGTGCAGGGCCGCGATGTCCAGCTGGTCACCGGACACCCCGGCACCATCGTCACGGCGATCAGGAGCGCGATGAAGCTGAGCATCGGCGAGGGCGTCTATGACATGGTCAAGGGCGGCGCGAGCCTCGGCCTGCAGTTCGCGAGTCAGGGCGCATCGACCATCGTGGATGCCGTTGTCTCCATCATGGAAACGCTCGCGAAGGTCATCTGGAAGATCGTCGAGATCAAGCGCATCAAGCGCTTTTGCGAGCAGGCGAAGGAGTACTGGGACGCTCGCATGCAGCGCGATGCGCTGCATACCCGGCCGATCGCCTTCAACGGCTGGTTCAAGCGTTACGCCGTGCCGATCCCGGCGCTCTCGGTGCTGGCCTTGAATACGGGCATCTGCGGCGACAAGATGCATTTCCTCACGATGTTCAAGGACAACGAAACCATCGTCACCCAGGCGGAATTCACGGCCGGCTGCAAGTACATCGATAACCTCAAGGTCTGGGGATCGAGCTATCTGGGCGATGCGGGCTTCGCGTTCAAATCGGACGATGCGACGATCAAGGGACTGCTTACCCTCGCCCAAAGTCACACGGAAGAGCAGACCTGGGACCTGAAACTGCGCAAGGCCGTTCTCGGCTTCCTGAACGGATAGCCGCTCCGCGCGCAACACATCCAGCGCCTTCGCATTTGCGAAGGCGTTTGCATTTTTCCGTTCCATCCCGCTCAGGGAAAACACCCTCGGAATAGAAGCGCGCACCTGGCTGTTTTCGTCGCAAGCCCTTAACGTTTTCGAGGCAACGACCGCGATGAACGCCCGACTCCTGCCACAAGTTCTGCGCAACGGCTTCGCTATCGCATGTCTGTGCGCACTTCAGAGCGCGCATGCTGGCCAGTTCGTCCTGCTGCCCGAAGGAACCGTCACGCTGATTCGTGCGACGACCGTGTTCAACGTCGATACGCCCATCGCGCTCGCGCAAGGCGATCTGCTTGCCACCTCGGCGCAGGGGAGCGCACAGATCGAAGCAGACGGCACGATCGTCGCGCTCGGCGCGGACACACGCATCGCCGTCGATGCCGCGCAGGGTGGCGATTCCCTTGCGCTGCTCTCGGGCTGGATCAAGATCGCGCGTACGCAGGCCGCTGCGACAAAGCCCTTGTCGCTGGACACGGCCGCGCTCGATGCCGTCATGCGCGACGGCGCCGCCGTGCTGCACGCGAGCCGCGACGCAACCTCTCTATTCGTCGAGACGGGGGGCATGACGCTCGCCCTGCCTGATCATCCCGACGCTCACCGGCCCCTCGACGGCGACCATTACGCCGAACGTGAAGCGGGCAAGCCGCTCGATGTGAGCGCGCGCCCGGCGCCGTCATTCATCGCCGCGCTGCCACGGCCGTTCCGCGATCCGCTCGCGCCAGTCCCCGCGCCCGGGAACGCGAAGCTCGCCGTTCCGCCGCAGGGCCGCCCGGCGACCTTTGCCGATCTCGCGGATTGGCTGGTCACGCCGCTCGGCATTCGCCGCAGCTTTGTCGCGCGCTTCCGGCCGCTCGCGCAAGGCGAGCCGTTCCGCTCGCAGGTGCGGCAGAACCTGCGCAATCTTCCCGAATGGCGACGCGTCCTGTGCCCGCCTCCCGCCATGCAGCGCCGGCGCGCGGTCGTGCCCGTGCAGGCTCAATCAACCGAGGAGGAGTCATGAGACAGTCGCTCGCCGTCAAATTCAATCTGGTGTTTCTCGCGGTCTTCGTCGTCGGCTTCGTGTCGGCCGGGTTCGCCGCGCGCGAGCTGCTGCGCCGCGCGGCTATCGAAGAGACGGTGCAGAATGCGCGCGTCCTGATGGAAGCGGCCAGCGCGGCGCAGAATTACACCGCGGCGCAAGTCACGCCGCTCTTGCAGACGCAGCTCAAATACAGTTTCGTGCCGCAGTCGGTGCCGGCGTTCTCGGCGGTCGAGACGCTGATGACGCTGGAGCAGCATCTCGCCGGATACTCGTATCGCTCGACGATGCTCAATCCGACCAATCCGCGCGACCGTCCCTCCGACTGGGAAGCGGACGTGATCCGGCATCTGCACGACAAGCCCGAACTGAAGGAGGTCGTTGGCCTGCGTGATACGCCGTCCGGGCAGAACCTGTATATCGCGCGCCCGAACCGCATCAACGACGCCGCCTGTATGGAGTGTCACAGCGTCCCGTCACGTGCGCCGAAGACGCTCATCGACAAGTACGGTCCCGACAACGGCTTCAACTGGGCGATGCACGAAGTCATCGGCGCCGATTTCGTGTCGGTGCCAATGTCGATGCCGATCGCGCGCAGCGACGCGGTGCTGCGCACCTTCCTCGCGTCGCTGCTCGCGGTGTTCGTACTGCTGCTGATCGCGCTGAACGTGATGGTGCATCTGCTCGTCACGCGGCGCATCCGTGCGCTCTCTCGCGCCGCCGATCAGGCGAGTCTCGGCCACCTCGAGAGCGCGACCTTCACGGAGGGCGGCCGCGACGAGATCGCTTCGCTCGCCGCGTCGTTCGCGCGCATGAAGACGAGCCTCGTCGAAGCATTCAAGATGATCGAGGCATGAGGTGACAGCCGCTGCGACGGACCCGCCACGCATCACGCAGCTCGGCAAGTACCGCATCGAGGCGATGCTGGGCGCGGGCGCGATGGGCATCGTCTATCGCGCGTTCGATCCGCACATCGAGAGGCATGTCGCGCTGAAGACGGTCCGCCACGAGCTGTTCGAAGGCGGCGACCGATCGAGCCTGATGGCGCGTTTGCGCAATGAGGCTCAGGCGGCCGGCCGGCTCGCGCATCCGAACATCGTCGGCGTGTACGACTATGGCGAGACGGCGGACACCGCTTATATCGCGATGGAACTCGTCAACGGGCAGGGACTGAAGCAACGGCTCGACGCGGGCCGTCCGCTCGAACTCGCCACCGCGCTCGACTGGTTCGGGCAACTGCTTGCCGCGCTCGGCTTCGCGCACGAGCACGGGGTCGTGCATCGCGACATCAAGCCCGCGAATCTGCTCGTCAGCACGCAGGGGCGGCTGAAGGTCGCGGACTTCGGCGTCGCGCATGTCGAGTCGTCCTCGCTGACGCTGGCAGGCGCGATGATCGGCACGCCGAGCTACATGTCGCCGGAGCAGTTCGCGGGCGAACCGATCGACGGGCGCTCCGACCTCTTTTCCGCCGCGATCGTGCTCTATCAGATGCTGACGGGTCGTCGGCCGTTCACGGGGGCCTCGCACGTCGAGGTCATGCGGCAGGTCATGCACGAGACACCGCGAGCGCCTTGCGCCTGCAACCCCGCGCTGCCGCGCGCGCTCGACGACGTGCTCATGCGTGCGTTGTCCCGACGCCCCGCTGAGCGTTTCCAGACGGCGGACGCGCTGCGCCGGGCCCTTGCCGATGCGCTGGACGGCGCAGCGCCTCTGCCGCCCGAACGCGCGGAGGCAGCCGAAGACGACCGCACGATTCTGGAAGCGCAGCCGCCGAAACCGGGTGGGCCGCTCGCGTCAGGAACGGGCTCCTGGCGCGGCGAGTCGCTGCCCTCGTTGACGACGTGGCCCACCACCATGCTTCTCCCGGTCGAGACTCACCTCGCCGCGCAGATCGGGCCAGTGGCGCGTCTGCTCGTGCGGCGCGCCGCGGCGCGCATCGCCAATGCGCCGGACTTGCCCGCGCTCATCGCGCTGCTCGCGCCGCATGTTCCTTCCGACAAGGGTCGTGCGCAGTTCATTGCCGCCTGCGCGGATGCGTCCAGCGCAGGCACGACGCATGGCGCCGCGGCTTCACGGCAAGGCGCTACCCAAGGTTCACTCCCTTCTTCATCGCTTGATGAGCAAGAGGTACAGGCCGCCGCGCGCAAGCTCGCCGTTTATCTCGGCCCGATCGCAACCATCGTCGCGAAGCGCGAAGCACGCCACGCGGCCAGCCTGCGTGCGCTGCACGAGCGGCTCGCGGCCGCGATCTCCAACGAAGCCGACCGCGCGCGTTTCGAACGCGACATCGGGCTATAGCGACATGCATAAGGAGCACGACCGATGACTTCCGACATGCTGACCCGCTGCGCACCGGTCCGCCTTGCCAAGTGCTCGGCGTTCGGCCTCACCGACGCGGGGCGTGTGCGCCGCGAGAATCAGGACCGCTTCCTGATCGATCCGGCGTCGAACCTGATCGCGGTCGCGGATGGCATGGGCGGTCACGCATTCGGCGCCCGCGCCAGCGCGACTGCGCTCGACTGCATCGCCGCGCGGCTCTCTGCTGACGCAATACCGCGCGCTCACGCCGGCGCCACGGTCACCGATGATCCCGACGCCACCGTCTACGATGCAACGGCGTGCGCGATGCGCGCCGCCGCCGACGCGCTCGATCACGCCAACGCGATCCTGCACGCGATAAACGTGCGCGAGCGTCTTGCGCCTCGATCGATGGGCACTACGTTGACGGGCATCTGGCAGCCGTCCGGCTCAGGGCGGCTGATCTCGTTTCACGTCGGCGACAGCCGGCTCTACCGCTATCGCGACGGCGCGCTATCGCAGTTGTCGCGCGACCACACGCTTTATCAGCAGGCGCTGGAGCACGGTGTCATCGAGCATCTGCCGCCACGGAACGCGCTGCTGCAGGCGCTCGGACCGATGCCGTCGATCGCCCCCGCCATCGAAGCGCATGCGTGGCTGCCCGCGGACCGTTATCTGCTATGCAGCGACGGTTTGCACGCGGAAGTCTCGCATTGCGAGATCGAGGCGGTGCTCGGCGCGATGACGCCGCACGGCATCGGCGACGCATGCAGGGACCTCGTGGCGCTCGCGCTGGATGCGGGCGGCAAGGACAACATCACTGCGGTCATTGCGTGCTTTCTGGATGTGCCTCGATGTTCTGACTAACGGCCCGAAACCTGGTCCCGCAAGGCTTCGAGCGTTGTCGGCCGATCGGGGTCTTTCGGCATAAGACTGTGCAGCCCGCCGAAACAAGGCAACTTCCAAGAACGAAGCGGGCAAGGTTAAAGATCGATGTATCGCGGCAACAGGTCCTGGTCTGCCAGGCGGATTTCGATATCGTTTGCCGCCTTGACGTGCGTGCGGTTGTTCACGTCAAAGACCTCATCCGTCACGCTGACGATGATCGTGCCTTGCTGCTTGCCATCGCGCGTGACAGGGATAAGGGCACGCGCTTCGGGAACTTCGCTTGACGTGAGAACGTGCGGCAGGTAGAGCATCCAGCTTACGCCGGGGCGATCATCGAATACCTTGTTCGTGTAATAAAAAAACGGTCCATATGTAACGTAAAACGAATCATAGGTTCGAACGACCTCAGAAAGCACTTCGGCTACCGATCTATAGTCGCCAAGTCGCGAACCCCGTCTTTCATTTTTTTCGTTAAGCGAAATCTCCAGCGACTTCGGGAAAATTTCCCCTCCGTCGATTTCAAGCGATAGCGAAGCACCTATTTGATCCGATCGAATTCCATTCCAGATTCCGACTGTCTTCGGATCGTCTTTATTCTTTCTCCCATATTCCTTCGATAGCGCTTCAATAGCTGTCTTGGCTGGAGCCTTGCCGTCATAGGCGCGATGCTGAAGTGCCTCTTGCGCGGTTTCGCCTTTTAGATACCATTCGCCTAACGTTCGATCTTTCTCTTTCAACAGATCCAGGATCGGGCGAAGGCGACGCATATGAGATTCCCAATCTGCATTGGGAATATCGGTACGGTCACGGTGTTGCTCGGATAGATTCATTGCTTCCTCACGGCTGGCAGACAGAAGGAACAGCCAATTTTTGCAGAGTTGGCAACATGAACGCTCTTGTCTTCGGAGTCTGGAAATACCACATTAGCTTGGCCGGAGGGTTTCCGCGCACAGTCGTGCCCTGCTTTTTGATCTGCTCGGTCATTCCTGTAAAGCCCTTGAAAAATTCAAGGGGCTGTCCGTTTCCGCCGATAAATTGATCATAATTTCCCTTTGCCTCTTGCAGAAGGCATTGTGATGGCCGAAATCCATCGAAGTCCGTGCCAAGCCACTCCCATTCCATATTCCAGCCTTGGCTGGTATCTCGACCTCTACCGTCCGTCATGACCCCGTACTCGAATCCGGTAATGCGGGCTTGATAGCGTCGAGGCTCCGGGTTCATGCTATGGTTCTTTTGCACCTTAGCACCCTTTTCTGGCGGGCACTTGCACGCTCTTTCGCGCTCACGGGAGTGGTCGCGCGGTAGTGAGCCCCATCCGCCCTCTGCACCCGCACCAGTGCCGTTGCTGTCCGCGGCGCCTGTAGACGGTGCGGCGATTGGGAACGGAACAGGGATAGGCATTGCCTGCGCCATCGCGTGCGCCGCGGCTTCGAGCGTTGCGAGGAATGGAATACCCATCAGCGGTTCTCCTTCATTTTTTGGTGCCTTTTATGCGTTGGGGACTTTTCGCAGGAAAGAGGCCCGCTGAAGCGGGAATAGCGAGCCAAACTCAGAGATCAACGAATCGCGGCAACAGGTCTTGGTCTGCCAGCCGAATCTCAATGTCATTCGCCACCTTTAGATGCTCCCGATTATTCACGTCAAAGACTTCATCCGTCACGCTGACGATGATCGTGCCTTGCTGCTCGCCATCGCGCATGACAGGGATAAGGTCGCGCGCTTCAGGCACCTGGGCTAGCGTGAGAACGTGCGGCAGGTAGAGCATCCAGCTTACGCCGGGGCGATCATCGAACGTTTTTTCGGCATTATAAGAATGCGGCCCCAAAGTGACGTAGAGCGATCCGTAAGCATTCACGATTTTCTCAATCACACCTGCGGCGGATATATAGTTACCAAGGCGGGAGTATGAAGATTCGTCTTTTTCATTAATTTCAATTTCAATTGATTTTGCAAACAACCCCTTTCCATCAATCCCAATCCTTATCGACGCACCTTCTTCATCGGAATTAATCCCGTTCCATATCCCTATTGTTTTTGGCTTGTCCTTTCCTTTCCCTCGATATTTTTTCGAAAAGAAATCAATAGCAGCGGTTGAAGGTGCCATATCTTCATATACGCGACGTTGAAGCGCTTCCTGTTCCGTCATTCCCTTGACGTACCATTCGCCTAGCCTTCGGTCCGTCTCCTTCAACACGCTAACGACTGGGAGCAAGCGTCGAAGATGGTATTCCCAATCGCTGCTTGAAAGATCACTACGATCACGATGTTGTTCAGAAATATTCATTGACTACTCACGGTTGGTAGACAGATGAAACGTTAAATTTTTGGAGCACTGACAACATAAGCTCTCTTGTCTTTGGCGTCTGGAAATACCACATAAGCCTCGTGGGTGGATTGAGCCGAACAACGGTGCCCTGTTCTTCGATCGCTTCAACCATATCGTCGAAGCCTTCAAAAAACGGAAGCGGCTTTCCTTTTTTGTCCAGAAATTGATCGTAATTCGCCTTGGCCTCCTGCAATAGACATTGCTTATCTTGGAAGCCATCAAAATAGATCCCTTCCCAAAACCACTCCATATTCCAGCCGGTCCTCGTTTCCCTACCTTTCTCGTCTGTCTCTATACGATATTCGAAGCCCGTAATATGGGCTTGGTAGCGGCGCGGCTCGGGGTTCATGCTATGGTTTTTTTGCACCTTAGCACCTTTTTCTGGCGGGCACTTGCAGGGCCTTTCGCGTTCGCGGGACCGGTCACGCGGTAGTTCGCCCCATCCGCCCTCTGCACCCGCGCCAGTGCCACTGCCGCCCGTAGAACCGGCAGACGGTGCGGGGGTCGGGACTGGAACGGGTATAGGCATTGCCTGCGCCATCGCGTGCGCCGCGGCTTCGAGCGTTGCGAGGAATGGAATACCCATCAGCGTTTCTCCTTCATTTCCTGTTGCCTTTTATGCGTTACCTGCATCAGCATTTCGAATCGCTGTTCAGCCGAAACGCCCGGTTTGTGCAGCCACGCCACGACCGCCGGAATCCAGTAGAACCCCGGCGTGGCTGCTTCCGCATACAGGAAATCGACTATCGGCACGTCACGCGTAAAGCGCAGCATCCTTGTTTGCGCGAAGGCTGCATTAAGCCGATCGCGCAAGGTCGGATCATTGGCGAGCGCGGGATAGTCGCGCACGATATGACCACGGATAAAATCCACATAGTTGCGGTCTTCATGGGCTTTCAGAAGCGCCCATTGTCCTTCGGTCAATTCCATTGTCGTTGATGGTGAACCGTCGTCCTTCGTTGAGGTAGTGCCACGCGTCGGCAGCCCTGAAAAGCTCGCGCTCGCTCCTGCCGTGGCATACCGCATTGAGCGCATGCAACACCCTGGGGTCCCAGAAGCGCAGCACGGCGGATCGTCCTTCCGGTATCCGGACAGTCAGGTGCGGGCGCAGCTTTGCAGCCTGCCTCTCCAGGCTCTCCGAGCTAATCAGCCAGATCACGCCTGGGCGGGCCTGTTCGAGTTCGCGCAGGTCCGCAAGATGGTCGCGCGCCGTCTTCGGATCAACCAGCCACGGCCCCGCGTGCGCGAGTGCCACGTCGTTCGTTCCCGCGAACAGCGAAACCGTCCTGTCGTTTTCGGGCGTGAGTTGCTGGCCGGTATGCTGCTGGTACTGGATACCATCGACTAGCGCCAGCACGTTGCCACTGAAGCGCTGTTCCCCATACTGGCGAAGCTGTTCCTTCACAGAGGCGGTAATCATCAGCGCTCCAGGATCATCGCGCCTTGCCCGGCAGCGTGGATCATGCATTCGAGGCAGATGGACGACTCCGGAAGCACTGACCGGGGCATTGCGCGGTGGAGCGATAACGGGCCTTCTTCCTGCACGGTATCAGGGGAGCGTCCGCGACATTCACAAGCCCATGCGTAACCGAGGGCTTCGGCCATCTCGTAACCGGTTGGATACGACTTCAGCCTGTCAAACGGAAACCATTCGCCGGTTTCGGCGTTCAGCGCCATTGCGGAAGGCATTGGCGGGAATGTGGAATATATTGAATAGGTCACGCGGCAACACAGACATTCTTCCTCGTCCGTCATAAGCTCCCGGGTGCCTTCCTGTGCTTGTTGTTGCATTCGACCTCCTCCTGTCTACCAGTCGACACCTGAACAATTAACCGGCCAGACGGGTCCCGGTCAACCGCTTTAAATCGGGATAGAGCCGCTTTGACAAACATTAACAATATTTCAGCGCATCTCATTTTCCGGTGCGCTTTTTCCGGTATGGGCTCCTTAACAATTCAAGGCGGCATTGCGCCGTTCCCGTTGCCTTCGATGTGAATCACGGTGCAGGCCGCTAGCGGCGCATCGGCGAACGCGATCAGCGTCAATGCAATGCGTAGCATGATCGAAACGTTCGGGGAGACGTACGCAATGGCGTCAGCCTTGCCGTCACGGTTCGCTGTACTCGCACAAACCCTTTGTTCGTTAGAGGCTTTGCCGAAGCGGAGCAAGTTCTCACTTGATAGCTTTGGTTGTCGGCGTGACGCGCGAATCGTTGCATAGCCTTTCGCACCCGCCGTTACAGATTGGCACAAGGGTCACTGATATCTGATTGAGTGCTGCACTTCCTTTATCGCCAATATCGGGTTTCTTGATGATTCTCGTATCAATCCAGATGTTTCCTTCTTTCACGCCGAGTTGGACGAGATAGGTCTTGAGCGCCGCTGCGCGTGCTTCTGCGATTGTTTTGGGAGCTTGCTCTTTCACGTACCCGCCTGCATACACAATGCCACGGATTTCCGCATCGGGCCATTGGCGTGCTGCCATAACCATGTCGGCGATTCTTAGCCGATCGGAATTGGGAATGTCCACGGAATTAAGCGGTAAGCTATTTTCCATGCCTTCGGAGATCGTACAGGCATTTGCTCCACCTATCATCCCGATCGCACAGAGCATCATTACACGGAGCAGTTTGTAGGACATTCGTTATATCTCCGGTGGTCTATTGACGCATGCCAACGTAACACGTCAGGCAGTCAGCATTTTTTATTGCTTCATCTGGGTTATTGTGTGCCCAAAACGAAAGGCCGATACTGTCTCGAGCAGATCGCCGTCGGCGAGAATAACGTCCACATTCGATTCAGGTGTTGTGTTTGTCACCGCTATATTGTGGACTATCTGAAGGTCTGGCCGACCTGAATCATGAGCTCCAGCAGGTTCCAGTGTTCGTGCACCTAGTGCGCGCCGTCGGCGGCACTGTCGAACAACCCGGCGACGAACGCGGCATCGGGCAGACCTACGTTCGTGCGCGTCGCTTCCGCTTGCCACCAGACGCTCATGCCCCACGCACCGACCTGTAACGGCGTCGAAACGCCGCTCGCATCATGCGCGTGCGAGAGCGCCAGCAATCCGGCATCGAAGTCCGCCAGACGCGCGCGCTCATCGAGCGTCGCGAGCGCGAGCGCAGCGCACCGCTCGAACCACGCGTCCGCTTGCGCACGCCACAGCGGCCACGCAAGCGCATCGACCGGCGCGGCGACCGTGAGTGGAAAGTGCCGGCCCGCGCTGTCGACGCTCGGCATCAGCACCCCCGCCCAGCCGTTCTCTCCCAGCACGCCGCCGCCGAGCGCGAAGCGCCATAGCGGCGCGGTCAGATACGCATCGAGCCAGGCACGCCCGCGCGCCGCGCGGCTCGCGAGCAGGCCCGCCTGCAGCATCGCGTCCCAAGGTTCGACGAAGCACGCCGGCAGGCGCCGCGTCACGAAGTCGCCGGTGCCGCGCAGCTTGCCGAAGCATCCGGCGACACCCGGCGACGCCATCACAGATGCTCCGGACAGCGAAACTGTTCGAGCGGCGCGCGCCGGAACGGATTGACGACGCTCGTCGCATCCAGCTCGAGCACGGCCTTGCGTCCGGCGGAATCGAGCGTCAGCCTGTAGCGGTCCGGTTGCGCAGTGCCTTCGAGCCTGCCGGTGTCGATCAAATGCAAAAGCGCCCACGGGCCGCTCGCATCCAGCGGCGGGGCCTGTGTGGCGGCGGGCGGATCGAACTGCGCGGCCGCGCGGCCCGTATTCTTGCCGCTCGGCCATTGCAGCAGCATCGATTGGAGACCGTCCTGCTTGAGCGCAAGCTGCTGACCGTCGATGTCGAGATTCACCTGCGTCACGGCCGGATCGAGGGAAAGTGCCTTCACGCGAAAACGGATCGACATGTCGCGGCTGCCGTCGTGAAAGAACGCGTCGCGGATCTGCGCGGCGCGCTGAAACTGCGCCAGCACGTCACGCGACGTGCCCGCGGGCGGAGTCCCGTCCCGCCATTGCCACACAGGTCCGCTCGTGTCGACCAGCGCGGCGAGGTTTTTCTGGAAGAAGTCGTCGATGAGGCCGCCCGGTGCGAACAGCTTGCCGAAGTCGTCGGCGGCGACATCGCTGGTCGAGCCATGCACGAAGGGATAACGGCCATCGAGCGCGCGGCGGCACAACGGTCCCGCATTTGCGTTCCACTGCGCGTCGAGGCGTGCGCGTTCGCCCCCTTCCATGAGCGCTGTACCCGCCGTCGCGAGCGATGCCGCAACCGGTGTGAGCGGCGCCGGCGCCGTCTGGCTCGCGAGCCTCAGCTTGCCGAGCGCGTCGCCGGCGGGCGCGGGCTGGCCCATTCTGCGCGCGGCGTCGGCCGCGTCGAGATACACGGCGGCGTCCTTCAGCGGTGCAAGGTCGCGGTCCAGCGCGGCAGCGTCGCCCGGCTTGCCCGCGAGTTCGTGCAACGGTTGAAAGTGTTCGTCGACGCGCGTCGCCGCGTCCTGCTTGCCGGATGTGTTCGCCGCGAGTGTCGTCTCGCGCGCGGCCGCGGCGATGAACTTTCTGAGCGGCGAATCAGGCGCGGATAGCCCGTTTGCGACACGCGCGCCATCGGCAAGGCTCGTGATGGGCACGATGGTCACATCGTCGAGAAAGCTGTCCCATGCGTGGATATAGGCGTCGAAGTAGCGCTCGTCGAGCGCGGCGCGCAACGCGGCGATGCCCTCGGGCGTGAGCGCGACGTCGTCACGGCCAAGCACCCAGGCGTCCTTCGCGACATCGGCGAGCGCGGCGTCGCGCGCTCGCATGTATTGCGCGTAGCCGGCGCGCGTGTACGCGCCCGCCACGCCGGCCGTGAGCGGCGCGCCGCTCGTTCGCCTGAGCAGCAGCGGCGCGTTCGGTCCGGCGGCAGCGCTCACGTTGAAGGCAGCCAGATTCGCCTGCGCGAGTTCGCCGTCCACCCGGTTGCCGATGCGTTGTGACAGCGGCAATTCGGCGAGGCGCGCGCGTGCCGCCTTGATGAGCGCATTGTCGAGCGGCAGTGACGGATCGAACTGCGTCTTGTCGAACAGCGCGGCGAGGTGCCCATCGAGCGCGCTTCTTTGCGCGGCGCTCGCATTGCCTGCAAGCGCTGAGACCAGATGGGTGCGCAGCGCGGCGGGGTCGAAATGCGCCGCGTCGCCGAGCATCAGGTATGCGCGCAAGGCTTCATAGCGATACGATTCGGTTTCCGAAGCATTTTCGGGAGCGCCATCGTGCAGCTCCTGCGTGAGCTTGCCGACCGCGAGCGGCAGCAAGGTCTGATTGAGCAGACGCCGGTAGGTGACACGCGCTTGCTGGCCGAGCTTGTCGCCCTGATAGAGCCAGAGCCGGGTGAGCCACGGCACCGGCTTACCGGTGTCCGCGTAGCCGCCGGGCAGCGCGCGCGCCGCGTCGAGCAACGGCAGCACCGCGAGCGGAGTGGCGGCCGCGTTCGCTTCTCGCGCCAGTTGCTCGACGTGCCGGGTTTGCCGCTCGAACTCTGCGACATAGGCACGGTTGCGCTGATAGCTCACAGCCATGCCCGCGAGCGCGAGCATCAGCGCCGCAGCAACCAGCGCGAGCGCGCCGCGCCGCAGCCAGGCGCGGCATTGCTCGAAGCGCGTGTTCACGCCCACCAGCCCGGCCTCGGCGATCACCACGTCCTTGAGCAGCCGGTTGATGAAGTACGCGCGCCCCGATGCGTCGCGCTGGTACGCAACGTCGCTGCGCAATCCGAGCGATTGCGCGATGGCGCTGATCGCACGGTCGATCGGCCGGCCGTGCTGCGTGCCGCTCGTAAAGTACACGCCGCGCAGAAGCGGCGACGCCTCGAAGCGGGTGCCGCGGAACGCGCCGTCGAGAAAACGCCCGAGCGCCGGCTGCAGTCCCGCGAACTGTTGCGCGAAGCCGTACAAGCGCGCGCGCCGCTGCAGGTCCGTTTCACGCTGCATGCGATGCAGCACGCGCGCCTGCAGCCGCGCGCCGAGCGCGTCGAATTCGGCGGGGAACGCGGCGAGCGCGGCGCCGGCAGTCGGCGACTCGTCGAGTGGGAACGTGATGCCCCAGACCTGGTTGCGCTCCGCTTCGCCGAGGTCGTCGAAGAACTCGGTGAAGCCCGCGAGCAAATCGCACTTGGTCACGACGACATAGACCGGAAAGCGCACGCCGAGCCGCTCGCTCAGCTCCGTGAGCCGGCTGCGGATCGTGCGGATGTGCGCGTCGCGCGCCGCCTCGTCCTCACGCACGAGATCCGCCGCCGAGACCGTCACGATGAGACCGTTCAACGGCCGGCGTGGCCGGTACTTGCGCAGCAGTTGCAGAAACCCGGTCCACGCGGAGCCGTCGGCTTGCGCGTCGCTGTCCTGGGTCGTGTAGCGGCCCGCGGTATCGACGAGGACTGCGTCGTCGGTGAACCACCAGTCGCAGTGGCGCGTGCCGCCGACGCCGCCGATCGCCGCGTCACCGAGCTTCTCGCGCAGCGGAAAGCGCAGGCCCGAGTGCGCGAGCGCGGTGCTCTTGCCGGTGCCCGGCGCGCCGATGAACATGTACCACGGCAGCTGGTACACCCATTGGCGGCCGTTGATGCCTGTCATGCGCGCCTGGCGAAGAATTGCAAGCGCCTGCTCGAAGCGCTCGCGCAGCACCGCGAGTTCCGCGTTGCCCGCCGCCTGACTCTGCCCTGCGAAACCGCTGACGAAGCGCAGATTGACGAGCCGCGCGACGCCCGCGCGCGCGCCCCAGGCCAGCACCCACGCGGCGACGAGCAGCGCCATCGCGATCCAGCGCGCGCGCGGCGATTCGAGCGGCGTGTGTCCATTGAACGCGAACAGCGGCCCCTCGAACCACACGACGACGAGCAGCGCGAGCACGCCCGCGAGCGTGAGCCATTGCGGCGGCGTCAGCGAACCTGCGATCTTTTTCATCGGTGTCTCCATGCCTCTTCGTCGACTGAATGTCGATACGGATGAGTAAGGCTGCGCCGCGCGTCACGAGGACGCGCCCGGCGCGAGCAGCGTGATTTCGACGCGGCGGTTTTTCGCGCGGCCAGCGGGCGTTTCGTTCGACGCGAGCGGCTCGGCGTCGCCCCGTCCTTCAGCGGAAAAGCGCGCGGGTGCGCCGGTCAGCGACGCGAGCATCGCGCGCACGCTTTCGGCGCGCGCCTGCGACAGGTGCCAATTGGACGGGAAGCGCGCGGACAGCAGCCGCTGGTCATCGGTGTGGCCCGTGACGACGACCTTGCCGGGCACGCTTTTCAGCGCCTCGGCGATGCGTCCGATCAACGCGTCGTAGGCCGGATCGAGCGTTGCGCTGCCGGACGCGAACAGGTTGTCGCCGGTGATCGTGATGATCGAGCGGTCCGCCGTCTCGCGCACCGAAACAAGCCCCTGGCGGATCTCGGGTGCCAGAAACGTCGACAGGGTCGCGGCGGCAGCGGGCATCGCGGCAGGCGCGATCACGTTCGCCTGCGCGGAGGGACGCTCGCTCACCCGGATGCGGTTGAGCGCGTCGAACACCGGGTCGGACGTGCGGTTCAGGCTTTGCGCGAGCACGATATGCGTCGCCACCACGACGACAGCCGCGAGCGCGGCGCAAACCCACGGCGGCATACGCTGCCCGAGCGGCCTGCGCGCGCGCTCGGCGGGCCGCCAATGCACCGACAGCTCGCTCTCGAAAGCGCCACGCTGGTTGCGGATGATGCGCTCGAGCCGCTCGCGAACGGATTCGAGCTGGCTGCGCCCGCCGTCGATCAGGCGATACCGTCCTTCGAAGCCGAGCGACAGAATCACATACAGCAGTTCCAAAACATCGACGTTGCGCGCCGGGTCCTGCGCGAGTCGTTGCAGGATCAGGAAGAAGCGCTCGCCGCCCGACGCTTCGTTATGGAACGTGACGAGCAGGCTGCGGCTCGCCCATACGCCGCTGCCCCACGGTGTGCCCGAGATCGCCTCGTCGATGCAGGTGCACAGGCAGTAGCGCGCCGCCGCCAGCTTTTCGGTATCGATGCCGCTTGCGCGCGCGTCCTGCTCGAAGGCTCGCACCATTCGTGCAAGCTCGGCGCGCAGTCCTTCGATATCGGCGATCGACGCGCGCTGGCGCAGCGGCAGCGCGAGCGCGAGCAGCGCATTCGCGGCGCGCACGAGCGGGTTCAGGCCGGACGCGGCCGGCAGCACCGGCGCGCGAGCCATGCCTGGCGCCGGTTGCTCGCGCTCCTGGTCACGCTCGTCATGGCGGTCGTCATCGCGCTCGTCATTGCGTTTCTCATTGCGCCGACGCGCCGCCGTGCGCCCGCCCGGTTGCGGAATCAGGATGGTTTCGTCCGGGTCGAAGCCGGTTTGCGGAAAGGTCGGTGCGTTCACGGTGAGGTCCTTCGTCGAATGTGGCCCGGCCGCGCTCATGGGCGGATCGCCCAGAACTCGAGCTCGATACCGGGGAAGTCACCCGCAACGTGCAGCGCGACGCCGGCCGACGTGGCGAACTGCCGCCACAACTCGCCGCCGCGTTCCAGCTCGAAATAGGTGAAGCCCGCATGGAACGGCAACTGGCGCGGCGCCACCGGCAGCGCACGCAACGCGATGCCCGGCAATTGCAGATTGACGAGATCGCGGATGCGCTCGACAGGCCCGAGCTTGACCTGCTGCGGGAAGCCGTTGAGCAGCGCGGCCGGCGCGAGATCGGCCTTCACCGCCAGCACGAAGCTCGCGGAGGCGAACAGCTCGCGGTCCGGCACGATCGCCACCCGCAAGCCGTACTTGCGCTCCTCCAGCGCGATCGGCACCGCATGCGGGTCCATCACGGCACTGAGCGCGCCACGCAGCGCGTCGACGAGCGGCGTGAAGGTCTCGTCGAGCCGCTCGTGGCGATACACCGGGAACCCGGCGGGACGCTTGCCGGGCTGGCTGAAGGTCGCAAGCTCGCCGGCCAGTTGCAAGGCGTGCTGATGCAGATCATGCGGATGCAGGCCGGTGGTCGATGCGATCCCCGCGAACAACGGCTCCGCCCGGTTGAGGACCTGCAGCAGCAGAAAGTCGGCGATCTCTGCCGCGCCAGTCGCGGCGGGCTGGGCAAGACGCGCGGCGAGCGCATCGGCGCGCTGATGCATGAGACCCACGAGTTCGTCGACGAAGCCGCACAAGCGGCGCGACACGCGATAGTCGAGGCAAGGCGGCGCGTAGGCGGCATCGATGACGAGGCTGTTGTCCGCACGTCGCTCGACGATGCGCGCAATCCCGAGCGACGTGTGCGCATGGGCCACATCCCGCTCGAACGCGAGCCGCAGCTGGAGCTTGCCGACCTGCACGAGCGCCGCGCCGACAGCGCCGTCGTTGCTGTCGAGCACTTCGGTCTCCGCGATGCGGTGACGCGTGAAACCATCAGGGCCGCCCGCGCCTTCTGTCTGCGCTCCATGCGAGGCTTCAGGCACGCCCCGGCGCGCGACGGGCAGCGCCAGCACGACCGTCAGATCGCGTGCGTCCTCGGGTACGGCGAGCGGCAGCGGCAGATCGTCGTCGGCGGGCAGGCGGAACGGACTGCCGTCGGGCAACACGCCCGCGCAGGCGGTCAACGCGATGCGGCCGAGCTTCAACTGCTCCATGTCGATCGCCAGCTCCGAGAAGCCGTACGCATAGGGCCGCAGCGCGGCGCAGCGGGCATCGATCTGCGCGCGCAGGTAGCGGTCATGCTGTTGCAGATGCTGCGGCTGAAGCAGCATGCCTTCCGACCAGATCACCTTGTTGTTCCAGGACATCGTCGCCTCGCTATCGGATTGAAGGAGCCAGCGGGATCGCGTCGGCGCAGTCGTTCACCTGGCGCTCGTATGCGTCGTTGAAGGCGCTGCCGCACAGCGCCTGAAGGTCGTCGGCGCTCGCTCGCGTGAGCTCGGCGTGCAACGCGATCAGGCGGTCCCAGTGGCGCGCCTTTCTGAGGGCGGGCAGCCAGTCGAACCTGCCGCGCCGTGTGTCGGCAGCGACGATCGCCTGCGGGTCGAAGCGGCCGAGCAGGTGCTGCATCGCCGCGCGCGTGCCCGCGAGAACCGCGAGCTCGTGACGACGGATATCGTCGAATGCGCCTTCGAGCGCCGTCTGCGGCGGCAGATATCCGGCGCTCGCGCCGCGCAGCATCTGCGCGAGTGCGCCGTCACCGTCGGGGAAGAACTTGAGCGGGTTGTTGTCGCGCTGAACGAGCATCGTCGTGTCGAGGCTGATCTCGCGCTTGAGCATCGAGCGTGACAGCAGCACGTCGACCACGCCGCGCACCGCCGCGCGCAGCATCGCACCGGCAAGACGCGCGACCTCGGCGGCGTTGCGCCCGGCGAGCGCGCCGCCGTCGATGCCGAGGCCGTCGAGCAGCGCCGCGAAGGCCGCATCGGTGTTGGCATCATTGGCTGCCACGCCGCGCGCCGGCGCGGCGCGGGACAGCGCGGCAGGCTGGGTCGAGGGGCGCTGCACCGGTTCACGCAGCGGTCGTGACGCGGCGCTCGGGGAAGACGAGGGAAAGACATCGTCCAGCGGATCGTAGTCGTGCGGAATGCCGCCCGCCGGCGCATGCGTCATCGCGCCGGCAGGGGGCACGTAGGCGAACTGCTCGGGTGGCACGTGATCGCTTCCGGAACCGGCGAATACCGCGTGGCCGTCGAGGCGCCTCGGCCCTTCGTGCGCCGGGTGCGCGTCGCCAAGCGGCGCGGCGAGTGGATCGAAGCGCGGGCCCGGCAGTCGAGAATCCGCGAGCACCGCCGCGCGAGCGAGCGGATCGTGCGCAAACGCTTCGGTCAACGCGTCGTCGCGCTGGCTCGAGCGGTCGAGCGGGTCGAAATCGCGGCGGTCGTGCACGCCGAGGGGCGCGTCGAAGGCTTCGGCGGGCGCGGGTTCCAATGTCCGCACAGCGAGGCGATAGCCGCCAATCTCCAGCAAGTCGCCGTTGGCGAGCCGCGCGGGCTGACCACTGGCGAGCGGCCGCCCGTTGAGCCGGCTGGGATTGCTGCCGAGGTCGGCGAAGCGCCAGCCGTCCTCGGTCCAATCGATTCGCGCATGCACACGCGACACGGTTTTCGCCGCATCCGGCAGCCTCATCGTGGCGTCGGTGCCGCGGCCGATAGTGCCGCCCGCTGCACCGAAACGGCATGCGAACGGCGCATCGGGCGCGCTGCCCTGATACGTGTCGACCGTGAGCGTCAGATACATGAAGTCTCCTCCGTGCGCATTCATTTCGAGCCGTCGTCGGCCTGGCGGGGATCGGCGGGGGCATCGGGCGAAGCGCTCGCCGCGCCCGCCCCGCCGCCCCCGCCGCCACAGTTGATCTGCACCACCACGCCATCGATCGACACCGGCCCGGCCGCATTGATCGCGATGCCGGATGGCCCCAGCACGATCGTGTTGCCGCCCGCCTTGAGCGTGAGCGTCACGCCCGCCTCGACGGTCACGTTGGCCTCGCCCTTGATATCGACGTTAACACCCGCACCCACCGAAATATTCGCCCCGCTCTTGTGCTGCGTATCGCCGCCGACATCGAGCGAATACTTGCCGCCGATCCGCACGCGCTGGTTGCCCTGCACGGCATCGCTGCGATTGCCGCCGCAGCGCGCCAGATCGTCGTGTTCGACGATGACATGGCGCTCGTTGCCGATGCGCGTCAGTGCGTCGTGCTTCACCCAGGTCTCCAGATCGCGCTCGGCATGGAAGAACAGTTGCTCGGCCTCCCTGGTATCGTCGAAGCGCATTTCATTGAAGCCGTTGCCGCCCTTCGTCGAATTGCTCTTGAGCGTGGTGCGCGCCATCTTCGCGGCGAGTTCGTATGGCGTGGTCTGCGCGGCGTTGTAGACGCTGCCGATCACGAGCGGCTGGTCCGGGTCGCCCTCGATGAAATGCACCAGCACTTCCTGACCGATGCGCGGCAGGAAGAACGCCCCGTAGCCCTTACCGGCCCACGGCTGCGCGACCCGTACCCAGCAGCGCTGCAACGACTCGCGCGAAGCCTCCGGCGCAAGCTGTTCCCAATGGAACTGCACCTTGATGCGCCCGTACTTGTCGGTGTGAATCTCTTCGCCCTTCGGCCCGACGACCACCGCTGTCTGCGGCCCGGCGACGCGCGCTCGCGGGGTACTACGCGCGGCGCGAAATCCGGCGTCGCGCGGCAGTGCCCGAAACGCGCAATCGAATACGGGCGGCCGCTCGTGCGGTTCGAGCGTGGACAGATAGTCGTCCGAATTGATCGCGTACTCGGCCGAAACGACGAGGTACTCACGATTCTGCTGCTCCAGCGGGTGTCCGCTCAGCCGCACGAGGCCACCCGGCCAGATGGCGCGCGCGGTCGTGCGTGCGCTGACGAACACGTTGGACGCCTGATGCGCCTCGACATGCGCGCGCGCCAGCCGTTCGGCGTCCTCGTGCTGCGTATAGCCCGGCGCGTGCTCCTGCATCGCATAGACGGCCGGGTCGAACCGCGTGCTGCGCAACGCCCGCGCGAGCAGACCCTGCTGCGCCGACTGCGACGGCTTTTCGAAGTCGTAGTCATTGATCTCGACGATGCCCGTGGCCACTTCGCCGCCGGTGGACCATGCATAGACCCACTCGTGCTCGTGCGGCGTGGCCGGATGCGCACGAAACGGGAGCGCCGCGCAATGCGGTGTGGCGCCGTGCACCTGCGACGAATCGGTGAGAATCAGCCGATGCTTGCCGCCCCGCTGCTCGAAGAAGTAGTAGATGCCTTCGCGCTCGGCGAGCCGGCTCACGAAATCGAAATCCGTCTCGCGATACTGTGCGCAATGCTCGAGGCTCGGATACGTCGCCGAGCATTTGTTCTCGAAGTCGATGTGATAGTCGGCCAGTACCTTGCCGATGATCGCGGGCACGCTCATCTGGTGAAAAAAGCGGCAATGCGACGCACGGGTAAGCAGCCAGAGGCGCGGGCGCACGGTGGCGCGATACATCGCCGGGCGGTTGGGCTGCGTGCTCGCCGCACGCGCCAGCTCCAACGCCGTGACGATGCCGTTGTACTCCCGCGTGCCGCCGCCAGGAATCTGCAGCGACAGCGAGAAGTCGCTGCCGAGCATTCTCGCGATGTCGAGATTCGACTGATCGGCGAGCAGCTCGACATTCCATTGCGCGAGCCGCCCGAGTTCCTCAACGCCGCGCATGCGATAGAGCACCAGCGCGTTCTTGCCGAGCGCGCAGGTCACCTGCGCGATCCGATCGGTATCGGTGAGCATCATCGCCGGCCTCGCCGTCAGGGAATCTGCGTTTCGCAAGTCGCGGGATCGACGATCGTCACCACGCCGCCCCAGTTGCACAGGCAGGTGGACACGTTGTCGAGCGACGGCTGGTTGCCGAGCAGCACGTTGAGCGCACCGGGCGCCCACGGCGACATGGTCGCGGGAATGCAAGGCATCGGCGTCGGTGTGCCGAGCGCGGCGGCGGTGGCCGCGGCGACCTCCGGATTCGCCTGCGAGGTGCACATGCCGAACGGCATGATGTTCACGAGCGGCACGTGATCCATGATGTTCGCGGCGAGCGGCCCTTCACAGCGCACCCGGTTCACGGGCAGCACGACGAGCGTCGACGGCGTCATGCCGAACGAGCATTCCAATGTCGCGCCCATGCTGACTTGTTGTGGCATGGCTGGCTCCTTGTCAGATGTCGGTTAGTCGAAGGCATAGGTAAAGTCGCCGTCGCACACGCCGACTTCGACTTTCCCGACCGTGCGGCCCTCGACCAGACGGCCGAGGAATTCCCTGCTCACTCGCGGCAGCAGCGTGTTGGTGAGGATCGCGTCGATCATCCGGCCACCGCTCGCGAGTTCCGTGCAGCGTCGCGCGATCTGGCCGACCACCGCGTCGTTGTAGTCGAAGCTCACGCGATACTGCTGCGCGATACGCCGGCCGATGCGCGCGAGTTGCAGGCGGATCACCGCATCGAGCATCGCGTCGTCGAGCGGGTAATACGGGATCACCGCGACGCGTCCGAGCAACGCGGGAGGAAACGCTTCGAGGAGCGGCGTGCGCAGTGCTCGCGCGATCTCTTCCGGCGCCGGCGCCTCGCGCCCGCCGCCGCACAGATGCGTGATCAGTTCGGTGCCGACGTTGGTGGTGAGCAGGATCAGCGTGTTGCTGAAATCGATCTCGCGGCCTTCGCCGTCTTCCATGCGGCCCTTGTCGAAGACCTGAAAGAAGAGCTTGTGCACATCCGGGTGGGCCTTCTCGAATTCGTCGAGCAGCACGACGCTGTAGGGACGCCGCCGCACCGCCTCGGTGAGCACGCCGCCCTCGCCATAGCCGACGTATCCCGGCGGCGCGCCCTTGAGCAGCGACGCCGTATGCGCCTCCTGGTATTCGCTCATGTTCACGGTGATGATGTTGTCTTCGCCGCCATACAGCGCCTCGGCAAGTGCGAGCGCGGTTTCGGTCTTGCCGACCCCCGAGGTGCCCGCCAGCATGAACACGCCGACCGGCTTGCAAGGATCGTCGAGCCCTGCGCGCGCGGTCTGCACGCGGCGCGCGATCATCTCCATCGCGTGACGCTGCCCGACGATGCGGCGGTTCAGCGTCGCCGCCAGATCGAGCACACTCGCGGCTTCGTCGCGAACCATGCGGCCGACCGGAATGCCGGTCCAGTCCTGCACTACCGACGCGACCGCGTGCGCATCCACGCTCGGCAAAATGAGCGGCGCTTCGCCCTGACGTTCTGCCAGCTCAGCGGTCAACGCCTGCAATTCGGCGGGCGTCGCAACCTCGCCACCCTCCTCGATGGCCCGCCGCAACGCGAGGATGCGCACGACCAGCGCGCGCTCCGCTTCCCAGCGCGCGGTGAGATCGGCGAGGCGCGCGCGCTCCGCATCAAGACGCGCCGCGACATCGGCGGCGCGTTCCCGCGTGTCGATGCCAAGCGCCGCTTCGCGCGTGACGATCTCGCTTTCGGTCTGCCATGTCTCGATGCGCCGCTTCGCATCGTCGATGGCGGGCGGCAGCGCCTGCTGGCTCACCGCGACGCGTGCACAGGCCGTGTCGAGCAGGCTCACCGCCTTGTCGGGCAACTGGCGCGCCGGGATGAAGCGATGTGAGAGCTTCACGGCGGCCTCCAGCGCCTCGTCGAGCACCTGGACGCCGTGATGCTGTTCCATCTTGCCCACGAGGCCGCGCATCATCGCGATCGCGCCTGCCTCGGAAGGCTCCGGCACCTTGACCACCTGGAAGCGCCGCGTGAGCGCCGGGTCCTTCTCGATGTGCTTCTTGTATTCGACCCACGTCGTCGCGGCGATGGTGCGCAGTGTGCCGCGTGCGAGCGCAGGCTTGAGCAGGTTGGCGGCATCGCCGGTGCCGGCCGCGCCGCCCGCGCCGACCAGCGTATGCGCTTCGTCGATGAAAAGAATCACCGGTTTTGGCGACGCCTGCACCTGCTCGATCACCTGCTTGAGCCGGTTTTCGAACTCGCCTTTGACGCTCGCGCCCGCCTGCAGCAGACCGACGTCGAGCGTGCGCACGACGGCCTCGCGCAAGGCCGGAGGCACCTCGCCCGCGACGACACGCTGCGCGAAACCTTCCACCACCGCCGTCTTGCCGACGCCTGCCTCGCCCGTGAGGATCGGATTGTTCTGGCGCCGGCGCATCAGAATGTCGATGACCTGACGAATCTCGATGTCGCGTCCAACGATGGGATCCAACTTGCCCTCGCGTGCCTCGGCGGTGAGATCGACCGTATAGCGGCTGAGCGCGTCCTGCTGACCGGACGGTGCGAGCACGGGCGCCACCGGCTCATCGGCGCTGGCGGCATGCGCTTCAGGTGAACCTTCGAGCAGCGCGTCGAAGCGGCCGGACAGCGCATCGAAGCTGATTTTCTCGAACTGACGCGAAAGCGCGTAAAGCGCATTGCGCAGGTTTGGCGTGCGCAACATGCCGATCACGAGATGTCCGGTGCGCACCTTCGCGGCATTGAACATCAGCGAACCGAACACCCAGCCGCGCTCGACCGTTTCGTCGACCTGTGCGGAGATGTCGGAAACAGAGGTGGCGCCGCGCGGCAGACGATCGAGCGCGGCTGTCAGATCGCGTTCGAGCGCGGCCTCGTCCAGCTCGAAATGACGCACGAGGCGCCGCAAATCCGAATCCGCCGCGAGCAGGATCTGATGCACCCAGTGCGCCAGCTCGACATAGGGATTGCCGCGCAGCTTGCAGAACGCGGCGCCGTTTTCGATCGCGCGATAGGCAAGCGGATCGAGCTTGCCGAACAGCGCGACGCGGCTGATCTCAGTCATGTGAACTCTCCTTGCGATGGCTCGCTCCCGCCTGCGCGGCGATCACGACCCGATGGTTGTCATGGACCGGCGCGCCGCTCGTGAGCCAGGTGTTCCAGCCGAGGCGTGAGCCGGTCGTGGCCACGTTCGCGGCTGCGTTCGTGGCCGTCCCTTGCAGGCGCAGTGCGGGCACCTCGTCGCGCTTCAGATGCAGCGTCAGGTCCCAGTCGAGCGGATCGCGCACGTAGTTGCGCACCCAGTCGACGAGCTTCGGGAGGCTCTGCCCGCCCGGCAGGAAGCGGACGAAGTCGGCGTAGCCGAGCGGTCCGATCGCAATGCGGAACTTGTGCTGGCAGTCCCACACCCGCGTGCCGACGACCGTCGATACACCGAGCCGCGCGCCGCCAAGACGCGTGCGGGCGTCCTCCGGCAGCGCGATCCAGTGGCCGCGCCATGGCTCGATCGACACGTTCACACCGAAGAAGCGCGCGAGAATCAAGCGCAGACCGTCCGCGTGGCGCGTCGGCGCGGCGAGCACGCCCGCGAAGTGACGCTTGGCGGCATCAGGCACGGCGTCGCGATCGGCGAGCGCGGGCGCGCCCAAACCGAACAGGCTGCCGACGTAAGCCGCGAACCGATCGTCGCCCGGCCGCTCGGCGCTCACGACCGGCTGGGCGTCGGCCCACGCGCGATAGAACAGCGACAGCATCCGGTGATGGAACACGTCGAGAAAGCGCGCGAGCGTCGGATCGTTCGCGTTGCGGGCGCGATCGCGCACATAGGCGGTCAGATGGGTCGGTAGCGGGCCGTTCGGTCCGAGCAGGCCGAGAAAATTCACCGCGAGGCGGCCGGGCTGCCCGCCCTCGCCCGGCACGTAGTCGCCGAGCGTGGTCGGATGGAAGATCAGCTCGGTATCTTGCGACAGGCGTACGGCGTCGTCGCGCGCGGCCAGCGACCGGCCAAGGCGCGGGCGCTCGGCATGCGCGCGCTCGATCAGCCGCAGCGCCTGAAAGAAGTCGAAGCGACGAGCGTCGCGCGCAAGCACGCCGTCGATGGTCAAAGCGTCGCGCATCTTCCGGTCCTCGCTGGCCACTGCATGATCGGACCACGCGCGAGCGTCGCGACGTGAGTTTCGGTGAACGAATTGATCGACACGTATTGCGCGAAGAATTGCGCGAGCACCGCGCCGAGCAGGAACGCGCTCGCGCCCTCGAACGCGGCGTCGTCGAAGCGCAGCGTGATCGCGAGGCCGCGCCCGTAGACGATCGGCCCCGGCGAAGGCAAGCGCCGCACGACAGGCGCGCACGACACCGAGCGCAGCCCCTCCACCTGCCGGTGCGCGGCGGCGTCATCGGCCGGGCAGTACAGCGTGAGCAGTTCGCGCAGCGCGCGGGCGCCTTCCTGCTCGTTCGTATCGACGAGCGACGCGTAGTTCAGCGACAGATGATCGAGCAGCCGCCATGCAGCCGGTCCCTCGGCGAACGACGGCAGCGGCCGGCTCGGCCCCGCGACGCAGCGCACGGCGGTGACGGGCGCTTCGGCATCGAGCGTGAAGTCGGTCGAGCCCGCGCCGAGCGGCATCGACAGCGGCAGGTCGCGGTTCGTGCACCACGCGCTGATGCCGAGCTGATGCACTTCGCCGCCCTGCGGCGCACTCGCCGCATCGACCAGCGCGATGAACGCTTCGCTGCCGAGGTAGCTGCTGCGCGCGCCATTCTGCTGCTGCCGCGCCGACGCGCGTCGCGCCTCACGGCGCAACTGATAGAACGCGCCGCCCTCGCCCGGCGTGTCGAGGTCCTTCGCGCAGTGGAACGGCCGGTATTGCTGCTGCGCGCCCGTGCCGTAGCCGGTGACTTCTTCGATCTGATGGATTTCGTAGTCCATCGGCCGCGTGCGGTCGACGACGATGTGATGCTCGAACGCCGCTTCCGACAGCACGACGCGGTCGGTGCGGCGGCGAAACAGGTTGATGGCGGGCGTGCAGTCGAGCGCGAAATTCGCTGCATCGACGCTACGTTCGAGCGACGCGTCCGCCTGACCGAGCAGGATCACGATCTCCGCGTCCTGGCCGCGGCAATGACGCAGCGCGCCGCGCAATCCGGCCAGTTCGACGAACATGAAACGCGGCGCGAAGGCGAAGTACTCCTGCAGCAGCCGGTAGCCGTCGAACGATTGCTTGCCGACCGGCAGCAGCGCTTCGTCCTCGGCGAAGCCGAGCGGCCGCAATGCGCTCTTCGGCAACAGGCCGAGCGTGGCCGCCGCGTTCGCGCCATTGCCGGGCTGCATCACCGCGACGCCGACGCAATGCGCGAGCAGCCGCTCGTGCAGCCGTGCCGGCAGGCCGTCGGGGCCGCGCAGATAGAGCGGGAGGCGATCAAGCGAGAGACGGTCGAAGCCGAGCGAGCCGGTCGCGCGCAGCCGCAGGCGCAATCCCGCCTTGACGCCCGCAGGCAACGACGGCGACGACGCGTTGAGCGAACCCGCATGCGTGAAGAACTTCGCGTGCGCGATCTCGATTGGCCAAAGCGTCAGCGTATGCGCGGTGCGGTATTCGCAGCGCGTCGACGCGGACTTGTCGAGCATGCTGCGCAGCGCCGTATGGCGCGGCACGACGATCCCGTCAGCGCTGGCGGCGAGTTGCGGATTCGCGTGGTCCGCCTGAAGCTGGACGACCGCCATCGACGGCGTCGGCGCCAGATAGTGCGGATACGCCAGTTCCAGCAGATGCTGCGTGAAGCGCGGAAACTCGGCTTCGAGCTTCATCCGCACGCGCGCGGCGAGAAAGCTGAAGCCCTCCAGCAACCGTTCGACATACGGGTCTGCGCATTCGACGCCATCGAGTGCGAGCCGCCCGGCGATCTTCGGAAATGCGGCGGCGAATTCGCCGCCCATCTCCCGTACGTGCTGGAGCTCCTGGCTGTAGTACTTGAGGAACTCGGGGTTCATGCCCGCTGCTCCCCGGCCGATGCGGCGCGCGTGGACGATGCATCGAAAACGCGCGCCTCGCCCGCTTCGAGATCCAGTTCCGTGCGCAGGAAAAGTCGCTCGGGATACGGCTGCGACCACAAGTCAGCCTCGATCTCGAAGCGGATCACATGGCTACCTTTCGTACCCTTCGCATCGTCGATCGCCGTCACGCGCACCGATTCGCGCGCGAGCCGCGGCTCGAAGGCCCACAAGGCGTCGCGAATCAGGCGCTCCAGCGTACCCGCCGTGAGCGCGGCAACGTCGCGCCCGGCGAGGTCCGGCAGACCGTAGTTGAGCACCGACGTCGCGACATGCGGCAAGTCCGCCCCGTCCGAGCCCGCCCCGAGAGCGCTCGCGTTCAGCAGCCAGCCGATGTCGCGCTGCACGCTGTCGCGCAGCGCACGCGCCGAGATCACGCGACGCTCGCGGGATTCGTGACGCACGTGCGGTTCGAGATCGGTCAGGCGGTCCAGCAACGAAGGCTGCAGGCGGTCCCGGGCAGAAGGTTCGTACATGAGCGGCTCTCCAGCAGGATCAGTGGGCGCGACGGTGCTCAGGCGGTCTTCGCGCTCGGCAGCTTCGACACGAGCCGCAACGACACCGTGAGACCTTCTAGCTGGTAATGCGGGCGCAGGTAGAACTTCGACGTGTAGTAGCCCGGATTGCCCTCCACTTCCTCCACGACGACCTGCGCGTCGGCGAGCGGCTTGCGCGCCTTGGTGTCGTCGGAGGAGTGGGTGGGGTCGCCGTCGACGTACTGGAGAATCCAGTTCTGCAGCCAGCGCTCCATGTCGTCGCGCTCCCTGAACGAGCCGAGCTTGTCGCGCACGATGCACTTCAGGTAGTGCGCGAAGCGGCAGCACGCGAACAGATACGGCAGCCGCGCCGCGAGATTCGCGTTGGCGGTGGCGTCCGGGTCCTCGTATTCGGCCGGCTTGTGCAGCGACTGCGCGCCGATGAATGCCGCGAAGTCCGAGTTCTTCTTGTGCACGAGCGGCATGAAACCGTTCTTGGCGAGCTCGGCCTCGCGCCGGTCGCTGATGGCGATCTCGGTCGGGCACTTCATGTCGACGCCGCCGTCGTCGGTCGGGAACGCGTGTACCGGCAGCCCCTCCACCGCGCCGCCCGATTCGACGCCGCGGATGCGCGAGCACCAGCCGGACATCTTGAACGAGCGTGTGATGTTCGTCGCCATTGCATACGATGCGTTCGCCCACGCGTACTTGCTGCTGTTCGCGCCCGCGGTGTCTTCCTCGAAATCGAACGCCTCGACCGGGTCGGTCTTCGCGCCGTAGGGTGCGCGCGCGAGAAAGCGCGGCATCGCAAGGCCGATGTAGCGCGAATCTTCCGAATCACGCAGCGAGCGCCACGCGGCATGCTCGGGGGTCTGGAAGATCTTGGTCAGGTCGCGCGGATTCGCGAGTTCCTGCCAGGATTCCATCAAGAGCGCAGCCGGGTCCGCGCCCGCGATGAACGGCGCGTGCGCCGCCGCCGCGATCTTCGCGATCTGCGTCAGCAGATCGACATCGGGGCCGCTGTGATCGAAGTAGTAATCCGCGACCAGCGCGCCGTAGGGCTCGCCGCCGAACTGGCCATACTCTTCCTCGTAGAGCTTCTTGAACAGCGGGCTCTGGTCCCACGCGACGCCGCGGTACTTCTTCAGCGTCTTGTGCAGTTCCGCCTTGGAGATGTTCAGCACGCGGATCTTGAGCGACTCGTCGGTCTCCGTGTTGTTCACGAGGTAATGCAGGCCGCGCCATGCGCTCTCGACCTTCTGGAACGGCTCGCTGTGCAGGATGAGGTTGATCTGGCCGGTGAGGGCCTGGTCGATCTGCGCGATCAGCGCCTCGATGCTCGCGAGGACATCGCCGGAAATCACGCCGGTGTCGCGCAACGCCTGCTCGGCGAGCGTGCGCACGGCGTTCGCGACTGCGTCGCGGGCATGCTCGGACTTCGGCTTGAATTCCTTTTGCAGCAGCGCCGAGAAATCGTCGAGTTCGGGCGCTGCTTCGATCACAGACTCGCTCGTCTGTTGCTGAATGCTGAAATCGTTCATTGCGTCATGCTCCGGTAGTTGGCACGGGGTTGGACGTATCGTCGGACGGCGCGTCGGCGCGCGGCTGCGCGGCGAGCGCTTTCATCAACGCGGGCTCTTCCAGCAGGCGGGCGATCAGCGCTTCGGCGCCGGTCTTGCCGTCCATGTAGGTCAGCAGGTTGGCCAGTTGAGTCCGCGCTTCCAGCAGTTGCCGCAGTGGCTCGACCTTGCGGGCGATCGCGGCGGGCGTGAAGTCGTCCATGCTCTCGAAGGTCAGATCGACCGCGACGTTGCCGTCGCCCGTCAGCGTGTTCGGCACCTGCACCGCGACGCGCGGCTTCATCGACTTGAGACGATCGTCGAAGTTGTCCACGTCGATCTCGAGAAACTTCCGTTCGGCGGCCGGTGCGAGCGGCTCTGCGGGTTGTCCCGACAGGTCCGCCAGCACACCCATCACGAAGGGCAGATTGACCTTCTTCTCCGAACCGTAGACTTCGACGTCGTATTCGATCTGCACACGCGGCGCACGATTGCGCGCGATGAATTTCTGACTGCTTTCCTTGGCCACGATGTCCACTCCTTTGCTGTTGCCTGAGTCCGGTCAGACGACCCCGCCCAGATGCCTGAATTGATGCGCGCCGTCCGGCGCGACGTCCTCGATGATTTCCATGAAGCTCTTGCCGACCAGCCTCCGGGCGCGCTGCAGCAACACCGGCAACGGGCTCGATGGTTCACACTCGGCGTAGTAGGCGCAGATCGCATCGAGCGCATCGCTCACGTCGCGCGCGCTCGCGATGCGCCGGGGCGTGGCGGGTCCCGCCGCGGCGGCGCGCTGCGTCGCCAAAGCGGAACCCGCACCCTCTTCACTGCTGCTGGTCTCCATCGCACTTCCCCCTCCCCCCGTATCCGGATCGAGCACCGCGATGCGCGCCGCCACGAACTCCCCGATGCGTCCGAGAAGCCTCGCGAGCGGTCCGAAGTCCAGTGCGCGCGCCGGCCCCACGCGCCCGGTCAGCGTGTTCTCGATCTTCGCGAGCGAGGCCCGCGCCGACGAGAGCACTTCGCACATCGCTCTTCCTGCGTCGATGCCCGCTTGCGCGAACGCCGCATCGATGGCCGCGAGCGTCGGCATCTCGTCGCCTTCGCCAAGCGGCGCCTCCCCTGCCAGCACGTCGAGATCGCGCAGCGCAAAACCGCGCTGTCCATGCGGCACGACGAAAGGCACGTCGCGCAGTTCACCCAGGAGCCCCGTGCGGTCGACGAGTTCCGACAGCGCGTTGACCCGCGCTGTCGGGTCGTCGCCGTCGCTTGCATCCAGTTGCGGATGCACGGCGCTCCAGTGCTGTTCGAGCAGCCCTTCGATCAGCGCGAGGCCGCATGCGAGCCCCGCGAAGCCCTCACGCGCCATGCTCGAACGCGTGTAGAACACCGCCACGCGCAAATCACGCGTGCGTCCGAGCAGGGTCATCGAAAGCGAGCGCGCGAGCGCCCAGTCGGGCGGCGTCGCTGCGATGAACGTGCCGCCATACTCGGCGTCGGGCTTACCGGCGACCGCCTGTTCCAGCGCCCGAAACTCAGGGCTGTACTCTTCGTCCTCACCGCACGGAGATTCCGGCGTGAGGGCGGTAAGCCAGACTGCGATATCTGCGTGGTTCATGGCGATGTCCGCGAAGGGCATTGAACGGGAGGCGGGCTATTACCGCGGCGGGGACGCTGAACGCGAGCTGGCGCCGGGTCCGGAGTCACGACTCAACTCGCCGTGTTCTTCGGAATGTTCCATTTGCCGCTCACCACGCCGCCCTTCTTGGCCCCGTTGTTGTCCTGCGGCTGATATTCCATGTTGAATTGCGCGAAGTTCAGCGTGACGTTCTCGGCAACCTGATCCGAACCGCCGGAGCCCACCGAGTGGCGGCTGATGAGCACTTCCTTGAGCGTGATCTTCAGATACTCGACCGGGTCCTTACCGCCTGCCTTGCGTAGCGTGAGCACGGCCTCCGGCATGTGCACGCCCTGACAGCACGACTGCACGATCGTGGGCGAACTCTTGTCGACATACTTGGTGATCGTGAGATCCTGCACCGATGCGGTGCCGGTGCCACCACCCGTGCCGCTGTGCGTCGTACCGGTCTGCGAGCATCCCCACGACCAGCTCAGCACCTCGATCTCGTCGGTGTGACCCGCCGCCTGTGATTCACCCTTGATGTCGCCCAGCTTGAGAAACATATCTACAGCCATGTCAGTCTCCAAAAAATGCGCACCTTGCGGCACTGGTAAATTCGCGTCGCGTTGGATTGCGAAGCGTGGTTTGCGAGCTTTCCGTTGATTACCCGCATTACTTCGTTCGACTAAGTTTCCATACTGCTTCGATGCGTATTTCGTCGTCACGCATCAGCGCGGAATCATGTGCCGGCTCATTCGTCGAGCGCCCGCTTGATCGCCGCCGCCACGGCCGGCAAGTCGCCGCGTTCGCAAAGTGCGGCCCAGTTCGCGAGCGTGTCGCGATTTACCGCCGGTGTTTCGCAAAGCTGCGCAAATCGTTCGAGTGTGACCGTCGAGCCAGCTATGCTATGAAAACGTTCGCGTCCGATGCACGCGTCCAGCATGACCGCCATGCCTGCCTGCCGGGCGCGGTCGAGGAGGGCTTCCATGATCTGTCTCCTATTCGGTCGTTCAAGTGCGCTGCGTTGCGGGTTCCGTGACCCGAAAACAGCCACCTTCGGCGGCTTATTCCGCAAAAAAACCCGAAAAATTCGTGGAATAGATTCGCGTCTGGAGTGTTGTCAATCATGAGCGCGCCCATTCCAGGAGCTGCCCCGATGAACGACGACGACCTGACGACCGTCCTGCCGACGTTACTGCCGCGGCTATGGCGGTTCGCGCTGCGACTGACGCAAAATCCGCACGACGCCGAGGATCTCGTCCAAAGGGCGTGTGTACGTGCGTTGGAGCGGCGCAGTCAGCTTCAGCCGGGCACATCGGCGCTCAGCTGGCTCTTCTCGATCCTGCATTCGACATGGATGAACGAGCTGCGCGCTCGCTCGATTCGCAACCGCGGCAGCATGGATTGGCAGGATGAGGAAATCGAATCGTTTGCCGATCCTGCGGCGCACAATCCGGAGCTCGATCTGCTGCATCGGCAGGTGATCGACGCCGTCGAGGCGCTGCCCGAAGCGCAGCGCGTCGTGATGGTGCTGGTGGCGATCGAAGGCTTGAGCTACCGCGAGGCGGCCGAGGTGCTCGACGTGCCGATCGGGACGGTAATGAGCCGGCTGTCGCGCGCGCGGCTGACGATCGGTCAGAAATTTAGCGTGCAGGCGTCTGCGGGGATAAGAAAAGGAGAATCCTTATGAATATCGATGATTCGCTGCTGATGTCCTATGTGGACGGCGAGCTTTCGCCGGAGCAGCGCGCGGAGATCGAAGCGGCGATCGCGCACTCGGACGACCTGGCGGCGCGGGCCGCGGCGCTGCAGGCGTCGGTCCTGCCGTACCGGGCCGCGTATGACCGGCAGACGGTACCGCCCGTGCCTGAAAGCCTCAAGCGCCGCATCGAAGAGCTCGTGAGCGTCAGCACGCCGCAGGAGCGCAGTGCGCCGCGCGGCGGCCGGCGTATTCCGATGCAGTGGGCGGTGGCCGCCTTCGTCGCCGGTGCGATCTGCTCGGGCGTGCTCACTGGATATTTCGGCGGTATCAATCCGTTGAGGTCGGGTGTCGACCCGTGGGTGCAGAGCGTGGCGGACTATCAGGTGCTCTACGGACGCGACACGGTCGCCAATGTCCGGGAAGACAAAGCCAGTACCGAACAGGTGATGGCCGATATCCATCAGCGCGACGGCATGCCGGTCGAAGTTCCCGATCTGCATGAGGTGGGCCTGAAATTCAAGCGCGTGCAGCGCCTGAATTACCACGACCACCCGCTCATTCAGATGGTATATCTGCCGGAGCGCGGAGATCCGGTCGCCCTGTGCGTGATCGAGGAAAACGAACGCGACGCGCCGGTGCGCTCGAGTCAGGTTGGTCAAATGAAGACGGTCACGTGGCGCGCGAATCGGCTTGCCTACGTGTTGCTTGCGAAAGACCCTTCGCTCGATCTGGAAGCCATTGGTAACAGCATTGCCGGCGGGAAGACTGCGCCGCTCTACAGCAGCGCCAATGAAGACGTGCTGCGCGACAGCTAGGCGGACACGGCTATGACGTGGAGCGCGCGCCGGGGCGCTCCCGGCCCAGATTCCGCCGTTCGAGGCACCGGCCGCATTTGAACTGTGAGCCTATCCGACCGACAACGCGAGACGGTGCTCAATGCTCGCCGTCTTCCTCTCGCACCGTCAATCTGTTCGTCACTGCCCTGACTCCGAGCACGGACCTTGCAGCGTTGCCAGCGCGGGAGATCTGCCAGCTCTCGGGTACCTCTCCTGTCAGCGTGACGACGCCGAGGTGCGCCCTGATGTGAATTCCCGAATCGTCCATGTCCGGCACGCGCCTGAGGGCACGGCGAACGTCTCGAATCACCGACGTATCCGGCCTGGTTCCGGGCGGCGTGGTCGAAACCGGCACCGCTCGCGGAGCGGCGTCGGCCGCCGCGCCGACGCCTGTTTGCGCGTTCGCACGAACGACGCAACTCGCGATGGCCGCGGCCAACATTGCGCCGATTATTCCGCTCGCACCATTTATGTTCATGCTTTCTCCTTTGGGTTCCGAGACCTTCGCAGTGAAAAGCAGAAGAATTGGATGTAGCCCTGGCGTTCATTGAAGAATACCCGGGAATTGTCGAAATGCTGTTCGCTCAAGGCCCTGAGTTTCGCAATGTGAACGGTGCGGGCGGCGGCTGCGGTCGCCGATGCGCTGAATGCCAAGTTCACGAGGATGAACTGCCCCGAACCATCGGAGCGTTTGTAAAACCTATACTTGATGTATGCCCGTCAAACATGATCTGCCTAAAAAGCGGGTGAGTTAAACACCTACTGCGGCGCGTTCCATCCGACGACAACCCCGCGCGATGTCACCGTTGTGCGAGGCGTTATAAAACACATCGAGAACACATCGAGCCTGTCCATGATCACCCTCACCTCTTCCGAACTCGCCCTCCTGGACCACAGGCTCCGCGAGCGCCGCCGCGAATTACTGGCGGCGCTATACGGCGAATACGGAGATCTTGCCGGAGCCCGGCCTCCCGAAGCGCTGGGCCCCGAGTCGCATCCCGACGAGACCGCGTCGCGCAAAGCCGGTGACGAGTTGCGCGCTGCGCTCGCGCGGCACGACCGCGACGAACTGCAGCGGATCGACGGCGCGCTGGCACGCATCACCGCGGGCCTCTATGGGGCTTGCGTCGAATGCGGGGACCCAATCGGCTATGAGCGGCTTGCCGCCGCGCCCTACACGGTCCGCTGCGTGTCATGCCAGACCGCGTTTGAACAACACCGCCACATCCGCCAATAAGGCTTCGGATGGCTCAAGCGAATTCAGGGAAAAAGGATTGCGGCGTAGTTGCGCGCGCTGTGCAGGACGTGAATGACGTCGACGCGAGCGGGAGGCTCGCCAACGACACGGTAGAAAATCTGGTGACCGCCATAAACCCGGTGACGCACGCCGCGGTCTTCGTAGCGCGGCACCAGCGGGAATGCGAAGCAAATATCGGCAAGCCGCGTGCACTTTTCGCGCAACTCGCGCATGAAGCCCAGCGCACGACGGGGGTTGTCGCGGGCCATGTAGTCGCCGATCGCCTCGAGGTCGGCTTCAGCGTCAGGAAGAATCTGGACAATCATTGCCTGGTGCTCGCTAACGCACGATACTTTGCGTCAAGCCGGTCGAACACATCTCCGGCGGGCTTGCCCCGCCCTGCCTCCGAATCGGCAATGCCGCGCTCGATCACCGCATCCAGCGCGTTGAGTTGCATTTCGCGATCCTGAATGAGCTTCACGCCTTCGCGCAGGACCTCGCTCTCCGAGCCGTAGCGGCCCGACTCGACCAACTTCGCGACATAGTCCTCGAGCTGTTCCCCAAGATCCGCATTGATCATGGCCCTACCCCGGAACGTTCATCCGCCCATACACCCGATAAAACATTATAGGTCGATGCAGCGCGGCCGGTCTGCGCGCCGACGCGCCGGATTGTCCGGCATGATCTGGCTGGGCACGAGCGGGTCGAAGACGCGGCGGAGCGAATCACGGCCGGTGATCCACCTTCACTTGAACGGAAACTCCGGTACGTAGGCCAAGCTGCGCCGCCGCGCTGCCGCGATTCACGGCGATCTCGACGAGCCCGATCGAGTTTTCGTACCAGAAGGCTTGACCCGCCATTGCGTCGGAAAAGACCCGGGCATATTCGACGTCGGCGTCCGCGACCCTCAGCCGTGCAGTCCTCGGCACCGCTCCGGCCCGCAGCCCCGTCAGTGCATTGCCGTAGTGGTCTATGTAGATGACCTCGGCGAGATCACCCGCATCCAGCTGTACTCGCAAGCCTGTCGTCTCGACGAGCTTGTCGTCAGGGCCTTCGCCCCGGCTGACCCATGCTGCCATCGGGGCGAACAGGTCGCGACCATGAAAAGAGGCGGAGAGCGCGGGGGGACGCCAGACAATCCGCCAGGTGCGAGTGCGCGCCGCGCGGGCCGCCACGACCGAGAGCAGTCCGTTGTCCGGCCCGACGAACCGTTGCCCGTCGGCTTCCAGGACGACGGCATCACGTTCGCTACCCACGCCGGGATCTACCACGGCCAGAAAGACACTATCTGACGGATACCACGGCGCAACTGCCGCGAGCAGATGCGCGCCTGCCTGCGCGTTGTAGTTTGGGGCTGTATGCAGTACGTCGATGATGGGCGTGCCGGCTGCCGCATGTCGCAGCAAAGCGACACGTACCTGTCCGACATAGATGTCATCGGCGCCGAAATCGGTAAAGAGTGCGAGCATCGGATAGCCTCCGTTCCAGTTCTGTACCGCCTTCCAGGCCAGCGCTCTGGCGGGGGCAAAGCCTGGCGAAGCGTCGCCCTGCGCGGGACAGGTTCCGATTGTAAAACCTGGCTTCGCGACGGCGAAGTGATGGCGGACCGCCGTCCGATTCGCAAGCGTGACGAAAGAAGACGACACGCGCAGCGCCACTGTACGGATCGCCTGCCTGGACGCGGAAATGCCAGCGAACTATGCTGAAAGCGTCGCGCGTGGGACGCTAGTTCGCAATCAAACGCCATCCACGCGCCGGAGCGGCGCTGCCGGGATATCCGGCTACTGGCGGCACCAGGAATTGCTTTGGTCCGACGCATGAACCGCATCACGCTGTTTCTGTGCGGGGACGTGATGTTGGGGCGTGGTATCGATCAGATCATGGCGCATCCCAACCGGCCCCATCTTTTCGAGCCCTGCGTGCGGTCGGCGAGAGACTATGTGACGCTTGCCGAGGCAAGATCCGGCCCCTTGCCGGAGCGTGTCACATTCGACTACGTGTGGGGCGATGCGCTGCACGAACTGGAGCGGGTGAGTCCTGACGCACGCATCGTCAATCTGGAGACCGCTGTCACGTGCAGCGAGGACGCATGGCCGGGGAAGGGCATCCACTACCGCATGCATCCCGACAACGTATCCGTGCTGAGCGCTGCGAAAATCGACTGCTGCGCGCTCGCGAACAATCACGTGCTCGACTGGGGCTATCGTGGGTTGACCGAAACCCTGGATACCCTGCAAGCCGCCGCTATTCATACGGCGGGCGCAGGGCCAAACGAGATCGAGGCGGCGAGCCCTGCCATGATCGACCTGGCAGGCGGTGGCAGAGTACTGATCTTTGCGTTTGCGACGGAAAGCAGTGGTGTGAATGAGGACTGGGCTGCCGTCCGGGGCCGGGCTGGCGTGAACCGGCTAAAGAATCTGTCCGCCGACTGCGTGCGCGCGATCGCGGCACAGGTGGAGACGGTCAGGCGCCCTGCCGATGTTGTCGTCGTCTCGATCCATTGGGGGGCGAACTTCGATTTCGACATACCCGTGTCGCAGCGACGTTTCGCGCACGGCCTCATCGATTCGGCAGCGGCAGATGTCGTACACGGGCACTCATCGCATCACGTGAAGGGTATCGAAGTGTATCGGGACAAGCTCATCCTGTACGGCGCCGGCGACTTCATCAACGACTATGAAGGCATCACCGGTGAAGAATCGTATCGCGGCGACCTCGCGCTGATGTATTTCCCCGCCCTCGATCCCGGTACGGGCAAGCTGCTCGAACTGTCGATGACACCGACGCAGACACGGCGCTTCCGTATCAACCGGGCGCCTCAGGAAGGCATTCAATGGCTGGAAGAAACGCTCAATCGGGAGAGCCGCCCTTTGGGCGCTGGTATCAAGCGGCGCGCGGACGATACGTTTGTATTGCGCGCGGTGACGTAGCGCGGGTCCGGCGTCAAGTGTTGTCGCGGGCTTCGCCGGCCCCCACTCGCTCCGGCGCCAATCTCTCCACTCTCCTAACCTGCCTCGGCAGAACAACATACATGCCCCACGCCACGACCAAGATCGCGCGCAGCACATCCGCCGCATGATCGGGCAGCGAAATCGGAACATCGGCAATCGCGAGGCTTCCGGGCACCTCCCAGGCATACGTCGTGAGCCCTAGCATCAGGGCGTGCCAGACTCCGAAACGTTCAGGGTGAGGAAAGGCATGCGCCACCAACCCGCTACGCACCATATATCCCGCAACCGGCAAACTCACCAGCAGGTAGATCACAGCCGCCACGATCGCCGGCATTGCCGCAATCACCTCCGACCATGCCGGTGAACTCCCCACGACTTCGGGTGTAATCAGATGCTCCGAAAATTTCATCAACGGCACTGCTGTGCGCGGCGCCAGAAAGTGAAACGCCACGACCGCCACGATGAAAAGCAGCGTACCCGCGAGCCACTGACGCCATGCGCACGACCACCACACATACAGGCGTCGCCCGAAACTTATTTCGCGTCCGACGCTGAACAAAGCCCCCCTGTCCCTCAGCGCCGCGACGCCCACCAGCACAACGAACAACACTGCTGCCAGCACCAGCGCATAAGGGCTCCCTAGAAACTCGCCCGCGTGCGGCACCCCCGATGACGACATTGAAAAGTTCTGCAGATGGTGCGCAATGTAGTCCGAGGGATCGAGCGTCTGCGAAGCATCGTGCGTTGCCATCTCGTCTCCGTATCCGGTGAGTTCAGGGGTGCAAGAATGCCATCCTGCCGCGAGCGCGCACAACAAGAGGACGGCGCGACCATGGCAAACGCGCTTTATGGTAACGGCCCGCGCGTGTCGCAGAATCTCGGCAATGCACTGCCGTTCGCCTTTCGGCCCGACATGGCGGACGGCGGCGCGATGCAGTTCGCCGGCGCCGATGGTCGGCCCGGTAACAATCAGGCGCAGAACAAGCAATTTAAGGCGGTAGTCAAAGCGCTTGGACTGAACAAGGATCAGGCACGCCGGCTTCATATGATATCCAGCAGGACGATCTTGAGTATCACGGCATGATGGAGCGCGCCTTGGAGCTGTTTGGAGACAAATTGGAATCATCGATACGAAAGAGCAGGTAGGACGTCACCTTTCCGCCTTGATCGGACTTGACGTCAGTGGAGTGGCACACGCAGCTGACATGCTTACGCTACAATTCGGGCCGCTTCGGGAGGTAAGGACCAGCAGAGGCACCATCAAGTATCTGGGCGATTGGGCGCTGCATATTCAGTGTGACTGGCGCATCGAGCAGGGACACGCGATCGTTGCGTCTTACTCGGACTTCGCAGCATCTGAAGAGAGTACAAGAGCGACAACACGACGAATCCGTGATCTCCTCGTGTCACATGGTCCAACGGCTGTCTTGGGTATCGAGGCGGGCGAGAACGGCAATGCAGTCATTTCGCTGGCGAGAGATATGCGACTGGTCATTCTTGCGGATGCAATGCCTGATGATGAGGACTGGCGCCTATTCCCCTCGAATCCCGATGCAAAGCATTTCGTGATCGAGGGTGGCAAGGTCGATCCGTAGTCCTTGTCGTGAGGCAAGTACTGGACACTGAGCGTCCCCTTCGTTTGTCAGCCGTAAGGATCAAATGTACTTAACTTCAAAGCATCGAGATAGTGCAAATTTGCCAAACGCAGACTTTGATTTCACCTTCGACGTCTGAGGCATGTAATTGACCTTTTTTGCGCAAGGACGCAAAGCTGGCTAGAGATTGGTTTTTAGGTGGAAGCGGCATTGCCGATGCTCAGCGATTTCCGGCTTTCAGCGGAGGCGCGGTCAGAAAAGATGCGATCGATGAATTGCGCAGGAAGAATGCGGACGATATCGAAATCCGCTTGGCAGACCAAAACCTGTTGCCGCGATTCGTTGATCTCTCATCACACAGAGTCACCCGTTGAATCTCAAGAAGGCCCGCGACCGAAGCGGGCTGGGCCGCCATGCCTACTCGACGATCCTTTTCGCCTCGTCGCGCCAGTAGTGTTGCTGTTTCCACCCAAGCAGACGCTTGAGCTTCTCGTTGCTGAGCAGGGTTTCGAACTCGCCTAGTTGCTTTTTGAGCGGCACGCCGGGGTAGTAGCGTCGGAGCAGTTCCGCGGTGGGTACGTCGGACGACACGTCGTCGGCCGCGACGTTCATGACCTGAAAACCGAGGCCGTCCTTTTCGATGGCGAGCCGGCATGCGCTCGCGAGATCGCGGCCGTCGATATAGCTCCACGCAATCCTCTTGCGCAGTGCTGGGTCCTCGAGCCACGCCGGAAACTTCGCGTAGTCGCTGGGTTCGAGCACGTTGCCAATACGAAAGCAGTAAATGTCAGAGCCGGTGCGCGTGTGGAACGCCTTCGCCGTCACTTCGTTGATGACCTTCGAGGTTGCATAGCTGTCCATTGGGTTCACCGGGTATTCCTCGTCGAGCGGGAAGTACTCTGGACTGCGATCCCGGTGCGCGAACACCATGCCGTATGTGGTTTCGCTCGATGCCACGATCACCTTGCGGATGCCAAGCTTCGACGCTGCGTCGAGGATGTTGTACGTGCCCATCACGTTGATCCGGTAGACCTCGTTGTCGGGCGTGATCATGATGCGAGGGATCGCCGCAAAATGCACGATCGCGTCGATCGGCTTTGGTTCGAGGTCGTCGACGAATTCTCCCGGCGCCGTGCTCGATGCCAGCGCATTGAATACCTGGCCCGCATCGGTGATGTCCGTAATCAACGTGCGCGCCGTGCGCGCTGCCATGGGTACCCGATCGAGATTCATCACCTCGTAACCGTGTTCGACCAGGTTCTGGACCACCCATTTTCCGGCCATGCCGCTGCCGCCGGTCACAATCACTCGCTTCGTCATCTACTCCTCCTTTCCTGTTTTTCCCGCTTGTCCTGGGGCGTTTCAGCGCGTGTTGCGCCGCCTCATTTCATCGTGGGATCGTTCCGCTCCGTGTCCTTGATTCGGCAGTACTCGCCGTTGACACAGAATTGACTTCCATTTCCCTACTCTTGCATTGTAGAACGAGCCACCACGGTCTCTCGTTCAAACGTGCGTCCTCTTCTCAAATCCAGATCGTTAGCCCGCATTCACGCGATCGAGAAAGCTCACGAAGTACAGCAGCATGACGAACGGGACGATCCGCGGTATCAGCTTGCGGCACACCCGGCTTTCGAGTTCCGAAGTCATTGTCTCTTCCTGCGGCGCGCGGCAGCGGAAACTCAAGCCGCGTTCGCCGCGGGTGACGCCGCCTGTTCGATGAACGCGCAAACGGCCGCCGTCACCTGCGCGGTCGTGGCCGTGCCGCCGAGGTCGCGCGTATGCAGCGTCTTGTTCGCGGTGACCGCTTCGACAGCCTGCATCACGCGCCTGGCCGCGTCGAATTCGCCGAGGTGTTCGAGCAGCATCACGACTGACCAGAACGTGCCGAGTGGATTCGCGAGGCCCTTGCCCATGATGTCGAACGCGGAGCCGTGGATCGGCTCGAACATCGACGGATAGCGGCGCTCCGGATCGATGTTGCCGGTCGGCGCGATGCCAAGGCTGCCCGCCAGCGCGGCCGCAAGGTCGCTGAGAATATCGGCGTGCAGGTTGGTGGCGACGATCGTGTCGAGCGTCGCGGGACGATTGACCATGCGCGCCGTCGCCGCATCGACGAGTTCCTTGTCCCACGTGACGTCCGGAAACTCCTTCGAGATTTCGAGCGCGATCTCGTCCCACATCACCATCGCGTGACGCTGGGCGTTGCTCTTCGTGATCACGGTCAACAGCTTGCGCGGACGCGACTGCGCGAGGCGGAACGCGAAGCGCATGATGCGCTCGACGCCGGCGCGCGTGAGGATCGACACATCGGTCGCGGCTTCGATCGGATGGCCCTGATGCACGCGCCCGCCGACGCCCGAATACTCGCCCTCCGAGTTTTCGCGGACGATCACCCAGTTCAGGTCCTCCGGCTTGCAGTACTTCAGAGGCGCATCGATGCCCGGCAGGATGCGCGTCGGACGCACGTTCGCGTATTGATCGAAGCCCTGGCAGATCTTCAGCCGCAGACCCCACAGCGTGATGTGATCGGGAATGTCCTTGTCGCCCGCCGAGCCGAACAGAATCGCGTCCTTGTCGCGGATCGCGTCGAGCCCGTTTGCCGGCATCATCGTGCCGTGCTGGCGATAGTAGTCGCCGCCCCAGTCGAAGTTCTCGATCTCGAACGCGAAGGCGCGCGTGGTCGTCGCGAGCGCGTCGAGCACCTGCGCGCCGGCCGGCACGACCTCCTTGCCGATGCCGTCGCCGGGGATAGTCGCGATGCGATAGGTTTTCATGTCTCCGTCCTGTGCCTTGTGAAAGACTTGAAGGCACTCTAGCGCGATCGCACAGCTAAAAACCGGTGCTAAACTCAAAGCATCTTTAACTTGCATTCACAAATACAAAGGTGCTGAACAGGCGATGCGCGACACCGTCCAGCCGGCCGATCTGAGCTTCTTCTCGACGCTCGCCGCAAGCGGCAGCCTGAGCGCGGCCGCGCGCGAACTGGGGTTGACGGCAGCCGCCGTCAGCAAGCGCCTCACGCAGATGGAGCAGCGCGCGGGCGTCGCGCTCGTGAACCGCACGACGCGCCGCATGACGCTGACGCCCGAAGGCGAGCTATACCTCGAACATGCGCGGCGGATTCTCGACGAGATCGGCGAGCTGGCCGAACTCCTCGGCTCGGCGAAGAAGACGCCGAAAGGTTTGCTGCGCGTGACCGCAACGCTCGGCTTCGGACGCAGTCATGTCGGACCGGCGATCTCGCGCTTCGTCGCGCGATATCCGCTGGTGTCGGTTCAACTGCAGCTGTCGGTCACGGCGCCGCCGCTCACCGACGACAGCTTCGACGTCTGCATCCGCTTCGGCGAGCCGCCGGACACGCGCGTGGTCGCGCGCCGTCTTGCGCCAAACCGGCGCCTGCTGTGCGCGGCGCCGTCGTATCTAGCGGCGCACGGCATACCGCTCACGGCGCACGATCTGACGCGCCACAACTGCATCGGCATCCGTCAGGGCGACGAAGCGTACGGTGTGTGGCGACTGACTTCGGGACGTGGCGCCGCGCGCAAAACGGAGGCAGTGCGCATCAAGGGCTCGCTGACCACCAACGACGGCGAGATCGCCGTCAAGTGGGCGCTCGAAGGACACGGCATCCTGATGCGCGCCGAGTGGGACATCAGGCAGTATCTCGCGGATGGATCGCTCGTCCGGTTGCTGCCCGATCACGACACACCGAACGCGGACATCTTCGCCGTGTATTCGCCGCGACATCAGATGTCGAATCGTATTCGCGCGTTTGTCGATTTTATTGCGCGGGAGCTGGAGGGTGAGGTGGGGGTGGTTGTGTAGCGCCGCACGACGTAAGAGTCTGTTTCTCGCTCCCGAGAAGTTGAATTCCCATCCGAACTATTTTGTAAGCCGAACGCCATTATCGCAAAACTGAGTATTGCTTGTTTTTATGGACAAGGCTCATTAGAGCGTGCAACGAGTCCCGTTTAATGGCAGAGGAGAAGCAGGAAAGATGCGCTATTTCGCGGATATGCAAGAAGCAAATGATCTCCCCTCGACAGACACTGGAGAGAATCAAATGATGGCGTGATTGACGACTGGACATTTATCAATGGCCTGAAGCGAGGCAACTTTCGCCTGCATCCGAACGGTCGCTGGGGAGAAAGTGAAGGATGCATCACGGTCACCGACCAGTCCCAGTTCGATCGCTTACGCGCGTTTTTGCTGTCGCATCCAACCAGGACGATACCTGGCACGACACTGAAGTACTACGGTACGGTACTTGTGCAATGAAAAATATCCTCCGGATCTCTGCGTCCCTTGTGCGGACCGTTCCAGTCTGCCTTGCATTGTCGACGATCGACCCGCTCGCGCGCTGGGTTGGCAGCGAGTCCACGTCGGAAAGGCTTCGCCCCATCTTCAACTTCGCTGGCGCGGTCGGTGTGGAGGGCGAGGAGGACGCCGCGGTTACGTTACTGCTCGCGCTCAGTTTCCTGCTGTGCTGGGGCATCACATGGGGTGGGTCTGTGCTTTTATTTAGAAGGAGGAGCCGCCTTGGTGTCAAATGACGTCTTCATAAAAATCGACGGGATTACAGGCGAGTCGCAGGACGCGGCACACCCCAACGAAATCGAGGTTTACCGGCAAGCACGTTTCGACAGCGGTACTTACCATGCGCAAGGCCGGTGGCAGCCCCCTGGACTTCCTCAGGCTCACCATGAGCGAGTATTCATCACGGGCGTAGAGATGACCGCGCAACACGAACAGGTTCACCTCTCGTTCGCCAAGGTCAAGCAGGAATACATAGTCCAAAATACCCACGGCGGCACCAACGGCGTGGTTACAGCAATCTTCGACATCAGGGCCAACCGACCTGTGTCCCGATGACAGGATTGGAAGCACGCCAGCGCCTGTAGTAGAACTCGCTGCGCATATCCGATGCGTATGTCTCGCTATCGAATAAATCTTCCTGATATCGTAAAGTTCAGGAACGAAAGACCGAGTCGATCCCGCTACTCACCAAGGCCGGACCTGATCAAACCCGGGTAACGATGCCGAGACGTAACCCCGCGCTGCACCGCAGCCTGAGAACTCCGATGACGCGACGGCGCCGGCGTCTTCTGATCGTCGGCGCGATCGTGCTCGTCGCCGCCTTCGGCTGGATGCTCGCGCTCGTGCTCCAGCCCGCGTTTCAGCGCACGATCGTCATGACCTCCGGCGCGGACGGCGGCATCTATCGCGGCTTTGCCGATCGCTATGCGCCGCTGCTCAAACGCGAGGGCATCAAGCTCGACATCCGGCGTTCGTCGGGCTCGGTCGAGAATTATCAGCGGCTTGCGGACCCTGACAGCCCGTATGAAGTCGGCTTCATCCAGTCGGGCACGACCTCCCCGAAAGACACCGACAATTTGCAAACCATCGCGGCCGTGTCGTACGAACCGATCTGGGTGTTCTATCGCGGCGATGCGACGATCGACCGGCTTTCGCAACTGCGCGGCAAGCGTATTTCGATTGGCGTGCCGGGCAGCGGACTGCTCCACGTCTCGCAGGTGTTGCTCGGCGATAGCGGCATAACGGCTCAGAACGCGACGCTGCTGCAGATGGACGCGCACGCCGCTTATCAAGGACTCGAAAACGGTCAGATCGACGCGGCGTTTTTCATCGGCCGGCCCGACGCCGACATGCAACGTACGCTGCTCACCAGCAACCTGAAGCTGATGAACTTCGCGCAAGCCGATGCATTGGCGCAAAAATTCCCCTCGCTGTCGAAGATCGTCTTGCCGCGCGCATCGACGAGCCTGGCCGACGATCTGCCGCGCCGCGACGTCACGCTGCTCGCCGCGACGGCGCTACTGGTTTCGAAGGACACGCTGCATCCCGCGTTGGTCTATCTGCTACTCGACGCGGCGCGCACGGTGCACGGCGGCGAGGACTACTTCACGCCGCTCGGCACGTTCCCGAACCTGAACACTGAAGAATTCCCGATCTCCGACGAAAGCGTGCGTTACTTCAAATCGGGCCGGCCGTTTCTGTATCGCTACCTGCCGTTCTGGCTCGCGAGTCTGATCGAACGGCGACTGCTGATCCTGGTGCCGTTCCTCGCGCTGCTGATCGGCCTCGTGCAGGCGCTGCCGCGCATGCTCGAAGCACGTATGAAGAAACGGTTCGTGGTGTGGTATCGCGAGCTCAAGGCGCTCGAGGACGAAGTGTGGAAGAACTCCAAGCCGTCTCGTGCGCAGATCGCGCAATGGAGGGAGGAAATCGAAAGCATCGACGCGCACGCGAGCCAGATCCGCATTCCGTATCGCTACTTTCAGGACGTTTACGCACTGAAGCAGGCGATCGGCATAGTGCGCGACCGGATCGCGCATGTGGCGCAGAAGGTTGAGCACTAGAGCCGTCGTTCGCTTACCCGCTGCGCACTTTCCGGGTATTTACCACCGCGCTGCCCGTTGATTTTCCGCGCGGCCCCATCATATGGCCGCCTTCCCCGGCGCAAGAAAAAAATCTCAGTGAAACGACTTGTGCGATAGGTCGATTCTATTGGCGCGCTCGCGCTTCGCATCCTGTAATGAACTCCTGCCGTCCGCGTTCTGTTCATCCAGCCCGCCGCCTTATCCGGAGAGACCCTTATGTCGCAGCCCGAGCCGAATGTAGACGAAGTAGTCCGCAGCATCGCCGAAGAAACCGGCACGCCGACCGAAACGGTTTCCCGCATGTACGCCGACACCCTCGCGGAATTCCGGCACGGGGCGCGCGTGTTCGACTATGTGCCGCTGTTCGCCGCGAAGAAGGTCCGCAACGAGCTTCGCCACAAACTTCATCACAAGCACTGACTTCACACTACCCGGTGATGCCCCCGGTCACCGCCCCGTCGCACGCGCCCCTGGCTCCAGATTTCGCGCATCGGGTGGAGCTAACAATCGCGTCACAAATTTTCTATGCTGGCGGTTCCACGAATTATCGAAGGAGCCGCCCATATGTCCGCCCCGCTGCAGATTCGCGCCATCACCCGTGACGATTTCGGTGCATGGTTACCGCTATGGGACGCGTACAACGCGTTTTACGGCCGCTCGGGTGAGACCGCGTTGCCACGCGAAATCACGCAGATCACGTGGAACCGTTTTTTCGACGGCTACGAGCCGATGCATGCGTTCGTCGCGGAACGCGCCGGCCAATTGCAAGGCATCGTGCACTTCCTGTATCACCGCCACACGACGATGGCGGGACCGATCTGCTATCTGCAAGACCTGTACACGCTCGATAGCGAGCGTGGCAAGGGCGTCGGCCGCGCGCTGATCGAGGCGGTCTATGCGCGCGCCAAAGCCGACGGTGCGCAACGCGTCTACTGGCAGACGCACGAGACCAATCACACCGCGATGCAGCTTTACGACAAGGTCGCGGACAGGTCCGGGTTCGTCGTGTATCGCAAGGCGCTGTGACGCGAGGCGCTTCGCCAGAGAAAGGCACGCTACCCCGGTGCGGTTGCGCAGGTTCTTGCAGTGCAGCGGAGGCGGCTGCCCCGCCGGGTTGGGCCGGCCTGCGCCCTATCCTTGACTGCTCTCCCTTTGTCATCGTGGCTGCCGCTTTGATGCGGTTCATGGCGTCCAACTCGTGGTGATAGCGCGACGCATGCGGCAAATCGGACACGCGGTGCTATGCTTTGATCCGGTCCAGCGGCCTTGGAGAATCCCGGCCGCGCGCTCGCGCCGACCAAGCGTATGGAGGCCACGCCATGCCCAACGCGATCCAGATTCAGGTTGCCGACTCGCATCTTTATCCGGGCTGCGTGGTGCGTATCGCGGACCTGCCCGAAGCGGCCGGGGCGCCACACCCCGCCGAGGCGCGCGTCGAGTTTGCGGATGGCTCGGGCGCACACGCCACCTGTCATCGGCGCGCGCATGACGAACTCGAATTGACCGTCGATCGCTATGCGACGCGAAAGCGTCATCCGATCGACGCACGGCATTGGCTACTATTGGCCGTCGATGCCACGCATCACAGCTGGCGCGTGAAACGCCGGCTGCCGTAAAACCGCGAGGCCAGCCGGCCCTGGCGGACCCATAACCGGTGTCCCGCGCGCGCCGCTCCGAGCGGCGCCGATGCGAGCGTCACGTCACCTTCGGAACCCGCCGATGACCGACCACGATCCTCACCTGCCGCCGAAACTGGACAACCCCGATTCGATCGACAACGCCAACGACGCTCCCGACGATCCCGAACGCCGCCGCGTCCTGACCGGTCTCGCGGCCGTCGGCCTCGGCCTCGCGTTGACCGGCTGCAAGACGGGCGAGGGAGTCGCGAGCAACGGCTCGCCGCGTAGCGCCGCCGACTTGCGGCTCGACGCTGCGCTGCACGATCAGGTGAAGAACATCGTGGTGATTTACGCGGAGAATCGCAGCTTCGCGAACCTTTTCGGCAACTTCCCGGGCGTCCAGCATCCGCTCGACGCGGTCACGGCCGAGCGCTACATCCAGCTCGATCGCGACGGCAAGACGCCGCTGCCGCGGCTGCCCGCGATCTGGGGCGGACTCGTGCCGAAGGCGCAGGAAGTGGACGGCAAGCGCTACATGATTGGCGAAAAGGATCTCGACCATCTGCGCAACCAGCCGTTCCGCATCGTCGATGCGCACGGCGCGCCGCTGCCCACCGGGGTGATCACGCGCGACCTCGTGCATCGCTTCTATCAGAACCAGATGCAGATCAACGCGGGGCGCAACGACCAGTTCGCGGCATGGGGGGACTCCGGCGGGCTCGTGATGGGGCACTACCGCAATTCCGCCGACACGCTTCGTCTATGGAATCTCGCGCAGCAGTACACGCTGTGCGACAACTTCTTCATGGCCGCTTTCGGTGGCTCATGGCTGAACCACATTTTCCTGATTTCGGCCCAGGCGCCGTACTATCCCGACATCCACAACAGCCCGGCAAAAAAGATGGTGTCGGTCGTGGAGGGCGACGATCCGACCGGCATCCGTTTGAAGCTTGCGCCCAATTCGCCCGCATCGGCGCTCGACGGTCCGCCGAAGTTCGTCAATGACGGCGCTTTCACCGCCGACGGCTACGCGGTCAACACGATGGCGCCGCCGTATCAGCCGAGCAGCGTGCGTCCGGCCGAAGGCGGCGACCCAGCCTTCGCGGATCCGTCGGACCCGCGCGTGATGCCGCCGCTGCGTTACGCAACGATCGGCGAACGGCTGACCGGCAAGGGTATCGACTGGGCGTGGTACAGCGGCGCGTGGCAATTCGCGCTCGATCATCGCGATACAGGGGCGATGCCGGACTTCCAGTACCACCATCAGCCGTTCAACTACTTTGCCAATTACGCGCCGGGCACTGCCGCGCGCCGCCGCTATCTGCGCGACGGCGGCATGGGCAATGATGCGTCGACCAATCGTCTGATCGCCGACATCGATGCGGGACGTTTGCCGACCGTCACGTTCTACAAGCCGCAAGGCGATCTGAACATGCATGCGGGCTACGCCGACGTTGCATCGGGCGACCTGCATATCGCGACGGTAATGGAGCACATTCAGCGCGGGCCGCAATGGCAGAACACCGTCGTAATCGTCACCGTCGACGAAAACGGCGGCTGGTGGGATCACGTCGCGCCGCCGGTCGGCGATCGCTGGGGTCCGGGCTCACGGGTTCCCGCGCTCGTGATCTCGCCGCTCGCGAAAAAGGGTTATGTCGATCACACCGTGTATGACACCAACTCGATTCTGCGATTCATTAGCCGCGTGCATGGTCTCGCGCCGCTCGATGGCGTGGTCGCGCGCGACAAGGCGTTCGCCAGCAACGGACTCGCGCCGCTCGGCGATCTGACCGCTTCACTCGATCTCGCTTGAGCGCCTGCCGGCCGCGTCGAATCATCGCGGCTCGCGATGCGCGTTGGACCGATGCAGCATGCTGCCATCCCTCGCCACGCCGTTGCGCGGATATTTCATCGCTCATGCGTCATGCCTTTGACTTGCATTAAGCGCAGCGCCGCCTAGACTGATAAGGCACTTCGCAAATTACGGAACTGATATGCGACTGACCATTCTGATCAACGGTTCCGATCCCACCGTAAGCCATGACTACGCCGTGCTCTGGCTCGATACCGATGAACATCGGTGGTCGCGAGAAGCGCATCAAGGGATCGACCTGCCCCCGTGGGGCGAACTGCGCGACGAGAACGGCGTTACCACGCTGTGCGCTCCGAGCGCCGACGCGCCGCTGTGTACGCTGCGCGGTCTTCACGTCGATCGCAAGGAGCAAGTGAGCGCCGCGCAAGGCGCCGCCGCATGGACTGCCCTGCGAACCCACAAAGCGACTAGCGGTTTCTGGCGCTTGCAGGCAGTGGATCGTCAAAAATTCCACGCTGAAAATAGCGTGTTCGGTAATTAATGTCTTGCGCGACGCGCCGCGCTTTCTTTCTTGCGGTCGAAACTTCCGGCTCGCTCGCGAACAAAGTATTCACACGCAAATCGGCCTGTGCGCCAACGAACATTACGGATAACCCAATATCGTAACGCTTAAGATCTTCTTAAGATTGCGTGCGTACATTCAGAAGTCCACGCATTCGGGTCACTGCAGAGCGGCCCACTTTTTTGCCCGACGCACGCCGCTTCTTTCCTTCCCTCCCCTCTCTCCGATTCGTCTCGTGCTGCCGCTCGGTGCTGGCCGCAACGCTATCGCTCCACCCCTCATCTATTGAACCACCGAGATAAGAAGAACCAGCGCGGCTGCATCAGCGAGGTAAGTGACGTCATCCCTCGAGCAAGCCGTCGATGGTCGACGAACTAACAATGCACTTCGCGTACGACGACGCCAGTACCGCTGGTTTGGCTCAACAGCAAATACCCCCACCCCCTATGATATACTCCGCGTGTTGATATACCCCTACGGGGTATTTTGGAGGGGCGATGAGTCACACGATTCATGAAAAGCAGAAGCTTCTTAATCGGGTTCGGCGCATTAAGGGGCAGGTCGAAGCCATCGAACGGGCGCTCGAGGAAGAACACGGCTGCTCGGATGTGCTGCAGCGAATCACCAGTTGTCGTGGCGCGATGAACGGTCTGCTGGCAGTCGTGCTGGAAGACCACATCAGGAACCACCTTGTCGATGCGGACAACGGCGATGAGCACGGCGGCAGCGCGACAGAACAACTCGTCGAAGTCGTTCACAGCTATTTCAAGTAGAGCAGGACATGAGTGATTTCAAAGACGCCGCGTTCGGCGCGGGACACGACCATATCTTTCTTGGCGCGGCTCACGAACAGAACGAGCGACGGACATGGGCGGTCATCGCGCTATGTAGCGCGATGATGCTGCTTGAAATCGTCGGAGGCAGTCTGTTCGGCTCGCTCGCGCTGGTCGCCGACGGTCTGCACATGTCGACGCACGCCGGGGCGATGCTGATTGCGGCCTTGGCGTATACATACGCGCGCAAACATGCCACTGATTCGCGCTTCGTGTTCGGTACCGGCAAGCTGGGGGATCTGGCGGGATTCACGAGTGCCATCGTGCTGGCGATGATCGCATTGCTGATTGGCTACGAAGCCGTCTCACGCTTTCTGTCTCCGGTACCTATTCACTTCGGCGAAGCGATTCCCATCGCGGTGCTCGGTTTGCTGGTTAACCTGGCGAGCGTGTGGCTGCTGAGCGGCGCCCATCACTGCCATAGCCATGGTCATGGCCACGCACACGGACACGGTCACGGACACGACGACCATGCTCACGAAGACGAGATGCAGAGGATTTTCCCGCCGTCCGGTGTGTTTGCCGTTTCCATCTTCGAGGATGGCGTACCGCCAGTATTCCGCATCACACCGGAGACGGCGGGTTCGCGGCTGGAAGCTTCCGCGGTGTCCGTTACGACGATGCGGCCCAACGGAACGCAACAGGTATTCTCGTTCGCGGACCGTGGAGGCTATCTGGAATCGATGGACGACATTCCTGAGCCGCACGCCTTCAAAGCCATTGTCCAGTTGCCGGACGGCGAGTACGAAGTCGAATTCGAAGAACATGAGCACGGGCACGAAGCGCATGAGGCCTCGACCCGTGACCACAACATCCGGGCGGCTTACATTCACGTCATGGCTGATGCGGCGGTCTCCGTACTGGCCATTATTGGCCTGGTGCTCGCACGCACGTTTGATTGGCTCTGGATGGACCCGTTAGCGGGCGTCATCGGTGCACTGGTGATTGCAAACTGGTCGTACGGCTTGATGCGTGATACGGGCGCAATCCTGCTAGACATGAACTCCGACCGACGTATGGTGGAGAACGTACGTCATGCTATCGAGGACCGTGGCGACAAGGTCGTCGACCTGCACGTATGGCGTGTGGGCCCGGGTCACATGAGTGCTGTGGTGTCGGTGGCAACAGGTGAACCCCAGCGAGACTCGCGCTTTTATCATGCGGTGCTCAGGCGCTTCGAGGGGCTTTCGCATGTCACTGTCGAAGTGCAACCTGCACGAGCGGTAGTCTGAACCATGGCCGTCAAGTCTCCGTGCATCGATGTATGTGCCTTCGATGGCAAGAGCATATTGTGCGTCGGGTGCTTCCGCACTCTTGATGAGATTCGAGGGTGGAAGAAGATGGCCGACCACCGACGCCATCAGGTGATTAACGACCGGGCGCGGCGACAGGCCAGGCTGCAGCGCGAATCTCCAGCGTTACCGTCCGAGCAGCCGCGAACACCGGACACCTGAATCGATGGGGAGCACCGCCGCTTCATTCTGACCACTTTCGGCGGTCTACTGCGTTACGGCAGGCGGCGGGCCCATCCAGTACTGTTGCTGCCACATCATGTTGTTCATCATTTCCTGCTGCATCCGAAGGTACTGGTCAGTCATGTACTGGCGCCTCCTGATTTGTTCTGGCGTCAACTGGGAGTAGTACCCTCCCATGTGTCCCCAGCCGCCACCGCAACAACCAGAGTTGGCGCCGCCCATCATGCCGGGACCCATTCCACCATATCCCATCATCCCCGGTCCCCACATGCCGTGCATCACCGTCATTGCAGTTTGCATCGTGGCCAAGTGCTGCTGAAGCAGTTTCTGGCGTTCCTGCGGGTCCTGGGTCTTACGAATCTGTTCCATTTGCGCCTGCATCGTTTTCATCTGTTCCTGAAACTGAGCCAGACCTTTGTCGAATGCGGCAGTGTCTGGGTTCTGGGGCCTGGAAGTGCTGTGCGCACCAGCCAGATCCGTCGATGCGGCGAAAAGCGCGGGCGATGTCAGCGCCGTGCAAAATGCCATCGTGACAAGAATCCTCCTCATAGGGCCTCCTGGCGCAATGCGCAAGCCAATGATGCTGTAGCTTCTGACCAATATAAAACTACGCGCTTGTCGGCTGGCCGATTTGATATGTGTCAATGGACACCAATATTTGGATCAGCGTTTCTATAGTTCGTCAGAATCGCAGTGAGCCGGAATTCGGTGGCTGGAACACGGCACTGAGCATGTCTGGGAGCATTCACGGAACGGAGGTGGCCATGAATATCGCGCACGTCGTTATCGTCAAGGCAAACCTGCGCGGCATTGCACGCGCCCGTACGTTGAGCGTCGCCACGATAAAGAACATCCGCGAGAGCCTGTTCTTCGCATTTACATATAACGCCGTGGGGATTCCGCTGGCGGCCGGTGTGCTGTAGCCGTGGCTTGGTATTGTGTTCAGCCCGATTATCGCCAGTGCGGCAAGGGCGTTGAGTCCGGTTTCTGTCATCGGTAAGGCGTTGCGGCGACGGACCGCTCGATCAGCGGCGATCCGTTGCCGTCTACCCTGCTTACGCCCGTTGCACGCCCGATTTCGTCCGTTCGACGAGTTCGAAGACGGCCATACCCGCCACCATGGCTGCCACGAATCCAATCGCCTTGGGGTAGCCCGCACCGAGCGCGACCAGCGCGGGCCCCGGGCAGAAGCCGGCCAGGCCCCAACCGATACCGAAAGCAGCGCTACCAAGAGCAAGCCTCGGCGTAATCGCCGTGCTTGCCGGCAGTTGCACTGGCAGGCCTAGTAACGAGCGTTTGCGGCGTCTCGCGACGAAGAACGCAAGCGATGCCACGACGATGGCGCCGACCATCACGAAGGCGAGGGAGGGATCCCACCGACCGGCGATGTCGAGGAAGCCCAGAACCTTGGCCGGGTTGCTCATGCCCGAGACCATCAGGCCAAGGCCGAAAACCAGGCCCGCAAGCAATGCGGTGAGGATTGCCATATCAGCCTCCGATCAGGTGCCGTTGCACGAAAACAGTCAAAAATCCCGCGGCCATGAAGATCAGCGTGGCGACGAGCGAACGCACGGAGCCGCGCGAGAGGCCACACACGCCGTGGCCGCTGGTGCAGCCGCTGGCATAGCGGGTGCCGAGCCCCACCAGGAAACCAGCGACTAGCACGACGCTCCAGTTCGCCTCGATGTCTGCTACTGCCGGTTTGCCGAGCAGGCCCGCAATAACCGGGGCGCCGATGAGGCCAGCAACGAACGCGAAGCGCCAGCCGATATCGTTGCGCGGCAGACTCAACAGACCGCCGAAGATGCCGCTGATGCCGGCGATGCGCCCGTTGAACAGCACGAGCACGGCGGCCGCGAGGCCGATGATGAGTCCGCCGGTCAACGACAAACCGGGAGTGAAATGGGCGAGGTCAATCAGCATGATTCGTCCCCTGACGGGTTGGTACAGAACTGTCGATAAAGTACCGCCATGACGGCGAGCGCTTCTGAACTCGCCACCGAATAGAAGATGCTCTTGCCCTCGCGACGCGTGGCCACCAGGCCGTTTTCGCGAAGCACGCCCAACTGCTGGGACAGGGTCGGCTGCAGGATGCCGAGTTCACCCTCGAGCTCGCTTACAGACAACTCTCCTTGGGAGAGGCGGCACATCAGCAACAGGCGGTCCGGATTGGCGAGCACCTTGAGTAACGCGCAGGCGTTCGTCGCGGCGGCCCGCATGGCGGCAAGGTCGATCACTGAGTGAGATGGGTCCATGGGCTGTCGTTCAATTCACAGATTGCCAATATATTAAAACATATATTGTCGATCTGTGAATCGAATCAGTCTTCCAGCAAGGACGCTGTGCGGATTCAACAGGTCGTTCGCCCGTTCTATTTGCGCTGCCACGTAGATCTTGACGACATGGTCCATCACGTCAGCAGCGTGGAGGCGTTCGATGGAGCTGGGCTAGTGTCGAAACGCTGTTGAAGAACGGCTAACCCGAATAGGCGCGCTTCCGTCATTTCGCTCAGCCGTCGTTACTCACGCGGCGCATCCAGCAGCAGCCGGTCTTCTTCTCAATCACAACCGGAATAGAAGCAACCGGGGCGCAACAGGCGACAGAGGACGTCTGCCGGCTGTCGGCGCAGAACATGGGGATGCCGCCGAGCCTGTGATACGTTTCCCAAGGCATGCCCCGCCGGGTCCTGTGTCCAGTATGCTTCTATAGAAGCGCACGTTTTCATCAAGCTGCGGGACAATAACGTGCACGTGAAATCGCTTCGTTTACGCGTCCGCTTCGTTGACCGGGCAGCCGCATTGCTCTCCTTGCTCCGCCGCGCAGCAGTTTTCCATCAGGAAATCCATGAGCGTCAGCATGTGGTCATAGCTGGCGCAGTAGATGATGAACCGGCCCTGACTCTTGCCTTCGATGAGCCCCGCGTGCGCAAGCTCCTTCAGGTGGAACGACAGCGTGGGCGCAGGGAGTCCAAGCCTTTCAGCGATGGCGCCGGGACTCATGCCCGAGTGTCCGGCTGTCACCAGAAGGCGGAACACCGCGAGACGCGTCTCGTGCGCGAGCGCTGCGAGTGCCTTGACCGCCAGCTTCGAATCGAGGGTTGCCATCACTGTCCTCTATCAGTTACTTGCGTGCGCTTCCTTGCGGGAATGGTCGGCAATTGCCTGGGAAGCTGGGTCCGTCGCGGGGTCGAGCGGACGGCCGTCCTTCACCCGTTCGCTGTAACGGTTGACCAGATAGTCGGCACGGCCGCGGAGCAGCAGCGTGAACTTCACGAGTTCTTCCATCACGTCGACGAGTCGGTCGTAATAGGACGATGGTTTCATCCGCCCGTCCTCTTCGAACTCTTCGAACGCTTTGGCAACCGACGACTGATTGGGGATGGTGAACATACGCATCCAGCGTCCAAGCTGACGCAGCTGGTTCACCGAGTTGAACGACTGGGAACCACCGCTGACCTGCATGACAGCGAGCGTGCGCGCCTGCGTCGGGCGAATACCGCCGCTGACTAGCGGCAAGTGATCAATCTGCGTCTTGATCAGACCAGTAATGGTGCCGTGACGCTCCGGGCTGCACCACACGTGGCCTTCCGACCACTGCGACAGCTCGAGCAGTTCCTTCACCTTCGGATGGTTTTTCGCGTCGACATCGTCCGCATGCGGCAGACCGCGCGGGTCGAAAATCCGCGTTTCCGCCCCGAACCGCTGCAACAGCCGAGCGGCTTCCTCTATGAGCAGGCGCGAATAGGACCGCTCGCGCAGCGAACCGTACAGCAACAGAATCCTGACCGGTGACTGCCCCTCCATTCCAAGGCGCGCCGCGATATTGGTGTCGAAGTAATCTGTCTTCGCGGCCGGGAAGCTCTCTTCACCGTTGATTGTGCAAGCTGTCATCTCATTGACCTGCCATTTGCCAGTTCCAATTAAATAGAGGTGATTGAGCGATTCAACGCGCTTTGGGGCCTGCAGAATACGCCCGTCATCACACTCCTGAATCAGTATTCTATGACATTTCCAGTATTCTGGAAATGTCAATTAAGGGACGAGAGCCTGAAAAGCTGAGCACGATGCCGAAGCGCGAGGAGACCGCGGCCGCGACGCTATACTTTCGCCCCCAACCATCGAACCGCCGACATATGAAGAAGTGGCTTGCCTGTCTGTTATTCGCCGTCGCCGCTCATGCGAGCGCGGCGTCCTCCTGCACCCAGTTCACGCCGAATGCCCAATGGCCGGTGCTGGCCAATCAGAAGATGGCGCCGAAAACGCGCCTGCTTTGCTATAGCGATTTCGCGGTACTGCATTCGGGTATCACGCACGGTCCGCTTTGGTCGGCCGAGCATCTGACGCGCGAGCACATCGAAGAAGCGAAGGACATGGTGCGCACCAACAAGTTCTTCGAAGATGCGCGTCTGCCCGAAGGCGAAGGCGCGACACTCGCCGACTACAAGCGCAGCGGTTTCGACCGCGGCCATATGAGTCCAGCGGGTAATCGCTGGAACGATGAGGCGATGGCGCAATCGTTCTCGCTCGCGAACGTCGTGCCGCAAGACCGTCAGAACAATCAGCGATTGTGGGCACGCATCGAAACCGCGGTGCGCAAGATTGCGCTCGCCTACGACGACACATACGTCATCACCGGACCGCTATTCACCGGCCAGCAATTGCAGACGATTGGACCCTCGCGCGTGTTCGTCCCGACTCAGTTGTACAAGGTCGTTTATGTGCCGTCGCGGCAACTCGCATTCGCAGTCGTGGTTGATAATGTAGCGACCAACCGCTACGACATGCGCACGATTCACGAACTCGAAGCGATGTCGGGCATCCGTTTTCCGGGCATTCCGGATAACCTCAAGGACCAGCGCCCAGGAGGACTAAAAGGTGTTTAAGCCTTATTCGAACGATGATGACGTGCTCAACATTCAGGGCGACGCGCTCACGCTCAGCAACGGCAAAACGCGAGTCGTGCTAAACGGCACGCTCGAATTGACGCGCGATCAGCGCGGCCTGAAGGCGGCGCTCGCGCTCAAGGAAGCGCTCGATGCGATCGTCGCGAATCTGCAGGCGCAAGCGGATTTGCCAGCGAAGGTAAAGGACGAGCCCGACGAAAAACCAGGGGTCGCGCAGAACCCGTTCCAGTAATCAGGCTCGCCTGCGTTGCATTCGCGCAACCCGGCGAATCCTCGCCTTTTCCTCAAACCGGTCACGCAAACCTTTGCGTGACCGCCTGTTTTCCAATCTCACGCCAATCGAACGGATCGCCTTCCTTCTGTCACATGATGTTCATGGAGAAACCTTAGCGTGCGAGGTTTCTTCATACATAGACTGGCGTCGCCATGCATCCAGCGTTCTCGAGGTTTCACCGTTCTTCGGCACAGGGGAATCCACGCACTGCCGGAGATTTGTGCCAGGAAGTTCCATCGGTAGACGTCGAGGATCCCAACTCGGTGGTCATGGAGATCTTTTCAGCGCGCCGCGACATGCAGAGTCTGGCTGTGATCGACGATCACCGTCCCATCGGCCTGATCAACCGCGACATTTTCATGTCGCAAATGAGCCGGCCTTTCCATCGGGAGCTTTACGACAAGAAGAGCTGCATCGCGTTCATGGACAAGGAGCCGCTCATCGTCGATGCCGACGTGAGCATCGAAGCGCTAACGTTCAGGACTGTCGAGGCGGGAGAAAAGGCGCTCGTCGATGGTTTCATCGTGACGCGTGAAGGACGCTTCTCGGGCCTGGGCAGCGGTCTTCAGCTCATCAGCGCGGTAGCGGAAATGCAGGCCGAGAAGAACCGCCAGATCATGCAGAGCATCGAGTACGCCAGCGTGATACAGCGCGCCATGTTGCGCGCCTCGAGCGAAACGTTGTCGACAAAGCTGCACGACGCGGCGATGGTCTGGGAACCTCGCGACGTGGTCGGCGGCGACTTCTATCATTTCGCGGCGTTTCCTAGCGGCTGGTTTGGCGCCGTCGCCGATTGCACCGGGCACGGCGTTCCCGGCGCCTTCATGACCTTGCTTGCGTCGGCGTCGTTGTCGAAGGCGCTCGAACAGATCGGTCCGCGCGACCCGGCTGCCCTCCTCGGGGCCGTCAACCGGAACGTCAAGGGCCTGTTGGGACAAGTGAACGGTGCCGGCGAAGGTACTCAGTCCAACGACGGTCTGGATACAGCACTCTTCTGGTTCGATGCCACCGAGAGCGTCTTGCACTTTGCCGGCGCGAGGATCGCAATACACGTCCTGTCGCCCGAGGCCGCCGAGTTCGAAACCATCCGAGCCGACAGGATGGGCGTCGGTTATGTGGACAGCCGCGCCGACTATGCATGGAGCTTGCGCTCGATTCCGGTCACGGCGGGTAGCCTGCTGTTCATCTACACCGATGGACTCGCCGATCAGATCGGCGGCCCGCGCAACATTTCTTTTGGCCGGCGCCGTGCGCTCGACCTGATCGTCGAACACCGCGCCGAAACCCCGGCGACCATCTGCGAGCGCGTCCGGCTCGCGCTCGGACAATGGCAAGGCAGTCAACCCCGCCGTGACGACGTCACGCTCTTCTGTGCCCGCATTTAGTGAATTCCCCGAATGTCCCCACTACTCGAACAAGACAGCGCCTTTTTCGAACTCGCGCAGCGACGCAACGTGCTCTTTTATCACAAGGGCTACTTTTCCCATAACATCGTCGCATCCATGGGCGAGGTCGTGAAACTGCAGCTGGAAGTCGCGGGGGTGAACGGTCCTACCCGCCGCAAGCTCTTCTCATCCTTTATCGAGCTGTCGCAGAACATCGTTCATTACTCGGCGAATGCTTTGGAGCCCCGCGGCGAGGAGGCAGGCGCGATACGCGAGGGCGCGGTGTGCATCTCGAGGCACGGCGAGCATCACGTGATGCTGTGCGTGAATCCCATCGCGACTGCCGAGGTCGACGCTCTGCGCAGCAAGCTGGAACCCTTGCGCACCATGTCTCTTGAAGAAATCAAAGAGGCATACAAAGTGACCTTGCGTGCCGACGCTCCGAAAGACAGCAAGGGCGCAGGCCTCGGCTTCCTGACGATGGCGCGCGATGCGAGCGCGCCACTTGAATTCGCTTTTCATCCGCGTGCCGACGAACCCGAAACCACGCTGTTTTGCCTCATGGCCATCATCTGAGCAGGAGCGCGCAGGAACCATGGAAAACCTACACATCCCCGCGACGGCCACGTCGCCTGAAGTCGATTTTCGCTTCGACCAGCACGCGTTGTGGATCAAGGGTGAGTCCTACCCTGAAAACGCAGCCGCCTTTTACGCACCGATCATCGAGCAGATGCGCCAATACCTCGCCGTGAATGCCGGGGCGAAGATCACCATCGACGTCGCGCTCACGTACTTCAACAGCTCGAGCACCAAGATGCTGTTCAGCATCTTCGACGCGCTGGATCAGGCGGGGCAGTCCGGATGCCGCGTATTGATGAACTGGTATCGCGACGAGGAAGACGAAACCATTGCCGAATTCGGCGAAGAGCTGAAGGCCGACTTCCGCGCGATCGAGTTCACCGATCGTCCCATCACGCACCAGGGACAATAAGGTGCGCTCGACATCTTCCCGTCACATGCCCCCAGGGGACGCGCCCGATCTCTTCCAGAACGAAAGCCTGGCGCTGGAGAAGGCTCGCGCCATCCATTCGATCATCGATGCGGATGCCGCGGAGTATCGCCAGTCGTTGGGCGAACTGATCGACCACTTCCAGCGCCTGATGCGTGAAACACGGCGGCTGATCGGCCGTAGCGACCGCGCTGAACGCGAGATGCAGGCGCTGGCGCAGCAGTTGGCGTACCGCGCATCGCACGACGCGTTGACCGGCGTACTGAACCGAAGTGCGGTGATCGACCGGACCACCAGGATCTTGCGCACGACCAGCGCGGTCATGATCATCCTGGACATCGACGAGTTCAAGCGGATCAACGACGACTACGGTCACCCCACTGGAGACGCGGTCATTCTGGGTGTCGTCGATTGCCTGCGTAGAATCGTGGGCGAGCAAGGCTTCATCGGACGAGTGGGCGGCGAGGAGTTCACCGTGCTGCTGCCCGGTCATGATCCGGCGAGTGGCGCGCTTCTCGCCGAACGTATGCGGGAGGCGATCAGCGACTCTCTGGTCGTTGCGCCGGTCGATCGCCGCATCACCGCCAGCTTTGGCGCCAGCATCAACGAAATCGGAACCGGCTTCGACACCGCATATGGCCTCGCCGATGCGGCTCTTTACCGCGCCAAGCGAGGCGGGCGCAACCGCGTGGAATTTGCCGATCAATAGGCGGACAAGCAGACACACAAAGCGCGCCGTTACGAGGCAGACCCGAAGCCCACCGAGGCAAGTCATGCAGCCACCTGAACATTCACTATCCGGGCGGGCCGGATTTCGCTCACGCGGCGTCGACGCGAAGGGAGGCGCCTTGGGACGGGACGCAACGCGCAAAACCGGTACCGTCATAGCCGTGATTGCGATCCTCGCCGTTATTGCGACGAGTACCTTCCTCGCAATCCGCCAGAGCACCGAGCAGGACGGTTCGCTTCGGACGATCCAGGCTTCCGGGCGCCTGCGTCACGATCTCGACCAGGTTCAGCACGTCATGCTCGACGAGCATGCGACTCTCTACACTTCGATAGCAACGGTGCCATTCTATAAACGCGCCGGCTATCGCTTTCCGATGCTGGAGCTGCTCGCATTGACGCGGGATGCGCGCGCGAGTTGCAGCGAGAATCCGGAGTGCGTCTCGCGACTGTCGGACCTGGACGACATGATCGGCAAACTGAGCGAGCTGAGCTTCGGGCTTGCGCGCAGGACTGACGAACATCCTGGCAGCGTGGCGGTGGGCGACCCGCGACTCGAGGAAATCGACGCGTATTTCTACAGCGTCCTCGAACGGGTCGTCGACGTACGGCTTGCGGCCGACGCAAAGGTCGCCTCGGTCGTCAGCCAATCCTCCCTCGATGCGAAGTGGTTCACGCGCATGCTGTTGAGCTGCGGCGTCGCATCGGCCTTGCTGCTACTTTCCCTGATCCACTGGAATGGGCGGATTGGAGCGCAGCTTCGTCGCTCGCTCACGAGACTCGAGCATCAAGCCAGATACGATGCCTTGACCGATCTGCCGAACCGGGTAATGCTCGACGAACGTCTTTCGGAATCGCTCGTACGCGCAGCGGCTACACGCCAAAATGTGTCTGTCCTTTTCCTGGATCTCGATCGCTTCAAGGACGTCAACGATTCGCTTGGACACAGCGTTGGCGATCTGCTGCTACAGGCCGTCGCGCGCAGGCTTCAGCGTCTGCTGCACGCAACGGATTTCGTCGCGCGCTACGGGGGCGACGAATTCGTCGTCGTCGTCGAACGGGCCGACGCAAGGGAACTCACCGAGATGCTCGACAAGCTCATTCACGGGATGAGCGAGCCGTACAGCATCGGCGAGCACGAGCTTTACCTTGAAGCAAGCATCGGTGTCAGCACGTTTCCACAAGATGGAGCCAAGCCGGATCTGCTCATGCGAAATGCGGATGCGGCGTTGTTCGTGGCCAAATCGCGCGGGCGAAACGGATATCAGTACTACGAACCGGAACTGAGCCGGGCCGCAGCCGAGAAGTTGCGGCTCACGACGCGACTGCGGCGCGCAGCAAAAGCCGACGAGTTGTATCTGGCGTATCAGCCGCAGGTCGACATGCAAACCGGACGCATCGTCGGTGCCGAGGCGCTGTTACGGTGGCGCGACGAAGAGCTCGGTGAGGTCTCGCCGGCCGTCTTCATCCCGCTTGCTGAAGAAACCGGTCTGATCCAGAGCATCGGCGCGTGGGTATTGCGGCAGGCGTGCCTGCAGGCGAACGCATGGGTACGCTCAGGGCTTCCCCCTGTGCGCATATCGGTCAACGTTTCGCCACTTCAACTCGAGCGCGCGGACCTTCCTGGCGTGGTGCGCTCAGCGCTTCGGGATGCCGATTGGCCCGCCCAACTGCTGGAACTCGAAGTCACCGAGGGCACGTTGATGCGCAACGCGGAAGAAGCGCAACGAGCTTTTCGCGAACTGCGCGAGCTCGGTGTATCGATCGCCATCGACGACTTCGGCACGGGCTATTCGAGCCTGAGCTATTTGAAACGCTTCAGCGTCGACCGCATCAAGATCGATCGCGCGTTCGTTTGCGAAATCGGCAGAGACAAGGAACTCGAAGCGCTCTCTCTGGCGATCATCGCGATTGCTGAAACGCTGAGCTTCGATGTCATCGCCGAAGGCGTGGAGCTCGATGTCCAGCGCGAGTTTCTGGTCCGCCACGGATGCACGGTCGCTCAAGGGTTCCTGTTTAGCCCGCCGGTCTCGCCCGAGGCCTTGGCGCAAATTCTTGGAAAGACGGCGGTCGAGCCGTCAGTGAACGTGGCGCGCATCCGGGGGCTCGCATTTTGAGCTCCGACATGTATCCGCGCTGACGCACTAGTTACGTTTTGTCACCAGCGCAGCGTCAACTCCTGTATTCCGCTCTACGTTAAACCGGCAGCGCTGAAATAATTCAGCCGCGACAAACGAATCCACCGATTCAACCAGGAGTCACATCATGAAGACGCTTTTCGCCGCTGTTGCTTCCGCTCTGCTCGTGTCGACCGCATTTGCCCAAACGGCCGCGCCGGCCGCCGCCCAACCCGCGCAAGCCACGCAGATGCCGGCCGCCGGCCAGGCGAACCTGAAGGCGAGCACCGCGGTACAAGCCGACGCGACGAAGGACAGCGCGGCCACGGCGAAAGCGCCTGCCGAAGCCGCCAAGCAGAAGCACGTGAAAAAGGTTTCCGCCCACACGAAGAAGACCCACAAGTCCGCAAGCAAAAACGCCGTCGAAACGAGCGCCGTGAAGTCTAAAGCGCAGAGCGCGAAAGAGGCCAGCACGACCCCGGCGAAAGCCGACGGCGCGCAAACCGACACGACCAAGACGCAATAACACGTGATCGGTTCCGGCGCTGACCGGCCCTGCAGGTGCTGTTCAAATAAAAGTTGATCGAAGCCGGGTCGTGCCGTTCGGGAAGGCGAGTCTTGTGACTCGCCTTTTTTTCTGCGCGGCAAGTACTTGCCTACCGTATCTTTTTGCCGACAGATACGCGAATATTTGCACCGTCTTTACTCGCGGACGATTACTCTGGAATCGCTCCAATCCACCATCGCGTCGCACCAACGCCACATCATGGCTTTCACGCAATCGCTCGACGGGCTTTCGCCGCAACCGGCCGGCAAGCAGGCTCAAGGCAACAACGTCATTCCGTTTCCATCAGCGCGCGCGCTTCTGCTCGTGACGCTGCCGCATGCTCAGTTGCGCGCACTGCTTCATTCGCCGCTCGGCGTCTATGTCATCTCCACGGAAGCCGCGCGCGAAGAAGTCCGCGTGCAGCTCGACATCGCGCGCGAAGATCTCGACTTTACGTTGCACACGCTGCTCACGACGTTACCCGTCGGGACGATCGGCCCGTTGAGACGCCGCGTCAGCCGCAGCGCGCCAACCCATTCCATGAAAAACGCTCCGTCATGGATGGCGTTCGTGCGCGATAGTCGCTGATTGTCGGCTACCCGATGGTTTGAAAATCTTCTCTGCGCGATTATGCTGACTTTGAAACAGGAGCGGCATTGATGAGAACGCTGACCCAGCAACTGACGCAATACGCGGCCTACCACCGCGACCGGCGCAATATCGCCACGCACTTCGTTGGAATTCCGATGATCGTGCTGGCGCTGGCGGTGTTGCTGAGCCGCCTGTCGTTTGGCGCCGGGATGTTTCCCGTCACGTTGTCGCCCGCGTGGCTGTTGTTCGTCGCGGCGACTGTCTACTACCTTGCGCTCGACGTGCCCCTCGGCGTGGCGATGGCCTGCGTTTCGGCGCTATGCCTCACGTTCGGCGAGTGGATCGCCGCGCGGACTACGCTCGTATGGCTCGCGACCGGCATCGGGCTTTTCGTGGCCGGCTGGGTGTTCCAGTTCGTCGGTCACGTCGCTTACGAACATCGCAAGCCGGCCTTCGTCGACGACGTGATCGGCCTGTTGATCGGCCCGTTATTCGTGCTCGCCGAAGCGCTATTCGGAATCGGCTGGCGTCCCGAGCTTCGCGACGCGATCGAGGCGCAAGTGGGGCCGACGCGCATCAATCCGCAGCGGACGGAAGCGCATCGCTGAGCGAGCGCCGCCGCTCAATTCGACGCGAGCCTGACGAAGCGCACGCTGTGCAGCGCGGTCAGCGCAACGGCGATCCAGATCGGCACATAGGTCGCGAGTTGCGCGGCGCTCAGTGCTTCGCGCAGCAGCGTGATCGACACGAACACGAGCAGCACCGGCTCGACATAGCCGAGAATGCCGAACAGCGCGACCGGCAACAGACGGCTCGCCTTCAGATACGACGCGAGTGCGAGCGTGCTCAAGCCGCCGAGGCCAGGCAACAGCAGCCACCACATTTCCGAGCGTCCGGCGATCGCTTGCAGCGAGCCGCCGCTGAGAATGCACGCGACGGCCACCGGCAGCAGCAGCGCCATTTCGACGGTAAACATTGCGAGCGAATCCTGGTTGATCCTTCGACGCAGCACGAAATAAGGCGGATAACCGAGCGCGACGACGAGCGTCGGCCACGAGAACGCGCCCGTCACCCACAGTTCGTGCCCGACGCCGAACGCCGCGCACGCGACCGCAAGCCACTGCAAAGCGTCGAGCCGCTCGTGGTAGTGGAAGCGCCCGACCAGCACCATCACGAGCGGCAGCAGGAAATAGCCAAGCGACACTTCGAGCATGCGCCCATGCAGCGGCGCCCACAGAAATAGCCATAGCTGCACGCCGAGCAGGCCCGCGGCCATGATCATCGCGGCGCCGAGCTTCGGCTGCGTCATCATTCGGACAACGAGCGCGCGCAGAATCGGCAGACGCTTGCGCAACGCGACCAGCAGCAGCGCACCGGGCACGGTCCACACGATGCGCCACGCGAAGATGTCGAGTCCCGTGAGCGGCTTGAGCAGCGTCGCGTAAGCGGACAGCAACGCGAACATCGCCGACGCACCGATCGACAAGGCGATGCCGCGCCTGAAGTCGTGCGGGTTCAATGCGCGCTCCGCGCTCGGCGTGACACGTAGGCTTGCGGCGCGCCATCCAGGGCCGCGGCGTTCGTTGTCGTCATGAATGTGATGTCTCGTGGGCAGGCGGGCAAGCAGGCAGATGCTGCGGATCGGTTCCGAGGCGGCAGCGCAGACTGCGGAAATCGGGCATTCTAGACGGGATGTTCGCAAACGGGTCTGCGCTTTTTCGTCGAACGGGCGCAATTAGCCGTGCGCATTGGACGTCGATGCACTAGAACATAACTTCATGCGTCGCGGCCGGCGGATGCTCTTGCTGTCCGTCATTGGCTCGCGCGTGAATCTTGCTACAAAGCTTTGCACGCTGTGGCGGCATCAGTCGCCAGACCGACAGCCACAGCTGTATGAAACGAGCAGTACCTTCGAGCCGGGTCGACGAATGCAGCTCCGAGCGCAGTCTTGGAGGCTGCCGCGAACCGACGCCCGCGCATCTCGCCCACGGCATGCCGTAACCGCGTTTCATCGCGCATGCCACCGCCCGGCAGCAATCCCGCTCATCGAATGTGACTACTGGAGCCAGCATGACCCAGCCAGCCCTATCGCTCAGCAACTCGCCGTCCGAACTGCGCCGCGCCTTTGCCGCCGAAGTGTCCGCCGGCCTCACCCACACGCCGCAGAAGGAGTTGCCGTCGAAGTATCTGTACGACGAAGTCGGCTCCGCTCTTTTTGAAGTGATTACCGTATTGCCCGAATACGGCGTCACGCGCGCCGAAGAACGGCTGCTCGCGAAGCACGCGGCCGATATCGTCGAGCACCTGCCGCATGACGTGACGGTTGCCGAACTCGGCAGCGGCAGCGGGCGTAAAACGCGGCGCATTCTCGAAGCGCTGTGTAAAAAACGCCCTACTTCCTACTGCCCGATTGAAATTTCGCGCAGCGCATTGCAGTTGTGCCGGCGCGAACTCGGCGACATCGAGCGAATTTCGATCGTTGGTTACGAGCGCGATTATCTGGCCGGTCTCGCCGAAGTGAGCCGGCAGCGTGCGCCCGGCGACCGCTTACTCGTCCTGTTTCTCGGCAGTACGATCGGCAACTTCGGCCGGCTCGCGGCGACGCGTTTTCTGCGCGACATCCGCAACATGCTCGCGCCCGGCGACGCGTTGCTGCTCGGCACCGATCTGATCAAACCGACGCCGGTGCTGATCGCCGCCTACGACGATGCGATCGGCGTGACCGCATCGTTCAACCTCAACCTGCTCGCGCGGATCAACCGCGAACTCGACGGCGACTTTCCGCTCGAAGCGTTCGAGCACGTTGCGCGGTTCAATCCGGACGCGCGCAGCATCGAGATGCATCTGCGCGCCAAGCGCGATATCACCGCGCACGTGCGCGCCGCGCAACTGACGGTGTCGCTCAAGGAAGGCGAGACGATCTGGACCGAAAGCAGCCACAAGTATCGCGCGGAGGAATTGCCCGCGATCGCCGGCGGCGCCGGTTTCGTGTGCAGCCATCAATGGATCGAGGATGAATGGGGATTCGCGGAGAGTTTGCTGGTGGCGCGCTAAGCGCTGAGAACCCGGCAAATGCGTCTCCCACGACAAAGCGGCGCGCCTTCCTCAGGATGGCGCGCCGCGTTTTTTATCTCGCGTGGCTCAAGCTCAATGCTGCTCGAACCGTTCGTACCGTTTGTCCGTCGCTCGCTCCTCGCCGCTCACCTCGGTCACGCGCGCCGCCGGCGGTCCGTGACGCAGCCACGACAGCATCCGGTCGATCTGATTGGCCGGTCCCTGCAACATCGCTTCGACGGAACCGTCGTCGAGATTCGCAACCCATCCCTTGATGCCCAGCGCGTGCGCCTGGCGCACCGTCGCGTGGCGAAAGCCGACGCCCTGCACGATGCCGCGCACCCGCGCGTAATACGTTTCGATCCGCTCGTCCAGATCCGGGACCATGCCGCTACCTCCTCTTGATGCCTGACAGTCTTTCAAGCCGGCATTCTAGTCGCGTCGCGGCGAGCGTGCTCGACAACGCCCATCGGTCGAGCGCGCCACGTACAATCCGTCGACCTTCATGCAGGAAATGGACACAGAATGACCGAACAGAATCGCGATCTCGTGCTCGTGACCGGCGCGTCCGGCTTCGTGGGCTCATCGGTGGCGCGCATCGCGCAGAACAAGGGATTCCGCGTGCGCGTGCTGGTGCGCGCGACGAGTCCGCGCAAGAACGTCGAGTCGCTCGATGCCGAAATCGTCGTCGGCGACATGCGCGACGAAGCGTCGATGCGCAACGCGCTGCGCGGCGTACGCTATCTGCTGCACGTGGCCGCCGATTACCGGTTGTGGGCGCCGGACCCCGGCGAAATCGAGCGCGCGAATCTCGAAGGCACCGAAGCGACGATGCGCGCGGCGCTGAAGGAAGGCGTCGAGCGCATCGTATACACGAGCAGCGTCGCGACGCTGAAGGTGACAAGCTCCGGCCGGTCCGCCGACGAAACCTCTCCGCTTCGCGCCGACCAGGCGATCGGCGTCTACAAGCGCAGCAAGGTGCTGGCCGAACGCGCGGTCGAGCGCATGATCGCCGAGGATGGCCTGCCCGCGGTGATCGTCAATCCGTCAACGCCGATCGGCCCGCGCGACGTGAAACCGACGCCGACTGGACGCATCATCCTCGAAGCGGCGCTCGGCAAGATCCCCGCATTCGTCGATACGGGCCTGAACCTCGTGCATGTCGACGACGTCGCCGCCGGCCATTTTCTCGCACTCGAACGCGGCAAGATCGGCGAGCGCTATATCCTCGGCGGCGAAAACCTGCCGCTGCAGCAGATGCTCGCCGATATCGCCGCGCTGACCGGCCGCAAGGCGCCGACGCTGAGTCTGCCGCGCTGGCCTTTGTATCCGCTCGCAATGGGTGCGGAAGCGCTCGCCAGGTTCACGAAGCGCGAACCGTTCGTCACCGTCGACGGGCTGAAGATGTCTAAAAACAAGATGTATTTCACGTCGGCGAAGGCCGAGCGCGAACTCGGATTTCGCGCGAGGCCTTACCGCGAGGGTCTCGCCGATGCGCTCGAATGGTTCCGGCAGGCGGGCTACCTGAAGGACTGAACAGCGGCCGTAAGCATTTTGTTACAAGTCCCGGGCCGCCGACGGGTCCAAGCGCGCGCGCAGCAGGTAAAATCGCGGGTCCTACCAGAGAAACCTCGCATGAATCTTCACGAACAGCTCGGCGCGCTGGAAATGGGCGTCGACCAGCTCATTCAGGCTGTCGTGGCCACGCAGGCCGAAAACAAACCCGAGACAAGCACTGACGCAGCGGTGGAGCAAGACTCGCATGACACCGCAGCAGACGCGGCAGCGCAACAGCACGCGAACATCGAAGCGAACGTTGCGCTGGCCGACCAGCAATTCCAGCCGACGCTGCATATCGATCGCCCAGCGCGCGACGAGATCACGATGACGATCGGCAATCAGACCGTCGCGCTACGGCCCGAACAGATCAGCCGCCTGATCGAGGAACTGTCGAACGCGCGCGCGTCGATGACGCCGGAGCAACCGCCGGGCATCCCGCCGGGCTGGCAATTCGCATCGACGAAGAATCCGATGATGGCCGTGCAGAAGCAGTCGAACGGCGACCGCCTGCTCGTGATGCGCCACACTGGTCACGGCTGGGTGCCGTTCACGTTCTCGCCCGACGTCGTGATCCAGATGTACATGATGCTCACGAATGCGTGACGTAAAGCGCGTGATGTAAAAAAAGCGGCGTAACGGCCGCTTTTTCCATTTCAACGCTCCTGCACCGGCGCCTGCACGCGAGCCTTCCACTGGCCGCCCTTGCCACGCCAATAGCGCACCGCCGACGCGAACGTCGCGCCGACATAAAACAACGCCACGAGCGGCAAAAACGGCGCCCACAGCGGCGAGCGACGGTAGTAGACGAGCATCGGCGCATACGCGCAGCACATCGCCGCCCACGCGAGCCAGGCCGGCCAGCCGAGCGGCCCGAGGACCAAGGCCGCGACCGGCGGCAGCAGATAGATGATCGCCATGCCTAAAAGCGTGCCCGCAAGTAGCAGCGGCGAATAGCGCAGCTGCGTGAACGCGGTGCGCGCAATCATGTTCCAGATCTCGCGCCAGCTATCGTAGGGACGCAGCGACACGCTGTTCGCCGCGACGTCGAGCCGGATCGGATGACGGCCGGTGCCGCGATGCTTGATGCGCGAGGCGAGGCTGCAATCGTCGATCAGCTCGGCGCGGATCGACTCGATGCCGCCCGCTTCCTCGAGCGCCGCGCGGCGCACCAGCATGCAGCCGCCCGCCGCGGCCGCGGTGCGATTGCGTGGATTGTTGACCCACGCAAACGGATACAGCTTCGCAAAGAAGAACACGAACGCCGGAATCAGCGCCTTTTCCCAGAACGAATCGCAGCGCAGCCGCACCATCAGCGAGACGAGGTCACGCTTCTCGGCATCCGCGCGAGCGACCAGCTGTGCGAGCGCATCGGCGGGATGGCCGATGTCGGCATCGGTCAGCAACAGGAACTCGGCGGGCAGATGGAGCGTGCGCACCGCCTCGATGCCCTGCGACTGTGCCCACACCTTGCCGGACCAACCCGGCGGCAACGGCTTTGCGCTCAGCACCGTCAGACGCTCGGGGCATTGCAGTCGCAACGCGGCGGCACGCGCGGCGTCGGCGGTCCCGTCGGTGCTGTGATCGTCGACGACGATCACATGGAACGCCCCCGGATAGTCCTGCTTGAGCAGCGACGTGACCGCCTCGGCGATCACGTCGACTTCATTGCGGGCCGGCACGACGGCCGCGACCGCCGGCCATACTTCGCGCGACGCGATGGTGAGGGGCGCGGCGGGACGCGCACGCCAGAAGCCGCCGCGCGCGAACAGCAGCACGCACCAGATCAGCAGGGAAACACAGGAAAGAACGAACAGAGCCACCGCCATTAAGCCTTACCCTCGATTGAGCGCACCGCCACGCCGACGCACCTGGATAGTTGCATTGTCAAGGCGCGCGCCGCCACCACGCACCCGTCGGACAGATTGAATACCGTCACCTTCACCGGCGATATCGGCCGCAGTGCGCGCGACCTGGTGGATAATACGGACAGGCGCGCAGCGCCTGCGCCAGCAACACGCTCGGGATCGGAAAGGTTCATGCTAATCGGCATCCATCCAGCGAGCATCGAAACCATTCTGTAATACAGCGCGCTTTGTGCGCGGCAAGGATCGGTAGTTTAAGGGTTCCGCCGTGACGGTGCAGCGACGGTTCTCTGCAACGCACCGCGGCTATGGCAAGCGCCCCACACAGGGGCTGGGCCAAAAAGCAAAGCAGTCCCGATAGCGTTAGAATGCGCGTTTGGTTTTGCTGTACCGGCCCGTCGCCGGGGCTCAAGACGTCAACTAATCACGATGTGCGCGGCGATAAAGTCAGTTTCACGACTTCTTCGATACCCGCCTTAGTCGGAGTTCGCCAATTTATGCGAGTCATCCTTGCTCAGCCCCGCGGCTTTTGTGCGGGCGTTGTCCGCGCAATCGAAATCGTCGATCGTGCGTTACAGCATCACGGCGCGCCCGTGTATGTCCGCCACGAGATTGTCCACAATCGTCACGTGGTCGACAATCTGCGCCAGAAGGGCGCGCGTTTCGTCGAGGAGCTCGATGAAGTGCCGCAAGGTGCAGTGGCGATATTCAGCGCACACGGCGTCGCGCAAAGCGTCGAGCGCGACGCGCAAGCGCGCGGTCTCGACGTGCTCGACGCGACCTGCCCGCTCGTGACCAAGGTGCACGTGCAGGGACGTCAGTACGTGGCCGCCGGCCGCACGCTGATCCTGATCGGCCACGCCGGCCATCCCGAAGTGGAAGGCACGATCGGCCAGATTCCCGGCAAGGTGCTGCTCGTGCAAAGCGAGGCCGAAGTCGCGCAGCTCGACCTGGCGCTCGACACGCCGCTCGCCTACGTCACGCAAACCACGCTGTCGGTCGACGACACCCGCGGCATCATCGACGCGCTGTTGCGCCGCTTCAACGACATCGTGGGTCCGGACACGCGCGACATCTGCTACGCGACGCAGAACCGCCAGGCGGCGGTGCGCGAATTGAGCAAAGAAGTCGACGTGCTGCTGGTGGTCGGCGCGACCAACAGCTCGAACTCGAACCGGTTGCGCGAAATCGGCAGCGAGAGCGGCGTGGCCAGCTACCTCGTCGCCGACGGCTCCGAAGTGAAGCCGGAATGGTTCACCAACGTGCGAGCGGTCGGCATTACGGCCGGCGCGTCGGCACCGGAAGAAATGGTCGAAAACGTAATCGATGCGCTACGCGCACTGGGGCCCGTCGATGTCACGACGATGGCGGGCCGTGAAGAAAAAGTCGAATTCAAGTTGCCATCGAAACTGATGCAACCACTCGCTGCACGCGAAGTTTAAGGAGGACGCCTTGTCTATTCCGCTGCTACAGAAGGTCCGCGTCGGCGCATACATCATGCGCCAGCATCTCTCCGGCAACAAACGCTATCCGCTCGCCCTGATGCTGGAGCCGCTGTTTCGCTGCAATCTCGCCTGCAATGGCTGCGGCAAGATCGACTATCCGGATCCGATCCTGAACCAGCGCCTGTCGCTGGAAGAATGCCTGCAGGCCGTCGACGAATGCGGCGCACCGGTCGTGTCGATCGCGGGTGGCGAGCCGCTCCTGCACAAGGAAATGCCGCAGATCGTCAAGGGCATCATGGCGCGCAAGAAGTTCGTGTACCTGTGCACGAACGCGCTCCTGATGGAAAAGAAGATGGACGACTACGAGCCGAATCCGTACTTCGTCTGGTCGGTCCACCTCGACGGCGACAAGGAAACGCACGATCACTCGGTGTCGCAGGAAGGCGTGTACGAGAAGGCCGTTGCCGCGATCCGCGAAGCGAAGCGCCGCGGCTTCCGCGTGAACATCAACTGCACGCTGTTCAACGACGCGCAGCCGGAGCGTGTGGCGAAGTTCTTCGACACGCTGGGCCCGATGGGTGTCGACGGCATCACGGTGTCGCCGGGATATGCCTATGAGCGCGCGCCGGACCAGCAGCACTTCCTGAACCGCGACAAGACCAAGCAGCTGTTCCGCGAAATCTTCAAGCGCGGCAACAACGGCAAGAACTGGTCCTTCAGCCAGTCGGCTATGTTCCTCGACTTCCTCGCGGGCAACCAGACCTACGAATGCACGCCGTGGGGTAATCCGGCGCGAACCGTGTTCGGCTGGCAGAAGCCGTGCTATCTGGTCGGCGAAGGCTACGTGAAGACCTTCAAGGAACTGATGGAGACCACGGACTGGGACAAGTACGGCACCGGCAACTACGAGAAGTGCGCGGACTGCATGGTCCACTGCGGTTTCGAGGCGACGGCCGTAATGGACACGGTCGCGCATCCGCTGAAGGCACTGAAGGTCAGCATGCGTGGTCCCAAGACCACCGGCGCGTTCGCGGAAGACATCCCGCTCGACAAGCAACGCCCCGCCGAGTACGTGTTCTCGCGGCATGTCGAGATCAAGCTCGAAGAGATTACGCGCGCCGGCACGGGCAAGAAAGTGCAGACCGCAACGGCGGCGCACTGATCGGTTGGACACGATGGCGGCCGCGTGCCGCCTCTGCATTGCGCATGGTGGTTAGCGCGTGCAGCATGAAAAAAAACGCGGTGGCCAGTCAAGGCCACCGCGCTTTTTTTTTGCCGATGGAAATTTCTGTCGATCCGCTTACGCGCCGCGCGCGTTGTGCTCGGCCAGGAATTTGATCAGCCCGTCGATGCCGCCTTTGTTGATCTGGTCGGCGAACTGCGTCTGATACACCTGGATCAGCCACGCGCCCATCATGTTGATGTCATAGATCTTCCAGCCGGACGGACCCTTGGTGAGCCGATAGTCGATCGCATCGTCGCCGCCGGTGCTGATGACGTGCGATTGCACGACGGCGTCGGTGGCCCCGCCTGGCAGGTTCACCGGGGCAAACTGGAACTTCACGTCCTGGTCGCGCAATTGCGACAGCGATGCGGCATAGGTGCGCGTGAGCAGCAGCGTAAACTGCTCGTACAGCTGCTTCTGCTGCTCCGGCGTCGCGGTCGACCACGGCTTGCCGACCGCGATACGCGTAGTGCGCTGGAAGTCGGTGGCGGGCAGGAAGTGCGTCTGGACGATCTGGGTGATCTTCGCCATATCGCCGCCGCGCGCCTGCGGGTCGGCCTTCATTGCAGCCACCGTGCCTTGGACTGCACTTTTTACCACCGCGTCGGGCGCGCTTTGCGCAAACGCGGCCGTGGACACCACGGCCGCAGCCAGAAAAGCACATAGATATTGTTTCATACGCTTGTCTTGACTCAAAAGAAGTAGCGCCGGCGGGCTGCAGCCGCTCGGCCAAAGACGGATAGACCAGTATAGCGGGGATTGCGTTCCCATCTTGACCGCACGTACGGTCGGGAGCCGTACTTGCTACCGAAGTCGGGTTTGCTTGCCCGGCCTCTATATACTTATGGACCTTCGTCAAAAACAACACTCGTGATAAGGCCACGTCCGCCTACATGCTGAAGCCCTATATCGTCCGTCTCGTCGCGTACTCGGTGCGTCATCCGCTGAGGATCATCGCGTTGTCGATCGTGCTCGCTGTCCTGAGCGGCGTCTACGTCGCGCATAACTTCAAGATCAACACGGACATCAGCCGTCTCATCGAGACCGACAAACGATGGTCGGCACTCTCGAACGCGATCGATGCCGCCTTCCCCGAGCGTGGCGGCACCATGCTGGTGGTGGTCGAGGCGCACGCGCCCGAATTCGCCGACGCCGCCGCCAATGCGCTGACCGCCGCGCTCAAAGCCGATCCGAAGCAGTTCCCTTCGGTCTCGCAGCCCGCCGGCGGCCCGTTCTTCGAACACAATGGCCTGCTGTTTCCGTCCACCGACGAGGTCATGGCCACCACGTCGCAACTCGTGCAGTCGCGCCCGCTCATCAATACGCTCGCGCATGATCCGAGCCTGACCGGCCTCGCCGGCACGTTGACCACGACTCTGCTGCTGCCGCTGCAACTCGGCCAGGTCAATCTCCCCGACATGAGCCGGCTGCTTGCGCAAAGCGCGAACACGCTCGATCACGTGCTGGCCGGCCAGCCCGCCGCGTTCTCGTGGCGCGCGCTGGTCGACAAGAGCGTCGCCACCAATCCGGCGCGCTCGTTCATCGTCGTGCAGCCGGTCGTCAACTACGACGCGCTGGAGCCGGGCGCGAGCGCATCGAAGGCGATTCGCGCGACCGCGGTCTCGCTGCATCTCGAATCGCGCTACGGCGCGACCATCCGCCTGACCGGCGAGCAGCCGCTCGCGGACGAAGAGTTCGCGTCGGTCCAGGACGGCGCGGTACTCAACGGCATCGGCACCTTCATCGTCGTGCTGGTCATCCTGTGGCTCGCGCTGCGCTCGGGCCGCATGATCGCGGCCGTATTCATCACGCTGTTCGTCGGGCTCGCGATCACGGCCGCGCTCGGCCTGATGATGGTCGGCGCGCTCAACATGATTTCGGTTGCGTTCATGGTGCTGTTCGTCGGGCTCGGCGTCGATTTCGGCGTGCAGTTCGGCGTCAAGTATCGCGAGGAGCGCAACCGCGACGACCGGCTGTCGGCCGCGCTGATGCACACCGCGCACAGCATCGGCGTGCCGCTCACACTCGCGGCCGTCGCCGTCGCGCTGAGCTTCTTCTCGTTTCTGCCGACCGCGTATCGCGGTGTGTCGGAGCTTGGCCAGATCGCGGGCGTCGGCATGTTCGTCGCCTACTTCACGAACATGACGCTGCTGCCGGCGCTGCTAAAGGTCTTCAATCCGCCGGGTGAACCCGCCTCGCCGGGTTTCAAGCAACTCGCGCCCGTCGACGACTTTCTCGACCGCCATCGCAAGCCGGTACTGATCGGCACGCTGCTCGTCGTGTTCGGTGCGGCGCCGCTGCTCGCGCACCTGCGGTTCGACTTCAATCCGCTGCATCTGAAGGATCCGCATACGGAGTCGTTGTCGACGTTGTTGTCGCTGAAGGATTCGCCCGAAGCCGCGGTCAACAACGTGCAGGTGCTCGCGCCTTCGCTTGCCGACGCCGACGCGATCGCCGAGCGTCTGCGCAAGCTGCCTGAAGTGGGCCGCGTCAACACGCTGAGCACCTTCGTGCCTACCGACCAGCAGCAAAAGATGATGCTGATCGCGAGCGCCGCGCAGCAGTTGCTGCCCGCGTTGCAACAGCAGCCCGCGCCGCAGGCCACCGACGAGGTGCGCGTCGCCGCATTGAAGCGCGCGGCGAATCAGTTGTCGCTGGCCGCCGAAGATCATCCGGGACCGGGCGCGGCTGAGGCGCAGCATCTGTCGGCGACCTTGCAAAAGCTCGCCGCCGCCGACCCCGCCACGCGCGACCGCGCCGAAGTCGCGATGTCCGACCCGCTGCGCATCGCGTTGAAGCAACTGGAGAACCTGCTGCAGCCGACGGAAATCACCCAGGACAACCTGCCTCCGGGCATCACCGCGATGTGGATCGGCAAGGGCGGCCACGCGCTCGTCGATATCGCACCGAAGGTGCCACCCGGCGTCGATCCGAATGACGACCAGATGCTCGCCCGCTTCGCGCACGCGGTGAAGAACGCCGAGCCCGGCGCGATCGGCGGACCCATCTCGATCCTGCATTCGGCCGACACGATCATCAAGGCGTTCCTGCAATCGGCCGTCTACGCGATGCTGTCGATCGCGGTGCTGCTGTGGGTCGCGCTGCGCCGCGTCGGCGACGTGCTGCGCACGCTGGTGCCGCTGCTCGTCTCCGCGCTCGTCACGCTCGAGTTGTGCGTGGTGTTCGGCATGCCGCTGAACTTCGCGAACATCATCGCGCTGCCGCTGATGCTCGGCGTCGGCGTCGCGTTCAAGATCTACTTCGTGATGGCGTGGCGACACGGCCAGACCGGCCTGTTGCAGTCGAGCCTCACGCATGCGGTACTGTTCAGCGCGGCGACAACAGCCACCGCGTTTGGTAGCCTGTGGCTGTCGCACCATCCGGGCACGTCCAGCATGGGCAAGCTGCTTGCGCTGTCGCTGGTCTGCACGCTGATCGGCGCGGTGGTTTTCCAGCCGGTGCTGATGGGCAAGCCGCGTCAACGTCAAGGGAAACAAAAAGGAATATAGGCATGAAGCTGCGTAACACCGCGCTGGCATTCATCGCCGCCGGTCTTGTTTCCGGTTGTGCGACTGCTCCCGACCGCAAGCCGGGCGATCCGTTCGAGCCGGTGAACCGGGTGATCTTCAATTTCAACGACGGAGTGGACCGCTATATCGCCACGCCGGTCGCGAAGGGCTACCAGAAAGTAACACCCCAGCCGCTGCGCACGGCTGTGAGCAATTTCTTCTCGAATCTCGGCGACCTCACCAACGCCGCGAATGCGCTGCTGCAGTTGAAGATCACCGATGCGACCGAAGACATCATCCGCTTCGCGTTCAACTCGGTGTTCGGCATTGGCGGTCTGCTCGATTGGGCGACTCCGGCCGGGCTGCCCAAGCATCACCAGGACTTCGGTCTGACGCTCGGGCATTGGGGTATTCCGTCGGGTCCGTATCTCGTGCTGCCGCTATTTGGGCCGAGCACGGTGCGCGACAGCATGGGGCTGGTCGTCGACGTGAAGTTCAATCCGCTGAACTACGTCGAACCCGCGACACGCAATCCGCTGTATGTGCTGCAGTTCGTGAGCACGCGCTCGGATCTGCTCGGCGCGACCGACCTGTTGCAGCAGGCCGCGCTCGACAAATACTCGTTCGTACGCGACGCCTATACCCAGCAGCGCCTCGCGCGTTTGCGCGGCACGAGCGCTGCCCCTGCGCCGCTGCCGAATTACGAGGATCTTGACGATCACAGCGATACAGGCCCTGCTGCACCCGCGGCCGGCGCGCCGGCGGGCGGGCTGCCGAACTATTCCGATCCGGGCGATGTGAAGGAAGCGCCCAACGGCGCTTCGGGAGCGGGCGGCGCGGCCAGGGGCGCGCCGGGCGCGCTACCCAATTACACCGATCCGGGTGAGTCCGCGCCGGCGCCCGACGGGGCTTCAGGCGGTGCACACAACGCGCCGGGCGGAAATCTGCCGAACTATGCCGATCCGGGCGACAGTGGCGCGGGCGCGACGCCAGCCGCGCCTGCTGCACCGGCATCGGCACCGCAATAGCGCTTTTGTCAATCCGTCCGAAATTAGTCGCTTTGTCCGTCGTCAGCGTCAGACGACGGGCGTTGTCAGATCGATGGAAACGAACAATGCAACAGGGACGAGGGCGGTGTCCTCTTCCTTGTCGAGATCCTGAACGCGCGTGAAGTAATCGGTGTCTCCCGGCAAACGATTGTGCCTATAGTCGTCCCTCAGCGTATCTACCGTGTTCTTCGACACAAAACCGTAAATCGTATCGTCCGTTAGCTGAAAGTATCGCGGGTTCCGTGCATCCTGTTTTCCGACGTACCAGGTGTAGAACGACTTGACGATCGCTTCAGGGGTGTTAGGCCCTGCTGCCGTTGCAGGCTGCATCACACCCAATGCGGTAGTCAGCGTGGCAAATGCCAGTAGGAGGAATCTTTTCATTTCAGTCATGCCGGTACATTTTGTAGGCGGGTCGGTTCGCCCGATATTCGGGACCCGGGTAAAAGCCGTGCATCTGCCTGAAGTCAGAGATCCATATCCTCCCGTCAAACATCGCCATATGTCCGGATGTGTGTGCCAGTTGCCTGAATCACCACAACATCACCAGCTTGCGGTTCGTCGCGCACCTCGTAGAAGCCGGCACCAGCAAGCGATGAACCATAATCTTTGGCCAGCCTGGTACGCGCCAGGTATATACCGCCCGCCTGAATGGCTTCTCGCGTGTATTGCGCGCATGCACTGATACTGGTCGACCGCGCGTGCGCTTGAAGGAAACGCACCGCACCAACTTTGTCCCATTCCATGCTGATCAAACTCCGTGATAAGGAATTTGATCTTTACCGCCATCATAAAAACAGGTCTATTTTTAATATGAAATTTGACGAAGATTTACATCGCGCTGTATCGCTTTTATACAAATAGCATAAATTCGCCCATTCACCCCGATCCGCGCCGCCTGCTGAATGACCGCCCGGCGTAATTGAAGGCGCTGGGGCGGGGGCTTCCGGGAACTAGTGAGGGCTGGAACCTCAAGCAACGGCTGTCATCCGCAGCACGCCCCCCTTCCCCAAGGCCCCACGCGCCTCGACCAACGTGGTCCGCGCGGCGCGCGCATCGGCAGCGAGGCGCAACAGCGCGCCCAATTGCGACGGCTGCCGCAGCAATTCCCGCAGAATCGGCCCGAGCGCGGTGCTGCCGTCGTCGCGCAAGCCCGCCGTCGCAGCAGGTGGCAGCGTGCGCCAGGCCGGATCGACGATCGCGCGACACACGGCAAATGGCAATCCATGAGCAGCAGCGGTCGCGCCGGCGATGTGCGATTCCATGTCCACCGCCAGTGCGCCGGTCGATTCATGCAGCGCGCGTTTGTCTTCGGCGGTGATCAGCGGCGCGGCGACCGACGCCATCGCGCCGCGTCGCACACGCGCCGCGAGCCCCTCTGAAGTCACCGCGGCGGCAATCCGCTCCGTCCATTGCCGATCCGTGCCGATGCGTCCGAACGGCCCATGCACCGCATCAGCGACGATCAACGCCCCCGGCTCCAGCTCCGGCGCGAGCCCACCTGCCGTGCCGAAACTGACGATCCCCGCCGCGCCGCGAGCGACCGCCGCGTTCAGCGCGCGCTCGAGCAGATCGGCGCGAGCCGCGTACACGACCTCGACGCGCTCGCTGCCGTCACCGCGCGCGATACGCGCCTCGAACGCCATGCCCGTCACGACGATTACCGGCAAACTGCTATCGCCCGTCCTCATGGACGGCGTCATCGACACAGACATCCGTCACATCCCGACCGTCACGCGCGTGAGCCCATTGCGCTTCAGATGACGGAAGCGTGCGAGCGCCCACAACGGGAAGAACTTGCGATAGCCGTGGTAGCGCAGATAGAACACACGCGGAAAGCCGGTCGCGGTAAAGCGCGTTTCGTCCCACAGCCCGTGCTCGCGCTGCTCACGCTGCAGATAGCCGATACCGCGCGCGACCGACTCGTGATTGACCTCGCCAGCCGCCATCAGACCGAGCAGCGCCCATGCGGTCTGCGACGCGGTGCTCGGGGCGCGCTCGTAGCCGCGATAGTCGAGCTTGTAGCTCTCGCCGCCCTCGCCCCAACCGCCGTCGTCGTTCTGGATCGACACGAGCCATTGCACCGCGCGCCGCATGCGCGGGTCGTCGTGCGGCATGCCGGCGGCGTTCAGCGAACACAGCGCGGTCCACGTGCCGTAAATGTAGTTCAGGCCCCAGCGGCCGTACCAACTGCCATCCTGCTCCTGCTCCTGCAGCATGTAGTCCAGCGCGCGCCGCGCCGGCTCGCTGCTTTGCGGCAGTTCACCGATCTGCGCGAACATCGACAGACAGCGGCCCGACACATCCGCGGTGGGCGGATCGAGCAGCGCGCCGTGATCGGAGAACGGAATGTTGTTCAGGTAGTACTGCGTGTTTTCCGGCTCGAACGCGCCCCAGCCGCCGTCGCTGCTCTGCATGCCGGCCACCCATTCGCGCGCGCGGGCGATCGCTTCGCGATCCACATCGGACTGCGTCAGCGCCGCCGAGCGATGCATCGCCATCGCGACCACCGCGGTATCGTCGACGTCCGGGTAGTGCGCATTGTTGTACTGGAACGCCCAGCCGCCCGGCCGCACGTTCGGACGGCGCGAGATCCAGTCGCCGCGCACGTCGAGAATCTGCAGCGGACGCAGCCACGCGAGGCCGCGTTCGGCCGCCTGTTCGGCGCGCGCCTCGCCAGTTTCGAGCAAAGCATGCGCGGCGAGCGACGTATCCCACACCGGCGACAGACACGGCTGGCAATACGCTTCGTCGTCCTTGATGACGAGCAGCTTCTCGAGCGACTTGCGCGCGATCGCGCGATGCGGATGATCGGCCGGATAGCCGAGCACGTCATACATCATCACCGAGTTGGCCATCGCCGGGAAAATCGCGCCGAGGCCGTCCTCGCCGTTCAGCCGTTCGTCGACGAACGCGACCGCTGCGCGGATCGCGCGTTCGCGCGTGGCCTTCGGCAACAGGCCATCGACCGCGCGCAGCACCGTATCGACACAACGGAAAAAGCCGAACCAGCCCGCATGCTGATGCGGCGCGCGTTGGTTCATGCCGGTGTTCACCGGCGCGCCGCGGAACAGCTCGTCGATGCGCACCTTGCGCGGATTGCGCGCGAGCGGCCGCTTCGCGTTGAGCACGAGCAGCGGCACGATCACCGTACGCGCCCAGTAGGACACCTTCGACAGATGGAACGGAAACCACACCGGCAGCAGCATGATCTCGACCGGCATCATCGGCACCGCGCGCCACGACACTACGCCGAACAGCGCGAGCAGGATGCGCGTGAAAACGTTCGCGTGTTCCGCGCCGCCGTGCGCGAGAATTGCGTCGCGCGCCCGCACCATGTGCTCGGCGTCGACCGGGTCGCCGATCATCTTCAGCGCGAAGTACGCCTTCACGCTCGCGCTGATGTCGAGCGCGCCATCGGTGAAAAGCGGCCAGCCGCCGTTCGGCAACTGGATACGGCGCAGATAACGCGCGATCTTCTGTTCGAGTTCGAGGTTCGGCGTTTCGCCGAGATAGTGGACCAGCAGCACGTATTCGGCCGGAATCGTCGCGTCGGCTTCGAGCTCGTAGACCCAATGGCCGTCGGGCTGCTGCGCGGCGAGGATCGCGTCGATGGCGCGCGTGATCGACGCGTCGAGCGCGCTCGGGGACGCGGCTTGCACTGGCGCCGGCGTGGCGGCGGCCGTTGCGTGCGCCGCGGTAGGCGTGTCGGCAACCATGCCGGCTTCGACCGGGTTCGGCGCCGCGTCGGCGGGTTCAGGCAGTACCGCGTCGGGTGGCTGGGTCTGAGATAAGTCGTTCATCTGCGTTCCATCGGTTGATTCAACAGCGCATCCGCGGCCTTTTGGCCGGAGCGGATCGCGCCTTCGAGCATCGCGGGAAGGCCGGTGGCCGTCCAGTCTCCCGCGAGCAGCAAATTGTTCCAGCGAGTGCGCGTGCCCGGCCGCAATGTCTCCTGCGCAGGCAGCGCGGCAAACGTGGCGCGCGGTTCCATCGACACCTGCCAGCGCGGCAACGGCGCGAGCGGCAGCTTGACCGCCCGTGCGACCTCGGCCCAGACGATCGCCGCAAGCGCGTCATGCGACGTGTCCAGCAGCCGCTCGGCGCCGTTCACCGTGACTGACAGGCGCTCGTCGAAAGCGAACAGCCATTCGGCCGTTCCGTTCAGCAGCGCCGTGATCTGCGGCAAGCCGATCGGCGGCTCGACCGCGAAATGCACGTTGAGCGCGGCCGCGAAGCGCGTCGGTGCGCACAGACCCGGCACGAGCGCCGCGGCGGCGTCGGGCGGCAGCGCGAGAATCACCGCCTCGTCGGCGCCGAGCGCGATGCTGTCGTCGGCGAAATGCAGCGCCTGCGCCCGCGCGGGGTCGGCCGCAAACGTGATGTCGCGCAGACGCGAACCGAGCCGGATGGCCGCGCCGCCATGCTGCAGCAGCCGCAGCGCCGGATCGACGAACGCGCTGCCAAGTCCATGACGGGCGACGAGCGGCCGGCACGCCAGCCCGCCCGCGAGCAGCGTCTCGCGCGCGAGTGCGCCAGTCAGCTCGGCCGACGCGTCGCGCGGATCGAGATTGAGCAGCGCATGCAGCAACGGCCGCAGCAGGCGGTCCCACAGCGGACCGTCGCAGCGCATCGTCTGCGCGACGCTGCGGCCCGGCTTGGCGAACAGCAGCGGCACGAGCGACAGGTAATCGGACGGACCCGTATTCGGCACGCGCGCGTGCGCATCGAAAATCCACCACGGCAAGCGTCCCGGCGACAGACGGACGGTCCAACGCGAAAGCGTGGCCAGATCGACGAACGGATACACGGGCTGCGCGGGACCGACCAGTTCGTCGGCGGCGCCGATCGCGCGCGCGTAGTTCAGCGTCGCGGCATTGGCGGACAGCACGATGTGATTGCCGCTGTCGAGCGTCGCGCCGAGCTTCTCGTCGTAGTACGACCGGCAGCGGCCGCCCGCGTGATCCTGCGCTTCATGCAGCACGACCCGTGCGCCGCGCCGCTGCAACTGCACAGCGGCGGCGAGCCCAGCCACGCCCGCACCGACCACGTGGACGAGCCTGGGCATCAGCTCAGAAAAGCGCGTAACGCGCGACGATCCACAGCAAGCGCAGCTTCGGCTTGCTGACCTTCGTGCGCGGAACGTCGAAGCCGCGCTCCAGCGTGCGCTCGAGCAGCACGCGATAGACGCCCGACATGATGCGCGGCGCGCGCACGTGAGCACGCGGCTCACGATCCATGATCGCGTCGGATTCGGCGAAGTGCTGCTTCGCGCGCTCGGCGAGCGTCGCGCACACGCGCGGCAGCGACGGATCGTCGGCGATCTGCCGCGGGTTCGCAGCCGCGATGCCTTCGCGCGCGAGCAGCTCGAGCGGCAGGTAGCAGCGGTTGATACCGGCGTCTTCGTCGATGTCGCGCAATATATTGGTGAGTTGCAGCGCGCGCCCGAGATGGTGCGCGAGCAGCCGGCCCGGCTCGTCACGCATCCCGAATATCCTCACCGACAAACGGCCGGCCGCGCTCGCGACGCGGTCGCAATAGAGGTCAAGCGTGGCGTCGTCGGGCGCGCAGATGTCGGCGGCGGCGTCCATCGCCATGCCGTCGATCATCGCGTGAAAATCCTCGCGTTGCAGGTGAAAAGTATGAATGTGTCGCGTCAGCGCGCGCAGCGACGGGCGCGGCTGACCGGCATAGCACGCGTCGATGTCGGCGCGCCACTGCTCGAGCCCGGCCGCGCGTTCGGCACGCGGCAGGTCGCTATCGGCGATGTCGTCGACGGCGCGGCAGAACGCGTAGACCTGATACATCGCATCGCGCTGCTCCGCCGGCAGGATGCGCATGGCGAGATAAAACGAGCTGCCGGACGTGGCAGCAGCGGCGTCGATTTCAGTATCGTCCACGACAAGATTGGAAACAGCCAAGACGATCTCCGCTGGAGGCGCCCGCTGAAAGGCGTTCAAAGAAGTTTTTCAAGCCGACCCGCAGGGCACTGGGCGCGCGCGCGGACACGCGCGAAATATCCGGCCAGGCAGCCGGAAACGGCGAAAAGTATAGCAATCTTTGCCGGTGACCGCAGATCCGTCGGCCAATAAGGGGACGGAAGCGAAGGCCATCTGACGGCACGGCCCGAAGGGGTCGAACCGCGCCGCCTCCGCCGGCGCTTCATGCTCCCGCGAGCCGGAACGCGACCGCGCAGTTACGGCCCTGGCGCTTTGCGCGATACAGCGCCGCGTCGGCTTCGTTGATCAGCACGTCGTAGGCGGGCACGCCGTCACGCGCCGCCGCGCCGCCAAGGCTCGCCGTGACCGGCACGCTGGTGCCGATCAGTTCGATCGGCGTTTCCTCGATCACGCAACGAATTTTCTCCGCCACGAGCATTGCGTCGTCGAGCGGCGTGCACGGCAGCAACAGCGCAAACTCCTCGCCGCCGAAGCGCCCGAACGTATCCTGCGCGCGCACCACGCCGCTGACACGCTGCGCCATCACGCGCAGCACCGTATCGCCAACGCCGTGACCGAACTGGTCGTTGATCTTCTTGAAGTGATCGAGGTCGAACAGCAGCATCGACATGTCACCGCCATAGCGCTGCCAGCGTGTGAATTCGTCGCGCAGCCGCGCTTCGAAAAACCGCCGGTTCGCGATGCCGGTCAGTCCGTCGCGATTGGCGTACTCCTGCAGCTTCGCGACCGCCTCTTCGCGTTCGCGCTGCACGATGCTCACATGGGTGACGTCGGAAATGGTCACGCACACGGCGACCACTTCACGCCCGCGCATCAGCGGCATGAAGGTGCAGTCCTGCTGCATGAAGTCGACCCCGCCGGTGATCGGCCGGTCGTGATCGAATTTGAACAGATACGGGCGCTGCTCCCACGAGCTGAACGCGAAGCTGCCGAGCTGGAACACGCTCTCGACCTTGCGCGACAGCCACACGCGCGGCAGTTCCGGAAAGTTCAGGAAGATCGAGCGGCCGACCACCTGCTCCGCCGACAGACCGCTATGGTCCTGCATGAAGCGATTCCACATCAGCACGTTCAGGTCCCGGTCGAGCACGAAAATACCGAAACCAACCCGCTCGACCACGAGGTCGCTCAAGGATTCCACGGGGACATTCATAAGCTGGACAGCAGCGCATCGAGCGCTTCGTTCATGTGATGGATCGATTCCTCGGCCATCAGCATCACCAGGTGGGCGCGAAAGCTCTGGTGTTCGAGCGCGAAATTCACTTCGACCAGCAGCGCCACCTCCCATTGCAGCACGCCGGGCTGGAACACTTCGTCGAGCGTCAGCGTCTCGCCGAGCAGACCCGGCGCGGAAAACACCGGCGTGCGGCCGAGCTGGTCGAGAATCGACGAGACACACGCGCCGGACAGCAGGTTCGCGACGTCGAGCATCAGCTCCCGCTCTCCGATCGCCTCGTAGCTCGAGCGCGCGTATGGATCGTCGATGAGCGAGCACAGCTGCGTGATGCTGTCGCTGCGGCAGATCACCAGCACTTCGCCCTTGATGTCCGAGCGAAAGCCCTGACGCACCGCGCTGACCGTGTCGTCGATGCGGGTCATCTCGCGCAGCGTGCGCGCAGCGTCGCTCACCGCGACCATCTTCACGCGCGGTACCGACAGTTCGATGAACGAATCGAGCAGTCGCGCGAGCCGCGTCGCGGCCTGGCCCATCGCGAGGTTGGCGATTTCCTGCAGCGCGTCGCGGCGGTCTTCGGTGAGGGCGGGCTCAGACATACAAGCCGTACTCCTTGAGGATGGGCAGGACCGCCTCGGGCGTCACCGGCTTTTCGATGAACGCGATCGCGCCGAGTTCGCGCACGCGCTCCTGGGCAAGCGGCTGCACGTCGGCGGAAACGACGATCACGAAAGTGTTCAGGTCCTCCTGCTGCAGCGCTTCGAGAACCTGGTAGCCGGTCATGTCCGGCATCGTCAGATCGAGGAACATGACTGATGCCTTGCCCTCGCGATACAACGTGAGCGCCTCGAACCCGTTCGCTGCGTAGGACACGTCGACGTTCCAGTCCGGCGGCAGTGCTCGGGTGAGCAGCTTGCGGGCGAGCAGCGAATCGTCGGCGATCACAATTGGCAGCATGGCAACGGCGGGTCGGGTGGTTTGGGCTGGTGTCGGGTAAAGGAATCCGCTCATTCATCCTGGCGTCATGCCAAGCCGCCGCGCGACCAGGTACAGTAACGCCTGTCGAATTACAGTTGCCTTTGGCGAGAGGGGTGCGAGTACAGCAGGACGCGTTTCACGGACCTTGACGATGTCGCCCACGGACGGGAAAGCGGCCCTTTATTGTGAAGAGGATTGTCGAAGCAAATTCGCATAAAGGCAACTCGCCAGAAATGCCATCGATGAGGACATCTTCCCATGTTGGGACCGTTTCGGAAATAATTATCTCATCTGACGCGAATTACTTTTATATTTATACTTTTGTGTACGTTTGCGGTTCCCGATTCGTCGCTGTTTTAACGCCGCTTTTAAAGAACGGCCGGTACGGCGAATGCCCTTTCTCCACGCCTTGCGGCAAATTTTTCCGCGCGGCGTCTATGCTTGTTCTGAAGTCGGCATGGTGCCGGCAACGGCCCGATCCGGGGCTGCCAGTTTCGAGCGACTTCTCCCATCAACGACAATGACTTCAAACCGGGCCGACTCCGCGCGCGCGGGCCGCCTTCCGCGTCGTCCTGCCCGCGAGCAGGACGACGCGTTGTTTCCCGCCGTGCCGGAACAGAATTTCCAGGTGCGTCGCATCACGCTGATCGCGCTGCTGGTCGCGGCGATCGTGCTGCCGTTCGTCTACGTCGCAGCAATGGCATTGACCGATTTGCGCTCGCGCGAGGCCGACGCGACCGATCTGACGCTGCGCACGGTGCGCGTCGCCGAAGAACACGCGTTGAAGGTGTTCGACATGAACGAGACGCTGAACTCGCGCATCGTCGATCTGACCGCGGGCCTCGACGACGACGGCATCCGCGCGCGCGAACAGACGATTCACGACAAGCTGCGCTCGATGGGCGGCGGCTATCCGCAGGTGGCCTCGGTGTCGATTTACGGTGAGGAGGGTGCGCTGCTCGTGAGCAGCCGCCTGTATCCGTCGCCGGAGCTTTCGGTCGGTCAGCGCGACGATTTCGTCGGCATCCGCGACGGCAACGAACTCGAACACGTGTCGAAAGTGATGACGGGGCACGTGAGCGGCGAACAGGTGTTCAACATGGGGGTCGAGCGCCAGGCGCCCAATGGCTCGTTCGCGGGTGTCGTGTCGATTGCGCTGCGGCCCAGCTATTTCGACGCGTTCTATCGCGAATTGCTCGGCAGCAGCGACGATACGCCGATCATCATGAGCCTCGTGCGCACCGACGGCGCGGTGCTTGCGCATTTCCCGCGCGGCCCGCGCGAGCCGACCGCGCTCTCGGCCGATTCGCCGTTCGCCGAAGCGGTCAGACAGGGACAGCGCTCGGGTGTCGTGCGGATGCATTCGAGCTTCGCCGGCGGCAACGTGATCGTCGCGTTCCGGCACGTCGGCTCGTATCCGGTCTATGTGCTGTGCGGCTATCGCACCTCGGCCATCTGGGCCGGCTGGTACAAGCACCTGAGCGTCCTGATCCTGTCGATGTTCACGCCGTCGATCGCGCTGTGGTGCGTGATCTGGCTGTCGCTGCGCCGCCTCGGCGCCGAAGAGGAGGCGTGGGAGCGCTGGCAGGCCGAGGCGTCGATGCGCCGCTCGATAGAATCCGCGTACCGCCAGTCGCGCAAGATGGAAGCGCTCGGCACGCTGGTCGGCAGCGTCGCGCACGACTTCAACAACCTGCTGATGATCCTCTCGGCCAATGTGCAGATCGTGCGGCGGCGCGGCGTCGACGGGCTGGAGCGCGAACTGGCCGCGATGGAGCGCGCGTTGAAGAGCGGCCAGTCGCTGACGAGGCAGCTGCTCGGCGTCGCGCGCAAGCAGCCGCTGCGCACCGAGACGCTGTCGCTCGAACGCTGGCTGCCGTCGTGCCGCGAGTTGCTGAGTGCGTCGCTCGGCGCGAAGGTCTCACTCGTGATCGATAGCGGCATCGAGACGTGGCCGGTGCGCGTCGACGTCGCCGAACTCGAACTCGCGCTCATCAACGTCGCGGTCAACGCGCGCGATGCGATGGCCAACGGCGGGCGCTTCACCGTGCGCGCGAGCAACGTCGTGTTCCGTCACGAGGACGGCTTTCCGCTGACCGGCGAATTCGTGCAACTGTCGCTCGAAGACACCGGCACAGGCATGGCGCCCGATGTGCTCGCGCGCGCGTTCGAACCGCTCTTCACGACCAAGCCAAAAGGCATGGGCACGGGGCTCGGGCTACCGCAGGTGTTTGCGTTCTGCGAGAGCTCGGGCGGCCTCGCGGCGATCGACAGCGCGATCGGCGCGGGCACTTCGGTGCGGCTCTATCTGCCGCGCGCGTCGGCCGAGCCGCCGGCGAGCGGACCGGCCGACGCGCGCGCGCCCGAAAGCGGCGCGCCGCTGGGTCTGCGCGTGCTGCTCGTCGAGGACAACGAAGAAGTCGCCGCCGGCACCGAGGCGCTGTTGCAGATGATGGGTCATAAGGTCACCTGCGTGTTCAATGCCGACACCGCGCTGCGCGTGCTCGACGAGGCCTGCGCGAAGCGCGCGAGCACCAGCGAGCGGCTGCCGTTCGATCTGGTGCTGTCGGACATTCACATGCCCGGAAAGATGAACGGCATCGATCTGGCCGAAGCCGTGCTCGGGTTCGACGCGCAGCTTCCGGTCATTCTGGTGACCGGCTATGCGGAGGAACTCGACCGCGCGCGCCACGCGAACGTGCGCGTGCTGTCCAAGCCGTTCGATATCGGCCTGCTCGAAAAGCTGCTCGAAACGATCCAGCACAACGTCGCGCAAGCCCGCACCGATGCGGCCACCCATCCGGCCGATAACTGAGGCCGATCGCCCGTTCTCACCCAGGCGTCATTTACCAGACTTTGTAAAAAGCGCGGCGGCCGCACGTCGCGCATTTTTGCATTGCGAGCGCGCTTCATGCGCAGTACAACGGAAGTCGCGGCCGCGCATAGGAGCAGCACCCGCGCGCGGTGGCGCAAGGGCATGAACGTTGCATACCGAAAGACGGCAAGGCGACGGTGCCGCCTCTGGCGCAGCCCGTCCCAGCAGAACATGCCGGGAGACAACCATGGAACACACGGTGATAGGTTTATTCGACACCTACATGCAGGCTGAAGCCGCCCGCGACACGCTTGTGCGAACCGGTTTTGCGCGCGAGAAGATCGAGTTGCAGGCGAACGCCGGACCTTCCGTCGGCTCGGCCACCAGCGAGGTCGCCAACGGAGGCGTGCTCGCAAATATCGAGCGCTTTCTCGCCAGCCTGTTCTCGACCGGCCCGCGCTCCTCGGACACCGCGCGCTACGCAGAAGCGATGCGGCGCGGCGCGGTGCTCGTCTGCGTTCACGCGACGAGCGAATCGCACGCGGAGCTCGCGCGCAATACGCTCGTGCGGCTCGGCGCAACCGATGTGGGCGACCGCCCTCCCGAGCCGGACACGCCGGCAGGCCGCGACCGGGATCACTCGGTGCTCGACGAGCTGGGGATCGGCGCGGTGATGCCGGGTACACCCCGCACGTCGAGCGTGACGACCGAGGCGGGAGCGAAGCCGGGGACGCAGCCGTCCGAGATCGTCCCCGAAGTCGGACAGCCGGGCATCGGTCCGGGCGCCCAGATGCCGGACGAATGCCTGGAGTACGAAGAAGATTTCCGCTCGCACCACGACGAGCACCACGCGGCTGAGGACGCGCGCTACGAAGACTACGTGCCGGCCTATCGCTACGGCACGGAAATCGGCCGCGACGCGCGATTCCGCGATCGTCCGTGGGAAGAAATCGAGCCCGAAGCGCGGCGCTACTGGGAAGCCACAGCGCCGGACATCCCGTGGGAGCGCTTCAAGCTCGCGGTGCGTCATGGTTGGGAGCGGGTGACCGGGCATCACCACGTGTAGGCGCGAGGCGCGCGGTCCGACCGGCGTCAGCCGCGCCAGGTCGCGCTACACCGCCCCATGCCGCTTGACCCATTGGACGTAGCGGTCCATGAAGCTCTGCAGGAACTTGCGCGTGCCGTCGTTGACGATCTCGCCTTTTTCGTTGATCACCGACGGATCGTGTTTGATGAAAACCTCGGGCTGCCCCAGGGTGGCAACGTCGAGATAGGCGAGCACGTTGCGCAGATGCTGCTGCGCGAGTGCCGTGCCGGTTGCGCCGAGCGAGGTTCCGATTACCGCGCCGGGCTTGTTGGCCCAGGAGTTCGTGCCCCATGGCCGCGAGCCCCAGTCGATCGCGTTTTTCAGCACGCCGGGGATCGAGCGGTTGTATTCGGGCGTGACGAACAGCAGGCCGTTCGCGGCTTGCACGCGCTCCTTGAGCTTTTTGCCGGCTTCGGGATAGTCGGCGTCGTACTCCTGGGAGTACAGCGGCAAGGAGCCGATATCAATGTATTCGAAGCTGAAATCGGATGGAGCAAGGGAAATCACCGCTTGTGCCAGCTGGCGATTGAAGGAGTCCCGCCGCAGGCTGCCAACGACCACTGCAATGTGATAGGGCATGGTTCGCTTCCTCGGGGTAACGCGCTCGACGCGCAATAGTGTGGACTGTCCATCATAGGCAATACTTGCGCGAAACGCCCGGGCCATGGCGAATCCGGCGGGGCGAGTGCCGATCGGCAGGGGAGCGTGCGACACCGTCCGGTGGATAACCTCGCAAGGCGAGAAGTTATCCACAAAATCTCTGAATAACCTTGTGGATAAGTGGAACTTTCGCCTTCTCAATCAAGCATGCCTTCGGGCGAGGCGAATTGGAGGCAATGGGACGCAATTGACATTCCGGAGACCGGATCACGCCATCCGCGCTGAATGAGAAAAGGGCGCCGTCGCCGGCGCCCTTTTCTCGTGATGCTGGGCCGTCTATTTCGACGTGCCGCTCAGTTGCCGAAAAATACGTTGCAGTACGACGCCGGACCGTTGCAGGTCTGCGCCGGAGCGGCGGCATCAGCGGCACCGCAGGCCGCGGCGAATAGTGCGGCCGAAGCAATCAGGGCCGAGAAAATGCGTTTCATGGTACGAGTCCTCGTAAGCGTACGGTTGCGCGATCTGTTGCGATCGGTCGCGTGAAGAATAGCGAGCCGGCCCGCGCCCATAAACAGCGAAGATGGGAAGATATTTTTTTACAAATTGAAATAATCGCTGTTGCTTGACCGCACGGGATCGGTGGTTGATCCGCACGCTTCGCCAAGGCAATGCGGCGGTTCAGAGGCCTTTTCGCACAGGCCCGAGATTCCATGTCGCGCAATAATCGATATCCGCTGTCATAACCGGCCGTGCCGCGCGACCAAGTTGTTTTGGTCATCGATTTCCGGTGGGATATGTTCAATACCGATTCGCTAGGGCAGCAACGTGAGGGAGAATGGCGCACACATCCGCAAACTGTCCGAGGACGGCCATCCGCTCATGAATCCCGACGTTGCCGGGCAACACGCGCATCGACGGAGCACGCCGTGATGCAGCAGGGCGGCCCCTCGCCTGACGATCCCATTTATCTCACGCGATTACGCGGCGACCTCGTGCGCTTCGCCCGACTGCAATTGCGCGATGCCGCAGCCGCCGAGGACGCCGTGCAGGAAGCCCTGACTGCCGCGTGGACACAGGCCGGGCGCTTCGCCGCGCAGTCGGAGCACAGGACCTGGGTGTACGGCATCTTGCGCCACAAACTCGTCGACACGCTGCGCGCGCGACAGCGCACGGTCAATCTGTCGGCGCTCGAAGCCGAACTCGACGGCGAGTCGCTGCTCGATCGGGAACTCTTCAAGGAGAACGGCCATTGGTCGCGCGAGACCAAACCGCGTCCGTGGCCGACGCCCGAAACCGCGTTGCGTCAGCAGCAGTTCTGGACGCTGTTCGAGATGTGCCTCGAGCATCTGCCCGAGCACATCGGACGCGTGTTCATGATGCGCGAGTTTCTCGACCTCGACATCGCGGCGATCTGCGCCGAACTGCAGATCAACGCGAATTATTGCAGCGTGCTGATCTATCGCGCGCGATTGCGGCTGCGCACGTGCCTGAGCGAAAAAGGTCTATCCAGCGAGGATGCGAATGGGGAAGTGTAAGGACATCACGCGGCTGCTATCCGATGCGCTCGACCGGGCGCTGTCGACCGGCGAATGGGTCGCGATCCAGCTGCATCTGCCGACTTGCAGCGGATGCCGGAACTATCGAAAACAGATCCGCTTGCTGCGAGTCGCCGCGCAGGTTGCAAGCGGAGTGGCGGCCGTGGATGGAGCGGGGAACGGCGACGACTGATGCATCGGGGCGGCGAACGGCATGGCGCTTTGAGGGTGACCGGCGACGGGCGCCTTCGTTACGTCAACGTGCTCCCCAGCAGGAACGTCATGCGAGGCCGATGACCGCGCCGATCTTCAGCAGTAGCGCGGCGGCCGGCGGCGGGCTTTCGCGCAGAATGCAGCCGCAGCGCTTGCGCGCCACGGCGCGCGACCAGCCGGTCGATACAGCCGCGAGTGCCTTGTTGCGGCCGCCGTTTGGCTGACCGATAGTAGCGGAAGGGCTGGGTCGGGCGTCGAGCAATGCATCGTTTCGCCGGGGTGATTTGCTTATGCGAATTTATCGGTTCGTCCAGGCCGGCAGACGAATTATCGTCAAAGCCAATCGGACCATCTTCCGGCGTCCGTCCTATCTTTTTACGACGAGCATTCTCATGTCCCGTGATCCGCTGCTTACACGCCGCACGTTTCTTGCCGGCGTAGGCGCAACGCTGGCCGCTGCCGCGTTGCCCGGCTTCTCCGTCGCCGCACAGGCCGCCGATGAACACGCAAAAGAACTTCGCATCGGATATCAGAAAGCCGCGAGCACGCTGGTCTTGCTAAAAGCGCACGGCACGCTCGAAAAGCGTCTCGCGCCACTCGGCATTGCAGTCAAATGGACCGAGTTTCCGGCTGGACCGCAATTGCTGGAAGGGCTCAACGTCGGAGCGATCGACTTTGGCTATGTTGGCGAAGCGCCGCCGGTGTTCGCGCAGGCCGCGGGGGCAAATTTCGTCTATACCGCGTATGAAATTCCGACGCCACACGCGGAAGGCATCCTCGTGCATCCGGATGCGCCAATCAGAACATTGGCCGATCTGAAGGGAAAGAAGATTGCGCTGAACAAGGGCTCGGATGTGCACTGGTTCCTCGTCGCCGCGTTGCAGAAGCATGGCGTGAAGTTCAGCGAGGTCCAACCGGTCTACCTGCCGCCCGCCGATGCGCGCGCGGCCTTCGAGCGCGGTGCGGTGGATGCCTGGGCGATCTGGGATCCCTTCCTCGAAGCCGCGAAACGGCAAGCGAACGCGCGGCTGCTTGCCGATGCCGACGGTATCGTGAGTCATCACCAGTTCTTTCTGAGCGCACGGCAATTCGCGCAACAGAACGGCGAAGTGCTTGCGATCGTGATGGACGAGCTAGGCAAGGAAGGGGAGTGGGTACGCGGCCATTACAGCGAAGCCGCCGCACAACTCGCGCCGATTCAGGGGCTCGACGCGAGCGTGATCGAATCAGGTCTGCGCCATTACGCGCACGTCTACAAACCCGTCGACGCGAACGTGCTTGCGGAGCAACAGCGCATCGCGGATACGTTCGCCGAGCTGCACCTGATCCCGACGAAGATCGTCACCAGGGATGCCGCGCTGTCGGCGAAGGTGTAGCACGGTACTTTGAATCTGCGCTGCGCATCTCGCTTCACTTCGACAGTCGCCGACTCAGGCGAACAGCACGGCGACATTTTCCGGCGGGCGGCCGATGACTGCACGCCCGTTTCGGACGACGATCGGACGTTGCAGCAATATCGGGTGCTTCGCCAAAGCATCGTAGAGCTGGGAGTCCGTCAGCGCCGGATCGGCAAGATTGAGTTCTTTATATTCGGCTTCCGTGTCGCGGATCATTTCGCGGACAGGACAACCAAGTTGAGCGTTGAGAGTTTTGAGTTCTGCGACGCTGAGCGGCTTCTTCAGATATTCGACGATTTCCGTCGTTTCGTTTGCCGGGTTGTAGGTGCTCGCGACGAGTTCGCAAGCGGCGCGCGATTTGGAGCAGCGGGGGTTGTGATAAATAGTGATCATCGCTGATGTCGGGAGGTGTGCCGTTGAAGGTTGTCGTGATGGTGATGCGGGTTGGCGAATTCTAGCGGGTGACGCCATGGCGTGGCGTTGAACGATGACACGGCACACGAGGCGTTTGAACCATCGCGTGGGTGCGTCAGTTTATGCGCATAAACCAGCGCTGCTTTCGAGGCGAACGGGAACTGCTTGACACTGGTGGCCGACGTTCTAGTGACCCTTGCCATTCGGTCGCGCGAGGAAAGATATCGACAAGCTGATCCGCAAGTGGGTTAGCCGCGGGGCGGCACGTTTGCCGTTCGCCGCCAGGTTTGACGAACAGCGAGGCGAGCGAATCCACGACGAATCCTTTCTCTGGGCCGATTACGCCGCGAACTTTATGCGCATAAAGTCGGGCCGCCTCGATCCCTCAGGTGCAGCTACTTTTCACAGCGAATCAGCCCGAGATTCGCAAACAGTCGCAGACGACGGAACACCCGTTCCGAGACCGCGTCCCACCTCTCACCTTTCCCGTTGACTGGCAGCGATCAACAATCGGCTAAGCCCGCGCCGCGTTTCCTCGCGCGTGGCGCAGGACTCGGCGTCCGCCACCGACGCCTCTTTATGCGCATAAACCCTTTGCCGAATGGCTATTTCAGAATTTCGCTTGCGTAAATCATTTGAATTAGCAATTCAACCAGGTAAAATCCATTTGCGTCTAAAAAGAGGAGGTGAAATTTGGCGGCAGAAATCATCGCGGTAACACAGCAGAAGGGCGGAGTCGGGAAGAGCACCATCGCGATGCATCTCGGCGCTGCATTTCACGAGAAAGGCAAACGCGTTCTCGTCGTCGACGCGGATGGCCAGAACACCCTGATTCATTGGGCCAGTGCTGCCTCCGACGGCGACATTGGCATTCCATTCGCGGTCGTCAACCTGTCCGAAGCAGGCAGCCAGATCCATCGCGAGATCAAGAAGTTCGTGGCTGACTACGACATCATCGTCGTCGACTGCCCTCCCTCCATCACCGAAAAAGTCTCCGGCGTCGTCCTGCTCGCCGCTAGCGTCGCGGTGATTCCAACGTCGTCGTCCCCAGCCGATTACTGGTCCAGCATCGGTCTCGTCAAGCTGGTGCAGCAAGCCCAGGTCATGAACGAAGACCTGCGCGCGGTTTTCCTGCTCAACAAGACTGAAGAGAAGCGGATGCTCACGCGAGAACTGAAGCGCGCGCTGGAAGAGCTCGGCTTCCCTCTACTCAAAACCCAGATTCCTACGCGCGAAGCCTACAAACAGGCGATGGCGTTAGGACAAACGGTACTTCAGATGAACGATCGCGGCGCCAAGCTCGCCGCGATCGAAGTACGGGCGTGCGCCAACGAGATCGCCGCCTTGCTCCCGTGAATTTATGCGCATAAAGGACCCTGAATGAAACCGTCCCAGTTCGCCAAAGGCTTTCAAGCACGTCCTGACACGACCAGCAGCGAAAAGCGCACGGCGCTTGACCGTCTCAATGCAATCGACGGTCTGGTCACAAACGAGGCAAAAACGCCGCCTATCGCCGCGCGTACGATTCAGGCCGTCGTGCCCTCGCGTCTGCAGGACGCCGAGATTCCTGATCCGGCCGACGAGTCGGCAGCCTTCCGCGCATGGCGGCTCGAGCACGGCTATCGTCCCGGCCAGGTCATCGAGCTGGCGCTCAAAGCCATCAAGCCGAGCCCCTTCAATCCACGGTACTTCTATGTGAAGTCGTCGATTGCCGAGCTCGCCGTCAATCTCGCCAAGCAGGGGCAGCAGCAGGCGATTCACGTCATTCCCGACTACGACAACCCCGGCACCTACTTCGTCAGTGACGGAGGCCGACGTGTGCGTGCGCTGAAAGAGGCGAACAAGGAATCGGTGAAAGCGATCGTCATCGATCTGCCGATCGGCATCCAGAGCTATAAGCTCGGCTACGACCTCAACGTTCAGCGCGATTCGCAAACGGTGTTCGACAACGCGATCGTCTGGCGGCGCTTCCTCGACGAGCGGCATTTCCAGAGCCAGAAGGAACTGGCCGAACATCTCGGGCTGGACGAATCGACGGTCGCGGTCGCGCTATCCATCGCCAAGCTGCCGGAAGCCGTGATGCAGGAGATGGTCGCGCGCCCCGACCGCTTCGGCTCGAATATGGCGTATCAGGTGGGCCGCTATCACACGGCCCGCGGCGCGGACGCGACGCTGCGGCTGATCAACCGGATTCTTTCCGACGACCTGAGCACACGCCAGGTCGCCGACATCGTCAAAGGCCGGGCGAGCACGCAGGAATCTGTCAAACCGGCGGGCCGACAGCGCTACGCGCAACGTCTGGAAATCAAGCTTGACGGGGTGTCGGTGGGTGATCTGAAGTCGTACGGGGACGACCGGCTCGAGTTGCGCCTCAAAGGTCTCACGCGCGAAAAGCGCGACGAGATCCTGCGACAGATTGAGAAGATGCTGAAGTAAGACGTGAGGGGGCGGTGCGCGTGCACCGCCCATTTGACTTCAAAGGCTGCCAGCGATCCGTCAGGCCGCGCGCGACTGGTTCAGCGTAAAGGCGAGCAGATCGCCATCGGTCGGTTCGCCCCAGGTCCTGCGCGCGAGCCAGTCGAAGAATGCCGTTTCGACGATCTTCGAGTCCAGCCCACGACGGCGCCAGTCGTCGCGCATGTGCGTGCCGAGCCCCGGTAATTCCTCTTGCTCGAACGACTGCCGAGCAATATCGCGCTCCGACTCGGCCTGTTCGTTGTACAACTCGTAGGCCTGCTTGCGACGGTAAGCCGAGTATTCGCCGAGCAGACGCGCCTTCAGATCATCGGCCGGGGCAGCCGCGGCCCTGCTCACAGCACCACCCGATGGGAGCGCCTCGACCGGCGGCGCATAGCCCTTTTTCAGGGCGTCCTTGAACAGCGCCGGCGCGCTGCGCACCGGTGGCAGCGACGTGCTGCGCATACGCTGCTCGGTCATCTGCAGCGCAGCGCGGATCCGGTTCTCCTCGCTGTCCGCGTAAAGCGTCTGCGCTTCCTTGAGTGGAATGCCGATCTTCACCATCCGGTCGACGAGCGTGCTGTCGAACACGTTCGGATGCTCGTCGAGCGCGAGCATCGGCTGCTTGCGCTCGGTCACGCGGAACTGGATCTCGGCGACGCGCCGGCCCTCGCGATGCTCGATCAGCTCGACGAAAATGTTCGTGACCGCGTTGACCTCGGCGATGGCCGGGCGCAGATAATCGCGCTTGAAATACTTGTACTCGCGCTTCGCTTCGTCGCCGGCTTCGGTATCCGGCGTGCCCGATAAGATCGGCCGCCACCATTCCCAGGTCTCGCGCATCGTCAGATGGCTCGGGTTGGTCAGGTAGCGTACGCAGATCTCATAGAGCGCGAGGCCCGCGCTGCTGCGCAACTGGCTTTGGAACTGCAGACTCAGCCGCGCATACTGGACTGGATCGAGCAGCTTCTTCTTGATCTTCGGCGCAAACGAAAACTCGACCCAGACGCGGCGCGTGGTCGGATCTTCGAGAATTTCCGCGTCCGCGATCAGCGTCGAGATACCCCATTTCCGACCGGGCTTCTGGCTCGACGTGCCCGTGCTCCATTCGACTTGCACCGACACCATGCGGCGCAGGTGCTCCTTGACGAGCGCGGTGTCGTTGGAATCGAACGCGGAATTGGCGACGATGTCAGACAGGAGCGCCCTGTACGTGTCGCCCGACTCATCCGCCTGCTGCGCCACCGCGAGCAACACGTTAAAAAGTTTGCGGGTGAGCAGCGTGATCTTGCCGCTTTTCGGCTGGATCGCGATCGCCTCGACGGCTTTGCGCAGCTCAGCCGAGCTGGGGCTGACAACATCGGTCTTTTTCGCGCGCTTCGTGGCCATGCGTCGGGGTGAGGAGGGGGATTTCGCGTGAGCATACCGGCTGTGGTGATACGCGTCTATAGCATCCATCTCACCGTTGCCGGTGAAGCGGGTTTACGAAGCGCAACTCACCTCGGGCGACTCCCGAAAACCCTCACCCCGGCTGCATGCCGCCGGGGGTGGGCTCTCCTTGCCGGTCGCGGCGTTGGCGAATCCGGAGAGTTTTGAGCCACGCGGCAACGGGGAGCCTCCTATCCCGAACCTTCTCACCTCAAAAATTTTTGCGGTTTTTTCGAGGCCTTGCGCAACGGAGCTGCTCTTGCCGGCTGAAGACCTCCTCGCATAGCCGGGGTCAATAGATGAAATGCCTGCACGCTGGCGGCAAAGGGGCTAACCCGCGGCGCAATATTCGACTTCGCGCGACGCCCTAAGACTGCTGCCAACGGGTAAATCCTTCGGGCGAATTCTCACCGTTCAATGCCTCCCGAAAAAGCTCACCATTACAGAGCCGAACAATATCAAACGACAAGCGCTCACCCCCACCAGGACCGCTATTCCCGGAGAAGACCTCCCGAAAAACCTCACTCTTGAGGTTTCCGGACGCTCCCCTGCATCGGCCCAATGACCTCCTGAAAATCCTCACCTTTTCCGCGTCACAATCAATAATTCAATGATTTCAGTTACTTGCGACGATTCCCATTCCTCGGCAAACGACTAGCGCCCCCGTAAATCCTCACCTACAGCCTACTTTTCGCACGGTCGCACTTTTCATTTTCTCGCCCCAACTCTCCCGGATATCCTCACCTTTACCGCCAGAAGCGAGGTATACCCGCGCACGCAAACCGCCATTGGCCGGGCATTTCCGGCCCGCAGCCCGCATTTTGATCCCGAAGGCCCTCACCTTAGCGCGCGAAACGCCAACCGAGGCTTCCCGAAAAGCCTCACCTTTGACGGAATCGCCAGCCGAAACAGCTTGCTGATACGGCCCATTCGCCAACTTCCCGAATCCCCTCACCTCTCCGGGCGCCAGCGCTACCGCCACGCCAGCGTTCCGTGGAATCGCTGCGCCGCAATCCGCCTTCGCTCCCGTAAAACCTCACCTCAGCCCGGTGAATGCTCAAAAATGCGGCAAAACGGACCCGGACGCCCCGTAAAGTCTCACCTTTGATTCCCGTTTTCTCCCGTCCCGGCTCACCAAGGCGGTTAACCGTCCCAAAATAGCCTCAGGAATCGACGCTCGCGAGCCTCCCGAGAACGCTCACCTCAGTGCAAGCCATACGCCCAGACAACTTTCGAGGATGGTCGGGCGCTTCACGGTAGCGAAGTCCCGCAAAACCTCACCTTTGCCTAAACGTCACGTATCCGGCGTTTCCTGAACCCGCTCACGTTCTGTCCCGGACCTGCTCACCGAGCTCCCCGAACCCCATCACTCGAGTTTCCCGCAGACCCTCACCAAGTCTCCTGCAAAGCTTCACCTTGCCAGGCTGAAACCCCTGCCAGATAAGGGTTTGCTGGATCGTTAACGTTTTTAACAAGGGTTCAAAGGTGTTTACTTTTATTACTCTCAAGCTTTTTACCCCGCGAGCCCCGTGACACCCGGGTCCTACAACCCGTCACTATTGCGTTGTTGTCGTGAAACAGTGCGCGATCAAGTGGAAATCGGGCAAAGTGCTTATAATACAAAGGCTTATTAGCTATTCTTCGTATTGTTTCACGGAAAAGAACGGTGTCCGCCTGTTTACGACGGCGATTGGTCCGTCGATACCTGTCTGTATACGTCAATCCGTTCGCCACTCATAAATAGGTAGCAAATACTACGTAAATTGTTATGATCCATCCAATTCGAGCGACATCGAGGTAGACATGAATCTGGATCAGGAGCGGCAGGCCATTCGCGATGAGCTTGAAACGATGCGCGCGCAGGGCGCGCGTCGGCAGGATCTGTCGCTGCATGCGTGCAAGCGGCTCTTTTTCGATCTTGGTATACGGCCGTCGATGGCGGCCGTGCGCGACCTCACGCAGACCGGTAGCGCAAGCGACATCCCGAAAGACATCGATCATTTCTGGGAGCGTATCCGCAACGTGTCACGGGTCAAGGTGGGCGCAGGCGTTATTCCGAAGGCACTCGAGGATCGCGCCGGCGAACTGCTGGGGGCGTTATTCGAAGAAGCGCTCATCGAGGCCAAAGCGGCGCTCGAGGGCGAACGCGAGGAGATCCGCGCGCAGCTCAGCGTTGCCGAACAGCGCGTGCGTGACGCCGATATTCGCCGTGACGCGGCCGACGACGCGATCAGGCGCAGCGAAGCGCGCGCAGAAGCCGCGTGGGAGCGGGTGCGCATGCTCGAAACCCAGCTATCGAGCGCGACCACGCATGGCAACGTTCATCTCGAAGGCTTGCAGGCAACGGCGCGTCGGCTCGATCAGGAAAACGAGGCGCTGAGGCAGCGGCTCGAAAATGAGCAGACCACTAATGCCGCATTGCGCGACCGGATCGACGCGTTGCACGTCGAATTGCGGCAAAGCACCGAGCACTATGCACAGCAGATCAAAGATGCGGTCGCCGAGGCCGAGCGGCGCGTCAAGCCGATGCTGGTCGAACTCGATTCGTTGCGCAGCATGGCCGCGACGTATCAGTCCGGCGTGCGGGATGCGAGCCGCAAGGAATTCGAGTTCATTCAGCAGATTGCCGCAGCCAAGGCCCGCGCAGACCGGCTCGAAGCGCAGCTGCGCGAGCAGTCGGACGAAGTCGATGCGCTGACGAAAGAAGTCGCCTTGCTGCGTGCCCAACAGGGCATCGATCCGGCCATCGCCGTGCTGCTGTGCTCACTCGTCAGTGAGGGACGGCTCACGAGCGAAGAGTTGGGCACGATCGGCACCGCGGCCGACGGCCACGTGACGCTGCCCGCGCGCTGCCCGAAATGCGAGGAAGGTGAACCGGAGCTATCGCAGGTCGGTCACCGTTTCGAGCTGCTGTGCCCGGATTGTGAGCACTCCTCCGGCCCTAACGAATCCAGGCTCGCAGCGGTGAAACAGTTTCTGTCGAACGACGCGTCTAACCCGCCGTCGACCCGCTCGGTGGTCACGGTTCGCTGACCCCAATCGGGCAACGCAACCGAAAAAACGTCAAAGGTGAGGAAATTCGGGACCGGAAAGGTGAGGTTTTTCAGGGCTCGCCGGCTCCCGTTTTCCTCGTCAAACGCCCGTCGCGCCGGGGCTCGGGCAATGGCGCCGCCGCCGGGTCCGGCGTGTGAGTCGCAGGCGAATCTTGTTGATCAATCCAGGTTTGCCACGCACGATATAGCCGGTTCGCGGACACCGCCTGCACGAACCCGAGCCATTGTCCGACCTGTTCGGCTTCCACCCCGCTCTCGAAAAGGTCCGCCGCGAACGTGTTGCGCAGGGTCTGCGGACTCGCGCGCGATTGGCGCGATGCGGCGATCCCCGCCGCATCGACCAGCGCGTCCACCGCACGCAGCATCGTGGCTTTGTGCATCGGACGGCCGGACGGCGACGCGGGAAACACGAGATCGCCGGCCAGCTCCGTCAGCCGACGTTCCGCAAGCCAGGCGTCGAGAATCGCCGTCGCGAACGGCGCGAGCCGCGTGCGCCGCGTCAGCATCGGATTCGCGGACTCGATCGTGACCCACGGTGAACCCGCTTTCACGCAACTAACCGCAAGAGAAGCGGCCTCGCCTGTCTTTAGTCCGCCCCCAAGGAATACGGCGATCAGCGCACGATCGCGCCGCTCCCTCCAGCGCTGCGCTCCCGACAAGGACGGCAACGGCGCGAACAGGCGCGCGATCAATGCAGTGCGTTCCGCATGGGTGAGAAACCCGGTCGGCTCGTTGTCGCGCGCATTGCGCCACGCTGCTTCGCCATCCTGAGCAATGAAGCGGGCCGGATTGGTCGACGCCGATTCGATCTCGCGCACGTGATCAAGTACGCGTTCGATGAGCCGCAAATAGCGGATTCGTTGCGTTCTCCGGATTTCGAGGCCGGCGACGAATTCGGCGATGGCGGCCGTGTCGACCGTCGCGAGGCTTTGTTGCCGGGTGCCGAGCCAGTCGAGAAACTGGCCCCACTGCGCCTGATAGACCAGCGCGGAGGAGCGACGGAAATGCTGCTTCGCGAGCCAGGCATCGAACGCGATTTGCGGGTCGCGTCGCCAGTCTTCGCGTTGCTGATCGAACAGATCAGTAGAAGGGGCAGGACGGGGAACGGGGTCGGACAGATGAGGGGGAGACATGAACATTCCTTCCGTTAGTTGCACCGTGCGGTTCGCGTATTGTAGGCGCTAATCGGTCCCACGCCGATCCGGAAGCATCGGGGAAGATTCGATCCATTACCTCGTGAGGCTGTCATCAGCCTCCCCACGCACGTGCGCGCTTTAACGGCGCGTCAAGGGCCCGAGGTTGCGACGCACGACGCGCCGCTTGCCGCGCGGCTTCCTCGTACGCATTGACGGCAAACGCGAAGACGGCCGGTAACGCAGTGGACGCACCGAAGTCCACGCCGTCATCGGTTTCGGGATACGGCAGATCGGACGGACGCTGGAACAGCCCAAGCATGAGCGCGTCGTGCCGGCTGGCAAAACCGAGGTCGGCCAGCGCCTCGGCTTCGATGGCATGCAGCAGACGCCACGTGAGCGGCACCTGCTGAACGATGTAGCGCGCAGCGATGTTGCGCACGATATGTTCGAGATCGCGCGCGGCGGTCTGGTAGCGCAGCGCGGCAAGAGTTTGATCGGTAGGGTCGGCTTTCAGGTTGTTCATTCTCGGCTCCAATCGACACTTGATACTGTACAAACATACAGTACCAGGCGCAACCTGGCCGAACGGCCTATTCCTCGCGAACTGCGTCAATAGCGTGCCAACCCCCAAGCCGGCGCTACCCGTGAATCACGACCAGCAGCGCTTTCGCCTCACCCTTGCCGACGTTGCGGATCGCGTGCGGCTCGTCGGCGACGTAGCGCGCGGTGTCCGCGAGCCTGAGCCGCTTCGTTGCGCCGGCCGCCTCGATCTCGATCGAGCCGTGCAGCACGGTCAGATGCTCGCGGGTGCCGGGCTCGTGCGCGCTCGACACCAGCGCCCCGCCCGGCTGCAGCGTCAACTCGTACCACTCGAACTTGCCGGCCAGCTCGATCGGCCCCCACACACGCAGCTGGTATTTCGCGTCATGACCGCTTAGCGTAGGAATGTCGTGCGGACCGGAAACGGCAATCGCCTCCGGCGACTTTGGCGGCGCAAACAGAGAATCGAGGCTCACACCGAGCGCGTTGGTGAGCCGCCACGCCACCGCGATCGTCGGGTTGGCCTTGTCGCGCTCGATTTCCGACAGCATCGATTTCGACACCCCGGCCGCGCGCGACAGATCATCGAGCGTCATGCGCCGCTCGGCGCGAAGCCGCTGAATCTGCTCGCCGACGCGCGGCGGCGCCACACTCGCCGGCAACGCAGCGCTAGCGGAGGCGGCCTTCGCATTGGCCGCGGCGCGGCGTGTACCCGAACTTGCCATTTCCTGACCCATCGTTTAGAGTTGTTCGATATACCGGATTTTAGTTCGGAAAAACGAAAAAATCCGATAAAGCTGACAGCCGACTATAACAGGCCACCCTCCCTGCGCCTATGCGAACGCGGGCGCCATCATCCACAGGAGTCCCGTTCATGCGTGACCAATACCTTGCCCATCTGCGCGGCACCCTCGAACAGATCCGCGCCGACGGCTTCTACAAGAGCGAGCGCGTGATCGCGAGTCCGCAGTCGGCCGCCGTGCGTCTGGCCGACGGCAGCGATGTCCTGAACTTCTGCGCGAACAACTATCTCGGCCTTGCCGACGATGCGCGGCTGATCGAAGCGGCGAAGCAGGGCCTCGACAGCGATGGCTTCGGCATGGCGTCGGTGCGCTTCATCTGCGGCACACAAACTGTCCATAAGCAACTCGAAGCAGCGCTCGCTGCGTTCCTGCACACCGACGACTGCATACTCTATTCGAGCTGCTTCGACGCGAACGGCGGCCTGTTCGAAACGCTGCTCGACGAAAACGACGCGATCATCAGCGACGAGCTGAATCACGCGAGCATCATCGACGGCGTGCGGCTCTCGAAGGCGAAGCGCTTTCGCTACCGCAACAACGACCTCGCCGATCTCGAAGCGCGCTTGAAGGAAGCCGACGCGGCCGGTGCGCGCTTCAGGCTGATCGCGACCGACGGCGTGTTCTCGATGGACGGCATCATCGCGAACCTCGCCGGCATCTGCGATCTGGCCGACAGGTACGGCGCACTGGTGATGGTCGACGACTCGCACGCGGTCGGCTTCATCGGCGAACAGGGCCGTGGCACGCCCGAGCATTGCGGGGTCATCTCGCGCGTCGACATCATCACCGGCACGCTCGGCAAGGCGCTCGGCGGCGCGTCGGGCGGCTACGTCGCCGCGCGCAAGGAAATCGTCGAACTGTTGCGGCAGCGCTCGCGTCCGTATCTGTTTTCGAACACGCTGACACCGAGCATCGCGGCTGCGTCGCTGAAGGTGCTCGAATTGCTTGGCAGCGCTGAAGGCGCCCAACTGCGCGCGCGTGTACGCGAAAACGGCGCGCACTTTCGCCGCGCGATGAGTGCGCTCGGCTTCACGCTCGTGCCCGGCGAACATCCAATCATTCCGGTGATGCTCGGCGACGCGCAGCTCGCGGGAAAGATGGCCGACGCGCTACTGAAGGAAGGCGTCTACGTGATCGGCTTTTCGTTCCCGGTGGTGCCGCGCGGGCGCGCACGCATCCGCACGCAGATGAGCGCCGCGCACACGCCCGCACAGATCGATCGCGCCGTCGCGGCGTTCGCGCGCGTCGGCCGCGAGCTCGGCGTAATCCAGGCGTAACCGCCGCGTGCATCGAACGGAGAAGCAGATGAAAGCATTGGCAAAACTCGAACGCGGACCGGGCCTCACGCTGACGGACGTGAAGAAGCCTGAAGTCGGCCATAACGACGTGATGATCCGCATCACGCGCACCGCGATTTGCGGCACCGACATTCATATCTGGAAGTGGGACGACTGGGCGCAAAAGACGATTCCGGTGCCGATGCATGTCGGCCATGAGTACGTCGGCGAAATCGTCGAGATGGGGCAGGAAGTGCGCGGCTTTGCGATCGGCGATCGCGTGTCAGGCGAAGGACATATCACCTGCGGCTTCTGCCGCAACTGCCGCGCGGGGCGCCGGCATTTGTGCCGCAACACGATCGGCGTCGGCGTGAATCGCGAGGGCGCGTTCGCCGAATACCTGGTGATTCCGGCCTTCAATGCGTTCAAGATCCCGCCCGAGATCTCCGACGACCTCGCCGCGATCTTCGATCCGTTCGGCAATGCGACGCATACGGCGCTATCGTTCAACTTGGTCGGCGAGGACGTGCTGATTACCGGCGCAGGACCGATCGGCATCATGGCGGTCGCAATTGCAAAGCACGTCGGCGCGCGCAACGTCGTGATCACCGACGTCAACGACTATCGCCTCGAACTCGCCCGCAAGATGGGGGCGACGCGCGCGGTGAACGTCTCGCGCGAATCGTTGCGCGACGTGATGCACGATCTGCACATGGCCGAGGGCTTCGACGTCGGCCTCGAAATGTCGGGCGTGCCGAGAGCTTTCACGAGCATGCTCGAAGCGATGAACCATGGCGGCAAGATCGCGCTGCTCGGCATTCCGCCCGCGCAAACCGCGATCGACTGGACCCAGGTGATCTTCAAAGGCCTTGAAATCAAGGGCATTTATGGGCGCGAGATGTTCGAGACCTGGTACAAGATGGTTGCGATGCTGCAAAGTGGTCTCGATCTGTCGCCGATCCTCACGCACCATTTCAAGGTCGACGACTACCAGGAAGCGTTCGCGACGATGCTCTCCGGCGAAAGCGGCAAGGTGATTCTCGACTGGACCGCTGCCTGAGTCAGCCAGGCGTAGTTCGATCTGCTCACGCCCGCAGCGCGCTCACGCGCCTGCGGGCGTTTTCACGAATTCGGCCTGGATGCGCACGTGAATATCGTCGCCGACAGCCGGATACCACGTCGCCAGACCGAACTTCGCGCGGCTGAAATGGCCGTCGGCGGAAAAGCCGAGCGTGTCCTTCTTCGTCAGCGGATCGGGCGCGAAGCCGTTGAACGTCACATCGAGTGTGACCGGCTGCGTGACGCCGCGGATCGTCAGATCGCCGGAGAGCGTGCCGCGCGCGTCTCCGGTGCGCTCGAAACGCGTGCTCGTGAAACGGATCTGCGGATAGCGTGCGACATCGAGCATGCTGTCGCTTTTCACCATCTTGTCGAGCAGCGGCACGTTCGTGTCGATGCTCGCGGCGTCGATCGTGACCGACGCCGTGCTGCGCTCGAGGCCGCCGTCGTTCCAGTCGAGCTGTCCCTGCTTGCGATCGAAGCGCATCGTAAAGCGCGTGTATTTGAAGTGATCGATATCGAACGTGATGCTCGTATGGTCCTGATCGATGTCGTAGCGCCCGGATGGTACGCGCGCTTCATTCTGACTGACCGAATGCGTGAGCACCTGCAAGGGCGTGCACGCCATGGCGCTCAACAGCGTGACGCCGAGCAGCGCGCGTACCCACGCCGCGCGAACGGAGGACAGGTTCATCGAAGCGATTCCGGTTGAGCGATGGTTAGACGATCTTCACCACGATAGCAGCAAGCGGACCCATAGTACGAACGCCCGAAGAAAAACTTGACGAAGGAGAATGATCGTTCTACCTTTCGCTCATGACACACGAACCGACCTCTACCGACCCGAATCAACTCAGCACTGCGCGCGAACGCCTGCTCGATGCCGCCGAGGCGCTGATCTACGCCGGCGGCATCCACGCAACCGGGGTCGATGCGATCGTGCGACAGTCCGGCACCGCCCGCAAGAGCTTCTACACGCATTTCGAATCGAAAGATGCGCTGGTCGCGGCCGCGCTCGAACGGCGCGACGAGCGCTGGATGAACTGGTTTATCGCCAGCACGCAACGGCACGGTAAGAGCGCGCGCCAACGCCTTCTCGGCATGTTCGACGTGCTGCACGACTGGTTTGCATCGGCGGATTTTCATGGCTGCGCGTTTCTGAACGCTGCCGGTGAAATCGCCTCCGCCGACGATCCGATCCGTGTCGTCGCGCGCAAACACAAGGCACGGCTGCTAGACTTCGCGCGCTCCGAATGCGCTGCGTTCGCGGCGGAAGCCGCAATCGATGGGCGTCGCGTGGCGCCGCTCGCGCGGCAATGGCTCGTACTGCTCGACGGCGCGATCGCGGTGGCGCTCGTGAGCGGCGAGGCCGATGCGGCGCTCGACGCGCAGAAGATTGCGAAGACCCTGCTCGATGCGGCAGCGAGGCGCCCCACAACCAAACGGCCGCCATCCCGGCGCGCTACTACCTGAGCAAGGAGCCATCATGGCCGATACGATCGAAACCCGTCCGCCGCTGCCGCCCTTCACGCGCGACACCGCGATCCAGAAAGTTCGCGCCGCGGAAGACGCATGGAACACGCGCGAACCCGAGCGCGTATCGCTCGCGTACACGCCCGACAGCGTGTGGCGCAACCGCGCCGACTTCGTGCATGGGCGCGCGGAGATCGTGGGTTTTCTGCGCCGCAAGTGGGCAAAGGAGCTCGACTATCGGCTGATCAAGGAGTTGTGGGCGTTCACGGACAACCGCATCGCGGTGCGCTTCGCCTACGAATGGCACGACGATTCGAATAACTGGTTCCGCTCGTACGGCAACGAGAACTGGGAGTTCAACGAGCATGGCCTGATGGCGCGTCGTCACGCGAGTATCAACGACCTGCCGATCCGTGAAACCGACCGGTTGTATCGCTGGCCGCTCGGACGGCGGCCCGACGACCACCCTGGCCTGTCCGATCTCGGTCTGTAGACGACTCCGCCACATATACTGCCAGCGGCGCGCGCAATGCGCGCCGCGAATTTCTTCATCGCTCGTTCATCACGGCGCCATCGGTTCTCCGTTATCGTGGCGGTTCCGGCTGTGGGGGCACGTCGCGTTTCGGGCCGATCGAGCGAGTCCTCAACATCGACCGCGTGGCTTCGGGTACAGTGCGCGACGGGCGGCACGCGGATCGCCAGGACACCATGACACCGGCGCTCGACCGGTGACGGAGAAGAAATGCACTTTCGGCAGATGAACAAGAATATCCAACGCGCCGCGGTGGCGCTTTTCGCGAGCTTCGCAGCGGTCTCCACGGCGCATGCGGGCAGCTGGTGCGACGGCGGTGTGTGGGTCGACGCGATGCTCGGCTCGTATCACATCAATCCCGATCCCGATAAGCACTTCGAGCAGTTCAATCCAGGGCTTGGCGTCGAATGCTGGCTCAATAACCAGTGGGCACTGACGGTCGGCGGCTTTCGCAATTCGCTGCGGCGGCCGTCCTACTATGGCGGCGGCGTGTGGGCGCCCGAGTTCGCGCATTGGGGTATCGTGCGAATCGCGGCGATCGGCGGCATCATCTCCGGCTATAACTACGGCAACTGGGGTCTTGGCCGCAATCACACGATCGGCCCGGTGGTCGCGCCGATCGTGATGCTCGACTACAAGCGGGTCGGCGCGAACTTCATCATCGTCCCACCGATCCCGTCGGATGATCTGCCCTTTACGATCGGTTTTCAGGTGAAGGTGAAGTTCTGATGAAGTCGGGAGCAACGAGGGCGATGTACCTGAGGTGAGGTTTTTCGGGAGCCGACGGCTTCCGCTTCGCCCGGATCGGCCGATTACCGCGAGCGTGAGGCTTCACACGCGGAAATCATCTCCTGGAATTCCTCACCATTGCGCGGCCGCCAATGCCCGAGGGTGCCGCGCTAATTCAGCATCTCACGGCTCGATGGGCTGCCGTTCGAGCGCTATGAGCCGGGCGCAGATTTTCGTGGCGTGCTCGGTAACCGATACGCCGCCGACGCTACTGCTCTGCCTGGACGTCATTTTGCGGGCATGACCGGTCTCCCGAAAACCCTCACCATTGCCCAGACCTCCTGGAACTCCTCACCATTCGCACTACTTCAGCAACGCCATCTGCACGACCTTGACGATCACGAGCGCGATCGCAAGCAGCAGATAGCCGCGCAGCACGCCCATCCACACGCGGTTGGCGAGCGTCAGGCGCGGCGGCGGCAGCTCGTCGAGCGGCGGCATGCGCCATGTGTTGCGCGCGTCTTGCGCATAGACCGGCGCTGGCGCGGCTGCGGACGCGGCCCGCAGCGTGCGAATCCCGATGGTCGCCACATACCCGACGACCGCGAGCAACGTGCCGGCCGCAAGGACTTCGATGATCGTTTGCGCCGCGATGTCCGGATAGATCACCGACGCGGTCAGGATGATCGACAGCATCACGAGCACCCAGACCACCGCGCCGGTAAACAGATTGAGCTTCTTCGAATTGGCCCACGGACCGAGTACCGCGCGGTCGTTGCACAGCAGCAGCAGGAACACGGTCGCGCTCGGCAGCAGCACGCCGGCGAGCGTCTGCACTGCTTCGGTGATGAGACCGAGCGGGCTGCCCGGAATCAGCACCAATGCCGCGGCGGCCGCGACGATCGCGAAGTACACGACATAGAAGCCCTTCGCATCCGATACGCTACGATGCAGCGAATGGCGGATCTTGAACACGTCGCCGATCGCATAGGCGGTCGATAGCGACACGGCTGCCGCGCCGATCACGCACGCGTCGAACAGCGCAATCGCGAACAGCACCGCCGACGTACGTCCCGCATATTTCTCGAGTCCGGCGATCAAGCCGCCCGCGTCCGTGAAGTTGCCGAATTCGGGCCGGCCGTGGAAGAGCGCCGCGCTGAACGAGATCATCGCGACCGCGCCGATCAGCACGAACACGATGCCGATCCACAGGTCGGCCTTTTCGTAGCTCATGAAGCGCGGTGTAATGCGTTTATCGACCACGTAGCTCTGCTGGAAGAATAGCTGCCAGGGAGCCACCGTCGTGCCGACGATGCCGATCACCAGAAGCATCACGTCGGACAGCTTCGAATGCGCGGGCCAGTTCGGAATGAAGAAGTCGCGCGCCATCTGGCCGACCGGCGGATGAATCGACACGAGCACCGGCACGAGCAGAAGGCTCAACACACACAGCACCACCGCGAAGCGTTCGAAGCGGCGGAAGTCGCCGGTGCTGACGGCGGCCATCGTCAGCGCCGCGGCGATGCACACACCCGCGATCTTCGAGACGCCGAAGAAGTCGAGCACGAACGTGATGCCGATGAATTCGGTGACGATCGTCAGCGCGTTCAGCAGGAACAGATCGACGACGCTGAAAGCGCCCCAGAATTTGCCGAAGCGCTCGAAAATCAGCCGCGCGTGACCGACTCCCGTCACCGCGCCGAGCCGCAGCACCATCTCCTGATTGACGAACAGCACCGGCACCAGCAACAGCATGGTCCATAGCAACGAAGTGCCGTAGTTCTGACCGGCCTGCGTGTAGGTGCCGAACGCACCCGCGTCGTTGTCGCCGACCATCACGATCAGACCGGGGCCGAGGATCGCGAGCAACGTGCGCAGGCGCGCCCACCAGCTCGTGCGCGGCGCGGTGTCATGGTGAGCGATCGTGCCGAGCGCACCTTTGATATCGCCGACGTGTGCCGAATCGAGCAGGGCGCTGCGCGCGGAAGAAATGTTCGTCGGAGTCGACATGTCGTTCTCTCCTGGTTCTATTTGTCGAAGGACGGATCGTGAAACGCTATGCGACGCGCGACGTCAGACGCCGCCAGAACGCGGCGAAGGGATGAGATTCGCGGACGTTCAACACGAGCAGGGTGTCGTAGTAGGCGTGCGATTCCCGCACGTGTGGGAATTGCGGGAGAAGGAGGCCGAATTGCATGAAGTCTCTCCGTGCGTCTGGCTCGACGCGCTGGTGAAAAGCCAGCAGACACGGAGGTCGCGAAAGTCCGGGCGCGGCGGTGAAGGTCTACTCGCTTTCCTCAGTTAATGGAACGGGTAAGCGGCATATGGGATAACTGTCACTGTCCGGCATGGCGGCTCCTTGTCGGTATGTTGCGGCTATTGCGTGCGGGCGCTTTATACGTTTGCTGCGCACGTGCTCATCCACGCATTCGCGAGACTCGCGATACGACGCCGCCGTATCAGCGCAGGGACGCGTTTGAACGCGGCGTTCCTGTCATGCGGATACGACGTTACCTAAGGTGCACGGGAATAAACTGCGGCGCGCACCGTCTGCCTGCTGGCAAGACGGCGGCTGATGAAGAGAGCGCGGACGTCCTGCCGGTCAGGCAGCGAATATGTTCGAAAGTCGGCTACTACAGGTGTCCAAGGCGTGAGCCCCGTTGATGAGGATTTTTAAATTCTAGGGCGCGCTTTCCGTCGAGGTCAACCTGTTTCTTTAGCAGAGCAGAAAACGTGTGGGGAACGCCACGTTGCACACTGCTGAATGAAGCGCGGGTCAAGGCCGATAGGAAGGGAAGGGCGAACAGGCGACATCGATCCATCCGACCGATGCCGCCCGCGAGGCTTACTCACCGGCGCGCCGTCGCACCGTCAGCCGGTTCTGCACGCTTCGCACGCCGCGAACCGATTTTGCGGCATTGCCGGCTCGCGCGATTTGCGATTGCCGCGGTACCGTGCCGGTCAGCGTCACGATGCCGTGGCGGGACGTGACGTGAATGTTCGCGGAATTGAGGCTCGTCGTGCGCGTGAAAGCGCGGCGGACGTCGCGGACGATCGCGCTGTCGGACCGGTTGGTGTTTCGATTCGAAGCCGCGGGCGCCGGCTGGCTTTGCATCGACGCGTCATTCGGCATGCCGCCGGTCTGCGCGTTCGCATAGGTCGCGTAACTCGCGATGGCCACCGCGACGAACGCGCGAATGATTCTGCTCGCGCCGTTTGTTTTCATTCTTCCTCCTTTGCCGGTGTGTCAGGAACTGACGTTCGAGCTGTTTGATGCCAGCAGGGAAGAGGCGACGCAACGCGATGCCGCCTCGCGACGAGTAATCGATCGTCGGCTCCGATTATATTCTGCGGCGAATGGGTCGATACCCCATAGGTGAGAGGATTCGGGAGGCGCCGAGGTGAGAATATGCGCACCTGTACGCGCACTTCAAAACTGAAGGTGAGGGAATTCGGGAGACGCTTCGATTGGCCAGTCGGGCGAGTTCGGAGACGAGCGCTGTCCGATCAGAACGGCGATCGTCGAAGTGATGAAGAGCGTCGACGCGGTGCATGGACTGAAGAGCGTGTCCGGCCAACGAGCGCAGCGCGCGCCAAAGTTGAAAGGTGAGAATTTTCGGGAGCCGCGCGCGGCCGGTTCTTTTGCAACTAACTGGCCACGCAAGAAACCGAATAAGGCCAGTGGCAAGACGCGCGCGGGATTGCGCATCCCTGCCTGTTCGCGAATAGGTGAGGATATTCGGGAGTCGTGGATGCTGAACCGGTCGGCTGCATGCGTTATTGATGCTCAAACGGCATCTCGTGCAGTCGGGAACTACCGCATCAATCGCGCTCGCCGTGCGCGTGCTGTGTGACGTAAGTCGTTGAATGTCCAGGCGATCTGCCGCATGCGCGGCTTGCGTTGGCGAAGCGAACGGGGTGCGTCCGGTCAAAGGTGAGGGTTTTCGGGAGCGGTGAGCGAGACCGGCAGCGCACTCCCGGAAGTGGGCATTTACCCCCTCATTTCACCGCAAAGGTGAGGCTTTTCAGGAGCATTGGCGACGGTACCAGACGCCGATCCGCCGCTGCTCCGTGCCAAAGGTGAGGCTTTTCGGGAGCGTAGACACCTGGAAGCAACAGCGCGATCAATCCGGTTTCGCGATCTCGCGAATGTCCGCGACCGGCGTTAGCCCGAACGCATCGCTGAGCGCGTAGTCGATCAGCTTCGCCGCGCTTTGTTCGGGCGTCCACAGCTTGCCGTGGAGCTTCAGTTCTTCGAAGCGCGCGCGCATCGGGAATTGCGCTTCGCTGCTACCGCGAATTTGCGCCTGCATGGCCGTGTCGATCACGCCCGGCGCGAGGCTGCAGATGCGCAAAGCGCGATTCGCGTCGAGCGCGACGGCGCGCGCGTGATGGTCGAGCGCCGCCTTCGTCGCGCAGTAGATGCTCCAGCCCGGATACGCATTGCGCGCCGCGCCGCTCGAAATGTGCACGATGCGCCGGTCGGTCGCATCGACACCCGCGGTGGCGAACGCGCTCGCGAGCATCAGCGGCGTCGCGACGTTCAGGCTCACGGCGTCCGCGACGTTCGACGGGTTCTGTCCTTCGATGGGACCTATCGGTTGCACCATGCCCGCGTTGTTGATCAGCAGCACCGTCTGTGCGCCGCGCACGAAGTTGCGCAATGCGTCGGTGGCGATCCATTGCGCGACGCGGGCAGGTTCGGCCAGCGGCAACTCGATCTCTTCAAGCTGCGCGGCAAAACGCGCCTTCAGCGCGGCGTGCCGCGAGCGCGCCAAACCCAGCACCGCGACGTTGCGTGCGAGCAGTTGTTCCGCGAGCGCCGCACCCAGGCCGCGCGTATGGCCGGTGACGATCGCGCGAATCGGAAGAGAGGAGGTCATGTCGTTACCAGGATCTGTTTACATATGGAATGCCACGCGTGCCGCTGCCCGCGACCGCATCCGCGAACGATAGGCCCGCTGCATCAATCACTTGGCAGGCCTGTGCGCAGGTTGTCCACAAGCTTGTTCCCAATTTATGTGGACAACTGCCATTTGAAGCCGGTGCGGGTGATACGGCGTCCTTGCGAAGCAAGCTAGCCACTATCACGGACTCCATAGCGACGTTCACTGCCTACGCCTGCGCCGCGCGCAGAAAATTCTCGCGCTTCAAGCACTTAAGCTCGCTGTGCGAAGGTTGTCCACAGGCTTGCCAACATTTTAGGTGGACAAGTGTGGCTGCACCTGCAAAACCGCATCCCGCTTATCGAGAAGATGTTGCCGCAGAATCGCGCCGAGCTTCTTCCCGTCGCGAGCCTCCAGCGCCTTCAGCATTTCGTCGTGGTCGTGAATCGCGCGGTCCCACTTCGGCGTCTGATAGTTCGAGCGAAAGCGCAGCGCCTGCAGCCGACGGTTGACCGACACATACACCTGCCGCAGCGCCGAATTTCTCGCTGCTTCATTGATCTTGTCGTGGATCGCCTGGTTGCGGCTGTAATAGCCCGGCAGATCGTTCTGCGCGCGGCACGCTAGCATCGCGTAATGCAGTGCCTTGATCTCGGCGAGTTCGGCCACGGTGATGCGCTCAGCCGCGAGTTCGCCTGAAAACGCTTCGAGGCCGCTCATCAATTCGAACGTTTCGCGCACTTCCGCTTCGGACATCTTCGATACCGACGCGCCCCGATTCGGCGAAATCTCGATCAGCCCTTCGGCAGCCAGCACCTTCAGCGCTTCGCGTAGCGGGGTGCGCGAGATGCCGAGCGTTTCGCACAACTCGCGCTCGTTCAGTTTCTTGCCGGGCTTCAGCACCCCCTCGACGATAAAGCGGCGGATGTGCTCCACCACCGTATCGTGCAGGCGCTGGCGCTCGACCTTGGGCATCAGCGGGGCAGCGGCCACACCCGCATCGAAATCCGAATTTTGCATACAAAAACCTCAGCTTCACACGACGTGGGAATTTTATCGGAAGGCTACCGAATAGTTAATCACCGCGCATAAGTGGGTAAACACGGGCATCACCAGCCCAATTTCGGCTTTGGAGCGTCCCCGCTCCTCTGATATAGTTTTTTGCATGCAAAATTCAATTGGAGGAGTCTGATGCTGAAGCTAGATTTTCATCCCGCTGGCCGTCACTTCCTGCAGATTCCGGGGCCGAGCCCGGTGCCCGATCGCATCCTCCGCGCGATGAGCTATCCGACCATCGACCATCGCGGCCCCGAGTTTGGTGAACTGGGCCTCGAGGTCCTCGAGGGCATCAAGAAAATCTTCAAGACACAGCACCCAGTCGTGATCTATCCGGCGTCCGGCACGGGCGCGTGGGAAGCGGCGCTGTCGAATACGCTGAGTCCGGGCGATCAGGTGCTGATGTTCGAGACCGGCCACTTCGCGACGCTGTGGAAAAAAATGGCCGAGAAGCTCGGGCTGAGGCCCGAATTCCTCGGGCTGCCGGGCATCGAAGGCTGGCGGCGCGGCGTGCAGCCGCAGATGATCGAAGAGCGTCTGCGCGCCGACGCGCAGCATGCGCTCAAGGCAGTCTGCGTCGTGCACAACGAAACCTCGACCGGCGTCACGTCCGACATCGCCGCCGTGCGCCGCGCGATCGACGCGGCGGGCCATCCGGCACTGCTGCTCGTCGATACGATCTCCGGTCTCGCGTGCGCGGACTATCGCCACGACGAATGGGGTGTCGACGTCACCGTTTCGGGTTCGCAAAAAGGCCTGATGCTGCCGCCGGGCATCAGCTTCAACGCGATCTCGCCGAAGGCGATGGCCGCGAACCAGCACGCGAAGCTCCCGCGCAGCTTCTGGGACTGGCCGGAAATCGTCGAGATGAACAAGGCCGGCTACTGGCCGTACACGCCGAACACCAACCTCCTGTACGGATTGCACGAAGCGATCGAAATGATTCTCGGTGAAGGGCTCGATAACGTGTTCGCGCGTCACGAGCGCCTCGCCGAAGCGACGCGCCGCGCGGTGCGCGCGTGGGGGCTCGACATCCAGTGCGCCGATCCCGCCGTCTATAGCCCGGTCCTCACTGGCGTGATGATGCCCGAGGGGGTCGATGCCGACGCGGTGCGCAAGCTGATCTACGAGCGCTTCGACATGTCGCTCGGCACTGGTCTTGGCAAGATGAAAGGCCGCATGTTCCGCATCGGCCATCTCGGCGATTGCAATGACTTGACGCTGCTCGCCACCCTGGCCGGCTGCGAAATGGGTCTGCGGCTTGCTGGCGTGCCGGTCAGGGAAAGCGGCATGCCGGCCGCGATGGAGTGGCTGAGCCAGGCGCCGAATACGCGAGGGTTGAAGGCGGTGGCTTGAAGGCCGGGCAGGCATAACGTTAGCAACAAAGAACAATACGCAACACCAAAGAGCGCTTTTCTCGCCGAGCCGCGCACAGAACGCGGCCGGAGCAACATGCAATGCGTCCACAGCGGCCCCCGCCGCCGACGGGCGACGACGCAGCGCGCCACTTCAGGCACGCCGTCGACACATGCCACGGAGAGACCATGAAGCGGTTTCGTTTGACCAGTGCGACCAGTATCGTTCTTGTGATGCTTTGCATCATGTACTTCATCACGTACCTCGATCGCGTGAACGTCAGCACCGCGGCCGCGGGTTTCGGCAAGGAATTCAATCTCACGCATACGCAGGTCGGCCTCGTGTTCTCGGCCTTCGCTTATCCCTATCTGCTGTTTCAGGTGATTGGCGGCTGGGTCAGCGATCGCTTCGGCGCGAGACGCACATTGCTGATCTGCGGCGCGATCTGGGGTCTCGCGACGGTGTTCACCGGTCTCGCGGGCGGCCTCGCTTCCTTGCTCGCGGCGCGGCTCGTGCTCGGTTTCGGCGAAGGCGCGACGTTCCCGGCGGCAACCTCGGCGATGTCGCGCTGGGTCGCCAAAGAAAAGCGCGGCTTCGCGCAGGGCATCACGCACGCGGCGTCGCGAATCGGCAATGCGGTCGCGCCGGCGCTCATCGTGCTCGTCATGACCACCTGGGGCTGGCGTGAATCGTTCTTTATCTGCGGCGCGCTAAGTCTGCTGTGGGTCGTCGTTTGGGCGCTCACGTTCACCGAGCACCCTAAAGATCATCCGCGCATCACGCCGGAGGAACTCGCCGTGCTGCCCACGCCGAAGCCGAAAACCGCCGGCCTGCCGTGGGGCAGGCTGTTTCGCCGCATGACGCCGGTCACGATCGTCTACTTCTGCTACGGCTGGACGCTTTGGCTGTTCCTGAGCTGGATTCCGCTGTACTTCCTGCACAACCATCATCTGCAATTGCAGAAGTCGGCGATCTTCGCATCGGTCGTGTTCTTTGCCGGTGTGATCGGCGATACGCTCGGCGGCATCGTCACCGATGCGATCTTCAAGCGCACCGGCAGCCTCAAACGCGCACGCAGCTGGATGGTGTCGGTGTGCATGCTGTTCTGCCTGCTGTCGTTGATTCCGTTGATGTTCACGCACGATCTGACGCTGTCGATCGTTTGTCTCGCGTCGGGCTTTTTCTTCGCCGAGATGACGATCGGCCCGATGTGGGCGATCCCTATGGACATCGCGCCGGAATTTTCCGGCACCGCGAGCGGCATGATGAACACGGGCTCGGCGCTCGCCGCGATCATCTCGCCGGTGATGGGCGGCTTTCTGATCGACTTCTTCGGCAACTGGGATCTGCCGTTCCTCGGCAGCATGTTGCTGATGGGCGTTGGCGTCGTGCTCGCGTTTCGCATGCAGCCGGAAAGCCGCTTCGAACCCGGCGCTGCGGAGAAGCCGGAGGTTTCCACGAGAATGGGCGTGTGAAACATGACGACTTCACCGAGCCAGCTTCCTGCCGATCAATGACGGATCCCACTGCCGGCTTGCTCGTCAAGCCGATCCATCTGGTCCCCTCCGCCGCGCGTGCGATGAGTCCGCTCGCGCAGCACCTGCGCAAATCGCTGCGCGGCGACGTGCTGTTCGATCTCGCCAGCCGTGGCCGCTACGCGACCGATGCGTCGATCTATCAGATCATGCCGGTCGGCGTCGTGGTGCCGCGCGATCAGGACGATTTGCGCATCGTGCTCGAGATCGCGCGCAGCGAAAAAGTGCCGCTGCTCGCGCGCGGCGCCGGCACGAGCCAGTGCGGGCAGACGGTCGGCGAAGCGCTCGTCGTCGACACGAGCAAGTGGCTCAACAACATCGTCGCATTCGATGCCGGCGCGCGCACCGTGACGGTCGAGCCCGGCGTCGTGCTCGATCATCTGAACGCATGGCTGAAGCCGCATGGCCTCTGGTTTCCGGTCGATGTATCGACGGCCGCGCAATGCACGATCGGCGGCATGGCGGGCAACAACTCTTGCGGCTCTCGCTCGATCGAATACGGCAACATGGTGCACAACGTCGAGGCGATCGACGCGATTCTCGCCGACGGTAGCGGGGCGCGATTCGCGTCGCTGCGCGAGCCGCCGCAAGGCGAGCGTTTGCAGCAGATCGTCGCGGGTGTCACGCGGATCGCGCAGCGCGAGCGTGATGAAATCGTCGCACGCGTGCCGAAGGTGCTGCGTCGCGTCGCGGGCTACAACATCGATCTGTTCGACTGCCAGAATCCCCGCGCCTACACCGACGACGGCAGCGCGAACCTCGCGCATCTGCTGGTCGGCTCGGAAGGCACGCTGGCGTTCAGCCGGCAGATCACGCTGAAGCTCGCGCCGCTGCCCGCGCACAAGGCGCTGGGCGTGGTCAACTTTCCGACCTTCCGGCAGTCGATGGCGCTTACGCAGCACATCGTCAAGCTGAAGCCGGTGGCGGTCGAACTGGTCGATCGCACGATGATCGATCTCGCGTTGAGCAATGCCGCGTTTCGTCCGGTGATCGGGAAGGCGCTGGTCGGCGAGCCGCAGGCGATTCTGCTCGTCGAGTTCGCGGGCGAGGATCGCGACGCGCAGCTCGCCTCGCTGAAGCAGCTCACCGAGTTGATGGGCGAGCTGGGCTTGCCCGATGCAGTCGTCGAGATGCCAGACGCCAATGCGCAGAAAGCGCTGTGGGAAGTGCGCAAGGCCGGGCTCAACATCATGATGAGCATGAAGGGCGACGGCAAGCCGGTGTCCTTTATCGAAGACTGCGCGGTGCCGCTCGAACATCTGGCCGACTACACGAGCCGCCTGACCGACGTGTTTCACCGACATGGCACCGAAGGCACGTGGTACGCGCACGCGAGCGTCGGCACGCTGCACGTGCGGCCGATTCTCGATATGCGCCGCGACGGCGCAACGAAGATGCGCGCGATCGCCGAGGAAGCGGCTGCGCTCGTGCGCGAGTGCAAGGGCGCATATTCCGGCGAGCATGGCGATGGACTGTGCCGTGGCGAATGGGTCGCGTGGCAGTACGGGCCGCGGCTCAATGAGGCGTTCAGCGAGATCAAGGCGTTGTTCGATCCGGAGAACCGCTTCAACCCCGACAAGATCGTCCGTCCGCCGAAGATGGACGACGCGCGCAATTTCCGCTTCGCGCCGGGCTATCGCGAACAGTGCATCGATACGGTACTCGACTGGTCGGCATGGAACGTCGAGCGTAATCCGCTGACCGGAGAAGAAAGTGCGCCGGGCAGCGGCGGCGATCTGAGCGGCGGCCTCGCGAAAGCGGTCGAGATGTGCAACAACAACGGCCACTGTCGCAAGTTCGACGCGGGCACGATGTGCCCGAGTTATCGCGTGACGAAGGACGAGCAGCACCTGACGCGCGGGCGGGCGAACACGTTGCGGCTCGCGATTTCCGGGCAGCTCGGCGAAGGCGGCCTGGCGAGCGATGATGTGAAGGAAACGCTTGACCTGTGCGTGTCGTGCAAGGGCTGCAAGCGCGATTGCCCGACCGGCGTCGATATGGCGAAGTTCAAGATCGAGGCACGCGCGGCGCGTGCAAAAACGCATGGCGTGCGGTTGCGCGACCGGCTGGTCGCGTTCATGCCGCGCTATGCGGGCGCGGCGAGCCGCATGCCGGGACTGCTGGCGCTCGCGGACAGCGTGCCGGTGCTGTCGACGTGGTTCAAGCGTTCGATCGGGTTTGCGACTGAGCGGAGCTTGCCGCGCTTCAGGAGGGCGTTTCTGGCCGATGCGATGTCCGCGCAGTCCGCACGCAACGCGACGCAAGTCCCCGCTCCGAAAGAGGTCGTGCTCTTCGTCGACACCTTCAACAACCATCTCGAGCCCGACAACGCGCGTGCCGCGCAGCAGGTGCTCGAAGCGGCAGGCTACACGGTCCATTTCAGCGCACGCCAGGGCGAGCGTCCCGTGTGTTGCGGCCGCACGTTTCTCGCCGCAGGTCTCGTCGATGAAGCGAAGCTGGAAGCACGGCGCAGTCTCGATCTGTTCAGGCCGTTCGTCGAACGCGGCGTGCCAGTGGTGGGGCTCGAACCATCGTGCCTGCTGACGTTACGTGACGAATTCCTGCAATACGGCTTTGGCGACGAAGCGCGGCGACTCGCCGAGCACGCGTTTCTGTTCGAGGAATTCCTCGTGCGCGAAGAAGAGGCCGGACGTCTACAGCTCGAATTGAAACCGCTGCCGATGCAGCAGGCGCTCGTGCACGGCCACTGCCATCAGAAGGCGTTCGACGCATTCACACCGGTGCAGACCGTGCTGAACTGGATTCCCGAATTGAAGGTATCGACGGTCGAATCGTCGTGCTGCGGCATGGCCGGCAGCTTCGGTTACGAAGCGGAGCACTACGCGACATCACAGGCGATGGCGGAGCTGTCGCTGCTGCCCGCGGTGCGCAAGCTCGACGCCGCTGCTGTAATGGTTGCCGACGGCACTAGCTGCCGGCATCAGATTCACGACGGCGCGGGCGTCGACGCGATCCACGTCGCGCGCGTGCTGGCGATGGCGCTGCCATGACGCGGTGCTGACTGAAACGCAAGCTCAAACGCCGATTGCTTGCCGATACCCGCTCGGCGTCACCCCAACAGCCTCGCGGAACCGGTGACTAAAGTGGCTCGCATTCGCATAGCCGCATTGGGCGGCAATCTGTGCGAGCGGCAGCGTCGTCGTGCGCAGCAGCGTGCGCGCGCGATCGAGCCGCTGCCGCGCGATCCACGCGGCGGGCGGCAAGCCGAACGACTCGCGAAACATCCGCGCCAGATGAAATTCCGAGAGAGCCGCGACACCGGATAACTCACCGAGCGTCAACGGCTGCGCGAGACGGCTGTCGATATAGTCGCGCAGGCGCCGCCGCGTCGCGGCCGAGAGCCCGCCCTTCAGCGCCACGTTCGCGCGCCGCACGCCTTGCCCGCGCAATAGCAGGCTCAGCACCTCGTGCGCGGTCTCGTTGGTGCGCAGCAGACCGTCGGGACTTTGCCACTCCTCGTTGACGAGCGACTGACACAGGCTCGCAATGCGCGGGTCTTCGAAATACGTACGATCGGCGAGCGTCAATTCGCGTGGTTCGCGGTCGAGTTCCTGCACCGCGCGTCGCGTGAAATGCTCGGGCCGAAAATACAGGTGCATGAAGTGCATGTGGCCGCGCACCCACCAGCGCGATTCGTGATCGCCGGGCAGCGCGCACAGCCGCGACGGCGCGCCGTAGTGGCCCGGCATTTTCTGGCGCTCGGTGCGATAGCCGCCATCCAGGTAGCACGATAGCGTGTGATGGCCGGGCCGCTCGTAGACGGTCTCGTCTTCCTTCGTGTCGCGCGTCCAGAGCGCGATCGCGAGTCCATCGCCGAGCCACGCGAAGCGGTCCAGATGCGCGTTCGAACTGGCTAGCGTATGACAGACCGACTGCAGACCAAAAGGCGTGTCGGCGGCGGATATCACGGGGACGGACGAGCGGGCGTTCACAGCGGCGAGCGGGGCGTTTCCGTTGGATGACGAAGGGCTGAGCGGCCAGTATACGGCCCGTCTCTTCTGGCCGCTCGGCGGCGTGAAAAAGTGCGCAACTTTGGACAATCGCGGGCGGCGGCGCGGTCGCATAGTGGGCATCGTCAATGCTGCGTGTCATTGCAGCCCGTTATTGCAGTCCGTCATTGCAGTCCGAGGCCCGACCATGAATCTCGTGCTTTACGCCGTCACCGTGCTGATCTGGGGCACCACGTGGATCGCGATCAAATGGCAACTTGGCACAGTGCCGCCGCCGGTGTCGATTGCGTGGCGTTTCTGGATCGCCGCGCTGCTGCTGTTCGCGCTGCTCGGTATCACGCGCCGGCCGATCTGGCCGCCGCGCGACGCCTGGCGCTACCTCGCCGCGCAGGGCCTCGCGCTGTTCTGCCTGAATTTCCTGTGCTTTTACTACGCCGAACAGCTCGTGCCGAGCGGGCTCGTCGCGGTGGTGTTCTCGACCGCGCCGCTGTTGAACTCGATCAACGGACGGCTGTTCATGGGCCGGCCGCTGCAGCCGAGCGCGATTGCGGGCGCGTTGCTCGGGCTCCTCGGCATCGTCTTTCTGTTCGTGCAGCAGATGGCCGGTCATCTCGGCGATCACACGGCGTGGCTCGGGCTTGGTATCGCGTTTCTCGGCACGATGTGCTTCTCGGCGGGCAACCTGCTGTCGAGCCGCATGCAGTCGATGGGCCTGCATCCGTTCGCGACCAACAGTTGGGCGATGCTGATCGGCGCGGCCGTCCTGACGGTCGGTAGTCTGCTCGCTGGCTATTCGTTCGCGCTGGAGCCGTCAGTGCGCTATCTCGGCGCGCTCGCGTATCTCGCGGTGTTTGGTTCGGTGGTCGCCTTCACCGCCTACCTGATGCTGGTCGGTCGCATGGGCCCGGAGCGCGCCGCGTATTGCACAGTGCTGTTCCCGATCGTCGCGCTCGCGGCGTCGACGCTGTTCGAGGGTTATCGCTGGTCCGCGCTCGCGGTAGTCGGTCTGCTGCTCGTCGTGGCCGGCAATCTGGTGGCGTTCGATCTGACGCGGCGAATTCTCGAGCGTCGCCGGACGGCGCACACATGATTCGCATATCGCTCAAGGTGAGGATTTACAGGAGCAGAAAAAGCGACCGGATTTCTAGTTGGTGAGTCTTTACGGGAGCCGGTATTGACCGGCTCTGTAACGGATGGATTTCATTGGAAACGTAATTCGATGCAAACGGAATTATCCGGTTTGATCAGTATTGGATACGGATTTTTTGTCAATAAATTTTCTATTTTTATATGAGAGGATAAGCCACCCAATTTGATGCGCGCGCATTGTCGCCCACAAAGCCGCCAATTCGCGCCTGGCAAGGAATAACCGCCGTGAAGCTATTTTCCCGCCTTGGCGTTGCCGTGGTGTTAATCCATGGCTTGATCTCCCAGAATGTCTCCGCGCAATCCAATTTGAATTACTCTACGTCATGGATCGGTAATAGTTTCGGATTTGGCGACGGTAAATGGATGCAGCAGGACATTCAGGCCATTAGCGTTGGCGCCGATGGCACTATTTATACGAATTCGCCGTGGGACGAAAGCGGTAGCGAAATCGCCGCCTATCGCGCGGGCGATAAACTCGCGATCGCCGGTTCGACGCACGGCTGGGGCGCGGCGGGCGGCGACGCGGTCGCGGTCAATCACACCTACCTGTATGGAGCGATGTCGATCGGCAACCAGAGCAATGCGCTGGTCGGCGCCGACTATCCGCCGGCCAATCAGACCTGGTATGGCATCACGCGCCGCACGCTCGCGAAGCTCGCGACCGGCGCACCGTTTTCCGGCGGCATCGGCAATAGCGCGAACGCGACGAAGAACAGCTTCCTTGCGGTCGAAACGGTGACGACCGGCATCGACGCGAGCATTCGCGGCCTCGCCGCGACCGACAGCGAGCTCTACGTGGCCGACACCTACGGCAACCGGATCGTCGTGTACGACGCGCAGACCATGCAACCGCTGCGCTCGTGGAGCGTCGTGTCGCCCGCGCGCATCGCGATCGACACCGATTCGACGCTGTGGGTCATCGGCGGCTTCGGGACAGGCAGCCTGAGCATTCTGCACTTCCGCGCCGATGGCACCGCGCTCGCCGGTCCATTGCCGCTGCCAGCCGGCACGGTGCCGACCGACCTCACGATCACGCCAACAGGCCAACTGCTGGTCGCCGACAACGGCGTTTCACAGCAGATTCTCGTGTTCAACAAAGGCGCGGATGGGCAGATGCAGGCCGGCGCGTCGATCGGTACGCGCAACGGCATCTTCCACCCGGTGCGCGGCGTGCCCGGCGATGTGCGCTTCAACGGCATAACCGGCATCGGCGTCGACCCGGCTGGGAATCTGTACGTCGCGCAAAACGGCGAGGGGCCGCGCGCACCGGGCTCGGCGTCGGTCGGGCAAGGCGCGGTGCTGGAGAGCTACGTGTACGGCACGCGCGTGCTCAACTGGCGGCTCTACGGCCTGAGCTTCGTCGATAGTGGCACGTTCGATCCGGCCACGCCCGCCTCCGTCTACACGGGCTCGAAGCGCTTCACGCTCAACTACGGCCAGCCGGTCGGCCACGAATGGTCGTATGCGGCGTTCACGCTCGATCGCTTCGATTATCCCGACGACCCCGCGTTTCACGAGCCGCGCGGCGTGCGCGGCGAACCGATGGTCCGCAGATTCGACGGTCGGCGTTTTCTCTATACGCTCGATTCAGGCGCGCACTATCTGAACGTCTATCGCTTCGATGCCGCGCATGGCGAGATCGCGATTCCGTCGGGGCTGCTCGCGCAGAATCCGCTGCCGGGCGCATGGCCAGCCGCGCAACCGACCTACGGCGAATGGATGTGGCGCGACAGCAATGGCAATGGCGCCGTCGACGCAAGCGAGATCAGCAGCAATCCGTCGACCGGCAGCACGGTGGGCGACGGCTTCTGGTGGGTCGACGAATCCGGCAACGTGTGGCTCGCCACGCCATTGAGCGGTGTGCGCGAGATGCCGCTGCAAGGTCTCGACTCTGCCGGCAATCCGACCTACACGTACGCGAGCTCGAAGATGTTCGCGATGCCCGCGCCATTCACGCGGCTCGCGCGGCTCGTCTACATCGCATCGACCGACACGATGTATCTGTCCGGGTTCACGAGCGGAGTGCCGTGGGACTCGACGCACTGGAAGGAAGCGGGCCCGGTGCTTGCCCGCTACGAGAACTGGAGCACCGGCAAGCCGACACAGGTCTACGCGATCTCGCTGCCATGGAACACGCAGAGCGATCCGCAGACCACCACGGTCGGCGTCGCGGTGGCGGGCGACTATGTCTTCGTCGCCGAACTGTACACCGATCGGGTCGACGTCTACGACGCGCGCAACGGCACGGCGGTCGGTTATATGACACCGGGTGCGAGCGTCGGCGGGACGAGCGGGTGGGTCGACGTGTATCTCGGCATCAGCGCGATGCGGCGTGATAACGGCGAGTACGTGGTGCTGGTCGAAGACGACGCGCGCGCCAAGATCCTGATGTACCGCTGGACACCTTGATGCAGATCGCCCTCGCGCCGAACACGAATAGACGTCGGCGCACGATCGGTATATAACAGCCTTACCGATGCACTCAAAGGAGCGATGTTCGATCATGACGCAAGACGTTTCTCCCAAGCCGCCCTCTGACGATCGTCCCCAGATCGAGCACCTCGACGCGGCGCTCAGTCACGTCGATCAGCAGGTGTCGTCGGGCGGCATTGCGTCGGGCGCGGCGAAAGGCATTGTGTACAGTCTGATCGAAACGCTCGGCGCGCTGGTCGGCGATCCCGATTTGCCGGCACACGCACGCTCGGGTTACGAAGGACTGCTGGAGGCCGCGCGCGAGTTGCGCGCGAAGTTGGACCGCTGAGAAGCGGCCCCGCGTCGGCGGGGCCATCATGTCGCCTTTGAAATAACGTACCGTGTGACGCACGGTGCGCATTGTTTCATGCGTGCGGCGTCGCGTTGAATGTCACGCGCCCAATGCCACCGCTTCCCCGCTCGTCTGCGCGAGCAACTGGTGGATCTGCGCGACCACGGCAGCGCCTTCGCCGACCGCCGCGGCCACGCGCTTCGTCGAGCCGGCGCGCGCATCGCCGATCGCATAGACGCCCTCGACGGTCGTGCCGAGATCGCACGCCGTGGCTGAGCCGTCCGCGGCAATGCCGGTCAGCACGAAACCCTTTGCGTCGAGTTGCACGCCGCAGGTGCGCAGCCATTCGGTGTTCGGGTCCGCGCCGGTGAAGAGAAACAGATGCCGCGTGTCGAAGTGATCGACGCCGTCGGGCAGCGGCCTCTTCAATGCGACCGACACGAGGCCATCCTCATCGCCATCGAGCCGGCCGACTTCCGAGTTCGGATGCACGAACACGTTCGGCAGCGAGCAAATGCGGTCGATCAGATAGCGCGACATCGTCGCCTCGAAACCGCTGCGGCGGATCAGCACGTGAACCTTGGCCGCGTGCGTCGCCAGATAGACGATCGCCTGGCCCGCGGAATTGCCGCCACCCACCAGCACGACCTCCCGGCGCTTGCACAGCTTCGCCTCGACCGGCGACGCCCAGTAGTAGACGCCGCGTCCATCGAAGCGGTCGAGCCCCTCGAGCGTGGGTCGCCGGTACACCGCGCCGCTCGCGATCACGATCGCCTGTGCGCTGATGTGACCGCCGCATTTCAGCTCGAGCCGATAAGGCGACTGTCCGCACTGCAGCGCCTTCACGTTCACCGGAATCGCGACGTGCGCGCCGAACTTCTGTGCCTGCACGAATGCGCGGCCGGCGAGCGCCTGGCCCGAGATGCCGGTCGGAAAGCCAAGGTAGTTTTCGATGCGCGAGCTTGCGCCCGCCTGACCGCCAGGCGCGCGGCTATCGAGCACGATCACGGAAAGTCCTTCGGAAGCCGCATACACCGCGGCGGCCAGTCCCGCTGGCCCCGCGCCGACGATCGCGACGTCGTACACCTGCGAGTCGTCGAGATCGGGCAGCAGACCTAAGCGAGTGGCAAGTTCCGGCATGCTCGGATGACGCAGCACGGAGCCGTCCGGACAGATCACGAGCGGCAGGTCCTCGCGCTGCGCGGCGAACTGCTCGATCAGACGCAGCGCGTCTTCGTCGCGTTCGTCGAGCACCGAATGCGGATGGCCGTTGCGCGACAGGAAACCTTGCAGCATCACGAGCCGCGCGTCGCTGCTGTTGCCGATCAGGATGGGACCGCCCGCGCCCTTTTCGATCAGCGACACGCGCCGCAGAATCAGCGCGCGCATGATGCGCTCGCCGAGTTCGGCTTCGGCGACCAGCAGCGCGCGCAGGCGATCGGGCCGAATCAGCAGCGCTTCGACCGCGTCGAGCGCGCGGCCGTTGACGAGCGCGGGCCTGCCCGACAGTTGCCCGACCTCGGCCAGGAAATGCCCGGCGCCGCGCTCGCTGATCACGACCTCGCGGCCGACGCCGTCGCGCTGATAAACCTGCACGCGACCTTCGAGCAGCACGAACATGCCGGGGCCGGTGTGCCCGGTTTCGAACAGCAGCTCGCCGGACTGCCAGTGACCGATCTCGCCGAAGCGGCGCATCCGGTCGATCTCCGCGCTGCTGAGCACGGGAAACATCTGGTGCATGCGCGTCGACAGCGACGAATACGGCGCGTCGGCGACGACTCCCTGCTGTCCTTCCACCTCTTGAGTCGAAACGTCCTGAGTCGAAAGCATTGAACCGCTCCTTCGATGTTCATTGCACGATTGAACGGGAGGCGAGACGGCGCGTGCTCGCACGCCGGGGCGGACCCTGCCGCCGCTTGTTCCGGCTAAACGGCTTTGGGCGCGATGTCGTCGACCGCGACTACCGGCGGCGGCATCTCGGGCAGCGCGTCGACCGGCTTGCCGGAGTCACGCCAGGCCTCCATGCCGCCGCGCAGTGGCAGCACGTCCGAGAAACCGGCTTCGCTGAGCTGCTTGGCCATCCATGCCGCGGAAATTTCGTTCGGGCAGGAGCAGTAGATCACCAGCTGCTGATCGTGCGGATAGCTGGCGACGATGCCGTCGAGTTGCCGCTCGTCGGCGAATTGTGCGCCTGGAATCACGAACGGATCGAGCTTGCGTTTCTCCTGCGACCGGATGTCGAACACGACGGGTGCGCGGCCGGCCGCGAACAGCTTCGCGAGTTCGTCGACCTCCATGCGCGCCGTCGCGAGCTTCGCGATCAACTGACGGCGCCGGATCCACCGGTACACCGCGTACAGCCCCAGCAACGCGACGACGACGAGCGCCGCCGTGCGCCCGAGCCGACCGGCGATTGCGAACAACATGTCGATCTGCCGCGCGAACAACGCGCCGATGATGAGCCCGGTGCCGGACCACAGCGCGGCGCCGACGCCGTCGTAGGTGAGAAAGGTCCGGTAGCGTGTGTGCATTGCGCCGGCCATCGGAATCGACACGATCGACAGCCCCGGCACGAACTTCGCGACCGCGAGCACACGCACGCCCCAGCGGCCGAAGAAACGCTCGGTCTTTTTCACGCAGGTGTCGCGCGACAGCGACAGCCGGCAGATCGTCTTCAGCGTATTGCCGCCGTAGACTCGGCCAGCGAGATACCACGCGCTGTCGCCGATCAGCGTGGCGAAGATCGACAGCACCAGAACCGGCAGCAGTTGCGTGCCGACCGAGCCGGGGTGCATCGCAGCCATCGCGCCGAACAGCACGAGCGCCGGCATCGCCGGCACCGGCAGCCCGAGCGCGGCGGCGAGCACGTTGACGAAGACGAGCGCCGGTCCGTATTGCGCGACAAGATCATGTAGCATCGGTTTACATCTGCGGCCCTTGCGGGCGCAGTGCGACAAGAAATGCAAAGAGTAATGCAGCGATTATGGACGTATTTTTCAGACGTGCAAACGGCCCGGAAATCGGCCCGTTATCTCGCTGCGAGCGGGCCGGCACGTGTGCGGCATGCCCCGAGATACAAGCGTGGCAACCGCTTGTGACAACGTGCTGAAACGAGCGCAAGCGCTGTGGGCGAATGGCGAAAAAGCGCTAGCTAAAACCCGTAGGAAAGCGTGGATTGACAGCCCGAGCCGAATAAACGGAAAGACGCCGGTGCGGGCGGACGGGTCCAATGCGAATAATCCCGCGCGCACGCTTCGAAGTGCGGCGCGACAGGCGGGATAGGCTGACGAGTCACGCGCACGCTCCCACGCTGCGCGCCTGCTTCACTGACGATGATTGTGCTGCTCGCCCGGCAACTCGGCGCCATGCGCGCGGATCGCGGCAATCAGCTCCGCGGGCGTGATTTCGTAGCGCACCTCGCGATGTATGCCCGGCTTGCGCTCATCGACCTCGATCAGCAGGATGCCTTTGCCGTCTTCGGTCGATTCGAGGCGCAGCGAGCGAAGTTCGCGCGCTGTTGCGTCGTCGTATTCGGTGAGCAGGGCCATTGACCCGGAGGACCCGGTGATGCGCATCGAAGTTGTCCTTGTCGCGTTGGTGATGGAACCATTGTACGGGGCGGACGGCGTGCCGTCTGCCGCGCTGTCGTGCTTTGCTGCGTCTGTCTCCGTCTCGCCCGGGTTTTAGTCGAGTATGCCGCCGCTCACGCATTTGCGCTCGCGTGGCGTCCAATCAGTTTAACGCGACTCGTTGTGGCGACGGTCGCATTTTTCATGCCCCGCGGCAGTGCGGGACGGCTTCGGGTTTTGTCATGGCGGTGACGCTGGGGCGAGTTATCGAGCGGTGAGCGGAGCCCGTGTGCCGGGCGGCTCAACGCACCGCCGCTCCGTTCCCGAATTCCCTCACCTTCGGCACCATTCGAGCGGGCCAAAAAATAGCCCGTCCGGACAGGGACGGGCCGCTAAACGCCGTTGTTACTCGGGTCAGCCTGCCCTTGCAACGGTTGGGCGCTGACGACTCCATCCTCGTGCTTCGGCAACCGGCTGTCGAGGTGGGACTAATGCGGATCTATCAGATCAAACTGCGGTTTGCCGGTCAGACGTTCGGGGCGTCGCGTCTGTCTGGCCGCGCCGCGCCAACTGACGCAGCGCGAGGGCAGCGTGGCACAATCGCAGGATCGAAAAACAAGACGTGACCGGGGTTTCCATGAAACGCAGGCTTTCCTTCTTCGCGCGCCGTTCGAGCCTCACACTGGCCATCGGCGCGATCGTTGCGCTCGGCGGTTGCAGCAGCAGCGCGCCGCTGTTCCTGCCGGACGGCCGCACGACCACGCTCGTGCAATGCCCGGTGGGTTCCGACTCGTGCTCGCAGCAGGCGGCCGCGAGTTGTAACGGCGCCTTCGATATTGTCCGCCAGTCGAGCGCGGGTGGCACGTTGAGCTTGATCTACGCCTGTCGCGCGGTGGCGAAGTAGGCACATCATGCCGCGCCGGCGTTTGATTTTCTTTCCCCCGTTACCCTCAGCTTCCAATCCGCTCGATTAGCACGCCCGTGTCGTTCCGTTTGGCATATGGCTGTCATAAATCTATGCGCGTAATATGCGCTCAATAAGCGATTAGCATCCCTATTGGGTTAAACAAGCCAGCAGGCAGCATTTTTACAATGCCGAAGGGCCGCAAAGCGATTATTCTTTGCGCGCCGACAGCGAATTGATCTGAGCCTTTGGATGTCCAGCAAAGTCGGTGCGGCAGCTAACGGAACTCGAAGTCTGACGGCAGTACTCTTTTCAAACCGTTGACCATTTGGCCTCGGCGAGCAGAATTTTCCGGTTTTTGCCCTTACAGGCAAAAGCTCAGGAAGGTTTTTCCACTACCGGCGGGCATTACCTTCCGCCGCGCTGACCATCGCGGCTCGCTGCTTTCGATTTACTTGCTTTAACATTAATCCAATATAATTCGGGGTAAGCAATGAATCATCAGCAACTCGAAAAAGACATCGAGCATCTGGAACAGATAATTTCGCATATTTCCGCAGAAGACCGTATCCCGTTGTCTTACTGGCGCAATCGGCTCGAGCACGTTTCCGGCGCGGTTCTCGTACCCGCCCAGGCAAAGCGCGTCAAACGCCTCGATGCCGCGCTTTGCGCATTGGAAAAACGGCAAAAAGCCTGAGAGTCGTCACTGTGTCCGCCAATCCGAAGCAGCGATAAATGGCGCACGCACGTTTTCTTTCACCACCTCGGGACGAATATGCAGATTGCAGGATTTGACGCGACCCGGCTAGCGACGTTGACCAATGCGATGCAGGGCTACGTGGAGCGGGGCGAAGTGGCAGGGGTGGTGTCGCTCGTGTGGCGGCGCGGGGAAATCGGCTACTTCGAACCGCTGGGCCTACGCGACGAAGCCGCGCAATTGCCAATGGAGCGCGACACGCTATTTCGCATCGCGTCGATGACGAAACCGGTGACGAGCGCCGCAATCATGATGCTGATCGAGGAAGACCGCCTCGCGCTCGATGCGCCCATTGCGCGGTGGCTGCCCGAGCTGGCGGCGCCGCGCGTACTGCGTGATCCGAGCGGCCCGCTCGACCAGACCGATCCGATCCGCGCGCCAATCACGGTGCTCGACCTGCTCACGCATCGTGCGGGCTTCGCGTATCACTTCACGGCGACCGGTCCGCTTGCCGAAGCCTACGCCGCCGCGTTCAACGGCTTCGAAGCGAGCGGCCACAACAGCGCGTGGCTCGCGCGTATCGCTGCACTGCCGCTCATGTTCCAGCCCGGCTCGCGCTGGCACTACAGCGTCGCGACCGACGTACTGGGCGTGCTGATCGAACGCGTAAGCGGCATGCCCCTCGGCGAGTTTTTCCGCACCCGCATTTTCGAGCCGCTCGGCATGCGAGACACCGCGTTCTGGGTGCCCGACGCACAGCTTGCGCGCCTCGCTACCGCGTACAACATCGATCCGGGCACGCGGCGTCGCGTGGTCGAGGATCATGCGGCGGCGAGCCGCTGGGCGAATCCGCGGCGCTTCCAGAGCGGCGGCGGCGGGTTGGTCTCGACCGCCGAGGACTATCTGCAATTCGCGCGACTGCTGCTCGGACGTGGGCGCGTCGGCGACACGCGATTGCTGTCGCACCGCTCGGTCGATCTGATGCGCAGCAATTTCCTGAGCCCCGAGCAGCGCCGCCTGCCCGCTTTCGGTCAGGAGATCTGGGCGGGGCAGGGTTTTGGCCTCGGCCTGTCGATCGTCGACGATCCGGCCCAGCAATTGCCGCTCGGCTATCGCTCGCTCGGTTCGTTCGGCTGGCCCGGCGCGTACGGCACGAGCTGGTTCGCCGATCCGGTCGAGAACATGATCGGCCTGATGCTGATCCAGCGCCGCTCGATCGACCCCTTCCCGATGGCCGCCGACTTCGAACGCCGCGTCTACGATGCGCTCGATGATTGAGCGCATCCGCCGCGCATGCAACTGGCCGCGCGATTCACTATCCTGAGAGTTATTCGTCTGATAGTGTCCGCCAACGACTACTCACAGTTCATCGCGGTTCGTCCAACCGATGGGGGTACACCGGCATGGCCTCTTACAAACAGTTGACTGCGCAACTCGAAAAACTCCACAAAGAAGTCGCAGCGGCACGGGAGAAAGAAGTCGCGCAAGCTATCGCCGAAATCAAGCAGAAGATCGCCGAATACGATCTGACCGCCGAAGAGCTCGGATTGGCGAGCGCCTTGCCAAAGCCGCGCCGCAAGTCGGCATCGGCGTCGGTTGCCAAGTACCGCAATCCTAAGACCGGCGAAACATGGAGCGGCCGCGGGCGTTCGCCGGGTTGGCTCGTCGGGAAGAATCGCGAGCGGTTTCTGATCGAAAGTTGAGCCTCGAAGTGCGCGGTCATGGGGCCGGCTTCTCTGAAGTGATGTGCCAATTGATTCGCTCCGCACCGTTGCACAGGTCCCGAAAACGCTCACCTTTGCGTGACGCGTGAGCCGGTCGGCCGTGATTCACCGGGGCATTCGAACCTCGCGGGATGCTTCGGTGAGCCAGGCTTTGTCGCATGACGCACCACAGTGCGTAGGAATCGCGATCGCGGCGCACCGCTGCTCCGTTTACTCCAAGAACGCCCGCCAGCCCTTGCTGGCGGGCGTTTCCAGGCGTCGAGCCCGATCGTGTTGGTCGCGGGTTCGACGCTTTACCGCCGTTCTCCCGAGCATCGCGTTTGCGGTTTGCCTGCCTTTGCTGGTGCGCGTATGCGTTTCGCGATCCTCACCTTTGGACGCGAATCGGGATTCGCCGCCGCAAGTCCCGAAAACGCTCACCTTTCACTGCGAGGATGCGCCGCGCCCCCCTTTCCCCCGGCCGCCTCGCCAGACGTGTATCATTCGCACCTTGCGCCGCTTTGTGCCAGCGATTCCCGCCTTGCCGAACGCTGGGTCGCGACCTGTTCGCCACCCGTATCCGGAGGCGACGCCAACACCGGCCGATCCGGGCCCGCGCCCGACTTCCGCCGCCCGACGCCGCCGCGCCACGCGCGGCATACCGGCCGCCCAGGGCCGCCGGAAACCGCCCGAACCCCTTTCCGTGACCGCCAGACCCGATGTCAGTCTCCGAACTCAAACGCCGCCGCACATTCGCGGTCATTTCCCACCCGGACGCGGGTAAAACCACCCTCACCGAAAAACTGCTGCTGTTCTCGGGCGCGATCCAGATCGCCGGTACCGTGAAGGGCCGCAAGAGCAACCGCTACGCGACGTCCGACTGGATGGAGATCGAAAAGCAGCGCGGCATTTCGGTCGCAAGCTCCGTGATGCAGTTCGAGTACGGCGATTGCGTGATCAATCTGCTCGACACGCCGGGCCACGAGGACTTCTCCGAGGACACCTATCGCGTGCTGACCGCGGTCGACGCCGCCGTGATGGTGATCGACGGCGCGAACGGTGTCGAAGCGCAAACGCTGAAGCTGCTCGAAGTCTGCCGCAGCCGCAAGACGCCGATCGTCACGTTCATCAACAAGCTCGACCGCGAAGTGCGCGAGCCGCTCGAACTGCTCGACGAAATCGAGCAACACCTCGGCGTGTCGGCCGTGCCGTTCACCTGGCCGATCGGCATGGGCAAGGATTTTCAGGGCGTCTACGACGTCCAGCGCGATCAGGTGCGCGTATTCCGCGCCGGCCAGGATACGGCCGGTGGCGCGGTCGAAACGCTGCAGGCACTGAGCAATGAGGAAGGCGAGCGCCGTTTCGGTCACGCGTGGGTGCGTGCGAAGGAAGAGATCGACCTGATCAGCGGCGCGACGCCCGAGTTCGACCGCGAGCAGTTCCTCGCCGGCCAGCAGTCGCCGGTGCTGTTCGGCTCGGCGATCAACAACTTCGGCGTGAAGGAAATTCTCGACGCGCTGGTCGACCTCGCGCCGCCGCCGTCGATGCGCATGACCGTGCAGCGTCCGGTGCAGCCGGAAGAGCCGAAGTTCACCGGCGTCGTGTTCAAGGTGCAGGCGAACATGGACCTCGCGCACCGCGACCGCGTCGCGTTCATCCGCGTGTGCTCGGGACGTTTCGAGCGCGGCATGGCGGTGAAGGTCACACGTTCGAACAAGACGTTCCGCGCGAACAACGTGGTGACGTTCCTCTCGCAGCGCCGCGAGACGGTGAGCGAGGCGTATCCCGGCGACATCATCGGTATTCCGAATCACGGCACGCTAAGCCTCGGCGATACGCTGACCGAGGGCGAGCAGCTGCAGTTCGTCGGCCTGCCGTTCTTCGCACCGGAAATTTTCCAGACCGTCGAAGTGGTCGATCCGATGCGCGCGAAGCAGCTCGGCGAGGCGCTCAAGCAGCTGGGCGAGGAAGGCGCGATCCAGGTGTTCCGTCCCGAAGCGGGTGGTCTGATGATTCTCGGCGCGGTCGGGCAGCTCCAGTTCGAAGTGGTGTCGCACCGCCTGTCGACCGAATACAAAGTCGATGTTCGCATGGCGCCGGCGCGCTACCGGCTGTCGCGCTGGGTAACCTGCGACGATGCGGCCGAACTGCGCCGCTTTACCGATTCATACTCGGCGCGGATCGCGCTCGATGCGGCCGATGCGCCCACCTACCTGGCCTCGCACGTCTCGGAGATCGAAGTCGCGCAGAAGGCGTGGCCGAAGATCGTGTTCAACGAGTTGCGCGAGCACTCGGGGGCGCCGTTCAGGAAGGCAATGTAGAGCCGCAAGTCCGCTGATTTGGCAAAGAAAAAGCCGCGTCGATCGACAAGCCCATCGCTTAATCTGTTGATAAGCGTGTTTTGATTCTGCAAAATAGCCCCTGTTAGTCAATGACTTACAGGGGCTTCTTCATGTCGGGTCTTCCTGACGCACCTGAAATGTCGGGTGC
>NZ_JAJITC010000007.1 GCF_020881035.1 Paraburkholderia translucens
GCTGGCGATGTCGAGAATGTCGTAGCCGCGATAGTGCAGATCGTTGCCGGTCTTGCCGACCGTGCACAGGGCCGTGTTGCCCGCGGTCACGCCCGACAGCGCGACGGATTTTTTCGGCTTGAACGCGCCTGTGTTCGGCGTGCTGTTATCTGCTTCGCTCATTTTGTCTCCAGAAAAGAGTGGAAATTTGGGTCTCTGCTTCGACTGGGCGACCTTGTACGCAAAGAACGGGCCAAGCGCTGCGCGTCCGGCTAAGTGCCTGATTCGACGCACATCTCGCAAAACGATTCGGCAACGCAGCCCACCCTTGATTTCATTAATGAAACCGGGAATTTCAAATTGGCAACGAATACCTGCATAATGGAGATTCCAACCCGCCCCGCCACGAGCCGCCGACCTTGAGCACACCTTTGTACGAACCGCCGCAGCGTCCGCGCGTCTGGGCGCTCAGTATCAGCCGCCTGCGCGATCTGTTCTTCGACATCGCCGGCGAGTATGCGCAACGCGCGGACATTCGCATCGTGTCGCACGCCTTCGAAGACGCGGTCCGCGAGATCGAAGGCGCGGGCGCCGGGCGGCCCGACGTCGTGCTCGCGGGCGGATCGAACGGCGCGTATCTGAAAACGCGCGTGTCGGTGCCGGTCGTCCGGATCAGCCCGACCGGCTACGACGTCATGCATGCGCTCGCGCGCGCGCGTCGCGACGGCGCGCGCGTCGCGCTCGTCACGCACGGCGACACGCCCGACGAACTGCGCCGCTTCACCGCCGCTTACGCGCTCGACGTCACGTTCGCGTCGTATCAGTCGGCGCAGGACGCCGAGAGCGTCGTGCTCGATCTCAGCGATCGCGGCATCGACGTCGTGGTCGGCCCGGGGATGGTCACCGATCTCGCCGCCAGCGCGGGCATGGGCGCGGTGTTTCTCTACTCGCGCGCGTCGGTGCGCGCCGGCTTCGACACCGCGCTCGAAGTCGCCCAGGCGACGCGCCGCGAAACCGTGCGGCGTCAGCGGCTCGACACGCTGCTGCAGCATCTGCGCGACGGCGTGGTCGCGCTCGACGCACTAGGCCGCGTCGAAGTGATGAACCAGCGTCTCGCGAGCGTGCTCGGCATCGATGCGGCGAAGGCGGTCGGCCGCACGCTGCACGATCTCGCGCCGGACCTCGCGGGCAGTCTGCCCGATGCGGACGGCGACAGTTTCTGCACGATGCGCGGCGCGAGCTATGTCGTGCATCGCGGGCCGCTCGCGAGTGGCGGCGCGGCGCCGGGCACCGTGCTGACGTTTCAGGAATCGCGCGCGGTCGAGCGGCTCGATCGCACGCTGCGCGCGCGTCAACGCGTGCAGCAGTTCACCGCACGCTACCGGCTCGACGATATCGTCGGCGCCTCGGAGTCGATCGAACGGGTGCGCGCGCTCGTCGCGCGTTATGCGAGATCGGATGCGACCGTGCTGATTCTCGGCGAGAGCGGCACCGGCAAGGAGATGGTCGCGCAGAGCATGCATCAGCTGAGCGCGCGGCGCGACTTCGCGTTCGTCGCGATCAATTGCGGCGCGTTCCCCGAGGCGCTGCTCGAAAGCGAGCTGTTCGGCTACGAAGAGGGCGCGTTCACCGGTGCGCGCAAGGGCGGCAAGGCAGGGCTGATCGAGGTCGCGCATCGCGGCACGCTGTTTCTCGATGAGATCGGCGAGATGCCCTTGCCGTTACAGAGCCGCCTGCTGCGCGTATTGCAGGAGCGCGAGGTGGTGCGGCTCGGTTCGACCGAGCCGACGCGCGTCGACATCCGCGTCGTCGCGGCGACGCATCGCGCGCTGACCGACAGCGTCGCGGCCGGCAGTTTCCGCGCCGATCTGTACTACCGGCTCAATATTCTCAGCATCGCCCTGCCGCCGCTGCGCGAGCGGCCGAACGACCTGCTGTCGCTCGCCGCCGAGCTGTTGCGCCAGGCGGCCGCGCGCGAGCCGAGGCTGGCGGCGCGCGTGCCCGACGCACGCACCGCCGCGCACATGCTCGAAGGGCTGGGCGCGGCATTGCGGCGCTATGCGTGGCCGGGCAATGTGCGCGAGTTGCAGAACGTGATCGAGCGGATCGTGGTTGAACTCGCGGATAGCGATGCGGACACGGATGCGAGCGCGGCGCTCGTCACGCGCGACCTGCTGCGCGCGATCGCGCCGGAAATCGTCGAGCCGATCGCGCGCGCGAGACCGGCCCCGCTGACGCTGCGCGAGCGCAGCCGTCATGTCGAAGCCGATGAAATTCGCGCGGTGCTCGCGGCTCACGAAGGCGATCGCGATGCGGCGTGCGCCGCGTTGGGCATCAGCAAGACGACGTTGTGGCGCAAGCTGAATGCGGGGCGTTAAGACCACGAACCGGAACGCCACGAATAGAATAACCGCCACCGCGTCCCCAACCCATTGCCCAAGGAGAAGCCCAGCATGTCGAACAAATACCGGATTGCCGTCATCCCCGGCGACGGCATCGGCGTCGAGGTGATGCCCGAAGCGCTGCGCGTACTCGAGGTCGCGACCGAACGCTTCGGCATCGAACTCGAGTATCAGCACATCGAGTGGGCGAGCTGCGATTACTACGCGAAGCACGGCAAGATGATGCCGGACGACTGGAAAGCGCAACTGCAATCGGCCGACGCGATCCTGTTCGGCGCGGTCGGCTGGCCTGACACCGTACCCGATCACATCTCGCTGTGGGGGTCGCTGCTCAAGTTTCGCCGCGAGTTCGACCAGTACGTGAATCTGCGGCCCGCGCGGCTTTTCGCGGGCGTGCCGTCGCCGCTCGCGGGACGCAAGGCCGGCGACATCGATTTCTGGATCGTGCGCGAAAACACCGAGGGCGAGTACTCGTCGGTGGGCGGCGTGATGTTCGAAGGCACCGAGCGCGAATTCGTGCTGCAGGAGTCGGTATTCACGCGGCACGGTAGCGAGCGTGTGCTGAAGTTCGCGTTCGATCTGGCGCAGCGCCGCGCGCGCAAGAAAATCACCGTCGCGACGAAAAGCAACGGCATCGCGATCAGCATGCCCTGGTGGGACAAATGCGCGGCCGGTATCGCCGCGCAGTATCCCGACGTCACATGGAACAAGCAGCACATCGACATCCTGTGCGCGCGTTTCGTGCTGAACCCCGACCGTTTCGACGTGGTCGTCGCGACCAATCTGTTCGGCGATATCCTCTCCGATCTGGGGCCGGCGTGCACGGGCACGATCGGCCTCGCGCCTTCGGGCAACCTGAATCCGGACCGCAAGTTTCCGTCGCTGTTCGAGCCGGTGCACGGCTCGGCACCCGACATCGCGGGCAAGCACATCGCGAATCCGATCGCGATGATCTGGTCGGCCGCGATGATGCTCGACTTCCTCGGCCATTCGAGCGGCAAGGAACGCGAAGCTCACGACGCGATCCTGAAGGCGATCGAGGCGACGCTGATCGATGGTCCGCATACCGCCGATCTCGGCGGTCACGCGAGCACGAGCGAGGTCGGCAAGGCCATTGCGGCCAAGCTCGCGTGACATGAACAGCATTCCCGTCTACGCGATGGTCGGCTTTCTCGGCAACCGGTATTGGGCGATGCGCGACCGCACACGCTGAAGACGAAAACTTTTGTCCAGGCCGTTCACGAGGGACACCGCCATGAGCAGGGAAGCCTATCCGATCGAAGTCGAATTCCCCGATCTCGCGCAGCACGAGCAATCGTCGTCGGGTATTGCATACGTCCACACGTTCGATTCCGGCGTGCCCGGCCCGCACGTGATGATCAACGCGCTCACGCACGGCAACGAAGTGTGCGGCGCGATCGTCGTCGATGAACTTCTGCGCCGCGCACTGCGGCCGCGCCGCGGGCGCCTCACGCTGTCGTTCGCGAATGTCGCGGCGTACCAGCGCTTCGATCCGGCCAATCCCGATGCCGCGCGCTTCGTCGATCAGGACTTCAACCGCGTGTGGACTGCCGCAATGCTCGACGACACGTCGCGCACATCGAGCGAACTGCAGCGCGCGCGGGCAATGCGCCCCGTGGTCGACACGGTCGACTCGTTGCTCGACCTGCATTCGATGCATGAGCGCTGCAAGCCGCTGATCGTCGCGGGACCGCTGCAAAAAGGCATCGACCTCGCGCTACGGCTCGGCACGCCCGCCACGGTGATCTGCGACGAAGGCCATCCCGAAGGCCGCCGTATGCGCGACTACGAAGGTTTTGGCGAGGCCGCGAGCCCGAAGAACGCGCTCCTGATCGAATGCGGTCAGCATTGGGAGCGCGGCGCGGTGGCGGTCGCGCGCGATACGACCGCGCGCTTCCTGCTGCTGTCCGGCGTGATCGACGCAACGGATCTGCCGCCGGGGTGGCTCGCGCCGTTGCCGCCCGCGCAGCAGATCGTGCGCGTGACGCAGCCGGTCGTCGCCACCAGCATGGACTTCAGCTTCGCCGCGGCATACACCGGCCTCGAGGTTTTCGCCGAGGCGGGCACGGTGATCGGCTGGTCGAACGGCGAGCCGGTGCGCACGCCCTACGACAACTGCATTCTCGTGATGCCTTCGCTGCGGCAGTTGCGTCCCGGTGTGACCGTCGTGCGGCTGGGGCGCATCGAGCGGACAGTGACCAATCCGGCGGTGACGGGCTGACGGCACGAAGCCGTTGGCCGTTTGTTTCGGCGCATGACCTGGCGCGCGGAGCTCGCGTTCAGCGCGCCGCCATCCTGTGCCAAAGCGGGCCCGCGCCCGCTTTCGCGCATCTGGGGTATTCCCCCGTTGACCCGATTCATTTCATTGCTTACAGTGGCGCGCGTTCGCGTGAAGAATCACCGTTCTATATGCGAACACATTCCCTCGCCCGGCGCGGCTCAGTCAAGCCGATCCGTCCGCATCTGATTCACTGCCTTAGCACGGCCATCTGGCTTGGGCGCAGGCGTCGTGCGCCGCTGCCAGGCGGCGTACAGTTTTAAGAAGAATGGCTCGTCGTAGCGGGCCTTTCGCCGTCAGGAGACCAACATGAACCGCAGCCCCGCTGTGAACGTTCAAACCTTCATCAACGAGCATCCGTTTTCGCCGTTCCAGTGGCTGATCTTTTTCATGTGCTTCATCATCGTCCTGCTGGACGGTTTTGACACTGCTGCGATCGGCTTCATCGCGCCTTCGCTGATCACCGAATGGGGTATCGACAAGCCCGCGCTCGCGCCGGTGCTCAGCGCCGCGCTGTTCGGCCTCGCCTGCGGCGCGCTCGGCTCGGGTCCGCTGTCCGACCGTCTCGGGCGTCGCTCGATGCTGATCGGCTCGGTGCTGCTGTTCGGCGTCGCCTGCCTCGCGTCGGCGTTCGCGACCGGCATCGACCAACTGACCGTGCTGCGCTTCATCACCGGCGTCGGCCTCGGCGCCGCGATGCCGAACGCGGTGACGATGATGGGCGAGTACTGCCCGGACAACCGCCGCGCCACCGTGATCAACCTGATGTTCTGCGGCTTTCCGCTTGGCGCCGCGTTCGGCGGTTTCCTCGCCGCGTGGATGATTCCGCACCTCGGCTGGCGCAGCGTGCTGGTACTCGGCGGCGTCACCCCGCTGCTGCTGTTGCTGCTGTTGGTCGCCACGATGCCGGAGTCGGTCCGCTACATGGTCGCGAATAACAAGCCGGCAGATCGGATTCGCGCGGCGCTCGCGCGCATTTCCGGCGATGCGGTGCAGGCCGGTGGCTTCACGATGACCGAAACCGCGCCGCAAACCGGCGGCAAGGGTCTCGGCGTCGTGCTGTCGCGTTCGTACATCATCGGCTCGGTGATGCTGTGGCTCGCGTACTTCATGGGCCTCGTGATCTTCTACGCGTCGATCAACTGGATGCCGATCCTGCTGAAGGACGCCGGCCTCACGCCGCAACGCGCGACGCTGATCTCCGCGCTGTTCCCGCTCGGCGGTGTCGGCGCGGTGCTGGCCGGCGTGCTGATGGACCGTTTCAACGCGAACCGCGTCATCGCCGTCTGCTATGCACTGACCGCGGTCAGCGTGTATTTCATCGGTCAGGCGGCCGGCAACGTCGGCGCGCTCGTGCTGATCGTGTTCATCGCCGGTGTGCTGATGAACACCGCACAATCGTCGATGCCGGCGCTCGCCGCCGCGTTCTATCCGACCGTAGGCCGCGGCACGGGCGTCGCGTGGATGCTCGGCGTGGGCCGCTTCGGCGGCATCGCGGGCTCGTTCCTCGTGGCCGAATTGACGCGCCGTCACTTCTCGTTCGGCGGCATCTTCGCGACCATCGCGATCGCCGGTGTACTGTCGTGCGTCGCGCTGCTGATCAAGCAGGCGGCACGGCCGCAGAAGATTGAAGCGGGTGCCTCGAAGGCGGAGTCGTTCGGGCATTGAGTGCGCGATGAGGCGTGCCCGCTAATAGACCAATAACAATTCGACCAGGTAGTGATTCAGAAGCCGCCCTGCGATTCGCAGAGCGGCTTTTTCTTTGGCCGGGCGCGTGGAGTCCCGCGCTCAGCGCAACGCTAGAAGCTGCTCGACACACAGAAGCACGGCAATCAGAACCATCGCCGCGCCTGACACCTGGCTGACCCTGCGCGCGACGCTCGGACGCGTGCGCAGCACCACCTTCGATCCGAGACCGACCATCGAATACACCACCGCGCAATTGATCATGTGCAGCAGGCCCAACGCGCCGATCTGCACCGGAATCGGCCATGCATCGGTGGCACGCGTGAATTGCGGCAGCAACGCGAGAAACAGCAGCAGCGCCTTGGGATTGAGACCGCTCACCGCGAAGCCCCGGACGGACCAGTCCAACGCCGCGTCGGGCGCGCGCTCGGCCGCTACCGCCGGCACTGCGGGGCGCGCAAGAATATTGCCGCCGACCCACAGCAGATAGCCCGCGCCGACGAAAGTCAGGACGGTCATCACCGCCGGTACCCTGGCGACTAGCGCGCCGACGCCCGCCGCCACCACCACGGTGATCGCGAGATAGCCGAACAACATTCCCGTAATGGCGGGCGCGATCGCCCGGTCGCGCAATCCAGCCGAGATCGCGTATGCCCAGTCCGCGCCGGGCACCATGACCAATGAAAACGATACAAGCCAGAATGCCGTCAACAAACTCACTTCCACAGCCCGGATTCCTCGCCGAAGGCATGATTCGAATGGAAGGAATGTTACGGTTTTGGCGCTCGAAGATGCTCCCTCTTTCTTGCCGCAGCCGAGCGGCCCGCGCTAGAATTTTTCAAATGGACAATATCGATCGCAAGATTCTTGCTGAATTGCAGCAAGATGGCAGACTCACCGTCACCGAACTCAGTGAACGCATTGGCCTGAGCCTCTCGCCGTGCCAGCGGCGCCTCAGAGCTTTGGAAAAAGCTGGGGTCATCAGCGGCTATCGAGCGATCATCGATCCGGCCACGATCGGCCTGAACTTCTCGGCGATCGTCTTCGCAACGTTACGGGAAGGCAGCAGCAAGAACATCCAGTCCTTCGAACGCGCGCTCGCGGACATCCCTGAGATCACGCGGGCGGAGCGCCTGTTTGGCGATCCCGACTACATGCTGCACGTGGTCACGCGCGACCTCAAGGCGTTCCAGCTCCTTTACGACCGCTATCTGTTGACCCTGCCGTGCGTGCTGCGGCTGTCGTCAACGTTGGTGATGAAGAGCATTTTCGAAGACAGGCCGCTGCCGTTGTGACGCATCGGCGCGACTTCCATGCGCCTGCGGCATTGTGATCCAGCGTAGTCAAAAGCATCGCGCACCACTTCCCGATACACTACGCAGCTATTCACGTGCGCGCAGCCCGGCACGGCGACGACCGCCGCGGCCGCGCCGCCGCCGTCTCATCTCAGGATTCCGGTAATGAAACGCGTAGTCGTATCCGCGCTCGTCGCACTGTGCATCGTGCAGCCGGCCGCTCAGGCCGTCGCGCAGACCGTCAGCGATCAATGTTTTGCTCTCGGCGATATCGCCAGCCAGGTCGCGTCGTGGCGCGCGCACAAGAAGACCAAAGCCCAGGCGCTCGAGCAGGCCGCTCGCTACTACCAGGACCCTTCCGATCGCTCGGCCGTCGACGCGATCATCGAAAAGATCTACAGCCCCGACGCGCCGCACATGACGCCCGATCAGGCAAGCATGGCGATCACGTCGGACTGCGTGAACCGGCACAAGGGGCAGGCATCGCCTGCGCAGTGATGCCTGCGATTGCCCTGCCCGCGTTCAGCGGCGCGCGTTAACGCTGGCGAAACGCATCCAGTGACGACAACGCATTGCCGTGGAAATCGAACAGCGTGTTGTTGTCCCACTGATCACCCGCGCCGACTTTCCAGCCGACATTCGGCGTCGGAATCCACTCGGGCTCCCACCAGAACACGCCCTTACCGTGCCCGTCGGGGATCGCCTTCACGATGTCGGTCACCGCGCCAAGGAATTGCGCCTGGCCGGCGGGCGTCTGCGGGTAAGGCGAGGTGCCGACGCTGGTCATCGAGTCCGGTTCGGAATCGCCATCACTCGTGGTCCACGGATACGCGGTTTCGACGACGATCACGTCCTTGTCGTAGCGCGTCGCGAGATCGTTCACGTTGCCCTGCAGGTCGCTGAACGAGCCCTGCCACTGCGGGTAGTACGACAGTCCGATCACGTCGAACGTGACGCCGCGCTGCGTCATGGCGTCGAACCACCAGCGGCTCGTCGCGTTGTTGCCGCCGCTGTCGATATGCAGCATCACCTTGATGCGTTGGTCCACGGATTTGACCGCGTCGCGCCCGGCCTTCAGCAGCGCGGCGAGGTTATCGAGCTGATCGTACTTGCCGAGCGGCCACAGCATGCCGCCGGTGATCTCGTTGCCGATCTGCACCCACTCGGGATGCACGCCGTCGCGCTCGAGCATCCGCAAGACGTTCGACGTATACGCCGACAGAAGTGCGCAGGTCTCGGCGATATCCTTGCCGGCCCAATCGTGCGGCGGGTACTGCTTGCCCGGATCGGCCCACCAGTCGCTGTAATGGAAGTCGATCAGCACGCGCAGGCCGAGCGCAGCCGCGCGGCGCGCGAGGATGCGTACGTGCTCCGCATTGTTCCAGCCGGCCGCGGGGCTCTGATTGGCCGGAAAGAAGTCGGGATTGCCAGGATCGTTCCACACCTTGATACGGATCGAATCGACGCCGTGACGCTTCAGAATGTGCAGGCAGTCGTGCGCCTCGCCGTGCTCGTAGTACTTCGCGCCGTTCGCTTCGAGTTCGAGCAAGGTCGAGACGTCCGCGCCCATCGCAAAGCGGTTTGCGTGCGCGGCGGCGGGCTGCTGCGCGGCATCTGCTACTTGGCCGCCGCGCTCCGCCGCAACAGCGGGCGCGCCAAGGGTCGCGCCGACACCGGCCGCTGCGGCGGCGCCCGCGAGCCATCCCAGCATTTCTCTTCGGTTCATCCGTCATCCTCCATCGATTGAATGGCGGCTCCTCGCGGGCCGCCTGGTCCGCTTTGATGCGTCGGTGTTGCACACTTCGAGTTTCGAACTTCGCGTTTCAGACTGCTTTTACCGCCCCTGCCCCAAGGTCTGTCGACTTATGGACCGCACGGCGTCACGCGTCTTTCCACGCGCAAACATCGCCGGTATTCAGGCGCGGCTCGCCCAGCACGAACGTCGCATTGCGCGGCGCCGGCGCCTGTACCGGTTGCGCACCGAAATTGAATGCGAAGGTCAGGCCGCCGCGGCGACGCAGCCGCAACCCGTCGGCTAGCGCCTGCGTCTCGAGGCCCGCATCGTGCGCCGCCTGCCGCAACACCGTGCGATGCAGTTCATGCGAGAGCCAGCCGGCGACGTAGCGCACGTTGCCGTGCGTCAGCAGCGCGGGCCACGCGTCGTCGAAGCGCGCGGCAGTACGTGTCTCGCCATTGGCGCGCACATGCTCGCGCCAGTGCAGCGCGTGGCCCCGCGCGCCGTCGATCGACAGCGCGGGCGCCAGCGTCGGCCGCAGCGTTTCGACTTCGAGTACCTGGATAGGCAGCACGCGCTGCAACGCGCCGGGCGGCAGATTGTCCGGAATCGCGAACGCGCCGGTTTTCGAGCCGCTGCGCGGGCCGAACACCCATTGCGCACGCGAGCGCTCGATCTGTTCGACGAACGCGCCGTCGATCACCGCCAGACTCGGCACGACGACTAGCGGGTACGCGGCAAGATCGGCACGGCTCGACACGATATCGACATCGAGTCCGAGTTCGCGCAGCGACTCGTAGTAATCGAACGCGAGCGCCTGATAATCGAAGCCCTTGCCGTGACGCTGGATTTCGAACATCCACTGGGTCTCATAGTCGAAGACGAGCGCGGTGGCCGCTCGCGCGGGCGCGGCGAGTGTCGACAGCACCGTACTGCCGGCAATTTCACGCGCGGCCCGTTGCACTTCGAGACCGCCCGGCGACAATTCGTTGTTCGGCAGGTTGAGCCCGGAATGCATCTGCTCCTGCGCATACGGACACTGGCGCCACCGGAAATACGACACCAGCTCCGCGCCGTGCGCGAACGCCTCGTACGCCCATAGACGCACCATGCCCGGTGCGGGCGCCGGATTCCACGGCGCCCAGTTCACCGGGCCGGCCTGCTGCTCCATCACCCAGAAGCGGCCGCCGCCAACGCCACGATAACGATCGTGATCGAACGCGGACACGTCCGGATGCCCGGTACGAGCGAAACGCGCCTTCTGCTCCTCCGGCAAGGCGATCGATTCGGTGCGCGCGATCGGATAGCTGTCCCATGCGGCGACGTCGATCGCGTTGTCAGCGGCGAAGCGATAATGATCGAAGGTCGTGAAGAAGCCCATGAAGTTGTGCAGCAGATCCGCGTTCGGCGCATGCTCGCGCAACACGTCGATCTGCTCGCGATGAAAGCTCGCCACCTCGTCGGACATGAAGCGGCGGAAGTCGAGCAGATGGATCGGGTTCGCGTCGGTGGGCGTCAGCGTCGGCAAGCCAATCGCCTCGAACGACGGATACTCCATGCTCCAGAACACGTTGCCCCACGCGTCGTTCAACGCCCCGATCGTTTCGTAGCGGCGCTCCAGCCACGCATGAAAACGCCGCAACGCCGCAGCCGAATAGCTCGGCACCGTATCGTGGCAGCCGAGTTCGTTATCGGTCTGCCATGCGACGATCGACGGATGCCGCCCGTAGCGCTTCGCCATCGCGGTGACGATGCGCACGCATTCGCACCGGTAGGTGTCGCTCGAAACATCGTAGTGACGGCGCGAGCCGAAATTCCAGCGCGTGCCGTCCGCGCGCACCGGCAACACGTCCGGATACGCGTCGACGAGCCACTTCGGCGGCGACGCGCTCGGCGTGCCGAGCACGAGTTTCAGGCCCGCTTTGGCGAGCGTTTCGACGGCCTCGTCGAGCCATTGCCAGTCGAATTCACCGGCGCGCGGCTCCATGCGGCTCCACGCGAATTCGGCGATCCGCACATGCGTGATGCCGAGTTCGACCATACGTTGCGCGTCATCGGCCCACATCGCGCGTGGCCATTGTTCCGGGTAGTAGCAGACACCGAGTTGCATGTGAAAGTCTCGTGGTGAGTTGACGTCGAGCCGTCGTTTCAATCGTGTTTCAGGCGCCGTTTATCCCTTGCTTGCCCCGAAGGTCAGTCCGGCGACGAAATGCCGTTGCATGGCGAAGAACATCAGCACCGAAGGCAAAGCGGCCAGCACCGAGCCGGCCGCGACCAGGTTCCACGCGGTCGTCCATTGCCCCTTCAGCGCGGCCACGCCGACCGTGATCGGCGCCGCGTCGTCGCCTTGCGTGAGGCACAGCGCCCAGAAGTAGTCGTTCCACACGAACGTGAACACGAGGATCGCGAGCGCGGCGAGCGCGGGGCGGATCAGCGGCAGCACGATGCGCAGATAGATCGCCCACTCGCTCGCCCCTTCGACGCGCGCGGCCTCGATCATCTCGAACGGCAACTGCTTGATGAAGTTGCGCAAAAACAAGGTGCAAAAGCCGGTCTGGAACGACACATGAAAGATCACCAGCGCCCACACGGTGTTGAACAGGCCGAACTTCAGCGCCATGTCGCGCACCGGAATCATCAGGATCTGGATCGGCACGAAATTGCCGGCAACGAACGCGAACAGCACCGCCGTGTTGCCTCGAAAGCGATACGTCGCCAATGCGAAGCCCGCCATCGACGCGAGCACGATCGCGCCGATCACCGACGGCACCGTGATCAGCACGCTGTTGGCGAAGTAATGGAGCATCGGCGTTTGCGTGAGCGCGGCGCCATAGTTTTCCAGTAGCGCAAAGTGTTTCGGCCATGTCCAGTAGTCGCCCTGCGAGAGTTCATCCGACGAGCGGATCGACGTCAGCAGCACGGCGAGCATCGGCAGCAGCCAGATAAACAGCGCAAGCGGCAGCGATGCCTTGTAAAGACCGCGATTCAGCGGTTTCCAGCGTTCGACGGGAAGCGGATACATGACCGGGTACTCCTGACGTTCAGAGGGATCAGCGTTCCTCGCGCAGCATGCGGCGCAGATGGAACACGATATAGACGAGCATGATCGCGAACAGCACCACGGCGATCGCCGCGGAATAGCCTTCGCGGTAGTACTTGATCGCCTGGTCGTACATGAAATAGGCGAGCACGGTGGAGCTGTCGAACGGACCGCCGCCGCTCATCACCGCGATCAGATCGAAGCTGCGCAGTGCGCCGATCACGGTCAGCACAACTGCCATGAAGGTGGCGGGCCGCAATTGCGGCAGGATCACGTGCCACAGCAGTCGCAAGCCCTTCGCGCCTTCCATGCGCGCCGCCTCGACCACTTCGGGATTGATGCCGGTGAGTCCCGTCAGATACAGGATCATGCAGAACGGCGTCTGCGGCCAAAGCGCGGCGAAGATGATGCCGAACGTGACCGTATGCGGATCGCCGAGTACCGGAATGCCACGACCGACGATCAAGCGCAGCAGCCCGAACGTCGGATCGTAGAACCAGCTGAACACGAGGCCGACCACGACGCCCGACAGCACGAACGGCGCGAAAAACAGCGACTTCACGACGCGCATGCCGCGCAAGTGCTGGTTCAGATACAACGCGAACAGCAGACCCAGCGGCGGCGCAAGCAAAAACAGCCCGAGCCAGATCAGGTTGTTCTTCAGCGCCGTATAAAACGTATCGGACTGAAACAGCTCGACGTAATTGGCGAGACCCGCGAAGGTCTTCGGCGTCATGCCGTCCCAGTTGTAGAAGCTCAGCGAGATGCTGCTGACGATCGGATAGATCACGCACAGCGTAAATAACGCGCACCCCGGCAGCAGAAAGAAAAACGCGGCGCGATGCTGATGATGTCGTGTCGTCGAGACGCGACGGTGCCGCGCCGCGGGCAGGCGGCGCGCTGCGGTATGAGACATGGAACGACCTCGTCGAAAATCGAAGGCGGAACGGGAACCCGGGAGCCGGCCGCGATCAGGCGGCCGGCGCGGTGGGACTTACTTCTGGTAGATGCGCCTGCGCGTCGCTTCGAGATGAGCGAGCACGCTGTCGAGTTGCGACGGATCGCTGTAGAACTGCTGCATGGCCTTCATGCCTTCGTCGGCCATTTCCTTCTGCATGTCGCGATCGTAGAACTGCGCGATGCCGCCCTTCGTGTTCGCGAGCGTCTGGAAGCCGACCTTCGAGATCGCATCTTCAGGCGGCACCGCCTGGCTGTTCGACGGCAACTGTCCCCAGCCCTTCGCGAGTTCGGAGTTGATCTTCGGCGTCTCCATGAACGCGAGCAGCTTGCGCGCGTCGGCCTTGTTCTTCGCCTTCGCCGGAATCAGCAGCACGTTGACGGGACCGTCTTCAGCCATCGGCACGTTCGCGTCGATCACCGGAAAGCGGAAAAAGCCGACCTGATCCTTGACCGACGGCGGGAAGCTCGCCGAGAAGAACGTGCCCATCAGCATCATCGCGGCCTTGCCGTTATTGAGGATCGGTGCGATCGAATCGACGTCGTACGAAAGCGCGTTGTCGATAAAGTCGTGATTGTCGAGCAGCGTCTTCCACGTCGTGTAGACCTTCTTCACGCGCGGATCGGTGTATGGAATCTCGCCGGCCATCAGTTTCTGGTGGAACTCGTTGCCGTTGATGCGCAGATCGAGATAGTCGAACCAGGCCGCGAGCGTCCAGCTATCGCGCGCGGCCACCGCGATCGGTGCGACGCCGATCGCCCTCAGCTTCCTGTTTGCGTCGAGCAGTTCGTCCCACGTCTTCGGCTCGCTCTTGATGCCCGCCTTCTCGAAGAGATCCTTGCGGTAGAAAAATCCGTACGCGTCATAACCGAGCGGCGCCGCGTACTGCTTGCCCTTGTACGTCGACGCGTCCTTGACCGACGCGTACTGCTGCGACCAGCCGTTCTTCGCCCAGTCGGAGCTCAGATCTTCGAGCAAACCGCGCTGCGCGTAATAGGCCATGCGTTCGCCGTCGTGCCACGAGACGACGTCGGGCGGATCGGTGGCGAGCCAGCCGCCCATCTGCACCTTGTACGCCTCCTCGGTCACGTAGGTGATTTTCAGATCGATGTCGGGATTGGCTTTCTTGAACTGGTCGAATGCGTCCTGCCAGGTCGAGCGTTGATTACCGCGCGCCGATACGTTGACGTTCAGCGTGGCCGCGTCGGCCACGGCACTGCCGAACGCGCCGGCCACCACGGCGGCGGTAATCGACACCTGTGCAAGACGGCGAAGGCGAAAAGCGATCATCTATGTCTCCTTGTCTACCTTGTTGACCGGCTACGCAGCGTCGCCGGCGATATAACCCGCTCTATGGCGGAATTGAGTACGACGGACCGTTCAGGCCGCCGCGCGTTCCGGTTCGAACGTGCTACGCCGCAGCGCGAGTCCCTGCTCGTCGAACAGATGACACGCGGCCGGCGGCACGTGCACGCGGATGCGCTCGCCCGAGCCGAGCGGCGTATCGCCGGGCGCCTTCGCGATCAGCGTGCCGCCGGCGTGGTCCGCGTGGATATAGCTGTGCTCGCCGAGCCGCTCCGACAACACGGTCGCGCATTGAATAACTGCTCGTCGCCGGTCAGCCGCAGATGCTCGGGGCGCACGCCGAGCGTGACGCGCTGGCCCCGTTGCAGACGTTCGCCGTCGACGTGCGCGAGCAGTTTTTCCGCGCCGGCCCCCAGCGCAACCGTGACACGGCCCGGCTCGATCGCCTCGACGGTCGCATCGATGAAGTTCATGCGCGGCGAGCCGATAAAGCCCGCGACGAAGCGCGATTTCGGGTGGTGATACAGCTCCAGCGGCGCACCGCTCTGCGCGATACTGCCGAAGCGCTCGGCATCCGCGCCCGCGTGCAGCAGCACGATGCGATCGGAGAGTGTCATCGCCTCGACCTGATCGTGCGTCACGTAGACGACGCTCGCATTGGCGAAGCGCTGATGCAGTCGCGCGATCTCGACGCGCGTCTGGCCACGCAGCGCGGCATCAAGATTCGAGAGCGGTTCGTCGAACAGAAACACGCCGGGCTCGCGCACGATCGCACGGCCGATCGCGACGCGCTGCCGCTGCCCGCCCGACAGCGCTTTCGGGTGACGCTCGAGCAGGCTCTCCAGTTGCAGAATTCGAGCGGCTTCGCGGACCTTGCGCTCGATCACGTCCTTCGGCTGCTTCGCGAGCTTGAGACCGAACGCCATGTTGTCGAACACGGTCATGTGCGGAAACAGCGCGTAGCTCTGGAACACCATCGCGACGCCACGCTCGGCGGCTGGCACGTCGTTGACGAGTCGCCCGCCAATATGCAATGTGCCTTCACTGAGGTCTTCGAGACCGGCGATCATCCGCAGCAAGGTCGACTTGCCGCAACCCGACGGACCCAGGAACACGCAGAACTCGTGTTGCGCGATCTCCAGATTCACGCGCCGGATCACCGGCGGATGGTCGCCATAGGCTTTTTGCACATCGCTCAAACGAATCGTTGCCATGCTGTCTCCAGTTCGATTTAACCGCTTAAATTTGCGCTCAAAAAAATCGCCTGGGGCTTGTGCCGCAGGCATTTAATCGCTTAAATTCCAGTTCGACGGAAGAAGTCATGGCGGGGTGTCTCCGGTACGTTTTCGAGAAAGTTAGCAATGTCGGGAGCGGTTTGCAACATATGAATGCCCCTCCCTAAATATGGGATAAATCGAACATGGTTACGTTGTCCGAAGTCGCGAAGCGCGCGCAGGTTACTGCCGCCACCGTCTCCAACGTGCTGCGCAATCGCGAGAAAGTCCGCCCTGAAACGGCCGAGCGCGTGTTGCAGGCGATCGCCGAACTCGGCTATCGGCCGAACCTGAATGCGCGCGCGCTGGCCGAGGGCCGCTCATCGACGCTCGCGCTGATGCTGTCGAACATTTCGAACCCGTTCTACCCGGAGTTCGTGCTCGCCGCCGAGCGCGCGGCGCGCAAAGCTGGCCACTTCCTGATGGTTTGCAATACTGACGACGATGCCGAGATCGGCCGCGCGTATCTGAACCAGATAGCCGGCACGCTTGCCGACGGGGTGCTGGTGATGAACACGGACATCACGATCAACGACCTGTGCGCATCGGCGACACATAGCGCGCCGATTCTGCTCGCCATGTGGGAGCATCCGGAGTCGCCGCCCGCGCTGCCGTGCATCGCGGTCGATTTCGCGCGCGCGGGCGAGCTGGCCGCGCGGCACCTGCTAGGACTCGGCCATCACGAGATCGGATTGCTGATCGGCGATGGCTGTGGCGGTTTGCAGGACGCGCGCTCGAACGGTTTTCGCGCGGCGATGCGCGAGGCCGGCATCGAAGCCGACGCGGCTGCGGTACTGCAGATTCGCGACTCGATCGACGCCGGCTTCGCGGCCTGCATGGAGCTGATGGCGAATCGCCCGCAACTGAGCGCGATCTTCGCGACCAACGATCTGCTCGCGATCGGAGCGATTCAGGCATTGGTCACGCTCGGCCGCTCGGTGCCCGACGATGTCTCGGTAATCGGCATCACCGACATTCAACTCGCGCATCAAGTGCATCCCGCGTTGACGACGGTCGCGATTCAAACCGCGGCTGTCGCCGAGCTATCCATCAAGAGTCTGATCCGTTTGATCCAGACGCCGGAGCGGCAGCCGTCGATGGTGCTCGGTCCGCCACCCGAGCTTGTGGTGCGCGCATCGACGGGGACGCGCAAGAAGCGCTGACGCTGGCTGACGCTGGCTCCCTTTCCGGGATTCAGGAGCCATTCATGCCAAAACGCCATCAGCACCACGCGAACATGCAGCGTCGGCTTTGCAACTGAAATAGCCCGCAACCATTACGCGCTGACCTGATAGAACACGAGCCGCTGCCCGCATGACGCGGCTTGCCACGGCCGCGGTTCATACTTCGTCCTTACCCGCGCGCACGACGCTCAGCAACTCTCTGACACGGCGCGCGAGCTTCGACAGCACACCGCCCGGTGATCGAGTCCCGGCCTGCTGCCGGTGCGGCATACGCTGCAAATCGTACCAATCGATATCGAGCGCCCTCGCGTGACCCTCAGCGCTGAACGGCCATTCGACCACCAGCGCGCGCAAGCGCGCGGCGCGCGAGCTTCTGTCGGCACGATCGATATACGCATTGATCTGCGACGCCTCGTGCCGCGCCGACTCCTCGGAATCGACGGCAATGAAGTCATCGAGTCCTTCGATGTGGACGCACCATAACTGTTCGCTCACGTCGCGTCTCCCGCTGTCTGTTTCAGCCGCTTCAACTGCCGAGAAAAACTCAATGCACGGCCCTGAGCCGCTCCCATTTCAGATCCGAAAAGCACGGGCCCTGCGTTGCCTCGCTGAACTTCACGTCATTGTGCCCACCGTTCCACTCCATTACCTGCACGCGCTCGTTCGCGTCGACCGTGACGTCCCAGCCGACACAGCGCGCGAATGGAATCTTCCGGTGCAGCCTCAGCACCAGCGCGACACATTGCTCGAACTGCGGAATCCTGACGCCAGCAAAGCGCACGCCCGAATCCGGATGCGCCGTGATAGCCCCCCAGTTCGAATAACCTTCGTCGTACAGTTCGCCATTTTCGAGTTTGACCGCCACGCAGATTTGCCGGCGGCTCATGATGTGCGTATCGTCGGCTCTGCCGAGCCTCAGATAACAGGCCCGAAGGGAAATGCGGCCGCTGTCGTCCACCACGGTCGTGAAGCGCAGCGTTGCAACGGGCTTCGAAGCAAATGCGCTGAACATGGGATGCTGAACGATGAATCTCTGAATCACACCATTGCCAAGCGACCGGACGCGTTCTGGATCGAAACTCGCCTTGTCGAAAAAGTGGACGCCTTTGCCCTGGCTCGAGCCATCGAGCTTGAAAACCACGCGCTCGGCATGCTCGAACACGACCTCTTTCAATTCGCGATCGGGCACTGCGACGCTTTTGTCGGTGAAGAACAACCCATTGGCGAAGTACGCGACATCGGGCAAGGCGTCGCCGTCGAAAAGCTGTTGCGAGATCGGCTTGAGGTCTGCGATCTTCCCGTACAGGCCTTTCAACTGCGGCACGACGACAACGGCGTAGTAGTTGTCAGGGATCCATCCTTCCTTGAACGTGTCGCAAAACGCGGCGTACACGCGCAGCCACGGCGCATAGACAGGGTCACCGAATACATCGCGCGCATATTCGTCCGCGAGCCGCATATTCGCCGGGTTGGCCTTTCCGTGTCTGTCTTCGAGCACCTGCAGTATCTTTTTCGCCTGCGCGCAGTGGTCAAGGTGAAACCGGTACAGCGAGACTCGCTTCGCGGACCGCCTCACGAACTCTTCAGCGCCGGATAACATCATGCTCAGTAAGCGTTCGGATGATGAAGCCCCTTGAAAATCGTCGCCAGAATGATCCTCACGTCGAGCCAGAACGACCAGTTGCGCAGGTAATACAGATCGTGCGCGACGCGGCCTTCCATCTTTTCGAGGCGATCGGTCTCGCCGCGATATCCGTTGATCTGCGCCCAGCCGGTAATACCAGGTTTGATCCGATAGCGGTGGATATAGCCCGACACGATGTTCTGATAAAGATCGTCATGTTCGAGCGCATGAGGACGCGGCCCCACCACCGACATATCACCGCGCAGCACGTTGAAGAACTGCGGCAGTTCGTCGAGACTCGTGCGGCGCAGGAAGGCGCCCACCGTCGTGATGCGGGGATCGTTGCGCGTGGCCTGTTCGAGAATACCCGGTTTCTGTTCGTGCAGCCGCATCGTGCGGAACTTGTAGATCGTAAATACGCGGCCGTCGGCCCCTTTGCGGCGCTGCCTGAACAGCACCGGGCCGGGCGAACTCAGTTTCACGGCAATCGCACAGCCCAGCAGAATCGGCGAGATTGCAATCAACGTGACCAGCGCGAACAGACGGTCGAACAGTTCTTTCTGCACCAACGCATTCGGCGGCAGCGGCGACGCGGCGAGATTGATCGTCGGCAAGCCGAGCAACTCGGTCATGCTGCCTTCGAATAGCGCAAGCGTGCGCACATCGGGCATGAAGCGCACGTTGATCAGGTCGTTGCGAAACTCAGCGGCCAGTTTGAGAATCGCGCGCTCCTCGGTGAGCGGCAATGCCAGCCATACTTCGCCGATCTGCTGTTCCCGCACGTAGCGAGCGAACGCGCCCTGTTCTTCGAAAACCTGTACCGAGGGATGCGACGGAATACTGCAGCCCGGATTCAGGTTATACAGCGCGTTCGCGCGGAAACCGGCGGCAGGCGACATCTCGATCTTGCGGATGATCTCATCGCAATGGTCGCCGCACGCCGCCACCGCGACCTGCTGCAAGTTCATCCCCGCATGGCGCATGCGCCCAAGCAGCGCATGCGTGACCATCCGGCCTGCCATCATCGCGGCGCCCGAGATCCCCGTCCAATACACGAACCAGAGGCGCGACACGAAGTCGATCTGGTGCAACGAGAACATCAGCACCATCGCGCAGGTCTGCACGACGAGCCAACCGAACGCCACATGGCCCGCGAGCGCTCTTTTCGAGCGGCCGCGCCACGATTCGTACACACCGAGCACCGGAAAAACGGCGAGAGCAAATGCCGCGGCGAACGCGACGAACGCGAAGTAGAAGCTCCTCTGCGAGCCGCCGTCGAAGCGGATCTGCGAAGCCGCGAAAGCCCCCGCCACGATCATCGTGACATCGAACGCTCTCGCCATTAGACCAGTCAGCAGTCGCATCACAGCCCCCTCATAGCTGGTATCAGGTCGACTCCGTCGCATCAGCCGCATCGCCCGTACTTGTCGTCGAAACGAACGATGTCGTCTTCGCCGAGATACGCGCCAGACTGCACTTCGATGATCTGCAGCGGCACGTGGCCCGGATTTTCGAGCCGATGCCGAACCCCCAGCGGGATATACGTCGATTCGTTTTCGGCGAGAAGAAACTGCTCTTCTCCGCGCGTGACGAGCGCCGTTCCGCATACGACCACCCAGTGCTCGGCGCGATGATGATGCATCTGCAACGACAGGCGGCCGCCCGGCATCACGACGATGCGCTTCACCTGGAAGCGATCGCCGTGATCGATCGAGTCGTAAAAGCCCCACGGGCGGCGGACTTTTCTGTGCGCATCGGCCTCCGGCGACTTCTCGCGCCTGATCCGCGACACGAGTTCCTTGACGTCCTGCACATGCGAGCGATCCGCCACGAGCACCGCGTCGTCGGTCTCGATCACGATCATGTTGCTGGTGCCGACGCAGGCGAGAAGCCTGCCTCCTTGCGAGCGCGCGTACGTCGCGGTGGCGCCTTCGAACAGCACGCGGCCGCTCGAGGCATTACCGCACTCGTCCTTCTCCATCGCCTGCCATACCGCATCCCACGAACCGAGATCGGACCAGCCCGCTTCGAGCGGCACCACCACGCCGCACAACGCCGAGTCCGGCTTGCCGAGTTGTTCCATCACGGCATAGTCGATCGAGTCGGCTGGAGAACGCAGAAACGCGTCGGCGTCCGGCATGACGCATTCTTCGGCCTTCTTCGCGTCGCGCCACGCACCCACGCAAGCCGTATGCATCTCCGGCTGAAACTGCTCGATGATGGATAACCACACCGACGCACGCACGACGAAGATGCCGCTATTCCACCAGTAATTGCCCGATGCGACGTACTGGGCCGCGAGCTCCGCCGGGGGCTTCTCGACGAAGCGCTCGATCAGGTGCGCACCATCGGATAACGCATCGCCGAGGCGGATATAACCGAAGCCCGTGTCGGGCCGCTCTGGCGGAACGCCTAGCGTGACGATCGCGCCGTCGCGCGCATGCGTCGCTGCAATGTCGATTGCGTGATGAAGTCCCTCGAGATTCGCGATCGCGTGGTCCGCGGGCATCGCCACCAAAATCGCGTCCTCGTCTTGCGCGCACGCCATCAGCGCGGCAAGCGTCAGCGCCGGCGCAGTATCACGACGTGCGGGCTCGACCACGATCCGCGCGTTCATGCCGATTTCGCGGGCCTGCTCGTAAGTGGCGAAATAATGCTCGGTGCCACACACAATCAGCGGATCGGCCGCGACGCGCCACGCGCCTTCAAAACCCGCCATGCGCCCCATCGTCGCCTGCAACAAGGTCTGCTTGCCGATCACGTCGATCAGTTGCTTGGGAAACTGTTCGCGCGACACCGGCCACAGGCGGGTGCCGGAACCACCAGCGAGAATCACCTGCACGAGCAGCGGATACTCCGCCTCGGCAGAGCCTTGCCGTATCGTTTCGACATCCGTCGCGGCTGCGGCCGCTGTAACCTTGCCCATCGCTGACTCCTTGGCACTGAAACCGGCTCGGAAACGCCTCTCCTTGAACGACATCGCATAACGCGGTGCGCCGCGGTTCGCACAAATACCGTCTCATATGATTTATTGACAGGGACGTCTGCGCCGGACGGATCAGACCAGTCGTTCAGTTCGCGCTATAAAGACGCATGCGACGACGCCGGATCCGGCTCGATCGGTAACTGCGGAAACTGATTGGCCGGATCACAGTGGTCTACTCGGCAACGACGACCGGGAAAACGATTGAAATGAAAGAACGAACACGGCAAAGACTTGCATCGGAACTGGTCGAGGTCGTGCCCCGGTGAGTTCAATCATAGTGAGGCCGAATTGTCCCGCAGCGCATCTGGCGCGAAGCGAGGAAGTTTTGGCGGGGCTCGGGGACCTGTTTTCGCACGCTTGCGAACGAGCTTGCACTTCTATTGCAGGGGACACGCGCGGTTGAACATAAGCGGTGACACGTGCTACCGTTTAATGAACGTATCGTGGCATTCATGTCAAAGTTGTACGATGTGATCCCGCACGGCCCAACGTGCAGCTCCGCTTTTTCCGTCTCGCCATCATCCGGCGCATGTGCACAACCCCAACCGGCGCGCTAGCCGTCTTCCTGGAGTTGCAATGGCCTATATTTCGCTGCTCGCACTGTTTCTGACGGTCACGAATCTGGTGCCCATCAGTGCGATCGGCTTTGTTCCGTTGCTGCTATGCGCGTGGCGCTTCTATGGCCGCAGTTATCCCGCGTTCATGGCGCCGCTTACGGCTTTCACGGCGCTCGCGATCGTCTCGACGCTGCTCTACGATCCGCAGTCGTTCCTCGAATTCGATTTCTACCGGCGCGACGGCAATTTTTTCGTCTCCTATGCGCCCGTTTTTGCCGGTTGCCTGTATGCGCACCGCTGGGATATGAACAAGGTGCTGCGCGCGTTTTTCATGTTCGCGGTCCTGATTAACCTGCCGATGTACGTGTACTACATCGTCGAGAACGGTCTGCTCAGCATCTTCACCAACCCGGACGACAGCTTCGGCAGCTACTTCATTGCCCGCAATGCGGCCGGTGGCTTCCTGGCGATGCTGTTCTGTCTCGGCGTGGCCTGCCACCTGCAAAAGCGCAGCAAGCTGCTGACCGCGCTGCTCGCCTGTAATCTTCTGATGCTGTTTTCGACCTATAGTCGCGGCTCGCTGCTTGGCGCCGCCGCCGTGCTGCCGTATCTGTACTTTGGCCGCAAGCGCTGGATGCTCGCATCGCTGATCGGCGTGATGCTGGTCGCGTCGTTCGCGGTGGCGATTTTTCATACCGACCCGACCGTCGACTACATGGGCTATACGTTCTCGATTCATAATGAGGACGCCAAGGTCGCCAACCTCAACATCCGCTATGAGTGGCTGTGGCCGCGAGCGCTCGCATACTTCGAACAGAGCCCGCTCGTCGGTCTGGGCTTTGGCTCCTTCGACGACCATATCGGCAGCATCGCTTCGTACTTCCATCTGTTCGGCGTGCCGTCCGACGTCGTGATCGAGCACAGCGATTCGCATGCTCACAACTCGTACCTGAATATCCTTGCCGAGCTCGGCGTGGTGGGCCTGGCGCTGATCCTGGCGTTTTTCTGGAAACTCGTCGAATGGAGCAAGCAGGGCGCGGCTTACGCAGCGTTGGTCGCAGGGGGGCGCCATTTCGCGGCGTTCCGCTTCGTGGAGATTTCGTCGGTCTGCCTGCTGGTGATGTCGGCAACCGAGCATCGGCTCGTCACACCGTCGAACGTGCTGATTCTTACTCTGGTCGTCTCGCTGCTGCTCGCCGCGCGTCCTCTGGCGGTTACCGCATTCAGGCCTGAGCCTGACCCGCACGGATCGCGCAAGGCAGGCGTGGTGGGTCAGCGGGCCTCACAGCCTCTTTCCCCGCGCCCTACTCAGGGCGTAACGTCGGCAAGATGACGTTCCTTGACCGGCTGCGACGGACTCTGTGCATACGGAAGGAATTGTTCGACGCACGCATAAGGAAGCCGCGTATCGACGAAGCTCATCAGCGCCTTCTTGAAGTTTTCCGACGAGAAGCGCTCGGCATTCTTGCGGCACGCCCGCGCGTCGAATAAGCCGGCATTGCTCTCGAACCGGCTGACGGCTTCGAGCAACGACGCGGTCGTCTGCTCGCCGAAGAAAATCCCGGTGGCCGGTTCGAGCGGCAAACCCACCACCGATTCAAGCACGCCGCCGCGGCCGAACGCTATCACCGGTGTGCCGCAGGCCTGCGCTTCGACCACGGAAATGCCGAAGTCTTCTTCCGCCGCGAACACGAAGGCGCGCGCGCGACGCAAATGATCGATCAGCACGTCGGACGGCTGATGCCCGAGAATCTCGACGTTCTTGCCGGCCACCGAACGGATCTTTTTCATCTCGGGACCGTCGCCGATCACGACGAGCTTGCGTTCGGGTGTTTGCGAAAAGGCCCGGACGATCAGATCGATACGCTTGTAAGGCACCATCCGCGACGCCGTCACGTAGAAATCCTCTTTCTCTGTGCCAATGGACATATTCGCCATATCGACCGGCGGATAGATCACCGTCGATTCTCGCTGATAGGCCTTTCTGATGCGCCGTGCAATGAACTGCGAATTCGCGACCAGATGATCGACGCCGTTCGCGGAACGCGAATCCCAGCCGCGAATGTAATGAAGCAGCACGCGCGCCAACGCCGAACGCAGTCCCGTGTCCAGATGAGATTCGCGCAGGTACTGATGTTGCAGATCCCACGCATAGCGGATCGGCGAATGAACGTAGCTGATGTGCACCTGGTTGGGCCCGGTCAATACGCCTTTCGCGACCGCGTGCGAGCTCGAAATGACGAGATCGTAGCCGGATAGATCGACCTGTTCGATCGCAATCGGCATCAACGGTAGATAGGCGCGGTAACGTCTTCGCGCGAATGGCATCTTCTGGATGAACGACGTGTTGACCGACTTCCCTTTCACGCATTCGCGGTCTTCGAGAAAATCGACAATCGAAAAGACGTCCGCATCCGGGAAGCACTCGATGATGTTCTTCAATACTTTCTCGGCGCCGCCGGACACCACCAGCCAATCGTGAACAATAGCGACTTTCACTTCGACCTCCTGTGACGATCCAACCAAACCCCCGTTCACTCACCTACCCCTTCAGTCGTCCTTTGCGCCACCCGTCTGCGCACGAAGCCCGCACACCACCCGCACCCGCTCGAGCGCCCGCCCGGCGCCAGGCAACAGGCTAACCAGCTCGTGGCGAATCATCACGCCGAGCAGCGTCGCCGACAGCGTCGCCTCGCCGATCACCCGAGCACACGCCATGCCCATCGCGCCGAAGCGCGGCGCGAGAACGAGCGCAATCGCGAGATTGACCAGGCCTGAAACTACGCCGGCAATCGCGAGCATCCTGTCCCTTCTGCGTGGCACGAATACGTAGAACGCGACGAATTCGTTGAAAGCGACAAATGGAAACATCCATGCAAAGACCTGCAGCACATGCGCACTCGGCTCGAACGCTGCCCCGAGAATCAGAGGCAAAAGGAAAGGCGAAAGCGTCAATGCACCGCACAGCAGCAGTACACTGTAGCCGAGCAGCAGGACGGCGCCGCGCCGCGTCGTGACATGCGCGCCTTCCTTGTCCCCCTGTGCGAGTTGTCGCGTTATCGTCGGAATAAAGACCTGCCCCGCGGGGCCCATCAGGCTGATTCCGATCGTCGCGAAACGCTCCGCCGCACCGAAATAGCCGACCTGTGCGGGCGTCGACAACAAGGTGAGCAAATACGTCGACGACGCCGTGAGCACGACGGAGCCGGACGAATAGCAGAACAGCATCGCCGAACTGCGCACGAGCGGCACGACGCCGGAAAACGTAAGACGCGGCAGCCCGATCTGCCATGTCGTCAACCCGTACGAAATGATCGACGACGCGATGCCCGCAATCAGCAGACTCGCCAGCACCCACACTGCGTCTTCCGGTCCTTTGACGAGGGTCAGCACCAGCACGAGACTCAACGCGAAGCCGAACACTTCGATCATGATCGGCGTGCGAAAGTAATGCCGCCCCTGAAACAGCCAGCCGAGATTCAGTGCGGACACGATGCCGAGCAAGGTCGCGAGCAGGCCAATGAGAGGCCGCTCCGACAATACCGGCGAGCTCAAGGTCGCAACGACGCCGATGCCCGCCCCGATCAAGGCGAGCACCAGCCGCGCGCTGACTTGCAGCGAGTAGATCGCATTGCATTCGTCCACCGACTGCGCTTTCGACACCTCACGCATGCCGACGAACGTGAGCCCAAAAGTAACGAGCATCCATATCACGTTCATCAGCGACATCGACGCAAGTACCCGGCCGTACTCGGCCACACCCAGCACTCTTCCATAGAACGGCACCACGATGACGAGGTACACGTACCTCATCAAATAGCCGCCGTATACAAAGGCGATTACATTGGCGCTCGCTCGTCTATCCATGCCTTACTCCTTTTCTCTCACCGTCGCGAGACGCGACGGCGCGCGAGCGGGTTCGCGATGTAACGCACCGCGAAATCCGATAACGGCGAGTAAGGTACGAGACACAGACTCGACAATACGAGCGTGCCGAGCTTTTTCTTCAGGCTCCAGAATGGATTCGCGACAATCGTATGCAGATAGTTGCCCGAATCGAGCAGCATCCAGTGCCAGCGCCTGAAAAGCGTCGCGCGATAAATGGAAGAACAGAACGTCGCTTTCTCGTGAGAAAAGTCGAGAAAGGTCCCCGGCAGTTCTATGCCGAGCCGGACTTTAACAATATTGCGCAGGATGGCCCAGCGCATGCTGAATGCGCGTGGCGCTTTGGTCAGCTGTTCCGAGTTCGCGAACGATACCGTTCCACTGCCCGCGTTATGCACGCGATAACCGCCCAGCGACTTCGGCACGGTCGCGATGGGGCCTGTGAGCGCGACGCCGTAGATTGCGTAAAAGTCGGCACCATAGCGATTCACGCCCTCTTCTGGAACCGGAAAGATCTGTTTGAGCGCACTCACCCGGTATGCGTTGCCCGACGCGGGTGGCGACGGATAGAGCCAACCGCTGCGCAGCAGCTCTCCGCATTCCTGGGGCGGCTCGCTATGCGGCACGTAGGCGCCAGTCAACACACCTTCGTTGTCCATCACGTCGAGCCGGAATTGCACCTTGGCCCACGTGCCGTGCTCGAAAAAACGCATGACTTCGGAGACCGCGGATGGATACAGCACGTCGTCGGAATCGAGAAAAATCACATATTCGGTGTCGAGCGACGCGATCGCATGATTGTAGGCGGACACCTGCCCGCCATTTCGCTTGCCGAGAAACAGCACCCGCTTACCATAGCCTTCAATGATCTCGCGCGAACCGTCGGTCGAACCATCGTCGACGACCATCACCTTGGTAGCTGGATAGTCCTGCGCGAGCGCGGAGTCGATCGCCGCGGTCAGATAGCGCTCGTAGTTGTAGTTGCAAATCGCAATGGTGAGCTGTTTCATGATGTGTCAACGCTATCCGTCAGGTTCGTTCCGCCGGGCTCCCGGCGACCGCCAGGCTCACGAAATATCGCTATGTCGCTCCCTGCGTCACGCGGCGCACCACGAGATAAGCCAGATGCCTGGGCGGATTATTGCCAGCGCCGTTCACCTGGTCGGGTACCTTGAACCGCACCTGCATCTGATCGCTCTCCCAGCTCAATGCGACATTGTCTGGCGCGCTCACCTCGCCACTGAGCGCATCGATGAAATCGGCCTTGACCGTGCGAGAGCGCAGCGCCTGTAGCCCGCCGATGGCGACGCTCCGCCAGCCCGCGCTGCTGCTCACCTGGATCACGAGGTCGTTGCCCGAAAGCAGAGCGTTTGCAGCAACGCCAGGACTGCCTTGCAGCGGTTTTGAAAAACTCGCCAGATGCCCTCCCGCGGTTCGACGCAGCACGATCAAGGCTCGACCAGAAACGTTGTAGGTTCGTTCAGGGGGACCACGATGCGTGAGACGAAACGGTTCATAGCCGTCCCAGTGATAGATCATCGAAAGGTACTTGTCCGGATCGTCCCAGTTCCTGCGCAGCGCCCACACCGCGAAATCGAAGTAATAACGCGGGAGATAGTGCGGATCCCTCATGTACTCGTTGCCGATCTCCGTTTGCCAGATGCCGCGCGCGGGACCGTTCCTCACGTATAGCTGATACAGCGATTCGAGATCCGCCACCGGCAAATAATGCGTGTCGATGTAGTCCACCCAATCGAGCATGCGCTCATTCAATACCGGGCTTCGGTATTCGAGCCAGCGCTGGAAGTTCTCCAGTCCACCCTGGTCCGGCCAGCCTCCATAAACTACGTACGCGTGATGGCTGCGAATGATGCGTGCGGCCGGAATGTGAATCCGCTCGACATAGTCCTGCATCGCGCGCTCATAGGGCTTCGCGCGCTTTTGATCCGTGCTGAAGTCCGGCCCGTGCCAGAACGTGGCCTGCGGCGATCCCCCGGACAATTTGCCCGCGGCCTCGTTCCAGATCTGGAAATAGCGCAGGTTATAAGGTGGCGCCGAGTACTTGCGAACCACGGCGCTCACATACTGCTGCCACGCTTGCACATCGACGGGCGCCGACTTGCTGTCGCCCGGCACAGTCGCATTCCATCCCGGCGTATAGCCGAGCAGCAACAACGAACCGATGCCATTGCGCTCGTTTCGCATCAGTACCGGCTGCAAATCGCTATTAAACGCCGGGCCGGTCTTGTCGATGCGCATCATCTCGCCGGGCCTGTCAGGCTGGCCCGGGCCGACCTCGCCGCGCCCCCAACTGATACCCATCGCCCGCCACATCTGGATATCGGCCGCCGAACCCGCCCAGCCGTTCGTGCCGATCAGATCGGTAATCCTGCGGGCGCGCGCGCTCGCGGGCGCTGAATCCGGTATCAGAGCAACAGCAGGCCTGATGGATGACAACGGCGCGGCCGCTCCCGCCGCCAGCGCGGCAAGTTTCCGCAATGCACGTCTTCTGTCAGCACGGGTCTTCACGCGATCCATGTTCATGCCCACTCGTCGCTAGCTCGCCGACGCGCGCGGCGTCAGTTCGGCCAGCCGTTCACCGGTCTGGATATAGAGAATTTCGAGCACTTTTTGCGCCGCACGCTCCCAGCGAAACTCGCGCGCATGCAGCAGGCCCGCGATTCGGTAACGTTGGCGCAGAACGGCGTCGCTCATCATCTGCGTGACCTTCGCGGCGATATCGTCCGCCGAGGTCGGATCGCAATACATCGCGGCGTCGCCACAAGCTTCCGGTATCGACGCGCAAGCCGACGCGATCACCGGGCAGCCGCAATACATCGCTTCGAGGGGCGGCAAGCCGAATCCTTCGTATAGCGACGGAAACACGAGACAGCCGGCGCTCTGATACAGCGCCTTCAATTCCTCGTCCGACACGAAACCGGCCCACACGACCTGGCGCGAATGCACCGGATGTTCCGGCTCCGCGCTACTGAAAATGCGCGGATTCTTCCTGCCCACGATGACGAACTTGACCTCACTCAGATGCCCGAGCCGCTCGATCGCATCGAGCACGCCTTGCAGATTCTTGCGCGGGTCGAGACTACCGACGATCACGCAATAGGCGTCCTTTCGCAATTCGAGCCGTTGCAGCACCGAAGGGTCGGCGACGATCCGGTCGAGATGATCCGCACCGGGTGCGACCACTTTCACCCGCGATTCGTCGATCTTCAGGTGATGGCAGATGCGCGTCTTCGAGAACGTCGACACCGTCAGAACAATGGGATGCGTGCGCGGCAATAGCGTGAAACAGACGCGATACCAGAGGCGGAATCTTCTCGAGAAGCCTTGCGGCACGTCATAGACGGCCATGTCGTGAACCATGACGATCTGACCGTGCTTGAACAGCGGATTCGTGTTGCACAGATTCAGCAAGGTGACGCCGCGCGCGGCGATCGGCAGCGTGATCTGCTCCCACAATGTGCCGCGCAGCCAGCGAAAGCGGCGCTGCCGTTTGAGCAGCGAGCCGGGTTCGACCACGTTTGGCGGCACGAACACTTCGGGTTCATCGCCCGGCACGGCGCGCATCTGCATGGCCCTCGTCAGTTCGTAGGCGACGCGCTGGACCCCCGTGATGGGCTGCGAAGTGAACTTTCCGTTGATTGCAAAGGCCATCTGGTTCTCCGTTTTACGCCATCGCGACCATGCGTCACCCCGTCGAAATATCTGCGCGCTCAGGCACCATGCGGCGCGCGCGGCGCAACGTCGGTCTCGCCGAAGTCGCTCGCATAGTTCGTTTCGTAGCCGTAATTCTTCGTGCTTCGGCGCAGCGGAATGCCGTTGAACACCGCACCTGCGATGCGCCCTTCCGCCCGCTCCATCTTTCTGATCGCGTCGGCGATTTCATCCTCGCTTTGCATGCCCGAGCGCAATACGAGCAGGGACGCCCCCGCCTCGTTCGCGATGATCGACGCGTCGGTGACGGCGAGGAACGGCGGCGTATCGATGATCACCAGATCGAACTGGTCCGATAGCCGATCGAGCACCTCTTTGAGGCGCGGCTTCATGAGTAGCGCTGCGGGGTTCTCGGGGCGCACGCCGCACGACAGGAAAGTCAATCCTTCGATACCGGTCGAGCGCAAGGCATTGCGCAGCGGCAACCGTTCCGACAGTACTTCCGAAAGACCGCCGCGATTGCTCTCGTTGAATAGCGACGCGAGATGACCGCGCCGCATGTCGGCATCGATCAGTACCACGCGCGAACCGATCTCCGCGTGCAGGATCGCCAGATTCGCGGCGACGAAGCTCTTGCCGGCGGACGGCGTGGGCCCGATGATCATCACGATGTTGTTGCGCGCATGCGCGAGATCGCGCGTGACGGCGGTCCGCACGCTGCGCAGCGCTTCAACCGAGGTGTCGTGCGGAAAGCGCGCGGCGAGAATCCTGTTCTGGTCGCGGCGCTCGAATTGAATGTCGTGCAGGCTCTTTTGCATCGGGGGATGGGCACGCCCCGCCACTGCCGGCAGCGACTTGCGCCCCGCGCTGATCGCATCGCGATCAAGCAGCAGTTGCTGATGGCTGAACAGAACCTCGCCGAACACCGGCACGCTCATCTGACGCTCGACGTAGCGTGGGTCCGTCACGCCGGTCATCACGTGGCGGCGCATGAATACCAACACGACTCCGGATACGATACCGAGTACCAATCCGCCTCCGAGCACGAGAATCGGCTTGGGCGCGACCGGCGTGTGCGGTCTGATTGCCTTATCGAGAATGTGCGCTCCGCCAGTTGTGCTGGCACGGCGCACCTGCAATTGCTCGGCCTTCTGCACCATGCCGAGATAGACCGTTTCCGCTACCTTTTGAGCGCGGATCAGATCGACGCTCGCGCGCTCCGACGCGGGCATATCGCCGAAATGGTCCGAGAATTTCGCCTTCGCTTCTTTCAACTGTGTCAGTTGCTCGTCGACGTTCTGCACCCAGCGGCTCTGTTCGGTATAGCGCTCGAGCAACTGCGTGCGCTGCAATTGCAGCGTCGCGATCTGCTTGTCGAGATCGAGGCCGCCCTGCAAATAGGCTTGCGCCTCGTTGGTCGGCTGCATCGACTGCGAGTTCGAACGGAAATTCTTCAGCGCTTCCTCGGCTTTTCGCAGATCGGCGAGTAGGCGCGGCAGCTCGCCGTTGATGAATGCGAGCGTCTGCGTATCGTTCGCTTGCCGGCTTGCCACCGCCGATGCGAGGTATTGCTGCCCCAATGCGTTGGCGACGGCTGCGGCTTTATCCGGGCTCTTGTCGCGATACTGGATTTGCAGGAGCCCGGAGTCCTTCACCTTGTCGCCGATCTTGACGAGACCGGAGAAGCGCTTGATCGCATCCAGCTCGTTCCAGCGAATCACCTCGAATTTCGTGCCCGGCCGCGCATCGAGTTCCTTGACGAGCATCGCTACCCCGTTCTGATTGACCGGCGTGCCCACCACGCCACTCACGAGCAACTCGCCGGACGGACCGTGCAATTCGTAGGCGCCGTTCTCGAGCGCGGTCAACGTCAGCTTCTCCTCCTCGAGTTCGCGCGGCACGTCGAGCGCGGCGATCTGCAGACGCTCGCCACCCCATGCAAACGATTTCAGCCCCAGCCACGGCGCGGCGGGCTCACCCGGCGTCGCGAATTTTTCGGCGATGTCGCCGAGCACGGGAAGCTTGTGCGGCTTGACCGATATGTCGAAACGGAATTGATCGATGACCGGCTGCAAGACCGCACGGCTCTCCATGACCGCCATTTCGGTGACCGGCGACGGCGCTGGCGGCGACATCAGTTCCTGGTTCTGCAACGCGAGGCCGAGCGCATTCGGCTCGGGCGGATCCACGCGAACGACTACGTCGGCGGAATAGATCGGGGTGGCGATCAACAGATACGCGACAGCCAGCGTGAGGACGACGACCGTCGTCACCACGATCTCCCAGATGTGGTCACGCATCAGCGTCAGCATCCCGCTGGCGCTAAGCTGTCTGCGCTCGGAATCAATAGCGGGATAGAGCGAGTTTTGCGGATAGTGGTCCACCGGTCTGATCCTTGCAGGTTGATGAACAAAACGATCGAAGATCGCTTTGCGTCGCCATATCGTCATCAATGCCGCCGGCCGGATGAGCCCTGAATTGGCTGGCAGCACGGCGAAGCGACGTGCTGTGTCGGGTTAGGTCGGGGAGCCGTTTTCGGGACCTCCCGAACTACGGGAGGTTACAAACTTATTGCTTATCCGCCGCGGCAATGCCGATTGTTCTTCTCACGAATCAGGGAATGCGTAGCCCGCCATTCACGAATCCGCGATTGACAATTTCTCTCTCGATGTTGCGCTGAAGCATAGTCCGCAAAGGATCGAGGCATTCGCGCACGGCCCAAAGTAGCGTGCTATTGGCCGATAATGTGGAGCCTTTTACAAATGAAACACACGCTGGAAAGGCTTGTTGCCATCTGCAATTGCTGTAACAGAACTATACGGCGGGCGCGGTACATCGCGACAGAACCGGAATTGCATGGTTTACGTGCGAAGAATGCCATGGTTATTCCTCATATCGCGCCGCGGCCGCACCGCGCGGCGCATCCTGCAGATCGTCCGACGATTCGCTTGCAAGAATCGCGCTAATTGAGCGGGAAAAAAATTCCGTGGAAGATTAATTAATAACAGGCATCCTAACGAATAGCACGGTAAGAATTTCTGCGATCCGGATAATTACGCCAAAACACCCGCGCATGCCAGCCAAGCTCGTCTCTCCCAATTCGATGCGCTAATCTCAATTCGTGGATTTTCCCGTCTGGAGAAACTCGCGTGATGAAGCACATTGGTCTATTCGTTTTTCAGGATTGTTCGATGGCAAGCACCGGCGCGATAGGCGACGCGTTCCGGCTTGCCAATGAGTTCAAGAGAGCGGCTGGCGAGGAGGCGCAATACCGGTTTACCGTCGTATCCGACGGCGGTGGTCTCGTGACCAGCTCCTCCGGCATATCGATCTGGACCCAAGGCCTCGAACGATACTGTCTCGCCGATTTCCACGCGTTCTTCGTTGCCTGCCGCGACGTCACCGAAGTAGCGGAATCGAATGACCATTTCCTGTCGTGGATCTCGCTGCAAGGATCGATCGCGTCGTTCGGCATGCAGCAGGGGGCGAACCTCGCCGTCGTCTGCAACGACCCGCTGCAATCGATCGTGCCGATGTTCCTGTTCGATGACAGCGGCGATGCCGCGCGTACGCACAGCAACGTGACGCCCATTGATCTCGCGCTCGCGCAGATCGAGCGCGATATCAATACCGACACGGCCCGCAAGATCGGCCGCATACTGCAGACCGGCTACGCCGAGAAAAAGCACTCGGAGCTCGATGACGTCAACATCACGACGACGACCGAGAAGATTCGAGAATCGGCGCGCTGGATCAAGGAAAACTACAGCAAGGCCATTTCGGTTGCGCAGGCCGCCGAATCGGTGGCCATGAGCAAGCGCAATTTCCAGCGCCGCTTCAAGTGCGAGTTCGGCATGACGCCGCTCGAATATCTGCTGCGCACGCGCTTCGAGATCGTCCGTTCGATGCTGAAGAACACCGATTTACCGGTCGACAAGATTGCGCGCCGCTGCGGAATGGGCGACGGCAACCGGCTTGGGCGGCTATTCAAGGAACGCTATGGGATGTCCCCGACGCAATTCCGCGCGCAACAGCACGCGGACGTGGATGAACGCTGGCTGACACCGGAGGAAAGCTGGAGCGCCGCGACGGAGATGTTGCGGCAGGCGCCGCTGTCGCTTTGATTCCGATTCCCCTTACTCGGAAGACGACTATCGACTCGACCGTCACGGGATCAGAACATGCCGATCATCAAATCCGCCGGAATGAATGCGCGGAACGCGGCTCTCGCCCCGGAAAGCGAGACTTCCGTACATACCGGCGACACCGCGGTGGCTTCGCTCGCGGAGCGGCCCGCGCTTCACACGGGCGCACATTCGTCGCCCGCGCAATCGCCGACTACCGTAAGAAAGATCAAGGAAGCGGCGAAGACGCTATTGCCTGACGCCCTTTTCCTAAGCCTGTTACATCACAAATGCATTGGCCGCTATCCGCGTCTGATTCATCCTGTGACGTTCAACGAGAAGATCCTGCAACGCAATCTTCACCCCGATCCTCGCTATATCCGCCTGAGCGACAAGCTGCTGGTGCGCGAATATATCGCGCGGAAAATCGGCGACAAGCATTTGATACCGCTGATCGCAGCGCCCGATTCGTTCACGCCCGATGTGTTCGATGCATTGCCCGATGCTTTCGTGATGAAAGCCAATCATGGCAGCAGCTTCGTCGAAGTGGTGACGAACAAGTCGGAAACCTCGTTCGAAAAGCTCAAGAAGCTCGCCGACCGATGGCTGCACACCGACTTCTATTGCGTTGCCCGCGAGCGGCACTATGAGATGATCGAGCCGCGCATTTTTTTCGAGCAACTACTGTTGGACCAACGCGGCCGGATTCCGGCGGATTTCAAGCTGCACTGCTTCGGCGGCCGGCCCGGGCGGCCGATCATCTACATCCTCGTGATCTCGGATCGGTTCGGTGACGCGACGCACGGTGACGTGTACGACATCGACTGGAATCACCTCGACATCGAGATCGGCGACTACAAGCGCAGCCCAGCGCCTGCTCCGCGCCCGCGGCATCTGCAGGCCGTGCTGGATGTCGCGGCCCGGCTATGCGAAGACTTTGACTACGTGCGGGTCGACCTGTATGCGCCAGACAATCTCGTTTATTTCGGCGAACTGACATTTACGCCCGGCGCGGGCGTGCTGCCCTTCACGCCGGACAGTATCGATTTCGAGTGGGGCAAGCTCATGGCTTGAACGCGCTCGCGTTCCTGGCGGTTGGATGCGGCCGGCCTTCAGGCCGGCGACATGCCGTTTTGCAGCTTTGCGCCGTCGGCCTCGCGCGAGGCCAGAAATGCCAGCCACGCCTGCGCCGCTTCGCGCTGGCGCGCCAGCGTACAGATCGCAGCAGTGAAAGTCGTGGTGAATTGGACGGGGCCCGGAAGCTCGCCGAGCAGGTCGATACCCGGCACATGAATCAACTCACTCATCTGCTGGAAACCCAGCGCGACTTCTCCACGTGCAACGAGCGTGCCAACCGGCACACCTGGCGGCGCCTTCACGATACGCGAAGCGATCTGACCGGCAATGCCCCAGCGTTCGAACAGCTTCAGCAGATACGTGCCGCTCGGTCCCGTCGAGTAACCGATGCTGCGCGCGCCGAGTACTGCGTTGCGCAGCGCCGCTTCGGTTGCGATGTCAGGGTGAGTTGCTCCGGCCGCGACCGCAACCGCGATGCCCGAGCGCGCCAGCGCGACGCGGCTCGCCGCATCGGCGCAGCCTGCCGCCACGAGCCGCTCGATCGCGTCGGCGGCGAGGATGACGGTATCGAATACTTCGCCATCCTCGACCCGGCGGGCCGCATCGACGCCGCCGACCGATTCGATCGCGACCGACTGTCCTGTGCGGCGCTCGAACGATGCGGCGAGTTCGGCCAGCACCTGGCGCGTGGCCATCGAGGAAATGCCGGCGATTGGCGCACGCGTGGTTTGACCGTTGATCATTGCGGTCACGCGGGTCAGTCCTTGTAACGCAGGCCGGCCTGCTCGAGCGGCCCGCGCATGTTGTACATGTCGAGACCGAGCACGCCGGAGGCGAGTTTCGCGCGCTTCTCGGCTTCGTGGGCCTCGCGCGCCGCGGCCTTGTCGAGGATCGCTTGCGCGGCGGCCGCCGGCACGACGACCACGCCATCGTCATCGGCGACCACGACGTCGCCCGGCGTGACCAGCGCGCCCGCGCACACGACCGGAATGTTCACCGAGCCGAGCGTCGCCTTGACACAGCCCTTCGCGGAAATCGCCTTGCTCCAGACAGGGAAGTTCATTTCGGTCAGCACGCTGACGTCGCGCACGCCCGCGTCGATGATCAACGCATGCGCGCCGCGCGCCTTGAAGCTGGTGGCCAGCAGATCGCCGAAATAACCGTCGGTGCTCGGCGCGGTGACGCCCGCGACGACGACATCGCCGGGCCGGATCTGTTCGGCCGCGACGTGCAGCATCCAGTTGTCGCCCGGCTGCAGCAGCACCGTGACGGCCGTGCCGCTCGCGCGCGCACCGGTGTAGATCGGGCGCATATAAGGTTGCAGCAGCCCTGTGCGGCCCATGGCCTCATGCGCGGTGGCCGAGCCGAACGCGCCGAGTTTGGCGGCCACGTCCGCATCCGCGCGCTGGATGTTGCGGTAGACCACTCCAATTTCATACATGATTACAGCCCCTTCGCTTTCAGCAACGCATCGAGACGCGGATAAACGCGCCGCGCGTTGCCTTCATAGATCTTGTGACGCTCGTCTGCGTCGACGTGCGCCGCCTCGACATAGCGCTTCGTGTCGTCGAAATAGTGCCCGGTCTCCGGATCGATGCCGCGCACCGCGCCGATCATCTCGCTCGCGAACAGGATGTTATCCACGGGAATCACGCGCGTGAGCAGATCGATACCCGGCTGATGATAGACACAGGTGTCGAAGAACACGTTGTTCAGCAGATGGTCCTTCAGCAAGGGCTTTTTCAGCTCCTGCGCGAGACCGCGGAAGCGTCCCCAGTGATACGGCACCGCGCCGCCGCCGTGCGGGATCACGAACCGCAGCGTCGGGAAATCGCGGAACAGGTCCGAGGTCAGGCATTGCATGAACGCGGTGGTGTCCGCGTTCAGGTAGTGCGAACCGGTGGTGTGAAAGCACGCATTGCAGCTCGTGCTCACGTGAATCATTGCGGGAATGTCGTACTCGACCATCTTCTCGTAGATCGGGTACCAGTAGCGGTCGGACAGTGGCGGGCTGGTCCAGTAGCCGCCCGACGGATCGGGATTCAGGTTGATCGCGACGTTACCGTACTGCTCGACGCATTTGACGAGTTCAGGAATACAGGTGGCCGTATCGACACCCGGGCTTTGCGGCAGCATCGCGGCCGGCACGAAGTTCTCGGGAAAGAGCCGGCTCACGCGAAAGCACAGTTCGTTGCAGATCGCGGCCCACGTGCTCGAGATTTCGAAGTCGCCGATGTGGTGCGCCATAAAACTCGCGCGCGGGCTGAAGATCGTCAGATCGAGGCCGCGCTCGCGCATCAGTCGCAACTGGTTGCTTTCGATCGACTCGCGCAACTCGTCGTCGCTGATCTGCAATTCCGACACCTTCGGCATCCCGGTCGGATTCGTGATGCCCGCGATCTGGCGGTTGCGCCACGTCTCCAACGCTTTGGGGGCGGTGGTGTAGTGGCCGTGAATGTCGATGATCACCGTGATTCCTCAGTAGATGAATTTGACCAGCGGCGCGGGCGCAATGCTCGCGTGCCGCACTCCCGCAAGTGTCAATGCGCGGTATTCGGCTGCGCTGCCGGTTCGCCGCCGCCGACGCGTTGGCTCGCCAGGATGGCGATCGCCGCCAAGGTAGCGGGGATCGCGAGCATCGCCAGGATCGCGCCGAATTGCCAGCCGAGACCCAGCAGCGCGCCGCCGATCGCCGAGCCGAAGATGCTGCCGAAGCGCCCCATGCCGAGCATCCAGCTCACACCGGTCGCACGCGCAACGGTCGGGTAACGACCGGGTGCAAATGCGTTCAGACCGGTTTGCGCACCGCTCATGCAGAAGCCGGCGGCAAACACGAGCAAGGCGAGCGACGACGACAGCGCCCCGATATAGCCGAGCGCGAGCACGCACAGCGCGCCACCGACATATGCGGCGCTGATGACCGGCGCGGGCCGCGACTTGTCCATGATCCAGCCGACCAGGATCGCGCCGATCGTGCCGCCGATCTGGAACATTGCCGTGACGTTGGCCGCGGTCGAGACCGACAGACCGGCATCCTTCATCAGCGTCGGCAGCCAGCCGGTCAGCAGATAGATCACGAGCAGGCCCATGAAATACGTGACCCACAGCGCAATCGTCATCGAGCCATAACCTTGCGAGAACAGTACGCCGATCGGCTTGCGGGTCGGCAGCGGCGGTTCGTTCGACACGAACGTTTCATTGCCCGCAAAGCGCGCGCCGCACGCCCGGCCAAGGACCTTGCCGATACGCTGCGACGGCGCGCCACGCACCGCGAGCAGGCGGGCCGACTCAGGCAGCAGCCAGATCTGGAACGGGATCAGCACGAGCGGCAGCGCGCCGCCGAAAATCAGCACGGCGCGCCAGCCATGAACCGGAATCAGCCAGCCAGCCGCGAAGCCGATCAATGCCGAGCCGAGATTGAAGCCGGTGAACATCACCGTAATCAGCAATGCGCGCTTGCGTTGCGGTGCGTACTCGGAGAGCAGCGTCGTCGTGTTCGGCATCGCGGCGCCAAGGCCGATACCGGTCAGCAGACGCAGCGTTGCCATCTGCATCGGGGATTGCGTGAACGCGGTCGCGATCGTGAACACGCCGAACAGAAACACCGACGTAATCAGCACCCACTTGCGGCCGATGCGGTCCGACGCCGGGCCCGCGAACAATGCACCGATCACGAGGCCGATCGGCGCCGCGCTCATCACGAGGCCGAAAGCGGGACGCGAGATCGCCCAATCGTGAATGATCGACGGCGCGACGAAACCCATGATCGCGACGTCCATGCCGTCGGCCGTCACGATCAGAAAACATAGCGCTACCAGTAACCACTGGTAGAGCGAAATCGGCCGTTCGTCGATGAACGCCTTGATATCAATCCTGTTACCGCTGGTCGTGCCCGTCATCAAAACTCTCCTGTCTCCTTCACTGGTCTCATCGCGCGCATCATGGCGATGCCCCCACACGCCTGCCTCAAACAACTGGCGTGACGGTACGTTTTGCGATTCGCGCGCCAAAGCGCGGGTTAACCATAGGGTCGTCGCGCGTATCTGGGTTTTCGCCGTTCCCGCATAGCGCCGGCGAAGTCGGGCGTTTCGCCCAAAGCCTTGCCGGATAAGTACTCGGCCCCCGCCTGTCGCCTCTGAAACCGGGCTTCCAGAATGCTGCCTTTTGTACACCGTCATAAACGAAACAGATGTCTCGGGAACGAAGTCGCATAGAACGGCCGAGAGGCCCTCCGCTTTTGCCGATCGGCGGGGATGCACCGCGCTACCTTTGCTATTTCTCCCGCGAATGAAGGGGCCAAACGAAAAAGCGGAATGACTTCGGTTTCGCGCTCGATTGGGCGACCCGTGCGTGCGCTTGTGGTGTGCATTACGCGGCCACGTTGAGTGACGCGTGTCTTTTTCCCACAAGGACGCGATAAATTATTTGGATGCGAAGAGAAAGAGATTGAAATGCACCGTGAGGTAATGACGATTCCTGGACCACGTCGTGAAGTGATGTTGAGGAGAACCTGCGCAAAGTACTGCTTCTATTCCCATTGCACAGAGAATTGCGCCATCCGTTCGCTGCCTTGCATGGAGAAGAAAGGGACGTCAATCGCGGCCGCTGCAATGTCGTGGCGTGAACCCGACGCTACCCGCAATCGTTTTGGATCGGATTGCAGACCCACTTCTGATTCGGCAAGTCACAGTGTGTCATTCGACCGTGAGCACCCCGAATGACCACGCGCTGACAAATTATTACGTTTTCACCGCGTCAGACGGGTAGCATAACGAAGGCAAGTCCTGCGAGCGCCCTGCTCGCATTCGTCATTGAACCGCGGAGATTTTGCAAATGAGTATTTTCGGTGACATCGTGCACAAGCTGTTCGGCAAAGCGAAGCCGGACCAACCTCCCCCCACGGCGGAACCGACCCCTGACCCGGCCGCCGCCCAAGCCGCGACACCTAACGCTCCCGCCGCGCCCGCACCGCTGACCGACGTCGACGTTGCCGCCGTGATGGATCAACTCGTCAGCGAAAGCGGACAGAAGCTGAACTGGCGCACGTCGATCGTCGACACGATGAAAGCGCTCGGCGTCGACAGCAGTCTCGAACACCGCAAGCAACTTGCGCAGGAATTGAAATACAGCGGGGACATGAACGACTCCGCGAGCATGAACGTCTGGCTGCACAAGCAGGTCATGCAGGCGCTCGCGGCGAACGGCGGCAAGCTGCCGCCCGATCTGGCAAGTTAAGCAGCACGAATTACGCATTTCGCAATACGCGATAAGAGTCCGTGATCCGGACGCGGTTGCCCGGTCGGTACGACCAACCGGGCGCCCCGAACCTTCCACGTTCTACGCGCGGCAAACATTGCACGCGCAATCGACCGGCAAGAACGCGCATTGCACGCGGGCACGCCAGGACGATCGAAGCCAACCCGCATATCGAATGCGGGTAACGGCACACATTGCAAGGGAGTAGCGCGGCTATTGCGCCGCGGTGAGCTTGAGTCCCGGCCGAAGCGGCTGGGGAGACCCTTGCGGATCCTTGCGCTCGTCCGATACCTGTTCGATTCCTTTTCTCGTGACTTCTTCGAGAAAGGTCAGGCGAGCCCGGTAGTAGTCGGCACGCGACTGTGCGTCGAGCACGAGTTGTTCGGCCTGAAACAGTTCCATGCGCAAGTTGTTCAGCGCACGCTCGGCCTGTTTCTCGGGGGTGGGAGCATGTTGTGAAGCCCAGTTGGCAAGCCACCTCATCATGGTGAAGCCCTCCTTGAGTTCAAGGCTCTGCTACGACACAGGCTATCAAATTCCGGACACGACGTGTGTGAAAACGTCTCCGGCGTTACTTGTTGTGCAAGCCACTGTGGGGCACCACACGATCAACTTTCCACGACTGCTTTGTTACTGATACCACAACTCGCGCGAAACGAAAAAAGCCCGCGCAGCAAAAGCGGGCAAATCCCACTCTTCGTAAGCGTGTCATGACGATGACACATGAGAAGCTTATCGCTCGTGGGATATGAACGTCCGTGTGCTGGCGCTCAGTTCCGCGCGAATAGATCGACCGGCAATCGGCGGTCGCGCGCTATTGACCTTCTTGAAGCGCTGCCCCGATTTTCGCAATGGCTCGCGCAAAGTGAGCGATCTGCCGCCCCTGCTCGATCAGATCCATGGCGATCCGGAATGTGACTACGTCAGTCTTGTCCGCGAGCTGAAGCTTCGCAAGCACGACCTGACGCGTGGTCGCGGCGAGCCTGTCGATGCTGGGTTTCGCGTCGACGACCTTCGCGACCATTCCCGGATCGGGCGCCTCGATCGTACGGATTGCCTGCTCGAGATTGCGGATCACGGCCTCCGAAAACTCCGTGGTCGCCACATCGCGCAGGCGCAGCAAATTGATCGGCTGCGTCATTCGCTGCTGCCCGACCATCATCAATGTCGTGCCGACAATGCCGCTGATGCTCTCCAGATGGCTCGTGACCTGCGTGTAGCCGACCATCTGCCGACCTTCGTCGGCCGAGTGCTCCACGAGCGACAAGCGACCGATATATTGAAGAATCTCGAAGGCGAGGCGGTCGGTTTCCTTGTCCTGATCGAGCAGGTGATTGATCTCTTCCATGGTGCCGGTCGCCATTATCTGCGAGCCGCGTTGCACGACGTGCAGCACCTGTGCGCCGAGCCGGGTCAGCTCGATGCGCACGCGTTGCAGCGCAAGCGAGGGCACCGTCAACGACGACTCGTCGAGATACCGCGGATCGCCCGCGGGTTTGGCGGCCTTCGCGCGCTTTGGCACGACCAGTTGCGCGAGTCGCGCGATTGGACCGGTAAACCAGATCAGCAAGAGCGTGTTCGCGACGCTGAAGAGCGTATGCACATTCGCGACCTGGCGCGGCGCCTCGGCCGCGAGCCGCGCGAGGCCTTCGAGTTCCGGATGCGACGGCGATATCCAGCGCACGAACTGCGCCATCTGCGGAATGAGGAAGAGCGCAATCGCGACGCCGAGCACATTGAATATCAGATGCACGACGCCGACCTGCACGGCCTCCGGTGTCTTGCCGATCGAGGCAAGCAATGCCGTGCCGACGGTGCCGACATTCGCACCGAGAATCAGCGTGATGGCGGCTTCGAGCGGCATCAAGCCCTGTCCGCTCAACGCGATCACGACCGCGAGCGTCGCCGCCGAGCTTTGCACGATCGCGGTGAAGACGGCCCCAACGATGATGCCGAAGAACGGATTGCGCATGTCCTGCATCGCGTCGATGAACGGCCGGTACGTGCGCAGCGGATGCGTGGACTCGCCCATCAGCTGGATGCCCATGAACAGCAGCCCGAGCCCCAACACGACGCGGCCGATCTGTTGCAGCCGCTCGCGCGGGCCGAAGGCGTGCAGCACGAAGCCGACGGCCAGCATGTATGGCGTCAGACGCGACACGTCGAACGCGATGATCTGTGCGGTGATCGTCGAGCCGATGTTCGCGCCCATGACCATCGGCACCGCCTGGGTCAGCGTCATCAGGCCGGCGGACACGAAGCCGACCATCAGCACAGTCGTGATGGTCGACGAGTTGAGGAGCGCGGTCACGACGGCACCCGCCATCACGCCGCGAAACCGGTTCGCGGTCAGGACGCCGATCAGTGACTGAAGTCTCGATCCCGCGATCGCCTTCAGGCCGCCGGTCAAGAACTCCAGCCCGAGAAGAAACAGCGCGAGGCCGCCGATCAACAGTGCGAAGATCCCCACGAGGTTCAACCGCACGGAATCGGCGTCAGCCAGATAATCAGTCATCTTGATGTGCCTTTGATGATCGCGCAAACGGACGCAGGAACTAAGGACGTCCCCGCGCCCCGGATCGATGACGGGACCGGCAGCCGGTTGCACTGCGTCCTGGACAGATACCTGAAGCTAACGCTAGGGTAAGAGGAAGATGACTCTCAGGCAAGGGACTGGGGGTGAATCGGACGGCCGCAGCGGGTGCGCTTCGCCCCGGCGATCAGCAACTCGCGGCGGCACCGGTGCAGGAGTTGATTGCGGTCAACGCCGGCATCGCGATCGATGCGCCGCGCGCCCGTCGTACCACACAAAATTACAGATCGAGCACCAGGAGCGGCGATTTCGCGCGCGAGCAGCACGGGAGGAACTGATCGTTCGCCGCGCGCTCCTCCTCGGTCAGATACGAATCCCGGTGATCCGGCTCGCCGGACAGCACCCGCGTCAGACAGGTGCCGCACACGCCCTGCTCGCACGACGTGATGACCTCGACGCCATGCGCGGCCAGCGCCTGTACGACAGTGCATTCCGGCGGCACGTCGATCGTTGCGCCGCTCGTCGCGATGCGCACCTGGAAGCTGCCGCCCGTCGCCGCCTGATTCGCGGGGGCGCCGAAGAACTCGTAGTGCAGCCTGTCTTCGGGCCAGCCCCTCGCGCGGGCGGTTCCGAGCACGAAGTCCATGAAGCCGCGCGGACCGCATACATAGAGATGCGTACCGGCCGGCGCCTGGCTCAGCGCCTGCTCGATATCGAACGTCGAGGCGCCCGAATCGTCATCGTGATGAAGCTGGACCGACTTCGCAAAACCAGCCTGCGCAAGACGCTCGACGAACGCCGTGCGTTCCTTCGAACGCGTGCAATAGTGCATGTCGAACGACGCGCCCGTGGCGGCAAGCCGCTCGGCCATGCAAAGAATCGGCGTAACGCCGATACCGCCAGCAAGCAGCAGATGATGTGCTGCATCTTCAGCGAGCGCGAAATGATTGCGCGGCGCGCTGATCTGCAGACGGTCGCCTTCGCGGACCAGATCATGCACCGCTTTCGATCCGCCGCGTCCCGCTTCCTCGCGCAGCACCGCGATCAGATAGCGATGCGTTTCGCGCGGATCATTGCACAAGGAGTACTGCCGCACGAGCCCATTGGGCAAGTGCACCTCGACATGCGAACCGGCATCGAAGGCGGGCAACGGTTGACCGTTTTCGCTTGCGAGCTCGAGGCTCGCGATACCCAGCGCTTCGTCGCGCCGGCGCGCAACCACCACATTCAGCACGCGATGATTCATGGCGCCGTCCGCACAGGAATGACGCGCGTCACTTCCGCCCGGGGCGCGTCAGCCCGGGGCGCGTCAGCCCCGGGCGCACCGGTCTGCGCGCGTTCCTGCGCGACGAGCCGATCGATCACGCGACGCGACATCACCCCACCCGCATCAATATTGAGCTTCAGCAGATTGCGCTCGGGCCAGCGCAACAGGTTCTGCTGCTGACGTTCGAGCATCTCCAGATCTTCGCTGAAGATCTTGCCCTGTCCTTCGCGGATGCTGGCGGTCAGCGCGGCATCGTCGGGACGGAAATTGCGTGCCATGCCCCAGAAATACCAGATCGACGTTTCCGTTTCCGGCGTGATGAAGTCCACCACGATCGACGACGCCTTCCTGTCCGCCGGCGCGTGATAACCGCCGTGCCCGGCATGCGCGACGCCGACCTCGATCAGCACATGACTCGGCGGCGTGAAGTGACAGATCTGCCAACGGTCGACGGGCACGTCGTCGGCGAGGCCATTACCGCCCAAGGCCATTTTCCAGAACGGTGGCGCGGCGACATTTTCCATGAAACGGCTCGTGCGCACGGTATCGCCCTCGCTCACGGTTTTCGGCGCAGCTTCGTCGATTTCCTTTTGCCCGATGCTGTTCGCGTGCACGTAGGTCTCGTGCGTCAGATCCATCAGGTTGTCGATCATCAGCCGGTAATCGCAGCGGATGTGATAAAGCCCCCCGCCATAAGCCCACTCGGCACTCTCCGCCCACTCCAGATGATGCAGTTTGGCGGCATCGGCCTGCGCCGCATCGCCGGGCCACACCCAGACGAAACCGTAGCGCTCGATGACCGGGTAGCTGCGAATCGACGGAAAGCCGTTGACGCGTTGGCCCGGCATGCCGGTCGCCTTGCCCTGACAGCCCATTTCGAGGCCGTGATAGCCGCACACGAGCGTGCCGTCGCGCACGAAACCGAGAGACAACGGCGCGCCGCGATGCGGGCAGAAGTCTTCGAGCGCCACCACGGCGCCTTGCGCGTTGCGATAGAAAACCATCGGCTCGCCGCAGATCTGCCGGCCGAGCGGCTTGTCCGCGACTTCATCCGGCATACATGCGACGTACCACGCATTCTTTGGGAACATGTCAGTCTCACTCCTTGTTATTCGGGCTTTTCATTCCGTGCACTCATTGAGATTCAGTGTACTCAATGTGCCTTTAATGATTAAATGAAGGTTTTCCCCTAGCCTTACTTTCAATCAGATAACAGGAAAGCCGTTTCGTCGTTTCCATTCGCAGCGAAAAAGCGCGCTGCTTTCAGAACATATATGGCCACTTCAACCGATACCAGCATTTCCGCGATCGGCATCGATCTGTACGACCAGCCTGGTCATCTGATCCGACGCGCGCATCAGATTTCCGTATCCATGTTTCATGATCTGGTCGGACGCGAGGTGACGCCGGTGCAATATGCGGTGCTCAGAATGCTGCAGGAATTGCCCGGCCTCGACCAGGTCACGCTTGCGCAGCGGGTCGGCCTCGACACTTCGACCACCGCCGATATCGCGGTGCGGCTCGAAGCGAAAGGCTGGATCGTGCGCGAAGTTCTGCCGCGCCGTCAGCGTCGTTTATTGCTGACGCCGGCCGGAGAACAGTTGCTCGATGAATTGATCCCCGGCGTCAACGCGCTCAATCACGGCCTGCTCGACGGCATGGGAGAAGAAGATGCGCACGAGCTACTGAGGCTGCTAAGAAAGTTCGTTCATCTGAATAACGACCAGAGCCGCGCGCCGCTGCGCAGTGCGAGCGACGATGCGAAACCGGACTAGCGCGGCGTGACGGTCCGAGCGCGCCCTTCAGGTCGACCGGATTTGCGCCGGCCGCGGCACGACATATGCGGCACGGACAGTAGGCGCGCACTCTTGACGCCCTCATTCCAGGAGGAACCATGTCACAGCATCCCGCCCATTCGCAGGATCATCGCCACCCCGGTCAACCGAATCCTGCCGACATCGAAAAAGCCCTCAGTGGCGTGAATTACCCGACCACGCGCGAAAAGCTCGTCGAGCAGGCGCGCAAGAACCACGCGAACACCGACATCGTCGATCTGGTCGACCGTCTGCCGGACCGCAATTTCGACAGCCCGGCCGCGGTCGCGAAGGAAGTCGCGCGTATTCAGTGACGCTGCGGGACTCGACGCGCGAATGAAACAAAGCGGCAACGTACTGATCGGCATTTCCGGTTGGCGCTATCAAGGATGGCGTGGCAACTTTTACCCCGCGGATCTCAAACATGCGGCGGAACTACAGTACGCGTCGGCGCTGTTCGACACGATCGAAATCAACGGTACGCATTACAGCCTTCAATCCCTCGATAGCTGGCGCGGTTGGCACGCGCAAACGCCTGACGGCTTCGTGTTCGGCATCAAAGGCGCGCGTTATCTGACCCATATGCTGCGGTTTCGCGACGCAAGCGCGCGCGTCGGCATCGCGAACTTTTTCGCGCAAGGGCTCCTTGGCCTCAATGAAAAGCTCGGTCCGATCCTGTGGCAATTTCCGCCGTCGTTCCGCTTCGAGCCCACGGCGATGGAGCGTTTTCTGAAGCTGTTGCCGCGCGACACTGCGGACGCATTGGCGCTCGCGAAGCAACACGATGAGCGAGTCAGGACGCCTTACGTCGAGATCGATCGTAAGCGGCAGTTGCGGCACGCGGTCGAAGTGCGCCACGCGAGCTTTGTCGATCCCGCGTTCGTGAGCTTGCTTCGTCAATACGGCGTCGCGCTCGTCGTGTCCGATTCCACCGAGCCGTGGCCCGTCGCCGAAGATCTGACGGCCGACTTCGTCTATATCCGCCTGCACGGCAGCGAAGCCAAATATTCCGGTTCGTATCCGGACGAGGCGTTGCGGCGATGGGCCGAGCGAATCGATGCGTGGCGCCACGGCTCGCAGCCGGACGACGCGCGATTGATCGCGCCGCTACTCGCCCCGTCTCGACGAGGCGCGCGAGACGTCTACTGTTACTTCGACAACGATGTGAAAGCGCGGGCGCCCTTCGACGCGCAGAGACTGATGAAAGACCTCAACCTTTGAGTGCCCCACGCGCCGGCGCGGCGTTGTCCTGAGTGCTTACCGCTATTTCTCGCTCTTCTTCGGAATCTTCGCGCCTGACTTGCGCGCCCGATTCAGAGCGATAGCTACGGCCTGCTTGTGCGGCTTGCCATGCTTCGATTCGGTCTTGATGTTGTGCGACACGGTCTCGCGCGAGGTACCTTTCTTCAGCGGCATGATCTTCTCCTGGTTTACTGTGCCGAAGATGGACAGCACACGGCGTGCCCGCCAATCTTCACTCCTGTCGGCCTCACCCGGAAATACCCGCTGCCGCCGCATTCAAGGCCAGCGACACGCCCCCCACCAGAATCAGACTCGACGCCCATACCGTATCGAGATTGAACCAGCTGCGCGACACGAACCTGAGCCCCAGGTAGCGATAAACGAGCCACGCGAGCACGCCTCCGGCCATCGTCATCGCAGCCGCGTGCACCGCGGAGACCGATAGCGCCATGCGCAGACTGGTTTCGATCAGCGTTTGTGCGGCTTTGTGGGCGCTGTCCACTGCGCCGGCGCGGCACAGGCCGAGGTAGATCGGCACCAGCATCAGGCCGGCGCCGTGCGCGATCGCCACCGCAAACGACCACAGTGCGAGCCGCGACGGCGGAATTCTCGCGAGCACGCGCGGATGACGCCGGCGCATCAGCAACATCAGGCCGAAGCCGATCACGAGCAGGCTCGCGCTGATCTGGATTTGACGCTGCCATGCGAGCACGCTCGTGAGCATCGCGAACGGCAGCATCATCAGCAGGATGGCGAGCGCGTGCCCGGCCGCGAGATACAGAAGCGCCACGAGCAGCGCTTGCGCGCGTCGCTGCATCAGCGCGTTCGACACCGCGAGCGGCCAACCCATTGCCGGATTGAGCCCGTGATACACACCGCTCGCGAGAACGGCCAGCCACAGTACCGCTTGCGGCGACACCGCGCCGCTCAAACGCCCGCCGAGGGATAGCAGAACGAATCGGTCGAGCAGTCGCCGCCCTCGAGGCGGATCTGGTGCGCGCGATAGCCCGCGGGAAACTCGACGAAGTAGTCTTCGGCGAGCTTGAGGCCGCCGTTCGGATCGGCGTACGCCATGACTTGCACGCCGGGCACACCATCCGGGTAGAACTGGTCGTCCCACGTCGAATAGAGCGAGTTGGTCCAGTAGACACGCTTGCCGTCGCGGCTGATCTCGACCATCTGCGGACCGCCGGTGAAAGCCTTGCCGTTTGGATGCGGCGTGCACCGTTCGATACCACCGATACGCACCGAGCCCGTCAGCTTCGGCTTGCGCGGCTCTGTCACGTCGTACTGGCGCATCTCGCCGGTGCCCCAGCAGGAGACGTAGAGGAATTTATCGTCGATCGACAGATCGATGTCGGTGACGAGCGGCGGCACTGCGCCGAAACCTTGCAGCAGGGGCGGCAATTCGTCGGCGGGCGCTGGTTCCGGCGGGATGGTCGCGGTCTTTTCGATGTGGAACCGCCCGTCTTCGCGCCACCATGTCCAGATCGACCCTTCCAGATTGGTCGTATCGACCACCACGCCGATAAAGCCGTATTCCCGGCTCGGATCGTGCGCCGGCCGCACTTCGAGCGCCATCTGATGATTGGCGCCGAGGTCGAGCGTCTGCACATTGCGTCTTGCGCGCAGATCCCAGAAGTGCACGCGGTGGCCATATTTGTTCGCGAGCAGGTCTTCGGGCACAATGCCGTTTTCGAATTGCGGCGGCAGCGCCCATTCTGTCGACACCATGTAATCGCGCGGCAGATTCCACCAGAAGTCGTAATGCTTTTCCTGCGCGCCGCGTTCGATCTCCCAGCGGCCCAGCACCTCGAATGTCTCGCAGTCGATGATGAAAATGCCGGGAGGCCCATCGGTGCCGTCCTTGCCTCCGCCGCCGAGCGTGCTCACGTAGATGCCTTCCGGTCCGCAATGCACGGTGTGCGGACGCGAATAGCCGGTCTTGCGGAAGATTTCCTCCGGCTCGATGATCTTGTGAATCTTCGCCTGGGTGGGATGCGGCTTCGTATCGACGATGTAGATACGCGAGGACCGCATGCCGGGAATGATCAGATAGCGCCGCTCCAGAAACGCATGGCCCGTCAACGGCGATAGCGCGGACGAACACGCGTTCCAGCCGAAATGATGGAATTCGTCGCCCTTGTTCGGCACCGGCACCGTGTGGACCACCTGGCTATAGGTCGGCGAACCGGGCTTCACGTCGATCACGGCAAGCGCGTCGGGCTGCGAGAAATCCGGACTCAGCAGCACCGTGTACGCGTATTCCTCCGCCGGCGCATCCATCGCGAGTTTCGGCGATGCGTGAAAGGTAGGATCGGGGCGCATTCCCATGACGGCAGTCTCCGTGTCGTTCTGAACGGTTCTAGATGGAAGCCCGGCCCGCCAACGATCGAGCCGAGGCTTAACCTTAAATTTGTAGTTTATGGCAGCGACGGAAGCAACCGGAGATTTGCCCCTTACTGCTGCACGCCCCAGCGCCGCACCGTGACCCGTTCGAGCGTATCGAACACGAGATGCTCGACCAGCAGACCGATCACGATCACGGCGGCGAGCCCCGCGAACACGCGGTCCGTATACAGCTCGTTGCGGTTCTGGAAGATGTACCAGCCGAGTCCGCCGCTGCCCGAGCTCGCGCCGAACACGAGCTCCGCGGCGATCAGCGTGCGCCACGCAAACGCCCAGCCCACACGCAGCCCGGCCAGTATCGACGGCAATGCCGCCGGCACGAGGATCAACAACACATGACGCAGGCCGCTCAGACCATAGTTGCGTCCGGTCATTTTCAGCGTCGCGGGCACCGACTGAAAACCCGAATAGGTATTGAGCGCGAGCGGCCACAGCACCGCATGCACGAGCACGAACAACAGGCTGCCGGTGCCGAGCCCGAACCACAGCAACGCGAGCGGCAGCAAGGCGATGGACGGCAGCGGGTTGAACATAGCGGTCAGCATCGACAGCAGATCGCGGCCCACACGCGTCGACACCGCGAGCGATGTCAGCACGAACGCAAACGCGGCGCCGAGCAGATAGCCGCGCAGCAGCACGGACATCGATACCGCCGTCTTCGCGAGCAATTCGCCGGACCACACGCCTTGCACGAAGGCGCTCAATGTCGCGCCGAAGGTCGGCAGCAGCAGATCGTTGCTGATCAGGCGCGCGGCGATTTCCCACGCGGCGATCAGTGCGAAAGCGATCAGCGTCTTGCTCACCCAGCTGTGCGCGAAGATGCGCCTCGCCGTCGGCAACGGGGCCGCGCTCGCGAGTTCGCCGGGAGCTTCGAGCGGACGTTCGTATTCGTCGCGAACCGGCGGCAGCAACGTGGCGGGGGCACTCATTGCGCGGCCTCCTTTTCTTCGAACAGCAGGCGATGAATCCGCGCGACGCTGCGCTGAAAGTCGGCCCGCCCCAAACTGTCCAGCGAATATTGATGACTGTTCAGCTCCGCGCGCACGCGGCCCGGATGCGGTGAAAGCAGCAGAATCCGGTTGCCGACCACGAGCGCCTCCTCGATCGAATGCGTGACGAACAGCAGCGTGAACTTCACTTCTTCCCACAGCCGCAGCAGCTCTTCCTGCATCTTGCGGCGCGTCAGCGCGTCGAGCGCCGCAAACGGTTCGTCCATCAGCAGCACGCGCGGCTGCATCGCGAGCGCGCGAGCAATCGCCACGCGCTGCTTCATGCCGCCCGACAGCGCGTGAGGATACGCATTCGCGAACGCCGTGAGCCCGACCTTCTCGAGGTAATGCAGCGCACGTTCGTGAGCTTGCGACTTCGAAAGCTTCTTCGCGACGCGCAGCGGAAACGCCACGTTCTGCACGACCGTCTTCCACGGCGGCAACTGATCGAACTCCTGAAACACGACGATGCGGTCGGCGCCGGGTCCGCGCACGCGCTGGCCGTCGAGCGAAATGCTGCCCGCACTCGGCTCGATGAAGCCAGCCACCGCTTTGAGCAGCGTCGACTTGCCGCATCCGGACGGCCCGAGCAACACGAAGCGGTCGCCGCCGTAGACGTCGAAGCTCACGTCGTGGGTCGCGCGCACGATCCGCTCGCGCGTGTGGTATTCGAGGTTCACGTTTTCGACCGCGAGCAGTTTGCCGCTGGTTGCCGGGGCGGTTCGTGCGGCGTCATGCGGAAACAGAAGCGTGGGATTGGCCACCATCAAAGCGCTCCCTGTGAGTCGGCTTGCGTCATGTTCAGCTCCCCGCCGCCGTTGCCGGATCGTCGAAGAAGTAGTCCTTCCACGACGACGGTTCGTTCCTGATCGCACCGACGCGATACATGAACTGCGCGAGCCCGAACGTGTTCTGCGGCACGATCTTGAACTGCACCTGCGGGTTCGTGATGATCTTCAGGAGCAGGTCGCGATCGATCTTCGACTGATTGGTGCGGATGTAGATGTCGGCCGCGCCCTGCGGATTCGCATTGATGAATTTCGCTGCATCGGCGAGCGCATCGACGAACGCGCGATACGTCTTCGGGTTGTCGTGACGGAATTTTTCCGTCGCATAGAGGACCGTCGCAGAACTTGGTCCGCCGAGCACGTCGTACGAGTTGAGCACGATATGCGCTTTCGGATTGCCGGCCAGTTCCTGCTCCTGGAACGGCGGATTGCCGAAATGCCCGGTGATTTCAGTGTGCCCCGCGATGATCGCCGCGGCCGCGTCCGGATGCGGCAACGCCTGCGTGAGCTTGTCGAGCCGGTCGTATTCCTTGTCGCCCCAGCGCTTCGCCGCCGCGTATTGCAACACGCGCGACTGCACCGACACGTTGACCGCCGGCAGCGCGATGCGGTCTTTCGGCGTGAAGTCCGCGATCGTCTTCACGTCGGGGTTGTTGCTGACGAGGTAGTACGGCAGATTGCCGAGCGACGCGACGCCCTTGACGTTCTGCTTGCCGTGGGTGCGATCCCAGATCGTCAGCAGCGGGCCGACACCCGCGCCGGCGATATCGACGGCGCCCGACAGCAACGCATCGTTGACCGCCGCGCCGCCCGACAGCTTGACCCAATCGACCTTGATGTCGAGCCCCTCTTTGCGCCCCTCGCTTTCGATGAAGTGCTGATCGCGCGCCACGTTCAGCAGCAGATACACGATACCGAACTGCTCGGCGACGCGAATCTGGCCCTCTGCATGGGCGGCAGTGGAGACGCCGAGGCCCGCGGCGCCCATCGACAGACTCAGCAGTAATGCCGCGAAACGGCGGACGAACAACGCCTGTGGGGCGGTCGGACGAAATCGGCTCAGCATTGAAACTCCAGTCAGCGTGCGGATGTAATGGGTGTCGGGGTGGTTGAAAACGTCGCGCTCAGAACGGCGCGTCGCCCTCGATCGTCGTGCGATACAGCTTGCGGCGCAGATAATCGGGCGTGCCGGCGGCGAGATGCATCAACGAGCGGTTGTCCCAGAACACCATGTCGTGCGCGGCCCATCGATGCCGGTACAGATGCTCGGGCCGCACGCTGTGCGCGAACAGTTCGTCGAGTAAGGCCTGGCTCTCGTCTTCCGGCAAACCGATCACGCGCGTGGTGAAATGCTCGCTGACGAACAGCGCCTTGCGTCCCGTCTCCGGATGCGTGCGCACGATCGGATGCACGACCGGCTTCACCTGCGCGATCTGCTCGGCCGACAGATTCGGCCGCCACGGGCTGCGCTTCTGCAACTCCGCGTATTTGGCCAGGTACGTGTGTTCTGCGCTGCGTCCTTCCACTGCGCTGCGCAAGTGCGCGGGCAAGGTATCCCACGCCAGATGCATGTTCGCGAACAGCGTATCGCCGCCCTCGGCAGGCAGCTCCCGGGCGTGCAGCAGGGAGCCGAGGCTCGGCTTGTCCTTGTACGAGAGATCGGAGTGCCAGTAGTGACCGGCGTCACCGAGGCCGATAGGCTTGCCGTTTTCGATGATGTTCGAGACCACCAGCACCTCGGGATAACCCGGCAAGCCAAACTGATGCAGCACGTGAATCTGCAGCGGGCCGAAGCGGCGGCTGAACGCGATTTGCTGGTCCGGCGTGATGCGCTGATCGCGAAAGACGAGGACATGGTGGTCCAGATGCGCGCGGTGAATTCGCGCGAAATCGTCGTCGCTGAGTGGCTGGCCTAGATCGAGGCCGAGCACTTCGGCGCCGAGCGGCGCGTCGAACGCGCGGATCTCGAATGATCGATGAGATGGGGCAAATGCAGCAGCGGTAGTGGTCACAGGCGTCTCGTCGTCGAAACCATTCGGCGGGCGCCTAACGGCGCGGTCAGTGCGACGAATGTACCGGCCCGCGCGCGCGATGCCAACGAAGCAAATCCGATACGGTTATCTGCTGGAGTGATAAACCCGACGCTGCAACGTGTCGCGGGCAGCGCGCCATTGCCGCTAAACGCCGAACGGGAACTGCCGCTTGATCTTCGCGCCGCCCCCCGTCGCGCAATGGCTGGCACGAAAGCGGCGCTTCAGCAGCCGGGTCGCGCCATACTGCAGCGTCGAACACAACAACAGATAGACCACGCCGACGAACAGGAAAATCTGCGCCGGGTACACCATCAGCCGATTATTGACCTGATTCGCGAGAAACGTGAACTCGGGGACGCCGACGATATAAGCCAGCGAAGTGTCCTTGATCAGCGTGACCCACTGGTTGACGAACGACGGCATCATGATCCGGATCGCCTGCGGCAATAGCACATAGCGCAGCGCCTGCCAGCGGCTCATGCTGAGCGACGCCGCCGCTTGCGCCTGCCCCGCCCCGACGGCCGCAATGCCCGCTTGCACCGAATGCGACAGATACGCGCCGCCGATCAGCGCGAGCGCGCAGATCACGGTTGCGAGGCCCGGCACGTCGATGTGCAACAGCATCGGCATCAGGAAGAAGGTCCAGAAGATCAGCATCAGCACTGGGATCGCGCGAAAGAAGCCGACCACCGCGGTTAGCGCGAGATGCACGACGCCGCGCGTCAGCGACAGTGCAATCCCGCCCGCGAGACCAACGACAGCCGATAGCAACGCGGATACGACGGACATCACCACGGTCAGCGCAGCGCCGTCGAGCGGACCATCTGGAAACGTGCCGAGCAGCAGATAGCGCAACGACGGCAGCCATTCGACGGCACTCATCCATGCCCTCCTTCCCACGCCCGAGCGCCGCTGCGCCTCCACACCAGCAATGCCGCTTCGATGAACGCGATGATCGCGATATACAGCACGGTCGCCGCACCGAACGCCTGAAACGTCTTGAACGTTTCGGTATCGACCTGACGCGATACGTACGACAGTTCCGCGAGCCCAATCGTCATCGCCAGCGACGAGTTCTTCACGAGGTTCATGTACTGCCCCGCAAGCGGCGGCGTCGCAATACGAATCGCCTGCGGCAAAATCACATAACGGAATGCGGCAAGCGGCGTCAGCCCCAGCGCCGCGGCGGCCTGGCGTTGCGCGTCCTTCACGCCGCGCATGCCCGCGCGAAATTCCTCGCCGATAAAAGCGGTCGTATAGCACGTAAGCCCGATCCAGCCCGCGACGAATTCGAACGACGGCCAGGCGAGTGTCCAACCTCCCAACGAAACCGTATGCGATGCATTGAGCCATTCCATCCACGCCTGAGGCAATAGCGCCGCCGCGCCGAAATACCAGAACAGCAGTTGCACGAGCAACGGCGAGTTACGAAACGCCAGCACGTATAGCGCGGCCGCACGCGCGAGCATGGCCGTGCGTGAATTGCGAGCGAGTGCGAGCCCGAAGCCGGCAAGCGTCGCCGCCGCGCCCGCGCAGGCCGACAACACCAGCGTCATCAGAAAGCCATGCGCGATCCATCCGAGGTACTTCGGTTCCAGCCAGCCGTTCATTCTGCCTTTCTGCTCAAGCGCTTTCGTTGCCCAATGAAAAGCGGCCCGCCGCTTTCACGCGGCAGGCCGGCTCTCCGGACTATTTGAGCGTCAACTCTTCTGCGGATCGCCGATCTTGAACAGACGCGGCAACGGCGCGCGGCTCTGCGGCCCGAACCAGTGGTCGTAGATCTTCGCGGCGCTGCCATCCGCTTCAAGGCCCTTCAGCGTATCGTCGACGACGTTCAGCAAACGCGTCTCGCCCTTCGGCACGCCGACGCCCTCATAGTCGTTCGAGATCGTGAACGGCGAAATCTCGTAGTTCGCCTTGTCGGGCACGTTCGCGAGCAGCGCGACCAGCTTCGGGCCGTCCTGGGTGATCGCCTGCACGTTGCCGGCGCGCAGCGCGGCGAATGCGAACGGGGTGTCGTCGTAGGCGACGATCGTCGCGTTGGGGAATTGCGCGCGCACCTGCTGTTCGTTTGTCGTGCCTTTGTCGGCTCCCACGCGCAGGCTGTTCAGTTGCTGCGGGGACTTCAGCACGCCCTTCTTCGCGATGAACTGCGTACCCGACGCGAAGTACGGAGTGCTGAAATCGACTTCTTTCTTGCGCTCGTCGGTGATCGTGAAGTTCGCGAACACGAGGTCAACCTTGCCCGACTTCAGGAACGCGATGCGGTTTGCCGGATTGGTCGGCTGGATTTCGAGCTTCACGCCGAGCTTGTTCGCAACTGCCTGCGCATAGTCGACGTCGAGGCCGACGATCTGATTGGTCTTCGCATCGACGAAACCGAACGGCGCGTTGCTGTCGAACGCGGCGACGCGCAATACGCCGGCCTTCTTGATGTCGTCGAGACGATCTGCGTGCGCGACGCCGGAGCATGCAAGCAGCAACCCCATGACTGCAGCGCCAACGAATTTGATCTGCATGGTTAGGCCTTTGTTTTGGATGTTTTATGTTTTACGGGCGGCGTGATTCACGACGGCATCACAACCGCGTGGCGCAGACTGTAGCAATGCGCACCGCAATGGCGAACCAACAAATCGTCACGAGCTAAGCGTCGAATCAGATATGTGGTACGGGCTTACTGCCTGCCATAGCGCCAAATCTGCTTTGAATCTGAGCATTTGTTGGTTCGCTTGCGCCGGCGCTCTGGTTACATTGGACGATCACCACAAGCGACCTCAAGGACAATCGATGACACCGCACCGGGGCTTTTCATTCTCTGCGGCAGCGCCCAACACAATCCCGACAGACGGCGAACCCAGGCGCGGCAGACGCGCATGGCTGAAGACGATCGCACTCGCATTCGGCCTGTTCGGCGCATTCAGCGTGGCCCACACCGCCCACGCCGCGCCGCTCGACGAACTCAAGCTCGACTATGCGTACTATTCGCCCGAAAGTCTCGTGATCAAGCGCAATGGCTGGCTCGAACGGGAATTCGCCGCCGACCGCACGCAGGTGAAGTGGGTACTGAGCCTCGGCAGCAATCGCGCGCTCGAGTACCTGAACAGCGGCGCGATCGATATCGGCTCGACGGCAGGACTCGCCGCCGTGCTCGGCAAGGCGAACGGCAATCCGATTCGCGCGGTGTATATCTATTCGCGCCCGGAGTGGACCGCGCTCGTCGTGCGCAAGGATTCGCCGATTAAAACACTCGCCGATCTGAAGGGCAAAAAGATCGCAGCCACCAAAGGCACCGATCCGTTCCTTTTCACGTTGCGCGCGCTCCATACGGCGGGCCTCTCGCGCGACGACGTCGAGATCGTCAACCTGCAGCATCCCGATGGCCGCACCGCGCTTGTCAACGGCCAGGTAGACGCGTGGGCCGGGCTCGATCCGCACATGGCCGCCGCGCAGATCGACGACGGCGCGCGGCTGCTGTATCGCAACGTCGACTTCAATACGTGGGGCTTCCTGAACGCACGCGAAGACTTCATCCGCGACCATCCGGACGCGCTCGCGCGCGTGCTGAAGGTCTATGAAAAAGCGCGTGTCTGGATCGCCGCCCATCCGGACGACACCGCGAAAATCGTCGCGGAAGAATCCAAAGTTTCGCTACCGGTCGCGAAGCTGCAGTTGAGCCGCAACGATTTCAGCCAGCCGCAGCCGGGCGCCCGGCAGATTGCCGCGCTCAAGGCCGCCGCGCCGATTCTGGTCGACGAGCAGCTCGTCAGGAACGGCACCGATCTGAACGCGGTCATCAACGCGCTGGTCGACGCCAGCGTCGCTCAACCGGTGATTGCGACTGCGAGCAATGGCGTCAAATGAACCCCGCACAATCGACGCGAGTCCGCCGATAAGTACCGCGAAAGCCCTACTCACGCTCGCTCGGCGCGGTTCGCCGCGCCCGTCGTGCAGCGAACTCGCGCAGCCGCGCCCGCACGATCCGTTGCGGTTGTGGCGCAATGCCGGTCTTGCCCTGCCTGTCCTGTTTCTGGCCGTCGTCGAGGTGCTGGTACGCACGTCGTTACTGCCGATGCATCTCGTCCCCGCGCCGAGCGCTATCGCGCAGACGCTCTGGGATCTCGGCGCCGAACGGCTCGCGCGGCATATCGGCGCGAGCGTGATCCGCGTGTACGGCGGTTTCGCGATCGGTGCCGCACTCGCGCTGCTGATCGGCGCGGCGATGGGCGTCAGCCGGCGCGTCGAAGCATTGCTCGATCCCGCGTTCCAGGCCTTGCGCGCGATTCCCTCGCTGGCGTGGGTGCCGATCCTGCTGCTGTGGATGGGCATCGACGAAGCGCCGAAGATCACGCTGATCGCGATCGGCGCATTTTTTCCGGTGCAGCTGAGCGTCGTGGCCGGCATTCGCGGCGTCGATCGCAAGCTGATCGAGTTCGGCCAGTTGAACCGGCTGAGCCGACGCGCGCTGTTCACACGCATTCTGCTGCCCGCGTCGATGCCGCAGATCTTCACGGGACTGCGCACCGGACTGAGCCTCGCGTGGATGTTCATGGTGGCCGCCGAGTTGATCGCGGCGACGCGCGGGCTCGGCTATCTGCTCAGCGATGGTCGCGAAACCGGCCGCCCGGATCTGGTGTTCGGCGCGATCCTGCTGCTCGCGCTGCTCGGCAAACTGAGCGACGGCATGCTGAAAGCGATCGAGCTACGCGCGCTGTCGTGGCGCGATGCGCACGAGGGATCGGAGGTTGCGCGATGAGTCGGGCACCCGCTCCCTTGCTCGAAGTACGTGGACTCACTCGGCGCTTTGGCGAGCGCAACGTGTTCGGACAGGTCTCGTTCGCGCTCGCGCGCGGCGAGATCGTCAGTCTGGTCGGTCCTAGCGGCTGCGGCAAGAGCACGCTGCTGCGCGCGGTGGCGGGACTCGACCGCGCGGTCACAGGCTCCGTGTTGATAGACGGCGCACCCTTGCTCGCGCCGTCGCCGCGCGTCGGCATGATCTTCCAGGAGCCGCGCCTGCTACCCTGGCTTAGCGTCGCGGACAACATCGCGTTTTCCGCCGGGCCGCACGCGGGAAATGATCCGCGCGTCGATGCGCTGCTCGCCGAGGTGGGTCTCGCGAGCGTGCGCGACGCACTGCCCAAGCAGTTGTCCGGCGGCATGGCGCAGCGGGTGGCGCTCGCGCGGGGCCTTTTCAACGAGCCCGAACTGTTGCTGCACGATGAACCGTTCAGCGCCGTCGATGCGATCACGCGCGCGCGCCTGCAACAGTTGCTGCTCACGTTGAAGCAGGCGCGCGGCACGACGGTGTTGCTCGTCACCCACGATCTCGACGAAGCGCTGAGTCTGTCCGATCGGGTGCTCCTGTTGTCCCCGGCGGGCGCGGGCGGACCGAGCCGCATCGCGCGTGAGCTGCCGATCGCGTTGCAGCGGCCGAGGAATCCGCGCGATGCGTCGTTGAATGCGCTGCGCGACGTGCTGCTGGAGATGTAGCGGGCTGCTACTTCACGAACCCAACGCTGGACGGACCGGGCACTTCGGCAGATTGCCCGGTAGGTCGGCGTCGTGCTTGCGTCAGGTCGATGATCCGTTTGAGGTCATCATTTCACGACGGCCTTGATGGCCAATTTTTTTGCCATCTGGAACGTCTTGGGGAAAGTCGTTTCGATGCCCAGCACAACCCGACTGGACAGCCGCTCCATGTCCTTCGGGCAATGGAACAACATACCGTCGAACTCGCGCAGATTCAGTGGCTTGATCTTCGACTGGAATTGCAGGAACCGGTGAGAAGCCGGGATGAAATGCGACGTCAGAGAACTGCGAGAAAATTGCGGCCGTGTCGTGCGCAGGCTGCCGTGAATCGTCTTCGCATTCCAGATAAGCACGTCGCCCTTTTGCAGGAATGGCGCGCGGAATTCGAGCTGTTGTTCGGAGAGGATTTTCTTTACCAACTCCTTGTATTGGCCATGATTGAACGCAACGTCGAAGTTCTTTCCGTTCTTCACCATGTCGATGCGATGGCTACGCGGCACTACGAAGAAACGTCCCGCCCCTGCGTCAATATCCTCGAGGGCGTACCAGCACGCTAACATCGTGCCGATCCTTTCGCTGTCGAGGTAATACGTGTCCTGATGTGGCCACGTTTCCGAGTTCCCTTCAAAGTACATGCTTTGTACTAGCTTTCCGTCTTCCGCGAAGATTTCCCGGGTAATGTCCTTGACGGGAGTACTCGAAAACGTTTTTATTGCCAGCTTCTTGAGCGGCGCGAACTCCACGTCATTGAGCGACTGAAGATTGAGCAGCGAATTCATCACGAAGCCGTACTCGTTAATTCTATTCTTCTCCGGATTCGCTGTTGCCTGCCGGTATATGTAGCCCGGATAGGGCTTAACGGTTTTCTCGAACGCACTCCTGATGGAATCGCACAGAGCCTGATCCACCACTCCGCGCACGACGACATAGCCATTTTCTTCGTAGTATCGCTTTGCGGCTGGGAGATCGGTCAAATCGAACGTGGTCGAGTTTTGAGCCGCATTTTCTGGAATTTCAATTTCGGTTCCGATCGGACTAAGGATTTTGTACATAATGGGCCTCAAAGTACCAGCTAGAGCGGCAGGCGGGAACGTTGGGAATACGTTGGCTTGCCCACGGACTGCGCGTTCCCGGACTTCATCAGAAAATTTGTTCGACTTGTTCATGGCTCCATTCGGCGGTGAATCGACCTGTCGCCATGAATTCAAGGTAGTCCTCTTCAGCAACTTCGCCGTGTTCTTCCCCACTGATGTCCCAAACTCATGATCCGGGTCAATGAAAGCGACCTTTCCAAGGGGCCGTTCAAGTTCTGCATCCGTGGCGCGATATTCCTCGGTCATCTGTACGACGATTGCAACGACGGTGATAGTCGCTCGCACGCCCATCCAACCTAGGCCAAACAATTACGTCTGTGTTGCGCCTGACCGATTCCGCCAAGAAATTGGCCACCAATGACAACACTCCAATACTGCTCACGCCGTCCTGTCTGTGATCGAAACACACCTTGCAAAATGTAAAGGATGGGATGAATTAGCAATTCGTTGCCTGTTGTCGCCGGGCCGACATCGCACATTCATGATCAATGAGTAATGAAGCGAAGCGAATCGCCTCGGAGTATCGCGCTATCTCACCCGCCGAGCCTCGACGAAAGCCTCGACATAACGCAACGCCTGCTCGCACTGCTCGGGCGTGAACGCGTGAATACTCGCCGGAATGGGATCGAAGCCAAGCTCGGTCGCGACCCATCGGATCGCTTTCGCGCGGGCTTCGAACGCGTTGACGCCATCGCGGCGCACCTTCCCGGCAACGAGCGGTTCGAGCGCGTCGTGCAGCCTGCTCTTCGCCTCGCGCAACGTCGCGTCAGCGAGACGCCCGAGTGGCACGTTGCGCTTGCTGCGCGAATACACGCCGATCCACGCCTGACATGCAGTGCAGATCCACAGCGGCCCCTGATCGCTGCGATACGGGTAGCCGTCCTCTCCGAAGTGCGCGAGCAACGCGCGGTTGCCGCAGTAGTCGCAGGACGGCTGCGGCAATGCCTTGATGGGCTTGCCTATGCGCACGGGGAGTGCTCCGGGGCAATTTCGTCGTGCTTCATCGCATCTGTCCGGCTAACGAGAACGGGCGGAGCCAGATAGTTTAATGGATCGCCCGCGTCCCCATGCAAGGCGCGAGAATTACGTAGCCTGCGCCTGCGCAATCTCCGTCACCACCCGCTGTCGCGTCGCCAACCCTTCAGCCGAGCGTCGCCGGACCAGTTCCACCACCGCTTGCGGCGCTGACTCCGGATCGCCCGCATCGAACGGCGGCGCGGGGGCGTATTCGAGTTCGAGCTGGATTGCTTGCGCCTCTTCGATGCCCGCGAGTTCGGCCGCCACCGTCAGCCCGAAGTCGATGCCCGCTGTCACGCCGCCGCCTGTAATCAGATTGCCGTCGCGCACCACGCGCGCGCGCGTCGGTATCGCGCCGAGCGGTTCCAGCAACGAGTGGAAGGCCCAGTGCGTCGTCGCGCGCCGCCCGCGCAGCAGACCGGCCGCACCAAGCAGCAGCGCGCCGGTGCAGACCGAGGTCACGTAGCGCGCGCTCGCGGCCTGTTGGCGAACGAAGCCGATTGCTTGCGCGTCCTGCAGCAGATCGGTCACGCCGCTTCCGCCCGGCACACAGATCACGTCGAGCGGCGGGCAGTCTTCGAACGTCGTGTTCGGCGTCAGCACGAGCCCGTTGCTCGATACCACGGGCTCCAGTGTTTTCCAGATCAGATGCGTCGTGGCGCCCGGCACCGAGGCGAGCACCTCATGCGGACCGGTCAGATCGAGTTGCTGTACTTGCGGAAACACCAGAAAACCGATTTTCAGGTTCATAGGGATACCTTATCGAAGAAGAAATCGAAACACGCAATCTGCCAGTTCTTCCAGGTGGACGGATCGATTCTATGCGGGTAATCTTTGGCAAGACTGCCATTCAGCCCTTGGTTTCTGCCAGGTTCGCCTTCAGCTCCAATGACCCGCCACATGTCCACCGCTCTCCGCTCCATCGTGCTACTCGGTTTCCCCAACATGCAACTGCTCGATGTCAGCGGTCCGCTCCAGGTCTTTGCGTCCGCCAATGAACTCGTCGCGCAGCGCGGGCTCGACAAACTTTACGCACCACGCGTCGTGGCGGCCGAAGCGGGGCCTGTCACCTCTTCGTCGGGAGTCGCGGTGCTTGCCGGTTCGCTGCGCTCCGCGAAAGGGCCGGTCGATACGCTGATCGTTCCGGGCGGCTGGGGCATTCGCGAGGCCTCGGCCGACCCGCGTCTGATCCGCTGGACACAGCGTCAGGCGCCGTGTTGCAGACGCGTCGCCTCGGTCTGCTCGGGCGCGTTCCTGCTCGCCGAGGCGGGATTGCTCGACGGACGGCGCGTCGCCACGCATTGGGGGCGTTGCGAAGAACTCGCGCAGGCATATCCGCAACTGCGCGTCGAAGCCGATCCGATCTTCATTCGCGACGGCGCGATCTGGACATCGGCGGGCGTCACCGCCGGCATCGACCTCGCACTTGCCATGCTCGAAGAAGATCACGGACGCGCATTGGCACTCGACGTCGCGCGCGAGCTTGTCGTGTTTCTGAAGCGGCCGGGTGGTCAGTCGCAGTTCAGCGCAATGCTGTCGTTGCAAGATGCCGACGACCGCTTCGGCGAATTGCATGCATGGATGTCATCGCATCTCGCATCTGATCTGTCGGTCCCCGCGCTCGCGCAACGGCTTCATATGAGCGAGCGCAGCTTCATGCGTCACTACAAGGCGCAAACGGGCCGCACGCCGGCCCGCGCGGTCGAGCAGTTGCGCGTCGAAGCGGCACAGCGTTTGCTGAGCGAAACATCCTGGTCGATCAAGCGGATCGCGGCGCGATGCGGATTCGGCAGCGAGGAAACGATGCGTTGCAGCTTCGTGCGCCAACTGCGCGTGGCGCCGCAGGTGTATCGCGAGCGCTTTTCTTCGACGTAGCGCGCGCGACTGTTGCGCCAGGCGCGCCCGCCCGGCATCACTCAAAAGCCATGTTTGACGATGAGCGTCGCGCCCGTATCGTGTGAATGCAGAATCGCGACGCGCGCAGTACCGGAGAACACCCAGTCGTTGACCGTCAACGACAGGCGTCGCTGCGGTGACTGGCCAATCGACAGCACTGAGCCGTTCATCTGGACGAGCGACAATTGCGGTCCCGTGGACGGCCCCAGATGCAGAGGATTCGAAGCATCCCGCGCGGCGGCCTGTGCATCCGATTCGGACACCGGTGCGAACTGCGGTCCGGCCGAGGCCAGCGACTTCGACGTGCCGGGCCGCACATCGCGCGTCACATCCACGCTATAAAAATTCTCAATTTGCGCATAGAACGGCTTGCCCTGGTCCCGCCGATACTCCATGGCATAGCGCTGCTGCTGCTCGAGATAGTGCCGCGGCTCGGGAATCGGTGGCACCACTTCGACAGGTGATGCCACGATGTTGGCGACCATCATCTTTTCGGGCGCATCGCCGAAAGGGCCGCCCGCATACGCGTAGCTGCTCATCACGACGAATAGCGCTCCGACAATCCTTTCGATTCGGCACGTCATTGGCATGCCTCCCGTGAAGGAGTTGAAACGTCACATGACTCAGCGCCCGACTCGCACCGGACGCCTAGTAGCGTCGCTTGCATTCAGACATTGTAGTCAGTCATTTTCGAACTGGTAGGTCAATGTGTGAGCTATCTCGCGTGATGCGCGAGCGCGTGCATCTTCGCGGCTCAACGTTGAAGCGAGTTGATGCGGAATGGGCGGGAATGATTGCTGAATGCGCTCTCACCGATCGAATATCCGGCAAAAGCGACCGGCGCAAGCCCGGCAAGCCGGCCACTCGCGGCAATCAGTCCACCTGTGTCTGCCGCCCGTTGAATGACCGCGCAACGAGAGAAACGATCGTCCGAATGCGCTTTCGGCAACCGCGCAGCCCTGCGAGAACGGCATCGGGCGTGAAGCGCGCGACGAGCAGCAGCAAGGCGAGCAGCGCCGGACACCAGCGCAGATCGGTCGGCACGGGTTCGCGGCGAGCGAAGCGCGGATCGAGCAGCGCATCGCCGAACGAAGTCGCGCTCAGCAGGCGCCGATAATCGAGGCCAGTCTGCCCCGCCACCGACGCCAGATACTCACCTCTCAGTTCCGACAATTCCTCGTGCATTGTCGCCACGACGGCGGAACCCGGCACCGGCGGCGTCTGGATCACCTCATCGGCTTGCCAGTAGCCGATCCGGTTGCCTTCCGCGTCGCTCTTCGGAATGGCGGCTGGCTGGTCGCCGCCCACGCCGATCAGCCAGCCCCTGACCCGCGCGGCGTTGATGCCTTCCAGCAGCGCGCGCGCTGGCGACACCGGCGGCGCCTCTTGCCCATCGGTGACGAACGCGATGGCCGCGCCCCCGCCCACCTGCTGCGCAACGCGCACGGCCGAATAGACGCCACCTTCGGCGATGCGGCTCCAGTTGGTCCAGCGCATGCGCCCGTCGATGCCGTCGAGCGACACCAGCAGCGCGTCGTAGTTGCCGCAAACCTCGACCGGCGACATCAGCAGCAACACCCGTTGCCCCGTGAACACGCTCCAGCCCACCTTCGAGCCGCACGGCAAGCGTCCGAGCGCCTCGCGCATCGCCGCCTGGGCGAATTTGAGCCGGCTGACCGGGGCGCCGCCCTGGACCACGTCCTCGACGTCCATGCTCTGCGTGATATCGAACGTCACGATGTAGTTGAACGTGTTGCGCGGCAGCGTGAGTTCCGGCATCGCGACCGCCGCGATCAGCGCGGCGAACGCGAGCGGCGTCAACCATTGACGCAAGCGGGACAAGCCGCGCGCTTGCGAGTCGCCGCTCATGGCAGGTCCTGGCTCAGCGGGTCGCGCAGTTTGACATTGTGCTGCTCTTTCACATCGGGCCCGGCGAGCACGGACTGCGTTTCCGGCGCGAGCCACAGCGCGCGTTCGAGGTTGTAGCGCGCATCCCAATCGTCGGGCGCCGCGCGCAGCGCGAGGCGGTAGCGCGCCTTGGCCTCGCCGATCATCGCGAGAGACTGGACCGCCTGCGCGGTCGCGCCGGCGCCTTCGCGCAGGTACAGGTTGCCGAGATCGAACAGCGCCGCGCGGCCGACCTCGTCGGGCGGCCCGCCCTCGGGGATCAGGCCGTTGTAGAGCCGCGCCGCCGCGTCATAGGCGCCCGCTTTCGACAGCGCTATCGCGCGGGCCAGTTGAACCTCGCGCGCCTCGCCGCCGCCATGCGCGTCGCGCGCAGCGGCGTTGGGCGCGCTCGCCGCGAGAATGGCCTGCTCGACCCGCTCCGTTTGCTGCAAACGTACGAAGCCATACGCGGCCCAGGCAGCGCTGCAGATCGCGACCGTTCCGAACAGGGCGTGGATGAGCGCGCGCCTCATGCCCAACTCCTGACCTGCAACAGGTACAGCAGCACGAGCAGCGCCGCACAGAACAACGCGAGCGCGAAGCAGTACCGGCTCAGGTCCTGGCGAGGCAGATGCTCGATGAAGGTCGTCGATGCATTCTGCTGCCGGTTGATTTCGGCGATCGCGGCCATCATTGCCTTCGGGTCTTCGGCCTGAAACAACCGGTAAGGCGTCTCGAGCGACAGAAAGAAACGATGCAGTTGCGCCTCGGCCGAGGATTCGCTGGCGGGCAGCGTCGCGTTCAGATCGGGGCTGTACACGCTGCTGCGCAAGTAGATGAAGTAGAGCGCGATCTGGTTGCGCTGCAGTCCCGTCTGGATGCGCTGTCGCATCGTTTCGTCGAGCAGCGCGCCGCCATCCGAGACCAGCACGATCGCGCGCCGCCCCGACGACAGGCTTCCGTCGAACTGCGCGATCGCCGCGAGCATGCCGCGATCGAGCTCGGTGTCCGGCATGCCGCGGCCGATGGCCGTGGCCGCAACTCCGGCCTCGATGACGCGATGGTTGTAGGTGAACGGCATCGCCAGCACGGGGTTGGTGCCGAACATCATGAACGCGAGCCGGTCGTTGGGCCGCTGCTCGACGAAGCGCGTCAACGCGGCGCGCGCCACCTGGTTCTTGGAGTCGCCGCGCGGCGTCTCGACGCCCTTGCTGCCCATCGGCTCGTCCATGCTCGCGCTGCGGTCCATCAGGATCAGGATCTGCGCGCCGCTGCCCGTGCGCAGCACCTGCAACTGCGAGCGCCCCGGCCCCGCCAGCCCGACGACGATCGCCGCGATCGCCAGCGCCGCGCCGCCGCGTGTGAGCCAGCCGATCACGCGCCCCAGCTCGTCGGCGGGCAGCCACGCGACGCTCGAAAACACCAGCGTATCGCTGCGTCGCCGCAGCAGCGGCAGCGCGGCGAGCGGCAGCAGCACCAGCATCCACGGAAAGTCGAAATCGAGGTTCATGGTCATCGCTGATGGCGCCTCTCGGCTCGATACAGCGCGCGGCACAGCGCGTGCAGCGGAAACTCGCCGGAGGTCTCATCGGCGCTTTTGTCACCATTCGCGGCCGGATTCGGCGCGGGCCTGAAAAACCGCTCGGACGACACCTCATAGAAACGTTCGAGCTGCGCGCGCAGCGGTTGAAGATAGGGCGCGCGCGCCAGCAACGCCGGGAGCGAAGTCGCATGCACGACCTGCCCGGCAGTTTCGTTGAGCGCGCGATGCAGGCAGACCCACGCCTCGCTCGACGAAGCGGCTGGCGACTCCGGCAGCCGTTGCATCTGCCGCCATGCACGCGCGAACGGCAGCCGCGCCGACTCGCGCCGGTTGCGCGCCCACCACCAGCTCGTCCACGCGATGAGGGTTGCGAGCAGCAGGCCGAGCGCCCATGCGATCTGCTGACGCAAGCCCGCCGTGCCGGACACCGGCACCTGACGATCGGGCCGCAGCGGCTGCAGATCCCCCGTGGCGAACGCGCTCTGCGGCGTCAACGGTCCGATGCTCGCTGGCCATTCGGCGACCTGCAACTGCGTGCCCGCCGCCGAGGTCAACGTCAACGCGGGCAACGTGATCTGCGTGAGCGTCTGCGGCGCGTTGACGACCTGATAGGCGATCACCATCCACTTGCGGCCGTTGGCATCGGTTTCGAGCGTCACGGGCCGGCGTTCGAGCCACACGCCCGTGCGTCCGACCGAAGGCGGCGTCACCGCGCCGACGTCCCGGCCGTTGGCCTCCAGCAGTACGCGTTGCGTCAGCACGTCACCGAGCACATAGCCGAACGCGCGCGGCTCCTGAACGAGCGCGCTCACCACAGCGGCGCTGGCCGTCGCGCATGCGGCGCCGTATAGCGCCGCCGCGAGCAGCGCGCGATGCGTCGCCCGGCGCAGCGGCGCCCGGCAAACGTGCGCCCTCCGCGCGATGCCGCCGCGCGCGCTCATGCCGTCATCTCCAGAAAGTAGCGCGACAGCGCTTGCGGATCGAACCCGCCTTCGAGATAGAACGGCCGGATGCCGCGCGCGCCGAACAGCGCGGCGAGTTCGTCGCGACGGCGCGCGACGCCTGCGCGCCAGCGCTCGCGCGTGCCGCGGGAAAGCCACACCCGGCGCTCCTCGCCGGACTCCGCATCGTTGACGGCCAGCAGCGACGCGTGGCGCGGCGGCGTGATCTCGGCCTCGTCCCACACGACCATCGGCACCACGCACGCATGCACCAGCATGTCGAGTACCGGTGGCAGTTGCGCAAGCGGCCAGTGGAAATCGGACACGAGGAACACGAGCGCGCGGCGTCCGGCGACCCGAACCGCGCAGCGCCGCAATCCTTCGACACCAGCGCCGTCGGCCTGACTCCCGGCCGCACGAACGGCCCCGGCGTCGGCCCCGGGTGCGGCCCGGCGTTCGGCCTCATCACTCGCGCATTCACGCAGCATGCTCGCGAGCAGCGTGCCGGTACCCCGTCCCGTGCGCGCCGGCATGAACAGATCGTCGCGTTCGCCGCGATCGAAGGCCAGCATGCCGAGCCGATCGCCGACCCGGAACGCGCTGCGGCCCAGCGCTTCGACGAAATCGGCGGCGACCTGCAGCTTCGTTTGCTGCGTGCCGAACTGCATCGACGCCGACACGTCGACGATCGCCAGCACCGGCACCGCGACGCGCTGCAAATGCACCCGTACGAGCCACTCGCCGCGCGCCGCGCGCAAGCTCGCACGCAGATCGAGCCGGCGCGGGTCCGGATAGTCGAACAGGCGGCCGTGCATGGCGAACTGCTGACCGGACCCGAAGCTCGAGCCGGGATGGGAACCGGGCCGCGCGCCGGCCGCGCGCATCGGCAGACGGTAGTGGAATTCCGCGGGGCCGTTCATCGTGGTGCGCGCCGCGTTCAGCGAGGCACGGCGACGTTCGCGACGATCCGCGCGATCAGCGCTTCGGCCAGTTCCTGGCGGCGCAGCTCATAGATCGGCGTGAAGAACACGCGATGACCCAGCGCCGGCAGCAGCACTTCGTGAATGTCCTCCGGTATCAGATGCGTGCGTCCCGCGAGCCACGCGACCACGCGCGCGGCCCGCAGCAGCGCGCTCATGCCACGCGGACTCGCGCCCGCGAGAATCAGCTGCCGCATGTCGACGCCGTCGAGCGCGATACCGAACTGCAGCGGCGTTTCCGTCGCGTGCCAGATGTCGAGCACGTAGCGCTCGATCGTCCCGCTCGCCTGCACGCCCTGCTGGATCGCCGCGCCGATCCGGTTCAACTGTTCCCACGGCACGATCGACGGCGTCAGCCGCGCGAGCAGACTGTCGACGTCATGGAACATCGTGTCGAACACGAGGCTGCGCCGCGCGCCGGCGTCGGCGGGCGTCGGCATGTTCAGTTCGAACAGGAAGCGGTCGCGCGCCGCCGACGCAAGCTCGAAGGTCTCTTCCTTCTCGACCTTGTTGCGGTCGGCGAACACGGTCATGTGCGGAAAGCGGTGCTCGCGGCCGAACGCCCAGACGGAACGCTCGGCCATCGCGCGCAGCAGCAGCGATTGCACCTGCGGACGCGCGCGATTGATCTCGTTGAAGAAGAAGGTCGTCAGTTGCTCGCCGTGCCGCAGCAGCGGTCCCGGCTCGATGCGCGGCTTGCCGTCGGCATCGACGTAGGTGTGATAGATGAGATCGCCCGGCATCAGATCGATCGTGCCCTCGACGCGCTCGAAAGCGCCGCCGACCACGCGCGCGAACGCACGCAACACGGTCGTCTTGCCGACGCCGACGCCGCCTTCGAGCAGTACATGGCCACGGGCGAACAACGCGATGTTGATGAGCCTGAGCGTTTGCTGCTCGCCCACGACGACTCTCGCGACTTCGTCTTCGATCTGCTGCGCGTGAGAGCGCCAGTCCTGAAGCTGTTCGCCAGAAATCATCGGTGCAATCCCCTTTTCGTGGTGGCCGGCGTGCTATTGCGCGACGCTCGAATGTCGACGCGCTTCGAGACTCGCCAGCCTTCCGTTCAAGCACGGTTTATGCCGATCGTGCTCACGGGACGGACGAGTTAAATCGAATGCGAAAAGTTGTCAGCCTGTCACGATCGCCGGGTACACACTGTGCCATCGGCAGTGTCGGCCGCCTGCGCACCGAGGCCTGTCCGCCACATCCGGCCGGGTTCGTCAGGACACGGCGCGCTTCGTTTCGATCGTAGCGACGAATCGCGCGATGAGCCGCGCCACCTCGGCCGGCGCCTCCAGCGGCGACAAGTGTCCCGTTGCGGGCAGGACGTGCATCGCCGCATGCGGGATGCGCGGCAACAGCTCTGCCTGCAGTGTTGCGACGCGATCCACCTGGTCGAGCTCGCCGGAGATGACGATGGTCGGCGCGTCGACCGACGCCGCCGCCGCTGTAATGTCTTCGCGCATGGCCACGTCAGGCCAGCCCGCCTTGGCCTGCGGCGCGCCCCGCAGACTGTCTTCGATGACCTGCTCGCGGCGAGCGGCGTCGAGCGGTCTCGCGGTCAATACGTGATCGATGACGAATTCCACCGATTCGCGCGTTTGATAGGCGCCGGTCAACGTCGCACGTTCGGCGTCGGAAAGGAGCATCGGCGACGGCGGCGACGGCGCGACGAGCACAAGACCTTCGAGGCCGTCCGGCCGGCGCGATGCGATTAGTTGAGCGACCTTCCCGCCCATCGAATGACCGATCAGAACGTAGCGCCGCAGCCCCAGTGCTTCGATAACGCCTTCGGCGTCGGCCGCGAGATCGGCAATGCGGTAGCCGTCGGCGGGCGCCTCGGAGTCGCCCCAGCCGCGGTGATCGGTGGCGACGATCCGATACCGGTCGGCCAGTTGGTCGGCTACCGCGTCCCACGTGCGCGCCGAGCCGCCGTAGTAGTGGAGGAACACCAGCGTCAACTCGCCATTGCCCCGCTGCGTGACGTGAATCCGCGTGCCGTTCGACTCGATTACCATTTTTGCGCTCCTTGTCCGTTGGCTGATTACCCGCATAGTAGATTCGATTCCCCAGCTTGATAATTGCCGGACCAGTTTGTTCAGTCGATAATCTGATTATCGAATCGGAGGGCAACATGGACCGACTGACGAGCCTCGGCGTATTCGTCGCCGCTGTGGAGGAAGGCAGCCTCGCCGCGGCGGCGCGCCGCTTCGGGCTGTCGGCAGCGATGGCCGGCAAGCACGTGAGTGCCATCGAGGCCGAACTGAATGCACGGCTACTCCACCGCACCACGCGGCGTTTGAGTCTGACCGATACCGGCCAGACTTACTACGAGCGCTGCAAGCGGATTCTGGAAGCCTTCGACGAAGCGAAGCGGGAAGCGAGCGATTCGCAAGGCACGGCGCGCGGCGTGTTGCGCATCGCGGCGCCCGTCACGTTCGGTGCGATGCACCTGGGCGAGGTCGTGGCGCGCTACATGGAGGACCATCCGCAGGTCAACGTGGAAGTGCAGCTCGCAGACCGCTATGTCGATCTCATCGATGCAGGCGTTGACGTCGCAATCCGGATCGGACGGCTGGAGGATCCCGGACTTGTGACGCGCAAGCTCGCGCCGTGCCGAATGGTCGTGTGTGCTTCTCCCGCCTACCTCGAGCGCCACGGAACGCCGCGCAAGCCGGAGGAATTGCTGAGCGCGCAACGACTGGCTTTCAGCGAGGCCGTGTCGGCCGGAGACTGGACATTCCGCGACCGCAAGAACCGCGCGCACGTCATCGACGGACCCTGCCGGATGACGGCCAACAATACCCAGATGCTGCTCGCCGCCGCTATTGCCGGAGCGGGCATTGTGTACGGCCCGACCTTCGTGTTCGGCGCGCACATCCGGCGCGGCGAACTTGTGGAGCTGCTGCCGGCCTATCGCGCCGCTGACCTGACGATTCAGGCGGTTTATCCGAGCGCGCGGCGCATACCGCTCAAAGTGCGCCGGTTTATCGATTACCTCGCCGAAACGTTCGGCGATGAACCGCCTTGGGATCGCAAGGAGATGTCACCCGTACACGCAACGGCTGGAACGTGACAGGCTTCGATGGTGCTGTGCGCCCGGTTGTTTCACAGTGTCGAGTCTCGATCCGTGCGAAGGGTGAACCCAAGCCGTTGACATGCGCATCATGTGTTTATCACGCCTCGAGCCTCGCCCTTATATGCTTCGTATCCCGCTTGGGTGGCGCACCAAACATGCGCGCATATTCGCGACTGAATTGCGATGCGCTTTCGTAGCCGACTGCAAATGCGGCCGCTTCGACCCCTATCGAGTGCGACAACATCAACCGTCGGGCCTCGAGAAGACGAAGCTGCTTCTGATACTGAACAGGTGTCAGCGAAGTCAGTGCCTTGAACTGGCGGTGAAAAGCGGAGCGACTAAGTTGCGCGACCGAAGCGAGTTCGTCGACGTGGACAGGGTCGGCATAGCGCTGCCGCAGGGATCGGATTGCTTGCATGACACGCTGGGATGGACTGTCTGCGAGGGCGAATCTCGCCATTTCACCGCCATGAGGACCAGCGAGAAGCCAGTAGCACATCTCGCGGATTACCAGAGGCGCGATCGGCGGGATCGCGTTTGGCGTGTCGAGCAGACGAACGAGTCGCAGGGCGCAGTCCGCTAGCGGCCCATCGAAATCGGTCACGAAAACACCGCGGCAGTTCCCCACAACGGCTTGGGGCGGACTTGCCATCTGTTCGACGACACTGCGCATCATGCTCAGATCGAGTTCGACAATCAGTACGAGGCAGGGCCGGTCAGGCCGCGCTTCGAAGACGCGCCCGAGCGAAGGCGCCTCCACACCGACGACGAGGGCCTGGCCCGCCCTGTATTCAAGTCGACTTCCACCGAATGTCGCCCACTTTGCGCCTTGAACGACGATACACATGGACGGGCTCGCGAGTCGCTAGGACGGTGGCTTGGGATTGTCAGAACGCAGGATGTGGACGCCGTCGATTGCCGTCGCGTATGGACTCGGGCCCGGCTGACGCAAGGTATAACGCAGAATCGCTTCGGCCAACGGATCGGACATAGGTTCGGCACTTTCCAATGAACTCGGTCGAGCATACTCCGCCGGAGCACGATTAGGCAAAAACCAGCCCGGTTCCGGCATTCAACATGTCGCCCTCACCTCCATACAATCGGTTCATACCCACCATGTTGCGAGAGGAAAACATGTCACGAACCACCCAGGACGTTGCCAACAAGGTAGCGATCGTCACCGGCGGAAGCCGCGGTATTGGTCGCGATACCGTGTTGCGACTTGCGGCGCGAGGCGTGCGCACGATTTTCACATTCAAGTCGAACCGGGCAGAAGCGGAGTCGGTTGTTGCCTTGACGACCGAGGCGGGTGCGCCCGGCATCGCGCTTGAACTCGACACTGGCGTAGCCAGTTCATTCGACGGCTTCGTTGCGCGCGTACGCGAAGCACTCGGCACGATGGGCGCCGAACGCTTCGACTTTCTGGTCAACAACGCCGGCATCTCGTCCACCGCCAGCTTCACCGAGGGTACGGAAGACGAGCTCGACGCTCAATTCGCCGTGCATTTCAAGGGGGTCTTTCTGCTGTCGCAGAAGCTGCTTCCGCTCATCCGCGACGGTGGACGGATTGTGAACGTCTCGTCCGGGCTTGCCCGATTCGCCTTCCCTAACAGAGCGGTCTACGGTCCGATGAAGGCCGCCGTCGAAGCACTCACGCGTTACATGGCGCTCGAGTTGGGACCGCGCCGCATCGCAGTCAATGTTGTCGCACCCGGTGCGATCGCCACTGATTTCAGCGGCGGTATCGTCCGCGACAATCCGCAGGTCAACAAGACGGTCGCCGACCACACGGCGCTCGGCCGTGCCGGCCTTCCTCAGGACGTCGGTCCCGTCATTGCCGGGCTGCTTTCGGATGAGTTCGGATGGGTCAATGCGCAGCGCATCGAGGTCGCAGGGGGTATCCACATTTGATGCGCGGCGTCGTTACGTCCAATCCCAAGCATCGGGTAGGCGACAGCACCATCGGCATCCGAAGCGAACGGCCGCCTCGCGCCGTGATGCGGCCGTTCTTGGCAGCAGCTGTCACGTTAGGTAGATCGTTAGGATTCAGCCAGTCATCTGAACGGTCAGACGAGCCATGTTTTGATAGACGCGGCCATCTTCCCCGTCGAAATCCCGTAGCGGTCGTGCAGCGTTGGCAACGCGCCCGCGTCGAGAAACTCGTCAGGCAGTGCGATCTGCCGGAACGGCGGCGTCACGCCCGCGCCGAGCAGCGTGCGTGCCACGGCTTCGCCGAGTCCACCTATAACCGTATGGTTTTCCGCGGCGATCACCATGCGGCCGTTGCGCTTCGCTTCGTGCAGGATCGTGGCGGTATCGAGCGGTTTGATGGTCGGCACGTGCAGTACACCTACGCCGACGTTGTCCGCCTCCAGCGCTCTCGCGACTTCCAGGGAGCGCATCGTCATGATCCCGGATGAGATTAGCAGCACGTCGTTGCCGTCGCGCAGCAGCTTCGCCTTCCCGAGTTCGAACTTGTAGTCGTATTCGTCGAGAACGGCGGGCACGTTGCCGCGTAACAGGCGCGCGTAGACGGGGCCTTGGTGTGCGGCGATGGCCGGCACCATCTGCTCGATGTCGAGCGCGTCGCACGGATCGATCACCGTCATGTTCGGCATCGCGCGCATCAGCGCGAGGTCTTCGGCAGCCTGGTGGCTCGGGCCATAGCCTGTCGTGAGACCTGGCAGTGCTGCCACAATTTTCACGTCGAGGTTGTCCTCAGCGATTGCCTGATGGATAAAGTCATAGGCGCGGCGCGTGGCGAACACCGCATAGGTTGTCACGAACGGCTGTGCGCCTTCATGCGCGAAGCCTGCCGCGGCGCCCATCAGCAACTGTTCGGCCATGCCCATCTGGTAATAGCGCTCGGGGAATTCCTTCGCGAAGATGTGCAGATCGGTGTATTTGCCGAGGTCTGCTGTCATACCGATCACGCCGGTCTTTGTGCGTGCGAGTTCGGCAAGCGCGTGGCCGAACGGCGCGGAACGTGTAATCTGGCCCTCTCCGGCGATCGACGCGATCATCGCCGATGTTTTCAGGCGCGGCTTTTTCTCAACTGTGTTCATGCTGTTCTCCCTGCTTCAAGTGCTTCGAGCGCGAGTTGCCACTCGTGCGCATCGACGCGGATAAAGTGGTTCTTTTCGCGGTGTTCGAGGAACGGCACGCCGCAGCCCATCTTCGTATCGCATACGATGATGCGCGGTTGCGGTTTGTCGTGATTGCGGGCGTTATCGAAAGCCACCTTCACGGCATCGATGTCGTTGCCGTTCACACGCTGCGTATACGAGCCGAATGCCTCGAGTTTCTCGACGAGCGGCTCGAACGCCATGATTTGCGTGGACGGACCGTCGGCCTGCTGGTTGTTTACATCGACCATCGCGATCAGGTTGTCGAGCTTCCAGTGCGCAGCGGACATCAGGCCTTCCCAGATCGCGCCTTCGTCGAGTTCCCCATCGGAGAAGAGCGTATAGACGAACGCGCTCGACCCTCTGCGCTTGAGCCCGAGGCAGCGGCCCACGGCAATCGTCAGGCCGTGGCCGAGGGAGCCACCCGACATCTCCATCCCCGGTGTATAGCTTGCCATGCCGGACATGGGCAGACGGCTGTCATCGCTGCCGTAGGTTTCAAGTTCTTCTGCGGGCAGGATGCCGGCTTCGAACAGCGCGGCATAAAGCGCAATCGCATAGTGACCATTGGACAGCAGGAAGCGGTCGCGATCTTCCCATTCGGGATCGTGCGGGCGGTAACGCATTGCGCCAAAGTACGCCACGGCAAGTACGTCCGCGATGTCGAGCGCCTGGCCAATATAGCCCTGGCCCTGTACTTCGCCCATCAGCAGCGCGTTTCTCCTGATCCGGTACGCGCGCTCAGCGAGCGAGACGTCCTCGGTAATGATTTCGGTGTCCATGTACTGCTCCTTTAATATCGAGAGAATCCTGAAACCGTCAGCGGTTGACGGACCTGGCCGGGACGAGGAACACGAGCGCGGCACCCAGCGTCACCGCCGCGGAGATAAAGATGAGGCCCGCAGTCGATTTGCCAGTCAGATCGTTTAGCCAGCCGACGATGGCGGGCGAGAAAAATCCAGCCAGATTGGCGAAACAGTTCACAGCGGCGATGCCCGCAGCGGCCGATATTCCGCCAAGCAGTGAAGTCGGCAACGACCAGAACTGCGAAGACGATGCGAGGATGCCTGCGGCAGCAACACTCAGGCAGGTAATCGATGCCGGGACGCTGCCCAGCGCAGGCAAGGCCGCGAATCCCGCTGCTGCAATCAGCATCGGAATTGCGAGGTGGAAGCGGCGTTCACGTCGGCGGTCTGCGCTCATGCCGATCAGCGGCAGCGCGATGAGCGCGCACAGGTATGGAATCGCGGTGAAAATGCCGACCCACAATGGGTCCGATACACCTGCTTTGCGCACGATAGTGGGCAGCCAGAAGGTCAGACCATACTGGCCGAGCACGACGCAGAAGTAGATCGCGGCCATCAGCCAAAGGCGGCGGTCGCCGATGAACGCCCTGATCGAGACGTGAGCCGTCTTGTGCGCATTGTCTCCAGCGACATTGCGGGCGAGGAGTGCCTTTTCGGAGTCGGTGAGCCACTTTGCCTTGACGATGCTGTCATCGAGGTACAGCAGGATCGCGATGCCAAGCACGAGGGATGGCACGGCTTCGAGCAGGAACAGCCACTTCCATCCCGCCATCGACATTGCGCCTTGGAGCGAATGCATGATCGCACCCGACAGAGGGCCGCCAATGATGCCTGCCAGCGGAATCGCCATGAAGAACAGAGACAACGCTTTTGCGCGGCGCGCCGAGGGAAACCAGTAGGTCAGGTACAGGATCACGCCCGGCGCAAATCCCGCTTCGGCCACCCCGAGCAAAAACCGCAGCATGTAAAAGACGGTGGGCGATTTGACGAACACGAAGCTCGCGGAGATAGCCGCCCACGTAAGCATGATCCGCGCAAGCCACTTGCGTGCTCCGACCCTGTGAAGAATGAGATTGCTTGGCACTTCGAACAGAAAGTAGCCGAGAAAGAAGATGCCTGCGCCCACGCCGTAGACGGTCTCGCTGAAGCGCAGATCGCTGAGCATCTGCAGTTTCGCAAAGCCCACGTTGACGCGATCGAGATACGCGCCCAGGTAGCACAGCATAAGAAACGGAATCAAGCGGCGGCTGACTTTCGCGTAGGTTTTGGCCTCGAATGTCGGCGAGTCGACGCGCGGGATCGCATCGGCCGCAACGGCCGGTGCGCTGTATCTGGATTTCATGTGTCTGTCTCCTGCCACGGCCCCGGTTGGTCCCGGGCGCATCGGGATGCCGCGCACGCGCGGCGCTGTCGTTAGTGAATCAGCATGCCGCCGTTCACGTCGAGTGTGATGCCCGTCAGGTAGGTCGAAAGATCACTGACCAGAAAGAGGCAGGCGTTCGCGACATCAGCGGCGTCACCGAGCCGCCCCAGGGGGATGCCCTTGATAATGTCGGCGCGCATGTCGGGCGTCAGTTTGTCGCCCGTAATGTCCGTCTGAATGAGTCCAGGCGTGATGGAGTTGACACGGATGCGATCCGCGCCGAACTCGCGCGCCATGGCTTTTGCGAGCCCGAGCACACCCGCTTTGGCGGCGCTGTAGTGCGGCCCGCCGAAGATGCCGCCGCCGCGTTGCGCGGAAACGGACGACATGCAAACGATGCTGCCGCCGTTTTGCGCCTTCATTGCGGGAATCACCGCCTGCGACATATAGAGGGAGCCGCGCAGATTGACGTCGACGATTGCGTCGAAATCTTTGCCGCCGATTTCGAGCGTGCGGACCGGCTGCGTGATGCCCGCATTGTTGATGAGTCCGTCGATGCGGCCGTACCGTTCGAGCGTCGCATGCGCAGCGGCTACACAAGCGTCTTTGTCGGTGACATCGCAGGCGAGGCCGAGATGTTCAGGGCCGAGATCGGCCGCGGCAGCTTGCGCGTCTTCCTTGCGCAGGTCGAGGATCACGACACGCGCGCCCTCTGCGGCCAGCGCCTTTGCGGTCGCTTTGCCGATGCCACGGGGCGATGCCGCGCCCGTCACTACGACAATCTTGTTCTCGAGCAGCATTGCTTGTCTCCTGAGTGTTGATTGGTGCCTGTAGTGTCGACGGACAGGGCAACGGCATCAACGCAGAAACGTTCAACAATGGCTGAGAAAAATTCAGGTGGACGCCGCCTCCTGCTCGATCCATGCGATAAAGCGTTCGACGCGCGGCAATTCGGCGTTTTGCATCGGGTAAACCAGATGATGTGCGCCTACTTCAACGGAATACGTCTCGTCGAAAACAGGCACCAGCAGACCGTCCCTGATTTTCACCGATGCGAGCGTAAGGCTCTCGAGTGCGATGCCGAGGCCGAGTGCCGCCGTTTCGATCGACATGTAGGAGCGGTCGAACGAAAAATCGAACGTCTTCTGCTTCGCGGATACGCCTGTTCTGCCGAACCATTGCTTCCATTGGACGAGTGGCGTCTCTGAATAGATCAGACGATGCGCCAGCAGGTCTTCCGGGGTTTCGACGGGATGACGCTCGAGATAGGCCGGCGAAGCAATCGGCGCAATGAATTCGCCGCGCACCGTTTTCACTTCCAGATTGTCCCAGTTGCCGTAGCCGTGCCTGATGTCGATGTCGTAGTAGCCGTTCGAAAAAGAGACGTTCTCGTATGAACAGGCCAGATTGAGCTGAATATCGCCATTAGCTTTCTGAAATGACGATAACCGGGGAAGTAGCCACATGAGTCCAAAGCTCGGACTCGAATGCACCCGCAAGATGTCAACCTCCGTGCGGCTCGACGCGCGCTCGGTCGCGCGGCTCAGATCCGCAAGTGATCCGGTCACGTCGGAAAGGTAGCGCTCGCCAGTGGGCGTCAACACGAGACCACGCCCGGACCGCTGGAACAACGGCTGCCCGACGATCGATTCGAGATTGCTGAGCTGATGGCTCACGGCCGACGCCGTCAGACCCAGTTCTTCCGCTGCGCGATTCACGCTTTTGGTTCTGGCGACACTCTCGAACGCAATGATGGACTTGAGCGGAGGAATACGCATCGTGAAATTTTTTGAGTTGCGGTTGAATGAAACCGGCTTATTCGCGCGACATCAGCACTGCCGTTCTGTCGACAACCCGCACAGCGTGCACACAGCCGATACGACGGCAACCGCGGTACGGCAGGTTGAGAGTCTCAGCTTCCAACCCCATACCAACTTGGCGCGGTGCAAAACTGCGCAGCAGACAGACATGCATTATCCGGCTTTCCCTCAAGACGCGCGATCGCTTTTCGTCACCTGACGAGCAAGTCTCGGCCCCAGAGTCCCACATTCACTGAGCCTGCGGTGGGCGAATATCGGTCCACTCGTTGAGCACGTTGCATCGGTCTCACGGGATTGCTGGCGGGCGTCGACCGCGTATCGCGACTGGAGATTCGACATGGCTCAACAGCCGTATGTTTTATCGGCATGCTCGAATTCGGCGGCAAGGAGATCGGCGCTTCCGCCGCAGCGCATGAATTTTTATCGCGACCCGGTGAAGACGTTTATTGACACTCCGCATCTGATGAGCGACGGCGAGCGGCACAGCGGATATGCGCTGCTCAAGCGCTATCACCTGTCGCTCGGTCTGCAGATTTATTGCACATAGATGGAGGAAACCGTAGCTCTTGCGCGTGACTTCCCGGATACGCCTGAGGTGCTGAACCACACACGGGCATGCCAGTCGACCGGACCCTGGCAGAACCCGAAGCTGGAAGAAGGCCATGAAGCTGTTGGCGTCGGCGCCAAACGTTTCATGCAAGATTTCGGGGTTCGGTATGGCCGACTGGAAATGGACCGTCGGCAGCATCCGCCCGTTCGTACTGGCCGCAATCGACGCGTTCGGGGCGGAGCGCTCCGTGTTCGCAAGCAATTTTCCAGTCGACAGGCTTTTCAGCAGTTACGGCGAGGTGTTCAACGCATTCAAGGCCATCACGAAAGACTTCCCGCCGCAGAAACGGCGTGCGCTAATCCACGACGATGCGGAGCGGATATATCGACTCTGAAACTGATCAAACCTGCAATATGCCTGAGCAAGGCCGACACGAACATCGGCTTATGCCGGTTTTGTGAGATACAACCCCAAGCCGGCGTCGGGGCCTGGCCGGGGACGCAGTGCGGCCACGAGCGGACGTTCGTCCAAAGCCTAAGCTACCGTTCGAGCGGCTCGTCCACTCTTATGGCTGCCTTATGGCCAGTACCCAGGTCGGCGCTTGCGCACGCTTGCCTGGTGAGCAATTTGTGGATGACACGCAGGGCCTTGCGAAAATCCTGAAATCGGGCCCCGTGTGGTCACACGTTTCACCGACGTAGAGCGGACAGGTATTAATCATGGGTGATCGTCACTTTAAAAACGTTATCAACGGCAAGGCCGCGACGGACCCGGAAAATTCTCGCGCCCAAATCGGGTTCTGCACATCTTCCCTAATTGCGATCGCCTCGAACTCCCGCGCTCCGGTGCACAGCGCCAATCGTCTCGGCAGACCGTCCGTCCTCCTTGACTCTAACTAAGCCCGACAAGTGGGAACGCTGGCACACATGCGTCGAGTGCGGACTGGAAGGCGGTCGAGACCGGGTCTGTGCCAACCTCGCACAGCATATTGCCTTTGGCACGGTGCATGAATCTGTAGCAGGTGTCTGCGGGCAGCAGGTGCTCGAGAGGGCGCTCGCTCTGCTCGAAACGCGTGGAGGGGACAAGGTCCATTGCGAGGAAACTCGCCCGGACCCGAAGGAAACTTCCGCCGAGTCTTCCGTGAAGCGCGCACCTCATGCTTCAAGATAATCGGGAAAGACTGCGGGTGGGGGCACATGCCATGAGTAATTGCTCATTTGATCCATTTCGGAATGTATCCACCACCCAACGCGAACGTCGCTTGTCTGTCACGCTGATCCCGACGTACAGGTCGATATTGTTGCTCTCCGTTCCCCCGATAGTTGCGGCCGTCGCAGCTTCACCGCGCCGCGAGCGCAGCCAGTTCCCCATCGAATGTTGGAATTAGATCAGAGAAACCGTCGGCCAGTTCTCCACGTTCCTTCAGCGATTTCACAATCGACGACCCCTGCAGAAAATAAGCTCGCTGCTGTTCAGGCTGACTGGATTGACGACCCAGAGTCAAGTAACCGATCGCCAGCAGAACCGCTGCCATGGAGTTGTCGGGATCGGTTTTCAGTACCTTCTGGAAGCCGTCCATTGCACGAGCCAGCATGTCTTTGGCCGCGTCACGCTCGCCCTTCGCTTGCATGGCCATCGACAATGTGAAGGATGACTCGGCGAGCATCAGCATGTCGAGCACCGCGGTCGGATCTTCTTTCACCAGTTGCTCGTAGATACCTATCCCCTCCTTTGAGGCGGAGACCGCGCCTGCTGCGTCTCCAGATTGCAGCAGCAATTGCGCCTCTATCGTACGACACTCGGCTAACGCGGCGCGCCAGTCGGTGTTCGCTGGGTCGTGGGCCAGTAGCGCTCTCAGGATAGCGGCCGCTTTGTCCAACTGCTGCCTGGCAGGATCAGGCGGGTCGGCGGGATTGCGTGCACTGACCTCGAAGATGTAAGCCTGCGCCAACATGGCACGCCACTGCGTGTCGTCCGGAGAACGCTGGGTTAACGTTTCAAGCTCGGACACCGCTAGCTTTGCTTCGGCAGCAGCCCCGGCCCGATCACCGGTCATCAACAGTGGCGCTGTTGACCCGAAGTGCGTCAACGCCGCGCCGACCTGCCGTTCGACGTTGGTTGGATCTTTTTGCGCCATCGCGGAGTAGATGTTGCCCGCCTTTTTGAGCTCGGTGAGCGCAACCTGTGGCCGCCCCTGCAGCATGTGCAAGGTGCCAATTTGTGTCAGGTCTCCCGCGGCGCAGAGTTGCCAGTCGTCATTTCCGGGGTCCTGTTGCGCAAGCTCTTGTGAGATTCTCAATCCTTCTTCGAACGCGTCGAGCGCGCCGGCCCGGTCTCCTTGCATCAACAGCACAACCCCACATGCGTCATTGGCAGCAAGCCTGATCACATCGGCGTTGTGATGTCCGATCGTCACGTCGTCGCCTTTCGCTGCCTGCGTCTTTTGTCGGGTTGATTGCGACTCCGCAATTGTCCTCGCCTGTCGGTATTCGTTCAGTGCACCCGACAGGTTCCCGGCACTTTCAAGGATTCGGCCAGCCCGGAAATGATTGGCCGCTGTTGTGAGCTGTACCTCTATGTCGTCGGGGTAGCGCCGGAGCAAGGGCTCCGTGATTGCGATGGCGGCTTGGAATTGCGCAAGCGCGTTGGAGTCGCCTCGAGCTCGCAACGCGCTACCGAGAGACGCATGGGATTCTGCAAAATCGAGTTGCAACGGCACGTCATCAGGCGCGGCCTTAGCGAGGGGCGCTAGCAGGGCGAGCGCCTGCTGATACCGCGCGATTGCCCCCTGCAGATCGCCCTGCTGTTTAATCGACTCACCGACCCTGTCCATGCTGAGCGCCAACTCGCGAGTTGCACGGGCGTTGTCCGGGTATTTCCTCAGGTTCGCCTCCGCGACCGACAGCGCTTTGGCGAAGGTTTCTCTCGCGGCACTCGTATCGCCGAGCAGGTTCTGAAGGTCGCCTGTGAATATCCGCGTCTTCACATCAGCCGGATCGTAGCTCACAGCCGTCAGGTACGCGTCCAAAGCAGCCGTCTTGTCGGTCCAGAAGGCCAGCGCACCGCGCTGTCGGGCGAGTTCCGCGGCTTCCTTGTGTCGTTGCTCAGTGGGAGCGGTCTGTCCTTCGGCACTGTTTATCACGCCCTGCTCCTCGTCATGGAGAAGGGCCTCGGATGGCGCCGAATTTCCTGCGGCAAGCGCTTGAGCTGCCTCCTTAGCGCGAGGCGCGGCATTCATCTGATCCGCGAGCCTCTGAATCGTGGCGAGCGCCTTTTTGTATTCGACGCGCACGTCCGCCAGCATCCGTTGGGTCTGCTGCCCGTTGCGGACCGCGGCCTCGAGTTGGGCACGGGTTTTCTCGTCGAGTTCGCCGCTGACCTTGACGAAGTTGTTGGTACCAGAGACGTTAATAGCATGGCCATTCTGTGCGGTCGCGACCTGGCCCACCGCGACCGGTGGCGGAGCGGGCTGCGGACTACGCGCAGACTGTGCAGGCGATTCGGCGGATACCGCGCCGGCCATCAGCATCGCGACCACTAAAGATGCGTAGAGGGCTTTCATTGCTTTTCCGTATGGACGTGATTCCCAATCCCTTGCACATTGATCGCGTTGCCACCCGAGGCACTAGCGCTTTGAACTGGTGCTGGCGCCGACAGTTGAGAGGGGCTAACGGTCGCCGTTTGTGCGACCGGCTCAGGTGATGGCCTGTGAAGGACGCCCGTGCTGACAAGCAATGCGACGGCCGCCGCAATCGCTGCGCCCACGAAGCGCAACGTCTTCTGGTTTCCATCCTGTCTCAACCAAGCCCACGCTTCATGTGAACGTGGCCGGTGTTCGTCGACGGGCTTTCCGTTGTCCTGTTGTACTCGCCGCATGGAAAACTCCTTGCAGAGATGGACGAAATCATTATAGGTAAAACGAACGCGATCGACCCAGTTATAAACCAGCCACGTTCTACGAGACCGGTAATGTGAGTGATCCATTCAATGCCGACAATCGGCATGAATAAATCGTTGTACTGATGTATGCGGTGACGCAAGTCTGGCTCTTCCAGCGAGGTATGCACGAGGCCACCCAGATCGAGCCAGACGCCAGATAGAAAACGCCACGGAAGACTCTCCGTGGCGGGTAACGCCGAACGAGGTTATGCCGCAAAGAGCTCTATCTGCGATCCCTTGCCCCAGCCTTTCCTCCTAGGCGAACTGTAGCCCGGCTTCGTTTTCTGCAAGCAGTGCGACAACAGCCGGCTATGCTTCAGGCCGTGCCGCATGAGCTGACGCCGCGCAACATCCGGTGCCCATTGGCGATATGGCACATCCAGTGATTGTCGGCGTCCACGCACATCACTGCGCGTCCACCCGCGCTCCGTCGCGGCTTGCGCTTTTTATCTGGCCAGCAACTCTTCCTTGCTGTGCTTGACAGGAGGGAGCGGCTTTTCCAGCGACATTGCAAACGCAACGACCGGATCGTAGTTACACCCTGCCCGGCTAGCGCGCTCCCGCCACGACGAGCGACGCAAGATACCGTCAGCCATGCCGACCTGCTGCTTTGCCAGGCTAATCGCGCCGAAGCGTGCGACCATTTCCCACTGCGAATAGCCGGAAAGCGGCGGCGCACTTCGGCAGCACGGCGTTGACCGGAGAGCGTCGGCTATTTCACTCATCAAGAGACGTCCGGCCTAACGACTGTCGAAAGACCGCTCAGGGTCGGGTCCAGCCGATCACAGCTAGCGCTGCTGTTCGCCCCCGTTTGCAAACCGCGTCCGGCAGCGCCCGGCCATGAGCCGCCCTTCACTTTGAACTCGCGCAGTCATTCCGGCGTCGGCTGCGCTTTGGAAACGGCCAGTCAGTGCACTGATCTGATGCAAATTCAGGGGGGGCGGTGCGCGGTTCCGTCTGTTCGATCCCTCCGCAGAAGGTGCGGTGCCGACCCAAGCTTGCGCCTGCCGGCCACTGCCTGTCTAACCTGCGCGCCATCCCAGGCAGGTCCAGTCACTTCGTCTGCAGAACGGGCCATCTGGTGAAACAGTTACAAGATAGTTATTGACGCTGGTAGCACCCGGCGGGTACCGTGTCGTCTGAAGTTCAAGAAGTTCGATTGCTGTTCATCAATTGCTCGCTCCTCAGCGGTATTCGTTGTCCTCTCCCTCCTTGATGCTTCACGCGCTCCTTAACAGAGCAAATTTCTCTATTTTTTCTCAAGGAATCTTCATGGATACCGGTATCGTCAAGTGGTTCAACGACAGCAAAGGCTTTGGCTTCATCACCCCAGACAATGGCGGAGACGATCTATTCGCGCACTTCTCCGAAATCAGCGGCGACGGTTTCAAGACGCTGGCTGAGAATCAGAAGGTCAGCTTTGAAACGAAGCGAGGCCCGAAGGGTCTGCAAGCGGCTAACATCAAGCCGCTGTAAAGTTTGAAGGGCCCGGTCTCCCGCGATGGAGGCCGGGTTGCAGCGACACCCGCGCGGAGCTTCGTCCGCTGAAGTTGGCGCGATCGCTCTTAGCTGCACCTGTTTGTTCAGCAGCTTACCGGGCGCCACACACCTCGTTACGCTTCATTCTCCCCTCCGGCCTCAACGCCTCTTTTCGCTTTCCGGCTGCGTCAGATTCTGCTCGCAAGAGCTTTGAATCGGTGTACCCGTGCACCTTTCGCACGGCACGCCCGCACCCGAACATCATTAGAATTAAAATGCACAACAAACAAATTCAACAATACAACGGCTATGCCGTCCAAGCCTCGGTGCATCGTTTGCCCGACGGCAGTTTTTCATCCAACCTGCGGCTCGAACGCACCGATAGCGCGCGCGCCGAAGGCCGCTACCAGTTCTATTCGCTCGATTACTTCACGAGTGAAGAGCAGGCGCTGCAGCACTCGACACACTGGGCACGCAACTGGGTCGACACGCGCGGTTAACAGGCGACGCACCGGTTCGATACAACCAACACATGTGAGATACCAGGTCGACGACGCACTTGGTTCGTCAATAGACGGAGCGCCTCATGTACCGAATGATCCCAGATCGGGGTTTCGAGATTCATGTTGACCTGACGTCCTCGGCAGAGGACCTATTCAACATGAGCTTTTCAGGTAAAAAGTAGCGGCACAACGCAACGGGCCGCATTTCGCCGCCGCTGACGCCACGCCACGCCACGCGCATGCTCGCAGTGATGCGTTTTTCCGACTTCGTGAAAGAAGCAGAGACAACAAAACATTCGCTGTACAAATAGGGCAATGGGTGTAGCATGAAAGAGTTGATTGACCCACAGCCCTTCTCTGCGCCTCCCCAGTTGCCTTTTCCAACGGAATCGGGCCGCTCACTTTCATCACAGGCCGAACAACACGGCCGATCATGTGAAGACTGAACTCAGTCGCTCACACTCTTTTCCCGTTTCGTCGCGTGTTGACGCGGCCTCAAAGGAATTTCATGACAACCGGTTTCCGTCACTACCGTGGACTGGAAGTTTGTCCACTGGTGTATCCACATCGTGCCACCGAGCCCGGACGCGGACACAACTACGACGAAGGGTTCGACGCCGCCGTGCGTATCGAGGAGCCGGCAAGCTCAGGGGAAGCGCCCCGCAGCCGCGTATTCCGGCTTGCGGTGACAAGGCCCTTCCAGAGCGCCGGCGACGCGCGGCGTGCGTCGACTGCCTATGCGGAACGCCTCATCGACAGGTGTTCCCAAGACACGAACATCCTCAATCTGGTGTTGTGATTCGCACCTCGCTGCACACCGGAACCCATCGCCACACGTCCGTGGCGGGACACGCAGGCAACATCGGAGATTTGACATGGAAAGAGCTGATCTCTTGAAGTGGATTCGACGCGACGGCTCTGGACTTGTCGACCGGTTTCTGCCGTCAGGGGCCCGCGCCGAGCTCGAAAAGGTGATCCTCGACGGTCGCCACGAGGTCGACGCGGATGCTTATCTGATGTTTGTGTCAGTTCGCGCACTGCTGCGGAAGGATGGCATGGCGGGCTGCGATTCGGATCGCGAGGCCGGCCGGATCATGGCACTGCTGAATGCGTGACGCAGCCCATCCCAGTCACGCGACGCTGGCGCAACGGTGATCGCGGCGCGGCAACCGAACAAGGAACGACAATGCGCTTCAATTCGACGCGATTCATCATCGACCCAACGCCACGCAGGGCTGACGGCGAATACATGGCTCATGCCCGCATCAGTAGCAGCCGTGCGGATGGGAGCCAGTACGCCGTTCATCTAAGTGGTGATCTCGCGGGCTTCGACGTGCGCGAAGACGCCATTGCCCATGCGAAAAAATGGGCGCAGGAGTGGCTGGACGTGCGCTTTGGCTGAAGGGAGTCTCGCATCGACAGGGGGGTTATCGTACGCACCACCGGAGCAAAGGCGTCGGGCCACAAGGAGCACCGATCGTGTCTCTACCCCTTCATCAGATGACATTCACCGCAACGAAACCGAGCAGCGAACCCCGTCGCGGACGTCCAGACGAGTCACCGCGCAAACTCACATCCAGGAAGAAAATTGACTACTGTAACTCCCAAGCTGAACGAACCGGTGGAGGTCGCGTTGCGCCGCTTCCGACGTTCGATCGAGAGCACCGGTTTGATAAAGGAACTGCGGGCCAGAACAGCTTATGAAACACCGACTGCGAAACGCAAACGAAAAAAGGCTGCCGCTGTGGCCCGACTCGAAAAACAGATCAAACGGTCGTTGCCACCGAGGAAGCTGTACTGAGCCGAAGTTGTGATGCGGGTAAGCGAGCGGCGGCTGTCCTCCCGGAGCAGTCGTTGTTGGCTCTGCGGTCTGGATGACAGCAATGGTTCGGGTCCAGCCGACCACAGCTAGCGCTGCCGTTCGCCCCCGTTTGCAAACCGCGTCCGGCAGCGCCCGGCCATGAACGGCCTTTCAACGCTACCTGGTTAGCTCCCGGGAATGGCGGATGGACACTCACCTGCAGTCATTCCGTTGACGCAGGCAATCGGCGTCGACTGCGTGCGCCGTCGAATCATAGGGGGCACGATTTCCTGGACTCGTATAGCGCCTGTTGGACGCTGCGGCGGCTTTTGCCAACGCCCGAGTCGGCTCAGCTCTGGATGACCTCGCCTGACCAGATGTGGTCGAAGGCAGCCCCGGCTTCCCGCTGCACATTGCGGACGGTCTCGGCGTCGGGCGCTTCATACTCACAGATCATGTGCCGGCGATCGACGGATACTACGCTGCGTATCCAGACGACGCCCTGTACTTCGCTGCACGGCGCGAGACGGTCTTCCACAACGGACAGGTCTTCGTCCGACTGCGGCGTCGGAAAGCTCCTTTCGACCACAACGTGCGACATGGCACTCCTCCGATAGCGGCGCAGTTGGCACGCCAAAGTTAATGCAGCTGCGTTTGAATCACCGTTGCAATGCCTGGACAGTGATCATAAAGCCGTTGCAGTGCCGCCTTACCGCGCGGAGAAAGCGGCTTGTCGGCCAGCAATTCGCGCAAAGAATAAAGATGACCGTCGTACAGCTCTGTCGCTTCGACGGAGCGAGCTGCTTCGATAAGCAAGGCTGTTGCAACGATCCTTTCGGTAGGTGAAGCGAGCGCCTCGGCAGCATGCAGAGCCTCACGCCCGAGAGCGAACACGTCGGCGCTACATCGGCGGTCGAGAGACGCACGCACTACTTCGTTGAGTGCATAGGAAAGATGCCGTTTGTCGTCAGCTTGACGAAGCACGTCGAGACCTTCTGGCACGAACGAGCGCGTGTCGTCGTCCGCCAGCCGCAGTTCTGCAATCTGGCTGATGACCTCGGCATATGGCGCACCGGAGTCGCCCATTTTGTGGGCGGCCTCGATGATCTCCCCTGCCACCTGGACAACCTCCTGATACGCGCCGCGTTCGAAGATCATCGTCGCGAACCAGACGAGACACTGGAACTCGCGCCAGTGATCGCCCGTCGCACGCGCTTGCCGCACGGCTTCGTCAAGCTTCAAACAGCCGGTTTCCAGGTCGCCGCCGGTCCGTGCGAGCAGTGCCTCGCCCCACGCCAGTTCGACGACGCGCAGATCGAGACGCGTTGCGAGCGCGCCCGCCTCCTGAAGAACGTGGCGTGCGCGAGGCAGATCGCGCTCCAGTTCGAGCAGACATCGGCCCGTGTTGGCGAGTTGCCTGCAGCGCGTCGCCGCATCGGCTTTTCGCGCGGCCGTTTCGGCGCGGATCGTCACTTCGCGTGTGCGATCAATGTCGTTCGCCTGCAGTGTCAGCCAGGATAGGCTATGGAGCCCCTGAACGATGTCGGCATGAAGCGACAGGGCTTCCGCCTCATCGATGGCGCGCTCGAATTCATGCTCCATCGACGCGGCGCAGGCGTGGCCTGAACTGGCGATGGCAACCAGCCGCGCAGTCAGCAACTGGATTTCGAGGTGAACGCGTTCGCTGCCGCTGGGCAACGAACGTGCGTGAGCGAGCCCGCGTTCCGCGACCGTACGTGCCTCCGTGGCCGCAAAAACGCGAAGACAGTGATGACTGGCCTCGACGCATGCTCGCGCCGTCATTCGCGAGTCGCCGCCCAGCGTCGCGTGATGAACGACTTCGCCATACAGCCGCGGGTCATGGGTGCTGTTCGCAAGCAGGTGCCGCGCAATCTGATGATGAATCGCGCGCCTGTGCGGCTGGGAAAGCGTTCGGTAGACGGCCTGCCGAACGAGATCATGTGCAAAGTCGAACTCCGTGTCGGTCGCCTCGGCAAAGATTCCGCGACGCTGCAGTTCGGACACGCACGACAGAATGTCAGCCAGCGGACGGTCGAGCAGCTGCGCAAGCTGCTCGGGAGCAAACGCACGACCTGTCGAAGCCGCGAACGACAGGAGATCGCGCGTGGGCGAGTCCAGTGGCGCGAGCCGATCGGCGATCAAAGTATCCACAGTGCACGTCGACACTTCGCCATCCATTCGTTTTGCACGCGCGAGTTCGATCACATAAAGCGGATTGCCGCCGCTGTCTTTCAGCGCCTCGTCAGCGCGCAGCCCGCTTCCCGATGCTTCGACAAGTGCGCCGACTTCGGTAGCAGTAAGCGGTGGCAGCGGGAGGCGGGTGAGCCTGCCGTCGTGCGCCAGCGACTGCAACAGTATCCGCGCGGACCGGTTGTCCTCCGTCTCGGCGGGACGTGCAGCCGCGACGAATATGACAGGCAGTGCATCGCCCGCTCGCCGCAGTACGAAGTGGAGCAATGCCGCCGACGATTCGTCAAGCCACTGCAGATCGTCGAACACGAACGCCAGGCGATGTTCGACGCACAACCGGCCGAGCAACGCAACGACTGCTTCATAGAAGCGTTCGCGGCCTCGCTCGTCGGCCTGGAATCCGAGCGTGCCGGGCGCGCGCGGGAGAATGAGCGGCGCGAGAAGTCGGTCGGCGGGCGCTGACGCATCGATGCCGAGCTCGCGCAACGCGTCCATCCAGATGCCGTATGGCCGGATAGCCTCCGCTTCATAGCAGCGGCCGCGCAGCACGCGGTAGGACGCGCTCGTCGCGCATCGACTGAAATGATTGAGCAGTCGGGTTTTGCCGATGCCCGGCTCGCCCGTCAGCAAAGTGAGGCCGTGCGGCTCCCTGGATGTCAACAGCACATCAAGCTTCGCGCGCTCCGCGAAGCGCCCGACGAGAGGCAATTGGGACATCGCTTGTTGTTCATGCGACGACGCTCGCCCGTTCTGCGCCGCCGCACCATTGTCGCCGTTCGAAGGACGCTTGCCGTCAAGTGCTGCCGGATCGACGCAGTAACTGGCACTGCCCAGCGACGCTGCGTGCCGCATGCGCCGGACCGCATCGTCGAGCATCGTACAGGCACGAGCGCCGATCTCGCGCTGAAGGAGCTCGCGTGCATAACGGTGGTGGCTGTCCGCATCGGGACGACGCCCAGCCGCATCGAGCAAACCGACTAATGTCGCGTGAGCGGCTTCATCGAGCGGGTCCGTGTCGACGAGTTCGCGGCCGTATTGCAAAGCAAGCGGCACGTCATATGCCAGTCCCGCGATGAGCGCGCGCAGGACGGTTTTGCGCATGCGCCCGAAGCATTCGCGCTGTCCGACGCACCAGTTGTGAAAACGGTAGCAGCCCGGCAGTTCGAGGCCGCCCAGAAATTCGCCGCGCAGTAGTTGTGCGGCTTCTTCGAGCGCGGCAACAGCCAGGCGGTCGGTTCCCGATGCGAGTAGCGCCTGGACCCTGCTGCTATCGACGAACGCGCCGGCGGCATTGAATGCAATGTGTGTCCGGTCGGCGACGATGCGCTGCAGCGAGGTGTCGTCGACTAGGGGACGGAGCTTGGAGAGGCTCCAGCGGAGCGCGGCGCGCGGATCGTCAGGGCCGTCCCACAGCAGATCGCACAGCATCGACCTGGGCAATGCGCTCTTCGACACCGCGAGATATCCGAGCAGGGCGCGAGTACGCCGGGAAGCCGGTAATGGCACGTTCACGCCATCGCGCCGAACTTCGAGTTCGCCGAACAGGCGAATGCTCAAAGGCCGCGCCACGACGTCAGGCGTATTCGCGTTTTGCACGCTGGCTCCAACCGTCATTACAACGCTTCAGGGGGAGGCTCATATCGTCGAACGGCATTCATCGAATGTCTCTTTCACGCAGATTACTACCAGAGCGCAAGGCTCTGCTACTTCAAACCGAGGGGAGGTTGACGTGGCGAACCATCAAGGCAGGTTGAACGGGTACATCCGCACACTCGTCCATCGTCGCGTTGCATTAACAGCCGCTGCAGCGCCACCCAGAACGGACACGCTACGACTGTATGAAGCGCTGGTTGAACATCCCCTCACCCCAGGTGAACTTGCAAAGACGACGGGTACGCACCCGTGCGCAGTCGCCAAGTGGCTGGGGATCCAGGTGAGGAGAGGTCATCTCCAGTACGACGCGGCACGTCAGCAATACTGGATGACCGAACAGCAGGCGCTGACACTTGATCGTGAGCGCGGGCTCTGTTTCCTTAGCAACGCGTTGCGGACGCGGCGCAGCATGGGGCCAATCGCTCGTTGAGTGGTCAGGAACGGTATTGGAAGGTCACGCGCCGCGTGCATTGATCGACGCCGGTCGACAGAGGGGTGATCCGTTGCATGGCTCGGACTCCCATAAAGGTCGCCGAGCTTCAATGCGGGTGCTGCGGGGCGCCTGCCGCGCGTGCGGAGCCCCGCTCCGGAGCCCGGCGTCAGTGATGGTCGAAGAGGTTGATCTGGCCGCTCTTGTACAGTTCGCGGACCTTGGTTTTGAACGCCACCTTCGGCGTTTTCTTGCACGCATCGACGATGACGCCAATCGGCGTGGCCGTATCGGCGACCATCGTATCGGTCTCGCGGATGCCGAGCTTATCGACGCCGGCGACCCAATAGACAAGCGTCGGACGATAGACGTCGTCCACGGCAACGAAGTCCTCGCAGGTCATCTTCGCGGGACTCATCGGCTTACTCGTCTGCCCGAGAGTCGGTTGAGCGAGCAGAAGTGCGAACAGGACGGATGAGGCTGCGGCTGCGGCTTGTTTCATGTTGCACTCCTTCATTGGAAAGAGGTTACGGAGGTGCCTGGACCGCCGGTTTTGCGTGTCAAGGCCATCGATGCTCCCAGAAGCAGTCGCTGCCGTACAGAGATCGGCTGGCGCAAAACCTTCCAGGCGTGGCGCGTCAGGCCACGCTTGTGTTCAGGCATCTAACGGATCTTCTTGGTAATGCCGCAGGCCAACAATCGGACCTTGATCCTATCACGCGGGAGCGGGAGCCGGCGCGAACGCCCGTGGGTTCGGTGTGGGTTAGGCGCACCCATCTGGCGGGAATCGCCCCGGTGACATGCCCCGCAACGGTCGCGATTGAGTTAACGGGCGAGTATCGAGTGTGCTTCCGAAGCGGCCATTGCGGCGGTCCTGGACCGAAGGGCGGCTCAGGTTCGGGTCCAGCGGATCACAGCTAGCGCTGCTGTTCGCCCCCGTTTGTAAACCGCGTCCGGCAGCGCCCGGCCAGGAACGGACGGTCGACACAGCGGCCAAGATTGGTGACAATTTCGACAACGGTCCCACCTCATGTCCGGTCGCGGATACCAGCCTAACGACATATTGAGCTCCCATCTAACAAGCATGAGCAATACCTTGCCAGTCGTTTTCATTCATGGCTTCATCGGCACACTGGATGTCGCCGGCTACGACTCTCCGCACGCGGCCCCTGATCTACTCGGCTACGGCCAGCACCAATCCGCGCCTCCGGACGCCATATCGCTACCCGGCCAAGTCGAACATCTGCGGGCGTTTGTTGGCGCCCGCTTTGGGAGCGGGCCCGTCGACATAGTTGGTCATTCCGTTGGCGGTGCGATCGCCATGCTGTTCGCCCATACGTACCCCGAGTACGTCCGCCGAATCGTGAATGTCGAAGGGAACTTCACATTGGACGATGCGTTCTGGTCAGCGTCGGTCGGACGGATGAGTCCGAACGAGGCCGACGCCATGATGAACAGATTCCGCTCTGACCCGTTAGCCTGGATCAGTGGTTCCGTTACCGCACCTGCGCCACACCTGCGTGAAGTCGCTATCCGCTGGCTTGCTCACCAGCCAGCTTCCACGCTTCGCGCCATGGGGCAGTCGGTTGTCACGACAACAGGCGACGATAACTACGCTGCGATACTAGAACAGGTCTTCGACCGGCATCCGGTGTATCTGCTTTCCGGTGAACATTCACGCAAAGGCTGGAACGTACCCGACTGGGCACTGGAAAAATGCGCTGGAGATCACACACTAGCCAACAGCGGCCATCTGATGATGCTCGACAACGAGGTCGCCTTTTCAGCAGCGATCAAGCGATTCTTGGCCGAATAGGTCGGTTGCTGCGGATTACGTGGGGCGACGGGCGGCCAACTGCGGACGTTTGAAAGTCGGACCCGCCCCAAGTACCGGACACACAGGCCCAGACTTGAACTGGCAAATCGAGGCCGGTTCGTAATAGTTGTGTCATCCACGAATGTAAGACTTCGCATGATTTTGCAGGCAAACTTACATTCCCATTAAAATGAAAACGTTCCCCAAGATTCGCTCCATCGCTTTCAGCGCTGCACTACTTGCTAATCTGACTATCAGCGCTTGCGGTGGCTCCCACAACAATGGCAACAGCCCCGCCACTGGCGCAAGCCAGTCTCAGCCCCCCACTGCTAAGACATTCTCGCTTGCGCTGTTCGGCGATGTGCCGTACGGCAATCCCAATCCGACCGCAGGCGCTGCTCCCGGTGACGATCTGTACGAATTCAAGCACCTGCCGCAGTACCTGTCGGCTATCGCGAGCGATAAAGATGTGAGCGTTGCCTTCCACGTCGGTGACTTGCACTCGGGCTCGGAAAACTGCACGGAAGTCTACGACCGGGCTATTCAAAGCTTCTTCTCGCAGTTCACGCTGCCCTTGGTCTACACACCGGGTGACAACGAATGGGAAGACTGCCAGGTACCGAAGCAGATCGCTGGCTTCTACTCTGATACGGACCCGCTGCTGGGCAACGTCGCTGGAATTCCCCAGCCGAGCTATAGCACGGGCTCCAATAAGCCTGGCGATCCCGTGGATAACCTGAACCTGGTTCGCCAACTGTTCTTCCCTGCTGCAGGCTCGACACTGGGTTCTGGTGCCCTCCAGGTTCACAGTCAGGCTCAGGAAGGGACAAACGCTACGGACAAGCAGTTTGTCGAAAACGTCTGGTGGGCGAACCAAGGCGTGGTATTCGCTACCGCCAACATTCCAGGCGGTTCGAACAATGGTACCGACGTGTGGTTTTCGGGTAAGAAACCGCAAACTCCGGACACGGCGAATATGACTGCGCAACAGGCTACGGAAGTCGCGAACCGTACGCAGGCTACCAAGGATTGGCTCAACAACGCTTTCGACCAAGCTGAAGCGCAGAAGGCAACTGCACTGGTAATCGCCGTGCAGGCCGACATGTGGAGTGCGGAAAGCCTGGGCAACAATTCCCGTCTGTCGGAATATGCACAGTACGTGGACATCATTGCTCGCCGTACTGCTGAATTCGGCAAGCCCGTCCTGGTCATCAACGGGGACACCCACCTGTACCAGTCCGACAATCCGCTGATGCCGAATCAAGCGTGCGTACACGAAAACGCCAAGCCCGCCACTCAAGTCTATGACGCATCGACCCCGTTCACTGCGGCTACCCCCTGCTCGTTCGACCCATACGTGATGAACCCGGTGGGCACGAATTACAACGTGCCGAACTTCCACCGCATTATCGTCCACGGCCAGACCACGCCGATGGAATGGACGAAGTTCACGTTCGATCCGACCAAGAACGCACCGAATGGCGTCGATGCCTATGGTCCGTTCTCGTGGTCGCGGCAGCAAGTCACGCTGAACTAACCGCGAACCTGACTCGCAGAGGGTTTGCCGAGGCAAACCCTATCGTCGTGATGTTTGACGAAGGCGAATCGAGTTCGACCAGCTGCTGCGGCTGGAATCCGTCACAGTCGAGCGCGGCCACTTCGCTGTATTCGACAACAAGTCGGACAGATTTGCCCGCGCTTTGATCTATCGTCAGAGATCAGCGGCCGACAGCATTATCCGTTCGCCCGTGCTTGGCAGCGCTTTCTGTTCCACGGCCTGCAAAACCCGGCGTTGACCAAGCTGGAAGGCGAGCATCAGTTGTTTCGGGGTTTCGTCCGCAGCGCCGAGTTTTGCACAAACCGTTTCAGCGGGGAGGGCGAAGGCGCAGTAACCCCATCCAAAGCCGTAGGCCGAAAACAATCGGGTCAAGTCAGCCGACAGGAGTGGGGCTGATAGGTTCATCTGGGTCTGGTCCATAGCTGTAACTTCCTGATTTGGAACACGGTTAGAGCCTGATGGTGCGGCAAGGTTAGTTGAGCGTCCGCGCCGCGTCCAGGTAGGACGTTCGATAAGGGCGATGACGGCTTGGCTTCGGTCGTTCCGTCTTGGTTGCGCCGAAAGTCCGCTCGGGGTCGAGTGCTGCGCGTCGCGGCCGAGCTATGGCAGACCGCGCCTGTCATTGGAGCGGCCGGGCTGCTACTCTGGAACCTCCCGGATCCCAGTGTGGCGATCGCACAAAGTATGGCGGCCCTGGCACGTAGATTGGCCGCCGCAATGGCTCAGGGCCAACTACGTTTATGCGAGTCGGCCTTCTCTTGCCGAAGGAACGCTTCACGTACCTGCGCAGTTTTCCCAGCCCTGCGGATCATTGGAAGTGCGATACGTGACGGCACAAACGCGTATGGTCGCGCATTCTGTGTGCATTCCCATGTTTACTGTCTACGAGCCCTTCAATCTGGCAGATTTCGAGGTGCAGCGCGCGCAGATCAAGCCGCTTGTCAGTTCCCTTCGGTTCGCAAATGTGCTCATCGATACGATCTTCTACGACGTCAATGCTTTTCATCGCGCGATGAAAATCGACGGTTTGGACGTGACTATCCACGCACCCCGTGACTCGTGCGCGCAGTTTGCTCGCGCGCTTCAAGAGGTGGACCTGGGCGCGTTAGCAAACCCAGAGGGTGCCATCGTTATCGTTGATGCCAGCGCGACTCCTCACATCCAGTGCTTTTTCGATGTCTCCGAGTTCCTCGGCGCCAAAGACGGCGTGAGCCGTATTGACTCGATCTCGGTAAGTGGCGTGGGAAGCTCCGCGCTCGGATCGGCGGCCTTGGCGTGGAATGTCTCCCGCGCAATGGGAAAGCCCGTGGCAGGCATTGTTCCTGGCTACGGGTTAGCTGACGTCGTCCAGCAGGCGCTGGGAGGATTCTTTGGGTTCGGACTTTTTACGTACTGGATGAAGCAGCCTCTTCAGAACACCCTGGCGGTGTTGGTGCCGGGAGCCGCATCGGTGGGAAGGAGTCTGGTCGCGACCGTTCCAGGAACGAAGACGGCCGCGACCGAGGCTCCAGTATTCCAGCATGGCAGCGGCTCTTCCGACGTACTGCACTACATTCTTAAACACACCGACCACATCAGGACCCTGGTCGGACACAGTAAAGGAGCGCTCGTCATCGAGAACGCTATCGCGGAGCAGAAGGAGGAAACGCTGAGGCGTCTCAAGATACTGACCTTTGCATGCAGCATCCGTGAGCAGCCCGCTGTCGGCGAATATGAGCAATATCTCGGCATCATCGACGCGTTGGGACTGCTGGGCTCCGCCGGTAACCGCCCGGAACACGCGGTCCCGACGTGGCATAGTACGAATTCCGAAATGCCCCTCACGATGCACGTCGCAACGTTGGCGCATCCTTAAGGACTCGTTTTTGGCTGCCATTTGGTGTGGCACCCTTGCGGGCGCTCTGGGAATTCCACGACCCCGGCGCCCTACCGCCTGGCGCCGACCGGCGGCTTCACAAACACCCCCGCAAACGCCGCATATTCCTGTTCCAGATGCACCGCTGCGTGCTCCAGCAGAAACTGCCGGAACATCACGCTGGTAGGCGAAAGCAGCTTCGAGCGCAGATGCACGATCTGCCAGGTGCGTTCGAGCGGCGTGCCGTTCACGTCGAGCAGCGCGATCTCGCCCGTGCGCAATTCCAGCTGCAACGTATGCAGCGAGATCAGACTCACCCCCATGCCCGCCATCACCGCCTGCTTGATCGTTTCGTTGCTGCCGAGCGTGACGGTTTTGGCGGGCGTGAACAGATGCTGGCGAAACATCGCCTCGGCGGCCATCCGGGTGCCCGAGCCGGGTTCCCGCAACAGGAAGACGTCGCGCCGCAATTCCTGCAGATCGAAGCGGCGCGCGCCGCACAGCGGATGACTCAACGGCGCGATCACGACCTGCGGATGCTTCGCGAGCGGTTCGGCCGTCGTGTCGAGTTCGGGCGGCGGACGGCCCATGATCGCGAGATCGATCGCGTTGTCCTGCAACATGCGCAGCAACGCGTCGCGATTGCCGACCGAGAAGTGCACGTCGACCTTCGGATACAGATGCGAGTACATCGCCAGCAGTTTCGGCGCGAAGTAAGTCGCCGAACTCACGATGCCCACGTTGATCGAGCCGCTGTCCGCCGACTTCAGCGACATCATTGCGTCTTCGGTGTCCTTGATTTCGCCGAGAATGCGGCTCGCGTGATGGGTCAGCACCTCGCCCGCTTCGGTCAGCGTGAGCTTGCGCGCGACGCGCTCGAACAGCGGCAGGCCGACCGCTTCTTCCAGTTGATGAATCTGCATCGATACCGCCGGCTGCGTCAGATGCAACTCGTCGGCCGCGCGCGCGAAACTGGTATAGCGGCTCGCGACCACGAAGATCTGCAACTGCCGCAGGGTCAGCGTACGAACGAAATTCAGGTTGACCCGGTGCGTCGCGAAACTCGCCTTCTGCATTGGAACCATTGCCTCAGCGACTGGCCCGCGGCGCATTCGACGGCTTCACCGCCTTGCCCGGCGCCGGCAACTTGCTCAGTGCGGACTGAAAGCTCAACGACTCCGTGTGCGCCGGATGCGCGAAATCGTTGTTGGGGCCCGGCACGTCGGTGCGAATCTGCACCACCTGGCCCGGCACGCCTTCGGCGAGCAGAAACGTGTAGCGCTTGCCCAGGTATTGCGTGAAGCGCTCCCCGTTCGGATCGTTCAGATAAGGCTGCACGACGATGCGCCGCGCGCTGACCGGCTTACCGCCGACCTCGCTCGGTACGCTCTCGATCTGCGGCCCCGCGGCGAGCGCGAGACGCAGCCGCTGCTGGAAATATCGGCGCTGCCCGCCGGTGAGACCCTGCATCTCGGCGATGTCGCGTTCGAGAAAATAGATGATCGCCGGATTGCATTGCAGTCCGCCGATCGGCAGGTTCACGTTGCCGCTGTGGTCGGACACCCGCGCGTCGCCTTTCGCGTTGTCCGGGCTCATCACCAGCACCTTGACGAGCTCGGTGCCGTGCGTCGGCTGACCGGAATCGGTCAATGCGTAGTCGAGCTCGGTCTGCGCGGCGACGCCGTGCAGATGATCGGTCAGAAAAATCAGCCGCTCGGCCGGCGTAATCTCGCCGCTGCCTGGCGCCGCGTTCGCCGCGAGCGCGGCGGCCGGCGCGAGGCACAGCGCGCACAGCATCCACATCAGCGCGGCGCGCGCCATGGCTGGTCCCGCGCCGCACGCGCGCGTCATTGCGAGGCATCGCCAGGCTTCGCCGCCGGCGCTTCGACCGGTTTGAGCATCGGCACCTGGTAGGTGGCGAGGATGCTGTCGATCTTGTCGTGATTCGCGCCGATCCATTGATCCACCTTGTCCTTCCATTCCTTTTCGCCGTAGCGCACGCCCATCGAAATCGTGTAGTCGAAGCGGATGCCGGGTTGCGGCGGGAACGGCACGAGCCTCACCGAGTCACCGGCACGCTTCGCGAAGTATCCGGCAATCGGCCCCCACAGGAACACCACGTCGACGTTGCCGGCGCGCAGGTCATGTTCGATCATCTGTCCGGGGTACACGGCCGGATCACCGCTTTGCACCTGATACGACACTGCCTGGTCGATCAGGTTGTGGCTGAGCAGCCAGTCCACCGCGGGCGTTTGCGAAAAGATGCCCAGGCGCAGCTTGTGCAGTTGCTCGGGCGGCAGCTTGAGCAGGTCGTCGGGCGTCTTGATGCTGGCGAACTCGGGGCGGTTCGGCAGCACCATCGCGTAAGTGGACCGCAAATAAGGCTGCGTCGTCGAGGTCATGTCATAGCCTTTCGGCACGCCGATGATCAGGTCGCAGCGATAGCGGCCGCTGCCCTCGTCCTTCTCGCGCAACGTGTGGCGCACGAAGCCCATGCGCTGCGGAAAGTACGTGTATTCGAGCTTGTAGCCGAAGTCGCTCGCCATCTGGGCCGCGATGCGGTTCTCGTAGCCCTCGCCCTTGTTGTTGGACAAGGGCATGTTGTTCGGGTCCGCGCACACCCTGAGCACGCCGTCCGCGCCGTCGTTGTTCGGCAGCGCGCCGTCCGCCCGCACCGCGGCGCTCGCGAGCGCCGCGCCGCACAGCGCGGCGGCGATCACGCCGACATGCACCAACATGCTTCTCTTATCACGCATCGTGAACCTCCGTAAGAGTGACGGCGCGGCGTTTATTTAGCGTCGAGGGCTTGCAGATCGCCCGGCTTGATCTGTCCATCGGAGCGCCCTTTCAGATACGCGTAGAGGTTTTCCCAGTTCTTCTGCATCATCTGGCTCGTGCTGAAATCGGGCATGCCCTTGGCCACCCGGCCGCCGAACACCGTGCGATGAAACTCGTCCTTGTCGAGCGTCTTGAATGCGTCGATCAGCGACGGTCCGACGAGACCCTGCTGCTGCGCGCCGTGGCAGCGTTCACAGGCGAGCGCGCGCCACGTCTTCCACCCCTGCAGCGTATTGCTGTCGACCTTGGTGCCGTCGACCACTTTATACGCGACCTGCGCAATCGAAGGATTGTTCTGCGCGTAACCGACGGACAACATGACGAGCGCTGCGGGCAACACGGTGAGCAACAGGATAGATCGGCCTTTCATGCACATGTCTCCATCGGGAAATAAGCCGCGCCCGGATGCGCTTCATCGACGCATCCACCATGCGGGCGCGGTTGGGGGGGGTGATTCACTGATTGTGCGAGGCTGACGGGGCGACCGTGCCTGTTCAGGCCGCCCCGCTCGTTCAGCCGTTCATTCGAGCCGCTGGTTCAGCTCTTTTCGCCAGGAATCGCGAACACGAACAGCGTGCCGCCGAGCGCCGTGTACTTCGCGAGATCCTTGTAGCCGCCGACCGCGCCGAGACCTTCGGTCGGCTTTTCGAGACCTGCCGCCATGCCGATGCCGGCCCAGCCGCCGATGCCCGAGTACACGCCGACGTACTGCTTGCCCTGATACTCATACGTGAAGACGTTGCCGATGATTCCCGACGGCGTCTTGAAGCGCCACAGTTCCTTGCCGTCCTTGATGCGCACCGCCTTCAGGTAGCCTTCCAGGGTGCCGTAGAACGCGATGCCACCCGCGGTCGCCAGCACACCCGACCACACCGAGAAGCGCTCAGGCTTCGAGTAGACGATCTTGCCCTTGCTCGCATCCCACGCGATGAAGTTGCCCATCGAGTTGCCTTCGTTCGGTCCCGGATACATCGACAGCGTCGCGCCCACGTACGGCTGCCCCGACACGTAGTCGACCTCGAACGGCTCGTAGTCCATACAGACGTGGTTGGTCGGCACGAGGAACAGGCTCGAGTTGGGATCGAACGCCGCCGGTTGCTGGTCCTTCGAACCGAGCGCCGCCGGGCAGATGCCCTTGACGTTGTGATCGGCCCCGGCCGCCTGCGTCGAGTACGTCACGTTGCGAATCGGCAAGCCGCTTTGCAGATCGACGCGATCGGCCCAGTTCACCGCCGGGTCGTACTTCTGCGCGACCAGCAACTGTCCGGTTTCACGATTGAGCGTGTAGCCGAAGCCGTTACGGTCGAAGTGCACGATCGCGGGCACCTTCTTGCCGTTGATCGTCAGGTCGGACAGGATCATTTCATTGACACCGTCGTAGTCCCATTCGTCGTGCGGCGTCATCTGGTAGACCCACCTGGCCGTGCCGGTATTCAGGTCGCGCGCGAAGATCGACATCGACCATTTGTTGTCGCCCGGACGTTGCGTCGGGTTCCATGTGCCCGGATTGCCAGTACCGTAGTAGACAAGGTTGAGTTTCGGATCCCACGCATACCAGCCCCACGTGGTGCCGCCGCCCAGCTTCCACTGATCGCCCTTCCACGACTTCAGCGACGAATCCGCCCCCACCGGCACCATCTGGCCGTTCGAGTACGTCATCGTCTTTTGCGGGTCGAGCAGCATTTCATTGTCGGGGCCCGTGCTGTACGCGGTCCAGACCGGCTTGCCGGTCTTGATGTCGTACGCGACCAGACGCCCGCGCACGCCGAACTCGCCGCCCGAAATCCCGGTCAGCACCTTGTCGCCGAACACGTGCGGCGCGTTGGTGTTGGTTTCGCCGGCTTTCGGATTGCCGTTCTGCGCGGTCCACACCACCTCGCCCGTCTTCGCGTTGAGCGCGACGAGCTTGGTATCGGCCTGTTGCAGGAAGATTTTGCCGTCGCCGTAAGCGAGGCCGCGATTGACGGTATCGCAGCACATCACGGAGACGACCTGCTCGTCCTGCTTCGGCAGATACTGCCAGAGGAAGGTCTGGTCCTTCAGGTTGACCGCAATGACCTTGTTTGGAAACGGAGAGTGGATATACATCGTGTCGCCGATCACGAGCGGCGCGCCTTCATGGCCGCGCAGCACACCGGTCGACATGGTCCACGCCACCTGCAGCTTGCCGACGTTGTTCTCGTTGATCTGCTTGAGCGGGCTGTAGCGGTGATTCGCATAATCGCCCGCCTGGGCCGCCCAGTTGGATGGGTTTTTCATCAGTCCGTCGAGCTGCGAATCGGCCTGCGCAGCCAGAGAACCAAAGGCTGCGGATGCGAGGATCGCGAGCCCAAGAACTACAGTGCGTAAGTTCATGTCTCCTCCAGAATTGTCCAGCGGTTCAACTCACGAATGACCCACGCTACCTCTTCGCATCGTGCGCGCCTTCTCGATTGCAGGTAACGATTAACGCGCCATCCCGATTCGATGTCGGGCTTTGCGGCGCATGAAAGGCAAATGCATATTCCATGCCGGAATAACGACGTTGTTTGCCGCTTTTGCCCGCCGGGGCCCGCGACTGCACAGGCGCCACGGGTGGCGGTGCTCGCGTGTCGCGCGCGAATGCTTGCACGGCGGTAAGCTGAGGGGGTTGCGTCACGCAATGCGGCACATTCTGTGTCACCTGCGTGAGACGAATCGTGTCCTTTGCGAATCATGCGCCGCAGCACGGTCCTGTCACCTGCAACGATGCTTCGTTCGGCGAACGATTCGCGCATTCGAGGAGCAACCGCCATGGCAAAAACCGAGCACGTCTATTCCGACGAAGAGATCCAGCAGCGCCTCGTCGGTCCTCTGCAACACTGGTATCTGGAAGATGGCTGGCTGCGGCGCAAATACCGCACCGAGGGATGGAAGGGAACGCTGATGGTCGTCAACACAGTGGGCCATCTCGCGGAAGCCGCGTGGCACCACCCGGATCTGACGGTCTCGTACGCATTCGTGACCGTGAAGCTGAAAACGCATAGCGCCAAGGGCATCACGGACAAGGACTTCGCGCTCGCGACGAAGATCGAATCGGTGGTCCACTGGCAGCCCGGCCTCGAGGACGGCCCGCTCGAAGGCACGCCCTCCGACGATCAGCGCTTCCGCTATATCAAGTACGACGCGCCGAAATCCGAGCAAGGCGGTTGACGCGCGCGAGCGTCACCGCATGCAACAGCGCGTGACACAGTGCGCCTTCGGCGTCACACAGCGTCCATGCAACGGCGAAACAGCGCGGCGCGCGGCAAGTGCGCCTTAGGGTTCCAGCAGGCCGGGCCTGCGCTCAAGCCGTTTTCGGCGCCTGGTACGGCTTTCGCTTGAGGTCGCCGGGCGCACGGCCGCCGGGACCGGCGACGCGCCGCCCGCCGCTCGCGGCCGAACCCGGTCTCGTACACCCGCAAGGACACCTGAGGAAACCCGAGATGCCGCTTCAGCTTCGCCGTCTCCCGCCCCGAGGCCCCATCACGATCGATGCGCCCGCGCGGCTGCATCTGGGCTTTCTTGATCCGAACGCATCGCTCGGACGCGCGTTCGGCAGCCTGGGTCTCGTCATCGATACGCACGGCACGCGCATCGAGGCACGGCACGCGGAGCGCGAGCAGATTGGCGGCGCCGTGAACGAGGCCGAGCGCGAGCGAATCGCACTGTGTCTCGCGCGGCTGCGGGCTGCCTATGGACCCGCGACGCTCGCAATCGACGTGCAGGAGGCGCCGCGCGCACACACCGGCCTCGGCTCCGGCACGCAGCTGGCGCTGGCCGTTGGCGCCGCGTTCACGCGGCTCGCGGGCCAGCCGGCGACGAGCGCCGAACTCGCCCGTCTGCTCGGACGCGGCGCGCGCTCCGGTATCGGCATTCTCGGCTTCGAGTGCGGCGGCCTGCTGCTCGACGGCGGCCCGCCCGGCGATCTGCGCCAGAGCGCGCCGCCGCTGCTGGCGCGCCAGCCGTTTCCACAGCAGTGGCGCGTGCTGCTCGTCAGCGACAACAGCCGCGAGGGTCTGCACGGTGCCGAGGAACGCAGCGCGCTCGCGGCGCTCGCGCCGTTTCCGCAGCGGCTCGCCGCGCATCTGTGCCATCTGGTGCTGCTGCAGATCCTGCCTGGTGCGGCCGAGCAGAATTTCGCGCCGTTCGCGCACGGCCTTACCGAGATGCAGCAGACCATTGGCGAATACTTCGCGAGCGCGCAAGGCGGCGTGTTCGCGAGTCCCGACGTCGAGCGCGTGCTGCGCGCGGTCGCCGCCGAGCGCACCGCCGGCATCGGCCAGACCTCGTGGGGCCCGACGGGCTTCGCGGTGCTCGCGAGCGAACGCGAGGCCAACGGCGCGCTCGCAACCGCGCGCGCCGTGGCGAGCGCGTTGCCGCATATCGAATGCAGTGTCGTCGCGGGCCGCAATAGCGGTGCGACGATCCGCGGCGCCGAGGCGCGCGCGCCGCACATCGACGCCGCATGACGCGCGGCGCGAATCGCGCCACGCGCGGCGCGGCTTTGCCGTGCGCCGTCCCTGAGATTGCCACTGAAACGAGCCCCTGCCATGTCAGAAACCATTGAAAGGCCCTACATCCTGCACATGTTCACGGCCACGCCGCAGATGAGTCCGTTCGACGTCAACATGGCCGCCGATGCCGGCTATCAGGTCATCGTGCCGTATTGCAACGTCGAGGCCGGGATGGTCGCGAACCTGACGCAGGACGCGATCTTCTCGCGCGGTCCGAAAGGGGTGTCGCGCACCGGCATCTTCATCGGCGGACGCGACGTGATGCAGGCCGCCGACATGCTCGACCTTGCACGCAAGGCCATGGTCCCGCCGTTCGAGGTCTCCGTGTTCGCCGATCCGAGCGGCTCGTACACGACCGCGGCCGCGCTCGTCGCGCTGGTCGAGCGGCATCTGGGCAAACAGCACGGCATGGAGCTGGGCGGCAAGCGCGTGCTGATTCTCGGCGGAACCGGCGCGGTCGGGCGCATCGCGGCAGCGATTGCCGCGTCGCGCGGCGCCGACGTGACGATCGCGAGCCACCACGACCGCGATCGCGCGGTCGGTGCCTCGACCGATCTCAACAAGCGTTTCGGCGTCGTCACCAACGGCATCGGCGCCGCGACGACGGACGAACTGCGCGGCGCGCTCGCCGACGCGGAAATCGTGCTCGCTACCGCGCTTGCGGGCGTGCAGGCGGTCAGCAGCGACGACCTCGCGCATGCGAAACGCCTGCTCGTCGCCGCCGATGTCAATGCGGTGCCACCGGAAGGCATCGCCGGCGTGAACGTGATGAACGACGGCAAGCCGATCGACGGCGTGCCGAACGCGGGCGCAGTCGGCATCGGCGCGCTGGCGATTGGCAACGTCAAGTATCAGGTCGAGCATCGCCTGTTCATGCGCATGCGCACGGGCGGCAAGCCGGTCTACCTCGGCTTTCGGGAAGCGTACGACGAGGCCCGCTCGGTCGCGGCCGGTCTCGGCTGAGAGCGGCCATGACGAAGCCGCACCGCCCGCCCACGCAGGCGCCGTTCATCGCGGTTGCCGGCTTGTCCGCGCGTTGGCTCGCGCAGTCGGCGAAGCGCGCCGGGCTGCACGTCGCCGCGCTCGATATCTTCGGCGACCGCGACACGCGCGAGGCCGCCGAGCTGTGGTTCGACATCGGCGCGGAGGGCAGCGCGCTCGCGATCGATCGGGGGCGGCTCGTCGACGCGCTTACCCGTCTCGCGCGTCTGCCCGATTTGCTTGGCTGGGTCGGCGCAAGCGGGCTCGAACCGTTGATGCCGCGGTTGAGCCGCGAACGCGGCTTGCCGCGCTATCTCGGCAACGATGCCGAGGCGATGGCGGCCGTGCGTGAGCCGCGGCGTTTCTTCGCGCTGCTCGACGCGTTGCGGATCGCGCATCCTGCCGTGGCGTTCGAGCGGCCCAAGACGGCTGACGGCTGGCTGTTCAAACGCGCGGACGGCTGTGGCGGCACGCATATCCAACCCGCCACGGCGTTCGGCGCAGGCACCGGTTCCACATGCGGCTACTTCCAGCGGGTCGGCGAGGGCCGCTCGCTGTCGGCGCTTTTCATTGGCGCGCAGGGCCGTGCGCATGTGCTCGGCTTCGCCGCGCAGCTCACCTGCGCGATTGGCGATCGGGGCTTCGTGCATGCGGGCTCGATCGGTCCGATCGAACTGCCGCCCGCGCTCGGCGCACGCATCCAGGAAGCGCTCGACGCGCTGTGCGCGCGCACCGGTCTCGTCGGCATCAACAGCTGCGACTTTCTCTCGGACGGCACCACGTTCGACGTGCTCGAAATCAACGCGCGCCCGTCGTCGACGATGGCGCTCTACGAGACCGCGTCGCCCGATGCATGGCCAGCCGGCCTGCTCGCGTGTCATCTCGACGCGTGCCGCCACGGCCGCCCGCCATCGGCCGCGAGTCTCGCGCTGTCCCGTGAGCCGCGCTGGCGCGCCGGCCAGCGGGTGCTGTTCGCGCAGCGGCCTTTTACCGTCTCGCCAGCCTTCTCCGACGCCTGCCTGCACGACCCGCAATGCCGCGACGTGCCGATGCCCGGTACTCGCATCGAGGCAGGGCAACCGGTCTGCACGCTGCACGTGCGCGCGGCGTCGGTGGACGCGGTGCGCGCCGCGCTCGATGCGCAGCACGAACGCGTCGTCCAACGAATCGAAACCTGCGATGAATCCGACCATGCCTGCCTCCACGACCATAGCTGACCCTTGCGCGCCGGCCGCGCCGCCGAGCGTGAACGCGCTGTCCGAGCACCTCGTCGCGCGGCTCGTCGAGCATGCGGCGCACCTCGGTGTCGCCCTCACCCGCACAGCCGGCGGCACCGTGATCGCCGACGCCGGCGTCGACGCGCGCGGCAGCCTCGACGCCGGTCTGCTGATCGCGCGCATCTGCATGGGTGGACTCGGCCGCGTCGCGGTACGCGCGAACTTCGAGGCCGCGCCGCTGTGGCCGACCATGCTCGAAGTCAGCACGTCGTTGCCGGTGCTCGCGTGTCTCGGCAGCCAATACGCCGGTTGGAGCCTGTCGGCAACCAAGGAGCAGACCGGCGGCAAGAAGTTCTTCTCGCTCGGCTCGGGGCCCGCGCGCGCGCTCGCGGTCAAGGAGCCGCTATTCGACGAGCTCGGCTATCGCGACCGCCACGAACGCGGCGCGCTCGTGCTCGAAGTGGACCGTTTGCCGCCGCAGGTCGTCATCGACAAGGTGCTGCACGACTGCGGCCTCGCGCCCGAACACCTGACGCTGATCGTCACGCCGACACACTCTGTCGCGGGTACGGTACAGGTCGTCGCCCGCGTCGTCGAAGTTGCGCTGCACAAGGTGCACGTGCTCGGCGTGCCGCTCGATGAGGTCGTTGCGGGCACGGGCTCGGCGCCGCTGCCGCCGCCCGCGCCCGACGGCATTCAGGCGATGGGCCGCACCAACGACGCGATCCTGTACGGCGGCCGCGTGCATCTGACCGTGAAGCACGACGCGATCGCCCAGCGTCTCGCCGACAGCCTGCCCTCCGTCCATTCGCGCGACTACGGCCGGCCGTTCGCCGACGTTTTCACGGCCGTCAAGTTCGACTTCTACCAGATCGATCCCGCGCTGTTCGCGCCCGCCGAGGTGTGGGTCAGCAGCCTCGAAAGCGGCGCGACCTATCATGGCGGCCGGCTCGACGCCGGGCTGCTGCAAAAACAGTGGGGCGGCCAGTCCGCCGCGCGATGATGCTCACGCCATTCACGCCGACCGGCGCGACGCACACGGGCCTGCGCATCGCGATCATGACGGACGAAACCGGCTGGCACACCGGCCGGCTGAAAAAAGCGTTCCGCACGCGCGGCGCCGAAGCGCGTTGCGTCGATCTCGCGGATTGCCGGATCGACACGACCTTGCCGCACGGGCTCGCCGTGCCGGGCTTCGGCCGCACGTTGCCGGACGCCGTGTTCGTGCGCGGCATCGCCGGCGGCAGCTTCGAGCAGGTGACACTCCGGCTCGGCATCCTGCACGCGCTGCGCGAGTCGGGCGTGCCGGTCTATAACGATGCGCGCGCGATCGAGCGCAGCGTCGACAAGTCGATGACGAGCTTCCTGCTGCATCGCGCGGGCGTGCCGACGCCAGCCACCTGGGCCGGCGAATCCGCGGCGTTCGCGCAGCGCGTGCTGATGCGCGAAGCGGCCGCCGGCCGCCAGGTCGTGCTCAAGCCGCTGTTCGGCTCGCAAGGCCACGGCCTCAAACGGCTCGGCGCGCGTGGCGGGCTGCTCGCGCCGTTGCCCTCGCTCGCGCGTTACCGGCAGGTCGCGTATCTGCAGCGCTTCGTCGCCGGATGCCGGCCAGGCTTCGACTGGCGCGTGCTGGTGATCGGCGGCAAGGCGGTCGCGGCGATGCGGCGCAGCGGCGGCAAGGGCTGGATTCACAACGTCGCGCAAGGCGCGCGCTGCGAGCCCGCCGAACTGACACTCGCGCTCGCGCAGACCGCCGTGCGCGCAACCGCCGCGCTCGGGCTCGACTACGCCGGCGTGGACCTGATCCCGGACCCCGGCGACGACGCGCTGCCGCTTGTCCTCGAAGTCAACGGCGTGGCGGCGTGGCGCGGCTTGCAGTCGGTCGTGCCGCTCGATATCGCGGACGCGCTCGTCGACGATCTGCTCGATCGCAAGCTCGCGGCGCAGCAGCGCGTGAACCAGCAGGCCCAGGAAGCGGATGCCGGATTGCCTGAGCGGTCTCCGCAGCGCCGGGCGTGAGCGTCATGCCCGACACCCGCGCCATCCCCTTCGAGCACGCGCGCGCGGCCTTCCTCGAAGCCTGCGCGCTCGATGTCACCACGCCGAAACCCGGCAATGTCAGCACACAAAGCGCCGGCCACGGCATGCACGCCGCACAGTTCCTCGCCAGCGCGGACGCCTCGCTCGACGCGCTATTCGCCCGGAGCGCCCGGGTGGGACAGCGCATTCTGGACGCGGTGACGCGCACGCGCGCGGCCGTCGGCTGCAATACGAACCTCGGGATCGTGCTGCTCGTCGCGCCGCTCGCCGCGGCCCTCGAAGCAACCGGCGAACCGCCGGTAGCGGCGCAAGCGTGGCGCGCGGCGGTCGGCGACGTGCTGAGCCGCCTCGACGTCGAAGACGCACGGCTCGCTTACCGCGCGATCGCGCTCGCCAATCCCGGCGGTCTCGGCGACGCGCCGGAGCAATCGGTCCACGCGCCGCCGACGATCGGCCTGCGCGACGCGATGCGGCTCGCCAGCGAGCGCGACAGCATCGCGCGGCAATACGCCAACGGCTTCGCGGACCTGTTCGACACGGGTCTCGCCGCGTACCGCGAAGCCCCCGCGCGGACGCCCGAAACGGCTGACGAAATCGCGATGCTCAACGTGTTTCTCGCGTTCCTCGGCCGCTGGCCCGACTCTCACATTGTGCGCAAGCACGGCGTCGCGCTGGCGCAGAGTGTCACGCTGATGGCACGCCAACAGCACGCGCGCTGGCGCCAAACGCCGGCCGCCGCGCGCTGCTCGGCGAGCGATCCGCAGCTCGATGCCTGGGATGCCGAACTGAAGGCGCACGCGATCAATCCCGGCACCAGCGCGGACCTCGCGGTCGCCACGCTGTTCGTCGCGCGTTGCATCGAAGCGCACCGCTAGACCTGGATCGGCCTGGCCGGACCTTTGCCGTTTTCCGCCAGCAAGAACGCGTCCCCGCCTGGCACGGAACCTGTTAGTTAGTACCGCCGTGCATTCCCGCTCCGCTCTCGCGATGCTGTTCTGGACTGTCGCAGGCGGCGCCTCGTCAGCAGGTCCATACCTACTCATTGGAGGAACAGAATGGCCAAGATCAACCGCGTCATGATCGGTGAGTCGCTCGTCGGCGACGGCAACGAGGTCGCGCACATCGACTTGCTGATCGGACCGCGAGGTTCGGCTGCGGAGACTGCGTTCTGCAACGCCCTCACCAACAACAAGGACGGCTTCACTTCGCTGCTCGCCGTCGTTGCCCCCAATCTCATCACGAAGCCCAACACGATCCTGTTCAACAAGGTGACGATCAAGGGCGCCAAGCAGGCCGTGCAGATGTTCGGTCCGGCGCAGCATGCTGTCGCGCTCGCGGTGGCCGACAGCGTCGAAGACGGCACGATCCCGCAGGACGAGGCCGACGATCTGTTCCTCTGCGTCGGTGTCTTCATCCACTGGCAGGCCGAGGACGACAAGAAGATCCAGCAGTTCAACTATCAGGCGACGCGCGAGGCCATCAAGCGCGCGGTCGGCGGCGAACCGAGCGCGTCCGAAGTGGTGGCGAAGAAGGGCACCGTCGCGCATCCGTTCGCGCCGAACTGACGGCGCCGGCAAGCGTGGGAGGCCGGCGCCGTGAGCGGTGTCGTCGCCGTTGGCGGCGGCGTTGCCGGCCCCGCCTCCTCGCCCATCCCACTGCCTCGCGGCCGCACGGGACCGCCATCGCACAGCGGTTCGCGAAGCAGGCACCATGCTCTCCGCAGAGGCATTCAATGACTATCAGATGTCGCGCGCTTCTCGCCCTTCTCTCGCTCCCGCTCGCCGCCCCGCTCGCGTGGGCGGACGGCTACAACTATCCGACCGAGGGCCGCGTCGAATACGTGCTCAGTTGCATGGACGATAACGGCCACGATTTCGCGAACGTCTACAAGTGCTCATGCGTGATCGACAAGATGGCCGCCTCGTTGCCGTATGACGAATTCGTCGACCAGGCGACCTTCTCGAAGTACGCGACGCTCGGCGGGGAAGGCGGCGCGGAATTCCGCGTGGACCAGGCGAAGGCGCAAACGAAGAAGTTCCGCGCGCTGCAAGCCACCGCGTATCAGGCGTGCGGACTCGGCCCGGACAAAACACCGACGGCGGCGAAATGACCGCTGGGTGAAATGCCCGAGGCGCCCGGCGTATGGGCGCCCCGCGCACGAGCGCCCCGCGCATGGGCACCCCATCAATTCGGCACCAGACCCTCGCCCAGCGACGCGTAACGCGCAACCCCCACGCCCGCCGCGGATCCATCGCCGCGGCGCCGCTCGATCTGCACCCCGACGGCGGCGAGGTCGGCAAATTTGGCCGGTTTCGCGAGCGACACGCGAACCCAGTGCGCGCCGAAGTCGGCGATCAGCAGTTGCGCGATCGTCTCGGCAAGCGCCTCCAGAAGCCGCACGTGATGCGACGCGAACAGCGCGAGCAGCGCTTCGCGCACGGCTGCGTAATTGACCGTATCTTCGATCCGGTCCGTCGTGCACGCGCGGATCGCGGGCACGCCGATGGCGAGATTCACGCGTACCGGTTGTGCCACATGCTGCTCGCTGCTGTCGATACCGATGACCGTCTGGCTGATAAAGTTCTCGATGAAGACGATGTCGAGGCGCTCGGGCAACGCACCGGCATGCGCGCCGGCATTCGCGCCGAGGCTGGAAAATGCGGCAAGGCGAACAGTATCGATACGATCCATGATGTCCTCCGCCGCGGCGCGGCCCAGAATTGAACAGCCTGTAATGGCGAGCGAAACATTCAGTAGAACGGTAGAACGCCGCGCGGCACACTGTGTGCCGAAGCCGCGACAGGCACACAAGATGCAAACCGTTTGGCGCGCCCCGATCCAGAAAAGCAAATTTCGGGCACGGTGTGGTAAACCCAGTGTCACTTTCTGTTGAACCGATCTTGCATCGGGCGTAGAGTTTTAAACACCCGCCTGGTAGCAGGGCCGGTCGCGAGGGTGCGGGCGGACCGAGATGGCGCCACACCAAGGGCAGGCAGGCTTGATAAAGCGGCATTCGCGGCGTGCGAAGCGCTCACGCTTCCGAAATGGCGCATCGGAGACAAATCCCATGTCGTTGCTCGCTGACAGCAATTCGCACGTCCGGGAAGTTCTGAACGTCGTCAACCATCAGTTGACCACGCGGCCGACAAGCGAATCCGTCGCTCAATCGTGGACGCGCTGCATCAACGAATTCCAGCTGGACCCCGCGCGTTTCGTCCCACCACCGGTGCTGACCGACTACGAACTCAGAGCCCGCCGTGAGGCGCTCGGCGACCTGATCGCCTGTTCGAAGCTCGAAATGACGACCCTTTACCAGCAACTGGCCGACCCCGAACTCGCGGTCGTGCTCGTCGATTCGGGCGGCATCATCGTGCATCAGGTGTCGTCCGTGCCGTTCGCGGAGGCGGTCGCCGGCGACGGTTTTCGCGTCGGCGCGCTGTGGAGCGAACGCGAAGCCGGCACCAACGGCATGGGCACCTGTCTCGCGGAGCGCGACTGCATCGCAGTCTGTCAGCACGAGCATTTCTATCCGCGCTATACATCGCTCACCTGCTCGGCCGCGCCGATCTTCGACGACAGCGGCGAAATCGCCGGCGTGCTCGACGTTACGAGCCGCTCGAAGCTGCTGCAGCAGCACTCGCTGGTGCTGGTCGGCATGTCGCGGCAGATGATCGAAAATCGTCTGCTCGATTCGCGCTACCGGCACGCGAACATGATCCATTTCCACAGCCGACCGGAATTCGTCGGCACGCTGCACGGCGGCAAGCTCGCCGTCGGCGACGACAGCACCGTGCTCGCCGCGAATCGCAGCGCGCTGTTCCAGCTCGGCTTCCGCTCGCTCAGCGAGCTGCGCGGCCGGCGCATCGAGGAAGCCTTCAACGCCTCGCTCGAAGACATGATCGCGCGCAGCATTCGCGGCTCGTTCCATCCGGTCACCGTCTACAGCGCGAATGCGACGAACCGCTTTTTCCTCGTCGCGCAGACGCCGCCGAACGCCACCGGACGGGTGACGAGCGTGTTCGTCAGCAACCCCGCCGTGCGCACCAGCGCACCCGAAAAACACGAAAAGCACGTGCCGTCGCAGAAGCTCGACGAAATCGCGCACCTCGAATTCGGCGACCCGCGCATGGCCTCGCAGATCCAGTTGGCCGCACGCGTGATCCAGCGCAAGATTCCGATCGTGCTGCGCGGCCAGACCGGCACCGGCAAGGAAGTCTTCGCGCAGGCGCTGCATAGCATCAGCCCGCATGCCAACGGCCCGTTCGTGCCGGTCAATTGCGCGTCGCTGCCGGAAAACCTGATCGAAAGCGAACTGTTCGGCTATCGCGCGGGCGCATTTACCGGGGCGCAGCGCGAAGGACGGCGCGGCAAGATCGTGCAGGCCAACGGCGGCACGCTGTTTCTCGACGAGATCGGCGACATGCCGCTCGTGCTGCAGGCGCGCCTGCTGCGCGTGATCGAGGAGCACGAGGTCACGCCGCTTGGCGCCGAGACGACCGTCAAGGTCAACTTCCAGTTGATCAGCGCGAGCCACCGCAATCTGCTCGAACTCGTGCAAAGCGGCGAGTTCCGCGAGGACCTGTATTACCGGTTGAAAGGTGTCGAGCTGAATCTGCCGACGCTGCGCGAGCGGGTCGACAAGCTGCCGCTGATCCATCATCTGCTCGCCAACGAGACCGACGATCCGCCGGAGCTGACGCCGGAAGCCGAACACGCGCTCCTGACCTACGCGTGGCCCGGCAACATCCGTCAGTTGCTGCACGTCTTGCAGATGGCGATCGCGCTGTCCGACGGTGAGCCGATCCGTTGCGAGCATCTGCCGCCCGAAGTCACGCAACGCACGTCGGCGGCCGACATGCCCGCCGCCTTGCGCCTCGCCAACGCCGACATGGACGCGCATCTCGCCGACGAGGCGGACGTTTCTTCGCTGAACGCGATCCAGCTCAACGAGCGCGAAACGGTGCTGTCGCTGCTCGACGAGCATCGCTGGAACGTCAGCAACGTCGCGAAGGCGCTCGGCATCAGCCGCAATACGCTGTACCGGAAGATGCGCCGGCTGCACATCAGGCTGTCGCACGAAGGCTCGCCGCCCGACGGTCTGCCGCTCGATCTCGACGCATGACCGAGTCGTCGCCCCCCAGCGAGTCAGCACCCAAGGCCGCGCGCGAGCTCGCCGACTTCAAGCCGGACGCGCGCTTCGCGTGGTGCGTGACCGGCTCCGGTCACATGCTCGAAGAATCGATCGCGCTCGCGCGGCGCCTGCCGCGCGTCGATCTCTTTCTGTCCGCGGCGGCCGAGGAAGTGCTGCCGCTCTACGGCTGGACGCTCGACAAGCTGCGCGAAACTTTCCGCGTGCTGCGCGACAACAGCGCGAGCGGCGTGCCGGTCGGCATGCTGTATCACGGCGTTTATCACACGGTCGTGATCGCGCCCGCCACCAGCAACACGGTCGCCAAATGCGCGTACGGCATCTCGGATACGCTGCCGACCAACATGTACGCACAGGCCGGCAAGCAATGCATTCCCGGCATCGTCTTTGCATGCGACACCGAACCGAGCGTCATCACGCATAGCCCGGACGAATGGGTCGAACTGCGGCCACGGGCGATCGAACTCGACAACGTCGAGCGTCTGGCGCGCTTCGAATACACGACGCTCGCGCGCTCGCTCGACCAACTCGAAACGGCGCTCGCGCAACGCCTCGCGACCCTCGACCTCGCATGGACCACATCCTCTTCCTGACCGGACGGCTCGCCGAGCCGAGCCTGCTGCGCGTGCTCAACGGCATGGCGCCGACGCCGTTCAGTTGGGAGGTGCGCGAAATCGGCCTGCAGGTCGCCGCGCTGATGACCGCCGAGATGATTCAGCGCCGCGTGAGCGCGCCGCTCGCCGCGCAGCGCGTGATCGTGCCGGGCCGCTGCCGCGGCGATCTCGACGCGTTGAGCGCGCACTATGGCGTGCCGTTCGAACGCGGCCCCGAGGAAGTGAAAGACTTGCCCGAGTATTTCGGCCACAAGGCGAAGCCGTTCGACCTGAGCCGCTACGACACCGAGATTTTCGCGGAGATCGTCGACGCGCCGCGCCTCGACCTCGACGGCATCGCCGCGCGGGCGCGCGAATACAGGAGCCAAGGGGCGGATGTGATCGACATCGGCTGTCTGCCGGACACGCCGTTTCCGCATCTCGAAGACGCGGTGCGGCGGCTCAAGGCCGAAGGCTACCGCGTGAGCGTCGATTCGATGCGCCACGACGAACTGTTGCGCGGCGGCCGCGCGGGCACCGACTACCTGATGAGCCTGAACATCGACAGTTTGTGGATCGCCGACGAAGTGCCATCCACGCCGATTCTCGTCTCACGAGAACCCGGCGACGCGGCCTCGCTCGACGCCGCGATCGACGCGCTATCCGCGCGCGGCCGCGCGTTTCTCGCCGATCCGATTCTCGACCCGATTCCATTCGGCCTGGCCGCGTCGATCGCGCGCTATGTGCGCTTGCGCGAACGCTATCCCGACATCGCGATCATGATGGGCATTGGCAACGTGACCGAGCTGACCGAGGCCGACACGAGCGGCATCAACGCGATGCTGCTCGGCATGGCGGCCGAATTGCGCATCAGTGCGGTATTGACCACCTCGGTGAGTCTGCATGCGCGGCGCGCGCTGCGCGAAGCCGATGTCGCGCGCCGTGTGATGCATGCCGCGCGCGATGCACAGGTGCTGCCCAAGGGTATCAGCACCGAACTCGCGACCGTCCACGCGAAACGCCCGTTTCCGTACAGCGCCGATGAAATCGACGAATTCGCACGCGGCGTGCGCGATCCGAATTTCCGCGTGCAGGTCAGCACCGACGGCATCCACGTATATAACCGCGACGGCCACCGGCGCGGCGACGATCCATTCGTGCTGTATCCGCAACTGAATCTCGAGAAAGACGGCGGCCACGCGTTCTATATGGGCGTGCAGCTTGCGCGCGCGGAAATCGCGTGGCGGCTCGGCAAGCGCTTCGACCAGGACCAGCCGCTCGATTGGGGCTGCGCGCTCGACCGGCCCGAAGAAGATTTGAGCGCCTGGTGCGCGCCGGGCGAGACGATGAAGAAGCGCTGAAAAGCGGCGCCCCCATGCACGGCGGCCGGCTCGCGGCTAAACTTGCAATGAAATCGGCTCAGGCGCGCGAGCGACGGTCGATCAGCTGCAGGATCATCGGCGTGAAGATCAGTTGCATCGCGAGTCCCATCTTGCCGCCCGGCACCACGATCACGTTCGGGCGCGACATGAACGAGTCGTGCAGCATCGTCAGCAGATACTGGAAATCGATGCCCTTCGGCCGCGCGAAGCGGATCACCACGAAGCTCTCGTCGGGCTGCGGAATCTCGCGGGCGGTAAAGGGATTCGACGTGTCCACGGTCGGCACGCGCTGGAAGTTCACGTGCGTGCGCGAGAACTGCGGGCAAATGTAGTTCACATAGTCGGGCATGCGCCGCAGGATCGTGTCGACCACGGCTTCGTGCGTATAGCCGCGCATCGTCTGATCGCGGTGCAGCTTCTGGATCCATTCGAGGTTGATGATCGGCACGACCCCGATCAGCAGATCCGCATGCCGCGCGATGTCGACCTTATCGGTCACGGCCGCGCCATGCAGCCCTTCGTAGAACATCAGGTCGGTGCCGGGTGAGACGTCCTCCCACGGCGTGAAGGTGCCGCCGTCCTGCTTGTACAGTTGCGCTTCAGCCTCGTCGTGCACGTAGTGGCGAAACTGCCCGCTGCCGGTTTCGCCGTAACGCGTGAACAGCATTTCGAGTTCTTCGAGCAGGTTCGCCTCCGGGCCGAAGTGGCTGAAATCCCGCACACCGTCGCGTTCGCGCTCCATCATCGCCGCGCGCATGCCGTTGCGGTCATAGCGATGGAACGCATCGCCTTCGACGATCTGCGCATTGATGTGCTCGCGCCTGAAGATATGTGTGAAGCTCTTCATGACGGTGGTGGTGCCCGCGCCGCTCGAGCCGGTCACCGCGATGATCGGATGTTTGACTGACATGCGCTTGTCTCCCGATGACTGGGTTCTGTATGCCGTGCGTGCGGTCAACAGTCCGTCACGCCGTGAAATCCGGCAGGAACAGTGAGCGCGTGCCGAACAGTGGCGACGTGAAGGGCTTGTCCTCGCCACGGTCGTATTCGCCGTGATAGCGCGCAATGCGCTCGACCTCGTTTTTCGAGCCGAGAATCACCGGCACGCGGCCATGCAGCGCGCGCGGCTGCACATCGAGAATGCGCTCGCGGCCGGTGATCGCGAGACCGCCGGCCTGCTCGACCAGAAAGCTCATCGGGTTCGCTTCGTAGAGCAGGCGCAGGCGCCCTTCCATCGCCGGCGTTTTCGAGTCGCGCGGATACATGAACACACCGCCGCGCATCAGGATGCGATGCACTTCCGCCACCATCGACGCGATCCAGCGCATGTTGAAGTCGCGCTCACGGCAGCCGCTGCGGCCGTCCTTGCACTCCTGCACGTAGCGGCGCACGGGCGGCTCCCAGAAGCGCTCGTTCGACGCGTTGATCGCAAACTCGCCGGTCTCGTCCGGAATGCTGATGTTCGAATGCGTGAGCACGAAGTTGCCGATGTCGCGCTCCAGCGTGAAGCCGTGCGTGCCGTTGCCGACCGACAGCACCAGCATCGTCGAGGGTCCATACACCGCGTAGCCGGCCGCGACCTGCTCGCAGCCCGGCCGCAGGAAGGCGGCTTCGCTCGCCGCATTCTCGGCCGGGTCGCGCGTGCGCAGCACCGAGAAGATCGAGCCGACCACGCCGTTGATGTCGATGTTCGACGAACCGTCGAGCGGATCGAACGCGAGCAGATACTCGCCGCGCGGATACTCCGGCGGAATCGCGTACACCTGCTCCATTTCCTCGGACACCATCGCCGCCAGCAGGCCGTCCCACTCGCATTGCTGCACGAAGATGTCGTTGCTCGAAATGTCGAGCTTCTTCTGTTCCTCGCCGTGCGTGTTGAGGGTCTGCGCCGAACCGTAGTTGCCGCCGAGCGCGCCCCGGGTCAGCATGGCCGAGATCGACTTGATGGCGGCCGCCACGTCGATCAACAGCGCGGAGAGTCCTGCCCTGTCCCGCGTGTTCTCCGTACACGGCGGGCGATCGAGCGTGTCGATCAGGAACTTCGCAAGTGTCGTGCGTCCGTCCTGCATGGCGTTCTCCCTGGAGAGTGTCGTGATTCAGCCCGGCGGCGCGGTGAGGGCGCGCGCGGTGGATGGCGATGGCGAGGACGGTTGCGGCGGCTCGTCGAACACGCGGCTCGCGCGCACGTCGGCGGCGTCGATCAGCGTCAGCGTGGCAGCGTCGATCGGCTCGCCGCCCTGCAACGCGGTCGCGAACAGGCGGTTGGCCTGGCGCAGACGCGCGCGGTCGAGCGCATTGCGCACCGAGCGCGCGTTGGCGAAGTTCGGCTGGCGGAGGCGGCGCGCCAGATAGTCGGCGAATGCGCGGCGCGACGCGGGATCGAAGCGGTAATGCAGGGTGCCGAGCATCCGCTCGGCGATTTCGAGCAGTTCCGTTTCCGTGTAGTCGGGAAACGTGATGTGATGCGCGATGCGCGAGCGGAAACCCGGATTGCTCGCGAAGAACACTTCCATCCGCGACGCGTAGCCGGCCAGAATCACGACCAGGTCGCTGCGCTGGTTCTCCATCGTCTGCAAGAGGATTTCGATTGCTTCCTGCCCGTAGTCGCGCTCGTTCTCCGGGCGGTACAGGTAATACGCTTCGTCGATGAACAGCACGCCGCCCATCGCGCGCTTGAGCACGTCGCGCGTTTTCGGCGCGGTATGGCCGATGTACTGGCCGACGAGGTCATCGCGCGTCACCGAGACCAGATGATTGCGGCGAATGTAGCCGAGCCGGTGCAGCACCTCGGCCATGCGCAGCGCGACCGTCGTCTTGCCGGTGCCGGGATTGCCGGAGAAGCACATATGCAAGGTCGGCGCGCCGCCCGCGAGTCCCAGCGAAGCACGCGCGCGTTCGACCAGCAGATGCGCGGCGACCTCGCGAATGCGCGTCTTCACGGGCGCGAGCCCGACCAGATCGCGATCGAGTTCACCGAGCACCGCGCCGATGCCCGAGTCGCGGTACAGCGCCGCCAGGTCGATGTAGGGCGCAGCGGCGTCGCGGTGCGCGGTGGACGCGAGCAGCGCGTCCGCGATGGCGGCGTCTGTCATGGCTCCTCCTTGCGGCGGGTCAACCCGCCGCGCCGTAACGCTCGCCCGCCGGCCGGTCGCCCGCATAGCCCGCCATGCTGTAGCGCTGCGTGCGCCCCTGCGCGTCCTGACGCAACAGGCGAAAGCCCGGCTCCACTTCCGGCCGGTTGACGATGAACGACAGGCGCATCGTCTCGAAGGTGCGCACCGAATCGAAGGCGTTGACCTTGATGTAGTGCTGCGGCCGCGCCGCGCGGCAAGCCCTGACCTCCTGCAACACACCGGCCGCGTCGTGCAGATCGAACATCGGCAGCCCCCACATTTCCCAGTAGGTGTTGCGCGGATGCGGGTCGTCGGTGTATTCGACCGAGCAGGCCCAGCCCTGGCGCAGCGCGTAGTCGATCTGCAGGGTGATTTCCTCGTCGGTCAGGTCGGGCAGAAAAGAAAACGTTCCTTGAGTAATACGCATGACGGACCTCGTTGATGGATGTCGCGTTTGCCATTGCGTCATCAGTGCCGCGCGCGCTGACGTTGCACCGCATGGCGAGTGCGCCTGAAGCGCTGGCGCGATAAGCCCGGCTCGACTCGCCTAAGCCGCCGTCGGCGTGACGGCGAAATCTGGTGTATCGGTGGATGCGTAGTTGAAGGTCACATCGCGCCATGTATCGAGCGCCTGCTTGAGCGGCGTGCACCAGCGCGCGGCGGCTTCGAGCACGTCGGGCCCTTCCCGCAGGATGTCGCGGCCCTCGTTGCGCGCTTTCACCATCGCTTCGAGCGCGACGCGGTTCGCGGTCGCACCGGCCTGGATACCGGCCGGATGACCGATCGTGCCGCCGCCGAACTGCAGGATCGCGTCGTCGCCGAACAGGTCGAGCAGCTGATGCATCTGCCCCGCGTGAATCCCGCCCGAGGCGACCGGCATCACCTTGCGCAAGCCCGCCCACGGTTGATCGAAGAAGATGCCGCGCGACAGGTCCACCGCGTTGTACGCGTCGCGGCACACGTTGTAGTAGCCCTGCACCGCGAGCGGATCGCCTTCGAGCTTGCCGACCGCGGTGCCCGCATGCGCATGATCGACGCCCGCCATGCGCAGCCATTTGGCGATGACGCGAAACGAGATGCCGTGGCTGCGTTGCCGCGTGTACGTGCTATGCCCCGCGCGATGCAGATGCAGGATCATGTCGTTCCTGCGGGCCCAGCGCGACATCGACTGGATCGCGGTCCAGCCGATCACGAGGTCGATCATGACGATGCACGAGCCGAGCTGCTTCGCGAATTCGGCGCGCTCGTACATGTCCTCCATCGTGCCGGCGGTCACGTTCAGGTAGTGCCCTTTGATCTCGCCGGTTTCCGCCTGGGCGCGGTTCACCGCATCCATCGCGAACAGGAAGCGGTCGCGCCAATGCATGAACGCCTGCGAGTTGATGTTCTCGTCGTCCTTCAGAAAATCGAGGCCACCGCGCAGGCCTTCATAGACCACACGGCCATAGTTCTTGCCCGAAAGACCGAGCTTCGGCTTGACCGTTGCGCCGAGCAGCGGCCGTCCGTATTTGTCGAGCCGTTCGCGCTCGACGACGATGCCGGTCGGCGGCCCCTGAAACGTCTTCAGGTACGCGACGGGGATGCGCATGTCTTCGAGCCGCAGCGCTTTGAGCGGCTTGAAGCCGAACACGTTGCCGATGATCGACGCGGTCAGGTTCGCGACCGATCCTTCTTCGAACAGATCGAGTTCATAGGCGATATAGGCGAAGTATTGCGGCTCGTCGGCGCGCGAAACCGGCACCGGTTCGACGCGATACGCCTTCGCGCGATACATGTCGCAGGCGGTGAGCCGGTCGGTCCACACCACGGTCCATGTCGCGGTCGACGATTCGCCGGCCACCGCGGCCGCCGCCTCTTCCGGGTCGACGCCGGGTTGCGGCGTGATGCGAAAGAGCGCGATCACGTCGGTCTCTTTCGGTTGGTAGTCCGGTTGCCAGTAACCCATCTCGCGGTATTTCATCACGCCTGCCGCGTACCGTTCGCGCGGATTGCGCGGATCGCGCGCGTGAGCTTCGGGCCGGATCGGCGGTTGACTGAAATCGTTCATGACGTGTCCTCGAAGGGTGGCAAGCGCACTGCCGGAAGAACGAAGCGCATGAGTTGCACTGTAGGCACGGACACGCCCAAGCGGAATTCACGATTTTATTTGGCAGACTTAACGGATCGGTTATCGCTATCACATCGTTAGTTTCTTTTTCACGCCATGAAACGCGAATGAGAGCAGAATGGTCCGGTGTGCGAGGCGGGCGCGGCGTGACAGCGCAATCGGATCAGCGAACCGCGATGGAACACTTTGCTTCGTTTTCGCCACACCACGCGGCGGCCGGCGTCTGGCATGCCGCGCGGACGCCGCGGCGCGGCGTAATTCGCCGGGCGCTGTATTAGCTCGCGAACGCATGCCCGCCTGGCCGGTCGGCATACATGCGGGCATGGAGCTTGCGTGGTGCCGGCTGCCGTCGGCATCGGGGGGCATCAAGCCGGGCCGGCGGCGCAACGCTGTTTCAACTCATGGAGGAAGCACGTATGCAATGGACGACCCCGAGCTATACCGACGTACGCCTCGGTTTTGAAATCGTGATGTATGTCGCTACGCGTTGAGCCCGCGATCGGGCCGCAGGCCGCGGCCCCCTCGCGGTTCGTGTCTGTGTTTGACTTCTGTTGACGGCCGGCCTTCCGGCGCTGTCGGGGCACACGTTCCCAGCCATGATCCACGAAACGATCGTCACCACGGCAGCGTGCGATGGCCGTCCTCATATCGCGCCGATGGGCGCGCGCTCCGAGGATGAGCGCATCATCCTTGCGCCTTTCCGTCCGTCGGTCACGCTCGACAATATCGTCGCGACGCGCGCGGCGGTGCTCAACTTCACCACCGATGTGCGTATTTTTGCGGGCTGCGTCACGCATTGCGCGACCGACTGGCCGACCGTGCAGGCGAGCCGCGTCGCGAGCGTGCGCCTCGCCGAATCGCTCGCGCACGCCGAACTCGAACTCGACGAACTGCGCGACGACGACGAGCGCCCCGTGCTGGTGATGAAATGCGTGCACCGCGAAAACCACGCGCCGTTCGCGGGCTTCAATCGGGCGCAGTCGGCGGTCGTGGAAGGCGCGATTCTGGTGAGCCGGCTCTTCATGCTGCCGGCCGACAAGGTCGATCGGGAAATGGCGTATCTGCAGATCGCGATCGACAAAACCGCCGGCGAGAACGAGCGCACCGCATGGGCCTGGCTCGTCGCCGCGATCGCGCGCCACCGCGCGAATCTCGAAGGGGCGGCCAAGCACGCCGCTACCTCCATCCATCACTGAACCCGTTTCTCGCGGAGAACACCGATGACCGCCTTGCTCGCGAGCGTCCGCTCGGATGACGAAGCTTTCGACGCCGCACGCGCCGGCGCCGAGCTGATCGACCTGAAGGAGCCGAACGAGGGCGCGCTCGGTGGCCTGTCGATTGCCGCCATCACCCACATCGCGCGGCAGTTGCGGGCGCGCTACCCGGTCAAGCCGCTCAGCGCGGCGATCGGCGATGTGCCGGCCGACGCGTTCGACGAGATCGCCACGCGCGTGATCGACATCAGCGACGCGGGCGTCGATTACGTGAAGGTCGGCGTTGCGCGCGGACCAGCCGCGTTGCGCTGCATCGAGCAGCTGGCGAATCTGCCTGCCACCGTCGTGCCGGTGTTGCTGTGCGACGGCGGCATGGACGACGAGCTGGTCAGCCAGACCGCGGCGCTCGGCTTCGCCGGCCTGATGTTCGATACCGCAAGCAAGGACGGCAGCACGCTGTTCGATCACGTCGACGTCGACACGCTCGCGCGCTGGATGCGGCTCGCGCGCCAGCGCGGCGCGATGGTGGGCATCGCGGGCGCGCTCGGCTGGGCGCAACTGCCGCAGATCCGCGCGCTCGCGCCGGACGTGGCCGGTTTTCGCACGGCGTTGTGCGCCGACGGGCGCCGCTCGCGGCTCGATCCCGAGCGCGTCGCGCAATGGGCGAGCGCGTTGCACCGGCCGGCGGGGGAACTGCCCCTCGATAGCGCCGCACCGTCGCCGGGCGCGAGGAACGCGCCGCAGCCGTAGCCTTCGGTCAGATCACCGGAATGTTGAGCAAGCGGTCGCGCATCAGCGCGACGTTGCTCTTGTCGAACAGCTCGACCACATAGTTCGCGTCGGTCACGTAGTCGACGAACTTGCGGTCGACCACCCCCGCCGCGGCCAGCGTTTCGAGCGGATCGCCGGCGGCGATGGGGCACGATTTGACGACCACGAGCCGCTCCGCGTTGAGCATCGTCGAAAGCCAGGCGGCGAGGCTGTCCGAGGTCGTATCCCAATTGCTCATCGCGTCGGGGGTGTCGCGCATCAGCGCGGTCGGTACCCATACGGCGACATGGCCGTCGCGCAGCGTGCGGCGAATCTTCGCCTCGCTCGAAGCAATCACCAGTTCGGGCGAGACGCCCTGCATCAGCAGCGCGTATTGCGTCATCGCGAGCAGACACATGTTGTGCGCGGCCAGATCGTCGAACTGCCATTCGCCCTGGTACTGGCGCACCTTGTCCGCGAAATCGCCGCCGCCGGGCACGATGACGACGCGTCCGCCGCCGACTTCGCATAGCTCGCTGAGCCAGTGGCGCAGCGCGGGGTCGTGACTCAGGCTGCCTCCGATCTTGACCACCCACATGACTGTTACCCTCGTGTCCAGTTGAGTGCCCGGCCCGGTCGCGTCGCGTGGTTTCGTCTCGCAACCGCGTTCATCACCGAACTTGTCCCGCTCCCTCGATCGCCCCCTTGCCCCTGCTTGCACCACCCGTGCGTTTCACTTCAGGCCGCGAGCAACGCGACCGCGACGCTTGGCGCGCACGTCGCCGCCCACGCCGCGCATTCCTGCGGCACGCCCGCCAACGCGCCGAAGTCGATATAACCGCGCGCCTCCTCGCGCGCCAGCGCGGCGACCAGAAAGCGGCCGCAGCCGGCGCCCACCAGCGGCGCGGCCGCGAGCGCCGGATGTGCGGCGACCACGCGCAGCAGATTCGCGCCGATTTCGCGCAACTGCAGCGCTCGCCAACGCTGCGCAAACCGCAGCCATTCGAGCTCCGATGCTTCGTGCGCGTCGCGCCCGATCATGCGCGCGAGCCGCGCACGGCTCGCCGCCGGCGTCTTCGGCCCCTGGTCGGCGCTCGGCTGCACGTCGTGCAGCGGGTCCAGTTCGCCCGTCAGCCGGTAGACGTCGGCGGTCGTCGCGAACCATTCGTTCATCACGTTGAGCGTGGCGCCGCCGAATTCGATCCGGTGCGCGACACCGCACAACGGCGTGCGCACGACGCCGTGATACACGAGTTCGCCGCTCGCAAGCCGGCCCGCATCGGTCGCGGCCAGCGCGGCGACGCGGCCGTCGACGATCGGAATGATGTCGGTCGTGGTGCTGCCGATATCGACGAGGAGCGCGTTCGTCATGCGTGTCGCGATCCAGCTCGCGGTCGCGAGCCAGTTCGCCGACGCGACGTGACGCCAGCCGGCCGCGCAGTCTGCGGCAGCCAACCAGCCGACCTCGCCGGCGTAAAACCGCAGCGGTGAACCGAGCCGCTGCGCGAGCGTGGCGACGATTGCGCGCACGCCCGCCGCGCGATCCGCGAACAGGTCGACCATCTCGCCCGTCATCGTCACCGCATGGTGTGCGCACGCCATGCGGGCCTGCGGCCAGCGCTCGCAAACGAGGTCGATCGTGCGATGCAGATGGTCGAGTCCCTGCCATAGCGGACACGCCCATTGCGCGACGTCGAGCACGGTGCCGCCGGCGTCGACGAGCGACACCTTCACATGCGCGCCGCCGACGTCCCAGCCGAATCGCGCGGTCGGGATGGTACGGGCGGGGCTCAAGGACGCACCTCGAAGGTCGGCGCATCCGCGCGCGGCGCGCCGCAGCGCCCGACGCGCACGCCATGCGCGGCCAGCAGCGCGCGTGTCAGGCCGCCGCCGCGCGCCGCCGACAGCCCTGCATAAGCGACCGTCAGACGCGGATTCACTTCGATCACGACTGGCCCGCGTTGCGGATGCCACACGACGTCGATGCCGACGAAGCCGCGCAAACCCGGGATGGCCCGCGCGACGCGTTGCGCGAGCGTCTCCAGCACGCGGCCCATCTCGCTGTACTGGTCGATCTGATCCACGAGCACGCCGTCGAATTCGACGATCCGCGCGGCACCGCCCGACGCGCCGCCGCCGCTCAGGCCGATCTGCTGACGGTTGATGCTGAGGAGCTTGGTGGCGTCGCCGCGGCAGATCAGCGACAGGCTCAACGGCTCGCCGTCGATCCACGCCTGCAGCACCGGATTGCGCGCCGCGGCCGCGCGCGCCTCGTATTCCGCGCAGGCATCGGCGAAGCGCTCGTACACGATCGTGTCGAGGCCGCCCGCGCCGTCGTCCGGTTTGACGACCCAGCGGCCGTCGTGCTGCGCGGCGGTATGGCCGGGTTCGAGCGCAGGCGTCGTGACGATGCCGTGCGCGGCGAGACATGCCGCGGTCGCACTCTTGCTCGACGCGACGCGGATCGCTTCCTTCGCGCAGCCGAGCCAGCGGGCCGCGCCGACCGCATCGTGAAAGCGCAGCAGCAAGCCATCGCACTCCGGCGCGACGACCCACGCATAATCGTGCTGACGCGCCACGCGCGCGACGAAGGCCGTCATCGATTCGCCGGGCGCGGCCATACAATGAGCCTCGCCCGCGCCTGGGGTCTCGAAGCGCGAGGTCGCGAACGTGACGCGCACGCCGTCGAGTTCGCGCAGACCGGCGACCAGCGCGTCGCGCATCACGCGCCCTTCGACGATCAGCGCGCTCAAATCGGCGAGACCGCCCGGGGCGGCGAGCTCGGGGTCGATGCCGCCGCCGGTGAGATACTCGTAGACAAAGATCTTGGTCAAAGGAAAGCGCCCCTATGCAGGTGATACCTGTTCTCGATCTGCTCGACGGCCACGTCGTGCGCGCCGTGCGCGGCGAGCGGAGCGCCTATCGGCCCATCCAGTCCCGCCTCGCTCCAACGAGCGACCCGCTCGCCGTCGCGCGCGCGCTCATCGAAGCCAGCGGCGCGCCCACGCTCTATATCGCCGATCTCGGCGCCATCCTGCGGCACGGCGCGCATGCAGCGACGCTCGCAGCGTTGCGCGCCGCCCTGCCCCGCGTCGAGCTGTGGCTCGACGCCGGTTTCGCCGACTACGCATCGATGCGCGCGCTGTTCGAGCGCATCGACGACGCGCTCGCTCAACGCAACAGCCAGCACGACTGCGATGCTGCCGGCTCCCAACTCGCGACCCTCGTGCCGGTCTTCGGCACCGAGTCGCTGCGCGACATCCACGCACTGCACGCGGCTCGGCGCGACGGCTACACACCGATCCTGTCGCTCGATCATCGCGCGGGCGAACTGCTCGCCGCGACCGCGCACGACGGCTCATCGGCCTGGTGGCCGTCGCGCGTGATCGCGATGACGCTCGATCAGGTCGGCAGCTACACCGGCCCCGATCTCGCGACGTTCCAACGCCTGCGCGCACAAGCTCCCGCGCATACCACGCTGATCGGCGCGGGCGGCATCCGCAATCGCGACGATCTGGCGGCAGCGGCCCGCACCGGAGCAACCGCATGGCTGGTCGCGTCCGCGCTGCACGATCGACGGATCGACTGCGCGCCATCCGATTCCGCGTAGGCCTTCCATACAATTTCCATGCCACGCGATCCGGCGGCGCTGTATGTAAACTGAACACAAGCTGGACAGCTCGCGTGTGACACTCTGCTCCAGAACGGCACACAACTTGTATGGCGCAACAGGCCCTGGAATAGGCCGACTGAGGCTCGATCACTTGCGCTTGGCGCACGCGCCGCCGACGCGTCGTCCAATAAATCGGCATGGAGCTTGCTAAACGTGCCCCATGCACATCTCGTCCACTGATCCATCGCCCCCCACCCCGAGCGCGGCACGCGCCGCGGCACTCACACGCGACTGGATCTGCCCGTTCTGCCCATTGCTGTGCGACGACCTGGTCGCCGTTTCCCGCGACGACGGCACGCTCGCGGTGCCCGACACGGAATGTTCGCGGCTCACTCGAGCACTCGCGCATTACGGCGCGACGGACGCGCAATGCGCCTGTGTGGCCGACGGCAACGAAGTGGACACCGATACGGCGCTGGCGCGCGCCGCGCGGTTGCTGGCGAACGCGCGCCGCCCATTGTTCGGCGGCCTCGCCACCGATGTCGCGGGCACTCGCGCGCTGTATCCGCTCGCCGCCGGCTGCGGTGCGATCCTCGATCATCTGCATGGCGATGCATTGACGCCCGCGACCCTCGCGTTGCAGGACCGCGGCTCGTTTTTCACGACGCTCTCCGAAGTGCGCGCGCGCGCCGACCTGCTGGTGTTCTTCGGCTGTCAGCCGTCGCTACGCTATCCGCGCTTTTTCACGCGCGCGCTGGCGGGGACCGGACTCGCGCGCGAGCTGGTCTTCGTCGGCTGCGAGGCCGACCCGGCGGCGGCCGGTCTCGCGCCAGCGCGCATCGACACGCTGCTCGCGAACGCCGATCCCTACGACACGCTCGCGCTGTGGTCCGCGCTCGCCGAAGGACACGACGCGGCCACGCTGCGCCACGGCGATCACAGCGACGGTGACGCGCTCGCGTCATTGCAGGCCCGCATCGCCAGCGCGCGCTACACGGTGGTCGTCTATGAACCGGCCGCACTGCCCGCTCCACACGCCGCGCTGCTGATCGAAGCGCTGAACCGGATCGTGAAAGCCGTGAATCGCACGACGCGCGCGGCCTGTCTCCCGCTTGGCGGCGACGACGGCGCGTTGACGGTCAATCAGACGGTCACGTGGCTATCCGGCTTGCCGCTGCGCACGCGCGTGTCGATGCCGGCGCGCGCCGCGGGCGCCGCTCCACTGGATCACGATCCGTACCGCTATCGCACGGCGAGGCTCGTCGCCAATGGAGAAGTGGATGCGCTGCTGTGGATCGCGAGCTTCGCGCCGCATGCCTGGCCCGCGTCGCTCGATCCCGCGACGGCGTTGATCGTGCTCGGCCATCCGGCGCTCGCCGATGCCGCGAAGGCACGCGGCGCGAATACCGTGTTCGTGCCCGTCGCGACGCCGGGCATCGATTGTGGCGGGCATCTGTTTCGCGTCGACGCTTCGGTCGTGATGCCGCTCACCGCCGCGCGTGGTGTTGCGCTGGAGCCGGTGGCGTCGATTGCCGCGCGGTTGAGCGAACAGGTGAGCGCGCGGCCGGGTACGCGCGAGGACCTGCCATGACCCTCGTCCGGCTCAAGGGCGGCACGCTGTTCGACCCGGCCCGCAACGTCAACGGCGAGCGCCGCGACCTGACCTTCCGCGACGGCCGCATCGTCGACGTGCCGAGCGCGACGCCCGCCGACCGCGAGTACGACGCGACCGGCATGATCGTGATGGCGGGCGGCATCGATCTGCATTCGCATATCGGCGGCGGCAAGACCAATCTGTCGCGCCTGTTGCTGCCCGAGGACCATCGCAACGATGTACCGGGCGACCCCGCTTACGAAGCGGTGCAGGACGACAATGGCCGCTATCTGCGTTTACCGTCGTGCGGCGTCTGTGCGCCGGGCACGCTCGCGACCGGTTACCGCTATGCCGAAATGGGCTACACGGCCGCGTTCGAACCGGCGATGATGCCGTCCAACGCGCGCCACACGCACCTCGAAATGGGCGACACACCGATCATCGACCACGGCGCGTACGTGATGCTCGGCAACGACGAGCTGTTCCTGCGCATGCTGGCCGGGCGCGACGACTTCGAACGTCTGCGCGATTACGTTGGCTGGACGATCGACGCGAGCAAGGCGCTCGGCGTGAAGGTGGTGAACCCCGGCGGCATCTCGGCGTTCAAGTTCAACCAGCGCTCGCTCGACGTCGACGAGCCGCACGCGCATTACGGCATCACGCCGCGCGACGTGCTGCGCACGCTCACGCGCGCGCTGACCGAGCTGCGCGTGCCGCATCCGCTGCATGTGCACACGAGCAACCTCGGCGTGCCTGGCAACCTCGCCTCCACCATCGCGACGATGGACGCCGCCGACGGCCTGCCGATCCATCTGACGCACATCCAGTTTCACAGCTATGGCACCGAGGGGTCGCGCAAGTTTTCATCGGGCGCGCGGCAGATTGCCGAAGCCGTAAACGCGAGGCCGAACGTGTCGATCGACGTCGGCCAGATCATCTTCGGACAGACCGTCACGGCCTCGGGTGACACGATGATGCAGTTCCGCAACGCGCCGCTGGCGCGCCCGCACAAGTGGGTCGCGGGCGACATCGAGTGCGACGCGGGCTGCGGCGTCGTGCCGTTCCGCTATCGCGAGCAGAGCTACGTGAACGCACTGCAATGGATCATCGGCCTCGAAATTTTCCTGCTCGTCGATGACCCGTGGCGCGTCGCGATGACCACCGATCATCCGAACGGCGGCCCGTTCACGAGCTACCCGCATCTGATCCGCCTGCTGATGGACAAGCCGTTTCGCGATGAGCAGCTCGCGAAGCTGCATCCCGAAGCGCAGGTCGCCAGTGCGCTGCCGGAGCTCAAGCGCGAATTCTCGCTGTACGAAATCGCGATCATCACGCGCGCCGGTCCCGCGCGGCTGCTCGGCCTGCGCGACCGAGGCCATCTCGGCGCGGGCGCGGCGGCGGACATCGCGGTCTATCGCGACGAGCCGGACCGCGAGCGGATGTTCACGTCGCCCGCGTATGTGTTCAAGGACGGCGAGCTGGTCGCGCGCGACGGCACGCTCGTCGCGACGCCGACGGGCGGCATCCATTTCGTCGCGCCGCAGTTCGATCGCGCCATCGAGAAGACGCTGCGCGCATATAGCGACGCGAACCTCGCGAGCAACTTCGCGCACGCCGCGATCAGCGACGACGAAGCCTGCCGCTGCTGCCGCGGCGGACGGCTGTTGCCCGTCGAATGTCTAACCTGACGCGTCCACGATGAACGCCCCCGCCCCGCTCGAAATCAACGGCACCGCGATCGACGCGACCTTCGCGGAAGCGTTTCCGATGAAGGCAACCCGGCTCGTGATCACGGCGCATAACCCGACGTGGGCGATGCACGCGGCGAACTCGCTGGCAGGCTTCGCGACCTCGGTGATCGGCTGCGGCTGCGAGGCGGGCGTCGAGCGCACGCTCGCACCCGGCCTCACGCCGGACGGCCGGCCCGGCGTCGCGGTGCTGCTGTTCGCGGTGTCCTCGAAAGAACTCGCCAAGCAGATCGGCCGGCGCGTCGGACAGTGCGTGCTCACCTGCCCGAGCACGGCGGTCTACGGCGGCATCGACGCTGCCACGAACCGCGCGCCGCTGTCGGACCCGGCGCCGCTTGGCAGCGGGCTGCGCTTTTTCGGCGACGGCTGGCAGATCGCGAAGATGATCGACGCGGGGAACGGACCCACGCGCTACTGGCGCGTGCCGGTGATGGACGGCGAATTCGTCTGCGAAGACACGGCGGCGACGGTCAAGGCCGTCGGCGGCGGCAACCTGCTGCTGCTCGCACGCGACCTCGACGCCGCGCTCGCGGCCGCCGAAGCCGCCGTCGCGGCGATGCGCCGCTTGCCGAACGTGATCATGCCGTTTCCCGGCGGCATCGTGCGGTCGGGCTCGAAGATCGGCTCGAAGTATGCGGGCGCGACCGCGTCGACCAACGACGCGTTCTGTCCGAGCCTGATCGGCCTCGCGCCGCGCAGCCAATTGAGCGCGGACGTGGGCTGTGTGCTGGAGATCGTCATCGACGGTCTGACCGACGCCGATGTCGGTGCGGCGATGACGGCCGGCATCAGCGCGGCCACCGGGCTCGGCCGCGCGGCCGGCGTGCTGCGCATCTCGGCGGGCAACTACGGCGGCAAGCTCGGGCCGTACCACTTTCATCTGCACGAGCTGGCGGCCGGACTCGGCGGGGGGCGCGCATGAGCACGACCACGTTGCGCGTGAGGACGCCGCCCGGCTTTCGCGTCGACGCGGCCGCGCTGTTACCTGTGGCGCTGGCGAGCCTGAGCGTGGCCGAGATCGAGCACATCGTGCTGCCGGCCGGCAATGAGCGCTGCGCGGTCGGCGACGTCTTCGACGTTTCGCGCACCGGCGCGTCCGCGCCCGGCGATGACGTGGCCGCGCTGGTGATCGACGGCGCCGCGCCGTGGCTCGATCGCCTCGGCGCGCGGATGGAGGGTGGACGGCTCATCGCGCGCGGCCCGGTCGGCGACTACAGCGGCTTCAGGATGAGCGGCGGCTTAGTGGATATCGACGGAGACGCAGGGCACTTCACGGGCTGCGAAATGCGCGGCGGGCGCCTGACGGTGCGCGGCGCCAGCGGCGATTTCGCCGGCGGTGCGCTGACGGGCGACATGGAAGGCATGAGCGGCGGCACGCTGACCATCCACGGCAATGCAGGCGCGCGGCTGGCCGACCGGATGCGCCGCGGCCTCGTGCTGGTGGGCGGCAATGCGGGCGACTTTGCCGCGTCGCGGCTGGTGGCGGGCACCGTGGGCGTGGCGGGGCAACCAGGTGCGCATTACGCCTATGGCATGAGGCGCGGCACGCTGCTGCTCGCGCGACGGCCCGCGCCTCTGCCGCCCCCGACATTCACCGGCGGCGGGCACGGTTTCGACGTATTCTGGTCATTGCTCATACGCAGTCTCGCGACCGAAATCGCGCCTTTTTCGCAGTGGCGCGCGGATCGCTTACCGGTCCGTTTTACGGGCGACCTCGCGGTCGACGGTCGCGGCGAAATACTGATCGCCTCTAATGAGTTGGATGGAGACACCGCATGACCACAGCGAATTCTCCAAACGCGAAGTCTGTTGCCGATGTCACCGCACGCGCGAGCGCGGGCGGTCCGCGCTACGCGAGCCTGCTGATCGCGCTGCACTGGCTGATCGCGCTCGGCATCGTCGGACTGCTCGCGCTCGGCCTCTATATGGTCGGATTGCCGAAGGGCTTGCCTGTCAAAGCGACGTTGATCAATCTGCACAAGTCGCTCGGACTGACGGTTTTCCTGCTGGTGCTATTGCGCATCGTCGCGCGGGCGGTCCTTCACCGGCCTGCCCTGCCGCCGATGCCACCGTGGCAACGCGCCGCCGCGCGCACTACGCAGGGTCTTTTATATGTCGGCATGGTGGCGATGCCGCTTGCCGGGTATCTCGGCTCGTCGTTCAACACCTACGGCACGCGCTTCTGGGGCATACCGCTGCCGAAGTGGGGCTGGGACGACGCGCATCTGCGCGACCTGTTCTTCAGTCTTCACCATGCCATCGGCTTCGCGCTGATCGTTTTGATCGTGCTGCATGTGGCGGGTGCGTTCAAGCATCAGTGGATCGATCGCGACAACCTGCTCGCGAGGATGCTGCCATGACGATGCGCCGCTCACCGCATCACGCGCAAGCACCCGCTTCGCTCGAAACGCATTCGCTGCGCACGCGCGACGGTCATCGCGTGTGGTACGCGCTCGCCGGCGCGCGCGACGGCGTGCCGGTGGCGGTACTGCACGGCGGTCCGGGCAGCGGCAGTCAGCCGGGCACGCTGCGGCTCTTCGATCTGCAGCGCTTTCGCGTCGTGCTGATCGACCAGCGCGGCACCGGCGCATCGACGCCGCACGGCAGCGTGCGACACAACCGCACCGACCATCTGATCGCCGATCTCGAAGCGATTCGCGCGCGGCTCGGCTTCGCGCGCTGGGGCGTGCTTGGCGGATCGTGGGGCGCGTCGCTCGCGCTTGCGTATGCGGGGCAATGTCCGCAATCGGTGACGGGCGTCGTGCTGCGCGGCCTGTTTCTGACCTCCGCGCGCGAAGTACGCGGATTGTTCATCACCTCACGCAAGCGCGCGCCGCGTGCGTGGTCAGCACTGCGTGCCGCTGCTCGCTGCACGCAACCCGCGGCGCTGGCCGCGCGGTGCGGCGCCACCCTGCAATACGGGGCGAACGAAGCGCGCCAACGCGCGCTCGCGCTAGCCTGGCGCGGCTATGAAAACGCGGTGCTGGCGAGTGCAACGCCGCGCGGCTGCGCCCAACGACGCGCAGCCCAGCGAAACGCGCGCGGCGTCCAACGCCACGCCCGCAAGCTGATCGGCAAATACCGGATTCAGGCGCACTACCTCGCGCATCGCTGCTGGCTCGGACAAACGCGGCTGCTGTCGCTCGCGCGCGGCGCGGCGGCGGCCGGCGTGCCGATCGCCGCCGTGCACGGCGCGCGCGATCCGGTGTGTCCGCGCGCCAATCTGCGGCGCCTTTCGCGCGCGGTTCCCGCTGCGCGCATCGAGTTGGTGAGCGCGGCGGGTCATCTGGCGAGCGACCCCGCGCTGCACGCGCGCGTCGCGCATGCACTCGCCGCGATGTTCATTCCCACCGTCGACGAGGGACGCAGCGGCATGCGTCGCGCGGCATGATAATCAAGGTACTCGGCTCGTCGGCGGGCGGCGGTTTTCCGCAGTGGAACTGCAATTGCCGCAATTGCGACGGCGTGCGCCGCGGCACGCTGAAGGCGACGCGCCGCACGCAATCGTCGATCGCGGTCAGCGCGAACGGCGAGGACTGGCTGCTCGTCAATGCATCGCCGGATCTGCTCGCGCAGATCGCCGCGCATCCCGAGTTGCAGCCGGCACGGCGCACGCGCGACAGCGGCATTGCCGCGGTGCTCGTGATCGACGCGCAGATCGACCACGTGACCGGCCTGCTGATGCTCCGAGAGCGCGACACGCCACTGCCGCTCTACGCGACAGACGCAGTCTGGCAGGACCTGCGCTCCGGCTTTCCGGTCGCACCGATCCTCTCGCACTACTGCGGTGTCGAGCATCGGCGCATCGCGCTCGACGGCGCGCCGCTCGCCGTCGATGCGTTGCCCGGCATCCGTATCGAGGCGCTGCCGCTATCGAGCAAGGCGCCGCCGTACTCGCCGCATCGCGATGCGCCCGAGCGCGGCGACAACATCGGGCTCGTGCTGACGAACCTGCAGTCGGGCCAGCGCGTGTTCTACGCGCCGGGGCTCGGCGCGATCGAGCCGCACGTGCTCGCGGCGATGCGCGAGGCCGATCTGCTGCTCGTCGACGGCACGTTGTGGACTGGCGACGAAATGATCCGCCTCGGCCTGTCGAAGAAGACCGGCGCGGATATGGGCCATCTGCCGCAAAGCGGCGCGGGCGGCATGATCGAAACGCTCGATTCGCTCGGCGCGAAACGCAAAGTGCTGATCCATATCAACAATACGAATCCGATCCTGATCGAAGACGGCCCCGAGCGGCGCATGCTGGGCGAGCATGGGATCGAGGTCGCCTACGACGGAATGAGCTTGGAGCTTTGAAGTGCGCAGTGACAGATGCAGTGACGAGGCGCGGCTGTACACGACGATAAAACGGAGACGGCATGAACGCGAAAGACACTCACGACACGACACCAACGCGCGACGCGAGTCCCGCCCAAACACAAGGCACCGACAAACCCGCCTGGAGCCGTGAAGAATTCGAGGCGCAGTTGCGCGCGAAGGGCACCGGCTATCACATCCACCACCCGTTCAACGTGAAGATGAATGGCGGCGGATGCTCGCGCGAGCAGATTCGCGGCTGGGTCGCGAACCGTTTCTACTATCAGATCAACATTCCGCTGAAGGATGCGGCGGTGCTGTCGAACTGCCCGGACCGCGAGACGCGCCGCCGTTGGGTGCAGCGCATTCTCGATCACGACGGTTACGGCGACGCGGAAGGCGGCATCGAAACCTGGGCGCGTCTCGCGGATGCGGTCGGCCTCACGCGCGACGAACTATGGTCGCTCGAACACGTCACGCCGGGCGTGCGCTTCGCCGTCGATGCGTACGTGAATTTCGCGCGCCGCGCGCCGTGGCAGGAAGCGGTATGCTCATCGTTGACCGAGATGTTCGCGCCGCAGGTGCATCGCGACCGGCTCGCGAGCTGGCCCGAGCACTATCCGTGGATCGATGCCGAGGGCCTCGCGTATTTCCGCTCGCGCATTTCGCTCGCGCAGCGCGACGTGCAGCACGGACTCGAAGTCACGCTCGCGCATTTCACGCGACGCGATCAGCAGGAACGGGCGCTCGACATCCTCCAGTTCAAGCTCGACATTCTGTGGGCCATGCTCGACTCGATCGAGAAGGCGTTTCCGCAATGAACGGCTCGACACGCGGCGAACCCGCCACTCCACTCGCGATCGCGAAGCCATTCCGCCTGCAATGGGAGCCCGTGCAGAACGCGCACGTGCTGCTGTACCCCGAGGGCATGGTGAAGCTCAATCAAAGCGCGGGAGAAATCCTCAAGCGCTGCGACGGCACGCGCGACGTCGATACGCTCATCGCCGAGCTGGAACAGGCGTTCAACACGACCGGCATCGGCAGCGAGGTGCGGGCCTTCATCGTCGACGCGCATGGACGCGGCTGGCTGGAGTAGTGCGATGACTGATCTTTCTCAACCAGGCTCTCAACCCGGCGTGCTGCAAGGCGGCAGCATGGCCGCCGCGGTGCCGCCACCGCTGTGGCTGCTCGCGGAGCTGACCTATCGCTGCCCGCTGCATTGCGCGTTCTGCTACAACCCGCTCGACTACACCGATCACAGCCGCGAGCTGACCACCGAACAATGGCTCGACGTGTTGCGCGAGGCGCGCGCGCTCGGCGCGGTACAGCTCGGCTTTTCCGGCGGCGAGCCGCTGGTGCGCGACGACGTCGAAGTGCTCGTCGAAGAAGCGCACAGACTCGGCTTCTACACGAACCTGATCACGTCGGGCGTCGGTCTCACCGATCAGCGGCTTGGGGACCTGAAGTCCGCCGGACTCGATCATATCCAGCTGTCGTTCCAGGATTCGACGCAGCAGTTGAACGACTTCCTGAGCAGCACGCGCACGTTCGACCTGAAGCAGCGTGTCGCCGCCGCGCTCAAACGTCACGGTTTTCCGATGGTGATGAACTGCGTGCTGCATCGCTACAACCTGCCGCACGTCGACAAGATCATCGAGATGGCGCTGGCTCTCGGCGCCGAATATCTGGAGCTCGCGAACACTCAGTACTACGGCTGGGCGCGTGAGAACCAGGCGCAACTGATGCCCACGCGCGAGCAGCTCGAAGAAGCCGAGGCGGTGGTCGCGCGCTATCGCCGCACGCATGGCGAGCGCTGCAAGATCTTCTTCGTCGTGCCCGACTACTTCGAGCGCCGCCCGAAGCGCTGCATGAATGGCTGGGGCGCGGTGTTTCTCGGCGTGGCGCCCGACGGCGCCGCGCTGCCGTGTCACGCGGCGCGCGGCCTGCCCGGCCTCACGCTGCCGAACGTGAAGGACATGCCGTTGCGCGAGATCTGGTACGAAAGCGACGCGTTCAACCGTTTTCGCGGTCTGCACTGGATGAAGGAGCCGTGCCGCAGCTGCGACGAAAGGGAACGCGACCTCGGCGGTTGCCGCTGCCAGGCGTACCTGCTCACCGGCGACGCAGCCAACGCCGACCCCGTGTGCGACAAGTCGCCGTTTCACGACACCGTGGTCAAGATCGTGCAACGCGCGGCGGCGCTACCCGAGCCGACAACAGCCGCCCGCGAACAGCCGATCCTGTTCCGCAACGACGCCAACTCGCGCAAGCTCGCGGCGGCTGCCCGCGAATCCGGCGTCGCCGGCGGCGACGACCGGGCATCTCCCGGAGCACAACCATGAGTGCCGAAACCATCTCCGTTCTGCTCGTCGACGACCATGCGGTCGTGCGCGAAGGCTACCGGCGTCTGCTCGAGCTGAGCGCCGACGTCGAGGTGTGCGGTGAGGCCGGCGACGCGGCCCAGGCCTATCAGCGTTTCTGCGCGCTGCGTCCCAACGTGGTCGTGATGGACGTCTCGCTGCCGGGGGCGAGCGGCATCGAAGCAATGCGGCGCATGCTCGCGCGCGAGCCGGACGCGCGCGTGCTGATCTTCAGCGTGCATGAGGAATCGATCTTCGTGCGCCGCGCGCTCGATGCGGGCGCGCTCGGCTACGTAACCAAGGCGAGCGCTCCGGACGTGCTGGTCGAAGCGGTGCGCAGCATTGCCCGGCGCGCCGGCTATCTCAGTCCGGACGTCTCGCAGGCGCTCGCGATGCGCACCGCGTTCAACGAAGGGCCGCCGGGGCGCCAGTTGTCGGCGCGCGAGTTCGAGGTGCTGCGGTTGCTCGTGCAGGGCTATACATTGCCGAGCATCGCCGAGAAGCTCGGGTTGAGTCAGAAGACGGTGGCCAACCATCAATCGGTGATCCGCCAGAAGTTCGGCGCCGACAACGGCGTGCAGCTCGCGCAGATGGCGAACCGCCTCGGCCTTCAGTTCACGGGCTCGGCCAGTCCCGCGTGAGCGGGCACGCGCGCGCAGAACAGAAAACCGCCCTGCGGCTCGCTCGCGACATGAAACTCGCCGCCGAGCGCCTCGACGCGCTCGCGCATGCCGATCAGTCCGAGCCCGGTGCGCGGCTGCGTCAGATCGGTGCCGGGGCCGTCGTCGGCCATCGTGACGACGATCTCGTCGATCTGCATGCCGTTGTCTGCACGAGGCGCGCGCACCATGAACAGTTCGACGCGCGAGCGGCGCGCGAACTTCGACACGTTCGTCAGTCCTTCCTGCACGAGCCGGTACAGCGTGATCGTCAACGCATCGCTGAGGCCGCTGAAATCCCCTTCGATCGTCACCGAGAACGACGCCTCGGGCAAGCGCTGACGCCAGCCATCGACGCAATGTTCGAGCGCGCTCGGCAAGCCGAATTCGTCGAGACCGATCGGCCGCAGGCGGCGGATCATGTCGCCGATCTCGCGGTACACATGCGTCGCGCTCTGCATCAGGCCAAGCGCGATGCGATGAATCTCGGGCTCGCGCTCGCCCGATAGATCGCGAATGCGCGCGGCGTCGAGCGAAATCGCGTTCAGGTATTGACCGAGTTCGTCGTGCAGCTCGCGCGCCAGATGGCGGCGCTCCAGTTCCTGCGCCTGTAGCGCTCGAGTGGCGAGGCGGCGGTTGTCGGCGAGGAGGCCCTCGGCCTGTTCCTCGAGCATGCGGCGATGGCGCGCTTCGCGGCGCGCATCGCGATAGCGGCGCCATGCAAACCACGCCATCGCGATCGACAGCGCGAGCAGCGTGCCCGGCAATTCGTCGAGCTGGAAGCGCTCCATGCCGCGCGTGAAGCGGTAGGCCTTTTCGCTGAGATCGAACGCGGCGCCGAGCACCGCCGCGAGCACGGTCACGGCGACGACCCACAGGAGATCGCGCCATATCGTCGACGCTGGCGGCGCACGGCCCGCGGGAGATGTAGGGATCGGTTCGCTTGACATGACGTTTGCATTCTACTCAGCGCCGACATTCACAGCGGCATTTTGCGGGGTTTTGGGAACGCTTCCCTGACAGATCGGGAAAAGCTCCCGCGCCGCTTACAGACGCGTATGCGAAGCTTTACACCAACGTCAAAGAACGCGCGACACGCGCATCGAACCAGCGGGCAGGAGACGACAACGATGAGCATGCGAGCACGAGCACGCCGCAAACGCCGCCTTCAGCGGCGAGCCGGTATCGCCTTCTGTGTCGGCGGTGCGCTCGCCAGTCTCTCCACGACCGTTTGGGCGCAGGCGGGGCCGCCAGTCGCCGCGTCGGCGTCGGCGCCGGCGTCGGCCTCCGCGCCGTCCGCCGCACCCGGGAACGACGCCAACAGCAACACGGCACCCACCACGACCCTCGCGCCGATCGTCATCGTCGGCACCACGCCGTTGCTTGGCATCGGCACGCCGCTCACGCTGGTGCCGGCCAACGTGCAGACGGTCCATGCGGCGGACATCCAACAGCAGAACCGCCAGACGCTCAGCGACTACCTCGCGGCGAATCTGCCGAGCGTCACCATCTCCGACGCGCAGGGCAACCCGTATCAGATGAACCTGTTCTATCGCGGCTTCACCGCCTCGCCGCTGCTGGGCACGCCGCAGGGTTTGTCGGTGTTCGTCGACGGCGTGCGCGTGAACGAACCGTTCGGCGACGTCGTGAACTGGGACCTGCTGCCCCAACAGGCGATCGACACGATGCAGCTGATTCCCGGCTCCAATCCGGCCTTCGGCTTCAACACGCTCGGCGGCGCGCTGGCGATCACGACGAAAAACGGCAAGGACAACCCGGTCGGCGAGGCCGAAATACAGGGCGGCTCGTGGGGGCGCAAGGCCGCGCAGATCGAACAGGGCGGCACGATCGGCCAGAACCTCGACTACTACTTCACCGCCAACGCCGCGAACGACAACGGCTGGGCCCAGCAGAACGAAAGCCGCATCCGCCAGGTGTTCGGCAAGCTGCGCTATACCGACGCCGATACCACGCTGTCGTTGTCTGCCGGGGGCGCGGACAATGATCTGCACGGCACGCAAACGATTCCACGCTCGTTTCTCGACAACCCCGCGCAACCGTACACGTATCCCGACCAGAATCAGAACAGCGCCGGCTACCTGACGCTCTCGGGCGATCATTACTTCAACGACAACGTCGAGCTGAGCGGCAACGCGTACTACCGGCATTTTCGCAATGCCAACAGCAGCAGCAACGTCAACAACGACTACGGCACGCTCAACGCCGACGGCACCGTCGACACCTTGCAGGCGACCAACGTACAGTCGACCGTGACGACCGACAGCTACGGCGCGAGCCTCCAACTGACGCTGCTCGGCAAGCTCGGCGGCATGAAGAACCAGTTCATCGCGGGCATGGCCGTGGATGCCGCCGATTCACGCTTCACGCAGTCGTCGCAGGACGCGGCGTTCACCGCTTCGCGCGCGACGGTGGGCATCGGCAATTTCGAGCAGCAGACCGACGCAAACACGCACAACACCAACTACGGCATCTACCTGACGGACACGCTGTCGCTGACGCAGCAGTGGGCGCTGACCCTGTCAGGCCGCTACAACTGGGCCGATGCGACGATCGGCGACGAGTCCGGCAAGCAACCGCAGCTCGACGGTCACCATACGTTCTCGCGCTTCAACCCGGCAATCGGCATCAACTGGAATCCGACGCCCGCGCTCACCGCCTACGCGACTTACAACGAGGGCATGCGCTCGCCCACCGCGATCGAATTGGCTTGCGCCGATCCGAACGCGCCGTGTTCGCTGCCGAACGACTTCATCTCCGATCCGTCGTTGCAGCCGGTGATATCGAAGACCTATGAAGTCGGCGCACGCGGCAGGATCGGCGCGTCGACGACATGGAGCGCCGCCGCCTACAGCACGACGCTCGACAACGATATCCAGTTCGTCAGCAGCAACGGCGCGGGCAGTTCGCAGGGCTTTTTCCAGAACGTCGGCCGCACGCGCCGGCAAGGCGTCGAACTGGCCGGACAAACGAAGTACGATGGGCTCACCGTGACCGGGAGCTATAGCTACGTCGACGCGACCTACCAGTCGACGTGGGTCGAAAACAGCCCCCGCAACTCGAGCGCGGACGCGAACGGCAACATCACGGTGCGGCCCGGCGATCACATCCCGAGCATTCCGGCGACGACCGTCAAGCTGCGGCTCGACTACGCGGCCACCGCGAAATGGCGGATCGGCACGAACCTGACGTGGCGCGGCAGCGTCTATGCGCAGGGCGACGAAAACAACCAGGACGTAAACGGCAAGATCTCGGGTTATCTGCTGATTGATATGGACACCGCTTATCAAGTGACCAAGCAGTTGCAGGTGTTTGCGTCGGTGTCGAACCTGCTCGACAAGCGCTATGCGAGCTTCGGCGCGCTCGGGGCGAACTTCTTTACCGGACCGGGCGGCACGTTCAACGGCGCGAACCCGGTGAACGAGCAGTTCGTCGGACCGGGGGCGCCGAGGAGCTTTTGGGTGGGGATGAGGTATGCGTGGAAGTAGGGGTGTTTGGCGTGACTGGTCGCATGGCTTCGCTCTTTCCGACGATGCTCCACTTCGGCGGGGCACCACCACGACTGCGCATAGGCCACGTCACCCATGAACTCCAACCCGCGAGCACGAAGCCATTAGGCATCAAACGCGATTGGTGTGCGGACAGCTATGACCGTCAACCCGTTTTGATCGAATAGAGGTCTCGCAGGAATTCGTTTTGCTGCTTGCGAATTGAATAATGGCAACGCGCCCCCATGACATCGTACATATCCACATGTGTTTTTGGCGGTTCTTCAATATTCCAATCATATGCCAGTTTAGGGGCTAGATCGCAAGCCTTTGCCGATTCATCTTGTGCGCGCATGTACCGGTCAAGTTCAGCCTTGCTCGCGCCTTTGATGCCGCGTGCGGATCTGATTGAATTCGCCAGTTTATTGTTGTCGATTTCAAGGAATCTTGCATGATGCTCATAGCAATCAAAATCTCCGAATCCGCCACCGCCCAGGTACTGCATGCAATTTGAATCGTTGATTACCTCGTCGGCATATGTTGACCGAAAGTTACAAAGCGCCATGATTAGCACGAAGCACCTCCAGAATTTATTCAATTTCGATACCCCTGCCATGTCGAGCATCATAATTTCCTGTTCCAAAAAGTCGTGCTTCTGCGAATTGGTAATGCCGTGAACAAGTGCGCCCAATTGAAGTCGGGCGGTGTAATATATATCAGGGAGTACATTATCTCCTGCATCCGTTAGCGTGAACCGCTGATCGAAGCGATTCCGTGAGCGTCCGCGAAAGTCGCACGCCCATGCGTAACCCAGAGCTTCAGCCATGGCGTAACCGTTTGAATACGACCTCAGCCTATCGAACGGAAGCCATTCGCCGGTTTTGGCGTTCAGTGCCATTGCGGACGGCCTTGGCGGAAAGTCTGAGTAGGTTGAATATGTGATACTGCAAAGCAGCATTCATCCTCGCTCCGTGCGCCGTTTTGTTTCTGTTGTTCCAATTGACCTCTTCTGATTTTGCATACAACGTCCGACGAATTAACCATCCGAAGAAGTCACGGTCAACAGTTTTAATTTAAGATAGATCCGTTTTGACAAACATTGACAATTAGCGTTATCCAATTGCAAATAAGCCCGAAGCGCGCAGAGTTTGCTTCGGCGCGCTCGGGGCGAACTCTTTTACCGGATCGGGCGGCACGTTCAATGGCGCGAACCCGGCGAACGAGCAGTTCGTCGGGCCAAGGGCGCCGAGGAGCTTCTGGGTGAGGAGGAGGTATACGCGGAAGTAGCGGCGTTGGCGATTTTGGGCCATCGCCCATGTACGGACAACGGGTCGCACGGTAATTATCTCGTTGCTGTCAATTCCGGCAGCGACTTCAGATAGACCGTCGACACGCCATGTCTTTGTCCTTGTTTGAGATGCGCTCCGCTGTTCTGCCAGAGGCCGCTCCCGAAATCATCCCCCTACGGCGTATACACGTTCCGCCCACGGCTCCGCCATCGGCCGGGGGTCTTCAATACGCCTCATCAGATCGCTGTCGGCCCTACACGAGTCAATGTTTGTCAAAACGGTTCTATCCCAAATTGAGGCCGTTGACCGTGAGCCGTTCGGACGGTCACTTTGTCGGGCGTTTCTCAAATCAGAAGAGGTCGAATGGAACAGCAAGGACAGGAAGGCACCCGGGAACTTATGCCGGACGAGGAAGAATGTCTGTGCTGCCGCGTGACCTACTCAATATATTCCACTTTCCCGTCGATGCCGTCCGCAATGGCTCCGAACGTCGAAACCGGCGAATGGTTTCCATTTGACAGGCTTCGGTCGTATTCGTCCGGGTACCAAATGGCCGAGGCCCTGGGCTATGCATGGGCTTGCGATTGTCGCGAGCGCACCCCTAAGCGCTACGGCGAACAGTTCACGTTGAAAGACCGCGCAGGCAAGCCACGGGCGGCGGTGCGCTACCGCGTGCGTGTTGGTTTGCGCGTCCTCGCGCAAGGTGTAACTGATTCCCAGGGGCGAACTCAGCGAATCACGACTGAGGACTCACGCCGACTGACACTCGAAATTGGCGGGGGCACCTGATGCGCATTCCGGTCAAATTCGGCGGCCCCACCGCCACAGACGGAAGAGTTCTGGTGGTAAAGGCAAACATTGACGACAGCGGGAAAAAAACTTGCATTTCAAGATGCAAAAGCCGAGCGCATCAAGACGGATACTGCATCGGCTTTGAGACTTTACGTTACAGGAGCAGTCTGGAATGAATGATCTTGATGGAAAGAGCAAGTACGGTTTCAAGGCAAGTGAAAATGAAGAATGGTTTGAGGTGCATTCCGGTGCAGTAACAAACACGAACCCAGGCTCAATGGTTCACGTGACAATTGACACTACTCCAATCTGCGAAAATATGACAGATGCGGAATTTAGAGTGATGATCCGGCGCATGCTTCCATGGTGTGTATCATATGTGGATTGTCGCATAGCAGACATTGCCAGATACGATGCCACCGCAAAAATAAGGATGGAATTTTGGTTTGGAAAAGCGATGAGCAAACGCGTCAGTATTTAATGAGTGGATTCCAAAAAGTTCGCAACGTCTTAAGCAATTTAACAGCAGGGAGCTTTATAAGGTCAATGTCAAACCTCGATATGTCCCTGGGTTGTCTGCCTACCCTGAAAAACTTGAAACTAGAGGCTGCACATGTATGCGGGCCTAATACCGCTATGCGATACATTGCCATTGGCAAACTTTTCTGCAGCGGACTTCACGATCAGAACAGATACGGCGATTCGAGAGTTTCAACAATCATCCACGAATGCACACATTTCGCGGATACATTTGCCAGTGGTGATCCGATGTATTCAATCTCCACGCCACTAGCTATGTGGGGGAGAAACAATTCGGGTATGGCATTGAAAAATGCAGACAGTCTAGCTGGTTACGTTGTTTATGCAGAACCCAGATTTGAAACAGACGACAAACCTGATAACACCTATCCATGAAATTAAATTACTTGACGATAGCAGCCTCATTGGCCCTATTGCCGTGCAGTTGTTTCGCCAAATGCGAGGGCTCGGTCAATTTACCCAGCCATCAACTATCTCTTGCTTTCGAAAAAAATTCTAGCGCACTTGAAAATGTCCAGTTAAAAAAATTAGAGAAATGGGCAAGATCGCTAAATGCCAACTATGCAGTTCAAACCTGGCTGCAGGTGAGTGCGCAGGCACAACCCGACGAAGATAGACCGGATGATCTAGCAATGGCTCGCGCAGTAGATGTTGTTAAGGCTGCTTTGGATAACGGTCTGGTAAAAGCCCCAATCGAGATTAAGACCAATGTCGGTAGTTTCGGAAATCCATCCAGTTATACCGAAGCAGAGAGAACTGTGACGCTACAGCTCACTCCGGGTTGCCGAAACAATTGTTGCGAAGGAAATTAACAGATTACCGCTTCCAGTCACGCCTTTTTAGATCGGGAATATATGATGCTTCTCACTAAATGTCTTGCCTATTCGATGTCACTGGCCGTCTTGCCGAGTGTGGCCGTAGGGAAAACAGATCCTGGATGCCTGAAGCATCTTGGTGGCGGTTATGGAGATGCAGAGTGTTACCATGGCCTAAGCGCGGATGTTGCAGCATCGAATGAGCGACTTTATAAAAATATTAAAGCGACCATCCCAGCTAACAATAGTCATGCAAAGCTGCTCGACGAGTACATGAAATCTCAGGAAAATATCGTTAGATATTGCGAGTTACCACGCGATTCGGGTAATTCATGGAGTGCAAGACATGATGGTTCAATGTATCCCGCCATATATGAGCAGTGCATTTAAGATGCTCGAAAGGCACAGAATAATTTTCTGGAGAATGTTCTGACAATGACCAAATGGTGAGATTCAGCGCCGCTTTTTCTGGGCTTTCTTTTGCGGTACGCGGGTAGGCAGACGTCGCACGATAATCAATTCGATTCGATTGACCCGTGGCTGCTCGGATACGTGACGATGCCCCACGTGAGCGGCAGATCGCCGATCTGCTTGACTGGCTGATAGCTCTTCGCGGCGAGCACCTTGACCGCAACAGAATGCTCGCACGCGACCATCAGCTTCGAGCCGTCCGGCGTGAAGCTGAAATGCCAGCAGCGCTGGCCGACCGGCGCATCGGCAATATGTTCGTAGATGTGGCCGTCGAACACTTCCACCGTCTTGTCACGCATGGCGGGCACGAAGCTCGGCGGCGCGCTGCGCTTGCGACCAAAAACGGCACGGACAATCCCGGACGGCGAGGCCGAGATACAAGGCGGCACATTCAATGGCGTGAATCCGGTGAACGAGCAGTTCGTCGGACCGAGGACGCCGAAGAGCTTCCGAGTAGAGATGAGATATGTGTGGGAGTAGCGGCGTTGGCGATTTTGGGCCATTGCACGTGGACGGCCAATGTATCGCACGGTAATCGTCTGATCGCTGTCAACTCTGGCGGCGAGTTTTACCAGATCGACAACATACCTATGCGCTCTCCGTATTCGAAATGTATTTCGCTGCTCTGCCAGAGGCCGTCCCCGAACTCAGTCCGCCACACCACACACGTTCTCCGTGCATTGAGCCACCTGGATTTCCGAACATGACTTCAAGTTTTACAAGAACGTTCGCTAGCATAGTTTTGTCGTGTTCGACCACGGTCAGCTACGCTCTCCCCTTGACAGCATATGGTCCAGACGAGCCTGTCAATGATCTGTATCGAGGTCCCGGTGGATGGGCGATAGCCGTGAAATGCAAGCACAATGGAGCGCCCGATGATTGTGTTGTCTCCGTGTTAAAAAGCGGCAAAAAGACTCAGACAATTATCAAGACATCAGTCCGACCGGGAATTCAATGGTACGGCGACATCGCAATGATGCGCTTCCCTTGTGGTACTGGCTGCCGCAACGATATGTTCTTCAGTCCGCCAAACAAGGTTGACGGGCATGAGTTAGTCGCGCAAGACGCGATTGACATCAAGCGCCGTCTGGTTGTCAGTGTGGCGTCTAACCCGCTCCAGGTTTTTAGACTCTTTACAGGCAGGGAGCCTGTGGCAACACTGCACCTTGCGACTTCGTACACTCAACCGGACGTTGAAAGACTTCGCTGGGGGCGCGATCGTCTCGATGTTTGGTATCGAGACGATTTAGGGGCGTTGAAACGAGCGTCGGTCGCAATTCCGCGAAACTAATCTTCCTGCTCCGCGATGGCTGATAGAGACGTCGCAGAGACACGCCCCGTTTCGGCGGAGCCCTTGCAATTCATCCCTTTTCTGCACTCTGCCACCCATTGCAGTCTCAACAAATTGCCAATTGAAGGTGATAATCCATGGGTGCACGCACTATATCGATACATTCAATTCGGATGATGTGATGTATGGTTTTGGTACTGGCGTGGGTTACTGGGCTCAAAACGATCCTGAAGGGGCTAGCCGGAATGCAGACAGCATCGCATGCTACGTCGCGCACTTCGATACACAAACCGAGTTAAATCAAAAGAAAATATGGTAATCCCATGAAGAAATTCGCCTTCGTTATCATTTTCGCTTTTTGGTTCAGCACTTCTCAGCAGGTAGCCGCATGTACCATTTCGGAAGACTTGACTGAAAGTGTTCCACTTAATTACCAAGGAATTCCTAATTCCTATCGCCTTAAAATGGTGGATTTAGTATCAAATGCTCGCCGGTGGCCCGATGTCGAAATTCAAGCCCAAATCGTCGCAAACGCTTACGTCGGCGAAAAGAACGCGGAAGAGCTGGCGAAGTCGAGAGGTCAGCAATTGAAACAATTTTTAGTTCAACTTGGAGTGAAGTCGCAATATATATATGTCGACACTCATCTGGAAGAGTCGCCCTATCCGCAAGACAACAGCGGATTCAATGGATACCTACAGCTAAGCGTTGGCCTTATGCCGCTTTGCAAAGGCGGCTGCGAACGACTCTGCGACGATCCGCGTGTCACGCCGACAACCAAGGCTATTAAGTGAGATTTCGCTCCGCTTCGGCAGAACCTCTAACGAACAGAAATCACACCCCGCGATTACGTGAACGGCAAGATCTCCGGCGACCTCCTGATCGATATGGATACCGCATATCAGGTGACGAAGCAGTTGCAGGTGTTTGCGTCGGTGTCGAACCTGCTCGACAGGCGCTATGCGAGCTTCGGTGCGCTCGGGGAGAACCTCTTTACCGGACCGGGCGGCACGTTCAACGGCGCGAACCCGGTGAACGAGCAGTTCGTCGGACCGGTGCGCCGCGGAGCTCTTGGCTGGGGGTGAGGTATGCGTGGAAGTAGCGACGTTTGGCGTGATGGCATTCCGTCTCCAAGGCAGTGAAGATTTTGGGCCATCGCCCATGTACAGACAACGTGTCGCACGTAATGATCTGAACGCTGTCAACTCCGGCAGCGAGTTTAAATAGATCGACGACATACCTATGTCCCTGTTCGTATTCGAGATGCACTCCACTGCTCTGCCAGAGGCTGCCCCGGAAATCAGTCCACCACGCCGCACACATCCTCCGCCCATCGCTCCAACATCGGCCGGGGGTCTTCAATACGGCTCATCAGGTCGCTGTCGGCCCCACACGAGTCAATGTTTGTCAAAACGGCCTATCTCAAGTTAAGGCGGTTGACCGTGACCCGTTTGGATGATCACTTTGTCGGGCGTTCCTCAAATCAGAGAAGGTCGAATGGAACAGCAAGGACAGGAAGGCACCGGGGAGCTTATGACGGGCGAGGAAGAATGTCTGTGCTGCCGCGTGACCTACTCAATATATTCCAAATTTCCACCGATGCCGCACGCAATGGCTCTGAACGTCGAAACCGGCGCATGGTTTCCGTTTGACAGGCTTCGGTCGTATCCAACTGGGTACCAAATGGCCGAGGCCCTGGGCTATGCGTCAGCCTGCAATTGTCGCGGGCGCTCGCAGGCCCTCGCGGGTTATGGGCGCCACCGGCTCGGCGGTCCGAGCTCTTCGCCTGCCGACAACGACGAACTGGAGCATTACTTCGAGATAGTGGATGCGACGACCTATACCCCAATCGAAGGGATGACTTACAAATTGCTAAGCGACGACGGTGTTTCGCTGGTCGATAATGAATCGCTCGTAGCAGGTAAAACAATGCCACTCTCAAAGAAAATCTATCCAAATCTCTCATTCATTGCATGGCGGAATGGGGATGTACGATGAATGGCGTTATTAGTCAACATGTACATCTGCTTGCAGCAGTCGCATATGGTGAAGCCTCACCCGCGAACGATCCTCAGGAAATCGGTGGTATAGCTTTCGCAGTAGCTAATAGATGCCGCGCATGGGGTAATAAAACGGTCCCGGAGCTACGCGCTGCAGATCAGAACTATTCATATGCGTGGGATGGTTCCAATGCGAGATTTAATAAACTGATGCGAACATCGGATGCGGAAATCGAGCGAAACTCGGGGATGAAATTGGCGGTAGATTGGGCAGAAAGAGCCTTGGTCAATGGCGGGCCAGACCCGTCAAACGGTGGCTTCTGGTGGGACGGTTTAGACTTCAAGACGAACTACGCGAATCATCCAAAGGTCCGCGATGGGTTCAGATGGGGGGACCCGTCGCACAACATTTTCAACGTGCCGGAAAACCGGCGAAATGTCATTGTGCGTTGGCAGGTAAAGAACCGAAAAACGGGACAAATTGTTGATGGTGCTGAGCGTGGTCGCTACGATTGTGTGTGGGTTTCGACCGCCGCTCATGGCAGCACGATTTTCTGGATTCACAATCCGGACTACCTGAACGCAACCGGGGGGAAGGCTTACCGATGAAAATAACTGCGATGCTGGCGGCGGCTCTGGCCACTGCATCAATTGGTGCATATGCAGCCGGGACTTACGATAGTTACGACGCGTTCTATACCGTCCAAGCTGGCGCAATGTTCAGCGAACCTATCAAGCAAGAGGCTGGCGTTGTTTATTCCCAACCTGGCGACGAAGGCGCGCATATCGAACTGCATACGACTTTCTCGGGGAGAGTGATACGGATTCAAGTCGCACCAGATCACATAACCGTCAATGACAGAACCTACCGTTTCACAAGAGCGACAAAGTTTCCACACGAGCCAATAGGGAATATTTATCCTGATACCGCCAATGTTTTTATGGCGAAGCAAGCGGATAATCGTCGCCCCGTTCTCTGCGTAGAAGGACACGGCAGCGGGTCCGGCGAGGCCGATCGATATCAGCAGATTTTCCTTCTGGTAGATCCGTTCGGCCGTAAGCCAACCTTTCTTCATCTACCTGCCTTGCTCTCTTCGTGCCGAGCGATAGTCGAAATGGAAGGCGGTCAACTTGCATTCCCGAAGAACAGCTATCTGTTCGATGAAGCACAAAACGCACGTATAGGTCTGCTCGTCTCGTACTTTACGTTTGAGCGCGGACAGTTCAAACAGACTAACAAGGAAATTCGTCTTTTCTTCGCCAGCCCGGAAAATCCGTTCAAGTTTTCACGGCAAGACGAATTACGCCAGAGCGCGCCATAGTGCATTCCTGGTGCGCCGCGTTCTGCTGCGCACCAGGTCTGCTGACGATCCGAATGAGGATGCGCAGACTTCACTCGTCGTCGCCCGACTTCCTGTACAGCCTGAGCCTTTCAGCCAGCTTCATGGAACTGCTGGTGTCCGACTCCTGATTCCGCCGGCGAGGCTTGGCGGTCTTCTCAAGGAATGCCCCCAGTTCCTGCCACGCGGCGCGCAATTCCCGCTCGCAACGGTACTGATGATAGTGCCGCATGAGCTGGCGGTTGAGCTGCTTCTAGAATTGGTCGAGCGATGACACACGGTTCAGGCGCCGCTCGATCATGATTGGCATTACGCCGAGCGCCTGCATGTAGGTGGCTCTGGTGCGGCGCAGGTCGTGCAGGCTCCAGCGGCCATCGAGCAGGATCAGTGGATGACCAAACGGTGATATTCAGCCCCGCTTCTGCGGGGCTTTTGCGGTACCCGGGTAGGCAGTAGTCGCACGGCAATCAATTCGATTCGATCGACCCATCGCTGCGCGGAAACGTGACGATGCCCCATGCAAGCGGCAGATCTCCGATCTCCTTGACCGGCTGATAGCTCTGCGCGTCGACCACGTAGACCGCACCGGAACGCCCGCACGCGACCATCAGCTTCGAGCCGTCCGGCGTGAAGCTGAAATGCCAGCAGCGCTGGCCGACTGGCACATCGGCGATATGTTCGTAGGTGTGGCCGTCGAACACTTGCACCGTCTGGTCGCGCGCGGCGGCCACGAAAAGCCGCTGACCATTCGGGCCATACGCGACACCATAGGGCCCGAGCTTGGTATCGACGGTCTTGAGCACATCGAACGTGTGTGCGTCGATCACGACGAACTTGCTGAGCGACTCCAGCGTGACCACGTAGTGCTTGCCGTCCGGCGACAGCCGGATGCCGCGAGGCCGTCCGCCCGGCGCGAGCTTCACGGTCCGGATCGGCGCGCCGGTGCGCGCGTGATAGATCGACACCGTATCGTCGCCTTCATTGGCGACCAGCATCATCTGGCCGTCGCGCGAAAATTCGATGCCTTCCGTTTCGTGGCCGCTCGTGACCGAGTGGATCATTTGCCAGTTTTTCATATCGATGATCGCGATTTCGGCCGGCGGCTTGTTCGCGTCGTCGTCGTCCGCGCCGGACTTGCCGCCCGCGTTCGAATCCGGTTTGCCTTCCGGTTTGTCTGCCGGCGGACCGCTGACGTCGCCGGGCTCGTAGGTCACATACGCGTAGCCGTTGCGCACGCGCACGAATTCCGGGTTTTTGCCGATCTTCACGCGCTTGACGACCTTGCCGGTAGCGGTGTCGATCACCGCGAGGTCGCCCGTGTTTTTATTGGCGACCAGCAAACGCGTGCCGTCGGCATTCAGGCTCAGGCCGCGCGGGCCGTCTGCGCCCACCGGAAAGGTCTGCGCGAGCGTCATCTGATCGAGATCGATCACGCCGACGCCAGCCTTCTCGCTCGTCACGTAGGCGAGCGGCGCGGCTGCGGCATACGCCGCGCTCGCGGTCAGCAAGAGCGCGCAAGCCAGCATGAGGGAACGGCGTGGCGGGCGGGGGGAAATCCGTGTCTCCGGCATCGTTTTACTCCGGTTGAAATCGCGGCGTCGCGATGGTTCGCGCCATTGTTTCAAGGTAGCCCACCCGGCGATTGTTTGACAACGCGGAGCGGGCGGGAGATTTTCCCGAATTGCGGGGCGCCGGCCTTCGCGGGTTCTAAAAGCGGGGGCACCGTAGGACAATGAGCCCGGAGGTGGCGCTGATGCTGCAAGTTGCCATGGTCAATCCTGCAAGTCCCACGCATGCCGCCGCGGGCTACCGGCGCGCGGCAATCGTGCTGGGCGCCGTGATCGTCGCGCATCTGGCGCTGCTCGCCATCGCGTTGAACGCGCGTCACCGGATCGTCGAGCGTCCGGTCGAGCCGAGGACCATCACCGCGTTGCTGTTGAGCCCCGAGCCTCCCGCTCCCGTTGTGGCGCCTCCCGCGCCGCCGCCGCCCGCCGCCGTCGTCCCGCCGGCTCCGCCCGTCACGCGCCCCGCCGTGCGCGTCAAACCCGCACCCCAGCCGCGCGCGCAGGTGCCGCGCAGCGTGGAAGCGCCAGCGCCGACACCGTCCCCCTCACCCGAAAGCGCCACGCAGCCCGTCACGCCATCGGCCGAACCGCAAGCGGCCGAGCCCGCGACTCCGACGGCCCCCGCCGCCCATCCGGCGGTGCCCGCATCGACCGAGCCGCGCAACGTGCCACACGTCGACTGCTCGATTCCGAAGCCCGACTATCCGGACATTGCGAAGCGGCGCGGCGAGCATGGCACAGCGATCGTGCGCTTCGTCGTCGGGCTCACCGGGCGCATCGAAACGGCGCAACTGCAAACGAGCAGCGGCTACCCGAGGCTCGACGACGCGGCGCTCGCCGCCGTGCATGCGGGCGGCTGCCAGCCGTACACCGAAAACGGCACGCCGGTGCGCGCCGCGTACTCGCAGTCGTTCGTATTCGGACTGACCGAGTGACCGAAGCGCAAACGGACCAGGACAACCAACGAAGGAAATCGCCATGCAACATTACGGACTCGCAAACGTCTGGGCTTCGGGCGATATCGTCACGCGCGGCATTCTGAGCGTGCTCGTGATCATGTCGGTCCTGTCGTGGACGGTCATCATCGTGAAGCTGTGGCAACTGCTGCGCCTCAGGCGCGTGACCAGCCGGAGCGACGCGCGCTTCTGGAGCGCGGACCGCTTCGACGACGGGCTGCACGCTCTCGGCCACCCGGAATCGAGCGCGCATGACAACCCGCTGCTCGCGCTCGCGCTGGCGGGCCATGAAGCGGCGACGCACCACCGGCAGACGCAGCAGCATCTGCACGATCGCATCGACGTGTCGGACTGGATCACCCGGCGTCTGCAAGACACGATGGACGAGACGATCGCGCGGCTGCAAAGCGGCCTCGCGATCCTCGCGTCGATCGGCAGCACCGCGCCCTTCGTCGGGCTGTTCGGCACCGTGTGGGGCATCTACCATGCGTTGATCGTGATCGGCGAAACCGGTCAGACCTCGATCGATCATGTCGCCGGGCCGGTCGGCGAATCGCTGATCATGACGGCGTTCGGCCTTTTCGTCGCGATTCCCGCCGTGCTCGGCTACAACGGACTGACGCGCGCGAACCGCTCGCTCGTCGCGCGCCTGAAGCGTTTCGCGCACGGCCTGCATGCGTACTTCGTGACCGGCGCGCAATTGCCGTCGAGCGCCGGGCCGCAGATGCGCGTGGTGCCGCGCGGCGCCAGCGCGACGAACCCGACCCATGACGGAGACCTCGAATGGCAATGAGCCCTTTCTCCGACGACGACGATCAAGGTCTGATGAACGAGATCAACATGACGCCGCTCGTCGACGTGATGCTGGTCCTGCTGATCATTTTTCTCGTCACCATTCCGGCGCTGCAGCACGCCGTCAGGATCGATCTGCCGCATGCGAGCAGTCAGCCCGAAGCGGTCAAGCCCGCGCACGTGGACGTCGCGGTGCAGGCGGACGGCACGGTCCTGTGGGACGGCCAAGCCGTGAGCGACGACGGCTTGCGCGCACGCATCGCCCAGGCTGCTCTCGCGACGCCGCAGCCGGAACTGCATTTGCGCGCCGATCGCAAGGTGCCGTATGAGCGGGTCGCGATCGTGATGTCGGCGGCGCAGCGCGGCGGACTGACCAGGATGGGCTTCGTGACCGATCCGCAGTTGGGCAAATGACGCGGCGCGGCGGGACTGCTGGCGGCGCTGGGCCGCTGGCAAAAACATGCCATCGAGAACGCCGGCGCGAGCGCCTAACTCGCCGACAGCAAGCCCGCCACGCGCTCCGACTTCGTCTGCACCGCGATATCTTTCGCCGTCATCCCCCGGTTATCCTTCAACGACCGGTTCGCGCCGCGCGCGAGCAACAACTGCACGGTCTCCGCGCGATCGTATCCGGCCGCCCACATCAGCGCGGTCAGATCGTTCTTGTAGGTGCGGTTCACGTCGATGCCGGCATCGAGCAACTGAGCGACGACCTTCGTTTGCCCCTGCCCCGCCGCGTACTCCATCGCGGTCTTGCCGACGCGATCCGTCGCGAGCGGATCGGCGCCATGCGCGAGCAGCAGCGCGACGATTTCGTCGAAGCCGCCGTAGGCGGCGGCCATCAACGGCGTATCGCCCGGCGCGTTCGCATGCTGCACGTTCGCGCCGTGCTCGATCAGCGTGCGCGCCATCGCCGTATCGCCCTTCTTGCACGCGGTGAGGAGCGCGGTGTCGCCGATCCGGTTCATCGCATCGACCGACGCGCCGCGCTGCAACGCCGCGACGACCGACGGCTGATCGTCGTCCTTCGCTGCCGCGAGCAGTTGGCGGTTGATGTCCCCCTGGTCCTGAGCAAGCACCGGCAAGCTGGCACCGGATACGGCGGCAAACAGAACGGCGCTCGCAAGCGGCCGAATGAACATATCTCTCATGGTGTCGTCCCCGTGCTACTGCAGATTGTTGATATAGGCGGCCAGATGATGAATGTCGTCGTCGGTCAGATTGCGCGTCACGCTGGTCATGTTGCCCGCATCGTTGGTACGCGTGTGCGAGCGAAAGTCCTGCAACTGCTTGACGATGTACTGATACTGCTGACCCGCGACGCGCGGAATCTCGTTCTGCCCGGAAAATCCGCCCAGGTGACACATCGTGCACAGCACCTCGGCGGCCTTCTTGCTGCCCGCCTCGATGCTCGCGCCATCCGCGTTGAACCGCACCGGCACGGGCTTCTGCGCGGCGAAATAGTCGGCGAGGTCCTGCATGTCCTCGCTCGACAGGTTCGCCGCCATCGGCGACATGCGCGGATCGGTGCGCCGTCCCTGCTTGAAGTCCTTCAGCTCAAGGTATATGTAGCGCGCGGTCTGCCCGGCCAGAATCGGATAGTCCGGATTGGTCGAATTGCCCATCGGACCATGACAGGCCACGCATACCTGCGCTTTCGCCTTGCCCGCCTCGGCGTCGGCGCGCGCAACCGGCGGCAGCGATGCGGCGAACAAACCGCCGCACAGCAGCGCCGCCCATGCAGCGCGCGTCAACCCCGGCGCTCCCCGCAGCGCCGGCCGTCTCATGGCACCGCGAACACGATGACGCTGTTACCGCGCTTGAAATCGAGCTGGGTGTTGCCGCCCGCCGCGACCGCGATGTACTGCTTGCCGTTCACCGTGTACGACACGGCTGGTGCGTTGACCCCCGCGCCGCACTGGAACTCCCACAGCTTCTTGCCGGTGGCGGCATCGAACGCGCGGAACAGCCCGTTGCCTTCGCCGTTGAACACGAGGCCGCCCGCCGTCGCGAGCACGCCGCCGATCAGCGGCTGCTCGGTCTTGTAGTCCCACGCGATCTTGCCGGTGTCGACGTTCACGGCCGAGAGCTTGCCCCATTGCTGCTCGGACGGAATCACCTTGAACGCGCCGCCGAGCCACAGCTTGCTGCCGCCCGGATAGGCGGCTTCCTCGACCTGATACGTCATCGGCTGATGCAGGTTGGCCGCATAGACGAGGCGCGTTTGCGGATCGAACGCGACCGGCGACCACTCGACGCCGCCGTTCGCGCCCGGCAACATGCGCGCGCCGGCCGCGGTCGGCAAGGTCCACATGTTTTCCTGCGGAATCATCGCCTGCGACAAGCGGATCAGACGGCCGGTCGCGCGATCATGCACATAGACGTGACCGGTCTTGCCCGCATGAACGATGCCGGGGATCATCTTGCCGTCGTTGTCGCGCACGTCGATCAGGACCGGCGGGCTCACCGCGTCGAGGTCCCAGACGTCGTGCGGCACGTACTGGTAGTGCCACTTGTACTTGCCGGTGTCGAGATCGATCGCGACGAGCGAGTCCGTATAGAGGTTGTCTCCCGGCCGGATCGCGCCGTACAGGTCCGGTGACGGATTGCCGACCACGAAGTACACCGTATTCGTCTTCCGGTCGACCGCGGGAGTCATCCAGACGCCGCCGCCGAGCGTCTTGTAGAAGTCGCCGCCCTTGTCGGCCAGCTGCTTCTTCTCCGCGTCGATGTCGCGCTTCTCGTCGCGGCCGGTCGCGTCTTTCGTGGCCCACACGCCTTCCTGGCCGCTATCCGGAATCGTGTAGAAGGTCCACAGCAACTGGCCGGAATTCGCGTCGTACGCCTTCACGAAACCTCGAATGCCGTACTCGCCGCCATTCGTGCCGATCAGCACCTTGCCGTCGACGACCGCCGGCGCCATCGTTTCCGAGTAGCCCTCGTCGGGATTGGCGATCTGGCTTTGCCACAGCACGTTGCCGGTCTTCGCGTCGAGCGCGACGAGCTTGGAGTCGAGCGTGCCCATATAGAGCCGGTCGCCCGAGATCGCGACGCCGCGATTGTTGGGCCCGCAACAGAAGGTCGTGACCGGACCCATCTTGTGCTTGTAATGCCAGAACTCCTTGCCGGTCGTCGCGTCGATCGCGTACACATGATTGAACGACGTGGTGAGGAACATCACGCCGTCCTTCACGATCGGCGCCGTTTCCATCGACTCGTTGACGGCAGTCTGGAAGATGAACGCCGGTTTGAGCTTCGCGACGTTCGTCCGGTTGATTTGCGTGCCGGGATAAAAGCGAGTCTGTGCGTACGACCCGTTCGGAAGCAGCCAGGCGTTGGTCGTGCCGCCGGCACGATCGAGCTCATCCTGGCTTACGGGCTGAAGCCTCGAGGGCACCGGCGCAGCGGTGGTGGTGGAGCTGTTCTGCACTTCGTCGGCAGCGTGCGCCACCGGCAAGCCGAAGGCGATGGCGAGCAGTGGCAGGCCCACAATTCCTTGAATACGGTTGAATGACATGAGCGTCTCCTTGCCTTTTATTGTTCCTATGAATTGCAGCGCAGGAGTGCGGCATTGATCCACGCGGACGACAGCGTGAAAAAGCACGATGGCGCAACCCTCGCAGACGGCAATAGCGTACGACTTCGAATCGTTGTCAGCTTTGTCAGGACGGGTCGGCTTCGCAGAGCGGAGAGAAGTGATGCACGGTTCCGCGGAAAACCGGCTCGATTAAGGGTAGGCGATGCGATGTGGATTTTCTAGATTAAATCTTTCAGGAGTGGGCTCACGCCGCACTCCCCCCGCGCATCGCGCTGATCAGAAACGGCCGCCCCGCGAATCGGCACCTTTCAGATAGTTCCGGTTGGTCTGTTGCGGATTCCGGTTCACGAGAGCTCGTGCGTAGAGCGGATGATGCAGGCTTCGCACTTCGTGCTCGAGCCTGAAGCAACGTTCTCCGGAGGACAGATCGAGCAGGTCGGCAAACCGGTATTGGTGTGGTTCTTCTCCATATACAAGGCCTTTTGCATCAAGGCGCTCGTACGGCCCCGAAAAAGCAGCGGTGTAAATGGCAATGTGGTGGCCGTCGTATTCAGGAATCGGCTCCGTCGTTTCCGCATACAGCAGTTGCTGATGCGTGCCAACGTCGATCACCGCGCGGTGCAATCCATGTTGCTCTTCGATATCGACGTTTGCGTCGAACATATCGCGGTAAAAGCGCGCGATCGGCAACGCGCTGCCGATGGGTACGTCCATCTTCACGAACGCGATGCCGAGATCGATTTCTGACCAGGGAGCCGACGCGGATCGGCTGGACGGGTCGAGACACTCGTAGCGGTTGCCCCACGGACAGGTCACTTCGATGCTGCCGGCGCGCTCCGTCCAACCGAACCCGGTGCCGGCGAGCAGTGGCTCGACCGCGCGCAGGCGCGCCACGAGCGCTTCGAGTTCGCCGACCACGAGACCGACCGTGCCGCGCAAACGTTGCGCCGCCCCGTGCGGCAAGTGAATCTGCGAGCGGCCGATGTTGATCCACATATTGTCGACACCAGTCATCACGAACGGATCGCGCGTGAGCCCAAGGCCGGTGACGTAGAAGGCGGTCGCGAGAATCTGGTTGGGAATCTTCAGGTTGACATGCTCGAGAAAAACCAGATTGCCGGTATCGTCGTTGGCGTAGGAGTATTCCATGTGTTTGCCTTATGGATGAGCCGCGAGACGCTCAACCAATTATGCATCAACAGGGCAATCGATTTACGCGCGGATGGACGGACCTGATTGACGCGCTGATTCATGTAATGCGCGCGTCCCTATTTCTTGAGAACCTTCCACGTCCCATTACCCGTCTTGCAGGCGACGGGCGTCCAGCTTTGAGTCTGTCCTTTCGCGACCGCGACGAGCGTCGCGGTCCGGCAGGTCCGATCGCCGTCCTTCGTCGTATTCTGCGGCGTCACCGTGCCCGTAATCGAAACAGGGTTGCCCGTGCCCGCATTGCTCCATTCGAGCGATTCGCCATCCTGTTTGGTATCGAGGGCCTGTTGCGCCGCATTGTTGAGCGCTTTACGGTCCGCGGCACGCATGTACGTGATGGGCGTGTCTTTCAGGAAGTTCAGGTTCGTGGCATGGCACAGAACGGGACCCGCGAGCAGCGCCGCCGCGAGCCACCGCGTTAATGCGCGCGCGCCAGAATGAGATTGACGTGACATGGGTATCTCCTCGATATCAGCTGCGCTCCGCGCCTTCCGCGTGATCGCCGATTTGCTGGAACGCGTCGACGAGGTCCGCCACGGAACTGCGCCGGCCGATATGGCCGACACGAATTTCCAGTCCTTCGGCGCGCAGCATGTCGCGCACCTCCGCATGAGCGCCGACGATCTTCATCGTGACGCCCGCTGCCTGAAGCGTCCCCTGCAGCGCCTTGAGCATGCGCGCGCCCGCCAGATCGACGACCGGCGACGCGGACAGATCGCAGATCACGAGCCGGACCGGCTCGGGCGCGGCGTAGATCATTCGCCGGATCGTGTCGCGCACGTGCTCGACGTTGAAGTACAGCAGCGACGCTTCGACACGCACGGCCAGCACCTGCGCAATGGTCTCGTTCTCGGCATGACGTTCGAGATCCGAGAAATAGCGCGTGCCGGGAATACGCCCCAGCATCGCGACATGCGGATGCGCGGCGCGACGGATGATCAGCAGCATCGACACGAGCACCGCGACGATGACGCCGTTCAGGATACCCAATAACAGCACCGCCGCGAACGCCACCATGGAAATCGCGAATTCGAAGCGGCTCACGCGCCACACGTGACGCAATTCGCCGACATCGACGAGGCCCTTCACGGCCACGAGCACGATCGCCGCCAGCACGACGTTCGGCAGATTCGCGAGCAGCCCGGTGAGGAACATCAGACAGAAGCCGATCGCGACTGACGCGAATGCCAGCGCAAGCGCGCTCCGAGCGCCGGCCTTGTCGTTCACGGTCGATTGCGAAAGCCCGCCTGCGACCGGAAAGGCCTGGAACAATCCCGCGGCCAGATTGGCCGCTCCGAGACCCAGCAATTCCTGGCGAGCGTCGATCTCGTAGCCGTGTGCCTGCGCGAGTGCGCGCGCGGCCGAGACGCTTTCGACATAGGCCAGCAACAGGCACGCGAACGCGAGCGGGACGATGCCGTCGACGTCGCGCAGGCGCAGCCCCGGCAGGTGGAATTGAGGCAAACCCCGAGGCAGCGCGCCGACGAGCGTGAATCCGCGACTCGCCAGCGGCGTGACCGACAACACGACGATCGAAGCAGCAACGACGCCGAGCGCCACCGGACGCCCCGGCAGAAACTTTTCCCCGAGCAGCAGCAACGCGATGCAAACGAGGCCGAACCCGAGCACGCTGACGTTGGTGAGCGGAATCTGCCCCCACAGCACGGCGATCCGTTCGAAAAAAAACTCGCCGCCGCCTTTCACGCCGAACAGCTTCGGCAGCTGGGTCATCGCGATCGTCAGTGCGGCGCCCGCCTTGAAGCCGAGCAGGATCGTCTCGCTGATGAAGCTGACGAGCGAGCTCAAGCGCAGCAGCCAGCCGATCACACACATGCCGGCGATCAACACGGCCGTGAGCGCCGCGATCGAAGCCCAGCGCGCCGGGTCGCCGCCGGCCATCGTTGCGACCGTCACCCCGACGAGCATCGAGATCGCCGAGGTCGGGCCGATGGCGAGCTGGCGTGACGAGCCGAACAACGCGTAACAAAGACCGCCGACCAGATAGCCGTAGATGCCGTATTGCGGCGGCAGGCCGGCGAGCGATGCATACGCGAGCGACACCGGAATGCCGTAGGCCGCGAGCGTCACACCGGCGACCGCGTCCTTCACGAGCCATCGCGGTTGATAGCTGCGCAGCCACTGCGCGGGAGGAAAAGCGGCACGCCAGCCGCGCGCGGGCAGCGCGGTCGTTGCGAGGCCGGTAACGCTGGAAGGGTTGTTCAACGTAGTGCCTCGGCTACGGGAGCAGACTTGAGGGAAGCACGCGTACGCGGCGCGGCAATGGCTTCATGGAACACCGAAGCCGCTCAGAGCGGCTCCTCGACGCGCTGCCATGTGTGATCCGGATTGAACTCGGTCAAGGGCGGCGCATGCGGGCCACGGTCCTTCTGGTAGATCACGCCGTTGTTGTTGACGAGGAAGGTCATGACACCGCTCGTGCCGTACTGTGCCGGATAAGCGACCATCGCGAAGCCCGCGATCATGTGGCCGTTGATCACATAGCTGAACGCCCCGCCCGGCGCGCTCTTGCCTTGCCGCGTCAGAATGCGGAAGTGATAGCCCCGGTAGGAGTCTCCCGCCGCGTGACCCTTCAGATATTCGGAACTGGCGGCGACGAGCGGACCGAACGGACTCTCCTCCTCGCCGCTGTTTTCGTCGGTGTGCCAGTAGAGGCCGTCCTGCTTGCCCGGCGTGCTGGCCAGTTTCTGCGCGTATTGGAGCAGACCGTCGTGGTTGCGGTCGCGCGAGGCGTATTGACGCTGCGCGTCGATGTAAGCGTGCATTACCTTGATCGCTTCGCGCTCGTTGGAGCCGATCCGTCGATTGATCAGTTCTTCTTCGCCCTGCTCCGTGGCGAAGCGCCAGCTGCCGCCCTCTTTCACGATCGGTATCGGCATCGGCCATGCCTCGTCGCCGACCAGCAGAATCCGCCGGTCCGGTCCCCCGTCGTCGAGCACGTGATAGGCTTCGAGCTCCTTGCTCGCCTTGGCCCAGTTCGCCTCGTTCTCCGCCTGATCCGGCGATACCACCAGGCTCTTGTGCTTTTCGCCGAAGATCGCGACGAGCGACGCTTCGTCGTCGGTCTTCAGCGCGCTGGACAGCGCCGCGACCGCGTCTTCCGGTGTGGCGAACGTTCGCTGCCCTTCGGCGAGCGCGGTCAACGGAACCGACAGCGCGAGCACCATCGCGCACGCGACGATTCGCGATGCCGCGACACGCCACCGCGAATCGTCGCGTGCGCGCTTTCCGGTGATGCTCTGCCCGCTCATGGTTGCTCCTTATCGCCGTCCGCCGCCGCGTCCGCCACCGCCGGCCCGTGCCGAGAAACCGCCACCGCCGCGTCCGCCGCCGCCGGAAAATCCGCCGCCACCGGAGAATCCACCGCCGCCGCGCGCCGACGCCGATTGACGGCTCGCCGCGCCGCGCGCGCTGTTGGCCTGCGCGTCGCGCGCCGAGCCGTAGCCGCTGAACGCATCGCCGCCGCCGCGCGACTGCGCCGCGCGCGGACCCGCTTCCCGGTTGCCCGCCGAGGCCGTTGGACGCTGGGACGCTTGCGGCCGCCCTTGCGCGCCCGCGCCACCCGCGAAGTTAGCGCCCGCGCCACCTGCGCCGCCCGCGCCGCCGGCGCCTCTCGCTCCGAAGTTGCCGCCGCCCGCACCGCCAGCCGCTCCGCCGCGGTCTCCACCCGCAAAGCCGCCGCCTGCGCCCGCGCCACCCCCGCGCGAGGGCGGATCGCCGACCCGTTCCGCGCGTGCCGAGCGGTCCGCGACGCCGCTGACCTGGCCCGGCTTCTTGTCCGGGGACCACGCGGACGTTCCCCCGCCCTGCCCGCGGCCGCCGCCGCGATTGGTGTCGCCCGTGTTGAGGTTGCCCGTGTTGATGTTGCCGCGCTCGACGTTCCTGTCGCCACGCTCGACGGTCCGATCGCCGCGCTCGACGGTCCTATCGCCACGCTCGACGTTTCTTTCACGGTTGATATTGATGTTGTTGTTGCCGCCGCCTCCGTAATGCGTTTCATAGTGGCCGCCGTTCCAGGCGGCGGTGATGGCCGCGCCCCAGATCAGCCCTGTCGCGAGCGCGGCGCCGGGCGCGTACGGATAGTAATAGGCCGGATACGGCGTGGGCGCGTACGCATAGGTCACGGGCGCACTGGCCACGACGACGGTCTGCGGGTCGTACTGCGGCACGTAGATGACCTGCGGATCGGCTGGCTGGATCTTGATCACTTCCTTTTCGACGACCACGACCTGCTTGTCGTCGGATTTCAGATGCCCCGCCGACTGCGTTTGCCGCCGAAAGCGCTGAATCGCTTCGAGCACCGCGCCCTGATCGGTCACGACGGCTTCACCGAGACTGATGGTCCAGTCGAGATCGGTGCTCATCTTCTTGACGATGTCGGGGTAGTTCAGCAGCGCTTTTACCGGATCGTGCCACGCGTCGTTGAGCTTCAAGGACTTGTTGTTCTTGTGCTGATCGAGAAAGCGGTCGGCCTGCACGATCTCCACGGGATAGGTGGAGGCAGGGAGGATGATCGCGACCAGGTCGTCCGGATACAGCGCGATCGGCCCGACGAGCTGGTCGAGCGTCGCCGCGGGAAGAGGGGCGTTCGGGGCGGCGTTCGCCGGGGCGTTCGCGGCCGGCGCCTGCGCCAGCGACAACGAAGCGGAAAACGCGCCGCAGCACGCCAGAAGCGCGGCGCCCAGCGCACGGCTGACGCGATGCGCGCGCCTCGTCCCGTCGCAAAGCGTGAGCATGTGCCGCCGCCTGTCGACCGCCGTTGCAAACGGAATGATGCGTGCACGGGCACGCGATTCGCGGTCCATCGATGCTTCCCCTCGCGCTTCGTCAACGCCTCCTGGATTGCCATGTGGCGCGGCAATTCTGGGGCGCCATCCTGGACGGACAGTTGTCCGAAGCAATGGAAACCACATGCACCAGTTGCATGACTACAGTTTGGAAACCACGGGCGGTGTTGCAAATACGACCTTGGTCCGATTGCGCTTGACAGGCCCGCAACGCCAGGATGAAAGCGAACCTGCCATTGCCGCGCCACCGCCGCGCGGCAACCGGTCCCAGCAGAACTTCCCTCCACGGGTGCCGGTCGTGCCCTCACGCCTGAGCGAACAGGCAGCCGGCGACTTACACCCACGCGTCCCCACGCAAGGAGCTGTCGTGAATAAATCGACGAAATACTTCGTTGTCGCCGCGTTAGCCGCGTCGCTATCGCTGGACGGCATGGCTCAATCGAGGCCTATCGCCTATCCGGCCAGAGGTCAAAGCCCGCAGCAACAGCAGCAGGACGAAGGCGCGTGCTATGCGTGGGCAAAGAACAACACCGGCATCGATCCGACCGCGGTCGCCAACGCGCCGCCGCCGCCATCCGGCCCCGCGGTGGGGGGCGGCGAACGCGTGCAAGGCGCCGCGCGCGGCGCGGCCGGCGGCGCCATCATCGGCGCGATCGCGGGCGATGCCGGCAAGGGCGCGGCGATCGGCGCGGCGACCGGCACGATGGTCGGCGGATCGCGCGCGCGGCAGAACCGGCGCGCGGCCGCGGCACAGTCGCAGGCGCAAACGCAGGGCACGCTGGACACGTTCAATCGCGCATTCGCCGCGTGCATGGCAGGCCGGGGTTACACAGTTCAATGAGCGCGCAAGCAGGTCTCCATGCGCGCCGCACGAGGAGAAAGGCATGACGAACGGCAAGCTCATCATCGCGGCGGCACTCGTGTGTCTCGCGAATACGGGGTTCGCTCAGACGGATGCGCCGGTCGCAGTCAAGAGCGAGCCGGGCAAAGTCACCGTGTCGGACACGATCAAAACGACCTCGACGGTCGTCGGCATCGAGCCGGAAACGCGCACCGTCTGGCTCAGGGATCCGAAGGGCAAGGTCGTGCAGGTCGTGGTCGGCGAGGAAGCCCGCAACTTCGATCAGATCCGGGTCGGCGACACGGTCAAAGCCGAATATTCGCAGGCGCTGACCATCACGCTGAAAAAAGGCAACGCGCCGCTGTCCGCCACCGAAACGCAAGCGCTCGATCGCACACCGGCGGGCGCGAAGCCCGGCGGCTCGGCCTCGCGCGAAGTCACGATCATGGCGAACGTCACCGCCGTCAATCACCAGAACGGCGTGGTCACGCTGAAAGGCCCGCAAGGCAATTCGGTGGACGTAGTCGTGCGTGACCCCGAACAGCTCAAACGGATCAAAAAGGGCGACCAGATGGAAGTGGTCTATACCGAGGCGGTGGCCATCTCCGTGGAGCCGCTCGCCGGCAAATAGCGAGAGCACGTCCGCATCCCGGCGCGCGCCGTCAGATCAGGCGGTGCGCTTGCGCCAGATTGCTCGCGGGGGGTGCAAAGTCGGCGCGCCGGAAACGCACGGGGGAGAAGACCCGTATCACATTGGGACTCGCCGGCAGACGCGCCATGCGAACCTCTATTTCGTGCGCGGGCCGCGTGTCCCCGTCTTGCACGACCACGTTCATCCGGTCGAGCCGGAACGTGCTCTTCATCACGTAGAAATGCGCATCCGGCGCCGCCAGTACGCCGCAAATCACATCGAGATGCCGCTCCAGCGCTTCGGTCTTCAGGCCCAACTGCGCCATCGCCTGATCGTTCTCCTCGATCAGCGCCTGTAGCTTCGCCACTTCCGCATAGTTCGACGACGCGTCGCTGCCGAGCAACGAGCGCACGCCCGCCCCCTGCCGCTCCAGAATCATCAGACGCGTATTCAGGATCGCCCGTTCGCGCTGCAATTCATCCTGCCGCGCGGTGTCGGCCTCGATTTTCCCGATGCCTTCGAGCACCAGTTGATCGACGATCCGCAACACGATTTGCTGCCGCAAGGCGGCTTCGGATTCGCCGCACACGCGCACCTGATGATCGCTGAAGTTGATGATCGTCTGCGCGGTGTCGGTATGCGTCGCCTCGCCGAATTGCCCGACGCCGAGAATATGCCGCTCGTCGAGCGCCATGCCGAGCACGGCAAAGGCTTCGTCAGCGCCGGGATGATCGTTGAAAAATACATGCAGAGCTTCCGAGTGGCCAAAGGGCCGGCACACGTCGTCGGCCGTCGCGAAAAAGGCGTGGATATATGGGTCCGTCGCCCAGGCCGCCGCGCTCGCTTCGCGCGCGGGCGGCACTTCATCGACGAGGCGGCCGAGATAGGCGGTGGTGTGTCGCACGGGCGGCAGCAGGCGCGACGCGTAATTGCGCGCGAGCCGCAACGACGGACACAGCCCGACGATCCGCTCGACGATCGCCTTCGCCTGCGGATCGTCGCTCTCCGCGGGCGCGGCGCGCTTCGTCAGCCACCTCGACAGCAGGCCCATGCCCGGCTCCCGTCGCCCGTCACGATTCGTCGCGCTCCGGCAGCAGTTGCGCGACGATCGTGTGGTTTTTCCAGAACAGGTTATGGACGCGCGTTTGCAGAATGCGCAGTCCGTCCGTGGGCACATCGTCGAAAATGACCACCGCGCCGGGGCGTGAACCCGTGCCGGGCAGCCGCCGGATCGAGCTGAAACGTGGAAAGCCATACCGTATCAGGAACTCGCCGATTTCTTCGTCCGAGACGCTTTCCTCGACGTTTCCAAGAAAGAGTTCAGCCATGATGCTTACTCCTCCAGAGTTTGTTTTCCTATGGAACGCACGCGCGTTCCATATGATAAGCAGACTCTAAGCCACGATGTTCAGTCCGCCGTCGATATACAACGTGGAGCCGGAAAGCCGCCGCGCATACGGCGTGGCCAGAAACGCACAGGTATAACCGATATCCATGATGTCGACCACTTCGCCGAGCGGCGCGCGCGCTACCGCTTCGTTGAGCAGCAGCTCGAAATCCTTCAGGCCCATGGCGGCGCGGGTCTTCAGCGGCCCGGGGGAAATCGCGTGCACGCGAATGTCCTTCGGTCCCAGCTCGAACGCCAGGTAGCGCGCGCAGGCTTCGAGCGCCGCCTTGACGGGACCCATCACGTTGTAGTTCGGCACGACCTTGTTTGCGCCGTAGTAGCTCATCGTCAGCATGGTGCCGCCGTCTTTCATCAGCGGCGCGGCAAGGCGCGCCATCCGCACGAACGAATGGCAGGAAATGTCCATGGCGGTCAGATAGCCTTCGCGCGACGATTGCAGCAGTCCGCCATGCAAATCCGCTTTGGGCGCCCAGGCAATGGCGTGAACGAGTATGTCCAGCCGCCCCCAGGTCTTCTCGACCTGATCGAAGACGGCTTCCATCTGGTCCTCGACCGTGACGTCGAGCGGCATGAAGATTTCGGCATCGAGTGCTTTGGCAATCGATTCCACATAAGGACGGGCCTTGTCGTTGGCATAGGTGATCGCTACGCTCGCGCCGAGTTCGTGAAACGCCTTCGCGCAGCCGTATGCAATCGAATCCTCGTTGGCGATGCCGGTCACGAGGGCCTTCGCTCCTTTCAGAATCAAACGCGGTTGCTCGATTGGCATAGCGACACTCCTTCAGGGCTGTTTGCATATGGAACGCACGTGCGTTCCATATGCAAACGGACCCTAAGCAATCGCACGCGTATGGCGGGCGATCATCAGTTCCTCATTGGTGGGTACGACCCAGACCGGGACCTTGCTCGAAGCGCGACTGATCAGCGGGCCGCCCGCCCGATTGGCCGCCTCGTCGAGTTCGGCCCCGAGCCACGCCGCATCGCGCACGATCCGCTCGCGAATCGCGACGGCGTGCTCGCCAATGCCGGCCGTCAACACCAGCGCGTCGAGACCCTGCATCGCCGCGGCGAGACTGCCGAGTTCGCGGCCGATACGGTAGGTGTAGACGTCGATGGCAAAGGCGGCGCGCGCGGCGTCGCTGTCGAGCAGCACGCGCATGTCGCCCGAGATGCCCGACATGCCGAGCAGCCCCGAGCCCTTGTAGATCAGGTCCGCGATCGCCTGTGAATCCATCTTCAGCTCGTCGAGCAGATAGAGCATCACGCCAGGATCGAGGCTGCCGCAACGCGTGCCCATCGGCAGCCCTTCCACTGCCGTGAAGCCCATCGTGCTCGCCACGCTCTTGCCCGCGACCATCGCGCACATGCTCGCGCCGTTGCCCAGATGCGCGACGACGGTACGCCCCGCCGCCGCAGCCGGCGCGATGTCCGGCAGCACGCTCGCGATGTATTCGTACGAGAGCCCATGAAAACCGTAACGCCGCACGCCGCGCTCGGTAATCGACGCAGGCAGCGCATAGGCCTGCGCGACCTCGGTTTGGGTACGATGAAAGGTGGTGTCGAAGCACGCGACCTGAGTCAGGTCGGGACGCACTTGCGCGAGGATGCGGATCGGCTTCAGGTTATGCGGCTGGTGCAGCGGCGCGAGCGGGGTCAGGCTGTCCAGTTCGTCAAGCACGGCGGAGGTCACGGCAACGGGGCCGGTAAAGCGCTGGCCGCCGTGCACGACGCGATGCCCGACCGCCATCAGCCGATGTCCGCCGCCTTGCTCGCGCAGAAAGCCGCCCAGATATTCGATCGCGCCCTCATGCCCGAGGCGATAATCATCGCCCCACTCGAACGAGCTGACATTGCCCTCGCGATCTGTCGCGCGAAAGCGCGGGCTCGTATAGAGGGCTTCGATCTGGCCGCGCAGAATCAGTTCGAGTTGCGCGGGTTGCACGTCGAAGACGCTGAACTTGAGGCTCGACGAACCCGCGTTCAGAACGAGAATCACATCCCCCATGGCATCACCCGATCACTTTGCCGGCTTCGCGCCGCGCCTTCGCCACCATCGCGGCGACCGCGCACGACGCGAGACGCGTCGTGACCGAATCCGCGCGACTCGTCAGGATGATCGGCACGCGCGCGCCGAGCACGATGCCCGCGGCGTCCGCGCCAGCGAGAAACGACAGGCTTTTCGCCAGCATGTTGCCGGCTTCGAGGTCCGGCACCATCAGGACATTGGCGCGTCCGGCCACCTGCGACTCGATGTGCTTGATGCGCATGGCTTCAATGTTGATCGCGTTGTCGAGCGCAAGCGGACCGTCCACGAGGGCGCCGGTAATCTGCCTGCGGTCCACCATCTTGCACAGCGCCGCCGCCTCGACCGTCGATGGAATTTTCGGATTGACGCTCTCGGTCGCGGACAGGATCGCCACGCGCACTTCTTCCAGCTTCAGCGCGTGCCCAAGGTCGATCGCGTTCTGCAGGATGTCGACCTTCTCTTCGAGCGTAGGCGCGATGTTGATCGCGGCGTCCGTGATGATCAGCGGCTGGTCGTACGCGGGCACGTCCATCACGAAGCAATGGCTGACGCGCCGCGCGCTGCGCAGGCCAGTGTCGCGGCGAATCACCTCGGCCATCAGCTCGTCGGTGTGCAGGCTGCCTTTCATCAGGGCCTCCGCCTTGCCTTCGCGCACCAATTGCACGGCCAGCGCGGCGCCGGCGTGGCTATGCGGCGCATCGACGATCGTGAACTCCGAGATGTCGATGCCGTGTTCGGCGGCAATCGCTTCGATGCGCGCGCGCGGCCCGACGAGCAGCGGCGTGATCAGTCCCATTGCGGCCGCTTCGACCGCGCCCCTGAGCGAACTCTCGTCGCACGGATGCGCAACCGCGGTCGGTAATGCCGGCAGCGTGCGGCAGTATTCGATCAGACGCTGATACTTTTCGTGCTTTTCCATCGGCGTATTCCTCATGTGTACGGCGCGTCGGGTTCGCGCCATGCGACGCGCCGGGTATACGGCTGCGTCGTGCTTACCTCCAGCCGCGCAGCGTGCAGGTCGCTCACGTGCGCGTCCCTTCCGGCAGACGCGCCGAGCGCTTGCGGCTTACGCGCGGACCCAGCACCGCACGGATACGTTCGACCGCCGTTTTTAGCGCGGCGTCGAGCGGGGCGTTCAACACGCGCTCGTCGGACGTCACTTTGTCGAGCAGTTGCAGAAAGCGCTCGCGATCCTCGCTGTCGGAGAGCAGCTTCGGCAGCGTGGCAATTGCCTCGTCCGGTTCGAAGCTGACGATGATTTCCTGCTCGCCTCGAATGCGCCGCCAGTGATCGAAACTGATGTCGGGGAAGTACTCCGCATAAGTTTCGGCGATCTCCCTGCGCAGCTCGAAGCGTGCGAGCGGAAACGACTCACCCTTGCGCGACAGCAGGAAGGCTGCTCGCGCGAGCGCCTCCGTGTAGCCGCCGTCGCCGATCGCCTGCAACGCCGCACGCACGAACGGCAACTCGCGGGGATTGATCGCGCCGGCTTGCGCGGGCGCGCCGTCGGGGATCCCCTTGCCGAGGAAGGTTGCGTACATGTTCGCGTACACGCTGAAGAAGCTGGCCTCGGCCGCCGCGTCGCGCATCTCGCGGAAATAATCGAGCGACGCGCTGATCATTTGCGAGCCGCTGTGTTCGAGCTTGCTCCACGGGTTATCCGGGCTGGCACGCTGGCGATTGTCGCGAACCCACTGCGCGGCCACCGGCAGCCAGCCAAGCCACGGATTCATCGCGGAACAGGCCCAGCGCTGCCAGCGCAGCGGATGAAACTGGCGCAGCATGCGGGCGCCCGTTTCGTTCGCCATCGCCTGCACGAACGGCTGCGCGAACAGTTCATACAAGCGCTGATTCAACGCGGATACTTCGGCGACCGCTTCGAACGGCTTTTCGTCGATGCGGCCAAAGCGGTTGATACGCGCGGATATCTCTTCGAGCCGCCGTTCATGAAATTCCACGACATACTCGACCTCCCCGGCCGAGTTCCGCACCTCGTCGATGGTCATGCCGTAGAGCCCCGGCGGAAACGTTTCGATGGTCTTGAGCACGGAGACGATTTGGGCGTGTTCCTTTTTCGCGACTTTGCCGGACACGAAAATGCCCAGATGACCGATGTCTTTATGCGTCAGACCGACGATCACCTGACCGCGCGCCTTGATCTCCTCGGTGCTGCCGTAGAGGTCCGTCACCCAGTTGAATGCCTGCTGAGGCGGCGTGATGTTGTCGCCCATCGACGCGAACAGGATGATCGGCGAGCGTATTTCACGCAGGTCGAACGTCTGGCCGCTGCTGTTCTTCACCCCGCCCGACCACAGCTTGTTGCCGACGAACAGATTGTGCGTGATCCATTCGATCTCCTCGCGGTTCATCAGGTAGTAGCTGCCCCACCAGCGCTCGAACTCCAGATAGCGCGGCGGCTCGGTGTCGATGTTCGAGTACAGGTGGTAGTACTTGTCCCAGAACGTGTTGGCGGGGTTCAGGTTCTCGAAGTTCTGCACCAGATACGCGCCGTCGAACGTGCCGTTGCCGAGATCCGCCGCGTACGATGCGAGCCACGCGCCGCCCAGCATGCCGCCGGCGTAGCGCATCGGGTTGTCGCCGTCGCCTTCGCTCCAGGCCGCACTCCAGTACGACATCGGCGCACCGCTGATGACGATCGGACCGGTCTCGTCGGGGTCGGAGCTGGCGAGCATCATCGCCGCCCAGCCGCCCTGGCAATTGCCGATGATCGCGGGCTTCGGGCTGTCGGGATGCAGCGAGCGCACCTTGCGCACGAATCGCTGCTCGGCGTTGCACACGTCGAGCAGGGTCTGACCGGGCTCGGGATCGCGAAAGAACACCACGAAGTAGACCGGGTAGCCCGCGCGCAACGCGACGCCCGCCTGCGAATCGTCCTTGAAGCCGCCGATGCCGGGGCCGTGCCCCGCGCGCGGATCGATGATCAGATACGGACGTTTGCGCACGTCGACGCCCACGCCTTCGAGCGGACGAAGTTGCAGCAGCGCATAGTTGACCGGCCGCTCGAACGTGCGGCCGTCGAGCAGCATGTCGTAGTCGAAATGCAGCACCGGCGTGGGACCGCTCACGCTGCGTTCGACGAACTCGTTGCCGCGCCGGTACAGCGTGTCCCAGAAGAGCAGCGAGCGCTGCGCGGCGTCCACGGCGTACTGCCACGCATTCAGCGGGTTGAACGGCGCGGGCGCGGCGCTTGCAGGCACGCTGTCGTTGTGATCGAGCCCCAGCGCGTCGATGACCCGTTCGTTCAGGTGCCGCTGGGCATGTTGCGTGCGCTTTTGCAGCACGTGAGTGATTTTTGCGGTGATATCCTGGCTTTGTGACAACAGCGTTTCAGCGTCCATCGGGCGACTCCAGAAAGGTGCTCGACACGTCAATCAGCTGGGTGCGCCCGGACAGCGGCGGCGATATCGCGGCTCACCGAGGCGAGCGCGCGGCCCAGAGCACGTCGGCGGAGACGTCGCCCGAGCACGGAATCAAAGCGCATCACGTCGATCCGCACATGCCAGACCACGGACGGATCACGTACTGCATCGTACAACGAAATCTCCATGGAGTTCAGCAGTGCGCCTAGCAAAGCACCGGCCTCACGATCGTCATGAGACCGACCACCAGCGCGAGCGGCCACGTCCAGAAGCTCGGCCATTGCTGTCAACTTCAACTTCATAGGCTCCCCGCCCTGCCAGGTGAACTCGATCTCGGGCGTGGGCGGTGCCTCGATATAGCGCTTCCCGTACGACCGCAGCGTTTCGTCCGACATCCGAAATCGTTCGCGCGGCGGGCAGTCGTTGAAGGACCACGCCCATGCCGAAGGACACGGCAAAGATCGGCAACCAGAAGCCGAACACCCTGCGGTACAGCGCGTTGCCGGTTATGAGCCGCGCGCCCTCGATTGTTGCCAGCCATGCAGCCAGGCCGATCGTGAACGCCGGGAAAATGATGTGAAAGCTGATGACGAACCCGAACTGGATGCGCGAGAGGATGACAGGATCAAGTTCCATGGTCCCTTCTAATCAGATGGGCTCGTGGCGTGATGTCTTGGTACTCTCATTGCTGCGATTACCGACGAACAGACCATCAAGGTTGCCGCCGCTCCCGCGCCAACTCAGCGCCCTGGAGCATCAACCTGGCGTCGCTCGATTCCATGTACCGTATCGACCGTAGCAGGCAGGTCGCCCGCGGCCAATCGGACCTTGGTCGTATCCCGCGACGAGCATCCGCCAGCTTGTGGCTGATGACTGGCCAGAATGCCCCGGGCGAATGACGACCGCTACCGTTCGAGACCGGCGCGCATCTGCAGATTTGACGCCCTCACCCTCCGTGCCTCTGCTCGCTGTCCAGTTTCTGCCCAACGACACCTGCCATCACACGCCAGCGATCGCTTTCCAGAACGGTCTGAGCGTCAATACGCGCGAACAGGTCCAGGAGTGGCGCGATGAGCCCCGTCCAACCTGTCTGGTGACTTGCACCCAGCCCTGCGCCGTTGTCACCGTGAAAATATTCGTAGAACAGAATCAGGTCACGCCAGTGCGGATCGTTCTGAAATTTGTCCGTTCCACCATAAACGGGCCGCCGCCCGTCCGGTCCGCGCAAGAACGTACCCGTCAGTCGGCGAACAATCTCCTGCGCCACCTCGAAGAGTGTCATCATCTGCCCGGACCCCGTCGGGCATTGAACCTTGAACTCGTCACCGAAAAACCCGTAAAGATTCGTCAGTGCCCTGATGATCAAGAGATTCACGGGCATCCACACCGGCCCTCTCCAGTTCGAATTTCCACCGAACATCCCGGTATTCGATTCCGCAGCAAGGTACTGCACCTTGTACTCTTGCCCGCCCACATTGAGTATGTACGGATGGTCGAGATGATGGCGGGACAGCGAACGAATGCCGTGCGCACCCAGGAATTCGTTCTCGTCGAGCAAGTAACCGAGCACGCGCTCGAGTTTCTGCGTATTCAGGATCGACAGAAGTCTGCGCCCTCTATGGCCGATGAAGCCCGCATCGGTCGGCGCTACGTGGCTCACCAACTCCGGGTAGCGCGTTCGAAATTGCGCGATCAGCTCCATTAGTCTCGGACAGCGGGAGAGCGTATCGGCCTCGAAAACTGTCGACGCGCACAACGGTAGCAAGCCCACCATGGACCTGACTCTCAGACGCATCGTGTGTCCGTCGGGAAGACGTAGCAGGTCATAGAAGAAACCGTCCTGCTCGTCCCACATGTCGTCTGAATGATCGCCAAGCCGGTCCATCGCGTAGGCAATCCACATGAAGTGCTGAACGAACTTGAAGGCGAGCTCCTCGTACATCGGGTCGTGTTCGGCCAGGATCATCGCCATTTCCAGCATGCACTGACAATAAAACGCCATCCACGCTGTCCCGTCCGCCTGCTCGAGTGAGCCGCCGGTCGGAAGCTGCGTGCTGCGATCGAACACGCCAATGTTGTCGAGCCCAAGAAACCCACCGGCGAAGACGCTTCTGCCCGACGGGTCCTTCCGGTTCACCCACCAGTTGAAATTGAGCATCAAACCCTGGAACGAGCGCTCAAGAAAGCGCGGATCAGCGCGTCCCAGCGCTTTCCCATACTTGTAGAGCCAGAGCGTGGCGGCGGCATGCACGGGTGGATTGACGTCACTGAAGTTCCACTCGTAGGCTGGTATCTGCCCGCTCGGGTGAAGATACAGAATGCGCAGCATCAACAGCAATTGTTCCTTGGCAAAATCGAAATCGACAGCGGCCAAGGCAATAGTGTGGAAAGCCAGGTCCCACGCCGCGAACCATGGGTACTCCCATTTGTCCGGCATGGAGATCACCTCGGCGTTCAGCATATGGAACCATTCGGCATTGCGCGCCGTGTGCCGACTGGCTTCGAGCAAGGGATGACTCTGATGCTCGCGCAGCCACCGCTCCAGGTCGAAGTAGTAGTACTGCTTGCTCCACAACATGCCCGCCAGGGCTTGACGATGCACCCGTCGCTCATCGTCGCTGAGTGCCTTTGGCGCAATACGTTGGTAAAACGCATCCGCCTCGGTTATACGATCGTCGAAGGTCCGATCAAACTCCTCGAACGCATGGTCCCGCTTTACTGCGCTCAGGCGCAGTCTGATGGTCGCACTGCCGCCCCCGGGTACATCGCATACGTAATGCGCTGCCGCCTTGGTGCCCGTCCGAGCCGGATTCACGGCCTCGCGCTGGCCAGCAATGACATAAGCGTGGAATGCATCCTTCACATAGGGTGACGCGTTGGGTTGGCTCCACAAGCGCTGTGCGTTGCTTTCGTTTTCCGTAAAGAGCAATTCCGTCGCGCCGTCACAATAGAGCCAGTACTCGCCCAGTTCACGATGTGTCGCACGAATGACGCCGGAATCCGCTTCGCGTAACGACGGTTTGCAATCGTCGTAGCCCCACGACCACGTATTGCGAAACCATAGCGTTGGCAGGACGCGAAGACGTGCCCCTTCCCGTGCGCGGTTGAGTACCGAAATGCGCACGAAGATGTCTTCCGGGGCCGCCTTCGCGTATTCGACGAAGACGTCGAAATACCGATCGTCATCGAAGATACCGGTATCGATCAGTTCGTACTCGAATTCGTCGCGCGACCGTCTCCGGTTCGTCTCGACCAGATCCCGGTACGGAAATTCCTGCTGTGGATACTTGTACAGATACTTCATGTACGAGTGCGTAGGCGTGCTATCGACATAGAAGTAGTATTCCTTGACGTCCTCACCATGATTGCCTTCGCTATTGGTGAGGCCGAAAAGACGTTCCTTCAGAACCGCGTCGCGTTCGTTCCAGAGCGCCAGCGCGAAGCACAACCTTTGCTTGTCGTCGCACAGACCGCCGATCCCGTCTTCTCCCCATCTATACGCACGCGAGCGCGATTGATCATGGGTGAAGTAGTTCCAGGCATCACCGTCTGCGCTGTAGTCCTCGCGGACCGTCCCCCATTGGCGCTCGCTGAGATACGGCCCCCACTTCATCCACGGCACTTGTGCGGCGCGCGAGTCGCTCAGACGCTTTTCTTCTGCTGCGTCGTTGATTGCAGGACACATGCTTTGCCTCCCTCACGACGCGTAGGTCCGATCAATCGCTCAAGCACTGCCGGGCCCCAAGCGCCCTTGACGCTAAACTCGAAATTGACGTGGGGTCCACCATCTCGACCGGGCCCGGTATGACCCTTCTCAATGCGTCAGCTTCAGTCCGATCGGACTTCAACCGGTAGAAACGGGACGCCGGCGAACTGCTGCAGCACCCAGGCGACACCGCCAACAGGGCAATAACGAGTGATTCGAGTGCGCGTGTCACGGGTGAGACTCCTGCTGCTTGCCGCGAATCAACGCCTCCGGATGCCGCTCCAGATAGTCGGCAAGTGTCCGGAAAGCCGTCGCGGCGCGAGCGAGTTGCTGTACCGCATCGGCCGCGTTCTCCTGCAGGGGCGACTCCGGCTTCAACGCGTTGTTGGCCGAGTCGAGTGCAGTGTGGGCCGCGGCGAGCGTGCCTCGCGCCTGCGGGACGATCACGGTGTCGAGATCGTCGAGCAGCGTCTTCGCGCTCGCCAACGTCTCTTGCGTGTTCTTGCCAATCGCTTCAATCGGAAGCGCGTTCAGCTTTGCCAAAAGCTGAGTGACGTTGTCCTGCAACGCCTGCAGGTGTCCGGCGATCGTCGGAAGTTCCGGTGGCGATGACGCCCAATTGACCGTAGCTTTTGGCGCGTCGGGGAAGAAGTCGGCGGCCACGTACAGCTGTCCGGTCAGCAGATTGCCCGTTCTAAGCTGAAGACGCAGGCCCCTCGCAACGAGGCGATCGGCCAATGCGTGAGGATCGTTGCTGAGGCGGCCGCCCGCGTTCGTCTCAAAGCGGGACGTAAACATCTCCGGATAGAGATCTATTTCCACCGGAACGGTGAACTTATCGGTCTTGGGATCGAAACGTGTATAGATCGCTGTCACTTCGCCCACCACAATGCCGCGGAATTCTACCGACGCCCCCACGGTCAATCCCCTCACCGACTCAGTGAAATCGGCAACGTACTTGACGACTATGTGATAGTGCGCCTTCATCGCGGCAGCCCGATCCGGGAACAGCGTGAACGTCGACTCGGTTGCAGCGACGGCCTCGTCAGGCATGCCCGGCGGCGACTCGAATGCAATGCCGCCGATCAAGATCGACACGAGCGACTGCGTATTGACCTGGATGCCATTCGAACTGACTGCCACGTCGACGCCGCTCGCGTGCCAGAAGCGCGTGTCCCCAAGAACGAACCTGTCATAAGGCGCGTTGATGAACACGTGCAGGGTCACACCGTGACCGTCGGGATCGAGCTTGTAGGCAGAGACCTGTCCCACCTGCAGCCTGCGGAAGTACACCGGCGAGCCGACATCGAGCGAACCCATGTTGCTGCTCTTGAGAACGAACTCGCGGCCGGGCTCACTGCTCTCAATCACCGGCGGGACTTCGAGACCGACGAAATCGCGACGCCCGGTTTTCGAGTTTCCGACGTCCACACCAACGTAGGATCCCGACAGCAGCGTCCCGATTCCTGACACCGTTCCACCGGAGATACGAGGGCGCACGACCCAGAAGCGCGTGTTGTCGACGAGCATGTCCGTCGCGTCCTTGTTGATGTCGGCTGTCGCAATGACCCGCGCGTGGTCGTGCGTAAGCACCACGGACTTGATGATGCCAATGTCGACGTCCTTGAACTTGATTTTCGTCTTGCCCGCCTCGAGACCTTCGGCGCTCAGGAAGCTGATCGTGATCGTCGGCCCCTTTTCGACAACCGCCTTGGTAGCGAGCCACGCCCCGATCAGGACTGCGAGGATAGGCACGAGCCACACGATCTGCAGGCGCCAGCGCGAGCGCGGCACCCCATCCGCGCCGGGAAAATCAGGCTTCCGCTCGGGTTCGGGCGAGAGATGAGCGCCATCGCTCATTTGTAAATGATCCGAACGCGGCTTTGGTGTTCGTGAGTCAGCATTTCGTCGACGCGGCTTGCAAGCTGACCGTCAGTCTTGCTTGAGAAGCGAACTATGATGGCGTGCAGACACCGAACAGCACGAACACGTCGTCACGATTTACCAGGGTCGCGGACATTCCACCTGTCTCCGTGTTGAGCGTAATGCTCCAGCCATAGCCTAATTCCGTGCCTTGCATGAGCAACTGGCCGTCGCCCTGCTCCATGTACCGGATAGCGGTTGCGCGCTGCTGTGGGCCGACGATGACCTTCTTCGCGAAGTTGATCCGCACGAAATCCGGCGCTCCCAGGATGGATGGAAGCGTCCGGTAGCAGACTTCGCCAATGTCGCAGAAATGCGCGTCGACGGTCGCGCAAATCAGTGCCTTTCTGCCATCGAAGTCAGCACCGAGCACCCACGAGGGAAACGAACAGACCAGGATCGCAAGCGCGGCTGCCCGCAATGGTTTCAGCATGACTGTCCCTCCTGCCTGTCCTGAACAAGCGTATGGTTCCACCCGCATCGGATTGTGCGAGCGGCGCGCGGTTGATGGGGACACGTCGCCTACTCGGCGGTATAACCGCGGCCGGTCATGCATGCCTTGACGGCCCGGTTGTATCGGGATAGATCCCCAGACGCCTGTTGCTGCATACCTTCTTGCTGCATCGCCATTTGCGCGCGTTCGCGCCGCATTCTCATGCCCACGCCCATCGTGCCGACGAGCGCGCCGATGCCGGCGCCCTCGCCCCAGTGTCCGCCGGCTACCCCGCCAATCAGCGTGCCGAACAATGCGCCGCCACCGGCGCCGCGAAACAGCCCGCCACGCGGTTGCTCAGGTGGCGCACTATTGGCCATCTGTTCGGCAAGCGCTTCTGGATTGACGCCGGTGATTTGCTGGGCCCACGAGCGGCACTCTGCGGTGTCGGTATTCTGCCGCTCGGCACTTTGCCCCCTGGCGGGATAGAAGATCGGTTGCTGAGCTGCCGCCGCGCACGCGAAAAATAGCAACGGCAGGACGATCGATAGTCGAGCGATTATTTGCATGACCAAAGCTTCCGTGGGTACCTGTTGGCGTTCTTGCAAGCGTGTTCGCTTACGACCGACGTTGACTTTTGACAGTCCGCGTTGGATTGCCTACAGAGCGTCGAACCTGCATTCGAAGAACGTCTGAATCCAGATTGGCACAAGCAAGTCGCTCAATCCATAGGCCCTTGGTCTCATTTCCCTGCTGGATACCCGCGCATGACGTGAGTATTGTGCTTGATGAGTTGGCTTCTGGCGCACGGTGTTATCAGTTCAAAGGAGGTCGAGTGCAAGTTTCCGATGAAATACGTTTTCCTCACCAATTTCCGGCAGAGAAGTACCACACTAGTCAGTCGTAACACGCACACAAACGCGCCTTGAATTGCGCGCAATTCCAGCCTGACGAAGCGCCTTCGTGTCATCGCGAAGCGTTCTGAATCGCCGCAGCGATGTCCCGGCTGACCTGCGCTAGCGCGCGATCGTGCGCAGCGACAAGCGCGTCGTAACTCTGCCCCGGTACCGGTTCGCGCGCGAGCGTATGTCCAACGACCGGTGTCGCCGACCCGGGAGGCGAGATCGTCCACAGCGCCTCGATTGTCGCCGCATCGCCCGGCATGGAGTCGAAACGCATCACGTCTACGCGCACGCGCCACATCGGCTTTTCACTCGCGCCAGTCTCGAACACGGTCACGCGCTCCGAGCCGAGCAGCGCCGCGAGATTGCCGGCGATCGCGCGCTGTATGTTGCTTTTCAGCGGCTCGGCCCAGCGTTGGAACTCGTTGGGCCAGACCTGGTTGTCGGCGAGGCTCACCACGATCTGGGGCCGGTCAACCAACTCGGGAATCGTGACCGGGCTCACCACGACATTGAGCCGCGCGGCGGCACCCGTGGCGGCGGGCGTCGCCTCCGGCTTCAAGCGGTAGAAGCTGGAAGTCGGTGAGCTGCCACAGCCTCCAGCCAATCCAACCGCCCCCACCAACAGAGCGATAACAACGAATGCAAGGGCACGTGTCACGGCGGGCTCTCCTGCTGCTTGCCACGAATCAACGCCTCCGGATGCCGCTCCAGATAGTCGGCAAGTGTCCGGAAAGCCGTCGCGGCGCGAGCGAGTTGCTGTACCGCATCGGCCGCGTTCTCCTGCAGGGGCGACTCCGGCTTCAACGCGTTGTTGGCCGACTGGAGTGCCGCCTGGGCAGCGGCCAGTGTGCCGCGAGCCTGAGGAACGACCACCGTGTCGAGATCGTTGAGCAGCAAGTTCGCACTTGCCAGCGTCTGTCGCGTGTTCTTGCCGATCTCGTCAAACGGTATCGTGTTCAGCTTCGCCAAAAGCTGAGTGACGTTGTCCTGCAATCGCTGCAGGTTACCCGGGATCGTCGGCAGCCCCGGCGGCGACGACTCCCAATTGACCGTAGCTTTCGGCGCGTCGGGGAAGAAGTCAACGGCCACGTACAGCTGTCCGGTCAGCAGATTGCCCGTTCTAAGCTGAAGACGCAGGCCCCTCGCCACGAGGCGATCGGCCAGTGCGTGAGGATCGTTGCTGAGGCGGCCTCCTGCGGCGGTTCCCGCACCGGCTCGATAGCGGGACGTGAACAGCTCCGGATAGAGATCTATTTCCACCGGAATGGTGAACTTATCGGTCTTGGGATCGAAACGTGTATAGATCGCTGTCACTTCGCCCACCACAATCCCGCGGAAGTCGACGGGTGCGCCCACAGTCAACCCGCGAACCGAGTCGCTAAAGTCGCCAACAAATTTGGAGACGATATGGTAATGCGCCTTCATCGCTTCGGCCCGATCCGGGAACAGCGTGAACGTCGAATCGGTTGCAGCGACGGCTTCGTCGGGCATGCCCGGCGGCGACTCGAATGCAATGCCGCCGATCAGGATCGACACGAGCGACTGCGTATTGACCTGGATGCCATTCGAACTGACTGCCACGTCAACACCGCTCGCGTGCCAGAAGCGCGTGTCCCCAAGAACGAACCTGTCATAAGGCGCGTTGATGAACACGTGCAGCGTCACACCGTGACCGTCGGGATCGAGCTTGTAGGCAGATACCTGTCCCACCTGCAACCTGCGGAAGTACACCGGCGAGCCGACATCGAGCGAACCCATGTTGCTGCTCTTGAGAATGAACTCGCGGCCGGGCTCACTGCTCTCAATCACCGGCGGGACTTCGAGACCGACGAAATCGCGACGCCCGGTTTTCGAATTTCCGACGTCCATACCGACGTAGGATCCCGACAGCAGCGTCCCGATTCCTGACACCGTTCCACCGGAGATACGAGGGCGCACGACCCAGAAGCGCGTGTTGTCGACGAGCATGTCCGTCGCGTCCTTGTTGATGTCGGCTGTCGCAATGACCCGCGCGTGGTCGTGCGTAAGCACCACGGACTTGATGATGCCAATGTCGACGTCCTTGAACTTGATTTTCGTCTTGCCCGCCTCGAGACCTTCGGCGCTCAGGAAGCTGATCGTGATCGTCGGCCCCTTTTCGACAACCGCCTTGGTAGCGAGCCATGCCCCGATCAGGACTGCGAGGATCGGCACGAGCCACACGATCTGTAGGCGCCACCGCGAGCGCGGCACCGCATTGGCGTTGGGAAAATCAGGCTTCCGCTCGGGTTCCGGCATGGTCCTGCTCCACTTCGTCCCACATCAGGCGAGGATCGAACGTCATCGCAGCGAACATCGTAAGCACCACCACCGCGCCAAACGCGATTGCCGCGTTGCCGGCCTGGATTGTCGCGAGCGCCTTGAACTGCACCAGCGCAACGAGCATGGTGATCACGAAAATATCGAGCATCGACCAGCGCCCCACCAACTCCACGATCCGGTAGATCCGTGTACGTTCAACGGGGTACCAGCGCGAGTGCAACTGCGTGGAGAGAGTCAGGTATCCAAGCGCGAGGATCTTCAGCATTGGCACGGCGATGCTCGCGACGAACACTACGATCGCGAGCGGCCACGATCCCGACGTCCACAGATAGACGACGCCGGACAGAATCGTGTCGTTCTGCGAGCCGAAAAGCGAGTTCGTGTACATGACCGGCAACACGTTCGCCGGGATGTACATCACTATGGCAGCGATCAGGAGGGCCCATGTGCGCGACAGGCTTGCCGGCTTGCGCAAGTGCATCGCCGCATCACAACGCGGGCAGGAGAACCCGTGGCCGTGGGCCTGCACCCTTGCCAGCAGCCCACAATCGTGACACAGCGCGAGACCGCATTGCGCTGCGGTAACAGCGCCATGCGGCAGCGAATCGTCGAGATCTGGTGCGGCATCCGTATGCTCGACTGCGGCAACGCGCAACCACAGGATGCGCGTGTCGAAGGCAGCGCCGGCAGCCGCCAGAACGAACATCAGGGCGCCGAACGACCACAGCGCCGGGCCCACAACCACCGCCGCGATGTGTGACAACTTCACAAGTGCCACCAGCAACCCGAGTATCAGGACCTCGGTCATCCCCCAGGGCTGGCACAGGCAGCACAGCCGGAAAATGACCGGGCCACCCCATGGCGTACGGTCAAACTTTAGTGGAACCAGCAGCCACAGCATGCTCACGGTCTGCAAGATCGGCATGAGCACCGTGGTCGCAAACACGAGACCCGCGATCGGCCACTTCCCATCGTTGTACAGCACGTTCACGGCACCTAGCAGTGTCGTCTCGACTACGGTCCCGTTGACCGACAGACCGACGATCGGGTACACGTTCGAGACCCCGAACAGCACAACCGCTGCGAGAGAAAACGCAAGCGCCCGATCGAGGCCGTTGGGGAGGTCCCGGTACAGCTGAGCATGGCAACGCCGGCATCGCAACGCGCCCCCCTCCGGCACGTGCACCTCTCGCTGCAGGAGATCGCATTCGGGGCAAGCAATGAGTTTTCCGTCAGTCACTGCGGCCCCTGTGCAGCAGGTTGCGACGTGGCGCCTTGTGGCTGCGACTGTGCGCTCGCGGTCGCCGGCACGGTCATCCGCTCAGCCTGAACGACCCAGCCGCCACCCATCGCCATATAAAGGCTGACGACGCTCGTCAAAGTCGTGGCCTGCGTCTGCGTGTGCTGAAGCTCCGCATTGAACAGGTTTCGCTCGGCGTCGAGTACCTCCAGGTAGCTTGTATACCCCCCCTCATAGCGCAGTCGCGCGAGCCGCAGATAGGTGCGATTCGAGTTGACCTGGCGATCCAGGATCGTCAGTTGTTCGCGCGACTTCTGCACCGCGATCAACGCGTCAGCGACCTGCTGGAACGCAACCTGCACGGCGCTCTGGTACGCAAACAGTGCTTCCTGTTGTCTCGCCTCGGCTTGTTTGTTCTGGCCGTAAGTGTTGCCTCCGGTAAAGATCGGCATCGTGACCGCCCCGGCGTATGACCACATCCGTGCAGGTCCGGTGAACAGGCTGGAGAACTGTGTGCTGAGGGACCCAAAAAATCCCGTGAGCGAAATCTGCGGGAAGTACAGTGCTCGCGCCGCGCCGATCAATGCATTTTGTGCAATCAGGTTCTGCTCCGCCTGCAGCAGGTCGGGCCGGCGATCGAGCAGGTCCGACGGCATGCCCGCAGGCACCGTGGGTGCCGCAAGTGCACCCAGCGCACGGCCGCGGAGAATCGGCTCGGGATTGCTGCCCAGCAGCACCGAGAGAGCGTCCTCCTGCTGCGCGATCTGCTGCTCCAGTTGCGGAATGGTCGCCGCCGTGGCCTCGTAGTCGGACTGGCTCTGCGCAAGCTCCATCTCGGAGACCTGGCCGAACTGCCGCCGCAGCGTGAACACGTGCACGGAATCGGCCCGGCTCGCAGTCGTGCTCTTTGCGATTTCGAGTTGCGTATCAAGGCTGCGCAGCAAGATGTATGACGAGGCAACCGAAGCGACGAGCGTCAATATGTTCGCCCGGTGTGCCTGCTCGGCCGCGTTGACATTCGCGCGCGCCGCCTCGGTCTCGCGCCGAACCAGACCAAACAGGTCGATATTCCAGACGCCCGAAAGACCGGCCTCGAATTCGTTGAAGACGGGCGACACGCCCGCGGGTATCGGCGTCGGCCCGTTCCTGGATGCACCCTCCCGCGACGCATTGAGCCCAACGCTTGCCTGCGGGAACAGCGCCGAACGGGTGCTCACGAACTGGCCCATGAACTCGTCGACGCGCGCGGCCGCCTGCTTGACGTTCAGGTTGTTCTGGAGCGCTGTCTTGACCAGGTCGTTCAGCACGGGATCCTCGAACTGCTCCCACCATGCGGTATTGACGACGTCCGCAGCGTCGCCGTACGCGAAGCGGAACGTGTCTGGCACGTCCAGCTTTGGCCGCTCATAGTTGGGACCAAGCAGGCAGCCGTGCAGCAACCCCGTCATCAGAAGCGGAGCGACCAGACGCGCGAAGGCAGCGGCACGCATCAGTCATCCTCGTGCCGCGCTGACGGCGTCGGGTGGGTGGAGTCGGAGCCACCGGAAGTCGGGGGGAGGTCTCCGGACCCCGCCTGGGGCGTTTGCTTGCCTCCACTCTTGCGCGAGCCAAGCGACTCGATCGCCCAGTAGAACATCGGAATGAAAAACACGGCAATCGCGGTTGCCCCCAGCATCCCGCCGATCACACCCGTGCCGATCGAATGACGGCTGTTCTGCGACGCACCGAGCGCAATGGCGAGCGGCACGCAGCCGAGGATAAATGCAAGCGAAGTCATCACGATCGGCCGCAGACGCTCCTCGGCCGCGATCATCGCCGCGTCGTACGGCGACTTGCCTTCTTCCCGGTTCAGGACGGCAAACTCGAAGATCAGGATCGCGTTCTTTGCGGCAAGCGCGATCAGCATGGTCAGCCCGATCTGGAAGTACACGTCGTTGTTGAGCCCGCGCATCAGGATGGCGAGCAGCGCGCCAAAGAGAGCGAATGGCACCGCCATCAAGACGCCGAACGGCAGCGACCACTTCTCGTACTGCGCAGCGAGGATCAGGAATACCATGATGATGCCGAACACGAACACCAGCCCCCCCGTCGATCCCGACTTGATCTCTTCGTACGCCTCGCCGCTCCAGCCAACTGCATAGCCCGGCGGCATTTCGGCCGAGAGTTCGCGCAAAGTCGATATCACCTCGCCGGAGCTGTGCCCTGGTGCCGCGTTCGCGGTGATTTTCACCGCCGGGAAGTTATTGAACCGCGTCACCAGGGCGGGGCCCGTGACGTACTTGTAGGTCATCACCGCCTTGATCGGCACCATGGTGTGAGTCCGGCTGCGCACGTAGATCTGGTCGAGATCACGCGGCGTGAGCCGGTAGCGCGGATCGGCCTGCACGATCACCTGCCAGAGCCGTGCATCCTTGTTGAACTGCGACACGTATAGAGAGCCGAACATCGTTTGCATGGCGCTGTACACTTCCTCGATCGGCACGCCGAGTGTCTCCGTCTGATCCCGGTCCACATTCACCAATAGCTGCTGCGACGAAGCATTGAACGTCGTGGTCACACGAGATAGCTCGGGACGGGCCTTCGCCTTCGTCACGAAATCGTCCACAACGCCCGCCAGCTGCTGGATGGAGCCGTCGCCCTGGCTTTCGATCCACATCTCGGTGCCGCCCGTCGTGCCGAGACCCGGAATGGACGGTGGATTGACGGGCACCACGATGCCTTCCTGGATCTTTCCGAGCGTCTCATAAGCCTTGATCAGGACCGCACGCGCGTTCTGTTCCCTGATATTCGCGAACGAGTAACGCTCATCGAAGCTCTTCAAACCGACGAAGAACGTCCCCGCGTTATTTTTATTCTGGCTGTCGAGCAAGCTAAAGCCATTCACGATCGTGATACTGCTTACCGCCGGCTGCTTGATGAAAAAGTCGGTGACCTTGTCGCCGACAGCTGAAGTCCGATCGAGGCTCGCCGCGTCCGGCATGATGACCGCCCCGAGCAGGTAGCCCTGATCCTCCGGCGGCAGGAACGCGCCCGGGATCGACCTGGCCATCATGACAGCGAGCACGATGACACCGACGAAGACCAAGAGGCCGATCACATAGCGCTTGATGATGAACTGCACGGCACGCCCATAGCCGGCCGTCATCTGCGCGAACTTGTTATCGAACCACCGGAAGAAGCCCCGCTTCTCGTGGTGCCCCGGCTTGAGCAGGATGGCAGCCAACGCGGGCGAGAGCGTCAGAGCCACGATGCCCGAGAGCACCACCGAAATCGCAATCGTGATCGCGAACTGCTTGTATAGCTGTCCCGTGATTCCACCCAGAAATGCGACCGGAACGAACACGGCGCACATCACCAGTACGATCGCCACGACCGGGCCCGACACTTCGTCCATCGCGCGCTTTGCCGCGTCTTTCGGACTGAGCTTGTGGACGGTCATGTTGCGCTCGACGTTTTCGATCACGACGATCGCATCATCCACGACGATGCCGATTGCAAGCACCATGCCGAACAAGGTCAGCATGTTGATCGAGAAGCCCAGTGCTGCCATCCCCATCGCAGTGCCGACGATCGACACGGGTACCGCGATGACCGGGATGATCGTCGCGCGCAGGCTCTGCAGGAACACGAACACGACGATCACCACCAGCACGAGTGCCTCGAAGAACGTATGAACCACGTCAGCGATCGACGCACGTGTGAAATCCGTCGTATCCATCGCTATCTGGTAGTTGAGCCCTTCCGGGAACGACTTCTTCAGTTCCGCGAGCGTCGCACGCACCTGTTTCGAAACGTCAAGCGCGTTTGCACCCGGCTGCTGGTAGACCGCGAGGATTGTCGCTGGCTTGCCCTGGTAGGTGGTGCGGTTCGAATAGCTCTTCTGGCCAAGCTCGGTCCGCCCGATGTCCTTGAGTCTCACGATCGCCGCTCCGGTGCTCGCGGCGCGGATGATGATGTTGTCGAACTCCTGCGGTGTTGCGAGCCGCCCGGTTGTGGTCACCGCGAACGACTGCTCGACCGGGCTGCCAGTCGGCGACTGGCCGACGGTGCCGACCGCGAATTGCTGGTTCTGGCCTTTCACCGCGTTCTGCACGTCACCGGCCGTAATGCCGAGTTGCGCCATACGATCCGGTTTCAGCCAGATCCGCATCGCGTAGTCAGGCGTACCGAAGATGGACGACTGGTTCGCGCCCGGGATCCGCTTGAGCGTGTCGAGCACGTAGACGTTCGCATAGTTCGCAATATAGGTGGAATCGAAACGCTGATCCGGTGAGTAGATCGCGATCACCATCATGAATGCGTTCGACTTCTTCTGGACCTGGACGCCTTGGGACTGCACCTGCTGCGGCAATTGTGGGAGCGCGAGGTTCACACGGTTCTGCACGTCGACTTGCGCGAGTTCCGGATTCGTTCCGATCTCGAAGAAAGCATTGAGCGTCAGGTCGCCGGTCGACGAACTCGACGAATACATGTAGATCATGTTGTCGGCGCCGTTCACCTGCTGCTCGATCGGTGCGGCAACGTTGTTTGCTACGACTTCCGCACTTGCGCCCGGGTAGGTTGCCGAGACGGTGATCTGCGGCGGCGTGACGTCCGGGTACTGGGCAATCGGCAGCGAGAACATCGTCAATGCGCCGCCGAGCGTGATGACAATGGAAATGACAGAGGCAAAGATCGGTCTGTCAATGCAAAAGCGGGAGATGTTCACTGTGCGCTCCCTATTGAGACGCACCGCTCGCAGCGCCCGGCGCGGCCGGCTTCATCGCTGCTGGTGCCTCCGGCTCCGACGCTCCCTTCTCGACGATCGTCTTGCCGCCGGTTTCCGTCGACGCCAGCGTACCCACGACTTTGAGTGCAACATCGGGCGCGACGCGAATGGCACCATCCACGACAATGCGTTCTCCTGCCTTCAGGCCATCGTCGATGAACCAGTTGTCTCCGTTCCAGTCGCCAACCTCGACAACGCGCTGCTTCGCCTTCGACTCCTGATCGACGACCCACACGAAGTGACTCCTCGCGCCCTGCAACACCGCGCGCTGCGGCACGAGGATCGCATTCGGCCGCACTGCCCCCGACACCCGTGCACGCACGAACTGTCCCGGACGCAGCGTGCCCTTGGGATTGGCGAGGACCGCTCGGACGAGGAACGTACCGGTCTCGGTACTAAAGGCGGGATTCGCAAAACTGATGGTGCCGTGCTGCGGAAATTCCGTACCGTCCGCAAGTATGACCGACACGACAAACTCGCTGTTTGGCGGAAAGATCAGCTTGCCGGCCGAAATCTGCTCCTGAAAGTGGAGCATTTCATTTTGAGAAATGCTGAAATTTACCCACATCGGATCAAGTTGATATACATACGTGAGGAGCCCCGATGTGTTCGCAATCAGATAACTTCCGTCCTGCTGCCGCGCATAGCTCGCCAGACCGTTTAGCGGCGACTTGATCGTCGTGTAGCCGAGGTTGAGTTCCGCCGTCTCGACCGCCCCGTCCGCCGCAATTACCGCAGCCTGGGCTTGCTTCTCATTGCCGATCGCATCGTCGAGGTCCTTCTGGCTCAGCGCTTGCTGCGCGGCAAGCGGCCTGACCCGCGCGAGGTTCTGCTGCGAGACAACGAGCCGCGCCTGTTGCTGCGCAAGCTGGCCCCGCGCTGTCAGCAGGGCCGCCTGGAATGGCTTCGGGTCCATCAGGAACAAGACTTGCCCGGTCTTCACCTCCTTGCCTTCCGTATACGTTCGCTTGTCGAGGAAACCATCGACACGCGCACGAATCTCGACTTCGCGTGAACTTTGTGTCTGCGCAGTGAACTCGATATCAACAGGGGTGTTGCGCGCGACGACGGTCATCAGCGTAACTTCCGGCGCGCCGAGCTCCGGAGGACCCGAAGCCTTCTTGCAACCCGCGCCAAGTGCCATCGTCAGAGCAATGAGCGTCAGTGGCAGGACGCTCCGGTACCGCGCATATACCGCGAACAGTCGATGCGTAGAAGGGAACGGGCCGCTCATGGTGGACCTCCCGCAGTGAGCCGGATTCATACAAGACATGCGCCCGCTGGCCGGCCATCGTTTGCAATGAGTCCACCGCTGCACAGCCAACCCACCGGGGGTGAATTCCGGTTTCATTCAGGAGGCCTCGTAGTGATATCGCGCATTTCCACATCCTGATCAGCCGGTCACAATCCTTTGCACCGCTATCACGTCGGTATTCGCCCCGCATCTGGAACATTCGGCGCCGAAGGAGCGCGAAGGGGCGAACAAACTCGAACGGGACGCCGGCTCCCATTTGCCGCAATCAGTGAGCTACTGGGCCGTGCGACCACTTCCCGTCAAGTGTTGTTTCCGCGCAGGGAATACACAATCGGACTTTGGTCCCATATTCATGCACACACCTCCCGGCATTTACCGATCGGGCGTCCCACCTGACCAAATCGACGGAGGGCTTGGCACCGAAAGCAAACCGCGCACGACGTCAGCGCCTTCTGACGAGTGTCGGCGTCGTCGTGAGTGGAAACGAAGACTGCTGGATGGTGCAGGCAGCAGTCGCGGCCAAGAGCTTTACGGCGCCGGCGCGATCCCGAGCGCGGCCTGTACGGCCTGGATCAGGATCGCGGCGTTGAACGGCTTGCACAGATTCCCAAACGCCCCCAATGCGAGCCCCTGCGAACGCACGCCCGCGTCATCGTAGGCAGTGGTGAGGATCACGGGAATGCCACTGCCGGACAGGCGACGCTGCACCTCGAGGCCGTTCGTGCCAGGCATCTGGATGTCGAGAATCACGCAGCCCGGCCGGTACCGCGGAATCGCCGCGAGCGTGTCGAGGAACTCGTCGCCGCTCGGGTAGGTGTCGGCGCCAATGCTGACCGACTGCAGGAGGCGCTTGACCGCCCGGCCCACCGACATATCATCGTCGATCACCGCCACGCTGGGATTGGAATCGCTCATTGTCAGAAGTCCGGAACCGGCGGGTGTACGCGAAGCGCCAGTCCCGCAGCTTCAGGCTACTCGGCGTGCGGTCAAACACCTATAGGACTTTGGTCCACCGTGGGCGCAAACGCGCGGGCACTGGCGCGCCGATGGCGGCTACTTCGGAGAGGACGTCACAGTCACGGGTTTCCAGAGCCAGCATGGTTGCGGCCAGCCCGCGTGGACCCCGTGGAAGTATAAAGGGCGAGAATAAGACCAAAGTCCAATAGCCTTCCGAGTGGACCGTAGCTCACAATATTGACGTCAGCAAAGTACGTCTGTTGTCCCGTGCAAAGGGCATACGAATGAGCACAGGATATCGATCTTGATACCCGGGCAATAGTTTCGAGCTGCTTACGTTTGTGAACGGCCCAAGCTACCCGAAGCGCCCGTACGCCGAAGGTCATGCGTCCGTGTGCGAGCGTGGAGCGTATGTCTCTTCCATTTGTTCAGCGGTGAGTGACCGCTCTATGTCGTCCGCGCCGGCGGGCAGAACGGAGGGTAAGGCTATGTTGAAGCGCATATGTCTGCTGCTGGCGGTGACCGGGTTGGTCGCCTGCGCCACCACAAGCGAGCAATCGCTTTCCGATGTCGATAAGGCAACCAGATCAGGCTTTCTGACCGATCCTTCCCTGCTGAAACCTGGCAAGGAAGGCGAGGCGCGGCTTCGCTACGTCAAGCCCGGTGTAGATTGGAGTTCCTACACGGGAATCTTCCTCGAACCGGTGGTGTTCATTAGCGATGCCAACGCAAAGGTCGACGCGAAGGAGCAGCAGATATTGGCGAGCTATTACTACAACGCCTTGAGGACGCACTTATCCAAAGTGCTGCCGATCGTCGAACAACAAGGCCCGCACGTTTTGGTCGTCCGCGCCGCACTGACCAACGTTACGAGCTCGACCCCGGGATTGCGCACGATCTCGCTGATCGTCCCTCAGGCCCGCTTGCTCGATTCGGCGCAGAGCCTCGCTACGGACAGCTATGCCTTCGTCGGTTCGGCGCAGAGCGAAGGCGAGGTGACGGACGGCGGGACCGGGCAGATTCTCATCGAAGGGGTGGACGGGCGCTCCGGCGGAATGAGCCTCAAGGATGTGGGCGGCGGGGTATGGGACGACGCAGAAAAGGCGATGGACTATTGGGCGCAACTGGCGGCAACACGCCTGACCCAATTAAAGTCAGGCGCGCCGGCCTCGTAATTCGCCATTGCTTACGGTGTGCCGCTGTCTGAACACATGTCGCTGAGTGCGGGATTGAACCGGATGTCCCGAAGCCTCAATCCCCACCGGGCGCCAGGACGCCGGCAACTCCGTTCGACACGTCGTCTCCGATGTCAAGTCACGGGTTTCGCGGCGCGCGAGCGCTCATGCGGAAGCCGCTCGCTCAGCGAATCGTAGATCGGCGGACAACGCAGCGCTATCGGCACGATCATCGCCGCGAAGCTTGCGGTGAGCATCGGCAGCAACAGCGTGTAGTTTCCTGTCATCTCGGTAACCAGGACGATGCCCGTAAGCGGGGCGCGCACGACGGCCGTGAAGAAGGCAGCCATGCCAACTACCGCAAACGCGCTCGGGTCCGACGGAACATTCGGAAACTGCACAGAGGCGATGCGACCGCACACGAGGCCGATTTGCGCGCCGAGCACGAGCATTGGCGCAAACAGTCCTCCCGGCGTAGCGGCTGCGTAGGAGATCGCGCCGAATCCAAAGCGGATGACAAACGCCAGCGCGATGGTAGAGAGCGCTCCGATGCCGCTGATAGCGCGCTGCGTGAGCGGGTCTCCTCCGCCTGCAAGCTCCGGTGCAAACCAGGCGAGCAGCCCCGCCACCGCGCCGATCAGCGCGGCCCTCGCTTCCGACGGCCTGCGCGAGAGCCGATCGGCAGCGGCAAGCGTCCACAATATCGTGCGGCAGTAAGCGGTGCCGAGCAGTCCCGTGATGATTCCGAGCACCAGATACGCCGGCACCGTGCCGAAGCCGGGCAACGGCGCGCCGCCGAACTGGAAGTCCGGTGCATCGCCATGCAGCACACGCGCCACGGCGATCGCCGCGGCTGAGGCGCCAAGCGCAGCAACCGCCGTGCGCATTTCAAAGCGGCGCAGCAGTTCCTCGAGCACGAACACCGCACCTGCAATGGGGGCGTTAAAAGCGGTGGCGAGTCCGGCTCCGGCGCCGGCGGCGATCAAAATGCGGCAGTCGTCTGCACTTCGGCGAAAGAGCCTGCCAAGCTCGTTCGCGATCGTGGCGGATATCTGCACGCTTGGGCCTTCACGCCCGAGCGCGAGACCGGCGCCGATGGCGAGAACGCCGCCGATGAATTTGACAGGGATGAGCGCCGCAGACGCGGGCGCCGATTCGCCCTTAAGAACCGCCTCGACGTGCGGGATACCACTGCCGACCGCGTGAGGGGAACGCCGCCTCACGAGACGTGCCGCGAGCGCGGTCGCGGCCGACGTAGCAAGCAGCACCAGCACGAAGCCTAAAACGTGCTCCGAGTGCGCCCAGCCAACGAACGCATTGCGCAGTCGATCCGCGCTTTCCAGCGTGAACCGGAAAAGCACCCCTATGACCCCGCCGACAGTTCCCGCAACGACGGCGCAGATGGCCAGCATGACGAGCCCGCTCTGCGGCTCCGCGGTCTCGACATCGTTCATGGTAGGTTCACGTCCGCTAGCAAATCCGCGCGGGAACTCGTGGAGTGATCGATGGCGGCGATGGGAAATTCAGACGCCGGCGCCCAATGCATAACGAGGCTAGTCAGCTCAGCAAACACAGCCTCGATTTGCACGGCCTCACAAGGGCGTGCAATTGCCGAACAGCACGAAGGCGTCGTCTCTGTTCGCGATCGTCAACGTCATCTCGCCGTCTACGGAATCGACTATCAGCGTCCAGCCAAAGCCCATCTCCGTGCCGAGGACGAGGATTTGATTCGGTTCCTTGTTGACCGAAACCATCGGCGTCGTGCGCGCCGGACCAATGACGACGCGTTTGTCGAAATCGAGAGTCAGGAATTTCGGCAGGCCGAGATCCGCGGGCAACGAGCGCGTGCAGGCGATGCCCGGATCGCAGGCGTGCGCGTCGACGGTCGCGCAGATCAGCCGCTTGCTGCCGTCGAAGTCCGCCGCGCCGGCCTGCAACGCTACGGTGCCGAGAAGAATCGCGAGACAAAGCGGGCTTGATTTCATCACGTGCGCTCCCCCTTCTTTCCTTGAACGCCGACGCCCTGCGCGCAGCGAATGGCGCGCGCAAAGGCAGGCATCTGCCGCAAGCAGTTCGGTTCGACCCGTTGGCTCAGTTCAGTTTGGCGGTCCGCGGAAACGGCGGCAATCGGACCTTGGTCTCATATCATCCGGCTAGAATGCGCGCCTTCAGGGCGTCGGCGGACCGCCGAGGGCCATCTCGACCGCCTTGAACAGGATCGCGCTGGTGAAGGGCTTGCGCAGATACGCGGCCGCGCCCGCCGCAAGCGCGGTTTGGCGCACGGAGAGGTCATCGTAGGCGGTGATCACGATGACGGGCACGCCCATTTGCGCGAGCTGGCGCTGGACTTCCAGACCGTTGCTGCCCGGCATCTGCACGTCCAGAATCACACAGGCAGGCCGGTACGAGGGAATCGCCGCAAGCGCATTCAAAAATTCGTCGCCGCTGTAAAACGTCTCTGCCCTGATACCTTCGGACTGCAGCAAACGCTTGATGGCTCGGCACACCGAGTCGTCATCGTCGACCACCGCAACGAATTGGTTAGGGTTGACCATATGACGCCGCGAGCGCGCAGCCGCTCCGGAAAGTAGACCACTGATGCCTTAGCGTAGTGGTCGAAAGCCAAACGATCTATAAGACTTTGGTCCACTAGCGGCATCGGCCACCGCCCGCAAGAGCGGCGAGACAACGCGGGAATGGGTGCCTGAGTCGGGCGATCACTCTTCGTCGGCAGTGCAAACGCCGGCCTTTTGCACCAATCGAACGAGTTCGACGATCGAGCGGGCCTTCATCTTCTCCATCACGCGGGCCCGATGAATCTTAATGGTCTTTTCGGCCGCACCCAGATCGCTCGCCACCTGTTTGTTCAGACGGCCGGTCACGACGAGTTCCATGACTTCACGCTCGCGGCGTGTCAGATGCCGCATGCGCTCTTCGATTTCCTCGCGTTCGTGGCGCTGCCTGCTCTCGACGCACGCGCGCGCGAGCGCGCTATCCACCGCGGCGATCAACAGTGAGTCGCGCACCGGCTTGGGCAAAAAGTCCACCGCTCCGCCCTTCATCGCATCGACGCTCGAGCTGATGTCGCCATGCCCGGTCAGAAATACGATCGGCACAAGCTGATCGAGCTTGCGCTGCACGTCGAGTCCGGTCATCCCCGGCATCTGCAGATCGAGAACGAGGCAGGCCGGCATACTCGTCAGATCGGCCCGTTCGAGAAAGGCTTCGGCACTGTCGAAGCATTCAACCTGGTAGCCCGAGGCGCGCAGCAATCGGGCAAGCGCGTTGCGCACGCTGTCCTCGTCGTCGACGATGAATACGCGAGTGGCGGTCTGGTTCATGATGATCAGGGCGCCCGTCCCTGTCGGATATCGGTCGCCACCGGCAGCGCAACGTGAAAGGATGCCCCTTTGCCCTCATTGTTTTCCGCCCACAACTGGCCGCGGTGCGCGGTGACGAACGTGCGGCTGATGGAGAGGCCCAAGCCGAGTCCTTGCGGCTTGGTGGTGAAAAACGGCCGGAAAATTCGCTCCATGCTGTCGACGGCGAGGCCCTGCCCGCGATCCTTGACCGTTATCCGTATCAGTCCGCCCGGTTCCTCGCGCACCATCGTTTCGACGACACGGTCCGCTGCAGGACAATCCTTGACCGCGTCGAAAGCGTTGAGCAGCAAGTTCAAGATCACCTGCTGAAGCTGCACCCTGTCGCCGCAAATCAAAGCCAGATTCTCGGGGATGTCGAAGCTCGTACTCACGCCACGCGTCAACGCGTCGCTGTGCACGAGAATCTCGACGTCCCGCACGACGTTGCCGAGGTCCAGCAACTGCAATTCGACATCGCCTTTGCGCACCAGGGCGCGGATTCTCTGCAGCACATCGTTGGCTCGGCAATTGTCGGCAACGATATCTTCGAGCGCTGCGCGCAGCTCCACGACGTTCGTCGTCTCCGCATCAATGAATTTGCGCGCGGCCTGTGCGTTGAACAGGATCGCGGTAAGCGGCTGCTTCAGCTCGTGCGCGAGCGATCCGGCCAGTTCGCCCAACGAAGAAACCCGGGAGAGATGCGCGAGTTCTTTGGTAGTTCCATCGACTTCGCCGCGGGCACTGCAATCCGATATCGCAGTGACTCGCAATTCCTGATCGTGCACGCGGCACCGCGTGGTTTCAGCCTGCGCGCGAAAGCCGCCGCCGTCGCTCCGGCGCGCCATCAGAATCTGCGTGGTCGAATCGCCGGGGACTTTTATTTTCATGCCATGATCGCCCGGTTCTGGACGATCGGTGTTTAGACCACCGCTCGGAAACAGCCTCGCGGACGGCGCGCCGACCAGTTCTTCCCTCGTATAGCCGAACAGTTGAGCCGCGCGCTCGTTAGCGAAGATGATCTGGTCCCGCTGATCGACCGTGACGATCGGCACAGGCAACATTTCGAGCGTCTCCCGCAACGGTGTTCTCGCGTCGAGCATGCGACGCGCGCTGCGATCGTGATCGCCTCGCAGCCACGCTGCGCACGTGACTACACAACGCCTCCATGTGGGCACTGATGGCCGCGGCTCGTGGGCATCACGACTCCTCTGCCGGCTCGACGTGCCAGGGATGCTGCGAAGGTGCTGAAACCGGTGATGCCTGGATGACGACTGTGCGGAACTGTCGTGGCCGGATAGTTGAGGAGCGCCGGTGAATGCGGTGTCGGCATGTGAATCGCGTGTTTGCAGCGTGTCGCGCGGCTGCGCGTACAGCGCCGTGAAAATTTCCGCTACCCCAATCGCCAAGTGTCTGCCGTGCATGATCAGGTTAATCATTGGCACCTCCGGGTCCCAGTGGAAACGGATTCTCATGATCGGTACTTTGTACATCTGGTGGCTGGAATTTAGTATAGGCCATTTGTAACGAATTACCGGCCGGTTACCGTGTTTGTGCCGCTTACCCGGGAAAATACCCAATAGGTTTATGCATTGTCCGCCATTGCTCGCCAATTGACGACAGGATTTGTTAGGCGATTAATTATTTCTGCGCAAACGGCATTCGTTGTCGGCCCACTGGCGGGACGAAGACGTTGACAAATGTGCTGGGACGCAGGCTGGAAGCGCTTTCAAAGGGGTGCGCACGGCTTTTAGGCTTCGCCAATCACAATAACAGAGAATATGACAAAAACACTAATTCGCTGATTGCGCTTGTTTCCCGCCGAATAATTTTATTTATCCGCAGCCGGCGTATTATAGCGCCCGTTATTTCAGTTCGAATCATTATCAGATATCCGACTACAAATGAAGATTTATGCCAGGCGTATCGGATAACGCGGTGCAACGGCGAGAGCGCCCGCAGATGGCCCGCTGCGTTTCGTGGAGACAGTCGATGGGACCGACGACGGAATCGCCGTGGGTGGGGCATACGAAACGTGTCGCGCGGCATCGCTGTAACGAAGCCGCGATTTCACGCGATGGAACAGTCGCGCTCAATACGGATGCGCAAGCACGCTGCAAAGAGCGACGATGCACCGCTTCGTGCCGCTGTGTGACGGCACGGTGACGACTCAATGCCGCTTTTTGCGCGCCCTGCTACAGGTTCATCCGCGTGACCTTGGTGCCCGCCAGCGACAGGTCGGCCATCAGGCCCGTATTGGTCAAAACGATCGCGAGGACATCGTTGGTCGCCGTTGTGGTATCGATCGTGCCAGTAGCCCCGACTTTCACGAGCGAAACCGAGGCATCGGCGCCCACGGCCCAGCCCGACGCATTGCGGAATTTCGCAAGCGAATCCGCCGTCATGAACAGGAAGATCACGGCGGTCGACTGCGCGCCGGCCTGCAATCCAACCGAAGCCGCGGCGGTGCTGTAATAGCCAACCGTTTTTCCACCGACTCGCAATGCGCCTTCACCGTACGAGCCACCCACGATGAACGCCGCCTTCTTCACCGAAGGGAACACCAGTACGCCCTGCGCCTTCGATACGAGTTCGTGCGAGCCTTGCACCGTACTGAACAGTTTCGACAGCGTACCGTCGACGGCCGCGTCGATCTCCTGCCGTTTGGCGGCGTCGGTAGCGGGACTCTCACCGCTGCTTCCCGTCGTCGTGCAACCCGCCAAGGCCAGACTCGCGGCCATGGTTGAAAGCGCGAGCGTGTGCACAAAGTTCCGTCTGTTCACTATCGACCTCCGTTCTGGTTACGATCCGATTCGCCAGTCCTGGCGTCTGGAAGCCTCGATCTTCTTTCTCTGCCGCGAAGCGGCATGGCCGCGCAGGGAACCGTCAATGCCTTCGCCGCGCGCCGGTCTTTCGGCCGCACGTCGCAAGCCTTGCAAGCGGCGGCCCGACAACCACTGGAGCGACGATCGCAACGCTTGCAAATACATGATGTCACGCTGGAACGGTTGCGGAATCGGACCTTGGTCTTACAGCCAGCGGGATGCCGATGCGCGAAACGCGTTGTCGGCAACGCGGCCTGGCCTCGCCGGCATCGATCATCCGCCGAGCGCGATGATGGCGATCGTCAGCAGGATGCCGAGCGCCGCCATCGCAAGGCCGGCTTGCCAGCCGCCGAATCCGGCGTAGTGACCCAGCGCGATGCCGCTGCCGAATAACATCGCGACCGTCAATACACGGGAGACGATCAGCGCCGTCGCGACGTTCGCGATCAGCAGGAATGGCAGCGCAACCGGGAACGTGGCGCAGACCACTAGGAGAAAGATCCCCGCCGCGCCGACGAAGTCGTCGCGCACAAACACCGCGCGCCGCGGCACGTCGGACCGCGCGGCGACTCGCCTGCGAATGGACTCGAGCTCCGTATCGCCGATCAACGGTTTGAGCCATTCCGCCATCGCATCGCGAAGCGTCTGAACGCCCGCGGCCGCATCCGGCTCGCTGCGCACGGCATGCGCAAGCGTCACTCGCCTGCCGCGAGCCACCAGCGTACGCACGAGGTACATGACCGCGTCCGCGAGACCCCACGCAAGATTGCAGCCGAGCGCCGTGAAGAACATCTTGCGCGGCGCGTCCGCACCCGCGCCCACGGCAGATACGGCACCGACGAACGTGAGCGCCATGAAGAGGCCGAAACACAACTCGCACACGCGATCGACGACATCGAGAACCGGCTCCCTGTCGCCGACGCTTTGCTGATCCGTCAGATCGGTGGCGCTCATGAGGCCTCCCGTGGCGATGGCGTTCATCGAACCCGCGCGCTTCGCTGGCATGCCAATCAGGCGCGGCGGCGCCAGCCGGACCGGACACGCGCGAGCAGACGCCCACAGCCTACAGCGCGCCGTGCGCCGACGATATTGGACCAAGGTCGTATGGCCCTGTTTCGCGCACCGCCTTACCTTGGAAATGGATCATTGCGAAATAGCCTGCATAGGCACGCGCCGGAGAGACGAATATGGCCAAAGCAAAGTCGGAAAACGAACCGCCCGAGCAAGAGCGGACGCTGTCGTACAAGGCCTATCGCAAGGCGCTTTTCGATCTGCACGTCGAGCTCGTCAAGCTGCAGGAATGGGTCGTGCAAACGGGCAGCAAGATCTGCATCGTCTTCGAGGGACGCGACGGCGCAGGCAAAGGCGGCACGATCAAGGCGCTGACCGAGCGCGTCAGTCCACGCGTGTTCCGCGTGGTCGCTTTGCCTGCGCCGAGCGAACGCGAAAAGAGCCAGATGTATCTGCAGCGTTACGTGCCGCACTTGCCCGCCGCAGGCGAAATCGTGATTTTCGACCGCAGCTGGTATAACCGCGCGGGTGTGGAGCGCGTGATGGGCTTCTGCTCCGAAGAGGACGTGCAGAGCTTCTTCAAGGCGGTGCCGCTCGTCGAGCGGGCGATCGTCCACTCCGGGGTCATCCTGCTCAAATATTGGCTGGAAGTCAGCCCCGAGGAACAGACCCGCCGCCTCGAGGCGCGCATCAACGACGGTCGCAAGACCTGGAAACTGACCGAGATGGATCTGAAATCCTATAGCCGTTGGTATGACTACTCGCGGGCCCGTGACGAGATGCTCGCCGCCTCGGACACAGATTATGCTTCGTGGTACATAGCGAATTCAAACGACAAGCGGCGAGCGCGGCTGAACATCATTAGCGACGTGCTGCAGAGAATTCCGTACAAGCAGCCTGCGCGCAAGAAAATTACGCTGCCGAAGCGGCAAAAGCCGGACGGCTACAAGGAACCGGACCGCCCGTACAAATACGTGGCCGAGAGGTATTGACCGGCGCGGCCTTGTTCACTAGAACGACTCGTTGAACGGCCGCAGATCGATTTCCTGCGACCATGCACTGCGTCCCTGCTGATGCAGGTGCCAGTACGCGTCGGCGATGTCCTCAGGGTTCAGCAGGCCGTCCGGGCCGCGTTCGGCCACGTACTGCGGCGCGGACGTACGCAAACGCTCGCCGTCGATGCCGCCATCCACCACCACATGCGCGACATGAATATTGCGCGGCCCGAACTCGCGCGCGAGCGTCTGCGCGAGCGAGCGCAAGCCTGCTTTCGCGGCAGCGAATGCCGCAAATGGAGGCCGGCCGCGCAGCGAGGCCGTGGCGCCCGTAAACAGCAGCGAGCCGCGTCCGGCCGCCAGCAGCGATGGTAACGACGCTCGCGCGAACAGGAAACCGCCGAGCGTCGTGACGCGCCATGCCGTCTCGAACTGCTCGGTGCTCAGTTCGAGCGTCGGTCCACGCGTTGCGCCGGCGGCGTTGAAGATCGCCACTTCGAGCGTGCCGTAGCCGGACAGCTGGCGCGCAATGGCGGCGAGTTCGCTCTCGCTCGTGACGTCGCCGGGCAACGCAACCGCCAGCCCTCCGGCACGCTCGATTTCGTCGACGATCGTGTCGAGCCGATCGCGCGAACGCCCGGTCACGGCGACGCGCAGACCCTCGCGGGCAAAACGGCGCGCGAGCGCCGCTCCTAATCCGGCACTCGCACCCACCCCTGCAATCCACGCGACGCGCGCGTTCGTCGCATTTCCGGCAGCTTCAGTCATGGCACTCCCCTTCGCCTCGTTGCCGAAACACTATAGGCGAAACGGCGCGAGGTTTCAGACGAACGGCAGCGCCGCCTCGCAACCGGCTTCCACGAGGCTTCGGCGATAGGCAAAAGCCGCCAGCGGATAGTCGAAGAAGAAGCGTCCCGTCTCCTGCTTCTCCGCATAGAACGCGTCGGTATCGCGTTGCGGCGTCGCGATGCGCAGCGTGCGTGCCCACGCGAACGCCAGCAGCATCCAGCCAAGCATCGCGAGATAGTCGTCCGCGACCCGGTATGCCGTCTCCGGGTCTTGCGCCTGGCGCGCCTTGAGCGCCTGTGTCGTGCGCTCGACCGTCTGCGCGAGCTCGTCGAGCTTCACGCCGGCGCAACGAACCAGCGGATCGGACTCCCGGCACAACCCAGCTTCCGCGCGCATGTGGCGAAGCAGTAAATCGAGAGCCCGCGCGCCGTCCGGCAGCACCTTCCGAACCAGCAGGTCGATCGCCTGGATCTCGTTGGTGCCTTCGTACAACATCGACACACGGCTATCGCGCAACGTCTGTTCAATGCCGTACTCGTGGATGTATCCATAACCGCCGAATACCTGCAACGCGTTCGATGCAGCAGCGAAACCATTCGCCGTAAAGAACGCTTTCACGATCGGTGTGAGCAGCGATGCGAGCTGCGCCGCGTTTTCGCGCTCCGCGGCGTCGGCATGGCGTGCGGCGATGTCGAGCCAATGCGCGGTCCAGTAACCGATCGCGCGCTCGCCTTCGGCGACCGCGCGCAACTCCATCAGAATCCGCCGCATCGCCGGATGAAACGCAATCGGCGAAGTCTGCCCCGGCGCGACTGTCGCTCCGGGCGGCACGCTGAGCGCGCGCATCTGCCTGCGTTCCTGCGCATAAGCATGCGCGCGTTGCCACGCGCTTTGCGCATGCCCCAAGCCTTGCATCGCGACCTGCAGGCGCGCCGCATTCATCATGACGAACAGGCAGGTGAGGCCGCGATGCGGCTCACCGACGAGCCAACCGAATGCGCGCTCGAAACGCATCGTGCAGGTCGGGCTCCCTTTCAGGCCCATTTTCTTCTCGATGCCTTCGCAATAGACCCCGTTGCGCGAGCGCCCGGCGTCGCTGCCGTCGAGCCATTCCGGCACGACGAAAAGCGACAGGCCTTTCGTGCCGGGCGGCGCATCGGGCAACCGGGCGAGCACCAGATGAACGATGTTCTCCGTCAGATCGTGCGCGCCGCCGCTGATGAAGATCTTGCTGCCGTCGATGAAATATCCGTCGGTGCCGGGCGCTTCTGTCGCACGCGAGCGGATCAGGCCGACATCGCTACCGGCCTGGGGCTCGGTCAGACACATCGTCGACAGCCACTCGCCGCTCGCGACTTTCGGCAGCAACTCTCTTTTCACGCGCTCGCTGCCATAGGTTTGCAGGCAGGCAGTCGCGCCATGCGTCAGCCCCGGCGACATCAACCACGCGTGGTTGGCGCCCGCCAGCATTTCCTGAAGCGCAACGTCGAGAAGCTGCGGCAGGCCCTGTCCGCCATGCTCGGGATCGAGCGACAAGGTCGGCCAGCCCGCTGCGACGAACTCCGCGTATGACTCGCGAAAACCGGCGGGCGTCGTCACCGTGCCCGCCTCGAAATGACATCCCTCGAGATCGGCGCTCGCGTTGAGCGGAGCGATTCGCTCTTCCACGAAACGCGCCGCCTCCTCCAGCACCTGCTGCGCCGTGGGCGAGTCAAGGTCTTGCCAGTCGGGCACCTCGCGCCACCACGCAGCGGCATCGAGCCACTCGTCCATTACGAAGCGCATGTCGCGCAGCGGTGCCTTGTAAATCAACGTCATTTATTCCTGTTCCCGGCCTAACTGGTTTTGCGCGCATGAATCACTGTCGCGTCGGCGGCGCCGGCCGCGTGCAGCGCGTCCACGAGTGCGGCCCGGTGTTGGAGCACGGCGCGCTGATTGATGGACCCTTTGTCGGTAATTTCGCCGAGATCGAGCGATGGTGGCGCGCTCAGCAGATGCATGCGGGCGATGAACGAAGCACTTCCCTTTGCGTCCCGATTCAGCCGCGCAATGAGTTCGCTGAAAAATCCGCGTACGGCGGTTGCATTGAGCACGTCCTCGACGCGGGCATCCGCGGGCGAACCTGCCAGCGACCGGCACGCGTCGAGCCGCGGGAAAATCATCACGCCCACTTCGTCACGATTCATCCCCGTGATGACGGCATCCTGAACGTAGGGCGCGCCTTCGCTGATGATGCGCGCGCGCATCGGCCCGACGCTCACGAACGTTCCCGAGGCGAGCTTGAAGTCTTCCGCGATGCGGCCGTCGAACATCAGACCCAGTTCGGGACGTTCCGGGTCGACGAAACGCACCGCGTCGCCGGTGCGGTAGTAGCCTTCTTCGTCGAACACGGCGCCCTGCAGCGCCGGCGACGCGCGCCAGTAACCGCTCATCACGTGAGGGCCGCGAAAGCGCGCTTCGAATTTGCCGTCGACGGGCGCGACCTTGGCCTGGCATCCCGGCGGCGGCAAGCCGATATAGCCGGCGCACGACACCGGTCCTGTCGTGAACAGACAGGACGGCGCGGTCTCGGTCATGCCGAGCCCTGCCATGATGCGGATGCGTTCCCCGCAATGCTCGAGCGTGACGCGCTCGAGACGTTCCCACGCTGCCTGCGAAAGACCGGCTCCCGCGAAGAAATACATTTTCACGCGCGAAAAAAACCGTTCGCGCAGCGCCGCATCTTTTTCCAGGCCGATGGTCAGTTCTTCCCAACCCTTCGGCACGTTGAAGTAAATGGTCGGCGCGATTTCGCGCAGATTACGCAGCGTCTCGTCGAATTTGCCGGCCACCGGCTTGCCGTCGTCGATATAGAGCGTGCCGCCGTTGTACAGCACGATGCCGACGTTGTGGCTGCCGCCGAACGTGTGATTCCACGGCAACCAGTCGACGAGGACCGGCGGCTCGATGCCGAACTGCGGAAAGGTTTCGAGCAGCATCTGCTGGTTTGCGCACAGCATGCGATGCGTCGTCGGCACGGCTTTCGGCAGATTCGTCGAACCGGACGTGAACAGGAATTTCGCAATCGTGTCGCCGTTCACGCGCGCATTGGCCGCATCGACGTCGCGCGGCGCCGTGTCGAGCAGTGCGTCGAACCGCGTCACCTTGGACGTGTCCGGCGCCGGTAGCGCGCTGACCCGTTCGACGTCGCTTGCCAGCGCGGCATCGAGCGCGGCTGTATATGCGCCGATATCGTCCGCGAAGACCAGACCGGGTTTGAGCAGATCGACGACATGGCGCAGCTTGCCGTAGTCGCCCGACATCAACGAATAGGCTGGCGACACCGGCGCATAAGCGATACCTGCCCACATCGCGCCGAGCGCGAGCTGCAAGTGTTCGACGCTGTTACCCGACAGGATCACCAACGGGCGCTCCGCGCTGAGGCCGCGGTCGAGCAGCGCCTGGCCGATCGCACGCGCGCGCTCGAGCATCTGCGCATAGGTGATGCCCTGCCACGCGCCGCTCGCGTCGCGTCGCGCGACGAGCAGCCGATCGGGATGCGCGCGTGCGCCGCTCAGCAAGCGGTCGGTCAAGCGCTCCGGAAACGGTCCCAGAGGCTCGAGTGTCTCGAGGTACCAGCAGTCGCCGCGCTTCTCGATCCGCGTTGAAGGCGCTCCGATGGCAACGCTCCGGTATCCGGCCGCCAAGGCGTTTACGTGGCTGTGCTCCGATTCCAAAACCTGTCTCCTGAATGTTCCGTTTCTCCCGCTCCGGCGCAGCAGGGAGAAACGGCATCGCTTTTTTTATGCAAGGATGGGGTGGCCGCCATCGCCGCGGCCGGGAGCCGACGCCTAGATCGGGTAGTGACGCGGGCTCGTCTGCACCGTGATCCAGCGCAACTCGGTGAACTCGGGAATCGACGCCTTGCTGCCGAAGCGTCCATATCCGCTCGCTTTCACGCCGCCGAACGGCATCTGCGCTTCGTCGTGCACGGTCGGGCCGTTGATGTGGCAGATGCCCGACTCGATGCGCTTCGCCACGTTCATCGCGCGCGCGATGTCGCGGCTGAACACGGCGGCCGACAAGCCGTACTCGCTGTCGTTCGCGACCGCCAGCGCTTCTTCGTCGCCGTCCACGCGCTGCACCGTCACCACCGGACCGAACGATTCGTCGGCATAGAGCTTCATTTCGCGCGTCACGTTCTCGACGATCACCGGCTGCATGATCGCGCCGTTCACCTCGCAACCGAGCGGCAGCTTCGCACCCTTTTCGCGGGCGTCTTCGACGAGCGCGCGAATGCGCCGCGCCGACGCCTCGCTTTCCAGCGTACCGAGAATCGAGCCCGGCTGCGTCGGGTCGCCGGCCTTCAGCGTGCGCGCTTTGGCGACGAGCTTTTCGACGAACGCATCGGCGATCTTGCGATCGACGATCACGCGTTCCGTCGACATGCAGATCTGCCCTTGATTGAAGAACGCGCCGAACGCGATGCCTTCCACGGCGGCGTCGAGGTCCGCGTCGTCGAGCACGAGCACCGGTGCCTTGCCGCCCAGTTCGAGCAGCGCGGGTTTCAGATGGCGCGCCGAAATTTCGGCGACGATGCGGCCCACGCGCGTCGAGCCCGTGAAATTCACGCGCTTCACGGCAGGATTGGCGATCAGTCGCTCGACGATCGCGGGCGCGTCTTCCGGCGCATGCGTGAGCACGTTGACGACGCCCTCGCCAATACCTGAGTCATTGAGCACTTCGCCGATCAGCGCGTGCACGCCGGGACAACCTTCCGATGCCTTGAGCACGACCGTATTGCCGCACGCGAGCGGCATGGCGAGCGCTCGCGTGGCGAGGATCACGGGCGCGTTCCACGGCGCCATGCCGAGCACGACGCCGCACGGCTGGCGCACGGCCATCGCGAGGCTGCCCGGCACGTCCGATGGAATCACCGCGCCGTCGATCTGCGTCGTCATCGCCGCGGCTTCGCGCAACATATTGGCCGCGAGCATCACGTTAAAGCCGTACCAGTTCGCCATCGCGCCCGTTTCGGCCGCACCGATCGCGATGAATTCGGCCGTGCGCGCGTCCATGCGGTCGGCGGCGGTGAGAAGGCGCTTGCGGCGTTCGGTCGGCGTGAGCGCCGCCCATGCCGGGAAGGCGCGCGCCGCGGCAGCGACGGCCGCATCGGCGTCCTCGACGGTGGCCGCGGCGGCACGGGTGGCGACCGCGCCCGTCGCCGGGTTGATGCGCTCAAAAGTCTTGCCATTCGACGCGGCACGGGTCGCGCCGCCGATCAACAGGTTCGTTTGATGCATGTGTTCGTCTCCTCGTTGGGTCCCGCTGAAATGCGCCGCTTAGCGCTTGTAGGCCTGAAGGCCCGGCTTGATGCTCTTGTCGTCGAGGAACTGCTTCAAGCCCTGTTCGCGGCCGCCTTCCGGATCGCGATAGTTTGCCTGGTCGAGCTTCGCGTACAGGTAGTCTTCGTTCTGCTCCCACGTGAGTTCGCGCGAGCGCTTGAAACCGTGCTTCGCGTTGCGCAGCACGACCGGGTTCTTGTTGAGCAGTTTCGCCGCGAGAGCGATCGTTTCCTCGCGCAGTTGCGCGAGCGGCACGCTCTTGTTCACGAGGCCCATCTTCGCGGCTTGCGGACCCGTGAACGTTTCGCCCGTCATGATGTAGTACAGCGCTTCACGATGGCCGACAGTGTCGGCCATCGCCTTGCTCACGAGGTTGCCCGGAGGAATGCCCCAGTTGATTTCGGACAGGCCGAACACGGCTTCGTCCGCCGCGATCGCGAGATCGCAGGCGACGAGCGGAGAGAAGCCGCCGCCGAAGCACCAGCCGTTGACCATCGCGATGGTCGGCTTCGAGTACATGCGCAGCAACTGCCACTGCCAGCGGCTCGCGTCGCGGCGAATGCGCTCCTGCAGCACGTCCGGGCCCGCATCCACTTCGCGGAAATATTCCTTCAGGTCCATGCCGGCCGTCCACGCGCTGCCCTCACCGGTCAACACGAGAACCTGGGCTTCGGCGTCGAGTTCGAGCGTCTCGAGAACGTCGATCATTTCCTTGTTCAGCGTCGGGCTCATCGCGTTGCGCTTGTCCGGACGATTGAACGTGACCCAGGCGATTCCGCCTTCCACCGCGACCTTGACCGTGCTCCAGCGCCCTTCGTAACTCATCTGCATCTCCGTTTGGATCAATGCCGCCCTCGCGGCTTAGGCTCAATTTAATATCAGGCGACCTGATAAGTAAAGTACAATGTAGACACCTCGGTAGAAACCCCTAAACGCTCATGCCGACGACCACGAGAAAGCACGTTGCCGCCCACCGATGCTGCGAAACCTGCGCTCGACGTGCGTGCGCAATCTTCGCGCAGCCTGACCCCTCAGCTTCATTTTCCCCTGGGAGACGCATTTGAACATCGAACAACTCAAGGCCATCGACACCCATGTTCACGCCGAGGTGTCGTGCTGCCAACCGCCCGACCTGTTTGCCAAAGAATTCGACGAGGCAGCCGACAAATACTTCGGCACCGTCCTCAAACAAGGGCGCCGCCCCACCATTGCCGAAACGATCGAACACTATCGGGAACGCCAGATCGGCTTCGTGATGTTTACGGTGGATTGCGAATCCAACATCGGGCGCCGACGAATTTCGAACGAGGAGGTCGCGGACTTCGCGCAGAAAAACCCCGACATCATGATCGCGTTTGCGAGTATCGATCCGCACAAAGGCAAGTTCGGGGCGCGCGAAGCGCGGCGGCTGATCGAGGAGCACGGCGTGCGCGGCTTCAAGTTTCACCCCACGATGCAGGGCTTTTTCGCCAACGACCGCATGGCCTACCCGCTCTACGAAGTGATTGCCGAGCATGGCCTGCCTGCGGTTTTTCACAGTGGCCACTCGGGCATGGGCTCGGGCATGCACGGAGGCGGCGGCTTGCGCCTCAAGTATTCGGAGCCGATCCACCTCGACGATGTCGCCGTCGACTTTCCCGACATGAAGATCGTGATCGCGCATCCGTCCTGGCCGTGGCAGGAGCAGGCGCTATCGATCGCGCTGCACAAGCCGAACGTGTATATCGATCTGTCGGGCTGGTCGCCGAAGTACTTCTCGCCCGAACTGGTCAAGTATGCGAATACGCTATTGCGCAACAAGGTGCTGTTCGCGTCCGACTTCCCGCTGATCCGCCCTGAGCGCTGGCTCGAAGACTTCGAGACGCTCGCCATCAAGCCCGAAGTGAAGCCGCTCGTTCTGAAAGAAAACGCCGTCACGTTGCTGGGGCTGCGGGCCCAGGCGCAATAAATGGCGGACGACGCAAGACAAAAGGCCCGGCGCGAGAACGCCGGGCCACGCTGATCCCGCAGCGGCGACTATCGCCTTGCTGCGTTCGAGCGGATGACGAGCAATGCCGCAATCGCCGCGATGATCGTCACCGGCACGCTCGCGCCGATGACGAGCGCCGAGCTCTTGCCCATCGAAAGCAGTTGCCCGGCCGCAACGGGTCCGACAATCGAACCGACGCGTCCCACCCCCACCGCGGCGCCGACACCCGTACCCCGCACGCTGGTCGGATAGCTGGCGGCGGACAGCGAATACAGCATCGACTGCGCACCGACTACGCCCATGCCGGCAAACAGCACGGCAACGGATAGCGTCCCGATGCTGGCGACTTGAGAAAGCGCGATCAAAGCCCCGACGATGCAGACATAGACTGCCGTGGCACAGAGCGCTTGCCTGAACCGGTCCATCAGCGCACCGATGCCGAGCACGCCGATCACACTGCCGACGTTGAAGAAAATCTGCGCGATGCCGGCCTGCGAGCGGCTCATGCCGCGCCCCACGGTCAACGAAGGCAGCCAGTTCAGCAGGAAGTAAAGAACGATCAGCGTGCACAGGAAACTGATCCAGATGCCGATCGTCGCCGCGGCGCGTCCCTCGCCGAACAGGACTTCGCGCGTCGAAAGAAGCGGCTTGTCCGCTGTCGTCGCTTCCCGCGACCCGGTTGCGAATTCACGCGACTCCGGCAGCAACGTCATCAGCAGAGGAATGATGATCAGCGGTCCCGCTCCGCCTACATAGAAGATATGACGCCACGCGGTATCACCCGCGCTCAGCACGCCGATCATCGCGGCAAGCGCGCCGCCGAGCGGCATGCCGCAATACATGACGCTGACCGCCATGTGGCGGTGACGTTCATCGACCGCCTCGGAAGACAACGCGATCAGGTTCGGCATCGCCCCGCCGAGTCCAATGCCCGTCAGCACGCGAGCGATCAGCAGACTCTCGAAACTCCAGACCTGCGCGGTCGCAATCGAGAAGATGCCGAATACCGCCATCGAGATCATCAGGACGCGCTTGCGGCCGATCCTGTCGGCGAGTCTTCCTCCGATCATGGCTCCCGGCAAGAGCCCGAACATGCCCGCGCTGAAAGCCAACCCTAACTGGCTGACCGACAGGCCGAATTCATGGGACATTCGAGGCGCCGCAACGCCGGTGGACTGAAGGTCGACGCCCTCCAGTACCGCGACGAGAAAGCACAGCGCCAACGTTAGTGCAGTACTTGAACTTGCTGCACTCGAGCGATCAGCAACGCTAGACATGACGTCTCCTTCACCTTTGATTTGACTGCTAGTGGTTTGAGGATGAGTCTAGTCTCAGGACGCCTGACATTGAAAGTAGAATATGATATGCCTGGTAGAAACACCTAAGGCAATCAAGAATGAGCAAGACAACGGAGAAGCGGCGAACGCCCCTTGCCAAACAGGCCGGTTCAACCAAAGCAGCTGCGCCACCTGCCCGCGTTTCCTATGTCGTCGGCCAGTTGGATCGATTGCTCAAACGCAGTCTTATCGATGTTCTCGGCGAATTCGGCTTGACCTTGCCTCAGTTCACCGCGCTCTCCGTCATCAGCGCCAGCGGCGCCATGACCAACGCAAAACTCGCTGAACGTTCGTTCATCACACCGCAGTCGGCCAACGAGGTCGTCAAAACAATGGAAGCGAACGGTTGGGTTGGACGCGCTGGGCACCCTACCCACGGTCGTCTGATTCATCTGTTTCTGACCGACGAAGGGCGTCGCGTATTGAAGGAGTGCGATGCGGCGATCGACGCGCTCGAGGCGTCCATGCTGGAAGGAATGACCGAAATCCCGGTCGATACGCTGCGCAAGGTGCTGCAGCGATGTGTGTCCAATCTGCGCGCCTGAGCGGACCTTGCGCCGCGTTGGCGGCGTTCGCTGATCGCGAACGGCTTGTGCGGCATCGTCGCGTGCGCGTGGAAGCTCAGTGAAATCCCTGGTCGGCATTTAGCCGCGTATTACCTCCCTCACCACGTGGCCCGTTATAGTGCTTCACAGCGGCGCCATCTTGCGCATGAAGCAATAGCGCGTCCGCCTCGCCGTTCCCCACCCGATTCGAGAGGTAACGAAACATGTCCAAGCGGATTCTTATCATCGCAGGCGATTTTGTCGAAGACTATGAGCTGATGGTGCCGTTCCAGGCACTTGGTGCGGTCGGACATAAGGTGGACGTCGTTGCGCCTGACAAGCGCGCGGGCGACACGATTCGCACCGCGATCCACGACTTCGAAGGCGATCAGACCTACACGGAAAAGCGCGGCCACAACTTCACGCTGAACGCCGACTTCGCGTCGGTGGATCCCGCGGCCTACGACGCGCTGCTCGTGCCCGGCGGTCGCGCACCCGAATATCTGCGGCTCAACGACAAGGTGATCGCATTCGTGCGCCATTTCGCCGAAACGAAAAAACCGATTGCCGCCGTCTGCCACGGCGCGCAACTGCTGGCGGCGGCGGGCGTGATCGAAGGCCGGCGCATTTCGGCGTATCCGGCCTGCGCGCCCGAAGTCAAGCTCGCGGGCGCGCAGTACGTCGCGCTCGACTGGCCTGACGCGATCACCGACCAGAACTTCGTCACCGCGCCCGCGTGGACCTCGCACGTGAACTGGCTCGCTCAGTTCCTCGCCTTGCTAGGCACGCGCATCACGCATTGAAGAGACGCGAGGCGCGCCCCGCGACGTCATCACTTGATGAAGGAGGGTAATCGAATGTGCAATGTCTATGTCAACGCCGATCCGATCCTCTATGAGTCGCGCACGCGCGCTCTGCGCATTCATGGCGCCGTGACCACGGTCAGGCTCGAAAATCTCTTCTGGGATGTGCTCCGGGAAATCGCCAACCGCGAGAACATGACAACGACCCAGTTTGCGGTGAAGCTCCACGACGAACTGTTCGCGTTGCGCGGCGAAGAGCCGTTGAATTTCGCATCGTTTTTGCGCGTGTGCTGTCTGCGCTATCTGTCGACAAGCGCTGCACGCACCGACGCCGCCGGCGACGTGCAACTCAATGCCCCGTTTCAACCCAGAGTCGTGAAGACGGCCGTGTGAGGGATTGCGTCAGTCAGCCGACGGGTCGCATGCGCACTCGAGAGAAGACGGCGTGGCCGGCCGCTCCAGCACGGCAAGCCGTTGCAGTATCACGAGGCCTAGCAGCGCGAATCCAAGTCCCAGCGTAAAGTCGGCGCGGACACCATCCCGATCGACAATCGTTCCTCCCAACGCCGAACCCACGGCAATCGCCACCTGAATAATGCTGACGAACATGGCCGACCCTGCTTCGGGCAGGTCGGCCGTGCCGCGCTGGATCCATACGCTGAAGCAAAGCGGGAGCGCTCCGAATGCGATGCCCCAAAGCAGCAGCCCCGCAGTCTCGCCGATCCGCGAGTGTTCCAGCAGCAACATCGAGGACATCGCGCCCAATAGCAACACGACCATCGCGGCGACAGACTTCTTTAGATGGTCCGAAATCACCATCGACGTCAACGCATTAGAGAAGAAGCCGATGAGACCGAATCCGAACAGCAACAGCGTAATGGCACGCAACGAGAAGTCGTGCTCGAGCAGCGGAGCGATGTACGTGTAGGTCGAGAAATGCGCTCCAAAGACGAGCGCGACCATCGCCATGCTCAACCTCGTATGCGGCCGGCCAAGCAGTGTTCTGAAGTCGGCGATCCGCAACGCCGATGCCGACGGCAACGATGGCACGAGGAACGCCTGCGCCAATAAGGCGAGCGACACCAGACCCGCAGTGGCCGCGAACGCCATCCGCCACGACGCGAGCGACGCGATGAACGTCCCGAGCGGCACACCGATCACGGTTGCACAGGTCACACCGGTCAGAATGGTCGCGGTCGCTTTTGCAGCGTCCTTCGTCTGCACGAGTCGCGGTGCAGCCGCCGTCGCGAGAGTCCAGAAACCGCCCAACGCGCCGCCGAGCAATGCCCGCCCTGCCAGCATGACGGCAAGGTTCGGTGCGACAGCGCATACGACGTTGGCGATCAGCAGTACGGCCGTGAGAAGCAGAAAAACGTACCGGCGATCCATGCGGCCCGCGCTCACGATGAGCGTCGGCGCCAATACCGCCGCCATGACGCCAGGCGTGGTGACCATCAGACCGGCGACACCGGTCGACACGCCAAGATCGTGCGCGATCTGCGGCAACAATCCGACAGGCAAGAACTCGGCCGTCACGAACGCGAAAGCGCTTACCGCTACCGCAATGACGGATAGCCATTGACCGGCGGACGTTGAATCGCCTTCCAGGGAGGGAGGTATTGAAGGGGTATCGATTTGCATGAGGAAGACGAAGCCGACGCGGGGTGGAAGTATCACACGTTAGCTGGGGTCTCGCCTCGGAAAAAGCATCGCCTCCTGAAAAGACTAGCTAGCGCGGCTGAACAATGCGCGTGCGGACCGAATGCGCGCATCGAGCTGCGCAGCTTCGAGTTGCGGGACCAGCGCGGCAAGAAGGTGCAGTGCAAGATCGCGCCGCTTACCGCTGCGGACGTCGCGCAGTCCGGCAAGTGAGCAAGCGTCCGACGGCACGGACGTATGATCCGCAACCGCGACGCCAGAATGCTCCGGACGCCCTTCTTTACAGGCGGGCACGCAATAGCCTCTTCTGAAGAAGCGTGCGCAGATCGCGGCGCGTGTCGGTGACGACGTGAATGTAAATCGTGTCGCCGCGCACCTCGTAGATAACCCGGTTCTGACCGCTCAACGCTTCCCGGAAGTTCAGGCCGCCAAAATCCGCAAGCTCTGCTGGAATGCAACCGCTTTGTGGGAACTGCCTGACGTTTCCAAATGTGGCGGCCAGCTGTGTGGATGTTTGCTTCCACGTCTCGGCACCGAAGCTCCTGAGGATGTACCGGCGCAGATGCTTTGTATCTTCTTGCGCCTCGTCGAGAATCAGGAGCTTGAACTTCGTCGGCGCCATCAGCCAGTCTGTTCCTTTCGGTCAAGGTCGTCGAGTTCCGCGAGAAACTCATCCGCATCCTTGAACTTCCCCTGTTCGATGTTCTTCTGACCCAAGGCGAGAATCTTGAGCAAAGCTAGTGTTTGCTGCGTGTCCTCATAGCTTTGCACGTCCTGAACGACGAGCTTGGCTTCACCATTCTGTGTGATGAGCAGCGGCTCGCCGGAAGCCGTCAGGTCCTTGACGATTTGCGCTGCGTCGCTTTTCAGGTAGCTGATGGGCTTTACGTGATCGGCTAGGCGCATGAGCGATCCTCCCTTTTACTCGATTCAGACTGAATATAGACTAAATTCGGTTTAGCACCAAGTAGCAAAGTGCGCTCGCGTCCGTTAAGGTCGACCCATCGGTGCCGCGCTATCCCGAAAGGGCCGACCTGAATGCGGCGAACGCGGCCTGCCCCTTCGCCACCGGACCGCTGCGCGCATAGGGGGCGGGGTTGAGCGCAGCTAAGGTTTGGAGACCTTCGCGTGAGCGTCCGGTCACCGCCTGCGCTATCGCTGATGCATATAAGGTCGTGGTCACCATTCCCTGGCCCGAGAAACCAGCGGCACAGTACAGGCCCGCTTCGGGGGTGAGCAGCATGGGCACGCCGCTGCGGCTCAGGTCACATTGTCCGCCCCATGCCGACTCGACCTCGATTCCGGCCAGTTGGGGAAAGACCGCACCGATTTCCCGCCGTATACGAACGACATTCAGCGCCAGCTGGAACTGGGCAAGCGCGTCCGCGCCGCCGAACGCGACCCGGAATCGACCGCTGCCGTCGCCTGCTTCGATCAGCCGTCCATAGTTCATCGCTATGCCGGACGCGTCGCAGAAGCACGCGCCGCCCGGTATCAGCTCGCCGGCAAGTTCAGCGCTGATCGGGCGCGTGCAGAGAATCAGCGTCTGCACGGGCACAAAGGCGCGCGGCAGGCCCGCGCCGCGGATCCCCCCGATTCCGGTGGCGATCACGACTTGCGCGGCCTTCACGCTGCCGGAGTTGGTTTGCAAGCGGTATCCCCCGGCCGGCTCGCGGTTCAGGCCGGTGACCCGGCATTGCTCGCAGAGGATTGCGCCTGCGGCGCCAGCCAGCCGAGCGACGGCGGACGTGAAAGACCGTGGATTAAGGTGGCCGTACTGCGGTCCGGTGTCATCGCCGCGGAAATAGAGCGCGCTCGTGTAGAGCGGAGAATTGATATGCTTTGCGCGCAAATCGCCGGTGCCGACATAGGCGCCCCAGCCGATTCCGAGGCGCTCGAGCAGCCGCGCTTCCTTTTCAATCCATCTGGCTTGCGAGTCCGATTTGCTGACGACCAGCAGGCCGGGGCGGAATTCACAACCGCCGGCTGTCGCGGCACGCCGATGCACAGTGCCGAGCGCGTCGTGCACACGACGCCATGCATCGGCCGCGGTCGTTTCACCAAACATCTCGACCAGTGCCGAAAGCGAGATTTCAAATCCGGGCCACAGTTGGCCACCGCTACGCATAGATTGCCCGCTGCCGATCGTGCCCGCTTCGAGAACCGCGACCGTGCGGCCGGCCGTAGCAATTTCCAGTGCCGTTGACAAACCGAGCAACCCTCCACCCACCACCGCAACGTCCACGGACGCCGGGCAGGATAGGCTGGTATCAAAGCCGCCGGCACTGTCTCTGTAGCAGGTCGGTGCTGCGTTGAAGTCCGTGCGCAGATCGTTGAGAAACTCTTTGATCGAATGAACCATGCGCCGCTCCGTCACAGCGCGCCCGCGTCCGCCGCAGGCCAGCTCAATACCTCCTCGGTGACGAGGCCCGCGACACGGCACGGTGCCGCGTTGCGTGCCTGAAGGCGCAGCACCATACCGAGGAAGTGTGCATTCGTAGAAGATTCGTCGCGACTGCCCATCACGTTCCGCCCTGCTTGCGCATTTGCCCGATCGCGCGCTCACGCGTTGCCGCGGCCTCCTGCACGAGCCGGTAGGCCACGTAATACTTGAATACGTTGCGCACGTACGTCGTGGGTTCGATGCCGATTTTCTCGGCGACTACGATCTCGACGTTGTTGAACCACTTGTCGGGATCGAGACCGCGCGCCGCCGCTTCCTTGCGCATCCTGGCGATGTTTGCGGGTCCCGCGTTGTAGCTCGCGAATGCGAAAAGCGAGCGGTCCCTATCAGAGAAGTGTGCATCCGGAAAATAGCGGGACATCAGGACGTCGAGATACTTCGCCCCAGCGTGGATATTGGCTTCCGCCACACGAATATCGCCGACCGCGAGTTCCTTGCCCGTGGCCGGCATGAGCTGCATGATCCCGATCGCACCGACGTGACTGCGCGCATTCTGGTCTAGCTGGGACTCCTGATAGCCCTGTGCCGCAAGCAACAGTGGATCGAACTGGTACTGTGCGCCGTATTTTTCGAACAGCGCGATTGTCGCCCTGAACCGTTTCAGCTGCGCTGACTCCGCATTGTTGGAGATCTGCTTGATGCGCTTCATTTCCTGCTGGAGACGGACTTCCGCGACGCTCTGCTTCTTCATGTAATTCAGGTAGAAGTCGCTGATCGCCTCCTGGAGTCTGGGGCTCTTCAAACGGATTGCCCATCCGGTATAGCCTGCGTCACGCACCGCCATGTCGTTGTGCACGACGATTCCAGGCAGTATCTGCGCCCATATCTTTGCCTTCCAGTCGTCTACGACAAGGATCTGGAGCAGCCCGACATTGAGCATCTCCATGGCGTCCTCGTCCTCGAGTGCATCGGGCAGCCGCACGAGCTTCACCGGGGCTTTGCCCTCCTTGCGAAAACGCGCGTTGAGCGCGTTCAGGCTCTCGTAATAGCTGCTGCTGGGTCGCACATGGACCGCCTTGCCGCTGAGATCGTCGAGCTTCGCGAGGGCTGGCGACTTGGGACCGGTAACGACCACCTCGCGTACGGGTTTGCGGTCACGCGGTGCCACGAAGTCGACCTGCTTCAGGCGCGTCTCGGTGACCGTCAGATTGCCCGCCGCGATGTCGCCTTTGCCCGCTGCGAGCCCCGCGAGCAACTGGTCGCGAGTCGTGGGAATAATGACCACGGTGAGAGGACGCTCGTCGAGTGTTGATCGGTATTTCTTGTTCACATAGCGCTCGAAGTCCCGCACGAGTCCGGCAGTCAGCCCACGCTCGTGTCCTTGGTCATTGGTATAGAGCGTTCGACTGTAGGGAACCAGTACACGAATCAGACGGCGGTCGAGCATCGCGTCGAAGTCGCCCGTCCACGGTTGATTGACCAGATCGATACGGCGCGCGCCGGGAGCCGACGCAGCGGTAGCGGGGGATGCCGGGAGGGCCGGCGAGGCGGCCGGTTGCGCCGCGGCACCTGGAGCGGCCAGGCACGCCGAGGGGTTGACGGCCATGCCTGAGCAGAACGCCGCGATGAACAGCAACGTTTGAATGATGCGCATCATAAAAAATCCAGCCGCTACACCCGCGTTCGATCTGGCACTCAGCTGTCGCGACACAGGAGATGCGCACGTGGGCGGAGGCGAGGCGGATGTGAGAGACGACTGACGTTTGTCGTCCAGTGCTACCCAATGAACCCGGCGCGCGCCCTTCGACGCGGCGCCGGGAACCGCGCTCAGTGGGCGCCGGCTGAAAACGCCAACGTCGCGCGCGCGCTGCCGTTACCGCGGACGTGCACGGTCTCCTTTCTGGTCTCGCCGCTATAGGTGGCGGTGACCGTATAGCGCCCTGGAGGCAGCCGCACGAACAGGTACGGCCCCTTCGACGTGGTATCAAGCACGGTCGCGCCGCCAGCTTTGGCAATCTGCACCTGGACGTCGGCCACATAGTTCGCGTTGGGACCGGTGAACTGCAGCGACAGCGGCCACTGCCTGCGTGCCTGCCGCATAGCAGTCCACTCGTCGTGACCGACTCCGCCCGTGACGAACGTTATGTCGCCTTCCTGTTGGGTCGGTGGCATGCCGGTCGTATGGATCGGGCTGGCGGCCTGTGGAGCGGCGGTCTGCGCCACTGCGCCGCCTGCCTGAGCGAGCACGAACGCCGCGGCAAGCAGGGTCGACGCGATCCGGGGAGCGTTGCGTTTCATTTCCATCGTGACTGCTCCTTACAGTAATTGCCGACTTTGGGCGAACCTGCGTGCCCGGACCGTCGGACGGAAAAAGCCTTGCGATAGGCCGGAAACGCATCGCGCTCCCAAGCCGACGACTGAGAGACAAGACACGTCAATTTGGTTTGGAACCTCCATGAACCGGCGTTGGCGGTCCACCTCCCGTTGAAGCCTCGGTTTGCGCCGGGGGGACGCGTGGCATGCGGATACCCGCGTAGGCGATCGCAACCGTCAGCAGCGGACTTACCACACAAAATACAGCAAAGGGGGCGTAGCTGAGCGTCGGCACGCCAAGCGTCACTGCCATAAACGCCCCGCAACTGTTCCAGGGGATCAGCGCGCCTGTGGTCGTGGCCGAATCACCAACGGAACGCGATAACACGATGGGTGCGTAACCGCGTGCCGCGAATGCATTTTTGAACATCCGGGCCGGCAGCACGGCTGCGATGAACTGGTCCGCCGTAACAACGTTCGTCGCGATGGTCGCCAGCACCAGGGAGCCGACCAGCGCCCCACCGCTCTTGGCCCAATCAACGACCGGGGTAATGAGGCGTTCGATCGCGCCGCACTTCTCGACCACCCCGCCGAATGCCAGTGCCGTGATGATCAGCCAGATGGTATTCAACATGCTGTCCATCCCGCCGCGAGTGAGGAGCGTATCAAGCACTGGATTTCCAGTCGTGGACTTGTAGCCGCTCCCAAGCGCAAGCCATACGCCTTTGAGCATCGCAATCGGAATCGGCACGCCCTCTCGTGCTGCGGCAAATGCAATGACTCGCTGTGGCTCGACGAAAACGGCAACCGCGCCACCCGCCAGTGCGCCAAGAAAGATGGTGGTAAATGGAGGCAGCCGGAACAGCGTCAGCACGACGACAACAATGAGCGGCAGGAACAACACAGGTGATATGTAGAATGCGCTCCGCATTGCGGCAACCTCGGCACTCGCATCGAAGTCGCCCGGGCGGCCCAGCAGATAAAACACGGCCAGCGTGATGACGATCGCGACAAGTGATGTCAGCAGCGTCTCGCGCACGTGTTGATACAGATCGACACCCGCGGCAGCGGCCGCAAGATTCGCGGTGTCCGAGAGCGGCGAAGACTTGTCGCCGAAATACGCGCCGGAAATCACTGCACCGGCCGTGATGGCCGGGCTCAGACCCATGCTCTGCGCAATGCCCATCAGGCCGATTCCGATCGTGCCCGCGACCGTCCACGACGTCCCGATGGCGAACGAGATCAGCGCGCAGATTGCGCACGCCGTAACGTAAAAGTAGTCCGGGCTAAGCAATTTCAGCCCGTAATAGACCATGGCGACGATCGTGCCGCAGAGCGCCCACGTGCCGATCAGCGCGCCGACTGCGAACAGGATGAGAATCGCGCCGATACCGGAACTGACACTTGCATTCGCGGCCTCGCCCAGCGACGCGAGCGAATGACCACGACGCCAGCCGACAAATACGGCCAGCATGGTCGCCACGACGAGCGCCACCTGGTTCGGACCGTTCGCGCCACCATCGCCGAACAGGTAGAAGGACAGACCGACGAGCAGGATGAGACCGGCAATCGGAATCAGTGCTTCGAACATCGTGACCGGCTGAGGTGAATCGCGCCGCTTCATCGCCATGCTCCGTTTGTTTGTCCGGTAGTCCCAACGTTGCCATACACAACCGTACGACGCGGCGATGGCGGTCCGGGCGGGCCCGCCATTCCTTCAAGCATAGGAAAGAATCATTGCTGCGTGAAGACGCGCCCGAGTCGGCGCTAGCAGAGGAACAAGTGGAGTCGAAATGCGGGGCGCGAAGCGCTGCGACGATTGCCGGCGAAATAATGCGCATAGCATTCGCGGCGATGGATGCGTATACGCATGGGTAATGTGCACGGGTCCTGAACGAGTCAGAGAAATTCCATAAACTCGACGCGCACGAAAATCCGTGCTTCTCTCCGTAAAAATGACCCAATGTGCCTGAGCGAATTCGGTCGCCATATGCAAAATAGATTATCCATCGTCTCGATCGTGGGATCTCCGTTATCAAACGCCGGCTTTTCGGTTAAAACTGGAATTTCAGCGTCGTCTTGATTAGTCTATTTCGAGTGCGCCTGAAGCAATACCAGGCGTCGAGCCTGCAACCGAAGCCCTGGCTTCTTGTAGCGCCTGCACTCCTAATCCGGCCGCCGTTCGTTAATTATCCTTTTTAAAGGGGCCAATGAAGACGCCGGGATGAGCAGCACAGAAAATTTCGCAAAATATGAAGTCACATTAATTTATATTCCTTCGGTCCTCGTTTGTTTGAGCTTGGCGAAGGACAAATCAATTTCGGCAAACATATTTCACTTGCAGCGTTTCACATTAGTCCGTTGTCCAGTGGAGTTGCCATGAAACCGTTCGCGCGTTCAAACCAGTCGACATATTCGGGTCTTTTGCCGTTTTGCAGGTTTGCTGGGCTGCAACAGGCGGTGAAGATGACCGGGACGGTCGAGACTCCCGGAAGTACTGGGCCCGGCAGGTTCCTCAGGCGCCAAAAAAACGCCAAAAGATCGGTCGGGGCTGAAGTCATGCTGCTGGTCTTCGGAGCGATGTTAGTTCCCAGCGTCGGCCTCGCGCAGTCGAATCTGCACGTTGACGGCAATGCCACGGAGACTGCGGCCGTCGGGCCGTCGTCGTTTGCTACCGTCGTTGCGGGATTCAATAGCGGGACGGTCGGTGGCGTTCCGGGCGGGACATTCGTCGTTCCGGCCGGTGCGACCGTCACACTCAGCGGTATTCATATCGGGCAGGCGGCGGGGAGCACCGGCCTCGTCGACGTGAATGGCGGGTCGATCGGTACGACGAACCCCCAATCCCAGTACTACATTGGCTTTAACGGCTCCGGCACGTTTACGGTGAGAAACGGCGGCACTGTCACCAGCCTCTCTCAAAGCTTCGTCGGTTACAACCCGGGCAGCAGCGGTGTGCTCACAGTCGACGGCCACGGGTCTCAGTATACGAACACGGGCTTCTTTGTCGTTGGGAACGGCGGCCCTGCGCAACTCAACGTGACCAACGGCGGCGCCGTCTCCAGTCCGGGGGGCACGCTGCAGATCGGGGGCGGCTCGACTGCGACTGCCCTTGTGAGCGGAGCCAATAGCAGCCTCAGCGCCGGAACCTTTCTAGGCGTCGGCGTCAGTCCCGGCAGTGCCGGCACGCTGACGATTACCGACGGCGGCATGGCCACGAGCGGAAGCGGGACCTATCTCACTTTCAACGGTGCCTCGGGCAGCGTGCCCGCTTCGACAGGAACCATCACTGTGTCGAACGGCGGACGGCTCACTTCACCGCTTCTCGTGGTCGGCACGCGGGGCCCCGCGGATCTGAATATCCAGTCCAACGGCACCGTGGCGATCAGCGGGCCAACCATCGTGGGCGCCGTCGCTGGCACGAGTTCGCTCGAGGTCAGCGGTCCGGGCGCGACCCTCGACGTGCAAAACGGCGACCTGACCGTGGGTGGGCAGGGTAACGGAACGATGACGGTCTCTAACCAGGGAACCGTCAACGTGACAGGCAGCGGCGCCACATCCATCGCAGGGCAGTGCGGCGCGGGACTGACATCATTCTGTAGCACGCCGATTCACGGCGGTTCCGGCACCGTCACCGTTACCGACTCCGGTTCGGTGCTGAACGCGGGCACGTCGCTCGCTGTCGGCCAGTTCGGCCCGGGGACGCTGACCATTGAGAACGGCGCACAGGTCGTAGCGAACGCCGTCTCCATTGCGGAGAATGCCGGCTCGACCGGGACGCTGAATATTGGCGCCGCCGCCGGCGCGGCACCGGTCGCGCCCGGCACGCTCGATGCCCGCACGCTGACGTTTGGCGCCGGTACGGGCACGCTCGTGTTCAACCACACCGACACCAGTGGCAACTACGTGTTCCCTGCCGCCATTACCGGCACTGGCTCGGTCAACGTGTTGAGCGGCGAAACGGTGATGACCGGCGCAAGCACGTATAGCGGCCTGACCACGGTCGCGGGCGGCGTCCTGGCGGCGGGTGCCGCCCACGTCTTCAGCGCGAACTCCGACTACACCATCGAGTCCGGCGCAACGATGGATCTGCGCGGCTTCGACCAGCACGTGGGGAGCGTGGACAATGCAGGCCTCATTCGCGTCTCCGGCGATCCGGGAACCGAGGCGATCGCGCACAACTATGTCGGGCGGGACGGCGTCATTGCCATCGACACCTTCCTGGCCGGCGACGGTGCGCCCTCGGACAAGCTCATCCTCGACGGCGGCACGGCCATCGGTACGTCCAAGCTGGTGATCACCAACGCCGGCGGTCCTGGCGGGTTGACGCTCGCCGACGGCATCCCGGTTGTGGAGACGGTCAACGGCGGCACCACCGACCAGGAAAAATTCAGGCTCTGCTGCGAAGTGCGCGGTGGCATGTACACCTACTATCTTTTTCGGGGCGGGGTGGTTTCCTCCCAACCGGAAGACTGGTTCCTGCGCTCGGATATGGTCATTGGCCCCGAGGAGCCTGGGGGGCCTGGGGGGTCTACGGAGCCCGGGGAATCCGGGGTGACTGAAGAACCTGCGATCCCGGACCTGGAAGAGCTTCCTCTCGATCCGCCGCCGTCCGTCCTGCCCCCGGGCTTGTACCCGATCCTCGGACCGGAGATCGCCACCTACTCGGTCGTGCAACCGCTCGCGCGGCAACTGGGCCTGACCATGCTCGGCACGCTGCACGAGCGCATCGGCGACACGCTCACCGACGCCGGGGGCGGCACGGCCGGTGCGGGGCTCGCCCACTCGGCCTGGGGCCGGGTGTTCGGCCAGCAGGTCGACAACCACTACCAGACCTACACCGATGCCCGCGCGCACGGCCAGGTGATCGGTGTGCAGGCCGGGCTGGACGTGTGGCGCGGCAGTTTCCTGCCCGGCCACCGCGACGCGGCCGGGGTCTATTTCGCGTACGGCAACGGCAACGTCGACGTGGACGGCCTCGTCACCAACGCCGATGCGACCGCCTATGTGCTGAACCACACCGGCAGGGTGAACCTCAACGCGTATTCCGGCGGCGCGTACTGGACCCATTACGGCCCGGGCGGATGGTACGTCGACGCGATCCTGCAGGGCACCCACTACGACGGCGATGCGACGACGCAGAACGCCCGTCTGCCCCTCTCGGGGTCCGGCTTCGCCACCTCGCTCGAAGCGGGCTATCCGTTCAGTCTGCCGCTGGGGCCGGGCTTCGTGCTCGAACCCCAGGCGCAGATCATCTGGCAGCACGTCGGCCTTTCCGAGGACAACGACGGGCTGGGCGCGGTCGATCCGGGCTCGACCTCGGGTGTCAGCGGGCGGCTCGGCGTGCGCGGGCGGTGGACCATCGAGCGCGTCAACGGCCAGGTGTGGCAGCCGTACGTGCGCGCCAATCTCTGGCGCGACTGGGGGGCGGGGGCGACCACGACGTACGCGGGGGTCGACCACGTGCCGCTCAGCCAGCAAACCACGCGCATGGACTTCGCCGCGGGCGTGAGCGCGAAGCTCGACACGCGCATGAGCCTGTACGGGCAGTTCGGCTACCAGTTCTCGATCAACAGCTCCGCGACCGGCAGTCAGAAGGGTGTCTGGGGCGACGTCGGACTGCGGTATACGTGGTGACATCGCGCGTCGACCTGCCAGCCCGTCACGATCCGTGCGACTCCAACGACGTGCAGTGACGGATGGCTGCACGCCCGTGTTATCGCTAAGTCAATATGGCGAGATGACGCATGCGCTTCTCGCAATAGAGGGTTTACCCTGGAAAACCCGACTGAAAGCTATTTGAAATAAACGCAACGTTCGTTAGAATGAGTCCCGTTCCAAGACGAGTCCGATAGAACTCATCTGCGCCTCGCTGCACCGGAGGCAACCTCAACTGGCTGGCAACGTCACGCAAACTTGAAAGGCAGTCATCGTTATTCGGTACACCTACTTTAATGGAGAGAAGATCATGAGTCGTCTTACCAAAGGAATCGCCGCAACCTTCGTCGCGTTCGGACTGCTGACTTCCGGCGCTGCTTTCGCCGAGCAGCCGGCGAACGCTGCACCCCAGGTTGCAGAGGCCGCTTCTGCGCCGGCGACTGTCCACAGCGATCCGATCGTCCAGAAGCGAATGGAGATTCGCGAGGCCAACCGCGAAGAACGTGCGAAGCGAGCGGAAGCCAGAAAGACGTTCAGGGCCGAAGCACGCGAGGCACGGCAGCAACGCAACGCGTCGGTCAGTGAGTCCCGCGACCGCGCGCGCGCCGCCTTGGCTGAATCGGCACAACCGGGCACCACGCAGGCCGGCGAAGCGCACAACGTCCAATAAAGTTGTACAGGCTCGACGGACGGATTTGCAGTCAGCGGTTTGATCTGATCCAGTCTCCGTCGAGCGTTGAAGGGCGGGTTATTCGCGGACGGCCAGCGGGTCGCCTCGCACGACCATGACGCCGCCTTCAGGAGGTGGCATCCGCCACCCTCAGTACACTCGCCGGCTCGCATCATGCGGGCCGGCTATCTGCATTACGCGTGCGTCCCGCTTGCGTCCCACTTGCGTCCCCCTTGCACTGCCGCCTGGCGGACAGTGAATCCGCTCAGCGCGCCCGGCAAGCCGTCCGGATGCCTCGCAACAAATCAACCGGTGGCGGCGGACATCCGGGGATCATCACGTCGACCGGCAAGATCGACGAAACCGGACCGCACACCGCGTAACTCTCGGCAAAAATCCCGCCTGTGCACGCGCATTCGCCTGCCGCAACGACGAGTTTCGGGGCGGGTGCCGCATCGTACGCGGCGAGCATGGCCGCCCGCATGTTCAGCGTCACGGGTCCGGTCACGAGCAGCATGTCTGCATGCCGCGGGCTCGCGACGAACTTGATTCCGAGCCCTTCGATGTTGTAGTACGGATTGTTCAGCGCGTGGATCTCCAGCTCGCACCCGTTGCATGAGCCCGCGTCGATCTGCCGGATGCACAGCGCGCGCCCGAGCAGAGCGAGAATGTCCTGACGTATCTGTCGCTCCTCGTGGTGCCACGCGTCTTCTGCCGACGGCGCAGGTTCGTCGGGAAAGCCGGTGCGCGCGAATTGCCGGATGAGTTGCCACATCAGAGATCGTGCCCCGCGTAGTTCAGGTTGAACGACTTGTTGATCAACGGGAAATCGGGAACGATGTTGCCGATGATCGCGTGCTCGAGCGCCGGCCAGTTCTGCCACGACGGATCGTGGCAATGGCACCGCGTGATGACGTCGCCCGCTGCGATGTCGAGCGCGACGAACACGTCTCCTCGCCATCCTTCCACCCAGCCGACCCCTCGCGCGGGCGCCGTTGCAGGCGTCATGCCGACGACGATAGGGCCATCGGGAAGTTCAGCCAACAGCGCGCGGATCAGGCGCAGGGATTCATCGATTTCGGCAAAGCGCACGGCAACGCGCGCGGCAACGTCGCCACGCAAGTCACTGATCGCATTGACGGCCAGGTCGTCATACGGAGCGGGTCGCAAGGTCGCGCGAACGTCGAACGTTCGGCCGCTTGCGCGAGCCGCCATGCCCCGCACGCCGAAATGCTCGACCACCGCGGCGCTCAATCGGCCCGTGCCGAGGAATCGATCCTGCAGCCCGGACTGGTCCTCGTAGACTTTCCGCATGATATGGACCTCGCGTTCGATGTGATCGCATTGCTCCGCCAGGACGCTCGCGTCCTCGGGGCGAACGTCGACCGCTACACCACCCGGCACGATCCGGTCCATCAGATATCGATGTCCGAATGTGCGGGCATTGATCCGTATCCAGTCCTCCTTGAGCCGCGAGAACTGCGCGAGTCCGAATCCGAACCCCGCGTCGTTCCCGAGCGCGCCCAGGTCGCCGAGGTGGTTGGCCACGCGCTCGCGTTCTAGCAAAAGCGCGCGCAGATATAGTGCCCGCTTCGACAGTGTCGTGCCGCTGGCTTGCTCGAGCGCCATGCAAAAGGCCCAGGAGAACGCGACGGTTGAATCGCCCGCAATTCTCGCGGCAAGCCGATGACCGCGCGACGCCGGCGTACGCTCGAACAGCCGCTCGACGCCGCGATGAGCGTAGCCGAGACGCTCCTCAAGGCGCAGCACCTTCTCGCCGACGACCGAGAACCGGAAATGCCCCGGCTCGATGATGCCCGCGTGGACCGGCCCGACCGCGATCTCGTGCACGCCGTCACCCGCAACCTGTACGAATGGATAGTCCGCCTCACTCGACTCGAACGCTTCGACACCGGCCGCCTGCCTTTGCAGTGGGAAATAGTCGCCAGGCCAGTTGCCGTGATTGAGCCACGGACGCGTGTCCTCGGCGCCACGCGCGCGCAGGCCGATCAGATCGAAGATCGCCCGTTGCATCCGGATCGCACACGGGAAAACGGGGCCGAGATCGGGATAGGCCCCAGGGGCCTCCTGCTTGCGCCCGTTCGCGAGGCGCACCCACAGAATGCCGTCCTCGCATTCGTATGCGGCGTTCATCGAAAAGGCGCCTTCGACTGCTTCGCTGCCCCACATGGCAATGAGGCGCCGCTGCTCCGATCGCGCCGTGCGCGCAAGCTCGAGCCACCCCGATTCGTCGGCGTCAACGATGCCCACTGGAATCTGGCCCGCGCGGCGCGGGAGGCAGGTGACGGCAAGCTGCATCGATTCAAGTCGCATGCTTCACCCCGCCAACATCGTCGCGGCCTGGCGATACCACATAGCCAGGTAAGGCGGGACATAGAGCCCAAGCATCAGCCCCAAACCTAGATGCACGAATACCGGCAGCAAAGCGGGTCGATGTTCGAGCGGTCTTGCTGTGGTCGTTTCAGCGAACACCATTCGCTGGACGCGCGCGAAGATCGCCGCGAATGCGACGGCGAGGCCGAGCAGCAGCAAGGGCGCCGTCCACGGTATCGTGTTCATCGCGGTCGTCAGGATCAGGAATTCGCTCGCAAATACGCCGAACGGCGGCAGGCCGAGAATCGCCAGCGCACCGAGCGTCATCCCCCAGCCGACCGTCGGGCTAACTTGCAGCAGCCCGCGAATGCCTTCGATCGCCTGCGTGCCTGCCTTTTGCGCGGCGTGGCCGACCGTGAAGAAGATGGCCGACTTGACGAGGGAATGGACGGTCATGTGCAGCAGCCCGGCGAACGTCGCGACCGGGCCGCCGAGCCCGAACGCGAACGTCATCAGCCCCATGTGCTCGATCGACGAATACGAGAACAGCCGTTTGACGTCCTTCTGCCGGAACAGCGAGAACGACGCGATCAGCACCGACACCAGCCCGAAGCCGACCAGCAACCGCCCCGGCAGGCCGTTGCCGGGCGCGCCGTCCGCGAGCACCTTGCAACGCAGCACCGCGTACAGCGCGACGTTCAGCAGAAGCCCCGACAGCACCGCCGAAATCGGTGTTGGGCCCTCAGCGTGTGCGTCCGGCAGCCAGTTGTGCATCGGCACGAGCCCGACTTTCGTGCCGTAGCCGACGAGCAGGAACACGAAGGCGATCGACACGATGGTCGGATCGAGCTGTGTCTTGACCGCGGCAAGGCTCGTCCACAGCAGCGCGTCGCCGTCAGTCAGTTGCCGGCTCGCGGCGAGGTACAGCAGGATCGTGCCGAACAAGGCCTGCGCGATGCCGACCCCGCACAGGATGAAGTACTTCCAGGCGGCCTCGAGGCTCGCGGCGGTCCGATAGACGCTGACGAGCAGCACGGTCGCGAGCGTGGCGGCCTCCATCGCGACCCACAGCACGCCAAGGTTATTGGTCAGCAGCGCGAGCAACATCGCGAACATGAAGAGCTGATACATGCTGTGATAGAGCCGCATTCGTGCCGGCGTCATCCGGCCGCGGGCTTCCTCGATCTGCATGTACGGTCGCGAGAACAGAGACGTGGTCCAGCCGACGAACGCCGTCAGCGCGACGAGATACACGTTCAGGGGATCGACGAAGAACGCGCGTGCGAACGCGAACGACGGTCCGTGCTCGACGGTGCGCACGGCGAGCACGAACGTCGCCGCGAACGTCAGGAAGCTGAAGCCGACGTTCAGGTTGCGCGCGACACGACTGGATCGCACGCACGCAAGACACGCGGCGGCCACGGGCGGAATGCCGAGCACGGCGAGTACGACGTGGGCGTCATTCATCTTTGAGCTTCTCGAGGTGATGGATGTCCAGGCTGTCGAACTGCTCGCGGATCTGGAACATGAACACGCCCAGAATCAGAATCCCGACCAGCACGTCGAGACCGATGCCGAGCTCCACGATCATCGGCATGCCGTTGGTCGCAGCCGTCGCGGCGAAGAACAGCCCGTTCTCCATCGACAGGAAGCCGATCACCTGCGGAATAGCCTTCGCGCGCGTGATCATCGCCATGAACGACAACAGCACGCACGCGAGCGCAATGCCTAGCGTGCCGCGCGCGGCCGACGTCGCGAGCTGGCTGATCGGCGACGCAACGTTGAACGCAATGATGACGAGAACGATACCGATCAACAGCGTCGTCGGAATGTTGATGAGCGGCTCGACGTCGGTCTGAATGTCGAGCCTGCGCACGAGCCGGTACAGGATCCACGGAATTGCGCCGACCTTCAGCACGAGCGTCAGTCCGGCCGACACGTACAGGTGTGGATCACCCGCCACGAAACCGAGGATCAGGTTTGCCAGAACGAGCGCGGCACCCTGCAGCGTATAGAGGTGGATCAGCGACAGGATCCGCCGCTGGCTCAGCATCGCGAACGACAACAGGAGCAGCACCGCCGCGAGGAAATTGATCAGTTGCGTCGCGTAGGCGTACATTCACGCCCCCAGCAGCAGGTGGACGAGCATGCCGATCACCGCAAGCAGGAACGCGGTCGCGAGGAACTCCGGGACCCGGAAGATCCGCATCTTCGCGTTGGCGGTCTCGACCACGGCGAGCGCGGCTCCGCCCACCATCAGCTTGACGAAGAGTGCCGGCACCGCTAGCACCAGCGCAAGCGGATTACCGGCCGCGGCGATCCCCCACGGCATGAAGAGTGCGAGACCGATGCATGAGTACGCAAACAGCTTCAGGCTGGCCGCCCACTCCATCAGCGCGAGGTGCCGCCCCGAATATTCGAGGATCAGCGCTTCGTGGATCATGGTCAGTTCGAGGTGGGTCGTCGGGTTGTCGACGGGCAGCCGCGCATTCTCGGCGAGCGACACCAGCGTAAACGCGATGCCGGCGAACGCGAGGCTCGGATAGATCGTCAGTTCGCCGTGGCCGAGCGTCGCGACGATGCTCGTAAGCAGTGTCGACTGCGTGATCAGCGAGGCCGACAGCAGCACCATCAGCAACGCCGGCTCCGCGAGGAAACCGATCAGCATTTCACGACGCGCGCCGAGCGTGCCGAACGCAGTGCCGACGTCCATCGCCGCGAGCGACAGCGCGACACGCGCGAGCGCGAACAGGCCGACGAGCGCGATCGCGTCCGCGGCAGGCGCCAGCGGCAATTCGGTCGACAGCGTAGGTACGATCGCGCAGGCGAGCGTCATCGCCGCCCACACGACATAGGGCGCGCCACGGAATACAGGACTCGCGCCGTAAGCGACGACGGACTCCTTGTTGAACAGCTTGTGGAGCATCCGGTAAGGCTGCCAGATGCTGGGGGCGCGCCGATTCTGCAGCCAGGCGCGACACTGGTTGATCCAGCCCGTGAGCAGCGGCGCGGCGGCGAGCGCCACCACGATCTCGAGCGATTGCGATATCACGCCGGACACGGTCACCATCGTCTCACCAGCATCAGGAGCAGGATCAGCACGGCGAAGCTGTAGGTCAGGTACACGGCGATCCTGCCGGTCTGCAGACGGCCCGCCCATTCTGCCGCGCGTTGCGTCAGCGCCGCGACGCGCTCGTAGAACGCGGGCCACGTGCGATCGGTGACCGAGACCCGGTAGGCCGGCTGCGTATCGAACGGCGACGGCAACTGCCGTTCGATACGCAGGAGTGGCGCGAAGATCTCCCGGATCGGCTGCCCGAACCCCTCCGCCGTGTCCTGCATCCGCGCGGTCGTGAACGGGAATCCACAACTCCACGGCGCAGCCCGCCGCAACCGACCGTGAAAGAAACGCCGCACCAGCACCCACGCGAGCCCGCAACACGCGATGAAAAACAGCATGAACACGGCGGGCATGTAACTGGCCCGCGCGGCGTCGACGGGGACGAACAGCAGCCAGCCGTGGTTGTCCGCGCCGATACCGGCGCCGATGAGCGCGCGCGTGACCCGGTCGAGCACCTTGACGAACAGCGCGGGCATCAACCCGAGCAGCACACCGGCCGCCGCAAACCAGCAAAACGCAAACCGTTCCCATGCATTCGCATCGCGTGCGCGGCTCAGTTTTGCTTCGCGCGGCTGTCCGAGGAACACGATGCCGAAGAACTTGACCATCGTGTAGCCGGCGAGCGCGGCGATCAACGCGATCAGCGCGGCCATGATCGGGACCGTCATCGCCAGCACCGAATCAGGCAATGCGGGCGTGAACAGGAAGCTCTGCAGCAGGAGCCACTCGCCAACGAAACCGCTCAGGGGCGGCAATCCAGCGCTGGCTGCGACGCCCGCCAGCACGCACCACGCGGTCCACGGCATGAAACGGATCAGGCCGCCGAGCTTGCCGAGATTGCGCTCTCCGGTAGCGTGCAGCACCGCCCCCGTACCGAGGAACAGCAGGCTCTTGAATGCCGCATGCGCGACGATCTGGTAGAGCATCGCGGTCAGCGCGAGCGCGGACAAGGCCGTCATGCCGTAGGCGCGAAACAGCACCGCGAGTCCGAGCGCGACGATCATCAGACCGACGTTGTCGATCGACGAATAGGCGAGCAGGCGCTTCATGTCGACCTGGATCGTGCTGAACACGACGCCGAGGAGCGCGGTCCCGACGCCGAGCACGATCAGCAGCACGCCCCACCATGCGATCTGCACGTGCAGCAGGTCGAACACGGTACGCAGCAGGCCGTACAAACCGACTTTCAGCACGAATCCGCTGAGCAGCGCCGACACGGGTGACGGCGCGGCCGGATGAGCGTCCGGCAGCCACACGTGCAGCGGAAACAGCCCCGCCTTGGCGCCGAATCCGACCAGCGCGAACAGGAACGCGAGCGATGCCCAGAACGCGTCGGGCGACTGCGCGCGCATGTTGGCAAACGTGTAGTCGCCGGTGCGCGCCTGCAGAATGCCGAAGCACAGCAGCAGCGCGAGCGCGCCGACGTGGGAGATGAGGAAATACAGGTAGCCGGCGCGGCGGATCTCGCCGATCCGGTGGTTGGTCATCACGAGGAACGTGGCGGATAGCGTCAGCGTCTCCCAGGCGACCATGAACACATACGCATCGTCGGCAATCAGCACGAGCGCGATGCTCGCGATGCAAAGGTGGTATTCGAAGCAGATGAGCCCTGGCGCAGCGCCCTCGCCCTGACGGAAATAACCGGCGGAAAAGGCGCCCACCCCAGCGCTGACGACGCCCAGCACGAACAGGAAATAGCCGGATAGTCCGTCGACGCGCAGGTGAAATGGCAAGCCGGGAAGCCCGATCGGCAGCACCGTCGCGGTCGGTTCGGCGTAGATTCCGGCCAGCCCCGCCGCACCTAGCAACAGTCCTCCCAGCGCACCGAGCGGAAACAGCCCGTGCGCAACGAACCTCGTGCGATGCAGAACCCCGAGACCCAGCGTGCCGATCGCGAGCCAGCAAGCCGCGATCTGCAGGACGAAATGGACGACCGGCACGGGTGCCATCCGGAATGTCTCCAATACGCTTTGATTGGACGAGAGACCTGGAATGAGCCCGGCATCCCAGGCTCATTGCATGCGCATTATGGCATCGAAAGACCAATCCGGATAACAGGATATGATAATCACGTTATCATGTGAGCCACATATTCGAGGAAATCGGCGGCCCTGCGGGGCGCGAACCGCCCATCTGCCTCGTCCTTGCTGCTGCTCCGAGCGATTGAATGAAGATCCTATGCCTGCGCAGTACTTTCGAAGCCTGACGGGAAAACACCGCAGCGCGACGGCAAACCGTCAGCTCGGGTTTTCGCTTGCATTCGTCGCCGGCGCCACCAATGCCGGTGGATTCCTCGCGGTCAGGCAATACACGTCTCACATGAGCGGCATCGTCTCGGCCATCGCCGACCAGGCAGCGCTCGGCGACATCCGGCTCGTGTTGGCCGGTATCGGTTCGCTGACATCGTTTCTCGTCGGGGCGGGATGCTCGGCGGTGCTCGTCAACTGGGGACGCCGCCAAAGCCTGCAAAGCCAGTACGTCCTGCCGTTACTGGTCGAGGCCGCGCTGCTCCTCCTGTTCGGTCTGCTCGGCAGCCACCTCGCGCTCCGGGAAGCGTTCTTCGTCCCCGTAACCGTGATCCTGCTGTGCTTCATCATGGGGCTGCAGAATGCGATGATCACGAAGTTGTCGGGCGCGGAGATCCGTACGACGCACATGACCGGCATCGTGACGGACCTCGGCATCGAGCTCGGCAAGCTGTTTTACTGGAATCGATCGGCGCTCGTTGCCGATGCGCACGCGGTCATCGCGAACCGCGAGAAGTTGAAGATCCTCGGCACGATGCTCGCGTCGTTCTTCGTCGGCGGCCTGGCCGGCGCAATCGGTTTCAAGCATGCGGGCTACGTGTCGACCGTGCCGCTCGCTGGCGCACTTGTCACGCTCGCGATCGTGCCCGTCGTCGACGATGTGCTGAGCTATCTCTATCGGATAGGCCGTCGGCCATGAGCCGGCGCGAGGCTGGGCGAATCTTGCCCCGAAATCGGCCCAGCGCCACCTTCCCGCCGTGCCGTCGAGAGCAAATGCATTATAATTTGGTTAGCATATTCGCCGACCCGTCCCCGCAATGGAAACGAAAACCGCGCGCCTGACCGTCCTGATCGACCCCGCCAAGAAAGAAGCATTCGAAATGCTCTGCTCGGCGCAGGATCTGACGCCGTCACAAGTCGTACGGCAGTTGATCCGCGAATACCTCGAGCGTCACGGCGTGACTTACAAGACCAAGAGCCCGCTCACCAAACGGGTCAAGTAAAGCGCGGGTTGACGCCCGGCGCCGATCAAACGCCGATTTCCCAGTGCGCCTGCCCTTGCGCATGCCAGATCAACCGCTTCGGATCGAGGCGCTCCCCTTCTTTCAGGCGCCGGGCAGTGGCGGACAGCTTGAGTTCGCCGGAAAAAGCAAACGAAAGCGCACGCTCGGACAGGACCCGAATGGATGGCAAGCGATGCCCGCCTTTCCAGGCGAACGCCACGAAGTTGCTGTCGTCGCCGCACCGAACGATCGTATAAGAAGGGCCGAATACGGACTTCAGCCGCTCGAGGTGCTGAGGTAGCGCCGGATCATCGTCCGTGAAGTTGACTACGAGGACGCCCGCCTCGGTCAAGCGTTCGCGACAGGCGGCGAAAAATGGGATCTCCGCGCATCGGCTGGCCATCCCTTCCGAAACGAAGGCGTCAAGCAGAATGACGTCCGTGCGAACGTGATCCTGCGTCATGTAGTCCGCGCCGTCGGCGCACACCACCTTGAACCGCGCGTCGTCCGCCGGAATCCTGAATACATCACGCAGCGCAATCACCTCGGGGCTGATCTCGACTGCTTCGATCGCGGACTCGGGCAGATGCCGATAGCAATACTTCGCCAGCGATCCACCGCCCAGCCCGATCATGCAGATTTGCCGGGGAGCCGGGTGCAGCAGCAAAAATCCCATCATCGCGCGGGTGTAGCCGAGCGCGAGCCGCTCCGGATTCCTGAGCGACATGAAGCTCTGAGTGGCGAAGTGATCGAAGTGCAGCGACACTGCGTGCTGCGTCTCCAGCACAAAGGGTTGCCCGTTATTGATTGGCGTCGACAGGAATTTGACGAACGCGTCGTAAGATGTTCGATCCTCAGCCATTCTCAATATGCTCGGGTAGCCAACCAGTCGATTCTGTCGTGCTTCGCGGATCGCGCAGCGCAGCGGGGCCGGGGCCGCGAATGGCGGCCGGCCTCTCAAACCTTCTTCAGAAAACAGGCCTTCAGCATGAAGCTGCCGGCGTCCGTCTTGCAGTCGATCTCGTGATCGCCACCGACGATTCGGATGCTCTTCACCTTGGTGCCCATTTTCAGCGTGATCGACGAGCCCTTGACGCGCAAATCCTTGATCAGCACGACCGAATCACCATCCGACAGCACGTTGCCGTTGGCATCCTTGACGACGTTACCCGCGGGTTCTTCGCCCACATCGGCGCCGAGGTTCGCCGGCCACTCGTGACCGCAGTCCGCGCACACGTACAGGGTGCCGTCCGGGTACGTGTTTTCCATTGCGCATTGCGGGCATGAAGGGGCAGCTTTCATTGGAACGTCTCAAGTCAGTCAGTAAAAAAACAGGCGAGCAATCCGCCTCGCCAGAGGCAGCCGCCGTGCCGGCGGCTCAACAGCGCACACGCCATTATAATACGATACACATGCTCTTGCCGCCCGATTATAATCTGAAGTTCACCGCCATTCATATAAATTGAGGGCAATATCGCTGAGGATGTCGACATGTTTGATCTGGAGGCCACGTTACTGTTGCCCGATCGGCGCCCCGTCACGTTGCGGGAAATGGCGGGAAGCCGGGGCCTCGTCGTCGCGGGCGTCGGGCGTGGCGGCGAACGCGGATTCCAGATGATTCACCGCCTTCATGACGTCGGAGAACAGCTCGCGGCGGCAGGCACCCATCTGGCGCTCGTCTATCCTCAGGGGTCGAGCCGGCACGTCATGGATCCGGTTACCGTTGCCAGTGCGCGGTTCAGACGCCATCCGTGCCTGCTGCTCGACGCCGAAGGCCATTGTTTCAGGCAAGGCGTGCCGCCTCGATCGCTGCGCGTGGTGGGCCTGAGCGGCGAACTGGGAAGACTCGCAAGTATTGAAATCGATTTGCGCGACGCGGCGTGGGAGATTGAATTTCGAACGTTTCTGATGAAGCGCCAGTCCGGCCGACAATGACTAAAATATGAGCATGGTCGCATTCCCGAAGGAGGCAGCCATGACTCAGTCAGTGATCAGCTTTTGGGTTGGCCTTATTGTTCTCGTTGCCATCGCACTGGCATTGTCACGTCGCTACAGGCGCGATCACCCAGGAGAGAGCCTGAGCCAGTGGCTTGACACACACCATATGAGCTGGATGCATCGTAAGCACTAGCTCGCGGCGTGGACTGACGCCGAGGAGCGCACCCGGGCCTTCATTCTCACCTCGCGAGCTTTCCGGGAAGGCGGCGCGATTCCTCGGCGTTATCCCTGCGGCGGCGCGGGCTTGTCACCCGCGCGTGGCGTCAAATCACGAACTGCGCCGTGGAAGGCGCAAACAGTTCGGCGTTCCGATTTCCGACAGCCGATGCTCGCACAAAGTGCGATCTTCCGATCGATATACATAGCGTTACTAACCATTCTGCTAGCTGCGCGCCTGTTTGCCGTCGTCTCGATCCAGCCCGTTGAGCAGCTTCACGCTGTAGCGCATCCATGAGTGGGAAAACGCGGTCTTGTGGATTCCCCTGAAGGCGTTCAAGATCGAATTGCTCGTGTTCCGCACACGCAGACCATTTATTCAGCGGTTAGAAAGATCCGACATCACGGTGAGGGAGAACCCTATGACAACACCAAGTCGTATCCCCGCTTTCAACCGGCGCACCGTACTCAAGGCGACTGCCGCAACAGCCGCGCTGCAGTTGGCGGCGCCCTTCATCATCAAGGCACGCGGCGAGGCGCCGTTGCGAATCGGCATGGTCGATCCGCTAACGGGCGTTTATGCCGCGGTAGCACAGAATGAAGTGACGGGCGCGAGGCTTGCCGTTCAGCAGATCAATGCCCAGGGCGGTATTCTGGGACGTCCCGTGGAGCTCATGGTTGAAGACTCGGCAAACGACGTCGGCACCGGCGTGCAGAAGGCGCGCAAGCTGATCGAACGCGATCAGGTTACGTTCCTCATCGGCGACGTGAACTCCGGTATCGCCCAGGCCATTTCCCAGGTCAGCAACGAGAAGAAGGTGCTGCATATCGTTTCGGGCGGCCACACCGATACCATCACTGGCGTCGACTGCAAGTGGAACGTCTATCGTGTCTGCAACACGACCAGCATGGAAGCGAACGCCGTCGCCAACCTGCTGTTCACCAAGTATGGCAAGAAGTGGTATTTCATCACACCGGACTACGCGTTCGGCCACACGCTGCAGAAAGCCGCGGCCGCGGATCTTCAGAAGCTCGGCGGCACGATGACCGGCAACGAGCTCACCCCGCTCGGCACGACCGACTTCTCCGCCTATCTGATCAAGGCGCGCGCGGCGAATCCCGACGTCCTGCTCGTGCTCCCGCAAGGCTCCGACATGGTCAATTGCCTGAAGCAGATTGCCCAGTTCGGGATCGGTAAGGATATGCACGTGGCCGGGCTGCAGCAGGAACTCGAATCGCTCGAGGCGATGCCGCCGGAGGCGCGTGTCGGCATCTGGATGTTCGAGTGGTACTGGAAACAGCCGGGCGTGCCGGGCGTCGAGAAGTTCGTTAGCGACATCCGCAAGGTGAACGGCGGCAAGGTTCCCACCGCGCGTCACTGGTTCGGCTATACATCGGTGCATACCCTTGCCGCCATCGCCAACAAGGAAAAGACGCTCGACGCCAAAAAGCTCGCCGAGGCGCTCGGCGGCTTCGAATTGGCGGACGACGTCAAGCTGCAGCCGAACAAGTGCTACTACCGCAAGGGGGATCACCAGCTGATGACGTCGTCGTTCGTGGGCGAGGCGCTATCCCAGCCGGCCGGCGACCCGGAAGACCTGTTCCGCGTGGAACGCGTGATTGCGGGTGACAAGACCGCACCTCCCGAGAGTGAAACCGGCTGCAAGCTGCAGTGGCCATCCTGATCCCGCAACCGCCCGGGCGGCATCGGCGGGCGCCATAACAAGAATGGTGGGCCATGACTCAACTGCTGCTTTTCAACGTCACCAACGGGCTCATCATCGGCGCGTTTTACGTGCTGATGGCCCTTGGGTTATCGCTCATCCTCAACCTGAGCAACGTCATCAACTTCGCTCACGGCGGATTCCTCGTCGCCGGCGGCTACGTTGCCTATACGATCACGCCCTACGTAGGCTTCTGGGGCGCGCTGCTGATCGCGCCGCCGTGCATCGCGCTGATCGGTTTGGCCCTCGAACGGGTGCTGATCCGGCGCGTCTACGGGCGCGACCCGCTCTACAGCCTGCTCCTGACGTTCGGTCTTGCCTTCATCTTCGAGGACGGCACCCGTTTCATCTGGGGCGCGCAAGGCAAACCGGTGACCATTCCGTCCGTGCTGTCGCAGCCTTTGAGCAACACGTTGTTCTTCATCACCGGCTATCGCCTCTTCATGGTCGCCACGGTGACAGTGACGGTGGCGCTGCTCTTCGTCCTGCTTCGCTATAGCCGCCTCGGCATCCGTATTCGCGCCGGGACCCTCGACCTCGAAACCGTGGCGGCGCTCGGCATCAACGTGGGCAGACTGCGTTCGTTCAATTTCGCCGTCGGCGCTTTTCTCGCCGGTCTGAGCGGGGTGCTCGCCGCCGGCCAGCTTGGCCTGGAACCGACGATGGGAACGGGGCTCCTGATGCCGAGCTTCATTGCAATCATCGTCGGCGGAGTTGGCAGCCTCACCGGCACGCTGCTCGGCGGCTTGCTGATCGGCGTCGCCTCCGGCATCACGGCCGTGTTTGTGCCCGCGGCGAGCGAAGCGGTCATCTACGTGATGATGGCCGTCGTGCTGCTGTTGCGGCCACGCGGCCTGCTCGGCGAGGAGGGCATGCTGACATGAGCGAAGCGCGGCCGGCGAGGCACCGCAAACTGCTGACGCTCGCGGCGATCTGGGCCCTGTTGCTGCTCGCCCCGTACTGGATGCCGCCGCTCGGCGGCTACACCGCGCTTGGCACACGGGTGCTCGTGCTGGGTCTCGCCGCGATGTCGGTGAACTTTCTGCTCGGCTTCACCGGCGTGCTGTCCTTCGGTCACGCCGCGTATTTCGGGTTGGGCGCCTACGGCGCTGGCCTCGCGCTGAAATTCGTCGCGCCGAGTTCGCCGCTCGCTCTTCTGTGCGGAACGCTGCTCGGCGGGATCGCCGGCGCGCTGCTCGGTGCGCTTTGCGCGAGGCGGCGCGGCGTCTACTTCGCGATGGTGACCATCGCCTTCGGACAGGTCTTCTACTACATCGCATTCCAATGGAGTTCGTTGACAGGCGGCGACGACGGTTTGCGCGGATTCTCGCGCGTTCCGCTGCACCTTGGCATCACCACGATCGACATCCTCTCGAATGCCAATGCCTTCTATTACTTCGTCCTGTTTTGCCTCGCGCTGACGGTCGGTCTGATGGCCTTCATCCTGCGCTCCCCGTTCGGGCGCACGATGATCGCAATCCGCGAAAACGAACGGCGCGCGCGCTTTCTCGGCATTCCTGTCGACCGCCATATCTGGATCGCTTTCACGCTTTCCTGCTTTTTCATGGGGTTCGCCGGTGCGCTCTACGCTCTTCTGAACAATTTCGCCGATCCGCGCGGGCTCCATTTCAGCCAGTCCGGCGACTTCGTGATGATGGCGGTCATGGGCGGCATGCGCAGCTTGTGGGGGCCGCTTCTCGGCGCGGCGGTGTTCGTCGTGCTGCAGGACTATCTGTCGAGTATCACCGTCAACTGGATGTCGTTCGTCGGCATGCTGTTCATCGCGATCGTGCTGTTCTTCCCGCGGGGTCTGCTCGGCTTTGTCCGGCGCAGGAGCGACTCATGAGCGTTCTCGAAGTCAGGCACGTGAGCAAGCGTTTCGGCAGCCTCGCCGCCGTACGCGACGTTTCGCTCGCCGTCGACGAAGGCGAGTTGCGCGCCGTCATCGGACCGAACGGCGCCGGCAAGACCACTTTCTTCAATCTCATCAGCGGCTTTTTCCCGCCGACCACCGGAACGATCCTGTTCGACGGGCAGGACATCACGGCCGTCCCGGCGCATCGGCGCGTCGCAAGCGGCATCGCCCGCACGTTCCAGATCACCGAGATCTTTCCCGAACTCACCGTGTTCGAAAACGTGCGCATCAGCGCGGAAGTCGCGGCTGGACTGCGCTTGCGACCGTGGGTGAGCCGCACCGAAAAAACACGGGTGCGCGAACGTGTCGAAGAAAGCCTGGAACTCACCGGACTCGCCGCAAAAAGCCACCGGCTGACCGGCGAACTCGCGCACGGCGACCAGCGCGTTGCGGAAATCGCCATGGCGCTGGCGCTGCGGCCTCGTCTGCTTTTGCTCGACGAACCCACTGCCGGCATGGGCGGCGAGGAGACCAACGAGATCACGCAGTTGATTCGCCGTCTGCGCAGCGGCGGCCAATTCACGATCGTGCTGATCGAGCACGATATGCGCGTGGTGTTCCATCTTGCTGACCGGATCACGGTGCTCGACCGGGGCACGCTCCTCGCCGAGGGCGCGCCGGCGGAAATCGCCGCGAACGAGGTCGTGCAGGCGGCGTATCTGGGTGACGTGACATGAACACAGCGCTCGCCGCCGAGGAACTTCATACCTTTTACGGCAAGAGCCACATACTGCACGGTGTGAGCCTTGCGGTCGAGGAAGGCCGCATCACGGCATTGCTTGGCCGCAACGGCGCGGGCAAGACCACGACGCTGCGCACCCTGATGGGTCTGACACCCGCGCGCCGGGGGCGCGTGACGATCTTCGGCGCGGATACGACACGCTGGCCGACCTTCCGGATCGCCGCGAGCGGCGTGGGCTATGTCCCCGAAGGACGAAGAATCTTCGCCAATCTCAGTGTCGAAGAAAACCTGCGTGTGCCGCTCGTGCGCAGCGGGCCCTGGACGATCGCGCGAATTTACGAGCTGTTTCCACGGCTTGCCGAACGCAAGGAAAGCCGCGGACGTCAGCTTTCCGGTGGCGAACAGGAAATGCTGTCGATTGCCCGCGCGCTGTTGCTCAATCCCCGGCTGCTGATTCTCGATGAACCCTCTCAGGGCCTGGCTCCGCTGATCGTGCGCGAGGTGTTCCGCGTCGTATCGCAGATGCGCGACGAAGGGATTGCGGTCCTGCTTGTCGAGCAGAACGCGCGTATTGGGCTCGAGATTGCCGATCATGCCTACGTGCTCGACGATGGCGGCATCGTCTATGCGGGCCGTTCACGCGACCTCGCCGCCGATGAAAGCCGCGTTCGCGCGCTGACCGGTGCAAGCGCGGAGGATTGATCGGGTACGTCTACACCATGATGAATCCGTGTCGCATGCCGAGCATCACCGCTTCGGTGCGGTTGGTCGCGCCGAGCTTGCCGAATATGGAGGAGAGGTGGAATTTCACCGTGTTGTCGGAGATGTCGAGTTGCCGCGCGATCTCCTTGTTGCCGAGTCCGTCGGCGAGCATCGCCAGCACTTCGATCTCTCGTAACGTCAAGGCTTCGAACGGTTCGCCGGATGGCTTTTGCTGAGACTGTCTCGTTGCGGCCAGCAGCCTCGCGAGGATGTCGGGCGGCAGCACGCAAAGGCCTGTGGCGACGGCTTCGATGGACACGACGATTTCGCCTGGCATCGCGTCGCGCGGCAGGATCGCCGCCGCATCGGCGGGCAACGCATCGAGGATCCAGTCGCTGTCGGGGTCGTCGCTCAACAGGACGAGCGACGGTGATGCGTGCGAGGGTTCGAATAGCGTCTTGAGCGCGTCGCCCGCCGCCGGCGCGCTGTCGGTGACGATCACCTCCGGCACCGATCCGGCGAGGCAATCGAGCAGCGTTCCGGCGTCGGCTGCGCTACCCAGGAACTCGAGTGCGGGGTTCGCCTCGACAAGCGCTTGCAGGCTTGCGCGCTCTTGCGACGATGCCGCGATCACCGCGACCCGCACCGGCCCCATGTGTAGCCTCCGTCCATCCGACATTTCGCCGCTTCCCGAACCTCACCTGCACGAATTGCGCCGGGGGCGTTCGCCCACTGTCACCGAACACGCGTGGCGCTCGCCACCGCGGATCAACCCGATTTGCAGTGGCTGCCCAACGCTCGTCGAGCCCAGTGCGGCGTGCAAGGCGTCCATGTCGCCGCAAGGATTGCCGTTCAGTTCGATCAGCACATCTCCTATGAGCACACCCGCCTGTTCCGCCGGACCGCCCGGCGCAAGCGAACTGATCAGCAATCCACTATTGGATGACAGGTTCATTTTATTGACCCAGGCGTCCAGCAGGCTGACCTGCTGCGTGCCGACACCAAGGTAGCCCCGTGAGACGTGCCCTTTGGCCAGCAGTTCATCGGCGACTCGCTCCACGGTCATTCCGGGAATCACGATGCCGGCGCCGCGCATCAGTGCCGAAGTGCAGATGCCCATGACCTGCCCGCGCATATCCGCGAGTGCCGCCCCGGAGAAGCCTGGGCGCAGACCGCCGTCCAGTCGCACGAACGCGTCGAGCTGTCCGCCTTTCCACGTGCGCCACGGGCCACTGGTGCCGCCGATCACGCCAAAATCAGCGCTGATGCCGGAATCGTCCGCGCGTGCGACGGCGAGCGCCAGATGACCCGGCTTCAGTGAGCGGGCGTCGCCGGAACCGACCGGGTCGAGGTCCACGCCGTCCAGCTTCAGCACGCCGAGGTCGGTACCCCAATCCAGCCCAGCGAGGACAGCGGCGACCCGGCGGCCGTCGGTCAATGTGACTTCGATCCCGTCCTCACGCCTGATCGTGTGTGCAGCCGTCACGACGACGCCACGTCGCCAGAGTACCCCACTCGACGGCATGCGATGCCGGCCATGTACTGCCACGACACTCCGCCCGACTTGGCCGACGATGTCTGCCAGATTGTCCGAGAGATCCATCAAAGGATTTCCGCTCGAGGATGTATTTTCCATTTCAATTCCCCTGCCAAATGCGCAAGACCTGCTTGTGCCTCGCGTCGTCGTTTGCTCGCCTGTTCAGGCAGCGTAATGACGACGTGCTCACAATGACAGAAGGACGGAGTGCGCACACCACCCAAATGGGTAGCCGGGCGGATGCAGTGGGGACTTCACGATGCAGGGCGTAGTCCGACAAACCTTGCCCATGTGCCGTTCGTGAAGTAGATTTTTTTCAATGAGGTCCGAGGCGGGAGAAATTGCCATGGAACTGAGCGTGGAACGTGTCGATGTTTGGGCAGCGACCATCGAAGACAAACCGGGTGGCCTTGCGAACGTGTTAAGCGTCTTGCGGGATGCGGGTGTCGACCTGCAGTTCATCATCGCGCGCCGCTCGCCGGAGGCATCGGGAAAGGGGGTCGTGTTCGTCGCCCCGCTACAGGGCGACAGTGCCATCCGTGCCGCCACCCAGGTGGGGTTCAGCGTCACGCCGAGCCTTCACTCCATCCGCGTAATGGGTCTGGACCAACTGGGCATCATCGCGCAATTGACGCAGATGCTGGCGGATGGGGGGATCAACCTCCGCGGCGTCTCGGCCGCGGTACTTGGCACGCAGTTCATTGCGTATCTCGCGGTCGACTCGTTGGCCGATGCCGATCAGGCGATCGACATTCTGCAAAGGGCCTGAAACGCCCGGCATGGCGGCGAATCCCTGACGGAAGCAGGCTCGGGCGCCAACCCGGCTATTGTCCGCCTGGCCGTTTCTGACCGTCGGAACGGCCAGCACCGAGTGCCTCGAGCAACGGCCGCAAGGCATCCAGTTCCGCGCCGAAGCCGCTCCAGTCGCCCGCCTTCAGTCGCTCGAGGGCGCGGTCATAGTGGGCAAGTGCCTCTCGCGCGCGGGCATCCACTGTGCCTCGTTGCGGCGATGCCGTTGGCGCGGTCTCCTTGAAAAGCGCCGCAAGGGCTTCGCTCAGGCTGTCCTCCATCACCACACGGTCACCATAGGCGGCGATCACTCGCTTCAGCTCCGGCAACTGACCGGACGCCGCGCGCAGATAGAGCGGAGAAACGTAGAGGATCGAGTTCTCGATCGGCACTACGACAAGATGACCGCGAATCACGCGTGAGCCCATCTGGTTCCAAAGCGAGATCTGCTGTGAGATCTCGGTATTCTGCTGAATACGTGCTTCGATCTGAAACGGCCCAAAGATCAGCTTGTCCTTGGGAAAGACATACACGATCAGCTTGCCGTACCCGGATGGATCGCAACGCGCCGCCAGCCAGGCAATCATGTTCTCCCGCTGGCTCGGCACCATCGGCAGCATGAGGATGAACTCGGCGCGTGCGTCGCCGGGGAGTCGCATGATCGTGTAGTACGGCGGCATCGTGCTAGCGGCGCTCCCGTCATCCATTCCGGCCAGCTCCCGGGGAAACTGCCACAGATCCTCGCGGTTGTAGAAGACTTCTGGCACATCCATGTGATAGGCGCGGTAGAGCTGCGCCTGGATTAGAAACAGGTCTTCGGGGTAGCGGATATGACGCCGCAGCTCCGGTGGCATCGACTCCAAAGGCTTGAACAAACCTGGGAAGATGCGCTCGTATGTGCGCAGGAGCGGATCGGCGGGATCGCTGACATAGAAATCGACCGTGCCGTTGTACGCGTCGACCACGACTTTGACCGCGTTGCGGATGTAATTGCCGCCGTCGCCGAATCCCGGGCGGGAGTAAGGAAACCAACGGCTAACGGTGTAGGCGTCCTGGATCCAGAACAGGCGCCCGTTGCTTGCGACGACGTAGGGGTCGCGGTCGAGAGTCAGGAACGGAGCGACCGTACGCACGCGGTCCTGAATGTTGCGGTGAAGCAGGATCCGGCTCTGGTCCGTGATATAGCCGCTCAGCAGGATGTTCGGATCGTCGAGCTGCCAGGCGAACAGACTGCGGCGCGCCACACCGCCGACCTCGACGCCGTCGCGCCCGCTATACGTCGTGTAGGCATTAGCCGGCCGTTGAGGATAGTCGAACTCGGCTACATTGCCATTCACGATCACATAGTCCTGCCGGCCCTCGCTGAAATAGAGACGCGGTTCGCGAATGTCCGGGCCGCCGTTGGAGACGGGCGGAATATCGTGCAGATAAAAAAACGGTAAGCCTTCAGCGGATTTCTCGGTGACCGGCGACATCACGACGCCAATACCGTGAGTAAAGATAAGGTGCAAGTTCACCCAGGTTTGGGCGTTGGGCGGAAGCATCGCCGGATCCAGTTCGCGTGCCGACAGCATCACCTGCCTGTATCCGGTGTCAAGCTGATAGCGGTCGATGTCCACCGAAAGAAATTTGTAGTAAGTCCTGATCTCCTGCAACTGTGCGTAGGTATCCATCAATGGTTGCACGTCCCATAGCCGGATGTTATCGATGGTCGGCCGATTCGCTTGCAGTGAGTCCAACGTCAATCCCTGCTCGGCCTCGAACGGTTTCACCTCGATCTTGGCGAGGTCGTAGGCCTGGCGCGTCAGCGCGATAGTGTTCGCGATATAGGGTGTTTCCAGTTTCAGTTCGCTCGGTTTGACATAGAAGCGCTGAAACAGCGCTGGATAGATCACAGCGAACCCTAACGAACTGCCGAAGACCAGCAGCACGAGAACGGCAGGCTGCATGTAGCTGCGGCGGCGCATGTTGATCCAAAGGGCAACCGATGAGACCGCGGCAAGACCGACCAGCATCCACAGGACCGGCAACTCGACGTGGACATCGGTATAGCTGGCGCCGACCACGACGCCGTTGTCGCCATAGAGCAGCAGAAAGCGGTCGAGCCACCACGACCAGGCCATCACCGCAAAGAACAAACCGAGCAGTGCGGAACCGTGAGTGATCGCGGCGGCCGACAGCGTTCGCGGTGGCCGTTCCAGCGCGATGTCACCGCGCAACGCGTAGACAACAACTGCCACGATCGCGGTGCAGAAGGTCAGCCGCAGCAGCCAGTTTTTGAGCGCGGCATACGCGGGAAGCGAGAAGAGATAAAAGCCGATATCCCTCTCAAAGATCGGATCGCGCTGACCAACGGGCACCTGATAAATGAAGCGAAGCGCGATCTCCCAGTTCGAGACTTCGCCAACGGCGATGAGCAAACCAATGACGACCGCGGCGCAGGCAATCGTGGCGCGCCAGGGAACGCGCGGCGCGATCAGTTCGGACAGATCGCCGGCGACTTCCGTCGCACGCCACGGCGCGAGTGCTTCCGCTCGCAAGATATTGACGTCCCTCGCATAACGGTGCGCCACCATCCCGGACAGCCCTATCGCTGCTGCCGAGACTGCGAACACCGTGGCAAACAGCAGCGCTCTCGCGGAAAGAATGGTCCAAAAAACGCCACCATAGCCGATCGAAGAGAACCACAGCCAGTCGACCAGGATGCCGGTGATGCGTCCGACGACGATCAGCGCCGCGATGACGGCCATCGCGACGATTGCATAACGTCGCAGGCGCACGCCGGACTTCGGTCCCGACCGCATGGTCCCTCCTGTGCTTGCCGTCGCCCAAGCACCGCTGCGATCGGATCAATCGCGCACTGCCGGACCGGTTGATTTATTGTAGTTCGATGCGTGCCCGGAGTCCGCCGCCGAAACCACGAATCGCCGACGAGAACCAGCGGGGCCGGCAAGTACCGGGCCCGCTGGTTGCTGTCAATGATCGGTCAAGCCAGGCGCCCTGTCGATTCAGACTGTGGCGCTCGCGATTACACCTCCTGATTCCCGCCAGATGGTAGATGAACTCGGTTAGCTTCCGTACACCTAATTAAATGACTTCCAATCTGTCCGAGTCATCGATGATGTCCTTACAGCGTTAGCCTTTGTTCCGGGCTCCCGGAATTTGCTCCCAGTCCACGTAGCCACTCGCTGAGTTTGGCACCGATTACATCTGGATGATCTTCCTGCAAGTAGTGAATTCCCGCTCCAAGCTCTACAACCTGGCAACCCTTGATATTACTTGCAAAACGTTTCGCGACCGAAGGCGACACCAAAGCGCCAGGCGTCGCCGTGAAAAGCAGCTTCGGGTAAGAAGACTGCGCTAGCGCACGGTGTGCGCTTTCCATGGTTGAGTACACATCTGCTGGTTTTCCCTCGATGGGCAGCTCGTTCGGGAAACGCCATGTGGGTCGCCGTGACTCGGCAGTAGGAAACGGTGCGCGATAAACAGACATCTCTTCATCCGTGAGTTTGCGCACCATTCCTCCGGGAAGAACCTGCTCCACAAAAGCGTTGTCTTCCAGAATCATCTGCTCGCCCACCACCGGCGTCCTGAACTTCGGGAAATTCTCCCGCGCATTCTCGTGAAAATCATCCCATGTCGGCATTGGCCAGATGAACTCCATGAAGGCAAGCCCGCGCATGAATTCCGGCCGACGAGCCGCCAGGTGAAAGGCCAAGGCCGTCCCCCAGTCCTGCGCGATGACGAATGCCGATGAGATTCCCGCATTGGCGAGAAACGCGTCCAGGTATCGGACATGATCCGCAAATCGATACTCGATGTCCGGCTTTCCCGATTGGCCGAACCCAATGAGATCCGGCGCGATGCAGTGTGCGACGGGCGCAACCAGCGGAATGATCTTCCGCCATATGTACGACGAGGTCGGGTTTCCATGCAGAAAAAGCGCGACCGCCGCCTCCGGATTTCCCGCTTCCCGATAGGCCATGGTGGAATCGAGAACATTTAAGTGGGGCAATTCAACATCAAAATGCGGAGTCATTTTTGATCCTTGAATATGGTCTGAAAGACGATGTTCTTGAAGCGGTCGAGTGCGGCAGGCCCGCGTTCGACCTTCATACGAAGAATTGCACCTTCCCATGAGGCAAGGAGGAATTCGGCGAGATCGACCGGATCAAATGCTGAATCAATTTCACCGGCACGTTGCGCCTCCGCGATGCACGACGCAAACGGACCGCGCCATTCCTGGAATATCGCCTCCAGCCTTTCGCGCAAACGTTCGCTCTGGGAAGCGGTCTCAAGGCTGAAGTCGCCGATCAGGCAACCGCGGTTCCACTTGTCGTCTGCCAATACGGCGCTGATGATGTCGAGATACCGTCGCAACCGCTGTCGGGGAGTCAGGCTCTGGTCGCACAAAGCCTGGCTGACGAGTTCTTTTGTATGCGCGAAGTAGCGATTGAGTACCTCTTCCGCGAACGCCTCCTTCGAACGGAAGTGATTGGTGAAGGAGCCGTGTGGAGCGGCCGCCGCTGCGCAGATGTCGCGCACACTCGCCCCCTCGTACCCCGTCTGGAGCATCATCTTGAGGCCTGCATTCAGAATGTCTTCGCGGAATGATCGTTTGCTCATGGCGGCAATACAGTCGTGCGTATTGAGCGGAAATATAGTCGCGTGAACTGTGATGTCAAGTTGTATTTTTGGAGATCCGGGATGTCGGCTTAGGCAGGCAAACGGCACTGAGCGGCTTTCGACAAGGTGCATGCCGAATTCCACGCCGCCAGCATTACAAAACCGTCAAGGTCGTCATCTCACGATGTTCCGCAGGCGGCGGTACACGCATCAACTCGCAATCCTCAACCGGATGGTCTTGGCGGAATTAACGGCGCGCACCTCGATCACCATCGGATCTGGAAGCGCTCGAGATTTCTGAGGACTCGGTTCGGAGACGAGCGGCCGCAGCAATTGGGCACTGTCTGGTGCTAGTCCGACCCGCGTGTGCGCGCCAGGTGCGAGGTGGAACCAGTTGTCCTGGGGCAGCATGTCTGGCGCGGAAATTTGAACGAAGCGCGCCACGCAAACCGTGCGAATGTTCACCCACCACTGCCCGTCACAACACTCCGCGGTCGCTTCAAGGCCAATATCGCCGCGCTCAAAGACGCTCGGGTGCGTCCGATCGGGAAAATAGAACGCCTGAGACAAAAGCGCACTGCTATCTAGGGAGTACATGGAGGCGATCACCGTATCGTGCTCGCGCGGACCAAACTGATAGGCGTAAGTGAAGTCGAAAAATCGGCCAAGCAATTCAACCGAGTTGATTCGAACTCCGCCGTGGCGCTCGACGCTGAGGTCACGGTGCGCGCGAACGAGTGGGACTCTACCGTCTCGCAGCGCAACCACTTCGACCCGCACATTGAGCGCGTGCTGGCTATCATTGAGCAAGTGAATGTCAAGGCCGTTGAGCCCTTCGTCCAGCAAGAGGATCTGCCGCGGCTGTAGCGAGTGACGCATCGCATACCACGGGGATTTGGGACGCAGGTATGCATCGACGATGCCCCAGCCGGCACCTGGCATGACGTCCTGAAACTGCCAGGCAAGCGCACCCGAACATCGTGAACCAATGCGCCGCCATTCCGAGAAGGTCTCGCTGAACAGATCGGCGATGACCGCACGTGACAATTCCAGGTAGCGAGCCGGATCCTGACTTCGCAGACGAGCCGGATCCTGTGCGTACAGTTCGCGCAGGTAATGATCGCGCACGTCGTCGAAGTCCCAGGATGCACCCGGGTCGCGCGGCGCCGCGGTTTTCCAGCGCGGCTCGTGAGTCATCGGAGAGCCGATCGCATCCAGGGTTGCGTCGCATGGCACGTTCGCAAACGCGAGGCATTCACTGGCAAACCGCACCTCGGCGCGGCGTGCGTCGTGCAGTGGCCGGCGATACGCGCCGACACCGTAGTAGTGCGATACGCCTTCTCGCGGATAGAACGGTAGCGGATCGCCGCACGGCGAGTCGGAAACGTAGATCGCGTCTGGGCGATGGAGCGCTGCAATGTCGGCAAGCCTCTGCGCTGTCAGCTCGACTTGCCGTTGAGTGGCATCGAGTCCGACCATGGCCGCCTGCTGCGCGATTTCGCTGCCGCCGCAAAGCACCGCGAGCGACGGATTGGCGCCGCGACGCTCGAGAAATTGAATCGCCTCCTGCTCGACTGAAGCGACAAAGCATGGATCGGCCGATGGATAGTCGAAGTTGGCAAACATGAAATCCTGCCAAACCAATAGCCCCATTTCGTCGCATAAAGCGTAGAAGGCATCATCCTCATACACCATGGTGCCGGCAACGCGAATCATGTTGAACCCAGCCGCTTTGGCCAGATCCAGATAGTGCCGGTAGATGGACGTGCCGGCGTGCAAACGCAGTGGGTCTGCGCTGCTCCAGCACGCTCCACGTGCGAAGATCGGAAGACCGTTGACCGACAGCGCGAAGCCCCGTTCGTCATGCCCGCGGTCAACGGCGAGCGTGCGAAAGCCGGTTCGTCCCAACGGCAGCGACGCGCGCGCGATCCGTACCGTGACGTCATATAAAGTGGGTTCGCCATGCGTGTGTGGCCACCAAAGCTTGACGTTGGCCACAGTGAGTTCGGCGTGGAATGTGTATGCGTCGCGCTGAACGAAGGGGGTTTCATGGCCGCCGCAACTCAGGCGGGCATCGAGCGTGCCATTGATTGGGGCAGCCAGTCTAAGCGTGACGTCGATAACTCCGTCGCGGCCTCGCACGAAGGAACGCAGCGAGTGCTGCCAGATCACCGGCGGCCCATCCGGATCTACGACCTCGATGTCGCGCCAGGGTCCAATGGGTTCTATCGAGGGGAACCAGCCTGGCATGTGACCAAGCAACGTCGTTCGTATCCCGCGCAACCCAGGCGCATCAACGAGACGGGTCCGCCAACGCGCTCTTCGCGCCGGCACGGCGGCTTGCAAATGACGGTCCATGGAACGGAAGCATAGATATAGCGTATTAGCTTCCGGACTCAGGTCAACCACCGTCTCATGTGAGACGAACATGTTGGCCGAGCGCAGTAACAAGGTGTCGTTGAACCACACTTCGGCGATCGTGGCGAGGCCATGTAGCCGGATCAGGCGGCGCCCAGTGCCAGACAGGTTCAATCGATACCAGTAGTCGTATGAGCCCAGCGGCGTCGGATCGAGCGGATCGAACCTGCCAGCCAGGGCAAGCTCATGTGCCACTGTACCTGGCACCGTCGCATCCATCCAGTTGGCCGATTCGGTCTCCGCTATATCTCGCGGTTGCGCTGCCGCGCCGGCGGGGGTAGCGCGCATTTTCCAGCCTTGCATGCGGCGTGCAGGTCGCGAGCCTGCTAACGTCGCTGCGTGGCACGGCGTCGATACGACGGATCCATCAGTCATGGAATAAGCAAGGGGTTGTGCTGTGAAACCTGCGTATCCCCTTTCACCTGAGCCTCGATGCCGGTCGGCAAAAATACCTTGCAGAGACCGTCGACAAGCGATTCGTAGGCATGTTCCAGTATGTCGAGGCTGCTTTCCCCACCATCCTCTCTGCCTCGCGCGCTGGCTCGTGCGAGGCGGAATTCCAGTACCATCGACTCGGACGCGATGGTATCGGACGCCGCGATTTGCGCGCCGAGCATCCCGGCGTCGCTGTCGCCGCTCGCGTCGAGCCAACGCAGATAGCGACCGAGCAGGTCGAAATTCGAGCCGAGTTGTCTGAGCGTGTTGAACGAGTACGCGTGAAAGTACGATGTCGGCCGCGAGGCGATTTCTTTGGCATCGCGGGCAAAAGCCTGCCGAAACGCTCCAATAGGATTCACGTTGGGTCTGCGCTGAAGGTGTAGCCGAAGCAGTGCGCGAGAAGTGTCGCGCAACCGTATTCCTGAGAGTGGCTCAAAGCGACGTTTCCCGCATTCGACATACGGAGCGAGAGGCAACCCGCCGGCTGATCCGAGATTCAGCAACGCATCGTAGTCGGAAGCAGTCGCGAGATAGTAGCCGGAGTTATGAAAGTAACCAAGTTGGCGGCCGACCGGGTCGATTGCGTCGATACAAATCGTAGTCTTGGTGTGCTGTTCCCGATAGCTTGCGCCTTGCGTGTCCGGTAAATAGCACGCGTCGACTTCAACCATCATCACATTGCCGCGCGCCACCTGTTTCTCGACATGAAGATGAAGTGGCTCGAAGATAGCGTGTTCCTGTACGACTACGCCGTACAACAGTTCGAGATCGGCAAGGGGGAACTTGAAAAACGTGAATTGATCGCCCTCAAAATCCATTGCGACAGTGAAGGGCAACGCAGCGTGCGGATCCAAACCCCACCGCGAAAGCACCTCGATCCACATATCCACATAGCAATTGCTTTGCCTCCAGATCATCTGTGGGCCGTGCAACGGATGAGGGCGATAGTCGATAGCCCGTTGCCGCGCCTCGCGAATCTGGTCGGCGCCCGGATCGCATGCCTGAGCAAACAGGTTGCTCATGGTCTCTTCCACAACACATCGCGAACGGTTTGTGGCCACCGAGCTATATCAAAGCCGTGGTGTTTGAAAAGCGCCAGCGTGAGCCTTTCCAGACCGAAGCCGACACAGCCGGTATGAGCGACGCCAAGGTCATGGGTCTTGATTCCCCACAACAGGCCAAAGTGGTCCACGTGATAGTTGAAACTCAGGCAGGCGGTGAGCTTGTCCGCACTTTCGATAGGAATCAGTAACTCGAACTTTAGACTTTGCTCGCGCTGACTATGCGCGGCAATCTTGCCGCCTCGTCCAAAGAACGGGTCATTGGCCAGGTCGATGCTGTTGGGCAATTCAAGCAATTTCGCCAGACGTGTTCCGCGCTCGATCCACTCGCTTCGAAATGCCATGATTTGCGCGGGCGTGCCAAACCTCACATATTCGCGCATCCGGAACAATTGCATGCGGGTCGGATCGAGCGACGGTTCATGGCGGAAGCAATACGAGAAAACGTCGACTGTATTGCCCTGCTCCGGCAACGAACCCCGTTGCGCGATGACTGGATATACCGGGTAGCAAGCAGCTGGGGTCATGACGACGTACGTCGGCTTCTGGTACTCAGTCCAGTCGTCGCCGCGGTCGAGACATTGCAAAACGCGTTGCTGTTCGTGCTCACCGCCGCAAAAACTGTGAACGGTTCCCGCAAGTTGCGGGAAGCCTTTCAAATATTCACTACGCTCGAACTCAATGCGGCTCATGGCCGGTGGAAAGCGCAACACCTCGGCATTCTGATCGGCACCGAGGCGGGTGACCAGCGAATCGATGGCCTCGACCACTCGTTCAAACCGCTCGTCTCGACCGAATAGCCCCTGCACACCCGTCGGTATCAACAATCCCGCCTGAACCAACGCATCTCTCAGTGAATTGACGCCGGTTCGGTCATCGCTGGTGTTGAATCCACTGAAAGGACGCTCTTTAACGGCAACTGATTCATCCATTAGTCTCTCTCCGAAGACAGCGTACGCTGTGCGAGCAGAAGGTTGGCTGTATTGAGGTCGATGCGATCGTTACTGATCATCACCGGAGCGGAATACAGGTCGCGAATGTGGCGGTTCAGGCTGAATGGCGTTCCGTTTTTGTATGCCGCCATTCCGCAAATCATCACCGCATGGAAAACGACCTGCAATGCGGTAGTCGATACGAACGTCTTCAACGTATTGATCTCGGCCGCATCCGACATGGCCTCTGACCATGACCGCTCGCGTCCTTGTCTTGAATGCAAGCGCAATGCGCTGTCCACCCGCGCCTGCATTGCTTGCAGTAATGCGAGCGCCTCGGCAATACGCCTTCCGGCCGGGGCAAGGTCATTCTTGTTCTTTTGCACCTGAGCGCGGAAGAAGCGATGGGCGCGCAAAAATGCATCGTTCGCAATGCCCGTCCACACCGATGCCCAAAGGATATGAGACGTCGGCACCATGGTCTGTTCGGCGATCTCAGCGAACGGTGCAGGAAAGATCTGTTGCACGTGCCCGGTCGCGTCGAGCGAAAAACCTTCACTGCAGGTGCCTCGCATCCCGAAAGTATCCCATTCACTGCGGCGAGTCAGCGTCGTGTCTTCTCGCAAGAGCGTGAGTAGTACCTGGTCTGTTGGCAGAGCAGACGGGCTCTTTCTTGCCGTCGCGATAATTGCGTCAGCATATGCGCCATACGAAATGACTGGGCAAAGCTTGTGAAGATCGAATGAATCGTCTAGTGCTTCAATTGCGCATTGGCTGTTGCGAAGATTGCCTCCCACCCCTTCCTCGGATGTCGCGGATGCCAGCAGCCACTCGTTTTTTGCCAACTCACTGAGGAAATTCCGATGCCACTCTTCTGACAGCGCGTGTCTGGCTGTGCATGCGATCTGAATCTGGTGCATGGCATATACCATTCCCGCCGACGAACAGGCTTGAGCGAGAATTCGACAGGCAGAGGCGACCGCGTCAAGCGAGACGCCTGCACCGCCAAGCTCCCTCGGAACCATTGCGGCGAGCATGCGGTGTTCACGCATGGCGTCGACAGCTTCGGTCGGAAACCTCGCGTCCCGATCGACGGCTTCAGCAAACCGCGCGCAGGTTTCGGCGACAACGAGAGCGGCTTTGTCCAGTGCGTGGCCGACCGTCTCACCCGCAGTTGCCCGTTGCCGTACCGAGGCGGTCACTGACAAATGTTCCTCGCCAATATCGGAATCGAGATTATTCATAATGGTTGCGCGTCCCGCTGCAACTGCGTAATCGCGTTGGCCAGTGAATCGATACTCTGGAAAAGGCTTCGGCTGAGCATCCGGTCTGGAATTTCCAGATTAAAGTGGTCTTCGATCGCGAGCAGTAGCTGAATCGTATTCAACGAAGACAGACCGATTTCGTAAAGGTCGGCATCGTCTGAAATGTTGCCATCCAATATGTCGAGGTGAGCAACGTTCGTGATGATTTGTCGTAGTTCGTTCTTCACATGTGCCCCGGTATAGTGATTGTTTGGACGTCGAGGGTGAATCAGACAGTAAACCCGCATTGGTCATGGATATAAGTAGACCACCGGCACTGTCCACTTTTCTGTGCGTCAGGTTACACAAATGGTGAACATCTTCCGCTGTACTGAATGGCCATTTTTGAACGTGGTCCTACCGCTCGCCGGGTCGCCGTAGCGGACGGTGACCTGGGAACGGACGCTGACTATGGTTTCGAAGTGAAATAGCGTTTCGGGCGCGCCGGTCGAGAAACGGAAGCAGCGCCCACGAAATGATTTGCTTGTGCCGCTGCTCCGCTCGTTTCCTTTATTACGCTATCGCACAGTGAAATCACCTTCGCTGAATTAGAAGCATTGAAGAGCGCGTGATCGACGTCATCAAAAATGGCTACGCGTATCGACGGAAAGCGCGACAGGCGGGCACCCCGCCTTCCGAAATTCGCTGCAAGCAGATCCATGCTCGCATCGTAGGCGCCGTGCACGAGGACCGTCTTCACGCCTTTTGCATCGAGCGCTCGCATCATCGGCAACGGTTCAGCCGCTCGCTCCCGTGTGGTATTGCTGAGCGCATCGAGCCGCAGTGCACCGACGACGAGCGAACGGACACGCGCTGAAAGGTTGCCGGCGACAAAGCGGACGATCCGAGTCAATTTCTTCTTGTCCGTCAGCACCCTCTTCCACTTGGCGGGATCGAGCATCGAGATCGCGTAGCCGGCCATCGAATTGTGAGCCGCTTCCCGAAGTGCACCGGGCGCCATTTCTTCCGGCTTCCTGAAGGTCGGAATGTTGACTGCGACGACGCCCTTGATCGTTGTCTCCATGATGCCCGCCTTCAACGCGTGATATGCACCCGAACAGATGCCGAAAGCGAAAATCGTTTTGTAGCCGTGGAGCGAAAGCCAGCGCGCGGCGGCGGCTGTATCTTCGGTCGCGACTGAATCATAGATATGCGAGAAACGGCGGTTCGGTTGATTTGCAGTGCCGTCTGGCGGACTATCGCCACGCCCATGCGCATCGAAGCGCAATGAAGCGATACCGCCGCGCGCCAGCTCCCGTGCGATGCGCACCGACAGGCGGCTATCGCCTACGTGTGCGCTCGCCGAGGTGTTCGCGAGCAAATACGCCATACCGTGCGTCGCGCCGGTGCGCGGTTCGCACAAGATGCCAAACAGGCCCGCTTCGCCGATGCATACCGGCCGCTCTATCGCCTCGGGTGTTTGGATACAGAGATCGTCAGGCCAGTGTTTCTCCATTTGTGAAGGCACGGCCTTTTCGCGTCCAGCGGACATCCATTCGACCGCCTCGGCATAGGTCTCTTCTGGCAAGACGGAAAACGCCGTCTCCTGGAGAAAGCCCGCCAAGCCCTCGAACGGACGCGTCTCGGCTTGCACGCCGAGTGCGGCGAGGGCATCACGGAGCGGATCATTCGCGCCCGTGCGTGCCTGCATAAGGAGCACACGCCGCGCGGGGGCATGTTTCGCCTTCCTCAACGCTGATAAAAGATCAACGGACTCGAGCGAGCGCTTGAACTCATCGCAATAGACCTGCCCCAACACGCTGAACGGACTGTCTTGCTGAGCCGCGCGCAATGGCGGCGCCAGTTGCTCCAGCCAGGTTTTGCGTACCATCGAAAGCTCGCGCAAGTAGATGCGCCCGTTTGTCGTTGGTGCGAGCAGCACGAGGTCATCGACCGGCTTTTCCATAGCGGCGCAAAGCGCAAATGCGGCGCCCACGCGAAAACCGCACAGGCTCACATGCTCGACGCCAGTTTCGGCTTTCAGGACAGCGATAGCCGCATGTATGTCGCTCACGGCGCTTTCGAATTGATCCGGTTTGCCGTCGGCCCCCGCTGAATTCCCCGTGCCTGCATAATCGAAGCGCAATACCCAGATGCCACGCGCCGACAATTCATCGGCCAGATAACGCATTCCGTTGTACGTCCAGACATACTCATGGCCGTACGTGTTGCAAAGAATCACCCCGCGCGCGCTCGATCCGGTGTGCAACCATCCGAAGCGGTCACCGAAGACGATCGGTTTCATGTTGGCCCTCCTTCGCTCTCGTGACGTTCAAGCTCGCCCTTGACGTCCTGTTCTTATCTTCTCTTTCCGACCCTCTGATGGGATCAGAGTTGTAAAGGCTGGTGCGCGGGCATGCTCATGGCGCTCGGCTGTTCCGGCAATGCTGGCGACAACCTGAGAAGGTTGCGCCAACGCGTCGTGAAGGCGGTCACGCTGTGCTCGCTCTCGCACCAGGCCGCGAAGCGCTCGGCAGCTCGCAACGCGGCGTCCATGTGCGGCCACGGATTCGCGACGAAGCGCTCGAAATCATCCGCATGCATCGCGAGTGCGGGTTCGTGAAAGCCAAGCCCTTCGAATGCGGTTTCGTTCCCAACCGGCACGCACCCATGCGCAATGGCTTCCATCACCTTCGATTTAATGCCGCCCGCGAGGAACGCTGGACAAAGCGCGACGGAATTTTTCGTATAGACATCCGCTTGCGATGGCGCAAATCCGGCGAAACGCACATTTGGGACGGCTTGGTATCGACGCACCATACGCCCATAAATCACGAGCTCGACATCGGGTGTGACGCGCCGCCAAACGTCGCACAGGTATTCAATCGACAGCCGGTTCTGCAGTTGCCTGTCTGAGCCGATGAACACGAAGCGCAGCGGATACACAGGTCGCATCAGGCGGCGCACGGTTGAAACCGGCGGAGCAATCACATGCACCTTGTTACGTGCGCGCGCGTCGAGAGTGCGGCTGAGCGCGGCGGCATCGGTTCTCGACACCAGCGTGACGGCATGCGCCGCCTCGACGGCTTCGCGCTCCTGACGCGCGAGACAGAACGCTTCGTATCGCAGAATGGCATTACGGAGCACTCGGGCGTTGATCAGCTTCATCACCGGGGCGGGAACCGATTTCGTCAGATAGCCCGCGGACAGCGGCAGACTTGCCCGGTGCAAGACCGTTGCCCGGCGGGACATCAGATCATCGAAGTCGACGATGATCGGTCGCCCCTCTGACAGCCGTCCAATGTGCGCCAGTTGATCGACGAGGCGAATTCCATCGATATATATGACATCCGGAGCAAAGGATTTGATCGTTTGAGCAAGCACATGCGCATGGCGCCAATGCGAAAACATCGCGACCTGCAACGCACATGGCGCGCCGGACAGTACGCCGCGCACGAGCCGGGCTAATGCACCCAGCTTCGGCAGGACGCCGGGCGTCTCGAACACCGAGCACAGCTTCAACTCGCGCAGTTCGATGTCACTGCCGATCGCTTCCTGAATGAAGCAAAGCGTCCGCTCGCGTCCGTTGCTCGCCGTCTCCGGGATGTCCCGAGTCATCACCATCAGCACGCGTCTGGTTTTCATTTTGCACCCTGTCTCTGCGAAGAGTCCTCGTCTGATCAATGGCTAAAGTACTTCTGGCCCCAGCCGGGCTCGCGTCTGGCGCGCGTTTATTTGCCACGGAATTGAAGATTCGTTCGTATTCGTCCACCTGTTCCCGCTGCATGAAGCGACTGCGCTCGGCATGACAGCGTCGTGCTACTGCGTCGTAAAATGCGCCGTCGCCCGCAAGCCTCGCGATGAGTGCGCCCAACGCCGCCGTGTCGCCGCGCGGCACGATCAATTCCGGCACTCGCGCGTAGATTTCCGGCAACCCGCCGGACGCGAATGCCACTGACGGTTTGAAGAATTCCCACGGCTCGATGCTGACGATGCCAAACGGTTCGTCCCACATCGATGTGACAACGACAAGATCGACGAGCCCGTAGAACGCTTCGCGCGGCATGAAGCCGTTATGTGTGACCTTCAGTTGCGGATAACGCGCAACCAACGCGGGAATGCATCGTTCGTTATCTTTGCCCGCAATATGCACCTCGAGGTTCGGCACATCTGCCGCCGCGATACTGGCAAAAAACTGTTCGATGCCTTTGGTGGCATCCGCTCTTCCGATGAAACCCACCTTGAACGGTTTGCCCGGCACGTGGGGCTTTGCATTCATGCCACGCATCAAAGGCGGCGCATTGTGAATCACGATCGGTTCGCTACGCGGAAAGAATCCCACCTCGCGATGCCGCTCATCGACGAAGCGGCTCACGCTAACGGCACGGTCGACCATGCGCGATAGCCATGCTTTCGGACGTGCTACAGCTCTGCACTGACCGCATGGCGTCACGCACGCCTTATCGTCGGCGAACATCGTCGAGCGCGGGCATAGCAGCCAGTAATCATGATTCACGTGAACGACAGGCAAGCCGCGTAAGCGTGCGGCGACCCATAGCGCAGGTCCAATCCCTTTGAGGGTATTCGTGCAGAGCACGTCGGGGTCGAGCGTTTTCAGGCGCCACCAGGTGAGCGCGAACATCAGCGGATTGAAAACATCGACGATGCCGAACAGCATCTTGACGATGCGGCCGCGTTCCCCATGACGAAACTGGTCGTACACGTTGAGATTGGGAAGCACATGAACGTCGAGTTCATCGCGCGTGGTCCGCTCGCCCTTGCGCGTGTTCGATAGCGTCAATACCGATACGTCGTGTCCACGCCTTTTCAATTCAACGGCGAGCGCGTGAACCATTACCTCTGCACCGCCGACGACGTTGGGCGGAAACCGGTTCGCGCAGAGCGTGATCTTCATGTTCGGTCCCTGTGATGAAGCGAAAAGCCGAAGGTCACCGCCCAAAACAGCACGACCGACACCGCCGTGGCGGTTGCGGGCGAATACATCATGAACGCGCGCGGCATCAGAAACGGCGCGGCAGCGATCGAGGCGACAGTCACGCCTTGCTTGACCATGATGAGCCGATATCGCCGCGCAGCGACGAGCCACGTGCTGAGCCCCGCGTCGGCAAAAGTGGCGACCGCGCACAGCGTGGCATAGATCATCACGGAAACCCCGGCCTCGAATTTCGGACCGTAGATGACGTCGAACACTCGCTGTCCCACGAAGATGCTGGCAACCCACCCGAAAACGCCGACCAGGGCGAGATAGAATGCAAGCCTGACCGAGCGCGAGCGCAATTGCTCCTCGTTGCGCCCGACGTAGACCATGCTCGGAGCGAGTGCGAGCGCGAGCGTCGTGCCCGCGGAATTCCATTGCTCGACGAGCGAAGCAGCCGCCGCATAGATGCCAAGATCAGCCTTTGACATCAACACGCCGAGCAACAACCGATCCATGCGCAATACGATGACGCTCGCGGCGATTGCCGGCCAGATCTTCAGGCCGCGCGACACGAGCGTGCGCGTGATGATTGAATCTCGGGGCTTCGACCGTGGACTGCTGAAGGCCATCGAACGATAACGGCTAAATGGCGCCACCGCCGCCACACACGCTTCGAGCGGCCATGCGAAGGACGCGAATATGGCGCCCATCGACGCATGAGCGGCACCCAGCAGCCAGAGCACACGCACGCCGCTCGCATAAGCTTTTGCGCGCGTAATGACCCACGGCTTGGTCTCCGCATAGGCCATCAGCGAACCTAGCGCAAGTGGCTCGACCGTCAATACGAGCGCCGCTATCAGCGTAAGCGCGGTCGCGCTCGACACAGGCATGGCAAGCACCACGATGGCCATGAACGACATCATCACGGCAAACGAAAGGGCCAGACGCAAGCGGAACGTGTGATAGAAGATCAGATGCCGCAAGCGCCGATGCTTGCCAAGAATCGGCGCGATAACGGGCGCGCCAAAAATCAGTGCGATGCTGCCCACCACATAGACGAGCGACAATGCAAATTGAAGTTCGCCAAAGAGACGCACTCCATAAAGATCCGCGAACAGATGATTGCTCGCCACAGCCGCAAGCGCGCCGACGACCTTTTCGGTGACAACGCCCGAGAACGAGGACAGCAGGAGTTGCAGGAAGGAGTTCAAGCTTCAGCCCCAGGTGCGTTGTGGGCGGGTGCTGCGTGCACTTCGTGCATCGACGCAGTACCACCACGCACAAGCGAGTGCCGCGTATGCGAGCGTGCGAATTCCGAAGACATTCCAGTATTCGCCCTGCTGTAAGCCGAATCCGGCGTATGACACGAGCTTCGTCGTCAGCCATAGAAGCACGATGCCGCCGCGCATCGCAACCACTATCTGCAATGCGACAAGCGCGCCGTAGACGAGCCCCGTCATCGCGATGAACACGGCTGCCCCTGCAAAGCCGAACCAGTAGACTGGAACCGCCATTTGCCCCATCGTGAAAGTTACGTCATCGTGAATGTAGGCGCGCAAAATCTCGGGTGTGCCATACGCGAGCATGACGTCGCGCAATCCACTCACGGCGCCGTCATCGAAAAATGTCGGGGCCTTAAGCGATGAAAGCGAGCCCAACACCCGCCCGAACGCGGCGGAACCGCCCTGTGGCGCACCAAAGAGCGTCGCGTCGCCATCGACGACATACCAGACCTGGCCTTGCAGCAATACGCGCGACAGCATCGTGTCGGACGTATCGAGGCCTTGTCCTTGATAGGCATAGAACACTGAAACACTGCCGAGCAAAAGTGCCACGACTGCACCCAAAACGAGGTAGCGCTTCACGGGCTTGCCATTCATCGCAAGGATGGCGACAAAGGGCGACAGCATGGAAAGGCTCAAGCCGAGCACCGACATGAATTGCTCGCCATGCAGGACTTCAAGAACGGCGTCAGCCGCACTCATGGAAAGCGCTAGCCAGCGCACCCAACCGCTCTGCGCTGTCCAAAGCGTTCCCAACAGCACAGCCACGAAGAGTTGATTGTTGAGGAAGAGATTGAAGATCGGGCCCGCGCCTTCGCTGTCGTTGCGCAGTGCAAACCGGTTCACGCCTTTCAGCAGTGCAAAACCTTCGGTCGCCCCCGCAATGGCTCCCGCCGCCAATACTGCCGCCGCCAGCGCAAGACCGAGCATCAGGCTCGGGTTATCGATGGTCAGGCGCGGTACGATTCGCCCGCGTATCCGACGACGTTCGGGTAACACACGCTCGAAGCCCGCCAGCGCGCATGCCGTGAAAATGACGTAAAACCATACGAGGCGGCTGAATGCGCCATTGGCTTCGCCTTGCACGCCGGTTTCCGTCAGATAGCCGCCCGCTTCAATGCCCACTCCGCCGAGAAAAACCGTCAGGCTGATGCAGAGAAGATAGAGCATCGATACAGAGAACACCGGACGCCACCAAACAAGCGCCAGCACGCCGGCACATGCGAGCGCGAATGTCGCCGCCGCGCTGAGGCTCGCGAGCCCGAGCGCAGGCAGCGCCGCATTGGTGGCCAGCGCGAGCAGCATCAACGCCGCGACGATCAACCCATATGCATTATTCGGCGATATCTCATTGGCCGGCATAAACGAGCGCATGAGCATGTCAGGCCTTTGCACGACGTGCGATGCCTTCGAGCGCGCGACGAAGGTCGCCGCTAACAGATTGGCTAGAGAAACGCCGCGCATTCTCCCGGCCGCGAATGGCGAAGTCTTGACGCAAGCACGGGTCCTCCGCGACCCGCTCGATCGCATCGCGCCAGAACTCGACTCGCAGCGGGTCCTGCACGGCGATAAACGTATCCTTCATCGTGAAGCGATACACCGGCAGATCGGAAGCAATCACTGGCAACCCGGTAAGCTGTGCTTCGATCACCGTCCGTCCAAAGCCTTCATGCAGCGTCGGCGATACATAGGCATCGGCGGCTTGATAGAAGTAGGCCAGATCCTCCTCGCTGACTCCCTCGACGAAATGCGCCTGGATACCCGCATCCCGCGCAATTTCCTCGCATTGCTTGCGGTTCGCAGCGTTCTGCGCTCTTCCCACGCGCAGCATGACGATGTCCTTCCTGCCGAGCTCGGCCAAAGCGCGAAATACGGTCACATTGTTCTTGCGCGTCTCGTCCGTGCCGACGTTCAGTAGTACGAGCGCATCGCCGAGGCAAAAGCCAAGCCGTTCCTGCAATGCGATGCGCGCGCGATGGCGCACTGCCCTATCCGTCGGCGCAATGCTTGCGTCGAACGCGTTCGGCACCAGTTCTATCGATTCCGGTTTCACGCCCAGTTCGGATATTGCATCCCGAATCGCGACGTCCGTGGTCGAGATGACGAGATCGGCGTGCGGAATCAGATGCTGCAGAATCCTCATGTAATGCGCCTTGAGCGTTTCCACGAGACCGCGCGTATGGTCTCGGGAAGCGACGTGGTGCATCACGATGCATACGCGTCCGCCGGCCAGCTTGATGAACGGAATCATGTATGCCATGTCTTCCTGATACAACACGATCACATCCACCCTGCGCGCAATCCGCATCGCGCGAAGCGGATAGAGCACGAATTGCGTCCAGTACCGCTTGAACGAACGGGAAGGCGCAGGAATGTCCACTGCCTGCGTCGAAAAGTCGTCGAACTGCTTCATCATGTCGAGGCAGGCGAGGCTGTATCGCATTACGCCATTCCAGCTCGCCGGCCTCGGGCCGAGAAACCATACAACTTTCGCCTGCGTCTTCGCCGTGGTCGCTGTGTTCGCTGTACTTGCCGTGGCACTACTCGCGCCATGCGTCGTTCCATCGAGCAACGACTCACTGATTCGGTTCATCCCGCCTTCCCCTTGCTAAGGTTGCATGCGCCCGTTCGTGGTGGTGTGCGAAATCATTCACGTCGTTGCTGCGCAGCATTGCCCGACATGCCAACTCGAAGGCGCCCTCCGCCCACTACCTTGAGATCTACAACGCGAGTCATTGGCCATTCACCGCTGCAAGCCGGCCGATGAAATTCTGGCGAGCGTCGAACGGTATTTCATGAGGCGCTTAGCGACGCCGCCGTTTTATTCGAGTCTTGCCGTCGCTTCGTCCGGGTATTTGTATGCGTCGGAGTAATAGGCGTAGCGCAGCGGCGATGGATCGAAGCCGTTGAATACCAAACCATCGACTTCCGTGCCCACCTTGTTTAGCCGCGACACCGATTCGCTCACTTCCGAGTAACTCACCATCCCTTGACGGGCGACGAAGATAGTGGCGTCGGCCACCTTGGACAGAACAACGGCGTCGGCCATCGGCAGCACTGGGGGAGAGTCGATCAAGATCATGTCGTAGTGGTCGCGCAGCGATTCGATCAAAGCTTTAAGGCGCTCGAAACCGAGCAGATTGCGCACCTGGCGTACGTGCCTGCCCGCAGGCAATACGTGCAAAGTCTCAAACGGCTGGCTGATCGCCTCGATCGCGTCGAGCTTGCCTTGCAGTACGCTCGACAAACCGTCTTCGCGATTGATCGGCAAATAGCGATGCAACCCGGAACGGCGCATGTCCGCATCGATCACGAGCGTCTTCAGGCCTCTTTCCGCATAAAGGTAGGCGAGGTTCGCGGAGAGCATTGACTTTCCCTGCCCCGGCACGGCCGACGTCAAGAGCACGACCTTCGACCCTTCCTTCGATTCCAGCTTGTGCTGCAAGGAATGCGCGAGGGAATCGATCGCCTCGACGAGCGGCGTATCCGATTGCTCATGGCTGAGCATAAAGCGCGAAGTATTCGCACTGCTCGCCTGAAGTTGATGCGGCGAGATGGGCAAGACGCCCAGCGTCTGAATGCCGACCATCGATTCGAGCCGCTTCGGATCGCGAATGCGGCCAGAAAAAAGCGCAATCAGTTGCGTGACGACGAAGCCCAGCACGACGCCAAACGCGGCGCCAAGCAGGAGCACGATCGCCTTCTTCGGACGGACTGGCTTGACGGGAACCAGCGCCTTGTCGACGAGCGCCGCATTGCCCACCGCGCCTGCTTCGGCGATCTGCAATTGCTGTGCGTTGTCCATCAAGCCCACGTAGAGCTGGTTGTTCACCTCGACATCGCGTGCAAGGCGCAGGTATTGCTGCTGCATCGAGGGCAAGCTCGCGATACGGCTCTGCAGTTCCGCGGCTTTTTGATCCAGTGCCTTGAATTTGTTTTCTACCGCTATCAGCTGCGGTTGGCCTTCTTTCCAACGCTGCCGAAAGTCTTCGTAATTCAGTCTTGCTTCGAGTCGCTCCTTCTCGATGAGCGCGGATTCGTCGAGCAGATTCTTGGCCTCGCCCTGAACGTCTATCGTGCCTTCCTTGTTTCGAAAATCGTTGAGCGCCTGCTCCGCTTTTTGCACGCGCTCCTTCACGATGGGCAACTGCGAATTCAGGAACGCAAGACTGCGTTCGGAATCGGCAGCACGGCGCTTGCTGTTCGAATCGAGATAGGCGGCCGCGAGCGCGTTGACGAAACGCGCAGCAAAGACGGGATTGACGTTCTCGTAAGAAAGCTGCATTACGCCAGACTGACGCTTGGTCTCGGCAGCGCTGAAGACTTTCTGAATCTGCTCGAGGCGCGTTTGTGTCGGCACGCGCTTGACCGTGAACTCGGTACCCGGGCGCGCCAGAATCTCCTCGATATCGACCTTGTAGCCGTTTGCTTGAGCCGGTGTGCCGACGCGGCCGCTCAACGTCTCGCGGCCATCACTGTCCTTGAGCGTCCACTTGCCATCTCCGATGAAATCGAGCTCGAGCTTCTTGCCGATCTGATCGTCCGGCACTTCATAGGCTCTGAACACGACATGCTCGCCACCCCACGCCCAGTGCGGCTGTTCGAAGGGCGCCTCGACCAGTCCGTTCGGCTCTCTGGGCAGAATGGTCGACAGGAACCCGCCGACCAGCGGCACGGAATTCTTGACCGAGACTTCCGCTTGCGCCGCCACGGTGTCCATGGCCTTGAGCATCACCTCGCGCGAACGCAGAATGTCCAGTTCCCCGGCGATAGGAGAGTCCTGCACGTCCAGCGCTCGGGACACATCGGAAAGCGAGCCGAGCGGACTCGATTTGCGCTCCTCCACCTGGATCAATGCATCGGCAAGATATACCGGCGAGGAAAACACGATATACGCGATCGACAGCATCACACAGCCGAAGAAAACGCCAAGGAAAATCCATTTCCGCTCAATGAGGTTTTCCAGCATGTCGACAGACGACAGCTTTACGCCGTCTTGAGCGCTTTCCCCCCGCAGATCGAAGATGTCACGCTCATACGGCGGGGTTCGGTGGAGGTCCATTCGTTGACTCCGTTGTTCTTTTGACAGATTGACGCAAAGTACGCGCTGACCCGCCGTGGTCCGTCAGCAGGAGATAAGTACGTCACAGCATGAGACCACAGCCTATTCCCCCGAATCTGTTGTCCACCCAACACAGCGTCTTTATTCATCTGCTTTAATCTTTCGCCATTCCGCATTCGGTTCGCTTCAAGCAGGCTCCATGAAGACATTCAAACGGATATTGCTTGCAACTCTGCTTTCAGTGAGCGCATGGACGGCGTTCGCCGCTGATGATGCTCCGTCAGCCTTGAGCGCGCCCAATACATCCGGCAGCCTTCGCTTCAAGGGCTCTTCGAACGGAAACCTTCCGGGAACCGCATCCATCTCCAAGATCAATGTCCATACGCTGCTTTATCCCGGAAGCACGACGCAAGTACTCGCGCACTATCTGCCGTGGTGGGGACCCGATCCACGCGGGCTGGACGCGGGCTATCGCTCCGACGATCCCGCCCAGGCCCGGCGTACCTTTGCCGACATGCGTTCGCGCGGGATCGACGGTCTCATCGTCGACTGGTATGGCGAGGGTCACTTCGTCGACAAGGCGTGGAAAGCGTCGATGCCTATCCTCGCGGATTTCCCCGAGCTGACGTTTTCAATCATGATTGACAGCGGCGCATTCAAATTCAATGCGTGCAAGGGCTGCGATCTCACGCAGACCATACTTCACCATCTGGATTACGTCGCCAGGGAATATTTTCCATCTCGCCAATATCTGCGCTATCACGGGCGGCCGGTCGCATTTGAATTCGGCATGGAAGCAGTGGGCCAAGCCGATTGGGCGCGCATTCAGGCTGCGCATCCAGAGGTCGTCTGGATTCACATCCATGCGCACGGGCTCAATCTGCCCGGCAGTCAAGGCGCTTTTGTCTGGGTGCAAGCGGACTCCAAAGCAAAATACCGGGGCGATCCCGCCGATCTCGAAGGCTTGAATGTCTTCTACAACACGTTGACAAGCCTGCCCTGGAAAATCGCGGTGGGCGGCGCATGGAAAGGCTTTGACGATTCGAAGGCGCCGTGGGCCGCGGCGTCTGCGCACCTGCTTCCGCAGGATTGTGGCAATACCTGGCTGCAGACCTTTAAGCTGCTCAACGAGCACTACAGCGCGCACAATCAGTTGCCCTTCCTGCAACTCGTGACGTGGAACGACTACGAAGAAGGCAGCGCGCTCGAAACGGGCATCGCAACTTGCACGAAAACCGATGCACGGCGCGCCGGGCAAACACTGACTCTTAGCGTGAGCTACCCCGAGACGGTCGATCATCTCGAACTCTATAAACAAGCTGACGGTGGCGCGCTCGAACTCGTCGGACGCTATCCCGCCACGACCACCTCGATTTCCCTGAGCGATGCATCAGCTCAAGCGTATTTCATCAAAACCGTCGGTAAACCGTTTATCGAGAATACGGTGACGGGGCCAATTCGCGGGAAATAATCCGCTCCACGACGCCAAGCGAATCTATGCAGTGTTCTTGGTCAACCGTTCCGCGTGATGCAAACAAGTACCGCCGCCCGACTCCCGCACGCTGTGCCGCATCCATATCGGACTCCTTGTCGCCGACCAGAATCGAAGCTTGCATATCGAGGTCGAATTCCCCACGTGCGCCTTCGAGCATGCCGGGTTGCGGCTTTCGGCAAGCACACGTCTTGCGGAACTCACCCACGCCCGCTTCCGGGTGGTGCGGACAGTAGTAGACGCGGTCGATTCGTGCGCGTCTAGATAAGAACTCGCCCTGCATCCAGCGCATGAAGTCGCCGAATTGGGCTTCGGTGTAATAGCCGCGCGCGATGCCCGCCTGGTTCGTCACGACGGCGACCAGATATCCGGCCCGGTTTGCCGTGCGCACGAGCTCAAAAATGCCGCCTATGAAAACGCAGTCTTCCTTGCGATGCACATAGCCGAAGTCTTCGTTGATAACGCCATCGCGGTCGAGAAAGAGCGCCCTACGCTTCATCGACGCTCGCCCGGAAGAGCTGCGGAATCAACGTCTGCGCACGCGCATAATCTTGCGGCACGCCAATATCGATGAATTCACCGACCTGCGCGTACACGCGCACATCAACCGACCTGAGGGATTTCTCGAGAAAATCCCGTTCGAAAGAAAATTTTTCGGGGAAATCGCGCGAAAGCAGACGCGTGGCATCTATCGCATAGACACCCGCATTGATCAAACCCGCGCCTTCGTGCTTTTCCTTGAATGCGGCAAGTCGGCCGGTCTTCGCGTCGATATCGATGGTACCGTAACGCGAGGCGTCGGCAACGTGCGTCGCGGCCATCACGATGTCCGCATCCGCCTCCTGCAAATGCGCGCTTAGAGCGTTCAGATCGACCTCACAGAGCGTATCGCCGTTCAGGACTAGCATCGCAGGGGCGCCGTACGCGCGCAACGCATGGACGATGGCACCGCCGGTGCCAAGCGGCTCGCGCTCTTCAACAAACGATACGGCGATGTCCGGACGCGATGACGCGACAAAATCCCTGATGCTGTCCCGCCCGAACCCGAGCGACAGCACGGCTTCAGGAACGCCTTGCCGCGCAAGCGCTTGCAGTAACCAGCCGAGAAACGGCCGGCCGCCAATCGGCGCAAGCGCTTTTGGACATTCGTCGCCGAGCACGGAGCGCAGCCGCGTGCCAAAGCCGCCAGCAAGTATCAGGCATGGCAGCGGCAAGCTCATCCGAAGATCTCCTCTTCAACGAGACCGCAAATGATATGGCCGCACACGAGATGCCCTTCCTGGATCTTCGGCGTTTCGGAGGAAGGCATGTCGAGCAAGATTTCGCAGCGTTCGCGCATCATTGCAGCGCCGGTGCCATTGCCGGTGAAGCCCACGGTATACAGGCCGGCAGCGCACGCCGCTTCCAGAGCGCGCAGAATGTTGGGCGAGCGTCCCGATGTCGAATAGGCCCAGAAAACATCGCCAGCTCTGCCAGCCGCCTGAATTTGCCGCTCAAAAAGCCTTTCATAACCATAGTCATTGCCGATGGCCGTCATCACTGACGTATCGACCGTCAGCGCAAAGGCGGGCAAACCTGGGCGATCGAACATGAAACGGCTCACAAATTCGCCTGCAATGTGTTGCGCATCCGCTGCGCTTCCGCCATTGCCTGCAAGCAGAACCTTATTGCCTTCACGAAAAGATTGCGTAATGCGCGCCGCGACGCGTTGTATGCGCTCGATCAGACCTTCATCGGCGGCAATCGCTTGCAGTATCCCCGCACTCTTCGCGATTTCTTCTCGTACGCTCATGCTCATCTGAACTTTCTCCATGACTGTGCGCCAAGATCGGTGAAGGTGCAGTTAAGGACGCTGCCATTCAGATCTGGATTCGCGCGCAATGCACGCATGAGCCTCGGGCGATCAACCGGATCGACAAAGAACATCATGAAACCGCCGCCGCCTGCACCTGACACTTTGCCGCCCTTCGCGCCCGCGTTCACCGCGATGCGATAAAGCTCGTCGATCTTCGGATTGGAAATGCTCTTCGCCATGCGCTTCTTGGATTCCCAGCCATCGCGCAGGGATGCGGCGAATGCATTGAAATCGGCCTTCAGGACCGCCTCCTTCATGCGAACCGCCTCTTCCTTGACGCGATGAAGCGCAGCAAGCGATTGCCCTTCGCCGCTCACCACATTCGCGCTTTGTTCCATGATGATGTTCGCCGATTCGCGCGAGACGCCCGTAAAGTACAGCACGAGCGAAGCCTCGATTTCGGCCTTCGTTTCCTGCTTGATGCGCAGCGGATTCACGATCACCCGGTCGCCGTAGAACTCCATGAAATTCAGGCCGCCGAATGTGGCGGCGTACTGGTCCTGCTTGCCGCCGGCAAGGCTGAGATCGACACGCTCGATATCGTGCGCAAGCGATGCGATGTCGTACTCTCCGAGCGGTAGCGAGAGCAGCTCGGCGAAAGCCTGCACGAGTGCCACCACGATAGTCGATGACGATCCCAGACCGGAACCCGGAGGCGCCTCAGAATATGTTGTAACGGTCACGGCAAGCGGATGGCCACCGTTGAAATCTCTGACGATCCGGTTATAGACACCCACATGCAAGGCAAGGCCGTCGCGTGTATGGAGTTGTGGCGCGACGGGGCCTATCCATCGTATATCCGTATCGGCGGCGACGAGCTCGATAGTCGCGTCATCGCGCGGCGCGATGGATGCGTAAGCGAATTTATCGATCGTGACGTTGAGCGCAAGGCCGCCGAAGCGGTCGGAGTAAGGCGGCACGTCGGTGCCGCCGCCTGCGAGCCCCAATCGCAGTGGTGCCCTTGAACGGGCGACAAAGTCGGTCATTATTTCCAGTCTCTCTTTTTAACCACTTCCAGGCGTGCTGATTCCATACGTCGTCGCTTTGAAGTACTCCACAGTCATTTCCTCTTTTTTGAATTGTTGAATGGCAGGACGTGGCGCCATCGTTTGTAATTCCTTGCCACGAATGATCTTCATTTCGGATAGCGATGTATTTTTTTCCGCAAAGATCCCGTCGAATTGCGGCAAACATGATCGTCATCTGGCAACATTTGAGGATGCATTCTGCTATACGCGTATCCCCGCATTGGTGCGCCGTCGCACACAATCCGCTAAGTCGGTGTACGCCAACCAAGGACTGCTCCACGTCGAGGGGTTGTGTTGGAGTGAACCCCTGAGGCCAGGCCGTGGATTCAACCCGCCTGCCTGCTTTTTTGAGCGGGGGTTTGGAGCTGATCCCGATAGCGATGACTAACGAGTGCGGCAGATGTCTTGAATGGGTGAACGAGATACGGAAACTGGTTCTTTTGTGCAGAGTCACACGGTTTTTCGTAGGGTCGTTATTCATCATGCCGTCATGAACTCTGACTCGTATCAGCATGTCGTTTCAATGGCATCTGCGATAACATGCCTGGCCGAGAATGCGGATGGCGCGACTTTCGGAATTCGATGTGGGGGGTGCTATTTCACGTTGATTGACGGCGATATCGCCGCAGCCGAACGATTCCAGCAACCATTACATCTGCCGGTTGAATTTACCCGTCGCTAGTACGCTTGAGCGACCGCAGGAACGCTTCGATTGGGACATTACTGCGTAGCTGAAGAAAGCGCAAAAGCCGACCCTCACGGGTCGGCTTTTGCAGCGCCCTTTCGGCGCGCCGATTTCCAACGGTTCGCAAGCTCGTCTTGCCAACCGGTTGAGACTACGATTTTGCTATAGATGCATGGGGCGCGGAGCCCCCCGCAGGCGATACCGCGAAACTACTGAGCGCCGTACCCGCTGATCTCGCTACGGACCACGAGTCTGCTGCTAACCGACTCCACGCCGGCCACGCTTTTCGCGACGGCGATCGCCAGGTCGATCTGTGCCGGATCGGGCACGCTACCGCTCAATAGAACGGCACCGTTATTAGCCTTGACTTTGATGTTAGTAAAGCTAAGCCCCTGACTCCTTGCGTTCCTCAAAGCGTGGCGAACATCTTTGGCAAGCTGCCGGTTTGCTGCCTTGACTTCCTTTGCGCTTTGAACGGCGCTCGATGCAACTGATGCCGGGCCGCTTGCGCTTGTCGGCTGTGCATTTGCACCAAGGCAAGCGAGCACGACGAGCGTGCCGCCTGTCAGGTTAACCAATTGAACGAGTCTCATGCATTTTCTCCGCTTGCTGGATTTGAAATAAACACACATGGTTCCTGCGAGTATGCGTGAGCAGCATCGCTCCTTTCCTTGATGCGGTTGACCTGCATTACCGTGCTGCGGTGGCAACGGTGCAGTCAATCGGCGACATGTTCGTCAAACATCATGAGAGCGATCAGACTGATCAGTCCACATGCGCCCATATACCAGATTGGCGCATAGGGGTTCTTTGTCACACTAAGCAGCCATGTCACAGTGAAGGGAGCAAAGCCGCCAAAAAGCGTTACGCCCAGGCTATAAATGATGCCCAGAGAGCGGCCGCGGATTTCGCGCGGAAAACTCTCCATCAACAGAAGAAATCCGCCCGGACTGGAAAGAACCTTGAGAACGATGATGATCGCCACGCCCGGCAGGATCGTGGTCATGGCCGGCGCCCGAAGCATCACCGCGAAGGCTGGATAAAGTACCAGTAAGCCGGCCACGCTCGTAACATAGAGAATTGGCTTGCGTCGCTTGAGCCTGTCGGTGAGCTTGCCGCATAGCGGTGAGCCCATCATCAGGATCAGACCGGCAACCCCGCTCGGCAAGAATGCATTTGCCGCGGATAGATGCACAACGGTCATCAAATATGACGGCAGGTAGAGAACCACGATGTACATCGAAGACGTGCCGCCCAGCATCAGCAGCGTACCGAGGACGAGACGGCGCACGTCGTAGCGTGCTCTCTCTACGACGCGGCTGTCGCTGACAGGTAGGGCGTGGTGCGTTTCGTTGAGGTGGCGGCGAATATACAGGCCCACCGGGCCGATGATCAGTCCAAGCAGAAAGGGGACCCGCCATCCCCAGCTTTCCAGCGCGTCCGCGGGTAGAACGTGGGTCAGCACGAAGCCACACAGCGCGCCAGCAAGTGCCGAGGCGCCCTGGCTTGCCATTTGCCAACTGACCAGATAGCCGCGCGTACCTGGAGCGGCTGACTCCATCAGGAACGTAGTCGAAACCCCGACCTCACCGCCAGCCGAGAAACCCTGAAGCAGGCGCGCACCGACAATCAGAAGCGGCGCCGCAAGGCCGATCTGCGCATAGGTCGGCGTCAAGCCGATGATAGCCGTGCCCAGCGCCATCAAAAGTATGGTTGGCGTCATCGCAGCCTTGCGGCCCCGGCGATCGGCGTAGGCGCCGAGCACGATTCCGCCAATCGGCCGTATCACGAAGCCGACCCCAAACGTTGCGAACGACAAGAGAAGCGAGCCATACCGGCCATCGACCGGAAAAAAGAGTTTGCCGATGAGTGCAGCAAAAAAACTGTATACCGTGAAATCGAATATTTCGAGGGCATTGCCTAGCGCCGTTGCCACGATCACCCGCCGTTGCATGGCCGTATTTGCCGTGCGGACGGGTATCTGTATGTGCGGCGGTGCATTGGTAGAACTGGAGATCTTCATATAAAGGCTGGAAATCGCGCTGGGAAAGCGCCCCTCTGCGCGGGCGCCTTCCCAGCGTCGGATCGTTATGCTCGAGTTCAGAACTTGTGGTACATGCCCAAAGACACCGTCAGCGGAGTCGTGCCCTGCTCGGGCGCTGTGGAGCCCGGTTGAGTGGGCAACGGCGTTCCGTTCAGGATGACGGACGAGATGCCGTAATTCCGGATGAAGCCCGCGCGAGTATACAGACCCGTACGTTTTGACAGGTTGTAGTCGTAACCGAGCATCACACCCAGCGCCGAATCTTTTGCTGGCCGCCCCGCGCTATCACGTACACCGGAGGTGTCGCGATAGACGATCGACGCTCGCAGGGCATGAGGCCCGAAGGGCAGAGTCCCGCCCAACATATAGGAACGTGCAATACCGTTGCCGGCGAGATTCGGCGCCACCTGATTGAACGCGGCCGACAACACGAACGTGCCTACATCGTAGATGGCGGCGACGCCATATATGTCGTTACGCACGGTTTGCTTCCCCGAGGCCGTCGCGACGGGCGCGCTCCACACCTGGTTATAGGCCGTAGCAAGGTACAGAGAGGCGTTCGTCCATGAGGCGACGACACCTTGATTCGAGGCATAGGGGCTGACACCCTGTGTGCCATTGAACGCATACAGGAATGTCGCTCCGAAACCTCCGACACGAGGGGTAGTCCAACTCACCGCGTTGCTCTCGCGGACGAGCACCTGGCTCGACCCCGGGCCCAGATCGGCGTTGTAGCCGATACCCCTTCTGGTCTGGACCGCGCCGCCCGCAAGCCAGGTAACGACGGAGTTCGTCACCACCTCTCCAAACGGATCGGCAAACTCCGGCAGATTTGCAGTCGTCTGACGTCCAACGCGCAGAGCGCCCCATGTCGTCGAACTGAGGCCAACCCATGATTCACGATCAAATATCGTCTGGCTCGTTTGCAGGCTGCCATTGTTAAGCTCGAAGCCGCTTTCCAGATTGAATTCGGCTTTCAGGCCGCCGCCCAGATCTTCTCGACCAAAAAAACCAAACTGCGATGTATGCACGCCACCACTCTGCGTCTGCCAGAGCGTTTTTCCTCCAACGCTCTGATAGTTGATGCCCACGTCGGCGACACCATAGAGCGATATTCCATTGTTTAGAAGAGCGGTATTGAATTGCGGTAACGTGGACAGGGTCGACTGGATGTACGAGTCCGCGTAAGCCGCGTGAGAGAACCATACGATTCCCACAGCACAGACAATTTTCTTGTATTTCATCTTGGGTTTTTATTCTAGTAGGGTGTCGGCCGCGGGTGTCATGCGGTCAGATACTGTTCGACCAGGCGGGCCCAATAACTGACGCCGATCGGCAACGCTTCGTCGTTGAAGTCATAGCCAGGGTTGTGAAGCATGCAGCTGCCATGGCCTTCGGCACCGTTGCCGAGCGCGACATAGCAACCGGGCACCTCGTCGAGCATCCACGAGAAGTCTTCGCCGCCCATCCTTCCAGGCGGCAAGGGAAAGATATTTTCCGCGCCGACAATCGCGGCAATTGCTTCGCGTGCAAGGGCGGTTTCCTTCGGGGTATTCATCAGCACCCGCGAGATCGCCTTGTAGTCGATCTCTGCTTCTACGCCCATGCTGCGAGCCTGAAACTCGACGATCTCACGCAGGCGCGATTCGATCAGCGTCTGAACCTCTCTGTTGAGCGTACGCACCGTCACCAGGATTGTGGCGGTCGACGGCACCACGTTATGCGCCGTGCCAGCCTGGATTGCACCGACGGTGACGACTGCCGCGTCTGCCGTCGAGATGTTGCGCGATACGATGGTCTGGAGCGCCATGACAATGCTTGCGGCTGCTACGACCGGGTCGCGAGAAAAATGAGGCATGGCGCCGTGGCTGCCCTTACCCCGCAATGTGATCGTCACGGCGTCTGACGAAGCCGCCATGGCCCCGCTTTGCACGACGAACTTCCCAACCGGCAATCCCGGCGCATTGTGGAGGGCATATATTCCGTCACACGGAAATCGCTTGAAGAGGCCGTCCGCCATCATCCGAAGCGCCCCACCCAAACCCTCTTCAGCCGGCTGAAAGATGAGGTTCAAAGTGCCGCTGAATCGACGTGTACGCGCCAGGTAGTGGGCGGTCGCCAGCAGAATCGCGGTATGACCATCGTGACCGCACGCATGCATCTTGCCCTGCACCTGGCTCGCATAGGGCAGCCCGGTGCCCTCGGTGATCGGCAACGCGTCCATGTCCGCGCGAATGCCGATCTTGCGTGAACCATTGCCGACTTTCAGTTGCCCCACCACACCGGTGCCACCGATTCCTTCGGTTACGTCATAACCCCAGTCACGCAGCTTCTGTGCAACCAGTCGGCTCGTCTGAACTTCTTCGAACCCCAACTCGGGATGAGAATGGATGCGCTGACGCAATTCGACGAATTCCGCCGTGTGCTCGCGGATCTCTGGATGAATATTTACAGTCTGGGACAACACGCGCCTCCTCTGTCAGTTTGCAATACCGCGCGATGAGTCCAACTCAACGCGAATTGAGGCGCAGTCTAAGGGGGGCGGTATGAACAAAATAATGATAAAGTTTGATGTCTATAACGGCAGGTTATAGGCCAACTTTTAGAGGCATTGGGTATCGATGAAACTCCATCAACTCCGAGCGCTGGTGGCGGTCGCAGATCAAGGCAGCATCATTGGCGCATCGAGGTTGCTGTTTGTCAGCCAGCCGGCAATTACTAAAGCCATTCGCGAACTCGAGTCAGATATTGGCATTACGCTGCTTGCGCGCAATGCGAGCGGCGTGACGCTGACGCCTACTGGCGCTTCGTTATTACGTCGTGCACGGCTGATTGTCGGTGAACTGGCGCGAGCCCAGGAGGAGATGGCGTGGGAGCGCGGGGCGCTGGAAGGGACTGTCACGGTTGGCGTAACGCCGGTCAGCGCATTGACCCTGCTGCCGGGTGCGTATCGGCGGTTTCGTCAGGACATGCCTCACGTGACGGTGCGCTTTCTCGAACAGCCGCCCTCTACATTGCTCGACAGTCTGCGCCAAGGCACGCTCGATTTTGCGCTGGCAACGTCCTCGGAAGTCGTCTCCGGTTCGGCTATCCAGTACGTCGACATAGCGACGTTCCCAACTGCATTTGCGGTAAGGCAAAACGGTCTGCTGGCGAAGGCGACATCGCTGGAAGATCTGTGCGACGCGGAGTGGCTATTCTCTGACACCACCAGCATGTATCCGGCCTATCTTGCCGAGTTGTTCGAACAGCATGGCTTGCCGGCGCCGCACCGCATGACCCTCTGCACATCTCAAGCGCTTCTTTATAGTCTCGCGACCACGATCGATGCGGTCGTCGCGTGGTCGGCGCACGCGCTTGAATCTGTCAATCTGCGCGAACAGTTCCGCACGCTCGACTTCATACAGGCGTCGCGCAATTTGAAACTCCGGCTTATACAACGCGAAAGCGCGATCCTCACGCGGCCGTCTGAGTATTTCATTCGCTGCATCATGGACGCAGCGAACGCTCAAGGCCCCGGTGCGGGTTCTGATGCGATGGACGACTCCCGCTGCCCGGCGAGAGCCGTGACTTCCACGGCGAACGCATGTTCATCTTGAATGTAGCGACTGTTGGACCGGACGTGGCCAAGAGCGTGCTGCGGGTCGCCGCGGTGGACTCGCAAGACTCTTTATCAAACGCGGCACTCGTATCGACACGACGCTGCGCGTCAGCTAGCCGGCTGGAGCGCCAGCCTCGTCTCCACCGCGTTATCGGTCGGCTTGGCGGTTCGGTATGAAAGCGCCTCTCAGTTTTCTCATCAGTGACCAACGGACTAAACGTCCGCTGCTCTGCCAGCTGAGCTAACGGCCCGCTTTGCCCCATATCCCACCGCTGCCCACGCGGTTTGCCTGCCACTAGCCAATATCGATCGTGCGGCCTGCAGAGGGCGACGGTTCCGCTTTCGGTATGGTCAATGTGAGCACGCCGTTTTCGAACTTCGCCAGCGTATGATCGGGGTCGGCGTTTTCCGGCATCGGAATCGTGCGCACGAAGCTTCCATAGGCGCGCTCAAGGCGGTAGCAGCCTTCCTCCTCGCTACGCACGTCCTGTTTTTTCTCGCCGCGCAGCACGAGCGCGCCGTCCTCCACCGTGACGTTCAGATCCTCCCGCTCCATTCCGGGCAGCTCGGCGGTTACACGTAGCAGTTGCCCTTCATCGACCACGTCGATGCGCGGCTGGAAACGCGCTGGACTGAAGTCGCCAAACCATCGCTCCAGAGCCCCGCGGCCCGCGAACGGATCGTGAAGGAACTCTTCAACTGCACGCCACGGTTCGCGCAATAAGAACTTGGAAATATCAGGCAACGAGGCGCGCCACTGCTCGCTCGCCGTTGAGCCCTCCGCGCTGTCCGCGTCGGGCCTGCGCCCCGCGCCCCGAAGGAACCTGAACGGATTCCACTTTTTCCGGTCGGTATTCATCGTGTCCTCCTCGACGGTGCGGCAGCAGAGCCGGGTATTTCGCTCGAGCCGCGACTCCGCTGCCCACTTGCAATCGACGTGCCGCATACGGGCCGCCTCAGTCGGGAGGCTGCGGTTAGGCAGCCTCCCCCGGGCTTTTTCGCTGATGCCCGCACTTTTAGTTAGTGCGCACCTCGATTCGGCGAGGGCGCGCTTCTTCGCGACGCGGGATCGTCAGCTTGAGCACACCATCCTGCAAATTGGCTTCGATCTTCGAGGCGTCGAAATCGGCACTCAGCAGGAAGGTGCGCGCGAAGCGCGGCTCCCGCACTTCGGCATGCTGCAACTGGAGGTTTGGCGGGACGCGAACGACCGCCTCAGCCTCGATCGAAAGATGGTCGTCATGGACCTTTACGTCGAGCTTGTCTTTCGTCACTCCGGGCAGATCGGCCCACAGCGTCACGCCGCGGCCATCCTCGTACACATCGACGGCCGGGCTGATCGTTACCCGGCGAGCGGATCGGCCTTCTTCCCCCTGTGCAACAGCGGATTGGCCGCGTTCAGTGAGTTCAGTGGTGTCGCTCATGATGGGCTCCTCAGATTACTGGACGGATATGGCGCGCGGCTTCGAAGACTCGCGCTTGCCGACGGTGATCGACAGAACTCCATTTTCGTAGCGCGCCTGAACCTTGTCGGGATCGGCGTTCTGCGGCAGTTCGACGACACGCCGGAACGTGCCGGCGAAACGCTCCTGTGCGTAGCTGCGCGTCTCGTCGCTAAGGTCCGGCTGCGAGGGTTTGCGCTCCCCGCTGATGGTCAGCAGCCCCTTGTCGATCGAGACGTCGAGTCCCGCCGCATTGACACCCGGCGCAAAGGCAACGATCTCGATCGAATCGTCGGTCGTACCGATGTTGACGGGTGGAAAAGTACCGAAGCGGCTGGCCCGAAGACTGGACGGAAAAGCACCGAACAGGCTATCCATCTGCCGCTGCAGACGGTCGAACTCGCTAAAAAGGTCTGTGCCGAAAAAGAAATCGCTCATGATGCTGTTCTCCCCGAGTGAGGCATGGAGGCGAACGGGCCTACGCGCTCCAGTTCGCCTGCCAACGCCTGGCAAACAAATCGAAACACGCAGCGCACCGCCGGGTACCGGCCGCGCGTCTGCCTGAGCGAAAAATAACATAGGTAATCCGGCGGAAAATTCAAGGTGCGAAAGCGAAATTCCGCTCTTGAAAATCCTCTGCCAGCTCCTATCATCGCGTGGCAAATGAAGCCCCAACGGAGGACATCATGGAGTTCGATACCGACTGGCTGACGCTCGGCCGGCACCGCGTACGGCTGCGCTCGACGAAAGGCTTTCCGACCGAATCGATGCGTACGGCGGTGGACGTCATCCGCATTGCGATCGACAACAACATGAGCGCGCGTGCGCGACTGGTCGAGGTCGTCTGCCAAAAAGAGAAAACCTACGATGTGCTCGTCGGCACGACGATGACCGAGGACAAGGTTTGTGCGCCGCAACTAGAGGCCGCGATCGCGGTGGTGCTCGGCCTGTTGCCGGAGCAGATCAACATCAACGTCACGCCGGTCGAGCAGAAGGAGGTCGACCTGCATTTCGGCGTGTACGAGCGGATGCTGGCCGAAAAGCTCGGCACGGCGCCCCCGATCCAGTAGCCAACGGGCAGGACGGCAGCGTGGACCCCGGTAACGCGCGCCTGCCGCAAGCTGGCGGAGCGCGTCGCCGATGCCTGGTCGACCGTTCGGCGAATATTTGCTTGCGAGCCCTTGAAAACCACGTTTCGCGACCTATCTTCCGTACCGCTCAGGCAGTCGTTCGCGAATCTGATTCGCGGGCGCTGCGTGTTCAACCAAGATCGTCGCGGCACGGGACAACCGGACTGAATCGCGTCGCCGGTTCGTCTCCTCGCCGTCAAGGAGAAAGCGACCATGAGTGACGTTTACTTCGGAACCAACCTCTTTGGCGAACTGGACCGCCTCCAGCGCCAGATGTCCGGTTTGTTCGGCGGCTTCCCATCCAGCCTTCGCTCAAGCCGATTCGGCACGTTTCCTCATATCAACATCGGCACGACCGACGACACGATCGAGATCGTCGCCTTCGCGCCTGGCGTCGAGCCCGCCAAATTCGATATCTCCATCGAAAAGGGGCTGCTCTCCATTGCCGGCGAACGGACGGTCCAGGAAGCAGCCGAGGGCACGCGGCAGTACGCGCAGGAACGCTTCAACGGCTCGTTCAGGCGCGTCATCGAACTGCCTCAGCAAGCCGACCCGGACAAGGTGCAGGCCCGCTATGTCGATGGCTGCCTGCTGATTTCAGTCGGAAAGCGCGAAGCCTCCAAACCGCGCGCCATTACTGTTCAGTAGCGAGGTGACATCATGAGTGACAACACGCAAGTCGCTGAACGCAACCAGGGCGCGGTGGCACGTGCGGCGTCGGACGAAGCACGCTCTCGCGTCACGCTGACGCCGGCGGTCGACATCTTCGAAGACAGCCACGCCGTCACGCTTTACGCCGATCTGCCGGGCGTGCCCAAGGACAAGCTGGACATCAAAGTGCATGGCGGGAACCTGACAATCGACGCCGAATCGGTGGTTGCGGTGCCGCCGAACCTGCAGCTGTCGCATGCCGAGGTGCGGGCGCCCCTCTTCTCGCGACGCTTTACGGTCAGCGACGACTTCGACCTGTCGAAGATCGAAGCCGCCTTGAAAGACGGCGTGCTGAAATTGACGATTCCGCGCCGCGAAGAGGCGAAGCCGCGTCGCATCGACGTCACGGTGGGCTGAGGGGACGGTGCTTTTTGAAGTCCGAAAGTCCATGGAGCTGGCAGTTGCCGGCTCCACGGCCGTCGTTTGCCTTCACGTTTCTGACCCGGAATGGCAGGAGCCTTTCGCGATGGTATTGCCGTTCCGGCAGCAACGATACCCGCGACGACTATCTCGCCCACGGTAACGCGCATCCAGACAGTCGCACGGATGGTTACGTGCGCGACGTGGGCGCCGCACACCTGCCTCGTGCCAAACCGTGACTCGCGTCAAGGGCGGCCCGCACCGCGCTCTCCGGCTGCACGAGGCCGATCTCGCCGAGAAAAACGCTTTCGCCGAGCTCGCACTCCCGCGACGCGTTGCCGAGCGGATGACTGATCTCCACCCGATAGCGGCCACTGTCTTTCGCCAGCCCTGCGAACCGGAAGTCGCCGAACGCGTCCGACACCGTATGCGCCACTTTCTGCTGCCCCGCATACAGCGTCACGTCGGCGCCGGCGACGCAGTCCACTACGCCGTCGACCCGTGCGCTCACGCATCCGCCGATAAAGACGGTTTCCCACCGCTCGAGACCGCTGTACCACACGCGAGGCCGGGTCTTCAATTCCGGCCGCAAGACCTTGAGCCCTTCGCGTCGCGCTTTCATCGCCATCGCTTCGTCGTCGAGCTTCACGGTCTCGAAGACTCCCGTGGGGCAGGACTGCTGGCATCGGGGTTGCTGCCAACCCTGGTCGAGCAGATGCGCATCGAAAATCCAGGTTTGCGGCACTTGCAATGCCTCGTTCCAGACGATCGCCTTGTACGGGCAGGCCTTCACGATGTCCTTGCGGCCGCGCGCCTTCTCTGGATCAATGATGACGATGCCGTCGGCGCGCTTGTGAACCGCGTCGCCGCCCACCCGCATGCAAGGCGCGTCGTCGCAGTGATTGCACATGACCGGTAAATACGTGGTCTCGACCATGTGCGAGTCGCCCTGTACCCGACGCAGAATGCGGATGGGGCTCTGCGCTTCGGCGGAGGCCGGCGCCGAGTAACCGGGGTAGTCGTTGCCGACATGCTCATCGCGCGCGGCGATCACGCAGTTGTGACAGTTCTCGCATTGCCCGACCTTGATCACCAGGTTCCACTTGCTCATCTCGCACTCCTTACGCTGCGCGACCGAGCATGAACGCGTCGGCGCCTTTCCATTTTTCCACCTGTACCAGGCATGAATTCGGGCTCATGCTGCTCGTACCCGCTGTTTGCGGCCGATCGGGGGTGAGCAGGTTCATGCAGCCGCCTATTTCGACGCGCTCGCCGTCGATCTCGACAAATTGAAACTCGGCACTCGCCTCATACGACTTGACCACGCCGGAGGTGACGAGAGGCGAGATGTCGGCCGCGCAAATGACGGCGCCCCGGTCGTTGAACACCTTCACGAGCGAGCGATGTGCGATGCCGCGAATCGCCGCGTCGCTGGCGCTTAACCGCAGCAGCCAGAAGCGGTGGCCGCCAATCAGTGCGCGATGATCTTCGACGCTGTTGACCGACGAGCTTTTGCCGTCGCAATGCGTATGGAAGCTGTAGCGGCTGTGCGTCGCGATCAGTTGCAGCGGATAGCGCGCGGCCAGTTCAGAGCGCAACCCCTCCCACGACGGGATATAGCGGTTCAATGGGGGCCGTTCGGGATTGTCTGCGGTGTGCCGCCTGAGCAGCTCGGGCACGAACTCGAACTTTCCGCTCGGCGTCTGCAAGCCCTCGCCGAATCTCTCGGCGTACTGCGACGGCAGCGGATGAGGCTCGTGCAGATCCTTGCGACGGCCCTCGGCAAACCAGCGCATATCGACCGGGTGCCGCAATTCGGGCTTCTCCGGCGGAACGACAAAATAGCCTTTGCGACAGAACTCGCGCCACGAAATGTGATCGGGCAGATCCGACGATTCGAACACCCGCTTGACCCAATCGAGTTCACCGCAGCCTTCGGTGAACACGCCGCCCAGACCGAGGCGGCTCAAGATGGCGGTGAAGATATCGTAGTCAGAGCGAGACTCGCCCAAAGGCTCGATACATTTGTGCTGCAACGTCACCATCCGGTGATTGACGGTGTTATAGCCATGATGCGCGTAGCCGCCGGAATTCGACCATTCGCCTATGTCCCATCGCTCGAGCGATGTGCACGCCGGCAGAATGATGTCGGCGAACTGCGCCTCGCCCTCCATCCAGATGGACTGATTGACCACGAACTCGATGCTCGGATGCCGATAGGCGTCGACCCAGCGCCCCGATTTCGTGACTGTGCTGAACGCGGATCCGCCATAGCGATAGATCATGTGAATCGGCGAATAGCCCGGCATCGGGTAGCTGAACGGCGCGAACTGGGCTTCCTGCGAGATACCGTCCCACAGATAGCCCGTCGCGTGACCATCGATGATCGCATCGGGCAATTGCTGGCGCGGCACCATCTGCTTGACCGGGTTCATGGTGAGGATATGCGGCATGCGCTGGTAGTTGTTCACCGCGTTGGCGGTCCATGCCAGGTCCCCGGACATGCCGCCGTCCGCGTATCCCGGGAAATAGAAATGGAGGTCATGCGGAGCGCCGAGTTGGAGACAGCCGAAATTGACGCCCGGCTTTCCCCAACCCTGCATCGCCATCATCATGACCATGCAACGCGCCCATTGCGCGCCGGTCGCGCCGCGCCCCGCGCCGCCGAATCCAGCCCCGCTCATGCCAACCGCGAGATAGACCTTCCTCTGGCCCCACAGGCGCGCCAGTGCGCGCACGTCCTTGGCCGGCACGCCGGTCTCGGATTCCTGCCACTCGGGGGTTTTCGGTACGCCGTCCGTTTCGCCCAGCAAGTACGCGCGCCATTCGTCGAAGCCGGTCGTGCGGGCGGCGACGTAGTCCGCGTCGTACAGGCCTTCCACTGCCCACACATACATGATTGCGGTTGCGAGCGCCGCGTCGGTTTGCGGCCGCACCGGGATCCAGCGTCCGCCCAGCAACTGGGCTGTCGGATTGCAGTGGGGATCGATGTGAACGAACTCGATCCCCAGTTCTTTGGCCCACAGGCGGCGCGGCGTGCCCTCGAATCCCGCGTAGGCACCGTTGGTGCTCTCGGGGTCGCACGACCAGAAGACGATCATGTCCGCTTCTTTCAGACAGTCCTCGATCCCGCCGTACCCTGAGGGCACGCCAACGCGCATCGAGTTGCCGAAGTGATGCATCGCGCCCCAGTACCATCCTTCCCAGCTGTCCGGATTGGCGGCGACGCGCGTAAAGCCGATCAGATTCGCGAAACGGGTCAGCGCGCTGAGGTAGTAGCCGATATTGCCCCACTGATGATGCGACGACATCGGGAACGTAATGGAGCCCGGTCCGTGAACACGCTTTTGCCGGTTGATCTCGCGCGCGACGATATCGAGTGCCTCGTCCCAACTGATCGGCACATAGCCGGACTTGCCGCGATTGTGCGGATTGCGCTCGCCATCCGGATCGAAGTCAACGCGCTTCATCGGATGAAGTATCCGCTTGTCCGAGTACACGAGCGACTTCACGGACAGCGCGTGAGGCGCAACCAGGCCGCGCCGTGGCGGGCTGAATCGGCGTCCGCGCGCTTCGATCTTCCAGCTCGGCGCGTCCGTGTCGTCGAGATCGATGGGCGTCACGCGAACGATGCGGCCAGCCTTCACGTAGACGAACAAGGGGCCGCCATTCGTACACGTCGTATAACGCTGCGTGCCGTCGCGCATCCGTGTGCCCATCGGCAGGCCAACGGTTTGCATCATGTTCAGCGTTTGCATGAACCAGACGAGCAACGGGTCGTCGCCTTCCGTGACCACCTTGAAGTTCTTCGCCGCATGAATGATCGCGCCGTGGTCCTGCCGTGGCGACAGGAACTTCAGCGCAGTGGCGACGTCCTTGAATGCCATGCGCACGTCCGCCTTCCGGCGGCCATCGGCAAGCGCGCGAACCCGGCCGTTCCTGATCTCGATATAGCGACCGATGCTGTTATCCATCAGCCCGATCCATGCAACCAGATCGCGCTCGCCCAGACGGTCGCGATAGTCGGGAAACCGGCGGCCCGTGAAGTCGAGAACCTTCGGCAAGGCAAACAGAATGGTCTTGAGGACCTGTCGTTTCATCGTTCGATCCTGGGTGGAGCCGCGCAAAGGCGCTGGGATTAGAGGCGTCAGAACGTATAGGCGACGTTGACGAACACGCTGAGGGGGTTGAGCCTGAGCGTCGATTTCGAAACGATCTGCGTTCCGGTCGCGGTCTGTCCGTATAAGGTCAGGTTGGTCTTGACCGGCATGTAGTTGACCGACGTTCCAATCGACCAGTGCTTCGTGAGGGCATAGTTCGCCCCCACCTCGAATACTGGATTCCACGAGGCGCTCAACGTCGCGTGCGCCGATCCGCCCGGCCCGAAGCTGTCTTCGATGAACCGCGCATTGGTTGCGCGGACCTGCGTGAACCACGTGTAGTTGACGCCGACACCGATGAATGGCCGGAACTTCGCATCCGCCGCAAACAGGTGATACCGCAGTTCGACGGCGGGCGGCATCGGCCGGGTCGAACCGAGGTTGCCATACTTCTGCAGCGTTCCGTCGCCGACCAGGTCCACGGTCAACGGCAAGCCCACGAGCGCGGCGACGCCAATGTTGTCCGTGACGTAATATTCCGTCGTGATGCCTAACGTATCTGTCGAACTCGCGTGCGCTCCGGTGCCGGTCAGTTCCCGGTTCACTGGCTGGCCCCCGATGCTCTGCACGGTGAGTGGTGTCGCGTCGCCCTGTGGCGCGATGTGAAGCCAGCCCAGCGATAGCGTCACGCTTCCCGCGGTCTGTGCGTAAACCGCATCGGCGAGTGCCGTCGTGCACAGGCACGCCGCAACTGCGCTCAAGCGAACCGTTCGCCTGCGATCTCTCAACGTCATCTCCTGTCTCCCGCATCTGAATGGATTTATGCGAAGTGCGCCGCCGTCTCGCGCCGTATATCGGCTGATCGTTTTTCTAAGTCCTGCCAATTAATTTGCAACTACATCGATTCTTCCTGATACCACCTCGATGGCTAGCCTGCGACCGACACCGAGTACTCGAATGGAAAACGCCCAAGCGCCGATGCTGCCGATGCTTCGAATGCTGCGTCTCGAACCTCGACGTGAACGCACAGGCCTCGATCCCGGTCTTCGACGACACTGACGTTTGCATCTTCCACGCCGGCCTCCGCCAACGCCGCACGGATCGCGTCCGCCGTTTCCCATCGTTTCAGCGCCGGCTTGAAGATTTTCCCGACGCCCGTGAGCGGCATCGCGTCGACGATCCTGACGCCCTTGGGCAGCGCGGCACGTTCGCGGATCTCGCGGCGCAGGAATTCGCACAAGTCAGTTTCCGTCGTGCGCATGCCGGGCTTGATCTCGACGTAGACGACCGGCAGTTCCCCCGCATGCGCGTCAGGACGACCGATAGCGGCGGCGAACCGCACGGCGGGATGACGATGCAGCGGCTCCTCGATCGCCGCGGGATCGATGTTGTGACCGCCGCGTATGATCAGCTCCTTCTTGCGGCCCGTCAGCCAGAAATAACCATCGGCATCGCGGCGGCCAAGGTCTCCGGTATTGAGCCAGCGGCGTCCGTCACCTGTCTCGATCCAGATTCCGCGATTCTGTTCGGGCCTCGCGTAGCCGCTGAACACGTTCGGGCCGGAAATCACCAACTGGCCCGGCTCGTCCACCGCGCAGTCGCGCAGGTACCGTCCAGTTTCGTCGACGACCACCGCCTTCATCGCCTGTCCCGGCAGAGACAAACCGATCGATCCGGCCCGCCGCTCGCCGAGAGGCGGGTTGGCGCTGCTGATGCAGGTCCCCTCGGTCAGGCCGTAGCCCTCGAGAATCCTGACTCCGGTGCGGGCCTGAAATGCGCGCAGCAATTCCACCGGCATCGGCGCGGCGCCGCAGAGCCCATATTCGAGAGAGCTGACGTCGCAGCCCATGATGGGCACGTCCAGCAGAGAGCCGTAAAGTGTCGGCACGCCGCTGAAAAAATTGACGCGATAGCGCTCGACGATCTGCCAGAAGCGCGCGACGACGCGCTCGCCGCGATAGCCTTGCGGTGTACCGAGCACGACGTGCGCGCCGCGCGAAAACGGCAGCAATCCCGTGACCATCGCCGCGTTGACGTGAAAAAGCGGCAATCCGCAGAACATCGTCTTTCCGGGACCGACGCTGTCGCCAAAGAACTCGCCCGCGCTCCAGGCATTGGCCACCTCATTGCCGTGCCGGCGCATCGCGATCTTCGGCAGGCCGGTCGTGCCGCCGGTGCAAAAAAAGGACGACAAGTCGTCGGCGTTCATCTGCTCCGTGGCAACAAGCGCGGTGCCTGATTCGTTCGCGATGGCGGCGTTGAAGTCGTGCGCGACGAGCCGCGCCGGGATGTCGCGTGGCAGCGCATCGCGATCGAGCGGCGCTGAGCATTGATCGAGCCGGCCTTGCCGCATCGCCGAGCGCCGTGTGCCCGGCGCGTGATCGGCGAGATTGACGAGAACCACGTGTTCGAGCGACGCAACCTCGCCCAGGATCGAATGGACCTTTTGCCACAGATCGGTGCCAGCAAACGGCGCCAGCGTCACCAGCACGGATGCGCCTGACGCGTTGAGCAGTTCGCCGATCGCCGGGGCTTCGAGCAGCGGATTGATCGCGCAGACTGTCCCGACCGCCTCGCCTCCCCAGATCACGAAATGGGTTTCCGGCAGATTCGGCAGCACATACGCGACGACCGAGCCGCGTTGTACACCCAGCCGCGAGAACAGGTTGGCGGTGCGGGTGATGTCATGCAGCAACTCGGTGTACGTCCAGCACTCGGGGTCCGCGTAGTCATCGGCCGTCGCGAAGAACGAGAGAGCAGGTGCCGATGGATCGATGGCCGCTCCCCGGCAGATCATCTCGTAGGTATTCGCGGGCAGGTCGGCGGCCTGCCGGCGCGCCTCCATTGCATCGACGTCCTCCATGTTAGCGACGCCTCTCATAGTGCTTCGGCGACCACGCGGTTGCGCTGCACGCCCAGATTGATCGAGCCGTCGCGGCTGACGATGCTCGCCTCGACGATGTCTCCGACCTGCAAATACTGAGGCCGCTCAGCCTGCAGATTCATGAACAGACGCCACTTTTCCGCTTCGGGCAACTGCGCCGCGGCCCGCTGCTTTTCGGGCGAGGGAATGATCAATGCGCAGCCGGACGGCGTGCCGGTCGCGAGCAGGTCGCCCGTGCGCAGGTCCTGAACGCCCGAGAGCTCGGTCAGCGTCTCGGCGGGACCATAGACGAGGCCCGCTGTCGTGTCGTTCTGCCGGACGGTCCCATTAACCGCCAGCGTCAGCACGAGCTCGCCCAGCTTCGCGATTTCTTCCTTCTGCAGCAGGCACAGATAGGGACCGACAGGGCCGAACGTCCTATAGCTCTTGCCCTTGTAGAACTGCATTTGCGGAATCTGTATGTCGCGCGCCGAGTAGTCGTTCACGATCACGGCGCCCGCGACGAACTCGTGCAGGTTCTCGTCCGTCACCGTCACGCGCGCGGTGATGTCCCGTTTGAGCACGAGACCCAGCTCGATTTCATAGTCGAGAAACCGCACCCCTTCTGGCTTCACGAGCGGCGAGTCTGCCGCAACGATGCAGCTTGTCGCCTTCGTGAAGATCATGTTGAACTTCTTCACGTCCGGGTCCAAGCCGGATTCGATCATGTGCTGACGATAGTTCGCTCCCTGGCAGATGAACTGCTGATTCGCGGTCACCGGCGAGAGCCACCGAACCTGCGACTCGGCAATCGTCGGGCCGTCCAGCAGCATCAGCCTCTCGACCGGGTTCGCCTCGATGAACTCGGCGGTCGACCGGAATTCGCCCGGTATCGGCGTGATCGCGCCATCGGCAACGACGCCCCACTGCGCGTGACCATCACGCAGGTAATGCAGAACATGAACTGCCATTTCTAGTCTCCGGTTTCGATGAACAGGTGATGCTTCAGGCGAAGATTCTGGCTAGCGTTTTGAGCTTGGCCAGCGTGAGGTCGGGGCTGCGGCGCAGATTGCGGACCAGTCCGGCGAGGCTCACGGCCGTCAGTTTGGGTTTGGTGAAGCTGCGCGGCATCGTCGGTCCCCACTGCGCCATCGCGGCCCGGCTCACGGCATGAATGCCGGTCGGCACGTCGGCGGTGAAGAGATCGCCGTCGCAGTAGTGTTCGTGCTTGTCGCCCCAAGGGTCCTGCCAGTAGTCGAAGATCTGACTGCCGAGGATGTGCCGGCCGATCCCCCACGCGTGGGTCCAGCCGCTGTCGCGCAGAACGCGCTGTCCCATGCCGACCGCGTCTGCGTCGACGAGCTCATACGCGCTATGGCTGTACTTCGCGACAAATCCCTGAGCGAGCGCGAGCGTGTGATGGTCGGCGGGCTCGCCACCGAGATCGAGACGCATGAAGGCGACCGCGGGAGAGCCGTCGGGGAGCACCTGCACATCGCTCGGAATGAAGCCGAAGTGCTGCGTGTACCACGCACAGGTCTTTTGATAGTCGGCAAGTTCGAGCACTACATGCCCGAGGCGCACGACCTCCGGCGCGTGGCCGGGCGGCCGCTGGGTTTCGTTGACGCGGACCGTCGCATCGACCGAGTTGAAGGGCAACGCAAGCCGGTGAGGCAGGCTTGCCGCCGGCACCTGGCCCCATAGCGCATCGACACGGAAGCCGGAAGGATCGGTCAGCCGCACCACGTATCCGCCGCCCGGCAAAGACGACGGTTCGACTTGCGCCGCGCCTGGGAGCTTTTGCAGCGCGTCGAGTTCTTCGCGGCTGCCGACCTGCAAACCGAAGCCGACGAACCGCGCTTTCGAGGCCTTGCGAACGACATAGCAAAAGTGCGAGCCGCCCGTACCGCGCAGCAGCAACGAGTCTTCGTCGCGCGAGACGGTTTGCAGCCCGAAGTCGTTGAGAAAATGCTCGGCTTTTTCGAGGTCGGGCCGATCAAACATGAGGTAGGCCAAAGCCCTCGCTTTTGCCGTCGGATGGGGGTGACGCGCCGGCTGCTCAGTCGTCAGTTCCGGGGCGGCACCGTATTCGGTGGTCGTCTCCATAGTGCCTCCATCTGTTTCCTTGGACCGGCGCGCGGCGCCGTTAGTGACATTAAACTCATCGTTGATAGTTTTGTCAACTAAGACGTTCGAATCTATACTGCGGAAACGACCACAAGTGAGTCAATCATGACGACTACGACGAATCGCCGGACCTCCAGCCGCGCGCCGCGCGCGGCGTCGCCAGCCCCTGTTGTCGAGGAACGGGAGCCGCGCGGTGCGCGCCGCAAGCGCGAAACTCGCGCCCGCCTGCTCGATGCCGCGCTGCGGCTGATGGCCGAAAAGGGCATGGAAGGTGTGGCAATCAACGAAATCACGGAGGCCGCGGATGTCGGCTTCGGCTCGTTCTATAACCACTTCGATTCGAAAGACGCGATCTATTCGACGCTCGTCGACAATGTGTTCGAGGAATTCGCGGACATGCTCGATCGCCTCGCGGCCGGCATCTCGGATCCCGCGGAAGTCGTGGCGGTGTCGGTGCGTCACACCATCCTCCGCGCGCGGCACGATCCGGTTTGGGGACGATTTCTGATCCGCGAAGGTTTTTCCGCGGGCACGTTGAGCCGCGGGTTGGGCCATCGGCTGCTGCGCGACATCGGCCACGGCATCGAGGCGAAGCGATTCGCCGTCGCCGACCCTCTGATCGGATTTCTTGCGGTGGGCGGCACCGTACTGTCCGCCATCGCGGCCGAACTGAACTACGTGATACCGGGCGCCGCCGCTGCGGGCGTGCTGGAAGAACTCGGCTTCGATGGGGAGCACATTCCCGAGCGCACGGCGGCCATGCTGCTGCAGACGCTCGGGCTCAAGCGCGCGGAAGCGGAGAAAGTCGCCACGCGCGCGCTGCCGGTGGCCGAGGCAACGGCCGAGGAAGACTAGTAGAAACTCCTCATACCCGCGCGGTCATTGCGTCGCCGCGGCGGTCTGCCCGGTCACGGGTAATTCCCCCATTGCCTGGAACAACGCGGCCGTATCGCTCATGCGCTGGCCCGCCGCGCGCACGGCGGCGATCCGTGCGTTGAGATAGCGGGACTCGCTCGCGTGCGTCGCCGTCGAGGGCAGCGAGCCCATGCGATGGCGCGACGTCGCATCGTCGAGGTCGGCCTGAGCGGCGTCCGCGGCCACGTCCGCCGACGCGAGCGTTTGCGCGTCGTTATCGAGCGCGGCGAGCGAGTTGGCGACGTCCTGGAACGCGGAGAGCACCGTCGACTTGTAGTGCAGCACAGCGGCGTCGTAGGCATCGATCGACGCGCGACGCTGCGCGAACAGCGCGCCGCCATGGAAGATCGGCTGCGACAACCCGGCGCCGAGCGCCCACAGGCCGCCTGCGCCGGAGAGAACCGTCGGCCAGCTGAAGCCTCCGCGTCCCATTGAGGCGGTAAGCGACAGACTCGGGAAAAGCTGCGCCGTCGCGGCGCCCACATCCGCGGCGGCCGCCTTGACGGCGGCGTCGGCTGCCTCAATGTCCGGGCGCGAGCGCAACAAGTCCGAAGGCACCGCAACGGGCACGTGCTCGGGCAGCGCGAGAGCGTCGAGATCGGGCACGACCGGCGCGTTATCGGGCGTGCGGCCGATCAGCACCGCCAGCGCATGAACCGCGCACGTGCGTTGCTGGCGCAGTGCGGGCAGCGTCGCCGCGATCGACGCAGCATCCTGCTTCGATTCGAGCATCTGCGCGCGCGACGCCGATCCCAACCCGAACCGCTGCGCATCCTCGCTCGCAACAGCGCCGGACACTTCGACGAGCCTCTCGGTCAGCGCGATCTGCCGGTCGAGAGCCGCGACGTTGATCGCGCTCGCGACGATGTTGGCGGCCAGCGCGCGCCGCGACGCCTCCAGCTCGAAGGCCTGCGCATGCACACGCGCGGCGCTTGCGGAGTTCATGTAACGCGTCTGGCCGAACAGGTCGAACGTGTAATGCGTGAATATCTGGCCGGCGAAAAAGTTGTATTGCACCTGCTCGGGCCCGAGCCCCGGCACGACCAACGTGCGGGCGCGCTCGACCTGCGCGGCGGTATCGATCGACGGCAGCGTCGATGCGCCGACCTGCGCGCGCAGTTGCTCCTGGGCGGCCGCGAGCGTGCGCTGCGTTGCCGCCAGGGTCGGGCTGTTGCGCAGCCCCTCGTCGACCAGCGCATCGAGCGCGTCGGACCGGTACAGGCGCCACCACTGCGGCGCCGCCGTGGCGCCGACATCGAAGCGCTGCGCGACGCCGCCGGCCGTCACGGTCGCGGACGGCTGCGCCTGCGCGCCGTAGTGTTCCGGCGACGGCATTGCCGGCGCTTCGCCGCCGGGTCCGAACGAGCAGGCTGTCATGGTCAACGCGGCAGTAGCCGCCACCACGGAAGTCTTATAGGAAAAGCTCATGATCAAACCTCCGTGTGCTCGGCGACGAGCGGTTGCGTCGCGGATTCGTCGCGCCGGACCCTGAAGCAGGTCGCGTAGAGCGCCGGCAGAAAGAACACCGTCAACAGCGTGGCGACGGTGATACCCCCCATCAGCGCGGTTGCCATGGGGCCGAAAAAGCCGGAGCGAAGCAGCGGTATCAGCGCGAGAACGGCGGCGGCGGCCGTCAGCATGATGGGTCTGAAACGCCGCACCGTCGCGCCGATGATCGCCTCGAAGCGCGGGTGCCCTGCGGCGATGTCCTGATCGATCTGGTCGACCAGAATCACGGAGTTGCGCATGATGATGCCGAACATCGCGATCACGCCGAGCAACGCGACAAAGCCGAATGGCTTGCCGAACAGCAGCAGCGCGCTCACCACGCCGATCAAACCGAGCGGGGCGGTCAACACCACGATGAAGGTGCGCGCGAAGTTCCTGAGCTGGATCATCAGCAGGATCAGCACGGTGATGACCATCAGCGGCATTTCCGCGTTGATCGATGTCTGGCCTTTCACGCTCTCTTCGACCGCGCCGCCCACGTCGATCCGGTAGCCCACCGGTAGCCTCGCGCGTTGCGCGCTGAGCGTCCGGTCGATGTCGCGCGTGACGTCGATGCCCTGCGCGTCGCCGCGCACGTCCGCCTGCACGGTGATGGTCGGCTGGCGGTCGCGTTCCCAGATCACGCCGTATTCGAGCGTGTCGCGCACGTGTCCGAGCGAGCCGAGCGGCACCGGGCCGTTCGGCGTCGGCATCGCGAGGCTCGTGAGCTTCGCGGGGTCGACGCGCTCGCTTTTGGGCGCGCGCAGATCGACGTTGATCAGCTTGTCGCCCTCGCGATACTGCGTGACCGTGAAGCCGGAGAGCGTCATCGCGAGGAAGCTGGAGACGTCCTCCGAGGTCACGCCGAGCTGCCGCGCGCGGTTCTGGTCGATTTCGAAAGAGATCGAGCGTTCAGCGGGTTCGTCCCAGTCGAACTGAACGTTGCGCGTGCGCGAGTCGGCGCGGGTCTTTTCGGCGACGGTCTCCGCGATCGCGCGCACGGTCGCGATGTCGTCGCCGCTCACGCGAAACTTGATCGGAAAGCCGACGGGCGGCCCGTTTTCGAGGCGTGCAACCCGCGTGCGAACCTCGGAAAAGTCCTTCTCGAGTTTGCCGTCGAGCCAGTGCATCAACGCTTCGCGCGTCTCGACGTCTCTCGCGGTAATGACGAACTGCGCGAAGTTCGGCTGCTGAAGCTGCTGGTCGAGCGGCAGGTAGAAGCGCGGCGCGCCGGTGCCGACGAAGTCGACGAAATGATCGATGTCCGGCTTGCCGTCCAGCACCTTCTCGAGGCGCTTCGCTTCACGCAGCGTCGCTTCGAACGAGGCGCCCTCCGGCAGCCTCAGGTCGACCAGCAGTTCAGGCCGCTCCGAGTTCGGAAAGAACTGCTGCGGCACGCGCGTGAAGGCGGCCATCGCGATCGCGAAGAGCACGGCCGTCACGCCGAGCACGGCCCAGCGGCGGTCGATGCACCAACTGACCCAGCCCGACAGACGCCGATAAAAACCCGTGTTGTACACGTCGTGCTCGTGGTCGTGCTCACCGCTGCCGTGGCCTGTGTGCTCCGGCAGCAGATGAAAGCCCAGCAACGGCACCAGCACGACCGCCGCAATCCACGAAACGATCAGCGCGATGGCCGACACTTCGAAGATGGAACGGGTGTACTCGCCCGTGCTCGATTTGGCGAGCGCAATCGGCAGGAAGCCCGAGACCGTGACCAGAGTGCCGGTCAGCATTGGAAATGCCGTACTGGTATAGGCGAAGGCGGCCGCGCGCATGCGGCTCCAACCCTGTTCGAGCTTCACCGCCATCATCTCGACAGCGATGATCGCGTCGTCGACCAGAAGCCCCAGCGCGAGCACCAGCGTCCCCAGCGATACCTTGTCCAGCCCGATACCGAACAGATGCATGCACAGCGCGGTGACCGCGAGCACGATCGGGATCGTGATCACGACGACCATGCCGGTACGCAAACCGAGCGAGACGAGGCTCACCACCAGCACGATGGCCACCGCTTCACCCACCGCCTCCACGAAGTCGTCGACCGAATGCTTCACCGCGTGGGGCATGCTCGACACGGCCGCGAGCTTCAGACCCGCCGGCAGAGACGCCTGAAGTTCCGCAGTCTTTGCGTCGAGCGCCTTGCCGAGGTCGATCACGTCACCGCCCTTTTGCATCGTCACGCCAATGCCAAGCACCGCGCTGCCGCCCACGCGCATCTGCGTGGCTGGCGGATCGTCGTAGCCGCGTTTGATGGTCGCGATGTCGCCCAGCCGAAACGAACGCTTGTTGACGGTGACCAGCACGTCGGCGAGCGCCTGTTCGTTCCTGAACGCGCCGCTTGGCCGCACGAATACGCGATCGTCAGCCGTCGTGATAGTACCGACGGGCGCCACGGCGTTCTGCGCGTCTATCGCCTGAGCGAGTTGCTGCGGCGTGATCGAAAGCCGCGTCAATTGCGCGTTCGAAATCTCGACGAAGATGTGCTGATTGGGATCGCCGAGGTAGTCCACCTTCGCCACACCGGGTACGCGCAACAGCACCGTCCGCAGCTTGTCCGCATAGTCGTGCAGTTGAGCGGGCGAAAAGCCGTCGCCTTCGAGCGCGTAGATGTTCGTATAGACGTCGCCGAACTCGTCGTTGAAGAACGGCCCCGCCGTTCCCTTGGGAAGCGTCGACTGAATGTCGCCGACTTTCTTGCGCACCTGGTACCAGGTCTCGGGCACTTCCTTGACGGGCGCCGAGTCCTTCATCGCGAAGAAGATCATCGACTCGCCGGGCCGCGAGTAGCTCTTGATGTTGTCGACATACGGCGCCGCCTGCAACTGCCGGCCGATGCGGTCGGTAATCTGCTCCTGCACTTCGCGGGCCGTTGCGCCTGGCCAGTAGGTCTTGATGACCATCGTGCGGAACGTGAAGGGCGGATCTTCCGATTGCGCAAGGTGCGTGTAGCCGATCACGCCGAACAGCGTGGCCAGCCCGATCAGGAAGATCACCAGTTGCTGGTGCCGCAACGCCCACGCCGACAGGTTGAAACCCGTCTCTTCAGCACCGGAACCGTTGCCCGTTTTCACGCGCGCGTCGTCGCGCGCTTTCTCATGGTCGCGCGCGTTCATGACGAAACGTCCTCCGCATGCAGTGGAGGCACGACCTGCACATGCTCGCCGGCGCTAACCGCATGCACGCCCTGCAGGACGACCCACTCGCCGTCTTGCAGCCCCGAGCTGATCGAGACCGTCCGTTCGTCGTATCGCGCGACGGTAACCGGACGCAGTTCGAGCGTGTCGCTGCCCTTGCGCGCCACCCACACGGCGGGTTGCTCGCCGCGGTGAAAGAGCGCGGTGACGGGCAGCGTGTACGACTGTCCTGTGGCGGCGTTACCCGCGGTATCGAAGCTCACGTTCGCGGTCATGCCCAGACGCACCTGCGGGCCTGGCGACGTCAGCGTCAGCTTGACGCGCCAGGTGCGGCTTTCCGGGTCGGCGGCGGCGGACACCTCGCGCACCGTGGCGTCGAAGGTCTTGCCGGGCAGCGCGGGCAGCGTGACGCGCGCCTTGCTGCCGAGCGCCAGCGCATTCACCGTCGCTTCCGGTGCGTCGCAGGCAATATCGATGTCGCCCGTCCAGTCGAGGTGATACACCGCCTGGGTTGCCTGAACGTTCTGGCCGGTATCGGCATCTTCCGACGTGATCACGCCGTCGTGGTCTGCGACCAGCGTCGCGTAGCGCAGGTGATCGGTCGCAAGCGCCATCTGCGCGAGGGCGGAAGTGCGCTGCGCGAGCGCGGAAGCGTAGGCGTCCTGAGTCTGCTCCAGTTGCGCGGTCGATATCAGGTTCGCGCGTGCCTGCGCCTCGTCCCGGTCGAGCTGCTGCTTCGCGAAGACGAGACGATGTTCGGCGGCATCGAGCTGGGCGCGCGCATTGACGAGATTGTTTTGCAGATCGGTGGGGTCGAGCAGTGCGACCGTCTGCCCTGCCTTCACCGTATCGCCGATCCGCACGCGCCGCTCGATGATTTTGCCCCCGACCCGGAAGGAAAGCGGCGTGGAGTAGCGCGCCTGAACCTGGGCCGGCAACGAGTCGCCCGCGATACGCCCATCCGGGTGGACGGCAAGCGCGACTACGGGCTTGGCTTCAGGCACAGGCGCTTCACGGTGGTGGCATCCGCAAAGAAGGATGGCGCTGCACGCCGCAATGACGGCGGGTGCCCGGTGCATCGACCGGGCGCAGGAAAGTAACAGGGAGCGCGCCCGTATCGGCGCGTGGGTACCGGAGTGTTTCACGATGTTCACAAGGAAGCTGATGAGTCCAGGTGGAAATTGATCCGCGCCGCCCGAAGCGAATCGCGCGGCCGGCGGCCGACTCGTCTGGGTCGTTTCGTCGCAGCGGTGACATTAAACCCACTTCTGATAAGCTTGTCAATTATGACGTTGAAACGTAACATCACAACAAACAGTAATCGGAGGAGCAACATGTCAAATGTCCGCAGTCAGCGCGCGTGTCATCGGCATACAGCCGAAGGGGCGGATGCGCCGCGCGAGCGCGGCGCGGAACGGTCGCCTCGGCTCATGCGGCGCAAGCGTGAAACGCGCATGCGTCTGCTCCATGCCGCCTTCGGCCTGGTCTCGAAAAAGGGAATGGACAGCGTCACGATCAACGAGATCACCGACGCTGCAGATGTAGGATTCGGGTCGTTCTACAACCACTTCGACTCGAAAGAAGGACTCTTCACGGCACTGATTGAATGGCTATTCGAAGAATTCGCCGATACGCTCGATGGCCTCGTCAGCGGCCTGGCCGACCCGGCTGAAGTGCTTGCCGTGTCGGTACGTCATACGCTGTTGCGCGCCTGTCGCGATCCCGTGTGGGGACAACTGCTGATCCGCGAAGGGCTATCCGCACACGCGCTCAGCACGGGACTTGGACAGCGCCTGTTGCGCGACATGCGCAGAGGCATTGCTCAAAGCCGCTTCATGGTCGCCGACGAGCTGTTATGTGCGATCTCGGCGATCGGCACCGTCCTCGCCGGACTCGCGGCCGAGCTTCGTTCGCCGTCGTCTTCGCAGCGGACCAGCCAGTCGCGACAAGCCCTCCACTCGCGGGAGGAACGGTTCGCCGAGAACATCGCGACAGTCGTGTTGCAGGGCGTCGGCCTCAAGCGCATGGAGGCAGAAAGGATCGCGCGGCGCCCCATGCCACCCGGCACCGCCAGTGTGTCATGAGCGCCGGCGCATGCCGTCGGGCGCGCTCGCGGCAGCGCGATCAACCCCGATAAAGCGCGGTGCTCAGGTAGTGACGGCGCAGCTCCCGCAACGCCGAAGCGCACGCGGCGCTGGCCGGCAGTGCGAGCAGAATGCCGAAGAACCCGAACACCTTCCCGAACGCCAGCAACGAGAAGATGACCGCGAGCGGATGCAGACCGATGCGCTCGCCGACGAGCCGTGGTGTGAGAACGACGCTTTCGAGGATCTGGCCGACTCCGTACACGAGCGCCACCGCTCCTACGCCGTACCAGTCCCCGAATTGCAGAACCGCGGCGACAAGCGCAGACGTCAGCGCTGTCGCAAATCCGATGTACGGAATGACGACGGCCAGGGCCGTGAGGAGACCCACGGGCAACGCGATGCGTAATCCGGCCATTGTCAGCGCGGCCGGGTAGAAGACGGCCAGCACCGCGACGACGGCAAGCTGCCCTCGCAAGTACTGCGACATCATGTGATCGACTCCGGCGACGAAGTCCCGCGTTTTTGCGAGCCAGCGCCGTGGCACGAAGCTTTCGATCCGTTCCAGTGCTTCGGGCCGGTCATACAGCAGATAGAACAGCACGAGTGGCAAGATCACGAGGTTTCCCGCTACGTCGATCATCGCGCTGCCGCCCGTGCGCAGATATTGCCAGACGGCGAGGACAGCATCGTGCTCGCTTGCCATCAGGTGCGCGGCCAGTGCGGCGCGCAGACTCGTCCAATCAGGCCGGAAGTCGATTCCAACGGAAGCAAGCCACGGCTTGCTGGCCGCCTCGAGTTTCGATGCAAGCGAAGGAATCTGCCCGGTCAGCTCGGGGCCTTCCATCCGGACAACCACGAATACCAGCAGAACCAGCAGCGCCACGAGCGCAACGAATAGCGCCATCATGACCAGCGCTGCAAGACCGCGCGGCGCGCGCCGACGGACCAGCCACTCCACGCCCGGCTGGAGAACATACGCGATCATCGCGCCGAGCAGAAAAGGCGTCAGCACGGAGCGCAGGGTCCACAGCAGCACGCCGGCCGACAAGGCAACAGCGCCCCAGAACAATGATTGGCGATAGTAGGCGGTCACGGTCGCGTCTTTTGTTGCGGGTTCACCGGGCGCTTCGATGGCACCGAGGGTTCCGGTTTTCGCTTGACCGACTCCAGCGACGTGTCGCTTTTCCATGAGTTCTCCTGCTGGTTAGCGCGCAATCGGGCAGATTCATGTGCGCAATTCGTTGTTGCGGAATGGGACACTGCACGCACGCCGCTGCACGACCGGCACACATCTCGCGCCGCCCCATTGTCATACACGTCATAAATGATACACTTATCATCTATGATACAAAAACAGTTTTTTGGTGGGCGTGGCGGAATTGCGATCCAGTTCGATACGACAAGACAGGGCAGCCCAAGGCGCCCCGGGAGGTACTGTGGCGGAAGGCAGCAGATTCCAACAGTGGCCCGCAAAGCCCCGCCAGGTTTGACTCCCACTCTGCCTGACGATGGCCTACCCATCATCCTACCCATACAGCAAGGTCAATCGCTTGGACAGACCAGAAAATGCCACGCGGGCGCTTCCGATCCGGTCCTTGCGAACTGGCATCGAATCACCACCCGATCATTCCCACTTGATTGTCAATCAATGGCCAAAACCCTTATGGGACAATGGTTCCGCCAATTCGCAATGGGATGATACCGCCAGTGATACCGAAAAATCTTTCCAGCACTTCGCGACTTTCTGTGGATCGCAATGGAAAACCAATGGCCCCTTTTGTTTAATTGCGATGGGGACGGGATACCTGAAGGCGATTTTTGAAGGTGATACCGTTATCGATACCGTCAGGCTCTTTCCAGCACGGTACGATCAAAGCCAACCGGTGCCGCGATCCTCAACTCTGGCCGAAATATCCGATGCGTCGTATCCCTGATTCCAGATCGGACGCCTGGCCGACCAACTGCAGATGTAGCCTTCTACGTCGGAACCTCGTAACGCTATAGGTTTGTGCATCGATAAACAAACGCAGGTTGCGGCCGTCAATGCATAACGCATAAATACTCAGCTGCGCGACCTACGCAGGAAGGCGATTGCCTGATACATCGGAATTTGTCAAGATCCGCGTCTCCGCACAGAAACGAGCAGGCCCTCCGCAGATGGGTTTTTATTCGTCGACGTGATTAAATACGCTCCATATAAATGCGGTACGGGAAGAGCGTTAATGAGGCGCTCATTGCGATATCGCTTGACTGCACATAGGGTGAATCCGGGGATGCTAGGCCAGAATCAGAAAACAGGTGGAAACGACAAGTTAATCACTCGCCGTCGGAAGGGGCCGGAAGGCCTCCGGCATGCCGCGAGCCATCCTGTCCTTCGCCTTTGCTTTGCGCATTTGCTCCTTCCAGTTAGCAACAGGGTTGACCGCCGGTCCCCCAGCGCCGACGCAGACGAATTTTTCGCCGAGACTGGCGACGATTTTAGTGCGGATGTCGATCCCCTTCTGAAAATGCAGGCGGACCAAGAAGTTGCTAACGAGCCGCGGAAATTGCTCCCTCGACGATCTGGGGTACATGGTCCTGTAAACGCCTGGCAGCAGTATCGTCATTCCGTGGGGATTTGAGACGTGAACGCAACCAAGGCAACAAGCCACTCGGCGGGTGATGCCGCGCTCGGATTCTACTATCAGGCGTTCTATGCATTGCGCACGCTCCTGGACCACTCGCACGACGATGCAACGGTTTGCGTCGAGACGTTGGACGACGTCGTACTCCGGTCAAGCGGGCAGACACTGCTAACCCAGCTTAAGCACTCGCTGTCGGCCGATCCGGCCGCTGTGACGCTTGCTTCGCGCCCATTGTGGCGAACGCTCAAAGCATGGATTGACGTTCTGCCGCGGCTGGTTCTCAGTGCCACGAAGTTCCAGTTGGTGACAGTTGCGCCGCTCGGTGAGGAGCCTGTACTCCAGGCTCTCCTGGACCACGAAGCGGATCGAACTGAGCTACGCGAGGCCCTCGCAAAAGAAGCACAACGCGTTGTCGACGAACACGGTGCTGCTCTTGCTTCTGGCAATCCCAAACCTCCCCACTTAGATCGGGTCAAAGCTTGCGAGGCATTCCTCGCCTTGCCCGAGTCGACTCAAACGGAACTCCTCAAGCGCACGAGCATCATGTCCGGAGAATCCTGTATTGTCGACCTTGAGGTGGACATTGCACGCAGGCTCACACTATTTCCTGACGAGTATCGCTCACCTTTGGCTCAGCGCCTCATTGCCTGGTGGGATCTTCAGGTTATCCATACCTTATGCAATATGCGAGAGCATTCCATCGCCAGGATAGAGGTTCAGCGTGAAATCGCGCATCTCGCCGGCGAAATCGAGCGCGAGGAGTTGCTCCCCGAGTTCGAGACACTACTTCCGCCTCCCGATCATGAGGCAGATTCCATGCTCGTCGCACAAATTGCCTTGGTCGGTGGCGACGACCTGGATATTGAAGTTGCCACCCGTGAACAATGGCGTGCCTGCGAGCAACGCCACGCGTGGATCGAAAATCGCCTCGATATGGCAACGCGACTCGCTCAATACGATACCATTCTTCGCGAAGCATGGAGTGATCTTCATCGCCGCATGGCACGGGGTTGCACCAGCGATGATGACGATAATAAATGTCGTAAGGGCCTAGACATACTTCGATGGTCTCACGACGAAGCATACAAACAGGTAAGGCCTCTTGCACCGAACTGGAACGCCCCCTATTACGTCCGCGGTTCGTATCAGACATTGGCGATGTCACTTACAGTCGGGTGGCACCCTGAATTCAAGAAACTTCTGGACAAAGACTGATGGAACTGGCCTACGACATCTACGCCGACACCAATCCAGCATTCTGTGCCGCCGTGCTAGCCGAGTTTTGCGCCTCACATTCGAAGACGATCGGAGTACCGCCTTCGCTAATCGTCGCCTACCCGGTCCTCCCAATTGCAATGTCTGAGGACCTGGCAGCAACGTTCGCGCATACCAATCATTCTACCGGTCTGATGTCGTGGCTACATCGGAGCCCACGCATCCGTGAGGACTTCGCAAAACGCGTCAACCGAACGCTGCAAATCACGACCACCGCTGTTCGCTTCGGCTGTCACATAGAGATGCTACGCCTCGACAACGAGGGGCTGCTATCTGGTGATCTCAAACGCGTGCCGACATATGAGAAAACCAGCGGGATCAGCGAAATTCTTTCGCGGGCGCGTTTGCTCGGCCGTTGGATGGCGGCCGCAGGCTCGGCCCGCGTGATCATGGAGGGCTTTGGAGTGACTGTATGAAACGCTGGAATGTGAAAACGATTTTCTTTCTCGGCGTAAACAGCGCATTCCGAGAGATTTCGCTTGATCCGGGTAAAGTGAATGTAATCACTGGAGCGTCTGGTACGGGGAAATCGGCCGTAATCAAGGCGCTCGACTACTGTTTGGGATCGTCAACCTGCACGCTACCGGTTTATGTTCGCCGACACAGCATCGCAGTGGGAGTGAAGTGGGTACGCGGTGATGATGAGATGGTCGTCTGCCGTCAGATTCCAGGCGCAGGAAAGCAGAGCAGCCACTACATGTACGTGAGTACTGGTCGCAAACTACGCGTACCTCGCAGCATTGACGAATTTGAAGGAAGAACAACGATCGACGCAGCCAAGGGCGAACTCGAGCGCGCTTTCGGCATCGGCGACGAGGGTGCAGTTGAAGCCGAACAGCTGGGGCGAACTCGAACCGACAGAGCGACCGTTCGGCATATAGCACCATACATCTTCGTTACGAAGGAAGTAATCGATAGTGAAGCCGTGTTGCTCCACGGGCTTCAGGATAGTAAAAAGGCGAGCGGCATCATTTCGACACTGCCCTACTTCCTCGGCGTCAGCACAGCCGCTTCGCTGTTAAATGAACGGCTGCTGCGACAACGCCGTAAGGAACTTGAGGTTGAGCGAGCGAGAGAGCACGCCCGCCGCTCGAACGACAGCCTGCTCAAGCAACGCTCACGGGTGTTGCTTACTGAAGCAACTCGTGCCGGTATCGCAGCAGAAGCTCCAATCGAAGCGGACGAGCAGATGCTTGTTGATTTGCTCCGCCGAGCAATGTCGGCTGATGCCCTCACGGCACAATATCCGACGGATGGCGACATCGGGGAGCTACATGCACGACGGAAGGCCCTGCTGACGGAGTTCAATCAGACAAAGCGCCGCCATCAAGCAGCCATACTTGCTGCCAGCGAGTCGGCTGGCTATCAGGGCGCAGTAAAAAAACAGGAGGAACGGCTTAACATTGCTCAACATCTCCAGCTCGAAGGGTTTGCGCCAGTCTGCCCCGTCTGCAATGCCGACACCGAGCAAGGCGCTGAGGTCGCTGCAGCTCTTAAACGGACGATACAGACGATTCGTAAGGAGAGTTCGGCAATTCAACGCGTCCGCCCTCAGTTGGATGCTCGCGTGACCGAACTGGCCGAGAGTTCCAATCGCTTAAGCGCGGAATTGCGAGAATTGGATGCCAGCATCACAGCCACCCTAGCTCGCGTTCAGGAAGGCAAGCGATTGGCGGATCTCGGACAGTTGCAAGCCTACATTCGCGGCAAAATCGCGGGCTTTCTGGAGTCTATTGACGACAAACTGCTTTCGCCCGCCAAGGACCTCACATGGCTTGAGGGCGAAATCGAACGACTTGAGGCACTTATCGATACCGACAATCGGCGTATGCGCCTGCAACGGGCCGAATCCGCTGTATCGCGCTTCGCATCAGACGCGTTTTCGGATTTACCGAAAGCACAGCCGTGTATCGAGGCTGAACTCCTGTTTTCTGCTCGTGAACCTCGAGTGAATGTCGTCGAACCTGGCTCAGATGGCGCAATTCTGTCAATGCACGATATCGGTTCCGACCAGAACTGCCTGGCGGTACACGTGGCGCTGGCCTTCGGCCTTCAACACCACTTCGAAAGAGACAACCGCCCTGTTCCGGGCCTTCTAGTGATTGATCAGATCAGCCGCCCGTACTTTCCAAATCGGAACTCGCGCGATACCGAGGTGAGCTTCGAGCTCGCAGGGAGTCAAATTGTTGCGCAATCGCGCAACGTCGATTCTGACGATCTCGACGAATCGGATGATGACGGGCGCGACGAAATCCCCATCGGAGCCGACGACGAGGACTTTTTGGCAATGCGGCAGCACATTAACTTCTTGTTTGAAGAGGTTGGTAGGCGGAGTGGGCTGCAGGTCCTGTTGCTCGAACACGCATACCTGACGGATGACCCAAGATACGTCGCGGCGACGAAACATCGATGGACTCGGGCTTCCGGAGAAGCCCTCATCCCGCGGGACTGGGAGCGTCGCCCGGATACCAAGTAATATGCGGCCCGTATGCGTTTCGCATAATTGGCTTCAAGTATCCTCCGAAAGCAATTTTGTCGCACGGACGTGAACACGAGCCGTCACGCAGTGTTACATTTCTGGGTGCTCACGAGCGAAGCCCCTTAAGTCCTACCCGGTGGGGACAAAGGGGCTCTCCTCGGTCGCAGCGCGGTGATGAGTCCCGTGGCCAAAACGAACTCGCGAGTATTAAATACAGCCACGACTCGAAGCACTGGGATTCCCGGGGAAACAGGAGTTCCGGCGACGCACACGTTGACCCGACTATTACGCCAATGGCACTACCCAAGAAGACCCGCTTCCACCGCATAGTTCGTGAACTCCGAACAGTCATGGAGGAGACGCAACTTGGTCCGGAGTATCTCATTGGTAGCGCGCTAGCCGTCTGGTGCAAGCATTCGTTCCCCGCCCTGCCGCAGTCTGGTCTACGCACGATTGCGGTGTTGAAACACGACCCTGCAGTATGCGCATTTGTCGACTTCGTGAAGGAAGAAGAGCTTCTCGAAGCTACGTACTGGTTCTCCTCGGCATATGCCCAGCTTTCGGGGGAGGAGCGTCGCAAGCAACTCGCGATGTTCTTCACACCTCCGTCCCTGACGAAGCGCCTACTCGACGACCTCTCGCAAAGCGGAGTGCACTTCGCTACCCGTAGCTTCTGCGATCCAGCTTGTGGCGGTGCCGCCTTTTTGACGCCAATCGCGATTCGCATGCGTGATGCGCTGTTACGTCGCGGAGCAAGTGCGGCGCAGATTCTCGAGCACGTGGAGTGCCACCTTCTTGGATTCGACAAGGACCCAGTGCTCTGTGAGCTGTCGAAGCACTTCCTGCTCATCGCTCTCTACGACGAAGTCGTGGCCGCCGGTCAATGCCCGACGTTTCAGGTCTACGAAGCTGACTCTCTCCTCGAGGCCGACCACCTGCTCGGCTCGCTCGACGTGGTGGTTTGCAATCCCCCCTTCAGGAAAATGCCAGCTACTGAAGTCGAAGTGTATTTTGACGCATTCAGCGATGTTATCGAGGCACAGCCGAATCTGTATTCGCTGTTCATCGCTCTCTGCGTCAAGCTGCTTGCGCCGGGTGGCGTGTGTGCACTGGTTACACCGACCAGCTTTATGTCTGGCCAGTATTTCTCAAAGCTGCGAACTTACCTGATTGCACAAACCACGATACTTAGCATCGGCATGGTGAGCAGCCGCCTCGGTGTGTTCATCGACGTCGAGCAGGAGACGGCGCTTACGCTCGCCCGCCGCGAAGAGGTTGGGCACGAGCAGAAGGCCGACGCCGAGGTATCCGTGGTCTCGCGGGACGGTAACTACGTTGACGTTGGACGCTGCGTTCTGCCGAACTCCGGCGCTGCCTGGCCGATTCCGCGCATCGAGAGCGATGTCGCGCTGCTAAAGAAAGCGAGCAGCTCTGAGGCCACGTTGGCCCATTACGGATATATGGCGCGAATTGGTGCGTTCGTCTGGAATCGCGACACCCGGACAACCTATGCTTCAGCCAAAAGCGCCGAGCGCGCGCGTGGTCGCACGGCGGTCCCACTGCTATGGTCAAGTGACATTGCTCAGGACGGTACCCTACGGTTCACCGGTGCTCCGAAGGCCAACAAGGAGCACTGCTTTGTAAACATGGGCACAAAGGATCATCCATCTGTCGTACGCAGGCCTAGCGTCGTGCTTCAACGCGTCACGTCAAATGAGCAGCCGCGCCGGCTGGTCGCCGCAGCGATTCCAAAGCAACTCATCGACACCTACGGCGGATTCGTTGGCGAGAACCACACGGTCATCCTTGAGCAGACGGCGCCCGATCCTGCGCTTGCGCCGGCACAGCTTGCAGAGTTGCTGGGAACACCAACGGTAGACCGCTATTTCCGCTGTATATCGGGGGCAACCAACGTATCGATTTTTGAGCTGGGTCAACTACGCCTGCCTGATCCCTCCAGGCTCAAGAGGTATCTCGAACAGGGATACGACATGGCCAGCGCAGCGCGGAAGGCGTTGGGAGAGCGGTAGGCCACTCGTTTCTAGCTAAATCTCGGCAAATATCGGCACAGACACGAATCATGGAATCGAGGAAGCAGCTTAACGACCTACGGGAGGCACAAAAGCGACGACGCGAGGAGCAGGCAAAGCTGTTCGCGTCCCGCAGGCCTGCGGCGCCGTCCACTCCACCATCACGGCGCGCCAAACGCAAAGCCGCTGCCCAGCGACTGGAAGCGGAGCCACCGCCGCCTGTCGTCCCTCGCACCCGTGACGCGCTAATTGCGCTTTTTCGGGATGAAGGTAGGCAGCCAAGCGCGCCCTCAAGTGCGCTCGTATCTCTGGCTGACCTGTACCTGCACGCAGCGCAACATCGCTCTCGCCACCTCGCCATGGTGTGGCCGGCATCGCTAAAGACCCTGACACTTGTCCACGCGCTTGCCACGCTGGCCAGGTGGCACGAAGGGGACAAACAAGGCGTGCGAGGGTTGCTCTTTCCGGTAAAAACGAACGCCTTCCATAGTCTCAATCACATACATTTCGACCGGCCCAGCATTCTCCGCATCGCCAACGACCTGTTCGAGGGCAATTCCGACGCGACAATCACCAGGCATATGCCGGACAAGGACCCCTTCTTCTTCTCCTTGTCAGATCGCAGCCTTCCCCAGATTCCGGGAGAGATGTTCAATCCGACCATAGGAGAACTGCTGCCACATTTCCTCGCGACTCCTGGATTCAGTGGTTGGGGGTCGTGTGACTCCCGCCTTCTTGGTCTCATCCGAGCGAAGCTCATAAGACGAGCCCATGCCAGAGCCCTGGGAACGAACTGCGCCGTTATCGGTGCACCCGCGTCAGCGCCGGATGCCCTCTTCGCGTTGGACGGCCGCATGTCTGAGAGCGAGCTTCGGCAGGCCTGCAGGACACTCGCCAAACTCGGGGCGCCCGAGGTTGTCCTCGTGCAGGCCACCCGAGCGATACGCCTCGAAGCGTCGGGCTGGAAGGGCCGCCTCGTCCGATTCTCCCTTATGCTGGAGGAAATCTTTCGCGACAAGCCGCCTGGAGTCATTGTCGTTACAGACGATCCGTACGTCGCGTTCAGGCTAAAAGATGACCTATGGGAGCAGAACCTCAAGCGTGAGCCCGAACGGCGGTGGAACACACCTCACGAGTACAGGATTTCGGGGGTTCCAAGTAGCGTCGATGGGGATGGGCTGCTGCCGGCCGGAGGTCAAGAAACGTTGTATCCCGTTCCACGCGAGTTTGACGTCCACGTCGTAGACATGGATGTCGCAAAAGTTGCTAGCAAGCTTGCTCGGATCGCCAACGCCAGTCCTGCCGGCAAGATAGCTGCAGACTCACTCGTTCAAGCCGCATCATTCCTGTCTCGTCTCGCGGCGCTCCCTTGCGGAGTTCGACACATGTCGGAATATCTCGCTGCTCCGGAAATATCGAGCAGGACACGAGCCGCATTCGACTGGCCCGCCCATCTCGGGGCGGTTCACGAGTTTGACCGCAGTGGCGGGCTGGGTGACAAACGGACCAGCGTCATGGAGTGCCTGGACCGCGGCTCGAAGCTGTTCACTAACTACTTCGAGGCAACACCGTTTGCTCACAAGCTTGCCAGCATCATCGCGCACGCGGCAGCCGGCAAGAAGCGAAACGTAACCGTGGTGTTTACCGGAGCGCTCTATCGATCCCTGGCAGAGCGATTCCTCGTCGAATACGGACAATACCCGGGTGGGCTTGCATATTACACCTTCCAGGAACGTGTGCATCTAGTGTCAGCTGCACATCTCGAGGAACATCTTGATGCGCTGCAATCCTCCAGCCTGGTCTTCGCGGGGCTCAATGAGGATAGCTTGCGTGTGCTGCTAACCGACGATCGCGTCCCCGCGCATTCGACCGTGTTGCTAACTCAACGAGCGAGTCAGTTCCTCCGCGCTACACTCAATTCCATCGTCGAGCGCATGCCGGAATTCAAGTCCTACAAGCCGAGGATGGAATCCATCCTGCGCCAATTGAAGGACGTGCCAGAAGACGCCTCGGTGCTATCCACCGGGAGCTACGCCCTCCCCACTTTCCGGGTCGAGTTGTCGTCGGATGCTGTGGCTAAGGACCACGAGATACCTCAGGACTCGTGGGTCATCCGGTTCGACAGCGGCAGCGTGCAGTACCGCAGAGACACAGCAGAGGTGTACGTATACGACCCTGCTTCGCAGTATGCGTCCGACGCTGGATTCAGGGCGTGCCAGGTTCGTTCACTCGAAATCGGCGACAGGATGTTTGTCATGTCGACCGAGCTACGCGAAATGGTCGAGCAAGTGCTACGCGACGCGGGCCTGCCCATTCAACAAGACAAGACGTTCGAAGCTGCCTTGCGCAGCTATCATGAACAGGTCCAAATCCATCTTGCGCAGCGATTTACCCAGATCACGCTTTCCGAGAAGGTACGTGCGATACGCGAAAAAATCCTTCAGCTCGATCCGAACCAGGAAAAGGACCTACCTAGCCCTCAAGCGATGCGTCAGTGGATTGACCTTGGCCGTTCGCCTGACACTCCTTTCGACGAACTCCGTCCACAGGCGCCGCTGCGCGAGCCGACGTTCAAGGCCTTTGCCCAAGTCCTAGGGTTCTCGCCGCTTGAAGCTGCATACCAGTGGCAGCGGGTCATTTTGGCAGTACGCAACTCGCGTCGACTGGATGGCCGCCATGTTTCGGATATCTACGAATACATGCTATTGCAGCCTGAGTCCGCCATGGCCAACTCGAACATCAAGCGTCGGACGCTGACGCAACTGTTTGATGAAGCTCGCGACAATCTGTTCACAGTCGAATACGCCGGTCCCCTAAAGGAGTCGTTGTAATGAGCCAGTCCGTTCTTCGCGCTGACCCCAACGGTATTCCGTCGACCCTCAAGGAGGCAGTCGTCGATAGTATCCTGAACCTGACTTACGCACAACTCAGTGGCCAGGGGAAAACCGGTCAATATATTTTCGGCGCCCGTCCGAGGGCGCTTTTGAACTCCGGCTTTCTGTTGCCACAGCGCAGCCCGACGGGCGACGACGAAGTAACTTCGCCCATCTGGATATCGTCCCACGGCATGCAAATGCAGCTCAATGCGGCCACCCCTTCAGTGATAACCGTGCAGCCTCGACTTTCGGTCTACGTGCGAACGCTGCCGCGAGAGGACGACCTCAAGCGACCAAACTGCAGGCCCGTTTTCATGATGCGTCAGGAGGTGGTTGCAGAGATCCAGGCGGAGCGCAACAGAAAGCTGGACGAAGAATGGGAGAAGGTCAAAGGCGCATACACATCAAGATGGAAGCATCCGGAATGGACGGCTATTCGCGAAAGGATTGTCGATGGGATCTATGCTGCAAAGGGGATCCCGAGACACCTCCTGACGTCTGATTTTCCGCCGAACGAGGTTGATCCGGAAGAGACACAACTCGACGAAACTGATTCGCCGGGTGAAACCAACCGCGAAGCGGTTGGCGTCACTGCTGGAGAGGCGCTGCCAATTCGGGACGATCACTTCGAGCCACTCACAGTCCCGCACAAGTGGATGAGACTTGACGTCGAACTCCCTGCACTGGAACTCGATACCGCGAAGCCCACCGAGGCACTTCTTTTCGATATTGATACGCACGCAGCGCTGATGAATGGCGCCGTGGCAAAGCGTCTCCTCGATTGGGCCCAAAGTGACGACCCAGACAACGGCGGAAAGGCATGGGGGTATCGTCATCAATTGACGATACCTGCTAGCCAGTACACAAAGTGGTCGGACTTCCTCGGGCTTGTGCGCAGGTCACAGCTGCGCATCGCTTTGCCGCAGATCCAGTTGAGCTGGGACCTGGAGTTGCACACTGACTGGCTCGATCCTTCCAAGCGTAGCTTTTTTCTCGCGCTTGAGAACGTCAGCCCCATGCCGCAGCAGCATATCGACGAAACTGAGGAAGCCGTCTTCCTTGTGTCTTTTCAAGCACGCGTTCCGATAGCGCTTCATCACCCGCTCAAACTGGAGCGCGTCGACCCTTACTATCGATATAACAAGTACCTCACCTATCCCGCAATGGGGCACAACTGCGGTGTCGTCCAAGAGGAATCCGATGCCGAAAATCGCTTGTTGCGGACGACTTGGACGCCCCGCTACACCCAACCACGCATAATCCCGACTAGTGCGAATGGCGTTCAACGTGGAGTGCGCGCGCTAGCTGAGCCGGACGGCCTAGACGGTCTGACGCCGCTCGTGCCGGCCATGCAACAGTGGCTCGACGGCCTTCCCGCGCATGTGAATCCTGCGGAAGGGCTTGAATCATCCGACACGGACGGCATCGCACGCGAACAAGAGGCATTTCGTCTGGACCAGCAGAAATGGGCTTCAGAGATGGATGCAGTAGCAACCGGCTTAAAGTGTCTGCAGGAGTCTCGCGCAGTTTGGCGCAAGCGCGGGCCGCAGACCGATCCGAAAGCGATCGTCTACGAGGCGTGGCTCGCCATGAATGAGTCAATGGCCAACTTCATGAAGATCCGATTCAAAAGGGACGATAGTGAGTGGCGCCTTTTCCAGTTGGCCTTTGTCATCGCCAACATCCCCGCGTTGGCTTCACGTATTCCTGAATTCGCACACTTCTACGACAAGCGCAGAGACGACGCCGTCACGCTGCTGTACTTCGCGACCGGCGGTGGAAAATCCGAAGCGTTCTTCGGACTTCTGGCTTTCAACCTCATGTTTGATCGCCTTCGAAGGAAGAAACGCGGCATTACGGCACTCATTCGCTACCCGCTGCGGCTTCTGACAATCCAACAGGCGCAGCGATGCGCGCGCGTACTGGCGCAAGGCGAACTTGTACGCCGTCACCGCGGGTACGAAGGAGATCCACTATCCATCGGCTTTTGGGTCGGTAGCGGTGGTTCGCCGAATCGGCATAGTGCCAAGGGGGTCAAGAGTATCCCGACCGTATCCGCTAGCCCACCCACTCTGGACAACGAGCTAGCCCTCCGGGAGAAAGACTCTAAGTATTCGGCAGCGATGCGTGCATGGCGCAAATTGCCCAAATGTCCCTTTTGTGGGGGTGAAACTGCACTTCGGCTATTTGTTGACCATGGAGACCAGACGCTCGGCCACGTCTGCACAGATATTCACTGTGACTCCAACGAGGGCCAATGGAGGGCTATGCCCTTCTACATTGTCGATGAAGACATCTACGACCTCGCGCCGTCGGTCCTCCTTGGCACAGTGGACAAGCTGGCGCTCATCGGCCACTCAGGCCGCACGATCAGGCGCATCTACGGGATGTTCGGCGTAGCGCCATGGATCAATCCGGTCAATGGGCGGCTGTATGTGCCCGTTGACAACCGCGAGCTTGCCACAGGGCCCGCAGCAAAGGGCATGGAGGGAGTCTACCCCGCCTACCCTTCTGGTAAGCGCGTGTTCCATGACCCATTCCCGAGCCTCATCATTCAGGACGAAGCGCATTTGCTGGACGAGTCGCTTGGCACGTTTGCTGGGCTGTTCGAATCGGCATTAGATGCCGTATTCGCGTACTTGGCGACGCCACTCGGGAGCTTGGTAACTGTAGACGACCAAGGCCACAGGCGCCGTTCGAAGGTTATCGCTGCCTCCGCAACGGTCGCCGAGCCGGAAAGACAACTCGAACACCTATATCAACGGTCGATTCCTGCTACCCAGTTTCCAGAGCCCGGTCCGTCGCTTTACAAGTCCTTCTACTCCGAGCCGGCGGAGGCAGACGAGGTTCAGCGCCGGGCCTACCAGGATGTAGAAGTGGCCAGCAAACAGGCCCGCGTGTACACGGCTTTCATGACCAACGGTAAGCCGCACACCTCGACCAGCGTCGCAGTGCTGTCTGGCTTTCACCTCACAATCACGCGTCTATTCGACAGCCTGACGAGCGGTATCCAGCCGGAGTTCCAGGCCGGACTCCAGATGCTGGTCGATCACCTCTCCCAAGGGCCACTTCAGGGCTTGCACGCGCAGGCCCTGGTCGCCGCGAGCGCGTCGGAACTTGCCACACTCATCGATCTTCATCGTATCGCGCTGACCTATGTCACCAACAAGAAGGGTGGCGACCAAATCATGGCGGCCGAGGCAGAAGAGACGCGAAAGCGGCACCTCAATGAAGGCATTGACTTGGGAGGCTTGGACACCCGACTCATCACCGGTTCGGTGGAGCAAGGCGAAATACAGAACGTCGTGGATACCGCGCAACGCCGCGTTGCCCCGGACGAACCGCTGCCACAGCTGAGGGAGCAGTTGCGTTCAGTCATTGCTACATCCGCTATCTCGCACGGCGTCGACGTTGACGAGTTCAACTCGATGTTTTTCGCTGGTATGCCATCAGACATTGCCGAATACATCCAGGCATCGTCCCGCGTAGGTCGCACACACATCGGCTTCGTGGTATTGGTGCCAACGCCGCAACGGCGTCGCGACCGGCACATTGTGCATGTGTTCGATATTTTCCATCGTTTCCTTGAGCGTATGGTTCAGCCAGCTGCAATTGACCGCTGGGCGGAACGCGCGGTCGAGCGCGTATTCCCTAGCCTGTTTCAGGCCTATTTGTTAGGCGTGGTGCCCAGCGTTGAGCTATTTCGATTGCCGGAGTCTGAGAAAGGCAAGGTGTCCGACTTCAGCTTCATTCCCAACGTTCGACGGGAATTCAACTCTCGGGGAGATGGGTTCATAAGAGAGATTGACAAGTTCATTGAACTAGCGGTCGGGCTACGCGAAAACTTCGCTCCGGAAGGCGAAGAGCACTACCGCGGCCTAGTTGACAAACAAGCGCGCAATCTCATCGTCGACGCGTGGAGCAGCGCGCTTTGGGGCAGCGGGACGATGGACGGTTACTTCAAAGGCCAGACCGATTTGATGCTGAAACCAATGACGTCGTTGCGTGACGTAGACCTTGGAGGTGTTATCCAGGCATCAACCCGTGACGCCAGCGGCCATAAGCAGTTACCGGGCGAAATTCAATTGGTGATGGATCTCGTTCGTCATGGCGTAGGCAATAACGATGGTGCTGACAACGCACTCACCGGGGACTGACATGACAAACCGTAGAGACTTCCTCCAGAGCGAAGACGAAGAAAAGACGCTCAGCGCGCCGACTATGGTGCGTTCGCGAGGACAACTCGGCTCCGCGTATGCGCCAGGAGCGTTCTTTACCTTCGAAGGTGGATTGGGAGCGTGCATTTCCGTTCCGGACCTCTCGGCCACCGTAGACGACGCCCCCATTCAGCCTGCAACCAAAGCGCAGATCGTCCTGAGACTGCAGGAAATCTGGCAGAGCTGGTTTGCTCGAGCGTATGCCGTCGGCACGGATGAGCGTCAGATCGACCCGCGCCAGTGTCTTGACGAACCGCTTCTGCGCGGGTCCTCCGTCGTTCCAATGGGCGCAGACCGTCTGGCATTTTTGAGCCCGCTTAGGATGGGATACGCGCCCGCGCCGCTAACCTTCGTATGTAACAAGTGCCGCCTGTTCAGGCGCTTCGAATCGGCCCACGAATTGGCAGCCAACGTGCGCCAACTGAGAAATACGCAATGTGCTGCCCCCGACACCAACGGGCCGTGTCAATGGCGCCAAGTAGACGTCATTTTCGTTCACTGGTCTGGTGAATGGATGCCAGTCACTCCCGGCCGTTGGGAGTGGGATGACCGGAATAACGCCCTTAGGCTCAACGGCGAGGATTGCAAGGTCTGCGGGGGGCGCTCCTTCAAGCTCAATACCGACTCGCCACGCATCGGCCAATGGCACTTCTACTGCGCCAATCCAACTTGCGGTCACAAAGGGTCAAACGAGTGGCGCCAGAACGATCCATTCACTACGGAAATCTTCCGAGACAGAGCCAGCACGCGCGTGGGTGAACGCCGTATGGAGGCCATCTCGTATCGCGCGTCATCAGCTTACTACGCGCAGTCGGAGCAATTTGTCCTCTTCCCAGAGTCGGAGCATCAGCTCCTCATGATGCTCGAACCGCAACGCCAGGCAGACCTCGCTGCTTTTATTGGCACCCAGTTCCGATTCGGGGGCGAAGAACTCACTGCGGATGACATGAAATCAGCATTGTTGGCGGCAGGTCAAGAGAGCGAGTGGCAGTCGTATGAGAATTGGTCAAGCATGTTGAACATGGCCCGCAAAGGGGGGATGCGAAAATTCAGGAGATGGCAGAAAGCGAGCTTAAGAAGCTTGTGACGAGATGGACCGCCGGCGACTCTCCGCTCGTGCGGTCAAGCATCGACCTCCCTCCGACTGTCAACGCGCAACTTGCGTCGCGTAGTGAATACACCAGCCGTTTCGACCCATTTGTCCTCGCAGTCGAGCATGAAGCACTAAGCAGAGGAAAACTGTTCGCCCCCCGCGATGGCAGTCGCGCGAAGTTCGTGCGATTCAATCATCTCGACAAGGACCTTGCTCCGAAGGATGCGACCACGAAGGCTACCCAGGAAGCCGAGACGCAGGTACTGATGAATAAGCTCGGCATGGCCGATCTCGGCCTGATTCGCGAGTTCGACCTGTGCCGCTTCACCCATGGATATACGCGTGTATCGGCGATACCGACACTGAACAAGCGTAACCAAAACGTCCCCGTCCGCTTAAGGCTGTTCGATCCGCTGCGCAATGGGAAGCGACCGATCTACGTCGTAACGCAAGCGAACGAGGCGCTGTATGTGAGGCTTAACCCAGTAGTGGTGTATCAGTGGCTTCAGGCCGTCGGCGTACTGGATTTGCCAGTCTGGGATGAGCGTGCGACTGTAAAGCTCGGTGGCAAGGTGCTGGAGACGGCGCACCCGTTCGGCCGCTACTTCGCTCTTCTTAAGGAGGGTGACGCGTCGACCTATCGCTATGTATACACGCTCTTGCACACCTACGCGCACGTGATCATGAAGAACGTGGCCGAACTTTCCGGACTCGATCTGGGCTCAATGGGCGAGTACATCTTCCCATTGGACTTGGCATTCGTGGTCTATAGGAATGGCACGACAATGGACCTGGGAAATTTGTCGTCACTCTGGCGCAACCAGAACAATCGTTTCCTCTCCCGCTTGCTCAACGCTTCTACGCATCGCTGCAACTCCGGACGGCTCTGCGACACGGCAGGCGGTGCCTGCCCGGACTGTATCATGATCCCCGAGACATCGTGCATCGCACAAAATCAGCTTCTTTCTCGTGCCGTGCTGAAAGGCGGCCCGCCACCACGTGAAGATGCAACGCACAAAGGGCAGCGGATCACTGGTTTTCTCGACGTCGTAAATTCCGTCAACGGTGTGACCTGATGAGCACCGTGGGTGCCCACCACCCGGCTTGAGGTGGCGGGTCGCCCCTTGACCTGCCAGCGCGACGAGCGCTTGGTCCGGGATCTATCCCCGTACAGGAACGACAATTATCGTAATCTAAGCGGGTATGAGGGACCTGTTGTGATCCATGACATCCCTGATCCAGTTCGGCGGATCCTCGACCGAGCCAGTCGCGCCCAGATGCCGGGTCTCGCTACCTCGGCGGATCTTTGAGTGCTGCCACCGGCACCGGGCCTCTTGCCTCGTCGCAAAGTGATTCGATGAATCTTCATCTCCCGATAACTCCCTCAAGCACGCTTGAGTCAGTGCTGACCTCTCGCCAGCTCATCAGAAAACCTCAGCAGTTCAAACCGGAGCACGTGGTCTAGTCGGTGAAAAATCCGCTTAAGCTCCTGCCGATATCTCAGCTTGTTGGGCGAGTCTGCCCCATGGATTAATGCCGTACGCAGCATATTTGCGACCCCAGCGTAACGCACATCGCCCTTGATTCTCTGACATGTCCTGAGGACCACTTCGAGCAAGCAGCGTTTAAAGCGGTCACCGAGTTTTGGAGACTGGGTCCTGACAAGTTCTCAATGCTTTTATTTATGATGTTCTGCCGTGAATCACGGAGGGCCGCGTATCGGCGATGCTCTTCCAACGGCGCATCCCCGATCACGTTGTGACTCTCATCGTCAGTATATCTGCCGCCATCGAGAAATCCGATCGCCATCAATCACTTGCTGCCCAGTCCGGAAAGGTTATCCACAGCGTTGTGAACAAAAACTGTGAATAACCGAGGCTTCGCTGTTCCCTCCCGATCGAACTCGTGCTCTGGCACGCCCGGCATCCGGTTTCCCGCCCTGTCCCGCGACCGTAGTCGAAGGCCGGACGGCGTCAAGGGGCGAGGGACCGTGTTGCCCGCACCATCCCTCGCCTCTCTCCTTGACACCGCCCGGCCTTCGACTCCTTGGGTCGCACGGGCAGGAAACCGGGTGCCGGGCAAAACAGAAGCCAACCCCGAGTTCCACCGGGAAGGTTTCGCACGCAAACGGCAAGACCATCCCGCAGCCCGCAATTCAACCTTCTTGCTGTGGAGAACGCCATGCAACTTGCCTCATCTTTCCGTTACGGCTCCCCGATGCTACGCGCCAACGCGCCTTTGTCGGACGACCAGATTCGCCACGTCGCGCCGTCGATCTTCGCGGATGGCAAGCACGAAAGCCGCTCGGAACGCTACACCTACATTCCGACCATCGACGTGCTGCGCGGCCTGCGAAATGAAGGTTTCCAGCCGTTCATGGTCTGCCAGACCCGCGTGCGCGACGAAGGCAAGCGCGAATACACAAAGCATATGCTCCGACTTCGCCCCACCAAGCAGATTATCGGTGACGAGGCCAACGAAATCGTGCTTTTGAACTCGCACGATGGCACGAGCAGCTATCAGATGCTCGCAGGCGTGCTGCGCTTCGTCTGTCAGAACGGAATGGTGGCGGGCGACAACGTCCGCGATATACGCGTGCCGCACAAAGGCAACATCGTCCAGAACGTCATCAATGGCGCATTCGACGTGCTCGACGGCTTCGATCTGATCCGCGAGCAGAAGGACGGCATGCGTGCCGTCGAACTGAACCGCGACGAGCAGCACGCCTTCGCCCGTTCCGCGCTCGCACTGCGCTACGACCCGACCGACGCCGAGGAACCAGCCCCGGTCACCGAAAGCCAGCTACTTGCCCCGCGCCGCTTCGAGGATCGCCGCGACGACCTCTGGACGGTCTTCAACCGTGTGCAGGAAAACCTCACGAAGGGCGGCCTTCATGGCCGTTCGCGCAGCGGGCGCGCGATGTCCACACGCCCCATCACAGGCATCGACCAGAACGTGAAGCTCAACCGCGCGCTGTGGATGCTCGCTGACGCCATGCGCCAGCTGAAGGCGTAAGCGCCACAGGGGCGGCAACGTCGCGCCGCCTCACCCTATCAGGACTCCTATCCGGGTCACGTCCTGATGGAATCGGGCAGTACTGGACCCGGAACCTTCATTAATTTTCTGGAGTCAGTCATGCAAGCCCAAACCGAAGCCACCCCGGCAGACACTTACGAAACCGTCTCACCGCTCGAAACCAACTTCGGCAACGAACAACCAGTCGTTACCGTGCCACATTCCAGCCTGCGACCCTCGCCGCTCAACGCCCGCACGAAACCCCTGTCGGGCATTCCCGCCCTCGCCGCCAACATTCGGGCGAAGGGACTGCTGCAAAACCTCATCGTCCACGAAATGAAGGGCTCGCGAGGCAAGCAGCGCAGGTATGGTGTCTGCGCGGGCCAGCGCCGCGAAGCCGCTCTCGATCTGCTGTACGGGCAGAAAGACATCGCCGCCGACTATCCGGTGCCGGTGCGGATCGTCAGCGAAGGTGAAGCCCTCGCCATTTCGCTGATCGAGAACAGCGAACGCGAAGGACTCGACCCGTTCGATGTGCTGCGCGCGTACCGGATGCTCGCAGAGGAAGGCCGCAGCGTCGATTACATCGCTGCGCTTTTCTCGGCATCGCCGCTCACCGTCAAGCGGCGCATGAAACTCGCCAACGTATCGCCGAAACTGCTCGCCCTGCTGCGCGAAGATGCGATCACGCTCGACCAGCTTGCCGCCCTTGCCCTCGCAGACGACCAAGAAACGCAGGAGCATATCTGGTTTGACGCGAACGAATGGCAACGCCAGCCGAACTACCTGCGGCAGGCGATCACGCGGGCCGAAATCGACGCGAGCCGCAGCCGCCTCGTGCGCTTCGTGGGCCTCGCCGCCTATGAAGCAGCAGGCGGTTACGTACGCCGCGATCTGTTCAGCGATGACGGAAACTCGGGTTACATCGCCGACGCCGAACTGCTGCAGAAGCTCGTCTCGCAGAAGCTCGACGCCGCTGCGGCCGAAGTGCAGGCAGAAGGTTGGGGCTGGACTGAAACGCGTGTTGAGCGCGATTTTGCCGAATTGAACCGCTACGGCAGGCTGCGCCCGGTGCAACGCCCGTACACCGAGGTCGAGCAGCGCGAAATGGACGCCCTTACCGCGCAGCAGGACGAACTTGCTGAAAAGATCGAGGCGCTGTCGGAGGACGATGCAAACGCCTACGAGGAAGCCGACCGGCTCAACGATGAAATCGAGCAGGTCAACGCGGCAATCATCGCGCTCGAAAGCTCCACGCTCGTATGGGACGCGCAGCAGATGGCCGAAGCGGGTGCATTCGTGATTGTCGGTCCACATGGCGAACTTGTTATCGAGCGCGGCCTCGTGCGGCGGGAGAATAGCGCGGCGCTCGACGCAGCAGGCGCGACCGTCACTGGCATCGTCGCAGCCGAAGGCCCGAACGCCGCATCCGCCAAGGCGTCGGAGGTCAAACCCGTTCACAGCGCGAAACTCTGCCAGCGGCTCACGGCACACCGCACCGCCGCGGTCCACGCGGAACTGGTCGCACAGCCCACCGTGGCACTCGCCGCGCTACTGCATTACCTGATCCCTAAGGCACTGCCCGAGCACTACGGGCAGCCGTCCTCACGTGGCTGTTTCGCGCTGTCCGGCGAGAACAACCAAGATAGCCTATTGCGCGCCGCCGACGACCTGCCCGCCAGCCCAGCATGGAACGTCATCGAAACACAGCGGGCGCGCTGGATTGCGGGACTGCCCGCAAAACGGACCGACCTGCTGCCGTGGCTGACCGAACAGGATCCCGGCACGACGCTGCTCGACCTGCTCGCGTTCTGCACCGGCACTTTGCTCGACGGCATCGCGGGCGAGGAAAAGCCGCATGCGATCAACGCGCTCGCGGGCGCGCTGAACCTCGACATGACCCGGTACTGGACACCAACGCGCGCCACGTATTTCGATCATGTCAGCAAGGCGCGTATCGCCGAAGTCGTGTCCGACGCCGTGTCACCCAAGGCCGCATCCGACCTCGCCAAGATGAAGAAGGCCGACGCGGCTGCAGCCGCCGAGCTTAGGCTCGCCAAGACGGCATGGCTCCCGGAAATCCTCACCGATCGTGAAGCGCCGGCCACGCCTTCATGGGAAAAGTGTGACGACGAGGATACCGGAGACGAATCGGACGAAACGCCGGAAGGCGAGGACGCCCACGCTGAAGCGGACTCCGGCAACGGCACGGAGCATGTCAACGATACCCCCACCGGCGCAGCAGTTGCATCCGCCAGTAGCCCGCTGACGCCGTGGCCCTTCCCGACTTCGAACAGCATGAACGGCACGCAATCCGCCCCACTTGCCGCGTGACCCCAACCCTCGCCCCTGCAACGGGGCGAAGCAGGGTGCAAGCCCGTATTCGCCGCCTGCCAGACTGAACCGGAGGAACACATCATGACCAAAAGCATCCGAATGGCCGTGCTCGCCACCGACGCAGAAGGCTCGCCCGACCTCTACCTGACTTTCGTAGAAGCGGCTGACCTGCGATACAACGAGGGCCAGCACTATGACATGGCCCTTGCCCACCCCGAAGATGGAGGCTACCGGGCACCGGTGATCGCCTTCGACCAGAACGACGGGGCAGCAGACGTGCTCCGCCACGCCGCCGCATTCATGGAAGGCGATACCGACGAGGTGTAGGCGGTACGGGCAGACGGTCCGCCGTCTGCCCGTACCCCATGGGCGCTGGCCCACCAGCCTGCCAGCCCGCCTACGCCCGCCGCCAGCACCATCACAACCAACCCGCCGACTGCCAGTCCATAGCAAGCCCTCAGGAAACGTCGCCCAGCGACACGTTCATACGGATGCGTTCGGGCATCGACTCATAGAGCCGACCGTAGTGCTCGAGCATGACCAGTACAGACCAGAGTGCATCGTTATCGCGCAGGTTCAGCGCCGTCGACACGTGACGCATTCTCAGCACACTGGCGTCGTCCGGTAGTTCACCCGTGACATCGAGATACAGACGGGCAAGCGCGTCTGGTGGCTTGCCCCTCGCCTTAACCATCGACCGTCACCTTGGCAAACATGGCGCCGCATAGCGCGCGCCATCGCAGCAATTCGGCCCGTTCGCCTATATGCATCGTCTCCGCCGCCTTGCGTATCGACAGACGCTGACCGCGGAGTTCGTCGGCAACCCTATCCGCCAGTTCGGGAAAATCGAGTGACTTCCCCTTCGTCTCTATGGTTTTACGAAGCTCCGATGTCTGATATAGCGAGAACTTGTCTGGCGTACCGAAGTACCCATTGCGTACAACGTGCGTCAGCGCGTCGGGAAACGTCCGGCTGAAACCGTGCAGCAATTCCAGGCTATCGCGTTGCCGGTTGATTACCCACAGGACAACGAGTCGGCGCTGAAGCTCGCCCAATGTACCGGCCAGCATTGCGCCGAATCGCGCGACACCAGCCTGATTACGCGCCGCCGTGTTGACGATTACCGCCGCATCCCGGTGTCCGTCGCAGAAATTGACGAGGCCAATCCAGCCGTCTGCATCGTCCAGACTATAGGCAACGCAATGCATCTCGTCCTGTACCGCTTTCATGACGTCTGGATTCGAGGTATCGGTTTCGACCAGCGCGGCATGGATATCCTGCCGCTGAAAATAATCGGCCAGTGCAAGCGAGACAAAGCTCTTGCCCACACCGCCCTTGCTGCCGCCAACCAGATATATGGGGGGAATCGTCGTGTCCATTTGAACCCTCTACAAGTTTTCAACATCGGGCGTAATCTCGAACGAGAACGCATCCCGAATCACCATTGAGCCCTGCTGACTGACTGCCTTCCCCCCATCCTGCGTTTTCCTTGCAAGCGTGTTGACGGCATGCGATGTCCGTTCCTTGCGCTCCTTCTTTGCGCGTGTTGCCGGTGCCGTACTTGGAACGGTATTCATGTCCACCTGCTTGGTTCTAGTCTCTTTCGTCGCGCGCTGCATGGCGTATCTCAAAGTGCTCGCACTGATCTCGACGCCATCCTCAGCAAGCTGCTGCACGATTTCTTCCAGCGTATAGCCCTTCCGCTGGGCACTACTGATCTCCGCCTGCATTGACTTGATAGCATCCCGGACATTGACGCGATGCTCGTGCGCTGGCTTCTCGGGTAGCGCATCCAGACGGCGCGAAGCCGCATCCCACTGCGCCTGAGTAAAGCTCTTCACCACCGGCATGATTCGCTCCGACGCACTACATGGCGTCATCTTGCAAACGGTTCATGGTGATCGTCAATAGCCGAAATTCATCTCGAATCGGGGTGCGGGAACACGCTGGAATACGGCGGGACTGAGCGGAACAGAAAATTTTTTTGTGCCTCCGCGCAAGGACAACCCACACAGATCCGCACGCGGGGATCACGGCGGCTTCGACTATCGAGACGAACGATCAACATCTAACGGCTGGATTCAACAGACTCGTGTGCTACGAACCAAGTAATGCTACGCGTGCGCATGCTGTGCCGGACGATCGGCGAATTAGGTTTAGCCTGTTGTGCCCTGCAGGATTTTCCTGCACCGCTCGTCGCCCCCGGCATCTTCAAGTTGCGGAAGCCATCAACTTTTAGGTAGCAATTCGGCACTGCATTTGAGCTTCCTCTGAACGAAACACGGAACCCTGCGTCCTCGATATTGCGCCGGCACCGGCGACTCAACATTCCAAACGAGTCTGTCAATTTCCGCGAGCAGGTAGATTGCCCTCCGAAGTAGACATCTACCATTTCACGCACAAAGTTCAGTTTGTTGCGCTCCGGAGATGTTTTTCCTGCGCTGGCGAATCGCTTTTCCCGCGCTGGGCAGTCGTTTTATTTGCGCAGAGCGCTCGACCTCGCTCATGGGACTTGCGCGCAACAAATGGAACAACAGAAAAACGAGGGATGGCAGGATAGGCTATCGCCGGTATTGGGCGCCATGTGCAATGAACTTCTACTGGTTAAACATGGTTGCGGCCTCAGTAGCCTTGCGCTTGTCAACAACCGCTCTCGCGTCGACCGGGACCCTGTTGCGTGTTTCGGTAGGGTGATCGATCAGATTTACGCGAACATCGAGAACTGGATTCGCGACCGTCGAATAGCTCGCCGTCTGCGGCGGCGTTAAGAGACTGAACGCGGACTACTCCAACAGGCCGGGCATTATATCGTCCAAGACTGCTTGCAAGGAACAGCGTGCGTTAGAGGCGTCGTCGCGGCCTGCCGGTCTCGGCCATTGCGATCATTGCCAGATCGTCATGAGGTGGCTGCTCTGCGGAAAAGCGAGCCTCTAGCGGCGTCGGTCGGGGCCCTTAAGGAAAGCCAAAGGTCGTACTACTTCGAGTCGGGCAACCCCAGCCGATCCGTGCCGGCCGCCCTTGCGACATCTGGCTACTGCGACAACTTCTGTCTGGGGTGTCCATTTAACCGGAGTCAAACCGTCGCCAAGGCCGGTTCTGCCGAGGGCGCTCGAGACTGGGAGGATGTCCGCGTTTCCGTGGCGGCGTGGGCGGCCTGGGGACCTATCTTGCGCGTCAGATCCCGGTAGCGCACGGGGTCATGGGCGACGGCGAGTTCCAGGACCCGGTAAAACAGCAGCCCGCGGCTACGTGGAGCCGACGGCGTCCAGCGCTGGCTTTGTAATAGTGTTCTCCACGTTTCAGCCGTTCTTGCAGACGCCGCGTTCGCTTTTTCTACCGCCTCGATGCACATCGCGTTGATTTGGCTACCCCGACTTTCGCACTGGCGTGGGACCTCGCGCCCGACTTCGGCGCCCGTCGACAGAATGATCGTGTGTAAAGGGCGATTCAGATTGACCAATGACCGGTAACTGGCTTTATGAAGATCCGCAGTCTGACGTGGCGAATCAAAAAGCTTTTAATACTCCGTGTTGAGACAAAGCATTGCTTGATATTTGTCAGATGCGGGGGTAGCCGCATCGACCCCTTACTTGCCCATTGCTTCTGCTGCCACCTTCTCTTCGGCCAGCAACGAAAGCGCCTCGTCAGTCGCCTTCTCTTCCTTCAACGTTTCGGCCAGGAGTTTCGCCGCCTCTGTTTCTCCCAGTTGCCTGGCCAGTGCAATCAACGAACCGTAAGATGCGATTTCATAGTGCTCAACCTTCTGAGCTGCGGCGATCAGCGCCGTGTCGAGGACAGGGCCTTTCTCAATCTCGTCGATTTGCTCCTGCCCCTCCTCGACAAGACCTTCCATCGCGACGCACTTGACGCGCTTGAGCTTGATTTCACTTGTCTCGACGATCTGGTCGATCCGTTGAACCTGCCCCAGCGTCTCTTCGAGGTGTTTCTCGAATGCGGCCCTGAGATCCGGGCTGCTCGAAGCGCGTGCCATCTTGGGCAGAGACTTCGTCATCTGTTTTTCGGCGCTATAGATATCCGATAGCGAATGGATAAACAGATCCTTGAGGGTCTTGGTAGGCATGACTGTTCCTTGATTGAATTTCGGAACTGCACCCGGGATGAGTGCAGCGTGATGCGAGTGGATCCAACATAAATCCGGCAGCGAGACAGAACTGCTTAATCGGCGATCGTCAGGGGAACCTCGTCCACGGACATGCGCGATTCGATCTTTTTCGTATCCGTATCGGCGCTCATACGATCAATCGCGTTGGTGATTTCCTCAGCGAGTGCGTAGTGCACCATATGCCCCGCTCCGGGCATCACGGTCAGGTCGCTGCATGGCAGATCCCGATGCAGCCGGACGGACTGCGCTTCGGGGGCGACGATTTTGTCGCCTTCGCCTGCGAAGATACTCACGGGCATTTTCAGTGCGCCGTAACCCGCGTGAAAACGTGCTGCGGACGGGATCATGAACGCGGCATCCTCCGCCGCTGCCCGGATCTGCATGGGTCGTAGCAACATTTCACGGGGCACGACATCCAAATACCTGTCGGGCATCGGTGCTGGCGCGAACATCGCCTCCACGCTGCGCCGTAGCATGACGCGACTGGTTAGCGGCGAAACCGTATAACGCAACGCATCGCCTAACACAGGAAGCGCCACCGGTGTCGCCAGCGCGACATCCATGCGGGCCGAAGGATAGTAATAGCCTGAAATCAGCACGAGGCCCCGTACCTCCGTCGGAAATTCTGTTGCCAGGCCGAGTGCAACCAACGTGCCCCACGAATGCCCCACCACGACGGGCTGCTTCACATCGATCTGTACGAGTGCCTGCCGTATGACTGTGGCTTGGGCCTGCGCGGTCCAGAGGCGATCTCGCGGACGCAAGCTGTGTCCGAATCCCGGGCGGTCGAATGCGATCACCCGGTGATGTTCGGCTAACCGGTCTATCAAACCGCAGCCGATGAAATCCTGCAACTGGACGGCGTTCCCGTGCAGCAACACGACAACTGGCCCCTTGCCTTTGTCGATGAAGTGGAGCCGAACACCATCCACTTCGATAAAGCGGCCCAGGGGCGGATTATCGCGTTCGGCTTTGCGTGCCCGATGCAAAACCCACAGCGCTGTGGCTGCACCGGCGATTGCCGTGGCTGCGACCGCTCCGGCCGTGCCGCGAGATAAGCCGGCTTTCTTGAAAGAGGTGGGCATGACGTCCCTTGTAGAAGGTACAGGTAAGAAAGATCAGCATTCCAGAAAATCGGCGCTTGATAAGATTGGAGCGACTGCGTCTCGTGCGGCCGCACTGCATTACTTCTTCCCTTGAGGTGTAGCCTCGTCGGGTGGAACATCGCCAGGTGACGGCTCACCAGGCATCTCATCTTCCGGGCCTTCTTCATCCGGCTCGATGCTGGGCAGGCCACTATCTTCCTCATCTTCGATCCGCGTCGCTCCGCCTGTCGCCGGCGCATCGCTTGAAGGAAAGGTGTCCTCGATTGTCTGGTCAGTAACGCCGTCGGGCTTTTCGTCCGGTACGCGTTGCTCAACAGGTGTGTGCGTCATGATTCACTCCTCGTAGGTTTGTGGCTCCTGTGTAAGCGCAATCGCTGTGCCGCAAGAGCGCGACAATTTCATTTTTATCCGAGAAGTGCTCGCAACAAGGCAAGTTCAAATCCGACGTGCGACCCCGAGCCCTTCACTCGTGTCCTTGAAGACACGATGTGCGCGCGCCGCAACGTATTCCGGTCCCAAGGGCTGCCCACACGCCGGGTACGAGCAGAATGATCACGGCCCACGCTTTTGCGCCGCTTTCGCGCTACAACCCGCAGGAGGGACATGGCTTCATGGCGCGCCAGATTGCCAGAGCCCGCGGGGGCGAGCCCGGCCGGGTGCTGGTAGCGGCTTAACACGGGTTTGAATGCCAGCTACTCATAAAAGACATTGCTCTGCGTAAAAACAGGCGAAGCTGGAACGATTGCGGCATGGGGGATAGCGGTTTCAAACTGTACTGCGTATTGCGTTTTCAGTCATGCATCTTCCGCGGTGCGCATCAGGTGTGAAGCCGATCCCGCGAAGCCCTTGCTAACCATCACGCGTACTGCCGCAGGCACTCCGAGAATTCTCTTAGTGGATTGATACCGCTATGCTCGGCGCGACGACACCATTCCTGTAGCTGTGATCGCAATTGCTCGCGCGACCCGTTCGACCGCTCCCAGATAGCCAACAGGCCGTCGTGCAGATCCAGGTAGATCCGCAGCGTCTGGCTACCGTCGAACATTTCCGCCAATCGCTGCTGACGTCGATGGTTGTATGCACCGCCGCAAGCGCCGTCAAGCCATTTTTTTACAGCGCGTTTGAGGAGAAATCGTTCACAGAGGCCGATGTGTCTCATACGACTGAGTTCCTGCCGGTGCGCGCGTTCGGCCGACCGGGAATAGCGCGCCATCACTTCATAACGGTTGCGGAGAACGGCTTGAACCGTATCGTCATCGAGCACCGTCTTGCTCTTGACCAGATGCGGCGTCGGTGCCACCTTTTTCACCTTTGCCAGTCCCAGCGAAGAAAGAATGCAGATGTACATCCATCCAATATCGAATTCGAACCATTTACTCGAGAACCTGGCCGAGGTTGCATAGGTGTGATGGTTGTTGTGAAACTCCTCGCCGCCTATCAGGATACCCAAGGGAACTACGTTCGTACTCGCATCGGGCGAAGAGAAGTTGCGGTAGCCGATAAAATGTCCAACGCCGTTGACCACACCGCCAGCCCAGAACGGAATCCACATCATCTGGACGGCCCAGACCGAGACGCCGACTACACCGAATAGCGCTACGTCGATCACCATGAGCAAACTGATGCCGAGATTCGGATACTTCGAATAGACGTTGCGCTCCATCCAGTCGTTCGGCGTGCCGTGGCCGAATTTCCGCAGCGTTTCTTCGTTCTTCGCTTCAGCGCGGTACAGTTCCGCGCCGCCCAGCAATACGGTCCAGATCCCACGGATTTGAGGGCTATGCGGATCCTCATCGGTCTCACATCTCGCGTGGTGCTTGCGATGGATGGCAGCCCACGTTCCCGTCAGCATGCCCGTTGTCATCCACAACCAGAAGCGGAAGAAATGGCCGGCAACCGGATGCAACTCAAGCGCCCGATGTGCCTGGCAACGGTGCAGGTAGACCGTCACGCTGACGATCGTGACGTGCGTCAGCAGCAGAGTCGTAAGCAGGATTTGCCACCACGGCAGCGAAAGCAGGCCCTGCGAGAAAAACGTCACCAACGAAGTAATCAAATGGACCTTCTTTTTCAGGCAACAATGACCGCAGACACCAACGCTCGCGGCTTGAACCCTCCGGGAACGCAATGGCGCTACAACGACACCAGGCAGAGTATGCGCCCGCCTGTTCCGTGCGTCGGTACGGTGCCGTACCTGTCGACCCCGCGGGCGATACCCACGGCTGGGTGTCGAAAGGAGATCCGCTAAAGAGCCATCACAGGTGGCCGGCTCACGCGAATTGACCTCGACATCGATTGCCAAACACAGTGAAATAACTCATCGCTCTACATAAGACGCCGCAGAGCCGGTTGCGCCAGTTTGTTAGAGTCGCAATGCCGCCCTTTCCTCCGACCAGTACCCCGCCTTGCCGTAGAACGCGTACAACTTCGCTTCGAAATCGCGCTCCAGCGGAATCCTGTTGTCGTAGTCCGGGCTATCCTTGATCTCGTCGCTTGTCAGTTGTGTCGAAACAGTCGAATCGAGCCAGTCAATAAGGAAGATCCACTCAGTTGCCAACAACACTTCCTTTGACGCCCACCAGCTTTGCGTATCGACGGTGAGATAGCGGATAGTCCAGGCCTCATCGTCGAAAATGAATCCGGACACATGCCCAATGTCGCCATCGGCCCCCTCGACGTGGTAACCATCCACCTCGTCAGTGCTATGCAGATGGCTGTCGCCCGGCGAGCTGTCGCCGAACAACGGGAGTTGCGCAAGCGTCTCCGGTGACACAGGCGATAGGGCCGCACGGCTGAACGCCGGATGGCTGCCCGCGCCCCACACGTCTATGCCGCCCCAATACACGGGGTAACCGTAGTAGCGAAGATACTCGGCTTCGTGTTGACGCGAGACGGGTTCGTCGGTATCGAGAGGAGGGCTGTCGCTCACCTGCTGACGCGTGAGATCGACGTGGACGCTCAACGACGCCGGATCCATGCGGATGACCGAATAGGGCGAGATCAGCACGCGCCGCCCGTCGATCCAGTTTCCTGTTTTGACCACCAGGTAGCGGATACCCCATGCATCGTGATCGAAGTAGGCCTCTTCGACATTGCCTATTTCGCCATCGCTCGCGGCCACCGTACATCCCTTCAGACTCTCGATACTTCGCAACATGATTCGATGCTCCTGCTATGTGTGAAACGGCATCAATGAATGCACTCACGATTGCCGAACGAAGGATAAATATCCGCTGCGACGATCTTGCCCGCTACAGCGTCTTGAGTCGGGTCACTTTCGTACCGTCCACGGTCGCGCCTGCCATCAGGCCGCCATTCGTCAGCACGAATGCATTGATCTGACCGGTTGTGCCCGTGTCGAGATCACCGTTGGAGCCAACCTTCAACACCGCCACCGATGCATCAGCCCCCGCTGACCAGCCTTCGCTGCTGCGAAATCGATCGAGTGCATTCGCGGTCATGAACAGAAAGACGATCGCCTTCGATTGCGCGCCGGCTTGCAAACCAACCGAAGCACTCGCGGTGCTGTAGTACCCCACCGATTTTCCACCGACACGCAGCGCCCCTTCTCCATACTGTCCGCCCAATCCGATACCGGCATTGATAACCGTCGGAAACACGAGCAAGCCGCTCGACTTGCCGACCAGTTCGCGGGCGCCGGGAGCCACGTTATAGAGCCGGGTGAGCGTAAAGTCGACACCGGAGTCGATGGTACGGCGCTTGTCCTTATGCTCGGCCATCGTGTCAGTCCGGCAGGCGTCGCCGTACAGCTGGACAGCGACAGACTGGCAGCAATCATCGATCCCGGCACGCCCCAGAGGAATGTTCGTCGTTGCACACCCGTCTCCCTGTTGAACGGATGCGTCCGACGCTACGCGAGAGTCCGTACGGAAGCGGTACGGCAGCGTACAGACACGCCGCTGCGCACTCATTAGGCTTGAGCTTAGCGGCTAACTAACGATTGGCCGCCAGGTGCAGTCGTGATGGCTCTACTCATGATGGTTCTCATGGGAAAGATATAAAGCCCAACTCTCCGCTGCCAGTTCACCCAATGGTGACGGACTCGGCAAATCCAAAGGGAAAACATGAACGATTCAACGTGGGGCATTCTGACCGGAATGACGACGATGTTTGCCTTCTCGCTCTACAGGTATCGGCAAAGCCTGGCACGACGAGAGAAAATCCGCGGGCTGAATGAACATCACGTGATCGACAGATTGCGCGCGAGGCTAGGCTTGTAGCCACCGGTTCGCAACAAACCGGGACGGCCTCGTCAGGCTACCCGGCATCTGCAGAAAGAGCGCTCGCGTTTCGCAATATTTGCCCCGCTTTCCTTATGCCGCCGTCTTGATCGACACAAGCAACGCGCCAGCTAGCGATGATCATGAAGAGCCCGGTCCCTTCAACGCTCTGAAGTTTGCCGACGCGCAGAGTCGCGAATTTCTGTCACACGTTGGCAACGTTCAACAGCGTGGAATAGGGAAAGCAGCGAGAAAATCAGCGGCAGGGGCGCGCTGCTCTGTGGAAGTCGGTACGGTGCCGGACGGATTCCGTGACCGCCGGCGCGTAACATAGAGTGAACGCCGATTCAGCGGGCCACTGTGTGGCCACGAGGCAAGGCATGCGACGGTCGCACGAATCCCGACGTGTCGGCCGCCGCCCACGACAGTGTTCAAGTAGCAATGGAGTGCCAGTCAGAGCAGTGATGAAAGAGCCGGTCCGCGTCCAGGCCGACGGAATGCTCGACGCAGCCTTCAGAAAGCAATCCGGCAAGGACATCCTCGATGGCGAGGTCCTTGCCGTTCCGCTCTAACGCAGCGAGGATCGATGTGTCGCATCATCACTTTGAAGACGATCTCGCTCACCTCGAACGCATAGTCCCGCAACTCGCCGTTAACAGCCCGCTCGGACTCCCTTATTGGCGTGGCCGTATTGCAGCGCTGGAAGCAGTTCAGGGATCGCTTCCAAATGGTGCGCGGCGGGTGACGCGTCTACTGATTGCGTTCGAGCGGATCCAAAAACGATCCGCTTGACAGTTACGGCATCCTGCACAGGCGTCGCACGGAAACTTTCGTTGCCACAGACGTTACCATGCGCGCTTGCCAGCATGCGCCGCCATGCGAAAAAAGGCTGCAAACCGGAGGCGACTGGACCGCAATGATCATTCGGTGAAATATGCACCGGTTGTTGACGAACCTGACTTATGTGCCGAGTGCCCGCGACGGGCCGCAGAAGCCTCCGCTGTCTCGACCAATGCGACCATAGTGGGCGTTTCAGACCAGACGTGGCCGCCCGTCAGCTTGTGACGGATCGCCGTGCGCTCGACGATCCCACGTCGACTCAGCGACGGTAGCGGGCCCGACGCGCTTTACTGTGCCTCAAAACCGACTACACGATGCCAGAATTCGTCCGCGCGCCCGTCCGGGCAGCCCTCCCGTTGCCACAATGCATACGCGCGCTGGCTAAGGTGATGATCTAGCGCCCGATGCCAGTACAGCTCCGCTCGCCCGTCCGGGCGACCGTCTTGCTCCCATAGAGCATAAGCGCGTTCACGAACCGACTGTTCCAGTCCGTCCTTCGTTTCGGAGCTTCGTTCAAGGTCGTCACCATAGGAAGTCATCTGCCGGCTCCGGCTGACATGCAGTCGAGCCGTTAAACGTTCGATTTCATCGTCAGGAACCAAACGGCCGTTCGCTGCAGCCTCCAGTGCCTTCGCTTCGTATAGGCTATCGTCGGTTGCATTTCCCATTTCCCCCAGGGTGATGGGGTACGTGTGCAGCACAGCGCCTCTGCCATTCAATACATCAACAAGTCGTTGCATTACAACTCCTTCAATCGTCGTTCGCATCAGATAGGGGCCGACGCTTACAGTTGGGCCACCTTGAGAACGACTGTAGCGATACATTTTGCGTTCCCTGTCATTTTTCGATGGCACGAGAAATACACTCTTGCTCCCTTTTTGCTGCTCGGCAAAGGATGGTGCGACAGCAGCGAGTCGCTGTCTGAGCGAACATCAGTTAATCGTGTGACCTGCGCGACGCATTGAGCATTGAACTGGTTTTCTGACGGTGTCGCGCCGCGCAGGTCATCTGTCCACCAGAGCTCGTCAGGAAACCGGCACGTAGGGCACTTGTCCTGCGTGCCGACCCGCAAGTTCGTGTACGACAGCCAGCGTGATCAGCGCGGAGCGCGTCATATGATGTTCTCTTGCCGCCAGATCGACTTGCTGCAGCAAGGTGCTAAGCAAACTAACCTGGATGCTGGCGGCTTGCGAGGTAACCCGCGCAAGATTGATGTCGACAAACATCCAGATCCCTTCCCCATCGTCCATCTCGAGCGCATGCAACTCCGACGTACTGCACGTCGGGGCGGGTATAAGTTGCTCGCTACGGTCATACGTCAATTCGACTGCCCGCTTCGCATCGATCTTTACTTCGTCCATTGATTTGCCGTGCGCAACCGCACGGGGAAAATCGGGAAAACTGGCGCGAAAGCTGGCGTCACCTTCGCGGTGGACATAAAGCGGATATTGCATGATCTGCTCCACTCGAACTGCGGACTGACTGGAATTCGATGTGTCAAAGCCCGCTCGCCTGAACCTTGCCGTCGACGATGTCCTTCCCGTATTGCATCGCAAGGTCGATGGCATCGCCTGCAGTGGTGGGACTCGCTGTATCAAACACCGTCGCATAGCGCTGGGCCTTGGCCTCGCTGGGCTGGATCGTGTCGATTCGCACGACGGACGAAAACTGACGCGGACCCGTGGCATACGGGTCACGATGCAGCGGAAATTCCTGATGAGAGTAGGCACGTAGTTCGTGCCCTCGGTATTCAATGGTGGGAATGGTCATGATGACACGCTCCGTAAGCGGTGCTGACCGTCATTGAACTCTATCCATCCGGATGCTGAAAAGGGCGGCCAGAGGTACATCTGGACTACTTCACAATGCGCTCAATGGCACTGCAAAGCAAGCGAAATCTTGCGGACGCAAGAATAGATGACAGCGACTTGCCAGCCTCTCGTCGGACGGCGAGACCGTCCGGCCGCTGCATACGTCATTGCTGCCGCACGGTCCCTGCGACGCTGCCGCAGATCACCAGACCAGCAAGTCGGAGAAGCTGGCCGAAAGCCCTGAACCGTTGATAGCCGCTGCGCGCCTGGGCGCTGCCAACAAGATTGCACGGCGTCAGGAACAGATCGGGCAAAGCATACGGAACAACGCGCTACTGCGCAGGTTATATCGGCGATGTGCGCTCGCGGTCCGTTGCCGCGCCGATGGATTTCGCGGGTGGTTTGAAGCCTATGTGAGGGTAGCTGGCAGACCTTCGATCCGCCAACATCGCGCCGCGCATCGGGCGCGTGCTGATGGCGTAGGGTCGTGACGCCGCGGACGTCGCAATCAGTCATGCATTCGGGCCAGCCGTGCTAACGCACTTCAAGATGCACTGCGACGAGGAACGACCGGGCTGCATTCTGCCACCGCTGAGAGTGGCGCACTACGCAGTGCTGAGCCTTCGTGGTGGGTGCAGAGGTGATGGCTACGCACCGAAGTTTCTCCCGGCGGCCGCTTTGGGCAAAGCCGAATGCCCGGTGTGAGACGACCCGAGCCGACCGACCGAGTCAGAGACCAGCCGGCCATGAAGCACCGACGAGGTTTCCTCTTTGGATGTCTGTCTATCAATGGTTCATCGGCTATTTCTTCATCAACGTGTGTCGCGGAAGACTGATGGTGAATATGCATCCCACGCCGGGAATATCGCGCACGCTCAGAACGCCGTCATTCAGCTCGACGCTGCGACGTGCTATAGACAGGCCGAGTCCAAGCCCGGACTTATCCGCACCGAACTGCTGGAACGGCAGAAACATCTGTTCTGCCTTGCCTGGCGGGAGACCACCGCCATGATCCTTTTTTTCAATAAGAATCTTGTCGGCGACGGCATATGCATTCAGGGTGACGTCAGAGTTTGGTTGAGTAAATTTGAATGCGTTTTGTATGAGATTACCGAGCGCCGAATAAAGAAGGCCGCGGTTTCCGCTAACAGCCAGTTGGGGATCGACTGGCGTTACCACCAGGCCGCACCCGCGTAGATGTGCGGCCAGATTTGCGGCGTGCTTTGTTTCGTTTATGAAGTCTGCAAGTGAAAACAGCGTCCATATCGCGCTATCGCCTGAGGGGATGCGAGTGTCTTCGATTGAATGCTCAATAAGTTTCCCCAAGCCCGCCAGGCTCCGCTCGAGGACGGCACCGGTAGCGCCAAACAGGGGCAAATTTCCGGCTTTTGCTGCGGCGAATGCGAGAATTGCAGTGTGCAGAAAGCTGCGAAGCTCATGGGCGAACGACCCCATGCGCTCGCCTTCTTCCACGGCGTGTTGAGTAGCCATCTTGAAGTCTCGCTGATAACTGAACTCAGTGACTGCGTCGGCGATTGCGTTGTCGAGGCAGCGGTTCAGCGTGCGACACTCGTCGATCGAAAACGGCGCATCGCGTTCATGTGCCAGGTCGGTAATGGCCTGGCATAGATCTCCATAATCATGGATAGCCTGATCAACCGTGTACCCCTACCGTAACAACTCGTGTCCGTGCTGGGCTGCCGCCTCTCCAATGTCCGAACGACCCGCAACGCTTCAATGAGCTGTTCGAGAAACAGCGGCACGCCGTTTTCGAGTTGCACAACAGACGCGCCGCGCGCCGGCCGCTGGGCCGCTGGGCCGCTGGGCCGCTGGGCCGCTGGGCCGCTGGGCCGCTTTGGTCCTGCTCCGCGATAAAAGTTCGTCGCGGTTATTTGCCAGAAGTGTGTGAAGCATGATGCCTCCCGCACGGGTGCGTGAGGAGTGCCGGATACGGACCCGTGCGGCCGGCGCTCCGACTCACCGACGGACCTGCTCGGACATCAGATCAGCGACTGATCGCGGCGCAGCCCGGAGGCCCGACGTACGAAAGAATCAGTGCCACTGACCACACGGCCAGCTGCAAAGCCAGCATGATGCGTCTGAAGCTGCGCATTCTCTTCTCCACAGGCGCCCGAGGCGCTCTTCATTGAGGCTGCCTCCACAGGAGGCCTGTCCTGGAAAGAGGCTGGAGGGCGGTAAGAACGCGTGTCGGGATTTCCCGGCCGTAGTCTCAGAGCGATTGCCTGGCCTGGCGTGCGCGCAGTAACGCACCGGAGAAACTGCCCCTCTGTGCACGCATGCGACGTGCCCGGAAGCTCGCAGCACCAGTCTGTCGATAACGATTGAAGCCTGGCGATTGATGCGGCGCTGATGAGCAATTACGGTTAAACGCGCCACTCCCGGCAATTGTCGTGTCGAACCTGTCGTTGTCAAAAGTGCATCTCGACCGTGCTGTCGACACCTGCCCGCGAGGCAGATTCCGCGCGACCGGCTCGCGCACACAAGTGGGATCTACCCATTTGCATTCACTGACTCGATCTCCCTACTTCTTTAGGGTTGCGGCGACGTCCGCGGACAGCCAGGTACAGCCGTTGCGCCCTCTGCTGCGTCACGAACCGGAGCGTCCGCCCGGTCGATCCACGCAGTTCCTTTGAGGGCTTATCCATGCAACTCCTTACTAGCCAAGACGGTCTACCCCGGGTCTCATGGGGTTCCGTCATCGCCGGCGTTATTCTTTCCCTCATCGTCTATCTCATTCTTAGTGTGCTCGGGGCCGCGATCGGGATGTCGCCCCTTTCTCCCCTGTCTCGCCCGAACCCGCTCCAGGGCTTTGGTTTCGCTTCGGGTGCCTATCTAATCGTGATGACGGTGATTGCAGTCTTCATCGGCTCTTACTTTGCGGGCCGCTGCGCACCGGTGCTTGGTTGGCTCCATGGCCTGCTTGCGTGGGCAGTCATGATCCTGATGATTGTGTATGGCACGACGTCCCTCGTCGGGAGCGCGGTGAGCGCCGCAGCAAGTGTAGCGGCCACTGGTGCAACCGTCGGCGCTGCGGCAAGTCCCTCGGGCGCCGCCGCGACAATTACGGGCTCTTTGACGCAACGGGTGCAAGGTGTGATCGCCTCTGCCAGCGCCGAAGCTTCAAGTCCGCAAGCCGAAGCCGACGCACGTCAGACGGCCGATACCGCAGCACGGGGCGCGGCGCGCGCGTCGTGGTTTTCGTTTGCGGCACTCGTTGTCGGCGCAGTTATCTCCATCGTGTCAGGGCGCGCCGGGTTCCGGCATCAACCGCCGTTTGAAGAAGCTGGCGGTGCTTCGACTGATGGCGTACCCCTTCGTCGCAATCCAGCCCGCGCGATGTCTGGACATCAGGCTCCCTGATCTGTGTCGTTAAAAATACGTTGCAGGAGCTGCCATGGCCGACAAACAGTATCCGACCCCTCATCCGTGCCGCCCGTGGCAACGATGAAAGTCCCCAGAGTGGAGGAGCGGCTGTGTGTCGACGTCACGGAAAAGGAAACGGCAGCCGTACGCGTCAGAACCGTCGTCCACAAGGAGTTGAAGGAAATCCCGGTTGTACTCACGCGGCGCGTTGTCACGATTGAACGCGTCCCCGCGCACCGGCTTGTGGATAGCGAATTCGAGCCCTTCCGGGAGGGAAGCGTTCTTGTCGTTCCGGTCTTCGAATATGTGCCCGTCACCGAAATGAAATTGATGCTGACAGAAGAAGTCCGGATCCGACTTGAAGAAATTGAAGAAACGAGCGTGCACGAGGCCGAAGTGCAACGGCAGGAGCTCGTGGTGGAACGGCGAACCGGAACTGATGGAGACTGGATCGCGCAATCAGCCGCACCGTCCTCCGACGATGGCGAGCAGTCGGCATTTTGAAGTACAGCAGTTCCGTCTGGCTGACGTAGAGCCACTCACACAATCACGGAGTATTGAAAATGTCACAAGTCGTTGTAGGTGTATTCGATTCGTTTGAACAGGCCGAGGAGGCGCAGGAACATCTGTCGCAAACTGGCATTGCCAGAAGCGCTATACAGGTTCACGCAGACAGCCAGACGAGCGCAGGACTGCCGGAGGGCAACCGCGCCGTGGAACCGGGCGCGCACGCCGAGGAAAGCGCGTCGTACAAGATCGGGCATTTCTTCGGCAAACTTTTTGGCGGCGGTGGGCAGCCCGCCGAGGTCGGCCATTATCAGGAGGCCGTGCGCCGAGGAAGCGCCGTCGTTACGGTCACCGTTGTCGTTGAAGCACAGATGATCGCCGTGCGCTCCGCCCTGCACGAAGCTGGCGCAGTGGATATTGAAGAGCGCGTTGCCCAGTGGAAAAACACAGGATATGAGGGATACGACCCGAGCGCAGCACGATTTTCCGCCGATGAGACGGCCGCAGAGCGCCAGTCCTTTGCGGTTGTGCGGGAGTCGCTCGAGGTCGGCAAGCGCGAGGTGCAGACCGGTGGTGTACGCGTCTATTCACGCGTCACTGAAACGCCCGTCACCGAGACGGTCAGCTTGCGCGAAGAGCACGCCACAATCGAGCGGCAACCCGTAGACCGCATTGCGACAGCCGAGGATCTCAAGGCGGCATCCGTCGAAATCCGCGAAAAGGCAGAGCACGCGGTCGTCGCGAAGACTGCGCACGTGGTCGAGGAGGTAACGGTCGGCAAGGAGGCTTCAGATCACATCGAGACGATCAACGAGACGCTGCAAGGCACCGAAGTCGAGGTCGAGCGCGTCGAAACTGCACCGTCTGCTTCGCCTGGCGATCAGTCAGCTTCACTGCCCGCAAAGCGCCCCTAAGTGCAGTCATTGGTTCCCGTCGGCCGCATGCCGCTGCGGACGGGAACCTCCGCCTCATGCTCCAATCGATCGAGTACGACATGAAAAATCCATGGACAAAGAAAAACCCCTTTCTCAGTATGTGGCTAAGCGGGGCAAATGCCGTGACGGGCTCGGCGCGAGGTCACGCAACGGCTGCCGCAAAGCGTGGAACTGCGGCATTCTGGACTGCGGCGCTCGCGCCGCCGAAACCCAACAAAAGGAAAGCGCGACGGTGACTCGAGCTTTTTTCGTCTAGAACAGTTTGGTGACACAGGCATCGAGCAGCGAGCGAAATGAGCGGTGCCGAGGCTCGCCAAGAAGGCGAGCCACGACACGAAGCACTTCCGGATGGTGAACCATGCCCCAGTGACTCACGTTATCCACTTCGACGTTCTGATGGTATTCGGACTCTGTCCCGACGCATCCTGACCACCCCACGATACCGTCGGATGGCGAATATACCGACGTGCAGGGAACCACAGGGTCGATACCCAGTTGCCGGAGCAGCGCCTCATCCATCGGCGACACTCCCCCGTTCAGGAGCGTGAAAAGCCAACCGGCATGGGTTGAGTTCGCCTGGTCGGCGAACGGAGTCGCAAGGGTGATAACCTGCCGCACCAGTTCCGGGTGCTTTTTCGCGAGTTCGCGCGCATACACCCCGCCCAGGCTCCAACCGATTAATGAAACGGGCCGACTGTTGCGACTATGGATCTGCTTCTGTTAAGCGCTTAATGGAAAATCTGGAGGACGGGCTCCTACCCAGAGCCCCGCCAGATTGTCACTTCACAGCCTCTCCCACACCGAGGTCAGCGCCGGTCATGGGGTCGGAGGCAGTGTCTGACGCCGTACGCGAGGCCATAGCGCGAAGAACCTCGGCCTCGTCGGCAGTCACGTTCACTGTTGCCGTGCCGTCGCCACCGTCCACAGCCGGTTTCGGCGCTTCGACGAATTCCCACTGGGGTCCCTCATTCCACGGACCTCGTGGAGCCCCATCACTTGCGGACATTTTGTAATAGACGCTTGTAAATTCCGGGACACCGGGAAGCTTTCCCTGCGGGAAATTCGGCAGGATTGAGTGAAGCGCTTTTTCGAACGACTTCTGATGTGCGATTTCGCGCGTCATTAGAAAGCCCAATGTTTCTTTGATGCCGGGGTCGTCGGTCACGTTAATCAGCCGTTCGTACACAATCTTGGCTCGAGCTTCCGCCGCGATGTTGGAACGAAGGTCTGCGGTAGGTTCACCGATGGTATCGACATAGGCCGCTGACCACGGAACCCCAGCGGAATTGGTGAGTGCCGGGCCGCCCCCGTACAGCAGCGCTGTGATATGCGAGTCGTTGCCGCCGCCGGTCATGCCTCGATACAGCTCGGCTTCACTTTCAACCGCTTCTGCTAGCTGACCCTTGGCCCCCTTGTTCAGCATCGCGACGATGGACCCGACGATTTCCAGATGGCTCAGTTCTTCCGTTGCAATGTCGAACAGGAGGTCCTTGCGACCAGGATCATCTTCGCCCACAGCCTGAGTGAAATACCGGCATGCCGCGCCGAGCTCACCTTGTGGTCCGCCAAATTGTTCGAGCAGCAGATTTGCGAGGCCGGGATTAGGCGCGGAAACACGCACCGTGTATTGGAGGCGCTTGTTATGGACAAACATGGTGTTCTCCTTTCAGGGCCTGGGAAGGACGGAGCACCGTCCATAACGCCAGGCAACAGAATGCGGAAGTCATGAGAGCGGCGGCGCTGTCGCGCACCGCCTTCACAACGGAGGTCTCAGAAGGATGAGTTCTGGCGAGGGGCGGCAAACGCACCGCACATGGGCAGGGAGACTGCGTCCTTGTTCCGCATGACGCGTTCCCGGAACAACGCGCACGTCTCGAATATATTTTTTGGTGATCAGGACTCCGGGAATAGGCGTTGCGCGTTGATAGCGTCGACGTATTTGTCTGCGCGTCACAAATGACCCAGCCTCGGAGACACAAGATGTATGAAGCGCAACTCAGCAATCTGACAGCACGCCTTGCCAACGCCGGTCGTGAAACCGCGGGGATGCCCGAGGAAAGCCGCCAGGCATGGTTGGCAGCGATTGAAGGCGAAATCGATGCGTTGCGCACGGAGATCGAACGCAACCAGAACGTGGAGCCGGCAAACCGTTTCCAGCTTCTTCAACAACTGGAAAACGCGAGAGCGATCGCAACCGGTCTGCTCTAGACTCAACACTGGTCTCGTCCGCACCTTTTCGGTGGTACCGCTGGAGTGCCCCATCATCCGAGCTTATGAAGGCCTACCGCGTTGTGGTACGCAGAGCTGCTTCAGCTGTGTGGCTGCATCGCGTTCCTGTCCTGCGAGGTGAGGTGCATGGTCGGGCCGGCATCGAGGATCAGCCAAACACCACCACCTGGCGGATCGCTTTGCCTTCGTGAAGCAGATCAAAACCATGATTGATCTCATCAAGCGCCAGATGGCCCGTAAGTAGCTTGTTCACCGGCAGCCTGCCCTGCATGTAAAGATCGATGTAATGGGGAAGGTCGCGCGCCGGCACGCACGTGCCGGTATAGCTGCCCTTCAATGTGCGCTCTTCGGCCACCAGACTCACTGCCGGCAATGGCCACAGTGCAGTAGCAGGTGGCAGCCCAGCCGTAACGGTCATTCCACCGCGACGGGTGATGCGATAAGCGAGGTCCAACGCGCGAATGGCACCTGCGAATTCGAACGCAATCTCGACCCCACCGGAGCTCAATGCCCGGATCTGCTCAACAGCGTCATCGCGACTCGCGTTGACAGTATGAGTGGCGCCGAGCGCGAGCGCCTGGTCGAGTTTCGCATCGGAGAGGTCGACCGCGATGATCTGACGAGCGCCGGCCGCTTGCGCGCCAATGAGTGCCGCAAGGCCCACTCCTCCCAGACCGACCACGGCAACAGAAGCGCCCACGCGGACTTGCGCCGTGTTCACCACAGCACCGACGCCTGTCAACACAGCGCATCCGAACAGCGCGGCCTCATCCAGCGGCACGTTGGCATCGATCCTGACGACCGAGCGCCGCGACACGGTCGCGTACTCTGCAAATACCGAGCATCCAAGGTGGTGATTCAATCGCTCCCCACTACGCGTGAGGCGACGCCCGCCGGAGAGCAGCGTGCCCGCGCCGTTCGCCGCGGCGCCCGGCTCGCACAAGGCTGGCCGTCCCTCGGCGCAAGGCGCGCAATGACCGCAACTCGGCACGAACACCACCACGACGTGATCGCCAATCCGGAGATCGCTGACACTTGCTCCCAGTTCCACCACGACACCCGCCGCCTCATGTCCGAGCGCCATCGGCATGGGGCGAGGCCGATCGCCGTTGATCACCGAGAGGTCAGAGTGACACAGACCCGCAGCCGCGACCTTGATCAACACTTCATCAGCGCCGGGTGGTGCGAGATCGACCTCGTCGATGCGTAAAGGACGGGAAACGGCATAGGGATACGCTGCGCCCATTGCTTCCAGCACTGCTGCCTTGATCTTCATTGCGCGACCTCCATGACCCGATTGCCCAGTTCCTCAACGAAGACACGAACGTTCTCCGAGTAATCAACCGGGACGATGACCAATTGAACTCCGCCTTCGCGAAATGCGCTCTCCAGTGTCGGAGCCAGCGCTTCGGCCGTCTCGATGCGCCTGCCTTTTGCGCCGTATGCATCCGCATATTTGACGAAATCGGGGTTCCCGAAAGTCAGACCCCAGTCCGCGAAGCTGTCGACGGCCTGCTTCCAGCGAATCATTCCGTAGGCATCGTCCTGAATGATCAACACAACAAGATTGAGCTTCAGCCTCACAGCGGTTTCGAGTTCCTGCGAGTTCATCATGAAACCGCCGTCGCCGCAGACGGCCATGACACGGCGATCCGGATAAAGAATCGCGGCCATCATCGCCGAAGGCAAGCCCGCCCCCATGGTCGCCAGCGCATTGTCGAGCAATAGCGTATTGGCGCTGCGGGTTCTGTAGCAGCGCGCGAACCACAGCTTGTACATGCCGTTGTCCAGCGCGACGATACCGTCGGCCGGCATGATCTTCCACACGTCGTGGACGATGCGTTGCGGCGTCAAAGGAAAGCGCGATTCATTCGCCCGTTCCAGCGTACGCATCAGGATGCCTTCACGCAGCGGCGCCATTGCAGCCGCATACGGCAGCTTGCCTTCGACCAGATCCGCAAGCCGCGCAAGACTCAGGCCGAGGTCCCCCACCACTTCCGCATGCGGGAAGAACACCTCCGAAGCCGCCACGTCTTCCGGCAACTCGAGATGCACTGGGCCCGGCCGCTCTTCTGAGGCCACGCGGAATGCATCGCGCACCACGGTCGGGATGCTGGCGCCGTTGACAATCTGCCGCGACGCTTTGGTAAGCGGCTTCATCGTGGCGACGATGTCGACGATCTGAAAGCGCGCCTGGCGCGCTGTCATGATGGCCTTCTGGCCCGTGATCAGTACCATCGGCATCGCACCAAGATGCGCGTACGCAGCGCCGGTCACGAGATTCAATGCTCCGGGGCCCAGTGTCGCCATACAGACTCCCGGCTTTCCGGTCAGGCGGCCATGGGTGGCCGCCATGAAGGCAGCCGATTGTTCATGGCGAGTCACGATGAGTTCAATAGCCGAGTGCCGCAACGACTCCAGTACATCGAGGTTTTCTTCGCCCCGCACGGCGAAAATACGTTCGACACCTTCATTCTCCAGTGCCATGACGAACAGGTCGGACGCTTTCACAAATAGACTCCTTGTTTCTTCAATACGCTGCCAGCCCTTCAGAACGGCTGGTGGCGACGCCGGGGGAACCGCGGCACGCCGTCGGCGACAGCTTCGTGCTGCTCTATCGCAAACGCCATGGCGTCGGCATGTGTTTCACATACGTGGGAGACCGAAGCCGCGTCGCAGAAAGCCGCGTGCAGCTTTGCACGCATGAACGCGCAACTGGTGAAGCGGCTCGCCGATCGGCAGTACTGCGATTGCAGCCGCGCTGCCATTTCAAAGTACTGATCGGCCACCGCCAGGTCCAGCCTGAAACCGTCATAGTTGACGATGAGTGAAACTCTCCGGCCGATGGGCTTGCAGAATGTCTCGAACACGCGCTGCACGCTTTCAATGTCGCCAGTCGAGCGAACCGCCATCCCTTCGAAATTTGCAAACAAGGTGTTTTGCCTGGGTTCGTAGCTGAGCCGCTGGGTGAGTTGCGAATCGAGCAACTCCGCTGCCAGATTCATCAGTTGCGGCAAGAAGATTCGCGAATCCATGGGTCGTAGTTTTCGAACGATCGGCGCGAAGTCCATTTGAGGGAGAATGTCCCGATCAACGTCTACGCCGGGTGCGACTTCCGTCAGTTCGAGCCCATCGGACGTTAGACGGAACACGCATCGTTCAGTCACGTACAGCACCGGTTGGCCGCGTTCGGCAGCTAGTTGTGCGTTGAATGTGATCTGCTCGACCGACTCGACAAGTTTCTTCTGCGCACCTTCCGTGACGACACGAAGTTGCCCCGCTTCCACGACGACCTCGAGACCACCAGCCGTGAACGTTCCAGCAAATACCACGCGCGAGGCATTCTGACTGATATTGATAAAGCCGCCGGCTCCGGCTAGTCGTGAACCAAAGCGGCTTACGTTGACATTTCCGCTCCGGTCGATCTGCGCCATACCGAGGCACGCGAGATCCAGGCCGCCGCCGTCGTAAAAATCGAACTGCTGGTTCTGGTGAAGCAGCGCATCCATGTTGACGGCTGCGCCGAAGTTCAGGCCACCCTGCGGTACGCCGCCGATGATCCCAGGCTCGGCTGTCAAAGTCAGATGGCTCAGCAGGCGTTCCTCCGCCGCGACTGCACCAACGACTTCGGGGGCACCGATACCCAGGTTGATCACGCCACCGAGGGGAAGCTCGAACGCGCAACGACGAGCCATCACCTTCCGCTCATCGAGTAGCGGGCATGCGTTCGTTTCAGACGGCATCGTGATCTCGCTGGAAAACCCGGGGTTGTAGGCCGTACCGTAAGTCTGCGGCTGCGCATCGGGCGATGCGACCACAACACGGTCAACGAAGATGCCCGGAACAACAACTGCACGGGGGTCGAGCGTCCCGCTTGCCGCGATCCGCTCCACCTGCGCGATCACGAGTCCGTTCGAATTGTGAACCGCCATGGCCACCGCCTGGGTGTCGAGCACCAGCGCCTCACGTTCCATCGTGATATTGCCTTCCGGATCGGCCGTTGTGCCGCGAATCAGCGCTACGTTCAGCGGAAAGACCTTGTATAAAAGCCACGTCTTGCCGTCGATATCGACAGTGCTAACGAGGTTTTCGGTTGTGCGCGCGTTGATCTTCCCGCCCGCCTGACGCGGATCGACAAAGGTGCCCAATCCCACCTGAGTAAGCGTGCCCGCCCTGTGCGCCGCGATGTCGCGATACAGATGCGACATCGTCCCGAGCGGCAGGTTATAAGCCTCGATCAGATTGTCGGTCGCCATTCGAGCGAGCTTTGGCACCAGCGACCAATGTCCGCCAATGGCGCGTTTGATCAATCCCTTCAGCGCGATGCGGTTGAGTCCGCGATCCTTGCCGTCGCCTGGCGCGGCCGCGAACACTAGCGTCAGGTCGCGGGGAAAGCCGGAGCCGGTGAAACGTTGGGCCAGAGCCGAGATCAACTCGTCTGGCGTACCAATGCCGACAAAACCCGAACAACAGACGGCCTCGCCATCACGGATCAATCCGATCGCGTCGTCAGCAGTGACAATCTTGTCGTGCATATTGCCTATCTGAAAAAGTTGAAGTCGCAACCGGCGCCGTGGCCCACAAAAGAAACCTATGCGAGATGACCTGTAGATACGTGTGGCTGTCTACCTATTCGCAGGCGGCGCACGAGTTGCCAATAGTTCGGAAACCGAAAGACGCTCCGGGTCCGTGCCGCATCGGCATCCCTGTTTGCGCAACGGCTATTCCCAGACCGGACGGCAAACAGTCAAAGAGTAAAAACGGACCGGTTCTAATCGCGCCGGCCGGGACAAATAAGTGACGTTTCCCGGCGCCCGTTCGTGGCTGAGCGGATCGCACCTATTTGGGCCACCCTGGGGCGATGCGAGCCCACTCACGGTCCTACATTGATTGAGTCATGCGGCGCGCGCAACGAACACGCATCCGCCAGCGAAGGGAACAGGTTCATGATGCCGAGCGGATCCGGGACAGGCGCCAAATTCGACATGCTGGAACCAGCTGTCCTCGTGCGTCGGTGCCCGACGCGCCATTTAAAACAGAACTTCTTAGCGGCACGGCGCGGCGCTGGTTTGGAGCCAGGCGTACAGCGAAAAAGACAGCGCCACCAGCCATCCTTTCTGTATGAAGCGGCCGTGCTCCAGATACGTGCAAAATAAAACCCGCGCCTGGCGGGTCTCGTCTACTGGGAACAGTTCATCCACAGGCAAAATGCATTGCTCAACGCTTGTTGCCTGATTTCGTGTGTGCCTGCTGCTGGGCTTCAATCGCGCCTTCGATATCGTCGCCCGCCTTGATCCCTTGCGAAAGGGCTTCCGATGACGAGCGCTCCACCCCTTTCCCAGTGGCGTCAAAGGAGTCCTGCGCTGGCTGTGCGATCTTCTCCGCCACTTTCTCAACTGCTCTGGTCGACGCCGTCGTTGCGCTTTCTACCGCCTCCGCGACAATCGCGTTAATCTGGTTGCCGCGGGTTTCATACTGACGTCGAGCTTCGCGCACAACTTCGGCGCCGGTCGATAGCACTATCGTGCGGAAATGACGGTTATAGGCGGCCGCCTTCTGAGGAAATTGACTCAGCATGCTGGATTGCCATTCCGGAAGATTATCGGTTTTTTCATCGATTGCATTTGTCGGCAAATTGTTGCTTTCGTTGATAATCGTCGTGACGGTTTGCATGTTCAGCTCCGCCAGTTCCCGATAACCATTCATGAATTTTCCAACCACATTTACAAACGATTGATAGTTTGCTTTATTAATGTCTGAAATCTGCTGTTGCGAGTAAAAAACATTCCGCCTCCAATATCGAATGAGGTGTCACGCACGAAATAATTCGCCGTGACGCATTTTTCATGCTGCGCCGCACCAACATCTTCAAGCCTACAGCATTAAACTATTTAGTCAACAAACATTTGCAGATCCTTAATATACTATGAAAGTACAATTTACGGATCCAGGCAGAAAAAAAACGAACATATTTCTGCTTTGAATGCTGGTGAATAAAATGTGTAATTGGATTCGGGTGTCGCTCGATCGAGGCTAGTCAGAACCAGAAGCTTTTCAGGCCGATTTCGATAAGGCATCGGGGGTGTTTTCGTCTACTCTCTCGGATCGAAAACCGCGTATAGCGGAAGCCGCGCCTAGATTCCCCCTTTGCTCGACGTCCTGCGCAAGCAGTTCCCGGAAAACGCCCAACCCCGGTACGCCGTGCAACTGGCGGAACTCCGCGAGCACCTCGACGATGGCGTGTTGCAATGTCTCCGGTTTGCGCGTACTGGCGATGTGCGAGCTACCCCTTACCACTTCCCACATGTATGTCACACGGCCCAGCGCCATCCCCTCTCAGGGATGCAACGTGCCGTCAGTGGACCCAGGTTTTCGTACGATTGCGCGCAAGAACATTGCCACATTGCCCGATAACAACGGCCACTTATATCGACCGACGCTGGCGCTTACAGAACGCGTGGACCGGCCCTATCCGCGTGGTCGACCGCGCGCCACGGGAGCAACCGCTCAACGCCGCTGTCGATTTCCTTTTTTTATAGGACGTCCGGTCTCAAATGGTCGGGCGGGACGCAATTGCAGCCAGAATGACCGGTAGTCGGGCCGGTTTTACAAAATGATGATCGAAACCGGCCTTGATCGATTCGGCTTTTTCTGCGGGCGCACGCAGTGCGGTTACGGCCAGCAGAAACGGACGGGGGGTGAAACCCATACGCCGGATTTCTCTCGCCACCGCGTGGCCGTCCACGCCGGGCATCTGAATATCGAGCATCACCACGTCCGGACGCCAGGTGTAGTACGCGGCGAGCGCGGCTGCACCATCTACCGCCGTCTGGACGGTGTAGCCGTAAGCTTCGAAGAACAATACGTAGGCTTCGACCAAACCCGCGTCGTCGTCGGCGGTCAGTAAGCGCTCCGTTTTCACGGTGGACATAGATTCCTGTAGGTTGCCCCTATGTCACGCAATTTAGGGACCCGATAGAATCAAAGCGGATCTTTTCAGCTAATACAAATTCAGCGAATACTCCATACGGATTTTTTCCTTCTTCGAGGGCGAACATGCGACTGGCTGACTTCATCCTCCGCGACATGGAAACGATTCTGGCGCACTGGGAGGCGTTTGCCACCACCCTGTTGCCGGCAGCCGCAACCATGCAATCACTGGCGCTGCGAGACCATGCACAACAGATTCTGCAAGCCGTAGCGAAGGATCTTTCGACGGACCAGACCAGGGAGGCGCAAACCGAAAAGTCAATGGGACGAGCCCCCGTACGGATCGGCGCTCCAGCGACAGCCGCGCAGACGCACGCCCTTTTGCGGGCGCGCGGCGGCTTCGACATCAACCAGTTGGCCGCGGAGTACCGCGCGCTGCGAGCCAGCGTTCTGCGCCTCTGGATGGACGACTGTCAGCCTAGATCCCCGCATCCCGATGATGTCATCCGGTTCAACGAGGCCATCGACCAGGCACTTGCGGAATCGGTCGGTCATTTCAGCGCGCATGTAGACCAGGCTCGGAATCTTTTTCTTGGGATGCTCGGACACGATATGCGCAGCCCGCTCCAGACCATCCTGATGACGGCCCAATATCTTGCAGCGCTGAACGCCGGGGAGCAGGTATCCGGAGCCGCATCCCGTTTGATCAGAAGCGGCACTCGCATGCAGGCCCTTCTGAGCGATATGCTTGATTTCAATCGAACCAGGCTGGGTTTGGGCATCAATATCGCGCCGACTAATGCCGACCTGGACAAACTGCTTGCCGATGAACTCGATCAGTTGCGGGCAGCGCATCCAGACCGTCGGGTCGATCTGGTCGTGGAAGGTGACTGTCGGGGTGTTTGGGACGGCCGTCGTCTGCAGCAGTTGCTCGGCAATCTGGTGTTGAATGCAATCAAGTACGGAGCGCCCGATGCGCCGGTGCGGGTGGTGGTGACAGGCGACGCGCGGGATGTCCGCTTCGAGGTCAGGAACCACGGGCCCGCCATCGAGCGAATCACGCTGGATCGGATCTTTGACCCACTTCAGCGTGGCTTGAGTGAGGAAGGCGCATATAACGCCGACGGCAGTCTGGGGCTCGGACTGTATATCGCGCGCGAGATTGCCAAGGCGCATGGGGGTGAGATCGAGGCGCGGTCCGACGAGAAAGAAACCGTCTTCGCTGTGCGCCTGCCGCGCGGTCAGTAGCGCTCATGCACGCGCCCCGCACGGATCGAGCGTCGGCGTGCTTTGGAGTGCGCACACTTGCGATTGCCGATCAGAAGCGTGGGGGCCGTCATATCAGGCCGCCGTTCGGGCGCCGCCAATCTCGCCGGGGTCAGGGTGAACACGGTTCACTGCCGTCGTCCAACGAATCGTCCGTTGCAAAATATTCATTGAACTGTTCTTCACCGGGCTCGATTCCGGACACGAGCCGCAGCCAGCCGGCAGGCTCGCGCGGTGTGCGATCGATGGATACCGGCCGGGCGAATTGATACCGATCAGGCGACCGGTGCTCCGCTTGCGTCAGGTCCGGCGAAAATGCGTCGAGAACCGAAGGCGAAGCACGCCGGCGATTCTCGTCAGCGCCTCGATGAATTGCGGAAGCGGGCCCGGCTTTTGCGCATCATTGCCGGTGATCTGCTGGGCGATGTCGGTGCACAAGTTAGCGGTACGGCGAAGGAATTGAGCGGTAAAGCGCAGCAACTCTATGCAGATTTCACGGACGTCGTTCGCGAATCTACCGCAGAGCGGCCATTCGCGGCACTGGCGATAGCCGCCGGCGTGGGTTTCGTACTCGGCGCGTTACACGCGGCAACACGCTCCCGGCCCAACGACGCACCGCACGACTTGAGAGACCGGAGGTAAAGCGATTCAGGGTTGGCGAAACGTCAGCAGCTTCTGTGTCGAACGAGCCGCTGATTATGGTGAGCTGGTCGCCGTCGAGCTCGACGAGACGAGGAAACGACTGGTTCGTGAATTGAGCGCGCTCGTGGCACTCGCGGCCGCTGGCCTTTTCACGCTGTCGTTCGTGTGCATTGCGGTCATTGCTACGGCTTGGGGACATCCAATTTTCTTCCCGTGGTCTGGGGCGTAGCCTTGATGTGGCTTGTGGTGTCCGTCGTGTCCCTGCTGATCGTTCGCTCGCAGAAACCTGGGCAATCGCTTCACGTTCTGCAAAGCGAATTCCGGAGCGACCTCGATACGTTGAGGGAGGCCCTCAAATGAACCGTGCATCTGACGCTAACAAAGCAGAGAGCGAGATCCTGACGCGCATGGCGGCATCGCGAACAGCGTTACTCGTAGCGAACCGCACTACGCCAGTCTCGGTCCCGGTCTCGCGCGGACTGAGCAGACCTCCCGCAGCCAGTCTGATGACTTCGCTTGCGGACGCACCGCGCGTCACGCTGTTGCTGGCTTTATGCGTCGGCGCAATCGCCCTAGGGCCTCACAGAACACTCAGAATAGCGGGACGTGCGGGGATTACCGCGTTGCTGGCGGGCACAGCCCGCAAGGTGATCGCTCAGGCCGTATAAGCTATTGCACACAGTGGACGGCGCACGATTTTCATGCGCCCCACGGCTCACGCCGCGCACTCTTCAATCGCGGGCCCGACCTAAAGCGTCGTGGTCGTGTCGCCTACCGATCTGCTGCCCACCTCGTCGAGCTTGAGCTGCAGTTCGGTTTTGCGCTTGGCCATTTTTTCGCCGAGCGCCCGAAGGTTGCACTTTGACTTGCGCAGTTCCGGAAAGAGTTCCCGCTCCTCTTCCTCGATATGATGGTCTACCATCTCGCTCATCACTTTAAAGGTCGCATCGAAGCCCCTGTAGCCGGCCCTCAACGTTTCAAATTTCGCAATCAGGGTCTTGACGAGGAAATGTTCGATATACGCCTCTTCAACGTCGACCCTGTCGCTGTCGGGCAATGCTTCCTGCGCGGCTGGATACAGCAGTTCCTCCTCCAGCATCGTGTCGATGGATAGCTCTTCGCAAGCGCGCTGCGCAAGTGCAGCTTTCGCTTCAAGGTCGTCGGCCTTTTCGAAAGCCGTGAAGAGTTTCTCGACCGCGCGATGCTCCGCCTCGAGAAAGGCCAGTGCATCGGGTGCCGTGGATGCTGCTTCGCCTTTGTCCTGTTTTGTTGCTTCCATGCTTATCCCCTCGGTCATGCGGTTGACTGCAACGGTAGAACACGTTGTTGAGCAACCCATATGCCCACTGCGGTCGCGTTGTCGTGCTCGATCGTCGTCGCCAGCAAGACGGTCGCCGTCCGCTTTCCCGGACATCGGGACGCGCGGAAGTTTGCCCGATGGACCGACCGATAGTTAGCGATTTCCGGGCATAACAGGACTACACTTGAAAAAAGACATCCTCGAACGCCCGGGTGACGACGCGACCGTGGTTGCAAACGCCTCGAAATATTTCTGAATCGACGCATGCCTGCGTAGAAAGGGCGTCGCGTCGTCCTCTGTGAGAGTTCTACATAAAGGGAGTCCATCATGACCAAAGCCCACGACGCCAGGAAGACGGAGAAGAAAACCGCCACCAGAACACCGAAGGAAAAGAAAGACGCGAAGAAGTTGAAGAAGGAGGCTTCGAAGCGTCAGTGATATCGCAATGCCAGGAGCGCCTCTGGATTCAAGGCCGGTCCAGCGGCGCGCTTCACTCCGGCGTACATTCGCACACACGCTTTTCGAGTCCTACCGTCTAATACCTCGATGTGGTGATGACTGTAGCGAATCAGCATTGCAGGTGCACTGCCACCTCGGTTACACGGGACCGGCGACTGTATAAGCGTTTCGGAAAGCCGAACTCAAAATGGGCAACCGCCTTCGCCGGCGGTCATCCGGCTCGCTATCACGCGGACAGCACGATTTGGGTGCTTGATGGCTGGAGCCGCAGTATTGGATGAGATGCCGACGGAGTGGCACGCCGGTTGCGCCTTTCCTTGTCGGGAGCGAGCCACCCAGGTTGTCTGTCGCCGTCAATTTCACGTGATGTCGTCACCAAACCACCGCTCTGCCTACTCTATGGAGCCAGAACGATGCAGGTCGAGTAGCGCAACGTGCGTGCAGGCGCACATCTTGTGACTCGCGTTTCGTTTGGCTTCGGACAAGTGGTCCTTCGCACTTTGGGCAGCATCGCTGATGATCGAGCCAACAATTTTCCAGGTGACCCATTTCTTCGGTTGCGGGATGCGTCCGGCACCGGACAGACGCCGGTCACGAATCAGCGCACACCTCAATTGTTTGATCAAAGCTCGCCCGCAATGACAGGAAAACGCTGGCGGGCGCGACACACGAGTCGATTGGCTCGCGCATCAACAGTCTTCACAGCAGGCTTCAGATCATCCAGGCGCAGGAAGCGCTCTGGCAAAAGGTCGCGCAGGTCATGCGCGACAATGAGAATACGATGCACGCGCCTGGAGAAACTCGCATGAGTCAAATGAACAACATGAGCGCCATGGATGATCTCAAGTCCTACGGTCAGGCCGCCGACGCGCATGCCGAGGGCATCAGAAAACTGACGCCTGTGTTCCAAACCCTCAGTTTGTTCATACCGATCAGCTTCGCTAGCAGGAACGGCACGTAATCCAGACCGCACGCTGCTGTCTTGACCAGCCATCGCCGAACAGGAGAACACGTGGAATTTCCCCCGCGCGCCTGACGGCGCTGGCGGAGCGTTTTTCAACCGAAGGAATCGTTGACGGACACACGCGACGTTTTCCGCCATTTGTTAAAACATGCAAAAGTGTGCCCAAGACGCGCGAGAGCTATAATCCGAAGTAGCGACCCGGTTTGTCATCCGGAATCGCTGCGATGACCACATATCGCGCAGTTTTCAGGCAGGATTCTGAGGAAGCGGCACATGGCGAACGAGTGTCAGGCGAATGACAACCATCTGCTCTCCGTTTTGCCGGACATCGAGTGGACACGTCTTTCACCCCATCTGGTTCTCGTCGATATGCCTTTGGGGCACGTCGTGTATGAATCCGGCGACCGGCTCGATCACGTCTATTTTCCCACCACGTCGATCGTCTCACTGCTCTACGTGATGGAAGACGGCTCCTCCGCCGAGATTGCGATTGTGGGCAACGAAGGAATCATTGGTATCGCCCTCTTCATGGGCGGAGAGACCATGCCCAACCGCGCCATCGTGCAAAGCGCCGGCGAGGCGTACCGGCTCGATGCACGGATCCTGAAAGAGGAGTTTCACCGCGCGGGACCCGTGCAGCGACTATTGCTGCGCTATACGCAGGCGTTGATCACGCAGATGGCACAGACCGCCGTTTGCAACCGTCACCACTCGATCGACCAGCAGCTGTGCCGCTGGCTGCTGCTCAGCATCGACCGCCTGCCATCGAACGAACTGAAGATGACTCAGGAACTGATCGCAAACATGCTGGGCGTGCGCCGATCCGGGGTCACCGAAGCGGCGTTGAAACTTCAGGATGCGGGGCTGATTCGCTATAGCCACGGCCATATCGAAGTGCTGGATCGCCCTGGACTCGAAAAGCGTGTGTGCGAATGCTACAACGTGGTCAGACGGGAATTCGACCGCCTGCTGCCAGACCTCAAAGCCCTGTAAACGGCGCGTCCCGAAGAGTCCCCCTAAAGCGCGATGATCGCCTTGAGTACTTGCATATCTACTGCGTGCGCAAGGATCTTCCAGGCGTTAAGGGTATCGCCAGGTTCCCATCTGGCGATCAGTTCATGCGAATCGGGCGCGACCCTGTAGAAGCGTCCACACGTCGAGTCGACGCACCCGGCAATGGTATGTCGTTTGTCCTTCTGCTCACTCCTCGGGTCGGACGCGCTGGTCATCGTGCAGCCTGATGGCGACAGACTGACCGCGAGGATCGATCCCGCACATCGCGCCACGACGTCACGAAGCCCCTGGCTCAGCAGCCTGCCAGCGGGTTAAGTACAGCCTCATACGCGCACATTCCTGGTCGGAAGGGAACATGGAACCGTTAGAACATGCCCTGCTTGAATATCACGAACGCAGCAAGCATCGTGTCGACCGCTACGCTCCAGGCCCTCGGGAACTCGACTGGGCAACGCAGCCTGACCCGTTCCGCGTATTTTCCGGGGCACCGCGCGTGGATCTGCCGTTAGCCGCGGACACGTTGACTACTCGCTACAACACGTTGCGCTGCGGTACCCTGCCGCCCCCGCATGCATTCGATCTACCTAGCCTGGCAATCCTGTTCGAACTCTCGCTCGGCCTGTCGGCGTGGAAATCCTGGGGCACCCAGCGATGGGCATTGCGCTGCAATCCATCAAGCGGAAATCTGCATCCGACCGAGGGCTATCTTCTGTGTCCTTCGTTGCCCGGCTTGTCCGGAGGCGTCTACCACTACCTGAGCCGGGATCATGCGCTTGAACATCGCGCGGCGGTGGATGATCCACGATGGGCTCAGGCGTTTGCCGGGAGCGGTGTCCTGGTCGGCGTAAGCTCGATTCATTGGCGCGAGATATGGAAATACGGTCTTCGTGCCTGGCGCTACTGCCAGCACGATTGCGGCCATGTCATCGCCGCGGTGAGTTACGCGGCGGCAGCGCTCGGCTGGCAAACGCGGCTAGTGGAGGCGGCTGCCGATGACGCTACGGCCGGTTTGCTCGGCCTGGACCGCGGCGAAGATTTCGTCGATGCCGAAGCGGAAGCGCCGGATGCTTTGCTCTGGATCGGCAATCCTGAACGACGGCCGGATCTTGAACTCATGCTGACCGCTTTGGATAAGGCTGCGTGGTACGGACACGCGAACCAGCTGAGCTCGGGACACGTGAAGTGGCCCGAGATCGATTCGATCCAACGCGCCACACGTAAGTACCGTACTCGTGAAACGTACTTGCCGAATCCGCAACACCATTCGTCGCCCACGACGCCCGCCCTTGATCTCAGCTTTGCCCACATCGCACGGCAGCGCCGCAGCGCTGTGAATTTCGACGGGAAAACGTCAATCACCGAGGCGGCGTTTTTTAGCATGCTGGCGTGTTTGTTACCAGGTCGCGAGACACCACCGTGGAACGCACAGACATCCGCCGTGGCCGTGCACGCAGCGCTACTGGTACACCGCATCGATGGCCTGACGCCGGGTCTGTATATGCTCGTGAGGAATCCGCAAGCGCTGCTGGATCTCAGACAGTCTCTGCGGCCAGAATGGCTGTGGGAGAAGACCGGGCCGGAGTATCTGCCGCTCTATCTTCTGCTGCCCTACGATTTACGCGCCATTGCAAAGACGATCTGCTGCCACCAGGATATCGCCGCCGACTCCTGCTTTGCGCTGGGAATGATCACAAGACTCGAGATCGCCCTCGCACAACCATGGCGTTATCGCCAGCTGTTCTGGGAATGCGGCGTTCTCGGTCAAGTCCTCTATCTCGAGGCCGAAGCCGCTGGCGTGCGTGCAACAGGGATAGGCTGTTTTTTCGATGATGAAATGCACACGCTGCTCGGAGTAAAGAATCACGCCTGGCAAAGCCTGTATCACTTTACCGTTGGTGGTGCGGTAGACGATGAACGCCTCTGCACATTGCCGCCGTATGAGGTTCAATCTTAAGGTCGTTATGCCGCGCGTCGCCAATCGCGCGACTGCCTTCGCGAGAACCAACCAGCAACAGAATGCTTCATGACATAAGCCGATCTTCGCCCTCAACGAACCTCATTTGATGCCGATGCATCCGGCACGACGTTCGTTGCCGTCGTCTCTGGTACGGAACCGTACCGACATCAATTCCGCTTGCGAGCACCGTATTCATGCTCCGCGCAACTGGGCCAGCTTCGCCTCTGGATGTCAAGTTGACGTCGAGCGCGTACCAGCCATACAGATGACGAGCAGGCGAACAGAGAGGTCCACCATGAAAAGCTATATCGCGACGCTGCCGGCGACGCTGCTTATCCTTGCCCTGACGAGCGGCACGCTCCAGGCTCAGGGATCGCCACAACCGATCAACGCGAAACGCGTTGACGTGGTGCAGCTGGCGACCGGATACCGGGCATCGAAGATCGATGGAGCCCCGGTGTTCAACCACAGCCACGACAAGATCGGGACGATCGACGATCTGATCATCGGCCCCAACAATCCGGTACCCTATGCGATCCTGTCGGTAGGCGGCTTTCTCGGCATGGGAACTCATCTGGTCGCGGTGCCATGGAACAGCCTGCAGATCGTCGACCGGCAAATGCGCTTGCCGGACGCGACCAAGGAATCGCTCAAGGCATTACCCGAATTCAGATATGCGCCCGATTAGGCTGCCCCTCCGTGCAAGCCAACTGGTAACAGCATCGGGTCTGGGCGCTTACGGCTTGCCGAGCGTCACCGTCACACTATGTAGCTTGCCGTCGTCGAGCAGTTTCACGGCTGACTTGCCGTCGGCGAGGCGCAGGCCGTCCACGACGACGCAGCTCACGCCATGGCTCACGCCCTGAGGATTGTTCACCACGATGTCGTACCGTGCACTGCCATAGCGGAACGCAACCGTGAAGCCAGGCCACGCTCGCGGTACACAGGGATCAACCGATAATGCGTCACCCTGCTTGCGGATGCCAAGCACACCTTCCATGCCAGCTCGATACATCCATCCCGCCGAGCCCGTGTACCATGTCCAGCCGCCTCGGCCCACATGAGGCGCAACAGAGTAAACGTCGGCTGCAACGACGTAAGGTTCCACCTTGTATCGGTTCACGCCGCTTCGGGTCCGACTGCGATTGACCGGATTCAGCATGGCGAAGAGTTCCGCCGCGCGATCGCCGTCGCCCATGCCGGCGAAGGCTAGCACCGACCACATCGCTGCGTGTGTGTACTGGCCGCCATTCTCCCGAACGCCGGGCGGATAGCCCTTGATATACCCGGGATCGGGCACCGTGTGATCGAATGGCGGCGTGAACAGCAATGCAAGCCCGTCTTCACGACGAATCAATCGCTCATCCACGGCGGCCATCGCGGCTTGAGCCCGTCCTGCGTTGGCGGCACCCGACAACACACTCCAAGATTGCGCGATAGCATCGATCGAGCATTCTTCATTACTGATCGAGCCTAGCGGCGTACCGTCGTCAAAGTAGCCGCGCCGGTACCATGCGCCATCCCATCCGGCGCTTTCGAGCGCGCCGCTCAACGCCTGTGCACGAGCGAGCCAGCGATCAGCCCGCGGATTGTCGTTGCGCGCCCGCGCGAGCGGCACGAAAGCCGTCAGCGTGGCGTGCAGGAACCAGCCGAGCCAGACACTTTCACCTCGCCCCGCCTCACCCACCCGGTTCATGCCGTCGTTCCAGTCACCCGTCCCGATCAGCGGCAGACCATGCGCGCCGAACAGTTCGAGGCTCTGTTCCAGCGCCAGAACGCAATGTTCGAACAACGTCACGCGGGTGTCCGATACGCCCGGTACAAAGTAAGCGTCGTGCTCGCCGTCGGCCAGCGGTCGCCCCTCGAGAAACGGCAAGGTCACGTCGAGAATGGCCCGGTCGCCACTCACGTCGATATACTGCGCAGCTGCGTGAGCAAGCCACACGCGATCGTCCGAGATCCGGGTACGCACACCATCGCCGACCTGAGGCAGCCACCAGTGCTGCACGTCGCCTTCCGGGAACTGTCGCGCCGCCGCCCGCAGCAGATGCTCACGGGTCAGGGCCGGGCGCGCGACGGCAAGCGCCATGCCGTCCTGCAACTGATCGCGAAAACCGTAAGCCCCGCTCGCCTGATAGAAGCCCGCGCGCGCCCAGATGCGGCAGGCGACCGTCTGATACAACAGCCATCGGTTGAGCATCAGGTCCATCGCGCGGTCTGGCGTGCCGACCTGGACAGCCCCAAGCGTGTCATCCCAGAACGCTGTAACGGAGGCGAGCAACGCGTCGAGGTCGGCTTCGCGGTAGCGGAGGATCAGTTCCCGCGCGGTATCGGCCCCCGTGGCTTCGCCGAGCATAAACAGCACCGTCGCGACGCCGCCGGGTTCAAGGTCGATGGCGGTTTGCAACACCGCACACGGGTCGAGTCCCGCGCCGACCTTTCCCGACAGTGTCGGGGCGCCCGCCCCCGCGAGCCCCGCGGGATCGCTCAAGCTCCCGTTGCGGCCGATGAATTCACGCCTGTCCGCGCTCCAGGCTGTTTGCTGGCCGCCCAGATCTGCGAAGGCCACGCGGCCGCGATAAGCCTGGGACCAGCCGTTACGCGCAAACATCGCGCCGGTGGCAGCATCGATCTCACTGATCGTGTGCGGCGCGACGATGCTGCGCGATGCGCCCAGTGACCATTCCAGGTACGCCGTCACAGAAAGGCGGCGCGTGCGGGCGGACAGGTTGCGCAACGTCAACCGGGAGATCTTGAGCGGGTCGTCGAGCGGCACGAATTGCAGCAGGTCGAGCGCAATATCGTTGGACGTGTGCGTGAAGCGGCTGTAACCCTGGCCGTGATGAGCAACGTAGGGCGCGGCGTCGGCACCGCTGTCGCGCACCGGGTTCGCCTGCGGTCCCCACAACGCGCCCGTATCGTCATCACGGACATAGAACGCCTCAGCGGGCGGGTCGCTGACAGGATCGTTCGACCATGGCGTCAGTTGATGCTCCCGGCTATTCGACGTCCACGTGTAGCCGCTTCCTTCGGCCGAAACGAGAAAGCCACAGACTGGATTGGCGATCACATTGACCCACGGCATCGGTGTGCATTGGTCGGGTCCCAGCACGGTCACATATTCCCGGCCGTCGTCCGCAAAGCCACCGATACCGTTAAAACATTCAAGGTCGCCACCGATCGGCGCGCCCTTTGCGGGCGACGCCGCCTCCGCCGGCGCAGGCAGTCGCCTCGCGCGTGGCGAAACGTTCACGGGCGGCACCGCCAGCCGCCGCAACTGGTCCAGCAGGCGTCCATTGCGCGCAGCCAGCACGGCGCGCGCGACGATCGGAAAAAGTGCGCGCGCATCGGCGGACATCAGGTCGGTGCGCAGCACGAAGATCTCGCCGCGCGAAGTGCCATCGGCCTGCGGCCGTCGCCCCGAACGAACCAGGGTTTCGAGCGCGCTTTGCAGATCCTGCACGTACGACTCCGCGCGCTCGTTGACGATGACGAGATCGACTGCGAGCCGCTTCATGCGCCAGTACTCGTGGGCGTGCACGAGTTGTCGCACGAGCCCCATGTGCTCGATGTCGTCGATGCGCACCAGCAGGATCGGCAGGTCGCCGGACACGCCGTGTGCCCAGAGTGGCGCAGCACCCACGCCCCCGGCCGCGGACAGTTCCGCCGCGCCGCGCACGAGAGCTGCCGAGGCGGGCCGCATGGACGGATCGCTGTACAGCATGCATCCGGCCATCCGCTGGTACAGTGCGGCCTCGTCGGAGCTCACGGCGTTATGGCGCAACTGCACTTGCGCCTGCGTCCAGGCAAGCATCGTTGCACGTGCGAACGAGGCGCCATCGCGATGTTTGTCCACGAGGTCGAGCAAGCGCACCCGCGAATCCGCGACGAGGGTCCAGAACGCGACGCTTGCGGCCGTCCCAGGCGCGATGCGCAAACGGCGGCGCATCGCGAAGGCCGCATCGAGCACCACGCCTGCGGAGTTGGCAAGCGGCCGGACTTCGGTCATGCACCGCGGTGAGCGCACGTGCCGTCCGCGCCCGATAAAGCGGGTGCGGTCAGTTTCATATTCGACCGCGCCCAGCGCTTCGCCTTCGACGACCGAGATATGGGCCGCCCACAGTTCGGGCTCGGTTTCGGCGCGGCGTCTTCGGGTCGCGAGAATAGCGCCTAGCTCGGGCCGGTACTCGGTCTCGACGAACAGTTTGCTGAATGCCGGATGCGCCTGATCGGCCGCCTGTGTCGCAAGCACGATCTCCGCGTACGAAGTGAACTCGATCGTACGAGCGCGGGACCCCGAGTTGGTAACCGACACCCGGCGCACTTCGGCGTCGTCTTCGGCGGAGACCACGACATCGAGCGACGTGGTGAGTGTGCCATCGCGCCGGACGAACTCCGCGCGATCTTCAGTGAACGTCACCGAATAGCTATCCGGCACGACGCCGGCAGGCTGCCATGCAGCCGACCAGAACTCACCGCTTTCGATGTCGCGCAGATAGAGATAGCTACCCCAGTCGTCGCGCGTCGCATCCTCGCGCCAGCGGGTGATCGCCAGGTCGTTCCAGCGGCTGTACCCGGAGCCGGCTGCCGTCAGCATGACGGTGTAACGCCCGTTGCTCAGCAGATGCGTGGCAGGCGAGGGATCGCTTGCTGATACCAGGTGCCGGGCAACGGCGGGCTCGACACCGCGTATCGGCCCGCTGCCGCGATCTTCGCCCACGCGCAGATGCGCCACCGCCACCCTGCCCGGCATGCGTTCCTGCAACAGTAGCTCGGTCGCCCGGATGGCCGGCTCCGCATGGAAGAACGAGCGGATGCGCCCACCCAGCAACGCGTTGGCAAGCGAAACGATCGACATCCCTTGGTGATGCGCCATGAAGGCACGCACGATCGCCACCTGCCGCCCCTCCGGCACGCGTGCGGGCGTGTAGTCGAGCGCCTCGTAAAAGCCGAAACGCCCGTATGCGCCGGCCGCGTCCAGACGTTCGAGATTACGCGTGGCCGCCGCGGGCGCCACCATTGCCGCGAGCGCGGTCGCATAAGGGGCGATCACTGCATTCTGACCGAGACCGCGCTTGAGACCGAGGTCTGGAATGCCGAAGCTCGAGTACTGATAGGTGAATTCGACATCCCGTGCGTTGTAGGCCGATTCGGAAATGCCCCACGGCAGGCCGAGCGTTGCGCCGTAGCTGATCTGCCGGCGCACGGCGAGGCCGTTGGTCCGTGCGATCAGGCTGCTGGCCGGCGCACACATCACCAGTGACGGCATCAGATACTCGAACATCGAACCCGACCACGAAACGAGCGCCGCACCGCCCGCCACCGGCGTCGCCACACGCCCCAGGCGGAACCAGTGGCGCGCGGGAATATCGCCTTTTGCAATCGCGACAAAACTCGCCAGCCGGGCTTCGGACGCGAGCAGATCATAGCTGCTCGCATCGAGTCGACCATCAGCGACGGCATAACCGATCGACAGCAGATTGCGCGTCGGGTCGAGCAGGAAGCCGAACTCCATCGCATTTGCCATCTGCAGCGCGATATCGGTCAGCGCGCTCAGGCGCTCGCCCAGCGCGCCCCATTCTTGCGGCGAGCAAGCGGCGTCCCGAGAGTGACTGTGGATCGCGCGTTCCAGCGCGTCGACCCAGAACAGTAGATCGGCACTCTGGCTGTCCTCTGCCGCCGGGATCTCGTCAACGAACGCGCGCGCAATGTCGGCCACAGTGGCGGCAAGCGCCTCGAGTGTCGGCCGCGCCGGCGCTGCGTCGGCTGCATGGCCAAACGGCGCGGTGGCTTGCTCGGGGTCGAGCGCCACCTGCAGCGCGGCAACCGCCCGATCGAAGTCCGCGTGCAGGGCGGCCGGGTTGCCATTGCCGGTGTTTCCAATGCGAGGGCTTGCGCGCACGGCTTCGAGCAATAACGCCAGGCTGTCGCCGATGCCGGTGAAGGCGACGCGCAGATCCGCGCCCGCGGGCTGGCGCGCCCATGCGCGGCACGCATTACCGAGCGCGATCAGATGACCCGCGAGATTGCCGCTATCGACAGACGAGACATACTTCGGGGCGAGCGGACGCAGATCCTGGGTGTCGTACCAGTTGTAGAAATGCCCGCGGTAACGCGGCATGCGCTGCATCGTGGCGAGCGTCGCCGCGAGTCGCTCAGCGGTCTCGATCGTGCCGACCCAGCCGAACTCGCGGGCGCTAACCGTTGCGAGCAGATAGAGCCCCAGGTTGGTCGGTGACGTGCGACGGGCGATGACGGGTCGTGGATCTTCCTGGAAGTTGTCCGGCGGCAGCATCTGGTCCGCAGCGGTCACGAAGGTTTCGAAATAGCGCCACGTGCGGCGCGCGTAACGCCGCAGTCGTTGCGCATCGTCGGCGCTGATGGCGAGATCGCCGGCGGGCTGTGGCGCGAGGCTCGACCACCAGGCGACGGCGGGCGCGCCAAACCACCCCAGCACGAACGGGACGGCGACCCAGCCGCCATAGTTGCCCGTCCGGCTTGCCACCAGCGCGATCGCCACACCCGCGCACGACGCGAGCACCATTCCACTCTGCATGCGCAAATACGTGCTGCCGGGCGTGAGCCGCCCGCGTGCCGCCGCTTCGGCTGCCGTGGTCCACTCGAGCAGATGCCGGCGACTCACCAGCAACCGGAACAGGGTTCGCGCGATCGCGTCAGCCATCGACCAGGTCTGCTGCGCGAGAAAAATCACCGCCAGGCCAAAGCGCGCCAGCTCCAGCCGCAAGCCCGCCAGCCAGACGCCAAACAGACTGCGCGCGGTCATTTTCACGTGCGCACGGCGCCAGGGCGGCACCAGCGCGCTCAGTGTCGGTAACAGCACCGGAAACGCGAGGGTTGTCAGCACGAAGCAGGTCCATAACAGCGACGCCGGCAACGGCAACGTCCAGCCGGCCAGCAGCGCGACAAATGCCGCGGGGGCGGTGAGCGTGCGACGCAGGTTGTCCAGCATCTTCCAGCGGCCGGTGGCCTGTGGCATGTGTTCCGGGTGCGCTGGCGCGGCTTTCAGCCACGGCAGCAGTTGCCAGTCCCCTCGCGCCCAGCGATGCAGGCGGGCCGCCGAGACGTCATAACGCGCGGGAAATTCTTCGACTACTTCGATATCGGACGCCAGTCCCGCCCGCGCGAAAATGCCTTCGAAGAGATCGTGACTGAGCATCGTGTTATCGGGGACGCGACCGGCCAGAGCGGCCTCGAAGGCATCGACATCGTAGATCCCTTTACCCGCGTACGAGCCCTCATCGAACAGGTCCTGATAGACGTCCGAGACGGCCGCCACATACGGATCGATTCCGCTGGGACTCGACGACACGCGCTGGAACAGCGAGCCTTCCGCGCCGACCGGCAACGAAGGCGTCACGCGCGGCTGCAACACCCCATAGCCGTCGACGATGCGCTGACTCGCGCGATCGAATACCGGGCGATTGAGTGGATGGGCCATCTTGCCGATCAGCCTGCGCACCGTGTCGCGCGGCAAACGCGTGTCGGCATCGAGGGTGATCACGTAGCGTACGCGAGGGGGGAAGACAGGCGGTCGTCCGTCGATGGCGACAAACGAGGTATTCAACGCGCCGCGCAGCAGCCGGTTCAGTTCGTGCAGTTTGCCGCGCTTGCGTTCCCATCCCATCCACACACCTTCCTCGTCGTTCCAGGTGCGCCGCCGATGCAGCAGAAGGAAGCGTTCGCTGTCCGCCGTGCCTGGATACCGCTGATTCAATGCGGCGATACCCGCCGCCGCAGCGGAGAACAGATCGCTATCCGAATCGGTTTGCGCCGTGTGAGAGTCCGTCCAGTCTGACAGCAGCACGTAGTACAGTTCGCCCTCGGGGCTCGCCAGGTGGTAAATCTCGAGCCGTTCGATCTGCTCCGCCAACGCCTCTGGCGTAGTGAGCAACGTGGGCACGGCGACAATGGTGCGCAAGGCAACAGGGATTCCGTCACGCAGCGCCAGACCGGGAAGCACGATGGCGTTGACGTCGCGCATGACGCCGCGATTGACGAGCGCCACCGTGAGGTCCACCGCGGGCAGGAACCCGACGAGACCCAGCCAGACCCACATGCGTGGAACAGGTGTGAGACCGGCCAGCAGCACGAGCACGCCCGCCAGGAGCAGCACGGCCAGCAACAGGATGCGACCGACATAGCCGCCAAGACCAGCGCGACGGGTGAAACGGTGAAGCCAGACTGCCATCGGTGGCCGATACCCGATCCCAACCTCCAGTGCGCGCCGGCCGCCCGAGAGCAGGTGATAGCCTGGATCAGCCTCCCGGTCGGGCATCGTGCTGCCGGATGGTTCACTGCCTGGCTCGCGTGCGTTCGCGGCCGCAGCCTGTGCCGCCGCAACGGCCCGCCGCGCGATTTCGGGCTCGCTGACCGACGAACCGCGCGCGAGCGCCTCGATCGCGCCGCGATACAGGTTACGGGTCGCAAAATCCATCTCGACGAAACCGGAATGCGTGCGCAGCACTTCGTCAACCGGGCTGATTCGTTCGAACAACTCGGTCCAGTCCACATCCGAGATCAACCGCATGCTCGTAATGACATTGCGCACCGTCACGCTGGCGGCGCCCTGTTGCTGATGGACGTTGGCCACAATCTGATCCGCCGTGGTGTGCTGGGCGGCGAGGCGCTCGTGCAGCCACATCACCGCCGGCGTGACCTCGGGGTCCTGGTCATGCAGCCGCTGGATCAACTGCACGGCAAACGTGTCGAGTAGCGCCGAACGTCCGTAGCGCGCGATGAGCGCACTGACCGGCTCCGGGCTTTGTCCGCCTACGCCGAGAATGCGGTCAGCCATAGCATCTGCATCGAGACGGGCGGTCCGCCCGTGATCGATCTGGTCCGCGAGCCGCCGCAGATTCTCGATCAGCACGATACGCAGCGTGATCGCCACAGCCCAGAGTTCCCCGATCGTCAACGGCTGAACCGTTTGGTAGGCATGGACGAACCGACACAGGAGATCCGGATCGAAGCGGCTGTCGGTGTGCGCGACGAATGCCCACGCGAGGCCGAACACCCGCGGGTACCCGGAAAACGGCCCCTCGCCGAGCTTGGGCAACTGCCGGTAGTAACCCGGCGGGAGGTCGTCGCGTATCTTGCGGACCTGTTCGTCGACCAGATAGTAGTTGTCCAGCAACCATTCGGCCGCTGGCGTGATTGCCTCGTCATTCGCTGCCGCGGTTACCGTCGCTTCATACGCCCGCACCAGGTAGCGTGCGTTGTCCTTGAGTCGTGCGACGAGTGAACCGGCGGATGCGGAGCCCAGCGCAATTTTCTGCGCGGCGGCGAGGCTGCGGGCATGTTGCGCCAACCGTTCTTCGCCGAAGAGTTCTTCGCGGACTGGCTCGTTACTGTCCCATGGAGAAGGCAAGGTACGGCCCCGCAGGATGCGCGAGAAAGCGAACATCAAGGTGCCTTTTTCAATCGGGACAGGAGGTGCAGTCGGGGCCACTTCATCAACGGCAGGCATGGCCGCACAGCGGGTTCTATCGCTTCGTGTTCGTGGCGGCATTCGCGGGTCGATATCTCCACTTGACCGCCGCAGGATCAATTCCGGCCGCGTCATCGCGCGTGCGCTTTTTCTCACGTTCCTCGTCGGCGTGACCGTATTCCGCCCGCCTATTCCGGGTGGGGTTATTTGCATCGGGCAGGAATGGCATATGGCCTCCTTTTATTAACTGACCTGCTCGCGCTCTCCGGTCGACGGACTGGGACGCTGCCCATGCTCGACTGGATGCCCCGAGCGGTACAAAGAAACGCCGAATATCAGCGCCATCCCGGTCAGGATTCCCCACATCGCGTATGTCATGGTGTTCCCTTGAAAAAGGGGGAGACGGCTCATCGCAGGCATTGCGTCGACACCTCCCGCGGAGTGCGGAACGAGTGAGAAGCAGTAACACATACTGCAGCTAATGAAGCCTAGCGTCTGTACGCTGTCGTACCGCATCTACTTTCGCCAGGGCGTAGGGTCAGAGTCACCATCGAAAATCAGGAGAACATCATGCTCAGGCGAACCTTCATATGGACCACGCCGGGGTCGATCCTGGCTCTGGGCCTCGCGGTCTCTGGTTGCACGACAACCAACTCGACCGACGCCCGCGGTCAGCAGATGGACAAGCGCCATACGATCGATGCAGGCGTCGACTCGACCCTGGCCCGGCTTTATGTCTCGGCAAATGGCTCGCGTGAACTGGTCGGCAAGGCTCGCGGCGTGCTGATATTTCCGTCGGTCATCGATGCGGGCTTCGTAGTCGGTGGCCAGTATGGGGAAGGCTCGTTGCGCGTTGGCGGAAATACCGTCGGGTACTACAGCACGGCAACGGGTTCGGTCGGATGGCAGATCGGCGCGCAGTCCCGCGCGATCGTGTTCCTCTTCATGACCGAGCAGTCGCTCAACCGGTTCCGTAGCGCCGATGGCTGGTCGGCTGGCGCAGACGCGTCGGTGGCCGTACTGAAACTCGGGGCGAACGGCGCAGTCGATACGAGCACGGCTACAGGCCAGGTGGATGCCTTTGTTCTGGCGAACGGAGGGTTGATGGCGGGCGCATCGCTTCAAGGCACGAAAGTCACCCGACTCACATCATTCTAGAGAGCCCCACAAAGGATCTCCCATATGGCGAGTTTCTGGCTTTCGGATTGCGGAGAAATCATGTAGCGAAGCATAAAAAGCCTGTATTGGGGTGGGCTCAACCTATGGGAAATGGGCCTACCCCGCGTTCGATCCGACAGGGAAGACGCCAGATGAAGAACCGGAGTTGCCGGCGCAGCGCATACTGCACGTGAGCAGCTCATGTACCGACGTTCATCTGCGCGGCAACGCATTGAACTTCGCATGACGTCCTTTTCTTTTCCGCACCGTCTGACACGTCATCCGCTCGAAGTGCTGCGTTGGCCGCCACCAGCATCGTCGCGCCCTGCTCAAACAGCGCTGTATCGAGTGCATCAAACGTCTTCAGTAGCATCTTTCGCTCCGCCCTCGTCCCACTGCTGCTGTCCTCCACGGCGACTGCTTCCTTTTTCAGGCATTTAACGAGCTTCGCTGCACATCGACCGTCCAGCGACCCATCAGCAACCAGGGTCTGGATGTGACTGGCCAATGCGACGAGCGCGACCTGAGTGGAGCGAGTCCTGTCGGGTTCCGCGGCGGCGTGCCTTTTGCTCATGATGATTCTCCAATGTCAATCCATGACGTCCGTTCTGGGCGCCGGGCATGTCTCATTCGTAAATTCGCAAACTGCCCGGAGTCGGCCAGTACGATTACCCACAAAGACGCCGTGAATCGAGATGCAGTTGGCCACTCACGTCGAACAGCAGCCATCGGATCATGGCTCGCTCTTCAGTTGAATTCGGTTCGCTCAACCGCGGCAGCCACTTGATATCAAATGGGCAAAACTCCTACCTGTGTTTCGCCTGCAACGTCTTCCTGTGCGATTTCCGCTGATCGGGTGCGGAGAAAATTTTCGTCGCGCCACCGATCGAGGGAGGATCACTAGCGGGAAATGTACCCTCGACGGCTTCGTCGATGTTGTGTTCACTCTTTTCACTATTCGGATGTTTCTCGGGACGATGGGTGCGCATGATGACCTCCGGTAACGGGTACGCGGGTCGATATGTTCGGGACACCAGAATCTTCCCGGAAAGAAAAAAAGTCAGCGCCCGGTTGTACGCCAATGCGAGCCTTCCAATGGCGATCATGGAATGGCTCGTGCCCGCAGGGCGTACCGTCACGTTCTCACGTGCGACTGAACCGGTCTGTACGGTAGCGGTCAAGGCCCCTCAACCGCTGCATCAATCGGTAATGACGCGCCGCTGACCGAGCGAGCCGCTCAAGTGGCGCGGACAGGTGGATACGGGAGCGTGCCGTCCGCACTTCAAGTTGCGAGCAACTTATCCCTACGTGCCCTCATCCGTGGCCGCTTGTGCCTCTAGCGCGCTGCCGACCAACGCCTCAGCCTCGTCGACGATACGCGTCAGGTGGTCCTCGCCGCGGAAGCTTTCCGCATAGATCTTGTAGATATCTTCGGTGCCTGACGGCCGAGCGGCAAACCATCCGCTCTTCGTCACCACCTTGATGCCGCCAATGGCCGCACCGTTGCCAGGTGCCCGGTCAAGCACCTGCTCGATCTTTTCGCCGGCCAGTTCAGTGTGGGGAAACTGCGCGGGCGCCAGCCGCGCAAGCAGCGTGCGTTGCGACGCCGTCGCCGCCGCCTGCACGCGACGCTCAACCGGCTCGCCCAGCCGCTGGGTCAGATCCCGGTAAGTTTCAGCGGGATCCCGGCCCGTGCTGATCGTGATTTCGGCAGCAAGCAAAGCGGGAACGATACCGTCCTTGTCGGTACTCCACGCCGTACCGTCTAGCGCCAGACAGCTGGCACCCGCGCTCTCTTCACCGGCGAAACCCAGCGAACCGTCGAGCAGGCCATCGACGAACCATTTGAAGCCGACCGGCACCTCGTAAAGCGGGCGGCCGAGTTCTTCCGTCACCCGATCGATCAACTGACTGCTGACGACGGTCTTGCCCACTCCCGCCTGAGCGCGCCACAGCGGGCGATGTGTGTACAGATAGTGAACGAGGACCGCGAGATAATGATTCGGTGGCAGCAGTCCCCCTTGCCGGGTGACGATACCGTGGCGATCGTGATCGGTGTCGCAGGCAAAGGCCACGTCAAAGCGATCTTTCTGATCGATCAGCGTCTGCATCGCATACGGCGACGACGGATCCATGCGAATCCGTCCGTCCCAATCGACGCTCATGAAGCGGAAGGTTGGATCGACCTCGTCGTTGATCACGGTGAGATCCAGGTTATAACGCTCGGCAATCGGCCCCCAGTAGTGCACACCCGCACCACCAAGCGGATCGACGCCGAGACGGATCGGCGCGCCGCGCACCACATCCATATCGATGACGTTGACGAGATCTCCGACATAAGCGTTGAGGAAGTCATGCCGATGCGTCGTCGTGGCGCGCAGTGCTTTCGGCAAACACACGCGCAGCACGCCATCGAGCCTGCTTTCGAGCAGGCCGTTCGCCGCTCTTTCGATCCAGCCCGTTACCGTCTCGTCGGCCGGGCCGCCGTTCGGCGGGTTGTATTTGAAACCACCGCTTTCTGGCGGATTGTGCGACGGCGTCATGACGATGCCGTCTGCAAGACCCGCCGTCCGGCCGCGATTGTAAGCAAGGATGGCATGCGACACTGCCGGCGTGGGCGTGTATCCGCCGTTTTGCGCGATCATGACGTCGACACCGTTGGCAGCCAGCACCTCGAGCGTGCTCGCGTAAGCGGGTTCAGACAGTGCATGCGTGTCGATGCCGATAAACAGCGGACCGTCGATACCCTGCTGCTTCCGGTAGTGGCAGATGGCCTGCGTAATGGCGAGCACATGCCACTCATTGAAGCTGCGCACAAACGCCGAGCCGCGATGGCCGGATGTGCCGAACGCGACCCGTTGGCCCGGGATCGCAGGGTCCGGCTTTTCGGTGTAGTACGCCGTGACAAGCCGTGGGACGTTGACCAGCATCGCATGGGGCGCCGACTTACCGGCGAGAGGACTAAGGTTCATCGCGGTCTCCATGGGTAATCGCATCGATGGCCTCGCGATAATCCGTGATGGCGAGCGCCGCCTTTTTCGCATCCTCCACATGCCAGAAGACAATCGCCCGGCCGCGTCGAAAGTGCCTTGAAACTGAAGACTCATAGCATCAGAGATACCTTGCACATCATTGAGATCGGTGTCGGTACCGTACGGTACCGCGCTACGGCTGACGGCATCGACTTCAGGTCGACCCGGTCGAGCGCAGATGAGGGGGGTGCCATCAACGGGAGGACCTACAGAGTGAATATGGCGAGGATGTCACCCGCAGAAGCTGCCCAGGAAGCCGGATGCTGACGCAGAAGCGACCAACTTCAGATACGCAGCGGGCAACCGTTCGCACGCGAAACCTGCACGCCACCGTACAGACTTACCTCATCGTCCATGGGATCGTGCTATTCCAATCTGCCCGTAGCAGTGATCTTCGCATCACGCTCGCGTAGCAGGCATTAGCGAATCGCCTGGTATTGGTACATCGCGCCCGAAAGGCGTGATATGGGGATCAACATGTTAGTACGTTCAACGTCTTTCCGACGCTTGGATGGCACGCGTGACGCGCGCCATGCAGACTTGATAGACGAAATCATCGAACGCCGTCCGCGGCAGTCTACAGTCTTCCTCCTGAATTCGTCCCATCCGGCTCGCGACCATGTCGGCACGCAGAAATTGAAGAGCCAGGTTCTGGCCATGGGGGCGCACGAGCTTCGTGGACCGCTCACGCCGCTGCAACTCGCCACGCAGTTGATCCGCCGGGCGTCAGCGGATCGACCAGAAGTGCTCCTGTCGCTCGACACGATCGACCGGCAGATCGCACAGTTATCGCGGCTCGCCGAGGATTTAATGGACGCTACACGGATCGACGGCGATGTCCTTCGCCTGCGCCGGGACCGCGTCGACGTAGTCGGGTTTCTGGCCGCCCCGTTCGCCGCGGCGGCAATGGCGACGGCCAAACGTGGCCAGACATTCACGGTGCAGCTTGCCGACAGGACGCTGCGCGTTATGGGCGACCCGGTTCGTCTTGCACAGGCCGTCAACAACCTCCTGCAGAACGCGGTGAAATACACACCCGAGAACGGTTGCATCACGGTGAATGTACTTTCTGAAGGAAAGGACCTCGTCGTATCGGTCAAGGACAATGGGCTGGGCATATCGGGAGCGCTTCTGCCACATATATTTGACCTCTTCGCTCAATCCAGCAGAACGATTGGGGCGAGTGCTGGCGGTTTGGGAGTAGGTCTTGCCGTCGTGAAAGCCGTCGCCGAGTCGCATGGCGGAACCGTATTGGCTAGCAGCGCAGGGCCCGGTGCCGGTAGCGAATTCACACTGCGACTGCCCATCGTGATCGAACGACCCGTGCCGGGTGAGCAGGCATGATGACGGCACTCCCGCGGTCGGCCTCACTGTCTGCGGGGGTGCCCATTCTGCTGACAAAACTCGTTCAACCTCGACAATCACGTGCCTCGCGAGCAACGGGTCGGAGCGCAGACTATGCGAGGAGTTACATCGTCTTATTTGGGAGTATTCCGGCAAATCGCACTCATATGGCGCTGTCGTCCGGAAACAGGTGAGCGGAACGGGGGAGTTGCAACGTGACGACGCGAAACCGACAAAGTTACGTTGCCACCCCATCAAGTTCGGGATCGCTGTTGCAACCGTCGATGAATCGCCGCGCCTGCCGCTCTGCATACGCGAACGCGGCCTCAGCCGAGAGGAAGTTAAGGTGCTCCGGCAAGCTTGCGATGGCCGATGCGGGCGGAGCAGCGGGAAGGATCAACCAGGAGACGGCGTACCGAAGCTGCTGGCCGTCAAGCGACGGAGATTTTGTCTGGGTGACCCGGACATCGATGGTGTATCCACGATATGGCACGCAGGATTGGTTTTGCATGGTAGGCCCTGGTCAGTTCGCCGGCATTGCGCGAAAACTATTCAAAGCGCATTCCATGTGCCTGCTACCTACCCGGTCACGACGAGGGCAAAATGAAATTGCGACAGGCACCTATTACAACGAGATCGACGCATACGCGGCGAAGCGGCTGCGCCACCCGACGCCGCGACTGGGCACCATTCACACCCTCCACTGCTCAACGGGCGAACTTTGCCGTCGCGCTCGCCATTGCGCTTTCATCAAGTGGTCGACAAATCCCACCGCATTCGCGCACTGCCCGGTCCGCTTAAGTTCGATGATGCGCCAAAGTGGCAGGTCATCGGACATGTCCATCGAACCCTGCGCTTGCCAAGCGCCAATGGTCACTCGCAACGACGACATCGATTACAACTCTGCCCCCTCGAAATTGACATGAATTGTGCGCTTGGCACTCCAGCCTGTGCCGCCATCCGTATCTGAGACGCGTAGCCGGGCTCGTTTCCGAAGTGCGAATCCGTATCGGGACGGATTGATGTTCGTCACGCTAGCGAAGACCGTTGAACTGAATGCCCTAGCGGGTCGCCATAACTGGTCGGGCACGGATCTGTTCGGCGCACTGCGCGATAAGTCGCTGACATGCCCGATTTTTACGTATACGGGTGCGTATATACCATTTGGAATAGTATATTTTAGTCTTTATATTCATACACTTATGACCAATATTCGAGTCCTCTCCTGGTCCGCGCGCTATGTTTCAGAAGCCTTGCTGCAGTCAGCAGTCGCTTCCTGCAGGCAAATTGCAGGCAAAAGTTCACGTTTCCATTCAAGAAGCAGCCGCCAATCTCCACCCAGTAAGGCTCTGCGCGCCCCTAAGTTGCTCCTGAACAACAACTATGCAGCGAACGCATGTTATGCAGCCGAGGCCATCATCGCAGTGCCCTCTCTCTTTTCGCCGCAGTACCTTCCCCAGTCCTCCATCATCAGGCGCCGACGCTCGAGTTGGTCGCGACGTCGGTAGGCCGCCACTGTCTGCGATGCGATGACATGAGCCAGGGCTTCCTCCGCGAGCGAATCGGGATAGTCCGTACATTCGGCAACCCAGTCGCGGAACGTCGACCGGAAACCGTGTACGGTGATTCCGTGTCGCGACATACGTTTTAAAAGCGTCAGCATCGCCATGTTCGACAACGGACGCCCTTCCTTGCAGCCCGGGAATAGATAGCCGTATTTCGCCTTGGGCAATGCGCTGCGCACGATCTCGACAGCGCGGTCACAAAGCGGTACGCGAAGCGGCCGGCCGCTCTTGGTACGGTCGCCAGGAATTGACCACATGCGGGCGGCGAGGTCAAACTCCTCCGGCCGCGCAAAACGCACCTCGTTCGTGCGGGTCGCCGTGAGGATCAGCAGATGCAACACCCGTGCAGCACGCCGCGGACGTTGTTCAAGCTCGTGGATAAACGCAGGCAAGTCCTCCCAGGGCAGTGCCGGGTGATGGTTCACCTGCGAACGCTTCTTCGACCGCGGCAACACGAGTTGCAGATGATCGACGTATCGTGCCGGGTTGCTGCCGACGCGATGACCCAACACCGTCTCAGCGTCGAGAATCGCCTTGATGCGGCCGCGCACGCGGCGCGCAGTCTCCGCCTTCTTGGTCCAGATGGGCTGAAGAATCCGCACGATCATCGCGGTGTCAATGTCGCGCACCCGGACGTCACCGATTACTGGATACGCATAGGTCTTAAGCGTGTTACCCCACTGCTGGACGTGCTTGCGATTTCGCCACTGAGGTTCATGCGCACGGATAAACGCTTCAGTTGCTTCCCGAAACGTCACGTTGGCGTCCGGCGATATATCGAGCAACTGTCGGCGCTGCTGTTCGCGCCGCGCAAGGATGGGATCGATCAGGTCCCTCACCATATCGCGATACCCGGCGGCGAGTTTTCGCGCCTCGCCCAGAGAAACACGCGAGAGCGGACCAAGCCCCATCTCCCGCATACGGCCGTTCAGTTTGAACCGGAACACCCATGAGCGCGCACCGCTGTCCGCGATCTGCATATAGAGGCCACCGCCATCCGCGTAATGACCCGGCGTCACCTCTTTCACGACCCGCAGAGCGCTGAGTCGATGCAACTGTCGTCCAGCCATGTTGCCCTCCCTACCCACAAACCCACATCGCTACCCATACTTCGTGAGGAAATTGTGCGGGACGTCAACGGTAGTCGCAAGCACGTCGTTACCCATAAACCGCTTTAAAATCAGCGATCTACAGGACATCAACGGAAGAAGCCGGAATGACCCGGAAGGCCCACTGGGCGGAAGGCAGCCGGAGTCGAACCGACCTGAGAGCGTCTGACGCCCTCAACTGGGTTTGAAGCCCAGCCGCACCACCGGATACGAATGCCTTCCCACGGTGATTGAATGACGCGTGGCCGGTTGAAACAGACCGCCAGCCAGATCAGGACAGATCAAGCCAGCGACTATCCGCGCGCACGAGGTGCAGGCCACGGTGAAAGCGAGTATACCCAGCCCGGTCGAAGAACTCCAAAAGCTGGATCGCGCGTTTTCGGCCGAGTCCGGTCGCGTCGCGAAACGGTGCGGCCGCCACGGTGCCGCCGTTCCTTTGTGCTTCGCCCGCCGCGATCGACGCAAGCTCGCGAATCACCTGCTGGTCGTAGAACAGATCCTGCACGACCTGGAACAATTCGCCCTGGCGCGCGAGCTTGCGCAGCAACTGGCGCACGCGCTCCTCGGGCACGCCGTGCGCCTTCGCGAGGTCGCGCACCCACGGCGGATCGAAACGCCCCGACTGGATCTCGGGCAGCAGGCACGCGGCGAGCGCCTGATCGGCGGTGTCGAGCGTCACGGTGTGGCCGGGCAAATGCAGCCACGGGCCGCGTTTGACGAGCTCGCCGCGCGCCGCCGCATCGTCGACCAACGCGCGCCACAATGCGTCGTCGAGCAGAGGCGCCGCGATGCGCCGCAGGCGCGATGCGTCCGGGCCGAGTTCATCGGGCGCGCGCTCGTGGTATCGCGCGAGCGCGCTCGTCAGCCGTTCCGCGAGCGCGCGCCATGTTGCGCTCGTGACCAGTAACGCGTCGTGGCCCGGCAGTTCGATCGTGCGTGTATCGGCGGGCAATGCAAGTGCGGCCGCCGGCATCCCGGTCAAGTGCTCCAGCAGCGCACGCGACAAACCGCGCGGCGCGCGGGCGAACAGCGCGTCGAGTGAACCGGTATCGAGCAATGTCTGAATCGCGTCGAGCCACGCGATCCGCTCCGGCGAGCGCCGCTTGCGCGCCGGAGCAAACGGATCGAGCACGTGGCCGCCGCCCACCGTGCGATTGCCCTGTGGATTTCGCACGACGAAGCGATCGCCCGGCACCGCGCACAGCGGCCGCTCGAACACGAATTGCGCACGCGCGCACTGACCCGGCGCCAGCGCGTCGCCTTCGAGCAGCGCCACGTGCGCGACCTGATGCTGCGTGCCGAGGTGCACGTGCAGCGGCATCCAATGGGCGAGCGCATGCGGCGCGTCGCCAAGCAGCGTCAACATTACGTCGATGCGCTCGCTCGCCTGCGATAGTCGAGGATCGACGACCCAGTCGCCGCGCTCGATCGCACTCTTCTCGATCCCCGCCAGATTCAGCGCGCAGCGCTGGCCGGCGCGACCGGTTTCGGCGGGGCGATTCTGCGCATGGATGCTGCGCACGCGCACGGCCTGATTTTTCGGCGCGAGCAGCATCGTCTCGCCGACGCTCACGCTGCCCGCGACCACGGTCCCGGTGACGATCGTGCCCTGCCCCGCGAGCGTGAACACGCGATCGACGGCAAGGCGGAACAGGCCGTCGTCGCGCTTCATCCGCCATGCGGCGGCTTGCTCGCGCAGATGCGCGTTCAACGCGGCGACGCCCGCATCGCCCGCGCGCGTCGCGCAGGTGTCGAACACCGGCGCGTCGCGCAGCACAGTCTCGCCGACGAACGCGGTCACTTCGTCGCGCACTTCGCGCAGGCGCTGCTCGTCGACGCGATCGACTTTCGTCAGCGCGATCGCGCCGCGCCGGATACCGAGCAATTCGACGATGGCCAGATGCTCACGTGTTTGCGGCATCACGCCGTCGTCGGCGGCAATCACGAGCAGCGCGAAGTCGATGCCGCTCGCGCCCGCGGTCATCGTGTGCACGAGCTTCTCATGGCCAGGCACGTCGATCAGACCGAGCACGTCGCCGTTCTCGAGCGGCACGTACGCGTAACCGAGCTCGATCGAAATGCCGCGCGCCTTTTCTTCCTTGAGCCGGTCCGTGTCGACGCCGGTGAGTGCCTTCACGAGGCTCGTCTTGCCGTGGTCGATATGTCCAGCAGTACCGACGATCATGCGTGCCTGTCCTTCAGCTGCTTTTCGGTTGAGCGGCCAGCTGAGCGATCAACTGCGCTTCGTCAGCGGATTCGAGGCAGCGCAGATCGAGCCGCAACGCGTCGTCCGCGATCCGGCCGATCACCGGCCGCGCCATCTCGCGCAACTGCTTTTCGAGCGCAAGCAGATGCCGGCCGCCGCGCTTGCCGTCGGCCATCCGGACGACGAGGCCATAGCTCGGCAGCACGTCCACGGGCAATGCGCCGCTGCCGATCTGGCTGAACATCGCCTCCACGGACACGCTGTAGCGCGCGTCGATCGCCTGCTGCAACGCCGGCGACACGCGCTGCGCGGCGCCATGAATATCTTCGGCGGGCCGCGTGAGCAGCCGCAGCGTGGTCAGCCGCTCCGTCAGCTTTTCCGGCGCGCGATACAGCTGCAGCACCGGCTCCAACGCAGCGAGCGTCAGTTTGCCGACGCGCAGTGCGCGCTTGAGCGGATGCTTCTTGATCTTCGCGATCAGGTCGCGCCGCCCGACGATCAGCCCCGCCTGCGGGCCGCCGAGCAGCTTGTCGCCGCTGAACGTGACGAGATCCGCGCCGGCCTCGACGGTCGCGCGCACGGTCGGCTCGCGCGGCAAGCCCCATTCGCCGAGATCGACGAGCGTGCCGCTGCCTAGATCGACGGCGACAGCGAGCCCGCGCGCATGCGCGAGCGAGGCGATCTCTTCGATGCTGACCTCCTTCGTGAAACCGCTGATCGCATAGTTGCTCGCGTGGACCTTCATCAGCAGAGCGGTGCGCGCGTTGATCGCCTGTTCGTAGTCTTTCAGATGGGTGCGGTTCGTCGTGCCGACTTCGCGCAGCTTCGCGCCCGCGCGGCTCATGATGTCGGGAATGCGAAACGCGCCGCCGATTTCGACGAGCTCGCCGCGCGACACCACCACTTCCTTTTTCGCCGCGAGCGCAGACAGCGTGAGCAGCACCGCGGCCGCGTTGTTGTTGACGATGGTCGCCGCTTCGGCGCCGCTCAGCTCGCAGATCAGCCCGTCGATCAGGTCGTCGCGGTCGCCGCGCTTGCCGGTGGCGAGATCGAACTCGAGGTTGGCCGGTTGCGTGAGGGCGGTCATCACGGCGCGCACCGACTCGTCGGGCAACAGCGCGCGGCCGAGGTTCGTGTGCAGCACCGTGCCGGTCAGGTTGAACACGCTACGCAGCCGTGACGCGTTGCGCGCGACGAGCGCCGCGGCGACGCTCGCATGCAGTTGCGCAGCATCGAGCGCGCTTACCGCCGGGTTAGCCGTTGCATCGCCCGATTGCGCGCTGATCCGCCACGCGTCGAGCACGTCGCGCAGCGCGTTGAGCACCTGCGTGCGGCCGTATTCGCTGACGAGCGGTGCGAATTCCGCCGACGCCACGACTTTGTCCACCGACGGTACGCGCGCCATCAGCGCGTGCAATTCGGAGCTGCTCACGTCGCTCACGAGCCATCCTTATGTCGATTCGAGGTTGCATGCGCTCTGGCCGCCGCTATGCGGACTCGTCGTCCTCCGCTTCCGTTGCGCCGGCCGTCTGCTCCGGCCACAGCCACGGATGCGGCGACGCGCGCCGGTACCCTTCCGCGCCCATCAGCAGATCGAGCGTAAGGCTCGCAAGGTCGTCCGCGAACGGATCGAATTCGAAGTCCTTCGCCTGGACGCCGATCTTGCGGTAAGTATGGCATTCGTCGCACGACTCCGCCTTCAACGCGGCGTTTTTCGATTCGGCTTCGCGCGTGGCGGTATCGGCGTCGGGCGAGCCGGCCACGTGATACGCGATGCCCTTCGTCGAATCGCAATTCGAGCATTTGCTGCGGACCATATGCCACTCGGTCGCGCACAGCCCGCATTGCAGATAGCGATAGTTGTCGTACGCGCCGCCGATGCGCACCGTGCTTGCGACCGGATGCGAACCGCAAACCGGACACAGGCCCGGCGTGTCGAGGTACGGCACGGCGCGCTTGTCGATGTCGGCGGCGAGGTCGGTCCACACGACCTGCAGCGCGGCCATGATGAATGGCGCGCTTGCCGGTTCGACGTCGGCGAAGCGCTGCGCGAAGATCGCGTCGGCCTGCGCTTCGAGCGTGGCAAAGTCCAGCGAGCGCAAGTGCGCGAACAGCGCCACGAGCGGCGGCGTCAGCGGGCCCGCGGCTTCGACCCTGTCGAGCAGTTCCAGCAGCACGTCGCGCCACGCCGGATCGCGCGCGCCGGAGAGCGCCGGAATCAGCGGCATCGAATACTGCTGCGCGCTGGCGATCAGCTCGGGGCTCGGCGGTTGCGCCTTGAAATGTGCGAGCACCGCCTGTTGCGCATCGGCGAGGGCCGCCATGAGCCGCAAATAGCCGGCGATCGGATTGCTGCGGGACGCGAGCTGACGCAGGCGCGCGGCGCGCGGCGCGAACACCGCGAGCCGCTCCGGCATCCGGATGCGGGGTATCGCGGAGGGATCGAGCGACTCGATGTCGGCGGCTTCGAGAATGCGTTGAACCAAGGTATCGACCTCTGAAAACTGAAGAGCCGCCGCCCGTCATCGACGAGGCGCGGCGGCCCGTTGCGCGGAGGCTGCATCTGGCGCATTGAAACGCGTGCCTGTGCAGCGCAGATGAAGCGTACCTTACTTGCGGATGACTTCCCTGAACCAGTTCGGATGATGCTTGCGTGCCCAGCCGTACGTGACCGTGCCGCGCGTCATCGCACCTACGGAGCCCTTGACCCACAGAGCCGCATAGATATGCACGATGATGCCCACCATCAGCACGAACGCCGTGAACGCATGCACGAGCGCCGCGAGCCGGATCACGCCGATCGGGAAATATTGCGAGAAGTAGCGCCGCCAGATCACGATTCCGCTCAGCATCAGCAGCAGCAAACAGATCACCATCACGAAGAACAGCAGCTTTTGGCCGGCGTTGTACTTGCCGATCGCCGGCAGGCGTTCCTCGCGATTGTTCAGGACGTCGTCGAGTTGCTTCATCCACTGCACGTCGGCGCTGTCCAGATAATTGTGATGCCAGAAGCGCAGCGCAAGAATCAGGAACGAGATGAACATGACGCAGCCGATGAACGGATGCAGAATCCGCGTCCACTGCCCTCCGCCGAGGACCGCGTACAGAAACGCCATCGACGGATGAAACAACGCGAGACCCGACAGCGCGAGCAGGACGAAACAAATCGCGGTGATCCAGTGATTCGTGCGCTCGTTCGGCGTATAGCGCACGATCAGGTGATTGCCCTTCACGTCCGTGAGGTCAGTGTGCTCCGAGTGGTTCATTGTGTGCCCTCCCGCGAACGGCGCGTTTCTTCGGCTTCCTTGAGTGCCGCGGCCTCGTCGGCCTCGGATACCTCGTTCGGACCGACGCGCGTGTAGTGGAAGAAGCCCGCGAGCGCCGCGAGCCCCATCACGACGAGCCCGATCGGCTTGGCCACCCCCTTCCACAATGACACCAGCGGACTGATGCGCGGATCGTCCGGCAGGCCGTGATACAGCGACGGCCGATCAGCATGGTGCAGCACGTACATGACATGCGTGCCGCCGACCTTCTCCGGGTTATACAGGCCAGCGTTCTGGAAACCGCGCTCCTTCAGATCGACGATGCGGTCCTCGGCCTGCTGCTTCATGTCCTCCTTGGTGCCGAACATGATCGCGCCGGTTGGGCAGGTCTTCACGCAAGCCGGCTCCTGGCCGACCGCCACGCGGTCCGAACACAATGTGCACTTGTACACGCGACGATCCTGCCTCGACATGCGCGGTATGTTGAACGGACAGCCGGCAATACAGAAGCCGCAACCGATGCAGTTCTCCTGATGGAAGTCCACGATGCCGTTCGTGTACTGCACGATCGCGCCCGGCGACGGACAGGCCTTCAGACAGCCCGGGTCCTCGCAGTGCATGCAGCCGTCCTTGCGGATCAGCCATTCGATGTCGCCTGCTGAATTCTCGTACTCGGCGAACCGCATGACGGTCCACGAATGCTCGGTCAGGTCGGGCGGATTGTCGTAGACGCCGACGTTTACGCCGATCTCGTCGCGCAGATCGTTCCACTCCATGCAGGCCGTCTGACACGCCTTGCAGCCGATGCACTTCGATACGTCGATGAGCTTCGCGACCGACCCCGTGGCCGGCTCGCGGGCCACCGGCGGCTGCGTGGTCGTGGCCGAGACGCGTCTGATGTCTAGTGATTGCAGTGCCATCTCTTTACCTTATGCCTTTTCGACCTTGACGAGGAACGACTTGGTTTCCGGTGTCTGCGAATTCCCGTCGCCCACCGGCGGCGTCAGCGTATTGACGAGATAGCCGGGCCTCGCGACCCCCATGAAGCCCCAATGAATCGGCAGCCCGACGGTCTGCACCTTCTTGCCTTCGACCATCAACGGTTTGATGCGCTTCGTCACGACAGCGACGGCTATCAGGTGCCCCCGGTTCGAGCTGACCTTGACCCGATCGCCGGCCACCACACCGATCTCCTTCGCGAGGTCTTCGCCGATCTCGACGAACTGCTCGGGCTGGACGATCGAGTTCAGCTTCACGTGCTTCGTCCAGTAGTGGAAATGCTCGGTCAGACGATAGCTGGTCGCGGTATGCGGGAAGTTCTCGTGCGTGCCGAACGTGGCCCTGTCGCCCGGGAACACGCGCGCCGCCGGGTTGCTGACGACCAGCTTGTTGTCCGGATGCAGCGGGTTGTAGCCGAGCGGCGTCTCGAACGGTTCATAGTGCTCGGGGAACGGCCCTTCGGCCATCGCGTCGCGCGCGAAGAACCGCGCGACGCCTTCCGGATTCATGATGAACGGGTTCATGCCGTTTTCAGGTGGCTCGTCAACCTTGAAATCCGGGATGTCGGCACCTGACCACGTACTGCCGTTCCACGCGATCAGCTTGCGCGTCGGATCGAACGGCTTGCCGTTGAGATCGCACGACGCGCGGTTGTACAGAACCCGCCGGTTCACCGGCCATGCCCACGCCCAGTTCAGCGTGTTGCCGATGCCGCTCGGGTCCGAATTGTCGCGGCGGCCCATCAGGTTGCCCGCCTGGGTCCACGCGCCGCAGAAAATCCAGCAACCGCTCGAAGTCGAGCCGTCGTCGCGCAGCAGCGCGAAACTCGCGAGCTGCTCGCCTTTCTTCGCGAGCACCTTGGTCGGGTCCTTCGGATCGGTGACGTCCGCGAGCGCCTTGCCGTTGAATTCCATCGCGAGTTCTTCGGGCGACGGGCTGTCCGGCCTCGCATACGGCCAGCTCATGTTCAGGATCGGATCGGGATACTTGCCGCCGTCCTTGCGATAAGCCTCGCGAATCCGCAGCCACAGCCCAGCCATGATCTCGAGGTCGCTCTTCGCTTCGCCTGGACCGTCCGCGCCCTGCCAGTGCCATTGCAGCACCCGGCTCGAACTGACGAGCGAGCCGCGTTCCTCGGCAAAGCAGGTGGTCGGCAGACGGTAAACCTCGGTTTGGATCGATGCGCTGTCGACGTCGTTGAACGGGCCGTGGTTCTTCCAGAACTCGGACGTTTCAGTCGCGAGCGGATCCATGATCACGAGCCACTTCAGCTTGGCCAGAGCCGCGCCGTTCTTTGACTTGAACGGCGCGGCGGCAAGCGGGTTGAAGCCCTGCGCGATGTAGCCGGTCATCTTGCCCTGACTCATCAGCTCGAAGACCTGCAGCAGGTCGTAGGACTTGTCGAGCTTCGGCAGATAGTCGAAAGCGAAGTTATTCTCGGCGGTGGCCTTGTCGCCCCACCACGACTTCATGAAGCTCACATGGAACGCTCGATAGTTGCGCCAGTAGCTCAGCTGGTTCGGCCGCAGCGGCTGCGCGGCGCGTTTCGCGATGTAGGCGTCAAAGTCCTGCTCCGCTTCCATCGGCAGCGTCATGTAGCCCGGCAGCAGGTTCGACATCAGGCCGAGGTCCGTCAGGCCCTGAATGTTCGAGTGACCGCGCAGCGCATTCATGCCGCCGCCCGCGATGCCGATGTTGCCGAGCAGGAGCTGTACCATCGCGGCGGTGCGGATCATCTGCGAGCCGGTCGAGTGCTGCGTCCAGCCAAGCGCGTACATGATGGTGGTCGCACGTCCGGGCACCGACGTCGCTGCGAGCATCTCGCACACGTGCAGGAACTTGTCCTTCGGCGTGCCGCAGATTCTTTCGACCTGCTCGGGCGTGTAGCGCGAGTAGTGCTTCTTCATCAACTGATAGACGCAGCGGGGGTCCTGCAGCGTCGGATCGACCTTGGCGAAGCCGTCGTCGCCGCGCTCGTAGTCCCACGAGGTCTTGTCGTAGCTGCGCTTGTCGGCGTTGTAACCGGAGAACAGGCCGTCGTTGAACGCAAAGTCCTCACGGACGATGAACGACACGTCCGTGTAGTTCTTCACGTACTCGTGCTGGATCTTGTCGTTCGTCAGCAGATAGTTGATCACCCCGCCCAGGAACGCGACGTCCGTGCCGGTGCGGATCGGCGCGTAGTAGTCCGCGACCGACGCCGTGCGGTTAAAGCGCGGGTCGACCACGATCAGGCGCGCCTTGCGGTGCGCCTTGGCCTCGGTGACCCATTTGAAACCGCACGGGTGTGCCTCGGCGGCATTGCCGCCCATCACGAGAATCAAGTCCGCGTTTCTGATGTCGACCCAATGGTTCGTCATCGCTCCACGGCCAAACGTCGGGGCAAGACCTGCCACCGTCGGGCCATGTCAGACACGCGCCTGATTGTCGAATCCGAGCATGCCAAGACTGCGAGCAGTCTTGTGCGTCAGGTAGCCCACCTCGTTACTGCTGGCCGACGCCGCGAGCATCCCGGTTGTCAGCCAGCGGTTGACTTTCTTGCCGTCGGCGGTCGTCTCGACGAAGTTCGCGTCGCGGTCTTCCTTCATCAGCTTCGCGATGCGGTCTAGCGCGTCTTCCCATGAGATGCGCTTCCACTCGCTCGCCCCGGCCGCGCGGTACTCGGGATAACGCAGACGGCTCGGGCTATGGATGAAGTCGATCAGGCTCGCGCCCTTCGGGCACAGCGTGCCGCGATTGACCGGATGGTCGGGGTCGCCCTCGATGTGGAAGATGCTCGTCTTGACGTTCTTGGCTTCGTCGCCAAGGCCGTACATCAGGATGCCGCAGCCCACCGAACAGTACGGGCAGGTATTGCGGGTTTCGGTCGCACGCGACAATTTGTACTGACGGACTTCGGCCAGCGCGGGAGTCGGTGAGAAGCCCATCAGGGCCAGGCTCGATCCGGCGAGCGTCGTGGCAGAGACCTTCAGGAATTGTCGCCGAGTCATTTGCGTCATTGCATGGCCTCGGCTCTTTTGGGGACAAAAATGATTATAGATGCCGTTTCGCGACATGCTGCGAGATCGTAGTGCATTCGTCACCCGCGTCAGTGGGACACGGATAGGTCCGCTTGAATGGGCGGCGGCGCCCCTGCACGATTTATTCCCGCTGCCGGGCACCGTTCATGCTGCCTACCCGAATAGTGAAATTCCATTAACCCCATCGATGGACCATTGCGCTCTATGAACTCCACAACCTTCTACGGTCGCGCGGCAGGCGGCGCGGCCTCGGTGGCGCTGCTCGGCGCCGCGTTGCTGGCCACGAGCCCGCTCAGCCTCGCGCAAATTCCCCAGCCGCAAGGCTCCTCGCATATGGAAAGCCGCGCGTCCTCGATGGGTTCGACGCCCGAACCGGCCGCCTCGGCCGTTCACGAGTCGAAGAAACCCCAGTCGGAAAACAGCGGCCAAGGTGATGCGCGCGGTAAAACCGCCGGCCAGGAACAAAAACCCCAGGGGGCCGGCGGATTTAACAATGGCCTATACGGAACCGGCGCGGGAAGCAATAAATGAGGTTCTAGAATCGCGCGCTAATCGGTTTGTTAATTGTCGACGCCGTTCTTCTCGGCATTCGTATTTTTTACGCGGGCGTTTGTCGTGAAGATAAACGGGTTCGGCATAAAGCCGTTCGCGCCGGCGCCGACCCTGCACACTGTGAAAACAACCCTCATAATGCGGTCATTCGACGAACCGGAACTCCCGTCTCCATGACCCAAGCCCAAGCAAGCCAGCCGCCCCGCCTCACGAGCCTGTCGCACGGCGGCGGCTGCGGCTGCAAGATCGCGCCCGGCCTGCTGGCCGATCTGCTCAAGCGCAGCGCGCCGTTGCCGTTTTTCCCAGACCTGCTGGTCGGCAACGACACCGCCGACGACGCCGCCGTCTACAAGCTCAACGAAGACCAGGCGATCGTCGCCACCACCGACTTCTTCATGCCGATCGTCGACGACCCGTTCGACTTCGGCCGCATCGCCGCGACCAACGCGATCTCGGACGTGTACGCGATGGGCGGCAGGCCGATCATGGCGCTCGCGATCGTCGGCATGCCGATCAACGTGCTGCCGCACGACGTGATCGCGGCCGTGCTGAAGGGCGGCGAATCGGTCTGCGCGGACGCGGGCATCCCGCTCGCGGGCGGCCATTCGATCGATTCGGTCGAGCCGATTTACGGCCTCGTCGCACTGGGCCTCGTCGACCCGAAGCGAGTCAAGCGCAACGCGGGCAGCCAGGCCGGCGACGTGCTGATTCTCGGCAAGCCGCTTGGCGTCGGCATTCTGTCCGCGGCACTGAAGAAAGACCGGCTCGACGATGCCGGCTATGCCGCTATGATCGGCGCGACCACCAAGCTGAACCGGCCGGGCGCCGAGCTGGCGCGGCTCGACGGCGTGCATGGGCTGACCGACATCACCGGCTTCGGCCTGCTCGGCCATACGCTGGAACTCGCACGCGGCTCGAAGCTGACAGCTCAGGTGCGCTATGCGGACCTGCCATGGCTGCCGAACGTCGCGAACCTCGCCGAGGCCGGCATTTTCACTGGCGCATCGGGCCGCAACTGGGATGCCTACGGCCACGACGTCGTCCTGCCGGCCACGCTGCCGCCCGCCAGCCGCGCGCTGCTGACCGATCCGCAGACGTCGGGCGGCCTGCTGGTGTCGTGCGCGCCCGAAGCGGTCGACGAAGTGCTCGCGCTGTTCCGCGCCGATGGCTTCGCCGACGCACGGGTGATCGGCGAAATGGTGAGCGGGCAAGCGCGGGTAGAAGTCATCTGAGGCAGGCGGCTGAACGAAGCCGCTGAAGGACGCGGGAGAAACACGCAAGCGGCCCGAATGAGCCGCCCATGCGATAATTTCGGTCTTCCCGCGGTCCGTTTTGTCCCTACTCCCTTGAAAAACCTTCTAGTCAGCCTCGACAAAGCCGGCGATTTCGACGAAATCGTCGACGTTCGCACACCGCTCGAATTCGAGGAAGACCATATTCCGGGCGCAACCAACGCGCCGGTGCTGAGCAACGAGGAGCGCGTGCTGGTCGGCACGACCTACAAGCAGGTATCGCCGTTCGAGGGCACGCGGCTCGGCGCGGCGTTCGTCGCGCGCAACATCGCGCATCATCTGGAAACCACCTTCGCCGACCGCCCGCGCAACTGGCGCCCGCTGATCTATTGCTGGCGCGGCGGCAAGCGCTCGGGCTCGGTCACGACGCTGTTCAACATGATCGGCTGGCCGGCGCGCCAACTCGACGGCGGCTACAAGAGCTACCGGCGCGCGACGCTCGAGAGGCTCGAAACGCTGCCGCGCCGCTTCAGCTACGTCACGCTCGTCGGCCCGACCGGCAGCGGCAAGACGCGGCTGCTCCTGGCGCTGCGTGAGGCCGGCGCGCAAACGCTCGACCTCGAGGCGCTCGCGTCACACCGCGGTTCGCTGCTCGGCGCGTATTCTGGCGTGCCGCAGCCCTCGCAAAAGCGTTTCGACACGCTGCTCGTCACCGAGCTGCGCGGCTTCGATGTGAATCGGCCGGTGTTCGTCGAGGCGGAAAGCCGGCGCATCGGCGCCGTCACGCTGCCGCTCGCGCTGCTCGAAACGTTTCATCGCGGCGCATGCGTGGAGGTGCGCTCGAGCCGCGAGGATCGCGCGGCGTTTCTGCTGCAGGATTACGCGCATCTTTTCGATGATCCCGACTACCTGAAGGGACAGTTGTCACGGCTGATCGGCCTGCACAGCCGCGAGCGAGTCACGGGCTGGCTGCGGCTCGTCGACGACAACCGGCGCGCCGAGCTCGCGCGCGAGCTGCTCGAACGGCATTACGATCCCGCCTATGCGCGCAGCAGCGGTCAGCATTTCGAGCAGCTCCCGAATGCACTGCCACTCGATTTCCGCCCGAACGACGCCGATGTCGTCGAGCAGGCGAAAACGCTGCTCGCGCAGCTCGACAGCCGCACGCTCGTCGTCGGCTGACCCGTAACGACAATTTAGACACCCCATGCAATCAACCCTTCGTCAACCCCGCGTCAAGCCTGGCTGGATCGTGTTCCTGCTGATCGCCGTCGTCGGCCTCTTCTATGTGAAGTGGTTTCCGTACTACAACCGCGCGTTCGTCGCCGCGGGCCAGCATTCGATCGGCAAGTCGATCCTGATGGGCACGTCCGCGAGCGCGCCTGCGGCCTCGTGGCAGGCGGCGACCGACTACGCGCTCGCCTACGGCAAGGCGATCTGGCAGGCAATGGTGCTCGGCCTGCTGCTCGGCTCCGCCGTGCAAGCGCTGATTCCGCCGCAGTGGGTTGCGCGCGCGCTGGGCCGTGCCGACTTCAACAGCGTCGTCAAAGGCGGCCTGATGTCGTTGCCGGGCATGATGTGCACGTGCTGCGCGGCGCCGGTCGTCGCGGGCCTGCGCGCACGCGAAGCAGCACCGGGCGCGGCGATTGCGTTCTGGCTCGGCAACACCGCGCTGAATCCCGCGACGCTCATCTTCATGGGCTTCGTGCTCGGCTGGCAGTGGATGGGCCTGCGACTCGCCCTCGGCATCGTGATGGTATTCGGCCTGGGCTATGTCGTGAACCGCATGGTCACGCCGCAGGAGGCGCAAGCGTCGCGGGAGGCCGTCGCGCAATTGGTCAGCACGGACGATCCCGGGACCGCGTTCTCGCGCTGGATCACGATTCTCGGGCGCATGACGCTACGGCTTGTGCCGGAATACATCGTGCTCGTACTGATTCTGGGTGCGGCGCGCGCGTGGCTGTTTCCGCACATCGGCCCGGACATCGACAACAGCCTGCTGTGGATCATCGCGCTGTCGATTGCCGGCACGCTGTTCGTGATTCCGACCGCAGGCGAAGTGCCGATCATTCAGGCGATGCTGTCGTTCGGCATGGCCGCCGGGCCCGCCGGCGCGCTCCTGATGACGCTGCCGCTCGTCAGCGTGCCGTCGTTCGCGATGCTTGCGCGGTCGTTTCCGCGGCGCGTGCTGACGGTGGTCGCCTGCGCGGTGGTGGTGTGCGGTATCGTCAGTGGTTTGTTGGCCGTTGCGCTGGGCTTTTGAAACAGTATTCGAGTTTGCGCCGTAGAACACAAAAGCATGAAGCATATTGCCCTCTTCGCCGCAACATGTTGGTCCGCCGCCGGGCTGCTGTACGCTGGACAGCACTCGGTGGCGTTGATCGCCCTGAGCGGTGTCGTGGCGCTCGCGGGGTTCGATCTGCTGCGGCCCTGAAGGCCGCATTGTTTCTCTCTTCCTTGCAAGCGCGCGCGTTCGTTTGATTCGCCATCCGAACGATGCGCTTCACGCCAGCTCGTCGCGAATCGCCGCGAGCCACAACGCCACCGCATGCGCGCCGGGGTCCGCATGGCCCAGTGCGCGATCGCCGACATAGCTGGAACGCCCGCGACGCGGATGCATCGATGCGGTGCGCGAGGCGCCATCGATTGCCGCATCGACTGCGGCGTGCAGCGCGGCATCCGTCGACGACGCCTGAGCGAGCGCGATATGCAGCACGTCGGCACCAGGCTTCAGCGCATCGACCATCGTGCGATCACCAGGCCTTGCGCCGCCCAACTCCATCAACCCATCGACACCGGCGCTGAACGCCGCCGCCCATTGCTGCGCTGTGATCTCATCCGACTGTTCGAGCACGGCCGCCGCGCGCAGCAGCATCACCGCGTACAACGGACCCGAGGTGCCGCCCACCACGCGCCGCAGCGTCGCCGACATGCCGCGCAACACCACGCCCGGCGTTGTCTCGGACGCGTATGAATCAAGTTCGAGCTGCACTGCACGTGCGCCGCGCGCCAGGCTGATGCCGAGGTCGCCATCGCCGACACGCTGGTCCATCTCGGTCAAGGTAGGCTCGGCTGCCAGCAAGCACTCGCAGACCGCTTCGATCGCACGACGCAGCGTCGCGTCGCGCGCAAGTGTCGCGCCGCTCGCGTCCGTTGGCGCGCGTGGCGCCGCACGCACCGCAACCTGCGCGACACGCCCGCTCAGCGCCGGCCATGCGCTCGTATCGGTCACGGCGTCGAGCAGGCTCAGCCGGTCGTCGTCGACACGCAGCAGCGTCAGCGAAACGCCGGCCATTTCGAGCGCGCTCAGGAATGTGCCCGCCCATGCGCGCGCGACCTCGATGCCGCGCTCGTCAAGCTGGCGCAGCGCGGCGCCGGCCACCACGTTGAGCTCGCTCGGTGGCGTGCCGCCCAGATTGTTCACGAGCAGGACGACGCGCTCGCCCGCTCGCAACGCGAGATCGTCGACGATCTTCGCGAGCAGCTTGCCGACGATCGCGTCGGCTGGCTCCAGCGCGCCTCGCGCCACGCCGGGTTCGCCATGAATGCCGAGGCCCCATTCGATTTCGCCATCGGCCAGGTCGAAGCCCGGCTTGCCCGCGGCCGGCACCGTGCACGGCGTCAGCGCGACGCCCATCGTGCCGAGCGACGCGGCCGCCTCGCGCGCGATCCGCGCGACCTCGGTCAACGGCAAACCGCGCGCGGCGGCCGCGCCGGCGATCTTGTGAACCAGCACCGTGCCCGCGAGTCCGCGGCGGCCCGCGTGATCGCCGCTCGCGCTCAGCGCGACGTCGTCTGCGACGATCACCATGTCGACCGGGATGCCCTCGGCGCGAGCGATTTCAGCCGCCAGGCCGAAGTTGAAACGGTCGCCCGTATAGTTCTTGACGATCAGCAACGCGCCCGCGGGCCCGGTCACCGCGCGAATCGCGTCGAGTACGGCGTCGGTGGACGGCGATGTGAAGACCTCGCCGGCCACCGCGGCGCTCAACATGCCGTGGCCCACGTAGCCGCCGTGGGCGGGCTCGTGGCCCGAGCCGCCGCCCGAGATCAGTGCGACTTCACCGCGCGCGGCCGCGGCCTCGGCATCGGCTCGCACGACGATCGTGCCGCCCTGCAACAGCGAGAGATGAGGATTGAGCGCGACGAGGCCGTCGACCATGTCGGGGACCACGGTGGACACATCGTTGATGAGCTTCTTCATTGCGTCAGCTCCGTTGGATGCTGCCGGCATCATGTGACGACACGATGCGATACGAATGGCAGTCGGGTCAGCGGCGAAAGCGGAAGGTCTAACTGTACCGCGCATCGACGAACGACGACGCGATAGCAAGAAAGCACGTACGAACGCGCGCCGCAAGCAGACAATGGAAACGAAGGGAACGCGATGCCGAACGGCGAAACTGCGGGAACGACGGGATGGATTTGACAGGACCGTAGACGAAAGCGGAACCGCTTTCGTCTACGTCACAGATGCGTTGGTAGGCTCGATTGGATTCGAACCAACGACCCCCACCATGTCAAGGTGGTGCTCTAACCAACTGAGCTACGAGCCTTTAGAGGCGCGAATTATAGAGAGTCATCGAGGACCGCACAAGCCCTTGCCGCAATTTATCGCGATGCATGCGTGTTGATCAGTTCGCCGCGGTCCATTCGGTGCGCGGGCCCAATCGATAAACCGGCCGCTTTACGTGCTCGAAACGGAATAGACCGTCGTCCGAACTCGTGACGCCACGGCTATCGCATTCGACGAGCGCCGCCGCGATCGGCACAAAAACAGGTCGGCAATCCATGCGCGGTTTGAGCACAGAAAACGCGCGGCGCGGATCGATGCCGACGCTTTCGAACACACCGAGATCCGACGGCTCATGCGTGCGCTCGGTCACGACGATATTCACCGCGCCGGTGTCGAGCACCGCGGCGCGTGCCATGCAGGCGCGCTGGCCGGTGAAGGCGCGACGCGCACAAGATAGACCGCGTCGTGGCCCGCGCCGCTGATTATCTTCATCGACGACACACCGAGCGGCTCGGCGCACTACCTAATGTCGGCGCCCCATTGCGCGGCGAATGGCTGCGGCTGGCGCTGTGGGCCGCGGTGTTGCGCCACCTCGCGGTAGCTTGCACGCGTGCCGTACGCGATGCGTTAACTATCGAAGTAAGCGATGCGTCATTGGCTGCGAGCGTATCGACGCTGAATTTCACAGGGCCCGGCATGAAGTTGCGCGAGTCCGGACGCACCCTCGAGGCAATCGGCCATGCCGCGCACGATCGAGCGCGATGCGGTTCACCGACTGGATGGGATACTCGGCGACTATGAGCGCGTAGCGGGGCAGCGCCATCGGCGTCGAGCCCGCGTGCGCTTTCGTGCCGTGCAGGGTCACGTCGCACCAGCGTTGCCCAAGCGCGCCCGGCATCACATCAATGACCTTATCGTGCGCTTCGAGCACCGGCCCCTGTTCAATATGCGCTTCGAAATATGCGCCGACCGCGTGAGCCTTGCGATGCTCGCCTGCATAGCCGATCGCCGCTAGCGCGTCGCGAACCGACACGCAGTCGCGAGGGTATTGCGCTGGCGCATGCTCCAAGGGGAACGCGCCGGCGAATTCGCCGGAGCCCATCATCGCGGGTTCGAAGGGCGAGCCGTCCTCGTTCGTCCGCGCGGTGACCTTGAGCGGCGCGATCGGCTCCACGTTGGTCTCGTCCAGCATACCGGGACCTCGAGCCTTGGCCGCCGCACGAAGGCATCGCCGATTGGATCGACTCGCATCGCGCAGCCGATCTCCTTCGCCCACGCGACGAACTGATCGCTCGCCTCCCGGTCGAGGTCGGTCGGCACGAGAGAGCATCCGCCGCCTTTGTCGGTCGCATCGATCTGCGCCAACTGCACGAAACTGTCCCACATTCGCGCTCCATCGATCTATAGATCGGCGGTCGTCGAGACAATGTTGGATGGACGAGCCTGCATCGATGCCTCCTCGTGTCGAAGACTGCTGGATGGCCCTCGGCCTGAGGCACTTCCTCCGTTCGGCTTGCTGGTCGGCGTCGTTCAATTTGTCATGATAGGGAGGTTGTGGTCGGGGTAGATCGCCGGTTGTTCGCGAGGCGCCAGTGCGCGGCGCCTTTCAGACAGTAAGTGTTGGAGGCGAAGTCGCCCGGATACGCGCGTCGCGAGGTGCCGGCAATCTGCGCTTAAAAGGCCGCCAGCAAACGTTTCCGTCGGACGAAGCGGTCAAGCGCAACCAAGGCTCAACCTTTTGCGAAGCGCGCCGTTATTGCATGTGCTCAGGCAAACCCATTGGATCTCCATGGCACAACCGATTCCCTTCCGCAACTCTGGCGCCGCCCGCGCGCGACATGCCAAGGCCATGCTGTTGCCCATCGCGCGCCAAATCGCCGACGATCTCGCGTTGCGAGTTCATCTGTCGCTCGACGCCCTGCGCCGCGGCGTCGGCACGAGGAGCGACGCACAGACGCTGACGCAGATGATGCTGCTGACTAGCTACCTGGCCGATGCCGGCTTTGGTTCGATGAGCCGCGAAGAGCTCCATGCAGCCGACCGAATCTCGGCGATGGTGTTCGATGCAGGTCGGGAACGCAACGAATGGAAACTGGACGATGCAGGATTCGAGCTCTTTGCATCGATCGCAACCTGCTACGATCGACAACTGCATCGCGCTCCGCTCTGGGCGATTACGGAGGCCAGTGAAAAGCTTGACCGCTTTATTTCCGGTGGAACCGATCGGGCGCCAGCGCGCAAACGGGCTTAGCGTTCTTTGGAGGAAGCGCTGATCAGGCGAGCCGAAAGGACACGGATGTTGCGCGAACGTGTCCGGAACTGACGGGTTACGCGGACGCGCTGCGGATTGGAAAGTAACGAAGCGCGTAAAAGGCCGCGTAAACGCAGAAACCCCACCGCGCTGGGTGGGGTTTCTGTCTGGGGTAAGGAGCCTGACGATTACCTACTTTCACACGGGCAATCCGCACTATCATCGGCGTGGAGTCGTTTCACGGTCCT
>NZ_JAJITC010000008.1 GCF_020881035.1 Paraburkholderia translucens
CCTGATGACCATAGCGAGTCGGTCCCACCCCTTCCCATCCCGAACAGGACCGTGAAACGACTCCACGCCGATGATAGTGCGGATTGCCCGTGTGAAAGTAGGTAATCGTCAGGCTCCTTACCCGGACCAGAAACCCCACCCAGCGCGGTGGGGTTTCTGCGTTTACGCGCCCGTCATCGAAAAAGATGACGTGTTCAGCTGAACACGAACCAAAAGCGTGGCCCTGCCGTCCGGGTGCGCCACACAAACCTCATTGAAGCGAGCAACACATCCGCCCGCCTCAATGCTTCAGGAACTCCCTACTTCTTCTGCGCTAGAAACTTCTGTGCCAGTCGGACCCAATACGTCGACCCCACTGGCAATAGCTCGTCGTTGAAGTCATAACTCGCGTTATGCAGCATGCAAGGGCCCGCACCGTGACCGGCTTCGCGGTGGCCGCCATCGCCGTTCCCTAGGAACGCATAGCAACCCGGTTTCTCCAGCAGCATGAACGAAAAATCCTCGGCGCCCATCGTCGGTTCCACTGCGTCATCGACATTTTCCGCGCCCACGATCTCCTTCATGACCGACGCCGCGAAATGCGCTTCCTCGCTGCTGTTGATCGTCGGCGGATAGTTCCGATGGAAGTGGACCTGGACGGAGCAATCGTATGCCTCGGCTGTGCTCTGCGCGATCTTGCGCATGCGAGACTCGATCAGGTCCAGCGTTTCCGTGGTGAAGGTCCGCACGGTCCCCGCGATCCACGCGTCGTTCGGAACGACATTGACCGCATCGCCTGCATGGATCTGCGTAATCGACAACACGGCTGTATCGAGCGGCTTTTTGTTGCGCGTGATGATGCTTTGCAGCCCGCTAGCGATTTGCACCGCTGTAAAGACCGGATCGCGGCCATTGTGCGGCAGCGCCGCATGCGAGCCGACGCCTTTGATTTCAATGCGAAATTCGTTGCTCGAAGCCATGATCGGGCCTTCGGTCACGCCGAAGTGGCCCGCCGGCATGCCTGGCCAGTTGTGAATGCCAAACACCGCGTCCACGGGGAAGTTGGTGAACAATCCGTCGTCGATCATCGCCTTCGCGCCCGCACCTCCTTCTTCGGCCGGCTGGAAAATGAAGACGATCGTGCCGTCGAAATCACCGTGTTTGGCCAGATAGTGCGCGGCGCCGAGCAGCATCGCCGTATGTCCGTCATGCCCGCATGCGTGCATCTTGCCGTCGTTTGTCGAGCGATGATCGAAGCTGTTGAGCTCCTGGATCGGCAGTGCATCCATGTCGGCGCGCAGACCAATGGCGCGCGAGCCGTTGCCGCGCTTCAATACGCCGACCACACCGGTCTTGCCGAGACCACGGTGAGTCTCGATGCCCCAGGACTCGAGCGAACGCGCGACGAGATCGGCAGTCGCCGTCTCTTCGTAGCGCAGCTCCGGGTGGGCATGGATGGTTCGTCGAAGAGTCTGCATTTCGCCGCGAGCGGCTTGAATTTCGGGGATGAGTTTCATGATGGAATGAGGATGCGTTTGTGCGTGACTAGCATGGGATCGCTACGGACCACGTCGGCCCAGGCACTTCGAATAATTCATTCTACGCCGAAGGCATTTTTCGCGGCACCACCAAGCTTCGCGGCCTATTGACGTAATAAAATTCCACTTTGCCCGACCGCTCACCGCCAGCCAGGACAGATCGCCCATGAACGCCCCGACCGAATTCGCGCGCGCCGTGTGCCCGCACGATTGTCCCGACACCTGCGCGATGCGCGTCACCGTCGACAACGGACGGGCGATCAAGGTCGTCGGCGATCCAGACCATCCGCCGACACAAGGCGTGCTGTGCACGAAGGTCAGCCGCTACGCGGAGCGTGTGTACCATCCGAACCGGCTGACGACGCCCATGAAGCGCGTCGGCCGCAAGGGCGAGGGCCGCTTCGAGCCGATCAGCTGGGACGAAGCGTTCGACCTCGCCGCAATCCGCCTCGGCGAAATTGCGCGTCGCGCGCCGGAAGCGATTCTGCCCTACAGCTACGCGGGCACGATGGGCCTCGTGCAGGGCGACAGCATCGCGCAACGATTTTTCCACAAGCTTGGCGCATCGCAACTGGATCGCACGATTTGCTCGGCAGCCGGCGCCGCGGGCCTCAAATACACGTACGGCGCTGGCATCGGTATGCACACCGAGTTTTTCGCCGAGAGCGAAATGATCCTGATCTGGGGTGCCAACCCGATCGCATCGAATCTGCATTTCTGGACGCGCGCGCAGGAAGCCAAGCGTCGCGGCGCGCGGCTGATCGCAATCGATCCATATCGCTCGCTGACCGCGGAGAAATGCCATCAGCACATCGCGCTGAAGCCGGGCACAGACGCGGCTCTCGCGCTTGGCATCATGAACGTGCTGATCACCGAGGATCTGCTCGACCACGAATACATCGCCGCGCATACGCTGGGCTTCGCCGACTTGAAGGCGCGCGCGCTCACCTATCCGCTGTCGCGTGTTAGTGAAATTTGCGGGGTTGCCGAGCAGGAGATCGCCGATCTTGCACGACTTTACGGCGCCACCAGGAAAACCGCGATCCGCCTGAACTACGGTCTGCAGAGAGTGCGGGGCGGGGGCAATGCGGTGCGCGCCATCGCGTGTCTGCCGTCGCTGACGGGTGCGTGGCGCGAGCGCGCCGGTGGGGCGCTGTTGTCGTCGAGCGGCTGGGCGCCAGTCGACTCGCATGCGTTGCAACGTCCTGACCTGATGCCCGGCTGGCCGTCGAAACCAAGCCGTGTGATCAATATGAACGCGATCGGCGAAGCGTTGCTCCATCCGGGCGCCCCCGCGTTCGGCCCGAAGATCGAGGCGATCGTCGTCTACAACTCGAATCCGGTCGCGGTCGCGCCCGACTCCGAACGCGTCGCGGCCGGCTTTGCGCGCGAGGACCTGTTCACGATCGTGCTCGAGCATTTCCAGACCGACACGGCGGATTATGCCGACCTGCTGCTGCCCGCCACGACGCAACTCGAGCATCTCGACGTGCACAAGTCATACGGGCACACGCACGTGATGGTCAACCTGCCCGCCATCGCGCCGCTCGGCGACGCGCGCCCGAATACCGAGATCTTCCGCGGCCTCGCGCGCCGCATGGGACTGACGGAACCGGCACTCTTCGACAGCGACGAAGCCGTCGCGCAAGCAGCATTTCGCTGGGACGACAAGACGCTGGAAGGCATTGACTGGCCGACCCTGAAGCAAGCCGGCTGGGCCCGGCTCAATCTGCCCGACGCGCCGTTTGCCGACGGCGGCTTCCGCACGCCATCCGGCAAGTGCGAGTTCTACAGCGAGCGTCTCGCCCAACAGGGCCTCGACCCGTTGCCAAACTACCTGCCGCCCCACGAATCGGCCGACGGCGCGCCCGAACTGGCCGCCCGCTATCCGCTCGCGATGATTTCGCCCCCGGCGCGCAACTTCCTGAACAGCACTTTCGTGAACATCGAGAGTCTGCGCGCCACGGAAGGTGAGCCGCATCTGGACATCCACCCGGCCGACGCGCACGCGCGCAACATAAGCGACGGCGATCAGGTGCGCATCTTCAATGACCGCGGCTCGATGCAGGCGCGGGCCCGCGTGACCGACCGGGCGCGCGAAGGATTGGTCGTCGGATTGTCGATCTGGTGGAAGAAGCTCGCGCCCGACGGCCGCAACGCCAATCAGCTGACGAGCCAGGCGCTCACCGATCTCGGCGGGTCCGCGACGTTTTATGACTGCCTCGTCGAAGTCGAGCGAGCCTGAAAATCGCCCTTCTCATTGATGCGGGCGCGCGGCCTTGCAAGTTCGAGGCTGCCGTCTAACCCCGGCGCCTTCACCATTGGCAGCATTATGCACATGCTACGATGCGTTTTAGCACGACCATTCGAAAATAATTGAGGAGACGCTGCATGGAGAAAATCTGGCTGAAATCTTATCCGCCCGGCGTTCCCGCAGAGATCGACCCGACGCGCTATGCGTCGGTGGCCGAGTTACTCGAGGAGGCCTTTCGCGAACACCGCGCAAAACCGGCGTTCGTTTGTATGGGCAAGCAAATCAGCTACGGTGAGCTCGACGAGGCTTCGCGCAAGCTCGCGGCGTGGCTGCAATCGAAGGGGCTCGCCCGTGGCGCGCGCATCGCGATCATGATGCCGAACGTGCTGCAATATCCGGTTGCGATCGCGGCGATCCTGCGCGCGGGCTATGTGGTGGTGAACGTGAATCCGCTGTACACGCCGCGCGAACTCGAACATCAACTCAAGGACAGCGGCGCCGAGGCGATCGTCCTGCTCGAGAATTTCGCGGGGACCTTGCAGGCAATCGTGCGCAATACGGCGGTCAAGCATGTGATCGTCGCGGCGATGGGTGATCTGCTGGGCATCAAAGGTCCGCTCGTGAACTTCGTCGTGCGCAAGGTGAAGAAGATGGTGCCGGTGTGGAGCCTGCCTGGCCACGTCAAGTTCAACGACGCGCTCGCGGAGGGCGCGCGCCTGACGTTCGAGCCGGTCCAGCAGGGGCCTGACGATGTCGCGTTCCTGCAATACACAGGCGGCACTACCGGCGTGGCCAAGGGGGCGACGCTGCTGCATCGGAACCTGATCGCGAACGTGCTGCAGTCGGAGGTCTGGCTCAATCCGGTGCGCGCGAACCGCACGGATATCGATCAGTTCATTACTGTCGTCGCGCTGCCGCTGTATCACGTATTCGCGCTGACCGTGTGCGGGCTGCTGACGATTCGCACCGGTGGACTCGGTGTGCTGATCCCGAATCCGCGCGATATCCCCGGCATGATCAAGTCGCTCGAAGGTTATGCAATCACGACGATTCCCGCCGTGAATACGCTCTACAACGCGATGTTGAACAGCCCCGAGTTCCACAAACTGGACTTCTCGAAGTTGCTGACCGCCAACGGCGGTGGCATGGCGGTGCAGGAAGTGGTCGCGAAGCGCTGGTTCGAGCTGACGGGCACGCCGATCGTCGAAGGCTACGGGCTGTCGGAGACTTCGCCGTGCGTGACCTGCAATCCCGTCACCGCCACTGAGTACAACGGCACGATCGGCCTGCCGCTGCCGTCGACCGAAGTCTCGATCCGCGACGACGAAGGCAACGAGGTTCCGCCCGGCCAGCCCGGCGAGATTTGCATTCGTGGTCCGCAGGTGATGGCGGGGTATTGGAATCGGCCCGACGAAACCGCCAAGGTGATGACGGCGGACGGCTTCTTCAAATCGGGCGACGTCGGCGTCATGAGTGCGGACGGTTTCGTGAAGATCGTCGATCGCAAGAAGGACATGATTCTGGTGTCCGGCTTCAATGTATATCCGAACGAAGTCGAAGATGTCGTCGCCAAGCTACCGGGCGTGTTTGAAGTCGCGGCGGTCGGCGTGCACGATCAGCATTCGGGGGAGGCGGTGAAGCTGTTCGTCGTGAAGAAGGATCCGTCGCTGACCGACGAACAGATCTTCGCGTATTGCAAGACGCAATTGACTGGCTACAAGCGGCCGAAGGTCGTTGAATTCCGCACGGAGCTGCCGAAGAGCAATGTCGGCAAGATCCTTCGTCGTGAGTTGCGCGAAGGCAGGGCTTAAGCGAGCAAGTAGAAAAGCCCGGCGCACGAGAGTGCGCCGGGCTTTTTTTGCGCGCGCAAAACACGCGCGCAAAAAAAGGCGCCCGAAGGCGCCTTTGAGACATACTGCGTTTTTACGACTTATTAGAACTTGTGGCGGATACCGACGCGAGCCGCGAACTGATTGTTGGTCGACGAACCGGTCAGGCCGTTGATGGCTGCGTTTGCTGCGACCACCCGGCCCGCTGCGTTGACCGTGTCGCCCAGCGCGTGCTGGTACACGCCGATCAGGTACACGTCGGTACGCTTGGACAGGAAGTAGTCCACGCCCAGCGCGCCCTGGTGGTACTGAGCACGCGAGTTGCCTTCGATCTGCTCGCCGCGCGTGTAGTCATACGCTGCGCCAACCAGCAGTGCCGGGGTCAACTGATACTTGAAGTTGATTTCGCCGTTGTTGAACGTGGCCTTCTGGCCGGCGAACGGCGACGGGAACGTCTTGCCGAGGTTGCCGAACTGGATGTTCGAATACGTCAGGCCGATGGTTGCCGCGCCGAACGTGTACGCACCGCCCGCGCCGACGACCTGGTACGTGTTAGCCGACGAGAAGCCGACGTACACCGGGCTCGTCACGGCGAAGCTGGCTGCAGCGGTCGGGGTGGCCAGCGTGTTCGTCGCGATCGTGCCGCCGTTGTTGAAGATACCGCCCGATGCTGCCGGAGTACGCGCGTTCAGGTAACCAACACCCAATTGCAGCGGACCGTTGGCGTAGCCAGCACCCAACGACCAGATCTGGTTGGCGGTGAAATTGCCTGCCTGGCCGCCGAAGCTATACGTGCCGCCGAACGTCAGACCGTTGTAGTTGGTGCTCGTGTACTTGATCGTGTTGTTGGTGCGATATGTGTTGTTGAAGTTGTCGATATCGCCCGGGTGAGCGCCGATGTAACCGCCCCACTGATCACCCGCTGCCAACGGACCCACGTAGTCGACGACCGAGTCGTACTGACGACCCAGCGTGACCGTGCCGAAGTTGCTCTGCAGACCGACGTACGCCTGACGGCCGAACATCAGGCCGCCTTGACCGAGCTTGCCGTTGGTCACGTCAAAGCCGTTTTCCAGAACGAACAGCGCCTTCAGACCGCCGCCCAGATCTTCCGTGCCACGCAGGCCAAACCGCGAGCCTTGCAGGACGCCGCTGGACATGTTGTACAGATGACTGCCGCCCGCGTTGGTGTTCATATTGATACCAACGTCGACAATGCCATACAGGGTCACGCTGCTCTGCGCATGTGCGACGCCTGCGAAGGCGCCCAATGCCGCGAGAGCCAGAAGCGACTTTTTCATCGAATGATCTCCAAGGATTACGAATCTTTTTGCAAGCCGAAATATTTTGTTGGTGCCGATGGTCTTGCTTTATTCAACTTCGCGAGAAGTCGCCACGTAATGTAACAAAAGGCATACATGGGACAAAGCAAAAGGAGACCCTCCAGAAGGGCGCTGTTTCGTTTACGCAACATGGTCTAGAATCTCGAATTAACCGCCAATTTCATGCGGATTCGGACTTGCCGGGCAGCTGAATCTGCAATCCGAAGCCCTGTCGCAGGGGCCTTCCGGATCCATGCGGTGGTTCTCGAATCAGGGAGCGTTTTATGTTGCTGGATGAGTTGATTGGCGAGTTCGATCGGGGTTTACGCTCACTGACAGGGGTGTCGCGAATGAGCCGTCCGCTGCCGCTTCCGCAGGCCTCCGCGGCGACGGCCGAGGCACCCGAACTCTCCCCGGCGGAGCGCGCGCACGCGGCTGGTTTGATGCGTGTGAACCACGTCGGTGAGGTATGCGCTCAGGCGCTTTATCAGGCGCAGAAACTCGCCACCCGCTCGCCCTCGTTGCGCGCCATGTTCGATCACGCTGCGTCGGAAGAGGAGGATCATCTCGCGTGGACCTCCAAACGCCTCGAAGCGCTCGACTCCCGTCCGAGTCTGCTCAATCCGCTGTGGTACACCGGCGCGCTCACGATCGGTCTGGCCGCGGGAAGTCTGGGCGATCGCGTGAGTCTCGGCTTCATGGCCGAAACGGAGCGCCAGGTCGAACAGCATCTCGACAGTCATCTCGAGCAGTTGCCGGCCGCCGACCATGAATCGCGCGCGATCGTCGAGCAGATGCGCATCGACGAAGCGCAGCACGGCAAGGCCGCGATGGACGCGGGCGGCATCGAGTTGCCGTTTCCAGCGCGTGCGTTGATGCGCGCTATGTCGAAAGTGATGACGCGCACCGCTTATTACATTTGAGTCCGTCAGGCGATTCACGCAGGACGGAGTACTTCAGGTATCGCCGCAACGCTCGCTGAACGCATTTTCCGCAGCCAGGACGGCGCCCCCGCGCCGCTCGTCATACGTCTGCCCAGTACAGGATTTTCCCTTCCAGCCGCCTTAACGATCTCTTTCAATTCGCGCTGTTTCCTCGCACTTTTCACGTATTACCTTCACAAGTTGCACTAGCCCATTAATTTATAACGGTTTTCCGTTTTATACGGGACGTGAAGGAGTCGCGCTAAGTCCTTGTTCTAGCAAACAAAATCCGCTCGAAAAGCGAGCCGCTCCCTTGACCCGTGTTTAGCGTTCCTCTAAAGTGGGAGACAGTGTGAGAAAGTGTATTTTTGTGTGTTATCGAGATCACTTTCGGGTAGATTTTCACGAACCGGGCGAGTGGCGCCAAACGGCGTCGCAACAGGGAGAGCAAAGTGTTCCAAGGGGCGTCGGCGCTGACGCTCGATGCGAAAGGGCGGATGTCGATTCCCTCTCGTTATCGGGATGCGCTGCAAACACAGGCAGAGGGCCGGGTGACGATCACCAAGCACCCGGACGGCTGCCTGTTGCTGTTTCCGCGCCCCGAATGGGAAGTCTTCCGGGACAAGGTGGACAAGCTCCCTATGAATGCGGCCTGGTGGAAGCGCATCTTTCTCGGCAACGCAATGGATGTGGATATGGACGGCGCAGGACGCGTGCTCGTGTCGCCGGAGTTGCGCGCGGCTGGCTCGCTGGAGAAAGAAGTGACCTTGCTGGGCATGGGGCGTCACTTCGAGTTGTGGGATGCACAGATCTACGCCGCGAAGGAGCAGGCGGCGATCGCCGAGGGCATGCCCGACGCGTTGAAGGACTTCACGTTCTGATCGCGGCTAATTGATATGGCACCTGCGATGGGAAACGAATTGCAGCATCGCACGGTGCTGCTGAACGAAGCGGTCGATGCGCTGGTCACGCGCGCCGACGGCACGTATGTGGACGGCACGTTCGGCCGTGGCGGCCATAGCCGCCTCGTGCTGGAGCGGCTCGGTGAGGCGGGGCGGCTGATCGCGTTCGATAAAGACCCGCTCGCGATCGCGACGGCGCAAAAGATCGCCGATCCGCGCTTTGCCATCGTCCACGAGAGTTTTGCTTCACTGCGCGCCGCGATGGCGGAGCGCGGGGTAGGGCGCGTGTCGGGCGTGTTGCTGGATCTGGGCGTGTCGTCGCCGCAAGTCGACGATCCGGAGCGGGGCTTCAGCTTTCGCGCCGACGGCCCGCTCGACATGCGGATGGACCCGACGCGCGGCGAGTCCGCTGCTGACTGGCTCGCGCGGGCCACGGTGCAGGAATTGACGGAGGTGATACGAGATTATGGGGAAGAACGGTTTGCTTTTCAGATTGCAAAGGCGCTTGTTGCTCGCCGGGCAGAGTCCGACCGTCTTGGGCCTCTCGTCAGCACGGGCGAGCTTGCCCAAATCGTGGCTAACGTCGTCAAAACCCGTGAGAAGGGCAAGGATCCGGCAACCCGCACCTTTCAGGCTATACGGATTCACGTCAATCAAGAGCTTGCGGAGCTGCAAGTCGTTCTAGAAGCAGCGTTGTCGTTGTTGGAGCAAGGGGGGCGGCTGGTGGTCATCAGCTTTCATTCGCTCGAGGACCGTATCGTCAAGCGATTCATGCAGGCGCACGCGAGCACGCCGGCGGTCGACCGCCGCCTGCCGATCCGCGCGGTCGACCTGCCGAGCCCGCCGCTCAAGATCATCGGCCGCGTATTCGCAAGCGACGCCGAAGTCGCCGACAACCCGCGCGCCCGTTCTGCCGTGATGCGCGTGGCGGAGCGGATCGCGCCATGAACCGCCTCAATATTTTCCTGCTGATCATCGTGATGGGCTGCGCCTTGTCCGTCGTCAACGCGACCAATCAGCAGCGTCAGATCTTCATCCAGCTGCAGCGCGCGCAGTCGCAGGAGCGCCAGTTGCAGCAGGACTACTCGCAGCTTCAGTATCAGCAGAGCGCGCTGTCCAAAACGTCGCGCATCGAGCAGTCCGCCACCGCCTCGCTGAAGATGCAATCGGCCACCACGGGCCGCACCCAGTACCTGACGCTCGACCCGGGCGCCACGACGGCGATCGACGCCCCCATCCCGACTTCCGCTCCGGCCTCGGCGCCGGCCGCGACCCGTCGCGGAGGCACGCGATGAAAAAATCGTCGGCGCACAAGAGCGTCGCGTTTTCGGCCAACCCGATCCTGTCGGTGCGCCTGCCGATGTGGCGCTCGAAGCTCGTGGTGTTTTTGCTGTTCATGGCGTTCGTCGCGCTCGCCGGGCGCGCGTTCTGGATTCAGGGTCCGGGCAACGCGTTCTACCTGAAGCAGGGTGAAATCCGCTATCAGCGCCGCATCGACATGCCGGCCACGCGCGGCAAGATTCTCGACCGCAACGGCCTCGTGCTCGCCACGAGTCTGCCGGTGCGCGCGATCTGGGCGATTCCCGAATCGGTGCCGGACGACCTCGGCGCCGACAAGCTCGACGCGCTCGGCAACCTGCTCGGCATGACCACCAAGGAGTTGCGTGCGAAGCTGTCGGAGGACAAGACCTTCGTCTACGTGAAGCGCCAGGTGCCGGTGGACGTCGCCGACAAGGTCGCCGCGCTCGACATCCCCGGCATTTACTCGCGCGACGAATACAAGCGCTTCTATCCGGAAGGCGAGATCACCGCTCACCTGATCGGCTTCACCAACGTCGAGGACGAGGGCCAGGAAGGCGTCGAGCTTGGCGACCAGAAGCTGCTCGCGGGCACGTCGGGCAGCCGTCGCGTGATCAAGGACCGCATCGGCCACATCATCGAAGACGTCGACGAGCAGGTCGTGCCGCACAACGGGCAGGATGTCGATCTGTCGATCGACAGCAAGATCCAGTACATCGCCTATACGAACCTCAAAGCGGCCGTCGAGAAATTCAAGGCGAAGGCCGGCGCGGCGATGGTGATCGACGTGCGCACCGGCGAAGTGCTCGCGCTCGTCAATTACCCGACCTACAACCCGAACGACCGCTCGCACCTGACCGGCGACCAGCTGCGCAACCGCATCCTGACCGACACGTTCGAACCGGGCTCGATCATGAAGCCGTTCACGGTGTCGCTCGCACTCGATCTGCACCGCGTGAGCCCGACTACACTGGTGGATACGGGCAACGGCCACTTCGTACTCGACGGTGCGCCCATCACCGACGACAGCGGCTTTGGCGTGCTGACGGTCGGCGGCGTGATCCAGAAGTCGAGCAACATCGGCGCGACCAAAATCGCGATGCAGCTGCGGCCCGAAGAGATGTGGAACATGTACACCAGCATCGGTCTCGGCCAGGCGCCGAAGATCGGTTTTCCGGGCGCGGCGGCGGGCCGTCTGCGTCCGTGGAAGAGCTGGCGCCGCATCGAGCAGGCGACGATGTCCTACGGCTACGGCCTGTCGGTGTCGCTGTTCCAGCTCGGCCGCGCGTACACGGCGATCGCGCACGACGGCGAAATCATGCCGGTGACGATTTTCCATACGCCGGGCAGCCAGCCGGCCACCGGTCCGCAAATCTTTTCGCCGACTACCGCGCGTGAAGTTCGCGCGATGCTCGAAACCGTCGTGTCGCCGCAAGGCACGTCGCCGGACGCGGCGGTGCCCGGCTATCGCGTCGGCGGCAAGAGCGGTACCGCGTACAAGCACGGGCCGCACGGCTACGACCACTCCAAATATCGCGCGTCGTTCGTCGGCATGGCGCCGATGCCGAATCCGCGCATCGTCGTCGCGGTGTCGGTCGACGAACCGACCGCCGGCAGCCACTTCGGCGGCCAGGTGTCGGGCCCGGTGTTCTCGGGCATCGTCGGCGATACGCTGCGCGCGCTGAACGTGCCGCCTGACATGCCCGTCAAGCAGATGGTCGTGTCCGAAGATCCGGCGCCGTCCGCGCCCGGCGCGCCGGCCGCGCCGTCCGACGCGAACAGGCCGTCGGCGAGTCCCGGCGTGAAGAAAATGACCATTTCCGCCAACCCGAAAAATCATCCAGGAGTCGAGCGATGAGCACGCTGCGCGAGCAACATCCTGCGCACCGGCAGATCGCCGACGCCCTCTCCTGGCTGCACGCGCATGTGCAGCCGGGCGCGCATCTGCACGCCGATACGCGCACGCTCGCGGCCGGCGACGCGTACCTCGCGTACGCGGTCGAGGGCGCGGACAACCGCCCGTTCATCGACGCCGCAATCGAGCGCGGTGCGGCCGCCGTCCTCGTGCAGCCCGAAGGCTTCGGCGGCGCGCTCGATGCGTCCGTTGCCCACCCGGTGCCGGCGTTGAGCGAACTCGCCGGCACGATCGCGAGCGCGTGGTATGGCGATCCGAGCGACGCGATGTTCGCCGTCGGCATCACCGGCACGAACGGCAAGACTTCGTGCAGCCAGTGGGTCGCCGCGGCGCTGTCCGCGCTCGGCACGCGCTGCGCGATCGTCGGCACGCTCGGCACCGGCTTCGTTGGCCAGCTCGTGCACACCGGCTTCACGACGCCCGACGCACCGCAATTGCAACGCAGCCTCGCGCGGTTGCGCGACGCAGGCGCGCAGGCGGTGGCGATGGAAGTGTCGTCGCATGCGCTGCACCAAGGGCGCGTGAACGGCACTGCGTTCGACGTCGCGGTGTTCACGAACCTGACGCAGGACCATCTCGACTATCACGGCACGTTCGAAGCTTATGAAACCGCCAAGACGCGTCTGTTTGCATGGCCCGGGTTGCGCGCGGCCGTGATCAATCGCGACGATGCCGCGGGCCGGCGTTTGCTCGCGAGCACGCGGGCTCACGCGCGCACGATCGCTTACGGCATCGAGGCAGGGCAAGGCAACGCTCACGCGAAAGACACACCGCAAGCCGACGCGTGGCTCACCGCGTCGAACGTGCGTGCCACCGCAACCGGCACCGCGTTTCGTCTGAACACGTCGGACTGGGGCAACGCCGAAGTCGAAGTGCAAACGCTCGGCCTCTTCAACGTCAGCAATCTGCTCGCGGTGCTCGGCGTGCTGCTTGTTGCCGACGTGCCGTTCGGCGCGGCGCTCGCCGAGCTCGCGAAGCTCGAATCGGTGAACGGCCGCATGCAGCGCTTGGGCGGCCGCTTGCAGAACGACGAACCGCTCGTCGTGATCGACTACGCGCACACGCCCGACGCGCTCGAAAAAACGCTCGAAGCACTGCGTCCTATCGCGACTGCGCGCGGCGGCGAACTCGTCTGCATGTTCGGCTGCGGCGGCGACCGTGATGCCACCAAGCGTCCGCTGATGGGCGCGATCGCCGAGCGGCTCGCGGACCACGTCGTCGTGACGAGCGACAACCCGCGCAGTGAAGATCCGCTCGCCATCATCGAGCAGATCGCCGCGGGCATGCAGGACGCCGCGAAGGCGCGCCGCATCGAGGACCGCGCCAGCGCGATCCTGCAGGCGATCCGCGGCGCCGCGCGCGAAGACGTGATCGTGCTGGCCGGCAAAGGGCACGAAGCGACACAGGAAATCATGGGCAAGAAACGCGCTTTCTCCGATCAGGACCACGCCCGCCTCGCGCTCGCCGCGCGGGCGACCCAAACACGTGGAGGTGGCGAATGACCATGTTCTCGCTACATGCCGCCGCCGCGCAGATCCCCGGCGCGACCGTCACCGGCGACGGCAGCGTGCGCTTCGAGCGCGTGTCGACCGACAGCCGCAGCGCCGGCCCCGGCGATCTGTTCATCGCGATCAAGGGCGATCGTTTCGATGCGCACGACTTCCTGCCGCAAGTCGCTGAGCGCAACGTCGCTGCCGTGCTCGTCGCGCGTACGCCGGAGAACTGGAGCGTGCCCGCGATCCGCGTCGCCGATACGCGCCAGGCGCTCGGCGCGCTCGCGCGCGGCTGGCGTCGTCAGTTCGAGATGCCGCTCGTTGCGGTCACGGGTAGCAACGGCAAGACCACCGTCAAGGAAATGATCGCGTCGATCTTCGCGGCCGCGGTCGGCGCCGATGCGCGTCTCGCGACCGCCGGCAATTTCAACAACGACATCGGCCTGCCGCTTACGCTGTGCCGTCTGCATGCGGCGCATCGGCTCGCGGTGGTCGAGCTCGGCATGAACCATCCGGGCGAGACAGAACTGCTGGCGAAGCTCGCCGAGCCGACGGTTGCCGTCGTCAACAACGCGCAGCGCGAGCACCAGGAATTCATGGCGACCGTCGAGGCGGTCGCGCTCGAACACGCGAGCGTGATTCACGCGCTGTCGCCGCAAGGCACGGCCGTGTTTCCCGCCGACGACGCGTACGCGAGCATCTGGCGCGTCGCTGCCACCGGCAATCGCATCATCGATTTCGCGTTGAACAGCGCTGAGCGCACGACCGAAGCCGCGGTGACGGGCAAGTTCGACGGCAAGCGCCTGTCAATCGACACGCCGCAGGGCCACGTCGACGTCACGCTGCAGGTGCTCGGCGATCACAACGCGCACAACGCGCTCGCCGCGACCTCGGCGGCGCTCGCTGCGGGTGTGTCGCTCGACGCGATCCAGCGCGGCCTCGAATCGTTCGGCGCGGTGAAGGGCCGCCTGCAGGTCAAGCAGGCCGCGCTTGGCGCGCTCGCGGGTGCGACCGTGATCGACGACACCTACAACGCCAATCCCGACTCGATGCGCGCCGCGATCGATGTGCTCGCGTCGCGCGCCTCGCCGCGCGTGCTCGTGATGGGCGACATGGGCGAAGTCGGCGACAACGGCCCGGCGTTTCACCGCGAAATCGGCGCGTATGCGAAAGAGCGCGGTATCGACGCGCTGTATGCGATGGGCGACGCCTCGCGCGACGCCTGCACCGCGTACGGCGCGGGTGCGCACCACGTCGCCGATGTCGGCGCGCTGGTTGCACAACTGCAGCAGGCCGGCTTCGGCGCTGCCGCAACGTTTCTCGTGAAAGGCTCGCGCTTCATGCAGATGGAGCGCGTGGTGGACGCCGTTACGAGTCCACAACCCAACGGCGCGGGCACGACGCCCGCTGCACATTGAAATAGAAGGATCCAGGCATGCTACTGGCGCTGGCGCAATGGCTGCAGAATGACGCAGGTTTCTTGCGCGTGTTCAGTTATCTGACGTTTCGCGCGGTGATGGCGACCATCACCGCGTTGTCGATCGGGCTCGTCTGCGGCCCGGCGGTCATTCGCAAGCTGACCGCGATGAAGGTCGGCCAGGCCGTCCGCAAAGATGGCCCGCAAACTCACCTCGCCAAATCCGGCACGCCGACGATGGGCGGCGTTCTGATCCTGCTCGGCATCGGCGTGGCCACGCTGCTGTGGGCCGATCTGACCAACCGCTTCATCTGGATCGTGATACTCGTCACGTTCGGCTTCGGCGTGATCGGCTGGGTCGACGATTACCGCAAGGTCGTCTACAAGGACCCGCGCGGCATGTCGTCGCGCGAGAAGTATTTCTGGCAGTCGGTGATCGGTCTGTTCGCGGCGGTTTATCTCGCGTTCAGCGTCTCCGAGGCGAGCAACGTGCGCGTCTACGACCTGTTCATGGCGTGGGTGCGCAGCGGCCTGTCGATGGGCCTGCCCGCACGCGCCGACCTGCTGGTGCCGTTCTTCAAGTCGGTCACCTATCCGCTCGGCGTATGGGGCTTCATCGTGCTCACGTATCTGGTGATCGTCGGCGCGAGTAACGCGGTGAACCTGACCGACGGCCTCGACGGCCTCGTGATCATGCCGGTCGTGCTGGTCGGCGGGTCGCTCGGCGTGTTCGCGTACGTGATGGGCAGTTCGGTCTACTCGAAGTACCTGCTGTTTCCGCACATTCCCGGCGCCGGCGAATTGCTGATCTTCTGTTCGGCGATGGGCGGCGCGGGCCTCGCGTTCTTGTGGTTCAACACGCACCCGGCCGAGATGTTCATGGGCGACGTCGGCGCGCTCGCGCTCGGCGGCGCGCTCGGCACGGTTGCGGTGATCGTGCGTCAGGAAATCGTGCTGTTCATCATGGGCGGCATTTTCGTCGCGGAAACGCTGTCGGTCATGTTGCAGGTCGCGTGGTTCAAATACACCAAGCGCAGGTTCGGCGAGGGGCGCCGGTTCTTCAAGATGGCGCCGCTGCATCACCATTTCGAATTGTCGGGCTGGAAGGAAACGCAGGTGGTCGTGCGTTTCTGGATCATCACGTTGATGTTGTGCCTATTCGGTTTGTCCACTCTCAAATTGCGTTAAGCAGCAGTATTTAAGGAAGCAGGCGATGTTCGGCGAGAAGTTTCGGGATCGGCAAAAGCCGATGGTGCTCGTGCTGGGACTGGGTGAATCCGGTCTCGCGATGGCGCGCTGGTGCGCCAGGCACGGCTGTCGGCTGCGCGTGGCCGACACGCGCGAAGTGCCGCCGAACCTGTCCGCGCTCGAAGCGCATGGTGTCGATGCCGATTTCGTCGGCGGTCCGTTTTCGCCGGTGCTGCTCGAAGGCGTCGAGCTGGTCGCGATCAGCCCGGGGCTGTCGCCGCTTGCCGCCGATCTTCTGCCGCTCGTTACGGCGGCGCGCGAGCAGGGCATCCCGGTGTGGGGCGAACTCGAACTGTTCTCGCAGGCACTGCGCACGCTCGGCGAGTCCGGCTACGCGCCGAAGGTGATCGCGATCACCGGCACGAACGGCAAGACCACGACGACGAGCCTGACCGGCTTGCTGTGCGAACGCGCGGGCAAGAAGGTCGCGGTGGCGGGCAACATCAGCCCGTCGCTGCTCGACAAGCTGTCCGAAGCGATCGACCAGACCGCGCTGCCCGATGTGTGGGTGCTGGAACTGTCGAGCTTCCAGCTGGAGACCTCGCATACGTTTACGCCGGACGCGGCGGTCGTGCTGAACATCACGCAGGATCACCTGGACTGGCACGGCGGACTCGACGCGTACGCGGCCGCGAAGGGCCGCATCTTCGGTACACGGACGGTGCGCGTGCTGAATCGCGACGATGCGCGCGTGATGGCGCTCGCGCATGCCGGCGGCGACGCGGAGATCGTTACGTTCGGCGTGACCGAGCCGAAGAACGACGGCGACTACGGCCTGCTGCGCGAGAACGGCATGGTGTGGCTCGTCGAGGCGCAAGATCGCGACGCGAATGACGAGCCGGCCACGAAGCGCCGCCGCAAGAACGAAGCAGCCGCAACGCCCGACATCACGCTGAAGCGCCTGATGCCCGCCGACGCGCTGCGCATTCGCGGTCTGCACAACGCCGCGAACGCGTTGGCCGCGTATGCGCTCGCACGCGCGATCGGTCTGCCCGGCGCGCCGCTCCTGCACGGCCTGCGCGAATATCGCGGCGAGCCGCATCGCGTGGAACTGATCGCGTCGATCGACGGCATCGACTACGTGGACGACAGCAAGGGCACCAATGTCGGCGCGACGGTCGCCGCGCTCGACGGTCTCGCGCAACGCGTCGTGCTGATCGCGGGTGGCGACGGCAAGGGGCAGGCATTCGAGCCGCTCGCCGCGCCGGTGATGCGCTGGTGTCGCGCGGTCATGCTGATCGGCCGCGACGCGCCGCAGATTCGCGCGGCGCTCGAACACAGCGGCGTCGCGATGAGCGATCACGCGACGCTGGAAGACGCGACGCGCGCGGCCACCGCGCTCGCGCAGCCCGGCGACGCGGTGCTGCTGTCGCCTGCGTGCGCGAGCTTCGACATGTTCAAGGGTTACGCCCACCGGGCGGCGGTATTCCGCAGCACGGTCGAAGATATCGCGGCCGAACGGGGGACGATCATATGAGCTGGTCGGAACGTTTCGGTGCGCGCGAACCAGCCGGCCGCAACGGCGCCGCGGCGCGCACGTCCAATCGCACGGACGGCAGCGGTCTCGCGAGCGCAGTCAACGGCGTGCGGCCGCTGCGCTCGCGCATGCTCGACTACGATCACTCGCTGCTGTGGGTCGTCGTCGCGCTGCTCGGGCTCGGCATCGTGATGGTGTACTCGGCGTCGATCGCCATGCCCGATTCGCCGAAGTACTCGTCGTACCGCGATTGGGCGTTCCTCGTGCGCCAGATCATCTTCGTCGTGATGGGCTCGGTGATCGGCGTCGCGTCGTTTCGCATTCCGATTTCGACCTGGGACAAGTACGCACCGAAGCTGTTCCTGATCTCGCTCGTCGCGCTCGTGATCGTGCTGATTCCGCACGTCGGCAAAGGCGTGAACGGTGCGCGCCGCTGGATTCCGCTCGGCATCACGAACATGCAGCCGTCGGAAATCATGAAGCTCGCGGTGACGATCTACGCGGCGAATTACACGGTGCGCAAGCAGGAATACATGCATAGCTTCGCGAAGGGCTTCCTGCCGATGGCGGTCGCGGTGGGTCTCGTCGGCATGCTGCTGCTGCTCGAGCCGGACATGGGCGCGTTCATGGTGATCGCGGCGATCGCGATGGGCGTGCTGTTCCTCGGCGGCGTGAACGGCAAGCTGTTCGGCGGCCTCGTCGCGACGGCGGTGGGCACGTTCACGTTGCTGGTGTGGGCGTCGCCGTGGCGTCGTGAGCGGATCTTCGCCTACCTCGATCCGTGGGACGACCGCTACGCACAGGGCAAGGCGTATCAGCTCACGCACTCGCTGATCGCGTTCGGCCGCGGCGAGTGGTTCGGCGTGGGTCTCGGCGGCAGCGTCGAGAAGCTCAACTATTTGCCGGAGGCGCATACCGACTTCATTCTCGCGGTGATCGGCGAGGAACTCGGTTTCGTCGGCGTGCTGGTCGTGATCCTGATGTTCTACTGGATCGTGCGCCGCTCGTTCGAGATCGGCCGTCAGGCGCTCGCACTCGATCGCACGTTCGCGGGTCTGGTCGCTAAGGGCGTCGGCATCTGGTTCGGCGCGCAGACCTTCATCAACATGGGTGTGAACCTCGGTCTTCTGCCGACCAAGGGCTTGACGCTACCGCTCGTCAGCTATGGCGGTTCGGGCATTTTGCTGAACTGCGTGGCGATCGCGGTGCTGATGCGGGTGGACTATGAGAATCGTGTGCTGATGCGCGGGGGCAAAGTATGACGTCTCTGCCACGACGCACGCTGATGGTGATGGCCGGCGGCACCGGGGGACACGTGTTCCCGGGGCTCGCGGTCGCGCATGTGATGCAGACGTGGGGCTGGAATGTCGTATGGCTCGGCAACCCCGCGGGCATGGAAGCGACGCTCGTCCCGAAGCACGGCATTGCGATGGAGTACGTGCGCTTCGGCGGCGTGCGCGGCAAGGGTCTGAAGACCAAGCTGATGCTGCCGGTGAACCTGCTGCGCGCGTGCACACAGAGCTTGAGCGTGCTGCGTCGCGTGAAGCCCGACGTGGTGCTCGGCATGGGCGGCTACATCACGTTCCCGGCCGGTCTGATGACCGCGCTGAGCGGCCGGCCGCTCGTGCTGCACGAACAGAATTCGATCGCGGGTCTCGCGAACAAGGTGCTCGCAAAGCTCGCGAAGCGCGTGCTGGTCGCATTCCCAAATGCGTTGCCGCACGGCGAATGGACCGGCAATCCGATTCGCGAGGAACTTGCGCGCGCGAATGCACCCAAAGCACGCTACGCGCAGCGTAATGGTCCGCTGAACGTGCTCGTCGTGGGCGGCAGCCTCGGCGCCGCGGCGTTGAACGAAGTCGTGCCGCGCGCGCTCGCGCTGCTTGGCCCCACCGAGCGGCCGCGCATCGTGCATCAGGCGGGCGCCAAACATATCGACGCGCTGCGCGAGAACTACGCGGCGGCGGGTCTGCAGGCAGGGGCTGACGTCTCGCTCGTGCCGTTCATCGACGACATGACGAGTGCCTACGCGCAGGCCGATCTCGTGATCTGCCGCTCGGGTGCGATGACGGTGTCGGAGATTTCGGCGGTCGGCGTCGCGGCGCTGTTCGTGCCGTTCCCGTACGCGGTCGACGATCACCAGACCACTAATGCAGCGTTCCTCGCCGACAACGGCGCGGCGCTGGTCGTGCAACAGCGCGACCTCTCGGCGGAAAAGCTCGCCGACTGGTTGCGCAGCCAGACGCGGGAAAGTCTCGCGCAAATGGCGGAGCGTTCGCGCTCGCTCGCGAAACCGGATGCCACCGAACAGGTCGCGCAAATCTGCGCGACGGTGGCGGGTGCGGGTTCGATGGCGGGCGTGAGCCCAGAAGGAAAGCAATGAAACACATCGTCAAACACATTCATTTCGTCGGTATCGGCGGCGTCGGCATGAGCGGCATCGCCGAGGTGCTCGTCAATCTCGGCTATCACGTGAGCGGCTCGGACCTGTCGGGCAACGCGGTCACCGAGCGCCTCGCCGCGCTTGGCGCGCGCATTTCGATCGGCCACGCGGCGGAGAACATCGAAGGCGCGAACGCGGTGGTCGTGTCGACCGCGGTGCGCAGCGACAACCCGGAGGTGCTGGCCGCGCGTCATCGCCGCATTCCGATCGTGCCGCGCGCGGTGATGCTCGCGGAACTGATGCGCCTGAAGCAGGGCATCGCGATCGCGGGCACGCACGGCAAGACCACGACCACGTCGCTCGTGGCCAGCGTCCTCGCCGCGGGCGGGCTCGACCCGACCTTCGTGATCGGCGGGCGGCTGATCAGCGCGGGCGCGAACGCGCGTCTGGGCACCGGCGACTTCATCGTCGCGGAGGCGGACGAATCGGATGCGTCGTTCCTGAACCTGTTCCCGGTGATCGAAGTCATTACGAACATCGACGCCGATCATATGGATACCTATGGCCATGACTTTGCGCGTCTGAAGCAGGCGTTCATCGAATTCACGCATCGTCTGCCGTTCTATGGCATAGCGGTGCTGTGCGTCGACGATCCGAACGTGAAAGAGATCCTGCCGTTCGTGTCGAAGCCGATCATCCGCTACGGTTTCGCGGCCGAAGCGCAGGTGCGCGCGGTCAACGTCGAAGCGCGTGAAGGCCGCATGCATTTCACCGTGATGCGCGAAGACGCAGCGCCGCTCGACATCATGTTGAACCTGCCGGGCGAGCACAACGTGCAGAACGCATTGGCCGCAATTGCAATTGCGACTGAACTTGAGGTGAAAGATGCCGATATCCAGCGAGCGCTCGCGGATTTCAACGGCGTCGGCCGACGCTTCCAGCGTTATGGCGAAGTGCCGGTCACAAGCGACGGCCAGGCCGCGGGCTCCTACACGTTGGTGGACGACTACGGTCACCACCCGGTCGAAATGGCCGCCACCGTGGCGGCGGCGCGCGGCGCGTTTCCGGGCCGCCGTCTGGTGCTGGCGTTCCAGCCGCACCGCTTCACGCGCACGCGTGATTGCTTCGAGGATTTCGTGAAGGTGCTCTCGACCGTCGACGCGCTCGTGCTGACCGACGTCTATGCGGCCGGCGAAGCGCCGATCGTCGCCGCCGACGGCCGCGCATTGGCGCGTGCGCTGCGCGTCGCGGGCAAGGTCGAGCCCGTGTTTGTCGATACGGTCGATGAAGTGCCGGACGCGCTGTCTACGGTGGTGCGCGACGGTGATGTGGTGATTACGATGGGCGCGGGTTCGATCGGCGGTGTGCCGGGTCGCCTCGCTCAGGAACAGAAGGTGTGAGATGAGCAGTATCGACCCGAAACAATTCGGCAAGGTGGCGGTGCTCCTCGGCGGCAATTCCGCCGAGCGCGAGGTGTCGCTCAATTCCGGGCGCCTGGTGTTGCAGGGCCTGCGCGATGCGGGCGTCGGCGCGCACCCGTTCGATCCGGCCGAGCGTCCGCTGTCCGCGTTGAAAGACGAAGGTTTCGTTCGCGCGTTCAACGCGCTGCATGGCGGCTACGGTGAGAACGGCCAGATCCAGGGCGCGCTGGATTTTTATGGCATCCGCTATACCGGTAGCGGCGTGCTCGGATCGGCGCTCGGTCTCGACAAGTTCCGCACCAAGCTCGTGTGGCAGCAGCTCGGCATTCCGACGCCGCCGTTCGAAGCGGTGTTACGCGGCGACGATTACGAAGCGCGCGCGAAAGAGATCGTCGCGAAGCTCGGTCTGCCGCTGTTCGTGAAGCCGGCGAGCGAGGGTTCGAGCGTCGCCGTGATCAAGGTGAAGAGCGCGGACGCGTTGCCGGCCGCGTTGATCGAAGCTGTGAAGTACGACCGCATCGTCGTGGTCGAAAAGAGCATCGAAGGCGGCGGCGAGTACACCGCATGCATCGCCGGCAATCTGGACCTGCCGGTGATCCGTATCGTGCCGGCGGGTGAGTTCTACGACTACCACGCGAAGTACATCGCCGACGACACGCAGTATCTGATTCCGTGCGGTCTCGGCGCCGAGGAAGAGGCGCGCCTGAAGGTGCTCGCGCGCCGCGCGTTCGACGTGCTCGGCTGCACCGACTGGGGCCGCGCGGACTTCATGCTCGATGGCGAAGGCAAGCCGTACTTTCTCGAAGTGAACACGGCGCCAGGCATGACCGATCACTCGCTGCCGCCGAAAGCGGCGCGCGCGGTCGGTATCAGCTATCAGGAACTGGTCGTCGGCGTGTTGGCGCTGACGCTGCAGGCTTAACCAAGGCAAGCACAAGCAACCCATGTGGAACAACGTTCGCCAGCTCAACCTCGCCAGCAACGCGCTGCACGCGTTGCTGGTGCTCGTGCTGCTGGCGGCGGGCGGTTACTGGCTGATCCAGCGCCCGAATTTCGCGCTGCGCGAGATCCAGATCGACGGCGACACCGAGCACATCAATTCGCCGACGGTGCGCGCCAGTGTCGTGGGGCGGCTGAAGGGCAATTTCTTCACGGTCGATCTCGATCTCGCGCGGCAGGCGTTCGAGCAGATGCCGTGGGTGCGTCACGCGAGCGTGCGGCGTGTGTGGCCGAATGCACTGGCCGTCACGCTCGAGGAGTACAAGCCGCTTGGGACGTGGGGCAGCGATCAGCTCGTGAGTGTCGACGGCGAGCTGTTCACCGCGAACCAGGGCGAGCTCGACGAAGAACTGCCTGCGTTCGACGGCCCGGACGGTACGGCGAAGGAAGTCGTGGCGCGTTATCGGGACTTCCGGAAGTGGTTCGCGGCGATCAATGCGACGCCTGAAGAAGTGACGCTGTCGCCGCGCTACGCGTGGACGGTGAAGCTGTCGAACGGCACGCAGGTGGAGTTGGGCCGCGAACGCACTCAGGACACGCTGGCCGATCGCAGCAAACGCCTGACCGCGGCATGGAGCGCGGTGACGCAACGTTGGGGGAAGGATATCGAGTATGCGGACTTGCGCTATCCGAACGGTTTCGCGATTCGTGCCGCTGGCATGCGCTTCATCAGCGAACCCGACAAGGGCAAGAAGTAAACGGACATCACACGCACTGAGCACGCTATGAGTAAAGACTATAAGGATCTGCTGGTCGCCCTCGACATCGGGACGTCGAAGGTGGTGGCCATCGTCGCCGAGTTGAAGGGCGAGGGTCACTACGAGGTGATCGGTCTCGGCCAGAGCGAATCGAAGGGGCTCAAGAAGGGCGTGGTGGTGAATATCGAAGCCACCGTGCAGTCGATTCAGCGCGCGCTCGAGGAAGCCGAGCTGATGGCCGATTGCAAGATCACCAATGTGTTCACCGGCATCGCCGGCAGCCATATCCGCAGCTTCAATTCGAGCGGCATGGTGGCGATCAAGGAGAAGGAAGTCACGCAGGCCGACGTCGCGCGCGTGATCGAAACGGCGAAGGCGATCAACATTCCGACCGATCAGCAGGTGCTGCATATCCTCACGCAGGAATTCATCATCGACGGCCAAGAAGATGTGCGCGAGCCGATCGGCATGAGCGGCATCCGCCTCGAAGTGAAGGTGCACATCGTGACCGGCGCGGTCAGCGCGGCGCAGAACATCGTCAAGTGCGTGCGCCGCTGCGGCCTCGAAGTGAACGACCTGATCCTGCAGCCGCTCGCGTCGTCACTCGCGGTGCTGACCGAAGACGAAAAGGAACTGGGCGTCGTGCTGGTCGATATCGGCGGCGGCACGACGGACATCGCGATCTTCAGCGAAGGCGCGATTCGTCACACGGCCGTGATTCCGATCGCGGGCGACCAGATCACGAGCGACATCGCGATGGCGCTGCGCACCCCGACGCCGGATGCCGAGGACATCAAGGTGGATTACGGCATCGCCAAGCAGGCGCTCGCCGATCCGGACGAGATGATCGAAGTGCCGGGGCTCGGCGAGCGCGGTCCGCGCACGCTGTCGCGCCAGGCGCTGGCGGCCGTGATCGAGCCGCGCGTCGAGGAACTGTTTTCGCTCGTGCAGCAGGTGGTGCGCGAGTCGGGTTACGAGGAGTTGCTGAGCTCGGGCGTCGTGCTGACGGGCGGCGCGTCGATGATGATCGGCATGGTCGAGCTCGGCGAGGACATTTTCTTGAAGCCGGTACGCATCGGCGTGCCGGAGTACGCGGGCGGTCTCGCCGACGTGGTGCGTAATCCGCGCTACTCGACGGCGATGGGCCTGCTGGTCGAAGGGCGCTCGCAACGCATGCGCGGGCGCAAGGTTGCGGTGCAGTCGGGGTCGATGGGACAGGTGTTCTCGCGCATGAAGGACTGGTTCCTCGGCAACTTCTGATGACAGGTTTCAAGTAATTCGCGCTGGTGCCGGCGGCCGGTGCGCGACAGGGGGTTGCCCGATCTCCTGCCGGATAACGCCGAGTGGCGGTAACTTTTTATCTTGACGGAGGCAACATGGAATTCCAGATGCTGGAAACCGAAACGAACGGCACCATCATCAAGGTGGTCGGAGTAGGTGGCGCTGGCGGCAATGCCGTTCAGCACATGATCAACAAAGGCGTGCAGGGCGTCGACTTCATCGTGATGAACACGGACGCGCAGGCGCTGTCGCGTTCGCGCGCCACCGCGGTGATCCAGCTCGGCAACACGGGTCTGGGCGCTGGCGCCAAGCCGGAAATGGGGCGCGCCGCCGCTGAGGAAGCACGCGAGCGTATCGCCGACGCACTGCGCGGCGCGCACATGGTGTTTATCACCGCCGGCATGGGTGGCGGCACGGGCACGGGCGCGGCCCCGGTCGTCGCGCAGATCGCAAAGGAAATGGGTATTCTGACCGTCGGCGTCGTCAGCAAGCCGTTCGAATTCGAAGGCGGCAAGCGTATGCGCGTGGCGGAAGCCGGTTCGCAGCAACTGGAGGATCACGTCGACTCGCTGATCGTCGTACTGAACGACAAGCTGTTCGAGGTGATGGGCGACGACGCCGAGATGGACAAGTGCTTCCAGTGCGCCGACGACGTTCTGAACAACGCAGTCGCGGGTATTGCGGAAATCATCAACGTCGACGGTCTCGTCAACGTCGACTTCGAAGACGTGAAGACCGTGATGGGCGAGCAGGGCAAGGCGATGATGGGCACGGCGACGGTTGCCGGTGTCGATCGCGCGCGCCTGGCTGCCGAGCAGGCCGTCGCGAGCCCGCTGCTGGAAGGCGTCGATCTGTCGGGCGCGCGTGGCGTGCTGGTCAACATCACGTCGAGCCGTTCGCTGCGTCTGTCGGAAACGCGCGAAGTGATGAACACGATCAAGAGCTATGCGGCGGAAGATGCCACGGTGATCTTCGGCGCGGTGTACGACGATGCGATGGGCGACGCACTGCGCGTGACGGTCGTGGCGACGGGTCTGGGCCGTGCGGCGAAGAAGCAGCAGTCGGCACCGATGACGCTGCTGCGCACCGGCACCGATAACCAGCCGATCGGCGCGATGGCGCATGCGGCGTACGCACCGGCAGCAGGCCACGCCAGCACGGCCGACTACGGCGCGCTCGATACGCCGGCGGTGTGGCGCACGTCGCGCGACACGGCGGCTTCGCACGTGCAGGCGCTGCAGGAAAAGGGCGTCGATACGTACGACATTCCGGCATTCCTGCGCAAGCAGGCGGACTGAGCGCACGGGCAGGTTTCGTTGCCGCGCTGTAAGGTTGTGTCGCAGGTGCAGCGCTGGCGGACGAATGCACGGGCGTGGCGGGTGAACGGCAAAGAGGTCGCGTATCGTCTGATTCGCGGCAGGGGCAACTGCCCTCTGCTGATTCGCGAAGCGGACGGCGGTGACTGCCGCCTGAGGGTGGAGCCGATAGTTGGGCTCACCTTGGACTTCACCGTGACGCGAGGACGTGCGAGCGTGCTTCGCATCGATGCAAAGGACTGAGCATGATCAAGGAAGGTGACAAGCTGCCCGACGCGACGCTCTTCGAGTATGTCGAAGACGAGCGGGCGGGTTGCACGATCGGACCGAACAGTTTCGACGTGCGCGAGCAGACGGCGGGCAAACGCGTGGTGATCTTCGGATTGCCCGGCGCGTTCACGCCGACCTGTTCGGCCAAGCATGTACCGGGCTATGTCGAGCAGGCAGAAGAGTTGCGCGCTGCCGGCATCGACGAAATCTGGTGCGTGTCCGTCAACGACGCGTTCGTCATGGGCGCGTGGGGACGCGATCAGCACACCTCGGGCAAGGTGCGCATGATGGCGGACGGTAGTGCGGCTTTCACACGGGCGCTTGGTCTGGAGCAGGATCTGTCGGCGCGCGGCATGGGAATCCGTTCCCAGCGCTACGCGATGGTGATCGACGACGGCGTGGTCAAGACGCTGAACGTCGAAGCTGCCGGCAAGTTCGAAGTCAGCGATGCAGCGAGTATTCTCGCCACGTTGCGCTAATCGCCGGTGTCGCACCTTCACCGGGGAATGCGCGCTCATGCCGCGTGGCGCTTTGGCAACGGTGATTGCGACGCTTTTGTGACAGGCCGTTACGCGGGCCGATGACCGGAAACGCCTCCGTTCCGGGGCATCGGCCCGTTACGATTTCCGTCGCTGCGCCCCGCGGGTAGTGCAGCGAAACAGATTGATACGTTCCCTGTGGGGACGCCCGTCTGGGGATTGGAGTATAATTCGCGCTATGAAATAAAAAGTCCTGATTAGGATTTTCAATCGAATAGAAGACCACCATGTTGAAGCAGCGCACAATCAAATCGATCGTCAAGACTGTCGGCATCGGGTTGCACTCCGGCCGCAAAGTCAATCTGACGCTCCGGCCGGCGGCGCCCGGCACTGGCATCGTGTTTTCACGCGTGGATTTGCCCACGCCGGTGGACATTCCCGCGTCGGCGATGGCGATTGGCGATACGCGTCTGGCTTCCGTGTTGCAGAAAGACGGCGTGCGCGTGTCGACCGTCGAGCATCTGATGTCCGCCTGCGCCGGTCTTGGCATCGACAACCTTTATGTCGATGTCACCGCCGAGGAAATCCCGATCATGGACGGTAGCGCGGGTTCGTTCGTGTTCCTGATCCAGTCGGCGGGAATCGAAGAGCAAAACGCGCCGAAGAAATTCGTCAAGGTCACGAAGCCGGTCGAAATCCGCGATGGCGACAAATTCGCGCGCCTCGATCCGTACTTCGGATTCAAGCTCAAATTCACTATCGACTTCCGTCACCCGGCTGTGGACAAAACCGGCCAGGCGTTGGAAGTGGACTTCGCGAACACGTCGTACGTGCGCGAGATCGCGCGCGCCCGCACGTTTGGCTTCGCACATGAAGTGGAAATGATGCGCGAGCTCGGCCTCGCGCGCGGCGGCAGCATGGACAACGCCATCGTGCTCGACGAATACCGCATCCTGAACAACGACGGTCTGCGTTACGAGGACGAGTTCGTCAAGCACAAGATGCTAGACGCGATCGGCGACCTGTACGTGGTCGGTCATCCGCTGCTCGCTTCGTACACCGCGTACAAGTCGGGACACGGGCTGAACAACGCGCTGCTGCGCGAGCTGCTCGCGAACGAAGACTCGTACGAAATCGTCACCTTCGACGATACGCAGAAGGCTCCTCGCGGCTTCGCTTACGAAACGCAGACAGCGTTCGCATAACGTCGGCGCTTCAGGCGAGCAGACAAAAAAAGCGGCCCATTCGGGCCGTTTTTTCGTTCGGCGCTCAGCGATTTCGCCGATGCCGCGCGGCCATGCGCGCGAGCGCTTCCTGTAGCGGCGACGGCGCGAGCGCTTCGCTCAACGCCTGGAGCGCGTCGGCGCCGGCCGGCGTCATGCGCGCCTGCTTGACGGGCGGCGGTTCCTTCAGTGGCTGCGGCCGCACGCGAATCTTCAATGTATGCACCGGCCAGCCGCGCTGCTGCAAATCTGCCAACAGCCGCGGCTCCAGATGCCGCAGACGCGCCGCGAGCGCGTTATGTGCGGCAAACAGGGCAAGGACCCCTTCCTTGATGAAGCCAGGCTCGACGCTCGTCGCCAGATAATCGGGCAGCAATTCGCGCAGATCTTTCTCGAGCGCGGCGATCTGTTCGACACCGGCTCGCAACGCTGCGAATGCATCCGTGCGGCCGAGTACCTCGGCAAGCGGTTGCGGGCGGCGCAGATCGAACTGCTTCGGCGGCCTTGAAAAGGACGAAAAACGGCTCATGTTCCGGATTGACGACGCGAGGGCGCCCCATGCGCGCTCACGCCGCGATTGTACCGCGCGGGCAGCTTGCGAAGCCGGTCGGCGGCGCGCTGGAGGTTGCCGGGCGGGGCTGGCAGGGTCCGGCGTTGACACGCCCTCGACACGAGCGCAGCCGGAGGCGCGTGCTAAAATGCCCGATTCGAATTCACTCTTGGACTAAGCCGCCGAGGACTTTCCGACCCAGTCGCGGTATGCGCAATGCGCACACCGCGAGCCAGCCGAAGCCGCGACGCAGACACCGATCCGATGACCACCGGTTTTCTTCAGAAGATTTTTGGCAGCCGTAATCAGCGGCTAGTCAAGCAATATCAAAAGACCGTCGCGGCGATCAATGCGCTCGAACCGCAGATCGAGCAATTGACGGATGACCAACTGCGCGCCAAAACGGGTGAATTCCGCCAGCGCGTCGCGAGCGGCGAATCGCTCGACAAAATCCTGCCCGAGGCGTTCGCGGTCTGCCGCGAGGCCAGCAAGCGGGTGCTGAAGATGCGCCACTTCGACGTCCAGTTGATCGGCGGGATGGCGCTGCACTACGGCAAGATCAGCGAAATGCGCACCGGCGAAGGCAAGACGCTCGTCGCGACTCTGCCGGTCTACCTGAACGCGCTGTCGGGCCGCGGCGTCCACGTTGTCACGGTCAACGACTACCTCGCGCAGCGCGACGCCGAATGGATGGCGCGCCTTTACAACTTCCTCGGTCTGTCGGTCGGTATCAACCTGTCGCAGATGGAGCACACGGCGAAGCAGCAAGCCTACGCCGCGGACATTACCTACGGCACCAACAACGAGTTCGGCTTCGACTACCTGCGCGACAACATGGTCTACGAGACCGACGCGCGCGTGCAACGTGGCCTGAACTTCGCGGTCGTCGACGAGGTCGACTCGATCCTGATCGACGAGGCGCGCACGCCGCTGATCATCTCCGGCCAGGCCGAAGATCACACTGAACTCTACGTGCGCATGAACGCGCTGCCGCCACTGCTCGAGCGCCAGATCGGCGAAGAGAAGGCGGACGGCACCGGCGTCGAGAAGCCGGGCGACTACACACTGGACGAAAAGGGCCGTCAGGTGTTCCTGACCGAGTCGGGTCACGAAAAGGCCGAGCGTCTGCTCTCCGAGTGGGGCCTGATCGGCGAAGGCGAAAGCCTGTACGCGCCGCAGAACATCACGCTGATGCACCACGTGTACGCGGCGCTGCGCGCGCACACGCTGTTCTTCAAGGACCAGCACTACGTCGTGCAAAACGGCGAAGTGATCATCGTCGACGAATTCACCGGCCGCCTGATGGCGGGCCGCCGCTGGTCGGACGGTCTGCACCAGGCGGTCGAGGCAAAGGAGCACGTGAAGATCCAGAGCGAGAACCAGACGCTCGCATCGATCACGTTCCAGAACTACTTCCGCATGTACGCGAAGCTCGCCGGCATGACCGGCACGGCCGACACCGAGGCGTACGAATTCAACGAGATCTACGGTCTCGAAACGGTCGTGATCCCGACCAACCGACCGCCCAAGCGGATCGACCGGCAGGACCAGATTTACAAGACCGCGAAGGAACGCTACAACGCGGTGATCCGCGACATCCGCGATTGCTACGAGCGCGGTCAGCCGGTGCTGGTCGGCACGACGTCGATCGAGAATTCGGAGTTGCTGTCGCATCTGCTGAAGCAGGCCGGCTTGCCGCACGAAGTGCTCAACGCGAAGCAGCACGCGCGCGAAGCGGCGATCGTCGCGGAAGCGGGCCGTCCGCAACGCATCACGATCGCGACCAACATGGCCGGCCGTGGTACGGACATCGTGCTCGGCGGCAACGCGGAGAAGCAGGCTTCCTTCATCGAGCAGGACGAAACGCTCGCCGACGACGAAAAGCAGCGCCGCATCAAGAAGCTGTACGACGAATGGCAGGCGCTGCACGATCAGGTGAAGGCCGCGGGCGGTCTGCACATCATCGGCACCGAGCGTCACGAGTCGCGCCGGATCGACAACCAGTTGCGCGGACGTGCGGGCCGTCAGGGCGATCCCGGTTCGTCGCGCTTCTACCTTTCGCTGGAAGATCCGCTGCTGCGCATTTTCGCGGGCGACCGCGTGCGCGCGATCATGGATCGCCTGAAGATGCCGGAAGGCGAGGCGATCGAAGCGGGCATCGTGTCGCGCTCGATCGAATCGGCGCAACGCAAGGTCGAGGCACGTAACTTCGATATTCGTAAGCAGTTGCTCGAATACGACGACGTGTCCAACGACCAGCGCAAGGTGATTTACCAGCAGCGTAACGAACTGCTCGAAGCGAACGACATCACCGAGACCATCACCGCAATGCGTCATGGCGTGATCGGCGACATCGTGCATCAGTTCGTGCCGGTGGGCAGCATCGAAGAGCAGTGGGACGTGCCCGAGCTCGAGGAAGTGCTGCGCAACGAATGGCAGCTCGACCTCGCGATCCAGGAAATGATCAACGAGTCGAACTCGATCAGCCCGGACGAGATTCTTGAAGCGGTCGAGGCCGCCGCGGACGAGGCGTACGAGGCGAAGGTTCAGCTGGTCGGCCGCGAATCGTTCAGCGCGTTCGAGCGCTCGATCATGTTGCAGACGCTCGACCGCGCATGGCGCGAGCATTTGGCCGCGCTCGACCATCTGCGGCAGGGCATCCATCTGCGCGGCTATGCGCAGAAGAACCCGAAGCAGGAATACAAGCGCGAGGCCTTCGAACTGTTCGCCGCGATGCTCGACGCCGTGAAGCTCGAAGTCACGCGCATCGTGATGAACGTGCAGATCCAGTCGCCGGAGCAGCTCGAAGCGGCCGCGGAGCAGATGGACGAGCAGGGCGGTCATCTGGAGAACGTCGAGTTCCGTCATGCCGAATTCGCGGAAGCCGGTGCCGCCGCGCCTGTCGCAGCCGAAGCGGCTACCGCCGCAATGATCGGCGACGCGATGAGCCGCGGCCATGGCCACGGCGCGACGGCGCAGGCGACCGTGAACCTGAATACCGACAATGTGCCGAAGGTTGGCCGCAACGATCCATGCCCGTGCGGCAGCGGTAAAAAGTACAAGCAGTGCCACGGCAAGATCGCCTGATGCCGATGCGGCGCGCTTCCAGGCGCGCCGCGTCGTTTTTAAGCGCGGCTTGGCCGTTTTGATTTCGCGGATGACCCGGCAACGCGCCCGGGTCATCAGTTCCGTTTCCCCGATGCCGGCGTTTGCCGGCATTTTCTTCGACAGGTCGCGACCATGGCTGTCAACTTTCCCTCGATCGATCCCGCTCAACTCCACCCAGTCACCGGCGTCACGCTCGGCTGGGCCGAAGCGAATATCCGCAAGCCGAACCGCAAGGACGTGCTCGTCATTTCCGTCGACGAGGGCGCGACGGTAGGCGGCGTGTTCACGCAGAACCGCTTTTGCGCGGCGCCTGTTACGGTCTGTCGGGAAAACCTGGAGCGCGTGCGCGCGGGCGGCAAACCAATTCGCGCGCTGGTGATCAACACCGGCAACGCGAACGCGGGCACCGGTGAGCCGGGCCTCGCGGCGGCGCGCGAAACTTGCGCGGAACTCGCGCGTCTCGCCGACATCACGCCCGAGCAGGTGCTGCCGTTCTCGACGGGCGTGATTCTCGAGCCGTTGCCGATCGATCGGCTGAAGGCCGGCTTGCCGGCCGCGCTCGCGAACCGCAAGGAGGCGAACTGGTACGACGCGGCGCAGTCGATCATGACGACCGACACGCTGCCGAAAGCGGCTTCGCGCCAAGTCACGATCGACGGTCACACGGTCACGTTGACCGGCATCAGCAAGGGCGCCGGCATGATCAAGCCGAACATGGCAACCATGCTCGGCTTCCTCGCATTCGACGCGGCCGTCGCGCAGCCGGTGCTCGACGAGCTCGTGAAACACGTCGCGGATCGCTCGTTCAACTGCATCACAATCGATGGCGATACGTCGACCAACGATTCGTTCATTCTCATCGCGTCGGGCAAATCGAGCCTGCCCGCGATCACGTCCACCGATTCACCCGCTTATACGGCGTTGCGCGACGCGGTGACCGACGTCGCACGGACACTCGCGCAACTGATCGTGCGCGACGGAGAAGGCGCGACCAAATTCATGACCGTGCATGTCGAAGGCGGCTCGAGCGTCGGCGAATGCCGTCAGATCGCCTATGCAATCGGCCACTCGCCACTCGTGAAGACGGCCTTCTATGCATCGGACCCGAACCTCGGCCGCATTCTCGCGGCCATCGGCTATGCCGGCGTGGACGATCTCGACGTCGGCAAGATCGATCTGTATCTGGACGACGTGCTGGTCGCGACTGCCGGCGGCCGCAACCCGGCCTACCGCGAAGAAGATGGCCAGCGCGTAATGAAGAAGAGCGAGATCGGCATTCGCGTCGTGCTCGGACGCGGGGATGCGCAATCCACGATCTGGACCTGCGATCTGTCGCACGACTACGTGAGCATCAACGCCGACTACCGCTCGTAATCAGGTTCAATGCGCGGCCTTATGCCGTGCCCACACACCATGGACAAACTCGAACAGTTTCTGACCCGGGCCGAAGCCGTGCTCGGCCGCCTGGAAGCGATGCTTCCGCCCGCCCCGCCGGAGATCGACTGGTCAGCCGCAGTCGCGTTCCGCTGGCGCAAGCGCCAGGGACGCGGCTATCTACAACCGGTGCCCGCCGTTTCGTCGATCACGCTCGACGACCTGCAGAACATCGATCGCCAGAAAGGGCTGATCGAACAGAACACGCGCCAGTTCGTGCGCAAGCAGCCGGCCAACAACGTGCTGCTGACTGGCGCGCGCGGCACCGGCAAATCGTCGCTGATTAAGGCGTGTCTGAACGCGTACGCGAAAGACGGCTTGCGCCTGATCGAAGTGGACAAGGACGATCTGCATGACCTCGGGGACATCGTCGATCTGATCGCGAAGCGCCCCGAGCGCTTCGTCGTGTTCTGCGACGACCTGTCGTTCGAAGAGGGCGAGTCGGGCTACAAGGCGCTGAAGGTCGCGCTCGACGGCTCGGTCGCGGCGCAGTCGGACAACGTGCTGATCTACGCGACGTCGAACCGCCGCCATCTGCTGCCCGAGTACATGAGCGACAACGAGACGTACAAGCACACGCCGGACGGCGAGATTCATCCGGGCGAACTGGTCGAAGAGAAGATTTCTCTGTCCGAGCGTTTCGGGCTGTGGGTCAGCTTCTATCCGTTCAAGCAGGACGATTACCTGACGATCATCGCGCACTGGCTGCGCCACTTCGGTTGCGACGACGCGGAGATCGAAACGGCGCGCGGCGATGCGCTGGTGTGGGCGCTCGAGCGCGGCTCGCGCTCGGGGCGGGTGGCGTGGCAGTTCGCGCGTGACTGGTCTGGCCGTAAGACGTCGGCATGAACAAAGCAAGCGAGAACGCCCGCAAAGAAGCAGGCGAAATCGGCGCGAGCCGTCCGGTCACGGAAGTCGCGGTCGGCGTGCTAGTACAGCCGGATGGGCGCTATCTGCTCGCACAGCGTCCGGCCGGCAAGCCGTACGAGGGCTACTGGGAGTTTCCGGGTGGCAAGCTCGAAGCGGGCGAATCGGTCGAGGCCGCGCTGGCGCGCGAGCTGCACGAGGAGCTGGGAATCGAGGTCCAGGCGAGCCATCTGTGGCACACGCTCGAACACGATTATCCGCACGCGTATGTGCGCCTCTTTTTCTGCAAGGTGATGCAGTGGTCGGGCGAGCCACACGGGCGTGAAGGTCAGGCTTTCGTGTGGCAAAGCTTGCCTGCGGATGTCTCGCCGTTGCTGCCGGCGACGATTCCGGTGCTGGAGTGGCTCGCGGCTGAGAAGAAGTGATTGATTGAAGGCTGTGACTGAACAGGGCACGCGATAGCGGGCGCTGTCTCGGCAGCGCCCGCCAGCGAGGCTCTATTACTTGTTGTGCGCTACTGGTGCGCTCAGTGCGGGCTCAGTGCGGGTTATAGTCGCCGCGCGGCGTTTCCTCTTCAGACGAAGACCCTTCCTGTTCATTGCCGCCAATCTTGTATTTTTCGGCGGCCCATGCGCCGAGGTCGATCTGCTTGCAGCGGTCGGAACAGAAGGGACGGAAGCGGCTCTCAGGAGCCCAGCGGACATCTTTACCGCAGGTAGGACATTTGACGACGGTAGGCATACGGTCGGACGGTCAATCGCAAACGGAACAAGTAACGAATATAGGGCTATTTCGCGCCGCTTCAAAGGCGCGCTCGCTCAAATCCGGTTTTGCCTGCTCGATACGGTGGTGGTCTGCGGGCTGTTACAGGCTGCAGAGCGTAAGCTGAAACGGCACGTCGACGTCGACCGCGCGCGGTCGCAGATCGCCGTCCTGCACCGTGAAGCGCACCCACAGCATGTACTTGTTGGCACTCGCTTCGGGAATCACGCGCAATTCGGGAGCCACGCGAACCTGCATCAATTGATACGAGCGGCCCGACAGCATTTGCTGATAGCTGCCTTGCATCGCCATGACCTTCGACGCCTGGCCCGACTCGCGCGCGAGTCGCAGCACGATCGTCGCCGCATCGCGTAGCGGCAAAAGCGGTGTGACCCACTTGGCGATGTCCTGGCGACGCTGATCGGGATGTAACTGTTGCCACGCGTAATACGAGGGCAGATCGAATTTGCAGGTACCCCCGGGGATGATTGCGCGGCTGCGAATGCTCGCAAGCCACTCGTTGTCTGCAAGATGCTGGCCGGTCTTGCCTTGCATCTGCGTGAGCCCCGCGAGGGTCTGTTCGATTTCGCCAAGCACCGCTTCGAGCGCGTTCTGCTCGATGCCGGGATTGCCGCGAAATGGCGCGAGCGTTTGCCGTTGCCGCTCGAGCTCTTTCATCAGATCCGACTTCAGATCCGCGCGACCCGCCACTTCAGAGATTTCGAACAGCGTTGTCAGTGCGACGTGATGTTCCCTCGCGTCTTCCTGAGTCAGAAAGAACGTGAAGCGCTCGAACAGATCTTCGAGCCGCAACAGCGTCCGGATTCGCTCATTGAAGGGGTACTCGTAAAGAATCAAGCGGGCTCGCCTCGGGCGTGGTCGGTGACAGGAATGCAAAACATTCTAATGCCGTGAGACTACCCAAGCAATCACGCACTTTTTCCCCGCGCTTTCGCAACTTTTTTCGCGAGTTCCCGATGTTCTGGGCGCTTCGGTTCCTGCGCGTGCTAGTACTCGGCGTGCCCTTGCGCAAGCGACAGATACACGCGATGGTGAGCGTCCACCTGCGCCTCGAGTTCATCGAGCCGCACATTGTTGTTGACGATCACGTCGTCGGCGGCGGCGAGGCGCGCTTCGCGCGTGGCCTGGCGCGCGATGATCGCAAGCACCTGCTGCCGGCTGAAGCCGTTGCGGCTCATCACGCGCGCGATCTGCGTGTCGACGCTGCAATCGACGGTGAGCACGCGATTCACGCGACTCTTCCATGTTCCTGACTCGACCAGCAAGGGCACCACGACGATCACATACGGCCCTTGCGCTTCGCGCGCTTCGCGTTCGGTTTCCGCGCGAATCAACGGATGCGTGATGCCTTCGAGACGCTTGCGCGCGGTCTCGTCGCTGAACACGAGCGTGCGCATGCGCGCGCGATCGAGCGAGCCATCGGCAGCGACGAACTCTGTGCCAAATTCGGCGGCGATGTGCGGCATGGCGAGGCCATGCGGCGCGGTGATGCGATGCGCGATCACGTCCGTGTCGACGAGCGGCACACCGCGCGCGGCGAACAGATCGGCCACCGTCGATTTACCGCTACCGATGCCGCCGGTGAGTCCCACAACGAACATGCTTCAACCTCCCAGAGCCAGATAAAGCGGCGTGCCGACAAACAGCGTGAGCGCACCGCCCGCGGCGAGAAACGGCCCGAAGGGCAGCGGCTCCTCGAAGCGCATGCGGCCGCGCCACGTCGCCACGAGGCCGATCACGGCACCGGTTACCGCGGCGATCAGCACGATCTGCGGCAGCGCGGGCCAGCCGAGCCACGCGCCGAGCGCGGCGAGCAGCTTGAAGTCGCCATATCCCATGCCTTCGATGCCCCGTACGAGCTTGAATATCCAATGCACAGCCCACAACACCAGATATCCGAAGATAGCGCCGAGCACCGCATCATGCAGGTTCGTGAACATGCCGTTGAAATTGACGATCAGGCCGGCCCACAACAGCGGTAGCGTCAAGGAATCGGGCAGCAGATGCGTGTCGATGTCGATCGCGCTCGTCGCGAGCAGCGTCGCACACAGGCCAAACGCGGCGAATGCCATCAGGCTCGGGCCGAACGCCATCAATGCGCCTGCCGCGAAAGCGGCGCTCGCAATTTCGAGCAGCGGGTAACGCGGGCTGATGGGCGTGCCGCAAGCGGAACAACGGCCGCGCAATAGAACGTAGCTCAGAACCGGCAGGTTTTCCCACGCGCTCAGTACGTGGCCGCAATGTGGGCACGCGCTACGCGGGACCAACAGGTTGTAGCGCCCCGGCAGTCCGTCGTCCGGTTGCGGCTCGTCGGTGGCCTCGCTGATTTCGACGCGCCACGCGCGCTCGAGCATGATCGGCAGCCGATGCACGACGACGTTGAGGAAGCTCCCGATCACGAGGCCGAGCACGATGGCGAACGCGATCTGCACACCGGCGGGCAGGCTGGCGAACCCGAGACCGATATCGCTTGCAAAGCGGCCTGGCAGTAAGCCCGCGAGCAGGTTGGAGGAAGTTTGTGACACGAGTGGAAGAGGTGCCTGCATGGTGAAGGAGTGGATTCGGCTGCGATGCTACACCACGTTGCCGAGTTGAATAATGGGGAGATACATCGCGATCACTAGGCCGCCGACCAGCGTGCCGAGCACGACAATGACGAGCGGTTCGCACAGACTCGATAGCGCGCCGATCCTGTCGTCGACCTGGCGATCCGCAAGCGACGCGACATCGAGCAGCATGCTGTCGAGCGCGCCGGACTCCTCGGCGACCGCAACCGGCTGCACGACTTCGGGAGGAAAGCAGTGCGCCGCGCGCATCGCCGCGGCGAGCCGCTCGCCGCGCCGCAGCCTCACGGCGATGCCTGCCGTCGCGCGATCGAAGAAGGCATTGCCGGTCGCCTGCGTGAGCGACTCAAACGCGTCGGCGAGCGGTGTGCCGGCCGACAGCAACGTGCCAAGTGCGCGGCTCCAGCGCGCCGCGCACAACGTACGCAGCAACGGGCCGGCCACGGGCAGGTTCAGCGATACGCGCGCGAAGCGGATGCGTGCGCTTGCCGAGCGGCGCAGGACATACGCGATCGCGGAGCTCAGTGCGGCCATTACCACGAACAGCGGTACGCTCCAGCGCGCGGCGCCCGCCGAGAGCGCCAGGACGAACTGAGTCGGTGCGGGCAGCTTCGCGCCGAAGCCATCGAAGATCTGTTTGAACGTCGGCACCACCCACACCAGCAATGCTGCGGTGATCGCGATGGCGAGCAGCAGGATCGCGACCGGATAGGTCAGCGCCGCCCGCACTTTCGCGCGCTGCGCGGCGGCGCGTTCGCGATCGTCGGCGATGCGGGCGAGCACGGTGACGAGCGCGCCCGCCGCTTCGCCAACCTCGACGAGCTGGCAGTACAGCGCATTGAACTGCGCCGGGTGCCGCTGCAAGGCCGCCGAAAAACGCAGGCCCGCGGTGATGTCGCGCGCGAGAGTGCCGACGATACGCGGCATACCTTGCCGCTGGCCGGACGTCGGCGGCTGCGCGAGTAATTCGAGCGCGGGTGCGAGCGGCAAACCTGCACGCAGCAGACTGGACAGTTGCCGCGTGAACAGCGTGACATCGGCCGCGCTAGTCTTCGGGCGTGGCGCCGGACCTTGCGTCGAGAGTTCGACGACAAAGAGGTTGTCGCGCTTGAGCAGCGTGCGCGCGGCGCTCGCGTCGGGTGCGATCAGCGTCCCGCTCTGGCGTGTGCCGTCCGCGTCGACGCCGCGCCATTTGAAGCGCAGGTCGGCTGCGCCGGGTAACGGCGGTGACAGCGTGGCGGTCCTCATGCGACCTCCGTGGCGGCGAGCGCTTCGGCGAGGCTCGTGGTGCCATCGCGCACACGCGCCAGCGCTGCGTCGCGTAATGTCGCAACCCGTTCGGTCTGGGCGAGGCGGGCCAACTCGTGCACGCCCGCGCCTGCGACGATCAGCTCGCGCATCGCGTCGGAGACGGGCATCACCTGATGGATGCCGACGCGCCCCCGATAGCCGATGCCGTGACAAACCGCACAGCCGGTCGCCGCATACGGTTGCCAGCCGTCGAGTTCATGCTCGCCGAAGCCTGCGGCCGCGAGCGCCGCCGTCGAATGCGGCGCGGGCGCGCGGCATGCGAGGCACAGTCGCCGCACGAGCCGCTGCGCGGTCACGATGCGCAGCGCGGCCGCCAGGTTGTACGGCTCGACACCGATATCGATGAGTCGCGCGATGGCCGCGGGCGCGTCGTTCGTATGCAGCGTGGACAGTACGAGGTGACCGGTTTGCGCGGCCTTTACGGCGACGTCGGCGGTTTCGTTATCGCGGATTTCGCCGACCATGATGACGTCCGGATCCTGACGCAGGAACGCCCGCAGCGCGACCGCGAATGTCAGCCCGGCCTTTTCGCGCACGCTGACCTGGTTGATGCCGGCCAGCTGGATCTCCGCCGGGTCTTCCACCGAGCAGAGGTTGCGCGACTCGCCATTCAGCAGATTCAGGAAGCAGTACAGCGACAGCGTTTTGCCGCTACCCGTCGGTCCGGTGACGAGCATCAGGCCATGAGGTGCGCGGATCGCGGCGTCGACGGTTTCGCGCTGTGCCGGATCGAGGCCGAGCGAATCGAGCGAGAGATCCGCGGGCAGCGCATCGAGGCGGCGTAGCACGAGCTTTTCGCCGAACAGCGTCGGCAGCGAATTGACGCGGTAGTCTTCGATCCGTCCCGGCGATGTTGCGAGGCGTAGGCGGCCGTCCTGCGGCACACGTCGCTCGGCGATGTCCATGCGCGCGAGCACCTTGATGCGCGTGACGAACGCGTCGCGCAGATGCGCGGGCGGCTGCGGCGTTTCATGCAGCACGCCGTCGATGCGCAGACGCACACGCCAGCCATGCTCGGCCGGCTCGATGTGAATGTCCGACGCATTGCGCCGCGTCGCTTCGTGCAACGTGTCGGTCAACAGACGCACGGCCGGGGCGTTGTCGGGATCGTTCAGACTCGTTGCGCTGGTTTCGCCGTCGGCTGCGAGTGGACGCGGCAACGCCGCTGCGGGGGCAAAAGGAGTTTGCATGAGAGACCGGTGATGAGCCGCCTGTAGAACATGACGGCTTCATCTTCCGGTTGTGGGCGTCCGAATGCCACTCGGCCATTCGGCTAATGGCGCGCATTGCGCGCCTGTGCGATGCTGACCTTGAACCGGCGAGCAACGGTGCAGAGTTCAGCCGGACCGCGTTCTACCGGCCTTCGTGCGTGACGGCGGCTTGAACAGCTTGACGGTGCGGATCGCCTGATCGTCGCTGCGCATCACCTCGACCTTGATGTCGCCGATGCGCACGCAAACGTCGCCGTCGGGGATATCTTCGAGGATTTCGAGAATCAGGCCGTTGAGCGTTTTGGGACCGTCGGTCGGCAGCTCGAGTTGCAGCCAACGGTTCAGCTCGCGCAACGGCATGCTGCCCGCAACGATGCATTCGCCCGCCTCGTTCCAGCCGCCGCGCGAACTGGCGCCACGCGGAATCGATGTGGTGAATTCGCCGATCAGCTCCTCGATGATGTCTTCGGGCGTCAGGAGGCCCTGCAGTTCGCCGTATTCGTCGACGACGAGCGCGATGCGCTGCCGGCTTTCCTGAAAGTACTGCAGCTGCTGGAATACCGGCGTGCCGCTCGGAACGAAGTACGGCTCGGCGAGCAGATCGCGCAAGGTATCGCGCTCGAGTTCCTGATTGTGCAGCGCCGACAGCGTCTTGCGCACGTGCAGCACACCGAGTACGCGATCGATGTCGCCCTGGTAGACGACAAGCTTGTTGTGATAGCAGGTCTCCAGCTGATGCAGGATCTGCTCGAACGGTGCGTCGAAGTCGAGCGCCTCGATGCGGCGGCGCGGGATCATCACGTCGTCGACCGAGATGTTTTCGAGGTCGAACAGGTTCAGCAGGATGCTGCGGTGCTTGGTCGGCATGAAGCTTCCCGACTCGAGCACGATGGTGCGCAATTCTTCGGTGGACAGCCGTTGCTCGCGCGCGCCCTTCGTATTGATGTGCAGCACGCGCAGGATGCCGGTTGCGAACAGGTTGACGAACCAGATCAGCGGCCTCGCGACGCGCATCAGCGGTGCGATCAGGAGGCTCGCGGGTAGCGCTATTTTTTCTGGAAACGTCGCGCCGACGATCTTTGGCGTGATTTCCGCGAACACGATGATCAGGAACGCGACGATTCCAGTTGCAATCGACAGCGCGAGGCTATTGCGGCCGAACGTATGCAACGCGACGGACGTGGTCATTACCGGAATGATCGTGTTGAACAGGTTATTGCCGATCAGGATCACGCTCAGCAACTGATCTGTCTTCGCAAGCAGGCCCTGGGTCGTTTTCGCTCCGAGCGTGTTCTTGCTGGCGAGATGTTTGAGGCGATGACGGTTGAGCGCCATCATCGCTGTCTCGGAAATGGAAAAAAAAGCGGAGCAGACGAGCAGCAGAAAGACCGCGCCTATCTGCGCCCATAAGGGAAGTTGTTCCACGCGTCGTGAAAAAAAGGGGAAAGGGATGGAGAGAATATAGCAGAGGGGGCTGCGCGTTCCGCCCTGGACGGTGGCGGCCGCGAGAACGACGACGACAACGCGGCAACCTACGCGCTTGCCGGACGACCGGGACGGGAAAAGAGCAGCGAAGCTCGAGGGCAGCGTAAAATCACCGCGCAAAACAAAAAACCGCCGAGCAAGCTGCGGCGGTTCTTGAACCTTGATCTAACAAGGGAAATCTGGTCGGGGTGAGAGGATTCGAACCTCCGGCCTCTACGTCCCGAACGTAGCGCTCTACCAGGCTAAGCTACACCCCGATTGGGTACTGCTGACTCGACTCAGACTAATTGGTCGTTTCAGTCTCGTTCAAGACTGTCTCGCCGTCGAGTAAGAACATAATTCTAGCAGGCTCTCTTTGAAAATGGAATGGGGAAACGAAGAAATTGCTGCCGCGGCTGCCTGAGCCTCCTGTTTCGCACACTCGAGCGTGTGATCGAGTGCACCGGAGCGCGTGATCGCCTCGAAAATCGTATCGAAACGGTCGGTGCCGCCTTGTTCGATCGCTTCGCGCGCCAGCGCGGACTGCTGGGGCGTGCCGCGTTCGATCAGATAGATGAGCGGCAGCGTCGGCTTGCCTTCGCGCAGATCGTCACCGGCGTTCTTGCCCATCGACTCGGCCGTACCGGTGTAGTCGAGCCAGTCGTCCATGATCTGAAACGCGGTGCCGATGCGGCGGCCGTATTCGGCGGCGGCGGCTTCCGTTTTCGCGTCTGCGCCAGCCAGCACTGCGCCGAGCTGGGCGGCTGCCTCGAACAGCTTGGCGGTCTTGTAGCGGATCACTTGCATGTACCGGGCTTCGTCGACGTCCGCATCGTGCATGTTCAGCAACTGCAGCACTTCACCTTCGGAGATGATGTTGGTCGCTTCCGAAAGAATCTCCATCACGCGCATTTTTCCCACGCCGACCATCATCTGAAACGAGCGCGAGTAAAGGAAATCGCCGACCAGCACGCTCGCGGCGTTGCCGAACAGGGCATTGGCGGTCTGGCGGCCACGTCGCAGGTCGGACTCGTCGACCACGTCGTCATGCAGCAGCGTGGCAGTGTGGATGAATTCGACGACCGCGGCCAACTCGTGCCGATGCCCTGTCGTATCGCCCAGCGCGCCAGCTACGAGCAAAAGCAGCGCGGGTCGCAGTCGCTTGCCGCCAGCACTGATGATGTACTCGGAGATCTGGTTGATCAGCATCACGTCCGACGCGAGACGTTGCCGGATGACGCGATTGACCTGCTGCATGTCTTCGGCGATCGGAGCAAGCAGGCTGGCGACGTTGGGGGAAGTGGTGGCGGTCGACGACATGATGGCTGAATTGGGTAGTGCCGCGAATTATAAGGCGATCGAGGCGCTTCAGGGTCGTCGGTAGCGGCAGGGATGCGTTCCGTATTGTGTTAGGGCTGCGGGCCAAGGCCGTGCGCGCGCCGCCTCCGAGCGCTAACTACCGCCCGCGAGGGACCGTGAAAGGAAGGGGAAGTCTGGGCGGTAGTGATTTGCCAGCCCCAAGTTTTGACCGAGCAGCTAACTCTATGTATAATCGAGAGTTTCCGCGCGCGGTGCGTGGGAAAAATGAATACAGAGTGAGGTTCTCAATGTACGCGGTCATAAAAACCGGTGGCAAGCAGTACAAGGTTGCCGTCGGCGAAAAACTTAAAGTAGAACAGATACCGGCAGACATTGACGCTGAAATCACGCTCGACCAGGTTCTCGCAGTGGGCGAAGGTGAATCGATTAAGTTCGGTACGCCGCTGGTCAGTGGGGCTTCCGTCAAGGCTACCGTCGTGTCGCAAGGTCGTCACGCCAAAGTGACCATCTTCAAGATGCGTCGCCGGAAGCACTACCAGAAGCATGGCGGCCACCGCCAGAACTATACCGAACTGCGCATCGACGCGATCAACGCGTAAGCGCACCGGTTAAGGAGCAAATCAAATGGCACACAAAAAGGCAGGCGGATCGTCCCGGAACGGCCGCGACTCCGAATCGAAGCGCCTCGGCGTTAAGGTTTACGGCGGCCAGGCTATCAACGCTGGTGGCATCATCGTGCGTCAGCGCGGTACGCGCATGCACGCAGGCGAGAACGTCGGCATGGGTAAGGATCACACCCTGTTCGCGCTGAAGGACGGCCACGTCCAGTTCTCGACGAAGGGCGCGGCGAAGAAGCACACCGTTTCCGTCGTCCCGGCGGCCTGAGTTTAGTCAGGCACGGGCTTCAGGACCGGAAAAAGGCCCCGCGAAGTTCGCGGGGCCTTTTTTATTGCGGCGCATCTCTAGCATCGCGCCTAAGCCGCGCAGCCGACCGCTCCTCATCGGCGAATATGCCGTTCGGTCGATTGATCAACGCGCGGCGCGCGCGGCAAAATAGCAGAATCCAATCAGTATCAACCCCTGCATCGAATCGGGCAGTGCACCACGGGACGGAGTAACGCATGAAGTTCATTGACGAAGCGAGGATTGAAGTCATCGCCGGCGACGGAGGGGATGGCAGCGCGTCGATGCGCCGCGAGAAATTCGTTCCGTTCGGCGGCCCGGATGGCGGCGACGGCGGCCGGGGCGGCAGCGTGATTGCAATCGCAGATCGCAATATCAACACGCTGATCGACTACCGCTACGCGAAAAAACATCAGGCGCGCAACGGCGAAAACGGCCGCGGCTCGGACTGCTACGGCAAAGGCGGCGACGACATTACGCTGCGCATGCCAGTCGGCACCACGATCACGGACATGGAAACCGGCGAGCTGATCGCCGATCTGACCGAGCACAACCAGAGCGTGCAAATCGCCCAAGGCGGCGCCGGCGGTCTTGGCAACCTGCATTTCAAGTCCAGCACGAACCGCGCGCCGCGTCAGAAGACCGACGGCAAGCCAGGCGAGCGCCGCATGGTGCGCCTCGAGCTGAAAGTGCTGGCCGACGTGGGTTTGCTCGGCATGCCGAATGCGGGCAAGTCGACGTTTATCTCGTCGGTGTCGAACGCGAAGCCGAAAATCGCCGATTACCCGTTCACGACGCTCGCGCCGAATCTTGGCGTGGTGCGCGTCGGGCCGAGCCGCAGCTTCGTAATCGCTGACATTCCGGGGCTGATCGAAGGCGCGGCGGAAGGCGCCGGCCTCGGCCATCAGTTCCTTCGTCACCTGCAGCGCACCGGCCTGCTGCTGCACATCGTCGACATCGCACCGTTCGACGAATCGATCGATCCGGTTGCGGAAGCGAAGGCCATCGTCAACGAGTTGCGCAAGTACGACGAACAGCTTTATCAGAAGCCGCGCTGGCTTGTGCTGAACAAATTGGACATGGTCCCCGAGGACGATCGCGAAGCGCGCGTGGCGGCGTTCCTCGAAAGTTTCGGCTGGGACGGTCCGGTGTTCGAGATCTCGGCGCTGACCGGCCAGGGTTGTGAAAATCTTTGCTACGCGGTGTTCGACTACCTCGCCGAGCATTCCGACGCGCAGCGTGCGGCCGAAGCCGAAGATCTTGCCTCCGACGTGCGTTTTCGCGAGGGTACGCAGGTATCGGCCGCGACCGGCGGAGCCAGCACCGATCCGCAGGAATAACAACTCGAGCACCGGCGCCAGCGGCGTGCCGGCATGCATCACGCGTCATCTTGGGAGTCAGCGCACAATGCGTTCCGTCATCGCAGATTCACGGCGATTGGTCGTCAAAGTCGGTTCGAGCCTCGTCACGAACGACGGGCGCGGCCTCGATCATGCGGCGATCGGCCGCTGGGCCGCGCAGATTGCCGCGCTGCGCGCGCACGGCAAGGAAGTGGTCCTGGTGAGCTCGGGCGCGATCGCCGAGGGCATGCAGCGGCTCGGCTGGACGAAGCGCCCGCGCGAAATCGATGAATTGCAGGCGGCCGCGGCGGTTGGTCAGATGGGCCTCGCGCAGGTGTACGAAAGCCGTTTCGCCGAGCATTCGATTCAGACCGCTCAGATCCTGCTCACGCACGCCGACCTCGCCGACCGTGAGCGCTATCTGAATGCGCGCTCCACGATGCTCACGCTGCTGCGGCTCGGTGTCGTGCCGATCATCAACGAGAACGACACGGTGGTCACCGACGAAATCAAGTTCGGCGACAACGACACGCTCGGTGCGCTCGTCGCGAATCTGATCGAGGGCGACGCCCTGATCATTCTGACCGACCAGCAAGGCCTCTTTACCGCCGATCCGCGCAAGGACAGGAACGCGACGCTCGTTCAGCAGGCCGACGCCGGCGCGGCGGAACTCGAGGCGATGGCCGGTGGCGCGGGCTCGAGCCTCGGCCGCGGCGGCATGCTGACAAAGATCCTCGCCGCGAAGCGCGCGGCTCATAGCGGCGCCGATACAGTGATCGCGAGCGGACGCGAGGCGGACGTGCTCCTGCGGCTCGCGGCAGGCGAGGCGATTGGCACGCAACTGATCGCGCGCACCGCGCGCATGGCGGCGCGCAAGCAATGGATGGCCGATCACCTGCAGGTGCGTGGCCACGTCGTGATCGACGACGGCGCGGTCGAAAAGCTGACCGCCGGCGGCAAGAGCCTGCTCCCAATTGGCATCGTCGGCGTGCAGGGTGCGTTTGCTCGCGGCGAGGTGATCGCTTGCCTAAGCACGTCGGGGCGTGAGGTCGCGCGTGGTTTGACGAACTACAGCAGCGCGGAAGCCAAGCTGATCCAGCGACGTCCCAGCGGCGAGATCGAGTCGGTGCTCGGCTACATGCTCGAGCCCGAGTTGATTCATCGCGACAATCTCGTGCTGCTTTGATCTACCAGGTGGCGCGCGCATTGCGCTCATAACAGGTCGATAAAAAGCCGTTCCAGCGGTGGCTGGAACGGCTTCTTATCGTCATGAACGAGCAGCATGCCTGAACCAGGCGCGCTACTGCGCGAACGGCTTCAGTGAATCTGCGACGTCTGAGTGCGCTTGTAGCGGATGTTCTCGACGATGCGCTGCGCGCTGCCGGTAGGGATCTTGCTTGTACACATATAGTCCTGATACAGCGCGGCCTGGTACGCGTTCAGCGCGCCGTCTTCGATGCGCGAAAATTGGGTGGCGACCGTCGTGTCCCATCCGTCGTGATCGGCGTTCAGAGCCGCGTACTGACGCCACTCATACGTGTCGCAGCGAATGCCCTCGTAGTTGACGTTGCGCGCGCCGCTCGGGCTCGTGACGACTACCGTGTAACGTACGACGCCGTCGTCGCCAACGCTGACTGACTTGGGGTCGATCGCGAAATGCAGCGGCGTGTTGCCGGAGACCTCGAACGGCAGCAGGTTCGCATCGGTGGGCAGCGGCGGCAGCGTGTCGACCTTGTTCTCAACCCAGTTGCTCTTGCGATCCAGCAGATACACGAACGCGCTGTCGTCCTTGTTGGTCGGTTTGCCGGCGCTCGAACAGCCTGCCAGCAGGGCGCCGGTGGCGACACATGCCACGGCGAGTGCAAATGCTTTCAATATGATTCCTTCGAAAGACGGACGCGGCCCGAAGGCCGCGCCAGAGAGAGACGGCGTGAGCCACCGCCTTGAATGGTTAATCGCCCATGTCTCGCCGGACTAACGGGGCGACGGTCTCGTCGGCTTCGGCTGTTTCGCGCTCATGCCCCGGTCGCATGGTTGCATCCAATGAGCCGGGACCGCAATCCGGCGCGACCAGGACGTGCGCCGATGTCTCGACGCTGACCGAACTCACGGTAGTAACAGTAGTAACGGTCGTAACCACCGTGCTTACCGTGGAATCCGGCGGGCTTTGCATCGACGACGCTATCCGGGGATAACGCGACCCATGATGCCCGCCAGGTCTATCCGCACGCGGCGCAGGCCGACGCATGAAACGGGACAACTCCGTCAGCGCCAACTGATACACATCCCGCTTGAACTCGATCACACAGTCGAGCGGCACCCAGTACTCGTTCCAACGCCACGCATCGAACTCAGGGTGGTCGGTGGCGCGCAAACAGATGTCGCAGTCGCGTCCCACCATCCGGAGCAAAAACCAGATTTGTTTCTGGCCGCGGTAGTGACCGCGTACTTCGCGCTTGATGAACTTGTCAGGCACCTCGTAACGCAACCAGTCGCGCGTGCGACCGATAACCTTGACGTGCTCAGGAAGCAGTCCGGTCTCTTCGTGTAACTCCCGATACATCGCTTGCACGGGGGTTTCACCATATTTGATGCCCCCTTGCGGAAACTGCCAGGAATGTTCACGGAGCCGTTTGCCCCAAAACACCTCGTTGTGCGCGTTCAAGAGGATGATGCCGACGTTCGGGCGAAAGCCTTCACGATCCAGCATACAACCACCTTCGAATCCTTTAAAATTGCTTTGATTATAAACAGATAACGGACCCTACGCACCGAATCGCATAAGAATGGAGCGATTCGCCGCAACAGGCCGGTGTTTGCGGTAGCCTGTCGGTTTTCCGTGCCCTATTCCTTCGAGAGAGGCTTCGCGCGGCGGTTTCGGCGCCGGGCAGGGGCTGCGTGCCGCCAATCGGGTGAACCGTGTCGGCTTAGCCGCGGATCCGTGTCGATTTTCCCAATGTTTTCACCTTTTCTGGCGGTCCCACCGGAAGCCGCCGCTTTTGGACACCTTGAATGAAAGCCTCCCGTTTCTTTATCGGCACCCTCAAAGAAGCGCCCGCCGACGCCGAAATCATCAGCCACAAGCTCATGGTGCGCGCGGGCATGATCCGTCGCGTCGCGGGCGGTATCTATAACTATCTGCCGATCGGCCTACGTTCGATCCGCAAGGTGGAAGCGATCGTGCGCGAGGAAATGAACCGGGCAGGCGGGATCGAACTGCTGATGCCGGCCGTGCAGCCGGCCGAGCTATGGCAGGAATCGGGCCGCTGGGAGAAATATGGTCCGGAGCTGCTGCGCTTCAAGGACCGCAAGCAGGCCGACTTCGTGATGGGCCCGACGCACGAGGAAGTCGTCACCGACATCGCGCGCAACCAGATCAAGAGCTATCGCCAGCTGCCGGTCAACTTCTATCAGATCCAGACGAAGTTCCGCGACGAGATCCGTCCGCGTTTCGGCGTGATGCGCGGCCGCGAATTCATCATGAAAGACGCGTACTCGTTCGACAAGGACGTGGAAGGTCTGCGCGAGTCGTATCGCAAGATGTACGACGCGTACGTGCGCATTTTCACGCGCCTCGGCCTCGAGTTTCGCGCGGTGGCGGCGGACAACGGTTCGATTGGCGGCAGCGGCTCGCATGAATTCCACGTGATCGCCGACACGGGCGAAGACGCGATCGCCTATTGCCCGACTTCCGATTTCGCCGCGAACGTCGAGGCCGCCGACGCCTTGCCGCTGATCGCGCAACGCGCCGCGGCCGCCGAGGACATGAAGAAGACCGCGACGCCGGGCAAGGCGAAGTGCGAGGCCGTCGCCGAGTTGCTTAACATTCCGCTCGAGCGCACGATCAAGTCGGTCGTTCTCGCCACCGAAAACGAAGGTGCCGAACCGACCATCTGGCTGCTGATGCTGCGCGGCGACCACGATCTGAACGAGATCAAGGTCGGCAAGCTGCCGGGTCTCGCCGACTTCCGCATGGCGACCGAAGCCGAGATCATCGAGACTTTCGGCACGCCGCCGGGCTATCTCGGTCCGATCAACACGAAGAAGCCGGTCAAGGTGATCGCGGACAGCACGGTCGCGAACATGAGCGACTTCGTGGTCGGCGCGAACGAGGTCGACTATCACATCACTGGTGTGAACTGGGGCCGCGACCTGCCCGAGCCGGTCGTTGCCGACATCCGCAACGTGAAGAAGGGAGATCCGTCGCCGGACGGCAAGGGCGTGCTCGACATCTGCCGCGGGATCGAAGTGGGCCACGTGTTCCAGCTCGGCACGAAGTACTCCGAAGCGATGAACGCGACCTGCCTCGACGAAACCGGCAAGCCGCGGCCGATGGAAATGGGCTGCTACGGTATCGGGGTCACGCGTATTCTCGGCGCCGCGATCGAACAGAATTTCGACGGCAAGGGCATCATCTGGCCGGAGTCGATCGCTCCGTTCGAAGTCGTGCTGTGTCCGATGGGCTACGACCGCAGCGACGCCGTGCGTGAGCAGGCCGACAAGCTGTATGCGGCACTCGTCGCGGCCGGCATCGACGTGATCCTCGACGATCGCGGCGAGCGTCCGGGCGTGATGTTTGCCGACTGGGAGCTGATCGGCGTGCCGCATCGACTGGTGATCGGCGAGCGCGGTCTCAAGGACGGCAAGATCGAGTATCAGGGTCGTCGCGACACCGAGGCGACGCTGCTGCCGGTCGAAGATGCAGCGCAAACCGTAATCGACAAAGTGCGCGCGGCACTCGCGAGCTAAGCGGAGCGGGCAGTGGAGTACACCTTCCTGTCCGCGACCGTGCTGCTGATCCTGATCACCGATCCGCTCGGCAACATCCCGATCTTCATCAGCTGTCTGCGGGGTGTGGCGGCAGAGCGTCGCACGGTCGTGATCCTGCGCGAGGTCGCGATCGCATTTGCGATCCTGCTGGTGTTCATGGTGCTCGGGCAGGGCTTTCTGCGCATGATGAGCCTGAGCGACCAGTCGTTGCGGATCGGCGGTGGCATCGTGCTGTTCCTGATCGCGCTGCGCATGGTGTTTCCGCATCCGGATGGCCCGTTCGGTGGCGATGCGAGCGGCGGCGAGCCGTTGATCGTGCCGCTCGCGATTCCGGCGCTGGCGGGTCCGTCGGCGTTGGCGACGGTCATGCTGCTGACGTCGCAGGCGCCGGCCAAAATGTACGAGTGGGTCGGCGCGCTGACCGTCACGATGATCATCTGCGCGATCGTGCTGATGCTCGCCGAGCGTATTCAGGGGTGGCTCGGCGAACGGGTGATGACGGCGTTCGAGCGGTTGATGGGGCTCGTACTCGTCGCGATTTCGGTCGAGATGATCCTCGGCGGCATTCGCTCATTCGTGCACAAGCTGTGAAGCGGGAGCGGGAGTCCGCGTGCGAGTAGCCGCCGTCGCAGCCATAAAAAAGCAGCCATTCAGGCTGCTTTTTTTTCGTCCGTATGCGGATGCCCCGTTCACGCCCCCTCGGTCAACGCCCGAATGGTCGGCAGGTTGCGCCAATACCCCTTCGCGTCCATCCCGCAGCCGAACACATAGCGGTCCGGCACCTCGAACCCGCAGTAATCGGGGTGCAGCGGCTTTGCCTTCGGAATGATCTTTTCGCAGAGCACCGCGGACAAGAAGCGCTTCGCGCCCATCGCGAGGATGCGGTCGCGGATCGCGGCCATCGTCTCTCCCTCGTCGAGGATGTCGTCGAGCACGAGCACCACGCGATCCTTCACCGACTCGGCAGGGGCGACGCGCCATTGCATCTCGTTGCTGCCCTTGGTTGTATTGCGGTAGCGCGTCAGATGGATGTAGTCGAACTCGAGCGGAAAATCGAGGTGCGGCAGCAGCATGCCCGTAAACACCGCTGCGCCGCCCATCACCGACAGCACAAGCGGGAAGTCCTCGCTCATCTCGTCGCGGATGGCGGCCGCCATGCGGACGATCGACGCCTTGACGTCCGAGGCCGAAACGATCTCTTCGGAGTGTTGAAAAATATGGAGGGCTTCTTCGCGGTTCATGACGTCTGACGGACGATAACTGTATACATATAGGTGGGAACATCCCGAGGGGCGTTCCCGCGAGGGACGACGCGATGCGCTACAGAATAAACCCGCACGCCGCCGAAGTCAGTCGCGCGCCGTTCTCATCAAGCTTAGCGCATGCCGGGCATCATGCCCTTCATGCCGCGCATCATCTTCTGCAGGTTGCCGCCCTTGAGCTTCTTCATCATCGTGCGCATCTGTTCGTACTGGTTCAGCATGCGGTTGACCTCCTGCACCTGCACGCCCGCGCCAGCGGCGATGCGGCGCTTGCGGGTCGCCTTGATCAGTTCGGGCTTGGCGCGCTCGGCCGGCGTCATCGAGTTGATGATGCCCTCCATGCGGCGCATCTGCTTCTCGGCCTGGCCCATGTCGGCGCCGGCCGCGGCCTGCTGGAACTGCGCGGGCAGCTTGTCCATCAGCGACGACAGGCCGCCCATGCCCTTCATCTGCGTGAGCTGCGCGCGGAAATCGTTGAGGTCGAAGTCGCCGCCTTTCTTGACCTTGTCGGCGAGCTTTTGCGCGGCCTGCACGTCGACGCCGCGCTGCGCTTCCTCGACGAGCGCGAGAATGTCGCCCATGCCGAGAATCCGGCTCGCCATGCGGTCCGGGTGGAACACTTCGAGGCCGTCGAGCTTTTCGGCGACACCAACGAACTTGACCGGCTTGCCGGTCACGTGACGCACCGACAGCGCCGCGCCACCGCGGGAATCACCGTCGAGCTTGGTGAGCACGACGCCGGTGAGCGGCAGCGCGTCGCTGAACGCCTTCGCGGTGTTGACCGCGTCCTGGCCCAGCATCGCGTCGACGACGAACAGCGTTTCCGCGGGCTTCAGCTCGGCGTGCAGCGCCGTGATTTCCTGCATCATCGCTTCGTCGATACCGAGGCGGCCGGCCGTGTCGACGAGCAACACGTCATGGTAATGACGCTTGGCCCAGTCGAGCGCGGCGCGCGCGATGTCGACCGGTTTCTGGTTCGGTTCGGACGGGAAGAAGTCCGCGCCGACCTGCTCCGTCACCGTTTTCAACTGCGCGATTGCGGCGGGACGATAGACGTCGCACGAAACGGTCAGCACCTTCTTCTTGTACTTCTCGCGCAGCAATTTCGCGAGCTTGCCGACCGTGGTCGTCTTACCGGCGCCTTGCAGACCCGCCATCAGGATGATCGCGGGCGGCGTGACCGCGAGATTGAGCTCGGAGGCCTTGCCTTCGTAATCGCCGCCGATCACCGCGGTCAGCTCGCGCTGCACGACGCCGACGAGCGCTTGGCCCGGCGACAGGCTGGCGAGTACCTCTTCGCCGAGCGCCTTCTCCTTGACCTTGGCGATGAACTCGCGCACGACGGGCAGCGCCACGTCGGCCTCGAGCAGTGCGAGACGCACCTCGCGCAGCATTTCCTGGGTGTTCGCCTCGGTGAGCCGGGCTTCGCCGCGCAGCGTCTTGACGACGCGCGCCATCCGTTGAGTCAGATTGTCGAGCATGGGGAGCGATGAACGGTGGGGCCCGCGCAGCGCACGACGCGCAAGACGTCGCGGAGGAGGGGCCTAGTGTAAACTTCGAACATGGATATTGTACTGTATGCCCTCACCGCGCTTCTCTACGGCGGCCTCGCCGTGGCCGGCTGGCGCTCGCATCGGCACGCGGTCGTGCGTCCGCTGCTCGAGAGCGTGCCGCCGCTACCCGATCATGCCGCGAGCGCTTCGGTGGCCACCGGCATGAGCGCGCCCGGGCGCGCGCTGCTATTTGTCGCGTTGCTCGCCCACGGCGTGCTGCTGCATACCACGATCTTCCCGCAGAACGCGATGGTGTTCGGCTTCGCGTTCGCGCTGTCGGCGATGTTCTGGCTCGGCGCCGGTATTTACTGGATCGAGAGCTTCTTTTTCCCGCTCGACGGTTTGCGGTTGCTGGTGTTGCCGCTCGCGTGCGTCGCGTCGCTGCTGCCGCTCGCGTTCGGCGGCGTGCGCGTGCTGCCGTATGCCGCCGCGCCGATGTTCAAGCTGCACTTCCTGATTGCGAACATCGCGTATGGTCTGTTCGCGATCGCGGCACTGCACGCGGTGCTGATGCTGGCGGTCGAGCGGCGTCTGCATGCAATGCGCGGCGGACTCGCGCAGCGGCACGCGGCCGCCGCGGGCAACGGCTGGTGGTCGAGCTGGCTCGACACGCTGCCGCCGCTGCTCACGCTCGAAAAGCTGCTGTTCCGCCTGATCGGAGCCGGCTTCGTGTTGCTCACGCTGACGCTCGTATCGGGCATCCTGTTCAGCGAGCAGCTGATCGACCGCGCGCTGCTGCTCGATCACAAGACCGTGTTCGCGATTCTTTCCTGGGTGATGTTCGGCGCGCTGCTGACCGCGCGCAAGGTGTCCGGCTGGCGCGGCCGTGCGGCATTGCGCTGGGTGCTGGCCTCGTTCGTCGCGCTATTGCTTGCGTACGTCGGCAGCCGTTTTGTTTTCGAGGTGCTGTTGCACCGGCCTGTAGTGTGAGCGTGTCTCCATGCGACAAATCTTTTTGCTGATCGTGCTGTTCATCGTCGGTCAATGGCTCGTGAAGGCGCTGCGTCGCCACGAGGCGCAACGCACCGGTGCCCATGGTGCCAAGGGTGCCGGCACCGCGAATGGCGGCGCGCGCTCCTCGAATGAACAGCCGCAGCTTGCCGAGCCGATGATCCGTTGCGTCGAGTGCGGCGTGCATGCGCCGAAGAGCGAGTCCGTGAGCGTCGCGGGGCAGACGTTCTGCTGCGCCGCGCACGCGCAGCGCCACAGTGCGCGTCCGGCAGGCCGCGACGCGCGATGAGCGGCGCGTACACCGTCGACGCCGACGGTTGGGTTGGCGCCGCGCGTAAGCTCACCTCGCCGAATTTCGAAGCGCGGCCGCACGGCGCGGTGCCGACGCTGATCGTCGTTCACAACATCAGCCTGCCGCCGAACGAGTTCGGCGGCACCGCGATTGCCGAGCTGTTCCAGAACACGCTCGACTGCGACGCTCACCCGTACTACCACACGCATCTACGCGGCGTGCGCGTGTCCGCGCACTTCGTGATTCATCGCGACGGCGCACTCGAGCAGTTCGTGTCGTGCAACGAGCGGGCGTGGCACGCAGGGCCGTCGAATTTCTTCGGCCGCGAGCGCTGCAATGATTTCTCGATCGGCATCGAGCTCGAAGGCAGCGACACCATCGCCTTTGAAGATGCGCAATACCGCACGCTCGCCGCGCTCGTGAGCGCACTGAAGGCGCGCTATCCGATCGACGCGCTCGCCGGTCACGCCGACATCGCCCCCGGTCGCAAGACCGATCCGGGTCCACATTTCGAGTGGCCGCGGCTGCAACGCGATACGTCGCTCGATGGTCGGTATTTCCCCTATCTCAAGTTTTCCGAAACGCGGTAATCCCCCTTCGCACAACCTTGCGTGATTCGCAGAGAACCAGGCGCAGCCTGCTTTTCCGGGAGGCTTCTGCGCGCCGCGAAAGCCAAAAGTCAAGACTTCCGCAGCAAATAAAACCGTTTGACCTGTCTCGAATCTCCACTATACTTGGTGCCGAAAGCTGAGTTATGCACTATATGTTGTGTCGAGCTGTGAATAACCATGTGCATAACCGAGTGAATAAGTTTGCGGCGCCCCGCTCCCCGAGCACGGCGCCGCAAGCATTCCAGGCAGCGAAAAAAATTCCTGGAGCAGGGCCGGTAGGGGGATCTCCGGCCGCATCCAGAAGCATTCAGGAAAGGACCAGCCAGTGATCGCGACCGACCCGATGAAGACCGACGTCAAATCGAACCAGGCTTCCTCGCAGTTGCATCCCGCCAGCCGGCGTAGCCGGCCTTCCTGCACCTCATCGCTCGCGCACGCGGCGGCGCGGCGTTCGATTTAGTCCGCGGCACTCGCCGCCATTTCCAAAGACCAGGAGCTTTGCATATGCAAACCACCGACAACGTGACGACCCGGTACGAGGGCTCACCGACTGGCCAGGCTTTTGGCCAGACTCAAGGCGTAGAGGTGCTCGCGCCGCAAGCGAACTACGCCGACTACAAGGTGATCCGCCGCAACGGTAGCGTGGTGTCCTTCGAGCCGTCGAAAATCGCGATCGCCGTGACGAAGGCATTCCTCGCCGTCAACGGTGGTCAGGGCGCGGCGTCGGCGCGTGTGCGCGAACTGGTCGAGCAACTCACGCAGAACGTGGTGCGCGCGCTGGTGCGCAGCCGCCCGAACGGCGGCACGTTCCATATCGAAGACATTCAGGATCAGGTCGAGCTCGCGCTGATGCGCGGCGGCGAACACAACGTCGCGCGTGCTTACGTGCTGTACCGCGAGAAGCGCAACCAGGCGCGCGCGCATGATGAGCATGCGGAAAGCGCAAGCACGCCGGGCCTGAACGTGACCGACAATGGTGTCACGCGTCCGCTGGATATGGCCGCGCTGCGCGGCGTCATCGAATCCGCGTGCGCGAATCTCGGCGACGCGGTGAGCGCCGAGCCGATCGTCGCGGAAACGGTGAAGAACCTTTACGACGGCGTGCCGATGAGTCAGGTGTACGACTCGGCCATCCTTGCTGCCCGCACGATGATCGAAAAGGACCCGGCCTACAGCCAGGTGACCTCGCGCATCCTGCTGCACACGATTCGCCGCGAGATCCTCGAAGAAGAAGTCACGCAAGCCGAAATGGGCGAGCGCTACGCCGAGTACTTCCCGCAGTTCATCAAGCGCGGCATCGGCGCCGGCCTGCTCGACGACAAGCTCCAGCAGTTCGACCTGAAGCGTCTCGGCGCCGCGCTCGACGCGAACCGCGACCTGCAGTTCGGCTACCTCGGTCTGCAGACGCTGTACGACCGCTACTTCCTGCACCACGACGGCGTGCGCATCGAAATGCCTCAGGCATTCTTTATGCGTGTCGCGATGGGCCTGTCGCTGAACGAGATCGACCGCGAAGCGCGTGCAATCGAGTTCTACAACATCCTGTCGAGCTTCGACTTCATGAGCTCGACGCCGACGCTGTTCAACTCGGGCACGCATCGCTCGCAGCTGTCGTCGTGCTACCTGACCACGGTCGACGACGACCTCGACGGCATCTACGAAGCGCTGAAGGAAAACGCGCTGCTGTCGAAGTTCGCCGGCGGTCTCGGCAACGACTGGACGCGCGTGCGCGCGCTCGGCTCGCACATCAAGGGCACCAACGGCAAGTCGCAGGGCGTCGTGCCCTTCCTGAAGGTCGTCAACGACACCGCGGTCGCCGTGAACCAGGGCGGCAAGCGCAAGGGCGCCGTGTGCGCGTATCTCGAGTCGTGGCACCTCGACATCGAGGAGTTCCTCGAGCTGCGCAAGAACACCGGCGACGACCGTCGTCGCACGCACGACATGAACACGGCGAACTGGATTCCCGACCTGTTCATGAAGCGCGTGATGGAAGGCGGCGACTGGACGCTGTTCTCGCCGTCCACCTGCCCGGATCTGCACGACAAGTTCGGCGCCGAGTTCGAAGCGGCTTACACGGCTTACGAAGACAAGGTCGCGCGCGGCGAGATCAAGCTGTTCAAGAAGATTCCGGCGGCGCAGCTGTGGCGCAAGATGCTCGGCATGCTGTTCGAAACCGGCCATCCGTGGATCACGTTCAAGGATCCGTGCAACGTGCGCTCGCCGCAGCAGCACGTCGGCGTTGTCCACTCGTCGAACCTGTGCACGGAAATCACACTGAACACGAGCGACGCCGAGATCGCCGTTTGTAACCTCGGCTCGGTGAACCTCGTCGCGCACCTGAAGGAACAGGCCGACGGCACGGTCGCGCTCGACCACGACAAGTTGAAGCGCACAATCAGCGTCGCGATGCGCATGCTCGACAACGTGATCGACATCAACTACTACGCGGTCGCCAAGGCGCGCAACTCGAACCTCAAGCACCGTCCGGTCGGCCTCGGCATCATGGGCTTCCAGGACTGCCTGCACGTGCTGCGCACGCCGTATGCGTCGCAGGAAGCGGTCGAGTTCGCCGATCGCTCGATGGAAGCGGTTTGCTACTACGCCTACTACGCATCGACCGAGCTTGCCGAAGAGCGCGGCCGCTACTCGAGCTACCGCGGCTCGCTGTGGGATCGCGGCATCCTCCCGCAAGACACGGTCAAGCTGCTCGCCGAAGCGCGTGGCGGCTACGTCGAAGTGGATTCGAGCGAGTCGATGAACTGGGCCGAGCTGCGCTCGCGCATCGCGACCTACGGCATGCGCAACTCGAACTGCGTGGCGATCGCGCCGACCGCGACGATCTCGAACATCATCGGCGTGTCGGCGTGCATCGAGCCGACCTATCAGAACCTGTACGTGAAGTCGAACCTGTCGGGCGAATTCACGGTGGTCAACGACTACCTGGTGCGCGACCTGAAGGCGCGCGGTCTGTGGGACGAGGTGATGGTCGCCGACCTGAAGTACTTCGACGGCACGCTGTCGCGCATCGACCGCATCCCGGCCGACCTGCGCGCGATCTACGCGACCGCGTTCGAAGTCGATCCGACGTGGCTCGTCGAAGCGGCGTCGCGTCGTCAGAAGTGGATCGACCAGGCGCAGTCGCTGAACATCTACATGGCGGGCGCATCGGGCAAGAAGCTCGACGAGATCTACAAGCTCGCATGGCTGCGCGGTCTGAAGACCACCTACTACCTGCGCACGATGGCGGCGACGCACGTCGAGAAGTCGACGGTCGCGCACGGCGCGCTGAACGCTGTGAGCTCGGGTCATGACGGCTCGGGCGGCGCGGCGGGCGGGTTCGGCGTGAGCGGCGGTGCGGCTGGTGGCGTGGGCGGCGGCTTCCAGGCTGCGGCAGCGGCAACGGCGACTGCCGCGATCGCAGTCGAAGCGGCGCCCGAAGCGGATGGTCCGGTGTGCATGATGCGTCCGGGCGATCCTGGCTTCGACGAGTGCGAGGCTTGCCAGTAAGCGGAAGCAAGCAGCGGGAGCATTGCTTGCTAACTGCACGAGGCAGTTGCAGGTGACGACCCGCAAGCGGCGAGCAACGCGCCGCCTCAATGAAGTAGAAGCAGGTCGATGAGCGGTGGGCAGTTTCGAGGTCTCACCGCTCGTCGATGCAGCGAAGCAGCACAGCAGTCGGCCACGCCCGACACGCCATCGCACTTCACTCGCCGACGTCGACTCTCGCGATGAGCGGCTCGCGCGGCATCGATCAGTCAACGGATGCCGCGGATGCACTGCGCAATACATATAGATAGAGCAACGAAGCGTCGTGTCGAAACGTTGCTCTTCGAGTTCGCGAAGCACCTCGACAACACCTGTTCAACACGCATTCATCGCGTGTCACTCGACGCATCACACACAGCGTGTCGAACAAAGTGTTGTATGAACGTAGCAACGCGAATCGAAAACAGGAATTTTCGCGAGTGAGCTCTTTTATCGCTCGTGAAAAGATGGTACAAACCGTTCTAAATTGATGGTGACATTTATGCTCAACTGGGATGACGAGATCACTGCCGTAACTCCCTCGAGCGCGACGCAACCCGACGTGTTGCGCAACGCTGCGGGGTCGGCTGTGGGTTCGCAAATCGGAACGCGTTCCGCTCCTCATGCTCCCTCCGCTCAAGAAGTCTTCGCGAACGACATCGCTGTCGCTCCCGTTGCTCGTGCCGGCAACGCCGCGGCTGCTTCCGAAGCGCGCGTCAATGTCGCCGACAAGCGCATCATCAACGGCCAGACTGACGTCAATCAGCTGGTGCCGTTCAAGTACAAGTGGGCGTGGGAGAAGTATCTGGCAGGTTGCGCCAACCACTGGATGCCCCAGGAAGTGAACATGTCGCGCGACATCGCCCTGTGGAAAGACCCGAACGGGCTGACCGAGGACGAGCGCCGCATCGTCAAGCGCAACCTGGGCTTCTTCGTGACGGCGGATTCCCTCGCCGCCAACAACATCGTGCTGGGCACCTACCGCCACATCACGGCGCCCGAATGCCGCCAGTTCCTGCTGCGCCAGGCGTTCGAAGAGGCGATCCACACGCACGCTTACCAGTACATCGTCGAGTCGCTCGGTCTCGACGAAGGCGAAATCTTCAACGCGTATCACGAGGTTCCGTCGATCCGCGCGAAAGACGAATTCCTGATTCCGTACATCCACGTGCTGACCGACCCGGCCTTCAAGACCGGTACGCTCGAAGCAGACCAGACGCTCCTGCGCTCGCTGATCGTGTTCGCCTGTGTGATGGAGGGCTTGTTCTTCTACGTCGGCTTTACACAAATCCTGGCGCTCGGCCGCCAGAACAAGATGACCGGCGCGGCGGAGCAGTACCAATACATCCTGCGCGACGAGTCGATGCACTGCAACTTCGGCATCGACCTGATCAACCAGATCAAGCTCGAAAATCCGCACCTGTGGACGGCTGAGTTCCGCGCCGAAATTCGCGCGATCTTCCAGCAGGCGGTCGAGCTCGAATATCGCTACGCCGAAGACACGATGCCGCGCGGGGTGCTCGGTCTGAACGCGTCGATGTTCAAGAGCTATCTGCGCTTCATCTGCAACCGCCGTTGCCAGCAGATCGGTCTCGATCCGCTCTACCCGAACGAGGAAAACCCGTTCCCGTGGATGAGCGAGATGATCGACCTGAAGAAGGAACGCAATTTCTTCGAGACGCGAGTGATCGAATATCAGACTGGCGGCGCGCTGTCCTGGGAGTAAAACCGGGATTCGCGTCGCGGATGTATTCATTGATGGGGATGCCGCCGCCTGTGGCCGCGGCGCCCCGGGTTAGGAGCAGAACGGCCTGATGCAAAGCGTGCCCGGTGCCTTGACGGCCCACAAACATGACAGGCACTTTGCGGACCCTTCAGTGGGATGGGCAAACTTCCCCCCGGAAAAAGCCGCTGGCGTTGTTGCCGGCGGCCCGATCAAGCCATTGCCGGCGTCGCCTCGCGACGCCGACCAGATCTGGCGCGCGGTGCCTTCGGGCACAGCGCGCCTAACCGCATTCATTAGCGTAAGCGCGTTGCACCAGCGTACGCCGATGAATAGCCCGCTTCGTAGCGCGCGCCCTGAGAAGCGTCCGCGGGAAGCGGGTTTTGACGAAGGGTGTTGTTTGAACTGACCTCATCTCGAAACCTGAAGGAGAAAATGATGGCAACTGCAAAGAAAGCCGCGGCCAAGAAGCCGGCAGCAAAGAAGACCGCAGCCAAGAAGGCTGCTCCGGCTAAGAAAGCCGCACCGGCCAAGAAGGTCGCCGCCAAGAAGGTCGCAGTGAAGAAGGTTGCGGCGAAGAAGGTTGCAGCCAAGAAGGTCGCGGCGAAGAAGGCAGCACCGGCGAAGAAAGCCGCAGTGAAGAAGGTTGCGGCGAAGAAGGTTGCAGCCAAGAAGGTCGCGGCGAAGAAGGCAGCACCGGCGAAGAAAGCCGCAGTGAAGAAGGTCGCAGCGAAGAAGGTTGCAGCCAAGAAGGTCGCGGCGAAGAAGGCAGCACCGGCGAAGAAGGCCGCGGCGAAGAAGACCGTTGCCAAAAAGGCGGCGGCGCCTGCGAAAAAGGCTGCAGCCAAGAAAGCTGCACCTGCCAAGAAGGCTGCACCTGCGAAGAAGGCCGCTGCTCCCGCGAAAAAGGCTGCTCCTGCGAAGAAGGCTGTCGCCAAGAAGGCCGCGCCTGCTCCCGCTGCGCCTGCTGTCTCGAGCGCACCGGCGGCGACGGTGAAGACCGCGCTGAACCCGGCAGCGGCATGGCCGTTCCCGACGGGCAGCCGTCCGTAAGCCGTAGAAGAAAGTCGACACATCGCGTGATGTGTCGGATGGCCGGGTCGTGCTCGAATTCGTGCGAGTGCCACCCGGTCAATGTCCCGTTACCGGCGTGCCGGTGGCGGGTTTTTTTTTGCGCGGCGCCCTGAAAGAAAAACACGCATGAACCCGTGAGGGCGCATGCGTGCGGAGCCGACGTCGCGCCGTTGAACTGCGCGCGGCCGTGCGAGAAGGAGCCGGGCTTAGTGCGTAACGCGCGTGACGCCGCCGCTCGACAGCAGCCTCACGCGATCGCCGGCGCGGAAGATCTCGCCGGTGGCGGTTTGGGTTACCGCGCGCAGGTCGCCGTTGTCGAGCCGCACGGTGATTTCGATACCGTCGCGCATCGCCACGCGGTTCTCGATCGCATTGCCTGCGACCGCACCGCCGATGCCGCCGACGATACCCGTCGCGACCGAGCCACGTCCGCCGCCGATCGTACTGCCCGCGAGCGCGCCGAGCGCCGCGCCACCGAGTGCGCCGATGCCGATCGGCTGACCTTCGTTGGTGCTGATGCGCACCGCGCGCACGCTCTCCACCGTGGCCATGCGAACCGTCTGCTCACGCTGCGCCTGCGAGGCGGTGAAAACGTCGGGAGAACTGCTGTTGACCGCACACCCCGACATGGCGAGCGAACCGGCGATCACGCTGGCGACGATCAGGCGACTCGATGTTCTCATTCCCAAACTCCATAGCACGCGATATCAGTGCAGGTCGTATCCGAAGGCCTGCTTGAATCGCTCGTTGATTTCCGCCCGGCTGGGCGCGTAGTTTTGCGGGCCTTGATGCTCGATCTTGATTGCGCCCATCAGGCTGGCGAGACGGCCGGTCGTGGCCCAGCCGAGACCCTTCTCGATACCGTAGAGCAAGCCGCCGCGAAACGCGTCGCCGCAACCGGTGGGATCGAGCACCTGCGTCGCCTTGACAGCCGGAATCTCTTCGATGCCGCCGCCGTGATGGATCTGCGCGCCCTTCTCGCCGAGCGTGATGATCAGCGCCTCGACCTTGCTCGCGATCTGTTCGATCGACCAGCCGGTCTTGTTGCTCACCAGCGCGGCTTCGTAATCGTTGACCGCAACATATGTGGCAAGTTCAATGATGCGCCGCAGCGTCTCGCCATCGAACAGCGGCAAGCCCTGGCCCGGATCGAAGATGAACGGCACGCCCGCGGCGGCGAGCTGTTCGGAGTGCTGAACCATGCCGTCGTAGCCGTCCGGCGCGACGATGCCGAGCGTCACGCCTTTCACTTCGTCAGCGCGGTTGTGATGCGACTGCATCATCGCGCCCGGATGGAACGCGGTGATCTGGTTGTTCTCGAGGTCGGTCGTGATCATCGCTTGCGCCGAGTAGGTGTCCGGCACGACGAGCACGTTTTCTGCCGACAGGCCGAGCGTCGCGAGCCGGTCCAGGTAGAGCTGCGCATCGACGGCGCCGATCGCGCCCATGATGCGCGCGTCGCCGCCGAGCAGGTTCAGCGCATAGGCGATGTTGCCCGCGCAGCCGCCGAACTCGCGACGCATGGTCGGCACGAGAAAGCTCACGTTCAGGATGTGGACCTGCTCCGGCAGGATGTGCTCCCGAAAGCGGCCCTCGAAGGTCATGATGTTGTCGTATGCGAGCGAGCCGCAGATGAGCGTAGCCAAAGCGAGCGTTCCTGTTTGAAAACGGTGGAAATAGAAGCGACACGGCGGCAGCGCCACACGCGAGGCGCGGCGCTGCCGTTCGCGCGCAGAAGGCTTACTTCAGTGCGGCGAGCGCTGCGTCGTAGTTCGGCTCGTTCTTGATTTCGCCGACCAGTTCGGCGTGCACGACCTTGTCGTTCTCGTCGATCACGACGACCGCGCGCGCGGTCAGGCCGGTCAGCGGACCGCTCGTGACGTCGACGCCGTACGCTTGCGCGAACTCATGGCCGCGGAACGTCGACGCGGTCACCACGTTTTCGATGCCTTCGGTCGTGCAGAAGCGCGACGCCGCGAACGGCAGGTCGCCCGACACGACGATCACGGCCGTGTTGGTAAGCTTTGCGGCGGCTTCGTTGAACTTGCGGGTCGACGTCGCGCAGGTCGGCGTGTCGAGGCTCGGGACGATGTTGAGCACCTTGCGCTTGCCGGCGAAGTCGGCGAGCGTCAGCGGCTTCAGATCCTTGCCGACCAGCGAGAATGCGGCGGCCTGCTGGCCGACCGACGGGAACGTGCCGCTTACTTCGATCGGGTTGCCACCCAGCGTGACTTGACTCATGTGTTGTGCTCCAGAAAGTGCGTCAGTGATGACAATGAAGCGCCCGCTTTGAGCGGGCGCGCGAGGGGTGCGTATTACGGATAAAAAATCTGTACGCGGAAATTGGAGGCGATCGCAGTGCCGGTGTCGAGATGGACGATCATCGTCTGCGTCGTATGCGCGGGCAGGCCGCTCGCGATCACCGTGCCGGGCGGCACGTAATCCTGCGGCCACAGCACGCGCCGTACGGCGACGTTGTTCTGATCGTCGAGCAGCGTGAGTTCGATCGCAGGGTAGGCAAGCGCGATGTTCAGGCGGTTGTGCAACGGCATCTTCAGTTCGAGCTTGTGCGGGCCGTCGATCTGCCGCAGGTCGGATGGCTCGACCAGCAATCCTTCGATGTCGTGCGGCGGCGTCAGCTGGCAGCCAAGATACGCGCAGGCCTGCGCATACAGCACCTGCGAACGCGGCAGGTTGACCATCACGGTCTCGCGTTGCCACCACGCGAGTTGCGCGAGCAGCACGATGACGAGCAGCGCGGAGAGCACCACGCCGGCCACGAGCCAGCCGACGCGCCCGGCTTCCGTTGGGCGCGTTTCGCGCACTACCCGGAACGGATCGGCGCCGTCGCCGACGGGCGGGTTGACCGAGAATGGCTCGCCGCTCGATGCGGCGGGCGCGGGGCCGCCGGGCGGGCGCGGACCGCCGGGGCCGCCGCCGGACGCACCTGCGACACCCGCGGCGCCCAAGCCTGCGGCGGTCCCGAAGCTGGCGGGGCCCGTGCCGATCGAGCCGAAGCGCGGCTCGTTGTCGGACATGCCATGCAGCCCCGCTGGTTCATGCAGCGCGGGTTCATCCGGCGTGGACGGCTGGGGGCGTTCGACCTTGCGCCAGACGCGCGGCGCTTCGTCTTCGAGTGGCGGAGGAGTAGCAGGCGCGGCGGGACGCGCCGCGGGGGGGACGACAGCCGGTTCATCAACCGTGTCGTCGGTGGGATAGGCAAACGGTTCGAATGGTGCGTCGGCCAGCGTCGGCTCGTCGTCCTCGGGCAGCGGAGGGGTGAAACCGCTGGGGCGCAATTCAGGTTCGGCCGGCTGACGCGGCGTGACGGGGGCCGCGGGTGCGTGCACGTCGCTACCAGGCGGCAGCGGCGCGAGCGGGACGCTGGCGGCGTGATCGCGCAAACGGCTGTCGAGCGTATCGCTCGAAGCGCTGGGGGAGACGTGGTCCGAAGCCCGCGGGTCCAACGCGGCGCTGCTGACGTCCGGGCCTGGTTGCCGCACTCCGGACAGCGCTTCGATCGCCGCCGCGGCGGCAACCGGCTTGGCCGTGGAGAAATCGCCGCCTTCGGAGACGTCGAAGAGACTGCTCGACGCGTCGAAGACTTCCCGGCAATGCCCGCACCGCACGAGGCCGCGGCGCTGCGCAAGCTGCGCCGGTTGCAGACGGAAGACAGTTTCGCAGAAGGGGCAGCGCGTCGCCAGGTGCATATCGAGCCGTTGAGCCAAAGGCCGTTGGGTTGACAATACGCCTTATTCTAATGGCTTTCGCGGCGCGTTCCGGCGAGACACACCCAACCTTCGTGCTCGCGCCACACGCTGATATCGATCCAGCGCGCATAGACCTGCGCGACCTCGTCGGCCTGGCGCGCAAGAATGCCCGACAGCGCGATGCGCCCGCCCGGCTTCACCTTCGACGAAAGCATCGACGCCATCAGCTTCAGCGGATTGGACAGGATGTTCGCGACCACGACGTCGAATTCACCGGCCGGACAGGCGTCAGGCAGGCCATAGATGACCTCGGCGTGATTGCGCTCGCTGTTGTGACGCGCCGCTTCGACCGCCTGCGGATCGATGTCGATGCCGATCACCGGATCGGCGCCGCACTTCTTCGCGAGAATCGCCAGAATGCCGGAGCCGCAGCCGTAGTCGAGCACGGACTGGCCGGCCTTGACCGACTGCTCGATCCACTCCATGCACAGGCGCGTGGTGGGGTGGCTGCCGGTGCCGAACGCGAGGCCCGGATCGAGTTCGAGCACGAGCGCGTCGGGGTCCGGCGCATCGTGCCACGACGGCACGACCCAGATGCGCTCGCCGATCTGGATCGGATCGAACTGCGACTGCGTGAGCCGCACCCAGTCCTGCTCCTCGACTTCGCGCACGGTGTACGCCGGCGCGGCATCGAGTCCGATTTCGTTGGCCGCGGCGGTCAGCAGCACGGCCGGATCGTGCTCCGGCGCGAGCAGTGCGATCACGCGCGAATGCTGCCACGCCGTGCGATCCGGCGTGAGACCGGGTTCGCCGAACAGCGGCTGCTCGTCGGGCGTGTCGGCGTCGGCGTCTTCGACCGACACGGACAGAGCGCCCAGCTCGAGCAGCGCGTCGGACAACTCCTCCGCGTGCTCGCGCGCCAGTTCGGCGACCAGTTCCCGATAGCTCATGACTTACGCTTCTTCCGCGACCTGCTGACGCGCGGCCAGCCGGTTTTCGAGGTAGTGAATGCTGGTGCCGCCTTCGACGAACTTCGCGTCGAGCATCAGCTCGCGGTGCAGCGGGATGTTGGTCTGAATACCTTCGACCACCATCTCCGACAACGCGATACGCATCCGCATGATCGCCTGCTCGCGCGTCGCGCCATAAGCGATCAACTTGCCGATCATCGAATCATAGTTCGGCGGCACGAAATAGCCGTTGTATGCGTGCGAATCGACACGGATGCCAGGGCCCCCCGGCATGTGCCACGAGGTCAGGCGTCCCGGCGACGGGGTGAATTTGAACGGATCTTCGGCGTTGATCCGGCATTCGATCGCATGGCCGCGGAACTGGATATCGCGCTGACGGAACGTTAGCTTCTCGCCGGCCGCGATGCGGATCTGTTCCTGCACGATGTCGACACCGGTGATCAGTTCGGTCACCGGATGCTCGACCTGTACGCGCGTGTTCATCTCGATGAAGTAGAACTCGCCGTTTTCGTAGAGGAACTCGAAGGTGCCCGCGCCGAGGTAGCCCATCTTCTTGCACGCGTCCGCGCAACGATCGCCGATGCGGTCGATCAGACGACGCGCGATGCCCGGCGCCGGCGCTTCCTCGATCACCTTCTGGTGACGGCGCTGCATCGAGCAGTCGCGCTCGCCGAGCCACACGGCGTTCTTGAACGAGTCGGCCAGCACCTGGATTTCGATGTGCCGCGGGTTCTCGAGGAACTTCTCCATGTAGACCTGCGGGTTGCCGAACGCGCGGCCGGCTTCCTCGCGGGTCATGTTGACCGCGTTCACGAGCGCCGCTTCCGTGTGCACCACGCGCATGCCGCGGCCACCGCCGCCGCCGGCCGCCTTGATGATGACCGGATAGCCGATCTGGCGGGCGATCTTCACGATCTCCCTGGGATCTTCCGGCAGGGCGCCTTCCGAACCCGGCACGCAAGGCACGCCGGTCTTGATCATGGTCTGCTTGGCCGTGACCTTGTCGCCCATCATGCGGATCGTTTCCGGACGCGGGCCGATGAAGGTAAAGCCGGACTGCTCGACGCGCTCGGCGAAGTCGGCGTTCTCCGACAGGAAGCCGTAGCCGGGGTGGATCGCTTCGGCGTCGGTGACTTCGGCCGCGCTGATCAGCGCAGGCATGTTCAGATAGCTCAGATTCGACGGTGCCGGGCCGATGCAGACCGCCTCGTCGGCGAGCTTCACGTACTTGGCTTCCTTGTCGGCTTCTGAATAGACGACGACCGTCTTGACGCCGAGCTCGCGGCAGGCGCGCTGGATACGAAGCGCGATCTCGCCACGATTGGCAATGAGGATTTTTTCAAACATAGCGGTTTTTCGACTCATCAATGGGCGCCGGGTCGGTCACGACGCCGGCTACCGCAGAGGATCGGTCGCGCGCCTCGTCATGAGCGGCGCGCGGGCGGCGATTTGTGCGTGCCGCGTTAGCCGATCACGAACAGCGGTTGGCCGTACTCGACCGCCTGGCCGTTTTCGACGAGGATTTCCTTGATCACGCCGGACTTGTCCGACTCGATCTCGTTGAGCAGCTTCATCGCTTCGATGATGCAGATGGTCTGGCCTTCCTTGACCGTGTCGCCGACCTGCACGAACGGATCGGCGCCCGGCGACGGTGCGCGGTAGAACGTGCCGACCATCGGCGAGGTCACGACGTGACCTTGCGGCGCGGCGGCGGCCGGCGTGGCCGGAGCGCCCGCGGCGACTGCCGGTGTTTCGACGGCGCCGACCGGTGCCGGTGGTGCGAATTGCGGTGCGGCGTACGAGGCGGACGGCTGAACGTAAACCGGCGGCGCATTCTTGACGATGCGGACTTTGCCTTCGCCCTCGGTCACTTCGAGTTCCGAAATACCGGACTCCGAGACGAGGTCGATCAGAGTTTTGAGTTTACGTAGATCCATCAGGGTGCCCCTTTTCAATGCGTAGATTGCCGGCTTGCGCAAATGTGCAGTAAGCCGGCTCAAATTGGACGTGTTTGGATTCAGCCGCGCGACGTGCCGGCCGCAAGCCGGTCGAGCGCGAATTCGAGCGCGTACAGATACCCCTTCCAGCCGAGGCCGCAGATCACGCCCTCAGCCTGGTCGGAGAAATACGAGTGATGCCGGAACGGTTCGCGACGATGCACGTTCGACAGATGAATCTCGACGAACGGGATGCCAACCCCCGCCAGTGCGTCCCGAATGGCCACGCTCGTGTGCGTGTACGCGGCGGGATTGATCAGGATGAAATCGGTTTTCTCGGTGCGGGCCGCCTGAATACGGTCGACAAGGGCGCCTTCGTGATTGCTCTGGAATGACGCAAGCTCGACGCCTGCGTCGGCTGCGCGGTCCGCCAGCGCCTGATCGATCTGCGGCAGGGTCACGCGACCATAGACCTCGGGTTCCCGGGTGCCGAGAAGGTTGAGGTTGGGTCCGTGCAGTACCAGCAGTCGCGTCATGGTCGCTTCTTTTTCCGTGGAATTGCGCGCACTTTAGCGCTGATTAGAGAAACTTGTCTAGTTTCGCGCGCGTAAGCGGTGACGGCCGGTGCGGACTGCGGAACTGCCTCGGATTCAACTTCACTCAATTTCGGGGATTGTTCGCGCATTTTTGCTCGTTCTGCGCGGAATGGCATGCCAAAAAACGCAGCGCACGAAATCGGGAAATTTACAGCGCATCGAGCGTCTGGCGCAGCGCCGCGGGATTGATCTGGCCCAGTTTTGTCGAGCGGATGTTGCCTTTTGCGTCGATCACGACGGTAAACGGCAGACCACCCGCATTGTTGCCGAAGGCGCGCGCGAGATCGGCGCCGCCGAAGCCGGTCACGTAGATGGGGTAGGCAACCTTGACGTTCTGCAGGAAGGTCTGGATGTTCTTTTCCGAATCCACGCCGAGGCCGATGAACTGGATGCCTTTCTTCGCGTACTCGCGCTGGATTTGCGACAGCGCGGGCATTTCCTCGACGCACGGACCACACCACGACGCCCAGAAATTGACGACGATCGGGTGGCCCTTCAGGAGACTCAGCGACTGCGGCTTGCCGTCGACGTTCGTGACCGGCGCGGCCCACAACTGCTGGACAGCGCTTGCGTGAGGATCGGTCTGTGCCCCGGACTGCGCCGCGTACGCGACCTCGGTATCGCGAGCGAGCCAGTGATTGGCCAGCACCCCGCCTCCCGCGGCGGCCAGCGCTACGACTACGCCTGCCAGCATACGTCTCGTGTTCATCGTGCCCCGTTCTGTCTGTTCAAATGGTGAAGGACTGCACTTCGTCGCCGTCGAGCAGTGCCTGTACTGCCTGCAGATTCGCCCGCGCGGTGCGGCCACGCGCGTCGGCGCGCACCGCGCCGCGCAGGTCGTCGGTTTCGTACAGCGCGAGGTGAATGCCGACCGGCTCGGCGTTGCGGTCGTCCGCCGGGCGCCACAGGAAGCTCAGCGTCTCCACGTAGCCGCGGCCCGCGAAGTGCCGTGTTTCCGACACGTCATACTGGATGTTCGCATTGAGCAGGTAGATCGCGACCTCCTTCGGGTTGTCGCAGAACGCCTGCAGATGCACATCCGAGTGTTCGCCGGCCGTGCCGCCGAGCACCGCGCCCGTCAGATACGGATTGAACGGCGCGAGCCGCTCCATCCAGTCGACCGCGATCACGCGCAGCCGCCGCAGCAGCGCCGGCTGGCTGTCGCCCTGGAACAGCGACTGATATTCGCGGATTTCTTCCTCGATCTGGTCGTTGTCCGGTAGCCACTCGCCGGCAACACGGTTCTCGCCGATGACCTGCCGGGCCGCCTTGCGCTTCGCGCTGGCGTAGTCCAGACCGTCTTCGGCAATCAGGCGTGCAGCCGCGATTGCGATTTCCTCGCGCACGCGTTGCGGATCGAAATGTGATTTGCGCACCATCTTTGCATCATACTCGATCGGGTCTGGCGGCGCGGTCCAAGGCCCCCGGACAGGGCGGCGCCGGGCGCGGCCAGCCGGGGCAGCGCGGGCCGCGTCGGTTATGCGTCGGTTACAATAGGCGTCCTTTGCAGACGGTCGCTCCGGCTGTCCTGCGGCTCTCCCATCCCTCGCAAGAAACGCCCGCGCGGCACGACAGGCTTATGCACATCCACATCCTCGGCATCTGCGGCACCTTCATGGGCGGACTCGCGGTCCTCGCGCGCAACGCGGGCCACACGGTGACCGGCTGCGACGCCGGCGTCTATCCGCCGATGAGCACGCAGCTCGAGGCGCAAGGCATCGGTCTGATCGAGGGTTACGACGCGGATCAGCTGAACGGCCTGAACGCGGATCTGTTCGTGATCGGCAACGTGGTCACGCGCGGCAACCCGCTGATGGAAGCGATCCTCGACCGCGGTTTGCCGTACGTGTCCGGTCCGCAATGGCTCGGCGAGCACGTGCTGAACGGCAAATGGGTGCTGGCGGTGGCCGGCACGCACGGCAAGACCACCACGAGCTCGATGCTGACCTGGCTGCTCGAAGACGCGGGCCTGAACCCGGGCTTTCTGATCGGCGGCGTGCCGCTGAATTTCGGCGTGTCGGCGCGGCTCACGGATTCGAGCTTCTTCGTGATCGAAGCCGACGAATACGACACCGCATTCTTCGACAAGCGCTCGAAGTTCGTCCATTACCGCCCGAAAACGGCGGTGCTGAACAATCTCGAATTCGATCACGCCGACATCTTCCCCGATCTCGCGGCCATCGAAACGCAGTTCCATCATCTGATCCGCACGGTGCCGCGCCTCGGCCGCGTCGTCACGAACGGCCGCGAGGACGCGCTCGAGCGCGTGCTGACGCGCGGCTGCTGGAGCGAGATCGAGCGCTTCGGCGTGCAGGGCGGCTGGGAGATTCAAGCGGCGGAGGACGGCGTGCCCGTCGACGAACGCTTCGCCGTTTATCACAACGGCGAGCGCGTCGGTGTGGTCGACTGGCAGGTGCAGGGCGAGCACAACCGCATGAACGCGCTTGCCGCGATCGCCGCCGCGCGCCATGTAGGCGTGCCGCCGGCGCAGGCCGCGAAGTCCCTGTCAGGGTTCCGCAACGTGAAGCGCCGCATGGAAGTGCGCGGCAGCGTCGACGGCGTGACCGTGTACGACGACTTCGCGCATCACCCCACCGCGATCGAGACGACGTTGGCCGGGCTGCGCGCGCGCGTTGGCCGCGACAACACGCGCATTCTCGCGGTGCTCGAACCGCGCTCGAACACGATGAAGCTCGGCGTCATGAAAGCGCAGCTGCCCGCGAGCCTCGCCGACGCCGACCTCGTTTTCGGCTACGGCGCGCCGAGCGGGCGCGACGCGCTCGGCTGGAACCTCGGCGAGGCGCTTGCGCCGCTCGACGGCAAGGCGCAGGCGTTCGACAACCTCGACGCGCTGGTGAAGGCCGTGGTCCACGCGGCGCGCCCCGGCGACCAGATCCTGGTGATGAGCAACGGCGGCTTCGGCGGCGTGCACCAGAAGCTGCTCGACGGTCTTTCGGCGCGAGGCGCGTCGTGATTCTCTATCTGCATGGTTTCCGCTCGTCGCCGAATTCGTTCAAGGCGCGTCTGCTGGCGGCGCGTCTCGCCGAGCTGGGCCGCGCAGACGAATGGTGCTGCCCGATGCTGCCGGTGTCGCCGTTCGAGACGGTCGCGCTCGCCGAATCCCGGGTGGCCGAGGCGCGCGCGAAGGGCGGTGCACAGCAGGTCACGGTGATCGGCAGTTCGCTCGGCGGCTACTTCGCGACGCATCTGGCCGAGAAGCATGGCTGGCCGGCCGTGCTGCTGAACCCGGCGGTCGCGCCGCAACGCGATCTGAGCGCGTATCTCGGCGAGCAGCCGTTGTGGCACGGTGGCGGCAGCATCGTCGTCGAGCCGCATCATCTCGATGAATTGCGCGCGCTCGGCGTCGCGTCGATCACGCGGCCCGAACGCTATTATTTGATGGCAGCCACCGGCGACGAAGTGCTCGACTACCGCGAAATGCTCGCGCACTACCCGGGCGCACGCACGACGCTGATCGAGGGCAGCGACCACGCGATCAGCGAGTTCGCGCAGTATCTCGGCGACGTGCTGGCGTTTTGCGACGCCGAACACGCAGAGCCGACGACGCCGCGCGCGGAGGCCTGAGCGCGCTCAAGCGCGGCGGCCTATCTCTGCGCAAGGACATCTTAAAGACGTACCGACCGCCTCCGCCGGTCGCAAGATTCAACCCGCTGGCGCGCGCAGTGCGCACCGCGGATTCACTATCACGAACAGGTTGCCGCGCCGCGCATGCAGTGATCGATCGCCAGAGAGCGTCGGGCGCGCCGGCAGATGCTAGTCAGAACGAGAGTATTGAGTGAACGTTTTCTTCGAGGAATCGGGTAGTTTCAAGGCCGGCAGCGTGCTGTCGCGTCAGGGCGACGCGTTTCAGGTCGAGTTGCCGGGCGGGCGGCGCGCGAAGGTGCGCGCGAAGGATGTGCTGATCGAGTTCGAGAAGCCCACTGCGGCCGAACTGATGCAGCAGGCCGACGCGCTCGCGCAGGACATCGATCTCGACTTCCTGTGGGAATGCGCGCCGGACGATGAATTTCCGTTTGCGACGCTGGGCGCCGAGTACTTCGGCCAGAGCTTCGGTGCGATCGAGCGCGCGGCGCTGGTGTTGCGTTTGCACGGCTCGCCGGTGTACTTCCGCCGCAAGGGCCGCGGCATGTATCAGCGCGCGCCGCAAGAGCAGCTGAAGATGGCGCTCGCGGGCCTCGAGCGCAAGCGGCAGCAGGCGCTCGTGCAGGCGCAGTACGAGGAAGAGCTGAAGGCAGGCCGTTTGCCGGAAGCGTTCGCGGGCAGCAAGGGGCTCGCGCTCCTGACGAAGCCCGACAAGAACACGATCGAATACAAGGCGCTGGAGGCCGCCGCGGCCGCGCGCGGCATCTCGCAGGCGCGGCTGATGCTCGAATGCGGCGCGATCGCCTCGCCGCGCGCGCTGCACGAGGCGAAGTTCCTGTCCGAGTTCTTCCCGCACGGCACCGGCTTTCCGTCGGTCGCCGGCGCGAACGTGCCCGACGATCTGCCGCAGGCCGAGGTCGAAGCGTTCTCGATCGACGACATCACCACGACCGAAATCGACGACGCGTTCTCGGTCGAGCATCTGGCCGACGGCCGCGTGCGCATCGGCGTGCACATCGCCGCGCCGGCGCTCGGTATTCAGCGTGGCGATGAAGTCGATGCGATCGCGCGCGCGCGTTTGTCGACGGTCTACATGCCCGGCGACAAGATCACGATGCTGCCCGACAGCGTGGTCGACACCTTCACGCTCGCCGAGGGCGGGTATCGCCCGGCGCTGTCGCTGTACGTGATCGTCAATCGCGAGACGCAGGAAATCGTCGCGAGCGAAACGCGCGCCGAGCGCGTGTTCGTGAAGAGCAACCTGCGCCACAACACGCTCGACGAAATCGTCACCGAAGAAGCGCTCGCCGCAGGCAGCGGCGAGTATCCGCACAAGGACGATATCGCCGTGCTGTGGCCGTTCGCGCAGGCGCTGTTCGAAAAGCGCCAGACCGCGCGCGCCGGCTACGGTCTGCGCCGCGAGGTGCAGCGCAATACCGATTTCAATTTCTATGTCGACGGCGAGCACATCACGATTACGCCGCGCAGGCGCGGCTCGCCGCTCGACACGATCGTCGCCGAGCTGGCGATTCTCGCGAACTCGTCGTGGGGCGCGTTTCTGCACGATCACGGCGTGCCGGGCATCTACCGCACGCAGCGCGCGTTCGGCGCGCCGAGCGGCCCGAAGCGCACGCGCATGCAGACCAGCGCCGCGCCTCACGAAGGGCTCGGCGTCGCGCAGTACGCGTGGAGCACGTCGCCGCTGCGCCGCTACGTCGACCTCGTGAACCAGTGGCAGCTGATCGCGTGCGTGCAGCACGGCGTGACCGCGAAGCTCGCCGCGCCGTTCAAGCCGAAGGACGCCGATCTGTTCGCGGTCGTGCAGGGCTTCGACGACACCTACACCGCGTACGCCGACTACCAGCGCCGCATGGAGTACTTCTGGTGTCTGCGCTGGCTTACGCAGGAAAATCGCAAGCAGGTGGTCGCCTCCGTCGTGAAGGGTGATCTCGTGCGTCTGGAAGAAATTCCGCTGCTGCTGCACGTGCCAGGACTCGGCGTACATGCGCGCGGCACGCGCTTGCAGCTCGAAGTGATGTCGGTCGATGAACTGACGATCGAAGCGTCGGTGCGTCTGTTGCACGTGCTCGATGCGCCGAGCGTGACGAGCGGCGCCGAAGCGGAAGAAAGCGAGGACGAGGGCGACGAAGCGCTGCTCGACGCATCGGACGACAGCGCTGAAAGCGAAGCGGAAGCCCAGGCCGAAGCCGATGTCGACAACTCCAGCGACGACGAATCCGCCGCATCCGGCGAGGGCAACGCCGCCGCGGACGCCACCAACACCGACCAGCAGATCACGGAGCCGGGACGATGAGCGGTAACCAGACGCGTGACCGTTACGCGGTCATCGGCAACCCGGTCGGCCATAGCAAGTCGCCGTTCATCCACGGCCGTTTCGCGGCGCAAACGGGCGAGCCGGTCGACTACGGCCATCTGCTCGCCCCGGTCGACGCGTTCGTGCCGCACGTGCGCGCGTTCATCGAAGCGGGCGGGCGCGGCCTGAACGTGACGGTGCCGTTCAAGCTCGACGCGCATGCGTTCGCGGACACGCTGTCGCCGCGCGCGGCGGCGGCGGGTGCGGTGAACACGCTGCGGGTCGACGCCGGCGGCGTCTACGGTGACAACACGGATGGCTTCGGCCTCGTGCGCGATATCGAGGTGAATCTTGGCGTGCCGCTGAAAGGCGCGCGCATCCTGCTGCTCGGCGCGGGCGGTGCCGCACGCGGGGTCGTGCTGCCGATGCTCGATCGCGCGCCGCATACGCTCACCATCGTCAATCGCACGGCGCAAAAGGCTCAGGCGCTCGTCGAGCAGTTCGCGCAGGCCGCGCGCGACGCGCACTGCCGGCTCGCCGGCGGCAGCGCCCGCGCGATCGAAGCGGGCCAGTACGACGTGATCGTGAACGCGACCGCGGGCAGCCTCGACGCCTCGTTGCCGGAGTGCGACGACCGCGCGTTCGGCAACGGCACGCTCGCCTACGACATGATGTACGGCGCGCATCCGACGGTCTTCATGCAGCACGCGGCGAAGCTCGGCGCGCGCGGTGCAGACGGCCTCGGCATGCTGGTCGAGCAGGCCGCCGAATCGTTCTACGTTTGGCGCGGTGTGCGCCCGGACGGCGCGCCAGTGCTCGCAGAACTGCGCGCGCTGCTGACGGCGCCGTCGCCGGCGTAACGCGAGCGCGGACTGCCCGCACCATGACAGCCACGCGGCGTGCCAGCGGTTCGCGCGGCCGGCCCGGCCCGCTGCGCTGGCTCGCTTATCTGATCGCGGTCATGGTGATCGCATGGCTCGCGACGCAGGCGTTCTACTTCACGCAGATCGCGATCTGGAACGTCGTCAATCCGCGCTCGACCGCGTTCATGCGCTCGGACGCGTGGCGTCTGTCGCAGGATCGGCCCGAGCTGTCGATCCAGCGCACATGGGTGCCGTACGAGCAGATTTCGCGCAACCTGAAGCGCGCGATCATCGCGTCCGAAGATGCTAACTTCGTCAACAATAAAGGCTACGAAACCGACGCGATCCTGCAGGCGTGGGAGCGCAACAAGGCGCAGGGCCGGATCGTGCGCGGCGGTTCGACGATCTCGCAACAACTCGCGCGCAACCTGTTTCTGTCGCGCGAGAAAAGCTATATCCGCAAGGGCCAGGAGCTGATCATCACCTGGATGCTCGAAACGCTGATGGACAAGCAGCGCATCTTCGAGATCTATCTGAACTCAGTCGAATGGGGCAACGGCGTGTACGGCGCCGAAGCGGCCGCACAGTACTACTTCAAGACGTCGGCGAGCAAGCTCACGGCCGCGCAGTCCGCGCGGCTCGCGGTAATGTTGCCGCGCCCCCGATATTTCGATGAACACAGGAATTCGGCGTATCTCGCGCAACGTGCGCGCGTCATCGCACGGCGCATGGGCGCGGCTGAATTGCCGGATTGAAGCAGCCCTGTAGCTCCCCGGTTTTCCCCGCTTCCAGGCCCGCCTCGCGCGGGCTTTTTTGCGTCCTGATGCAGAGGCCCGACTGCCCGCTCAACACTCGGCAAACCACTAAAATCTCACTATATGGACGCAACATTCACATATTGGTGATTCCAAAAAGTCGCCCTACAATCCAAGCCAACATGCATCGCCAGCGCGCGCCCAGTGCAGCGACACAGCGAATAGCAAATAGCGAATAGCGACAGAAAAACCGGAGACGAGTCCCACCATGTCTGGCAGCCAATCACAGCAGCCGCGCGAGCGCGGCGCCGCACGCGTTCCCGCCCTGTCCTCCGGCCCCGCGCGCTAAGCGCAGAAACCATCCGACAGCGAGTCGCCATGAACAAAGCGATGCCCAACGACGCCGCCAGCGCGGCCGAGGCCGTGCAGCGGTCGAGCGGCGTGCCGAAGTCCGCGCCGCACGAGCCCTCACCCGTCACCACCCATGTCGCCGCCAGTGCGTCCGCGACCGCGAGGACGTCGCGACCGGTGGCGCGCGCGGCTACCGTCGACGGACTCGGGCTACCGGGCACGCTGCTGGAAATCACGCCGCAGCAGGCCGGCACGCAGACGCTGTTGCGCGGCCTCGCGATTCTCGAGGCGGCCGCGGCCGGCGTGCGCGATCTGCGCAGCTTCGGCGCGGCGCTCGGCACGACCCGCAGCACGACGCACCGGCTCGTCAGCAGCCTCGTGCAGGCGCGCTATCTGCGTCAGGTGCAGGGCGGCTATCTGCTCGGGCCGAAGCTGATCGAGCTCGGTACGATCGCGCTCGAACAGATGCCCCTCACGGCAGTGGCGCGCCCGCACCTGGAGTCGCTTGCCGAGCAGACGCTCGACACGATCCACCTCGGCGTGCGCGACGGCGACGACGTGCTTTACATCGACAAGATCCCCGGCACGCGCGGCCTCGAAATGCGCTCGCGTGTCGGCCATCGGATGCCGCTCGCCTCGACCGGCATCGGCAAGGCACTGATGCTCGACCTCGCGCCGGACGCATGGCGCTCGCTGTTCGACGCATCGCGCCGAGCGCTCGCGGGCGTCAGCTTCAAGCCGGACAACCGTCCCGACGCGCCGACTTTCCTGCAGCGCATGAACAGCTACGCGGCCGGCGGCTACACGTTCGATCTCGAAGAGAACGAGGCGGCGATCCGCTGCGTCGCGGCGCCGGTGCGCGACGCGTCGGGCGCGATCGTCGCGGCGCTGTCGGTGGCGAGCACGATTCCGTATATGCCGCTCGAACGGATGGACGAACTGATTCCGGTCGTTCAGCGCGAGGCGCGCGCGATTTCGGAAGAACTCGGTTGGCGCGCTCCGCAACCGGCCACGCGCAGGATCAAGCGATGAACCAAGCGGGCACCGCCACGCCGGCAAACCACCAACCGGCCGCCGATGGAGCCGTCCTCGCCGATGCCGATCTCGCGCAAGCCGCGCTGATCGCGCTCGACTGGGGCACGACGTCGCTGCGCGCCTATCTGTTCGACGCGCACGGTCGCGTACTGGCGACGCGCGCATCGACGACCGGCATCATGAATCTGCCGCGCAGCGCGGCTGAGGGCGGCTTCGACGCCGCCTTCGACGACGCCTGCGGCGCATGGCTCGACCGCGCGCGCGGCGTGCCGGTGATCGCGGCGGGGATGGTCGGCAGCGCGCAAGGCTGGCGCGAGGCGCCGTATGTCGAGACGCCCGCAAGCGCCGACGCGCTGGTGGCCGGCCTCGTGCGCGTGCAGACCGCGTGCGGCGCGACGCTGCATATCGTGCCGGGCGTCCTGCAACGCGGCGAACTGCCGAACGTGATGCGCGGCGAGGAGACGCAGATTTTCGGCGCGCTCAGCGCGGACGCGAACGGCGCGCCAGACACGAACGCCATCGACAGCAACGACCGCTCGCTGATCGGCCTGCCCGGCACCCATGCGAAATGGGCCGTCGTGCAGGCAGGGCGCATCGAGCGTTTTCACACGTTCATGACCGGCGAGGTGTTCGCCGCGCTGCGAGAACACACGATTCTCGGCCGCACGATGGTCACGCCCGATCGCCCCGATACCGAAGCATTTCTGCGCGGCGTGAACATCGCGCGCGAGAAAGGCCAGGCGGGCATGCTCGCGACCGTGTTCAGCACGCGCACGCTCGGCCTGACCGGCGAGTTGCCGAGCGAGGCGCAGCCCGACTATCTGTCGGGCCTGCTGATCGGACACGAACTGGCCGGCCTCGAAGCGCTGCTCGCGCAGCAAGGCAGTTCGCTCGCCCGCCAGAGTCTGCGGCTGATCGGCAACGACGCGCTGTGCGAGCGCTACCGTCTCGCGCTCGCGCAATTCGGCTGCCTGCGCGCGGAACCGGTCAGGCACGCGACCGAGCGCGGCCTGTGGCGCGTCGCCGTCGCAGCGGGGCTGGTCCAGCCGTTCACTCACGCGGCGCGCGCGGGCTAACCGGCGCTGCGCTCGCCCATGACGCTCACGAACCAAGGAACCGACATGCAACCTCACATCAATCTGCCCGCGCCGTACATGCCGCACGCGGGTCTGATCACTGCGTTCGAAGCCTGTCCGCTGATCGCGATCCTGCGCGGGGTCACGCCCGCCGACGCGGCCGATCACGGGCAAGCCCTGTACGAAGCCGGTTTTCGCATCGTCGAAGTGCCGCTGAATTCGCCGCAGCCGTTCGACAGCATCTCGGCGATCCGCGAGGTGCTGCCGCCCGATGCGATCGTCGGCGCGGGCACGGTGCTGCATCCGCAGTTCGTCGACGACGTGAAGGCCGCGGGCGGCGAGCTCGTCGTCATGCCGCATAGCGATCCGGAGGTCGTCATCGCCGCGAAGGCACGCGGCCTCGCATGCGCGCCGGGCGTTGCGACGCCGACCGAAGCGTTCATCGCGCTCAAGAACGGCGCGGACGTGCTGAAAATGTTCCCTGCCGAGCAGCTCGGCTGCCAGATCGTCAAGGCATGGCGCGCGGTGATCGCCGCGCAGGTGCCGCTCGTGCCGGTGGGCGGCATCACGCCGGACAACATGGGGCCGTTCCTCAGCGCCGGCGCGAACGGCTTCGGCCTCGGCTCGGCGCTGTACAAGCCGGGACAGAGCGCGGCGGTGACCGCTTCGCATGCGAAGGCGTTCATCAACGGTTTGCGGATCGCCCGCGCGGGCGCGAGGAAATGAACCGGCTCGCCGGCAAAGCCGCTCTCGTCACCGGCGCGGGGCGCGGCATCGGTGCGGCGATCGCGCTCGCGTTCGCGCGCGAGGGCGCGGCGGTCGTGCTGGCGGAACTCGATCTCGACATGGCGCAACGCACGGCCGCGCAGATCGAGGCACAGACCGGGGCGCGCGTGCTCGCGGTGCAGACCGACGTGACGCAGTCCGCGTCGGTCCAGCAGGCGGTGAGCGAGGGCGAACGCGCGTTCGGCGGGCTCGACATCTTCGTGAACAACGCGGGCATCAACGTGTTCTGCGATCCGCTGACGATGACCGACGACGACTGGCGGCGCTGTTTCGCGGTCGATCTCGACGGCGTGTGGAACGGCTGTCGCGCGGCGCTGCCGGGCATGGTCGAGCGGGGCGCGGGCAGCATCGTGAATATTGCGTCGACGCACGCGTTCAAGATCATTCCGGGCTGCTTTCCGTACCCGGTCGCAAAGCACGGCGTGATTGGCCTCACGCGCGCGCTCGGCATCGAGTACGCACCGCACAACGTGCGCGTGAATGCGATCGCGCCGGGCTACATCGAGACGCAGTTGACGCACGACTGGTGGAACGCGCAGCCCGATCCGGCCGCCGCGAAGCAGGCGACACTCGATCTGCAGCCGATGAAGCGCATCGGTCGCCCGGAGGAGGTGGCGATGACCGCGGTGTTCCTCGCATCGGACGAGGCGCCGTTCATCAACGCGAGCTGCATCACCGTCGATGGCGGTCGCTCGGTGCTGTATCACGACTGAATTCGCCTCGCCAGGAGACGCTTGCGGACGCCCAGGCACACACACGCACAGAACACCGGACGACGCGCTGGCCGCGTGTGTCAGACCGGTACTAGAAGACGCGGCCGATACCTTCTCGTTATCAATTAGTCAGGAGACACGCATCATGAAACGCAGAATTTTCCTCACGCTGGCAGCGGCGGCGACGGGTGTGCTCTTCAACGCGCCGGCCGTGCAGGCTGCCGATACCGTGAAGATCGGCTTCCTCGTGAAGCAGCCTGAGGAGCCCTGGTTCCAGGATGAATGGAAATTCGCCGAGATCGCCGCCAAGGACAAGGGCTTCACGCTCGTGAAGATCGGTGCGCCGTCGGGCGAGAAGGTAATGAGCGCCATCGATAACCTCGCCGCGCAGAAGGCGCAGGGCTTCGTGATCTGCACGCCCGACGTCAAGCTCGGGCCGGGCATCGTCGCGAAGGCGAAGGCCGATGGCCTGAAGATGATGACGGTCGACGACCGCCTGGTCGACGGCGCCGGCAAGCCGATCGAGTCGGTGCCGCATATGGGCATCTCGGCGTACAACATCGGCAAGCAGGTCGGCGACGGTATCGCGGCTGAAATCAAGAAGCGCGGCTGGGACATGAAGGAAGTCGGCGCGATCGACGTGACCTACGAGCAACTGCCCACCGCCCATGACCGCACCACCGGCGCGACCGACGCGCTGGTCGCCGCGGGCTTTCCGAAAGCGAACGTGATCGCCGCGCCGCAGGCGAAGACCGACACGGAAAACGCGTTCAACGCGGCCAACATCGCGCTGACGAAGAACCCGCAGTTCAAGCACTGGGTCGCTTACGCGCTGAACGATGAAGGCGTGCTCGGCGCGGTGCGCGCGGCGGAAGGCCGCGGCATCAAGGCCGACAACATGATCGGCGTCGGCATCGGCGGCGCGGACTCGGCGTTGAACGAGTTCAAGAAGCCCCAGCCGACGGGCTTCTTCGGCACCGTGATCATCAGCCCGAAGCGCCACGGCGAGGAAACCTCGGAACTGATGTACGCGTGGATCACGCAAGGCAAGGAGCCGCCGCTGCTGACGCTGACGAGCGGCATGCTCGCGACGCGCGAGAACGTCGGGGAAGTGCGCGAGAAGATGGGCCTCGCGTCGAAGTGAGCGCGAGTCTTGCGGTGAGCTGAAGTACACCGCCGGCGCGCCGCTCGCCTCGGTATCGGGGCGAGCGGCGCGCGTACGGTCTACAAGGAGGCGAAGTGTCAGCGACGCTACGTTTTGACAATATTGGCAAGGTTTTTCCAGGCGTGCGCGCGCTCGACGGTGTGTCCTTCGACGTCAACGTCGGCCAGGTGCACGGCCTGATGGGCGAAAACGGCGCAGGAAAATCGACGCTGCTGAAGATCCTCGGCGGCGAGTATCAGCCCGATTCGGGCCGCATGATGATCGACGGCAACGAGGTGCATTTTCCGAGCGCGGCCGCGTCGATCGGCGCCGGCATCGCGGTGATTCACCAGGAACTGCAGTACGTGCCCGACCTCACGGTCGCGGAAAATCTGCTGCTCGGCCAGCTGCCCAACTCGCTCGGCTGGGTCAACAAGCGCGAGGCGAAGCGCTTCGTGCGCGAGCGGCTCGAAGCGATGGGCGTCGCGCTCGATCCGAACGCCAAGTTGCGCAAGCTGTCGATCGCGCAGCGGCAGATGGTCGAGATCTGCAAGGCGCTCATGCGCAACGCGCGCGTGATCGCGCTCGACGAGCCGACCAGCTCGCTGTCGCATCGCGAGACCGAGGTGCTGTTCAAGCTCGTGCGCGATCTGCGCGCCGACAACCGCGCGATGATCTACATCTCGCACCGCATGGACGAGATTTACGAGCTGTGCGACGCGTGCACGATCTTCCGCGACGGCCGTAAGGTTGCGTCGCATCCCACACTCGAAGGCGTGTCGCGCGACATGATCGTCAGCGAGATGGTCGGGCGGGAGATTTCGGACATCTACAGCTATGCGCCGCGGCCGCTCGGCGAAGTGCGCTTCGCCGCGAAAGCGATCGAAGGTCATCCGCTCGAGCAGCCGGCGAGCTTCGAGGTGCGGCGCGGCGAGATCGTCGGTTTCTTCGGTCTGGTCGGCGCGGGGCGCAGCGAGCTGATGCATCTGGTGTATGGCGCCGAGCATCGCAAAGGTGGCGAGCTGATGCTCGACGGCAAGCCGATCAAGGTGCGCAGCGCGGGCGAGGCGATCAAACACGGCATCGTGCTGTGTCCCGAGGATCGCAAGGAAGAGGGCATCGTCGCGATGGCGAGCGTCGCCGAGAACATCAACATCAGCTGCCGCCGTCACTATTTGCGCGCGGGCGTGTTTCTCGATCGCAAGAAGGAAGCGCAGACCGCCGACCGTTTCATCAAGCTCCTGAAGATCAAGACGCCGCATCGCCGGCAGAAGATCCGCTTCCTGTCGGGCGGCAACCAGCAGAAGGCGATTCTGTCGCGCTGGCTCGCCGAGCCCGATCTGAAGGTCGTGATTCTCGACGAACCGACGCGCGGCATCGACGTCGGCGCGAAGCACGAGATCTATCACGTGATCTATCAGCTTGCGGAGCGCGGCTGCGCGATCGTGATGATTTCGTCGGAATTGCCCGAAGTGCTCGGTGTGTCCGACCGGATCGTCGTGATGCGCCAGGGCCGCATTTCCGGCGAGCTTGCACGCAAGGATGCGACCGAGCAGTCGGTGCTGAGCCTCGCGCTGCCGCAAAGCTCCACCGCGCTGCCGGATAACGCAAGCTTGAACGCCGCCAGCCAGAACGCGTCGCGCGCGGCCTGAACCTTATCCGGACGTGAGTCCGCAACCCGTGGGGAACGGGGAGGAGTATTGAACATGCAAGCCAGAGAAAACCTCGCGCAGCAGACCGCCAAGAGCGCGGCGGACGCGCTGATTCCGCACACCACCGACAAGGCCAGATGGTGGCAGCAAATCACCGAATACAGCCTGATCGTGATCTTCGTCGTCATGTTCGTCACGATGTCGCTGACCGTCGATCATTTCTTCTCGATCGAGAACATGCTCGGCCTCGCGCTGTCGATTTCGCAGATCGGCATGGTCGCGTGCACGATGATGTTCTGCCTCGCGTCGCGCGACTTCGACCTGTCGGTCGGCTCGACCGTCGCGTTTGCCGGAGTGCTGTGCGCGATGGTGCTGAACGCGACGAACAGCACGTTCATCGCGATCGTCGCGGCGGTCGCGGCGGGCGCCGTGATTGGCTTCGTCAACGGCGCGGTGATCGCTTATTTGCGGATCAACGCGCTGATCACGACGCTCGCGACGATGGAAATCGTCCGCGGCCTCGGCTTCATCGTGTCGCATGGGCAGGCCGTCGGCGTGTCGTCGGATACGTTCATCGCGTTGGGCGGCCTGACGTTCTTCGGCGTGTCGCTGCCGATCTGGGTCACGCTGATCTGCTTCATCGTGTTCGGCGTGATGCTGAACCAGACCGTGTACGGCCGCAATACGCTCGCGATCGGCGGCAATCCTGAAGCGTCGCGGCTCGCCGGTATCAACGTGGAGCGCACGCGCGTCTATATCTTCCTGATCCAGGGCGCGGTCACCGCGCTCGCCGGCGTGATCCTCGCCTCGCGCATCACCTCGGGTCAGCCGAACGCCGCCGAAGGCTTCGAGCTGAACGTGATCTCCGCGTGCGTGCTCGGCGGCGTGTCGCTGCTGGGCGGCCGCGCCACGATCTCGGGCGTCGTGATCGGCGTGCTGATCATGGGCACGGTCGAAAACGTGATGAACCTCATGAACATCGACGCGTTCTACCAGTACCTCGTGCGCGGCGCGATCCTGCTCGCGGCCGTGTTGCTCGACCAGTTGAAGAACCGCGGTTCGCGCGACTGATTTATTTTCATCTCATCTCAAGCTCATAAAGGAATCGAACGATGTCGTCTCCCGCCAATGCAAACGTCCGCCTCGCTGACACCGCGTACGCGCGCTATCCGAGCCTCGTCGACCGTACGGTGCTGATCACGGGCGGCGCGACCGGCATCGGCGCATCGTTCGTCGAGCACTTCGCGGCGCAGGGCGCTCGCGTCGCGTTCTTCGATATCGATGCGAGCGCGGGCGAAGCCCTCGCCGAGCAGCTCGGCGATTCGAAGCACAAGCCGCTCTTTCTGAGCTGCGATCTGACCGACGTCGACGCGCTGCAAAAAGCAATCGCCGACGTGAAGGCGGCGCTGGGTCCGATCCAGGTGCTCGTCAACAATGCGGCGAACGACAAGCGCCACCAGATCGGCGAGGTGACGCGCGAGTCGTTCGACGCGGGTATCGCGGTCAACATCCGCCATCAGTTCTTCGCGGCGCAGGCCGTGATGGAGGACATGAAGGCCGCGCGCAGCGGCTCCATCATCAACCTCGGCTCGATCAGCTGGATGCTGAAGAACGGCGGCTATCCGGTGTACGTCTTGTCGAAGTCGGCGGTGCAGGGGTTGACGCGCGGCCTTGCGCGCGACCTCGGGCACTTCAATATTCGCGTCAATACGCTGGTGCCGGGCTGGGTGATGACGGAGAAGCAGTTGCGTCTGTGGCTCGACGACAACGGCCGCCGCCAGATCAAGGAGGGCCAGTGCATCGACGCCGAGCTGATGCCGGCCGACCTCGCGCGCATGGCGCTGTTCCTTGCCGCCGACGACAGCCGCATGATCACCGCGCAGGACATCGTCGTCGACGGAGGCTGGGCGTGAGCGTCAACCCGCGCGCGCAGCGGGCCACGCTGCTCATCGACGCGCAATGCGAGCTTGGCGAAGGCGCGACCTGGTGCTCGAGGAGCGGGCGCTTCTACTGGACCGACATCGAAGGCGCGCGGCTGTGGCGCTACGATCCGGCCGACGGCCGCAGCGATTCGTTCGACATGCCCGAGCGGCTCGCCACCTTCGCGCTGTGTGAAAACCCGCGCTACCTGCTGCTCGGGCTCGCATCGCAGCTCGCGTTTTTCGATCTGGAAACCGGCAATACGCAGCGGATCATCGACGTCGAGCCCGGCATGAATACACGCGTCAACGATGGCCGCTGCGATCGGCAAGGGCGCTTCGTGTTCGGCACCAAGGACGAAAGTGGAAAACTGCAGGCGGTCGGCGGCTTTTACCGGCTCAATCAAGATCTGTCGCTGGAACGCTTACCGTTGCCAGCGCCGGCGATTTCGAACAGCCTCGCATTCAGCCCCGACGGCGCGACGATGTACTACTGCGATTCGCCGACGCGTGAAATCCGCGCCTGCGACTATCACGCGGATGGCGGTATCGCGAACGAACGGCTGTTCACTCGTCTGACCGATGCGAACGGCATCCCCGACGGCTCGACCGTCGACAGCGACGGCGGTCTGTGGAACGCGCAGTGGGGCGGCGCGCGCGTGGTGCGCTACGGTCCCGATGGCGTGGAAACCGAGCGCATCGACGTGCCGACCACGCAGCCGAGCTGCGTCGCGTTCGGCGCTGCCGCTCTCGGCGCGGCCGCGCACAGCGCGCCGCTCGACACGCTGTACATCACGAGCGCGTACGCCGAGCTCGACGCGACGGCGCGCGCGGCCGACACGCTCGCGGGCGGCGTGTTCGTCGCGACGCTTGCGCGCCACGGTTTGGCCGAGCCGCTGTTCCAGGGCGCGCCCATCTAGCGCAGAATGACGCAGCCTTGGCCGCGCGCCGGGGCCGCGATCCCGAAGGTGAAACAGAAGTCGATGTGGCAGTTTCGGCTGCGAGCGGCACGCCCGCGGCCGGCCGGCAACGAATCGGCAACATGCAGTTCGGACTCGAGGCGACTTCGTCAAAAGATCGCCCACCACACCCGCCAGCCCGGACGGCAACGTCCCACGCCTCTCGATGGAGCCAGATATGACTGTTGCGAATCTCGTTTCAGCCTCATCCACCACGTCCCAAACCCGCCGCTCGCGACTTGCCGCGGCGGCCAACCCTGTGCTCGCGGGCCCGAGCACGTCGGCGGTGGCGGTCGGCGAAAGCAGCGCCGGCGATATCGCGTGCATCACGCTCGCCAACGCGCAACTGCGCCTCGACGTAGCGCCGACGCTCGGTGGCGGCGTGACCCGCTTCGACTGGCGCGACGACGGCGTGCTGACGCCGATCTTCCGGCGCTGCCACCACGTCGGCGTCGACACGCAACCGAATCAGCTCGCCTGCTATCCGCTGCTGCCGTACTCGAACCGCATCGGCGGCGGTCGTTTCAGCGTGGCTGGGCGGCGCGTCGAGGTGCCGCGCAACCGCGCCGACGAACCGCTGCCGATTCACGGCGACGGCTGGCTCGCGCCATGGCAGGTGCTCGACGCCGACCGCGAACGCGTGCGGCTCATGCTCGATCACCGCGACGGCAAGCCGTACGCGTTCCGCGCGACGCAAACCTATAGGCTCGACGGTCCCACGCTGGTGGTCGCGCTCGAAATCGAAAACACTGGCCGCGAGGCTCTGCCGTTCGGGCTCGGCGTGCACCCGTTCTTCGTGCGCGACGCGGATACCGAGCTGTCGGCGGCGGCGGGCGGCCTGTGGCTGTCGGGCGACGACTGGCTGCCGGTGCGTCACGTGCCGGCGCCGCCCGCCTGGCAATTCGGCGTCGCGTATCCGCTGCCGGAGACGATCGTCAATCACGCGTTCACCGGCTGGAGCGGCCAGGCATCGGTGGTGTGGCCGAAGCGCCGCCTATCGCTGAACATCGCTGCCGATACCGACTACTACGTGCTGTACACCCCACCCGGCGAAGACTTCTTCTGCTTCGAGCCGGTCGATCATCCGATCAATGCAGTGAACCTCGCCGGCGGCGCGAGCGAAAACGGCATGACCCTGCTCAAGCGCGGCGAGCGCCTGACGCGCACGTTCCGCTTTTCGGTCGAGCGCATCGGGCTACGCTCGATGCCGGGCGGGCGCGGCATGCGGCGCAAGGCGTAGGAGGCGAGGCGGCGCCGCAAGGAGCCGCGCGCGAGACGCGGGTAAAATACGCGCCTCCCCGATTACCGGCTCGCCGCGAGACTCACCATGTCCAATTTCATCCAGACACTCAACGACGCCTGGCAGCGCACGAACTCGCTGCTGTGCGTTGGCCTCGATCCCGAGCCCAGCAAATTCCCGGGTGCGCTCGCCGGCCGCGCCGACGCGATCTTCGAGTTCTGCCGCACGATCGTCGATGCGACCGCGCCGTACGCGTCGTCGTTCAAGCCGCAGATTGCCTACTTCGCCGCGCATCGCGCGGAGGACCAACTCGAGCAGTTGATCGCCCACATCCACGCGAACCATCCGGGCCTGCCGGTGATTCTCGACGCGAAGCGCGGCGATATCGGCAGCACCGCCGAGCAGTACGCGCGCGAGGCTTTCGAGCGCTACCGGGCCGACGCGGTGACGGTCAATCCGTACATGGGTTTCGATTCCATCGAGCCGTATCTCGAGCACGAGGGCAAGGGCGTGATCGTGCTGTGCCGCACGTCGAACCCGGGCGGCTCCGATCTGCAATTCCTCGAAACGGGCGGCCGGCCGTTGTATCAGGTCGTCGCGCAACTGGCGGCGCAGAAGTGGAATGCGAGCGGGCAGCTCGGTCTCGTGGTCGGCGCGACGTTTCCGAAGGAAATTGAAGTGGTGCGCGGGATCGTCGGCGACATGCCGCTGCTGATTCCGGGCATCGGCGCGCAGGGCGGCGACGTGCAGGCCACCGTGAGCGCCGGGCGGACCGCGAACGGCACCGGCATGCTGATCAACTCGTCGCGAGCGATCATCTATGCGGGCAAGGGCGACGACTTCGCGCAAGCGGCCGCGCAGGCCGCGAAGGACACGCGCGACAGGATCAACGCGTTTCGTTGAACCTGCGGGCGATCCCGCGACGGGCGGCGCGACGCGTCAAGCCGCCGGCCCGAGCCGCCCGATCAACTCCGCATGCCGCGGATGCCGCGCCTTCAGTGCGCCCACGTCCGCGAGCTCGAACTCGCTGAATTCGAAACCCGGCGCCACCGTGCAACCGACCAGCGCGAACGACGCCGGATCGGCGCATTCGGCGGCGAACCACAAGCCTGCCGGCACGACGCCCTGACACACTGTGTGGGGATGCGTCAGCGGATTGCCGAGCTGGTGCGTGACGAGCGTGCCGCCGGCGTTGCTTTCGTCCAGCACATGGACCAGCAACGGCTCGCCGGCGTAGAAGTGCCACACCTCGTCGGAACGAATCCGATGCCACGCCGAATGCGCGCCGTCGCGCAGCAGGTAATAGATCGCGGTCGACGCCGCGCGGGTGCCGTCAGTCTTGCCCGGTTGGCCGGCGCGCAGCACGCGCGCGTCCGAACGGTAGGTTTCCGCGAAAAAGCCGCCCTCAGGATGCGGCTTCAGTTCGAAGCGGCGGATCAGTTCGTCGGCGATCGAGCGCGAATCCGGCATGGCTCCGTCTCCTGGGCGATGGTTAGATACGAGGCCGCGCCCCGTTCAATGTTCGCGCTCGTCGAGCAGCGCCAGCAGTCCGCGCAGCGCGTGCGCCGTGGCCTGCACGCGGATCTGTTCGCGGTCGCCTTTGAATATTTTCGTTTCCACCGATGTATGCAGCCGGTTGCTCCAGCCGAACGACACCATGCCGACCGGCTTGTTCTCGGTGCCGCCGCCGGGTCCGGCGACGCCGGTGGTCGAGAGCGACACCTGCGCGCGGCTGTTGCGCAGGGCGCCTTCGGCCATTGCGCGCGCGACCGGCTCGCTGACCGCGCCGTGCTTTTCGATCAGCTCGGCCGGCACGCCGATCATTTCGCTTTTCGCCTGGTTCGAATATGTGACGAAACCGCGCTCGAACCAGCCGCTGCTGCCGGAAATGTCGGTGATCGCGGTCGCGACCATGCCGCCCGTGCAGGACTCGGCGGTCACGAGCATCAGGCGCTCGTCGCGCAGACGGTTGCTCACGCGGATCGCAAGCTGATGAACGACGGAATCGGTAGGCATAGCGTCAGTCAATCCAAAAAACGAAGCCGGCCGTGAGGCGCGGCAAACGGCACTCAAACGATGATCAGGCAGCGCTCAAACCGACATCCGCCACAGCGCAATCACGAGCAACGAAAAGAATGCGGCGATCAGGTCATCGAACATGATGCCAAAGCCACCTTTCAGCCGGCGGTCGAAGTAGCCGATGGGCGGTGGCTTCACCATGTCGAAGAAGCGGAAGACCACGAACGCCCACACCTGGCCGCCGAGCGAGACAGGCGTGACCATCAGCAGCACGAGCCAGAACGCGACGATTTCGTCCCACACGACCGCCGACGGATCCTCGACGCCGAGCCGCTTCGCAGTAAAGTCGCACAGCGCGATGCCACCGAGAAAGCCGACGACAATCAGCACGCCCCAATCGATGACCGTCAAAAAGCGGCTCAGTACCGCGAACGAGGCCCACGCGAACAGCGTGCCGGCCGTGCCCGGCGCGACCGGCGACAGACCGCTGCCGAAGCCGAGTGACAGGATGTGGACTGGATGCGACAGCATGAAGCGCGCGGTCGCGCGACGCGGCTGAGCGGGTTTCGGCGCGCGCGGTCCGGGTGCCCGGGGCGGTTCGCCGCCGATGAAGTCGTCGGCGGGGCCGAGCGAGGGGTCATTCTGCATGGAAGTGATCGAAACCTTGCAACGTCACGGTGAGCGGCGCGCCGGCGGCGTTGCGCCACGCGATGGCCGGGCGGTCGGCGGGCGACGCCAGAGCAGCTATTGTACCGATGCGGGTGACTGGCACGGACGCCTTCTGCGCGGCGGCTTGGACCGCGGCGCGCGCGGCGCTGGGCGCGGTGAAGCACAACTCGTAGTCGTCGCCGCCCGCGAGGGTGCAGCGCTGCTGGATGTCGGGCGCGAGTCGGCGCAGCGCGGCCGAGCGCGGCACCGCGTCGACGTCGACGCTGGCGCGCATCGACGAGCGCTCGAGGATGTGCAATAGATCGCCGGCCAAGCCGTCCGACAGGTCGAGCGCCGCGTGCGCGATGCCGCGCAAAGCGAGGCCGAGCGCGATGCGCGGCTCGGGGCGTTCGAGCGCGTGGCGGAACATCGCGGCGTCGTTCGCATTGGCGGTCCATTCGCCGCGCTGCACGCCGAGTCCGGCGCGCGCATCGCCGAGCGTGCCGGAGATCCAGATGTCGTCACCGGGTTGCGCGGCATCGCGGCGCAACGCCGTTTGTGGCGGCACGCTGCCGAACACCGTGATGCACAGATTGAGCGGGCCGCCCGTCGTGTCGCCGCCGATCAGCTCGCAACCGTAACGCTCGGCCAGTGCGAACAGACCTTCGCTGAACCCGGCGAGCCAGGCCTCGTCTGCTTTGGGCAGCGAAAAGGCCAACATGAACGCGAGTGGCTGCGCGCCCATCGCGGCGAGGTCCGAGAGATTGACGGCGAGCGCCTTGTGGCCGAGCGCTTCGGGATCGATATCAGCGAAGAAATGGCGGCCTTCGACCAGCATGTCCGTCGATATCGCCAGCATCTCGCCTGCGCGCGGCGTCAGCAACGCACAATCGTCGCCGATGCCAAGCGGGATGCCCTCTGCAGCGGACGACCGGTTAGCAGCGGCACGGCGGGCGAAGAAGCGGTCGATCAGCGAAAACTCGGAGAGCATGTTGGCGGCACGTGAGCGGAGAAGAAGGGAGAAATTATGCAGCTAGCGATTGTGCAACGCGGTGGCCCGCCGCACGCGTAGGACCATCGCCCCGCACGGCGCGCAAGCATCGGCATAGCGCGCTTTCGCGCTGTTTAAGTCGTGGCTGTTGTACCCGTATTGAAGGAATTGCGTAGGCGATTGGCGCTACAATGCCGTCGAACGTCTATTCTAATCTGCACTTCGAAGCCCGCCTTATGTCGAATCCCGTCAATACCAAACTCCGCGAAGCCGCTCTCGATTACCACGAGTTCCCGACTCCCGGCAAAATCGCGATCGCCCCGACCAAGCAGATGCTCAATCAGCGCGACCTCGCTCTGGCTTATTCGCCGGGTGTCGCGTTCGCGTGCGAGGAAATCGTCGAAAGCCCGTTGAACGCCGCGCGTTTCACCGCGCGCAGCAACCTCGTCGGCGTCGTCACGAACGGTACCGCGGTATTGGGTCTCGGCAACATCGGGCCGCTCGCGTCGAAGCCGGTCATGGAAGGCAAGGCCGTCCTGTTCAAGAAGTTCGCCGGCATCGACGTGTTCGATATCGAGATCAACGAGACTGATCCGCACAAGCTGGTCGAGGTGATCGCCGCGCTGGAGCCGACTTTCGGCGGCATCAACCTCGAGGACATCAAGGCGCCGGACTGCTTCATCGTCGAGCGCGAATGCCGCAAGCGCATGAAGATTCCGGTCTTCCACGACGACCAGCACGGCACCGCGATCGTCGTCGCGGCGGCGATCACCAATGGCCTGAAGGTGGTCGGCAAGGACATCAAGGAAGTCAAGCTGGTTGCCTCCGGCGCGGGCGCGGCGGCGCTCGCCTGTCTGGACCTGCTCGTGGACATCGGCCTGCCGCTCGAAAACATCACCGTGACCGACCTCGCGGGTGTGGTCTACAAGGGCCGCACGGAGCTGATGGACCCGGTCAAGGAACGCTTCGCGCGTGAAACCAGCGCCCGCTCGCTCAGCGAAGCGATCGAAGGCGCGGACATCTTCCTCGGCCTGTCGGCTGGCGGCGTGCTCAAGCAGGACATGGTCAAGAAAATGGCCGCCAAGCCGCTGATCCTCGCGCTCGCGAACCCGACGCCGGAAATCCTGCCGGAACTCGCGCTCGAAGTGCGCCCGGATGCGGTGTTGTGCACGGGCCGCACCGACTACCCGAACCAGGTGAACAACGTGCTCGTGTTCCCGTTCCTGTTCCGCGGCGCGCTCGATGCCGGTGCGACGACGGTCACGCGCGAAATGGAAATCGCCGCGGTCAACGCGATCGCCGAGCTGGCGCGCCAGGAGCAGAGCGACGTCGTCGCGACTGCGTACGGCATCCAGGATCTTTCGTTCGGGCCCGAGTACCTGATTCCGAAGCCTTTCGATCCGCGTCTGATCGTCAAGGTCGCGCCCGCGGTGGCGAAGGCCGCGATGGAGTGCGGCGTCGCTGAGCGTCCGATCGAGGACATGGACGCGTACTCCCAGCATCTGCAGCAATTCGTCTACCACAGCGGCACCACCATGAAGCCGATCTTCCAGCTCGCGCGCAGCGTCGAGCCGGAAAAGAAGCGCATCGTGTTCGCGGAAGGCGAAGAAGAACGCGTACTGCGCGCAATGCAGATCATCGTCGACGAAAAGCTCGCCAAGCCGATTCTCATCGGCCGGCCGGCGGTGATCGAACAGCGCATCGCACGCTATGGCCTGCGGCTCGTGGCGGGACAGGACTTTACGATCGTCAACACCGACCATGACGAACGTTATCGCGATTTCTGGCAGGAATACGCGAAGATGATGTCGCGCAGGGGCATCACCACGCAGATGGCCAAGCTCGAAATGCGCCGCCGCACCACGCTCATCGGCTCGATGATGGTCAGGAAGGGCGAGGCGGACGGCATGATCTGCGGCACGGTCAGTACGACGCACCGTCATTTGCACTTTATCGACCAGGTGATCGGCAAGAAGCCGGGCGCGAAGGTCTACGCGGCGATGAACGGGCTGGTGCTGCCGAACCGGCAGATCTTCCTCGTCGATACGCACGTGAACGTCGACCCCACCCCGGAGGAGCTGGCCGAGATTACGATCATGGCAGCCGAGGAGGTGCGCCGTTTCGGTATCGAGCCGAAGGTCGCGCTGGTGTCGCATTCGAACTTCGGTTCGAGCAATGCGCCGACCGCGCAGAAGATGCGCGACACACTCGACATCCTGCGTGAACGCGCGCCGGAGTTGCAAGTGGACGGCGAAATGCACGGGGATGTCGCGCTGGATGCCAACCTGCGCCGCGAAGTGCTGCCCGATTCGACGCTGGAAGGCGATGCGAATTTGCTGGTGCTGCCGAACATCGACGCGGCCAACATCTCGTACAACCTGCTGAAGACGGCGGCTGGCAACAACATCGCGATTGGCCCGATTCTGCTCGGCGCGGCCAAGCCGGTGCATGTGCTGACGCCGTCGGCGACGGTGCGCCGGATCGTCAACATGGCGGCGCTGCTGGTTGCGGACGTCAGCGCGACCCGCTGATCCGCGTATTGTTACCGGCCCGCGACAGGCCAGGCGCCGGTTCTCCAACCGGCGCGCCCCGAAAAAATGGCGTGCCCGCAATGGGCACGCCCTCAGGGCAAGCTGGGGATCGCCACCCCGAAAAATGGCAATGACACAGCCTTTCGGCTGGGTAGTTCCAGGCTCTATCGACCGTCACCGAACACCTCGGCGAGCGGCCGCTTGCTCCGCCCTCGCGCTGTGTTCGATCACGATCAGGCTCAGTTTATCCCGATCAGGCTAAACATTTTGTCAAATGTCGTCAAAGCCCTGATCCCCCGCCTTTTGCGGGGCGCGCCATGATGTCGTTGGCCCGTCGAACGTTGATTCCAAAGGCTATTAGCGATACCCTTACGACTTTCATGGTCGTAAAACTCGTGATCTGACAGCGGGAACCTGATACATGGCACGCAACTGGTTGCGCATAAGAGGCGTGCTGATCGGTGCCGTCGCGTTCTGCGCATGGTCGACCGCGCCCTCCGCGCTGGCGCGAGACTACCCGGCGCGTGCCGGGGTGGAAGTGGAGGTCGGTACCGTCGCGCTCGCGCAATTGCCGCGCGAGGCGGTCAATACGCTGAACCTCATTGCCGCCGGCGGGCCTTACCCGTATCAGAAAGACGGCATCGTATTCGGTAACTACGAACGTGTGCTGCCCGTCCATCGGCGCGGCTATTACCACGAATACACCGTCCCCACGCCTCACGCGCGTAATCGCGGGGCGCGCCGCATCGTCTGCGGAGGTCCGCTACAGCGAACCGACAATTGTTACTACTCGGACGACCACTACACCAGTTTTAATCGTATTGTTGAATGACATCGGGATGAATGGCATGAGCGACAACATCTACGCGCACGATTCCGGAGTCGCGACGGATCTTTTCGCGGCCGGCGACGGCAATTTGTTCCAACGCGTCATGAAAATGCGCGCCGGCGAGCAGGGCCGCGACAATCAAAGTGAGGCTGGCACGGTGGTTTCATCGAACGAGGAGCCCATGAGCCTTTTCGCGACGGTGCGGCCGAATATCGTCCAGTCGATCCGCGCGTTCCGCGTGCAGGATCTCGCCGACGAAGCGAGCCAGCTCGGCCAGCACTTTCTGTATGCGTACTGTGCCAACGCGGCCTCGAAGCAGGAAGTGCTCGAGACGATCGCGACATCGTTCCTGTTTCCCAAGCATTTCGGCAAGAACTACGACGCGCTCTTCGACTGCCTGACCGACCTCGTGCACAAGGCGGGCGCGCAGCCCGGCTTCGTGATCGTGCTTGAACAACTGCCAGTCGCGCAGAAATTCGACAAGGAAGGGCGCGAGACGCTGCTCGACGTCTTCCGCGAAGCGGCCGAATTCTGGGCCGAGCGCAAGGTCGCATTCCGGGTGTTTTACTCGTTCGCTTGAGGCCCAGCTGGTTTTCGCCTGTTCAGGCACAGTTGCGCGCATCCGGTGGCGAACGTCGCGGTAAAGACGGCAAAGGCCCGCTAACAGGCGGGCCTTCGCTTTTTGCGGCGATGCTTTGCCGCGCACACCCGGCTTACCAGCCGCCCCAACGCGCCGCGAGCGCCGCCAGCAATGCAATCCCCGCGGTCTCCGTACGCAGCACACGCGGCCCCAAGCCCACGGCGGTAAAGCCTTGTGCGATGGCGGCGGCTTCCTCGTCGGCGGAAAGGCCGCCTTCGGGGCCGATCAGCAGCGTCACGCAACCTTGCGGCGGCGCGCCGGGCAGTGCCGCGAAGCCGATGCTCGCGCGCGGCGACAGCAACAGGCGCAGCTCGTCGGGTGCCGGCTCGCGCGACAGCGTATCGAGCCACGAGTCAAATTCCTGCACCGGCATCACCTGCGGCAGACGATTGCGCCCGCACTGTTCGCATGACGCCCGCACCACACCCTGCCAGTGCTGCTGCCGCCGCTGCGCGCGCTCGCCGGTGAGCCGCACGACGCTGCGCGCGGTGGCGAGCGGCACGAAGCCCGCGGCGCCGAGCTCGACCGCCTTCTCGATCAGCCAGTCCATCTTGTCGCCACCGGCGATGCCTTGGGCGAGCGTCAGCCGATAGGGCGGTTCGACCTCGAGCGGGCGATATTCGCCGACCTTCACACGAGCCGACCGGCGCTCGACCTCGACGAGCCTGGCATCGTATTCGCCGCCCTCGCCGTTGAACAGCACGAGCGAATCGCCGGGCTGCAGACGCAACACGCTCACGTGGCGCACGACGTCGTCGGGGAGCGCGATCACGTCCTCGGGGTAAAGCGGCATATCAACAAAAAAACGGGGCATCGACGAAAGATTTTTGTACTCAGGAAAGGTGGCGGGCGAGCGCCCAGCGATAGCCGTCGAGATCCTCGACCTGCGCGAAGCGGTCGCCCCAGAACTGGTCTTGCGGCTCGCTCAGCGACTTCGCGCCGGCCGCGAGCGCGCGAGCATACACGGCGTCGACGTCCTCGACATAGACATAGAACGATTGCGGCGCGATCGTGCCCGCGCTTCTCGGTGTCTTCGCGGTCGAGCCGAACGCGCCTTCGGGCGCGAACATCACGATCAACTGGCCTTGATAGGTCATCTCGACGTGCATGACGACGCCGTCGTCCTGCACGCTGTCGCGCACATCGAAGCCGAACGCCGCCGAAAAGAACGCCGTCGACGCGCGCGCGTCGCGCACCGTCAGATAGGGGGTCAGCCAGGGCACACCGGCGGGGCGGGGGGCGGTCATGGAGTTCTCCGGATCTCGTGGGACAGCGAAGCCATTGTTGCGAGATCGGGGCGGGCGCGGCATGCCGGCATCGCTCGAACCGATTCACGCAACGTGTCGTCGCTTCAAATGGATGGCTTCGTCAACGGGTCCAGTTTATCGCGCACCGATCGTGCTGCCGAGAATAGCCCCCTTGCAAGGCTGGGTCGTCGTGACGCGGCGAATCGATGCCGCGTGCGGCGAGCGCGTCGATGGTGAGCGCGAAGGGGGCGGGGCACGGTCGGAACAACAGGGGGGCGTTCACGGCGGACGGACTCGATCGGCAACGTGGCGAACACGGCTGCTCGAATTGTAAATGCGGTGCATGGCGGTGTGCGTTGGACCACGCGGCCAGGCGGCTTTCGGGCCGGTTACGGGTTAACCTTCTGCTAGAATGTGGTGCTTTCAGCCTTGTCCGCTTGCTCTGCCCGTTTCGCGTCTCGTGGCGCCGCATCGTGCGCCGTAGCGAACTGGCCGCCGAGCTCCCGGACCTCAAGCGCGCCCCGCTTTCTGACTCTGTCTCCGGACTCGACATGACGACCCCGTCTCCCGCACCCACCTCCCTGATGGCCAACGCGATCCGCGCGTTGTCCATGGACGCCGTTCAAAAGGCGAACTCCGGCCACCCCGGCATGCCAATGGGCATGGCCGAAATCGGCGTTGCCCTGTGGTCGCGTCATCTGCGCCATAACCCGAAGAACCCGCAGTGGGCCGATCGTGACCGCTTCGTGCTGTCGAACGGCCATGGCTCGATGCTGCTGTACTCGCTGCTGCATCTGACCGGCTACGATCTGCCGATGGAAGAGCTCAAGAACTTCCGCCAGCTCCATTCGAAGACGCCGGGTCACCCGGAATACGGCATCACGCCGGGCGTCGAGACGACCACCGGCCCGCTCGGCCAGGGTCTCGCGAACGCGGTCGGCATGGCGCTGGCCGAGTCGCTGCTCGCCACGGAATTCAACAAGCCTGACGCGAAGATCGTCGATCACCACACGTACGTGTTCGTCGGCGACGGTTGCCTGATGGAAGGCATTTCGCACGAAGCCTGTTCGCTCGCGGGCGTGCTGAAGCTGAACAAGCTGATCGCGTTCTACGACGACAACGGCATCTCGATCGACGGCGAAGTGGTGCACTGGTTCCACGACGACACGCCGAAGCGCTTCGAAGCGTACGGCTGGAACGTGATCCCGAACGTGGTCGGTCACGACGTCGACGCAGTGGACGCGGCGATCCAGAAGGCGAAGCAGTCGGACAAGCCGACGCTGATCTGCTGCAAGACCGTGATCGGTGAAGGCGCGCCGACCAAGGCGGGCTCGCACGATTCGCACGGCGCGCCGCTCGGCGACAAGGAAATCGCGGCAACGCGCGAAGCGATCGGCTGGAAGTGGGAGCCGTTCGTGATTCCGCAGGAAGTCTACGCGGCATGGGATGCGAAGGAAGCGGGCGCGCGCATCGAAGCGGCCTGGGACGAGGCCTTCGCGGCCTACGCGGCGAAGTACCCGCAGGAGGCTGCCGAGTTCAAGCGCCGCAGCGCGAAGCAACTGCCGGCCGACTGGAAGGACAAGGCCCGCGCGATCATCGCCGGCGCGAACGAACGCGCGGAAACCGTCGCGACGCGTAAGGCCTCGCAGCAGGCCATCGAAGGCCTGTCGGCCGTGCTGCCCGAGCTGCTCGGCGGCTCCGCCGACCTGACCGGCTCGAACCTGACCAACTGGAAGGCCGCGAAGCCCGTGCGCGTGAATGCCGAAGGCCGTGCCGCCGGCAACTACGTGAACTACGGCGTGCGCGAGTTCGGCATGAGCGCCGCGATCAACGGCGTCGCGCTGCATGGCGGCTACAAGGCATTCGGGGGCACGTTCCTGACGTTCTCCGACTACAGCCGCAACGCGCTGCGCGTCGCCGCGCTGATGAAGTCGCAATCGATCTTCGTGTTCACGCACGACTCGATCGGTCTCGGCGAAGACGGCCCGACCCACCAGTCGATCGAACACGTCGCGAGTCTGCGCCTGATCCCGAATCTGCAGACGTGGCGCCCCGCCGACACGGTCGAAACCGCGGTGGCCTGGACCCATGCGATCGAACACGAAGGTCCGTCGTGCCTGATCTTCAGCCGTCAGAACCTGCCGTTCAACGAGCGCACCGACGCGCAGATCGCCAACATCGAGAAGGGCGGCTACGTGCTGCGCGACTGGGACGAGGAAATCGTCGCGCGTAAGATCATCCTGATCGCCACGGGCTCGGAAGTCGAACTCGCGATGAAGGCCGTCGAGCCGCTCGCGCGCGAAGGCATCGCGGCACGCGTCGTGTCGATGCCGTCCACGACCGTGTTCGACAAGCAGGACGCCGGGTACCGTGAACGCGTGCTGCCGCACGGCGTGCGCCGCGTCGCGATCGAGGCGGGCGTGTCGGACTTCTGGCGCAAGTACGTGGGTCTGGAAGGCGGCGTGGTCGGCATCGACACGTTCGGCGAGTCAGCCCCGGCAGGCGCGCTGTTCAAGCATTTCGGTTTCACCGTCGAGCACGTGGTGGCGACGGTCAAGGCCGCGCTGGGCTGATTGTTGCGTCGCGTTGCCGTCGCGCCCCTCGCGGCTGCGCGGCAACGCACACAACCGGATGTCCTACCGGGCGAACATCAACGGATTTTTTAGCCATCAGGAGATAAATCATGACGATTCGCGTCGCAATCAACGGCTATGGCCGCATTGGCCGCAACACGTTGCGCGCCTTCTATGAAAACGGCAAGAAGCACGATATCGAAATCGTCGCCATCAACGATCTGGGCGATGCGAAGACCAACGCTCACCTGACTCAGTACGACACCGCGCACGGCAAATTCCCGGGCGACGTGTCGGTGGACGGCGACTACCTCGTCGTGAACGGCGACCGGATCCGCGTGCTGGCGAACCGCAACCCGGCCGAACTGCCGTGGGGCGAGCTCGGCGTCGACGTCGTGATGGAGTGCACCGGCTTTTTCACGACCAAGGAAAAGGCGAGCGCGCACATCAAGGGCGGCGCGAAGAAGGTCATCATTTCGGCACCGGGCGGTAAGGACGTCGATGCGACGGTCGTCTACGGGGTGAACCACAACGTGCTGAAGGCATCGGATACGGTCATCTCGAATGCATCGTGCACGACCAACTGTCTCGCACCGCTGGTCAAGCCGCTGAACGACAAGATCGGCCTCGTGAACGGCCTGATGACGACGATCCACGCGTACACGAACGACCAGGTGCTGACCGACGTGTACCACGAAGACCTGCGCCGTGCGCGCTCGGCCACGCACAGCCAGATTCCGACCAAGACCGGTGCAGCATCGGCGGTCGGCCTCGTGCTGCCGGAACTGAACGGCAAGCTGGACGGCTACGCGATCCGCGTCCCGACCATCAATGTGTCGGTCGTCGATCTGTCGTTCATCGCCGCGCGCGACACGACGGTCGAGGAAGTCAACAAGATCATGAAGGAAGCATCGGAAGGCGCGATGAAGGGCATCCTCGGCTACAACGACGCACCGCTCGTGTCGATCGACTACAACCACAACCCGGCTTCGTCGACGTTCGATGCGACGCTGACCAAGGTGTCGGGCCGTCTCGTGAAGGTGTCGAGCTGGTACGACAACGAGTGGGGCTTCTCGAACCGCATGCTGGACACGGCTGTGGCGCTCGCGAACGCGAAGTAAGTTCCGGTTTCACGCTGAATGAAAAAGCCGCTCTTCGGAGCGGTTTTTTTTCGTTCGCGGTATCCGCGTCTATGGCGTCGGGAAGTAGACGCCAGCGCGCTGCGCGGCGTTCGCGATGTGCGTCTCGATTGCCCGGCCCGCGGCGAGCGAATCGCGGGCCTTCAACGCGTCGAGAATCGCGCGATGCTCGGTGTAGGTGGACAGCACCCGCTCGCGCCGGTAGAACGGCAGCCGTTGGCTTTCCTTCATGATCTCGGCGCTGCTGCGCAGGATCGATTCGATCGCCGCGTTGCCCGCGATGCTGACGATGCGCATATGGAACGCGTAATCGAGCCGCGCCGCTTCGTCGAGATCCTCGCAGGCGAGCGCGCCTTGCATCGCGGTGATGTTCTCCTCGAGCCACGCGAGGTCGTCGTTGCTGACCGCGAGAACCGCCATGCGGGCGACGAAGCCTTCGAGTGCGTAACGCATCTGATAGGTGTCGGGCAGCGACGACTGCTCGGCGAAGCGCCACGTCTGCGCGGTCTTCGCCTGCGCGCTTTCCACATAGACGCCCTTGCCGGGACGGATCACGAGCAGGCCGAGCGCTTCGAGCGTGGAGAGCGCCTCGCGCAACGATGCGCGGCTGATCGACAGTTCATCGGACAGTTGGCGCTGCGCCGGCAGCAGGCTGCCCACCGGATAGACGCCCGCTTCGATGCGCTCGCGGATGGTCGCGATGGCTGCGTCGGTGACGGTATGCGGGACGTTTTTCATGACGGCTTGCTCGTTAGCGTGGTCTGACCGCAATTCTATACGTGCTCGAGAGAAGGCGCGCCGCGCGGCGCATCCAATCCCCAATCCGACCCGAAATCGCCGAAAAACCAACGGGTAAACACTGTTCGACGAATCCTTGACGCGAGTATATCGGCTTCCTAATATTCGCCATAACGATTCTGGTCCGACCAGTCTGAACAGCGGTCGCCGAGACAACCATCGCAGGAGGAAGCCGTGTTGAAATTCTTCAATTCGCTGTTTGGCCGGGTCGTGATCGCGCTCGTCGCGGGCATCGTGCTCGGTGCCGTGTTTCCGCATTTCGCGCAGTCGCTGCGGCCGCTCGGTGACGGCTTTCTGAAGCTGATCAAGATGGTGATCGGGCCGATCGTATTCTGCGTCGTGGTGAGCGGCATGGCGCACGCGGGCGATCTGCGCAAGGTCGGCCGCGTCGGCCTGAAGGCGGTGATCTACTTCGAGGCGATGACGACGATCGCGCTCGTGATCGGCGCGCTGCTCGCTTACGCGACGCGTCCCGGCGCGGGCATGAACGTGAATCTGAATTCGCTCAATGCGGCGTCGCTCGCGAGCTACGCCGAGCACGCGAAGAGCCTGAAGGACACCGCGGGCTTCCTGCTGAAGATCATCCCCGAGACGGCCATCAATGCGTTCGCGACCGGGGACATCCTGCAGATCCTCGTGTTCTCGGTGCTGTTCGGCTCGGCGCTGTCGCTGCTCGGCAACCGCGCGCAGCGGGTGAGCGGCTTGATCGATGAGCTGTCGCAGGTGTTCTTTCGCGTGATGGGTTTCATCATCAAGCTCGCACCGCTCGGCGTGCTCGGCGCGATCGCGTTCACGACCGGCACCTACGGCGTCGAGTCGCTCAAGCAGCTCAGCATGCTCGTGCTGGTGTTTTACGCGAGCTGCGTGGTTTTCGTCGTGCTCGTGCTCGGCATGGTGATGCGGCTCGCGGGCTTCAGCGTGTTCAAGCTGATCCGCTATCTGCGCGAGGAACTGTCGATCGTGCTCGGCACCGCGTCGTCCGACGCCGTGCTGCCGCAGGTCATGCGCAAGCTCGAATGGATGGGCGTCAAGGATTCGACTGTCGGCCTCGTGATTCCAACCGGCTACTCGTTCAACCTCGACGGCTTCTCGATCTATCTAACGCTTGCGGTCATCTTCATCGCGCAGGCGACCAACACGCCGCTGTCGATCCATGACCTGATCGTCGTCGTGCTGGTGTCACTGGTGACCTCGAAGGGCGCGCACGGCATTCCGGGCTCGGCGATCGTGATTCTCGCCGCGACGCTCTCCGCCATTCCCGCGATTCCGGTGCTCGGCCTCGTGCTGATTCTGCCGGTCGACTGGTTCGTCGGCATTGCCCGCGCACTGACGAACCTGATCGGCAACTGCGTCGCGACGGTGGTGATCGCCGTATGGGAAAACGATATCGACAAGGCGCGCGCGCATCGCGTGCTGAATCGCGATGCGGCGCTGCGCTACGTGCCCAGCGTCGACGACACGCGCGTCGAGCCGGGGGTGACCGAACCCTCGCCGGCACTCTAATGGCGTTGTGCCGGCGCTGGTCCGACCAGACCAACCGCTGCCGGTTGAGACACCTTTTGCCGTTTTTCGCGAGCCGGCGGATGCCGTGACGCCGCCGTCCGTTCCTGACCTCTTCCCTTCTACACCGACCGCTATCATGGCCAACCCGATTCTCGACCCGGACGCTCCTGCCTTCACGCGCCGCTATATGAACCTCGCCGATCCGCGCCTCGGCGCAAAGGCGCTGTTCGCGAGCGACGAGTTCTTCGCGCCGAAAGAGCGCATGCTCGACCCGCAGCCGGCGGTGTTCATCCCCGGCAAATACGACGACCACGGCAAGTGGATGGACGGCTGGGAAACGCGTCGCAAGCGCACGACCGGCCACGACTACTGCGTGATCCAGCTTGCGCGGCCGGGCGTCGTGCATGGCGTCGATCTCGATACGAGCCACTTCACCGGCAATTTCCCGCCGGCGGCGTCGCTCGATGCCTGCTATAGCGACGCGGAGGTGCCGCCCGATCACGCCGACTGGCAACCGCTCGTGGCGGCCACGACGTTGCAGGGCAACCAGCACCACTACGTCGAGGTGAAGGACGCGCGCCCAGTCACCCATCTGCGCGTGAACCTGTACCCCGACGGCGGGCTCGCACGGCTGCGCGTGTACGGCCAGCCGCAGCGCGACTGGAGCCGCGTCGAGCGCGGCACGCTGGTCGATCTCGCCGCGATCGAAAATGGCGCATACCTCGTCGCCGCGAACAACCAGCATTTCGGGCCGGCCTCGCAGATGCTGATGCCGGGCCGCGGCGTCAATATGGGGGACGGTTGGGAGACGCGGCGGCGTCGCGAGCCGGGCAACGACTGGGCGATCGTCGCGCTCGCGCGGCCCGGCGTAATCCACAAGATCGAAGTGGACACTGCGCACTTCAAGGGTAACTTCCCGGACCGCTGCTCCCTGCAGGCGGCGTCGGTCACGGGCGGCACCGACGCTTCTCTCGTCACGCAAGCGATGTTCTGGCCGGTTCTGCTCGGCGAACAGAAGCTGCAGATGGACCGCGTGCACACGTTCACGGACGACCTCGCCGCGCTCGGGCCGGTCACGCACGTGCGCTTGAACATCTTCCCGGACGGCGGCGTGTCGCGCCTGCGGCTGTGGGGCGAGATCGCTTAACGTCACCTCATGGAGCGGGAGCATGAAGATCTTGCAGATGGAACGACTGACGCGCGCGCGGTTCGCACCGTTCGGCGACGTGATCGAACTCGACGGCGCGCGTCATTTTCCGATCAACGGCGGTACGACCGAGCGTTATCACGACCTCGCGCGCATCGACGTGGCGGAGCAGGGCGGCCGGCCGCTCGTCAACCTGTTTCGCGCGCAGCCGCGTGCGCTGCCCGTCGAGATCACGATGATGGAGCGGCATCCGCTCGGCAGCCAGGCTTTCATTCCCTTACGCGCGGGCCGTTATCTGGTGGTGGTCGCGCCCGCCGGCGAATTCGACGCCGCGCGGATGCGCGCGTTCTGGACCGACGCGTGGCAGGGCGTCAATTACGCGAAAGGGGTCTGGCACCATCCGTTGCTCGCGTTGGATCAGGTCAGCGATTTCATCGTCATCGATCGGGGCGGCGACGCGGCGAACTGCGACGAACTGCAATTGGCAGAGCCGTGGCGGCTCGCATTCGAGCCGAGCATGGAACTGACCGAATAGCGGAATTTGCAGCCGCATGGACAAAAAAGGCCCGGCCGATCCCCATCGGCCGGGCCTTTTTCGACGTGCCTAACCGCATGCCTTGACGCGGCCAGCGGCTCGTCAGTGCTTGCGGTGCGGGCAATTCTCCTTCGTACACGCCCCATACAGCGCCAGCGCGTGTTCCTGCAACTTGAAGCCGCGGGCCTTGGCGATGGACTGCTGACGGCTTTCGATCTCGGGGTCGAAAAATTCTTCGACCAGCCCGCAATCGAGGCACACGAGGTGGTCGTGGTGTGACCCCTCGTTCAGTTCGAACACCGCCTTGCCCGATTCGAAATTGCTGCGCGAGAGCAGGCCGGCCTGCTCGAACTGCGTCAGCACGCGATACACGGTGGCGAGACCGATATCGACTTCTTCGTGCAGGAGGTTGCGGTACACATCTTCGGCGGTCAGGTGACGTACCGGGCTATGCTGAAAAATCTCAAGGATTTTGAGGCGCGGAAGGGTCGCCTTGAGCCCGATATTCTTGAGATCGGTTGGATTGGTCATGACAAGGGATCCCTAGAGTACAATGCTGGGCTCTCATAGTAATGTGTTTTTGCCGTTCTGGTCATCTTCGATGGAATGAGCGCGGCCCACAAGCGGGCCCGCACGGTGAGTGAAATGATTTCTAAATCTCAATTGATCTACCGGGGGAGCCGCATGCGGGGTACCTTGATCGCTGTTGCGACTGTCGCGGTTCTTGCCGGATGTTCCACGTACGACAGCCTCACCCAGCGTGTTGCCCAACGCATTACGCCGTATCGGATCACGGTCGTGCAAGGTAACTTCGTGTCGCAGGAAATGGCCAACCAGATGAAGGTCGGTATGACGCGCGCGCAGGTGCGTCAGCTACTCGGCACGCCGCTGTTGACCGACATGTTCCACGCGGATCGCTGGGATTACGTGTTCTATTTCAAGCGCGGCTCGACTTCGATCGTGCAGCAGCGTGACTTCGTGGTGTTCTTCTCGGGCGACCTCGTCACCCACTGGACGGGCGGCGAAGATCTGCCGACCAATCTCGAATTGCTGGCTGAAATCGACGGCGACCGCAGTGGCCGTCGCCCGAACGCGACGCCGCCGCGCGCGGCGAGCGCAGCCGAGGCTGCCGGCGCCGTGGCCGCGAGCGACGCAGCCGCCGCGAGCGCGGCCGCTGCTGCAGCAGCGCCCCCCACTGTGGATACGACACGCTCGCCGTCAGTCGAAGGCGCCGCGCAGGCCGCCACGCCGTCCACGGACGCCAACGCGGAAGCCGCCGAGGCCGCCAATCGTGCGACGAGCGCGGTGTCGACGCCGAAGGGCGCGCCGTCCGTGCGTTCAGCCGTGCCGAGAGCGGGGGCCGGCGGAATTCCGACTCGAGGTCCGACGGCCGGTGGCCAGCCGCAGTTGCAGTTCAAACGTCAGCCGCCGCCGGCTCCGGAGAACGAGAGCAACCCGGTCGGACCGACGGGCTCGCAAGACAGTGGCAGCCCGGGGCAGACCGGTTCGCCGTCAACATCGGGAACGGGCAACTGATTCGCCTGCCGGTGTCGTTGTGAGGCGGGCTGCGCACTCCGTGCGCTGCGCCCGCCGGATGTTTGTAGGTCCGGCGATCGGTGAGACCGGAAAAGTACTGCTTGGGCCGCCTGCATGTGGTGCCACAATAGGCTGCAACGCTTACCCGGCTGAGCGGACCGGACGGTCCGCCACCCGCTTTGCCGTCAGGAGCGAGTCGGCTGATTTTGCCGCCGGATCTTGCTGCCTGCCGCTGCTTGTCCCTGTCTCTACCGGCCGCGATCCGGCACACTGGTCGGTGCGTTTGCCGGGCTCCATCCCGGTTGACTCTTTTCGAATCCTCATCGTCATGAAAATTGCCATTGCTGGCGCATCGGGCCGTATGGGCCGCATGCTGATCGAAACCGTCCTGAACGATGCCGACGTCACGCTGTCGGGCGCGCTCTGCCGCGCAGGCGCGCCGCAGCTGGGTCAGGACGCCGGCGCGTTTTTGGGCAAAGAGACCGGCGTGCTGCTGTCCGACGACATCGAACGGGTGTTCGCCGAATCCGACTACCTGATCGACTTCACGCGCCCCGACGCGACGCTCGCGCATCTCGAAGCCGCACAGCGCCACAACGTGAAAATGGTGATCGGCACGACCGGCTTCGACAACGGGCAAAAAGCGCAGCTGCGCGCGGCGGCGGAGAAGATCGGCGTCGTGTTCGCGTCGAACATGAGCGTCGGCGTGAACGTCACGCTGAAGCTGCTCGAATATGCGGCGCGGCACTTCTCGACCGGCTACGACATCGAGATCATCGAAGCGCATCATCGCCATAAGGTCGACGCGCCGTCCGGCACCGCGCTGACGATGGGCGAAGTCATCGCCAACGCGCTCGGCCGCAATCTCGACGACTGCGCGGTCTACGGTCGCGAAGGCGTAACCGGCGAGCGCGATCCGTCGACGATCGGCTTCTCGGCGATTCGCGGCGGCGACATCGTCGGCGATCATACGGTGCTGTTCGCAGGCATCGGCGAGCGTATCGAGATCACGCACAAGTCGGCGAGCCGGTTGTCATATGCACAAGGCGCGCTTCGTGCTGTACGCTTCCTCGAAGGCCACGACAACGGCTTCTTCGACATGCAGGACGTGCTCGGCCTGCGTTGAGCAGAGCCTGTTGCGCATAGGCGGGGCGTCGCATCCCGAGCGCGCCCTCCCGAAGTCACTTTCCCCCGGCGAGGTCAGATGGCAGGCAACAGCGGCATCATCCATTACCTGCAAACGAGCGACGCGCTCACGCATGGCGTCGCCTATGTGCTGCTGGCCATGTCGATTGCGAGCTGGTGCTTCCTGATCGTCAAGAGCTGGATTCTGACGCGCGCGAAACGCCAGGCCAAGCGGGCCATCGCGCGCTTCTGGCAGGCGCCGACGCTCGCCGAAGGCGTCGCCATACTGCGCCGCACCGACCGCGAGCGCGTTTTCGCGCCGCTCGCCGAAGCAGCGCTCCATGCGGCCGAGGTCGATATTCCGGGCGCGCTGCTCGCGCGCGTCGAGCGTAGCGAACGGGTGCTGCGCGCGCTGCGCCAGGCGCTCAACGCGTCGCAGCGGCGGCTCGAATTCGGTCAGGTGCTGCTCGCGTCGGTCGGTAGCACCGCGCCGTTCGTGGGTCTGCTCGGCACCGTCTGGGGCATCTATCACGCGCTCGGCAGCATCGCGGCGAGCGGGCAGGCGCAGATCGAGAGTGTCGCGGGACCGGTCGGCGAGGCGCTGATCATGACCGCGTTCGGTCTGGTGGTCGCGATTCCGGCGGTGCTCGCGTACAACGTGCTGGGGCGCCTCGTGCGGCAATTGTGCGAGGACCTGGACGGCTTCGCGCACGATCTGCACGCGTACGTGTGCGGGCCGGCCGAGCATGCAGCGACGCCGCCGCGCGCGCAGCAGGCGGCGCACGAGGCGCAGCGCTGACGTGCCACCCGGCGAGTGCGGCATGGCGCGGCGAACGACGCACGGCACATCGCACAAGCAGGCTCAAACGCAAGGAGGCGACATGGCATTCGGCGGACTCGAAAAGAAGCAGACGGCCGCGCCGATGGCCGAGATCAACATGACGCCGCTGATCGACGTGATGCTGGTGCTGCTGGTGATTTTCATCATCACCGCGCCACTGTTCTCGCACGCGATCCGGCTCGATCTGCCGAAGGTCGCGGCGGCGCCCGCGCGTCAGACCCCGCAGACCATTTCCCTTTCCATCGACGCAGCCGGCAAGCTGTACTGGAACGGCAAGCCGATCACGCTCGCGCAGATGCGCGCGCAGTTCGCGCAGGCCGGCAAGCAGGCGGACCAGCCGGACATCCAGCTACGCGCGGAGCGTTCGACGCGCTACGAGGTGATCGCGCAGGTGATGGGCGCCGCGCAGCAGGCGGGGCTCGAGCGGATCGGCTTCGTGACCGACCCGCCGCCGCCCGCCGCGCAGCACTGAGCGCCGCCGGGCGCGCACCACGTCCACGAATCCGGCATAACCGGCCGCGCCCACGCCGCGCGGCGCACCCGTCCGCGAACGGTATAATCTGCCCTTTCCCCGCCTGCGGGGAGACCGCCACAACATTCTGCAAAGCACCAGGCCGGTGCGAAAGCACCGAACCCAGCGATCCCACCACACCATGCACGAAAAATACGTTCCCTCCGACGTCGAAGCCGCCGCGCAAGGACAATGGCGCGCCATCGACGCCTACAAGACGACGGAAACCAGCGACAAGCCCAAGTTCTACTGCGTCTCGATGCTGCCGTATCCGTCGGGCAAGCTGCACATGGGGCACGTGCGCAATTACACGATCAACGACGTCATGTACCGCTATCTGCGGATGAACGGCTACAACGTGCTGATGCCGATGGGTTGGGACGCCTTCGGCATGCCGGCGGAGAACGCCGCCATGGCCAACAACGTGCCGCCCGCGCAGTGGACCTACGACAACATCGCTTACATGAAGAAGCAGATGCAGTCGATGGGCCTCGCGATCGACTGGTCGCGCGAAGTCGCGACTTGCAGCCCCGACTACTACAAGTGGAACCAGTGGCTGTTCCTGAAGATGCTGGAGAAGGGCATCGCGTACAAGAAAACCGGCACCGTGAACTGGGACCCGGTCGATCAGACCGTGCTCGCGAACGAGCAGGTCATCGAAGGACGCGGCTGGCGCTCGGGTGCGCTCGTCGAGAAGCGCGAAATCCCGATGTACTACATGCGCATCACGCAGTACGCGGATGAGCTGCTGAACGATCTCGAAGGCCTCGGCTGGCCCGAGCGCGTGAAGATCATGCAGCAGAACTGGATCGGCAAGAGCTTCGGCGTGAACTTCGGCTTCCCGTACGAAATCGACGGCGAACAGAAACTGCTGCGCGTGTTCACGACGCGCGCCGACACGATCATGGGCGTCACCTTCTGCGCGATCGCCGCCGAGCATCCGCTCGCCACGCGCCTCGCGCAAGACAAGCCGGAACTGCAGGCCTTCATCGACGAATGCAAGCGCGGCGGCGTCGCCGAAGCCGATGTCGCGACGATGGAAAAGAAGGGCATGCCCACCGGCTTTTACGTCACGCATCCGCTGACGCAGGCGAAGGTCGAGGTGTGGATCGGCAACTACGTGCTGATGACTTACGGCGAAGGCGCGGTCATGGGCGTGCCGGCGCACGACGAGCGCGACTTCGCTTTCGTGAAGAAGTACGGTCTGCCGGTCAAGCAGGTGGTGGCGGTCGAGGGCAAGGAATTCTCGACCGAAGCCTGGGCCGAGTGGTACGGCGAAAAGACCGGCACGCTGGTGAACAGCGGCAAGTATGACGGCCTCGCGTACGACGAAGCCGTGGACCGCATCGCCGCCGATCTCAAGCAACTCGGCCTCGGCGACAAGCAGATCACGTGGCGTCTGCGCGACTGGGGCGTGTCGCGCCAGCGCTACTGGGGCACGCCGATTCCAATCATCCACTGCCCGAGTTGCGGCGACGTGCCGGTGCCGGAACAGGACCTGCCCGTCGTGCTGCCGGAAGATCTCGTGCCGGACGGTACCGGCAATCCGCTCGCGAAATCGGAAGCGTTCCTGAACTGCACCTGTCCGAAGTGCGGCGGCGCGGCCAAGCGCGAAACCGACACGATGGACACCTTCGTCGACTCGTCGTGGTACTTCTACCGCTACGCGTCGCCGGACGCGAAGACGATGGTCGACGAGCGCACCGACTACTGGGCGCCGATGGACCAGTACATCGGCGGCATCGAGCACGCGATCCTGCACCTGCTGTACTCGCGCTTCTGGGCGAAGGTGATGCGCGACCTCGGTCTCGTGAAGTTCGGCGAGCCAGCCAAGAACCTGCTCACGCAGGGCATGGTGCTCAACGAAACCTACTACCGTGAAAACGAAGCGGGCAAGAAGACCTGGTACAACCCGGCCGACGTCACCGTATCGTTCGACGACAAGGGCCGCCCGGTCGGCGCGGTGCTGAACGCGGACGGCCAGCCGGTCGTGCTCGGCGGCGTCGAGAAGATGTCGAAGTCGAAAAACAACGGCGTCGATCCGCAGATGCTGATCGATCAGCACGGCGCGGACACCGCGCGTCTGTTCGTGATGTTCGCCGCTCCGCCCGAGCAACAGCTCGAGTGGTCGGGTTCGGGCGTCGAAGGCGCGAGCCGCTTCCTGCGTCGCGTTTGGAACTTCGGCTACACGAACGAAGCCGCGCTGCGCGCGGGCGGCCAGGTCGACGCCGCGCAACTCAATGACGCCGACAAGCCCCTGCGTCGCGAGATCTATAGCGTGCTGAAGCAGGCGGATTTCGACTATCAGCGTCTGCAGTACAACACGGTGGTGTCGGCCGCGATGAAGATGCTCAACGCGCTCGACGGCGCGAAGGGCGCCCAGTCGGCCGTGCTGCGCGAAGCCTACGGCGTGATGCTGCGCGTGCTGTACCCGGTCGTGCCGCACCTGACGTTCCAGCTGTGGCAGGAGCTCGGCTACGCGGACGAATTCGGCCCGCTGCTCGACGCGCCGTGGCCGAAGGTCGACGAGAAGGCGCTCGAGCAGGCCGAGATCGAACTCGTGCTGCAGGTGAACGGCAAGGTGCGTGGCGCGATCACGGTCGCGAGGGACGCATCGCGCGAAGCGATCGAGCAACTGGCGGCCGCGCACGAAATGGTCGGGAAGTTCGGCGAAGGCAAGGCGCCGAAGAAGATTATCGTGGTGCCTGGCCGTCTAGTGAACGTGGTCGTTTGACGTTTCCACACCTTGATCCGGCAGATGGAACGCCGCCCGCCCGGCGGCGTTCCTCGGCACCGCGAATCCACTGCGAACCGGGAGCGAATGTGACTCGCAGATCGTTTTTGACGCTCGCTTGCAGCGTATTGATGTTGTCGGCCTGTGGCTTCCAGTTGCGCGGCCAGCAGGACTTCGCGTTCAAGCGCCTCTATGTGTCGGGCGGCTCGCCCGCGGCCATGGCGCGCTTCACGCGTATGGTGCAGGGCGGCAGCGACACCGTGGTGGTCAGCTCGCCCGCCAATGCCGACGCGATCCTGCAGATCACGCAGAACCGCAACGTCAGCACGCTGACGCTGAATTCGCTGGGCGTCGTCGCCGAGTATCAGCTGAATCTGCAGATGAACTACACGCTGACCGGCAAGGACGGTACCGTGCTGATCCCAGGCAGCGTGATCGCGCTGAACCGCGCAATGACCTATAGCGACCAGTTCTCGCAGGCGAAGGCCGCCGAGTCCGACATCCTGTTCGCCGACATGGAGAACGACGCGGTCGATCAGCTGATCCGCCGTCTCGGCGTGGTGCGCTCGCTGCATCCGACGCCGGCGGAAGCCGTGCCGGCCATCGCGCCGCGCGCACCGCTGCCGCCGCCGCCGCTGTGAGCGCCGCGCCGTTCGTGAGTCGTCGAATCTCATCCATCCCGTCAACCGCCAGCCATGCAACTGCGACCTGACGCGCTCGAAGCACATCTTGCCAAGGGCCTCGCCGGACTGTACGTCGTGTACGGCGACGAGCACCTGCTCGCGCAGGAAGCCTGTGACCGCATCCGCGCGGCGGCTCGTGCGGCAGGCTTCACCGACCGCTCGGTGTTCACGGTCGAGCGCGGTTTCGACTGGAGTTCGCTGCTCGGCGCGAGCCAGTCGATGTCGCTGTTCGGCGACCGGCAACTCGTCGAGTTGCGCATTCCGTCGGGCAAGCCGGGCAAGGAGGGCGCCGATGCGTTGAAGGTGCTCGCCTCGACCGTCAACGCCGACGTGCTGACGATGATCGCGCTGCCGCGCCTCGACGCGGCCACGCAGAAGTCGGCGTGGTTCACCGCGCTCGCCGATGCCGGTGTCGCGCTGAAGATCGATCCGGTCGAGCGCGCACAGCTGCCGAACTGGGTCGGGCAGCGGCTAGCGGCCCAAGGTCAGCGCGTCGCGGCCGGCGAGGAAGGGCGGCGCGCGCTGGCGTTCATCGTCGAGCGCGTCGAGGGCAATCTGCTCGCCGCACATCAGGAAATCCAGAAGCTCGGGCTGCTGTATCCGAGCGGCTCGCTGAGCTTCGATCAGGTGCAGGACGCAGTGCTCAACGTCGCGCGCTACGACGTGTTCAAGCTCAACGAGGCGATGCTCGCGGGCGACGTCGGCCGTCTCGCGCGCATGCTCGACGGGCTGCGCGGCGAAGGCGAGGCCGCGGTGCTCGTGCTGTGGGCCGTCGTCGAGGAAGTGCGCACGCTGCTGCGGATCAAGCGCGGCGTCGCGGCCGGCAAGCCGCTGGCGATGCTCACCCGAGAGAACCGCGTGTGGGGTCCGCGCGAGCGGCTGATCGGACCGGCGCTGTCGCGCGTCAGCGAAGCGGCGCTCGAGAACGCGCTCGCGCTGGCGGCGCGGCTCGACCGGCAGGTGAAGGGTCTGTCGGGCGGCACGCCGGGCAATCATCGCAACGATCCCCCGCCCGATCCGTGGGACGGCCTGTTCGAGCTCGCCATGACGGTGGCCGCGCCGAAATCGACGGCGGCATCGCCAGTGCCGCCGCCGCGACCTCGAGCGCCAACCGCGGCGCCAACCCGGCGGCCAGTCTGACGCGAGCAATCGCATTGCAAGCGCCAGTCGTTCCGCTCGCGGGCCAGCGCGTTTCACCTGCCGCCCGCTCGACGCAACGCATCGGCGAACCCGCGACAGCTCATCGCACCCGCAGCCCGCGCGCGAGCAAAGCCCCAATACCCGACTTACAATCGCTTGATCTTTCGCTAATCTTGCCCGACCACCGCACACCAACGTGCGGGGCATCACGAGAATGACCATGGATATCGACCAGTACATGACCGACCTCGGCCGGCGCGCCCGCCAGGCTTCGCGCGCGATGGCGCGTGCCTCGACCGCCGCGAAGAATGCGGCGCTCGCGGCCGTGGCCGAGGCTATCGAGCGCGATGCCCATCTGCTGAAGGCGGCCAACGCGCGCGACCTCGAACGCGCTCGCGGCAAGGGGCACGACGCCGCGTTCATCGACCGTTTGACGCTGTCGGACAAGGCGCTGAAGACGATGGTCGAAGGCCTGCGCCAGGTCGCGGCACTTGCCGACCCGATCGGTGAGATCAGCAATCTGAAGTATCGGCCGAGCGGCATCCAGGTCGGCCAGATGCGTGTGCCGCTCGGCGTGATCGGCATCATCTACGAATCGCGCCCGAACGTGACGATCGACGCGGCCGCCTTGTGCCTGAAGTCCGGCAACGCAACCATTCTGCGCGGTGGCTCGGAAGCGCTCGAATGCAACACCGCCCTCGCGAAGCTGATCGCCGAAGGGCTCGAAGCCGCCGGCTTGCCGCAGGACGCGGTGCAGGTGGTCGCAACGTCGGACCGCGCGGCGGTCGGCAAGCTGATCACGATGACCGAGTACGTCGACGTGATCGTGCCGCGCGGCGGCAAGAGCCTGATCGAGCGTCTGATGAACGAAGCGCGCGTGCCGATGATCAAGCACCTCGACGGCATCTGCCACGTCTATGTCGACGATCGCGCCGACCTGGCGAAGGCGCTCAACGTTTGCGACAACGCAAAGACGCACCGCTACGGCACCTGCAACACGATGGAGACGCTGCTGGTCGCGCGCGGCATCGCGGCTGAAGTGCTGCCGCCGCTCGGCAAGCTGTATCGCGGCAAGGAGGTCGAGTTGCGCGTCGACGCGGCGGCGCGCGCGGTGCTGGCCGATGCGGGCGTCGGTCCGCTCGTCGACGCGACCGAGGAGGACTGGCGCACCGAATATCTCGCACCCGTGCTCGCGATCAAGGTGGTCGACGGCATCGACGCGGCGATCGAGCACATCAACACGTACAGCTCGCAGCACACCGACGCGATCGTCACCGAAGACCACGACCGCGCGATGCGCTTCCTGCGCGAAGTCGATTCGGCAAGCGTGATGGTCAACGCGTCGACGCGTTTCGCAGACGGCTTCGAGTTCGGCCTCGGCGCCGAGATCGGCATCTCCAACGACAAGCTGCACGCGCGTGGCCCGGTCGGTCTCGAAGGGTTGACCTCGCTGAAGTACGTCGTGCTGGGTCACGGCGAGGGCCGTCAATAACCACGAATCGAAGTACCGCAACAGCAAGCACCACGACAACAAGGACCACAAGGACGCGCCGATGCTCTGGGTAAAGACGTTTCACATTGTTTTGATTGCTTCCTGGTTTGCCGGCCTCTTCTATCTGCCGCGCATCTTCGTCAATCTGGCGATGGAAACGGAACCCGCCGCGACGGCGCGTCTTCTGCTGATGGCGCGCAAGCTGTTCCGCTTCATGAGCCTCATTGCCGTGCCCGCGATCGCGTGCGGGCTGTGGCTGTGGCTCTTCATCGGCATCGGCAGCGGGGAGGGTTGGATTCACGCGAAGGTCGGCGTGGTCGTGCTGCTCGTCATCTACAACGTGTATTGCGGCGTGCTGCTGCGCAGGTTCGAGCGCGGCGAGAATCGCCGCTCGGACAAGTGGTATCGGATGTTCAACGAGTTGCCGGTACTTGGCATGCTCGTGGCGGTCGCGCTGGTGGTGATCAAGCCGTTCTGAGCGATTGAAGGCGCTCAACGTCGCTTGGCGCCGCGCTGGAAAAGACCAAAGGGCGGTGTGCCGGTTGAACGGCACACCGCCCTTTGTTTTATTTGTCGCAGCGGCTTAACTCTGCGAATCCACCCGCCGCCGATGAATCACTTCCTTGGTCTGCGCGAGCTTTTCCACCAGTTCCGGCCCGCGGCTCAGCGCGACGCCGACCGCCAGAATGTCGCCGATCGCCAGATGCGACACGCGCGAGGTCATCGGCGAAAAGATATCCGTGTCTTCGTCGACGTTTGCAAACAGGCCCACAGTTGCCAGCCGCGCGAGCGGCGAATTGCCGTGCGTGATCGCGATCACCTTTGCGCCTGCCTTCAGCGCGGCCTTCGCGGCGTCGATGATGTCGCGCGTGCGGCCCGTGTTCGAGATCGCGACCACGACGTCGCCCTCGCCCAGCAGCGCCGCCGACATCAGAAACGTATGCGGGTCCGAATAGGCGACGCTCGGCATGCCGAGCCGAAAGAACTTGTGCTGCACGTCGAGTGCGGCGATGCCCGAGCCGCCCGCGCCGTAGAACTCGATACGCTTCGCCCGCGCGAGCATGTCGATGGCCGCGGCGACGCTATCCGACGACAGATTGTTGCGCACCTGGATCAGCGCGCCGATGGTCCGGTCAAGCACCTTCGCGGCGACGCCCGGCGTCGGCTCGTCGGGCCGCACGTCGCGATAGACGGCCGGCACTTCGGCGGCGATGCCCTGTGCAAGGCGGATCTTGAACTCGCGAAAGCCGGAAAAGCCGAGCGCGTGACAGAACCGCGCGATCGTCGGCTGACTCACGCCCGCCCGCGCGGCGACCTCGGTCATCGAGAGATCGAGCACCTCGCGCGGCGCCTCGATCACGTAATCGGCCAGCTTGCGCTCGGACGGGCGCAACTGATCGCGCATCTGCTCCACCTGGGACAGCATCATTGGAAAACTCGCACTATGCTGAAGAACGTGTGGACTATATCCGATTGGCTGTGGGCGCACAAAACGTATGTACAAAAACTACATATCGATGAGTAAGCGTATTCCCTGGGTTTCGGGTGTAAAGCGTGCAAGCGCCGTCCATAGGGCGAGGCGGCCATTGGTCGGTTGCGGCGCCGCAGCAGAGTTCATTGTTGCGATCGTGTAGTTTTTCTACTAACATGGCCTCGTTCGACAACACAACCCCGCGATACCGCCCGGTGTCATGCATGCGCCTGCCGCCCACGACGAAGGAGCTCCGATGGTTTCCCCGCATTCGCAATTGTTGAAGGTCACGAAACGCGTGATCGAGCGCAGCAAGCCTACCCGTGAAGCGTATCTGGCCCGTATCCAGCGTGCCCAGGGGCGCTTCCCGGCGCGCGGCGCGTTGTCGTGCGCGAACCTCGCCCACGGTTTCGCGGGCCTCGAAGGCAATGACAAGCTCGTGATCAAGCAGATTCGCGAGCCGAACATCGGCATCGTTTCGTCGTACAACGAGATGTTGTCGGCGCACGCGCCGTACAAAAACTACCCGGACATCATCAAGCAGGCCGCGCGTGAAAACGGCGGCGTCGCGCAATTCGCGGGCGGCGTGCCGGCGATGTGCGACGGCGTCACGCAGGGCAACGCAGGCATGGAGCTGTCGCTGTTCTCGCGCGAAGTGATCGCGATGAGCACGGCCGTCGCGCTCACGCACAACATGTTCGACGCGGCGCTGTGCCTCGGCATCTGCGACAAGATCGTGCCGGGTCTCCTGATCGGCGCGCTGCAATTCGGCCATCTGCCGACCATTTTCGTGCCGGCGGGGCCGATGGCGAGCGGCCTGTCCAATGACGACAAGGCGAAGACGCGCCAGCAGTTCGCGACCGGCCAGTGCGGCCGCGAGGCCCTGCTCGAAGCGGAAGCGGCCGCCTATCACAGCCACGGCACCTGCACCTTCTACGGCACCGCCAACAGCAACCAGATGCTGATGGAAGTGATGGGCCTGCATCTGCCTGGCGCGGCCTTCGTGCATCCGCACACGTCGCTGCGCGACGCGCTGACCGCGCAGGCCGCGCGCCGCGTGCTCGATCTGACGGTCGAGCGCGGCCACTACATGCCGATCGGCCATGTGGTCGACGAGAAGGCGATCGTCAACGGCATCGTCGCGCTGCTGGCGACCGGCGGCTCGACCAACCACACGCTGCACCTCGTTGCGATCGCGCGTGCGGCCGGCATCGTGATCGACTGGGACGATTTCGACGCGCTGTCGCAGGCGGTGCCGCTGCTCGCGAAGATCTATCCGAACGGCAAGGCCGACGTGAACCACTTCCACGCGGCGGGCGGCGTCGCGTTCCTCGTGCGCAATCTGCTCGAAGGCGGTCTGCTGCATGAAGACGTGAACACGGTGGCGGGCAAAGGCCTGAAGCGCTACACCGAGGAGCCGAAGCTGATCGACGGCAAGCTGCAATGGGTGCCGGGCGTCGAGGCGAGCGCGGATACGGCGGTGCTGCGCGGCATCAAGGAGCCGTTCCAGCCGGACGGCGGCTTGCGTCTGATGCAGGGCAAGCTCGGCCGCGGCGTGATCAAGATCTCGGCGGTCGCGGCGCAACATCGCAAGGTGAAGGCGCCCGCGATCGTGTTCGATTCGCAGGAAGCAGTGCAGGAAGCGTTCGACAATGGCGAGCTCAAGCGTGACTTCATCGCGGTGGTGCGCTTCCAGGGCGCGCGGGCAAACGGCATGCCCGAGCTGCATCGTTTGACGCCACTGCTCGGCGTGTTGCAGGATCAGGGTTTCCATGTCGCGCTGGTCACCGATGGCCGCATGTCGGGCGCGTCCGGCAAGGTGCCGGCGGTGATTCATCTGTCGCCGGAAGCGTTGCTGCAAGGGCCGATCGGCAAGGTTCGCACCGGCGACATGCTGGTGATCGACGCCGAAGCCGGCGTGCTCGACATCGAGATCGACGCAGCCGAATGGGCCGCGCGTCCGAACGCCGAGCCGCTGCATCAGGCGGACAACGAAGTCGGCTTCGGCCGCGAGCTGTTCGGCGTGTTCCGCGCGGCGGCCGCGCCGGCGGAGCAGGGCGCGTCGGTATTCGGCAGGCTGGTCGGCGAGGACGGCCACGGCAGTGACCATCAGCACGCCGACAACCACGGCCATCAACACAGCCGCCATCACACGAGCACCGCGCAAGCCGGCGCGGCGCTGCAGAAACAAGGAGTCTGAACATGACGTCGAAAACAGTAAGCGATATCGTGCGCCTCGGCCCGGTCATTCCGGTGCTCGCGTTCGACACGGTCGAACAGGGCGAACACGTGTCGCGCGCATTGCACGCGGGCGGCGTGAAAGTGCTCGAAATCACGCTGCGCACGCCGGCGGGCCTCGGCGCGATCGAGCGTGCGTGCGAGCTTGCCGACGATATCGTGGTCGGTGTCGGCACGCTCACGAAGCCCGAGCACTGCGAGCAGGCGAAGAAGGCGGGCGCACAGTTCGGCGTGTCGCCGGGCTTGACCAAAGAGTTGCACCAGGCCGCGCAGGATGCGGGTCTGCCGCTGCTGCCCGGCGTGATGACGCCGTCGGACATCATCCTCGCGCTCGAACTCGGCTACGAGATCGTCAAGTTTTTCCCCGCGCAGCAGGCGGGCGGCGTGCCGATGCTGCAGGCGTTCCACGGCCCGTTCCCGGCGCTGAAGTTCTGCCCGACCGGCGGCATCACGCCGGAAAGCGCACCGCATTTCCTATCCTTGCCGAACGTGGTTTGCGTCGGCGGTTCGTGGCTCACGCCGAAGGCCGCGCTTGCAGCAAAGAACTGGGATGAAGTCACGCGCCTCGCGCGCGCCGCGAGTCAGCTGGCCGCGCCCGCGCACTAAACCGCGCCAGAGCCCACCGATTACCTGAACAGGGCCCCGGAGCCTCGCCGACACAGCCGCACCAGGCTGTCGCGGCGAGGCTCTTTTTTTGCTATCTATGCGTGCTGGATTTGCGCGCGCTATCGGGAAACAAACAGTAAAATTCAGCCACCGCGCGGCTAGCCGGGTTTTCAGGCATCGCGCAGGTTGCCGTGAGACGAAGTGCCGGCCGTGTCCGCACCCAGAAATCAATAACTTAAAGGAGTAGGCTTCATGGAAGCTGTCCACGGCAGCATGCTGCTGGTCTACGCATTGATCGCGATCGCGTTGCTGATCCTGCTGATCACGCGTTTCAAGGTCTATCCGTTTCTCGTCCTGATCATCGTCTCGCTGCTGCTCGGCCTCGTGGCCGGCATGCCGATGCAGACCATCGTCAAATCGTTCGAAACAGGTAACGGCAACACGCTTGGGCATATCGCCATCGTGGTCGGTCTCGGCACGATGCTCGGCAAGATGATGGCCGAATCGGGCGGCGCCGAGCGCGTCGCGACCACGCTGATCAACTGGTTCGGTGAGAAACACATTCACTGGGCGATGATGGTCGTCGCGATCATCGTCGGCTTGCCGGTGTTCTTCGAAGTCGGTTTCGTGCTGCTGATTCCGATTGCATTCAACGTCGCCAGGCGCACCAACAAATCGCTGCTGCTAATCGGCCTGCCGATGGTCGCGGGTCTGTCCGTCGTGCACGGGCTGATTCCGCCGCACCCGGCGGCGCTGCTCGCCGTGCAGGCATTTCACGCGGACATCGGCAAGACGATCGCCTACGGTCTGATCGTCGGCGTGCCGTGCGCAATCGTCGCCGGTCCGCTGTTCGCGCTGCTGGTGAGCCGCCATATCCAGTTGCCGAAGGAAAATCCGCTTGCCGCGCAATTCCTCGGCAGCGATGTGAAGGACGCCAACGGCGTTCAAGCTGGCAACGCCGTGCAAGCGAACGCAGCGAAACGCGAATTGCCGGGCTTCGGCATCACGCTGGTCACGATCCTGTTGCCGGTGGTCCTGATGCTGGTGGGCAGCTGGGCCGACCTGGTCTTCGAGCCGAAGACGCTGCCCAACGATCTGCTGCGCTTCTTCGGCAACACCGACGTCGCGCTGCTGACGGCCGTGCTGGTCAGTTTCTGGACCTTCGGCGCGAGCCGCGGTTTTACGCGCGATCAGATCCAGAAGTTCTGCGGCGAGTGTCTCGCGCCGATCGCCGGCATTACACTGATCGTCGGTGCGGGCGGCGGTTTTGGCCGCGTCCTGATGGATAGCGGCATTTCGAAGGAAATCACCAACGTGGCGACCGCGGTGCATCTGTCGCCGTTGCTGTTCGGCTGGCTCGTCGCGGCAATGATCCGTCTCGCGACCGGCTCGGCCACCGTCGCCATGACGACCGCCTGCGGCATCGTCGCGCCGATCGCGGCGGCTGGTGCGGTGCAGGTGAGGCCGGAGCTGATGGTGCTCGCGACCGGCTCGGGCTCGCTGATCTTCTCGCACGTGAACGACGGCGGCTTCTGGCTGATCAAGGAATATTTCGGCATGACGGTGGGGCAGACCTTCAAGACCTGGTCGCTCCTCGAAACCATCATTTCGGTGATGGGGCTGGGCCTGACCTTCGCACTCGCGGCGGTCCTATAAGGAGCTTCAAATGATTCTGATCGCAATGGGCGTGTCGGGCGCCGGCAAGACGAGGATTGGCGAAATGCTGGCCGAGCGCCTGCATTGCGCGTTCACCGACGGCGACGCGTTCCATAGCGCGGCGAACAAGGAGAAGATGCACCACGGCATCCCGCTCACCGACGAAGACCGCTGGCCGTGGCTGAAGACGATCCGCGCGGCGATCGAGGAAAAGCAGAAGGCGGGCGAGACGGCGGTGTTCACGTGTTCGTCGCTGAAGCGTTCGTACCGCGACATTCTGCGCGCCGGCGACAAGGACGTGTGCTTCGTCTACCTGAAGGGTTCGCGCGAGGTGCTCGCGGAGCGTCTCGGGCATCGCACCGGGCACTTCTTCGATCCGTCGCTGCTGCAAAGCCAGCTCGATACGCTCGAGGAGCCCGGCGACGATGAAGCGATCACAGTCAGCATCGAGATGACGCCGGAGCAGATCGTCGACGAGGTGCTCAAGCAGGTCCAAACGCGCTGAGTCTTTGATTTCGGCGCGTTCCGGCTTCTCGAACGCAGGACGAAAAAAAGGCCGCTCCACGGAGCGGCTTTTTTATGCGCCGAAGCGGAGGCCGACGATCAGCCGATCCGCTTCGCCAGCTCGACGGCCTTGCCGATGTACGAGCCTGGCGTCATCGCGAGGAGACGCTCTTTCGCGTCCTGCGGAATTGCCAGAGCGCCGATGAAGCTTTGCAGCGCCTCGCGCGTGATGCCTTTGCCGCGCGTGAGTTCTTTCAGCTGCTCGTACGGATTCTCGATGCCGTAACGGCGCATCACGGTCTGCACCGGCTCGGCCAGCACTTCCCAGCAATTGTCGAGATCTTCGTTCAGACGCTGCGCGTTCACTTCGAGCTTGTCGAGACCGCGGATCAGCGAGTCGTACGCGAGCAGCGAGTACCCGAACGCGACGCCGATGTTGCGCAGCACGGTCGAGTCGGTCAGGTCGCGCTGCCAGCGCGACACCGGCAGCTTGTCGGCGAGATGACGCAGCGTTGCGTTGGCGAGACCGAGGTTGCCCTCGGAGTTTTCGAAGTCGATCGGGTTGACCTTGTGCGGCATCGTCGACGAGCCGATTTCGCCGGCTTTCGTGCGCTGCTTGAAGTAACCGAGCGAGATGTAGCCCCACACGTCGCGGTCCAGATCCAGCAGGATCGTGTTCGCGCGCGAGATCGCATCGAACAGCTCGGCCATGTAGTCGTGCGGCTCGATCTGGATCGTGTACGGATTGAACGTGAGCTTCAGGCGGTTCTCGACGACGTCCTTCGAGAACGCTTCCCAGTCGAACTCAGGATACGCGGACAGGTGCGCATTGAAGTTGCCGACCGCGCCGTTCATCTTGCCGAGCAGTTCGACCTTTGCGATACGCTCGATCGCACGGGCGAGGCGCGCGGCGACGTTGGCGATTTCCTTGCCGAGCGTGGTCGGGCTGGCCGGCTGACCGTGCGTGCGCGACAGCATCGGCTGCGCGGCCTGGGCGTGCGCGAGCGCGACGAGGCGTTGATGCACCGAGCGCAGCGCCGGCAGGATCACGTGTTCGCGCGCACCGGCGAGCATCAGGCCGTGCGAGGTGTTGTTGATGTCTTCCGACGTGCAGGCGAAGTGGATGAACTCGCTCGCGCGCTCCAGTTCTTCCTGACCCTTGACCGATTCCTTCAGCCAGTACTCGACAGCCTTCACGTCGTGGTTCGTCACGCGCTCGATTTCCTTGATGCGTGCGGCGTCGTGTGCGGTGAAGCGCTCGGCCAGTTGCAGCAAGAACTGCTCGGACGCTGCGGAGAAGCGCGGCACCTCGGCGAAACCGGCGCGCGACAGCGCGATCAGCCAGTGGATTTCGACCGTCACGCGATTGCGCATGAAGGCGGCTTCCGAGAGCCAGTCGCGCAGGGCTTCGGTTTTCGCGGCATAGCGGCCGTCGAGCGGGGAGAGCGCATTCAGCGCGAACAGGGTGTCGGGGCGGGTGTCGGACATGATGAGGACCGGGTTGAGGCGGTTGAGCGCTCAGCGAGCGGATCGGAAACGCAGGGAATCGGGAATTTTACCACTGTGACGTGATGGGCCTGCCCGGTTGCGTCAGCCGCTGCCCGCGCCGCTAGAATGCAGACTTCTTTCCTCCCGCCGGCAAGCGCAATCGCATGGAACTGAAATGGCTCGAAGACTTCATTTCGCTCGCGGAAACGCGTAGTTTCAGCCGCTCGGCCGAATTGCGCCACGTTACGCAGCCGGCTTTCTCGCGACGCATCCAGGCGCTCGAAGCGTGGCTCGGCACGGAACTGATCGACCGCTCGGTTTATCCGACGCGCCTGACGGCGGCCGGCCAGGTGTTCAACGAGCAGGCACTCGCGATGCTGTCGCAGTTCCACGAGGCGCGCGCGCTGCTGCGCGGCCACACGGCCACACCGCAGGCGACGATCGAATTCGCAGTGCCGCACACGCTGTCGCTCACGTACTTCCCGCGCTGGCTGCAGCGTATCGAGGCGCAGATGGGCCCGATCCACACCCGACTGCGCGCGCTGAACGTGCACGACGCGGCGCTGTCGCTGGTGGAAGGCGGTTGCGATCTGATGATGGGCTATCACCACCCGAGCCATCCGGTCGCGCTCGATCCGGCCCGCTACGACATGCTGACGCTCGGCCATGAGCCGATCAGCCCATTCTCGGCGCCGGCCCGTGCGGGCCGTCCGCGTTACACGCTGCCGGGCTCCTCCGATGCCCCCGCGCCCTATCTCTCGTACACGCCGAACGCGTACCTCGGGCGCATGACCGAGGTGATTCTCGCGAACGCGCCGCAGCGCCTGTATCTGGACCGCCTCTACGAAACCGACATGGCCGAGGGGCTCAAGGCAATGGCGCTCGCCGGCCACGGCGTCGCGTTTCTGCCGCATAGCGCGGTCGAAGACGCGGTGGCCGAAGGCCGCCTGATCCGCCTCGATCGCGCGACGCGCGGCACGCCTGAAGGACAACTGACGCTCACCATGGAGATTCGCCTGTATCGCGACAAGCTCGCCGCGAAAAGCGACGACGCGCGTCAGATCCTCGTGCGGCAGTTATGGGACGTGGTGTCGGAAGAACTCAGGCAGGGGAGTGCATAAAACGCGGCATGAAACGCGGCACGAAACTCGGGCTTGAACCTGCGTCGCGACGACGCGAATTTGCGGCTTTCCGAACGTTATGCAAAAAAAACATAACAGGATAAGGAAACGGCATTGGATTTCGATACAGCGTTTTTCCACAATGCCCGTACTCGATCAAACGCCGGAGCGTTCATGTCAATCCAGCAACAAGCCGCGCAATCCGCTTCAACGTTGCAGTCCATTCCCTCGTATCTCAACAGCGACAACCTCGGCCCCTGGGGCAATTACCTGCGTCAGGTCGACCGCGTCGCGCCGTATCTTGGTTCGCTGTCCCGCTGGCTCGAAACCCTGAAGCGCCCAAAGCGCATTCTCATCGTGGATGTGCCCATCGAGCTCGATAACGGCACGGTCGCGCACTTCGAGGGCTATCGCGTTCAGCACAACGTGTCGCGCGGCCCGGGCAAGGGCGGCGTGCGTTATCACCAGGACGTTACGCTATCCGAAGTAATGGCGCTGTCCGCGTGGATGTCGGTGAAGAACGCGGCGGTGAACGTGCCGTACGGCGGCGCGAAGGGCGGCATCCGCGTCGATCCGCGCACGCTGTCGCGTGGTGAGCTGGAGCGTGTGACGCGCCGCTACACGAGCGAAATCGGCATCATCATCGGACCGAACACCGACATCCCCGCGCCGGACGTGAACACGAACGAGCAGATCATGGCGTGGATGATGGACACGTACTCGATGAACCAGGGCCAGACCGCCACCGGCGTCGTGACCGGCAAGCCGATTACGCTCGGCGGCTCGCTCGGGCGTCGCGAGGCGACCGGCCGCGGCGTGTTCGTGGTCGGCTGCGAAGCGGCGCGACGCATCGGCTTCGACATCGAAGGCGCGCGCATCGCGGTGCAGGGCTTCGGCAACGTCGGCGGGATCGCCGCGCGGCTGTTCCAGGAAGCGGGCGCGAGAGTCGTCGCGGTGCAGGACCACACCGGCTCGGTGTACAAGTCCACCGGCATCGACGCGGTCGCGCTGCTCGATCACGTCGCGAAGACGGGCGGCGTCGCCGGTTTCGCTGAGGCCGACGCGATCGCGAGCGATGAGTTCTGGATGGTCGAGTCGGACATCCTGATTCCGGCGGCGCTGGAAAATCAGATCACCGAAAAGAACGCCGGCAAGATCAGGACGAAGATCATCGTCGAGGGCGCGAACGGCCCGACCACCACGGCGGCCGACGACATCCTGCACGATCGCGGCATCCTCGTGATTCCGGACGTGGTCGCGAACGCGGGCGGTGTGACCGTTTCGTACTTCGAATGGGTGCAGGACTTCTCGAGCTTCTTCTGGACCGAGGACGAGATCAACGAGCGGCTCGAGCGCGTAATGCGCGAAGCGTTCGCGGCGGTTTGGCAGGTGTCGAGCGAGCAGAACGTGTCGGTGCGCACGGCGGCGTTTATCGTCGCGTGTAAGCGGATTCTGCAAGCGCGCGAGATGCGCGGCTTGTATCCCTGATCGACCGTGTTCTACTCTGTTTGAGACGGCGGTTACGCGGCCCGGCTTGCGGGCCGGTAGGCGCAACCGCCCCGACTTTGAGCATCAGCGCGGTCCACGAGACGGCGTGTTTTACCGGCGGACGACATCTATCGATGCCGTCCGCCTTCGCATGTGCGCGAAAAGGCTGTGCGACGGCGCTGCGGACTCTTCGCGGCGTGCGCGCAACAGCAAAATCAATAGTATTACTTTCAGAAAAATTACTTTGCTACACTGGCGCCCGTTCTTGCATAGGAGATCAAGATGAAGATTAAAAAAGCTGCGCTGCTGCTCGCCACTCTGGGATTGTTTACCGTTGGCGCGCACGCGCAAGATTCGGGCACGCTGAAAAAGATCAAGGACACGGGCGTCATCACGCTGGGCCACCGCGAATCGTCGATTCCGTTCTCGTATTACGACGACAAGCAGAACGTGATCGGCTACTCGCAGGATTACGCGATGAAGATCGTCGAGGCCGTCAAGCAGAAGCTGAACATGCCGAATCTGAAGGTCAAGCTCGTGCCGGTCACGTCGCAAAACCGCATTCCGCTGGTGCAGAACGGCACGGTCGACATCGAGTGCGGTTCCACCACGAATAACCTCGAGCGCCAGCAGCAGGCCGCCTTCACGAATACGATCTTCGTGATCGGCACGCGCCTCATGACGAAGAAAGACTCCGGCATCAAGGACTTCCCGGACCTGAAGGGCAAGACGGTCGTGACGACCGCCGGCACCACGTCCGAGCGCCTGCTTCGCAAGATGAACCAGGACAAGAACATGGGCATGAACATCATCAGCGCGAAGGATCACGGCGAGTCGTTCCTGACGCTGTCGACGGGTCGCGCCGCCGCGTTCATGATGGACGACGCGCTGCTCGCCGGCGAGCGCGCGAAGTCGAGCAATCCGGGCGATTTCGTGATCGTCGGCACGCCGCAATCGCGTGAGGCGTACGGCTGCATGTTGCGCAAGAACGACGCGGACTTCAAGAAGGTCGCCGACGACGCGATCGCGAAGGTGCAGCTCTCGAGCGAAGGCGAGCAGATCTACAAGCGCTGGTTCGAATCGCCGATCCCGCCGAAGGGCCTGAACCTGAACTTCCCGATGAGCGACGATATGCGCGCGCTGTTCAAGAACCCGAACGACAAGGCAATCGACTAAACGCTCACCGCTTTTTCGACACTTTCGTAACGCTGAACGGAACGGAAGGGGCCACGCGCTTCTTCCGTTTCTTTTTTGCCGGAGTCTTGGTCATGTCATATCACTGGAACTGGGGCATTCTGCTGAGTCCCGTCTCCACGGGCGAGCCGACCACCTATCTGGGCTGGCTGTTGTCAGGACTGTGGGTGACGGTCACCGTGTCGCTGTCGGCATGGGTGATCGCGCTGATCGTCGGTTCGCTCTTCGGCGTGCTGCGCACGGTGCCGAACAAATGGGCATCGGGCATCGGCACCGTCTACGTCGCGGTTTTCCGCAACATTCCGCTGATCGTGCAGTTCTTCATCTGGTATCTGGTGATACCGGAGTTGCTGCCCGTGTCGATCGGCAACTGGTTCAAGCAATTGCCGCCGAGCGCGCAGTTCTTCTCCTCGTCGATCGTGTGTCTCGGTCTCTTCACCGCCGCGCGCGTGTGCGAGCAGGTGCGCTCGGGCATCAACGCTCTGCCGCGCGGACAGCGCGCGGCCGGTCTCGCGGTGGGCTTCACCCAATGGCAGACGTATCGCTACGTGCTGCTGCCGGTCGCGTACCGGATCATCGTGCCGCCGCTCACCTCGGAGTTTCTGAACATCTTCAAGAACTCCGCGGTCGCTTCGACGATCGGTCTGCTCGATCTGTCCGCGCAGGCGCGTCAGCTCGTCGACTATACGGCGCAGACGTATGAGTCGTTCATTGCGGTCACGCTCGCGTACATGCTGATCAATCTGATCGTGATGCAACTGATGCGCTGGGTCGAAGCGAAGACCCGGCTGCCCGGCTATATCGGAGGCAAGTGATGCATCATTTCGACTGGAGCGGTATTCCGGGCGCGCTGCCTACGCTGTGGACCGGCGCCATCATCACGTTCAAGATCACGCTGGTCGCGATCGTGTTCGGCATCATCTGGGGCACCATTCTCGCAATGTTCCGGCTGTCGCCCATCAAACCCCTCGCATGGTTCGCGCAGGGCTACGTGACGATCTTCCGTTCGATCCCGCTCGTGATGGTGCTGCTGTGGTTTTTCCTGATCGTGCCGCAGGTGCTGCAAAGCGTGCTCGGTCTGTCGGCGGACATCGACATCCGGCTGGCCTCGGCAATGGTCGCGTTCTCGCTGTTCGAGGCCGCGTATTATTCCGAGATCATCCGCGCCGGCATTCAGGCGGTGCCGCGCGGCCAGGTCAACGCGTCGTTCGCGCTCGGCATGACCTATGGACAGGCGATGCGTCTGATCATCCTGCCGCAGGCATTCCGCGCGATGGTGCCGCTGTTGCTCACGCAAGGTATCGTGCTGTTTCAGGATACGTCGCTCGTCTACGTGATCAGCCTCGCCGACTTCTTCCGCACGGCCACGAATATTGGCGATCGTGACGGCACGAATGTCGAGATGGTACTGTTCGCGGGTGCGGTTTATTTCGTGATCTGCGTGATCGCGTCGAGCCTCGTCAAAGGTCTTCAGAAAAAGGTCGCAAGATGATCTCTATCAAGAATGTTTCGAAGTGGTATGGCCACTTCCAGGTGCTGACCGACTGCACGACGGAAGTCAAAAAGGGTGAAGTGGTCGTGGTGTGCGGGCCGTCCGGTTCGGGCAAGTCCACGCTGATCAAGACTGTCAACGGCCTCGAGCCGTTTCAGAAGGGCGAGATCGTCATCAACGGCCAATCGCTGACCGACAAGAAAACCAATCTGTCGAAGCTGCGCTCGAAGGTCGGCATGGTGTTTCAGCATTTCGAGCTGTTCCCGCATCTGTCGATCGTGCAGAACCTGACGCTCGCGCAGATCAAGGTGCTTGGCCGCTCGAACGACGAGGCGACGGCGAAGGGCCTGAAGCTGCTCGATCGCGTGGGTCTGCGCGCGCATGCGGACAAGTATCCGGGGCAGCTTTCCGGTGGTCAGCAGCAGCGCGTGGCGATTGCGCGCGCGCTGTCGATGGACCCGATCGCGATGCTGTTCGACGAGCCGACTTCGGCGCTCGATCCGGAGATGATCAATGAAGTGCTCGACGTGATGGTCGAACTCGCGCAGGAAGGCATGACGATGATGTGCGTGACGCACGAAATGGGCTTTGCAAAGAAGGTCGCGCATCGCGTGATCTTCATGGACAAGGGCCTGATCGTCGAAGACGACCGCAAGGAAGACTTCTTTGCGAATCCGAAGTCGGATCGCGCGAAGGACTTTCTCGCGAAGATTCTGCACTGAGGTTCGGCGCGCAGGCCTCGGCCCGGGGCTTGCATCGGATGAAAAAAAGCCGCTTCTCGGAGCGGCTTTTTGTTGCCCGGGTTCAGGGGCGGCAGCGGCTTAGGACTCGAACGCCGCTGCGTCGTCCGCGGCTTCCAGATCAGCCTCGCTGTCGGGCGAAAGCGCGGTCCCGCTCGTACCCGCTGCGTGAGCGCCGCCCGACGCTGCAATCGTCGTGGCCGACGCCGATGCATCGAGCGCCGGATTGCGCAGCTTGTCGAGCACCGACTCCGGCACCGGAATGTTGGTGCGGCCGATCACTTCGCCATGCTGGAACATCAGCAGATCGCCAGGATTGAACGAGATCCACACTTCGTTGTCGGTCAGCGGCTTGGTCGCGATCACCGCGACGCGGTCTTCGGGCGTCGTGTATTGGGCGAAATCGATCGACACGTCGGCGTCGACCAGATGCGCGGTCGAAAACGGCCAACGGCGCACAAGGTAATGCAGATGCGTCGAGCAATGCGCGAACAGCGCCTGGCCATTCGACATCAGGAAATTGAACACGCCGTATTGCGTGATGTCGCGCGTGAGCGCTTCGAGCGCGGCCAGGAGTTCGTGAAGCGGTGGTTGCTGCGTGCCCGGAAAGGCCTTGCGCAGCCCTTGCAGCAGCGCGCAGAACGCGAGTTCACTGTCGGTCGTGCCCACCGGCTGGTACACGCCGTTCAGCTGCGGCGCGTAGGCCTGCAGATCGCCGTTATGCGCGAAGATCCAGTGACGCCCCCACAGTTCGCGCATGAACGGGTGGCAGTTTTCGAGCAGGATGTGCCCTTGGGTCGCCTTGCGGATGTGCGCGATCGTGTTTTTGGATTTGATCGGGTAACGCTTGACCATCTCGGCGATCGGCGACGTGGCCGACGATTGATGATCGATGAACAACCGGCAGGCCTTGTCCTCGAAGAAAGCGATGCCCCAGCCGTCGGCGTGGTGATCGGTGACGCCGCCACGCGCCGCGAAACCGGTGAAGGAAAACGTGACGTCCGTCGGCGCGGCGCAGTTCATTCCGAGAAGTTGGCACATGTTGCGGTGAGCCTGTGAACGGAGCGAGCCGTTACAATGATGATTTTCCAAGCATATCACCGAGCCGGAGACGCCAAAAAGCAGAATTGACATGTGTTCGGGCCGCAACAACGCGGTTTGACCGGTCGATCAGCCAGGCGCGCGAAGTCTCGTTTCCCTGCCATGACTGCTTCCAACGTTTCCCCCGATTCCATCACGCTGGTCCGCCCGGACGACTGGCATCTGCATGTGCGCGACGGTGCGATGCTCGCGGCCGTGCTGCCCGATACCGTGCGCCAGTTCGGCCGCGCGATCATCATGCCGAACCTGAAGCCGCCGGTCACGACGACGGCGATGGCCGGGGCGTATCGCGAGCGCATCATCGCCGCGATTCCCGAGGGCGCGAAATTCGAGCCGCTGATGACGCTGTACCTGACCGACAACACGCCGCCCGACGAAATCCGCCGCGCGCGCGAAAGCGGCTTCGTGCACGGCGTGAAGCTGTACCCGGCGGGCGCGACGACGAACTCCGACGCGGGTGTCACCGACCTGATGAAGTGCGCGAAGACGCTGGAGATGATGCAGGAAGTGGGCATGCCGCTGCTGGTGCACGGCGAGGTGACGGATTCGGACATCGATCTCTTCGATCGCGAGAAGGTCTTCATCGATCGCGTGATGACGCCGCTGCGCCGCGAGTTTCCGGCGCTCAAGGTGGTGTTCGAGCACATCACGACGAAGGACGCGGTCGACTACGTCCGCGAAGCGGGCGCCGCTGCCGAACTGCTTGGCGCGACGATCACCGCGCACCATCTGCTGTACAACCGCAACGCGATCTTCCAGGGCGGCATCCGTCCGCATTACTACTGCCTGCCGGTGCTGAAGCGCGAGACGCATCGCGTCGCGCTGGTCGAAGCGGCGACATCCGGCAATCCGCGCTTCTTTCTCGGCACCGACAGCGCGCCGCATCCAAAGGGGCTGAAGGAGCATGCGTGCGGATGCGCGGGCTGCTATACCGCGCTGCACGCGCTCGAGCTTTACACCGAAGCGTTCGACAAAGCCGGTGCGCTCGACAAGCTCGAAGGCTTCGCGAGCTTCCACGGTGCGGACTTCTACCGTTTGCCGCGCAATACGGAGAAGGTCACGCTGCGTCGCGAGGAATGGACGCTGCCGGCCGAGCTGCCGGCGGGCGATACGCCGGTCGTGCCGCTGCGCGGCGGCGAGTCGATTGGCTGGCGTCTCGTTTGAGGCAGCGCTAGATGCGGGAGTTCGAGGCGGGACAGTGCGCCACGGATGAGGTGGCGGCCCAAGCGGGCTTCACGGTAGCGCACGAAACCGCGGCCAAAGCCGCGCGCGGCATGGTACCCGAACCAATATCACCGGACTTCGCCGCAATCGACTGGTCGAAGGCGTGGTTTGCGCAATTCGCCGCCCGCGGTCAGCGTTGGCAGCAAGCGGCGCTGACCAGCTACGCGGACCTGCTCGCCACGATGAACGCCGATGCCGCCCAGATCCAACAAACCACCGGCCGCGGCCGGCGTCTTACGTTTATCGCGCAGGACGATCTGCCCGCGGGTGCCGCTTATGAAGCGCATATCGCGTCGACCGGTTGCGTGCCGACGCGCCACGATCTGCACGACTTCTTCAACGGCTCGATGTGGTTCGCCTTTCCGCGCATCAAAGCGGCGCTGAACGCGCGCCAGTCGGCGGAACTGGACGTGCTCGGCGTCGGCCCCACGCGCGGCGGCGTGCGCGACATGTTGACCCTCTTCGACGAAAACGCGCTGCTGTTCGCCTGCGCCGATCCTTCGCTGAGCGCTGCGCTACGCGGCTTCGACTGGCAGACGCTGTTCGTCGCGCGGCGCGATGCGTGGGGGCGCGGCTGTGAAGTGCGTTGCTTCGGCCATGCGCTGCTGGAAAAGCTGATCGCGCCGTTCAAGGGCTGCACCGGCCATGCCTGGATCGTCGACGTGCCGGCAGCCTATTTCGACTGGGATGCCTCTGCGCGCAACGCGTGGCTCGACGAAGCGGTCAGCGCGGCGCTGCTCGGCACCGACGCTTTGACCAGCCGGATGTTCGCGCCGTTGCCCGTGCTCGGCATTCCGGGCTGGTGGCCTGATAACGAATCGCCGGCGTTCTACGACGACACGTCCGTGTTTCGCGCGGGGCGGCGCGAGCGCCAGGCGCGGGACAGGTCTGCGTCGGCCGCATCGGCGATCGGTGTTAAAATCCGCGCCAGCAAAGCAGGCCAGGCAGTCGCGGCCTCGACGGTTTCGGCCAGCGAGGGCGAGGAAAGTCCGGACTCCACAGGGCAGGGTGATGGCTAACGGCCATCCGTGGCGACACGCGGAACAGGGCAACAGAGAGCAGACCGCCGATGGCCCGGCGCAAGCCGGGATCAGGTAAGGGTGAAACGGTGCGGTAAGAGCGCACCGCGGCTGTCGCAAGGCAGACCGGCACGGTAACCTCCACCCGGAGCAATTCCAAGTAGGCAGGCGCGCATCTTCGCGATGCAGGACGGGGCCCCCGTCTCGTCTGCGGGTAGGAAGCTTGAGCGCGTCAGTAATGGCGCGCCTAGAGGAATGGCTGCCACGCGCGTCGCGTCTTCGGACGCGATGCGTGCACAGAATCCGGCTTATCGGCCTGCTTTGCCGCTGAATAAGAAAAGCCGGCGTCCGTTGGGACGCCGGCTTTTTATTTGGGCAAGTATGGCGGCCATGGCCGCTATCGCGATGGTTACCGCGCTCAGATCGCGACGATGTCGAACGAATGCGTGAGCTCGGCGGTCTTCGCGATCATGATCGATGCCGAGCAATACTTGTCGTGCGACAGGTTGATCGCGCGCTCGACGGTCGCCGGGTTCAGATTCTTGCCCGTCACCGTGAAGTGGAAATGGATCTTCGTGAACACCTTCGGATCTTCGCTCGCGCGCTCGGCCTTCAGCGTCACCGAGCAGCCGGCGATTTCCTGACGGCTTTTCTTCAGGATCATCACGACGTCGTAGGCGGTGCAGCCGCCGGTACCGAGCAACACCATCTCCATCGGACGCGGCGCGAGATTGCGGCCGCCACCTTCGGGCGCGCCGTCCATCGTGACCAGATGGCCGCTACCCGTCTCGGCCGCGAACGCCATCCCGTCTTGCCCCATCCAGCTTACTTTGCATTCCATGCTGTGACTCCCACCGCGCATCGCTATATCGAGTCGGCATTGTAGCCCGGTGTCTGACAATTGGTTCACACTGCGCGCACCGCGAATCTATGCCCTCTGATCGGTTTCATGCTGCAATGCAGAACGGGCGCGCGATTCCGAAGACGGCGAGCGATTTAGGGGTTTGACTCTAGTGGATGCTTGAAGCGGTCATCATTCCCTAATCCTTAGTGCTTGATCCAAAAGGAGTTTCGCGAAACGCGCTTCATTCGGCCGTTTTTTACATTATGAAATCGTATTTCGCAATGCAAATGTTCTTGCGTCGCACAAGGGCGAGTCTTATAATCGCTTCATCGTTGCAGCAGTTCTGCAACCTCCGCTGTCTCCTCCACCTCCTCCTTTGGTGGATTAAACCCGAACCGCTCGTTCGGGTTTTTTTTCGCCCGTGCCGGTCCGGCGTTTCGCCCCGTTTTCGAGCCGTTCGCGGCCAGCGCAGCGCACGTTTTGACTTGCAAGCGCAAATTCCTTTATAATTCAGGGCTTTTCCGCATCCGCGCCCGCGGAGGAAGAACCAGGGAGAGCCTGCACGCGCCTCGATGCGCACACTACAAGCAGGAAAAAACACATTGGGCGCAGCAATTTTTTTGGATCGATCATGAAGACGTTTTCCGCAAAAGCCCATGAGGTGGCGCGCGAATGGTACGTGATTGACGCGACGGATAAGGTTCTCGGGCGTGTCGCCAGCGAAGTGGCACACCGTCTTCGCGGCAAGCACAAGCCTGAATTCACTCCGCACGTCGACACCGGTGATTTCATCATCGTTATCAACGCCGGCAAGCTGAAGGTCACGGGCAACAAGGTTACCGACAAGAAGTACTACCGTCACTCGGGCTACCCGGGCGGTATCTATGAAACGACGTTCGGCAAGATGCAAGAACGCTTCCCGGGCCGCGCGCTCGAGAAGGCGGTCAAGGGCATGCTGCCGAAGGGCCCGCTCGGCTACGCGATGATCAAGAAGCTGAAGGTCTACGCTGACGCAACGCATCCGCATTCGGCACAACAGCCGAAGGCGCTCGAGATCTAAGGGGAGCCCACATGATCGGTAACTGGAATTACGGCACGGGCCGCCGCAAGAGCGCCGTCGCTCGCGTGTTCATCAAGGCAGGCAAGGGCGACATCGTGGTCAACGGCAAGCCCATCGCCGACTACTTCTCGCGCGAAACGTCGCTGATGATCGTGCGTCAGCCGCTCGAACTCACGAACCACGGCACCACGTTCGACATCAAGGTCAACGTCACGGGTGGCGGTGAAACGGGTCAAGCCGGTGCGGTTCGCCACGGCATCACCCGCGCGCTGATGGACTACGACGCAACGCTGAAGCCGGAGCTGTCGAAGGCCGGCTTCGTCACGCGTGACGCTCGTGAAGTCGAACGTAAGAAGGTCGGCTTCCACAAGGCACGTCGCCGCAAGCAGTTCTCGAAGCGTTAATCGTTTCGGGCGCGAACCGGCTTTCACGCCGGTTTGCAGAAAAAGCCGCCAACGCCATGCGCGAAGGCGGCTTTTTTTATGGCCCCGCCTGGGTTCGCGGGCCGGCCTCGCCCGCTCGATTAGCAATGAATCACCTTGCATCGACCTTGCAGCAAGAACCCATTGAGTTTGTGGGCTTCAGCACGATATTCGGATCAGCCCTACAATATCGCTTAAAGCTTTTTGGAGAGTTCGAATGAACGCAGTCACCGACACCCCCGTGACCGAGATGCCGGCCCCCTTCGTCTTTACCGACGCAGCGGCTGACAAGGTCAAGCAACTGATCGATGAGGAAGGCAACCCGGAGCTCAAGCTGCGCGTGTTCGTGCAGGGCGGCGGCTGCTCAGGCTTCCAGTACGGCTTCACGTTTGACGAGGCGATCAATGAAGACGACACCGTGATGAACAAGAGCGGTGTACAACTACTGATCGATTCGATGAGCTACCAGTACCTGGTCGGCGCCGAGATCGATTACAAGGACGACATCAACGGCGCGCAGTTCGTCATCAAGAACCCGAACGCGACCACGACCTGCGGTTGCGGCTCGTCGTTCTCGGTCTGAGCGCAAAGGCTCGTCAAGTCACAGCGAAAGAAACGGGGCCGAGAGGCCCCGTTTCTCATTGCTTTCGCGCCGCGTAGGCAGCGTGCGGCAGCCAATAAGCGCTTGTTTTCATCCCATCCTTTCTCAGCGCGGATAAATCGCCCCCAGCACCCGCTCCGCGGACGCGCCGGTCACGCTCGGCAGATTGCCTGGCAGACGCGCGATGCAACGCATCGCGAGCCACGCGAACGCGAGCGGCTCGACCTGGCTCGGCGGCACGCCCAGCGCGTCGGTCGTCAAGACAGGTACGGCGCTTACACCGCTATCTTCGAGGGCCCGTTGCAACGCCTTCATGATCTCAGGATTGCGCGCACCGCCGCCGCATACATACACCGCGCGCGCGTCGGAGGCATGACGCTCGATTTCGCGCGCGACCGTCACCGCGGTCAGCGCGACGAGCGTCGCCTGTACGTCGGCCGGCGCAAGCGCGGCGAACGGCTTGAGTTTCGCGTCGAGCCATGCGGTGTTGAACAGATCGCGGCCGGTACTCTTCGGCGGCTGTTCGGCGAAGAACGGTTCGTCGAGCAACGCGTCCAGCAGCTCGTGATTCACCTGGCCGCTCGCCGCGAAATGACCGTTTTCGTCGAATGGCTTGCCGAGATGGCGCTCGGCCCACGCGTCGAGCAGCGCGTTCGCCGGGCCGCAGTCAAAGCCGCGCACGGCGCCGTTCGCATTCAGTATCGTGATGTTGCTGATGCCGCCAAGATTGCAGACGACGCGCGTTTCGTTCTTCGCGCCGAAGATCGTCGCGTGAAAAGCGGGCACGAGCGGTGCGCCCTGGCCGCCCGAGGCGACGTCGCGGCTGCGGAAATCGGCGACCACGTCGATGTGCAACATTTCCGCTAGCAGCGCCGGGTTGTTGATCTGTCGCGTATAGCCCATTTCGGGCCGATGCCGCACGGTCTGTCCATGCACGCCGATCGCGCGGACGTCGTCGGCCGACACGCGGCTGTCGCGCAGCAGATCGTGGCAGCACACCGTGTAGCGCGCCGCAAGCGCGTTGGCGGCGAGCGCCTCACGCTCGATCTCGTTGTCCCCGGGCTGCTGCAGCGCGAACAGCGCCTGGCGAATGCCGGCCGAGAAGCCGACGAACGCTTCGGCCAGTACCTCCGGTGGCTTCCCTTTGGCAAACCGGACGGCCACCCCGTCCACACCGTCCATACTGGTTCCCGACATCAGTCCGAAATAGATGCCGTCTGCGGGGTCTTGCGCCACGTCGCTGCTCCTGTCGATGTTCGTTGCGATTCGTTGTAGCAGATTATCGGCGCAAGTGCGGTTCAGGATAAGCGTGGCGCGGGTGCCGCGCGCGCGTCAGTGGGCGCGGCGGCGCGCATCTATGGGACAATCCTGTTTTTTCGCGACTTCACGTTTCCAGCATGAGCACCGAGTCCACCCAGCCCAATCCCGCTTCCGCCTTCCCGATCACCGACGAAGTCCGTCACGCGCTCGCCGTAACCAAGCGAGGCGTCGACGAACTGCTGATCGAAGACGAATTCGCGCAAAAGCTCGCGCGCAGCGCGGCGACGGGCAAGCCGCTGCGCATCAAGCTCGGGCTCGATCCGACCGCGCCCGACATCCACATCGGTCACACGGTCGTGCTGAACAAGATGCGCCAACTGCAGGACCTCGGCCACACGGTGATCTTCCTGATCGGCGATTTCACGTCGCTGATCGGCGATCCGTCGGGGCGTAACGCGACCCGCCCGCCGCTCACGCGCGAGCAGATCGAATCGAACGCGAAGACCTACTTCGAGCAGGCCGCGCTCGTGCTCGATCGCGACAAGACCGAGATCCGCTACAACAGCGAATGGTCGATGCCGCTCGGCGCCGACGGCATGATCAAGCTCGCGTCGCGTTACACGGTCGCGCGCATTCTCGAGCGCGAGGACTTCACGAAGCGCTTCCAGAGCGGCGTGCCGATCTCGATCCACGAATTCCTGTACCCGCTGATGCAGGGCTACGACTCGGTCGCACTGAACGCAGACCTCGAACTCGGCGGCACGGATCAGAAGTTCAACCTGCTGGTCGGCCGCGAGTTGCAGAAGCAGTACGGCCAGGAGCAGCAGTGCATCCTGACGATGCCGTTGCTCGAAGGGCTCGACGGCGTCGAGAAGATGTCGAAGTCGAAGAACAACTACATCGGGATCAGCGAAAAGCCGAACGACATGTTCGGCAAGCTGATGAGCATCTCCGACACGCTGATGTGGCGTTACTTCGAACTGCTGTCGTTCCGCCCGCTCGACGAGATCGCCGGCTTCAAGCGTGAAGCCGACGCGGGCCGCAATCCGCGCGACTTCAAGGTGATGCTCGGCCAGGAAATCGTCGCGCGTTTCCACTCACAGGCAGATGCCGAGCGCGCGCTCGAAGACTTCAATCATCGCGCGAAGGGCGGCGTGCCCGACGATATTCCCGCAGTGATGCTCGCGGGCGCACCGCTCGCGATCGGCCAGTTGCTGAAGCAGGCGAACCTCGTGCCGTCGACGAGCGAGGCGTTGCGCAACATCGAGCAGGGCGGCGTGAAGATCGACGGCACCGCGGTGTCCGACAAGGGCCTGAAGGTCGAAGCGGGCGAGTACGTCGTGCAAGTCGGCAAGCGCCGCTTCGCGCGCGTGACGCTGACGGCGTGATCGCGCTGATCCAACGCGTGCGGCGCGCCGAAGTGCGCGTCGCCGATCGTGTGACGGGCGCGATCGACGCGGGTCTGCTCGCGCTCGTGTGCGCGGAGCGCGGCGACACCGAGGCTGTCGCCGACAAGCTGCTCGCCAAGGTGCTCGGTTACCGTGTATTCAGCGACGCGGCCGGCAAGATGAACCTGTCGGTGCAGAATCTCGACGGCGCCGGGCGCGCGGGCGGGTTGCTGCTCGTCTCGCAGTTCACGCTGGCGGCCGATACCAACAGCGGCCTGCGCCCGAGCTTTACGCCAGCCGCGCCGCCCGACGAGGGCAAGCGCCTGTTTGACTACTTCGTCGCGGCCGCGCGCGCGAAGCATCCGATCGTGCAGACAGGCGAGTTCGGCGCGGATATGCAAGTGTCGCTCGTCAACGACGGGCCGGTCACGTTCTGGTTGCAGACCAACGCATAAGAGAGCGCTAACGTTCGAGCGCTCCGTCGCCGCAAGCGAGGTGTGCCGGCGCTTTTTGCGACAATAGCCGCTCGGCCCCATCGACGACGGCACCTCTCTCTCATGACGACGCAGATCCTGTTTATCCGGCACGGCGAGACCGACTGGAACCGCATCAAGCGCATTCAAGGCCACATTGACATACCGCTCGCGGCGACGGGCATCGCCCAGGCGCGGCGTCTCGCGCAGCGCTTCGCCGACGAGGCGAAGCAGGGCGCACGGCTCGACGCGATCTATTCAAGCGACCTGCAGCGCGCGCGCCAGACCGCGCAGCCGATCGGCGATGCGCTCGGCCTGCCGCTACTCTCGCGCGAGCACTTGCGCGAGCGCTCGTACGGTGCGTTCCAAGGCCATGACAGCGACGAAATCGCGCAACGTTTCCCCGACGAATACGCGCAGTGGCAAACCCGCGACCCCGGCTTCGCGCCCCCCGAGGGCGAGTCGCAACGTGTGTTCTACCATCGCATCGTGCATGCGATCGAGCCGCTCGTCGCCGCGCATCCGGGCGGGCGCATCGCCTGCGTCACGCATGGGGGCGTGCTCGACTGCGTGCGCCGCTTTGCAACCGGCATGCGGCTCGACGCACCGCGCGACTACCCGCTGCTGAACACCAGCCTGAACGTCGTGGATTACCTGAACGGTCGCGCGACGATCGTGTCGTGGGCGGACGTAGCGCATCTCGACGCGGGCAGCGCCGACGATGATGGTTTCAGGAAGGGACCGGGGCGGTAAGCAAAGGCGGGCAAGCTCGCAAGACGCGTGCCGCAATCAATCCCGCTCCCGCACCGCCGCCGCGGCGCGGCGCTTGGCCCGCTTCGCGACCCCATTGACCAGCGCCCAGCGAATCACCGGCGCGACGACCCGCACGCCGGGCCGCGTGAAGGTGCGACGCAGTGCCGCGTAGCGATTCAAGCCGAGCATCTGCTGCGCCCAGTCGGGCAGCAGATCGACGCCAGCATTGAGCATCAGCGTGCCGGCGGGCCGCATGGCCAGGCTTGGTGCAGGTGCGGTCATCAGAATCCGGACGACTTCGCGCGTGCGTTCGCTCGCGACGAGCGCGGGCCGCATCGCGAGCAGATACGCTTCGATCTCGGCGCGCGAGCGCGGAATGTCGATGGCGCCAAGCATTTCCGCGATGCGCGCGGTCTCTGCGAAGTATTGATCCTGCGCGGCGACGGACAGCACCGGATTCACGTAGCGCAGATGCGCGGTCATGAAGCTCGACACTTCGGCGACGTGCACCCATGTCAGCAAGGCGGGTTCGCTCGCGCGATACGACTGGCCGTCCGGCGCGAGGCCGGTCACGTCGAGATGGATACGCTTCACGCGTTCGATCAGCGCAAGTGCATCGACCCTGCTGCCGTACGTCGTGCCGGCGATGAACGTCGCCGTGCGACGCAACCGGCCCAGAATGTCGGTGCGAAAGCTCGAATGGTCCCAGACGCCCGCGAGCGCAAGCGGATGCAGCGCCTGCAGCAGCAGCGCGCTGATGCCGCCCGTCATCATCGACGTGAAGTCGGCGTGGACTTTCCAGCAGACCGAGTCGGGCCCGAACAGGCCGGGATCGCCCGGCGGTGACGAGTAGTCGAGCACGGGGCCGCTGCCGGTCGTCAGATGTGTAACGCCGGCGGCGAGCTTCGAGCGCAGGCGATGGGTGAGCCGCTGCGTGAAGTTGCCGGACGGATCGCCGGCGGGATTGACGGGTGAACGGTTGGAAGGGCCGGGTTGCTGGGTCTGGTCGGACATCCTGGTCAGCCTCGTCGCACGAGTCAGTTCGTGGAATCCCACAGACCGGGGAGCGCGCTCGACGAATCCGGCGCGGTCAGCCCGAAATGCCGGTAGGTGAGCAACGTGGCGACACGGCCGCGCGGCGTGCGCTGCAGGAAGCCCTGCTGGATCAGATACGGCTCGAGCACGTCTTCGATCGTGTCGCGCTCCTCGCCGATCGCCGCCGCGAGATTGTCGACACCGACCGGGCCGCCGTCGAACTTGTACAGGATCGCTTCGAGCAGCTTGCGGTCCATCAGGTCGAAGCCGACCGCGTCGACGTCGAGCATGCTGAGCGCGGCGTCGGCCACCTGCGCGGTGATGTTGCCGTCCGCCTTGACTTCGGCGAAGTCGCGCACCCGCCGCAGCAGGCGGTTCGCGATACGCGGCGTGCCGCGCGCGCGACGGGCGATTTCGAATGCGCCGTCCGGATGGATTTGCGCGCCGAGCAGCGAGGCCGAACGCGTGACGATGCGCGCGAGCTCTTCCGCGTTATAGAACTCGAGCCGCGCAACGATGCCGAAGCGGTCGCGCAGCGGATTGGTCAGCATGCCCGCGCGCGTGGTCGCGCCGACGAGCGTGAACGGCTGCAGGTCGAGCTTCACGCTGCGCGCGGCCGGCCCCTCGCCGATCATGATGTCGATCTGATAATCCTCGAGCGCGGGGTAGAGAATTTCCTCGACGACCGGCGAGAGCCGGTGGATTTCGTCGATGAACAGCACGTCGTTGGCTTCCAGATTCGTGAGCAGCGCGGCGAGGTCGCCGGCGCGTTCGAGCACCGGCCCCGACGTTTGCCGGAGATTGACGCCCATCTCACGCGCGATGATGTGCGCGAGCGTGGTCTTGCCGAGGCCCGGCGGGCCGAATAGCAGCACGTGGTCGAGCGATTCTGAACGGCGCTTCGCGGCCTCGATGAAGATTTCGAGCTGGCCGCGTACTTTCTCCTGCCCGACATATTCCTCGAGCTGGCGCGGACGCAGCGCGCGCTCGAATGCTTCTTCGTTCGGCGACACGGGCGTGGCCGCGATGATGCGCTCGGCGGCGAGTTTGTCGGTTTCGATCATAGGGTCATTGTACCGCGCGCGGCTTGGCGCTTAGCCCTTCGACAGCGCCTTCAACGCGAGCTTGATGCCCTCGGACACTCCCGTGCCAGCGGGCACGTTCTTGATAGCGGCGAGCGCTTCTTTTTCCGAGTAGCCGAGCGCGAGCAGCGCATTGAGGATGTCGGACGCGTGGTCGGACGCCGACGCGGCGCCCGCCATCGCGCCGAGGTCGGCGCCGAGCTTGCCTTTCAGTTCGAGCAGCAGCCGCTCGGCGGTCTTCTTGCCGATGCCCGGCACGCGCGTGAGGCGCGCGGCGTCCTGCATCGTGACGGTCTGCGCAAGCTCCGCGACGCTCATGCCCGACAGCACCGCGAGCGCCATGCGCGCACCGATGCCGGAAATCTTCAGCAGTTCGCGGAAGGTCGCGCGTTCCTGCGCAGTGCCGAAGCCGTACAGCAGATGTGCGTCCTCGCGCACGATCGTCTGTGTGAGCAGCACGACGCGCTCGCCTGTCGACGGCAGGTTGTAGAACGTGCTCATCGGCACGTCCACTTCGTAGCCGACGCCGTTGCAGTCGACGAGCAGATGCGGCGGATTTTTTTCCAGCAGAACGCCGGCAATGCGACCGATCATGGCGGATTCGTTTTCAGAGTCGGATGGGAATGCGCGAGTTTAGCGCAGCGCATCGGCGGTGCGTATGGCGTAGCGGCTAGCACCTCGCGCTAGCCGACCAGACGGCCGCGCCGTACCCGCAGCCCCTTCTTCGCGAGCGCCGGCGCGATGCCGCCGAGCGTGCTCAGCGTCGAGCCGCCGTGCGCGTGGCAGATGGCCATGCCGAGCGCGTCGGCGGCGTCGGTGCCCGGTATGCCGGACAGGCTCAGCAGGCGTACGACCATCTGCTGCATCTGCTCCTTGGTCGCACGGCCATAGCCGACCACCGACTGCTTCAACTGCAAGGCGGTGTACTCGGCGACCGGCACGCCGCCCGCGACGAGCCCGCAGATCGCTGCGCCGCGCGCCTGGCCGAGCAGCAGCGTCGACTGCGGATTGACGTTGACGAAGACTTTTTCGATCGCCGCCTGATCCGGCGCGTGCTCGCGGATCAAGGTCGAGATGCCTGCGAAGATGGTGCCGAGCCGCGACGGCAGATCGGCGTCGGCGGTGCGGATCACGCCGCTCGCGACGTAGCGCAGCGTGTGGCCGTGCTGTTCGATCACGCCGAAGCCGGTCACGCGCAGGCCGGGGTCGATGCCGAGAATTCTCATGAAGTGCCGCAGGAGCGCTAAAAACCAGGTGCCTGCGATACTACAACGAACACGGCGCGTGGCGGCCCGCTGGCAGCATGCGTGGCGGAATAAAAACTGCTATGGCATTGCCCAGGGAGGGCCATCGGGAATGGAGCGCTACCGCAATCTCAGCGGCGACTCGGGTGTCGACGCTTACGAAATCGGCGACGATTTCATCAAGGTGCGCTTTCGGCCGGGCGTCGCGTATTGGTACACAGAGGCGAGTGTGGGCGCCGACCATGTCGCCGTGCTGAAGCGTCTTGCGCGGCGCGGCAAGGGTTTGGGCACGTACATCAGTCAACACCCGCAAGTGCGGGACGGTTACGCCCGCAAAGATCCGAACGATTGAGCGCGCCGCTCCAAAGCAAAAGGCCCGGCAGGACAACCCGCCGGGCCTCTTTTCAGCTATCGAATTTCAGCCGGTCAATGACGGAAGTGACGCACGCCGGTCAGCACCATCGCGATGTTGTGCTCGTCGGCCGCCATGACCACCTCGTCGTCGCGCACCGAACCGCCCGGCTGGATCACGCAGGTCGCGCCTGCCGCGACGACCACGTCGAGACCGTCGCGGAACGGGAAGAACGCGTCCGACGCGACCGCCGAACCCGCCAGCGTCAGACCGGCGTTCTGCGCCTTGATGCTCGCGATACGCGCCGAGTCCACGCGGCTCATCTGGCCCGCGCCGACGCCGAGCGTCATGCCGTTCGCGCAGAACACGATCGCGTTCGACTTCACGTACTTCGCGACGCGCCATGCGAACAGCAGGTCGTCCATTTCCTTCGGCGTCGGGTGACGCTTCGTGACGACGCGCAGCTCGCGCGGCTGCACGTTCTTCGAGTCGAGCGACTGCACCAGCAGGCCGCCGCCGACGCGCTTCAGATCGAACGTGTTGTGGCCTTCGCCCAAAGCGATTTCGAGCAGACGCACGTTCTGCTTCGCCGCGAACACCTGGCGTGCCTCGGCGCTGAACGACGGCGCGATCAGCACTTCGACGAACTGCTTTGCGACCGCTTGCGCGGCCGCTTCGTCAACTTCACGATTGAACGCGATGATGCCGCCGAACGCCGAGGTCGGATCGGTCTGGAACGCCTTCGAGTACGCTTCGTGCGCATCCGCGCCGAGCGCGACGCCGCATGGATTCGCGTGCTTGACGATCACGCAGGCCGGCACGTCGAAGGTCTTCACGCATTCCCACGCCGCGTCGGAATCGGCGATGTTGTTGTACGACAGTTCCTTGCCCTGCAACTGGTTGTAGTTCGCAAGCGCGCCGGCCGGCACCGTCAGGTCGCGGTAGAACGCCGCGCTCTGATGCGGGTTTTCGCCGTAGCGCAGGTCCTGCACCTTCTCGAACGCCATGTTGAAGGTGGCCGGATATTCGTTGCGCGAGGCGTGCTGCAACTCGTCGGTCAGGCTCGTCAGATAGTTCGTGATCGCGCCGTCGTACTGCGCGGTGTGCGCGTACACCTTGGTCGCCAGGCGGAAGTTCGTCTTGTACGACACCGTGTTGCCGTTCGCGCGCATTTCGTCGAGCACGAGCGCGTAGTCGGCAGGATCCACCACCACCGTCACGTCGCGGTGATTCTTAGCGGCCGAACGCAGCATGGTCGGGCCGCCGATGTCGATGTTCTCGATCGCGTCTTCCAGCGAGCACTCTTCCTTCGACACGGTCTGCACGAACGGGTACAGGTTCACGACCAGCAGGTCGATGGTCGGAATGTCATGCTTCTCGAGCGCGGCCATGTGCTCGGGCAGATCGCGGCGCGCGAGGATGCCGCCGTGCACCTTCGGATGCAGCGTTTTCACACGCCCATCGAGCATTTCAGGGAAGCCCGTGTAGTCGGCGACTTCGGTGACGGACAGGCCCGCGTCCGCGAGCAGTTTCGCGGTGCCGCCGGTCGACAGGATCTTGATGCCGAGGTCCGACAGCGATTTGGCGAAGTCGACGATGCCGGACTTGTCTGAAACGGAGATGAGCGCTTGCTTGATCATGATGAAGACGAAAAGCCGAAGGGAAACGTGGCAGGGCGCCGGAAGCTACAACGCGCTACAGCAAACCGTGTTGTTGCAGCTTCTTGCGCAGCGTATTGCGGTTGATGCCGAGATACTCGGCGGCCAGCGACTGATTACCGCCGGCCTGCTCGAGCACCACTTCGAGCAAGGGTTTTTCCACGCATGAAATGACCATGTCGTAGACGTCGTGCGGATTGGACCCGTCGAGATCCTGGAAATACACGCCCAGGCTGTCGCGGACGGATTGTTCGATATTGTTCTTGCTCATGCTGCTAGTCGGTCGGTGGGGTCCTCGCCCTGGCTGTCGGGCGCTTCGTCGACGTAGACGAGGCGGTCTGAGATCGCCTTCTGCGCGTCAAAGAACTCGTTGACGGCGAGGAGTTGTTCGCGCGTGGTGTCCAGCGTATTCATGCGATGCCGGAACAGGTTGGCGCCGGAAAGGCCGCGAGTGTACCAGCCGATGTGCTTGCGCGCAGTGCGCACACCGGTAAATTCCCCGTAGAAAGCGTAGTGATCTTCGAGATGCTCGTTCATCACCTGCTGGATCTCGTCGATGCGCGGCGGCGGCAGCAGCTCGCCCGTTTGCAGGAAATGCCCGATTTCGCGAAACAGCCACGGCCGGCCCTGCGCGGCGCGACCGATCATGATCGCGTCCGCGCCGGTCGCGGCGAGCACATCGCGCGCTTTTTGCGGCGAGGTGATGTCGCCGTTCGCGACGACCGGAATGCGTACCGCCGCTTTCACCGCGGCGATGGTGTCGTATTCGGCGTCACCGTGGTAGAGATCGGCGCGCGTGCGGCCGTGCACGGTCAGCATCGAAATGCCCGCTGCTTGCGCGAGACGCGCGACATTCAGCGCGTTCCTGTTTTCGCGATTCCAGCCGGTGCGGATTTTCAACGTGACAGGCACCGCGTCTGGCCCGACGCCGACCGCGTTGACGACGGCCTCGACGATCCGCTGCACGAGCGGCTCGTTCTGCAGCAGGGCCGAGCCGGCCGCGACGTTGCAGACCTTCTTGGCCGGGCAGCCCATGTTGATGTCGATGATCTGCGCGCCGTTCGCGACGTTGTAGCGGGCGGCTTCGGCCATCATGTCCGGGTCCGCGCCGGCGATCTGCACCGCGATGGGCTCGACCTCGCCTTCGTGGTTCGCGCGGCGCATGGTCTTTTCGCTTTTCCATAGCTGCGCGTTCGACGCGACCATTTCCGACACCGCGTAGCCCGCGCCGAGCCGTTTGCACAGCTGGCGGAACGGCCGGTCGGTGACGCCCGCCATTGGGGCGACGAACAGATTGTTGCGCAGATTGTGGGAGCCGAGAGTGGGCATGACGTGAGCGCGCCCAGGCGACGGACCACGACCTGAAGATCGTGACGGCCGACGCAGCGCGAAATGCGAGGGAAAACCTGTATTTTAGCGTTAACGGGTTGCCGGGACTCGCCGTCCGGCCCCCGTAACCCGTTAAATCTTCTATGAAAGTCGCGCCGTTCATAGAACCGCACGGCGGCTTCTCGCGCCTAGCGGCGCTGGCCGAACATCATCTGCCGGGCGAGCGCGGTCTTCACCGGCGGCACGAATTCGAGCGCGGTCAGCGCGAGGCCGCGCAGTACCGCCAGCGGCGCGAAGTCGACGGTGAACAGGCGCGCGAGCGTATCGGTCGAGCCGATCGTCAGGCGCCGGTCGAGCGCGCGGCGCTGCGCGAAGCTCGCGAGCGCGAGCGGCGTCGGGCCTTCGGCCGACAGAGCATCGGCGAGCGCGTGCGCGTCGCGCAGGCCCAGATTGAGACCCTGACCCGCCACCGGATGCAATGTCTGCGCCGCATTGCCGATCGCGACGATGTGGCCGTTCACCAGCGTGTCGACCGCGTTGAGCCCGAGCGGGAATGATGCGCGCAGCTTGATGTGCGTAAAACGGCCCATGCGGTCGCCGAACGTGGCGTCGAGCTCGCGCAGGAACGCTTCGTCGGAGAGCTGCGCGCGGCGCGCCGCTTCGCCGGGCGCGCAGCACCAGACGAGCGCGTAGTCGGCGCCGCGCACGCCGCCCATCGGCAGCAGCGCAATCGGGCCTTGCGACGTGAAGCGCTCCCACGCGACGTGCGGCTGCGGCGCGGACACGGTGACCGTGCCGACCAGCGCGGTCTGACCGTAGTCGCGCGAGCCGCCGTTGTTCTTGCCGGGCTTGCGGGAGCCGGTGTCTTCGTCCGTGACGCTGCTCACGCTTTTCGCGCGCTTCTGGTCGCCGAACAGTCCGCCCTCGGCGTTCACCAGAATCCGCGTGCGCAAGTGCCGGGCGACGCCCGCGGTTTCGATCGGCAGCGTGACGCCGTCGGAGTCCTGAACCGGCGCGCCCGCCGAGGTCGAGCGGAACCAGTGGACGGGCGTCGCCCGCACCGCGTCGGCGAGACCGTGCACGATGGAGCCGTAGCGCAGCACGTAGCCGAGCGCGGGCAGCCCGTGCTCGCGATGATCGATCAGCGTGCGCCCGAAATGACCACGTTGCGACACGTGGATGCGCTCGATCGCGGTGGCGTCGGCGGGCCAGCGCAGCGGCTCGAGGATCATGCGGCTGCCGTGCGAGACCGCGATCGCGCGTGGATCGGCGATCGAGTCTTCCGGTTCCCGCGCATCGACGAGCGCGACCTTCAGCTCGCGCGTGACGCTGCGGCGCGCGAGCCAGCCGGCGAGCGCGAGGCCGACCGGTCCGGCGCCGACGATCGTGACATCGAAATCGAACCCCTGCTGGTGGGAGGCGGGTTTCAGGATCACCGCCGACGGAGAAGCATCGTTCATCGCGGATCAGGTCCTCGCTTCATGCGGGGCTTGATTGCCCGTCCGGGCTTCCCGCATCAGGGCTTCGATCTCGTCGGCGGCCACCGGCACGTCGCGCGTGATCAGCTCGCAGCCCGACGGCGTGACGATCGCGTCGTCCTCTATGCGGATACCGATATTCCAGTAGCGCTCGGGCACACCCTCGGCCGGGCGGATGTACAGGCCCGGCTCGATCGTCAGCGTCATCGACGCGCGCAGCGTGCGCCACGGTAGCGCGCCCGCCTCGTCGCGTGGCGCGCCGCGCTCGCGGTAGTCGCCGCAGTCGTGCACGTCCATGCCGAGCCAGTGGCCGGTGCGGTGCATATAGAACGGCGCATAGGCGCGCTCGGCGATCACGTCGTCGACCGAGGCGAACTTCGCGCGCGGCACGATGCCGGTGTCGAGCAGCCCCTGCGACAGCACTCCCAGCGCGGCCTGGTGCGGATCGTCGAAGCTCGCGCCGGCGTGCGTCGCGGCGACGGCAGCCTGCTGCGCGGCCAGCACGATGTCGTAAAGCTCGCGCTGCACCGGCGTGAAACGGCCGCTCGCCGGGAATGTGCGCGTGATGTCGGACGCGTAGCCATCGAGTTCGCAGGCGGCGTCGATCAGGATAAGGTCGCCGTCCCGCGCGATCGCGTTGCCGGCCGGGTAGTGCAGCACGCATGCGTTCGCGCCGGCCGCGACGATCGACCCATAGGCCGGGGCCTGCGCGCCGAACTTGCGGAACGTGTACAGCAGCTCGGCCTCGAGTTCGTACTCGCGGACGCCGGGGCGGCACGCCGTCATCGCGCGACGATGCGCGGCCGCAGAAATCTGCGCGGCGCGGCGCATGATCGCCAGCTCGTGGTCGTCCTTGACGAGCCGCATCTCGTCGATGAGCGGCAGCAGGTCGCGCGCGGCCGTCGGCGCGACGGTGCCGCTGCGGCTTTGCGCGCGCACCGCGTCGAGCCAACCGCGCACCTGCTCGTCGAGCCGTGCCGATGTGCCAAGCGCGTAGTGCAGCGCCGGCTTGTCGGCGATGATGCGCGGCAGCTGCGTGTCGAGTTCGCCGAACGGGAACGCGGCGTCGAGTCCGAACGCTTCGCGAGCGCCGTCGGGGCCGAAGCGGAAGCCTTCCCAGGTCTCGCGCTCGACGCTTTTCTCGCGGCAGAACAGGATCGACGCGGGCGCGCCCGGCGCGGCGCTCGCGTCGAGCACCAGCAGCGCTTCGGGCTCGGTGAAGCCGGTCAGATAATAGAAGTAGCTGTCGTGACGGTACGGGTAGTCGGCGTCGCGGTTGCGCAGCGCCTCCGGCGCGGTGGGGACGATGGCGACGCCGCCGCCCGCGGCGCGCAGCGCGGCGAGAACGCGCTCGCGGCGCGCGCGGTAGACGTCGATGGCGATGGTGGGTTCGGTCGGCTGGTTCATCGTGCGATTGTAGCGCCGCGATTCACAGGGCCCTATTTTCCGCGCCCGACATTGACCGGGTTTGTGCGGATCCCGACAGCGCGGCGGCCGAGGTCATGTTGCAATCCGCCCACAGCGGCTCGGCGGGCAGCTCGCGAAGATGCCGGGCGCACGTTCGCGAACGCCTTGGACCACTTATACTTTCGCCGGATTCAGATAAAGGCAGAAGGTCATGATGAAACTCATCGGTTCGTTTGGCAGCCCGTTCGTGCGTAAAGCGCGGATCGTGCTTGCCGACAAGAAGATCGACTATGAACTGGTGCCCGAGAACGTCTGGGCGCCGGAAACCCGGATTCACACCTTCAATCCGCTCGGCAAGGTGCCTTGCCTCGTGATGGAAGACGGCGAGGCCGTGTTCGATTCGCGGGTGATCTGCGAATACGTCGATACGCTGTCGCCGGTCGGCAAGCTGATTCCGCCGTCGGGGCGCGAGCGTATCGAGGTGCGCTGCTGGGAAGCGCTCGCCGACGGCTTGCTCGACGCGGCCGTGCTGATCCGTCTCGAAGGCACGCAGCGCGCGCCCGAGCAGCGCGTCGACGCGTGGGTCGCGCGGCAGCAGCGCAAGATCGACGAAGCGCTGATCGCGATGTCGCAGGGGCTCGGCAGCAAGCCGTGGTGCGCGAGCAATCACTACACGCTCGCCGACATCGCCGTAGGCTGCGCGCTCGGCTATCTGGACTTCCGCACGCCGGAACTGAACTGGCGCGAATCGCATCCGAATCTGGACAAGCACTTCCAGAAGCTGTCGCTGCGGCAGTCATTCATCGATACGGTGCCGAGGGACTGAGGAAGCTCGAAAGAGCATAAAAAATGCGCCTGCACGTCAGGCGCATTTTTTTTGCGGGTGGTGTATTTGACGTGGGCGCTACCGCTTGCCGTTGCGTCGCCGCACGATCCGTGGCCCGAAAGCAAAACCGAACGCGAGCAGCAGCGCGGACACCGCGAGCACCGTATTGTTGCCGCTCGTCACATAAGGCGTGCTGCCCGAGGTGCCTTGCACCGTCACGTCGAGCGAGCCGACCGTGTACGGCGTGAGGCGCCCGATCACGCGGCCGTTGGCGTCGATCGCGGCGGTCATGCCGGTGTTGGTCGCGCGCAGCATCGGCCGGCCGGTTTCGAGCGAGCGCATGCGCGCGATCTGCAGATGCTGGTCGAGCGCGATGGTGTCGCCGAACCACGCCAGATTGGTCGCGTTGACGAGCACGCCGGCGGGCGTCGCGTTCTCGCGCAGCGTGCGTGCGATCTCCTCGCCGAAGATGTCCTCGTAGCAGATGTTCACCGCGACCGGCTGGTTATGAACCATGAACGGCGGTTGCACCGGCGGGCCGCGGAAGAAGTCGCCGAGCGGAATGTTCATCAGGTTCACGAACCAGCGGAAGCCCCACGGCACGAATTCGCCGAACGGCACCAGGTGGTGCTTGTCGTAGCGGTAGATCTCGTGCGAGCCGGGCGTGACGCCGAACAGGCTGTTGGTGTAGTCGACCACGCGGCCGTCCGGCGTGACCGTGCCGCCGATCGCGCCGAACAGCAGCGCGCTGCCGGTCGAATCCGAGAACTGCCGGATCGCCGCCGCGAAGTTCGGCGGCAACTGCTGCGCGAGCACGGGGATCGCGGTTTCCGGCGTGACGATCAGATCGGCCGGCTTCGACGTGATCATCTGCCGATACTCTTCGATCGCCCCGCGCGTGCCGGCTTCCTCGAACTTCATCTCCTGTTTCACGTTGCCTTGCAGCAGACGCACCGACAGCGGCGCGTTGGCGGGTGTGGTCCATTGCACGAGCGGCAGCACCAGGCCGATCACGATCAGTGCGAGCGCGACGCCGGCGGGCAGGACGATAGGGGCGACGCGGCTTCTCGTGTTCGGATCGCGAGCTTCATCCGCACGCCCGGAGCGCCACGACGGCAGCAGCGCGAGCAGCGCCTGCACGATCAACGCGGCCGTCAGCGCGGCCATCCAGCCGACGCCGTACACGCCGACCACCGGCGCAAACCCCGCGAACGGGCCATCTACCTGTGCATAGCCGATCGCGAGCCACGGAAAACCGGTGAACACCGTGCCGCGCAGCCATTCACCGATCGCCCACGCGCTCGCGAACGCAAGCGCGCCGTGCCAGGTCGGTGAGAACGGCGCGCGCTCGTCGGCGGCGCCGTTTTGAGCATGGCCCGCGCAGAACGACCACAAGCCCGCGGCGAGCGCCGGGTAGACGGCGAGATACAGCGAGAACAGCACCAGCGCCGTGCCGGCCAGCGGCGCGGGCATGCCGCCGTAGTAGTGCATGCTCACATAAAGCCACCAGATCCCGCTCACGAAATTACCGAAGCCGAATGCGCCGCCCGTCAGCGCGGCGCTTTTCCAGCCGGTGCTGCGCGTGAGCCACGCGAAGAAGAACACGAAGATCGCGAGCTGCAGCCAGCCGCCGTGCGGCGTCGGTGCGAAGGACAGCGTATTGGCTGCGCCCGCGGCGAGTGCGACGAGGTAGTGCCAGCGAGGCAGCGCGCGGCTGCGCGTGCTGTCGTCGGCGGGAGCGGGAGCGCTCACGCCGCGGCGCGAACGGGAAGTGATCGGGTCGGCCATTGTTGCGCGGTCGGCGTCGGTAGTTGAGAAGTCAAATGAGAAGGCAAAATGCACACACAGCAAAACGCGCGGACGCGCAGGCAGTGCAAAGGCCCGCGCAGCGGGCTCAGGTTTGCACGGGCTGCGTCTCGCGTTCGCGCTGGCCCGCGAGCGGATCGCGGCGCACCAGCAGCATGTGGACCTGGCGGGCGTCGCCGCGCAGGATCTCGAAGATCAGATCGTCGAGGCGGACCTTCTCGCCACGATGGGGCACCCGGCCGAAGTGATGCGTGACGAGGCCGCCGATCGTGTCGACTTCGTCGTCCGGGTAATGGGTGCCGAAGGTGTCGTTGAACTGCTCGATCTCGGTCAGCGCACGCACGCGGAAGCGTCCGTCCGGCGACGCGATGATGTTGCCGCTTTCCTCGTCGAAATCGTATTCGTCCTCAATGTCGCCGACGATCTGCTCCAGTACGTCTTCGATCGTGATCAGGCCCGCGACGCCGCCGTATTCGTCGACGACCACCGCGAGGTGATTGCGATTCACGCGAAAGTCGTGCAGCAGCACGTTCAGCCGCTTCGACTCGGGGATGAACACGGCCGGGCGCAGCATGCCGCGCACGTCGAATTCTTCTTCGGCGTAGTAGCGCAGCAGGTCTTTCGCGAGCAGCACGCCGATGATGTTGTCACGGTTGCCTTCGTACACCGGATAGCGCGAATGCGCTTTCTCCAGCACATAAGGGATGAATTCGGCGGGATTGTCCGCAATGTTGATCGCGTCCATTTGCGCGCGCGGCACCATGATGTCGCGTGCGCTCAGTTCCGACACCTGAAACACGCCTTCGATCATCGACAGCGAGTCGGCGTCGATCAGGTTGCGCTCGTGCGCGTCCTGCAGGATTTCCAGAAGCTCGGCGCGCGAGTCGGGCTCGGGCGAGATGAAGTCGGTCAGGCGCTCGAGCAGCGAGCGCTTTTCCTGCGGTTTGTCGGGTTGGCGTCCGGTATGGCGTCGACTGGGATACGTGTCGTTCATGGTAGTGCGCCCGGCGAGACTGGGCGCGCTGTTGCAGAGCGTTAAGGATACACCAGGCACATGGCGGAACCGTGTCCCACCGGGACTGGCGACGAGCAAAGCCGGGGTAAAGCGGCCGCGCCGAAACGGCGGGGCGTGGGTCCATGCTAACCGATTACACGGGCAAAAGCGCTTGGGGGGAAAAAAGTCGCGGGTGGGGTTTTCGCGGATTCGCCGAGTCACGCCGTCCGTGTGCAGCGCGCGAGCAGCGCTTCGAGCGCGCGGTCCGGCATCCCGCTTTCGCGCAGCGCATGCACGGTGCGGCTCACGTACTCGAACGTCGTGCCGTAGCGGCCGCTCGCGCAGCCCAGCACGGTCCGGATGATGTCGTCGTGCAGCTTGCCGGTGTAGCTCGGCACGTCGCGGCGCATTACGAACGCGAGCGCATCGACACGCCGTCCGTCCGCGAGCACGCACGGCAGCCACGCGGGCCGATACGAGCCCATCGGCATTTCGCGGCGCCACAGTGCTTCGAGATGCGGCATCGCGCCGACGGCGGCGAGCCGGAACGCCATGCCCGTGCATGAGCCGCCGCGATCGAGCGCGAGCACGAGGCCGGGCTGCTCGGGCGTGCCGCGATTCACGCGTGACCACAGATAGAGGCCGCGGTGATAGCCATGCACCTTCGAGCGCATCGCCTCGACGGTGGGCAGGCCCGGGTTCCAGATCAGCGAGCCGTAGCCGAACAGCCACAGATCGCGCTCGCGGTCCCAGCCGCGCAACGTGCATTCGAGCGACTCGCGCAACTCGTCGTCCGTCAGAAGCCGCGATTCGCCGAGCACCGGCGGGTAATCCCGGCAGCGCACGGCGATATCGGCTTCGGGGGACTGGGTGCTCACGATGGATTCTTATTGATAAGGGTCGGGAAAGCCGAGCTTGCCGAGGATTTCGGTCTCGATCGCTTCCATTTCCTCGGCTTCTTCTTCGACCTCGTGGTCGTAGCCCTGTGCATGCAGCGTACCGTGCACGAGCAGGTGCGCATAATGCGCGGTGAGCGGCTTGCCCTGCTCGGCAGCCTCCTTTTCGACCACCGGGCAGCACAGGATCAGATCGCCCGTGACCGGGTCGTCTTCCGATTCGGCGTAGGCGAAAGTCAGCACGTTGGTCGCGTAGTCCTTGCCGCGATAGGTGCGGTTCAGCGTGCGGCCTTCTTCGGCGTCGACGAACCGGACCGTCAGTTCGCCATCCGCGAACAGCGCTGCCTTGATCCAGCCGGCCACCGTCGCTCGTGGCAGCAGCGCCTTGTGTTCCGGCCAGGCTTTGGCGGCGGGGAATTGCAGGTTCAATGTCAGTTTCGGGGGGCGGCTCATGCGGTGTCTATGCGTGGCGTTCGTGGCTTAGGCGTTTGTTCGCAGTGCGGCTGGTTGCGCCTCGGGCCGCGAGGCGCATCGCTCAGCGCGAATCGACCGAAGCTGGCGTTTTCTGCGCATGCGCATCGTACGCCTCCACAATTCGCGCGACTAGCGGATGCCGCACGACGTCGGCACTCGTGAAGCGCGTGAGCGCGATGCCGCGCACGTCCGCGAGCACCTGCTGCGCTTCGATGAGCCCGCTCTTGTGGCCGCGCGGCAGGTCCACCTGGGTCGTGTCGCCGGTGACGACCGCCTTCGAGCCGAAGCCGATCCGGGTGAGGAACATCTTCATCTGCTCGGGCGTCGTGTTCTGCGCCTCGTCGAGGATGATGAACGCGTGATTGAGCGTGCGGCCGCGCATGTACGCGAGCGGTGCGATTTCGATCATCTGCCGCTCGAACATCTTCGCGGTCTTGTCGAAGCCGAGCAGGTCGTACAGCGCGTCATAAAGCGGGCGCAGATACGGATCGACCTTCTGTGCGAGATCGCCCGGCAAAAAGCCGAGCCGCTCGCCCGCTTCGACCGCGGGGCGGGTGAGCACGATGCGCTTGACCTGGTCGCGCTCGAGCGCGTCGACCGCGCAGGCCACCGCGAGGTAGGTCTTGCCGGTGCCGGCCGGACCGACGCCGAACGTCACGTCGTGCGACACAATCTGCTTGAGGTACCCACGCTGCGCCGGAGTGCGGCCGCGCAGATCCGCGCGTCGCGTGTAGAGCTTCGGGCCGTACTCCTCGAAGTCGTCTTCGTTCGCATTGATATCGACGGGCTGGTCGAACGGATGGTCGGGGTTGCCCGCGAAGCGCGGGTCGCCGCTGTCGTCGACCTTGCCATTGCCGTTGCCGTTGCCGTTCGCGCGGTGGCGCGCCGGATGGCGCACTTCGACGAGCGCAAGCTGGATGTCGTCGACCGACAAAGGCTCGCGTGCGCTGTTGTAGAAGTTTTCGAGCGCGGTGAGCGCGAGTTTCGCGCCGCGCCCGCGGATGGTGATGCGGTGGCCGCGGCGCTGCAGGGTCACGTCGAGGGCCTGCTCGATCTGCCGGAGATTTTCGTCGAGCGGTCCGCAGAGGTTGGCGAGCCGCGCGTTGTCTTCGCGCGGTGCGGTGAATTCCAGATGCTGCTGCTGAGTGGTCTTCAAGGCGGTGAGTCGATCCTGTCGGTTACGGTACTCAGAATGTCGTTCGGTGCGCTCAGTGAGTCGTGGCGGCGCTGTCGTCGTGAACCATCACGAGTTCGCCACGCAGCGAGTGCGGGTACGCGTGCACGATCTTCACGTCGACCATCTGACCGATCAGCCGTGCATGCGAGGCGACCGGCGCCGGGAAATTGACGACGCGGTTGTTCTCGGTGCGGCCGGCCAGCTCGTTCGGGTCCTTGCGCGCCGGGCGCTCGACCAGAATGCGCTCGACCTTGCCGACCATCGCATTGCTGATGCGCTGCACGTTCTCTTCGATCGTGGCCTGCAAGTGTTGCAGGCGCTTGAGCTTGACCTCGCGCGGCGTGTCGTCGTGCAGGTTCGCGGCCGGCGTACCGGGGCGCGGGCTGTAGATGAACGAGAAGCTCGTGTCGTATTTCATCTCCTCGACGAGCGCCATCATCTTCGCGAAGTCTTCCTCGGTCTCGCCGGGGAAGCCGACGATCATGTCCGTCGACAGCGACAGGTCAGGCCGGATCGCGCGCAGCTTGCGGATCACCGACTTGTATTCGAGCACGGTGTAGCCGCGCTTCATCGCCATCAGGATGCGGTCGGAGCCGTGCTGCACCGGCAGATGCAGGTGGCTGACGAGCTTGGGCACCTTCGCGTAGGTGTCGATCAGGCGCTGCGTGAATTCCTTCGGATGCGAGGTCGTATAGCGGATCCGTTCGATACCTGGGATGTCCGCGACGTATTCGATCAGTGTCGCGAAGTCGGCGATCTCGGTCGAGCCCAGGGTCAGCGCACCACGATAAGCGTTCACGTTCTGGCCGAGCAGCGTGACTTCACGCACGCCCTGGTCGGCGAGGCCGGCGATTTCGGTCAGCACATCGTCGAGCGGGCGCGACACTTCCTCGCCGCGCGTGTACGGCACGACACAATAACTGCAGTACTTGCTGCAGCCTTCCATGATGGACACGAACGCGCTCGGACCTTCGACGCGCGCCGGCGGCAGGTGATCGAACTTCTCGATTTCGGGAAACGAAATATCGACCTGCGCGCGGCCGCTCGCGCGGCGCTCGTCGATCATTTGCGGCAGGCGGTGCAGCGTTTGCGGGCCGAACACGATGTCGACGTACGGCGCGCGCGCGACGATCGAGGCGCCTTCCTGGCTTGCAACGCAGCCGCCCACGCCAATGATCAGATCCGGATTCGCGTCCTTCAGCTCGCGCACGCGGCCGAGGTCGGAAAAGACTTTCTCCTGGGCTTTTTCGCGCACCGAGCAGGTGTTGAACAGGATCACGTCGGCGTCTTCCGGCGTGTCGGTCTTGACGAGTCCTTCAGCGGCACCGAGCACGTCGACCATCTTGTCGGAGTCGTACTCGTTCATCTGGCAGCCAAAGGTCTTTACATAAACTTTCTTGGTCATCGAATTTCGCCGGTCGCAGTGGTTAACCTGGGGGCGTCGTAAAAGGGTGAATGAAGCTGCGGCGCGGGGTGGCGCGGCGCACGGTGGCCGGCTTGCGCGTGTCCTTGCAGCGTAACTGCATATTATAGCCCTTCACCCGGCGGGGGTTTCGGGGCTTCCCGGTCGGTCTTGCGGCGCGCCCCGCTCGCGCAGTGCGTGAGTCGTCAGTTGCTTGTCTCCCCAATGCTGATAACAGTGTGAAGATAACTTCGTTGGGCGCGGCGAAAGCCGATGCTATCTTGCTTGCACTTACTGCTCTTGCGCCGCCGGGCGGCGCTCTGGAGGCCAATATGCATTCCCCGCTCGCGCTGGTTCGCGATCCTTCGGCCGGGGCCGATACCGACGCCGCGCCGCGCGGCGCCGAACCCTTCGATGCGCTCGAACAACTGGTCGGCGTGAATCTGGCGCGGCTGCGTGCCGAACGGCAGCTTTCGCTCGATGCGCTGGCGCGCGCATCCGGCGTGTCGCGCGCGATGCTCGCGCAAATCGAGTCGGCGCGCAGCGTGCCTTCGATCAAGGTGCTGTGCAAGGTGGCGGCGGCGCTGAAGGTATCGGTGGCGGCGTTCCTGCGGCGTCACGCGACCAATGGCTTCGAGCATCTGCCGGCCGAGCGCTCGGCGCGCGTCGTGAGCGCGAACGGGCGTTACTCGGTGCGGCCGCTGTATCCCGACGACGAGCCGATCGCCGCCGAGTTCCACGAGCTGCGTATCGCGCCGCTCCACACCGAAGCCGGCATCCGCCGCGCGCCCGGCACGACGGTGAATCTGGTGGTCAGCGACGGCACGCTCGAAGTCAGTGTGCACGACCAGCGCCAGCTGCTCGCCACAGGGGACGCGATCGTGTTCGACGCCGACCAGCCGCACAGCCTGCGCAATCCCGGCGACACCGAGGCGCGCGCGTTTCGCGTGACGCTGCGGGCGGAGACGCCGCCGCGCTGGGAAGTGCCGACTGCAGGCGTCGCGCGTGATGAAGCCGCGCGCGCAAGCGTGTCGAGTTGAGGATCGAGGGCGCCGGAGGTTCAGGCGCAGGTCGCAGCGTTGAGGCAGGTCCAACGCCGCAACCGGGGATTTTGTGGGTGTCGCGCTGCAATTCACGCGCGGCTGCTGTATGCTTCGCCGGCCGGTCGAACCGGCAATCAGTGCGTCTTCAGGGCGGGGTGAAATTCCCCACCGGCGGTAGGCCGGCAGCGCGACAGCGCGAGCCGGCAAGCCCGCGAGCGCCCGCATCATGCTGTCTTCGAAGTATTGAAGACAGCGGCGGGGTCAGCAGATCTGGTTAGAAGCCAGAGCCGACGGTCATAGTCCGGATGGAAGAAGATGTGCAGATAGTCCTGTGCGTTTCGCGACGCCCCTGCAGTTGAGGCGGCGGATGAGCGTCCGCTTTCGTGCGGCGCCCGGCGGCGCGTCTCAGTCTGTTTGCAATGCCCTGAAACGTTTCTCGCCCAACTTTTGCGATGAGCGTTTCAACCATGTCCTTTGCTACTTTTCCCGCACCGTCGACGATTGCAGACGATGCCTTCGCCGATCTCCCGCTGCTCGCCACCGAAGCCGTTCCGCCGCGTATCGCCGCCGCCTTGCAGGCGCTGCGCGAAGGTCGCGCCGTGGTGCTGCAGGACGACCATGACCGCGAGAACGAAGCCGATCTGATCGTCGCGGCCGAGCGCCTGTCGGTTGAAACGATGGCGCTGCTGATTCGTGAATGCAGCGGCATCGTGTGCCTGTGCCTGCCCGACGACAAGATCCGTGCGCTCGAACTGCCGCCGATGGCCGTCAACAACGAAAGCCGTCATGGCACCGCGTTCACGGTGTCGATCGAGGCGCGCGAAGGCGTCAGCACCGGCGTGTCCGCGCAGGATCGCGTGACGACGATCCGTGCCGCGATCGCCGATACGGCGAAGCCCGCCGACATCGTGCGCCCCGGCCACGTGTTCCCGCTGCGCGCGATGCCCGGCGGCGTGCTCGCGCGGCGCGGCCACACCGAAGGCACCGTCGATCTCGCGATCCTCGCCGGCCTGAAGCCGGCTGGCGTGCTGTGCGAACTGATGAACGCCGACGGCACGATGACGCGCGGCGCGGACGTCGAACGCTTCGCCGCGCAACATAATCTGCCGATGCTGACGATCGCGGAGCTGGTCGAGTTTCGCGAGGCGCTCGCACAGGTGCGCGAGGGCGCGATGGCCGAGGCTTGACGGGCCATCCATCCAGCGAGCGGCGCTTGACGCCATCAAGCAATGCAAAAAGCCGGTCCTTCAGAAGAAGAACCGGCTTTTTTCTTGTTCGCCTGGCGGAAACCGCTACGACTGCACGTCGCCGAACTCGCCGCGCACGCCCGCCTCGATCAGTGCCGGCAGTTCGTCCATGTGCTTCATGATCCGCGTAATGCCCATCGCACGCAGCGCATCCGCATAGCCGTCCGGTATATGGCTCGCGCCGACGAACGCGATCGTCTTCATGCCGGCCGCGCGCGCCGCGTTCAGACCCGCGACGCTGTCTTCGACGACGAGGCAGCGTGCCGGCTCGACCCCGAGCGTCTTTGCCGCGAACAGATAGACGTCGGGATACGGCTTCGGCCGAGCGACCTGCTCGGCACTGAACACGCGCTCGCCGAAAATCTGCTGCAAGCCCGCGCGCCGCACCGAAGCGCTCACGCGCGTCATACGGCTGTTCGACACGACGGCGGCCGGTAGCGTCACGCGTTGCAGCGCGTCGCGCACGCCGTGGATCGGACCGAGCGACGCGGCGAGCGCGAGCTCGACGTTGTGCTCGATCGTATCGAGGAAGTTCGCGGGCAGCGTGATGTCGAAATGCTTTTCCAGGCCGGCCAGAAAGCGCGACGTTTGCTGGCCGAAGGCGGTTTTGACGACAGGGGCGAAATCGAGGCCGGGGAAGGTGGCCGTCAGCGTGTCGAACATCACGCGATCGGCGATGACTTCACTGTCGACGAGCACGCCGTCGCAGTCACAGATGAGGTGGTCGATCATGCCTGAAGAGCGGTAGGCGCAAAGCGCGCGGGCGACGGGTTGCGGGCCCGCGCTACGTGGTGAAAAACGCCATCATACGTGCATACGTACTTTCGGACGCGGGCTTTCGCGTCGGGCCAAACCTGTTCGGGTCAAACCTTGACGAATGCGCCGCCTCAGGGCGTATCGGCCCAGGCCTTCGCCGCGCGAATCGCGCGCTGCCAGCCTTCGAGACACGTCTTGACCTCCGCATGCGGCAGCGCGGGTGTAAAGCGGTGTTCGAGCTTCCACTGGCTTTTCAATTCGTCGATGTCCTTCCAGTAGCCGACCGCGAGTCCAGCCAGATACGCGGCGCCGAGTGCGGTCGTTTCCGACACCTGCGGGCGCACCGCGTCGACGCCGAGAATGTCGGCCTGGAACTGCATCAGCAGATTGTTCGCGCAGGCGCCGCCATCCACGCGCAACTCGCCGATGCGAATGCCCGAGTCGGCTTCCATGGCCGTCAGCACGTCGAGTGATTGATACGCGATCGAATCGAGCGCGGCGCGCGCGATGTGCGCCGACGTGGTGCCACGCGTGACACCGAACAGCGTGCCGCGCGCATGCGCGTTCCAGTGCGGTGCGCCGAGGCCGGCGAACGCGGGCACGAGGTACACGCCGTCGCAATGCGGCACGCCGCGCGCGAGCGTTTCGCTTTCCGCCGCGTTCCTGATGATGCCCAGACCGTCGCGCAGCCACTGCACCACCGCGCCACCGATGAAGATGCTGCCTTCGAGCGCATAGTCGATCCGCTCGCCGATCTGCCAGGCGATCGTCGTGACGAGATTGTTCTTCGATTCGATCGGTTTGTCGCCCGTGTTCATCACGAGGAAGCAGCCGGTGCCGTACGTGTTCTTCACCATGCCGGACTCGGTGCACATCTGGCCGAACAGCGCGGCGTGCTGATCGCCGGCGATGCCCGCGAGCGGAATTTTCGAGGCGAACACGGTGGTCACGGTCGGTCCATACACCTCCGACGACGGCCGTACTTCCGGCAGCATGCCGCGCGGGATGTCGAGCGCGGCGAGCAGTTCGTCGTCCCACTTCAGCGTGTGGATGTTGAAGAGCATGGTTCGCGACGCGTTGGTCACGTCGGTGACGTGCAGCGCGCCCTTCGTGAAATTCCACATGAGCCAGCTATCGACGGTGCCGAACGCGAGCCGGCCCTGACGCGCCTTTTCGCGCGCGCCTTCTACGTTGTCGAGAATCCAGCGGATCTTCGTCGCCGAGAAATACGAGTCGATTGGCAGACCGGTCTTCGCGCGCACGCTTGCTTCGAGCCCCTGCGCCTTCAGTTCGTCGCAGAAGTCGGCGGTACGGCGGTCCTGCCAGACGATCGCGTTGTAGATCGGGTGGCCCGTTTCGCGATCCCAGACGATCGTGGTTTCGCGCTGGTTCGTGATGCCGATTGCCGCGATCGACGTGCCGTTCATGCCTGCCCGCGTGACGGCTTCGGCGGCGACGCCGGCCTGCGTCGACCAGATTTCCTGCGGGTCGTGCTCGACCCAGCCGGGATCCGGGTAGATCTGCTGGAACTCCTTCTGCGCGATCGACACGACGTTGCCGCGCCGGTCGAACAGCATCGCACGCGAGCTGGTGGTGCCTTGGTCAAGCGCGAGGACGTACTGATCCTGCATTGTCTCTTCTCCATGCGTGTTGCAGATCGCCGGATCGGCGGATCGGCGGACGGCGTTGGGAACGGCGTGTTGTTGTGAGCGGGCCGAGATAGTGTGAGGGCGCGTGCCGGCGCCGTCCAGCCGAACCTGTGGCGGGTGGCGCCGCGGGTGGCGCCACTTACGCGCTTTGTCGCGCGGGCTCGCGCGCGAACCACGCGTCGATGTCGCGCGTGACCTGCTCGAGCTTGCCCGGCTCGAGATGCAGGCCGAGCTTCGAGCGCCGCCAAAGCACGTCCTCGGCGCTGAGCGCCCATTCGGTATCGCGCAGATAGACCAGCTCGGCTTCGTGCAGTCCCGGCGCGAACTCGCGGCCTAGCTCGGCGCGCGACCGCGCCAGGCCGATCACGCGATTCGCGCGCGTGCCATACGCGCGCGCGAGCCGATGCGCGAGCGACGCCGGAAGCCACGCATGCTCGCGCGAGAACTCACCGAGGAAGCGATTGAAGTTCGCCTGCGCGATGTCGCCGCCCGGCAGCGGCGCGCCGACGGTCCACGCGGGCGCGTCGCGGCGCAGCGCCTCGGTCAGGGTGTCGACGGCCTGCTCGGCGAGCTTGCGAAAGGTCGTGATCTTGCCGCCGAACACCGACAGCAGCGGCGCCTCGTGGGCCGGCGCGTCGAGTTCGAGCAAGTAGTCGCGCGTGAGCGCCGACGGATTGTCCGCGTTCTCGTCCTCCAGCAGCGGGCGCACGCCCGAATAGCTCCAGCGCACGTCGGCGGTGGAGATCTTCTGCCTGAAGTAGCGGTTGATGGAATCGCACAGGTACTGCGTTTCGTTCGCGTCGATCGCGACCTGCGACGGGTCGCCGCGATATTCGAGGTCGGTCGTGCCGATCAGCGTGTAGTCGTGCTCGTACGGGATCGCAAAGATGATCCGCTTGTCGGGATTCTGGAAGATGTACGCGTGGTCGTGCTCGAACAGGCGCCGCGTGACGATATGGCTGCCCTTGACGAGCCGCACGCTATGCGATGCGGGCCGGCCGAGCGCGCCCTTCAGCAGCTCGCCGACCCACGGGCCCGCCGCGTTGGCGATCGCGGCGGCGCGCACGTCGAGCGTCGCGCCGTCCGCGCGCCGCAGCTGCGCGCGCCACTCGCCGTTGACGCGCCCGGCGTTGAGCAGCTTCGTGCGCGTGAGGATCGTCGCGCCGCGCTCGTGCGCGTCGAGCGCGTTCAGCACGACGAGGCGCGCGTCGTTGACCCAGCCGTCCGAATAAACGAAGCCGCGCTTGATCGAATCGACGAGCGGCACGCCGGCCGGATGCCGCTTCATCACGATGCCGCGCGAACCCGGCAGCAGCTCGCGTTTGGCCAGATGGTCGTAGAGGAACAGACCCGCGCGGATCAGCCAGGCGGGGCGCAGGTCCGGCATATGCGGCATCACGAAGCGCAGCGGCCACATGATATGCGGGGCCGCGCGCAGCAGCGTTTCGCGTTCCTGCAGCGCCTTGCGCACGAGCCCGAACTCGCGGTATTCGAGGTAGCGCAGTCCGCCGTGAATCAGCTTGGTACTCGCCGACGACGTATGCGCGGCCAGATCGTCCTGCTCGCACAGCAGCACCGACAGTCCACGACCGGCCGCGTCGCGGGCGATGCCGGCGCCGTTGATCCCGCCGCCCACGACGAGCAGATCGTATTTCGTGCCTTGCGCCACCTGCTGAGTCCTTTGCATCGCATCCGGAAGTTGGTTGGAAAGCAAATCGAACGAATGATGTTCGTTTTCGAACTCTAATGAACATATTCGAAAAAGTAAAGCTCACTCAGTCCGAACGAATCCTGGCCATATGGCGAGGAAGTGGCGCAACGCGGGGCCGCGAACGATACTCTCGTCAGCAGCCATTTCGAGGTGATGTATGCGTGGACTTTTGATGATCGGTGCGGCGGCTTTTCTGGCGGGATGCGTGAGTACGCCGAGCCTGGAGGGGACGAGGGGGGCGACGTCGTTCGAGGCATTGCAGCTGATGTGCTCGCCGCAGACCGTCGATTACGGCCGCGACGCCCAGGCGGTCTACGAGACGTTCTTCGACGCCTATGTGGCGAACCGGCGCGGCCGGCTGTCGAAGGAGGACTTCTGCGCGTTCCAGGCGGCGATTGCGCAGCGCCATACAAGCGAGGCGACGAGCAGCGATCCGAAGGTGCGTAACCAGTGGGTCGCGTTCTTCAACGAGCAGCGCGCAAGGGCGATCAGTTGGCGTGCGAGCGCTGATCCCACCCTGCGCGCCGGGTGAGCGGCGGTGAGGTGACGGACGGCCCTGATCGTTCCGCAGCCTGCCCGGCATGCAGGCTCAACCGCGCTGCGCCAACGCTCCGCGCCACAGCATGCGCAACAGCTGTGCGAACACGGCTTCGCGCGACGGCTCCCGCGTCGGCGGAGAGCGTCCTGGGCATACGCGAGGGAAGGGAGTTCGTCGCGTGAATTTATTGTGTCAACGAGAGCTGCGCACAATAATGGGCCGCGGGGCGGCCCGTTGCCATGCGATTCGGGTGAGACGAAGTCGGACGATGGGAGCGCGAGGCGCGAGCGCCGAGGTGGCGCGCGCACGCCGCCAATGACTCTCGAAACGAATGCCGGGGAAACTCAGGAAAAACGTTTGATGGCCCGCAACGCGGTGTCGCCGGTTTCCGTCACGCGCCATTCTTCATTGCCCGATGCGAGGCGTTCGAGTTGCACCAGTTGGCGTTCGAGCAACGCATCGAGTTCTTGTCGGTCCATATCGACCTGGTTGGGGGCGTCCTTGACGAGCAACAACGTGGCGAATTCATGCGGACTCAGCATCGTTCTCTCCATGTCAGGCAATCACGGACAACCTTGCAGCCGACCGGCAGGCCGGGGCGGGGTCCGCTAAAGGATCAGGGCGGGAGGTACGGCTTACACGACAGACTCACACAACCGACGCCGTGCGAAACTCGCAACGCACGTTGGGGAACTGGAGTGTAGGCGACCATCGATGAAACGCCAACCTTGTCCCCGTAAATTTTCCCTTTGACAATTCGCTGCGCGACCGGCGGTCCGCCCCCGCAGCCAACTTCTTGATTTCACTGGAGGTTTTTCGTGCACCGCAGCATGGCGGAGAACGCCTGGTATTATCCGGCGATATAGATTTGACAGTTGGCGGCACTCAGCGCCTCGGTCATGTCGGCGGGCGGGGCTGCGTCGGTGAACAGTGCGTCGATCTGTTCCAGGTGTCCCTGGCGTACGAGTGCCGGGCGGCCGAATTTGGAGTGGTCGGCGGCGAGGAACACGGTGCGAGCGTGCTCCATGATCGCCTCGGCGACACGCACCTCGCGCGTGTCGAAATCGCGCAGCGTGCCGTCCGGCTCGATGCTCGACGTGCCGATGATCGCGAAATCGACCTTGAACTGCCGGATGAAGTCGATCGCCAGTTCGCCGACGATGCCCTTGTCCCACGGCCGCACGATGCCGCCCGTCACCAGCACCTCGCAATCCGGGTAGCCGCTCATCATGCTTGCGACGTTCAGATTGTTCGTGATTACGCGCAGTCCGCGGTGGCGGTTCAGCGCGCGGGCGACCTCTTCGGTGGTCGTGCCGAGGTTGATGAACAGCGACGCCTGATCGGGAATGTGAGTGGCCACCAGTCCCGCGATGCGCCGTTTCTCTTCATGGAACATCCGCTGCCGCGCGGTGTAGGAGACGTTCTCGGAGCTGGTCGGCAGACTCGCGCCGCCGTGGTAGCGGCGCAGCAGGTTCATATCGGCGAGCCAGTTGACGTCGCGGCGGATCGTCTGCGGTGTAACGTCGAAATGGCTCGCGAGGTCGTCCACGGTCACGAAGCCGTCGCGTTGCACCCACTCCAGCAATTCCTGTTGCCGGGCGTTGAGAGTCAGGCGGGGGTCTCGTGTCATGTGTCTCGGGTCGTGGCTGTTGTGTCGGCGCGGTCCGTCGGCGAACGCGGCTGCCGCTATTGTAAGACCATCGGGCTTCTTGCCCGCCAACGGCGCAGTCCGCCTGAAGTGGACGCCAAGGTTGCAAACCTGCTTCGACCCCGTTGAGATACATTGCACATTTATTCATTTGATAAATGAATTTGTTTTTTGGCCCGCTTCGCGGTGCAATCCCGGCTTCCAAGCTTTTTATCTGCTTTACAACCATTCCCATGATGTCCGGCGACTGTTCCGTGCCGGGCCACGCTTTCGAGAGTGTTCGACATGACTGGCTTCAACTGGCAAAACCCCTATCCGACGCAACGTCTGCCCGTATTCGCACGCAATATCGTCTCGACCTCGCATCCGCTCGCCGCCCAGGCCGGGCTGCGCATGCTGTGGAAGGGCGGCAATGCCGTCGATGCGGCCGTCGCGGCGGCCGCCGTCATCACGGTCGTCGAGCCGGTGTCGTGCGGCCTTGGCGGCGATGCGTTCGCGCTCGTGTGGGACGGCAAGAAACTGCATGGCCTGAACGCGTCGGGCGTGTCGCCAGCCGCATGGAACGTCGAATACTTCAGGCGCAAGCACGGCGAGGACAACGGCCTCGCGAAGCAGCCGAAGCGCGGCTGGGACGCGGTCACGGTGCCCGGCGTGATCGCCGGCTGGGAAGCGCTGCATCAGAAGTTCGGCAAGCTGCCGTTCGCCGACCTGATGGAGCCGGCCATCGAGATCGCGGAGCGCGGTCACGCGGTGGCGAGCGTCGTCGCGTACAAGTGGGCGGCCGCCGTGCCGGACCTGAAGGATCAGCCGGGCTTCGCACAGACCTTCATGCCGCGCGGCCGCGCGCCTGAAGTCAGCGAGCTGGTGCGCTTCCCCGGTCACGCAAAGACGCTGCGTCAACTCGCCGAGCAAGGCCCGCGCGCGTACTACGAGGGCGAGATCGCCGAGCGCATCGCCGCGTTCGCGCGCGAAGGCGGCGCCGCGCTCACCGCCGACGATCTGCGCAACTACCGCGCGGACTGGGTCGAGCCGATCGGCAAGGACTATCGCGGCTACACCGTGCATGAGATTCCGCCGAACGGCCAGGGCATCGCGGCGCTGATCGCGCTCGGCATTCTGGAGAAGTTCGACGTGAAGTCGCTGGAGGTCGACAGCGTCGAGTCGCAGCATCTGCAGATCGAAGCGATGAAGCTCGCGTTTGCCGACGTGTATCGCTACGTCGCTGATCCGCGTTCGATGGAAGTCACGCCCGAGCAGATGCTCGACGACGCATATCTCACGTCGCGCGCGAAGCTGATCGACCCGAAGCGCGCAACGCACTTCGACTTCGGCATGCCGAAGGCGGGCGGCACGATCTATATGTCGGCGGCGGACGAGAGCGGCATGATGGTCAGCTTCATCCAGTCGAACTACATGGGCTTCGGCTCCGGTGTCGTGGTGCCGGACAGCGGCATCGCGTTGCAGAACCGCGGCTGCGGCTTCTCGATGGATCCGAAGTCGCCGAACGTCGTCGAGGGCGGCAAGCGGCCCTTCCACACGATCATCCCGGCGTTCCTCACGCAGCAGGTGAACGGTCAGCAGGAAGCGGTGATGAGCTTCGGCGTCATGGGCGGCGACATGCAGCCGCAAGGCCATCTGCAAACGGTGGTGCGCATGCTCGACTACGGTCAGCAGCCGCAGGCCGCGTGCGATGCGCCGCGCTGGAAGGTCAACCACGACTTCACGGTCGATACCGAGTCGACACTCGATCCGAAGACCACCGAGGGCTTGCAGAAGCTCGGCCACACGATCAAGTCGGTCGACGATCCGTACATGGACTTCGGCTCCGGCCAGTTCATCTGGAAGCTCGATCGCGACGAGCCGGAGCGCGGCTACGTGGCAGCCAGCGACAGCCGCCGCGACGGGCTCGCGGCCGGTTTCTAGGGCGGCACGCCGCAATTGCGAAACAGGTCTTCGCCATGCGGGAGGAGTCGTGGGCGACCCGCAGACTGCCTGAAGACGCGGGCGCCCGCCAGACCTGCCGCCTGTCCGTAAAGCCGGCCTTTTGAACTGGTATTTTGTCCACCTTGCGCACTTCGTCGAATCCGTTGGAACATTGGACCATCCTGAAACAGGAACTGCGTCGATGCGGCATGGTCTGTGCTGTGTGGTCTGCATGGTCGGACATCTCCGGCTAACATGCAGAGTACGAGGGCCCAACTCTAATTCACGGCGTTGTATCCGACACGGAGCAATATCACGGCGAGCGCGGGGGGCAGTTGCGAGTCGCTCCACGGGTCGGGACAGCATGGGAGCAAGACACGATGCAAACAGAGCTGAACCATGTCATGCCCTGGCGGATCGAGGACATCGATCTGACGCGCATTGACCGGCAGAAGGCCGCCGTCAACGAAGACCTGCTGCTGTTGCTGTGCGCGGCTTCGTTTATCGAAAGCGGCACCGATCTCTACACCAGCAATCTGAGCAAGTTTTTCAACGACGATCCCGAGGTCTCTGCCTGGCTAAACGACGAGTGGGAGCCTGAGGAAATGCAGCACGGCCGGGCTCTGAAGACCTATATCGGATATGTGTGGCCGGAGTTCGACTGGGACACCGCGTTCCGCAATTTCATGGGCGAGTATTCGCTCACGTGCTCGGTCGAGGATTTCGAAAAGACCCGCGCGCTCGAAATGGTCGCGCGTTGCGTCGTCGAAACGGGTACCGCGACGCTGTATCGCGCGATCAACGAGTGTTCGGACGAGCCGGTGCTCAAGCAGATCACCGACAACATCCGCACCGACGAAGTCCGTCATTACAAGCACTTTTTCAGATACTTCAAGAAGTACAACCGCATCGAAGGCAACGGCCGGCTGGCGGTGCTCGGCGCGTTGATGCGCCGCGTGATGGAAATCAAGAACGAAGATTCGGAGATCGCGTTGCGGCACGTGTTCGCGATTCGCTATCCGGAGCGCGTGCACGACGGCGCATATAACCGCGAGCGCGCCGCCCGCATCAATACCCTGGTGCGGCGCAATCTGTCTGCCGATATGTGCGTGAAGATGCTGCTCAAGCCGCTGGAGCTGCCGGCGCGCATTCAACCGGGCGTGCATTACCCGCTCGCGAAGATCACCCAGCACGTGTTCTTTCGCTGAGCGTTCTTTCGTTGCGCCATCCATCGGCGACGCGGGCGCAACCGCCTGACGAAGCGGCCCCGCCCGCTCATGCGGGCATTGGTTTTTTCGAGGCATGATTGAGCCTCACAGACCACTTCGAATGGATCGATGCCATGAGCGACTCCTTCGCGTCCGCGCGTCCGCTCGAACAGACCGTATTCGACGAATGGCCGGCCAACGTGCGCGCGCTGTTCGACGGGTCGGCGCTTCGTGATAAAGCGGGCTTCACCGCCTCGCTGCTGAGCGTCGATGCGAACGGCCATGTGCGCACATCGCTGTTGAGCGTCGGCGAACTCTATGCACCCGACTCGCGCACGCTGTGCGTCGCACTATGGCCGCAGGCCCGAGCGACGCGCGCGATCGCGCAAAGCGGACGCGCGGCGCTGAGCTTCGTCTGGGATGCAGCGTTCTATCAGGTGCAGTTGCGCGTCGCGCCGTTGCCCGGCGTCGACGGCGACGACAGCGGTCTCGTCTATCTGCTCGGCTCGATCGACACGGCGGAAGCGCAAAGCGTCCGTTATGCGCGCCTGACCAGCGGCATCATGTTCGAACTGCAAGGAGAGGAGAGTGCGGTGCTCGAGCGATGGGAACGGCAGGTCGAGCGTTTGAAGCGGGCCGCCGCCGCGAGCAGCCGTTAGTCTTCGAGCAGAGAAGTACTAACGGCTGATACAGCGGCAGCCTTCAGGCACGGCGACGCTTAACGGCCGCGCTCGCCGTTGCGCGACGGTTGCGCGCCACGCGGCGCATCGTTGCGCTTGACACCGCCGCCGAGCAACGCGCCCGGATTGCCATTGTGCGAACGATTGCCCTGCTGCTTGCGCGGCGCATGGTGCGCGGCGCTGCCCTCATGCGCTGCGCTACGCGGCCGATCGTCGTGGCGCTGCGCATCGCGACGCGGCTGGCCGCCGTTGCCGGCCGGCTTCGCGCCTGGCGAGCGCGGCGCGGGCTGACCGTTCGACGGATGCTGGTTCGAGCGCTGACCCGTACCTTGTCCGGTACGCTGACCGGAGCCTTGCGCCGGCTTGGCCGAAGCGCCACCACCAGCACCACCGCCACGGCGCCCGGCGCCCTGTTCCTGGCGCGGCGAACGGCCGCCGCCGCCCTGACCGCGTCGCTGGATCGGCTCCGGCTTCGCGGTCGGGTCCGGCTCGAAACCGGCGATGACTTCCTGCGGGACCGGACGCTTGATCAGCTTCTCGATGTCCTTCAGCAACTGCAGTTCATCGACGCAGACGAGCGACACCGCCTCGCCCGTCGCGCCCGCGCGGCCCGTGCGGCCAATGCGGTGCACGTAGTCTTCCGGGACGTTCGGCAGATCGAAGTTGACCACGTGCGGCAGCTGATCGATATCGATGCCGCGCGCCGCGATGTCGGTCGCGACCAGCACCTGCAGCGTGCCGTCCTTGAACTCGGCGAGCGCGCGCGTGCGCGCCGACTGGCTCTTGTTGCCGTGAATCGCAAGCGCGCTGATGCCGTCCTTCGTCAGCTGTTCGGCGAGGCGGTTCGCGCCGTGCTTGGTGCGCGTGAACACGAGCACCTGGAACCAGTTGTGCTGACGAATCAGATGCGTGAGCAGCTCGCGCTTGCGGTCGCGATCGACCGGATGAATCTTCTGCGCGACCGTTTCGGCCGTCGTGTTGCGGCGCGCGACTTCGATCAGCGCCGGGGAGTCGAGCAGGCTGTCGGCGAGCGCCTTGATCTCGTCGGAGAAAGTCGCCGAGAACAGCAGGTTCTGGCGCTTCGGCGGCAGCTTCGCGAGCACGCGCTTGATGTCGTGGATGAAGCCCATGTCGAGCATGCGGTCCGCTTCGTCGAGTACGAGAATCTCGAGATGCGACAGGTCGATGGTCTTCTGCTGCATGTGATCGAGCAGACGGCCCGGCGTCGCGACGACGATATCGACGCCGCGCTTCAATGCATCGATCTGCGGATTGATGCCGACGCCGCCGAACATTACGGTCGATTTCAGCTTCAGATACTTGCCGTACGCACGCACGCTTTCTTCGACCTGGGCGGCGAGTTCTCGCGTGGGCGTGAGGATCAGCGCGCGCACGACGCGCTTGCCGCCGGCGGGCGGCGGCATGGAATTCAGACGCTGCAGGATCGGCAGAGTGAAGCCGGCGGTTTTGCCGGTGCCGGTTTGCGCGCCGGCGAGCAGGTCGCCGCCGTTGAGCACGGCGGGAATCGCCTGAGTCTGGATCGGGGTCGGGCTCGTGTAGCCGAGTTCATTGACAGCGCGGACCAGCGGTTCGGACAAGCCGAGGGAATCAAAAGACATAAAAGTTCTTTGCAATGCAGTTTCGCGAACGGCCCCGCGCGGGCAACGGACCCCAACGCGGAAAGACCGGCACGGCATCGACACGCCCGCATGGCGTGTGCGAGGCCGAAGCCCGGTTCCGTTCACGGAGAAATCGGCGGCACGCTCACAGATGTGCCGGATGTTTCAACGCGCTATGCAGACACGTCGACTGGCCTTAAGTTGCATTTCGTCGCCGTGGATTGTCACGCGACATAACGCGCGACACTGACGAATTGACACAGACTGCCCGCCAGTACGAACAGGTGCCAGATACCATGTCCGTGGCGGATGCGCTCGTCGTTGATGAAGAAATAGATGCCAGCGCTATAAATGACGCCGCCGGCCAGGAGCCACGCGGTTCCCGCGGCCGGCAATGCCTGCACCAGCGGGCGGACGGCTACGAGCGCGAGCCATCCCATCAATACATACAGCACCATCGACACGCTGCGGGTGCGTCGCCCGAGCGTGAGTTCCTGCACGATGCCGAGGGCGGCAAGCCCCCAGCTCACGCCGAATAGCGACCAGCCCCACGGTCCACGCAAGGTGACGAGCGTGAATGGTGTGTAGCTGCCGGCGATCAGCAGGTAGATCGCCGAGTGATCGCATTTCTGCAGAATCGCCTTCAGACGCGGATGGCTCACACTGTGATACAGCGTCGAGATCGCATACAGCACGAACAGCATCGCACCATACACGCTGAAGCTCACCACCTTGTACGCATCCCCGGCGAGCGCGCCCATCGTGACGAGCGTCGCCAGCCCCACCACCGACAGCACGGCGCCGACGAGATGGGTAATGCTGTTCAAGCGCTCACCAACGGGCACGGCTCAGTTCTCCTGCACGGTCACCCGAAGGTGACCACCAACACAAACGGACCCATATGATACCGGTCTTGAAAAAACGAAGGGCGCGGCCGCGAAATTCGCAGGCCGCGCCCCGGGTGCATCAAACGCTGCTCAGTCGAGCGGTGCCGAACGCAGCTCGGCCACTTGCTGCGGCGACACGGCCGTGCCGTGGTTGCCCCAGGACATCCGGATGAACGTCACGACCGCCGCCACTTCCTGATTCGACAGAGACTGCGCGAACGGCGGCATGCCATACGGATGCGGGTTCGCGTCCGTGCTCGGCGGATAACCACCGTTCAGCACCATGCGGATCGGGTTGACCGCCGACGGCATCTGGATCGACTGGTTGTTCGCGAGCGGCGGGAACGCCGGCGGCATGCCGAGACCGTTGTCCGCGTGGCACTTCGCACACCTGTCGGTGTAGATCTTCTGGCCTTGCTTCAACAGTTCGCCGCCAAACTTCTCCGAGGTTTCAAGCTGCAACGGTTCCGGTGCTTCGCTCTTCTGCGGAATCGTTTTCAGGTACGTCGCCATCGCGTTGATGTCTTCAGTCGTCAGATATTGCAGGCTGTTGTGAACCACTTCGGCCATCGGACCGAACACCGCGCCGCGGTTCGACACGCCGGTCTTGAGCAGATCGGCGATGTCCTGCAGGTCCCAGTCGCCAAGGCCTGCTTCCCTGTTCGACGTCAGCGACGGCGCATACCAGTTCTGCAGCGGAATCAGACCACCCGCGAAGGCCGCCGAGCTGACCGGGCCGCCCATTGCATTGATCGACGTGTGGCACATGCCGCAGTGACCGAGACCCTCGACCAGATATGCGCCGCGGTTCCATTCGACCGACTTGGTCGGATCCGGCTTGAACTCGCCTTCACGGAAGAACAGCGTGCGCCAGCCGATCAGCATGTTGCGCTGGTTGAACGGGAATTTCAGTTCGTGCGGACGGCTCGGCACGTTGACCGGCGCGACCGAGCGCAGGTACGCGTAGATCGCGTCGGAGTCGGCGCGCGTGACCTTCGTGTAGCTCGTGAACGGGAAGCCCGGATACAGCAGGCTGCCGTCCTTCGAGCGGCCCGTGTGCATCGCGCGATAGAAGTCGTCCTGAGTCCACTTGCCGATGCCGTACTGGTCGTCCGGCGTGATGTTCGGCGTGAACATCGTGCCGAACGGCGTGGCCATCGGCAGGCCGCCGGCGAACGGCTGGCCGCCGCGCACCGTGTGGCAGGCGATACAGTCGCCGGCGCGGGCGAGGTACTCGCCTTTCTTGATCAGGTCGGCCTGGTCCGCGGGCGTTGCCGCCACGGCCGCGCCGCTGCCATGCAGATTGTCGCCGCCCGACCAGAGGACGGGAACGAGTGCGGCAGCCGCGACCACGATGACTGCCGAGAGGGCGAACAAAGACTTGCGTTTCATTTGAATGTCTCTCCCGGCGCCTTATTGCGGTGCGCTGCCGCAGGCAAGCGGAGTCTTCAAGGAGCGGGCCGGAGCCGGCACGGGGTTTTGCGGAGCGTGCTGCGTGGAAAGCCAGGCCGCGACCGCGTTCACGTCTTCGTCGCTCAGGCGCGTGGCGATGGTGTGCATGCAGTCCGGCGCAATGGCGCGACGCGTACCCGAGCGCCATGCGCCCAACTGCGCGCTGATGTAGTCGGCGTGCAGACCGACGAGACCCGGGATGGCCGGTTCCATACCGGTCAGCGCCTTGCCATGGCAAGCCGCGCAAGCGGGCACCTGCTTCGATGCATCGCCTTGCAGCACGATCTGCTGACCGCGCGCGAGCGTGGCGGTCGATACCGTGGGCGTGGCCGGCGCCGGATACGGCGGGCGCTGCTGCGAGAAGAAAGTGGCGATCTGATGGAGGTAGTCGTCGGAGAGATACGTGACGAGGTAGTTCATGGGCGGGTACTTGCGGCGCCCTTCACGGAAGTTCTGCAACTGATTGAACAGATATCCCGCCGGTTTGCCCGCGAGGCGCGGGAAGTAGTCGTTGTCGGTGCCTTGCCCATGTGAGCCGTGGCAGGCTGTGCAGCCTTGCACGCGCGCTTCCATCGTGTCAGGGGCCTTCGGTTGAGTCTGCGCTTTCGCAGCGCTGTAGACACCCGCGGTGCCGATCAACAGAATGGCAAGCAACGGGCGGAAGAGGCGTCTTGAAGACACGCGTAACTCCATCAGAATCGGGGACCTGACCGAACTTCGGGCGGCTCGGTGTGAAGGACAGCCGTCGCTGCGGCGACGCAGCATTCTATCATCGAAGGGTAATGGTGACTATTTGCCGCATGAGAGACCGTTCAAGGTGTGACCGCCATGCGACAGTGCGGCGCGGTTCGCCGATTTAGGACTTCTCTTGAGACATGTGTCGTGGTCAACGCCTACTGTCACCCGAAGATGATCGCAGTGTCGCCGCGGCAAGCGTGATGTCACGCAACGCATTCGATCGAGCCGGGTTGAACCGATCCCCGCGCGCGCCATCGAAGCGTACACTTCGGGGCTCGCCGGCCGTCGTCGAGACGACGCGCCTCGCCGGTCCGGCCATGTTCCATTCGTTCTGATCCGCTATCGGCCCTACATGAAGCTATTCGATTTTTCCTCGTCGACGCTGCGTGCGTTGATGTCCGGCGCGGTGGCGCTGGCCATGTCGTCCACCGCGTTCGCGCATGCGCATCTGATCTCGAGCGTGCCGGCAGCGAACGCCGACGCCGTCGGGCCTGCCGACGTGACGATTCATTTCACCGAGCCGCTCGAGCCCGCGTTCAGCCGGATTACGCTTGCCGGCGCCAGCGGCAAGCCCGCGACGACGAGCACCTCGACGGTGGACAGCTCGGACGCTCGCGTGATGCGCCTCGCGCTGCCTCAACTGACGAGCGGCCGCTATGCGGTGCACTGGGTCGCGGTGGCCACCGACGGCCATCGTACGCAAGGCGACTTCGCGTTCAACGTCAAATGAACTTCGACGGACTGGGAATCGGGCAGGTCGCAATGGCCGCGCTCATGAACGTCGCGTTCGGCTTCGCCGTCGGCTCGGCACTGCTCGACGCATGGCTCGCGAAGGACGGACGAGCAGGCACGTCGCCGGCGCGCCCCGGCTGGATGCGGGCGCAACGGTCGATGCTCGCGGCGACCATCGTGTTGGTGCTTGCCGATCTCGGCTGGCTCCTGTATCAGGCGGCCTCGATGAGCGGCGTCACGTTGCCCGCGGCGTTCGGCATGGTCCCGACGGTGTTGACCCAAACTCACGTCGGCTACGGCTGGAGTATCGCGTTCGGCGGCGCACTGGTGTTGCTCGGGACCGCGCTGAGCCACGGCTCGGGCATGCTGCGCAATACCCTGGTGTGGCTTGCGGTGCTCGCGATTGCCGCGGGCAAGGCGTCGCTCGGTCATGCGACCGATGCAGGCGTCGTGTCGGCTGCAATCGGCATGCAGACGCTGCACGTGCTCGCGACGAGCGTATGGGGCGGACTCGCGATGGCCTCCGGCCTTGCAGTGCTGCCGGCGCTCGGCGCATCGACGGCGCGCGGCATGCTGATCCGCACGGCGACCCAGGTGTCGAACGTGTCGATCGTCGCGGTCGGGTTGGTATTGCTGTCCGGTGTCTTCAATGCGGTGCGCGGCTCGGGCGGTACGTTCGAGGCGGTCCATGCGAGCACGTGGGGGCATGTGCTGACATTGAAACTCGTGCTCGTCGCGCTCGCCCTCGTGCTCGGCGGGCTGAACCGGACCTCCGCGTTGCCGCGCCTGCGCCGCACCGCGTCGACCACGGATGCGCACACCTTCGTCAACGTGATGTATCTGGAAGCGCTCGTGATGATCGGCGTGTTCGTCGTCGCGGCTGCGCTGTCGCATACCGTGCCGGCGTTCGCGGCGCTCGGTTGAACGCGCGGCGCGGCATGCGTGTTTGAGCGACGCGTCGACGGATGCCTGACGGCCGCTTACTCGAAGCCGAGGCGATGACCGAGAATCGGCGCGCAGAATAGCGCGATCGCGCAGCCCGCGGCCTTGCCTTCGAGTTCGGCGCCGGCCGCGTGCGAGCCGGCCATCTGCGTGAGCAGATCGAAGACCTGCGGCAGGCAGTACAGCACCGCCGCGGCGAGAAAGCATCTCCCGACCACCGCGATGCTCCATCCGCGCTCGTACGCGAGCATCGCGCCGATGACGCGCAGCACGCCGAACGCGGCCAGCGCGCCGACCGCCGCCTGTTCGCGGATCAGATAGTCAGGAAGGAATTCGCCCATGGCCGTGCCCGATGCATGTGTGGTTTGCATGCATTGCAGCAAGGCGCAGGCGATGCGTCTGTCCGATACCGAACAAACGTCGCGCAAGGTGGCAGGAACGCCGCCGGCCGGCAGCATTCCGCCTGCTTCGCTCAACCGCTCAGATCACCACTCGGCGACGCTGCCGTCCGCGTGACGCCACACCGGATTGCGCCAGCGATGACCGACCTTCGCCATCTCGCGCACCTTTTCTTCGTTGACCTCGATGCCGAGTCCCGGGCCCTGCGGAATCGACACGAAGCCGTCTTCGTACCTGAAGACTTCCGGGTTGCGGATGTAGTCGAGCAGGTCGTTGCCCTGGTTGTAGTGGATGCCGAGACTCTGTTCCTGGATGAACGCGTTGTAGCTCACCGCATCGATCTGCAAACAGGTTGCGAGCGCGATCGGGCCGAGCGGGCAATGCAGCGCGAGCGCGACGTCGTAGGCTTCGGCCATCGCGGCGATCTTGCGGCACTCGGTGATGCCGCCCGCGTGCGACGCGTCCGGCTGGATGATGTCGACGTAGCCGCCCGACAGGATGTGCTTGAAGTCCCAGCGCGAATACAGACGCTCGCCGAGCGCGATCGGCGTGTTGGTCTGGTTGACGATGTCGCGCAGCGCCTCGGCGTTCTCGGAGAGCACCGGCTCCTCGATGAACAGCAGCTTGTACGGATCGAGTTCCTTGGCGAGCACCTTCGCCATCGGCTTGTGCACGCGGCCGTGAAAGTCCACGCCGATGCCGATGTTAGGCCCGACCGCCTCGCGCACCGCCGCGACGTTGTTGATGACGCCTTGCACCTTGTCGAACGTGTCGATGATCTGCAACTCTTCCGAGCCGTTCATCTTGACGGCCTTGAAGCCGCGTTCGACTACCGCGCGCGCGTTGTTGGCGACATCGCTCGGACGGTCGCCGCCGATCCACGAGTACACCTTGATCTTGTCGCGCACCTGGCCGCCGAGCAGCGCATGCACGGGCACGCCATGATGCTTGCCCTTGATGTCCCACAGCGCCTGATCGACGCCGGCGATCGCGCTCATCGTGATCGGGCCGCCGCGATAGAAGCCCGCGCGGTACATCACCTGCCAGTGATCCTCGATCAGAAGCGGGTCCTTGCCGATCAGATAGTCGGACAGTTCCTCGACGGCCGCGGCGACCGTATGCGCGCGGCCTTCCACCACCGGCTCGCCCCAACCGACGATGCCTTCGTCGGTCTCGATTTTCAGGAAGCACCAGCGCGGCGGGACGATGAAGGTTTCGAGCTTCGTGATTTTCATGGTGAGTGTCTCTTCTTGCGGTCAGCGCGCATTCGTAGATTCGGGAATCCCATGCTACAACAAAGCGCATTAAAGTACTATTAATAGTATTATTTGCCACATAGTGGTCAAACCGGGTGCCACGACGCCACCAGCCGCGAGGAGAAAGCCATTCAGCACGATTTGCACGGGCGAGTCGCCCAACTGCTCGCAACTGCGATTCTGCGCGGCGACTACGCGCCGGACTCGATCCTGCCGCGCGAAGCCGAGCTGATGGAGAGGTTCGACGTGAGCCGGACGGTGCTGCGCGAGGCGCTGCGCACGCTGACATCGAAAGGGCTGATCGCATCGCGGCCGCGCGTCGGTACGCGCGTGCGTCAGAAGTCCGCGTGGAATCTGCTCGATGCCGATCTTCTCGACTGGTACTCGCGAGTCGCCGAGCCGATGGCGTTCGCTCTGAAGCTTCAGGAGATGCGCGAGATGATCGAGCCGTACGCCGCCGGCCTCGCGGCCGACGCGTACACCGCCGAGACGTTGCGCGCGCTCGCGGCCGCGCATGCCGCGATGGCGGCGGCGCGCAACGTGGACGAATGGGTGCGCGCGGACCTGGAGTTTCACCTGAGCGTGCTCAACGCGTGCAGCAACGAATTGCTGATTCCACTCGGTGCGTTGATCGAGCGCACGCTCGAGGCGCAGTTGCGGCTCAATGCGAAACGCGCCGGTGTGTTCAACGCGTCGCTCGCCGAGCACACGGCGGTGTTCGACGCGATCCGCGCGCGCGATGCCGCAGCGGCGCGCACGGCGATGGCGTCATTGCTCGGCGTGACGCGCGGGCGAATCGAAAGCTGAGGCCGGCGTCGCCGTACTCGATCTCAATCCATTGCCGCGTGTGCAATCGATGCATCGGGCGCCTTGCGCGACGGACGGATCAGCAGCAGCAACGGAATGACGAGCAGCGTCGCCATGAACATCAGCTTGAAGTCGTCCAGATAGGCGACCATCGCCGCCTGCTGCGTGATCGACGCGTTCAGCGCCGCGATGTCATAGCTCGAGCCGCTGCCGAGCATAGGCTGGATCACCGGATTGAACGCGGTGATGTTCGCCGCGAGGTCCGCGTGCGAGATTTGCGTGTTGCGCGTCATCAGCGTCTGCACGATCGAGATGCCGATACTGCTGCCGATGTTGCGCATCAGGCTGTAGGTCGCGGTGCCGTCCGCGCGCAGTTCCGGCGACAGCGTCGAAAAAGTCAGCGTGGACAGCGGCACGAACACAAGGCCGAGCCCGAAGCCCTGGATCACGCCGGGCCACACGATGTTCGACGCCGACAGCACGATCGTGTAATGCATCATCTGCCACAGCGCGAACGCCGAAATCACGAAGCCGCAGAGCAGTAGCAGCCGCGCATCGACACGTCTTAGCAGCCGGCCGGCGATCAGCATGGCGACCATCGTGCCCGCGCCGCTAGGCGCGGTGACGAGGCCCGTGGTCGCGACCGGGTACCCCATCAGGTTTTGCAGCATCGGCGGCAACAGCGCGCGCGTCGCGTACATCACCGCGCCGATCACGAAGATGAAGAACGTGCCGGTCGCGAAGTTGGGGTCCTTCAGCAACCGGTACTTGAAGAACGAATCCTTGCCCGCCGTCGCCGTGTGCACGAGAAAAAACGCAAAGCTGGTCGCCGCGACGAGCGCCTCGATCACGATCTCGGTCGACGAAAACCAGTCGAGTTGCTCGCCGCGATCGAGCATCGCCTGCAACGCGCCGATCGCGAGGGCGAGCGTGACGAAGCCGAACGCGTCGAACTTCACGTGGTGTTTCGGTTCGCGCGTCGGCAGGAAGGTTGCGACGCCGAACAGCGCGAACGCGCCGATCGGCACGTTGATGAAGAACACCCAGCGCCAGTTGTAGCTATCGGTCAGCCAGCCGCCAAGCGTCGGACCGAGGATCGGGCCGACCATCACGCCCATGCCCCACACGGCCATCGCCTGACCCTGCTTTTCGCGCGGGTTGATGTCGAGCAGGATCGATTGCGACAGCGGCACCAGCGACGCGCCGAAGACCCCCTGCAGCAGGCGCGACACGACGATCTGCGGCAGTGTCTCCGAGAGTCCGCACAGCGCGGACGCCACGGTGAAGCCGCTGATCGCAATCAGCAGCAGCCGCTTCGTGCTGAGGCGATCCGACAGCCAGCCGGTAAGCGGCGTCGCGATCGCGGCGGCGACGATATAGGAGGTGAGCACCCACGTGATCTCGTCCTGCGACGCGGAAAGCGTGCCTTGCATATGCGGCAGCGCGACGTTGGCGATCGTGCTGTCCAGCGTCTGAATCAGCGTCGCGAGCATGATCGAGATCGTGATCATCGGCCGGTTGAGCGGCGCGGCGGCGCTTGCCGGCGTGGAGGCGGAAGACATGAAGGGAGGGAATCGTCGATATAGTAAGCATGCTTAGTATATCGGATGCGCCGGTTTGCGCTAGCGGGGGTTGTTCTGACGTTCGGGAGGAAGCGCAGTCGCGCTGCAAGCCGGAGCGCTTCCGTATAATCCGCGCATGAAAACTCAATTCGAAGAGCGCTTCGGCTTTCTCATTTACGAAGTTGGCCGCCTCTCGGGCAAGCGTTTCGACGATCTCGCGAAGTCGTCGGTCGATCTGACGCGCGCGCAGTGCCGCGTGTTGGCCTATCTCGGCCACTACGGCGACATCAATCAGGCGCGGCTCGCGGATCTGCTCGAGGTCGCCCCGATCTCGGCGGGCCGGCTGCTCGACCGGATGGAAGAGGGCGGCTGGATCGTGCGGGCTGCGAATCCGCAGGACCGTCGCGAGCGCCAGGTGCGCATGACGCCGAAAGCCGAGCGCACGCTCGGCAAGGCGCGCAAGGTCGGCGACGAAGTTGCGCTCGAAGCGCTAAACGGCTTCAGCGATGATGAAGCGGCGCAGCTGATCGCGCTTTTGCAGCGGGTGCGCGGCAATCTGAGCCGGCTGGTGGACCGCTGAAGCGTCGCGGTGTTTGCGCGACGTCGAGGCCGCTCGCGCGAGCCGGGGTGGTGTTCGGCTCGCGCTTCAAATCACGTTATCGGGATTCCGAGGCGGCCGCGGCGCCGCTCGGCGGTACCAGCTCGTAACAGCCCGGCGCCGCCGAGGTTTTCGCTTTTGCATCCGGCTGCTGTGGATCGATGCATTTGAACGCGCTCTGATCGCGCTGCACGAAGATCGTCTCGGTCGGGCTCGTGTTGACGACGGCGACGATCTTGTAGCCGTCCTGCAGCAACGTCGCGAGCATGATTGAGCTGGCGCGCCATTGGCTGTCGGACGCGGCCGGGGTTTGGGCTCGAGCGGTCAGGGTGGCGGTCGTGCCGGCGAGCGTGAGCGCAGCAGTGGTTGCGGCGAGCGCGACGGTGCGGAACGTCATCAGGGGGAACCTCCTCGAAGTTGCGATAGATGGGACGATTCTGGAAAGAAGGCTGCCAGAGCCTGCGTCCCCAAACCAGAGCGACATTCGTTCGACAGAATCGGCCAATGGCGGGCGGCTGCGAATGCCAGATTGAGCTGCTCTGCGCCGCCGCTCGCGGACGCCGCGGCTGGCCGCCTCACCCCCGGTAGTATGGGCGAAATTGAATCGCCGTCTCGCGTGGCGTGTATCCTACGAAGGTTCGTGCCGGATTCGTCAACAGACGGTGAGGGTTTCATGGATACGACTGAGCGGACCATCAAGTGGCGAAATCTTCGGCACGCAGAAGCTGCCGGAAGCGAGCCAAGGAATCCACTTCCTGCGGTCTGTGATGTATCGATAACGAACGTTTGCAATGCCGCGTGCGACTTCTGCGGGTTCTCGCGCGAAAAGAAGCTGGCGGGCCCGCGACGCTATCTCGACCCTGACGAGTTCGCGCGTGCGCTGCCGATCCTGCGCCGACGCCGTATTCGTTACATGACGCTGCAGGGAGGCGAACCGCTGGTTCACCCCGAGATCGCATCGCTCGTGGCGTCGGCCACCAAGGCCGGCATCCAGTGCGGCGTGATCACGAACGGCTGGTTTCTTCCCCGCCACATCAAGGAACTGGCGGCGGCCGGCCTCAAGCGTCTTCTGATCTCCATCGATAGTGCGGACATGCGCGAGCATGAGCACAACCGCGGCCTGCGCGGTCTGGAGGCCCGCATCCGCGAGGGTATCGCTCAGGCGCATACCTTCGGCATCGAGGTCTGCGCATCGATTACAGTGAGCCGTCTGGTTCGTTACGAACTGCTTCCCGAAACGCTCAGCCGGCTTGGCTTCGATAGCGCCGTTTTTTCCTATCCAAGACGCGAGGCGTTCGGTTCCTCATCGCTTGTTTACGACGAAAATTCGACGCTCGTCGACCTAAGCCCTGCCGAATTGCTCGAAGCGTTGAGCGCGATTGCGCAACTCAAAAAGCGTTTCCGTGTGATGGACCCGAGCGCTGCGCTGGCCGAGGTCGCGCGGTTCGTGCGCGGCGAACAGCAACTAATTCCCTGTATCGGTGGCAGCAAGTATTTTTATATCGACTGGAACCTCGATATCTGGCGTTGCGAAGCGTGGCCTGAGCCGATGGGCTCCGTGTTCGACCTCGACCGGCTGCCCGACAATCGGGAGCCCTGCAACGACTGCATGATGGGGTGCTACCGGCATGCCAGCGTCCTGATGCATGGCGCCATTGCAGTGACGGAGTCGGCGTACGCGCTGGGCAGGGGCGAGTTTCGCGCTGCCGTTAGTTCGTTGTTCCAGCGCGGCGTTGCGTATTCGCTGTGGGCGCTTGCCGTGGAGGAATTGCCTCGGGCGTCGCTGACCTCGTTAGCAGGGCGGACCGGCGCACGCCGTTTGGCAGCACAGAACGAATAAGCTCGATTGACCGCAAGCGGGGCTACTGGCGCAAGACTGTCGGCCTGTAGGAGGTCGTTTGTTCGAAACTCAAACAGACATTGCCGCGGCGAAGAAGAGCTGGAGTATCGCGATTGGTACGATCGTCGTGACTTCCTGTGGACTCATCGCAGCCGTTGCGCTGGTCGTCGCCAACGATGCAGCGCTCGTGCTGCGTGCCATAGCCCGCGTCGGTTGGGGCATCGCCGTCATCGTGGCGATTCGCGCCGGCATCATGGGGTTGACTGGCGTGGCCTGGGGTTGCCTCGTTCGCCCGCTCGTGCAGCGGGGGTTCGGGCTGTTCGTGTTTCTGCGCTGGGTGCGAGAGGCGATCAACGTGCTGCTACCGGTAGCGTCGTTCGGTGGCGATCTGATCGGCGCGCGGCTCTTGACCTTCTGGGGTGTGGCCGGTGGCCTTGCCGGCGCATCAATTCTCGTAGACCTGCTGATTCAGGCTTTCGCCCAGTTCCTGTTTACAGTCGCGGGGGTGGGGCTGCTCGTTGCCGACGGTCGCGCAGGCGCGATGGCACAGTGGCTGGCGACCGGCCTGCTGATCGCAGCGGCGGCGCTCGTCGGCTTCTACGTCGCACAACGCTTGCGCCTGTTCGATCTGGTCGAGCGCGGCATGCTCGCGGTACTGCGTTGGTCGAAGGCGTCGTTCGGCAGCGAGATCCGGCTGCACGACAACCTGCAGCGCATCCACGCGAACAGGATGGCCATGCTGAGTGCCCTCTTCGCCCACCTGGCGGCCTGGCTTTGCGGAGTCGCGGAGGTATGGATCGCGCTGACGTGCATGGGCGCCGAACCAACTCTCGCGCAGGCGTTGGTGCTGGAAAGCATCGGCCAGGCGGTGCGCGATGCGGCCTTCCCCGTGCCGGGCGCCATCGGCGTTCAGGAGGGCGGTTTCCTGCTGCTTGGCCACATCTACGGGCTGCCTGCGGAGATTGCGCTTGCGCTGTCGCTGGTCAAGCGCGTACCCGACGTCGCGCTGGGCCTGCCGGGGCTATTGGCCTGGCATCTCACCGAGACGCGACGCCTGCTGTTGCGCCGCCGGGTGGGGGCCGTGTCGGCCGACGTAACCGGATCACGGGTTCATTCGGAAGTTCGCTTCGCCGACGAGCGACCGACGGGATCTACGATCGATATTCAGGTCAAGCCAGCCTTAACCGTTTCGCTGCCACCTGATCGGACATCCGGAGGCAGCAAGCCGGTCAATTCGTGGAACGAGTGGGACCCGCTCGAAGAGGTCATCGTCGGACGGCCCGACGCAGCCGTCATTCCTCCATACCACGTCACAGTTACTGCCAACGTGCCGGGCTTCACGGCGAGGCTGCATCGTCTTTTCGCTGGCCGGCACTACCCGAAGTGGATATTCGATCAGGCGCAGAAGGAATTCGACGCGTTCGTCCGCCTCCTGGAAGGAGAAGGCGTGATGGTTCGCCGGCCCGACGTCGTCGACCATCGCGCCCGCTTCCGCACGCCATGCCGGTCTAGCCGCGGGATTTGCGTGTCCTGCCCGCGTGACGGATACCTGGTGATCGGCGACGAGATCATCGAAACGCCGATGTGCTGGCGTTCCCGCTACTTCGAGGGCGAAGCGTACCGTGCGCTATTCGAGGAGTACTTTCGCAACGGCGCTCGCTGGGTCGCTGCGCCGCGGCCGCAGTTGACCGACGAGCTATTCGATTACCGCTACGGCATCCCGCAGACGGCTGAGCCGTTGCGCTACATCGTCACCGAGTTCGAGCCGTTGTTCGACGCCGCCGATTTCGCGCGCTGCGGCCGCGACCTGTTCGTCACCCGCTCCAACGTCACGAACCGGGCCGGCATCGAATGGCTCCGGCGCCATCTCGGCGACGGCTTTCACATTCACGAGATCGAGACCCGTTGCCGTCAGCCCATGCATATCGATTCGTGCCTCAGTCCATTGTGTCCGGGCAAGGTGCTGGTCAACCCGGACTATATCGACGTTGACCGGCTCCCACCGATCCTGAAGCGCTGGGACGTGCTGGTCGCGCCACGCCCCGATCCGGTCCCCGGGGTCATGTCGAAAGTTTCGATGTGCAGTCCCTGGACCAGTGTCAACACGTTGATGCTCGACGAAAAGCGCGTGATCGTCGACGCGTCCCAGGTGTCGCTGATAAAGGCGTTCAGGACTTGGGGATTCGAGCCGATTCCGTGTGCGTTCATCAGTTATGGGCCGTTCGGCGGCACCTTCCATTGTGCGACCCTCGATGTTCGTCGGCGCGGCACACTGCAGTCATACTTCTGAGTGGAGACTTGCGGACGGTGCACACACCCCGCCGCATGCATTAACGCCTATGTCCGCGTGAGCGAAAGCCGCGCTCGAAGCACAGACAGCGGAGATTGCCGCTGCGAGAAAAAGAGTAGTGCGCTTCATGAAGTTTTCCTGTCCTTCCCGGTGCTGGCGGGTGTCAGACGACGCCGAATGACGCTTATTGCGCGGCTGCCAGGCCGCAGAAGATCCAGTCGGGTCGTCCATTCTCTAACCGGCGGTAAGCGTAAAGACGCCGCCGTTTGGAGGCTGACTACGACGCGCTCAGGGCGTCACCCGAGACATGAACGCGCTCACCGACCTGGACCGGTGGCTGCGTCGAATAGTTGAAGTTCCGGTAGCTGCCGTCCTGCATCCTGACCTGCACCTGGTAGCTCGTCGCCTTGCGTACAGCGTGCTCGATGCCATTGCCCGCAAGGCCGCCGCCGACGGCGCCGGCAATCGTTGCCAGAACTCGACCGCGTCCCGCGCCGAGCTGATTCCCCAACAGCCCGCCGGCGACTGCCCCGCCTACGGCCCCGAGACCCGTTGTCGGCTCGGGTTCCTGGAGTGTATTGACGGCAACGACTTCACCGGCGTTCGGATCGACGGCGACGGGCCTCGGAGCAGGTTGTGCCGACGACGGGTATGCGTCGTTGTTCGCATACCTTGGGGGCTGCTGAGTCGACACGCCAGGGTGATGATGGACGCGAGGTTGGGCGGGTGCTTCTTCCCGGGACATGCGCTGTTCCACATTCGGTTGCCGCGAAGCGACCGGTGCGCTGGCGATGTGTGCGGCGACCGGTGTAGCTTGCGTCGCAGGAGCCGTCACCGCTCGGGACGTCGGAAGAACGCCTGTCATCGCCGCGATACCCGTCGCGCTTGCAAGGATGACCGCCACCGCTGCACCGGCGACCAAAGGGTGAATGCGACTACGCTGCGGCGAACTGGAAGTGAGGTTGGTGCTCATGTCGCGCTCCGTTGATGTGTGTCAGCAAGAACGCCGCAATCGACACGGCGGTGCACTGGACCAGCGTGAGATTTGTAAGCAGTTGTAGTGCTCTGCGGAGGCTTCGAAGGGAAGGGCCCTCGACGGCGGACCATCGAAGAGTGGAGGACTGCCGCGCGCCAGCTCCCCTTCCTGCTTTCGCGGATTTTCATCGTCTCGTTCTCACGCATCTACCTTGGAGTCCACTGGTTTTCGGTTGTCACGCTGGGGCAAATCGTCTCGACGGCAGCTCGCCGCATCCCGTCTTCTCATCGTCCACTTGACCATGCCACCGTGGGAAGCTTCATGCTTGGATTTCTTGTCGCTCAATGGAGGTTCAAGTGGAATTCGAGGTAAAAGATATGTCCTGTGGAGGCTGCGCCAGCGCAATTACGCGTGCGGTCGCGAACGTCGACCCTGCGGCCAGGCTCGACGTGGATATCTCAAGCAAAATCGTGAAAATCGATTCCGTGCTGCCGCCGCAGCGGTTGGCCGCCGCCATCGAAGCAGCGGGATTTCATCCCGTGGTCTGCCCGCCCTCGGCAGATTGACCGCCAGAGTTCAGATGCTGTTTGCCTTTCGCGCGAGGGGTTTGGGCATGTGGCGCGTAGCAACCGGGATGCTTCGAAGAAGCGCGCATTTAAAGTCTAGATGCGCGCAGTGCGCCATTTCCGGCGCATCGGCCGTGGTGGTGGTTCAAAGCAAAAAGCCGCTGTCCTTGTGGGACAGCGGCTTTTCTTGAAGCTGGTGGCGAATCAGGGACTCGAACCCCGGACCTGCGGATTATGATTCCGTCGCTCTAACCGACTGAGCTAATTCGCCGAAAGAAGCGAGATTATGCTGGGGCAACCGGAGACTGTCAACCCCGTCGCCCAACTTTTTCAGATAACGCTGGCGTCGAGCCGCTCAATCCCTCGCGTAGATATCCGAATCCTTGGTTTCGCGCACGAACAGCATGCCGATCACGAACGTGAACAGCGCGATCACGATCGGATACCAGAGCCCCGAATAAATGTTGCCGTTGGCCGCGACGATCGCGAATGCGGTCGCCGGCAGGAAGCCGCCAAACCAGCCATTGCCGATGTGATACGGCAGCGACATCGACGTATAGCGGATGCGCGTCGGGAACATCTCGACCAGCATCGCCGCGATCGGCCCGTACACCATCGTCACGTAGATCACGAGGATCGTCAGGATCACGATGGTCATCGGCCAGTTGATCTGCGCCGGATCGGCTTTCGGCGGGTAGCCGGCGGCCTTCAGCGTCGCCGCGAGCGTCTTCTCGAAGATCTTGGCTTGCTCCTTCGCGTCGGGGGCGCGGCCGTCGAACGTGTTGACGACCGCATCTCCCACGCGGATCTGCGCGATCGTGCCAGCCGGCGCCGCGACGTTGTCGTAGTTCAGGCCGGCGCGCGACAGCGCGCCCTTGGCGATATCGCACGAACTCGTGAACCTCGCCGTGCCCACCGGGTTGAACTGGAACGAGCACTCGGCCGGATCGGCGATCACGACGATCGGCGACTTCGCGGTCGCCGCTTCGAGCGCGGGGTTCGTATAGTGCGTGAGCGCCTTGAACAGCGGGAAGTAGGTCAGCGCGGCGATCAGCAGGCCGGCCATGATGATCGGCTTGCGGCCGATGCGATCCGACAGCGAGCCGAAGAACAGGAAGAACGGCGTGCCGATCAGCAGTGCGAGCGCGATCATGATGTTGGCGCTTGCGCCGTCGACCTTCAGCGTCTGCGTGAGGAAGAACAGCGTGTAGAACTGCCCCGTGTACCACACGACGGCCTGGCCGGCCGTCAGGCCGAGCAGCGCGAGAATCACGACCTTCAGGTTCTTCCACTGGCCGAACGCTTCAGAGAGCGGCGCCTTCGAGGTCTTGCCCTCGGCCTTGATGCGCTCGAACACCGGCGACTCGTGCAGCTGCAGACGAATCCACACCGATACCGCGAGCAGCACGATCGACGCGATGAACGGAATGCGCCAGCCCCATGCGCCGAACGCGTCTTCGCCCATCGTCGTGCGCACGCCGAGAATCACGAGCAGCGACAGAAACAGACCGAGCGTCGCCGTAGTCTGGATCCACGCGGTGTAGAAGCCGCGCCGTCCCGCCGGCGCGTGTTCGGCAACGTAGGTCGCGGCGCCGCCGTACTCGCCGCCGAGCGCGAGACCCTGCAGCAGGCGCATTGCGATGAAGATCACCGGCGAAGCCATGCCGATCGCCGCGTAGCCAGGCAGGAAGCCGACGAGGAACGTCGACAGGCCCATGATGACGATCGTGATGAGGAACGTGTACTTGCGCCCGACCATGTCGCCGAGCCGGCCGAACACGATCGCGCCGAACGGCCGCACCGCGAAGCCCGCTGCGAAGCTGAGCAGCGTGAAGATGAAGGCTGCGGTCGGATTGACGCCGGAGAAGAAGCTCTTGCTGATGAAGGCCGCGAGCGAGCCGGCCAGATAAAAGTCGTACCATTCGAAAACCGTACCCAGCGACGATGCGAAGATCACCCGCTTCTCATCGCGCGTCATCGGCGCGTGCGAGATTTGCCCGCCAACGGTAGCCATATGTCGTCTCCAATTTTGATATACACACGGGTCGCCGGGAACGGCGTTCCGTGCAAGCGATTATTGGAGTGGAAACTTACGGCGTTCTGACTCGGCGGCAGAACCTGGGGCAGGCCGGCAGGACGATGAGTTGGCGTTCAACTTCAGGCAATGGACCGGTATGTTCGCGCAACTTGCGTCGAAATATCTGAAATTCGCGCCGCCGTGTGGCCGGCGAGCTAGCCGTGTTAGGGTAAGTCCCGCCCCCGTTCGAGCACGTTCAAGCTGACACGCACGAGCGTGCCGGCGAGCCGCGGCGACTCCTGGTAGACGTTGTCGTCGATGACGAGCTCGCCGCCGTGCATCGCCGTGATCTCCCGCACGATCGCGAGACCGAGGCCGCTGCCGTCTTCCTCGCGGCCGAGAATCCGGTAGAACCGCTCGACCACGCGTGCGCGCTCGCTGACCGGAATGCCGAGCCCGGTGTCCTCGACTTCCAGATGCACGCGCCGCGCGGCCGCGTCGTGCCGCACGCGCACGGTGACGCGGCCGCCCGCCGGCGTATAGCGGATCGCGTTGTCGATCAGGTTCGAGAGCATCTCGCGCAGCATGACCGGATTGCCTGCGACTTCGACCGGCGCGTCGGGCGCCTCGTAGCCGATGTCCATCTGCTTCGCGAGCGCGGCCTGCACCCATTCGCGCACCGCGCTGCGCGCGAGTTCGCCCAGCTCAACCGGCGTGAAGATCTGTCCCGACCGACGGTTCTCCGCGCGTGCGAGCGCGAGCAACTGCGTGACGAGCCGCGCGGCATGTTCGGAGCTCGTCGCGATCTGTTCGAGCGAGCGATGCACCTCGGCCGACACGTTCTGGCGCAGCGCGAGCTCCGCCTGCGTGCGCAGGCCGGCGAGCGGCGTTTTCATCTGATGCGCAGCGTCGGCGATGAAGCGCTTCTGCAACTCCATGTTCTGTTCCAGGCGCGTGAGCAGATCGTTGAACGACGTGACGAGCGGTTCGATTTCCGGCGGCGCGCGGCGCGCCTCGAGCGGCGACAGGTCGTCCGGCCGGCGCGCGCGGATGTGCGCCTGCAGCGCATGCAACGGCTCGAGCCCGCGCGACAGCCCGAACCAAACGAGCAGGATCGCTAGCGGCAGGATCACGAACTGCGGCAGGATCACGCCCTTGATGATGTCGTTGGCGAGCTGGCTGCGCTTGTCGAGCGTTTCGGCAACCTGCACGAGCACCGGCTGCGCGCCAGGCGTCTGCGGAAACTCGACGGTCGTATACGCGACGCGAATGTCGTTGCCGCGCAGCACGTCATCGCGGAATTCCACGATGCCGGGTTGCGGGCGGTCCTCCTCGCGCGGCAGCGGCATGTCGCGCTCGCCCGCGACGAGCTCACCGCGCGTGCCAAGCACCTGGAAGAACACGCTGTCGACGTTGTCGGCGCGCAGGAAATCGCGCGTCGACTCGGGCAGCGCCAGCTCCGCGACGCCGTTGATGGGGTGGATCTGGCGCGCGAGCACGTAGGCGTCGGTTTCGAGCGCGCGGTCGAACGGTCCGTTCGCGATCGACTTCGCGACCAGATACGTGACCGCAAGGCTCATCGGCCACAGCAGCAGGAGCGGCGCGAGCATCCAGTCGAGAATCTCGCCGAACAGCGAGCGCGGACGTGCTTCGGCGGCGGCTTCGGTTTCGTCGGGCGGGGCGAACGGATTGGCGTAGCGCGCGTCGCGCGCCTCGTCGAGGTCCGCCGCGTGCGCCGTGGCGCGATCAGCGCGTGCGGACATCGCTGGCCTCTATTTGTAGTGGTGGCTCGCCGGCATCGCGGCGGACGGCGGCGCGCTGGACGCTTGCGGCGTTTGCGGCGTTTGCGGCTCCGAGCCGGCGGGCGCGTTCGCCGTTGCGCCTGGCGCCGGGCTCGCAGTCGCCGGCGGCGCGGCCTTTTCCAGGCAGTAGCCCAGCCCGCGCACGGTGATGATGCGCACGCCGCTCGGCTCGATCTTTTTGCGCAGCCGGTGCACGTAGACTTCGATCGCGTTGTTGCTGACTTCCTCGCCCCATTCGCACAGATGGTCGACGAGTTGTTCCTTCGAGACCAGCCGGCCGATCCGTTGCAGCAGCACCTCGAGCAGGCCGAGCTCGCGCGCGGACAGATCGATCACCTGGTCGTTCACGTAGGCGATGCGGCCCACCTGATCGAACGATAGCGAGCCGTGCCGCACGACCGTCGGCCCGCCGCCCGCGCCGCGCCGCGTCAGCGCGCGCACGCGCGCTTCGAGTTCGTTCAGCGCGAAGGGCTTGGCCATATAGTCGTCGGCGCCGAGGTCGAGGCCTTTGACGCGTTCGTCGACGCTGTCGGCCGCGGTCAGGATCAGCACCGGCAGGTTCGAATTGCGCGCGCGCAGTCGGCGCAGCACCTCGAGCCCGGACATGCGCGGCAGGCCCAGATCGAGGATCAATAGGTCGAACGTCTGCATTGACAACGCGGTATCGGCTTCCACGCCGCTTTTGACGTGATCGACCGCATAGCCCGATTGGCGGAGTGATCGAACCAGACCGTCCGCGAGTATGCTGTCGTCTTCGGCTATCAGAATTCGCATGATGCGCAGCCTGGCTTTGCCGGCACCGTGGGGTTCGCCCCGGCGCGCAGCGGTCTCCGAACATTATTGTGGGTAGTTGGGGCAACGCGACGGTAAAAATGCGCGTTCGCATCGCAATCGCGCTTGCCAAGACTACTGTTTTTTTATACAGTGTCTGCGTTTCGTGTGATGACCTGAATACTCCGCCCAATCTGGCGGTATCTCGGGCATACACCTGCCTCAGACGCCGTTCATCATAGCAAAGGACGATTCATGGAAGAAAGCAAGAAAGGCTCGGCTGGACTGACTGCTGAAAAGAGCAAGGCTCTCGCCGCCGCGCTTGCGCAGATCGAAAAGCAGTTCGGCAAAGGGTCGGTCATGCGGCTCGGCGCAGGTGAGGCAGTCGAAGACATCCAGGTGGTCTCCACCGGTTCGCTCGGCCTCGACATCGCACTGGGCGTCGGCGGCTTGCCGCGTGGCCGCGTGGTCGAAATCTACGGTCCGGAGTCGTCCGGTAAAACCACGCTGACGCTGCAGGTCATCGCCGAAATGCAGAAGCTCGGCGGCACCGCGGCGTTCATCGACGCGGAACACGCACTGGACATTCAATACGCGGGCAAGCTTGGCGTGAACGTCGCCGACCTGCTGGTCTCGCAACCGGACACCGGCGAACAGGCGCTCGAAATCGCCGACGCGCTGGTGCGCTCGGGCTCGATCGACATGATCGTGATCGACTCGGTCGCCGCGCTGGTGCCGAAGGCGGAAATCGAAGGCGAAATGGGCGACTCGCTGCCGGGTCTGCAGGCGCGTCTGATGTCGCAGGCGCTGCGCAAGCTCACTGGCACGATCAAGCGCACCAACTGCCTCGTGATCTTCATCAACCAGATCCGCATGAAGATCGGCGTGATGTTCGGCAACCCGGAAACCACCACGGGCGGCAATGCGCTGAAGTTCTACGCGTCCGTGCGCCTGGACATTCGCCGCATCGGTTCGATCAAGAAGAACGACGAAGTGATCGGCAACGAAACGCGCGTGAAGGTCGTCAAGAACAAGGTGTCGCCGCCGTTCCGCGAAGCGATTTTCGACATCCTGTACGGCGAAGGCATCTCGCGGCAGGGCGAGATCATCGACCTCGGCGTGCAGGCGAAGATCGTCGACAAGGCTGGCGCATGGTACAGCTACAACGGCGAGCGGATCGGTCAGGGCAAGGACAACGCGCGTGAATTCCTGCGCGAAAATCCGGACATCGCTCGCGAAATCGAAAACCGCATCCGCGAATCGCTGGGCGTCACCGCGATGGCGGACGCCGTGACCGGCGCCGACGCTGAAGTCGCGGACGAAGAAGAGTAAGTATCACGTGATACGCAAAGGCCGGCCGTTGTCCGACTCAGGGCGCCATCCGGACGGCCCGCGCGATGCGGCGAATGGATCGCCTGACTCCGGCGATCCATTCGATCCGTTCGAATCGTTCGAATCGTTCGACGCGCACGACCATGCCGCTGGGCGTGGCACGCAGCGTAGGCGGTCTGTATCCGCTGCGGCGTCGTCCAGCCAGAAGTTTTCCGCGCTCGATTCCACCTCTCCCTCCGAAGCCACCTACACCCGCTCGCGCCGCCAACCCGGCGAAGCGAAGCCAGGGCAGTCCGACGAAGACGACAACAGAAAATCCCAACGCCCCGTCCGTTCGCTGAAAGCGCGTGCGCTCGGCTATCTGTCGCGCCGCGAATATAGCCGCGCCGAACTCGCCCGCAAGCTGAAGCCCTACGTCGAGGAAACCGATTCGCTCGACACGGTGCTCGACTCGCTGGAAGCCGAAAACTGGCTTTCCGACTCACGCTTCGCCGAAAGCCTGGTCCACCGGCGCGCATCGCGGCTCGGCACGAGCCGCATTCTCGGCGAACTGAAGCAGCACGCGCTCAACCCGGCGCTCGTCGAAGAGGCGAGCGCGCAATTGCGCGAAACCGAACTCGCCCGCGCTCAGGCCGTCTGGCGCAAGAAATTCGGCGAGCTGCCGCAAACGCCGGCCGAGCGCGCGAAGCAGGCGCGCTTTCTTGCGTCGCGCGGTTTTTCTGGTGCGACGATCGGCAAGATCCTCAAGGGTATCGACGACATGTGGGACGGCGACTAGCTCGCCACCCCCGGCAGCCGGCAATTGCCGCGCCGTACCCCGCCGCGCGGCCGTGCGCAATCGGGGCTGTCCCAAATACCCGTTATGCTAAAATCCAACGGTTTTCCAATCCGGCCTTTCCTTCCCGCATGTCGCTCTCCCCGCCAGTGTCCCGTCAGTTGCGCCATCGTCGCGCAATCAGAGCGGAAGCTTACGAGCGAGTCGATGGCCTGTGGGACGTGGAAGCGTGCCTGACCGACGAAAAGCCACGCGACGTGGTGCTTGCGTCGGGTGTCCGGCCCAATGGCCAGCCGATCCATGAACTCTGGCTTCGCATCACCATCGATCGCAAGCTCAACGTCGTCGACGCCGAGGCGTCGTCCGACTGGGTTCCCTATCCAGGGTTGTGCCAGGCCAGCAATCCCGCCTACCGAGCCCTCATCGGGCTCAATCTGTTCCACAACTTCCGTCGCGATGCTGCCCGTTTGCTGGCCGGCACGGCCGGTTGCACGCATCTCACCGAGTTGTGCGCGATCCTGCCGACCGCCGCGATTCAGGCGTTCGCCGGTGATGTGTGGGACACCGGTGACGGCGCGGCGGGCGCGAGCACGGGTTCGGGAGACGAATCGTCTAACGGCACAGGCGAGCATTCCAACGACAAACCGCCATTCCAGCTGGGACGCTGCCACGCGCTGCGTTTCGACGGCGAGGCGGTGCAACAGTTTTATCCGCGCTGGTATGGCCGCGCACCGCGTCCGGCGGAGCGCGAGGCCTCATCGGACGACGCGGTGCCCCGCGACCCAGGCGGCACTGCGTCTGCCTGAACGGCGGCAACGGAAACGAAGTTCAATCCAACTCTCAGACTGAAGGGAATCACGCATGAAGATTCACGAGTACCAGGGTAAGGAAATCCTGCGGAAATTCGGCGTCGCGGTACCGCGCGGCAAGCCGGTCTTCTCGGTGGATGATGCGGTCAAGGCCGCGGAAGAGCTGGGCGGCCCGGTGTGGGTCGTCAAGGCTCAGATCCACGCAGGTGGCCGTGGCAAGGGCGGCGGCGTGAAGGTCGCCAAGTCGCTGGAACAGGTTCGCGAGTACTCGAACCAGATCCTCGGCATGCAGCTCGTCACGCACCAGACCGGTCCGGAAGGTCAGAAGGTGAACCGCCTGCTGATCGAAGAAGGCGCGGACATCAAGAAGGAACTGTATGTCGGTCTCGTGATCGATCGCGTTTCGCAGAAGATCGTCGTGATGGCGTCGAGCGAAGGCGGCATGGACGTCGAAGAAGTCGCGGAAAAGACGCCTGAGCTGATCCACAAGGTTGCTGTCGACCCGTCGACCGGCCTGAAGGACGCGGAAGCGGACGACCTCGCGAAGAAGATCGGCGTGCCCGAGGCTTCGATCCCGCAAGCTCGTGCAATCCTGCAAGGCCTCTACAAGGCATTCTGGGAAACCGACGCATCGCTCGCCGAAATCAATCCGCTGATCCTGACCGGCGACGGCAAGGTCATCGCGCTCGACGCGAAGTTCAACTTCGACTCGAACGCGCTGTTCCGCCACCCGGAAATCGTCGCGTACCGCGATCTGGACGAAGAAGATCCGGCTGAAATCGAAGCGTCGAAGTTCGACCTCGCGTACATCTCGCTCGACGGCAACATCGGCTGTCTCGTGAACGGCGCCGGCCTCGCAATGGCAACGATGGACACCATCAAGCTGTTCGGCGGCGAACCGGCGAACTTCCTCGACGTCGGCGGTGGCGCCACGACCGAGAAGGTCACCGAAGCGTTCAAGATCATGCTGAAGAACCCGAACCTGACCGCGATTCTGGTCAACATCTTCGGTGGCATCATGCGCTGCGACGTGATCGCGGAAGGCGTGATCGCGGCGTCGAAGGCCGTGTCGCTGCAGGTGCCGCTCGTCGTCCGCATGAAGGGCACGAACGAAGACCTGGGCAAGAAGATGCTCGCCGAGTCCGGTCTGCCGATCATCTCGGCCGACAGCATGGAAGAAGCGGCTCAGAAGGTCGTCGCGGCCGCTGCGGGCAAGGCGTAAGCTCCCCAGCGCGTTTACCAGGATTACGAATGGCGGCGCGCGAGCGACGCGGGCGCGCAACATCGCGCCTCGTGGCGCACAGGTGCGACGCCAAACGAACAGAGGTCAATACATGTCGATTCTGATCAACAAAGACACCAAGGTCATCACGCAGGGCATCACCGGCAAGACTGGTCAGTTCCACACGCGTGCTTGCCGTGAATACGCAAACGGCCGCGAAGCGTACGTTGCAGGCGTGAATCCGAAGCGTGCAGGCGAAGATTTCGAAGGCATTCCTATCTACGCTAGCGTCGCTGAAGCCAAGGCTGAAACGGGCGCGACCGTGTCGGTGATTTACGTTCCGCCGGCAGGCGCTGCCGCGGCAATCTGGGAAGCCGTCGAAGCCGACCTGGATCTCGCAATCTGCATCACGGAAGGCATTCCCGTGCGCGACATGATCGAGATCAAGGACCGCATGCGTCGCGAAAACCGCAAGACGCTGCTGCTCGGACCGAACTGCCCGGGCACGATCACGCCGGACGAGCTGAAGATCGGCATCATGCCGGGTCACATCCACCGCAAGGGCCGCATCGGCGTCGTGTCGCGTTCGGGCACGCTGACGTATGAAGCAGTCGGCCAGCTGACCGCGATCGGCCTCGGCCAGTCGTCGGCAGTCGGTATCGGCGGCGACCCGATCAACGGTCTGAAGCACATCGACGTCATGAAGATGTTCAACGACGATCCGGACACGGACGCCGTCATCATGATCGGCGAGATCGGCGGTCCGGACGAGGCGAACGCCGCGCACTGGATCAAGGACAACATGAAGAAGCCGGTGGTTGGCTTCATCGCCGGCGTCACGGCGCCTCCGGGCAAGCGCATGGGTCACGCCGGCGCGCTGATCTCGGGCGGTGCTGACACCGCCGAAGCGAAGCTGGAAATCATGGACGCATGTGGTATCAAGGTCACGAAGAACCCGTCGGAAATGGCGCGTCTTCTGAAGGCGATGCTGTAAATCGAATTCGCGTGCCGTAGGCGCGCGTTTTTGATACGCTTACGAAATCCTTTCGTGAGCGGATGGTCCCGAAAAACGGGGGAGTGCAGACTCCTCCGTTTTTTTTCGTCCGCGCTCGTGCCGGGTTTCCGTCCACCCGGCCGATTTTTCTGATCCGTTTTTCCATGCTCGAATCCTTTACGACCCTTCATTGGGGCGCGGTCTTTCAGATCATCGTCATCGACCTTCTGCTCGGCGGCGACAACGCGGTCGTGATCGCGCTCGCCTGCCGCAACCTGCCGTCGTCGCAGCGCATGCGCGGCATCGTGTGGGGGACTGTCGGCGCGATCGTGTTGCGTGTCGTACTGATCGCGTTCGCGGTCGTGGTGCTCGACGTGCCGTTCCTGAAGTTCGCGGGGGGCGTGCTGCTGCTATGGATCGGCGTGCGTCTGCTCTCGCCGGCGCACGACGGGCATGAGAACGTGAAGCCGGCCGAGAGACTGATGTCGGCGGTAAAGACGATCATCGTCGCGGATGCGGTGATGAGCATCGACAACGTGATCGCGATCGCGGGCGCGGCCGAAGCCGCTGAGCCTCAGCATCGGCTTGCCCTGGTGATCTTCGGCCTTGTGGTGAGCATTCCGTTGATCGTGTGGGGCAGCCAGCTAATTTTGAAGCTGCTCGATCGTTTTCCGGTCATCGTGCTGTTCGGCGCGGCTCTGCTCGGCTGGATTGCGGGCGGGCTGATCATCAACGACCCGGCGGGCGATCGCTGGCCGATCCTCGACACGCCCGTCGCCGAATATGGGATGAGCGTCGCGGGCGCGCTGTTCGTCGTGATCGTGGGTCATCTGCTGAAGCGCCGTCGCGCGAAACGCGCGGCGGTGTGAGCGTGGTTCCGCCGCGAGCCGCCGGCTGAACCGTAGTGCGGTCCGAACGCAAGCCTGGCCATCCGGCTGACTGTGAGCCGCGAGCCTCTCTCGCTACGATAAATACGCCTGTTCCCGATTCGCGGGCCAGGCGTTTCTCGTATCAGGAGTCTGCCGATGATCGTTACCCTGCTGCCGTATTTTCTCTGCTCTCATTCCAGACGAGCGTCGCGCCGTTGCCGCGTCGGCTTCACGCTGATCGAGTTGATGATCGTGCTTGCGATCGTCGGCGTGATCGCGGCCTATGCCATTCCCGCGTATCAGGACTATCTGGCGCGTAGCCGGGTCGGCGAGGGCTTGTCGCTCGCGGCGTCGGCGCGGCTCGCCGTGGCCGAAAATGCCGCGAGCGGCAATGCGCTCAGCGGCGGTTATGCGTCGCCGCCCGCCACGCGCAACGTCGAGTCCATCCAGATCGACGACGATACCGGCCAGATCTCGATCACGTACACGACGCGCGTCGCGCCGGCCGGTGCCAACACGCTGACGCTGGTGCCCTCGGTGCCGGACAACGCGGATGCGCCGAGCGCGCGTGTCGCGTTGAGCAAGGACGCGGTGCAGGGCGGCGCGCTGACGTGGGAATGCTTCGCGAGCGGCAAGAGCGCGTCGTCGCTGCCGGCGCCGGGCTCGGGGCCGATGCCGGTCGAAGCGCCGACCCTCGCCGCGAATCTGGCACCGCCGGAATGCCGTTCGTAAGGTCGCCAATGAGGGAGTGACCGAGCGCTGACCGGAGGAGTCGGTACCGCAACGTAAAAGGCCGGTTTTCCGGCTATTTCGGCCGGGCCGGCGCACAGTGCAACGATTTTTTTGTATAGTGCGCCGGTTGCTGATGCCTACCGTTGACTCAATGCCCACCCCTTTCGCGCGCTACCTGTCTCTCGTACTGCTGGCTCTTGCGTGGATCCTGCCCTACGCAGTTGCCAACCATACATATCCGATCCCGACCTTCTACGCCGAATTCACCTCGCTCGCGATGTATCTGTTGACCGGCGCGGCCGTCGTGCTGCTGGTCAGGTCCGCGCGGCCGCGCGTGAGCTTCGCGTCGCCCACGGTCGCGCTCGTGCCATTGCTGTTCGGCCTTGTGCTGGTCGTGCAGACGCTGGTGTTGCCGGTCGCGCAACCGTCGATGAACTGGCTCGGCGCGGGCTTCCTGCTTGCCGCTTTGATGGCCGCGCATGTGGGCTATGGCTTCACGCGCGTGAAACTCGACGAGACCGCCTTGCGCTGGGCGGCGGGGGCGTTGATCGTCGGCGGTCTGTTTTCGGTGTTCAGCCAGGTGATCCAGCTGCTCCACCTCGAGACGCGGGTCGCGCCGTTCGTCGTCGCGTATAACGTGACCGTCGAGCGCCGGCCGTTCGGCAACATGGCGCAGGCAAATCATCTCGCGACGTATATCGCGTTCGCGATGGCGGGTGCGCTGTATCTCGTGCAGACGCGCCGCATCGCGGTGCCGGTCTGGCTGCTCGTGTCGACGATTTTCTCTGCCGGACTCGCGCTGACCGTGTCGCGCGGTCCGTGGCTGCAAATGGGTGTGATCGTCGTGGCCGGTTTCTGGATGGCCTTCGCGCAGACGCGCAACGAGCCCCGGCTGCGTCGCAGCAACCGTGAATGGCTGGTTCCCATCGTGCTAGCGGTGCTGTTCTTCGTGGTCAACGCGCTGATCCGCTGGGCCAACGTGCGTTATCACTTCGGGCTCGCGCAGTCGGCCGCCGAGCGCTTCCAGGATGCCGGCCAGATCGCACCGCGCCTCGCACTGTGGAAGTACGGCTGGACGATGTTCAAGGAGCATCCGCTGCTCGGCGTCGGCTGGGGCGAATTCCCGGGCTATCAATACGCGCTCGTCAGGCAGCTAGGCGGGGTCGAGATCGCCAACAACTCGCATGACATCTTTATCGACCTGCTCGCGAAAACCGGTCTGATCGGTCTCGGGATCGTGCTCGTGGGTCTCGTCGCGTGGCTCGTGCGTGTCGTGCGTGCGCCGCAAAGCGCCACGCGCGTATTCGGCATCGCGCTGATCGGCGTGCTGACGATGCATGCACTTGTCGAGTATCCGCAGCAGTACATGTTCTTCCTGTTACCCTCGATGTTCGTGTTCGGCTTGCTCGAGACACGGCCGTTGCGCGCAATGCCCCCAGGCGTTTCGTTCGGCGCGTTTGCGGTCGTGGTGTTCGGCGGACTTGCCGCGCTGTATCCGGTGTATCGCGACTATGCGCGCGCCGAGGTGCTGTACTACGGCGCCCATCCGGCCGAGCAATACAGCGCCGCCCCGTCGGTCCTGTTCGGCTCCTGGGGCGAATACGGTCTCGCGACCTTGCAGCCGATGAATCCCCTGAACCTGCAACGCAAGCTCGCCATGCACAAGCAGGCGATCTCGTTGTTGCCGGGCGAGACGGTGCTGCGTCGCTTTGCGGTGCTGCAGGCATTGACCGGCGACACCGCGGCGGCGCTCGATACGGTCGAACGCCTGCGGATTTTCGCGGAGGAACTGAAGGACTGGCCCGCCCAGCTCGGCTATCTATACGAACTCGTCGACGAGCAGAAGTCGCTCGCGGGCTTCAGGGAGCAGTTGGTGAAGCGCTACGGCCCGCCGCCGGCCAATGCGGCGCCCGACGACAAGGGCGACGACGACTGATCGTGCGGCGCAAGCCTGGGCGCGTTGGCGCCGAGGCTTGCGCGCCCCGAAGTTCAAAGTTCGGAATACTTCGCGGCCGTGCCTCTCGCCTTGTCGACGGGATAGCGCGCTTCGTTGAGCTTCAGCTTTTCCGCCGCTGCGTCAACCAGATCGAAGCCGGCGGTATGGGCGACCAGCAGCAGGTACATGAACACGTCGGCGCACTCGTGCCTGAGGTTCGTCGATTCCGCCGGATCGTGAAGCAGCGCGTCGATCTGCGCATCGGTCTTCCACTGGATCGTCTCGAGTAATTCGCCCGCTTCGATGCCGGTGGAAACGATCAGGTTGCGCAGCGTGTGAAACTGCTGCCAATCGCGCGCGTCGCGAAACGCCAGTAGCTGCTCGAGCAGTTCGTCGATGGTCATTTTGGTATCCGGATAGTTGTCGAACGGCGCTTCAACCTTGCGCCACCCAATCTCCCGACTTCCCACCATGCTTTTCCATCACCTTCACATCGGTGATGGTCATGCCGCGATCGACGGCCTTGCACATGTCGTATACGGTCAGCAGTCCGACCTGCACGGCGGTGAGCGCTTCCATTTCGACGCCCGTGCGCCCGAACGTCTCCACCTGAACCGTGCAATGCACGCCAGGCATCTGCTCGTCGAGTTCGAAATCGGCCTTCACGCGTGTCAGCGCGAGTGGATGGCACAGCGGAATCAGATCGGCGGTGCGCTTTGAGGCCTGGATCGCCGCGATGCGCGCGACGCCGATCACGTCGCCTTTTTTGGCCCTGCCGTCGCGAATCAGCGCGAACGTATCGGGCAGCATGCGGATCGAGCCGCGCGCGATCGCGATGCGCTTCGTCTCCTGCTTGCCGCCGACGTCCACCATATGCGCGTCGCCGGCCGCATCGAAATGAGTGAGTTCAGGCATGGTTGACTCCTTCAGAGGGCGCCTATCATAGCAGTGCGGCGCGCCCTCGAATCCTCGCGCCGACTGGTTACACTTGCGCTGTGTCGTGCTCTGCGTTTTGCCTTGTGCGTGCCCTGCGGCGCCTCTGCCCGTTATCTTAGTCCGGGCCGCGGGCGGCACTTTTCGACTTCGTCTGACGAGCTTCGCGATGCATCCAGAACGGTTCCTCGCTGTATTCCTTTGCGTCGCACTCGCGATGCCGCCGGGCGCGTTCGCGCAATCGACCGGCGGAGCGGCCGTCGCACCGGACACGTCGTCCTCGGAGGCGCCGCTCGTCAGCGGCCCGACCGACGCTTACGCCGATCCGATCCTGCCGTCCGACATCGCGCGCGGCGTGTTCGGCACCTATGGCGGCGCGCAGAGCCGTTTCTCCGGCGGCGGCAACGGCAGCACAGCCGGCAGTAACGACTGGCGCGCGCCGATCGCCGCACAGCAATTGCCCGATCTCGGCAGCGGCGGGGCCGGCTCGCTGACCCCGCAAGCCGAGCGCAAGCTCGGTGAGCGCGTGATGCGCGAGCTGCGCCGCGACCCCGACTATCTCGACGACTGGCTCGTGCGTGACTACCTGAATTCGGTCGCGGCCAAGCTCGCGGCGGCGGCCAATGCGCTTTATATCGGCGGCTATCGTCCGGACTTCGAACTGTTTGCGGTGCGCGACGCGCAGATCAATGCGTTTTCGCTGCCGGGCGGTTTCATCGGCGTGAACACCGGGCTGATCGTGGCGACGCAGACCGAGTCCGAGCTCGCTTCGGTGCTCGGTCACGAGATGGGACACGTGCTGCAGCGGCACATCTCGCGGATGCTTTCGAACGGCGAGCGCAGCGGTTACGCGGCGCTCGCCGGTGTGCTGTTCGGCGTGCTGGCTGGCGTGCTCGCGCATAGCGGCGACCTCGGCAGCGCGATCGCGCTCGGCAGCGAAGCCTATGCGGTCGACAGCCAGTTGCGCTTCTCGCGATCGGCCGAGCAGGAAGCGGATCGCGTCGGCTTTCTGCTGCTTGCCGGCGCCGGCTACGACCCGTACGCGATGCCGGCGTTCTTCCAGCGGCTCGACCGCGCAGCGATGAACGAAAACGGCATACCGGCCTACGCACGCACACATCCGCTGACCGGCGAGCGGATTGCCGACATGGAAGACCGCGCGCGTCGCGCGCCGTACCGGCAACCGCATCAGGACTCCGAGTACGGCTTCGTGCGGGCGCGTTCGCGTCTGTTGCAGGTCCACTCGCGCAGCGACTACGCGGACGAGATTTCGCGGCTGCGCTCGGAAATCGACGAGCGCACCGCGCTGAACGTCGCGGCGAACTGGTACGGCATCGCGTACGGGCAAATGCTGCTCGAGCGCTACGACGACGCGGCAGCCTCGCTCGCGAACGCGCGCGCTACTTTCGTTTTGGGCGCGCGTGCGCAAGGCGAGCCGGAGCGCGATTCGCCGAGCCTCGACGTGCTCGCGGCCGATATCGCGCGGTCCGCGGGTCGCCCCGACGAAGCCGCGCGTCTCGCCGAGTTCGCGCAGAAGCGCTGGCCGCGATCGAACGCCGCGATCGACATGCATATCCGCACGCTGCTGACGCTGCACCGTTTCACCGACGCGCAGGCCCTCGCGAGGCAGGAAACTCAGGCGCATCCCGATCAATCCGCGTGGTGGCTGTATCTCGCGCAGGCGAGCGCGGGCAGCGGCGATGCGTTGACGCAGCATCGCGCGATGGCCGAGAAATTCGCGCTGGAGGGGGCGTGGCCGTCGGCGATCCGGCAGTTAAAGGACGCGCGCGACCTGAAGACGATTGGCTACTACGACCTCGCGACCGTCGACGCGCGTCTGCACGAAATGGAGAACCGCTACAAGGAAGAGCGGCTCGACGAGAAGGGGTAGGGGCGCGCGCGTCAGACCTGCGCGGCGGGGCTCGCGACGAAGCCAAAGCGCGCAGCCACCTGATCGCGTCGCACGCTTTGCAGCGGCAACGTGACCTGCGCGCTCCAGTGGAATGCGCCGCTCATCGATCCATCGTCGGCGAGCGTTGCGTGGTCGCAGAAGATCTCGAGGTCGTGGTCATGCAGGACGGCGATGCGCGGCGGCTGCGCGCGATCGGCGAACAGAATGCCGCCGTCTTCATCGACGAATACCGCCGCCGGTTCGAATGCGCCGCCGCCCTGGTCGTGCAACGCGAGCGTCCCGTCCGCGTGCGCGGATAACCTGACCACCCACGGCGTATAACCCAGCTCGACATAGACACGCTGCGGCCCGTTCTGGAAAAACCACTGCCCACGCTCATCGGCCTCGTAGTTCCGGTTGATGAAGCCGAGCAGCGCTTCGTGCCGGATCGGCGCGCCGGGCGCGCCGCTCGCCTGGGCCGCTTCGTCGCGCATGCGCCAGTTGCCGCGCCGGTCGAGCATCAGCCAGCCGGTGCAGCTCGGCACGTTCGGCCATTTGGCCAACGACTGTTTGACGATGTCATCCATGATTGACGTGCTGTTCCAGATAGCCGAACACGCGCCGCGACAGCCAGTCGATGCGGCCCGGAAACGGCCCGGTCATGAAGCCCGCGTGGCCGCCGTGCTCGGGCTGGTCAAGCTCGACCGCAGCCGACACCTCGTGCCGCGACGGCAGCGCCTCGGCCGGCAGGAACGGGTCGTTGCGAGCGTTGAGCACGAGCGTCGGCACCTGAATGTGCGGCAGCAGCGGGCGGGTGGTTGCGGTGCGCCAGTAGTCGTCGGTATTGCGAAAGCCGTGCAGCGGCGCGGTCACGACGTTGTCGAACTCGTACATGGTACGGCTTGCGAGCATCGCGTCGCGGTCGAACAGACCGGGATACTGCTCGAGCTTCTGGTTGGCCTTGTGCTTCAGGGTCTTCAGGAAGTTGCGCGTGTAGACGAGACCGAAGCCCTGCGAGAGCGCACGGCCGCCCGCATGGACGTCGATCGGCGTCGAAATTGCGGCGGCGGCCGATACCACTTGCGCCGCATCGTCTTGCCGCTCGCCGAGCCAGCGCAGCAGCACGTTGCCGCCGAGCGACACGCCTGCCGCGACCACCGGCCCGCGGTGCGCGGCGCGCAGGCGGCGCAGGATCCAGTCGGCCTCGTTGCTGTCGGCGAGATGATAGAAGCGCGGCAGCCGGTTCAACGGGCCGCTGCAACTGCGAAAGTGCGGCACCACGCCGTGCCAGCCATACCCGCGCGCGGCCGCCATCAGCGTGGCCGCGTAGTGCGACGATGAACTGCCTTCGAGTCCGTGAAACAGCACGAAAAGGGGCGCCGCGTCGGTGGGGGGAGTATCGTGCGCGACCCAGTCGAGATCGATGAAATCGCCGTCGGGCGTGTCCCAGCGCTCGCGTCGAAACGACACCGCGGGGCGGCGCGCGAACAGCGACGGGACGATCGTCTGCGCATGCCGGTTAGGCAGCCACAGCGGCGCGCGGTACAGCAGCTCGACGCTCGCCTCGACGGCGGCCGCCACCTTGGCGGGGGTGGTAGCGGGGGAAGCGGTTTTATCGGGCGTCGAACTCATACCGGAGGACAAGCGGAAAAACGTGAATCCGAATCTGTAGTGGTGCCGCCTCAGTGCAGCGGGCCCTGACCATGCCGCATCTTCGTTGCGAACTGGCTGGCGGTCTCGTTCGGCATCGGGCTCGCGTGAATATGCGCAATGCGCCATTCGCCGCGTTCGTGGACCATCACGTAGGTGGTGAAAACCATCGTGGGCGTGGCGGTCGGGTCGGCCGGGCGATGCGCTTCGGCAATCGCATAGACGACGGTGCCGAGGCTGTCGTAGACGCGGATGTCGAGCGGTTCGATCGACACCGGCATCGCTTCGAGCTGGACCTGCAAGCCATTGCGGATGCTGTCGAGACCGTGCAGATGCGCGCCGTCCGCACAGATGCAAGTGACGAACTCCTCGTCGATCCACAAGCCCATCAAGCTGTCGATATTGACCTCGGCGACGGCCTGATAGTAGGCGTTCAGGGTATCGGCGGCGGCTTCGAAGATATGGGCAAAACGTGGCATGGCTCGTCAGTCTCTTGTGCGCGGCGCGCGGTTGCGGGTCAGCGGTAGCGGGACGGTCCAATGCGCCGGACCTTCGCTCCCCGGCGTCAGCTTGCCCTCGCCGCAAGGCGCGAACGTGACGCGACGCGCGAAGGAGGCGTGCGGTGTTGCGTGCAAGTGCCAGTGGCTCAGCGCTGCGCGAGCAGCATGCCGCGCAAATCGCCGAAAACCTGCTCGGCGCTCAGTTGCTTCAGGCAGTTCAGATGACCGAGCGGGCACTCGCGCTCAAAACAGGGGCTGCATTCGAGATGAAGCCATTGTACCTTTGCGAGCTCGGACAAGGGCGGCGTGTGGCGCGGATCGGTCGAACCGTAGACGGCCACGAGCGGGCGGCGCAGCGCCGCGGCGACGTGCATCAGGCCGGAATCATTCGTGACGACCGCGTTGGCCCGCGAGATCAGCGCACAGGCCTCGCCGAGCGCCGTCTGGCCGCACAGGTTGCGCACGTTCGGCGCTTTCTCGGCGATCGCCTGCGCGAGCGGCGCGTCTTTCGGCGAGCCGAGCGCGACGATCTGCGTGTATGGGAACGACTGGCCGACCATCCGCGCGAGCGACGCGAAATGCTCGGGCGGCCAGCGCTTCGCGGGGCCGTATTCGGCGCCGGGGCAAAACACCAGCAGCGGCACGCGCGTATCGAGATTGAAGCGCGCCGACACGCGCGAGGCCTCGTTCAGATCCGTGTCGAGGCGCGGCATCGGCAGGTTCTCGGGGACCTTGGCGCCGGGCGCATAGGCGAGGGCGGCGTAGTGGCCGACCATCGGCGGACGTTCGTCTTTGCGCGGATTCGCGTGACGCACGTTCAGCACGCCGTAGCGGCTCTCGCCGGTATAGCCGATGCGCAGCGGAATGCCCGCCAGCCACGGAATCAGCGCCGATTTGAACGAGTTCGGCAGCACGTAGGCCGCGTCGTAGCCGACGTCGCGCAAATCGCTCGAGAGCTGCCAGCGGCGTAGCATCTGCAGCTTGCCGTGCGCGAGATCGGTCGCGTAGACGTCGCGGATCTCCGGCATCCGTTCGAGCACGGGGGCGACCCAGCTGGGCGCGACCGCGTCGATGACGATGCGCGGATGCAATTTCACGAGGCGCGCAAACAGCGGCTGCGCCATCAATGCGTCACCGATCCAGTTCGGTGCGATAACCAACGCGCGACGCATCAGAGTGAGTGTCCGGTGTCGATAGCGAGCGCCGCGCGCGCTGCGCGTGGCACTCGAATGGGTAAAAGGGGAAAGCGGAAAACCGCGCGGCGCAAGCCGTTCGCCCATTCACGTCGCAATGACGATGCGGGCGGCCACGTGGCCGCGCGGCTCGAGCCTGAATTGCGGCGAGCGCGTGGTCCTAACCCCGCGCCGCGTGCCGCCCAAGCTGGCTCAGAACCGCTCGATGAGCCGGATCAATGGCCCTTGATCACTTCGCCGTCGCGCAGCTTGTAGCGCGTGCTGCAGTACGGGCAACGCGCTTCGCCGTGCGAAACGTCGATAAAGACGCGCGGATGCGCGCTCCAGCGCGGCATGGCCGGATTCGGACAATACGCCGGCAGATCTTTTGCCGACAGTTCGACCAGCGGCATTTCCTTGATTTCGCTCATGAGAGATTCTCGTTGTATGCGGGGTGCTTCCTGGACCTTCGCTCGGACGTTCGCTCAGATTTTCGTAAGCCAGTGCGCGTATTTCGCGTTCTTGCCGTTGACGACGTCGAAGAAGGCCGACTGCAGCTTTTCGGTGATCGGGCCGCGGGCGCCAGCGCCGATCGTGCGGTTGTCGAGCTCGCGGATCGGTGTGACTTCGGCTGCCGTGCCCGTGAAGAAGGCTTCGTCGCAGGTGTAGACCTCGTCGCGCGTGATGCGCTTTTCGATCACCTGCAGGCCCATGTCGCGCGCGAGCGTGATCACGGTGTCGCGCGTGATGCCGTCGAGGCACGACGACAGGTCCGGCGTGTACAGCTTGCCGTTGTTGACGAGGAAGAAATTCTCGCCCGAGCCTTCCGACACGTAGCCGTCGACGTCGAGCAGCAGCGCTTCGTCGTAGCCGTCGGCGACCGCTTCCTGGTTCGCGAGGATCGAGTTCACGTACCAGCCCGACGCCTTCGCGCGCACCATCGAGACGTTCACGTGATGGCGCGTGAATGACGACGTCTTCACGCGGATGCCCTTGGTGATGCCGTCTTCGCCGAGGTACGCGCCCCACGGCCACGCGGCGATCGCGACGTGAATCGTATTGCCCTTGGCCGACACGCCGAGCTTCTCCGATCCGACCCAGATGATCGGGCGCAGATAGCACGAATCGAGCTTGTTCTCGCGGACCACCTCGCGCTGCGCGGCGGCGAGCGTTTCATGGTCGAACGGCACGTCCATCTGGAAGATCTTTGCAGAGTTCAGGAGCCGCTTGGTGTGCTCCTGCAGGCGGAAAATCGCGGTGGCGCCGGCGGCGGTCTTGTAAGCGCGCACGCCCTCGAACACGCCCATGCCGTAATGCAGCGTGTGGGTGAGCACGTGGATTTTGGCATCGCGCCAGTCGATGAGCTTGCCATCCATCCAGATCTTGCCGTCACGGTCGGCCATTGACATACGGTTCTCCAGCAGGTGCGTTATGAGGTGCGGCCATGAGCGCAGGACATAGCCGGGAGCGCTATTTTAGCGTCTTTTGCACGCACAACGGGCATTGGAGCGCGCCCCGGAGGCTATAATCCGGCGCACGCATAAATCACATCCGGGTACGCCGGCGGGCGGCCTCGCGACCCGGCTCCGACCGGGCCTTGCCGACGGCGCGCCTTGCGCCCGTATTCTTCTTCCGATGCTCGCTCGACTGTCAGACACCGATTGCCGCGCTTTTCGTGAAGGCGCGCGCGCCTATGCCCCCACGTTGATGGCGATTTTTTCGTGGGGCCTCGTCACCGGTATCGCGATGAGCAAGTCAGTGCTCACGCTGCCGCAGGCGCTCACGATGTCGCTGCTCTGCTATGCCGGCTCGTCGCAGCTGGCGGTGCTGCCGCTGCTCGCGGCGAAGCTGCCGGTATGGACCGTGCTGCTAACCGCGGCGATGGTCAACACCCGCTTCGTGATCTTCAGTGCCGGCCTCGCGCCCCATTTCTCGTATCTGTCGATGTGGCGGCGCATCGTGCTCGGCTATTTCAACGGCGACGTGATCTATCTGCTGTTCGTGAAGAAGAGCTTTCCGACCGGCTACGTGCCGGGCAAGGAGGCGTACTTCTGGGGCATGGCCGTGTCGAGCTGGCTGTCGTGGCAGGTGTCGTCCATCATCGGCATCCTGCTCGCGAGCCTGATTCCCGACAACTGGGGGCTCGCGCTCGCCGGCACGCTCGCGCTGTTGCCGGTGATGGTGTCGGCGATCGCCACGCGCTCGACGCTGGTCGCGGTCAGCGTGGCCGGCATCGTGGCGCTGCTCGCGCTCGATCTGCCGTACCGGCTCGCGCTGCCGCTCGCGGTGGTCGCGGCGATCGTCGCCGGCAGCGCGGCCGATCTGATGATCGAGCGCGCCGACCTGCGCCGCATCCGTAGCGCGAGCGATGCCGCCGGAGACTCCCGATGACCTCCACGCAAATCTGGCTCGCCATTTTCGGCATGACGTTCGTTACCGCGCTCACGCGAGCGATGTTCCTGATCGGCGGCGAGCGCACCGTGCTGCCGGCGCGCGTGCAGAAGATGCTGCGCTACGCGCCGGCGGCCGCGCTCGCCGCCGTGGTGGTGCCCGAAGTGCTGACGACACCGGCCGGACTGTCGTTCGCCACCTCCAACCATGAGCTTTACGCGACGCTCGCCGCACTCGGCTGGTTCTTGTGGCGGCGCACCATGCTCGGCACGATCGTGACCGGAATGGTCGTGTTCTCGCTGATGCGCGTCTTCCTCTGACCGTCCCCACCGTCAATGCTGCAGCGCGAGACCGACGGCCCGGCGATCAAATGCGCGACATTCACGGCGCCGCGGGTCAGCAGGCGGTTTGGATCAGTTAAAATGGCCTTTTCCGGGTTGAGCGCGCCGCGGCAAGGCGCCTGTGTCGCGGCCGGCCGCCGGCGCCCGATCCCGCGGAGCCGTTGGGCCGAAGCGCTGGAGTTCGCCGCGCATCGCCCCGCGCGCAGTCCGTCACCGCCTTCTCATCAACTCGCATACTCAAGCCCATGAACAAGGTATTGCGTCTCTCCGACCTGATCGCCGAAGGCAAGCTGTCCGGCAAACGCGTGTTCATCCGCGCCGATCTGAACGTGCCGCAGGACGATCAAGGCAACATCACCGAAGACACGCGCATCCGTGCCTCCGTGCCGGCCATCAAGGCCGCGCTCGACGCCGGTGCCGCCGTGATGGTCACCTCCCACCTTGGCCGTCCGACCGAAGGCGGCTTCAAGCCGGAAGATTCGCTCGCGCCGGTGGCCAAGCGCCTCGCCGAGCTGCTCGGCCGCGATGTGCCGCTCGTCGCGAACTGGGTCGAGAATGGCGTGAACGTCGCGCCGGGCTCGGTCGTGCTGCTCGAAAACTGCCGCGTGAACAAGGGCGAAAAGAAGGACTCCGACGAGCTCGCGCAGAAAATGGCGAAGCTCTGCGATGTCTACGTGAACGACGCATTCGGCACCGCGCACCGCGCCGAAGCGACCACGCACGGCATCGCGAAGTACGCGCCCATCGCGTGCGCGGGTCCGCTGCTCGCCGCTGAACTCGAAGCGCTCGGCAAGGCGCTCGGCGCGCCGAAGCGGCCGCTCGTGGCGATCGTCGCGGGCTCGAAGGTGTCGACCAAGCTGACCATCCTGAAGTCGCTCGCCGAGAAGGTCGACCAGCTGATCGTCGGTGGCGGCATCGCCAATACGTTCATGCTCGCGGCCGGCCTGAAGATCGGCAAGTCGCTCGCCGAAGCCGATCTCGTCAACGAAGCGAAGGCGATCATCGACGCAGCCAAGGCCCGCGGCGCCTCGGTGCCGATCCCGACCGACGTGGTCACGGCCAAGGAGTTCTCGCCGACCGCGAAGGCCGAAGTGAAGGCCGTCGCCGATGTGCAGGACGACGACATGATCCTCGACATCGGTCCGGACACCGCCAAGGCGCTTGCCGCGCAACTCGAGAAGGCCGGCACGATCGTGTGGAACGGACCGGTCGGCGTGTTCGAGTTCGACCAGTTCGGCAACGGCACCAAGACGCTCGCGGACGCGATCGCGCGCTCGGCGGCATTCTCGATCGCAGGCGGCGGCGACACGCTCGCGGCGATCGCCAAGTACGGCATCCACGATCAGGTCAGCTACATTTCGACGGGCGGCGGCGCGTTCCTCGAGTTCCTCGAGGGCAAGAAGCTGCCGGCGGTCGAAGTTCTGGAATCGCGGGCATAACGTGGCGACGCGCTCCCCTTCGGCAAAGTCGATAAAGGCGCGCGGCGCGAAAGCGCAGCGCGGTGACGCGGCGGCGCTGGCGGGGGAGCCCACGATACGCGCGGCCGCGGCGTCGGCAGCCATGGCCGGACAGGATGCGGCTGCCGAGGCGCTCGTAGCGCTCGCGGCCGCCCAAGCCGCGCCACCGCTGGCGGCACCTGCCGATCCCACCCAGCCGGATCAGCCTGCCGGCAAGCAGGGCCACCTATCTCCGGCGCCCGAGGCGCCGGTCTCGCATACCGCATCACTCCACAAAGCGACATCGGCCACAGCCGGCGCGCGCCCCCTGGCAGCATCTTCCGATGCGCAGACTCCGCACCAGACTCGCAGCGCTCTTTCCAGCGATCCCATCCAGACGAGGAGACTCATGCATCGCGCCACCAAGATTGTCGCCACTATCGGTCCGGCTTCCAGCACACCGGAGATCCTGCTGCAAATGATGCAGGCGGGGCTGGATGTGGTGCGGCTCAATTTTTCGCACGGCACCGCCGACGACCACCGCCAGCGTGCCGAATTCGTGCGCGAGGCGGCCCGCCTGGCGGGCCGCGAAGTTGCCATCATGGCCGACCTGCAAGGCCCGAAGATCCGCGTCGGCAAGTTCGAGAACGGCCGCACGACGCTCGTCGCCGGCAATCTGTTCATCCTCGACGCGCAATGCGAGCTCGGCAACGACGAGCGCGTCGGCCTCGACTACAAGGATCTGCCGCGTGACCTGAAAGCGGGAGACGTGCTGCTGCTCAACGACGGCCTGATCGTGCTGGGCGTGCAGCGCGTGATCGGCCACGAGATCCACACGGTCGTGAGGATCGGCGGCGAGTTGTCGAACAACAAGGGCATCAACCGCCAGGGCGGCGGTCTGTCGGCGCCCGCACTGACTGCGAAGGACATGGAAGACATCCGCACGGCGATGTCGCTCGGCGTCGATTACATCGCGGTGTCGTTCCCGAAGAACGCGACCGATATGGAAATGGCCCGTCAGCTCGCGAACATCGCCGGCGCGCCGTACGGCATCAAGCCGAAGATGATCGCGAAGATCGAGCGCGCGGAAGCGATTCCGGCGCTGCAGGGCATCCTCGACGCGTCGGACGGCATCATGGTCGCGCGTGGCGATCTGGCCGTGGAAGTGGGCAATGCCGCGGTGCCGGCGCTGCAAAAACGCATGATCCGCATGGCGCGCGAATCGAACAAGTTCGTGATCACTGCGACGCAGATGATGGAGTCGATGATCCACGCGCCGGTGCCGACCCGCGCGGAAGTGTCTGACGTCGCGAACGCCGTGCTCGACGGCACCGACGCGGTGATGCTGTCGGCGGAATCGGCGGCGGGCAAGTACCCGGTGCAGACCATCGAGACGATGGCCGCGATCTGCGTCGAAGCGGAGAAGTCCGAGCAGTCGGAGCTCGACAAGGATTTCCTCGACCGTACGTTCACGCGGATCGACCAGTCGATCGCAATGGGCGCCTTGTTTACCGCCTATCACCTTGGCGCCAAGGCCATCGTCGCGCTGACCGAATCGGGCTCGACCGCGCTGTGGTTGTCGCGTCACTGGACCCACGTGCCGATTTTCGCGCTGACGCCGCGCGTCGGCAGCGAGCGCGCGATGGCGCTGTACCGCAATGTGACGTCACTGCATCTGGACACCAACACCGACCGCGACACCGCGCTTCAGCAGGCGCTTGAAACCGTGGTCGGCAAGGGCTACGCGTCGCACGGCGATATGGTCGTGCTGACGGTCGGCGAACCGATGGGTCAGGCGGGCGGCACCAATACGTTGAAGATCGTGCGGGTGGGTGAGCCGTACTGATCAGGCAAGACTATCCGATCGGCACGGGGCTGGATTGAGCGAAGCAGGGCGGCGCAACCCGCGCGGTCCATGTGCGACGGCGCACCAACGCGCCGGCGCCAGCGCGGGAACGTCACCCGCTTCGCGATAAAATCGCCGCAAGAGATGCCGACGGCAAGAGAATTCGTTTCAATCCAAGGAGTTTGAGCATGCCTCTCGTATCAATGCGTCAACTGCTGGACCATGCCGCGGAAAACGGCTATGGACTTCCGGCATTCAACGTGAACAACCTGGAGCAGGTGCAGGCAATCATGGCCGCGGCCGACAAGGTCAACGCCCCGGTCATCATGCAGGCGTCGGCTGGCGCGCGTAAGTACGCGGGCGAGCCGTTCCTGCGTCATCTGATCGAAGCGGCGGTCGAGTCGTATCCGCACATCCCGGTCGTGATGCACCAAGACCACGGCCAGTCGCCGGCTGTGTGCATGGCGGCGATCCGCAGCGGCTTCACGAGCGTGATGATGGACGGTTCGCTCGAAGCCGACGGCAAGACGGTCGCATCGTACGAGTACAACGTCGAAGTGTCGCGCAAGGTCGTGGAAGCGGCGCACTCGATCGGCGTCACCGTCGAGGCTGAGCTGGGCGTGCTCGGTTCGCTCGAAACGATGAAGGGCGACAAGGAAGACGGCCACGGTGCCGAAGGCACGATGACGCGTGAACAGCTGCTGACCGATCCGGAGCAGGCCGCCGACTTCGTCAAGCGGACCCAGTGCGACGCGCTGGCCATCGCGATCGGCACCTCGCACGGCGCCTACAAGTTCAGCAAGAAGCCGACGGGCGATATCCTCTCGATCCAGCGCATCAAGGAAATCCACCAGCGCATTCCGAACACGCACCTCGTGATGCACGGCTCGTCGTCGGTGCCGCAGGAGCTGCTCGCGGAAATCCGCGAATTCGGCGGCGACATGAAGGAGACCTACGGCGTGCCGGTCGAGGAAATCCAGGAAGGCATCCGTCACGGCGTGCGCAAGGTCAACATCGACACCGACCTGCGTCTCGCGATCACGGGCGCGATTCGCCGCTACATGGCGACCAACCCGAGCAAGTTCGATCCGCGCGATTACCTGAAGCCGGCGCGCGAAGCCGCGATGAAGATCTGTATCGACCGTTACATGCAATTCGGCTGCGAAGGCCAGGCTGGCAAGATCAAGCCGGTTTCGCTTGATAAAATTGCTGAGAAGTACAAGTCGGGCGAGCTCGCGCAAGTCGTCCGCTAAGCTGTAATTTTGGCTCCGCGCCTGGCCGCTCGCTTAGCCGATTGGCCAGGTTGTCGTCCGATCGCCGTTCCCGCATCATGGGGAACGGCGTTTCCCTTTTGTTCCGGTCACATTTTCTGCACCACTTTTAGCGAACCACGACGATGTCTACCCTCTACGAATCCACGCTCCGCTCGCTGCCGCTGCTCGGCCGCGGCAAAGTCCGCGACAACTATGCGGTGGGTAACGACCAGCTGCTGATCGTCACGACCGACCGTCTGTCGGCGTTCGACGTGATCATGGGCGAGCCGATTCCGAACAAGGGCCGCGTGCTCAACGCGATGGCGAACTTCTGGTTCGAGAAACTGCAGCACGTGGTGCCGAACCACCTGACGGGCGTGGCGCCCGAGTCGGTGGTCGCGCCGGACGAAGTGGAGCAGGTCAAGGGGCGCGCGGTCGTGGTCAAGCGTCTCGAGCCGATCCTCGTCGAGGCGGTGGTGCGCGGCTATCTGGCCGGCAGCGGCTGGAAAGATTACCAGGCCACCGGTTCGGTGTGCGGCGTGCAACTGCCGCCGGGCCTGCAGAACGCGCAGAAGCTGCCCGAGCCGATCTTCACGCCGGCCGCCAAGGCCGAGATGGGCCACCACGACGAAAACATCACTTACGACGAGATGGAGCGCCGCATCGGCACCGAGCTGTCGGCCACGATCCGCGACATCTCGATTCGCCTGTACAAGGAAGCCGCGGACTATGCGGCGACGCGCGGCATCATCATCGCGGACACGAAGTTCGAATTCGGGCTGGACAACCACGGCAAGCTGTACCTGATGGATGAGGCGCTCACGGCCGATTCGTCGCGCTTCTGGCCGGCGGACCAGTACCAGGTCGGCACGAACCCGCCGTCGTTCGACAAGCAGTTCGTGCGCGACTGGCTCGAAACCCAGCCGTGGAAGAAAGAGCCGCCAGCACCGAAGCTGCCGGACGACGTGGTCGCGAAAACGGGCGAAAAGTATCAGGAAGCGCTCGGGCGCCTGACCGGCCATAAGCTCGACTGATCTGATCGCGCGCGCCGTGTCAGGCGCGCATCGCCGGGAAACAAGGAAGCCGTAAAAATGAGTGAAGCACAAACCGCCCATACGCATGATGCGCCGGTCGTCGGCGTATTGATGGGCTCCAGTTCCGACTGGGAAGTGATGAAAAACGCCGTCGCGATCCTGCAGGAGTTCGGCGTGCCGTACGAAGCGAAAGTGGTGTCCGCGCACCGCATGCCCGACGAAATGTTCGCCTATGCTGAAAGCGCGCGCGCGCGCGGCATTCGCGCGATCATCGCGGGCGCGGGCGGCGCGGCGCATCTGCCGGGCATGCTGGCCGCGAAGACCACGGTGCCGGTGCTCGGCGTGCCGGTCGCAAGCAAGTATCTGAAGGGCGTCGATTCGCTGCATTCGATCGTGCAGATGCCCAAGGGCGTGCCCGTCGCGACGTTTGCGATTGGCGAGGCGGGTGCCGCGAATGCGGCGCTGTTCGCGGTGTCGCTGCTGTCCGGCACGAGCGTCGAATTCGCGGACAAGCTCGCTGCTTTCCGTGTGCGCCAGAACGAAGCGGCTCACGCGATGGTATTGCCGGCGCTGTAAGCGCGCCGGCTGTTTTTAATGACGTCTCCTGTCCGACCCCCGGCCGGATGCCCGCCGCTCGCACTGCGAGCGCGACGCGTATCAGGCCGCGACCGACCACCAAGATGAACCCTGACAACACCCCGGTTTCACCGATTCTGCCCGGCGCATGGCTTGGCATGGTCGGTGGCGGCCAGCTCGGCCGCATGTTCTGCTTTGCCGCCCAGGCGATGGGCTATCGCGTCGCCGTACTCGACCCGGACGAGACCAGTCCGGCCGGCGCGGTCGCCGACCGCCACCTGCGCGCGGCCTACGACGACGAAGCGGCGCTGACCGAACTCGCGCGGCTGTGCGCCGCGGTGTCGACCGAGTTCGAGAACGTGCCGGCCGCGAGCCTCGACTTTCTCGGCAAAACCACGTTCGTGAGTCCGGCGGCGCGGTGCGTCGCTGTTGCCCAGGACCGGATTGCCGAGAAGCGCTTTATCGCGGGCGCGGGTGTGACGGTTGCGCCGCACGTCGTGATCGAGTCCTCGGATGCGCTTGCGGCGCTCGGTGATGCCGAGCTTGAAGCGGTGCTGCCGGGCATCCTGAAAACGGCGCGCATGGGCTACGACGGCAAAGGTCAGATTCGCGTGGGCAACGCCGAGGAAGTGCGCGAGGCGCATGCGTCGCTCGGCGGCGTGCCGTGCGTGCTCGAGAAGCGCCTGCCGCTGAAGTTCGAGGTGTCGGCGCTGATCGCGCGCGCGGCAAGCGGGGCGTCGGTCGTCTATCCGCTCGCGCAGAACACGCATCGCCACGGCGTGCTGTCGCACACCATCGTCCCCGCGCCGGACGCGTCGCCGGCGCTCGTGCAGCAGGCTCAACAGGCCGCCCTGCAGATCGCCGAGAAGCTCGGTTATGTCGGCGTGCTGTGCGTCGAGTTCTTCATTCTCGAAGACGGCTCGCTCGTCGCCAACGAAATGGCGCCACGCCCGCACAACTCCGGCCACTACACGGTCGACGCCTGCGCGACGAGCCAGTTCGAACAGCAGGTGCGCGCGATGACCGGTATGCCGCTCGGCGACACGCGCCAGCATTCGCCGGCGGCGATGCTGAACATCCTCGGCGACGTGTGGTTCCCGGACGGTCCGAAGCGCGCGGCGGTCACGCCGCCCTGGCAGGAGGTCGCCGCGATGCCGGCCGCACGACTGCATCTGTACGGCAAGGAAGAGGCGCGTTGCGGCCGCAAGATGGGCCACGTGAACTTCACCGCGCCGACGCTCGAAGAAGCCCGCACCGCGGCGCGTGATTGCGCACGGCTGCTGCACATCGCTACCAGCTGACGCGCGCGCCATGCCGGATCAACACAAACCCGCCGAAGACGCTTCGAACGCGTTGCCCGTCAGCGCCGCGCAGATCGAGCACGCGGCGGCGTTGCTTGACGCCGGTGAACTGGTCGCATTTCCGACGGAGACTGTCTACGGACTCGGCGGCGATGCCGAGAACCCGGACGCGGTCGCGCGCATTTACGCGGCGAAGGGGCGGCCGGCCAATCATCCGGTGATCGTGCATCTCGCGCCGCACGGCGACCCGAACTACTGGGTCGAGCATCTGCCGGCGGACGCGCAGCGCCTGATCGACGCCTTCTGGCCGGGACCGCTCACGCTGATCCTCAGGCGCGCCGCGCGCATTCCGGCGGCGGTCAGCGGCGGGCAGGATTCGGTAGGGCTGCGCTGCCCGTCGCATCCGGTCGCGCAGGCCTTGCTCGAAGCATTCAGCGCGTTGCGTGGCGGACACGGCGGTGTCGCCGCGCCGTCGGCGAACCGTTTCGGCCACGTGAGCCCGACCACCGCACAACATGTACGCGACGAGTTCGGCAGCGCGATTCATGTGCTCGACGGCGGCGCGTCGGATGTCGGGATCGAATCGACGATTCTGGATCTGTCGCGCGGCTTTCCGGCGCTGCTCAGACCGGGGCGCGTGACGCCGCAGGATATCGCCGACGTGCTCGGCGAGGCGCCGCGTCTGCCCGACGGCTCGGATGCGACCGCGCCGCGCGCGTCGGGAACGCTGAAGGCGCACTACGCGCCACGCACGCCGCTCGCGCTGCTGCCGTTTGGCGAGCTCGAGCCGCTGCTCGCGGTGCGCGAGGCGGGCGAGCGCGTCGCGCTGGTTGCGCGCGCATCGCGGGCGGGCCAGTGGGCCGATGCAGAGGGCGTGCATTTCGTCGCCGCGCCAGAAGATCCGCACGTCTATGCACGCGAGCTATACGGCTTGCTGCGCGCGCTCGATCGCGCCAACGTCACGCGGATTCTGATCGAGAAGCTGCCGGACACGATCGAATGGATCGCGGTCAACGATCGGCTCGGGCGCGCGGCGGCGGCTTTCGAAGCGCAGAACTGAAGCGATCGGCTCGCTGCCTTGCATCGGGAGGCCAGCGGAAAATGATAAAGGCCCGGCTCGTTGAACGAGCCGGGCCTTTTGCCATCTGAGTAACCTTAGCTCCGCGGCCTTGCTGTCGATCCAGCTACCCCGCGGCCGACAACGCGTTACTTGCCAAGCCCGCTCGCAGCGATCTGCGACTCGACCTGCTGCGCGAACAGCGCCCAAGTATGCGTGGTCGGATGCACGTTGTCCGCGAACACGTAGCTCTGATCGGCACCGGCCACCGTGTAGGTCTGCGGCGAGCAGAACAGCGACGACCCGAACGCGCTGCCCCACGACGCCGCCGTCTGGCCCGATGCGAGCACGCTCGGATTGGCCGTCGCGTAGGCGGTCGCGGCCGCGGCCATCGACGTCAGGTTACAAGCCGTGCCCGTATTCGACACGCTGAAGCCGAGCGATTGATAGTTCGCCAACGTCTGGTCCAGCCACGCGTACGAGTCCACGTAAATGACCTGCGGGACCGACCCGAGTTCTTGCTTCAGCACGCCGTTGTAGAGCTGGACGAGCCCGGTGATGAGCGCCTGGCCCTGTGCGCCTGCGGCGAGACCTTGCGGCGTCTGCGCGATGTCCGGCAGGTTCGACACCACCACATGCGTTGCACCCTTCGCGACGATGTTCTGCAGCACCGTGCCGGCGAACGTCGTCGCCGCGGTGTAGATCGCCGTCTGCGCGGCGCTCACGGCCTGCGCCGTCGCGGCGGTGGCCGCTGCTTGCGGGTCGCCGCCGGCTGCGATCGCTGCCTGCGCCGCTGCCGGGCCGGCAGCCGAAACCGCTTGCACCCAGTAGAAGATATCGTTCGCGCCGCCCTCGATCAGCACGAGCTGGTTCGAATTGAAGCTGTTGTTGTGCGCGGCCAGATACTCGCTGACCTGCGTGGTGACCGGCACCGTGGTCGCGGCCATATTGTTCGGCGCGTAGCCGATGCCCGGCTGCAGATCGACACGGGCGCCGCCCTGCGCATAACCGAGACCGCCCGCCGCGGTGAGCGGCGCGCCGAAGCCGCCGACGTACGCGGCGGTGAGCGTGCCACCGTAATACTCGGCAACCTTTTGCGTCCAGACTTCGCCCGGGTTCGTCGTGAAGCGGCCGCCGCCCGTGCCCACGTTCGCCTGGACCGACGGCTGATAGGTGCCGACATCCGACAGGCTGTCGCCGAACGACACGACCTGCAGCTTGACGCCCCCCGCCGGCGTGCTGCTCGAATTATTGTCGCTGCTGCCGCCACCGCACGCCGCGAGCGCGGCGAACGCTGCGCTCGCCAGGGCGATCTGCGTGGCGCGCATCCATTGCTGTTTTTTCGAAGCGGTTTGATTCATGTTGACTGCATCTCCTCGTATGTGTGGCTCTTGATGCCATGTATTGCAGGCAGCGTCCGTCGCGTCGGCGGCGTGACGACAGCTTGCAGAATCTTCTACGGCTTGGGTGAGGCCCGAAGCGCGATCGTACCGTTCAGGTTCAAGCCTCGGGGTTCGGCGGTGGTTTTGCTCATCCAGCGCACCCGATGACCGCAGCGATGCAACACGTAATGGACCGGGTCCTGCGCGAAGAACAGCGCAACGAAGTGCCCCGCCTCCCAGCCGATGCAGGCAAGAATGACGGGCGCCATCGCGAGCAACAGCAATTCGGCATCGAATTGCATCGAGTCTCCCTTCCTGGTCCCTGATCACCGCGCGGTACGCGGCGGGTGGTGTCGTTATCGTTCGTGCGGGTCGCGTGGTCTGAACGACCGGGCGTCCTGCGCGCCAGGCGCGTGATGCCGTGCGCCGCATGTTGCCCGACAGCGTACACGGTTAGCAGCTTGCCGCGCGCCGCATCGCTAGAAGGAATACTCAGTGGGCGCCGCGCCTGCGCGGGTTTTTCCTGGGCTTCTCGCGCGCTTCCCCGATGGGCGCGGAGACCTTCGTGAAGCCTTGCGACGGGCCGTCGTATACCCATTCGAGCAGCGCGTCGTGCGCGGCGCGCGCCGCTTCCGAATGAGGATCGTTGATCAGGCTCACGACGACGTAGCTGTTGCCGTCGGCCGACGCGACGTAGCCGGCGATCGCACGCACGTCGCGCAGCGTGCCGGTCTTGATGTGCGCGTTGCCGCCCGCGCCCTGGGTGGTCAGCCGGTTGCGCATGGTGCCGTCGACACCCGCAATCGGCAGCGAGTCGACAAACACCTGCGCAACCGGACTCGCGTTCGCGCGTTGCAGAAGATCGGCGAGCGCGAGCGCGGTGATGTGCTCGTCGCGAGACAGGCCCGAGCCGTTGTCGAGCGTCAGGTACTCGGTGTTCAGGCTGTCGCGCTGCAGGAAAGCTTCGACCGCGCGCGCGGCTTTGTCGGGCGTCGCGGGCGGCCTTTCCTCGGCAGCACCGATCGTCAGGAACAGATTGCGCGCCATCGTGTTGTTGCTGAACTTGTTGATGTCGCGAACGATGTCCGACAGCATCGGCCCCTCGTGCGTCGCGACGAGCTTCGCGCCGGCCGGTACCGCGCCTTCGCGGGTCGTGCCGGTGAACGTGCCGCCAGTTTGCTGCCATAACGCGAGAAAGCCGCGCACGAAGAACGTCGAGTGATCGAGCACGGCGATGTTGATCGTGCGTGCATCGCAGCGTACCGGAAAGTCGCCGGTGAACGATGCGTCGATCGTGCCGTCGGGCTGCGGTGTGACGGTCGGCGTCGGCACCTCGCCGCGGCACGGGCCGTTCGTCGCGCGCAGCTGGTTGTCGATGCGCAGCTGCGCGAGCGCGGGCAGCACGTCGATCGCCACGGTGCCGTCCTGCGATGGCGTCAGCGTGAACGACAGCGATTTGAACGCGTACAGCAGCGGATCGGGGCCGACGTTGTATGGCGCGTTGACGTCGTCGTCGAACGCGGGGAGCTCGCGCGTCGACGGATCGAAGTACCGCTTGTCGAGCACGAGCGCACCGTCGATGCCGTTGATGCCCGCCTTGTGAATCTTCTGCACGAGATCGATCAATTCCTCGGGCACGAGCTTGGGATCGCCGGTGCCCTGCATGTACAGATTGCCATGCAGCACGCCGCTCGCGTCGAGCGTGCCGTCGGCGTATGCGGTGGTGCGCCAGCGGTAGCCGGGTCCGAGGATCGACAGGCCCGAGTAGGTGGTGACGAGCTTCATCGTCGAGGCGGGCATCATGGGCTTGCCGGCGTTCAGCGCGACGATCGGCGTGCGGTCGCCGACCTTTTCGATGACCACGCTGATCGACGACAGCGGCACGTGCGCGCGCTGCAGACCGGCCATCACCGCCGGCGGCAGGACCGTCGTGACGTTGACACTCGGATGCGCGGCCCTGACGCGCGCCGCTGCGGCCTGCGGCAGCAGTGCGCTCGCACCGAGCGCTGCGGCGAAGAGCCACACGGCCGCACGCGGCACGAAGCGCTGAGGCATGATGGCTGCACGGTTGAACATACTGCGCGGACGCAGCCCCATACGGCGTACCACAGAAGACAAAAAAGCGTGCGTCATGAACGGGTGAACGGGCAAACAGACGAGCAGGATTTCAGGGCGCGCGGCGAGCGGCATGCGGCGAGCGCGGGACGATGGAACTACCATCCGGCCGCTCGGACGGCGCACCAACGCGCCGCGTGCCACCCGACGGACGTCGCGCGACGCAAAGCGCCCATTGTAGTGACATGCCACGGCGCTGCGGTGAAAAAAGCGCCACACGCCGCGCAGCCCGAAGGCGGGCGCTAGAATGCGGCATCATCAAATGTTTCGGAACGGACAACCATGCGCATCCTGCTAGTCGAAGATGACCGGATGATCGCCGAAGGCGTGCGCAAGGCGCTGCGCGGCGAAGGCTTCGCCGTCGATTGGGTCGAAGACGGCGAAGCGGCGCTGCGCGCGGCGGCCGCCCAGCTTTACGATCTCGCGTTGCTCGACCTTGGTCTGCCCAAGCGCGACGGTCTCGAGGTGCTGCGCGCACTGCGTGCGCGCGGCCATGCGCTGCCGGTGCTGATCGTCACCGCGCGCGACGCGGTTGCCGACCGCGTCAAGGGCCTCGACGCCGGCGCCGACGACTACCTTGTCAAACCATTCGATCTCGACGAACTCGGTGCGCGCATGCGCGCACTGATCCGACGTCAGTCCGGACGCAGCGATTCGACGATTCGCCACGGCACCCTGACCCTCGATCCCGCGTCGCACCAGGTGACGCTCGATGGCGCGCCGGTCGCGCTTTCCGCGCGCGAATTCGCTCTGCTTGAAGCGTTGCTCGCGCGGCCCGGCGCGGTGCTGTCCAAGAGCCAGCTCGAGGAAAAGATGTATGGCTGGGGCGAGGAGATCGGCAGCAATACCGTCGAGGTCTATATTCACGCGCTGCGCAAGAAGCTCGGCGCCGATCTGATTCGCAACGTGCGCGGGCTCGGCTACATGATCGCGAAGGAAGCCTGAGCCGATGCGCTCGATTCGCCGTCAATTGCTGTTCTGGCTGCTCGCGCTCGTGCTGCTCGGCGTAGGCATCGCAGGCTGGCTGATCTATCGGCAGGCGCTAGCCGAAGCGAACGAGCTGTTCGATTACCAGCTCGAGCAGATTGCCGCGGCGCTGCCGGCGGAGCCATTCTCGCAGGTGCTTGGACGCGATACCGGCGACGAGGGCATCGTGCTGCAGATCTGGAATCGCAACGGCATGCTGATGTATTACTCGCGGCCGCGCGCGCCGCTCGCGCCGCGCGCCGAGCTCGGCTTTTCGACGGAACGTACCGACCGCGGCGACTGGCGCGTGTATGGCGCGATCGTCGGCGACAACGTCGTGCAACTCGCGCAGCCGTTGTCGGTGCGCAACCGGCTTGCCGCCGACGTCGCGCTGCGCACGCTGTGGCCGCTGATCGTGCTGCTGCCGCTGCTCGGGCTCGCGGTGTGGGTGATCGTCGGCCGCGGGCTGCAACCGCTGCGACGCGTGACGAGCGCGCTCGACACGCGTCGTCCCGAGGCGCTCGATCCATTGCCCGATCGGCGCTTGCCGCTCGAAGTGCAGCCGCTCGTGCGCGCGCTGAATGGGCTGCTGCAGCGGCTCGCGACCGCGCTCGACATCCAGAAGGCGTTCGTCGCCGATGCCGCGCACGAACTGCGCACGCCTCTTGCCGCGGTGCAGATTCAGGCGCAACTGGTCGCGCGCGCGAAGGACGACGCTGCCCGCGGCGAAGCGCTCGCCGATCTGCACGCGGGCGTCACGCGCGCAACGCGCCTCGCCGAGCAGTTGCTCGCGCTCGCGCGCGCCGAACCGGACGGCGCCGCTGTCGCCGAGACGCTTGATCTGCGCGAACTGCTGCGGGAGTGCGTCGCGACCTACGCGCCGCTCGCGGTGAATCGCGGCGTCGACCTCGGCATCGAGGCGAGCGAGGCCGCCAGCGTGAGCGGCGACGCCGAAGCGCTGCGCGTGATGTTCAACAACCTCGTCGACAACGCGACCAAGTACACGCCTCACGGCGGCCGCGTCGACGTGAGCCTGCGCGTCGAGGAAGGCCATCCGGTAGTGCGGATCGCCGACAGCGGCCCGGGCATCGACCCGGCCGATCGCGAGCGCGTGTTCGACCGCTTCTATCGCGCGGGCGCGGGGGCGAATCGTGCACGCACCGATGTGGCGGGCAGTGGTCTCGGTCTCGCGATCGTGCGCCGGATCGCCACCCAACATCATGCGGAAGTGTCGCTCGACGAATCGACGGCCGGCGGTTTGCTGGTGGTCGTACGTTTTTGACAATGGCGGTTAGTCCTTCGGACAAACTCGCCGTTCGTGCCGCCGCGACGGTTCCGGCGGACCATCGGAAAAGGTTCCCACGATCTGGCGCTGCTTAAGACTCGTTTAAGTGAGGCCGCTTACGCTCGTCGACATCCAAAGTCACTTTCTCCAATCAGGAGCTCATGATGAACGCGAAAACCTTGTCCCGCGGCGCCGTTGCGGTAGCGGTCGCCGCTGCTCTTTCAGCCGGCTACGCGGCAGGCCATCGCGACGTGCCCGCGCCGCAGATCATCTCGCCGGCGGAAGCTGCCGCGATGATGCCAGCCGAAGCGGCGGCCAAGACCGGTGTCCCCGATTTCTCCGGTCTCGTCGAGACCTACGGTCCGGCTGTCGTCAACATCAGCGCGAAGCACGTAGTCAAGCAGACCGCCCTGCGCCGTAATGGCGGCACCCTCAATGGCAACCAGTTGCCGATCGATCCGAACGATCCGTTCTATCAGTTCTACAAACGTTTCTTTGGCGGCATGCCGGGCGTACCGGGCATGCAAGGCGGCGATGGCGGCGACGTGCCCGATCAGCCGAGCGCGAGCCTCGGTTCCGGCTTCATCGTCAGCAATGACGGCTACATTCTGACGAACGCGCACGTGGTCGATGGCGCGAACGTCGTCACTGTGAAGCTCACCGACAAGCGCGAGTTCAAGGCGAAGGTGGTCGGCGCCGACAAGCAATCCGACGTCGCCGTGCTGAAGATCGACGCGAGCAATTTGCCGACCGTCAAGATCGGCGATCCGCGCCAGAGCAAGGTTGGTCAGTGGGTCGTCGCGATCGGCTCGCCGTACGGCTTCGATAACACCGTGACCTCGGGCATCATCAGCGCGAAGTCACGTTCGCTGCCCAACGAGAACTACACGCCGTTCATCCAGACCGACGTGCCGGTGAACCCGGGCAACTCGGGCGGTCCGCTCTTTAATCTGCAAGGCGAAGTGATCGGCATCAACTCGATGATCTACTCGCAGACGGGCGGCTTCCAGGGCCTGTCGTTCGCGATTCCGATCAACGAGGCGATCAAGGTCAAGGACGACCTCGTCAAGACCGGTCACGTGAGCCGCGGCCGCCTCGGCGTCGCGGTGCAGGGCATGAACCAGACGCTCGCCAATTCGTTCGGCATGCAGAAGCCGCAAGGCGCGCTGGTCAGCTCGGTCGACGCCGGCGGTCCTGCGGCCAAGGCTGGCCTGCAACCTGGCGACGTAATCCTGTCCGTGAATGGCGACGAAGTCAGCGATTCGACAGATCTGCCGGGGAAGATCGCCAGCCTCGCACCGGGTAGCTCGGCGACACTGAAAGTGTGGCGCGACAAGGCCAGCAAGGACGTGAAGGTGACGATCGGCTCGTTCTCGGACGCAAAGGTCGCGTCCGCGGCCAAGACCGATGAGCAGACCCAACTGCAAGGGCGTCTCGGCGTCGCCGTGCGGTCTCTGACGCCGGAAGAGAAGAGCAGCGCCTCGGTGTCGCATGGTCTGCTCGTGCAGCAGGCGGGCGGCGCGGCGGCGAGCGCCGGCATCCAGCCGGGGGATGTGATTCTCGCGGTCAACGGCCGTCCGGTCACGAACGTCGACCAGCTGAAGCAGATGATTTCGGGCGCAGGCAACAGCATTGCGCTGCTGATCCAGCGGGACAACGCGCAGATTTTTGTGCCCGTTGATCTCGGCTGATCCAGTATCCGGGCGGTTCGAACGGATCGCCCAACCTCGTAAGAGCTGTAGTAGCGATTGCCGGTCCTTGGTATTTACTCCAAGAACCGGCTTTTTTTCGTCTGTCCGACCTACGGCGTCCGCGCCCGGCGCGCGTAGGCGGAACGCGCGCCGTGCCTCGGAATCATGACAGCCGCGCCGTTTCGGTCGATGCAACCGGACGATTGGCACACAGGTTGCTGACCTCCATGAATTGAGCCATCCCGGTACCTGGGAAGGGCTTCGACAAGAGGGCGAACCGATGAAAACTCAACGCAATCTGCAACGGATCGTAGCCGGCGCGCTGTGCACGGCGCTTACGCTCGCAGTGGCGGGCGGTGCGTACGCGCAGCAGGCAGGCGTCGCCGGCGGCTCGACCATCGATAACACCAGCGCGGGCAACACCAACGGCGGCGGTCTGCCGCAGGTCCAGCAGCAGGGCGACGTGTCGTACGTGTCGGGCGGTGTCGGCCTCGATGAGTCGCAGGCGCTGCGAAGCGCGCAAAGCCAGTGGCCGCTGACGCTGCGCTTTACCGGACCCAACGCCGAGTTTCTGGCCGACGTGCACGTACGTATCGTCGATGCGCACAACGGCGAAGTGCTGAACACGACCTCGCGCGGCCCGTTCATGCTGGTACGCCTGAGCCCCGGCCGCTACACGGTGCACGCGAAATACAACGACAGCGAGCAGACCCGCGCGGTCAGCGTGCCGGCGCATGGCAACGTCAAATCCGCGTTCGTCTGGAACGTGACGTAGCGGACAGGTCTGCTTCCCGCCGCGCAGGAGGCCTACGCAATCGGCCAAAGTTTGGCCGATAATGAAGCCACGGGCCTCTGCCGTGGCTTCGCCGTTCCCGCGGTGACAGCCGCCATTGCAGCGCCCATCCCATCACGGAGCGTGGACATGAGCGATGCATCGACATCTGCGGGACGGCCGGACGGTCATACCATTGTGATTCGCGACAACAGCCACCGCGTGCGCGTGATTCACGGCGGCGTGACGATGGCCGACACCCAGGCCGCGCTGACGCTGTCGGAGACCGGCCTGCCCGACGTGTTCTATTTCCCGCGCGAGCACGTGAACATGGCCCGGCTCGAACGCTCGACGCACTCGACGCATTGCCCGTTCAAGGGCGACGCGTCGTACTACCATCTGCGCACCGAAGATGGCGTGATCGAGAACGCGGTGTGGAGCTACGAAGCGCCGTTCGAGCAGGTTGGGCGGATCAAGGGCTATCTCGCTTTTTACGCATCGCGTGTCGACCGCATCGATCAGACGTCGTGATCCTGCAGTCGGAGCCGTTCATCGGGGGAGGTTGTCATGGAACTGAACGACGCGTTACGGATTCCGCTGCCGCTTACCGTAGTCTGGGAGGCGCTGCAGGATCTCGCGCTGTTGCGTGCCAGCCTCGACAACTGCGAGTCGTTCGCGCGTCTTGCCCACGGCGAATACGCGCTGACGATGACTGTTCCGCTCGGCCCGCTGCGCGCGCATTACGAAGTGCGCGCGCACGTCGCCGGCCAGGATTCCGGCCCGGCGGACGCGCAGCGCCGCACTATCAGCTTCAAGGCGCGCGCCGAGGGCATCGGCGCGCTGCGCGGTCAGATCGAAGTGCGTTTGCGCGCGGACGACGACCGGGAGAGCGGCACCCGCATCGATTACACGATGTGGGCGACGTCGTCGGGACCGCTCGCCGAGCTGCCGACGCGCCAGCTCGAAAGCGCTCTGCGTCAGCTGGCCGACGATTTTTTCGCCGAGTTCGACGCCGTCGTGCGCGCCAAGCACGGCAAGGGGCCGAACCGCGCGCGCGGCGAGGCGCCGCGTCGCCAGTACGTATTTTTGCGGCCGATCACGCTTGGCGGCCTCGCGCGGCGGGCGCGCATCGAGCACAGCCATGCGTTGCCGGGACGCGCGGCGAGCGCGTCGCATAGCTGGTCGCACCACGAGCCCGGCCAACATGTCGTGCCGTACTGGGCGTGGGCCGGGATGATTTTTCTGGTCGCGCTGCTCCTGTATCTCGCACGCTGGTTCAGCGAGCATTGAGGCGCCGGGTCCGGTGCGGCGTCTCCTGGCGCGCGCGACTGACGCGTACGTGCGACTACGAAATTCCGGTGGCGCACTACGAAATGCCGGTGCTCTCGCCGCCTTCGCCTAATCTCCGCGAAACTCCCGCCGCCACGCGCTCGGCGACGTGCGAAACGCTTCCCCGAAATGCTGCCGCAGCGAGGCCGCTGAGCGGAATCCGGCGTTCGCCGCGATCGCTTCGACCGACTCGTCGGTGCCTTCCAGCAGTTGTTGCGCACGTGCGAGGCGCTGGGCGAGCAGCCACGCGCCGACGGTGGTGCCGGTCGCCAGCCGGAAACGTCGCGTGAACGTACGGCGGCTCATCAAGGCGCGTGCGGCGAGCGTGTCGAGCGTATGCGGTACGGCCAGATTGCCGCTCATCCAGTCGAGCAGACCCGACAGGCGGTCGCCGCGCGGATTCGCCGGCATTGGCTGCTCCACGTATTGCGCCTGGCCGCCCTGGCGGTGCGGCGATACGACGAGCCGGCGCGCGACATAGTTCGCCGCCCGCGCGCCGCAGATCTTGCGCAGCACGTGCAGGCAGCAGTCGAGACCGGCGGCCGTGCCGGCCGAGGTCAGCACGTTGCCGTCGTCGACATACAGCACGTCGGGGTCGAGCCGCACGCGCGGGTAACGGCGGGCGAAGTCGTCGGCCCAGACCCAGTGCGTCGCAGCGGGCCGTCCATCGAGGATACCCGCGGCGGCCAGCACGAACGCGCCGAGACACAGGCTCACCAGCAGCGCGCCGCGTGCATGGGCGGCCCGCAGCGCGTCGAGAAGCGCGGCGGGCGGCGGTTCGTCGGGATCGCGCCAACTCGGCACGATGATCGTGTGCGCGTCGGCGAGCGCGTCGAGTCCATGCGTGAGCGCGATCGAGAAGCCCGCGGTCGTCGCAAGCGCGCCCGTCTCCGCGGCGCAGACGCGGAAGTCGAGGGCCGGCACCTCGCCGCCGCGGCGGTCCTCGCCGAACACGACGCACGGCACCGACAGGTGGAACGGGCTGATGCGGTCGAACGCGACGACGGCTACGACGTGGCGCGGTACGGGGTCGGGAAGATCCCCGGAAGGTCTGGATGCGGACATGCCGGACGCCTCATGAATGGCGGAAGTGTGGCCCGATTCTAGCGAAAGTTGTCATCCGGGCCGCTGTCGGCGCGCGGGCCGCGGAGCAACAATGCCTCCATTACCGCGGCGCTGCGGCCATCAGGCTGGGCGCGCGTCGTCGACCTTTTTCTGACACGGAGTCTTGCCATGACCACATCCTCACCGCGCCGCGCGCTGATCGTCATCGACGTCCAGAACGAATACGTGAGCGGCGACCTGCCGATCGAGTTTCCGGACGTGCGGACATCGCTCGCCAACATCGGTCGCGCGATCGATGCGGCACGTGCCGTCGATGTTCCGGTCGTGGTGGTGCAGAACGTCGCGCCGGCTAGCTCGCCGCTGTTCGCGCGCGGCAGCGCGGGCGCCGAACTGCATACGGTCGTGAGCTCGCGCGCGCATGACCATTTCGTCGAGAAATCGCTGCCGAGCGCGTTCACCGGCACCGATCTGGCAGACTGGCTCGCAGCCCGGCAGATCGATACGCTGACCGTCACCGGCTACATGACCCACAACTGCGATGCCTCGACGATCAACCACGCGGTGCATGCGGGGCTCGCGGTCGAGTTCCTGCACGACGCCACCGGTTCGGTGCCGTACGAGAACAGCGCGGGCTTCGCGAGCGCGGAGGAGATTCATCGCGTGTTCAGCGTGGTGCTGCAGTCGCGCTTCGCTGCGGTCGCCAGCACCGATCAGTGGATCGCGGCGCTCAAGAGCGGCGCGCCGCTCGAGCGCGGCAATATCTATGCGTCGAATCAGGCGGCGCGAGCGCGGCGGGCGGCTGCCTGACCCGCAGCGCATTGGATGAGCGGCCCGTCTACCCAAAAAAACAAACGGGCGGTTCACCGGACCGCCCGCTTTCTGAACCTGCCACCCTTGCGTCCTGCTACGCCGGCGCCTTCCTGCGCAACGCCGGACTCAGGCGCAACGCGTCGAACATCGCTTCCACCATCTGCTGCGCATGCGCGCCGAAGTCGGTCGCTTCGGGCAAAAACAGCATGTCGCGCAGCGAGCCGCCGACAAAGGCATGCACCATCGCCGTGGCGAGCTTGGTGTCGAGATCGGCAGGCAACTGGCCCTTGGAGACCGCGTTACGCAGACCGCCTTCAATATTGGCGAGCCCCTCGCGCATATTGGTCTGATACCGTTCCATCACCGGTCCCATATCCTCGACCAGCTCACACTTCAGGAACAGGATGTCGAACACGCGGCGGCGGCGCGGGTCGTTGGCGGTGTCGCGCAGGCAGACCACGCAGGTTTCCATGATCAGGCCAAGCGGATCGGCTGCGCTCGGGTCGTTCGACGCCGCCTTCAGTTCGTCGAGCGGCAGCAGCACGCGATCGAACATTTCGGTGAAGAGATCGCTCTTGTGCGCGAAGTGCCAATAGATGGCGCCGCGCGTGACGCCCGCGGCCTGTGCGATATCGGCCAGCGACGTGCGCGATACACCTTTCTCGAAAAAGACCTGTTCGGCCGCGTCGAGAATCCGGTTGCGCGTCTCCAACGCCTCTTCTTTGGTTCTTCTGACCATATTGGTGTGACCTGCGCTGATCCTGGAGTTTCTCCGGGGTGGTTTGAAGTCAATCCGATGACAATCTGACTACTTTCCCCACCAATGACGAAGCGAACTTGCGTACATCGCCCTCCAACTGATGTAAATGCACTTATACATGCATCCGTGGATGTATATATAATAGCACCCCATGATCGGATAGCCCAAGCTGCGACGACCGGTTAATATCCGTCACTGCTGCATGCCAACACGCAATCACACCCGCCAAACGGCGGTCCTGTGCGGCACTCCCCGATATGGCGCGTTCGTGGCAGGGCGTCCTGCAGGCGAACGTTTGCATCCGTGGGCTTCCGGTTGAGCGTCGCGAGACGCCTGTTTGCGCTGTCGTCCCCGGGGTAGGGGCGGGCGCTTTTTCATTCCCAGTCTTTGACAGAGGTCGCTCCATGCGCGTCGAACGGGTTCCATTCCGCTTAATCAGTGCCGCGACGGCTGCCATCTTGCTGGCGGCATGCGGACCAAAACAATCTGCTCCGCCGCCACAGACCCCCGAAGTCGGCGTCGTCACCCTGCAGCCGACGACCGTTCCCGTCATCACCGAACTGCCCGGCCGTACCAGTGCTTTCCTCGTCGCGCAGGTGCGCGCGCGGGTCGACGGCATCGTGCTGCGCCGCGAGTTCACCGAAGGTAGTGAGGTCAAGGCCGGCCAGCGTCTGTACAAGATCGATCCGGCGCCGTACATCGCGTCGTTGAACAACGCCAAGGCAGCGCTTGCGAAGGCACAGGCGAACCTCGCGTCGACCACCGCGCAGGCCAATCGTTATAAGGTGCTGGTCGCCGCGAACGCGGTCAGCAAGCAGGACTACGACAACGCGGTCGCCGCGGAAGGCCAGGCAGCCGCCGACGTCGCCGCGGGCAAGGCTGCGGTCGATACCGCGCAGATCAACCTCGGCTACACCGACGTGACCTCGCCCGTGAGCGGCCAGATCGGCGTGTCGCAGGTTACGCCGGGCGCCTTCGTGCAGCAGAGCGCGGCCACGCTGATGGCCACGGTCCAGCAGCTCGACCCGGTCTACGTCGACCTCACGCAATCGAGCCTCGATGGTCTGAAGTTGCGCCGCGACATCCAGGAAGGGCGTCTGAAGACGACGGGTCCCAGCGCCGCGCAGGTTTCGCTGGTGCTGGAAGACGGCCGCGTGTATCCCGAGAAGGGCAAGCTGCAGTTCACCGACGTGACCGTCGACCAGAGCACCGGCTCGGTCACGGTGCGCGCGATCTTCAAGAATCCGAACCACGTGTTGCTGCCGGGCATGTTCGTGCGCGGGAAGATCGACCAGGGCGTCAACCAGAACGCGCTGATCGTGCCGCAAGTCGGCGTCACGCACGACCAGAAGGGTCAGCCTACCGCACTCGTCGTCGGCGCGGACAACAAGGTCGAACTGCGTCAGCTCGTCACCACGGGCACCTTCGGCACGTACTGGGTGGTCTCCGACGGCCTGAAAGCGGGTGACCGCGTGATCGTCCAGGGCGTCGACAAGGCGCGCCCCGGCCAACAGGTCAAGCCCGTGCCGGCGCAACTGCCCGGCACCCCGGCTTCCGACGCCGCCGCGAATGGCGCGCAGACGGGCCAACCCGCGGCTCAACCTGCCTCCGCCGCGTCAGGCGCGTAATAACAGGGAGCCCGCCTCATGGCAAAGTTCTTTATTGATCGCCCGATTTTTGCATGGGTGATCGCCATCATCCTGATGCTCGCGGGTCTTGCGTCGGTGTTCACGCTGCCGATCGCGCAATACCCGACCATCGCGCCGCCGGCCATCCAGATCAGCGCAACGTACCCGGGTGCTTCGGCGAAGACGGTGGAAAACACCGTCACGCAGGTGATCGAGCAACAGATGAGCGGTCTCGACCACCTGCTGTACCTCGCGTCGACCTCGGACGACTCGGGCACGGCCACCATCACGCTGACGTTCGCGGCCGGCACCAACCCTGACATCGCGCAGGTGCAGGTGCAAAACAAGCTGCAGCTCGCCACGCCGCTGCTGCCGCAGGCGGTGCAGCAGCTCGGCACCCGGGTCACGAAGTCGAGCAGCAGCTTCCTGCTGGTGATGGCATTCGTGTCGACCGACGGCAGCATGAACAAGTACGACCTCGCGAACTACGTCGCGTCGAACATCCAGGATCCGATCAGCCGTATCGACGGCGTGGGCACGGTGACGCTGTTCGGCTCGCAGTACGCGATGCGGATTTGGCTCGACGCGAACAAGCTGAACAACTTCGGCTTGACGCCGCTCGATGTCGAAAGTGCGTTGCAGGCGCAGAACGTGCAAGTCGCGGGCGGCTCGCTCGGCGGCACGCCGTCGGTGCCGGGTCAGGTGCTGCAGGCCACCATCACGCAGGCCACGCTGCTCAATACGCCCGAGCAGTTCGGCAACATCCTGCTGAAGGTGAACCAGGACGGCTCGCAGGTGCGTCTGCGCGACGTGTCGCACATCGAGCTCGGCGGCGAAAACTACAACTTCGACACCAAGTACAACGGTCAGCCGACTGCAGGCTTCGGTATCCAGCTCGCCACCGGCGCGAACGCGCTCGCCACCGCGAAGGCGGTGCGCACGAAGATCACCGAACTGTCGAAATATTTCCCGCATGGTCTCGTCGTGCAGTACCCGTACGACACGACGCCGTTCGTGCGCCTGTCGATCGAGGAAGTGGTCAAGACGCTGCTCGAGGGCATCGTGCTCGTGTTCCTCGTCATGTACCTGTTCCTGCAGAACCTGCGTGCCACGCTGATCCCGACGATCGCGGTGCCGGTGGTGCTGCTCGGCACGTTCGCGATCATGAGCGTGGTCGGATTCTCGATCAACGTGCTGTCGATGTTCGGTCTCGTGCTGGCGATCGGTCTGCTCGTGGACGACGCGATCGTGGTGGTGGAAAACGTCGAGCGGGTGATGCAGGAGGAGGGCTTGTCGCCTCGCGAAGCAACCCGCAAGGCGATGGGCCAGATCACCGGCGCGCTCGTCGGCGTGGCGCTCGTGCTGTCAGCGGTGTTCGTGCCGGTGGCGTTCTCGGGCGGCTCGGTGGGTGCGATCTACCGGCAGTTCTCGCTGACGATCGTCGCGGCGATGGTGCTGTCCGTGCTCGTCGCGTTGATTCTGACGCCGGCGCTGTGCGCGACGATCCTCAAGCCGATTCCGCAGGGGCATCATGAGAAAGCCACCGGCTTTTTCGGCTGGTTCAACCGTACGTTCAACAGGAGCCGCGACAAGTATCACTCGGGCGTACACCACGTGATCAAGCGCTCGGGCCGCTGGCTCATCATCTACATGGTGGTGATCTTCGCGGTGGGCTTGCTGTTCGTGCGACTGCCGAAGTCGTTCCTGCCTGACGAAGACCAGGGCACGATGTTCGTGCTCGTGCAAACGCCGTCGGGTTCCACGCAGGAGACCACCGCGCACGCGCTGAAGGACGTCTCGGACTACCTGCTGAACGAAGAGAAGGCGATCGTCGAATCGACCTTCACGGTGAACGGCTTCAGCTTCGCGGGTCGTGGCCAGAACGCGGGTCTCGTGTTCGTGCGAATGAAGGACTACGCGCAGCGTCAGCATGCGGACCAGAAAGTGCAGGCACTGGTTGGGCGCCTCTACATGCACTTCAGCAGCTACAAGAACGCGGTGGTATTTCCGGTCAATCCACCGTCGATTCCGGAACTCGGCACCGCGGCGGGCTTCGACTTCCAGCTGCAGGATCGCGGGGGTATTGGTCACGCGAAACTGATGGAAGCGCGCAACATGCTGCTCGGTCTCGCCGCGAAGGACCCGACGCTCGCGCAGGTGCGTCCGAACGGCCTGAACGATACGCCGCAGTTCAAGGTGAGCATTGACCACGAGAAGGCTTCGGCGCTCGGCGTGTCGCTGGCCTCGATCGACCAGACGTTCTCGATCGCATGGGCGTCGGCGTACGTGAACAACTTCCTCGACACCGACGGCCGGATCAAGAAGGTCTACCTGCAGGGCGACGCGCCGTTCCGGATGAAACCGGAAGACGTGAACGCCTGGTTCGTGCGCAACAACGCGGGCACGATGGTGCCGTTCTCGGCCTTCGCGCGCACCGAATGGACGTTCGGCTCGCCGAAGCTGGAACGCTACAACGGTATCTCGTCGGTGGAAATCCAGGGCACGGCGGCGCCGGGCAAGTCGACCGGCCAGGCGATGGCGGCGATGGAATCGATCGTCACGAAGCTGCCGGCGGGCGTCGGTTACGAGTGGACGGGTCTATCGCTGCAGGAACGCCAGTCGGGTTCGCAGGCGCCGATCCTGTACGGCATCTCGATCCTCGTCGTGTTCCTGTGTCTCGCGGCGCTCTATGAAAGCTGGTCGATCCCGTTCTCGGTGATCATGGTGGTGCCGCTCGGCGTCATCGGCGCGCTGCTGGCCGCAACGCTGCGCGGGCTCGAAAACGACGTGTTCTTCCAGGTGGGACTGTTGACCACGGTCGGTCTGTCGGCGAAGAACGCGATTCTGATCGTGGAATTCGCGCGCGAACTGCAGCAGAGTGAAGGCATGGGGCCGATCGAGGCCGCGCTCGAAGCGGCGCGTCTGCGGTTGCGTCCGATCCTGATGACCTCGCTCGCGTTCATTCTCGGCGTGCTGCCGCTCGCGATCAGTAACGGCGCGGGCTCGGCAAGCCAGCACGCGATCGGTACGGGCGTGATCGGCGGGATGTTGACCGCGACCTTCCTCGCGATCTTCATGATCCCGATGTTCTTCGTCGTGATTCGAGCGAAGTTCGGCGGCGAGACGGAAGATCCGGATGAAGCAATGCGCCACTACCAACAACACCATCCGCACGATCCGCAAGGCGGCGCGACGGGTGGCCCGGCCGAACGGCCGGATGACAATGGCACGGGCAAGGACGGGCATTGAGATGCAAAAACACTCTTTGATTGCAGTGGCGGTCGCGCTGCTCGCCGCGGGTTGCACGCTGGCGCCGCACTACCAGCGGCCCGCGGCGCCCGTGACGGCGACCTTCCCGACCGGCGGCGTGTACGACCAGCAGCCGGGCGCGCACGGCGCGCGCAGCGCGAATGGCCAGGCCGCCGCCGACATCGGCTGGCGCGACTTCTTCGTCGATCCGCGGCTGCAACAGTTGATCGAAATCGCACTGAAGAACAACCGCGATCTGCGCGTGTCGGTGCTGAACATGCAGGCGTCGGCGGCGCAGTACCGCATCGTGCGCGCCGGTCTCTTCCCGACCCTCGATGCCGCGGCCTCGCAAAGCAGGTCGCGCACGCCGAAAGACCTGACGTTCAACGGCGTGACGATTTCCAACACGTATTCGGTGGGCTTGAACGCGTCGTGGGAAATCGACTTCTTCGGACGTGTGCAGAGCCTGAAGGATCAGGCGTTGGCGACGTACCTCGGCACCGCGCAGGCACGCAAGTCCGCGGAAATTGCGCTGGTGGCGCAGGTGGCGAACCAGTACATGACGGTGCTCGAACTGGACGACCTGCTCAAGGTCACTGAGAACACGCTGAAGACCGCAGAGGAGTCGTATCGGATCACCAAGCTGCAGTTCGACAACGGCACCGGTTCTGAACTCGATCTGCGCCAGTCGCAGACGGTCGTCGAGACCGCGAGCGCAAACCTGCAGGCGCAGACGCGGTTGCGAGTCCAGGCTGACAACGCGTTGGTGCTGCTGATCGGCGAGCCGTTGCCGGCCGATCTGCCGAACGGGCTGCCGCTGAACGATCAGAGCCTGCTCACGGATATTCCGGCGGGCCTGCCGTCCGATCTGCTGACGCGCCGTCCCGACATCATGGAGGCCGAGGAAAATCTTCTCGCGGCCAACGCGAACATCGGCGCGGCGCGCGCCGCGTTCTTCCCGCGGGTCACGCTGACCGGCAGCGCCGGTACGCTCAGCCCTACGCTCGGCGGGCTGTTCAAGCCGGGTTCGGCGGCGTGGAGTTTCGCGCCGTCGATCACGCTGCCGATCTTCGAGGGCGGCCAGAACATGGCCAACCTCGATCTGGCCAACATCGAGAAGAACGTGCAGATCGCCACATACGAAAAGGCGATCCAGACGGCCTTCCGCGAAGTGGCGGATGGACTGGCCGCGCGCGGCACGTACGACGAGCAGATCGCGTCGCTCGAGCGGGACGTCGCGGCCGAGCAGCGCCGGCTGGACCTGTCGACCCTCCGTTATGTGCACGGTGTCGACAGCTATCTGTCGGTGCTGACCGCGCAGACCGCGCTGTACGTGGCTCAGCAGGCTCTGGTCACCGCGCGCATGGAGCGTCTGCAGAACCTGGTCACGCTGTATCAGGCGCTCGGCGGCGGCTGGATCGAGCACAGCGGCGAGCAGCCGCGTCCCGCCGACGCACCGGTCGACTACGGTGCGGCGAGCGCGCCGGTCGCGGCATCGGCGGCGACCGCGGGGTGAACGCGGCGGGTTGATGCAACGCTGAAGCAAAACAGAAACGCCGCGGCATGCCGTGGCGTTTCTGTTTGTGCGCGGCACCGGTTCGTCGTGCGCAGGGATATGTGTGAGAATCAATGACGTCCATGAGGCGTCACGCATAGTGCTGTTCTGACGAGCACGTTGCCAGCGTCGCTGACCTGTTCCTCACCCTCTTTTCAACCTCCCGCGCTCATGAGTTTTCTCGGCATCGACCTCGGCACCGGCTCCCTGAAAGCGGCAATCGTCGACGAACATGGCCGCGAGCAGGCGGTGTCGAGCGTCGCTTATGCGCTTGTGACGCCGCAAGCCGGTTGGGCTGAAATCGGCGTAAAGACCTGGTGGAACGCGCTCGTGGATGCCATGGCGCGCCTGCCGCGCGAGTTGCGCGACGGGGTGCGCGCGATCGGCTTCTCGGGCCAGATGCACGGCGTCGTGCTGCTCGATGCAAACGGCACAGCGGTGCGGCGGGCAATGCTGTGGCCCGACTCGCGCGCGCTCGCCGTGCTAGACGCGTGGCCCGAGCCGCAACCGAATCCGGTCGCGCCCGGCATGGCCGGTCCCCTGCTGCGCTGGCTCGTGCTGCATGAACCGGAAGCCGCGCGGCGCACGCGTTGGGCGGTGCAGCCGAAAGACTGGCTGCGCGTCGCGCTCGGCGGCGCCTGCGTGACCGATGCATCCGACGCGTGCGCGACCGCGCTCGCCGATCCCGCGGGCGTGTGGGACACGGCGCTGCTCGAACGCCTCGCGATTCCGCGCGCGTGGTTCGCGCCGCTGGCGCCGTCGTATGCGGCGGCGGGCATGCTGTCGTCACAGGCGGCGCAGGCACTCGGCCTCCCGGCCGGGATCGTGCTCGCAACCGGCGCCGCCGACACGCCGTGCGCGGCGCTCGGCAGCGGACTTGCGCGTGACGGCGACGCGCTGCTGACGACCGGCACCGGTGGACAGATCGTCGTGCTCGCGAACGACGAGCCCGCGCCGCTGAAGGGCCTGCATCGCTATCGCGCGGCGAGCGATCACTGGTATCGCATGGCGGCGATGCAAAACGTCGGCATCGCGCTGGAGCGGGTGCGCGGGTGGCTGTCGTACGAATGGGCGGATGCTTATCGCGAGGCATTCGGCGATGCGGCTGACGCAAGCGCTCATGCAGCCGCTCATCCCGCGTCGCCGCTGACCTTCCTGCCGTATCTGACCGGCGAGCGCACGCCGTGGCTGAATCCGCAGGTGCGTGGCGGCTGGCTCGGTCTGTCGCTCGAACATACGCGCGGCGCGATGATGCGTGCCGCCTTCGAGGGCGTCGCGTTCTCGCTGCGCGCGGGGCTCGACGCGATTCGCGCGAGCGGCGCGCCGGTGACGGCGCTCAAGCTCGCGGGCGGCGGCTCCGTCGACGCGCGCTGGCGAGAACTGCTCGCCGATGCGCTCGATGCGGAGCTGCACGCGGTCGATTGTCCGAACGCGGCGCCGCGCGGCGCGGCGATCCTCGGCGGTCTCGCATGCGGCCACTGGCACACGCGCGATCTCGCCGCGCTCGCGCCAGGCGCGACGCGCGTCGCTAGTCCGCGAGGCGATGCGGCGCTCGCCGAACGCTATGCGCGCTTCATCGATCTGTATGGCCGGGTCGAGCCGTGGTTCGGTGCTGCGACGCCGGGCGAAGCGAATTAGCGGGCGCGGCACCGAACGCGGCAACGCTGCCGTCACGCACTTTGCAATACCATGACGCTTTTCGCGCGCCACGCAGTCGGCCGGCACGCAACGCCATTTCGCATTCACGGATTCAGAGGAGCATTGACGATGAAAACCAAAGCAGCAATCGCATGGAAAGCCGGCGCCCCGTTGACGATCGAGGAAGTCGATCTCGAAGGTCCGCGCGCCGGTGAAGTCCTGATCGAAGTGAAGGCGACGGGCATCTGCCACACCGACTACTACACGCTCTCGGGCGCTGATCCCGAAGGCCTTTTCCCGGCGATTCTCGGCCACGAAGGCGCGGGCGTGATCGTCGATGTCGGACCGGGCGTCGGCACGCTGAAGAAGGGCGATCACGTGATCCCGCTCTACACCCCCGAATGCCGCCAGTGCAAGTTCTGCCTGTCGCGCAAGACCAACCTGTGTCAGGCGATCCGCTCCACGCAGGGCCGTGGCCTGATGCCCGACGCGACCTCGCGCTTTTCGCTCGACGGCAAGCCGTTGTTCCACTACATGGGCACGTCGACGTTCTCGAACTACATCGTCGTACCGGAGATCGCGGTCGCGAAGGTGCGTGAAGACGCGCCGTTCGACAAGATCTGCTACATCGGCTGCGGCGTGACGACGGGCGTCGGCGCGGTCGTCTATTCGGCGAAGGTCGAGGCGGGCGCGAACGTGGTCGTGTTCGGGCTCGGCGGCATCGGCCTCAATGTGATCCAGGGCGCGAAGATGGTAGGGGCCGACAAGATCATCGGCGTCGATATCAACCCGGGCCGCGTTGAACTCGCGAAGAAGTTCGGCATGACGCACTTCATCAACCCGAACGAAGTCGAGAACGTCGTCGATCACATCGTGCAGTTGACCGACGGCGGCGCGGACTATTCGTTCGAATGCATCGGCAATGTGAAGGTGATGCGCCAGGCGCTCGAATGCACGCACAAGGGCTGGGGGCAGTCGTTCATCATCGGCGTGGCGGCGGCGGGCGAGGAGATCAGCACGCGGCCGTTCCAGCTGGTGACGGGCCGCGAGTGGAAGGGCTCGGCGTTCGGCGGCGCGCGCGGTCGCACCGACGTGCCGAAGATCGTCGACTGGTACATGGAAGGCAAGATCAACATCGACGATCTGATCACGCACCGTCTGCCGCTCGAACGCATCAACGAGGGCTTCGACCTCATGAAGAAGGGCGAGTCGATCCGCTCGGTCGTGCTTTACTAACAGAGGAGCGTCGCGATGCTCGAACTACTTTCGGCGCACGCCTGCCACGGTGGCGAGCAGCGCTTCTACCGCCACGAGTCGCGCACGATCGGTCTGCCGATGCGCTTCTCGGTCTATCTGCCGCCGCAGGTGTTGCATGCGCGCGCGAGCAACGTGCCTGCGCTGTTCTATCTGGCCGGGCTGACCTCGACCGAAGAGACGTTCGCGGTCAAGGCCGGCGCGCAGCGCTTCGCGGCGCAGCACGGCATCGCGTTGATCGCGCCGGATACGAGCCCGCGCGGCGCAGGTGTGCCCGGCGAAGGCGCTGCATGGGACTTCGGCGTCGGCGCGGGCTTTTATGTCGACGCGACCCAGGAGCCGTGGGCGCGGAACTACCGCATGTACTCGTACGTGCGCGACGAACTGCGCGAAACGGCGCTTGCGAACTTGCCGGTCGATGGCGCGCGCCTCGGCATCTTCGGTCATTCGATGGGCGGGCACGGCGCGCTGATGCTCGCGCTGCGTAATCCGGACGTCTATCGGTCGGTGTCGGCGTTCGCGCCGATTGCGGCGCCGATGCGCTGCCCGTGGGGCGAGAAGGCGTTCAGCGGTTATCTCGGCGAGAACCGCGAGGCGTGGAAGCAGTACGACGCGAGCGAGCTGGTCGCGCACGCAACGCGCAAATTTGCACAAGGGATTCTCGTCGATCAGGGCCTCGCCGATCAGTTCCTGCCCACGCAGCTGAATCCCGACGTATTCGAAGCGGCGTGCCAAGCCGCCGGTCAGCCGCTGACGCTGCGCCGTCATGCGGGCTACGATCACGGCTACTACTTCATTTCGACGTTCATCGAGGATCATCTCGCGCATCACGCGAAGGTGTTGCTCGGCTGAAAGCGTCGTGGAGTGCGGCGCGAAATGAAAAACGGCGGCACGTCATCGTGCCGCCGTTTTTTCGTGTGACCGGCGCAAGCGGCGCTCAATGCCGCTTCAGCAGACTCCCGCCATACACCACTGCCGACAGCACGGTGATCCAGAAGCTCGTCGGCCAATCGGTATAAAACGCGAGCGTTAGCCCGAGCCACGCCTGCGCGAGCGCGAACACGGCCGCGAGCACGAGCCCGGTGGACAGCCGCGTGCTCAGGTTCTGCGCGGCGGCGGCCGGGCCGACCATCAACGTGAACACGAGCAGCACGCCGACGATCTGCGTGCAAGCGGCGACGGCCAGCGCGGCGATGGCGAGAAACAGCACCGACACGCGACGCAGCGACACGCCCTTCGCTTCGGCCAGCTCCGGCTGCAGCGAGGCGAACAGCAGCGGCCGCATGATCGCCGCGAGCGCGGCGAGGCTGACCACACCCAACGCCGCGAGCACGCCAAGCGTCGACGCATTCACGCCGAGCACGTTGCCGAACAGCAACGCGGTGACCTGCGTCGCGTACGCGGTGAAGAAGTGCAGAAACAGCAGCCCGAAGCCAAGCGACAACGACAGGATCACGCCGATCGCCACGTCGCGTCCGGCGAGCCGCTCGCCGAGCGCGCCCATGCCGACACCGGCCGCGAGCGTGAAGCCGATCATCCCCCAGATCGGCGAGATGCCGATCAGCACCGCGCCCGTCGCGCCCGTGAAGCCGACATGCGACAGCGCATGGCCGGCGAACGTCTGTCCGCGCATCACCAGGAAATAGCCGACCACGCCGGCCAGCACCGCGACGATCCCCGACGCCGCGAATGCGTTCACCATGAAGTCGTATTCAAACATCGTGCGTGTGTCCGTCGCGTGAGCCGTGCGAGTGAGAGTGCTTGCGTGAATGACCGTGGCCGTGGTCATGCGAGTGATCGTGCGAATGCGTATGTCCGCCGTCCTCGTCGTGTTCGTGCTCGTGATCGTGCTTCTCGACTTCGACGCCGCCCGACATCACGAAGATGCGGCCATTGACGCGCATCACGTCGATCGGCGAGCCGTACAGACGCGACAGCACAGGCCGCGTAATCACTTCGTCGACGGTGCCGAGCGCCGCGACGCCGCTGCCGAGATACAGCACGCGATCGATCGAGTTCAGGAGCGGGTTGAGTTCATGCGCGGAGAACAGCACGGCGATGCCGAGCTCACGCTGCACGCGCCGCACGAGTTCGACGACGCTCTTCTGATGATGCGGATCGAGGCTGATCAACGGTTCATCGAGCAGCAGCAGTTTCGGATTGCCGAGCAGGCACTGCGCGAGCAGGAGCCGCTGCCGTTCGCCGCCCGACAGCTGCGAGAGCGGCCGCTTCGCGAGATTCGTCGCGCCGACGAGCTCCAGCACCCGATCGACGTCCGCGCGCGTCTTCGCATCCGCATGCGGCAGACCCCAGCGGTGACCGTCGGCGGCCATCGCGACGAAATCGCGTCCGCGCACACGGCGGCCGGCGAGCGCGCTGCGCGTCTGCGGCATATAGCCGATCGAGGCGTTGCCGCGCTCGACCGTCTGCCCGAGTACGCGAATCGAACCGCCCATGGCCGGCACGAGCCCGAGCACGGCGCGCATCAAGGTCGTCTTGCCCGCGCCGTTCGGTCCGAGCACACCGATGAACTCGCCCTGATTCACGACGAAGCTCGTGTCGCGCAGGATCGTGCGCTCGCCGAGTTCGAGCGTCACGTTCTCGAGTTCGAGCACGGGCGTGCCGCCGCGGGCTGAGGTTGCAGCGCCCGGCGGCCCACCTGCTGGCGCTTGACGGCCAGTCGAAGTCATGGCGTCTTTCCTTTGGCGTTCGTCGCGCCGTTCGCGTCGCCCGCGGCAAGGGCCTTCTGCAGCGCGTCGAGCTGCGTCAGCATCCACGTCTGATAGGTCTTGCCGGCGGGCAAGGTTTCGGTGACGCTCATCGTCGGTACGTTCGATTGTTGCGCGAGCTTCAGCATACGTTGGGTCAGCGCCTCGGTCGCCTGGCTGTTATAGATCAGCACGCGCACGCGCCGCTCGCGCAGATCGCGTTCGAATGCGGCGATATCGGCCGCGCTCGCCTCGGTGTCGTTCATCGCGGCGAGCTGGAAGCGCTGGTTGCGCATGGCGAGCCCAATCGCGTCCGACATGTAGCCGAACACCGGTTCGGTCGCCGTGACCGGCAGGCCCGCATAGCGGCCGTGCAGCTCGGCGACCTTGGCGTCGATCGGCTTCAGCGAATCGAGAAACTTCGCGAGGTTCGCATCGTACGCCGACTTGTGCGCGGGGTCAGCAGCGGCGAGCGCGTCGCTCACCGCGCGCGCGACTTTCGGCATCGTCGCCAAGTCGTACCACAGGTGCGGATTGTCGCCGCCTTTTTTGCCGACCAGATCGGCCGCGACGATCACATTGCGCTGCGCACCCTTCGACGCGGCCAGCAGCTTCGCCATCCACGGGTCGTAGTCGGCGCCGTTGTAGACGACAAGGATCGCGTGCTGCAACGCGCGCGCGGTGGCCGGGCTCGCTTCGAACAGATGCGGGTCCTGCTCTGGATTGCTGAGGATGCTGGTCACGTCGACGCGATCGCCGCCAAGTTGCCGCACCACGTCGCCATAAAAGTTCTCGGCGGCGACGACCGGGATTTTCGCGTCGGCGGCCAACGCGTTGTGGCCGAGCCCGAGTGCCGCGACCGCGAGAAGACAGGTGCACAGATGCGTGCGCGCAGAAGCCGATCGCTTCAGCGCGCGGCGCGCTGCGCAGAACATCGAGCCGATTGCTTTCATGTGGGTTCCTGCTGCGTGAGAGTCGAATGAGTCAGTCGCGGTGGCGATGACCGCGCGAATTTCCTGACGGACGGACCGGGGAGGCCTCGCGGCCGCAATGATATAACGTATCGCGATTTGCTGTCAGCGGGGCAAGTTTTCGCATGGCGCGCTGCACCATCGAAATTCGTCCGCGTGCCTTGACATGACCCGGTCCGTATCCGATCATTCGATCACAAACAGAGCAATTGTTCGCGCAACGAGCGTTCGCTCACTGCGCGCCAGCATGCAAAACGAACCGGAGACAGGCAGTGGCACGATTGCAGGGCAAGGTGGCCATTCTGACGGGCGCAGCCAGCGGTATCGGTGAAGCGGTGGCCCGCCGCTATCTCGACGAAGGCGCGCGCTGCGTGCTGGTCGACGTGAAGCCGGCCGAGAGCATCGGCGGCACGCTGCGCGGCACGTATGGCGAGCGCGTGTCGTGCGTCAGCGCCGACGTGACGCGCCGCGAGGACATCGAGCGCATCGTGACGAGCACGCTCGGCTGCTTCGGCCAGATCGACATCCTGTTCAACAACGCGGCGCTGTTCGACATGCGCCCGCTCCTCGACGAATCCTGGGACGTGTTCGACCGCCTGTTCGCGGTCAACGTGAAGGGCATGTTCTTCCTGATGCAGGCGGTCGCGCGGCAGATGGTCGAGCAGGGCCGCGGCGGCAAGATCATCAACATGTCGTCGCAGGCCGGGCGGCGCGGCGAGGCGCTCGTTTCGCACTACTGCGCGACCAAGGCGGCGGTGTTGAGCTACACGCAGTCCGCGGCGCTCGCGCTGGCGCCGCATAAGATCAATGTGAACGGCATCGCGCCGGGCGTCATCGATACGCCGATGTGGAACGAGGTGGACGCGCTGTTCGCGCGCTACGAGCATCGGCCGCCGGGCGAGAAGAAGCGCCTCGTGGGCGAGGCGGTGCCGCTTGGCCGCATGGGCGTGCCCGACGACCTGACCGGCGCCGCGCTGTTCCTCGCGTCGGCCGATGCCGACTACATCACCGCGCAGACGCTGAACGTCGACGGCGGTAACTGGATGAGTTGAAAGACGAGCCGGGAGCGGGCACGTTGGCTGCTATGAGCGGCGCGTCATGTCGTCGGACGAACACAAAACCACATAACGTATGAGAAAGGAGACAACGATGAAACCTGCTTGCAAATTCGCGCTGAAGGCGCTGGGTGCCGGTGCGGCCACCTGTTTCGCGCTGAGCGCATCGGCGGCGACCGTGACGATCGCGACGCTGAACAATCCGGACATGATCGAGCTGAAGAAGCTGTCGCCCGCGTTCGAAAAAGCGAATCCCGAGATCAAGCTGAACTGGGTGATTCTCGAAGAGAACGTGCTGCGGCAGCGCGCGACGACCGACATCACGACCGGCAGCGGCCAGTTCGACGTGATGACGATCGGCGCGTACGAAACGCCGCAATGGGGCAAGCGCGGCTGGCTCGCGCCGATCACGAACCTGCCGGCGAGCTATGACCTGAACGACGTCGTGAAGACGGCCCGCGACGGCCTGTCCGTGAACGGCCAGCTGTATGCGCTGCCGTTCTACGTGGAAAGCTCGATGACCTATTACCGCAAGGATCTGTTCGACAAGGCCGGCCTGAAGATGCCCGACCAACCGACCTACGACCAGATCGCGCAGTTCGCCGACAAGCTCACCGACAAGTCCAAGGAGCAATACGGCATCTGCCTGCGCGGCAAGGCGGGCTGGGGCGAGAACATGGCGTATGGCACGACGGTCGTGAACACCTTCGGCGGGCGCTGGTTCGACGAGAAGTGGAACGCGCAGCTGACCTCGCCGGAATGGAAGAAGGCGATGACGTTCTACGTCGACTTGCTGAAGAAGGACGGCCCTCCCGGAGCGAGTTCGAACGGCTTCAACGAAAACCTGACGCTGATGTCGTCCGGCAAGTGCGCGATGTGGATCGACGCGACGGTCGCGGCCGGCATGCTGTACAACAAGCAGCAGTCGCAGATCGCCGACAAGGTCGGCTTCGCTGCGGCGCCGGTCGCGGTCACGCCGAAGGGCTCGCACTGGCTGTGGGCTTGGGCGCTCGCGATTCCTAAGTCGTCGAAGCAGCAAGACGCGGCGAAGAAGTTCATCGAGTGGGCCACGTCGAAGGAGTACATCGACCTGGTCGCCAAGGATGAGGGCTGGGCCTCGGTGCCCCCGGGCACGCGCCAGTCCACTTATGCGCGCCCCGAGTACAAACAGGCCGCGCCGTTCGGCGACTTCGTGCTGAAGGCAATCCAGACCGCCGACCCGGATCATCCGACCTTGAAGCCGGTCCCGTACACCGGCGTGCAGTTCGTCGGGATTCCCGAGTTCCAGTCGTTCGGCACCGTGGTCGGCCAGAGCGTCTCCGGCGCGATCGCCGGTCAGATGAGCGTCGACCAGGCGCTCGCGGCCGGCAACGCGGCCGCGGATCGCGCGGTCAAGCAGGCGGGTTATCAGAAGTAACTGCGCAGAAGTAACTGCGCGGAAATAACTGCGCAGAAATAACCCGGCAGGCCCGCCGCATCGACCGATGCGGCTCATGCAGCAGGGCGGCCGTTTGCCTGCGCCGTATGCGCTGCGGCGCGTGTCGTGCGTCTTTCGGCACGGCACGCCGCCTCGCGCGTACGCGGCTCAGGTGAACGCTCCGCGCATTACCGTACAGGTGGTTCATCATGCGTCCGTTGCGCTTACCTCTGATGCACACCCATCCCCAGACAGAAAAAGAACGCGAGACCCGTAAGGCCAATACGGCCCGCTGGCTCGTCGCGCCGTCGGTCGGCGTGCTGGTTCTGTGGATGACGATTCCGCTCGCGATGACGATCTGGTTCTCGTTTTCGCACTACAACCTGCTGAACCCGGATCTGCGCGGCTTCGCGGGCTTCGACAATTACCGTTATCTGGCGACCGATCCGTCGTTCTGGCCGTCGATCGCACACACGGTCGAGCTGATCGTGTCCGTGCTGGTGATCACCGTGGGCGGCGGCGTGCTGATGTCGATCCTGTTCGATCGCAAGTTCTACGGTCAGGGCGTGGCTCGCCTGCTAGCCATCGCGCCGTTCTTCGTGATGCCGACGGTCAGCGCGCTGATCTGGAAGAACATGATCCTGCACCCGGTGTACGGTCTCGTCGCGCAAGGCATGCGCACGCTGGGGATGCAGCCGATCGACTGGTTCGCCGACTATCCGCTCACCGCGGTGATCATGATCGTCGCCTGGCAATGGCTGCCGTTCGCGTTCCTGATCCTGTTCACGGCGATCCAGTCGCTCGACCAGGAGCAGAAGGAAGCGGCGAGGATCGACGGTGCAGGGCCATTCTCGATGTTCTTCTACATCACGCTGCCGCACCTCAGACGTGCGATCGCAGTGGTCGTGATGATGGAGACGATTTTCCTGTTGTCGATCTTCGCCGAGATCTACACGACCACGGGCGGCGGTCCGGGCAACGCGACCACCAACCTGTCGTACCTGATCTTCTCGCTCGGCCTGCAACAGTTCGACGTCGGTCTCGCCTCGGCGGGCGGCATTCTCGCGGTCGTGCTGGCCAATATCGTGTCGTTCTTCCTCGTGCGGATGCTCGCGAAGAACCTGAAAGGGGAGTACGAAAAATGAGCCACGTTGCTTCCACCCCTGCATCGACGGCGCAGCCGGTCGTGCTGCCGCACAAGTCGCCGTTCGAGCCGGTGCTGCGTGCGATTCCCGGCGTGCTCGCCTGGCTCGTCGCACTGCTGCTGTTCTTCCCGATCTTCTGGATGACGATCACCGCATTCAAGACCGAGCAGCAGGCCTATGCGTCCTCGCTCTTTTTCACTCCGACACTCGACAGCTTCCGCGAGGTGTTCGCGCGCAGCAACTACTTCGCGTTCGCGTGGAACTCGATCGTGATCTCGATCGGCGTCACGCTGCTATGCCTGATCCTCGCGGTGCCTTGCGCGTACGCGATGGCGTTCTTCCCGACGAAACGCACGCAGAAAGTGCTGCTGTGGATGCTGTCGACGAAGATGATGCCGTCGGTCGGCGTGCTGGTGCCGATCTACCTGCTGTGGAAAAACAGCGGGCTGCTCGATACCGTGTCGGGTCTCATCATCATCTTCACGCTGATCAATCTGCCGATCGCGGTGTGGATGGCGTTCACGTACTTCGCCGAAATTCCGCGCGACATTCTGGAAGCCGGGCGCATCGACGGCGCGGCGACGTGGCAGGAGATCGTCTACCTGCTGATGCCGATGGCGCTGCCCGGACTCGCGTCGACCGCGCTGCTGCTCGTGATCCTGTCGTGGAACGAGGCGTTCTGGAGCATCAACCTGTCGAGCTCGAACGCGGCGCCGCTGACCGTGTTCATCGCATCGTATTCGAGCCCAGAGGGACTGTTCTGGGCCAAGCTGTCGGCCGCTTCGTTGCTCGCGGTCGCACCGATCCTGATCGTCGGCTGGCTGTCGCAGAAGCAGCTGGTGCGCGGGCTCACGTTCGGGGCCGTCAAATGACGGCAGGTCCGGGCGTCGCGCGACACGCGCTGATTTGCGATTGCGACGGCGTGCTGATCGACAGCGAAGCGGTGGCCGGGCGCGTGCTGGTGCGCGAACTCGAGGCGCGCTGGCCCGGCGTCGACGTCGAACCGGTCGTGCTGCCGCTGCTCGGGCTGCGCATCGAGCGCGTGTTGCAGGACACCGCGACGCAGCTCGGCAAACGGCTCGGCGCCGACGATATCGACGCGATCCGTAGCGCGGTCGAAGCGGCGGCGATCGAGGCGCCGGCGGTCGAAGGCATCGAGATGGCGCTCGCCCAGGTGCCGCTCGTCAAAGGCTGCGCGAGCAACAGCTTCCGGCCGTATGTCGAGGCGGTGCTGGCGCGCACGGGACTGAAGCGCTTTTTCGGCGAGCGGCTGTTCTGCGCCGATGCTGTGCCGAATCCGAAGCCCGCGCCGGACGTGTACCTGGCGGCGGCGCAAGGTTTCGGGCTCGCGCCGGGCGCGTGCCTCGTGGTCGAGGACAGCGTGACCGGCGTGAGCGCGGCGGCCGCGGCGGGCATGGCGGTGCTGGGGTTCATCGGCGGCGGCCACGCGAGCGAAGCGCAGGTCGATCGTCTGCATGCGGCGGGCGCGCGTCACGTGTTCGACGATATGCGGCAGTTGCCGGAACTCGTCGCCCGATGGACGCTGTCGGTCACGGCCGCGGCGCCATGAGCGCGCGCAAGCGCACCGAACTACACTTCAACGAGTGGCGGCACGAGGTATCGAACAGCATTACACGGAGACACATCATGGCAAGCGTAACCTTGCGCAACATCAGAAAAGCCTACGACGACAACGAAGTGATGCGCGACATCAATCTCGACATCGCGGATGGCGAATTCGTCGTGTTCGTGGGGCCGAGCGGCTGCGGTAAATCGACCTTGATGCGGATGATCGCGGGCCTCGAGGACATCACGGGCGGCGAGCTGAACATCGACGCCGTGCGCATGAACGACGTGCCCCCGGCCAAGCGCGGCATCGCGATGGTGTTCCAGTCGTACGCGCTGTATCCGCACATGACGCTGTACGACAACATGGCATTCGGCTTGAAGCTCGCCGGCGCGAAGAAGCCGGAGATCGACGCGGCGGTGCGCAACGCGGCGAAGATTCTGCACATCGACCACCTGCTCGATCGCAAGCCGAAGCAATTGTCGGGCGGGCAGCGTCAGCGCGTCGCGATCGGCCGCGCGATCACGCGCAAGCCGAAAGTGTTCCTGTTCGACGAACCGTTGTCGAATCTCGACGCCGCGCTGCGGGTGAAGATGCGCCTCGAATTCGCGCGCCTGCACGACGAGCTGAAGACGACGATGATCTACGTGACGCACGACCAGGTCGAGGCGATGACGTTGGCCGACAAGATCGTCGTGCTGTCGGCGGGCAACCTGGAGCAGGTCGGCAGCCCGACGATGCTGTATCACGCGCCGGCGAACCGCTTCGTCGCCGGCTTCATCGGCTCGCCGAAGATGAATTTCATGGAAGGCGTCGTGCAGTCGGTATCGCGCGACGGCGTCACGGTGCGCTATGAGACTGGCGAAACGCAGCGCGTGTTGGTCGAGCCGGGCGCGGCGAAGCAGGGCGACAAGGTGACGGTCGGCATCCGCCCCGAGCATCTGCATGTCAGCACGACCGAGGACGGCATCGATGCACGCACGATGACGGTCGAATCGCTCGGCGACGCCGCGTATCTATACGCGGAGTCGAGCGTCGCGCCGGATGGTTTGATCGCGCGGATACCGCCGCTCGAGCGGCATGCGAAGGGCAACACGCAGAAGCTCGGCGCGACCCCCGAGCACTGCCATCTGTTCGACAGCGATGGCAAGGCGTTCCAGCGCAAGATCGTCGAGGTGTTGGCCGCTTGACCGCGCCATGACGCATTGCATAAGCAGGCGGCGCACGCGCCGTCTGTTGACGGCACGGTTTGCGCTTTCAGGACAGTCGATGTAACCGGTAAGCACGCAATGTGGCATGCCATTTAGAAAGCGCGGGATATGATCCGAAAATAGCGGCGAACGGAATGCGTCGGATATTCCAGTTTGACGTGGAACAGGCACTGTGCATCAGTGCCACGGAAGATTCGGAGTTATCCGAATCTTGAGAGATGGTCAGTGATATGCCCGGCGTCGCAAAGACGAATGAATCAGACGGCGTTCGCGTCGTACTGAGTGCGCCGCAACTGGCGGCCGTTCTCGCCCGTCAGTCGATTAGCCAGACCGAGATGCTATCCAACCGTTTATGGGGCGGTTTGCAGGTGGTCGGCGGCGTACTGGAAATGGTCGGGGCGGGTGCGTTATGCGTGCTGCCAGAGCCGACGATGGCAAGCAAGGCCGGGTGCATCGTGTTTGGCGTGCACGGCTCGGATACGGCGGCAGCGGGCCTACGACAGGTTTGGACCGGGCAGGACACCGCGACGCTCACCCAACGCGGTACTGTGAAGCTGGCGGAAACAATGAAGGCCAGCCCCGAGATGGCCAACAATATCGGCTTGTCGCTCGATCTAGTTGTGCCGTTTGGCTTTGCTGGCTCGATCAAGGCTGCCCGGGCGGCCAGCCTGACTATGGGCCGGATCTCCCTGAAGATGCATGAAGCGAGGGAGGTCGGCGGTATTGGCGGCCATACGCTGCTGAAACACGTGGAGCGTACTGAGGCACAATTGTCGGAGAGATTGTTGAAGGAACCGTGGCGAGACCGAGTCTCGTCGTTCACGAATATTGCTGCGGCGGAATGGGCCATTTCGGAGACGATGCAGGCAAACGCCATTGCAATCAGGTCGTGGGCCGCTTCACCGGCAAGAGATTTGGCTTTGAAGAAGGATGTCGGGAGAAATGTTGGCTACACATTGCTAAAAGAATCAGGGAAATTGATCGATTCGAGCAAGGTCACCGTTGTTCTTCGGCATAAGAAATACAATGGAATGCCGTATTTTATTCTTACCGCTTATACGGATATCTGATTTTGAGGGGGGTATGAAAATGAGTTTGATTGCGGATATCCTTGCGGCGAGAGGTCCAACGATGGTTAGAATTTCGAATATTCTGGACTATTCAAATGACCTTTCTCTGGTGCTGTCAAAATTTGGCTTGACGCGAGATGAGGCGATGCTGGTGGCTCAGGATAGAGCCGGCGCAATCGCAATTCTTACGAACCTGCTTTGGAAGGGGCAGGCTTATGATTGTGAACACATGGACAGGAGCAAGGCGAAAGAACTCGCTGAAAGAATAGTTGCAGAAAACGAATCAAAAGATAGCAAATATTTTTCAAACAAAGAATCAGCGTCGTCGGATTCATGGAATGATTTTACGGACTCGACATTTGACTCGGGTATTGTAATAAGTAGTGGGAATGGCCAATATTTCTGTATCTGGTTTGAGGATGAAGATTGATTTGGCGAGTGAGTAGGTAATCCCTCGGGAAAGGCTAACAAAGGCCCGCCTGTTCAGCGGGCGCTTTTTCGCCTTGCGTTGAAAAAAGTGCGACCGGCACGCGGCGCGAAACTCACGCCTCCAACGCCGCCCGCGCGCACGACTCGTCCGTCACGAGCCCCGACAGCCACCCGCCCTTGAGCACCGCGATGAGCGCCTCACGCTTGCGCTGCCCGCCCGCGAAGCCGATGGTCGGCCGGCGCGGCGGCGCGTCGAGCGCGATGCTCGTCACGCGACGGCCGGTCGGCGATTCGACGTGCGCGCCGGCCGCATCAATAGGCAGGCCGAGCATTTCGGCGACTGCGCCGTTGTGCATCAGCTCCTCCACTTCGCCATCCGTGATGAAGCCGTCCTCGTGCAACGGGCAGGTCATGCCGATGTTGCCGATGCCGACGAACGCGACATCGGCCTGCGCGGACAGCGACTCGACGATCCGGTACAGCCGGTGATTGCACCACTGCGCGCGCTCGGCCTCACTGTCGGCGAGCAGCGGCGCGGGCAGCAGAAAATGCTTGCCGCCGGTCTTCTCCGAAATGTGCAGCGCGACGTCATAGCGGTTCGAGGAGCCGTCCTGCGCGATGGCCCCGACCATCGATACCAGCCGATGCTGCGGACGGTCCAGCTGCGCGATCTGATCGACCGCGGCCTTCAGCGTACGGCCGCTGCTGACCGCGACGACCATCGGCTTTTCCTCGCTCAGATAGCGCTCCATCACTTGCGCACCGGCCACCGCGAGCTTGCGGTCGAGTTCCTCGGATGTATCGCCGTCGATCGGCACGATCTCGCACAGGCTGAGGCCGTAGCGCTTCGAAAGCTGATCGGCGAGCGACAGGCAATCCGCGAGCTTGTGATCGACCCGTACGCGGATCAGATTTTTTTCGACCGCGAACGCGACGAGCCGCTGCGCAACCGGCCGCGACACCTGCAGCTTCTCGGCGATTTCGTTCTGGGTATTGCCCGCGACGTAGTAGAGCCACGCGGCGCGCGTGGCGAGATCGAGTTTTTCCGTGGACCTGGGCACGATGAGGTTTCGCTTGGGTTTTGCTTGACTGTGCCGATGACAGCGGCCGGCCTGCGCGTCGATCGCGCAAGCCAGCCGCGGTTGACGCTCAGGCGAGCGGCGCGCGCGCGGGATCGAACAGCGGCCGCACGTGGCGATACAGCGCGCGATACGCTTCGAGCCGGGTGCGCAATTGCGCATGGCGGCGCGGATTCGGCGTGAACTCCTTTTCGACCGGCGGCTTGGTCAGCACGATAGCGGGGTCGCCGCCCGCGGCGAGCCAGCCGAGGCGCGCCGCACCGAGCGCCGCTCCGGTTTCGCCGCCGCCGTGCTTGACCGTGACGGTGTCGAGCGCGTCGGCGAGCAGCTGGGCCCAATAGTCGCTGCGTGCGCCGCCGCCCAGCAGCGACAGCACCTTCGCCTCGGTGCCGGCCGCGCGCAAGGCGTCGAGGCCGTCGGTCAGCGCGAGCGTCACGCCTTCGAGCACCGCGTAGCCGAGCAGCGCGCGATCGGTCGCGTGAGTCATGCCGAAGAACACACCTTGCGCGTACGGGTCGTTATGCGGCGTGCGCTCTCCTGACAGATACGGCAAAAAGAGCGGCGCGGTGGGCAAGGCGTCGGCGGGCAGCGCCTCGATTTCAGCGAGCAGCGTCGGCTCGTCGGTCGAGGTGAGCTTGCAGACCCAGCGCAGGCAGCTCGCCGCCGACAGCACCACGCTCATCTGATGCCAGCGGTCCGGGATCGCATGACAGAACGCGTGCACGGCGGAGGCCGGGTTCGGCCGGAAGCTGTCGCCGACCACGCACAGCACGCCTGACGTGCCCAATGACACAAAGCCGTCGCCCGGCTCCGTCGCGCCGATGCCGATCGCGCTCGTCGCATTGTCGCCGCCGCCGGCCGCGACGATCACGTTCTCGCTGAGGCCGAATTCGCGCGCGACTTCCGGCAGCAGTGTGCCGGCCGGCGCGCTGCCTTCGCGCAGCGCCGGCATTTGCGCGCGCGTCATGTTGCAGGCAGCCAGCAACGAGTCGGACCAGTCGCGTTTTGCGACGTCGAGCCATAGCGTGCCAGCCGCATCGGACGGATCGGACACCTTGCCGCCCGTCAGTTGCAGACGCAGATAGTCTTTCGGCAGCAGCACGCAGGCCGTCCTGGCGAAAATCTCCGGCTCGTGACGCGCGACCCACAGCAGCTTGGGCGCGGTGAAACCGGGCATCGCCAGATTGCCGGCGACGCGGTGCAGCTCCGGCGCGCGCTCGGTCAGCTCCGCGCATTCCTTGTCGCTGCGCATGTCGTTCCAAAGGATCGCGGGCCGCAGCACGCGGTTATCCGCGTCGAGCAGCACAGCCCCGTGCATCTGCCCCGACAGGCCGATGCCGCGAATCTGCGCGAACTCGTCGGGATGGCGCGCGCGCAAGGCGGAGAGCGCAGCGCGCGTGCCGGTCCACCAGTCTTCGGGATTCTGCTCGGACCAGCGCTGGTGCGGACGCGAAACCGTGAACGGCGTGCCGGCCGTGCCGATCACGCGGCCGTCGGAGGCGAGCAGCAGAACTTTCACTTCGGACGTGCCGAGATCGATGCCTAGGTACATGGGCGCGAAACCTTCATCGTTGGAGATGCGCTACTTTAGCCGCACATCGTGTGCGCTGTCATGCGCATTAAGCCTGGCTCGTTGCGCCGCGTTTTGCGAGCCATGCGTCGACCCGCGCAAGCGCGCCCGCGAGCGCCGCTTCGAGTTCCGGTGTCTGCGCCATGCTGCCCCACAGCAGCCGGTCGGCGGCGAACGCGCACAGCGGATCGGGCGCCGTGAAGAATGCGTGCGCGGCGCGCTCGTCCATCACGCCGTCCTGATATGCATACGGCAGCTTGCCCTTGTGCCAGCGTTCGAGAAAGCGGAAGAACAGCGCGGGCAGCCTCGCGGTCGCGGCCGGCGTCGCTCCGCGCTCGAAGCATTCGGCGAGCGTCGGCGCGATGAAGCCGGGTAGCTTCGAAAAGCCATCGGCGGCGACGCGCTGGTTCGTGTCGAGGATATGCGGGTTGCTGAAGCGCTCGAGCACGACATCGCGATAGCGTTCGAGATCGAGCGGACTTGGCAAGAGACACGGGATCACGTCCTCGGTCACGTAGTCGTACGCGAACTGGCGAATGTCGGCATCGAGCGAGCCTTCGTGGATGTAGTTCAGGCCGACCAGCGTGCCTGCCCATGCGATGCAGCTATGCGTCGCGTTGAGGATGCGGATCTTCGCTTCCTCATACGGCAGCACGGAAGCGACGAGCTCCGCGCCGACCTTCTCCCAGGCCGGCCGCCCCGCGATGAAGCGGTCCTCGATGACCCACTGGATGAACGCCTCGCCCATCACGGGACACGCGTCGTCGACGCCGGTCGCGGCCTTCACGCGCTCGCGCACCTCGGACGTTGGACGCGGCGTGATGCGATCGACCATCGAGCACGGGCACGACGTGTGGTCGTCGAACCATTGCGCGAGTTCGTTGGCGCCGCGCCGTTCGAGAAACTCGCTCATGCCCGCATGAAAGCGTTCGCCGTTGCTGCGCAGGTTGTCGCAGGACTGCAGCGTGACGGGTCCCGCGCCGCGCTTCACGCGCGCGTCGAGAATCGCCGCGAGCGCGCCGTAGATCGTCGTGCGGGCACCGGCGAGGTCGGCGGCGAGATCGGGATTCGCGATGTCGAGCCGGTCATGCTCGTCGAGGTAATAGCCGCCCTCGGTCACGGTGAACGCGATGATCTTGCAGGCCGGATCGGCGCCCGCTTCGATCAGTCCGTCGAGGCTTTCGCTCCATGGCAGCACGCGCTCGATCGAGCGGATCGTCTCGTACGCGCGCTCGCCGTGCGGCGTGACGGTTTCGAGTGTGTAGACGCCGTTCTGCGCGGCGAGCGCGTCGAGCACCGGGTTCATGTCGCTGCGGATGTTGCCGACGGTGAGCGACCAGCGCGGCTCGCTGGCTGCCGTCGCTTCGTTGAGGCGGTGCAGATACCACGCTTGGTGCGCGCGATGGAACGATCCCGCGCCGATGTGCAGGATTACGTGTGCGGCCGCGCCGCTGCCTTGCCCGCTGTCCATGTTTGTCTCCAAAAAACTTGTTCGCGGCGCTCGGAGCGCGCGTTTCTCGGTTCAGAGCATTTGCTCTGTATGTGAGCGAATGATCGTACCCGAGGAAACGAAAGTCAAGGTAAGGGCCCGGCTTTTCATGGCGCAGCGCGGCATGCGGAATGCGGGCGTTGCAATGAAAAGCCCCGCAGGGCAGGAGAGCCGCCGCGCCATTCATATTGCATTGCATCAAATTTGACCTTTCGCGCGGCGCGACCGATCCGGATGCAAAAAAGTATCGGTCCGCGGCCGCTTTTTAAGTGGCCGCCCAAGCGTTTGGCGGTTACTTTTCGCTTATACAAGATCAAGTTCGGCAGCGACTGAGCGCGCCGCTTCATGGAGGCAGACAGTGCAACCTGATCTCGAAATCGTGGCCGTCCGCCACGACGAATCATTCAAAGTGTGGTCGCATGGCTATCCGTATCGCACGGTACGCTGGCACTTTCATCCGGAGTACGAGATCCATCTGATCGTCGCGACAACCGGCAAGATGTTCGTCGGCGATCACATCGGCAGTTTCGCGCCGGGCAATCTCGTGCTGATGGGGCCGAACCTGCCGCACAACTGGGTCAGCGACGTGCCTGAAGGCGAGAGCGTCGCACAGCGCAATCTGGTCGTGCAGTTCGGTCAGGAGTTCGTATCGAACTGTCTCGAGAGTTTTCCCGAGTGGCGTCAGGTCGAGGCGATGCTCGCCGATGCGCGCCGCGGCCTGTCGTTCGGTCCGCAGACATCCGAGCGGATCAAGCCGCTCTTTCTCGAACTGCTCGCGGCGCGGGGTCTGCGCCGGCTTGTGCTGTTCATGTCGATGCTCGAGATCCTGATGAACGCGCCGGATCGCGACACGCTCGCGAGTCCCGCGTATCAGGCCGATCCGACCAGCTTCGCGGCAACCCGCATCAATCACGTGCTCGCTTATATCGGCAAGAACCTCGCGAACGAGTTGCGCGAGTCGGAACTTGCACAACTTGCCGGGCAGAGCGTCAGCGCGTTTTCGCGTTATTTCCGCCGCCATACCGGGCTGCCGTTCGTGCAGTACGTGAACCGCATGCGCATCAATCTCGCCTGCCAGTTGTTGACCGATGGCGAGCTGCGGGTGACCGACATCTGCTTCAAGGCGGGCTTTAACAACCTGTCGAATTTCAACCGGCAGTTTCTTGCGATGAAGGGCATGGCGCCGTCGACGTTTCGCCGTTATCAGCAACTGAACGACGCGAGCCGCGATGCTTCGGAGCAAGCGGCCGCGCATGGCAGGGGCATCGACAACGCACCGGCGATCGTGCTCGCGCCCGGCCGGCCGCGTAGCGGCCTCGCGTATCCGGTCTCATAGTGCCTGCCCGATAGTCACTGCTTCAATCCACTCGCGTTTCACCACGCATCGATCGCGCTGTGCGCTCACAGCGCGAGGGGCGTGCTCACTTCAAAAGATGGAGACAACCATGAAGTCATCTGCTTTTCGGTTCAATTCTTCGGTGACGCCGGTCAGGTTCCCGCGCCGCGTCGCCGCGCTCACGTTGGGCTTGTCGCTCGTCGCTATAGCCGCCGCGCAGGCCGCGCAGGCCGCGCCGCTGAAAATCGGCATGACGTTCCAGGAGCTGAACAACCCGTACTTCGTGACGATGCAAAAAGCGCTGAACGATGCCGCCGCGTCGACCGGCGCGACGGTCGTCGTGACCGACGCGCATCATGACGTCAGCAAGCAGGTCAGCGACGTCGAAGACATGCTGCAGAAGAAGATCGACATCCTGCTCGTCAATCCGACCGACTCGACCGGCATCCAGTCGGCGGTCACGTCGGCGAAGAAGGCTGGGGTCGTCGTGGTCGCGGTCGATGCGAACGCGAACGGTCCGGTCGATTCGTTCGTCGGCTCGAAGAATTACGACGCGGGCGTGATGGCATGCGAGTACCTCGCGAAGTCGATCGGCGGCAGTGGCGAGGTGGCGATTCTCGACGGCATCCCGGTCGTGCCGATTCTCGAACGCGTGCGCGGCTGCAAGGCGGCGCTCGCGAAAGCGCCGGGCGTGAAGCTCGTCGATACGCAGAACGGCAAGCAGGAACGCGCGACCGCGCTGTCCGTCACCGAGAACATGATTCAGGCGCATCCGAACCTGAAGGGCGTGTTCAGCGTGAACGACGGCGGCTCGATGGGCGCGCTCTCGGCGATCGAATCGTCGGGCAAGGACATCAAGCTGACGAGCGTGGACGGTGCGCCCGAAGCGATCGCCGCGATCCAGAAGCCGAATTCGAAGTTCGTCGAGACGTCGGCGCAATTTCCCGCAGACCAGGTGCGCATCGCGCTCGGCATCGCGCTCGCGAAGAAGTGGGGCGCCAATGTGCCGAAAGCGATTCCGGTCGACGTGAAGATGATCGACAGGAGCAACGCGAAGGGCTTCAGCTGGTAATGCAAGCGCAGGCCGCCGCGAGTGAGGATCATGCGCGGCGGCTCGCGGCAGAGGAACACGCGATGGACACGATTTTGAAGCTCGAGAACATCAGCAAGAGCTTTCCCGGTGTGAAGGCGCTGCAAGGCATTCACCTCGAGATCGCGCGCGGCGAGATTCATGCGCTGCTCGGCGAGAACGGCGCGGGCAAGTCGACGCTGATGAAGATTCTGTGCGGCATCTACCAGCCTGACGAAGGCGCGATCACGCTCGACGGCGAGCCACGCCACTTCGCGAACTATCACGACGCGGTGGCCGCGGGCGTTGGCATCGTATTTCAGGAGTTCAGCCTGATTCCGTATCTGAGCGCGGTGGAGAACATGTTTCTCGGCCGCGAATTGCGCAACCGCTTCGGCTTGCTCGAACGTGGCAGGATGCGGCGCGCGGCGGCGGAGATTTTTGGGCGGCTTGGCGTTGCGATCGATCTGTCGGTGCCGATTCGGGAACTGTCGGTCGCGCAGCAGCAGTTCGTCGAAATCGGCAAGGCGTTGTCGCTCGATGCGCGCGTGCTGATTCTCGACGAACCGACCGCGACGCTGACGCCCGCCGAGGCCGCGCATCTGTTCACGATCATGCGCGAGTTGAAGCAGCAGGGCGTCGCGATGATCTTTATCTCGCACCACCTCGAAGAGATTTTCGAAGTGTGCGACCGCATCACGGTGCTGCGCGACGGTCAGTACGTCGGCATGACCGAGGTCGCGCAATCCGACGTGAGCCGGCTCGTGCAGATGATGGTGGGACGGCGCATCGAGAGCAGCTTTCCGCCGAAGCCTGTGCCGCGCGCCGACGCCAGGATCGTGCTCGACGTCGTGCGCCTGCAACGGTTCAAGGACAGCCCGGAGCTGAGCTTCACACTGCGCGAAGGCGAGATTCTCGGCTTCGCGGGACTCGTCGGTTCAGGGCGCACCGAGACCGCGCTCGCGGTGATCGGCGCGGAGCGCGCCCACGTGAAGGAGATTCGCGTGAACGGCGCGGCCGCGAAGCTCGCCGATCCGGCCGATGCGTTGCGCGCGGGCGTCGGCATTCTGCCCGAGAGCCGCAAGACCGAAGGGCTCATTACCGACTTCTCGATCAAGCAGAACATCTCGATCAACAACCTCGGCAAGTATCGCTCGCTGCGCTTCTTTATCGACCAGCGCAGCGAAGCGTGCGCGACCGCCGAGATCATGAAACGGGTCGGCGTGAAGGCGCCGACGATGCACACCGAAGTCGCGACGCTCTCGGGCGGCAATCAGCAGAAAGTCGTGATCGCGCGCTGGCTCAATCACCACACCAACATCCTGATCTTCGACGAACCGACGCGCGGCATCGACGTCGGCGCGAAAGCGGAGATCTACCTGCTGATGCGCGAACTGACCGCGCGCGGCTACTCGATCATCATGATCTCGTCCGAATTGCCGGAAATCGTCGGCATGTGCGACCGCGTCGCCGTGTTCCGGCAGGGCCGCATCGAAGCGCTGCTCGAAGGCAATGCGATCGAAGCGAACGCCGTGATGACGTATGCGACCGCCGGGTCGTCAGGAGCAACTCATGAACATGCCTAATCCGCCTTCCTCGCCGAAAACATCGAGCGTCAGCGGCGACACGCCGGGCGCTCCGGTGAGCTTCGCGTGGGCCGCGCTGAAACGCTCGACGCTGTTCTATCCGTTCATCGGTCTCGTGGTCGTCTGCATCGTGATGGTGTTCGCGAGCGATAGCTTCCTGTCCGCCGCGAACATCGAGAACGTGCTGCGCCAGGTGTCGATCAACGCGATCATCGCGGTCGGCATGACCTGCGTGATCCTGACGGGCGGCATCGATCTGTCGGTCGGCTCGGTGATGGCGCTGGCCGGCACGCTGTCGGCCGGGCTGATGGTGGCCGGCATGAACGGCGTGGCCGCGCTTGCGGTCGGACTCGCGGTCGGCCTCGGTTTCGGCGCGGCCAACGGCTTCTTCGTCGCGTTCGCCGGCATGCCGCCGATCATCGTCACGCTCGCGACGATGGGTATCGCGCGCGGTCTCGCGCTGATCTACACGGGCGGCTATCCGATCGACGGTCTGCCCGATTGGGTCAGCTTCTTCGGCAGCGGCAAGATTCTCGGCGTCCAGGCGCCGGTCGTCATCATGGCGGTGATCTATGTGATCGCGTGGGTGCTGCTCGAACGCATGCCGTTTGGCCGCTATGTCTATGCGATCGGCGGCAACGAGCAGGCGACGCGATTGTCAGGCGTGCGCGTCGCGCGGGTGAAGCTGATCGTCTACACGATCGCCGGTTTGACTTCCGCGTTCGCCGCGATCGTGCTGACCGCGCGTCTGATGAGCGGTCAGCCGAACGCGGGCGTCGGCTTCGAACTCGACGCGATCGCCGCCGTGGTGATGGGCGGCACGTCGATCTCCGGCGGACGCGGCTCAATCATCGGCACGCTGATCGGTGCACTGCTACTTGGCGTCTTGAACAACGGCCTCAACATGGTCGGCGTGAATCCATACGTGCAGAACGTGATCAAGGGCGGAATCATTCTGCTCGCAATCTATATCAGCCGCGACCGTCGCAAGTAACGTCTCCTTCCCACATCCTTCTTTTCGCAGGACTTTGCAATGACGACCCAATCCGACCAGCAGAACATGACCGCCATCGTCTGTCATGCACCGAGAGACTATCGCGTCGAACAGGTACAGAAGCCGCGCGCCCGCGCGCATGAACTCGTGATCCGCATTGCCGCGTGCGGCATTTGCGCGAGCGACTGCAAATGCCATTCGGGCGCGAAAATGTTCTGGGGCGGCCCGAGCCCGTGGGTCAAGGCGCCGGTGATTCCGGGCCACGAGTTCTTCGGCTATGTCGAGGAACTCGGCGAGGGCGCGGCCGAGCATTTCGGCGTGCGCAAGGGCGAGCGTGTGATCGCCGAGCAGATCGTGCCGTGCGGCAAGTGCCGTTATTGCAAATCGGGCCAGTACTGGATGTGCGAAGTGCACAACATTTTCGGCTTTCAGCGCGAAGTCGCGGACGGCGGCATGGCCGAGTACATGCGCATTCCGCCGACCGCGATCGTCCACAAGATTCCCGACGGCATCTCGCTCGAAGACGCCGCCATCATCGAGCCGCTCGCATGCGCGATTCATACGGTCAATCGCGGCGATCTGCAGCTCGACGACGTCGTCGTGATCGCAGGCGCGGGACCGCTCGGTTTGATGATGACGCAAGTCGCGCATCTGAAGACGCCGAAGAAGCTCGTCGTGATCGATCTCGTCGAAGAGCGGCTTGCACTCGCGCGCGAATACGGCGCGGACGTGACGATCAATCCGAAGGAGCAGGACGCGCTCGCGATTATCCATTCGCTCACTGACGGATACGGCTGCGACGTCTATATTGAAACGACGGGCGCGCCGATCGGCGTGAACCAGGGGATGGACCTGATCCGCAAGCTCGGGCGCTTCGTCGAATTCTCCGTATTCGGCGCGGATACGACGCTCGACTGGTCGGTGATCGGCGATCGCAAGGAGCTCGACGTGCGTGGCGCGCATCTTGGACCCTATTGCTATCCCATTGCGATCGATCTGCTCGCGCGCGGGCTCGTCACGTCGAAGGGCATCGTCACGCACGGCTTTTCGTTGGAAGAATGGGACGATGCGATCCGGATCGCGAACTCGCTCGACTCGATCAAGGTGCTGATGAAGCCGCGCGCGTGACTGTCGCGCGTGGCTTTGCAACGGAGACTCTATGAACTACGTCGTCGGCGTCGATATCGGCACGCAGAGCACGAAGGCGTTGCTGGTCGACGAGCATGGCGCGATCGTCGCGCAGCGTGCTTCGGCTTATCAGCCCGATACGCCGAAGCCGTTGTGGGCCGAACAGTGGCCCGCGGTGTGGATGAATGCGGTTGTCGAGTGCGTGGCCGCGTGCGTGAAGGACGCGAAAGCGGCCGGCATCGCCCCGGGCTCGATCAAGGCGCTGTGCGTGAGCAGCCTGTATGGCGGCTCGGGCATTCCGGTCGACACCGACATGCGGCCGCTCGCGCCGTGCCTGATCTGGATGGACCGGCGCGCGACCGCGCAAGTCGATTGGGTGCGCGAGAACGTCGATCTCGAACGGCTTTATGCGATCACGGGTAATGGGGTGGACAGCTATTACGGCTACACGAAGATGCTGTGGCTGCGCGAGAACCAGCCGGACGTGTGGGCGCATACGCGCTTTTTCCTGCCGCCGAATGCATACGTGATCTACATGCTGACCGGAGAGGTCGCCGTCGATCACAGTTCGGCCGGCAATATCGGCGGCGTCTACGATATCGCGCGGCGCGACTGGTCGGATGAAGCCCTCGACATGCTCGGCATTCCCGCGACGATGATGCCCGAGCGGCTCGTCGAATCGTCGGAGGTGGTGGGCGGGCTGTTGTCGCAATGGACCGCGCAACTCGGGCTGGAAGCGGGCACGGCGATCGTGGCGGGCGGCGTCGATGCGGCGATGGCGACCTTCGCGGCCGGCGTCACGCGCGCGGGGCAGCACGTCGCGATGATCGGCACGAGTATGTGCTGGGGCTACATCAATCAGCGCGTCGACGCGCGGCACGGCCTGATCAGCATGCCCCACGTTTTCAACGGGCAGCACGACATCTACGTGTTTGGCGGCGCGATCACCGCGGGTGCCTCGGTCACATGGTATCGCGAGCAGTTCTGTCACGCGGAGATCGAGGCCGCGCGTGCGACGCCGCATGGCGATCCGCATCGGCTGCTCGAAGAAAGCGCCGCGCAAGTGCCGCCCGGCGCCGACGGCGTGCTGTTCCTGCCGTATCTGATGGGCGAGCGCAGTCCGGTGTGGGATGCGAAAGCGAGCGGCGCCTTCGTCGGATTGTCGCTGTTTCATACGCGTGCGCATCTGTATCGCGCCGTGCTCGAAGGCGTGTCGTTTGCGCTGAAGCACAACATCGAGGCGGGGCGCAAAGGCGCGCAATCGCTTGATGACAAGCTGATCGTCGTGGGCGGCGCCGCGCATTCGCACCTGTGGATGCAGATCATCGCCGACGTCACCGGCTATCCGGTCTATACGATCGAGCAGGACGTCGAAGCCGCGATGGGCGCCGCGCTGCTCGCCGCGCTCGGCGTCGGCCTCGTGTCGCGCGAAGCGGCGCAAGGCGGCTGGGTCACGCTCGTCAAGCGCGCGCAGCCTGACGCAGAGCGCATGGCGTCATACGCGCAGCGCTTTGGCGTGTACACGGATCTCTATCCGGCGTTGAAGCCGGTCATGCATCGCTTGCAAACATCATGAATGCCACTTTCGATTTTTCCGGCCGCTCGATTCTTGTGACGGGCGCCTCCAGCGGCATCGGCCGTGCGACGGTCGAGGCACTGCGCGCGAGCGGCGCGTCGGTCGTCGCGGCCGCGCGCAACGTGAACGAACTCGCGCGGCTCGCCGAGGAAACCTGCTGCGAGCCGTTGGTGCTCGATGTCAGCGACGAAGCCGCGATCGACGAGGCATTCGCCTCGCTCGAACCGTTCGATGGTCTCGTGAATTGCGCGGGCATCGCGTTGCTCGAACGCGCGGTGGATACGACGGCCGCTAACTTCGATCGCGTGATGGCGGTGAACACACGCGGCGCGGTGCTGGTCGCGAAGCACGTTGCACGCGGTATGCTCGACTCGGGGCGCGCGGGCAGCATCGTGAATGTGTCGAGCCAAGCCGCGCTCGTCGCGCTCGACGACCATCTGAGCTACTCGGCCTCGAAGGCCGCGCTCGATGCGGTCACGCGCGCGCTGTGCGTCGAGCTGGGTCCGCACGGGATTCGCGTGAACAGCGTGAACCCGACGGTCACGCTGACGCCGATGGCGGTGCTGGCCTGGAGCGATCCTGTCAAACGCGATCCCGCTTTACAGGCGATTCCGCTCAGGCGCTTCGCCGAATCGGCCGAAGTGGCCGCGCCGATTCTGTTTCTGCTGAGCGATGCGGCGTCGATGATCAGCGGGGTGTGTCTGCCGATTGATGGCGGGTATACGGCGCGCTAGAGGGGGACTCGCGGGCTATTCGCTCAGAAGAAGACGCTTCACTTCGTCAAGAAAAGACTCCGCTGTATGGCCCCACAGGGCGGGGTCGAATTGCCCGCCAAAGGTTTCCTCAAAGGCTGCGTCAAGATTTCCAGCATGATCGCTCTTGAACCGCTCTATGTCGGCCACCGTTGCGTTAATCATGTCTGGCGTGCATCCGCTTGCACAAGCCCGGACCAACTCTTCAATTGTGTTTCCCCAGTAGTCGAAATCTTCATTGAAGTAGCCACCGATCAATTGAAACAAATCTTCGTATCTCATAGATCACGGCGTGCTAGAGGGCAGGCACTTTCGGTTGCCAGATGAATTGAAAGTACGCAGAAGCTCCACCAGACTGTGTGGGGCCGTGCCGTGGAAGGAGGCGCAGGCTATACACTCAGAAGAAGACGCCTGAGCTCGTCAAGAAAGGATTCGGTGGTGTGACCCCACAGTGTCGGATCGAACTGCCTGCCAAAATTTTCCTCAAAGGCTGCGTCAAGATTTCCAGCGTGATCTCTCTTGAACCGGTCTATGTCGGCCACCTTCGCGTTAATCATGTCTGGCGTGCATCCGCTTGCACAAGCCCGAACCAGATCTTCAATTGTCTCTCCCCAGTAGTCGGAATCTTCATTGAAGTAGACACCGATCAATTGATCCAGATTGTCGTATCTCATATATCGATATTCACTCGAAATCAGTCACTGAGAATCGCCGTGAGAATGTAGCAGGGCATTCTGTTATACGTTTCGTATTTCAAGACAACCCATACTTTACTGCTGTTCACCAACGTGTCGGTCTTCCTGACCAATGCATAACCCACCTTTCTTCCGACGTCCTTCTCCAGCCTCAGAGGCTCTTTCGGTCCTTTCGTCCATGCGTTAATCAGTAAGGCATTTGCGCGCATCGTTTCCGATATAGCCCACTCTGCCTCCTCAAGATTTACGAACGACGATACTACGCGTCTTGTCGGCTCCAGCCTGAGCCTCTCCCGCAACTGCGTTTCAGTCCGTCCGACGTGCTTCGAAATCGTATGCCCACCAATCCGGCTGCCCGCCCTCGCCTCATGCATGTGCAAGTGGATCCGGCCCATCGTGACGCTCGTGGCGCGGGCCGCCCTGATCGAGCCAGCAAAGCCGAATGGCACGGCGATGTCGAGGGACAGGCCGATATTGTTCGCCATGTCGGGGCTCGCCTTCATCGCTTCAGCGAGTTTCGTCGTGCCCTGCTGGGTCAACGTGGCCGTGTCCTGACCAGTCCAGACCTGCCTCAGGCCTGCAGCCGCCGAGTCCGAGCCATGTACCCCGAACGTCACACAGCCGGCTTTGCTCGCCATCGTCGGCTCGGGCAAAACGCACAGCGCACCTGCACCGACCATTTCCAGCACGCCGCCGACGATCCGCAACCCGCCCCAAAGCCGGTTGGAAAACATCTCCGTCTGACTGATCGACTGGTGGGATAGCACGGCTACGAGTTGTGGAGCACTCAGTACAACCTTCACTCCTTCGGTGTTATCGGCACCGGGCATATCGAAACCCTCTGGTGTTTTTATGGGGTTTCGATGCTGCCTTGCTGACCATCTCTCAGGATTCGGACAACTCCGAATCTTCCGTAGCCCGATGCGAGGGACCTGTTCTGCATCGAGCGGGAATAGCCGCGAGCATTGCGCTCGCCGTGATTCTCCCGTTGCGGGGAAAGTACCTCGCACCCGCTAACCGTTACAGCACCGTCCGCACATGCCACAGCTCGGGAAACAGCACGACGTCGAGCATCTTGCGCAGATACGGCGCGCCGCTCGTGCCGCCGGTGCCCTGTTTGAAGCCAATGATGCGCTCGACCGTCGTCACGTGGCGGAAGCGCCATTGGCGGAACGCGTCTTCGAGATCGACGAGTTCCTCGGCCATCTCGTATAGATCCCAATGCCCGGACGGATTTCGATACACCTCGAGCCACGCCGCTTCGACCGAGGCGTCATGTTCGGTCGGCTTCGTCCAGTCGCGTTCGAGCCGCGCGGGCGAAATCGCGAAGCCGCGCCGCGCGAGGAGGCGCACCACTTCGTCGTAGAACGACGGCGCTTCGAGCGATGCCTTCACTTGCGCGTACACGTCGGCGCGATGCGCGTGCGGCTTCAGCATCTGCTCGTTCTTGTTGCCGAGCAGGAATTCGATCTGCCGGTACTGATACGACTGGAAGCCCGACGAGCCGCCGAGGTAAGGCCGCATCGCCGTGTATTCGGACGGCGTCAGCGTCGCGAGCACGCTCCACGCCTGCACCAGTTGCTCCATGATCCGCGAGACGCGCGCGAGCATCTTGAATGCGGGCGGCAACTCGTCGCGATGCACGGCCGCGAGCGCCGCGCGCAGCTCATAGAGCGCCAGCTTCATCCACAGCTCGCTCGTCTGATGCTGGATGATGAACAGCATCTCGTTGTGATCCGGCGACAACGGATGCTGCGCATCGAGCAGCGTGCCGAGCGACAGATAATCGCCGTAGCTCATCGACTCCGAGAAGTCGAGCTGCGCGTCGTGCCAGCCGCTGTCGGCCGCGCTCGCCTGGGCAGCCGCCGCCTTCTGCCCATGGCCGAACGGGCAGCCTTGTGCCGCCGGTTCTTCTGGCAAGCCCGGCGTGTGCATGTGATCGGTCATTTCTGCAATCCTCAGGTAACGGCGCCGCGCTGGGCGAATTCGGGAGCCCGCCAGGCCTCGCGCGTGAGCACGTCGCGCAACGTTTCGACGGCGTCCCATACGTCGACGAAGCGCGTGTACAGCGGCGTGAAGCCGAAGCGCAGCACATGCGGCTCGCGATAGTCGCCGATCACGCCGCGCGCGATCAGCGCCTGCATCACCTCATAGCCGTGCGGATGTTCGAAGCTCGCATGCGAGCCACGCTGCGCATGCTCACGCGGCGTCACGAGCTTGAGCGGAAAGTCGCCGCAACGTGTCTCGACGAGTTCGATGAACAGATCGGTCAGCGCGAGCGACTTTGCGCGGACCGCCTGCATGGTCGTTTGCAGGAACACGTCGAGCCCGCATTCGACGAGCGCCATCGACACCATCGGCTGCGTGCCGCACAGGTAGCGGCCGATACCGTTATCGGGTTGATACGACGGGTTCATCTCGAACGGCGCGCGATGCCCCCACCAGCCCGACAGCGGCTGGGCGAACTCGTTCTGGTGACGCTTGGGCACCCACACGAACGCGGGCGAGCCGGGGCCGCCGTTCAGATACTTGTACGTGCAGCCGACCGCGTAGTCGGCGTTCACGCCGTTCAGATCGACTGGCACCGCGCCCGCCGAATGCGCGAGATCCCACAGCGCGAGCGCGCCCCTGTCGTGGATCAGCTTCGTGAGCGCGGCCATGTCGTGCATGTAGCCGGTGCGGTAGTTGACGTGCGTGAGCATCGCGATCGCGGTGTCCGCGCCGATCGCGTCAGGCAGCTCTGACGGATCGTCGACGAGGCGCAGCTCGTAGCCGCGATCGAGCTGCTCGATCAATCCCTGCGCGATATACAGATCGCTCGGAAAATTTGAGCGCTCGGACACGATCACGCGACGCTTCGGATCGCGCGTATTCGCGAGCCGCACCGCCGCCGACAGCAGCTTGAACAGATTGATCGAGATCGTATCGGTAATCACGACCTCGTCCTTGGCCGCGCCGATCAGCGGCGCGAGCTTGTTGCCGAGCCGGCGCGGCAGCGCGAACCAGCCCGCGTTGTTCCAACTGCGGATCAGGCCTTCGCCCCATTCGGCGGCGATCACGGTCTGCGCGCGCTGCGCGGCGGCGGCCGGCGGCACGCCGAGCGAGTTGCCGTCGAGATAGATGGTGGTCGGCGACAACGCGAACTGGTCGCGCAGCGCTGCGAGCGGGTCGGCGCCGTCGAGCGCCACTGCTTCGTCACGATGATTCATGGTGAGTCCGAAAGGTTGGGGCGGTCAGCCTGGTGTTGCATGTTTTGTCTCATGTGCATCCCGGCAGCGCGCGCAGCACCGCGCGCACCGGGCTCGCGTCGAGCGTGGTCAGCTTCAGCGGGAGCGCGATCAGTTCGTAGTCGCCGGGCTCGACCGCGTCGAGCACGATGCCTTCGAGAATTGCCATCCGGTGCGCGCGAATCCTGTGATGCGCGTCCATCGTCCTGGATTCCTGCGGATCGAGCGACGGCGTATCGATGCCGATCAGCTTGACGCCGCGCGCGGCGAGCAGATCGACGGTCTCGGGCGCGACCGCGCAGAACGCGCTGTCCCACTCGCGCGTCGGCGCCTTTCTGTAAGTGCGCAGTAAGACTCGCGGCGGCAGATCGTCGAGCGAGCCAGCCAGGTGTTGTGGCGTCACAACAGGCGACGCGCCGATACAGTGAATCACTCTGCATAAACCTAAGTACGCGTCGAGGGACACGTCGCCGATCGCGGCGCCGTCGGCGTCGTAGTGCAGCGGCGCATCAGCATGCGCGCCGGTGTGCGGCGAGATCGTCAGACGCGCGACATTGACGGGCGAGCCAGTCTCCATGCGCCAGACGCGCTCGATGCCGACCGGCGTGTCGCCCGGCCAGACGGGCGTGGCGGTATCGACGGCGGGGGTGATGTCCCAAAGTGCTCGCATGACGCTTCCGGCGCAAGATGACTGTCTCTGAATCATAGAGGTCGAGCCGCGAAATGTGATTGCGAAAAAATCTCCTTCTTTGCCGTGTCTTGGAACATAATTTGAGTCAAACGGAAAAGGGAGACCGAATATGAACGCGATCTCGCTCGACGCCACCGATTGCCGTATCTTGACGGTGCTGCAGCAGGAAGGAAGGATCAGCAACCTCGACCTCGCGGAGCGCATCTCGCTCTCGCCATCGGCCTGTTTGCGACGGCTGCGTCTGCTGGAGGAGCAGGGCGTCATCGAGCATTACCGCGCTTGTCTGAACCGCGAAGTATTGGGATTCGAGCTGGAAGCGTTCGTGCAGGTATCGATGCGCAACGACCAGCAGAACTGGCACGAGCGCTTTGCCGAAGCGCTACGCGACTGGCCCGAAGTGGTCGGCGCGTTCGTCGTGACCGGCGAGACCCATTATCTGCTGCGGGTGCTCGTGCACAACCTCAAACACTATTCTGATTTCGTGCTCAATCGCCTCTACAAGGCGCCGGGCGTGATGGACATCCGTTCGAACATCGTGCTCGAAACGCTGAAGGAAGATTCGGGCGTGCCGGTGTCGCTCGTGAAGAAGGCCAGCGGGCACGGGGCGACGCATAGCGAGCGCTGAGGAAAATGAGGGCGGGGGCGCGCAGGGTTTGCCCCGCCTGATTGACCGACCCTAAGCGCTCAAAGCGGCTTCAGGCCGTGGAACTGGCCGCTCTGGAACACCAGCGGCAGGATCTCCGCGGCATTTTCGTGCACGCCGCAGCGTTCCACTTCACCGACGAAAATGACGTGGTCGCCTTCCTCGTAGCGGCTGCGGTTATGGCATTCGAACCACGCGAGCGCGCCGTCGAGCACCGGCATGCCGGTGTCGCCCGCCGCGTGCGACACGCCCTCGAAGCGGTCGCCCTTCACGGTCGCGAAGCGCTTGCACAGATCGAGCTGCGAGGCGGCCAGCACGTTGACGACATAGTGACTGTTGGCGCGGAATACCGGCATCGACGCCGAGCGCGTCGCGAGACTCCACAGCACGAGCGGCGGGTCGAGCGACACCGAGTTGAAGGAACTGGCCGTAATGCCGATCAGTTGGCCGGACGCGGCGCGCGTCGTGATCACGGTGACGCCGGTCGCGAACTGGCTGAGTGCCTGTTTGAAGGCGCTCTGATCGAAGTTGGGCGGGCTCGCGCGCTTCATTGGGGCAAGGTCCCCGGCGCGCGCCGTGTGAAAGACGGGCTAAAGTGGGAATAAGCGCACAGACATGCGGGGCTGGCAGCGGATTTTTCGAAAGTCATGGTGAAAAGCGTGGATTTCCACCAATTTTAACTGCATTCGCCGCGCGAGCCGCACAGCTTGTGTGCGTGTGCCGGTAGCGGTGGAGATATTCGCCCATCGTACGACGGCGTTTCTATACTCGATATTGGTACGGTCGGATTTTCCGGAATCGCGCACCGCGTCGCGCGACGGATGTTTGGCGTGTACCTTTCAGGACGCGTTTTCGGCCATATATTCCAATGCGGCGGCAGACCCGGCGGCGTTACACAGGCCCGCGGGTTGCTCATCATTTCGTGATTCTGATCCTGGAGTGAAGCTTATGAACGAGACGGCAACGCTCGGCGGTGGATGTTTCTGGTGCCTCGAAGCGGTGTATCTGGGTGTCGAGGGCGTCAATGCGGTGGAGTCGGGTTATGCGGGAGGGCACACGCGCCATCCGAGCTATGAGCAGGTCTGCGATGGCGACACCGGTCACGCGGAAGTGGTCAAGGTCGATTTCGATCCGGCGAAGATCAGCTATCGCGAGATTCTCGACATCTTCTTCGCGATCCACGATCCCACCCAGCTGAACCGGCAGGGCAACGACGTCGGCACACAATACCGCTCGGTGATCTTCACGCATTCCGACGCGCAGCGCGAAACCGCGCTGCAGGCGATTCGCGAGATCGGGGAAAAGGGCATTTACGATGGCAAGATCGTGACTGAGGTGCTGCCGCTCGGCGAGAACTACTGGCCCGCCGAGGCGTATCACCAGAACTACTTCGCGCAGCACCCGAATCAGGGCTACTGCTCGTTCGTGGTCGCGCCGAAGGTCGCGAAATTCCGCCAGAAATTCGCGCACCGGATCAAGGCCGGTTGACGGCGGGGCGGTGCGCCTGCAATCGGCAGCAGGCGGATGCTCGAGGCCCGCGCTCGGCGCAACCGGTCACAGCCGGGCCGGCTCACAGCGGCTTTTCGTACATGTAGCGGCGCGACCAGGGCAGGGTTTTCGCGCTGCGGCCGGCCTTGCGGCACACGACCTGAAAGATCGACACGTCGTCGTTCTCGAACGCATACGCGCAGCCGGCCAGATACACGCGCCAGATGCGGAATTTTTCGTCGTCGACGAGCTTGCGGGCTGCGTCCGCATGGGCCTCGAAATTCTCCGCCCAGATATCGAGCGTGTGCGCATAGTGACGGCGCAGGCTTTCGACGTCAACCGGTTCGAGGCCGCCGCGCTGCATCGATTCGAGCGCGAGGCTGATGTGCGGCAGCTCGCCGTCCGGGAACACGTAGCGGTCGATGAACTCGCCGCCGCCGAGCGCGGTTTCGCCGCTATCGGCGTCGCTCGACGTAATGCCGTGATTCATGGCGATGCCGTCGTCGGCGAGCAGATCGTGCATCTTCTGGAAATAACCCGCCAGGTTCTTGCGGCCGACGTGCTCGAACATGCCGACGCTCGTGATGCGGTCGAACTGCCCCTGCACGTCGCGATAGTCCTGCAGGCGGATTTCGATCCGGTCTGCGAGACCCGCCGCCTTCACGCGCGCTGTAGCGAGATCGAACTGGTTTTGCGACAGCGTGACGCCCACGCACTGCGCGCCGAACTTCCGGGCGGCCCGCAGCACGAGCGCGCCCCAGCCGCAGCCGATGTCGAGCAGACGCTGGCCCGGCTGCAGCTGGATTTTGGTCAGAATGTGATCGATTTTCTTTAGCTGTGCCGTCGCGAGATCTTCGGTGCCGGTCTCGAAGTATGCGCATGAGTAGACCATGTTCTCGTCGAGCCACAGCTTGTAGAACTCGTTCGAGACGTCGTAGTGATACTGGATCGCTTTCTTGTCCGAGCTCTTCGAGTGATTGAAGTAGCGCCGTACTCGCGCGAGCTTGCTGGCGCTCGTCACGGTGCTGCGAGCAAGCTGGTAGCCGATATTGATGATGTCCGACAGCTTGCCCTCGATGTCGATCTTGCCTTTCACATAGGCTTCGCCCAGATTGTCGAGGCTCGGTTCGAGCAGATAGGGCAGCGCGGTTGCGCTCTTCACGTGTAGCGTGACCTGGGGCGCGGCGAACTGCCCGAAGTCGTGTTGCTGACCGTCCCACAGCACGAGGCGTGCGGGCAGGTTAGCTTTGGTTTTGACATCTTCAACCCACTGCGCCAGCTTTTTCTCCCAGAACATGCGATCTCTCCGTGTTCGATGATTTAAAGCAAAGCTGTGTGGATCGCGACGGGGCGCGGCGCATTCCGCGGGCCGCGCAACGCAATCCCGCCGGCGCGTGCCGCCACATTGGCGGCATGGCCGGCGTCATTCGTCGGGTCAGGGCGACAGGCGCGCGATTTGCCAGATGCCGCCTTCTTGCGCGCGCGTAAAGAGCAGACGATCATGCAGTCGCGACGGCCGCCCCTGCCAGAATTCGATCGCGTCGGGCACCAGACGGTAGCCGCCCCAGTGCGGCGGACGCGGAGGATTGTCGCCGTATTGCAGGCTGATTTCGCGTTCGCGTACTTCAAGCTGCGAACGGCTTTCAATCACCTGACTCTGATTCGAAGCCCATGCACCGATGCGCGAGCCGAGCGGACGAGACGCGAAATACGCATCGCTGTCCGCTTCGCTCGTCTTGACGACGCGGCCCTCGATGCGCACCTGGCGCTCGAGTTCGATCCAGTGAAACAGCAGGCTCGCGTAGGGATTCGCGCTTAGCTCGCGGCCCTTGCGGCTCTCGTAATTGGTGAAGAACACGAAACCGCGTTCGTCGACCCCCTTGATCAGCACGATGCGTGCCGATGGCCGGCCGCGCGCGTCTACCGTAGCGAGGGTCATCGCATTCGGCTCGGGCAGCCTGGCGTCGATTGCCTGCTGGAACCACGTGTCGAATTGACGGAATGGATCGTGGTTGACGTCGGCAACGTCCAGTGACCCCAGCGAATAGTTTTTTCGAAGCTCGGCGAGGGAGATCATGTTCTTATGCGAACGCTACAGTAAGGCAAGTATAACTAAGGAGCCGGTTTTTTGCGCGCGAGCGGATCAACGTATCGCGCGGCGCATGTTGCCCCAGCGCAAGCCTGCAACGTTGCGCCGCTGCAAGGAGTCCGGCGCGGCGGCTTTCACGGCTTCAGGCAAAATACGGGCTGCGCGCGCTGGTCTGTGCCAGAACGCCGCCGCTTTCTCCGTTCCGCCTGTGTCTTCGAGCCCTGCCATCATGTCCAGCACCACCGCGCAATCCGATCTTACTACCAGCCTCGACGCGAATGAATCCGCCGATCGGGCACGCCGTTTCGGCGGCATTGCGCGTCTGTACGGCGCACCTGCGCTCGCCGCGTTCGAGCGCGCGCACGTCGCGGTGATCGGTATCGGCGGGGTGGGGTCGTGGGTCGCGGAGGCGCTTGCGCGCAGCGCGCTCGGCACGCTGACGCTGATCGATCTCGACAACGTCGCGGAAAGCAACACGAACCGGCAGATTCACGCGCTCGACGGCAACTACGGAAAGCCGAAGGTCGAAGCGATGGCCGAACGCATCGCGGCGATCAATCCGCATTGCGACGTGCGGCTGATCGAAGACTTCGTCGAGCCGGACAATTTCGCGGCGACGCTCGGCGGCGGCTTCGATTACGTGATCGACGCGATCGACAGCGTGCGCACGAAGACCGCGCTGATCGCGTGGTGCGTCGAGCGCAAGCAGCCGCTGATCACGATCGGCGGCGCGGGCGGTCAGCTCGACCCGACGCGCATCCGCATCGACGATCTCGCGCTGACGATTCAGGATCCGCTGCTCTCGAAGGTGCGCGGCCAGTTGCGCAAACAGCATGGCTTTCCGCGCGGGCCAAAGGCGAAGTTCAAGGTGAGCGCCGTGTATTCGGACGAGCCGTTGATCTATCCGGAGGCGGCCGTCTGCGATATCGATGAAGAAGCCGAGCACGTGAGCACCTCGCCCGGACATACGGGGCCGGTCGGGTTGAATTGCGCGGGGTTTGGGTCGAGCGTGTGCGTGACCGCGAGCTTTGGTTTCGCGGCCGCGGCGTATGTCTTACGGGAGTTGGGGAAGAAGGCGGCGGTTTAGGCGGCCGGATTCTTCAACCCGCACACCACCCAACCCGCCGCACGGCGAATCGCCACGAGCGATCAGTACAACGACGCGCTCAATTTGCGCCGCCACTGTGACACCAGCTCCGGCTGATGCGCGGCCAGATCGAACACCGACAACATCGTCTTGCGGCCGATATCGTCGCGGAACGCGCGGTCGCGCTGCACGATCGCGAGAAGCTGTTCCAGCGCCTGCGCATATTTGCGCCGCGCGATAAATGCATTCGCGAGATCGAAGCGCGCCTCGAGATCGTCCGGGTTGCCGGCGACGCGCGCCTCGAGCGCATCGGTGGGCGGCAGGTCGGCGGCGGCGTCCACCGCGTCGAGCCGCGTCTTGATCGCGTTGAAGCGCGCGTCGATGCCTTGCGTGGTTTTCGGCGACAGCAGATCGACTTCGTTGCGCGCCTCGTCGATGCGATTGTCTTCGAGCAGCAACTCGATGCGGTCCATGCGTGCGTCGTCGAAGCCCGGGTCGTACGCGAGCGCCGCTTGCAGCAGATCGTACGCGTCGTCGCGGCGGCCTTCGGCGAGCGCGGTCTGCGCCTCGATGCGCGCGCCCGGCGCACCCTGCGGCACGAGCCGGTCGAGGAACTCGCGCAGCTGTCCTTCCGTCAGCACGCCGACGAACTGATCGACCGGCTGGCCGTCGGCGAATGCGATGACGTGCGGAATGCTGCGCACCTGGAAGTGCGCGGCCAGTTCGTGATTCTCGTCCACGTTGACCTTGACGAGTTTCCATTTGCCGGCCGCTTCGGCTTCGAGCTTTTCGAGCATCGGGCCGAGACTCTTGCAGGGGCCGCACCATGGCGCCCAGAAATCGACCAGCACGGGGGCCAGCAGCGACGCCTTGATGACGTCCTGTTCGAAAGTGGCCAGAGTGGTGTCCATTGCGTCCTCGTCGATAGAAACGGTTTGTGGCTAGTTGGGGCCGAAGCGCGCGAATTCAATGCGGTCCTTGCGCGCGCGGTCCCGGGGCCGTCACTTGCGCTGCGGCAGCGGAATCCATTCGGTTTCGCCGGGCACGTGGCCCATCTCCTGATTCGTCCATGCGAGCTTCGCCGCTTCGATCTTCTCGCGCGAGCTCGCCACGAAGTTCCATTCGATAAAGCGCTCGCCGTCGAGCTTTTCGCCGCCGAGCAACATCACGCGCGCGCCGTCCGTGCTCGCGAGGGTGACGGTTTCGTCGAGCGCGAGCACGGCCATCTGGCCCGCTTCGAGCGGCGTGCCGTCGATCTCCAGATCGCCTTCCACCAGATACACGCCGCGCTCCTCGTGTTCGGGTTCGAGCGCGAACGCGCTGCCCGGCGTGAAGTTGGCGGCGACGTACAACGTGCCCGAAAACGTCGCGACCGGCGACACCGCGCCGAACGCGGCGCCCGCGATCACGCGCAGCGTCACACCGTTGCGCTCGACGACCGGCAAGGTCGCGGCCGCATGATGCGCGAACGACGGCTCGGCGTCTTCATCGGCGAGCGGCAGCGCGACCCAGGTCTGGATGCCGTGAATCTTCTGGCCGCGTGCGCGGTCTTCCGGCGGCGTGCGCTCCGAATGGACGATGCCGCGCCCCGCCGTCATCCAGTTGACGTCGCCGGGGACGATCTTCTGCTCGGAGCCGAGGCTGTCGCGGTGCATGATCGCGCCGTCGAACAGATAGGTGACGGTGGCGAGGCCGATGTGCGGATGCGGGCGCACGTCGAGGCCGGTGCCGGGTTCGAGGGTCGCGGGGCCCATGTGGTCGAAGAAGATGAACGGGCCGATCAGGCGCGCGGCCAGCGCCGGCAGCACGCGCCGCACGGTCAGATTGCCGATATCGCGCAAATGCGGTTTCAGGACGGCTTTGATCGAGGAACTCATGGGCAGGCTCGACGTGAAAGTGAAAGAGGAGGGCACGAATGGTCGATTCTACTGCGCGGCGCGTGCGGCCGACGGCAACGGCGCAGGCACGCCACGGGCGGGCGCAATGAATCGAAATCGCGGCCTCCGCTACACTGGCGGATCGAACCATCACATTGGAGACGCGGATGTCGCCCAGGGACTTGCTGCTCGCGCTGATCGTCGTGATCGCGTGGGGTGTCAACTTCGTCGTGATCAAGGTCGGCTTGCATGGCGTGCCGCCCATGCTCCTCGGTGCGCTGCGCTTCACGCTCGCGGCAGTGCCGGCGGTGTTTTTCGTCAAGCGGCCGCAGTTGCCGTGGCGGTGGCTGTTCGCCTACGGCGCGACGATCTCGTTCGGGCAGTTCGCGTTCCTGTTCTCGGCGATGTACGTCGGCATGCCGGCGGGGCTCGCGTCGCTGGTTTTACAGGCGCAGGCGTTTTTCACGCTGATCTTCGCGGCGCTGTTTCTGCACGAGCGCTTCCATTTGCCGAATGTCGCCGGTCTGCTGATCGCCGCGGCGGGCCTCGCGGTGATCGGTCTGCAAGGCGGCCACACGATGTCGCTCGCCGGCTTCCTGTTGACGCTGTGCGCCGCGTGCATGTGGGCGCTCGGCAATATCGTCACGAAGAAGGTCGGCAAGGTCGATCTGGTTGGGCTCGTCGTGTGGGGCAGCCTGATTCCGCCGCTGCCGTTTTTCGCGGCGTCGGCTGTGTTCGAAGGGCCGCGCGAGATCGCGACCGCGCTGAGCGGCATCAGCGCGCTGTCGATTTTCGCGATCGTCTATCTCGCCTTTGTCGCGACGTTACTCGGCTATGGTTTGTGGAGCCGTCTGCTGTCGCGCTATCCGGCCAGCCAGGTCGCGCCGTTCTCACTGCTGGTGCCGATCGTCGGGCTCGCGTCGGCGTCGCTGCTGCTTGGCGAGCAACTCTCCGAGATGCAGGTGGCGGGCGCGCTGCTCGTGATGGCGGGGCTCGCGGTCAACGTGTTCGGCGGCTGGGTCGTGCAGCGTTTGATGCCAGCGCGTTGAGCGCCGGTTGCACCTCGCCCGACGACATCACGTCATGCGGTTCTTGGCGAGCGGCGGATTGGCCGCGAAATAGCGCTTGATGCCGGCCAGGATCGCATTGGCCATCTTGTCGCGATAGGCGTCGTCGTTCAGGCGGCGCTCTTCGTCCGGATTGCTGATGAACGCGGTCTCGACGAGGATCGACGGAATGTCCGGCGCCTTCAGCACCGCGAATCCGGCCTGCTCGACCGAGCCCTTGTGCAGCTTGTTGATGTCGCCGATCTCCTTGAGCACGAAGTTGCCGTAGCGCATCGAGTCGCGAATCTGCGCGGTGGTCGACATATCGAACAGCGCGCGGCTCACGGTCGCGTCGTCGGACTTGATGTTGATGCCGCCGATCAGGTCCGACGAGTTCTCCTTGTTCGCCATCCAGCGCGCGGCCGCGCTCGACGCGCCGTGCTCCGACAGCGCGAACACCGAGGAGCCCTTCGCTTCGGGCGTGGTGAACGCGTCCGCGTGGATCGACACGAACAGGTCCGCCCCGACGCGGCGTGCTTTCTGCACGCGCACGTTCAGCGGCACGAAGAAGTCGGCATCGCGCGTCATCATCGCGCGCATGTTCGGCTGCGCGTCGATCTTCGCGCGCAGCTTCTTCGCGATGTCGAGCGCGATGTGCTTCTCATAGCTGCCGCCGCCGCCGATCGCGCCCGGGTCTTCGCCGCCATGACCCGGATCGATCGCGACCGTGAGCAATCGCACGGTGTTGCCGCGGCTCGACTTCGGCGTGGTGAACGCGTAGGTGTCGTCGCTGTTGCCGAGGTTCTCGCTGTCAGGGCCGCGCGCGGGAGTGCCGTTGCTGGTGTTGCCGCCCTTGTTGCGGGCGATCGCGGCGGGCGGCGCAAGCGGAGCGGCGGGCGTCGCCTGCCGGCCGGCGATGACCGGTGGCGGCGTCGCGCCACGCGCGGGGGGATGCGGTACGCCCGTCGCGGCGCCGTTACCGGCGCCGTTGCCCGCACCGCCGTTCTGCGCGTAACGCTCGAAGAACGCCTCGCTGTTGTCGACGGGCGGCGGCGTGCCGGGGCCGGCGAGCGTCGCGGGAGGCGCACTGTTTTGTTCGTCGAGCGCCTGCTGCTTGCGCTCGGTCTGCGCGAGCAGTTCCATCAGCGGATCGGGCGCGACTGCGGGATACAGGTCGAACACGAGCCGGTACCTGTACGCGCCGACCGGCGGCAGCGCGAACACCTGCGGCTTCACCGAGCCCTTCAGGTCGAACACCATGCGCACGACATGGGGCTGATACTGCCCGACCCGCACCGACGAAATCTGCGGATCGTTCGGCGTGATCTTCGACACCAGATCCTTCAGCGCCTGATCGAGATTGAGCCCGTTCAGATCGACGACGAGCCGGTCCGGTCCCTGCAGCAGTTGCTGCGTGTTCTGCAGCGGCTGGTCGGATTCGATCGTCACGCGCGTGTAGTCGCGCGCGGGCCACACGCGCACGCCGAGCACCGAGCTCGCCAAGGCGAGGCGCGGCGCGACGAGACCGAGCACGAGCGTCGACGCGCCCGCGCGCAGAATCTGCCGGCGCCGCCAGTTATGCGTTGCGCCCGCGGCCGATTCGATCGAGTGGAATGGTTTGATTAACATCTTTCGAGACATGCCTTTCCTGATTCGCTATAGGCGCGTGCGACGAGTACGCGTGCGTCCGCGTTTGCGTCCACGTTGCCGCTGAGCCCGAGCGAGAAGACGAGATCCGGCACGCCGAGCAGCAAGCCCGCGCGTTGCGGCCATTCGACGAGGCAGACCGCGCCGCTGTCGAAATATTCGCGAAAGCCCGCGTCGGCCCATTCGGCCGGATCGGTGAATCGGTACAGATCGAAGTGATAAAGCGCGAGTTCCCCGGCGGGCCGCTCGAGCAGGTACGGTTCGACGAGCGTGTAGGTCGGACTGCGCACGCGGCCGGTGTGGCCGAGGCCGCGCAAGGTTGCGCGTACGAGCGTGGTTTTGCCGGCGCCGAGGTCGCCGAGCAGTTGGACTTGCAGGCCGTGGAACGCGAGGCCGCTTGCGGTCTCCGGCTGGGCCCGCGAGTCAGCGCGCACGCTTTCGATCGCCTGTGCGAAGCGCGCGCCGAATGCCTGAGTGGCGGCTTCGTCCGCGAGCGCGAATGTGCGTTCGAGCAGCACGGGAGCGGACGGTAGGGTCGCGTGATCGGGATTGGCAGGCATTCTCGTAAAATGGCGTGATGAACCGAAGTCCGAAGTCCCCTGATTCCTGCACGCCCGCGCTGGCCGATGATGCCGCGCGAGTCTCGTGTGCAACGTCCCGTTTCGATGAAGCGGCGCTGCGTGCGCTTGCGCTCGACATCAAGACATGGGGCCGTGAGCTCGGTTTCGGGGCAATCGGCATCAGCGATACCGATCTGTCGGCCGCCGAAGCGCCGCTTGCAGCATGGCTCGAAGCGGGTTGCCACGGCGAGATGGATTATATGGCCAAACACGGCATGAAACGCGCGCGGCCGGCCGAGCTTGTGGCCGGCACGCGACGCGTGATCACCGCGCGCATCGCCTATTTGCCCGCGCAGATGCGGGAGGCAGAGGCGGCCGAAGGGGCGCGCGACTGGCGCACGGCCGAGCTCGCGCGGCTCGCGGACCCGTCGACAGCGGTCGTGTCGATCTATGCGCGCGGCCGCGACTATCACAAGGTGCTGCGACATCGCCTGCAACAACTGGCCGACCGGATCGAAGCGGCGATCGGGCCGTTCGGCTATCGCGTGTTCACCGATTCGGCGCCGGTACTCGAAGTCGAGCTCGCGCAGAAGGCCGGCATCGGCTGGCGCGGCAAGCACACGCTGCTGTTGCAGCGCGACGCCGGCTCGCTGTTCTTTCTCGGCGAGATCTACGTCGATATCCCGCTGCCGGCCGATGCCGAGACCTCGCCCGAGGCCGCGCCCGAAACGCCGGGCTCGCATTGCGGCAGCTGCACGCGTTGCATCGGCGCCTGTCCGACCGGCGCGATCGTCGCGCCGTACAAGGTCGACGCGCGGCGCTGCATCTCGTATCTGACGATCGAACTGAAGGGCAGCATTCCGCTCGACATGCGCCCGCTGATCGGCAATCGCGTGTATGGCTGCGACGACTGCCAGCTCGTGTGTCCGTGGAACAAGTTCGCGCAGGCCGCGCCGGTCGCCGATTTCGACGTGCGGCATGGGCTCGATCGCGCGTCCCTGGTCGAATTGTTCGCGTGGAGTGCGGACGAGTTCGACACGCGCATGCAGGGCAGCGCGATTCGCCGCATCGGTTATGAGAGCTGGCTGCGCAATCTCGCGGTCGGCATGGGCAACGCGTTGCGCGCCGCGCCCGCGAGCCTTGACGCCGACGCGCGTACCTCGATCGTGCGGGCATTGAGGCAGCGCGCCGACGATCCGTCGGCGCTCGTGCGCGAGCATGTGGAGTGGGCGCTCGAAGCGGCGTAAAGTTGGCGCAATTCGGTGGCTGCAATTCGGTGGCTGCAAATCGGCGGCTGTCAATCGGTGACGGCAATTCTGTGCCGGTAAGTTGGCACGCAAGAGGAACAGGCAATCATGTTTGACGCAGTGATCGACGCCCCGTTCGGCAAGGTCGGCATCCGGCTCGAAGGCGAGGCCGTGCGTGAGATCGTCTATCTACCCGATTCAGCGAGCAACGTCGCGCCCACGACGCCGCTCGCGCGCGAGGCGGCCGAGCAGATCGAGCGTTACTTCGAGCGCGCCTCAGCCAGGTTCGAGCTGCCGCTCGCCGAGTGCGGCACCGCGTTCCAGCGGCGCGTGTGGCAGGCGATCAACGAGATCCCGCCGGGCGTCGTGTTGACCTACGGGCAACTCGCGAAGCAGCTCGGCAGCGCACCGCGCGCGGTCGGCCAGGCGTGCGGCGCGAATTTCTTTCCGATCGTGATTCCGTGTCACCGCGTGGTGAGTTCGAGCGGCATCGGCGGCTTCGCGCACGATGGCGGCGACGGCTTCTTTCGCAACGTGAAGCGCTGGCTGCTCGCGCATGAAGGGGTGCCGTACGCATGAGCGCCAGCACCGCTACCGCCGCACTTGTCGAAGCCCCAGCCCTACCCGCAGCCTCGCCGCTGCTGCTGAGCAGCTTCACGTCGATCGACGCCTTCTGCGACGCGCTGTGGCTCGAACACGGCCTGTCGCGCAACACGCTCGACGCGTATCGCCGCGACTTGCGCCTGTTCTGCGAGTGGCTCGCGCACACGCGCAACACCTCGCTCGACCTCGCGGGCGAAGCGGACCTGACCGCCTACAGCGCGGCGCGGCAAAAGGACAAGGCGACCTCGGCGAACCGCCGGCTGTCGGTATTTCGCCGCTATTACGCATGGGCGGTGCGCGAGCATCGCGCGGCTGCCGACCCTACCTTGCGCATCCGCTCGGCGAAGCAGCCGCCGCGGTTTCCGTCGACGTTGAGCGAAGCGCAGGTCGAAGCGTTGCTCGGCGCACCCGACATCGGCACGCCGCTGGGCTTGCGTGATCGCACGATGCTCGAGCTGATGTACGCGAGCGGCTTGCGCGTGACCGAACTGGTCACACTGAAAACCGTCGAGGTCGGGCTCAACGAAGGCGTCGTGCGCGTGACGGGCAAGGGCTCGAAGGAGCGGCTGATTCCGTTCGGCGAAGAGGCGCATGCGTGGATCGAGCGTTATCTGCGCGACGCGCGCCCGGCGCTGCTCGGCGCGCGCGCGGCCGATGCACTGTTCGTGACGGCGCGCGCGGAAGGCATGACGCGCCAGCAGTTCTGGAACATCATCAAGCGGCATGCGCAGGTGGCGGGCGTTCATGCGCCGTTGTCGCCGCATACGCTGCGGCACGCGTTCGCGACCCATCTGCTCAATCACGGCGCGGATCTGCGCGTCGTGCAATTGCTGCTCGGCCACACCGATATTTCGACGACGCAGATCTACACGCACGTCGCGCGCGAACGTTTGAAATCGCTGCACGCGCAGCATCATCCGCGCGGGTGAGCGCGCCACGAAGCGCAGGCGCGTGCAACGGCGCGCGCCGTTTCACACGAACTCGCGCAGCCGATGCTTGAGAATCTTCCCGGTCGACGCAGCCGGCAGCGCCGCGAGCACCTTCAACTCGGCCGGCCGCTTGTACGGCGCGAGCCGTTCACCGCACCACGCGATCAGCTCCGCGGGCGTGACCGTCGCGCCTGATACCAGTTCGACGAACGCGATCACTTCCTCGTTGCCCTCGACCGCGCGTCCGATCACCGCCGACTGCACGACTTGCGGATGCGCGTTCAGCACGTGCTCGACCTCGGCCGGATACACATTGAAGCCCGAGCGGATGATCAGCTCCTTGCTGCGCCCGACGATATGCAACGCATCGTCCGCGTCACGCCGCGCGAGGTCGCCGGTTTTCAGCCAGCCGTCTTCGGTGAGCGCTGCGCGCGTCTGCTCGGGGCTGCGATAGTAGCCAAGCATCACGTTCGGCCCGCGCACCCACAGTTCGCCGATCTCGCCTGGCGCCGCTTCCGCGCCGTCGAGCCCGACGAACTTCACCTCGACGCCGGGAATCACCTCGCCGGCCGAGCAGTCGCTGCGCGGCGCGTCGAGCATCGTGTGCGACACGGTCGGGCTGCTTTCGGTCATGCCGTAGCCGTTGTGCAGCGGCAGGCCGTACACGGCTTCGGCCTGCGCCTTGAGCGCCGCGTCGAGCGGTGAGCCGCCCGAATAAGCGAAGCGCAAGCGCGGCGCGGACCATGCGTGGCCGTGCGTGTGCAGATGTTCGAGCAGCTTCGCGTGCATCGCCGGCACGCCCTGGAAGATCGACACGCGCTCGTCGGCCAGTGCGCGGCGCACCGCTTCTGGCGCGAAGCGCGGCGCGAGCCGCAATGTCGCGCCCGCATGCAGGCTGCCGAGGCACACCGACGCGAAGCCGTACACGTGCGAGATCGGCAGCACCGCATAGACGACGTCGTCCGGCCCGACCCGGCGCAACCGGCTCGACACCGCCGCGATGTAAAGCAGATTGCGATGCGACAGCATCACGCCCTTCGGCGCGCCGGTGGTGCCGGTCGTGTAGATCAGCGCCGCGCATTGGCGATCGTTGGCGGCTTCGACCGGTTCGCGCTCCACGCTGCTATCCACCGCATACGACCATGCGCCGATGTCCGGCGACAGCGTGGGTGCCTGTGCTGCCTGATGGCGCTCGGCATGCTGGCGCGCGTCGGGCGAGCTTTCGATCGCATACGCGACGACGCGCGGCTGCGCGTGCGCACGGATCGAATCGAGCTCGGCCGCGGATAGCCGTGCGTTCGACACGAGCGCCCATGCATCGAGCTGCGCGGTCGCAAACAGCAGCACGATCTGCGCGATGCTGTTCTCTGCGACGATCATCACGCGATCGCCGCCGCGCACGCCCCAATCGCGCAGCAGCGCGGCGGCGGCATCGACGGCTTCACGCAGTTGTGCGTAGGTCAGGCGGCGCGCATCTTCGATCAGCGCGACATGCTGCGGATCGCGCGCGGCGGCGAGCGCGGGAATGTCGCTGATGCGCGCGGGCAGGGCGGCGAGCAACGCGGGGATGTCGATCGTCCAACGGTTGGATGAGGCTGAGTTCAACACTCTCTCTCTCTCCTAAAAGCGGATCATTGCCCTTGCCTCAGTACCGCACACCGCAGGCATGTTCCCGAACGATCGTGCCACAGGCGCCGACGCCGCACAATCGACCGTTCGGCGAATAGCCGTTGTGCAAACTCGCCATTACAATGCGCCGATGAGCAAATCCAGACACGTCTCCGAAACGCCCGCCACGCAGTTTCTGCGCCGTCACGGCGTCCCGTTCGGCGAGCATCCTTACGACTACGTCGAGCATGGCGGCACTGCGGAATCGTCGCGCCAGCTCGGCGTCGACGAGCATCACGTCGTGAAGACGCTGGTGATGGAAGACGAACACGCGAAGCCGCTGATCGTGCTGATGCACGGCGATCGCACCGTCAGCACGAAGAATCTCGCGCGGCAGGTCGGCGCGAAGCGGGTCGAGCCGTGCAAGCCCGACGTCGCGAACCGGCATTCGGGTTATCTGATCGGCGGCACGTCGCCGTTCGGCACGCGCAAGCAGATGCCGGTGTATGTCGAGTCGACTATTCTCGAGATGGACAAAATCTGGCTGAACGGCGGACGGCGTGGCTTTCTCGTCAGTATCGAGCCGAACGCGCTGACTGATTTGCTGGCGGCAAAGCCGGTGCAGTGCGCGAGCGTGGACTGACGCCCATCCGCGCGTTGACGTGTGCCTGAATGTGTTTCGCGCGTACGCGTTCGGTAAAATGTGCGCCGCCCCGTTTCGGCGGGCATGCCCTGTTGCGGTTGGGGCGTCGAATGTCAGACCGCGATCCTTATAAGAGTCTCAGATGCAAAACCTGATCGTCGCTGTCGTTGCCTATCTGATCGGTTCGTTGTCGTTTGCCGTGATCGTGAGCGCCGCGATGGGTCTCGACGACCCGCGCTTGTACGGCTCGGGCAACCCGGGCGCCACCAACGTGCTGCGCAGCGGCAACAGGAAGGCCGCGATTCTGACGCTGATTGGCGATGCCTTCAAGGGCTGGCTACCCGTATGGCTGGTCGTGCATTTCGGCGCGCGTTACGGGCTCGACGAGCGTTCGATCGCGATTGCGTCGCTCGCGGTGTTTCTCGGTCACCTGTATCCGATTTTCTTCCGCTTCAAGGGCGGCAAAGGCGTGGCGACCGCGGCCGGCGTGCTGCTCGCGATCAACCCGACGCTCGGCGTCGCGACCCTGCTGACCTGGCTGATCGTCGCGTTCTTCACGCGCTACTCGTCGCTCGCGGCGCTGTGCTCGGCGCTGTTCGCGCCGCTCTTCTACGTGTTTCTGTTCGGGCCGCGCATCGTCGCGCTTGCGATTCTGGCGATGAGCCTGCTGCTCGTGTGGCGGCATCGCGGCAATATCGCGAAGCTGATGCGGGGGCAGGAGAGCCGCATCGGCGACAAGAAGAAGGTCGCCGGTCCAGCGGCGGGCAACGATCTGTGAAATGGATGGGCAGGGCGGTTCGTCCGGCCTGATTCGAAGCGTTTCCACGCCCGCGTGAGGCTTGTTGCAAGCCTCGCGCGGCGTGCCACTCAATCGCGGAAGTTGTTGAAGTCAAGCGGCGTGTCGGTCACGTCCTTGCGCAGCATCGCGATCACGCTTTGCAGATCGTCGCGCTTCGCGCCGGTGATGCGCACCGCATCGCCTTGAATGCTGGCCTGCACCTTGATCTTGCTGTCCTTCACGAGACGCACGATTTTCTTCGACAGATCGCCGGACACGCCCTTCTTGATCTTGATGACCTGCTTGACCTTGTCGCCGCCGATCTTCTCGATCTTGCCGTAGTCGAGGAAGCGCACGTCGACGTTGCGTTTGGCCATTTTCGACAGCAGCACGTCCTTCACCTGGCCGAGCTTGAAGTCGTCGTCGGCATAGGCGGTGATTTCGTTTTCCTTGTGTTCGACGCGCGCGTCGGACCCCTTGAAGTCGAAACGCGTGGAAATTTCCTTGTTGGACTGTTCGATCGCGTTCTTGACTTCGATCATGTTCGCTTCGCAGACGACGTCAAACGATGGCATTGCATTCTCCCAATAGTGCGGCAGTGCGCGACGCCGCCGGCCGGCTGCGTGCGAGGCACTCGCTATAATCACGGACCGGACGTCATTTTACCGACGCCGCTCCCTTTTGCCCAAGGCCGCCGCGCAGGGTCCTGACGGCGGGCAAGCCCGCGCCGGACGGCGCCGCTCCGGTTGCCACACGCGTCAGTCGTCGTTTTTCGTTGTTTCCCGTCGTTGCCCTGTTGCCATTCCGATGTCCCATTCCGAATTTGCCGCTCCCGCCGCCGCGTCCCTGATGGCCGACTACCCGCTGAAGGCCCACAACACCTTCGGTTTCGACGTGCGCGCGCAGTTCGCGTGCCTGATCGAGCGTGAGGCGCAGTTGCTCGCCGCGCTGCGCGATCCGCGCGTCGCCGGCCTGCCGCGCCTCGTGCTCGGCGGCGGCAGCAACGTCGTGCTGACCGGCGACTTCGCCGGGCTCGTGCTGCTGGTAGCGCTGCGCGGCCGCCGCGTGGTGCGCGAGGACCAGCACGCGTGGTACGTCGAGGCGGCCGGCGGCGAGACGTGGCACGAGTTCGTCGCGTGGACGTTGGAGGAGGGCATGCCTGGGCTCGAGAACCTCGCGCTGATTCCGGGCACGGTCGGCGCGGCGCCGATCCAGAATATCGGCGCGTACGGGCTCGAAATGTGCGAGCGCTTCGCGTCCCTGCGGGCGATCGAGATCGCGACCGGCGAGGCGGTGGAGCTCGACGCCGAAGCCTGCGGGTTCGGCTATCGAGACAGCTTTTTCAAGCGGGAAGGGCGCGAGCGCTTCGTGATCACGTCGGTGACGTTTCGATTGCCGAAGGTGTGGCAGCCCCGCGCGGGCTATGCGGATCTCGCGCGCGAGCTGGCGGCGCGCGGTGATACCGCAAACGCCGGGCAAACGGATGGCGCAGCCGTGCAGCCGACCGCGCAGGCGATTTTCGATGCGGTCGTCGCCGTGCGGCGCGCAAAGCTGCCCGATCCGCTCGAGCTTGGCAACGCAGGGAGCTTCTTCAAGAATCCGGTGATCGACTCCGCGCAGTTCGAGGCGCTGAAGCGCCGCGAGCCGGATATCGTGTCGTACGCGCAAGCGGATGGCCGGGTGAAGCTGGCGGCCGGCTGGCTGATCGACCGGTGCGGCTGGAAGGGGCGCGCGATGGGCGCGGCGGCCGTGCATGAGCGGCAGGCGCTGGTGCTGGTCAATCGCGGTGGCGCGAGCGGAACGCAATTGCTGGCGCTGGCGCGAGCGATCCAACGCGACGTGTTCGAGCGATTCGGCGTGGAACTGGAGGCCGAGCCGGTTTGCCTGTGAGCGCCGGCTTCGCCCTCGAAGAATGCAAAAAAGGCGCCGGGACGCATCCCCCGGCGCCTTTTTTCTTCTGCGGTTCAGGCTTGTGTCTGGAGCAACGCTCGCTCAGTGATTGAGCTTGCCGAGCAGCAGGTATTCCATCAACGCCTTCTGTACATGCAGACGGTTCTCCGCCTCATCCCACACGACGCTCTGCGGCCCGTCGATCACTTCCGCGCTGACTTCCTCGCCGCGGTGCGCGGGCAGGCAGTGCATGAAGAGCGCGTCGGGATTCGCGCGCGCCATCATGTCGGCGTCGACGCACCAGTCTGCGAAAGCCTTCTTGCGCGCTTCGTTCTCGGCCTCGAAGCCCATGCTGGTCCACACGTCGGTGGTGACGAGATCGGCGCCCGCGCAGGCTTCGTGCGGGTCGTCGAATTCTTCGTAGAACGGCGCGCTCTCCGCCGAGACGAGCGCACGGTCGAGCTTGTAGCCGGGTGGCGTGGACAGGCGCAGCTTGAAGCCGAGAATCTGCGCGGCTTCGATCCATGTGTACAGCATGTTGTTTGCGTCGCCGACCCACGCGACCGTCTTGTCGCGGATCGGGCCGCGATGCTCGAAGTAGGTGAAGATGTCAGCGAGCACCTGGCACGGGTGGTATTCGTTCGTGAGCCCGTTGATCACCGGCACGCGCGAGTTCTCGGCGAAGCGCTGGATGATGTCCTGGCCGAACGTACGGATCATGATGATGTCGACCATGCGCGAGATGACCTGCGCGGCGTCTTCGATAGGCTCGCCGCGACCGAGCTGCGTGTCGCGCGTGCTCATGAACACCGCGTGACCGCCGAGCTGGAAGATGCCGGCTTCGAACGACAGACGCGTGCGCGTCGAATTTTTTTCGAAGATCATCGCCAGCGTGCGGTCGTGCAGCGGGTGATAGGTCTCGTAGTTCTTGAATTTGCGTTTCAGGATGCGCGCGCGTTCGAGCACGTACTCGTAGTCTTCCAGCGAGAAATCCTTGAACTGCAGGTAGTGGCGAATTTTCTTGGCGGTCATGAAACAAATACGGCGGTCTCACCCGGCAGGGTTGCCGGACTGCGCCGCCGTCGTTTGGTGGTAACTCAATGCAGCATAAAGGATTTCGCCTCATTTGACGAGTCGGGCTGGAAGGCGGCGAAAGCGCTTGGAAAGCAACGCATCGGGCTTTTCGGGCCGATCAGAGAGGGCTTGTGTGCGGTGCGGAAAGGGACCTGCTGCGCTATAATCTACGGGTTATCCCAAAGCCCAGCAGGCCGGCGTTCCGCATGAAGAAAGCCGGCTCGCGTGGCGCGGAAAGCCTGTCACGGTGTGGCCGTCAAGGCAGGCGCCGGAGCGGTTCAGCCGGTTCGCCGCAGCGGTTCTCGTGGTGCGGTTCGTCATTGTCGCGTTAGCGCCAGGTCCCACATACGTCGCAAGTGGCTGCAAGCGCTTGCCGTGCATGTCGCTTGCGGCGATGCTGGGGCACAACTGGCGTCGACAGCTGGCCGTCATTGCGCTGGGCAGTTACACAGGTATTCCTACATGGCCGAAGCAGCTCCAATCGAATATTTCATTCAGGGCATTACGTCGACGGGAAAAAGGTTTCGGCCGAGCGACTGGTCGGAGCGGCTCGCGGGCGTGATGTCGTCGTTCGGGCCCGGCGTGAGGAAGGGGCCGAACGCTTATATGCAGTACTCGCTGTACGTGCGGCCTACTATGATCGGCGACCTCAAGTGCGTGATTCTCGATTCGCGGTTGCGCGACATCGAGCCGATGGCCTTCGATTTCGTTATGAACTTTGCGAAAGACAACGACCTGGTCGTTACCGAGGCGTGCGAACTGGATCTGGAGCACGCGCCTCCGCCGCAAGCGAAGCGGCACGTGATCTGACACAGCTGGCCGGATCGGCAAAGGCAAAGAGACAAGAAACCCGCAAGCAGCGGGTTTTTTTGTGGCTGGCATCCAGCATGCGTGAAGGCGAGAGCACCCTCGCCCGACAGGCAGAAACAAAAAAGCCCGCCAAAGCGGGCTTCTTGTGCAGCGGAAACAGGAGGCAGCCCGCCGAAGCGGGCCAACCGGAATTACTGCGCTGCGGGCGCTTGCAGACCCTTGATGGCTGCAGCGAGGCGGCTCTTGTGGCGAGCTGCCTTGTTCTTGTGAATGATGTTCTTGTCGGCGATGATGTCGATGGTCTTCGACGATGCCTTGAAGATTTCAGCGGCCTTAGCCTGGTCGCCTGCGTCGATTGCCTTGCGGACAGCCTTGATAGCCGTGCGGAACTTCGAGCGCAGTGCCGAGTTGTGCGAGTTTGCCTTCGCGGCCTGGCGGGCGCGCTTGCGTGCTTGTGCGGAGTTAGCCATGACGGTTCCTTATCCTGTTCCTGTTTCCAGTACCCGGCCTGATTGAAGAGGCGAGGTGCTGCTTCTCGATCCGAACCCCTGGAAGCGATTGCCCAAGGGCGCAAAAGTGTCGAAAAAATCGATCGAACTACGCGAAGGCGGGCCCGTGTTTTCAGGCATCCGGATGCATTGACGGACGGCGCGGCGCCAACCCGAGAATCCAGTCCGAAGACCGTTGGAAAACAGAGCAAGCCTCGAAACCGGCGATTATAGCAACAAAATCAGGCACGTGGCAACGGAAACACGCGAGGGCGCCAGCGAAACGTGCCGGCGGAACGGAGAAGACCGCCAAAAAGCAGAAATTCGCGCTTTCCAGCCGCTTGCGGCGAACGTCCGCGCGGGAAGTCGGTCCGAAACGCGTTCCGGCTCGTCGTCCCCTCTGGCGGGACCCGTATAATAAGCGCCCCATGAATCTATTCCGAGCCCTGCTGACGGTCAGCGGCTTCACGCTGCTGTCGCGCGTGACCGGACTGGCCCGTGAAACGTTGATCGCCCGTGCGTTCGGCGCCAGTCAATACACCGACGCGTTCTACGTCGCCTTTCGCATTCCGAACCTGCTGCGCCGCATTTCCGCAGAAGGCGCGTTCTCCCAGGCCTTCGTGCCGATTCTCGCCGAGTTCAAGAATCAGCAAGGCCACGACGCCACAAAGGCGCTCGTCGACGCGACCTCGACCGTGCTCGCGTGGGCGCTCGCCGCGCTATCGCTGATCGGCGTGGTCGGGGCGTCGGGCGTCGTGTTCGTCGTCGCGTCCGGCCTTGCGCACGAGGGTCACGCGTACCAGCTCGCGGTCGCGATGACGCGCATCATGTTCCCGTACATCATTTTCATCTCGCTGACGTCGCTGGCGTCGGGCGTGCTGAATACGTACAAGAACTTCTCGCTGCCCGCGTTCGCGCCGGTACTGCTGAACGTCGCCTTCATCCTCGCGGCGGTGTTCCTCGCGCCGCACCTGAAAACGCCGGTTTTTGCGCTCGCGTGGGCGGTGATCGTCGGCGGGGTGCTGCAATTCGTGGTGCAGTTGCCGGGCCTCAAGAAGATCGACATGGTGCCGCGCGTCAGTCTGAATCCGCTGCGTGCGCTTGCGCATCGCGGCGTGAAGCGGGTGCTCGCGAAGATGGTGCCGGCGATGTTCGCGGTGTCGGTCGCGCAGATCAGCCTGATCATCAATACGAACATCGCGTCGCACATCGGGCCGGGCGCGGTGTCGTGGATCAACTACGCCGACCGGCTGATGGAGTTTCCGACCGCGCTGCTCGGCGTCGCCCTCGGTACGATCCTGCTGCCGAGTCTGTCAAAGGCGCACGTCGATGCCGATTCGCACGAGTATTCGTCGCTGCTCGACTGGGGGCTGCGCGTGACGTTTCTGCTCGCCGCGCCGAGCGCGCTTGCGCTGTTCTTCTTCGCGCAGCCGCTGACGGCCGTACTGTTCAACTACGGCAAATTCGACGGCAACGCGGTCGTAATGGTGAGCCGCGCGCTCGCCGCCTATGGCGTCGGGCTGATCGGTCTGATCCTGATCAAGATCCTCGCGCCGGGCTTCTATGCGAAGCAGGACATCAAGACGCCGGTGAAAATCGGTATCGGCGTGCTGATCGTCACGCAGTTGAGCAACTACGTGTTCGTGCCGGTGTTCGCGCATGCGGGTCTCACGCTGAGCGTCGGACTCGGCGCTTGCGTCAATGCGTTGCTGCTGTTCATTGGTCTGCGCAAACGCGGCATCTACGTGCCGTCGAGCGGCTGGCTCCAGTTTCTCGGGCAGTTGCTCGGTGCCTGCCTCGTGCTCGCCGGCGTGATGCGCTGGCTCGCGATCAGCTTCGACTGGATTGGCATGCATAACCAGCCGGTCAGCCGCATCGTGTTGCTTGGCGCGTGCCTCGTACTGTTTGCCGCGCTATATTTCGGTATGCTTTGGCTGATGGGCTTCAAGTACGCGTATTTCAAAAGGCGAGTGAAGTGATCACGATGTCGCGGGTTCTCGATTATTTCAGCACGCTCGTCGCCGAAGACGAGAGTCTGCCGCTGACCGAGACGGCGCTCTCGATCGCACAGGACGCCTATCCCGACCTCGACCTGCAGTCGGTGCTCGCCGAGATCGACGAACTGGTGTTGCGGCTGCGCCGCCGCATGCCCGAGGATGCCGACATCCGTCAGAAGGTCGGCATTCTCAATCGTTTCTTTTTCCGCGAACTCGGTTTCGCGAGCAATCTGAACGATTACTACGACCCCGACAACAGTCATCTGCACGTCGTCCTCAAACGCCGCCGTGGCATTCCGATTTCTCTTGCCGTGCTCTACCTGGAAATGGCCGAGCAATTCGGCATTCCGGTGCGCGGAGTGTCGTTTCCGGGCCACTTCCTGCTGCGCGTGACGACGCCCGACGGCGACGTGATGCTCGATCCGACCAGCGGTCATTCCCTGTCCGAAGCGGAAATGGTCGAGATGCTCGAGCCGTACGTCGCGTCGGCCGGAGATTCGATCGGGCGTGCCCTGCGCATGCTGTTGCAGCCGGCCACGCGGCGCGAGATCGTCGCGCGGATGTTGCGCAACCTGAAGGCGATCTATCTGCAAACCGAGCGCTGGCAGCGTCTGCTCGCGGTGCAGCAGCGGCTCGTCATTTTGCTGCCGGACAATATCGAGGAAGTGCGCGATCGCGGCTTCGCGTATGCGCGGCTCGATTATCTTCGGCCCGCGCTCGAGGACCTCGAGAGCTATCTCGGCGATCGTCCCGATGCGGAGGATGCGACGGTGGTCGAGTCGCAGTTGCACGAGTTGAGGCAGCGCGCGCGGCAGGAGGGCGGCGGGTAACGACGCTTATCGTCAAACGTCATGAAGCGCAAAACGCCTGCACGCCTCACGCATGTGCAGGCGTTTTTTTCTCGCCGTCCGTGGAGCGGGGCCACGCCCGGACGACTGAGCTCGTCAGGCGATCCTTACTTCGGCTGCATACGGATCGCGCCGTCCAGCCGGATCACCTCGCCGTTCAGCATCGGATTGTCGAAGATCTGCTTGGCGAGCATTGCGTATTCGGCCGGTTTGCCAAGGCGCGGCGGGAACGGCACCATCGCGCCGAGCGCGTCCTGCACTTCTTGCGGCATGCCGAGCAGCATCGGCGTCTCGAAGATGCCGGGGGCGATCGTCATCACGCGGATCGCGTTGCGCGACAGATCGCGCGCAATCGGCAGCGTCATGCCGACGATGCCAGCCTTCGATGCGGAGTAGGCCGCCTGGCCGATCTGGCCGTCGTACGCGGCGACCGATGCCGTGTTGATGATCACGCCGCGCTCGCCGTCCGCGTTCGGCTCGTTCTTCGACATCTGCACCGCGGCGAGCCGGATCATGTTGAACGTGCCGATCAGGTTGATCGAGATCGTGCGCGTGAACAGATCGAGCGGATGCGCGCCGTCCTTGCCGACGGTCTTCGCAGCCGGTGCGACGCCCGCGCAATTGACGAGACCGCGCAGCGTGCCGAGCTTCGCCGCGGCTTCGACAGCCTGTTGCGCGTCCTCTTCGCGGCTCACGTCGCATTTGACGAACACGCCGCCGAGTTCGTTCGCAAGCGCCTCGCCCGCGTCCAGATTCAGATCGGCGAGCACGACCTTGCCGCCATTCTCGACGAGGAGGCGCGCGGTGGCGGCGCCGAGGCCCGATGCACCGCCGGTGATCAGGAACACGTTGTCACGAATATCCATGTCTTCTCCTTTGCAACGGTCAATAAAAAAACCCGCCGAAGCGGGCGGGTTTTTCGTCGAACTCGGGCAGCAGGCAACGCTTACTTCAACGCGTCAAATGCGCGAGCGCGAATTTCGTCGACGCTGCCGAGGCCCGAAATGCGGCGATATTGCGGCGCCTTCACCGAACTCGACGCGTCGCCGCTTGTCGCCCAGCTGTTGTAGTACTCGATCAGCGGCTTGGTCTGCGATTCGTATACTTCCAGACGCTTCTTGACGGTTTCTTCCTTGTCGTCGTCGCGCTGGATCAGCGGCTCGCCGGTCACGTCGTCAACGCCTTCGACCTTCGGCGGATTGAACTTCACGTGATACGTGCGGCCCGAAGCCGGATGCGAGCGACGGCCGCTCATGCGCACGATGATCTCGTCGAACGGCACGTCGATTTCGAGCACGTAGTCGATCGCGACGCCGGCCTGCTTCATCGCCTCCGCTTGCGGAATCGTGCGCGGGAAGCCGTCGAACAGGTAGCCGTTCGCGCAGTCCGGCTGCTGCAGGCGCTCTTTGACGAGGTTGATGATCAGCTCGTCGGTGACGAGCTCGCCCGCGTCCATGAAGCGCTTCGCTTCGAGACCGAGCGGCGTGCCGGCCTTGACGGCCGCGCGCAGCATGTCGCCGGTCGAAATTTGCGGAATGCCGAACTTTTCCTTGATGAAGTTGGCCTGAGTGCCTTTGCCAGCACCCGGGGCACCCAACAGGATCAAACGCATGGATATCTCCAGATCTATGTAAATTCTTTGTTGATGCGGCATGCTTCCCGGCGATTCTCGCAGGACCCGCATCGGCTACCGTTGGCTAGCTCGCGCTGCACGTCGAATACGACGGCGCTGCAAGATCCGAACGGCGCGACCGGGATAACCCGAGTGTCGCCCGCGCTGGGAGGTGCGCATAACCGTTCGATTATGCCACGGCTTCTTGCCCTCAAGACCCGAATAAAGCCCGTACGCGCGCGAGATCGGCGGGGGTATCGACGCCGGGCAATGGTATGTCGTGCGTGACGAGTACCGCGATGCGCTCGCCATGCCACATCGCGCGTAGCTGTTCGAGCGCTTCGACCTGCTCGATCGGCGAGATCGCGAGACCGGGGTACGTGCGCAGGAATTTCGCGCGGTACGCATACAGGCCGATATGCCGATACACGACGGCGGGTGCGGGCGGCGTGGGCATCGACGCGAGGTTGGGCCACTGAGCCTGCCATGCGTCGCGCGCCCACGGGATCGGCGCGCGCGAGAAATACAGCGCCACGCCGCGCGCATCGGGCACGACCTTGACGACGTTCGGATTGAAAATCTCGGCCGGATCGGTGATCGGGTGTGCGGCCGTCGCGATCGCGCAGTCGTTCGCCGTCGCCAGATGCGCGGCGACGCCGCGCACGAGCGCCGGATCGATCAGCGGCTCGTCGCCCTGCACGTTGACGACGATCGTGTCGTCGCTCCAGCCGAAGCGTGTCGCCACTTCGGCCAGACGGTCGGTGCCCGACGGATGATCGGCGCGCGTGAGCAACGCGTCGAAGCCGTAGTCGTGCGCCGCGTCGAGCACTTCTTGCGCGTCCGACGCGACCAGTACCTGTTGCGCGCCCGATTCGCGCGCGCGCTCCGCGACGCGCACGACCATCGGCTTGCCGCCGATGTCCGCGAGCGGCTTGTTGGGCAGACGCGTCGACGCGAGGCGGGCCGGCACGACGGCGATAAACGGATGAGGAGCGGAGTGGGTCATCGAATCAAGGGCGGGCGGCGATCAGACCGGAGGAAGAGGCTGCGCGCGCGAGACGCGCACGCGGAATCGGATATCAGCCGGAGCGACGAAAACGGTTGTGGATCGATTGTGGAGCGCATGCGGGGCGGACCCTGGTATTGGCGCTCGCTTTGTGCCGTGGGCGATGCGGGGCGTCAGGCGACCGAGCCGGGGTTCAGATCGACCGGCGTGCCTTCGACGGTCTGCCGCGCCTCGTCGACCAGCATCACGGGAATGCCGTCGCGGATCGGATAGGCGAGCTTGTCCGCGTTGCAGATCAGTTCCTGCGCGGCGCGGTCGTAGCTGAGCGGGCCCTTGCAGATCGGGCAGACGAGGATTTCAAGCAGGCGAGCGTCCACGGACTTTCTCCACAACTAATGCAGTGAGGCGATGATCGAGCGCGGCTTCGACCGGGACTACCCAGATGCGCGCGTCGTGCCAGGACCCCAATTTTACCGCATCCTTTTCGGTAATCAGGATCGCGTCGGCGTCGACGTCGGTGAACGGATTGCGTTCGAATGCGTAGTGATCGGGTAGCGCGCGCGTGGCGGGCGCGAGGCCGGCCGCGCGCAGCGTCGCAAAAAAGCGCTCCGGCGCGCCGATGCCGGCCGCGGCCAGCACGCGCTGACCGGCGAATTGCGCGAGCGGGCGGCGCAGCGCAGGGTTCTCGAGATGCCACGCATCACCGGGCGTGAGCTGCAGTGCGAAGGTGTTCGGCCACGCGGGCAGCGTGCGCGCGTAGGGATCGTTGATCAGCGTTGCGTCGCGGCGGCGCGACAGCGGCTCGCGCAGTGGCCCGGCCGGCAGCAGGAAGCCGTTGCCGCCGAGGCGGTGATCGAACACGACGAGTTCGACGTCGCGCGCGAGGCGATAGTGCTGCAGGCCGTCGTCGCTGACGATCACGTCGACGTCACGGTGCGCGGCGCATAGCGACTGGGCGGCGGCGACACGATTCGGGCAGACCCACACGGGTGCGCCGGTGCGGCGCGCGATCAACAAAGGTTCGTCTCCACCGACACGCGCCGACGAGCCCGGCGTGACCTGGGTCGGCGTGCTCACGCGCGCGCCATAGCCGCGCGACACGATGCCGGGCGTGAAGCCCGCGGCGCGCAATGCTTCGACGAGCGCGATGACCGTCGGCGTCTTACCGGTGCCACCGACCGTCACGTTGCCGACGACGACCACGGGTACGCCGACGCGCACCGACTTCAGCCAGCCGAGCGAAAACGCGGCGCGTCGCGCGGCCGCGATTGCGCCGAACACGCAGGCGAGCGGCGTCAGCGCCCATGCGAGCGGTCCACGTTGCTGCCATTCGCGCGCGAGGCGCGCTTCGAGACGGTCGCTGAGTTCGCTCATGGGCGGGTTGCGGGCACACACTGCGCACCGTACGCACTACGCGGGGTCAACATCAACGCGATTCTCCGGACAGTCGAATTCGAATACGGTCGAAAAATGAGGCAAGAGTGGCGCGGCGAAAGTGCTCGCGCATGGTCGCCCGGGCCGGCAAGCCTCTGCCGCGTCGGGCGGCCGGCATGCCGTCGAACCCGCCACTCTAGCGCGCGCGCGTGCCGCCCGGCAAGTCGCGCGGCGTCTGACGCACACCCGGGTACGCTATGTGCGGTGGCGCACAGTCTGTGGATAACTTTGTGGAGAACCTGCCGTCCCGTTGTCCGGAGCGGCCATTGCGCGCCCTTCTGATCGGGGTGAGTGCATGTCAGCGAGATCTAAAAGCCATATAAATCAAGGGCATGCCTGCAGTTTATTGGCTTTGACGGGTGTTCTGGCGAAATTCGTCAGGCGGGACCCGCCGTGTGGACACTTTTAACAATCCTGCGATTCCGGCTGGACGCCACTGGCCGCTCGGTCTATCGTCTGTCCGGCCAGTCCTACTTATTCCTCGCATGAATCCCGAAAATCCTTTTGCTTCGGCGGCCACATCAGGCGGTGAGGTCGTCGTTCCCGTCTCCGCGCTCAATCGCGCCATCAGCACGATGCTCGAGCGCTCGTTTCCGCTCGTCTGGGTCGCAGGTGAAGTGTCGAATTTCACGCGCGCCGCGAGTGGCCACTGGTATTTCTCGATCAAGGACGCGCAGGCGCAGATGCGCTGCGTGATGTTCCGCGGTCGCGCGCAGTACGCCGAATTCATGCCGCGCGAAGGCGATCGCATCGAAGTGCGCGCGCTCGTCACGATGTACGAGCCGCGCGGTGAACTGCAACTGAATGTCGAAGCGGTGCGCCGCACCGGTCAGGGACGGCTGTACGAAGCGTTTTTGCGACTGAAGGCGCAGCTGGAGGCCGAGGGGCTGTTCGCCGCCGAGCGCAAGCGCGCGGTGCCAACGCATCCACGCGCGATCGGTATCGTCACGTCGTTGCAGGCGGCCGCGTTGCGCGACGTGCTGACGACGCTGTCGCGCCGCGCGCCGCATATTCCGGTGATCGTTTATCCGGCGCCGGTGCAGGGCGTGGGCGTGAGCGCGAAGCTCGCGGCAATGGTCGAGACGGCCGGCGCACGCCGCGAGGTCGACGTGCTGATCGTGTGTCGCGGCGGCGGGTCGATTGAAGACCTGTGGGCCTTCAATGAAGAAGTTCTCGCGCGCGCGATCGCGCAAAGCGTCATTCCCGTGGTGAGCGGCGTCGGTCACGAAACTGATTTCACGATTGCCGATTTCGCCGCCGACGTTCGCGCGCCCACGCCGACCGGTGCCGCTGAGCTCGTGAGTCCGCAGCGCGTCATGCTGTTGCGCGAACTCGATCAACGGCACGCGGCGGTCGCACGCGCGTTCGGCCGCATGATGGAGCGGCGCGCGCAACAGCTCGACTGGCTGGCGCGCCGGCTCGTGTCGCCGGCCGAGCGGCTCGCGCGGCAGCGCACGCATCTGCAGCAGTTGCGCGTGCGGCTCGCGTCGGCGGGCGCGCGGCCGGTGCGCGATGCTCGCGCGCGATTTTCGCTGCTGCAGATGCGCTGGCAACGCTGGCGTCCGGATCTCGCGGCCGAGCGCGCGCGCGTCACCATGTTGGCTCAGCGTCTCGATGCGGCGCTGTCGCGCCAGCATGAGCGTCAGGTCGCGCGTATCGACATGCTTGGCGCGCGACTCGAAGTGCTGAGTCCACAGCGCACGCTCGAGCGCGGTTATGCGGCCGTGCTCGACGCGCAAAGCGGTCAGGCCATACGCGCGCCGTCGTCGCTGAAACCCGGTCGCCGTTTGACGATGCATCTCGCCGAAGGCTCGGCCGACATCGCGCTCGCCGACGTGCAGACGCGTTTGACCGACGGTTTCTGACGTTTCGCCGGCGGCCGAATGGTGCTCTTTTCCGGTCGTCCGACAGTGCAGGCACGCGACGTGCGTACCGCTTCAAATGGCCTTGCACAAGGCGTGTTCGTCGCGCCGAACATAAAGGCCGTCGGTTTGCGGGGTTATTCCAACTCGCCTACAATCGAGTGCTCGATAGCGTCATCCGCAGACTCCCCACAACAGATACAGAGATAAGGAAAGCACCATGGAACATACGCTCCCGCCGCTGCCGTTCGCGAAAAACGCGCTCGCTCCGCACATGTCGGAAGAGACGCTCGAGTTTCACTACGGCAAGCATCACCAGACCTATGTGACCAACCTGAACAATCTGATCAAGGGCACGGAGTTCGAGAACCTGACGCTGGAAGAGATCGTCAAGAAGTCGTCGGGCGGCATCTTCAATAATTCGGCCCAGGTGTGGAATCACACGTTCTTCTGGAACAGCCTGTCGCCGCAAGGTGGCGGCGCACCGAAGGGCGCGCTGGCTGACGCGATCAACGCGAAGTGGGGTTCGTTCGACAAGTTCAAGGAAGAGTTTGCAAAGACCGCGGTCGGCACGTTCGGCTCGGGCTGGGCATGGCTCGTGAAGAAGGCTGATGGTTCGCTCGACCTGGTGTCGACGAGCAACGCCGCGACGCCGCTCACCACCGACGCAAAGCCGCTGCTGACGATCGACGTTTGGGAGCACGCTTATTACATCGACTATCGCAATGCGCGTCCGAAGTTCGTCGAAGCGTACTGGAACATCGTCAACTGGGACTTCGCAGCGAAGAACTTCGCCTGAGATTGCCGGTTGCCGCCTGAGATCGTGACCTGACGCCAGGTTTGGATAGCCCGAAGCGGTTCTTGTCGTTGCGATCGGTGATGGTAGCGAAACGCGAAAGCCCTCCTGTGCGAGGGCTTTCTCTTTTCGAGGCAGTCGGGAGGCGAGGCGCGCAAAAAACTTTCTGTAACGAAGACGTAACCACGGAATTTTGCGGTTAGCCTAACGTTTGAATTCCCATCTCTCGAAGTGCACTACCATGATTTCCAACCATAAATCGATCGGCCTCGCGATCCCCGCCGCCGTCGTCGCCCTCGCGCTGGGCGGTTGCGCGGTGGCGCCGCCGAGCGGCCCGAGCGTGGTCGCGATGCCGCATAGCGGCGAGTCCCTCAGCCAGTTCCAGCAGAACGACTACGCGTGCCGGGATTACGCGAATCAGACGACGAATCCGTCCGGTACGGCGCAGGCAGCCACCACGAATAGTGTGAACAGCGCGGCGCTCGGCACGCTCGGCGGCGCGGCGATCGGCGCGTTGCTCGGTGCGGCGGGGGGCAATGCCGGCGCGGGCGCTGCGATCGGCGCAGGCGGCGGCCTGCTGATCGGTGGCGCGAACGGTGCGAATGGCGCACAGTATTCGGCAGCCGCCATCCAGGCGCGCTACGACACCGCCTACGCCCAATGCATGGTCTCGAAGGGCGAGACGATCGCTCAGCCGCAACCTTACTATTCGACGCAGCCGGTGTATGTCGCACCGCGCCCTTACTACGCACCGCCGCCGGTCATGTATGCGCCTTATCCAGCGTACTGAGCGGTGATTGTTTGGCGCCGGCCGGCTTGCTTACTCCGCGATGTCGTCTGACGCCGCCTTGCGCGGACGACGGCTGCGAGACGCCGTTTTACGGGCGGTCTTCGTCGCGGACGCAGGCGCTTCTGCCGTGTTGACTGCCGGCGCAGGCGCTTCGACCGGCGCTGCTATCTCCGGTACTTCCTCCATCGTGCGCGGCGTGCTTTTCTTCACTTTCTTCGTGGCCGTTTTGCGCGATGCGCGCTTTTGGGCGCTTTGACGCTGCGCGGGTTGTTCCCCTTCGGTCGTATCCGCGTTCGCGGCTGCAGCGCGAGTGTCGGGTTCTTCAGCTATCGATTCAGTGACGGGCTCATGTGAGAGCAGCGCATGTTCGTGCGGCTCATGCCTCTGGGTCTGTTCGGCGTGCTCGGTGGAAGCCGTCAAGGCAGCCGCAGCTCCTTCATCAACAACTTCGCGGCGAACGGGCTTGTCATGCGCGGCTTCCTGCTGACCACGGCCGGACTTGCGATTGCTCCGGTCTTTGCGCCGCGACTTGTGCTTGCCACCCGACTCAGAAACCGCCGCTTGCGCTTCATGCGAAGATTCGGCTGCCCGTTCAGTCGCCCCCGTTTCGGCAGACTCCGTCCCGGATTCGCTCATGGTTTCACTGGCAGCTTCGCCCGCGACGTTCACAACCGTGCTTCGATAAACATACGCGCCTGACTTCTCATCGCGGCCGAATTCGAGCAGCCCACGCGCCTGCGCTTCTTCCAGCAGATTGCCGAAAGCGCGAAAACCGTAATAGGTCTCGTTGAAATCCGGTTTGCGCCGTTTGATCGCGTTCTTCAGCACGGACGCCCAGATCTTGCCGCTATCACCTCGTTCGGAAGCGAGCGCGTCGAATGTTTGCACCGCAATCTCGACGGCCTTGCTGCGGCGCTTTTCCAGATCTTCCTTGGGCGGGGCCTTCTCTTCATCAGTCGGACGCCTGGCCGCCTGCTGGGCGTTCTGCTGCTGGCGCGACGTCTCGCGCCTCGCAACTGCGCGCTGGCTTTCGCGGACGAGATCGTCGTAAAAGAAGAACTCGTCGCAATTCGCAATCAGCAGATCCGAGGTGGACTGCTGTACGCCGACGCCGATCACCTGTTTGGCGTTCTCGCGCAGCTTCGACACGAGCGGCGAGAAGTCCGAATCGCCACTGATGATAACGAACGTGTTGACGTGCGATTTCGTGTAACAGAGATCGAGCGCATCGACCACGAGCCTGATGTCGGCCGAATTCTTGCCCGATTGGCGCACATGGGGAATTTCGATCAACTCGAAATTGGCCTCGTGCATTGCCCCTTTGAAGCTCTTATAGCGATCCCAGTCGCAATACGCTTTCTTGACGACGATGCTGCCCTTCAGCAGCAGGCGTTCGAGCACCAGCTTGATGTCGAACTTGTCGTATTTTGCGTCGCGCACGCCGAGCGCGACATTTTCGAAGTCGCAGAATAGCGCCATGCTGACGTTTTCGTTGGATGACGCCATGTGTATCTCCATTGAAGCGGTCGTCGAACTCGACGATTCGCGACATGATAGCGATTCCAGCGAAGGTGAGCAGCTTTTATGGCGCGCTCGCACCGATAGGCAGGTGAAAATGTTCAGCAAGCCGCCCGGTAAGCGGCGTCGTGTCAGTCTCGCAGCATGGTCTCGCGGCGAACCGTGTTGTTCAACGTGGTGCGAGCTTCGAGCACGTCATCGATCAACCCGTATTCCCTCGCTTCGAGCGCCGACATGAAGTTGTCGCGGTCGGTGTCGCGCGCGATGTCTTCGATACTGCGTCCGGTGCGCTCGGCCATCATCGCATTGAGGCGTGCCCGCACGTACAGCACCTCTTTCGCCTGGATTTCGATGTCCGCCGCGGTGCCCTGACCGCCGCCGGACGGCTGGTGAATCATGATGCGCGCATTGGGTAGCGCATACCGTTTGCCGCGCTGACCGGCGGTCAGCAGAAAGGTCCCCATGCTCGCGGCAAACCCGGTGCACAAGGTCGAGACCTCGGGCTTGATGAACTGCATGGTGTCGTAAATCGCAAGGCCGTCATACACGGAGCCGCCGGGCGAATTGATGTAAAAAGAAATATCCTTGTCGGGGTTCTCCGATTCGAGAAACAGCAATTGCGCGACGATCAGACTGGCAGACTGTTCGTTCACGGGACCGACGAGAAAAACGATGCGCTCGCGCAGCAGGCGGGAGTAGATGTCGTAGGCGCGCTCGCCCCGGCCGGATTGTTCGATCACCGTGGGCACAAGGCCCAGCCCGGAGACAGATGGGTAATTGGAAGGCATAGGGTCCTCGATCAGGTTGAGCGGCATGGGCGTTCCGGCATGCGCATGCGGCCGTGGGCTGGAAGCTGCGAGACATGCACTGGTTGTTGCCCATTTGACGACCTAGCGGCCGGCCGTGTGACAGAAAATTTTTTGTGCGTCGCTGTCACATCACCCGCTGCTCATGCGTCAAGATCAGGAATACCGAACATGGCGAGCAGCTCGGCCATGCCATCGGTACGCAGCCGCTTTTTCACCACGCACGAACGGGAGGTCTACGCATGACGGATCAGGGAATCGACAAGGCATCCAGTTTCGAGGCCGCTCGCGCCCGTCTGCTGGCACTCGCATACCGGATGCTCGGCAGCCGCGCGGAAGCCGAAGACGTGGTGCAGGACGTCTGGCTCAAATGGCATCTGGCCGATACGCAGGCGGTGCAAACGCCGGCCGCGTGGCTCACCACGCTCGCCACGCGCACGGCGATCGACCGTCTGCGGCACGCGCAGCGCGAGCGCGCGTCGCAGGCAAGAGGCTGGTTGCCGGAGCCGTGGCTCGACGAAGTCGCGCCGTCGGCGGAGGAGTTGGCGTTGCGCGCGGCGGATATGTCATATGGCGTCATGCTGCTGCTCGAACACTTGAAGCCGGACGAACGCGCAGCGTTCGTCCTGCATGAAGCGTTCGAGTGCGAGTACGCGGAAATCGCCTCGATTCTCGAGCGCACCCCGGCCGGCTGCCGGCAAATGGTTCATCGCGCCAGGGAGCGTCTGCGGCGTGCGGGAGCGCCGTTGGAACGGCCCGATCCCGTGGTGCATGGGCGCATCGTCGAGCGCTTGCGCGTGGCGCTCGAAGCGCAAGACCGGGCCGGCCTGTTGCAGCTTTTCAGCGACACACCTCAACTGATCAGCGACGTACCTCTGTGCGCTGCACCCGCTTCGCTTCCCACCGTCAACCCGTCCCTTCGTGCACATGCTCCAGCGCCTGAAACCCAAGCGCTGCGCGCCCGTGAACCAGTGTCGGATCCTGGATGGATGGGTGCCATTACATCGCTTGCGCACCAGGCGAGCCATGCCGAGGTGGTGTCGATGGACGGGGCAGTGTGTATCGCGTTGTTTTGCGACGGCGACATCATCGGGCTGATCGACGTGCAGACGGATGGCGCAACGGATCTCTCGGCGAGAATCGTCTCGCTGCGCATCCTCACCAGCGCCGCGCATTTGCAGGCGGCCAATCAGATGCTGGGCCGCGAGGCCGTCAAGGTACTGCTTGGCCGGATCAAGGGCCATCCGGGGGAGTCAGTTACGGTGAGCCGCGACTTCCCAGTTGATGTCGACGCATAGCACCTGTGTTCCATGCGGCGTGTGCGCAGCAATCGACGCGGTCACGCACAGGTGCGCCTCGTTGATCGACAGATAGGGCGGCGTCAGATGAACCCGGCCCGGTTGACGCATCGCCTGAATGAAATACGGGCGGCGTTCCCAACTCGCGCCCTGGGAATGCAGCAGCGGGCTAAAGCGCTTCGCGCGTTGCGATGTGCGGCCCGGCGGCAGCACGTTGTCGCCGATCTGCCGGCCCGAACCGTCCAGAACGAAGCAGCGCGCCGTTTCACCCAGCGCGAGCAAATCTGTCGTGGCCTGTGCGATCGACTCCCCGGCAATCAACTGCGCGGCGGCTGCCTCGAGTGCGGCGACATACGGAGCGAGCCGCGCGGACTGGGCCTTCTCGCGAGCGGCAACGCGCTCGCGCAGCGCGGCGGAGAGCGAATCCATCAGGCCGGCTGCGACTTGCGGCTTGACGGGCTCGACGCTCGGACCCGCGAAAAATGCGCCCTGGACGAAATCCACATTGCATTCGAGCGCGATCAGCGCGTCACGCTCGCTGCTCAGACCGCCCATCAACACCAATTGCCCAGACTCGTGCAGCAGAGAGACGAGGCCCGGCAACACGCGTTCGATATGCGAGTGTTCACTCGCTTGCGCGAGTATGCAACGGTCGAGCGTGACGATGTCCGGCCGCAGATGCCACACGCGGTCGATGTTCGAATGCTTGGCGCCAAAGCCGTCGAGCGCGATCAGGAAACCGGACTTGCGCAGCGAATCGACGATTTCGGCAAAGCGTGTGGTCTCGCCGCCAGCCTGTTCGGATACTTCGAGCACCACGCGTTGCGGCGGCAGACCAAGCGCTTTCAGGCTGGCCAGCAGCGCGTCACCGTAACTGGTGTCCATCAGTGCGGCCGGATGCAGGCTGAGGAAAAGCCATTCGTCATGGCTGTCAAACGCGTTGAAGTTGCCGAGGTGCAGCGATTCTGCCAACCGTCCGAGTTCCAGCAGGTCGCCGCGTCGCGCGGCCTGGGTAAAGACTTCGTGCGAGGGCACTTGCCTTGCATGCTCGTCATGGGCGCGCAGCGACGCGTGATACCCGATCGCGCGCCGGTGCGACACCGAGAAAACCGGTTGAAACACGCTGAAAACAGTGTAGCCGCCGTACAGCACGGTACGCCGGGAGCCTTCGTCGCCGGCCATCGGACGTGGTGGCTGGAAGCCGGGAGGATCGAGTTCGATCATGCTCATCATGTCAGTCGTGGGGAAATGGCGGCGCTTGCGAGGCTCGGCACGAGGTCGCACGCACCGCCCCGGAGTCTACAGGATAGACGAGCAAGAAATATGCGCGAGCGCCAACCCGGCTTGAGCGTCGGGCAGCGATGCTGCGAGGCAACCATTGTGCGCCCGCCGCAGTACGAAGGCGACGACGCGCACTTCGCTGGTGCGGGATGCGCCCCGTTGAGGATCGGCGGCGCTCTTCGCGGTGCTGCGTGCGGCTTTCAGGTGCGCTCCGAAGGGTCGGTTTTTTTCGCGGGCGTGCGGACATCCGGCGACAGTTGCGCAAAGATCCATGACGAGCATGCGGTAATGATGCCGACACATAGGAACGTCGCATGAAACGCGGGCAACGAACTCGCGGCGCTCACGCGTTGCATGATGCCGGTAAAGGTTGTCAGCAGGGCGCCGGCCACCGTCACGCCCAGACTCATCGACAGCATCTGCACGAGCGAAAACAGGCTATTGCCGCTGCTCGCGCCGCCGGTGCCGAGATCCTTCAGCGTCAGCGTATTCATCGCGGTGAACTGCATCGAGTTCACGCCGCCGAAGATCGCCAGTTGCACGAGTCGCAGCCAGAGCGGCTGAGCCGTGCTCGTGAGAGAAAAGCTCGCCATCATCAGCCCGACCAGAATCGTGTTCGCCATCAGCACGCTGCGGTAGCTGTATTTCAGAATCAGTTTCGTCACGAGACGCTTCGTCACCATGCCCGCGGCCGCCACGGGCAGCATCATCAGACCGGCTTCGAAGGCGCTATAGCCGAGGCTCACCTGCAACAGCAGAGGGAGCAGATAGGGCATCGAGCCGCTACCAATCCGCGCAAACAGATTACCGAGCAGTCCGACGCTAAAAGTGTGGATCTTGAACAGATCGAGCGGGAAGATCGGCGCGGGTGCGCGCACCGCGTGCAGACCATACGCAACGAAGCACGCAAGGCTCAGAATCAGCAACACCAGCACCGTGGCATGTTGAACGCCGAACTCGGTGCGGCCGTCGAGCGCGAACGAAATCGCCACCATGCCGACCACGAGCAGCAGATAGCCGCCCAGGTCGAATCTGCCCGCGTGCTCGTTGCGGCTGTCCGGCATGAAAATAAACGTCGCAATGCAGCCGGCGATGCCGACCGGCACGTTGATCAGAAAGATCCAGTGCCACGACGCGATCTTGACGAGCCAGCCGCCGAGCGTCGGTCCGATCAGTGGTCCGATCAGGCCCGGGATCGCCACGAACGACAGCGCCGGCAGATAGCGCTCCGCCGGAAAGGTACGCAGCACCGCGAGCCGCCCAACCGGCAGCAGCATCGCGCCGCCCACGCCTTGCAGAATGCGGAACAGCACCAGCTGGTTCAGCGTATGCGCGTTCGCGCACAGCAACGAGCCCACCGCGAACACGAGGATCGCGCTGAAGAACACGCGTCGCGTGCCAAGCTTGTCGGCGAGCCAGCCGGACACGGGGATCATCACCGCCATCGTCAGCGAGTAGGCGATTACCACCGATTGCATGCGCAGCGGCAGCTCGCCGAGGCTTGTCGCCATTGCGGGCAGCGCGGTGTTGACGATCGTCGAATCGAGCGTCTGCATGAAGAAGCCGGTGGCCACGAGCCACAGCATCACGGTAAGCGAGCGGGGCGATGGGCCCGACGGGATCTCGGGAGCGAGGGCAGGCGGAGTCGGTGTCGTGGACATGGAAAGTGCTGGGCACGCGAGGTCGGGCAGGGAGCCGCTATTCTAGGGAAGAGCGCGGCCCGGTGCAGCCGGTGGTGCACTATTGCGCATGGGGTCGCGCTCCGCGACGGCCACGCACCGGGCTGTGTTCACGCATCGGCTGGCAACTGCGCCGCCGCATGAAAGAACGCTTGCGCCCGCGGCTCGTTGCCAAAGGCCACATGAATCCTGATCCACGGGCTCGCTTCCCGGTTCGGCCTGAAGTGTTGTCCGGGCAGTACGGTCACGCCGGCCGGCGCGGCGCATTCAACCAGCCGCCCGGCATCCGCGACGTGGGGCACGCGCGCCCACACGAACTTGCCGCCCGCTGGCTCTGCGAAAATCTCCCAGCCGGCATGTTCGAGCGTCTGGACGGTCGAGCCGAGCGCGCCGCGCATCTGGCGGCGCAGCCGCTCGAGATATTTGCGATACGCGCCGCGCTCCAGCATCGACACCGCCACCGCTTCGGCAAAGCGTGAGCAGCCAATGCTCGTCAGCATCTTGATGTCGACCAGATCCTTGATGATCGCGTGATTCGCTACCACGTAACCGATCCGCAGCGAGGACGACAGCGTCTTCGATAAACCGCCGATGTAGATCACCTGTTCGAGCTGGTCGAGGGTGGCGAGGCGATCGGTGATCTCTGTCTGAAAATCCGCGTAGATATCGTCTTCGATAATCTGGAATCCATGCTCACGCGCCAGTTGCAGCAGACGGAACGCGACCTGCGGTGCGACCGTGGTGCCGGTCGGATTGTGGAACACGGTGTTGATGAGCAGCAATCTGGGCCGGTGCAGCTTCAGTTGTGCCTGCATCACGTCGAGATCGGGACCATTGCCGGTACGTGGAATGCCGATCAGCTCCATGCCGTGCAGCCGCAGCAAGCCGTACAGGTTGTAGTACCCGGGGTCCTCGACAAAGATCGTGTCGCCGGGCTTGAGCATGTAGCGCACCAGCAGATCGAACGCCCCGCTCGCGCCGTTGGTGATGAGAATTTGCGACGCCTCTGCCTCTATGCCCAACTGGCTGATACGGGTTCGCAACTGCTCGCGCAAGACAGGATGGCCGAGCGGCGTCGCGTACTCGACCATGCTCGCCGGATCGGTTCGCGTCACCTGACGGATCGCCTGCGCGATGCCATCGATGTCGCGCCAGCTCTCGGGAATGAAGCCGGAGCTGAGCTTCAGCGTCTCGCCTGAAAAGTTGAATTGCGCTAGCAGATGGTTCGACTCGACATCGGCGCGGCGTGGGTCGGAGGTGCCCTGGCAGGCTACTTCCGGCGGCTGACGATCGGCGACGTAGAAACCGGAGCCGTGGCGCGAATCGACATAGCCGAGCGATACCAGCCGGTCGTACGCTTCGATCACCGGAAAGCGGCTTACGCCGAAGTCGGCCGCGAATTGGCGGATCGACGGCAGCTTCGAGCCCGGATGCGCACTGCGCGACCGGATCCACGCACACACGCCTGTGACGATCTGCTCGGTGAGCGGCACACCGTTGTTGCGATCGAGCTGGATTTCGAGTTTCATGCGCTTGCCTTCGTTCGCGGTCACGCCAACTGTTCGGTTTTTCAACTGAACAGTTCCGTTGAAAGTGTTTGGAACTGTGCATGGGTGTTCGATGATCGCACGTCAATAATCGGTACAACAGAAAGTTCTTCAAGGAGAACGGCGATGCGCGAAGTGCGAGTTTTCGAGCTGGAACATGGCGAGCCCGTCACGGCCTGGCGGGTCGCACGTCCGACGATTTTCAAGGTGATCAGCGGCAACGTCTGGCTGACCGTCGAGGGCGAGCATCAGGATTACTGGCTGGCGGCGGGGGAGTCGATCGAGTTGGCGCGTGGATCGGTGGCATGGATCAGCGCTGAGCGGGCGGCGGCGCGTTTCGCGCTCGCGGGCGCCTCGGAGCGAAAGTTGCCGAAGCTGCCACTGGGCTGGCCGATGCCGGGTTGGCTGGCGCGCCGGGCAGGCGCGGCTTGAGGCAGCGCGAACGGCGAGCGCCGCTTTGCAGCCCCTCGGTAGCCTCTAAGCATCCCCTCCCGCCTCATACTCCCCGATATACCGCGCTCGCGGCCGGATCAACCGGCCGTCGCGCGTCTGCTCCATCGCGTGCGCGATCCAGCCGACCACTCGCCCGAGCGCGAACAGCGTGAATCCGGCCCCCGCCGGCAGGCCGAGCACGCGCTCGATCGCTGCGAGCGCGAAATCCACCGTCGGCTCCGCGCCCGTCGTGTCGCGCACCGCTTGCGCGAGCTTCAGCACCTCGTTGAGCGGTGAGCGGGCCGGCGCGCAATCGGCGAGCAACGTCAGCAACAGCCGCGCGCGCGGATCGCCCTCCGGATAAAGCGGATGACCGAAGCCCGATAACACCGGTCCCTGGGTGCCGTGCTCGTGGCGCGCGAGACGGTTGGCCAGATAGCGGTCCAGATCTGGCGCGCGCGACGCTTCGTCGAGCAGCGCCGCGATGCGCGCGACTTCGCCGCCGTGACGCGGCCCGGAGAGCGCCGTGAGCCCGCCGGCGACCGCGCCGAACAGGTGCGTGCCCGTCGACGTGATGCAGCGGACCGTGAACGTCGACGCGTTCAACTCGTGATCCGCGCATGCGACGAGTGCCGCGCGCAACAGGCCGCTTTGCGGCCGGCTTCGTACTCGCCAGGCTGTCGCGATCTGGCGATGCAGCGGTTCGTTCGACGCCGCCGCCGGCAGCATCGCGGCGGCCAGCAGCCGCATGACGGCGCAGGCGGTGTCGAGCTGCGCATCGCGGCCGAGCGCCCACACGCGCGGCATCTGCGCGGCGGCGGCCGGCAGCAGCACGAGCGCGCGATCGAGCGGCGTGCTGTCGCTCCACAGCTTGAGCCACGCGGCCCACTGCGCGGGAGCGAGCGGCGCGGCGGGCGCATCGGCGATGCGGCGCGCGCTGCATTCCCACAGCAGCGCCGCGACGTCTTCGAGCGACGCACTGCGCGCAAGCTCGATCGCATCGTGCCCGCGATACAGCAGGCGACCGTCGGCGACCAGCGTGATCGACGATTCGAGCACCGGCACACCCCAATCGAGCACCTTCTGCGCGACCTTGCCCGCGCGCTTGCCGTCCGCCTTGCGGCGCGCGAGCCGGCGCACCTCGGCCGCATCGTAGAGCCGATGCCGGCCTTGCGCATCCGGCGAGGAGCCGAGCATGCCGCGGCTCACGTACGCATACAGCGTCGGCAAGCTGACGCCGAGCGTCGCGGCCGCTTCAGCGGCGGTCAGGTAGATTGAGCCTGGCATGAAAACGCGAGGAAACCGAAGAAATCAATATATATTGATTATCATAATCAAGATTGATTGCGGCAAGTCGGAAATTTAGACTCGGTTCACCTGCTTCCTGTCCGCGCGACCCGCGCGCCCGATGCCATGACGCCCGAACTCGCCCTCAAGCATATCTGGACCCTCGCCGGCTGCGATCCGGTTGCGCTGCACAGCGTGTCGCTCGCCGGCGCGGACCCCGGCTTGCCGTCGGTCTATCGCGTCGGCAGTCTCGCAGCGGCGACGATCGCCGCGACGGGCCTCGCCGCCGCCGAATACTGGCGCTTGCGCAGCGGCCGCAGGCAGCAGGTGTCGGTGCAGATGCGTCGTGCGCTGGCGGCGTTTCGCAGCGAACGCTATCTGCGGATCGACGACGGGCCGCCGCCGCTTCTGCGCGATCCGGTCACCGGCTTCTATGAAACGGGCGACGGCCGCTGGATCCAGCTGCATACGAATTTCGCGCATCATCTGCGGGGCGTGCTCGACGTGCTTGGCTGCGATCAGGGACGCGAGCCGGTGGCGGCCGCGATTCGCGGCTGGGAGGGCGCGACGCTTGATCGCACGCTCGCCGATGCGGGACTGTGCGCCGCATTGATTCGCACGCCAGACGAATGGGCGGCGCTCGAACAGGCCAAAGCCATCGCACGCTTGCCGCTGTTCGAGATCGAACGCATCGGCGATGCGCCGGCCGAGCCGCCGCAACAGGCCGATGCCGACACCGGCATCGACCGCCCGCTCTCGGGCGTGCGGGTGCTGGATTTGTCGCGGATCATCGCGGGGCCGGTGGCCGGGCGCGCGCTCGCGCATCATGGCGCCGACGTGCTGGTCATCAACGGGCCGCATCTGCCGAACATCGCGCCGCTCGTGATCGACAACGGCCGTGGCAAGCGTTCGGCGCTCGTCGATCTGCGCGACGCGGCCGGCTGCGACACGCTACGCGGACTCGCGCGCGATGCCGACATGTTCCTGCAGGCCTATCGTCCAGGCGCGCTCGCGGCGCGCGGCTTCGGGCCGGAGGACCTCGCGCGGCTGCGGCCCGGCATCGTCTATGTCTCGGTGTGCGCGTACGGGCATACGGGGCCGTGGGCGCAGCGACGCGGCTTCGATAGTTTGGTGCAGTCGGCCAGCGGCATCGCGTGGACCGAGCGCGCGGCGGCGGGCTCAGCCGAGCCACGCCATCTGCCGTGTCAGGCGCTCGATCACGCGACCGGTTATCTGGCCGCGTTCGGCGCGATGGTCGCGCTCGCGCGGCGGGCTCGCGAGGGCGGCAGTTGGCATGTGAAGGTGTCGCTCGCCCAGACCGGGCGGTGGCTGCAGTCGTTCGGACTGCTGGCGGATGGGCAGCGGTCGCCCGAGCTGCTGCTCGACGAGGTGCGCGATTGCGTCGCGACCGTGCAATCCGAATTCGGGCGCGTGCTCGGCGTTCAGCCTGCGGAGGAACTGGCGGAAACGCCCGCGTTTTATGCGCTGCCGCCGGCGCGCGTCGGCGCGCACGAAGCCCGGTGGGCGTGAGGCGCCTGGGCCTACTTCCTTAGCTCCGCGACGAAATCGTAGTAATCGTTACGGCAATACGTGTCGGTCAGCTCGATCGCCCGCTGATCCGCCGTATAACCGACGCGTGTGATCAACAGCAATGCGTCGTTCGGCGCGATGCTCATCTGCTGCGCGATCTCGTCGCTCGCGTTCACCGCGCGAAAGTGCTGCAACGCGCGCACGATCGTCAGTCCGCGATTTTCCAGATACGTATAGAGCGAATCGCCGATTGCCTGCGGATCGGGAATCACGGCGGCTGGAAACGTCGAGTTCTCGACCGCCATCACGATGCCGTCGGCAAGCCGCAGCCGCCGCAGCCGCGTGACCGCCGCGGCCGGCGACAGACCCAGCTGGATCACCTCGTCGCGATTGGCCGGCGAGATTTCGCGCGACAGCCATTTCGAACTCGGCGTGAAGCCGCGCCGCCGCAGCATTTCGCTGAAGCTCGACAGACGCGACAACGGATCTTCGTAGCGCGGCGTGATGAAGCTGCCCGCGCCCTGAGTGCGGCGGATCAAACCCTGCTCGACGAGCAGCGCAATCGCCTTGCGCGACGTGATGCGCGACACGCCGAGCGCCTCGGACAGCACGCGCTCCGAAGGCAGCGCCTCGCCGGCGTTCCAGCGGTTTTCGTGGATCGCATTGCCGAGCTTGCGGGCGAGTTGCAGATAGAGCGGTGTGTCGTTTTCCGGGTCCGGGCGCAGGTCGCGCCAGCGGTCTTCCGAGGCAGAAGTCATGGGGCTCACGCAAGATGGGCAAGCGGCAATTTTAAAACATCGGCGCGTCCCGTTATAGCGGGCTTTTACCGGGCGCGCCGCCGCGCGGCCGCCAAGCCGCTAAACTCGTCGCTAAGTTTCACGTCGCCGGCGTTGCAGGATGAGGCGGCGTGTAGTCGCATCGCATCGGGACCGAGGTACTGTCGAGGAGTCAGCATGACGAGCGAAATCAGAAGCGTGAGCCTGCCTGGCGGCGAGCGCATTCCGGCCCTGGGGCAGGGCACGTGGGAGATGGGCGAGCAGCGGGCACGGCGCGCGGCGGAAATCGATGCACTGCGCTGCGGTGTCGAACTCGGCATGACGCTGATCGACACCGCCGAAATGTACGGCGACGGCGCGACCGAGTCGCTGCTCGGCGAAGCGCTCGCCGGTTTGCGCGACAAGGTGTTTCTCGTCAGCAAGGTCTATCCGTACAACGCGAGCCGGCGTGGCGTGATCGCCGCGTGCGAGCGGAGTCTGAAGCGCCTGAAGACGGACCGGCTCGATCTGTATCTGCTGCACTGGCGCGGTTCCGTGCCGCTCGCGGAAACCGTTGACGGCTTCGAGGCGCTGCGGCGCGCGGGCAAGATTCGTCACTGGGGTGTGAGCAACTTCGATACCGGCGACATGGAAGAACTCGTCGCAATCCCGGGCGGCGACGCGTGCGTAACCAATCAGATCCTGTACAACGTCGCGCGGCGCGGGCCAGAGTTCGATCTGCTGCCGTGGCTCGCCGGGCGCGGCATACCGGCGATGGCGTATAGCCCGGTCGATCACGCGCGCCTGCCGAAACGCTCGCCGCTCGACGACATCGCCGACGCGCGCGGCATCTCGGTGTTCCAGGTGGCGCTCGCGTGGGTGCTGGGCCAGCCCAACGTGTGCGCGATTCCGAAGGCGGCGCGCGTCGAGCACGTGCGGGACAACCATCGCGCGTCGCACCTGGTGTTGGAAGCCGGCGAACTCGCCGCGCTCGACGCGTACTTCAAGCCGCCGCGCGGCAAGCGTGCGCTGGAGATGTTGTAAGCCTCGGCGCCGCCGCCCGTTGCAAAGCGGCGGCGCGCGAGGCGAGGTGCGCTGCGGGCGTTAATGATGCCGCTCACGCTGACGATGCGCTCACGTGCAGGCGTGATGCTGATGCACGGAGCCGAGCACGGCGACTTCGGCGGGCGTGTGCTGCAGCGCGTCGTCCGGGACCTGCGCGGCGTCGGCGAGGAAGTCGTCGACGATCGACGACACCGGCACATCGCGCAGGCACAGCGACACGCGTTGCATTTCGTTGGGGGGAAGCGTGGCGCGCTGGGCGAGGAACAGCACGCCGTATTGATAGCCGTGGATGATGCCGCGGATCGCGCCGACGCACTGGCCTTGCGCGACGTTATCCTGGCGCTGTTTGCAGCTCTGCACGAGTGAGTACGCGGAGAACGTCGGGTCGATCGGGGGCGCCGCCTGCGACAACGTTGGCGCCATCGGCTGCGCGGGCGTTTGCGCATTGGCGAGCGATGCAAGGCCCAGGGCGGCCGTCATCAGCACGGCGGCTGCCATGCGGGTTGCGGCGGGAGGAACGCTTCGATGCATGTCGTGGGCCCTCATATCGAACGATGAATCTGATATGAGGCGGTCGTCTCGGATTGGTTCCATAACACTCGCCTGCAATGGGGTTGTGTTTCCGCCGCACCGCTCGCCGAAGGCAGGTCGGCCGCCCCGGCCGGCCTCGGGCCGCGACGCCCGACCGGGTGGAGCGGGACATCACCGTCGTTGCCGGCGGATAGCGGACAGTATGCCGGGACATGTCGCCGGCGGGTAGAGCGCGGATCTCGTTGCACCCCGAGTGCGTTCTGTCGAAGTTGTCCGTGCGTCGCTGCCGCGCTGATCGTGCGATCTCGCGCCGTCTCGTGAGGGCGCTCGTCGTGCGGATGTGCGCGGCGTCGCGCGCCCGGTTTGACTTCGAATTTCTGGCCACCATTCACCAATATCCATGTAGCGATATCCATGCCATGCGTCGCCAAGCCTTGATGCGACGCGGGCGGTCTCGGGAGGTGCCATGCCCGCGCCGGAAAAAAGCCGGAAAACGTTTCGATGATGAAACACGCGGCCGAAGAAGCGTGTTTCCGCGCGGGATTCGTTAAGGAAGTCGGCCTGAAGCGCGATGCAGTTTCGTGCGAAGCCGATCGGCTTCGGATCGGCGCTAACCGGTGCTGCCCGACGTGTCGCCCGAGCCACCGCCGGTGGTCGGGTTGGCCGCGTTGTCGCCGCGCGGTTCGCTTTGCAGCGCGCGCAATGTCGCGACCGGAATGTGGCAGCGAATCCGATGCGCCGAAGACTGGTCCGCCGCACCGCCCGCGTCGAGAAACGGCGGGTCCTGCTGCTCGCAGATCGCGCCGAGCTTGCGCGGACAGCGCGTGTGAAACACGCAGCCCGATGGCATCGCGCCCGGTTCCGGCAGCTCGCCCGCGAGACGGATGCGCGCGCGCCGAAGCGGCTCGCCGGCCGCTCCGTCGCCCGGCAGCGTCGGCACGGCGGACAGCAGCGCTTCGGTATAGGGATGTTGCGGCCCATCGAACACGGCCGCCGCCGGACCGATTTCGAGCAGCCGGCCGAGGTAGAGCACCGCGATGCGGTCCGACACGTAGCGCACTACATGCAGATCATGCGAGATGAACACATAGCTGACGCCGCGCTCGCGCTGCAGATCAACGAGCAGGTTCAGGATCGCGGCCTGCACCGACACGTCGAGCGATGAAGTCGGCTCGTCGCATACGACGACACGCGGCTCGCCGGCGAACGCCCGGGCAATCGCGACGCGCTGCTTGAGGCCGCCCGATAGCTGGCGCGAGCGCGCGTCGAGATACCGCTCGGGCAGCCGCACGGCGTCCGACAGCGTGCCGAGCCGTTCGTCGATCGCGGGCCCGCGCAACGCAGTGAAGCGGGCGAGCGCCCGGCCGATCATCCGTTTGACCGAGTGCGCGCGATTGAGCGCCGAGTCGGGATTCTGGAACACGATCTGCAGCGCCTTCAGCTGCTCGTCGCTGCGGCGCGTGACGCGCGCGGCGAGCGGCGCGCCGTCGAGTTCGAGCGAGCCGCCGGCATCGGGCGCGAGCAGGCCGAGCATCAGCCGGGCGAGCGTCGTCTTGCCGCTGCCCGATTCGCCGACGAGGCCGAGCGTCTCGCCGCGCGCGAGTTCGAGCGATACGTCGTCGACCGCGCGCAACGGGCCGCCGGATAGGTGAAATGTTTTCGACAGGTTACGCGCGCGCAGCACCGGCGCGGCGTGCGCGCGCGGCGGCGCGCCGGGTGACGCGCAATGCGAAGGCGCCGCGCTCGACGCCGCATGCGGCAGCTCGATCGCGCGCTCGTGATAATGACAGCGCGCCATCTGATCACCATGCGCGGCGCCGAGCCGGTAGGGCGGCGGCGCGTCGCGGCGGCAGCGCTCGTCGGCGAGACGGCAGCGCTCCGCGTAGATACAGCCCCGCGTGACCGAGCCCGGCAGCGGCAAGCCGCCCGCGATCGTATCGAGCCGCTCGCTGTCCCTGCTGCGTCCGGCCGTGGGCAGGCAGCGCAGCAGCCCCACCGTGTACGGATGGCGCGGCCGGGCGAACACGTCCTGCGTTGCACCTTCCTCGACCAGCTTGCCCGCGTACAGCACGCCGACGCGTTCACACATGCTTGCGATCACCGCGAGGTTGTGGCTGATGAACAGCACCGCGGTGCCGAGCTCCTCGCGCAACTGCGCGATGAGGTCGAGCACTTCCGCTTCGACGGTCGCATCGAGGCCGGTGGTCGGCTCGTCGAGAATCAGCAGCACGGGGTTCGATGCGAGCGCCATCGCGATGACGACGCGCTGCTGCATGCCGCCCGATAATTGATGCGGATAGCTGTCCATCACGCGCTCGGGCGCCGCGATGTGCACGCGCTTGAGCATGTCGAGCGTGCGTTGCAGCGCCTCGTCGCGCGCCACGCCGGCTGCCTCGAATGCTTCGGAGACCTGACGGGCGATCGTCAGCGAGGGATTGAGCGCGCGCCCCGGGTCCTGATAGACCATCGAGACGGTGGTCGCACGCATGCTGCGCAGCGCATCGGCGCCGAGCTTCTGCACGTCTTCACCGGCGATCACGATCTTGCCGGCCTTCACCTTGCCATTGCGCGGCAAATAGCGCACCGTCGCCATCGCGACGGTCGACTTGCCGCAACCGGATTCGCCGACGAGCCCGTACGCCTCGCCACGCCGTACACGAAACGACACGTCCTGCAGCACTTCACGATCGCGTCCGCGAATCCGGTAGGTGACCGTCAGGCCGACCACGGTCAGCGCATCGGTGCGATCGCTTTTCGACACGTCGAACGCGGCGAACGAGGAGGGCGGCGGGCCGTTCATCGGTCGAGCACTCCCTGCACGCCGTCGGCGACCAGATTGACGCCGACCACCAGCGACGCGATCGCGCCGGCCGCGAACACGACGGTCCACCACGCGCCGCCCGCCATCAGCGTGTATGACTCCGACAGCGCGAGACCCCAGTCGGCGGACGGCGGCTGGATGCCGAAGCCGAGAAACGACAGCGTCGCGACCGCGAAGATCGCATAGCCGAGCCGCACGGTCGCCTCGACGACGATCGGCGGCAGCACGTTCGGCAGGATCTCCGCGAACATGATGTACGGCGCGCGTTCGCCGCGCAGCTGAGCGGCGGCCACGTAGTCGAGATGCCGCTCGGCGAACACGGCGGCGCGCACGGTGCGCGCGGTGATCGGCGTGAACGTGATGCCGATCACGAGAATCACCGTGAAGTTCGACGCGCCGACCGCGGCGAGCGCGAGCAGCGCGACGATCACGAGCGGCAGCGCGAGCACCGCGTCGATGAGACGGCCGATCACGTCGTCGACCCAGCCGTCGAAATAGCCCACCAGCAGGCCAAGCGCGGTGCCCGCCGCCGTGCCGAGCAGCGTCGCGAGCGGCGCGATCGTCAGGATGTCGCGCGCGCCGACGATCACGCGCGAGAACACGTCGCGGCCGAGCTGATCGGTGCCGAACCAGTGCGCGCGATCGGGCGGCGTCAGCGAATTGAGCGGATCGGATGCGTACGGATCGAGATGCACGAACCACGGCCCGGCAATCGCGCAGACGATCCACCACGCGACGATCAGCGCGCCCACGATGAAGGTTGGCGAGCGCAGCAGTAAAAGCAGGTGCGGGAAGCGCGGCTCGACGGCCGCGCGGGGCGCGGAGCCCGGGGCAGGCGGGCCTGGTGGCGTCGACGAAGCTGGCGGCACGGTCGTATTCATTCGGTGGTCCTCACCCGCAGCCGCGGATTGAGCAGCACATGCAGGGCATCGGCGGCCAGATTCGCGAGCGTGTAGACGACGCCTATCGCCAGCACGCCCGCTTCGAGCATCGGAAAGTCCTTCGCCTTGGCGGCGTTGTAGATCAGCGAGCCGATGCCCTGGTAGTGGAACAGCGTCTCGACCACCACGAGCCCACCGATCATGTAGCCGAGCTGGGTGGCGGCGACAGTGATCGTCGGCAACAGCGCGTTGCGCAGCACGTGCCGCCAGATCACGATGTGGCGCGGCAAACCCTTGAGGATCGCGGTGCGGGTATAGTCGGCGTCGAGCGCCTCGACGGTGCCCGCACGCGCCATCCGCGCGATGTAGCCGAAGAACACGAGAACGAGCGGCAGCACCGGCAGCAGCAGATGCCGCAACTGTTCGGGCACGTTCGCGTCGGGCGCAAACGAGGCTTCGATCGGCAGCCAGCGCAGCCATACGCCGAACACCAGAATCAGCACGACCGACGACACGAACTCCGGCACCACGGTCGCCGACAAACCGGCAATGCTGATCGTGCGATCGAGCCAGCGCCCCGCATGCATCGCCGACCACACGCCGCCCGCGATGCCGAGCGGCACGACGACGATGAACGCGAGCAAGCCGAGCTTGGCCGAATGCACGAGCGCATCGGTGATGAACGGCCCGACCGGTTCGCGGTACGCATACGACATCCCCATGTCGCCGCGCACGAAATGCGTGATCCAGTCGATGTACTGCGTGAAGAGCGGCCGGTCGGCGCCGAGCTGATGATCGAGCGCGGCGACCGCGCGCGCATCGGCGAGCGGCCCGAGCACCGCGCGGCCGATATCGCCAGGCAGCAACTGGCCGCCCGAGAACACGATCAGCGACAGCAGCCACAGCGTGATCAGCGAAAGACCGGCGCGCGTCGCCAGAAAACGCGCGACGCGGCGCGCGTTGCCGTTGGTCGTGCGCGGCACACGCGATTGATTCGATGCGGGAGAGGGTGCCGGAGCCGACATCGGAAATTCTCCTGCGCAGAGCGCGATGCTTACGCGCTCAACGTCGCGCGATCGAAATACAGTTGCGCGAGCGCGGTGAAGCGCACGCCGTTCACGCCCTTGCGCATCGCGATGAGCTGATCGTAGAAGAACGGAATGATGAGCGGCGTTTCGTCGAGCAGGAGTGTCTGGATCTGCCCGGAGATTTTCCTCTGCGTGGCGAGATCGATCGCCGCGACGAACTGCGCGACGAGTTGATCGTATTGCGGATTCTTGAAGTGCGCGGCGTTCCACGTGCCGTTGCTCGTCAGCGTTGCGTTGAGGAACACGTTCGGCACGCCGCGATGGCCGTAGTCGGTGATGCCGAGCGGCGAGTCGAGCCAGTCGGACTTGCCCGGCGTGCCCGCGCCGTAGTAGAGCGATTGGCTCTCGACCTTCAGGTTGATGCGCACGCCGATCGCTTTCGCGGCATTCTGCACGACGACCGCGAGGTCGGGAATCTCCATGTATTTTTCGGTGGTCAGCGTGACGTCGAAACCATTCGGCATGCCAGCCTGCGCGAGTAGTTGCTTCGCCTTCGCAACGTCGATCCTGCGTTGCGGCACGCCCGCGTCCGATGACGGGAACACCGGCGCGAACGGGCTGTCGTTGCCGAGTTGCGCGCGGCCCTTGAAGAGGCCGCGCACGAGCACGTCGCGATCGAGCGCCAACGCGAGCGCTTGGCGCACGCGCTTGTCCTTGAAGAGCGGGCTGTCGTTGCGCATGTGAATCTGCCGATGCGCGCTCGACTTGACGCCGACCGCCTTGAAGTCCGGATTGTTCAGGATGGCCGCGCCGCCTTGCACGGTGAAGGTGCCCATCACGTCGGCCTGATGGCCTTGCAATGCGAGCAGTTGGGCCTGCTCGTCGGCGTAGAACGAAAACTGTACGCGTTGCGGTAGCGCTTTGTCGCCCCAGTAGTCGGGATTGCGCACGAAAGACGCGCCGACCTTCGGCTGATACTTTTCGAATTTGAACGGACCGGTGCCGATGAAACTCTTTTCGTAATTGCCCGTGAAGTTCGCGGGCAGTATCACCGCGTTGAAATTATCCGAGGAAACGTAGTACGGAAAATTGCCGATGGGCGCGTCGAGATGAAACTCCACCGTGTGTTCGTCGACGACCTTCGCGCCGCCTTTCGACAGCACGCCCTTTAGCACCGATAGCGCGGCCGAGCCGCTCGCGGGATCGGCCAGGCGGTCGAAGGTGGCGACCACGTCTTTCGCGCCGAAGCTCTGGCCGTCGTGGAATTTCACGTTCTCGCGCAGCTTGAAGGTCCACACGTCGCCCTTGTCGTTCGGCTTCCATGACAGCGCAAGCGCCGGTTTCAGCATCAGCTTCTCGCTGTCGTCGTCGATCAGGAATTCGCCGGTCTGATTCAGCAGCGCGAGACTCGCGGCGTCGGTCACCGTTAGCGGATCGACGGCGCCCGCCGGCGTCAGATGCGCAACGCGGATCGTCTGGTTCGACGCGGCCGGCGCACTTTGCGCCCGCGCTCGCGGCGTGCCGAGCAGGCCGCCGCCCGCGAGCGACAGGCCGATCACGCTCGCATGCCGCAGCAGTTCGCGGCGCGTGATGCGGCCGGCGAGAAACTCGTCGAGGGCGTGATTGCCGTAGGCGTCGGCGGTGGTGCGGGTTTCGTTCAGTGCTGCATCGAGGGCGAGAAATCGGTCCGCTGGCGTTTTCATCGATGGTGTGTCCAGTCCGTTCTGTTGCCGGTTCAAAAGCGTCGCGCGAGCCGCACGACTGCGCGAAGGCAGCGTGCTTTCCGATGGACGGCGCGTGGCGGCGGGGGCGCGCTCGCGAAGCGGAAACGCTGCGCAAAGCGGTTTCAGTGTAAGCGATTGCGGGGGGCGATGGCGCGCCGCCCGTGCGCCGCACTGACCGATCGGCCCGCAAATGACGCGCGGTGTGTCGTCGTCACAACAGTTACCCGATGCGTGCACGCAAGAGGCGGTCGCGATTTCGGACGAAATGGCAGAACGGTAGGAGGCGAGATACGTCTTCGAACTCCTTGAGCTGGAACCCTTGAAGAAACCTACGGTGGAAAACAGTCTTTCCGTGGACCAGACCGGCTGGGAAAGAGCTGATGTCTTCGGCGGCCTCATCGACCATTCGACATGGGGTGGCCTGTTCTCGAACAAGCCCGCTCTGCATCAAAGCATCCCTCGACCGGGAGCGCAGCTTCGAACCGTTGCTGTTTCCCGGGTACGACGACGCTTTGCATGCTGTCGGCGAAAGGATCGGCGAGCGTCCGAGGAAGGCACTGAACTACGAAGACGTAGCCGAACGGTTCGAGCAGACTATCGCGTCCATCGATTGTGTTCACCCTCAGACACGGGATCTCACACAGCGTCAACAGCGGAACCTACCGGCAAGGGGCATCAGTCCGGGCGTACTTCGTAGGAGATCCGAAGCGACATCTCGGGAAGAATTTCAAGCTCCGCCGCCACCGATTCTTGTTGCCCAAGGATAGTTCACCGGGACCTCAACGCGACAGCCTTTTCGGACATTCCCTAACAGCTAAGTCGGTTGGTTGCCCTGGCTGATTTTCCAGCAGGACGCCGTTTTCGTTCCAGTCCTAATGGAAAGCGGATCGGTCCGGTTTCGTTTTCCGGGGCACTTATCAAAAATGAACGTAGATGAATCCGGTGGCAACCGGGTCACGATTTTCTTCATCCATTTGCTGGCCAGCTGGGCCAGCGCGCCCACTCCAAGTGAAAGGAACATTATTGTGAGCACGAGTTCAGTGAAGCTGGCCGTTATCGACGGTAGCACGATCAAGCAGACGGTCGAATTGCGCGATTCCGCGCGAGGCGCACCCGTTCATATCCGCGCCATCAAAGGTGGCAAGTTCATTCTGGCCCACAACGATACCGGCCATGCTCCTCAAAACATTACCGTTCGCCGTTCCGGCAAAAAGCTTCTAGTCAGCTTGGAAGGGACGGAGCTCGACCAACCGCAACTGATCATCGAAGACTTTTACGGCAATGAAGGCGAACTGATCGGTTTGGGCGAAGACGGGGCGTATCACGAATATATCGCTTCAGACGGCGAGCATGACCATGAGGCCGCTTTCCTTGCGGACGGCACCGACTCGCCGCTGGTGCTGGGCGCGCAGCAACTGAACGGGTTTAACGCGAATGTCGCAGCCGCGCCTGGTTTGGGGTTGGCCGGTCTCGGTCTTTTGGGTCTGGGTGCGCTCGCAGCGCTGGGTGCAGGGATTGCTGCTGCCAGCGGCGGTAAGAGCGGTGGCTCGGGGGGTGTAGCGACAGCCGAGGATGCGCACACGTCACCGGGTGAGCAAGACGATGCCGATGCGGATGCTGACGCCGACGCGGACGCGGATGCTGACGCCGACGCGGACGCGGATGCTGACGCCGACGCGGACGCGGATGCTGACGCCGACGCGGACGCGGATGCTGACGCCGACGCGGACGCGGATGCTGACGCCGATGCGGATGCTGATGCCGATGCCGATGCCGACGCGGATGCGGATGCGGATGCGGATGCCGATGCCGACGCGGATGCCGATGCCGATGCCGATGCCGATGCCGATGCCGATGCCGATGCCGATGCCGATGCCGATGCCGATGCCGATGCCGATGCGGATGCCGACGCGGATGCGGATGCCGACGCGGATGCGGATGCCGACGCGGATGCGGATGCCGACGCCGATGCGGACGCTGACGCTGACGCGGATGCGGATGCCGACGCCGATGCGGACGCTGACGCGGATGCTGATGCTGATGCTGATGCTGATGCTGATGCCGATGCGGACGCGGACGCGGACGCGGATGCGGATGCGGATGCGGATGCTGACGCGGACGCGGATGCCGATGCGGATGCTGATGCCGATGCGGACGCGGATGCGGATGCTGACGCGGATGCCGATGCTGACGCTGATGCGGACGCTGACGCTGATGCTGATGCGGACGCGGACGCTGATGCGGATGCCGATGCAGACGCCGATGCGGATGCGGATGCTGACGCCGATGCGGATGCTGATGCCGATGCCGATGCTGATGCCGATGCCGATGCCGATGCGGACGCTGACGCCGATGCGGATGCTGACGCGGATGCGGACGCTGACGCTGACGCCGATGCCGACGCCGACGCCGACGCCGACGCCGATGCCGATGCCGATGCCGATGCCGATGCGGATGCGGACGCTGATGCGGACGCAGATGCCGACGCGGATGCTGATGCCGATGCGGACGCGGACGCTGATGCGGATGCCGACGCGGATGCGGACGCCGATTCCGATGCAGATGCCGATGCTGACGCGGATGCTGATGCCGATGCTGACGCGGATGCCGATGCGGACGCGGATGCGGATGCGGATGCTGACGCGGACGCGGATGCCGATGCGGATGCTGACGCCGATGCGGACGCGGATGCTGATGCCGATGCCGATGCTGATGCGGACGCTGACGCTGATGCGGATGCCGACGCGGATGCGGATGCGGATGCGGATGCGGATGCGGATGCGGATGCGGACGCTGACGCCGATGCCGATGCCGATGCCGATGCCGATGCCGATGCCGATGCCGATGCCGATGCTGACGCGGATGCGGATGCGGATGCGGATGCGGACGCGGACGCGGATGCGGACGCGGATGCGGATGCGGACGCGGATGCCGATGCGGATGCTGACGCCGATGCGGATGCTGACGCCGATGCTGACGCGGATGCTGATGCCGATGCGGACGCGGACGCGGACGCGGATGCGGATGCTGACGCGGACGCGGATGCCGATGCGGATGCTGACGCCGATGCGGACGCGGATGCTGATGCCGATGCCGATGCCGATGCTGATGCGGACGCTGACGCTGATGCGGATGCGGATGCGGATGCGGATGCGGATGCGGATGCGGACGCGGATGCGGATGCGGATGCGGATGCGGACGCCGATGCCGATGCAGATGCCGATGCCGATGCCGATGCCGATGCCGATGCTGATGCTGATGCGGATGCCGATGCCGATGCTGATGCTGATGCGGATGCTGACGCGGATGCCGATGCTGACGCTGATGCGGACGCTGACGCTGATGCTGATGCGGACGCGGACGCTGATGCGGATGCCGACGCGGATGCGGACGCCGATTCCGATGCAGATGCCGATGCAGACGCAGATGCCGATGCGGATGCTGATGCCGATGCTGACGCGGATGCAGATGCCGATGCGGACGCGGACGCGGATGCGGATGCGGATGCTGACGCGGACGCGGATGCCGATGCGGATGCTGACGCCGATGCGGACGCGGATGCTGATGCCGATGCCGATGCTGATGCGGACGCTGACGCTGATGCG
>NZ_JAJITC010000009.1 GCF_020881035.1 Paraburkholderia translucens
AATTCGCGCTCGGGCAGTCGTGGAATCCCTGCTCGGTTTGCCGTGGAATCGGCGCTCGCTTTGCTGTGGAATCCGAGCTCGGCTTGCCGTGGAATCAGCGTTCGGTTTGGCGTGGAATACGCAGTCTCGCTTGATACCGCAGAGTGCCTCGATCTGCGAAGTAGCAACGGCAAAGGACAGTTCCAGTCCCAGTTCGTACGATGCGCTGATTAGCGCGATGACGCCTTGGGTCTTCCCGCCACCACACGGTAAGCCGTACGCATACCGGCCTCGATCAAGCCCTACCGCCTGCGAAGCCATTCCGTTCAGCATCTGTTGCGTCGCCCGTTCATGCATCTCCGATACAGCATTGCGGTTCATGAGAGTACTCAACAGGCGGTCATGAGCCCTTGCCGCGAGAGCAGCAGTACGTTCCTGCAACGTTGAAATCTGCAATCGTTCATCCTCCAAAGTTAGTCGGGGTAAGCCCAAAGAAAAGTCTTATTGGAACCACCCCCGTTAGTTCATAGCTACTGATGCGCATACCCAGACACGCCGACTCTGGGCATGACATCTCATGTTTGTCCGGCGTTGCCCGATCCATACGGATAGACAAGCGCCACCCTGCCGGACATGGCTCGCCAGTGAAGTAATGCGTCGCCGGGGTGTCTCCGGCTTGCCGTCGGTCCACCAAGCCGACGACAACCTCATCCGAATTGTCAAAGAGCAACTACAAGCGTCCGACTCCGGGCCGTAAACGCAAAAAGGCCCGAATGTCAGCTATCGCACAACACCCACTTCGGGCGCTGCACAAAACTCACATTCGGGCCTTTCTCAAGCACCGGACGAACTATCCGGGCCTCGGTTGCCAGTGCTGTTCACACCGCACAACCATCTACATTACATCATGAAAGCAACCATCCGTCCAGTATCCCGAACAGGGTTCTAAGCATCGAACACAAATTCGAACGATGGGACATGAGAACGCCGCGCCGCCGCCCGAACCGCCCCGGCGTGCCTTCGCATCGACACGGTGACAATCGGAGGAACCCTCCAATCACCCGGTGCGGCACAACTTGCGCTACACAGATGTAGCGGAGTCCAGTAGCGCACGCTTCACCGTCGAGGTGCCGATACCGAAGTGCGCGGCCGTCTGAGCGATGCTCGCGGGCTTTCCGGCAGTGCCGTTCTCTGCGCGCCACTCACGAATGGCCTTGTAGTCGTGTACTCGTTCCCTACCTGCGTATTTCTCCGGCTGCCGCTTCAGCGCCGCCTCAATACCGCGTGCCTGCATCTCTCGCCGGTTCAGGTAGTCCGCGTGGCCCATCGCGGCCATGAACTCAATCATGCCGTTGCGCATGGCCTTGTCCAACGGCTGCTTCAGCGTGGCATCAAACACCAGTCCGGTGAGCGTGCAATGGACTGAGACACCACGCTCCATGAACTCCCGCAGGGTCTTGCTCGCAACATCCATGTCCCGACTAATACGGTCGATCCAACGCACGTACAGCACGCCGCCGCGCTTCAGCGCCGTCATCGCGTGCCGCCATTGTTCCCGGTCCTCTGGCTTCGTCCTGAAGCCGCTGGCTGTCTCCACGTAGCAATCATCCCGCTCGATACCTTGCTTGGCCGCGTCATCAATCTGACTGTCGAGCGTCTGGTCGTCTGTCGAGATACGACCGTAGTACACCTTGCGCATGTCCGCCTCCTTGGTCCGTTTAGGTATTGGACCGCAATCCTACCTGGACCGACTCTCGAATTCAACCCTGTTGGTCCAACTTCCGGCAGACTCGTCAATGGACCGCTACGGTTTACCCTGTTGGTCCAGATTGGCGACTCAGGCTGCTGGTGCGGGTTGTCGGTCGTGGCTCACTTGCCTTCACGTCGGTCAAGTTACGGGCGTACAAAAGGTACTCGGATGGTCCCAGTACCTGACCGCTCATGGGGCGGTCACGCGAGCAAGTCAGCGCACGCTCCGCGTCGTCACCGTCGAGCAGCAGGAGGAACGCGCCGCAGGCATGCGACGCTGGCAGAGCCCGCGTCCGGGCACCATGCTCCCTCCCCGCGCTGTGGAGAATGCGCAGACGGGGCGCATGGGGACGCGTGGACGCAAGCGGGCGGCGTAAGCGCCCGCGAATAGCCGAGGCAATTTTGGGTCTGGGCGTTGCACGATTCACCGTACAAGACGGCGCGGCGAACGGGCGGCAGGTCGGCTCGGCACGGAACCCGCCGCTTGTAAAGCCGGTTGCGCCGATTGTATTGCAGGGGTGTTCCCCTGCTCCGTTTCACCGATGTCCAGATTTGGGAGCGAGCGGACGATCTTGATCGTCTCCAGGCTGACAGTCACGACTCGCTGGAACAGTTCGAGCGGATAGCGAGGATTGTTCATCGTCTCGATGGCGTAGTCGTTCGCATCGTTGACGATACCGCTATCCTTGTCCGTCTTGACGCACTGCCGCTCGACGACCCAGTCCAATGCGGGCTTGCCGTTGACAACATACTCGTAGGCATCCAGCGGGATGCCCTTCGCTGTGATCGTGTCGTTGTAGACCAGTGTCGTAAGGTCTTTGTCCTTGCCTTGCTTGCCGTACCGCATCTTCTCGACGCGGTAGTCCGAATCGGCCAAGGGCCGTCCGCCGCTGTCAATCTGCAACGGGTACATCTCGACCGTCTCATAGTTCACATGGAGGTCCGCCAGCTCACGACCAGCCTTCGAGAATGCCCAGAAGTCAGCAGCAGTTTTCACGCAAGGGATGTGCGGCAACTCCTTGGACAGATTGTCGGCATAGCGTTCGCGGTAGTCCGGCGAATGCAGCAAGCCGTAGACGTAGTAGAACACATCTTCCTTGCTAAATTGTTCACCCGGGTATGCATTCTGAAAGTGCGCCAACCCTTCGTCTGTAATCGCATCGCGACGATTGAGACCAGTCTTGTGTGGGGCCGTAGCGTCAAATAGCCCGCCTTGTGGCGAAGTTGCGTCGAACTCTTCCGCCATGTCCTCGTACAGGTAGAGAGGAAAGCACTGCGCGCCGCCATCAATTTGCAGTTCCACAACCCGATCAACCATCAACGCCAACTGACCATTGCCGGTCCAACGCTGCTTGATCATAATGACTCGGTTCTCAGCCTGCGGCGGGAAAATACGTGGCATCAAGGACACGACTTCGTTGAAGCGACGATTGAAGTACAACCACTGTTTCGTGAATGGACGGTACAGGCTTTGGACGATACATTTCTCATCAAAATCAAAGCGCCGCCCTTTCACCAACTCTTGCTTCAATCCACGCGTCCAACTGATTTTGCTCGGATCAGTATCAATGAAACCGTCCACCTTGGCTTCCCGAGCCTTTCTGTCTAGCGCACTGTTGACGGTGCTAAATCGCAAGACTTCCGAATCGTAGAAGTCAATCATGCGCTTCATGTTTGCTTCCACACCGGCCTTCGATCCGTTGTAGCACCATGCATCGCGATTTGTGACCACCCCGAGCGAAAAACTCTCGAACAGCTTGACGGCATCGCTCTTCTTATCCCCGAGTACGATGTACTGGTTAAAGCTGTCGTCACGCTGATTCAGCCAATCTCCATGCTGGTCGGGCGTGATAGTCCGCCAACCATTCGCCTGTGTGATTCCGTCGATAGCGCCGAAGGCGCCGATCCTGCCCAGCTTCTCCTCGCGTGTCAGGTAGTCGCCGATGTCGTGGAAGTAAATCTGGCCGTGCTGCGCGGCGTCGGGGTTCTTGACCAGAATCGAGACAGCAACCGGAGCGCGACTCCCCATACCGAACACATTGTCTTTCTCTCGGCGGCGCAGTTCCCCTGACGTGCGGGCATTACCCCTTAGATGAAACACATAGATGCTGCTGAACTCATCGGCCAGGCACTTCCGTAAGCCGTCTGACGAACCGGCCTCAAGATACCCCGCATTGGTCACGAAACCGATCACACCACTCGTGCCGATCCGGTCGCTGGCCCACCGAATCGCACGTATGTAGCTGTCGTAAAGTGGTTTTACCGATGTCATCACCGAACGGTCAGCGTAGGTCTCCGTGATTCGCTGATCGAGATGCGGGTAGGCTACATTCCGATTGTTGTCATTGGCGCTTGCCTGACCTACCGAATAGGGCGGATTACCAATGATGACCCTGATGTCCAGCTTCTTCTGGCGCTTTCGGCGGGCGCTGTTCTGCACCAACAGCGCGTCCACCATGTCTTCCTTCTCGTACATCTGGAACGTGTCCGTCAGGCAGATGCCCTCGAACGGTTGGTACTCCCCGCCTGCGATGCCGTGATAGACGGCTTCGATGTTGATCGCGGCGATGTAGTACGCCAGCAGGACGATCTCGTTTGCGTGGATTTCGTTCTTGTACTTGTATGGTAGCTCGTCCGGCCTGATGAGACCGCTTTGCAGCAGGCGCGTCACGAACGTGCCTGTGCCAACGAATGGGTCGATGATGTGGACGCCCCTGCTCCCCAAGGTCTGGCCGAACTCGCTCTGCAACACATGGCCGACGCTATGGATGATGAAGTCCACGACCTCGACCGGCGTGTACACGATTCCCAGCCGCTCGGTCATCTTTGGGAAGGCGTTACGGAAGAACTTGTCGTACAGCTCCACGACGATCTTCTGCTTGCCCACCGCGCTGTCGATCCCCTCGGCACGCAGCTTCACGCTCTCGTAGAACCGCTCCAGCGTGTCGGCTTCCTTATCCAGCCGGTGCTCTTGCAACACATCCAGCACGCCCTGCATCGCCAGTGACATCGGGTTGTGTTTCGCGAAGCTGTAGTTCTCGAACAGGGCGTCGAACACTGGCTTCGTGATGAGGTGCTGCGCCAGCATCTCGACGATCTCCCCGTCCGTGATGCTGCTATTCAGGTCGTCGCGCAGCTCGACGGCGAAAGTGTCGAACGCCTCGCGTTCCTTCTTGTTCGCTGGGTTCTCTACGATGCCGGTGATGCGGTCGATGTGGGTCCGGGCGATCTTCGCGATGTCGTTCGCCCAATCTTCCCAGTGGTGGCGGTTGCCAACCTTCTGCACCAGCTTCGCATAGATGGCGCGCTCGATTTCGCCGATCTCGAATTGCAGCTCGTGCTGTTCCTGCTGCGTGTGCTGCCGGACTGCTTCGCCAATCGTGAAGCCACCCTTACCGGCGTCCCTGTTCTTCGGTCCCCTAGCCTTCGGCTGTTTCTTCTGCACCTTGTCGGTGACCGCGATGACTTCCATCTTGCTGGTGTCCCTGCCGATCAGGTCCAGCTTGTTGACCATCGCGTCGAAGCGGTCATCGTGCGACCGTAGCGCCTGCAAGACCTGCCATACGACAGCGTAGGTCTTGTTGTCGTTCAGGGCTTCGTGCGGCTCAACACCGACCGGAATTACTACCGGCAAGACAACATAGCCACGCTTCTTGCCCGGTGCGTTGCGCATGACGCGACCCACCGACTGCACCACGTCAACCTGCGAGTTACGTGGTGTCAGGAACAGCACGGCGTCCAGCGCCGGAACGTCCACTCCCTCCGACAGGCAGCGGACGTTGCTAAGGATGCGGCAGGTGTTGTCGGGGGCTTGCGCCTTCAGCCATGCCAGCTTCGCCTCCTTCTCGCTGGCGTTCATCCCGCCGTCTACGTGTTCGGCTTCGCAGTGAAGCCGTACCGCCTGTTCGAACTCGTCCTGCTCCTGATACGCCTCAACGACCGACTGGAACATCCCCGCGATCTGTTTCGAGCTGACCTTGTGTGTCTTCGCACCCTTCGAAACCTCGATGACCTGACAGAAGGCCACGGCCCGCTTCATTGGGTCGCCGTCACCGATCAGGTCTTGCGTCAGCCCCTGCTTCGATAACGCCTTCCAGCAGCCGACGATCTTCGCGGCGTCGTCCACCTTCAATTGATTGTTGTCGTCCCGCAGCAGGTCTTGCAGACGGCGGCTCACATGCGCTTCCTCCACCGCCAGCACGATCACCTTGTAATCGACAAGCAGCCCCCGCTTCACGGCTTCCGAGAACGTGATGACGAACAGTTCTTCCCCGTACAGCGCCGGGTCGTCCATCGAGCAGAGCACCACGTTGTCGCGCTCGGCTGTGGCCTTGGCCGAATCGCCGTAGATGCGTGGGGTCGCCGTCATGTACAGGCGCTTGGCCGCCCGGATGTAGTCAGCATCGTGAACCCGGACGAACGCGCTTTCGTCATCGTCGCCGAAAGTTGCGCCCGTCGTGCGGTGCGCCTCGTCGCAGACGATCAGATCAAAATCCGCCATCCCGAACTGCTGCTGCGCACGGCTGATGACGTCAATCGAGTGATAGGTGCTGAAGACGACGCTCATGTGCGACGCGTCATGTCGCTTGCCGATCTCTGCCGCCAGACGGGCCGAATCCGTCGTAGCTGGATAACGCAGCTCATGGACGAAGGTCTTCACCTCGTCGTCGTCCTTCTTGCGCTTCTTGCCCACGTCACTATCGGAGCAGACCGCGAAACTATGCAGCGGGACGCCGCTCTCCTGCGTCCATTCGGTGAGCGTCTGCGAGAGCAGCGACAGGCTCGGCACGAGGAACAGGACGCGCCCGCCTGCTCCGGTCAGCGTTTCGGCGATCTTCAGGCTGCCCAACGTCTTGCCCGTTCCGCAGGCCATGATGAGCTTGCCCCGGTCGGCGTCGGCTAGGCCGTAAACAACCGCGTCCAGTGCATTCTTCTGGTGGGGCCGCAACTGCTTCTTCGCCCTGATGACAGGAGCAGTCTTCGGCTGGTACTGGCTCCACTCGATCTGGCTCTCTTCGAGGGCGGTCAGGTCGATCTTGCTGACAGGGGGCTGCTGGTCCCGAAGGGCATCTTCGGCGTGCTCGCTCCAATGGTTCGTCGTGGCGACGATGATCCGGCGCGTGAATGGCTTCTTTCCCGACGCTGTGAAGAAGCTGTCGATGTCGCTCTTCTGGACCTTGTAATCGGGTGCATACATCTTGCACTGGATCGCGTGGAACTCGTCGGTGCCGCGAGTCTTCGCCACGAGGTCGATACCTGCGTCCCGCCTATCCAGCCCTTGCAGGTCCGCCCACTGCGCATAGGTCCACACGTCGCTGTACAGGTCGCTGTACGTGGCCTCGTTGCGCAGATAGCAAACGATCAACTCTTCGAAATACATTCCCTTCTCGCGTTCGGTGACAGCGGCATGGCGGAAGGTGTCGAGAAGCTGTTCGAGGGCGGTCATTGTTAGCATGTTGCGAGAATGCGGCGGGACAAGCCGCAATTACAGCATTATGCCGATGAATGGGAAAGGTACTTGCTGCCGAAGGACTCGGAGCAAGCTAGAATCAGTCACACCGCAGTCACACTGAGCTGTGACTACGGGCTCTTTCTCAATTCACACCGCCGAGCTGAGATTGGCGTAAGCGACTGATTTAGCAAGAAAAAACTGGTACGGCAGGAGGGGCTCGAACCCCCGACCCTCGGCTTAGAAGGCCGATGCTCTATCCAGCTGAGCTACTGCCGTATGGATCGGCATCTGCATGAAACCGGCGCTCGCGGCGAGCCGTCCGATTTCCCGCAAATCAAAATTCTAACTGACCTGAAACCAACCGGGCCCGGATTATAACCGATCGCTCGGCACGATCAGACCGGCTGCGGATGCAGCATGAACCAGCCGAGGAACAGTATCCCCGCGATCGCGCAGTACGCGCCGAACGACGCGAGGCGTCCGCGGCCTTCGAAATAGCGCATCAGGAAACGCACGCTCAGGTACGCGGCGATCGCGGTCAAGACGCCGCCGAGCACGGCGTCGACGAGCTGGCTCGGTGCGTGCAGCAGCTTCGGCAGTTCGAGCACGCCAGCCGCGAAAATGATCGGCGTGCCGAGCAGGAACGAAAACTCGGCGGCTTTCTCGGTAGTGAGGCCGGCTGCATTGCCGGCGATCATCGTCAGGCCGCTGCGTGAGAAGCCGGGAATCAGTGCGCCGATCTGGGCGAGGCCAACGAAGAACGCCTGGCGAAACGTCAGCTTCTCAGGAGGCCGGTGCGCGCGCGCGCGTTGCAGACGATCGCCGATCCATAACAGCACGCCGTTGACGATCAACGCGATCGCCACGATCCGCAGATCATGAAAAAGCGCCTCGAGGCGCTTTTCGAGCACGAGGCCGACAAGACCCGCCGGAATCGTACCGATGATCAGCGCCCACATCATATGACCGTCGTCGTTGCGGCGGCCGCCCAGCGACGCGAAGAAGCCGCGCACCAGCGCGACCCAGCGCGAGCGGAAGTACCACAGCAACGCTAACGCGGTGCCGAGATGCAGTGCGACGAGGAAGGGCAGCAATTGCGGCGCATGCTTATCGATATGCATGCCGAACACCGCCGGCACGAGCAAAGTGTGGCCGAGGCTGCTCACCGGAAACAGTTCGGTGACGCCTTGCAGCACGCTCAGAAAGATCAGAAACGACAGGTTCACGCGGCGGTCCTTGTAAGGAAAGTGTCGGGGAACTGCGCGCCGCACAAAAAGTAAGCCGGCGCGTCAAAGGCGCACCGATTATGCCTGGCTGCACAGGCAGCGCCAAGCGGTTAAGTCACATTCGGGGAAATATTGACGCGCTGCGTCACAACTCGACACCGTTGTTACGCGAGAGCAAGAAAGCACGCTGCGCGCACGAACGCAGCGCGATGTGATGCGGAGGGTGACCGACGACAGGTGGCGGAATCAGCGTTTGAGCGAGTGGAAGAAGTAGTAGGTGCTGGCCGTGAATATGCCGAACAGGCCCACCGCCATTGCCATTGCGAGATCCATGATGTCTCCTGAGCCGATTCGCCCGGGAGTAGGATTGACCGGACGCTGAGACGAATTATCGGTAGCGTTCGCCCTTTTACGACACCCGCAATTTCCCGGGAAGGGTTTCCCCGTAGCGCAAAGCAGCGCAAAATCGCTGTTTCGCGCGCGCGGCGCAGCCGCGGCGAGTGGCGCGAAACGCCGATTCGATGCACATGCAGCGACCGGCGCGCGTCCGCTTTGCGCGACCCTCAACCTCTATCTGGCTACCCATTGACCATGCCCCTCTCCCCGGAACAGGACATTCTCGAGATCGCCCAGGACACCTCCGTGCTCCGCTTTTCGCCGCAAGCAGGCGGCCGTCTGCTGTCGTGGACGATCGACGGCGAAGAGGTCATCCACTGGCCCGAGCACGCCGACTGGAGCGTGCCCGCGCGGATTCGCGGCGGCAATCCGCTGCTGTTTCCGTTTCTCGGGCGTCATCGCGTCGACGGCAAGATCGGCTATTGGCGTGACGCGCAGGGCACCGTGCGCGAACTGCCGATGCACGGCTTCGCGCGCGACCTGCCCTTCGAGCCCCACGCCGACGTGCACGGCGCCGGCCTGCGCATGGTCCTGACCGACAGCGAAGCGACTCGCGCCTGCTATCCGTTTAACTTTCGCTTCGAGGCATCCTACGAGCTCGTCGATCCGCGCACGCTCGACGTGACGCTCACGACCACCAATACCGGCGACACGCGCCTGCCCTACTACGCCGGCCATCACTTCTATTTCACGCTGCCGCATGCGCAGCGGGGCGAGACCACGATCGAGCTGCCGCGCACCGAGCGGTGTCGTCAGCTCGACGACGGCTCGATCAGCGCCGCCGAGCCGGGCGAAGCGAGCTACACGCTCGACGAAGACCGCATCTACGACCGCTTCCATTGCCTGACCGGCACACCGGATCGACCGGTGCGGGTCGAGGCTCCTGGCATCAACCGCGTGATTACGATCGATCTGCAGCGGCCGGGCTCGGTACCCTGGTACGCGGTGACGACGTGGACCGAGACGCCGCAGTCGGACTTTTATTGTGTGGAGCCGTGGCTCGGACTGCCCGACGCGATCCATAACGGTCGGGGTCTGCGCTGGCTCGAACCTGCCCAGACCGAAACGGCGGCGCTGCGCATCACCGTCGAGAGAACCGGCTAAAAGGCCGCGGCCGCCGAGGCGCCTGATGAGGCCGCCACTCGCGCCCTCACCCTGCCCGGCCGGGGCCGCAACACAAAACCGTTAGAATCCGACGTTTTATCTGTCTGTGCCGCGTGATCGGGATCGGCGCGCGGCCGCGCTTTGCGAGGTCCAATGCTGGAAACAACGAGAATCAAGCAACTCGGCTGCGCGGCATGGCTCGCGCTGCTCGCCGCGTGCGGGTCGGCGCCGGTGGGGCCGGGCTACTACCGGGTCGAGCGGGGCGATACGCTGTCGAAAATTGCGCGCAACAACCGGCAATCGGTGCAGAACGTTGCGCGCTGGAACAACCTGACGAATCCCGACAGCATCGAGGTCGGCCAGGTGCTGCGCGTCACGCCTCCCACGGGCGCGGCCTCGACAGGCGGCGCGATCCGCAGCGGTGGCGGCAACGCGAGTGTGTCGGCCGCGCCGCGTCCGGCGCCCGCGGATACCGCGCCCGCTACCCCGCCGGCTACCGCTCCCGCGCCGATCTCGCTCGTCTGGCCGGCCGACGGCACCGTGTTCCGCCGCTTCGACGGCGCCAACTCGAAGGGCATCGATATTTCCGCGGCAGCGGGCACGCCTATCGTCGCGGCGGCACCCGGTACCGTCGTGTATGCGGGCAACGGCCTGCGCGGCTATGGCAACCTGCTGATCCTCAAGCACAACGCCGACTACCTGACCGCCTACGCGCATAACCGCGCGCTGTTCGTGAAGGAAGGCGAATCGGTCCGGCGCGGCCAGAAGATCGCCGAAATGGGCGACACCGATACCGATCGCGTGATGCTGCATTTCGAGTTGCGCTATCAGGGACACTCGATCGATCCGTCGAAGGAGCTGCCGCCGCGCTAGGCGGCGCAGGACCGGCAACCCAACGGGCGATGAACGCTCAATTCGAAGCGGCGTGGCTACGGTCCACGCCGCTACCGTCATTTGCAAGGAATCTGAAATGAAGAGCCCATTCGCGTGCGTCGCCACCGCTACGACGATCTGTCTTGGCCTCCTGACGCTCGGCGGCCTCGGCGGCTGCTCGAGCACGACCACGATGACCTATCTGCCGAGCGGCGACACCGGCTTCGCAATCAACTGCAGCGGCAGCGATGCCAGCACGAGCTGGGCCGAATGTTACAAGCGCGCGGGCCAAGTCTGCGGCAACTATGGGTACGATGTGGTATCGAAAGACGTCGACAACGGCGCGACGTCGGGCGGCACGATCGGTGGGATTTTCGGCGCGAATGTGAAAAACCGCTCGATGGTGATTCGCTGCAAACAATGATGACGGCAGCGCCGCCGGCAAGCCTATTAAAAAAAAGCCCGGCACGAAGCCGGGCTAACGGGGGTTCGGCGCATATCGGCAAAGGACCGGTTCACCATGCGCCAGAACGAAATCTAACAACCCGCATTTACAAGCGCAATCTATTAATCTTGCGGTCAATGTTACACGCCGTACGGATTCCGCAATCCGTGAATCGGAAATGTCGGAACGGGACCGGCTAAATACGCCGCCGCTGCAATACTCAACGTGCGAATCCATCCAGCGCGGATCGCGCGAATCCCGCATCAGCCAAGGTTCTCGGGCAATCAGCGGAAAGCCATCCCGAAACAGCAGATGAAAGAGATTTGGCCGAATGACGCTAACTCATCGGGCTTTAAAGCCGTTTCTGGTTGCGGATATTAACTTGGTGCGGAAACGCACGTAATGGACCGATTAGTCCCAACGATAGCTCCGAATAAGTTTTCGTTTATCGCGTCAACAACGAATTCGCGAATGGCGAAATATTCGAAATTCGCAAATCGACCGACTAACCCGAAGCCTTATTCAAACTCCGCTTCCGATTCAATAAAATCGGATGATTAATGGCGGCGGTGAGTTGGGCAGGGTTGGCGAGCCGCCGTCGTTGAATCCGCGGGCGTCCAGGTTCAGAATCCGACTCAGCCCGGTGTCGCGCGAACGACCGCGCAGCGCGTTGCGCAAGGCCGCCGCGCGGGCTGCCGGCCAGCGACTTTGGTTTATAGTGACGGCCCCCATCCGCCCTCGCTTACGATGACTTCCAACGACGCCTCCCAGAGCCCCCTCTACGCGAAGCTGCTCGGCGAAACCGCCAAGATCGGCTGGAGCGAACTCGAACGTTTCTTCGCGCGCGGCATGCTGCTGCGCGTCGCACGCGACCTCGATCTGGTGAGCGTCGCCGAAGCGATCGCCAGCGACAACACCGCTCAGGTCGCGCAATGGCTGTCCGCCGGCCTCATCGAGCGCGTGCAGTCGGAGACGGCCGCCGATTTCGCCGCGCGCGACCCCGACCTGTGGGCGGTCGTCGTCTCGCCGTGGGTCTGTGTGCAGGAGCGTTCTTGAGCGACGCCGCGCACGCAGCCAGCACGTCCGTGCTGCCGGTGCGCTGGCACCGCCGGGTGCTCGCGCTCGCGTTTCCGATCGTTCTCGCGAATCTGACGCAACCGATCCTCGGCGCGGTCGACACCGCCGTCGCCGGACACCTGGACGACGCGTCCTATCTCGGCGGCGTCGCGCTCGGCGGGCTCTTCTTCAACTTCGTGTTCTGGGGCTTCGGCTTCTTGCGCATGGGCACGACCGGCCTTGTCGCGCAGGCCCACGGCGCGAACCAGGGCGGCGAGCTACGCAACACCGTCGTGCGGGCACTGCTGATGGCAGCCGCGATCGGCGCGCTGGTGCTGCTCGTGCAGCAACCGTTGATCACCTACGCGCTGCGGCTGATCGGCGGCAGCGATGCCGTCCAGCAGCACGCGCAGGTCTATTGTCACGCGCGCATCTGGGCCGCGCCGCTCGCGCTCGGCAACTACGTGGTCCTCGGCTGGCTGCTCGGCACGCAGCGAGTGCGGCTCGCGTTGCTGTCGCAGGTGTTCATCAACAGTGCCAACATCGTTGCGGTGCTGTTGTACGTGTACGCGTTTCATTGGAGCGTGGCCGGCATCGGCGCGGCCACGGCGACCGCCGACGCGCTCGGCTTCGTGCTCGGCCTCGCTCTGCTCTGGCACGGCAGACCACGCGGCCTGCCCGCGCTGGACCGCGCCGCGCTGTTCGACGCCGCGGCGCTCAAGCGGCTCGTCGTGCTCAATCGCGACATCTTCGTGCGCACGCTATGCCTGCTGTCGTCGTTCGGCTGGTTCGCGCATCTTGGCGCGCGGCAAGGCGACGCAACGCTCGCGGCCAACGCGCTGCTGCTGAATTTTCAGACCTTCATGGCGTACGGGCTCGACGGCTTCGCGCATGCGGCCGAGGCGCTTGTCGGCGCGGCAATCGGCGCGCGCGATCGCCACGCATTCGCGCAGGCGGTCAAGGTCACCGCGCTGTGGTCGGCGCTCGGCGCGATCGGGTTCGCATGCGTGTACTGGGGCGCAGGTGCGTGGATTATCGAGCGACTCACCGATCAAGCCGCGGTGCGCGCGGCCGCCGAAACCTATCTGCCGTGGGCGGCGCTGTCGCCGGTGATCTCGGTGTGGGGCTTCCTGCTCGACGGCGTGTTTATCGGCGCAACGCGTACGCGCGAGCTGATGATGGCGATGTGGGTGTCGCTTGCGGTGTTCGTGGCGGCGTCGTCGGTCCTGCTCGCGTTGCACGGCAATCACGGGCTGTGGGTCGCGCTGCTGATCTTCATGGCGACGCGCGGCGTGACGCTCGCTCGTTATTTGCCCGCAGTATCGCGGGGAATTGCGGCGGCGTAATGCGGCGCGCTGCGTTCCGTTGGCGATTGAGCCGCCAAGGGGCAGTTACGGCTTGAAACAAGCGCATACATATCGCACGACGAGCGCGTCCTGGAATGATTTCAGCCCCTGCTCTCCGCGCGACCGGCTCATTGCGCGTCGGGCGCGGGCACCATCGAGGGTGGCCTGTCGTCCGTGGGCACGCCGTGGTAGTCAGCGGGATCGTGCGGGGGCGGGCCGTGATGCGCGGACGGATTGTCCGCACAGCCGGCAACGCCGGCGCACAGTAGCAACGCAAGAGTCAGAACGCGGGTCATGATGCAATCGTCTCCGGGATAAAGAGGTGGCGAGCGGACGCCCGCCGGCGCGCCAAGAGTCTACCCGCAAAGCACGTTGCGCGACGCCATCACGCGCGCCTCTCCCGCGCCCTTTCCATTTCGTGAGATTTCGCGAGACGTGAGCTACTATGAGCTCATGGCTGGAGCTATCAGGAGACTGCCATGGACAGTGAATCGATCGCGGGCCTGGTCGGGCTCACAATAGGCCTGCTCGTGCTGGTGGCGTTGTCGATTTTCGAATTCCGGGCCTACCGGCGCGAACACGATGGTGAGGGCATGCTGCATCACTGGGCGCATGCGCATCTGCATATGCCGCATTGGAGGCGTCCACGGCATTGACGCGGGCGATCTTCGATTCGGATCGAATGGCTTCTGGACTTGTCGGCGCGAAAGCCGGCGTCGCGTCTATCGTCGTGATAGGAGCGCATGCATTGCTGGATTCGGGCCAGTAAGAGCCGCGTGTGCGCCACACGTCATCAAGGGATTGACGCTCCAGCAAGCACCCCCTATACTCTCGGATTCGTCGGAGCGTAGCGCAGCCTGGTAGCGCATCTGATTTGGGATCAGAGGGTCGAAGGTTCGAATCCTTTCGCTCCGACCACGAAAAGCAACACGAAACCCGCGAAGCCTCCGGCTTCGCGGGTTTTTGCTTTTTGGCTCGCGTTTGGTCTTGGCTCGCGTCGGGTCTTGGCTCGCGTCGGGTCTGGGCACCCGCCTTGCACATCATCATGCGCACATGCGACAGTGCTTGCACACGTACGTTGCTCCGATGGCGCGCAATACCGAACGCAAACCCGCCGCAACGCGATCTCAAGCCAGTCAGTTAGGAGACTCCCCTATGGACCTGATCCTCTGGCGTCACGCCGAAGCCGAAGACGTCGCGGCGAGCGATCTCTCCCGCGCGCTCACCACACGCGGCCGCAAACAGGCGCAGAACACCGCGAAATGGCTGCGCGCGCGCCTGCCCGACCACGCGGTCATACTCGCGAGCCCCGCCGTGCGCACGATCCAGACCGCCGAGACGTTGAGCGACCAGTATCGCGTCGTCCGCGAACTGGCGCCGAATGCGAGCGCGGACGATGTCCTCGAAGCGGCCGGCTGGCCCGGCGGCATCGCGCAGACCGTGGTAATCGTCGGCCATCAACCGACGCTCGGCCACGTCGCCGCTCAGTTGCTCGGCGAAAGCGGCGCGAGCTGGCCGCTGAAAAAATCCGCCATCTGGTGGATCGAGAGCCGCGAGCGCGAGGGCGAAGCACAGGCGGTGCTGCGCGCCGCGATCAGCCCCGATCTGATCTGACTTCTTCGTGCGTCGCGCGACGCGTCCGGCATGACGATGGCATTTGCGAGGGCTTACAGGCAGTCATCCAATCGTCATAGCTTTGCCACGCGAGCGTCACCCCGCGTTACTACATTGGCGAAAAAAGAAATCCTCACTCTTTTTGACCAGGACCGCCAATGCGAGAACTGCCGACGCCCACCCTGCCCTTCGCCTCGCTCTTCGAATCGCGCCGTCTGCCGCGCGCCGAGGAAACGGTCACCGCGCAGCATCGCCTGCAAGTGTCGTGGGCGCGTACCGACGAAGAGCTGCGCGAAGCACAGCGGCTGCGCTACCGTGTATTTGCCGACGAAATGGGCGCTCGTCTAAGTGGCCCCGCCGGCCTCGACGTCGATGCATTTGATTCGTACTGCGATCATTTGCTGGTGCGTGATCTCGACACGCTCAAGGTAGTCGGCACGTATCGCGCGCTGCCGCCTCATCAGGCCGCGCGCATCGGCCGTCTCTACGCCGAAAGCGAGTTCGACCTGTCGCGTCTCACGCACCTGCGCGCGAAGATGGTCGAAGTCGGCCGCTCGTGCGTGCATCCCGACTATCGCAGCGGCTCGGTGATCATGTCGCTGTGGGCGGGGCTCGGCGCGTACATGCAGCACAATGGCTACGAGACCATGCTCGGCTGCGCGAGCGTCGCGATGGCCGACGGCGGACACTATGCGGCGAACCTGTATTGCTCGCTGCGCGATAACGCGCTCACCGCACCCGAATATCGAGCGTTCCCGCATACGCCGCTGCCGGTCGACGAGCTGCAGACGGGCGCCGCCGTCGCGCCGCCGCCGCTCGTGAAGGGCTATCTGCGTCTGGGCGCGAAGATTTGTGGCGCACCGGCGTGGGATCCCGACTTCAATACCGCGGACTTTCTGACACTGTTCCGTCTGTCGGAAATCAATGCGCGTTACGCCCGGCACTTCCTTGGCGACGCGTTGCCCCGATAAGTTGAGCTGAGCAATGAAAAAGCCCTGCATTTGCAGGGCTTTTTTGTTCATGCGCACGCCGCGAACCAACGCGTGCGCTGAGCCGGTTCACATCAATCGTCCGTATAAACCACACGATACGGAATCCCAACCTTCTCCCATTCCGCCGCTTCCTGGATCAGGCTGTAGTCCGTCAACGGATTGTTGGCAACCCACTCGTTGGGCAGACGCACCTCGTAACCGCCATTGGCCTGAGCGACCGTGATGCCCGGCAGGCCGACATCGGCGCGTCGACGGCACAGCAACGCCGCGAGTCGCAAGCAGAACAGCAGCGGCCATTCGACCTCGCGCGTCTGCGACAGCTTGCCTAACTTGCCTGCATGACCGAGCACGAGGGCGGCGAGGCGCGCCTGGTCGGTGCGCGAAAAGCCCGGCATATCGGCGTTGCTGGCGATATACGCCGAATGCTTGTGATACGCGCTATGCGAGATCGACAGCCCGATTTCATGCAGCGAGGCCGCCCAGCCGATGAACATGCGATTTTCCTCGCGGCGCTCTTCGTCCGGCTCGGCGAACTGATCGTAGAAGCTCGTCGACAGATCGCTGATACGGGCCGCCTGCGGGCGATCGACGCCGTAGCGGCGCATGAAGCCTTCGACCGTCACCGTGCGCATGTCCTCGTGCTGCGTCCGGCCGAGCAGGTCGTACATGACACCGAGACGCAGCGCACCGTCGGTGGTATCGACGTAATCGATGCCCAATTCGTCGAACACCGCGATCATGATCGACAGGCCGCCTGCGAGCACCGGCACGCGGTCGCTCTTTAGCGCGACCAGCTTCAGCCGGTTCACGTTTTCGGCCTTGATCAGCGCGCGCTTGAGCCGCTCGAGGCCGCCGCGCGAGATTCCGTGGGTCACGCCCGCATCGTTGAAATTGTTCGCCTCGACCAGTTCGGCGAGCGCGCGCGCGGTACCCGACGAACCGATCGCCTGCTCCCAGCCGGTTTTCTTGTACTCGGCGGAGATGATCTGGATTTCGCGGCGCGCGGCGAGCTCGGCCTGGCGCATCGTGTACTCGTCGACGTTGCCGGCCGGGAAAAACGCGCGGCTATGGCTCACGCAGCCGATATACAGGCTTTCCATCATGATCGGCGTGTAGTGCGAGCCGATGATGAATTCGGTCGAGCCGCCGCCGATATCGACGACGAGACGTGTGCCCGCACTCGCCGGCACCGAGTGCGCTGCGCCCGCATAAATCAGACGCGCTTCCTCGCGCCCCGCGATCACTTCGATCGGAAATCCGAGCGCGGCCTGTGCCTCGCCGAGAAATTCGGCCGCGTTCTTGGCGATGCGCAAGGTATTGGTCGCGACCGCGCGCACGTGGTCCGGATGAAAATCGCGCAGGCGCTCGCCAAAGCGCTTCAGCGCGTCCCAGCCGCGCACCTGCGAGGCGCGATCGAGCATCTTGTCACGCGACAACCCGGCGGCCAGCCGCACCGGTTCGCGCAAGGCATCGACCTGATAGATCTGGCTGCCCGCGTCGGTTTCCTCGACCCGGCCCACGATCAGCCGGAAGCTGTTCGAACCAAGATCGACGGCAGCGAGGAGGTGAGGGGTATGTGGCATCGGGTAAGCGTACTCCATACGCGCGAGCGCTGCGGCTGCGGCCGCTGGCGTGGCGCCGGACGCCGGCACCGCCACCCGCCTGCCCTGCGCCTTCGGCGCATGATGCGTGTCGCGGCCTGCCGCACTGTTCAAAGACGCCATTCTAAGCGTAGCAGCCTTCACGATGTCACCTCGCGGCGCAGGGAGTTCAGTATCGTCGCATAGGTAATGCGTCATATTGACGACAGAATACGATTGCGGCATAAATGTTAAAAACATTCCAGATGTCATCAGGACGTCATCAAACCGTGAGAATTTCCGAGCGTCTTTCTGTCACCATTTCAGACATTCCGATCTCACCGCCGATGTCCGTCCGCTATCCCTTATTGAATCGCGAGCTGGGCATTCTGGGTTTCAACGAGCGCGTACTGGCGCAAGCCGCCGATCCCGCCGTCCCCTTGCTCGAACGCCTCCGTTTCATCTGCATCACCAGCAGCAACCTCGACGAATTCTTCGAAGTCCGTATGGCCGGGCTCCAGGAACAGATGCGCGACAACCCCGGCGCATTGTCTCCCGACGGCATGTCGCTGCAGCACGCGTACGACCTTGTGGTCGAGCGCGCGCAGAAGCTCGTGCATCGGCAGTACACGATGTTGCAAGACACCGTGCTCACCGCGCTCGAACAGGAAGGCATTTATTTCCACGGCACCGAAGCATGGAGCGACGCGCAGACCGAATGGGCGTGCAACTACTTCTTCGACGAACTGCTGCCGGTGCTCACGCCGATCGGCCTCGATCCCGCGCATCCGTTTCCGCGGGTGCTCAACAAGAGCCTGAACTTCGTCGTCGAACTCGAAGGCAAGGACGCGTTCGGCCGTCAGGCGATGATGGGCATCGTGCAGGCGCCGCGCGCGCTGCCGCGGCTCGTGCGCATGCCCCAGGAACTGTCGGGTTACCCGCATGGCTTCGTGCTGCTGAGCTCGCTGCTCCAGCGCTTCGTCAACGAGCTGTTTCCGCGGCTGGTCGTGCGCACCTGCAATCAGTTTCGCATCACGCGCAATAGCGAACTGTTCGTCGACGAAGACGAAATCACCAATCTGCGCGTTGCGTTGCAGGGCGAACTGCCGGCGCGCCATCTCGGCAATGCGGTGCGGCTCGAAGTATCGGCGGAAACTCCCGCGCATGTGGTGCAGCGCCTGCTCGACGAAAGCGGTCTGTCCAACAAGGACTGCTACTACGTGAACGGCCCCGTCAATCTGGTGCGGCTGATGCAGTTGCCCGAGATGGTCGACCGGCCCGATCTGAAGTTCGTGCCGCACATTCCGTCGACGCCGCCGCAGATCGCCAACAGCGCCAGCATGTTCGACGTGATCGATCAGGGCGACGTGCTGCTGCATCACCCGTACGAGAGTTTCCAGCCGGTGCTCGAGTTGCTGCTCCAGGCGGCCAAGGACCCGAACGTGGTCGCGATCAAACAGACCATCTACCGCACTGGCACCGACTCGCCGCTGATGGACGCGCTGATGCAGGCCGCCCGCAACGGCAAGGAAGTGACGGTGGTCGTCGAGCTGCTCGCCCGCTTCGACGAGGAAACCAATATCAATTGGGCCTCGCAGCTCGAAGCGGTCGGCGCGCATGTGGTCTACGGCGTTGTCGGCCACAAGTGCCACGCGAAGATGATGCTGATCGTGCGACGCGTGTTGACGGACGGCAAGTCGACGCTCAAGCGTTACGTGCACCTCGGCACCGGCAACTATCATCCGCGCACCGCGCGCCTCTATACCGACTTTGGTCTGATGACCGCCGATCAGAAAATCTGCGAGGACGTGCACCACGTGTTCCAGCAGCTGACCGGCATCGGCGGTGAGCTGAAGCTGCACGAGCTCTGGCAGTCGCCGTTCACGCTGCATCCCAAGCTCATCGAGGCGATCCGCAGGGAAGCCGAGCATGCGCGCGCGGGCAGGAAGGCGCGCATCGTCGCGAAGATGAACGCGCTGCTCGAACCGACGGTGATCGCTGAGCTCTACGAAGCATCGCAGGCCGGCGTGAAGATCGATCTGATCGTGCGCGGCGTGTGCTCGCTGCAGCCCGGCGTGGCAGGGCTCTCCGAGAACATCACGGTGCGCTCGATCGTCGGACGCTTTCTCGAACACCACCGCATCTACTACTTCTACGACGGCGGCAAGGAGCAGGTCTATCTGTCGAGCGCCGACTGGATGGATCGAAATCTGTTCCGGCGCGTCGAAGTCGCATTCCCGGTGAATAACCGGCGCCTGAAACGGCGCGTGATCGCGGAAGGGCTCTCGGCGTTTCTCGGCGACAACCAGTCGGCCTGGTTGATGCAAAGCGACGGCCACTATCGCCGGCGTCGCCCGGGCAAGTCGTCGCGCAACGCGCAGATGAGTCTGCTAGGCAGGTTCTGTTCGTAGCCACCCGCGGGTCGGAGTGCTCACCGCGAATGCGGCCACTCCGGGATGAGCGAGCATAAAAAAACCGCCTTTCGCAGGCGGTTTTTTTCATGGACCGGCGCTCTCGCCGACTGCCGCACTCACACCTGCGCAGTCTGGCAACGCGCCGTTCGGGACGCCGGAAAGCGGACCGTGAACGTGCTGCCGCGCCCTTCTTCACTCTTCACCTCGAGTTGCGCGTCGTGTCGCTGCAGCACGTGCTTGACGATCGCAAGGCCGAGCCCGGTGCCGCCCGTGTCGCGCGAACGGCTGCGATCGACACGATAGAAGCGCTCGGTGAGCCGCGGGATATCGGCTGCCGGAATGCCAAGGCCGCTATCGGCCACCGAGAACACCGCATGGCCGCCGAGCGCGCGCCAGCTCACCTTGATCGAGCCGCCATCTGGTGTATAGCGGATCGCATTCGTGACCAGATTGCCGAACGCGCTGAGAATCTCGGTTTCGACGCCGGTAACGGTCAGCGATTCATCGGCGTCGAAGACGATCTTGTGATGATCGCCGGAGAGGCTCTGTGCATCGTCCTCCAGATGCCGCAATACTGCTTGCATGTCGATCATCTGATCGCTCGGCGGCCTGTTGTCGCCCTCGAGCGTCGCGAGTACGAGCAGATCGCTGACGATATGACGCATGCGCGACGCCTGCTGCTCCATCAGGTCGAGATAGCGCGCCCGCTCGGCTTCGCTCAGCGGCAGCTCGCGCATCGTTTCGAGAAAACCGGACAGCACGGTGAGCGGGGTTTTCAGCTCGTGCGATACGTTGGCGACGAAGTCGCGCCGCATCGCATCGGTGCGTTCGAGCTCGGTGATGTCCTGCGACAGCACGAGCTTGCGATTGTCCCCATACGGAAACACCTGCACCGACAGCACGTTCTGGCGCTTCTCGCCCATGCCGCGCATGATCAGCATTTCCTCATACCGGTGCGAATTCAGGTAGCGCACGAAATCCGGATGACGCACCAGATGCGTGATGTGCTGACGCAGATCGCGCTTCGCGTCGAGCCCGAAGTGGCTTTCGGAAATGGCATTGCACCATTCGATCTGATCGTGATCGTCGAGCATCGCGACGCCGTTCGGCGACGCCTGGATCGCCTGGATGAAACGCGAATGCTGCTGCTCGACCTGGCGCACCTGGGCGTGCCAGCGCTTCGCAAGCTTGTGCAGACGGTAGTAGATTTCGCCCCAGATGCCGGGGGCGCTCGGCACTTCGCCGTACACCGGCGCATCGAGCAGACGCCAGAGGCGCTGCTTGTGGAAGGTACCGAAGAAGCTCTGTGCGAGCAGCATGGCGATGGCGAGGGCGAGGCCCGCCTTGACGTTCACCAGTGCGCCGACCACCGCGCACAGAACAGCAAGCAGCACGACGGACACGATGGAGCGCGCCCAGATGATGTTCATGGTCTAGCGATCGAAGAGAAAGTACGGCGCAGGAGGAAAGTGTCGCGGCACAGCGCAACGCGCTGCACCGCCGGCGGCTGTCAGGCGCTCTTCGCCAGCCGGTAGCCGCTGCCGCGTACCGTTTCAATCATAGCATCGCACCCGGCCGGCTTGAGTGCCGCACGCAGACGCTTGATATGCACGTCGACGGTACGCTCCTCCACGAACACGTGATCGCCCCACACCTGGTCGAGCAGTTGGGTGCGACTATGCACGCGCTCCGGGTGCGTCATGAAGAAGTGCAGCAGACGGAATTCGGTCGGGCCGAGATCGAGCTTGATCTCGTTGCCTTGCGCATGCGCCGCGACGCGATGCGTGGCCGGATCGAGCCTCAGGCCGTTGATCGCTACAACGTCTTCGGTCAGCTGCGGCGCGCGGCGGCGTAGCACCGCCTTGATGCGCGCCATCAGCTCTTTCGGCGAGAACGGCTTCGTCACGTAATCGTCCGCGCCGATTTCGAGGCCGAGCACCTTGTCCTGCTCGTCGCCGCGCGCGGTCAGCATGATGATCGGGATATGCTTGGTGCGCTCGTTGTTGCGCAGATCGCGCGCGAACGAAATGCCCGATTTGCCCGGCAACATCCAGTCGAGCAGCACGAGATCGGGTAGCACGTCGCTGATCAGGTTGTGTGCCTGCTCCGCGTTGTACGCGCGAATCGGGCAGTGCCCGGCGTGTTGAAGATTGACCGAAATCAGTTCGGAAATGGCGGGCTCATCTTCAATGACGAGAATGCTGCTGGGCATCGACACCTCTGTTCCTTATCTCTGGATTAGCTGAGCGCTTCGCGTTCGAGCGTGTCGCGCGACTGATGCCGCACGTCGGTGCCCTTCACGATGTAGATGATGAATTCAGCGATGTTCTTCGCATGGTCGCCGATCCGCTCGATCGCCTTCGCGATGAACAGGAAGTCGAGGCCGACCGAGATCGAACGCGGATCTTCGGTCATATACGAAATCAGCTTGCGCACGAACGCACGGAATTCCTCGTCGATCGCCTTGTCATCGCGCACGATCTGCGCGGCAGCGACCGTGTCGAGACGCGCGAACGCGTCGAGCGCGCGGCGCAGGATCGACACCGCCATCTCGCCGGAGAGCTTGATCTCGGCGATATTGATGGTGCGCGACGCGCCGTCTTCCATCAGGCGCTTGGTGCGCTTCGCGATCTTTTCGGCTTCGTCGCCGGCGCGCTCGAGGTTCGTGATGGTCTTCGAGATCGCGATCAGCAAACGCAGATCGCGCGCGGCCGGCTGACGGCGCGCGATGATGTTGCTGCACTCCTCGTCGATCTCGACTTCCATCTTGTTCAGACGATCTTCGGTGGCGATGACCTGCTCGGCGATACCGAGGTCGAATTCGTTGAGCGCCTGCATCGCGTTGACGATCTGCGATTCGACGAGGCCGCCCATTTCGAGCACTTTCGACGAAACGAGATTCAGGTCGGCGTCGAACTGGCTGGACAGATGTTTATCGGACATGTCGTACTCCGTTGTATTGCCCGGCGGATCAGCCGAAGCGGCCAGTGATGTAGTCCTCGGTTTCCTTGCGGACCGGCTTGATGAAGATCTTTTCGGTGTCGCCGAATTCGATCAGTTCACCAAGGTACATATAGGCAGTGTAGTCCGAACAGCGGGCCGCCTGTTGCATGTTGTGCGTGACGATCACGACCGTGTAGTCGCTCTTGAGCTCGGCGATCAGCTCTTCGATACGGCCCGTCGAAATCGGGTCGAGCGCCGAGCACGGCTCGTCGAGCAGCAGTACTTCGGGCCGAATCGCAATGCCGCGCGCGATGCACAGACGCTGCTGCTGGCCACCCGACAGACCATAGCCGCTCTGGCCGAGCTTGTCCTTCACTTCGTTCCAAAGCGCCGCCTTGGTCAGCGCCCACTCGACGCGGTCGTCCATTTCCGAGCGCGACAGCTTCTCGAACATCTTCACGCCGAACGCGATGTTGTCGTAGATCGACATCGGAAACGGCGTCGGCTTCTGGAACACCATGCCGATGCGCGCGCGCAGCAGCGAAATGTCCTGGCGCGTGGTCAGCAGGTTCTCGCCGTCCATCACGATTTCGCCTTCCGCACGCTGCTCAGGATAGAGCGCGTACATCTTGTTGAAGGTACGCAACAACGTGGACTTGCCGCAGCCCGACGGGCCGATGAACGCGGTCACCTTGCCTTCGGGAATCTCCAGATTGATGTTCTTCAGCGCGTGATACTTGCCGTAGAAGAAGTTGAGGTCCTTGACCTCGATCTTCGGACGCGACGGAGTCTGCGCCTGAGCGCCGTGTTCGGGGTCGGAGCCCGCGGGCGCGGCTGCGTGCCCGATCGGATTGAGTTGGGTTTCTGCCATGTTCATCGGATTCACTCCGCCCTTACTTGTTCGAGAAGATCGTGCGCGCGAGGATGTTCAATCCCAGCACCGCGAGCGTGATCAGGAAGACGCCGGCCCACGCGAGCGATTGCCACTGCGCGAACGGGCTCATCGCAAACTTGTAGATCGTGACCGGCAGGTTCGCGAGCGGCTGGCCCATATCGACCGTGAAGAACTGGTTCGACAACGCGGTGAAGAGCAGCGGCGCGGTTTCGCCGGCGATCCGGGCAACACCGAGCAGCACACCGGTGACGATGCCCGCGATCGACGCCTTCAGCGTGATCGCCAGCACCATCTTCCACTTCGGCGTGCCGAGCGCGAACGCGGCTTCACGCATCGCGTTCGGCACGAGCTTCAGCATGTTTTCGGTCGTGCGGATCACGATCGGAATCTGCAATAGCGCCAGCGCGAGCACGCCGGCCCAGCCGCTGAAGTGGCCCATCTTCGCGACGACGAGCGCGTAGACGAACAGACCGATCACGATCGACGGCGCCGACAGCAGGATGTCGTTGATGAAGCGCGTAACGTTCGCGAGCCAGCTCTTCTGGCCGTATTCGGCGAGATAGACACCGGCCATGATGCCGATCGGCGTGCCGACGAAAGTCGCGAGCCCCACCAGCAGCAGGCTGCCGACGATCGCATTGGCGAGACCGCCGCCGTCGGTGTTCGGCGGCGGCGTCGATTGCGTGAACAGGTCGAGCGACAGACCGCCGATTCCGAGACGCAGCGTCGTATAGAGAATCCACACGAGCCACAGCAGACCAAACGCCATCGCCGTGAGCGATAGCGTCAGCGCGACCGCGTTCGTCAGGCGCCGGCGTCCTTGCAGGCGCGCGCGCATCGTTTGGAGCGTCGCAGGGTCCTTCAGACCCGGCATGTTCAGGGACGGCCCGCTCATTTCGCGCCCTCCCCTTTCTCGAGACGCAGCAGCATGATTTTAGAAATCGACAGCACGATGAACGTAATCACGAACAGGATCAGGCCAAGCTCCATCAGCGCCGAGGTATGCAGGCCCGGGTCCGCTTCCGCGAACTCGTTGGCGAGCGCGGACGTGATGCTGTTGCCCGGCGAAAACAGCGAAATATTGTCGAGCAGATTGGTGTTGCCGATCACGAACGTGACCGCCATCGTCTCACCCAGCGCGCGACCGAGGCCGAGCATGATGCCGCCGATCACGCCGCTCTTGGTGAACGGCAGCACGATCTTCCACATCACTTCCCACGTCGTGCAGCCGATACCGTACGCCGATTCCTTCAGCAGCACCGGCGTGACTTCGAACACGTCGCGCATCACCGATGCGATATACGGAATGATCATGATTGCGAGGATCACGCCTGCGCACAGAATACCGATGCCGATCGGCGGACCCGCGAACAGCGCGCCGATGATCGGAATGCCGCCGAGTACCGCGCCGAGCGGCTTCTGGAACCACGTCGCGAAGATCGGCGCGAACACGAGCAGGCCCCACATGCCGTACACGATCGACGGAATCGCGGCGAGCAGCTCGATCGCGATGCCGAGCGGCCGGCGCAGCCATGTGGGCGACAGCTCGGTCAGAAAGAGCGCGATGCCGAAGCTGACGGGCACCGCGATGATGAGCGCGATGATCGACGTCGCGACGGTGCCGTAGATCGGCACGAGCGCGCCAAATTGCTTGCTGGGCGGATCCCAGACTGCGGTCCACAGGAACGCGAGACCGAACTCGCGAATCGACGGCATCGAGGAGATGATCAGCGAGACGATGATGCCGCCGAGCAGCAACAGCGTAACGATGGCGGAAAGGCGTGCGAGGCCGCCGAAGATCACATCGCCGGAGCGGCCAGGCGCTTTCTGCTGCGACGCACTGCCGGGCGGAGTGGCCCGGCCCGTGCCGGACGCCAGATGAATATCGGACATGAGAGCCTGAAGGACCTGATTCCAGTTGCCGGACGACACATGTCGGGCGGCCGATGACGCCTGCGGCGCATGCCGCGTGAAAGCCATCGGCCGTCCTCATTCGAGGACGGCCGGGGTACTGCAGGGCGCGTCGACCGACCGCGCCCGCGCTATCGAGGCGCTTGTGCCTCGCTTTTGCCTGTTACTCGGCGAGCGACTTGCCTGCCGAATCCTTCACCTTCTGCTTCCACTGCGTACGGATTTCCGAAACGACCGATTCCGGCAGCGAGATGTAGTCCAGATCGTTCGCGGCCTGACCGCCGTTCTTGAACGCCCAGTCGAAGAACTTCAGCGTTTCCGTGCCTTGCGGCGCCTTCTCCTGCGTCGTGTGCAGCAGCACGAACGTCGCGCCGACGATCGGCCATGCGTTCTTGCCCGGCTCGTTCGTGAGGATCTGGTAGAACGACTTCGACCAGTCAGCGCCAGCAGCCGCTGCCTTGAAGGTCTCGGTCTGCGGCTGAACCACTGCGCCGGCTTCGTTCTTCAGCGCGACGTAGTTCATGTGGTTCTGCTTCGCGTACGCCCATTCCACATAGCCGATCGAACCCGGCAGACGCTGCACGAATGCCGCGACGCCGTCGTTGCCCTTGCCGCCCGTGCCGGTCGGCCAGTTGACCGTCGAACCTTCACCGACCTTCGCCTTCCATTCCGGGTTGACCTTCGACAGGTAGTTCGTCCAGATGAAGCTGGTCCCCGAACCGTCAGCGCGGCGCACCACGGCGATGTCCAGATCCGGCAGCTTGACCTTCGGGTTCAGCGCAACGATAGCCGGGTCATTCCACTTTTTGATCTTGCCGAGATAGATGTCGCCGAGCACTTCACCCGAGAGCACCAGTTCGCCCGGCTTCACGCCCGGCACGTTGACTGCCGGCACCACGCCGCCGACCACCGTCGGGAACTGGAACAGGCCTTCCTTGGCGAGTTCGTCGTCTTTCAGCGGAGCGTCCGAACCGGCGAAATCGACGGTCTTCGCGACGATCTGCTTCACGCCGCCCGACGAACCGATTCCCTGGTAGTTGACCTTGCCGCCGCCGGACTTCTGATAGGCGTCAGCCCACTTCGTGTAGATCGGTGCCGCGAACGTGCTGCCCGCGCCCGTGATGTCTGCGGCTTGCGCTGCAATTGCGAAGAGCGCGCCAGCGACGCCAGCGAACACGGTTTGCATCAATTTCATGAGACCTCCAAGGCAGTGTGAGCGTGTGGTGTGAGCGTGAAACTTGAACACCGCGAAGCTTAGGGTCTCTTTATGACAAAAACGTGACTAACCGTGAAACGCGTATGACACTTATATTACCGGGTGAAAGGTGCCGAAGCTGCCACATTGCCGCCGTGACGATGTACTTTGCATCGCCTCCTCTAAGGTAGGCGAAAAAGATGGGGCGTGAACGTTTGCGCCCAGCGTGGAGGATGGTGTTTTGCGCGGGATGTGCCGCTCTTCGGGCGGCTGGGGAACGCGTCTTCGTTTGAGGGTGAATGCCGGCCACGCGGTTCGCGGCACCGCTGAGGCAACTCTGGTTGGGCCGACCGGACAGGCGACGGCGGGCACGGCCCGCCTTCGCCTGTCCGTGTATCGATCAGGTCGTCGCTTCCCGCACCGCGTCGGCAATCGCTTCGGAATGCTGAACCGCGTCCGCGACGTTCTGCGCCTCGACCATCACGCGCAGTACGGGCTCGGTGCCCGACGCACGGATCAGCACGCGGCCGCGCCCGTCAAGCGCGCCTTCAGCCATCTTGATCGCCCGGCGGATCGTCTCGCTGCCCTTCCAGTCCGCGCCGGGCTTCATGCGAACGTTGATCAGCTTCTGCGGGAACAGCGTGACGCCGTCGAGCAGATCCGCGAGCGACTTGCCGCTGCGCTGCATCGCCGCCAGCACGAGCAGCGCGGACACGATGCCGTCGCCAGTCGAATGGCGATCCAGCGACAGAATATGGCCCGAGCCTTCCGCGCCAAGCTGCCAGCCGTGCTCGCGAAGCTGTTCGAGCACATAGCGGTCGCCGACCGCGGCGCGCACGAACTTCACGCCGGTGCGTTGCAGCGCGACTTCCACGGCCATGTTGGTCATCAGCGTGCCGACCGCCCCTTCCACGTGGCCGGCGGTCGCGATACGGTCCTTGACCAGCACGTACAACAGCTCGTCGCCGTTGAACAGGCGCCCGGACCCGTCAACGACCTGCAGACGATCGGCGTCGCCATCGAGCGCGATACCGAGGTCCGCGTGGTTCGCGCGCACCGCGCGGATTAGCGCATCCGGCGCGGTCGCGCCGACGCCGTCGTTGATGTTGAAGCCGTTCGGCGAGACGCCGATCGGGATCACTTCTGCGCCGAGTTCATGGAACACATGCGGCGCGACGTCATACGCGGCGCCGTGAGCGCAATCGACGACGAGCTTCATGCCGCGCAGGTCGTACGCGGCCGGGAACGTGCTCTTGCAAAACTCGATGTAGCGGCCGGCCGCGTCGTCCAGACGGCGTGCCTTGCCCAGGCGCTCGGAAGTCGCGCACGCGAGCGGCAACTCCAGTTGCTCCTCGATTTGCGCCTCGACGTCGTCGGGCAGCTTGTTGCCGTCGGCCGAGAAAAACTTGATGCCGTTGTCGTAGTACGGGTTGTGCGACGCGCTGATCACGACGCCCGCGGCAAGCCGCAGCGCGCGCGTCAGATAGGCAATGCCGGGCGTCGGCATCGGGCCGGCCAGCATCACATCGACGCCGGCTGCCGAGAAGCCCGATTCGAGCGCGGCTTCGAGCATGTAGCCCGACACGCGCGTGTCCTTGCCGATCAGCACCGTCGGGCGAGTGCCCGTCTTCGCCCACTGGTCGGCGCCTGCCAGCACCTTGCCGGCAGCGTAACCCAGCCGCAACACGAATTCCGGCGTGATTGGCCCTTCGCCGACCTTACCCCGAATGCCGTCCGTTCCGAAGTAACGACGTGCCATATTTGATCCCCCTTGTATGTGGCTGCGGGTTCAACCGTGCGCGCGGCTCGCATTGGCCGCGTCGCGCAGGGTTGCCCATATTTTCAATGCGTCGACGGTTGGTGCGACGTCATGTACACGCAGAATCGCCGCGCCGCGCTCGGCCGCGCACACCGCCGCGGCGATGCTGGCAGAGAGGCGCTCGGGCGCCGGGCGCCCGGTCACCGCGCCGAGCATCGACTTGCGTGACAGACCCGCAAGAATCGGATACGGCGACGCGGCGCGCGGCGCGGTGTCTCGCAGTTGCGCGAGCAACGCGTAGTTATGCTCGATAACGGCCTTGCCGAAGCCGAATCCCGGATCGACACTGATGCGCTCTCGCGCAATCCCCGCCTGCTGCAACGTTGCGACACGTTCTTCGAGGAAGTGACGCACGTCGCTGACCACGTCGTCGTAATGCGGCTCGCCGAGCTGCATGGTCTGCGGCTCACCGAGCATGTGCATCACGCAAAGGCCGCAGTCGCTGTCGCGCACCGCGTCGATGGCGCCGGGCATGCGGAAGCCCCAGATGTCGTTGATCAGGTCGGCGCCCGCGTTCAACGCTTGACGCATCACTTCCGGCTTGTATGTATCGACCGACAACGGCACGTTCGCGCCGCGGAGTTGCTCGACGAGCGGCAGCACGCGCTCCAGCTCATCGTCGAGCGGCACCGGCGGCGCGCCAGGACGCGTCGATTCGCCGCCGATATCGATGATGTCCGCGCCTTCGAGCATCATGCGCTCAGCCTGGCGCAGCGCATCGCCGCGCATCGCGAACTTGCCGCCATCGGAGAAGGAATCGGGTGTGACGTTCAGGATGCCCATGACCAATGGGCGTTCAAACGTCAGCTTGAAGCGGCCGCATTGCAGCGGCTCTGGTGAGGGAACGGAAGAAGATTCGACTTTCGACACGTAGCAGTGCTTCACTTGGAACGGATGAATGCAAACGGGCCGGTGTGTAGCACACCGGCCCGCACTTTCTACTGATAACCGATCAGGCCGGCGCCGTTGCGCTGCCCGGCTTGACTTCGGCGCCCGGGCTGCCGCCCGACGAGGTGTCGCTTGCCGACGGCGGCGAGCTCTTTGGCGAACGCGGCGGACGGCCTGCCATGATGTCGTTGATCTGATCGGCGTCGATCGTTTCCCACTCCATCAGCGCGGCGGTCATCGCCTCGACCTTGTCGCGGTTCTCCTCGAGCAGGCGCCGCGCGAGATTGTACTGCTCGTCCAGCACACGGCGGATTTCCGCGTCGACCTTCTGCTGCGTCGCTTCCGAAATGGTCCGTGTAAAGCCGCGACCGAACGGCGAAGCGTCGTTCTCGTCGTCGACATAGACCATCGGTCCGAGCGCGTCCGTCATGCCGAAGCGGGCGACCATCGCGCGAGCCGTCTGCGTCGCCTTGTTGAAGTCGTCCGACGCGCCCGTGCTGATCAGGTTCAGGAACAGCTCTTCCGCGACGCGGCCACCGAACAGGATGGCGAGGCGATCGAGCAGGTAGTCCTTCGAGTACGTTTCGTTGTCATGCTCCGGCAACTGCCACGTAACGCCCAGCGCTCGGCCGCGCGGAATAATCGTGACCTTGTGCACCGGATCGGCCTTCGGCAACAGCTTCGCGATCACCGCGTGACCCGATTCGTGATACGCCGTAGCACGCTTCGATTCTTCGCGGATCACGGCCGACTTGCGCTCCGGGCCCATGAAGATCTTGTCCTTCGCGTCTTCGAAGTCCGTCATTTCGACGATACGCTTCCCGCGGCGCGCCGCGAATAGTGCTGCTTCGTTGACGAGGTTCGCGAGATCGGCGCCCGAGAAACCGGGCGTGCCGCGCGCGATTACTGCCGCGTCGACATCGTTCGAGATCGGCACCTTGCGCAGATGGACCTTCATGATGTGCTCGCGGCCGCGGATATCGGGCAGACCGACATACACCTGACGATCAAAACGACCCGGGCGCAGCAGCGCCTTGTCGAGCACGTCCGAACGGTTCGTCGCGGCGATCACGATGACACCCGAGTTCGCCTCGAAGCCGTCCATTTCGACGAGCATCTGGTTCAGCGTCTGTTCGCGCTCGTCGTTACCGCCGCCCATCCCGGCGCCGCGATGACGACCGACCGCGTCGATTTCGTCAATGAACACGATACACGGTGCGTGCTTCTTGGCCTGTTCGAACATGTCGCGCACGCGAGCCGCGCCAACACCGACGAACATTTCCACGAAGTCGGAGCCCGAAATGCTGAAGAACGGCACCTTTGCCTCGCCGGCGATAGCACGGGCAAGCAGCGTCTTACCGGTTCCCGGCGGGCCGACGAGCAGCACACCGCGAGGAATACGACCACCGAGTTTCTGGAATTTCTGCGGATCGCGCAGAAAGTCGACGAGTTCCGACACTTCTTCCTTGGCTTCGTCGCAGCCGGCAACGTCGGTGAAATTGATTGCGTTGTTGTTCTCGTCAATCAGCCGCGCGCGCGACTTGCCAAACGAGAAGGCACCGCCTTTGCCGCCCCCCTGCATCTGTCGCATCATGTAAAACCAGAAGCCGATGATCAGGATCGTCGGTCCGAGGTAATACAGCACGGACATCAGTGCATTAGGTTCGTCGTCAGCCTTGCCGCTCACCTGTACGCCATACTTCATCAGATCGCCGACCATCCAGATGTCGCCGGGCGACACGATCTGGTACTTCTGGCCGTCTGCTGGAGTGACCGTGAGGTTCCGCCCCTGGACAATGACGTTCTTGATTTTGCCGTTCCTCGCGTCGTCCATGAACTGCGAATAGGAAACGCCTTCCTGAACACGGGGCTTGTCGAACTGCTTGAACACCGTAAACAGCACCAGTGCGATTACCAGCCACACTGCTGCTTTCGAAAACATATTGTTGTTCAAAGCACCACTCCTTCACTTAGACGGGCGCCTACATTTGCCTTGCGGCACCACGAAAGCATTCTAATCCAGTCCGAAGACCCCTGCCATAACGTTTCGCTACCGCCAAAAAGGGTAGCGGCCGGCTCGTCGCCGCTCTCCGGCGTATCGGGCTCAGTATTGGCAGAGGTGGAACCGTCCTGCCGCGCCCCTATGCGGGACGCTTCAAATGCTTACCCAAAATAAATGTTTCTGACGATTTATCCCGCGATGCCTTCGGCTTGCGGGCTCCCACTACCTTGAATTGGCGCTTGAACTTTTCGACAATCTGACTATAGCCACTGCCGTGAAAGCATTTCACTAAAAGGGCGCCATCCGGTTTCAGGTGGTTTTGCGCAAATTCCAGCGCAAGATCGCATAAATGCTCGATCCGCGCCGCATCTGCGATCGCCACGCCGGACAGGTTGGGCGCCATATCCGAAATTACAAGGTCGACCTGGCGCGCACCGACCAATTCTTCGAGCTGCACCAGCACCGAGTCTTCGCGGAAATCGCCCTGGATGAAGTGCACGTCGGCCACTGGCTCCATCGGCAGGATGTCGAGCGCGATGATCGTGCCGTCGATACCGCCTTCGCGCTCCGCATTGCGCTGCGCGCCGCTCGCCAGCTTGTTGCGCGCGTACTGGCTCCAGCTTCCCGGCGAGGAACCTAGATCGACGATCACCTGCCCCGGACGGATCAGTTTGTCCTGCTCGTCGATTTCCTTGAGCTTGTAGGCCGCGCGGGCGCGATAGCCCTCCCGCTGCGCCATTTTGACGTACGGATCGTTGATGTGATCATGCAGCCACGCGGTATTGAACTTGTTTTTTGCCATTAAAGATTGAACTGTTGCTGCGTCGGGTCGCGCTTTAGGGGATAATACGCGGTTAATTCGCGCGGCCCCGCCAGACTGGCGGCCATCCGCGACTCTGTTGTTCTGACGCGCGCCCTGCCAAATCGAGCCGCCCGAATCGCTCGGACGAAAAACGCAGGAGCCGCTATTTTAGTCGAGTCTCCCACTTTCCATGCCAGCCCTCAAAGTCTCCCCCGACCAACGCGCCGAGTTGCGCTCCCAGGCACATGCGCTCAAACCGGTCGTGCTCGTCGGCGCCGAAGGCTTGACCGACGCGGTGCTCGCTGAAATCAAGGTGCACCTCGCCGCGCACCAATTGATCAAGATCCGTGTGTTCGGAGACGAACGTGAGGAGCGCGTCGCCATCTACGAAGAAATCTGCGACACCCTGAACGCCGCGCCGATCCAGCATATCGGCAAGCTGCTCGTGATCTGGAAGCCCGAATCGGCACAACCGGCGGCAAAGTCCAAGCGTGGCGCCTTGCCGAGCGCGCGCGAAGCGGCGGCCGAAGAAACCCGGCCGGCCAAGGGGCGCGCACCGCGCATCGTCAAGGTCGTCAAGCCGACCGACGTACCGATGCGCAAGCCGCGAGCCAAAGCGGTGCTGGTGCGCGGCAATGAACGCGTGACGCAAGGCGGCAACATCAAGCGCGCGAAGAAGCGCCAAACCAGCGCGAAGCGCTCGCATCAGTCGTCGAAGTAAGCGAAGACGCAGCAAGGGTGCGGACCGGATCTGCACCCACCCATCGGTCGCCTTGAGCGAAACGCTCGAATCATCACGCGAATGAGTTGCCGTTGTGCGCCGCGCGGTTAGCCGCCGGGTTCGCGACGATTCACCGCAACGCGACGCTATTGCCAGGTATCGGCACAACCAGCGGCAATCGCACCGCTTAATACCATGGGCCACCCGCGAACTTCAGCCGATCACCTTTCCCGCATCGCTGCGCGCGCCCTCTTCCTCAGCCGCCACGCCGACACGCGCCGGCAGCAACCACACGAGCGCAAGACCCAGCAGGCTTTCGATCAGATAGAACACACTTGACACGCCGTGCAGGATGCCGAATCGCGTCGCATAAACGGAATGCCCAACGTCGGTGCCCGCCTCGAGCGCGGCCGCGCGCATTGCGTTCATGAACGGCTGCAGCGCGAAATATCCGACCAGCACGCATACGAGCATGCCGGCGAGCAGCCAGCGCAAGCGGCGATACGCGCCGCTACCGCGCCGCACGAGCAGATTGGCGAGACCGAGGAGCAAAATGCCGCACACGACGCCAATCACGCCCTGGATGCGAAACAGCTGCGCGGCGACGGAACCCGCCGTCATCCGGTCGAGCGTCGTGAACAGCACGGGCGCCACCGCATAGCCGATGGTCAGCAGACTACCGACCCACACCACCGTCAAGAGGCGGAAGAATCGATGCGGCATCAGAGACACCGGCGCCATCCTCAGACGTAGCTGACCGCGATGATTTCGTATTCGCGTACGCCTCCCGGCGCCTGCACCGACGCGACGTCGCCTTCCGACTTGCCGATCAGTGCACGCGCGATCGGCGAGCTGATCGAGATCAGGCCGTGATCGATGTCCGCTTCATCGTCACCGACGATCTGGTACTTGACCGACGCGCCCGATTCGAGGTCCTCGAGTTCGAGCGTCGCGCCGAACACCACGCGGCCGTCCGCTTCCACTTGCGACGGGTCGATCACCTGCGCGCCCGCGAGCTTCGATTCGATTTCGGCAATACGGCCTTCGATGAAGCCCTGCTTTTCCTTCGCAGCGTCGTATTCCGCGTTTTCCGACAGATCGCCCTGAGCGCGCGCTTCCGCGATCGAGTTGATCACGGCCGGACGTTCAACCGATTTCAGGCGCTGCAATTCATCGCGCAGCATGTCTGCGCCGCGCTTCGTCAATGGAATAGTGCTCATAAACAACTCTGGAGGCAAAAAACGGCCATAAAAAAAATCACCGCGGTTAAGTGCATTCCGCTGAAGCCGCCGCCCGAGGACAGACCCGGGCCGCAGCACCTGCGGAACGCCGCTTAACCGCGGCACTAACATCTTGGACAGGTAGTCGAAGCCTTAGTTTAGGCGAGCATGGAGTCCTTGTAAATCATAGACTTCCAGGTTCTTCAGATAACGAAGACCCTCCACCGCCGCGCGTGCGCCCGACATCGTCGTGTAGTAGGTGACCTTGTTCGCCTGCGCGCTCATGCGGATCGAACGCGAATCGGCAATCGCGGCGCGCGTTTCGTCCACGGTCGTGAAGACGAGTGCGATCTCGCCGTTCTTGATCATGTCGACGATATGCGGACGGCCGTCCTTCACCTTGTTGACGACCTTGACCGGCACGCCGGCCGCCTCGATCGCGGCAGCCGTGCCCTTGGTCGCGACGATCGGATAGCCGAGCTCGTGCAGCATGCGCGCGACTTCGACCGCCTTCGGCTTGTCGGCGTCCATCACGGTCAGCAGCACCGTGCCCGATTCCGGCAGGCGCGAACCCGCCGCGAGCTGCGACTTGAACAGCGCCTCTCCGAACGTCTGGCCGACGCCCATCACTTCGCCAGTCGAACGCATTTCAGGTCCGAGCACCGGGTCGACCGTCGGGAACTTGACGAACGGGAACACCGCTTCCTTCACGCTGAAATACGGCGGCTCGACTTCCTTCGTCACGCCTTGCGCGGCGAGCTTCTGGCCGACCATCGCGCGCGCCGCGATCTTCGCAAGCGGCAGGCTGGTCGCCTTCGACACGTACGGCACCGTGCGCGACGCACGCGGGTTCACTTCGAGCACGTAGATGATGTCATCCTTCGAGCCGTCAGCCTGCGGCACTTGCTGGATCGCGAACTGCACGTTCATCAGGCCGACCACGTTCAGCGCCTTCGCCATCGCGGCGGTCTGGCGCTTCAGTTCGGCAACGGTCGCCTGCGACAGCGAATACGGCGGCAACGAGCAGGCCGAGTCGCCCGAGTGCACGCCCGCCTGTTCGATGTGCTCCATCACGCCGCCGATAAACACGGCTTCGCCATCCGAAATGCAATCCACGTCGCATTCGATCGCGTCGTTCAGGAAGCGGTCGAGCAGCACCGGCGAGTCGTTCGACACCTTCACCGCCTCGCGCATGTAGCGTTCGAGATCACGCGGCTCATGGACGATTTCCATCGCGCGGCCGCCCAGCACGTACGACGGACGCACGACGAGCGGATAGCCGATTTCGTCGGCGAGCTTCAGCGCTTCGTCTTCCGTGCGCGCGGTGCGGTTCGGCGGCTGACGCAGACCGAGGTCTTGCAGCAGCTTCTGGAAACGCTCGCGGTCTTCGGCCGCGTCGATCATGTCCGGCGACGTGCCGATGATCGGCACACCGTTCGCTTCGAGATCGAGCGCGAGCTTCAGCGGCGTCTGGCCGCCGTACTGCACGATGACGCCGACCGGCTTCTCCTTGTCGACGATTTCGAGCACGTCTTCGAGCGTCAGCGATTCGAAATACAGGCGGTCGGAGGTGTCGTAGTCGGTCGACACGGTTTCCGGATTGCAGTTGACCATGATCGTTTCATAGCCGTCCTCGCGCATCGCGAGCGCGGCATGCACGCAGCAGTAGTCGAACTCGATGCCCTGGCCGATCCGGTTCGGGCCGCCGCCCAGCACCATGATCTTCTTGTTGCTGGTCGGATTGGCTTCGCACTCTTCCTCGTAGGTCGAGTACATGTAAGCCGTTTTCGTCGCGAACTCGGCCGCGCAGGTATCGACGCGCTTGTACACCGGACGTACGTTCAGCTCGATACGCCGTGCGCGCACATCCGCCGGCTTCGCGCCGAGCAGCTTGGCCAGACGGCGATCCGAGAAGCCGCTCTGCTTCAGAAACTTCAACTCTTCCTTCGTGAGGGTCGCGAGCGCGCGGCCGGCCAGCGCCTTTTCCTTCAGCACAATCTGCTCGATCTGCGCGAGGAACCACGGATCGATCGCGGTCTCTTCGAAGATCTCCTGCACGCTCATGCCGACGCGGAACGCATCGCCGACATACCAGATGCGATCCGGACCGGCTTCGCCGATCTCGCGAATGATCTCGTCGCGATTGGCGGTCTTTTCGTCGAGACCATCGACGCCGACTTCGAGGCCGCGTAGCGCTTTCTGGAACGACTCCTGGAACGTGCGGCCGATCGCCATCACTTCGCCGACCGACTTCATCTGCGTGGTCAGGCGCGGATCGGCTTCGCGGAATTTCTCGAATGCGAAACGCGGGATCTTCGTGACGACGTAGTCGATCGTCGGTTCGAACGACGCCGGCGTCTGGCCGCCGGTAATTTCGTTCTTGAGTTCATCCAGCGTGTAGCCGACCGCCAGCTTCGCCGCGACCTTCGCGATCGGGAAACCGGTGGCCTTCGAGGCCAGCGCCGACGAACGCGACACACGCGGGTTCATTTCGATCACGATCATCCGGCCGTCTTTCGGATTGATCGAGAACTGCACGTTCGAGCCGCCCGTGTCCACTCCGATTTCGCGCAGCACCGCGAGCGACGCGTTACGCAGGACCTGGTATTCCTTGTCGGTCAGGGTCTGAGCCGGCGCGACCGTGATCGAGTCGCCGGTGTGGATGCCCATCGGGTCGAGGTTCTCGATCGAGCAGACGATGATGCAGTTGTCCGCCTTGTCGCGGACCACTTCCATCTCGTACTCTTTCCAGCCGAGCAGCGACTCTTCGATCAGCAGTTCGCGCGTCGGCGACAGGTCGAGACCGCGTTTGCAGATCTCCTCGAATTCGTCGCGGTTGTACGCGATGCCGCCGCCGGAGCCGCCCAGCGTGAATGACGGACGGATCACGACCGGATAGCCGCCGCTGCCGGTTTCCGCGGCGATCTTCGCCTGCACCGCAAGGGCTTCTTCCATCGAATGCGCGGTGCCCGACTTGGCCGAACCGAGGCCGATCTTCGTCATCGCGTCCTTGAACTTCTGACGGTCTTCCGCCTTGTCGATCGCTTCGGGCGATGCGCCGATCAGTTCGACGCCGTACTTCGCCAGCACGCCGTGCGCGTGCAGGTCGAGCGCGCAGTTCAGCGCGGTCTGGCCGCCCATCGTCGGCAGGATCGCGTCCGGGCGTTCCTTCGCGATGATGCGCTCGACCACTTCCCACGTGATCGGCTCGATATAGGTCACGTCGGCCGTGTTCGGGTCGGTCATGATCGTCGCCGGATTGCTGTTGACGAGAATGACCTTGTAGCCTTCCTCACGCAGCGCCTTGCATGCCTGCGCGCCCGAATAATCGAACTCGCACGCCTGGCCGATGATGATCGGACCCGCGCCGATGATGAGGATGCTCTTGATGTCTGTCCGCTTGGGCATAACGCTCTCGCTAGTGTATTGCTGAATTCTTTCCGTCGGCGCGCGCCGCTTTCACGTTGCGCGCGCTGTTTCGCGGCACGCCTGCCGCGGGCCGCCGCCGGCCGTTTCCATCTGGCTTCGGCGGCCGGCCTTACCGCTTCAAGCCGCTACGCTCTTGCCGTTCTTGTGCGCTTCCATCAACGTGGTGAAGCGGTCGAACAGATACGCGATGTCGTGCGGGCCGGGCGATGCTTCCGGGTGGCCCTGGAAGCAGAACGCGGGCTTGTCGGTGAGGGCGAAGCCCTGCAGCGTGCCGTCGAACAGCGACACGTGGGTCACACGTGCGTTGGCGGGCAGCGTGTCGGCATCGACCGCGAAACCGTGGTTCTGCGATGTGATCACCACGCGACCGTCTTCGAGATCCTTGACCGGGTGGTTCGCGCCGTGGTGACCGGTCTTCATTTTCATCGTCTTCGCGCCGACCGCGAGGCCCATGATCTGGTGCCCGAGGCAAATGCCAAAGGTCGGGATGCCGCGTTCGATGAACGCCTTCGTCGCCGCGATTGCGTAGTCACACGGTTCCGGGTCGCCGGGGCCATTCGACAGGAACACGCCGTCCGGGTTGAGCGCGAGCGCGTCAGCGGCGCTCGACTGCGCGGGCAGGACGGTAACGTGGCAGCCACGCTCGGCCAGCATGCGCAGGATGTTCTGCTTGACGCCGTAGTCGAATGCGACCACGCGGTACTTCGGCGCCTTCTGCTCGCCGTAGCCGGTGCCCAGACGCCACTCGGTCCTGCTCCACTCGTAGGTTTCCTTCGTCGATACGACCTTCGCGAGGTCCATGCCGGCGAGGCCCGGGAACGAGCGCGCGAGTTCGATGGCCTTGGCTTCGTCGGCCGAACCAGCGAGGATCGCGCCGTTTTGGGCGCCCTTGTCGCGCAGCACGCGGGTCAGCTTGCGGGTGTCGATGCCGGCGATGGCGACCACGCCTTCGTCCTGCAGGTATTGCGGGAGCGTGCGCTCCATGCGGAAGTTCGACGCGAGAACCGGCAGATCACGGATGATCAGGCCGGCGGCATGGACTTTCGTCGCTTCGACGTCTTCGGCGTTCACGCCGACGTTGCCGATATGCGGGTACGTGAGGGTCACGATCTGGCGCGCGTAGCTCGGGTCAGTCAGGATTTCCTGATAGCCGGTGATGGCGGTGTTGAACACGACTTCACCGATGGTATGCCCGGGGGCGCCGATCGAATAACCACGAAAGACCGTGCCGTCGGCGAGCGCGAGGAGAGCGGGAGAAAATGACGGCAACACGGGAGACTCCTTGGGGGAACACCCTGTTGCCACCTGTCTATCCGATTTCGAGCCGCAGCGAAACACATCCTGGATGCGCGCGCAGACTCGCTCGCGAGCTGCCGATGACGTTGCAAAGGGCGCGATGGTCCATTGTGTGGACGGCTCGACTGGGTGTGGGGCCCTTCTTGCTACGCCAATGGCGCGCGGCGGATGAACGGTATGGGGGAGGTAGGCGCTAGGGTGCGGGTTGATAAGCTCAAACCTTGAAATTATAGCCTGAATCCGCCCTTCCCTCCAAATTCGAGATAGCACGCGGACTCAGGGTGGCGCCGCGAAACAATGTTGGAAGGGACGGAACAGCGGTGACCACCCGCTTGGATGCAAGACCTACCGCACGCCCGCTCAGGCCTCCTGCTCGGCGCGGATTTCCGCCGGCCGGGCGAACCGGCCGGGCAGGACGTACCAGATCGCGCTCAGCACCTGCAGGGCGACAAGGATTTCCCACGCGGTCAGATGCGCGACCGCCGGATAGTGGCCAGCGCTCGCCGGCCAGCGCGACAGCACCGCGCCGACGCCGATCTGAAAACCGAAGATCAGGAGAAAGATAATCAGCGTCAGCGTCGTATTGACCCGGCCGATCATCTGCGGCGGAAAATGCCGCGCCATCACCGCGTAGCTCAGAATGCCGGTGCCGCCGAAGATTCCGTAGGCGGCCCACAGCAGGCTCGCCGGCAGCGGGGCCTTGAACATGATCAGCAACTGGGTCAGCACGTACAGCGCCATGCCGATGCCGCAAAACGCATAGAGCGAGATGCCGCGTCGCTCGAGGCTGCGTGCCGCCGCGCCGAAACCGACACAGCCGGCCATCATCGCGAAGCCGAGAATCGACACGAGCGCCGCCGCCTGAGGCGGCTCAAAGCCCTGCACGTCGCGCAGCCATGATCCGACCCACAACGACTGCATCGCGTAAAAGACGCCTTGAGTCACGACCGAGAACGACGCAATTTTCCAGAACACGGCGCTGCGCAGAATGTGCCACGTGCCCTTGAACTGCGCGACGAGGCTGGCATGGCGATTCGTCTCGCGTGCGTCCGGCGCGAGCGTCCATTGTGCGAGCGCAACCACCACCGTCAGTACGCCGAGCCCGACACAGACCGCGCGCCAACTCGAGAAACCGAGCACCCACGTGAGCGGCGAGCCGACCATCACGCCGCCGAGGCCGCCGACCGCCATCACGAGCCCGTTCATCAGCGGCAGACGCGCCGTCGGAAAATGCTGCGCGAGCGCCTTGAACGCGGCGCCAAGGCACACGGACACGCCGACGCCGATCAGCAGCCGCCCGACCATCATCACGCCGAGACTGTGCGCGGCGCCAAACACCCAGATGCCGAGCGCGGCAAAAAGCAGTGTGCCGGCCGTCACGCGACGCGCTCCAAAGTGATCGAGCAACGCGCCGGCAGGAATCTGCGCGCCTGCAAAGCCGAGGAAATACAGGCTCGTCAGCACACCCAGGTCGGCAGCGGACAAGCCGAGATCGCGCGCGATCACGGGCGCGAAGCCGAGATTGACGCCGCGAAACACGTAGGAGACGAAGTAGCCGGCGGAAAACAGCAGAAAGACGCGCAGTCGGGTCGACGACATAAATCAGGAAGTAAGCCCGGAAATAATCTCAAAAACGCGACCCGAGGTTCGGACGAATCGGCACGAAACGGCACGCAACGGCCGACGCGGCCAAAGTACGAACAATAAATTAAATGCGACCAGCCCGCAGGTACCGTCCGCACAATGAAAAACGCCGTCACCCGAAGGTGACGGCGTTGCACGAACACGGTGCGTGACTGGCGCGCAATCCATGCGCTGCGTGTGCAACGCATGTGGTCACGATCGGGGAAGCCGCTACCGGTCTATTTACCCTTCTTCTTCGCGGTCGACACGGTCTTCGAGTGGCTCTCCGCCGCGGCCGTCGACGCCTTGCCGGGCGCGGAGGCCGAGACTTTCTCCACCTTGCCCTTGCTGGCGACGGGCGCCGCTGGCCTGCCGCCCTTGCCGCCCGGCTCGGACACCTTGACGATCGCAGAGCGCCCGTGCCCTTTCTTTTTCTCGTAGCGGGAATCGCTGTGGGTGTCTGCAATCCGAACGCCAATCTTCTGCACACTGGCGCCCTGCACGTCGGTTGCGATCTTCTCCGGACCCGGCTCGCTCGGCACGGGCTTGCCGACCGGCACGTGCAGCACGATCACCTGGCCGCGCGAAACCTGATCGCGATGCGTCTTGTTCCACGCCTTCAGCTGACCGACCGATACGCCGTAGCGCAGTGCGATCGCGGCCATTGACTGATTGCGGCGCACGCGAATCAGCATCTTGCGCGTATCGGGGACATCGGGCTCCATGGCAAGCACCGCGCTTTCGGCGACGTCGGCGCTGATGTCCTCGTCGTCGTCCGAGCCGCGCGGAACGACGATCGTCGAACCCGGCTTGAGGCGCATGCCGACCGGAATCTTGTTGACTTCCATCAGCGTGTCGGCGTCGACGCCGATTTTCTGCGCGATCGCCGCCGGCGTGGCGCGCTGATCGACGGTGTAGGTGGTCCACGACGACAGCGAGCCCGAGTACGCTTTCAGATTACGCTCGAATGCAGATGCGTTGTCGAACGGCAACAGGATCTGCGGCTGCGTCGCGCCGAGAATGACCGGCTTCCTGAACGACGGGTTCAGCGAACGGAACTCGTCCGTCGACATATTGGCGAGCCGCGCGGCGACGTCGACGTCAATGTCGTGCGAGGTCGTCACTGTCACGAAATACGGATGGTTCGGAATCGGCGGCAGCGAGAGCCCGTACATCTGCGGATTCGTCACGATGTTTTTGACCGCCTGCAGCTTCGGCACATAGTTGCGCGTTTCATTCGGCAGTCGCAGGCTCATGTAGTCGGTCGGCAGACCCGCTGCCTCGTTGCGCGCGATCGCGCGCTGCACGTTGCCCTCGCCCCAGTTATAAGCGGCGAGCGCGAGCTGCCAGTCGCCGAACATGTCGTGCAGGTTGGATAGATAGTCGAGCGCGGCGCTGGTCGACGCGAGCACGTCGCGGCGCTCGTCCTGCCACATGTTCTGCTTCAGGTTGTAAGTGCGGCCCGTGCCCGGCATGAACTGCCACATGCCGGCCGCCTTGGCGACCGACAACGCCTGCGGGCTATAGGCGGACTCGATGAACGGCAGGAGCGCGAGCTCGGTCGGCATATGGCGCGCCTCGAGCTCCTCGACGATGTGATACAGGTATTTTTGCGAGCGCTCGGTCATGCGCTGCACGTAATCGGGACGTTGCAAATACCAGTTGAGCTGCATGTCGACGAGATCGCTCTGCAGGTCCGGCATCTGGAAGCCGCGGCGAATGCGGCCCCACAGATCAGCGTCCTGGCTCGTCAACTGATCGACGGAGCCCTGGTCGACATTGATGGTTTCTTTGGCGGTGGCGTTCTTGCGAAGGGCGTCGGCTACTGCTTGCTGGCTGGCAGGGTTATTGGCGGTATTCGTCATTGGTCCCTGACTCGCGCAGGCGGCGAGCGTCAGGACCAAGAACGCACTTAAGATGAATCGCATGAACGTCTCGGCTTCCACAAGGGCTGGAATTTGCAGCCGATGGTACGAAACGTCAACGTTTCCGTCAATTGGAAAATTGAGAAAAAAATCAACCAAATCTGGGGCTTGGCGAATTTTTCCGATTCATCGCGCGAACAACGTCCAAATGCGCTCCGGATCAACGGAAGCGGTTCTTCCATTCGCGCATCAATGTGAAGGCAGTCAGCCGATCAGACACCGTTTCATGCAATTGTGCTTCGAGATTCGATTGGACCGTCGGCTCCCCGGCGCGCAGGAACGGATTCACCGCGCGCTCGTGCGCGATCGTGGTCGGCAGCGTAGGCTGCTGGCGGGCGCGCAGCTCGTTCGCCTTGTCGCGCCACGCCTTGAGTTCGGCGTTCTGCGGCTCGCAGGCGAGCGCGAAGCGGATATTGGAGAGCGTGTACTCGTGGGCGCAATGCACTTGGGTCGCGCCGGGCAGCGCGGCGAGCGCGTCGAGCGAGGTCAGCATCTGTTGCGGCGTGCCTTCGAAAAGGCGCCCGCAGCCGCACGCGAACAGCGTGTCGCCGCAAAACACGTGCGGCGTGCCGCGCGAATCGGCCGCCTGGAAATAAGCGATGTGTCCGCTCGTGTGACCTGGCACCTCGAGCACAGTGAATTCGAGCGCGGGTGCCGCAATCGTCACGTGATCGCCGCTTCTGAGCCGATGCGTCAGGCGCGCGATCGCTTCGCCGGCAGGTCCGTAGACCGGCACGTCCTGGCCGTTCAGCAGATCGGCCACCCCACCGACGTGGTCTTGATGGTGGTGCGTGAGTAAAATAGCGCTCAGCCGCCAACCTCGTTGAGCCAGATAGGCGCGCACAGGCGCGGCTTCGCCTGGATCGACGACGACCGCATGCTGTCCGTCCGCAATGACCCAGATGTAATTGTCTTCAAACGCCGGGACCGGTACGTACTCGAGCGCATTCATAGGCGACGCATTTTTAATATGACTGACCGAGCGATTATAGACTGGCCCGCCTGGACCGATTCACCGCCTGGCCGCTACGTGCTCGACTGGGAGCAAACCCAGCTCGATCGCGTGGTGTCGGACGTGTTCGGCTATCATGCGCTGCAACTCGGCCTGCCGCAGCTTGACGCGCTGCGCGAGAATCGCATGCCGTGTCGCGGCCTCGTGCTCGACGCAGCGAGCGGCGCGAGCGCACCGTACACGTATCCGCGGACGGCGCGCGGCGCAGTGAACGGCACGAGCGGCGCGGGCGATGTCGGCGGCGACCATCCCGGCACGGCGGCGCAGGACGCCTCCGGCCTACACGCACCGGGCGGGCGCAGCGCGGTTTGGTGCGACCTGCTCGATCTGCCGTTCGAAGCCCAAAGCGTCGACCTGATCGTGATGCCGCACACGCTCGAATTCACCAGCGACCCGCACCGACTGCTGCGCGAAGCCGAACGCGTGCTGATGCCCGAGGGCCAGCTGATCATTCTCGGCTTCAACTCGTTGTCGCTGTGGGGCGTGCGGCAGTCGGTCGGCAAGATGGCCGGCCGCCCCTTCGTGCCCGCCGCGATCGACCTGATCGCGTTCACGCGTCTGAAAGATTGGATCAAGCTGCTCGGCTTCGACCTTGAACGCGGGCGCTTCGGCTGCTATCGTCCGCCGCTCGCGAGCGATCAATGGCTCGCGCGCTACGGTTTCATGGAAGCAGCCGGCGACCGCTGGTGGCCGATTTTCGGCGCAACCTACATGATCAAGGCGATCAAGCGCGTACGCGGCATGCACCTCGTCGGGCCGCTCAAAGTGAAAAAGCCCGTGCTTGCGGCGGGCCTCGCGCCCGTCGCCACCCCGAACACACGTAACCACACCGAATGACTCCTGATCACATCGATATCTATACCGACGGCGCCTGCAAGGGCAATCCCGGCCCAGGCGGCTGGGGTGCACTGCTGCGCTTCGGCAGCCAGGAAAAAGAGCTGTTCGGCGGCGAAGCCAACACGACCAACAACCGCATGGAGCTGATGGGCGTGATCGCCGCGCTCGAGGCGTTGAAGCGCCCGTGCAAGGCCATCGTGCACACCGACTCGCAGTACGTGCAGAAAGGCATTAGCGAGTGGATTCACGGCTGGAAGAAGAAAGGCTGGGTCACCGCGGCGAAGCAGCCCGTCAAGAACGCCGATTTGTGGAAGCGGCTCGATGCGCTCGTCGCGCAACACGAAATTGAATGGCGCTGGGTGCGCGGGCACAACGGACACCCGGAAAACGAGCGCGCCGACCAGCTGGCCAATCGCGGCGTGGCGTCGCTCGCTGAAATGTAAACAGACTGCGCGCGTCGGCAACGACAAGCGCCGCCTTCTCCGCTTTTTTCTGCCATTCCTTTTAAGCAGGTTAATCCGACATGCGTCAGCTGATCCTCGATACCGAAACTACCGGCCTGAACCCGCGCGGCGGCGACCGGATTCTCGAACTCGGTTGCGTCGAGCTGGTGAACCGCCGGCTGACCGGCAACAACCTGCACTTCTATATCAACCCGGAGCGCGACAGCGATCCGGGCGCACTCGCGGTGCACGGCCTGACCACCGAATTTTTGAGCGACAAGCCGAAGTTCGCCGAGATCATCGACCAGTTTCGCGACTTCATCCAGGGCGCGGACCTGATCATCCACAACGCACCGTTCGACATCGGCTTTCTCGACGCCGAGTTCGCGCTGCTCGGGCTGCCGCCGGTGAGCACGCATTGCGGCCAGATCATCGACACTCTCGCGCAAGCCAAGCAGATGTTCCCCGGCAAGCGCAATTCGCTCGATGCACTGTGCGACCGCTTCGGCATCAGCAACGCGCACCGCACGCTGCATGGCGCGCTGCTCGACTCTGAACTGCTCGCCGAAGTCTATCTGGCGATGACGCGCGGCCAGGAAAGCCTCGTCATCGACATGCTCGGTGACGCGCAGGCCGGCCCCGATACGCAAGCGCCGCGCGTCGCGCTCGACTCGCTGGAACTCGTCGTGCTCGCCGCGACCGACGACGAAAGCGCCGCCCATGAAGCCGTGCTCAATGATCTCGACAAGGCCGTCAAAGGCACGAGCGTATGGCGTCTTGAAGCCGTTCCGGCGGCCGATGAGCAAACTACTTAAAAAAGACTGGACGAACCCGAATTTCCCTGACATAATTTCAATCTCTTCGGGTGGTTAGCTCAGCGGTAGAGCACTGCCTTCACACGGCAGGGGTCACTGGTTCGATCCCAGTACTACCCACCAGATTCTTGGTGTGTCGATCACCGAAGACAAAAGGGCTTACGCAGCAATGCGCAAGCCCTTTTTCTATTTGCCGGTAATACCTCGCGTATGTCGCCCGGGGTGCGGCTGGCGGCAGAACCACGTCGTTCCGTATCTTGGCGAGCACCGCGCGCGGCTGATATATTCAGCACTCCGGCATTCGCCCGGTCCGGGTCCGTCCGGTTTCTCCATCTTGAACCATTACAGGGAGGCGCCAAATGTTCGCAATGCAACGCGCGCTCCCTTTCATGGTCTCGCGACCGTCGGCCCATCCGACACGACCGATGCGACCTTAAAAGCCGCACAGCAGTCGCCGACGCGGAGCCGGTTGCGCAGGCGCACCGCGTTCGTTCCAGACAGTCCGCTGTTCCCTTGCCGTTGTATGCCGTCGTTTTTTCCCCGCGCGTTTCTCTTGCGCATTCCGGCATCCGTTGGCTGTCTGCCCTTTTCGCTTCTGACTGGAACCTCGGCGCGCCCGCGCGACGCCGGGTCGAAAGTAAATGGCCAATAGAAAACTCGACTTTCGCGGACAAGCCTTCAAGGATGTCCTCGGCTTCACCTTCCGCCACTGGACGCAACAGCCGTGGCGCATCGTCGTGATTGCGGCGCTCGCACTGCTCACCGCGGGCGCGGACATCCTGACGCCGGTCTTCGCCGGACGTCTCGTCGACGCGATCGCGGCTGGCCCGGCTTCCTCGGCGTCCGTCCGGCATCACGCGCTCGAGGCCTTCGGCGTGCTCGCCGCACTCGGCCTCGCCGCGACGCTGTTGCGCCAAGGCGTGTACTTCAACATCATCCGTTTCACGCTGAAGATGATGAGCGAGATCGCCGCACGGGCGTTTCATCGCGTGCAGCGCTTTTCGACCGACTGGCATGCGAACAGCTTCGCCGGTTCGACCGTGCGCAAGATCACGCGCGGCATGTGGGCGCTCGATCTGCTGAACGACACGCTGCTGATCGCGCTGCTGCCGTCGCTCGTGATGCTGGTCGGCGCGACTGCGCTGCTCGGCTGGCGCTGGCCGATGATGGGCCTCGTCGTCGGCATCGGCTCGGCGCTCTACATCGGCGTGACAGTGACGGTGTCGCTCGGCTTCGTGGCGCCATCCGCGCGTCTCGCGAACGCGTGGGACACGCGCATGGGCGGCGCGCTCGCCGACGCGGTCAGCTGCAACGGCGTCGTCAAGGCGTTCGGCGCGGAAGCGCGCGAGGAAGCACGTCTCGCCCGCGTGATCGGCAAGTGGCGACAGCGCACGCGCCGCACATGGGTGCGCGGCACGCTCAACGGTGGCCTTCAGGGCGGCATGCTGGCCGCGATCCAGGCCGCGATTCTCGGCGTGGCGTTGCTGCTGTGGGCGCGCGGGGAAGCGAGCGTGGGCGACATCACGTTCGCGCTGACCATGTTTTTCATGCTCCAAGGATATCTGCGCGACATCGGCATGCACATCCGCAACCTGCAGCGCTCGGTCAATGACATGGAGGAACTGGTGTCGCTCGAAAGCCAGCCGCTCGGCATCGAGGATCGGCCCGGCGCCGGCCCCATCTCGATCCGCAACGGCGAGATCCGCTTCGAGCACGTGTCGTTTCACTATGGCGCGCACAGCCGGCCGCTCTACGACGACTTCTCCGTGCGCATCGCGCCGGGCGAGCGCGTCGGGCTCGTCGGCCATTCGGGCTCGGGCAAGACGACCTTCATCAAGCTGATTCAGCGTCTTCACGACATTTCGGGCGGCCGGATCACGATCGACGGTCAGGACATTGCGCAGGTCCAGCAGGCGTCGCTGCGCAGCCAGATCGCGATCGTTCAGCAGGAGCCGGTGCTGTTTCACCGCTCGCTCGCCGAGAACATCGCGTATGGGCGGCCCGGCGCGAGCCGCGCAGACATCGAGCGGGCTGCGCGGCTCGCGAGCGCACACGACTTCATCGCCGCGCTGCCGAACGGCTATGACACGCTGGTCGGCGAACGCGGGATCAAGCTATCGGGCGGCGAACGTCAACGTGTCGCGATCGCGCGGGCTTTTCTCGCCGACGCGCCGATCCTGATTCTCGACGAAGCCACGTCGAGCCTCGACAGCGAAAGCGAAGTGCTGATCCAGCGCGCGATGGAGCGCCTGATGCAGAGCCGCACGACGCTGGTGGTCGCGCATCGGCTCTCGACGGTACGTGCGCTGGACCGGCTGCTGGTGCTGGACAAGGGCAAGGTAGTCGAGGAAGGCAGTCACGACGCGCTGATCAAACGCGACAACGGCTTGTACCGGCGGCTGTTCGAGCGCCAGGCGCTGGAGTTGATCAAGGGCCTCGGCGAGCCGGCGGACTTCGCGGCTGACCGCGTCGATGATTCGGACTTGATGGTCGGCTAGCGCGACGCAGGGAAGCACGGGCCGCCGCGGCGCGCGGCGCCACGCCTCGCGCGCCATGCCCGCAGAAGTAGAAAGCCCGCCGCGCTACACCGCGCCGGCGGGCAGCCCGATGCCGCGCGCCATGCCCGTCGCGGCAAGCACCATCAGAACCAGCGCCACGGTCTGGATGACGTTGAAGTGGGCGTAGGAGCGCGCCTTCTTCAGATTCGGCGCCGCGCCGCTACGGATCGACGCGCGCCAGCGCATCAAGCCGAGCATCGTGGGCACCTCGAGGATCAGGATCAGCACCAGCAACCCCATCTTCACGTGAAAGAGCGGTTCGTGCAGATAGTAGTCGGCGCCCTTCTCGTAACCGCCGAACACGCGCATCAGGCCGGTCACGACCAGCACCAGCCCTGCGATGCCCCAGCGCGTATCGGCACGAAACACCGAACGCAACGCCGCCGGCACCGACGCGCGACGCAGCGACCAGGTGCGTCGGAGGATCGACGCCAGCGCGAAACCATAAGCAAGCAGATGAAGCGCGGCAAGCAACCAGCGAACCAGCATAGCGACTCCTGCGAAAGACGCGATACGATCGATGAGTGTTCCACTCGCCCGCCTGCTGGCCGGGCGCCTTTTGCATTATCGGTGAAGCAACGCTCCGGGATGCGCGCATCGGCCACGCGATGTGGCCGATAGCACAAAACGCGCAGCGTCAGAACTGGCGCAACGTCGTGTCGAGCGCGCGGGCGGCAACACGATCGCCTTCGGTCGTCAGCGCGGCGCGGAAAACGGTCTGCCGGTTATGGCCTGCGGCGGCGGGCGAATCCCACAACAACTCGATCTTCGGACGCAGGCCGAACGCGCTGCGCGCAAGAGAGGGCGTCGCGACCGACCTCATCGGCACCGCTGACGTGCTGGTCTCGCCCGCCGCGCCGAACACAACCGCGGGCGTGGACGTGGGGGTCGACGTCGAACGCACCTGGGGACCACTCGCCCAACGCACCGACAATTCGCGCGCATCGTATTGCCCGACCTTGCGCCGCTCGGCCCACACGACGACGGTGCGCGTCAGCGGATCGAGCGACACCGCATAGCGGCCGATCGCAAAACGCCGCGCCGCGACGTTGGTCCGCCACAATGGTAGCGGCCGGCAGATCCACACGACGATCGCATACAGCGCCGGCGCCGCGAGCAGCCAGCCGTTGGTGGCGGCGACCGCCTGCATCGCGCGACGCCCGCCGGCGCTCGCGACGAACGCACCGACCGACCATAGCGCGAACAGCAACCCGAGGAACGCGAACAGGCGCAGAGCCTGACGCAGCCATTGCGGCAGCGGATGAAACGGACGCTCGGCGACGGCGCGCGCGCCCGGCAGGAAAATCAGCAGGAACATAAAGACGAGATTGATGCAGGCCCACGGCGAAGACGCCATCGCGGTCAGCGCGGTGGAGAGGCTCATCTCCGACATCGAGAAAAACCAGCGGACGGCGAGCACGAGACCGATGGCGCGCAACGTAAAAATCGTTCCAGCGCCGGGCGCGGCGTTCGCACGCGTCTCTTTCGTACTCGCCAAGGCTTCCTCCTGTCGTCGGCGGCGCCGCCCATTTTGCGGCACGGCCATTATAGGGATATTACCGAGACTGACTCGTTCGCGCCGCGCGGAATCCCGTACTTTCGGATGGGTGCCGATGAAAAACGCGGCGCGCATGCAACAACGCCCCGCTGGCAAAATGCCGACGGGGCGTTGAGCGCAGCAAAGGAAACCTGCGACGGGTTCCTTTGGTGCCAGCGTTCTAGTTACTGCGCATCACCTGCGAAGCGTGAACCGCGCCTCAGTTTGCGTTGACTTCACGCAGCACCGTGCGGTGCTTCTGACGCAGCAACTCTTCGTACACAGCGACGTAGTTCTTCGCCATGACCTTCGACGAGAAGCGCGCCTCGAACGCCTTGCGCACACCAGCGCGCGGCAGCGTATGCAGTCGCTTCACGGCGGCGACCGCGCTGATTTCGTCTTCCACGACGAAGCCCGACACGCCGTTTTCGATCACTTCCGGCACCGAACCGCGATTAAACGCGATCACCGGCGTGCCGCAAGCCATCGCTTCGATCATCACGAGACCGAACGGCTCCGGCCAGTCGATCGGGAACACCAGTGCCTGCGCATTGCCGAGAAACTCGCGCTTCTCAGCTTCGCCGATCTCGCCGATGTACTCGACGTGCGGCAACGACATCAGCGGCTTGATGACTTCTTCGTAGTAGGCACGGTCGGCCTTGTCGATCTTGGCGGCGACCTTGAGCTTCATGCCTGCCTGCCCGGCGATGCGAATCGCCCTGTCGAGCCCCTTCTCCGGCGACACGCGGCCCAGGAATGCGAGGTAGCCGGGCTCGACGTTAGGAATCGGCTTGAGCACGTCTTCCGGCAGACCGTGATAAACCGTTTGCTGCCAGTTGGCCTGGGCGAGCGGAATGCGCTGGTTGTCCGAAATCGACACGACTGGCACGTCACTGAACGTGTTGAAGATCGGCTGCAGTTCCGGCAAATCGAGACGGCCATGCATCGTCGTGACGAACGGCACCGGCTGACGCGCGAACAGCGAGAACGGATAGTAGTCGATGTGGAAATGCAGCACGTCGAATTCGTCCGCGCGGCGGCGCACTTCTTCGAGCAATAGCATGTGCGGCGCCATCACGTCGCGGATCGTCGGGTCGAGGCGCAGCGCCTGCGGCCAGAACGCTTCGAGCTTCGCCGAGGTTTGCGAATCACCGCTCGCAAACAGCGTGACGTCGTGGCCCTGCTCGACCAGCGCCTCGGTCAGGTAGGACACCACGCGTTCCGTACCACCATACAGCTTGGGAGGAACCGCCTCGTGCAACGGAGCGATTTGAGCGATTCGCATAATGACGAACTCCTAGTAAAAATCAGGCAAAAGTACTGCATTTGGAAAAAGCGACTCGCTTGCTCGCCAGGGCAGTCTGGCCGGAGATGCCGGCGCGGGCCTGATTCTTTTGAGAAATCCTGCGATGGATCGCTTCGATAAAGAGCCCAGACCGGTGGTGAGCGTCTGCGCATGTGCGAGTAAACGCGCATGCCGCACCTACGTTGACAAACTGTCAGAAAATTTGCCGGCCCAACGAGCCCGCATTATCGGCGCCCGGATCGTTGCGGCGCCATGGCATTTCAAAGACTTTACGTTGTTACAGACACGAAACACTTTGCAAACCCTTGTTTTCCGAGACAGTTCTACAGTCTTCACGGGGTTCAGCGAGGCACGACGGTACTGGATTTGGGGACTCTCTCGCACCAACCTTGCCGCCAGACATTCAGCAATTGCCGCGCCACGGTTGAATGCTGTTTGTAATTTTATCTCGAAATAGGCCGCAACTGGCGTGGATCGCCCGGCTTGCGGTGCGTCGGGACGACGCATATCGCGGAGGCCCATCGCGAAATCAGTCGCGCCAAAAGCCCGGTTACACAGGGCGCAATCGTCTTTGCATGTTTACAATGCGAAGCATCGGCTGCACGGAGAGCCATACTTTTCCGTGTGGGACGCGCTTTGCATGCACAACCCGCAACACATCGATCTCTGCTCAATTGGAACACTTGACCATCGCCCAGCGTAACGCCCAGGACGCAAAGCTCGCGAGCTATGCGCATCGGCCGTTGGCGTTTCTCTTCCGCTTTATCCGCCGCCATCCGTTCGGGCATGCGATTGTGTTGTGCAGTGTATTTGCGGCCGTGGGCTGTGCGCTCGCTTCGCAATATGCGATCAAACATCTGATCGACGTGCTCGCCGCCGGCCGGCATCATCCGGGGCCGTTGTGGAGCGCGTTCGCGATCCTCGTCGGTCTGATTGCCGCCGACAACCTGTTATGGCGGGTCGGCGGCTGGTTCGCCGCGCACACGTTCGTCGCCGTGACGGGCGATCTGCGGCGCGATCTGTTCCAGTACCTGAGCGGCCACTCGCCGACCTACTACGCCGAAAAGCAGCCCGGCATGCTGGCGAGCCGGATCACCGCGACCTCGAACGCCGTCTACACCGCCGAAAACACCACCGCGTGGAACGTGCTTCCGCCCTGCATCGCGGTGCTCGGCGCCATCGTGATGATCATTGCGGTGAACCCGCTGATGGCCGGCGGCCTGATGCTGTGTTCTGCGATCCTCGCGGTGGTGTTGTACAAGCTCGCGGGCCGCGGCTCCGCGCGCCACCATAATTTCGCGACCAAGGCGGCATCGGTCGATGGCGAACTCGTCGACGTGATCAGCAACATGGGGCTCGTGCGCGCGTTCGGCATGACGTTGCGCGAGCAGCAGCGCTTTGCGTCGACGGTCAAGTCGGAAATGGACGCGCGCCAGCAGAGTCTGCTCTACCTCGAAAAATTGCGTCTGCTGCACGCCGTGATCACCGCGCTGCTGTCGGCCGGCCTGCTCGGCTGGGCGCTGTGGCTATGGGACCAGGGCCGCGCGACCTCGGGCGACATCGTGCTCGTGAGTTCGCTCGGCTTCACGATCCTGCACGGCACGCGCGACCTCGCCGTGGCGCTCGTCGATGTCACGCAGCACGTCGCGCGACTCGCGGAAGCCGTGCGCACGCTGCTCGAACCGCACGGCATGCCCGATCGCGACGACGCGACCGAACTCGTTCCGCAGGGAGGCCGCGTCACGTTCGACAGCGTCACGTTCGCCTATCCGCGCCGCCGGGCGATTCTCGATCACTTCGACCTGAATATCGAGCCGGGTCAGCGCGTCGGCCTGATCGGCAAGTCGGGGGCCGGCAAATCGACGGTGCTCGCGCTGTTGCAGCGTTTCTACGAAACCCAGGGTGGCGCGATCAGGATCGACGGCCAGGACATCGCGACGATCACCCAGGACAGCCTGCGCCACGCGATCGCGCTGGTGCCGCAGGACATCTCGCTGCTCCACCGCTCGGTGTACGAGAACATCGCGTATGGCCGCCCTGAGGCGAGCCGCGAGGAAGTGCTCGCCGCCGCCCGCGAGGCCCGTTGCGCGGATTTTATTGAAGCGATGCCGGACGGCTATGACACGATCGTCGGCGACCGCGGCGTGAAGTTGTCGGGCGGTCAGCGCCAGCGCATCGCGATCGCGCGCGCGATTCTGAAGAATGCGCCGATCCTGCTGCTCGACGAAGCCACGTCCGCACTCGATAGCGCCTCCGAAGAAGCGATCCAGAAGGCGCTCGACCGGCTGATGGTCGGCCGCACGGTGATCGCGATCGCACACCGTCTGTCGACGCTGAACAACTTCGACCGGATCATCGTGATGAGCGCCGGCAAGGTCATCGACGACGGCACGCCGGAAGAACTGCGCCAGCGTCCGGGCCTTTATCGCGACCTGCTCGCGAAGCAGTATGGCAAGGGCCAGACGCTGCATATCGGCGGCAAGAAGGTCGACGAGCAGCACGTGGCCTGAACGCTCACGGTGTGCGCCCGGTTGCGCATCGCATGAAAAGAGCCGCTCCGTGGAGCGGCTTTTCGTTGTCGGGCTTGCGGCCGGCTCAGCCGCTCACGCTCTCGCGCGCCGCCCTCTTGCGCGCGGCGCCGGCCGCACCCGTGGCCGCACGCGTCTTCGCGCTTCTATCCCGCTTCGCACCGTCGGCGTTCTGCAGATCGCGCATGAAGTTATCGCGCCACACCGACACGTTGTTCTCGCGCAGCTGCGCCATCATGTCGCGATAGCGCGCCTGACGCTCGGCGAGCGGCATGTCGAGCGCCTGCGCGAGCGCCTCGGCCATGCCGTCGATATCGAGCGGATTGACGATCAGCGCGCCATCCAGCTCCTGCGCCGCGCCCGCAAAGCGCGACAGCACGAGCACGCCGGGATTCTCTGGGTCCTGCGCCGACACGTATTCCTTCGCGACGAGATTCATGCCGTCACGCAGCGGCGTGACATAGCCGACGTGCGCGGTACGGAACAGCGCCGCCAGCACCGACCGCTCGTATTGCTTGTGGATGTACAGGATCGGCGTCCAGTCCAGCTCGGCGAAACGTCCGTTGATCCGCCCCGACTCACCCTCAAGCTGAAGGCGGATGTCCTGATACGCGTGCAGGTCGGCGCGCGTCGGCGGCGCGATCTGCAGGAACGACACCTTGTTGCGCTGCGCGGCCGCATGCTCGAGCAGGCGCTCGAATGCGCGGAATCGCTCGACCAGCCCCTTCGAATAATCGAGCCGGTCGACGCTCATGATCAGCTTGCGCGAATGCAGCGTCGCCTTCATCGTGCGTACCGGCTTGCCGCGCTCCCCCGCTTTCGCGAGCTCGGCGATCTCGTCCGGATAGACGCCGATCGGATAGGCCGATGCGCGCAGCGTGCGGCCGAACGCCTGCACGGTGAGCGGCCCGTTCGCCGATGCGCCGACCGAGCCGCCCGCCTCGTTGATGACGTAATCGCAGAAGGCGCGCAGATCGGGGCCGGTCTGAAAGCCGAGCAGGTCGAACGAACACAGCGCCTCGACGAGCTCGCGATGCGGCGGCACCGTCAGCAGTACCTGCGCGGCTGGAAACGGAATATGCAGGAAGAAACCGATGCGGTTCTTCACGCCCGCCGAACGCAGCGCCTGCGCGAACGGAATCAGATGATAGTCGTGCACCCAGATCACGTCGTCTTCGCGCAGGAGCGGCACGAGCTGCTGCGCGAGCCACGCGTTGACGCGGCGGTAACCCTCGAAGTCGTGACGGTCGTAGTGCAGCAGGTCGGACCGGTAGTGAAACGCGGGCCACAGCGTCGCGTTCGAAAAACCACGGTAATACTGGTCGTAATCGCGACGCATCAGCGGGACGGTCGCGAAGGTCACCGGACCGCGCTCCTCGACCTTGATCTGCGGCTGGCCGGAGCTGAGCACCTCGCCGCTCCAGCCGAACCACATGCCGCCGGTCTCCTTCAGCGCGTCGTACACGCCAACCGCCAGACCGCCCGCCGCCGGGCCGCCCTCCGAAATAGGCGCAACCCGGTTCGAAACAATGATCAGTCGGCTCATGAAGCGCGATTCCCGATGCAGTATGTTGTTTTCGTTGAGCGGGGCGCCGGCGTCACGCCCCGCGCGCCGCCGCGACAATCGTTTCGAGCCAGTCGAGCAGCGACGACACCGATTCGACGCGCGTGCGCGCCATCGTTTCGCCCGCCCCGACCTTGATCGACAGGCCGCCGCGCTCGTTGACGACCGCAAAGCCCTTTTCGTCGGTCAGATCGTCGCCGGCGAATACCGGTGTGCGTCCCGTGAACGGCAATTCGTCGAGAAACGCACGCGTCGCGCGGCCCTTGTCGACATCTTTCGGCTTGATCTCGTAGACCATCTTGCCCGGCTGCAGCACGTACGACGCGGGGTAATCGGCGACGAGCCGTTCGGTCGCCGCGCGCGCGACCGGCTCGCGGTCCGGCGCGTTGCGGTAGTGCAGTGCGAGCGCCGCGCCCTTGATCTCGAGCAGCATGCCCGGGTGTTCGTTGACGACCTGCGCGAGCACCTGCTCCATGCGCAACAGGCGCTGGTCGTGAAAACCGATGCGCTGCGTGTCGCCATTCGCATCGCGCCGCTCGGCGCCGTGCAGACCCGCGACCGGCAGATCGGGCATGCCGAGAAAACTGTCGATACTGTCGATACCGCGCCCCGACACCACCGCGACCGCGCCGTTCGTCAGACTGCGCAGCTCGCGCAGCAGATCGATCACGCGCGGCTGCACCAGCACGCCGTCCGGCGTGGGGGCGAGTTCGACGAGCGTGCCGTCGAAATCGAAGAAAAATGCCGTCTCGCTCGGAGACAGAACAGCCGGAAGTGCTTGCATCGCGTGGGTTCGCCTTTCAGCCATGGGCGGCCGGAAAAGTGTGCGCATCTTACCGCGCATCCGTCAATTTTTCGAGAAAGTAAGCCGGGACTCAAGCCGGGCGGGCAGTTCGCCCGCCTGTTTGCGTCGATTGCGTTCAAAAGCACAACGACCGGGCTTCACGCGGCTTTCGGCCGCCTGCGTCATAATGCCCCGCAAATCGCGCGCCGGGCCCGCCGCGCGTCGCTGGCCGGGTTTTTGCGCTACAGTCGCTGCCACGCGGTCTGACGGCGTGCTCGACACGCTCCACCGATTCGTGGTGTCCGCTCTCCAATCGAGTCATTGAACCCTGCTTTGTTCCCGATCCTTCCACCCCAGCGCTCGCAGCCGACCCTGCTCCGCTCACGACCCTGGCGACTCAGACACGGGTTGGGCCGCCGTTTCGCCGCGGGAGCGACGCTGGGTACTTTGGTCGCGCTCGTGGCACTGACCGGTTGCACGCACCGTGCCGAAGCGTGGCAGCTGACCAACGTGACCGGCCATCTGCCGGATCTGGACTTCACCTTGACCGACGACGCCGGTCGCGCCGTCAGCGCCGCTTCATTCAAAGGCCGGGCATCGCTCGTCTACTTCGGCTACACACATTGCCCGGACGTTTGCCCCGAGACGATGGGCCGCCTGATGCAGGTGCTCGGCAAACTCGGCCCCGATGCGCAGAAAGTGCGCATCCTGTTCATCACCGTCGATCCCGCGCGCGACACCCCGCAGGCTTTGCACGACTACGTCGCCGCGTTCGACCCACAGCACGCCGAAGGGCTGACCGGCACCGATTCGCAGATCGAGTCGCTGGCGAAGCGCTATCGGGTCGCGTACCAGATGGAAAAGCGCGACCCGAATGGCAACTACGAGGTCACGCACAGCTCCGCCGTCTACGTCTTCGACAGCCAGGGCCACGCGCGCCTGCTCGCCACCGATCACGACACGCCCGATGCGATCGCGCAAGACCTGCGCCGCGTCATCGATGACCATTCCTGATTTCTATCCCCTCCCGATCCATCCCAACATGACAATCAAGCTCAAACCATTCGCTTCCCTCGCTTGCGCGCTCGCGCTGTCGTTCGGTGTCTTGTCGAGCGCGCAGGCGGCCGACGCTCACGCGATCAGCGTCAAGGACGCGTGGGTGCGCTGGCTGCCGAATAACCTGCCCGCGGGTGGCTACGCAACGCTCATCAACGCGAGCGACAAGCCGATCGACCTCGTCGATATTTCGAGCGACGACTACGGCGACGCGATGCTGCATCAAACGGTATCGAGCGGCTCGTCGAAGAAGATGGTGATGGTCGACAAGCTGACGGTGCCCGCGCATGGCCAGGTCGCGCTCGCGCCCGGCGGCTATCATGTGATGCTCGAGGACGCGAAGCACAAGATCGCGCCCGGCGACACCGTGCATCTGATGCTGAAGTTCTCCGATGGCGAAACGCTGAGCGCGCCGTTCGCGGTCAAGTCGCCGGGCCAGACTCAGTAAGCGGCGCCACGGGCTGCCGCCACCGCAAACGCCGTCGCCATGAACCTGCTCTACTGGCTCGATCCCTGGGAGTTTTCGCCGACCGTCGTGATCGCATTGCTGATCCCGGCGATCCTGTTCGTGCGCGGCGCGCGCAAGGCGCGGCTGTCGTTCGCGCGGCGTCTGTCGTTCTGGTTCGGGCTGGCCGCGCTGTATGTCGTGCTGCATACGCGGCTCGATTATTTCTTCGAGCATGAGTTCTTCATGCATCGTTTGCAGCATCTGGTGCTGCATCATCTCGGGCCGTTCTTCATCGCGCTGTCATATCCGGGCGCGGCGTTGCGCGCGGGGATTCCGGTGCGCTGGCGACAGCGCTTCGTGCGGCCCGCGCTGCAAACACCGCTCGTGCGCAAGGTGCTCGACGTCGTCATGCACCCGGTCGTCGCGGTCACGCTGTTCGTCGGGCTGATTTATTTCTGGTTGCTGTCGCCGATCCATTTCGTCGCGATGCTCGACTGGCGGCTCTATCGCGTCATGAACTGGAGCATGGCGATCGACGGCCTGCTGTTCTGGTGGCTCGTGCTCGACCCGCGTCCGGCGCCGCCCGCGCGTCTGGCGCCGGGCAAGCGCGTGCTCGTCGTGATCGCGGCGATTCCACCGCAGATCATCCTCGGCGCGTTCATCTTCTTCACGCCGCACGAGCTATATCCGATCTATTCGATCTGTGGCCGCGCGTTCACGTGGCTGAGCCCGATGCGCGATCAGCAGATCGGCGGGCTCCTGCTATGGATTCCGGGTTCGATGATGAGCGTGATCGGCGCGCTGGTCGCGCTGCGCCACTGGATGCGACTGTCGTCACGCGGACGCCTGCGCACCGAGCGGCGCGCGAAAGCGACGCGCGGGCTCACCCATGCGGCCTCGACGGCGGCGAACGGCCAGCGCTGACACGTTCGCGTTCAGGCCGAGCGCATCCACACATGGGGGATGCCGTCTTCCTCGTGAATCTCCGAGACCGGTTTGAAGCCGAACGCGCCGTAAAAGCCTTGCAGATGCGCCTGCGCGTGCAGGCGAATCGGCGTACCGGGCCACTGGGCGCGGATATGCGCGAGCGAGCGTTCGAGCATGGCCTTGCCAAGACCGATGCCGCGAAACGGCGCGGTCGTCAACACCCGGCCGATGCGCACGTCGGCATCCGCCGCATCGGGCAGCAGCACGCGCAGATAGCCGGCCAGCGGCGGCTGCGCGGCATCGTGGCCCGGGCCATACGCGAGCAGATGCCAGGCTTCGGCGTCGAGCCCATCGATATCGCCATACACGCAGTTCTGTTCGACCACGAACACCGTGTTGCGTGCGGCCAGCATCTCGTAGACCTCGACGCGCGTCAGATCCACGAACGGCTTCCAGCGCCATTCGAGTTGGGCAAGCCGTGCGGCGGCGGTGGGCTGCAAATCAGTCATCGGTAGCTTTCAGAGTCAAGGCGCGGCAGCGCGGGCAACGATCCGCAATTATGCCGCGCGTGGGCGCGCAACGGCAGGTCGCGCGACGTCTCGCGCGTGTAGAGGCCGATGCGTGACTTGAACCGTTGCCGGTTCGCACCGGTGTGCCGGGGCATGGTATTGGCGGAAGCGGCCAGCCGCTCATCCGGGCAGCCGGCTGTGCTCAGTCGGGAAATCCGCAGACGTGCTCAGAACACCGCCTCGACGGGTCGTGCGAGACAGTCGGACAGATTGCCGGGGCCGCACAGATGCAGCGCCCCGACGACCACGAGGGTGCGCTCGCGCGTGTCCAGCAATCCCTTCAGCCGCGCGGCCCATGCGCGATTGCGCCCGTCGAGTATCGCGTGACGGATGCCGGGCAGATTGAACATCGGCGATTCGGCAGCGATCTGCCGTATCGCGTGCAGATCGCCTTCCAGCCACGCCGCATGCATCCGTTCGAGCGTGCGCTGCGGCTCGCCGCGGTCGGCCATCAGCATGTCGAGCGCGGCGGCGATCGCTTCGAGCGGAATGGATTCGAGCGCGACTGCCACGTCCTGTGCGGACTCGAGATAGCGATACGGCTTCGCCTGCGCGATCGCCGAGCGCAGCATGCGCGGCTCGACACCCTCGACGACCTGCTGCAGCAGAGTCGGCGCGACGATCAGCGCGGCCCACGGACGCAGTGTTTCAAGCGGCGCGAGCAGGCCATCGGTCGGCCAGAGCGTCTGCAGCTGCGTCCAGGCTTCGTCGCGCATGAGAGGCCGAAGCCGTGCGGCGTCGGGGTGCGCCTCGGCTTTGAGAAACGGCAGGATCGCTGCTGCGTCGGACTCGAATACGAACGCGTCGGCCCAGTCATAGGCCTCGGCGATCCATGGCGGTGTTCGACGGCTCGTCGCGGGAAACAGATGCATCGAGCCGAGCAGGCGGACGCGAGTGCCGGTGAGCTGGAAATACATGCGGCTTCAATGAATACGTGCGGTGACGATGCTGCGATTCTATCGCCCGATCTCGATGAGACGTAAAGCGGGACGCACGGCTCGCGAGAGAGTCAAAACCACATGCGATAAATAGCGATGCAGCAATATTGCGGCCCGCACGACCTGCCAGCTCTCCGATGGCCACATCGTCACGTTGCAGGGCGCTCGCGCATGGGTGGCCACTAGCGTGCTCGGGCATAGCACGACCGACTATCGCGTGTACTACCAGTACAACGGCGGCATCTATGCGGGTTACATGATCAGGAGCGGCACGACCATACAGATCGCGCCGCTCGCCGACGGTACGCCGCAAGAGAACTACTACTTTCTGAACCACGCTGCCGTGCAGTCGCTCAAGTCCGCAATCAACGTCTGATTCGGCAAAGGACGGAGAAAATGGAACAGAAAAAGCAAAAGCCCCGACACGTCGGGGCTTTTGCTTTACATCGAAAACTGGAGGCGCGAGCCGGAGTCGAACCGGCCTAAACGGCTTTGCAGGCCGCTGCATAACCGCTTTGCTATCGCGCCGCAAACGGACTGGAACCTGGACATGGGTTCTCAGATTTATCTGGTGATCACCAGAAGAACCGAAGCTCTGAAAAGTTCAGAACGAGCGGCCCTCCAAACAAAAAGGGAAGCGTTGCTTCCCCTGATGTATGGAGCGGGAGACGAGGCTCGAACTCGCGACCTCAACCTTGGCAAGGTTGCGCTCTACCAACTGAGCTACTCCCGCATTGAACTGCTTCACACCGCGCTGTGTTTTTTCCTTCGCCAAACAACGCGATGCTTCGAAAACTGGAGCGGGAAACGAGGCTCGAACTCGCGACCTCAACCTTGGCAAGGTTGCGCTCTACCAACTGAGCTATTCCCGCGTTGTACTGCATTTACTGCTACCGCCTTACCTACTGCGTTTCCGGTGTTTCGCGTTGCGTGCATCGGAGAAACGAGATTATGGAGAAACGACTGAAACGTGTCAACCCCCTTTTACCCATCTCACTTCAAGAAAATATTTCGCTCGTAGTGACGCGGGGCTCGAACACGCTTTTGCGCCCGCACAGAGGCCTTTCTTTCCCCCTCACGCGATACCACCGCGCTCGCGAATTTGCGGCCACGCGAGCTTCATGTAGTACAGCATCGACCAGATTGTCAGAAACGCGGCGAGATAGATCAGCCATAGACCCCACACGCGTGTGTCGACCGTCACGCCGGCGCCGAGCGGCAGCGGGCCATAGAACAGCAGCATCGGAATCGCGACCATCTGGCAAGCAGTCTTGAACTTGCCAAGCGAGTTCACCGCGACGCTCTTCGACGCGCCGATTTGCGCCATCCATTCGCGCAGCGCCGAGATCGCGATTTCACGTCCGACGATCACGAGCGCGATCGCAGCATCGAGCCGCGTGAGTTGAACGAGCACGAGCAGCGCCGCGGTCACCATCAGCTTGTCGGCGACCGGATCGAGAAACGCGCCGAATGCGGAGGTCTGATTCCATTTACGGGCCAGAAAGCCGTCGAACCAGTCGGTAAGCGCCGCCAGGATGAAGATCGTCGCGGCCGCCAGATTGCGGTGCGTGGGGCTCATCATCATGTCGGGCAAATAAAACACACCGACGACGAGCGGAATCAGCACGATCCGCAGCCAGGTCAGGAATATCGGAAAATTAAACGGCATGGGGCAGGCGCAGCGTCTGACGAGTGAGTTGCAATTGTGCCGCGTCGCAAGGGCTGCCACAAGCAAGCGGGCTCGGGCATGACACTACCAGCGCGATCCACGCGCCACGCGCGGCGCGTGGATCGCGCTTGGTGTCGCTCAGCGACTCGACGGCAAATTCAATGCAATTGCCGGTAGATCTGCTCGGCGAGCGCCTGCGAGATACCTTCGACGCTCGCAAGATCCTCCACGCTCGCGGCCACCACGCCACGCAAGCCGCCAAAGCGCGCGAGCAGGCGCTGGCGCCGCTTCGCCCCAACGCCTTCGAGTTCTTCGAGCCGCGAAGTCTGGCGCGTCTTGCCGCGTTTGGCGCGCATGCCGGTGATCGCGAAGCGATGCGCTTCATCGCGGATCTGCGCGACCAGCATCAGCGCGGCGCTTTCCTTGCCGAGTTCGAGCGGCGCACGGCCGTCCGCGAAAATCAGCGTCTCGAGACCGACCTTGCGCCCCTCGCCCTTCGCGACCCCGACCAGCATGCCGGTATCGAGCCCCAGCTCCGTGAATACCTGCCGCGCGATTTCCACCTGCCCCTTGCCGCCGTCGATCAGTACGATGGTCGGCAGCACGCCGCCGGCCGCGGCCGGCTCGGCGACATCGGCGGCGAGCGACGGATCGGCGGCCGCGTCGCTTTGCGACTCGGCGGCTCCGTCGCTGGCATTCGCGGCTGCCTGCGCGACCATCTTCTCGTAGCGGCGCGTCAGCACCTGGCGCATCGCCGCGTAGTCGTCGCCGGGCGTGATACCCGTGATGTTGTAGCGGCGATACTCGGACGACTGCATCTTGTGATGATGAAAGACGACGCACGACGCCTGGGTCGCCTCGCCCATCGTGTGACTGATGTCGAAGCATTCGATGCGCAGATGCGCGAGGTCGTCGCACTCCATGCCGAGCGTGTCGGTCAGCGCGCGCGTGCGCGCCTGCTGCGAGCCCTGCTCCGACAACAACCGCGCGAGCGCGAGCCGCGCGTTCTGCTCGGCCATGGCAAGCCACGCGCGTCGCTGCCCTTGCGGCTGACGCAGCACGGTGACTTTGTGGCCCGCCTGCTCGATCAGCACGTCGACAAGCTCGCGCCCCGGCGCATGGCTAACCACCAGCACCGGCGGCACGCGATTGCCGAGGTAATGCTGCGCGATGAACGCCTCGAGCACTTCCGCTTCGACACCGCGGGGTGCGCGGTTTGTGCGTTGCGGGGGAGGGGACGTTGAATCGTTGGCTTCGTCTTCGTTCGGATCGTCTGCCGTCGCCTCGATCGCTTCTTCGTCACTACCATCGGCGTCCTCGTCTTCCGATGGCATGTCCCGCGCGATCGCGAGCGCATCGGCCGTGACGCTCGCTGCTTCGGCTCGCGGCGCGACCGCTCGCGCATCCGCCGCTGCGTCGTCTTGCCCGGCTTCGTCTTCGAGCCCGCCCTCCTCCGCGGTCAACGCGCTCTCCACGTGCGTGGGAAAGTACGCCTTGTCGCCGAGGTGCCGCCCGCCGCGCACCATCGCGAGATTCACGCACACGCGGCCGCCTAGCGCGACCACCGCAAGAATGTCGACGTCGCTATCGCTGCCGACTTCGATCGCCTGCTGATGCAGCACCGTCGACAGCGAACTCATCTGGTTGCGCACCGCCGCGGCCTGTTCGAACTTCAGCTCGCTCGCGAATGCATGCATCTTCTGCTCGAGCTCCTTCATCACCTCGCCCTGGCGGCCAAGCAGAAAGCGCGACGCATTGGCGACGTCGCGCGCATAGTCCTCTTCGCTGATGTTCGCGACGCACGGCGCCGTGCAGCGGCCAATCTGATGCAGCAGACACGGCCGCGTGCGGTTGTTGAACACCGAGTCTTCGCAGGTGCGCAGCTGAAACACGCGCTGCAGGATCTGGATGCTCTCGCGCACCGCCCAGGCGCTCGGAAACGGACCAAAGTACTGATTCTTGCGATCGACCGAGCCGCGGTAATAGGCCATGCGTGGAAACTTGTGGCCGGTCAGCTTCAGATACGGATACGACTTGTCGTCGCGAAACAGGATGTTGTAGCGCGGCGCGAGCGCCTTGATCAGGTTGTTTTCGAGCAGCAGCGCTTCGGCCTCGGAGCGCGTGACCGTGGTCTCGATGCGCGCAATGCGCGTAACCATCATCGCGATGCGCGGCGACAGCTGCGTCTTCGTGAAGTAGCTCGATACGCGCTTCTTCAGGTCGCGCGCCTTGCCCACGTAGAGCACTATGCCACCCGTGTCGTAATAGCGGTAGACGCCGGGCAGATGCGGCAATTGGGCGAGCACTTTTTTCGGCTCGAAAGCATCGGGCGTGTCGGTTGCTTCGGGTTCGGTCATGCGGGGTCGATTGGGTGGGACGGTCTCGCGCTGCCTCGCCGCTTGCGCCGTCCGGCGACCGAAATCGGGCGCCGGAGGTGGTGTCGCACGTCGCGTCGTGCCGCCCGCGTGTCGGGCAAAGGGCGCGCGATCGCAAGCGAGGCTTTAGAATCGCCAGTTTAGAACATTCCGCGTTCGTTCGAACCCGCTCCGCGCCGGCGGAGTCACCGAGCCAGCCGATCTGCCATGTCCTGCGTTGCGCCCCTTTCCGGACCACCCGCTGTCTCTGCCAACCCGATCGCCTGCGATATCTTTTGCGCGGTCATCGACAACTTCGGCGACATCGGCGTGTGCTGGCGCCTCGCGCGCCAACTCGCACGCGAGCATGGCTGGCAGGTGCGCGTATTCGTCGACGATCTGCATGCGTTCCAGAAGCTGTGCCCGTCGCTCGCGCTGGAGCGGGCGCGGCAGACGCTCGACGGCATCATCATCGAGCACTGGCACGAACCGTCCCACGCGGGCGATACGCTCGAAGTCGCCGACGTCGTGATCGAGGCGTTCGCCTGCGAACTGCCACCCGTCTATATCGCGGCGATGGCCGAACGCACGCGCACGCCGCTGTGGCTCAACCTCGAATATCTGAGCGCCGAGGACTGGGTCGCCGACTTTCATCTGCGCCCGTCGCCGCACCCGCGCCACGCGCTCAGCAAGACCTTTTTTTTCCCCGGACTCGGCCCCGGCACCGGTGGCGTGTTGAAGGAGCGGGATCTGGATGCGGCGCGCGCCGCGTTCGAGGGCTCGCCGGCCACCCGCGCCGACTGGTGGCGCAACGCCACGGGCCACGCGCCGCCGCCAGCCGACGCGACCGTGGTGTCGCTGTTTGCGTACGAAAATCCGGCGGTCGACAGCCTGCTCGAGCAATGGCGCGACAGTGTGAGCCCGATCGTGCTGTTGGTGCCCGAGGGACGCATTTCCGGCGCGCTCGCGCGGTTTTTCGGGCTGCCGTCGTTTACCGCGGGCACCCATGCGACGCGCGGCAACCTCAGTGCCCATTCGCTTGCGTTCACCGAACAGCCCGGCTACGACGCGCTGCTATGGGTGAGCGACGTCAATTTCGTGCGCGGCGAGGATTCGTTCGTGCGTGCGCAGTGGGCCGCGAAGCCGTTCGTCTGGCACATCTATCCGCAGGCCGACGACGCCCATCTTCCCAAGCTCGACGCCGCGCTCGCACACTACACGCGCACGTTGCCCGCGCAAGCGCGCACCGCACTCGAACATTTCTGGCACGCGTGGAACGGCGCGGGAGAGCCGGACTGGGCAGAATTCCAGCGCCACGGTCCTGCGCTGAAGCGTCGCGCCGCCGCGTGGGCAGTCGAACTCGCGCAAGTTGGCGATCTCGCCGGAAATCTGACCTCGTTCGCAAAAACTCAGTTAAAATAAGCGGTTATCCAACGGCCGACGACGCAAGCGCGGCCCGAATCGAGCCACACCCCGCGGTCAGCCCGTCTGACCGGTCCCGTGGAAAACACAGCACGCGGCTCCGTCTTCAGGCTGGGCACGCAAATGTCAAAAAAGGGACGTATGTTTGGGCGTGTTGCAGATCGGCGCCACTCGTGTACACGCCCGAAAGGGTAAAACCCAGGTAACGGACAGGTGGAAACGCCGTGGCATCTCGCCGCGGTTCTGCACCGCGAGCCGGGCCCGTTTCACGCACCCGGTCAGTGCCGCCGCTTTGCGCGGCGCACGGCAGGTAGGGGGCGAAACGCCGAAGCCGCTTGCGCCGTATGCCGTTGAGCAACAGTTAAGCTATTTATCTCGTACAGGACAGTTTTATGAAGACCGCACAGGAACTCCGCACCGGCAACGTCGTAATGATCGGCGCAGACGCAATGGTCGTGCAAAAGGCCGAATACAACAAATCCGGCCGCAACTCGGCCGTCGTCAAAATGAAGTTCAAGAACCTGCTGACCGGCGCCGGCATGGAAACCGTGTACAAGGCAGACGACAAGTTCGACGTCGTCGTGCTCGAGCGCAAGGAAGTGACGTATTCGTACTTCGCCGACCCGATGTACGTGTTCATGGACGCCGACTACAACCAGTACGAAGTCGAAGCCGAAATGATGGGCGACGCGATGCACTACCTCGAAGACGGCATGGCTTGCGAAGTCGTGTTCTACAACGAGAAGGCAATCTCGGTCGAACTGCCGACCACGCTGGTTCGTGAAATCATCTACACGGAACCCGCTGTCAAGGGCGACACGTCGTCGGGCAAGGTGCTGAAGAACGCCAAGCTGAACACCGGTTTCGAACTGCAAGTGCCGCTCTTCTGCAACATCGGCGACAAGATCGAAATCGACACGCGTACGCACGAATACCGCAGCCGCGCCTAAGCGCCCGTCTGCGTCACCCTCCAGCGCCGGTACCCTGCCGGCCTGCACAAAAAGCGCTCATTTTTGGGCGCTTTTTCTTTTCTGTCGCGCCGTGTATGGTTTAGGAAAACTTTACCGGCAAGTTTCTCCAAATTGCCATTGCGACGTTCCGATTTCGCCTCAGGCGCGCGGCAAGTCCTTGATCCGTACGGACAAAGTTCTTTGGCACGGTCTCTGCTAAGTGGAGAGTTACGCGAGTACCGCTGATTCAGGAGCGCTTTGGCAAAACCCGCGAACAGGCTGAACTCGAAGTGCGACGGTTTTTCGATAGCAACCGGGATTTCTGACAGGACCCGTGCAGGAACTACAGGCACCGGCCCGCGATTCGAGGCGCAGTGCCGGTCAGCGGTGGTTTCGCGGCCCTCCGAACCATTCGTTTAGCCCTGTCATCGGGCCCGCCAGAACCCGCCGTGCGCCATCTCAGTATTGGCGGCGCACCGGGCATTTAACCCATTCACAAAGTTGCGCTCGCCATGCCACACGCCCTGATTGTTGAAGACGATCCCAACAGCCTCTCCGGTCTGTCGGCGATCCTCGCCGCCGACGGATTTTCCGTCGACACCGCGACTACACTCGCCGAGGCACGCGCAGCGCTGACGCGCTTCATTCCCGACGTCGTGCTCGTCGACCTGAACCTGCCGGACGGTAGCGGCCTCGATCTGTTGCAGCACCTGCCCGCGCATCCGCCGGGCGGTGAGCTTCCGGTGATCGTGATGACCGGCAATGCGACGGTAGAGAGCGCGATCGAGGGCTTACGACACGGCATCTGGGACTATCTGCTGAAGCCGGTCAACATCCCGCGTCTGCGCAGCCTGCTCGCGCGCATTCCGCGGCCGTACGAGCTGACCGAGGAAGTGCAGGCGCTGCGCGCGTCGCTGCGTCAGCTCGGCCGCTTCGGCTCGATGCTCGGCCGCAGCGGCACGATCCAGCACGTCTACGACATGATTGAGCGTCTCGCGCCGACCGAGGCCGCAGTGCTGATCTCGGGCGAAGCCGGCACCGGCAAACAGATCGCCGCGCGCACGCTGCACGACATGAGCCGTCGCCGCAAAGGCCCGTTCGTTACGCTCGACTGCCGCAGCGCGGCTGCCGACGGCCTCAATCGCTCGCTCGACAGCGTGCTGTTCGGCTACGAACGCGGCGCGCCTGGCGGCGCCGAGCAGCGCGAGCCGGGCCTCTTCGAACAGGCGAGTGGCGGCACGCTGTTCATCGACGAGATCACGGAGCTGCCGCGCGCGCAGCAGGAAGCGCTGTTGCGCGCGCTCGATTCGCAGACGTTCATGCGCGTGGGCGGCACCAACCAGATCGTGACCGACTTCCGGCTCATTGCATCGACGCGCAAGCCACCGCGAGCGGCGGTCGCCGACGGCTCGCTGCATCAGGACCTCGCACTGCGCCTCGAAGCCGCCGCGGTCATGTTGCCCCCCCTGCGCGAGCGCGGCGAAGATCCGGTGCTGATTGCTCAAGCGGTCGTCGACGAACTGAATCTTGCAGCACGCGCGCGCGGCACGTCCGAGGTCGCCAAGCAGGCGGGGCCGAACTTCCTGCACGAATGCCTCGCGTACAACTGGCCGGGTAACGTGCGCGAATTGCAGGAGCGCGTGCGGCGCGCGTACCAGGCATCGGGCGACGTGATCGAGTCGTTGCGCGCCGACGAGGCTGGCACGGCGCACGGCCGCGACCTGAATGGCAGCCGCGTGCAGGTGACGGTCGGCACGCCGCTCGCGGACGTCGAGGAAATGCTGATTCGCGCGACGCTCGACGCGGTCGGCGGCACACGGCATCGCGCGGCATCGCTGCTTGGAATCAGCCCAAAGACGCTCTACAACAAGTTACAGCGCATGCGCCTGAACTGAGTGATCGAATGGCGCGTGCCGCGGATGCTTGCTGAGGCTTCGCAGCGGTTCGCACCGCTCGAAGTTCATAAAAAGATGGCGCCGTGAATTGCTTCAGGGCGCCATTTCCGTTTATGCAAACGCACCGCGCATCAACCTCTGTGCTTCGGCATACCGCGGCTCGGCCATCAGCTTGCTCCACGTGAGCGCCTTACCGCGCGGGCGCATGCGCTTCAGACGCTGCCGCGATTCCTTCGACGGCGTGACCCGCAGCGCGTCGAGCACCTTCTCCGCTTCGTCGGGCTGATTGCAGATCAGCACCATATCGCAGCCAGCCTGCAAGGCGGCGGTCGCGGCTTGCGTCAGCGTGCCGCCCTGGCGCGCGGCTTCCATCGACAGATCATCACTGAAGATCGCGCCTTCGAAGGCGAGCTTGCCGCGCAGGATGTCCTGCAGCCAGATGCGCGAGAAGCCGGCCGGCTTCTCGTCGACCTGCGGATAGACGACGTGCGCGGGCAGCACCGCGCCCAGCGACAAACCGAGCCAGTCGTACGGCGCGACGTCGTTGCCGAGGATTTCATCGAGCGGACGTTCGTCGACCGGCATCGCGACGTGCGAGTCCGCCTGCGCGAAGCCGTGCCCCGGAAAATGCTTGCCGCAATTGCTCATGCCGGCGAGCGCGAGGCCGTGGTTCAAGCTCTTTGCAAGCAGCGCGACCACGCGCGGGTCGCGATGGAACGCGCGATCACCGATCACCTGCGAGTGCCCGTAATCGAGGTCGAGCACCGGCGTGAAGCTCATGTCGATGCCGCACGCGCGCAGCTCCGCGGCGAGGATATAGCCGACCGCGGTCGTTACCTTGGTCGCGTGCAGCACGTCGTGGTCCCACAGCGCACCGAGCTTGCCCATCGACGGCAACACCGTGAAGCCGTCAGTGCGAAAACGCTGTACGCGGCCGCCTTCGTGATCGACTGCGATCAGCAGATCCGGTCGGATCGTCCGGATTGCATCGGTCAGCGCGACCAGTTGGGCGCGGCTCTCGTAGTGGCGCGCGAACAGGATCACGCCACCGGTCATCGGGTGAGCGAGGCGCCTTTTATCATCGCGGTTCAGCGTTTTGCCGACCACGTCGAGCATCACTGGTCCGGGTGTGGTTTTCATCGAATTCCGCTGGAAAAGAGCCTGAGGCAAAGACAAACGGACCGGCAACGGTCGCGTTCAACGTATTTATTCGGTAGCGGATTGCGCGGACGAAGCCCAGGACTCCGATGTGGCAAATGAGGCCTGCGCCCCGCCCGGCCGCTGGGTCTCGGCGATCACGAACGACACCGCGTAATCGCGCTCGTCGCTGATCGTCACGCGCGCCGTGATGCCGCGCGCGTCGAGCCAGTCGGCCAACTCGCCGGAGGCCACCACCATCGGCTCCCCGCTTGGCCGGTTCAGCGTCTGCAGCGCGCGCCAGGTCATCGGCCAATGCATGCCAAGGCCGATCGCCTTCGAGAATGCTTCTTTCGCAGAGAAACGCGTCGCGAGAAACGCCAGCCCGCGTGCCGCCGAGCGCGCGTGGCGCGCGTGGTAGACGCGCAGTTCATCGGGACCGAGCACCTTCTCGGCGAAGCGGCCATTGGTGCGAGCCATCACCGCAGCCACGCGGCTCACCTGAACGATGTCGGTGCCGATACCGTAGATTTCCATGCGCGCGTCCGTCGCCAGATTGCGTCAGGCGCGCGCGCCGAGACGCGCGGCGACCATGATCGCCTTCATCTCGCGCACCGCGTTGTCCCAGCCCGCGAAGATCGCGTGCGCGACGATCGCATGGCCGATATTGAGTTCGACGATGCCGTCGATCGCTGCGATCTGCTGCACGTTCGTATAGTGCAGGCCGTGGCCCGCGTTCACTTTGAGGCCGAGCGTCGCACCGAATTCGACCGCGCGCACGATGCGCTCGTATTCGCGCTGCTGTTGCGCCGAATCGTGCGCCTCCGCGTAACGGCCGGTGTGCAGCTCGATCACCGGCGCGCCCGCTTCATGGGCGGCGCGAATCTGCGTTTCTTCGGGGTCGATGAAGAGCGACACACGCGAGTTCGCGTCCGCCAGTTGCTTGCACGCGGCGCGCACCGAGTCGAACTGTCCCGCGACGTCGAGACCGCCCTCGGTCGTAAGCTCCTCGCGCTTTTCCGGCACCAGACAAACGTCGTGCGGCTGCACTTCGCACGCGATGTCGAGCATTTCCGGCGTGACCGCGCATTCGAGGTTCATGCGCGTTTTCAGCAGCGGACGCAGCTTGCGAACGTCGGCGTCGACGATGTGCCGGCGATCTTCACGCAGGTGCAGTGTGATCGCATCGGCGCCGGCTTCTTCGGCCATCAGCGCGGCGCGGATCGGATCGGGATAGGACGTGCCGCGCGCATTGCGCAGCGTCGCGACGTGGTCGATGTTGACGCCGAGGTCGATCACGGTTGGCGAAGTCAGGAAGAAGCTCATAAGTTCTGCAGGTCGATCAGGATCTGACGGGTCGCGAGCGGCGCGCCGCCGAGATAGGTGTTGAGCAGAAAGCGCATCAGGGTTTTGCTTTGCGCGACGGTCTGCGCTCGATGGTAATCGTCCTGTTCCATATCGAGCAAGGTTTGTCCCGATACCACCGGCCACTGGGCGGGCCATTCGTCCGACGCCTCCCTGACGCCGCGCTCGGGATCGAATACGTACCGGCCCTCGGCGAGCACCGCTTTGCGCGCGACCGTGCGATCGAGCGCCATCGCGTAACCGGTTTCCCGCAACAGCACGCGTTCGAACGAACGCAGCACTTGCACAGGCGGCTCGTCGTGCGCGAGCCGCGTCAGCGTGACGACGTAGTGATGGAACAGCTGCGGATGGGGATCTTCGCGCGCGCAGAAGCGCACCAGCAGTTCGTTGACGTAGAAGCCGCACAGCAGCGCGTCGCCGGTCAGCGGCAGCATGCCGCCGACCCATTCGGCGCCGGTCAGCGTGCGCATTTCGGATTTGCCCGACCACGCGAGCGATAACGGCTGGAAGGTTTGCAGCACACCGCGCAACGCGGAGTGCGGGCGCTTCGCACCCTTCGCGACGAGTGCGAGACGGCCGTGATCGCGCGACAGGACGTCAATGATCAGACTGGTTTCGCGATACGGGTAGCTATGCAACACGAACGCGGGCTGCTCGGCGATCCGGTATTCGGATGCGGGGGTACGCGGTGTGCGCCGCGCTGGCGTTCTACCCGGCTCGCTGTCCTTGGCGGGCGAGCTGTTTGCGCTTTTTCTTGCCGAAGCCGAGGATTTCCTCGCGCTACGGGCGGGCCGTGACGGTTCGTGCTCCGCATCGTCCGGAGCCGCGTCTGAATTCAGCGTCATCCACGCGTCATTCGTACCCATAAGCACGAAGCCCGGCTTCGTTGTCGGCCCAGCCGCTCTTCACCTTGACGAAGGTCTCGAGATACACGGGCCCATCGAACAGCTTGGCCATGTCGAGACGCGCCTCGGTGCTGATCTGCTTCAGCTTCGCGCCCTTCTGGCCGATGATCATCGCCTTGTGCGTGTCGCGATCGACGAGGATCGTCGCGAAGATACGGCGCAGCCGCCCTTCGGTTTCGAACTTGTCGATCAGCACGGTGCTCGTGTAGGGCAGTTCGTCGCCGGTCCAGCGGAAGACTTTTTCGCGCAGGATTTCGGCGGCAAGGAAGCGCTCGCTGCGATCGGTCAGGTCGTCCTCGCCGTAAATCGGCTCGCCTTCCGGCAGAAACGGCTTGACGGTCGTCATCAGCCGCTTGATGTCGTCGGGATTTTTGGCCGACAGCGGCACGATCTCGTTGAACTCGCGCAGCGTGCTGACCTGCTGCATGAAGGGAAACAGCGAGTCTTTGTCCGACACGCGATCGAGCTTGTTCGCGATCAGCAACGTCGGCACCTTGGACGGGATCAGGTCGAGCACCTTCTGGTCGTCGGGGCCGAAGCGGCCCGCTTCGATCACGAACAGAATCGCGTCGACCGAGGTCAGCGTCGACGTCACCGCGCGATTCAGCGAGCGGTTCAGCGCGCCGCTATGTTTGGTCTGGAATCCCGGCGTGTCGACGAAGATGTACTGCGCGTCTTCGAGCGTGTTGATACCGGTGATGCGATGGCGGGTGGTCTGCGCCTTGCGCGACGTGATGCTGACTTTCTGGCCGACCAGCGCGTTCATCAGCGTGGACTTGCCGACGTTCGGACGGCCGACGATCGCGACCATGCCGCAGCGAAAACCAGTGGGAGTGGGAGCGTTCATATTCGGACTACGGCAGGTTCGGTTTGGCGCACGCGAGGCGCGCGCCGATGGCAATCAATGGCCCGCATCGGCAACGCGCGTTTGCACCGCGTCGGCGACGCCGGGTTCGTGTTCGGCAGATGCTGGGACCGCCGCGGCGGCCGGCACGGGCGCGGAGGTTGCGCTCGATGCAGCAGTGCCCGGGGCGATTTCGCGGCTGCGCTGGCGGTCTGCGCCGCGAGCGTGCGACGGTGCGTCGGCTTTGAGGTCGGGGGCTTTGTCCGCGGCGGGTTTTTCCGTCGGCTTGTCCACAGGTTTCTCGGCCGTGTGGACGGTAACCTTGTCGGCTCTCTCCGCCTTGTCGGACTTCTCGGCGCGCTCCGGCTTGTCCAGCCCGCTGTACTCCACGTGCGCTGCTCGAATGACGGCCAGCGGGGCGCCGACGGCAGCCGCTGCGGCACGCTCGGCCGCAGCCTTTTCAGCGGCCGATTTTTCCACGCCAGACTTGTCGGCATTGGCTTCCACCGTGACAGCCATGCGCCCCTCGCCGCGCGCGGTGGCGCGCTCGCTCTTGCGATCCGGCGTACGCAAGTCCAGCGCGGCCTGCACGCCAGTCATGCCCGGCACGATGTCCCGCTCGCCGTTTTTCGCGGCGCGCGCGCCCTTCGAGCGCTTCGGCTTCCCGACTACGGCGGGCGCGGCGGCCATTACTTCGTCGAGCGCTTTCTTTGCGGCGGCCTGCTCCGCCGCGCGGCGGCTCGCACCCGAGCCGGAGACCTTGACGTCCAGCTTCGGCACCGTGCATTCGACTTCGAACTGCTGATTGTGCGCCGCACCATGCGTGGCGACGACCGTATAGGTCGGCAATGCGATTTTGTGGCCCTGCAGGTACTCCTGCAGCAGCGTCTTCGCGTCCTTGCCGAGCGTGCGCGGGTCGATATGGTCGAGAATCGGCACGTAAAGGCGCTTGATGACCGTCTGGGCGGCATCGAAGCCGCCGTCGAGGAATACCGCACCGAGCACCGCCTCGAGCGTATCCGCGAGAATCGAGGGCCGGCGGAAACCGCCGCTGCGCAACTCGCCCTCGCCAAGCCGCAGGCCTTCGGAAATATTGAGCGCCTGAGCAATCTCGTAGAGGGACTGCTGTTTGACCAGATTGGCGCGCACGCGCGACAGGTCGCCTTCGTCGAGTTTGCCGAAACGTTGGAACAAAAGCGCAGCCACCGCGCAATTCAGAACGGAGTCGCCGAGAAATTCGAGCCGTTCGTTATGCGTGGAGCTATGACTGCGGTGTGTTAAAGCCTGGCGCAACAATTCCGCATTGCGAAATTCGTAGCGCAAACGGCTTTCCAACGGAGATAGGGGCATGGGCAGAGTATAACGCGGGCGCCTGACCCGGCGGAAACGCGGGGCGCCAGCGGAAAAAGCTTGGTGAAGCGACGTTACCGCGCGTTTTTAAAGTGGCATAAGAACACGCCGCGACCGGGTAACCGGATACCGGCTATTCGCGCGGCGTGTGAGAAACGATTACGAAGCTATCGATGGACTCGACTCACTGGAACGAGCCGATGCGTCGCAGATCGCTGAAGTTCATCCAGATGAAAAACGCGCGGCCAACGATATTGCGCTCCGGTGTAAAACCCCAGTACCGGCTGTCAGCGCTGTTGTCGCGGTTGTCGCCCATCATGAAGTAATTTCCCGGCGGCACTTTGCAGATCACGCCACGCGCGTTGTACTGGCAATTGTCGCGAAACGGATAATCTTCCGCGCCAACGATGAACGGAGGAACCGCCGGATTATTCAGAATCGCATTCTTGCGACCGTCGATATCTTCTTCGAACTGCTTCGCATAACCGAGGCGCTCTTCGTCGAGGTAATCGGGCAGCGGCGTTTCGGGCACAGGCTTGCCGTTGATCGTGAGCTTCTTGTCCTGATACTCGATCACGTCGCCCGGCAGACCAATCACGCGCTTGATGTAATCGACCGATTCGTCCTTCGGATAACGGAACACCACTACGTCGCCGCGCTGGACCGGGCGGCCCTGCGTGATCCTCGTGTTGGTGATCGGCAAACGCAGACCATATTCGAATTTATTGACGAGGATGAAGTCGCCCACTACCAGCGTCGGTACCATCGACCCCGAAGGAATCTTGAACGGCTCGACCACGAACGAGCGCACGACGAACACCACCAGAATCACCGGGAAAAAGCTCGCCGTATATTCGAGCCACCATGGCTGACGCAGCTTGTCGTCGCGCAGGCGCGCGCGCGTTTGTGCGGCGTTCTCATCGGCGAAACGCTCGCCGATGCGTGCCTGCTGACGATCGAATTCGGCGACCGCGGCTTCCGCCTCGCGGCGCCGTTTCGGCAGAAAAACCAGTTTGTCCGCGACCCATGCGACGCCCGTCAAAATGACGAGCACAAAAAGAATCAGCGCGAAATTCATAGGGTTCCGTTATTCAACTTATTTGTCTTCGACACGCAGGATAGCGAGAAAAGCCTCTTGCGGGATTTCAACCGAGCCCACCTGCTTCATTCGCTTCTTGCCTGCCTTCTGCTTTTCGAGCAGCTTCTTCTTACGCGTAATATCGCCGCCGTAGCATTTTGCCAGCACGTTCTTACGCAACGCTTTAATGTTTTCGCGCGCGATAATGTTCGAACCGATCGTGGCCTGCACTGCCACGTCGTACATCTGACGCGGAATCAGCTCACGCATCTTCGCTGCCACTTCGCGGCCACGGTACTGGCTTTGCGAACGGTGCACGATAACCGACAGCGCATCGACCTTGTCACCGTTGATCAGCATGTCGACCTTCACGACGTCCGACGCGCGGTATTCCTTGAACTCGTAATCCATCGACGCATAACCGCGCGAAATCGACTTCAGACGGTCGAAGAAATCGAGCACGACCTCGCCCATCGGGATTTCATACGTGAGTTGAACCTGACGGCCGTGATACTGCATGTTGATCTGGTTGCCGCGCTTCTGCGTACACAGCGTGATCACCGCGCCCACGTATTCCTGCGGCATGTACAGGTTCACGGTAACGATCGGCTCGCGCACTTCCTCGATCTTCGACGGCTCTGGCATCTTGGCCGGATTCTCGACCATGAGGGTCGTGCCGTCGCGCTGCAGGACCTCATAAACCACGGTCGGCGCCGTCGTGATCAGGTCCATGTCGAACTCGCGCTCGAGACGTTCCTGGACGATTTCCATGTGCAACAAACCGAGAAAGCCGCAGCGGAACCCGAAACCGAGCGCCTGCGATACTTCCGGCTCGTACTGCAGCGATGCGTCGTTCAGCTTCAGCTTTTCGAGCGAGTCGCGCAGTGCGTCGTACTGGTTCGCCTCGACCGGGTAAAGACCCGCGAACACCTGCGGCTTCACCTCCTTGAAGCCCGGCAGCGGCTCGGCCGCCGGCTGGTTCACGAGCGTGACCGTGTCGCCGACCTTCGCCGCCGCCAGTTCCTTGATGCCGGCGATGATGAAGCCCACCTGCCCCGCCGACAGCGACTCGAGATTCTTCGACTTTGGTGTGAACACGCCGATATGTTCGACCGGATACTGCGCGCCGGTTGCCATCAGCCGTATCTTGTCCTTCGGACGCAGCGTGCCGTTGACGATGCGCACCAGCATCACGACACCGACGTAGTTGTCGAACCACGAATCGATGATCAGCGCCTGCAGCGGCGCCTGCGGATCGCCCTTCGGTGGCGGCACTTTCGCAATCAGTGCTTCGAGCACGTCTTCGACGCCGAGGCCCGTCTTCGCGCTACAGTGCGTGGCGTCGGTCGCGTCAATGCCGATGACGTCCTCGATTTCGGCGATCGCGTTTTCTGGGTTCGCCGCCGGCAAGTCGATCTTGTTCAGCACCGGAACCACTTCGACGCCGAGTTCGATGGCCGTGTAGCAGTTGGCGACGGTTTGCGCTTCCACGCCCTGGCTCGCATCGACGACGAGCAGCGCGCCTTCGCACGCGGACAGCGAGCGGCTGACTTCGTACGAGAAGTCGACGTGGCCCGGCGTGTCGATCATGTTCAGGTTGTAGACCTGCCCGTCGCGCGCGCGATACGTCAACGCGGCGGTTTGCGCCTTGATCGTGATGCCGCGCTCGCGCTCGAGATCCATCGAGTCGAGCACCTGAGCTTCCATCTCGCGGTCGGACAGACCGCCACAAATCTGGATGATGCGATCGGCGAGCGTCGACTTGCCATGGTCGATGTGCGCAATGATCGAGAAGTTACGAATATGATCCATTCAGTGCCGATCAAGCGAAAAGGCGCGCCCGGACAATAGCGGAGCACGCCTTGTAAGTAGGTGAAAAACCTATCTATTTTAGCCGAAAAGCCCACCGGCCGGCGCACCTTGCGAAGCGCAGGCCGAAAGACAGCGAAGTAGTTGCGAGAAAATTGCCGTGTGTATTGCGGTGAGTCGGCAAAACGCGCATGAATCACGCGAATCAGGATGCCTGAGCGGATGCGGCGGCGACACGCGACGCATGCGCGGCCAATGCTGCCCGCACGCGCGCTTCGTCGAGACGGTAGTGGCACAGCTCGACGCCATCGCAGACCAGCACCGGCACCCGCTCGTCATAACGCGCCTCGAGCAGCGGATCGGTGTCGACGTCGATCATCATCAGCTGCGCGCCGAACTCGGCCAGCAATGGCGCGAGCGCGACGCTCATGTCCTCGCACAGGTGGCACCACGCGCGCCCATAAAGCGTGAGCGATGCCGTCGTCGTCATTTCTGCGCGACGCGCGGGCGAATCGGCACGAACTGCGTGTTGTCGCCACGACGAACGAGCAACGCAACCATCTTCTGCGAATCGAGGTGTGAGGTCAGTTCCTCGAACTGCTTCGCGCTCGTCACATCAGTATCGCCGACTCGCAGGATAATGTCGCCCTTTTGCAGCCCGACACGCGCGGCCGGCCCGTCGACCGCGTCGACCTGAACGCCGTTCTGAATCTTCAGCGCCTTCTGCTGGTCGGCAGGAATATCGCTGACGGCGACGCCGAGCGCGTTCGTCGCGCGCTGCTTCGGCGCCTGCGGTTTCTTCTGATCCGTCTTCGCGACCTTGTCTGGCTGCATTTCAGCGATCGTGACCGGCAGGTCGCGCGTTTGACCCTTGCGCCAGACCGTGATCGACGTCTTCGTGCCCGGCTTCGTATCGCCAACCATGCGCGGCAAGTCCGTGGCGGTGTCGACCGAATGGCCGTTGAACTTCAGGATGATGTCGCCCGGCTGCACGCCGGCCTTGTCTGCGGGGCCGCCCGGCTCCACGCTACTGACGAGCGCGCCTTGGGCCTTCGGCAGACCAAGTGAGTCCGCGACGTCCTTGGTCACTTCACCGATTGCCACCGCGATGCGGCCGCGCACCACCTTGCCCGAACTCTTCAGCTGATCGGCCACGCGCATCGCTTCGTCGATCGGAATCGCGAACGAAATACCCATGAATCCGCCGGTGCGGCTGTAGATCTGCGAATTGATGCCGATCACTTCTCCCTGCATGTTGATCAGCGGACCGCCCGAGTTGCCCGGATTGACGGCTACGTCGGTCTGGATGAACGGCAGGTAATCGCCCGTGTCGCGCCCCTTCGCGCTCACGATTCCCGCCGTCACCGTGTTTTCGAGACCGAACGGCGAACCGATTGCGACGACCCATTCGCCAACGCGCACCTTGTTCGAATCGCCGATCGTGATGGTCGGCAGGTTCGACGCGTTGATCTTCACGACGGCGACATCGGTACGGTCGTCGACGCCGATCAGCTTCGCCTTGAATTCGCGCTTGTCTGTCAGCGTCACGTAGATCGTGTCCGCATCATCGATGACATGCGCATTGGTCATCACGTAGCCGTCTGCCGACAGGATGAAGCCCGAGCCAACGCCACTGTTCTGTTCGGCGTCGGGGTTGTCAGGCGTATCAGTGCCACCGCCACTGCCGCCCCCACCGCCGTTATCGCCACCGTGCGGGGATTGTGGCGACTGCGGCAACGGAATTCCGAAAAAGCGACGGAAAAATTCCGACATGTCGCCGTCGTCCATACCCGGCGGCAGGCCGCCGCGGGGACCGCTGCTCGACACATGCGTTGTCGTGCGAATGTTGACGACCGCCGGGCCGACCTTGTCGACGAGGTCAGTGAAGTCGGGCAGATTGGCAGCGGGCGCCGCCGACGCCGTATGCGGCACAAGCGGCAAACAAGCCGCAACCACTACGGCCGCGAGGAATTTGCGCACCGAGAAAGTCGTCATATCGTAGCAAGCCGAGGGATTTCAGGATTCGGAAGGGTTACTTCGGAGCTTTGTATTCTATGGCAGACGCGAACTGCTGCAATGTGATTTGAGGCACCTCTCCCAGCAGGGTAATCCAGAAGTCTCCCTGACGCTTGACCAGTACGTGGGTCGCGCCGCTGTCGCCCGTGCCTTCTTTGCGCGTATTGTTCTCGACGGGCTCGACGAACACCGAAATCGCCGCGAGGCCGTCGGAAAACACGGCCTGATCGACCGGGATCGGCGGCTTCCCCGCCTCGCGCGACGCCATTGGGCGGCGCAACTGGCGAATCATGTGAAATCCCGGCACCGACGGCGCGATCTGCCAGCCTTGGGCGGCCATGTCGACCGGCTCGACTGGCGGCCGCACGACGGTCCAGCCCGCGAGATTCCGAATGCCGTTGACGATACCCGCCGTATCGACCGGCACGCCGATGCGGACCTGTGAAAACGACAGCTGTTCAAGCACTTGGCCGCTCGGGTCGAGCGTCTGCGCGCGCAGCAGCAGACCGGTCTTTTTGTCGGCCCACAGCTTATACGCGAAGCGATACGAGTCTTTCGGATCGAGCTTCATCACGACGCTGTCGATGCCCGCGACGCGGTCATCGTCAAGCATCTTTGGCTCGTAGACGGACAGGACCTGCGAGCCATTCACGGCCAGCAGCGCAGGGAACGAGTCTTTGTTCTGACGCGTTTCGAGGACCACGAGACGCCGCTCCGGTACGAACGTGTACATGTCGTCGTTATGCCGGAGCATTTTGCGCGGCTTGCCGTCGAGACTTTCGAGCTGCTCGAACTCGCCGTCCGTATGCGTGGAGTAGTGGGCTATGCGCGACGTCTGTACGAAATTCCCGCGCTGATAGACGAATGCACCCTCGTAATTCTGCTGCTGGGCGGCCTGATGGATGCGATTGAGCAGTTCCGCAGCCGTGCGACGGGCGACGACCGGATCGTCTTGCGCGAAAACCCGCGGCGTAGCGGACAACAACACGGCTGCGCAGAACAGAAATGCCGGCAACCGCCCCCAGATAGTCGTTTTATTTAACCGCGGAGTCTGCATCAAACTATTGGCCCTGCGTAGAGACTGAGGCAGCGCGAATCACCGGCATCGAGCCTGCCATCACTGGTTGTTGCGCGAACTGCTGGTGAGCTTCGAGGTATTGATCGAGGCTCGCGTCGCGAATGATGTTGGAGTCCTGCGGCGCGGGCACCGAGGCCATGGCGACGCGCTGCGCGGCGTCGCCGTGCGATTGGAGCGAAGCCAGTTGGGCGCCAGGACCGGCAGGCACGCCCTGCAACTGCGGAACGACGATCCAGGTCAGCGTAGCAGCAGCGGCGGCGACGGCAAAAGCCGGCACGACACGGCGGCGCATCCCGAGCAGGCGCCGCGTGACCGATGCGGATGCGCGGGACGGCGCCAGCACATGCGGCTCACTTTCGAGGCGCGCAGCGAAGCCGCTCAGAAATGCGCTGCTCCTTGCGGGGCTGACCGCCAGATCGTCGGAACGCAGCGCATCGCCGATCAGGTGGTAGCTCGACCAGGCGGCACGATCGTCGCCGTCGAGGTCCGCAAGAAACTTGTCCAGATTCAGCTGATCTTCACCGAACAGCTCACCGTCGACCAAAGCGGACAGACGCTCGCCGTGCGAGCTCACTTGCGACTGCATCGAGACCGACCCCATGATGCTCCCCATCTTCCCAAAAACCCGTAGTGACACCACTAATTCAGATATTGCACCGCCGCCCCGCCAGGCCGCTCAGAAACGTCTACCAGCGCTTGCCCTCGGGTGTGTCAAGCAACGGCCGCAATTTTGCCGCAATGGCTTCGCGAGCGCGGAAAATTCGTGATCTGACTGTGCCAATTGGGCAACCCATCATCTCCGCGATTTCCTCGTAGCTCAAACCCTCAATTTCTCGAAGAGTAATGGCGGTGCGCAATTCTTCCGGTAAAACCGCCATCGCAGCATTGACCGTCTCGGCGATCTGCTTGCTCATCAACATCGACTCAGGCGTGTTGATATCCCTTAGTTGGTCGGCGTCTGAGAAAGTTTCAGCTTCTTCAGCATCCGCTTCGGTCGAGGTCGGTGCGCGCCGGCCTTGGGTGGCAAGGTAGTTCTTCGCGGTATTGACCGCAATCCGGTACAACCACGTATAGAACGCCGACTCGCCGCGAAACTGCGGCAACGCGCGATACGCCTTGATAAACGCATCCTGCGCTACGTCTTCGACTTCAGCGGGGTCCCGCACGAGACGCGAGATCAGTCGGAGAATCTTGCGGTGGTATTTGGAGACCAGAAGCTCGAACGCGGCCTTGTCGCCCTTCTGGACACGCTCGACCAGCACCTGATCAATTTCTTTTTCGCTCACCTGGTAAATCCGTTAACTATAGGGCGCATGGCGGGGGACCATTGTAGCGTCCCCCTTGTGAGGGCACGTTACTACGGTAACAGCGGTTACAGTCGTTACAGTCAGGCGCCGGCCGCGCGCCGGCTCAGCACGGAGAGTTCGCGGAAAACGGTGGGTGGCAGCGCGTCCGCCGCAAGCAGGATGAAGCGTGTGCGAATGTGTGGCTTGAGCGCGGTCCCGCGCCTTTGACCCCTCTTTGACTCAAGCGAGAGCACCAGCAAACGGCCGCTCCACTGCGCGCAACCGACCACGCGACCTCGCGCGAGCAACGCGCCCGCGCGGTTCCAGACGGAAATCTCGCCCATCGCGAAACGCAACGCGGCGGGCTGCGCCGCGTCACACCTCGCCGCGCACAGCGCGAGCAGCGCCGCCAGAGCAAACGTCAACGAAGCGGCCTGCCCCGCACCCAGTCGCGACGCGAGGCAAGTGTAGACGGCTATGGACGCTACCAGGACGAACGCCCCCGTCGCGGCACGCAGTGCGACCGAGCGACGCAGCGCAATCCGCTGCGTCGCCCTGCCCAGCGTTGCCGGCTCGGGGGAAAGCGCCGGCGAAGCCGGCGTCGTGAACTGACGCGTCACCCGTGATCAGGTCAGGCGCGTTTGAACACCAGCGTGCCGTTCGTGCCGCCGAACCCGAACGAGTTCTTCAGCGCAACGTCGATCTTCATTTCCCGCGCGGTGTTCGCGCAGTAATCGAGATCGCAGGCGGGGTCCTGGTTGAAGATGTTGATGGTCGGAGGCGAGACCTGGTGATGCACGGCGAGCACCGTGAACACCGACTCCAGACCGCCAGCGCCGCCCAACAGGTGACCCGTCATCGACTTGGTCGAGTTGACGACCATGTTCTTCGCGTGGTCGCCGAACGCCCGCTTGATGCCGGTCGTTTCCGCCAGATCGCCGAGCGGCGTGGACGTGCCGTGCGCGTTCAGGTAGGCCACCTGATCGCCATTGATGCCGGCGTTCTTCAGCGCGGCAAGCATGCAGCGGCGTGCGCCGTCGCCGTCTTCGAGCGGCGCTGTCATGTGATACGCATCGCCGCTCATGCCGTAGCCGGCGATTTCCGCGTATATCTTCGCGCCGCGCGCCTTTGCATGCTCGTACTCTTCCAGCACCATCACGCCCGCGCCTTCGCCGAGCACGAAGCCGTCGCGATCCTTGTCCCACGGACGGCTCGCGGTCGCCGGATCGTCATTGCGCTGAGACAGCGCGCGCGCCGCCGCAAAGCCGCCGATACCTAGCGGCGACACGGTCGATTCGGCGCCACCGGCGATCATCACGTCGGCGTCGCCATATTCGATCAGGCGCGAAGCCTCGCCGATGCAGTGCAGACCGGTCGTACACGCGGTAACGATCGACAGATTCGGACCCTTGATGCCGAACTTGATCGACAGGTGGCCGGAGATCATGTTGATGATCGAAGCCGGCACGAAGAACGGCGAAATGCGACGCGGGCCGCGATTAAGCAATTCGGTTTGGGTGATTTCGATCATCGGCAAACCGCCGATGCCAGAACCCACCACGACGCCAATGCGCTCCGAATTCTCGTCGGTGACTTCGAGACCGCTGTCCTGCATCGCCTGAATGCCAGCAGCCACGCCGTAATGGATGAACGTATCCATGTGGCGTGCTTCCTTGCCGGGGATGTAGTCCTCGATATTGAAGCCCTTCACCTCGCCGGCGAAACGAGTCGAGAAGTTCGACGCATCGAACTTCGTGATATTGGCAATCCCAGACTTGCCGGCGACCAGATTGGCCCAGCCATCGGCAACATTATTGCCAACAGGCGAAATCAGCCCCAGGCCTGTAACAACAACACGACGGCGGCTCACGGTAACCCCTTTTTCATAGATGACAAAAGCAAAAGCCACAGCGCCCACAGGAATCGCCCTGTGTGCCCTGTGGCTGTTTAAGTCGGCAATCGCGCGGAAATTTGCGCTGTCAACATCGCTGGCTCCTGCGTGGCAAGTGGCGCGGCGCATGGTGCGCCAACAGACACTTCCAATAGCGCCGCCCCTGCTGGCGCCGGCAAGCGGCACGGCAGGGCGTCATGCGCAGCCCGTGCAGAAACGCAGGCGCGAATGACCTTAGGCCTTGACGTTCGCGCGAGCGTAGTCGATCGCTTGCTGAACGGTAGTGATCTTCTCGGCTTCTTCATCCGGAATTTCCATGCCGAATTCGTCTTCGAGGGCCATCACGAGCTCGACGGTGTCGAGCGAGTCGGCGCCGAGATCGTTCACGAACGACGCTTCGTTCTTGATTTCCGCTTCCGCAACGCCCAGTTGTTCCGCGACGATCTTCTTGACGCGCTGTTCGATATTGTCCATTACCCCTCCAAGGGAAAAGAAGTTCAAAAATACAGGTGCGCGCATTTTATCAGGTTTGACCCGGCAAAAAAGCGGCGCATCGGGTTCCTGTCAATGCATGCGCCTCGTGCTTTCCGCAAACACATCAAGGCGCGGATAGTAACCGAAACTGGTTACTGCATATACATGCCACCGTTCACGTGCAGCGTCGTGCCCGTGATGTAGCCCGCCTGCGGCGACGCGAGGAACGCGACCGCATGTGCGATATCTTCCGGGCTGCCGAGACGACCCAGCGGAATTTGAGTTTTCAGCGCGGTCTGCTGTTCTTCGGGCAGCGCCTTCGTCATGTCGGTATCGATAAAACCAGGCGCCACGCAGTTGACCGTGATGCCGCGGCTGCCGATCTCGCGCGCGAGCGCGCGTGTCATGCCGGCGACGCCGGCCTTCGCGGCCGCATAGTTGATCTGCCCGGGGTTGCCCGCCGAGCCGACCACCGACGTGATGTTGATGATGCGGCCACCCTTCGCTTTCATCATAGGGCGCAGCACGGCGCGCGACAGGCGGAACACCGACTTCAGGTTGGTGTCGATCACTGCGTCCCAGTCGTCATCCTTCATACGCATCGCCAGTTGGTCCTGCGTAATGCCGGCGTTGTTCACGAGCACGTTGAGTGCGCCGAATTCCTTGACTGCGGCGTCGATCAGCGCTTCGGCCGCGGCCCCGTCGTTGACGTCGAGCACCGCACCGCGACCGTTCAAGCCGGCCGCTTTGAACGCTTCGGTGATGGCCGTCGCGCCGCTTTCGCTCGTTGCGGTGCCGATGACCGTCGCGCCGCGATGCGCGAGCTCCATCGCGATCGCACGGCCGATGCCGCGCGACGCGCCCGTCACGATTGCGATCTGCTTGTCGAGAGTCTTTTCCATCTGTCAGTCCGGATGCCCTTCAAGTAGGGCTCATTGATTCTTGTTGATTCTTCTGCCGAGGGATGCCGCGCCAGCGCGCTCAGCCTGCCGTCACGAGCTTCAGCGTTTCTTCGAGCGATGCAGGATTGAACACCGACGCGACGACGAGATTGCCGTCGATGCGCTTGGTCAATCCCGCAAGGACCTTACCTGGGCCGCATTCGATCACGTGCGTGACGCCCTGCGCGGCCATCGCCTGAACGCTCTCGACCCAGCGCACCGGGCCGGCCGCCTGGCGCACCAGCGCGTCCTTGATCTCCGCCGGCTCGTTGACCACGGCGACGTCGACGTTGTTGATGACGGGTATCGACGGCACCCGCACGTCGATGCTCGCGAGATATTCGCGCAGTTGATCCGACGCAGGCTTGAGCAGCGACGAGTGGAACGGCGCTGACACCGGCAACGGCAGCGCGCGCTTAGCGCCCTTTGCCTTTGCCACTTCGCAGGCCTTCTCGACCGCGGCCTTGCGGCCCGCGATCACGACTTGCGCCGGCGCGTTGAAATTGACCGCTTCGACGACACCCGCCACCGACGCTTCCGCGCAAACCGCGCGCACGCTGTCGTCATCGAGGCCGAGAATCGCCGCCATGCCGCCTTCACCCACCGGCACCGCGGTTTGCATTGCCTGCGCACGGAAACGCACCAGCGGCACCGCATCGCGGAACGCGAGCGCGCCGGCCGCGACAAGCGCCGTGTATTCGCCGAGGCTATGACCGGCGACGATCGCCGGCGCGGGGCCACCTGCCTGCTGCCACGCGCGATAGATCGCGTAGGCTGCGGTCAGCATCACCGGTTGGGTGTTGGTGGTGAGGTTGAGATCTTCGGCGGGGCCTTCGGCGATCAGCTTGCCGAGGTCCTGGTCGAGTGCGTCGGAAGCTTCCTGAACCGTCTCACTCACGATTGCATGGTCGGCGAATGCGTTCAGCATGCCGAGTGCCTGCGAACCCTGCCCAGGAAAAACGAACGCAAATTTCATATCGTCCCCAAAATCGGTTTAATCGGATGTGGCGGTCGGCCGCGCACGCTGCATGGCGAGCGTATTGCACCGGCCGCGCGGGCGCCTCCCGCGGCGCCCCGCGATGCGTCTCGCCCTCAGTAGCGGATGACCGACGCGCCCCACGTGAAGCCGCCGCCGACGCCTTCGATCAGTACGTTCTGGCCGCGCTTGATGCGTCCGTCGCGCACCGCGACGTCGAGTGCAAGCGGAATGGACGCCGCCGACGTATTGCCGTGCTCGCCCACCGTGACGACCATGCGCTCCTGCGGCAAGCCGAGCTTGCGGCAAGTGCTTTGCATGATGCGGATATTGGCTTGATGCGGAATCAGCCAGTCGATCTGCTCGGATTTCAGATCGGCTTTTTCCAATGCTTCGATAGCGACCTTCTCGAGGACATTGACGGCAAGCTTGAACACCGCCTGGCCGTCCATGTGCAGGAACGCACTCCCAGCCACCACACCGCCGCTCACGTTGCCCGGCGTGCAGAGAATGTTCGAATGGCTGCCGTCCGCGTGCAACGCGCTTGCCAGCACGCCCGGCTCGTCGGATGCCTGCAGGATCACGGCGCCCGCGCCGTCACCGAACAGCACACAGGTGGTGCGGTCGTTGAAATCGAGAATGCGCGAGAAGGTTTCTGCCCCGACCACGAGCGCCGTGCGATGCTGGCCGCTTCGAATCAGGCTGTCCACGGTCGCGACCGCGTAGGCGAAGCCGGAGCAGACCGCTTGCACGTCGAACGCGGCACCGTGATTCTTGATGCCGAGCTTGTTCTGCAGCAGGCAGGCGGTGCTCGGGAACACGAAGTCAGGTGTGGAGGTGGCGACGACGATCAGGTCGATGGACTGCGGATCGATGTCTGCCGCTTCGATCGCACGCTGAGAGGCGATCAGCGCGAGGTCGCTGGTGGCGACGTCCGGATCGGCGAAATGCCGCGCATGGATGCCCGTGCGCGCGACGATCCATTCGTCGCTGGTCTCGACACCTTGCCTCGCCAGACGCTCGGCCAGATCCTGATTGGTGACGCGGTTAGGCGGCAGGCAGCTGCCGGTGCCCAGCACGCGGGAATAGATTGTGGATTGAGCCATTATGCCTTCGAGGATTGCGCAGCGTAGGGCTCGGCTGGCTGGCCTGCGATCGGGCTTGCGTGACCCGCACCGCTTGCACCGCGCGCTGCCTGTTCGAGAGAACCCGCGTTCTCTTCCATCGCTCGCGCCAGGCGCTCCAGCACGCCGTTTTTGACGGCATCATACCCGCGTTTGATGGCCCACTCAAACGCGTAGGCATCGGCGGAACCGTGGCTTTTTATCACGAGGCCGCGCAAGCCGAGCAGCGCGGCGCCATTGTATTGCCGATGATCGACGCGTTTCTTGAAACGCATCAATACCGGCAGCGCGAGAAACGCCATCACCTTGGTCAGCCATGACCGGCCGAACTCTTCCTTGATGATGTTGGACAGCATCTGCGCAAGACCTTCCGACGTCTTCAGCGCGACATTGCCGACAAAGCCATCGCAGACGATCACGTCGACGGTGCCCTTGTAGATGTCGTCGCCTTCGACATTGCCGTGAAAGTTCAGTGTACTCGCACGCAGCAGTTCGCCGGCGCGTTTGATGATGTCGTTGCCCTTGATGACTTCTTCGCCGATGTTGAGCAGACCAATGGTAGGCCGCTCCTTGCCCTCGAGCGCGGACACGAGCGCGTGCCCCATCTCGGCGAACTGCAGCAGATGCTGCGGCTCGCAGTCGACGTTGGCGCCCAGATCGAGCATCATCGTGTAGCCGGTGGGATTGGGCAGGGCAGACGCGATGGCCGGACGTTCAATGCCCGCCAGCGTTTTCAGCACGTAACGCGAGACCGCCATCAGTGCGCCGGTATTGCCGGCGGAAATACAGGCTTGCGCATCTCCTTCCTTGACGCGGTTCAACGCCACGCGCATCGACGAATCTTTTTTCTTGCGCAGCGCGACCTCGACCGGATCGTCCATCGCGACGACCTCGGTAGCCGGCACGACGGTGAGCGCCGCCAGGTCCTGAGCCTTGAGCTTCTTCAGCTGTGCACGAATCGCACCTTCAATGCCGACGAGCAGCAACTGCGCATCGGGATGCGAACGAACGAAGTTGACGGCAGCGGGAACGGTCACGGACGGGCCGTGGTCGCCACCCATGCAATCTATCGTGAGCTTTACTGTCATGGAGTGCGACGAATTTCAGACGCTCTGCTTGGGATCGCGGGAAGCGCTAAGGCGCCAACTGCGATCGACACAAAAAAGCGGCAATTGAATGCCGCCTTTTTGCCGAACCAGGAAAATGTCAAGCGAGCCGATCGCTGCGCGAAACGCCACAGGGCGCATCGCAGTCAACGATTAGTCGTTCTTCGTCTTGACGACTTTCTTGCCGCGATAGTAGCCGTTCGGGCTGATGTGGTGACGCAGATGCACTTCGCCCGTGCTCGGCTCGACAGCCAGCGGCGCCGCCGTCAGGAAATCGTGCGAACGGTGCATGCCGCGCTTCGACGGCGACTTCTTGTTTTGTTGAACTGCCATGACTAAAACTCCAAAAAATTTTCCGAATTCTAACACAGCCCGATACGGTCTTAACTACTGGCCAAATGGCCAATATGCCCACATCGCGCCCCCTGCAACTGTTTAGTGCTTCTTGCCGCCCTGTTCGTCGCGCTTGAGACTTTCGAGCGCCGCGAACGGATTGCGCCGCTCGTTGGACTGATTCGGCTCGCTGGCATCGCCAGCCTCGTTCCGCGCGGCTTCGTCGCCTTCGCTTTCGCTGCCGTCGGTGCCCGAGACAAGGCTCTCATGCACTTCAGGACAGACCTCGTGTTTGGGCACGAGGGGCAAGGAAAGCAACAACTCTTCTTCGATCAAGTCGATGAGATCGAACTGACGCGAGCCCACGATCACCTCGACTTCATCTTCGTCCAGCGGAAACTCTTCGGCCTCCGCCTCCGTATTGACGATCCGGTAAGTTGCATCGACGTTGAACGCCTGCGAATACGGCGTCAAGCACCGCTGGCATTCGAGCCACGTGACGCCGTGGATCGCCAGCCGCAGATAAGGCTGCGGACCTTCGGTACCATCGTCCTGCAATTCCGGCTGCGTCGTCCCTTCGGCCTGCCATGTGAACGCGGTGTCGCGATCTGGCGCTTCCGCAGGGATTTCGTTTAACATGCGCGGCAGTTGCGAGACGCGCACGACACCCGCGGCCTGACGCCCGCTCCGCGCAAATTCGAACAGATCGAGTTCATGCGGGTCGGGCAGACCTGCAGGTTTGCCAGGATGTTGAGTCATGTGCGCTCCTGCGTCGGCAAACCAAACATATTGCCGGGGTGATCCGCGAAGGACGATCAGATCCGCCGCGAAGATAATCCGGTGTGCGAGGCAGCCAGCGAAGCCCGCAGCCATTATGTCCGACCCTGCTGCGCTTTCTTTAACCCTCCGAAAGCCGCGAAACGCGCCGGGACCCTTCAAGCGCAAGCATACCGTGAAAAGCCCAAAATCATATCCGTTTTGTCTTTTCGAGTCAAACACTTAAGCCCGTACGCGCGCGCCTCTCGCGACCCCGTACGACCCGCCTCCCCCGTTGCCCGCACATCATGCCTGATTCCTCCAAACGCCCGCCACGCCTGGTTCTGGCGTCGAGTTCGCAGTATCGCCGCAAGTTGCTCGAACGCCTGCGCGTGCCGTTCGACGTCGTCGTGCCCGCGATCGACGAAACCCCACTCGCCGGCGAAACACCCGAAGCCACCGCACTGCGCCTCGCCGAAGCCAAAGCCCGCGCGGTCGCCCAAGTGCTCGCCCACGACGAACGCGCGCTGGTGATCGGCTCCGACCAGGTCGCCACCTACGACGGTCTGCAGATCGGCAAGCCCGGCACGCACGACAGGGCTCTCGCGCAATTGCAGGCGATGCGCGGCCGCGACGTACTGTTTCATAGTGCGCTGTGCCTGTTCGACAGTGCGTCGGACTGCGCGCAAACCGTCGACGTGATCACCCGCGTGCGCTTCCGCAACCTGCCGGACGCGGCGCTCGACGCCTATCTGCATGCCGAAACGCCGTACGACGTGGCCGGCAGCGCCAAATCGGAAGGGCTTGGCATCGCACTGCTCGACGCCATCCATTCCGACGACCCGACTGCGCTCGTCGGCCTGCCGCTGATCGCGCTGTCGAGCATGCTGCTCGCGGCCGACTATCCGCTTCTGGGGGCGCGATGACCGGCACGCTCTATCTGATTCCAAATACGCTCGGCGAAGGCGACGCAAGCGCGCTCGAGCTGGTGCTGCCCGCGCCCGTGCGCGCCCGCGCGGCGTCGCTGCACTATTACATTGGTGAAAACGCGAAAACAACGCGCGCGTTCCTGAAAAAGGTCGGCACCGAGCGGCCCATTCAGGAAATCGAGATTCGCGAACTGAACGTCAATACGCCAGCCGGCGAGATCGACAAGCTGCTCGCGCCGCTGCTCGCAGGCACAGATGCAGGCCTCGTTTCCGAAGCCGGCTGCCCAGCGGTCGCCGATCCGGGCGCGCTGCTCGTGCGTCGCGCGCACGAACGCGGCGTTAAGGTCGTGCCGCTGGTCGGGCCGAGTTCGATTCTGCTTGCGCTGATGGCATCGGGGCTGAACGGCCAGAGCTTCGCGTTTCACGGCTACCTGCCCGTCGACGCCGCCGAGCGCGCCAAGCGGCTGCGCGATCTCGAGCAACAGTCGCGCAAGAGCAGGCAGACGCAGATTTTCATCGAAACACCGTACCGGAACCGCGCGTTGCTCGATACCTTACTGGCCACCTGCGGGCCCTCGACGCTTGTCTGCGTGGCGGTTGATCTGACGCTCCCGACTGAAGTGATCGCGAGCCGGACGGTGAGCGACTGGAAAAAAAAGTCCGACATCGAACTGCACAAGCGGCCGGCGATTTTCCTGATTCTGGCGGCCTGAGCGCAGGCGACGGTCAGCATGAACATCTGCCAGAGAGGAAACACCTGCACCAGGACAAAGCCCGCGCAACAGACCAAATCGATTGCGCGGGCTTTCTCTCTTGTAACTGCCAGCTCAACGCAGATTCATCTTCTCGCCAAGCGCCATCGCGCGAACTGCGCCGGCGCCGAGCGCTGCGCCGAATTTACGGGCAACGCGGTCCGTAATGCTCTCTTTTACCGTGTAATCGACGATATCCGGTGCCTTGAAGATTTCACGCGCAACGTAGTCTGCGTCGCCGAAACCGTCCGCGAGACCTAGTTCGACGCTCTTCTGCCCCGTCCAGAACAGACCGGAGAACATATCCGGCGTCTCATGCAGACGCTTGCCGCGCCCCTGACGCACCGCGTCGATGAACTGGGCGTGGATCTGATCGAGCATATCCTGCGCATGCGCGTCCATCTTCGGGGTTTCCGGCGAGAACGGATCGAAAAATCCCTTGTTCTCACCCGATGTGTGCAACCGGCGTTGAATCCCCAATTTGTCCATCAGCCCGGTGAAACCGAAGCTATCCATTAGCACGCCGATCGAACCGACGATGCTCGCCTTGTCGACATAGATCTTCTCTGCCGCCGCGGCCGCGTAGTAGCCGCCTGATGCGCACATATCGCCGACCACAACATACAGCGGAATCGACGGATATTTGCCGCGCAGCCGCCGAATCTCGCTGTTGATGATACCCGCCTGCACCGGACTGCCGCCCGGGCTGTTGCAGTAAAGGATCACCCCGGCGGTATCGGAGTCTTCGAAGGCGGAATCGAGCGCGGTGTTGATATCTTCGGCGTTCGCATTCGCATCCGTCGCGATTTCGCCGTTAAGCGACACCATTGCCGTATGACGGCCAGTAGTGGCGACCCGCTCGCCCGAGAAGGTCAGTACACCCCAAACCGCCAGGGCGAGCACCACGAGAAACACAAGGCGGAAGAAAATCCGCCAACGCCGCGCGGCGCGTTGCTCGTTGATCGCGGCGAGCGCGATGCGCTCGAGCGCGGCCCGTTCCCAGCCCGGCTCGTCGGCGGGCGCACGGGAACGGCCGCCCGAGCTTGGGTCCTTTTCGGGGGTCAAATTGTCGGACATGCGGACAGTGGGAAAGATTGAACAGGAGATCAGCGCGTGACCGGCAGCAATTCGCCGTCAGGCAGCCAGAATACCGCACGCCCTGCGGGCGTATCGCGCTCTTCGACATGGAGGGGGCGCAATCTGCCCCCGCGACACGGACCACCAACGCATTTGCCGGTATCCGGTGCGTAGATCGCGCCATGGGTCGCGCACATCAAGTATAAACCGGACGATTCGAAGAACTGCCCTTCCTGCCAGTCAAGCTCCATCGGCACGTGGGCACAGCGGTTCAGATAGCCATATGCGCGGCCGTCATAGCGGACGAAAAAAACCACGACATCCTGCTCGCCGAGCCGCGCATCGCGCCGGATGCCGTCGCCGCCATCGACCAGCTCGTCGGCCGCGCAGATGCGCACCACCGGCGCAGCGATGGAAGCAGCGGTGTCCACGCGGTCGGCGCTCATGCGTTCTCCCGCAGCCAGCCCGACAAATCGCTGACGCTCGCCGCGACGAACTTCGGCGACATTGCATTCAGCGAATTCGCCGGATGCGCGCCGTAAGTTACCCCAATCCCCGCCACGCCGGCGTTGAGCGCCATCTGCAGATCGTGCGTCGTATCGCCGATCATTACCGTGCGCGCGGTGTCCTGCCCCAATTCGCGAGTCAGTTCGTGCAGCATCGCAGGGTGCGGCTTCGAGAAGGTTTCGTCAGCGCAGCGCGTGCCGTCGAACAGGCTCGTCAGGCGTGCCTGGTCAAGCGCACGGTTCAGGCCAACGCGACTCTTGCCGGTCGCGACCGCGAGCAGATAGCCGAGGTCGCGCAACTCCTGAAGCATCTCACGCACGCCCGGGAACAGCTCGGTCGTCTGGTCCTTCACCAGATAATGAAAGCGGTAGCGCTCTGATAGGCGCGGATAGTCGGCAGGATCGAGCGTCGGCGCGGCAAGCTGCAGCGCGTCGCGCAGGCCGAGGCCGATCACGTAGCTCGCGGCTTCGTCGGCGGGAACCGGCAGGCCGAGATCCCGACACGCTGCCTGGATGCTGCGGGTGATGTGCACGGTCGAATCCATCAGCGTGCCGTCCCAGTCAAAGACGATCAGATCAAATTGCTCTCTAGCCATGCAAGGTCGTCTCCGGGTTGGACCCAGTGCGTAGTTCATTGAGTTGTTGGATAAAGCCGCGGCAATCGGCCGGCAACGGCGCATCCAGCTGCAGCGGCGCGCCAGTGGCCGGATGCGTCAGCTTGAGCCGGAAGGCGTGCAAAAACATGCGCTTGATGCCCGGCTTCGCGTTGGCACGCGCAAGCGCCTTGTTCAGCGCGAAATCGCCATATTTCGCGTCGCCGACGATCGGCAGCTCCAGATGTTGCAGATGAACGCGAATCTGGTGTGTGCGCCCCGTCTTCAGCTCGGCCTCCAGCAGCGCATAATGCGGCCAGCGGTCGATCAGATTGAAGACCGTGTGGGAAGCGAGACCATCGGCTTGCACCCGGACGCGGCGCTCGCCGTCGGCGGTCAGGTACTTGTGCAGCGGTTCCTTCACCGCGCGGCGGCGGCCCCAGTCGCTCGACCATTCGCCGTGCACGCATGCGTAGTAGCGCTTGTCCATCCGGTTCTCGCGAATCTGCTCATGCAGATTGACGAGCGCCGCGCGCTTCTTTGCGAGCATCAGGATGCCCGAGGTCTCGCGATCCAACCGATGCACGAGTTCGAGGAATTTCGCCTGCGGCCGCGCCTCGCGCATCTGTTCGATCACGCCGAACGCAACACCGCTGCCGCCGTGCACCGCGACGCCAGCCGGCTTGTCGATCACAAGCAGATGCTCGTCTTCGAACAGGATGTGAAAGCCGCCGGCGGGCACCGGCACATGCGCCGCGGCTTCGTTCGGCCGGGCGACGCGGATCGGCGGCACACGCACGAGATCGCCCAGTTCGAGACGGTATTGCGCATCGATCCGGCCCTTGTTCACGCGCACCTCGCCGCTGCGCAGGATCCGGTAGATATGGCTTTTGGGCACGCCCTTGCAAACGCGCAGCAGGAAATTGTCGATGCGCTGACCGGCCGCGCTGTCGTCGATTTCGATCAGCGAGACCTGGTCGCTCGAAACCGAGCCTTCGACCGCGCCCGCAACCGATCTCTGGGAAGTTTTGCCTAACTCTTTCATTCTGAATATAATTTGCCCAGCAGTCCGCGACGGCCGGCGCAGTGTTCGCGCAGTGTCCGGAATGCGGGTGGATTGCGCGAGCGCAAGCGATAAACCATTATTTTACTTGCGCCGGGGTCTGGTTGCTCACCCTGAAAATGAGATGCAACAAGTTGCACGCGCGAAGTCAGCACCCGGCAGGGACGGCGCCCACAGGCGCATTCGGTCAAGGTCGGCTTCGACGGTAACGGAATCTTGGTAAAAAAGAATTTAGCTTTCAGCTTCGTGATCCGGGTGGTATGACGCCCTGCTGGACGAAGCTGCAAGTCGCGAAAATACGGCGTGCGCCCGAGGCGTCTTGTAGAAAGTACAAGACATGGCGACGTCAAAAGAAGGCGAGACACCCCCGGCAGGAAAAGACGCGCCGCCTGCGCGAACTTCCCGTTGCGGCATGACCGCGGACTTTGGCCCTTTGCTCGCGCGCCCATCTGGCGCGCCGGCACCCCAGGCCGAAGGCTTATGAAGGTCTGCTGGCAAAACGCGGCGTGTCAGGCCATGATTTGAAGCCGTGTTCGCATGTGCCCTGCGGCACCGCGCCCTTCTTTTTATTGGGCGCGGGCCCTCTCAGGCAATTCTCCCGCCATCTTTCCCGCTCCAGCGTGCTTGTGAAAACACAATAAGACGCGGCACGCCTGCCTTCTCCGCTCTCGCGACTGACAACCGCGCAGCCGGACCGGCGAGGCCGCTCTGGAGTCGTTCAATGAAACGAATGTTGTTCAACGCGACGCAGCAGGAAGAACTGCGCGTCGCCATCGTCGATGGGCAAAAACTCATCGACATCGATATCGAAACCGCCGGCCGCGAACAGCGCAAAGGCAATATTTACAAGGGCATCATCACGCGCATCGAGCCGTCGCTCGAGGCCTGCTTCGTCAATTACGGCGAAGACCGCCACGGCTTCCTGCCATTCAAGGAAGTCGCCCGCCAGTACTTCCGCGAAGGCGTCGACATGCGTTCCGCGCGCATCCAGGACGCGCTCAAGGAGGGTCAGGAACTGATCGTCCAAGTCGAAAAGGAGGAACGCGGCAACAAGGGCGCAGCCCTGACCACGTTCATTTCGCTCGCCGGCCGCTATCTGGTGCTGATGCCGAATAACCCGCGGGGCGGCGGCGTGTCGCGCCGGATCGAAGGCGACGACCGCCAGGAACTGCGCGAAACCATGGCGCAGCTGCAACTGCCGGAAGGCATGAGCATCATCGCGCGCACGGCCGGCATCGGGCGCAGCGCCGAAGAGCTGCAGTGGGACCTGAACTACCTGATGCAACTGTGGCGCGCGATCGAAGCCGCGTCGCAGAGCGGCACGGCCGGTCAGCCAATGCTGATCTATCTCGAATCGAGCCTCGTGATCCGCGCGATTCGTGACTACTTCCAGCCCGATATCGGCGAAATCCTGATCGATACCACCGAAATTCATGACCAGGCGCGCGCCTTCATGGATATCGTGATGCCGGACAACGTCGGCAAGGTGAAGCGCTACCACGACGACGTGCCGCTCTTCTCACGCTTCCAGATCGAGCACCAGATCGAAACCGCGTACTCGCGCACCGTGCCGCTGCCGTCGGGTGGCGCGATCGTGATCGACCACACCGAAGCGCTCGTCGCGATCGACGTGAACTCGGCGCGCGCGACCAAGGGCGCGGACATCGAGGAAACGGCCGCGCGCACGAACCTCGAAGCCGCCGACGAAGTCGCCCGGCAGTTGCGTCTGCGCGACCTCGGCGGCCTGATCGTGATCGATTTCATCGACATGGAATCGGCCAAGAGCCAGCGCGAAGTCGAGCAGCGCCTGAAAGACGCGCTCAAGCACGACCGCGCCCGCGTGCAGATGGGCAAGATCTCGCGCTTCGGTCTGATGGAGCTGTCACGTCAGCGTCTGCGTCCGGCACTGTCGGAAGGCAGCCACGTGACGTGCCCGCGCTGCAACGGCACGGGCCACATCCGCGATACCGAATCGTCCGCGCTGCAAGTGCTGCGGATCATTCAGGAAGAGGCGATGAAGGAAAACACCGCGGCGATCCACTGCCAGGTGCCGGTCGAAGTGACCGCCTTCCTGTTGAACGAGAAGCGCGCCGAAATCAACAAGATCGAGTCGCGTTTCAAGGTCAACGTCGTGCTGATCCCGAACAAGCACCTCGACACGCCGCACTACAAGCTCGAGCGCCTGCGTCACGACGACACGCGTCTGGACGACCCGCGCGCATCGTGGAAGATGGCCGAAGAAGCGGCCCGCGAGCTCGAATCGGAAACCGGCTACAGCAAGCGCGCCGAGGAAGCGAAGCCGAAGCAGGAAGCGGCGGTCAAGGGCATCACGCCCGAGAAGCCGGCGCCGAGCGCACCGGTCCGCCCGGTGGCCACGCCGGCTCCGGTCGCGGTGACGCCGGGCAGCGGCGGCTTCATCCGCTGGCTGAAGAATCTGTTCGGCATAGAGCCGGCTGCTCCGGCACCCGTCGCGCCAGCCGCGACCGACAAGCAAGCCCGTCCGCAACGCGGTGAACGCACGGAGCGCGGTGAGCGCACGGGCGAGCGTAGCGGCGATCGCAACCGCAACCGCCGTGGCGGTGCAGGCGGACGCGACGCGGCAACGCGCGGCGAGGGCGTGACCGGCGGCCGCCAGGCGCAAGGTCAGCAACCGTCGCAGCGTCGCGAAGAACGCGAGGGCCGTGAGGCGCGCGAGGGCCGCGAGCCGCGCGCTCCCCGTGAACAGCGCGAACCGCGTGAGGCCCGGGAAGGCCGCGAGGCACGCGAACCGCGTGAGGCGCGCGAACCCCGCGAAGGTCGCGAGCGCGACAACCGTGCCGTTGAGCGCGCAGAAGCCGTCGAAGGCGCGGCGCGCGCCGAGCGCCAGGAACGCGGTGAGCGCCGCGAGCGTGGCGAGCGCGCTGAACGCGTCGAACGTGGCGAGCGCCGCAAGCCGCAGGCGGAAGCGGCCGCGGCGCTGACGCAAACCGACGCTCAGGCCGCCGACGAACAGGCGCGCAACCGCGCCGCAGTCGGTGAAAACGGCGCGCCGCTGGATCAGGAAGCGGTCGCGCGTGACGGCGAGGAGCGTCGCCGCCGCCGCCGCGGCCGTCGTGGTGGCCGTCGTGAGCGCGAAGAGGACGTGAACGGCAACCTCGCAGCAGACGTCGCGGAAGCAGAAGGCGACAACGTCGCCGCCAGCGACGAAGCGCCCTTGCGCATCGAGCAACCGTTCGAGCACACGGCTGAAGCCAGCAAAGCTAAAGACGTGACGCCGGTCGAAGTGGTCGTCGCCGCTGTTGCGACGGAAACCGTCGTCGTGACCGAACTGCACGCGGCGGCCGAAACGCCGGCTCTGGCAGCGGAAAATGCCGCGAAGACCGAAAAGATGGTGCCGGTCGAAGAGGCTCCGGCGGCATCGATCGAACCTGCAGCGCCGGTGGAACCGGCTGTCGAAGCGCCGGCGGTAGCAGAACAAGCCGCTCCGGCCGCAGGCGAAGCGGCTGCGCCGGTTGAACCGGTCGCGCATGTCGAAGCGCCGGCAGTCGTGCCGGTCGCGCAAGCGCAACCGGCCGCCCCGAGCGAACCGCAAGCCGCTCCGGCTGCGCTCGACACCGCGGCTCCGGCCACGATCGTCGAGGCACCGGCGGCTGAGCCGGCACCGCAGGCCGAAATCGTCGAGTCGCAAGCGGCCGTCGAAAAGGAGCCGGCCGCGTTCGAACCGGCAGCCGTCGCCGCGGCGGGGCAGCAGGCTCCCGCTCGCAGCACCGCACCCGCATCGGCCGATGCATTGAAGCCGGTCCTCGAACAGGCTGGCCTGATCTGGGTCAACACCGACGCCGACAAGCTGCGCGCCGCGCAGGAAGCGGCGGCGCAGACGATCAAGCCGCCGCGCGTGATCCGTGAGCGCAAGGCGTTGCCGCCGGTCGACACCACGCCGATGCAACAGGTCGAAACGATCAAGCATCCGCAGTAAGTCGCGTCGTTGTCAGTGAAAGAGCCCGCCCTTCCCGGCGGGCTCTTTCTTTTGGTGGCCTTTCGTCGCCGCGAGCCGGGTCATGCCGCTCCCCGTATACCCCGACAACGCCCGCGGCAGGCCTGCCGCCCCGGGCATTTCCGATAGAATGAATCATCCGCAGCCGATCAAGCACCTGACGAAGCACCTCATGTCCCGACGCATCATCCCCGTTGCCGATCTCAGCACGGCGCCGGTCATCGCAGGCCCGACGCAAACGCCTAGCGGCGTGCTGCATGACGCGCTCGCGCGTCCGCTGCGGGATCTGCGCATCTCGGTGACGGACCGCTGCAACTTCCGCTGCGTCTACTGCATGCCACGCGCAGTGTTCGACAAAGACTATGCGTTCCTGCCCCACAGCGCGCTGCTGAGCTTTGAGGAGATCGAACGGCTCGCGCAGCTATTCGTCGCGCATGGCGTCGAGAAGATTCGCCTGACCGGCGGCGAGCCGCTGCTACGCAAGAACCTCGAATTCCTGATCGACCGGCTCGCCCGACTGACCACGCCCGCGGGCCGTCCGCTCGATCTCACGCTGACCACCAACGGCTCGCTGCTCGCGCGCAAGGCGCGCAGCCTGAAGGACGCCGGCCTCACGCGCGTGACCGTCAGCCTCGACGCCCTCGACGACGCCCTTATCCGCCGCATGAACGACGCCGACTTCGCGGTCGCCGACGTACTCGACGGCATCGCCGCCGCTCACGCGGTCGGGCTCGCGCCGCTGAAAGTGAATATGGTCGTCAAACGCGGCACCAACGACGGCGAAATCGTCGCGATGGCGCGGCATTTCAAAGGCACCGGCGCGGTGCTGCGGTTTATCGAGTACATGGACGTCGGCACGTCGAACGGCTGGAACATGACTGAAGTGCTGCCCTCCGCCGAGGTCGTCTCGCGCATCGCCGAGCACTTCCCGCTCGTGCCGCTCGAAGCGCACAGCGCCGCCGAGACCGCTCAGCGCTGGGGCTATGTCGACGGCGGCGGCGAGATCGGCGTCATTTCGAGCGTCACGCGCGCGTTCTGCGGCGCTTGCACGCGCGCGCGTTTGTCGACCGAGGGCAAGCTGTACCTGTGCCTGTTCGCATCGACCGGTCACGATCTGCGCGCGTTGCTGCGCGGCGCCGCGAGCGACGCTGAGATCGCCACCGCCATTGCCGAAATCTGGCAAGGCCGCAGCGACCGCTACTCGCAGCTGCGCGGCAGCCAGCCGGCCGATCCGGGCGAGCCGGGCGGACGTCGCGTCGAAATGTCCTACATCGGCGGCTGAGCGGCCGGCGCATGTCCATCACCCGCGAACAGATCACCGGCCTCGTGCTCGCGGGCGGACGCGGCACGCGCATGGGCGGTGTCGACAAGGGGCTCCAGCCGCTCCACGGTGAACCGCTCGCCGCTCACGTGCTGCGGCGCCTCGCTCCGCAGACCGGCCCGCTCTTGATCAGCGCGAACCGTCATCCCGACGTCTATGCGGCGCTCGGCGCGCCCTATCGCGCCACCGTCCTTGCCGACAGCCTCCCCGACTTTCCCGGTCCGCTGGCCGGCATGCTCTCTGGACTGCGCGCCGCCCGCACCGCGTACCTGCTCAGCGCACCCTGCGATTCGCCGTGGCTGCCCACCAATCTCGCCGCGTGCCTCGCGCACGCACTCGAGGCGAACCACGCCGACATCGCCACCGTCACTACCGTGGACGCCCACGGCGGGACGTCGCTGCATCCAGTGTTCGCGCTCATGCGCGCCGCCCTCGCGGACGACATGGCCACGTTTCTGGCCGCTGGCGAGCGCAAGGTCCGCGCGTGGTACGCGCGCCACACGACAGTCGAAGTCGTCTTTACCGACGAGCGCGCGTTTTACAATGCCAACTCGTTACAAGAACTCGCCGACCTCGAACGTAATCGAGGCCCCGGCTGACAGCCGCTCCGGCCGCACGGCAACAGCCGCGCCCGTCTCCAGTCGCGGCGCCCAGCCCTTCATGACCACGCTCAACGACTTTTCCCGCTGCGTCGCGCAGTACGATCCACACGCGCTACCCGTCTCGGCCGCTCAGGCGATTGTCCGGCAGTGGGCGACACCGGTCGCGGCCATCGAGCGCGTGTCCTTGCGCGATGCCCTCGACCGCGTGCTGGCCGCCGACATCGTGTCACCGATCGACGTGCCCGCGCACGACAACTCCGCAATGGACGGCTATGCGTTCAACCACGCCGCGCTCGGCGGCGGCACGCAAGGCGGCGAACACAGTGTCGAGCTGATGGTCACCGGCACGGCGCTAGCCGGACATCCGTTCACGGGCCGCGTTGCGGCGAATCAGTGCGTGCGCGTGATGACCGGCGCCTGCATGCCCGCGGGCTGCGACACCGTCGTGCCACAGGAACGGGTGACGCGCGACGGCGCGGAGTCCCCGTCGATCCGCTTCGCTGCCAACGCGGTCACGGCGGGCGCGAACCGCCGCCGCGCCGGCGAGGATCTCGCGCGCGGTCACGTCGCGCTGCATGCTGGCCGCATCGTGCGCGCGTCGGACCTCGGTCTGCTCGCCTCGCTCGGCATCGGCGAAGTCAGCGTGCGGCGGCGTCTGCGGGTCGCGTTCTTTTCGACCGGCGACGAACTGCGCTCGCTCGGCGAGCCGCTCGATGCCGGCTCGGTCTACGACAGCAATCGCTACACGCTGTTTGCGATGTTGCGGCGCCTGAACGTCGACACGCTCGATCTCGGCGTCGTGCGCGACGAGCCGGCCGCGCTCGAAGCCGCGCTGCACAGCGCCGCGGCCAATGCCGACGTGGTGCTGACCTCGGGCGGCGTGTCGGTCGGCGAAGCTGACCTCACGAAGCGACTGGTGCAGAGCTTTGGCGACGTCGCCTTCTGGAGCCTCGCGATGCGCCCCGGCCGGCCGCTCGCGTTCGGCCGCCTGTGGTCCGGTGCGCGTCCAGGGCTCGGCCATCCTGCGCTATTCTTCGGCCTGCCGGGCAATCCGGTCGCCGTGATGGTGACGTTCTATCAGATCGTGCGCGAAGCCCTGCTGCTGATGGCTGGCACGACGCCGCGCCCGCTGCCGGTGATTCACGCGACCAGCCGCGTGGCGCTGGCCAAGCGCGCGGGCCGCACCGAATTCCAGCGCGGCATCGCTGAACAGGACGCGCATGGGCACTGGCACGTGAGCCCGACCGGTTCGCAAAGCTCGGGCGTGCTGAGTTCGATGAGCGAAGCAAACTGCTTCATCGTGCTCGGCCACGACGAGGGCGACATCGACGTCGGCGAACGCGTGTCGATCATGCTGTTCGACGGTCTCATCTGAGGTTCCGCGCGGCGCATTGATCGCACCAGATCGGCGCCGCATCCGCACTCCACCCCCTATCACTACGACACACACGGGTTTGACTTACATGAAAAAACAGATCTCGTTCATCGCACCAGGACAGACGGCCAAAGCGCTGATCCTCGTGTATCTGACGTTCTCAGTGCCGATCGTGCTGCTCGGCGTGGTGGTCGCGTTCGTGCGCTATGGCTCGGTGGAGCTGAGCACGGTGTTCAGCGCGCTGCTGCTGAACGCGATCCTCGGCTTCGTGCTGCTGTGGATCGCGTGCCACGCCTACAACTGGGTCGCGTCGCGCTTCGGTGGTATTGAAATCCATCTGGCCGACGCACCGGAAGAAGCGTAATGCCGGCGACGATCCGCGCCGCCACGTACGCGGATGCCGGTGCGAGCTTCCCGCTCCGCCACGGGCTCGCGCGGGCCGGAGACCTCACGCACATCTTCGCCGCGACTCAGGAAAGCCTGAGCGACGATCTGAAGCGGCCGGCTCGAGGCGCTCGAGTTCTAGCGCCTCGCCGCTCATTGCTCATCAGGCTCCGCACCCGACAGCGCATCGCCGAGCAGCCCGTTTGCCTCGTCGCCCGGCAATGCCTCGACATCGCGCAGCTTGCGGTTCATCATGCGCGTGCGCGTTTCCGCGGCCTCGATTGAACGCGTGACGGTTTCGAGCTGCGCCTTGGTCCTGGCGAGCACGTCGCCGAACTTGCCGAATTCCGTCTTCACCGCGCCGAGCACCTGCCACACCTCGCTCGAACGCTTCTCGATCGCCAGCGTGCGAAAACCCATCTGCAGACTATTGAGCAACGCGGTCAACGTGGTCGGCCCAGCAATCGTCACGCGATAGTCGCGCTGCAGCAGGTCCGTCAACCCCGGCCGGCGCAGCACTTCCGCGTACAGGCCCTCGGTCGGCAGGAATAGCAGCGCGAAGTCGGTCGTATGCGGCGGCGCCACGTACTTCTCGGCGATCGTGCGCGCCTCCGCGCGAATCCGCGCCTCGAGCGCACGCGATGCTTCCTCGACCGCGAGCGGATCGGCGCGCTCCTGCGCTTCGATCAGCCGCTCGTAGTCCTCGCGGGGGAACTTGGCGTCGATCGGCAGCCACACCGGCGTATTCGCGCCGCCGGGCTCCGGCCGCCCAGGCAGACGAATTGCGAACTCCACGCGATCGGCGCTCTTCGGCACCGTCGCGACGTTCTTCGCGTATTGATCGGCGGTCAGCAGTTGTTCGAGCAAGGCTTCGAGCTGCACTTCGCCCCATGTGCCACGCGTCTTGACGTTGGTCAGCACGCGCTTCAGATCGCCGACGCCGGCCGCCAGCGTCTGCATTTCGCCGAGGCCGCGATGCACCTGTTCGAGCCGGTCGGACACGAGCTTGAACGATTCGCCGAGCCGCTGCTCGAGCGTCGCGTGCAGTTTTTCGTCGACGGTGCGGCGCATCTCCTCGAGCCGCGCCGCATTGTTCGCCTCGATGTCCTTCAGGCGCTGCTCGATCGTCGCGCGCACTTCGGCGAAGCGCCGGTCGTTCGCCTCGGTCAGTTGTCCGAGTTGCAGGCTCAGCGTGTCGCCGAACTGCTTCAGCGAGCGGCCCTGCTCGTCGCGCGCCTGCTGCGCCTGCGCCTGCAGGCTGTGGCGCACGGCATCGAGCTGCTGCGCAAAACCGTCGATCTTGCCGCCTTGCACCGTCGTCATGCTGCTGAACTGCGAGGCGAGCGTCTGCTGAAACTGCGCGAAGCCGCTGCTCTGCTCGGTGCGCGACACGCGCGCCGTCTCGGCGATGTCATTGCGCAATTGCCGCTCGAGCCGCTCGGCGGTATGGGCGTGGGCGTCGACGACGGCATCGACGCGTTCGTTCAGCATCTCGAATTGCTCGTGCCATTCCGTGCGGTCGTGACCGCGCAGCAGCAACGTCAGCGCAATCACGAGGGCAACCGCCAGGACCGCGACGGCGGCCACCAGAATCATCGTCATGAACGCGCCTTGCCGATGACGTCGGGGTTGATCGGATTCGGCGGCTGACCGGCGCGCGGTCCAACGCCCAATCCGGCGATCAGGTTGTCCGCGGCGAGGTTCGCCATGGCGCGGCGCGTGGTTTCGGTCGCGCTCGCGATGTGCGGCGTCAGTACGACGTTTGGCACGTTGAGCAGCGCCGGATTGAGATTCGGCTCGCCCTCGAACACGTCGAGACCGGCCGCCGCGATGCGTCTGTTGCGCAGCGCGTCGGCCAACGCCGCATCGTCGACGATGCCGCCGCGCGCGATGTTCGTGAGCGTCGCGCTCGGCTTCATCAGCGCGAGTTCGGCCGCGCCGATCGTGTGGTGGTTGTCTTTGGTGTACGGCAGCACCAGCACGACGTGGTCGGCGTGCCGCAACAGATCATCTTTCGACACGTACTCCGCGTTCAGCTCGGTCTCGATCTGCGGCGCGACGCGCGAGCGGTTGTGATAGATGACCCGCATGTTGAAGCCCCGCGCGCGCCGCGCGAGCGCCTGTCCGATCCGGCCCATGCCGATCACGCCGAGCGTCGAGCCGTACAGGTCGCTGCCGAGGAAACCGTCGTAGCTCCATTTCTGCCAATGCCCGGCGCGCAGCCAGTGCTCGGATTCTGCGATGCGGCGCGCGGCGGCCATCATCAGCGCCCAGCCGAAGTCAGCGGTCGATTCGTTCAGCACGTCCGGCGTGTTGGTGCCGAGTACGTTCGCCGCGTTGAACGCGGCCATATCGAAGTTGTTGTAGCCGACCGCCATGTTGGACACGACGCGCAGACGCGGCGCCGCGGCGAGCACACCCGCGTCGATCATCTCGCCGGCCGTCAGCGCGCCGTCCTTGTCCGCGAGACGGCGCTTCAGTTCGTCGGCGGGCAACACGTCGCCCTCGTTCCAGTCGACGTCGAAGTACTGCTTGAGCCGGTCGATCACATCGGGAAAGATCGAACGGGCGACGAGGATTTTCTGCATTGCAAGTCTCCGTATCGCACGTCGAGGGATTGCCTCGGCGTTGCAGATTCAGCGTCCAAAAAAGAGCCAGCCGGTCAGCGCAAACAACGGCAGCAGCACCGCGCCGGACCAGCCCATATACGCGAAAAAGCTCGGCATGCGCACGCCGCGCGATTGCGCGATCGCCTTCACCATGAAGTTCGGCGCATTGCCAATGTAGGTGTTAGCGCCCATGAAGACGGCACCGGCCGAAATCGCCGCGAGCGTCGTAGCGCCGGTGCTCATCAAGGTCTGCGCATCTCCGCCGGCCAGGTTGAAGAACACGAGATAGGTCGGCGCGTTGTCGAGAAATGACGATAGCAGGCCGGTCGCCCAGAAGTACATGATGTCGCGCGGCTCGCCTGACGGCTCGTTCACCAGATGCACGATGCCCGCGAATGCGCCGGCTTCGCCTGCGCGCAGCATCATGATGACCGGCACGATCGTCACGAAGATACCGGCGAACAGTTTGCCGACTTCCTCGATCGGCGCCCAGTTGAAGTCGTTGCCCGCGCGCGCGGCGCGCGGTGTCAACGCGAGCGACAGCAGTGTGACGCCGATCAGCGCGGCGTCGCGCACGATGTTTTGCAACGCGAGGTGCGTGCCGAACACATCGAATGCTATTTGCGGGCGCCACAGCCCGCTCATCAGCACGAGCGCAATCACCGCGGCGAGCAGCACGAAATTGATCTTCCCGTCGACGCCGAGCGGCGCCCCATCGGGCGTGGGATCGAGGAACGCTGAACGCACCTCCTCGCGCCGGTGAAAGTAGTACGAGTCGAGCGCATAGAAAGCGACGAGCAGCATGCCGCTCACGAACAGCATGGGCCGCGCGAGATGCTGGGTGGTCCAGAAGAAGCCCACGCCTTCGAGAAAGCCGAGGAACAGCGGCGGGTCGCCGAGCGGCGACAGCGCCCCCCCGACGTTCGCGACGAGGAAAATGAAGAACACGACGACGTGGGTCACATGGCGGCGATTATCGTTTGCGCGCAGCAACGGGCGGATCAGCAGCATCGCGGCGCCAGTCGTACCCATCACGCTCGCGAGCAAGGTGCCGAGCGCGAGAATCGCAGTGTTCAGACGCGGGGAGCCATGCAGATTGCCGCGCACGCAGATGCCGCCCGCGACGGTGTAGAGCGCGGTCAGCAGGATGATGAAGGGGATGTACTCGTCGAACATGGCATGCGCGAGCGCACCGAGCGCCGCGCTCACGCCGAAGCTCGCTGCAAACGGCGCGAGGAAAGCGAGCGCCCACGCCGCCGCGATCTTGCCGAAATGGTGATGCCAGAAGGCTGGCGCCACGAGTGGAAAGATTGCGATCGACAGCAGCACACCCGCGAAAGGCAAGCCCCACAGCGCCGACAGATGCGCGCCGTCGAGCGTTGCAGCCAGCACGGGCCGCGAGCACAGCGCAAGCATTGATGCCACGGCGAGGCACAGGCCCGCGCGGCCCGCCCGCGAACTCATGCCGATACAGGCCGTGCGACAGTTTGCAACCGCACGGGTCGCGAATGCGCTACCACGCCGCCGCGCGACGCGTTCAAGCATCCTGCACGACGATTGCATGCACCCGGTAAGGGCCGTGCGCGCCCAGCACGATGGTCTGCTCGATGTCGCCGGTACGCGATGGTCCCGAGACGAAATTGACCGCGCGCGGCAGCTCGCCGCGCTCCTTGCGGATCAGACCGAACGCCTCTTCATGACCGGCGACGATGCGTGACGCCGGCACGATCGCGATATGCGTCTGCGGCAGCAGCGCAGCCGACGCGTACGTCTCGGGTCCGGACAGCAACACGAGCGTGCCGGTCTCCGCAGTCGCGCAGAAGCAGCCGGTGAGACCGACCGCGTCCTGGTCTTGCGGTTTGCGAAATTCGACGATGAGGCCGGCTTCGGCCCACGGCAGCTCGTGCAGCGTTTGCCATGCGATGGCCTGCAACGGCAAGCCCTGTTGCGTCAGATAGCGATGCGCGGCGGCGGGCACTTCGGCGAGGGTTTGAACGGTGTCGACGGTGCTCGCCATTTTCTGCGCTTCTTCGATGAAGCGCGCGCGCAGGTCGGCGGGCATGTCCGGGCGCGGACCGGCCGGATGACGCGCGAGATAGTCTGCCGCGGCTTCGCGCTCGGCGGCGCTCGGTTCGGGCTCACGCCCTTGCGCGGCGCGGATGCGCGCCAGAATGTTGCGGCGGGCAATCGATGTGTCCATGGGCGAAATCCTCGTGTCGACAGCCGTGCGATATGGCGAGGATTATACCGGCGGCCCTTTGCGCGAACACCCTGGCCGAACGGCATATTGTCGAACGTCGCGAGCGCGGCGACACTGTTCGCCACGACAACCAGAACACAAGCAGATGATGACCACGCAATGAACCGATAAGCAAGCCGCAAAGCGCGCTACTTCGCCGCTTCTTCTTCCGGCTGCGCGATCCCGAATACCTGACGCAGATAGGCGAGATACGCCTTGTCCTCGCACATGTTCTTGCCCGGTGAGTCCGACAATTTCGCGACCGGCTGACCATTGCAGCGAACCATCTTGATGACGATCTGCAGCGGGTTGTACCCAAGGTCGTTGGTCAGATTGGTGCCCACACCGAACGCGAGCTTGCAGCGGCCGCGGAACCGCTCGTATAGCTGCAGCACCTTCGGGATGTCGAGCGCGTCGGAGAACACGAGGATCTTGGTGCGCGGGTCGCAGCGATTGGCCTCGTAGTGCTTGAGCAGGCGCTCGCCCCAGTCGAACGGATCGCCGGAATCATGTCGCGCGCCATCGAAGAGCTTGCAAAAGTACATGTCGAAGTCGCGCAGGAACGCCTGCATGCCGTACACGTCCGAAAGCGCAATTCCGAGGTCGCCGCGATACTCCTTCGCCCACATCTCGAAGCCGAAGATCTGCGAGTCGCGCAGGCGCGGACCGAGCGCCTGGCAAGCTTGCAGATACTCGTGCGCCATCGTGCCGAGCGGCGTCAGGCTGTGCTTCATTGCGTAGAAGACGTTGCTCGTGCCGGCGAACTGCTCGCCGAGGCCGTCTTTCAGCGTGAGGATCACCTCCTCGTGCCACTGCTTCGAGAAGCGGCGGCGCGTGCCGTAGTCGGCGATCTTGCAGTCGGCGAACTCCGGACGCGCGCCGAGCAACTGGATCTTGTCGAGCAGACGGCCGCGGCCCACGTGGTAGTCGGGTGTTTGCTGGGTATTGCGAAAATAGACTTCATTGACGATCGCGAGCACCGGAATTTCGAAAAGGATCGTATGCAGCCACGGCCCCTTGATGTCGATGTCGATTTCGCCATTGCCCTTCGGCGACGGCGTGATCGAAATGTACTTCTCGTTCAGATGGAACAGCGCGAGGAACTCGATGAAGTCGCCCTTGATGAAGCGCATGCGCCGCAAGTAATCGAGCTCGTCGTCGCTGAAACGCAGTTCGCAGAGCTTGCGGACTTCGTCGCGAATCTCGTCGATGTACGGCACCAGGTCAACATTCGGCGTGCGGCAGCGGAAACGGTACTCCACGTTCGCCGCGGGGAAGTGATGCAACACCACCTGCATCATCGTGAACTTGTACAGATCGGTATCGAGCAGCGAAGTAATAATCATGATGGTACGAACTGGACCGCTGAAAAAACGAAAAGGGCTCACGGCACCCTTGCAACGGACGCGCTGAGCCGAGCGGCGCGCCAACCTGACGCATGTTACCCGAATGCGTCCGAATCCAGCGCGCCACCGGACCTTCGCCTGTCGTCCGTGGAGGCTCGCGGCACCCCATAAACTAATCACAAAAACATATAAGACGCGCGGGCCGATGCTTCATGTGCCTCTTGACGTTACGTTACAATAGCTCTTTCGGCGTCCGCGCCTTCCCTGATTCCGCATGCAGGAGCTGCCTGAATGACTCACGTTGTGACCGAAAGCTGCATCAAGTGCCGCTATACCGACTGTGTCGATGTGTGCCCGGTGGACTGCTTTCGCGAAGGTCCCAACTTCCTCGCGATCGACCCCGATGAATGCATCGACTGCGCCGTGTGCGTGGCCGAGTGCCCGGTGAATGCCATCTATGCTGAAGAAGACGTGCCGGGCGACCAGCAGAACTTCATCGCGCTGAACGCCGATCTGGCGAAGGCGTGGCCGAGCATCACGAAAACCAAGGCGCCGCTTCCGGAAGCCGACGAATTCAAGGACGTGAAGGAAAAGCTCGCGCTGCTCGCGCGCTGAGCGCGGCCGCCGGCAACCGTCGCTTGTCACCCTTGCTCCGCCGATTCAGATTTAATAGCGGGATGAGCGCGGGGGTATTGACAGACGTTTTAGCCGCACCTACAATTTCGCTTCTCTGCTGTTGTTGTTCTGTTCCTCGATAGCTCAGTCGGTAGAGCGCCGGACTGTTAATCCGTAGGTCCCTGGTTCGAGCCCAGGTCGAGGAGCCAAGAATTGCAAAAGCCCGTTAATCAAAACGGGTTTTTTTATGTAGATCAAGTTGTACTGCTGTTCCTCGATAGCTCAGTCGGTAGAGCGCCGGACTGTTAATCCGTAGGTCCCTGGTTCGAGCCCAGGTCGAGGAGCCAAAATTCTGAAAGGCCCGCATCCGTGCGGGCCTTTTGTTTTCGCGGCTTGGATTCCGGGCCCCGCGCCGTTATACGATGGCGGCTTCACGGCGCACGTTTCACTCCTCTCCGGCGCCGGCCCACTCCAGACACTGAACCGGCAAGCTCATGAAAATCACCTCGCTACGCATCGGGCTCGCGGCCGTCGGCGCGCTGCTGCTCTCTTCGGCGCAGGGCGAAGAAATCGCCAGCGTCAATACGAATTTCCACGTTACCGGCTCTGACCGCGTGGTCGTCGAGGCGTACGACGATCCCGTCGTGCAAGGCGTCACCTGCTACGTGTCGCGCGCGCGGACCGGCGGTATCAAGGGCACGCTCGGCATCGCCGAAGATCCGACCGAGGCCTCGATTGCGTGTCGCCAGGTCGGGCCGCTGAATTTCACCGGCCCCGTCAAACAGAAGGACGACGTGTTTTCGGTCAGCATGTCGCTGATCTTCAAGTCGCTGCACGTGGTACGCGTAGTCGACACGAAGCGCAACGCGTTGGTCTATCTGACCTACAGCGACCGCGTGGTGAGCGGCAGCGCGAAAAATAGCGTAAGCGCCGTGCCGATGCCGCCCGGCACGACGATTCCTGTCAAATAAGCGAGAGTGACGGCGCCGGCGGCGCGCGGCGGTGCACGCGGGGGCCCGCCGCCGTCTCCGGCTACGAGGCGTTAAACTGAGCGGTCCTGCCGGACTTTCGTCATGACCGCCACGCCTCGTTTCCGCGATTCCGCCCGCTACTGGCGCACGCCGCTTCTGCCCGGCGCGGATCTGCTCACCGCCGAATATCACGACCATGAGTTTGCGCCGCATTGGCACGACGCCTACACGATTCCAGTGATCATGGCGGGCGCGGAATGCTACCGGTATCTCGGCGAGAACCATGTCGCCGAAGCGGGCAGCGTGCCGATCATCAATCCGGGCGAGTTGCATACCGGCTCGAGGGCGGTCGAGGCCGGCTGGCGGTATCGCGTGATGTATGCGCCGGTAGACTTTATCCGCGCGCTTGCCGACGAAGTGGCCGGCAAGCCGCAAGCCTTGCCATGGTTCGCGCCCGGCGTGATCCACGATGCCGATCTCGCCATACGGCTCGCGCGCGCCCACCGTCTGCTCGAGGCCGGCGACGACCCGCTCGCGGCCGAAGCCGCGATGCTCGACGCACTGTCCACGCTACTGGTCCGGTACGCACAGACGCGTCCCGTCTCCACGCGCATCGCCACCGACGACACGCGTGTCGCGCTCATGCAGGAGCGTCTGGCTGGCGATCTCGTCGAACCGGTGACGCTCGCCGAGGTTGCAAAGGCGGCGGGTCTGTCGCCGTTCCACGCGGCGCGGCTGTTCGCGCAATCGACTGGCCTGCCGCCGCACGCGTGGCGCAATCAGGTGCGCCTGCAACGCGCACTCGCGCCGTTGCGCGCCGGCGTTCCGGTGACCGAGGTCGCCGCCGCCAGCGGCTTTACCGACCAGAGCCATTTCACGCGGCATTTCCGGCGCATGTTCGGCGTACCGCCGGGCCAATGGCAAGGCACGCACCGCGCCGCGTAACGCCCCATACGCGGCGCCATCGGCGCCTGCAACGCGCGCCGTGAGCGCGCCGCCGCAATCCGCCCCTGCCATCATCCACCAGCCATCCCGCCGCAAGAACGTACAAGTCCGAACGCCGGTCAGCCGCTATGCTTGCGCAATCAAGGAGGCTCAGATTGACCGATTTCAGCCAAGGCCAGCCCAACCGGGGCGGCCATCTCAAAGAATTCGCCGCCGGCGCGCGCGACATCATCCCGATGATGGTGGGGGCCGCGCCGTTCGGCGTAATTTTCGGCACGCTCGTGACGTCCGGCCCGCTGCATCCGTGGCACGGACAGTTGATGTCGCTCGTCGTCTTCGCGGGCTCCGCCCAGTTCATCGCGCTCGGGCTCATCGCGGGGCACGCGAGCTTCGCCGTGATCTGGGCGACCACGCTCGTCGTCAATCTGCGTCACGTGCTGTATAGCGCGACGCTCGCGCCGCACGTCGCGCATCTGCCGAAGCGCTGGCGCTGGGCGCTCGGCGCGCTGCTTACCGACGAGGTCTTCGCGGTCGCGTGGGAGCACTACCGGCATCGCGAGCCGGGCACGGTCGGCCCGCACTACTTCTTTGGCGCCGGCATCGCGATGTATCTGAACTGGCAGTTGTGGACCGTCGCCGGCCTGCTGTTCGGCGCGGCCTTCCCGGGCCTGCAGTCGCTCGGTCTCGACTTCGCGATGGTCGCGACGTTCATCGCGATCGTCGTGCCGCAACTGGTTGCGCTGCGCTATATCGCGGCGGCCGTCACCGCCGGTGCGCTGGCGTTCTTCTGGCAGGCATGGCCGTACAAGCTCGGCCTGCTCGGCGCAGTGTTCGCGGGGGTCGCGCTCGGCGTGCTGCTGTCGATGCCGCGTCTGAACCTGCGCGGCACGCGCCGTAGCGTGGAGGCTACGCGATGAGCTACGTCGTTCTGATCGTCGGCATGGCCGCGATTACATGGTTGATACGCGCGGCCGTGTTCGTGCTTGGCGACCGGCTCGTGTTCCCGCCGCTTCTGCGCACCGCGCTCGGCTTCGTGCCTGTCACGGTGCTGACGGCGATCATCGTACCGATGGCCGTTTCGCCGCACGGCACCAGCGCCGAGTTGACATGGCGCAACCCGCAACTGGTCGGCGCGCTCGCGGCGATCGTCGTCAGTGCGCTGACGCGCCGGCCGCTGCTGACGATTGCAGTCGGCCTCGTCGTGTTCTTCGTCTGGCAGGGCGTCGTGCTGAAGTAAGCGCACTCTTCGCGCCCGCCCACCAACTCATCAGCGCTCCGCTGACGCCGCGCCGGCCGCCCTCAAGTTTCCCGCCACCCCGCCGATATGCAGTCGAGGTCCGCTCATCGGGAGTCGTCCCGCTGGTTACGCGGCAACAGGATGGAATCAGGCGCGTCGGCAGCCGGCGTCGCGTCGCCCCGGTCCGCATCCGGACGGGCGATCTTGCGGCGGCACGCCGCGCGCGGCCGCATTAAACGGGATAACACATGGGTCAAATCACCCTGAAGCTCAAGGACGAGACTGTCGCGTCGCTGCGCAAGGACTTCGAGGCGTTTTTGCGTGTCTCGCTGAAGCTCGATCCGCAGTTCGCGACGCCGTCGTTCGAGGACTTCTTGCGCGCGAAGCTGCTCGACAACATGGTGCCGCTCACCGAGCACGCAGTGCAGCGGATGCTGCAGGGCGGCCAGTACGCGTGGGCCAAACGCACGCTCGACAAAGAGTTTCCGGACGTCGTTTCGATCCTGATGCGCCAGGCGAGCGAGTTCGGCTTCGGTTTCGCGTCACGCTCCGAATGGACGCCCGAGGAGCACGCCAAGCAATGCCGCGAGTGGGCGGCTGCGATCGTCAAGGAAGCGGAAGGCGATGCGGCGCTGATCGACCCGCTCGCCGCCCAGATCAAGAGCACGGTGCAGGACATTCAGGCGCTCGAGGAAGAGATGCAGACGCCGGCATGGCGGCTCGTCGAATCGCTGCGTCAGCGCATCTACGAAGCGAAGATCGCATGCGAGACGAGCGTGGGGAGCACCGCGCGCGAGAAGCTCGGCGAACTGCGCGGGCTCTTGCGGCTCGGCATTTCGCATGGCACGTTCCAGAAGCAGGAAGCGCAGCAGATCATGGAATATCTGCGGCTGCTCAAGCCGGAGATCTTCGTCGAGGAGCCGTACGACGTGTTTTCGCGGCTCGCGGCATGGCTGCGCAACTTTTTCGTACCGCCGGCTCCGGTCGCGAAACAACAGCAGCACCAGTCGCGCTGAGCGGGCATTGCGCCGAGCATCGGGCGCAAGCCGGCGCGGCCCGCTCAATCCCACATCTTCCTGAGCTTCGCCGCGATCTCGATCTTCGCCTGCGCGGCCGCGGCGAGTCCCGCCGCGCTCGGGGCGCTCGCCACCGGCGCGCGCGGCCACGCGTAGGCATCGAACAGCGGCAGCATCGGCGTGGCGATGAAGCGCGTACGCGACGCCCAGACATGCCGGTCGCCCAGATGCGTCTGGTTGTGCACGTAAAAGCGCTGCGGTACGACGATATGCAGGTCTTCCTTCGCGCGCGTCATCGCCACGTACAGCAGGCGCCGCTCCTCGTCGATTTCCTCGTCGCTGCCGGTGCCGAGATCGGACGGAATGCAGCCGTCGACGCCGTTCAGCACGAACACGTTGCGCCACTCCTGGCCTTTCGCCGAATGGATCGTCGACAGGATCAGGTAATCCTCGTCGATCAGCGGCACGCCGGACTCGTCGCTGGTCGCATCGGGTGGATCGAGCGTCAGCTCGGTCAGGAAGCGCTCACGCGACGGATACGTGCCCGCGATGCTTTCCATCTGCAGCAGGTCTGCGTGACGAATCGCCGCGTCTTCGTGATTGCGCTCCAGGTGCGGCTCGTACCAGCGCCGCACCATTTCGAACTCGGCGGGCCACGGCGTTTGCCGCCCATACACGCTCGACATCAGCCTGACGAACGGATGCCAGTCTTCCTGCGCCCGTGCGGGGGCGGCAAACGCGGCCAGCACGCTGCCGGCGGTCGCGACAGGATCGCCGCCGTCCGCGCGAGCGACGAGGTCGTCGAGCAGCTTCGCCGCGGTGGCGGGGCCGACGCCCGGCAGCAGTTGCACGACCCGAAAGCCGGCGACGCGGTCGCGCGGATTTTCGGCCCAGCGCAGCACCGCGAGCACGTCCTTCACATGCACCGAGTCGAGAAATTTCAGGCCGCCGAACTTGACGAATGGAATATTGCGGCGCGTGAGCTCGATTTCGAGCGCGGCGCTGTGATGCGCAGTGCGAAACAGCACCGCCTGAGACTTCAGCTTCACCCCCTGCTCGCGCGCTTCCAGCACCTGCTCGACGACGTAGCGAGCCTGCGCGGCATCGTCGGCGACCGTGACGAGGCGCGGGCGCTGCGCCGAGGCCTTGTCGGTCCACAGGTTCTTCGTGTAGCGCTCGCTCGCGAGCTCGATCACCGCGTTCGACGCGGCGAGAATCGGCGCGCTCGACCGGTAGTTCTGCTCGAGCGTGACCTGGCGGGCGGGCGGGTCGAACAGCGCGGGGAAATCGAGGATATTGCGCACGGTCGCGCCGCGAAACGAGTAGATCGACTGCGCGTCATCGCCGACCACGGTCAGGCCCCGGCCGTCCGGCTTCATCGCAAGGAGGATCGACGCTTGCAGGTGGTTGGTGTCCTGGTATTCGTCGACCAGCACGTGATCGAAGCGTGCCGACAGATCGGCAGCGATGGCCGGTTCGGCAGCCATATGCGACCAGTAGAGCAGCAGGTCGTCGTAGTCGAGCACACTCTGCTTCTGTTTCGCCTCGACGTAAGCGGCGAACAGCCGGCGCAGATCGTCCTGCCACTCGCGACACCACGGAAACGCGCCGTCCAGCACCTGGCCAAGCGATGCGCCCGTGTTGACGACGCGAGAATAGATTGCGAAACAGGTGCCCTTCGCCGGAAAGCGCCGTTCCTTTGCGGACAGCCCGAGCTCGTGGCGCACGAGGTTCATCAGGTCGGCGGAGTCTTCGCGGTCGTTGATCGTGAACGCGGGTGCGAGGCCGATCAAGTCCGCGTATTCGCGCAACAGCCGCGCTCCGACACTATGGAACGTGCCCGCCCACGTGAGCCCTTGCGCGAGCGCCGCCCCTACGCTGGGCGCGCCAGCGGTGGCGGCCGCGGCGCCCGTGATGCGCGTGACGCGGCGGGTCATTTCGAGCGCCGCGCGGCGCGAGAAGGTCAACAGCAGGATGCGCTGCGGATCGGCGCCCTTCACCACCAGATTGGCGACGCGGTGCGCGAGCGTGTTGGTCTTGCCGGAGCCGGCACCTGCGATGACGAGCAGCGCGCCGGGCAGCGCGCCAGGCGTGCCGGTCCCGTATTCGACGGCTTCGCGTTGGGCGGCGTTGAGCTTCGCGAGCCAGGCGGCGGTATCGAATGACGGAGCGGATTCGGCGACAGTGGACACGGATCGGTTTGCGCGGTGGATGGATTTCAGGATGCGACGCATACTGTATATCCATACAACCTCGCGCGACAAGCGCCCCTTTTCCGGGTCGCTATCTGTGCGGTCCGTGCACCGCCGGACGCGCCGCGCGGACTTGCTTTATGATGCGAACCCCCAACGCGACCTCGTTTCCCAAGGTGCAGACGCCATGCCCAACCTCAATTTCACGCTGACCGGCGAATACGTCGAACTACACAATCTGCTGAAGATCACGGGCCTCGCGGACAGCGGCGGCTCGGCAAAGATGATGGTCGCGGACGGCGCCGTGATGGTCGACGGCCGCGTCGAGACGCGTAAGACCTGCAAGATCCGCGCGGGCCAGGTCGTATTGCTCGGCGATACGCGGATAGCGGTACACGAAGGCTGACGGCAGTCCGGAAATTCGCAGGACGGCACGCACCAGTATCGTGCATTCTCCATCGACATCGGCCGGGCGACGCAATAAGCTGTCGGTTTCGACAGGCAAGCGACGGACCACCCCACCGCGAGGAGCCGGCTGACCGGCTCGCCGCCGCGCCGCGGATTTTCGCGCCCGCAGCACGGCGAGGTCACTTACTCCCGTACCGCGCAACACCGTGCAGCGCACCGCGGCTTGCGCCCACCCCTCGCTGTCGCCGCCGCTGTCGTCACCCTTTCACCGCCACGCATTCGATGATTCATTCCAGCTTCGCCCGAGCGGCCAGCCGGCCGCCGACCCTGTCCCGTCACGCGGCCGATACCGCGCGGCTCGCCGCGCCGCTCGCTATCGCGCAACTCTCGCAGATGGCGATGAGCGTCACCGATACGATCCTGCTCGGCTCGCTCGGCCCTGATGCGCTGGCGGCCGGCGGCCTCGGCGCGAACCTCTTTTTCGTCGTCGTCACGCTGCTGCAGGGTGTGCTGACCTCGGTCAGCGTGAGCGTCGCGCACGCGCGCGGCGCGCAGGACGAGGGCCGCGTGCCGCATATCTACTGGACCGGATTCGTGCTGTCGGTGCTCCTATCAGTGCCGGCGTTCATCCTGCTGTCGTTCGCCTCGCGAATCCTGCTGGCGGTCGGCGAGCCGGGCCTCCTTGCGCACAACGTCGGTCAATATGCGGCCGTGCTGCGCTGGGGCGCACCCGCGAGCCTGATCGGCGTCGGTCTGATGCGCTCGTTCCTGCCGGCGATCGGCGCGGCGCGGCGCCTGTTGTGGGTGTCGATCGCGAGCGTCGGCGTGAACGGCTTCCTGAACTACGGGCTCATCCATGGCGCCTGCGGATTGCCCCGGCTCGGCTTTCTCGGCTCGGCGGCTGCGACCACGATCACGGTGTGGCTGACCGCGCTCGTGCTGATGGCGCTCTTGCATCTGCGGCCGCGCTTCCGGCATTTCGTCGTGGCGACGCGGCCCAGGCTGCCGTTGATGGGCGAGCTGTTCGGCATCGGCTGGCCGGTCGCGATCACCTACGGCGTCGAGTCCACGCTGTTTCTCGCGACCGGTCTGATGGTCGGCCTGCTCGGCGAGTCGCAATTGGCCGCGCATCAGATCGCGTTGAACGTCGCGTCGGTCGCGTTCATGGTGCCGCTGTCGATCGGTCAGGCAGCCAACGTGCGGGTCGGCTTCTGGTCCGGCGCCGGTCAGCCGCTCGCCGCGCGCCACGCGGGCTTCGTCGCGCTCGCGCTAGGTGTCGGCTTCATGTCGATGTCGGGCCTCCTGCTGATCACCGCGCCGCACTGGATCGTCGGTCTGTATCTGCGCCTGGACGACCCGGCCAATGCGCCGACCATCGCGCTCGCCAGCTCGCTGCTCGGCGTGGCGGCGATTTTCCAGATCGTCGACGGGATGCAGGCGGTCGGCTCCGGCTGTCTGCGCGGCCTGAAGGACACGCGCGTGCCGATGATCGCCGCCGCATTCGGCTACTGGGTGATCGGCTTTCCGACCGGCTATCTGCTCGCGTTTCACGCCGGCCTCGGCGCGCGGGGCTTGTGGTGGGGCCTCGCGGCGGGCCTCGCTAGCGTCGCGCTGCTGATGACACTGCGCTTTCACCGGCTGAGTCTGCGGCAGGCACCGGCGGCGGGCGCGGTCACGCCACCGGCGCGATCGGTGTGAGCGAGGCAGCGCCAAACCCACTCCTGAAGCACTCCCTGCAAAAGGTAAAATGGTCGCCGCATCACGCGGGCGCTCCCGCGACACAACATAACCAAGGACCACCCGCCATGCTTGCCCGCGTCACCCGCCTGTTCCCGCTCTGGGCCGCGCTCGCCTCGATCGCCGCGTACTTCTCGCCGGCCTCGTTTTCCGGCATCGCGCCGCACGTCACCACGCTGCTTACGATCATCATGCTGGCGATGGGCGTCACGCTCTCGGCCGCCGATTTCCTGCGCGTGTTTGCGCGCCCCGCGCCGGTGATCGCCGGCATCGTGCTGCATTACCTCGTGATGCCGCTCGCCGCGTGGGTCATCGCGAAGGCGCTGCGCATGCCGCCCGACCTGACCGCCGGCATGGTGCTGGTCGGCAGCGTCGCGAGCGGCACCGCCTCGAACGTGATGATCTATCTCGCGCGCGGCGACGTCGCACTGTCGGTGACGATCAGCGCGCTCTCGACGCTCGTCGGCGTGTTCGCAACACCGCTGCTCACGCGGCTTTACGTCGACGCATCGATCGTCGTCGACGTGCGCGGCATGCTGATGAGCATTCTGCAGATCGTCGCACTACCGATCGTCGTCGGCCTCGTCGTCAATCATCTGTTCGGCAAGCTCGTGCGCAAGATCGAGCCGATCCTGCCGCTAGTATCGATGATCGCGATCGTGCTGATCATCGGCGCGGTGGTGGGCGGCACGCAGAAGAGCATCGCTTCGGTCGGCCTCGTCGTGATGGCCGGCGTCATCCTGCATAACGGCATCGGCCTGCTCGGCGGCTACTGGGGCGGCCGTCTGCTCGGTTTCGACGAAGCCGTCTGCCGCACGCTCGCGATCGAAGTCGGCATGCAGAACTCCGGTCTCGCCGCGACGCTCGGCAAGCTCTATTTCACGCCGCTCGCCGCGTTGCCCGGCGCGCTGTTCTCCGTGTGGCACAACCTGTCGGGCTCGTTGCTCGCGGGTGTGTGGGCGGGCCGCCCGGCGCAAGGCTCGACGCGTCCCGACGGCGAGCGCGTGCCGCAGGCGGAGCACGTCTGATCCCGCTTCCGCGCGCCGCCGTTTGCAACAGGTGATGGATCACCTGACCGCGGCGGCGCCCATACCGCAACGGTATTGCTGGCCAGCGCGCGGCACTTCCCTACGTTTGCAGACGAGCGACGAGCACGCGCCCCAATTCCCTTAGAATGGTTTTCTCGACAGCGCGTGCAGTCTTAGCTGCCGCCACTGAAAAGCCTGCAAAACAAGGGGAAAACAGCGTGCAGTGGCAATTTGAACGACTTCATCGGGCCGCGCGCCGCCCATCGATAGTCAGCACAACGAGACAATTATTCCTGCTCTGCTGTGCGGCGGCATTTTTGACCGCCTGCACGACGAAGCCACCGGCCACCGCGTTCGACCGCGAGGTCACGCATGCGCTGCCCGCTACCGCCGATACGCCGCTGCGCACAGCGCTTGCGCCGCTCGAGGCGAAGCATCCGCAGCAGTCAGGATTTCGCGTGCTGGCGAACGGCACGGACGCGCTGCAAATGCGCATTGCGCTCGCGCGCGCGGCGACCAAAACCCTCGACATGCAGTACTACATCGCCAACGAGGACACCACCGGCAAGCTGCTGCTCGGCGCCGCGCTGTACGCGGCCGATCACGGCGTGCGGGTACGCATGCTGGTCGACGATCTGAACTTCAAGGACATCGACCGCATCATGGCGGGGTTGAACAGCCACGACAACATCGAGATTCGCGTCTTCAATCCGTATGGCAGCGCGCAGGAAGGCATGTTCGAGCGCACCACGAACCTGTTCACGCAGATCGACCACTTCACGCGCCGCATGCACAACAAGGCGATGATCACGGACAACCAGCTCGCGATCGTCGGCGGGCGCAATCTCGGCGACGAGTACTTCAGCGCGAGCGAAACGCTGCAGTTTCGCGACCTCGACGCGCTCGCGGCGGGCCCGATCGTCGCCGACATCTCCGCGAGTTTCGACGACTACTGGAACAGCGACCTCGCCTATCCGCTGCGTGCGCAGAACGGCAGAAATTCGACCGGCAAGAACTCGACCAGACGCGCGACGACCTGCGCCGGCACTGGCGCACCAATGCCGATCCCTACAACGCGAAGCCGCTGAACGCGACGCCGCTCACGGCGCAGATCACGAGCGAGCAGCTCGGTCTCACTTGGGCGAAAGCGGAATTCTGGGTCGACTTGCCGGAGAAGATCGAGCATCCGTCGCCGGACTACCTGAGCCCGCCGCTCGCCCGGCTGCGCGAACTGATGCGCGACGCGCGCCATGACTTCCTGATCGTGTCGCCCTACTTCGTGCCGCACGACTCGGGCGTGCAGGCGGCTGGCGAACTGACGCAGCGCGGCATCCGGATCGCGGTGCTGACCAACTCGCTCGCGGCGACCGACGCGGTCGCCGTGCAGGCAGGCTACAGTCCGTTCCGCGTGCCGCTGCTGAAGGCGGGTGTCGAACTGTACGAACTCAGGGCGCGTCGGGACTCACCGGACGTCGGGCTGGTCGGCTCGAGTTCCCGCTCGAGCCTGCATGCAAAGACCTACGTGATCGACCACCAGATTCTCGTGATCGGCTCGTTGAACCTCGACCCGCGCTCGGCGAATCTGAACACCGAGCTTGCGCTCGTGATCCACAGCCCCGAACTCGCGAATCAGGTGGCGAAGATCTTCGAGCGCGCGATCCAGCCCGATCAAAGCTATCACGTCACGCTCGCCGACGCGGCGCAGCTCGCCTATCTGGGCTCGATCGGCGCGCCGCTCTCGCCGCTCGTCTGGACCGACGTCGAGCACGGCCAGACACGCACCTACATTTTCGATCCGGAGGCCGGTTTTTACCGGAACGCGCTGACAGGTCTATTCTCCTTATTGCCGGTCAACTCGGAACTTTGAGAAGCGGAGCAAAACATGACTGAAGACGTACGGATGGAGCGCGACACGTTCGGCGAGATCGCGGTGCCGAACGCCCGCCTATGGGGCGCGCAAACGCAGCGCTCGCTGCAGAACTTCAAGATTTCGACCGAGAAGCAGTCACCCGAGCTGATCACCGCGCTCGCGGTGATCAAACGCGCGGCGGCCGAAGTCAACCTCGGCCTGGGCGTGCTCGACGAACAGAAGGCCCGCGCGATCATGCAGGCGGCCGACGAGATCATCGCCGGCCAGCATCCGGGCGAATTTCCGCTCGCGGTCTGGCAGACCGGCTCGGGCACGCAGACCAACATGAACCTGAACGAGGTGATCGCCAACCGTGCGAGCGAGCTACTCGGCGGCGAGCGTGGCGAGGCGCGCAAGGTGCATCCGAACGATGACGTGAATCGCGGGCAATCGTCGAACGACGTATTTCCGACCGCCATGCACGTGGCTGCCGCGGACGCCATCGTCAAGCATCTGCTGCCCGCGCTGAAGACGCTTCGCGACACGCTCGACGGCAAGGCGAAGGCCTTCGCCGGCATCGTCAAGATCGGCCGCACCCACCTGCAGGACGCGACGCCGCTCACGCTCGGCCAGGAGTTCTCGGGCTATGTCGCGCAGCTGGAGCATGGCATCCGTCACGTCGAGTCGGCGTTGCCGCATCTGTACGAACTCGCGCAGGGCGGCACCGCGGTCGGCACGGGACTGAACGCGCATCCGAAGTTCGCCGACGCGGTCGCCGCCACGATCGGCAAGCTGACCGGCCTGCCGTTCGTATCGGCGCCGAACAAGTTCGAGGTAATGGCCGCCGCCGACGCGCTGGTGTTCGCGCACGGCGCGCTGAAAACGGTTGCCGCCGGCCTGAACAAGATCGCCAACGACATCCGCTGGCTCGCGAGCGGCCCGCGCTGCGGTCTCGGCGAGCTGCGGATCCCCGAGAACGAACCGGGCAGCTCGATCATGCCGGGCAAGGTCAATCCGACCCAGTCCGAAGCGCTGACCATGCTCTGCGCGCAGGTGTTCGGCAACGACGTCGCGGTGAACATTGGCGGCGCGAGCGGCAACTTCGAGCTGAACGTGTTCCGGCCGATGATCGCGCACAACGTGCTGCAGTCGGTGCGCCTGCTCGCCGACGGCGCGCGCAGCTTCAACGACAACTGCGCGGTCGGCATCGAGCCGAATCATGAACGCATCGATACCTTGCTCAACGAATCGCTGATGCTCGTGACGGCGCTCAATCCGCACATCGGCTACGACAAGGCCGCGCAGATCGCCAAGAAAGCGCACAAGGAAGGCACGACGCTGAAGGCGTCGGCGCTGGCGCTCGGCTATGTCACCGAGCAACAGTTCGACGAGTGGGTGCGGCCGAAGGATATGGTCGGACGTACGGCGGGGTAGGTGCGCGAGGCGGCGCGCCGCCCGCAACCCCGCCGCACTTAAATCTTGCCCTGCGCGACTTCTTCAGGTTTGAGCTCGACGATCGCGTCGAGCGCTTCCTTCACGTCCATCGCGTATTTGGCGAGGCGATTCTGCTCTTCGGTCTGCGGCACGAAAGCGGGCACCGCCACCGGATGGCCGTTCTCGTTGACGGCGACCATCACGACGAGGCAGTCGGTGGTCTGCAACAGTTCGCCGCCCTTCGGATCGCCCGCCTGCACCGACACGTGAATATGCATGCTGGTGCGGCCGGTCGCAACGACGCGTGCACGCAGCTCGACCAGATTGCCCACGAGGATCGGGCGGCGGAAACGGATATTGCCTACGCTGACCGTCACGCAATAGCGCCCCGACCACACCGCCGCGCATGCGTAGGCGGTTTCGTCGATCCACTTCATCAGCGCGCCGCCGTGGACCTTGCCGCCAAAGTTGACCGAGGTCGGCTCGGCGAGAAAGCGGAAGGTGGTTTCCGAACGGTCCAGCGGTGCTGCGGGAACAGTGCTCATCTTGGCTCCGGTCAATCGGCTTCATTGAAAGGAGGCGATTATACGAGCGCAATATTGCGCGCGGCGCGGTGTCGATTGCGAAGCGCGGCGCAATGGGCCGGTCAGGCGCGCCGTTGGCCCGGCGCTTTTGGGGCCCGGGTCTGGTTTCGGGACGGTTGCGCGGCGTCAGTTGTGGACGCTGATCCCCGTGTCGATGGTGCCGTACATATCGATGCTGCCGCTGCCGGTCGAGCCCGAACCGGCCGCGCCCCCCGCGCAGGCGCTGCACAGCAGAACCGCCGCGGCGACGGCCAGAAGAGTTTTCATCACATCGTATTCGTGCAAGGACAGGCTTCGATTTTAGCCTGGCGGCATGAGCCAGCGCGGGAACGCAGGCTGGCAGGACACCCGGCCGCATCCATTGTTCACCCAAAGCTGAAACGTCGGATACCTGATGCGCGTAGAGTAGGAGGCGTGACCGCGCGCCTTGCAAATTGCCCGCGCCGCCCCTTCCGGAGACAGCCATGACCGCCCCTCTCGCAGACGACCAGAATCACTTCCCCGGCCTGAGCCGCATCGGCTCGCTGCTAGCCGACCCAGGCCGCGCCGCGATGTTGTGGGCGCTGATGGACGGCAGCGCCCGTCCCGCTGGTGAGCTGACGATGATCGCGGGGCTGTCGCCGTCGGCGGCGAGCGCCCATCTCGCGCGGCTCACCGACGGCGGGCTGCTCGCGCTCGAAGTGCGCGGCCGGCATCGCTATTTCCGCATCGCGTCTGCGGACATCGCCGCGTCGATCGAAGCGCTCGCCAACGTCGCCCAGGTCAGCGCGCCGCAGCGGTCCGTGCCGCGTCCGGCCCGCACCGTGCCGCTCGACATGCGTTACGCGCGCACCTGTTACGACCACATGGCGGGCGAGCTGTCGGTGCGGATCTTCGAGCGCATGCTCGAAGGCGGACTGCTGACGCAGCACGGCGCCTCGCTCGACGCCACCGGGCCGGGCGCCGCTCGCTTCGCCGACTGGGGCATCGACCTCGCCGCGCAGAAGACCCGGCGGCGACGCTTCGCGTGTACCTGCCTCGACTGGAGCGTGCGCCGGCCGCATCTGGGCGGAGCGCTCGGCGCGGCGCTGCTCGAGGCGTGGTCTTCGCATGGCTGGGTCGAGCGGACGGAGCGGCCGCGCGTGCTGCGCGTCACCCCCGCCGGCCATCAACATTTCGATGCGTTTCTGGCCGGATAGAGCCTGCCTTCCTCCACGTCGCCAGGCCGCGAGACCTTTTGTTACAGGGCCGCGAATCCACTTTACAAATGTGCGGGCCTTGAAACATGGACGGAGGGTACAGTGACTGAACGGACCCGGCCCATTGCCGCGTCCGCCGGAGATCAGTCATGACGAATACCAATCAGCCCATGCAGCAGACCGGCATCGCACGCCGGATGACTGGCTATACGCTGATCGCGGCCGCCGTCGTCGCGCTCGCCGCGCAGGCCAGCCCCGCGCAGGAAGCGCCACCCGCGCCGCAAACCGCGGCGGCCGTCGCGCCGGCGGGCGATCCGCCGGGGCGCATCGCGCGTCTGAACTACACGGCCGGCACCGTGACCACCGAGCCCGCCGGCGCGACCGACTGGTCGTACGCGCAGATCAACCGGCCGCTGACGACCGGCGACCAGTTGTGGAACGACCAGAACGCGCGCTCCGAGCTGCACATCGGCTCGACCGCCGTGCGCCTCGGCCAGAACACGAGCCTCGACGTGCTCAATCTCGACGACACGACCGCGCAACTGAAAATCGCGCAAGGCACGCTATCGACGCGCGTGCGCGAGCTCGCGCCGGGCACGTCGTATGAAATCGACACGCCGAATCTCGCGCTCGGCGTGAACGGCCCCGGCGACTACCGCGTCGACGTCGCGCCCGACGGCAGCAGCACGACCGTCACCGTGCGCAGCGGCAGCGCGATCGCTTACGGGGACGGCAGCCAGGTGCCGGTCGCGGCAGGCCAGCAGATCCGCTTCGCCGGCACCAGCCTGCAGCAGCTCGCCGACAACCGCGCGCCTGCTCCCGACGAACTGGACCAGTGGGCCGCCAGCCGCGACGCCACCGAAGACCGCTCGCTGTCGGCGCGCTACGTGTCGCGCGACATCCCCGGCTACGAGGATCTCGACGCCAACGGCACGTGGCGCGCGACCCCGCAATATGGCGAAGTCTGGGTGCCGAACGCGACGCCGGCCGGCTGGGCGCCGTATCGCGACGGCCACTGGGTCTGGCAAGCGCCGTGGGGCTGGACCTGGGTCGACGATGAACCCTGGGGCTTCGCGCCGTACCACTACGGTCGCTGGGCCCAAGTCGACGGTACCTGGGCCTGGGTGCCCGGTCCGCTCGAAGCGGACGCGCCGCCGGTCTACGCGCCGGCGCTGGTTGCGTTCGTCGGTGATGACGAGGGCGGCGTCGACTGGGGCGTGAATCTGGCGGTCGGCGGGGTCATCGCGGCCGGCGTCGCGTGGTTTCCGCTCGGACCGGGCGAGCCGTGGCATCCGCATTGGGGCGATCACGACCGCTGGAGCGCCCGGTACTACGAACGCGTGAACCGTCCGACGGTCTTCAACGATTTCCATCGGAACGTGTACATCCATAACACCTACGTGAACTATCGCGTGCCGGGCTGCGTGACGGCCGTGCCGGCAACCGCGTTCGTGCACGGTCAGCCTGTCGCGCTCTTCTCACAAAAGGTCGATCCCGCGCAGTGGCGCAACGCACGGATCACCCCCGGCGCGCCAGGGATCGCGCCGGTGCGCGAGAGCTTCGGGGCGGATCTGCGGCGCGCGAACTATCGGCCGCCGGCGAGTGTCGGCGCACGGCCGGTCGTCGCGACCCGCAATCCCGTCATCCCGGCCGCGTATCGCGACGAGCTCGCGCAGCGCTTCGCGCAAAGCGGCGGTCGGGTCCCCGGCGGCGGCCCGCCGGTCGTGCGCACTTCGGTGCCCGCACATATGACCGGCGCACCGGGCGCGCTGCCGGTCGCGAACGTGCGGGTCGTGCAATCGCATGTGCCGGGGCGTCCACCAGGAATGGCGGCGGCCGCGCCTGGCGCGAACGGCGGCAACCCGCCACGTGGCGTCGAGGAAGCTGGCCAGCGGCCCGGCGAAACAGGTGCCATGGGACCGCATGGCGAAGCGCCGCAGGCGCGTCCGGGCATGCCGCCTGAGACGGCCGGCAATGGGCATCCGCCACAACCCGGTGAGACCGGGCCAGCGGGCAATCTGGGCCATCCGTCGAACGGTGTGCCGCGGCCGCCACAAGCAGGCGGCGGCAATCGGGCCAACGCGGCCGCGCAGGAGCACGGCGTGCCGCAGCAATGGGGCGCGGTCGGCCGGCCGGAACCGGCATGGACGCAGCCCCATGCACCGATGGGGCAGCAGGCTCCCCGTGTGGAGCAGCCACACGCACCGCAGCAGCAAGGATTCGCGCAGCAGTCTGGTGTGCCGCGTCCGCCGGAGAACCGGGCCGCGCTGCAGCAGGCCCGGATACCCGAAGGGCATCCGCCGCCGATGCAACAGCCGCTGCGCACCGCGCCGCCGCCGCGTCCTGGACCCCAGATGCAGCAGGCGCAACAGCCGCGTTTCGAGCCGCGTCCGCAGACGCAGCAGGCCCGGCCCGAGCCGCAGTTCCAGCAGGCGCAGCAGCCGCGCGTCGAACCGCGTCCGCAGATGCCACAACCCCGCCCCGAACCGCGGCCGCAGATGCAGCAGGCACGCCCCGAGCCGCGGCCGCAGCCGGTGCAGCAGCCGCGTGCGCAACCGCAGCCGCAACAGCAACACGCCGAGCAGCACCAGGGCGGCGGCAATCGCGACGAGCATCACAAAGGCTGAGCGGGCTACCTGCCGTACGGGCAACAAACAAAACCCCGCGACGCAAACCGTCGCGGGGTTTTTCATTTTCGACGGCGACGCGCGACCGCGCCGCCTCCACCGGGATCAGATCGCCATCGGCGCCGTCAGCGGCTCGTGATGCCGATAGCCGAGCAGCGAAAAATCCGCCGGCTCGATCTTCTCGAGCCATTCCGGCTCGTACACGCCGGTCTTCGCGTACTCGGGTACGCGCTCCGAAATGACGAGCCGGGGGCTCTCGTACGGCTCGCGCTTGAGCTGCTGGTGCAGCATGTCGAGCTGATTTTCGTAGATGTGCGCGTCGCCGATGAAATAGCTGAACCAGCGCGGCGTATAGCCCGTCAGCCGCCCGACCAGATGCAGCAGCGCTGCGCCCTCCGTCAGATTGAACGGCGTGCCGAGCCCGACGTCGTTGCTGCGGATATACAGGCACAGCGAAATCTCGCGGCGCGTAGCGTTGGGCAGGAACTGGTACAGCAGATGGCAGGCCGGCAGCGCAATCTGGTCCAGCACGGCCGGATTCCATGCGTGGAACAGAATCCGTCGATCGGCGGGGTTTTGCATGATCGTATCGAGGCACTGGCGCAGCTGGTCGATCGCCTTGTAAAGCAGCACCTTCGAACGGCCCGCTTCGTCGAACTGCGTGATCACGCGAAAACCACGCGCCTGAGCGTCGGCGAGCTGCGCGCTCGCGCTGGCGTCGAGCACTTTGTAGGCGGGCCATTTGCGCCATTGCACGCCGTAGACGTCGCCCAGATCATCCGGGCCTTCGCGATACGGATTGGCGAGCCACTGCGCATTCTGATTGGCGTTGCCGTCCCACACCTTGCAGCCGAGGTCGCGAAAGTCCGCAGCGCTGCGCGACGCACGCAGAAACCCGACCAGTTCACCGATCGCCGACTTGAACGCGAGCTTCTTCGTCGTGACGGCGGGAAAGCCCTGCTGCAAATCGAAGCGCAGCATCGCGCCGGGCATGCTGATCGTGCGGATGCCGGTGCGGTTGTCCTGCCACGTGCCGGTGTCGAGAATCGTGCGAACGAGGTCCAGGTATTGTTTCATCGGGTTTCCTTCGACGCGGCGCGATCCAACGAGGCACGCCACGGACTTGAGCAAACCCTGATTCTAACAAGCGCGACCGGACGCCGCCGCGGCACGACGCGTCAAGTCTGCACACGCCACCTCGCCAGCCTCGCCGCTCGGCCGCCTCCTCACAGATGCTGCACCGACGCCGGCAAATCACCGTGCGGCGGCGCGATCGGCTCGCCTTCCATATGCCGCATGCCGTGTGAACACAGCAGCCGATAGAGCGTCACCCGCGAGATGCCGAGCTCCTGCGCCGCGTCCCCGAGCCGCCCGCGATGCCGCAGCAACGCGAGCTCGATCGCCTGACGCTCGGCTGCTTCGCGCGCTTGCGCGAGCGAAACCGGCACGATCTCGACGTATTCCGCGAGTTCGAGGTCGCGCGCGGTGATCGCGCGTCCCTCCGACATCACGATCGCGCGCCGCACCCGGTTGATCAGCTCGCGAACGTTGCCCGGCCAGCCGTAGTTATGCAGCGCGGCGATCGCATCGGGAGCGAAACCGCGCAGGCGACGGCTTGCGTCCTTCTTGAAACGCTCCAGCATGTGCCGCGCGAGCAACTCGATGTCCTTGCCGCGCGCGCGCAGCGGCGGTTCGTCGATCTGCAGCACGCAGAGACGGTGATACAGGTCGGAGCGGAAGCGCCCTTCGATCATCGCCGCGGTCATGTCCACGTGAGTGGCCGAAATGATGCGCACGTCGACGTCGATCGCGGTGTGTCCGCCAAGCCGCTCCACCTTGCGCTCCTGCAGGAAGCGCAACAGGCTCGCCTGGCTTTCGAGCGGCAGATCGCCGATTTCGTCGAGAAACAGCGTGCCGCCGTTGGCGGCCTCGACCCGCCCGATCTTGCGCTGGTTCGCGCCGGTAAACGCGCCGCGCTCGTAACCGAACAGTTCGGATTGAAGAAGATGCGGCGGGATCGCGCCGCAATTGATCGGTACGAACGGCGCATTGCGCCGCGCCGAGCGCTCGTGAATGGCGACCGCTGTCAATTCCTTGCCGGTGCCCGATTCACCGGAGATGAACACCGGCGCGTCGGTCATCGCGACCTTACGGATCGAGCGGAACAACGCGAGCATCGCGTCGCACGAGCCGACCATCTCGCCCTCGGCGCCCTGCGAGCCGTCATTCGACGCGGTCTCGCCCAACGAAATCATCCCGTATGCATGACCCACCGAATCGACGATACGGTCGCCCGAATACGGCACCGTCACGTAATCGAAGCAGTAGTCGCGCACGAGCCGGCGCAGCGAGGCGTCCTGCAGCTGACCGGGGGTGGTGGCAGCAACCCAGCCGACGTTCGGCATGGTCAAACAGGATTCAAAAGCGGCGACTTCGTGCGGCAGGAAATCGCTGGACAGATCGAGCAGGCCGCCCGCAGCCGAATTGGTGCGCACAGCCCGGCGCGCATCGCGCGCCGATCCCACGACTTCGACTTGCCAGCCGCGCTGCAGAAAACGCGTACTCAGTTCCGCGCTCGGGTCGCGCGAGACGTAAATCAGTTGCCGCGTTGCGGGTTCCATTATTCAGATCCTCTCGTCAACGAACGTTAAGGACGACGCATGCACCTGAAACGGCGGTTCAGACACGCTGACTCGTTCGGGATTCGCGAATCGCAAAACCCGAACGGCCATTCCATTCCGTGCGGACAGCTGATCCCCGAGAAAGCGACGTGTGTGTTTGAGACGGCCCGATATCGGGCCTTTTTAAATCTGAAGCTGTTTTCGAGAGCTTACTATAGACGCGCCGCTTCGAAAACAAGGATGCGAATTTAATCCACGGACCCGTTGCCCACCAAGGCTTTGCGGGCGGTCATGCCTTATTCAGCCAACAAATAAAACATTAGTGGAAGCGCTTTTCGCGGAGCTGCCCGACAGTACTTCGTACCTCGCGAATTAACGAATTATAGGTATTTTGTGCTGGTCCGTTTCAGCGCTGAAACATTTTTTTCCGATTTGGCGTGCATTAGTCGAGTTACTGCTGGTCGCCTCCGGACGCATCAATGGATTGCGAGCGATGGCACAGGTTTCGCTAAATGGCTGGCACCAGGAGAGATATCATGCGACCCGCATTGCGCATCGAACGCGAAAGCCGCCCCTTACCGTACTTCGCAATTTGCGCAGGACTCGCATTCAGCGTCCCGCCGGTGAGTGCCGCTTCCCGCACAGCGCCAGCCGCCTTGTCCCGTTCCGCCGCGCTCGCGGATTCCAGCGATGCCGCAGCCGCGGACGATGTTTCGCTCGACGAGCAGATGCCGTCTCGCCAACGCGGCAGCGCACCCGGCTGGCTGATCGTCGCCGCGACCGCGCCGCTGAAGGAAAGCCGCGGCAACCAGGTGACGTTGTGGGACGAAATCGCCCCTCCCTCGCCGCTGCCGGTGCCTGTCGACGCTGCCCGCGCCGTCCAGGGCAACGTCGCGACGTACCAGCGGAAGTAGCGCAACGAAGCAACCGGCAGACAACCAATGACCTCGCAATACAGGAGCGGCCGCCCCAACTGAGCAGCACTCGCGCGTCGGCCGGCATCGGTGCGTCGGGTAGAATCGCCCGATTACCCTCTTCTTTTCATTCGATGACGACGCTCACCCTGATCGTCGCTCGCGCCAGCAACGGCGTGATCGGCCGCGACAACCAGCTGCCCTGGCGACTGCCCGAGGACCTCGCGTTCTTCAAGCGCACGACGATGGGCGCGCCCATCATCATGGGCCGCAAGACGCACGAATCGATCGGCCGGCCGCTGCCGGGACGCCGCAACATAGTCATCACGCGCGATGCCTCGCGGCGCTTTCAGGGCTGCGACACCGCAACCAATCTCGACGACGCGCTCGCGCTCGCCGCGCAAGACCAGGCGCCGCAAGCGTTTCTGATCGGTGGCGCGCAACTGTACGACGAAGGGCTGCGACATGCGGACAAGCTGATCGTTACCGAAATCGCCGCCGACTTCGACGGCGACGCGACCTTCCCCACGATCGACCGGCAGGTGTGGGAAGAAATCGCGCGCGAGGCGCATCACTCAAACGCGCCGAACGACTTCGATTACGCGTTCGTCACGTATCAGCGCAAGGACGTCTGAACGCTCGCGCCACGCATGCGATAAAAAACGCCACGCAACGTTTTCATTGCGTGGCGTTTTCGTTTGAGACAGGGCTGCGTGGGAGCAGGCCGCGGCGTTCACTGCCCTGCGATCGTCATCCGCTCGATCAGCACCGAGCCGGTCTGCTTGGTGCCCCGCGTGATCGTATCCGCGCCGATCGCGACGATATGGCGGAACATCTCCTGCAGCGTGCTCGCGACCGTGATCTCCTCGACCGGATACTGGATCTTGCCGTTCTCGACCCAGAAGCCGGACGCGCCGCGCGAGTAATCGCCGGTCACGTAATTGACGCCCTGCCCCATCAGCTCGGTCAGCAGCAGACCCGTGCCGAGCTTCTTCAGCATCGCCTCGAAGTCGTCCTCGGGACGCGTGTTCGAGCTGAGCAGCGACAGGTTGTGCGAGCCGCCCGCGTTGCCGGTGGTCTTCATGCCGAGCTTGCGCGCCGAGTAGGTAGACAGGAAGTAGCCCTCGACGACGCCGTCCTTGACGACCGAGCGCTGGCGCGTGCGCACGCCTTCCTCGTCGAACGGTGCGCTGCCCATCGCGCGCGGGACATGCGGATCTTCGACCACCTGCACGTGCGGCGCGAACACCGGCTTGCCGAGGCTGTCGACGAGAAACGAGGTCTTGCGATACAGCGCGCCGCCGCTCGTCGCCTGCACGAACGCGCCGAGCAGACCCGCCGCGAGCGGCGCCTCGAACAGCACCGGCACCTTGCGCGTGTCGAGGCCGCGCGCGCCGATTCGCGCCAGGGCGCGCTGCGCCGCGTAACGGCCTACGGCTTCCGGATCGGCGAGCTCGTCGGCGCTTCGAGTCGACGTGTACCAGTCGTCGCGCTGCATATTGCGGCCGCTGCCGGCGATCGGCGCGCACGCGATGTAGTGGCGCGAGTACGGATAGCCGGCGAGGAAGCCGCGCGAGGTCGCCAGCACGAACTGCGAGTGCTGCGCCGACACGCTCGCGCCTTCGGAATTCCTGATCTGCGGATCGGTCGCGAATGCGGCGTCTTCGGCGCGGCGGGCGATTTCGACCGCTTCGTCGGCCGACAGATTCCACGGGTGATACAGATCGAGGTCGCGCGGCGCGGTTTCGAGTAACTCGGCTTCGGCAAGGCCCGCGCAATCGTCTTCGGCGGTGAAGCGCGCGATGTTGTAGGCGGCCGCGACCGTGTCCTTCAATGCCTGCGGCGAGAAGTCCGAGGTGCTCGCGTTGCCGCGCTTGTTGCCGATGAACACCGTCACGCCGACCATCTTGTCGCGGTTATGCTCGATCGTCTCGACTTCGCCGCGCCGCACGGAGACGGACAGGCCGTCGCCCTCGGAAATCTCGGTTGCGGCGTCGGTGCCGCCGAGCGCCTTCGCGTGACGAAGGATGTCCGAGGCGATTTCCTTGAGCTCATCCTGGGTATGCGGAAAAAAGCGCTGCTTGACGTCCATGTCTGCTGCCATTGTGGTTGCCGTCCTGTGGGGGCCGCGCGGCCCTGGGTATGCGCCGTATTCGGCGCGAGCGCGCGGGTGCGGAATAAATGCATCCCGCGATCATAGCAAGGTACGCGCCGCCGCGGGTCAGGCCAGCGTGGCAAGTTACAATACCGGCATGACACGCAAAACCCGCATTCAACCGATCGAATCCGTCGTCACGGAAGTCGACGAAAACGGCTACGATCGTCCGAGCAAGTCCCAGGTCAAACGCGAAATGCAAGCGCTTCAGGATCTGGGCGCGGAGCTCGTCGCGCTGCCGAAAGACGCGCTCAAGCGCATGCCGATGCCCGAAAAGCTCGACGAAGCCGTGCGCGAAGCACGCCGCATCACCGACCACGAAGGCAAGCGCCGCCAGATCCAGTACGTCGGCCGCGTGATGCGCTCGCTGCTGGACACGGAAACCGCCGCGCTGCGCACCGCGCTCGACACCTACAAGGGCGTCAACAAGACCGAAACGGCGAAACTCCATTGGATCGAGCGCACCCGCGAGAAGCTGCTTGCCGACGACGCCGCGCTGACCGAATTCATCCGCGAGCACCCTGCCGCCGACCCGCAGCAGGGCCGCACGCTGATCCGCAACGCGCGCAAGGAAGCGCAGCAGAGCAAGCCGCCGCGCTACTTCCGCGAGCTGTTCCAATGGATCAAGAACGCAGCCGGCACCGACGACGAAGCCGAAGACGCGCGCGACACCGACCTCGCTCCGGAACACGACGATGACGACCGCGACGCCTGACCCACGCAAGCAACGTAAGCACCCCGACGAAATCGTGATCGGCCTCCTGTCGATCAGCGACCGCGCGTCGACGGGCGTGTATGAGGACAAGGGCATCCCAGCGCTTCAGGAGTGGCTCGGCGCGGCATTGAGCTCGCCGTGGCAGGTCGTCACGAGATTGATCGCCGACGACGCCCCGACCATCTCGGCCACGCTGATCGAATTGGTCGACGAACTGGGCTGCGATCTGGTCCTGACGACCGGCGGCACCGGCCCCTCGCGCCGCGACGTGACGCCCGAGGCAACGCTCGCGGTGGCGACCAAGGAGCTGCCCGGCTTCGGCGAGCAGATGCGGCAGATCAGCCTGAATTTCGTGCCGACCGCGATTCTGTCGCGCCAGGTCGCGGTGATCCGCGAAACGGCCGGGCACGCCGCGCTGATCATCAACCTGCCAGGCCAGCCGAAATCGATCAGGGAAACGCTAGAAGGCCTGCGCGATGACGGCGCGCTCGAGGTGCCCGGAATCTTCGCGGCGGTGCCCTACTGCATCGACCTGATCGGCGGGCCTTACGTGGAGACCAACGCCGAGGTGGTCAAGGCGTTCCGGCCGAAGAGCGCGCAACGCGCACCGCGGCAGGAGTGAGGGTTATTGAGCGTTCGCGGCCGCGTCCGGCGGCGACGGCACGAGGAAATGCTCGCGGTAATACTTCAGCTCGTCGATCGACTCGTGGATGTCGGCGAGCGCGGTATGCATCGCGCGCTTCTGGAAGCCTTTGTAGATGACCGGCTGCCAGCGCCGGCAAAGTTCCTTCAGCGTGCTCACGTCGAGGTTGCGGTAGTGGAAGAAGCTCTCCAGATCCGGCATCCAGCGCGCCATGAAGCGGCGGTCCTGACAGATCGAGTTGCCGCACATCGGCGACTTGCCCGGCGGCACGTATTGGCCGAGGAACTCCCGGATCTGCGCGGCGGCGTCGGCCTCGCTGACCGTCGACGCCTTCACGCGATCGATCAGCCCCGAGCGGCCATGCGTGTTCTGGTTCCACTCGTCCATCTTCGCGAGCGTTTCGTCGCTCTGATGAATCGCGAGCACCGGACCTTCGACCATCCTGTCGAGCGTCGAATTCGTCACCACCACCGCAATTTCGATAATGCGGTCGGTGTCGGGCTCGAGCCCAGTCATTTCCATGTCCAGCCAGATGAGATTCATGTCGCTGCGCACGAGCGGCGGCTGTTCGGTGGATGCGAGGATGTCAGTCATGAAGGCAACCCTGAGGGCCGCGCGGCGGGCTTCGCTGGAAACTCGCGCGGCGCGGCATGTGTTCGATGGAAATGGATTCGCGCGGTTCGAGCCGGCCCGCCCCCGCTGACGCGTCGCCTTGGACCGGTGCCGTGGCGATGAACCGCTGCGTTAAACCGCATCTCCTGCCGCGAGGCAGGAAGAAACATATAATTCTCGCATAGATACCACGGAATCCCCGGATGCCTACCCTGTACTTCACCGTCCTGTTCATCGTCGCAGTCATCGCGATGGTCAGCACCAAACTCTGGCTCGCGTCGCGGCAGATCCGCTTCGTCGTCGCTCATCGCGAGCAGGTGCCGAGCCAGTTCGCGAACACCATCGCGCTCACGGCGCACCAGCGCGCGGCCGATTACACGGTCGAGCGCACGCGGCTCGCGATGGTCGAGATCGTGGTTGGCGCGGCCGTGCTGATCTGGCTCACGCTGCTCGGCGGGGTGCAGATGCTCGATCTCGCGATCTCCGACTGGCTCGGCCGCGGCTACGTCGGCCAGATCGCACTGGTTGCGGCAGTGATCGCCATCACGAGCGCGATCGACCTGCCGTTCGATTACTACCGTCAGTTCGTCGTCGAACAGCGCTTCGGCTTCAACCGCATGAGCAAAAGCCTGTTTTTTCTCGACCGCCTGAAGGGCGCGCTGCTCGGCATCGCGTTCGGCCTGCCGCTGCTGTTCGTCGTGCTGTGGCTGATGAGCCGCGCCGGCAACTTGTGGTGGTTGTGGGCGTGGGTGGTCTGGACCGCGTTCCAGATGTTCGGCCTGCTGATCTTCCCGACCTTTATCGCGCCGCTCTTCAACAAGTTCGAGCCGCTGAAGGATGAAGCGCTCGTGACCCGCATCGAGGCGCTGATGAAGCGCTGCGGCTTCGCCGCGAAGGGCCTGTTCGTGATGGACGGCAGCCGCCGTTCGGCGCACGGCAACGCATACTTCACGGGCTTCGGCGCGAGCAAGCGCATCGTGTTCTTCGACACGCTGCTCGCCCGCCTGTCGGGCCGCGAGATCGAAGCGGTGCTCGCGCACGAGCTCGGCCACTTCAAGCGCCGTCACGTCATGAAGCGCATGCTCGTCACTTTCGCGATCAGCCTCGCGATGCTCGCGCTGCTCGGCTGGCTGACACAATGCGTGTGGTTCTACGAGGGGCTCGGCGTGCGGCCGTCGCTGGTCGGCGACAATAGCGGCCTCGCGCTCGTGCTGTTCTTCCTCGCGCTGCCGGTGTTCATGTTCTTCGTCACGCCGCTCGGCAGCCTCAGCTCGCGCAAGCACGAGTTCGAAGCCGACGCATTCGCGGCGACGCAAACCGACGCGCAGGATCTCGTCAATGCGCTCGTCAAGCTGTACGAGGACAACGCGTCGACGCTGACGCCCGATCCGCTCTATACGGCGTTTTACTACTCGCATCCACCGGCCTCGCAGCGGATCGACCGACTGCTGCAGCACGCATGAACGGCCGCCCCCCAAAGAGAGCGTCGCGCGGCGCGCAAGCCGCCGCGTCCGGCTTGCGCGGCGCGGGCACGGGCGGCCTCGTGGTCGCCGCGCACGGCCGCCACTATCTGGTCGCACCCGAAGACGGCGGCGCGCTGCTGCAATGTTTCCCGCGCGGCAAGCGCAGCGAGGTCGCGGTCGGCGACCGCGTGATCTACGAACCGACCTCGGCGGATCAAGGCGTGATCGTCGAGATCGGCGAGCGGCGCAATTTGCTCTATCGCTCGGATCAGTACAAGTCGAAGCTATTCGCCGCGAACCTCGATCAGTTATTGATCGTGCTCGCAACCGAGCCGCATTTCAGCGAGGATCTGCTCGGCCGCGCGCTCGTTGCCGCCGAGGAGAATGCGTTGAAGCCGCTGATCGTGCTGAACAAGATCGACGTCACCGCTGCTCTGGACGGCGCACGCAAGCGGCTCGAGCCGTATCGCGCGCTCGGCTATCCGGTGCTCGAAGTGTCGATCCGCGTGCAGCCCGAGGCGGCACGCGCCACCTTGTCCGAACACCTGCACGGTCACGCGACGCTGCTGCTTGGCCAGTCCGGCATGGGCAAGTCGACGCTCGTGAATCTGCTGATTCCCGATGCCGAAGTCGCAACACGTGAGATCTCGACCGCGTTGAACAGCGGGCGTCATACGACGACGTTCACGCGTCTCTATCCGCTGCCGCAGCCGGATGGCACGGTCGCCGGCAACGGCGCGGCCGGCGCGCTGATCGACTCGCCGGGCTTCCAGGAGTTCGGCTTGCACCACCTGACCGAAGGCCGGCTCGAACGCGCGTTCCCCGAGTTCCGGCCGCTGCTGCCGAACTGCCGTTTCTATAACTGCCACCATCTGCACGAGCCTGGCTGCGCGATTCTCGAGGCGGTCGCCGACGGCCGCGTCCGCCGCGAACGGCATGCGCTTTATGCGCAACTCGTGCACGAGGCGAGCCAGATCGTCCGCTGAGATGAAACTGATGCGCGCACCGAACCTGATCATCGGACAGCACTGGGTCAATGTGCTGGAGACCGCGGGCATCGCGTGCGAGTTGCACAACCGCTATCTGAGCGGCGCGCTTGGCGAGATTCCGGCCGATCAGTGCGCGCCGGAGCTATGGCTCGTCGATGCACGCGATGAAGCGATCGCGCGGCGGTTGATCGAAGCTGCGTCGCGAGGACCGGCGCCGGGCGCCGCCGAGTGGCAGTGCCAGCAGTGCGGCGAAATGCTCGAGGCGCAATTCACCGTGTGCTGGCAATGCGGAACCGCGCGCAATCCGCTGAAGGGGTGAAGCGCGGCCGAAATTGAAAACGCCGGGCGATACCCGGCGTTGGCGTTTTTGCGCGCCGTTACGCTAACCAGGTGGCCAGGTTATCCCAGCCACACCGCGATCGTCAGCATCAGCAGCAGAATCATCCACAGCACGACCGCGCGCCACACGAGCCCGACCGCCGATTGCAGGGTGCGTGGCGTGCAGTCGTCGCCGACCTGCAGCGGACCGCCGTCACCGGTGGCTAGCGCGTCGAGGCTCGACGGTTCGGCGAGCGGACCGGCCAGACGCGCGCCGAGTGCTCCGCTGCCCGTCGCGAGCAGCACGCCGTCGTTCGTATCGGGCCACTGCCGCGCATGATTGCGCCACGCGTAAATCGCATCCTCGAAATTGCCGACGATCGCAAAGCCCAGCGACGTGAGCCGTGCTGGCACCCAGTCGATCACGAAGAACGCACGCTGCGCGAAGCTCGAAAACGCGACGGTGCGGTCGTCGGCGGGTTGCGTCCATGCGCGCGCCAGATACTCCGCGCAACGGTACAACACCGCACCGGCGGGACCGACCGGAATCAGGAACCAGAAGAACACGCCGAATACATGACGGTGCGACGCGACCACCGCATGGATCAGCGTATGACGCACGATCTCACTGACCGGCATGTCGACGGTATCGAGACCGGTCCATTCGTTGAGAATTTCGCGCGCGCGCGGCACGTCGTCGTTGTTCAGCGCGAGATGGATGTCGGTGAAGTAATGGCTGAACTGCCGGAAGCCGAGCGTGAAGTACAGCACCACGACGTTCCACAGGAATGCGAGCAGGAAGTGAATGTGATACAGGACGTAGTAGACAAGCGCGACCGCGAGCGCCCAGGGCACCACCACCACGAGCCACGCTAGCAAACCGTGGCGTTGCTTGCCGGCATCGAATCCTTGTGCCGCCGACTCCGCGTGATATTGAAGCAATGCGGACACCGGATTGCTCGGCGACAGCGCGCGTACCTGTTCAATGATCAGAGCCAGCAATACGGAGAAAAAAGTCATGCGATGCGCCGTGCTTTTTAAGTTTTTACGATTGTTTTATAACGATAGCACAGGGTCGGATGAGTCTGAGCGCGCAGGCTGACAAAGCGCCAACAAGTGCGTCGTTCGCGCAACTGCGCATCGACGCCACGTCGATGCGAGGCGGGTCACTCACGCGGCGAGGAATCGATACAGGTTGCGCAGCATCGCGGCCGTCGCGCCCCAGATGAAATGATGGCCGCCTTGCACGGCCTCTGGCGTCGCCGTCTGCGTGCCGCGCTGCCCGGCGCGCGGGTATGGCATCGCGAAGAAGCGGCGCTCGCCGCCTTCATAGCTAAAGAGGCGCTCTTCGTGGTTGGCCGGGTCCATCAGGAACGCGAGCGGCACTTCAAAGACCTCGGCCACTTCGAGCGTGTCGATTTCGAGCGAGAACGGGGGGTGCACAAGCGCGACCACCGGCGATACGCAAAAGCCGGTACCAGTCAGATAGTCGGGCAACGCACCAAGTATCTCGACGCGCGACGCATCGAGGCCAACCTCCTCGCGTGCTTCGCGCAGCGCCGTTGCGGTCGCATCGGCGTCGAACGGTTCCTGACGGCCGCCGGGGAAACTCACCTGGCCGGCGTGATCGTTCAGATGGTCGGCGCGCTGTGTGAGCAGTACCGTGAGACCGTGCCCACGGACGACGAGCGGCACCAGCACTGCGGCCACGCGCGGATCGGCTTCGTGATTGCGCCACGGCGCCTCGGCAATTTTCTCGGGTGTCCAGGCAAGCTGCCGTTCGAAGCGCGCCCGTAGTGCATCGGGCGTCAGACACTCGCCCGCGACTGGTGGCAGATCGGCGCCCGTCGCGATGACAGGCAGGGTTTCGGGCTCGAAAACAGGACGGATCAACGGGTCTCTCTGATGAGCGGGGACATGTCGCCATTTTGACCTGGCTAACAAAAAAGCACCCGCGAGGGGTGCTTTTTCTTACAGCATTTACGCTTGGGAAGGAGCGCGGTCCTTGGAGACCAGCTTTTCCTTGATTCGGGCCGACTTGCCCGAACGCTCGCGCAGATAGTACAGCTTCGCACGGCGCACATCGCCGCGACGCTTGACGACGATGCTTGCCAGCAGCGGCGAATACGTCTGGAACGTACGCTCGACGCCTTCGCCCGACGAAATCTTGCGGACGATGAACGACGAATTCAGACCACGGTTACGCTTGGCGATCACGACGCCTTCGTAAGCCTGCACACGCTTACGCGTGCCTTCAACCACGTTCACGCTGACGACGACCGTATCGCCCGGACCAAAATCCGGAATGGTCTTTTCACCGAGAACGCGCGCGATTTCTTCCTGCTCGAGTTTTGCAATCAGATTCATCACTGACTCCTGGATCCATCTTGTCGGCGTTCGTACCTGCCTCACGCGATTACTGCGTTCGGCTACGGCCCCGATAGAGGATGGGTTCACATCTGGCACCGCACACGCATGTACGGCACCGCCTTGTGTCCGCTCAAAAGACCGGGGCCTCAGGCCGTCGGTTCTTCCTTCGCGAGACTTGCGAGCCACGCCTCGTCGGCGCGGCTCAGCATTCTGTTCTTTCTGGCCTTCGCGATCAGATCGGGCCGCTTGTTCAGCGTGTTGCGAAGCGCTTCACGCCGCCGCCACGCTTCGATTTCCGCATGATGACCGCCGAGCAGCACATCAGGTACGCGCACGCCCTCGTACTCCTCGGGACGCGTGTAGTGCGGACAATCGAGCAGCACGTCGACAAAGCTGTCCTGCACCGCCGACTGCGAGTCGTTCAGCACGCCAGGCAACTGGCGCACGACAGCATCCATCAACGCCATCGCGGGCAACTCGCCACCCGACAGCACGAAGTCGCCAAGGCTGACTTCCTCGTCGACGACACGGTCAAGCAGACGCTGGTCGATCGCTTCGTAGCGCCCGCACAACAGAATCAAACCGGGTTCGGCTGCAAACTTCATCACCCGCTCATGATTCAGCGTGGCGCCTTGCGGCGACATCATCACGACGCGCGATGCGCCAATGCCCTGCTCTGACTGCGCCGCCTTCGCGGCGTTGATCGCGTCTTCAAGCGGCCGGGCCAGCATGACCATGCCGGGACCGCCGCCGTACGGGCGATCGTCGATCGTGCGGTAGTTGTCGGTTGTGAAATCGCGCGGATTCCACGTACGCAACCCATAGCGCTGCTGCTTCGCCGCCCGGCTGGTGATACCCCAGTCGGTCAGCGCGCGGAACATTTCTGGAAAGAGCGTCACGACATCGAACTGCATCGCTCTCCCCATTCAACGAAGGAATTCAATAGTCGGCTTCCCAATCGACGACGATCTGCCTTGCCGCCTGGTCCACCGTTTTGACGAAGACGCCGACGAACGGGATCAAGCGCTCGCCTACGACCGGCTTGCCGTTTTTGTCGGTAGCCGGATAGGCGATGCGCAGCACCGACTGCGCGCCATTGTCGATCATGCTGGCGACCTTACCGAGGTTTAGCCCGGTGAGATTCACCACATCCAGGCCGATCAGATCGACCCAGTAGAATTCGTCGGCTTCGAGCGCCGGAAATTCACTGCGGCTGACGTACACGCGCGAGCCGCGCAACGCCAGCGCCACATCGCGGTCAGCGACGCCGCCCAGACGGGCAACCACGCTGTCGCTATGCGTTTTAGCTTGCAAGGCCGGCGCGGATCTGCGCTCCTGGCCTTTCATCAGCCACCAGCGCTTGGCGCTCAGCAAGGCCTCGCCGCCCCGCCCGGCATCCGCGTGCGCGGCCACCTTGACCCAGCCTTTGAGGCCATAAGCGTCAACGATTGCACCGACCTCGACCGCATCGGCCGGCCAGCTTGCCGCCGTTTCGATGCGCATTTCTGCAGCTTCGGAGCCGGCGTTCGCGACATTGGCTTGCGCCTCTCTCGCCTTGCCGTCGGTTCGTTCGACCGGCTTGCGGACGAATGTGCCGAACGACACCTGACCAGACGCCTTTGCGCGCGAAGCCGCCTTGGCGCGACCAGAACTGCCGGAATCACGCTCAGACATCGAATAACCTCGACAACAACTTCACAGCCTGCTTTGGCGTCTGCTTCAGTAAAACAATTTGCGCATCGGGCTGCTCACGCAAGCTGCACGAGCCGTCGGCCAGACCGACGACGATACGCGTGCGGGCAGCCATATCAAGCAGCCGGCTGCGCCTTTTGCGCTTCCTTCACGAGACGTTCGACGGTGGGCGACAGTTGCGCGCCAACACCTTGCCAGTACGTCAAGCGATCCTGAGCGATACGCAGGGCCTCACCCTTCGTAGCGATCGGGTTGTAAAAACCGACGCGCTCGATGAAGCGGCCGTCACGACGGCTGCGCGAGTCAGTAGCGACGATGTTGTAGAACGGGCGCTTCTTGGAGCCGCCACGAGCCAAGCGGATGATGACCATACTAGAATCCTTGAAAACCGGGGTTCAGAACGACTGAAACACGCGATTATAGCGGGAAACCGACGCCATAACAAACACTTACCGGGATAAACTGCGGAACGGGGCTACGCTGGCCTTCAACAAGAGGTGTGTGAACCCGCCAAAATGCCCGAATTACCTGAAGGAGCGCCCGTGCAACGCCAGCCGATCCTCCCGTTTCTGTCCACTCCTTTTGTTTTTTTCTTGCGCGTTGCAGGACTTGCGCGCACCGCGCGTAGCCGGATTCTACGCGGGGCAGCGGCCTCGTTGCTCGCTGCAAAGGCGTTAACAGCGACCGCCGCGCTGCCGGTCGAGAAAATCAAACTGCCGCCGGGCTTTCACATCGAAGTGTTGTCGGACGACGTGCCGGGCGCGCGCGCGATGACCCTCTCGCCCAAAGGCATTCTCTATGTAGGCAGCATGGAAGGGCACGTCTATGCGCTCGAACTGCGCAACGGCCGCGTGACGGCCCGCCACGTAATCGCGTCCGGGCTGCAAATGCCCATCGGCGTCGCGTGGCATGACGGCGCGTTGTATGTGTCGGCCGTGTCGAAAATTGTTCGCTTCGATGCGATCGATTCGCATCTCAGCGATCCACCGAAACCCGTCGTCGTCATCGACAAGCTGGCCACGGAGGCACATCACGGCTGGAAATTCATCGCGTTCGGCCCGGACGGCAAGCTGTACGTGCCGCAAGGGGCGCCGTGCAACGTCTGCGAGAGAGATCCGGACCGCTTCGCGCTGATTGGTCGCATGGACCCGGACGGCAGCCACTACGAGGTCGTCGCGCGCGGCATCCGCAATTCGGTTGGCTTCGCATGGCACCCGGTGACGCACGAACTATGGTTCACCGACAACGGACGCGACCTGCTCGGCGACAATGTTCCTGACGACAAGCTCAACCGCGCGCCACGGCCCGGCATGAATTTCGGCTTTCCGTATTGTCACGGCGGCGACACGCCCGACCCCGAATTCGGCAAGGATCATCCGTGCAGCGAGTTCACGCCGCCGGTGCTCAAGCTGGGCGCGCACGTGGCGTCGCTCGGCATGCGCTTCTACGACGGCGCAATGTTTCCGGCCGACTATCGCGACAACATCTTCATCGCCGAGCACGGCTCGTGGAACCGCAGCAAGAAGGTCGGCTACCGGGTCGTGCGCGTTACCACCGACCCGGACGGGAGCCACGCACGCCAGCAGGTCTTTGCCGAAGGCTGGCTGCCACCCGGCGATTCGGTCTGGGGCCGCCCCGTCGACGTGCTGCCCCTGCCAGACGGTTCGCTGTTGATCAGCGACGATACGGCCGGTGCGATCTATCGCGTCACCTATTCGGCGTCGTAGCGCGCGGATACCGGCCGCTCCAGCAGAACGGCTGCCCTCACCGCCCACTCACGCGCGACGTGTCCATCGATGCGCCGCAAGCGTAGAATGCGCGTCGGTCGGCGGCCTCCGGCGGCCCACTCCTTTCGACCGCCTGTCTCTTTGCCCATGCGTTCATGTCCACCGTAGCCTCGAGTTCCCCGCGCTTCAGATCCAAGACGCTCGCCGCCGCGTTGGCGTTCCTGTTCGGCAGCCTTGGCGCTCACCGCTTTTATTTGCACGGCACGCGGGACATCTACGGCTGGGCGCATCTGCTCGGCACGCTGATCGGCATTCCCGGAGTGATGCTCCTGATCGCGACTGAGCGTGCCTCGATCCTCGGCTGGTTGCTCGCCTCGATCGGCGCGGTTTCGCTGTTTGCCGCGTTTCTGGCGGCGCTCGTCTACGGGTTGCGTCCGGATCAGAAATGGGATGCACAATTCAACGCCCACACGCAGCGCAAAAGCCGCTCGGGATGGACGGTCATCTTCGTCGTGATCTTTTCGCTGCTGATCGGTGCGTTCCTGCTGATGACCGGCCTCGCGCTCGCGTTCCAGACCTACTTTGAAAGTCAGATCGAAGCGGCCAAAGCGATTTCGCAGTAATACCCTCGCGGGACCAGCCCGTGCCCAGGGCGCTAGAAAAGCCTCAGTTGCGGATTGTCGCTCGCCGGTGCGGTTGCGTGCTCAGGGCGCGACGACTCTATCCGGCGGAAGTGCGACATGTCGAGAATGCCGCCCTGGCGTTCGTTCAGCCCCAAACGGCGCACGGCCTTGTGAAAGCGCTGCCTGAGCAGATCCGCCCACAGACCCTCTCCCTTCATGCGGGTCGAGAATGACGAGTCGTAGTCCTTGCCGCCCCGCATGTCGCGCACGCGGTTCATCACGCGTTCGGCCCGATCCGGGAAATGTGCGCTCAGCCAACCCTTGAACAGCGGCGCGACCTCCCACGGCAACCGCAATACGATGTAGCTCGCATTGCTGGCGCCCGCTTGCGCGCACGCTTCCAGAACGCGTTCCATGTCTGGTTCTGTGATGAACGGGATCACCGGCGCTATGCTGACGCCGACCGGAATGCCCGCCTCGCTGAGTGTGCGGATCGCGCGCAGCCGCCTTGATGGTGTGGCCGCACGCGGTTCGAGCGTGCGCGCGATGTCGGCGTCCAACGTGGTGATCGTAATCGCCGCCATGAACTGCCCGCGCTCCGCCATAGGCGCGAGCAGGTCGATGTCGCGCTCGATCAGCGACGATTTGGTGATCGCCGCAAACGGATGGTTGCGCTCACTGAGCACCTCGATGACACGACGCGTAAGACGCAAGTCGCGTTCGGCCGGTTGCCACGCGTCCGTGGCAACGCCGAGCGCAATCGGCTCCGGCACGTACGATTTCTTCGACAGTTCCCGCTCGAGCAGCTCCGGCGCGTTGATCTTCGCGTAGATGCGGCTTTCGAAATCGAGCCCTGGTGACAACCCCAGATAGCTGTGCGTAGGCCGCGCGAAGCAATAGATGCAACCGTGTTCGCAGCCGCGATACGGATTCAGCGAAACACTGAACGGAATGTCCGGTGACGCGTTATGCGTGAGGATCGTTTTCGCACGCTCCTCGAACACTTGTGTGCGCAGGATTTTCGGCTCGCAGTCTTCCTCGGCCGTCTGCCAGCCGTCGTCGACGGCGTCGCGCTGGTTGAGCTCGTAGCGGCCTTGCAGGTTCGTGACCGCGCCACGCCCCTTGCGAGGCGCCGGCGGCGCGATCGGATATTCCGGAATGTCAGGAGTGTCGGGATCATCCACGGCGGGCCACGCAAAGAAAAGCGAACAGGAAATGCGAAAAAACGGCGCAAAACACCTGTATAAATATACAGTGTTTACGCCGTTTGTCGAGCACTTCGTTGGCCGCGCGATGCGCGCGGAGCACCATCAGCGAGTCGGCACTTACTCGCCGACTGCAATCGTCAGCGTCTCCTTGATTTCCTCCATCACTACATAGCTCTTCGACTGCACCGCGCCCGGCAGCTGCAGCAGGATGTCGCCGAGCAGCTTGCGGTAATCAGCCATTTCGCCGATGCGCGCCTTGATCAGATAGTCGAAATCGCCCGACACGAGGTGGCACTCGAGCACCTCGGGGATCTTCTGCACCTCCCGCCGGAACAGGTCGAACATGTTGCCGCTCTTGTGATCGAGCGTGATCTCGACGAACACGAGCAGCGCCGCGCCCAGCTCAGCCGGGTTCACGCGCGCGTAATAGCCGGTGATTACGCCGTCGCGCTCCATCCGCTTGACCCGCTCGATGCACGGCGTCACCGACAGCCCCACCTGCTCCGCCAGGTCCTTCATCGCCATCCGGCCGTCCTGCTGGAGGAGCCGAAGGATCTTCTGATCGAGCTTGTCGAGAGCCCGCACCGGCTGACGCTGGGTACGCATGGTGTTTTTGCTGAAAATGATGAAAATACGATAACAAAACCTGCTCTACTGCTAATAGTATAGCGGTTAACACTGGGCGGACAGCATTTTACCGTGCGTTGCAGCTCGCTGAGTCGAATCAGATCCTGTCCAGCGACGAGCACCTTGCCCTTATTCACTTCTCTCAATACCTGGAGCAGCTATGCGGGTCGTCGTTTTGGGCAGTGGCGTCGTTGGCGTGACGACTGCGTATTACCTCGCGCGCGCGGGTCACGACGTGACCGTGATCGATCGCGAGGCCGGCCCGGCGCTCGAAACCAGCTTTGCCAACGCCGGTCAGATCTCGCCGGGCTACGCGTCGCCGTGGGCCGCGCCGGGCGTGCCGCTGAAGGCCGTCAAGTGGATGTTTCAGCGGCACGCGCCGCTCGCGATCCGCCTCGATGGCACCGCGTTCCAGCTGCAATGGATGTGGCAGATGCTGCAGAACTGCACGGCGTCGCGCTACGCGGTGAACAAGGGCCGGATGGTGCGGCTTGCCGAATACAGCCGCGACTGTCTACAGGCGCTGCGCGCCGACACCGGTATCCAGTACGAAGGCCGCACCGGCGGCACGCTGCAGGTGTTCCGCACGCAGCAGCAGTTCGACGGCGCAGCGAAAGACATCGCCGTGCTGCAGGAAGCCAACGTGCCGTACGAACTGCTGTCGGCAGACGAACTCGCGAAGGCCGAACCGGCGCTGGCTGCGGTGTCGCAAAAGCTCACCGGCGGACTGCGTCTGCCCGGCGACGAAACCGGCGATTGCCAGATGTTCACGACGCGCCTCGCCGCGCTCGCGGAACAGCTGGGCGTCAAGTTCCGCTACAACACGTCGATCGACGCACTCGCGATGGCCGGCGCGCGCGTCGCCGGCGTGCAGTGCGGCGCTGAGCTGGTGCGCGCGGATTCGTTCGTCGTCGCGCTCGGCTCGTACTCGACGCGCTTCCTTGACGGCATCGTAAAGATTCCGGTTTATCCGCTGAAGGGTTATTCGATCACCGCGCCCATCGTCGACGCGGCGGCCGCGCCCGTATCGACCGTGCTCGACGAGACCTACAAGATTGCGATCACGCGCTTCGATGATCGGATTCGCGTCGGCGGCATGGCCGAGATCGTCGGCTTCGACAAATCGCTACGCAAGGCGCGTCGCGAAACACTCGAGCTCTGTGTGAACGACCTGTTCCCGGGCGGCGGCGATACGTCGAAGGCGACGTTCTGGACCGGTCTGCGGCCGATGACCCCGGACGGCACGCCGATCGTCGGTCGCACGCCGGTGCCGAACCTGTTCCTGAACACCGGCCACGGTACGCTCGGCTGGACGATGTCGTGCGGTTCGGGCCAGTTGCTCGCCGATCTGATGTCGGGCAAGCAGCCGGCAATCCGCGCGGATGATCTGTCGGTGCATCGCTATCTCGGCGAGACCGCGGGTGAGCATCGCCCGGCGTATGCGTGAGTTGGAATGCATACGCTGACCTGGCATTTGCTTCAGCGCAAACCATAATCTGAAGCACCAGAAACAAACGGCGCCTCGCGATGAAGTGAGGCGCCGTTTGCGTTTCAACGGCCTGGCGTTCGGCTAAATGTGCTGCCGCGACGGTGGCACCAGCGCACGCTTAGAACTGCTCCTCCGACAACGCCAGCACGCCCTCGCCACCCTTCGCGCTGACGATCGCCACTTCGAGCGCCGTCGCCAGCGGCAGCACGTGCTCGGCGTAAAACCGCGCGGTCGCGATCTTCGCATCATGGAACGCGGGATCCTCGTCGCGCCGGGCCGCCGCGGCAAGCTGCGCGCGCGCCATCTGCCAGCCGCCGAGCACGATGCCGGCGAGCTTCAGATACGGCACGCTGCCCGCGAACACTGCATTCGGATCGCCCTTCGCATTGGCGACGACGAAATCGACGACCGCGCCCAACGCTCGTTGCCCCTGCGCGAGTTGCGTCTTCATCGACGCGAACGCCTCGCCCTGCTGCGCGCCAAGCGCTTCAACCGTTTCGGCGATTCCAGCAAGCAGTTCCTTCGCGATCTTGCCGCCGTCGCGCAACGTCTTGCGGCCGATCAGATCGTTCGCCTGGATCGCGGTCGTGCCTTCATAGATCGGCAGGATGCGCGCATCGCGGTAGTACTGCGCAGCGCCGGTTTCCTCGATGAAACCCATGCCGCCGTGCACCTGCACGCCGAGACTCGTCACCTCCAGCGACAGCTCCGTGCTCCAGCCCTTCACGACCGGCACCAGGTATTCGTAGATCGCCTGGTGCTTCGCTCGCGTCATATCGTCCGGATGACGATGCGCGAGGTCGCAATGCGATGCCGCGACATACGCCAGCGCGCGAGCGCCTTCGGTCAGACTGCGCATCGTCGACAGCATGCGGCGCACGTCGGGGTGCTGGATGATCGGCACCGCCTGCTTCGCGGAACCATCCACGGGACGGCTCTGCACCCGCTCCTTCGCATACGCGACGGCCTTCTGGTACGCACGATCCGAGATCGCCACGCCCTGCACCCCGACCGCGAAGCGCGCGGCGTTCATCATGATGAACATGTACTCGAGACCGCGATTTTCCTCGCCGATCAGCTGACCGATCGCGCCGCCGTGATCGCCGAACTGCAGCACCGCGGTCGGGCTCGCCTTGATGCCGAGCTTGTGCTCGATCGACACGCAATGAACGTCGTTGCGCTGGCCGAGCGAGCCGTCCTCGTTGACGAGGAACTTCGGCACGAGAAACAGCGAAATGCCCTTCACGCCTTCGGGCGCGTTCGGCGTGCGCGCGAGTACGAGATGGACGATGTTCTTCGCCATATCGTGCTCGCCCCACGTAATGAAAATCTTGGTGCCGAACAGCTTGAACGAACCGTCGCCCTGCGGCTCGGCGCGGGTGCGCACGAGCGCCAGATCGGAGCCGGCTTGCGGTTCGGTCAGGTTCATCGTGCCGGTCCATTCGCCTGAGATCAGCTTCGGCACGAAGGTCTGTTTCTGCGTTTCACTGCCGGCCGTGAGCAGTGCTTCGATTGCGCCGTCGGTCAGCAAAGGACACAGGGCGAACGACAGATTCGACGCGTTCAGCATCTCGATGCACGCGGTCGCGATCAGCTTCGGCAGCCCTTGGCCTTCGTAGTCGAGCGGATGCTGCACGCCTTGCCAGCCGCCCTCTGCAAACTGGCGGAACGCTTCCTTGAAACCGGGCGTCGCGGTGACGACGCCATCCTTCCAGGTGCTCGGATTGCGATCGCCGTCGACGTTCAGCGGCGCGAGCACTTCGCCGCACAGTTTCGCCGACTCGTCGAGCACGGCCTGCGCCGTGTCGAGGTTAGCGTCTTCGAAGCCGGGCAGCTTCGCGATGTCTTCGAGTCCGGCCAGTTCTTTCATCACGAACAGCATGTCCTTGATGGGCGCCGTATAGCTCATTCTGGTTCTCCTCCCTTGATATGAAAAAAGGGCGCGGGACTTGGTCGGTCCTGCGCCCTTCGCGTGTTATCGGCGACCTCTTTGAGGCGCCGCGGCGCTTAGCCCAGTGCGTTCACGAGTTCCGGCACGACGGTGAAGAGATCACCGACCAGACCGTAATCGGCCACGCTGAAAATCGGCGCTTCCTCGTCCTTGTTGATCGCGACGATGACCTTCGAGTCCTTCATGCCCGCCAGGTGCTGGATCGCGCCCGAGATGCCCACCGCCACGTACAGTTGCGGCGCGACGATCTTGCCGGTCTGGCCGACCTGATAGTCGTTCGGCACGAAGCCCGCGTCGACCGCCGCGCGCGAGGCGCCCAGCGCCGCGCCGAGCTTGTCGGCGAGCGGCTCCAGAATCTTCGTGTAGTTCTCGCCGTTGCCCAGACCCCGGCCACCCGAGACGATGATCTTCGCGCTCGTGAGTTCCGGACGGTCGAGCTTCGTGACCTCGCGGCTCACGAACTGCGAGATGCCGGCGTCGGCGGCCGCTTCGATCTTCTCCACCGCCGCGCTGCCGCCCTCGGCCGCGACCGCGTCGAAACCGGTCGAGCGCACCGTGATGACCTTGACCGGATCAGCCGATTGCACCGTCGCGATCGCGTTGCCCGCGTAGATCGGACGCTCGAACGTGTCGGCGCTATCGACTGCGGTGATGTCGCTGATCTGCGCGACGTCGAGCTTCGCGGCAATGCGCGGCGCGATGTTCTTGCCGTAGGCGGTGGCCGGGGCGAGGATGTGCGTGTAGTGCTGAGCGATGCCCAGGACCGTGGCTTCGACGTTTTCCGCAAGGCCCTCTGCCAGTTGCGGCGCGTCGGCCAGCAGTACCTTGCTCACGCCCGCGATCTTCGCGGCCGCCTCGGCTGCGGCCTGCGCATTGTGGCCCGCGACCAGCACGTGAATGTCACCGCCGATTTTCTGTGCCGCTGCGATCGTGTTCAGCGTCGCGGCCTTGATCGACGCATTGTCGTGTTCTGCAATTACCAGGTTCGTCATTTCTTGCGTCTCCTCACAGCACCTTGGCTTCGGTCTTCAGCTTCTCGACCAGCGTCTTCACGTCCGGCACCTTCACACCGGCGGAGCGCTTGGGCGGCTCGGCGACCTTCAGCGTCTTCAGACGCGGCGTGACATCGACGCCGAGATCTTCGGGCTTCACAGTTTCCAGCGGCTTTTTCTTCGCCTTCATGATGTTGGGCAGCGTCACGTACCGCGGCTCGTTCAGGCGCAGATCGGTCGTCACCACCGCGGGCAGCGTCAGCGACAGCGTTTCCGCGCCGCCGTCCACTTCACGCGAGACGGTCGCCTTGCCATCGGCTACCACCACTTTCGAGGCAAAGGTTGCCTGCGGCAAGCTAGCCAGCGCAGCCAGCATCTGGCCGGTCTGGTTGGAGTCGTCGTCGATCGCCTGCTTGCCCAGAATGACGAGCGAAGGCTGTTCCTTCTCGACGAGCGCCTTGAGCAGCTTGGCGACTGCGAGCGGCTGCAGGTCTTCGTTCGATTCGACCAGGATCGCGCGATCCGCACCGATCGCGAGCGCGGTGCGCAGCGTTTCCTGCGCCTGCGTCACACCGGCCGACACGGCGATCACTTCGGTCGCGACGCCCGCTTCCTTCAGACGCACGGCTTCTTCCACCGCGATTTCATCGAACGGGTTCATCGACATCTTCACGTTGGCGATATCGACTCCCGTGTTATCCGACTTCACACGGACCTTCACGTTGTAATCGACCACTCTTTTCACTGGCACCAGAATTTTCATGCACACGCTCCAAAGTTACGAATACGTCAACCCGACGAACATTATAGCGACTGCCCCTCTGGCAGCTCTGTCGCGGGTGCTTTGTGGGAGGATATCGCTCCTCAACGGCGTGACGGCAATATCGAACGATCGTTCTATTTTAATCTCCAAAAAACCCGGCACACAACTCCGGGTTCCGACTCCGACCTCTAATTTCGCATTGCCATCGTGTTCTGCGAGGCGCGCGAGCCGTTGCTTCACCAGGAGGCGATCACCGAGCCGCCGAACTTGCCGTCGACGAACTGCTTCACTTCCGGCGAGTGGTAAGCCGCGACGAGCTTCGAGACCCACGGCTTGTTCCTGTCGGCCTCGCGGATCGCGATGATGTTCACGTACGGACCCTTCGGGTCTTCGATCGCGATGGCATCCTGCTTCGGCTTCAGGCCCGCTTCCATTGCGAAGTTGGTGTTGATCGCGGCGGCGTCGACGTCGCCCAGCGAACGCGGAATCTGCGCCGCGTCGAGCTCGACGATCTTCAGCTTCCTCGGATTGTCGACGATATCAAGCGGCGTTGCCTTCAATCCCGCATCGGCGCGCAGCTTCAGCAGACCCTGCTTTTGCAGCAGCAGAAGCGCGCGGCCACCGTTGGTCGGATCATTAGGCACCGCGATCTTTGCGCCCGGCTGCAGTTCGGCGAGCGTCTTCAGCTTCTTCGAGTAGACGCCCATCGGGTAGGTGACGGTATCGGCGATACGGATCAGCTTGTAGCCGCGATCTTTCACCTGCGCCTGCAAGTACGGGTCGTGCTGGTAGCTGTTCGCGTCGAGATCGCCGCTCGCGAGCGCTGCGTTCGGCTGCACGTAATCAGAGAATTCGACGATCTTGATGTTCAGGCCGTTCCTCGCGGCGACCGTCTTTACGACGTCCATGATCTGCGCGTGCGGGCCGCCGGTGACGCCGACCTTGATCGTATCCTCGGCATGCGCCGCGGGGGTGGCGAAAAGCGTTGCCGCGGCGAACGCGGCGGCCAGCTTGAGAATGAAGCGACGTTGCACGATGGACCTTCTCCGAATCTCGATAAACGGGTTTCCGAAACCCTTGTTTACTTGTGGCTCAAGCGACGCACGAGCCAATCTCCAAACGACTGCACCAGCTGCACGAACACGATCAGGATCAGCACGACCGCGAGCATCACTTCCGGCAGGAAGCGCTGATAGCCGTAGCGGATGCCGAGGTCGCCAAGACCGCCGCCGCCGATCGCGCCGGCCATCGCCGAATAGCCGACCAGCGACACGAACGTGATCGTCAACCCGGCGACCACGCCCGGCAGCGATTCCGGCAGCAACACCTTGAAGACGATCTGGCTGGTCGTCGCGCCCATTGCCTGAGCGGCCTCGATCAGCCCGCGGTCGACTTCGCGCAACGCCGTCTCGACCAGACGCGCGATGAACGGCGCGGCAGCGATCGTCAGCGGCACGATCGCCGCCGCCGTACCGATCGACGAACCGACGACGAGCCGGGTAAACGGGATCACCGCGACCAGCAGGATGATGAACGGCGTCGAGCGCACCGCATTGACGATCACGCCCATCACACGATTCACCGCGACGTTTTCTAGCACGCCCTGGCGGTCGGTCAGATACAGCAGCACGCCGAGCGGCACGCCTACTACAGCGCCAATCAGTCCGGAGACGCCCACCATGATGAGCGTCTCCCAGAACGACTGGACGAACATATCGAACATTTCACTCAACATGCGAAAGCTCCTCCACGACGACACCCTGCTCGCGCAGAAACGTGATGGCCTGCACGACCTGCGTCGGATCGCCACCCGCCAGAACCGCGAGCGAGCCGAACGCCTGCCCCTGGATCTCGTCGATCTGGCCGTGCAGGATGTTGAAGTCAAGCTCGTAGCGGCGAATCGTCTCCGACAGGATCGGCTGATCGACGCCCGAGCCGGTAAACGCGAGGCGCAACAGGTGGCCGCTGCCGCTCTGCAGGCGCTGCGCGACGCGCGCCTTCATGGCGGGCGGCAGGTCCTGCGCGATCACGTCGCCGATCAGCGCGCGCGTGACTTCATGGCGCGGCTGCAGAAACACGTCGATCACCTTGCCCTCTTCGACGACGCGGCCTGCGTCGAGCACCGCGACGCGATCGCAGACCTGCTTGATCACGTCCATCTGGTGCGTGATCAGCACGATCGTCAGGTTCAGTTCGCGGTTGATGCGCTTGAGCAGGTCGAGAATGGCGCGCGTGGTTTCAGGATCGAGCGCGGAAGTCGCCTCGTCCGAGAGCAGCACCTTCGGCTTGCTGGCGAGCGCACGCGCGATACCCACGCGCTGCTTCTGGCCGCCGCTGATCTGCGCCGGATAGCGGTCCTTCTGCGCCGACAGGCCGACGAGTTCGAGCAGCGGCAGCACGTTCGCCTCGATTTCGTCGCGTTTCATGCCGGCCAGCTCGAGCGGCAGCGCGACGTTGTCGTACACGGTACGCGAGGACAGCAGGTTGAAGTGCTGGAAGATCATGCCGATCTCGCGACGCGCGTCGCGCAGTCGCGCGGCGGGCAGCGCCGTCAGGTCGAGGCCGTTGACGAGGATGTTGCCCTCGGACGGGCGCGCCAGCAGATTGATCGTACGCACGAGCGTGCTCTTGCCCGCGCCGCTGCGCCCAATGATGCCGAACACCTCACCCGCGGGAATTGACAGATTGACGTTGTGCAGCGCCTCGACCCAGCCCCGGGGTCCGGCGAAGCGCTGGGAAACATTGCGTATTTCGATCATGGACAAACGAAAACGGCGGGGGCTGCCGGCGAGCGAAATGCTCCCGACAGGCGGCCGCCGTTTCTTTTATTGGGATTTGAGGCCGCCATTCTACCGCAGCGCCGACATACCCTTTAATAATCAATTCCGATCTTTTCATAACCAGAGGGCATTAGAGGCGCGCCTTGCGCGCAAAGCTCGCGCGCCTCGCACCGCTGCGACTATGATCGGGCCACCTCCCTTCGCGCACAGGCCGCCGCCATGCAGAGTTCCCCGAGCCACACCGTGCGCGCGAGCGCCGGCAACCTCAATCAGGACGCGCCGCAGCGCGCCACGGTCATGACCGGTGATGGCCTCGAGTTGCCGCTATACCGCTGGCGGCCGGGCGGCCCGATACGCGCGACGGTCGCGCTGCTTCACGGTCTCGCGGAGCATGCCGGCCGCTATGCCGCGGTGGCGGGCCGGCTCAACGCGGCGGGCATCGAGCTCGTCGCAATCGATCTGCGTGGCCACGGTCACGCGCCCGGCAAGCGCACCTATGTGAAACGCTTCGACGACTATCTGCTCGACGCGCAGGCCTTGCTCGACGCCGCCGCGCAAAGCTGCGCGCCGCTTTTCCTGATGGGCCACAGCATGGGCGGCACGATCGCCGCCGTGTACGCGATCGAGCGTCTCGGCGCAAGCGGCCGGCGCTTGAGCGGACTGATCCTGTCGAGCCCCGCGCTCGCGCCGGGCCGGGACGTGCCGAAGTGGCTGCTCGCGCTAAGCCAGGTGATCAGCCGCATCTACCCGAACTTCCCGGCGATGAAGATCGACCCCGCGCTGCTCTCGCGCCTTCAGCCGGTGGTCAAGGCCAACCGTGACGACCCGCTCGTGCATCACGGCGCGATACCGGCGCGCACGGGCGCCGAGCTGCTGCTCGCGATGGCGCGCATCGAACACGGTCGCGCGGCACTACGCATGCCGCTGCTGGTGTTTCATGGCACCGACGACAAACTGACCGAACCCGATGGCAGCCGCGCGTTTGGCGAGCACGCGGGTTCACCGGACAAGACGCTCACGTTGCACGAGGGCAGTTATCACGAGACGATGAACGACCTCGATCGCGATCGGGTGATCGAAGCGTTGATCGAATGGATTGAAAGGCGGGCGCTGGGCAGGAGTTGAGGAAGCGCGGCACTGGCCGCCACCGGCTACCGCCGCCACTGCGGTGCGCGCTTGTCGATGAAAGCCTGCACGCCTTCGAGCGCCGCGTCGTCCATCATGTTGCACGCCATCGTCTGCCCGGCGAGCTGGTACGCGGCTTCGATGCCCATCTCAAGCTGCCGGTAGAACAGGCCCTTGCCCGCGCTAACCGCTTCGACCGGCTTCGCGCAGATGCTCGCGGCAAGCCGCGCGATTTCGTCGTCGAGCGCATCGGCTGGGGCGACGCGGTTCACGAGCCCCTGCTTGCGCGCTTCGGCAGCGTCGATGAAATCGCCAGTCAGCAGCATTTCGAGCGCAGCCTTGCGCGACAGGTTGCGCGACAGCGGCACCGACGGCGTCGCGCAGAACAGGCCGAGGTTCACGCCCGACACGGCGAAGCGCGCGGTATCGGCGGCGACCGCGAGATCGCACATCGCGACGAGCTGACAGCCGGCCGCTGTCGCGATGCCATGAACACGCGCGACCACCGGCTGCGGCATGCGCTGGATCGTCATCATCAGCTTCGTGCAGCGCGCGAACAACTGCTGGTAGTAAGCGAGCGACGGCGCCGCGCGCATTTCCTTCAGGTCGTGGCCCGCGCAGAACGCGCGGCCCGCACCGGCGATCACGACCACGCGCGCAGCGGTCTTCGCGATGCCGGTCAGGGTCTGCTGCAGTTCGTCGAGCAGCGCTTCGGACAGTGCATTGAACGCGCCGGGCCGGTTCATCGTCACGCGCACGACGCCCGGCACGCGATACGCGTCGTGTTCGATCGTGACCAGCGAGGCGTCGTCGCTGCTGGCGGGGCTGGCGCTCATGGCTCGCTCCTCGGTGCGTGAATGTCGATCTGCGATCACCGGCCTTCGAACCGCCGCCGCGCGCAGGAAGGTAGCCTCAGATTTCCGCCAGCGCCCGCACGTGCGCAACCACGCTGCGGCCGAGCGCCGACAGGTTGTAGCCGCCCTCGAGACAACTGACGATGCGCCCGCGCGCGTAGCGCCGCGCGATCTCACACATCTGGCCGGTGATCCACGCGTAATCATCTTCGACGAGCCCCATGTTGCCGAGGTCGTCCTCGCGATGGGCGTCGAATCCCGCTGAAATGAAGAGCATCTGCGGCTTGAAATCGTGCAGGCGCGGCAACCACAGCATGTCGACGGCCTCGCGCACGGCCAGGCCGTTCGAGCGCGCCGGCATCGGCACGTTGCACATGTTGGGCGCCTGATTGTCGGCGCCGGTGAATGGATAGAACGGATGCTGGAAGATGCTGCACATCAGCACGCGCGGGTCGCCCGCGAACGCAGCTTCGGTGCCGTTGCCGTGATGAACGTCGAAGTCGATGATCGCGACGCGCGCGAGTCCGTGAACGTCGAGGGCGTGGCGCGCGGCGATCGCGACGTTGTTGAAGAAGCAGAAGCCCATCGCGCGCGCCGGCTCCGCGTGATGGCCCGGCGGCCGCACGCTGCAGAATGCGTTGTCGTAACGACCTTCGATCACCGCGTCGGTGGCGGCGACCGCCGCGCCCGCCGCGCGCAACGCGGCCTGCCACGTGTACGGGTTCATCGTCGTATCGGGATCGATCTCGGCCATGCCCGCGACGGGCGAGCGGCCGCGGATGTAGTCGACGTGCGCCTGCGTATGCACGCGCAGCAGCGCGGCCTCGTCGGCGAGCGGCGCCGACTCGCGCTCGATCAGCGCGTCGATGCGGCTCGCGATCAGTTGATCTTCGATCGCCTGCAGGCGCGCGGGACACTCGGGATGCCACTGCCCCATGTCGTGCCGCAGACAGTCGGTGTGGGAATAGAAGCCGGTTGCCATAGTTTCTGTTGTGCGTCTTTTCTACGGCGCGGCGCATGGACTGCGCGCGCGGCGTGTCTCCGTCGAGCGGCGCGCGACCCGGCGCGCCAATATTCGTCAAGTTACCACACGCCGCCGCTGTCGCTCATTCGGCATGGTTTCGCAGAAACCGTCGGGTATACTGCCCCGACCCGCAACTCGCCGTTTCGTTCCCGCTGCCATCAGTCTCTCACGCATCGCGCTCACTGCTCACCATGACCGTCAAGCTTGCTCTGTCCGCACGATCCACACGCAACCGGCTTCGCCTCGGGACCCTCGCCGCCTCACTGACCGTCGCATCGTGCATGTTCGTCGCAGCAAGTCCCGCGCGCGCGCAAAGCGCCACCAGGAAAGCACCGTTGCTGGTCGCACAGAGCCAGCCGCAGCAGCCGATACCGCAAGGACAGACGTTCGAGGAAGAGATCATTCCGCAGCGTTACGCGAACAACGCGAACGTCGATGCATTTATCAACGAGATGGTCGCGCGCTACGATTTCGACGAAGCGTCGCTGCACGCGCTGTTTGCCGGCGTGAGCTACTCGGCGACCGCGGTGAAGCTCGTCACGCCGTCGCCGACGCCGTCGGTCAAGAACTGGCGCGCGTATCAGGCGCGCTTCCTGGACCCGGTGCGTGTGAATGCCGGCGTGCAGTTCTGGCGCGAGAACCGGGCCCCGCTGCAGCGCGCGTATCAGGAATTCGGGGTGCCGCCGGAGGTGATCGTCGGCATCATCGGTGTCGAGACGATCTACGGCCGCTACATGGGCAACTTCCGCGTGCTCGATGCGCTGACCACGCTGAGTTTCGATTATCCGAACACTGCGAATCGCGCGGACCGCCAGGCGACCTTCCGCAAGAATCTCGAAGACTACCTGGTATGGACGCGCGACGCGCAGATCGACCCGACCACGGTGCTCGGTTCATACACGGGCGCGATCGGCATTCCGCAGTTCCTGCCTAGCAGCATCGTGCAATATGCGGTCGACTACGATGGCAACAAGCGTATCGACCTGCGCGCGAGCGAGGCCGATGCGATCGGCAGCGTCGCGAACTATCTCCGGCAGAACGGTTGGGAAAGCGGCCGGCCGGTGGTATGGCGCATCGGCTCGGACGCGGGCAGCCTCGGCGTCGCGCAGGCGGCGGCCAATGGCGAGCCGGAGCCGCACTGGCCGCTCGACCAGTTGCTGCGCGCCGGGCTCGTGCTGAACGAGCAGGACGTCGACATTGCGTCCGAGGCGGGCACGCCGGTCACGGTGGTCGATCTGCCGTCTCCGGGACGCGGGACGGAATTCGTGCTCGGCCTGAAGAACTTCTACGTGCTCACGCGCTACAACCGCAGTTTCTTCTATGCGCTCGCGGTGTACCAGCTCGGTCAGAAGGTCAAGGCGCAGATGGAAGCAATCGATGCGGCGAACGCCGCGAAGGCGCTCAACAACGGCGGCGCGTCGCCAGGCCAAGCGGATCAGTCGAACTCCGATTCGCAGTGAGTCACGCGGCGAGCCGCTATGCGCGCCTCGTGTTGAAGGATGTAAAAAAGCGCCGGCTCGACCGGCGCTTTTCGTTCGATTCGCGCGCCCGTGAAGGCGCCCGGCGAACCGCTCAAGCGGGAAACACCCCGGTGGACAGATAGCGGTCGCCGCGATCGCAAACGACGAACACGATCGTCGCATTCTCGACCTGACGTGCGATGCGCAGGGCAACTTCACACGCGCCGCCCGACGAAATGCCTGCGAAGATGCCCTCGACCGACGCCATGCGGCGCGCCATCGCCTCGGCCGCGGCTTGACTGACGTTCTCCACACGGTCGACGCGGCTACGGTCGAAAATCTTCGGCAGATACGCTTCCGGCCATTTGCGGATGCCTGGAATCCGCGAGCCCTCTTCCGGTTGCGCACCGATGATTTCGATCTGCTGGTTCTGCGCTTTCAGATACGTGGACACACCCATGATCGTGCCGGTCGTGCCCATCGACGACACGAAGTGGGTGATGCGCCCTTCCGTGTCGCGCCAGATCTCCGGGCCCGTGCCCTCGATATGCGAGGCCGGATTGTCCGGGTTCGCGAACTGATCGAGGATGATGCCCTTGCCTTCGCGCTGCATTTGCTCGGCGAGATCGCGCGCGTACTCCATGCCGCCCTTGACCGGTGTCAGGATGATCTGCGCGCCGTAGGCGGCCATGCTCTGACGACGCTCGACCGACAGGTCCTCCGGCATGATCAACACCATCTTGTATCCGCGGATCGCGGCGGCCATCGCGAGCGCGATGCCGGTGTTGCCACTTGTCGATTCGATCAGCGTGTCGCCCGGCTTGATGCGCCCGCGCGCTTCCGCCTTCTTGATCATCGACAGCGCCGGACGATCCTTCACCGACCCCGCCGGATTGTTGCCCTCGAGCTTTGCAAGGACCACGTTGTTGCGGCTGCGGATCTCGTCGTCGGGAAGCCGGACGAGTTGCACGAGCGGCGTATTGCCGACTGTGTCTTCAATCGTTTTGTATGCCATATGGGGTCTAGCGATCGATGCGCGAAAGAGTGTCTTCAATCCATCGATTCTAAACTACGATGTCCGGCGCCGCCCTGCAGCCCTGATGCCCACATGGATGCATGCCATTTGCTACGCAAAAAGCCCGCGGCTGCGCACCGCGGGGAATCGTGTGTACCAATCGAAGGAACAGGTCGTTCGCGAGCCCTGCGCGGCGCAAACCGCACGTGATGGCACGCGCAAGGCTCGCGACCGCTTACTTCTTCACCGCCACTGCGGCGGCGCCCTTCTGCGCGGTGGCGGGAGCGACCGTAGCGGCCGGCTCCTTACCCGCTGCAGCTGCCGCAACCTGCGTGCTAGCAGCCGCGCCAGCCGGCCCGACAGCGAGACCCTCCGCCTGCAGGCGCTCGACGGTATGCCCGCCCATGCCCTTGACGCGCTTGCCGAGATCGGCCGCGTCCTTGAACGGGCCATGCGCGGTGCGTTCGTCGAGAATCGCCTTGGCTCGCGCCGCACCGATGCCCTTAATGCCGCGCAGCGCATCTTCGTTGGCCGTATTGACGTCGACCGCCGCATACGCGTGGCCGAAAGCGGCAAGCATTGCCGCGGTAACCAGTACTTTTCGAAACATATTGGAATCTCCCTGTTGCCACTGACCGGCGACCATCACCGGCCAGGAGATTCCAGTTTAAAGAGGATGACGTACTAATTACACCTGGCCAAACAGCCAACGCACGTAACGATCGACACCTTCCTGCACGCTCAGAAACGGCGCATCGTAGCCGGCCGCCCGCAGCTTCGACTGATCAGCCTGAGTGAAGCACTGATACTTGCCGCGCAGCGCGTCGGGAAACGGAACGTATTCGATCAGCCCGCGCTGCACCTGATCCGCGAGCGAGAGCGCCGGCTCGTTGTTCAGCGCGCGCAGCGTGTTGACCACGGTGCTCGCGATGTCGTTGAACGGCTGCGCGCGGCCGGTACCAAGATTGAAAATGCCCGACTTTTCCGGGTGATCGAAGAAGAACAGGTTGACCTTGACGACGTCTTCGACCGAGATGAAATCGCGCGTCTGCTGACCGGCCGCATAGCCGTTGTATTCGCCGAACAGCTTGACCTTGCCCTCGGCGCGGAACTGGTTGAAGTTGTGAAACGCGACCGACGCCATGCGCGCCTTGTGCGTTTCGCGCGGGCCGTAGACGTTGAAATAGCGGAAGCCCGCAATCTGGCTTTTCGCGGTGGGCAGCACGCGGCGAATCACCTGGTCGAACAGGAACTTCGAATAGCCGTAGACGTTGAGCGGCTGCTCGACCTCGCGCTCCTCGACGAAGCGGCTCGAACCGCCATACGTCGCCGCCGACGACGCGTACAGGAACTGGATGTTCTGCGCGAGGCAGACGTCGAGCACGTCGCGGCTGTAGCGATAGTTGTTTTCCATCATGTAGCGGCCGTCGGTCTCCATCGTGTCCGAGCAGGCGCCTTCGTGGAAGATCGCGCGCACCTTGCCGAAGTCGCCGCGCTTAAAGCGCTCGACGAATTCGGTTTTGTCGAGATAGTCGTCGATTTCGCAGTCGACCAGATTCCTGAACTTGTCCGCGCGTGTGAGGTTATCGACGGCGATGATGCGTTGTTCGCCGCGCTCGTTGAGCGCCTTCACGAGATTGCTGCCGATAAATCCGGCCGCGCCGGTGACGATAACAGTCATGATGATCCTGCGGTAGTGAGCTTCGTTCAGTCAACGCCGCGCGGGGTCCGCTGGTCCGTCAGGACGACGGAGCCCCGCGGGCTGCATCAGGAAAAGAGTTCGTCGTAGTCGACGGTGGCAGTGCCGAGCTTGCCGACCACGATGCCGGCCGCGCGGTTCGCGAGCCCGACTGCGTCGACGAGAGAGAGACCCGCGCCGAGCATCGCGGCAAGCGTCGCGATCACGGTGTCGCCCGCGCCCGACACATCATACACTTCGCGTGCGACGGCCGACGCGTGCAGGATGTCGTCGTCGGAGAACAGCGTCATGCCCTCTTCCGAGCGCGTCAGCAGCAGCGCCTTGAACTGTAGTTCGGCGCGCAGCTTCGTCACGCGCGCGATCAGATCTTCCTCGGACTTCCACTGTCCGATTACCTCGCGCAGCTCGGCGCGATTCGGCGTGATCAGCGTCGCGCCGCGATAGCGCTCCCAGTCGTCGCCCTTCGGATCGACGAGCACCGGCTTGCCCGCAGCGTGCGCCTTGGCGATCATCTGCGTGACGTGCGTGAGGCCGCCCTTCGCGTAGTCGGACATCAGGATCACGTCGTGCGACGGCAGCAGATCGTCGAAACGCGCCAGACCTGCGAGCAGCACCTCGTGCGCCGGCGAGTTTTCGAAGTCGACGCGCAGCAACTGCTGCTGACGTGACAGCACGCGCAGCTTGATCGTCGTCAGTAAGGCGGGGTCGCGTTCGAGATGCGGTGTCACGCCGCTTTCGTCGAGCAACTGCACGATGCGCTCGCCGGGCTCGTCATGGCCGACCACGCACAGCAGGCCCGCCTGGGCGCCGAGCGCGACCGCGTTGCGCGCGACGTTCGCCGCGCCGCCAAGGCGATCCTCCTGACGCTGCACGTGCACGACCGGCACGGGCGCCTCCGGCGAAATTCGGCTCACGTCGCCGAACCAGTAGCGGTCGAGCATCACGTCGCCGACCACCAGCACGCGCGCCGCGTTGAGCTGCGCGCGCGGCACGACCGTTAGCGTCTGCGCCGGCGTGGATGCGGGCGCCGCGGGCATGGCCTCAGGCATCGGCCGGAAGTTCAGAGGGTTGGGCATAGGGACGTCCAATGGCGTGATAGTCGATGCCGAGCTCGGTCATCGCGTCCGGCTCGTACAGATTGCGGCCGTCGAAAATCAGCGGCATCTTCAGCACTGACTTCAGATGCACGAAATCAGGGCTCTTGAACTCCTTCCATTCGGTCACGATCACGAGCGCGTCGGCGCCGGTCAACGTTTCGTCCTGGGTGCTCGTGAATGTGAGGCGCGCGAGCTGCTCGGGCGCCGCGTGCAGATCCATCGCGAACACGCGACTCGCCTCGGTGACTGCAACCGGATCGTACGCGCGCACTTTCGCGCCGCGCGCGAGCAACTCGCCGATTACGCGACGGCTCGGCGCCTCGCGCATATCGTCGGTATTCGGCTTGAACGCGAGCCCCCACACGGCGAACGTGCGGCCGCCCAGATCCTCGCCCAGCTTCGCGGTGATCTTGTTCACGAGCACATCCTTTTGCTGGTCGTTCACTTCCTCGACCGCTTCGAGAATGCGCAGGTTGTGACCGCTTTCGCTCGCGGTACGGATCAGCGCCTGCACGTCCTTCGGGAAGCACGAGCCGCCATAGCCGCAGCCCGCATACAGGAAGTGATAGCCAATGCGCGGATCGGAACCGATGCCGCGGCGCACCGCTTCGATGTCGGCACCGACCTTGTCCGCGAGGTTCGACATCTCGTTCATGAATGAGATTCGCGTCGCGAGCATCGCGTTGGCGGCGTACTTCGTGAATTCGGCGGAGCGCACGTCCATGTACAGCGTGCGCTCGTGGTTGCGGTTGAACGGCGCGTACAGGCGCTTCATCATTTCGCGCGCACGCACGCCCGGCTCGTCCTCGTCGAGGCCGATCACGATGCGGTCAGGACGCATGAAATCGTCGACGGCCGCGCCTTCCTTCAAAAACTCGGGATTCGACACGACCGAGAAGCGATGCTGCGCACTGGCGGCGAGCCCACGTTTCGCGAGCTCTTCGTCGATCACCGCGCGCACACGCTGCGCCGTGCCAACCGGCACCGTCGATTTGTCGACGATCACCTTGAAACCGTTCATCGTGCGGCCGATGTTGCGCGCGGCCTCGAGCACGTACTGCAGATCGGCGGACCCGTCTTCGTCGGGCGGCGTGCCGACCGCGATGAACTGCACGTCGCCGTGTGCGACGCTCGCCGCGACATCGGTCGAAAACGTGATGCGGCCAGCCGCGCGCGTGCGGGCGATCATTTCCTGCAGACCCGGCTCGTGAATCGGCACGCCGCCTTTGTTGAGGATGTCGATCTTGCGCTGATCGACGTCGAGACAGAAGACGTCGTTGCCGATTTCGGCGAGACACGCGCCGGTGACAAGGCCCACATAGCCGGTGCCGATAATGGTGATTTTCATACGCTTTCCGGTAGAAGGTTCCGGTGATGATGCCGCTCAGGAGGCCGGCGATAAACTCGTTGCGAAATTCGCGGGCGGTTGCCTGGCTACCGACGCCGACGCGGCCGGCGCCGCCCGTGCAGCGTCAGCTCGACGCAGTAATCGGCTCGACGCGACGCGGCGCATAGGTTTCCCAACCGCTGCAACCCGGGCACTGCCAGTAGAAAAGCCGCGCCCGGAAGCCACAATTCTGGCACGTATAGCGTGGCAGATTTTTGGTGCGCTGCCGGATCAGCGTGCGCATCAATTCGAGCTCGCTGCGCCGCGGCTCTTCAGCGACCGCTTGCTGCGCTTCGAGCAGACGCGTCATGCCGGCCAGGTTCGGGGACTTCTGCATCTGCGAGCGGGCAAGCGCGTGCGCGGCATCGGCGCCGCGCAGCGACGCGACGTACTGATACGCGACGTCGAGCAGGTCGTTGCTCGGATGACGGTCGACCCACGTGGTCAGCAGATCGGCGCCCTCTTGCGCGCGGCCGAGCGCTTCGTACGCTTTCATGATCTTCTCGGCGACGAGCGGCAGATACGCGGGGTTCTGCTCCTCGACGCGGCGCCACTGGCCGATCGCCGCTTCCGGCGCGCCGCCTGCCGCGTCGACGTCGCCGAAGAGGATCGTGGCACGCACGTTGGTGGGATTTGCCTTCAGCGCGAGATCAAGCTGACGACGCGCTTCGTCCGGCTTCTTCTGTTGCAGCGCTTCCTGCGCGAGTTCGCAATGGAACTGCGCGATTTCCTTGTCGAGCGACGCTGCGCCCATCGTTTCGAGGTGGCGCGCAGTATCGATCGACTCGACCCAGTCCTTCTCGATCTCGTAGATCGTCAGCAGCGCGCGCTGAGCTCCCAGTGCGTAGTCACCCGCCTGCAGCGAGCGAAAAGTTTCTTCGGCACGGTCGAGCAGACCTGCCTTCAGGAAGTCCTGACCGAGTTCGTACAGGGCGTGGTCGCGCTCGTTCACCGGCAAGTCCGCGCGGCTCAACAGATTTTGATGCACGCGGATGGCGCGGTCCGTTTCGCCGCGTCGGCGGAACAGGTTGCCGAGCGCGAAATGCAGTTCGACCGTTTCCGGGTCCAGCTTGACGACTTCGATGAACGCGTCGATAGCCTTGTCGGGCTGCTCGTTGAGCAGGAAGTTCAGGCCGCGAAAATACGAACGCGGCAGGTTGGCGCTTTCGGACAGCAACGTCTTGAGGTCGTAGCGTGCTGCCATCCAGCCGAACGCGAACGCGACGGGTATGACCAGAAGCCACCAGAAATCTAGATCCATGCGATTAATGCAAGTTTGCGGGAAAGCGGAAACGAAAAGCCGCGCTCAAAGTGCGCGGCGCAGGCCAGCTCAGATCAGCGGCGGCATCGGCGGCTGCTCGACGACGGCCGGGGTTTCGCGCGCCACGCGCAGCTCTCGTTTGAGACGGCCATTCTCCATGCGCAGACGCACGACGGCAGGCATCGCCGACACAAGCCCCGCGAGCAAGCCGATCACGAAGAACGCGAGGCCGATCAGAATCAGAGGCGCCGACCAGACGTAGCCGGCGAGGAAATTCAGCGTAGCGGGTTGCGTGTTGGAGAGCGCCAGCACCAGCAGCAGCACGAACACCAGCACACGGATCAGCCAGACGATAAATTTCATGAATAGATCTCTTGACGGCAGTTGCGGGGTGACGCCGGCTTGACGACGCGTCGCGCCACAGCCTCGCCCGCGCCGAAGTGACCCGTATTGTAATGGATGCCCTCGGGACTGGGCAGCAAGTGGCGGAATGGGGGGCTTGCGGGCGATTCGCGATATGCGCCAGGCGCCCTCGAAGCATGGACGAAAAAAAAGCGCCCGAAGGCGCTTTTTCTGGTCTTTTGCCGACTGGCTTTGGCCGCAGAAGCTAGCTATGCCACGCTGCAAGACGCACAGCGGAGTCATTAAAGGTCGTCATCCGGCTCCTCGGCCTTCAGCGGCTCGCCCGCGCGACGATCTACCCGTTCGCGCAATTCCTTGCCCGGCTTGAAGTGCGGTACGTACTTCTCGGGTACCAGCACCTTCTCGCCCGACTTCGGATTGCGTCCGACGCGGGAGGGACGGCGGTTGAGGCCGAAGCTGCCGAAGCCGCGAATTTCAATGCGATGGCCTTTGGCAAGCGCCTCAGACATCGCATCGAGCATCGTCTTCACCGCGAAATCCGCATCTTTGAGAACAAGTTGCGGAAATCGCGCAGCCAGCTGGGCGACCAATTCCGATTTGGTCATACTGCAGCAGACCTCTCAGGCTTACTGGTTCTGGCCGTCGAGCTTGGCCTTCAGCAACGCGCCGAGGTTCGTCGTGCCGGTAGCGGCTGCGCTCGAATCCGAAGCAGCGAGGCCGCGGATGGCTTCCTGCTGCTCAGCCGAATCCTTCGCCTTGATCGACAGGTTGATGCCGCGCGACTTGCGATCGATGTTGATGATCATCGCGTTCACCTTGTCGCCTTCCTTCAGCACGTTGCGAGCGTCTTCCACGCGGTCTTGCGCGATTTCCGAAGCACGCAGATAGCCTTCGATTTCACCCGACAGCTGGACGACAGCGCCCTTCGCGTCCACCGACTTGACGGTGCCATCGACGATGGAGCCCTTATCGTTCATTGCAACGTAGTTGCTGAACGGGTCGCCTTCGAGCTGCTTGATACCCAGCGAAATGCGTTCCTTCTCGACGTCGATGCCAAGAACGATCGCTTCGACTTCATCGCCCTTCTTGTATTTGCGGACGGCTTCCTCGCCGGTTTCGCTCCACGACAGATCCGACAGGTGAACCAGACCGTCGATACCACCCGGCAGGCCAATGAACACGCCGAAGTCGGTGATCGACTTGATCGCGCCGCTGATCTTGTCGCCCTTCTTGAAGTTGCGGCTGAAGTCATCCCACGGGTTCGGCTTGCACTGCTTCATGCCGAGGCTGATACGACGACGGTCTTCGTCGATTTCGAGAACCATGACTTCGACTTCGTCGCCCAGCTGGACAACCTTCGACGGAGCAACGTTCTTGTTGGTCCAGTCCATTTCCGACACGTGGACGAGGCCTTCGATGCCCGATTCCACTTCGACGAATGCGCCGTAGTCGGTGATGTTGGTGACCTTACCGAACAGACGCGTGCCCGACGGGTAACGGCGCGAGATGCCTTCCCACGGATCGTCGCCCAGTTGCTTGATACCGAGCGAAACGCGGTTCTTTTCCTGGTCGAACTTGAGGATCTTCGCGGTGACTTCCTGGCCAACCGACAGAACTTCGCTCGGGTGACGCACACGACGCCATGCGATGTCGGTGATGTGCAGCAGGCCATCGATACCGCCGAGGTCCACGAACGCGCCGTAGTCGGTGATGTTCTTGACCACGCCTTCGACGATCGCGCCTTCCTTCAGCGTTTCGAGCAGCTTTGCGCGCTCTTCGCCTTGCGTTGCCTCGATGACAGCGCGACGCGACAACACGACGTTGTTACGCTTGCGATCGAGCTTGATGACGCGGAATTCGAGGGTCTTGCCTTCGTACGGAGTCGTGTCCTTGACCGGACGCGTGTCAACCAGCGAACCCGGCAGGAAAGCGCGGATGCCATTGACCATCACGGTCATGCCGCCCTTGACCTTGCCCGTGATCGTGCCGGTCACGAGTTCGTTGTTGTCCAGCGCCTTTTCCAACGACAGCCACGAAGCCAGACGCTTCGCCTTGTCACGCGACAGGATGGTGTCGCCATAGCCGTTTTCCAGCGCGTCGATCGCGACGGAAACGAAGTCGCCCGCCTGCACTTCTACCTCGCCCGCGTCGTTCAGGAACTCTTCAAGCGGGATGTAGGCTTCGGACTTCAGACCAGCATTCACGACCACGAAGTTGTGGTCGACACGCACGACTTCGGCGGAGATCACTTCGCCAGCGCGCATGTCCTGCTTGGTCAGCGACTCTTCGAACAGAGCCGCAAAAGATTCGGTATTCGGGGTAGAGGTTTGCAGGTCGGACATAAAAATCAAGGTTTGCATGGTTTTCGCATGCGCCTGGCTCACCGGACTGGTCAGCAACTTCGGCAAGTACGCGACCGCCACGCGGGGTTAAAGGGTTAAAAACAACGCTTCGCGACCCTCGCGAAGCACCTACCAACAACGGAACTGCCGCTGCCTGACAGCTGCTGCGTTACCGTATTCAGTTACGCGTGCGGCACCAGCGCTTCATACCATTGCACCACCTGCTCAACTGCCTGGTCGACCGACATTGCGGAGGTATCAAGCAGCTTTGCATCCGCCGCGGGCTTGAGCGGTGCGGCCGCGCGCTGACTGTCACGCCCGTCGCGCTCACGCAAATCCCGGAGCAAGTCATCTATATTAGCAGAAAATCCTTTTTGGATCAATTGCTTATGCCGGCGTGCGGCGCGGGCCTCGACGCTTGCGGTCATGAACACTTTCAGGACGGCATCCTGGAAGATGACGGTGCCCATGTCGCGGCCGTCGGCGACGAGCCCCGGCTCCTTGCGAAACGCCCGCTGGCGCGCCACCAGCGCGGCTCGAACCGGCGCATGCACGGCGATCGCCGAGGCGCGGCTGCCCACTTCCTCGGCGCGAATTTCAGTCGACACGTCGACGCCGTCCAGCTGCGCCAGTCCCTCGCGGAACGTGATATGGAGGTCGTCGATCAATTTGACAAGCGCGTCGACGTCGTCCGCCGCGACGCTGTAGCGCAGACTCGCAAGCGCCGCGAGCCGGTACAGCGCGCCGCTGTCGAGCAGATGAAAGCCGAGGTTGGCGGCCACCATCGCGGCCACAGTGCCCTTGCCGGAGGCGCTAGGGCCGTCGATCGCAATGACGGGCGTCTGGTGAAAGGGACGGGTCGGTTTCATCGAAAAAGTCGCACATCAGGCGATTCGCAGGCGAATCTCGGTTGAATCAAGGTTGCGCGAGCGCGGTGAAGCGCTCGAAGTAATCGGGGAACGTCTTGCCGACGCATTTCGGGTCGTTGATACGGATTGGCACGCCACCCAGGCTCACGAGCGAGAAACACATCGCCATGCGGTGATCGTCGTAGGTGTCGATCGCCGCGTTCGGAATCAGCTTTTCGGGCGGCGTGACGACGATAAAGTCTTCCCCCTCCTGCACTTTCGCGCCGACCTTCCGCAACTCGGCGGCCATTGCGGCGATGCGGTCGGTCTCCTTGACGCGCCAGCTCGCGATATTGCGCAGCGTGCTCGTGCCATCCGCGAACAGCGCGGCGACGGCGATCGTCATTGCGGCGTCGGGGATCAGGTTGAAGTCCATGTCGATCGGATCGAGCTTGCCGTGGTCGTTGCCGACCCCGCGCACTTCGATCCAGTCGTCGCCCATCTGCACGTTCGCGCCCATCTTGATGAGGGCATCGGCAAAACCGATGTCGCCCTGGATGCTCGCACGGCCCACGCCCTCCACTTTCAGCGGGCCGCCGCCGAGCGCGCCCGCGGCGAGGAAGTACGACGCCGAAGACGCATCGCCTTCGACCATGATCGCGCCCGGCGACTGATAGCGCAGTCCTGCCGGCACGACGAACTGATGCCAGCCGTGACGCTCGACCTTGATGCCGAAGCGCTCCATCAGCTTGATCGTGATCTCGATATACGGCTTCGAGATCAGTTCGCCGTCCACCTGCACGGTGATGACGCCGCTCGCCGTGCGCAGCAGCGGCAGCGCCATCAGCAGCGATGTCAGGAACTGGCTCGACACGTCACCGCGCACGCGAATCGGCGCATCGGCCGTAATCTGCCCGGGACGGATGCGCAGCGGCGGATAGCCTTCGTTCTGCTCGTAATCGATCTTCGCGCCGATCTGGCGCAGGCCATCGACGAGATCGCCAATCGGCCGCTCGTGCATACGCGGCACGCCGTGGATCCGGTAGTCGCCGCCATTCACGGCAAGCGCCGCGGTCAGCGGGCGGACCGCCGTGCCCGCATTGCCGAGGAACAGGTCGGCCGTGCGCGCGGTGAACGCGCCACGCGTGCCGGTCACGACGCAGGTGTCGCCGTCGCGTTTCAGACGCACGCCGAGCTTTTCGAGCGCATTGAGCATCACCCGGGTGTCATCCGAATCGAGCAGGTTCGTGATCGTCGTGTCGCCTTCGGCGAGTGCGGCGAGCAGCAGCACGCGATTCGAGATGCTCTTCGAGCCAGGCAGACGAACCGTGCCGGACGCACGGGAAAAAGGTCCGAGATCGAGGAATTCCATGATGTGTCCAGTCTCCGGTTATTTCGATGCGTCGCTGCCGGCCATGCCAGCCGCGCGCTGCTCCTGCCACTGACTGCGCGCGACGCGCGAACGGGCAAACACGGCTTCGAGCGCGGCGCCGTCGCCGGCTTCGATCGCCGTGCGCAGGCGCGCGAGCACCGCTGTGTACGCGTCGAGTTCATCGAGCAGCGCTGCACGATTGGCGACGCAGACATCGCGCCACATCTCCGGACTTGACGCGGCGATGCGCGTAAAGTCGCGAAAGCCGCCCGCCGCGAACGAGAACTTCAACGCGGCATCGGGCGAATTGAGGATCTGCTCGACGAGCGCGAACGACAGCACGTGCGGCAGATGGCTGACCGACGCGAACACGCGGTCGTGCTGCTGCGGCGTCATGTCCCGCACGAGCGCGCCGGTGGCGCGCCACATCGCCGCGACGCGCTCGAGGGCTTCAGGCGTGTTCTCGGGCAGCGGGCACAGCACGACGTTGCGGTTCACGTACAGATCGGGCAACGCGGCATCGACGCCACTCGATTCGCGGCCCGCAATAGGATGGCCCGGCACGAACTGGCCGACCCGCCCACCCAGCGCCGCGCGCGCGGCGCCGACCACGTCGGACTTGGTGCTGCCCGCATCGGTGACGATCGTGTTGGCGTCGAGAAATGGCGCGATGCGTTCGAGCAGTGGCTGCGTCTGCGCGACGGGCGCCGCGAGCAGCACGAAGTCCGCGCCCGCGAGCGCGTCGCGCAGCGCGACGTCGTCGTTCAGTGCCGCGGCGCCGTCGATCACACCGAGCGCCAACGCGCGCTCGCTCGACGCGGACGTCCGTCCCACGCCAATCACTGTGCGCGTCCCGCCGGCCTCGCCGCGTTCACGCAACGCGCGCGCGAGCGATCCGCCGATCAGGCCGACACCGAAAATCACCAGCTTGTTAAAAGAAAACGCGGCCACGTCGGTCACACGATAAGCGCGCCGTTCCTGCCGGTCGGACGCGCGGGGTAAAGGATCTATGCTTACGCTGCGGCAGACTCGGCAAGCGTCTTTTCAAGCGCCGCGAGGAACGCTTCGTTTTCCTCCGGCAGGCCGATCGTGATGCGCAGCCACTGCGGCAAACCGTAGTTGTGGACCGGTCGCACGATCACGGCCTGCTTCAGCAGCGCCAGATTCACCCGGGCGCCGGCCTTGTCGTCGTCGCCGACGCGCACGAGCACAAAGTTTCCCTCGGACGGCACGTATTCGAGACCGAGCTTGTCGAACGCCTCGGTCAGGAGCTTATAGCCCTGCGCATTCAGTGCCGCGCTTTTTTCCAGAAATGCACTGTCGTTCAGCGCCGCAATCGCCGCGGCTTGCGCGAGCGTATTCACGTTGAACGGCTGTCGCAGACGATTCAGCAGATCGGTCAAGCCGGGCTGCGCGATCGCGAAACCAATGCGCAGGCCCGCGAGGCCGAACGCCTTCGAGAAAGTGCGCGACACCAGCAGGTTCGGATAGCGGCGCAACCAGTCGATCGAGTCGTAGCGCTTGTCCGCCGACAGATACTCGGTGTACGCCTCGTCGAGCACCACGACCACATGGCGCGGCACCTTGTCGAGAAACGCCTCGAGCGATGGACCGTCGACGAACGTGCCGGTCGGGTTATTCGGATTCGCGATGAACACGAGGCGCGTGTCGTCGTCGATCGCGGCAAGCATCGCGTCGAGGTCGTGACCATAGCGCACGGCCGGCACGACGATCGCGCGCGCGCCGACGCCTTGCGTCGCGAGCGCATAGACCGCGAACGAATACTGCGAGAACACGACTGCCTGCCCCTTCTCGACGAACGCATGCGCGGCGAGTTCGAGGATGTCGTTGCTGCCGTTGCCGAGCGTGATCCATTCGGCCGGCACGCCGTAGCGCGCGGCGAGCGCCGCCTTCAGCTCGAAACCGTTCGAGTCCGGATAACGACCGAGATCGCCGATCGCCCGGGCCATTGCGCGCTGCGCGGACTCAGGCATGCCGAGCGGATTCTCGTTCGATGCCAGCTTCACGATGCTCGCCTCTTCGAGACCGAACTCGCGGGCCACTTCCGAAATCGGCTTGCCGGCGATGTACGGCGCAATCGCTCGCACATAGGAAGGGCCGAAGGACGCTGTCATGAATAATCTCCGAACGACGATGGATGGTGAAATCTGCTCTTGGACAGCGCACGCGACGCCGCCCGGACTGCGCTGCCAACCCTCAGCGGGCGCGCGGATACGAGCCGAGTATCTTCAGGAACGCGGCCTTCTCACCGAGCCCGGCAAGTGCGGCAGCTACGGCCGGATCGTCGCGATGGCCTTCGACGTCGATATAGAAGTAGTACTCCCATGTGCCGACGCGCGCTGGACGCGATTCGAAACGAGTCATCGACACGCCGTGGCGTGCCAGCGGCTCGAGCAGCTTGACCATCGCCCCCGGTTCGTTGGCGACCGACACGATCAGCGAGGTCTGGTCGTAGCCGCTCGGACCGGTCGGCTCTTTGCCGATCATCACGAAGCGCGTACGGTTGTGCGGATCATCCTGGATCAGCGCATTGGTGACCTCCAGCCCGTAATGGATCGCGGCGCGATCGCCTGCGACGGCCGCGATAGTCGGATCTTCGGCCGCCATGCGTGCGGCTTCCGCATTGCTCGACACCGCCTGGCGCTCGAGATGCGGCGCGTTCGTCGACAGCCAGCGCTGGCACTGCGCGAGCGCCTGCGCGTGGGCGCACACGCGCGTGACGCCGGCGAGCCCATTTTGCGTGAGCAGATTGTGATGAATCGGCAAGGCGAGTTCGCCGCCGATGATCAGTTGCGTTTGCAGCAGCAGATCCAGTGTGCGCGATACCGCGCCTTCGGTCGAATTCTCGACCGGCACGACGCCGTAGTCGGCGGCGCCCGCCTCGACCGAGCGGAATACTTCGTCGATCGACGGGCACGGCAGCCCTTCGATCGACTGACCGAAGTACTCGTGCATCGCCTGCTCGCTATAGGTACCGACCGGCCCGAGGTATGCGGCCTTGATGGGCTTTTCGAGCGCACGGCTCGCCGCCATGATCTCGCGCCAGATGGCGCTGATGTGTTCGTCCGAGAGCGGCCCCGCGCTCATTTCCTGCAGGCGCGCGATCACCTGCATCTCGCGCTCGGGCCGGAACACCGGCGCATTGAAATGCTTCTTGATCTCGCCCACTTCGAGCGCGACCGATGCGCGCTGGTTCAGGAGTGCGATCAGCTGCGCGTCGAGCGCGTCGATACGATCGCGCAGAGGTTTGAGTCGTGTATTGAGTTCGTCGTCCATGCGTGAAAACGGCCCTGGCGGGTGACTGCTGGAAAAGATGCGCGCGCCTGCCGGTCAGTGTGACTCAGGCGCTGCGCTGTTCGAATTCCTTCATGTATTCGACAAGCGCTTTGACGCCTTCGAGCGGGACGGCGTTATAAAGCGACGCCCGCATGCCGCCGACGGACTTGTGGCCCTTTAGCTGCACCAATCCCTGCGCTTTCGCGCCGGACAGGAAATCTTCGTTGCGCGACTCGTCGGCGAGAAAGAATGGTACGTTCATCCGCGAGCGCGAGCCACGCTCGACCTTGTTCAGATAAAAGCTGCTCGAGTCGATCGTGTCGTACAGCAGCTTCGCTTTTTCGAGGTTGCGCGCCTCCATCGCCACGAGACCGCCCTGCTTCTTCAACCATTTGAACACGAGCCCGGCGATGTAGATCGCGTAGGTAGGCGGCGTGTTGTACATCGAGTTGTTCTCGGCGACGGTCTTCCATTCGAACGCGGACGGGCAGATCGGCATGGCGCGATCGAGCATGTCCTCACGCACGATCACGACCGTGACGCCGGCCATGCCGATGTTCTTCTGCGCACCGCCGAACAGCACGCCGTATTTGGCGATGTCCATCGGGCGAGACAGGATATGCGACGACGCGTCCGCGACAAGCGGAATGTCACCGAGGTCGGGAATCTCGAAGGTCTCGACGCCGTGGATGGTCTCGTTCGTGCACAGGTGCACGTAGGCCGGATCGTCAGAGAGCTGCCATTCCGAGCGCGCGGGCGCGCGCGTGTAACCCTCGGCTGTCTTGCCGGTCGCGGCCAGATGCACGCTGCCGTATTTCTGCGCTTCCTTGAACGACTTCTGAGACCACGAACCGGTCACGACGAAATCTGCACGCGGCTTCGAGCCGAGCAGATTCATCGGCACGATCGCGTTTTCGCCGAGCCCGCCGCCCTGCAAAAACAGGATGCGGTGACTTGCCGGCACCTGCAGCAACTCGCGCAGGTCGGTCAGCGCTTCCTCGTGGATCGACATGAATTCCTTGCCGCGGTGGCTCATTTCCATCACGCCCATACCGCTGCCTTGCCAATTCAGCATCTCGTCGGCTGCCTGGCGCAGCACTTCTTCGGGCATAGCCGCTGGGCCGGCGGCGAAATTAAAGACGCGCATGTGAGGTCCTGGAAGCGGCGCGAATAAAGCAGGTCGCGCGAAAATCGGCGAAAAGACTTGCGAATTGACTCGCCGAAAAAAGAAAAATGGCCGTCTGCGCCTGTGCGCAAACGGCCATTATCGCATTGTCGCCGCTAACCCGCCACGCCGTATGGTCCAGCGGATGCGTCTTCCGGGCACTTACCCGGCAAACACGGCGTCAGGCTGCCTGATCAACGCAGCCTTGCGGGGGAGCTTACTTGGCAGCCGGCTTGACCGAAGCGACTTCCTTGTCGGCCTGGTCACGCGTTGCCTTGATCGATTCCGGCATGTACTTCTGCATCAGGCTGTTCACGACGTCGCGGCCAACCTGGTCTTGCACCTGGATGAACTTGCGGCCGGTCGGGCTCTTGTAGAACGTGGTCAGATCCTTGATTTCCGACGTGCTGTAGTACTTCGCGTACGCGTCGTACTGAGCTTGCATTGCGTCCTGGCGGAAAGCGTCGGTTGCGAAGACCTGGCCCGCGCTGTCGACCAGTTTCGGCACCGCGTTCTTCTGCAGCGTCGGCACGGCCGCCTGCTTCTGCTTGTCCGTCATCGTCTTGTTCTCGGTCAGCGCGTCCGACAGGATTGCCGGGACGAGCTGCTTGGCCTGCATCTGCGCGCTGTTGCCGATTGCACCAACCAGCTTCTGCGCGTCGATGGCGTCGAGCAGATCCTTGATGGCAGCCTGCTTGGCCGGGTCAACCGGTGCTGCTGCAGCAGCCGAAGCTGCGGGCGCCTGGTTTTGCAGCGCTTGAGCCATGGCGAAGGTCGGCACGATGGCAGCCAGCAACATCAGTTGTTTGAATCGTTTTTGCATCATTACTCCCTAAGAGAAATTAACTTGAACTGCACGCCGCATGGGAAAGCGTACCGGCCCGATACACGGTGGCCCGCAGCGTAGCTTCAACGTATTAACTGAGACTGAAAACCACTGGCACGGATCAAGCCGCACCGCCACTCTCGCCGCCGTTATCACCTTCAGCGGAGGTGTCGGGATCGCTTTCCGACTCGCCCTCGGCCTCAGCAACCTGTTGCAGACCAGACAGCTTGGTCCCTTCGTCAAGGCTGATGAGTGTAACACCTTGCGTTGCACGTCCCATTTCGCGGATTTCCGACACGCGCGTGCGAATGAGCACGCCCGTGGTGGTAATCAGCATGATCTGCGCCTCCGGATCCACCAGCGTCGCGGCAACCACCTTGCCATTACGCTCCGAGGTCTGAATCGCGATCATGCCTTTCGTGCCGCGGCCGTGACGCGTGTACTCAGTGATCGGCGTGCGCTTGCCGAAGCCGTTCTCGGTCGCCGTGAGCACCGACTGCTGCTCGTCGCCGGCCACCAGCAACGCGATGACGTTCTGACCGTCCTCAAGCTGCATGCCGCGCACGCCACGCGCCTCGCGGCCCATCGGACGGACGTCGTTTTCGTCGAAGCGCACAGCCTTGCCCGAATCCGAGAACAGCATGACGTCGTGCTGGCCGTCGGTGATCGCGGCGCCGATCAGGTAATCGCCTTCATCGAGACCGACCGCAATAATACCCTTGCGCAGCGGCCGGCTGAATGCTTCGAGCGGCGTCTTTTTTACCGTTCCTAACGCGGTTGCCATGAACACGAACTTGTCGGCCGAGAATTCCTTGACCGGCAGCACGACCGTGATCTTCTCTCCTTCCTGCAGCGGGAACATATTGACGATCGGCCGGCCGCGAGAATTGCGCGAACCCTGTGGCACTTCGTAGACCTTGACCCAGTACACGCGGCCGCGGTTCGAGAAGCACAGGATGTGGTCGTGCGTATTGGCGACGAACAGCGTGTCGATCCAGTCGTCTTCCTTCATGGAAGTGGCCTGTTTGCCACGACCGCCGCGCTTCTGGGCACGATATTCGGACAACGGCTGCGACTTCACGTAACCCGCGTGCGACATCGTCACGACCATTTCCTGCGGCGTGATCAGATCTTCGGTGTTCAGCTCGGTTGCGTTCAGCTCGATCTTCGAGCGGCGCGCATCACCGAATTCGGCCTTGATCGACGTGAGTTCGTCGACGATGATCGCCGAAATGCGTTCCGGGCGAGCCAGAATGTCGAGCAGGTCGGCGATCTGTGCCATTACGTCGCGGTATTCCCCGATGATCTTGTCCTGCTCCAGACCGGTCAGGCGCTGCAGACGCATCTGCAGGATTTCCTGAGCCTGGGTATCGGACAGACGGTAGAGCCCGTCAGCCTGCATGCCGAACGACGGGTTCAAGCCCTCAGGACGGTACGCTTCGCGGCCGCCGGCCGTCGCGTTTTCCGTTTCGGCGCGCGACAGCATTTCGCGCACGAGCGACGAATCCCACGCGCGCGCCATCAATTCCTGCTTGGCGATAGGCGGTGTCGGCGCAGCCTTGATGAGCGCGATGAATTCGTCGATGTTCGCGAGCGCAACCGCGAGACCTTCGAGCACGTGGCCACGCTCGCGCGCCTTGCGCAGCTCGTAGACCGTGCGCCGCGTCAGCACTTCCCGGCGATGCGACAGGAAACACGTCAGCATCTCCTTCAGATTCAGCAGCTTCGGCTGGCCGTCGACGAGCGCGACCATGTTCATTCCGAAGGTGTCCTGAAGCTGGGTCGCCTTATACAGATTGTTCAGCACGACTTCGGGCACTTCACCGCGCTTCAGCTCGATCACGACGCGCATGCCGCTCTTGTCGGATTCGTCGCGGATGTCGGAAATGCCTTCGAGCTTCTTCTCGTTGACGAGCTCGGCGATGCGCTCGAGCAGCGAGCGCTTGTTCACCTGATACGGCAGCTCGTCGACGATGATCGCCATACGCTGACCGCGATCGATTTCCTCGAAGTGCGTGAGCGCGCGCATCACGACGCGGCCACGCCCGGTGCGATAGCCGTCGCGCACGCCGGCCACGCCGTAGATGATGCCGGCAGTCGGGAAGTCCGGTGCCGGGATGATCTCGATCAGCTCGTCGATCGTCGCTTCCGGATTTTTCAGCAGATGCTGACAGGCGTCGACGACTTCGTTGAGATTGTGCGGCGGGATGTTGGTCGCCATGCCGACCGCGATGCCGGACGAGCCGTTGATCAGCAGATTCGGGATGCGCGCCGGCAGGATGGCCGGTTCGTTTTCGCTGCCGTCGTAGTTCGGCACGAAGTCGACCGTTTCCTTGTCGATGTCGGCCAACAGCTCGTGGCCGATCTTCGCCATGCGGATTTCGGTGTAACGCATCGCCGCGGCGTTGTCGCCGTCGACCGAACCGAAGTTGCCCTGGCCGTCGACGAGCATATAGCGCAACGAGAAGTCCTGCGCCATCCGGACGATCGTGTCGTAGACAGCCGTGTCGCCGTGCGGATGGTATTTACCGATGACGTCGCCGACGATACGCGCCGACTTCTTGTACGCACGGTTCCAGTCGTTGTTCAACTCGTGCATCGCGTACAGCACGCGCCGGTGCACCGGCTTCAGGCCATCGCGGACATCGGGAAGCGCTCGCCCTACGATCACGCTCATCGCGTAATCGAGATACGAACGGCGCATTTCCTCCTCTAGGGAGATTGGCAGAGTCTCTTTGGCGAATTGATCCATTATCCGTATCTTTCACGTGCGAAGGCGAGGGATTCGCTGCATCTTCGCGTAAGCATCGCAGGCGCAACGCATCACGCGATTCTAACATGCCGAGCATCCGCCCCCGACGACCGCACGTACATATGTATACATATTAGAGGGCCACCCGCCAACACCTCGCCGATCACACCTTTTTAACCCCGTCAGGCTCGATTCGTGCGTAGGGCCAATTCGCCGCTCAGGCAGAGCTGGCGGACCGCCCGAGCGAAAGCATTTGTTGCTCATGCACCACAATTGGAAGGGGAATTGATAGGGGGCAGATTTTTTTTTCGTCGGAAGGGAACGATATGGCAAAATGCCAACGCACAAAGAGTCAGACGCTGCTCGAAGTCTACACAGACGGTTTTTATTCGGCGCCAATGTTATACTTCGAGCAATGTATGACTGGTCTTCGTCAACAGGCTCGCAGTAAACCTGCGGTAATCTCAATTTCGAGAGGAGAAATATGAATAAACTTTCAAAGCTCGCGTTCATTGCAGCTACCGCAGTTATGGCTGCATCCGCCATGGCGCAGTCGGTGCCGGCGTCGCGACAAGCTACCAACGACAACTGGGTGAATGGTACTGGCGAATACGTGTGGATGAACGGCACGAACGAGCTTTGCTGGCGCAATGCATTCTGGACGCCCGCAACGGCTAACGCCAAGTGCGACGGCGCTCTGGTTGCCCAGGCTCCGACCCCGCCGGCACCGGTTCCTCCGGCTCCGGCTATCACCAGCCAAAAGATTACGTATCAAGCTGATGCGCTGTTCGACTTCGACAAGGCAATCCTGAAGCCGGCTGGCAAGGAACGTCTGAGCGAACTGGCATCGAAGATTCAGGGCATCAACCTCGAAGTCGTCGTCGCGACGGGCCATACCGACCGCATCGGTTCGGACGCTTACAACGACCGCCTGTCGCTGCGTCGTGCTCAAGCTGTGAAGGCCTTCCTGGTCAGCCAGGGCGTCGAAGCCAACCGTATCTACACGGAAGGCAAGGGCCGTCGCAACCCGGTTACCACCGGTTGCAACCAGAAGAACCGCAAGCAACTCATCGCCTGCCTCGCACCGGACCGTCGCGTGGAAGTCGAAGTTGTCGGTACGCCGAAGCAGTAAGCTGCAAATTACCGCAGTATCGAAAGCCCCGCTCCGGCGGGGTTTTTTTTTTGCACGGCCGCCGCGTCGATACGTGACGCGCGATGGCGCCAAACGCCTCCCGCTCCATCGGCAGCCGCGCGCACTTTGCATCAGCGCCTCGCCGTCCGCCGCGTTTTTGCCGCCCCTTCTCTTGCCCTATATACTCGGGGTTTATCCTCGAGCGTCCGCTCACCGCTTTCATCGAGGCAGCCTTCGCCATGACCAACGCCGATCCGCACGAACTACAGAAATTCAGCGACCTCGCTCATCGGTGGTGGGACCCAAACGCCGAATTCAAACCGCTGCATGAACTGAACCCGATTCGCCTGAGCTGGATCGACGCTCACGCGCATCTCGCGGGCAAGAAGGTGCTCGATATCGGCTGCGGCGGTGGCATTCTCTCTGAATCCATGGCAGGTTTGGGGGCTCACGTGAAAGGCATCGACCTGTCGACGCAGGCACTGGGCGTCGCCGATCTCCACAGCCTTGAAAGCGGTGTATCCGTCGACTACGAAGAGATCGCGGCCGAGGCGCTCGCCGCGCGCGAGCCGGGCACTTATGACGTGGTCACCTGCATGGAGATGCTCGAGCACGTGCCCCAACCCGCCGCAATCGTCGAAGCCTGCAAGAATCTCGTCAAGCCGGGCGGCTGGGTGTTCTTCTCCACGCTGAACCGCAACGTGAAGTCGTATCTGTTCGCGGTTATTGGTGCCGAATACATCGCGGGAATGCTGCCGAAGGGCACGCACGACTACGCGCGTTTCATCCGCCCGTCGGAACTCGCGAGTTTCGCGCGCGCGGCCGGCCTGCGCACGGATGACATCAAGGGCATCGTCTACAACCCGCTCAGCAAGCATTTCACGCTGTCCTCCGACACGGGCGTCAACTATCTGCTCGCCTGCCGCCGCGACGCCTGAATCGCAAGAACCACCCCGATCCGCCGCATCCGAAACGCACAATGAGCGACCCGACTCCCCTGCCCCAACGCGAAGACAGCGACAACCTCATCGGCTTTTGCCTGGCGGTACTTTTCGACCTTGACGGCACGCTAGCCGACACGGCGCCCGACCTGGCGGCGGCCGTCAATAAAATGCGCCACGACCGTGGACTCGAGATGGTGCCGCTCGAAAAGCTACGCCCGCTAGCCTCAGCCGGAGCCCGTGGACTGATTTGCGGTGCGTTCGGCATCGGGCCCGAGCATCATGAATTCGCGTCGATGCGCGAGGAGTTTCTCGCGAACTACGAAGCAGATCTGTGCATCGAGACGACGCTCTTTCCCGGCATCGCGGAAGTGCTTGACGAACTCGACGCGCGCGGCGTGCGCTGGGGCATCGTCACGAACAAGGTGGCGCGACTCACCGAGCCGCTCGTCGCGCAACTCGGGCTTGAAGAGCGCGCAGGCTGCGTGGTGAGTGGCGACACGACCCGGCATTCGAAGCCGCACCCCGCGCCGCTGCTGCACGCGGCGCGTGAGCTGGACGTCGCGCCGGAGCGCGTCGTCTATATCGGCGACGATCTGCGCGACGTGCAGGCGGGTTTTGCTGCCGGCATGAAGACCGTCGCCGCGGCCTACGGCTATTGCGGCAACGACATTCCGCCGACACGGTGGCACGCGCAGCACGTCGTGCAATCGCCGGCCGAGTTGAAGGCGCTGCTGCGCGAAATCAGCTGACAGATCGGCTCAAAGGCGCGTGCGACACAGGTGATCGCGAAGTTGCATGATTGGCGGCCGCAGAGGACCCACGACTTGGCCGTCGATCTATTGTAAAATTCCGTTTGGCTCATAACTATGAGCAACGAACCGCGGGGGCGACCTGGTTTCGACAGGGGTTGCGAAGCGGCTAGGGCATGTCGAGGACCCGTCACCTCGTTAATCAATGGGAAAAACGTAACTGCAAACGACGATACGTTCGCACTGGCAGCCTAAGGGCCGCCGTCCTCTGCCTAGTTCACTGACGGGCTAGTGTCGCAAGACCGGTAGCAATACCGACAGAGGTCATATACGTCAGTTAAGCCTTGGCGGCGTCACGACGTCCGGGTCGAAAACTTGGTGAATCGCCGCAGCGCAGCGTGTTCGTCCGCGTCGCTGCGGTTAAATCAAAAGACAGAACTAAACATGTAGAACTAGTCGTAGAGGACTTCTGGACGCGGGTTCGATTCCCGCCGCCTCCACCAAACACGTCGGCACGTTCGCAATGAACGGACTCGAAAGACCCCGCTAGCTGAGCGCTACCGGGGTTTTTCATTTTGTCGGCATCGCATCGGGTGTCGCACACTCCGCGACCCGGCCCATCGGCGTGTGCTCCCTACATTCGAAGCGCGTCGTCGCTCGTCAACCGCTCTCCGCTGTACCACTACGCGGCCGACAAGCAGGCGGGCAATACCAAGGAGACGGTTTCAAGGACATCTGCCGCCTTGCCAAACCTGAGGAACCGAACCATCCGGCCGATGGACGGGCATCTCACCAGTCACAAAGCACAACGCCGGCCTACGGGCCGGCGTTGCGTCGAATCTCGAAGCTCGAACAAAGCCCGAGCGGACCATTATTCGTCTTTCGGACACTGCAGATTGCAGCCATTCGGATCGCCCATATCGCCGCGTCTGCGCGCTTGCGAGCGTTCGCCGTGCTGGTACTTGGCGGACGGCGCGGATGCGGCGAACGGCATCTGCGGATGCTCATTGAGGCGGAATTCGTCGTTCAGGATACCGCCTGGCACGCCAGGCGAGTTTTGCGCGAAAGCGACGGAGACGGTGGCACAGAGCACACCAGCCGCGGCCGCGGCGGCACATGCGTGGAGAAGAGCTTTCATGTCGGTTCAGCGCGGCTTGGCGCGCGGTTCAAGCGGAAGTCAAGGCAAGAGAGTAGCCGAAACTGGCGCGCCGCGCAGCGGCACGTGCCGGGCACTACCGTTTAAATGATTACGGGCCCTTACGCCGGCGCTACGCCAACTCGCCGCTGAGCCCCTCCTCCACATCGACGATCCTGCCGCAATCGCGCGGATCGTAGCCGTCGAGCTGCTCGACGCGCTGGTGAAACGCACTGCCGCGCAACAGGCCGATCACCGTCGCGAGCGGCGCGCGCGCGAGGTGCGCGCGGTCGCACGCGAAGTAATAGTCCTCGTCGACGATCGGGATGAAATCGAGCCCGAAATGATGGGCGGCCGGCTTCACGCCGAAGCCCACGTCCGCCATGCCGCTCGCGACAAACGCCGCGATCGCCGAGTGTGTCAGTTCGGTCGACGCATAGCCGTTGACGCGGTCCGGGTCCACGCCGAGCTGTCGCAGCGAAAGATCGATCAGCATCCGCGTGCCCGAGCCCGGCTGACGGTTGACGAAACGGATGTCATCGCGCGCAAGATCGCCGAGCCCGCCGATCCGCTTCGGATTGCCCTTGGCGATGAAGAGCCCCTGTTTGCGCTTCGTCAGATGCACGAGCAGATGGCGCTGCGGATCGAGCCAGCGCCGGTAGGTATTGGCGCACGCCGCGCGAAACTCGCCCAGCGGCAAATGAAAGCCCGCCAGATCGCACTCGCCGCGCGCCAGCGCGCTGACCGCATCCGCGCCGTCGCGGTACTTGATCTCGACCGGCAGATCCTTGGCGACCAGCGCGGTCACGAGCGCGGCCACCGCATATCCGTGCGACGCGTGGATGCGCACGTCATCGGCGGGCGGCGCGAGCCAGCGGTTCAGATCGCTCGCCACTTCGCTCGCGAGCGCCTGCAGATTGCCATCGAGCCGCTCGCCGCAGAGCCGTTGCCCGCGCAGGACCGCGTGACCTAGTTCGGACAACACCGAGCCGCGCCCGCGCTCTTTCGCGATCAACGAACCGCCAAGGCGCTCCTCGATGCTGCGCAGCAAACCCCACGCATGCCGGTAGGACAAACCCTTAAGCGCCGCAGCCTGCGCGATGCTTCCGGACTCATCGACAAGCGCGAGCAGCGGTGCCACGTCCGACAGGCTGGCCTCGCGGCCGTCCGTGCCCTTCACCACCAGCTCGACCTGGCATTCGATCCTGACCATATATGTTTAATTCTTTCCTATTGCATGCGCCGGTTGGCCCGCATATTGTTCCGCTATACCCTGACGAATAAGCAAAGCATAGGTGCATGCTTTATGAATAACAAGTGCATATATCGCTTTGGAGGAGCCCCTGTTGGACGATTCCCTGACCACGCCGCCGGATCAGCTCGTGCAGCGTCACGCGCAGCCGGGTCGCTCGCTGCTCACGATCCTGCATGCGATCCAGGACGAACTCGGCTTCGTGCCTCCTGCGACGGTCGCGCCGCTCGCCCGCGCGCTTAACCTGTCGCGCGCGGAAGTGCACGGCGTCATCACCTACTACCATCATTTCCGCACCACGCCTGCCGCGCCCGTCATCGTGCAACTCTGCCGCGCCGAAGCGTGCCGCAGCATGGGCACGGAGGCGCTGGCGCAGCATATCGAGGCGCACACCGGTTGCCGCTTCGACGCCGACCATCAGGACGGCGCAACGGTCGAACTCGAATCGGTCTACTGCCTTGGGCAATGCGCGCTATCTCCGGCGCTGATGCTCAACGGCACCCTGCACGCGCGCGTCACGCCGCAGAAATTCGACGCCCTGTTCGCCGCAGCCCGCAAATGCGTGGAGGTGCCGGCATGACACGCATCTATGTTCCGCGTGATTCGTCGGCGCTCGCGCTCGGCGCCGATGCACTGGCTGAAGCCATCACGAACGAAGCCGCGCGCCGCGGCATTGCGGTCGAACTGGTCCGCAACGGTTCGCGCGGCTTGCTGTGGCTCGAACCGCTGGTCGAAGTCGCGACGCCCGAAGGACGCATCGGCTATGCGAATGTCGAGGTGGAAGACGTCGCCGCGTTGTTCGACTCGGGCTTCGTCGACGGCGGCGAGCATGCGCGGCGCGTCGGCGTGGTCGACGAGATTCCGTATCTGAAGAAGCAGCAGCGCCTGACCTTCGCGCGGATCGGCCTCACCGACCCGCTTTCCATCGACGACTACGTCGCGCACGGCGGCCTCGAAGGCTTGCGCCGCGCACTGCAGACCGACGGCGACACCGCCTGCGAAGCCCTGATCGAATCCGGCCTGCGCGGCCGCGGCGGCGCGGCCTTTCCGGCTGGGATCAAGTGGCGCACGGTGCGCGGCGCGAAGGCCGCGCAGAAGTACATCGTCTGCAATGCCGACGAAGGCGACTCGGGCACCTTCTCCGATCGCCTCGTGATGGAAAGCGATCCGTACATGCTGATCGAGGGCATGATCATCGCGGGCGTCGTGACTGGCGCGACCGTCGGCTATATCTATGTGCGCAGCGAATATCCTCACTCGATCGCGACGCTCGAAGCCGCCATCGCCCGGGCGCGTGAAGCCGGCTGGCTTGGCGACAGCGTGCTCTCGAGCGCGCATCGCTTCGAGTTGTTCGTCGCGAGAGGCGCGGGCTCGTACGTGTGCGGCGAGGAAACCGCGATGCTCGAATCACTGGAAGGCAAGCGCGGCATCGTCCGTGCGAAGCCGCCGGTGCCCGCGCTCGCAGGTCTCTACGGCCAGCCCACCGTGATCAATAACGTGATCACGCTCGCCTCGGTGCCGATCATCTTCGCGCGCGGCGCGGCGTTCTATAAAGACTTCGGCATGGGCCGCTCGCGCGGCACGCTGCCGTTCCAACTGGCTGGCAACATCAAGCGAGGCGGTCTCGTCGAACTCGCGTTCGGTGTGACCTTGCGCGAACTGCTCGACGACTTCGGCGGCGGCACCGCGAGCGGCCGCCCGGCGCGTGCGGTGCAGGTTGGCGGTCCGCTCGGCACGTATCTGCCGCAAAGCCAGTGGGACATTCCGATGGACTACGAAGCGTATGCGGCGATCGGCGCGGTAATCGGCCACGGTGGTCTCGTCGTGCATGATGACACGTCGAATCTCGCCGAGCTCGCGCAATACGCGATGCACTTCTGCGCGCTCGAATCGTGCGGCAAATGCACGCCGTGCCGGATCGGCTCGACGCGCGGCGTCGAGGTGATCGCAAGGATTCGCGATGGCGACACGTCGACGCGCCAGGTGCAATTGCTGCGCGATCTGTGCGACACGATGGTGTCGGGCTCTTTGTGCGCGATGGGCGGCATGACGCCGTATCCGGTGCTGTCCGCGCTCGATCATTTCCCTGAAGACTTCGGTCTCGCCGCCGATCACCCTGCCGACCACGCCACCAAAGCGGCCGCGGCCTGACACCAGGAGTTCACCATGTCCGATCAGTTCAACTCCCCCGCCGGCGGCTGCGGCTCAGGCAACTGCGCGTGCAAGTCACAAGCCATGGCACGCGCCGCCAATCCGTTCGCCGACGACACCGATTACGGCACCCCGGCCCGCCACTCCGACGTCGACGTAACGCTCGAAATCGACGGCCAGGCGGTGACCGTACCGGCCGGCACGTCGGTCATGCGCGCGGCGGCCGAAGCCGGCGTCAACGTGCCGAAGCTGTGCGCGACCGACTCGCTCGAACCGTTCGGCTCGTGCCGCCTGTGCCTCGTCGAAATCGAAGGACGGCGCGGCTATCCGGCCTCGTGCACGACGCCGGTCGAAGCCGGCATGAAGGTGCGCACGCAGACCGACCGGCTGCAGTCGCTGCGTCGCAACGTGATGGAGCTGTACATCTCCGACCATCCGCTCGATTGCCTGACCTGCCCCGCCAACGGCGACTGCGAACTGCAGGACATGGCGGGCGTGACCGGTCTGCGCGAAGTGCGCTACGGCTTCGACGGCGCGAATCATCTGAAGGACGGGAAGGACGAATCGAATCCGTACTTTACGTACGACCCGTCGAAGTGCATCGTCTGCAATCGCTGCGTGCGCGCGTGCGAAGAAACCCAGGGCACGTTCGCGCTGACCATCACCGGACGCGGCTTCGAATCGCGCGTCGCGGCCAGCGAGAGCCAGCCGTTCATGGAGTCGGAATGCGTGTCGTGCGGCGCGTGCGTCGCCGCGTGCCCGACCGCGACCCTGCAGGAAAAGTCCGTCGTGATGCTCGGCCAGCCCGAACACTCGGTCATCACCACCTGTGCGTACTGCGGCGTCGGCTGCTCGTTCAAGGCCGAGATGAAGGGCAACCAGGTCGTGCGGATGGTGCCGCACAAGAACGGCCAGGCGAACGAAGGCCATGCGTGCGTCAAAGGCCGCTTCGCGTGGGGCTACGCGACGCACAAGGACCGCATCAAAAAGCCGATGATCCGCGCGAAGATCACCGACCCGTGGCGCGAAGTCAGCTGGGACGAAGCGATCTCGTATGCGGCGTCGGAATTCCGCCGCATTCAGGCGAAGCATGGGCGCGATTCGATCGGCGGCATCACGTCGTCGCGCTGCACGAACGAGGAAACCTACCTCGTGCAGAAGCTCGTGCGCGCCGCCTTCGGCAACAACAACGTCGACACCTGCGCGCGCGTTTGCCACTCGCCGACCGGCTATGGTCTGAAAACGACGCTCGGCGAATCGGCGGGCACGCAGACGTTCGCCTCCGTCGACAAAGCCGACGTCATCATGGTCATCGGCGCGAATCCGACCGACGGCCACCCGGTGTTCGCCTCACGTCTGAAGCGGCGCGTGCGCGAGGGCGCGAAGCTGATCGTCGTCGATCCGCGCCGGATCGATCTCGTCGATACGCCGCATGTGAAGGCGTCGCACCATCTGCAATTGCGGCCCGGCACCAACGTCGCGATCGTCAACGCACTCGCGCATGTGATCGTCACCGAAGGCCTGCTCAACGCGGCGTTCGTCGCCGAGCGCTGCGAAACGCGCGCATTCGAGCAGTGGCGCGACTTCGTCGCGCTGCCGGAGAATTCGCCCGAAGCGACCGAAGCAGCGACCGGCGTGCCCGCGCAACAGGTGCGCGAAGCGGCCCGCATCTACGCGACGGGCGGCAACGCCGCGATCTACTATGGCCTCGGCGTTACCGAACACGCGCAAGGCTCGACGATGGTGATCGGCATCGCGAACCTCGCGATGGCGACCGGCAACGTCGGCCGTGAAGGCGTCGGCGTGAATCCGCTGCGCGGCCAGAACAACGTGCAGGGCTCGTGCGACATGGGCTCGTTCCCGCACGAGCTGCCGGGCTACCGGCACATTGGCGACACGCTCGTGCGCACGCAGTTCGAGAACGCATGGAACGTCACGCTGCAGCCGGAACCGGGCCTGCGCATTCCGAACATGTTCGACGCCGCGCTGCACGGCAGCTTCAAGGGTCTGTATTGCCAGGGCGAGGACATCGTGCAGTCGGACCCGAACACGCATCATGTGGCGGCCGCGCTGTCGTCGATGGAATGCATCGTCGTGCAGGACATTTTCCTGAACGAGACCGCCAAGTACGCGCACGTGCTGTTGCCCGGTTCGTCGTTCCTCGAAAAGGACGGCACGTTCACCAATGCCGAGCGCCGCATCTCGCGCGTACGCAAGGTGATGCCGCCGCTCGCCGGCTACGCGGACTGGGAAGTCACCCTGCTGCTGTCGCGCGCGCTCGGCTACGAGATGGACTACGCGCATCCGTCCGAAATCATGGACGAAATCGCGCGGCTCACTCCGACCTTCCACGGCGTGTCGTATCAGAAGCTCGACGAGTTGGGCAGCATCCAGTGGCCGTGCAACGAAGACGCGCCCGACGGCACGCCGACCATGCACGTCGGTACCTTCGTGCGCGGCAAGGGCAAGTTCCTGATCACGAAGTTCATCGCGTCGCCCGAGAAAGTGACGCGCAAGTATCCGCTGCTGCTGACGACCGGCCGCATTCTGTCGCAGTACAACGTCGGCGCACAGACGCGCCGCACCGAGAACTCGCGCTGGCACGATGAAGACCGGCTCGAACTGCATCCGCACGACGCCGAGGAACGCGGCATCAAGACTGGCGACTGGGTCGGCATCGAATCGCGCGCGGGGCAGACCGTGTTGCGCGCCAAGGTGACGGACCGCATGCAGCCGGGCGTCGTCTACACGACGTTCCACTTCCCCGAATCGGGCGCGAACGTGATCACGACCGACAGCTCCGACTGGGCGACCAACTGCCCCGAATACAAGGTGACCGCGGTGCAGGTGATGCCGGTCGAGCAGCCGTCGCAATGGCAGAAGGACTATTCGCGCTTCAATAGCGAACAGCTCGAACTGCTGAAGCACCGCGAGCAGGCCAATGCGGCCGCGGCCGTCACCGCGGGCAAGTGAGGCGAGCGATGGACAAACGGAATCTGATCGACATGGCGAACCGGATCGGCGACTTCTTCGAGTCGATGCCCGATCACGAGGAAGCGCTGACCGGCGTCGCCGAGCACATCCGTCGTACCTGGGAGCCGCGCATGCGGCGCGAACTGCTCGCGACGCTCGACGAAGCGCCGGACACATATGGCATTGCGCTCTCGAACTTCACGCGCGAGGCGATCGTCAGGTATCGCCAGAAGTTGACGCCGGCGGAGGTGTCGGCGGCTTGAGCCGTTTGCGCGATCACCGGGCGCGGCGGCGCGTTCCGCTGCCGCGCGCGTGCGTCAGCCACCAGGCAGGCGGCCCTGATCACAGTGTCGCCTGCTCCGGTATCTCTCCCCCCACCGCAAACCACGCCTCGCAGTGCCGCACGAGACCGTGCAGGTCCGAGCCGGTGCGTCCGCGCGCGCTGATATAGCCGTCCGGGCGCACCAGATAAAACGACGGCCGCGTACGCCCATACGATTCGGCCAGCGCCGGGCCGCCGTCGCCGCTCGTATCAGTGATGCGCCAGATGCGCACCGCGTTCGGCAGCAGCCGCTCGACCTCGGCGGCGAGCTTCTCCAACTCCGGGTCCGGCGGCGGCGCATGTTTCGCGGCAGGATCGAGCGGCGTGCCGTCGACGGGCAGCGGCGGTACCAGCAGAAACAGCGAGAAGAACGCCGGATCGTGCAGATCGAAAATGCAGCCGACGCCGGGCGCGCGCCCGAGCGGACCGTCGACCACATGCACGAGCGCGTCCGGCGCGCGCTCGCCCGCGCGTGGGCCGCCATCGAGCACGCGTTCGAGCGTCAGCGGACTGCGCCGGTATTGAATCGACAGCTCACTGATCGTCGCGCGCGCCGCATCGCGTAGCGGACCGAGCGCGGCCAGCACCGGCATCACGCGCTCGCGCAGCAGCTTGAGCGGACCGTGATCGGCCTCCGCCATCTGCATGAGGAAGCCGGTTTGCCGCAGCACGTCGCGCTCGATCGGATGACGTTCGGCGTGATAGGTGTCGAGCAGGCGGTCCGGCGCCGCGCCGCCGATCACGCGCGCGAGCTTCCAGCCGAGATTGAGCGCTTCCTGGATGCCGGTGTTCATGCCTTGGGCACCCGCGGGACTGTGCACGTGCGCGGCATCGCCGGCGAGGAAGATGCGGCCCACGCGCAGCCGATCGACCATTCGACTGTTCACGTGGAAATACGCCGACCACGCGAGATCCGACACATCGACGCGCTCGCGCACGCGTTGCGCGATCAGTGTTTTGCATTGCTCGAGCGAAGGCGCCGCCGCATCGGGTGGCGCTTCGCCGGGCACCGCAGGCGGCGATGGCGCGGTGCTGCCGGACCTCGCGACCGCGTGATCGGCGATCAGGCGATGGCGGCCGTGGCCCATCGGAAACAGCGCGACGAGCCCGTCGCCCGACGCGAAGACATGGAACTCGTCGTCGGGCCAGTCGGTTTCGGCATGCAGGTCGGCGAGCAGAAAGGACTGCTGCAAGGTCTTGCCCTCGAAGTTCAGGCCGAGGCGATGGCGAATCGAACTATGCGCGCCGTCGGCCGCGATCAGATACGACGGGCGCATGCCTTCCGTGCGGCCGTCCGCGCGGCGCAGGGTCGCCTGAACGCTCGCGGAGCCTTGCATGAACGCGATCAGCTCGACACCGCGCTCGACCGTCACGCCGAGCGTCGCCAGATGCTCGGTCAGGAGCCGCTCCGTCACGGACTGGTCGAGAAACAGGAGATAGGGATAGCGCGTGTGCAGCGGATCGAAATCGAGTCGCGCGAGGCGCATGCCGTTCGAAAACAGATTCGCGACGCGCGCGCGATGGCCGAGTTCGAGAAACGGTTTGATCAGCCGATGCTGCTCGAGCAGTTCGAGCGTGCGCGCCTGGATGCCGATCGCGCGCGAGTACGGATTCGGCCGCGGTGCCTTGTCGATCAGACGCACGGGGATATGAGCGCGCGCGAGACTCATCGCTGCGGCAAGTCCAGTGGGACCGGCCCCGACGATCAGCACCGGCGACGCGTCGTAGGCGGCAGCGTCCATGCGGAACTCCGGAGGCAACATTCCGTTCTAGTGTACGCCGCCGCTTGTCAGCGCACGGGTGCGCTGCATCAATCGATGCGGCAGGCGGGTCACGCGGGGTTCCGCCCGTCGTTCACGATCGGTGGACGATGTCCGCAAATCCGGGCCGTTTGCGCAAGTATGGGAAAATGCCGCCTCAATCCGATTGATCCGAATGCCCGCTCCGTCATGCAACCTGTATTTGACCGCGCGTTCGCGGCACATCGTGACGGCCGCCTCGACGACGCCGAACGCGACTACCGCACCACGCTCGACCACGACCCCAGCCATGTGGACGCGCTGCATCTGCTGGGCGTGCTGCGCCACCAGCAGGGACAACACGCCGAAGCCGCGGCGCTCGTGCGGCGCGCGGTCGACCTGCGCCCCGAAGACGCAGCGCTGCAACTGAACCTCGGCAATGCATTGAAGGCGCTCGGCCAGATCGACGCCGCGATCGAGCAGTTCCGCAACGCGCTGACGCTCGCGCCGACGTTCCCGATGGCGCACTACAACCTCGGCAACGCGTACGCCTCGCTGGGCCGTCACGAAGACGCCGCCGATGCGTTCGAACGCTCACTGCGCCTGCAGCCGAACGACGCCTCCTCGCACAACAACCTTGGCAACGCGCTGCACGCGCTCGGCCGTCACGCGGAGGCGATCGCGTCGTTCCGGCGCGCGCTCGAATTGCGCCCCGGTCACGCGGGCGCGCTCAACAATATGGGCATGTCGCTGAACGCGCTCAATCGGCCGGAGGAGGCGGTGCCCTGCTTCGAGGCCGCGCTCGCCGCCGAGCCGCGCTTCGTCGCTGCGCACTTCAATCTCGCCAATACGTTCGACGCAATTGGCCGCCACGCGGAAGCCGTCGCGTCCTTCGAAGCGGCGCTGCGTCTGCAGCCGAACCTGCCGCCCGCGATCTACGGCATGGGCAACGCGCTCGCCGCGCTCGGCCGTGCCGAACAGGCCCTGCCGTATCTGGAGCGCTCGGTCGGGCTCGATCCGCAATTCGCGCTCGCGTGGCTCGCGCTCGGCACCGCGCACCAGGCGCTCGGCGCGCATGCGGCCGCCGTGCGCGCGTTCGATCAGGCGTTGCGGCTGCGTCCCGATCTCGCGTCCGCTCACATGAACCGGGCGCTCGCGTGGCTCGCGATGCGCGACTTCGAACGCGGGCTGCCCGAATACGAATGGCGCTTGCAGACCGTCGCCCAACCGGCCATCCAGACGCTGCCGCGCTGGCACGGCGAATCGATCGAACCGCACACGCTGCTGATCCACGCCGAACAGGGTTTCGGCGACACGCTGCAGTTCGTGCGCTTCGTACCGCTCGCCGCGCTTCGTGCCGCGCGTGTCGTGCTCGAAGTGCAGCCACAATTGGTACCGCTGCTCGCGCCCGTCGCGCAGGCATGGCGCGTGTCGCTGATCGCGCAAGGCGACCCCCGTCCCGCCGCCGATCTGCAGATTCCGCTGCTGAGCCTGCCGCTCGTGCTCGGCACACGCTACGACACGATTCCCGCGCGCACGCCGTATCTGACCGTGCCACCGGCCTACGGCCGGAAATGGCGCGGCTCGGTCGGCGGTCAGGCGAAGCGCAAGATCGGGCTCGCGTGGTCGGGGCGCATCCAGCGCAACGAAACGCGGACGATGCCGCTCGCCGCACTCGAGCCGCTGTTTGCGCTCGAAGGCATCGACTGGATCGTGCTGCAGCCTGATCTGTCCGATGACGAACGCGCGACGCTCGACGCGCATCCGCGCGCCGCGGCGATCCATCGCTTCGACACACGCATCGGCGACTTCGCCGATACCGCGGCGATCATCGAGCGGCTCGACGCGGTCGTGTCGATCGATACGTCGATCGCCCACCTCGCGGGCGCGCTGCGCAAACCGCTGTGGCTGATGCTGCCGTTCGCCGCCGACTGGCGCTGGTTCGACGGCGACACGCGCAGCCCGTGGTATCCCGGTGCGACGCTCGTGCGTCAGCCGCGGCCGAACGCGTGGGATGAAGTCGTTGAAATCGTCGCCAACGAGTTGCGGCACGCCTGACGGCAGGCGCCATCAGCAAAAAACCCCGCTGACGCGGGGTTTTTTTCAGAAGACCTGGCCGAGCCGTCAGGCCGCCCGATACTGATTGCGCGACTCCGGCGTGCGGTACAGGAACAGCGTCGCAAGCAGACCGCAGATCGCCGCCACGCCGAGGACCAGTCCCGGCGCCGCCTTGTTGCTCGTCACATGGATCAGCAGCGTGGCGATGGCCGGCGTGAAGCCGCCGATCGTGGTCGCGAGACTGTAGGCGAGCGAGAAGCCGGCGGTGCGCACCTCGACCGGCATCACTTCGGTCAGCGCGACGACCATCGCGCCGTTATAGCATCCGTACAGGAACGACAGCCACAGCTGCACGGCAAGCAGACGCGCGAACGACGGTTCGGCGACGAGCCATTGCAGCGCCGGGTACGCGGTGAGTATCGTCAGGATCGTGAACGCGAGCAGCACCGGACGGCGGCCGATGCGATCCGACAGCGCACCCGAGAGCGGCAACCAGATCAGGTTCGAGATACCGACACAGACGGTGACGACGAGCGCGTCGATCGCCGACAATTTCAGCACTTCCTTGCCGAAGGTCGGCGTGTACGCGGTGATCATGTAGAACGACACGGTCGTCATGACGACCATGCCCATGCCGCCCAGCACGACCGGGTAGTTGGCGAGCATCGACTTCATGATCTCGCCCATGCTCGGGCGATGCTTGCGCTTCGTGAACTCCTCGGTTTCCTGCAGCGAGCGACGGATGATGAACAGGAACGGCACGATCAGACAGCCGATCAGGAACGGCACCCGCCAGCCCCACGCGAACATCTGGTCGGCGGGCAGCAGCTTGTTGAGCAGCACGCCGATCAGCGCGGCGAACACCACCGCGACCTGCTGGCTTCCCGACTGCCACGAGCAATAGAAGCCCTTGTTGCCCTTCGTCGCGATCTCCGACAGATAGACCGACACGCCGCCGAGTTCGACGCCGGCCGAGAAGCCTTGCAGCAGCCGGCCGAGCAGCACGAGCACCGGCGCCACGAACCCGATGGTCGCGTAGCCCGGTATGGTCGCGACTGTCAGCGTGCCGAGCGCCATCAGGCTCAGCGTGAGGATCAGGCCTTTGCGGCGGCCGTGATGGTCGATGTAGGCGCCGAGCACGATCGCGCCGAGCGGTCGCATCAGGAAGCCCGCGCCGAACACGGACAGCGACAGCATCAGCGACGCGAAATCGCTGCCGCTCGGGAAAAAGGTCTTGGCAATCGCCGAGGCGTAGTAGCCATAGACCATGAAGTCGTACATTTCAAGAAAGTTGCCGCTGACAACGCGGAACACTGTCTTGAACTTGGATTCTTCCGTGGCGGAAGCGGCGTGGGTCGCAGTAGACATGACACTCTCGGATAAACCCGTCGCCCTGTCGGACGGATCGACGTGGTAGATGAAGCGGATGCCGCTGCCGGACGTGCAGGGAAAATTGAAGCGCGCCGGGGGCGCCGCATTCTGATACCCGCAACGTTCGCGCGGTATCAGGGTAAACGCTGTGCTTGATGCGGAGCAGATGCCACGTAATGTTACTGCTGATAACCCCGCAAAACGCATACAGTGTGCTTACACGCCAGGCCATTCAGTCAATTATTCCAATGCGACCCACCCCTGCTCCCTCCCTGCGTCCCGCCACGCTCGAGGATGCCGAGCTGATCGCGTCGATCCACAGCGCCAGCTGGCAAGCTGCCTACCGCGGCCTGTTGCCCGACGCGTTTCTCGATGGCGAAGTCACGCGGGAACGCGCCGCCTATTGGGCCGCGCGTCTTGCCGCGCCGGGCGGCGAGCGCCGCATCGTGCTGATCGCCGAGCTGGCCGGCGAGCCGACCGGCTTCGTGTGTGTCGAGCGTCAGCCCGAGTCCGCGTGGGGCGTGCTGCTGGACAACCTGCATGCGCTGCCCGCCTATCAGGGCGTCGGCGTCGGTAAAACACTGATGCGCGCAGCCATCGACTGGGCGCGCGCGCAGGGCGAGGCGCAGCTCTATCTGTACGTGCTCGAGGGCAATAGGCCGGCCATTGGCTTTTACGAGCGGCACGGCTGGCAGTTCGTCGGCGCGGAGCCCGATCATATTGGCGGAATGGATATCACCGCCTTGCGTTACGTGTACCGGTTGACGTCTTGAGCGACGCGGCGACAGCTCGCGCATGTAGCGTCCCCGTTTTTCGGATCGCTCCGAAGGTTGGACGAGGTCGTTTCGAGGCAACATTTTTCTGCTGCCGATGGGTTGCGCTAGCGGACCTCTACAGATTCCGCGACTGCCTCACCGGCGGTTCTGTCACGAGACACCGCAAGGAACTGATGATCAGCACGCCGCTCACCTTGATCGAGGGCGCATTCGCGCTTCCGCGTCTCCGTCCGCTCGCCTCCCTGCCCGAACCGTTCGGCCGCGACTGGGCGTTGCTGCCCTTCGGTGAACGCTGGCGGACCGGACTCGGTTCGCTGTATGCCGCGCTGCTGCGCACCGTCTGCGTGAATGATCGGCATCTATTGTCGTACGGGCAGTGGGTGTCGATCGACGGCGTGCTGATCGGCGTGCGGCAGAAGGCGGCGCAACCGGTTGAGACTGCCGCGCAGCCTGCCGGCGAACCCGCGAATACAGCGGCGAGCGTGCATGCCGCCATGCAAAGGCGGGTGCCTCAGGGCCCGATGCGAATCGCGCTCAAGCCCCGGACGCCGCGAATCGCGCGGCGGCGCACGGTGTGGAATCGGCGTGCGGTCGCGGCGAGTGCCTGCGCGATCGGCTGCGTCGCGGTGCTGGCATGGTGGATGGCCGATCAGCCTCTCGCGCCTCGCCGCATGGCCTTCGACACGCTGAAATCCGTGCAAGCTTTGGCGGCGCGCCGTGACGTGCCGGTGGAAGAGCGTCGTTCGCAGGATCAGAGTGCGCGGCTCGAAGCGCCGGTGATGGCCGAGGCCGTCGCGCCGGCTTCGGTGCTTCCGCCATCACCTGCCCACGTGGCCGCTGCCGCGCCCGCGTCGGCTCTGCCTCAGCCTACCGCCACGCGACGCAATCCCGCGTGGAGTGAGGGGACTCACTCCGATCCCCCTCGGCCTGTGCTTCGCGCGCAAACACATCCGCAGCGGGCGAATCGCTATGCCAAGAAGCGGTCGGAGCATGCAGTACGGGCCGGCGCGGACGAATACGCCGAGCTGACTACGTCAGCCATGATGCCGTGGCGAGACGCCGCCCCGCTGCCGCGCCGCGTCGTGTCGAACAATCTGACGGCAAACGGCTCCGAGTGGATGAACCACATGTCGCAGCGTCGCGTCACCGAGATCCCCGAGCAATTCGCGCGATGAGCGCCGGATGACCGAGCCAATCAATGCGCACAGCCAAACACGGCATACGCGCCAGTGCATGCGTTCGGTGGAATAGCCCGCGCCTAGAACCGCGTCTCCCGCGCAACCCGCAGGAACGTATCGAGCAACGGCGTGCAGTCGAGCAGTTCCGGCCCGCCCGCGCGATGAAACTCCGGATGCCATTGCACGCCCATCACGAACGGCGCGCGCCGGTAGCGCACGGCCTCGATGATGCCGTCCGACGCCGACACCGCCTCGATATTCAGATCGCGGCCCAGCGTCTTCACCGCCTGGTGGTGAATCGAATTGACGATTGCGTCGCGCCGCCCGGGGAACATGTTCAGCAGCGTCGAGCCATCCGGAAAGTGCACGCCGTGCCGATGCTGATCATAGTTCTCGTTGACGTGCGCGTTCGCGGTCGGCACATCGGTCGCGATGTCCTGGTACAGCGTCCCGCCGAACGCGACGTTGATCAACTGGCAGCCACGGCACACGCCAAGCACCGGCTTGCCCGACTCGATGAATTCGTGCAGCAGTTCGAGCTCGTACATGTCGCGCACGCGATCGCCGGGCCATTCGGGACTCGAGGCGACTTCCGCGTACGACTGCGGCGACAGGTCGGCACCGCCTTGCAACAGCAGGCCATCGAGATGCTTCGCGTAGTCGCGCAGACGGATGTTGCTCGGATGCAGCATGCCCTGATGACCGACGGTCGGGATCATGAACACCAGCACGTCGCGCGACATGACCCAGTGCGCGATCGACTCCTCGAGATATTGCAGCGTCTTGCCGCGCAAGCCCTTCGCGCCCGGCTCCGGGTGGAAGATACGTGCCGACACGCCGATGCGCAGCGTGCGCTGCGTGATCCGCTGCCCCGCCCGATCGAATAGCTGCCGCGCGCGCGCCGCGATGATGCGGCCGAACACGCTCCATGCCGAATCGCTCTGACGCAAATAGCGCGGCGGCGACGGCGGCAGCGCGTTGGGCGGCGGGGGGTTGCTGGCGCTGAAATCGGGTGCCGCGCCGAAACCGGGTGGCGGCGAGCCGGGCGCACGCGGGGCGGGCGCGGCGGCCTGCTCGGTGGCGATTGCTTCGTCGATGTCGAGATCCGCGACGCCGGCGCCGCCCGCGCGCGGCTCGCTGGCGGCCACCGTCGGTTTCGTGACTGGATCGGGTCTCCCCGTCTTCGCGCCGGCGGCGTATGCACCCGCGCGCCGTGCTTCGCGCTCGTGCACCGCGGCTTCCTGGCGCGCAGTCGAAGCGGCGGCGGCGCTGCGTGCTTCGGCCGCATCGCGCAAGCGCGCCGCACGAGGATCTTCGGTGGTGAGCGCTGACGCGCTGAGCGGATCGTCGGTCGACGACCTCACGGTCGCCTCCTTGTCGGCCGGGCTCGTGTCCCTTGCGGCCAACCGGGTGGCATCTTCATGCGACGGAGTAGGCGCCGCGGCGGGTTCGACCGGCGCACCCCCCGTCGAAGGCGAGGCCGGTTGCTGACTGCCGGTCGTGCCGGCGTTTCCGGGTTTGTTTTCGCTCATGACTGTCAGACAGGCGCCTTCCACGCGAACGAATGAATATGCCCTGATTATCCGTCAGTGAAGCAGGCCCGGCAAACCCGCACACAATTGCTCACATTGCTGCGGGACGGCACGCGATTTCGTGCGGATCAAGGGTCCGGCTGCTCTTCGAAAGTTTCCCGCAAGGCGACCTGCATCGACGCGTGGATCTTCACGCACCAGCGCCATACGAGCGCGAGCAGCAGCGCGGCACACACGAGCACCGCGACGAGCAGGCCCGTGGGCGGCAGGATGCTGCCCGAGAGCGCCGCCACGAGCAGAAAGACGCCGATCATCGACAAGATCGGCACCAGATCGGCGATTGCATGACGCAGCGCGCTCGTGAAGCGCCCGCCGGCGGTGGGCTGCACGCTGACTTCGGCGAGCAGCAGCGCGAGCGACTTGGTCTTGCGATACACGGCCACGACGAACGGCAGCGATACGACGAGTGCGACGCTCCACTGCACGACGCGTTGCAGCGGCTCGTCGGCGAGCCAGTGCGCGAGCAGCCGCGCGCTATGCGGCGCGCTATACGAAACGGCAATGAAAATCGCCGCGACGAGCGCGAGATTCACCACGATCTCCACGACGATGCGCCGCGTCATCCTGAATAGCGTCGGCTCGCCTCGCGCCGCGATCAGGCTGCGCAGCCATTGCCCGTACATGCCGAACGCGTTGGAAAACGTGGCGGGCATCGCGTGCGCCATGCGGCGCGTGAGCGGATCGGCGACGCGGATCAGATACGGCGTCGTCAGCGTGGTCAATGCCGACACGGCAACCGCGATCGGATACAGAAACTCGCTCGTCACCTTCAGTGTCAGGCCAAGCGTCGCGATGATGAACGAGAACTCGCCGATCTGCGACACGCTCATGCCGACGCGCATCGACGTGCGGCCGTCCTGCCCCGACAGGAACGTACCGAGCCCGCACGACACGATCTTGCCGACGATCACCGCGAGCGTGATCACCGTGACCGGCCACGCGTACTCGAGTACCACGGCCGGATTCAGCATCAGGCCGATCGTCACGAAGAAGATCGCGGAAGATGCGTCGCGCAGCGGCGCGATCAGATGCTCGATCCGATGCAGATGACGCGACTCGGCCATGATCGCGCCGATCAGGAACGCGCCGAGCGCGATGCTGTAGTCGAGCTTGACGACCAGCACGCAGAAGCCGAAGCAGAAGCCCAGCACGGCGACGAGCAACATCTCGTCGCTGCCCGTGCGCGCGACGTAGTTCAGCGCGCGCGGCACGAGCAGCACGCCGACCAGCAGCGACACCGTCATGAACAACAGCAGCTTGACGAGCGTAACGGCGGCGAGCCCTGCGGATAGCTGCCCGGTCTGCGCGATGCCGGTCAGCAACACGAGCATCGCGATGCCGAGAATGTCCTCGACGATCAGAATGCCGAACACGAGCTGGGCGAAGCTTTCGCGCTTGAGTCCCAGTTCGGACAGCGCCTTGACGATGATCGTCGTCGACGAAATCGCAAGCATCGCGCCGAGGAACAGCGAGTCCATCGGGTTCCAGCCGAACGCGCTGCCGATCTGGTAGCCGATCCACAGCATCAGCACGATCTCGAACAGCGCGGCGACAATCGCCGTCGCGCCGACCTTGAACAGCTTACGCAGGCTGAATTCGAGGCCCAGCGAAAACATCAGGAACACGACGCCGAGCACGCCGAGCATCTGGATCGTCTCTTTGTCGTGAATCCACTGGAACGGCGGCGAATACGGACCGATGACGACGCCGGCCGCGATATAGCCGAGCACCACCGGCTGCTTCAGGCGATGGAACAGCACCGTGACAACGCCGGTCAACGCCATCACGATGGCCAGATCCTGGAAGAAGCCAACGCTGTGGTCCATGATCGCCTTCCTTACGAAACAGTAATCGTAGAAAGCTGATTGTAACAAACCGACCCAATTTGCGACACTTTGGCACACAGTGTGGCGTCGCCCCCAGCCGCCACTCGGCGCGCAAAACCTTGCTCTACAATGCGGACGGACCTTGCCCGTTGGCTCGGCACCGCCCCGCTCACGCCTCTGGGCGGCGCTCAACCGGATTTCTACCGACACCATGGCCACTGAATTCGCCCCTTTCCCGCCGCTTGCCCAGCTTGCCGCCGATCTCGCCGCCGGCCGCACGACCAGCCGCGCGCTCGTCGAAACCGCGCTCGACCGGATCGCCGATCCGGCCGGCCAGGGCGCCACCGTCTTCATGCACGTCGACGCCGGCGCCGCGCGCGCCGCCGCCGACGCGCACGACCGCCTGCGGGCGGCCGGCACCGTGCTGTCGCCGCTCGCGGGGATTCCGGTGTCGGTCAAGGATCTGTTCGACATCGAAGGCCAGCCGACCCGCGCGGGCTCCATCGTGCTCGCCGACGCGCCCGCCGCGCAGGCCGACGCGGTCGCGGTCGCGCGTCTGAAGCGCGCCGGCGCCGTGATCGTCGGGCGTACCAACATGAGCGAATTCGCGTTTTCCGGGCTCGGCCTGAATCCGCACTACGGTCATCCGCTGTCGCCGTACCGGCGCGGCGTGAAAGGCGACGAGCGGATTTCGGGCGGCTCGTCGTCGGGCGCGGCGGCGTCCGTCGCCGACGGCATGGCTGCGGTCGCGCTTGGCACCGACACCGGCGGCTCGATCCGCATTCCGGCCGCCTTGTGCGGGCTGACCGGATTCAAGCCGACCGCCGCGCGCATTCCGAAGCAGGGTGGCGTGCCGCTCTCGCCGACGCTCGATTCGTTCGGGCCGATCGGCGTGTCGGTCGCCTGCTGCGCGCTGGTCGACCGGATGCTCGCCGGGCTGGAGCCGCGCATCCCGGCCGCGCGGCCGCTCGAAGGCGTGCGCCTCGGCGTGCTGACCAATTTCGTGACCGACGGCGTCGAGCCCGAAGTCGCGCGCGCGATCGATACCGCGCTCAAGCATCTGGAGGCGGCCGGTGCGATCGTCAGCGAGGTGCGCTTCGCGCCGCTCGACCGCCTGCCGCAGATCAACCGCTTCGGCTTTGCGTCGATCGAGGCGTACGCGTGGCATCGTCCGCTGCTCGACAAGCACCGCGAACAGTACGACCCACGCGTCCTCGTGCGCATCATGAAGGGCCAGCCGGCCAGCGCGGCCGACTATCTGGACCTGCTCGCCGAGCGCGGCGCGCTGCTCGACCAGGCCGCGCGCACGCTATGGCAGCGTTTCGACGCGGTCGTCGCGCCGACGGTGCCCGTCGTGCCGCCGCGTCTCGCCGACCTGCTGCACGACGACGACACGTTTGGCCACACTAATGCGCTGATCCTGCGCAACCCGAGCGCGTTCAATTTCCTCGATAGCTGCGCGCTGTCGCTGCCGTGCCATCTGCGCGGCGACGCGCCGGTCGGCCTGATGCTGGCGGGCGCGCCGCACGCCGACGACGCCCTGCTCGCGATCGGCCGCGCGGCGGAGGCGGTGCTGAAGGCGATCCGCTAATGCGGCGGGGGTTCACGCTAGAATCGCGGGCACCCGCCCTTTCGTCTCCAGACCAATCGAAGATCCATGAATAACGACTCCGCGATGCTGCGCCGCGAGCGCACCCTGCTGGTTCTGCTCGGCCTGATCTGCGTCGCCCTGGTGGGCGGTGCGTTGTACCTGCAGTTTGGGTTGCGCGAAGACCCGTGCCCGCTGTGCATCATCCAGCGCTATTTCTTCCTGCTGATCGCGATCTTCGCGTTCCTCGGTGCGTGTTTCAGAAGCTGGCGCGGCATGCGCCTGCTCGAAGCGATGGCGGCGCTGGCGGCGCTCGCCGGCATCGTGACCGCGGCGCGCCACGTGTACATACAGGCGAACCCGGGCTTCAGCTGCGGCTTCGACACGCTGCAGCCGGTGGTCGACAGTCTGCCCCCCGCACACTGGCTGCCGAGCGTGTTCAAGGTCGCTGGCCTGTGCGAAACCGCCTACCCGCCGATTCTCGGGCTGACCATTCCGATGTGGTCGGGCGTCGCGTTCATCATCGCGTTCGTCGCACTGGTGCTGAGCCTCGTGCACAATCGCCATCGGGTGGCCTGACGGCGCTTGCGCCGGCCTGAACGAGTTTTGACCGCGTCCGGAGCGCCGAGCCCCCGCCGGACTGCCAACCGATTCGTTTTGTCAATGACGCCGGACTTCGTGTTGCCCATGCAGGGCGACCGAAGTCCGGCGTTTTGTTTTTTCTGTCATGCCCCCTTTCGCATACGCTTCATGCGACGCGGAAAATATTTTCGGAACGGGGTAGTGCTATCTTCGGGTATGGATGGCGATCTACGTGCGCGAGGCCGGTTTTTGCGCCCCCTGCGTAACGCGCGCCCGGTCCGCACTGTCTTTCGAATCGCCATGACAACGCAAACCATCCGCTTCTACCACCAGGGGTCTGTCCGCGAGGTCACGGGCGTCCCGGCGACGCGCACCGTGCTGCAGCACCTGCGCGAGGACCTGCGCTGCACCGGCACCAAGGAAGGCTGCGCGGAGGGCGACTGCGGCGCATGCACGGTCGTGATCGGCGAGCTCGACGCGCGCGGCGGCCTCGCATTGAAGGCGGTCAACGCCTGCATCCAGTTCCTGCCGACGCTAGACGGCCGCGCCCTTTTCACCGTCGAAGACCTGCGCGCGGCGCACGGCGCGCTGCATCCGGTGCAACAGGCGCTGGTGGACTGTCACGGTTCGCAATGCGGCTTTTGCACACCCGGCTTCGCGATGTCGATGTGGGCGCTCTATGAGAACCGGCCCGCGAGCGCCGGCCCGCCGACCCGCGACGAAATCGGCGCCGCACTGTCCGGCAATCTGTGCCGCTGCACCGGCTACCGGCCGATCATCGAGGCCGCGCAAAAGATGTTCGACTGCGCGCGATATCCGCGTGTCGCGCTCGACCGCAACGCGCTCGCGGCCACGCTGCGCACGCTGCAACGCAAGGACACCTTCGTCTACCGTGCGCCCGACCCACGCGGCGCCGCGTTCGGCTCATCCACCTTCCACGCGCCGCTCACCCTCGACGCATTTGCGACGCTGCGCGCGCGGCATCCGGACGCGCGCATCGTTGCGGGCAGCACTGACGTCGGGCTTTGGGTGACCAAGCAGTTCCGCGATCTCGGCGACCTGCTGTACACCGGCAATGTCGCGGAGTTGAAAACCATCGCGCGCGACGCACACACGCTGACCATCGGCGCTGCGGTCACGCTCGAAGACGCGTACGCGGCGCTCACCGCGGACTACCCCGAGCTCGCTGAGCTGTGGATGCGCTTCGCCTCGCTGCCGATCCGCAATGCGGGCACCCTCGGCGGCAACGTCGCGAACGGTTCACCGATCGGCGATTCGATGCCGGCACTGCTCGCGCTCGGCGCCGAGGTCGTGCTGCGCCGCGATCGCACGACCCGCACGCTGTCGCTCGATGCGTTCTACCTCGGCTATCAGAAAACCGCGCTTGCGGCCGGCGAGTTCGTGAGCGCGCTGCGCGTACCGCGCCCGGTCGGTGCGCTGCGGTTTCGCACCTACAAGGTGGCCAAACGCTACGACCAGGACATCTCGGCGGTGTGCGCGGCGTTTGCGCTGCACGTCGCGGAAGATGGCGCGATCCGCGCGGCGCGCGTCGCGTTCGGCGGCATGGCGGCAACGCCCAAGCGCGCTGCGCACGCCGAAGCCATGCTCAGCGACGCGGCGTGGAACGAAGAAACCGCGCGCCGCGCGATGGACGCGCTCGCCGCCGACTACCAGCCGCTCACCGACATGCGCGCGTCGAGCGCGTATCGGCTGAAGGTCGCGCGCAATCTGCTGTGGCGCTTCTACCTCGAAACGCGCGATGACGCGCCGCTCGCGCTCCGCGACGTGAACGCCTTCGCGTTCGAGGCGGACGCAATCGCCGCGAAGGAGTCGCCGTGATGAACCGGACCGATGCCTTTATCGACCGTCTGGACGAGCACGCCACGTCGCACGACGCGTCGATCGGCGTGCCGCTGCCGCACGAATCCGCCGCACTGCACGTGAGCGGCGAAGCCACCTACACCGACGACATCGCCGAGCTGCACGGCACGCTGCACGCGGCGCTCGGCCTGGCGCGCCATGCGCACGCGCGCATCGTGTCGATGGATCTCGACGCGGTGAGAAACGCGCCCGGCGTGATCGCGGTGCTGAGCGCCGACGATATCCCCGGCGAAAACAATTGCGGCCCGGTGCTGCACGACGATCCGATTCTCGCCGACGGCGAGGTGCTGTATCTCGGCCAACCGGTCTTCGCGGTGATCGCCGAAAGCCACGAACTCGCGCGCCGCGCGGCCGCGCTCGCGAAGAGCGACGACGTGATCCGTTACGAGCCGCTCGACGCGATCCTCACCGCCGCCGACGCCAAAGCCGCGAAGCAGTTCGTGCTGCCGCCGCTGCATCTGCGGCGCGGCGATCCGCAGGCGAAGATCGCCGCCGCGCCGCATCGGCTCGCCGGCACGTTCGAGGTCGGCGGCCAGGAGCAGTTCTATCTCGAAGGCCAGGTCGCGTATGTGGTGCCGAAGGAGATGGACGGCATGCTCGTCTACAGCTCGACGCAGCATCCGAGCGAGATGCAGCAGGTCGTCGCGCATATGCTCGGCTGGCCCGCGCATAACGTCGTGTGCGAATGCCGGCGCATGGGCGGCGGCTTCGGCGGCAAGGAATCGCAATCGGCGCTGTTCGCGTGCGTGGCCGCGCTCGCCGCGCAACGCTTGCGCAGGCCGGTCAAGCTACGCGCCGATCGCGACGACGACTTCCTGATCACCGGCAAGCGTCATGACGCGGTCTACGAATACGAAGCGGGTTTCGACGATCAAGGCCGCCTGCTTGGCGTGCGCGTCGAAATCGCCTTGCGCGCCGGCTATTCGGCCGATCTGTCGGGGGCGGTCGCGACGCGCGCGCTGTGCCACTTCGACAACGCGTACTATCTGTCCGACGTAGATATCGTCGCGCTGTGCTGCAAGACCAATACGCAGTCGAACACCGCGTTTCGCGGCTTCGGCGGACCGCAGGGCGCGCTCGTCATGGAAGTGCTGCTCGACAGCATCGCGCGCGAGTTGCAGCTCGATCCGCTCGACGTGCGGCTCGCGAACTATTACGGCGTCGGTGAGCGCGACACGACGCCGTATGGACAGCGCGTCGACGACAACATCATCGCGGCGCTGACCGACGCGTTGCTCGATTCGAGCGGCTACCGCGCGCGCCGCGCGGCGCTCGCCGAATTCAACGCCAAGAGCCCGGTGCTCAAACGCGGCCTCGCCTTTTCGCCGGTCAAGTTCGGTATCTCGTTCAACGTGCCGTTCCTGAATCAGGCCGGCGCGCTCGTGCACGTGTACAAGGACGGCTCCGTGCTCGTCAATCACGGCGGCACCGAGATGGGCCAGGGTCTCAACACGAAGGTCGCGCAGGTGGTCGCGAACCAGTTCGGCTTGCCGCTATCGCGCGTGCGGGTGACGGCTGCCGATACCTCGAAAATCGCCAATACGTCGGCGACCGCGGCCTCGACCGGCAGCGATCTGAACGGCATGGCTGCCGAAGACGCCGCGCGGACGATCCGCGCGCGGCTCGCCGAAGTCGCGGCGCGCCAGCTCGGCGGCGACGCGAACGACGTGCAGTTCGCGCACGGCAGCGTGTCGGTCAATGGCGGCGCGCTGCCGTTCGAACAACTCGTCAACGCCGCGTATCTCGCGCGCGTGCAACTATGGTCGGACGGCTTCTACGCGACGCCGAAAGTGCATTGGGATGCGAAGACGCTGACCGGTCATCCGTTCTATTACTTTGCGTATGGCGCGGCGGTGTCGGAGGTTGTCGTCGATACGCTCACCGGCGAGTGGAAACTGTTGCGCACGGACCTGCTGCACGACGCGGGCCAGTCGATCAATCCGGCGATCGATCTCGGCCAGATCGAAGGCGGCTTCATTCAAGGAAGGGGCTGGCTCACCAGCGAAGAGCTGTGGTGGAACCGCGACGGCCGCCTGATGACGCATGCGCCGTCGACGTACAAGATTCCCGCGGTCAGCGACACGCCCGCCGCGTTCCACGTGCGGATTTACGACAACAGCAACGCGGAGCCAACCGTGTTCCGCTCGAAAGCGGTCGGCGAGCCGCCGCTGTTGCTGTCGTTCTCGGTGTTTCTCGCGCTTCGCGATGCGATCGCGGCGGCCGTGCCGGGCGCGCAACATGCTCCGCCCTTGCGCGCGCCGGCTACGCCCGAGGCGATCCTCGATGCGCTGGACGCTTTGAGCGCGTTGCTGAACGCCGACCCGGCCAACGAAACCGCCGTGCCCCCCGGTAGCGCCGACACCCGCACGCAACCCGCCGCGCCAGCACCGCACGCGGCCCCGCATGGAGAATCGCCGGATGCAAGCCTGGCTCACTGACCTGCAACACCTGCTCGCGCATGGCGATGCCGCCGTGCTGGTGACGGTCGCGCGCGTCGAAGGTTCGGCGCCGCGTGAAGCCGGCACCAAGATGATCGTCACACGCGAGGCGGCCAAACATACGATTGGCGGCGGCCACCTCGAATGGAAGGCGATCGAGACCGCGCGTCAGGTACTGCGCGACGGTATGCGCGCGCCGCATATGCGGCGGCTCGAACGCTTCGCGCTGGGGCCGAGCCTCGGCCAGTGCTGCGGCGGCGCTGTGGTTCTCGCGTTCGAGCGGCTCGACGTCGGCGACCTCGGCTGGATCACCTCGCTCGCCAAACGCCTTTCGGCGGGGCAAGCGACGGTGCGCAGCGTATCATTCGGCCCCGCGCCGGATGCGGTGATGCTGTCCGAGCCCGAGCCCGGCGTCGCCGCCGCCGACTGCCTGCTGTGGGACGGCGCCGGTTTCGACGACAGCAGCGCGCTCCTGACCGAAACGATCGCGCCGGGCGAGTTCGCCGTCGTGCTGTTCGGCGCCGGTCACGTCGGCGCGGCGCTCGTGCGGGTGCTCGCGACGCTGCCGTGCACGGTGCGCTGGGTCGACGAGCGCGACGCGCAGTTTCCCGCGCTCGATACGCTGCACGCGCCGAACGTGACGGTCGACGCGAACGACGCACCCGACGAAGCGATCGATCAGGCCGCGCCGAACACCTACTACGTCGTGATGACGCACAACCACGCGCGCGATCTCGAACTGGCCGAGCGCATTCTGCGGCGCGGCGACTTCGCGTTCTTCGGCATGATCGGCTCGCACATCAAGCGCAAGCAATTCGAGCACCGGCTCGCGGCGCGTGGTATCGACCCGGCGCGGATCGCGCGCATGAAGTGTCCGCTCGGCGTCGACGGTATCGTCGACAAGTCGCCCGAGGTCATCGCGATCTCCGCGGCCGCGCAGGTGCTGCAGGCCGTGGAGGCACACGCGGGCGCGCGCCGCGCGACGCAAGCGATTTGATCCGCGACCCGCTCCGTTCATCACCCCAACACAGAATTCCAACACACCATGAATATGACGACCGCTACCCCCGTTTCTCCCGGCACGCTCGCCGACAAAACCGCGCGCGCGCCGAAGGCCGAATTACATATCCACATCGAAGGCTCGCTCGAACCCGAACTGATTTTCGCGCTCGCGCAGCGCAACGGCGTCAAGCTCGCCTACGACTCCGTGGACGCGTTGCGCGCCGCCTATGCGTTCACCGACCTGCAATCGTTTCTCGACATATACTATGCGGGCGCGAGCGTGCTGCTGCACGAGCAGGATTTCTACGACATGACGATGGCCTACGTCGAGCGCTGTCTCGCCGACAACGTCGTGCATAGCGAAATCTTCTTCGATCCGCAGACGCACACCGAGCGTGGCGTGCGGATCGCGACCGTGGTGGCCGGCATCGAACGAGCGCTCGCCGACGCGGAAAAGCGCGGCATGTCGAGCAAGCTGATCCTGTGCTTCCTGCGCCATCTGTCCGAGGACGATGCGCTCGCCACTTTCGACGAAGCGTTGCCGCTGTTCGAGCAATACAAGCATCGGCTGATCGGAGTCGGTCTCGATTCGTCGGAGCGCGGCCATCCGCCGTCGAAGTTCGAGCGTGTGTTCGCGAAGGCGCGCGCGCTGGGTCTGAAACTCGTCGCGCATGCAGGCGAGGAAGGGCCGCCGTCGTATATCTATGAAGCGCTCGACGTGCTGAAGGTCGATCGCGTCGATCATGGCGTGCGCAGCATCGAGGAACCGGCGCTCGTCACGCGCCTCGCCGACACGCGCGTCGCGCTCACCGTGTGCCCGTTGTCGAACCTGAAGCTGTGCGTGTTCGACGACCTGACCAAACACACGCTGAAAGAGCTGCTCGATCGGGGCGTCGCCGTGACCGTCAATTCCGACGATCCGGCCTATTTCGGCGGCTACGTGAACGCGAACTATCTGGCGACGATCGACGCGCTGAAGCTCGACGACGCCGAGGTCTATACGATCATCCGCAACGGCTTCGAGGCGTCGTTCGTGACGCCCGAGGAACGCGCGTTGCTGATCGCCAAGCTCGACGCGCACTGGCAGCAGTAGACCGTAAGCTGACGGCTTGCAAGTGAGCGGCTCGACCGGCCTCGGTGACGGGCGGCTTCGCTTCGTTCGGGAGACGGCCACGACCGGAACCGCGAGCCGCTGCAGTGCCTTCGCCGCCAAGCGTTCAACATTCGGAGACAGCTCTTCCATGACTGAATCGGCTCATGCTGCGCCAACGGCGCAAACGGCATTCCGCGCGCAATTGCTGACCTTCAACGGGGATCCGGCGCACGCACCGAACGCCGCGGTGTTCCACGAGGACGGTCTGCTGATCGTCGAAGACGGCCGCGTCGTCGCGGCGGACGCGTATGCGGCGCTCGCCTCGCGGCTCGCGCCCGGCACGCAGATCGTGGAGCGGCGCGACAAGCTGATCGTGCCGGGCTTCATCGATACGCACATCCACTATCCGCAGACCGACATGATCGCCTCGCCGGCTCCGGGTTTGCTGCCGTGGCTCGACACCTACACGTTCCCGACCGAGCGCCGCTTCGCCGACATCGCGCACGCGCGCGGCACCGCGAGCTTCTTCGTCGACGAACTGCTCGCGTGCGGCACCACGACCGCGCTCGTCTATTGCACGGTGCACAAGGAATCCGCCGATGCCCTTTTCGCCGAGAGCGAAGCCCGCAATCTGCGCATGGTCGCAGGCAAGGTGTTGATGGACCGCCATTGCCCCGAGTTCCTGCGCGACACCGCGCAATCGGGCTACGACGACAGCGCCGAGCTGATCGGCCGCTGGCACGATCGCGGCCGGCAGATGTACGCGCTGACGCCGCGCTTCGCGCCGACCTCGACCGAAGCACAACTCGAAGCGTGCGGCGCGCTCGCGCAACGGCATCCGGACGTGTTCATCCAGAGCCACGTTGCGGAGAACGTCGACGAAGTGAAATGGGCCGCCGATCTGTTCCCCGGCCACCGCAGCTATCTCGACATCTACGATCACTATGGCTTGCTGCGCCGTCGCGCCGTATGCGGCCATTGCATCTACCTCGACGACGAGGACCGCAAGCGCATGGCGCAAACCGGCGCGCTCGGCTCGCACTGCCCGACTTCGAACCTGTTTCTCGGCAGTGGCCTGTTCGACTTCGAGAAGGCCGACTCGGCCGGCATGCCGATCGCGCTCGCCACCGACGTCGGCGGCGGCACGTCGTTCTCGATGCTGCAGACGATGAACGAGGCGCACAAGGTCGCTCGCCTCGGCGGCCATCATCTGACGGCGACGCGCATGTTCTATCTCGCGACCGCGGGCGCGGCCGAAGCGCTCGATCTCGCCGACAAGATCGGTACGCTCAGGGACGGCTCGGAAGCGGACTTCGTCGTGCTCGATCCGCAGGCGACGCCGCTGCTCGCACGCCGCACGGCGCGGCGCGAATCGCTCGAGGAGCTGCTGTTCGCGTTCGCGCTGCTCGGCGACGATCGCGCGGTGTACGAAACGTATGCGGCAGGCAAGCCAGTGCATCGCCGCGACGACGCGCGCCGGCTCTGATCGTATAGCCCAGGTGTTATTGCGTTTGGTGTATTGACGCAGCCTTGTTCGCCGCAATTGCATCCGGGCACCAGTCAACAAAGCCGCCGAACTGTTCCAGTGCATCTGTAATCGTCATGGGAGCTCGTAGCCTGTTATACTCCGGCCCTCATTGGGGAGTAGCCGCCCCGCGGCACGTCCGCACCGCTGCGTCGGTGCGTCGCACGTGTGGTTCGCGGGGGCGCCTGTCAACAGACTTGGCCGTCACGGCCATGGCAGCCGCAGCCTCTGGCCTGGCGAGACCGATGATCCACACGCGCCGCAACAGGGCCCGGCGCGTCGTGGGTCGTCGCTCGTTCATCTTCGGCCCGAGGAATTTAATCAACGTGTTTCAAGCTTTTCTCATTTCGACCGGCGCGGTCGCGCTCGCCGAGATCGGCGACAAGACGCAACTACTGTCGCTCGTGCTGGCCGCGCGCTATCGCAAGCCCGTGCCGATCATTCTCGGCGTGCTCGTGGCGACGCTGGTCAATCACGCGGGCGCCGGCGCGCTCGGCGCGTGGCTCGGCTCGATGCTGACGCCGACCGTCATGCGCTGGGCTCTGGCGGCGTCCTTCATCAGCATGGGTCTGTGGATTCTCGTGCCCGACAAGCTCGACGACGAGGAAGCCGACACGAACCGCACCCACTTCGGCGTGTTCGGTACGACGGTCGTGACGTTCTTCCTCGCGGAGATGGGCGACAAAACGCAGATCGCGACGGTCGCCCTCGCCGCACGCTTTCATGATTTCTTCGGCGTAGTGGCCGGCACGACGCTCGGCATGATGATCGCGAACGTGCCTGCGATTCTGCTCGGCGACCGCTTCGCGCATCGTCTGCCGACGAAACTCGTGCACGGCATTGCCGCGGTGCTGTTCGTCGTGCTGGGCGCGATGGCCTTGTTCGGGGCCGGCGTCTGACCTACTGCGCGGCTTTCGGCGCCGACGCCGGGGCCGCAGGCGGCACGGCAGCCGGCAGCGACACTTCGTTCACGGCGGCACCACCGCCCACCGGGATTCTCACGGTATGCACGGCGCCGTTGGCGAGCGGAAAGTCGGCGAGCGCGCTACGCGCCAGATAAGGCATCGCCCGCACCAGCGAAGACTCTTCGCCAAAATTGCGCGCCGTCACGTTGTAGACCTCCCGTCCGCTCGCGCGCTCGGTGATCCGGATGCCGAGCAGATGCGTGAACACCGGGTAACTCTGGTTCACATAGGTCGCCGGGTACGGCCCCCACGGCCCCCACGGGTCGAACGGCCGTCCCCAGTAAGGACCGGGCCACGGGTTGTAGTAGACCGGCTGCGCGACGGTCACGATATCCGAGCTGATGCCATACGCGAGCTCGACCAGATAGCGCGCGTCGTTGTAAGCAACCTCGCGGAACGAGTGCAAGGCGAGCTCGTTCGCGACGATCCGCTCGTACGCGCTCAGTTCGAGATTGTTCTTCTGGTCCTCGCGCCGCGTGAACGCGTAGGTGCGGGTCGCGTCGCTGCCGCTCCAGTCCGAGAACGCCGTGACCTGCGTCGTCACGTAGGTCGTGCAGCCGGACAGCAGCGCGCTCAACGCGACGAACAGCAGCGCGACGCGACGGGTCCATCGATCGATGTTCATGGTCTGCCTCGTGGCCTCTCTCAAGTGCTGCAATTAGAACCGTGGATTGAGCGCGATTGTTCCGTGCCTGCGCAGCAGGATTGACGCCCGTGCTGGAACTCAGCCATGCAGCGCGTCCGATAATACGATGACCGCGCCAGCCGGCAAAAGGTTCTGCCGCTGCCCCTCGGCGCCGCCCGCGCTGCCCGGCGCCGAAACTCGCCCCGGCATGCTGCCGCACGATTGCCCGAGGCTTTGTACAATGAGTCGACCAAGCCCGGCTCGCGCGCCTTTTGCGCGCCTGACCGCTCCAGTACACCACCAAACAATGCCATGGCCGATACCGCAACGCCCAATGTAATCCGCCGCGCCGATTACGCGCCGCCTGCCTTCCTGATCGACACCGTCGCGCTGGAGTTCGATCTGGTCCCCGAACGCACGGTCGTCAGGAATACGATGCGTGTGCGCCGCAACCCGGATGCGTCGCGCGCCGCACACCTCGAACTGATGGGCGAGCAGCTCCAATTCGTCAGCGCCGGAATCGACGGCAAGCCGTTCCCGAACGCGCACCCGCACGAGCACGGCCTCTCGCTCGAGAACGTGCCGGACAGCTTCGAGCTCACGCTCACGAGCATCTGCAACCCTGCGGAAAACACCACGCTCTCGGGCCTGTATGTGTCGAGCGGCAACTTCTTCACGCAGTGCGAGGCCGAGGGCTTTCGCCGCATCACCTACTTCCTCGACCGCCCGGACGTGATGGCGAGCTTCACGGTCACGTTGCGCGCGAGCAAGGCCGATTATCCCGTGCTGCTGTCGAACGGCAATCTGCTCGAAGAAGGCGACTTGCCCGACGGGCGGCACTTCGCGCGCTGGGAAGATCCTTTCAGGAAGCCGAGCTATCTGTTCGCGCTCGTCGCGGGCAAGCTCGTGGCACTCGAAGAACGCGTGAAAACCGGTTCGGGCAAGGAGAAACTGCTGCAAGTATGGGTCGAGCCGCACGATCTCGACAAGACCCGTCACGCGATGGACTCGCTGATCCACTCGATCCGCTGGGACGAAGAGCGCTTCGGGCTCGAGCTCGATCTGGACCGCTTCATGATCGTCGCGGTCAGCGACTTCAACATGGGCGCGATGGAGAACAAGGGGCTCAACATCTTCAACACGAAGTATGTGCTCGCGAACCCCGAAACGGCCACCGACACCGACTTCGCGAACATCGAGGCAGTGGTCGGCCATGAGTACTTCCACAACTGGACCGGCAACCGCGTGACCTGCCGCGACTGGTTCCAGCTGAGCCTGAAGGAAGGCCTGACGGTATTCCGCGACCAGGAGTTTTCGGCTGACATGGCGGGCGGCGCTACCGACGAAGCCGCGCGCGCCACCAAGCGCATCGAGGACGTGCGCGTGCTGCGCCAGATGCAGTTCGCCGAGGACGCGGGTCCGATGGCGCATCCGGTGCGCCCCGAGAGCTACGTCGAAATCAACAACTTCTACACGATGACCGTCTACGAGAAAGGCTCCGAAGTCGTGCGGATGTACCAGACGCTGTTCGGCCGCGACGGCTTTCGCAAGGGCATGGACTTGTACTTCAAGCGTCACGACGGCCAGGCGGTGACCTGCGACGACTTCCGTCACGCGCTCGCCGACGCGAACGGCCGCGACCTCGCGCAGTTCGAGCGCTGGTACAGCCAGGCCGGCACGCCGCGCGTGTCGGTGCGCACCCGCTACGACGCCGCGCAACAACGCTACAGTGTGACGCTGCACCAAGGCTACGGCGAAACCGCGCCAGCCGCGCGCGAAACGCAAAGAGGGCCGCTGCTGATCCCGTTCGCGATCGGCCTGATCGGCGAGGACGGCCGCGATCTGCCGCTGCAGCTCGATGGCGAGGCGAACGCGCCGGAGTCGACCACGCGCGTGCTCGAATTCACGCAGACCGAGCAGACGTTTACGTTCGTGAATATCGCGCGGGAACCCCTGCCGTCGCTGCTGCGCAATTTCTCGGCGCCGGTGATCGTCGAGTACGACTACACGGCCGAACAGCTCGCGTTCCTGCTCGCGCACGACAGCGATCCGTTCAACCGCTGGGAAGCCGGCCAGCGGCTGGCGACGCGCGAGCTGCTCGCGCTCGCCGCGCGCGCGGCTACGGGCGCGGCGCTGCAACTCGACGACTCGGTGGTCGCCGCGTTCGCGCGCGTGCTGAGTGACGAGACGCTGTCGCCCGCGTTTCGCGAACTCGCGCTGATGCTGCCGTCCGAGGCCTATCTGGCCGAGCAGATGACCGAGTCGAATCCGGCCGCGGTCCACGCGGCGCGGCAGTTCGTGCGCAAGCGCCTCGCCAATGCGCTGCGTGACGAATGGCTCAGGGTCTATGAGCAGCATCGCACACCGGGCGCCTATGAAGCGACGCCCGAGGCCGCCGGTCATCGCGCATTGAAGAATCTCGCGCTGTCGTATCTGAGCGAGCTCGACGATGCCGCGGACGCCGGGCGTCTCGCGGCCGCGCAATATGAAGCCGCGAACAACATGACCGACCGTGCCGCCGCGCTGTCGGCGCTGCTCAACGTGGCCGCGCCGCAAGGCGGCAGCCCCGAGGCGCAGCACGCGCTCGACGACTTCTATCGGCGCTTCGAGAAGGAGCCGCTCGTCATCGACAAGTGGTTCGCGTTGCAGGCGACGCAGCGCGGCAGCGCGCAGCATCCGGTGATCGACACGGTACGCACGCTGATGACGCATCCTGCCTTCAACCTGAAGAACCCGAACCGCGCGCGCTCGCTGATTTTCAGTTTCTGCTCGGCGAACCCCGCGCAGTTCCACGCGGAAGACGGCTCGGGCTACGCGTTCTGGGCCGAGCAGGTGATCGCACTCGACGCGCTCAACCCGCAGGTCGCGGCGCGCCTCGCGCGCTCGCTCGAACTGTGGCGCCGCTTCACGCCGGCGCTGCGCGACAGCATGCGCGCGGCGCTCGAGAAGGTGGCCGCGCAGGTCAAGTCGCGCGACGTGCGCGAAATCGTCGAGAAGGCGTTGGCGTGATGCCTCGCTGAATGCTCGAGTCGCATTGGAAAGCCGGCACGCGTTGCCGGCTTTTTTTCGTATACACGCTGCGTTCGCGCGGTCGCGGCGTACCGTTGGCCGATTGGCCGACTGTTCATCGGGCGTCGCCGGGAAGAAAGTATAGGCGTCAATATAACGATTTACATTTAACGCAATGCGTTATACGATTCCATGATCACGACTTGCGCAGACAAGGCCACCGCACGAATATTCCAGGGTAGATTCGTGCATTCGTTGCCGCACTCAATGCAGGTGCTTGCGCATCGCAAGTTGCTGATGATCGATGCCGCGCGTTCCATCGCGGATCTGCACGCACCGCCCGGCAACCGGCTCGAAGCCCTGCAAGGCCAGCGCAGCGGGCAATGGAGTATTGGCATCAATGAGCAGTGGCGCATCTGTTTTCACTTAGTCGGCGAGGACGCGTTGAATGTCGAGATCGTCGACTATCACTGATTATCGGGAGACCGACATGGTCATCAAACGCTCCGCGCTGAAGAGCGTCGATTTCTCGGGCATCGACGCCGGCGCGGCGATTGCCGAGATCCATCCGGGCGAGATTCTGCGCAGCGAGTTTCTCGAGCCACTCGGCATGTCCGTCAACGCGCTCGCGCTTGCGCTGCGGGTGCCGGCGCCGCGCATCAACGACGTCGTACGCGGCCGCCGCGCGATCTCCGCCGACACTGCGCTGCGGCTCGAGCGCTACTTCGGCGCCAGCGCCCAGTTTTGGCTCAACCTGCAAATTGCCTACGACCTGCGCGTCGCGACCGCCGCCGCCGGCGAGCAGATCGAACGGGAAATCGAGCCGATGCCGCGCGCCGAACGTCCGAAACTGCCGAGCGTGCCCGCCGGACACGCCCGGGCCGCGGCGCTCGCGGCCAGCGTCAGCGACACTGTCTCGGCCAAGGGGCGCCGCAAGACGTGAACGCGGCGGCGCCTCCGAAAGCACGGAACCGACACGGCGAGCGGGTAAAATCTCTGCATCCCTCTAGCCTTCCCGGAGTACAACAATGTCTTTGCAACGTCGTACCACTCTCACGAAGTACCTGATCGAGCAGCAGCGCGAGACCAATAACCTGCCCGCGGACCTGCGCCTGCTGATCGAAGTCGTCGCGCGCGCGTGCAAGGCGATCAGTTACCACGTCAGCAAGGGCGCGCTCGGCGATGCGCTCGGCTCGGCGGGCAGCGAAAACGTCCAGGGCGAAGTGCAGAAGAAGCTGGACATTCTGTCGAACGAAATCCTGCTCGAAGCGAACGAATGGGGCGGCAACCTCGCGGGCATGGCCTCCGAGGAAATGGAACAGTTCTTCCCGATTCCGGCCAACTATCCGAAGGGCGAATACCTGCTCGTGTTCGATCCGCTCGACGGCTCGTCGAACATCGACGTCAACGTGTCGATCGGCACGATCTTCTCGGTGCTGCGCTGCCCGGACGGCCACCAGGCCACCGAGCAGTCGTTTCTGCAGCCGGGCACGCAACAGGTCGCGGCGGGCTATGCGGTGTACGGCCCGCAAACGGTGCTCGTGCTGACCACCGGTAACGGCGTGAACTGCTTCACGCTCGATCGCGAGCTCGGCTCGTGGGTGCTCACACAAAGCGACATGCGCATTCCCGTCGAAACGCGCGAGTACGCAATCAACGCCTCGAACGAGCGCCACTGGTATGGCCCGGTTCAGCAATACATCGGCGAACTGAAGGCGGGCAAGGAAGGTTCGCGTCAGGCCGACTTCAACATGCGCTGGATCGCCTCGATGGTCGCCGACGTGCATCGCATCCTGAACCGCGGCGGCGTCTTCATGTACCCGGCCGACAAGCGCACGCCGGACAAGCCGGGCAAGCTGCGTCTAATGTACGAAGCCAATCCGATGGCGTTCATCGTCGAACAGGCGGGCGGCGCCGCAACCAACGGCGAAAAGCGCATTCTCGACATTCAGCCGAAGAGTCTGCACGAGCGCGTCGCAGTGTTCCTCGGTTCGAAGAACGAGGTCGATCGCGTGACCCGTTACCACCTCGAAGCGAAAAACTGATCCCGGAATAAAAAAATGCACTTGGGGGCTTGTCAAGCCGCTGAAGTAGTCCCTATAATTTCGTTTCTCCTGATGCCGGAATAGCTCAGACGGTAGAGCAGCGCATTCGTAATGCGAAGGTCGGGGGTTCGATTCCTCTTTCCGGCACCATCAAGTTTCAAGCAAAAAGCCCAGTCCTCGTGACTGGGCTTTTCGTTTTCTGAGTCCGTGTAAGTGTTGGTGTCAGCGTTTTTCAGCAACGCGCGGAGACCTGCGATAGCTCCCTGCCAACTCGAAATTAGAGCGTTTCATCTAACGAACCGCGTGACGGCGCGCCGTAACGGCAGCGCTGCCGCAATCTCGTCTGCAAAGGCCGCCACCGCGCCCGTGCAAACGCCAGTGCCGGGAATGCGGCGAATGGAAACATCATTCGCGGTTTCACGTCAAGCTGCGGAGTGGCAACAATGCTGATGCCAAGATCTGGTTCAGGCCGGTTTGCCGTGACTGCGAACAGATATCCTACATGTCGTACGCCGCATCAAGCGCCCACATGGAACGGTACGCCCTGCGCCGGAAACGACGCACGCGTTTATGGAACGCGTCACGCGTGATGCCCCGCGCGGCGGCGGCCTCTTTCACGCAGCGCGCATATCACAGATAGAAAATCATAAACGATTGCTTCGCGTAGCTGCCGGGCTGGGCAGCGACGGCCAGATTGAACGCGGAAAGCTCGGCGGACAGGTCCCCGTCAGGCGCGGGCTGCATCTGGGCAAGATGTATTTCGGCACGCGCGGCGCGCCTAAGAAGCGACGCGTGCGGCTCCACGCGGCCCAGCGCAGGCAGAGTGCATCAGGTTCGATATCGCTTGATTGTGGCGCATGAGTTGCCCTGGCCGGTCGGACAGATCGGGCACCCTGGCACGATCGCAAAAGTGCGCTGCAACGTGCTAGTCAAAGCGAACATTGCGCAGGCGACGGCGCACCTCGCCATTTGCGCGCCCCATCGCAGAAGCTTGCAGGTCGGCTTCGCAGTCGCGGTCGCGAATCTCAGCCAGCCGGGCGGGGCCTGTCGCTGGAGTTCAAGGGCGCGTCCGCGCACGTCATCGCCAGGCCAGCCCATCGCCGCGCCCAGGCCTTCCATCATGCCGACTAGCCAGGCAGGCTCCAGCGCCCTCGCCAGCGGCTTCGCCAGACAGTGGCGTTTGCCCGTGACGGACGAATCCCCACCAGACCTGCGCCAGTTCCGGCACCCTGCGATAAAGCCTTTCGGTTCGCGTCTCATTCGTCCTCCTGCTTTCACGTTCCGACTATTCGTTGCAGCGTTTCGCATTCCGAATCCAGACGCCAAAGCGCAGCGGTGCGCCCAGTTTCGACGCGCAGTCGCACGCATCCGGGCGCGTGACACCTCACTGCGAAGTTTGTGCATATCAGGATACGAAATGCCCTTTCGCGCGGCACGTCCGACTTGAAACCGCGTCGGCACCCACCCGGCACAGGGCGTCCCGGCCATAAACCTTACAGAGAGACGGCAGCGCCCGGTACTCAATAATCCAGTTCATCTTCGGCCAGCCCTCCGCCTGTGCGTGCAGCCTGCCGAGTGTCGTGCGGCATCCTGTAGCCCTGGCTGCGGCTCCCGGGGCTGCTGGACGGCGGCGCGCCACTTCGGGACAGGTACGCTTTCAGCCTCGGCCCCTCGGCTACCGGGCGGCGATTACGTGCACAGCAGTATGCATTTGCTCGCGGCGCTCGCCAGATCCTGGCCATGTGTCTTCGTCGGACTCACTCGTCTTCACCCTCTGCATATTCGTCAAGTACTGAATCCGAAAAGTGCGCCAGATGCTTCTGTGAGGCCAGTTCGCGCAAGCTATCGTAGGAGATGTAGGTACAACTTTCGGCAAGCGGGCCCTTCTCCAGCAGGGAAAACACTGGTCGTCGGATTTCCTGCAAAACCTTATCCCTGCGTTCAAGCGGCGCGACGATATGCAGTTTAATGTCTACATTTGGCTGCAAGGCAAGCAGGTCCGCCATGCGCAGGATGCCGGAATAAACAGACGTCGTGTGTTCAACTTCAAAGGCTCGAACAATATAGCGACCGCGAATCCATAGAACGTCTATCTGCTCAATTGTCCGCAATGTCGTTGTATCGTAGTTGAGTGGTAATCGCTCAAGCAGCGCGACGCGAACGTCGGGTCGCTCAGCTAACACAGACGTCCTGTCATTCGGAGGTATCCACACTGCCATGCCCATCTGGGCCCCAATCCCGGCAAGCAGGGCTTGAATTTGGTGCGACTCGCGGACTTCGTGTGTCGGGACCAAATCACTTGTTTCTGACTCGTCCTGTTTTTCGGGCACGCTGACGGTGACCACCTTATCTGCACGATTGACCCGATGTGTTTCGATCTTGCGCTTGCTGGCATCGTCCAATTCAAACACACGCTGTTCAACAGCTTGCATGTTGAGTACGTCTGTAAGAACCTGCCCGTCTTCATCAGCGAGCCGAGCCAAACTCGCTCGAACCCTCCCGACCCAAGCTAACGAGCCATGCTCCAAGTTACGCGTAAAAGAAAGCTGTTCCCATATCGCGGGTTCGTGAACGGGTATCGAGTTTTCAACTGCCAGCCAGACCAGCGGTCGTACGTGGAAGCGAATTACGTATGGGTCGTCAGAGGGAAAGAATATTGGCGTGTCATCCCGATACGGTCCATCCACGACCTCCAGAAGACCACACCAGCGCGAAACCACAGTGAGATAACAAACGAATACGTCAGCCGTCTGTATTCGTTGCGCCGTGCTTAGCCGGCTGGCACTGAAACCTGTCGCCGTGCGGTCGGAGTTTGTGAACGCCCTGTGAGTTTCGGGGCTAAATAAATTGACGAAGTAGGCCATTCTCGTGTCAACCTCCAAGGCGATACCAACCCTCAACGCGCAATGGATAAAGCGCGCAAGGGTAAGGGTAACGGCGCCATCGATTTAGCGCGTCCGGGTGCCATAGTAAATGACTAGTGACGAGAATTCTGCCTGTCAGCGTATTGACCGGCTTGCTGCGGCGCGGCGCTTCGTGACGTCGCACGCGCTCAGTACCGCGCTTGCGTTCAAACGCACCTGCGGCCTCGGCTCGCCCTGTTCGGGCTGCCAGATGCTAACTGAAAGCGCACCGGCCAGCGTGACGATATCGGCGCTGCCAAGGCCCGTCTCGGTCGCCTTGCCATAGACCTCGTAGCCGAACAACCAGGACTTGCCGCCGACCTCGGCGCCGGCGCCCTTTCCCACGACGAGGAACAGGCCGTTGCCGTCCGGGTAGTAACCCGACTTCGCGGCCCGCTGGGTCGCAAGCGGCGTCAGACGATTTACAGACGCTGGCCCATGCCCACAGACTCCCACACTCCAAAATCAAATTGCAGACCGTGCAACTGATACGCAGAAACGATCCAGTTAAAACCGGCCGCGTCGGGCAGTGTTCGGCCACTTTCGGTTAATCGGCAGATCCGGATGAACGGCCGCTGCTGGCCCGGCTTCAGACTGCCATAAACGATAGCGCGCGAATTAATGCTCGTGAGCGCGCTATCACCGGACATCCTGACGGTTCGCCTTGTGCTGTCGGCAAGTCGGTAGTCAGGGTTGGTTCTGGACCAAACAACGTCTTCACGATTACCATTTCCAGCGTTCGCTGGAGGCAGGAAAGATCTGCAGTTAGTTCGTCCTGAACAATTCGTTTTGCCGACCACTGGTGTTGCAGCGACCATCCCCATCGGCATGCCGCTACCAGACTTTTAATCTTCGCGGCTTCCGATATCACTGCCATCAGGTTCCCGGCTTGCTCGATTCAGCGCTGCCGTTTTTCCAGTTGCGTTACATTCCCCATCAATACGACCTGGACTTTTCATTAACAATGACCAACCCATTCCGCATTCGGAACGTCCTAATTCCGGCCGCTATCGGCTTAATCGTCTACCTGGCGTTCACCGGCGGACATGGGCTGAATCCGCTTCGTGTGGACTGGATTATGTCGAGCGACGGTGATGCCCCGCAGCAATACGTCGGATGGAATTTTTTCCGTCATAGTCCATATCTGCAATTCCCCTTAGGCCTGAATCCGGGTTACGGGGAAGTCATCGGTAGTTCGATCGTATTCTCGGATTCAATACCGTTGCTCGCGATCCTGTTCAAGCTGGTTCGCGGCGTCCTGCCGGACCAATTTCAATATTTTGGGCTATGGATTGCCGCCTGCTTTGCCTTACAGGCCGTTTTTGCCTGGGCGATCTTATCGCTGCGCACCACGGACAACGTGATCAAAGCTCTAGGTTGCGTACTCCTGACACTCTCTCCGCCTATGCTTTGGCGGCTTCACGGACATGAGGCCCTGATAGGGCATTGGCTGCTGCTTGCCGCGCTATATCTCTATTTGACCAACCGCGCCAGGACGTGGCACTGGATTCTGTTGATTTGCGTGACCGCATCGATTCACGCCTATTTGCTTGCCATGGTCGCAGGCATGTGGTTTGCCGATCGGGTACGCCTGCTGGCGCCCGGTAGCGCAAGATTGAAGCAATTGGCTGTCGAGCTTCCGTGTCTTGCCGTCGCGGTTTTGATCACAACCTGGTCGGTCGGCTATTACACGGTCAGAAGCGTCGTGTCGGGGGGATTCGGCACCTATCGCGTTACCCTGACCTCGCCATTCCGGGCGGAGGCCATCTGGTCGATCTGGAGCAGCTATGGATTCCTCGGCGGAGATTACGAAGGTTTCTGCTACACCGGTGCTGGCGTCTTGCTGCTCTTCGTGACGACGGCGATCTTGATCATAAAGCATCGCAAGAGCGTGCCCATTGCCTGGCGCACGCACGCGTCACTGATCTTCGTGTGCACGCTGTTTTATCTGTTCGCGCTGTCAAACCGGGTCTCTCTCGGCGGCCGCCATGAGCTGTTCCAGTACCCGATGCCGGCATTCCTGACAGGATTCACGTCGACATTCCGCGCCTCGGGTCGCTTTATCTGGCCGGTTTTTTATGCGGCTATTGTCTTTCTGCTATTTCGTCTCATCAGACTCTCGCCCAGAAAATGGGTAATTCCTCTTTTGTGTATCTTCGTGGTCTTCCAAGCCACGGATCTGATCAAGGCGTCAAAGTATTTCAGAAACCAATGGACGCAGCAGTGGACCCCGTTCCTCACATCCGATTTCTGGAGAGAGGTGCCCCGGCAATACAAGCGGGTCGCGTTTGTCATGCCGCTAGATGGCGGCTACACCTATGTCCCGATTGCGTTCATGGCGTCTAATGCGAAGATGACGATCAACGGCGCTAATCTTGCGCGCGTCGATTTCGATAGGCTCGGCCAGGTGCAGGCGCAATTGCAGTATACGATCGAGCACGGTACTTATTCGCCCGACACACTTTACGTGTTCTATACCCCGCAAAACTGGGCGACAGCCAAGGCTAATTTCAAGGGCGATGGATTTGTCGGAACAGTCGACAACTATGACGTAATCGCACCGGCTTGGCATGGATGCACGACGTCGTGCGGTACATCGGCGAACAAGTAATATAGTTAGTGAATTAACTGATAGGAACGGGTTTTCCATCTGAAATGTTAGCCGCGTCCCTGTCCCGGATGGTCATGCTGTACGCGCGAAATATCGCGACGACGGCACTAGAGCGGTTCCGTAGGCGCGCATGGCATCAGAGCTCAAATAGTCAGCCAAGCGACTGCACGACGCATGGATGCGTCTCCGATAGCGCCGTGCCCTATGTTCACGAGATGAACGAGCAGCGCGAGTCCAGGAACCAGCTTGCGATACTTCGAAACGTGTGATTCGTGCAGCGTGCGGTCGCGCATTTCGTTTTCGAGCGCCGCGTGCCATTCGAAAAACACGACATTCGCCGCGTCGTCCCGGCGCAAATATGCGGATCCGCATTTGCCATCGCGGCTTATTCGCTCGGATGGCGCGCCGTGCAACTTGCCACTCACCGGCCTGTCAATCATAGCGCTCCCACTGGCTCCAGCGCCGCCGTACTCTCGCGCGCCACCGCCGCCCATGCCTGAATCGAACCTTCCACAACCAACCCGTACCCGCTCCACGCCTGCGCGTCCGGTATCGCCCGCAGTGCCGACACGGGCCACACTGCGCGCCATTCGTCGCGGTCCAGGCGGTAGAACAGGACGGGCGGCAAACCGGCTGCTGTCGCCTGCCGGGCTGCCCGCTCCCACCACGCCATGCGTTACCGTCGCTCGCCGTCCCATATTTTTCGCAATCGTAATGCCAACGTCGGGGGTTCGATTCCTCTTTCCGGCACCATCAAGTTTCAAGCAAAAAGCCCAGTCCTCGTGACTGGGCTTTTTGCATTACGGCTCCGATCAGGTGATACGTGTAGCTCAGGATCAAGCCGCTCGGCACGAAATGATGTCGACATCCCACGAGGCATTCATTCACGTGAGCGCGACGCGGCGCCATGAAAAACACATTCGGCCGCGCAGTGACTTCGTGCCTCCAAGACTCGTTTGCAACCTAGTCCGGAAAATGGAGCGGGTCGTGCGTCCTTGGCATTGAGAGATTGCGCGCGATGACAGCATCGGACTGCGCGGTCGGCTGTTGGCGTGACACGCCATAGGCGGCGATTGCTTGCGCGGGTGCCGACGCGAACCACAAGATCCTGCCGGCGCATTCGATGCCAACCTGACGTCCATCCCAGTAGACAGCGTTTTCCATCGCGACCTCCCTGAAGACGAAGATTGCCATCATCCACGCCACCCGCCGCACGTCCGTCTGCTAACGCACGCCGGGCGATCGGTAGGCGCTTCAATCATAGGTGGTCCAGCGCGGTGCGCGTGTTTCTGTCACAGAACAACCTCGGCTTGTCACAGCAATGCGGGAATGAGTCTCTCAGACAATGGTCAGCCGTTTATTAACGACGAAATTCTTTAAATAGTGTTTTTCGCGGTCAACGCGACGCGAAATGCGCCGTTTACCAACAATCAGGCCTCGCTAATGCGATCGGCAAATTGCGAACGTTCGGTTCATGAAAAAGAAAATCCTGCCGATGCGGCGACGCACAAGATTGTCACGTTTTGTTCATTTAAAAGCGTTAAGCGCGACTCAACGACAACGACACCGGTGTGCTGAAACGCAGTCGGGGCAAGGGGTGAAGAGAAACGGCGGAGGGAGCGGGAGAGAAATGACTTCGCGCTGTCATTACGCGCAAAAGGTCGGTCAGCCAGCTTGGGCGCTAGTCGGACAATAAAGTTTATTCAATCACTCTGCTGATGTCTCGGCTTGTGCCGTTAAAGCAACAGAGGGTGCATGACTCTCATCGCAGACTGGTGCGATGCGGGGAACGAGGCCGATAATTGGTTCGCAAAGGAGAAAGATCATGGACGCCAAACCGCCGAAGATTCCGACCCCGGACAAGGTCTTTTACCCGGATCCGGAACCTGTGGCCGTCGAGTTTCTGGGAGCCGAACTGCCCGAGCATGTTCGCGCCTTCTTCGACGAGCAACGCAAGTCGTGCGATTCGAAGTAACGGGGCACTGGCGCGGTGCAGCATTGGCGCTCGTTAATTTCGCGCGCAGTGAATGCTCGCGCCCTCAATACACGGCAGACGCTTTCGTCGTCAGGCCCGGCCAGTTCGCCTGATCAAGGGAGCAGCGCTGGACCACGCGGTCCGAACGTGCGGTTGCATGGACCCTTCCCGCTCAGAATTTCCCCCACCTGACCACTCGCGTTAATAGCCCAGTCCGCGCCATTGCCGGGCATCATTTATTCTTCTGGTTTTTCCATCAGCGGCCGCCCGGCCACGTTCGCCTCATGAATCGTTTGCATCGTCTTGGCGCGTCATGCGCGCTCACCCTGGCCGTCGGGTTCGCGCTCGCGCCCGCCCCTGCCCTCGCCGACGGCGACGACACCGCGCTCACCAATCTGATCGCCCTCGTTTCCCAACGCCTTGCGCTCGCGGAGCCGGTGGCGCGCTGGAAGTGGGCGAACCATCAGGCAATCACCGATACGCCGCGTGAAAACGCACTGCTTGAGGACGTGGAAAAGCGCGCCGAGGCGGCAAACGTCGACCTGGCGTTCGCCCGTGCGTTCTTCCGGGATCAGATCGACGCGAGCAAGGACGTGCAGAACGCACTCTTCGAGACCTGGCGCCGCACCCAGCCACCGCAGGGGCCTGTGCCCGATCTCGCGACGAGCACGCGACCGCAGCTCGACAAGCTGACGCAATCGCTGATGGCGGGTCTCGCGCGCGTGCAACCGTTGCGCGCGGCGGACGATTGTCCGTCGCGCGTCGCGCAATCGCTGGCTAACTGGAAGGCGCTGACGCGTTATGACTCTACGCATTCCAGCGCGTTGACGCGCGCGCTCGGTCACGTGTGCGAGACGGGCGGCGTCGGCGCGACCGGCTGATTTCCGCGCCACCATGGCGCGCGAACGCCTCCACGGGGGTCAAGCGACGATGCTCGATCTGGCCGTGTCGCTCGCTACGCTCAATGGCCGCACGCGCAGACCACGCGCCAGATGGGTTTGCAGGATACGGTACGTCGAAAGCTCGAACGGTCCCGCCATCGTCGATGCATGCAACTGCGCCGCCTGCGCGAGCGACGGCGCGTGCCCGAGGTAGCGCCAGCGGTCGACTACGTGGAAGACGCGCTGCGCCTCCTCGCTCTCCTCGAAAACGATAGCCCCCTCGAATGGCCACGGCGCGTCCGCCGGGTCGCTCTTCGTCACGCGGGGCAGCCGGTTTTGTCCAGGCCGCAGCGTTGCAATCCACTGCGCCTCCGCGAGCATCGCGCCGAGTTCGCCGCCAGTCGCGCGCCACTCGACACGCCGCACCAGTTGCGCAAGCCGCAAATCCTTCGACGATCGCCGCTCGCCGGTCAGATGCGAGCGCAACCGCTGACGCACGCGCACGCTTCGTCCGACATACAGGGGCGCATCGCCTTCGCCATAGAACGCATACACGCCACAGCCCACCGGCGCGGTGTCGAGCAGATCTTCGGTGATGTCGCCCGCAAGCCGGAAGCGTCGCGTCGTGCGCTCAATCTGCGCCCGCAGAGCCTCCAGCGGCACCAGCGTCGGCAGGCGCTGCCAGAACTGCCAGATCAGGTCGGCGTCGGCGAGCGCGCGGTGGCGATCGGACGGCACCAAGGCATGGCGTTCGACGAGCGCATCTAGACCGTGGCGCTTTTCGCCGGGGAACAGCGCGCGCGACAACCGCACCGTGCACAGCACGTCCGGATCGAACGCGAGACCGGCGCGGCGAAATTCACTGCGCAAGAATCCGCGATCGAAACTCGCGTTGTGCGCGACGAACAGCTTGCCATTCAAGCGCTCGAACAGCGCGGGCGCGATCGACTCGAAGGTCGGCGCGCCGAGCACCATGTCGTCCGTGATGCCGGTCAGCTGCTGGATGAATGAGGGAATCGGCTGCTGCGGGTCGATCAGACTGCTCCAGCGCGTTACGCCGTTCGGCCCGGCTTCGACGACGCCGACCTCGGTGATGCGGTGCTCGCTCGTGGAGCCGCCGGTCGTTTCAAGGTCGACGAAAACGATGGGTGCATCGAGGACCAGCTCCGACGAAAGCATTTCAGACATGGGACAAGGGATACGGACGCATGAATTTTCCGCAAGTATGCACCAGTTGGACGTTGCGCATCCAAATAACGCCGCGTGCGCATGTGGAGATCCTTTCGACACAGGTTCCGGCTTTTCGCGCGGACTTTCCGATAAAGCTTAAAGCAGACAATTAATTCGGAAGCCCCTCAATGCGCTCGGCGTGTATAACCTTTTGACAAGAACGCATATTTTTTGAACGGGGCGGTTACGGAAATTGAATCTGACTACGAATATCGCGCGGAAATAAGAAAAACCCTCGCGCGGGGCGAGGGCTTGCTTTCTTATTGAGTGCGCGGGCAGCAGTATGCCCGGCGAAGGACTCTTACAACGGCTGAATGTTGGCCGCCTGCCTGCCCTTCGGGCTGCTCTTCACTTCAAACGAGACGCGTTGGTTTTCCTTCAGCGACTTGAAGCCTTCGCTGCGGATTTCCGAAAAGTGCGCGAACAGATCCTCGCCGCCCGCGTCGGACGTGATGAAGCCAAAACCCTTAGCATCGTTGAACCATTTGACGACACCAGTTTCCATTTCCTGTTTCCCTCGATGATTTAAAAAAGCGGGGCGCTGCCCTTGAGTCAGCCATTGAAATACGGCCTTGCCGTTATACGGGGAACCAGGAATAGCCGTCAAGTAAACTTTACATATGCTTTTAGCGTATAAAAAGATCAAGTTCCAAATCGCATCGATTAAAAGCGCTGATCTGTCAAAATTACCTGAATCGATTTAATCCGGCCGTGTTTATGAAAAAACTTCCGAAGCGAGGCTGTGTAAATGTAACAAAATCGCTCTTTGCGTAAGTGTTTGTCCGACTTGTTACGGCGCGACCTGGCTCGCATGATTAGAAATCAGCGGTAGCGATGCGCTTTAGGAGGTTGCCATGCTGTTCAGTGAAATTCGCCGCCTCTTCACACGGCGCACCCGTTCGCACGCGAAGGCCACGCCCGATCAGCTCACACAACCGGGGGATTCGCCGAACATTTTCGATTTCGATCCGATGTGGCATGGAGACCATTGGCAAAACCTGCTCTCTTCGCCGATGGATGCGCGCCGCTATGTAATGGAAGATTGGTCCTCCTCCATCCCGGCGGACTGGGACGACGCCGAAGGTGCCGCGCCAGCCCACTGAACGGATCCTCAAGCGGCATCCGCAAATAAAAAAAGCGCGACTGGAAGGTCGCGCTGCCAAAGGTTTGGAGATCTTTTTCGTCAAGAAAAAGTCCGCTTCGAAAAGCAGAAATTACAGTATAGCGGTCGCGTCCAATTTCGATTATTCACACAATTAACAAACGTCTATTGCAGACCCAACAACAATCGCTTTTTCAAATCCATTCCCGTAGTTTTTCTGCATCGTTCGGTGTCGCGTATCAGCAACGCACCTTAGCAAAATTCCGCCGCCTGATCCATTGAGTGAGCCGCAAAGCCTTTATACACAAGGCTCTAGTGGCAATCGCCCATCGTTTCTCGTTGGGTAATACTTTATTGCGCAAATCGGAAGATCAACTCCTGGAAGTGTCTCTCTACACTCTGCCTAATCGGAAACCGGCGCGGATCTGTCAACGCGCTTCTCACGCGGAATCCGCTTCTCGCAGCGCTCGCGTGAAGGTCTCCTAAGCCAGGGTCTTATACCTCTTACGCTCTTGGAGTTATATCAATGAAGAAGACACTCATGGTCGCTGCCTTGTCGGGCGTTTTCGTCACGGCAGCGCATGCGCAAAGCAGCGTTACCTTGTATGGCCTGATCGACGCGGGTATCACCTATACGAATAACCAGCGCGTCAGTGCTACCCAGCACGGCGCCAACGTTGCGATGACGAGCGGTTCGGTGAACGGCAGCCGCTGGGGCCTGCGTGGCGCTGAAGATCTCGGCGGTGGTCTGAAGGCCATCTTCACGTTGGAAAACGGCTTCGGCATCAACGACGGCACGCTTAAGCAGAACGGCCGTATGTTCGGCCGGCAGGCGTTCGTCGGTCTGTCGAGCGACCAGTTCGGCGCCGTCACGCTCGGCCGTCAATATGACAGCATGGTCGACTATGTCGGCCCTCTGGCGCTGACCGGCACGCAATACGGCGGCACGCAGTTCGCGCACCCGTTCGACAACGACAACCTGAACAACTCGTTCCGTATCAACAACTCGGCCAAGTACCAGAGCGCGAACTACGGCGGTTTCAAGTTCGGGGCGTTGTACGGCTTTTCGAACCAGGCTAGCGGCTTCGCGAACAACCGTGCATACAGCGCGGGCGCATCGTACAACTGGGGCGGCCTGAACGTCGCCGCAGCTTACTTGCAGCTGAACGCCAACGGCTCAACCAGCGCGGCCGCAGCGTTCAATTCGGGTGGCGCAGTATCGGGTGACAACACGTTCTTCTCGCAACGTCAGCAAACGTGGGGCGCAGGCGCCAACTACGCGTTCGGCCCGGCGACCGTTGGCTTGGTGTACTCACAGACGAACCTGCACGGCCTCGCCGGCATCAGCCAGGGTTCATCGGGCGTCCCGGGCGGCATCGGCTTGCCGACCAACAGCGCCCAGTTCCAGAACTTCGAGGGCAACGCTCGCTACGCTCTGACACCAGCGATTAGCATTGCCGCCGCGTACACGTACACCCGCGCTAACCTGTCCAGCACGCACGTGCACTGGAACCAGGTCGACCTGCAAACTGCATACGCGTTGTCCAAGCGTACCGACGTATACCTGCAAGGCGTGTATCAGGCAGCAAACGAAAACTCGATCGTCAACGCCTACATCAATGGCGTGGGTAACGCCTCGGGCAACAACAAACAAGTCGCCGTGACGGCCGGTCTGCGTCACCGTTTCTAAGCACTGCGCAAGGCCTGGCAGTGGACAGGGCGCCGTTCGCGGCGCCCTTTTTCATGTTCGCGCCGAAGTGGGTGATTGCCTCGCCTTGCGTGTCACTCCCTATGCGCGTCCGCCAACGCCCTCGCCTAAGGCCTAGCGGCCGCTATCGGGAGGCGGATACTTGACGTCGAGAATGTCGATCGGCTGCGGACCGGCCGGCGTGAATAGCGTGACCGTATCACCGACTTTTGCCTTCAGCAGCGCGCGCGCGATCGGCGAAATCCAGCTCACGTGCCCGATGTCCAGATCGACCTCGTCGATACCGACGATCGTCACCTTGTGCTCCTCGCCGTCCTGATTCGCATAGTCGACCGTCGCACCGAAGAACACCTGATCGACGTTTTCCTGCCGGCTGCTATCGACGACTTCGGCCAGATCCAGCCGCTTGGTCAGAAAGCGGATGCGCCGGTCGATTTCGCGCAGACGGCGTTTGCCATAGATGTAGTCGCCATTCTCCGAGCGGTCGCCGTTCGATGCAGCCCACGACACGAGCTTGACCACCTCAGGCCGCTCCACATCGATCAGATGCAGCAGCTCTTCTCGCATACGCCGATGACCGGCGGGAGTCATGTAGTTTTTGGTGCCCGCGGGCACTTCGGGCTGAGCGACGTCGAGATCGTCATCGCCCTCTTCGCTCGACTCTTTGACAAAGGCCTTGTTCATACTGATCCAGTAACAGCAGCTAGCAATAACATCACTCAAGGTTACACGATCGGGCCCGCGACACAAATCGCCGTGATGGGCTTCCATTTTTGAATTCTGTTAGCTATAATCTCGTTTCTGTGTGCGGCTGTAGCTCAGTTGGATAGAGTACTTGGCTACGAACCAAGGGGTCGTGGGTTCGAATCCTGCCAGCCGCGCCATCTTATTCGAGGGCTTCCCTGCCGGAAGTTTTCAGGTTTCACCGGTTTATGCAGTAGACATCACAGTTTTGCGTGCGGCTGTAGCTCAGTTGGATAGAGTACTTGGCTACGAACCAAGGGGTCGTGGGTTCGAATCCTGCCAGCCGCGCCACCCATGAAGGGCCTTCCAATCGGAAGGCCCTTTGTCTTTCCGGGCGCAGTATGCCCCCGTCGGCGAGTCGCTCAACGCGGCGGCGACTGAATATCCCCAATCTGCCCATCCGGGTGCGGCAGGTCCTCGACAACGCCGCCCACCGTTTGCTCACTGATCGTCTCCGCCCGCATGCCGGTCAGTGCCTGGCGCTCGCGCAGCACGTCGTCGACGCTTTCGCCAAAATGGCTCGCGACGAATGCTCGCAGCAGGGCGATCCGCAGCGACTCGCCCCGTCCCTCCACTGCGCCGTGTCCACCGACGAACTCCGCGACGCATACGGCGTCACGCTCGGTTTGCTCACGCACGTCGAGACGCCGCGCACGCTCGAGCACGACCGCAGCTGTCTCCCACGACACGGACGGCGTGAAACGGCCGTCCCACGGGCGGCCGCGATCGTTGCCGCGGATTGCAACGGTCTCGCCGCTATCGGTAAAGTAGATTTCTCGCACGAAGTCGTGCAGGCTGCGCGCCACCCAGTAATCGAGCGCCACACCAGCGAGGTCGGATACGTTCATCTGCTTTCTCCCCGAGGTTCAGGTGAGACTCGTCTTCAGTTGTATCCTGGGCCGCACGTAAGATGCCTGACCGGCGCGCGACGCGCCAGTCAAACCCGCGCCGACGCCCAGCCGGAAGCTCAGTAATCCGCCCGCTCGCGATCGATGCGCATGCCGCCTTCGTGTCGGTGATGCCCCTCTTCGCTCGGCCGCTCACGCGCGATGCGCATCACATCGAGGTTCGTGCGCACGCGACGCATGACGTTGGCCAGGTGGACGCGGTCGCTGACCTGAATCACGAAGCGCAGAATCGTGGATTCCTGCGACTGATCTTCGTCCATCGCGATATGGACGATGTTCGCGTCAGCCGACGTGATGTCGGCCGCCACGCGGGCGAACACGCCCTTGGTATTCTTGACCAGCACCTTTACCGCGACATCGAACAGACGCCCCGGCTGCGGCGCCCATGCCACGTCGATCCAGCGGGCCGGATCGCGCCGGTGAATACGCTGCGCGACACGGCAATCGGTAGTATGGATCGCCATGCCGAGACCGATGCCGATATAGCCCATGATGTCGTCGCCCGGAATGGGACGGCAGCATGCGGACAGCTGCACCGACATGCCTTCGGTGCCAGTAATGACGACCGGCGGCGCATGCGGCGCCGAACCGGACTCGGCGCGCGAACCGTCGTCGTCGGCATCGCGCCCGCTCATCAGCACTTCGATGCGCTTGGCCATCACCGCGGCGACGCGCCGGCCGAGACCGATGTCCGCGAAAATTTCCTGACGGTTCTTGTTGCCCGTCCACTGCACGAGCTTTTCCCACGCTTCCGGCGTCACGTCCGATAGCGCGAGGCCGTAGCCCTTCAACGCCTGATCGACGAGGCGCTCACCGAGCTGCACCGACTCGTTCAGGCGCATCGTCTTCAGATAATGACGAATCGCCGAGCGCGCCTTACCGCTGCGCACGAAGCCGAGCCACGCGGGATTCGGCTTCGAATACGGCGCCGTGATGACTTCGACGATGTCGCCGCTCTTCAGCTCGGTACGCAACGGCAACAGCTCGTTGTTGATCTTCACCGCGACGCACTGGTTGCCGAGGTCGCTGTGGATCGAATAGGCGAAGTCGAGCGCGGTGGCGCCGCGCGGCAGCGCCATGATCTTCGACTTCGGCGTGAACACGTAGACCGCGTCCGGAAACAGGTCGATCTTCACGTGCTCGAGGAATTCGCTCGAATCGCCCGCCTCGCTCTGAATGTCGAGCAGCGACTTCAGCCACTGGTGCGCGCGCTTCTGCACGTCGTTCAGATCTGCGCTGCCGTTCTTGTACAGCCAGTGCGCGGCGACGCCTGCCTCGGCGATCTCGTGCATCTTGCGCGTGCGCACCTGAAACTCGATAGGCGCGCCGAACGGTCCGACGAGCGTGGTGTGCAGCGACTGATAGCCGTTCACCTTCGGGATCGCGATGTAATCCTTGAACTTGCCCGGCACCGGTTTGAAGAGCGCATGCAGCGCGCCGATGCAGGTATAGCATTCGAGCGCACTCTCGACGACCACGCGAAACCCGTACACGTCGAGCACCTGCGAGAACGACAGCTGCTTGTCACGCATCTTCTTGTAGATGCTGAAGATGGTTTTCTCGCGTCCGGTGACTTCGGCGTCGATCTTCGCGTCCGAGATCGCACGCTGCACCGATTCGAGAATCTTGCCGACCACCTCGCGACGATTGCCGCGCGCGGCCTTGACGGCTTTTTCGAGGGTCGCGTAACGGTGCGGGTTGAAGTTCGCGAAGCTCAGGTCCTGCAGCTCGCGATAGGTATTGTTCAGACCGAGCCGGTGGGCGATGGGTGCGTAAATGTCGAGCGTTTCGCGTGCGACGCGGCGACGTTTCTCCGGCGGCACCGCGCCGAGCGTGCGCATGTTGTGCAGCCGGTCGGCGAGCTTCACGAGAATCACGCGCACGTCGCGCGCCATCGCGAGCAGCATCTTGCGGAAGTTCTCCGCCTGCGCTTCCTCGCGATTGCGAAACTCCATCTTGTCCAGCTTGGACAACCCGTCGACCAGCTCCGCGACCTTCGCGCCGAAGCGCTCGGCGAGCTCCGCCTTGGTCACGCCCTGGTCTTCCATCACGTCGTGCAGAAGCGCCGCCATGATCGCCTGGGCGTCGAGATTCCAGCCCGCGCAGATTTCCGCGACGGCGACCGGATGCGTGATGTAGGGCTCGCCGCTCTGGCGATACTGGCCGAGGTGGGCTTCGTCGCTGAAGTGGAACGCCGCCTTGACGTCCTTGATCTCGTCCGGCGGCAGATAGCCGGACAGCGCGGACGTCAGGTTGGCGATGGAGACGACGTCATGCCGGCGCGGCTGCTCCGGCGTGGCGGTCGGCCCGAACAGATGCCGAAACGATTGTTCGAGGACCGCGTCGATGTATCTGCGTGCAGACGAGGGCGAGTCGGCGTCGTGGTCCACTTCCGTGGCGGTGGGCGGGGTAGCACTCATGGTCGCCTCCGGTAGCGGTCAGGGTTGGACGCAGTTCTGCACGTTGAGCAAACCGGTGTGGCGAATACCGGGCAAATCGAAAACGAAAAAACGTGCGCCTTAGACCGGCACCTTCTTCAGCATTTCAACGCCGACCTGACCCGACGCGATTTCACGCAGTGCGAGGACGGTGGGCTTGTCGCGGCTTTCGATCTTCGGCGTGTGCCCTTGAGCGAGCTGACGGGCGCGATAGGTTGCGGCAAGCGCGAGTTCGAAACGGTTCGGGATCTGTTTGAGGCAGTCTTCGACGGTAATGCGGGCCATGTTGGGTTCCTTCTCAGTATGTTGCTTATTCTACCTTATGTGCCTGACGGCACGCCGCGCTCACGCGTGCGGCAAGTGGATGCCGAGCTGCATGAAAAGCTGCGTGTGACGCGCATACTGCGACGCGAAGCGCGAACGCGTCGCGCCGACGAGGCACTGCAATTCGGCGAGCGCGCGATCGAAGTTCTCGTTGATCACAACGTACTCCGCTTCAGCCGCATGCGCCATCTCGCCACCCGCCGCGAGCAGGCGTCGCGTGATGACGTTCGGCTCGTCCTGGCCGCGCTTTTTCAGGCGCTCTTCGAGCGCTTCGAGCGACGGCGGCAGAATAAAAATTTCCACCGCGTTGTGGAACTGCTTCTTCACCTGCTGCGCGCCCTGCCAGTCGATTTCGAGCAGCACGTCATGGCCGTTTTTCATCTGCTCCTCGATCCACACGCGCGACGTGCCGTAGTAGTTGCCGTGCACTTCCGCGCTTTCGAGGAACTCGCCCGCGTCGTGGCGGCGCATGAAATCCTCGACCGTCGTGAAGTGATAGTGCTCGCCGTCCTGCTCCTTCGGACGCGGCGGGCGCGTCGTGTACGAGATCGATAGACGGATCTCGTCGTCGCCCGCGAGCAGCGCGTTCACGAGCGTCGACTTGCCCGCGCCCGACGGCGCGACGACCATGAACAGGTTGCCGGGATATGCGCCCGCGTACGGATGGCGCGGCGCGCCGGGTTCGCGTGGGTGGTGGTCGGTCATCATGTGTAGTGCTCCAGCCTTATTCGAGATTCTGTACCTGCTCGCGCATCTGTTCGATCAGGAGCTTCAGCGTCATCGACGAATCCGCGAGTTCCTTCGCCGCCGCCTTCGAACCGAGCGTATTCGCTTCGCGGTTCAGCTCCTGCATCATGAAGTCGAGCCGCTTGCCGACCTTGCCGCCCTTCTCGATCACGTGACGCGTTTCGTTCAGATGCGCGGTGAGACGCGACAGCTCTTCGGCGATGTCGATGCGAATGCCGTACATCGTCACTTCCTGGCGGATCCGCTCGTTGATCTCTTCGCGCGACACGATCGTCGCGGCCGCATCCGGCGCGGCAATGCCGAGCGCCTCCTGCAAACGCTCGACGATCTTCTGCTGCTGCCGCGCAATCAGCTCCGGCACGAGCGGCGTGATCTTCGCCACGATGGCTTCCATTTCGGTGACGTTGGCGAGCAGCATCGTCGCGAGTTGCGCGCCTTCGCGCGCACGCACGTCGATCAGCTCCGCGATCGCCTGTTTGCCGCATGCGAGCACCGCGTCGCGCAGCGTCTCGGGCGCGATGCCGCTTTCGGCGAGCACGCCGGGCCAGCGCAGGATCTCACCGGTGCGCAGACGGCCGGCTTCAGGAAACGTGACGAGCACCGTTTGCTCGAGCTGCGCGAGTTGCGAGAGTGCATCGCGATTGATCGCGCCCGCGTTCGCCGACTGCTCGCTGCGCTGCAGATTCACGCGAATGTCGACCTTGCCGCGCGACAGCTTGTGCATGAGCATCTCGCGCAGCGTCGGTTCGACGACGCGCACGTCTTCCGGCATGCGGAAATTCAGATCGAGAAAGCGCGAATTCACCGTGCGCAGTTCGACCGACACGCTCACGCCGCCAGTGCCCGAAGCCGCCACGAGTTCGCGCGTGGCGCTCGCATAGCCAGTCATGCTGTAGATCATCGTATTTCTCGCGATTGCGGCCATGCGTTGGACATGACCTGAGAAGCGGGTCGCCCGGCGTGTACGAGACGCGGGGCGGGGAACCGGCATTATCCCATTTTTGCCGGCGCCATCCGCTCGTGAGCGAGCAGGGATGCGGCTCGGCGCGCGGCCGCTTGCATGGAACGGATCGCCGCTCATCGAGACAATGCCCCTGGCGAGTTCAAACCGCACGCGTCGCCCACCACTTCGCGCGCCACCCGTATCGGCAACCGCCCCATCCGATCGGCGGTAAAATTACCGTTTTCCTGCGCCCTCTTCCGGCCCATCCCAACCATTCCGACATGAGCAACGACACCCAACGCCCCAGCGGCCGCCAGCCCAACCAGTTGCGCGACGTGCGCATCACGCGTCACTACACGAAGCATGCGGAGGGCTCGGTGCTGGTCGAGTTCGGCGACACCAAGGTGATCTGCACCGCGAGCGTCAGCGAGAACGTGCCGCCGTTTCTTCGCGACCGCGGCCAGGGCTGGCTTACCGCCGAATACGGCATGCTGCCGCGCGCCACGCATACGCGCAGCGACCGCGAAGCCGCGCGCGGCAAGCAGACCGGCCGCACGCAGGAAATCCAGCGGCTCATCGGCCGCGCGCTGCGCTCGGTGTTCGATCTCGAGAAGCTCGGCGCGCGCACGATCAATCTCGACTGCGACGTGATCCAGGCCGACGGCGGCACGCGCACCGCGAGCATCACCGGCGCATTCGTCGCCGCGCACGATGCGGTCGCCGGATTGCTCGCGACGGGTCGCATCGAAAGCTCGCCGATCAACGACTACGTCGCCGCGATTTCGGTTGGCGTGTACGACGGCGTGCCGGTGCTCGATCTCGACTACGACGAAGACTCGCAGTGCGACACCGACATGAACGTCGTGATGACGGGCGCGGGCGGCTTCGTCGAAATTCAGGGCACTGCGGAAGGCGTGCCGTTCTCGCGCGAAGAAATGAATGCGCTGCTCGATCTCGCGAGCGACGGCATCAGCACGCTGATCGCGAAGCAGAAAGCGGCGCTGGGAGTGCAGCAGTGAATGAGGTTCGTCAGTACGGCGGTATGGGCAACGAGCACGGCGCGACGTCGGGCATGCCATTGAAAAAAGTCGTGCTCGCGTCGAACAACGCGGGCAAGCTGCGCGAATTCGCGGCGCTACTCGGCTCGGCCGGCATCGAGTTGATCGCACAGGGCGAGCTCAATGTGCCGGAAGCGGACGAGCCGCATCCCACGTTCGTCGAAAACGCGCTGACCAAGGCACGTCACGCGGCAAAGCTCTCCGGCCTGCCCGCGCTCGCCGACGACTCGGGTCTTTGCGTGCGCGCGCTGCGCGGCGCGCCGGGCGTCTATTCGGCGCGCTTCGCGCAACTTGCCGGCGGCGAGAAAAGCGACGCGGCGAACAACGCGCGCCTCGTCGCCGAACTGCATGGCGCGAGCGATCGCCGCGGCTACTACTACTGCGTGCTCGCGCTCGTGCGTTACGCGGACGATCCAGAACCTCTGATCGCCGAAGGCCGCTGGCATGGCGAAATCCTCGACGCGCCGCGCGGCGAGCATGGTTTCGGCTACGACCCGTACTTCTATCTGCCGTCGCTGAACGCGAGCGCCGCGGAACTCGAGCCGGCGCTCAAGAACGCGAGCAGCCACCGCGCAATCGCGCTGCGGCATCTGCTCGCGCGTCTGTCGGAGGAAGCGTGATTCCGATTCGACCGGCGCCGGCGGACATCGGCACAGCCGTCGTCAACGCGTTCACTTCGCCGGGCAGCATCCGTTTGACGTCGCTGCCGCCGCTTGCGCTGTACGTGCATTTTCCCTGGTGCGTGCGCAAGTGCCCGTATTGCGATTTCAATTCGCACGAGTGGAAAGGCGAAACGTTCCCGGAGAACGACTACCTCGACGCGTTGCGCGCCGACCTGGAAATGGCGTTGCCGCAAATCTGGGGCCGCCAGGTGCATACGGTGTTCATCGGCGGGGGCACGCCGAGCCTGCTGTCGGCAGCGGGGCTCGATCGCATGCTGTCGGATATTCGCGCGTTGCTGCCGCTCGACGCCGACGCGGAAATCACGCTCGAAGCGAACCCGGGCACGTTCGAAGCCGACAAGTTCGCGCAGTTTCGCGCGAGCGGGGTGAACCGCTTGTCGGTGGGCATCCAGAGTTTCAACGAAACGCATCTGAAGGCGCTCGGCCGCATTCACGACGCGGCGCAGGCGCGCCACGCGGTCGAAGTCGCCGCGACCACGTTCGAGAACTTCAACCTCGACCTGATGTTCGCGTTGCCCGGGCAAACGCTCGCCGAATGCCGGGCCGACGTGGAAACGGCGTTGTCGTTCGCCCCGCCGCATCTTTCGCTGTACCACCTGACGCTCGAACCGAACACGTTGTTCGCAAAGTTCCCGCCGCCGTTGCCCGACGACGACGCGTCCGCCGACATGCAGGACTGGATCCACCAGCGCACCGCCGAAGCCGGCTACGAGCGCTACGAGGTGTCCGCGTATGCGCGGCCGCATCGGCAGAGCAAACACAATCTGAACTACTGGCGTTTCGGCGACTATCTGGGCATCGGCGCGGGCGCGCATACGAAGCTGTCGTTTCCGAATCGCATCGTGCGCCAGGCGCGCTACAAACATCCAACCACTTTCATCGAGCAGGCCAGGGCCGGTGCAAGCGTGCAGGAAGAGCACGAGGTCGGGCCGCGCGATTTGCCGTTCGAGTTCATGTTGAATGCGCTGCGCCTTGTGGAAGGATTTCCGGTGCATCGGTTCCTCGAACGCACGGGACTGTCGATCACGACGATCGAACCGGCGTTGCAGGAAGCGGAACGGCGCAAGCTGATCACACGCGACCACGAACGGATCGCGCCGACGCCACTCGGACAGGCATTTCTGAACGACCTGCAGGCGCTGTTCCTGAAGGATCCGCAGTGATGGCGGGTGGCCTCTACTCGGCAGCTAGGTGTTTTCAGGTTACAATTCGCAGCTTGGAGGTGTGGCCGAGTGGTTTAAGGCACCGGTCTTGAAAACCGGCGAAGGAGCAATCCTTCCGTGAGTTCGAATCTCACCGCCTCCGCCAGATTCAACGCAAAGGCCCCGTACAGTCAAAGCTTTACGGGGCTTTCTTTTTTTGACCTACCAAATGACCCACGTCGCGGTCGGCAACCTCGGTAGAGCGGTCTCGGTGGACGTGTCTCACCTTTTGGCTAGCGCCAGACTGAAGCACGTTCGGGGCAGCGCCGCCAGATGACCGGCATGTGCATGACCAGCGCCAGTAAATCAGGTGTCGTGCACATTCCGATACAGGGCACTGCCAGCGGCGAACTTGCGCCTCGCGCGCACAGCACGTGTGACGAAGCCGGTGAGGGGAGGCCGCTCCTGTCGCGTCGTAGCACGGCGCCACCGCGCAACGATTGCGCGTAAGTTCGCGCGAGACCGTCGAGGCGCTGAGTCTCAACAGCAGCGCCATCGCCCGGATGCTCGCGCCCTTTCGACGTTCAATTATGGTTGCCGCGCGTTCCTCTGCGCTCAAATGCTTGTAATCCTTCTTCATCACAACGCCCTGTCTCATTCGAGGTGTTGCACTTGAAACGGGAGACGAAGAAGACATTCGGCGCAGGGAGACCCGCAATATAACCCCTCACCTCATCGCATCACCGCGAGCGTTAATTGTCTACACCAGCAACTGGTGGAGCTGTTCGCATTCCGCGGTATGCGCGCTGACTTAACCGTTGATAGATTCCATCACCACAAGTTAGATTTGAAACAAGCTTGCCTTTCCGTTTTATGTATAAGCCACTAGGGAAGCCTTGGTAGATAACGTAGTTGTACTCTCCTGATTTGAATTTAACGTGTGTGAAGCTTACACTCCCCTCGGCAACATCGCTGATCAAAAAACGATTCTTTGGTGGATATGGTCTATCGGGATATTGAAGCTCAATTTGATCGAGCGTGCCAAAGCGATATTGAACATATCCATTGTTGGGCGATATATTGCCGGAAGCACACAATGAAATTATCTTATTTTCAGTCTGACAGCTGAAATACACTTCTTCATGTAACTGGCACAGAGTAGCTTCATCTGCATACGCATCCGCGCCAATGCTCACTATAAACAAGAGGACTGCCAGGGGCGACATTACTATGGATGAAATGTTTCTCAATTTAAATCTCCGCGATTAATAACTACCTCAAAATTCGCAATCCGTTCTGCATAGCTGTCGGTGTGAAAATTGACAATTGCCGTAACCGCATTTAGAGGCGCTAACACAAGTCATCAACGAAGCGTGAACAGATAACGGCAGCAGCCAAGGAAAGCAACGCGACATGAATGTCGAGACGCCGTTCGAAACGAATGCGCAGTTTGCCGAAACCGGCAAACCAGGCATGGGTGCGCTCGACCACCCAGCGATGCCGTCCGAGCCGCTCCTTGCTTTCCACCCCGCGACGGGCAATGCGTGCCGTGATGCCCCGCTGCCTCAGATAACGCCGACAGCGTGCAAAGTCATAGCCCTTGTCCGCATGCAGCTTGCCCGGGCGTTTGCGAGGCTGGCCATTCAGACCCGGCATTGCCGGAATGGCATTGAGCGTGGGCTCGAATGCCATCGAGTCGTGCCGGTTGGCACCCGTGACCGTGATGGCCAGAGGAATGCCGCGCGCATCTACGACGATGTGCCGTTTCGACCCGAGCTTGCCCCGGTCTGTCGGGTTGGGGCCGGTCTCCTGGCCCCCCGGGGGCTGGAAACACTGGCGGCATCAAGACTCGCCCGTTCCCAATCAATCTGGTCATGCTCACGTAACCGGCGAAGCATCGCCAGATGCAGTTGCTCCCACACACCTGCGGCCTGCCAGTCACGCTGCCGTCGCCAGCATGTCATGCCGCTACCGAAGCCCAGTTCCTTCGGTAGGTATTCCCACGGAATGCCTGTTTGCAGAACGTACAGGATGCCATTCAATGCTGCACGGTCATTCACCGTTCTGCGCCGACCGCCTTTGGGCGACGGCGTGAACACCGGAATGAGCGGCTCCAACGCCGCCCATAGCTCATTACTGATTTTTCGTCTGGACATGCCGCCAGGATATGGCTTTCATGGCCTCATGTCCAGGTTGTGTTAGCCACTCTTATTTGGTGCCGGTATACTGCCGTCGGCTTGAGCACTACAACCAATCACTCTCATGATCGCCCGCAACAAGACCGGGTCATCGGATATCTCTTTGTTCCCGCAAAGGGCTGATAACCTCAAATCGTCCTCTGGCGTCAGAAATTTTCCCCGGCCGAGTAGGAGCAACGTCGCAGCAGAATATGCGTTTAATGGCGCCGACAATGCTGACGGATTGAACTCCACAATCTGCCTCACAAAAAAATTAACCTCATCCACCGAAAGATTTTTGTTTGACAGTACATCAATGCTTTCGATTTTTCCAAGATGGAGATTCGTTTTGACAGTACCAATTGATGTCAGCACTCCATGATTTGGGATTACATAATTGTATGTGACAGCCCCCTCCATTCCACCTGAATTCACCACAATGGACAGGAATCCCATGTCACTTGCTTTTATTGAAGGGGGAGCATCCGCAACATAAGCATACTGCAAAAGTCCTTCTTCTTTTTCGATTTTCAGTTTTATAATCACAGGGTTAACCAGAACTCCATCCGCATTACTGCTCTCATCGACGAGATACTTTCCAATGTACCTTTTTTTATTGTAAAATTTTCCTTGGACCGACTCCGCCATCGCCGCTGTAGAAATAGTGAAAACTGAAACGATGAGCAGCAGGTATTTTGCTGCGAAATCAAATCGCCGATCTTTTTGCATCAACCGCCTCCACTGCTTCCGCGATACGTTTCGAATGGGTTTTGTAGAAATTAGTCCCATAAAGTGAGCTCTTTTCCATTTGATAGTCATTGAACACCAGTCCCGGATTTGTTGTACACCTTTTTGCTCCAAGCAGCTTTGCCAATTTATTCAAGGCGACAAATCTTTCGTCTACATGATTGAACCCACCGTTAACCGCAACCGTAATTGCATAAAAGTCATTTCGATCTGCTTTCGGGTTGATGTCGCCCCAATGGCTTCCTTGTCTCCAGTACCAACAGGCGGAGTGCGTGGTGTGGTCAATGCTGCGACTTATCTTGTTCGGATCGGCTCCAATTGTCGCGTCGCCAACAAATTTTCCGTAGGACGAGTAGTTAGCATCATGCGTAAGCTGAATTAAACCGCGGCCATGGAAGTTTGATCCTCCACGATAGTTATTCCAGCCGGAAGGGATCGATCCGTCCTTATTGCGATACTCCTCGTTTGTTCTGAGCTCATCGCACTCATGCAGCATTTGAGATATAAAATGCACCTTTCTGACGCAGGTCATAATATCGTTTTCGCGCATGTATCGATTTAGCAAATCAAGAAATTTACCCTTATCAAATCCATGCACTGATGTGTCGTGAGCAGCATAAAAAAGTCCCTTCGCCTTGACATCTTTCGGCAAGAGCAAGTCCAGTTCTTCCTCGGTTATGTTCTTATTACATGAGCAAGTAGCTTGCAGGAAATTCCCCACCAGCCCAATTGGATTTATGTAATACACCTCAGAGCCGGGGAACCCGGAAACACCAGCCGCTACCTCATCCCACCACGCAAGCCTCTCGATCCGCTTCTGCTCTTCCTTGTGATGCGGCCTGGGTCCTGTCTGCTTCTCCAGCGCGGCGATCAACTGCTTCCACTTCGACGGGTTCGCCCACTCGCTTTCGTGCCTGACGATCAGCCGGGACGCCGCCTGCATCAGCCACGGATACCCGCCACGCTCGCTCTGCGCCAACGTGCATAGTTCGTCAGCCGCCTGCTTGCCATCGCCTCTTGTGAACAGGGCGTCGTACACCTTGAGCATCAAAGGGCTGAGCTTCGAACGCGAAGCAAGGCCGGCAACATTGGCGCCGCTCGCATAATCAACCCACTCCGGGGTTGTCGCAAAGATCGTGTGCGCCGGATCATGGGCATCCGCGATGCACTCGAAGTCGATCCACTTCTGCGCGAATTCCCGCGTCACCCGCCCACCTGCATGATTGAAGTCGCACACCCAGCCGTCGATTGGTTGACCTATTGCATTCACCCCGTCGACATGCCACCAGTTCACCGGATAACCTGGATCGGGATGCGGATGCGGCTCGGGAATGCGTCGATCCGGGTCACGCGCCAGTTCGGCGAGCGAATACACCTGAACAGCGTCCGTCTTTCTCGACTGCGGGTCAGCGCCGGGGACAAACCTGTTGTCCTCGGTACGCTGATACAGCACCGTGCCGGGTGCGATGCGCAGGATTGTCGGCCCCGAGGGCAGGCCCAGTGTCGCCCAGTCCTCCCGGTGCGGACCGTGCTGGTTGACCCATGCGCGGCCCTGCTCGAGAAACGACTGGATGCTGTCGTCGCAGAACACCTCGATGTGCGCCATCCGCGTTCCCGACGTGCATTGATTCAATGAGTCGTAACGGCCGAGATGGCCGATCAGCTCGCCCGCCCTGACCGGAATGCCGCCCCCATCGCCTTGCGGATCGCTCTTCGTGCACGTCTGAGCCGTCGTGACGATCACCCGGTCGAACATCGAGTCCGGGATGACCTCCTCGACCGCAGGCCCGCCGTTTTCGTTACCCAGATAGAGCCAGCCGCCAATAGCACGAGGCGGCTCGACGTATCCGCCGGCTTGCGGCGGATACAGCGGTCGTCCGTGCAGCGCCGTCACCTGGCCCCACTCCTGTCCGTGCACCTTCTCCTTCCTGCCGATGCTCACGCTCACACCCTGCGGCAAGATGCCAAGCACAGCGCCGTCAGGCCTCTCGCGCACATGCAACCCGACCTGCGACGGGTCCACAGTTTGTCCAGCACGCGGCGACGGTCTGTCCTGCGCGTGCGAAGTGACCTTCCATTGCCGCGACCAGTACGCCGGTTTCTGCCGCTGCGGGAAATTGCTGCCGTAGTCGGAGTTCGACATCAGGTGCATGTACAGGCTGTAGAACCTCAGCTTCGAGCCACGCGGAAAATCCATCTCGTGCCGCACGAGGGCAAAGCCCGTACTGTAGGGAGCCTGAAACGTCGCATCGCGGCCTTCCATTGCCAACTCGCTGACCGGGTAGTCCTGGTTGACGCGGTAAGCGATCAGCACGCCGTCCGCAATGCATCGCAATCCGGCGTCAAGGTCCAACGCCTGCCCCGCGCCGGCCTCGGTGATATGAATCCCGCCATGCCACATGCCCTTGCGGCTGACGAGATACGCACCGGACGGCTCGCGTTCGGCGAGCAGCCGGTAGATCTCGTGCTCATCGGTGAATGGGACTGACGCTCGCGCTTTGCCTTGTGCCTTGCGCAGAAAGGGAAAGGCAAATGCCAGTTGCCTGAGGCCGGGCGGTGATGGCGTTTGTGGGTTAGGCGGTACTGGCTTGCTCGTCATGGACTCGGTGCGCTCCGTATCGATGAGGTCGCACCACCTTATGACGGATCGAGCGCCAGCATCAATGCGGCGCACTCTGAATATTTGCAAACGATTGTCAAATAATAATTCGCCGCGTCGCTGCTGCTGGTGTCCTCAGTTGTCGTCTACCGGTCGAGCTTGTATCAGGTCGAAGTCTGCCAAGCGTGCGCTGCCGTTCATGAATTTTTTCTGCGCGTCGCGCTTCCAGCCGTGACCGTGCGCGTCGATAGAGGGCCGTGGATCACGCGGCGAATGCCATGCTCTTTGCTTTTTCGACGGTTGCGCAAATGCGGATTTTGGTCTTTTCGAGGATGCGTTCGCGGACGCTGCGCGCGCAGCCAGAACTGCCAATCGCGGCGCCGCAACGCTGCTCGGCGACGCGCAGCCGTTTGAGTATGTGCCTGATCCGCCGAGCGGCGATGTCGTTGAACTCGCCCCGCGCACGAACGATCCAAACTACGCGGCGAAAATGCTGGGGTATGACCGCGACACTTTTGGCGACATGGTTCATGCGATGAAATACGATCTCAAGCTGCGAGGGGATGACAATGTCATTTGGCCAACAGCGCACTGGCCCATTTCGATAGTGGCACGCGGTGTAGTTCTTTCGCCTTCGACCGCTCGCCAGAAACGAACCAGACGCGGGCTTTGTTTTGTGCGGCCTAACAAACGAAAAAGCGCGCGGAGCCTCATGTACTCGCTTGCACCACCCGAGCTCCACCACCGCCACCGCCTCAACCTCGATTTTGAAGCCATCGTGCAACTGCGGCACCGGCACGACCGCGCGCGCCGGTCTTGCGTCACCAGCCCAGCGCGCATGCATCTGATTGAAGCTCGCCCAATGTTCGACATCGACGACATACACGCGCACCTGCACCAGTTGCCCGACGCTGCTGCCGACGCTTTCGAGCACCGCCTTCACATCGGCCAGCACCCGTTCCGCTTGCGCGTCGAATGACGCATCGGCGAGCTTCTCGCCTTGCGCATTGATCGGCAATTATCCGGACACGAACACGAAGCCATTCGCAACCGCGACATGACTGTAGTGACCGCCGGGTTTCCCGAGCGCGGCGGGCTTATCGGTGTGTGGCAATCGTCGGACGCGCGTGCTGTCGGTCATCAATCATTCCGGAAGTGAAATTCCCGCAGCGGTTCAACGCCGCGATGCGCACGGTGCGGCAGGCATCACACGTCCGCCATCTCGAGCTTCTCGCGCGCGTCCGCACAACGACGGTTCAGGTCGCGATGCATCAGCTGGCTATCGAGCAAAGCCGATACATCCGTCAGACCATGATCAAAGCGCAAGACATATTCGATGTCGGTGTAATCGTAATAAGCGCCGCTGTCGGCCAGCCGTTGCGCTTCCGCGAATGCGGCCTGTTGCCGTTCGCCGTTCATCAGGTCTTTGATCGCCATGATTGCCGCTCCGAGGAACAGTGGCTTCATCATAGCAATGCAAACCGCGAAGCACGGTGGCACGCGCGCAACACCAGGTGTTTTCCGCATAGGCGACCGGTGAATTCACGCGTTGGCCGATGCGCACCGCCTGAGTAGCACGAGCGTCATACGGTTTTCACGTCGTATTCACACCGCTCACACAGCCGCAACCGGCGACTTCGTCGCGTGCCAGCGCATCACGAGCCTGCGTCCGACAAGGCACAAGCATCCCGCGGCACCGACTACGATACCCATGCCCTTCGGCGTGCCGTCATGCAACAGTCCGACCGCAAGGCTCGACAACGCCCCAAGCGCGAGCTGCACGGCGCCGAATACGGCCGCCGCGGCGCCCGCGTTGAGCGGGTAACGATGCATCAGGTCGGTCGTGCAGTTAGCCGACAACACGCCCACCACGCTGACGACGAAGAAAAGGCCAAACACGATCGACCACAAGCCGCCCCATCCGGTCAGCGACACGATGCACACGAACAGTGAGGCGACGAAGCTCACGGTCGCCGCGTACGAGATGATCGGCACCGGTCCGAGCCGTCCGACGAGCCGTGTATTCAGGTAATTACCGAGCATGATGCCGACGATGTTCAGCGCGAACAGAAAGCCATAGTGCTGCGCGGACACATGGAAATATTCGATGTACACGAAGGGCGTCGCCGTGATGTACGCGAACATCGACGCGAACGCCATGCCGCCGCACAGCATGTGCCCCCACGCGACCGGATCGCGCAACAGCGCGACATACGCGCCGAACGACTTCAGCAGCGCCGACTGCGCGCGCTTCTCGCGCGGCCACGTCTCCGGCACTTTCAGGAAGGCGGTCACCGCGCACACGGAACCGAACAGCGTCAGCGCGACGAACACGGCGCGCCAGCCCCCCAGCAGCAGCAACTGCCCGCCGATCAGCGGCGCAAGCAGCGGGCCTATCGACGTGACGATCGCGATCATCGACAGCACGCGCGCCGCGTCGCCCGGTTCGTGCGCGTCGCGAGCAATCGCACGGGCGAGCACCGATGCCGCGCCCGCCCCCAACGCCTGCAGGAAGCGGAAGCCCACCAGCGAGCCGATCGAGAACGACAGCACGCACGCGATGCTCGCGAGCACATACATGACGACGCCGCCAAGCAGGATCGGCCGACGGCCATACGTATCGGACAGCGGACCATACAGCAGCATGCCGATCGAGAAGCCGAACATGAAGCTCGTCAACGTCGATTGCGCTGCGCCCGTGCTGACCGCGAAGGCCTGCGCGATGGTCGGCAGGCTCGGCAGATACATGTCGATGGATATCGGCCCGCACGCGGCCAGCGCGCCGAGCAACAGGATCAACCGGCCATCGGGCCGGCGTTTGACGACGTGAGACATGGGAAATCCGAATGGAACGCCGCGCCGGCAACGGCTGCGGAACAGGTGAAGCGGAAACGGCCGGCAGCTGACGGGCTCGATTGTACGCGACGGTTAACCGGCTGGTTACGCCTTGAATGCGTTGCGTGGACGTTGCGCGACAGCGCCGCGCGACGCATTCGCCACCGATCGGTTAAGCTGCCGCCTGCCCGTCCCCTGATCCCGTTCGAACCCGCGATGACCGCCTTCCTGCTGATCTGGAGCCCCAAGAAATGGCCGTGGCCCGAGTTGCCCGACATTGCGAAACGCGTGGCCGCCGGCGAGGCGGTTGCCGACGCCTGGGGCTGCGGCTTCGCACGCGGCATCCTGCCCGGCGATCGCGTATTCCTGCATCGCGTCGCGCAGGAACCGAAGGGTATCTTCGGCTCGGGCTACGTGACGCGCGCCCCCTACGAAGTCCCCGACGCGTCGACCAAACGCGGCTACCGGCTGTGCATCGACTTCGTCTACGACTGGCTCGTCGATGCGCATCACGCACCGGTGATCACGCGCGATCAACTGCGTGCGCATCCGTTCTCGGTACAGACGTGGGATGCGCAAAGTTCCGGCACGAGCATCAAGCCGATCGCCGAGGGCGCGCTGGAGAAGCGCTGGGCCGAATTGACCGGCAAGCGCAAGCCGCCGGCGATGACCTGACCGAACAGGCAGGCACAACACGCGCCGCCGCAACCGTCCGCCCGAGGAGCCCGCCACCGCCGACTCCGGTACAATTTCTCGATCCATCCCAGCATCGCGCGAAGGGTCCGCGGGAATCGTCCAAGGCCCTTTGCGCCGCTGCGCAACCCCTATTCGAGCTATCCCAGCCATCGCCATGTCCAGAAACGAAATCCTCTTCGAACGCGCGCAACGCACCATCCCCGGCGGCGTGAATTCGCCGGTGCGCGCCTTCCGTTCCGTCGGCGGCACGCCGCGCTTCATCGAGCGCGCGCAAGGTCCGTACTTCTGGGACGCGGATGGCCAGCGCTATACCGATTACATCGGCTCGTGGGGGCCGATGATCCTCGGCCACGTTCATCCCGAAGTGCTCGACGCCGTACAGCGCGTGCTCGCCAATGGTTTTTCGTTCGGCGCGCCGACCGAGGCGGAAGTCGAGATCGCGGAGGAAATCTGCAAGCTGGTGCCGTCGATCGAACAGGTGCGCATGGTGTCGAGCGGCACCGAGGCGACGATGAGCGCGCTGCGTCTCGCGCGCGGCTTCACGAACCGCAGCCGCATCGTCAAGTTCGAGGGCTGCTATCACGGCCATGCGGACAGCCTGCTCGTGAAGGCTGGCTCGGGTCTGCTGACCTTCGGCAATCCGACTTCGGCGGGCGTGCCGGTCGATATCGCCAGGCACACCACCGTACTCGAATACAACAACGTCGCCGCACTCGAAGAAGCGTTCAAGGCATTCGGCAACGAGATCGCATCGGTGATCGTCGAGCCAGTCGCGGGCAACATGAACCTCGTGCGCGCGACACCCGAATTCTTGCAGGCGTTGCGCCGCCTGTGCACCGAGTACGGCTCGGTGCTGATTTTCGACGAAGTCATGTGCGGCTTCCGCGTTGCGCTCGGCGGAGCACAGCAGCTCTACGGCATCACGCCGGACCTCACGTGTCTTGGCAAGGTGATCGGCGGCGGCATGCCGGCGGCGGCCTTCGGCGGCCGGCGCGACATCATGGCTCATCTCGCGCCGCTCGGCGGCGTCTATCAGGCGGGCACCCTGTCCGGCAATCCGATCGCGGTCGCGGCCGGCCTGAAGACGTTGCAGCTGATCCAGGCGCCCGGCTTCTACGACACGCTCGCCGCGCGCACCACGCGTCTCGCGCAAGGCCTCGCGCAGGCGGCCCGCGAAGCGGGCGTGCCGTTCGCGGCCGATGCGCTCGGCGGCATGTTCGGCCTCTACTTCCGCGAATCGATCCCGACCAGCTTCGCCGACGTCACGCACAGCGACGTGCCGCGCTTCAACGCGTTCTTCCATAAGATGCTCGACGCGGGCGTGTACTTCGCGCCGTCCGCCTATGAGGCGGGCTTCGTGTCGAGCGCGCACGACGACGCGGTGATCGACGCGACGATCGACGCCGCGCGCGGCGCGTTCGCAGCGTTGCAGGGCTGAAGCAAAGGCCGCGACCCGCACGACCCAGACACCGCACTACAACGGACACCGATGTTCTCGCAAACCGATTTCGTCCACATGGAACGCGCGCTCGCGCTTGCGAAGCGCGGCATGTACACGACCGATCCGAACCCGCGCGTCGGTTGCGTACTCGTCAGAAACGGCGAGGTGATCGGCGAAGGCTACACGCAGCCGGCCGGCCAGGATCACGCCGAGATTCGCGCGCTGAAGGATGCACGCTCGCGCGGCCACGATCTGCGCGGCGCGACGGCCTACGTGACGCTCGAACCGTGCAGCCATTTCGGCCGCACGCCGCCGTGTGCGAACGCGCTGATCGAAGCGCAGATCGGCCGCGTGATCGCGGCGATGGAAGATCCCAATCCGCAAGTCTCAGGCCGCGGTCTCGCGATGCTGCGCGAGGCCGGTATCGAAGTTCGCTGCGGGCTGCTCGCAAACGAAGCGCGGGAGCTGAACATCGGCTTCGTGTCGCGCATGACGCGCGGCCGTCCGTGGGTGCGCATGAAAGTGGCGGCATCGCTCGATGGCCGCACCGGCTTGCCGTCGGGCGAAAGCCAGTGGATCACGAGCGCGGCCGCGCGCGCCGACGGCCACGCGTGGCGCGCGCGCGCATCGGCGATCCTGACCGGCATCGGCACCGTGCGTGAGGACGATCCGCGCATGACCGTGCGCGCCGTGGATACGCCGCGCCAGCCGCACCGCGTATTGATCGACAGTCAGCTCGACGTGCCGCTCGACGCGCAGATCCTCGCCGGCGCGCCGACGCTGATCTTCTGCGGTCATCTCGATGCGCGTCTCGAAGACCGCGCGGGCGCGCTGCGCGAGCGCGGCGCCGAGATCGTGCCGCTGCCGAACGCCGCCGGCAAGGTCGATCTGCCGCGCATGCTGAGCGTGCTTGGCGAGCGCAATGTGAACGAATTGCACGTCGAGGCCGGCTACAAGCTGAACGGCTCGTTGCTGCGCGAAGGCTGCGTCGACGAACTGCTCGTTTATCTCGCACCGAGCCTGCTCGGCACGGACTCGATGAGCATGTTCAATCTGGCCGCGCCCGACCTGCTCGAAGACCGCGTGAGGCTGACGTTCCATACGGTCGAGCGGATCGGCGAGGATCTGCGGATCCTCGCGCGCTTCGCGCCGACAGCCGCGCCCGGGACCGACGCCGTGTCCCCCACCGTTTCGAAATAATCAAGGACTAGCACGATGTTTACGGGAATCGTCGCGGCAGTGGGCCGCATCGAATCAGTCAAGCCGCTTGGCACAGGCGGCGACGCGGGCGTACGCCTGAACGTCGAGGCCGGCGGCCTCGACCTCGCCGATGTACAGCTCGGCGACAGCATCACGATCCAGGGCGCCTGCATGACGGTGGTCGCGAAGACCGCTCATTCGTTCGAGGTCGACGTGTCGCGCGAAAGCCTGAACCGTACGGCCGGTCTCGGCGAAACCGGCGAGGTCAATCTCGAGAAAGCGCTGCGCGCGCATGACCGGCTCGGCGGCCATATCGTGTCCGGACACGTCGACGGACTCGGCACCGTCACGCGTTTTGCGCCGGTTGGTGAATCGCACGAGCTGCGTATTCTGGCGCCGCGCGAGATTGGCCGTTATCTCGCCTACAAGGGGTCGATTGCGGTCAATGGCGTGAGCCTGACCGTGAATTCCGTCGACGATCGCGACGATGGCTGCGAGTTTTCGATCAATCTGATTCCGCATACCGTGCAAGTGACGGCGCTCAAGCATCTGCGCGACGGGGTGCGGGTGAACCTGGAGATCGATCTGATCGCGCGGTATGTAGAGCGGATGCTCAATGCGCCGCGCGATGGCGATCAATCGCCCAAATAACTCCGTTCCGGGCGAGCCGCCCGTCCCGCGATATCTCACCACTTTCCGCGGCCGCGTTTTCTGCGGCCGCGTCGGAAAGGCGCCGCCTCGTGCGATTACGCCTCGGCCGAAGCGCGCAGACGATGGACGAGCTGATTGTCCTTACCCTGGACCAGCGGCGTGATCGTGAAGTCGAACTCGATCTCCTTGTACGCATCGGCCTTCAGGCCCAGCGCCGCGCCACCGGCTTTCTCGACGACCGGCGGAATCAGCTCTTCGCGCGTTGCATACGCGAAGTCGTCCCAGATCAGCGGATCGCCGTCGATGTTGAACTGCGTGGTCAGCTTGCGATGGTTGTCGCTCGTGACGAAGAAGTGCACGTGCGCCGGACGGTTGCCATGACGGCCCAACGCGTCCAGCAGTTGTTGCGTCGCGCCTTGCGGCGGGCAGCCGTAGCCCACCGGCATCAACGTGCGGAATTCGTACTTGCCGTCGGCGCCAGTCTTCACCGCGCCGCGCAGGTTGAATTCGCTCTGCGCGCCGGTCGGATCGAAGTGCGAGTAAAAGCCCTTCGAGTTCGCGTGCCAGCATTCGACGACCGCGCCTGCGACCGGCTTGCCGTCCATATCCTTGACCGTGCCGTGGATGACGAGCGGGCCCGCGTCTTCGTCCGCGTTGATGTCGATCTTCGAGACGCCTTCGCGCACCTTCGCCCCGGCGACGTACAGCGGGCCTTCGATCGTGCGCGGCGTGCCGCCTTCGAGACCGATCTGCTTGTCCGCGGCATCCATGCGGACGTCGAGGTACTTCTCGAGGCCGAGGCCAGCCGCGAGCAGCGCCGCTTCGCCGTCCTTGCCTAGCTTGTTCAGATAGTTGATACCGGCCCAGACTTCGTCCGGCGTGATATCGAGGTCATCGATCGCCTTGAACAGGTCGCTCAGCAGACGGAAAACGATCTGCCGGAAACGTGCGTTGCCGTTGCCGGCATCGACGTTGGAAGCGGCTTTCAGCAGATCCTGCACTTCTTTGGTTTCAAAAACTTTGACGCTCACGATGACTGTCTCCAGTTTGTATTGGGGAAAAATGGCGTTGGATGCGCTCGCCTTGATTGCGCCTGGCCGCTGGGCTCAGATGTCGTCGTCCCGAATCGACGACGGGTGACGACACAGAGGCGTCACCGAAATCTTCATGTACGGGAACAGAGGCAAGCCGGAAAGAATGTCATGCAGTTCGGCGTTGCTCTCTACATCGAAGATGCTGTAATTCGCGTACTCGCCAACGAGACGCCAGATATGGCGCCACTTGCCGCTACGCTGGAGATCCTGCGAGTAAGCCTTCTCGCGCGTTTTGATTTCGTTCGCCACCTCGGCCGGCATGTCAACCGGCAGGTGCACGTCCATTCGTACATGGAAAAGCATCGTTGAGTCCTACTGATCAGAATCCGTTTAGCGGGTGACCTTCATCAGCCCGTCCCGGGTGAATCGCTTGACCTTAGCCTCGTCGAGTTCGATGCCCAGACCCGGGCCGTTCGGCACGGTCAGCTCGAAGTCGCTGTAATCGAGCGGCGTGGTCAAAATCTCTTCAGTGATGAGCAATGGCCCGAACAGCTCGGTGCCCCATTGCAGATTCGCGAAGCTCGCGAACAGATGCGCGGACGCCACCGTGCTGAACGCGCCTTCGAGCATCGTGCCGCCGTACAGTTCGATGCCGGCGGCATCGGCGATCGCGGCCACGCGCTGGGCGGCGAACAGGCCACCGTTCTGTTCGATCTTGATCGCGAACACGTCGGCGCCGCCATTCTTCGCGATCTCGAACGCGCTTTCCGGGCCTTGCAAAATCTCGTCGGCCATCAGCGCAACCGGGAAGCGGCGCATCAGCCGGGCTAGCGCCGCGGCGGACGCGACCGGCTGCTCGACCAGATCGCAACCTGCGTCGGCCAGCGCCGGAATGGCCCACGCGGCCTGTGTTTCGCTCCACGCCATGTTGACGTCGACGCGCACCGCGGCGCGCTCGCCGACCGCCTTCTTGATCTCGGCGACGTGCTTGATGTCGGTCTTCAGTTCCTTCGCCCCGATCTTCAGCTTGAAGACCTTGTGGCGACGCACGTCCAGCATATGCTCGGCTTCGGCGATGTCCTTCGCGGTATCACCCGACGCGAGCGTCCACGCGACCGGCAGGCGCTCGCGACGACGGCCGCCGAGCAGCTCGCTCACCGGCACGCCGAGGCGCTTGCCCTGCGCGTCGAGCAGTGCGGTTTCGAGCGCGCTCTTCGAGAAATGATTGACCTTGACCAGCTTGCCGAGGTGCGCCATCAGCGCCTGGATTTGAGTCGCGTCCTTGCCGATCATCGCCGGTGCGAAGTAGGCGTCGATCGCGAGCTTCATCGCCTCCGGGCTTTCCGGGCCGTAGGCCATGCCGGCGATCGTGGTGCCTTCGCCGATGCCGACGATGCCGTCGCTGCAGTACACCTTGACCAGCATCAGCGTTTGCCCGTACATCGTGGCGACCGACAGCTTGTGAGGGCGGATCGTCGGCAGATCGACGAGGCGGGTTTCGATGCGTTCGATGGTCGCGAGTGTCATGGCGGGTACGGCGAAAGGTGAGTTCATTGCACGTTTTTATACCCCTCGCCCGTTTGGGCCGTCCAATACTTTTCCTGTCCTTTTTCATACCTGCAGGGTATGGTCGAGTCAGAAAGACCGGCCTTTCTAGGGATTTCGCATTGCATCATGCGCTCCGCGCATTGAGAAACGGCCCACTTTCTCGCCTCGAGAATGATCTGCGTCAGCCTTCGATGCATGCAGAGCATGTTGTGCGGACCGCCCCGCCTTCCTCGTCCACTGTTTCGACGAGCATAGCGACCCGGCCGAGTTCATCGCCAGTCGGCCAAACGGCCCAGGTCATCTGGCGGAGGCGACTTGGACCCGCGCGTGGCGTAAAATACGCGCTTTCCCGAAAATCTCGCCAACATGACGCTCGCCTCCACCCAAGAGATCATCGCCGAACTGAAAGCAGGCCGGATGGTGATTCTCGTCGACGAAGAAGACCGCGAAAACGAGGGCGACCTCGTGATCGCCGCCGAGTTTGTCACGCCGGAAGCGATCAATTTCATGGCTCGCTACGGCCGCGGCCTGATTTGCCTCACGCTGACCCAGGAACGCTGCAAGCAGCTCAATCTGCCGCTGATGACCTACCGAAACGGCACGCAGTACGGTACCGCGTTCACGGTCAGCATCGAAGCGGCCGAAGGCGTCACGACCGGCATCTCGGCAGCCGATCGCGCTCGCACGATCGCCGCTGCGGTCGCGCCCGACGCGAAAGCGGAGCACATCGTGCAACCGGGCCATATCTTCCCGATCATGGCCCAGCCGGGCGGCGTGCTGGTGCGCGCAGGCCATACTGAGGCCGGCTGCGACTTCACGAGGCTCGCGGGCCTCACACCGGCCGCGGTGATCTGCGAAGTGATCAAGGACGACGGCACGATGGCGCGCCTGCCGGACCTGATCGAGTTCAGCAGGGAGCACGGCCTGAAAATCGGCACGATCGCCGATCTGATCCACTATCGCAGCCGCACCGAATCGATCGTCGAGCGTATCTGCGAACGCACCATGCAAACCGCGCACGGTGCGTTCCGCGCGGTCATGTATCTCGACCAGCCGAGCGGCCAGCCGCATATCGCGCTGGTGCGCGGCACGCCGTCGCCCGATCACGACACGCCGGTGCGCGTGCACGAGCCGCTGTCGGTGCTGGATCTGCTCGAAGTTGGCGAATCCACCCATTCGTGGACGCTGGATGCGGCCATCAAGGAAATCGCGGAACGCGATCTCGGCGTGGTCGTGCTGCTGAACTGCGGCGACTCGAAAGACCATCTGATCGACGTTTTCAAGGCTTTCGACTCGAAGGAAAAAGCGGACGCGCTGAAGCGCCGGCCTGTCGACTTCAAGACTTACGGCATCGGTGCGCAGATTCTGCGCGAACTCGGCGTCGGCAAGATGCAGGTGCTGTCGAACCCACGCAAGCTCGGCAGCATGTCGGGATATGGTCTCGAAGTGACGGGCTTCGTTCCGATGCCCGGCAGCAAAACGCAAGCCCCGCAAATCTGATCCGGCCACTCACGCGCCTCGCGCCCACTCAAACACTACGGAATCCACATGGAAATCGGACAATACCAACCGAATCTCGACGGCGACGGACTGCGCATCGGCATCGTCCAGGCGCGCTTTAACGAACCCGTCTGCAACGGCCTCGCCGACGCCTGCATCGAAGAACTCGAACGCCTCGGCGTGACCGGCGAAGACGTGCTGCTCGTCACGGTGCCGGGCGCGCTGGAAATCCCACTCGCGCTGCAAAAGCTCGCGGAAAGCGCGCAATTCGACGCGCTGATCGCGCTCGGCGCGGTGATCCGCGGCGAGACCTACCACTTCGAGCTCGTCTCGAACGAAAGCGGCGCGGGCATCACGCGCATCGGTCTCGACTTCGGTATTCCGGTCGCGAACGCCGTGCTGACCACCGAGAACGACGAGCAGGCCGTCGCGCGCATGACCGAGAAAGGTCGCGACGCCGCGCGCGTGGCTGTCGAAATGGCGAACCTCGCGGTCGCGCTCGAACAACTCGGTGGCGATGACGACGAAGAAGAAGACGAAGACGACGGGGAAGAAGCATGAAGAGCGCACGCAGACGCTCCCGCGAACTGGCCACGCAGGGGCTTTACCAGTGGCTGCTGTCGGGTTCGTCCGGCAGTGAGATCGATGCGCAACTGCGCGGCGCGCAAGGTTACGACAAGGCCGATCACGAGCACCTGGACGCGATCCTGCATGGCGTGATGCGCGATTCCGAGATGCTTTCGGCCGCGATCACGCCCTGTCTCGACCGCCCGATCGATCAGCTGTCGCCAGTCGAGCGCGCGGTGCTGCTGGTCGCCGCGTTCGAATTGAAAAATCACGTCGACATTCCGTACCGTGTGGTCATCAACGAAGCGGTCGAACTGACGAAGACGTTCGGCGGCTCGGACGGCTACAAGTACGTGAACGGCGTGCTCGACAAGCTCGCGGCGCAAATGCGCGCCGCCGAAACGCAGGCAGCCCGCAAGGGCTGAACGCGTGGTGCGCGGGCGGCCATGCCACGCATCGGGCCCCTGCCGCGCCGCACTGCTCCGGGCGAAGAATCGCAATCGCCCGCAAGGACACCGCCTCGCACATCAATGAACGCATCAGCGCATCATCGGATGTGCGGGCGCAGTCCCGCTTCCGCTTCTGAACTGGATCTGACCGTATGAACTCCGTGACCGAACCTCTCGTGCGGCTTGCCGCGCGCGTCGATGCCATCCAGCCTTTCTACGTGATGGAACTGGCCAAGGAGGCCGCGCTGCTCGAGCGCGAGGGGCGCGACATCATTCACATGGGCATCGGCGAGCCGGATTTCACCGCGCCCGAGCCGGTCATCGAGGCAGCCGCGAGCGCGCTGCGCCGCGGCGTCACGCAGTACACCAACGCGCTCGGCGTGCACGCGCTGCGCGAGGCGATTTCCGCGCATTACGCCGAGTTCTACGGCGTCGATGTCGATCCGGCGCGCATCGTGGTCACGGCGGGCGCGTCGGCCGCGCTGCTGCTTGCATGCGCGGCGCTCGTCGATCGCGATGACGAAGTGCTGATGCCCGATCCGTGCTATCCGTGCAACCGCCATTTCGTGATCGCCGCCGAAGGCAAGCCGGTGATGGTGCCGAGCGGCCCGGCCGAGCGCTTCCAGCTGACCGCCACCGACGTCGAGCGCCTCTGGGGCGAGCGCACTCGCGGCGTGCTGCTCGCGTCGCCGTCGAATCCGACCGGCACGTCGATCGAGCCGGCTGAGCTCGAACGCATCGTCAAGGCCGTGCGCGCGCGCGGCGGCTTCACGATCGTCGACGAGATCTACCAGGGACTGAGCTACGGCGCGAAGCCGGTCTCGGCGCTGTCGTTCGGCGACGACGTCGTCACCGTCAACAGCTTCTCGAAGTACTTCAACATGACCGGCTGGCGCCTCGGCTGGCTCGTCGTGCCGCCTGCCATGGTCAGCGCGTTCGAAAAGCTCGCGCAGAACCTGTTCATCTGCGCATCTGCGCTCGCGCAGCACGCGGCGCTTGCCTGCTTCGAGCCGGAGACGATCGGGATCTACGAAGCGCGGCGTCTCGAATTCAAGCGACGCCGCGACTTCATCGCCCCGGCGCTCGAATCGCTCGGCTTCTCGGTGCCGGTGATGCCAGACGGCGCGTTCTACGTGTATGCGGACTGCCGCGGCGTCGCCCACCGGGCGGCCGGCGACAGCGCGGCGCTCACCAAGGCGATGTTGCATGAGGCCGGCGTCGTGCTGGTGCCGGGCATGGACTTCGGCACGTACGCGCCGAAGGACTACATCCGGCTATCGTATGCGACCGCCTATCCGAAGCTCGAAGAGGCGGTCGAGCGCCTGGCGAAGCTGTTTGGGCGATACTGAGGCATTCAGTCGGCGGGCTGCCGATCCGCCAGACATAAAAAAGGACACTTTCGAGTGTCCTTTTTTCTTCGCGCGGCTGTCCGGCACGGCCTAACTCAAGCTCCCAGCTCCGAGGCCGACGCCACACGAGGCGTCGAACTGGCGCTCGAGTCGTCCTGATCGGAGGGTTGGGTGTGCGCTGCCGGCGTCGCCGAGCTCAGCGCGTGACCGCCTTGCAGCGTCACCTGCACGCGCTTGCCGTTGCCGCCGCTCGTCACAGCGGCCGACGCCGGCGTGGCCGACGCGGTCAGCACCGGCGCCTGCGGCGCATTGATCGGCACCTTGCGGCCACGCGCAACGTCGCGCAGACGACCGCGTTCGGCCATCACCTTCGCACCGTAGCCGCCGTCGTCCGGCGTGCTAGAGCCGACGTAGAGGCGCAGGCCGCCCGGCAGCGAGCCGCCGCGCGCGATGCAATCCTTCAGTACGAGCGCGCCGACCTTGATGTTGGCGAGCGGTTCGAGCGCCGCGCTCTGGCCGCCGAAATACTGGAATTTGTCCGAATGCACCTTCGACATCACCTGCATCAGGCCCTGCGCTCCGACGCCGCTTTCGGCGTACGGGTTGAAGCCCGATTCGATCGCCATTACCGAAAGCAGCAGCAGCGGATCGAGGCCGACTTCGCGGCCGGTGTCGAACGCGGCCTTCACGAGCTCGCTGACGGGCTCCTGAGCGACGCGATAACGCCGCGCGAGGTATGAAGCGACCAGGTCCTGCTCGTGGCTGGAGACCAGCACGCGGTCATCGCGGGCATCGGGGGAAACGCGCTGCTGCGGAATCAGACGCGCGAGCGCGCTGACGCTCTGCATCGTGCGCGGATTCAGGCCGTTGAGCGCCGCTACGCTCGCACCCGACGTGCCGGAGCCATCGAACGCGCCGTCGAAGCTCGTGGTGGCCGTCGTGAGGGTCATGCTGCCGTCGTTCGTGCCGTCGGCGGGGTTCGGCGTGTTCAGCGGGTTGGCCGACAGCGATTCGTCGGAAGACGCGCCAGCGTTTCGTGCCGGTCCGATCGCCGGCAGTGGATTGCCTTGCAGCAGGCGGGCGGGACCCGCTTGCACGGCGGCGGAAATGACCGGCATCAGACGCGCGGCGAGCGCGCCGCGCCAGGTCGGCATCAGCCACAGTGCGAGAGCCAGCACCACCGCGATACCGCCGACAATGCTGAACAGATGATGACTCAGTCGCGTCCCGCGGCGCAGCGCACCGCGCACAACCTGCGCAATTCGCTCATCGGGACGCCACGATAACCAGGCGTTCATTCAGATCTCCCATCTTGCATGATCCGCGAACTCCGCCGGGACGAATCAGGCGGAACAGCGTGCTCGCAGAGTCAAGGCATCGCGTGCTCTCTGGTTGGGCAGCAGCGATGCCGGGATAACGGTAACAAATACCGTTCGGGGAGCCATCTCAAGACAGCCCATACATACTCGATGCATGCCGGGCTCGGCTCCCACGCGAAAACCAGCATGGATGGACGCTGGTGAAGGACTTCGATAAGGCCGTTCCACCCTGAAGGGAAACAAAACGGTGACGCGTTGCGTCTTAGGACCGGGGCGAAGGTAAAAAGGTTAACGCCCCACAACCAATGTCGACGGATTCTATGCACGGTGTTATAGATCGTCAACACTATAGAATGCAACAACTATAACTATTTGTTATTATGAACAGTGTTCAGTCCGCGGAGACCCGCGCTCGACGCGCGTTTCGAGCGATCCGGCCCTAGCTGCGTGGCATAGGCGATTTGGTTGCTCTACGTGCGCTGGCTAACGCATGTAAAATCGACAATCGCTTTTTTCGCGCCAGACAGGTACCACCGCCGTCCCTCCCGCGCTCCCAGTCCTATGCGCCGCGCATGCGGCCCTAAACCGTCACAGATGAAATACAAAGACCTGCGCGATTTCACCGGCCGCCTCGAGACCATCGGTGAACTGCGCCGAATCTCGCAACAGGTATCGCCGAATCTCGAAATGACCGAGCTGTGCGATCGCGTGCTGCGCGCGGGAGGCCCGGCCCTGCTGTTCGAGAACCCGGGGCGGCAGGCGTTCCCGGTGCTCGGCAATCTGTTCGGCACGCCGCGCCGCGTCGCGCTCGGCATGGGCATCGATGCCGAAGCGGGTGAAGGTGATCAGACGGCGCTCGAGTCACTTCGCGACGTCGGCCGGCTGCTCTCCGCGCTGAAGGAACCCGAGCCGCCGAAAGGAATCAAGGATGCGGGCAAGCTGCTGTCGCTGGCGAAGGCGGTGTGGGACATGGCGCCGAAGACGGTCAGCGCGCCGCCCTGCCAGGAAATCGTCTGGGAGGGTAACGATGTCGATCTGGCGAAACTGCCCATTCAGACCTGCTGGCCCGGCGATGCGGGACCGCTGATCACCTGGGGCCTGACCGTCACGAAAGGGCCCAATAAGAGCCGACAAAACTTAGGTATCTATCGCCAGCAACTGATCGGACGTAACAAACTGATCATGCGCTGGCTCGCGCATCGCGGCGGTGCGCTCGATTTCCGTGAGTTCGCGCTGCAAAATCCCGGCAAACCGTATCCCGTGGCCGTCGTGCTCGGCGCCGATCCGGCGACGATTCTCGGTGCGGTCACGCCCGTGCCCGATACCCTCTCCGAATACCAGTTCGCCGGCCTGCTGCGCGGCGGGCGCACCGAGCTCGCAAAGTGCATCACGCCGGGCGTCGACGGCCTACAGGTGCCTGCGCGCGCCGAGATCGTGCTCGAGGGTTTCATCTATCCGCAGGAAGGCGCGCCCTCGCCTGCCCCGGCTGGCGCGCCGCCGCGTCCGTCGAAAGGTGCCTCGGCCACCTACGAACACGCGCTCGAAGGCCCGTACGGCGATCACACCGGCTACTACAACGAACAGGAATGGTTCCCGGTTTTCACGGTCGAGCGCATCACGATGCGCCGCGACGCGATCTATCACTCCACCTACACCGGCAAACCGCCCGACGAGCCCGCGGTGCTCGGCGTCGCGCTGAATGAAGTGTTCGTGCCGCTGCTGCAGAAGCAGTTCACCGAAATCACGGACTTCTACCTGCCGCCCGAAGGCTGCAGCTACCGCATGGCGATCGTGCAGATGAAGAAGAGCTACGCTGGACACGCAAAGCGCGTGATGTTCGGCGTGTGGAGTTTCCTGCGGCAATTTATGTATACCAAGTTCATCGTCGTCGTCGACGAGGACGTCAATATCCGCGACTGGAAGGAAGTGATCTGGGCGATCACGACGCGGGTCGACCCCACGCGCGACACGGTCCTCGTCGACCGCACGCCGATCGACTATCTCGATTTCGCGTCGCCGGTGGCCGGGCTCGGCTCGAAGATGGGGCTCGACGCGACCAACAAGTGGCCGGGCGAAACCAGCCGCGAATGGGGTCGCCCCATCGTGATGGACGACGCGGTCAAGCGTCGTATCGATAGCTTGTGGAACGAGTTGGGCCTCGGCCTGTGACGCTCGCCGGACAACACAACCAATAACGGATGGAGCGCTCGCGGGGATGCACGCTTTTTCGATGATGTCGGACGGATTTTTTCTGTCGCTGTCGCTGTGCCTCGATATCGGCCTAGTCAACGTCGCGATCATTTCACTGACGCTGTCGCAGGGCTTCCGGCCAGGCTTCTGGCTTGGGCTTGGCTCATGCGTCGGCGACCTCATATACGCGACGCTCGCGCTCGCGGGCATGGCCGCGCTGCTGCAGTTCGAGTCGGTGCGCTGGGTCGTGTGGATCGGCGGCTCGGCGATCCTGCTGTTTCTCACCTGGAAGATGGCGCGCGAAGCGGTGCTCCCCGCCACGGCGCCCGCGGTCGCTGGCGACGGCACTGCGCCAGCGCCGCATCAATCCGCATGGCGCGGGTTTCTGCGCGGCGTGCTGCTCGCGGTGTCGTCGCCGTCGGCGATTCTCTGGTTCGCGGCGGTCGGCGGCGCGCTGATCGCTAAGGCTGGCGCATCGAGCCCGACGACCGCATTGATCTTCCTCGTCGGCTTTTTCCTCGGCGGCCTTTGCTGGACGCTTTTTATCTGCGGACTCGGCAGCCACGGCCGCAAGCGCGCCGGCGCCGGTCTGCTGCGCGCGTGTCACGTTCTGTCGGCGCTGCTGTTCGCGTATTTTTCGTACAGCGTGATCGTCAACGGGTATCACGACCTGATCGTGGGGAGCACCGCGCAAGTGGCAAGCTGAATCGGTTCACTGAAAAGAAAAACGGCTCACGGGGAGCCGTTTTTCCATCATGCGATCCGATGTGAGCCGCTCATGCGAGGTACTGCGCGAGCTTCGGCAGGTCGACGTTACCGCCGCTCACCACCACGCCCACACGCTTGCCCTTCACCGGCACGATGCCGTTCAGCACGGCCGCCGCTGCAAGACAACCGGTCGGTTCGACGACGATCTTCATGCGCTGCGCGAAAAAGCGCATCGTCTCGATCAGCTGCACGTCGCTGACCGTTTCGATTCGCGCGACCAGTTGGCGGATGATCGCGAACGTGTAGTCGCCCAGATGCGTCGAGGCCGCGCCATCGGCGATCGTGCGCGGGGTGTCGATACGTACGATCTCGCCGCGCGCGAGCGACTGCTGGCCGTCGTTGCCCGCTTCGGGCTCGATGCCGATCACCGTGCAAGCCGGACTCAGCGCGGCCGCCGACAACGCGCTGCCGCTGAGCAGCCCGCCGCCGCCGAGGCACACGAACAACATATCGAGCGGACCGGTTTCGTCGATCAATTCCTTGACCGCGGTGCCCTGCCCGGCGATTACGTGCGGATGATCGTACGGCGGAATCAGCGTCATGCCGCGCTCCTCGGCGAGCCGACGGCCGATTTCCTCGCGGTTTTCCTTGTAGCGGTCGTAGGTGATCACCTCGCCGCCATAGCCTTTCGTCGCGGCGACCTTGGCCTCGGGCGCGTCGTGCGGCATCACGATCGTCGCGTGAATGCCGGCGAGGCGCGCCGACAGCGCGATCGCCTGTGCGTGATTACCCGACGAATAGGTCAACACGCCCGCTTTGCGCTGCTCCGCGTCGAAGTGCGAGATCGCGTTGTACGCGCCGCGGAACTTGAACGCGCCCATGCGCTGGAAATTTTCGCACTTGAAGAAGACCGACGCGCCCGTGCGCTCGTTGAACGTGCTCGACGTCAGAACGGGGGTGCGGTGCGCGACGCGCTCGAGACGCGCGGCCGCGTCGAGAACGTCATCGAAGGTGGGAGCGGCAAGCGCTTGCATTGGGGAAACTCTCCTCGGCGGTGGCGGAACGGCCATTCTCCCAGCTTCGCCAATGCATTGGAACGGCGCCTGCGCGAAGCCTCATCGCCGTCGTGGACAGCGGGAACCGGCAGCGCAAAATAAAAACGGCGCAACCCGGCGGATGAGCCGGCGTTACACCGTCGAGGTTCTCGCGCGCCTCATGCGCGCCCGCGCTTAGCGGCGATAGTAAGGATGCCCGTAGTACCCGCGATAACCGTGGTAGTAGCCACGGTAATAAGGATGGCCATACCCGTAGTAGCCGCCCACCACGACCGGAACCGGCGCATAAACCGGCGGGGGCGGCGCGTAGTAGACCGGCGGCGGCGAGTAGTAGACCGGCGGCGGCGCCGCATACACCGGATAAGCCGGCGCGATTGGCACCCCAAGGCCGATACCGACGGAAACACCTGCCTCAGCGGCCCCGGCAAGTCCCAGGCCGAGGGCGGCTGCAACGACAAACGGAACGATCTTTTTCACTTCTGCTCTCCTCGAGCGGCCTTGCAGGTCGCCCACTGCGCATGCCGCGCATGCTGATGCACCAATGTATCTAAAACGCCCCAGCCGAACTGTTCGCATTTGTTGCAAATTGCAATGAGCCACGGGAAGCGGTTTGCCAGTCGCCGCGCGGGCGCATCTGCGGCGGCGCCGAGGCGAGGATGAAATGGGCCGGGAATCAAGGGGTTGCACGCGACTGACGGGACACGCGCCACAGTTCTGACCGAACGCGCTTGTCGGCGTTCGCACATCGGTAATCTTTAATTACAAATTCGCTTCAATCCTGACAGCAGGAAGGAATTTCACAAAAACAAATGCCCGGCCAATTTCTTGAGCCGGGCATTTCTTGACTGCGAAGACCGTGCGCCTAGCCGACCTTCACATACACGAATTCGCGGGACACGTTCGGCGGCACGTACGCGCCGCTGATCTGCACGCGCGGCGTCAGGCGCTTCTTCTGATCCCACCAGCGGCGCCGCTGGGCGTGTGTCAGGAACCGCAAGTGCTTTCGGTACGAAAAAATGCTCATCTCGACCCTCCCGAATTTCTGACTGCGAACGAAGTACGGAACTGCAACTGCCAAACCGGCTCGTCGACCGCTGATTCCTGTCACTCACGATTGTGATCAGTTTCCACACCCGCGAGCGTCGCGCCACCCGATGACCGATCGCGGCTGCCATATCGCCCGCAAACTCATCCGACGACAGCTGTCGGACCATGCAAGGGCCGGATCGCGCCGACGCTGCGCCGGATGCGCGATACTGCTGCTTTACCGTTCACACGACCCGTCCGGAGCAGGCGACCATGTCCAAGTCTTCCTTGCCGCGCGTCGGCTTCATCGGCGCGGGGCGGCTCGCTCGCTGCCTCGCGCTCGCGTTCGCGCGCGCCGGCTATCCGGTCGCCGCGGTGGCGAGCCGCTCGGCCGGTTCCGCGCGCCGGCTCGCTGCCCAGATCGAACGCTGCGCGGCCTGCGACGATCCGCAACAAGTCGTCGACGCCGCCGATATCGTTTTTTTAGCCGTTCCCGACGACAGCATCGGTACGACAGCGCACACTCTTCGGTTCGCCAGCGACGCGGCGAGCGGCCACGGCAAAGCGCTCGTGCACTGCAGTGGCGCATCCCCGGTCGAGCTGCTCGCGCCGGCGCGCGATCAGGGCGCGGCGATCGGCGGCTTTCATCCACTCTATCTGTTTAGCGGCGAGCTTGCCGATCTCGACCGCATCTCCGGTTGCTCGGTGACGATCGAGGCCGAAGGTGCGCTGAAAGAGACGCTGACCGCGCTCGCCCTCGCCCTGCGCTGCCATCCGCTGTCCATTCCGCCGGGCGGCCGCATGCTGTATCACGCCGCCGCTCATTACGCGGCGAGCTTCGCGCTATGCAGCCTCGCCGAATGCGTCGCGTTGTGGCGCACGCTCGGCCTCGCCGAAGACGACGCGCTGCGCGCGCTGCTGCCGATGCTCTCCGGCACGATCGAAACCGCGCGCGACAAGGGTCTGCCCGATGCGCTGGCAGGCCCGGTTTCGCGCGGCGATGCGGGCGTCGTGGAGAAGCAGCTCGCGCTGCTCGAGGGGTTCGGCGGCGACCACGCCACGCTGTATGGTCTGCTGACGCGCCGCGCGGTCAACCTCGCCCGGAGACGCGCAACGCCCCCCGCGGCGATTGAAGCGATCTCCGAAGCTGTGGAAGAATCGCTGGGCCGCTCGCTGAATCAGGCCGCGGCAGGTGCAAGCGTCAAGTAAGCCGTGATAATGTGACGTCCGGCGCGAGAGCGAAGCCCTCGCGAAACGCGCAGCCACCTGCGCCGCGCTTCGGGATCAACAGACGAGAACGCATAATGATCAAGGTCAGCATCCTCTATCCGTACCGGGAAAACGGCCGCTTCGACATGGACTACTACTGCACGACCCACATGCCGCTCGCGGCGAAGCTGTTCGGGCCGGCGCTGAAGGGCTGGTCGGTCGACGCAGGCCTCAACGGAGGGCCGCCCGGCACGCCGCCGCCGTACGTGGCCGCGGGTCACTTTCTGTTCGATAGCGCGGACGACTTCTATCAAGTGTTCAAGCCCGCGTCCGAGCAACTGCTGGCCGACATCCCGAACTACACCGACGGCGGCAACGGCACGATCCTCATTAGCGAGATCAGAATTTCCGTGTGATGCCGGACAGACAGCCATCGGGCCGCGGCGCGCAATGACGCCGAACCCAGCTGGCTGGCTAACCGGGTAACTCCAGCAAACCGCCGGCGCGCACTGATCGGGCGACGCCGGCAGCCCGCGGCCGGCCGGCGGCCGTCATCAGAAGCATAAGGACACGAGATGTTTGGCGATATCGCCCGTTTTCTGCTCAATACCGTTTTCACGCTGTTCGGCGCTGCGCTGCTGTTGCGCGCATGGCTGCAGGTCGTGCGCCTGCCGCCGTACAACCCGGTCTCGAACGCCGTGCTGCAGGCCACCAACTGGATCGTGCTGCCGCTGCGGCGCATCCTGCCGAGCACGCGCAACATCGACTGGGCGAGCGTGGCCGCGACGCTGATCGCCGCGATTATCTACGTGGTGCTAATGATCGTCCTCACCGGCGCCGATCCGCTGACGCTCGTGCCGACGCTGCTGATCGTCGCGGTGCTGACCGCGATCAAATGGGCGCTCAATCTGATCATCTGGATGACGATCCTGATGGCGCTGCTGTCGTGGCTCAATCCGCGTTCACCGGCGATGCCGATTCTCTATCAGCTGACCGCCCCGTTCCTGAATCCGCTGCGCCGGGTGCTGCCGAAATTCGGCGGCATCGATCTGTCGCCGATCCTGCTGTTCGTGATCGTGCAGGTGCTGCAGATGGTCGTCACGCGCGCGGCGGTTCAGCTGACTTATTTTGTGATCTGAGCTGATGCCACAGGTGGCTGGGAGGACGCGCAGCGGTCAGCCGCGCGTCGCGCCCGCTACGCCGCCGATTGCGAGAGCATGCGGCGAATCAGAACGTACTCCGCTCGCTATCCGCGGCCGACGCCACGCGCTCGCGCGCAGGCGCGGTCATCGCAAAACTGCGGCTCTCCTCTGTCCGGAACACCGACACCGTCTCCTTCATTTTGCGCGCCTGTGCTTCTAGTGATTGCGCGGCCGCCGCGGCCTCTTCGACGAGCGCCGCGTTCTGCTGCGTGGTCTCGTCCATCTGCGTGACGGCCTGTCCCACCTGGTGAATGCTGCGGTTCTGCTCCTCGGAGGCCGTCGCGATTTCGCCGACGATATCCGACACGCGATGGATCGCGTCCTTGATATCCGCCATCGTCGCGCTGACTTCGGCCGCCTGCTGCGTACCGCCCTCGATGATCGCGACCGACGTCGTGATCATCTCCTTGATTTCCTTGGCCGCACTGGCCGAGCGCTGCGCGAGGTTGCGCACTTCGCTCGCGACCACCGCGAAGCCGCGTCCCTGCTCGCCCGCGCGCGCGGCCTCGACCGCCGCGTTCAAGGCAAGAATATTGGTCTGGAACGCGATGCCCTCGATTACGCCGGTGATCTCCGAGATCTTCGTCGAGCTGCCGCTGATCTCGCCGATGGTCCGCACCATCCCCTCGACAGCGGTGTTGCCGGCACTCGCGATTTGCGCCGCCTGGGTGGCGAGCGCGCTCGCGTTGCGCGCGTTGTCGCTGTTGCGGCTGACCGTCTGTGTCAACTCCGACATGCTCGCAGTGGTCTGTTCGAGCGACGCGGCCTGCCCTTCGGTTCGCGCGGACAGATCGATGTTGCCGCTCGCAATCTGTTGTGAAGCGATGCTGACCGAGTCGGCGCTTTCGCGGATCGAGCCGAGCGCCGTCGCGAGACGTCGCTGCATGTTCGCGACCGCGCGCACGATGCTGCGCTCATCAGTGCTCTCCGTATGCAGGCGCTGACTCAGGTCGCCGCCCGCGATCCGCTCGACGATCTTCGCGACTTCGGCCGGTTCGCCGCCGATCTGCCGCACGACCGCGCGCGTCAACAGCAGCCCGAGACCGATCGCAATCGCAACGCCGACGACCGCACAACTGCCGATCCACCACGTCATCGAGCGCACCATTTCGACGCCGTTCGCGACGCGCTGTCTGGCCAGTTCGTCGCGTACGTCCGACAGCTTGATCATCAGTGTGCGCAGCTTGACGTGCAGCGGGTCGGTGGTCGATTTGAGCTCGGCGAGCGCGCCGGTCTGGTCGCCCTGGTCGGCAAGCGCCATCACCTTCGCGACCGAAGTCATATAGGCCGGATAGGCGGCGTCGAAGTCGCCCAGCAATTGCTTCTGCGCCTCGGTGGTCGCGTGCTTGCGCTCGTAGTCGAACGCCGACAGGATCGCCGCCTCACCGCCGTGGTTCAGGCGCACCGTATCGGCGCGGCCGGCCGCCTCCGGATTCAGGATGTACGAATAGAGGCGGCGGAAGTGCGAGGCCGCCTGCCACGCTGCGGTGCCGTCGTCGCGCACCGGCACGAATTCACGTTCGTACATTTCGGTTTGCATCGACGCGACTTCGCGCAGCTTGAGCACGCCGACCGTGCCGACGATAGCCGTCACGAACGCGCACAGCATCAACGAGCCGACAAGCTTCTGGCTCAGCTTCAGATTTGAAAACCACTGCATGTTGGGAAATTCTCTTGATCGGGAGGAGGATCGCCGGGTCCGCGTCGGCTCCGGTTGCGAAAGCGCGCGGTGTTAGGCACCACCGGGATATCGGCAGACGAACACGGAATCTGGAGGCTTAGCGAACCCGGCAACGCGCTCCGACAAGCTCACCTGGACAGATAGCCGTTCCGACGCCGGCATCCGCACCATACCCCTGCCCAAACGGCCCAAAAGCCTGTAAAATCGTGCGTTCCGCGGGCGTCGTATAATGGTAATACCCTAGCTTCCCAAGCTGCAACGGCTTGAGCAAACCCACTATTCATGCGGGTTTTGGAGGTGGTTTCCCAGCATGCACCATTGAAAACTACGCGTCACGCGGGTTTGAAGGCGACGCCAGTTTTCACCCCAACACAGACCCCAAAAAGCTGCTGATCTAGCGGTCACAATTCGTGCGCCGCTGCCCAGCGAACTCGTAGTGCCGCCCCACCGTACAACCATCCCATCGGCTCCCAGTACGCCGCCTCAGCGGATCGCGGCTTATCGTTTTTCCGACGCTGCGCACTACTACAACATTCGTGACGCGCACTTATACAATCTAAATACCGGCTTGCGTGCGATCGCATCAGACAGCATTACGCGGGACCTGCCTGCGACATTCGGAGCGACATGAGGTGTTTGACACTCAAGACGCTGCGAATACAATGCTGTCATACAATTCGTCCGGGGACTTTCATCATGAGCGAAGAGGCAGCAAAGGAATTCAGCGCAATCAAAACCGTACATGACGCGCTAGAGCCGCTGGACGAAGAAGCGAGAGCCCGCGTCCTGACCTACATCACGAGCCTGCTAGGCATTGACGCGAAGGTCACAAGCAGGAGCGGTGCAACGCTCGTCGACACCGAGACCGCCGACGAGGCAGCAGCAGAGATGGCCGCCGACGAGGCAGCTATGGAAGCACCGACCTTCTCTACCTTCGCGGAACTTTACGCGGCCACTAGCCCAAAAAACAACGGTGAGAGGGCGCTTGTCGTTGGCTACTGGTTACAGGTATGCCAAGGGGCAGAGAATTTCACGGCCGCCTCGGCAAACAAAGAGTTAACTCATCTCGGACACAAGGTCGCGAACATTACCGACGCAATCGACTCGATGAAGAACCAGAAGCCGATGCTCATCCTGCAGCTCAAGAAAAGCGGGAACAGTCGTCAGGCCCGTAAGCTGTATAAGGTAAGTCACGAGGGAGTTAAGCGCGTCGAGGGGATGATTGGTGGATGAGGCGCGACTCACCGCTGCGCTGTCCGGCCTCATCGGTCCAACTTTGGCCGCTGACCTAGTGGCCGACCTTATGAAGATCAGGCGGGATTGCGCCACGAGGACCCTTGAGAGGGCTGCGCCGGGTAAGTTTGTCGAGACATTCGTGCAGTGCCTTCAGCTCATCGACACTGGGACTTATGACGCGAAGCCAAGTGTCGATGACTATCTCGGCAAGAAGGTCGAGAACACTGCGCTTCCCGAAGGATTGCGGATATGCGCAGCGCGAGTCGCGCGTGCCATGTACACCTTCCGAAACAAGCGAAATATCGCCCATAAGAATGACGTCGACGCGAACACACACGACTTGGCATTCACTCATCAAGGTGCAGCTTGGGCAACCGCCGAGCTTCTAAGGCACGCGACGGGCATATCAATGCAGGAGGCCGGCGCGTTGATCGAGCTTGTGCAAGCGCCCGTGGGGACGCTCGTTGAAGAAATAGACGGTACGAGGCTGATCCACGCGGACGTCCCGGTCCGAACCGAGTTGCTGTTCCTTCTGCACAGTCACTATCCCGACGCCGTTCCCGTAGATGCAGTGCTGAGGAGTCTGAGTCGACGGAGCGCTGGCACTGTCCGTAACCGCTTGCGAGACCTGCACGCGGAGAAACTCACGCACGGCAACCCGAAGTCGGGCTACCGGCTTACGCAAGCAGGCCATGCAGCGGCCGTTGTGGAGATAAAGAACCTGTCGGTTTAACCCGAAAAGCGCTGAGAGCGATCGAATGCTCGAGTCTCCGAACGGCTCCTTACGGAGCCGTTCGGAGACGAGAAGCAGCACCGCGACAAGTTACTTGCTGCCCATCGGCTCGTGCATGTCCTTGATCATCTGGTAATAGATACCCGCCTGATCTAACGGGGTTTTCCTCGTTAGTTTCGCCCACTTCACGTACCAGAGGAAAGCTGCCAAACTTCTCGCCGGATCAGCACCGCCACATCCAAAAAACCGCCAGCCAATCGGGGAAATGCAAATGCCAGAACAAGATAGTGAAAATCACAACATTCCAGCCTCACCTCTCGTGGGCGATCTCCTTGGATTTGCAAAAGGTTCTGAAAAAATAATCGATGCTATCCAAAAGGCATGCGGAGCAATTTACAGACCTTACGGCATCCGCAGAGAGGCAGACGCGGAGGCCTACAAAATCAATACGATTGAGAATGCAAAATTAAACGCCAAATCCAGAGGCATTATTGATTCCGCCCGCGCAAAATCTGAAGCGAAATTAATCGACTTCAACGCAAAATTGTCGATTGATGAACGCGCCGAACTGCGAGAGCAACACAAGAAGTTGAGAAAGCAGGAAAATCTCGACGCTTGCATTCAGGAAGCCCTATCCAACTCTTCAGATACGGATATTGCGAGCGACCCTATTGATCCAGATTGGATGGATAAATGGATCGAGCATGCCGAGCGAGCAAACTCAGAACTCATGCAAACCCTATGGGGAAAGATATTGGCAGGGGAAACTCGAAAAGCCGGGGCCTTCTCCCAAAAATCTCTTTCCACACTAAGCGGGATATCACAGGCAGAAGCTGAATTATTTCAAATCGCCTGCAATCTAGCCAGCAATTACTATGGCAATAAAATTATAATAACCGGATCACACAAAAGATCGTTTTGGGCACAAATTTTTACCAATCCCGAAAAAGAAATCAGTCTTAATGAATTCGGATTAAGCTTATCCGACATTATGAGCCTCCGTAACGTCGGATTAATTTTCGATGATAAATTTTCGATTGGTGATTTCCATAAAGGAATCACTGCCGCACTCTCTTACCACGGCACGGAAATAAATTTCGTAGCGAAGCGCGGAAAACCATCCCTTTACGGCTATAAATTCACACAAGTTGGAAGTGAGCTCTCTACGCTCACGACTTCAGTGTCCAACCCAGCTTTCGAACAAGCCATGAGTAAAGCGCTCACTCGAGGATTTCGCATAGTGAATGATTGATAGCGGGGCCATCTAGCATTTATCGAGCACGCTGATCCAACCTATTCACTCGGTTGTCGTTCAGATATTACGGAGCGTTCGCCATGTTGCGCAGGCGACCTAGCTTGACTCCCGTTTTAGCGAAGTTACAGGTCACGGTGTCCAGGCCGGCGCGCGCGCGACCAGAGTGTCCGAGCAGCCCGTCGATTGCTGACATCGGCACTCGCGGTGCGGGCTGCCAAGACGCCGAAGCGTTCACTTCTTTCCTTGCGGTTCGTGTTTGTCCTTGATCAGTTGGTAGTAGGTGCTGGCGCCCGCCTTCGTCAACTTAACGTCAGCGATGAACTTCTCGATGATGTCCTTCCGGGTAACGTCCTTGACCGTCCGCATCCGCTTGTAGATCTCAGTCGCCAGTTCCATCTTCGTCGGCGTAGCCGGTGCCGGTTTAGCTGCGGTGTCGTTCGTCGTCGCGCTACCGGTCGGGGCTGTACCACTTGCCTTCGAATCAACGACAGCCGGCTTGTTCGCCTTCTCGTCTTTGCCCGCAGCACCTTGCTTCTGATCGACCATGATTGCACTCCGTTTGTTGAAAGTGCTTCCAGGGTCCAGCAGAACGACCTTCAAGGCAACGGCAGCCAAACAATCACGATCGAAACAACGGCGACCAGCTCGAACCCCCGCGAGCAACAGTGACAGTTTTCACGTCACCCTCATGCACTCGCCCCAACGCCTCGCTGCGCATACACAGCGATTTTTTTCGCCCGCTCCCGTATTTCGCTCAGACGGAAACTCGTTCGCGAATCACTTCTTCCTGCTCGTCTGCCGTTGTGACAATGCTGAGCCCGCCGCGCTTTTTGAAGCAGCGCTTGTCCGTCCATCGCGGAGCACCTTCGACGCACTCGATGCTGCGCCTGACGAAGTAACTCTTTTGGGCGCCGCGACCTGTGATAGTGCGCTCCCGGCGGCAGTCTTTGAATTTTTGCCGGTCGAACCGTTCGCCAGAACCTGCGACGCATTGTGGGCCGCTTTGGGCCCCGTAACCTTACTCTTCATGGTTCATCCCCGATTGGATCACCTATTGAGCGCAAGCTGCACGGCAAGTATTGCACAATCGTCTAACCAAAGTCTGAAATTTCGACCGATTGTTCCGGGATGCGTTGCGCGACGGCAAACGCTTACGGCGATGCCAGCAAGAAATGCCGAAGTGCATACACTTTTCACGCCAGCGAACGCGATCCCGACTCCCCAAAGCGCCGAAACCCCTGTAAAATTGCGAGTTCCGCGGGCGTCGTATAATGGTAATACCCTAGCTTCCCAAGCTAGAGCCGTGGGTTCGATTCCCATCGCCCGCTCCACTTTCCGGCTGAGTGTTCAGCGGAATCCAGCAAGAGCCGCCTCCCTGAAGGCGGCTTTTTCGTAGTGGCAACGGCCCGGCACCGCGCGCAAGCCGCGCAGCCCTCACCCTTGCAGCAGCATCGACGATGATCCACGATCCAAACGACTCCGGCCTGCCGGACGACTCCCCTACGCCAGCGGGCGCAGCCGCCGGCGACGAGCCAAACACGCTGTATCACCGCCGCATCCGCAGCTTCGTCACGCGCGCGGGTCGCGTATCGACCGGTCAGCGCCGCGCGCTCGATGAGTTTGGTCCGCGCTTCGTCGTGCCCTATGCGCCCCAGCAGCCCGACTGGACCGCCGTGTTCGGCCGTGAGGCCCCGCGCGTGCTGGAGATCGGCTTCGGGATGGGCGCCACCACGGCGGAGATCGCCGCGCAGCGTTCCGGCGACGACTTCCTGGGCGTCGAAGTCCACGAGCCCGGTGTCGGCGCATTGCTGAAGCTGATCGGCGAGCAGTCGCTGACGAACATCCGCATCATCCAGCACGACGCGGTCGAAGTGCTCGAGCAAATGATCGCGCCCGACAGCCTCGACGGCGTGCACATTTTCTTCCCGGACCCGTGGCACAAGGCGCGCCATCACAAGCGCCGGCTGATCCAGCCGAAGTTCGTCGCGCTGCTCGTGTCGCGCCTGAAGCCGGGTGCGTATCTGCATTGCGCGACCGACTGGCAGAACTATGCCGAACAGATGCTCGAAGTCCTCGGCGCCGATCCGCTGCTCGAGAACACCGCCGACGGCTACGCGCCGCGGCCCGACTATCGCCCGGTCACGAAGTTCGAGCGACGCGGCCTGCGGCTCGGCCACGGCGTGTGGGATCTCGTGTTCCGCAAGCGCGGCGCCGCGTAACAAACGAGAGCGACGAAATAGCCAGCCAGCAAAAAAGGTCCACACGCGTGGACCTTTTTTTCGCACGGCAGACCTTAATCGGCCCAGCTCAAACCGCCGCTATAACCGATCAGCAGGATCAGCAGGCCAAAGCCGATCCGATACCACGCGAACACCGTAAAGTCGTGCGAAGCGATGTAGCGCAACAGCCAGCGTATGCAGAGGAACGCACTGACGAACGCCGCCGCGAAACCGAGCGCGAAGCTGCCGAGCGCATCGGTGGTGAACAGATGCCAGTCCTTGTACAGCTCGTAGACGGTCGCACCGAAGATGATCGGAATGGCGAGAAAGAATGAGAACTCGGTCGCGGCGCGGCGCTCGATGCCGAACAGCATGCCGCCGATGATCGTCGAGCCCGAGCGCGAGGTCCCCGGAATCAGCGCGAAGCACTGCGCGAGGCCGACTTTGAGCGCATCGAGCGGGCTCAGATCGTCGATGCTGCGCACCCGCACCGCCGCGTCGCCGCGCGCACGCTGACGCGCCTCCGCCCACAGGATCACGACGCCGCCCGCGACCAGCGCGAACGCGACTGGCACCGGCGAGAACAGCGCCTCCTTGATCGGCTTCTCGAACAGCAGCCCGAGCACGATTGCCGGAATCGTCGCGATGATCACGTTCAGCGCGAATCGCCGTGCTTGGGGCCGGCTCGGCAGACCCACGATCACGTTGCCGATGCGGCGGCGAAACTCCCAGCACACGGCGAGAATCGCACCGAGCTGGATGACGACAACGAAGGTTTTCGCGTGGTCGCCGGAGAAATCGAGCAGACTGCCGACGACGATCAGATGCCCCGTGCTCGACACCGGCAAGAACTCCGTCAAACCCTCGACCACGCCGAGAATCAATGCCTTGCAAGCCAGTAGCCAGTCCATCCGTGCCCCTTATCGCGGTCGTTGTCGCAACGAAAAGTGCCGGCACGGTCTTCACTGGCATGCGCGGCCCTGGCGGCCGCACGTGCGTGTCATTTTTCGACGATCTGCACGCGTATGCCGTTTGTAAGAATGGTGATTGTACCGGGTTCGTAATGAACGCCGGCAAATTGCAGTTGCTCGGGCTTGAACGTGTAGATGGGATAGTTGGTCAGCAATTGGGTCGCGAGCAACGCGGCGGCCGCGTTGATCTGCTGCGTATAAACCTGAGCCTCGCCGTTCACGCTGACGTTATCGACACTCGGCGACTTGAGGATCACCGAGCGGCTCGCCGCGTCGTAGGCAAGTTCGCTCGATAACGTAAACACGCCATCGACCGGCTGTTGCAGGAACGGGCTCGCGAAACGCGCGTCGAGCCTCACCGACACGCGGTTCGCATCGGGTTGCATGCCCACCACCGGGTTGCTCAGCGCGACGTCGAACACCTGCGACACCGTGCGCTGAGATGGGAACTTGCGCTGCACGGCCTCTTGCACCTGCTGCTGCGAGAACGTGTAGTGCGACGGCATGAACGGAAACGTCGGGCTCGCGCAAGCAGCGAGCGACACGGTGACGCCAGGCAGGGTGCCTGCGATCAGCGCTGCGTACAGAAAGCGGCGCCGAGCGGGCGCTGCGGGTCGAGTCATGCGAAATCTCCTGTGGAAGCCCTTGCGGACATCGGCTTGCGGTGGCTGGCGCGATTCGTGATGACGCTTGCCGCATGCCGCGCGTCATGGCCGGGATGCCGGTTGTGTTTGCGCTTCGAGATGCTCGAGCCACGCAAGCGCTTCAGCGCGATTTGCGCCGCACATCTCGAGTTGTGGCTGCAAACCCGAGCAGCACGCGGGCCGCTCCGGCCGGCCAAAGATCGCACAGCGCAGATCGTCGCCGAGTTGCACGCAGCGAACGCCCGCCGGCTTGCCGTGCGGCATGCCGGGAATCGGACTCGAAATCGACGGCGCGATGCAGCACGCGCCGCAATCGGGACGGCACGCATGGCCGTCCACGCGAAACGGCGATGCCCGCCCGAACTCGCCGTTTTTCGCGTGCACGTCGTTCGACGTGGTACTGCTTTGCGGTTCGCTGCTCAACCTTTGATCCACGTCATCTTCCCTGAACTCAAACCTTGCCAACGCGTTGCCAGACCCGCATTGTGCCACTGCCTGTCCGTGCGACCTTTTGCGCAATCGGGTCCACCCACGCTCTCCTGGACTCAGATGTCCCGACCGGCCGTGCACCCGCGGCACGCCTCGGGCCGCCCATCATCCCACACCACTCATGTCGCTAACCGACTCCCTGTTCCGCCCCGACCTGCTCGCACGCTACGGCACGAACGGTCCCCGGTATACGTCCTATCCGACCGCGCCGCAGTTCCGCGAAACGTTCGACACCGCCGACTATCGCCGCGCCGCCTCGGACCCCAGCGCCGCATCGACCGATCTGTCGCTGTACTTCCACATTCCGTTTTGCGACACCGTGTGTTTCTACTGCGGCTGCAACAAGGTCGCGACAAAAAATCGCGCGCATGCGCGGCCCTACCTCGAGCGGCTCAAACGCGAAATCGGCTTGCAGGCAGCGTGTTTCGATGCACAGCGGCCCGTGTCGCAACTGCATTGGGGCGGCGGCACGCCGACGTTCCTGGCGCATGACGAGATGGCCGAGCTGATGGCCGCGACGCGCGAGCACTTCCGGTTGCTGCCCGACGACGCAGCCGAATATTCGATCGAGGTCGATCCGCGCGAGGCGTCCCCCGACACGGTCGCGCTTCTGCGCCGTCTCGGTTTCAACCGTCTGAGCCTCGGCGTGCAGGACTTCGATCCGCGCGTGCAGCGGGCGATCAATCGCATTCAACCGTTCGAGATGACCGCGTCGGTGATGCAGGCCGCGCGCACGCACGGATTCCATTCGATCGGCGTCGATCTGATCTATGGCCTGCCGCATCAAACGGTGGCGAGCTTCAGTCGCACTCTCGACACGATGCTTCAGCTCGCGCCTGACCGGCTGTCGGTGTTCGCGTATGCGCACATGCCGCAGCTCTTCAAGATGCAGCGCCAGATGGATTCCGCGACGCTCCCGTCGAGCGAGGAGCGGCTCGCGCTGCTGCAACGGGTGGTCGAACAGCTGACGGAGGCGGGCTATGTGTACATCGGCATGGATCACTTCGCGCTGCCCACCGACGAACTCGCGCGCGCACAGGCGCAGCGCACGCTGCATCGTAATTTCCAGGGCTATAGCACGCGGGCCGAGTGCGATCTGATCGGCATTGGCGCGTCGTCGATCGGCAAGGTCGGCGACGTGTACGCGCAAAACGCGAGGGAACTGCCCGCTTACACCGGCGCGATCGACGCGGGCCAGCTCGCGATCGCGCGCGGCATTCGGCTGTCCGCCGACGACCGTCTGCGGCGCGACGTCATCACACAGCTCATGTGCAACCTCGAATTAAGCTTCGATGAATTCGAAGCCGCATACGGCATTCGCTTCGCCGACACGTTCGCGCCGGAACTCGTGCGTCTGCGCGCATACGAGGACGACGGACTCATCTCGCTCAACGCGCGCAAGCTCGAAGTGCGGATGGCGGGCCGGATGCTCGTGCGCAATCTCGCGATGGTATTCGACCGCTTTCTCGGGCAGCAGACGCTCGAACGGTTCTCGCGCACTGCCTGAGCACCGCTCGCCGCGAACGCGCTGCGCCGGGAGAGGCAATCGGCTTGCCCGCCGACCGATTTTCGGCCATAATCTGCGTCTTCCTCGCGCGCTGAACTCCCGATGTGCGCTGCAGAATCTGCCCAGGTGGTGAAATTGGTAGACGCAGGGGACTCAAAATCCCCCGCCGCAAGGCGTGCCGGTTCGATTCCGGCCCTGGGCACCATCCGAATTCCTCAAAGCCTTATCCAGCAAGGCTTTACAGCCTTCCCCAGCGTGTTTCTGTGGTAACTACCATCATGAAGCTACGCACTGGCGCGCTCACGTTCACCTTGAAGAACTGTTACCCGCCCGGGGACACGCTGTACTACCAGCGCCCTACCCGCACCGAGATAACCGGCCACGGTTTCCGCGCGATGGCATGCACGATCCTGCCTGAGGAACTGGAAAACAAGCCGGAAGTGATCGAGCATCAACTCGCGCACGCGGTGCCGGACAATCTTGGCTCGGCGTACAACCGCACGAAGTTCATTCGCGAGCGCCGCGAGATGATGCAGGAGTGGGCGGATTACCTTGACCGGATAAAGGCCGGGGCCGATGTCATTCCGATCACGGCGGGACGGTAGGGAACGGGCCGCAGCTAGAACAGCGCCGCCCGATGACGGAAGCGTGGGCGGCGCATGTTTGCGGCATAGAGGATTGATTCAGAGGTGCGGCCCATAACACTCACGCTGTGCCTTACAAGCCCGCACAAAAAAAAGCCGACTCGCGAGGGCCGGCTTTTGCGTATCAGTCGAAAGACTCAGGGGCGACGGCCCCACCTTTAATCACAAGATGCGCCGCGTCAATGCCTGGGGCGAAAAATCGCCAGTCTTCGGCTCCTTCGATTCCATCTGGGGTAACGACGAGGCGAAATCCGCGCGACAGCGAAACGATTATGCCCCCATCATCGCTTACTGACACGCCATCGACAATACAAGGTCCGTGCTCTACCAGCAGTCCTCGAAGGCGATCCGCAGTCGCGTATGCCCTTTCGTCGGACTCGCTGAGATCTTCTTGAGTTGCCACAACTTGAGCCGCTTTCTCTAGCCTCCAAGGGCATTGGATATGGAGTGCCCATTCGCCAACATTCTTGATAACGCCGCGAAAATTGGTGACGGGCCGCAGATCACCAAACCCCAAAGTCAGCATATCGGCAGCACGGTTCACGCTGCTCAATTGCAGGCCCTGAAGCGCCGATAAACGACGCGCGATTTCTTTCTGAGTATCAATCATCAAAAATTCTCCTGTTCTGACCTTGTCAATTACCACAGGTTGAACATATCTTTCGCGCGCTCCCTGATTTCATGAAACCCGAGCCCTTGACCGCTAATCTCGTCGTGAAGCTGCCGGGATTGACCGGGTGTGTTTGCTCAGGAAGAGCAGGGACGTGGTTCGACAACCGGTGGTACCTGGCTCGTTTTTCTGGTTTTTCCAGCGGGAGATACCACCATGTCGCTAACCGATGTCCAGGTTAGAACGATGCACCCTCCGTGCGCCGATGAGAACGGCCCGAGCCGGGCCCTATCCCATCACTTGCCGCCGTGCTTCTGCTGCCATCGCTGCATGAAGCCGATTTCATCGTGCTGTGCGTTGATAATGCTCTTCGCCAGCTTTTTCAGTTCCGGGTCCTTGCCGTATTTCAACTGGACTTTGGCCATCTCGATTGCACCCTGATGATGGGGAATCATGTGCGCCACGAAGTCCTTGTCTGCGTCTCCGGTATAGGGCGGCGCGCTCATGTTGTGCATCATCTTCTCGTCGGCGTCCTGGTATGCTTGCGTCGATGCACTCGCCCCCGCGCCGTCCTGGGCCGACATTTTCATCCCGGGCATTGAGCTGCTCTGCTGCGCCGCGGCCGGGAGCGCAGCCAGGCCCAGCACTACGCCAGCGCACACAAACGACGAACGGGCGACAGAAAGAATACGCATGCGAAGTCTCCACGTGTAAAAGTGAAACAGCATTCTGGGCCCTGACAGTCAATCCGCCGGGGACGGGCTGAGCATTGGATGAAACCCGGCCGCTTCAATCAGGGCAGCCACGCGCTGTGCAGATAGCCCTGAGTCGATTTTCACCGTTCTGGTTGTCATATCGACGTCGACTTTGGCGGCGGGGTCGGCGTCGGTGACCGCGCGCGTGATCGCGCTAGCGCAGCCACCACAGGACATATCCTTCACTTCGAGTTTCATATTTCCCTCCAATAGTGCGGAAAGCGTGTTCACTATGAAGCTTCCAACGATAGGAAGGTCAAGCGGTATAAGTTCTGCGGTAGCATCGGCTCCCCTGCTGTCCGAACGTGATTAACGGATGTTCATGAAGGTGCTCATTATTGAAGACGATTCCTCGATTTCCGCGAACCTCTACGACTATCTCGAGGCAAGCGGCTATGAGGTCGATGTAGCCTCCAGTGGCAACGCAGGGCTGCAGATGGCACTCGCCGACTCATGGGATGCCATCCTTCTCGATCTGTCACTGCCGGGCATGGACGGCCTCACGCTGTGTCGCAAGCTGCGGGAAGAGGCGCGGCGGGACACACCGGTTTTGATGCTGACAGCGAAGGACGCACTTGACGACAAGCTCGCAGGTTTCGTGCACGGCGCCGATGATTACCTGGTCAAGCCGTTCTCCCTTAAGGAAGTGGGTGCGCGGCTTGGCGCGATGATCAAGCGCTATCGTGGCCTGGTCGCCACCATGGAGCTTCGACTTGCGGATGTGCGCCTCTGCCTGTCAACGATGAGCGTCGAGCGTGCCGGACGCCCGGTCAAGCTTCCTCCCAAATGTCTTCACTTGCTGCGTATCCTGATGCAGTCGCCCCAGCGCACCTTCACCCGCGCCGAACTTGAGTCCGAAGTCTGGGGCGAGGAACTGCCGCTCGCGTCGGTGCGGCAGGTCGCCGGCCGCTACCAGATCACGCATGACGGTGGTCAGCGCGTACAGACGGTGTCGGTCAATCTCGGCAGACGGGCGATCACTGACTTCGTGAAGGAAGCGCAGGACCGTGTGAATCGCGAGATCAGAATGCCGGCCAGTACCTATGCCGTTTTCAGCGGAGAGAGCGAAGCGCGCGCGCAATCGCAGCGCGACCTGCTCGCGTACGGTGGGATTGCGCTGGTGGCCGTCGCGTCGTTGCTGTTCCTGGCGTTGAAGAACCGGCGCGCCGTGCTGCTGGTCATGATCAATCTGCCCTTCGCGCTCGCGCTGGCTCCGCTTGCCGTGACGAGTGGTGCGCCGGGCAACGAAATCGAAGGCCCCATGGCGATCGTCATTCTTGGCGGACTCATCACCTCGACCGCACTGAACCTGATCGTCCTGCCAACGCTGGCATTGCGTTATGGGCGCTTCGCGCGCGACGAAGTCGCAGAACCGGGGACAGCGAATGCGTGAGAAAGGAGATGACTGGGCGAGAAAAACCTGCACCTGCTGTTCGAGTCTACCTTGGGTCGTCATCGCCCTCACGATGCACGAGTACCGGTATCTTCGACGCAACCGCAGGATCGTCATGCGAGGTCGACAACGGGGGAACCGCGGCGCGTAAAGCAGAACTTCACGCGCCCCGTGCAGACCGGCGTTTACCGGCTCACAGCCCCCACGCCAGCGCGCGCCACCTCGCGCCGCCGCTTGATCACGTAGCCGCCCCACATCAGCACGAGCCACACCGGCACCAGCCACACCGATACCGACAAGCCCGGCGTCAGCGCCAGAATCACGAGGATCAGCGCCAAGAACGCGAGGCAGATCCAGTTGCTGACCGGGAACCACAACGAGCGGAACACCAGCGTTTCGCCCGCGGCCACCATCGCCTTGCGCGACTTCAGATGCGTGAGGCTGATCAGGGCCCAGTTCAACACCAGCGCCGCGACCACGAGTGACATCAACAGGCCGAGCGCTTCGGCCGGGATCACGTAGTTGATGATCACGCACGCGAACGTTGCGAGCGCCGACAGGCCGATCGCCAGATACGGCACGCCGCGCCGGTCAACCTTCAGCAGCGCGCGCGGCGCATTCCCCTGCTCGGCGAGACCGTACAGCATGCGGCTATTCGCATAGACGCCGCTGTTGTACACCGACAGCGCCGCGGTCAGCACCACCACGTTGAGCACGTTGGCGGTCAGCGTCGAGCCGATCTGCGAGAAGATCATCACGAACGGGCTGCCGCCCGCCGCCACCTCGTTCCACGGATAGAGCGACAGCAGCACCGCGAGCGAGCAGATGTAGAAAATCAGGATTCGCAGGATCACCTGGTTCACGGCCTTCGGAATGCTTTTCTGCGGCTCGGCGGCCTCGGCGGCAGTGATGCCGATCAGTTCCAGCCCGCCGAACGAGAACATGATCACGGCAAGCATCATGAAGAGCCCGTGAAAGCCGTGTGGGAAGAAGCCGCCGTGACTCCACAGGTTCGCGACCGTCGCCTGCGGGCCGCCGTGACCGCTCACAAGCAGATAGCCGCCGAACACGATCATGCCGATCACCGCCGCGACCTTGATGATCGCGAACCAGAACTCGGTTTCGCCGTAGGCCTTCACGTTGGTGAGATTGATCGCGTTGATGATCGCGAAGCACGCCAGTGCCGACACCCAGGTCGGCACGCCTGGCCACCAGAAATGCACGTAGGTGCCGACCGCGGTCAGTTCGGCCATGCTGACGAGCACATAGAGCACCCAATAGTTCCAGCCCGACAGAAAGCCCGGGAAATCGCCCCAGTACTTGTACGCAAAGTGGCTGAACGAGCCGGCCACCGGCTCCTGCGCGACCATCTCGCCGAGCTGGCGCATGATCATGAACGCGATCGCGCCGCCGATCGCGTAGCCGAGGATCATCGACGGACCGGCGGCTTGCAGAACGCTGGCGGAGCCGAGAAAAAGACCCGTGCCGATCGCGCCGCCCAGCGCGATCAACTGGATGTGGCGATTCTTGAGCCCGCGCTTGAGGCCCTCTTGCTGCTGTGCACTGTTCATTACGCCCTGCTGTGTCGAGATCGCCGCGTGTGAACCGCTGCGGCAGATCGCCCGGCTGGATAGCATGGTCCGGCCCGGCAAAACTACTGATTTTACCCCGGTCGATATTTCTCTGACTTCGGAAGCCACCCACCTTCGTTCTGCGGCGCACTTAAACGCGCGGATTGTGATTGTCATGAGAATGGCGCGCGAGTATGTTGCCGAAGTCCACTCTCAGCCCGGGAGCTTCACCATGTTGTCCAAACGTCAGCTTCGCGCCGTCGTGTTGTGCCTCTGTTTCGCGGGTGTGAGCACATCCGCGCCGGCGCAGACGGCTCCTGCCGCCCCATCCGTGCAACCGCAGCAGCCCGCGGCGCCCGCCGTCCAGCAACCGGCAGATGAGTCCGGCTCACAGGACAGCGGCCCGGTGCGCAACATCGTGCTCGTGCATGGCGCGTTCGTCGACGGATCGAGCTGGAACGGCGTGATCGCTAAGCTTCAGCAGAAGGGTTATCACGTGAGTTCGGTGCAGAACCCGCTGACCTCGCTCGCCGACGATGTCGCCGCGACCCGCCGCGTACTCGCGCGCGAGAGCGGCCGGGTGCTGCTGGTCGGGCACTCGTGGGGCGGTGTCGTGATCACGGAGGTCGCCGCGAATGCGCCGAACGTCGCGGGACTCGTGTACGTCGCCGCGCTCGCGCCGCAGCTGCACGAATCGGCGATGGACGTGATGAAGGCAGGCGGCCCGATGCCGGCCGGTCAGAGCATCAGCAAGGACACGAATGGCTTTTTGTGGATCGACCGCGCGCGCTATCACCCGGACCTCGCCGCCGACGTGCCCGAGACCGTCACGCGCGTGCTCGCCGCCGCGCAGGTGCCGATCGCCGCGAGTGCATTCGACGAACCGGTCGATCAGGTCGGCTGGAAAGACAAACCGTCGTGGTACGTGCTGACGACGAAAGACCGGGCGGTGTCGCCCGATCTGCAGAAGATGATCGCCGGGCGCATCGGTGCGAAGGTGGTGCCGGTCGCGTCAAGCCATCTCGCGCCGGTGTCGCACGCCGGCGCGGTGGCGGAGGCGATTGATCACGCGGCGCGCGAGTTGAGCCGGCAGCAGTAGGCTTAGACGCCGTCGGGCGTCGGCTCGGTATGGAAGAAGCCCGCGATGCCGCCGAGGTCGGGGGAGATCGGGACTTGAATTCGAACGCGGCTGCCGGTGTTGCAAACGGGCGGCGCTTTGGCGTCAGAGGCGAGCGGCTAGCGATAAATCGCCGTCACCGGCGCTTCGCCGAGCCGCGCGAAACCGCGATACATGCCTTCGGTGTTGAACGGCAGCGTCACGTTGCCGCGCGCGTCGACGGCGACGAGACCGCCACGTCCGTCGATCTTCGGCAGGCGGTTCATCACGACGTCGTACGCCGCTTCTTCGAGCGAAACCTGCCGATAGGCCATCTGCGCGGCGACGTCGTAGGCGGCGACCATGCGTATGAACATTTCGCCGGAGCCGGTGGTCGACACCGCGCAGGTCGCGTCGTCCGCGTAGCAGCCCGCGCCGATCAGCGGCGAGTCGCCGACGCGGCCCACCTGCTTGTTGGTCACGCCGCCCGTCGAGGTCGCCGCGGCGAGATGCCCGTGGCGGTCGAGTGCGACCGCGCCGACGGTGCCGAACTTGCGATTCGGATCGATCGGCTCGTGCGGCGTCGGGTCCTTATCGCCCGAAGACCTTGCCGCGAGCGTCGCGGCGTCGTGATCGAGCATCGGCCGCTGCAGCCCGCGCGCGAGTTGCCATTGGCGATAGCGCGTGTCGGTATCGAAGTAGCTGTTATCGACGAACTCGAGCCCCTGCGCCGCCGCGAATGCTTCCGCGCCTTCGCCGGTAAACAGCACATGGCCGCTGCGCTCCAGCACGCGGCGCGCGGCGAGAATCGGATTGCGCACGCGCTTCACACAGCAGACCGCGCCGGCGTCGAGCGTACGGCCGTCCATGATCGCGGCGTCGAGCTCGTGGGTGCCGGCCGCCGTGTAGACCGCGCCGCGGCCCGCGTTGAAGAGCGCGCAGTCTTCGAGCAGACGCACCGCTTCGCTGACCGCGTCGAGCGCGCTGCCGCCGTCGCCGAGCAAGCGCTGGCCCGCGCTCAGCACCGCGTTGAGCGCCGCGTGGTATTCCGTTTCGGCGCTGACCGACATCGACGCGCGCAGGATCGTCCCGGCTCCGCCGTGAATGGCAATGACTGCGTTGGCGTTCATCGTTTGGGTGGTGGTGTCGGGGTGGTTCGGGGAGCGCGGACTGCCGTGATGGCTTTTGCTTCGGTCTCCCTGGCTTTGATGCCATTGGCTTCGCTGTTGTCGACCTTCGCGCGCGCGGCTTTGCTCGCGGTGCGCGCCGGCACCTGCGCGGCGCCGGCCGCGCCGGACTGCGCATCGACCAGCCACGGCAGCACGAACTCGTTGACCTCGGCGGCTGCCTTGACCGAGCGTTGCGTGCGATACGCCACCGCGTCGCATAGCGCCTCGATGACCGCGAGCGCAGCCGAATCGGCATTCGACGCAAGACGCCGCTCGGTGCGGATATACAGCGACAGGTCCGCGAACTGCGCGAGCGGCGAACACGGGCCGTCGGTCAGCGCGAGCACGCGTGCGCCGCGCTCGAACGCGCGGCGCGCGAGCTTGATCGTGTCCTGAACATAGCGCGTAAACGCGATGCCGATCACCAGATCGCCCGCGCCCGAACGCACCAGATGCCGCGCCGCGTAGGACGGTCCACCGGTCAATGCGAGCGAATGCACGTTGTCGTGATACGGCAACAGGCCGTGCTCCATCAGGCTCGCGAGGAACGCGCTGGCGCCGAAGCCGATGACGAACACGCGGCGCGCGGCGATGATCGCATCGACGGCGGCGTCGGCGGCAGCGCGGTCGATCGACGCACGCGTCGCGTGCAGATTGTGGGCGGCCTGCTCGAGCGAGGCGTCGATCAGATCGTCGGCGGCCGCGAGCGTTTCCTGTGCGCTGCGCAGCCGCTCGGCCGGCGCGAGGGTCGCCTCGAAGCCGCGCACGAGCGCCTCGCGAAACTGCGGATAACCGTCGAAGCCGAGCGTGCGCGCAAAGCGATTCGCGCTCGCGACAGACGCCCCGACCACGCTCGCGAGTTCGTCGATGCGCATCGTCGCCGCGCGAAACAGATTGCCCAGCACGTACTCGCCCATGCGCCGATGGATCGGTGTGAGCGTCGGCATCGCGGCGGCAATGCGCGCGGCGATGGCCTGCTCCGCGGGGTTCGATACAGCGGACAAGTGATGGATCATGCGAGCGGACGGGCGCAGATGTTCCAGCCAGATTCGATGAAAGTGAATTTACGCGGAAGAAACCGCGAAATGAATCACTTTTGATCTTTCGCGGGTTTTCACCGACCAGAGCCCTTCCGACAAGACGCTCCAGCACCCGCCTCATGTTGCGCCGCGATGAAAATCCATTTTCAGCAGGACGAGTGGCGGTTCGTCACCGAGTGCCGGGCGCCGCACTCGCCACGCCGCATCGGGGCGCTCCCGAGGTTCGACGTGAGGGATTCATCCTCGCCCGCGGGACTGGTAGGGCGCTTCGTTTCTTGCGGTGTTATTCTTCGCTCGCCATGAATCTCGAAAGCATCCTCTTCACTCAAGGTTTCGGTTCGCGCCGCCAATGCCGCGCGCTGATCGGCGACGCGCGTGTCAGCATCCAGGGTGCGATCTGCACCGATGCCGACGCCGATTTCGCGGTCGATAGCGGCGCGTTGCGCTTTAGCGTCGACGGTATCGAATGGCCGTATCGCGAGCACGCGTATCTGTTGCTCAACAAGCCCGCCGGGTACGAATGCTCGCGCGATCCGCAGCATCATCTGTGCGTGTTCAGCCTGCTGCCGCCGCAGTTCGCCGAGCGCGGCGTGCAGTGCGTCGGCCGTCTCGATCAGGACACCACGGGCCTCCTGCTGCTCTCCGACGACGGCAAGTTCGTGCATCAGTTCACGTCGCCCAAACGCAAGGTGCCGAAGCTCTACGTCGCGACCACGCGGCATCCGCTCGACGACGCGCAGCTCGCCGCTTTGCGCGACGGCGTGCTGCTGCATGGCGAAACGAGGCCGAGCGCCGCGCTCGAAGCGCAGGCGCGCGACACCCACACGCTCGCGCTCACCGTGCTCGAAGGCAAATACCACCAGGTCAAGCGGATGATCGCGGCCTCGGGCAACCGCTGCGAGGCGCTGCATCGCGAGCGGATCGGCGGCCTCGCGCTGCCGGCGTCGCTCGCACCCGGCGCATGGCAATGGCTCGACGACACCGGCCTCGCCGCGCTGCGGGCCGGGTAAACAGCTACCGCGCAGCGAATGTCTGTCTAAGTCCTTGAAGTGCCGGAGAAAGCCCGTTCGCATTGCCGTGAATCGCTGATCCCGCGCTGCGTTGCAGCATGCCGTTGCTTACAGGTCGCCCTATACTCGTCTAAACAAAGGACAACAAAGGTTTCAAGGAGGGGCGCCATGCATATCGACGGTACGATGGCGTTTTCGCAGGCGATGATTGCGTTTATCTGTTTTGCTCTGCTGGTGGTCGGCGGGTCGCTGGTCATCATGCGGCTGCGGCACAAGTACCATCCGAATCTGATCGGCGCGCTGATCGGCGGCATATTGTGCTTTCTGTTGCTGGAAGTGCTGCCGTCTCTAACCTGAGGCCGGGTGGACAGCGCGACCTAACCGCTCTTGCCCGCCGCGTCGCGCAAAAAATCGTCCACGCTCGGATAGCGCAGACGCATTCGCAATTCTTCCTTCAGGCGCCGGTTCACCAGTCGTCGCGACTCGCGCATGAACGACAGCAGCATCGGGTCGATCTGCTGCTCGGCCTGCGCGCGCGTGATGCGCGGCGCGCGGCTGAGCCCGAACGCGTCGGCGACCGCGTCGAAATACTCTCCCATTTTCAGTGACGAGTCGTCCGACGCGTGCAGCACGCGCGCGGGCCGGCCATGCGTCGCGAGACGCACGAGGATCGCGGCGAGGTCATCAGCGTGGATGTGGTTCGTGTAGACGTCGTCAGCATCGACGAGCGCCGGCGTGCGTTTTTCGAGCCGCGCCAGCGGCAGACGGTTGCGCGCATAGATGCCCGGGATCCGCGCGATGCTCGCAGCGACACTGCCGCGTGCCGTTGCGGCTCGCAACTGCCGCTCGGCCGACACGCGACGTTTCGCGCGCGCATTCGCGGGCCGCGCCGCGCACGTTTCGTCGATCCACGCGCCGCCGCAATCGCCGTAGACGCCCGTCGTGCTGGCGTAAACGATGCGCACCGGTGTGCGCGAAGCGGCAGTCCGGCGCACCCCGTCGGGTACAATACCGGCTGTTTCAGCGTCCAGACCTGAGGCGCGCGCGCGGCGCAGCCGCGCGATCGGCGCGACGGACGGCCTCGCCGCGCAGGCGCTCATGCGGCCCGCGGCACCTAACGTCGCCAGCAACGCGCGAGTGCGTCGATCGTCGTCGCCGGACTTCTGCGGTGGCGCGAGATGCAGCACCGTCGGCGCGAGGCGCGCGAGCCGTTTGAGGCTACGGCGCGCATCCAGATCGCCAACGAGCGGCGTCACGCCTGAGGCGCGCAACTCGGCGCAGCGCTCGGCATGGCTCGTCAACGCGAAGACATGCGTACGCGGACGCAAGAGAGGCACGCACCGCATGCCGACGTCGCCGCATCCTACGATCAGCACGCGCGGCCGGCGGAAGTTTCGTGTCGCATTCATGGTGGACGCATTGTAGCGGTCACACGCAACAGGTACCGCGCGGTTCTTCCGGCGGGTCCCATTACGATTCCGACTTTTCGATTTCGAACACTTTATGGCATTTAACGTCACGCTCCGGCAAAGCGGCCGGCAGTTTCAGGTAGAACAGGACGAACCGGTGCTCTCCGCGGCCTTGCGTCAAGGCATTGGCCTGCCGTACGGCTGCAAGAACGGCGCGTGCGGTTCATGCAAGGGCACGGTCGTGAGCGGCGAGATCGAACAGCGCGCACATTCGTCGTCGGCGCTGTCGAACGACGAAAAAACGCGCGGCATGGCACTCCTGTGCTGCGCGACCGCCTGCTCCGATCTCGAAGTCGACATCCGCGAAGTGGCCGGCGTCGGCGACGTGCAGGTCAAGAAGCTGCCGTGCCGCGTGAACGCGATCGAGCGCAAGGCCGACGACGTGATCGTCGTGAAGCTGCAACTGCCCGCCAACGAGCGTCTGCAATATCTGGCCGGCCAGTACCTCGAATTCATCCTGAAGGATGGCAAGCGCCGCAGCTATTCGATGGCGAACGCGCCGCACGTCGAGGGCCCGATCGAGCTGCACATCCGCCACATGCCCGGCGGCGCCTTCACCGATCACGTGTTCAACACATTGAAAGAGCGCGACATCCTTCGTTTCGAAGCTCCGCTCGGCACGTTCTTCCTGCGCGAAGACTCGGACAAACCGATCATCCTGCTCGCGTCAGGCACCGGCTTCGCGCCGCTGAAGGCGATCGTCGAGCATGCGGTGTTCAAGAACATCACGCGCCCGATGACGCTGTACTGGGGCGCGCGCCGCAAGAAAGACCTGTATCTGCTCGAACTCGCCGAACAATGGGCGCGCGAGATTCCAAACTTCAAGTTCGTGCCGGTACTCTCGGAACCTGACGCGAGCGACGCGTGGTCGGGCCGCACCGGCTTCGTGCATCGCGCGGTGATCGAGGACCTGCCCGATCTGTCGGCCTATCAGGTCTATGCCTGCGGCGCGCCGGTGATGGTCGAATCGGCGCTGCGCGATTTCACGCGGCATCACCATCTGCCGGAAGACGAGTTCTACGCGGACTCGTTCACGAGTGCGGCCGATCTCGCGAACGCGGTCTGATCGCACGGGCGCGAACGGCCCGCCCGCACGCCTTAACAAGCGCTCGCGTGGGCCGGTCGCACCGAACATGTCCGCCTCGCGGCAAACCGGCAAAATCGCCTCGATGCAGCGCCAGTGCAAATTCATGGTTTACACCGGCGCTTTTCTTATCGTATTCTCTCGCGCATGAACCGCATCCAGCCCGAACTCCGACGTCGCCGCTCGCCGCTCCCCTAGGGACGCCGCTGGCTTCGTCACGGACTCGCGCCACACTCAAACCTGGGCGCAAGCTGTTCGAATCATGAAAGCCACGGCATGCCGTGGCTTTTCTGTTTTTCCGGCCGCCTTTTCGATGGGCCAAACCGACACCGTTTCTTCACCCTGCTCTTACCCATTTGCCTGGAGCCTGCCGTCATGAATTTCAATGAGTATCCAATCGATTCGCTGATGTACATCACGAACCGGCCCGAGATCGTTTTCACGCACGGCAAAGGCTCGTGGATTTACGACAACAACGGCAAGCGCTACCTGGATTTCATTCAGGGCTGGGCGGTCAATAGCCTCGGCCATTGCAACGACGGCATGATCGAAGCGCTGAACAGCCAGGCCAAGCTGCTGATCAACCCGTCGCCGGCGTTCTACAACGAGCCGATGGCGAAGCTCGCGGGTCTGCTCACGCAACACAGCTGCTTCGACAAGGTGTTCTTCGCGAACAGCGGCGCCGAGGCGAACGAAGGCGCGATCAAGCTCGCGCGCAAATGGGGCAAGAAGTTCAAGGACGGCGCGTTCGAAATCATCACGTTCGATCACAGCTTCCACGGCCGCACGCTCGCGACGATGTCGGCGAGCGGCAAACCGGGCTGGGACACGATCTACTCGCCGCAGGTGCCGGGCTTCCCGAAGGCGGACCTGAACGACATCGCCTCGGTCGAAAAGCTGATCAATGCGAAGACCGTCGCGGTGATGCTCGAACCGATCCAGGGCGAAGGCGGCGTGATCCCGGCGACTCGCGAATTCATGCAGCAGCTGCGCGAGCTCACGAAAAAGCACAACCTGCTGCTGATCGTCGATGAAGTGCAAAGCGGCTGCGGTCGCGCCGGCACGCTGTTCGCATATCAGTTGTCGGGCATCGAGCCGGACATCATGACACTCGGCAAGGGCATCGGCGGCGGCGTGCCGCTCGCGGCGCTGCTGTCGAAGGTGGAGATCGCCGTGTTCGAAGCCGGCGACCAGGGCGGCACCTACAACGGTAATCCGCTGATGACCGCGGTCGGCTACTCGGTGATCTCGCAACTGACGGCACCGGGCATCCTCGAAGGCGTGCGCGCGCGCGGCGAATATCTGCGCGCGAAGTTGCTCGAGCTGTCCGAGGAGCGCGGCTTCAAGGGCGAGCGCGGCGAGGGCCTGCTGCGCGCGCTGCTGCTCGGCAAGGACATCGGCAACCAGATCGTCGAAAAGGCGCGCCAGATGCAGCCTGACGGCGTGCTGCTGAACGCGGCTCGTCCGAACCTGCTGCGTTTCATGCCGGCGCTGAACGTCACGACCGAAGAGATCGACCAGATGCTGGCGATGCTGCGCTCGGTTCTCGACTCGCTGTAAACGACCGGGGAGCGCAGCGATGACGACGAACACGACGCTGTCGATCCGCCGCTTCGACGCGAGCGATACCGCGGCGGTGATCGCACTGTGGCAAGAGGTGTTTCCCGAGTATCGCGACGTCACGAAACCGCAGCGCGATCCGCGTCTGTCGATCGAGAACAAGCTCGCGACTCAACCGGAACTGTTCTTCGTCGCGGTGCTCGATGGACGCATCGTCGGCACCGTGATGGGCGGCTTTGACGGCCACCGCGGCTGGCTGTATTCGCTCGCGGTCGACGCATCGCTGCGACGTCATGGCATCGGTACGCGACTCGTTGCGCACGTCGAAGGCGAGTTGACGAAGCTTGGTTGTCCGAAGGTGAATTTGCAGGTGTTATCGTCCGCGACGGCTGAAGTGCGCGCGTTTTACGATGCACTCGGTTATCGCGCCGACGCCGTGATCAGCCTCGGCAAACGGCTCGGCAAATACGCGGAGGCGGCACCGGCCGGTTGACGCCGTCGGCTTCGCGCCCGGCTCGGCGCGGTCGGCGATATCCGCTCGCAAAAGCTGCGTGCGTTCACGAAAGACGCAATCAGCGTAAAACGCGCCCCACGACGTTGCATCGTGAGGCGCATTGCAGGCCGGACGTGTCCGTGAACGGCACACGCCCGGCCAATCACCCAGCTTATTCGCCCACTCATTCACCAAGGTACGCGGCCCGCACCTTCGGATCGTCGAGCATCTGTTTCGCGTCGCCCGACATCGTGATCAGACCGGAGTCCATCACGTAGCCGCGATTGGCCGCCTGCAGCGCGAGACGCGCGTTCTGCTCGACGAGCAGCACGGTCATGCCTTCGGCGGAAATCGAGCGCACCACTTCGAAGATCTTCTCGACCATGATCGGCGACAGACCCATCGACGGTTCGTCGAGCAGCAGCAGCTTCGGGCGCGAGATGATCGCACGCGCCATCGCGAGCATCTGCTGCTCACCGCCGGACAGCGTACCGGCCAGCTGCGTCGCACGTTCCTTCAAACGCGGAAAGAAACCGAACATGCGCTCGACGTCCGACTTGATGGCATCGGTATCGTTGCGCAGATACGCGCCCATCTGCATGTTCTCGACGATCGACATGCGCGCGAAGATGCCACGTCCTTCCGGCACCATCGCGAGACCGCGCTTGAGCAGCTCATGCGCGGGCAGCCCCTTGATCGACTGACCCATGTACTCGATGTCGCCGGCCGCGTACGCCTTCAGACCGGTGATCGCCTTCATC